>CAVRDC010000046.1:0-169219 GCA_963719745.1 uncultured Alphaproteobacteria bacterium | reverse complement strand
CCGGCTTTGTCGTGCGAGGTTCTTAGAACTCTTGCGCCAATCTGAACCAGTCGTTCTTCCATCCGCGTCCAAGACGAAATACCTTGGCCAACGCATGCATAGAACAGGCGCATTTGCTCAAGTTTTGCCGTTTCGATGTCGAATTCGAGTTCGGTACTCGATTGCGACTTAGGCTTGTTGGGCATGGCCAAGAAACCTCAAACCCGGGAGGTTATGTCAAGCGGCTCGCAAGGCCTGAGCGGACGAATTGAACAGGTTCGACGCGATTTTAAAGCTTGGCCACAGTCAAGCGCCGGAATGCTTCCCGCACCTATTTCGGATTGTGGTCGGCATACACAATCAGGCGCCAGCGAATAGTTCCTTGTTGCAGTGTGTGAGTGTGGTGATTTTGCGGTGGCAGAATGTGGCCGGATGCAATGCCGATCTCGCGATGGCATCCCATACAACGGTAGATACCGGCAAAGGGCGCTATAGCGCCGGGATGATACTCAGTATCGAAAGCTGCATCCTGCGACTGTTGGAGGTAATTGCTATATTTGTACAGGGTCATTCAAATCCTCTAGTTGTGAGGCAATTCGCGTTGAAACGCCCGCTGGTTCGCTTGGCCGTCATTTGCACCGACATTCTTGTTGTACTGCGAGCCGCAAGCGAGCTACTTGCTCCTATCTGGCCGACCGCTACGGGATGTGACTTTCCAGCCAATTCGACCCGGCAGTCTGAACCTGCAACGTTGCCCAAGCAGAATTTGTAAAGACTTGGATCACTAAGAGGCTATCCTCGTTCTTAGTCACACCTTTGAGGATATCGCGCAAAGCCACGGCCGTTTGCTGCAAATCCAACAGCCATACGGATTCCAAAACCCTAACCGCACCTAGCTGGGCAAGCTTGTTCCAGAGCGGCGTGTAGTCCTTGTCCCGATGCTGATCGTAGCTGATTACGTAAAGAGCCACGACGATTCTCCCGGTTGCTAAATCGCCCATGATACAACCTGAGCGATTCGCCGGGGGTGTGTAAAATCCGCATAACCGCCGGACTGCTGCAATGGCGGTCGCGAGGTGGCGTAGCGGGAGTGGTTGAAATTTGGTTGGCGCAGTCTCCGTGTTCAACCTCAAATTACCCGGCGTTGGAGCGCCGGAACGGAGACCAACACCATGATCAAGGTTACCACAGGAACTAATTTTTCGCGCCTGGAAACGAGACTGCGGCCCACCTTTTCGATAACTGGTTTGATCCGATCGAGAGCGGTGTGCGCGATAGGGTGCGAGGGTTCATCGAAGAACTGGATCCGGTGTGAGCTCGACGCGGCGCTCGCTCGCCCTCGATATGGGCGCGGAAAGAATGGTGACTGCGGACAAGCAAGCTTCGTCGGCCATCGGCATGGCAGGCGCACCCGCTCGCTGACCGGGAGCTTCGGCAAGACCGAGATCAGCGTGCCGCGGGCTCGGCTGCAAACGCGCGAAGGCACCACCGAATGGCATAGCCAGGTGCTGCGAAGCTATCAGCGCCGCACGCTCACCGCCGATGCGCTGATTGCGAGCGCCTATCTCGCCGGCACCAATACGCGCCGGGTGCGGCGGGCTCTGGCAGCGCTATTCCGCGATGGCGTCAGCAAGGACATCGTGAGCCGGGTCTGGCGCAAGATCAAAAGCGATTGGGACGTCTGGAATGCTCGCGCGCTGACCGACGAGCCGATAGTGCGGCTGATCCTCGACGGCACCGTGGTTCGCGTCCGGCTCGATCGGAAGGCCACGGCGATCTCGCTGCTCGTGGTCATCGGCGTGCGCGCGGACGGCCAGAAGGTGCTGCTCGCGGTCAAGCACAGGGGCGGCGAATTCGCCGAGGCTTGGCGCACTGTGCTCGACGATCTGGTCGCGCGTGGCCTGCGGCGGCCGGCATTCCTGATCGTCGACGGCGCGCCAGGACTGGAGAAAGCGATTGCCGCCGTCTGGGACGGCGTGCCGGTGCAGCGCTGCACGGTTCACAAGCATCGCAATCTGCTCGCGCACGCGCCGGAACGCCTGCATGAGGAAATCGGCGCCGACTATACCGACATGATCTACGCGGCCACACCGGAGGACATCGCAATGCGCCGCAAGGGGTTCATCCGCAAATGGCGGCTCAAGCACCGCGCGGTCGCCGACAGCCTGGAAGAAGCCGGCGATCGGTTGTTCACGTTTGCACTCTTGCCGCCGAGCCAATGGCGCAGCGCGCGTACCACGAATGCAATTGAACGCCTGCACGAGGAGTTTAAACGTCGGATCAAAACCCGTAAAACCGTGCTGCCATCAGCAGAGACTGCTGGCATGTTGTTCTGTGGCCCTGCTCGCCTCCGGCCAGATCAACATGCGCAAGGTCGACGGCTGGCAAACCCTTGCCACAACGACTATCGATCACCCAATTGACCTCGCCGCCTGAACCGATAACCTCATGCCGCTGGAGATTGCGCCATATAGAATTCCAACACAAAGCGCGACGGCACTGGTTGCGACCGGACTATTGAGAGCAAAACCTTCCGCGTGAACGCGCGAACCGAAGCGCGTCGACCCATCAGCTCACGAGGATTGATTGTAACTTCACCGCGACTGCCGATGACGATGACGCGACCATTGTTGGCCAAAAGTTTCGTGTCGTGGGAGAGGTTCACGTTGGCGGGCATCTCCAGAATGACGTCTAGTCCGCGGTTGCCGGTCGCTCGCAGAATGTCTTCCAGATACCCGGATTTACGGTGATCGAAAACTTGATGCGCACCCTCCCGCTTGGCTAGATCGAGGCCTTTCGGCGTCCCAGCAGTACCAAGGACCTTCAAACCCATAGCGCGCGCGATTTGGACCGCCGCAATGCCCACACCGCCACTTGCGCCGTGTATCAGGACAGTCTCAGAAGCGTGTGTTTTGGCCGAGTGATATAATGCATGATATGCGGTGCCATAGGGTACCCAGATTCCCGCGCCTTGCTTGAAATCAATGTTCGCTGGGAGGAGATGGACTTGCTCTTCTAGAGCAATCGCATATTCAGCATATGCACCGCTAATGGTGCGCCCAGTGTATACGCGATCACCTTGCTTCACCTTCTTGACACCCTCGCCAACTGCTTCAACGACGCCGGCACCATCTGACCCGGGAGTGTAGGGAAGCGTTGGCTTCAGGGCATACGTGCCGGCGCGCATGTAGGTGTCATATGGATTGACCCCGGCTGCATGAATGCGCACTAGCACTTGGCCGGATGAAGGTTTTGGCGTCGGCACTTCCTCGAGCTTCAAAACCTCCGGACCGCCAAACTCATGTACCCCAATCGCTTTCATTGTTCAGCCTCCAGTCTGCATACGATGAAAAGGCGCAAAGGCTCACCAGTCGACAAACGCGCAATCTAGCGCCCCAGACCATCCATGTTGAGTGGGGTGGCTAGATCGCCGGTGAAAACCAGCAATGATCGCGATTGGATGACGGGACTTCAAACCTCGTCGATCCGAAGCAATCAAAATGGGTCTCGACAGCCAAGCCAAGTTTTGGTTGCTGGGGCCTGGGCGTGGACCGCTTGTTAGCGACCTTGCTCACCATCACCGCACTTGTCGGACGACGATCCAGCCGGGTCGTTATCGCCAAGTTCTCGGGCTAAGTCGTCGCCTTCCGCAGCTCCCATACAGTCTTTGCCGACACACCAGTAGCGCGGTCTGCATTGACCCGCATCTGATCCGGTAGACCGCCGAGAGCTCTAGATGAAGCGCAGCGATGTTCTTCAGCTTATATCGCGTGACAAACCTCCCATCATTGAGCGAATGTTATCGTGTTGCGTCGCGGCTGAGGTTGATAGCGACCGGCAAGCGGACGTGGCGCTAGGGCAGCCGAGTGCCAATCGGCGACACACGGATAAGTCGTGTCGATTGATGAGGCATGTGATCCGAACGGCGAGCGTTCGCCCTAGAGGGACGTGATCGCCTTCGGCGCGAAGACGTCGGAAGCGACCGCCAGCATCGATACGTCCGCGCGCAGCGACGAAGTGGTCGTTTTCCGCAGTCAATATATGACCTTAGGAGCTGACTTCCGAACGTTGACTGGTCTTTTGACTTTCTGCAAAATGAATACTGGGTAATAGGGCTGGGCTTCCTTGATCAGGGTCCCGTCCCATGCAACGTATCGGCTTTATCGCGTACCCCGGTTTTCAGGTTTTGAGCCTCTGCACAGTTTCGGTCTTCGAATGTGCGAATATGCTTGCGCCAGAAGCGCTGTACGAATTGCAGATGTTATCTGAAGCTGGAGGAAACATTCGGACCTCCTGCGGTTTAGTTCTAGAAACGACTAAATTTGACGATACCCAATTTGACACCCTTATTGTGCTTGGGACCCTCGTTGAAAAACCGACGTTCTCGCCTGGCCTTGTTTCCTTCGTCAAGAATGCTCCACGCAGGGCCCGACGGGTTGCGTCGATCTGCACGGGAGCGCTGGTTCTCGCGGAAGCTGGTTTGCTGGAGAATTGCAGAGCGACCACCCACTGGGCCTACGCCCATTATTTTCGGGACTGTTTTCCAAACCTGAATTTAGAGGAAGATCGCATCTTCATCATCGATGACTCGATCTGGACGTCGGCCGGGTGCACGGCCTGTATCGATCTCGCACTGGCCATGGTCGAGAAAGACGCGGGAAAGGAATTGGCTCGCGCGGTATCAAGAGACTTGGTTATGTACAATCGACGCGGCGGCGGCCAAACACAACATTCCGCACTGCTCGAACTGGAGCCAAAGTCGGACCGCATCCAGAGCGCGTTGAATTATGCGCGGTGCAATCTCCACAGCCCTTTGACTGTTGACCGACTTGCAGAAGCGGCCCACCTCAGTCCTCGGCAGTTCAGCCGGGCGTTTCAGCAGGAGACGGGCCAATCGCCCGCTAAAGCAATTGAGAACTTGCGGATCGAAGTTGCCAGATTAATGGTTGAACAAGGTAGACACTCAATTGATGTTATCGCGCGCGAAACAGGTTTTGGCAGCCGTGACCGCATGCGAAATGCCTTTGTACGAAGGTTCGGACAAGCGCCTCAGGAGATTTGCCGTGACTCTCGATCCGGCGAGCTGCGGGCGCCTTCGAAGGTAGCTGACGAAATTACGCCACAGCCTCTTTAAGAGGCGCTCTTCGGCCGGTAGAGCGTTGAGACTGTAAGCGGGACAACGCGGATGCGGTGCCGAGGGCTCAGATTGCGGGCCGTTTAGAAAGCATTGCTTCCATTTTTAGCGTCTTCACACGGAGCTTTTTGGCGATCCCAGTTGACACTAAAACGAGGTCCGCTCGTAACCCGGACAGCCGACGTCAACTGCCGCCGGCCCCCGATGAGTTCTCCGCAGCCCTGTACGACGGGTCCCGATTTTATCGCACGTAAGTTTATCGTTCGTCGTAGCGCACTATTTCGCCGAATTTAGCGCCTGTGTTCACCAGTCATGGCCGGAAACAACGCATTTACGACATTTCGGGCGCGGTCCGACCGCAATATGTTTGCCGGCGCGCCGCAACACAATCAGATGATGGAGCACAACACATGGGAGAGAAGATCGACAGACTGCCGGACCTCGTTAAGACGATCGCCGACGAACGCCTCGAATATCCGAGCACACCGGATCCGGTAATATCCTCCGCTGTTCTCAGCGTTTCTATTGGGGAAGCGAGTCTATGGATGACCCACCCCGTTCCGGCCTACCTCTACGTGCTCGAAGGCGCACTAACGGTCGAGTTCGAAGACGGACGTCAATACGAATTCCAAGAAGGTGAAGCTTTTCTCCAGTGTCGAACGATGTGGCATCGCGGCCGAAACTTCGGGAGCAAGCCGACAAAATTCCTGGCTGTCTTCATGGGCTCTAAGTCGGTGCCATATATCCTCCATCCGCCGAAAGAGGGAGCTGGCACTCACGGTCGAATAGGCTCCGCAGAGATTGCCAGCAGACCCTTGGTGAAAAGTGCTGCTGGTGCCTGATGAAAACGATGGCGGTTCCGGGGACCTGTACAGCCGCGTGGTGGCGGGATCTTCCCGATTGAAAGCTCCGGCAAACAATCGTGGCTTCGCGTCTTGAGGCGAAACCGTACGAGAACTCTTTACGAGAACTCTTCAGGTCGTATGAGAGGAGGCCTTCAATGCCCACGTACGTTTGTTCCGTTCCGGCTGGGAAACTGCACGACTCGCAAAAGTCTGAAATTGCAAGATGCATCAGCAACCGTCACAGCGAAGCTACCGGGGCGCCTACGTATTTCGTGCAGGTCGTCATTGAGGAAAAGCCGTCGGATCGGTACTTGGGAGGGGAAAGAAAGTCGGATCATATTTGGGTACGCGGCGACATTCGTGACGGCAGGACCGAAGAGGTCCGCAGCAAAATGATGCTGAATATGATGCAGGACATCGACAAAATCACGGACATCGGCGATGAAAACATCTGGATATATGTCTGCAACCTTGCTCCGACGGATATGGTGGAGTACGGCCACGTATTGCCGAAGCCTGGCCAAGAGAAGCAATGGTTTAAGCAGCTTCCGCAATCGCTCCAGCGCTGTCTCGCGAGTCTCGGCACGACGGCGGAGAACTTCACGCTATGACCGCGCCTTCTTTCATTGCGGGGCGGGCACCGATTCAACCCCATCGATCAAGGAGGTTATCATGATTAAATCCGGTGCAGCGGCAATTACTTTGATCGCATGTGCTTCGATGGCGCTACCATCCTCTGCGCTAGCGCAAGTCGCGCAATCTGGATATTCCCTTCCGCTTGCCCTCGCGGTGGAAGCGGCAACCACGGCGATTGATGCGTGCAAGGCCAAGGGATGGCCGGTCTCGGCGTTTGTTGTGGACACTTCCGGCGTCGTTCAGCTGCATCTCAAGGGCGACCACAGCACCATCCACACCAAGGATTCCGCGTTCCGCAAAGCCTATACGGTGGTGACAATGGGGCCGATCTTCGGTTTCGACCGTACAAGCGCATTCGCCGAGACAGTCAGCAAAAATCCGGCCGGAGCCAACTCGTCGCTTTTTAATCTGCCCGATATCATTGCGGTAGCTGGCGGTGTCGCGATCAAGCGCGGTAACGAGATCGTAGCCGGGCTCGGCATCGGCGGAGCGCCAGGTGGCGATAGGGACGAGGCCTGTGCGGCAGAAGGTGTGGCCAAAATCGCTGCGCGAGTGAACGCCGATCACTAAAGGCGCCGGGCGTGGCCGATATGTCCGCTGTGGGTCATTCGCGACGTGCGCGGTCGGCGGCAGCGAACGGCCACTTCTGCACTTGCCCCGAAAGCCGACATTCGATCACGCGGCAGCATCCAACGTGATAGGCCAATCAGCGATTTTGAGGCTCAACGCAAGGAGAAGCAAACGTGCGCTGAGCCCTGCGGCAGCGCTCGCCAACACGTCCAGAGCCGCCTGGAGGTTCTCCGCGGCGGTCATGGCGCGAACACGCGATAGTTCTGGAACGCGGAGCCGACATATCGCCGCCTAATCTCCGTGAGTTGCTCGGGGTCGGCGCCGTCGCCCGCGGTGCCGCGGATCCGCACCGAGCCTTCGGTGGGCGTCAGGGGGCAACCGAGGATCGAAAGCAGCGTGGGTCTTGCCGGGTGCCGGAGGGGCATCACGTCAGCCATCACGGACCGGCCCAATCGAACGGAATGTGCTTGCTCGAATTGCTCGTCCACTGAAACTTGAAATCGAACGCATCGACGGAACAGACCGTCGATTTGCCCCATGTCACGAGTTGTCCGGGGCCGGTTTCAGAGCCGGGAGGGTTCATGAGTTCTGGATACTTTCCCGGCAGGCTGGTTGGGCCGGTCAGAGCGCTGGCCCAGGCTTTTACTTTGCCGACGATGTCCGTTCCCCACCGAGAATGGTCGGGCGCGATTTCGAAGGTGATCTGTGCGCGTTCGACACCTCGGACTTGGCGGCCTTCGGCGAACAGCGAAGCGACGAAAGCCGGAAATCCTCCAGCTTGTCCGCCGAAAATAAGCGGAAGCACCCTGGCCTGGTTCTCATCAGCCCGGTCATCGATGAAGATACCGGCGGTCCCCTTTGCCCTTCCCGCCCAGAGATCGCCTTCCCATCTTCCCACCCGGACGAAGCTCAGACCGTCGAGATTGATATCGCCGTAATGGCCTTGCCGGATGTGCCAGAATAGCACCGATTCACAGACGCCGTTGTCCGGGGCTTGGGCGAAGGTACAGGGGCACGCAACTGCGCAGCTGCAATTATCGAACCAGTCTCCTGTGATGTGCCATTTGGAAATTTCGGCCACGACGCCCTCCATTCGCCATTTACAATCAGTCAACACCCCGCCGTCCAGGCGGATCAAGCGAAGCCTCCTAACTGTCTACATCGCAGGACCACTTTTCCGCCCTACGGCACGGTGTGTTATGTTCTTCATAATAAACATAAGCCATTCAAATGAGCGAGACTGCGCTCGAAGCCATGCTGCGCCGCGACCGCATCATCGTGATCGCGGCGCTTGCCACGCTCACCGTGCTGGCCTGGGTTGATCTCGTCTGGCTCGCCGACGACATGAAAATGGATGGCATGGATATGACTGGCTTTCGCATGATTCCGGCCGGCCAGGGGCTGATGATGCCAGCGAGCGCCCCGTGGCAACCGATCGAGTTCGGCTATGTGTTCGTCATGTGGGTCGTGATGATGATCGGGATGATGACGCCGTCGATTGCGCCGATGATACTCATTTACGCCCGGATTGGACGACAGGCCGCAGCGCAGGGCAAGCCTTTCGCGGCGAGTGGCTGGTTTGTAGCTGGATATCTCGTAGCGTGGACGGGGTTCTCGGTATTCGCGACGACAGCGCAGTGGGCGCTTGAGCGTGCGGCGCTGCTCACACCGATGATGGAAAGTGCGAGCAACATCCTCGGCGGGACTGTTTTGATCGTTGCCGGCCTTTACCAATGGTCGCCGCTCAAGGAAATCTGCCTGTCCTATTGCCGATCACCACTCGTCTTCATCCAGCAGCAGGGCGGCTTTCGCCGCGAGCCTTGCGGCGCTCTGGCGCTCGGCGTTCGGCATGGCATCTATTGCATTGGCTGCTGCTGGGCGCTGATGGCGCTCTTGTTCATCGGCGGAGTCATGAACCTGTCTTGGATCGCGGTGCTTGCGATATTAGTCCTACTGGAAAAAATCGCACCCCTTGGGCGCGTCGTGGCGCGGATCGCGGGCGCGGGCTTCGTTGTCTCCGGCGCCTTGATGCTAACGCACGGATCTTGAGCGAGGCCGCATCCGGTATTTATCATTTGGTCGTCGGACAAACGGGCGCACTGAGGTTGAGAAATAGGAAAAAGTCGACCCCTCATTCGATTTCGACGATCTTTGCCCATGTTTCTGGAAGGTCTGTCAGAGCCAGCCAGGACTAGAATTGATGTCGCGTACCATACCGGTCACGCAGAACCGTCGGACACTAATTCAATTTCTCTTTGCACCTGCGCAAGCCAAGCTCGGTCACGCTAATCACCCGTTTGTGTTGACCTGTCTTTGGGTCTAGCACGTAGCTCTCGGCCAACTCACCTACCCAAATCATAAATCTTATTTGCGCGTCAATGAGTACACGGAATATCGGGTCGTCAATGTCGAGTTCGCGCCAACCTTGTTCGGTCACCTCATAGCTACCGGGTGCCACCTCCTTCAGTAAGCCGTCCTCGACGTACTGCTCGATCATTTCCTTTGCTTCTTCGTCGAAGAACTCTACCTCGTCTTCGTCCAACATTTCTTCGGCTTCGTCCCGTATCATTTTTTGCTTTGGCATGGCCAACCCCTTTCGTCGTTCACCAACATAGGGGGCACCAAAAGTGTCGCAAGGAAGTCTCGGGAGCGTCACGAAATATTTTTTTATAAACGTCACGACAATATGTTTTCGGATAGAAACGTTTGCAGATGTTTTAGATGGACTACTGGCGTTGTCCGTTGTTGAAACAACTCGGCCTCCGTGACCGGTCAGGTCATCGCGCAATCATCAAACGGACGAAAAGGGCGCCGCGGCGCGAAGCCGCCCGGCTGAAGGTCAGCACGCTCATTAGGTCCTGTGGCACGATTATTGGCCCATTCAGTTTTGGCTCGCGCGCATCTGGCTCGGGACGACCGGGATATTCGAACCTTGGCCATCTTACCTGGAATGGTCGTTGTGCGCGAAAAATTCGAGGGCCAATGGAGGGTCCACTGCCCTTGGCCAGAACAAACTGATTTATCTTTGCCAACCGATTCACAGTCACAATTGTGTGGTTCTCATAAGTCACACACGCTAGACAGCCGCAAAGATTGGCGTTGCATCCCAGCGCTCAGCTGTCCAGAAAAAATCTAATCAGTCCCATACTGATCAGGCGCTGCATTACGTCGTCCGGCACATCAACACGCACACCATCACACGTACGGCGCAATTGCGGATTCCCGCCATCAGAATCGCCCAGCAGTTGATATTGCTTAAGGTACAGTGCCGCCGATACAAGCTCTACGCCAAGTTGGATCTGCTCTTCACGTTCCATCTGAGTCCGCACTTCGTCATCGTCGCTCCGTTCAAGTCCGAGTTGCAGCACTTCCAGCAGAAGACGCTTCTTTTCAGGTTGCTCAAACTGTTCCTTTAGTGAAGTCATTATAAGTCCCTTTCCCCACGCCATGCGTGGTCATGTCGCGCGCAGCAACAAGCGGTTTTGCTTCCTCCTTGTTCAGCGCAGTTGGTCAGTGCAAGTGGCTAACAAATAGAAAAAAGCAAGAGCTCCTCTCGGCGTCACCCAAAAATATTTTTTCACGGCGTGGCCGGCAAAAATAATTCGGCCGAAAATGGAGTGGGACTTGCGAATGGACGATGCCGCGCCGCGCCAAAACAATTTGGTCACTGCCGACGCCGGGTCGTTGCAACGCGTTGCAGGGGGCCATTTCGCGAAAACGTCCTGACGGAATAACTTCGATGAAAAGTTTTGGCGCGGGATATTTCAGTTGTACGGCGGTCCGCCGGTCCGTCCGTTTGTTGTGACAATTTGGCCTCGGCGACCGGTCAGGTCAGCGCCACATCAAACGGACAAACGGAGCGCCGCCGTGCAAGGGCCTGCCAGCGGTATACGGGTCTCGGGCGAGCGCCGTGCGAGCGCACGACGGCGCCCCCCGAGAGCTTTCACGATGTCAAACAGCAAAGCTCGCGTGCCTGCATTCACGGCTGAAGGTCAGCGCGGGTCACCAGGTCCTGTGGCACGATTATTAGCTCATCGCGTTTTGGCTGGGCTCCATCGGGCTCGGGACGGCCCGGATACTCGAAACCTTGGCCGTCCCATCTTGGGCGATGATTGCGGGCGAACAGTTCAAGAGCGAGCGGAAAGTCGACCGTCTCGGGCCCGAAATAATCGGGGTGGGCACGCTCGATCATTTCGTAGAGTTGATCTGGCTTTGAACTATGTCGGTCGTCGTGGGGGAGCGCATAATGAAAGCCATCACCGGAATTGAGCGGGGGCCCGACGATCAGCGTTGAATGACGCAGATGCTCTTCCGGCACCGGGAAATTGCCACGCGTGCAGACTAGGCACAATTCATGCTGAAACCGAGCACGGTGGCCAAGGGTACAGCTTGGTTTGGGCCACGGCATCGAAAAATGGAACTGCAGCCCGCCCCAAGCCTCCAGAATTGGCCGAAGCTCGAGAAGGTATTTGTCGAGAATCCAAAGATACACGATTGCCTCGTCAGCCAGGGCATCACGAACGAGACGGCCGTCGTCGAGTCTAAATTGGCAGATTTCGCCGATGGACAAGCGGGGAAACGGACTTCCCGCCCGACTCTCATTGCTTTCCCAAGGCGGATCGACAAGAAGAATAACATACCGCTTGCCGCCGAGATCATGCAGCCGGGCATTCGCCACGATTTGACGATGGCGCGATTTAACCTCCGCGCTGCGGATTTCCATGCTGAACGCTTTGGCCGGTTTCGCGTGGACAACCGATACGGCCATTATCTCGCGCTGCTTGGTTGGGGGTAGGTTGATCACCTTGATTGCGGCCGACACGGGCAGAATGCCGTTGGTCACCGCGTCCCGCAGCTCTGGGACCCCTTGCTTGAGCAAGACGACGGCGTGCTGCACCGAGCGAAGACCGACGCTCAGTCGTTGGGCGGCTTGTTGCTGAGACATTCCGCAATTTTGCGGAAGGTCGGGAATATCGGTACGCGCTCCTTGTCGCAGGGTCGCCAGCTGGGCCGCGATCACGGCACGTTGGCTCTCATTGAGATGCCGTCGGGTGAGGTTTTGGTCGATTACGCATTGCAACAAAGCGGATTCGGCACCCTCGAATTGCTCTTTCCGCAGCTGTTCCCAGCGGAATCCGAGTTCGATGGCAGCGAGACAGCGACTCACGCCGTCGGCGATTTTGTTGCCAAAAACCGTGATCGGGTCGCGAATGCCATCTGCCCGTATCGAATTGGTGAGCGCGGCTTGCTCGGCCGCGGTCATGCGCGGGAAGAGCAGAGCGAACGGATGCGGGGGCGGGAACCCGCTGTCCGCGAAATGCGCGGTAAGCGAGGCAGCGTCGCCCAGTTTGCGCGCGATGCGATCGCCGATCTTGATGGCCTCGCCGGGCATGACGGTGATGTTCATCGGCGTCTCGCTCATGCCCGAACTTGATTGCTGTAGTCAGCCACAGCCTCGTCCACGCTCAACACTGCTAACTCGTCGTTGCCTGCGGATGTTGACAAGTTATGCGCCGGGTTCTTCGGCGTCATCGTCTGAAAAAGCTTCCTCCAATGCCGAAAAATTCTCATACCCGGCGATCTTCGCGACAGCGGCTTCTACAGCGGACGCTGCAGCGTCCATCAGGACCACTTCCGAGCCGCTCGGCTCGTCGCGCAAGTCAACACCGGGTTGCAAGCCCTGATCCAAACGAATTGCTGCGAGCGCGAGGCTGATTGCGTCACGAACCCGCTCCTGGAAGATATCGCGGGCATCCAATTCCCAGTGAAACGCTTCTTTAGTCACGACACTCTCCTTGCTGTTGCGGACAGGCGTTAGTCTAATCTTCGGCCAATAACGACTCTCACCCCGTACTTCTTCTCGAGGTCGAGCAGACGGCCATTAAATCTTCTGAAAACGTCCCACGGCATATTCTTTGGCAGCCATATTGCGGGGTAGATACCCATGGGCAGTTCGGGGTGTTCGTCCTCGGGCTGCATCGTGGCGGTCGGTGGGCTTGCGCTAAGCTCCGCCTTGAACTGCGTGCCGTCCGCGTCTGCGATCTTGTCGCCGACGTCATGACGGTGCTTCGAGCGGCCTGGGCGCGCCTTCTGCTTTTCGGCCAGCTCTTGGACCTTCTTTACTTGGGCTTCTGGCGTCGGCTCCTTCGCCACGGCGAGCAGCGCGGACAAACTATCATCCAGCAGGGCGTCCCTGGCGGCGGACTTGGCGTCCGGCGAAATGCTGGCCACCGTTATCGAGCGCGCGATGGATTTGCGCTTCGCCTCGTCGGTCTTGCCTTTCAGCGGCAACTCGCGGGCCGCTTTCGCGATTCCGCCCTCCGGCCTTCCGCCTCGAGGTTTTTGGACAATTTGTCCGGAAACCTCGTTCCTTGCTTGGACAAGCTCTACCCATTCACTTTCTCGTTCGGCACGTTCAAGAATCCTCAGATCCCGGCGGTGCAAATTCTCGGCGATTGCCCAAAGTCGCGCGTCAATTTCATCGCCTTGCATCACGATGGCGTCGATGAATTCCCAGCCAAGACGCTTTGCAGCCTCAAGCCGGTAACAGCCGGCAACCAAGACGAGTTTTTCGCCGATGCGTCGGACGGTAACCGGGCTCCGGAGTCCAATCACGGACATAGACTCGGCAAGCAAGCTGACGCTCTGAGCATTGCACGAGCGACGATCGCCTTCGACGGCTATGTCTGCAATTCGAATACGCTCGATACCACCGCGGTGGGCGTCGGCACCGTGCTCAACAACGCCGTGCTGACCGACGCCGCGTTCGCCAGCATCATTGCCACCGTGGTCATTGCCACCGCGGTCATGGCCGTCCGGATCTACTACCTTCGCCCGCGAAAAATCGATGCCGACGCCGGTCTCGGTGTCGGGGTCATTGGTGGTGAGAAAGTTCGAAATGTTCTTCATTTCATCACAGATCTGACAGAGTGAACGAACCTGGCGTCCTGCGTTACCTTGGCTGTGAAATCCCCTGCGCCAGGAGTTGGCGAACGTCGCGTTCTCGGTAGGCAACCGCGCGACGGCCGATCCGGACAGGACGAGGATAAAGGCCCGCGCGGACGCCCTCGAACCAGGCCGCCCGTGAAATCGGGAATAATTTGAGGACCTCCGGCAACCGGAGCAGGCGCCCCAAGGTCTCTTCCTGTTCTCGGCCGGTTTCCGCTGGATCGCCCTTGGCGTTCATGATGACCTCAAATCTCATTGCTGAGTTAGAGGGATTTGATTAGGCCATCACGTCCGCGAACCAAAAAAATCAGAGGAGTTTCCGCGGACTTGACGGTGCCGTCGCGCTTTGTGTTGGAATTCGATATGGCGCAATCTCCAGCGGCATGAGGTTATCGGTTCAGGCGGCGAGGTCAATTGGGTGATCGATAGTCGTTGTGGCAAGGGTTTGCCAGCCGTCGACCTTGCGCATGTTGATCTGGCCGGAGGCGAGCGGGGCCCAGAACAACATGCCAGCAGTCTCTGCTGATGGCAGCACGGTCTGGGTTTTGATCCGACGTTTAAACTCCTCGTGCAGGCGTTCAATTGCATTCGTGGTACGCGCGCTGCGCCATTGGCTCGGCGGCAAGAGTGCAAACGTGAACAACCGATCGCCGGCTTCTTCCAGGCTGTCGGCGACCGCGCGGTGCTTGAGCCGCCATTTGCGGATGAACCCCTTGCGGCGCATTGCGATGTCCTCCGGTGTGGCCGCGTAGATCATGTCGGTATAGTCGGCGCCGATTTCCTCATGCAGGCGTTCCGGCGCGTGCGCGAGCAGATTGCGATGCTTGTGAACCGTGCAGCGCTGCACCGGCACGCCGTCCCAGACGGCGGCAATCGCTTTCTCCAGTCCTGGCGCGCCGTCGACGATCAGGAATGCCGGCCGCCGCAGGCCACGCGCGACCAGATCGTCGAGCACAGTGCGCCAAGCCTCGGCGAATTCGCCGCCCCTGTGCTTGACCGCGAGCAGCACCTTCTGGCCGTCCGCGCGCACGCCGATGACCACGAGCAGCGAGATCGCCGTGGCCTTCCGATCGAGCCGGACGCGAGCCACGGTGCCGTCGAGGATCAGCCGCACTATCGGCTCGTCGGTCAGCGCGCGAGCATTCCAGACGTCCCAATCGCTTTTGATCTTGCGCCAGACCCGGCTCACGATGTCCTTGCTGACGCCATCGCGGAATAGCGCTGCCAGAGCCCGCCGCACCCGGCGCGTATTGGTGCCGGCGAGATAGGCGCTCGCAATCAGCGCATCGGCGGTGAGCGTGCGGCGCTGATAGCTTCGCAGCACCTGGCTATGCCATTCGGTGGTGCCTTCGCGCGTTTGCAGCCGAGCCCGCGGCACGCTGATCTCGGTCTTGCCGAAGCTCCCGGTCAGCGAGCGGGTGCGCCTGCCATGCCGATGGCCGACGAAGCTTGCTTGTCCGCAGTCACCATTCTTTCCGCGCCCATATCGAGGGCGAGCGAGCGCCGCGTCGAGCTCACACCGGATCAGTTCTTCGATGAACCCTCGCACCCTATCGCGCACACCGCTCTCGATCGGATCAAACCAGTTATCGAAAAGGTGGGCCGCAGTCTCGTTTCCAGGCGCGAAAGAATCAGTTCCTGTGGTAACCTTGATCATGGCGTTGGTCTCCGTTCCGGCGCTCCAACGCCGGGTGATTTCGAGGTTGAACACGGAGACTACGCCAACCAAATTCCAACCACTCCCGCTACGCCACCGACTTGACAAACGTTCCGGAGTGACTATGGGCACCACCGTTCGAGCCGAATCCAATCTGGCTTCTAACAGATGAAGAGGTTGAAAATGAGCGATGATGCTCTCCAAACAAAAGTTCGCGCTGAGGATTTTGAGGCGATGGAAGCGGCTGCCGGATTGAAATTTGATCCGATCCAGCGGAAGGAAATCGAACAAGCTCTACAGGAATACGAGCGTGATTGTAGACTTGTGGCCCGGTTGAAGGATCGAACAGAACTTGAAAGGGGTCTCGAGAAGGTGGGTAGTAAGGCCGAGAAACTAAGGCGCAAACATGATAGCGTTTGGCAACAAGCAGCCGGATGCAAATCTGCCCTATCTGTAAAAGTGAAGGCAGCCGAAGAACTGCAGAACCTCGTGAAGACGGGCCGAGCAACTCCTCCGGACTATGTTCGGCTCTGGAAGCTTCTCCTAGAGCTAGAACGTATCTTCAAAAGCGCAGGCGGCGAATTAACGGGCATACACCGTGGAGACAAGCCGGTCAGAGGAGGACCGTTTCCGGAATTTGCGAATGCGGCCGTGCGTTGTTTGCCCGAGGCGATCAGGCCAAAAGGCATCGTCTCAGCGTGGGATGAACTAAATTCGAAGCGGAAAAAGGGCCATGCGGGGCTGGTCTCGGCAACTTTGCCGAGGGGATTGAGTTCCACGTTTACGTCGAATTGGCCCCGCCGTCGTTGATCAAGCTGTTCGGATACGCCTAGGAGCGAGCCCGTGCGCGCTGTTAGGGTAAAGCTTAGGGTATTCTCTGCTCGGTAAAGTCGAAATCTCGACAATACAGAGACTTTATTGCGCTACGTGGTGCCCGTGGAGGGAATCGAACCCCCACTCCTTGCGGAACACGATTTTGAGTCGTGCGCGTCTACCAGTTCCGCCACACGGGCTTTGACGCAATCTATAGCTTCGGCCGCTGCTGGCGGCAAAGCAAAATCAAAAGCTGGATTGCTTCGCGTCGCCCGCAATGACTATGGAGGCCGAGATTTACCCGCACGGGAGGAAGCGGGAAGGATCGGCCTTGCATCCACCCTTACAATCGGCAAATTGCTGCGGCTTGTCCGCGAGCCGGCCGGAGCGCCAAGACAAAGAGATGGACATGAAAGCGACCTGGAGCGATCAGTTTCGCCGCGAGCCGGCCGCCGGCGCGGCACTGGCGATCTTTGTGCTCAGCGCTGCAACGCTTCTCGGCGCCTGGTATTTCGAGGTCGTGCTGAAGCTGCCGCCCTGCCCGCTCTGCCTGGAACAGCGCCTGCCCTATCACATTGTCATTCCGCTCTCGCTGTTGATGCTGATTGCCGCGCTGGTACGCGCGCCGCAGAAGTTGATCGCCGTGGGTTTCCTCATCATCCTCGCCGCGATGCTCTGCGGTGCCGCGCTCGCTGCCTATCATGCCGGCGTCGAATGGCGCTGGTGGCCCGGCCCGGCCGATTGTTCGGGTCCCATATCGGATTTCAAGGCGAACGGGCCGCTGCTCAATCAGCTGCAGTCGGTGCATCTGGTCCGCTGCGACGAGGCGGCATGGCGCCTTTTCGGTCTCTCGCTCGCCGGCTACAACGTCCTCGTCTCGCTCGTGCTGGCCGCGATCGCGGCTTTCGGTTTGTTGGCGCGCGGGCCGGCCGCCTCGTGAAGGAATTTACGATCTTCCTCTTGATTTCCGCAACTTTCCACCGCGCCGAAGGCGGCGCGAGGCACTGGTGCGAATACCGATGTTCAAGTAGGCTTCGGTGGAGTATGTGACAGGACTTCTGCCTAGCCCGGTCTGCTCTGTATATGGAGAATGATCATGGGTTTGTTGGACAATTTGGGCCTTGGCGACGTGCTCAAGGGCGCCTTGGGCCAGGTTGAGGCGGCGGCCGTGCCGGCCTTGATCAACGGCGTATTGGCGAAAACGCAGTATCACGATCTCAACGGGCTGGTTGCGGCCCTGCAGCAGGGCGGACTCGACGCCCAGGTTCAGTCGTGGCTCGGCCCCGGCGCCAATCTTCCGGTGACCGAAGACCAGCTGAAGGCGGTCCTGGGCAACTCCCAGGTCCAGGATTTTGCCCGCCATCTCGGATTGCCCGTCGACCAGACGCTGCAGATGCTGGCGAAATTCCTGCCCGAGATTATCGACAAGGCGTCGCCGAACGGAGCGCTGAAACCGACGTGACGCGACGACCTTCGCGGAGGGCTTCGGCGTCAGACACTTTCAGACCAGGGAGAGAAACATGAAGACGATCGCAATTGTTCTGGCGTCGTGTTGTTGCATCGCCACCGCCGCAATGGCGGACGACAGCTGCAAGATCCAGGCGACCGGCAAGAATCTGCATGGCGCCGCTCTGTCGAGCTTCGCCAAGAAATGCTGCAACGACCAGGCATCCGCCCAGAATTTGCACGGCGCAGCGCAAACCAGCTTCACCAAGAAGTGCATGTCGGACGCCACCGGCAGCTGAAACTTCATTGCCGTCACAAAAGAATCGGAGCCCAACCATGCTTTTACGCCACGTCTCCATCTGCGTAGCCATGCTGCTCGGTGCCACCGCGTTGGAAGCCACAGCGGCGAACGCGCTGACGACGCAGGAGTGCAGCGCCAAGTATAAAGCCGCGAAGGCAGCCGGCACGCTCAACGGCATGAAATGGAATGATTTCCGCAAAGCGCAATGCGCGGCCGAGGCCGCCCCGCCGGCAGCGCCGTCGGCTGAAAAAAAGCCTGCGATGCCCCCGCCGCCGCCGGCGGCCGAGGCAAAGCCAACCCCGCCTCCGCCAATGACGCCAACCACGGCGCCCGGCGCAAAACCGATGTCGCCCGGTCGCGCTGCCATGATCGCCCGCGAGCGGGCCTGCGGCACCGAATGGAAGGCAGAGAAGGCGGCCGGAAAGATCCCGGTTGGGATGAAATGGCCGCAATATTGGAGCGCGTGCGACAAGCGCAAAAAGGCCGCAGGAATGTAACGCAAAGGGGCGCCGCAAAGCGCCGCCCCTTCCGCATTGCTGCTGCAACTCCCCAACGCGTAACGTATCGGTTGGGTCGAATGTATCCGGTTAGGAGCGGGGCCGGCGACGGCACCCGCTCCTACTGCGTTTGAGCCTTAGCCCTTCTGCGGCTTTTCCGCTTTCCAGGATTTGATCAACTCGTCGTAGTTGACGGTAATTCCGGGCGGCTTCTCGTTGGCGAGCTTGGGTTGCGGGGCGAGATTGCCGTCCTTCTTTGCCTTCTCGTACCAGTACTCGGCGGGATGTTCTTCATTCAGCTTGGGGCCAAGCTTGCCCTGAACGCCCGACTTTTCCAGACGGGCCATGATGGCATCCTGGTCGCGCGCCAGACCGTCCATGGCCTGCTGCGGGGTCTGTTCTCCGGAGATCGCCTTCGACACGTTCTGCCACCATACCTGCGCCAGCTTGCCGTATTCGGGCACGTTGACGCCGGTCGGAGTCCACAGCTTCCGCGCCGGGCTGCGGTAGAATTCGACCCACCCGCCGGTTTTGGGGGCAAGCGCGGTAATGGCGGCGCTCTGAATGTCGCTCTCGCGAATGACATGCAGAGTCTCCACGGCCTTTTTCAGCGTGACGGTCTTCGATACACAGAACTGGGCATAGAGCCAGCCGGCCTTGATCTTCTCCATCGGCGCGTATTTGAGGAAGGTCCAGCAGCCCTGGTCCTGGTACCCGAGCTTCATGCCTTCCTTCCAATATGCGCCATGCGGGCTCGGAGCCATGCGCCACTTCGGCGTGCCGTCCGCATTCATGACTGGAAGATCAGGCTTGCTCAGGGCGTGGGTAAACGCGGTGTACCAGAAGATCTGCTGCGCGATGTGCCCTTGGCCGGGCACCGCTCCGGCTTCGAGGAAGTCCATGCCCGATGCTTCCGGGGGTGCATATTTCTTCAGCCATTCGACATATTTGGTCAGGGCGTAGACGGCCGCCGCGCCGTTGGCGTCGCCGCCGCGTGTAACCGAGGAACCGCGCGGAATCCCGCCTTCCGCCCGAATGCCCCATTCGTCAACCGGACGCCCGTTGGGCAGGCCGCGATCGCCGTTGCCGGCCATCGACAGCCAGGCGTCGGTGAAGCGCCAGCCAAGCGAGGGATCCTTCTTGCCGTAATCCATGTGGCCATAGACACGCTGCCCGTCGATCTCCTTGACGGAGTTGGTGAAGAATTCGGCGATGTCTTCGTAGGCCGACCAGTTGACCGGCACGCCGAGCTCGTAACCGAACTGCTTCTTGAACCGTTCCTTCAAGTCCGGCCGCGAGAACCAGTCGTAGCGGAACCAATACAGGTTCGCGAACTGCTGATCCGGCAGCTGATACAACTTGCCGTCCGTGAATGTCGCAAACGACAGGCCGATGAAATCCTGCAGATCGAGGCCGGGATTGGTGATCGCCTTGCCGTCGTTGGCCATGAAGTCGGTGAGCGAGCCGCCGACAATGTCGTTGTAGCGCGGATGCGTTCCGATGAAGTCGGAGTCATTCATCCAGAAATCGTAGATCGGCCGGCCGGACTGGATCTCGACTTCAATTTTGTCGACGATGAGTCCCTCGTCCATCATCTCATGGTTGACCTGAATGCCGGTGATCTCGGCAAAGGCCTTGGTCAGCGTCTTCAACTCATACTCGTGAATGCTGATGATTTCCGAGGCGCAGCTGACCTTCATCCCCTTGAACGGCTGAGCGGTCTTGATGAACCATTCCATTTCGGCCATCTGCTGATCTTTGGTCAGCGTCGAGGGTTGGAACTCGGAGTCGATCCACTTCTTGGCCGCGTCCACTTGCTGCGCATAGCTTGTCGTCGGCGTCAGTAACGCGGGCGCCCCCACGGCAGCGGCTGCGGTGGTCGCCGCCGCTCCCTTCAAAACGTCTCGTCGTTTCATATCCATTGTCGTTTCCTCCACGCCATCCCCGCGCTCCATTGCGCAAGGGTTTCTTGTTGCTCTCAGGCAAACCTGAACATCGCCGCTCCGAACGCGACGGAGCCGGCGAGCGGGTACCACAACGCGCCCCCGCCGAAACGCATCCACAAAATGAAAATGAAAGCGCTGCCGATCAGCGACACGAAGAACCGGTCGCCGCGCTGGGTCGGAAAGCCGAGAATGCCCATGCGCGGCTGCTGCGGCCGGAAGATCGCCAGCAGAGTCAAAATGGCGAGGGCCAGCGCGATCAGGCCGAAGAACACGCCCGTTTGCCAGGTCCATGCCATCCACGCCAGCATTTCACGGCCTCCCTTCAGACCCGGCCCAGGGCAAAGCCCTTGGCGATGTGATTGCGCACGAACCAGATCACGACCGCGCCGGGAATCATGGTCAGCACGCCGGCCGCGGCGAGCAACGACCAATCCATTCCAGCGACCGAATAGCTGCGCGTCATCACTGCCGCGAACGGCAGCGCGTCGGTAGCGGTCAGTGTCGTCGCCAGCAGTTGCTCGACCCAAGAGAACATGAAGCAGAAGAACGCTGTGACCCCCACGCCGTTGGCGATCAAAGGCAGGAAAATGCGGATAAAGAATTGGGGGAATGAATAGCCGTCGATCGCCGCCATCTCGTCGATCTCTCTCGGCACGCCGGCGACGAAGCCCTCCAGAATCCAGACCGCCACCGGCACGTTGAAGAGGCAATGTGCCAGGGCTACCGCCCAGACCGTGTCGAACAGGCCGATCGCGTAATAAAGATTGAAGAACGGCATGGCGTATACCGCCGCCGGCGCCATCAAATTCGAAAGCAGCCAGAAGAACAAATACTTGTCGCCGATGAAATGGTAGCGATTGAAGGCGTAAGCGGCCGGCAAGGCGACCGTCACGGAGATGACGGTGTTTATCGCCACATAGGTAAGCGAGATAAGGAAAGCATGGGTCCAGGTCGGATCATTCAGAATGAAAAAATACTTTTCCAGCGAAGGATGGTGCGGCCAAAACGCGAGATGGGATGTGATGTCTTCGTTGCTGCGAAGACTCATGCTCACGAGCCAATAGATCGGCAGCAGCAGGGCGACGAGGTAGACCGCAAATCCGAGCTTGGGCAGAAGGCCGGACCCGGCGAGCGCGGCAAACACCTGCGGGCGGCTACGAGCCGCTGCGATGCTGGCGCGGGGCAGGACGTCGGCCATCAGGCATACCTCCGGCGGTCGAGCTGCACCATGATCGTGAAGAAGACCCAGCAGAGTGTGAGGGTAATGAGGTTGTAGACGAGCGACATCGCCGCCGCGGGACCGAGGTCGACCTGCCCGAGCGCGATCTTGACCAGGTCGATCGACAGAAAGGTGGTGGCGCTGCCCGGGCCGCCGCCGGTGACGACAAATGGCTCGGTATAGATCATGAAGGTGTACATGAAACGCAGCAGAACGACGAGGACGAGAACCTTCTGCAGCTTCGGCAACTCGATATTGATGAATGTCGCCCAGCGGCTCGCCGCGTCGATGCGCGCCGCCTGATAGTAGGCGCCGGGTATGGCTCGCAGCCCGGCATAGGTCAGCAGGATGACGAGCGGCGTCCAATGCCAGACGTCGATGACGACGATCGTGCACCAAGCCGAGATCGGTTCCTGGGTGACGTTGTAGTGCAGGCCCAAACCGGTCAATGCGGCGCCGAACAGGCCGATGTCCGCGCGCGAGAAAATTTGCCAGATGGTGCCGACCACATTCCACGGGATCAACATTGGCAGCGCAATCGTCACAAGCAGCGGGCCAACCGCCCAACCGCCGCGGGGCAAGGTAAGAGCCACCGCGATGCCAAGCGGCACTTCGATCAACAGTGCCACCAGCGAGAAGCTCAGATTCCTGATCAAGGCGCCGGCAAATCGGGCGCCAATCTCCGTAGACGGGTTGAGCAGGTCGCGAAACCAGGTGTCGCCGTTCCAGAAAAAATGGTTCTGCCCAAGGGAATCCTGGACCGAATAATTCACCACCGTCATCATCGGCAGCAGTGCAGAGAACGCCACCAGCGCGAAAACCGGCGCGACCATCAGCCAAGCGCGATTGTTGTAGGGTTTCTCCATCATCGACGATCTCCGCGAACGAGCTCGTCGTGCGCGTAGACGAACAACCGATCTTGCCGGATCGCCAAGTGAGCTTGTTCGCCGTCGACCGTGATGTCATGCGGCACCGTTGCGAAGATTTCGTGGGGGCCAAGCGCCACCCGGGCGAGCCGGCGCCGACCGAGGTCCTCCATGCGCCGGACCTTCACTGGGACGCCGCCGTCACCATCGGCGACGAGACTGGCGTAATCGGGACGAAAGCCGATGACCGTCGAGCCGCCCGCCAGCTTTGGATAGTGCGCCCCCAGTTCAATCGTATGGCCGGCCACGCGGGCAATGTGGCCATCTACTTCCGCCGCGACCAGATTCATTCCCGGTGAGCCGATGAAGTAGCCGACAAACGTGTGCTCCGGCTGTTCGAATAGTCGCGCCGGCGTCGCCACCTGCAGCACCCTGCCATCCTTCATGACCACGACTTCGTCTGCAAACGTCAACGCTTCGACCTGATCGTGCGTGACGTAGATCATCAAGAGGTCGAGAGCCCGATGCACGGCCTTGAGCTTCGACCGGAGCTGCCATTTGAGCGAAGGATCGATGACGGTCAGCGGCTCATCGAACAGGATGGCGGCGACGTCGGCACGCACGAGACCCCGCCCGAGCGAGACCCGCTGCTTGGCCTCGGCCGTGAGGTTCCGCGCCCGACGCGACAAATCCTTGGTGAGACCGAGCAGATCGGCAACCTCGGCGACACGAGCCTTGATTGCGCCGCGGTCGATGCCGCGATTCTTCAAGGGGAACGCCAGATTTTGTCCGACGCTCATGGTGTCATAGATGACCGGAAACTGGAAAACCTGGGCGATGTTGCGCCGCTCGGTCGGAAGCTGCGTCACGTCCTTGCCGTCGAACAACACCCGGCCCTCGGACGGCATGACGAGCCCCGAAATGATATTGAGCAGCGTGGTCTTGCCACAACCCGAAGGACCGAGCAGCGCATACGCGCGACCTTGCTCCCAGACATGATCGAGCCGCTGCAGCGCGACCTGGGCCGAGCGCGCGTCGTAGGTGTGGGTGATGCCCTCGAGCGTGATGCGCGCCATGTCCGGCTCCCGTCAGACGTCCCGCTCGATCGCGACCGGCAGTCCGGCGCGATCGAACACGAACAGGCGCGCAGCGTCGACATGCAGCGTCACCGCCTGATCCGGCTGCCGCATACTCACGCCGCGCTCGACGCACACGAATGTGCCGAGCGCCGTCTCGACATGGACGAAGCTTTCCGAGCCGCTGATCTCCGCCAGCGTGACCCGGCCGGGCAGGCTCACGGAGGCCGGCCAGGGCGCATCGAGCCGCACCATGTCGCCACGGAAGCCCAGCGTGTAGATTCCATCCGGCACCGCCGCCAGCAGGCCGACCGCCGGCGCAGTGAGACCCGCGCCGAGCTGGAGCAAGTCGTCATGCTTGGTGGCTGTGATCTCGTTGAGCGCCGGATCGGAAAAGACGCGCGCCGAATCGATATGATTCGGCCGGTGATAGACCTGCGGCGTCGATCCACACTGGATCACGCGCCCTTCGGACAAGGTCGCGGTGATACCGCCGAGCAGCAGTGCCTCAAGCGGTTCGGCGGTCGCATAGACCAGGATCGCACCCGCCTCTTTGAGAATGGGCGGCAGCTCCTCACGCAGTTCTTCGCGCAGCTTGTAATCGAGATTGGCCAGTGGCTCGTCGAGCAGCACCAGATCAGCGCCTTTCACGATTGCGCGGGCAATGGCGGTGCGCTGCTGCTGCCCGCCCGACAACTGGTGCGGCAGACGGTCGAGCATCAACTCCAATCCCAGCAGCCGCGCGACTTTCAGGACGCGCCGGTCGATTTCATCTGATTTAAACTTGGCGACGCGCAGCGGCGAGGCGATGTTCTCGTAAACCGAGAGCGACGGATAGTTCATGAACTGCTGATAGACCATCGCCACAGACCGCTCGCGCACCGCGACACCGGTTGCGTCCTTGCCGTCGACCAGAATGCGGCCCGAAGTCGGCGTATCGAGGCCGGCCATCAGCCGCATCAGCGTGGTCTTGCCCGCCCGGGTCGGACCGAGCAGAACGTTCATCGTTCCCCGTTCGACGGTGAGTGAGACGTCGCTGATGATGCTCTCTCCCATCGAAACCATACTGACGCTCTCAAGGCAGATGCTCATGCGGTCCTGGCCGCTGGGCAGTGCATTTCAGCCAAAATGTCGGTTGAGGCGGAAATCTGAATGTGGCGGAGCGAGTCAGCGCCGAACGCGGCAGGCGAAGCGCGGAAGCCGCGGCCGCTGCTGCAATCCGAGAACGGCGGATGCGCGAGGCGATCGATTCGGCAGCACCCGGCATACACCCCTATTTCCCCCCTTAGCGTTCGCTCGTTCGGCGAACTGATTTGCATTCGAACCCAATATCGATCATAAACGGTCAAAACGAAAATGAAAAGAGAAATACCGCCTTCTCGCGGCGCGCCGCTTCATCCTGGGGATGGCATCGGACGCGTCCGTTTTTGTGTGACCGGAACACGCACCAACACAGTGGCGCATGCAACACCTCAGCGATAGGCAGAATACCATTGTCGGCCTAGCTCGGTCGGTCGGCCGGGTTACGGTTGAAGAACTCGCCGCGCGCTTCGAGGTCACCCCTCAGACGATACGGCGTGATCTCAACGACCTTTGCGACCGTCGCGTCCTGTCGAGGACCCACGGCGGAGCCGTTATCGCCTCTTCCGTTGAGAACCTGTCGTACGAGGCGCGGCGCTTCATCGCGGCCACGGAGAAACGTGAAATCGGCGTTGCGGCTGCGGCGCTTATTCCGAACGAATGCTCGCTGTTTATCAATATTGGGACGACCACCGAAGAAGTCGCCGCCGCGCTGACAAACCACCAAAACCTTCTCGTCATCACCAACAACCTCAATGTCGCCATGGCGCTTTATCGCCATCCAACCATCGAAGTCATCGTGGCCGGCGGTCCGGTGCGACGCTCCGACGGGGCGGTCATCGGCAGTTCGGCGGTCGACCTGATCCGACAGTTCAAGGTCGATATGGCGGTCATCGGGGCTTCCGCTCTCGACGACGATGGATCGCTGCTCGACTACGATCCGCGCGAGGTCAATGTTTCTCGCGCCATCATCGACAATGCCAGACGTGTGCTTCTGGTCTGCGACCAGACGAAACTTGAGCGGGCCGCCCCGGTTCGCGTCGGTCATATGTCTGAAATCGACGCCTTCGTCACCGACCGGCTGACGTCAGCGCGCTCCGCGACGTCTGCAGCACTCACGGCGTCAAAGTCATCGAAACCACCAGCGAAAGCAGGGCGGCCATGCTGGCCCACCTCACAGAGTCGACACCTTAAATCCGGCGCGGTTGCGCCTCGCCACTCCGGAGCAGGTTCGCAGTATTGCATGCTCGGCGAAGCTTTCGCTTTTAAATTTCGTAATGCTCGCTTGTGTATGAATAATTATTCGCTTACCGTCCAGGTGAATATAAAACGAATAATATCTCAGGCGGGGGAGCGGTGGTGGACGACATCTATGATGTCGCGATCGTCGGAGGAGGAATCAACGGTTGTGGCATCGCGAGGGATGCAGCCGGCCGCGGCTTGTCGGCTTATCTTTGCGAACAGGCCGATCTGGCCAGCGGCACCTCATCGGCTTCGACCAAGCTCATCCACGGCGGTTTGCGTTATCTCGAATATCTGGAATTCCGCCTGGTACGCGAAGCACTGCTGGAGCGCGAAGTACTGTGGCGGATAGCGCCCCACATCATCTGGCCTTTGCGTTTTGTGTTGCCGCATCACAAGGGATTGCGCCCTGCGTGGCTGCTTCGGCTCGGGCTTTTCCTCTACGATCATCTCGGCGGACGCGAGCTTCTGCCTGCCACTTCAAAGCTCGATCTGACAAGGGACGTGGTCGGCCAGGCGCTCAAGCACGGGCAGTACGCGCTCGGCTTCGAATATTCCGACTGCTGGGTGGACGACGCCAGGCTCGTGGCATTGAACGCCCGCGACGCGGCTGATCGCGGCGCCGTCATCCGCACGCGAACCAAGGCCGTTGCCGCCGAGCGTGGTGTGGATGGCTGGCACCTCACGACCGCAGATTGCCGCTCAGGCGCCACCAAAATGGTCCGCGCAAAGATTCTGATCAACGCCGCCGGGCCCTGGGTCGGAGACGTGCTTGCTGTCACCCGACGGTTGAATGCACCGGCGAGCATCCGGCTGGTCCAAGGCTCGCACATCGTCGTCCCTAAATTGTACGCGCATGACCGTTGCTACATTTTTCAAAACACCGACAAGCGCATCATTTTCGCCATTCCCTACGAAGACGACTTCACGCTGATCGGAACGACGGAAATCGATTATGTCGGCGACCCCGGTAAGGTTCTGACCACGGCGCCGGAGGTCGACTACCTGTGCCGGGCGGCCAACCAATATTTCAGCACCGCGATCAAACCGGATCAGGTGATTTGGACCTATTCCGGCGTGCGGCCGCTCTACGACGACGGCGCTAGCGAGGCGCAGGCGGCGACGCGCGACTATGTGCTGGATCTCGACGAAGACGGCGCGCCAATGCTGTCGATATTCGGCGGCAAGATCACGACCTATCGGCGCCTTGCCCTGCATGTGTTCGACAAGCTCGATCGGTATCTGCCGGCGAAGGCCCGTGCGCGCCGCAACTGGTCGGGCACCGCCCCCCTGCCGGGCGGCGATTTCCCGGTCCAAGGCTTCGAGGCGCTGGTCAAGGATATTGCGCGAGATTATCCCTGGCTCGGCGCGCATCAGTCCCACCGCCTCGCCCGTGCCTACGGCACAAGAGCGCGCGCGATCCTCGATGGCGCCACCAACTGGAATTCGCTGGGCCGGGACTTCGGGACCGGCCTGACCGAGGCAGAGGTCATTTATCTGATGCGCGAGGAATGGGCGGAAGAGGCTGTCGACGTCATCTGGCGGCGCTCCAAGCTCGGCTTGCGGCTGTCCAAAGAGCAGGTGATGGCGCTCGAAAGCTTCATGGCCCAGCGACGAGAAGAATTTCTCGCGCGGGAGTAGTTTAGAGCGCAGATTTGCACGGGGGCGCCGAGCTTGGGTGCCGCTTTCGAGTGTTGCAACGCACGGGCGGGACGTCGCAGGCTGTGCCGGAGGCAAGGAAACGCGATGGCGCTTGAAATTCAGGTGAAAGGTCTATTCGCGACGCCGGTGGCGGCGGTCGTTCTGCCCGACGCGGACGCGCGCAATGCCGAACTGCAGGATATTATTCTGCGCCGCCGGGCCGAGCATCCGAGTATCGGCGCTTCCAACATGGGCGGCTGGCATTCGACGCGGGATTTGGCCGAATGGGGCGGTCAGCGAGCCAAGGAAGTTCTGACGTTCGGGCGCGACCTGGCAACGAAACTGACGGCCGACCGTGAAGGGCGGTCGGTGCGGCCGGAATGGAAAACCGAGGCTTGGGCCAATGTCAGCGGACCAGGCGATTCCAATGCCTGCCACTATCATCCGGGTTCGTTCTGGTCCGGCACGTATTATGTCAACGATGGCGGCTGTGCGGACGAGGCGTCGCTCGGCGGGGAGTTCGAGATGTTCGACCCTCGCGGCCCGGCGCCGATGATGCATGCCCCGGCATTGAAATTCGGCGGCGAAGACGGTCTGTCGGCGGGCAGCGCCGAGACCATTCGTCCGCGCACCGGACTGATGTTTCTTTTTCCATCCTTCCTGCTGCACGCGGTCCGACCCTATCGCGGCAACGCCTTGCGCATCTCCATCGCCTTCAATTTTGGGCTCTATCGGGGACTTTAGGTCGAGCACGCCATGCGTATCGTGTTTCGTTGCGATCCGGCCCTTTACGACCGCCTGCCGCGTCCGGTTGCCGCGCGCGGCGTTTTGCCGGATTGGCTGCGCAACATGCCGGCGTCGGCTTTTTCCGAACTGCACGAGCAGCAGATACGGACGGTCAAGCACTGTCCGCCGTTCATCGATGCGATGGCGCATGGATTCGTCATTCCGCTGCCGTGCGACGTCACGGTGCGCGATGGCAAATTTTCCTGGTCCTGGGACTTGCCGCCGCTTGCAGTCGAAACGCATCCGCGCTCGCCGCTGAGCTTCCACGTCCCAGCCCAGCTTACCGAAACGCCGTTTCACGATCCCGCGCGCGCCGTCATCAAATTCAACAGCTTTTGGACCATCGAGCTCGAACCGGGTTATGCGCTGTTCGCGACACACCCGGTGAACAGGGCCGACTTGCCGTTCCGCCTGCTCACCGGCCTGGTCGATGCCGATCGCTTCAATGACGTGGGAATCCTATTCCCGGCAGTCTGGGTGGACCCAAACTTCGACGGCGTCCTGCCGGCTGGGACACCAGTGGCGCAGTGCTTTGCGGTCACCCGCGATGTCGCCGAGTTGGTCGTCGAACCGCTCTCGCACGAAGCGCAGCGCCGCTATGATGAAACCGGTGCGGCGCTGCTGTCGAAGCCCGGCGTCTATAGGCGGCGCTACCGCGCACGGCGAAGTCGATCATCACCCGGCAAGTGAACGGCGCAGTGCGGCGAGATCGAGCCACGCCTCGCCGGTCGGGGCGGCAGCCAAGGCCTGTGCGACGCGGCCAAACGTGTCGGGCCGCAGCCGCAACGCCAGCCGGTAAGCCGCTTTGGCTGCGACCATGTCTCCGCTTTCCTGTCGACAGATGCCGAGATTGACCGCGGCCTCCGCCAGATCGGGCCGCAGTTCAAGTGCTCGATGATACGCGTCCGCCGCGGACCGGAAGTCGCGCTTGTCCTGTCTGACGAGACCCACCGCGAACCAAGCCTCGCTGCTTTCTGGTGCCAGGGCCACGGCCCGCTCAAGCGTCGCAGACGCGCCTTCGGTATTGCTCATCCGGCGCTGGCACAGACCGAGCCTGAGCGCAGCATCGTTGTTGTCGGCCGCGTGCTCTGCAGCTGCGTGATAGGCGTCGACGGCTTCAGCCAGGCGGCCAAGAGATTCCAGCAGCATGCCGCGCCGCAGGTGCAGCACCACCGACGGCTTGGCGTGCGTTGCGCGCGTGAACGCGACCAGCGCCGCTTCGGGCTGATTGGCGTGATGCAAAGCGGCGCCGAGAAGCTGCCAGCCTTCGGCATCATCGGGAAACCGCTCAATCAGCCGAGGCAGCAGGGTCTGCGCTTCGGGGTCGCCGAGTTCGAGCAGCGTCACGCACGTCAGGAAGGCGGCATCGGCTCGGTCGGGCGCGAGAGCGACAGCGCGGCGCAAGAAAACAGCCGCGCCGGCGACGTCCTTCGATGCGCGGGCGGCGCGCCCGGCGATGACCAAGGCCGGAACATGGTCGGGCCGCCGCGCAAGGCTCGCGGCTGCCGAACGCAGCGCCTGTTCGCTATCGCCCCGCTGCAATGCAACCACCGCGGCAAGCTGATGAGCTGCCGGATCGTCGGGCGTATTGAGAAGGAGACGCCGCGCCATCGAGTCCGCCGCTCCGACATCCCCCTCGCGCAGTGCCAGGAGCGCCAAGCGCAGGTCCGGCTCATCCATGTCCTGGTTAGGAGGCATCGTGCCCCTCGCCGATCAAACCTGCCCGAACCACCCCGGCCCACTGGCTATGAAATCGCAATGAACAGGCCCGGGCTCACGCCGAGCGATTGTGGACACGACCCCGCCGTAATCTCAGCCGGACGATCGATTTTCGCGGATTCACCTAAGCCATTCACAGAGCTGGTGGGCGGTGCAGGGATCGAACCTGCCACCCCATCCATGTCAATTACGTACACCACCTCACGCTAAGTTCTTGATACTGCGTGGACTTGCCTGCGTCAACACAAAAACATTAATTATATCAAGCGTTTTCGATGACACCCTCGGACATTCAGGGCACACTCACCGACGACTGCGTCAACGGATAGCGCGGACACCATACGGACACAGGCGATTGCAATGCGCGAGAAACTCAACGAGGAAGCAGTTAGGCAACTGCCGGTCCCGGAAAGCGGCAACCGCATCACTTATTTTGCAGGGGTCACAATCCAAGGCGCGAAGGCGCCGCGCGGCTTTGGGGTCCGTGTCACGACCGGCGGCGCTCGTTCTTTCATCCTCAACTACCGCCTGCGTGGGCGCGAGCATCGCTTGACGATTGGCGCTTGGCCGGATTGGCCCGTGCTCAAAGCAGTGCGAGAAGCTCGTATTTTGCGCCAGCGTGTAGACCGGGGTGAGAACCCGCTTCAAGATAGAGTTCCACCGCCTGAAATGAAGACTGTTGCCACTGTTCTCGACGACTTCATCGCACGCTACGTCCGCAATAAGGAAAAGCCGTTGCGGAGCGCCGATGAAATTGAAAGCGCGTTTACTAGGCTCGTGAAACCACGGATTGGCGAAGTTGGCGTTTATGAATTACGTCGGTCTCATATTGCAGAAATGGTGGACTGGATCGAAGACAAAGCCGGTCCGGTCATGGCCGATAAGTGCCGCGCCCATGTCAGAAAGGCATTGAGTTGGTACTCCGAACGCGACGACCAGTTCAACCTTACGGCTGCCTTCGTGCGGGTTGAGCCACGAGCGAACCCGAAGGAGCGTGCGCGCACCCGCGTCCTTTCGGATGATGAAGTTCGCCTAATCTGGCCCGCACTTGGGGAGGCCGGCACCTTCGGAGCCATGGTCAAGATGCTGCTCTTGACCGCACAGCGACGCGATGAAGTCGCACACATGAGCCGGAATGAGATCGGTAAAGACGGGATCTGGACGATCCCCTCCGAGCGCTACAAGACGAAGCGGCCGAACCACGTTCCATTATCGAAAGCGGCGCTCGCTCTCATAGAGGCTCAGCCAGAGCACTCTGAATGCGATTACGTTTTTCCGTCGCGTTCCAAAACTCCTTACTCAGGCTTCGCTAAGAGCAAGGCTAAGCTGGATAAGGCCGTGCTTGCGGCGATGAAGGCGCGCGCGAAAACAGGCACGAAGGTCGATCCTTTGCCAAACTGGACCCTTCACGACCTACGCCGAACCGCGAAGACGTTGATGGTTCGTTCTGGCGTGCGGCCGGATATCTCAGAGCGCGTGCTTGGGCACGTCATTGCGGGCGTTGAGGGGACTTATGACCGGCATTCCTATGCGGACGAAAAGCGAGAGGCACTTGAAAAACTCGCGGCGATAATTGACCGCGTTCTAAACCCGCTGCCATCAAACGTCGAGACTCTCTGCGAGCACCGTGCAAGGGTGCAAGCATGAGCGACGATAAGGCCGCCGGCAATAATGCGACCTGGGTAGCGTTTCAGGAACCAGTTGCTGACTGTAAAACGGACGCAGTTAAGGAGGCGATTGACGCGAGCTTAGATTTGTTCGATCGGCATAAAGAAGAGCTCCTCGATGGCCTGCGCAGGGCGAAGCGTCAGCCGTTCGATGAGGACAAAGCGTGGCGTCGCCTCACCTCTCTCGCGGGTCAATATGTTTGGCGGGAAAGGGTGAAACAAGAGGTTACGAAACCGGCCGCCCGGAAGAAACGATTGCGCGGCATCGCCGATGCTTTGGAGAGGGCTCGCGACAGGATCAGTGAAGCGATGCAAAACGACGTTGGGGATGATCTATACTCGGCGTGGTGGGGTGACGATCCAGCGGCAACGCGTTCCCTCGTTCGCAACGATGACGGGTCACTTGCCCTGGTTAACGACGACGATTTTGAGAAAGCGGTCGCGGGTCTAGCCGCGTTGGAAGCCGCAGCGCGCAGAGCGGTCGACAATGTGCATACGAAGGACGGTCGGCCGATAGGAGACGCGGTTCTGCCGTGGGGCTTCATCGAGTTACTGGCGACCCAGTATCGGGAGGCAACCGGCTCAACTCCCGGCGTGAACTCACTTTTTGCTGAATTTGTTACTCGATTTCTTATAGCACTGGACCGATACAATGACCGGTTTGCTAAGGGCAAGAGGACGATTGGCGCGCTCAAGGACGATAGCGTGATTGATGTGATCAAGGACGCCCGGACTTAGTCTCTGCGTCGGGCTGCGACCAACATAGGGCAGCCGTCTCCATTCGACAAAGGGCCGTAGGGGAAAACCCTCCCGATTCGAGTAGGATATCCCTCCGGGTATTCCTATTTTGCTGTCCGCGAATGTGTGATTTACATACGCTACAAAACGCGTAGGTGATCGCCATGTCCAACTCTGAACCGATCCTCTCAGAATTTCTAACGAAGGAAGAACTCGCCGCAGAACTGCGGCGGAACCCGCGTACCCTCGACCGTTGGGATATCCTTGGCCTGGGGCCGCCGCGAACGCACGTCGGACGTCAGGTGCTTTATCGACGGGCGAGCGTCCAGAAATGGCTTGTGGCGCAAGAGCATCAAGGGAGCGTGTTATGACCACGACAGGCGCCACTGGTCCATCGCCCACCGAGGGCAATAATTTCCCCGCTGTAATCCAAACGGATTTGGAACAGCAGGAGAGCCAGCGCCAGGTCGCCCGCCGCAATGCGCGTCTCTACGGACCACCACCGAAAAACGACGACACGCCCGACCGAATTTTGTTGCCCTTAGGCGAAACGACAGCTGCGGACATCGTTCTGCCGAATACCTTCACGCCGCCGCAGCCGGAATGGGTTAATTGCCAAATACCGAGTGCCGCACGTTCACTGACAAGTAAAGGCGCGCCCAAGGTCGTGCCGGCATCAAATGTTCTTGGTGACTTGGCGCCTACCGAGCAGCTGAGCGCGCGAAAACCTGTGCCAAATACGAATCAGGCAAAGCAGTGCGGTAAAGAAGCTGGCGTTCAACTCGCAACAGCAAACGACGATGCTGCAAAGTTCATTTCGCGCGTGGTGCCATGGCCGAAGAACGACCAGGCGCCCGGTTACATCAACCTACATTGGACGATGGCGGGGCATGATGGCAAAACGTTCTGGACCGGCAAGCCGTGCCGGTCGGTCGTGGAATTTATTAGCGGGATGAATTGGGCCAAGTCGTTACCCACCACCCGCGACATTTATTTTTGCTTGTCATTGCAAGAGCGAACGCGGACTAGCGCGCGTGGCAAGACGACAGTTGCACGGTCGCAGGACGATGCGCTCGCCCTCCAATCATTGTGGCTGGACATCGATGTAAAAGAGCCTCCCAAGGGCTACGCAACTATCGAAGAGGCATGGGTTGCGCTGAAAGACTTCTGCACGCTGCTCGGCCTGCCCAGGCCAAACGTAGCAGTCGCATCGGGCGGCGGCTTGCACGTCTACTGGACCAGCAAAAAAACGCTTACTCCCGATCAGTGGCGCCCCTTGGCGAGCGCCCTCAAGGATGCCGCATTGAAGCGTGGCTTGCGTTGCGACGCGGGCTGCACGGCTAATTCGGCGCAAATCCTTCGGGTTCCAGGAACCTGGAACTGCAAGAATGGGCTTCGCCGCCCGGTGCAGCTCCTATGGGTGAGGGAAGACTATGACTTCTAAGTCAGGCAGCATAACCGGTGCACTGAAGCCCTATATGAACTCCGCACCAACGAGCAACGTAGTGCGGTCCAAGGTCCCGGAGTGGGCTATCAATTCCAAACCGCCGGCGGCATTCGTCGATTTGCCTATGAGTCCTTAGCGGATGGTCTCGAAGCGGATATTGAGGAAATCCGTTCTGCCGTAATGGCGATTCCACCGTCGGCGATTTCCGCCGAACCAGAATGGATGAAGCTCGCGCGGGGTTTAGCTTTCGAAGCAGCAGTTATCAACAAGAAGCAGGCGAAACAGCTTGAAGAAATACTGGACGCAGCATCACGCCGCGCGCCTGGTTACGACGAACAAGACAACCACTGCCGGTTTCAGAGATACATGAGCGAGGTGGCCGATCGCGAAAACCCGATCACCATTCATACTGTCTTCGACATGGCCTTTAAGCACGGGTGGCCGGGGTGGTCTCCGGCTATCACGGCGCCCAAGCCAAAGCCGGACGGCGTAGAGAAGCCCAGCGGTGCCCCCGATATCAAGATTGATTGGTCCAAGGTCAAATCGCCCGGCGGATGGCTAAACTCTGTCGCTGATCTTCCTGACAACGCGCCGCCCAAGCTTAAGCAGATTATTGGGCACGTTGGTAGTTTGAAAGACTTGAACGGCGACCTGCTCGCGCTCGGACTGATCGCGAAGGGCTATGGATCATGGTCTGATGTGACTTACGCGCTTGCGATCAGCTTCAAATCTTACAACGAGTATACGCCGGAACAAATCGCAGAAGCGCTTTTGGCCAACCTTCCATGCAATCAATACATCGCTAAACAAGCTGACAAGGAACGCGCCATTGAGCGGGCAATCGGCCGATCTCATAATCCGACGCAAGTCGCGATTGGCAGCTTGACTTTCCGGGATCGCGACAGACTCGGCAACCCAAAGCCTTCATTAGCCAACGCTGTGATTGCAGTTCGGACGCTCGGTATAGAGGTTAGTTATGACTTGTTCCATCACCGCATCAACATCACATACAACGGCGATAGCAAAACAATCCAAGAGGGTTTGCTCACGGATGACACAGTGAGCGCCACTCGGAGCCTGATCAATAACACATATCAAATCGACTGTGGCGACGCCAACACGCTCGCGGCCATCAAAGAGATTGCGTCGGCCAATGCTTACGATCCCGTGCTCGACATGTTGGATGATTGTCAAGGAAAATGGGACGGGGAGAAACGTCTCGACACATGGGTGATCAAATATCTCGGTTGCAAGGATACACCGCTCAATCGTGCGATCGGGCGCCTAGTGTTGACTGCCGCATGTCGCAGGGCGAGGGACCCCGGCTGCAAGTTTGATATCATCACGGTTTTGGAGGGCGTCGAAGGCACCAACAAATCGACCGCAATAAGGGTTCTCGCCGGCGATGAGAACTTTAGTGATCAATCAATCATTGGAGCCAGCGACAAGGAGGTGCAGGAACAGCTTGACGGCGTGTGGATGCACGAGAATGCTGACTTAGCTGGCATGAAGCGCGCAGACGTAGAACAGGTCAAAGCGTTTGCGAGCCGACAAAACGATCGGGCGCGGCCCGCATACGGGCGTGTCCGCGAAGATCGGCCGCGGCGTTCAATCGAGTGGGGCACGACCAACAACGACCAGTACCTTCTCAGTCAGACAGGCAACCGACGCTTCGGACCACTCAAAACTGGCAACATAGACATAGAGGCGCTGAGGCGGGACCGTCGGCAGTTGCTAGGGGAGGCTGCGACGTATGAAGCGGCCGGGGAGAGCATCACGCTTGACCCGTCTCTTTGGGGCGACGCCCTAGAGGCCCAGGAGCAACGCCGCGTAGCAGACGCTTGGGAAGACTTGCTCGATCCTATGCCTGACAGCATGACGGTCAACGAGGGCAATTATCAAACGCGAACCGTGACCATCATTCACCGATCAGGCGACGGATATGAGCGCGTGGCCAGCGCCGACGTGTTGACATATGTCCTGCAAGTCCCAAAGGCTCAACAAACCTCTGTGCATGCCCAACGGCTTGCCCATGCCATGGAGCACGTCGGGTGGAGCCGCAATCCTAGCGGCAAGGTGACCATCAATGGCGTGCCGGTACGCGGGTACATTCGCCGCACGAACAACGTGATCCCATCTGGACCGACTGGAAATATAGGCGTGCGGGCCGGGGGCGGCGGCGGTACAGGTCCGACGGGAAACACTGGGCCGACCGGCAATACCGGGCCGACGGGAACGCAGCCTTCATCGACCAGCCAACACAAGCCAGCGGCGGCAAGGCTTGCACTCAGCACTGGAAAGAAGACCAACTCCACTCGTTCCCGTTGGATACCCAACAACCAAAGTCCTGACGGACTGACACACCTGACGGTGAATTTCATGGAGGCTATAGCGCGCGCCGGGGCTGCTGTAGTCCGCTGTTGCGCAGGCCCATATAGCTGCTGTGACAAATCTTATATCCCCCGTCAGGGTCCGTCAGGGTCTGTCAAGATCAATAAAAACGCAGCTTTTTTTAACTGACGGACCCCGTCTGGGGTGTGTCAGGCCTGACGGACTTCGCCGGCTGAATTACCTGCTACCTCCCGCCTCCGCGCTGCTAGGGTGGCAAATATAACGCCTGGACTTCCCGCCCGCGATCACCGAGTTCGGGTCCCAGCCCCTGTCGCCCTGACACCCTTTTCCCGGCCGCCTAGGGATCTTCTAGCCTCGCGGTCACGGTGAAAGGGTTTGGCGCATCCGCCGCGACCACCGTGCTCGCGCCCTAAGCCTCGTACCCTCATACCTTAATCAGGCGCCATCGCCGCGACGCTTCACTGGGCCATCCGCCATCACTCAAACTGGGTGGCTGGTGGCTCGATCCGGCCTTGAGGGGTAATATAATACCTCTGGATTGACACGTTCTACTTGCGGGATTCTGCCGCTGTTAGCCACTTATTTACCCTTTTCTGGTAGTGCTTAGGACGAAAGACCTGTGCGGATTACCGGCGACGGAAACGACCATCGAGAGGCTGGCGGAGGCTCTCATGTCCTGGATTGAAAAGCTGCATCGAGCGCAAGCCGAATTGGCTGAACGCGATGCCGACCCCCTTCGGGAGAAGGTGGAGGGCATTGTGCGTGGCATGGAGGGCGTAAGCACCTTCGCGGTGCTCGATCTACTTGGACTGCCGAAAACCACTGGCAATGCGCGCCGCATCAGCCCGACCATGCGCTTGTTGAGCTTCATTCCAATCAAATCGCGCCGCCTCATGCCGGGTGGCTATCGTGACACCGTCACTCGCGGTTGGACGCGCCCCATTCGCGAAATCAAATCGAACCCCACGACGAAACCAATCCCGGCGTCGCCGGGTGTCAACGAACGGGGGTCAATATGAGATACCAAATCCTTCTTACACCAGAGGAGCACGGGTTCGGCATCATCCATGTCGAGTCAAATTGTTATATTGGCTACGCAGACGTGCGCGGCGCAAAGTACCTCGTGCGGGATGATCAGGGTGATGAAATCGGCGTGGTTAATTCGATTAACGAGGCCATCGCCGTCCTACGGGATTCCTATGAGAAGCATCCGCGGCGGTGGCAGTGTTACAGTGCGACGCTTTATTCCAAAATCTCGGATTTCGGGTCGCTGGACGTCAGCAAGATCAATTGGGACAGTGGTTCGCATATCGCAGTGACTACCCTCTGCTGCGTGACGGAAAGCCAGCGATCTTCCCTACGTTTAAGGAAGCACAACGTGCAGCCGATGCTCACTTGCGGGATTGTCCGCCTTGGTCCGAGCCGATCAACGACAGCTTTTCGTGGCGCACCGATGAGGGCCGTTCGTGGCGTGCTGAGTAAATCGGCGTGACCTCGCGGGTAAAAGGGTCTGCCGCTGGCGCTCGTCGTCAGGTGCGCGTTCACCACCTCAACGCGCCGCGGTTCTGAATTCTCTGTCCTGGGTGGCGCTTCGTCGATCGTTACAATATTTTTGATTTGAGTTTCGCCTACAACGCGCTCCTGTGCGCACCTCGAACTCAAGCCGACGTTTGTATATTCCCTAAAGATGGGCTCCGCTCGCCCGCTGGAAGACGTCGTGCAGGTGAACCCTGATCTACCTTGAACCCCAGCGTTTGTTTGCGACGCGGCTCGCAAGCAAGCTGGGCCGGTCGTTTTGGTGAACTTGGCCTTAGCCTTGACGCCGCACATCGCGCGTCGCGCCGTGCCGCTGATCTGAACTCATGCTTCAGTTCAAGACGACGCGCCGCAAACGGCTCCTTCGGGTCTCTCGAATTGACGTCACACCGTGGCGAGGTCGGCCCGCGATGGCGCTGTTGCTTCGCGGCCACGAGGCTCGGCCCAACAGCGAGGCCCATCGGAAGACCAACAGGGCGTCGTGAGAACGATCGCAAGCGGGCGGACGAATTGCGGCCCGCTCGAGGCGTCTCGGCTTGATATAAGAGGGTGAAAATCTTGCCCGCACTAATACGCCCTAACATCAGGCGCCATCGCGGCTGGTACGTCCTAATCGGAAAAGATATGTTTAAGCACAAAGCTTATCCGGCAAGGAAAAGCCAGATCGGACGACACTGACGAACTTGGCGCCAATTTCATCGCCGCGCCGCCAGACCAATTTGTAGGCGCTCTCCCGCACGACACCATCCCCGGACAGGAGCAGCACAAATTCATCGGGAACATCTAATCCCTCGACATTGAGCCGCACGCCGCCATCGGAAATATCGACGACGAGGCATTCGCGCGCCAGTGCGCCGCCTCCGAGCTTAATCTTCGCCGCACGGCAACGGCGGTGGCGCACCGACCGGCGTCTGAACGTGTGCATGATGTTATAGCTCCAAGTTGCGGTCGCTGCCTCAGCGACTGGCGAACAGCCCATCTCAAGAGAACACGTAGCGAACGCCTATTGCGAGGGCGCTAACGCCCGCGCTCGGATTTTTCTACCATTTGCTTGAAATTGGGGCGGCCGGTGGATGACCACATCGATCCGCAGAGGCGACCCTGCTGCCTTGATTACCCTGAAAGCTGACGTCAGGACCTAACGTAAACTGGTCGCGATGGGCCCAATAAGCGACATTCTGCACTGCGGCAGATTCGACGCTGCAATTTTGCAGTTAACGGCTGGCGCCACCTGACGTGACGAGGGATGCCCCTGCGCGCGGCAGCACGATCCGAAATTCGGTGAACTCGCCGGGCTTGGTATCGACCTCTATAGACCCGCCATGTTGCTTAACGATGATGTCGTGACTGATGGAGAGACCTAGCCCGGTCCCTTCACCGGCTGGCTTGGTCGTGAACGGATTGAACATCTTCTCCTTCACCTCAGGGGGTATGCCGGTACCGTTGTCGCGGATGCGGATTTCTACTCTGTCGCCCAGGTTCTTGGTCGCGGCAGCAAGGGTAGGCTCATAGTCGCCCCCATTTGCTTCCACATGCCGCTTCGCTGCGGCATAGAAGCCGTTGGAAATCAGGTTGAGTAGCACCCGTGTGATTTCCTGCGGGAACAGATCGACCTCACCGGCGGCCGGATCAAAGGACCGCTCCATGGTGATTGTGAAGCCTTGCTTCTCGGCTCGCGCTCCGTGATAGGCGAGATTGAAGCTCTAACGACCAGCGCATTGATATCAACCGGCCGATGTCTCCGACCCCTGACGCGAATCAGCAGCATGTTCTTGACGATGGCGTCGGTGTGTTTGCCGTGCTGTACAATCTTTTCTCAGATTACCTTGCAGCGAAACATCAGATCTCGCTTATTTCCGTCGTACCTTGCTGTCGAGGTGTGCGCCTCCCAAGCCCCTTGGCAATTCGTCGATCAGCTTAATGCGATAGGGCCGAGAATTGTTGACGAAATTGAGTGGGTTCTCGATCTCGTGGGCGATGCCAGCGGTTAATTGACCAAAAGGAGGCAAGCTTCTCCGTCTGGACGAGGCCCTCCTGTGTGTTTCGCAGGTCCTCAAGCGACTTCGCCAACTCGCGGGTGCGGGCCTCCACATTTTCGAACAACCGTACGTTTTCGATGGCGATTACAGCTTGGTCGGCGAAGGTCGTCACTAACTCAATTTCACGTTCCGAGACGGGTTAACCCGGCTGCGCGAGAGCCCGATGACACCCCCCGGCTCGCCCTCCCGCATAAGTGGCACACCAATCATCGAGCGGTGCCCTCCGTTTCGGCGTCCTCTTTCTTCTCGTAGAGCGGATCGGTCCAGGCACTTCAATCCGGGCGACTTGTCGGCTCATGGCGGTGCGGCCGACAAGGTTTCCCGGCCCCGGAGAATTTGGCTTTTGCTGCTCGATTTCCAGATAGGCTGGACGATGCTTTAGCCAGCCGCGAAACGGTAGGCACCCCCTTCCAGTCGGAAAATCATAACCTGGTTTGCGCGGCAGAGCCGCGACGCGAGTGCGACGACGCTTTGCAAGATGGGCTTTAGGTCGAATTTCGAGCGGCTTATGACGCTCAGCACCTGGAGGTCGCGGTCTGTTGCTCTAGCGACACGGTGAGGTCGTCGGTGCGCTGGCGCAGCTCGGTCGAGCAGCCGCGCATTCTCGATGGCGATGACTGCTTGGTCGGCAAATGCCGCCACTAGCTCGATCTGTTTATTGGGTAAACGGCCGCACCTCGTCGCACGTCATTGAAAAGACGCCGATCGTCGCGCCGTCGCGCAGCAAAGGCACACCCAGATTGGTGCGGAAGCCGAAAACCTTTTGAAAGCCAGCACCCTTATATTCGGCGTCGGCCAGCACGTCCGGAATTTGATTGACCTTGCTTGTAACGCGACGCGGCCAACAAGCGTACCTCGATCGGCCGCTATGGGATGCTCTATCGCGTATTGTCGTGCCTGCGGCGAGAAACCGGCAATCGCGGCAATGCGGACTAAATCGCCATCGCGCAGAAAAATCCCTCGCCTTGTCGGCTTGGCATGCCGCACCGCAAATTCGGTCAACGTATTGAATACCGTCTGCAATTCGAACGCCTGAGATGATCTGCTAATCAACGTCAGCATTTCGGCGGTTGCAGTCTCCCTCTCCAGCGCTTCGTTCAGCTCACGAGAAGGCGCGCACTTCTATCCGGTGTCAGAAGAGGAAATCGTGACTGTGGACGGTCCTTTTGCGGTACTACGCTCGGGCGCGTTCCCTTCCGGCGAAATGTCTTGCCGGATTCGCCGCCGGTTCCTGAGCGCCCCTTCATTGTCATTCCCCAGCTCCGGACAGGACACATAGCGGCTCAGCCACCACGGAAGTAGCTCCGGCGCAGCTCAGCAATTGGCGCTCCATTTTGGAAATGGGGTCAGGCAAATCGGCTGCTTCGCCCCGTTCAGAATTTTCCTCGCACCGGATGCGATTGACATAGGACGCGGCATAAGGTCGGGTCCCGTGCACGGCACCGGACTTGTCGAGGAACGAGCCGATGATCGGATTGATCACGTCGGGTTGTGTCAGCGGCGCCACGTGACCCACGCCTGGCACCTCCTGGTAACGCCATGCCGGGCAGGCCGCGCGCAGGATCGCAGCGATCTCGCGGATCGGCAACGCCGTGGCGGGATCGTACACCGCCAACGTCGCACGCGGGAGCGTGCGAGCCATCCTTTACGGGTGTCGTTTCGCCCATGACTGCGTCCCATTCATGGAAGTTCGGTTTCAGCGTTGCACGAAAGCGGCGCGGCGCACGGATGACATTCCCTGCCACGAGCCGGCGCCGCCCCAATAGTCGGCGAAGCGTTCGGCCGCGGTCTCCCATTCGCCGCGGGCACCGCAGGCCTTGAGGCAGTCGCGCAATGACACAACCTCAGCAAAGCCCTCGTGCGGCCCGCCGGCGCCAGCAGATTGAACGGGTTGGTCGCCACAGGACCAGCCTCGTCACCCGTCCGCCGAGCCGCGCCGCGAGCTTCATCGCGATCAGTCCGCCGAGCGAGTGGCCAACGAGACAGACCTTATCAACGTCTGCCGGTATCGCGCCCTCGACGAGGTTCGCTTGATCCGCGATTGATTGCATCGCGTCTGGGGGCCACGGCGGGCTTGCGCCGTAGCCGAAAAATTTACAGCGCGCACGCGATAGCGATCCTTGAGGTCGTCCATCAGGCGCCGCCACTGGCGCGCGCCCGACACGCCGGAGTGGACCAGCACGACGAGGGGGCCGGACGTGCCGGCTTCGAGGAAATCGGGTCGAATTACAGAGATATTCAAACGCATCGGATGGCCTTAGGTCGATAGATGTGGCCATGGCTGCCGGCACGATCAGCTCGTCGGCAGTCGAGAGAACATCGCCTCGACTAAATCGCCTCGTCCCTTGCCTCACCCAAGGCCAGTGACTACGGCTAGCCCCTCATGGATGTGATTACAACAGGGAACACCTGCAAGCGAAAGAGGGTCCAAAAAGGCATTTTGCGAAGCAGCAAGTTCTACGGCCGAAGTCCGCCTTGGGTCTTGTGTCACGAGAACGTCGGTTGACATGCGATGCGTAACTGTACGAGAGATGAAGGCGGGCCCTTCGAGGTATCGGCGTTCAGGCTGCGATCTCAAGCCACTGCAAGCTGCTGTCGGTGCCAAGCGACGGTGGGTGATCGTTGCAGAAACGTCGGGAGGAGATTCAGGAATGTACGCTCCAGGGAGGCGAGCGGAAGCAAACCGCTTGCAGAAGGGTCGAAAGCGGTTCATGACATGTCAAAACCGGGGCCTCACCGTCCTCGGATCAGCTTGGGGGATGTCCCTAGACGGCCCGAGCGGCATCCGGCGCGTAGCGGCGCGAAGTTCACCCAGGCTCTCGTACGGAACGTGAGAACCTGGCCGGCGATGCTAAGGGAAAAGGCAAAAGCGGCTCCAACCGCGAGGCCGAAAGTACCGATGCGCCGGAGAGGGTGGACTGCCCCGTAGTAGTCATGAAGCGGGCTAATGCCCGTGGAGCAAAGGGCGCAGGTCATTGCTGTTGAACGTGGGCCAACTGGGACGAACGAGGACAAGCCCAAAATCTCAGCGGAGGCGGCAGCCTCGCGCCATGACACGAGCCGGATCATGCGAGAGATCACGTCCGGAAATCCGCGAAGGAAAGTCCCGGGGGTAAATTCCCCGGGTCTCCAGACTCTGGCATTCTCGATTGCGATGGTCAAGGCCAGGCTGGAACATTGCCTTCGCTCCTATTGCGACAGTCAGCCGTCAAAACGCGATGTGGCGTTAGGTGTAATCGCGTCAACTTTGCACCGCGGGACACGCCTCTGATTGAAGCGGCGCCATCCTCCTTCGGCTGTGGCGGGGATGGGGTCGGGTCAGGAAAATGACAGATGAGTGGTCGCGCAGGCGGCAATTCATGTCCGCGCCGGGCGGCTGCGGCGTTGCTCGGCCGCCTCCGGCGCGCGCACAGCAAAGAAACGGGGTGCGGCGCGTTGGCGTGGTCTGATGAACCTGACCGTGGATCACCGAACCGCTTTTTTCCTCGCCGCCGAGTTTGTGCGAAATACTCGCAGGAAGCAGGCTGGGCAAACGGTCAAAACGTCGAAATTCACACGCGTTGGGCGGCGGGTGATCTTGGTCAGTACCAAAGATACGCGGCGCAACTGGTCGCGATCGAGCCCGACGTTATCCTCGCTGCTACTACACCCGCTGTGCGGGCATTGCAGAAGGCGAGCCCGACCGTACTCGATTGTTATTCGTCGCCCTTATCGATCCGGTGGATCGAATTTGATCGCGAGCATGTCACGGCCGGGTGGGAGTTCTACGGGCTTCGTCATTTTCGAATACTCCTGCTCGCTGGCGAAGAGCGCCTTCAATTGCTTGAAGAGGTCGCGCCGAGCGTGACGCGGGCTGCGGTTCTGCGGGTATGCAAGCCAAGCCGCCGGCATCGTTTAATTCGCCGGACCCAGACCGGCGGCATCGAACACCGCCACCCGGTTTACAGCGTGATCGATTTGCGCGTATGTCGATGAGATCGAGCGCGCCGTTGCGGGAATTGCCGAAAACTCCAGACGGACCAGTTTTCCCGCAGCGGCAAGTCAGTTCGGTTCAACAACCCTAATTTGATCGCCATGCTTCTCAGCCCGCCAGAAGCTTCCGGCGACGACCCCTTTCGATATTTCGTCAGAACGGGGCGGATCGATAACTGATGGCTCTGATCAGTTGAACGCGATAAGATACCGCAGCGTGGCAGGCTGCCAGGCGCTCCAGCACCGCATCCTCAAGGGTGTGAAGCCGGCCGACCTGCCGTGCAAGCACCGACCAAATATGAGCTCGCGGTCAACCTCAAGACCGCTAAGGTGCTCGGGCTCACGGTTCCGCAGTCGATTCTCGCTCGAGCCTGACGAGGTGATCGATAAGTAACCTTTCGCAACGCGGTAGTTTACGGTGGCGAGGTGACGTCATGGGTCAATCGCTGGCAATGCGTGCGCCGCCTGCGTCGTATCAGGTCCGAGATAGTCTAAAAGCGGACAAAGGGGTGACGGGGTAAAACGGTTACCCGCCCGCGTACCATCGAGCGAAACCGTGCCGGTCCTGAACGCGGTTTCGCCCGCCAATGCTGATACGATAAAAGGGTCTGCCCGCTCGCGCTTAACGCGCTGCGCCGCGGTTTCGGCAGCGACGCAAGACGCGCTCACGCTGGCTCAGTCACCGCCTTTTGCGCTGACCTGCCGCTTGCGCGGTGCCTTGCTGCCGCGGCTAGGTCGGCCGCCTCGGGCGGTAACAACGCGGCCCGGTTTTCCCCACGCCAGTGGCGCTGGAATACGTAACAGGACATTCCACTTGCGCTCAATCTGATTCAGCTTCCCTTCAAAGCCGCGGTTGTTTAAGATGGCGCCGAAAAATCACCAGGTGATCCTGTCGCTGCTTGACGGGCCCCTGAGCTTAACTGCACCGCACGGGGGGAAGCGTGGAAGCGGAGCGCCGACAGGTCACCGTTCTTTTCACCGACATGGTTGGCTTCACGACTTTTTCGGAACGGTCGGGAGAGGAAGCGGCCTTTACGCTCATGCGGAGCTTGTCGAAGCTGATGGGCGACGCCGTCCGCGAACAGGGTGGCGTTGTTCAAGGCTTTACTGGCGATGGCATCATGGCAGTCTTCGGCGCGCCAACCGCGTTCGAGGACGCTCCGCTGCGGGCGTGTCGAACTGCTTGGCAATCCTTAACGGCTAAAGACGGCGGGCGGCGACCTCGAAGCCAAACATGGCGTGCGACCGCAATTGCGCATCGGCCTCAACACTGGGCTGGCGGTGTCGGCACAGGTCGAGGGTGGTACCGACGCAGCGGTTACGGTCCTCGGCGACACGGTGAACTTCGCGGCGCGCCTACAATCCCTGGCCGAGCCGGATTCGGTATGCATGAGCGAGGCGACGCACAGACTCGTGCAAGGCATGGTCGACGCCACTTTCGCGGGCGAACACGCCATCAAGGGCAAATCGCGAGCCGCAGAAGGTCTATCGGCTCGATGCCATTCGCCAGGGGCGACCCGGTTCGAAGCAGCGATAAGCCGGGGGCTCAGCGCCTTTGTTGGGCGCGAACGCGAACTGGAGGTGCTGGATCGCGCTCTCATCGAGGCGAGCTCCCAACTCCATGTCGTCGATCTCGTTGCCGAGCCGGGCATGGGAAAGTCGCGCCTTCTCCACGAGTTCCGGTAACGCATCGGCAGGAGCGCGCCTTTGTCCTGTCAGGAAGCTGCTCGCCCGATGGCCAGCAGACCGCGTTCCTTCCCTTCATCGAAGTGGTCCGGGGTTCGTTCCGGGTCAATGCTGGCGAGACGGAAAAGGATGTCGCGCAAAAGCTTGAAACGGGGCTGACCGCGCTCGGCCTCCACTCACAGTGAACCTTGGCCTGCTGCTGCACCTATTCGGACTTAAAGTCCCGGATGGCGCGTTGAAGGGCTCGACGGTGTGCTGATCGGTCTGCGCACGCGCGAGCTGTTGCAGCAACTGCTGGAAGCCCGCTGCCGAATCTCACCGGTTGTCATGGTGATCGAAGATTTGCATTGGATCGACAGCGTGTCCGATGAATTGCTGGGCAAGATCATCGACAGCGAAAGCAAGCTGCGGCTTCTGATGCTCACGACGCGCCGCCCGGAATACGCGCCACCCTGGCTTGATCGAACGGCGGTTACCAAATTACGAGTTGAGCCGCTACCGGCAGGCGACATTCGTCGCTTGGTACAGGGCGGCTCGGAGTTGAAGCTCTGCCCGAGGCGCTCGCCCGGCAGGTGACGGGGAAGGCCGAGGGCAATCCGCTGTTTGCCGAAGAGATCGTGAGCTTTCTCACCGAGCGCGGCATGCTGCGCGCTGTTGCCGGCAAATTGGAGTTCGACGCCAACGCGGTGGCGGCGCGCTCCCGGGGACCGTGCAGAGCCTGTTGACCGCGCGCGTTGACCGCCTCGCGCCAAAAGACCGGCGATCTTGCAAGCGGCTTCGGTGATCGGACGGCGTTTCGATCCGGAATTGCTGGCCGTCGCTGTCGGCTGAAGACCGATATCGATGCCCGGCTCGCAGCGATGCAGGCGCTCGATCTGGTCCGTCGGGAGGGAAAGTCGGGTGACTATGCGTTCAAGCACGCGCTGGTACGCGACGCGCTCTATCAAAGCCTGCTCACCGAACCGCGCAAGGCGCTGCATTTGAAAATCGCAGAGGAAATCGAGCGCCGCAGCGGCAACCGTCTAGCTGAAGTAGCTGAGGTACTTGCCAACCATTACAGCCAGACCGACCGCGCCGACAAAGCGTTCGCTTATCTCTCGATGGCCGGCAGCAAAAGCCTCAGCGTTATTCTCTCGATGAGGCAACGACCCATTTCACCGCCGCCCTCGCCCTTCTCGACAAAAATCCGGATTGCGCCTCGGACGATCAGGTCGCTGATTTCCTCGTGCCGTATACCCTGCTGTTGAACGTCAACCAATATTTGAAAGTGCCGATTGAAGTTGTTGAGCGCTATTTGGCCCGCATTGACCGCCTGGGTCCGATCCAAGAGCCATCCTAATCAAGCATCAGTACGGTTTTGCACTTCTTTGGAACACACGCTATCGAGAAGCCGCCGCCATGCAGCGAGAAATCTCTGATATTGCCGATCATCTTGGAGATAGTAGATCGAGAGCCTATTCATTGGCGGGCGAAATTTTGTCTCAACTATTGTTGCGCCGAAGCCGCTCCATGAGTTTGAGATCGTCAAAAGAGAAGCAATCAATGCCGCTTCCGATATGGCAGACGCTTACATTCAAAACTGGACTAGAGCATGTTTCGATCAAAGTGAATCGGCGGGGATTCCCAAGTGCTCCTCGATGGGGGAACTCTCTCGACATTGATTCGCCCTGGGGAGACGAGACAATGCCGGAGCCTACTCTGCTGATATCCGGGGTCGGGTGATTGCACAAGTCGAGAGCGGGTCGTCGCGACGCGAGGCGGCGGAGCAGTTTGAGGTCGCCCGAGTTCAGCGATCAAATGGGTCTCCTGCTATCGGGCGACCGGAAGCTGTGCGGCCAAGCCAGGGCGGGAGCACGTCTCCGCTGGAGGAGCACGGGACTTTTTATTGGCGCTGATTGAGGATCAGCCGGACTTGACGCTGGATGAGATGGTCTGCGCGATGCGCAAGAACAAGATTGCGGGCAGCCGCACTTCGGTGTGGCGCTTCTTCAAGCGCCACGACATCACGTTCAAAAAAAGCCTGCGCGCGGCAGAGCAGGAACGTGCCGACGTCGGCGCGCCGGCGCTGGATGCGAGAACAGGGCATGTTTGATGCCGCCCACCTGGTGTTCATTGACGAGACCGCCGCCAATACGAAAATGGTTCGGTTGAGCGGGCGTTGCGCACGGGGCAAGCGCTTGATCGGTCGGGTTCCGAACGGCCACTGGAAAACGATCACCTTCGTGGGCGCTTTGCGCCGCAACGAGATCACAGCCCCATGTGTGGTTGACGGCGCTATGAAGGGAAAGACGTTCCTTGATTATGTCGAGCAGTGCTTGGCTCCAACACTGAAGCGAAACGACACCGTCGTCATGGACAGCCTTCTTTTTTTTTTTTTTTTTTTTTTTTTTTTTTTTTTTTTTTTTTTTTTTTTTTTTTTTTTTTTTTTTTTTTTTTTTTTTTTTTTTTTTTTTTTTTTTTTTTTTTTTTTTTTTTTTTTTTTTTTTTTTTTTTTTTTTTTTTTTTTTTTTTTTTTTTTTTTTTTTTTTTTTTTTTTTTTTTTTTTTTTTTTTTTTTTTTTTTTTTTTTTTTTTTTTTTTTTTTTTTTTTTTTTCTAGGTTCGTGGTTGCGTGGGGAGAGTTCCACCGAGGACGCATGACGGATGCTCGAACTGTAGCTCGCGAGGTTATGGAAGTCGGTCGACAACGGCAAGACCCACGATCAACTGGACAAGGCTTGGCATTGTTGACCTGGATTGCCCTGTTATCGAACTCCTATGCTGAAGCACTTGACTACAGCGAACAATCCTTGGCGGTCACAATTACCCCCCTAGATCGACGAACCGCCAATAACGGCAAGGAAGCGCACTGGTGCTATTGCGGCGGACTGCCGAGGGCATAAAATTGATTGAGGAGGACCGCCATCGCTGCGTCGCAGACGGCGACCTCTATTCATTAGCTGCGAGCGACGCAACCATTGGCGTGGCGCAGGTCCTTCAAGGAAATGTCAAGATCGGAATTCGTTTGCTGGAAGAAGCGATATTTAAACAAGATGATGAAGGTTATCGAGGCGCGGCGGATTGGTATCGTCTTATCTTGGCCGATGTGTACCTACAAATTATCGTCGGAAATGAGAAACCTCCTCTTCTAACTTTGTTGAAAAATCTCCCAATCCTTCTAAAGGTCATGGTCACCGCGTCCTCACGCATTCGCGCCTTGACAACAAGTGTCCAAGAAAATCCACGTTTCGATCCTGCGGGGCACTTTTTGGGCCGCGCGCATATTATCCTCGGCTTGCTGTACAAGACCAAGAGAAAACCAGTCCTTGCCCTTCAACATCTGACAGAGGCGAAGCGCATTATTGCCCGATTCGGACAAACACCGATGCTGACCCGGATCGATGCGGCCTTGGCAGAGCTTGGCTGATTGAATGGTCCGGCAGCGCTCCTGCCTCGCCACGCCCGATGCGCCAATGAAGCATTGTCTCGATTGCCGCGTTGCACCCTGCGCGTCCGGGTCAAGTCAAGCGTTGCAGATCGTTGCCCACCGAAAACCGAGCTATGTCTGCTTGCCCCCGAGAGCGACCAAATTCTGCCGCGTAGCGGAATGTCGCGAAGGGCCATCACCGAACTCATGCACTGCAACAAAAAGGACGCGAAAATCTTCGCCTTGACCGGTAGAGGACGTCCCTTCGGTCTCTCGGATCACCGTGAAGTACGTCACAGACCCCAGTTTTGGGGCGTGCTATCGTTCGCAATGATCCAGTGCGCCTGACCCCCACTGGAGGGTTCCATGGCGATCAACATCGCAAGACGAAAATTCCTTGTCGCTCTTGGTGGCACGGCGGTCGCCTCGCCGCTCGCGGCTTATGCTCAGCAGCCGGCGATGCCTGTGATTGGGTTTCTCGCCAGCCCTTCCTCCGCATCGGCCCTCGGCGCGGAGGGCATCAAAGCCTTCAAGAAAGGCCTGAGCGAGACCGGGTATGTCGAAGGCCGGAACGTGGCAATCGAAGAACGCTGGGCAGAGGGACAGTACGATCGGCTGCCGGCGCTGGCGGCCGATCTGGTTGGCCGCAAGGTTTCCGTTCTCGCCACGAACGGCGGCCTCCCTCCCGCGCTCGCGGCCAAAGCAGCAACCGCGACCATTCCGATTGTCTTCGTCATGGGCTCTGATCCGCTCAAAGCCGGTGTGGTCACGAGCTTCAACCGGCCGGAAGGCAACGTCACAGGCGTAAGCTTCTTGATCAATTCGCTGGGAACCAAGCGGCTCGAATTGCTCAGTCAAATGGTGCCAAAGGTTTTGACAATCGGAATTCTTGCTAACCCGACCAATCCCGACGCCGAGATCGAAACAAGAGACGCGCAGGCGGCTGCGCAGGTGCTCGGCCGAAAACTGATTGTCGTAAAAGCCAGCACCGAGAACGACTTCGAGGCCGCATTCGCAACGCTCGCCGAACAGGGGGCCGGCGCTCTTGCCGTCGCCGGCGATCCGTATATCGAGGGTCACCGTGATCGGCTCATAGCTCTTGCGGCCCGCAATAGGCTGCCGGCGATTTACGTTCTCCGCGGTGACCCGGTGGCGGGCGGATTGATGAGCTATGGTACCAGTGTCACCGATGCTGCTCGCCAGGGCGGCGTCTACGTCGGTGCAATACTCAAGGGCGCCAAGCCGGCCGATCTTCCGGTGATTCAGTCCACCAAATTCGAACTCGTGATCAACCTGAAGACCGCCAAGGCGCTGAGCATCGACGTGCCGCCGTCGTTGCTCGCTATCGCCGACGAGGTGATCGAATAAACCTTTCGCAATGCGTCAATTACGGTAGCGACGTGACGTGATGGGTCATCTGCGTCGCGGCCATCTCGACGGCATGCCCGTTGTTGCACCGATCGCTACCGAATTGCTGCGTGAGGGCAACGGACGGAAGGGGCCGCTACGACATCAAACGGGCAGATCACTTCGACGGCGGCGCCTTAAACGCCATAGACGATCGTGGCGACGCAGGCGGCGGCGGATCGAGCGAAACAGTCGGTGGATCGAACGCGGCCCCAGTTCTTGGGATGTAGCCGCCCACAGTCCAACTTGCACCACTGCACGGTGGCGGACCAGGGAGCGCGGCACTACGCATGGCCGCAGGCGCGGCAGAAGGAATTGATCCAGCCGAGACCGAGGACGTCGAAGACTTTGGCAGGCGGATATCCGGCCGCTTCCGCCGCACAAAAATGACGACGAAGATATTCAGTGCGAAAGTCAGGCCGTACGACACTGGATTTTCGTCGGCTTCATAGCACCGCCCTACGGAGCAGATCCGGCCGCTGCGGCAGGCAAGCACCAGCATGCAAATTCCGCACAGCGCGACCGCGCCCAGAAAGAAACGTGCTGGCATCGGCATGCGACGTCTCCGGGGTGTGGGTGCCATAATGCTGGAAAGGACGTAAAGAATTCGTGCGATCGAGGACGTCGCTCCACGGCCGCCAATATTTTTTCTTGCACGATCGAACGACCGCCAAGCGCGTGGCACAGCGCTTTTAAGATTGAATACATGCCTGACCACCCCAGAACCACAGCCGCACCAGCGGGCCATCAGATCGTTGCCTTCGATGTCGTTGTCCTTAATGGCCGCATCGCGGCCTCGCATGGGTGAGACCTAGTCGTTGGGATTGTGTTGTCCGTGCTGCGTTGCGGCGAAGACACGCAGCAAAGCGCCGCTTCGGGTCAATTGCTTCCGATGCGTCCGCCGCCGGCGTCGCATCAGGTCCGAATTAGTCTATAAAAGCGGACTTGGGGTGGCACGGTAAAACCGCATACTTCTCGGCAAACCGAACGGCATGCCGCGCGGCTCCGGCGTCGAAAAGCAGTCTACGGTAACAAAGAAAAACTTGTACGCTCTCGGTCGCACACACTGCGACCTGGTCACCTCGGCCCGTTACTGAGACAGCTTTCACGACCAAGGTTATGCGCGCTGCCCGACCTCTCGCGAAAATGCAACAAGAGACGGCGCCACGACCGCATGGGCGCTTAACCAAGCCAACCGATCTGTCTTGCGAGGCCGCGATAGGCGGTGAATTGGTTAAACGATCAATCCGAAGCGTGGCCTCAGGAACGAAGAGGCCGACTTCAGTGGCGAAACATGTGATCGACGTAGCCACGGGCGCCAACTGAGCGATCAAAGAAAAAGCCACGGCACAACAGGCCCATCGGGGCTAGTCAATGAGCAGGGCGAGGAAAAAAACGGCTGTTAGGCGCGTTCAATAGGCGGCTCTACCATTTAGGCGGGGAGCCCATCTCGCACGCAGGTCATGCTCGTTACGTCCCGCGAAACCGGGCGTTGGATCATTCCAAAGGGCTGGCCGAAGAAGCGAAAAGCGCCCTATGCCTCGGCTGCGCGCGAAGCCCTTGAGGAGGCGGGCGTTGTTGGAGAAGTTGGCAAAGACCCGATCGGTTCATACTCATACAAAAAGCGTCTAAGGAGCGGAGCTATCGTCGCCTGTGAGGTGCAAGTCTTCCCGCTGGAAGTGAAGCGTCAACAAAAAAGGTGGCCAGAAAAAAGGGAACGTGAATTCCACTGGTTCTCACCAGCTGACGCCGCGAAAGCGGTGCAAGAACCGGTTTTAAGAAACATCATTCGCGCCTTTCCAAAGACGAAGCGACGAGTTCTACCGGCAAATTCTTAAAAGGTGACAGACTAAATCGGTTGATCGTTCGCGCCTGTTAGCTGCGACCCTCCATCTTGATCCGCCAGAATGTGCAAGGGTGGAAGGTCGGACGCCCAATTACCGCGCGATGGCGGCCTGTGCGATCCGTCGGGACGCGGTTCGCCTTCGAACGAGTCTTCCGCTTTACCCCGAAAGCTGACGTCAGGGCCCTAATGCGAAATTGGGCACGATGGCCACGAAGAGACTCTTGCACCGCAACAAAGAACGTCTTTATTCGATCACCTCGTCGGCGCGGCTCAGAAAGGATTTCGGGGATGGTCAGCCCCATCGCCTTGGCGGTTTTTAGATTGACGACGAGATCGAACTGGTCGCGAGTGAGGCCTTCGGTCTCTCCTGCGAAGACGCGCGAGATCAGGGCGTAGCTTCTCAATATCCGCACGGCACCTCCGCGTATGCAATGCCGGTGAGGATTCACCAGCCTCCTCAGCATGTCCCTGCAGTTGGAGGTTGAGGGCCGCTGGCCGTGGCAACCTACTACCGGTGCCGCCCCGTGATCACGGCGCCAAAACGCCAACCGCATCGAGCACGTGCCCTGTAAGTTCAATCAGCTCACTATAAACTCCATCGCTTAATGGCCAACCGGGCTGCCGGCACCGTACCCCCTTCGTCGCCCGAGGGCCCACTGGAGATGGGGAGGCGGCAAATGGGCCTCGTGGCGGTCATGGGGTTTCTCCCAAGCATTAGTTAGATTTCTGCATAAGCTACGCCGGAGACCCTCCCCATCTCGCGATCGCTGAAACCAGCTGAATCCCTTATTTGGTGACCATTGCCGATCGTGGATTGGTCGGTGCAATCGGCGAAAGCGACAACGTGAGCCATGCGTTCCAACCCGATGGCCGATCGTGCGCATCGAACTCATAATACGCCTTCGCGTTTACGTAGGCTTGCACCCGATCCCAACGGAATGATGTACCCGATTTGCGGACCAACACCAATGACGCCAGATTCGAAGGGGCACAATTGGGGGGCGCAACCGCTGTCGGGGCTAAGCTGTTCATAAAAGTAGCCGACTGCGCCCACAAGAAGCTGCTTTGATAAGAATTGCGACGCTCCCCAATCGAGGTGCCAATCGACGCCGTTTTGGTAGTTCGTGCTGGGATTGATCAGATTGTAGGTGAATCCGGTCACCGCGGAGAACTCGTGACCAGTCTGCGGATTGAGATAGGTGTAGCCACCACCCGCGTCGACTGCGCCGTGGCCGATGCCGATGTTGGCAAGATTGGTCGAACTATAGTCGCCGACGGGGATGTCGCCCGTTCCGTAGACCATCCAGTTATTCACACCGCTGTTCCACCGGATGATGGCTTGCGGATACAAATCTCCAAACCCTGTCGTGGTCTGGCTAATGCTGCCTTCTCGCATAATGGCGGACGGTCCCGCCGCGAGCGTCAGGGCGCCGTTGAGATCGGTGCTGTTGTTACCCGCAAGCGCCAACATCCCGAGGGTTAGTTGACCGCCGAGTACGGGTGTCGCAAACACGTAGCTGGGATTGAGGAGGACGGCTTCGAACTTTGTGTTCAAGTTGACATTGAGGTTGACGCTCACCGCCGAGCTGAACCTCTCGATGGTAATTTCACGCGAGGCCGCGACAGCGCCGGTTGCGCTCACCGACGTAAAATAGTTGGCGACCGTAAAAGCCCAACCGGGCTGCTGCGGAACTGCCGCAAGACTGCCGAACAGTCCGGGAAGCCAGAAGCTGACGCCATTTTCGTCGGCAAGGGAGATCGCAGGCAGCGATATCACGGCCCCGATTGCAAGCGCGGCGCTTGCCGCCAGCGAACGCAGTGACGAGCGGAATCTTCCGCTTCCGATTTCAACAATTAGGATTTTCATCGTGCCCCCCAAAGAACTCGAACTTGAAAGCCCGTGCCCTCCCTTGGGCGTACCGCGCGCGACCGGCTAGACGTTGCTATCACTTGCAGGCGTCATGCGCAAAGCGCACGGACTACACGAACGAGTTATCGGCAGCCGCTCATTGTGCGTCGGCTGTCAGTGCCGCGGCCTGCTTCAGCCGCTCAATGTCGGCGGGCGTCAGTTTCGGCGGTGCCACCGAAATCGTCAGCTTATCAATCTTACCGGTGAACTGGAACGGCACCTGATAGTCCTGATCGTCCACCGGCGTGCCGGTGTCCGAGCCGATGTCGAAGGATTCATCCCAAGCTATGACCAGGGGTATGGTGCGCTCCATGGTCTGGGTCGAGACCACCTGGCCGTCCACTTTCAGGGTTCCGGTGCCGGGCCGGCCGAGGCCGCTGACGTTATTGAACGCCAGCGTTGCGAACCCGAGACCGTCGTATTTGAAATCATACTCAATCGTATGCTTGCCGGGCGTCAGCGTCGTGTTGCCCTCCCAGCGCACGCGCTTGAGATCCAGCAGGTTCCACATGAACACGGCTTGCCTCGGAGCAGGTAAAGGCCGTAACCGCCGAAGCGCCCACCCTCGGTCACGATCATGCCGCTGGCGTAGCGCAGGCCCATCTGGGCAACGATGTGCCAGTCGCCGCAGATACATTTTCATTCAAGCCGCCGGCGGGCGCGCAAAAAGTCGAGGTGTCGGCGTTAGCGAACCTCGACGAAATTCCGCAAGGCGTGGTGCAGGGAGAGAAGAAATGACCCGCAGGAAAATTAGATTTTTGCCTTTCGCTCTGGCGGCAATCGCCGGCGTTGGCTCTCTATTCGATTGTGTTGCAAAAGTCGTATTGCACCGATGATCAAAAATTCTAAAGGCCGCAGGCGCGGCTTTCGTGTAAAGATGTGAGGGACCTCATCGCCTGATGTTAAACTCACAGGCAACTTCGATAACGCGATTGCGTCTAGACGAATCGGCGATTGCTTCCCGTTTCGTGTTTTCGCGAAAAATTCGTGACCCTGCAACTTTCGACTTTTGCAACACAATCTATTCGTAAGCGACCATGTCTCCCAGACCAAACCGGGGTCTCTCGTTAGCGAGGCTGACGCGGTCATCGGGCGTCCCCTCACACCGATGAGCTACGCCGGCGTCGCGCGACGTACCACCCGCAGAGCGTACGGCGCGTGTGGTGCTTATGGCGCTTATGCTCCTTATGGTGCAGTGGTGGCGGCGCCGGTGGTTGTTGCGCCAGTGTGCGCACAGGTCGTGAACGTCTACGGACAACTCCAGACCGTATGTCGGTAAGGCGGCTCTGCATGCCGCTGCTCGGTTTGCGCGGCCCCGGGAAACACCCTGGGGCCGTTGTTGTCTTAAACATAGTCGGATCAGCAATCGGATCAGCACGCTATCGGTCCTCAGCAAAGATAACATACGATTGCTGCACCCAAGTCCACTGTGGTCCAGCTGACTGGCTCGCCATTGACTAATGTACGCAGCATCGCTGACACTTTGGGGCCTGTTGCATCCGAGGGGTGGCTTTGCAGGTGCGGATTGGTCCAAGCTCTGGGGCCAAGTTCTGGATCAATCTGGTCTCTCCCTACGACAGGAGAAACACACGTGACACGTTTTTTCACTCTGGTCTTGGCTGGCCTGTTAGGGTGACCTGTGCTTGACATGGCACACGCCCAAAGCAGTGCGCTCGGCATGCATGCCGCCATGGACCGTACGGTGCTGCCTGTCCCAGAGCCGAAGTATCCGCCAATCACCGAGCTTGATGCGCGTAACGCAAAAGCCCCGCCGCGGTTCGAGGTCAAGGCGCCGAAAGGTGCGCCCAACGTGGTGGTTATCCTTCTCGACAACTTTGGCTTCGGCGACGGATACGTTCGGAGGGCCGATTCAGATGCCGACGCTGGACCGGCTCGCCAAAACCGGGCTGCGCTACAACAATTTCAAAGTGCCCCCGTTGTGTTCCCCCAGCCGGATGGCTCTGCTTACCGGCCGTAACAGCCATAGCGCAAACTTCGGCGTGATCTCGGAAATTGCCACCGCCTTCCCGGGTTACACCGCGATGCGTCCGAGCAGCGTGACGATGCTGCCTGAGATCTTGCGGCTCAACGGCTATAGCACGGCCATGTTCGGCAAGGGTCACGAGCTGGGGCCCTGGGAATCCAGCGTTGTGGGACCGTTCGACCGCTGGCCGTTGCATAGCGGGTTTGACCGGTTCTACGGATTCATGGCCGGCGAAGCTGACCTCTTTCATCCGGTCATTTACGACAACCTAACCAGATTGGATCTGCACCCCGACTCCAATTACTACGCCAGTACCGACATCACCGACAAGGCTATCGAGTGGGTGCGTTCCCAGCATTCGCTCGCGCCCGACAAACCATTTTTTGTCTACTACTCCGCCATTGGCACCCACGGCCCGTTCCAGGTACCTGAGAAGTGGCGCGACAAGTACAAGGGAAAGTTCGACCAGGGCTGGGACCAAGTGCGCAAGGAAACGCTAGCCCGCCAAATTAAAATGGGCGTCGTGCCGCCGGGCACCGATCTCGCACCCAAGCCGCCAGGAATCCAGGAATGGGACAAATTGAGCGCTGACGAGAAAAAGGTCTTTGCGAGGTATATGGAAATCTATGCCGCCTTTGCCGAAGTGACGGACTACGAAATCGGGCGGTTCCTCGACGCCATCGACGACCTAGGCGAAATGGACAACACGCTGATCTTCTACATCACAGGCGACAATGGCTCGGTTTTCCAGGGCGGCCCCAACGGCGCATTTAATGAGCTATCCGTGTTCAACGGACTGCCAGAACCCCTTGACATTGGGCTGAAGCACCTGGATGAATTCGGCGGGCCGAAGTCCCACATTTTGTATCCGAATGGCTGGGCCTTTGCCGGCGCCACGCCGTTTGCTTGGGGCCACCAGGTAGCCTCCTACGGCGGCATCTGCCAGCCGATCGTGGTCCATTGGCCGAAAGGCATCAAGGAGGCGGGCGGTCTGCGCACGCAGTGGTACCACATGATTGACATCGCCCCGACGGTGTTAGAGGCGGTTGGGGTGCCCGAGCCGGGCGTCGTCTATGGTGTCCGGCAGAAACCGATCGAAGGCGTGAGCATGCTCGACACCTTTAATAGCGCCGAGGCGAAGTCGCGCCATACCACGCAATATTTCGAGATGGCAGGCAACCGGGGCATTTACCAGGACGGCTGGTTCGCCACCACGGTGCATCGCCCGCCATGGGAGGCTAAGCCGCGGGCCACGTTTGCTAACGACAAGTGGGAGCTTTACGACGTAAAGAAAGATTTCAGTTCCGCTCATGACCTTGCCGCGAAGTACCCCGGGAAGCTCGAGAAGCTAAAGGGGGTTTTCCTGGAGGAAGCCGTCAAGTACAACGTGCTGCCACTTGATGACCGCTCCTGGGAGCGCTTCAACCCTGCCTTGGCTGGCCGCCCAGATCTGATGGAAGGTCGCACCGAGATGACGGTCTATGAAGGCATGAAGGGTATACCCGAGAATGGCTTCATCAACATCAAGAACCACTCCTTCGTGATTACGGCCGACATAGAGGTCCCGCAAGCCGGCGCACAGGGCGTGGTCCTCGCCCAAGGCGGGGAAATGGGCGGCTGGAGCCTCTACGCCAAGGACGGCGCACCCAGGTTCGCCTACAACTTTCTTGGTCGCGAGACTTACAGGATCTCTGGGCCCGCTCGTTTGCCGGCTGGGCGAGTGACGCTCCGCTTCGAGTTTGTTTTCGACGGAGGTAAGCCTGGGGCGGGGGGAAAGGGTTTGATCTTCGTCAACGGTGAAAAGTCGCCACGGCCGGATCGAGCACACTCACGCGAACGCGTTTAGCGCGGAAACGACGGACGTGGGCGAGAACCTCTATACGGCTGTGACCGACGACTACAAAGCCGACGATAACAAATTCACCGGCAAGATTAACAAGATAACCATCCAGCTCGGCAAATCCAACCTTAGCGAGGAGGCGCAGAAGGCTAACATAGACTTGAGCGTCAAGGAATTACTGGACGTGGACGACTGATCGTGCCGCTGAGTAAACACTTTTCCGCTCGATGGATACGGCGGCAACTGATCGAGCGCAGGCTCTAATGGCTTGCGTGCCATATAGTCGGATCGTCTTTGCATTTTAAAAGAACACCCGCGCCGTTTGAACGAGTGCGGGCATCGTTACCAAAGCGTCCCATGAGATGACAGAGCATTGCTTGTCATCTTAAACAACGCTAAGTGCAAGCCAGAATGTGCCTCAGCGGGAAACGTGTCTCAAAGATCCGAGGCGGGCGCCTAAAATCCTCGCCGTCGTAATCGCGATTTTACTCGCCGACATTTGACCGTTGCGCCAAGGCATCCTGATTGGGCGTCGGCTCCGCTGTTCCACCGATGCGGGAGCGAAGTAACAGCCCGATGATGACCGCCCATGCAACGACAAACGCACGGAGCGAAGACGCCGCGCCCGCAATCTCGTAACACGGCGCGCACGCGCAGCACACTATCACGAATCCCGTACGCTGGTCTAATGTCGACGGCGCCCTAAGAAAAAACTATGACTCTCGACGGTCGAAAAACAGCAACCACCACAACCATGATCAATGGAATTGATTCAATTGCGTCGTCTGCCAAAGCAGCGCGAAGCGCTGCTGATCGCTGGCGCTATTCGACTTTGTTCGCCGTGCAAACTATCGGCACAGCAATCCTGTTATGGAACGCGGTGCCTCTTTACCGACAAATTCTCTCTGACCCGGCATCGCATGCGGTGCGAAATGAGAATTTGACCTGGGCGCTTTCGTCGATCGCGCTGATGCAATTAGGGTACTGGATTTCCTATCGAATTCGTCCCCAACCGCCACAGTTCGTGAATGCCCTGCTCGGCCATATTACATTGTTTGTGGCTCGCATGAGTTTCGTCTTCGCCACTTCGGTTTTTGGCTTCCTGTTTCTTGTCGGAAAGCCCGGATTCTATATTCCAGCCTCTCGCTACATCCCGCTCCTGTTGGGTATATTTTCGCTCTATTGCTACACGCTGGAATTGGAACGTTTAGGCAGAGCCTTCCTTGGCGAGGGAAACCCCCGATAGGGTCGCGACAGGCCTGCTGCATTGCAGCGAGACGTTCTCTGAGCCCTGGTGGGAATTGGATTGAAGTGCACTCTCTGCCCGACGAGCGCTACGACGAGATGGACGATATTGCGAGGGCACGACGGGTTCCTTCGCTGCAACTTGCCGGCACGCCCGATCGATCGACCCTCGACATCAACGCCCTCACCGAAATAGGCGTGAAGCTTGTTGGCCGCCTCGGTGGTATCAGCGAAGTGGCTCGGGAAATGACGGTAGAGCGCACAGGGCGTGTGCACCGTGCCATCCTCAAAATGTTAACGAAAGTTAACCAGCCAGTTTTGACGTCCTAGAGCATGTTTCGATCGAAGTAAATCGGCGGGATTCCCAAGTGCTTTTGGATGGGAGAGTCTCTCGACATTGATTCGCCTTGGGGAGACGGAACAATGCCGGGAGCCTACTCTGCTGATATCCGGGGTCGGGTGATTGCACGAGTCGAGAGCGGGTCGTCGCGACGCGAGGCGGCGGAGCAGTTTGAGGTCAGCCCGAGTTCAGCGATCAAATGGGTCGCCTGCTATCGGGCGACCGGAAGCTGTGCGGCCAAGCCGCGGGGCGGGAGCACGTCTCCGCTGGAGGAGCACGGGGACTTTTTATTGGCGCTGATTGAGGATCAGCCGGACTTGACGCTGGATGAGATGGTCTGCGCGATGCGCAAGAACAAGATTGCGGGCAGCCGCACTTCGGTGTGGCGCTTCTTCAAGCGCCACGACATCACGTTCAAAAAAAAGCCTGCGCGCGGCAGAGCAGGAACGTGCCGACGTGGCGCGGGCGCGCCGGCGCTGGATGCGAGAACAGGGCATGTTTGATGCCGCCCACCTGGTGTTCATTGACGAGACCGCCGCCAATACGAAAATGGTTCGGTTGAGCGGGCGTTGCGCACGGGGCAAGCGCTTGATCGGTCGGGTTCCGAACGGCCACTGGAAAACGATCACCTTCGTGGGCGCTTTGCGCCGCAACGGAATCACAGCCCCATGTGTGGTTGACGGCGCTATGAAGGGAAAGACGTTCCTTGATTATGTCGAGCAGTGCTTGGCTCCAACACTGAAGCGAAACGACACCGTCGTCATGGACAACCTCCCCGCACACAAGGCAGCGGGCGTGCGCGAAGCGATTGAAGTGCGTGGCGCCACACTTCGCTATCTCCCACCATACTCACCGGATCTGAATCCGATAGAGATGCCATTCAGCAAACTCAAAGCGTATCTGCGCAACGCGGCGGAGCGAACTATTCCACGCCTGCGCCGCAAAATCGGAACCTTCGCGCGTAATCTCACCGCCCGCGAAGCCCGCAACTACTTTAGGCATGCGGGCTATGCGTGAAATTGACCGGAATCTGCTCTAGATGTGTGCAAGGGGGTCCTACTTTTTGTGCGAGACCACCCCCGGCCTGTCCAGCATGGGGGAGGGGTCGCTTTCATTTCCCGTGTTTGGCGGCGCATTTCCTGACCAAGCGGGTTACCTGCAAGTAACCTGGGAACAGAATGGTGCCTACTTTACAACAGAGATACGGAGCGTCACTGCGTTAACGGGCGCAACAAGAACGCTCCGAGCCGATCGGCGACGAGCAGCAGCATCAGCAAGGCGATCGAGCATGACCAAAGTTCTCATTCTCTACTATTCCGCCTATGGCCATATGGAGCGCATGGCACAAGCCGTCGCCGAGGGTGTGCGCGAGGCCGGCGCACAAGTGGACATCAAGCGTGTTCCCGAACTGGTGCCCGAAGACGTCGCCAGAAAGTCCGGCCTTAAGCTTGATCAGGCTGCGCCGATCGCGACCGTGTCGGAATTGGCCGATTACGACGCCATCATTTTCGGGTCTGGCACCCGTTTCGGTGTGGTGACGTCGCAGATGCGCAATTTCCTGGACCAGACCGGTCCGCTCTGGGCGACCGGCGCGCTGGTGGGAAAAGTCGGCTCGGTGTTCACCGGCTCAGGTACCCAGCACGGCGGTAGAAATCCACGATCCTGACGATGATCCCAACTTTGCTGCACCATGGCATGGTCGTGGTCGGGCTGCCCTATGCGTTCCAGGGCCTATCCCGTTTCGACGAAATCACCGGCGGTTCGCCTTACGGCGCTTCGACCATTACCAAACCAGACGGCAGCCGGATGCCGTCGGAGAACGAACTGGCCGGTGCGCGATTCCAGGGCCGGCACGTCGCGCAGATCGCGGCAAAGCTGAAAGCGTGATCGCGCCGCGGGGGGCGTTTCATCGCGGCATCTCGAGTTAAGCTCGTCCGCCGGTGGTCGTGTCAGCCCGGTGTTGCGGGGTACTCGGCAAGGAAATCGTCGATCAGTTCGACAATCATGCAATGAAGGCAGGGTCGTTCTTGGTCGTCTCGCTCCTCTGACATGAATGCGCCGACCTTGATAGAGCCTCACGTGTCCTCGGAACCGCTCGTACCGCATTGTGAGTGTGGACATTGTCCATGTCCGCACTGCAACAGCGTTAATACGGACATAGTGCGGACACGAGGTTTTCTTGAAACGGGCTTTGTTGGCCTAAGCTGTTGATTTTACTGGTGGGCGGTGCAGGGATCGAACCTGCGACCCCATCCATGTCAAGGATGTGCTCTCCCGCTGAGCTAACCGCCCTGCCAGAGCGTGGGATGTAGCGTCGCGCCGCCCACGGGGTCAAGGGCGCCCCGTCACTTCGAAGACCGGCTTCAGCCCGCGGAGCCGGATTGACGAGGCTCAGAAATTCACGCGGTCGGCGCCTTTAAGCCCGAGCATCGCCCGGGCTTCGCCCGGCGTCGCGATTTCGTAGCCAAGCTCTTCGACAATGCGGCGGATTTTCGCCACCTGCTCGGCATTGCTGGCGGCAAGCTTGCCCGGCGCGATATAGAGCGAATCTTCCAGGCCGACGCGCACGTTGCCGCCCATCATCGCGGCGTTGGTGCAAAAATTCATTTGGTGACGGCCGCCGGCGAGCACCGACCACTGATAATCCTTGCCGAACAACTTGTCGGCGATGCGCTTCATGAAGACGAGATTGTCGAGATCGGGGCCGATACCGCCGAGAACGCCGAAGATCAGCTGCAAGAAGACCGGTGGCTTGAACAGGCCGCGGTCGATGCAATGGGCGAGATTGTAGAGATGGCCGGTGTCGTAGCACTCGTGCTCGAATTTCACGCCGTGGCCTTCGCCAAGCGCTTTGTAAATCTTTTCGATGTCGCGAAACGTGTTGGGGAAGATGTAAGCGTCTGAGTTGAGGAGGTAGCTTTCCTCCCAGTCGTATTTCCAGGTCTTGTAACGCCGCGCCATGGGATAGAGCGCGAAGTTCATCGATCCCATGTTGAGCGAGCACATTTCCGGCGAGAGTTTAAGCGCAGCGGACATGCGCTGCTCCACCGTCATGGTTACGGCGCCGCCGGTGGTGATGTTGACGACCGCGTCGCAGGCTTGCTTGATGCGCGGCAGGAATTGCATGAAGACGTTCGGATCCGGCGACGGCCGCCCATCCTTCGGATCGCGCGCGTGCAGATGCAGGATCGCCGCGCCGGCCTTGGCCGCGTCGATCGCCTGCGTCGCGATCTGATCGGGCGTGATCGGCAGCGCCTCCGACATCGTCGGAGTATGGATTGAGCCGGTGATGGCGCAGCTGATGACGATTTTATTGGCCACTGTTCGTTTCTCCCCTTTTCAGTGCTTAATCGGCCCTGCGGCCCGCGTTCTCGTCTCCGGGAGCTGCAATCGCGAACCATGATGCCGCGTTCATGTGAAGAACCCGCCGGTCGCAACGCCCAGCGATTAGCCCAAACACACACCACCATGTCGAGCGGGATTTCCCGGCGGCGGGGCTCCTTTTGCCGCCAATCGCGAAAGCGGTCAAATTCCGCCGCTACGGTGACGGATCTGCATATTAAATTCAAAGTTTTGCCGCGCTCGCCCTGATCTAATGCTGGCACGCCGCGGGCATGGGCGGCAAACGGCTAGCGGAACGGTGCATCAATTGACTATGTTATTGGCGACGTGAATGTCGGGGTCGCCCTCTCGACGGACCGAACGATTGAGCGGAGAGCGAGATGCGAGCAAGAGCGATCGTTGCGGCGGTGCTCCTGTCGCTCGTTGGCGCCGGCCATGCGCCGGCGGCGGAGCAGACGGCGGCCGGCCTGTGGCAGGCGACCGATGAAAACGGCCAGCCCAACGGCTGGTTTCTCATCGCCGATCGCGGCGGCGGCATTTACAGCGGAACGATTGTGCGAATGTACATGAAGCCGGGCGAAGACCCGAACGTCGTCTGCGATCAATGCAACGATGATCGGCGCGGCCAGCCCTGGCTCGGCCTCGAGATCATCCGCGGCATGAAGCGGGACGCCATGAAATATGAGGATGGAACCATTCTCGATCCGCGCCACGGCAGCATCTACAAGGCGAAGATGACGCTCACGCCGGACGGCCAGACACTTGTGGTTCGCGGCTATCTCGGCATCTCGCTGTTTGGGCAAGACCGGATTTGGACGCGTTTGCCGGACACGGCATTCAACGAGATCGATCCACGCTTTAATCCGAACCCGCCGGCGCCGCTGCCAGCGCCGACCCGTAAATCCCAGGCGGCACCAAAACCGGCAAATTCCGCGCAACGCTAGCGCGGCTGTCCGTCCAGGGCGATTTAATCCGAGACGGCTGCCACGCTTTTGCGCTTGGCATGCTGCTGCAGACTCTCCTCGCGCGGTTTGCCCATCAGCACCGGCTGGAACAGCGCCGCCGCGGTCATCGTCGTCAGCAGCGAGATGGCGAGCAGCTTGCCCATGCTCGATGTCCCGGGATCGCTGGAAAAATACAGGCTGCCGAAGGCGGTCGCCGTGGTGCAGGCGCTAAACGTCACCGCCCGCGTCAGCACCGACTGCAACAATTTGGTCTGCCCCTCGCGCCACGCCATGATGTAGTAAATCTTGAACGCGACGCCGACCCCGAGCAGGAGCGGCAGCGCGATGATATTGGCGAAATTGAGCGGCATATCGATCGCCACGCAGATTTCCAGCGTCACCACCCCGGCCACGAGCAGCGGGATGAGCGTCAGCAGCACGTCGCCCAGCCGCCGCAATGTGATCCACAACAGGACCGCGATCGACAACAGGGCCCAGGCGCCAGCCTCGAGAAAGGCTTTGATGATGGTGCGCCGCGCTTCGAGAATCGAGATCGGGCCCTCGGTCGCTTTGGGCTCCACGTTCTGCACGTCATGCGCGAATGTCCGCAACGTCGCATTGTCGTTCGCATTGCCGCTCGGGGCGACCTCGAGCCGCGCCTGACCGTCCGGTGTGATCCACTGCGCAACGAGGTCGGGAGGGAGATTGTCGCGGGTGACCTCGTGCGCCTGAAGCAGAGTATGCAGATCGCCAAGTGCGATTTTCAACGGCTGCACGAACGCCACCTCGGCTCGTTGGCGGGCCGCGACATCGGCTTTGGCGAGCTCGGCCATGGCCGCAGCGAGGCGCTTGGCCGCGTCAGCGCCGGAGCCGGGGAATTTGCCGGCAAGCCGGTTCAGCGCATCGATCGTTGACTTGAACATGGCCAGATTTTCCGCGTCCGTCGGCGCCGGGCTTATGCTAGGCGGGGACAACGCCGGATCAAGCGCCTTGGCGGCGTCCTGGATCAACGGCAGCTTTTGCTCCTGCTGATCCGGAATGAAGGTCGAAAGCGTGGTGATGCGCGCAACTTGCGGTAGCGCCTTGAGCTTGGCGGCGACCTGATCGGCTTCCGCCAGTGTCGGCTCCAGAGCTTCGATATTGTTGGAGCCGCCGGCCTGCTCCTTCTCAAGCTGAAGATAGGTTGCGACCGATTCGACGTTGGGATTGCGCAGGTTCATCGGGTTGAAATCGAAACGCAGCCACAACAGCGACGGCGATACCCCGAGAATGACCAGCGCGGTCACGATCAGGATCGGTACGCGATGACGCTCGAGGAAATCGTCGACCGGCGCAAGAAATGCGTAGCCGAGCGGACTCGGTTCGCTCCGCGGCTTGAGCCGGCCAAGCAGCGCCGGCAGCAGGGTAATGCTGGTGACAAAGGCGATCAGCATGCCGAGCCCGGCAATTAAACCGAGCTCGGAAAGGCCCTTGTAGGCCGTCGGCAGAAACGACAGAAAGCCGGCCGCAGTGGCGAACGCAGCGAGCGTCAATGGCGCGCCCGCGCGGCGGCCGGCATGGAGCAATGCCTCGTGCAGACCGTCGACTTCGTGCCGTTCCGCCCGATACCGCACGCTGAACTGGAGTCCGAAATCGACACCGAGGCCGACAAACAGCACGGCAAAATACACCGATATCAGGTTGAGCGTGCCAACCAACAGCATGCCGAGCGCCGCAGTCACGGATAGACCAACGGCGAGGCTGACGAACACCGCGAAGATGATTCGCCACCAGCGCAGCGCCATCCACAGGATGAAGAGGACGACGGCGATGGTCAGGACCGCGTTAAGCGCCGCGTTCTCTTTGATGGTGGCGAATTCGTCGTCGTTCATGGGCACCGGCCCGGTCAGACGCAGACGCGCCTGATAGCCGGAGTCAAGATTGAGGTCCGCGGCGGCCGCCCGTATGGCGTTACTTGCCTTCAGCCCGGGCTCCAGCTCCGAATAATCGAGTACGGCCTGAATTTTAAGGAAGCGCAGCAGATCGCTGCGTTTCGGCTCGTGGCCCTGGACCAGCGCCCGCCAGGAAAAGCTTGCCGGTCGATTGGCGTTCACCTCATCGAGGGTGTTGGCCGCCAGCGTCAGCGTCCAGCCCATTTCGTCGAGCTTGATCTTGCCGCCCTGCACGCCAAGAAGACCGTATTGGAGGGCGCGGATCACGCCGCGCAGGCTTGGGTCGGCCGCCAGCTCCTGCATCAGCCGCTGTGCCTGCGACAGCATGTTCATCTGTGGCCCAAGCTGCTCGGTGGTCTCAAACAACAGGCCATTCTGCGCAAAGAATGGACCGCCTTGCAGATCTTCGACCGAGCGGAAGAAATTCGTTTGCTGCGAAAGCCGCGCCGCCAAAGTACGGGTGGCACCCTCGACAAGCTCGGGCGTCGGTGCGTCGATCACCGCAATGATCGTGTCGAATTGCGGGAAGGCTTTTTCAAAGGCCAATTCCCGCTGCCGCCCCGCACCGTTGCTGGAAATCAGCTGGTTGATATCCGTCGTCATGGAAAAATGCGTGGCGGCGTACCAGGTGGAAACCAGCCCAAGCGCGAGCGCTCCGGCGATGACCCACCGCGGGTAATGGATGCACAAGGCAATCGTGCGAACGACAAAAGCAGTGAGCGTTTTCATGGAGTTATAATGGATTGACCGACGTTTGAGGCGTTAACAGAACGGCAAAACGGAGGCCCGGGAGTTTGATGTGGCCACAACCGGCTCCGCTACATATGCGACCGGCTCCGCCGCGCAACCAGGCGCGTCGGTGTGCGGGTCATTCATGGACGGGCCACCGGCAACGGCCCTAGATGCCCCGAAATGCTGCAAAAGTGAAATCGTGGATATTTTCCTATTTTCGGCACCGACAAAACAAGGGCAACGGGGCCCACGGCGTTGCGGCAGGATCCGCTTACCGGGCATAGTACGCCCTGCACTGGACAAGGTAGCTCGTTTCCGCTCAGTCGTGTCGTAAATGAGCCACTTTTGAACGGCTGCCCGGCAGCAAGCACGAAAAACCGGGCTTGATTGTCACACCATCGTGGCCAACTTGATTGTCACGGCGTTGTGGCCAAAGTATTAGACTTGGGACATGGCGGACGGCTTTTGTTGCGGCGCAACGCCGCAGTCTGGGACCGGGGCCTGGAGGTCATTGATGAAGGTCATACTCGCTCAGCCCCGCGGATTTTGCGCCGGTGTCGTCCGCGCCATCGAGATCGTCGAGCGGGCCCTGCAAAAGTACGGGCCGCCGGTCTATGTGCGTCATGAAATCGTGCATAACAAGCACGTGGTCGAGAGTTTGAAGGCCAAAGGCGCCCATTTCGTCGAGGATCTCTCCGAGGTCCCTCCCCACGCGGTGACCATTTTCAGCGCCCATGGCGTCGCCAAAAGCGTCGAAGAAGAGGCGGCTTCACGCGAGCTTCCGGTGCTCAATGCGACCTGCCCGCTGGTCACCAAGGTGCATAATCAGGGCAAGCGCTATGTGGCGCAGGGGCGCCGGCTCATTCTCATCGGCCATGCCGGGCATCCAGAGGTCGAGGGCACGATGGGTCAGATTTCCGAGCCGGTGACGCTGGTGCAAACCGAGAACGACGTCGCCTCCCTTGATATTCCGTCCGACACGCCCGTCGCCTATGTGACGCAAACGACGCTAAGCGTTGACGATACGCGCGGCATCATTGCGGCGCTGCATCGCCGGTTCACCGACATCGTCGGGCCGGAAACCCGCGACATCTGCTACGCGACGCAGAACCGGCAGACGGCGGTCCGTGAACTCTCGACCCTTGTGGACGTTATTCTGGTGGTGGGTGCGAAGAACAGCTCCAACTCCAACCGGCTGCGCGAGATCGGGAACGAAGCCGGCACGCCCTGTTATCTCATTGCCGACGGCAGTGAGGTCGAGCGGGAATGGTTCAACGGCGCGCAGACGGTAGGCATCACGGCCGGAGCTTCGGCGCCGGAGGTGCTGGTCGAGGATGTCATCGATGCGTTGCGCCGGCTGGGTCCGGTCGAAGTTTCAGAACTGACGGGCCGGCAGGAAACCATTGAGTTTCGTTTACCGCCCGAATTGACGGACGGCAGGACGGCACAGCGGGCGGCCGCGAAGGTTTAGCGCGGCGGCTTTTCCGCAACCGGGTCAAGCGAAGAAGGAAACGATCGTGGCTGTATCACTACGACAGACGGCGGCCGTCGGCGCATACGTACTGCGGCAACGGCTTGCCGGACGCAAGCGCTACCCGCTGGTCCTGATGCTGGAGCCGCTGTTTCGATGCAATCTCGCGTGCGTCGGGTGCGGCAAGATCGACTATCCCGACGCGATTCTGAACAAGCGCCTGTCGGTGCAGGAGTGCCTCGACGCGGTCGATGAGTGCGGCGCGCCGATGGTTGCTATTCCCGGCGGCGAGCCGCTGATCCACAAGGAGATCGGCGAGATCGTCAAGGGCATCGTAGCGCGCAGGAAATTTGTCTCGTTGTGCACCAATGCACTTCTTCTGGAAAAGAAGCTGCATCTGTTCGAGCCGTCGCCCTATCTGTTCTTCTCCGTGCATCTCGACGGGCTCAAGGAGCATCACGACAAGTCGGTGTGCATGGAGGGCGGCTTCGAGAGGGCGATGTCCGCGATCAAAGCGGCCAAAGCCAAGGGCTTCGCGGTGAACGTCAATTGCACGATCTTTGACGGCCACCCCGCCGAGGACATTGCGGGTTTTCTCGACCTCACCGAGGAACTGGGCGTCGGCGTCTCGATCTCGCCCGGTTATGCCTATGAGCGCGCGCCCGACCAGCAGCACTTCCTCAATCGGCGCAAGACCAAGGAACTGTTCCGCCAGGTTTTTGCACTCGGCAAGGACAAGAAATGGAACTTGACGCATTCCGGCATGTTCCTTGACTTCCTCGCCGGCAATCAGGAGTTCCATTGCACGCCGTGGGGCATGCCGACGCGCAATATTTTTGGCTGGCAGAAGCCCTGCTACCTGCTTGGCGAAGGTTACGCCAAGACTTTTACCGAATTAATGGAAACCACCGATTGGGATGCCTACGGCACCGGCCGCTACGAGAAGTGCGCCAACTGCATGGCGCATTGCGGCTACGAGCCGACTGCGGCCGATGCCATGATGCAGCATCCGCTCCAGGCGCTGGCGATCGCCTGGCGCGGCGTCAAGACCGAAGGACCGATGGCGCCGGAAATCCCGATGGAGAGCCAGCGGCCGGCGCAATACGTCTTCGACGGTCAGGTGCAACAGCGGCTGTCGGAAATTCGCGCCAACGAGGCGCGCGAGAAGGCGGCGAAGGCAGCTGCCAAGACCTCTTCAAAGACTTCGGCGAGCGCGGCGTAGTTACCCAAGCCATTGCAGGCGGGCGGAACGGCTGGATCCCGGCATCACATCCCATGCACCACGGCGCGGGCATTGCCGCGCTTGAGGTTACGGTAACGCGCCAGGGCCCACAGCGGGAAGAATTTCGCGTAACCGTGGTAGCGCAGGTAGAACACGCGCGGGAAACCGGTCGCGGTGTAACGCGGCTCGTTCCAGAAACCGTCGCCGCCTTGCGTATCGGCGAGATATTTGACCCCGCGTGCGACTGCGGGATGATCCACCTCCCCCGCCGCCATCAGCCCGAGGACCGCCCACGCCGTCTGTGAGGCTGTCGACGGCGCGCGCTCGTAGCCGCGGTAGTCAAGCTTGTAGCTCGAACCGTCCTCGCCCCAGCCGCCATCCTCGTTCTGGATGGCGATGAGCCACGCCGCCGCTTTACGCATTTCCGGTGCGCCGCGATCGAGGCCGACGGCGTTGAGCGCGCACAGCACCGACCAGGTGCCGTAGATGTAATTCATGCCCCAGCGGCCGTACCAGCTGCCGTCCGCGAGCTGGGTTTTGCGCAAATAGTCGACGCCTTTCGCCACCGCCGCATTGCCCGTTATGGTTTCGCCGAACTGCGCCAGCATCGACAGGCAGCGTGCGGTGACGTCATCGGTGGGCGGATCGAGCAAGGCGCCGTGATCGGCGAACGGAATGTTGTTGAGGTAATAATATTCGTTGTCGGCATCGAATGCGCCCCAGGCGCCGTTCTCGCTTTGCATGCCGACGATCCACTCGCGGGCACGCGCCAGGCTCGCGTCATAGTCTTTGCGGCCGGACAAGCCTTGGACCCGGTCCATGGCCATGGCGACGACGGCGGTGTCGTCGACGTCGGGATAGTGCGGGTTGGCATATTGGAAGGCCCAGCCACCGGGACGAAGCTCGGGCCGCCGCGCGATCCAGTCGCCGCGAACATCGAGCACCTGCTGCGGCACGAGCCAGTCGAGGCCGCGCTTGACTTCGCCGACCACGCGTTCGCCGCCGACTTCCAGCAAGGCGTGACAGGTTAGTCCGGTGTCCCAAATCGGCGAGACGCAGGGCTGGCAATAGGCCTCCTGCGCATGCACCACGAGAAGCTTCTCGACCGATTTGCGCGCGATGGCGCGCAGCGGATGATTTTCCGGATAGCCGAGCACGGCGAACATCATCACGCTATTGGCCATGGCCGGGAAAATCGCGCCGAGCCCGTCCTCGCCGTTCAATCGCTCGCTCACCCAGGCGACAGCCTTATCGATGGCGCGCTGCCGCGTGCGCTTGGGAAAGTGACGGTCGGCTGCGCGCAAGACATTGTCGACGCCGCGGAAGAACCAGAACCACGACGCCTTCTGCTGCGGCGCCTTCGGCGCCGGCCCCATGCTCTGCGGCGGATCGAGAAACAGCTCATCGATGCGCACGCCCTTTGCGTTGCGCGCCTGCGGCCTTTTCGCCATCAGCACCAGCAGGGGAACGATGACGGTGCGGCTCCAATACGAGATCTTGTCGAGATGAAATGGAAACCATCTCGGCAGCAGCATGATCTCGACCGGCATCATTGGCACCGCACGCCAGGGAACAAAACCGAACAGCGCCAGCATGATCCGCGTGAACACGTTGGCCCGCGCGGCGCCGCCGCGGGCGAGCAATGCCTCCCGCGCCCGGCGCATGTGGTCGGCGTCGATCGAATCGCCGATCATCTTCAGCGCGAAATAGGCCTTGACGGTCGCGCTCACGTCGAGATCGCCGTCACGGAACAACGGCCAGCCGCCGTGTTCGCCCTGGATGCGGCGCAGGTAGACCGCGATCTTGGCTTCGAGCACGGCATCGACCGGCTCGCCGAGATAATGCCGCAGCAGCACGTATTCGGCCGGAATGGTGGCGTCGGCTTCGAGCTCGAACACCCAATGACCGTCGGGGCGTTGGCAGGCAAGCAACGCCTGCGTGGCGTTTTGGATGTGCGGTTCGAGCGTTTCATCGAGTGGAGGAGCGAGCATTGTAAGCTTGTCCGTTTGGACGGCCTGTTCGAGCGTATCGTCGATCATGATAATTTCGCGATCACGTCTGCGGCGCGATTGCCGGATCGGATCGCACCTTCAATGGTAGCCGGCAAGCCGGTATCTGTCCAATCGCCGGCGAGAGTGAGATTGCGCCATTTCGTTGCTGCACCCGGCCGTTTGGCATCCTGCGCCGGGGTCGCGGCAAAGGTCGCGCGCCGCTCGCGCACGATTTGCCAAGGGGGCAGCGTTGTCGGCAGTCCAGTCACGCGCGCGACCTCGCCCCAGATGGTTTTGGCGAGCTCTTCCCGTGGCGTGTCAATGAGCCGATCGCCGGCGCTGATGGTGACGGAGAGCCGGCCGGGAAAGGCGAAAATCCATTGCACCGTTCCATTAAGCACGCCGAGGATTGGCGGTTGCTGCGCCGGCGGCTCGATGCGGAAATGCGCGTTGACGATGGCGCGGAACTCGGTCGGTACCTCGAGACCGCTGACCAGCGAGGCGGCGATGTAGGGCGGTACTGCAAGGATGAGCATATCGTCGGCATCAAGCACGATCGTCTCGCCGCCAAAATCCAGCGCCTCGACCCGCCCGGCAGCAAAACGGATGCTGCGGAGCTGATGTTGCATGCGCACCGTTGCGCCATGGTGCTGCAGATAGGCAAGAGCGGGCTCGATCAGCGTCGCGCCAAGCCCCTCGCGCGCAATCAACGGCCGGCAGGCACGGCCGCCGACGGCAAGCGTCTCGCGGACGATCGAAGCCGCAAGCCGGGCCGATCCTCGCGGCGGCTCGATATTCAACGCCCCGACAAGGAGCGGTTCGACCAGCCGTTGATACAACACACCCTTGCAGGCAATAACGTCGCCGACGGTCTTGCCCGCCGGCGGCCATAGCAGCCGCGCCAGCGACAGATAATCGAGGACGCGCGTACCCGGCACACGCCGGCCCGGGTCGAAAATCCAGAACGGCACCGGACCGTCATTGAACCGCAGCGTCCAGCGCGCGCCGCTTGACAGATCGACAAAGGAGAATTCGGCTCGTGCCGGGCCGACCAGCCGATGCTCGGCGCCAATGGTCCGCAGATAGTCGAGCGCCGCGCGATTACCGGAGAGCAAGAGGTGATTGCCGTTGTCGATCGTCATGCCGACCGAAGCGTCGTGATAGGAGCGGCAGCGGCCGCCGGCGAACGCGGTGGCCTCGTGCACGACGACGTCTTTGCCGGGCGCCGCAAGCCTCACCGCCGCCGAAAGGCCGGCAACGCCGGCGCCGATGATGTGGACCGTTCCGCTCATCGCGTCACAGGAGATTGCGCAGCACGATGAAAAGGAGTTTCGCGCGCGGCAGGCGGATCGGCGGACGCGGCGGCGCAAAGCCGCGCGCAATCAACGCGTCGAGAATGACACGATAGGCTTCGCCCATGATCCGCGGCGCTCGCACCACGCGCCGCGGATTTCGCGCCATGATCGCCGCGGCCGCATCGAATTCGGCCTTCGCCAGTTCGACGATGACGCCGCAAGCCTCGGGGAGCATCGGATTTGTCAGCACCGCCGCCGGATCGGCGCTGATGATGCCGGCACCGCGCAGCGCTTCGCGCGGCAGATAGAGCCGGCCCAGCGAGGCATCCTCGTCGAGGTCGCGCAATATGTTGGTGAGCTGCAGTGCCCGGCCCAAGTGATGAGCAAGCGCCATGCCGGCATCGTGCTCCATCCCGAACACGCGCACCGAGAGACGTCCGACCGCGCAGGCGACGCGGTCGCAATAGAGGTCGAGCGTGGCGCGGTCCGGGGCGCGGATGTCAGCGACGACATCCATCTCCATGCCGTCGATGACCGCGATAAAGTCCTGGCGTTGCAGATCGAAGCCGCGCACCGCTTGCGCCAATCCGGCCAGTGCAGGCGGCGGCGCGCCGCGATAGACGGCGTCGATGTCAGAGCGCCAGCGCGCCAGTTGTTCGCGCCGCACGTCGCGCGGCCCTGGATCGTCGGCGATGTCGTCGACGGCGCGGCAGAACGAATAGATTTCGAACATCGCCTCGCGCTGCGCCCGCGGCAGGATGCGCATGCCGGTGTAAAACGAGCTGCGGGAGGCGCGCTCGGCCGCCGGGGTGGGCTTGGTCACTCACGCACCCCAGTGTTTTTGCGTCGGGACGGAAGAACGCCGGCCTAGTCGCCGGGAGGCGCCACCCAAAATGCCGACCATCGTCAAACCGGCAGCGCCGGGCAGGGAGAGATGCACGCGATCGCTCAGCGCATCGCGCGTCATCAGCGTGTGCGTCAAGCGATGCGCCAGCCTGTTGATGACGGAGACTTCGAGGGACAGCCGCCAGTCGTCGATCAGGAGCGGAAAGGCATCGCTCTCGCACAGCAGCCGATCGGTCCGCTCGGCGAGGCTGTGGAGCCCGGCAAGCAAGGCCGGCGACGCCCGCGGCTCGCCAAGCGCCTCGACGCCGACGCCGCAGGACGCAAGCGTGTCGAGCGGGACGTAGACCCGGTCGAGATTGCGGTAATCCGCCTTGCAATCCTGCAGATGATTGATGATCTGCAGTGCCGCGCAGAGCGCATCGTTGGCCGGCCAGGTGCTGCGGCTCTCGCCGTGCACATCAAGGACAAACCGGCCCACCGGCATCGCCGAAAATTCGCAGTAGTGCAGCAGATCGTCCCAATCGCGGTAGCGCAGCTTGGTCACGTCAAGTTTGAAGGCAGCGAGCAGATCTTGCGCATGCCGCGGCGGAAGAGCGCGCTCGGCCAGCGCATCGCGCAGCCGGACGGCCGCCATGTCGTCGTCGTTCTCGCCGATCAACCCGGCTTCGAGCCGATCGAGCAACGCGAGCTTCTCCGGCGGCGTGAGCTCGGCATGATCGGCGACGTCATCGGCGGTGCGCACGAAATTATAAAACGCCAGGATCACCGCGCGGTGGCGCGGATGAATGAGAAAGGAGGCGACCGGGAAATTCTCATCCCGATGCCCCTTTCCGGATCGCCAATCCTTGAGCTCCACGATCTTGGCGTTTCCTGTCCCCGTATCGTTCATCGCAATTCCGAAACGTTCTGCTGAACATTGGCCTGGGCGCGGCCTTTCCACATGCCGCCACGCCCGCGCGCATGCTGATAGGCGGAATCGACGGTGAACGCCATATAGCCCGCGGCAATGGCGGGCAGCGCCAATCCCCACAGCGGCGACATGCGAAAGAAGCGCAGCGTGGGCTGGAACGCCAAAGCCATCAGCAGCCAGGCGCTCATTCCAAGAAGCCGCACTGTGCCGCCGGCAAAGACGGCGAGGGCCACGGGCGCAAGATAGGTCATCGCCAGACCAAAGACGGTTCCTGCAAGCATTAGCGGCGAATAGCGCAACTGCGCATACGCGCTGCGCGATACCATGCGCCGGATATCGCCCAACGCCGGAAAGGCGCGGACGCTGCATACGCGTTGCGTCAATCCGAGCCAGATCGGCCCCTGAGCCTTTAGCGCTTTCGCGAGCGCACAATCGTCGATCAAAGCGCTGCGGATCGCGGCCATGCCGCCCGCCCGGACGAGCGCATCGCCGCGCACCAGCATGCAGCCGCCGGCAGCAGCCGCGGTGGCGCGGCGCGGATCGTTCGCCCAGGAAAACGGGTAAAGCATCTGGAAAAAGAAGATGAAGGCCGGGATGAAAACGCGCTCGGCCAGGCTTTCGCAGCGCAGTTTCGCCATCAGCGAGGTCAGCACATAACCGCCCGCTTGCGCCTGCGCGGCCAAGGCCTTGAGCGCGTCCGGCGCATAGACGATATCGGCATCCGTGAGCAAAAGGTAGGTTGGCGACGGCGCCGCAGCCAAGGCCGCCTCGACGCCTTGCTGCTGCGCCCACAACTTCCCTGTCCATCCCGCCGGCAATGCCCGCCCTGCAAGCACCGTGAGCCGCTGGGGGACGCCGGTGGCCGCCGCCGCGTCGCGCGCCACCTGTGCGGTGGCATCCCGGCTCTGGTCGTCGACCACGACCACCGAGAACGCGCCGGGGTAGTCCTGCCGCAGCAGCGACGCCACTGTTTCGCCGACGCATTCGGCCTCGTCGCGCGCCGGGATTACGGCCGTTATCGCAGGCCAAGGGCCGGTTCCGGCCGGAAACGTCTCATCGCACTCCCTGGCCAGCCAGAAGCCTCCGCGCCCGATCAAGAGATAGACCCAGATGGCTAGCACCATTGACGCTACGAATTCGTTGGCCACAGATAGTCCCTTGGTGGGTGAATGGGGCTGCCATTCATCGATATTAGCGGAACCGCTCTCGCTGCGAGCAGCGCTGCGCAATTGCGCAATATAGGACCAGATGGCACCGATTGGGACGCGGGAAGGCCGGGGCAACGAACAATGAATGGCAAAACTAGCCCTTTTCTCTCACGGCTGGATGCGACCGCCAAGGATGTGGATGACCTGCTGGCACGGCTTTTGTCGGCAAAACCCGCGGGGGGCGAGATCAGCCGCCCGGCGCGCCTCATCGAGGCCATGCGCTATTCAAGTCTAGGCGGCGGCAAGCGGTTCCGGCCGTTTCTGGTGGTCGAGTGCGCGGCCTTATGCGAGGTTCCGCGGCCGCAGGCGTTGATGGCCGGGGCGGCGCTTGAATGCGTCCATTGCTACTCGCTGGTGCATGATGACCTGCCGGCCATGGACAACGATGACTTAAGGCGCGGACAACCTACCGCCCACAAGGCCTACGACGAGGCAACGGCCATCCTCGCCGGCGACGGGCTGCTGACTTTCGCCTTCGATATCCTTTCGCGCCACGAGACTCATCCCGATCCTGCGGTGCGCATCGAGCTTGTCAGCGCGCTCGCGCGTGCCGCCGGCCTCGGCGGCATGGTCGGTGGCCAGATGCTCGATCTCGCCGCCGAAGGCCGTTTCGCCGGCAACGGCCCGCAACGGCTCGGCGAAGAGGAGGTGCGAATGCTGCAGACCATGAAGACCGGCGCACTGTTGCGCTTTGCCTGCGCGGCCGGCGGCATGCTCGGATCGGCGACGCCGGAGCAGCGCAAAGCGCTCGAGCGCTATGGATCGGCCGTCGGCCAAGCCTTCCAGATTGCCGATGACCTTCTTGATCTCGAAGGCGACCCTGCGCTCGTTGGCAAATCGACCGGCAAAGATGCGGTGGCGGGCAAGGCGACCATGGTCAGCGTGCTTGGCGGGGCCGGCGCGAAGGCTCGGCTGAGGCAGCTGGTCGAGGAGGCGGAACAGGCGCTCGCGCCGTTTGGGCCCACTGCCGCAATTCTGGTCGAAGGCGCCAAATTCGTTGCCGAGCGGCATACTTAAGGCGGCGTTACCATTCTTGATCGACGTCTCGGCGACCACGTCTTTGTGTCCCAATCTTGATGAATCGGGTCACAGAGGTCCACTTCAACGCAATTTGAGTTCCGCGGGCTGATTGAAGTTCGCCCCGGCGCGGCCTATCTGCCCGTCATGGCGAAGTCTTGGGTGATTCGCGGGAACGAACTCGCGGCCAAGCCTGTTTTGTGGGTTTCGGGACTGTCATCCGCCGTGGCGATGCATACGCGATGGACCTTCTGCGCGGCCGCCGCCCTATTTTTGGCGCCGATGCTCGTTGCCTCAGGGGCTGCACAGGGCCTGAACGGGCGAGCAACGGGCGAATTTCATTCCAAGGCGGCCAACCAACCGCGGCTAAAGCAGCCAGCGCCAGGACGCGCGGCAAAGAACCCGGCCCCACCCCAGGCTGCATCCACGCAAACCGAACCGCCGCCACGCGTGCCGTTCACGGCGGCCGAGGATGCGGCATCGATCATTCCCGGAATGCCGGAGGCGCGCTTCTGGGCAGATTCCGAAATGGACTACAAGAACGCGCTGCCGGCGCAGCCGGGTCCGTGGCTCATCCTCTCCAGCGGCGGGGAGGACGGCGCCTTCGGCGCAGGCCTGCTCGTCGGGTTAAACGCGCACGGCCAGCGCCCAAGCTACACGGTTGTGACCGGGGTCAGCAGCGGTGCGCTGATGGCGCCGTTCGTCTTTGCCGGAACGCGCTACGATAGCGCCCTGCGACGGACCTACACCAACGTCACCGCCGCCGATATTTTCGAGGCCGGTCACTCGACCAGCGAAAGCTTCGTCGATACCTGGCCGCTCAGGGATCTCATCGCCAAGGAAGTCACGCCAGCACTACTCGACGATATCGCTGCCGCGCATCGCAGCGGGCGGCGCTTGTTTGTCGTAACAACCGACCTTGATGCCGCGCGCTCGGTAGTGTGGAATATGGGCGCGATCGCCGCCCATGGCGGCGAGGATGCTCTGAAGCTTTTCCGCAAAGTGCTGCTGGCATCGGCATCCGTTCCCGGCGCATTCCCGCCGGTGCTGATTAACGTCGAGGCCAACGGCAAGCGCTTTGCCGAGATGCATGCGGACGGGGGCATCGGCGGACAGTTCTTCGTCGCTCCCGCGGCTCTAATGGCGACCACGAACGATTATCGGCTCCCGGCGACGCAGCTCGACATTGTCGTTAACAGCGACCTGAAACCTGACTTCAAGGTCGTCGAACGTTTTGCCCCTTCGATCCTGGGCCAGGCAGTCGGCATGGCCGTACAGGTGGACACCCGCATGATCCTTTCGCTCACCTGCGCCGTGGCGAAGCGGAGCGGGATCGGCTTCAATGTCGCCAGCGTTCCTGCAGACTTCAATGTGCCGAGCAAGGGCTCGTTCGATCCCGTCTACATGAAAGCGCTGTTTCAGACCGGCTACAACCAGGGCCGAAGTACGACGCCGTTTAGCACCGAACCACCGCCCTATCCGACTTGGCCCGCGCGGCCACCAAGCCATATTGAGCAAACCGGAGCGAATTGATGAGAAATGTCCTGCGCTCGATCTTCGTCGTAACGCTTGCTCTCGGCGCGGCAAGCGCTAGCCTGCCATCGCACGCCGCGTCTCGCGTCCGCGCCTTTGACGGTGACTGGAGCGTGGTGATCTACACGCTGCGAGGCGATTGTGACCGGGCGCTACGTTATTCGTTACGCATTATAAACGGCCGCGTAGAGCCCGAGGAGCAAAACTACCGGGCTGCCGGTGTGGTCGCTCCCAACGGCTCGGTCCGCGTCGTTGTCGCCGAAGGTGGCCGGTCGGCAAACGGTTCCGGACGTCTGGTTGGGAATAGCGGCCGTGGATGGTGGCGCACCGACGCGGGCCAGTGTTCCGGCCAATGGACCGCCGTGCGGCGCGTGGCGGAAAACTGATCCTTAAAGCGGTATCAGCCAGTCTTGCGCGCGGCGACGTTGGCATTCCACCACGGGCAGACGTCGCGCGCCCGCAGATAATTGCCGTCCATGACATTGAGCGGCGCACGGCCGCCGGCTTCGGCGACGCTGATGCGTAAGTCGCGGGCGTCTTCGCGCTTCTCCGGCGGCAGCCACATGCGATCGTGACCCCACAGGCTCGGCCCATCGCCGCGCTCCTGCGGCGTCCAGTTGTCCGGATCGATGCTACGGCCGCCCCAGCCGTATTCGACCAGGAATTTCGACGGCGACCACGAGTAGAACGAGGTAACCTGATCGTTGGTGTGACGGCCGAGTGTGGTGCCGATCATTTCCGGCTTGCGCAGTACCAGGTCGTAGGCCTGCCCGACGTCGTCGAGATAACACAGCTCGACCATCAGGTGATGAATGCCGTTCTTGCCGGTCTCGATGAAGGCGAGGCTGTGGTGGCGCGGGTTGACGTGGAAGAAATAGGCTTTGAACGGCCGCACGAAGTAGTCGCTGAGCCGGAAACCGAGAATGTCGGTGTAGAACGGCACGACGGCATCGATCCGTTCCGTGGTCAGCACGGCATGTCCCATGCCGAGCGGACCGGTGCGGAACCCCGAGATCGAGCGGCCCGGCCTGAACGGCTCAGGCGCGATTTCGGCGCCGTAGAATGCCTCTAGCCGGTTGCCGACCGGGTCGGCAAAGACGATGAGATCCTTGACGCGTCTTTCTTCGGCAAGCGCGCGCGAGCCGCGCGCAATCTTCACGCCGCGTGTTTCCAGATGCGCGGCCAACCCCTCGAGCGCCCCGGCATCGGCGACTTCCCAGCCGTAGAATGCCGGACCTTCGTCATCGTCCGCCTGGACGATGACCCGCTGCTTGCGATCGTCCATGCGTAACGCCAGCGCGCCGCGGCTTTTGTCGACAAGCTGCATGCCGAGGAACCGCGTGCCGTAGGTCGCCCAGTCGTCAATATCCTTGGCACGGACACCAACATATCCCAGCGCTTGCAATTGCATCGCGGCTCTCTCTTGCGAGTTTGTTTGTTCGTATCACATAGCAGATCGTACGTAAATTCTCCGCCGCAAAGCGGAGCATGGGCATGAGGCCGACGCTAATTGACCTCGCGCTGTCCGTGCCCGTCCGGCGGAGAGATAAAGGCCCGCTGTTTCGGGAACTTCTCGAAAACCGCCTGCGGCTTGCCGAAGTGGTCGGCGAGTAGGTAGCTGGGCGTGCTGGATACCCATTGCGACAGGTCGATGGCTTGATAGTTTCCGGTATTGAGACCGATCAAAATCCGGCCGGCCCGGTCGCCGACGTTTTCGATCGAATGCCCATAGCCCTGCCGGATGTACGCCACATCGCCTTTGGCCAGTCTCTCGACCCGGTAGCGGCCGTGCGAGCCGAACAAACTGACGCTGAAATCGCCGCCGATCACATATTGCCACTCGTCCGCGTTCGGGTGCCAGTGCAGTTCACGCAAGCCGCCTGGATCGATATCGAGGATGACACCGGTCATGGTTTGCGAAATGGGAAAGTGGCTCTCTCGCGCCGACCCGCCATTCGCGGCCGAATTTGTGGATCGAATGCGGCTCCTGCGCGAGCAACCGATACTTGTGGGTCTCGGGCGGCGACTTCAGCGCGCCCTGAAGGGGCGTTGCGTGCTCCGGCGGGATTTGGCCGCGGACGAAATAGGCTTCTTCGCTCGGAAAGCCCTCGAAGGTCGCCTCAGGCAGTCCGAAATTCTTGGCCAAAAGCTCTTTCGAGGTGTGGCCCAGCCAGTCGGTGATGCTGAAGGTGCCGAACTCTGAAAAGTAACCATTGTCGAAAATGAGGATGAAGTGGCACGGCTGTTTGCCCAGGCAAGCGAGCGAATGGGCATGGCCGCGCGGAAAGTACCAGACATCGCCCGGTTCGAAGTCATTGATCTCCGAGTCCCCGGACGGATCCACCATGGTAGTGCGGACGCGGCCTTCCAGAACAAAAGCCCATTCCGCCGCGGTCGCGTGCCAGTGGAGCTCTCGTGTCACGCCCGGTTCCAGGCGCATGGAAACGCCGGCAATGCCCTTCGAGATCGGCAATTGCTCGACCGTTGCCTCCTTGCCAAAGCTGCCGCCCGAGACTTTGCCCGTGGACTGCTCCAAGGCGAATTTGAACGTCGGCAGATCCTTGCCCGAGAGCAGCGGATCGGGAACGTTGTTCTTAAAAGGAAAGTCTGTGATGTCGCCGGCTTGCCGCATCGCCCGTCTCCTGTGTTGAAAAATCGGCAAAGGCACCTTCGCGCGCCAACCTCGCGGCGAATGCGGCGGGACAACTCTCAGGCCTGCAGCGCCCGCGTCGTGTCGTCGAACAGTTCCTCGACCGAATAGCGCCGCGGAATAAGCTTCATTTCGAACGCATAACTGCTCATGAGGTCGAGCGCCGGTTTGACGGCATCGAAGCCGAACGGAACAAAGTCGATGGTCCCGGCTTTCGGCAGGCCGGCAGCTTTTTTGCTGTCAAGCAGCATGCGGAACACCTCGCGCACCGCGCCCGGATCGGACTTCGCCAGGCTCTCCTTGACAACCACCATGTGGTTGACCGGCACGATGCCGTGCTTTTTGTACCATTCCAGCGCCGTCGCCTCGGGATTGGGAATGACGCTCTTGAGCCGGGGATCATCCGGCATATTGCCGCCGAAGATGGCGGCATCGAGCTCGCCGTCGATCAGCATCTGGGTGATGTCCTTGCCGGCGGCGGCGCGTTCGACGCCGGGCGGATCGCGGGCCTCCGCCACGTGAGCGTCCTCGAACGTCACCCATTTTACGGCGCCAAGATCGAGGCCGTAATCCTTCCACAGAATGCCGCGGATCCAGGCACCGGTGGTTTGCGAGAACGCCCGAACGCCGACGCGGCGGCCTGGCAAGTCCTCCACCCGCGCCGTGCCGCGTTCGGAATTGTACAGCAGCGTGCCATGCTGAAAGCGCCCCATCATCGTCGCCGGCATGAGCATCAGCGGCTTGCCGTAGGCCTTGGCCTGCAGATAGGTGACGATGGCCATCTCGCAGACGTCGAACTTCTGCTCGCGCGCCATCGGCAGGAAAGCGCGGTTGACTGGATTGATCTCGGTAAATGCGAGCTTCACGCGGTCCGATTTGACGTTGCCTTTTTTCAGCGCTTGGGTGTGGGGATAGGTCCCGAGGCAAGCGCTCAGGGTTTCGATTTTTTCGGCAGTCGTCGCGCTCATAACGGGGCTTCCTCGCGCCAATGTCGGCGCTTGTTGTATGATTTGGCGCCGCGCAACGCCAGACGCAGATGCGCGGCAAGATTTACCGGCTATCTCTCTGCTTCAGATTTCCGGTTCGGCCCGACCGCGACGCCGGCAGGCGGCAATCAGCGTATTGCGCAGCAGACAGGCGATCGTCATCGGACCGACGCCGCCCGGCACCGGCGTAATCGCGCCGGCGATGCCCTGTGCCTCGGCAAAGGCGACATCGCCGACGAGCCTTGACTTGCCGTCCGCGACCGTGACTCGATTAATGCCGACATCGATGACGACGGCGCCCGGTTTGATCCAATCGCCGCGCACCAGCTCCGGCTGCCCCACCGCCGCGACCAGGATGTCGGCGCGGCGCAACACCGCCGGAAGGTCGCGGGTCTTGGAGTGGGCGATGGTGACGGTGCAGCTCTCGGCCAAGAGCAGCGCCGCCATCGGCTTGCCGACGATGTTGGAGCGGCCCAGCACAACCGCGTCGGCGCCGCTCAGTTGCGGCAGCGCGTCGCGCAGCAGCACGAGGCAGCCATGGGGGGTGCACGGAACCAGCGCCCGGCTCAAGCCCCCGCTCCACAAACGTCCGACGTTCTCGGTATGGAATCCGTCAACGTCTTTGGCGGGATCGATGGCGTCGATGACGCGTTGCGGATCGATGTGCTTGGGCAGCGGCAGCTGCACCAGAATGCCGTCGACTCTGTCGTCGGCATTCAGCCTGCCAATCAGCGCCAGCAGCTCGGCCTGGCTGATGGTCGCCGGCAGGCTCTCTTGAAAGCTTGCAATGCCGGCGGCGGTCGCGGTCTTTCCCTTGTTGCGGACATAAACCTGGCTTGCCGGGTCTTCGCCGACGAGAACCGCACAAAGCCCCGGCGTCACGCCCGCTTGCGCCCTGAGTTTTGTCGTAGCGGCGGCGACATCGGCGACCAGCCGGTCAGCGCGCGCCTTACCGTCAATGCGGTTGGTGACGACCATTATTGAACCTCATCTGCCCAAGCTGCCCTTAATGCGTCACACCGCCGCGGCTTTTCGTTCTGCTTACTGGCATTTTTGCCATCAATGAATTGACGTGCGAAAATAAGGAAAAGCAAGAGCGACGCCCGGCCGTCTCGGCTGGGGACAAGTTGTTCTTTGCGAGGGGAATGGAACCCAAGGAGAGTCATATGAAATATTTTACTTCATTCGCGGCTTTGCTGCTCGCATTCGGCTTTGCCTCGACATCCAACGCCGCAACAATCAAAGTCGGCGTGGTATTGCCCTATTCGGGACCCAACTCGGATCTGGGCAATCAGGTCGACAAGGCGTTCGACCTCTACGTCAAGCTGCACGCCAAGGATCTCGGCGACAACAAGATCGAATTGATCAAGCGCGACGAGGGACCGCCGTCGGGCGCCAATGCTCGAACCGTGGTCACCGAGCTTATCACCAACGACAAGGTGAAGCTGCTCGCCGGCTTCGTGTTCTCGCCGTCGGCGATTGCCGCCGCGCCGCTGGCGACACAGGCCAAAATGCCGATGCTGATCGCCAATGCCGGAACGGCGTGGATCACGAATTTGTCGCCCTACATCGTGCGCTTTTCGTTCAGCATGTGGGATCCCGCCTACCCGATGGGCACCTACGCGGCGAAAAATCTCAACTGCAAGACCGCTGCGGCCGGCTTCACCGACTTCCCGCCCGGGCAGGACTCGACGCTGGCGTTCAAGACGGCGTTTGAAAAGGCCGGCGGCAAGCTCGTCGACCAAGTCCGCATGGGCTCCCCCGGGGCGGTCCCCGACTTCACGCCGTTCTTTCAGCGGGTCAAGGATGAGCATCCGGATTGCTTCTACGTCTTCGTACCCTCCGGGTCGCACGCGGCCGGCGTGATGAAGACCTATGGTGACCTCGGCATGCGTCAGGCCGGCGTCCGGCTGATCGGTCCGATGGACCTCATTCCCGATTACGAGCTGGCGCACATGAGCGACGCCGCCATCGGTCTGATCGTGATGGCGAGCTATTCGGACGATCTCGACACGCCGGGGAACAAGGAATTCGTGAAAGCTTGGCACGAGGCCTACGGGCCCAATTCCTATCCCGATTTCATGTCGGCTGCGGCGATGGACACGATGGCGGGCATTTTCCACGTCATCAACACGCTGCACGGCAATCTCGACGACGGTGCCAAGGTGATCGACACCCTGAAAGGGTGGAAGCACGAGGGATTCCGCGGCCCGATCGAGATCGATCCGCAGACTCGCGACGTGATCCAGCCGGAGCGCGTCGAGGAGGTGATCAAAAAGCCGGACGGCAAGCTCGGCGTCAAAGTGCTGGAGACGATCCCGCAGGTGAAGGACGAGTGCAAGGTTCTCAAAGTCGGCCGTTGCGGATCGGGGTCGTAGCAAGCGGCGCAGGCAACGCCGCGTTGAAAGCATTCGATATTTGCGGCGACGGCCATAACGAGTATGTTTGATCGCGGCTGCCGCTCAAAACTGAGATCGAACCTTGTCGCCCGTGGCCAACACCATCGTCAGCATCCTGTTCGATGGTCTGGCCTGGGCCATGTTCCTGTTCATCATCTCCGTCGGGCTTTCCGTCACGATGGGGTTGATGGGCGTGGTCAATCTCGCCCACGGCGCCTTCGCCATGGCCGGCGGCTATGTGGTGCTGACGGCAACCGCGAGCTTCGGCGTCCCGTTTCTCGCTTCGCTTGTTATCACCTTCCTGGTCGTCGGTTGCGTCAGCGTCGTCTTCGAGCGCACGCTCTATGCGCAACTCTACGGCGCGAGTGAGCTCGACCAGGTGCTGCTGACCATTGGCCTCGCCTTCATGGCGATCGCTTCTTTCACCTATATCTACGGGCCCCTGCCGCAGGCCATCAAGGTTCCCGATTACCTCTTGGGCGAGATTCATCTCGGCGGCCGCAGTTTTCCGACCTATCGCGTCTTCCTCATCGTGGTCGTAGCAGCCCTGGTTGCGGCGCTCTGGTACGGCTTCGAGCGCACCATACTCGGCGCCAAGATCAGGGCCTCGGTCGACAACCGGCGCATGGCGCAGTCGGTCGGGATCAATGTCGATCGGCTGTTCACCATCACGTTTGCCGTCGGCAGCGGGCTGGCCGCGCTTGGCGGCGGGCTCGCCACTCAGCTCCTTGGCCTAACGCCGAGCTTTGCCGTCATCTATCTTGTGTTTTTTCTGCTTGTCGTTGCCGTCGGCGGCTCCGCGAGCATCTGGGGCACGCTCGCCGCCGCTCTCGTGCTCGGTATCAGCGACACCGCGGGCAAATATTTGTTTGCCGACGCGGGCAGCTTCTTCATCTATGCCGTCGCGGTGCTCATCCTTCTGATCAGGCCTGCGGGTCTCTATGGACGCGAGTAAAACGTTGCCGCCATCGACCGGCGGCGTGGTCGCGACCGAACGCGCCGGCGCCGTCCATTTCCTGGCGCAGCGCGATCGGTGGCTCGCCGTCGAGGCGCTGCCGTGGGTTCTGGCGATAACGGCCTATTTCGTCTTTCCCAACCAGATGATTCTGGGCGGCCAGACGCTGATCATGATCCTGTTTGCTTTGTCGCTTGATCTCATTCTCGGCTATGCAGGAATCGTGACGCTCGGCCACGCGGCGTATTTCGGGGTCGGCGCCTATGCCGCGGCGCTGTTGATCACCGATCTCGGCTGGAACGAGCCGCTTTCCGGGCTGGTTTGCGCCGCCGTTCTGGCCGCGATTGCCGGTTTTCTCTCCGGCCTCATCCTTTTGCGCTATCGCGGCCTGGCGCTGCTGGTGCTGACGCTGTCGACGACCATCATGCTGCAGCAACTGGGCAACCTGTTCCGCGACTTCACCGGCGGGTATGACGGCATTCCCGGCATCAACATCGCGCCGCTGTTCGGACGGTTCGATTACGATCTCTACGGCCACACCTATTATCTGTATTGCCTCGGGGTTCTGCTGGTCGCCTTCTATGGCGTACGCCGGATCGTCTATTCGCCATTCGGGCAATCGCTGGTCGGCATCCGCGAAAATGTCGGCCGCATGCACGCGCTCGGATCACCGGTGCATTGGCGCCTGGTGGTCGCTTACACGATCTCCGCCGGGCTCGCCGGCATCGCCGGGGCGCTGTTTGCCCAGACCAACACGCTGGTGACACTTGGCGTGTTCGATTTCGACCAGTCGGCCGCCGTGCTGATGATGCTGATCCTCGGCGGCGCGGGCCGGCTCTATGGCGCGTTCGTTGGCGCCGTTCTTTACATGGTGCTGCAAAACGAGCTGGCCAAAATCAGCCCGGCATTCTGGCAATTCGGCATCGGGCTCATTCTGATCGCAGTGGTGCTCCTGGCGCGGCGCGGCGCATTCGCCCGGCTCCGCAATGTCGGCCGCTATCTGCCGTGGAGGACCCGGCAATGACCCTGCCAGCCGCCACGCCCGCGCCTGCGCTTGAAATCAGAAAGCTGCAAAAGAGCTTTGGCGCCATTCAGGTCGCCAACGATATCAGTTTCGCCTTGCCGCGCGGCGCCCGGCACGCGCTGATCGGCCCGAACGGCGCCGGCAAGACGACTCTGGTCAATCTGATCACCGGCAGAATCCGGGTTTCGGCCGGCCATGTGCTGCTCGACGGCGAGGAGATCACCTCACTGTCCCAGGCTGCCCGTACACGACGCGGCATCGCCCGCACGTTTCAGGTCAACCAGCTGTTTCGCGGCCTCACCGTGCTGGAGAACGTCTATCTCGCCATCGGCGAGCGAACCGGTGCCTGCAACCATCTCTGGCGCTCGGCGGGAAGCGAGGCCGCGGTCATCGACGAAGCGCTCGACCATCTGCAATCGCTCGAGCTCTTGGCCGACGCGTGCAAACCGGTGCGTGAACTTCCCTATGGGCGCCAGCGGCTGGTCGAGATCGCCATCGCGCTGGCGCAGCGGCCGAAGCTGCTGCTGCTGGACGAGCCGGCAGCCGGCATTCCCTCCTCGGAGAACCACCTGATCCTCGACGTGATCGCACGACTCGACCCCAACATCACCGTCCTGATCATCGAGCACGATATGGATGTGGTGTTCCGCTTCGCCAGCCGGATCACGGTGATGGTTGCCGGAGCGGTGCTCACCGAAGGCTCGCCGGAGGAGATATCGGCCGATGAGCGCGTACGCTCGGTCTATCTCGGCGAGCGGCGTGAGGCGCGCCATGACTGAGCGGAGATTGGCGCTTGAGCTTGTCGACGTGTCCGGCGGCTACGGCGAGACGGTGATCATCGAGAACGTGACGGTTGAGGTCGGAGCCGGCGAAACCCTGGCGATCATCGGCCGCAACGGCGTCGGCAAGACGACGCTGCTTTCGACCGTGATGGGACACACCGCCCTGCACACCGGCCGCATCCGCCTGCTGGGAGCGGACATCTCGCGGCTTCCGCCTTATCGCCGGGTCGCGGCGGGATTGGGTTACGTGCCCCAGGAACGAGAGATATTTCCCTCGCTGACGTTGCGGGAGAACCTGGAAGTAGCGGCCCGGCCGGGGCCGTGGACCATCGCTACGGTATTTGAGCTGTTCCCGCGGCTTAAGGAACGGCAGCAGAATTGGGGCAATCACCTCTCCGGCGGCGAGCAACAAATGCTGGCGATCGCCCGCGCGCTCATCGGCAATCCGGCGGTGATCCTCATGGACGAGCCTTCCGAAGGGCTTGCGCCGGTCATTGTCGAGGAGCTGACCAGAGCGCTTCGGCGGCTGTCCGATGCGCAGGGGCTGACATTGGTGCTGGTGGAGCAAAATACCCGGCTGGCGCTCGACATTTCGCCGCGAACCGTGGTGATGAACCGCGGCAAGATCACCTATGACGGCGCCAGCGACCGGTTGAAAGACAATCGCGAGGCGCTCGATCGCTTGATCGGCGTCGGCCGCTAGTCGCTTCCCCGATCCTTCCGGATCCGCTTGCGCGAGCGCAAACCTTCTCCTCCCGGATCTTGCGGCCCGCAAATCAAATCAATCGCGGTCGCGGCGATCGCCTTGAGTCCCTTGCGCGATGTGCCGGCGCGCGAACGCACCGCAAGTGTGTGCATTGTTCCCGTCGCAATCTGCGCCAGGGCGGAAGGGTCGACGCTGGCCGCGATCTCGCCGCGTTCGCGGGCTTTGCCAAGGCGAGTGCACAAAAACGCGTCGGTACCGCGGATGCTGTCAGCCAGGAAGGCCCGCACCGCCGGATCGACGGTGGCCTGCGCCGGCGCGGTCGAGATCGAGTAGCAGCCGCGGGCGTCATCACCACCGCCGAGATAGAGGTCGATTGCCGCATCGTAGAAGCGCCTGAGAAACACTCGCAGCGGCGGGTCATCGGCGATGATCTGAGCGCCGATGGCCCGGGCCTGAGCCCGATAACGTTCGAGCGTCTTGAGATAAAGATCGCGCTTGTCGCCAAAGGCGGCATAGAGGCTCGGCCGATTCATGCCGGTCGCGGCGGCCAGGTCGTCGAGCGAAGTCGCCGCGTAGCCGCGCTGCCAGAAGGTCTCCGCCGCGTCGCGCAGCGCGCGATCGGGATCATACTGGCGCGGACGGCCGCGGCGCGGTGGTTTCGGCGGCTCCAGTTTATTTTGTACCATTTCGCAAAAAATCCTTGATCCCATTTAGTTTATGCGAGAAAGTACAAAAAACAAGGGAGAGTGTCATGGAACTGTACTTTTCGCCGATGGCTTGCTCGCTGGCGAGCCGCATTGCGCTGTACGAGGCAGGCGCGAAAGACGCCCGCTTCATCGAGGTTGACCCCAAGACCAAGCGCACGCCTGATGGGATGGACTATCTGAAGATCTATCCGCTCGGGCTCGTGCCACTGCTTCGCCTCGACGACGGCTCGCTGCTCAGCGAGAACGCCGCAATCCTGCAATACATTGCCAGCCGTTATCCCGAAGCCAGGCCGGCGCCGGACGACGACATCGGCCGCGCCCATTTGCAGCAATGGCTGTGCTTTATCGGCACGGAATTGCACAAGGCGTTGTTCATTCCGCTGTTCGGTCAAAAGGCACCGGAGGGCACGAGGTCGCGCGCCCTGAAAAAATCGGAATCGCGTCTCAAATATCTTAACGGGCACCTGACGGGCCGTGAATTCCTGCTCGATCGCTTTACGGTGGCCGACGCCTACCTCTACACCGTGTTGAACTGGACGGTGCCGACGCACGTCGACCTAACGGCTTGGTCGGCGATTAAAGGCTACCATGAGAGGCTGCAAAAACGGCCGAGCGTCGCGCGTGCGTTCCAGGAGGAGTTTGCGCTCTATAAAGCCGAGCTGGCGCGCCATCAGGCCGCGTGAATTTGGCGGCTCCAAGTTAAGCGAGGCGGGGCGCTCTTCGGTCGCTTGACGCAGCCATGGGCGAAAAGCCACCAAGCGGCTTCGTTTTGCCGTAAGGCAAAGCGCCGTTCCCTCTAGAGCAGATTCCGGTCAATTTCACGCATAGCCCGCATGCCTTAAAGTAGTTGCGGGCTTCGCGGGCGGTGAGATTACGCGCGAAGGTTCCGATTTTGCGGCGCAGGCGTGGAATAGTTCGCTCCGCCGCGTTGCGCAGATACGCTTTCAGTTTGCTGAATGGCATCTCTATCGGATTCAGATCCGGTGAGTATGGTGGGAGATAGCGAAGTGTGGCGCCACGCACTTCAATCGCTTCGCGCACGCCCGCTGCCTTGTGTGCGGGGAGGTTGTCCATGACGACGGTGTCGTTTCGCTTCAGTGTTGGAGCCAAGCACTGCTCAACATAATCAAGGAACGTCTTTCCCTTCATAGCGCCGTCAACCACACATGGGGCTGTGATTCCGTTGCGGCGCAAAGCGCCCACGAAGGTGATCGTTTTCCAGTGGCCGTTCGGAACCCGACCGATCAAGCGCTTGCCCCGTGCGCAACGCCCGCTCAACCGAACCATTTTCGTATTGGCGGCGGTCTCGTCAATGAACACCAGGTGGGCGGCATCAAACATGCCCTGTTCTCGCATCCAGCGCCGGCGCGCCCGCGCCACGTCGGCACGTTCCTGCTCTGCCGCGCGCAGGCTTTTTTTTGAACGTGATGTCGTGGCGCTTGAAGAAGCGCCACACCGAAGTGCGGCTGCCCGCAATCTTGTTCTTGCGCATCGCGCAGACCATCTCATCCAGCGTCAAGTCCGGCTGATCCTCAATCAGCGCCAATAAAAAGTCCCCGTGCTCCTCCAGCGGAGACGTGCTCCCGCCCCGCGGCTTGGCCGCACAGCTTCCGGTCGCCCGATAGCAGGCGACCCATTTGATCGCTGAACTCGGGCTGACCTCAAACTGCTCCGCCGCCTCGCGTCGCGACGACCCGCTCTCAACTCGTGCAATCACCCGACCCCGGATATCAGCAGAGTAGGCTCCCGGCATTGTTCCGTCTCCCCAGGGCGAATCAATATCGAGAGACTCTCCCATCCAAAAGCACTTGGGAATCCCGCCGATTCACTTCGATCGAAACATGCTCTAGCTTCGCGAGGCCATTCCCGGCATACTCGCACCATGCCGGACCCAGATGCCACCCGCGAAGCTGATCTGGAGAAAGCCCGCGTCATTGTAGGCGAATATGGCTTGCTGATCGGGCCGGCGGGACAACAGACCGAAATCATTGCGAAGGCCGTCGCCGACGGCATCGCGCTCGGACGCAAGGAAGCGCTCGCTCTGGCGGCCTCGGCCGTGACGCACCTTAAGCGTGAAGGCCGTTCCTGAGGAACTGCGCGGCGGGCGCACGCAAATCTCAGCGCCGGATAAGCAAAAATAACCGCGCGCAGCTATTTGGCCCGCTTGGCGTCGCCCTTCTTGACCCCGGCCTCGGGGAACACCCACATGGCGGCGACCATCAAGATGGCAACCACCATGACGAAGGTCGAAAAGTCGTGCCGGATCGGCGATCCGCTCCAAAAGGCGAGCCCGGCGGCAACAATCAGGACAACCGCTGACAGGATTGCTTTGACGTCGTTTGGCATGGCGGCGTCGCGAACGAAACCTAGTTCGAGCCGACCGGAGCCGCCGCCGCTTCGTCCGGAAGCCGCGGCGTGCCGCGCAGATTTTTCTTCAGAAACCGCGTGTCGTAGCCGTTGAGCAGCGTGCCGACCAGCCCGCGGTTGAGGTCCGACGTGCCGAACAGCCAATCGGCGATCGGAAAGGTCAGGTTCATGTTGACCTCCATCATCAGCCGCGCGTTGTGGTGCGCGGTGTGATGACGGCGCAGCGTGTTGACGAACGGACAGTTCCGGACAAACCAGTTTTCGTCGACATGGCAGCAGAAATGCATGAATTCGTAGATCAGGTACATGCCGGTCGTCGTGCACATGAACAGCCAGCCGACATTGGCCGTGAATATCGCGCCGAGAATTGCGGCGGCGGGGATCGACATCAGGATGAACACCACCAGCGCATAGGGCGGGAACAGGGTCACGCGCCAATCCTTGTGGTCGCGGAACCGCATCTCGTCGTCGCTGAAGAACTGATGATGGTTGAGCGTATGGCGTTCATAGATCGCGCGCAGGCCTTTGATGTTGACCGGCCGGTGCATGATGAACTTGTGCACCGCCCACTCGAACAGATTGGTGAATAGGAAGGTGAGCGGGATCGTCAGCCATTCCAGCGCGGTGACGTTGTGAATATGCGCGACATAGATGTAGAACGCCGCCGCGCCCATTGCGTAGATGATCACGACGTGAATATAGCCGTCGTACCAGCCGAGGATGCGGGAACGGTATTCCTGGCGAAAGTCGATTTGGCGCTGGCCGATCATGTCATCCTCCCGCTCAACTCCCGGGCCGTCGTGCCGCGGCCGGGGTGTTTGGTGTCGATATAGCACATAAGCAGCGCGGCTGCGGCTTCAATCCGATTTTACCGCGCGCCACTCCTACGCAGATAAGCCTCGACCCCATCTGCGGTGAGCGCCCAATCATTGTCGAGATTGGCGATCACCTCTTTCATGTACGGCCCCGACAGGGCGATGGCACGTTCCTTGTCGCCAAGGTGATCGAACAGGACCGCCAGCGCCAGCTGTTGCGGGCTGGTTCCCTCATAGGTCCATTCGAAGCCGCGTTTGGTGAACTGCTTGACTTCGTAGTGCTCCGACAAAGGCCTGCCATCAACCGTCACCACGAGGCCGTCGATGGTCCGCTTTCCCTGGTAGACCTTCATGGTCAAAGCTCGCGCGCGAAACGGGCCGAGTTTATCAACCTTGTCGGCCCCGCGGCTATGGGGTTATGCTAAAATAGCCAAACGAACGTTTTGTTGGCTTGCGGCCTCTGGCCTGGCAAACCCTGATAATCCGCAAAATAACGGCCTCCTGGGCTGTTGCCGCGAGCCTAATCGTGCTAAACAGTCGATTGGTCATTACGCCGGGAGCCAAGGCAGTGGCGGCGACCAACGCCAAGCGTCAATCCAACCGGTGGCCGGCCCTGCTCGACGCCGCGGCCGCGCAGTTCGCCGAGCGCGGCTATCACGCCACCAGCATGCGCGACCTCGCCGCCGCAACCGCCATGACGGCGGGCGCGATCTATTTTCACGTCGCCAGCAAACAGGCGCTCCTCCTCGCCGTTTACGAGGAGGGCGTGCAGCGCATTCTCGACCGGGTCGAGACGGCGGTTGCGGCCGAGCGGGAACCCTGGGCGCGGCTGGAGAAGGCCGTCGCCGCTCATCTCGACTCCATTCTTGACGTCAGCGCTTATGCGCGCGTCGTCATTCGTATCTTGCCCGGCGACGCCCCCGAGGTTGCCGCGGAGCTGACCGAATTGCGCGATCGCTACGAGGCCCGGTTCCGCCGGTACTTTTCCGCAATTCCGTTGCCGCGCGAGCGCGATGCCACGGTGGCGCGACTGGCTTTGCTCGGCGCCATGAACTGGACTCCGGTCTGGTACAAAGATGGCCGCCAACCCGTGCCGGCGATGGCGCGCGAATTGCTGGCGCCGCTGCGCGCGCTCAGCGGCGTCAAATCCCCGCGGGGCGGCAAATGACCGCGAGCAAACTCTGGCCGCCGGCGCGCGTCCTGGTCACCAAGATCGGCCTTGACGGACACGATCGCGGCAGCCGGATCGTCGCAGCCTATCTGCGCGATGCCGGCATGGAGGTCATTTACACGCCGCCGTGGCAGTCGATCGCCGCCGTGGTCAAGCTGGCGATGGAAGAAGATGTCGACGTCATCGGCATTTCTTCGCTGGCGACCGACCACCTCATCGTGCCGAATCTGATGACTGCGCTGCGCGCCGCAGGCCTCGGCCATATCGGCCTTCTGGTCGGCGGCATCGTGCCGGAAGACGAGCGCCCGGCGCTGTTTGCAGCGGGCGTCAGCGCGATTTTCGGACCGGGTTCCCCGCGTGACGAAATCATCGACCATGTGGCGACGCTCGCCGCCAAAGTGCGCGAGACAAAAAACGCCGAGCTGAGGGAGATTGTCCGGTGACCCAAAAGGCCGTTGAAGAGGCCGTTCAACTGTCCCTGCCCGGATTCGAGCAGGCGCACGGCCGCTGGCGGGCCGACTATGGCCGGCAGATAAGCACCGATCGTGTCATCAAGAACCGGTCGCGCATCGAGATCAAACCGCTTTACACGCCGCGCGACTGGAACGGCGACGGCTTTCTCGAAGACCTCGGCTTTCCCGGCCAATATCCATTCACCCGCGGCATCTATCCGACCATGCATCGCGGCCGCACCTGGACGCAGCGCCAGCTGATCGGGCTCGGCACCCCCGCGGACTACAACAAGCGCGTGCGCATCATCCTCGATGCCGGCGCCACCGCGATCAGTCTGCTGCCCTGCAATTCCGGCTTCCGCGGCGTCGATTGCGACGAGGTCGATCCGGTCCTGCTCGGCACCTGCGGCACCGTGATCAACACCACCGACCATATGGATCAGGCGCTCGACCAGGTGCCGCTCGGCCGCATCTCCACGGCGATGAACGATCCCTCCCCGTTCACGCTGCTGGCCTTTACGCTCGCCGTCGCCAAAAAGCGCGGCATTCCCTGGACTTCGATCACCGGCACCTCGAATCAGAGCGATTACCTCTCGCATTTCATCGCCAATCACATGTTCTATCGGCTGTCGCTGCCCGGCTCGCGGCGGGTTTTGCTCGATCACATCGAGTTCTGCCGCCGGCATGTGCCGGGCTGGAATCCGGTGTCGGTCGTCGGGCAGCACATGCAGCAGGCCGGCGCCACCCCGGTCGAGACCATGGCCTTCACCATCTCGACCGCCCTGCAATACGCGCAAGACTGCATCGACCGCGGCATGGACATCGACGTCGTGCTGCGGCGCTTCACGTTCTTCTTCGACATCTCGATCAGCTTCTTCGAGGAGGTCGCCAAATTCCGCGCCGGCCGGCGCATCTGGGCGCGGCTGGCGCGCGAGCGCCTCGGCGCCAAAGATCCGGCGTCGTGGCGTTTTAAGTTCCACGGCCAGACCTCGGGCGTCGATCTCACCGAACAGCAGCCGCTCAACAACATCGCACGCGTCGCCGTGCAGGCGATGGTCGGCATCCTGAGCGGGCTGCAATCGCTGCACACCGATGCTTACGACGAAGCCATCACCACGCCGACCGAAGAAACGGCGCGCATCGCGGTGGCGACCCAGAACATCCTGCGCGAGGAAGCGCATCTGTGCGACGTCATCGACCCGCTCGGCGGCTCCTACTATGTCGAGACGCTGACCGATCAGATGGAGCACGAGATGATGGCGCTGATCGGCAAGATCGATGATGCCGGCGGCATGTACAAGGCGGCCGAAGCCGGCCTCATCCAGTCGATGATCGGCGAATCCGCGTTGGCGTTCCAGGAACGGGTGGAAAACGGCGACGAGAAGGTGATCGGCGTCAATTGCTATCAAGCCGACAATGCCGAGCGCCAGGGCAGGCCCACCGAACGGCCGAACCTCGATCGCATGAACGAGCACGTCGCGCGCTTCAAAGCCTATAAAACCGAGCGCAGCCAGGCCGACGTGCGCCGGGCGCTCGACGCGCTTACCCGCGCCGCCAACAGCGAGCGCGAGAACACCTACCAGCGGATCGTCGAGGCCGCCGAGGCCGGCGTCAGCCACGGCGAGATCGTGAGCTGCCTGCGCCGGGAGCTCGGCTTTGGACATCCCCTTGTCATTGTCTGAGCCCGGGCCCGCTGGCGAACCGCCGTCGGCGCTGGACGCCATGATCGACAAGCTCACCGCCGGCGATGCCGCGACGCTGGCGAAGTGCATCACCGTGATGGAAGCGGGCGGTCCCGGCGCCGATCGCATCCACCAGCGCATTTGCCCCGAGGTTGGGCGCGCCGCGGTGATCGGTTTCACCGGCCCGCCTGGCGCCGGAAAATCGACCCTGATCGACGCCTATATCGGCGCGCTGCGCGCCCACGGGCACAATGTCGCGGTCGCCGCCGTCGATCCGTCCAGCCCGATATTCGGCGGCGCCATTCTCGGCGACCGCATCCGCATGCGGCGCCACGCCGAAGACCAAGGCGTGTTCATCCGCTCGGTGGCATCGCGCGGCCACCTTGGCGGCTTGTCGGAAAGCATCCATCGCATCATCGACGTGATGGACGCCGCTGGCCGCGACGTCATCATCGTGGAGACGGTCGGCACCGGGCAATCGGAGGTCGAGGTCGCCGAAATTGCCGATATCTGCGTCGTGGTGAACGCGCCCAATATGGGCGACGATGTGCAGGCGATGAAGGCCGGCGTACTGGAGATCGCCGACGTGCTGGTGGTCAACAAAGCCGATCTGCCCTTGGCGCAGCGCACCACCGAGCAGCTCAAAAACATGCTCAAGCTGCGGCGCGAGCACGGCGACGTCGCCGTCATCGAGACGATCGCGATCAAAGAAGCCGGCATTGAAACACTCTGTTCCACGATCGAAAGCCTGCTCGCGACCCGCGCCGCCGACAAGGCGAAAAGCCGCGAGCGGCGGATGCGCCGGCTGATTGCGCAGGCGGCCGCGCGCGCAATGGCCGAGCGCATCCGCGACCTGGACAACGTCGAGATCGGCGATCTCGTGAAAGCCGTGGCGTCGGGCGAGATCGGCGTTGCGGATGCTGCGGAGCGCGCGGTTTCTCTATTTCGCCGATGATGCTGCGTAATCTCGCTGCGGCCCAATCGACCAACGGGATCGCTCAGGCCGGCGCCACCGCGTCCGGGCCGAGGTCGGCGCTGAATGGGCGCTTCAGGGCGGCTCTTATCGGGCCAGCTTATACTGAAGCGGGCGGTGGCACGAGCATCGACATTTGCAGCCGCACGCCGCAGGAATTGGGGGAGTTGGCGGCTGCGGACGGAACGAATTCGGCGGAAGGGTGAACCCGAACTGCGGCACATTTGGACCGGGCGGGTTTATCACCGGATTGAGATAGATGAAATGGACGAGAAATCCCTCGATCAGTTTTTGCGTCGAATTGTAGAAGGCGTACAGCGCCACCAACAGTCCATCGGTCGGCGTCACGACGGGGTCGCGGGTCGAGGGGCTCTCCAACCACGTAACACCCCCGTCGGTGCTGTATTCGAGAAAGACCTGCCACGCGGCGCCGTCGATGGCGGCAAGTCGCTGGCCGATCGGACCCGTGATCGGCCCGTCGCTCGCATTTGATCCGGCGACCCTGGCGCGCTCCAGGTACGTGACCCCCGTGGAGAGGATCAACGGTGCCGAGCGACCGTAAAATGTAAAGGGCATCAGACTGTCCTCTCGTTCGAGAGCTCAAGGAAAGGCGACGACGAGCGCCTCACTCGCTTGGCGGGTCTCACCGATGCGATCGAGACTAGCGACGAGCTTGAGGGTGTAGTTGCCGGTCTGGTTCATGGCGACAGCTTGGCTGCCGCTCGCCTGCAAATTCGGTACGGTCGAGACCCCGCCTGTCGGCGAAGAGACCTCGATGGCGAAAGCGGTTTCCGGCGGGTTGCTCGAAGCATTCCAACTCACCGTACATGACTGGCTCGCAACGGTCGGGGGAACGACGATCGTGAACGAGGAAATCGTCGGCTGACGATTTCCAGCCCGGTCTGGCGGGTGAAGGCGCTGCTTAAGCCATCCAACCGACCGTTATCGGTGAGCCGCGCGAGCACGGCTCGCCATTGTTGCAGCGAGCCCGTCGGGTTGCTCGGCGAATCCCCGAAGCGGAATTCGACCTCCGGCTGGGTGCTCGAATTCTGCTGGCCCCAATGCAGGATGCCCTTGATGTTCGGATCGAGCGCGAGCTTGACCGCATAGTCCACGAACTGGGTGCTGCCCATCTCGTCCGCCAGTCCCGAACATTCGACGGCGCAAGTCCGCGCGAAAGCCTCTTGCGCAATCGTCGCGTTGGATTTTCCACAGAAGCGCAGCGAGACATAACCGGCAACCGAGTAACCGGAAGCAAATTCTTGATCGATCTCGAACAGCAGAAGGCGATTGATGAAAGCGAGCAGATTCGGGTCCGCGGCGTCGAAAAATACCTCCTTCGACCTGACGTTCACGTCGCAACTGATGTCCTGATAGTTGTGGGTGTCCATGATCGCATAGCTGATCGCCGAATAAGTTTGCGGCTTTTGCTGAAATTTGAACACCTCAGCGGCGATCGCCCGCCAAACCAGAATTCCAGCTGCCCGCTGCTCCGGGTCGGACGAACCGAGCAGCGATGCGCGCAAGTTGTTCAAGGCTTGACCGACGGTCGAGCCGCCGCTTCTCAGTGAATTGAGGAACAGGGCGAGCAGGCTGAGAATGGCGGCAAGCCACGGCGCAAGCGCAAGGATTCCAGGGCCCAGGCCCGCTGCGATCGCGCCCGCAAGCCCGCCCCCGATCGCGACCGCGTTGCTGCTCAGAAAATTTTCAATCTCAGTGTAAATGCCGCTGACGATGCCGTCCATGAAATTGGCGTCGGCGCATGCCAGAGTCATAGAGATCGAACGAGGTGATCCCGTCGTCGTTGGGCGAGTAACCGACCGTCCGGCCGGCTTTCCGCCACCCCAATTCACGGCCGGCATGGGCGAAGGCGGCAGCGAGGACACCGGCACGGTCCAGCGCCGCGTGATCCCGCAAATATGCGTTGTCCCGTTCGTGCTTGGTATCGGGTCAATCACGATCTGCAGAAATCGTTGCGGTATGACCTCTCCATCCGCGGTCGTGAACAACTCATTGAATAGCGGCGAATTCGGATCAGCGATTGAATTCTGCACATTCTCCCACGTGTCAAGTACCAGCTCCTCGCGCAGCCCGTATTGCCGCTGAACCTGCATGACTGCGGAATACACAATTCCGAAGCGGCCGACCTGAACCATCGCGGCCCGCAAAACGTTGTCGTCGTATATGACCTCGAAGTTGTTTGGGCCTCCGTATTGCGCGACCCCATACAGCGCGACCAGCTTGCTTTCGTCCGTGAACTGATATTGCTTGCTCTCGATCCAATAGTGTTTGCCGCCGTCCACGACGACGTGCAGCGCGAGCACGGAATCCGCAATGGGCGGGCGATCGAAGTCGCCGCCGTGCGTGCCGGTCGACAGCGCCCCCACGACGGTTTGACCGGCGGCGCCGCCGAGGGTCGCAAAGGCCCAAGAGCCCCCGAACGACGGGTTGCCAAACTGCGATTTCATGACGCCGCACAGGCTCTGGCTGTTTGCTCCGTCACCGACGTCCAGCTCTGCATAAAGCTGATAGATTCGTTTACCGGCTTCGAAGTGGACGTAATAGACCGGAACCGTCGCGAGCGCCGGGTCCGTCGTCAAGAGGTTCAACTGGTTCAGGAATGCAGTCGACATGCAACCAGGAACGACGTCGTAGAGCGTGCGTCCCATGGCGGGAACGATGTTGTTCCAATCGTGGGTTTCAATGAACGTGTAGTCGCTAACCGCCGCGTACGATAGAGCCCAGTGACTGCCAGCGGCGTGCAAGCGCTGCGTCGGGGGCCGCTGCGAACAAATCGTTATCAGATCCGCGAGCGATTGCGGGTACTGGATAAGCGACGCCGCCGGGATCAGCGGCACACCCGGCTTGTCATGCTTGCGCGTCCACGGCACGGACTGGGATTGAGGAATACCCACCTTGGCCTCCCCCGCGCTAACCGTTAGTAGGATCGCAATCGTACCGCTGCGCCAACCGCCGCCGGGCCTGATCCGCGTCCTCACCGGCTCGCGTCCGCCCAAGTGCGGCCTAATGCAAAATGACCGCGCACCGCTCTCCCAAAAAAACATACCGCGTCATCGGTCAATTGTCGAACGCAAAAGCGAACAATGCGATATTGCAACTATAAGATAAAACTTACCGAACTCGGTTACCTCGGTATCGGAGGCCGCTTTGACGCCGCTGGCGCCGGGTATTGCACCGGCCGTCGATGCCGCCTTACGCAAGAAGCCCCTCTCGCAGCGCCTACGACCTGTCGTCGCGGAACCATCAACTCCCAGATCGCGAAGCATCGCTGCCGTCTCGGGCGAAATTGGCAGCGGCCGAGGCAGCTCAGCGAGCACGCAAAATCATCCGCCGATCTAGATGCAGCCTGTCAGCCCCCCGAATCCGAAAAGCGTACCGCGAACGGCTCGAGCGGCAGGGCTAGCGCGTTGGCGTAGAGCGACACTGTCCGATAGAAACCGATCAGTGCCATGATCTCGAGTATCTGCTCGGGGGTAAAGTGCTCGGCCAGCCTTTGCCACAGCGCGTCAGAGATGTGTCGCGCGGCATCGAGCTCGTCGCACACATCGAAAAGGACGCGCTCGTCCGCCGCTTGACATGCAAGTAATTACTTGCCTATTATAGCGAGCAACATGGCAGAACGCCGCGACACCGACGTGCTGTTCAAGGCCCTGGCCGATCCCAGCCGGCGCAAGCTGCTGGACCTGCTGCATGCACACGATGGCCGCACACTCAACGAGCTGTGCGAACACCTGGACATGACGCGGCAGGGCGTGACGCAGCACCTGGACCTGCTGGAGGCAGCGAACCTGGTCGCCACCGTGCGGCGCGGCCGCGAAAAGCTGCACTTCCTAAATCCGGTGCCGCTGCAGGAGATCTACGAGCGCTGGATTGCCAAGTTCGAAAAGCCGCGCCTCAAGGCGCTGTCACATCTGAAACAACGTCTGGAGAAAGCCGATGGCTAGATCGACCTTCGTCTACGTGACCTACATCCGCACCACGCCGGAGAAGCTGTGGTCAGCACTGACCGACGTGGAGTTCATGAAGCAGTACTGGTTCGGCATGCGCTGCGAAAGCCAGTGGACAGCCGGGATCCTCGTGGAAGTTGGTCTCCGGCGACGGTCAGATCTTCGACGCTGGCGAGATCGTCGAGGCCGAGCCACCACGGCGCCTGGTGATCCGCTGGCAGACACCAGAGCAAGCCCGAGCTCAAGGCCGAAGGCGACTCGCTATGCACGATGGAGCTGGAACCCAGTGGAACGGCGGTCAAGCTCTCCATCACCCACACCATCGAGCGCGAGCCCTCGAAATTCATCGAGGCGGTGTCCGGCGGCTGGCCGAAGATCATCTCCAACCTCAAGTCCCTGCTGGAGACCGGCTCCGCCGTTCTGCCAGACCCCTATGCTCATGAGAGCGCCAACTCAAGAAAGGAGTGACCACAGCAAAGCCACTTTTGGAACCCATTGGTCGGCTGTGGTTCCGCGCCAAGACCGAGACAGCATTCGTGAGTGTCTCACTGATCTCCGCTGAACGAAGCCGCCGAAGATACGCTTCGCGGCGCCAAGCAGCTTTGGAGTAACTCGCTTCACCCAACAGCTTGCGCCGCGGCGCGGCCGGCGGCGCGGCCCGAGAAGATGCAGCCGCCGAGGAAAGTCCCTTCCAGCGCGGCGTAGCCGTGAACGCCGCCACCGCCAAATCCGGCGGCCTCGCCGGCGGCATAGAGACCTGGCACCGCTCGGCCGTCGGCGCCAATGACACGGCTTTCAAGATCGGTTTGCAGACCGCCCAGTGTCTTGCGGGTCAAGATGTGCAGCCGCACCGCGATCAACGGCCCAGCGGCGGGATCGAGCAATTTATGCGGACGCGCGGTGCGGATCAGCCGATCGCCCAGATAGCGGCGCGTGGCCCGAATGGCCGTGATCTGTGCATCCTTGCAGAACGGATTATCGAGTTGGCGATCGCGCGCGACAATCTCGTGCTCGACGCCGGCGAGGCTCAGGAGCGGTTCCCCGCTCACCGCGTTCATACGCTCGACGAGCCGCGCCAGATCGCGCTCGACGATGAAATCATCGCCCTTGTCCATGAACGCCTTGATCGGGGCGGGAATGCCCCGGCGCGCGCGCGACAAAACCTGGCTCCACTTTTTGCCGGTCAGATCGGGATTCTGCTCAGAACCGGATAACGCAAACTCCTTTTCGATGATCCTGCGGGTGAGAATGAACCAGGAATAATCATACCCGGTCGCCACGATGTGCTTGAGCGTGCGCAGCGTATCGAAGCCGGGATAAAGCGGAGCCGGGAGCCGTCTGCCGCGCGCATCGAGCCAGAGCGTGGACGGTCCGGGCAGGACGCGAATGGCGTGATCGGTCCAGATCGGATTCCAGTTCTTGATGCCCTCGACGTAATGCCACATGCGATCGCGATTGATGATGGTGCCGCCGGCGGCTTCGGTGATCGCCAGCATGCGGCCGTCGACATGGTCAGGAACGCCGGTGATCAACCGCTGCGGCGGCGACCCCAGACGCTGCGGCCAGTTGTTGCGCACCAGCTCATGATTGCCGCCAATGCCGCCGGATGCGACGATGACGGCCTGGCCCTTGAGCTCGAACGCGCCGACGACCTCGCGTGAGCTTTTTTGACCGCGCTCAATAGTGCTGGGCGCGAGAATGTCGCCACGTATCCCATCGATCGTCCCGCCCGATTTCGTCAGCTCGTTGACGCGGTGGCGAAACTTGAATGTAACAAACCCGTCCTTCTGGCCTTCGCGCACGCGCCGGACAAAAGGCGCGATGACGCCCGGGCCGGTTCCCCAGGTCAGATGAAACCGCGGCACGGTGTTGCCATGACCGGTGGCATTGTCGCCGCCGCGCTCGGCCCAACCCACCACCGGAAAAAAGCGGATGCCGCGTTCGCGCAGCCACGCTCGCTTTTCGCCAGCGGCGAAGGCAACATAAGCCTCGGCCCATTTCCGGGGCCACAAATCCTCTTCGCGATCGAACCCCGCCGTGCCCAGCCAATCGTCCAGCGCCAGCGCGTGCGAGTCGCTGATGCCCATCCGACGCTGCTCGGGGGAATCGACCAGGAAAAGGCCGCCCAGCGACCAGAACGCCTGACCGCCGAGCGATTGCTCGGGCTCCTGATCGAGCACGATGATCCTCTTGTGCGCATCGATCAGCTCGGCCGCGGCGACGAGACCGGCAAGTCCCGCGCCTACGATGATGACGTCGGCGTCATGGGCCATTTTGTCCGCTTCCCCCGACCGTTAAACCGCAGTCGAATTTCCGCCGGCAAGCCGTGAAAAAGCGGTGATGACCGGCCCAAGGCGATGACAGCCTCAACTCACTGTTCCGCATCGTCGATCGGGCAATTCTCGCCGTCGTCCGACGCGTAGAGTGCGACCCCGACGGCCGGATCGACTGGATCGTCCCAGGGCCGCCGCGCGATGGTACGGCGCGTATCCTCATACCCGGCCTGCCAGCGGACCGCGATCGTGGCCGGCGAAAAGTCGTACTCCCGGGAATTATTCTCGCCGTCGAGCGGCTCGGCGTTGATCTCAATGAGATGCATCACGGTGGTGCAGCCGTAGCCGGCGAGCTCCTGGACTTCGAGCGTCTTTTGCTGCTCTTCGGACAGCATGCCGACCAGCGTGCGGACGACGTGCCGCATGCGGTGTAGCTGGGCCTGCCGCGCGATGTGGCTCCGCGAGCGGCTGCCGAACATGATGTCCTTCTGCCGGGCAAAAACCTGGGCGACCGATTCGGGCTCCGGGCCGCGTGTGTGCCAGATCTGCACGGCAAAGACGACGGAACTCTGTCGTGGATCGTCGTCGAACACTGCTTCGACTGGCGTGTTCGAGTAGATGCCGCCATCCCAATAGGCCTCGCCGTCGATCCGCACCGCCGGAAACGTCGGCGGCACGGCGCTCGATCCCAGCACGTGATCGAGACCGACCCTGCCATAGTTGCTGTCGAAATATCGCATCTGGCTGTCGCGAACGCCGACCAGCCCCAGCGTAAATCTCGGCTTGCCGGAATTGACGAGGTCGAAATCGACCAGTTCCGGCAACAGCTTCCGCAACGGATCGACGGAATACATGGCAGCGCGTTCGACGCCGACCGCCGCCTCGGGACCCAATAAGAAAGCCGGGTTGGGTGAAAAGAAGCCTTGCACGCCGGTCAGCAGGGTCGCGAGCTCGCGCGACGGGTTGCCGAACATCGGCGCGAGTACGCCCAACAAACGGGGCGGTCCGGTTTCGACGCGCGACCAAAACGCGCGCAACCGCTCCAGCCGATGTTTGACCGGGTTGCCGGCGATGATCGATCCGTTGATGGCGCCGATCGAGGTGCCGATGACCCAATCAGGCTCGATGCCGGCTTCATGCAGGGCCTCGTAGACACCGCCCTGATAAGCGCCCTGGGCGCCGCCGCCCTGCATGACCAGCACGACCTGGCCGGGAAGCGCCGCGCGCCGCGCTCGGTCGGCCTTCGCGGCGGAAAGTACGCCATCACCTGACGTCATGATGCGGGGCTCCCTTTCACAGCGCTAACCGGGATGGTCCGGTTGCGTCCGACTTCTCCGGTCGGAAGCGTATATCATGCCAATCAGGGGCACTTGTTAGCGCGGAACCGGCGTCCCAGCAGTACCGTTCCTGGTTGATATTGGTCAAAGACGATCGAGGGCCATTCCACGATAAATCTCGCCGTGCGCGGCATATTGGGAGCACGACATGCAGACCCCGCCCGAAATCCTGTTTCAAGGCATGACTGGGACGCCGGAAATCGAAGAGGCCATTGCCGCGCAAGTGGCGCAACTCGAGGAACGCTCGGGCCGCATCACCGCGTGCCGCGTTGTGGTCAAGGCGCCCGGTCAGCACCATCGCAAAGGCGGCCTGTATGAGGTCCACATTCGTCTTGCCCTTCCCGACGGCCGCGAGGTGAACGTGGAACGGACGCCGCCGCAGGATGAGCGGCATGCCGATCTGAAATTCGCTCTCAGCGACGCGTTCAGGCATGCGCGCCGCCAGCTCGAGGATCAGGTTCGCCGCACCCGGGGCGAGGTCAAGCATCATGACGGCCCCCGATCGCAACGGTGGCGCGGCTCGATCCGTCCGGCGAGTTCGGCTTCCTTGAGGCGGATGACGGCCAGGAGATTTATTTCCACCGCAACAGCGTGCTCGACGACGATTTTTCGCGGTTGCACGTCGGCTCACGGGTGACTTTTGCCGAGGAGCCCGGCGACAAGGGCCCGCAGGCGACGACGGTCAAGCTCATGGGGAAACACGGGCTTCGGGTGTGACCGTCGGTGAGGTCGCCGCGATGCGCATCCCGCATGAATTGCCGAGCGAGTTTCCCGACGAAACTGTGCTGATCGCGCGGCTCGCCGAGACCAACTATCTGTTTCGCCGATTGGCGGGGCGTTACAATGCAGCCAATCGTCAGATTTTTCGCATCGAATCGGGCGACGAGCCGACCGCAGACGAAGTCCTTGAACGGCTCAAGAAGGAGCGTCTCAAGCTCAAGGACGAGATTGCCCGGATGCTGACGCGCGTGGAGCGGCGGATGTAGGCTCGTTGCACGCTTTGATCTGGGTCAAGCCTCGAAGCGACGAATTGCAATACTTATTTCTGATGTACCGGCGAGATCTTGCTACTGATCGGGGTCTGGTGTTCATCAATACGGCTCGGTCGATACATCAAGGAGTGTCCATGCGCGCCGCGTCAATTTGGCTTGTGGTTTTTTGGCTGGCTGTCGGCTCGGCTTGGGCTCAGGAAAGCAATTCGGCAAATGAATTGCGCGCCGGCCACCAGTTGGCGTCAACGCTGTGCGGAACCTGTCATGTGGCGGCGCCAGACCAGCCTTTTGCGCCGATCTTGAATCCGCCGGCGCCGCCGTTTGCATCGATCGTCCAACGCAAGGATTTCAACGCCGCGTGGCTGCAAAACTTTCTGACCACGACGCACCGGGGCCTGGATATGCCAAATGGCATGCCGAGCCCCTACTTGGCTGATTATCAGGTGAAGCAGGTGGTCGCTTATCTCATGAGCCTGCGCAAGTAGCAGCTCATCCGTCAGAGCGTTCGGGCACTTCGCCGGTGACCCATTTTATGCCGCGGTTTCCGTTGCGGCTTTGCGCTTCGGCACGGGAAATTGCTTGAGTATCTTGATTACTTCATCGTCCGAAACCTGGCTGAAATTCGCGTAATAGGCGCCGATGGCGCCGAAGAATTCGTAATCCTCAAGGCAAACGATGTCGTCGACCTCGCTCCGCAACGCGGTGATGGTATCCGTCGGCGCCACCGGCACCGCAAGAACGAGACGCTTCGGATTGCGCATGCGGGTCGCCCGCAACGCCGCGCGGGTCGTTGCGCCGGTGGCTACGCCATCGTCGATCACAATTGCTGTACGGCCGCCGACCTCCACGGGCTCACGGTTGCCGATGTAACGCCGATGGCGCCGCTCGATCTCGGCAAGCTCGGCGTCACAGACCGCCTTGAACGCGAATTCATCGATACCCGTGATGCCGATCACGTCCTCATTGCGGACGATGAGCGGCGTGCTGCCATCAACCACCGCCCCCATGGCGAGCTCAGGCTGGAACGGCACGCCCACCTTGCGCACGAGGATCAGATCAATCGGCGCCTTGAGCACGGCAGCCACCTCGGCCGCAACCAGCACACCGCCGCGCGGCAGCGCAAGAATCACCGGTTCTTGATCCTTGTATTGAACGAGCGCCTTGGCCAAGTTGCGCCCGGCGTCGGAGCGATCCTTGAACGGCATCGCCGGTCTCCCCTGCTAGCCTTCCGGCCTCGATCGCGTCCGCTGGGCAGCGGTCGGGACGGAAAAAGTCACGATCACAACCTCGGCCTCAGACGCGGCTCTCGGGCCCAGGCAAGTGTGCCGGATCGAGTCCCAGCTCTTCACAGGCGCGCTGCACCACCCGGCTGTCCAGGGTTTGATGCGATCCGCCGAGCGGTACTTCGGCCTTCCGACCTTGTCGGTGCACGGTGACCATGACCGGGCCCTCGTGCCGCCGGTCATGTTCGCCATGATCGACCCGGCAGCCATGCTCAACAAGCCATTTTCGGAATGTCGCACTTTCCATTTTTTTGCTCCTCTCGGCCCTTGGCCGCGCCAACAATCCGGCCATCCGTCGGTGATTATGTGGGGTAAATCGCCGCCGATCCCATTGATGTAAATCAAGGAAGTGATGCGCCATGAGATGAACCAGCGTGCAAACTTTGCCTTTCGCAAGCATTGGGCTGCGACGCCAGATCGATGTAGTCCGGGCATCTGCTGCGGAACGTTCCTATGATGCCTGGCGTTACCGGAAAGCGCAAATCTTGGCGCTCGATCAATTGCCTTGTGCTCGATCGGATGCAACCTGGACGGCATCCGCAAAGTTTTCCAGGCAATGAGCATCGTTTGATGATGACGCAGCTCAACCCGCCGCTTCCGATGGAGACGTCAAAAGGCGGGGGCTGGGCTCACTTCGTGATCGATTACGAACCGGAATCCGCCCTGCTGTGGGTCGTTTTTATGGATGCCGATGGCGCTTGCTGGACCGTACCGAATCCCGAGATCCGCATGTCGTTTAACTGGACCATCGGCCGTCGCAAAGCCGAGGATCAAACACAACGCGACGAACAGGTTGCCGTCGGGGTGCAGACGCCACAGCGCTTTCGGCCATCGTTGGCGCACCCGCCGGACCGATAGCGATCAAAGCAATCAAAAGGCCGGCGAAGCAATGCCGTTTGTCAGGAGGAATTCACATGGCCAAGAAGCGGAAGCGCAAGTATTCGCGCAGTGCCGGAAGCGACGTCAAGAGCGAGATGCACCGCTACAAGCGCGGCACCGCCAAGAGCGGACACGGCGGCAAGGGCGGCAAGGTAAAGAGCCGCAAGCAGGCGATCGCGATCGGCCTGTCGAAGGCGCGCAAGAAGGGCAAGAAGGTCCCCAACAAGAAGGCAGCCTAAACGCCGCCGGCCAGCGAACCAAAAGCCCCGGCTTGGAGCCGGGGCTCTTCGTAGTCCACAGACGAACCTCGTTACCTCGACTTGTTGTCGGGCACCCAGGCGGTCATATTCAAATCGTACTGGAACCCCGGTGCGGACTTGAGCGTGTCTTTGGTCGCGTTCATCGTCAGGTGGACCTTGTTGTCCTTCATCGTCTGCTTGACCGCGCCGAATTCCACGGCAATGTCTTTTTGGTCGACGCCGAGAAAACCACCAACCCCGACGATCAGCGCATTGATATGCCCGTCTGGCGCCACCAGCACGTCTGCGACCTGACCGATTTTGTTATCGCTGGGATCATAGACGTCCTGCTTGTACCAGTCGGTAACCGTGACGCTGCTGGTCGGAATGTTGGCCATCGGCTTGCCATCGGTGGACGTTGTTTGCGCCAACGCGGCGCTGCTGGCGATCAACGCGCCGGCAGCAAGAACGGCTAAGCTCTTCATGGGTATTGCCTCCAGATTGGTTGTTGCCATCCTCCTCAACGTGCCAATGCGGCAATTGTGCCCCGAGCGCGGCAAATTTTCCGCTGGAACTCATTGCTTGCGTTGATCTGCTCTCAAGGCTTGCGTTGATCTGGTTTGGTGGGCAGCCGGCAACGACCGGTCAATCGGCTCTCGGACCAGGGGCCCATGGCGCTGCGGTCCTTGGTTTTTATTCAGGACGCCTTCGACGGATCGGCTTCCCGGCCGCGACATCGGTTCACATCGCGACGGCGATCTCGCAGATCATGCCCTCTTCGCGCCAATCGAATTTAACCTCGCCATCGAGCTGGCCGAGCATCCGCGTGATCGCGCGCGTGCCAAATCCTTCTTTCGTCGGTACCGTCACGCGCGGCCCACCGGTTTCCGTCCAACGCACATGCAACCGTCCGTCATCCTGTTGCGACCACTCGACCCCTATGCGCCCGGCGAATCTCGATAGTGCGCCATACTTCACCGCGTTGGTCGCGAGCTCATGCAGGGCCATCGCGATGGCCTGCGCCAACTCCGGTTTCAGGAGCAAGCTCGGGCCGTCGATCTGCGCACGAGGATCGCCATTGCGGAAATAGGGCGAGAGTTCCTTGATCGCCAGCTCATGCAAGTCGGCGCCGGCCCAACGCGACTGCGCAAGCATGCCGTGAGCGTTGGCGAGGGCCCGTAACCGCCCCTCGATCGCCGTCTTCAGGTCCGCCACCGTGCCGGCATGCGTGAGATGAACGGTAGCCTGGGCGACCGCCAGCAGATTATTGGTCCGGTGGTCCGCTTCACGCGCGAGCAGCGCGACCAGCCCCTCGCGGCGCTTTTGCTCGGTGATGTCGCGGGCGATTTTCGAAGCGCCGATGATCGTGCCGGACTCATCCGTCAGCGGAGATACGGTCAGCGAAATATCGATCAGACTTCCATCTTTACGTTGGCGGATCGTTTCGAAATGCTCGATGCGCTCGCCGCGCCTGATTCGCTCGAGGATACCGGTCTCTTCATTTCGGCGATCGGCCGGAATGAGAATTGTAATCGACTTGCCGATGACCTCGTCCGCGCGGTATCCGAACAGCCGCTCTGCCGCCTTGTTCCAGGTCGCGATCGTGCCATTGAGATCTTTGCTGATGATGGCATCGTCGCTGGATTCCACGATCGAAGCGAGGCGCCGGCCGATGCGCTCGGCACGTTGGTACTCGCTGATGTCGACCAGCACGTTGACGGCGCCGACAAGGGCGCCCGACGCGTCATGGAAGGGCGTCGGAAACGCCATGAACGGCACCCGCGTGCCATCGGGCCGTTCCGCAACCGCTTCGTGACCCCGATTCGGCCGTCCCTCTTTCAAGGCCACGGCCATGGGGCACTGGTCGTGCGGGAGAGCTGTGCCGTCAGGCCAGAATAGCCGCCACGAGCCGCACCACTGGTCGCTGTGGAGGTTTGGCCGGCAGCCCCACAGCGCCGCGGCGGCTTCATTAAAATAAATAATTCGCCCGGCGGCGTCGGTGACATACAGCGCAGCAGGCAGCGCATCAAGAAGCCGCCTTGGCTCGATCAAATTCTCTGCCGGTTGGGACCGGAGCGGCTGCGAACGCAACAAGGCCGGCCACGGGCCCACGCTGAGCTCGGCCAACCCCACCTCTGCCTGCGACACGTCAACCCCCGTTTTTTTGAGATACCCCCCTTGAGCAATCTCTTGGCCCGCCATTCGGTTCCGCTGCAGGGGCAATTTTCTTGCGCCGTTGTAGCGAAACAACGCGAACCGGCCGTGCTCAAGGACACCACGGAGCTGGCCGGTCTGCAGGGATCAGAACGACAACCATTCGCGCGCCAACGCGGGCCGAAGACGCCGACGTCGAATCATGCGTTCTCGAACTGTCTTGATCGGTGGAACCGACCGCTCCGAATTTGAGTTGACGCCTCTGGATGCTCAGCAGGTACCGGTCGGTGCCGAGGCTCAGCGGGCACCGTACGGTGCGCTGGAGGGAGCTTGTGGACTACATCCGTGCCAGCCGTGAAAAACGCTACGCGCTGGACATCAAGAACCCACAGCCCGTCGCCAGCATCCCAGATATGTGGCAATCAGCCGGACGCGCGGCGACCGTCGGCATTTTTTTAATGCTGTTCGGCGCGTTCCTCTATGTCGGCCGCCCTGTCCTGATGCCGCTTCTCGCCGCTGCGATCGGCGGCATGACCTTTGCGCCACTGGTACGAGGTGCCGAGCACCGGGGCATTTCGCCGTGGATCATGGCGCTTGCGATCGTTGCCGTCGCGTTGGGAGCGCTGGCAGTCATCGTGACCGTCATGGCCGGCCCGGTCAGCCAATGGATCGCGCGCATGCCGGAAATCGGGGTCACCATCCGCGAGCGGCTATCGGTGCTCGAACCCCCGCTTGCCGCGCTGCGCGAACTCGAAGGCACTCTGTTCGGCGGCAATGCGGCGGCGGCAAATTCTTCTCCGCCCGGCATCGTCTTGCCGGCGGTGGCGTTTTTGACTCCAGCCGCCGGCGAACTGCTGCTGTTCTTTGCGGCATTGTTGTTCTTTCTGGTCGGCCAGAGCACCTTGCGCTCGACCGCCGTTGCGCTGTTCTCGAACCGGGACGCCAAATTGCGGTTCCTGAAAATCATGAACGATATCGAGCACAACCTCGCCGGCTATCTGACCGTGGTGACCATCATCAATGCGGCGCTGGGAGCGGTCGTAGCTGCGGGAGCCTGGCTGTTCGGCCTTCCCAGTCCGGTGATCTTCGGCGTCCTGGCGGCGGTCCTCAACTACGTTCCCTATATCGGACCTGCGGTGATGGTGGTCGCCCTGTTCGGCGTCGGCCTCGTCACCTTTCCCTCGTTCGGTCAGTCGCTGGTCGCGCCGCTCGCTTTCGTTGCTCTCACGACCGCGGAAGGACACTTTATCACCCCGACGATCGTCGGCCGGCGTCTTACGCTCAATCCCCTCATGATCCTTATCGCGCTGGCGCTATGGACATGGCTATGGGGGCCGATTGGCGCGCTGCTCGCGGCACCGCTGTCGATTGTCGGCCTCGTCGTCTTCAATCATTTATTTCCGACGAGCGACGCCCGGCTGCCAGACTGACCTGAAATGACTGCTTGCCGACCGACAATGAATTCGCCGACCTCCCGCGTCTGCGCCTTGAGCTAGGACACGAAGATCTTCTGCAGCATTTGCCGCTCGATCGGCTTCTGCAGAACCGGCACCCCGCTGAATCGGCCGTCGACCGCATCGGCCTCATAGCCGGTGACGAAGACGAACGGAACGCCGCGCGACGACAGTATTTCCGCGACCGGATAGGCCATGCCATCTCCGAGATTGATGTCGAGGATGGCGGCGTCGAAATCGCCCTCCCGCGCCGCTTCGAGCGCTTCGGACGCCGTGCTGATCGGGCCCAGAACGGAATGCCCCCGTTCCGCCAGGCATTCCTGAATCATCATGGCAACAAGCGCCTCGTCTTCGACCAACAGCACCCGCCGATTGCTGGTGCGCTTTGCCGGCGTGGCAGCCGGGTCCGCCGCCTCGCCGCCATTGGGCGCATGCTCGTTCGGCGATTTGAACAAGGGAATCGACAAGGTGCATTGCAATCCCGTCGGCTCCCACTCGAAAGTTGCCTTGCCGCCGAGCTGTTGCTCGATACTGGCGCGGATCACGTTCAGACCGAAGCTGCGCGTGGCGGGCGGCTTGATCCGCGGACCACCGCTTTCGACCCAACGCAAGATCAGAAAGTCCGGCCGCAATTGCCATACCAGGCTGATTTTGCCGGCCAGTGAGGATAGCGCGCCGTGCTTTCCGGCATTGGTGGCGAGTTCGTGCAGCGCGAGGCCCAACCCCTGCGCCATGTGCGGCAACAGCGAAAAATTGGGACCTTCGATCTCGATCTTGTCGGCCTCGGCGGCCCGGTAGGGAGCGAGTTCTTCGCTCACCAGCGCGCGCAGATCGGCGCCGTGCCAGCGCGAGTCGGAAAGCAGCGAATGGGCGCGGGCGAGCGCCTTGATGCGACCCTCGACCGCCGTCACATATTCGTCGGCGCTATGAGCGCGGGTGAGCCGGATGATCGATTGGACCACAGCGAGCGCGTTGCGGGCGCGATGATCGACCTCACGGGCCAGCAGATCCTGGCGCCCTTCCGCCTCCTTGCGCTTAGTGATGTCCAGCGCGGTGCCGATCACGCGCACGCATCGGCCGTCCGCGTCGAAGATGCCTCGGCCCTTGGCCTCTACCCAGCGGACAACGCCGTCTTCCTTGCCGACGGTGCGGTACTCGACATCGTAGATTGCCCGCTTTTCCGGGTCGCAGGCCGCGGCAAAGGCGCTGACGGTCGCTTCCTTGTCCGCGGCATGAAGCCCGGCGTAGAAATCCGCCATGCTCACCGGAACGTCCGGTGAAATGCCGAACATGGCTTTGACGCGCGGCGGCCAGAACAGCGTGTCGGTCACGTTGTCAACGTCCCAAAGGCCGATTTCGGCGGCCTCGGTGGCGAGCCGCAATTGCTGCTCGCTTTCCGTCAGCCGCGCGGTCGACGCTTCGAGCTCCGCCGTGCGCTCGGCCACGCGCCGCTCCAATTCCACATTCAACCGCTCGAGCTCGCGGGTCTTGCGATAGAGTTCGGCAAACACCTTGACCTTGGCGCGCAACACGGCCGGAACCACGGGCACCGGCACGTAATCGACCGCGCCCATCTCGTAGCCGCGCAACCGGTCGACGTCGTCCACCTGAATGGCCGAGATGAATATAATCGCCGTCCGCTGAAACCGCGGATGGTCGCGGATCATCGCGGCGAGCTGAAAACCGTCGAGCTCCGGCATGCAGACGTCGATCAGGACGACAGCGGCTTCATTCTTGAGCAGGAACTCCAGGGCCTCGCGCGCCGACGATGCCTTGATCAGATTCTCGCCAAGGCCGCGGAGGATTTCCTCGTTAGCAAGCAGCTTCGCCGGCTGATCGTCGACGAGAAGGACGTTGACTTTGTTGTTGTTCATGCCGCCGCGCCTAGCGATGGAGCCACGTCCGCAATGCGGAAAGCAGTTGTTCGGTATTGACCGGCTTGGCCAGATAATCCGAGGCGCCGGCTTCGAGGCATTTCTCGCGGTCGCCTTTCATGGCCTTGGCGGTCAAGGCAATAATGGGCAGGCGGCGATAGGCCGGATCGCGGCGGATGATCTCGATGGTCTGATAGCCATCCATTTCCGGCATCATGATGTCCATCAGCACGATGGCGAGTTCCGGCGTCTCCCTAATGACCGCGTTGGCCTCGCTGCCGGTGGTCGCGGTGAGCACGTGCATGCCGCGGCGTTCCAGCACGCTCGACAGCGCAAAGATGTTGCGCGGGTCGTCGTCCACCAGAAGCACGGTGCGGCCGATCAAGTCCTCGTCCGAGGAGTTGAGGCGCTCAAGCATGTGCTGCTTCTCGGGCGGCAGATCGGTAATGACGCGATGCAAAAACAACGCGGTCTCGTCGAGCAGCCGCTCGGGCGACTTCGACTCCCTTGACCACGATGCTGCGCGCCATGGTGTGGAGCTGAGCATCCTCGTCGGCCGACAGTTCGCGGCCGGTAAACACCACCACCGGCACATCGGCCAGCGCGTTTTCGGCGCGCATCGATTCCAGCACCTCGAAGCCCGACATGTCGGGCAGGCGCAGGTCGAGCACGACGCAATCGCAGACCTGCTGGCGCAAGATGTCGAGCGCTTCCCGGCCGGTGCCGGCGTTGACGATCTCGATGTCGTGGTGGCCGAGCAGTTCGTGGATGCTCATCTGTTCGGCCGCGTTGTCCTCGACCACCAGCAGGCGCCGGCGCCGCGGCTGCGAGAAGTCCTTGATCTTGGCCAAGGCATCGGAAACGCCTTCGCGCGTCGTCGGCTTGGTGACGAACGAAAACGCGCCGCGCGCAAGCCCATGCTGACGGTCCTCGTCGAGCGTGACGATCTGCACCGGGATATGGCGCGTGAGCGGATTCTGCTTGAGCTGGCTCAGCACGTTCCAGCCCAACATGTCGGGCAGGAACACGTCAAGCGACACCGCCGTCGGTTGGTACTGCTTGGCGAGATCGAGCGCGGTGTCGCCGCGCATCGCCAGCAGCACCTTGAATCCCTTGTCGCGAGCAAGGTCGATGAGGATGCGGGCATAATGCGGATCATCCTCAACGATCAGCAGGATGGCGTCGCCGGGCTGGATTTCCAGCCGGTCATCGGGAATTTGCTCAATCGTGCGCTCGGCCGCCACGGCCGGCGCCGACCGGACGCTGGCGGGCGCGGGCCGCGGCGCCGTGGTCGAGCCGACATATTTGATCGGCAGGTAGAGAGTGAAGGTCGATCCCGCGTCCGGGGTGCTGCGCAAATGGATTTCGCCGCCGAGCAGGCTCGCGAGCTCGCGGCTGATGGCGAGGCCAAGGCCGGTGCCGCCATATTTGCGGCTGGTCGAGGCGTCGGCCTGCTGGAAGGCTTCGAAAATGATCTTCTGCTTTTCCAGCGGAATACCGATGCCAGTGTCGGAGACCTCAAACGCCACCACCGACGATGCCTGACTTAACACCGGATGCGCGGCGCTCCAACCGCCCATCGCCGCGCTGACGCTCAGCCGCACGCCGCCCTGCGCGGTGAACTTGAACGCGTTCGACAGCAGGTTTTTGAGCACCTGCTGCAGGCGCTTGGAGTTGGTGACGATGCTGCGCCCGAGATTGGGATCGAGATGAACGTCGAACGACAGCTTGCGCGTATCCGCCTCGTGGCCGAACGGCCGCGCGACCATATCGAGCAAGTTGGCGAAGAAGATCTCGTCCGCCTCCACCGTGACGGTGCCGGATTTGATCTTCGACAGATCCAGAATGTCGCTGATGAGGTTGAGCAAGTCGGTGCCGGCGCCGTGGATGGTCCTGGCGAACTCGACCTGCTTCGGTGTCAGATTGCCTTCCGGGTTGTCAGTCAGTTGCTGCCCCAGGATCAGGATCGAGTTGAGCGGCGTGCGCAGCTCGTGCGACATGTTGGCCAGGAATTCCGACTTGTACTTCGACGTCAGCGCCAGCTCGGTCGCCTTCTCCTCGACCGCGCGGCGGGCCTGCTCGATTTCCTGGTTCTTGCGCTCGACTTCGACGTTGCGCTCCGCAAGCTGCTGCGCCTTCTGCTCCAGCTGCTCGTTGGTCTGCTGCAGCTCCCTCTGCTGCGCCTGCAATTCGCCGGCGAGCTGCTGCGACTGCTTGAGCAGCCCTTCAGTCTGCATCGTCGCCTCGATGGAATTGAGCACGATGCCGATCGACGTCGTCAGCTGTTCCAGGAACATGGTCTGCAGGGCGGTGAACTCGTGGATCGACGCCAGCTCGATGACCGCCTTGACCTGGTTCTCGAACAGCACCGGCAGCACGATGTTGTTTCGCGGCGCCACCTTGAACAGCGCCGAGCTGATGGCCACGGCATTGTCCGGCATTTCGGTGATCAACAGGCGCCGCTTGTCGACCGCGCACTGGCCGATGAGACCTTCGCCAAGCCGCAGCGCTTGCGCGTGGCCGTTGACGCCGTCATCGGCATAGGCCGCCAACAGCCGCAGTCCGGGGGTTTCCTCGTTTTCCATCTGATAGATGACGCCCTGGTGAGCATTGACCAGCGGAATCAATTCGGAAAGCAGCAGCCGGCCGACGGTGGTCAGATCGCGCTGGCCCTGCAGCATGTTGGTGAATTTCGCCAGATTGGTCTTGAGCCAATCCTGCTCGGTATTGCGGTCGGTGGTGAGCCGCAAATTGTCGATCATCGTGTTGATGTTGTCTTTGAGCTCGGCCACTTCGCCGCGCGCTTCCACCTGGATCGACCGGGTCAGGTCGCCCTTGGTCACCGCGGTCGCGACTTCGGCGATGGCGCGCACCTGCGTGGTGAGATTGGCGGCCAGCAGGTTCACGTTGCCGGTCAAGTCCTTCCAGGTGCCGGCGGCGCCTGGCACGTTGGCCTGACCACCGAGGCGGCCCTCGACGCCGACCTCGCGCGCCACGGTCGTGACCTGATCCGCGAATGTCGCCAGCGTATCCGTCATGTTGTTGATGGTTTCGGCCAGCGCCGCCACCTCGCCCTTCGATTTCACCGCGAGGTTCTGCTTGAGATCGCCGTTGGCGACCGCGGTCACGACTTTCACGATGCCGCGCACCTGTTCGGTCAGGTTGGCGGCCATCACGTTCACGGTATCGGTCAGGTCCTTCCAGGTACCGGCAACGCCGGGCACCACAGCCTGGCCGCCGAGCAGGCCTTCGGTGCCGACCTCGCGGGCGACGCGGGTGACTTCCGAGGCGAAGCCGTTGAGCTGATCGACCATCGTGTTGATGGTGTTCTTGAGCTCGAGGATTTCGCCCTTCACGTCGACCGTGATCTTGCGCGACAGGTCGCCGCGGGCGACCGCGGTCGTCACTTCGGCGATATTGCGCACCTGCGTGGTCAGGTTCGCCGCCAGCAGATTGACGTTGTCGGTAAGGTCCTTCCAGGTGCCGGCGACGCCGGGCACCACCGCCTGGCCGCCGAGCCGGCCGTCGGTGCCGACCTCGCGGGCGACGCGCGTCACCTCGGCGGCGAACGAGCGCAGCTGCTCGACCATGGTATTGAGCGTGTCCTTCAACAGCAGCATCTCGCCGCGGACGTCGACGGTGATCTTCTTCGACAGGTCGCCGCCGGCGATGGCGGTCGCCACCTCGGCGATGTTGCGCACCTGGGCGGTCAGGTTCGAGGCCATGAAGTTGACGTTGTCGGTCAGGTCTTTCCAGGTGCCGGCGACGCCGGGCACGCCGGCCTGGCCGCCGAGCTTGCCTTCGGTGCCGACTTCGCGGGCGACACGGGTGACCTCCGAGGCGAACGCATTGAGCTGATCGACCATCGTGTTGATGGTGTTTTTCAGCTCCAGAATTTCGCCCTTCACGTCGACGGTGATCTTGCGCGACAGGTCGCCGCGCGCCACGGCGGTCGTCACCTCGGCGATGTTGCGGACCTGCGCCGTCAAATTGCCGGCCATCGAATTGACCGAGTTGGTCAAATCCTTCCAGGTGCCGGCGACGCCCGGCACGTTGGCCTGGCCGCCGAGGCGGCCTTCGGTGCCGACCTCGCGCGCCACGCGCGTCACCTCGCCGGCGAAGCGGTTGAGCTGGTCGACCATGGTGTTGAGCGTTTCCTTGAGCTGCAGGATTTCGCCGCGCACGTCGACCGTGATCTTGCGCGACAAGTCGCCGCCGGCGATCGCGGTCGCCACCTCGGCGATGTTGCGCACCTGGGCAGTCAAGTTGCCGGCCATCGAGTTGACCGAGTTGGTCAAGTCTTTCCAGGTGCCGCCGACGCCGGGCACCTGGGCCTGACCGCCGAGCTTGCCTTCGGTGCCGACCTCGCGGGCAACGCGCGTCACCTCGGCGGCGAACGCGTTGAGCTGATCGACCATGGTGTTGAGCGTGTCTTTCAGCTCAAGAATTTCGCCGCGCACGTCGACCGTGATCTTGCGTGACAGGTCGCCGCGGGCGACGGCGGTCGCCACCTCGGCAATGTTGCGGACCTGGCCGGTCAGGTTCGAGGCCATCGAATTGACGCTGTCAGTCAAATCCTTCCAGGTGCCGGCGACGCCGCGCACCATGGCCTGGCCGCCGAGCTTGCCTTCGGTGCCGACCTCGCGGGCGACGCGGGTGACTTCCGAAGCGAACGCGTTGAGCTGGTCCACCATGGTGTTAATGGTGTCCTTGAGCTCGAGAATTTCGCCGCGCACGTCGACCGTGATCTTCTTCGACAAGTCGCCGTTGGCGATGGCGGTGGAGACTTCGGCGATGTTGCGGACCTGGGCGGTGAGGTTCGAGGCCATGGAGTTGACCGAGTTGGTCAAGTCCTTCCAGGTGCCGGCGACGCCGAGCACGTTGGCCTGGCCGCCGAGCCGGCCCTCGGTGCCGACCTCGCGGGCGACGCGCGTCACCTCGCCGGCGAAGGCGTTGAGCTGATCGACCATCGTGTTGATGGTCTCCTTGAGCTGCAGAATTTCGCCGGAGACGTTCACCGTGATCTTCTTCGACAGGTCGCCGCCGGCGATGGCGGTCGCCACGTCGGCGATGTTGCGCACCTGCGCCGTCAGATTGCCGGCCATGAAGTTGACGCTGTCGGTGAGGTCCTTCCAGGTGCCGGCAACGCCTGGCACCTGGGCTTGGCCGCCGAGCTTGCCTTCGGTGCCGACCTCGCGGGCGACGCGGGTGACTTCCGAAGCGAAGGCGTTGAGCTGATCGACCATGGTGTTGATGGTGTCTTTCAGCTCGAGAATTTCGCCCCGCACGTCGACCGTAATCTTGCGCGACAGGTCGCCGCGCGCCACGGCGGTGGTCACGTGGGCGATGTTGCGCACCTGATCGGTGAGATTGCCGCACATGGCGTTGACCGAGTCGGTCAAGTCCTTCCAGGTGCCGGCGACGCCGGGCACGATCGCCTGGCCGCCGAGCTTGCCGTCGGTGCCGACCTCGCGGGCGACGCGGGTCACTTCGGAGGCGAACGAGCGCAGCTGATCAACCATCGTGTTGATGGCTTCCTTGAGCTGCAGGATTTCGCCGCGCACGTCGACGGTAATCTTCTTTGACAGGTCGCCGTTGGCAACGGCGATCGTCACCTCGGCAATGTTGCGAACCTGAGCGGTGAGGTTCGAGGCCATCGAGTTGACGCTCTCGGTGAGGTCCTTCCACACACCCGACACTTCGCGCACCTGCGCCTGGCCGCCGAGCTTGCCCTCGGTGCCGACTTCGCGGGCGACCCGCGTCACTTCCGAGGTGAAGACCTTGAGCTGCTTGATCATGGTGTTGACGATCTTGGCCGAACGCAGGAACTCACCCTGCAGCGGCCGGCCGTCGACGTCGAGTTGCACCGTCTCCAGCAGATCGCCCTGGGCCACGGCGGCGATGGCGCGCGTCACCTGGGTGGTTGGCCAGAGCAGATCGTCGATCAGCGTGTTGACCGAGGATTCCATCTCGCCCCAGGCGCCCTCGGAAAGGCCGAAGCGCACGCGCTGGCGCGTCTTGCCCTCGCGGCCCACCACCTGGCCGACACGTTCGAGCTGGCGGGATATCCGCTGGTTGGCGGCTACGATCTCGTTGAAGGTGTCCGCGACCTTGCCCATGATGCCGACTTGGTCGCCGGCCATCCGCACCGAGAAATCGCCGACCCGCATGGCTTGCAGCGCATGCAGAAGTTCGCGCAGCTCCCCGGCCTCGGCGGCGCCGTCGGGCGAAAGGGACTTGTCGAGCGGGGCGGGAGCGGCGGCCGAACCGTTTGCGGTCCCGGCGTCGGCGACGTCAGGGGTATGCTCCATAGGAATCTCCGAACCCCGTATTCAGCGCCGCCCGGAGCGGTTGGCGTGTCGGGACATTAAAGGTGGCTGCACGCGCCCGGCTCGATTGGGCACCCGCTGCCGCGTTGGCGGATGGACAAATGGCTGGGGTGAGCGCGCCAAAGCCCCGGAAATCTCCGGTGCCCGGCGCGAGGTTAAGTCTCTTGCGGGAGGCGGCTTTACGGCGCCGCCGACCGGTCCGAGAACTCCCCCTCACGTGACTCCTCCTAAGCCGTTACGCGAACGCGCCCGGCGGACGAAGGTTCCCGGGCCAAGCGCCCGAAAAACAAAATATTTTTGCGGAGCGCGGCCCCTGGCAAAAGCCCCGTGGGCGGCACCGCAATGAAGCCGGCTCCGACCTGCGAGCAGGTCGCCGTCTGGCGCCCCCAGGATGAGGCCATTCCGGGCGCCGAGCCGGCAGAATTGCCTACGGGTCCAAGGGCCGATTGCGGCTTCCGGTCAGTATCGCGGCCGGCGTTTGTCGCGAAATGCCGCCAAGCCCTCGGCCAGATCTCTACCGTTCATGTGCTTGGCAAAGGCGTCAAGCTCAGCCTGGAATCCGTCATAGCGACTTGCGTTAAAGCAACGCCGTGCGAGACCTTTGATCTGCGCCAGCACTTCCGGGCTCTGCCGGGAAAACTGTGACGCGATTTCCTTGGCGCGCGTGAGGAGGTTCTGCGCGGGCACCACCTCATTGATTAAGCCCCAATCCAAAAGCTCGCGTGCCGAGAACAAGCTCGCGCTGAAAAAAAGCTGCATCGCGCGGTTTGCCGGTATCTTTCGGAACAGCCGAACCGTGGCACCGCCGGCCGGGACCACGCCATATTTCGAGTGACCGTCGCCGAGTTTGGCGTCTTCCGAGGCGACCAGGACGTCGCAACACAGCAGCAGCTCGAGCCCGCCGGCGACCGCGGTGCCGTTCACGGCCCCGATGATCGGAACAGACAGGGTTTCCAGCTTGGCGAAAACGCGCTGATTGAACGCGAGCGTTTCAATAAGCTCATGCCGGTCGCTTTGGAGCAGTTCGCCGAACTCCAGCAAGTCGCCGCCGCCGTCTCAGTCATTCCGTAGGTCTCAAAAAGCCGCATGCCGGTACGCTTCTCGAACCGCTCGCCGACAGCTTTGGGCAAAACGGCGCCGCCGGTCAGCGCCATCCGCACCGAGCTCACATGGCTGCTTTCGATGGGCACTTCGGCCAGCGCCGCGATGGACGTTGGCACGCCACCGACGATGGTCGCCCCATATCGCTCAACGATCCGCCAGTAGTTTTGGATGACCCGCGGAAGCCGCAAGCCGTAGGGCGACGGGATGATCACTTGGCCGCCGGCCGCCAGGACCGACAAGCCCGCCGTTATCGTGCCTCCGACATGGAACAGCGGGAAGCCGTTGATGGCAGTGTCGAACTCATCGAGCCCGTGAACCTGGGCAAAGCTCCACGCGGCGTGGATTTGATTGCCGTGCGTCAGGCGGACAAGCTTCGGTCGCCCCGTCGTACCGCCGGTGTGGAACAGCGCGCAGATGGTGTCGCGCTCCGCGGTCAACTGAAAATCCAGGGTGTCACTCTGTGCGGCGAGGCTTTCGTCAAAGCCGACCATCTTGCGGCCGGGATCGCTCTTGCCGCCGATGACCAGTATCCGATGCAGCGACGGCACGCGGTCGATGACCGCGTTGGCCTTTTCCCAAAGCGCCGCGTCGTTGGCTTCGCTGGGCACGACCAGCACGGTCGCTTTCTCGGCAATCAGAAGGTCGGCGATGGCGTCGGCGATGAGCAGAAAGTTTATCGAGCTGGCGACGCCCGCAACCTGAGCGCCAAGGAGAGCCGCTGGCACTTGTGGCAGCGCGGGGCAAAGGAGGGCGACAACGCCGCTGACCGGCGATATGCCGAGCGATCGAAAAAGATTGGCCGAGCGCGTTATCCCGTCGAGCAATCCTTTGTGCGACAACGTGACGGCGCTCTCGTCGGGATCGCCGGACGGCATGACCGTCAGCGCCGGTCGCTCGGGATGGCGCAGCGCTGTCGCCTCGAACACCTGGTGAAGGTTACGGGAGGGTAGGACCTCGTCGTAAGGCGAGCGCTCGAGCGCCGCGATATCGGCGATCGTCTTGACCGGCTTGATGAACCTCGTCGTTTTGGGCGCGCGCGGCATCGTTGTCATCGGTCCCTGTCTTGCAGCGGCGGTCAGTGGATCGCCGCATACATGATCTTCTCTTCGGTCGCTTCGAGCGCCGAGAACTCCTCGACCACCTTGCCCTGACGCGACACCAGGATCCGGTCGGAAAGGGCCATGATCTCTGGCAGGTACGAGGAGATCACGACCACCGCCTTGCCCTCGTCGGCGAGGTGGTTGATCAGTTCGTGGATCTCGACGATGGCGCCGACGTCGACGCCACGCGTCGGCTCGTCGAAGATGATCAGGTCCGGCTCCTGTGCCAGCGATTTGGCGATGACGACCTTCTGCTGATTGCCGCCCGAGAGCTCGACGACTCTCGCCTCGTCGCCAATTGCCCGGATGTTCAGCCTCTTGATCCAGTCTCTGCCGACCTTGTTGGCCTCGCGTCGGGAAAACAGCGCGCGGCCGCCAGGAAACTTGGACATGAGGCCGACATAGATATTGCGCGCGATCGACGCCGTCTCGAAGAAGCCCTCGACCTTGCGATCCTCGGTCACGTAAGCGACCCCCGCACGCACCGCCGGGGCGGGAACGCGGAAGCGCACCGGCTTGTCACGCAGGAAGATCTCGCCGCCGTAGAAGAAATCGCGCTTGAGTACGCCGGCGACGATCTTGAACGTCTCGGTCCGGCCGGCGCCGACCAGCCCGAACACGCCGGTGATCTGACCGGCGAATATGGAAAGCGAATTGTTCTTTACCATCGGCGCCATCTTGAGGTTCTGCGCGGTGAGCACGCGCGCGCCGGCTTTCCGCATCGTCGTCTTGCGGACGCCGTAGAGCGTATGGAAGAGATCGCGTCCGACCATCGCCTGGACGATGCGCGCGCGGTCGAATTTCGACGCGTCGTCGGTAACGATCTTCCTGCCGTCGCGCAGGACGGTGATGCGGTCGGCCAGCAACAGCGCCTCTTCGAGTGCGTGCGAGATGAATACGATGGACACGCCGCGCTTTTTAAGATCGCGCACGAGATCGAAGAAGTACTTTTTCTCTTCCGGCGTCAGCGATGCCGTCGGCTCGTCGAAGATGATCACCTTGGCGTTGTGGAGCACCGCGCGCGCGATCTCGACCATCTGCTTCTTGGCCGCGCCGAGCGCACCGACGGTCGTGGTCGGGGCGACGTCGAAGTTAAGCGACTGGAGGAATTGTTGCGCGGCGATGTAGATGCCGCGCAACCGGTTGTAAAAACGCTCCTGACCGAGGAAGAGGTTCTGCGCCACCGTCATCGTCGGCACGAGGCTATTTTCCTGGAACACCATGGCGACCCCAAGATGACGCGCCTCGAGCGGCGATTTCGGCAAAACCTCAACGCCGTCGACGATCATCGTTCCCGAGGTCAAAGTGACGACGCCTGCCATGACTTTGGTCAACGTGGATTTGCCGGCGCCGTTTTCTCCGACCAGCGCGTGGATCTCTCCGCGTCTGAGATCGAAATCGACGCTGTCGATCGCCGGTATGCCGGCATAGAGCTTGGTCGCCTTGTTCAGCGCAAGAATGATGTCGTCACTCATGCCCCGAATTCCTTATCGAGCGGAGCGATCGGAAGCCTCAGGATCCGTCCCGGCCCTTTGGCGATCATGATCAGATGCCCGTTGACTTCGATCGCCGATACGACTCCGTGGTTGGCGCCGTCGACACGGCTGTGCAGCGAATAGAGCGGCACGCCGTCGGCGCCGAGGCGGATGACGAGGCCGTAGGACCGCGGCGGTGCCCAGGGTTTGACAACCCCCATCGTCTTGATGTGCGCCCCCTGCATCGGCTCCTTGAACGAATCGCCGGAGCGCAAGCACGGAACGATCCAATAGCGCGGCTCGATCTCTGCCATCATCCGCTTGCGAAAGGCGGGCTCGCGCAGCACGAACTCGACGAGCAAGCTGCGCGCCGTGAACGCGGTCAGCCAATAGCCATCGGGCGACGCGGGCGAAAGGCGCGATGGATAGACCGGCAAATGGGCAAGCGCGATGCTCTTCGATCCATCGCGCCGGACGCTGATCAGGCGATGGCGCCAGCTCTCGGCGACCAGTGCGCCGTCGTCCTTCGCGCAACAGCCAAAGGCATAGCTGAGACCGTTGGCGAGCACCTTGCTTGACCCGGTCGCCGGATCGAGCATGACGAGCCGGCCGCTGTGGCCGTGCTCCATGAGGTCCCGCGCCCAGTCGTCGACGCGGCGGGTCATCGAGCCGTCGGTCGCGAGCAGCATGCCGCCGGGCGCCGGCGCGAGCGCATTGACCGCGCTTAATCCCGTGGCGAAAGTTGCGCGCGGCTTCTCCGCAGACGGCTCGGGAAAGACGCGAATCTCCCGCCCGGCGAGCGCTACGGCCAACCCGCCGCCCGGCACCGCGGCAAGTGCCGAGATCGGCTGCTCGAACACGCGAAGTTCCGTCGCCGAGCCGCCGTCGAGCCGCAGCAGCCTCGGCCCATCGGCCAAATAGATGGCACGGCCGTCGGTCGCCAAATCTTCTGGCGCCACGCATTCGAGCAGTATTTCGGCCGCCTCGAGCTTCTGGTTCGGCTTCAGCGCGCCGTCGAATGAAGGCACTGCAATGGTGGCGTCGCCGCGGCCGAGCACCCGGTTGGCGAACTCCAACACCGCGCCGATCACGAGAGCCGCCCCCAGCGCTTCTCGTACTGGACGAAATCGGGATCGGCGCCTTCGAGTTTATAGCGGCCGATGCGATTGTTGGAGATGCCGCCGAGATAGAGATAGCCGCGATGCTCGCGCATCGAGGTGATCATGGGGTGATTGACGCCCTTGAGGTCCCAGAACGAGTCGAGGATGCGGCCTTGCTCGTTGAATTTCACCACGCAGCCGGTGTTGATATTGGGGAACAGCCATTCGTCGACCGGCAAGCGCTTCGCCATGCGCATGCGGAAACCCGGCATGCGCCACGCCAGGTCGAGCGCGGGGCTGCGCATGCCGACCAGCGCGAGCCAGTAATTGCCGTCCGAGGCCAGATTGATGTTGTCGGGATAGCCGGGAAGATTATCCATGACGACGGCGATACGGCCCTTGTTTGGACCATCGAACCAGTAGCGCTTGATCGAGCAACCAAAGGTTTCGGCGAACAGGATCGACTGGCCGTCGCTGGCGACGCAAATGCCGTTCGGGAACTTGAGGCCGCGGACCGCGGTGTGGGTCTTGCCGGTGTTTGTGTCGTAGCAGATGATCCGACCATTGCCGCGCGCCTCGAGCCCGTCGACAGGCCATTCGTCCATCTCATAGCGGATTGTCGCCTCGGAGAAGAAGATGAGTCCATTGTCGGTGATGTCGAGGTCATCGGCGAGTCTGAGGCGGCTGTCGTCGTTGACCGAGCGCAGGCTTCGGTTCGTCTCGTCGGTCGCTTTCTCGACCTTGCCCTCGGGCGAGATGCGGTAGAGGCCCATTCCGCCGATGCAGATGTAGAGATTGTCGTTGCGGTCGAAGGCCATCCCAAGCGGCTGGCCGCCGATGTGAGCAAAAACCTCCATCCGTTGGTAGTCGGGCGCGAAGAAGCGGATAACGTCGCCGTGGCGCGAGCCGGCGTAAAGATTGTTGTTGCGGTCGAGGATGACGTCTTCGGGCGCCTCGATGCGGCCGAGCCCGATCAGTTCGACGTCGCGCAGCCTGTCGTTCTGCTCGAACGGTCCACCTTTACCGATGTCGGTCGTCGGCGGAGGCGGCAGGTTGTGATACGTCGGGCTGACATAGACCTTGCTGATGATGCGCGAGCGGTTCTTCAGCCAACGGATGTCGATAATTGCGGCGGTCAGAAGGATGCCGGCCAGCACCATACGATTGACGCCGCCGCGTGCGTTGAGCGTGGTGAGGCCATTGATTATCAGCAGCACGATCAGCGTTCCGACCATCGATTTTGTGACCGAGCCCCTGCCGCCGCCAAGCGTGATTCCACCGAGCACCGTGGCCGTCAGCACGATAATCTCGAGACCGACGCCGATGTCGCCGCCGACGGTGCCGAGGCGCGCCGCAAAGAACAGCGCGCCGATGGACGTCAGCGCGCCGCTGGCAACGTAACAAAGTGCAATCGTGCGCCGGACCGGGATGCCCGAATTGTAGGCCGAGCGTCGCGAACCGCCTATCGCGGTGATGTGCCAGCCGGGACGCAAACGGGTCAGGAAGATATGGCCGAAAATCGCCACCACGATGTAGAGGAGCGCGACGCTCGGTATACCGAACACCGTGCCGTTGCCGAGGAAATCCCAAGACGGAAAGTCGGGAAAAGCGGCGGCGATGTCGTTCGAATAACCCTGGATCAAGAGGTCGTAGGCCGAACGGTAGATGATCAGCGTGATCAGCGTCGTGATGAAGGCGCGCAGGCGCAGATAGCCGATCAGGAGGCCGTTCACGGCTCCCAGCAACATGCCGCAGACAATGGTCGCAAGGGCCACCAGCGGCACCGGCCAGCCGAGCACGTCAAGCGTGAAGAGGGCGCAAAAGTCGGTTAGCGCGAACATCGAACCGACCGACAGATCGATACCGCCGACAATGACCACGAGGGCCATGCCAAGGGCGATGAATCCGATCTCGCAGGCCTGTCGCGCCGTGTCGGCAAGGCTCGACAGCGAAAGGAAATTGTTGATCGATTGGCTGAGCCAGAGGCCGACGATAAGCAGCACGAAGACCGGAATGGCGGTTTCGGTCCAGCGCTTTGAAAGTATTTCACCAAGCCAGTGGTCGGGCCAGTAGCGGTAGCGCAGGCGGGTAATGGCTTCTCGCATCGGAAAGGCGAACTCCGGACCACCGGGCAAGCGAGCCAGCCGGGCGCGTTACGCCCGGCTGGCGTTGGGTCACTCGCCGGCCTCTTTCTTCAGGTCGTCGAGGCTCCAGCACGATGCCGGCGAGTCGGCATTCGCCTTGGTGATCGGGATCAGCGTCGTATATTCAGAACCCTTCACCGCGCCCGGCTTCGCGTCGGACGAGGAGAGGAGCCATTTGATGGTGCCAGCCATCTGCGCGGCCTGGGTCGGCACGTCGTAGCTGATGTCGAGGTCGAAGGCGCCGTTCTTGACGAGATCGCAGGCTCCCCTGTGTTCGCCGCCCCCGGACGTAGCAAGGAACACCTTGCCCGTCAGGCCGGCTTCCTTGACCGCTGCTGCCGTGCCGATGTCCATGCCATCCCAGAAACCGACGATGCCGCAAAGGTCGGGGTTCTGCTTGAGAACCGTCTGGGTTATTCCCTTGGCCTTCGCCGCGTCCCAATCGGCCGCCTGACTGGAGACGACGGTGATTTCTGGATGCTTGGCGAGGACGTTCGACACGCCCCTCAGTGTATAGGCGCTTGCTGCGGCTGACAGCGCGCCCTGCACGATAGCGATCTTGTTCGACTTGCCTTTGCAGGCGCTGACGACAGCCTCGGTGTCCCTTTCGCCGATCTCGATCCAGTTGGCCCCGACGAAAGCCGAACTGCGATAAGCCGAGCCCATATTGATCTGCACGACATAAATGCCCTCATCCTCGGCGCGCTTCAGCAGTTTGGCATATGTCTGCACGTCCGGATTATGGATCACCATCACGGCCGGCTTTTCAGAGACCAGCGAGGTGACGGCCTGTGCTCCCGCATTGGTGTTCCAATTGGGATCGCGGAGCTCGAATTTTATCCCATAAGGCTTCAGCTCCTTCTTGAGGCCGGCCCACCAGCCCTCGGTGAGGTCGAAGCCCATCGCCACGGGCACAAACGCCACCGTCTTGCCCGCCAGGTCGTGGCGGAACTGCGCCTGGAAGGGTTCGTTGAGGCCTTGTTCGGCGGCAAAAGCGCCGCAGCTTGCCGCCGTCACCATACCCGCGGCGATCAGTCCTGCATGTGTCCATTTCGAAAGCGAAGTCATAGTTTCCTCCCTCTGTAAATCTGCGATTGCTCTTGTTTAGATATCGCCTTGTTGCGCCGTCTCCTCATTACGCGGGTTGAGGAACGAGTCCGCAATGACCGCGGCAAGCAAAACGACGCCCTTTACCAGGTTCTGTGCAGCATAGGGCATGTTCATGATCGTCATGCCGTTAAGCATCGTTCCGATCAACAGCGTGCCCAGGATCACGTTGATGATGCCGCCGCGACCACCCGACAGGCCGATGCCACCGAGAACGACGACCAGAATGACATCGTAGATCAGCGTCGAATTGAAAATTCGGGTCGGCATGGAATTAACCGATGCCGCCAGCACCAGGCCCGCAAAGCAGCCGATCAAGGCCGCCAGCACATATTGCAGCACGATGATCGGACGGGTCGGAATTCCAGTCACGCGCGCCGCAGAATAATTGTCGCCGACCGCGTAAATGTAGGCACCCCAACGCGTGCGACGGAGCAAAAAGGCGACAACCACACAGGCGAGCGCGAACAAAATGATAGGCATCGGCACGCCCAGCACGTTGCCCTGTCCCAGCCGCTCGAAGCCCTTCATGCCGTCGCTCCACTGCACGACGTCCACCTGGAATAGAAATGCCTGGCCGAAGCCCGCAAGAAAGATGCCGCTGGCAAGCGTCGCGAACAGCGAGGGCACCTCGGCGAAGGCGATCAGCCATCCATTGATAAGACCAAAGGCGATCGCAATTGCAAAAGCCGTGACGATCGATCCGGTGAGCGAATGGCCGTTCTGCACCATTTGCAACACCAGACCAGGCGGCACGGCAAGCGTGGCGATCAACGAGATATCGATACCGCCGCCGATTACTACGATGGCCATGGCAAGGCCGAGAATGCCAAGCACCGCCACGTTCTGCAGCAGTGTCAACATGTTTTCGGCTGCAAGAAACCCCGGCAGCGCCACCGAGAACGCGACGAACAGGACGGCGAAGACGACGAAGACGATTTCTTGCTGTCCGACGCGAACGCGTTGTAGACGCCACGCGCGAAACATCGTTGCGTTTCCTCAGCGGGTTCGCGCGGCGAACCCATGGTCGGCCTTTTCGAGCCGGTTTTTTCCAGTAACTACGCCGGTCTAGTATTGCGTGCTTGCTCGAAAGCGCAAGGTTCTTGCGCAGGCGCGCAATAAGCCCCTATTGTGCGGCTGCAGAACGGACGTATACTATTGATCGGTCTGGAATTATCGCGAGTGTCCCGACCGGATTGGATCCGCTCACGGACGTGTCGCCCGGTGCGCAGAGCCGTACGGACATGGACCTGGTCTTTTCCACGGACTCGATTGAAAGAGACAAGCGCTATGCCGCCTGGCAGGGCGCCATCTGCGACGTTTACGTCCACGTCGATGTGAATTCCGAACAGCGTTCCGACTATCGAGGCTTCATTCGCGAGGCGCGATTTGGCGCCGTCACCATGACCGATGTGCTGCTTTCCGAACAGAAAATAACACGCCGACAGCGCCATATCGCGCAGCTTGATAAGGATTGCTATTACATCCAGTTTCTTCAGCGCGGCAAGATCAACGTGCTGCAGGCCGGCAAGACGCTCGTCACCAATGCCGGCACCGGCGCGATCTTTTGTGCCACCGAGTCATACGACCTGGAATGCATCGGCGAGATTCGCTCGTTTTATCTGGAATTGCCGCGCAAGCAGTTTGCGGATCGCTTTGCCAATGACCGCATACCCGTGGCGGCGACCGTCGGCACCAGCCGGGGACTGGGCCGGATAGCCGCAGATTTTTGTTCGACGCTGGCGGCCGAAGGTTCGGCGCTCGATGCCGCGGTACGGGCGCGTCTCGGTGAAGAGCTCATGGACGTGATCGCACTCGCGCTGGACGCGGGCCAAGGCGGTGAGCCTTCAGCGGATCGCTCCGTGCGGCAAGCACGTTTGCGATCAGTAAAGGCGTGGATCGATGAACATCTTGCCGATCCGGATCTATCATTGGAAAAAATTGCAAAATGCAACGGCATTTCGCTGAGGTATCTCCATTACCTCTTCAGATTAACCGAAATGTCGGCATCAGAATGGGTTTGGGATCGGCGGCTGCAGCGTTGCTACGACATCCTTACCCGGCGCGAATCCGGCAACTTGTCCATTACCGAAGTCGCCTATCGTCTGGGCTTCAACAGTTCATCGCATTTCAGCACGGCTTTTCGCCGCAAATTCGGCATCCGTCCGTCGGACCTGAAAAAGAGCTGAAGCCGTTTGACCGGCGGGCTATCGCAACCCCGCTTGCTTGAGCAGCGGCAGCGTTTCGCGCTGGAACGTCAGCATCCCTTCCTCATAGATCGGCCACGACAACAGGGCGCCGTCAATTCCGACCTTGGAGAGATTCGCGAGCCCCTCGACGATCTGCTCTTTGGTGCCGACCAGCGGGAACGCACCCCAGCCGGCCATGAAATGCGCCTGCAGCTTGCGAAAGTCCTCGACCGCAAGCGAGCCGATGCCGAGAAGCCCCATCAGATTTTCCGCGGCAACCCAGTCGCCTCTCTCGTGCACATAATGGTGCAGAAAGTCCTTGGCCTCCTTCTCGGTCTCGCGCTGCACGACGTAGCCGAAGCTCCAGATCTGAATGTCACGGCCATATTCCTCGCGGGCCAGGCGCCGGTATTTTTCGACTTTCGAGCGGGCGAAATCGAGATCGTGCTTGTCGAACTGGATGAAGGCGATATCGGAGTACTTGGCGGAAAAGTGCTGACCTTGTTCCGAGCCGCCGGCGTTCATGATGGCCGGATAGGGCTGCTGGATCGGCTTCGGCGCCAACTCGCCTTTTTTCACCTGATAATACTTTCCCTGGTAGGTGAACTCGTCCTCGCACGTCCACAGGCCGATCATGATTTCGATCCACTCGGCCGCCCTGGCATAGCGATCTCCGTGGTCCTGCATGCGCGCGCCGAACATATCGAGCTCGCCTTGATTCCACCCGCCGACGATGTTGATGGCGTGGCGGCCGTTGCTGATGTGGTCGATGACGGTGGCCTGCTTTGCCGCCAGCACCGGATGGTACATCGGAACATGCGAGGTCGCGAACACGGCGGGGTATTTGGTCGCCGCGCCGATGCCGGCGGCCCAGGAGAAGCATTCGAACCCCGGACCGTTGAAATTCGTCACGCCGCCAAAGCCTTTCCAGCGCCCGACCGGCACCAGCGCCTCGAATTCCATCGCATCGGCGATCTGTGCGAGCCTCAGCGTGTTCGGCCAGCTGATCTTCAGCGTCTCCGGAATCGTGCTGATGGCGCAGCCGCCGTTCAGATTGGTGCAGAACGTGCCAAGCTTGAGCTTGCGATCGTTGAACAGCGGATTGGTCGCGCGTCGCAGTTCCTGGACTTTGGCGCTCCCGTGCATGGGTCGCCCTCCCCTATGTATCCGGTGCGCGAGCTCTCACGGCCCAGCTGTCTGCGTCTTCGCAGACAAATGCGGGGGACGTCAAGGCGAATGCGGTTTGCCGAGCCGGCGGTGATTTGATTCTAAAATGCCCATGAGCGCGCGCAATTCCAACATGCGCATGAGAACGTGCCGAACCTGGATGCGAATTTGAGAATCGGACCGCCAGCCCTGCGCCGCAAAAGATTGGCTCGTTCGCGGAAGGCTCGCATGACACCCGTCGCGAAGCGGGTCAGCGCGAAGCGGCGTGGTAGGCGCACAAGGACTCGAACCTTGGACCCGCTGATTAAGAAGTCATCGGAAATTCGCATCACCGCAATACAATTCCGACAACTTGGCGCTTTACACCCCATTGGCGCTCCCGTGAAATCCACGCATGTCGGAATGGCGGCGCGGTGTCGCGGGAGCACCTGACCGCGGCCCGGCAGGACTCGAACCTCCAACCAAGCGCTTATGAGCGCGTCACTCGGTTGCGGCGTTTCATTGGTTACCTATCGGGACGGGAACCTCTTTTCGCGAGCAAAGGAGGCGCTCGAGACGTGACATCTAATACCAACGCGCGGAGTGACTAAACTCTTCGGGATTCGCAAATCATCTGCGAAATGATTCAAGGTGGCAAACGAAGGGTCGTTTGCCATGGGCCAGGCGATTGCGGTGAGGGCTGATTATACGGCGGGCGAGGTCCTTCTACATCGAGCTTGTAAAATATCTTGGTGGAGAGGCCAATGACATCACGCCGGGATCCAACGGGATGTGCATGGCCGAAATTGCAAAGACCTTGGTGGAGAATGATCCATCGCTCCTGCTGCCGGAACACAAGGACAAGCTTCGGAATGAAATCAATGCGATTTTCTACCGTGACCACACGGTCAGGGTGACTTTAAGTCCGCGAGACCTCGCCTTTGCAGACATGATTGCCGCCGATGAAGACGATCTGCCGCAGGCGTAAAGCAAGATTTACCGCATGGCATTCGCGTTGACCACGAACCGAATGGCTAGGAGTGAGGCGGGATAGCCCGAGGATCGGCCACGGGCGCGATGGCCACGGGCGCGTTGGCCGATCCATTGTCCACCCCTTGTGGCCGACCACGTTTTTCGACCCGTAAGCCCGCCGACAACAGCCACCGGAGGGCCACAGCCAAGTTGGGCATTCGCCAGCCGTTGGCACATTCGGTGATCGCGGCAAGTTCGGTTTCCGAAAGTCGCACCGTGTACCTAAGGAGGCGGCGGATCATGTAGTATTTAGGCAGACGAAAATGCACAAAGGCGACAGTTCTTCGAAGGCCCGCCTATTGTTGCCCTAAAATCCACCCCTCCCAGTGGCGAACGCCATCCGGAAGGGCATCGCCGCCCTCGGGCCGCCTTTTATCAACAACCTCGATCATGCCCAGGAGTCCGACGAAAGCATCGAAGGGGTCCTCGCCTGATTTGCTTGGCCCGAAGCCATCAGCCAATAGGGCGGGTCGCGCCGATGATGACCGAGGTGCACTGGGACACCCGATTGATCTTGTCTTTGGTGTGCAGCCATTTGCCCGTCGCATAGCCGTTGATGCCGTGCTGGAGAATCTGAAACGGTGAGCCTTCTTTTTTTGTGCGCGTCCTTCGCCATACTTGATCGTCGGCCAATGGGCTACGCAACGGCAGCTAACCAAGGCAGCTCCCTTTCGGCATCTTCGAACTGGCACATCAGTATGTCGACGCCCGCGGCCGACAGTTCAGCCACCCGCCTCCGCACGGTCAGAATCGAGCCCACCAGGCCTGCATCAAACCCAGCGTTTGAATTGACCATCTTCGTTTCGGCTAAACCCGCCCATACAGTCGCACCCGACTCATCCATTGCGGCTCGGAAACTGCGGATGAGATTGCTGTCCCGCGCAGCCACCAATTTAGAATAACGGTCCTCCGCGGCCCGATCAGTGTCCTCCAAAAGCACAAAGGCGTTGGCTGCTATGCGGAGCGTCCTCCCATGCTTGGCCGCTTCCATTTTAGCCTTGGAGGCAATTTCGGAGATCTGAGCAACGTCCATACCATTCACGAACAGGACATCGCCGCATTTGCCGACAAGCTCGATCGCATTTCGGGAATGACCGCTAATCCAGAACGACGGAACGCGTCCACCTTGAGGACGACCTGCGAAAACCACATTGTCAAGGTGGTAGTATTCGCCTTTGAATGAGAAGGGACGCTCGCGCCATAGTCCCTTCAGACAGCACACATATTCTGCGGCGCGCCGGTAGCGGCTGTCATGGTCGAGCATGTCCACGCCACAGTGTTCGAATTCCTGCCGCCACCAACCGCAGACAATGTTGATGACGGCTCTGCCGCCACTCACCCAGTCCAGACTCGTCAGCATGTGTGCCATGACAAACGGTGAGATAAACCCAGGTTTCACACCACCGACGAGACTAAGGCGCTCCGACGTCGCGGCGATTGCGGACAGATAGACCCAGACATCTGCGACCTCGTGGTCTGGCCCATACACACAATTCAAATAATTTTCCGACGCATACAGGTACTTGAACCCGTGAGCCTCCGCGCATTGAGCGACCCGCCGACACAAATTGAAGTTAGGGCGCCGTCGCTGGTTTTTCACGCGTAACCAGCCGCCATAGACCGGAAGCCATACCCCCAATTCCATTTCGAAAACTCCCAACATAAAATCAACTGAGGCATAATTCGCGCGAGGGCTTTATGTCTACGGGATTCGGCATGAAACGAGCGGCATTATATGACCAGCCCGGTTGGCCGCGAGGTCGTGTTTGAGCCAACGAGCATGCTCGTCTGAGCACACCTCCTCGTTGTGCGATGGTCGTCGCCGAGAAGCCCGCCGCGTTCCGGCTAAGCAATGCAGCGGGCTCCAAACAGATCGCTCTCGATCATTCGCCTAGCCTTTTCTTGCGGGATGCTCGCTGGCGATTGGTTAGATCGCCGCGCGTTCGTCGCGGGACGAGACACGCTCGCCCCTAGCTATTGAGGGTGCTTTGTCGTCGTGGACCCTGTCCGCCTCCAGGAGGTTCTCCCGCAGGGTCGAATAGCGGTACTCCGTGCGCAGCCGCCCGCGCCGCTGCAGCTCAGGCACCACGTAGTCGACGAACTCCTCGAAACAGCCGGGCGTATATGTGGCCGCGAGCATGAAGCCGTCGGCACCGCCTTCCTCCATGTAGTGTTCCATCTGGTCCGCAATATCCTTGGCGGTGCCACAGGCCAAGGGCATGCCCATTCCCTGAGCGTAATAGAGCGCCCCTTCCTTGACCGTCACCGGAGCTCCACCCTTGGAGTGAATCACCAATTCAAACAAACCCTGAATGCCGGGTATTTCGATATTCTGCACATAGTCATCCAGCTTGAACTTGGTAAAGTCGGGCCCGAAGTGCCCAGATATCCACGCCAGCGCGCCTTCCAGAGGGATATTCGCCTTGATGCGTTCCCATTTCTCCTGGGCTTCTGAACGGGTCTCGGCGACGCAGGTCTGCAGACCGTAGATCCGCTTGACGCTGCCAAGCTTGCGGTCGAATTTTTCGGTCAGCCTGCGGTTGAGATCGTCCGTGTACTGCCGCATGCGCTCAACGCTTGGATGGACCGCGAAGATGGCTTCGGCATGCTTGGCCGCGAAATCGCGTCCGCGGTCGGATGAGCCCGCTTGCCACAGGACGGGTCGCCACTGCGGCGACCGGCAAACGAAGGAGCGGCCCTTGCACTTGAAAAACTCGCCCTTGTGATCGACCTCGTGCACCTTGGCAGGGTCGGCGTAAATGCCGCTCGCCTTGTCTGCTAGAATAGCGTCTGGTTCCCACGAATCCCACAGCTTGTAGCAGAGCTCCATGTACTCTTCCATGCGCGCATACCGGTCGTAGCGCATGGTCATGTCGGCGCCGTATGCGTCCCATTCGCTCTTCGAGTAGGAGCTGACGATGTTCCAGGCCACCCGACCATAGGACAGATGATCTAGGCTAGATAAGCGGCGCACCATCGAATAAGGATGCTCGAAAGCCGTCGAGAGGGTTACTCCCACCCCAAGATACTTGGTAGCCGTCGTGATGATTGGCACGATGGTGGAGGGCTCGTGCACGGGACACTGCACCGCCCATTTCACGCACTCGTCGGACTTGCCGTCGACATTGTTGTAGGGCGCCAGCTCATCGGCGATAAACATCGCATCGAAAAATCCCCGCTCCATGGTCTGACCCATGTGCTGCCAATAAGGAGGACGCTTCCAGTCCCAGTTGATCTTGTCTTTGGTATGCCTCCACATGCCCGTCGCATGGCTGTTGATGCCGTGCTGGATAAACCCCAAGAGGTGAGCCTTTTTCTTTGTCGCGTCCTTCGCCATACTTGATCCTCTGCTCTTGTTCCTCTGTCATCACTGGCCATTTTGAGCAAGTTTGACGTCCAGTGGGCGCGATTCGGCAGGAGCTCGGAGGAGAACCTTTCAGTCGAACGCGAAGAATCGGCCGAGCGTCACTTGACCGGGGCTGGAGCTTGCGCACCGTGAAAAACGGTAAACCGCGGCTTAACCGACTCAGTCCTTCACGCTTTGTCTAAAAAGAAGCAGGCGCCAATCACACCGGCTGTGACTAAATCCAGCAAAGCGCCGATGTAAACAAACGCCGGATTTACGCCAGCGAGCCCGATAATAATGGCAGAAAGGATTACAGCCACTGCTATCGGCACCGCGTAGTGTCGTGTGTCTTCCGTGTCAAACGTAACCGTGTCTTGCTTTTGGCCGAGAGCTCGAACGATTCCGTACAGATACCCCGAAAAGAACAAGATCGTCGTTCCAGCGGCCAGGATCGTAAAAACGATCCACCACCCGTCTATAAAGGACATGTGTGCGACCTCCGCCTCTCCTCAAATACGGTGCGTAACTTCCAACCCCATTTGACTTCTCGCCACCAAGATCCTCTCACCTCCGTCAAGCCGACAGTTTAGACATGACTCCACCGCTTGGGACGTAGGGGCCCGACTCTCCGCCGACTGCAATTTCGTCTTCGACATTTGCGAGCGAATCCATGTTGAAGCGCTCAGAGGAGAACATGGCTGCACCAACACACACAATGGCGCTGATTGCGAGGATCGAAAGGGTGCCCCAGAGGTCCCCATACTCGTGCCTCAGCGGCATGCCGATTAGAATTGAAAGCACAATCCCACCCACGAAGCCCACCGTGGTCGTGCGGGGCCAGATTATGGCCAGCGTTAGCGGGATCAGAATTGATGTCTTCAGAGCGTAGGTCGTCAGAACCAGCGTCGTGAAATCGGCACCCGTGAGCACGATGATGCCGGCGATAATTCCGCCTAACAACATGGCGATTTTAGTGACGATGAACAGAGCCCGCTCTCCCGTACGGGGTGCATAGCGCTTCACAATATCGACGGCTACTACGGACGACAGGGCGGAACTGCCTCCGTCGATGACGGAATAGCAGGCCGCCAGGATCACGAGTACGTATACAAGCACCAAGGTCAACGGAAGGCCGATGTGAGAAACAACATACGGACCGACGGCTATGATGTCTCCCATCGGAAAATCCTGTAGCGTCAATCCATAAGCAATCCCCACGAGACCGAGCATGCCGAGACATATCGGAATCGGATAAAAGAGCGCTCCGCCCAACAGGAAGATTTGATTTACGTGACTTGGTTTGATGGCCCACACCTTTTGCCAAAAAGTCTGATCGGCGACCACTGCGGCCAACAAACCGAACGCCAAAGTGATGCCGAATCCGCTTGCCGCGGCCCAGTTTCTTGGGCCGATGACGCTGAGAGCTTCCGGATCGCGCGCGTGGACCGCACTAAGGACGGCGGTCGCATGGCCAGGGATAGCCTGATAGACCGTTACCACGATTACTGCGGCCAGCACCGTTATCGCGAAGGTATTCAGCGTTCCCGTCATCATGGAAGTCCAAAGGCCTCCAAAATACGAATAAGCCAGAACGATAACGACCGTAGCCAGCACGGCAACTCTCCAATCGACTCCGAAGACAGTCGACATCACGATTGACGTTCCCTTCAGATTGATCAAGATCTCGAGGAGAATGCCAAAAATCATCGTCAAGGTAGTGACTCCGGCTGCGACTTGTGAGTTCCCAAAACGCTTGAATGCAAACTGGCTGATGGTGTAGCCGGTTGGCATTTTCTTCTTCAAAATTCGACCGAGCGGCACCATCGCCATCACCGCAAATCCATTCGGAACGACGAACCAAAAAAGTCCCGAAAGCCCCCATTTGTACGTCATTCCGGAACTCATCATTACGGCCATTGCCCAAGTCCATACAGAGATCACAGCTCCGACGCCGAAGCCGAGTTCCAACTCTCCGCCCAGAGATGATGTAGTCACTGGTGGTTCTCACCAGCCGCCATTTGATGACGTTGGCTAGAATTAAAAGCAACAATCCAAGACCAATCATCAAGCTCCAGCCCACAACCGGTGTCAGTCCCTCCGTCAGATGCAGCGTGGACCTATCCATTTACTGCTCCTTCTAGGTGCTGTGAGAGCTTCCGCTCGGCTGGAACCCAGCCACTCCGCACTCCAGCACAGTTGCAATCGCCGTGCCACCAGCGAAGGAACCCGCTGATCAGGTTTTAGTCCATTGATTTGGTATGAAACTAATGGGTTGGTTGAACTAAGACCGTCGGGCCCGTCCAGAGCCGTCTGCCCAATTGGTCGGCAAGCGGGGACGTTTCTTGCGGCAGAGTGCCTAACGAATTGCGATGACAAATGCCGGGAGATTGTCCGAGCCGCTAAGTGCGGCGGCCAATAAAATTTGAATGTCCGTCAGTTGCTTATCACGGCAGTCCTTGCGCTGGACCCTCATGTCGGCTTTCGCGGTACCTGCAGAAGTGTTCTTTCACCGCTTCGGATCGTCGGTTGCCAAAGCCTTCCTGACATTTGACTGGGAAATTCCGAACTGCCGCGCAATTCTCGCTGGCCTGATGCCCGCCTTGAAGGCCGACCGAACGGCGTTCACCTGACCCCGTGTCAATGACACGTCAGCGACGTGGGCGTGTCGTCGGCTAGCACTCGGTGGTGATCGTTTCGGCGCAAGGTCGGGAGGGACGTCGAACCGATGGCGTAAAGTCTGCAAGTCCGCCTCAACCCCGGCGGCAATCTGCCGCGCCGCTTCATCTCTTCGAGCGTTGCCCCGTACATTAAGTCCAACTCGCCATCACTCAAATGTTTGACGGCGCTAGGCAAGTCCCTCGGCAAAACATGCCGTTGCGCTACTGTTTCGATTGCCGCCTTTGAGGCAGGTGACTTTGTTGGCAACGGTGAAGGATCTCCGACCCTATCGCTCGAGAATAGGTCGGAGGAAGGATGCTCGCCACGGTCGCGTCCCATGGCATAATTGTGCCGCTACGAGTGGGGGGTTAGCAATGCCTTCCACCCTCCGCCGACGACCCCACGCAACCAAGCTTATGAGTTGAGGCAAGTATTGTCGGAAGTCTGCTGCGAGACTTCAGGCTCGGCGCTTCGGGTGGCAAGGCCGCGGGTTGGCCGACAGCGGTGGTGGTGGGCACTAAGCCCGGCACGACGCCGGATGCCGTAACGGCTGCTGCTGTTGCCAGTAATCGGCGACGGTTGATGCTCGGCGGCTGTTCAGGGTGATACGGTAAATCTGATCTCGCCATGATGCCCTCCTGCGAATGGCGAAGGGCCGGGGGCGCTTTCCGCTAGGTTGCCGATTTCTCGGCCACATCCCCGTTCCGGGAAACCACCGTGCCGCGTTAGGCCGGTTGGTGAGAGCGCCAGCCCTCATCTTGATGCGGGTATGATTGTGGAGCAGAGGCGAAAAAGAATGAGAATTTTCTGACCCTCCCCCAACCCGTGACCAACTTGAACAGCAGGGAAATCAACTATGATTAATACCAACGCGCGGAGTGGCTGACTCTTCGGGATTCCCAAATCATCTGCGAAATGATTTAAGGTGGCAAACGGAGGGTCGTTTGCCATGGGCCAGGCGATTGCGGTGAGGGCTGATTATACGGCGGGCGAGGTCCGCGGGTTCGCCAAGCGGGCGAAGGACGGCGGGCAGGCGCGGCGGCTTTTGGCGATCGCGGCGGTGCTCGATGGAGCATCGCGGACGGATGCGGCGACGATAGGCGGAATGGACCGTCAGACGTTGCGGGACTGGGTGATCCGGTTCAACGAGCAAGGGCCGGACGGTCTCATCAACATTCCCTCCCCGGGCGTGCCGCCCAAGCTGGGCAAAAAACACAGGGCCTTTCTGGTCCGGCTCGTGGAGGAGGGTCCGATCCCGGCGGTGCACGGCGTGGTGCGCTGGCGGGCGTGCGACCTGATCATGCAGCTGCACCAGGAGTTTGGGCTCTCGGTCTCGGACGACACGATCTATCGTGCTTTGAAGAGCCTGGGCTTCACGCATGTGAGCGCGCGGCCGAAAGCCTACAAGCAGGACCCTGATGCCTTGGAGGCGTTCAAAAAAACTTTGCCGATCGCGTGGCGGAAGTCCGCGCCAAGCTCGCGCCGGGCACACCGGTAGAGGTCTGGTTCCAGGACGAGATGCGGGTCGGCCAGAAGAACAAGCTCACCTATCGTTGGGCCAGGAAGGGCTCGCGTCCCCGCGCCGCGCATGATCAGCGCACACAGTCGACCTATCTGTTCGGCGCGGTCTGCCCTGAACGCGGAGCTGGCGCCGCTCTCGTTCTCCCGTTCTGCAACACCGAAGCCATGCAGCTTCATCTCGACGAGATCGCCACAAGAGTAACCGCCGGCGCGCACGCCATCCTTATCCTCGATCAGGCCGGCTGGCACGGCGCCAAGGACCTCAGGATTCCCAGCAATCTAGCGCTCCTGCCGCTGCCGCCGCGTGCGCCAGAGCTCAACCCCCAAGAAAACATCTGGCAGTTCATGCGCCAGAACTGGCTGTCGAACCGTATCTTCCGATCCTTCGACGACATCGTCGATCACTGTTGCTACGCATGGAACACACTGATCGATCAGCCCTGGAAAATCATGTCCATCGCACGCCGCGACTGGGCCGCCGTCAGTCACTTAATCTGAGGATTGGTATATCCGTCCTCTCGTAGCTTCGTTGATCGACGTAGATTGCGCGTCGCTATGCGGATCCGAGGAGGCGCTTGAAACCGTCCGATGGATCACCTCTTGCCGCCAGGGCGTGCGCATCTCCCGCCGTGACCTGCCCTATGCGATCAACTGCAACGGAATATGATCTCTTCTCATGATGGCTTCTATTTTGGCCATGATCTCGACAATGGAGTTGGTGCCTGCAAGCGCAATAATCTCGAAAGAGCAGTCACACTTCGGGCAACGCCAAACATGAACAATTTGCCTTTCATCCCGATACCCCGTCCATTCAGGAGCGATTATGTCAGCGTTGCAATGCACGCAGTTTGTGCCGAAGCTTGAACGACGTCCTGAACGATGTTTGGATGCTATCGTTGGCATGATACCTCGTGGCATTCGCCTTCGACATGGCACGAGCGCGTTGCAGAATCATGGCAGCAGATTACGGTGCGATTAAAAGATTTTAATGTTGCCACGTCAGGCGAACCGCGTTTGCTGGCCTTTGGCCGGATGCGAAGCCGACGAGTTCCTAAAGAAGCAAAATAATATTGGTGATTGGGGAGCACTGCTGGGATTACGTTTGTAATGGACGCAACTTTTGGAGTTGTGGAGATGGAACTTCGTCCAGCCACGGTCGTCGCCCTGGCGGTCTCGCTGGTAGCCCCTGCCTCTTCGATGCGCAAACGGTGCCCTTATGGCACGCGGGTCGGCATGCAGGTGACCGTCAAGTCCGCGACCGGACTCGACACCGCGCATTCCGTAATCCAAACCGAGCATACGCGAGACGACGCGATCAAGTTTTGCCGCGAATACATGGGCAAAGTGGCCGAAAACTGCATCAAAGGGGAGTTGGCAACACCCTTGAAGGATTTGATCACCGCCGACTGTACAAAAGGGCACTTTCACCGACTTTCTTCGGCGATCAGATTCAATACAAGCGAAAAAGCCACGAGGATGGACCGAAATACGTGCTGGTTGACGGCGGGACCCCCGAAATTCCCGACGACGTGTCCGGAAGCGACTATTTTGGCAATATGAAGCTGTTCCGGGCGCTGTGCCCGCGGACGGCTCCCGCGCACCCTTGAGCGCGTAATCAATCGAAAGAGGCTCAGGCGTGTTTCTTTAACGGGACGCAGAATCCATCAAAGGAATGAACTATCTTGTCTGTGGAATGCCGCGAGAGGCGAAGATGACGCAACGGGCCATAAGGTCATTCAAGACCTGCGCAATTGCCACGGATCTCTCTGTCGTCGACCCCGAGCGGGGTACGATCCTGCCGCTCTCAGAGTGACCCAACTTATTAAAAACACCATCGGCACTCGTTGGGGCCACTATTCAGGCCGCTACTGTGCCTGCCGAAATTTATCGGCCACCGTGAGGAAGCCAAGATGAAAGACGCACACAACAAGGCGGCGGAAAACCACGAAACCGCAGCGAAGTCTCATCGTGCCGCTGCTGAGGCTCACGGCAAGAACGATCATGCCAAGGGCAAGGAACACGCGAACCAAGCGCAGCAGCACTCGCAGAGTGCAAACGAGCAATCCAAGGCCGCGACCTCGAAAAGCAACCAACAGAAGTAACGGGCCCCACAGGGAAGCTGGCAATTTACGTCGGCTTCCCGTTCGCACCGAATGCATCGCGGTGACAGTTGGCGGTAAAGGGGCAACAGGATTTGCCAGCCTGTCCCCCCGGTCAGTTCGCTCGGGCGACATGTGTCCAGCGAACCGACGGTCCAAGCGTAATCAGCTTAGCGATGGCCGGAATCCACGAATCCACCGCCATTCCGGGCCGCTGGTATTGCTCGTACTACAATCATGGGAATGTCGGTCGGCACACGGCTAGTGCACAGGCAGGCGTCGAGGAGCCTCCGTGGGCATTTAATGAAGGGCGATCATCCGAACTGTTCGCATTTCGGCGAAAGGCCGTCTCATGTCGTATAGACAGCCCGGATCGTAATAGGGCCAACCGCGCGAGGAGCAGATTGCGCCTTTTTCCAGCACGGGCAATCGATCTCCCTTAGCGTAGGTCTGGTGAATCTCGACCTTCGTTACCGATTCGGCTTTGGCATCGTCCGCGTCGGCAATTAAAAAGACCGCCAAGCCGCCGATGCATATTGTGAGAATAACCGCGCTCGCCGACGCTGCCGTCGCGATGAGCAGGGCACTGTATGGTCTCAACATTTGAAATCCCCGAATTCCGATGTCCTCAAGGGAAGAACGCCCGCTGGCCACCGTAACGGAATCGATATTTTGCGATGAATGGGTCCCGAAGGCAGTTCAGCCGACCACCACGAAAGCTTGTGCTAGCGAGCGCTATAATGATGCCGGTGGTAGCGATGATGTGGCAATCCTAGCACGCCCCTCACGCCACCTTCAACTCCACCCACCACTCCGCCGACAGCGCCACCAACCACCGTGCCGACCGGACCAGCCTCCCTATCACCAACAGCCGCGCCGTGTTCGGCACCGTCGACAACGCCTTGGGCTTCCGCGCCCGGAGATATCGAGAGGAAGGCAAACATTACGGCGAGCATGACCAACCGATTTGTCATGAATAAACTCCTTGTTTCAATGAGAGGGCGCCCCGCATCACCCGGATGCGTGCAGCGATCTTGGCGGCGGCTCAGAGTTTCGTCCTAGAAGCGCTGGCCGTTCGCGCCCGATGGAAAACTCCCGAACAAGCGGGGCTGAGCAGGAGCTTGCTGCGGACCAGACAGGCGATGATGCGAGCCTGATCTGGAATATCTTGCTGGCACAGGCTCATGACGTCAGGAGTACAGGCCGCTTGATCCTCTTGGGATTGGGCGAATGCAGGACCTGCCGCCACGGACAGTGCGGCAACTATGAAAATGAGCTTTTTCATGTAACTTCCCCTTGCTAATATATAAACACGCAACTTACGCGATAGTTCCCTTATGGCAAAAATAATTCGATGAGGGCTCTCATGGGTATGGCCACTCGGAGAAATTATCCACCGCAATGGAGAGTTGAGGAAAGCCTCGGGCGCCATTCCGGGTCGGCTTCGAGCCGCTCGCCTCGGACCCTTGGAGCCATTCTTGGACGAACGAGAGCAAGACAAAGGCACCGGCCAAGAACCTAACAATCTTTGCGTTGCCGTTCTGTCCAAGCCGCCGCTGGCTACTCGCTACGGTGCGCGATTAGGTGTGATCGAAGTGTATCCTCACCCGGCTCTTGTAGAGCTCGCGGGTGCGGCCGAACGACTACCCTACAAAGCCCCTCAAAGGTTCGGAGCTATTGGCTCTGGCGGAGCGGCGTGCCCGCCTATATCGACAATGGAGCCAGATCGTAATGCTGCTCGAGGGCGAGATCGCTGGTGTGGCAGCGCCTTGCCGAGGCTTGAGCCGAACGCGACTGGTATGCAGGTGAAGGCCTACAAGAACACAAGAACGCGCTCGACGCCATCATCTGCGCTTGGGTTGCTGTGTGTGCTCTGGAGGGGCGAGCTGCGCCGTTTGGCGATGAGCATTCAGCGATTTGTATTCCGACCCACAAGGAGCGTGATCCCCCATGCTGAAAGAAGCACGCGGCTTTTGCAAATTCCGGTCAAGACCAAACTTTGGCTGACGCGCAGAACCAAAGCGATTTGGGCGCGGTCCTTGCACGCTGAACTTCCTACCAATTCGGTGGGCCTACCCCTCAAGAAAATGCCCAAAGGCTGCTAGCATCCGGATTCGGTCGCAAATGATCTTCGTGATTGCGAGCATAGGCACTGCCAGGATCGCGCCGGGCACGCCCCACATCCAATACCAGAAGATAAGCGCCAGGATGACAAGGACGGGATTGAGCGTAAAGCGCCGCGCCAACAGCATCGGCGTAATGGTCTCGCCCTCGACGAGGTGAATTACGAAGTACAACCCGGCTGGCAACAAGGCCGGCCACAGCGTCTTTGCGGTAAGCAGACCGGCTAGCGTGAACATCGCGACACCGATCATTGGCCCCAGGATCGGGACGTAATTGAGCAGAAAGGCGACCGCCCCCCATAATATCGGATCACCCAAGCCGCAAAGCCACATCGCAAGTACGGTCGCGATTCCCACGACCGCATTCATAATCGTAATGGTGATCAGGTAGGCCGAGACGTCGTGTTCGATGTGCTGTGAGATTTCGACTGCCTGCCGCTTGTCGCTGAAGTTCGGCAGGACCTCGACGAGACGGCGCAGGAACGTGTCGCCCGAAAGCAGCAGGAAGAAAAGTACGAGAACCGTCTCCAAGAAGCCTGCCGCGAAGGCACTGGTGTTCGAAAATATAGTCAGCAAGAGACCGGCTCCAATAGCCGGGGCCTGGGACGTGCCGGCGGTCGGTTGCGAACCGCCGCTTACATAGCCCTGCGCCTGCTGCCAAAATCGCCGAACTGCTTCAATAGGCGCGCCCATAAAGCTCAGATGTTCCTGCAGGCGCGGCAAGCCCTCCGGCAGCTTTGCCGCCCAGGAGCTGGCTGGTCCGGACATTCCGGTGACGAATGCGACGATGGTGCCAAACAACAGCGCGATCAGAAGAAGGGCGCCGAGCATTCGCGGCACATGAAGTCGTTCTAACGCCCGCAAGGCAGGCTGCAGTAGAAGATTGAGGATGATGGCAAGGACGATCGGCAGCACGATCTCCCGCCCGGCATAGAGTGCGGCGAGGAGAGCTAGCATGAATAGTCCGCCTTGGAAGACCCCGCGGACATCGGCCCCGCCGGGCATCCCTTGCTCGCTGACAGCGGTCTCATCGTACAACGGATGTGCGGCAGGTTCCTCGTCAGAAGTGGATTTCACCAGCTCACCGCGACTTTGCGCAATTTCCGCCATTTGTGCGGTTCCATTATCTTAAAGTTTCAATTGGAGCGACCCTGACGTGTTGCTTGAACCTTCCCGAGCAGACGATCGAACTCCTTTTTTGAATCGCACTCGTTTGACCGCGCGGATCAGGCGGTCGCGATCGCGCAATTTCGACTTCTTCATACCAAGTATTTCCGATATACAAAACAGTTAGGAAAGTGGCGGCAGTGAAAAGCCGATGCTGCAACGAATTCCCGAAGTCCGAGATCATTGCTTTCGATCGAGTGGCACCTCGCGCTGGCGGAACTTGAGGACCAAGACGCCAAAGCGCGCTGGTCGGACGGCAACGCGGTGGGGGCTTCACGCCGGCGTGCGGCTGGTTGCGCGCAAAGGTCTAAGTCCTCCTCTCCTTGACCTTACTCTGCGCCTTCATCGATCAGTTCCATTCGCAGGTGCAGACAATGGGCGGCCGCCGCTGGGACACGTCGAGCTTGATCGCGCTGTTGCAGCGGTGATCGCGCACGTTCCCGTTGCGTCCTTTCGCGTCGACACACGCGAACGACGCCAAAGCGGCCCGATCCGACCCCGGCGTTCTACCGGAGCGGCAAGCCACGACCTTCGCTTCTGGAAAATCTAACGGGTGTCGCCCGGCCGATCCGCATTCGCCGGAGTTGGCCGATCCATCGCCCGGTCTCGGTCTTGCGCGGCCTCCAGGTCACGGGGATCGATGGCCGCCAAGATCATGGTTGCGACGCGGCGGTAGGCCGGAAATGACAATTGCTCGATCAGCTCTTCGTCGGTCACGACCCGATAGTCTCCGGGCGGCAAAATCCGGTCGACGCCTTCAAGCTCAAATGGGTGATGGAAGACGACGGTCCGGCTGTGCGAGCGGGTGGTCATCGCACTACGCCGCCGGCGCGGCGCGGCAGGGGAAAGTCCACGCTGTCATACAGGCGGCGAATTCCGTTGCCGTCGTATCTCTCCTCGTCAACCTGGAGATTGGCTCCCAGAAGAAACTCGGGTGCAAGCTCTTCGATGGCGAAGCGGACCGCATCCGCAGCGTGCGCGAAGCGTTTGTAGCCGACGGGTTGCCGCATGGATTTCCGATTGCGCCTGGGGAACAGCTCCGCCTCGGCGCTGTAATCGAAGCCAACCCTGGCTTGTGCGTCAGTCATTCCTACTTGTGCGTCAGTCATTCGTATCACCAAAAATAAAAGTCGAAGTATCTTCGAACGATCGCGCTTCACGCGACTTTCTGTATATATGGTCGAAATGCACGAAAGTTAGCCCTGGTGGCACTAGTATTCCCGTCGCGAAAGTCCTTTGAACTGATCTTTGTCATCCCTTCGGCAGCGAGGCGCGGTTCGGCAGCGGATATCGTCTTCCATGCGCCGTCGCGCCGGACGGACGCATTCAGGGCGAGCCGCGACTTCAGCGCGGCAAGGGTCGCCTGGGCGCGGTTCTCCTGGAACAGTCCGAGGGCGGCGTTGAATACCAGCAGAGCGGCGATGATCGCGGCCTCGACATATTTGCCGAGCACCAGTTCCAGCACGATCGCCGCCTCGAGCATCCACGGCACCGGCGCCCAGAATTTTTTGAGCGCCGCACGCAAAGGATGAGCGCCCTATCCGGCATCGCGTTGGGGCCGAACTTCTCCAGCCGATGGCGCGCTTCGTCGCTGGTCAGACCGCTCGGCAGATCATCGTTTGCCGCCGCTGCCGATTGGGCGGCCCGAGGCATTTGAACAGTCGCGGCCGTGATCTATCCTGCCGATAGCCAGCGCGACTTTGGCGGCGGCCCTGCCGCTAACGCAGCCGGTAGCGTCAAGTTCGATCGACCGTCGCCTTTTGCAGGATCGAGAATCCGATAGGCCAGCAGTTTCACGCAGTCATTGACGAGGAACCAAGCCAGAGCATAGCCCCACACAAACCCGGCCCACCCCCAGCCAAGCGGAGTCATGAACACGCCGTAAACCGCAATCAGGGTCGCCAGTATTTGCGTTCCGAGCACCGCGCCCCATAAAATCCGCGCCGGGCGTATCGACCAGAACGGGCCGCGGGTGCGCGTCAGGAAAATCGTCAGATGTCCGGCCACGGACAACTTCAGGTACATCAGCGTCTGGATGTGGGCGCGGTCGAGGTGAAATACGCGCTCGCCAAGATAAAACAAACCAAACGCGGCCACGACGCCGATGACGCCCAGCACTGTGGAGACCCCCAGCACCAAGCGCATGTTCCAGGCCTCAGGCTCGTCCTTGTAATGAACATTGTCATAGGCAATGGACAGGATGGCGCCGTCGTTGAGCAACGCCAACATTACGATCATTACCGCCGTCAACGGATAAAAGTTGAAGACCAGGATCGCCAGCGTCATGAACAACAGCACGCGTAGCGTTTCGGCGATGCGGTAGATCGCATAGCTGTTCATCCGCTGGAATATCTTCCGGCTCTCCTTGATCGCGTCGATGATCACCGACAGGCCGGGCATCATTAGCACAATGGCCGCCGCCGCGCGTGCCGCATCAGTTGCGCTCGAAACGGCGATGCCGCAGTCGGCTTTCTTTAAGGCCGGGGCGTCATTCACCCCGTCGCCCGTCATGCCGACGATGTGACCGCGCTTTTGCAGGACATCGACTATGTGGAATTTGTGTTCGGGGAATACCTGGGCGAAACCGTCCGCCTTCTCGATGGCCTTCGCCACCGCCGTCGTCGCCTGTTGTTTTTCGTCGCCCAGGCCGCTGGCATCAAGGATATTGGTGCCCATCCCCAGTGTCTTGGCGGTTTCTCGGGCGATGGCCAGCGCATCGCCTGTCACCATCTTGACCTTCACGCCCATCTGCCGCGCGGTCGCGATGGTGGCCTTGGCATCGTCGCGGGGCGGATCGAACAAGGGCAACACGCCCAGAAACTGCCATTTGCCGTCCCCGTCGGCTCGCGCCACGCCCAAGGAGCGAAAGCCGCGCGCGGCGAATTCGTTGACCGCCTTGTCGACGGCCGGCTTCACCTCAGCGGCATTAGCCGACAACGCCAGGATCACCTGCGGCGCGCCCTTCGCCACCTTGAATGCCTTTCCGTCCGCGACCCGTGACGGTAGCTTCGGTACGTTTATGCACCGGATCGAACGGCTGGAAATGAATGACTTTATAGTCTTTCAAGGCCTGATCGCTTTTCAGGCCGCCCAGGACGGCCAGATCGATGGTGTCGTTGTTTTCCGCGCGCGACGCCAGCGCGGCATCGAGGATCACTCTGCTCGGCGGGAATATTGTTCACGCTGAACGGATCGCCCAGCGTCAACTTGTTCTGGGTCAGGGTGCCGGTCTTGTCCGCGCACAGCACGTCGACGCCCGCCAATTCCTCGATCGCCACCAGCCGGGTCACAATCGCCTGTTTTTTGGCCAGCAGGCGTGCGCCGACCGCCATCGTCACCGACAGCACGGTGGGCATCGCCACCGGAATCGCGGCCACGGTCAGCACCAGGGCGAACTGCAGAGTGGTGAGGATCGGATCGCCGCGGAAGAGCGCGACGGCCAATAATCATCGCCACCAGGACCACCGCGAGGATGATCAGGTAATTGCCGATCTTCAGCACGGCGCGTTGAAAATGGCTGACGGTTTGCGCGCCCTGCACCAGTTCCGCCGTCTTGCCGAAGTAGGTGTTCGCACCCGTGGCATAGACCAGCGCGCCGATCTCGCCCTGACGAATGATCGAACCGGAAAATACTGCCTCGCCGGATTTGCGCGTGGCGGGCAACGATTCTCCCGTCAGCGCGGACTGATCGACTTCGATCGGGTCGCCCTCCAGCAAGCGCGCATCCGCGGGCACGATGTCGCCCAGTCGCACGCGTATGACGTCGCCCGGCACCAGTTCGCGCGCCGGCGGGGTGACCCACTTCCCATCGCGTTTCACCCTGGCCTTGATCGCCAGCTTGGCCTTCAGGGCAGCGATGGCGTTGCCCGCCTGGTGCTCTTCCCAGAACCCGACCACTGCGTTGGCCAGAAGCAGAACAAGAATGATGCCGAAATCCAGCCAATGCCGGGCCACCGCCGACAGAATCACGGCCGCTTCAATCATCCACGGGATCGGACCCCAGAAATAGGTAAGGAATTTCAGGAACGCGTTGGTCTTCTTTTCCTCGATCTCGTTGGGGCCATATTGCGCCAGCCGTTTTTGCGCCTCGGCCTGAGTGAGGCCGTCCGGCGACGATGCCAGTTTTTTCTCGACCTCTGCCAGCGGCAGGGTTTTCAGGTCGTCCTCGCGCATTAGGCTTGACCCCGGGCTTCGATTCGGGAGCCTTGAGTTGGGCGGCTTTAGGGTTGTCATGGCGATGTTCCCTCTGTCAGCTCAGCTACGGGCGAATAAGCGCGAGCGTGTGCTGCGCGATCATCAGTTCTTCGTTCGTCGGGATGACCCACACCGACACGGGGCTGTCGGGGGCGGAAATTCGCGGACCGTTGGCACCGTTCGCCGGCTGTCCAGCTTTACGCCGAGCCACGCCAGCTTGGCGCACAGCGCGGCGCGCACCGGGGCGGAATGCTCGCCGATGCCGGCGGTGAACACGAAGGCGTCCAGCCCGCCAAGCACGGCGGCGTAGGCGCCGGCATACTTTGTCATCGCGTAGACGAAATATTGCGATCGCCGCGACGGCGCGCGGTCCTTGCTGTCCTGCAACACCCGCATGTCGTCGCTGATGCCGGACAGGCCGAGCAGGCCCGCGCGCTCGTAAAGCATCTTCTCCAGCGACGCGTCGTCAAACAGTTTGCGGCGCAACAGGTAGAACAACGCGCCCGGCGGCACGTCGCCTGAGCGCGTCGCCATCGGCAGGCCCGACACGCCGGCGAAGCCCATGGTGGTCTCGACGCTCCTTCCGTCCAGCATCGCGCACATGCTGGCGCCGCCGCCGAGATGGGCGGCGATCACGCGCCGCGCTTGCGGAGCGAACTTCGGCACCTGGCGGCTGATGTAGTCGTAGGAGATGCCGTGGTAGCCCCAGTGACGCACGCCGGCATCGCGCACGTCCTTGGGAAGCGCGTAAATCTGAGCGACTTCGGGCATCGTCCGATGGAAGGACGTGTCGAAGCAGGCGACCTGCGGCAGCCCGGGGAACGCCTCGGCAAGCGCGCGGGCGCCCACGCACGTTGTAGGGCTGGTGCGACGGCTCCATGACCACAAGCGAATCGAGATAGTCCAGCACGTCGCCATCGATCCGCACCGGCGCTGCAAACCGGCTGCCGCCGAGCACGACCCGGTGGCCCGCCGCTGCGACCTTCAGGTCGGCAAGATTAGCTTCCAGCCATGTGATGACGAATTGCAGCGCCGTCTTGTGATCGATCGTGCCGTCTTTGCCCCAGGCATGGGTGTCCCATTGCTTTCCGGCGGCATTTTGACGACGAAATGCGGATCGTCCTCCATGCCGTCGATCTCGCCCCGGCACAGCAGCGGCAGCGACCGCGCCGCATCCACGGCATAGGCACCGAACTTCAGGCTGGTAGAGCCGGCATTGATAACGATGATTGCCTCGGTCATGGCCGCTTACTCCGCGGTTTCAGGCAGAATGTTGCGCGGGATCGCGCGCCAGCGCATCGGCGTACAGCACGGCGGCGGCGGCCGAGAAGCGCCGCGCAGCGGCGGTATCGGCACGGCTCGTCAGCATCACCGGCACCCGCGCACCCACGACCAGCCCTGCCATCTGCGCGTCCGCCATGAAGGCGAGATTCTTGTAGACCATGTTGCCGGCCTCGATGTTCGGCACGATCAGCACGTCGGCGACGCCCGCGACGGGCGATGAGATGTGCTTGATCCGCGCGGCTTCGCGCATCCACCGCGGCATCAAGATCGAGCGGCCCATCGACGATGCCGCCGACGATCTGCCCGCGATCCGCCATCTTGGCCAGAATAGCGCCGTCGAGCGTGGCCGGCATTTTTGTACTTACCATCTCGACCGCCGCCAGCACGGCTACTTTCGGCAGGTCAATACCAAGCGCGCGCGCGAAACCGATTGCGTTCTGGCAGATGTCGCGCTTCTGATCGGTGTCGGGCGCGATGTTCAAGGCGACGTCGCTGATGATGAAGCGGCGCGCATAGGTCGGCACCGATACCATCGCGCAATGGCTGATCAGTCGCCCGGTGCGCAGTTTCGCTTCCTTCTGCATGACCGCGTGCAGGAGCACGTCGGTGTGCAGGCTGCCCTTCATCAGGGCCCCGACCTTACCGGCGCCGGCGGCCTTGGCAGCTTTCAGCGCCGAGTCCTCGGAGCCGTCCGTGGCCACGATCCGGCACTTGGCGATGTCGAGGCGCGCATGATCCGCGATCTGCCGGATTTCGGCCTCGGGGCCGAACAGCACGGGCAGGATCAGCCCCGCCTCGGCGGCCTCCACCGCGCCGGCCAATGCATCGGCGCTGCATGGATGCACGACGCCGGTCAGCATCGGCTTGAGACCGCGACAGCGCTCAACCAACCCCTCGAGCCGATGCTCCGCCACCTGGTGTTGCTGCCGCGTCGTCGGTGCCAGAACTTCCAGGATCGCGGTGGCGAAAATCTCACCCGCCGGGTCGGTGCACTGGCCGTCCAGCACGACGACCCCCTGATCCGACCGCTTCTCCCGCACGACGAGCCGCGCCGTCATCGCCGCACCGATCGGCAGCGCCCCCTTGATCTGCACCGAGGTTTGGCGGATCGAAGTCCCGGGGCCCGGAAGGGCCGAACCGGCGAGCGCAGTCAGCATGGCCGTGACGATGCCGGCCACCCCCTCGCTCGCGCCGTGGCCGGCGAGCATGTCCACTTCGCCGAAGGCTGCGGCCCAGGCCCGCACGTCACCGGCCTGCAAGGTGCGCTGGACCGTCGCGGAGTCGCCAACGGCGATCTCTTTGAACGTCTTGTTCAAAATCGTTTGCATGGCTGCGTATACGTCCAACACTGCGGCGTGATCGAGCGGCTTCCGCTCAGTGCGACCCCGCTGAACGCCGTGCAGTGGTCTCGGCGACGGTGGCCCGGCCAGGCGTTACAAGAGCCGCCGCCCTCGCAATCGGTGCAGCCAGCACCCGCGACAGCTCGGCCAAACGGTCGCGCTCCGCGCCACGCGGAGGATCGCCCGCGCCGACGATCGCGCTTACCTGCTTCAACAGTTCCTTGCGCGCATCCGCCTGAGGTACCAGGGATGCAAGCGCCTCCACCGCGCGCTCCCGCTCGAGTTGCAATAAAAAGGCCTGTTCTCGCACCAGCGCCTTGAACTCGGCGAGCGATAAATGCATGAGCTTCTTGCGCGCGATGTTCAACGCGAGCGCGGAGCGCTGGTCGATCATCTGCTCCGCCGCAATGACATACAGCACCGCTCGGGTCAGTGCTTCGTCAAATCCGCCGATTCGCAGCTTCGCCCCGCATGCGTTGGCCTGGACCTGTCGTGCCGCCAGCTTCTCGGGCGAAGTGCCGGGGAACGGCCGTACCTCACTGTCCTTGTTGAGACCGAGCAACGCCTGCACCAATGGCGAGCCGTAAAAGCCGAAGAACATCTGCTCGGCCAGTTGGTCACGCGCCACGCGATAGGCGTCCAGGGCGGCCGTGATCTGCTCCGAGACCTGAGTTTGTAACGCGAGAAATGGGTTGTCAGCGGCCGCCGGCCTTCGGTCCGCTGCCACGCTGGCAGCCAATTGTTGCACGCCCTTCATCGACGGATTGCGACCAGCGAACATCGTGTAGCTGAGCCGCAGCGGGTTCATGGCTTCGTTCAGGTCCGCCGCTGGCTTGTTGGCAAGAGCGCGCACCAATGGCTGCATGAAGGTTCGGTAGATCGAGAGGTTCAGCTCCGACAGCCGGGCCACTGCGGCAAAGGCGCGGTCGTCATCGGGGCTGTTGCGGCCGAGCGCGCGGATGTCGTCGAGCGAGCGAGCCTCGAAGCGGGCGATCCAGTCGCCAGTGACGAAGCCGCTTGGGGGCACTTCCGCCGGCCGCGGTGCAATGACCATCTCATAGAGGCCGGGCGACAGGCAGTCGATCACGTCCATCAGCTGCACGAACTCCTCGTCCTCCTTCGCACCCACCTTGGCGGAGACGAAGAGGGCGAGATGCCCGATCTTGTGGTTCAGGCAGTACACGATCGTCCGGCCAGTGGCGCGGACGTTGTCGACGTCCCGATACAGATCGAGAATCCAGCCGAGTGTCTGCGGCGGCGGACTGATGTTGTCTTCCGTGGAGGTGAACACAATGATCGGCGAGATAATGTTGCGGACATCGAAGGTCGTGCCATCATGCGACTGCAATTCGTTGCGGGTCAGCTTGTCGCCGATGAAGAGGTTGTCCACCAGGTACTGCAACTCGTCGCCGTTCAGTGCGATGAAGTCGCCCCACCACTTCTCAAATTTTAGGAAGCGCTCCGCTCCGGTGTCGATGTCGGCATAGACCCCATACTGTTTGCCCCACAGCCAATTGGCTGGGTTCAGGACGTCGAAGTTCAGAATCAGCCCGGTGCCGTCGAACTTCCCATTGCCGAGGTCACTGGTCATTGCGGTGAGCCAGCTGCCGCCGAGCAGCCCGCCGGAATAGCGCATCGGATTCTTGCCGTGCACGCCTTGCCAGTACGACATCGGCGCGCCCGCGACCAAGCAAGGGCCGAATAGATCGGGCCGCAGCATGGCCACCATCAGCGTCTGATAGCCGGCCTGGCAATTGCCGAAGGCAAACGGGCGCGGCGCATCGGGGTGGAGCTCGACGACCCGCTCGAAGAACTTCACCTGTCCCTCGACGACGTCCAGGAACTGCTGGCTCGGCGCCGGCGTGGCGCCGAAACCGATGAAGTAAACCGGATGGCCCGCATTTAAGGCGTCGCCGATCTCGCTCTCCGCCTTGAAGCCGCCGATGCCCGGCCCCTGTCCAGCCCGCGGGTCCACCACCACAACAGGCCGCTTGCGCGGGTCGGTCGCGACGCCCGGTGGCGGCACGATGCGCGAGAGCGCGTAGTTGATCGGTCGCGGCAGCGACAGACCGCTCATCAGCACTTGGTGATCGAAGCGCAGCACGGTTGCCATCGGCCGTGATGTGATCTCAATCTCTTCGTTGCCCCGCCGCCGCAGCAGTTCGAGAAAGAGAACGCTGCGCTGGAATGCATCGACCATGTACTCTGGCCAACTCGTAAGAAAATTGGTCGAAAACGCCGCGGCGGGCTGCGGAACAGCGAGCCACTCGAGGCCGCGGGGGCTTGCCACCGGTGGCGACTGCGAAATTGGCTCAACCGTCATCTTGATCTCCGAAGGGCGACATCCCCTTCATGGCTGTTTTGACTGAATCGCACTCTGTGAGCAGAGAGATACTCGCTTCTGCGAGGTCGATCTGCTGAACGTTAACGTGACACGAGAGGTGCGGTCGTGACTATGATCCAGATCAACGCCGCCGATATGCTGCAAGACAATGCTTAGGGAGTGCTTCTAGTTCATTCCGAGCGTTGAGGCCGGCGCATGAGCACCGTCGAGTTGCGCCGGCGGTTCACGGCTTGCGGCGATCCATTGGGCACCCATCATGAAAACCGCAATGGTCACATAGATAAAGATCATGAATATGACGGTCCGAGGCTTTGTCACCGCTCCGCCGCCGAGCAACGTCTTGCGCGACGGGATATTGGAACGAGTTCGGGTCGGCAAAAGCGCGATCAAGCGAGCGGCAATCGTCCCATTGTCAAGATGCATCGATGGCCAGTCAGGCAGTGTCGCAATCAACGACGCCAATCTCTGGGTTGCAGTTTCCCCCGGCAAGCGAGCTAATTTGTCGGCCTCTTGCCAAGGGTCGATATCCAATCGCGCCAGCGCTGAAAGCACGCTGAGCGGCATGTCATTTCTGTCCTCGCCGATTGGTGCGAATAGAAACTCGTCAAACTCGATTCCGAGGACAGAAGCTGAAGCGGAGCTGCTCATTTCAATCACCGAATTGCATTGGCGCTTATCCAACAACACGGAGAACTTGCACGGTGGCGTCCAGTGAGGCTCGGAAACTACATGGCCGGATTAGCCAAGAGATGTTTGAGCGCCTCCATCGCTTTTCCGAATTTATCCCAATCCCCTTGCTGCATTGCCTTCTCGGCATCCTCGAATTGCATTCTCGCCTGGCCAGCGTCCAGCTGGCCGGTCGTCACCTTTGCGGCCGCGCCGATTGCTTGCGCTGCGGGCGTCGCTTGAGGCTGCGGGGTACCGAAAAGAGCGGCGAGCGCCTCGTCGAGCGTCGGCTCCATGACGACCTTGTCGCCGGCAACTGCGATGACGCGCTTCAGCTGCGGAAAGTTCGTGCCTTCGGCTCTCAGGTACAAGGGCACCACGTAAAGGAACGAGTTCTCGATCGGAGTTACGATTTGCTTCCCGCGGATCACCCGCGACCCTTGTTGATTCCAGAGAGTGAGCTGCTGAGAAATTATAGTGTTTTGGTCGATCATCGCCTCGACCTGGTTTGGTCCATAGATGAGCTTCTCCTTCGGAAGCTCGTAAAAGAGCATTTTCCCATATTCAGGAAAATCGGACCTGGCGGCCATCCAGGAGATCATGTTGTCCCGGTTTTGTGGCGTAAAGGGAGTCATGAGCAGGTACTCAAGCTGGTCGCTTCCGGGAAGCTTCGTCAGGATGTAGTAGGGCTGCATAGGCTGCGCCTGGCCTTCGTACTTTTCCATCGGAGCCGTCCACAGGTCTTCCCGATTGTAGAAAACCTGAGGATCCGTCATGTGGAAGGTCCTGTATTGGTCGGCCTGGACCGTGAAGAGATTCTCTGGATAGCGCAGGTGCTTCTTGAGGTCCGCGGACAGCTCGCTCAATTCATTGAACACGCCGGGAAACGCCAGCCGATAGACCGACAGAACTGGATCCTTTGAATCCATGACGTAGAAGCGGACGGTTCCGTCGTACATGTCCACGACGACCTTCACGGAGTTTCGGATGTAGTTGAGTCCGTCAAACCCAGCCGTGGAGCGGGCCTCGGTCCCTCCTGCGTCGGGTCCACCCGGGCTCTGCTCCAACGCGGTTTCATACTGCGCTCGCCGCTCTGGATTTGCGTATGGAAAGTAATTCGAGACCGTGTAGGCATCCTGGATCCAGTACAGCTTACCCTCGCTCAATACGGCGTAGGGATCATTGTCGAGGCGCAAGAATGGAGCGATTTGCGCTACGCGCTCGCGAACGTCTCTATGGATCTGAATGCGGCTCTCAGGCTTGAGATAGGACGTCAATAGAATGTTGACGTCAGCTTTAGTCCAGGTGAACAAAAGCTTCTTCCAATAACTGTCTAACGGGATTCCGCCTTTTCCGCCGTAGCTGGTGTAGACATTGTCATTGCCCTTAGGGTAGTCGAACTCTTTGATGCCGGTCGCGACGATCCGATATCCCGGCATCGATTGTCCGTAGTAAATGGCGGGCTGGGTTATGGTCAGGCCGAAGGCAGATTCGGCTGGGACGTTCTCGAGCAAGTATTGCGGAAACCCTCCTCCGACGGTCTTCGAGACGAAGTTCATGACCACGCCGTAGCCGTGCGTAAACTGCAGATACTGGTTGACCCAGGTCTGCGCTTTCGCAGGAAGTTCCGGCGAGAGCTCGCGGGCGGAAAGCATGACCTGATGATAGCCGTCCGCCAGGTGATAACGGTCGGTATCCACGTTATAGAACTGGTAATAGAGCCGTATCGCCTGCGTCTGCTGATAGGTCTGAAGTAGCGGCCGCGAGTCCCATAGACGAATGTTCCGGATCGTATCTTGGTTCCTCGCGATCACCTCGGGCGTCAAATCCGCGAGAGCTGGATAGGACGTTTCTTGGATAGCATCCAGGTTGTAGGCCTTCCGCGTGAACTCGATGTAATTTTTTAAGTAGGGCGTTTCCAACGCCAGCTCGCTCGGCTGCACAAAGAACTTCTGGAAGACGAAGGGTAGCAGACCTATGCCAACGATCCATATAGCCACGTACACCCCGGCTCCCACAGCCAACATCGTGAGACGCGGGCGGAAGAAATTGAGCGCCAGCAGTACACACGCTACCGCCGAGACGCCGACCATGGTCCAGAGGGCAACGCGCGTTACATGATCCGCCGCATAGCCAGCCCCATAGACGACGCCCAGGGTTGAATAGACGAGTTCGTAGTGATCGAGGTAAAAGCCCCATCCAAAACTGGCAACCAGAATAAAAAGCAGCACTGAAAGATGTGACGTGGCGTTAGCGCCGATCGCAATCCTTGCGCCCGCGCTCGCCTGCTGTAATCCTAGGAACACGTAGGTCGCAAGGACGATCCCAAGGGTCAAGATCGCCAGCAACGTCAGGCTGCTTTGCAACAGGACATAGAAGGGCAGATGAAAGACATAAAACCCGACATCGACCCCGAATAACGGATCGGCAACTCCGAAGGACCCGCCGTAACGAAAGCGGAGGTAAGTATCCCATTCAGAATAGAAACCACCCGCAAGAAACAAGGCGACGCCGGCACTGATCAATACGATGGCCGCCTTCAATAACCTTGGAGACAACTCAATATTTGGCTGCGTGTCCGTATCGGCTCTGGACAAAAGAGAGTGTCGTGGCAGATCAAGTCTCCATGCTTGACCGTCTCTGCTGAAGGCCGCGCTATTTTTAGCAGCCTGGCGGAGATTGAACCACAGGAACAGAAAAGCAACGACAAAAGCCGAGCAAAACATCACCCACTGAACAGACAGAAGCGTCCAGAAGATGCCGGTGTAATCGAGCTGCCGCATCCACAGCCATTGTTCCAGATAACCGGTGACGCCCACCAGAACAGCGACGAGTAGAATTATAGCGACAATTATGGGTCTCAGTAGATGCCGCGAAGAGGGATGCATTCCGGTAGTGCTACCCTTTTCGTGCGCAGACCGTCTTCGTTGTGGGACCACCGTCGGGGTCTCGTTCATCGTTCCACTCCAAATCCGCTGCGGTATTCCGGGTTCGGACCAGAGACCACCGATCCGGAAATCGTTGATTGCGGCAACTCCGAAGCGCCGATCGCGCAAACTGGTACCGTAGCGAACGGAAAATCGAGGGCGGTAGCCTCGGAATCTACTCAGAGACCGGTGGCTCACGTCCTTGCCCAGCGATGGACGAGAACCGCTATTGGAATGCGCGAGCGCTTTGACCTATCGCTGCAGCAGGCGAGACGCTGAAAGGCTGTGACGCGCACGCACGCGGCACCGATTCAGCCTGTCTCCCGCGTCCCTTGTAGAGACAGCGCGGCGCATGGAAGTTTGATCGAAGTCGTCTGCAATTTGCGGATGAAGACCTTGCGGCGAGCCTTGGTCTCCGCATGGCCACATTAGGACATGTCGGCAATCGGCGCCGATCACCTAGTGCAGCGTTCAGACGCATGAACGTATCAGATGCAACGAACGCACAGGAACAAGGCTGAGTAGTTTCCGAGCCTACCTTTGCAGCATCACTTACGAATATTGTGGGACTTGCTGGTTAACGCGTTTCCTTGGCGTCGTGGTTAAGCCGAAGCGCGCTAAACGACCATTGCCAAGCTCGTCCTGAAGGAGGATCAAGTGGAAAAAGCTGACACCGTCATCGCAGTCTTTGCAGACCATAATGCGGCAGAAGCAGCCGTGAAAAAGCTCAGCGCGTCCGGCTTCGAGATGAAGAATCTCAGCGTTGTCGGTAAGGGATATCGAACTGACGAAAAGGTCGTCGGCTTCTACAACGAGGGCGACCGGATCAAGTTTTGGGGTACGCGGGGTGCGTTCTGGGGCGGTCTCTGGGGCATGTTCTTTGGTGGACTGTTCCTGACCATTCCCGTTGTGGGGCATGTCATCGTACTTGGATATCTGGCCTCCATGGCGGTCTACGGCATCGGCAATGCCATCGTTGTTGGCGGGCTGAGCGCGCTCGGTGCAGCGCTCTATGGCATTGGCATCCCGAAGGACAGCGTGATCCAATACGAGACCGCGATAAAAGCCGATAGTTTTCTGGTGATGGCGCACGGCCCGGCCGAGGAAGTGGCTCGTGCCAAGGCGATCCTCGGCACGCTCAAGCCTTCACGCCTTGATGTGCATGCAGGCGTGAAAGCGGCGGAGCCGGCAGGTCATCTCGCCCATGCGAGTGGCTGAATGGTGCAGCCGGGTTCATTTTGAAATAGCGGGACACGCGACACGTTAAGGTCGTGAGACGCAACGAAGGCTGTTATGAGGATTCCTACCGTCTCCATCGTGATTGGATCGCTGATGCCGATCCGCACACGCCCCACTGCGGCCGAGAATGAGCTGAATGAGGCCTAGTAGACCAGTACCAAAGTCGAGTCACATTGAGTTGCAGGCCGCTGGCCCGTTGAGGCTCACCGTGGCTAACGACGTTCGGTCCAATCGCCATGCTTGAGACAACGTTGCACCCACGCGTAAGACGCAAAGCAAGATGTGGGGCTCCCGTCCCGTGGGGCGCTCGATGCTGCGATCGAGCCCCAGGTCGCGTGTGGTGACTAAGCCGATTTCGCAATCATAGGCGGAGGGGAACGCGATGAAGGCACTCCGCATCCTCGTAGTAGAGGATGACGCCATGATCGCCATGCTCTTGGCCGACATGTTCGCAGCGATGGGCCATGACGTTTGCGCGATCGAGGCGACCGAGGCTGGTGCGATGGCCGCCGCTGTTCAATGCAGGCCAGACCTGATGATCGTCGATGCGCGATTGGGCGACGGAAGTGGCGTCTCTGCCATGGAGGAGATACTCCGCACTGGGTTCGTTCCGCACATTTTCATCAGCGGTGATATTTCAACGGTCCGGGCGCTTAAGCCGGACGCAGTGGCAATTCAGAAGCCCTTTGATGAATCCGACCTCGTTCGGGCCGTCCAACGCGCGCTCGGCACCACCGTCGCATCTTTAATGGTCAAGCCGTCACGGCGCAGCCCTGAACAACCCACCGAGGCGGAGGGCACTCTTCCGCAAATAAAATAGTGCGCTGACGAAGCTAGGGCCATTCATCGGCTAAGACTGATTTCGCGCAAGGTATCTGAGTAGATTTCCGAGTCTACCGAAATTTTGCGACGACCCTTACTTCAAACTCCCCGGGGCATGCAGCGGCAATCTCGTGCGGCGGCAATCCAGGTTAGACGCCGGGTCAAAACAGCAACAAGGAGATGCGTCACATGAAACGCTCGACATTAGTCGGCTCCGTGGCAGCATGCATTTGCCTTTGTCTTTCCATCCCGCTGCTCGCGGCTGAGCCTCCAGTAGCCGGTACCGCGACCCAACCGGCGTCCAGTGAGAAGTCTTCTCCCACTGAGAAGAGGGTCGTCGCCGTTAAGCCAGCAGAGAGGTGCCTTAACGATCTGCGTGCCTTCGACAATCAGATGGCAAAGGAGGGCTACTGGCTGGGCGGATCTGGCGACGGGTTCGGCTATCCGATGGAGGGATATGGCCTCTATGGCCCTCCGACAGAAGAAACCGGAATCGGTTACCGGAACGCCCGGCCGGGCTATGAGCTTCGGACCCTTATTGCCTCCGCCAACATTCTCGCCCGACAAGGCCAACAGCAGCCGTGTGAGGACGTGCTCGCCACAACCCGCGATATCTACAAAGTTTACGTGGCTGATATGCACAGCGGCAAGATGCCGATGGCGGATGTGCAGGGCTGGCGGCAGCTGCAGATCGCCGCCGCGCAGCCGGTCACAAGCACGAATACCTCGTTCCGGTCCGACGAATTGGTCGGCACCGAGGTGCGTAATCCACAGAGCGAAGCTCTCGGCAGCATCGAAGACCTCGTGATGAGTCCGCAGAACGGCAAAATCGCCTATCTGGTGATCGCCCGAGGCGGGATTTTCGGGATTGATGAAAAATACGTTCCAGTCCCTTGGGACGACTTCAAGATAACCCCCAACGTCAAGCTGCTCGTGCTTAACGTGACCAAAGGCGTCTTGGACGCCGCTCCACAAGTAAACAAGGATCAATTCTCGATCCCCGGCCACTTCGACCACCAGAGTCAGAAAGTGGATGCTTACTGGAGGACGCACCTCTCGGACAAGGGCAAAGACTGACGTATCAGCTGATCGATATTCAAGTGCCCTCTGTGCAAGCGAGAGACGCGCGCAATGTTGTGGAATGCATCAGTGATCAATGGCTATGCCATTGCGGCAAGTGATGGTCGGCTTGGTACCGTAAGCGACTTTCTATTTGACGACGCCAGTTGGTTGGTTCGATGGTTGGTCGTCGATACAGGCAATTGGCTCTCCGGTCGCAAGGTCCTTCTGCCCCCCTCCGTGTTGAAGGACCTGGATCCGAATGGACGCGAATTCGCGGTTGGACTGACCATGCAGCAGGTCAAGGACAGCCCGGATATCGGCACCGATCGGCCAGTGTCGCGGCAGATAGAGACCAACATCTACGATTATTATGGCTGGCAACCGTATTGGGGCACCGACCTTTTGATGGGCGGCTACGGCTATGGGGGCGGCGCCAGAGCGGTGTCGCCTGTCCCGGAATCCAGGCTGCTTGCGGAGGATATTGCTGCTGCCCAGCGAAGCAAAGACGATCCGCATCTGCGTAGCATCGAAGCAGTCACCGGGTACCATATCCATGCCAGCGGCGGCGAAATCGGTCACGTAGAGGGCTTCCTGGTCGAGGATGCTGATTGGAGCATCCGATACTTCGTCGTCGATACGCAGAACTGGTGGCCCGGGAAGACGGTCCTGATCTCGCCACGGTCGGTACGAGAGATCGATTGGACGAACAACCTGGTCAACCTCAATGTCGATCGTCAGAGGGTCAAAGACAGCCCCGCATACGACGCATCCACAACGGTCGATCAGGCCTATGAGAAGAATTTTCGCAGCCATTGCGACGACGCCCGATCGAGCGATCAGCCGTAACGGGAAAAGTGTGACCGATGACCAAGACGTAATTTGCGTTTCACCGCGCGAATTTCACTGCTTCCGTTCAATCCGTCTTCACGCGCCTCGGCGGCTTATCCGACGATCCATTTCAGCGCCTCGCTCTCGTGGCTCTTATCGTAGGCTCTTACCTCCGGATGCAGGAAAATTCTGACCGCGCCGATCAGCCAATGCTGCCAGTCGTGCGCGACAATGACTGCGATGCGATCCACCTTCTTTTGGTGGTTTTTCACGAATCCAGCATGATTTTCAAAGGCTGCGATATTCTCCCAGCCATTGAACCCGGAAGCATCAATCAGCAGCCTGATTTTCCCGTACCGACTGATAATAAAATCGACTTTCGGCGCAACTCGGCGAAAGTCGTCAGCCTTCAATTTCTCCGGTGCCATGATCCTCAATACGTTGCCAGAGATAATGTCTGTCTTGATCATGTGAAATCTCCTTCAGTCCAAGCCGGACGCTTGGCGCGACAACGGCGTGCTCCAGATACATGAGGAAGTGAAAGAACGGCGGTTTAGTGACGAGAGCATTACGCAATTTTCAGAAATCAAATGTCTGCGAACCCTGCTGGTTGCTCCCAAACGTCGCATGTCCATAGCATGTTACGACATGGTCCCTGATCTACGCCAATGCTCCAGTTGGTCAATGGTGACCTCGGTAGGTTTTTGCTGAAACCGGTCTCTGAGTAGATTCCGAGGCTCCCGCCCCCGACTTCTCGCTCGCTAAGGTACCATTTTGCGCCGATCAGCGCTTCGGAGTTGCCGCAATCAGCAGGGAGTTGTGTCATGGCCCAAAAAGAAAAATCCTCGTCGACGAATCTGATGCCCGCCGAGTTTGCCGAGATGGGGAAAAAGCGCGTTGAGGAGTTCGTCAACACCCAGAAGGAGCTTGTCGAAAAGCTCCAAGAGATGAACCGTCAATGGTTCGATCGCGCCCAGGCAGAAACAAATCTTGCCTCCGAGCTTGCAGCCAAATTGACGGCGGCGCATTCCATCCCGGACGCGATGGCGGCTTACCAGGAGTGGGCCAGCCGGCGCTTTGAAATGATGGCGGAAGACGGTAAGCATCTTCTCGCCGATACCCAGAAGTTCATGGAGGCGGCCACCCACCTGCTGCCCAACGGGTCGCTGATCAAAGGCGGTGGCGGCCACGGCACGTAGCCGGCCGAGCGAGTGGCAATGGAGGTGATCATGCCGCCTGTCACCCTCGTCCGCGCGCGTGACACTGTAGTGCCGCGAGCGAGCAAAACCGCAGCCGAAGGGACTGTAGTTCAGAAATCGCCTCCCGACACTGCGTTTCGAGTTCTCGACCGTGCGGCACAGGCAGCCATTTCCCAGGCGACGCTGGGCGTATCGCCCGCCGCGCTGGGAGGAGCCTTTTTCGACTGGTGGGTGCATCTTGCGTTCTTGCCCGGCAAGCAGGCTGAACTGGCACAGCAAGCGATCGCCGGAGCGGCGGACAATTTTGCTTTCGCCGCGCAATCCGCGTTCGGCTCGCCCGGCGACCCCTCCGAGCGAGCATTGCCGCACGATGATCGCTTTCGCGCCCCGGACTGGCGGATTTTTCCATTCAACGTCTACGCTCACAATTTTTTATCGATCGAACGCTGGTGGGAAGGGGCGACGACGCATGTGCGCGGCGTGAGCCAGCGCCACGACGATATGGCAAATTTTACGGCGCGGCAGCTCCTCGATACCGTAGCTCCCTCGAATTTCATCGTGACAAACCCGGAGGTCCTGGCGCGCACCCGCGCCGAGTTGGGCGCCAATCTGGTGCGCGGTTACGCGAACTTGATTGCGGACTTGACGCGAGCGCGAAGTGACGCGCTGCCGCGTGGCACGGAGGCATTCAAGGTCGGGGAAACAGTGGCGGTGACGCCTGGCAAGGTCGTCCTGCGCACGCGTCTTGCGGAAATCATCCAATACGCGCCTGCAACCGATCGCGTCCGCCCGGAGCCGATCGTGATCGCGCCGGCCTGGATCATGAAATACTACATCCTCGACCTGTCGCCGGCGAATTCTCTGGTCAAGTTTCTCACCCGGCAAGGCTTCACCGTATTCATGGTTTCCTGGAAAAATCCCGGCCCTGAGGACCGCGATGTCGGTTTCGACGATTATCGCACCGAAGGCGTGCTCCCGGCGATCAAGGCGGCGACCGCCATCACCGGCGCCCGTAAGGTGCATGCGGTTGGCTATTGCCTCGGTGGAACGCTGCTTGCGATCACCGCCGCGGCGATGGCGCGCGACGGTGACGAGCGGCTAGCGAGCCTGAGCCTGTTCGCCGCGCAGGTCGACTTCACCGAGGCCGGCGAGCTTATGCTTTTCATCGACGAGAGCCAGGTCACATTCCTCGAAGATATGATGTCGGAGCGTGGCTACCTCGACTCCAGGCAGATGGCCGGGGCGTTTCAGATAGCGCGATCGAACGATCTGATCTGGTCGCGTAGCATCCACGACTACCTGATGGGCGAGCAGTCGTTTCCAATCGACATCATGGCCTGGAATGCCGATGCGACACGCATGCCCTTCCGCATGCATTCGCAATATCTGCGGTCGCTTTTTCTCAACAACGACCTCGCCGAGGGTCGATTCAAAGTGGATGACCGCCCAGTAGCGTTGCCCGACATCCGCCAGCCCCTCTTCGTCGTCTCCACCGAGCGCGACCACGTCGCACCTTGGCACTCGGTCTTCAAGCTCCATCTTTTAACCGACGCAGAGATCACGTTCGTGCTGACGAGCGGCGGGCACAACGCGGGCATTCTCTCCGAGCCGGGTCATCCGCATCGGCATTTCCGCATGGCTGTGCGCGAGCACGGCGAAACTTACAACGATCCCGAAAAATGGCGTGCCGAACATGTGCCGAACGAGGGTTCATGGTGGCCGGCATGGAGCGCGTGGCTCGCCGCGCGATCCGGCGAACCGGTCGAACCGCCGCCGCTCGGCGACGCGGCAGCCGGTTTTGCGGCGATTGAGGATGCACCGGGACGCTACGTCTTCGTGAAGTAAGCAAAAGGAGATGATCGGAAACGCGGGCGGTCGTAGCCGCGAGAGATTGAAACAGTCTCGGAGCGTCAAATGGATCTGCAAGGCAAGGTGATCGTGATCACGGGGGCGGCGCAAGGACTCGGCCAGAAGATGGCCGAAATCATCGCCGGCCACGGCGCCAAATTGGCACTGGTCGATCTCGATCACGCAAAACTCCAGAACACGGTACGGCTCTGCACGAACGCGGGCGGTAAGGTCAAAGACTACCCAGCCGATGTGACCGACGAGCCGGCCGTCGAGTCGCTGTTCAACAGCGTCCACAAGGACTTCGGCAGCGTCGACGGCCTCATCAATAATGCGGGCATCACTAGCGACGCCCTGTTAGTGAAGGCGGCTGACGGCAAGGTGCAGAAAAAAATGTCGGTGACGGAATTCCACCGAGTGATCGCGGTCGATCTCAGAGGCGTGTTTCTGTGCGGCCGCGAGGCCGTTGTGCAGATGATCGAGAGTGGCCACGGCGGCGTGATCATCAACATTTCAAGCATCTCGCGCGCCGGCAATGTCGGGCAGACCAACTACGCCGCCGCCAAGGCCGGCGTCGCCGCCATGACCGTGACGTGGGCCAAGGAACTCGCGCGCTACCACATCCGCGTCGCCGGAATCGCTCCGGGATTCTCCGAGACCAGCATGGTCGCGACGATCCCGCCGAAGGTGAAAGACCGAATCGTCTCGACCATTCCGCTGCGGCGGTTCGCCCGACCTGAGGAGATCGCGTGCGCCGCACTCTTCATCTTGCAGGATGACTATTACAACGGTCGGATTCTGGAGATCGACGGCGGGCTACGGATTTGACCGTAACGCATCAGAGAGGAGCGGCCTAATGTGTAGTCCCGTTGCCTCGCCGCCGGCCAAAGTCGGGGACAAACTAGTGACGGCGAGATCGAGCGCCTGCGGCTTTGCCGCCGCCGGAAAGCCCGACATGGCCGTCCGTATCCTTCCCGGCACGGAATTGGGATTCGAAAAGGGCATCCGATACTACCACCGCTTCAGCCTGCTTAGGTTCTCCAGAAGTTACAAGACCGCAAGGTTTCGACAGTTCAATATCGACAATCCCCATGACGAGTACGACGCCCTCGAATTCCCGGATGGCCGAATCGTCATGGTCTCGGAGCTGGTCGGCGGTCAGATCGCAACCGTTTTGCAAGTGCCGCCGTCCGCGCAGCCGGAGCCGCCGCCATGACGCTGGAGCTTGATGTCGCTGCGGCGCACTACCACACCCAATGTTCAGCCCTGCGCCGAAATAGTCGTGCTGATCGTTCCACGGATTACCTAAATATGAATAGGGACGGATTTAATCTCGAACAGGAGTGAAGCAAATGGCCACGCGTGACATCGTTCTTTGTGAAGCCGTGCGGACCCCGATCGGAACCTATGACGGGAGCCTAAAAACAACATCGGCCCCGGACTTGGGCGCGGTTGCCATCAAGGCGGTGCTCGATCGCTCGAAACTCGACCCCGCGAAGGTCGGCACTGTGGTGATGGGCAACGTGATCCAGGCCGGCAACAAGATGAACCCAGCGCGGCAGTCCGCCGTTCATAGCGGCATACCGGTCGATGTTCCCGCCATGACGGTCAACCGCGTCTGCGGCTCTGGCGCGCAAGGCATCGCGTCGGCGGCGCAGGAGGTCATGCTCGGCATGCTCGACAGCGCCGTCGCCGGCGGCATGGAGAACATGGATATGGCGCCTTACCTCGTCGGCAACGGACGATGGGGCTACCGCATGGGCGATGGGCAGCTCTACGACAGCATGTTGCGCGATGGCCTCAATGATGCATTTTCCGGAGAACACTCAGGTTGGCACACGGAAGATCTGGCGAAGTCTCGCCAAATCACCCGTGAACAACAGGATCGCTGGGCATTGCGCTCACAGCAACGTTTTGCCGCAGCACAAGCGGCCGGCAAATTCAAGGAAGAGATTACGCCGGTCGAGGTTCACGGCCACAAAGGGATAAAGGTCTTCGACAAGGACGAAAGCAACAGGCCTGACACTACGCTGGAGTCCCTTGCCAAGCTCCGTCCGGCGTTCCGTAAGGATGGGACAATCACCGCCGGCAATGCGCCCGGTCTGAACAGCGGCGCGTCGGCGATGATCGTCGCCGAGCGCGGATGGGCCGAGAAGCAGGATCTCAAGCCGATGGCACGACTGTGTCCTATGGCATCGGCGCGGTCGAGCCGGGAATGTTCGGACTTGGCCCTGTTCCCGCCGTACGTCAGGCACTCGCGCGCGCCGGCTGGAAGATCGCCGACATTCAGCGCATTGAGATCAACGAGGCATTCGCCGCGATCGCTATCGCGGTCACGCGGGAACTCGGTTTGGCCGAAGACATTGTGAACGTCGAAGGCGGCGCCGTCGCACACGGTCATCCGATTGGCGCAACTGGCGCGGTACTTACAACACGGCTCCTTTATTCGATGCAGCGTGACGGCATCAAGCGCGGCGTCGTCACCCTTTGCATCGGCGGCGGCCAAGGCATTGCCCTGACGCTGGAGGCGTTGCACTGACGCATTCGGATGGCGTGCTGCGGATTGCATGCCGGACAAGGCAACGGGCTCGATGTCAGCGGACGGGTGGTCGAACGATTCCATCGTGTTTTGACCGAGATCAAGAAGCCGGAGGGGCAATCGGCACACCTTGCGTCCCTACTGCAGGTCGGCTGCCGACGGCTGTCTCGAAGGAATTACTTAGGAGTTCAAAATGGCGCATGAGCTAATATCAAAGTCGGCATCGGCAAAAAACCCGCTCGGCCTCGAGTTGCTTGCTTTTCCGAAGCTCTCCGCACCGTTTTCCGGCAACTTCATGACGAACTGGCCGGAGTACATGGTCGATGCGTTCCAGCGCAGCGTTCTCTTCCTCGATCTGCTGCGGCAGCGTGGCAACGAAGAGATCGAGATTACATCACGGCCGATGGCGACTGTGCTGCGCTTCGATCCAGAAGTGCTGATGAGCGGCCGGTCGCTGCCGCGGCCGATCAACTACGCGTTGTCGCGCATCGTGCCGCCGCCGGGACTCGCGACCGACCCCCGCAAGCGGCCGGTCGTGGTGATTGATCCGCGGGCCGGCCAGGGGCCGGGCATCGGCGGCTTCAAATCGGACAGCGAGATCGGCGACGCCCTAGATGCCGGCCATCCGGTTTATTTCATCGGGTTCGGCGCCGAGCCTGCACCCGGCCAGCAGTTCCTCGATGTCGTCGAGGGACAAGTGAGGTTCTTCGAACGGGTGGTCGAGCTTCACCCCGATGCCCCGCGTCCGTTTGCCATCGGGAACTGCCAGGCGGGCTATCAGACGCTGATGGTAGCCATGCTGCGGCCGGACCTGTTCGGGCCCTGCCTGGTCGCGGGTTCCCCGATGTCGTACTGGCAAGGCGTGCACGGCAAGAACCCGATGCGCTATTCCGGCGGCCTGCTCGGCGGCAGCTGGCTCACCGCAATGACCAGCGACCTCGGCAATGGGAAGTTCGACGGCACCGGGCTGATCCTGAACTTCGACGTCCTGAACCCGGCCAATTGGCTGTGGGGCAAACAGTATGGAGTTTATGCCGACATCGACACCGGGGCGGAACGCTTTCTCAAGTTCGAGAAGTGGTGGGGCGACTTCATCGCGCTGAACGGTGACGAGCTGCAGTTTCTGGTGGACAACCTCTTCATCGGCGACAAGCTGACCCGCAACGAATTGCAGTCGCATGATGGCACGACCTTCGATGTCCGCAACATCACCTCGCCGATCATTGTGTTCACCTCCACGGAAGACAACATCAGTCCGCCGCCGCAGACACTCGGCTGGATTCTCGATCTGTATCGGGACGTCGACGACATCCGCGCCACCGGCCGGACAATCGTGTACTCCCTGAGCCACAAGATCGGGCATCTCGCCCTCTTCGTCTCCGCCAAGGTGGGTGCAAAACAGGACGAAGAGTTCGTGCAACTGATGGACGTGATCGACTGCCTGTCGCCTGGCCTCTATGAGATGGTCATTGTGCCGCGGCCGGCGGATGTGCCTGCGGACGGCTTCATCACCGGCGACTGGATCGCCCGCTTCGAGGCTCGCTCGCTCGACGACATCCGCGCGCTCGGCCGCAACAGCCCCGATGACGATCGCGCCTTCGCCGCCGTGGCTCGGCTGTCGGAGCTGAACCTCTCGATCTACCGTACCTTGACCCAGCCTTTGGTGCGCGCTCTTGCCAACAAGCCGGCGGCGGACCTGACTTAATCCCTGGACCCGCTCAGGCTCAGCTACACGATCTTCGCCGATCGCAACCCGTGGATGAAGGGCGTGCAACAACTGGCTGCCGGCGTGGCAGCGGCCCGCAGGCCCGCGGCAGCCGACAATCCGTTCCTTGCGCTACAGGTGCAGATCTCGGAGCAGATCACGGCCGCCCTGGACGCCTATCGCGTGGCGCGTGACCAAATGGCCGAGCAGATGTTCTTCGGCTTTTATGGCTCGCCATTCGTGCAAGCGTTTCTTGGCCTCAACAAGGAAAGCGAAATACGGCCGCTCCCCGGCACATCGCCCGAGAAGCTGGCGGCACGACAGGCCCAGTCGGATATATACGCCGCGAAGCTGCGGACCGGAGGATTTGACGAAGCACTGACCCGAGCGGTGCTGTACGTCATCGCAGCGGAGCGGATGATTGACCAGCGCACCGCACTCGCGTTGAACGTCGCGCGCCAGAAGCTCATGCATCTATCGCTCGCCGAGTTCAAGGCGCTGGTGCGAGACCAAGCCTTTCTACTGCAGCTCGAGAGGGAGCGCGCGGTGGAAGCGCTTGCATCCCTGGTGCCGGAGGCGGATGCGCGGAAGGAGCTGCTGAAGCAGGTGCACGCGATCGTCGGCGCGGGCGATCCCCCACTCGCTGCGGAACGCGATCGTTTGGCCCGCCTGTCGCAGGTGCTGGCGGCGCCGATTGAGAAGGCGGCGGCTCTTGTACCGTCCGGCCGGGCCTCAGTCGCCGGGACTGCCGCACGGCGCTCCGCGGTATAGCACTGAGCGGGGCCGCTGGTTCGCTCCGGACCTGTTGGGTGTAGCCATGCCGACTATCGTGAACAAGACGTTCAAGGAGATCGCTCCCGGCGACGCCGCGTCGGTCCAGCGCACGTTGCAGGCCGGCGACGTGCGGGCCTGGGCCGCCGCCTTCGGCGAAGTAGACATGCTAGCCGGCCCCGGCGAGAGCCAGGGGGCTGCCGGCATCGTCACGGCCATCCTAACCGCGCTGGTCGGTTCAGACCTCCCGGGACCCGGGACGTCGATCCGCACAACCTCGGTGCAGATCAAACGTGCGCTGCCAATCGGTGCGGCGCTGACGGCGCGACTCGTCGTGCGGGAGAAGCGGCCGGACGAGGGGACCGTCGTGCTGGACGGCGAGTGCACCGACCCCGCAGGTCGGGTTTTCGCCACCGCAATCCTGGAGGTTTTGG
>CAVRDC010000045.1:0-658539 GCA_963719745.1 uncultured Alphaproteobacteria bacterium | reverse complement strand
AAATTTGCGCAAGGTAGACGAACCTACGCAGCCTTCAGGCGTGCGCAAGGTGTTGCGTCGATCTGACCAATTAGCTCGCATCGTCTGTCGGTTCAAGTGACCGCATTAGGGCAATTCTTTTCAGACGAACCTTAAAGCGCCGCCAGCGGGGCCTCTTCCCCAATGCGGCCCTTTCAGCCTCTGCCTATGGAACGGCCTGGCGCGGACTTTGCCCTTCCTTGCCGATCGATCCGATCCATGACGGCATCGCTGAGATCGCGCGTTGCGTGGCGGCGACGATATGACCCGTAACTCCGATGGCCCAACCAACGACCGACTTATCACGATGGACGACGTTCGCATTGTCGTGCCGGAGCGCACTATTGTGGGTGGCATTGCTCGCGGCCGGCGGCGCTGGTCTGTTTGTAAACCGCGCCAGCGCAATCCGTGCGGACGAGGCGGCCACCACGGGACGCTGGTCACGTGATACCAGGCGGGGGTTCTTGTTCGGCGACTGCGGCGGCGGCGCAGCTCCCCGCACCGGTGACGCGGAGATTTCGCTCGCCTCACGCGCCAGCGGCACGTCTGGCATCATCCTAGGCGCTTCGGGCAGCGCAACAGCAGCCCGGGCTCGCGGATGAGCCGAAGTCTGGCCGGAGATGCCAGCATCCGCCTGGTGCTCGGCCTGGTTTTGCGCCTCCGCCGCGACTGGCGCAGGACCGGTTGGCGGCGCTTGGTCGACGGATTGCATCAGCGTGCGCGCTGCGACCGATTCCTCACCTGCGGATTGCCGCATTAGGCGAAACGACCGCCGCGCTTGCTGTTGCGGCGATCGCGGCTCGACTGCAACGATCCGCACGTACGCAAAAGCCCGGGGCGGGCGCCAGATAACCCCATTCTAAGTTGAAGTTGTTGGCACGGAGCATCAGGACCTCCAAACTAACAAAGACCCACTGTCTTCCCTGTGAGAGCCGCCAAAATAGGGACGCTGCGCGACCGTGCGTGTAAAAGAACGGTTGACGAGGCGAGTCTCCGCCAGCGCATGGCTTGCCCTCGGCCATTTCAAACGATCGATTGAATTTCAAACACTCGTTCCAGGCGACCGAAGGCCCAGAAAGAGGTATCTTCTAGGCAGCCAAGCGGATTTCGTGCGAAGCGCGCATCTGGCCGGCCGGCGTCCGTGTGCAAGCTGGAAGCGCACAAGACCGCTGCTGACGCCGCTCTCGCGTTCGCGGAGAAGGTGATCGGCGCCGCTAGGACGGACCAGGCCAAGGCGCGGGCGGAGGATCTGAAGCGGGAAGTGGCCGCCAAAGCCGCGGAGCTCGCGACGCAGCTCGAGACCGCTCAGGCCGACACGGAAGACCAAGCTCGATGCAGCCGAGGCCGCACAGGAAGCCGCCAGGGTGGCCGAAGCCAAGAAGGCTGAGACCGCCAAGGCAGCCCACGAGGCAAAAATCGCACTCGAGCCAGTCTTGATCTTCATCAGCCGGGCGACTCAGCGGCTCTATGTGCGGCGCGGCTTTGGGGCGAACCTCGAAGTGCCGCTCACTATCCGCAATCCTGACAAGCCGATCGGCACGCACGTCTTAGCGGCAGTGGCGCGCACCGATGACGGGGGCTCCATGAACGCATCGCGCTCCGCGAAGTTCCGTGCCGATGCAGGATGCACGGCGTCCCCACCCGACGTCGTCCTTGGCGCGGCGCGCAATATGGCGGATTGGCTGAGAAAGAGCGATCTGAGGCGCTAGGTGCGCAACCTCTCGGGCCGGCTGCGCTGGTTGAAGCTCTGCGTTGGCTGAGTACGCTCGTCTCGAAGCGTTACGTGAGTGCCTAATGCGGGGAGATGCGTCGCCGCCGCAGCCGCTGCTTGATTACCTTGTTGCGGCCATCTGGACCGCTATCGTTTAGAACTATCACAACGCTTGGCCGTGATTTTACTTTCCCAACATCCGGTCGACATACACGAGCTGAATAAGCCCTCGCAAACCTCTGTGCGCTTTGGCGCGTTGTGGTGATGCTTTTCGCAATAGGCGAAACAGACTCCTTTCCGGTCGCTGCAGGTGATCGCAAACGTGGGCGTAATCGTGATCGCGTTGACTAGGAACGCGACCAGCAAGCCCGTTATGATAATGTATCGCATTGTCTCCCCCGACAGTTTGCTGGACGACTGAATAGCCACACATCACCATGAAGGCTCGATAAATTCTTCGCTCGTCGCGAACCAGATGCAGTGCTTTCGGCGTGAAAGTCGCATAAAAGAGATATTTTCTCGGGCCATTGGCGCTCTGTGATGTGCGCGAGAGGTATTGTTACGGAGTTTGTGCTCTAGTCGGCGGGGTCTGTCTCGGGACTTCGGAATTGTTGTTCACTTTTTTCGACCTTCGCCTCCTCGACAAGCCTTTGCAACTCCTGGGCCATTTCGGCCAAAAGCGTCTTGAGGCGAGGATCAGTTGTTGCACATGCCTCCTGGAGGCATCGCGCCGCAAATCGCTGATATTTTCTTGCGTATTGCATTCTGGGGTTCGAGCCTCGATAACGAAAATGATAAGCCGTACTTCATGGAAGGAGCAAGGTGACAAACTTCAGATATTTGGTCCTGACGGCTCGTTGATGCACCTTCGGAACCCTAAGCCACGATGAGCAAAAAGCTTGTACCGCACGCGCTCGTTAATCGGCGCGGCTTACCCTGGGCATGCCATTTCCGCAATATCCCGAAAGACGCCATTCAGCCTCAGCGCTATTTCTGTCGCGACGGGTCATGACCTACCTCCCGCGCTGTAGAAAAACAGCGAGCCTTTTCGCCGACACAGGCCCGCCAATCAGGGCGTGCTATCGTTCGCGACGATCCAGTGGCGCCACCGCTAAGCTCAACGATCTCGATCCGCAGGCTTGGCTTGCTGACGGGCTGGCCCGCTTGCCAGATCATCCCACCACGCGCATTCACGAACTGCTGTCCTGGAACTGGCACCTGCAAAACGTTGCTGCTGAAGCTGCGTGAGGCTCCTCGGCCGCCCCTCCAAAACCGATCCGCGCTGTGGCCCTCACCGGGTGCGTACGATAGAATGCAGTTGCGTAGGCTGACCAGTGATGTGAGTGCGGACAATGCGTATGCTGCGCGACACGATCGCGGTCGTCTGCTGCGTAATTGGTCTTGCGGTTGGTTTGGCCGCTTTCGCTGCGTTAGGTGCCGGTCTGCGGCTTACCCATCGTCTCGACCGATGAGAACGGCCCAACGACCAAGGGCGCCGGAGACGCAAATAAAAACGGCGGAAATGCAGACGTCGCAGCGGACGACCACACACTCGATACGATCCGTGACATGTTTGCTGCGCTACGCGCGTGCTGGATCCCGCCACCGAAGGAGGAGGCGCGTCACGGCATGCAATACACCATACGCTTCGCCTTCAAGAGCGACGGCGAGGTCATTGCGCCGCCGCGCATGACCTATTCGAAGCCAGGATGCGCCGGCTGCGGCGCGCGATCTCTACCGCGACGCCGTCGATGCGGCGTTGAAGCGCTGCACCCCACTGCGTTTCAGCGAGGGCATGGCGGGGGCTATCGCCGGTCGCCCGATCGCCATTTTCGTGGACGACCGCACCATGTATTATTTCCACGAACGCATCTGGGCGGCTATTCCGTGGGGTCGGAGATAGCCGCATTCGCGATCAACTCGGCGCAAAGAAAGCCCGGGAGCTGGACGGCGTCCGGGCTAGTTGGTCAGTAGTGAGGTGCGGTAACGGAGTTGGCACGCCGCTACCACAGGACAGAGGTTAGGGAGCCGATATGACCGGATTGTGGCTCCAGCGTGCATGGTCGTATTATGAGCCGCAGCTTGGGTGTGCTCCTTGTCTGTGGTTAGGGCTGGCGATTGGCAAAGGCGGCTGACATGATCGCGCGAAGTCTGGTTTACATCGTGTTCTTCGCGACGCTTCTTCAGATTACAATGCCGCCGCGTATCGCAAGGGCAGACATGCTTGTCCTTGAGTCGAACGTACCCGAATTCCCGATCGGAAGCCGTCTATCGGACAAGCAAGCTTTTGCTCTCAAGCCAGGCCAGCGTGTGAAAGCTTTGCTGTCATCGCACGGAACGAAAGTATTCCAGGGGGCGCCCGATACGACAACGAGAGCCGTCGATCCTTACGGCGGGACCCTGCATCCCTAATTGATCCGGATGGCCGGCGCTCACGTGCGGGGACCTGAAGGCCGGCCGCAAGCCGATCAGCGCCAAGTGCGAGACCGTGCGCGATCTGCCGACTTTCCGTGATGCCTATCGGAGGCGGCGCGGCATCGTCCCAGTCGACGGCTTCTTCCGAGTGGAAGGCGATCAAGGGACAAAGGCGGCTACGCGGTCTGCGGATGTGGCTCGGGTCAACAAGCCGGAGAACGACACCTTAAGTATAACCTATCCTAATCCGCACGGTGCGGACAGCGGGAGAGCGAAACGTATACGCTAACGGTTCGGGCGGTACATACATGTCCGACCCTGCATTCACTCAGATGGGGCAATTCTCAGAGGCCACTTGCGGCATCGGACCATTAGCCTGGAATCAGGCTATTTCATTCATAACGCCACGCCAACATCCAGCAGCGGACTTCCGGTTTGCCTTTCTCTGTGTTCCGACAGGAACAGCGCCAGCAAAATGAACATTGAAGATCGCGAGCCGCACATGGGGGGCTTAAAAATACGGAGCCCCCACACCGGAAGGCCGGGGCTCAAGTCCTTGGCCATCAAGAGCTTGGTGAAGTTTGCCTTCGCAGCGATCCGCTGCCACCGCGCCAGCCCTAACCACAGTCCAAGAGCAGACCCAAGCTGTGGCGGTATGTCGTGTCTTATGTTGCGGCCTAAAGTGGCTGCGCGCTAATCAGCGCACCGTCGGCCGCTCGAAGGACACTCCGACCTTGACAAGGTTTTGCCAAGCGATGCGGCATCTTCGCAACGTACGGCCAGTATCAAAGGAGAGGTCAAACTGGATGGGAACGTTCGCGGCCTTGGGAAGATGCAAGCAGGCACCGTAATTGCTTAGATCGCGGACCACACAATTGACCGTGGCCTGATTACCCAAAATAAGCTTGGCGCTTTTGTGTACTTTGGTCCTCGGATGTCGACGGCGCTCGGGCATGATCGGTGCTCATTACAAATTGCCGAAAATACTCTTCAGCCGAATCCCTTTCACAACCGGAAATGTAATCGCTCGCAAAATCTTAATCAGCGGAAACCTTATATACTGAGGAATAGCGCTGCGCAGTGATTACCAACCCGGTACAAGCAGCATTAAAAACCTAGGCTCGCGCATCGACCGTTCGTTCACGATCGGTCTTCTCGATCCGCCGGTATGTAGGGAATTAACCCTTTTGCGAATGCGATTTCCTGGACCTCTCGGGGCATGTCCCGCAAATCGACCAGCAGGCCATTCACCTCTGCCATCCATACCAGCGGATTCCTCTCGACCAAGCTTGGAAGCGTCCACTGCGGATCGAGCGGCCCGGCCCCAATTGCTTTTTTGATAGCGCGTGCTTTGGTGTGGACGGTGCTCTCGCCGACGCCGAATGCAGCGCACAGGTCCGCCGTCGTCATGTGCGGCGAGAGCGATTTGTCGCCGAGAAAATTTATCCTTCCAAGAACATAGACGATGCCGCCCGCCCACGTTCGTGGTTGTCCAGAAGCAACCGGGCTCGGGCGCTTCCTGCAAAGCACTCCGGTCATTGCACGCGCCAAGTCCCGGTATTCGGACTTGAGATGCTTGTCGCAAACATCGTCGGTAAAGCCGACAATCTTTTCGTAGACTGGCAACATATTTTTGGAACCGAACTCGGGCGAGAGGGAGCCATCATTGAACGACCGTCGCGGCGATGGAGTGATGTTCGTTTATTAATCGTCTCATGATGTTCACGACGTTCGAGTAGGAGGAAGAAATTAAACGAAGAAATCACCAGCTGATCTTGGTGACGGTTTTTGTATCTCAGGTATTACGGCACCATCCGACGGCGGTCAGTGCAGAGTTGGTTTTCTTGCCGGCAGCGAAACCAAAAAATCCCGCCGCGCACGCTTGCAGGAAAGGATGACCTCGTGCATTTCGTGCTCGGCGATCCGGGTCATCTCCCGCATCTGCCGCAGCGTCCCTTTAACATCACCGACGCTTGCCGCCTTATTCGCGTCCGTCGCCACATCTAGCACCCCTGCGATCAGTGCTCGCAACTCGCCCAGGACCCCCAGGCCACGATGGGCCCGCTCAGGAAGGCTTAAGGCTTCCTCCGCACCAAACAGCCCTTCAACGAAACCGTCGAGCTCCTGACGCCGGATCAATGCCAGGGTGGCGAGACCCTCACGTGAGGCGGCAACATCGGGACGAGTTAAGCGAAAGGGTGTATTACGTTCCTGGTGCCGTGTAAGCCGATTCCACAAACCCATGATCAGTGCACCGATCAATTCGTTCGCCGCGTTGATCGAGCCGAAGTCCGGCAACTCGCCACCCCAAAGGCCCTCTACAGTCTTGATCGGCGAAGCGGACATAATCGGCGTTGCAATGTTGCCAAGAAAGCGCGTGGGCACCTCGTGAAACGGCACAGGGCAGCGATAGTGTACAAGTATCGCGCGGACCTCTTCGTCGCTCGCGGTCGCTGGAACGGGCGGCTTGGCCATATTCTCTTGGCCTTTATCGATTGCACGATTATGCGGTCTGCGGCGTCTTCAGTCCAGCCTTCCGGCCCAGCCCTCTACCCTGAAGTCCGATCCGAGGATGTCACGAACGAGGCCCTCGGTACGTGGTCATTGGGTACTCGAACCGACGCAATAGTCTCCACAATATCTGCCTCGCGCTGGCCGTTCGGGGCAAGCTCCGAAATTAGCTCTTTGCGCAATTTCTTTTAAGCGATCTCATCTCCTCCGGGAAGAGTGACAGTCGCGCCGACGTCGTGCTGACGACCGAGGAGGAGGGCGTCGGGCTTGTCGCCGGTGCCGCGCTCGGCGGGGAGCGGGCGGCTTTGCTGATGCAATCGAGCGGCGTCGGCAATTGCATCAATATGTTTTCGTTGCTGCGCAATTGCGGCTTCGGTTGCCTGGTGCTGGTGACCATGCGCGGCGAATTCGGCGAATTCAATCCGTGGCAGGTGCCGATGGGCGCGATCACCGAGGAGGTGATGCGGCTTTCCGGCTTTCTTACCTATCGGATCGAAAGCGCCGACGCCGTCGATGAGATCGTGGGCGCCGGTTGTGACATGGCGTTCGACGGCAATCTCCAGATCGCAATCCTGCTGTCGCAGCGGCTGATCGGCCGCAAGCAATGGACGCGATGATGCTCGACCGGCGGGATTTTGTGCGGCAGCTCCTCGTCGACCGCGGCGATCTGCTGGTCGTCTGCGGGCTCGGCTCGGCGACCTGGGATGTCGCCGCGGCCGGCGATCATCCGCTCAATTTTTATCTCTGGGGCGCCATGGGCGGCACCGCGATGATCGGGCTTGGGCTGGCGCTGGCGCGGCCCGACCGCCGCGTCGCCGTCATCACCGGCGACGGCGACATGCTGATGGGCATGGGTAGCCTCGCCACCATCGGAGTCAAAGGGCCAAAAAACCTCGCCATCGTGATGCTGAACAACGCCCATTACGGCGAGACCGGCATGCAACCGAGCCACACGAATGCCGGTATCGATCTTGCCGCTGCGGCGCTGGCGTGCCGGTTCAAGCACGCGCGCATGATTTCGCGAATCGAGGACGCCGCCGACGCTCGCGCGCTCCTGCATGCGGGCGAAGGCCCGATTTTCGTTGACGCCGTCATCAAAGCCGAAGACGTACCGCGTGTGCTGCCGCTCCGCGACGGGCACGCGATCACGCAACGGTTTATTGCGGCCTTAGATTCCGCCTGAGACGACGAAAGCCCGCTCGGCGCTGTCGGTAAATTCCAGCACGCCCTCCGCCAACAGAGGCGCGATCAGTGCGCGTGGCGCGTTCGCGGTCGGCAGCGCCGCCCATAGCCTTGCCTCCGCTCCGGTCGCGGACCGAAACAAGTCCGGCAATCCGGGAGCGAACAACACCGCGTGTGCCGGCGGACCAACCGGCGGCAGCGTTCCGCCGCCGAGCGCCGCCACGACCGCGCTCGGGTCGGCGTGAAACCAGACCAAAGACGCATGGCGGCCTTGGCGCACGGGCGCGGTACCGGCAACGTCCACTGGTGTCGCAAATGCCGCGGCGCCGGCGCGCGCCCGGATCAGGGCCTGGTGCATTTGACAAATCGTCAGCTCGTGCGATGGAGCCGGTAGACGCGATGCCAAGAACATCAGGAAAGCTTCAGCTTCCCTCTCCAGAAACACTTCCAAGCCGCCGCGCTGTTCCAGATATTCGTCGAGCAGCCGCTGTCGCTGTGCCTCGGGGATTACCGTCATCAGCGCGCGCGCCGCGGTAATGACCCGGCCCTCGCGCCATGAGCGTCTGACCGTCATGGTGAAACGGAAACCCGCCGATTGAGGATCGATCGGGCAGGTGTCCTCACCGCGAAGCGCGAGCCCGAGATCGGTTTGGAATGCCGCCAACGATCCGGTCATGGCGCGGTGTCGGCCGGCTGATGGCGTTGCCAGATGGCGCGCGCGCGTTGGAGTTCGCGCGCAATCCCATCGGGGCCGAGCCCGTCCTGGTATTCATCGAGTATTTCAAACACGACCGCAGGGATTCCGGGCGCGCGCGACAGCGTTTGCTCCAAAAGATCCCAAACCGGTTCCGGCACGTTTCCATCATGCGCGTCGGTGTAAAAGCCGTCGCGCCATACTCCGCCGGCGACGTGGATTTCGCCGACGCGGTCGAGCTTGATGCGATCAAGGGCCGCCGTCGCGTCGAAGCCAAAATTGATCGCATTGCAATACACGTTATGAAGGTCGAGCAATTGACCGCAGCCGGACAGCGCAACGATCCGATCCATAAGGCCAAACTCGTCGCCGATTTCCGGGTCAGCCGGTAGATCCGGAAGGTAGTGGACCGGATTCTCGAGCAGGAACGGCACGCCATATCGGGACTGCAGCGACGCCGCGCGCCTGGCGACCAGCTCGGCGGCTTCTTTGGTCGATGGCAGCGGAAACGGCGTGCCGGTGTTCACCGCTTTGCCGTCCGCATCCAATGTGATTTGGAAATGCAGGTGCTCGCTATAGCAGCGAAACGGCCATTCCTCGAGGAGGCGATCCATCATCGTCAGGCAGGGTTCGTACATTCCATGCGCGGAGCCGATGGATAGCGACACGCCGTGCATCGTTACGGGAAAATGGCTGCAGCGGCGTTGGGCGGCGTCGAGGAGCTTGCGGTCCGGCACGAGCTGAACGAGTTCGCCGGCATGCTCTTCGCGATGAAACAGCTCGGGAGTAATCTCGACGAAATCCAGCAAGTCCGGGGTATAGAGTGCGTCCGGCAATGCCAGATGACAGCCGAAGCCAACGCCCAGAGGTCCCGGCACGGCCGGGACCTCCTTTGCGCGCGGTTCGAGCGGCGTCGCCACCGGCGATCTAGCCGCCGGCGCTGCTCGTCAGGGAAACAACGCCGAGCTTTTTGAGCTCAGGGCTGGGCGCCATCTCCTGCATGCGGCCCGGACCCTCGGCGAAGGTCATCGAAAAGCGCGCCATGATACCGCATTCAAAGGCGTTATTTTGGCGCAGGATGGCCTCCACTATCTCCGTCACTTTTGCGCGAGTTTGATCTTTCACGTCCAGGGCGACTTCGACACTTCCGGAATGTGCTACTTGGCAGGTCATTGGTTCTCTCCCGATCATGAGATTTGGTTAAGTCGCGATCCAAAGTCCAAGTCTGTCTGAAGCGTCGCCGGCGTTGATATCTGAATTTGATATCCGCGAAATGTGCCGACACTCTATCATCAGCCTTCTGTGCGCGCGTGGCAAGACATTAGCCGGACATTCGAGTTCACATCTTTCAGATAACTAAGCGCGCCGTCGAACTTAGTTTGTAGAAAATGCGCGCGAGTTCGCGACGCCGGCGGCGGCGCGCCGGCACAAGCAACGTCATCAGCAGCCCAGCCGCCAGTTGATTTTCAACCGGTTCTCGGTGCGATGTTTAAGATTTAGATGTTGGGCCCGGATTGGCGACGGCGCGGGCCGAAAGAACATGCATGATGCCGCATGCATAGCAATTGAATTGTTTGAGGATCTCGTCCACGGCTTTGTGTACGTCCTCGCGAGTTTGGTCTTTGGTGTCGAGGGCAAGTTCGACATTGACGATGCGTGGTTCGCTAGCCATTGGCTTTCTCCCAATTGTGCGGCCCAGTTTGGCCTCAGTTTTTTTTGGTTATTTGAAGTTTTGGCAGCAAGCGCGGAGCGGGGGTTAAACAGTGCCGGTACTCAGAAAAGCGCCGGCACGACATCAATCTGTCACGTCCGCGCCCGGCATAACCCAAGCAACGTTAGGTGGTGCCATAATCTTGCGTAAATTAAGGCGCCGCTGATGCAAAAAGGGCACCGGGTCGGCCGCGAGACCCCGCCCGGGCGTCCAACTTCAATGTGATTTCTCTATCCGCGGGTTTGCCTGTATCAAATCCCCCGCACAACAGGGCTGCCATCGAGAGGGGAGATTGTCATATGATCCGGAGCGTGTTGATCATTGCGGGAATTGCGCTGGGCGTCACCGTCGCCGTGGCGCAGCAGGACCCGATCGCTGCGCGCAAGGCGCTGATGAAGGCCAATGGCGACGAGGCCAAGATCGGCGCCGCCATGATAAAGGGCCAAGCGCCGTTCGATCTGACCGCAGCGAAAAAGATTTTCGCTGCATGGGAAGATGCCGCGGTGAAGATGCCGGAGCTTTTCCCCGACAACTCGAAGACCGGCGGCGAGACCGCCGCCCGTGCCGAGATCTGGGAAAACCTTACCGACGTCAAAGCCAGGTTCGCCAAGCTCGGCACTGACGCCAAGGCGGCGGCCGCTTCGGTCACCGACCTCGACAGCTTCAAGGCCGCCTTCGGCAACATTGGCAAGAACGATTGCGGCGGCTGCCACGAAAAATATCGCGTCAAGAAAAGCTGACCGGTAATCGTTCTCTCCCGCCCTGCGGGAGAGAACGGGTGAAATGCGAAACCTCGCACTCATTGCGGCTGCCGCAGCGATTGCCGTGGCCGTTGCCCTCTGGGTGCTGACGATCCCGGCGACCGTTCCAGCTTCCGCGCTGCCGCCCCATACGCCTGATATCGACAACGGCCGGACGATGTTCGACATCGGCGGTTGCTCTTCTTGCCACGCCACGCCCGCCACGGAGCCCAGCAAGGTCGAGCGTACGCGCCTCGGCGGCGGGCTCGCTTTGAAGTCGCCGTTCGGCACCTTCTACGTGCCGAATATCTCGCCCGACGCCCGCGACGGTATTGGCGCCTGGAGCGAGGCGGATTTCGTCACCGCGCTGTGGAAGGGCACCTCGCCGCGCGGACGGCATCTCTTCCCGGCATTCCCCTATACGTCGTACGCCCGCATGGAGCTTTCTGATGTGCGCGATCTCTTTGCCTACATCAAAACGCTACCGCCGGTCGCCGGCCGTCCGCCGCGGCACGATCTGAAATTTCCCTTCAATGTCCGCCGGCTGGTCGGCGTGTGGAAGCTTCTGTTCTTCCACGTCACGCCGTTTACCGCGCAAGCGGCGAAAACGAGCCGCGGGGCTTATCTGGTGAACGCGCCCGGCCATTGCGCCGAATGCCACAGTTCGCGCAACTTCCTCGGCGCCATTATCGAAAGCGAGCGCTTTGCCGGCGGCCCCGGCCCGGACGGCAAGGCTTGGGTCCCGAACATCACGCCGGTGGGGTTGCAGCACGGCGATCCGGTGTGGTCGGAGAAAGACGTCGCCAGCTTTCTCGGCGACGGCATGGATCCATCCGGCGATTTTGCCGGCGGCGCGATGGCCGAAGTTATTCGCAATACGTCGCTAATCAGCGCGACCGACCGCGCGGCGATCGCGGCCTACATTGATTCCTTGCCGCCACGGCAGGGACCAAAGCCGCCGCCGAAGAAGGAATAGCTATCATTGCAAGCCACCGGCGCTACGACGCGCCGAACGCCTTGAAGGTGATGATGGTACGCGTGTCCTGCACCCCCGGGACGGTCTGCACCTTCTCGGCGATGAAATGGCCGATGTCGATGCCCTGATCGACATAGAATTTGACCAAGAGGTCGAAGTCGCCGGCCGTGGAGTAGATTTCCGAGGCGATCTCGGCATCCGCCAACCGATTGGCCACCTCGTAGGATTTGCCGAGCTGGCACTTGATCTGGACGAAAAACGGAACCATGCACTCCCTCCGAGCCACCAGCCTACAGTACGAATAGCCGAGCCGGCTGCAAGGGCTGAGCCCGTCATAGTATCCTTGTGCCGAAGCCGAAAGGCCACCCAATGCATTTACCGGCCGGGTTCGCCGATAGTGCCGCCGCGGTTCTGGCGCGCGTGCGCACGCGGGCGCCGCGCGTGCATTGCATCACCAACAGCGTGGCGCAGCAATACACCGCGAATCTGCTGCTTGCGGCCGGCGCGGTGCCATCGATGACCATTTCGCCCGAGGAGATCGGCGGCTTCGTCGCTGGCGCCGATGCGCTGCTGGTCAATCTCGGCACTTTCGATGTCGAGCGGCGTGCGGCGATCGATGTGGCGATTGATGCCGCCCATGCGGCGGGCAAGCCCTGGGCCCTCGATCCCGTCTTCGTCGAGATGGCGCCGTCGCGCGCGCAGTTCGCGCGCGAGTTGCTGACCCGGCGGCCCGCGGTCGTGCGCCTCAACGCCTCGGAATTTGCCGCGCTCTCGGGCGACGATGCCGCCGGCGATACGCCGGCGCGCCTGGCCAAGAAGCATGCCACCGTGGTGGCGTTGACCGGCAGCTTCGATCTCGTGACCGATGGCACGCGCCGCGCCAAAATCGCCAATGGCGATCCGTTGATGCGGCTTGTGACCGCGATGGGCTGCGCTGGTTCGGCGCTGGTCTGCGCCACGCTTGCAGTCGAGACCGATCCGTGGCTGGCAGCGAGCGCGGCGCTGACGGCTCTGGGTATCGCCGGCGAAGTGGCGGCGCTGGAGGCGCGCGGGCCCGGCAGCTTCGCCAGCGCGATCATCGACGCGCTGTACGGCCTCGATGCCGCGACGTTGCGCAGGCGGGCGCGGGTGTCGTGATGCGGGTCGATCTGCGCCTGAACGCCATCGTCGATCCCGAGCGCGCCGGCGGCCACAATCTTGTCGATCTCGCCCGCCATGTCGCCGCGGGCGGAGCTACGCTGGTGCAACTGCGCGACAAGCGGAGCGACACGCGGGCGATGGTCGAGGCGGCGCGCGCGATCAAGGCGGCGCTTGTGCCATTCGCAGTGCCGTTCGTCGTCAACGACCGCATCGACGTGGCGCTTGCAGCGCTTGCCGACGGGGTGCATGTCGGGCCGGACGACATGACGATTGAAGACGCGCGCCGCCTGCTCGGGCAAAACGCGATCATCGGCCTGTCGATCAAGACGGTGGCCGAGGCCGAAGCAGCGCCGGTCGCGCTGATCGACTATGCCGGCATCGGCGGAATCTATACGACGCTTTCGAAACAGCAGAACAGCGCGCCGATCGGGACCGGAGGGTTTTCCCGCGTTGCCGCCATCCTGCGCCAGCGCGCGCCGCAACTGCCGCTATGCGGCATTGCCGGCATCGATAGCGGCAATGCCGGTGAGGTGATCGCCGCCGGGGCCGACGGGGTCGCCGTCATTTCGGCTTTGTCGCTTAGCCCCGACCCGGCCGCCGCCGCGCGCAGGTTGCGCGAGGTTGTCGACGCGATGCTGGCGAAGCGCGGCACCTGATCGGTGCCGCGCGACGCCGGCATTACTGGTTGCCGAGCTGATCCCGCGGCGGCGCGGATGCACTGCGCGGCGGGCCCATGGTGTTGAACTTCGCCTTCTGCTCGTCGCTCAGCGAGTTGTAGAACGCCGCAAGCTTCGGCTGCACGGTCTTCATGGCGTCCACCATGGCGCTAAGCCGCGTCTTGACGGCATCGAGCCGCGCCACCGGAGTCTGTGGGATCTGCGCCGGGCATGATGTCTGCAGCTGTTCGGCGGCTTTTTCCGACGCTGCCTTGAGGCGGTCGAACGCGTTCCGCTGCTGCGCGTCGGGGTGCACAACCTGCTCGATCCGCTGCACCGGGAGCTTGGCGACGTCGCCAGGCTGATGGCCGCAAAGCGCCGCCACGTCGCCGCCGGCGGGCGCACCTTCCGGTTGGCCTTGCGGGCCGCCGGCTTTGCCGATCGCGTCCAATTTCTGCTTCTGCTCGTCGCTTAGCGAAGTCATAAAATTTCTCGAGCGGGTCGTGGACGACTTGCACGGCACTGATCATTGCATCGAGCCGTTGCTCAGCGGCGTCGAGCCGCGCGACCGGCGTCAGTGGAATCGCGGTCGGGCAAGATGCCTTGATGTTGTCGCTGGCCTTAATCGATGCTTCCCGCAGATCGTCGAGGGCGGCGGCCTGATCACCCGTTGGCCGGACGTCTTTTCGTATCTGGGCGATCGGAAGATCGGTCACGCCGGGCGCCAGACCGTTGCAGCTTTGCGCCGCTGCTTCATTCATTTGCGCTTCCGTACGGCGCTCGGCGCTGGTGGTGCCATAGTAGACGTTCGGGGTACCGGAATTGCCGTAATCCGGCGCGTAGCCATAGTCGGGGCCGAACATGCTGGCGAAGACGAAATCGGGACCCAGCGCCCAGAACGGATCGTCATAGCCATAGGGCCAAAACGCATAGGAGAAGACATCGCCGAACAGGAACGGCCAGAACACCGGGCCGGCCCAGCCGCCCCATCCGCCACCCCAGCCGGCTCCCCAGAAGCGGTTGCCCCACCGATTCCAGCCGTGCCTGTTGCCGAATGCGTTACGGTTGAAGCCGGCGCGATTCAAATTGTACAGGCCGTGGAAATCCCGGGCCGCGAACCGATTGTGAGCGAGTTCGCCGCGGCCGGCCACGCGGTTGGTGCCGCGCACGCCGTGTCCGGCAAAGCCGCGGCCGGCAACTCCGTGACCGACATGGCCAACGTGACCGGTAAACCCATGACCCGCAAACCGATGACCGGCGAAGCCATGGCCGACATGACCGGCAAAGCCGTGACCGGCGAAGCCGTGACCAGCGAAGCCGTGGAAGCCGCCAGCATGGAAGCCGCCACCATGGAAGCCGCCGAAACCGCCGTGGAAACCGCCACCGCCGTGGAAGCCACCACCGCCATGGAAGCCGCCGCCGCCGTGTCCACCGCCGCCTCCCCGTGCCGCTGACGCGTCGGTCGAAATACATGTCGCCGCAACGGCGGCACCGGCCAGGAGTGCGATAACAGTTCTGCTTGAAATGGCGCGATTGGACATGGCGCAATCTCCTTGGGCGTCGCAATTGGCGCGTGCCGCCCCAAATCAGAAACTTTTCGTGGCTGCAGAGGTTGCGCGCGATTGTTGTTAAATTTTCGCAATGGTTGCGTTGCAGCAACCGAAAGGGCGATCGTCGCCGGTCGTCCGGATATGGCGACGTGGCCGAAGCGCCGATGTTGCGTTACATACACGCGAAGCCATGGGCCGGCTCGCGAAGCCATGGCCGCGATGCGCGGTTATCTGAGCGTTTGAAAGCTCACAAGGAGCGTTGTGCGATGACTGCCATCGCCGTGACCATCGCCGGCTCGGATTCGAGCGGCGGCGCCGGCATCGAGGCCGATCTGAAGACGTTTTCCGCGCTCGGCGTCTATGGCGCCGCCGTCGTCACCGCGCTGACGGCGCAGAACACCAAGGGCGTGTTCGCCATCCATGACGTGCCGGCGGACTTTATCGCCGCGCAGATCAATGCCGTGTTCACCGACCTTGATGTCGGCGCGGTGAAGATCGGCATGCTCGCCAACGCGGCGGCGATCGAGGTCGTCACCGCCGCGCTGGATCGCTATCGGCCGCGCAATGTCGTGCTCGATCCGGTGATGGTCGCAAGCTCGGGCGAAAGACTGCTCCGCGAGGACGCGCTCGGCCGGCTGCGCGACTTGATCTCGCGCGTGCGCGTGGTCACGCCCAACCTGCCGGAAGCCGCGGTGCTTCTCGGTGCCCCGCCGGCACGCGACGAAGCCGAAATGCGCGCGCAAGCGGAAGCACTGCTGGCGCTCGGCGCCGGTGCGGTGCTGATCAAGGGCGGCCACGGCGGCGGACCGGAAAGCGTCGATCTTCTGGTCGAAGCCGACGGCTGCCTGCGGCTTGCGGCGCCGCGCATTGCGACATCCAATACGCACGGCACCGGCTGCACGTTCAGCTCGGCGATCGCCGCCGGGCTTGCCAAAGGGCTTTCCCTTGAAGACGCGGCGGGAGGGGCCAAGGCCTATGTGAGCGCAGCGATTGCCGCGGCAGATCGGCTCGCGGTCGGCTCGGGCCGCGGTCCTCCGCACCACTTTCATGCCTGGTGGTAGCAGCCGACTGGCCTTCCGGGCCACTTGGAAAATTGCTACCGCTTGGGCAACGGAAAAAGTTTCGCGGAGATGACGACATGTTTTCTACGCTCACCTCGATTGCCGCGTTGGCGACGCTGCTGGCAGCCGGGCAGGCGTCGGCGGCGGAATATGAGATCGCGAACCATCCCGGACTGGTTTTCGCCGAGCACGACGGGACCAAGCTCGTCGGCGATCTTTATCTGCCAAAGGGCCGCACCAAGGCGCCGGTGCTGGTAGCGGTCCACGGCGGCGGCTGGCAAATCGGCAGCCGGGACTTTTACCGCTACTGGGGCCTGTTCCTTGCCCGCGCCGGCTACGCGGTTTTCGCCATCGATTACCGGCTGGGCAAGCCGGGCATCTATCCGGCCGCGGTCTACGACACCAAGGCGGCGGTTCAGTTCGTGCGCGCCAAGGCCGCCGAATTCGATCTCGATCCCGACCGCATCGGCCTCATCGGCGATTCCGCCGGCGCCCATCTTGCCGCGCTCGTGGCGCTCGCCGGCGACCAATACACTTCGGCCTATCGTGACGATGCCAACGCCGCCGTTCCGGCCAACGTCAAGGCGGTGGTCGGCTTCTATGGCGTCTACGACATGCATGCGCAATGGACCCACGATCTGACCACACGTCCGCGCGACCAGATCGTCGAGAAATTTCTCGGCGCTTCGCCGATGCAGAACCGGCGCGTCTATTTCGACGCGTCGCCGATCAGCTATGCCACCGTCGATCACAACCAGTTACGCTTCCTGCTCATTCACGGCACCGAGGACGATATCGTCGATCCACCGACCCAATCCGGCGCGTTCTTGACGGCGCTGACCCAGGCCGGCTTTTTCGTGCGCCGGATCATCATTCCCGGTGCCGGGCATTTCTGGTCGTCCGATCCGTTCGAAAGCGAGCCGCACAGCTACAGCGCGCAGGCGATCCCGCGGCTGATGCGATTTCTCGAAAGCTCGCTCTGAGCTGGAAAAAGTCGGGAAGAGGCGGCAACGCGTACCCGATCCGCTGCACCAGAGCCGCCATAACGCCGGGAGGAAATGGTCATGTTGAAATCAATCACGGTGACCGGCTGCCGTCGCGCTTGCGGTCACGGCGCGGTTCTCGTCCCGCTGCGCAGCCATCAAGGCGGCGGCGCAATCCGGACCGTTCCATAGTCAATGCCGTCGATGTACGACGTGGTGCCGGGCAAGATCGACGACTTACCTCGCGGCGCTCAAGGAGAACGGCGCGGCGTCGGTGAAGGAGCCGGGGTGCCGCGAGTTCAATATCACGGTCTCGCAGAAGGACCCGAACCACGTGCTCATCTTCGAAGTCTACGACAACGCCGCGGCCGCCGAAGCGCATCGGGAGACCGATCATTTCAAGAAATACAAGGCGAGCCACCAAAGACATGGTCGCCAAACGCGAAGCCCGGCGGCTTTTCGTCGGTCGCGATGAACATGAAGGGAATGTGATCGGCGTTAAGCCAATTGAGGAAATCCATGGCAATGAAAAAGAAAGGCGCCGTCGGTGTTGTCGGTCTCGGCATCATGGGCGGCGCATTCGCCGAGAATCTCGTCGCCGCGGGCTGGCGCGTCATCGGCTACGACATCGCCGCGGCGCGCCGGCGCGCGCTGGCGCGAGCAGGCGTCGAAATCGCCGAGGATGCCGGCGACGTGGCGCGCGCAGGCGGCGATCATCATCCTCAGCCTGCCGAAGCCGGCGGCGCTCGCCGCGACCGTCGCCGCCATCGTCAAGGCCGGCGTGCCGCGCCGCGTGGTGATCGAGGCCTCGACGTTCAAGCTTGAGGACAAGATCGCCGCCGAAGCGGCGTTGCGCAAAGCCGGCCACGTTCTGCTCGATTGCCCGGTGAGCGGCACCGGCTTTCAGGCCAAGGTCAAGGACCTCGTGATCTACGCCTCGGGTCGGCGCCGCCGAGATCAAGCGGCTGCGTCCGCTGTTCGCCGATTTCACCCGCGCCGTGCAGGACCTCGGCGAATTCGGCAACGGCAGCCGCATGAAATACGTCGCCAATCTTCTGGTCGCGATCCACAACGTGGCGAGCGCCGAGGCGCTGGTGCTCGGCATGAAAGCCGGGCTGCCGCCGGAGCTCGTCTACGACCAGATCAGGATCGGCGCCGGCAATTCGCGCGTCTTCGAGTTGCGCGCGCCGATGATGGTGAAGGGCCGCTACGACGAGCCGACCATGAAAGTCTCGATCTGGCAGAAGGACATGGACGTCATCGGCAGTTTCGCGCGCGAGCTTGGCGCGCCGACGCCGCTGTTTTCCGCGACGTTGCCGATCTACGCCGCCGCCATGTCGACCGGCTACGCCATGCAGGATACCGCCGCCGACCTGCGCCGTGCTCGAAGCGATGGCCGGGATCAAGCGCGGCAAGGCAAAGGCAAAGGCGAAGCGCAGACGAAAGCCCTAGCGCGTTTGCCTGGCGTTGATGAAAGCCGCGCCCTACTGTTGCGCGATATCGCCGTGGCCATTATCCCTCCGCGATAGTGCGGTAGGGGCCACTAACCGGCTGAGAGCGAACACCGATGGTGGTGCGACGCCGCATCTCCGAACAGCCGACCTCGCGGCTCGCCATCTGGGCGCGGCGGCTCGCGCTGTTTTCGCTCGCCGCGACCCTCATCGCCATCATCATCGTGCGGTCGGGCGCGCTCGACATCGTGCCGGCGCTGTCGACGCTGGCCGGCGCATTGGTGCTTGCCGTGGTCGCGATCCTGCTCGCCTGCGCCGCCGGCATCGTCATCTGGATGGAGGGCGTCGGCGGCATCCGCGAGTCGCTCACCGCGCTTCGTCGATCGGGCTCGCGCTGATTGCCTATCCGCTTTATCTCGGCGTCAAGGCCTACCGGCTGCCGGCGATCTACGACGTCACCACCGATCCGATCGACCCGCCGCGGTTCGAGGCGATCGCGCGGCTTGCGGCCGCGCGACGCCAATCCGGTCACCTATGCCGGGCTGCTATGCCGCGGAGCTGCAACGCACGGCCTATTCCGATATCGAGCCCGATCTAACACAACCGCGTCGCCGCAGGAAGCCTATGACGCCGCGCTCAAGGTCATCACCAAGCGCCGCTGGCATGTCGTCGATGCGCGGCCGCCGCAGGGCGCCGGCGCCGCGCGACGGGCTGATCGAGGCGATCGCGCGCACGCCGATCCTCGGCTTCCGCGACGACGTGGTGGTGCGCGTGCGGCCGACGCCGGACGGCGCGCGCATCGATGTGCGCTCGGCCTCGCGCTACGGCCGCCACGATCTCGGCGCCAACGCCGCGCGCGTGCGCGCGCTGATCGACGATGTCGACGATGTTCTCGCCGCGCCGACGCCGGAGAAGAAGCAGCCGGCGCCGAAACCCGCTCAGGCGGCGGGCAAGGGAGCGTCGGTCAAGCGGTAAATGCCGCCGATCGACGGCGCGCCTTCGGTGGCGACGATGCCGCGGGCGACCAGATCTTCGAGATGCGCCAGCACCGAGAGCGCGGCGGCGCCGACGAGCCGCGGATCGAGGCCGATATAGATCGCGCGCACCAGCGTCGGGATATCGGCGGCGCCTTTGGCGAGCCGGCGGAGGATCGATTCTTCGCGCCCCTGCCGGTGCCGGATGTAGCTCTGCACGAAGCGCGGCGCGTCGCGCACCGGCCCGCCGTGGCCGGGCAGATAGAGCGGCTCGCTCCGCCGCGCCAGTTTCTCCAGCGAGGCCATGTAATCGCTCATGGCGCCGTCGGGCGGCGCCACGATCGAGGTCGACCACGCCATGACATGATCGCCGGAAAAGATCAGGTCGGCTTCCTTGAACGCATAGGCCATGTGGTTGGCGGTATGTCCCGGGCGTCGCGATCGCCTCGATGGTCCAGCCGTCGCCGCGCAACCACCGCGCCATCGGCAAGCGCGACGTCGGGACGGAAATCCATGTCGGCGCTGGCGTCGAGCCGGTTGGTTTCGCCGATATGCAGCGGCCGCGCCGGGCGGTGCGGTCCTTCCGCATAAACGGTGGCGCCGGTCGCGGCCTTGATCTTGGGCACTGCCGGCGAATGATCGCGGTGGGTGTGGGTGACGAAAATGTCGGTGACGGTCTCGCCGCGCACGGCGTCGAGCAGCGACGCGATGTGCGCGTCGTCGTCCGGGCCGGGATCGACGATCGCGACCTTGCCGCGGCCGATGATGTAGCTGACCGTGCCCTTGAAGGTGAACGGGCCGGGATTGTTGGCGACCAGCGCCCGCACGCCCGGCGCCACCTCGGTCGGGCGGCCGGGAACGAGATCGAACACTCTTATTGTAGGCGATGTCGTCGCTCATGCGGGCTTGATGACGGCGGGTCGATGAATGTTCGTGCCGCCGCACATACATCGATCGGGGCTTCGTGGGAAACGTCTTCGCGCAGATTGGGGGCCGGGGCAACTCGGGGCCGGCCTGAGTGGCCGGCCCCGGTGCACACCCGAAGGTGCCCAAAAAGGATGGAGCCCCGGTGCCGGGATCGCCGGGGCTCCAAGCAATCTCATTCAACACGAGTTGTGAGATCGAGATCGCACTAACGCTATGCAAACCGCGGGCCAAGTCGAGACGCTCGATTTGGCGTCCGAAAGCCTGCAGCGGATTCCTGCGAGGTATTCGCCGCTTGCTTGTTCGCGCGAAGGCTTCTGGTCGCGCGCGGGCGGCACTGGCTGATTACAGGCACTCCCGCGATCGCCTATTTTGCGGGCAGCTTTCGCGTGCAGGCCATGGCTTAAAACGGCGTCCGGCTGCGGATCGCAGCCGCCAGCGTGCCCTCGTCGAGGTAATCGAGTTCGCCGCCGACCGGCACGCCGTGCGCCAGCCGCGTGACCTTGACCTTGGCGTCGTGCAGGAGGTCGGTGATGTAGTGGGCGGTGCTCTGGCCGTCGACGGTGGCGTTGAGCGCCAGGATGATCTCGTGCACCGCCGGATCGTGCGCGCGCTTGACCAGCGCGTCGATCGTCAGATCGTCCGGGCCCGACGCCGTCGAGCGGCGACAGCGTGCCGCCGAGCACGTGATAGCGCGCGTTGATGGCGTGCGCGCGTTCGAGCGCCCACAAATCGGCGACGTCGGCCACCACGACGATGGCGGACGGGTCGCGCCGCGGATCGGTGCAGACCGTGCAGGGATTCTGCGTGTCGATGTTGCCGCAGATCCGGCACACCTCGATCTTCTCGATCGCGGTCTGCAATGCGGCGGCGAGCGGCGCCATCACCAGCTCGCGCTTCTTGATGAGGAACAGCGCCGCGCGCCGCGCCGAGCGCGGCCCGAGCCCCGGCAGGCGGGCCAGGAGCTGGATCAGGCGTTCGATTTCGGGACCGGCGGCGACGGCGGGCATCGATCAAAATAACTTCAGCCCGGGCGGCAGCGGCAGGCCGCCGGTGAGCGCCTGCATCCGCTCCTGCAACACCGCTTCGAGTTTGCGGCGGGCGTCGGCGTGGGCGGCGACAATCAGATCCTCGAGGATTTCCTTCTGGTCCGGCTTGAGCAGCGAATCGTCGACTGCGCGGCCCGCACCTCGCCTTTGCCGGACATTGTCATCGTCAGCAGCCCGCCGCCGGCGCGCCTTCGACCTCGATGCGGTCGAGCTCGGCCTGCATCGCCTCCATTTTGGATTTGAGCTCGGTGGCCTGTTTCATCAGGCCCAGGAAATCGACCATGGCGTCACCTGTACTGTTCACTTAGTTCGTCGTCGGCGCGGCCGGGCTCGCCGGGCGCATCGAGCGGCATCTCATCCGGCGTCGGCGGGCGCGCCGGCCGGCGGCCGCACGTCGACGATCTCGGCGCCGGGAAAGCGCGCCAGCACCGCCTGCACCAGCGGATCGCCGCGCACGCCGTCTTTCAATTCGGCTTTGCGGGTCTGCGCCTGCGCGTAAAGGCTCGGCATGCCCGGCTCGGCCGAAACGATCACCATCCAGCGCCGGCCGGTCCAGTCGGCGAGTTTTTTCGACAACTCGCCGGTCAGCGTCTTCGGCGCGCTCGCCTCCAGCGCGATTTCGAGCCGGCCGTCCTCGAAGCGGACCAGCCGCACGTCGCGCTCGAGCGCGCTCTTGAGCGCGAGGTCGCGCTTTTCGGCGGCGAGCGCCACCAGATCCTCGAAGCTTTCGCAGCGACGCGTGCCGGCGACGCGGTCGCGTCGACTGCGCGCCACCGGTGTCGCTCGCCGGCATTTCGGCCGGCGCGGCGGCCGCAGCGCGGCCGCGCGTACCGCCGCGCGGACACGTCGCCGCGCGGCGCTTCGGCGCGCGCCGGCATGTCCGCACGCGGCGACGGCTGGCCGGACGGCGCCGGCGCACCGCCGTTGCCGCGCGCGCCTTCGCCGAGCGAGCGGATCACTTCGTCCGGGCGTCGGCAGGTCGGCGGCGTAAGCGATGCGCACCAGCACCATCTCGGCGGCGGCGAGCGGCCGGCCGGCGGCGGCGACTTCCTCGATGCCCTTGAGCAGCATCTGCCAGGTGCGCGCGAGAACGCGCATCGACAGTTTGGCGGCGAAGGCGCGGCCGCGCGTGCGCTCGGCTTCGGTCAGCGAAACGTCGTCGGCGAGCGCCGGAACGACTTTGACCCGGGTGACGAAATGGGTGAATTCGGCGAGGTCGCCGAGCACCATGGCGGGATCGGCGCCGGCATCGTACTGGTCGCGCACTTCGGCCAAGCGCGCGCGGCAGATCGGCGCGCATCAGCGCCTCGAACAGGTCGATGATCTCGGCCGCGGTCGGCAAGGCCGAGCATCTGCCGCACATCTTCGGCGCGCACCGGGCCGGCCGCATGCGCGATCGCCTGGTCGAACAGCGAAAGCGCATCGCGCACCGAGCCTTCGGCGGCGCGCGCGATCAGCGCCAGCGCCTCGGGCTCGGCGGTGATCGCCTCCTTGCCGGCGATGCCTTGCAGATGCTTGACCAGCAGCGCCGCATCGACCCGGCGCAGATCGAAGCGCTGGCAGCGCGACAGCACGGTGATCGGCACCTTGCGGATTTCGGTGGTGGCGAACACGAATTTGGCGTGCGGCGGCGGCTCTTCCAGCGTCTTGAGCAGCGCGTTGAAGGCGGCGCCGGACAGCATGTGCACTTCGTCGAGGATGTAGACCTTGTAGCGGGCCGACACCGGCGCATAGCGGATGGCGTCGTTGATCGCGCGCACGTCCTCGACGCCGTTGTGGGAGGCGGCGTCCATCTCGATCACGTCGAGATGCCGGCTTTCCATGATCGCCTGGCAGTGGACGCCGAGCACCGGCATGTCGATGGTCGGCGCCGGTGATCGAGCCGTCCGGCAGTTCGTAATTGAGCGCGCGGGCGAGAATGCGCGCGGTCGTGGTCTTGCCGACGCCGCGCACGCCGGTGAGGATCCAGGCCTGCGGAATGCGGCCGGTCTCGAACGCATTCGAGATCGTGCGCACCATCGCATCCTGGCCGATCAAATCGGCGAAGGTTGCCGGCCGGTATTTGCGCGCCAGCACGCGGTAGGAGCCGGCCTGGCGGTCGGTCGTCGCGCCTTGAGTCGTTGGCATTTCAAAATTGCGTAGCCCGGATTGAGCGAGGCGAAATCCGGCTCAGCGTGTATGCGGGTCGATTGTCCCCGCATTTCGCTTCGCTCAACGCGGGCTACATTCGATATGAAAGGGTGGGAGGCTGACGAGCGACCCGAACCGCGCTCGTTAGGGCTGCTTCCTTCCGGACCTGACCCGGTTGGCGAGTGGCTCGTCCACCGCCAACCTCCCGGGCCCTATATCGGCCGGAGCGGGGAGAAAGCAAGCCGGGCTGCCGGTCCTGCCGTCCGCGTGGGGAGGATGACGGTGGTGGTGCCACTTACGGTGTCCTCCTTATGGATAAATCCTCAATTTCGTGGTGGCTTTCGTATCGCTAGCCTCCGGTAACCTCGCCACAGGCGAGCGGCTTACAGGGAGCAGTTCAATGTCGATGACAGCGGCAACGCACGCGGAAAACACAACGATGCGCGATGGCGCCGATGCGCAAAAATTGTTTCAGCTCGGCATGATGTACGCCAGCGGCAACTCGGTTCCGGCCGACATGGTGGCCGCGCACAAATGGTTCAACATTGCCGCGCTGCGCGGCAACAGCGAAGCGGCGCGGCTTCGCCGCGAGGTCGCCGGCGAAATGTCTGAGGCCGAGATCGCGGCTGCGCAGCGTGCCGCCCGCGTCTGGCTCACCCGCCACTAAGCGCAAGCAACGGTCGAGGCGCTGGATTACGCCCGTTTTTCACGGCGATCCTTGACCCGCGCCGCCTTGAATTCGGTGCGCGGCAACGTGCCGGGCGGCAACACCTCGACCGCGGCCCGCACCTCGCAACGTGACCGAATTTCCTCGATGACGGCTGCAGCGACAGTTTCGCCGGCATGATGCTCAACCCGTACCGTCATCACATCGAGCCCGTCGGCATTGGTCATCAGCAGAACCTCAAATTCGTCGCCGATGCCCGTGATCGAGCGGACCGCATGCTCGATCTGTCCGGGAAACATCTTGATGCCGCGCAGGTTGATGAGGTCGTCGGCGCGGCCGGCGAAGGAGCCGACGGCGCGCACATGCGCCCGCCCGCACGGACAGCGGGCGCGGTCGAAGGTGGCGTAGTCGCCCACCAGAAAGCGCAACTGCGGCGAAGATTCGGAATTGAGATTGGTGCAGACGGTGAGGCCGCGCTCGCCTTCGCTTTGCGCTTGGCGCGTATACGGGTCGACTGTTTCCCAAACCTGCACGTCTTCGAGCAGGTGCGTGGTGACGGGACCCTCCGCAGGCTGCGAGTAAGCGCAGGAGAAACCGCCGACATGCGGCGAGGCTTCGGTGCAGCCGTAGAATTCGACGAGCCGCGCGCCCCACAGCTCCTGGATACGCTCACGCGTTGCGGCGACGCCCATGCCGGGCTCGCCGGCGACGAACAGCGTGCGCACCGTGGTGGTGCGCGGATCGACGCCGAGCGCCTCCACCGTCCGCCCGAGATGCAGCGCATAGGACGGCGTGCACAGCAGGATGGTCGGCTGGTAGCGGATGACGATGTTGGCGCGCGCCCGCGCATCCATGCCGCCGCCGGGGAGCGTCGGCAAGCCCATCTTGGCGAGCGCGTACTGAACGCCCCAGGCCCAAACATGCGGACCGTAACCGGTGATCATAAAGACGGTGTCGCCCTGGCGGAAATCCATGGCGTGGAGCGCGCGGGCGTTTGCCCAGGCCCATAATTCGCGGTCAATGTGGGAATAGCGAAACACGCGCGGCGTACCGGTGGTACCGGATGAAGAGAACATCATCCAGCCGCGTTCTGCCCAGACCGCCTCCGACATGGCCGTGTAGGTGCCGTATGGCGGCTGCGCCGCCGCGTCCTCGGCCATTTCGAGCTTGTCGACCACCGGCCATTTGCCGACGAGGTCGTCGACCGTGCGCAGATCGGAAGGAATGAGGCCCAGCCGGTCGAAGCGGCGGCGATAGAAGTCGCTGTTCTCGTAGAGGAACGGCGCCACCACAGCGATCTTGTCGTTCTGGATCGACCTGATCTCGTCACGCGAAGCGGTATCGAGGCGCGGCGACCAGTAATCCCGCGAGCCGGGCCGGTCGCGATCGTGGCGATGGCGCTCGATCGTCTCAAGCCATGTCCGCCGCGTCGCCGCGGCGCGGTCCGCTCGATCGCTCATGGGCTCCCCCCTTTACGTCCATCATATTCAAGATGCGCCCGCGGCTGCTAGAAGGACGTCACCTGAAGCAACCGCGATGAGCCGCGCGCCGATGCATCATCCGCCGTTCCATGCCGATCATATCGGCAGCCTGCTGCGCCCGGCCGAGCTGCGCCAGGCCTTTCGCGCCTTTCATGCCGGCGCGCTGGACGATGAGCACTTTGTCGCAGCGCAGGATGCAGCGATCGGCGACGCGATCAAGCTGCAGGAAGAAGTCGGCCTTCCGGTCGTCACCGACGGCGAGTTCCGCCGCGGCTCGTATTGGAGCCGCTTCGTCGAAGCCATTGAGGGTCTCGATGTGGCCGAGGCGCGCTTTAAATTTCACGACGAGCACGGCCACGAGCTTGCATTTACCGCCCCGCATGTAACCGCCAGACTGGCACGGCGGCGGCCGATCGCGCTCGACGAGTTCACTTTTCTGCGCGACCACGCGACCGGGCTACCCAAGGTGACCTTGCCGGCGCCCTCCACCATGCACTTCTGGCGCGGTGCCGGGTATGCGGTGCCCGGCCTCTATGCAAGTCGGCGCGACTTCTTCCGTGACCTTGCCGCAATCTACCGCGCCGAGATCGCCGACCTTGCCGGTGCTGGCTGCCGCTATATCCAGCTCGACGAAGTCGCGCTTGCCATGCTGTGCGATCCGGCGGTGCGCAATCAAGTCGCCGCCGACGGCAGCGATCCGGCCGGATTGGTCGCGCTCTATGTGGAGGCCATCAGCGAGGCGGTCGCCGCGGCGCCGCCGGACATGGCGGTCGGCGTGCACATGTGCCGGGGAAATTTCAAAGGCAGATATTTGGCCGAAGGCGGCTATGACGAGATTGCAAAAGCGCTGTTCGGCGCTCCCCGCATAACGCACTTTCTGCTCGAGTTCGACACCGCGCGCGCCGGCGATTTTGCCCCGTTGCGCCATGTCGCGGCGGACAAAGGCGTGGTGCTCGGGCTCATCAGCTCCAAGAATGCCGCACTCGAAAAGCTCGAAGATCTGATGCGGCGGATCGAGGAGGCGGCGCGTTTTATCGATAAGAATCGGTTGGCCATCAGTCCGCAATGCGGTTTCGCCAGCACGGCCGCCGGCAACCCGGTCACCGAGGCCGACCAGCGCGCCAAGCTCGCGCTTTGCGTTGCGGCGGCAAAGGCCGCCTGGCCTTGAACAAGCGCGGCGGAACCAATGGCCGCTGAAGGGGTTAGGGAGCGATGGAACTTCACATCATGGAGGCGGTTTGGATGAAGCCGGCTGGCCGGAGGCGCGCGCGATACGCTGCGCCGCGCTAATGCCATGGATGACGTGCTTATGTTGGCGTGCAATGGCGGGTCGTAGTGGCCTGGCCAGGCAATTGGAGCCGGGATCGGGGACGGATACGACGACGGAGTATTAGACGGAGTATTAATTGGCAGCGTGACGCCGGCATTGGCGCCATGGCCTGACCGCGCGGCGCCGTTTGAGTCCTGCCGGGGGCTCAAAAAGCCATCCGCTGCCGCAACCAAGAGGATGTTATGAAGCTTTACCGGCTCTGCAGCTTTTCTGCTTTCGCCCTGTTCGCGTTCGTCACCGCCGGAACGGCGCTCGCTGATCCGCGCGGCCTTTGGCAGGCGCAGGATGGCGCGGTCGTGCAGGTGGCCCAGTGCGGCTCGGGCCTCTGCGCGACGGTGGTAAGCCCACGGTCGGAGGTGGACCCGGACACCGGCCGGCCGTGGACCGACAAGCACAATCCCGATCCGGCGCTGCGCGGCCGGCCGCTGGTCGGCGTCGCGGTGCTCTATGGGATGATGCCGGACGGCGCCAACAGATGGTCGGGCAAGCTCTACAACGTCGACAATGGCCAAACCTATCAGGGCCGTCTGGTCGAAATCGACCACAACATGGTGCGGGTCGAAGGTTGTGTGATCGGCATTTGCGGCGGCCGGAACATGCGGCGGATCCAGTAGTCTTCAGTCTTAACGGCCGTCTCTCGAACGCCTTGCCTGGCAGATCCGCTGGTTGCGGTTTCGATGAAGCGCGCTTGACCGCAACGACCGGCGCCGCTTCAATCGAGCGCGAACTAAAGAATTGACCGGGAGTGAAACGCATGACGTTCGCCATCGCCGCCGCGCAACGGACGGTGGCTCCTCCGTCGCCGCCGCGCAAAGCGGCCGCCTAAGCCGGTCATTCTGGTCGACGTGTCCAAAGAGCCCGATCCACATTCGCCGCCGCGCCTTGCTTATGGCGGCAGCCGCATCGCGCGCGCGGCCGACTATCGCGGCGACGCCGCCAAGCTTGCGGCGCTGGCGGCGAGCGACCGCGCCGGCTTCTACGTGATCGGCGGTGAACTCGTGGTGCTCAAGCAGCGCGATGAGACATTCGAACCGATGTTCTCTGCTGCCGAGGCCCATGCGCTCGGTCCGGCGCGCGAGACCGTGTTCCTCGGCCTTTTGGACGAGGCGCCGCGTTTCGGCGCCGGGCTCGATCCGGCCGCCATCGAGCCGTTGCAGGCGCGCGGCGATCTTAAGCTGATCGATCTGCGCACGATCGCGATGCAAGGTATCGTCGCGCCGGAACACGTGCCGCCGCTGGCCGAAGCCAAGGCAGTTCTCGGCTGGCACGCGCGCCACCGCTTCTGTCCCAATTGCGGCGTGGCTTCGCTGCTCAAGCAGGGCGGCTGGCGCCGCGACTGTCCGTCCTGCCAGGCCGAGCATTTTCCGCGCACCGATCCGGTGGTCATCATGCTGCCGATCTCCGGCGAGCGCTGTGTGCTCGGCCGCTCGCCGCGCTTTCCGCCGACCATGTGGTCGTGTCTTGCCGGCTTCGCTGAGCCCGGCGAGTTGATCGAGGAAGCGGTGCGGCGCGAGGTGCAGGAGGAGGTGGGAATTGCCTGCGCGCGCGTGAAATATTTCGGCTCGCAGCCGTGGCCGTTTCCGTCCTCGCTGATGATCGGATGCCACGCCGTCGCGCTGACGGAAAACATCGTCGTCGATCGCAATGAGATCGAGGACGCGCGCTGGTTCGACCGCGACGAGCTCAAACTGATGCTGGCGCGCAGCCATCCGCAGGGCCTCACCACGCCGCCGCCAATCGCGATTGCGCACCACATTGTCCGCGCCTTTGTCGAGAACGGCCGCCAGGTCCTGGGAGGTTGAAGCCCTTGGGTCCGACGCGCGGCGGCAGTGGCACGGCGCCGCGCATCCTTTGCGCCGGCATCATCGTGCTCGATGAGGTTTTTCGCGTCGAAGCTTTTCCGCAAGCCGACGGCAAGCAGGTGGCGACCGACTTTTTCGTCGTCAACGGCGGCTGTGCGGCGAATGCGGCGGTCGCTATTGCGCGGCTCGGCGGGCGCGTCGCGCTTGCCGGCCCGATGGGCGGGCCGGCCGGCGAAGACGGCAATGGCGATCGGGTGCTGGCGGCGCTTTCCCGCGAGCATGTCGATACCAGCGCCTGTCAGCGCATCCCGGGCATGGCGACGGCGCTGTCGGCGATCTTCATCAACGCCCAAGGCGACCGCACGATCGTGACCTACAGCGACCGGCGTGTTGACGCGGTCGCACCGGCCGATCCGCAGGCGCTGGTCGATGGCTTCGACCTGGTGCTGGCCGACAACCGCTATCCGAATTTCGTGCGGCCAATCTGCGAGGCGGCGCGCGCGCGCAACCTGCCGGTCGTACTCGACGGCGACAAGCCGGCGGCCGTAGACGACGCGCTGTTTCGCGTCGCGTCCCACGTCATTTTTTCGGCCGAATGCCTGAGCGCGACGGCGGAACGGAACGATCTGGGCGAGGGGCTGATGCGCGTCGCGCAGCATACCGATGCGTTTCTCGCGGTCAGCAATGGACCGGCCGACATCACGTTCCTCGAGGGCGGCGCATTGTGCCACTTGCCGGTGTTCGAAATTCGCGCGGTGGATACGCTCGCGGCCGGCGACGCTCTGCATGGCGGTTTCGCGCTGGCGTTGGCCGAAGGGCAAACCGAGATCGAGGCGATGCGCTTCGGCGCCGCGGTCGCCGGCATCAAGTGCAGCCGCCTGGGCGGCTCCGCCGGTGCGCCGAGGCGGGCTGAGGTCGAGGCGTTTTTGGCGGAATATGATCCCCTCAATCCGGGACGCCGGCAAAGTCCGCGGGCCGAGAATCCATAATTCCAGAGAAGGAGAGTGCCGGCCGGCGAGCGGCGGGTCCGGTTCGGTGGTTATGAATGACAGGGCTCCACGCGGAGCCCGTCATCGGTCGGCAGTTCCGGCTGAATCGCTTGGCTCGGCCCGACCAGCCTGGCTGGAATATTCTTCTATGCAGATGGGTATTTTAGCGCTATATTGGAATAATATTTCTTTCGCTGAGGTTCTTGTGCCATGGACGCCATCGACCGCAAAATTTTGGCTGTGCTGCAGGAGGATGCTTCGCTCGCGGTTGCCGAGATCGGCTCTCGCGTCGGGCTATCGTCGACGCCGTGCTGGAAGCGCATTCAACGCCTGGAAGCCGACGGCGTCATTCTCAAGCGCGTCGCGCGTGGTCGATCAGGACCGCATCGGGCTCGGCGTCACCGTGTTCGTTTCGATCGAGACCGGCGACCATTCCCAGGAGTGGCTTGATCGCTTTGCCAAGACTGTCGGCGCCATGCCGGAAGTGATGGAATTCTATCGCATGGCCGGCGACGTCGATTACATGCTGCGTGTGGTGGTGCCGGACATCGCCGGATATGACACTTTCTACAAGCGGCTTATCACGGCGGTGCCGTTGACCAACGTGACCTCACGTTTTGCCATGGAGAAGATCAAATCGACCACGGCGCTGCCGATACCATGACGGCAGACGTCAGTGCCCCGATGCCTTGGCGCCGGCCGCGGTAGCCTGGGTGTCGCGGGTCACGGTCTGGGCCAGGGTCTTGTCGAAGTATTCGTTGCCGTCGCCGAGGGTTATCCGGCGCGAGCAATCAGGCGTGCAGCTGTAGGTTTCGCGATCGGCGCCGCGATAGACCACGACAATTGCGCCGCCTGGCAGCGCCACTTCGACGGTCTGTTCCGATCAGCACGACGCCGGCGCGGTCCAGCACGATGAAGTTGGTCGCGCCGTAGCCCTTGCCGGTGATGACGGCGAGGCCGCCGGGCTGAATCGAAAGGTCGGCGATAAGCGGATTGCCGACGACCACCGTCGAGGCGCGCTCAGGCAGTTGCAGCAGCTTGGCCTCGTCCAGCGGCACGACGATCGGTTCGGCGGCGGCTGCCGGCACCACAATCGCGATGAGCAGCAGGGCTGCCGATAGCCAGCGCAGCGGGCTTGGACCAGCCCGGCCTCGTGCGCACGACGCCGTCATCGCTACTCTCCGAAACGCTACGCGGACTGAAACCCGAAGAAGGCGGTACTAAGCGAAGCGTAATTTGACGTAAATTGGTGAAAGAAATGCAAACTTGCCGCTCGCAGCGGGCGGCGAATGCGAGCCTGCCAAAGCCCGCAAATCGACAAAAAGGCGCGCCCAAGCGAAGCCTTCAACGCGTGAAGGGGTGCATGAGCTGCGCGCCGAAGCTCGTGGGGAATTCGCGATCCGCGATCCCGTACGCGTCGGGCAGTTCGCCCGCCGGCATGTAGAAGGTGCCGAAGATCAGGTCGATAACCGGGAACGTCGCGGCAAAGTTCTTCTCGCCGCCGCGATCCGCCGCGGTGTGATGCCAGCGATGGAAGACCGGCGTGGCGATGACGTATTTGAACGGGCCGAACGTCCAGTCGAGATTGGCGTGCACGAAGGCCGAATGCGCGATGGTGATGGGCCCCAGCACGACGAACACGTTCGGCGAGATGCCGGCGAGCAGGAGCACGACGTCGGCGAGCACCGAGCCGAAGAACAGATTGACCGGATGGAAACGCGCCGCCGAGATCCATTCCAGTTCTTCCGAGGAATGATGCACGGCGTGGTACTTCCACAGCCGCGCGCCGTGGAACAGCCGATGCGTCCAGTAGGTGATGAGGTCCTCGCCAACGAGAAAAATGACCATCTGCGGCCACCAGCGGAAGCGCCGCGAGCGGCCCATGGCCGTTCTCGTAGAAGGCGATCAGACCATCGGCCGTGGTGATCCCGAACAGGACCGCGGCGCCGGCGACGAGCATGCCGATGCGCAGGTAACGTGTCAGCAGCGGGATGAAAAACCAGTAGCACAGGTCGGTGATGAGATCCTTCTTGTGCCACCACGGCCGCCCCGGATTGCAGGCCCAGAAGTAGGTCAGCACGGTAAAGACGGCGGCCAGCCCCAGCGAGATCGGCACGCCCTTCATCAGCGTCTCGCCAACATTGAGGACGAAGCCGAGCAATTCCTGATTCATGTCACGCGCCGAATTTGCTGGGCCGCATTTTTGCCGGCCGCGTTTTTGCTTGGGCGCGCCGGGCACGACGCCGCCTCAGATATCAGGCACGCCGATTAATAGCCGATGAATGGCGGAGCTCATCGAGCCGTGCAACGCGAAGCTTTGCTGAGTTGCAACAATTGCACGTTGCCGGCTTACTTAAGCGAAACACTTCTCGGCTATGCGTTCACGCTGCAGATTTGAAAGAGCCACGTCCGCCCGAGGCCAGACCGGAGAATTTTCGCATTGATGAAATACGTCGTTAACTACATTGCAGATCGGCCTGCCAACGCTGGGTTTCATCGGTTGATTTAACCGCATCGCAATTTCTCGGGGCTAGGGTCACGGGCGATCCAAATGGTCCGGGAAACGGGCATTGGGTCGAGCTCAGACAGTCACGTGGACCTTAAGGAGCCAACTGATGAAGACCCTCATTTCGCGTTTCGTGAAGGACGAGTCGGGCGCAACGGCCATCGAATATGGCCTGATCGCCGCCGGCATCTCCGTTGCGATTATCGCCGTCGTGAACGGCCTTGGCACCAAGCTGAATACGACCTTCAGCAGCATTTCGAGCAGCTTAAGTAAGCGTCGCCTTGTGCTCGGCTATGAGAGGGCTCCGGTCGATCACCGGAGCCCTTTCGCGTTACGCGTTTTCCCGACGCGCCCCGCGCTAACAAGCTCTCAACCTGCGCCGGATTATCGTTGCGAAAATATCGACGGTATCGCCTTGCCATGGTCATGCTGACTGAAGCGATCAAGCTGACGCTGTTCCCGGCAATGATGGCGTTTGCCGCCTCGAGCGATTTGTTCACCATGACAATCGCCAACCGAGTTTCCCTGATCCTGGTCGCCGGCTTCGGCCTGCTGGCCGCCCTGACCGGGATGAGCGCCGCCGATATGCTGTCGCATGCCGGAGCCGCGGCCGCGGTGCTTGCGGCGGTTTTCGTCTTTTTCACGTTCGGCTGGATCGGCGGCGGCGATGCCAAGCTTGCGGCGGCGACGGTGCTGTGGCTGGGATTTGCGCACCTCGCCGATTATCTGCTGTTCGCTTCGCTGTTCGGCGGAGCGCTGACGTTACTGATCATCCAGTTTCGCGCCATGCCGATGCCGCAGCTGTTCATCGGCCGCGAATGGGCCGAGCGGCTCCATCGCCGCGACGGGGGCGTTCCCTACGGTATTGCGCTGGCAGCGGCGGCGCTGCTCGTCTATCCGCAAACCGAATGGATGGCGGGCTTCGCTCACTTGTGACAATGCCCTGACTACTTTTAGGCCGGATCGCGGCCGGATCCGCCGCTAAGAGCCACGGCGTAACGTGTAATTAACGCGATTTGGATACGCCTTATTAACCATGCCTTGACGTTTAGCTGGTGAAATCCGGGCACTGCAGCCCCTCCCGCGGCTTGCGTCCTTTTGGGAAGTGAAAAGGCAATGAAGCCCGCGCGCCTCGTCGTACTTGCATATCGCTCTTGCCGCCGGCGGTGTGGCCGCTTTTCTCGCGAGCGGCGGTCGGCATCCCGAGGCGCCCAAGGCGGCGCCGCCGCCGCCGGCGCTGGCGACTGTCGAGGTGCTGGTCGCCAGGTACGATCTCGACTGTCGGTCAGGTTGTCGGCGATAAAGATGTCGGCTGGCAGACCTGGCCCGCCGCCTCGGCCGGAAATTTCATCAAAAAGACCGATCGGCCGGACGCCATCAAGGACTTCGTCGGCGCCGTCGTGCGCTCGCCGCTCACTGCGGGAGAACCCATACGCGACAACAAGGTCGTTGCGTCCAAGGGCGGCGGCTTCATGGCCGCCATTCTGCCGCATGGCATGCGCGCGGTCTCGCTGGATATCGCACCCGATACCGGCGCCGGCGGCTTCATCCTGCCCAACGACCACGTCGACGTCATGCTGACGCGCCGCGATCGCGTGGCGGAAAAAACCACCGGGGTGGAGAAATATATCAGCGAGACGATTTTGCGAAACGTGCGGGTGCTCGCGGTGGATCAGTCGGTCGAGGACAAGGACGGCCAGAAAGTGGTGATCGGCAAAACCGCGACGATCGAGCTTGATCAGCACCAGGCCGAGACGCTCGCCCTCTCGCATCAGCTCGGCACGCATCTCGCTGACGTTGCGCAGCCTGCTCGATTCGCAATCGCCGACTCCGGAAAGCGCGGAGGCGAATGACGAGCGGCGCGAGAAGGGGGTCAACACAGTGCGTTACGGCGTGAGCACGCAATCGATGACGCGTTGACCGGCACGGAGAGGACTTTCATGCTGACAGCAACACCGAGCCGTGCGGCCGCTCTCGCCGGGCTCGTGGCATTGGCCGTATGCTTCGCCCTCACGCCGGGTGAAGCCGGGGCGGCCGAACTCAACGCCGGCGAAGCGCAGACGCAGACGATCGTGGTCGCGGCGAGCGATGTCGGCTCGCGCGCCGTTGCGCTGGGCAAGGGCAAGTCGGTGGTCATAGATTTTCCGCGCGACATTAAGGACGTCCTGGTCGCCGATCCCAAGATCGCCAACGCCGTGATCCGCTCCTCACGCCGCGCTTACGTCATCGGCAATGATGTCGGCCAAACCAATGTGTTCTTCTTCGACGCCGACGGCAAGCAGATGGTCGGCCTCGACATTGCGGTAACGCGCTCCCTCAACGGCATCCGCATGGCGATCAAGCAGGTCCTGCCGGACTCCGACATCCGCGTCGAAGGCATCGGCGAGGGCGTCATTCTCACCGGCACGGTGTCGAGCCAGGCCGAGGCGCAGCAGGCGTTCGACATCGCGACGCGGCTGGTCGGCGGCGGGTCCGCCGCTGCAGTCGGTACCGGTGACAAGGTCGTCAACGCCATTGTGGTTCGCGGCCGCGACCAGGTCCTGCTTAAGGTGACGGTCGCCGAGGTCGAGCGCGATCTCATCAAGCAGCTCGGCATCAATCTCGCCGGCTCGCTCGGTTACGGCACGGCCGTGGTCAACTTCAACAACACCAATCCGTTCACCGCCTACGGCCAATCGCTCAGCGGCTCCAGCATCAGCGGCGGCTGGAAATCGATCACCGCCACGCTGCAGGCCATGGAGCAGGCCTCGCTCATACACACGCTCGCCGAGCCGAGCCTGACCGCCATCTCGGGAGAAACCGCGACTTTCCTGGCCGGCGGGGAGTTTCCGATCCTGAACGGCTACTCCTGCTCCGCGACCTCAAGCACGCCCGGTGCGCCGACCACCTGCCAGCCCTCGATCGAATACAAAAAGTTCGGCGTCAGTCTCAATTTCACGCCAGTGGTGCTCAGTGAAGGCCGCATCAGTCTGCGGGTCATGACCGAAGTGTCGGACATCTCGAGCAGCAATGCGCTGACCATCCCGATTCCCGGTTCGACCGAGACCGTTACGGTGCCGTCGATCCGCACCCGCCGGGCCGACACCACGCTCGAGATTCCCTCAGGCGGCTCGCTGGCGATGGCCGGCATGATCGAGGATCAAACCAGACACAACATCAACGGACTTCCCGGTCTGATGCAGCTTCCGGTTCTCGGGCCGTTGTTCAAGAGCAACGACTACATCAACCAGCGGACCGAGCTGATGGTTCTGGTGACACCCTACGTCGTCCGCGCCGTCGCGCAGAAGGATTTGTCGCGGCCCGACGACGGCTTCGCCGATCCCAGCGATCCCGCGCAAGTGCTGCTTGGCCGGTTCAACCGCATCTATGGCGTCGGCGGCACTCCTGATCCGCCCGATAATTACCGCGGTAAATATGGATTCATCCTCGACTGATTTGCGGGGCAAGGAGACGGCGATGCCAAGCTTCCGGACAATGATGGCCGACAACCGCGGCAAGGTGGGGCTGGCTGTCCGCGCCGCGCTCATCGCCGGCGGTGCGCTGTTCGTCTGCGCTTGCAACACCGATCAGCAGGTCGCCGCCGTTCCCGATGTTCCCATTGATTACCGTCTGCGTCACCCGATCACGATATCGGAAGCCGATCACACCATCGAGATCTTCATCGGCTCCAATCGCGGCGAGCTCAACCCGGCGCAACGGGCGCAGGTGCTCGAATTCGCGCAGAACTGGAAACACGAAGCGACCGGCGGAGTCGTGGTCGATCTGCCGGTCGGCACCAGCAATGAGCATGCGGCGGCCGAGGCTATGCGCACAATACGCTCGATCCTGGTGGCGAGCGGCGTGCCGCCGGACGGCATCGTCGTGCGCGGCTATCATCCGCCCGGCCGCAACTTCGCGACTATTCGCATCACCTATCCGAAGATCGCCGCGCAAGCCGGGCCTTGCGGGCTGTGGCCCGACGATATCGGACCGAGCTTCAACCGGGATTTTATGGAGAACCAGCCGCCGTGGAATCAGGGCTGCGCGACTCAACGCAACCTTGCCGCCATGGTCGACAATCCCGCCGACCTCGTTCAGCCGCGCGCCGAGACGCCGCCCTACACGATGCGGCGCACCACGGTCGTTGAAAAATACCGGGCGGGCGCCGATCCTTCGACACAAAGCATAACAAGCGGCAGTGCCAAGATCAGCGATCTCGGCAAATGATGTGGCCATATGATGAGTTCAGCGAGCGAAGCCGTTCAGCTTGAAAGCCCTTCGGCCGATGTCGCCGGCCGCGATGAACGCATCGCGCCGGCGCCGCGCGTCTCGGTCCAGGCATTCTGCGAAACCGTGGAGACCGCCGCCGCGATCCAGGCGGCCGGCGAAGATCGGCGCATGGCCAAAGCGCATCTGCGCATCCAGATGGGCGGCCTGATCGCTGCGATCGAAGCCTATCAGAACTCGCCGACGCCGAACGTCATTATCCTCGAATCCGAAAGCCGCAACGAAGATATTCTTGCCGGTCTCGATCAGCTCTCGCCGATATGCGATGCCGCCACGCGCGTGATCATCATCGGGCGCGTCAACGACGTCGGGCTCTATCGTGAGATGGTGCGGCGCGGCGTCAGCGACTATCTGATCGCGCCGGTCGGCGCCCTTCAGGTCGTGCGCGCGGTCTGCGGCCTGTTTTCTGCGCCCGACGCCAAGCCGGTCGGCCGGGTCATCGCCGTGGTCGGGGCCAAAGGCGGGGTGGGCGCCTCCACGATCGCCCACAACATTGCCTTTTCCGTAGCGCGCGACCAGGTCCTCGACGCGGTCGTGACCGATCTTGATCTCGCGTTCGGCACCGCGGGCCTCGATTTTAACCAGGACCCGCCGCAGGGCATCGCCGAAGCGGTGTTTTCGCCCGACCGTATCGACAACGCTTTTATCGACCGGCTGTTGTCGAAGTGCACCGATCACTTAAGCCTGCTGGCGGCACCGGCGACGCTGGACCATGTTTACGACTTCGGCGCCGATGCATTCGAGGCGATCTTCGATTTGCTGCGGGCGACTGTGCCGTGCGTCATTCTCGACGTGCCGCATCAGTGGACCGGTTGGACCAAGCAGACCCTGGTGGGAGCCGACGACATTCTGATCGTTGCCGCGCCCGATCTCGCCAACCTGCGCAACACCAAGAACCTCTACGACTTCCTCAAGGCGGCGCGACCGAACGATCATCGCCCGCTCTACTGTCTCAATCAGGTCGGTGTGCCCAAGCGTCCTGAAATCAAGGCCGCCGATTTCGCCAAGGCGCTGGACGACGAGGCGGTCGCGGCCATCCCGTTCGAGCCGCAGGTGTTTGGTGCGGCGGCGAATAACGGCCAGATGATCGCCGAGATTGCCGCCAACCATCGCACCGCCGAGATATTTCGGCAGCTGGCGCAGCGATTGACCGGGCGCACCGAGTCGAAGAAGCAGCGCGCGAGCCTGTTTTCGCCGTTGATCGAGAAACTGCTGCAACGGCAATCCTAGCCGTCATCTGGAGTTGCGTTGGTGTTTGGCAAGCGTTCCAGTTCCGGCGGTACTGCTCCCGCCGTCATAGATCGCCCGCAGGCGGCGCCGCGTCCGGCAGCGCCGCCGCCGGCCGTCGCCGCGACTGATGCCGCCGCCGCAAACGCCGCGCCGCAGGGCGGGCGCACGCCGTTCCCGTCCGCCGGACTAGGGGCGCCGATTCTCGGGCCGCCGTCGGCGAAACCTGCGGCCGGCCCGCAAACTCCGCCGGTGCAGGTCCCTTCGGCGATCGATACCCGCCGCTCCGATACGTATTATGAAACCAAGGGCACGATTTTCGGCGCTCTGATCGAGGCGATCGACCTCGGTCAGCTCGCCAAGCTCGACGCCGAGTCGGCACGCGAAGAAATCCGCGACATCGTCAACGAAATCATTGCGATCAAAAACATCGTGATGTCGATCTCCGAGCAGGAGGATTTGCTCGACGACATCTGCAACGACGTGCTCGGCTACGGGCCGCTCGAGCCGTTGCTGGCACGCGACGAGATCGCCGACATCATGGTCAACGGCGCGGGCACCGTCTACATCGAAGTGAACGGCAAAATTCAACGCACCAGCATCCGCTTCCGCGACAACCAGCAATTGCTCAACATCTGCCAACGTATCGTCAGCCAGGTCGGTCGCCGCGTCGATGAATCCTCGCCGATTTGCGACGCCCGCCTGCCCGATGGCTCGCGCGTCAACGCTATCGTGCCGCCTCTGGCGATCGATGGGCCGGCGCTGACCATCCGCAAATTCCGTAAGGAAAAACTCACACTCGAGCAGCTCGTCAAATACGGCTCGCTGTCGCCGGAAGGGGCGGCCATCCTCAAGGTGATCGGCCGCTGCCGCGTCAACACGCTGGTCTCCGGCGGCACCGGCTCCGGCAAGACCACGCTGCTCAACTGCCTCACCCGTTACATCGATCACGACGAGCGCATCGTCACCTGCGAAGACGCGGCCGAATTGCAACTCCAGCAGCCGCATGTCGTGCGCCTGGAAACGCGGCCGCCGAACCTCGAAGGCGAGGGCCAGATAACGATGCGCGATCTGGTGCGGAACTGCCTGCGCATGCGACCGGAACGGATCATCGTCGGCGAGGTGCGCGGCGGAGAAGCGTTCGACCTTCTCCAGGCCATGAATACCGGTCACGACGGCTCGATGGGGACGCTGCACGCCAATAGCCCGCGCGAGGCGCTCTCGCGTCTGGAATCGATGATCATGATGGGCGGATACGCCCTGCCGACGCGGACCATCCGCGAAATGATTGTCGCTTCCGTCGACATCATTGTCCATGGCGCGCGCCTGCGCGACGGCTCGCGCCGCATCACGCACATTACCGAAGTGATGGGGATGGAGGGAGAGGTCATCATCACCCAGGATCTGTTCCTGTTCGACATCCTCGGCGAGGACGCGAACGGCAACCTGATCGGACGACACCGGTCGACCGGCATCGGTCGTCCGAGATTTTGGGATCGGGCGCGCTATTACGGCGAAGATCAACGGCTTGCGGCGGCGCTCGACGCAGCGAACACGGCAGACGCTCAGATGTGAGCCGGGAGGGTTGCGCCGCCTTCCAGGAAGACCAGGCGCCGAGGAGTAATCGGGAAGCCGCCATGAACACGTATGTCCTTTTCCTTCTGGTCGCGATCGCGTTTGGCGGCGTCATCTGGGTATTCGTCTACCCGTATCTTTCCGGCGAACGGAATGCGGAACGGCGCATGGCCAGCGTCGCGCAGTCCGAGCCGATGGCCAATCGCCCGACGCGGGCTGTTCAGAAGTCACGACGTGAGCAAGTCGAAGGCAGCCTCAAGCAGATCGAAGCGCGGCAAAAGACAACCCGCCGCGTGCCGCTTTCAGTGCGGCTCGCCCAGGCCGGACTGAATTGGTCGACCCGCCGTTTTATGGTCAGCGCGGCCGTGCTGGGCGCCCTCGTCTTTGTGGTATCGCTGGCGTTGGGAACCGGTTTGCTGGTGTCCCTTGCTTTGACGTTTGCCGCCGGGGCCGGGCTTCCGTTTTGGGTTTTGAAGTTCCTGAAGAAGCGCCGCGAATCGCGCTTTCTTGAGATTTTTCCGGACGCCGTCGACGTGATCGTGCGCGGTATCAAGGCCGGTCTGCCGCTGCTCGACAGTCTCAAGTTGATCGCCGCCGAAGCGCAGGAGCCCGTTCGCAGCGAAATCCGCGGCATCATCGAAACGCAGGCGATCGGTATCCCGATCGGCGAGGCTGTCATGAAGCTCTACGAGCACATGCCGGTGCCGGAGGCGAACTTCTTTTGCATTGTTATCTCGATCCAGCAACGCGCCGGCGGCAATCTCTCCGAAACGCTCGGCAACCTGTCTCGCGTTCTGCGCGATCGCAAGAAGATGAAACAGAAAATCCAGGCCATGTCGATGGAGGCCAAGGCCTCCGCCGGCATCATCGGTGCGCTGCCGATCGCGGTGATGCTGCTCGTCTACATCACCAGCCCTCAGTACATTTCGCTGCTATGGACGGAGTCCCTCGGACGGGTGATGCTGGCCTGCTGCATCGTCTGGATGTCCGTCGGCATCTTCGTGATGCGCAAGATGATCAACTTCGACTTCTGAGCAACAAATGTTTCGCCTCCTCGAGCAGCTGATCGATCCGCAAGTTCTGGCCATGGTATTCGCCGCCATCGCAGCCGGTGCGACAGTGATCACGCTGGCGATGCCATTGCTGGCCCGGGACACGCTGTCCGCGCGTATGAAGGCAGTGGCCTTCGAGCGCGAGAAGATCAGGCAGCGGGAGCGCGAACGATTGGCGCAGGGACACAAAGTTGCGCTGCGGCAATCGCCGAAAGCGTATATGAAAACCGTGGTCGAAAACTTCAATCTGAGCAAGTGGGTCGGCCAGGAGGAGGCCCGCGCCAAGCTGGTCCAGGCCGGATATCGCGGGCAGGCGCCTTACGTCACTTATCTGTTCTTCCGCATGGTGATGCCGGTGGCGATGATGGCGGCCACTTTGTTCTATGTGTTCGTGGTCATCGATCTCGATCAGCCGCTGCTGATCAAGCTCGGAATCGCGATCGGCGCCGCCTATTTCGGGATACTGAGTCCGAATCTTTTTCTCAAGAACAAGATCCAGCGGCGGCAGCTTTCGATCAAGCGCGCGTTTCCGGATGCGCTCGATCTGCTGCTGATTTGCATCGAATCGGGCATGTCGGTCGAGACTGCCTTTCAAAAGGTCAGCGCTGAAATTGGAACGCAGTCGGTCGAGCTTGCCGAGGAACTTACGCTGACAACGGCGGAATTGTCCTATCTGCCGGATCGCCGTCAGGCGTACGACAATCTGGCGCGACGCGTCGGTCTCGAAGGCGTGAAATCGGTATGTCTGGCGTTGCAGCAAGCGGAACGTTACGGCACGGCGCTGGGTACGACCATGCGGGTGCTATCGCAGGAGAATCGCGACATGCGCATGTCGGAGGCCGAGAAGAAGGCCGCCGGCCTGCCGCCGAAGCTCACCGTGCCGATGATCCTGTTCTTCTTGCCGGTGCTGTTCGTTGTCATTCTCGGGCCGGCGGCGATTCGAGTGATGGCGCTGCAGTAATCCTGCGGCGGTTTATTCCCGCGGCGGCGGCGATCCGAAAGAAGCTTGCGCCGTGCTTGAACCTGCCTGGTCTCCGCCGCCGTGGGGACGCGCCGATAGGCGTTCGTCGCTGCGGTGAGCCAGCATCTGCCGCAGGTAGGCGACGTTGGCGGCGGCCTCATCCGGCGGCAGATCGGCGCGAGCGATTGTCTCCGCTTCTGCGAAACGGCCTTGGAGGCCGACCACGAGTGCGAGGTTCTGCCGCACCCGCGGATCGACCGGAGGCTTTGCCGCCGCGCGGCGCAAGGTCGTCTCGGCCTCTCGCAGATTTTTTGACAGCGCATAAGACAGCCCAAGATTAGAGAGCACCGAGGGCTCGTCCGGAACGATCTTCAGCGCCGTCAGGTAATAGCGTTGCGCGTCGGCATGGCGGCCCATTTGATCGAGGACGGCGCCTTGCGCCGACAGGATATGCCAGTCGGGCTGGTCGGGCGTGTGCGCACGCTCCAACACTTCGAGCGCTTGACCGTAATCGCCGGCCTCGGCCAGCGCGCGCCCATAGGCGCCGAGGACGGCTTTGTTGTGCGGACTTTCCATCGAAGCTCGCTCGAGAACGGCGACCGCCTGGGCGCGTTGCCCGGTGGCGCGCAGCGCCTGGGCGTAACGCATCGCCAAGTCGACGTTCGCCGGGTTGGCACGATATTTCTGCCCGTAGACTGCAACGTCCTGCCGCCAATCGGCGTCCGGACGATCGGCCGGCGCCAATGCCACCGATCCTGTCGTTTCGGTTGTTTGCGTCGTCTGGCATCCGGCGGCCGCTATTGCGAGGATGGCGAGGAGGGCGGCCGAAGCCGGCAGGCGAGCAGAGCGGATACTGGTCTCACCGGTTAAGCGCATTTCGATCGCTGCCAAAATAGGCACCATGGCGCCGGGCGCGCCGCCGCCACGGGTTGGTCAGCAATAGAACGTTAACCCTAATGAGAAGTTAACGACCTCGGCGTCCAGACACCGATATTCTCGGCGGTTCTCGGAGGAGGGTAGACACTTTCCGCCGCAGGTTAGACACTTACGTTCGCCTTTTGTCGCCTTTGAGCTTGGCCATGGCGGCCTCGGAGAGCTTGGCCTGATCGGCTGCCGCCGTGTACCGCTCGATCTCCTTGAGGGTCCGATGCCCCGAAATTGAGGCAATCTCCTTGGCGGATGAGCCGTGTTCTGCGAGCTGACGCATAATCGCTTTGCGCAAGCCGTGGGGTACGCACCGTGGCGGCAGGGCCGCCGATTTGGCCGCCTTTCTCATCAGGCGTGTAAGTGTGGCCCTTTGAATGGGGCGGCCGTTGGCGTCGCCGATCAGGATCATCCCTTTCGCGGGCATCGCCTTGATGGCCGCGATCAGCGCTGGGTGCAGGGGAATGGACAACTCGGCGCCCGTCTTCGTCTGAATGACCCTGATAATGCCGTCACTGATGTCTGACCGACGCATCCGGACGACGTCGCCTATACGTTGCCCGGTGTATAGAAGTAGCGCGAACGCGAGCCGCTCACGCGTACCGAGCGGCCACCGCTCCTCAAACCTTTGCAGCTCCTCATCGGTCCAAGTATGGCGCGTGCCGGTTCGATAGGCCTTTAGGCCGGCTGCTGGGTTGTCAGGCCGCAATTCAGTCTCGACCGCAAACTGCAGTAACAGCCGCAACACCGCGCGGGCGATATTCGCTAACCCAGACTTAGCGCCGCCAATCTCCTCGACCATTTTGCGTGCGTCAGTTCGTCTCGCGTCGCGCACGAGCCGATGGCCATGCCGCTCGGCAATGCGATCCAGGACGATCCGATAGAGCTTCTGTGATGACGTCTTGAGATTTACGAAGGCGGCCGATCGAGAGTATTCAACGATGAGACCAGCAAAGGTTCCTGTCTTGGGTTCGGCAGCCACGGGCGCTCTCGCCCCGAGCGCGGCTTCATAAGCGCGCATAAATTCGGCCGAGCCGGGCTCGCCCTGCAACGGAACGTCTTTTTGTCCACGGCGGCGAAAATACCGCCGCAGGGTCCCGTGCCGATCGCGATAGACTTTGAGATATTTGAGCCGCAGGACTGTCATGAGGACTCACCGTCCCAGGCGCCGTCAAATGAGCTTTTCCGTCCCTGATCGCTATCATCAGGCAACGAATTGAAGGCCAGATCAAGCGCGTGCACGTCCCAGAGTTTTCTTCCATCGACCCGCTTTGGTGAGGCATCCGTCCGTCGCGCACGAGCTCGTCGAACTTGCTGGCAGAAATTCCGATGTACATCGCGGCCTCCACGCGCGAGAGGCCACGGCGCGGTATAGGTCGGAACGGGGAGAGGGAGGTCGAACGCGTCATATTATCTAACGAGGACCGGCTGCCGCCGATGGATGCACGTCGTTTCGCATCGCGAGCGGCGGAAGGTTGACCCGCGTACGATCGTAGCGATCCTTCGGCAAACCAGCTGACCCGGAGCGCATTCCCGGCTCAGACCAGATGCCGTCATTGAGCCATCAGGGAAGGCAAGCGCAGCCGCCAGCGGCGTATCCGGCCTGACCTCATCCCGACCTGGTACGGAGTGACGCATTACGTGGCTCCAAACGTGCCAGAGCACCTCTGTGCTTGACATATCACCAGATATCACCATACATCAGTGAGATTGGCAAGGAGTAATCGGCATGTCTCGGACCATGCAGCGAGCTCGGCGAAGCGCTCGCGCCGTGCTTCACGGCACCGAAATCTTGGAATTCGTGCAAGAGCCGAACACACGCCGGCTGCTGATCGCTGCTGCCGAATTGGGTTCGCCACCGGTGACTGCGATCAGCCATAAACTGCAGGAACTTGTCGGGCCGAAAGATGCAAAACTCGCCCCCGTCAAACAATTCACCGGGGTATGCGTCCGGGCCGTGCTTGAAGAGGGCGGTTTCGAGCTCGCCGACACTGGTGTGAGGCTCAGCAACGACCCCGTGTTTCGAACCGGCTCGGTTTACCGGCGGCGCAGCGATTCAGAGTCGACCGATCTTCTGGTCCGTTTCGTTGAGAGTCTCACGGACGATGAAGCAAGGCGGATCAAAATCTTACTGAGGCGGCGAAAACCCGAGAAATGAGACAAAAATGCCCATTCTTGAAAGAGCACATCGCCGCTCGAAGGCCGTGGTCGTTCATAAAATCAAGCGCCGAATACCGCCGCCGAAGGCCAGCACGCAAGGCGCCGCGGGGCAACACGCTGCTCACATCGCAGCGCGGTCCGATGCAAAATCGGCCCTGCCGCGCGCCGCCGGTCGTGCGATTGCGAGCACGCCGCCGAGAACGAAGGAGTTGCGCATTACGTCGGATGGTGTGACGACCGCCGAGATGGAATCCGCAACTTCATCAACTCTAATCCATGCAGCGGTGGCCACAACCGCGTTGCAGTTCCACCCGTTCGCCGAAATTTTTCCGATGCTCGATGACGACCGTTTGAACGAGCTTGTTCAGGACATCAAGGATCATGGCCTTCTCGATGCCATAGTGCTCTATCAAGGCAAAATCCTCTACGGCCGCTGCCGCTATCGCGCCTGTGAGATCGCAGGGGTAATGCCCAGCGTAACGCAATATGCCGGCGCCAATCCGCTTTGCTTCGTTGTCAGTCGCAACCTTCACCGCCGTCACCTGAACGAGAGCCAGCGGGCCATGGTGGCGGCGCGGTTGGCCGATCTTCGGCGTGGCGCCAATCAGCATTCTGTGGGTCTGCCACTTGGCGCATCCTCCAAGCTGATGAACGTCAGCGTCCGGTCGGCCGCTCGCGCGCGGGAGGTTCTTGTACATGGGAATGAGGAATTGGTGGCGGCGGTCGAGTTCGGGCAATCTCACCGTCGCAAAAGCAGCTGCGCTGTCTCGCAACCAGGTCATAGCGTCTTCCGATGACACCCAGGTCAGGCTCCCATCACCAACGCCATCGACCCACGAAGGCTCCGCGCCTGCGGAGGAACCGTCTGCGAGTACCAGCACCATGGTAGAGGCGGCTGGCGCGCAAGCGGGATTTCCTTCGCTCGAGACGCCGTCCTCGGATGAGGTCACTTGGCGGTCCACCTTCGAACTACCCACGCCTGGCGTCACGTTTCTCGTCGGCGGTTTGACGACGGCGGTGTTGGAGGTCGCCATCAAGATCGGCGCAACAGTATCAATGGGGGCTGAATGGCCGAACTACCGCCACGCGGAATGCGGCGACGTGGTCTGGCTTTCTTCCCAGTCAAGAGTGGAAGCGATTCTGCAGCGTCAGTTCGAAGCTGCAGCGGCCTGCCTGCCGCGTGTCCGTCTATTGGAAGCGGAACTGGACGCCTTTGGGCTGTCGATTTCGGAGTTTATCAGACGATTTGCGTCGATTAGACCAAACGATTGCCAAGGAGGGACCTGTCAAGGCCGTCGTCCTCGATCATTTCTCTGAATATCTCCGGTTCGGCGACACCGGGCAGACAATCCGCAGTTTCGGGATTGCCACTGACACTTTACTAGAGTTTGCAGTCAAACACGGTGCTGCTGTAGTCCTGCCCTGCCAATTGACCACGCGTGATGAGCGCAGCGTCACAGAAGCCGTCCGCTCTGTTCGATCACTCCAAGCCGTCAACGCGGTATTTTTCATCAAGCGCGACGCCAAGCCAAATCGCGGCACATTGGTCCATGTAACGGAAAGCGTCAGCTTGGATGCACCCGGATTTTCATTTCAGCTGCGAAACCGGAACTGCGTGCCGGCGGTAGTGTGGGACGGGCTGTCCTGGGATTTCCGCGTGTAAATGCCGACAGCGAGTGGAGGAACATGCTGTGGAATTCGAAACATTCGAGGACGCCATTAAGTGGCGCAAGGTCCACCGCAAAAGTCTAAAGGCAACTGCCGGACGTCGGCGACGCGCTGCAGGTCCGCTAATGAAGTGCCGTAATCATCACCGCTGCGAGACTGAAGCTTGTCGTGTTTGTATGCGGGAGTTTCGCCTCTGGTGGCTCGGCGAAACCGCCAAGATCATGGTGCAGCGGCCCGACTGGACGCGATGTTCCGTCATTACGAAAGGCCTGCTGGTCCCCTATGGTCAGCTCGCGAAGTTCGACCTGACCGCGGCTGTCAAGCGCATTCGGAAGCGGCTCCAGAGGTCAAAGATCCGCGACCGCATCGTTCTTGGTGGACTTGATCTTTCGTTGAACCTTGAGAGCAACTTCATCAAGGGCTGGCAGTTCCATCTCTACCTGATAGTGGAGGGACAGAACGACGCCAAAGTCCAGCAGGCAATCAGAGATGCGTTCCCGCGGGAACCGACCGCACTCGCGCCATACGATTTTGTGGAGATCACCGCCCCCCTTGAGGTCATCACCTACGCCTACAAGGCAGCGATTAAGCGCCGGTCAGGCTTCGTTGGCAGTGACGGCAGCCATCGGACCAAGGATCTGCCGCTGAAAGGAGCCGATTTGCGCGAGCTACTGCCGTTATTGTCCAACTACAAGGTTGGTGCGCGGCTAATACTGAGCGGAGTGCGACGTAACGGCCAGCGGCTGGTTTTCACGCCGAGGAAGGCTTCGCCAGTACCCCAATCATAAGCGCAGGCGGGTAAGAGCGTATCCATTTGGCGCTACTCGATCCCAGTCGCGACTGGCGGCGACGCATAGTTGAACGAGGCGCTATCCCACCAATGCATCCGCGATTGGATCCTATCCCCCATTTCCGCACAGACGGCAAGATTTGACGTTTCCGCGCACGGCCAGGCGAGCCGATCAGCTTGTCTCATCGCCGGCGACATTCAAATGCGTTGCGGATGGTATCCGGAATAAAGCGGCTGATTGCTCCATACATGTACTGTTCCTCGCGGTTCCCATTCTGGTACCTGGGGGAACCCTTCTGAACAATGAGGTCCAGCTCGTTCTTGGCTCTCGTCATCGCCACGTGCAACAGCCTTCGTTCTTCCTCAATGTCGTCAGCTTGATCTAAGGGGATGCAACCATCAGTGACGTTCAGGATGCGGACGATGCGCCACTCCTGGCCTTTAGCCGAATGGATCGTCGAAAGAATCAGATAATCGCCGTCTTTGGTGCCGCCATTCTCGGGGCTTCTCGGACCGTCTAGGGGGTCGAGGGCAAGCGCAGTCAGAAACTGTCGCCGCGACTCGTATTCGGCCGCTATCTGCTCGAATTGGTCGAGGTCGGGCAACCGGACTTGGGCATCATCGTCATAGTTGCAGTGGAGCAAAGGCTCGTACCATTTCCGAACGATCTGTAGTTCGACGGGCCAGGTGCTCTTTCCTCGGCGCATTTTGCGGATCAGTCGCGCAAATCCGGACCACTCTTCGGCTGCAGCCTTAGGTACGTTGAGCCGGCCGAGCGTGTTGATGATGTGCCGTTCGCCGTCTACTTGGTTCAAGACCTTGGCTGCAGTACCGGGGCCAATCCCGGGGAGCAATTGGAGGACTCTGAAACCAGCGACGCGATCGTTGGGATTTTCGCACCATCGCAAGGTGCTCAACAGGTCCTTAATGTGGGCGCGCATCGAGGAATTTAAGCGCCACCGTGCTTTACGAACGGAATTTTACGCCTCGCCAACTCTAGTTCGAGCTCGGCGCTGTGGCTGGCCACCCGAAACAGGACAGCTTGCTTTCTGAGCGTAACCCCGGCTTCCCGAGAATCGACAACTTTCTGAGCCACATATTGGGCCTGTGCCCTCTCGTCGGCGACTGTGGTAAGGTGGGGCTTCAGTTTTGACTGTCGTTTAGAGAATAGGTTCTTGGTGTATCGGTCCTTTGCAAAGGCGATGACCTTGTTAGACGCTTCAAGAATTGGCTGTGTGGACCGGTAATTTTGCTCAAGGGTAATAATTCTAGCCTTCGGGTCACACTGATCGGGAAAATCCCGGATATTGCGCATGGTCGCTGCCCGAAACGAATAAATGGCTTGGGCGTCGTCACCGACAACAGTCAGCCCACGGCCTTTCGGCTTTAATTTAAATAGGATTTGTGCCTGCAACCGGTTGGTATCTTGATATTCATCCACGAGGACGTGATCAAATCGGCTCCGGATTTTGGCAGCCAGCTGGGCGTCATCCATCATCTTGGCCCAGTGTAAGAGAAGGTCATCAAAATCGAGGACATTCTGGCGAACCTTTGTCGCTTTGTAGCAGCGAAAGAGTTTGCTCAATTCGCGTTTCCACTGGGCGTAGGATGGGAAGTGGTTAGCCAAGACCTTCTTTAATGGCATTTGAGAGTTGACGGTGACGGAATACATGCGGAGGCAGGTGTCCTTCGTCGGGAACGGGGATTCCATTGCCGATAGTCCGAGATCCTGCCGAACTAAGTTCATCAAATCGGCAGCATCTGTCTGGTCAAGGACGGTAAAAAAGCGTTTCAGACCGATTTGGTCCGCATATTCGCGAATCAGCTTTGCCCCAATCGCATGGAAGGTGCCTGACCACGGTAGCTCGATCTGCAGACCGCCCAGAGCTCGCTCGGTAATCCGCTTCACCCGGCTAGTCATTTCCTCAGCGGCGCGGCGGGAAAAGGTCAGCAACAGGATACGGCGTGGATCCATTCCTTTGACAACTTGGTGGGCGACCCGGTGCGCCAGCGTCCTCGTCTTTCCGGACCCAGCGCCAGCGATTACCAGCAGTGGGTGAATATCGTGCGATAATCCGGTCTTCAACCCATGAGTGACAGCGCGGCGCTGCTGGCGATTTAATCCATTCAGGTATTGGGAAAAGGTATTCGAATTTTCTCTGGTCATATGTGACCGCTCTCACTTAGATTGTCGTTATTGCTCCCAGCGTAAAAAAATTAGTGAAATCCGGGCTACTAAGACCTGTGAGCGCTCAATACTTTACAAGTTCGAATTGCGGTTGTTCGGCGATGAATAAATCAGTGTCGCCCAAGGGAAGCAGGTCGTCGGTGAATAAAGGAGCGAAAAATGAATAGTGTTGCCAATCTGAAACCAAGACTTTCCGACGTTTCGGCTCCAAGCGACCTCTTTGACCTGATTCCGGCAATCCTTTTTCCCTGATTTGAAAACTCTCGGCGACAGATCTCAGGTAATTATTTCCAAAAGAACCCCGTCTCCGGCCTTTGCATCTCCCAGAGAGCTTATCGCGGTAACTTCGTCGTCACCGGATGGCTTTCCAGATAAAAGCACCACGTTTCCCAGGAATTTCCGTTGATGATGGTCCATAACCCGGAATCTCGCAGGATCTCGGCGCCCGTAATCCGGCTTCGTAATTTAAATTCACCGGGGCGGTAATATGAAGTGCTACGGACTTCGCTTTTGGGCTGCGCAACTTGCGCACCTCTGCGGTGATGGTTTCGGTGCGCGAAAATGCCTATTCTGAAGAATCGCGATTTTTCATCAACAAACGGCGTTTCCTTGCGACGTTGGCCGCTTGAGAATGCGCCTCCAATGTTGCATAATGTTGATGATTGGGTAGCGTGATTCATTCCGCTGCCGTGGTTTAAATCAAAAATCAATCCACAAATAGCTTGACTCTGTTTCGCCTTGGGCGACGGAGAATCCATGAAAAAAAGGTCAAGTCGCAAGCATCGCCCTTTTTGCTGACCTTGGTTGCGTTCATCCTTGGAAGCGCAACGCATTCGCAAACCGGCCATGATTTCGATTTTGTAAAATAGACGATTGGCAGCTATCAAAACTGCGCTAGGCACGAACCAACAAGGAGTAGAAAAGTGGAATACGATCTGCAAGTATTCGAGGATTTGGCATATATTGCGAGAAATGATTTCGTTCATGCGATGCTTACTTTCGAAACGCCAAAGGTCATCATTCGCGATAGGAAGGGTGGGATCAGCGCTCCCGATCTCCCGACGATACTGTGTTTTATGTCCAACTTACCGACGAGTCTCGAGCAGTTGAAGAATAACCCCGATCAAATGGGCATTAGCGAAGATGGTCTTTACACCACCTGGAGACTTGGCGAATTAAGACTGCGTGTTTTGTCAGAGGCTGAGACCAAGAAAGTGTGTAGAGGCCTTGCAACTCTTTTACGCGCCCTTGATCCTCAGCTTAAGCTTGCCCCACTCGCCTGCGGAAACTGCGTGCCCGATCAATGAAAGGCCTGGAACGGTACACGGTGCACTTTCTCTCAGAACAAAATCGCCGACCTTTTCACTGCATATTGCGAAACGCTGTGTTGAGTGGAAAAACGGCCCCGACGAAATGTCAAAATCGATCTGAAAAAGCGTCTGTCAAACGTTGGTGATGTGCTGAAGTTATTCCCCTTCCGAAGAATCGCGATTTTTAGCAACAAACGGCGTTTCCTTGCAACGCTCGGCCCTTGGGCAAGGATGGCATTGCCGGTACACCCAATTGTCCATCGGAGATCCAAACGGACGATGCGCTCGATACGGTGACAGGCCATTTTTGTGAAATGAGCAAGGGTAGAGTCAAAGGTAAGCTTGGCAAACGCTCAGCGGCAATTGCGGCGTTGTGGACGTTAGAAATGACCGGCGATGCAATTGCATATCGAGGCGATCCAGGGCGCCTCGCTTGGAAGTCATTGGGCAGTTTGAAAAAGTCTTTTGAGTAGCAGTCCTTGATTAGTCGATGGAGGCTCTTTAGGCGCAAAACGCGCCGCACAATTCCCATAGGCAAACTTTGTAACCTTTGCGCCCCCAAGCGATATCTTTAGACGCCGTTCCAGCGATCCCAGACGCCTTGCAATCTCAAACTGTAAAGTATTTCCGTCGCGATCATCGTGACGGTGATGCGTCACAGAAAGGCGCTTCATTCCTGACCCGACGGAGCTACTCATGAGTTGGCGATTTCAAGGAAGCTATAGAAAATTGCAAGAGTATGCGTCTCGAATTGACCCCAACGGAAAATGGCGTGAGAGGTGGTCCCGCTTCGCGGGACAGAATGGCGGCTTGGCTAAGGTGGATTTTGGGTTCGATTACGCCGCCAATTTCTCCTCGTTTGCTTGCGTAGCATAGACCTCGTCGGGCGTCCTGCCGCCGAAGGCCGAGTGGGGTCGATCGGCGTTGTAGTAGCCGACCCAACGACCGATCCCTGTTCTTGCCTCACTGCCGGTCTCGAAGGCATTGAGGTAGACGCATTCGTATTTCAACGATCGCCACAGCCGCTCGATGAAGACGTTGTCCATCCAGCGGCCACGACCATCCATCGAGATGCGGATGTCGGCACCCTTCAAGGTGTTGGTGAAGCCAAAGCTGGTGAACTGCGAGCCTTGATCGGTGTTGAAGATCTCAGGTCTGCCGAAGCGGGCGATCGCCTCCTGCAGTGCCGTGACGCAGAAGTCAGCATCCATCGTGTTCGATAGTCTCCACGCCAAAACCTTGCGACTGAACCAGTCCATGATCGCGACCAGGTACAGGAAGCCTCTGCGCATCGGGATGTAGGTCACGTCTGCGCACCAGACTTGATTCGGTCGATCGATGGTCAGATGGCGAAGCAGATATGGCCATATCCGATGCTGCGGATGCGGTTCGCTGGTCTTCGGGCGCTGGTAGATCGGCGCCAAACCCATCTTGAGCATCAGACGACGGACGCGATGGCGCCCAACGCACCAGCCGTTACGGCGCAGATGCCGCGCCATCTGCCGCGAGCCGTACCAGGGCGTCTCGAGGAACTGTTCATCGATGAGACGCATCAACCGCAGCGTCCCTTCGTTCTCCGCTGTCGGCTCACGGTAGAATGACGAGCGGCTGATCGATGCCAGCTCGCACTGGCGCACAATCGAGAGCCGTGGATGACCGGGGTCGATCATCGTCTTCCTCCGATCCAGGCTCAGCGGTCGAAGGCTTTCGACAAAAAATCTCGTTCCACAACAAGCTGACCGATCTTGGCGTGAAGCTTGGTGATCTCGCCATCACGGCTCTTGTCCCGCTCGGTGCCCTTCTCGTCGAACACCTTGGCCAGCTTCTCGACCGCCTCGCGCTTCCAGGCCGCAATCTGGGTCGGGTGCAGTTCGTGCTTGGTCGCCAGCTCTGCGACCGTCGCCTCGCCTTTGATCGCCTCAAGCGCGACCTTGGCTTTGAACTCAGCCGAAAACCGTCTCCGCGTCCTCATGGTGGTCCGTCCTCTGCATCGGCGAATTCACCTTAGCCGGCTGTCTCAGGGAATGGGACCACCTCTGACCGTGTCGGCCTCACAGAGCTGGTCCCGGTTGTCCGAACAGATTTTCCGCATCGATAAGTGGAGCCTCTGCCGGGGTTAGGCTGCCAAGCGGATAGGCAGCGGCGTGAAGTAGGCGTGATCGGGTGTTATGCCGTCAAGGCTCGAGTGTGGACGTCGGCCATTATAAAAGTCCAGATAGCGGCCAATCGAAGCGCGGGCTTCGCTGACGCCTTCGTAGGCCCGCAGATACACCTCCTCGTATTTGATGCTGCGCCAAAGCCGCTCGACGAACACGTTGTCCCGCCAAGCCCCCTTGCCGTCCATGCTGATGGCGATCCCGTTTTGGATCAGCACACCAGTGAACGCCGCACCGGTGAACTGGCTGCCCTGATCCGTGTTGACGATCTCGGGCTTGCCATAGCGGGCGAGAGCGTCCTCAAGCGCCTCGACGCAGAATGCCGCCTCCATTGTGATCGATACACGCCACGACAGCACGCGACGACTGAACCAATCGAGCACAACAGCCAGATAGACGAAGCCACGCGCCATCGTGATGTAGGTGATGTCCATCGCCCACACCTGGTTCGGCTGCGTGATCGCCATCCCGCGCAGCAGATACGGGTAGATCTTGTGGCCGGGCTCTGGCTTCGTCATGCGCGGACGGCGATAGAGGGCCTCTATCCCCATCCGCCGCATCAGCGTCTTCACATGACGGCGGCCGATCTTGCACCCCTCGGCCACCAGCAGGCCTCTCAATAGCCGACTTCCCGCGAACGGGAACTCCAGATGTAGTCGGTCGAGACGCCGCATGGTCGCTAAGTCGGCTTCCGACACCGACCGCGGCAAGTAGTAGACGCTACCACGGCTGATGTTCAGAGCTTCCGCTTGCTTGGTGATCGGAAGATCGTGCGCACGGTCGATCATCGCCTTGCGCTCAGCAGCCCGGCTTTGCTGAGCGCTCCCTCTAAAAAATCATTCTCGAGCGTCAGCTCGCCGATCTTCGCGTGCAGCGATTTCACGTCGACGGCAGGCTGCGTCGATCCGCTGCCGCCCCCTGGACCGAAGACGTCGGCAGCCCCGCCCTCGAGCTGCGCCTTCCACGATGTGATCTGATTGGGGTGGACGTCAAACTGCTCCGCAAGTTCAGCCAGCGTGCGATCGCCCTTGATGGCCGCAAGCGCCACCTTCGCTTTGAAACCCGGTGTGTGGTTCCGGCGCGGTCGTCTTGTCATGGTTGCTCCTGATTCGCAGGCCACAGCGTGCCCGCCGTCAGGCAGAAACTCCACCTAGCGTCCTGTGCAGAGTTCCGGAACCAGCTCTCACCTCGACCCCTTCGCACCATGCCAAGGGCAAGGAGCACGCGAACTCACGCCCAGCAAACACCCGTAGAACGCAAGCGAGTGTCCTTCCCAACAGAATTGACGAGGAGCATTACTAATGACGTCTCTTGCCGATCTACTTGATCCGGATCATTGGATCGCGTCGGGCAAAGCTCTCTTGGATTTTCCCTGGCCAGACGGCAACAATGAACGAGAAGCCATGAAGCTCATTTTTTTTTGCTCGACCAGAACTTAACGCCCATCTCGAGCGATGGTCTAAGCGGGTGATGGAGGCGCTCGGCCGGCGCGGTGGTGAAAAAGTGGGTGACATTTTTGTGGAAGAATATCTCCGTGAGCTCTGGGAGCGAAGCCGCGCTTCGTCCTGAGGAGCGTCCACTCTCCGCGCGAGATGTTCGTCCAGCGGTCCTTTCCTAGGTAATGTGACAGCGCCTCTGCTTACGGCTTATTAAAGGTGCGAATTGCTGTTTCAGGTCCGCATCATATCCAAATCCCACTTCCTGTGACGGATCAGATCAGCGCGACATTTGCCTTGTTGCGTGCGAAGTTCGGAATGACTTAAGTTAGACAGCGAAGGCAGAACGATCGGTGTGGTCACGGTACCGACGCTCCTCAGTCTCTATCCACTGAGGGCCTCTCTAAGGTTTTAGGCATATCCCATTTACGAATTGGCTGGCCCGCGAGTTTATTCGTACCAAGAGCTGGTGCGAACCATTGCGAGCACCGCAGGATGAGCGTCAGCCTTTTCGCTGCATCAGGTATATTGCAAGTCATGCCTATCGAAAACAATCCGCGTAGAGCGTCTTCTAGTGCGCTAGCCCATCTTGGTTACTCGACGAAGCGCTCGAACAGACATTCCCTGCTAGCGATGCTGTCGCAATCGACATCGAGCGTGCATCACACGTCCACGCGGCACGGGTTCTCGGATCCCGCACGTTGCCCACCGGCAACCGGAAGCCGGGCCAGCGGGCTGCGCAGAAACGCTAACGCGGGTCCACCAGCGCTCGAGGGTATACTCACCGCGGACATGCGAAAGCAGCACAATAGCCCGTCATTGATCGAAACCGCCAGGCAACTTCCTACGAAAACATGGCCGCAGCACCCGCGGCGAGCGGCACATAACCCGGAATTATGCTTATATTAGTCAGGCCGCTGGCGCGCACAGTGCAAGGAGCGGTCCTTCGGGCCGAAGCTATGGGCGTAAAACACGGGCGCTAAGGAGAGACGTGAATGAATTTGGAATCCGTTCCGGTGGGTACAAACCCACCACACGACGTCAACGTCATCATTGAGGTGCCGATTGGCGGCGAGCCCATCAAGTACGAACTCGACAAGGCCGCCGGCATCCTCGTGGTCGACCGGTTTTCTCTATACATCCACGCGCTATCCCGGCAATTATGGGTTCATTCCACACACTCTTTCGTCCGACGGCGATCCGTGCGACGTTCTCGTCGTTAATACTCGCGCGATTACGCCCGGTGCGATGATGAGCGTCCGCCCTGTCGGCGTTCTCTTCATGGAAGACGAAGCTGGTCTCGACGAGAAAATCATCGCCGTGCCATCGGCAAGGCTCACCAAACGCTATGACAGCATAAAATCCTATTCAGACCTTCCCGAAATATCGATCCAACAAGTCAAATATTTCTTTGAACACTACAAGGACCTTGAAAACGAAAAATGGGTCAAGGTCACCCACTGGGGCAGTGTCGAAGACGCGCACCGGCTGATCCTCGAGGGTTGTGCACGCGCCGCGAAATAGGTCGCCGCTGTCCCTCTCGCCTGTTAAGTCCGTCGTCCTCTGCACCTGCGTGTTTGGCGCGGTTCACGGAAAGCCCTTGACTGCAAAAACAGCATTAAGACCGGGATGCGCCCTAGCTTGCCTTGGCTATTTCTGCCCGACGCGGAAGTTTCCAGTTGGGACGGATGAAATGGCAGGTGTAGCCGTCTGGATATTTTTCCAGATAATCTTGGTGTTCTGGCTCGGCTTCCCAGAACGGACCTGCGGGCGCGACTTCCGTTACGACCTTGCCCGGCCAGAGCCCGGACGCCCCGACGTCCGCGATGGTGTCTTCAGCAATCCTCTTCTGTTCGGCACTCGTGTAATAAATACCCGAACGATAGCTCGTGCCTGTGTCGTTGCCCTGGCGGTCGCGCGTAGTAGGATCGTGAATCTGGAAAAAGAATTCGAGCAGCGTCCGGTAGCTCAAGACATACGGGTCAAACACGATCTCAATTGCTTCCGCATGCGCGCCATGGTTGCGATAGGTGGCGTTCGGGACGTCGCCACCGCCATAGCCCACGCGCGTTGAAAGCATCCCCGGCATTTTGCGGATCAGATCCTGCATGCCCCAAAAGCATCCGCCAGCGAGAATGGCGCGCTCCGTCGATGATGTCATGGCGTTTCCTTTCACGATCGCGCGGAAGTAGGCCAAGTGTGCCACTGTCGATGTGGCTCAGCAATGATTTATGCAAACCGGCAGGGACCACCTAACTTATTCGGCCGTGCCGCCGCGGTCCGCGTGCCAGTATCGAACACAACGGGCCATGAGAAGACATCGTGCGCAACATTTTGTGTGATGCGGGAGGATCGCAAGTGCGCTAATAATCTGGTGGGCTGAAGGGGCTTCCAACAAGGGAGTTCTAGAGATGTGTGACTTTAGCCTCCAAAGCGTACGTTCACGTTCCGCGAAGGTCGGCGACAAGCTCGCGACCCGTGACTTCGGCACCGGGACACGCGGTTTCGCCGCCGCGGATGATCTCGGACTGGCAGTGTGTGTGATGCCGGGAACAGAACTGGCTTTCGCCGCGGAAGTTGCTTGCCTCCCGACTGGCCTACTCGGGTGGAAGACGAAGACAATCATCCACCAGACGGCAATCTTTCGACAAGTCAACAAGGACAAGATGGCCGCACATCACGATGCGCTCGAATTTCCGGATGGGCGGACCGTGTTTTTCCTTTGCAGATTTTGCAAGTCGGCATCAACTAGTTGTAGCCTTGATCGATTAGCGTCGGCTAATCCCGCCATGCGAGAGGTGAAGAGTTGCTGCGATCGTAAGATGGGTAAAACATCCATGTTCTTATAGATTTGCCACCCGTAGCCCTTGTTCAGCGCTATACTGCTCTTTTTGAGCTCGACGCGGTAAGTTGGTGAGTTCTCATTCATCGCTGACCTTGCGGTGCGGGCTCTGCCATTTCGGATCGCCGCCAATTGCATCCATGCGCGCTGCGCACGTCGTTTCGCCGATCGATACCTGAAGCGAGTTGAAAGTTGATGACTGGCAGCGCGAGAGGGGGCGAAACCACTCCGGCGTTGTTCTTGGCCGCCAACCTCCTTACTACATGTGAATGCCGAGCAGGCACCGCAAGAGCGCCTTCCACTTAGCTGCCTTCATGCGACAAGCAGCGATGGGAACAGCGACGGGAAAATAACGTTCCCCGTCTTGATATCTCTCATGGGCTTGTCGACGGCAGGAAAAGAGACGACCGACTCGAAGCAGAGGTCACATTCCGGACAATGCCAAAGATGACCAATTTGCCGCTCATTCTGATACTGAGACAATTCAGGGGCGATCAGCTCATTATCCATCGAACGCAGGTCATCCCAAATTTGGAACGACGATTGGAAGGTATCGTCGTCGTGGAAGTATCCCTCGTTCCCCTTCTCTGTGGTGCGAAGTAGCAACGGTCTCATAGCGTTCGGATTTGGCAAAGATTCGCTTTGGTCTTAAGCAAGAGCAAATCGTTCCTATTCCCCTTTAGCACTCCAAACAAATATAGAGAAGCTTTATGTGATATGTTCGACAAATGATTGTTTGGAACCTTGAAGCCGTGCCAGTCTAAGTCTGTCGATGAACAGCATGTCTCTCCCCTGTCGGTCGGTGAAGCGACGTTGAAATACAGTAACGTGTTCTTGAGGGTGGAGAGTTAGGATTGCATCTTGTTGACGTATTTGGGGCACGGCCATGCGAACAAAACGGTTGAATTGGTTGAACTTTCCCTTGGGCAACACCTTGTTGGCGCACGCCCTGTAAGACGCAGCACTCTTAATTTCTCGACCGCTATTGTGCTTTGATCTTGGTGCCACAGATATTAAGGTACTGGCAGGCAGATGCTTGCCCGAGAGCTGCCCAAAAAACGGTGACCTACCGAAGTCTCCGCTCTCAATAATTGGCAGTGCTGGTGCCATCGGCTGGCGCAATCCCAATCTAAAAGTTGATAGTGGCCTTGCGCGAGTTAATTGCATGTAGACTACTGAGAGTTACAAATAACTCAATGGGAAACGCAATGAACCGATCTATCGCACTGGGACTGGCAATGCCCGCAGGTGCCGCCATCGCAGCTACAGCCGTCAACGGACTGCATGCTCAGAATAAGGCTCCGGGGGCGTACGCTGTCCTCGATCTGAGTGCCATCAACAGCCCCGACGTTTTCAAAACGCTCCCTTCCAAGATGGGCGACTTCGACGGCCATACTGCCTGATTGGCAGGACCTTCGCTCACTTCCCGCGTTCCTATCGCATGACGATTGTCCTAATTCCGATCCTTCTCTTTACCTCACAAACTGTCCTAATCAGTCATGCTTCATCATCGACAGCGGCCCCGTGCCAGGCGTCGCGGGCCGAGAGTTCGGTAGCGCTCCCGGCAACCAATGCCCTTTCGGCCCTCACGCAGCAGGGTAAAACCTTCCAAAATCCGTGACCTAAATTTCATCGCGTCGACGCCCGCGCAGCCGCGACTAGTTTCAAGAGTATAGCCCCATGCAAACGCGGATAGGTCGCTATCGGCGTTGTTACCGCGGGCTCGCGAGGCTATCGTAGAGCATCAACAGCGGAGATCGAGAATGTCAGGCGGCACGGTGAAGTGGTTCAATTCCCAAAAAGGGTACGGATTTATTCAGCCGCAAGGCGGTGGAAAAGATGTGTTTGTCCATATCTCGGCTGTCGAGAGAGCCGGCCTCAGCTGCCTCAACGAGGGGCAGGTTGTCGAATACGAGGAAGTCGCGAACAAGGGAAAAACATCGGCAGAGAATCTCAAGGTTCAACGCTGATCTTGGTGCGGACCGTCATCGCGACGTGGACAAGTTAAAGACCTCGCTTCACGGTTGCTCCCAGCTACGCCATGAAGCAACAATGACAGTCGACGAAATCGAAGGCTCTCAGGAAAGGCACACGAGTTAATTGGCGGGGCGATGGCGGCTGACAGCGGCATTATCACCGAGACGAGTTGGGATGCGGTCGTGATCGCCTGGAACAATGGCCAGCCTGCCAGAGTACACCACGGAGACATGCGCGAAATTCGAGCAAACGCCGGCGAAGCCGCATACTGGGTAACGGCAGCCGATTCTGACAGGAACGGGCTATGGCGCTAAATTGGTTCCTTACGCCGCAGGAAGCTCTCATGTTCCAGACGGCATCGCCGCTCATTCTGAAGCTTTCGCTATTTCTCATGACTGCCGTCGCTACGCATTTGGTCATGTCACTTGGGCAGACGTTGTTACATTATAAGGTTGCCCATCATCCAATTGGCGGTAAGTTGTTTCACAACCACATCAACTTCCATCACACCCATTATGCCGACGATCATCTTGTCTCTCGGAAATACCTCGGTGACGAAGGCAACATTACGCCGTACTTCTTTATTCCTATATTTCTAGTCGGGGGGTGTGCCTATTTCTTGTTACCGCTAAGTTTTTTTGCGGTGATGGTAATCGCAGGCGCGGCGTCGTTTTACGCGCATGTCTTTTTCGACAGGGAATATCACGTAGAAGGATCGTTGCTTCACAGGTTTGCGTGGTTCAGACGCCAGCAGGAACTGCACTTTGTTCATCACCGTCACGCGAATAGTAATTTTGGTGTAATTCACTTCTTCTGGGACAAGATTCTCGGAACCTATCGAACGCCGGATGCCAGTGCATAAATCAGACGCGTGGCAGATCGAACTTGAGGTCCGCCATGCCACTCCGCCCGCAACCTTTTCACGGTTGGCCCGAAGGTCATCAGAACGATTGCCGCATGCGCTGCCAGTGCCAAGATACCAACCACACCGATCTTCAGCGTTAGATTAGCGAACGTCCGAGTTTGGATTTCAGGGAGCAATGGGCTTCGCTCGGTCCGTGAGGGCTTTTATTTTCTCTGCGTTGATCGCGAGGCGAAGCCAGGATTGGGCCATGTTAATCAAGTGAACCTTGCGTTCAGGCTCACGCTTGGCCTGTATCAAGAACTCTGCTGCGTGTATTCGGTATTCCGCCCCAGTGTCGATGTGTCACCTAACGTGACATGCGTTGAAAAGAGGGAGGCGGCGGTTCGCGCACGAGTTCGGTCGTATCGGGCGGCTCTTCGCTTTCCATAATGTCGGACAGCAGAATATCCACGAATGGATGCTGGCGGTTGAACGCCGCACCGCGCTGGCACTTGGAGGCAGCAATCCGCTCAATCGCCGCGAGATTGAAATTGCCGAGGGCATTGTATTGTGCACGGAGCAGACTTCGTCCCCCTCGATAGGGCTCTTTCGGATCAATCCAACTATCCATGACCGGCCTGCTTATGAATGCCGCCACCCGCTCAAACCCTTCCCAGGCATGAAGCAGCGATCCGTCCACGTTGTGAGGTCCTTCTTCAACGGCAAGCTCAGTAAGTCGCATCAGGAATCCTCCTGTTCGCTACCGATCATCCCCAAGCGACGTCGGCATTTTTGACTCTTCGGCGTCCTTCGCCGTTCGGGCCAGTCCGCTGGAGAATCTAGGAATGTCGGCTCAACGCAGCTTGTTCTGGCCTTTTCAATTCGGTTCATTGGGCTGCAGTTTTTTCTTGGACCAACTTCTCTGCACACGCCCTGGCCAAGTGGTAGTCCGAGGAAGCAGCCCCCGGCTGTGTCACCCATCCGCCCTTCTGCAAGTAATCGCCTTGTTCCCAGGTCGAGGAAATCTTTTGCAGGACTGCCAGGTTTGCTTTCGCATCGTTGTTTTGCAGGAATTTCTCCACGCAGATTGGCGTGAGAGCTGCCACGACCGCGGTATCAGCACGCTCAGCTGCAAGTCTGTTGGCGGCGCCACCAGTCGTCACCGCAGTCGAGTTAATAATGTCGACCCCGGGCATCAAGAACCTTGGCGCCCACGTCATCGTCTCCGAGATCGGCATCGACATGAGCCGGTTCCCTTCGCACGCACATCTCATCTCGTGGGCTGGCATATGTCCGCGCAACGACGAGAGTGCCGGCAAGCGTCGATCCAATCGCCTGCGCAAGGGTGCTCCCTGGCTCAAGACCACGCTGGTTCAGTGCGCCTGGGCAGCGGTAAAAAAGAAAGACAGCTACCTGCAGGCCCAATTCTACCGCATCAAAGCCCGGCGCGGTCCCAAGAAGGCGATCATGGCCGTTGCCGCCTCCATCCTTACCGCCATCTACCACATGCTTAAGGACGGGACGATGTACCAGGACCTCGGCCGCAATCACTTCGATCGCCGTTCAACCAATAAGCAAAAGCAACGCTTGGTCAAACGTCTGACTGACCTTGGCTACGCTGTGGAGATCAAGCCGCTCGCCGCCTGAGCCGTGTCTGTAGCGCTGCCAGCACGGGAGTTCGTGGCACGGTCCGTGTTTGTTAGTTTCCTGCTAGCGGAATTGTTGTTCGCCGATTCGGGGGCGGACGATGGAGCTCGGCCGACCCGGGCCGCCACCATCGCCGCCGCCCGACCAGGCGAAGCCGACATCAGCATCGGCGCCCGATCGAGCGCGGCGAGGTACAGGGTCATCGACAGCGATTGGCAAATTCTGCAGCACTTACGTTGGACCCATCTCTTTATCCCTTGCTCGCTCCGACGTGCGCCGCGCCGAACGACACCTGCCGGCGGCGGCGAATCTCTTGTCAGTGAAACGATGGAGCTCGGGCGGTGGGGCGACGAGCGGCGGCGCGGCCCGAGCGGGTCGATCTGGGGATGAAAAACACGCCGCCTCGCGCTAACCGGAGCATGCGCCGGCCGGCGGCACCATCGCGATCGGGGATTAACGTTACGGTGGAAGCCAAGAAAAAATGACGAGGCCGCTAACTGACGCGGGCCTACCGTCTCGGTGTGCGTGGCATCCAAAGGATCGCCAGCGCATGACGATTGGTGTTCGTTCATATTGCTATTGTCAGGATAGAAGCGCATCATTCGCCGCGATTGAGGCGCCATTGCAAAGCGCCCAAGACCCCATACAACTTGGTTGGACCCCTTTGAGTGTCCTTATTTCGGTAGGACGTGGCCAGCATCAACGATCTTGCCGCCGACATTGCGCGCCTGCGCGCCGCGTGCACTGCCGCGCATAATCAGCAACAGGCAGACAAGCTTTTTGCCGCCGAGCTTGCGCGGCTGCGTTTCGTATACGGCGACCGTGCCGTGCGCGATGCATGGGTGATCGTTGAGCGAGATCAAGGAAGGCGCTCCAGCCACGAGCGCGGATCGGCGGCAGCTTCCGGCGGCGCCATTAAAGGGCTATAGCTGTAGTCGCCGCTATGGCAGGCGGCAATCGAACCATCACCTTCGTCCCGGGAGCGCTCACTCACCGGGACCTTTTTTTGACGCTTCAGTTGGCGCCCTCGTCAGGTACGAATTTCAAAAGGTGATCAATTTTGCACGACCGCCCCCGCCAAATGCGCTTCAAACTCCCTGGTTGTAGAGTTGCGGGGAGTTGGTCATGGCAATTCCTAAGAACGACAAGCACAAGCAATACGTTCGTTACGAGTCACACTGTTTGGACATACTGCCTACAATATCCGATCAGGAATTTCGGGCCATTCAACGCGAGATGGCGGCCGAATGGCTTAAACTGGCGGATGCTGTTCGGCGCCGTCCAAGGCCCCCGCAAATGCAAATGGCGTGATGTGGCCGCCGATGCTCGTGCCGCCGGGATGACAGCGGCGCAACAGCTGAGAGCAAGGCAGTGCCTTGCGAACAAGGACTGACCTCGCCACTTCCAATGCTTTGAGTGCCATGACGCACGGCATCTGCAAAATAAAGGACGGCTGGGTACACGAGGACAGCGTTTGGGTCCAAAGCGACGAGGGCAGGAAACTTAGGATTTCCGAAAGCCAGTATCGTTCGGAGTGCTACGAACCGCCAATCGAAGTATTGCCCAAGTGTAAGGGCGATCAACACGCCTAGAGACCCCTAAAGGCGAAAAGCGCCCCGCCGACTAGGGCCGGATGAGCGACTGGGGCTGAACTCAAGCAACCGGTTTCACGGCACCAAACTAAACATCTGGCTTTACAGTTTCGCGGTGCGCTAAGTGCTTTTGCGGGGCACCTCTTTCTTCAGCACAGCGCGGAGTTATCCCACTTATCCACCGGCCATTCAGAGCGAGCTGTTTTATACAGATTTAGGAGTGCGCCCGGCTCAAGAACATAAGTGCCGGGCGCACCCCAGCCCCCCAGCCCCGAGGCGCCCGTGCGTTGTGTATGTATGCGTAAGCGTACAAGGGACCCTGCCTGTGGCCACGGGTGGGGTCGTTGCTTATTGGCGATGATGCCTTCTTCTTGTGCGCGCAGCAACAATCTTGTTCACCGTTACGGTCACTTTCCCACCGCGCAATCATCTCCGCTACGGCTGGCGGCAGGTCGGGCTGCATAAAGGCGCCAAGCATCATCGCCTTCAAAAACGATGGGCATCAATCATCGCCCTTAAATTCAACATCGATAAAATGAGTCTTCGGGTATTTTTTGCGGAAGGCTAACAGCGCGTCGCGAAGATCGCCCGAAAACCCGCCGGGGTCCCCCTCAGGTTTGTCGCTAAAAAACGAAACAATCTCGCTGCCGTTCGCGTCCAGAATGCGCACTGACATGCGCTCGCGGCCTGATCCGTGCTTCATAGCCTACCTTACGTTGCCTGCCGGTACCATTCCGACCTGATGAACAAAAAGATCACGGCGCCCGTGCTTACAAAATAAAAATCCCCGGCTAGAGGGGCGAACCACGAACCAGGGAAGGCATGCTTTGATGCTCTTTTAGTGGGGGCGTAATCCACTAAGAGCAACCCAGCCTAGCCCTTTAGCTCGGATAGGCCAATGGGCACAGGGGGCCTCTGGCCGGCGGAAAGGCACCCCCTGTTCACGTTTTACGGAATGTCCTTTGTGGCCGATTGGTATTGTCCTAATTCCAGCAAGTTTGTCCTAATTTGCCGAGCGCGCTGTCCTAATTTGCCCCAAACATGTCTTTTGACCTCGACAATAGCCCCGAACAACCCCACGTGCGGGCATCACCGACCGCAACCTCTGGTCAGGCGTCGGTGGCTGAGAGGTCGGTAACACTCCCGCCTGAGAAAGCGGGACCCAATGCCGATCACTATCGACCTTTCCGGGCCGGTGCTTGAGCCGGAAACGCTTCAGAACATGTCAACGGCGTTTGAAGCCGCCTGTGATAAGCTCGGCCTTATCCGCGACGCCCCGCAAGAGGCCCTGCAAACCGAGCTGGTCGCCAAGTTCGTCATCGAATTTGCGTGACCCGGCGTGCATGATTTCGAGTTCGCTGCTGGCGGCAACGCTGCAACGGTTTCGCCCCGAATGATGGCCGCCTCATGTGTGGATGGCCCCCAACTAGCAAGAGTTTTCTTCGTGAGGAACACAGGTCGCTTGCAGTCATGTGTCCGGCCTTTCGGTGCGGCCTTACTTGACCGCCGGCCTTGATGGTTTCCGCGGATCGAGGCCTTATCAGTTGGTCGGGATTGGAGTCCCGCTGAGGCGGTCAGGCTTCTCTCGATTTGGCGGGTGACCGAATGTGCCATCACGTTGTTCACTCTCGCAAGCTTGCGACACGCCGCAGCTTCAGCAAGTCACGCTGCCGCTGCTACGTGTCGGTAGGTGTCGTGTCTGCTCATGATCGCCCAAGCCACCCGAGCCGTCTTGTTCGCCAAAGCGACTGCCGCGACGAGCCGCGGCTTTCGGCTGAGCAGCGAGATTAACCAGGGATCATTCTTGGCCGCCTTCGAGCAAAGCAGAACCGTGTGTGCGCTGTTGACGAGCAGACGGCGGAGATAACTATCTCCTCGTTTGCTAATTCCACCGAGGCGCGCTTTGCCACCGGTAGAGTTCTGTCGTGGCACCAGCCCGAGCCAGGCGGCAAACTCTCTGCCACTGCGGAATGTATTCGGATCTGCGATCGTCGCGGCGATCGCCGTGGCGATGATCGGCCCGATGCCTGGAATGGTGGCGAGACGTTGGCTGACTGGATTGTTCTTGTGCCACACGAGAACCTGCTTTTCGAGGTCGGCGATCCCTGTCTGGATATCTTTGAGCTGGTTGACGATCACCTTCAGCACCTGGCGGGCCATTTCCGGTACGCGCTCGTCCACTTCGTCAACGACAATCGTAACTAGTCTCGCTACTTTGTGCAGACCCTGTGCTTCGATCAGGCCGAATTCCGCCAAGTGCCCACGCAGAGCATTGACCAACATCGTGCGCTGGCGGATCAGCAGGTCTCGCAGCGCGGTGCATCATGAGTGCCGACTGCTGCTCAGTAGTCTTTAAAGGTACGAAGCGCATCGACGGACGCCTAACCGCCTCACAGATCGCTTCGGCATCGGCCACGTCATGCTTGTTGCGCTTGACGTACGCTTTCACATAGTTGGGCGGCATCAGGCGCGCGTCATGGCCAAGCGCGATTAGTTCACGGGCCCAATGGTGCGCCGTTGCGCAAGCTTCCAGTCCGACTAGGCAGGTCGGAATCCCGGAAAAGAACGCAAGAACCTGGCCACGCCGTATTCGCTTACGCACTACAACGTTGCCTGCCTGGTCAACCGCATGAACCTGGAAAACGTTCTTTGCGAGATCAAGACCAATCGTTGTAATATCGCCCATGGATGGCTCCCGTTGCTGGTGATCTTTGACGACCACCATCTTGGCACTTCGATGCCGTCAGGGGGCCATCCACCCCATCAGTTGGCGGCCTCTTTTATGCCCCTTCGGTTTCCAAGTGCGGCTATTCGAACAGCACCTGACCGTTCCCTTTCAATCGAGAGACCCGGCGCGCGGGTTCTGCGTTTCACCGTCTATGAAGTACACTGTCGAAGTTGTCTGCACCAATCCTGATGTGATCTCCCCAGTTGTGCATCGCATCAAGATTGACGAACCGGGCCCAAGGCAAGCCGTCCCAAGGCTCAGCTTGTTTTTAGGGGCCTGGCGGGAATCGAGGTGGCAAAATCGGCCGCGTTCTGAATCGCCGGAACAAGCAATTGTGTGGCGTCAGTTGGCCCTCCTGGGCCCCGGCGGATTGGTATTGCGACATGCAAATGAGGATCGGACAGGAATTTCGAACGCATTACGAGCCGCCGCAAGACCCTCCGAACCTGATGCTCGCGCTTTTAATGCAAATGGACGAACAACAAGATCAAAAAGGATAGGAGCCACCCCGAGTCGGCGCGTCGTTTTTCTCGGCTTCCAACCGTAATGTTAATCCCCGATCGCGATGGTGCCGCCGGCCGGCGCATGCCCCGGTTAGCGCGAGGCGGCGCGTTTTTGTTTGCATAGCGACTGCCTTGGGCCCCGAGCGTTGCGTCGCCTCGCCGCGCTTGGGGTTCCAGGCTCAAATAGAGGATCGAGAGAACGCACTGAGCGTCCTAACAACATGGCTTCGTTCTTCTATCGGTGCCCAAACAACGGGCCTGAAAGTGCAAGGCTTCGTTGCAGACAACCCGAGCGATGACCGCCACGACAGCTATGAAGGAATGACCTGCACAGCTGGCGGCCGATTACATTTGATCTAAAATAGCGCCGCGCAAGCCATCGCGATATTCTGCGGCGATCGGCCCCCCAAAAAAACTGAGCGTTGATTTACCGCGATTTTTTCCATCGCGCGTGTGCTGCTAACCGCGCAATATCAGCTCCGCTGCTCGGGAGTAGTTTTCAACACTCTTGCTTTCCCGCTCCTGGGGCCACCCACTCTGCAGCGCGCTACTCGGCCGGCGCTTTTGCCCTGTTCTCCCGTCGGGGCGAGTAGGGCGGGATCGCGTGGGCGTTCGGGGCGCGCTGCCGTGCCTTTATTAGGCCACAGAGCGAAGACGTGTGCGCCGTCTGTTAGGGCATTGGCCATACTGGCCTCCGTCGACGAGGCTCATCACTTAAAAGCCGCAGGAAGACCCCGGCTATGTTGGGCCACGACCGGGGTCTCCTACTGGGTACGCATATACGCAGGCACGAGCGCTTTGGGGGTTAGGGGAAAAGCGCCCGGCACTCGTGACCTTGAGTGAGACCTTTTCTTAAATCTGTATAAAATAGCTCACTCTGAGGTGGCGTAGCGGGAGTGGTTGGAATTTGGTTGGCGTAGTCTCCGTGTTCAACCTTCATCACCCGGCGTTGGAGCGCCGGAACGGAGACCAACGCCATGATCAAGGTTACCACAGGAACTGATTCTTCGCGCCTGGAAACGAGACTGCGGCCCACCTTTTCGATAACTGGTTTGATCCGATCGAGAGCGGTGTGCGCGATCGGGTGCGAGGGTTCATCGAAGAACTGATCCGGTGTGAGCTCGACGCGGCGCTCGCTCGCCCTCGATATGGGCGCGGAAAGATGGTGACTGCGGACAAGCAAGCTTCGTCGGCCATCGGCATGGCAGGCGCACCCGCTCGCTGACCGGGAGCTTCGGCAAGACCGAGATCAGCGTGCCGCGGGCTCGGCTGCAAACGCGCGAAGGCACCACCGAATGGCATAGCCAGGTGCTGCGAAGCTATCAGCGCCGCACGCTCACCGCCGATGCGCTGATTGCGAGCGCCTATCTCGCCGGCACCAATACGCGCCGGGTGCGGCGGGCTCTGGCAGCGCTATTCCGCGATGGCGTCAGCAAGGACATCGTGAGCCGGGTCTGGCGCAAGATCAAAAGCGATTGGGACGTCTGGAATGCTCGCGCGCTGACCGACGAGCCGATAGTGCGGCTGATCCTCGACGGCACCGTGGCTCGCGTCCGGCTCGATCGGAAGGCCACGGCGATCTCGCTGCTCGTGGTCATCGGCGTGCGCGCGGACGGCCAGAAGGTGCTGCTCGCGGTCAAGCACAGGGGCGGCGAATCCGCCGAGGCTTGGCGCACTGTGCTCAACGATCTGGTCGCGCGTGGCCTGCGGCGGCCGGCATTCCTGATCGTCGACGGCGCGCCAGGACTGGAGAAAGCGATTGCCGCCGTCTGGGACGGCGTGCCGGTGCAGCGCTGCACGGTTCACAAGCATCGCAATCTGCTCGCGCACGCGCCGGAACGCCTGCATGAGGAAATCGGCGCCGACTATACCGACATGATCTACGCGGCCACACCGGAGGACATCGCAATGCGCCGCAAGGGGTTCATCCGCAAATGGCGGCTCAAGCACCGCGCGGTCGCCGACAGCCTGGAAGAAGCCGGCGATCGGTTGTTCACGTTTGCACTCTTGCCGCCGAGCCAATGGCGCAGCGCGCGTACCACGAATGCAATTGAACGCCTGCACGAGGAGTTTAAACGTCGGATCAAAACCCAGACCGTGCTGCCATCAGCAGAGACTGCTGGCATGTTGTTCTGGGCCCTGCTCGCCTCCGGCCAGATCAACATGCGCAAGGTCGACGGCTGGCAAACCCTTGCCACAACGACTATCGATCACCCAATTGACCTCGCCGCCTGAACCGATAACCTCATGCCGCTGGAGATTGCGCCATATCGAATTCCAACACAAAGCGCGACGGCACCCACTCTGAAGCGACTGTGGACAAAGTCGATAACCTAGCTCGTCTTGTTGCTCGCGCGAGGAAAGTCCTTAATGCCGCGCTCATATTTGGAACTCGGTGAACAAAAAGATCACGGCGCTACTCACAAAATAATAATCCCCGGCTTCGGAGCGCCCGCGATTCCGAAACGGCGCTGACAACATACGATTAGTGCCTCACAACGACGATCGGCCGTCAGCTTCTTTTCGCCCCGGCACCGGGCGCTAGATCAGCACGGCTGCGAAGTTGGGTTCCGACGTCGATAAGGCTATAAAACCGCGATCGGTTGTGTGCGAAGTCTGATGTGCTCGCGGAGGGCTGTATGGGGGCGCGTTAGTCGTCGGCATCTTGGCTCACCCAAGCCTCATGCCGATCCCACCTGTGCATCCTTGCGCAAACTGGGCAACGCATCGTGAACGTAGTCCCTGACAGGGACTCGAATTTGATTTGCTCCGTCGTCAGCCCTGTCGGGACGCTTCTGCCGAATACCGGACAACGTATCATAATCTTCGGCATGACTTCCCTTGCCGACGCGCCGGAGAGAGCGCCCACTAACCAGGGAAACAAAATTCATGCCAAATCGATTATTCACACCATGATCAATCACATTGCTGCCCGTACAAAGCCCCGCCTCGTACGCGGGGCTTTGTTTAATGGACTGGAGACGCTCTCGCAATTCTCTTGACGGTGCGCGGCTTGATGACGGCAGCCTCGTCAACGCATTGTGCGGCCCTGGCCGCAAGCGCTGCCGCCAAATCCACGTCACCGTGGTTGCGCGCGATGAGCGCGAGCGCCAGCAACTGCCTCGCTGCACCAGCAGTTGAGTTTCGTTGGCCTTATTCATGATCCCCTCCCAAGACCTTGCCGGTTGCTGGATTTACCAGGTGGACCCGCTTGCACGCAAGACAGGTGATCGACTCATAGAGGTCGTCATCGTCGTGAATTTGCTCGGCGGTAAAGCCCTGGACGCGGAGTCCGGTGTTGGGGCAGCGTAAAGGAAAGTAGGCATTGTGCGACTTGCCGTGAAGGACGGTCCAGAACCGTAGCCGCCTTGAAGCTTTCGGCCAGGACCGTCCAGCGCCCCCCGGTGCGCCCCACCGTGTACGCAGACCATACGCGCCCCAGAGCGCCAGGTGGAATAGGCCGCCTTCGCGCGCACGGCGGTTGTGAACACCTTACCGCTTTAGCCGATCGAGGGCGCCGACGATTAAACGTTGGCGGTTACGTTCGCCTTCTTTGGCGATATCGACAATGTGCTTAGCAATCAAATCGCGGGCGGTCTCAGAGGCCGTTTCGAAAACCATTATCAGGCATGCAACTCGTGCAGCAAGCGGCAAGGCGCCTTGGCGAATCTTACGAAAGCGTATCGAGCAGCGCCTGCGCTTCCTCGATTTCCGGGAAATTCCGGCGTCGGCGCAAAGCCTTCGAGCGCGGGCGCGAGGACGGCGTGGGCGTCGGCGGCGCGGCCGGTCGATTGATAGAGATTGGCAAGCGACAGCGCCGCGCGCAGTTCGAAGCTCTTGGCCTTCTGTTGCTGCGCGACGGCGACGGCGGTGAGGAACGCTTCCTCCGCCGCCGCCGGGTTCACCGGATCGCGCTTGAGCAAGAACTCGCCGCGGATGCGGTGCAGGAAAGCGTCGGTCCAGTGTTCTCCCGTTTGCTGCGTCAACGCCAGAGCTTTGTCGACATGTGCCAAGGCTACTTCTGCGCCTTGCACTTCAGCATCGAACTCGGCGAGCAGACCTTGATAGAGTGGTACAAACAGTTTGTTTCCTTGCTCGGTGTATGCCGCGAGCGCCAGCCTAAGCTCTGCCGCTCCGGACTGACGGTCGTCAGCCGAGCACGCGCCCAACTTGAGGATAGCGTCCCCAAAGCTATATAAAGCGCAACCCCATGGTCTTGGCTGAGTTTGACGACGGTTTCCGCAACGCTCCGGGCGGCTTCAGCATTGCCACAAACTGTTTCGAACATGGCCTTGAGGTAGTAGGCGTTGGCGAGCGTGGGGACATGGGCGGATTCGACTGCACGCGCGACCGCCTCTTCCATCATCTCTCGCGCCCGCCGAGCTTGCCGAGCTGCCATGTTGCGTGAGCCAGGTAGGCCATGGCGGAGACACCGGCGTCCGTGCCGAAGCGGAACTTGCCCTCGCGATCGCGGTCGGGTTTGTAAATCCTCAATGCCTGTTCGAGATTCGCCTCAGCCGCATGAAATCGCCCTGCCAGAGGCATGTCTTGCCGACGCCCCGGCCGGCGGCTACCAGCTCCGTTATCCATGGCCCGTTCTCAGCGTCGCGCAGGAAGGTTTCCGCAGTGTCCCGCGCCAACCCAAGTTCGCCGCGCAATATGCTACCAACCCACAAACCGTAATAGGTGTCGAACCGCTCGGTGGCGTTCTCGATCCCAGCAGCAAGCTCTTGGGCGCGAGTGAACGCTGCCCTCGTTTCCTCAGCGCCGAAACCTCGGGACAACATTACCGCCTGGCCGTAGCTGGTCTGTAGCTTCAACCGTTGGCTGGGCGACGCTGTTGCGGTTGCCGCCGCGGCACGCAGCGCGCCTTCGTGGGTTTTATCCACCATCTCGATGGCCTTGCCGAGATGGGAGATCGCTTCCTGGAAGGCGGAGCGGCGCAGCGCCTGATCGCCGGCCTTGCCCCACCATTCGATCGCGGCGTCGGTTAGGCCCGCTTGGGTGAAGTGATACGCCAGCACCTCCGGCTCGGCGGCGGCGGTACCGGCGAAGCGATCGCGCACAGTCTCGGCGACGCGGCGATGGAGCACCTGGCGCCGGCTCTTGAGCAGGTTTTCGTAGGCCGCGTCCTGGATGAGCGCGTGCTTGAAGCGGTAATCGCTCTCCGGCGGCAGGCCCTGGACCAACACAATGTCGGCTTCGGCAAGCCGTTCAAGCGCCGCCTGCAGCGGCCCATCCTCCATGTCGGCAACGTCGCGCAGCAGCGCGTAGGAGAAGCCGCGTCCGATCACCGCGCCGATCTGCGCCGCCTCGCGCGCCGGGCCGAGCCGATCGAGCCGTGCCATCAGCGATTGTTGCAGCGTCGGCGGGATGGCCTCGATGCCGCCGCCGTGCACGCTGCGCTCCAACAAAAGCCGCGTCACTTCCTCGACGAACAGCGGCACGCCGCCGGTGCGCGCGGCAACGCCTTCGACCACCTCGCGCGACAGCGCGTGGCAAGCGGAAAGCTCCGCCACCATGTCGCGCACCTGGTCGCGATCGAGCGGCGCGAGCGACATGGTGCCGTGATGCGAGCGCATACCCCAGGGCGGGCGGAATTCCGGCCGGGTCGTCGCCACGATGAACAACGGCGCCAGCGCGCCGCGCTCGGCGATGCCGCGCAGCACATCGAGCGTGGTCGGATCGGCCCAATGCAGATCCTCGAACGCCAGCACCACCGGCTGGACCTTGGCGCCCGCCATCACCCAATTGGTCAGCGCCGCCAGTTGCCGGCGGCGCAATTCCTCCGCCGCCAAAGTCGGCACGCGTTCCTTTGGCAACGGAATGTCCAGCAGCGGCGCCAGCAAAGGAACGTTCTCCGCCGGGTCGAGCTTGACCTGCGCCAGCGAACTCTCCAGGTCGGCAAGCCGCCGCTCGGCGGGCACATCGGCGCCGCCGAAACGCTGGCGGCCCCATTCGGCGATCGGATGCAACGGCGTGTTTTGCAGAAGCTGAGAGCAGCTCCACTCGACCCAAGTATGCGGGGTTTCGGAGAGACGAGTGTGAAATTCCTCCATCAGGCGGGATTTGCCTAGCCCGGGTTCGCCAACGATCATCACCAATTGGCCGTCGCCCTGCCGCGCCCGCTCCCAGCGTCGGACGAGCATCGTCATCTCGTCGTCGCGGCCGACGAGTGGCGTCAGATTGCGCTGTCCAGAGCGGCGGCCGCCGCCGCTTGCCCGCACGAGCTTGAACAGCACCGTCGGCCCGGGCACGCCCTTGAGCGCATGCGTGCCGCGCTCCTCGGCGACGAACAGCCCGGCGACCTGGCGCTGCACCCGCGCCGTGATCAGGACCGCGCCCGGCTCGGCCAGCGCCTGCACCCGCGCCGCGACATTAGCGACGTCGCCGTAAATCTCGCCTGCCGCATCGACCACCGCCGGACCGGTTTCGAGGCCGATGCGGGCGGCAAGCTCCGGCTTGCCGGTGCCGGCATTCTTGCGGTTGAGTTCGCCAAGCGCGCGCTGGATCGACAGCGCTGCCCGCGCCGCGCGTTCGGCATCATTCTCGTGCGCGACCGGATAGCCGAACAGCGCAAGAATGCCGTCGCCGAGCTTCTTGGCCACATAACCGCCCATGTCGGTGACCGCCGCCGAAGCGGCATCGAGATAGCTGCCGACCAGGTCGCGCCATTCCTCGGCATCGAGCTGCGCGGAAATGCCGGTCGAACCGACGAGATCGCAGAACATCACGGTGAGATAGCGGCGTTCGCCGGCGGCTTCGACCGAAACGGAGGTTAGCGGCGGCGCCACCCTGGCCGGGACGGGCGCTTGCACGGCAGGCCGCGGCGCGGGTGTTGCCGCAGGTGCGCCACCCAATTCAGCGATCGCCTCCAACAGCTTCTTGCGATGGCCAAACGACGCGACGCCGATGTCCTTGAGATCATCGTTGGTCAGCCGGCCCAATAGCTCACCGTCGATGTCATTGCCGCGGAACATCTCGGCATACTGAGCGAGGCCGATCCTGCCTAGCCAACCGTCGATGTCCAAGTTTTACTCCCCTCGGCTCTGTCAGTAGCAGTCTTTGAAAAAGGGTTGAGTTATGACGCCCGCCGTGATTTCAGGGGCTTTCTCGAGCCAACCTCGGATTCGCCATGTGGACGCCAACCACTCGACAGCATCATAATCGGCCCGTCACGCGATACCAGACCGACCTCACTGACGCGGAGTGGCGCGTGATCGCACCGCACCTGCCGAAGCCCTGCGCGACGGGCCGGCCGCGCGAGTCAAGACTACCGAGGCCGGAGGCCCGCGCGGTTACGATGCCGCAAAGAAGCTCAATGGACGCAAGCGCCACGCGCTGGTTGATACCGACGGGCGTGACCTCGTTCTCGAACCGCATCCAGCGAGCATCCAGGATCGCGACGGCGGCGCTCCGGTTCTGCAAGTCTCACGGCGTTTCTTCCCGTTCATCCAGCGGGTCTTCGCCGATAGCGGGTATGCCGGCGAGAAGGTCGCGAAGGCCACGTTGATCGCGGTCGAGATCGTACGCAAGAACGCCGACCAGATCGGTTTCGCTATTAACCCGCGGCGCTGGGTTGTCGAACGGTTCTTCGCCTGGATCGGACGAGTTTACTATTATCGCGCCCCTTTCGCGCGCGCGCGAGACGAGCGCCGATTTCCAGCGAGCTGTAACGCCGACCGACCTGCGCGAGCCGCCTGGGCGGTGCAGCGGCTGCCGGCCGCACGATGGTGAGGTCGCCGGCGGCGCCGTCGCCATTTCTCGTCAGTGAATTGTTGTTCGCAGATCGGGGACGACCGATGGTGACGTCGGCTTCGCCGGTTCGGGGCGGCGGCGATGGTGACGGCGCCGGTCGAGCGCAGCAAGCCACGGGGTCATCGACAACAGATCGGAAAATCTGCAGCACTAACAGTGGGACCTCCATTGAAGGGTTATTCGCGAGTATTGTTGAGAGATAACTTCACGGAGCCGTGTATGCGAACTTTTCGACCCCGAACCCTGTCAGACTAACGACTACGCATTCGGCGTAAAGAAGCCACGGCGTACGCAGATAACGCAGCGACCGAATTCGTCAAGCGCCTAATGGGACGAAATGGCTGATGACTACGTCAGGGCAGCTACTTGGACTATGAAAATCCCCAGTTGGCCGGTCCCACGGGATTGTGTTCGTGCCTTGCTTGTCCTGCGGGGTAGATACTGCGATGACGCGCATCCTTTCGGGACTCTGAAATGAGCAAGATTGGCGCTGGCGATTTAAAGAACCCACTGTACTGCTCGTTCTGCGGCAAAAGCCAGCACGAGGTGCGCAAGCTCATTGCCGGGCCGACTGTCTTTATTTGTGACGAGTGCGTCGATCTGTGCGCGGACATCATCCGTGAGGAGAACAAGTCGTCGCTGACGAAATCAAGCGACAGTATTCCGACCCCAAAGGAGATTTGCCAGGCTCTCGACGACTACGTCGTCGGCCAGGGCCACTCCAAGAAGGTCCTCTCGGTCGCGGTGCATAATCACTACAAGCGGCTAAAACATCAGACCGACCACAAAGATGTCGAGCTAGCGAAGTCGAATATCCTGCTGATCGGCCCGACCGGCTCGGGCAAGACACTGCTGGCGCAGACGTTGGCGCGCATTCTCGACGTTCCTTTCACCATCGCGGATGCGACGACGCTCACCGAAGCCGGTTATGTCGGCGAGGACGTCGAGAACATTATTCTCAAGCTGCTGCAGTCGGCAGACTACAACGTCGAGCGCACGCAGCGCGGGATCGTCTATATCGACGAGATCGACAAGATTTCCCGCAAATCCGACAACCCTTCGGTCACCCGGGACGTCTCAGGCGAGGGCGTGCAGCAGGCGCTGCTCAAGATCATTGAGGGCACGATTGCGAGTGTGCCGCCGCAGGGCGGCCGCAAGCATCCGCAGCAGGAATTCCTGCAAGTCGACACCACCGATATCCTGTTCGTGTGCGGCGGCGCTTTCACCGGGCTCGAGAAGATCATTTCGGCGCGCAGCCGGCCCGGCTCGATCGGTTTCGGCGCCAAGGTCATCGCTCCCGAGGATAGAAAGCAGGGTGAGATCTTCCGCGACGTCGAGCCGGAGGACCTGCTCAAATACGGCCTGATCCCTGAATTCGTCGGACGCCTTCCGGTCGTGGCGACGCTTGAGGATCTCGACGAGGCCTCGCTCAAGCTCATTCTGACCCAGCCCAAGAACGCGTTGGTGAAACAATATCAGCGGCTATTCGAAATGGAAGGGGTCGATCTCACTGTGGCAGAGCAAGCACTCGGCGCCATCGCCAAGAAGGCAATCGATCGCAAGACCGGAGCACGCGGGCTGCGCTCCATCATGGAGGCCATACTTCTTGACTCTATGTTTGACCTCCCAAGCCTTGAGGGCGTCAAGGAGGTCATGATCTCGCAGCAGGTCGTCGAGGGGACCGCAGGTCCGCTCTACACATACGCCGGCGGCGCGAGGGCGGTCTGACGGGGCTCGCCGCTCACGAGCTCCTCACACCCGACGCTCCTTCAAAGCGGCCGAACTCGACGGCCCTCCCCCACCCGCGACCGAAATCGACGCACTTCAATTATCGAGGAAGCCCCTGAGCTCCCTTGACCGACTGGGGTGCCTGAGCTTCCTCAGCGCCTTGGCTTCGATCTGCCGAATTCGCTCGCGTGTCACCGAGAACCGTTTGCCGACTTCCTCCAGTGTGTGATCGCTGTTGATGCCGAGACCAAAGCGCATGCGTACGATGCGCTCCTCGCGTGCCGTCAATGAAGCGAGCACGCGTGTGGTAGTGTCGCGCAGATTCGACTGGATCGCGGCATCGATCGGCAGGATGGCGTTCTTGTCTTCGATCAAGTCGCCGAGTTGGGAGTCCCCTTCTTCGCCGATTGGCGTTTCAAGCGAAACCGGTTCCTTGGCGACCTTCAACGTCTTGCGTACCTTTTCGAGCGGCATATGGAGCTTCTCGGCGAGCTCTTCCGGAGTCGGCTCGCGGCCGATCTCGTGAAGCATTTGACGGCTTGTCCGCACGATCTTGTTGATGACTTCGGTCATGTGGACAGGCACGCGGATGGTACGCGACTGATCGGAAAGCGAACGGCTGATCGCTTGCCGAATCCACCAGGTTGCGTAGGTGGAGAGTTTATAGCCGCGGTGGTAGTCGAACTTGTCGACCGCCTTCATCAGGCCGATATTGCCTTCCTGGATCAGGTCGAGGAACTGTAGGCCGCGGTTAGGATACTTTTTTGCTATCGAGACGACGAGACGCAGGTTCGCCTCCACCATCTCCTTCTTGGCCTGCCGCGCCTCGCGCTCGCCCTTTTGCACCATTTGGACAATCCTGCGGAACTCGCCGATATCGAGGCCGACCTCACGAGCGAGCGCTTGGATATCGTGGCGATACGACTTGATCTGGTCCTTGTCCATGGCGACAAGGCTGTTCCAGCCCTTGGCCGAGAGTTTTGAGACGCGGTTGAGCCAGAGTGGGTCGAGCTCGGAGCCCAGATAGGTCTTGAGGAAGTCCTCGCGCACGACACCGTGGCTCTCGGCAAGCCGCAGCAGGCGGCCCTCGTAGCCGACCAGACGTTTGCTGATGTCATAGAGTTGCTCGACCAACGCGTCGATACGCGCTCGGTTCAGCCGCAGCGACTTCAGCTCGCCGATTAGCTCGCTCTTTAGTTTCTTGTATTTGCGTTCCTGCGAAGGCGAAAGCGGCAACCTGTGGAGCCGCAACTCGATGTCCCGATGCTGCAGGCGGCGCAGCTTCTTGTACGCGTCGGCGATGGTATCGAAGGACTCGATCACCTTGGGCTTGAGCTCCGCCTCGATTGCGGCGGCCGAGACCCAATCCTCCATGTCGTCCTCGTCGTCGAGGTCGGTCTGGCGGAGCGTCCCATCGGCCGTCGTCTCCTCGCCTTCAGTAAGTTCGTCCGTGGCCTTGAACCGCGCGGCCGGTGCAACGGCCAGTGCCGGCGTCTGAGATGGTCCGGGCTGGTCTGAGAATGCGACTTCAACAATCACCTGGCTGTCGGGACCAATCATCGGCGCAGGCATAGCCTCAGCGTCAGGGCCAGCGTAGGTCGCGTCGAGGTCGATGATGTCGCGAAGCAAGGCCTTGCCGTCGTTAAGCTCGTCCCGCCAGATAATGATGGCCTGGAAAGTGAGTGGGCTCTCGCAGAGCCCAGCGATCATGGCCTCGCGGCCGGCCTCGATGCGCTTGGCGATGGCGATCTCGCCCTCGCGCGAAAGGAGTTCCATCGAACCCATTTCGCGGAGATACATGCGCACGGGGTCGTCGGTGCGCTCAGCGGGTTCCTTAGCCCTGGACCCGGTCGAAGGCGGCCGTTGCTCGGCTTCGTCTAACTCGCGCGCGGCTCCTTCCTCCGTCTCCTCGCGGCGCGCCGAGCCTTCCGCAAGCTCGGCCTCCTCGGTCTCGACCACGTTGACGCCCATCTCGCTGAACCTTGCCCGGACATCCTCGATCTTCTCGGACTTGATCTCCCCGGAGGACAGCAACGCGTTGATCTGGTCGTGGGTGACATGGCCGCACTTCTTGGCGCTGCGGATCAGCTCCTCGACGGCAGCGTCAGGAAGATCGAGTAACGGACCGTCTGACCGGGTCAGGAGACCCTCCTTCTCAAGTACCTCTTCCTTCGGCGGCGTCACCTCGATTTTCCTTGCCATGCCTCGGAGGGCTTTTTGTAATGGCCCCGGAGTTTCATCTCGCGGAAAGCACCCTCGCGCCGCATCTTCTTCCTCAGCACCTTGAGGGCCCGTCGACATTGTTGGCACAAACGAGATCCTGCTCGCGCATTCCTCTTGGATGGAGCGATCTATGGGTCCGACGGCCAAGTCGCCCAGGTCCAATGGCACACGGACATGGTACAATTCGGGTGCCGAGCACCCACGGTACGAACCGACGTCAATATTCCAAATTGTGCCGCCGATGGGCACTATCGCCGCCAATTGGAAGAAACGAAGACTTCGGTTCGCCGTTTCTTGGGCAGCTCTTCGGATAGTCGGTGCCTTGCCTGTCGTGCCAAATGGGCCTCTCGGTGACAAAGAACAATAGGAGCCACCTGCTTTTGTGCGATGTCGCTGTGTGGCCGACCAGGGCTATCGTGGCTGCGTGGCCGGCCGCGACGCTCGCGCAGTTGACAATTTCTTCAGCTATCCTCATACGGTACACGTTTGGTTCATCTATATCGCGTGTAGTCGGTAGGCACCGCTGCGACGACTGGACCAATCAGCTCCAACAGAAATTGTGATCATTTCCTCCGTGGCCCTTTATCGCCGCCGCCAGTGCCAGATTTCGTTGTTGGAGCGGGTTGGCACCAGCGAGGGCCCGCCTTCCGTATGTGTTGGTGAACGCTTGCGCCAATGCCTTCAACAGTGCGGCTTGCTCGCTCTTTAGTGAATGCACGCCCACCATCTCTGGTTTTTTCCTTTGCGTGTAACTTTACCCGCAACTACAAGGGAGTGAGCCATGAAAAATGGCCCAAAGACGATCATGAGTGCGCGCCACCCCAGACCGGCGGCGCCATTCGCTCCACGCTCGAAGCGGTGGAGATCGAACACCACACGGCCCGAGCCGAACTCTCAAAATGCGCGAAGAACCTACGAGCGGTATCTGGCGCTCGCCCGCGCTGAAGCCCAAATCGGCAACACAGTCGGGGCGGAGAACTATTACCAGTACGCCGAACATTATTTCAGATCGATGTCCTCGGATTCAGAAGCAAAGTAAGACCCCTTGACTACTACTGGCGTCACGGCGAACCCTCTATCATAACAGTGAGCATGTGGCCTTCTGCAATGTTTGGTCTAGGCGGGGGGATGACATTCGCAACAGGGTATTCATCGCGCGCTTGGTCACTTTGGTGGATGATCGTAGCCCCAGATGCTCCTTGTCGCCATCGCTTCTACGCCGCCGCCAGGCGTTCGCTGCCAAACTAATTCCAGCGATAAACAGCGCGCTTCGGACTACGCCTTGCGTGAATCTGACGCCCCCCTTTGGTTGCCGGTGCAAACATCCAATATAATAACGGGATGAAAGCGAAAAAGGCTCCGAAGTCATGATCCCCCCGAAAAATCTGCAAAAAGCCCCTTCGGCAGCGCTCGCGCATTTGAATGACCTGCTTGACGAGGCGCTACAGGAAACGTTTCCGGCCAGCGATCCGATCGCCGTCAATGTCGAGCTTGATTCACCGCGACGCGGAATATCCATAACGCCCCGGGCTTCACATTCCGCTCATAGGTACACTGCGCCGTGGACGCGGTAGCGGCGACGGGAGGCCACGGCGTGCCCGAGCCTGGAACCGACGCATGAGCAGTCCATTCTCTCGGGTTACGACGCGAGTCGCCTATGGCGCTAGCCAGTTGCCACGCGTCGCCTGGTATGTTGGGCACAGCCTCGCCGTACGCCGGTTATCGGAGACGGCGCCACGACCCGAGGATAACAAAGCGCGGCCGCGTGCCCATACCAATTCGCCCGTGCCCGACCGCAAGCGTCTCTACGCGGATATGGCCATCCTTCTCCAGCAGGACCTCGCCAACATTGAGGCCGGGTTTTACCCGTTGCCTGCCGATCATGACGGATCGCTACTGACACTCCTGCATCGCTCGCGGCTTTTTTTCAATGATCTCCCCGCAATCCATCGGCGTCGCGAGAGCGGCTCGCACAACGATGTCCTGACCGAGGAGACGCGCGGGAAGCGGCCTCGCTACTATTTGCAGAATTTCCATTTCCAGACAGGCGGCTGGATGACGGACAATTCAGCGAGCCGATATGACACGCAGGTCGAAGTGCTCTTCAACGGAACTGCCAATGCGACGCGCCGGCAAGCCCTGCCCCAACTCCATGAAGTCTTCGCCGGACGAGACCAACGCAAACTAAGCCTTCTCGACATCGGCTGCGGGACCGGGCGGTTTCTCAATTCTCTCAAGCAGGTCTGGCCCCGGCTTCCAGCCTTCGGGCTCGACATGTCTGAGCCGTATGTCAGATACGCCAAGCGTCACTTGAAACGCTGGTCGCGAATAAACCTCGCAGTTGGAAACGCGGAGTCACTCCCCGCGCCCGATGAAAGCCAAAACGCGGTGACAAGCATTTTTTTGTTCCACGAACTACCGCCAAAGGTGCGCCGCGTCGTTATTCGCGAATGTGCCCGGGTGCTCAAGCCTGGTGGGCGTTTGGTCCTCGTGGATTCGCTCCAGCGCGGCGATCAGCCAGATTATGAAGGGCTTTTAGAACTCTTTCCGCAGAATTATCACGAGCCTTATTATAAGAGCTATACTAACGAGAACTTTAGCGCGCTCGCCGCGGGTTGCGGCCTGACGCATACCCGAGACGTCAAGGCCTTCGTCTCCAAGGTGATGGTATTTGACAAAGCCGAATGATCTGATTTTTTCTGGTGTTGCGCGGTCGGTGCTTTAAGCAATGGGTTGCGTCAACAGCCAGGATCGCAGCAATACTTATTTCCTGCCCGACACCCGTGGGCCTTCGGGAAAAAGTAGGCCGCTTCTTAATACGGCCTAGACAAATCTGTCCTCAAGCGTCAGCCCACGAAGATGACGCGCTTCTGAGCATGCCTCAGCCGCTCGCTGGCTGCGCCGGCAGTTGCAGCACTGTCGCCGACTGACCTTCGCACAAGACCGTTAGCAACACGGTCCGCCCATCCGGAAATTCGAGCGCATCGTGATGTGCAGCGGATTTGTGTTTGTTGACTTGTCGAAAGATCGCCGTCTGGTGGCTGATTGTCTTCGTCTTCCACCCGAGCAGGCCAGTCGGCAGGCACGTAACTTCCCCGGCGAACGCCAGCTCCGTTCCGGGCATCACACACACTGCGAATCCGAGATCGTCTGCGGCGGCGAAGCCGCGTGTCCCGGTACCGAAGTCACGCGTCACGAGCTTATCGCCGACCTTAGCGGGCCGCGAACGTACGCTTTGAAGGCTAAAGTCACACATCTCTAGAACTCCCTTGTTGGAAGCCCCTTCAGCCCTATTAAATATTAGCGCATTTGCGGTCCTCCCACATCACACAAAATCTTACCAATTCCGGGACGCGACGAGTGCCCTGACCCGATAATTGCAGCGCCATCCCGCGCACATTTCCGCAAGCGGCCCGCCAAAGTAGAACCGATCGCGAGTGTCAATCAGGTCTCTTGACCGCTCCGTCCCACCAGGGTGGACGTATGCCCGGAGGAACCCCAAGCGATCATCGACCTGCTGACCGAGTTTCATCGAGAGCTCTCACAATTTGCAGCGTCTGCATTTCGTACGATCGCAGGATGATCGCGAAAGAAACGCAGCATTTCCTTAGCCGCGTCAGGCCCTCGCGGATCGGTGTAGGAGCCAGCAGGACTTCCGCCCGACCAAGAGTGACCAGCTCCATGAATGCACCATTGCTCTAGGATTGCCTGCCCGTTCGCATCGGCAAGGATCGTGCAGGTATAAGCATGGCCGCCAGGTACTTGTCCGCGACGTACTTTCTTTTGCCAATTGGTGGTTCTCACGGAACGGCTGATGACATGATCGGCGTTTCTGGGGTGTACTATGGTGTCACGATCGCCGTGAAAAACGATGGTTGGAATAGGTGGCCGGTCTTCGGAAACGGCCGATGGCCCCCCGAACGCGGAAGAGCGTGGTGTATCGCCTTGGCGCATTGCGGCGAATGCAGAGATGAGATCGTCGGCGACTCCGCAGGCGAGACCCGAATGCACTGCGATTGCGGCATAGAGATCCGGGTAAGTTGCCCCCATCACGGCGGCCGCCGCCGCTCCGGCCGACAATCCCCCAACGTAGACGCGTCGCGGATCGACGGAATAGTCGTGCATAACTTGGCGCGTGATGCCCGCGATGAGCGAAGGTTCACCGCGGTCCCGGCGCTGGTCGCCCGGACGAAACCAATTCCAACATTTCGCCGGGTTCGCGTGACTGGGCTGTGCGGGATAGACCACGAGACAGGTCTCTTCCTCCGCGATCACATTCATACGGGTCCCGGCGGCAAAGTCGTCGGGCGTTTGGGTGCCGCCGTGCAACATGACGACCAAAGGAACCGCTTGGCCCTGATAGCCGCTGGGGATGTAGAGCTTGTAGGCGCGGCTTCCCGCCGAGTTGGTATAAATCTCTTCAATGTACTTCCCGCCGTCTGGCACAATGTCCGGCGTGGACAACGGTGCAGGCCCCGTCCATCCGTGCAGTCCATGCCTTGAGCGGTATTTGAAGCGATATTTTGGAGCGCGCAGCAGCCGAAAATAATCAACGGAGGGCGCCGCGTTGAAGTGGGAAGGCTCCGTTTCATCGATAGTCTCCGCTAGCCCGTCAATGGTTGGCAGCCCATTTCCGAGCCGGGCAATCTCAGAATCCATCTCGCCTCGAAGCATGCGCTGAATGAGCGCGGTGGCCTCGATGAGGTGGCTTGCACGCGTAAGCCGCGTTGCCTCGAGCATCATGTCATTCATATCGAAAGCTACCTTTTGCTTTTGGAGCGACAACGTCGGACAGTGTTAGTCCGCGTCGAAGTTCTTTCACGCACACGTTTCTTCGTCATCGCATTCTATCGGCGAGAGCGGCCTTGACCTCTGGACTGGCGTGCAGCGCTCCCAGCACAACGACGGAAGCAATGGTGGCGCGGGCAAGTTCAGGAGTGACATCGGGCGCGATAGTGGCGAGGCCCAGTACGTTGATCTCCAGCATCCGCCCGGCGCGACGCACCTCCTCGAGGTCCTCGCGGCTATAATTCCGCAGGCCGAGGTCTAGACTCTTTCGGGCGGTGGATTGTTTGACGACCTCGGCATGGCGTTCGAGTTGGTTTCGAATTGCCGTGCGAATGAAATCGGTCCGGTTGGAGTAAAAACCGTCCTGCACCATCAGGTCGATATGGCCAAGATCGACGTAGCCGAGATTGATCGTGATCTTTTCGATGTCACTCGGCTTAGGTCGGAGTTGATGCACATTTTCTGCCATTCGTACCATCCATAATACATCTATATGGATGGTATACGGATGGCGATCATTTACGTCAAGGGGTTTATTTTTCGCCGCCTGACCGATCGATCACGGCCGCCACCGAATATGCGTCGCCTCTAGACCTCGATGCGTCGGGGGCTGCACCGCGTTTGTCGGGTAAGGCGCGCCAGGCGAGGTCGTCGACCGGCTCCTTCAGCACATCAAAGGATAAATCTTTTTCGGCAAATCGGACGTCGGGACGCGCGATCCGTCCGACAATAATTGCGAATTATCTGCGACGCGGGACGCGCCCGAGTGCCGTGCTTGTGGTCTTAGCCAGTTTTTATTGCGACACGCGGCGACGAAGAGGAGCGCAGCGTGGTCAAGATCGACGTTGCGGACGCAAATGCTTCAGTCAGAGCAGTGTGGGTAGAGTTCCGGATCAGGGGCACCGCGTAGTGGCGACCGACAAGTTCGTTCGCTTGAGCGGCCCGCATGATTGGACAATCGCGATCATTGTCTCTCTGCCGAACTATCGAGCACGGCGCCCCGCAATTCGTCGATCAAGACCCTTGTATTCTCCGCGTAGTCGACCGGCGCGGCGATCAGGTGCACACCGCCCTCGCGAATTGCAACTTCCAGAGCCGATGCCAGCCCGTCTGCGGTTTCGATCTCGGCACCTTTCGCGTGGTGTGCTCTCGCGCAAGCGGCGAAATCAGGATTTCCGAAGGTCATTCCGAAATCCGGGAAGCCATCCACCTGCTGCTTCCAGCGGATCATGCCGTAGGCGTTATCTTGAAGAACCAACACGACGAGGTTGAGGCGGAGACGCACCGCCGTTTCCATCTCCTGGGAATTCATCATGAAGCCGCCGTCGCCACACACGGCGAGTACGGGCCGATGGGGATAGAGCATCGCAACCGCGATCGCGGCGGGCAGGCCGGCTCCCATCGTCGCAAGGGCATTGTCAAGCAGGAGCGTGTTCGCCACGTGCGTGCGGTAGTTACGCGCAAACGAAATTTTGTACATCCCATTGTCCAGACAAATTATGCCATCTTCCGGCATCACCCTCCGCACGTCGTGCACGATCTGCTGGGGTATCAGCGGGAAGCGGTGCTCCTGCGCCCGCTCGGCAATGTGCGCGAGAATGCCCTCACGCAGTGGCAGCAGAGCGCCGGCATTCGGCAACTTGCCCTCGATTCTGTCGGCCAAGAGTTTGAGGCTCGGACCCACATCGCCGATGAGTTCGGCGTGCGGAAAATATACTTCCTCCACGTTCGCCGGCAGATGACCGATATGAAGCACAATTGGTCCGCCGGCTCCCATGATGAAAGGCGGCTTTTCCACCGTGTCGTGGCCGATCGCGATGATGAGATCGGCCCGGTCGATCGCTCGATGCACATAGTCGCGCTCCGACAGCGCAGCGGTTCCCATATAAAGTCCAGAGCCGCCGGTGACGGAACCCTTTCCCATCTGCGTATTGAAGAACGGAATCCGCGCACGGCGCACGAAGTCGGACAACTGGTCCGCGAGCCGCGGCCGGCTTGCCGCCGCGCCGAGCATAACAAGCGGTCGCTTGGCTTCGAGGATGAGATCAGCCGCGCGGTCGAGCGCGGCGGCATCGGCAACCGGAATGTCGATTGGGTGGGGCTTAACGAGCGGAGTTTCGGGCGCCTCCTCCGCCGCAATATCTTCCGGCAACTCGAGATGCACCGGCCCCGGTCGTTCCTGCTGTGCCAGACGAAAGGCCTCGCGGACGGTCGTGGGAATCGTAGCGGGGCTGACGATCTGACGCGCCATCTTTGTCAGCGGCGCCATGGTCGCGACGATATCAACGACCTGAAAGCGCCCTTGCTTGCGGCTCAGAACCCCCTTCTGGCCTGTGATCATGACCATCGGCATCGCGCCGAGCAACGCAAAAGCCGCGCCGGTGGTCAGGTTCAGCGCCCCTGGACCAAGCGTCGCAAGACAAACTCCCGGCCGGCCGGTAAGCCGGCCCTGCGTAGCCGCCATGAACGGCGCCGCTTGCTCATGACGAGTCACGATGAGTTTGATACTGGAACGGCGAAGCGATTCGGCCACATCGAGATTCTCTTCTCCGGGCACGCCGAAGATCCGCTCGACCCCTTCATTCTCCAACGCAGCGATCAGTAGGTCTGAACCCTTCATGCGCTGCACTCCCTAATTTCACGATCCGATCACTGTGGGCGCGGCCGCACATCAGTCGGGGATGGATGATCGAGCGAGTCAGCTTTGGATCCTGAGAAATCGTAACAAGCGCGAGCCAGTATCGTTCCAATGTAAAAGCAGGTTTGCACCTCGAATAACTTAGGCGGTCGGGCCGATTTTGTATAAACCGTTGCTGATCCGAGTCGACAGTGGCACACTCGGCCCACTTCCGCGCGGTCGTGAAAGGAAACGCCATGACATCATCGACGGAGCGCGCCATTCTCGCTGGCGGATGCTTTTGGGGCATGCAGGATCTGATCCGCAAAATACCTGGCGTGCTTTCAACGCGCGTGGGCTATAGCGGTGGCGACGTCCCGAACGCGACCTATCGCAACCACGGCACGCATGCGGAAGCGATTGAGATCGTGTTTGACCCGAATGTCATGAGCTACCGAACGCTGCTAGAAGTCTTTTTCCAGATTCACGATCCTACTACGCAAAACCGCCAGGGCAACGACACAGGCACGAGCTACCGTTCTGGAATTTATTACACGAGTGCGGAACAGAAGAGGATTGCGGAAGACACCATCGCGGATGTCGAGGCGTCGGGGCTCTGGCCGGGCAAGGTCGTAACAGAAGTTGCGCCCGCTGGGCCGTTCTGGGAGGCCGAGCCAGAACACCAAGATTATCTGGAAAAATATCCGGACGGGTATACCTGCCATTTCGTCCGCCCCAACTGGAAACTTCCGCGTCGGGCAGAAGTAGCCAGGGCAAGTTAGGGCGCATTCTGAATGTAGTTTTTGCGGTCCAGAACTTTCCGTTAACCGCGCCAAACGCGCAGGGTTGCGCAGGACGACGGACACTAACGGGCGAGAGAGATAGCATCCGCGCGCACCGTCGCGCTGCTTCCGTGCCATATCTGTTCGCCCTGCTGCGCAAGGGCAATGACGGCAAACCCGCGCATGGTGTGTTCGCGGAGGACCCGCAATGAGTGACGTCCAGCCGCCTCCGGCGATCGACGCCAGCACCGAGTCTCGTGAGCGGCCGCACGACCGCAAGCCGGGCGGCCCCGTCACCGAGCCCGACCGCTCCCCGACCAAGACAAATGGGCTCGGTGGGGGCCGGATTCTGGCCGTAGGTGTTTTAGTGCTGCTTTGCTGCGCGCTGGGCATCGGCTTCTGGCAGCACTACAGGCTGCACGCGCAAGTGATGTCGACCGCCGAGCAGCGCCGCGATTTCGTTCCCACCGTGCGGACCGCACCGGTGCGGGCAAGCGACAGCACGATGTCGGTAAGCTGGCCCGGCACGACCGAAGCATTCGAGCAGGCTAATATCTATGCCCGAGCGAGCGGCTATATCTCCAAGCGCACCGTCGACATCGGCAGTCGGGTCAAGGCTGGAGATCTCCTGGTCGAGATAACGGCCCCGGAAGTTGAACATCAGATTGCTCAGGCCGAGGGAACCCTCGCGCAGATGCAGGCCTCGCTGCAACAGGCAAAGGCAAACCGGGATCTCGCTCAGGTCACCTGGGACCGCGACAGCAAGCTCGTCCAGCAGGGCTGGGTCACCAAGCAGCAGGGCGACACCGACCGGCTGAACCTTGAGGCGCAGGAAGCCGCGGTTGCGGTCGCTGCGGCCAACATCACGGCGCAGACCGCCCAACTGCGGGTGCTGAATCAGCAGAAAACCTATCAAAGCGTGATCGCACCGTTCGACGGCGTTATCACGCAACGCAACATCGATGTCGGCAGCCTAGTGCAGGCCGACGCAACCAGCGGCACATTCATGTTCACCTTGATGCACAGCGATGTACTGCGCATTCAGCTCTACGTGCCCCAGGACCAGGCGTTCAGCGTCGCTCCCGGAGTTGAAGCCGTGGTGCGCGTGCCGGAAATACCGGGCCGGGACTTTCCCGGAACGGTGACACGTATCGCCGACGCCCTGCAGCCGGGCACGCGGACCCTACTGACCGAGATCGATGTGCCCAATCCCGACCACGCGCTTTCGCCGGGAATTTATTGCACCGTTGAACTGAAGATCCCGCGCAAGACGCCGTCACTCATTGTCCCGTCCGAGGCGATCGTCTTCAACCGGCAGGGTCTCAGTGTCGCTGTGGTGGAAGACGGCGTCGCGCGCTTCCACAAGGTCACCGTGGTGCGCGATTTCGGAACGACCGTCGAGGTAAGCGCCGGCGTCAAAGCCGGCGATCAGGTGATCCTCAATCCCGCGGTCGATCTGACCGACGGCCGCAAGGTTCACATCCGGCCTGGTCCGCCGGCACAGCTTTCATGAGTTAGGCGGCGCCACGCTGGGACAGCCGGTGAGGCTTGAACTCCGATTTCGAGGATAACTCAGCTCCCCTGCACGGATCGCCAGACTCACCGGAAGCGTGATCCAAAAGGCCAGAAACCGCGGTATCACAAATGCAATGCGATGACATTCCTCCGCGAATTTGCGGTATCGTACTGAAGGCTCCATGCAATGGAAACCATTGCTTCCCTTGCAAAGTTTCGAAAAATAGGAGCCATGCACGCCGGAACTCATCGGGTCCTCGTCCGCTGTATCGAACCGCGCAGGCGCCGAGTGCATGCCATGTTCCGCGAACCGCAATCTCGCTGCGGCAACGTGGCAACATTAAAATCCTTTAATCGCACCGTAATCCGCTGCCATCATTCCGTAAGGCCCGCGTGCCATGTCAGAGGCGAATGCCACGAGGTATCATGCCAACGATAGCATCCAAACGTCGTTCAGGACGGCGTTCAAGCTTCGGCACAAACTGCGTGCATTGCCTATCGGCTCAGCAATCGACGGATCGTCGTTCTCCAGCTTGTTCACCCGAGTAGATATCGGCCACATTCGCATGGGCTCGGCCGGATACGAGCGCATTAAATCACGAGGGTCGGGCTCGTCACTCAGCCAGTGGGCATAATCACTGGTGGCAAGGATGAGCGGCATCCGGTCGTGGATTTCGACAACCAGTTCGTTGGCGTCCATTGTGATTATGGCGAACGTGCGCACCCACTCGCCCGAGCCCGGCTCTTTCCAGTTCTCCCAGAGAACGCCTAGCCCAAAGGGCTTGCCATCCTTCACGGCGATAGCAAGGGGTTGCTTGGCCTTCAGGCGGCAGGAGCCGATTAGCTCCCATGGCGCGGCTCCCAGCTAATTTTCAAGAGAGTGACTATCCCCGACGTCCGCTCCGAAGTCGTTCTTCTGGGCCTAAGTGAACATCCCGAATTCATGGTGCACACCCTAAAAAGGACACTCCGTCTCTGCTACGCTCACCCGCATGGCCGACGATAACAAGCCCGATCCGATCCTTTTTCCGGTCGAAGTGACCGTAAACGGCGTCAAGGTCACGGTGACATTGATGTTAAAGCCCGGTACCACTGTCTCGGTAGCTGAGAAAGAGCAACAAGAGACTAAATAAGATCAGCCGCAAGACAGAACCTAAAAACTGATCTTATCAATCCACCTTTTCAGCAGTGGCATAGGATGGCCGACGCCGTATCCAGCGGCTACGGTCTTTTTCTCATGACCAAGCAACTCATAACGAATATCGACCGGACATCCGGCCGCCCGGAGCCGATCTTGTGCACGATGGCGCAAGCTGTGGATCACCTTTCGCGGATCGACAATACCGCAATCGTTCAGGAACCGATTGAGCCGCTTCGACGCTGTGCGCGGGCCATGATGGAATAGCGGTCCGTTGATGGTCGCCGGCAGATACGGCGACACGTTGGCGGGGACCGGTACGCGGCGCCTTGATTGCTCCGTCTTGTGGCCGATCACCACATAGCGCACGCCGCGTTCTTTTAGTTCGCTGTCAATCTCGAAAGCCTCGCTCAATCGCACTCCCGTGGCGGCGAGCAGCCGGAAGAGCAATTGCTCGCTCTTGCCGAGACGGCCGAAGTTGCGCTTCACGTTCCGCATGTCCGCGTCGTCGAGCGGCAGGCGCTTTTCTTCATCGTCGCGCTTAGGCACGATGGATGAAAACGGATTGAACGTCAGCCTTCCCTCTTTGATTGCCAGATTGACGGCGGAGTTGAGCCATCCGATCTTTTTGCGGATGCTCGCGCTTTTGAGACCTTGGGCCGCGAAATGCTGGACGATCTTGCGGCCGTCGTCGCGGGTCGCATCCTTCAATGGTTTGTCGCACAGCGACTTGAACAGCGCCCACACGATTTCCGCTTCGCGCTTGTAATAGCCGGTGACGTTGGCGTGTTGCAGATATGTTTCAAGGATCGCATCGTCGCTGTTCTTTGTCGGCACCGTGGGGCGATGTCCGGGGTCACCTTCAAAGTCGGTTTCGAGGTAGGCTTTAGCGACCGAGCGTAACGTCAGCGGGCCGCCGACAAGCTGGACTGATTGCACGCTGTTCGGCTCAGTCCGCACGATAGCCCCGGCGCTATCAAAGTAGGTCAACTGCCGTTCGGTTGCGGCGATGTGTCCGCCATCAGGGTTGACGTGCAAGCCTGGCGCAAGTTTGTGGTGCCACGTCGTTTCCACACGGGGCCGCGCGGCCAATAGGGCGGCCTTGTGTTCCGCGATCATCGGCAGCGCTAGAATTTCGGCTTGCACGCGGTCGGGCGTGCCTAGGGACTTCTCAATGCGCCCTGTCGGGGACTGCTACTTGATGTGCCAGTTCCGGGAGCCGGGCCGCAGGAACATGTAATCGGTTTTGCGCCGCATAGCGGCGGATATCAGCATCATAGATTAGCGGCAGTCAGTAGCGGCGGGTAGCTTCTTTGAGAAGTGCTTAATTTTCAATAGCTTCTGGTGGGCGCTGTAGGGGCAACTAACTACTTAACCAGAAATGCAGATTATGCCTGATTTACCATGCTTTTGTGAGGATAGTGTGCCATGATTCTGTACCATCAACCTGTACCATCACAGGACACAGCATGGCCGATACCCGATATCTCAAGCGACGACATCAGAGCTGGTATTTCGTCGCCGCGATACCGCGAGCGCTCCGCGGCAAGTTCGTCGGTGATGGGCGCAATGGAAGCGCTCGCCGGCCCCTTAGCAAGATTGTGGTGAGCCTCAAAACGCAGTCGCTTGGGGAAGCTCAGGAGCGGCGCTGGCCTCTTGTGAAGCAATGGCGCGAAACTTTCCAACGGGCGCAGACCGGCGAGCCATTGTCGCTTGCCGAAATTGACGCGCAGGCGCGAGAGATTTTTACATCAGCGCTGGAACGCATGGAGGTGGACGTCAAGAGGCGGCGGTTATCCGTCAACGAAGAGCGCGAAGGCCTTAACGAGGGACTGTACAGTTTACTTGAGGATATGGGTCTCGTTGCGCCAGACCGAGGTGAACCAGACGCGCAAATCGATGACCTGATCAGCTTTGACGCCATCGGCCACGAATTGAAGGCCGTCGAGCGGCGGACTGGCGTTCAGCTAGAGCCCGACAGCAAAACTTATCAACTCATGGGTCAAGCGGCAGTGCGCGCACTCATTGCAGCGGCAGAGGGGCGCTTGCGAGCCCTGGAAGGCAAGCCATCGGAACCGCCGGCAACCTTCCTCGGAGCACATGGCATTGACCCCCGAACGCTGCGGCCGATTGTTGTCCCGCCGCGTAGTGCCGTGCGCATTCGCACTGATGGCGGAATGCGTTTTTCAGAAGCGGCGGCACGATACATTGAAGCAAAGCGGAAGGCCGGCAAAATGACGGCTCACACGCAGCGTCAACGGGAAACAGTGTTCCGTCTATTCAAGAGCTTCACCAACGACGCTCCGCTTACCGCAATCGACAAGCTGACGGCGACCGATTTCCTTGAGCAAATTGGCAAACTAGACCCCGCCTGGCACCACATTGAAGAGGCGCAAGAGTTGCCTTTGAATAAGCTAGTCGAAAAATGCGCCAATCGTTCCGGCAGGCTCACAAACCGAACCATCAACTCATATATTCACGCTCTCTCTGGCGTGTTCAGTCTGGCGGACAAAGAGGGACACTTTGAAGGGCGCAATCCTTTCGCCGGGCGAACGCTTGAAGAAACTAATAGCTCATGGCGGTCCTATCAGACTGACGAGTTAAAAAAGCTGTTTAGCACGCCGCTATTGCGCAACATGTCGACCGAGCAGCGCGTCCGGCCGGCTAAGTACACGTTTGAAAATGCAATGGCTTGGATTCCATTGGTCGGGCTGTTTAGCGGAATGCGGTCAAACGAGATTTGTCAGATGCGGGCCAGCGACGTTCAGCGCAAGGAAGGCATATGGCTGTTCAACGTGAGCGACGACAATACGGGCCAAAGGCTGAAGACAGAAGCGGCCACGCGCATTGTGCCGATACATAGCGAATTAGTACGCTGCGGCTTCCTCGATTACGTGAAGGCGCTACCGCGTGACGGCCAACTATTTCCAGCGCTGAAACCGGGTGGTCCTGATGGCAAGTACAACCATTATTTCGCCAAGCAATTCACAGAGTATCGGAGAAAATGCGGCGTTACCGCTCCTCGCACGTCATTTCATTCATTCCGCAAGAACGTGGCGCAAGCCCTCAAAGACAAGCGCGCCACGGCCGCCGAAATAGCCGAGTTAATCGGCCACGAACAGGGCTTCACGTTTTCGGTGTATGCCCCTATGCAGCTCCCGATGAAGGCGCTGAAAGAATTGATTGAACGCGTCCGCTATCCGGGCTTGCGCTTAACCCATTTGTATGTCGGCTAGATTAACCGGCAGAGGTTGTGCGGCGGCTCGATATTATGATCCGACCCGTGCAGCGGCTTTCGGTAGTTGAACCCTGGGTGATCCATAGCTTGCACCACATGGCGCAGGATCGGCACCATGCGGCGGGGTGCCCGACCGATGTTCGTCACGAATTGCTCGGTCATGAGAAAAGACCGCTGCCGGCGGATACGGCGCCGAGCGTCCCATGTCACTGCTCAAAAGTGGATTGATAAGATCGGCTTTTAGGTTTCACTTTGCGGCTGATCTTCTTTAGTCTCTTGTCGGTCATTCTCAACTACAGAGACAGTGGCGCCGGGCGTTAACATCAACGTCACCGTGACCTTGACGCCGTTTACGGTCACTCCGACCGGAAAGGGGATCGGCTCGTTTTTTTTATCGTCGGCCATGTGTGTGACCTTAGCACAGACGGAGTGTCCTTTTTAGGACTTCTCTACGCGATACGGGCGTCCGGGCGCGCCAGTCTTATGCAATTTCCGCGTGGATCACACGGCATTTGCACGGCTTACTCGACGCATCCCACGATGGGACAGCTGACACCCACCTGACGCGTACCATTGGGCCCCTGCCCCGATCAAAGGCCACCATAGTATGCGTGGGATGTCCGCTTCAATCCGGCCCGTCGCATTGAGTCCGATCAAGGATGACCCTCAATTTTCTCGCGGTGTGAAAATTTCCACACTCACCGCGCCGTTGTTTTGGCGAAGGATTGCCGCCCGACCGCCCTCACGCCTCACGCCAAAGGCGAGAAGCAATGCAAGCTGGTCCGGGCTGCCGTCGTCGATGGTGCGTCCAGCCGGGATGATCTCAAGCGGCAAGTTAGTTTTTGTTGACGATACAACTTCCGGCAAGTTGACCTTGACACCGCGCCAATTGGCCGGGAAGCCCGGCCCCACTTCATGCCACTCAATCTGCACTTGCGGGAACAGACCATCGATGTGATCGCAGCCCTTGGCGTTGGCGAACATATGGACCCATCCGAGTCTCTTGTGGTCGCCGTCAAACACCGCATCGACCATGCTCGGAAGATCGCCCAACTTTATCGTGAACGTTTTTACGGTGTCGTCCTGAACAGGGCCAGTTCCCAGCAGGATTTCTGGCGTCATTTTCTTGGTCGAGCGGGTCATAGTGGCTTCTCCGGTTATTTGCGGAGCCATCAGGCAACCGCCGCGTCTCTGCGAACCACCTTGCTCGGAGAAGCAGGCTGGTGTCGGGCCGATTTCGCAGAAGCCCGAACTCTTGACGAGTGACCGAACCTATAACGGTGAATGGGATAGCGCAAGATTTGTACCGGCCGCGGGCGGCCGATCAGTTCATGTGGTTAGCGCGGTGTCAGCGCTGGGGCTTCTTTCAGCGGTGTCTTCCTTATTTTTCGAGCAAGGCTTTTCTTTTTCTGGATTTCGTCGCTTTTGGATTAGCGCCAACTGCAGATAACCCGGAATTATGATCGCTCTGGAGGGCACACTCAGCAAGAAAGTGCCCATTGCACCGAAGCAGATGTGCAAAAAGCCGCCGTTCGGTCTCCGCTTATCGAACGCAGATATTGTGCCTTTATTTTCTCTCAAGGCTGCTAGACGACGCCCGAGGGTGGGGTCACGCCGCGATCGGTAGATTGGATGCAGTCGCCATCCCAGAGGAGCCCGCACCTCGCGAAAGCGCCAAGTCCTTCACGATGCGGACTAGCTTCGCATCTCGAAGCATACCAGCCATGCGAAAGCCCTTCTTGCGAGCTAGAGCTTTCATGGGCTCGTTGGAGTACAACACGTCACCGCAAAGATGCTCTGCGCCGAGGCTCCGGACTCGGCACTCGATGTCGGCCATAAGCAGCGTGCCGAGTCCCTTGCCGCGCCAGTTATCTGCGACTGAAAGCGCGAATTCGCTTTCGACCCGATCAGGCGCAAACGCATAGCGAGCCTCGCCAATCACGATCAGTGCGCCATCGACCCACGTCTCAGCCAGTAACGCTAGTTCGTATTTTCCGTCGAGATGGGTGACGCGTTGGAGCTCCGTTTGGGGTAGTTCATACAGCGCCACGAAAAACCGATCGTGGCGGGATTCGGGCGACAGCCCACGGACATACGCTTGCAGGACGTCAGCGTCGCGCGGGTCGATCGGCCGCAACTTCACGCATTGCCCGACCGGAGGAAAATGTACCGCGCGAGCGAGACTGGGTTCAGCGGTTGCCACGGCACTCACGCCGCGTGCTGGAGAGGCCGCCGCGCAATGACTGAGCCCGGCTTTACGAAGACAACGGCCGGCTCGCCCAGTGCCGTGACAAGGGACAGACCGGGCCGGTTGAGCACGAAGGATTGTCCATTGCCGATAACTCTGTCCTCGAGATCGCCGTGCTGGGTGATCCAGAGATGACCGCGAATGCATCTCACCTGGAACCCGGTGCCTTCTGTGATCGGGAGCGTTTCGCCCGTCTTGAGGTAAATCGGCGCATCGAATGGAGCTGCCATGGTCGCCTTCCTTGCATGAGAACCATGCATGCGATGTAATGGTTACAGCCATACAAACTGCTGGCTCGTGAAAGTTGGCTGGGCGCGAACGTCGTTTCAAACGATCTTTCTTCAGGCGACGGATGAGTTTTAGGAATGTCTGGCAAGCGCTACAATCTGCCCCATCTAGCGTTCTTCCAAGGCTTCGAGGCGGCGGCGCGCACGCTGAGCTTTACCAAGGCCGCCGAGGAGCTGTTCATTACGCAGTCCGCCGTGAGCCGGCAGATCAAGGCGCTCGAGGACAATCTCGAGTTGAAGCTGTTTGAGCGGCGGCCGCGGTCACTCACGCTGACCGAGGACGGGCAGGCACTTTACAGGATTGCCACCGACGTGCTCGATCGGCTGCAGGCCGCTTCTGACCAACTTCGAGCCGCAACCCGCACACGTCAACTGTCCATCACCACAACGACAGGCTTCGCTTCTCTGTGGCTCATTCCGCGGCTCAGGCACTTCACGGCGCTACACCCGGACATCGACGTGCGCATCTCAGCCACGACCGAAGCGCTCAATCTGGAGCGCAGTCTGATTGATCTCGCAATCCGCTACTGCAAGCCCGACACCGTACCGGACGGAGCGGTCCGATTGTTCGGCGAGGAGATGATTCCGGTGTGCAGCCGCGCGCTGTTGCGTGACAAAACGCGGCCGCTGAAACGGCCGCAGGATCTCGCGCACCAAACTCTTCTGCATTTCGATTATGCCGGCGCGGAGACTATCTATATGGATTGGGGCACCTGGCTCACTGCGCTCGGCGTCGGCGAACTCAAATTCGCCGGTGCCCTGCATTTCAGCCAGTACGAGCAGATGATCCAGGCGGCGATCAGCGGCCAGGGTGTAGCGCTCGGCCGTCAGCCGCTGGTCAACGATCTCATCAAATCGGGCGCACTCGTCGCGCCGTTCAAACAGACGCTGGTAGGGTCACGTGCATATTTCGTCATCGAATCCCGGCTCTCTACCGGCAAGCCGCAGGTGAGCGAATTCGCGCGATGGCTAATCGCGGAAGCCAATGGCAATGCGAGCTAGAAGGGCAGCCAAGGATGAACGGAGGTCGCGACCTGCGTCGGGAAGTCTTGTTCAATCCGCCGAGCCCACTCATTGATAAACTCCTGATGCGTATTCTGCTCGGCGCCCGGAGTTTACACGTTTCGCACCGGCATGCGCCAGCAGGCCCATCAATGCGCAGCGGTACCGACGTCCGCTGCTTGAACGTCAGCCGTCCCTTTGCTTTTGCGGTGGCCTTCTTGTCTGCGTTCGTTAGCGCGTCCATGATAAGCTACCAACTTTCGATGGGCCGCCCGTACCGGCGCACAATCAGGCCGCCGCAGCGAATTCACCGGCGACCACCGCCCGCAACAATGCACGCAGCTCGGCGGCACGCCGGGTTCCGAATACGGTTTCAAACCGCTCCTGCGCCACGGCCCATCGCTCTCGCGCCACCTGCAGGCGCTTCTCGCCGGCTTTGGTCAGGCGCAACGCCTTGGCGCGGCGGTCGGCTGCGTCCGGCTCGATCTTGATCAGTCCGTCACGTTGCAGTGGCAGGATATTGCGGCCGAGCGTAGTGCGATCCATCACCATGTCGGCGGCAAGAGCATTGATGGTCAGTGGTCCCTTGCGCTTGAGCTTCGCCAGCATCGAGAATTGGGTGGTTCGCAGCCCTGTCGGCGCTAGCACCTGATCGTAAAATTGGCTGACGTGCCGCGCCGCCGCGCGGACCGCGTAACAATTGCAATCTTCGGACGTCGGTACGGTATCTGCGGCCATTATTGAATCCTCACTTGACAAATGTGCATATGCGCTTATTTGGGCGTATATGCACTCTATGTCAACCAGCCAGCGCAAAGGATCGGAAATCGTTGCCGGCGGATCGCGGCTGCCGGCGTCAGCAGTTAGAGGAATTGGAGTATGAGCAGGCGGCATCGCAACTTGTTGTTGGCCTCCTGCATCGCGCTGCTGAGCGCGGCTTCATTCGCCTCGCCTGCGGCAACACAGGACTCAGCGCCTGCGCAAAGCGCACAAATCGCCAAGCAAGCTGACGCATGGTTCGAGAATTACAAATTCCACGACGGCGAGACCATCACTAGTTTGCGCATCCACTATGCGACGCTCGGCGAACCGCATCGCAACGCCGATGGAAACATCGACAATGCAGTTCTCGTCTTGCACTGGACCGGAGCCGATGGTCTGGCGCTCCGCAACCCAACTTATATGAAGGCACTGTTCGATGTGGGGCGACCGTTGGATGCGCGCCGCTACTACCTAATCTTCCCGGACAGCGTTGGCCACGGCCAATCGAGCAAGCCGAGCGATGGACTAAAGGCGAAGTTCCCGAACTACGGCTATCGCGACATCGTCGATCTGCAGCACAAGCTTGTCACCGAGACCCTCGGAATCAATCACCTTCATGCCATCCTCGGCATGTCGATGGGCGGCATGAATGCTTGGCAATGGGCGGAGGCTTACCCCGACGCCACGGACGGGGTGATGCCGGTCGTCTCGCTGCCCATCAAAGTCTCGGGCCGCAACTTGTTGTGGCGGCGCACGGTGATCAACGACATCCGCTCCGACCCGGAATGGAACGGCGGCAACTATACGAAGCCGCCGACCGGCTGGTTGCGAGGTTATGAAATCCTGCGGATGATGATTGACGGCGTGCCGCATCTTCAGGCCATCGTCCCCGACGGGCAGGCTGCGGACCGGTTGATCGAGGATACGCGCAAGCATGCGGAAGCGATCGACGCCAACGATATCCTCTACTCGCTGAAATCATCGGCCGACTATGATCCGGAGCCAAGCTTGGCCTTGATCAGGACCAAGGTCTTCGCCCTCAATTTCGACGACGACGAGTTCAATCCCGAGGCGCTTCACGTCCTTGAGCGCCTGATGCGGCAGATCCCTTCGGTCGCTTCATTGTTCAGCCGGGCTCCGAGACGTCGTTTGGCCATCTGACCATGGCGCATCCGGAGCTATGGGCGCTGCACGTCCGCGAGTTCATGCGCTGGCTTGGCGACGCTCAACCGCAAGTCAATCAGACGAGGTAAGGAGCACCTGAACCCCATTTCATTTGCTGTCCCATCGCAAAGGAGGTCGACCCATGCCGCTCGCAAAAATCCATCTCGTCGAAGGCCGCTACGACGAGGCGCGACTCGCTAAGGTTTCCGGCGCCATCCAGGCGGCTTTGATGAACACGCTTCGCGTGCCGCCCGAAGACTTTTACCAACTTATCTTTGAATTTCCGAAGCAGCGCTTTCTCCACACGCCGTCGTTTGTCGGAATGCACTATACGGACGACCTGATTATCCTCGATCTTACCTTCATCGCGGGGCGATCGAAGGAAACGCGGCTCGCGCTCCTGAAAGACGTCAACACCCGTGTCACGGCCGCGGCCGGCGTTTCGCCGGACGACCTGATGATTACGCTCTACGAAGCGCCGGGCGAGAATTTCTCATTTGGCCGGGGCGAGGCGCAGCGAGCCAACGCCATAAGGGCGTAGATACCCGATCTCTGCGAGGACTCGAGGAAGAATGTTATGTGCAAACTTCAAGGAAAAATCGCACTTGTTACCGGCGGCAACAGCGGCATCGGTCTTGCGACGGCGAAGCAGTTCGTGAACGAAGGGGCCTATGTCTTCGTCACCGGACGCCGGGAAGCGGAGCTCGCCGAGGCGGCGAAGGTGATTGGAAGAAACGTCACCGGCGTACAGGGAGATGCCTCGAATCTTGACGACCTCGATCGCCTGTTCGCGCAAATCGAGCGCGACAAGGGCCGGCTCGATATCGTATTCGCCAATGCCGGTGCCGCAAAATACGCGCCGCTCGGTTCGATCAGCGAAGAACTTTACGACTCGATTTTCGACATCAATGTGAAGGGCCTACTGTTCACCGTGCAGAAGGCGCTGCCGCTGATGCCGGACGGCGCCACGATCATCCTCAATGCGTCGATCGTCGCCAGCAAAGGATTGGCCGCGAACAGCGTCTACAGCGCCACCAAGGCCGCCGTGCGCTCTTTCGCGCGAACCTGGACGACGGACCTGAAAGCGCGCCGCATTCGGGTTAACGCGGTGAGCCCAGGCTCCACCGACACCCCCGGGTTGAGCAATCTGCTCGCGTCGTCGCAGGTCGGCGAGGAGCGCCGAAAGATGATTGCGAACGCTGTTCCTCTCGGCAGGCTCGGCACGCCCGACGAGATCGCGAAGGCCGTGGTGTTCCTCGCCTCCGACGACGCGAGCTACATCACCGGAACAGAATTGTTCGTCGATGGCGGTTTCGCCCAGGTTTAGTCCTTCAAGCAAAAGGAGTTCGCCATGACATCGCAGCGCTCAGTGGTTTTCGCAGAAACCGTTCGCACCGCCATCGGCACTTTCGGCGGCAGCCTTAAGGATGTGCCCGCTCCTAGTCTCGGTGCTACGGCGATCGCCGCCGCGGTTGAGCGCGCCGGCATCCGTCCTGATGAGGTGCAAACCGTCGTCATGGGCAACGTCGTGCAAGCCGGAACCAAGATGAATCCGGCGCGTCAGGCGTCTGTCTATGCCGGCCTGCCGGTGACAACCCCGGCGCTCACCGTCAACCGCGTTTGCGGCTCGGGTGCGCAGGCCATTGTTTCGGCGGCGCAGGAGATTGCCCTTGGCAATATCGACGTCGCTGTGGCTGGCGGCATGGAGAATATGGATCAGGCACCGTATCTGGTCGCGCGCGGCCGCTGGGGCTATCGCATGGGCGATAGCGTGCTCTACGACAGCGTGTTGCGCGACGGATTGAACGACGCGTTTTCGGATGCTCACTCCGGCTGGCACACCGAGGATTTAGTCGAGAAATATCAAGTCACCCGCGACGCCCAGGACCGCTGGGCGCTGCGCTCGCAACAGCTGTTCGCCGCCGCGCAGGCGGCAGGTCATTTCAACGCGCAGATCGTGCCGGTCGAAGTGCCGGGCAAGAAGGGACCGACGCAGTTCGACAAGGACGAAGCCAATCGGCCCGATACGACGCTGGAAGCTTTGGCGCGGCTCAAGCCGGCGTTTCGCCCGAACGGCACCATCACCGCCGGCAATGCGCCCGGACTGAACGACGCCGCCGCCGCGATGGTGCTTGCGGAGGCGGCATGGGCCGATAAGCGGGGGCTTGGCGTGACGGCGCGCCTCGTCTCTTACGGGATTGCGGCTGTCGAGCCCGGGATGTTCGGCCTCGGGCCGATCCCGGCGGTGCGACAGGCGTTGCAGCGGGCCGGCTGGACCGTCGGCTCGGTCGAGCGCGTCGAGATCAATGAGGCCTTCGCGGCCATCGCCATCGTCGTCGCCCGCGAGCTCGGATTTCCAGAAGACATCGTCAACGTCGAGGGTGGCGCCGTCGCCCACGGCCATCCGATCGGCGCTACCGGCGCGGTGCTGAGCACAAAACTCATCCACTCGATGCGTCGCGATGGCCTTAAGCGCGGCCTGGTCACGCTGTGCATCGGCGGCGGGCAGGGCATAGCGCTGGCGGTCGAGGCGCTGCACTAAAAGTCGCCGACGCGTCGATAAATCGGATCGAAACATTGTGAGCGGGTCGCGGCGCCCGCACTATCAAACTGACGTTACCGCCGAAACCGAAACGCAAGTTTTTTGGACATCCGAAAAGTATCCAGCGCCCGTCCAGAGCAATATAAGCCCCGCCGGATCCGTTGACGATCATGGTTTTTAGCAAGAGGAGGAGGCCACGATTATTATCGTCGTGGTACCGGGTTTTTCATGCTCTTTGAGTCTTTACGGGCTCGCGAGGCGAGCCGAGCGCCGGCGGCATCCTGGTCGAGCTCTTGACCGCGGCGCTGTTTTGAACCGCGGGCAGCGCGGCGCCTATATTGATTGCTTTGGCGATCACCCCGATTCTCAAGGGCGAAGTCATGATCGATCCTTCCGATTGCGGCTCTTTGTCGGCCAGGTGAGATAGTCTCCGGGTCAGCCAGTATTGTGATCATTGGCCGGTAAAAACCGGGACCCGCTTCTCGACGAACGCTCGTGCAGCCTCTCTGTGGTCTTTGGTCCGGCCGGTTTCGATTTGACGCCGCGCCTCCAGGTCCAACAGTTCAGCGAGAGTTCTGCTTTCCGCTGCGTTGAAATTTTGCTTCATCAGGGCGAGCGCGATGCGCGGGCCGCGCGCCAGCTTTCGGACGAGCTGCAGCGTGGCATCGATGAGATCGGCGTCCGGAACAACCCGATTGACCACTCCGAGTGCCAGGGCCTGGGCGGCATCAAGCGGCTCAGCGGTGTAGTAGAGCTCGCGCGCCTTGCCCGTGCCGACAAGCTTGGAGAGAAAATAACTGCCTCCAAAGTCACCGGAAAACCCGATATTGGCGAACGCGGTCACGAAACGGGCCGATTGTCCGGCGATGCGCAGATCACAGGCCAGCGCCAGCTACATGCCGGCGCCAGCGGCGGGTCCGTTCACCATGGCAATCGTCGGCTTGGAAATTTCGTGCAAGAGTTCGCGACACTTCCATTCTGCCGCGCAGATGGGTCACAGCCTCTTCCAGGCCGCGCTCGATCGAGCCCTCGGCCATGCTCTTGACATCACCGCCGGCACAGAAGGCACGTCCGGCGCCCGTGAGGACAATGGCGCCAACTGCTGCATCGCGTGCCAATCGAGGCAATGCTTCGAGCAAGCCTTCCATGATGGGCGTCGAAAGAGCATTGAGCCGCTCAGGTCGGTTGAGAGTCAGCGTTGCGACGCCATCCGAGATCGCTTCGATAAGATGCTGTTCCATGCAGGTACTCCTTTCGACTATCTCTCGCCGCCAGCCGTGCTTCCCAAAGCGCCTGTCCCGGCGGGCAAGCGATCGCTATCGCTCGCGCCTGGGCCGACGTGCACGTGGACCTGTTTTGGGGACAGCGGTTCTCCACATTCTGAACAAGTCATCACCGCATCAAACATTTTTCCACAGACCTTGTGCTCATACAGCCGAGGCCGCCCACGCTCATCGACCATATGGACGTCGCCCCAATGCACAATTGCCATGATGATCGGGTAAAGATCGAGGCCCTTCTGGGTCAGGATATATTCGTAACGCTTGGGCCGCGTCTGGTATGGGACCCGACGCAGCACGCCATGGCGCGCCAGCTTCTTGAGCCGATCGGCGAGCACATGGCGCGTAATTCCGAGCCGCGCCTGGAAATCCTCAAAGCGTCGCACGCGCAGGAAGCAATCTCGCAGCACCAGTAAAGACCATCTGTCGCCGATCACGGCCACGGTTCTGGCGACCGAACACGGCTCTTCCTCCAGCGAGTGCCACTTCATCTCAGTTTCCTCGATCTCCGGTTCGGTTCGGCGTTCGTCATTCGGCAAATTGCCAGATTGCGTCGTCTCAGGCGAGCCAATCGGCTACTTCGAGGCATTCAAGCGCTCACAAATCATGCCGCGAAACATTTGAATTACTACCTATAGTACCGATTCAGAACTGTCTAGGGTAGATGACACACTGTTGGGATTTTGTGTAAATATCATTTTTCTCCAAGAAAACGGCCTAAAGCATCGATTTCCGACGATTGCGACGCTACGCTATTGACAGTTCGAAAAGAGAACTATATGCGTTAGAACAGGTTTGAAAATCGCCCGCTCGAAAGGTGCCCCCGGGCGCTTTTTTAGCTCGGCGAGCGGCACCTGCGACAAAAAGCAAATGAACGGGAGGACAGAGGTGGAGGCGGTCAGGGTCCAGTTCATGTTCGACTTCGGTAGCCCGAACGCCTATCTGGCCGAATTGGTTATCCCGGATGTTGAGCGCCGCACCGGTGTCAAATTCGAGTACGTGCCGGTGCTGCTCGGCGGCATCTACAAGCTGACCAACAACCGCTCGCCCGGCGAATCCCTTGCCGGCATCAAAAATAAACCAGAGTTCATGGAGCTTGAGATCCAGCGTTTCATCCGGCGCCACAACATCACGACGTTCAACAAGAATCCGTTCTTTCCGGTGAACACGTTGCAACTGATGCGCGGTGCGGTGGCTGCGCAGTTTGAAGGTGTGTTCGATCCCTATTTTCGCGCCGCCTATCATCACATGTGGGAAGCGCCGAAAAAGATGGACGATCCGCAGATCGCGCGCGAGGCGTTCATGTCGTCGAACATCGATTTTGACCGGCTGTTCGCGCGATCGCAGCAACCCGACGTGAAGAGCCGCCTATTGGAGCTCACCCAGGACGCCGTCGATCGCGGCGCGTTCGGTTCCCCAACATTTTTCGTCGGCAAGGAAATGTTCTTCGGCAAAGACCAGCTACGCGACGTGGAGGAAGCCATCGTCGAGGCTGTCGCGCCGGGGGCAAACAAACGGCAAAAAACACGGGCCTGAAATCTCGACCAGCAACGCCCGGACGCGGGAGGAAGCTTTGACGAAACTTGTCGATGCGATGTCGGCGGCGGACATTCTTGCGGGCCTTCCGGATCGAGTAGGCCAGGTCATTGCTCGTCATGTCGAGGAGAGGCCGGACCATCCAGCATTTGTCGAAAACGGTCACATCTGGACCTATCACGAGTTCGCCGACGCGGTGGACACGGTTACCGCGGACTTCGAGCGCCTCCAGATCAGGCCCGGAGATCGCGTGCTGTTGGCAAGCGAGAATTCCGTGGCGCTCGTTGCCTTCGTGTTCGCCTGCAGTAAGCTCGATGCCTGGCCGGTCGTCGTAAACCCGCGCCTGTCACCGCGCGAGCTTAATCAGATTTATGTTCATAGCGGCTCGCGTCGGATTTTGATTAATGCTGAAATTTCCAATGAAGCCGCCGATCACGCCATGCGTTTGAACGCCGAATTGCGCAATATTGGTCCGTTTGCTGGGATCGGTGTCGGCGCGCTGAACGAGACGACGCAGCCAGAGCCGGTCGAGTCGGACGCGGCCCGCAAAGTTGCCGCGCTGATGTACACCTCCGGCACCACCGGCCAACCGAAAGGCGTGATGCTCAGCCATCGTAATGTGCTGTTCGCTGCGCGCACCTCCATCCTTCTTCGTGGCACCGTTCCGGATGACCGAATCTATGCGGTGCTGCCGATGTCGCATATCGTCGGATTCTCCATCCTTGCGATCGCTACCATGATGGCGGGAGCAACAGTGCACGTCGTGCCGAAATATGATCCCGCCGCGCTTGCGAGGGCGATCGCCGAAGAGGGCATTACATATCTGTTTGGGGTGCCGGCGACTTACCAGCGCCTACTTGAATTCAAGGCCGTCAAGCGTCTCGCTCGGCTGGAACGCGGGCGACTGCGCCGGATGCTCGTCGCCGGCGCCCCCCTTGATGTCAACTTGAAGGCTCGCGTCGAGGAGGAGTTTGGGCAGCCCCTGTTGAACAATTACGGGATCACCGAGTGCTCGCCCAGTCTCACCGGCGTCCGCGAGAACGAGCCCCGCAACGACGAATTGGTCGGACCTTTTCTTCCGGGCATCGAACATCGGTTGGTCAATTTCAACGGCGTGCCCGTTCCCGCTGGCGAAGTCGGCGAACTGCACGTGCGCGGACCAAACGTCATGCTTGGCTATTATCGAGCGCCCGATCTGACGGCGCAGGCGATCGATTCCGAGGGTTGGTTCAATACCGGCGACCTCGCCCGCCTCAACGGCGACCATCTTTTCATCGCCGGGCGTTCAAAGGAACTGATCATCCGCTCCGGCTTCAATGTCTATCCGGCTGAGGTCGAGGCCGTGCTGAATTCGCATGAGATGGTGGTGCAGTCGGCAGTTATCGGCCGCGCGGTTAATGGCAATGAGGAGGTGGTCGCTTTCGTGCAGGTGCTGCCGGGCGCCACGATCAACGCCGCGGCGCTGATGGAATATGCGGCTGCGCAGCTCACCTCCTACAAGCGCCCCAGCGAAATCGTGCTGCTCGACGCTCTGCCCGCAGCATCCACCGGGAAAATTCTAAAGCACAAATTGTGGGAGGCCGCACAGGCCGCGAAGGCGCGGGTCGAGGTGTCACCGCCGATGTCCGCTCGCACCGTAGCGTGAGGCAGCGCCGAATCGCTGCGAGCCAACTGGAGTGTTTGTTTCTTCTGTTCGGGAGATAGTAGTGACGGCGAGAAACCAGACGGTGGCCGTGATCGGCGCCGGAGATTTTATCGGCTCCGAGATCGCGAAGCGATTCGCCGCGGAGGGTTTCACCTTATTCGTTGGACGGCGTCAGGGTGACAAGCTCGCGCCGCTTGTGAAGGAAATCGAGGCCACAGGCGCCACCGCCATCGGACGCGAGCTCGATGCGCGCAAAGAGGAGGAGGTCGTCTCCTTCCTGTCGGATGCCGACAAGCATGCGCCGCTCGAAGTCTGCGTCTTTAACATCGGCGCGAATGTGAACTTTCCGCTGCTGGACACCACCGAGCGTGTATTCCGCAAAGTGTGGGAGATGGCTTGCTATTCCGGTTTCCTTGCCGGACGCGAGGCCGCGCGCCTGATGTTGCCACATGGACGCGGCAGCATATTCTTTACCGGTGCTACCGCGAGCCTGCGTGGCGGCGTAGGGTACGCGGCTTTCGCTAGCGCCAAATTCGGGTTGCGCGCGGTGGCGCAGGCCGCGGCACGCGAGCTATGGCCGAAGAACATCCACGTCGCGCATCTCATCATTGATTCTGGTGTGAACACCGAATGGGTGAGAGAGCGGATCAAGGAGCGCGAAGGCCCAGCCGCACTTGAAAATCTTGACCCGAACCGACTGATGCCGCCGGCGTCCGTGGCCGAAGCCTATTGGCAACTCTATCAACAGCCGCGCAGCGCCTGGGTGTTTGAACAGGAAATCCGCCCGTTCGGCGAAAAATGGTGACGCAGCATGGAACTGAATCTTTCCAAAGAGGATGAAGCGTTCCGCGACGAGGTGCGAAACTTCATCACTGCCAATTATCCAGCCGAAATGCGGGTGGCCAATCCCGAGACCGACCTGACGAAGGAACAATCGCTGCTCTGGCACCGGATTCTCTACAAAAAAGGCTGGATTGCTCCGTCGTGGCCGAAAGAATATGGCGGGCCCGGTTGGACCATCACGCAGCGTTACATTTTCGAACAGGAGACCTCGCGCGCTGGCACGCTGCCGCCGCTGCCCTTCGGCGTCACCATGGTCGGGCCGGTGATCTACACGTTCGGCAATGACACCCAGAAGAAAAAGTTTCTGCCGCGCATCCTCTCCGGCGATGACTGGTGGTGCCAGGGCTATTCCGAGCCGGGGGCGGGTTCCGATCTTGCCTCATTACGCACTAAGGCGGTGCGGGAGGGCGACCGATACGTCGTCAACGGTCACAAGACTTGGACAACGCTCGCGCAACACGCGGACTGGATATTTTGTCTGGTCCGCACCGATCCGCAGGCCAAAGCGCAGTCGGGTATCTCGTTCCTGTTGATCGACATGCGGACGCCCGGGGTCATCGTACGGCCGATCATCACCATCGATGGCAGCCATGAGGTCAATGATGTCTTCCTGGAAGACGTTAGCGTTCCCGCTGAAAACCTGATCGGCGAGGAAAACAAGGGTTGGACCTACGCCAAGTTCCTGCTTGGCAACGAACGTACCAGCATGGCGGGCACGGGCAGCTCGAAGCGCCGGCTGGAGAACCTCAAGAGCATTGCCCGCGCGGAGCTTGCGCCGGACGATCCGATGGGACGTGACCTCGCAAAGGATATCGCCATGGTCGAGATCGACCTTATCGCGCTGGAAGCAACCGAAGCGCGAATGATCTCGCAAATGTCGCACGGCAAGGACCCAGGGCCGGCCGCCTCGCTTCTTAAGATCCGCGGCACCGAGATCCACCAGCGGATCGCGGATATTACGCACCGTGCGATCGGACAATACGGCCTTGCGTTGCGCGAGCATCCGGCTAACGGCAACGTCTTTGTGCCGGGTTCGCAATACGCGCACACGGCTACCGAAAAATATCTCAACACGCGCAAGCTATCGATCTACGGCGGCTCAAACGAAATCCAGCGCAACATCATCGCCAAAGCCGTGCTCGGCTTGTGAGGACGTAAGGGAGATAGGCGATGGAGATCGAATTCACCGAAGAACAGAGCATCCTGCAAGACAGTGTCGAGCGGATGCTGAAGTCGAACTACGATTTCGATACACGCTGTGGGATCGCCGCCGGCGAGGAAGGCTGGAGCCGGAAGCATTGGCAAAAATTCGTTGATTTGGGTCTACTCGCCGCGCCGTTTTCCGAGGAGTTCAGGCGGTCTTGGCGGCGGCCCGATCGCTACTATGATCATTATGGAGGCGTTCGGCCGCCACCTTGTGGTGGAGCCCTATTTCGAGACGGTTGTGCTTGCCGGAGGCCTAATCGAGACGCTCGGCTCGGAGGCGCAGCGCCGCGACCTTCTCGCCGGCCTTATTTGGGGCAGAACAATTTGGACGCCGGCGCTGCTCGAAGCCCGTTCGGGTCAGCATCTGAATGCCGTGTCGACGACGGCTGAACGTCACGGCTGACAGTTATGTGTTGCGCGGTGCCAAGGCTGTCGTGGTCGCAGCGCCCTGGGCCGACCATTTAATCGTATCTGCCCGGACGTCAGGAGGCTGGCGCGACCAGCAGGGTATCAGCCTGTTCATCGTGGACGGCCATGCACCCAACGTGCACCTGCAGAGCTTCAAGACGCTCGACGGTCGCCGTGCTGCGGAGATCAAGTTCGAAGGTGTGCGCGTGCCAGCCGGACATCTGCTCGGATCCGAAGGTGCCGCGGTCGCGGAGCTAGAGCGTTGCCGTCAGTGGGCAATCGCCGCGCAATGCGCAGAGGCGATCGGCGCGATCCGGGAGTTGAACAAGGCAACCCTCGAATACACGAAGACGCGCAAGCAATTCGGCGCACCGCTCAGCTCTTTCCAGGTGCTCCAGCACCGCATGGTCGACATGTTCATTGCACAGGAGGAGGCGATCGCAATCACGTACGCTCTGAATGCCGCGCTAGCGCGGGGCGGCGCCAATATCGCGAAGCTCGCGTCGGCGGCGAAGGCGAAGGTCGGAGAGGCTGGGCGCTATGTGGGCGAGCAGGCTGTGCAGCTTCATGGCGGAATGGGCATGAGCAACGAACTCAAGGTCGGCCATTACCTGAAGCGACTGGTCGCAATCAATATCCAATACGGCGACCCGGCCTTCCACATCCTGCGCTGCGCCGAGGACGTGTTCGGATCGGCATCTTCGATTCAGGAAGCGACAGCGACTGCCGCTGATCTATCTGCAAACGCCGCATGACCCGATGCAAACCGGAGAAATAGTCACATGACCGAGGCCGTAATTGTGTCGACCGCCCGCACGCCTATCGGAAAGGCCTATCGTGGCGCGCTGAACAACACCGAAGGTCCGACTATGGCCGGGCATGTGATCGGGGAGGCGGTCAGGCGCGCAAAAGTGGCACCCGACGAGGTTGAAGACGTCGTTATGGGTTGCGCCATGCAGCAAGGCACCACGGTGACGAACGTCGCGCGCAAGGGCGCGATCCGCGCCGGATTGCCGGTCACGGTCGCCGGCACAACGATCGATCGGCAATGCGCCTCGGGTTTGCAGGCGATTGCTGTCGCCGCGCGTTCGGTGATTTTCGACGGCGTGAGGGTTGCCGTCGCGGGCGGCATCGAGTTCGATCAGTCTTGTGCAGAACGAGCACATGAACAAGTTTCACACCGTTGACGATGAGCTCGTGGCGATGAAGCCCGAGATCTATATGTCGATGCTCGAGACTGCCGAGGTGGTGGCCGAGCGCTACAAGATCTCACGCGAACGGCAGGACGAGTACAGCCTCGAATGCCAGCGCCGCACCGCATCCGCCCTCCAGGGCCGCCGCTTCAGCGAGGAGCTCGTTTCGATCGTTACGAAGATGGCCGTTACAGATAAAGAGACCAAGCAGGTCTTCATGCGTGACGTCACGCTTGAGCAGGACGAGGGGCCGCGCCCCGACACCACGGCCGAGGGGCTTGCCAAGATCAAGCCGGTGTTCGAGGGCAAAACCATCACCGCCGGCAACGCCAGCCAGCTTTCGGATGGTGCGTCAGCCTGCGTGATCATGAGCGACGCGCTCGCTGCGCAAAAGGGGCTCAAGCCGCTTGGCATTTTCCGTGGCTTCGTCGCGGTGGGCGTCGAGCCCGATGAGATGGGTGTCGGACCGGTAGCCGCAGTCCCGCGGCTCTTGGACCGACACGGTCTAAAGATCGACGACATCGATCTCTGGGAACTCAACGAAGCTTATGCCGTGCAGGTTATCTATTGTCGCGACAAGCTGGGTATCGATCCGGAAAAGCTCAACGTCAACGGCGGCTCGATCTCAATGGGCCATCCCTACGGGATGACCGGAGCACGGCTTGCCGGCCATATCCTGATCGAGGGCCGTCGGCGCAGAGCGAAGTATGGCGTCGTCACCATGTGCATCGGCGGCGGCATGGGCGCGGCCGGTTTGCTCGAAATCCTCCACTGACCTGAAAATCGCGAACCTTAATCGCGAAGGTCGAAGATTCAGCCACGAGGCAGCTTAATTCGCTGACATTGAAAACCTGGAGGTTAACTTGAAGACAGCCATTACTGAAATGTTCGGCATCCGTCATCCCATCATCCAAGGCGGAATGCACTATGTCGGCTTTGCCGAACTCGCATCCGCGGTATCCAATGCAGGCGGCCTCGGCATCATCACCGGCTTGACCCAGAAGACCCCCGAGCTGTTGGCAAAGGAAATCGCACGCTGTCGCGACATGACCGACCAACCATTCGGAGTGAACCTGACCTTTCTACCAATGCTTTTATCGCCCCCTTATCCGGAATACGTTGCGGCTATCATCGAAGGCGGCGTCAAGATTGTCGAGACGGCCGGACGTAGCCCCGAGCAATACATGCCGGCGCTGAAGGCGGCAGGCATCAAAGTCATCCACAAGTGCACCTCGGTTCGCCATTCGCTGAAGGCCGAACGGATCGGCTGCGACGCCGTGAGTGTCGATGGATTCGAATGCGGCGGCCATCCTGGCGAAGACGACATTCCCAACATGATTCTGCTGCCGCGCGCCGCTGATGAATTGAAGATTCCGTTCGTCGCGTCGGGCGGCATGGCGGATGCGCGAAGCCTCGTCGCCGCACTGGCGATGGGCGCTGCGGGCATGAATATGGGCACGCGCTTCATCGCCACGAAGGAGGCGCCGGTGCATGATAACGTCAAGAAGGCGATTGTTGCAGCCAGCGAACTCGACACCCGGCTCGTCATGCGGCCGCTGCGCAATACCGAGCGCGTGCTTAAAAACGCCGGCGTCGAGCGCTTGCTGGAGATCGAGCGCAAGAATGGCGCCGCACTTCAGTTCGCCGATATCCAAGAACAGGTCGTCAGTATCTACCCCAAGGTCATGATCGACGGCGACATGGATGCGGGCGCGTGGAGCTGTGGCATGGTTGTGGGTCTAATCGATGACATACCGACCGTCGCCGAGTTGATCGACCGGATCATGGCGGACGCCGAGGGATTGATCCGCGACCGCCTCGTTTGCTTACTCGATAACGATGGAATCCGTGCGAAGAAAGTGGCGTGAGGCGTTCCGCTAGGTGCCCAAGCGGCAGAAGGCAGTTCGAAAAAATGACTGAACACGTTAAGATCAAACAGGACGGCGCTGTTCTGGAAATCATTTTTGCACGGCCGGAAAAGAAGAACGCGCTTTCGAACGCCATGTATCGCGCCGCCGCCGAGGCGCTCGACGGCGCCCAGAAAGACCAAACGATTCGCGTCGTGCTCTTTGCTGCAGAGGGCGACGCATTCACAGCCGGAAACGACCTTGCGGATTTTGCCAGCGCTGCCGCGGGCAAAGGCGATGGGCTCGCGGCCCACGGCTTCATCCAGGCGCTGGGGCGGGCCGACAAGCCGATCGTGGCCGCTGTCCCAGGGCTCGCTGTTGGTGTTGGCACGACGATGCTGCTGCACTGTGATTTGGTGTACCTGGCCGAAACCGCGAGCTTATCGACGCCGTTCGTCAATCTGGCCCTCGTGCCGGAGGCCGCATCGAGCATGCTATTGCCGGCCCGTATCGGCTACGTCCGCGCGTTCGCTATGTTCGCGCTCGGGGACGGAATTTCGGCTGCCGAGGCGTTGGCGCTTGGCCTGGCAAACAAGGTGCTGCCTAAGGACCAGGTGCTAGCCGCGGCGCGCGAAACGGCCAGGACGCTAGCAAAACGCCCGCTCGGAGCGATCGTTGCGACCAAGAAACTCATGCGGGACACGGAGCAAATTCTGCGCCGCATGGACGAGGAGGGCGCGGTTTTCGCGCAACGTCTGCAGACCAGCGAGGCACGAGAGGCTTTCAAGGCTTTTGCAGAACGGCGACAGCCAGATTTCACGAGACTAGCGTCATAAGAAGGGCGGCCCGATGACAGAACCCGTTTGCGTGATTTCGGGCGTCGGTCCCGGGACGGGCTCCGCATTGGCCCGCCGTTTTGCAGCCGGCGGCTATCGCGTTGCCATGCTGGCGCGAAATCCCCAGCGCCTTGCGAAGCTGGAGCGCGAACTCTCTGGCAGCAAAGGCTATGCATGTGACGTGTCGGATGTGGCGCAGGTCGAGGCAACGATCGACCGCATCGAACACGAGCTCGGCGCGCCAACCGCCTTGGTGCACAACGCGGTAGGCGGCGCCTTCGGCTCATTCCTGGAGATCGACCCCGCGGTGCTCAACCGCAATTTTCAAGTCAACACGATGGGGCTCCTCTATCTGGCGCGTCGCCTAACGCCTGCCATGGTGCGGACCGGCAGCGGCAACATCATCGTCACTGGCAACACCTCGGCCCTGAGGGGCAAACCCTTTTTCGCCGGCTTCGCGCCGACCAAGGCCGCGCAACGTATCCTGAGCGAAGCGATGGCACGCGAGCTTGGACCGAAGGGCGTGCATGTCGCCTACATTATTATCGACGCGGTGATCGATGTGCCCTGGACGCGCGAGCGCTACAAGGACAAGCCCGACGAGTTCTTCATTAAGCCTGCCGCCATCGCCGAAGAAGCATGGCATTTGACCCGGCAGGATCGCAGTGCCTGGTCGTTCAACGTTGAGCTGCGACCCTACGGCGAGACCTGGTGAGCATGGCCATGGCCGCCTTGCGCATCTTCTCGTATTTGCCCAATCCCCGGATCTGGAAGGCAACGATCGCCGCCCGGCTATGCGGCGTCGAGGTTGAGGTGCGCGGCGCCTCCCCCAGCGACCTATCACAATGGCTCTGGGATTTCGATGCACGTCCTATCGCCGACGTTCCGCCCGACATGCTATCTGCGGCGGAACACACCGGTCGCATCGGCTTCCCCGATCACAAGCTCTACAAAACCGCTGCATTTCTCGAGGCGCAGCCCTTCGGCACCGTGCCGGCCGCGTTCAGCCCGGATGGCCGAACCGGTATTTTCGAATCGAACAGCATCATGCGCGCCGTGGCCCGGCTGGGGATGGAGCGTTTTCCGATCTATGGCCGCGATGTCTACGAGAGCTCGCGGATTGATGGGTTTCTGGACGCCAGTTTGGTATTCGCGCGCGACAGCCAGATTTACCTTTTCGCTCTGCGCGACGGTGCCGTTTCGCGCGAACTTCATTCCCGCATGACGGATGCCTTCGCAGCCTATTTGTTCGGTATTGAGCAGGCGCTGGCACCGCGCCGCTCTTTCCTGGTCGGCGACGATATCACGCTCGCGGACATCTGCTTCGTTGCCGAATTATGTCTGTTTCACAACGAGCGGGCCCGCCGATCCGTCCTCGATGCGGCGGGGCTTTCTCTTCTGCTCGATGACGAATTCGCCAAGACTTACCAGCGATCCGCCGTTCATTTCCGGCGGCTCGTCGCACATCCGGCCTTCGCGGCGGACATCGCTGGTTACCTTGAAAAGATCGAAAGGAGCGCGGCTCGGTTCAAATAGACCGCGCTCGATAACCGGTGAATGCACGGAGAAAAGCAATGTCTATCGTGACTTTTGAAAAAGACGGCGCGGTTGGCGTCGTCACGCTCGCCAAGCCGCCGCACAACTTGATCGACGAAGCGTTTCTCGATGCAATGCTCGCCGCCTACAGTGAGGCCGCGGCAGGCGGTTGCCGCGGCATCCTGCTGCGTAGCGCCATGCGTCACTTCTGCGCTGGGGCCGACGTCAACGCCTTCACAAGCGGTGGGCGCCGCCGCGACCAAAAAGACTTCGAGGAGCTCATCGACGCGTTAGAGAACGTGCCGCTGCCGGTGGTGGCAGCCGTGCATGGCGCCGCTCTCGGCGGTGGATTCGAGTTGGCGCTGACCTGCGACGTGATCATCGCCGCCAACACGGCTTCATTTGGCATGGCTGAAGCTTCCCTCGGCCTGCTGCCCCTCCTGGGCGGCGTGCAGCGTGTGGTGCAGCGCGCTGGTCCTGCGCGTGCCAAAGAAATGGCGATGTTCGCCCGCCGGCACGACCCAGTGGCGCTTGAGCGCTGGGGCATCATCAACCTCGTGGTTCCCGAGAGCGAACTGCCGACTGCGTCGATGTCCTGGGTGCGCCAACTTGCCGCCGGCCCGACCGTCGCGCTTCGGGGCATCAAGACACTGGCGAATTTGTCGGCACGTTACGGGATCAGCGGGGCCGACGCGCGGCAAGTTGAGACGAACAATCAAATGTGGGCCAGCGGCGACCAGAAGCGCGGCTTGGCTGCTTTCCTCGCCTCTGGCCCGGGCTCAGCAGTGTTTGAGGGGAACTGACATGGACGCTCCGCTGCAAGGTCTGCGCGTCATCGACTTCACCCGCGTGTTGGCTGGCCCGCATTGCACCAAGACCTTGCGTGATTTAGGCGCCGATGTGACCAAAATCGAACCGCCAGCGGGTGATGCTGGGCGGGCGGGTGTGCCCCACATCAACAACATGTCAGTCTACTATACGCAGCAAAATGCGGGTAAGCGCAATCTCAGCATCGACCTCAACTGGCCGGAGGCGCGAGAGATCGTAAGGGAGCTGTGCCGCAGCGCCGACGTCATCGTCGAAAACTTTCGCCCTGGCACCCTTGTTCGTTTCGGTCTGGGCTACGATCAGGTACGCGCGTTCAACCCGAACGTCGTCTACGTGTCGATCAGCGGGTATGGTCAATCCGGGCCCTGGCGGAATCGACCCGCTTTCGCGCCTACAGTGCAGGCCGAAACAGGTCTTACCGATATACTCGAGCACCATTACGGCGAGGCGCTCACAGAGCCGCGCAATGACGCGTGCAGTCACGCCGACCTTTACACCGGCCTGCAAGGCGTCATCGCCGTTCTCGCCGCGCTTACGCATCGCGCCCGCACGGGCGAAGGACAGCACGTCGACGTATCGATGGCCGCGACCATGCTGTCGGTCAACGAGCGAGCCGGAGCCCAGTTGTCAGGTATCGACACCAAGGGGGAGCCGGTGGCGCTAAGCGCCCCCGAGTCGCACATTTTCGATCTGCCTGACGGTCGGCGCATCACCATTGCAGCAAGCCCGATCTATACGCCGATGTTTGTACGCTACTGCGCGATGATGCGGCGGACCGACCTGCTGACCGATCCGCGGTTTGCCAGCGCGCCACTGCGTCGGCAGAATCTTAAGGCGCTGCTGGCGGAAGTGCGAGCCTGGATTCTGACCTTCGCCGATCTTGACGAACTGCAGGCTCAGGTGAGCGAAGCAGGCCTAGCTATTGGCGTGATCCGCAGCACGCAGGAGCTCGCGGAAACCGAATGGGCCAAGGAGTGGGGCGCTGTCGTGCAAGTGAACGACCGTGGCGGCGGCAGTGTGCGCATGCCGGGTCCGCCCTGGCGGTTTAGCCGTTCCACGCTGCCGTCACCGGGATCGCCAGCCTATCAGGGCGAGCACAATGCCGAGTTGCTTACGGAGCGCGGGATCAGTCAAGTCGTGATCGAGGACCTACGGCAACGCCGAGTGCTGTTAAGCCGACGGGCGCCGCGCGGCGCCTATGACTGAATTAAATTACACCCACGATGCGGCAGCGCGGAGCTGGATCGAGACCGCAAATTCAGCGGGATGTGATTTTCCGATTCGGAATTTGCCGTTCACCGTGTTCCACCGCGTCGGCAGCAGCGAGAAGTTCCGCTGCGGTGTGGCTATTGGCGACCAGATTCTAGACTTTGCCGCCTTGTCATTGCTCGGTATCCTCGAAGGACTGTCCGCAGATGCGGTCCGCGCGTGTTGCAATCCCCAGCTCAATGATTTCTTTGCAATGGGGCCCGCAGCTTGGCGAACCTTGCGCCATACGCTCTTCGATCTGCTGCACGGCGATTCCGACGATGCCACGCGTCAGCAACTGCAGACCTGCTTGGTGCCGCAAGCGCAAGCGGAGCATTCGCTACCGGCGCGAACCTCTCTGGGGTGGCATCGTACCTTCGCCTTCACAGCGATCGAAACTCCGTGCAGCTTGTTCTCACCGAACCGGGACAAAAAAGTGCATTGAGACGTGCGATCGACGACAGCCGGGCTCTGCCACCGGTGGTCTTTCAGACAAGCGATGCGTTCTTCAGCTTGGCTCGCTCGGCAAGAGAGGAGCTTACCGTTTTGTCTCCCTTCCTCGACCGGCAGGGAGCGGAATTCTTGGTAGAGCTGTTCGCGCTGTGCTCAGAGGGCGTGCGGCGCAGCCTAATATGTCGCCCGCTGGACGAGCCAGAGTGCGGAGACGCCTTCCGTCGGCACGCGGCTGACTTCAGGCGATTGGAGGTCTCAGTTTATGAGTACGCGCTCCCTGCATTGCTGCCATCGAGCCGGGAAACCTTCCATGCGAAGGTCGTTCTCGCCGACGCGTCCTCGTTCTACGTAGGCTCGAGCAACTTCATGGGGTCCGCCCTCGATCGCTCCTTTGAGTGCGGGGTTATCGTTCATGGCGAAACGGCGAGGCAATTGCGGTACGTTCTAACCGCGCTGCAGTCGATAGCAACATCGGTCTCCAATTATTGATTTTGACTTGACGAGCGCCGGTGTTCTCTCTTGAGGGCGCTCCATTGCCTTCACGACTATCTATAACGGCCTATAGACCGGGTTTGTCCCGTTGCAGGTGCGTGCATCCTGCGTGATCTCCGTGAACTGAGGGTGACTTCAAGGCCCTTGCTCTTTGGCAGATATTTTTTCACCATCTCATTGTGATAGTCGCGCAAAAATACATATTTCGATTTGATGCGTTTATGTATTATGCGGCGGTAAGCAGCTTCGATTGCTTTCTTGTGCGCGCGAAAAAAGCGCTCAACGTTTCTCCTTAGTCCTTTCTGAGCAATTGCGTCACGCTGACCCGGTGGCGCCGCTCTGTAGGCGCGGACGGTCTGCTGATCGAACTGCCAATCTACGTCATAAATTAAAAGCTCGATGTAATTGAGATATCGAATTCTTGTGCCAGCGTCGTCGGTAAAGCTACGAAACATCCGTGGGATAGGATCAAGGTCTTTCGAATAAGCCCTTCGGCCGGGATGATCTCTGAGGAATTTGTAGAGAGCGTCGCCTACGGCCAGAACCGGATAATTTGCCGCGTGCTCTAGTCTGTAAGCCTTCACCAGAGCCGGGCTGACAAGGACCCCTGCGCGGTCATGATACCATAAGCCTTTGTCGATCCCTCCCCGAATTAGATGGCCCGCTGCAACCGCCTGCGCTTGAGCATCTGCCATGGCATGCAGATCGTGTGCCCAGATGTCAAACTCGCCCTGCACTTTTATAGCGGGCGAATCCAGGCCGATGGAGATAACCACACAATCGGAGAACGCCAATACTTCTGTTTTTGATATACGCTGGGCTTCGCGCGTTGTCGGATCACTTGGCTCATGATCGAAATAATTTCGAATGACACGGACCTTTTTGATCAGCCGCTCCAAGTCGGCGACCGAGCGTACGGAAAGCGCCTGTTCGGAGAATCCAAGGAGGTCGATGAAGGCTGTGAGAGCCACAGATGGCTCGTGCTGTGTTCGCCCGCTTGGCGACGATGGCTTTTGTCGGTCGGCGACTCATCCGACGCTCATTTTGGTGGGTGCGGCAGGGGACAGTGAGGTGCAACTACAGCTGGCCGATAAGATTAAAGCTTACGTCTTGCTCGGGGAACATATTCCAAAGCGAGCCGCCTGGTGAGAAGAGGACCACGGGTCCTATGCTGAAAAATCTCCGCTTTTGGGGATTTTGTTGCATATTATCATGTTGAAAAATACCCATTTTTGAAGTATATTCGTACATGATGCTAGACGGACGCCTTAGCCTCTCTTCCTACATGACGGACCTGCTTGCCAGCGGGCGGGTCTCCTTTACCCGCGACGAAGCAATCGCCGCATTGAGTGTCACGCCGCGCGGGTTTCTCGCCGCGGCGGAACGCCTGCAGAAGAAAGGAGCGGTCCTCAATCCGCGACACGGTTTCTATGTAGTGGTCCCGCCGCAATATCTTGCGCGCGGCGCACCGCCGCCGCCCTGGTACATCGATGACCTCATGAAGCATGAGGGACATTCTTACTATGTCGGCTTGCTCAAGGCCGCAGAGTTGCATGGCGCCACGCATCAAGCCGTCATGCAGTTTCAGATCGTCACCGACAAGCGCATGCCGAAAATCCGAGCGGGACGATCGATCCTGTCTTTCTTCTACCGGAGGGACATGGAGGACGTGTCGTCCGCCATCAGCGACCACAAGACGGATACGGGCCGCATGAAGGTGTCTTCGCCCGAATTGACGGGGCTTGATCTGCTTCGCTACGCGCATGCTGCAGGCACGATCGACAGCATCGCAACCGTGCTGTCCGACCTGGGCGCGAAGATAAAAGCGCAGCCGCTGCAGAAACTCGCGCCTGCGTTCGAACGGTCGGTCATCCAGCGCCTCGGCTATCTGCTCGACTACGTCAAACACAGGGAGGCGGCCGAAGGGCTGCATGCATATCTGCAGAAGGAAAAGGCCCTGCCCTGGGTGGAGCTTGATCCGGCAAAACGCGGCTCCAAATCGCGCGAGCCCGCAGAGCGGAATGCACGTTGGAATGTTGTGGTTCGCCGCCCTCCGGAGCTCGATCAATGATCCCGGCCATGAACATCGTCGCGTGGAGCAAGAACGCTCCCTGGCCGGAGGATCGGCAGGTCGAGCAGGACCTTGTCATATGCCGCGCGTTGGTCGAAATCTTCAACGACGAATTCTTGCGCAAGGAATTGCGATTTCGGGGCGGGACTGCACTCAACAAGCTGCACTTCCCGAAGCCGTATCGCTATTCCGAAGACATTGACCTCACGCGCACAACCCAAGGCGTCGTCGGCCCGATCCTGGATCGCCTGAGGGCGATGCTTGAGCCTTGGATGGGCCGCGGCCATTACGATCTCGGAGAATTCGGTCCGCGGCTCACCTTCACCATGAAGGCCGAAGACGAGAACGCCAGCCAGCCCATCCGCGTGAAGGTCGAGATCGCCACGCGCGAGCGCACAGCCTACGACGGCGCCAAGACCGTTCCGTTCGAGGTCAAGAACCCGTGGTTCACAGGCAAGGCGAGATATCGTCACCTTCAGCCGTGAAGAAATTCTCGCCACCAAACTTCGTGCGCTGCTCCAGCGCGACAAAGGACGGGACCTCGTCGACCTCGCGAAGGCTGTCGCGCTGTTTCCAGATCTGGATGCCGCGCGTGTCGTGACGCTATTCGGCAAGTATCTCAAAGGCGGTGGGCAGGCGATCTCGCGCGCCGAGGCCGAGGAGCGCATGTGGGCCAAGCTTGCCGACCCTTCGTTCCTTGCGGATGTGGCTCCGCTGCTGTCCGCCGATGACGCCGAAGAGTTCGACAGCCAGGCCGAGCGCGCGGCCTTCATTACCGTCTTCACAAAATTCGTAAAGCGCATACCGGGCCACATCTGGGCGGAGACACCGGCGATGGCCGAGAAACTCGGCTTCCCCGAAACGGCCAAAGACTGAGCGGAAGCGGGTATTGTTGGAGCGGGGTGGAGGCAGCTCGGCGGCCACGACGAGCGAGCCTGTCGACACCCGCGTGTCAACGAAGCGTAAGTGCCCCTGCGGCGGGCTGGATGCACAGCAAATCCTTAGGCTTACATCCGGAAAATCGATTGGAGTTTGCTAAAAGCATTCGCAACAGCGGCGCGGCTGCGCGCCACGGCAGCACGAATGCGGCCGATCCACGATCTCCGGGTCGCATCAAGAGCTGCGTGCCGGGCAATCTGGTTGCGCATGACCGATGATGCCACGGCATTTGAGAACGCGGGCAGCCATTCGACGCGGCCATCCGTGATGATGTAGTGCGATTTGCAGGGCGCATCGCAAACTGCGATCGATGGCCGGATGGTGGCTATGCCGCCTTTCGACGACACCTGGTGACTGTCAGGTACGAGCAGCATGACGCGATGGCCGCATCCGCACGCGCACTGCACCGCGGCCACTTCGAACTCTTCGCTATGGTAGACGACGCCACTTGCTAGCTGCTTGGGTATGCGCTCGACGGCTTGATAGACAAACCTCATCGCGTTCGTCCTTCGGTATCGATTTCAAGCATCGCGGAATTGAAGATATACGACGTCGCTTCGTCCAGGCGATCGAGAAGCTTGAAGTGCTGCTTGAACCGGATGACGGCCAATGCGGCATTGAGCGCATTGAGCTCGGTGATCTGAGCCTGCCGACGGTATTCTCCGTCTTTAGCGTTTTCCGTGGATAGCCGTACGGTGTTGACGTTGTCTTCAAAGGATTTGCGATCGGCGCCGGTGATACGCACGAACCCGCTAAGCCCGACGACAGACCGCTCCAGACCCATTCCGCAATCGACGTAGGGGATGCCCTTCGCGGTCAGCCAGTCAACGATCAAAAGACGAGCCGGGCCATCATCGACGGAAACGAAGACGAAATCAAAAGTGCTCAAACGCTCGATGTTTTCTGCAGTTATCCGTTCGGGTACCGGCTCCAGCCCGGCATGCCATTCGCCATATTGTCGCGCTAAGGCGTCAACCTTGAATTCCTCCGATAGCACCCGGGATGAATCCCGGGATCCGAAAAATCGTGTGCACGTGAACGATGTCGTCATCGAACAACGCAATCCTCGCCAGGTGCGTTCGCGCAATGAAATCGAGGATATACGAGCCGGTGCCGCCGAGACCGATGATTGCAACCTTCTTTCCTTTAAGGAGCAACGAAATGTCGTTCATGTGGTACCGCGCCGACATGGTGTCGGGATAACGAAGAGGGGTGCCTTGTGCTGCGGCTTTGACCTGGATGCCGCGGAACGGTGTCGCCTCCGGATGCGCCTGCATCGCCGGCGTTGTTATCGTGTCGAGGTAGGTTCGCACTTTTTCCTCAAACGATCGATAGTCGCGGTTCACGCCGTTTTCTTGCAGCTTGAATGAAAACGAGAGGTCGGTAATCAAGTCCTGCGTGACGGTCACGCGTGCTAGACCGCCGCCCAGCCGCAGGACATGCTTACTTCCGTCGTGCGGTCGGCCACCGCGCCACCAAGCTTGGTGGTTGTTTTTCGGTACATCGATCACGGCGCCATTTAAGTCGACGGGACTGGCCCAATCGCCATATTTGAGCCCGCGCTCCTGGTCGAGGTAGGGCAGGCCGTAGATAACGAAGTAGCCACCGACGAAATCGACGTGGTAGCCGATTTCGTCCAGCTCGTTAATGAACGGATTATGACTCGCCAGTTCCGGCAACCCTAAAGCGCATGCCATTTTTCACCGTGACCTTCTGCTCCGGCAACAACGTGCCGCTTGGGTTCTCAACCGGACCGTGGGAATATTTGACCAGGTATTGGTTGGACGGTTTGCCGCCGCTACCGAGGAACAGATCGACGACCTGGGCATACGAGATCTGTTTCTCGCTGATCTCGTGCTCGTCCGAATTGACGAAGATGGAAAAGACTTCCTCGCTGTAGAAGTGCTCGTCTTCTTTCAGATGAACATGAGAATCCTCACGCGAAACCGGCTTGTCTTCCTTATCGCCGTCGACCTCGCGGTAGAGTTTCTCGTGTTTGGGGATATCGCCGAGGGCGTAGAGTGCTTCCCCCGTCGTAGGATTCGGCGACTCATAGGGCTTCCGATCGATATGGATGCGGACCAACGGCGCCGCGACATTGTCAGACATTTCAACACCTTTCCGCCGTCACGGCGCTTGCATTATGGCCTGCCGGGTGTAGATTGGTGTCCGGCCAGACAACAGGCGGGCCCCAAAAACGCCCCTATCCAGCATCGGCTGACTAAGGGCGTGTTGTCTACGCAGACAACATATGGGCCGCTGGTTGAACTTTGTCAAGGAGGATAGATGCCGGACTCGGCGTTAGGGACGTGGTTGAAGGATTTGCGGGATCGTCGCGATCTGAGTTCGAGAGAACTAGCCGAACTCAGCAAAGTCGATCACGCATATATTTTCCGCCTGGAGACTGGCGCCAAAGAGGCGCCGTCGGAGGATGTCATCGATAAGCTGGTCACGGCGCTGACGCCTCGCAAGCGCGATGTCGAGATCCTTCGTTTTTTAGCCGATCATGCAAATATTGACGTCAAACTGATCGATTTTGTCCGCGCGGATCCGGACATTTCCTTCGATGAATTTCATATGCTCACAACGGTAGTGAACCGTGGTGCCCGTCCCGACTACGCGACATCGCTCTCGCGCATCCGCAAGTTCCTGAGGTAGGTCATGTTGGATGAACTCTTCGTCGCGACGAAAGCGCGGGAGTTTATTCGGCTCTGTGGGCCGCTGTCTCTTCCGGTTTCGGTCGACAAATATGCTGCGCAGATCGATGGCGTCGTAGCGGCCGAGACGCTTGAGGCTAACGAGGACGCCTGGTCCTTTCGTGAAATAAGCGGCAAGTACCGTATTTGCGTGAATTGTGCTCACAATTCCAGGCGCCAGAGATTTAGCGTCTGCCACGAAGTGGCCCACGTCGTCCTTGAAATCACATCGGACCACTCCAGCCCGAGTTGGAGTTATTCCCGCAGGCCACCCGGAGAGCTGGCTTGCGACGTTTTCGCGGCCGAACTGTTGTTACCCTATAAAATGTTTAAGCCGCGGGTTGACGCGGCCGATATGGGGCTGGCTTCAATAAGCGATTTGGCGGATGAATTCGAGGCGTCCCTTATCTCCACCGGTTCTCGGTTCGCCACGTTCTCCGGCAGTTTGTGCGCATTCGTCATCTCTGAAGGCGGCAAGGTTCGCTACAGCGCGCGTTCGACTCGGCTTCGCGAGGCCAAGGGTTGGGTCAAGCCGGGTTCGAGCTTGCCGCTTGATTCCCTCAGTGCGCGGGTACGTGGGGGAGAAAGGCCAGCGGGCCCAGAGGAAGCAGAGCCGGAACAATGGTTCGAAGGTTGGGAGCGCGATGGATCGCTCTATGAAGACGCTCGGCATTTAGGCCAATGGGACCAGACACTGACGCTGCTTTGGCTCGACGACGAAGAACTTCCGCCGCCCTCGTCCGAGCGCAAGCAGTGGGATGAAGAAACCTACGGTATACGTGAACTCGACGGAGTTTTGCCGTGGCCTGGCCGCAGGAAACGCAAGTAGGGGTGGAGACCGGCAGTGACTAGCCGGTCTCTGCTGGCGTCGCTCTGCTGCCACGCGCTTGCAAAGAGCGATGAACCAAGGCGCTAGCTCGCGGTCCATGCGCCAGCAGCAGATCGCGGTCGAGATAGGTGTGTAGCGTTTCGTGGACAGCGCTACCTATGTCGTCGTGTGCGCAATTGAGCGTGTGCGTCCACGCCACACGCCATTGGTCTGGCTTTGACATCGTGTCCCAGGGATTCCGCGAGCCATTTGAAGCTGCGACCGCTGGGATGGACTACAACAATCAAGGCAGCCCCCGGCGAAATGATGGTCGGCAACTCCTGAAGTAACGAAACCACATCGGGCAGAATCTCCCCGGTCTGATGCATGTGCCGCACAAGCTGATTGAGCAGATTTCCCACCCTGCGAAGCTGAATGTGGATGAGCCGCTGCTCTTGCAGGGCCTCCGCCATCCCCAGCTCTCGCGCCGGCGCGTTCCGCTTTGCCAGCATGCGAGTGCGCCCAAATTCCGAGAGAGTTGTCCCGGCCGCTGCGGCGCGCGCGTCGATTTCGTCGAGTTCAGTACCGGTGAACCTAATACCGGTCTGCCGATCGCGCTTAATTGCTTTTGGTGGTCGCGCCATTTCGTTCTCTCGCAGAGCGCATGCGTCCCTTTGTGAAGGGCTTTGCCCTTCACAAGAGATGTTATCGCCATGCGATAACCCATCTCGCTCCGAGTTTAACATCCGCACGTCGCGCCATGAAATCAAATAAGCTCTGTACGACGGGCACTTCCGAAACATTCACACGCGTTCCGCAGCGGGCTCGCGTGACGCGAAAGCCGAATGTGAGCACGATGGGTGTTGTTGTGGTGGATAGGTGGATGAAACAGAAAAGCCGCACCGAAATAAATCGGCGCGGCGTGAGTTGAAATGCTGGAAAGGCGTGCCGGTTAAGAAGGACGTCGCTCAGAGTGGAATCCATGCGGCCGCCGAACGTTGAATTTGCGGCAGCACTCTCGCCTCTTCGCATTTTGTTACCCATCGCGCGAATTGAGGAATGGCTGCCGCGCCGAACCGTTCGATCAGGACGGCCGATAAGACTGCCGCCAATCGCTGTCGCCAGTGTCGCCAAAATCATAACTAAGTCTTTGATTTTGTTTGATGGTGTTCCCGTGTGAAGGGAACGCTCTCCCAGAAAGTTCAATTAAATCAGCTCATCTTCGTTTCGCTCTTCGCGTTTTGTCCACGTTTGTTCACGCGTTTCTTGGGCGTTTCGTGGGCGCTCAGCGACGGGAGAACGCAGCGACGGCGCGGCGCAGGTGGTCCTCAGCGTGGTGGCCGTAGGTGCGGCGGATGACGTCTTCGGTCGTGCCCAGTATGCCTGCGACATCGTACACCGATACGCCTAGCTGAAGGAGCATTGTCGCACAGGTGTGCCGCAGCACATGGGGGGTGACGTCCGGCCCGAGTCCAGCAAACTGACGGGCGGTCCGCCAAGCCCGCCGTTCCTGTGAGGCAATGGGTCGCCCCGCGTATTCGATTACGAATCGAGCCGTCAGGCGCCTCCAGCGGCGCAGGTGCGGCATCAAGCGCGGGGGTATAGGAATTGGGGGCCGCCGTTTGCCCGTTTCGACGTTGCCCTCACCCCGCCGGTAGAGCACCTCCGAGGCTAAGTCTACCCAGCCACCTTCTGTGTTCGGCGCCCACCCAAGCCGCAATATCGCATCATGCCTGGTGCCCGTGTAAAGCGCGACAAGGATGAAGCGCGCCAGATGGCGATTGATCCGAGCCGGGTGACGCCGGCCGTAACGGTCCCATCCCAGAGCGCCAAAGAGCAATCCCGCGACCTCGCTACGTGTTAAATGACGCTCGCGCGGACTGGCTTGAGCGGGGAGAGACACAGGGATGGGCCGATCGAGTTTTCCTTTCTTCCAGCACCAGCGAATGGCCGCGCTCAGCACGACGAGCTCACGACGCGCGGTAGAGGATTTGACCCGCTTGAGCCCGTCGCGCGCGCGAGCGTCAGTTTGCGATGTTCGCCAGCGGACATATTCCGTACACGTTGCGTTGGTGACTTTGGCGACGGTCCGGTCACCAAAGAAGTCAAGTAGCTTGCTGATCGCGCCGCCGATTAGCTGAGGCCTTTCGGTGGTCGGACCATGCTTCTCGCCGTATTCGGCAAGGACATCGGCTATGAGGACCCTATTCGGGTCTCCGTTTTTGAAGCCAGGACGACGCTTCCGTGCGATGTGTTCGGCTAGAGCTTTTTCAGCTGCGCTGATATCATTTTCGCCCGCTCCTGTGAGGAACTCGGCACCACCGTCAAGGATGACCCACCGCGATGGTCGTCCGCGGCGCTTTCTGAGCCACAGTCTGGCACCTTTGCTTCGACGCGGCATAGCTCCCTCATCCGTTCTATGTTCGCCAGCGTAAATGTAGTGGAGCGCAGCGCTTTAGCGCCGCATCGACGGCGTCGCGGTAGAGATTGCGCACCGCGGCCGGCGCGTCGGGAAAGGTGTAATACTCTCGTCGCCGAGAGCGGCATACGCATCAGGAGTGGCTTGGCGGCTTGAACATGCCGACGCCGGGCGCGGCCACCTCCCACCCCTAGCTGCCCTCCTACGTGGAATTGCCACTGGCTTCAGCGATTAGCCACCGCGCGAATTCGCTCACGTGGGGCTTGCCGGCTGAGAGTCTGGATTCGATGATGAAATATGCACGTGATCCTACCAGCGTCTGTTTGAACGGCGCGACGAGTGCGCCCGATTTGATGAGATCGCTGACCAGCGGCTGACGGCCGAGCGCTACACCCTGGCCGCTGATCGCCGCCTGGATCATCTGCTCGTACTGGCTGAAATGCAGGGCACCGGCGAATTTGAGTTCGCCGACGCCGAGCGCGGTGAGCCAGGTGCCCCAATCCATGTACATGGTCTCCGCGCCGGCATAATCGAAATGCAGAAGAGCGTGGCGCGCGAGATCCTGCGGCCGTTTCAGCGGCCGCGTTTTGTCACGCAACAGCACGCGGCTGCACACCGGAATCATCTCCTCGCCGAATAATCGGACCGCTCCGTCCGGTACAGTTTCGGCCTTGCAGTAGCGGATAGCGAGATCGATCAGGCTTCGCTCAAGATTGAGCGCTTCGGTCGTGGCCGAGATCCGCACGTCGATATCAGGATGAAGCGCCGTGAAGTGCCTAAGCCGCGGAATGAGCCACAGCGAAGCGAAGCCTGTCGTTGTGGTGATAGAGAGTTGGCGTGTGCGGTTTACGGCGCGAAGCCGATCAGAAGCGGCCTGCAACCTATCAAGCACCTCGGTGGCAATCCGATACAGTGCCTGCCCGTCCTCGGTCAGCGTGAGTAACCGCGGCCGCCGCTCAAAGAGCTTCAAACCGAGATTGTCCTCGAGCGCCTTGATCTGCCGGCTCACGGCGGACTGGGTAATGAACAGCTCCTCGGCTGCCTTGGTGAAGCTTAGCGTGCGCGCCGCGGCCTCGAAGCCCTGGAAGAACGCCAGATGGGGCAGATTATAGCGCTTGCCAAGCATTCCCAAAACTCATCCATCGCCTGAGGAAAGATCGTTTGAAAGGCGCCGAACTCCACGCCAGGATGCATGTTGCGTTACAGAGGCTACCACGCGACCATTACATCGCATGCGTTGCTCTCATGCAAGAGGAGGCGATCATGGCGGCTCCACTCGACACCCCGGTCTTCCTCAAGGCGCGCGAATCGCTGCGTATCGCAGACGGCGCCGGGCTTGAGGTGAAATGCCTTAGCGGTCTTCTGTGGATCACCCAGCACGGAGATCTCGAGGACAGAACCATCGGCAGCAGGGAATTGTTCGTGCTCGACCGGCCGGGTCTATCGCTCGTCACCGCATTGCGTGATGCGGCCCTGGTCGTCGTGCGGCCGGTTGCGCGGCAGCCGCTCCGGTACGCGGCATAAGTGCCATGGTGCGCGCTAAACCTCTTTCCGTTGATGCGCCTCATTTGTCGGCTGGAGAACGCGTGACCTTGCGGCCGATCGGCCCGCGCGACGCTGCCGTCCTGCAAGCGTATGTCCGCGGGCTCTCGCCCGATTCACGCTACGATCGGTTTTTCGGGACGCTGTATGAACTGCCCCCGACGGAACTCGACCGCGTGACTCATCTCGACGGAAAATACGAACTGGCGCTGCTCGCTGAGACGTGCGTCGATGGCGCGCCGATCGTGATTGGCGAGGCTCGCTATGCATTTGAGCCGGATCGGCTCGAGGGCGAATTCGCACTTTCGGTCGCAGACCACTGGCGCGGCAAGGGGCTCGGCCCGCTGCTCATGGCCGACATCGAGCGCCGGGCTACGAGACTTGGCGTGCGGCATCTTTTCGCTGACGTATTGCGCTCCAACGAATCCATGAAAGCGCTGGCGCACAAGCACGGCTTCGAGATGACCGATGTGCCTCGCGATGCGAGGCTGGTCCGCATGGCGAAGGTCTTGGCGCCTTCGCAAGGTGCGGACGCCTCTGGGATGCCGACTGCATCCGATCTACCAATTGCGGCGTGACTGCTCAGCGGCTTTAACGGAGCCGACGAAGTCGGCCAACTGAGACGCCCCGACGAAACAGGTCCGACTGTTAAACCGGGCGGACCATGGCCCAGCCTGTGTCCTCGCCCGACCAACTAATAGATAACCAACGAAACGCCGCAACCAAACGCGAACATTCGTCGCCAATCATGCATGGAAACACAGTATTTATTGATTTTTTTCGACCAGGTAGCGCGCTCATAGCCGCTTGCTCGACAGGCGAGATTGTATCCAGCCAGCAAAACCCGAGGTGGGTTTGCTGCTCCCGGTAGTCAGGGGCGGTGCCTTCCCCATTTAACGTGAAAGCGCTGGTTGCTTTAACCATTTCTTAAGGTTTATGATTTGCCAAAAGACAATTGTGCTATGATTTTGTGTCCGGGGATGATCGCCGCGGTTTCTCTGCTCACCTCTTCTTCTGATTCTGCCCACGAGCGCTCGCGCGTGGGGCATGCGCTCGATATTACACCCAGCGTTCAATGTGTCGTTGGGACAATTCTGTGGAGAAAATCGTATGCGGACGTTCGTGGTCGGGACAACAAAGATCAACGTAATTGCCCAGATCAGTCAGGAAGACCTTGAACTCGGTCGGCTTGTGCTTAGCCGCTTCGAGGGATCGGCGAAAGTTGCAAATGCGGCTTTTCAAACACTGGTCGGTCGCTACAGCGGCAGGCCATTGGGTGAGTATGCCCAGGCGCCTCAAGAGATCAAGCTCAGTGAAGGCGCTTCGACCTCGTTTTCGTTTTGAAGTTCCTTAAGCCTCGGTGCAACAGCGCGGCTTAAGGTAAGCCGTAGTGTTGAAGAGCTAACAATCGATACCGCCAACATCCGCATTTCGATGGGCTTTGGTTAGACACTGGGGTTAGAACGGTAAAGAAATCAATGGAGTCCTTTTGGAGGGGTAGACACTATAACCCCTTGATTCCGGGATAATTCTCCGTAATGAGAAGTTAACGAGCCTTGGACGGGCGCTCGTTGAGAGAAAACATCACTGGGAGCCCGGGGAAGGCGCGCTTCCCATCGGGGAAAGCTGGGGAGCAGGCGCTCCCGCGCCGTGCGTTAAGCCAGCACCTTGCTTGGTGCCGGGCGCATCTCGCTGACATAGCTCGAAGTATCGCCTTTGGGCCGCTCGCCGGCGATGGCGTGGCCCTCGACCATATAGTGCACGGCTTCGGCGATATTGGTGGCATGGTCGCCGATGCGCTCGATGTTCTTGGCGCAGAACAGATGGTGGATGCACATCGAGATCGTCCCCGGATCCTCCATGGTGTAGGTCAGCAATTCCCGGAACAGGGAGACGTAGAGTGCATCGACATCCTTGTCGGCCTGCCAGACTTGCAGCGCCTTGCTCGGATTGCGATCGACGAAGCTGTCGAGCACCGCAGCCAGCTGCGAGACGACCAGCGCTGCCATGTGCTTGAGCCCGCGCATCAGCGCACGCTGCGAATTGTCGCCGCTGACAGCGATCACCCGCTTGCCGATGTTCTTTGCCAGGTCCCCGACCCGCTCGAGATCGTTGGCAATGCGCAACATCGCCACCAGCGCGCGCAGATCGATGGCCATCGGCTGCCGCAGGGCAATCGTCGCAATCGCCTTTTCCTCGATCTGCCGCTGCAGCGCGTCGACCGTTGCGTCGGCGGCAATGACTTGGCGCGCCAACCCGATGTCGCGCCGCGTCAGCGCGTCGATCGAGTTCGTGATCTGCTTCTGGGCGAAGCCGCCCATCTGCGCAACCAGCTGCGTGAGTTTGATGAGGTCGGTGTCGAAGACTCTGCGCGGTGTGCTCGGAAACGTTCATGGCATTTTCGCAGTCGCTGGCGCCCCGCTGCGGGCGCCTTCTCGTTCCCATCGCCAACGATCGACAATCGCCGAATCCTTTGCAAAGTCTCGCCGCTCCGTGAGCACAAACAAGCGAGGCCCCATGACGTGTGCGACTGTCGTTGGCAAGTGCATCGTTTGCGTCGTCGGCAAGCGGCTCGATGATCCCGCATCCGAGTTCGTCGGTTGCTCGGTCTTGGCGGACGAGCCGCAGCGATACGACGTACAATGGCCCATCGACTTACAACTCGGGCTGCACCGGACCCCGCCGAACACCGATTTATGCCGGCAAACGCCGCGAATCCAATGCGTTATGATCCTACGATTCGAGCGTGACGATCGGATGACATCAGGCCTTCGGTAGCTTGAATGAGACGCGGTCGCGCTGTCATCACAGTCACATCGACGGGCAAATAAACTTTCATCGATTCGCCGCGCGGCGCCCCGGCCGGCGGGCGTGCCCAAGGATCGAATGATGGCCTCAGCGGCGGTGGATGCGATCGGAACGACCGGTGCCGTCTTGACGACGGTCTGTTGGGTGCCGCAGGCGATCAAGATCATCCGGGACCGGGAAACGCGCGCGATCTCGCTGCCGGGCACGACGCTCTGCGTGGTCGGCGTGCTGCTTTGGCTGGTCTATGGGTTGGCCATCGTCGATGGACCGCTGATCGGTTCGAGCATCGTCACCTTTGCGATGACGGCAGTCATCCTGGTGCTCAAGATCCGACACGGCTGAACGGTCGGGAGTTTTACGCTGCCGGTGCCTGCTCGAGCAGGGCAATTCCGCAGATGCAGGCTGGAGAACGCGTCTTGCCTCATTTTGGCTTGAGGTAAAGAAACCGTTACGCCAGCACGCGCACCGGCTTGCCGTCGAGGAAGGCGCGGATGTCGTCCACCATGCCGCTGAAGAAGGCGCGATAGTTCTGCTCGGCGACATAGCCGAGATGCGGCGTGAGCACGACATTGTCGAGCTTGCGCAACGGGTGCTCGACCGGTAGCGGCTCGACGTCGAACACATCGAGGCCGGCGCCGGCGATGCGTTTTTCGCGCAACGCGGCGATCAACGCGGCTTCTTCGACGATCGGTCCGCGCGAGGTGTTGATGAGGTAGGCGCCCGGCCTCATCAGGCCGAGTTCGTTTGCGCCGATCAGGCCGCGCGTGCGCGGGGAGAGCTGCACGTGGATCGACAGAAAATCCGCGCGACGAAAAAGATCGTCGCGGCTCACATATTCGACGCCTATCTCGCTGCACTTCTCAGGCGTGAGGTTCTGGCTCCAGGCGATGACGTTCATTTTGAACGCCTGGCCGATCGCCGCCACGCGGCTGCCCAGTTTGCCGAGGCCGAGGAGGCCAAGCGTCATGCCTTCGAGATCGAGCCCGATCGTGGTCTGCCAGGGCGCGCCGGCTTTCAGCCGCGCGTTCTCGTAACCGATGTGGCGGGTCAGTTCGAGGATCAGCCCGATGGCGATAGCGGCGGTGGCGTTGCCGAAGGCGGCCGTGCCGCAGACCACCACGCCGCGCGCCTTGGCGGCTTCGAGATCGATCGAGGCGTTGCGCATGCCGGTCGTGATCAGCAGCTTGAGATCGGGCAGGGCTTCGATCACCGCGCGCGGAAAGGGCGTGCGCTCGCGCATGGCGCAGACGATGGCAAAGCCCTTAAGTGCCGCAATGACCTCGTCCGCTGAACCGAGATGCTCGTTGAACACCTTGATCTCGATCTCGGCTTTCACCTTCGACCAGTCGGCAAGAGTGAGCGCGACGTTCTGGTAATCGTCGAGAATTGCGCAGCGCAGCAGCATCGTATCCCTCATGGTCATTCCGGGGCGCCGCGAAGCGGCGAAGCCGGAATCTATAACCACCGCGGGTGCAAAGTCCTGCGCTGTCTGAACGAGTGGTTCCGGGCTGGCGGTCGGCCTGCGGTCCGGAATGGTGGCTGGCTAAGCTAGGCGTGAGCCTTGGCGATCTCGTGCATCGCGCGGCCAGCCGCGGCGACGGCCGGAAGGGCTTTCGCCGCGATACTCGTACGCTTGGCGTGCCACTTCGGGCCGGGCCCGCGCATGTAGTGCAGTTCCGGCCGATAGGGGTCGAAGAGATACGCGAAACTCCGCGACAGGTCGCGAATGGACTTGGTGAATTCACGGCGCATGAGGCGCTCCCTGCCGCTCCTGCAGGCCGGCGCGGTCAGAGCGTCGGTCGCAGCGGCGCGGCTTTGCCATAAAGTGTCGGCGAAAAGTCATTAAAAATTGGTACGAAATGGCCGCCGGCGGGACCGGCATGCGATCCAAATGCGATCAGACTTGACGAAGTCTTGCCGCGATCCGCGACGCGTGAGGCTGCGGCGGTGGGTTATCGCCTGCGCACGCCCGTTGGCGGCTGGTGCTTGCTCTCGGCGCGCGCCGTCGCTACATCAGCGCCAGATTTTCCCGAAATGAGCGCTTTTGCGGTCGCGCCGGCACGGCGCCTGTTCCGAGCGGCGCCGAGCAAGAGGACAGGCGCCCAACCTGAAACTTAAGAATGGCGCGTCAATTCATTTATCATATGGAGGGGCTCTCCAAGGTCTATCCCGGCAACCGGAAGGTTTTGGAGAACATCAATCTGTCATTCTATCCGGATGCCAAGATCGGCGTACTCGGCGTCAACGGCTCCGGCAAGTCGACGCTGCTCCGCATCATGGCGGGAATTGATACGGAGTTTTCCGGCGAAGCGTGGGCCGCCCAGGGCGCCCGCGTCGGCTACCTGGCGCAGGAGCCGCAAGTCGATCCGGCAAAATCGGTGCGCGAAAACGTCATGGACGGCGTAGCGCCGCAAAAGGCGATCCTCGACCGGTACAACGAGCTTGCCGTCAACTATTCCGACGCGACCGCCGACGAGATGACCAGGCTGCAGGACGAGATCGAGGCCAAGGGGTTGTGGGACCTCGACTCCAAGGTCGATCAGGCGATGGACGCACTGCGCTGCCCGCCCGACGACGCCGAAGTGGCGCAGCTGTCCGGTGGCGAGCGGCGCCGGGTCGCGCTGTGCCGGCTTCTTCTAGAGCAGCCGGATCTCCTGCTGCTCGACGAGCCGACCAACCATCTCGACGCCGAATTGGTGCTGTGGCTTGAGGGCCATCTGCGCAATTATCCGGGCGCCATCCTTATCGTCACCCACGACCGCTATTTCCTCGACAACGTCACCGGTTGGATACTCGAGCTCGACCGCGGCCGTGGCATTCCCTATGAGGGCAACTACTCCTTGTGGCTGGTGCAGAAGCAGAAACGCCTCGAGCAGGAGGGCCGCGAAGAAGAAGCCCGCCAGCGCACCCTCGCCCGCGAGCAGGAATGGATCGCCGCCTCTCCGCGGGCGCGGCAGGCGAAATCCAAGGCGCGTTACGAGCGTTACGAGGATCTGCTGAAGAAAGCCGGCGAGAAGCAGACACAAACCGCGCAGATCGTCATCCCGGTCGCCGAACGGCTCGGGCAGAACGTCATCGACTTCGAGCACCTGAAAAAAGGCTTTGGCGATAACCTCCTTATCGACGAGCTCACCTTCAAATTGCCGGCGGGCGGGATTGTCGGTGTGATCGGTCCGAACGGCGCCGGCAAGACTACGCTGTTTCGCATGATCACGGCGCAAGACAAGCCTGACCAGGGCACCATCAAGGTCGGCGAATCCGTGCATCTCGGCTATGTCGACCAGTCGCGCGATACGCTCGACGGCAAAAAGAGCGTGTGGGAGGAAATCTCTGGCGGACTCGATCAGCTTCAGCTCGGCAAGCGCGAGGTGAATTCCCGCGCCTATTGCGCGGCGTTTAATTTCAAGGGCGCCGACCAGCAGAAGAAAGTTGGTCAGCTCTCCGGCGGCGAGAGAAACCGGGTGCATCTCGCCAAGATGCTCAAATCGGGCGCCAACGTGCTCCTGCTCGACGAGCCGACCAACGATCTCGACGTCGATACCCTGCGCGCGCTCGAAGAAGCGCTCGAGGACTTTGCCGGCTGCGCCGTGATCATCAGCCACGACCGCTGGTTCCTCGACCGTATCGCCACCCATATCCTCGCCTTCGAGGGCGACAGTCACGTCGAATGGTTCGAGGGTAATTTTCAGGATTACGAGAAAGACAAGATGCGGCGGATGGGGACGGACACGGTCATCCCGCACCGGATCAAGTATAAAAAATTTTCGCGGTAGTTATCGCAGGTTCCGTGCCGGGGTTTGCTCGGCTTACATTTGCTTGGCCGAATAGCCATATACCGTGGGTGTCTCGCCAATGCGCGAAGAGCTTGCCTTCGGGGCAACCGTGATCGCCGGTTCTGTGCGATTATGATTAACAGGAGACGACATTGCCGACAAAAGCCAGTGAGGCCCGATCAAGCCAGGTCCGTGCCCGCGCCGAAGCGAGTTTCAGCCGAGGAAGAGGCGCCAAGGACGGCGCCAAAGCGATGATGGAATATCAGGCCAACAGTCGGATGATTTGCGAAAAGACCGAAAAGTTGAGGGCTCTCCGACTGGCCAAGGAGGCAGCCGACAGGAAGGCAGAACTCGCCAAACCCGCGCCCGGCAAGCGCTAGCGCCGCGTTGGCTGCGTTTCGCCTTGAAACGACCACATCTATTGTCCATATAAGGCTGGCGGCCTGATAGGCCTGCGGCGAGCCGCGTGTACGGGACCCCGTCAAACGGCTTCTGGCTCGCTCTTTTCATTTGTCCACTGACAGCCCAGATCGCGCGGGGTGTCTCGTTTCACCCGCAATTGCCGGTCCCGCGCATCGCGCAGTGGCCGCGCCAGCGCGCATATAGAAAGTTTCCTCTTTGACCGACTTCCACAACTTCAAGCTCAACGACGCAATCACGCGCGCCCTCGCCGAAGAAAAATACCTCACGCCAACACCGATCCAAGCGCAAACAATCCCGACCGTCATGGCGGGCCGCGACGTGATCGGAATTGCCCAGACCGGAACCGGCAAGACCGCGGCCTTCGCGCTGCCGATCCTGCATCATCTCGCCGCCAACGCGCATCCAATCGCACGCAAGAGCTGCCGCGTCCTGGTACTCAGCCCGACGCGCGAGCTGTCCGGCCAGATCCTCGATAGCTTCCGCGCCTACGGCCGTCATTTGCACATCAGGGCCGCGCTGGCGATCGGGGGCGTGCCGATGGGCGCGCAGGTCCGTGCGCTCCTCAACGGCGTCGACGTTCTGGTCGCCACGCCCGGCCGGCTAATCGATCTGGTCAAGAGCAACGCGCTCCGGTTGGCCGATGTTGAATGCCTGGTTCTCGACGAAGCTGATCGCATGCTTGACATGGGCTTCATCCACGACATCCGCAAAATCGTCGCCAAACTTCCGCCGAAACGGCAGACGTTGATGTTTTCCGCGACGATGCCTCGCGCCATCGCCGAACTGGCGGCGCAGATGCTGCGCGACCCGGTCAAGGTGGCGGTGGCTCCGGTGGCCTCGACCGTCGAGCTGGTCGAACAGCGCATTATCCGCGTTGACCGTGCCGCCAAGCCCGCGGTGCTGATCGAGGTGCTGCGCGACGAGGCGATTGACCGGGCGCTGATCTTTACCCGAACCAAACATGGCGCCGACAAAGTCGTGCGCGGACTGCTTCGGGCCGGCATCGCCGCCGAGGCGATCCACGGCAACAAGTCGCAAAATCAGCGCGAGCGCGTGCTCGCGGCCTTTCGCAAAGGGACGGTCAAAACATTGGTGGCAACCGATATTGCCGCGCGTGGCATCGATGTCGATGGCATCAGCCATGTGGTAAACTTCGATCTGCCCAATGTGCCCGAGACCTATGTCCACCGCATCGGCCGCACGGCGCGAGCCGGCGCCGCGGGGGTGGCGATCTCGCTGTGCGACGGCGAAGAGATGGCCTTCTTGCGCGATATCGAGAAGCTCATTCGCATGTCCATTACCGTGAGCGATACCCGCGTCCAGCCGCGGCGCTCCGGGCAGCCGGGCGCGAACGGCGGGGCCGCCCACTCGTCCTCTTCGGCTTCGGCCGGCGCCCCACGCAAGCGTCGGCGCGGGCGCCATGGCGACCAGCCGCGCCGGGAACAAAGTCACAATCGGCCGCAGGAGACTGCCGGCGGAATTGCGTCGGTCGCTTTCCTGCAAAACCATGCGGCATCGAGACCTAATGCCGGCCAACACGCGCCGCGTTGGGTAAGTCCTGCAAAAGGATCATAGGACGTGTCGAAAGAAGAACTCCTGCAATTCGAGGGTCTCGTCCTCGAGATATTGCCCGATGCCCGCTTTCGCGTTCAGCTCGACAACGGCCACGCGCTGATCGCCTATACCGCCGGAAGAATGAAAAAAAATCGGATCAAGACGCTGGCCGGGGATCGCGTGACTGTTGAAGTGTCGCCCTACGATCTGGAAAAGGGGCGCTTGATCTTTCGCCACAAGGAGGAACGATCGAGCTCCGCCAGCCGCCCGCCGCAGCGCAACCAGTTTCGCAGGCGATAGACGATGCTCAACCCCAATTCCGACGGCTACGGAATTGTCGCGGCAAGGAAGGCTGTGTGATGCGCTTCTTCATCTTCAAATCTGATGTCAGTCCCGACCTGCGCGCCTTCGGCAGCGATTTGGTCGGCAGCCGGCTGCCGAATTAATTCAGTCCCTGGCATGCAATCGGCGCCGTCGCGCCGGACCAGGATCCTCCGTATGGGCTTTCGCGCGACGTCATCGAAACGGCGATAACGGCCCAGGGCTTCCAGCTCTGGCGTTTGAGCAAAAAGGATTGACCTTTTGTCGGGTCGGAGGCGAGACATCGGTAACCTGCTAAAAGGAGTGTTGCCAATGACAGATAGCGCCCACAAGTTCAGAGTTGGACAGACCGTCGATCTGATTCCTTCGATTTCCCGGTCCGCAGCAGCCGGCCATTACGAAATTGTGAGCTTGCGTCCGACCGATGGCGGCAACCCGCAATATCGCGTCAAAAGCAAAAGCGAATCTCACGAGCGGGTTGTTTCCGAGAGCGATCTCATTCTCTCGGCGCACATGAAATTCGATTAGGTTGAGAGCGACGCACCCCGGCAACGCGGGACAGCCGCGGTCCGGCGCGACGAAATAACCGCAACCGGATCTGACAGGAAGCGACGATGTTCAAGATTTTTGAGCTCAAGGGCCAAAATCTGGCGCCGGCCACGGAAGTCGGCGACAGGTACTCGACGCGCGAACAGGCGCTGGCGGCAGTAAAAAGGCGGCTGAAGACTTTCAGCGTGTCCGGACATAATCCGGAGGGTGACTATTGGTGGGTGCGGGATGCCGAGGGTCTGCGAAAATGCTGGATTTCCAGCGCCGACTGAAAAGGTGGCGGATGGAGCATGCTTAACTTTCCGAACCAAAGCCGGGTGTTCGATGCGACTCGACGGGCGGTGCGGTTTTGGGGATACGACAGCGCCATGGAGTGGTCGTTCTTCGTCGGCGAAGACACGTTGCGGCGTATGCAACCGGACATGTGCCGGGACGAAGCGGATTTGCTGAGGGCGTTTGATTTGCATCGGCCCTTGATTTATGCCGCGGCAAAGAAGGCGTTCACGCGGGCCCGCAAGGGATCCTACGAGCTCGAAGCGGCCGATTTCTAAGGCATGGTCCTGAAACTTGTCCGCTCTCCGCCGTCACGATCGCGCGCTAAGACGGGCGAGGGGATATTCGGCGCTTTCGTACAAACGGCGGATATCGTGGCTGCCGTACCTTTGTTCACCGACTTCGAGAAAGGCGCCGACAAGGCACTCCGGCGGCAGGTCCTCCATCGCAAACCGGATGGCCTGCGCGGCCTGAGCAAATCGCCTGTATCCGAATGGCTGGCGCCGGGGCAGCCGCCTTCGCGTCGGAAACAGCTCGGCCGCTGCGTTGTAATCAAATTCGGCCATCGGCCGGTCCTCGTGAAACGTGCGAAACGATCAGGCATCCATCCGAGCCCGGCTGGACGATATTGGCAATATAAGGTCAAAACGCACCGATACCAACCGCCGACGAGACGTGCCTGTCGAAACCGAGAACGGGCGACATTTGTGTCTACTTGTCTGTTTTGGGTTGTTGTGGACGTGCAAGGCCGACCGCTGTAAAGTGATGCATATCAGCGAGCGATATCGCTTGCAGGCTCAAAAAGAAGCGCACGCGCCCGCTGACTGCTCGGCAGCACAAAAAAGACGCCTTCCTGTCGAAAGATCCGGCGCGGGCCGACAGGGCGATCGAAGCCGAGCGAGCACATGCGGTGTCGCCGGCGTAATAGGAACCGTTGATGGTGCGCGCAGCCGATGGCTGTGGCCGTTGCTTCCGTCATCACCAAGGAGTGAATTTTGCACGACAGACCGGAAGCCGGCGGCAGCGCCGTCGTGGCCGACATGCGCGCTTTGACGCAAAGTCTGGCACGCTATCGCGAACCGAACCACGGCCGCAGCATCGTCGAGCTTCTGATCACTGTGGTGCCGTTCGTTGTTCTGTGGCTGTCGATGTGGTTATCGCTCCGTTTCGGATACGGGCTTTATCTGTTGCTGACCGTTCCCGCCGCGGGCCTTCTGGTCCGCTTATTCATGATCCAGCACGATTGCGGCCACGGCTCGTTCTTTCGCCATCGGTTGGTAAATGACTGGGTCGGTCGCGTGATCGGCGTGATCACGCTGACGCCTTACGATTTCTGGCGACGCGCGCACGGCATCCATCACGCCACCTCCGGCAATCTCGACCGCCGCGGCATCGGCGACATCGACACGCTCACCGTGCGCGAATATCTGGCGCTGTCGCGCTGGCGCCGGCTCGCCTACCGCCTGTACCGCCATCCAATCGTCATGTTCGGCGTCGGTCCCAGTTATCTGTTCATCGTGCGCCACCGATTGCCATTCGGTCTGACGCGGGAAGGGTGGGGGCCCTGGGTCAGCACCATGGCGACCAATGGTGCGATCGCGCTGGTCGTCGCCGCCATGATGTGGTGGATCGGCGTTGGCCCGTTCCTGCTCGTGCATCTGCCGATTACCGTCGTCGGCGGGGCGATCGGGGTGTGGCTGTTCTACGTCCAGCACCAATTCGAGCATACCGTCTGGTCCGAAAACCGGAATTGGAGCTTCGCTGCGGCGGCGCTCCACGGCAGCTCGCATTATGATCTGCCGGCTGTGCTGCGGTGGTTCACCGCCAACATCGGCGTGCACCATGTCCATCACCTGTGCAGCCGCATCCCGTTCTACCGGTTGCCGCTTGCGCTGCGCCAGCACCCCGATCTGGCCAATGTCGGCCGACTCACTCTGCGGCAGAGCCTGGCGTGCGTACGCCTCGTGCTCTGGGATGAAACGGCGCTCCGGCTCATTTCGTTTCGCGAACTGCGAACTCGGCTTGGCGCCCGCCCGGTTGTAAGCGCGGCCGCGGGCATCCATGCTCACTGATCGGGACCGAGTTTTTGTTCGGACGCAAGCGGTGTCATCTCCTGCCTGGTCTTGCAAAACCCACGCTTATCGCGTACCTAATGACAATCGACATTTGGCCGGACAATCGGGCCGTCTCGCCTTCGCTGAATGCCAGGCGCACGTTCAGACCCTCCAAACATCGACGAATCGAGCCGCAAGACCCGCATACGCGCGTCGTTGGCTCGAGTGCACCTGGATCAGCAAAGGATATCTTATGAATACGGGCACCGTGAAGTTCTACAACGACCAGAAGGGCTTCGGCTTCATTCAGCCGGACGATGGCGGCAAGGACGTATTCGTCCACGCCACTGCGCTTGAGCGCGCCGGAATGCGCGGTCTGGTTCAGGGCCAGAAGGTCGCTTTCGATACCCAGGAAGATCGCCGCACCGGCAAGATCGCCGTCGGCACCATCCAGGCGGCATAACGCCGTCAACGCTGCTCGCCCAGCAGCGAGCCATCGAAGCCGCTCTCCACGGGGCGGTTTTTTTGCCGGAAGCTTTTCGAGGAGGAATGCCGCGTGCAGGTACTCGTCCGTGACAATAATGTCGACCAGGCCCTCAAGGTGCTGAAGAAAAAGATGCAGCGCGAGGGCGTTTTCCGCGAGATGAAGCTCCGCGGCCATTATGAAAAACCTTCCGTGCGAAAAGTCCGGGAGAAGGCGGAGGCCATCCGCCGCGCTCGCAAGCTCGCCCGCAAGAAGCTGCAGCGCGAAGGCCTGCTGCCGATGAAGCCGCGCCCGGCCCCGGGGGCTGCCGGTAGAAGCGGCCCCCCTCGCGCGCCGCGCTTCTGAGCGGAAGCGATCCTGTCGCGGGCTCCAGCGCGAAGCGCGCGCGATGCGAATTGACGGTCCGCGCCGGCGGAGCTGCGGCGTTTACGGCTGCTTCGCCAGCAATCCGTTCAACACCAGATCGAGGTGGGCATCGAAATAAGTCTTCAGGTCGAGCGGATGACGGTCATCGAACATCATCATCCAGACATCGACCAGCGCGATCGGCGCGATGATGACCAGCGGACACTCGGTCACTGCCGAACGCCTGATCTCGCCGCGATCCATGCCCCGCTGGATCGCCCGCTTGAGCAATTCCACGCAGGGACGATGGATTTCCTCGTGATAACGGTCGGCAAGCGCGGGGAAACGCGACGCTTCGGCGATCAGCATGCGCACCACCTCGCGCCGCCGCCGGTCTTCGACGACGTGCTGGTAAATGAAACTGAATTGGGCCCGCAAGAGATCGGCGGTCGAGCCGTCGTGGCGTTCGAACATGTCGTGCACGGTGTCGAGCGTCGCCTTCATGGCTTCGCGCACCATTGAAATGAACAAGTGCTCCTTGTTCGCGAAATAGACGTAGATCGTGCCCTTGGTGACGCCGGCGCGCTCGGCGATCTGATCGAGCGTGGTCGTCGCGTAGCCGTTGCGCGAAAACTCGATGAACGCGGCTTCGACGATTTCCTGCGGGCGTTCAGCCTTGCGCCGGCGCCGGGTTTCGGTGCGCGTATCCATCAGGTCAGTCATTGATGACCTAGGGCTCCCCGAATCACAAAAGTCAAGTTATTGACTAACCGGATAGTAAATAACTAGTCTGCCTTTGTTAAGGGTGGACAAGTGCGAATTTGGTTGGGGCAGTTCAGGCGGCGCCAAGGCCGGCAGGCTGGCGCGCGTCAGGTAAGGCGTTTGGGCGGTTTCGGCAGTTTGGGGCCGAAAGCAGCCGGCATCGCGCTGTCGTTCGGAACATTGGCGGCCTGCGCCGTCGGTCCCGACTTCAAGCCGCCGCCGGCACCGCCGGTCAGCGGCTACACGGCCGATACGCCGCCGGCGACAACGCCCGCGGCCGATGTCGCCGGTGGCGCGGCGCAATCGTTCGCCATGGGCCGCGATATTCCGGCCGAGTGGTGGAAGGTATTTCACTCGAAGGAGATCGACGCACTGGTCGCCGAAGCGCTCCGCGCCAATCCGAGCCTGCAGGCTGCCCAGGCCGTCCTCTGGCAGGCCAAGGAAAGCCTCTATGCGTCCGCCGGCGCGCTGTTGCCGAGCGCAGACGGCGCCGCCAACGTCACGCGCCAACAATTCTCGCCAGCGGAATTCGGCCTGTCCGGTCCGGCGGAGATCTTTAATTTGTACCAGGCGACCGTCAATGTCTCCTATGCGCCCGATGTGTTCGGCGGCCAGCGGCGGCAGATCGAGGCCAATGCGGCGGTCGCCGAATATCAGCGCTTCGAGCTCGAAGCGACGTTTCTGACGCTGACGGCCAACGTGGTGACAGCCGCCGTCCAGGAAGCCTCGCTGCGCGGGCAAATCGAAGCAACGCAAGAGATCATCAAAGCGGAAAGCGACCAGCTCGTGGTCGTGCGCAATCAATTCGACGCCGGCGCCGCCACTCGCGCCGATGTGCTGCAGCAGGAATCCGAGGTGGCGACGACACAGGCCACCTTACCGCCGTTGCAGAAGCAGCTTGAGCAGCAGCATCACGTGCTGCTGGCGTTGATCGGCCACTTCCCGAGCCAGGCAGTGCGCGAGCATCTGACGCTGGCATCGTTCCGCCTGCCGACCAGCCTTCCGGTCAGCGTGCCTTCACAGCTTGTCGAGCAGCGGCCTGATGTGCGCGCGGCGCAAGCGCAGCTGCATCAGGCCAGCGCCCTGATCGGCGTCGCCTTTGCCAACAGGCTGCCTCAATTAAGCCTCACCGCACAGTACGGCACGCTGGGCTTGACTCCGGCCGCGCTGTTCACGCCGGCCTCGACAATCTGGACCCTCGGGGCGGGCGCCACACAACCGATGTTCCACGGCTTTACTCTTCTGCATCAGGAGCGCGCGGCCAAAGCCGCTTATGAAATGGCCGATGCGCAATATCGCAACACCGTGTTGACCGCTTTTCGGAACGTCGCCGATGTGCTGCGGGCGCTGCAATTGGACGCCGCCACGCTCAAGGCGCAGCAGCGCGCGGTTCGCGCCGCATCCGACACGTTCGACCTGACGCGCGGTCAGTATCGCCTCGGCGCCATCACTTACGTGGTCCTGCTCAACGCCGAACGAAGCTATCAGCAGGCCCGGCTCGCCTTGGTCCAGGCGCAAGCGGCGCGCTACGCCGACACCGCCGCCCTGTTCCAGGCGCTCGGCGGCGGCTGGTGGAACCGCATCGATGTGGTGCCCGATCCGCTGAGCCCCGAGCCGCAACTCGTTCAGGCAGCCAGCGACACGCCGCCGCCGATCAAAATGGAGTCCAATAAATGATCAAGCGCATGGTGATCATGCTCGTGGCGGTCGCCATCGTGTTCGGCGGGATCTTCGGATTCCAGGTTTTCAAGGCCGCCATGATCAAGAAATTCATCGGGGCGTTGAGTAACCCGCCGCAGACGATCTCGGCTGCCAAGGCCGGGTTGAGCGAATGGCAAGCCAAGATCGAGGCGATCGGCAGCTTGCGCGCCGTAAAGGGCGCCGATCTGTCGCTGGAGCTCTCCGGCGTCGTCGAGTTCGATCTCGTTCAATTCCGGCGACGATGTCGATGCGGGTGCGATACTCCTCAAGCTGCGCACGACGGACGATGATGCGAAGCTGCAGTCCTTGCAGGCGATGGCGGCGCTGAGCGATATCACCTATGAGCGCGACCAGAAGCAATTCAAGATGCAGGCCGTCAGTCAGGCAACCTTGGACACCGACGCGGCCAATCTGAAAAATGCGCAGGCGCAAGTCGCCCAGCAAAAAGCCGTCATCGAGAAGAAATTTCTGCGCGCGCCGTTCGCCGGCCACCTCGGCATACGCGCCGTCGATCTCGGGCAATATCTCGGCCCCGGGACGGTGATCGTGACGCTGCAAGCGCTCGATCCTATTTTCGTCGATTTCTTCGTGCCGCAGCAGGCGGTCGATCAGGTCCGGCTGGGTCAGCCTGTGACGGTCAAGATCGACGCGTTCAAGGATCAGGGCTTCACCGGCGAGATATCGGCGATCAATCCGAAAGTCGATACCGGCAGCCGCAACGTTCAGGTCCGCGCGACGCTGAAAAATCCGGACCACAAACTGTTGCCGGGCATGTATGCGACGGTCGATATCGCCACCGGCTCGCCGCAAAATTATGTCACGCTGCCGCAGACCGCGATCACCTACAACCCCTACGGCGACACGGTGTACGTCGTCGTCGACGGCAAGGAGCACGACGCCGACGGTAAACCGCAATTGATCGCGCGGCAGACTTTCGTGACCGTGGGCCGGACGCGCGGCGACCAGGTCGCCGTGCTCAAAGGCATCGAGGACGGCGATATGGTCGTGACCGGCGGCCAGATCAAGCTGCACAACGGATCGGTGGTTTTGATCGACAATTCGATCACGCCAACGGCGGATGCGGCGCCGGTTCCGATCGATCGCTAGCAGGTCGCCGCCATGAATTTCACCGACATCTTCATTCGCCGGCCAGTGCTGGCCTCGGTGATCAGCCTGTTTATTCTGGTCGTCGGCGTACGTGCCTACTACGCGCTGCCGGTCCTGCAATATCCGCGCACCGAGAACGCGGTCGTGACGGTGACGACGACCTATTACGGCGCCGATCCCGACGTGGTGGCCGGCTTCATCACCACGCCGCTCGAGATCGCGATCGCCCAAGCCTACGGCATCGACTACATGACGTCGACCAGCCAGAGCAGCACGAGCACGATCACCATTTATCTGCGGCTCAATTACGATCCCGACAAGGCGTTGACCGAGATCAACACCAAGATCGCTTCGGTCCTCAATCAGTTGCCGACCGGCACGCAGCAGCCGGTACTCACCGTCAAGATCGGCCAGACCATCGATGCCATGTATCTCGGCTTCGACAGCGACACGCTGGCGCCGAACCAGATCACCGACTACCTCACCCGCGTCGTGCAGCCCAAGCTGCAGACCATACCCGGCGTGCAGACCGCGGAACTGCTCGGCCAAAAGGTGTTCGCCTTGCGGGCGTGGCTCGACCCGCAAAAGCTCGCAGCGTTCGGGCTGACGGCGACCGACGTCAGTCAGGCGCTTGCCGCCAACGACTTCATATCCGGCATCGGCACGACCAAAGGCCAGATGGTGCAGGTCAACCTCACCGCGTCGACCGGCCTGCACACCGCAAGCGAGTTCCGCAACCTCGTGATCAAGCAGGTCAACGGCGCGGTGGTCCGTCTGCAGGACGTCGCCAATGTTTCGCTTGGCTCCGAAGACTACGAATCCGAAGTCGGCTTCGACGGCAAGCAAGCGGTTTATATCGGTGTCCAGGTGGCGCCCGCGGCCAATCTCCTCGAAGTGGTCCGCGGCGTGCACAAGATCTGGCCCGATATCCACGATCAGTTGCCTCGCGGGCTCGATGGCGCCATCGTCTACGACTCCACCGAATTCGTGAACGCCGCGATCTACGAGGTCGTGCTCAGCCTGGTCGAAGCGCTGATCATCGTCACGCTTGTCGTCTTCATGTTCCTAGGATCGGTGCGGTCGTCGCTGATCCCGACCATCGCCATTCCGCTATCGCTGGTCGGCACGCTCATTATCCTTTTGGCCCTTGGCTATTCGATCAATCTGCTCACCTTGCTGGCGCTGGTGCTGGCGATCGGCCTCGTCGTCGACGATGCGATCATCGTCGTTGAGAACGTCAGTCGTCATCTCGAGGAAGGGGTAGCGCCAGTCCCGGCCGCGATGACGGCGGCGCGCGAGCTCGGCTGGCCGATCATCGCGATGACCGTGGTCTTGGGCGCGGTCTACGTACCGATCGGCTTCCAGAGCGGTCTGACCGGTGCGCTGTTCGCCGAATTCGCCTTCGCGCTGGTCGGCGCGGTTACCGTCTCCGGCATCGTGGCGTTGACCCTATCGCCGATGCTGTGCTCGCGCCTCCTCAAGGCGCCCGACCCGCTGCACCGCGGCTGGGAAGAAAAGCTGACCTATTATATCGACCGCGGCTTCAATTGGCTGCGCGGCGCCTACGAGCGGCGCCTGCATCGCAGCCTCGATTACCTGCCCGTGACGGTGGTATTCGCGCTGGTCGTGCTTTCGAGCATCTACTTTTTGTTCATCACTGCCCATACCGAGCTTGCCCCGCAGGAGGATCAGGGCGTCATCCTGTCGCAATCGATTGCCGCGCCGAATGCCACACTCAAGCAGCGGCAGCTTTATTCGCGCCAAGTCTACAAGCTTTTCGTCGAGCATCCCGAGACCGAGCACGTCTTTCAGATCGACATGCCCGGCCAATCGATCTCGGGCATGGCGCTGAAACCGTGGGACTTTCGCACCAAGTCCACCAATGCGTTGCAGCCGGTGGTGCAACAGCAATTGAGCAAGATCGCGGGCATTCGCGTGGTGGCTTTCCAGCCGCCGCCGCTGCCGGGAAGCATCGGACTGCCGGTTCAGTTCGTGATCGGCACCACGGAATCGTTCGAGCGCCTCTACGACATTGCGCAAAAATTCCTGCGCGAGGCGCAGCAGAGCGGCAATTTCATCTTTCTCGACTGCGATCTGAAGATCGACAATCCGCAATCCAATATCACCATCGATCGCGACAAGACCGCGCAGCTCGGCCTGAAGATGAGCGACGTCGGCGGCGCGCTCGCCTCGATGCTGGGCGGCGGCTATGTCAATTACTTCAGCATGAGCGGGCGCTCCTATAAGGTCATCCCGCAGGTGCAGCAGCGGTTCCGGCTGAACCCGCAGCAATTGCTCGACTATCACATCCGCACTGCCGACGGGGCACTGGTGCCGTTGTCGACCGTCGCCACCGTCTCGACCAAAACGGTTCCGGAATCGCTCAACCACTTCCAGCAGCTCAACAGCGCCACCATCCAGGGCGTCGCCATGCCCGGGGTTTCCCAGGGCGACGCCATCGCCTACCTGCAGGATTTGGCGGCACGTACGCTGCCGCGCGACTATTCGGTCGATTACGGCGGGCTGAGCCGGCAATACATCCAGGAGACCAGCGGTTTCGTCACAACCTTCGGGTTCGCGCTGATCATCATCTTCCTGGCGCTGGCCGCGTTGTTCGAAAGCTTCCGCGATCCGGTCATCATCCTGGTCTCGGTGCCGATGTCGATCGCCGGCGCGCTGATTTTCGTCAGCGTCGGCATCGCCGGCGCTTCGCTCAATATCTATACCGAAGTAGGACTGGTGACGCTGATGGGCCTGATCAGCAAACACGGTATTCTGATCGTGCAGTTCGCCAACGACCTGCAGGCCGAGGGCCGAGGCAAGCGCGAGGCGATCGAGCAGGCCGCCGCCATCAGGCTGCGGCCCATTTTGATGACGACGGCGGCTATGGTGCTTGGCGTGGTCCCGCTGATCACGGCCGGCGGGGCAGGCGCCGTGTCCCGGTTTCAAATGGGGCTGGTCATCGCCTCCGGCCTTTCCATCGGCACCTTGTTCACGCTGTTCGTGGTACCGGCGGTGTATATGCTGCTGGCGGCCGATCGCCGATGCGCCGCGGCGGTCGCGGCAAAGGCAGAGGTTGCGCCGCCGCACGGTGCTCCTGCCGAATAATTTTTTCGTTTGCGGCCAGGCCGGACGATACGGAACGGGCGATGGAAGATTGGAGCGCACGGCAATATCTGAAGTTCGAGGACGAGCGCACCCGCCCGCCGCGTGATCTGTTGGCGCAGGTGCCGCTGCAGCGGCCGCGTCTGGTCGTGGATCTCGGCTGTGGGCCGGGCAACTCGACCGAGCTTCTTCTTGAGCGCTTTCCGCAATCCGAGCTGATCGGGCTCGACTCGTCGCCTGACATGCTGCGCAAGGCGCGCGAGCGGCTGCCCGGTTGTACATTTATCGAGGCCGATATCGCGAGCTGGACTCCGGCCCCGCAAACCGATCTCCTGTTCGCCAATGCAGCCTTGCAATGGGTGCCTGATCATCCGCAGGTATTGCACCGGTTGCTTGAGGCCCTGCCGGCCGGCGGGGTGCTCGCGGTACAAATGCCCGACAATACGCACGAGCCGGCGAACGCGCTGCAGCGCGAGGTGGCCGGACACGGCCCTTGGGCGAATGAGTTGGCGGCCGCCGTTCCGCGCGCCGACCTCTTGCCGCCCGAGGCCTATTACGATCTGCTCAAGCCGAGTTGTTCGCGCATCGATATTTGGCACAGCATCTACAATCACGTGATGGCGACGCCGCAAGCCATCGTCGAGTGGTTCAAGGGCTCTTCGCTGCAACCTTATCTGTCTTTGCTTGACACTGCCGGGCGCGGACAGTTTCTCGCCGCTTACACGGAGAGTATCGTGTCCGCGTACGAGCCGCGCGTCGACGGCAAGGTGCTGTTGAGATTTCCACGCCTGTTTATCGTTGCTGTGCGGTAGGCGGCGAACCGGCTGTCGACCGTAAGGTCCGGCGTCGTGCGCTCGGCCTTGACAGTTCTTGGCAAGTGCCTATGCTTAACCGCATGGTAAACTATTAATGGCCGCGAACCGAGCCAGGGGTACGGCAGTAAGCGACGCCTGCAGGTCGGCATCAGAGGAGAGGGAGATGGAAAAGATTGAAATCATGGGTCCGGCGCCGTCGACCTACACGCGGGCCGCCTGCATGGTTTGCGAAGAAAAAGCGATCCCTTACGATCTCAAGCCGATGCCGCCGCATTCGCCGGAGGTCAATGCCATTCATCCCTTCGGCAAGGTTCCGGTGATGCGCCACGGCGATTTCGAGCTGTGCGAGTCGAAGGCAATCGCCACCTATCTCGATCTCAGCTTTCCCGGCCCCAAACTGATCCCGACCGATCCGCGCCATGCCGCGCTCACCGAACAATGGGTGTCGCTGGTCAACACCAAAATGGACGGAACATTGGTTCGAACCTACCTGTTGAACTATGTCTTCCCGAAAACCGCCGACGGTTCGCCCGATCGCAAAGCGATTGACGCGGTTGCGCCGGCGGTCAAGGAGGAGCTCGATTTGCTGGATCGCGCCGTCGCCAAAGGCGGCTTTCTCGCCGGCGACAGCTTCACCTTCGCCGACATCAATCTGATGCCAATTCTGGCCTATTTGAAAAACTTTCCCGAATCCGGCGCCGCCATGGCGGCGGCGAAATCATTGTCGGCCTATTACGACCGGCTCGCGGCCCGGCCAAGCTTTCAGAAAACCACGCCGCCGCGACGGTAGGCTGGCGCGGTCTGAGCGGTTGCATTTCGTTCGTGCGGCGGTGACAGTCGGGGCGATGAGAATCGCCCCGATAATTTTTGCGGCCGCCTTACTCGGCAGCCTGCTGTGTGGTCACGGCGCGTCGGCGGCGGACGTCGCTTTCCAAACCTGGCTGCAATCGCTGTGGCCGCAGGCGCACGAACTCGGCGTGTCGCGCGCCACCTTCGATATGGCGACGCGCGGCCTCGAGCCCGATTTGTCGCTGCCGGAACTGATTCTTCCGGGAAGGCCCGAACAGCCTAGCCGCGGGCAACCGGAATTCGTCCAAACCCCGGCGGATTATCTGAAGGAGACGACGTTCGACCGCCTGGCGGCGCAAGGCCGCAAGCTGCTCGATCAGTACCGCACTCCGCTTACCGCGATCGAACGGCAGTTCGGGGTTGCCCCGACAGTGCTGCTGGCGATTTTCGGCCGCGAAACCGATTACGGGCGTTCTCGCGACACGCACGGCGCCATCCGCGTGCTGGCAACGCAGGCCTATTTCGGCAAGCGCAAAGAAAAATTCCGCGAAGAATTTCTGCTTGCGCTCAAAATGCTGGAGGACGGCTCCGTCAAGCTTGCCGACATGAAAAGCTCCTGGGCCGGCGCCATGGGATTGACTCAGTTCCTGCCTTCGGATTTTTACAAATACGCGGTCGATTTCGACGGCGACGGCCGCCGTGACATTTGGAACTCGGTGCCGGACGCGCTCGCCTCGGCGGCCAAGCAGTTGGTCGACAAAGGCTGGCAGCGCGATGTGCGCTGGGCCTACGAGGTGCGCGCCCCGGCCGACGTTGACTGCGCCATCGGCGTGCCCGAAAACACTTATCCGATCGGGGAATGGCTCAAACGCGGCTTTATCCCGGCCTATGGGCGCAACCTGTCGCCGGCGGAACGGGCCGAACCGGCGTCGCTGTTGCAGCCGGCCGCGCTGTACGGACCGGCCTTCCTCGCCACCAGAAACTATTTCGCCATCAAAGAGTACAATTTTTCCGATCTCTACGTTCTGTTCGTCGGTCATCTGAGCGACCGCATCGTCGACCCGCGGCCGTTCGAGACGCCGTGGGGAAAGGTCGCGCAGCTTCCGACCCGCGATCTCGACCGCATGCAGGAAATTCTCGCAGCGCGCGGTTACTACCACGACAAGATCGACGGCAAGGCCGGGATGAAGACCCGCGCTGCGCTCGGTGACTATCAGAAGCGCAACCGGCTGCGCGTCGACTGTTGGCCGACCGCAGCCTTGCTCGCGCAGATGCAGGCGGCCGGAAAGAACTAGGCGAAACCTAGAAACGCACAAGCCACGCTCCGGGATTCAGGAGCGTGGCCCGTTGAGCGGTCACCAGTACCAGCGCCGGCCGTAATAGGCGTACGGTCGATAATACGCGTACGGCCGATAATACGCGTACGGCCGATAATAATATCCGCCGTAGTATCGATAGCGCGGCCATACCCGCCTGCAGCCGTAATAGCCGCAGGCCACGGCAGCCTTTTCGACAGAGTCCGGCATTTGCGGCCGGGACGGCGAGTGCCGACGGCGTCGCAATCGGCATCGCGCTGGCGCGGCTGAGAAACGCTCCACCTGACAGAAGAATCACTGCGGCGAGAGCAGTAAGCAATGTCTTACGCATGAATGTCCTCCTGGAAGCACGACTTCGATATTGCGAACGTGCGCGGATACTGGCCGCGATGCTGTGACCGAAGTCACAGGATCGCCTATTCGGGTCGGCGCTCTGGCAGCTGACGGCGAGCACGCGCAAACGCGTTGACAGCGCGATGCGGGAAAATCAAAATTCAACGCTGAAAGAGGAGGAGACGATCATGGAAATGCTGCCCAAATTCGGCGTGTCGCGAGCCGATATGTTAAAGCGCGTCGCGCGCTTCAAAGATCTCAGGGGTTCCGATGGCGGACTTCCCGACAGCAAGTCGCCGCATTGTGAGCGCACCCTCTATAACGTCATCGGCTTTCAACCGCCGGAGGACGAGGGCGGCGCGGTAACCTCTCCGGTTGGTGACGACGCGTCGCGGCTGGCGGCTATTCCGATCACCGAAGGCTTCAATCTCGGCTATTGCCGCGCCAAGCCCGGCAAGGGCCCGATGATGCACAACCACGATACCAACGAAACGTTCATTCCGATGACCGGCGTCTGGCGCTGCTCCTGGGAGAACGAAAAAGGCCAGGTCGAATCGGTCGACCTCAATCCGCTCGACGTCATCTCCTTTCCGCCGGGTGCGATCCGGCGGTTTGAGAATGTCAAAGCGGCCGACAATGGTGATGACGCGATCCTGATGTTCGTCATCGGCGGCAATGGCCCGAAGGCCGAGTTTACCGACAAGGCGATGAAGGAGCTCGAGGACCTCGGCGTCTGGCCAAGGAAGTAAATGCAGCAATCGTGATTGCGGGCTACGGCTTATCAAAAAAAGCGGGCGCGACCGGAAACCCGGTCGCACCTTTTAGATCCGCCGCAGCTGGGCCTGCTACTACTCTAAAACGGCATCAAGTGCCGGATGACGAGTGCAACGGAGGGCACGTCGCGGCTATACGTCTTGCGAACGTAGGTCTGGGCGGGCTTTTCTTCCGGCTCGTCAGCTGCCTCATCCGACGCATCGTCACCTGTCAACTGCGGGCCGATGGCTTCGAACTTCGCCTTCTGCTCGTCGGACAGCTTGCCGTAGAAGTCGCTGAGCGCCGTCCGCACCGTCTTGACCGACTGCAGCATGGCCTCGAGCCGTTTGCCGAGCGCGGCCAGCCTTGCCGCCGGCGTGAACGGGTTATTGCTCACGCAGCTTGTCTTGATCAGATCCGCCGCCGCCTGGGTGGTGGCGTTCTGCAAGCCGACCAGGATCATGCGCTGCTCGTCGGTCGGACGCACTGTCTTGTCGATTTCGGCGCTCGGCAATTGCAACCCGCCGAGCTGCGTGGTGCTGCAGTTTTGGGCGAGCTCGGATTCCTTTGCGCTCGCTGACGCAGTTTCGCTGGGGTGCTGATTGACGCCGATGGCGTTGAGCCGCGCTTTCTGCTCGTCGTTGAGCAGCCCGTAGAATTTCTCCAGCGGCGGCTGCTCGGTCTGTACCGCCGCGATCATTGCCTCGATGCGCTGCTGCATGGCCGCAAGCCGGCCAGGCGCGGTTAACGAAAAATCCGCCGGGCAGGCCGCTTTGATATTCTCTGCCGCATTCGCTGTGGCGTTCGCGAGCTCATCGAGCGCGGCTCGCTGGGCGTCGGTCGGCGGCACGATGGCCTGTCGATATTGATCAATTGGCAGGCCAGCGACATCGTTGACGTCTTCGCTGCATGCCGACGTCAGATCGGCTGTTACGTAATAGCCGAACGGCCAGGACAGCCAATACAGCGGCGCGCGTAATGCGCCGGCTGCTGCATCATGCGAATGGCCACCATGACCGCCGGCGTGATGGCTGCCGCCGTGACCATCGGCGCCGCGGCTGCCGCCATGGTCGCCGTGGCCATCACCGTGACCGCCATGGTTGCTCGCAAGATGACTGCCTTCGTGACCACCACCGCCATGACCGCCGAAACCGTGGCCGCCGCCGAAGCTGTGGCCGCCGCCCAGGCCGCCGAAACCGTGGCCACCGCCGCCGAGGCCGCCGAAACCGTGACCGCCGCCACCGAAACTGTGGCCGCCACCGCCACCGCCGCCGCCGCCACCACCCTTGCCCGCATAGGCCGCGGTGGACAGCGCGGCGGTAACAACAATCAACGCAACTCCCAATTTGCTGGCTGCTCTCCAGCCACCGAAAGACCTGCCTTGCCTGGGGATCCTGGGCTTTTGCAACGGCCCTTGTCGGAAGAGCGCGTCACTCAGGCTCGTGATGATCATGAATGCCTCCATGTCCCCGGCGACCTGATGTCACGCTATCCAATTCCATTAGGGCGACCTGTGATGCGCAGCACAATCCATCGTTTTTGCTGACGGCCGGGACTGAGTTTCTCTCAGGAAAGCCGGAGAGTGGTCACACAGCTGCAGAAAAGTTGGATGGCCAAACGGGCACCGCAGATCCAACAGGCGGCTAGACTAGCGGATCGCGCGCCTAGTCCTCGCCCGGCACGGCGAGCGGCAAAAGCTCGTCATCCTCGCCGGAATAACCGAGCGCCGGCCGGTAGGATTTGTTCTTGAGCGAGCCGGTGACGCCCGGATCGCCGTAATGTTGTGCCGCGTATCGCGCCCGCGCGCGTTCGGCCACGACCTCGCCCGGGATTGCCGCGGGCTCGCAGATGTGGCGGCCGCTGCTGTGTCGCATCAGATCGACGTGAATGTGATTGTAGTGATAGACGTTGGCGCCGGGCGCGAGCACGGTGGAGAATTCCTGACAGGCGGCGAGCTGCACGTCATGCAGAAAACCCTGCTCCTCCGGCGTTCCGCGCCAGCCATATTGCACGCTGATCCTGTGGCTGTCGGCGAGCGTGAATTCGGCGATGTCGAGCGCGTTGCCGAACGCATGCTCGGAAATATGCGCGTTCGCATCGCCGTTCATGCCGCGGCAGGAATAGGCGGAGATTTGTTTGATCTCGACGACCGGCTGGCGGAACCAGCGCAGCGCCGCCGGCTGTACCGCCGCGGTGATCCATTGATCGAGCGCGGAAACGATGGGGCAGGCGAGCGTTGCCGGCGGTCTCACCGCGACCTGGCCGCCCGCGGCGGTCACCGCCGGTGTGCGAGGCCAACCGAGCGGCACCTGTTCCTCCCCCCCGACGGGTGCGGCTGTCTCGACGCGTGGCGTGTAAGTCGGCGGGGGTGGATACCTCGGCATCGGCGGTGCGGCGGCGGCGGGCGCGCCTTCATAGGGCGGCGGCGGCGCCGGCTGGAAGTCGGCACCATCCTCCTCGGGCACCGCAACGCCGGGGGCATAGATTGACATCGGCGCGCCGGCTTGTTGCGACGCGGGCAGGGGGCCAGCTTGCAACGGAGCGCGTTGCACCGGCACCGCCTGCACCGGACCGGCTTGCGGCGCGCTGTACTGGGGATCGGGCGCCGGCGTGTTGTAGGGCGAAGGTGTGTATTGCGGCGGTGGCAGTGCGTTCGACTGAATCACCGGCCAGCGCTGCGGCAGCGCGGCGTCCGGGATCGCGCCGGGAGGACGCAAAGGCTCGTCGTCATAGCCGAGCGGTGCGCTCTCGCCGAGCGCCGAGACCCGCAAGGGAAAATCCGCGCCGCAGACCCCCGGCCCGCTGATCGCGGCGATGCGAACGCGTTCCGGCGACTTTTTCACGGCGCCGGAATTGATGCAGGCGGCCTCGGCCTCGTGGCGCCAGGGTTCGCGCTCGGCGTAGAGGTAGTGGCTGCAGCCGGCGAGCGCGCTCAACGCGGCAACGACCGCAGCCCCAAAAAGCCACCACCGCACGCAACGCGACATGCCCCAACAATGCGAGGATTTCTGTTAAGGACTGTTCAATGATAGGCGTGCTTGCCAGCGCGAAAGCGTGCGTTAACCATGTCGCTGCGGAGACGGCCGGCCTTGATCGGGCGGCGTCTTTCCGTCCAGATCGTGAGACAGGGGAGAACCATGGAAGGTAAGGCGAGGTTCGTCTTTCCCATTCTCGCCACCGGGGTCGTGGTGTTGGTTGCAAGTTGCGCCGTGACCTACGTGAATATCGGCCCTCGTGTTGACTTCGTGCCACGTTGGCTTTCCGCCTTTCTGGTTGGCTGGCCGGTGGCGGCGGTCACCGCTTTTGTCGCATTTCCCGTCGTGCGACATGCAACCGCGCGCCTCATCGCCATGATTGAGGGCAAATGATGCTCGCTGCGCTCGATCTCGCCCGCCGCATCGAAGCCGGCGAACTTTCCCCGCGTGCCGTCGTCGAGCTCTGCGCCGAGGCCATCGCGGCCCATGAGACAAAGATCGGAGCATTCGTTGCCCTCGACATCGATGCGGCGCGGCGCGCGGCGGAAGAGCCTGGTCTCGCCGCGGCGCCGCTGCGCGGTCTGCCGATCGGCGTCAAGGACATCTACGACACCGCCGATCTGCCGACACAGTATGGATCGCGCATCTACGCCGGATATCGGCCGCGGGCCGATGCCGCAGCGGTCGTTCTGGCGCGGCGCGCCGGCGGTTTGGTGCTCGGCAAGACGGTAACCACCGAATTTGCCTCGCTGGTGCCGTCTGTCACCCGCAATCCGAGAAACCTTGCGCATACGCCCGGCGGCTCGTCTTCGGGCTCGGCCGCGGCGATCGCCGCCGCAATGCTGCCGATCGCGCTTGGCAGTCAGACCGCAGGCTCCGTCATCCGGCCAGCGGCGTTTTGCGGTGTCGTCGGCTTCAAACCGTCCTACCGGCTGATCCCGACCGTCGGCATGAAATGTTTCGCCTGGCATCTCGATACGCCCGGCCTGTTCGCCGCCGGCGTCGCCGACGTGGCCTTTGCGGCGGCGGCGATCGCCGAGCGCGATCTGCGCGTCGATCGCGGCACCCCCGCGACGCCGCGGATCGCCCTTGTGCGCACGCATTTGTGGCCGCAGGCGAGCGCGGCGATGCACGGCGCGATCGAGGTTGCCGCCCGCGCTGCGCAGTCAGCCGGTGCGGTGGTGGGCGAACTGAAATTGCCGCCGATCCTTGAAGACGCCCACCGCGCGCAATTCATCATCCAGGACTACGAAGCGTTTCGAGCGCTCGCCTCCGAATACGACCGTCATCGCGATGAGATTTCAAAGCCGTTGCGCGTCGTGCTCGACCGCGCCGCGGCGATCACCGCGGAGGAGTACAACGCCGCGCGCCGCACCGCCTCGCGGGCGCGACAAGCATTCGGGGATTGGATCGGCGAATATGATGTGATGCTCACGCCGTCGGCGCCCGGCGCGGCGCCGCAGGGCTTTGGCTCAACCGGCGATCCGGCATTCAACCGGCTCTGGACGCTGATGGGGACGCCGTGCGTCAACGTCCCGGGATTGAGCGACGGCGACCTGCCGCTGGGCGTACAGATCATCGGCCGCTTCGGCCGTGACCGCGCCGCGCTCGAGGCGGCGCTGTTCCTGGAACGCGCCATCGGGCGCAAGGGCGACGCTGCATAGATGCGCGGCGGGTTATTGGAAGACGGGACTATGGCGCCGCGAGGCCAAGGGAGTTGAGATAACTGCGGTTGATGCGCACGTTCCTGAACCTTGCAGCTTCCAGATAGGCATTGAGGATCGCCAGCACCTGCTCGCCGCGGCGGCAACGAGCTCGGCTCGATTGTTCCGCCAGCCGAGCTGCTGGCTTTGACGACCAAATCCCATCCGGCCGGCTTTTCAATTGAGACAACCGCAGTGGTCGAAGTCGAGGTTCTTGTACGGCCAGAAACACCATCCGATGCCGAACCGCTCATGCAGCCGGCGGAACGTTTCGTTCCAGTCGTTCGTAAGTTCGCCGGTCTCGCCGATCAGCAAAGGCACATTCCAGCGCTTGCTGAAATTCAGATAGCTCTGCAGCGAGTCGCGGGTCGGGCTGGCCCAGAATTTATGATAGGTGTAGACGGCATTGGCGTCGAAAGGCCGGCCGAATACCGCAAAGCTTGTGCTCCACTGCGCGCCGGCGAGCAGCACCAGATGGTTGGTATCGACGCTGCGAATGGCGGCCACGATATCGCGGTAGAGCGGCTCCAGTCGCGGATTGAGATAATCCTCGTCGCTATAGGGCGAGATCGGCTCGTTCAGAAGGTCGTAGCCGAGTATCGGCCGGCTCGTCGTGATAATGTGCGGCGAGCGCGCGCCACAGCGCGATAGTGAGCCGCCGATATCGCGGCACGTAGAATGTGAGCGGGAAGCCGCTGCCGTCATCGTGATTGACCCCGGTCTGGCCGCCGGGCGCGGCGTGCAGATCGAGGATGACGCGCAGCTCGTATTCCCGGCACCATTGCGACGAGCCGGTCGAGCAGAAGCCAGCCCTGTCCTTCGAACCGGTCAGCGCCGCCATCGCCGGGTTCGACGAAAAGCCGCCAATGCAACGGTACGCGCACGGTATTAAATCCGGCGGCCTTGATGAATCGGATGTCGTCTTCGGCGACGTAGACGTCGCGGAACTGGCCCAAAATCGAGACGCCTCCTCGGGACCGACCAGCGCCTCGATCACGCCGGCGATCTGCTTCGGGGCGCGGGCTTGGGCGAACTTGAACATGTAGCCTTCGGGGACCAGCCAGTTCCCGAGATTGATTCCCTTGACGGTAAAACGGCCTGCCTGGGCGTCGACGAGGCGCGTTCCCTTCGGCATGGATGAAATCTGGCGCCGCGGCGACGCGCCGGGCCCGCGCGCCGAGATCAGCGTGATGACAAGCACGAGGGCGCCGAGCGCCCGGCACCCGAACGAGCTGCGGGATCACAGACGCGCATCGGCTTGATCCTCGCACGTTCAGCTAAATGCCAATCCCGTGCCAGCGGCAGCACTGGCGGCTTCCTGAATAGGCTTCCCCATTTGCCGCGACCCCATACTAAAGTAAAAGCGGCTTGCCAGGGCAAACTTGGCAGCCGGGGCACAGCCGCATCGTGCTCTGTATAGCGGGGTCGAATATCGATGTCCGGCATGCCTTTTTTCCAGGCGCTCCTTTTACTTGCATCGGTCGTCGTTCTGGTCGTCGCAACACGGTCGCGGCATTTTCATCCGTTTCTTGCGATCATGGTCGTCGGCTCGGCGTTTGGCTTGGCCGCCGGATTCTCCATCGGCTTTCTCGGCAAGGCCTTTGGCGCGGGTTTTTCCCAGGCGATCTATTCGCCCGGACTGGTGATCGTTGCCGCCGGCTTTATTGCCGGTCTTGCCGAAAGCACGACGGCTTCCGATTGGCTCACGGCAAAACTCGATCGCTGGCGATGGCTGGGGTCCACCAGGCTGGCGGCGCTTTTGGGCCTGATTGCCGGAATCGGCGCTTCGCCCGCCGCCGCCTTTGCCCTGCTCACGCCTTTGCTTCGGGCCATCGGCGGCGGCGCGGCGCCCAAGCGCGAGGCCGACGTGATCGCGCCGGCGCTGGCGATTTCGGCGAGCCACGGTCTCTGCCTTGTTTTCGCCGGTGCCGATCGCGGCCGCCTCCATCCTCGGCGCCGCCTGGGGCCGGGTCGCATTGTTTGGTTTGCCGGTGGCGGTTTTGCTGGCTGTGTTTGGCGCTGCTTGGGCTCGATGGCTGTCGGCCGGCGGAACCGCGCCGCATGCCGTCGACGGAAGAGCCGCGCCCGGTCCTGGAAAAGCGAGGCGGTTGGTCCGCGATCGTCCTGCTTGCGGCGACGGCGATCCCGTTGCTGATGTTGATAGTGCAATCGCTCGGCGACATTCCAAGCGAGCCGCTCGGCGGCGGGACCGGCCCGGGAGATGGTCCTTGGGCTCGGCCGCCCGCTCATGCTTCTTTTGGTCGGACTCGGCATCATGATGCTCGGCCTTTGGCGGCCGAGCATAAAGCTTCTTGCCGACTCCGCCTGGACCGGACGCATCCTCGGCAACGTCTCGGGTGTGCTGCTGATCGTCGGGCGCGGCGGGCGGCCTGCAGAGGCTTTGCCAGGAGACCGGCATGGCGGAACTGCTCGGTGAGCGTCTTTTGGAGTGGCATTTCGGGACGCTTGGTGGTTGCTGATTCCGTTTCTGATCGCGGGGGTGATAAAGACCTTGCAGGGTTCGTCCCTCGTCGCAGCCATCACCACCGCGGGTATGGTGCAGCCGATTCTGGCGCCCCTTGGAATTGGCGACGAGAACGGAAAGGCGCTTGCCGCTCTGGCTATTGGCGTCGGTGCGATGACGATCTCCCATGTCAACGACGAATATTTTTGGTTGGCGACAGAGACCGCCGGGTTTGCGCCGCTGCGTGGGCTGGCCGCGGTCACTGCCGGCACGCTGCTGCAGGGCGTGATCGCGATCGCCGCGCTGCTCCTGATCGCCCTAGTGGCCGCAAATCTCTGAAGCGGACGCGTCGGGGGCGGATTTAAGTCTCGGAGGGTGTGGCATGAACGACGCTTTGGCACGTCGCGCATCGCGGCGCGATCTCATCAAACTTACCGGCGGCGCCGGCGCGCTGGTCGTGAATTCTGCCGGGCGTGCCGACGCCGAGATTGCAGGACAGCAAATCGATTCGCGACCATGCGGGCCGCGAAGTTTCCCGCAAGGTTTTCTTTGGGGCACGGCCACGGCGTCATATCAGGTCGAAGGCGCGTGGAACGAAGACGGCAGAGGCCCGTCCATCTGGGACACGTTTGCGCACACGCCCGGCAAAATCCGCAACAACGAAACCGGCGACGTCGCCGTGGATCATTACCACCGCTACAAGGAAGACGTGCAGTTGATGAAGGCGCTGGGGGCGCGAGACGTACCGGTTCTCGATTTCCTGGCCGCGCATTTTTCCGCAAGGCACCGGCACGCCGAATGCCAAAGGCTTGGACTTCTACGATCGCCTGGCGGACGATTTGCTCGGTCAACGGTATCGAGCCGTTCGCGACGCTGTATCACTGGGATTTGCCGCAGGCGCTCCAGGACAGCGTCGGCGGCTGGGAATCCCGCGACACCGCGAAGGCCTTTGCGGATTACGCCGGTTATGTGCCGGAAAGCTCAGCGACCGGATCAAGCACTTCTTCACGCTCAACGAGATGCAGCGCTTTCGTTGAACTGGGCTACCGGAGCGGCCTGCTTCGCGCCCGGCCTCAAACTGCCTGCCGCGCGCGTGAACCAGGTCCGCCACCATGCCGTGCTCGGCCACGGCCTCGCGGTCCAGGCGATCCGGGCGCAGGCCAAGCCGGGCACCAAAGTCGGGCCGGCGGAGAACATTGCCGCAGTCGTTCCGGTCATCGAGACGCCGGAGAATATCGCCGCCGCGGAACACGCCGCGCGCGAACTCAATGCCGGCTATCTGACGGTCATGCTGGAAGGACGCTACACCGACGCATTCCTGTCAGCCGCAGGAGCCGACGCGCCGGATTTCACCGACGAAGATTTGAAGGCTGATCGCAAGCCCGGTCGATTTTGTCGGCATCAACGTCTACATGCCGGTCTACGTGCGCGCGATCGGCGCTCGCCGGGCTACGAGGTCGTGCCGTTCGCCAAATCCCATCCACGGATGGCTTCGTCCTGGCAGTTCATCGGCCCCGAGTCGCTCTACTGGGCGCCGCGGCACCTGCAGAAAATCTGGAACGTGAAAGAAATCTACATCAGCGAAAACGGCTGCGGCACGAATGACGAGCCGGCGGCGGACGGCGTCGTCTACGACACCGACCGCATCATGTTCTTGCGCAGCTACCTGGCGCAGTTGCAGCGTGCGACTTCCGAAGGCGTGCCGGTGCGCGGCTATTTCCTCTGGAGCCTGATGGACAATTTTGAATGGTCCGAGGGTTACGGCACCCGTTTCGGATTGATCCATGTGGACTACGCTACGCAGAAGCGCACGCCGAAGCTGAGCGCCGGCTATTATTCGGAAGTCATCGGGCGCAATGGGTTGGCTTAAGGGCGCGGGACCCGGGGTCGGAGCGATAATTCGTTTGATTGCCGCGTCCGGACTTGCCTCATGCCGGGCGGGTGTCGAACATGAATATGTCGACGCCGCCGGTGGCGAATGTTTGCACATCGGCTACCGCGGCCTGGCCTTCGGCGCTGCCGAAACCTCTCTGGATGGCGGCGAGATCGTCGAACTGCAGAATGGCGACGAGGTGATAGCCGGACGGGCCGCCGGGCGTCGCGACGGGACCTTGGCTGATCTCGTATTTCCTGACGCCGGGAATCTTCTTTGCGAGCGGCACGTGTTTTTCAGCGTAGTGCTTGTCGAAGGCTGCCGCGTCCTTTGGCGTTTTGTACATCACGACGAGTTGGGCCATTCATTCCTCCCGGTTCCAGACTGCCGCGCAGAGCGGACCCGAGAACGTTATCAGACTTCAGGCTAATTCGCGATTACTCGGCGGCGTTGCGCACCGCCGCCAGCGGATCGTAATTGAGGATCGGCGCCAGCCATTTCTCGGCTTGCGCGAACGTCCAGTCCTTGCGCTTGGCATAATCCTCGACCTGGTCGCGCTCGATCTTGCCGACGCCGAAATAATAGCTTTCGGGATGGCTGAAATAGAGGCCGCACACCGAGGCGCCGGGCCACATGGCGAAGCTTTCGGTAAGCCGCACGCCGATCTGCCGCTCGCCGTCGAGCAGAGTGAACAGCGTCGCCTTTTCGCTGTGGTCGGGCTGCGCCGGATAGCCGGGCGCCGGGCGGATGCCGCGATATTTCTCGCCGATGAGTTCGCCGCTGGCCGAGCGCCTCATCGGGCGCATAGGCCCAGAATTCCTTGCGCACGCGCTGGTGCAGCCGTTCCGCCAGCGCTTCGGCCAGCCGGTCGGCGAGCGCCTTGGCCATGATCGCGGAATAATCGTCGTTGGCGTGCTTGAAGCGCTCGACCACGGCCTCTTCGCCGATGCCGGCGGTCACGGCGAAGGCGCCGATATAATCGGCGAGCCCGCTCGCGCGCGGCGCGACGAAATCGGCGAGCGCGACATTGGCGCGGCCCTCGCGGCGCGGCAGTTGCTGGCGCAGCGTATGCAGCACCGCGATCGGCGTGCTGCGCGCCTCGTCGGCGAACAACAAGAATGTCGTCGCCTTCGCTGTTTGCCGGCCACAACCCGATCACGGCGCTCGCCCGGAACCAGCGCTCGGCGGCGATGCGCCGCAACATTTCCTGCGCGTCGGCGAACAGGCCGCGCGCGGCTTCGCCGACCTTTGCATCGTTGAGGATGGCGGGGAATTTGCCGTTGAGCTCCCAGGTGGCGAAGAACGGCGTCCAATCGATGAAGTCGATGAGCTCGGCGATCGGGATATCGGCGAGCCGATGCGTGCCGAGAAGCCGCGGCGCCGGCGGCCGGTAATTTCCCGACCAATTGAGCTTCGAGCGCATTGGCGCGCGCGTCGGCAAGCGGCAGCCGCTGCTTGCCCTCCTCGCCGCGCGCATGCGCCGCGGCGATGCGGGCATATTCGGCGCGGACTTCGTTGACGGTGCGCGCCCGCGTCTCGGACGAAAGCAGCGACGAGACCACGCCGACGGCGCGGCTGGCGTCGTTGACATAGACCGTCTGCCCGCGCCGGTAATTGGGATGGATCTTCACCGCCGTGTGCACGCGGCTCGTGGTCGCGCCGCCGATCAGCAGCGGCACGTCGAATCCCTGCCGCTCCATCTCGGCGGCGACATGGCACATCTCATCGAGCGAGGGCGTGATGAGGCCGGAAAGCCCGACGATATCCGCCTGTTCGGCGATCGCGGCTTGCAGGATTTTCTCCGCCGGCACCATCACGCCGAGATCGACGACGTCGTAATTGTTGCAGGCCAGGACGACGCCGACGATGTTCTTGCCGATGTCGTGCACGTCGCCCTTGACCGTGGCCAGCACGATCTTGCCGTTCGACGACGAATGCTGGCGGCCATCTTTTTGCTGTTCCATGTAGGGCAGCAGATAGGCGACCGCCTGCTTCATCACCCGCGCCGACTTGACCACCTGCGGCAGAAACATCCGGCCCGAGCCGAACAGATCGCCGACCACGTTCATGCCGTCCATCAGCGGGCCTTCGATCACCGCGAGCGGGCGCGGCGCTTGTGCCGCGCCTCTTCGACGTCGGCCTCGATGAAGTCGGTGATGCCGTGGACCAGCGCGTGCGACAGCCGCTGCTCCACCGGCCATTCGCGCCAGGCGAGATCGGCCTCCTTCTTTTCCTTGCCGTGGCCGCGGTGGCGTTCGGCGAGCGCGAGCAGCCGCTCGGCGGCATCGGTGCGGCGGTTGAGCACGACGTCCTCGCAGGCCTCGCGCAGTTCCGGATCGAGATCGTCGTACACCGCGATCTGGCCGGCGTTGACGATGCCCATATCCATTCCGGCGGCGATGGCGTGATAGAGAAACACCGCGTGCATCGCCTCGCGCAAACGCTCGTTGCCGCGGAACGAAAAGGACAGGTTCGACACGCCGCCGGAGACGTGCGCGTGCGGCAGGTTCTGCCTGATCCAGCGCGCGGCCTCGATGAAGGCAACGCCGTAGCCGTTATGCTCCTCCATGCCGGTCGCCACGGCAAAGATATTCGGATCGAAGATGATGTCCTGCGGCGGAAAGCCGACGCGGTTGACCAGGATGTCGTACGCGCGCGCTTGGTGATCGCCGTCTTGCGCTCGAAGCGTGTCGGCCTGGCCGGCTTCGTCGAACGCCATGACCACGACCGCGGCGCCGTAGCGGCGCACCAGCCGGGCCTGGCGGATGAAGGCGTCCTCGCCCTCCTTGAGCGAGATCGAGTTCACCACCGGCCTTGCCCTGCACGCATTTGAGGCCGGCCTCGATCACCGAGAATTTCGAGGAATCGATCATCACCGGCACGCGCGAGATGTCGGGCTCGGCGGCGATGAGATTGAGGAAGGTCGTCATCGCCTTCTCGGAATCGAGCAGGCCCTCGTCCATGTTGACGTCGAGGATTTGCGCGCCGTTTTCCACCTGGTCGCGCGCCACCGCGAGCGCGGCCGGCGTAATCGCCGCCGGTGATGAGCTTGCGAAAGCGCGCCGAGCCGGTGACGTTGGTGCGTTCGCCGACATTCACGAACGGGATCGCCGGCGTCAGCGTGAAGGCTTCGAGGCCGGAAAGCCGCAACAGCGGCGCGACGCGCGGAATTTGCGCGCGGCTTTTTGCCGGCGACCGCCGCGGCGATGGCGCGGATGTGATCGGGCGTCGTGCCGCAGCAGCCGCCGACGATGTTGACGATACCGGCAGCGGCGAATTCGCCGATCAGCGCCGCCATGGTCTGCGGGCTCTCGTCGTAGTGGCCGAATTCGTTGGGCAGGCCGGCATTGGGATAGGCGCAGATCAGCGTATCGGCGACGCGCGCCAGCTCGGCGATGTGCGGCCGCATCTGCCTCGGCGCCGAGCGCGCAATTCAATCCGACCGAAAGCGGCGCGGCATGGGCCACCGAATTCCAGAACGCCTCGGGCGTCTGCCCGGAGAGCAGCCGTCCGGAGCGGTCGGTGATGGTGCCGGAAATCATCACCGGCATGCGGATGCCGCGCTCTTCCATCGACTTCGGCGACTGGCGAAGATCGCGGCCTTGGCGTTGAGCGTGTCGAAGATCGTCTCGATCAGCAGCGCATCGACGCCGCCATCGATCAGCCCGCGCACCTGTTCGGCGTAGGCGATGCGCAGTTCGTCGAAGGTGATGGCGCGGAAGCTCGGGTTCGAAACGTCGGGCGAGATCGAGGCGGTCCGGTTGGTCGGGCCGATGGCGCCGGCGACGAAACGCGGGCGGCCGTCCTCGCTCCTGCGCGACGCGCGCGGCCTCGCGCGCAAGCCGGGCGCCTTCGAGGTTCAGTTCGTAGGCGATCTCCGCCATGCCGTAATCGGCCTGGGCGATGCGGGTCGAGGAGAAGGTATTGGTCGAGACGATGTCGGCGCCGGCGCGGAAATAGGCGAGGTGGATGGCGCGAACCGCGTCCGGCCGGCTGAGATTGAGGAGATCGTTGTTGCCGCGGACCTCGCGGTTCCAGGCGTCGAAGCGGGCGCCGCGATAGCCTGCTTCGTCCAGTCTAAGCGCCTGGATCATGGTCCCCATGGCGCCGTCGAGCACGAGGATGCGCTCGGCGGCGAGCCGGCGCAGCGTCGCTTCTTTGTCCGATCTGGATCAGCCATGGCTTCAGGCCCGTTCCGTCTCGATCGGGATAGAGGCGGCGCGCGCCCTGCTCCTTGCCGGGCCGCAGCCCCAACAGGTGGCAGATCGCGTAAACGAGGTCGGCGCGGTTCATGGTGTAAAAGTGAAAATCGGTGACGCCGTGGTCGACAAGATCGAGCACCTGCTCGGCGGCGACGGCCGCGGCGATGAGCTTGCGCGTCGCCGGATCGTCATCGAGCCCGTCGAAGCGGGCGCAAGCCAGTCCGGCACCGCGGCGCCGGCGCGCGCGGCGAAATTCTTGGTCTGCTTGAAGTTCTGCACCGGCAGGATGCCGGGCACGATCGGAATAGTCGATGCCGCCGCCGCGCACGCGGTCGAGATAGCGGAAATAAAGGCTGTTCTCGAAAAAGAACTGAGTGATCGCGCGCGTCGCGCCGGCGTCGACTTTGGCCTTGAGCATGTCGATGTCGGCCGCCACGGTGGCGCTGTCCGGATGTTTTTCCGGATAGGCCGAAACCGAGACCTCGATGTCGGCGATGCGCTTGATGCCGGCGACAAGATCGGCGGCGTTGCGATAACCTTCGGGATGCGGAGAAAACGCTCGCCGACGCCGCCGGGCGGGTCGCCGCGCAGCGCCACGATGTGGCGCACGCCCGCCTGCGCGTAGGCGTCGATCACCGCGTCGATTTCCGCGCGCGTAGCGGCGACGCAGGTGAGGTGCGCGGCCGGCGTCAGCATCGTTTCGGCGAGAATGCGCTTGACCGTCGCGTGCGTGCGCTCGCGCGTCGAGCCGCCGGCGCCGTAGGTGACCGAGACGAAATTCGGCTGCATGCGGCGCCAGCCGCGTGATCGCCTCCCACAGCGTCTGTTCCATCTCCGCGGTTTTCGGCGGAAAGAACTCGAACGAGACGCGGATGCGCGGCGCCGGCCGGCCTCGGCAAAGCGGCTGGCACGGGCGCTATCCATCAGGCCACCTCACGCGTTGCCGGCGCGGCGAGCACGATGCGCGGATCGCGCCCGAGCCAGAGCGAGACCGCGATCTTGCCTTCCGGTCCGGGCGGCAGCGTCTCTTGCCGGATGAAGTCGAGCCCGGCGGCTTCGAACCATTGCGTCACCGTCTCGGCGGCGAAGCCGAGCCGGCGATGGGCGTGCTCGTCGCGCAGGAATTCGAGATCGTGCGGCGCAAAATCGACGACCAGAAGGCGCCCGCCCGGCCGCAGCACGCGCGCCGCCTCACGGATGGCGCGGGCGCTGTCGTCGAGAAAGTGCAGGACCTGATGGATGATGACGACATCGAACAAATCGCGCGGCAAAGCGAGGTCGTAGATGTCGCCGTGGCGCACGCTGCAATTCTTAAGGCCGGCGCGGTCGAGACGCGCGCGGGCAAGCGCCAGCATGTCCAACGAAAGATCGAGGCCGAGGCCGCGCTCGATATCGTTGGCGAATAGTTCGAGCATGCGTCCGGTACCGGTGCCGAGATCGAGCAGCGAACGGATTGGCTGTTTCGCCGAGCGCGGCGCGGATCGCCTGCCTCGACCGCGGCGTCGGCGACATGCAGCTTGCGGATGCGGTCCCATTCGGCGGCGTGGCGGCGGAAATAATTCTGCGCGGCGGCGGCGCGCGCGGCGCGCACCGCGGCCAGCCGCTCGCGGTCGCGAGCAATGATCGGATCGTTGGGGTCGAGCCGCGCGATCAGGGTGCGGGCGATGTCGGCGGCGCTGCCGCGCTCGCCGAGGCGAAAGAAGGCCCAGGATCCCTCGCGATGGCGCTGCACCAACCCTGCCTCGGCCAGGAGCCGCAAATGCCGGAAAGACGCGGCTGCGATTGACGCAGGATCGCGGTAAGGTCGGAAACGGTCAGTTCGGCTTCGCGATCAGCATCAGCAGCCGCAGTCGCGTCGCTTCGCCTGCGGCCTTGATTGTGGCGGTCAGAGCGCGGAAAGGCCAGTTGGGCAGTATCCGTCGTCATCAACGGGCTCGGTGTGCGAATGAGGATATAAAGATATCTTTATGCGCTTAAATTGGCAAGGGGCGTTGGGATAAATCCCACAAATTCCCGATTTCCAGTGGTTTAGCGAGTGCGCGGAGGGCTGGTCGCCGCGAAACCTGCGTGCGAAAACCGGCCTCAATGAGGGAAAGACAAGACCACCAGCGATCTGCGCAAAGGCGAAGTCGCCGTCGAGTTGCCTGCGCGGTTCGACGCCTCACTTTACTACATCGGGCGTATCCGCACGCCTTGGACGCGGCGCGAAGATTGCCCGAAAAATCCCCGCGAAACCAACGCCGAATGCACCATCGTACTCGATCCGCGGTGGCGCGAAGGGCTGCAGGGCCTGGAGACCGTCAGCCACGTGGTTGTGCTCTATTGGATGGACCGGGCGCGACGCGACCTTGTCCGCCAAGCGCCTCATCATTACGCCGAGCGCCGCGGCACGTTCGCGCTACGCTCACCGGTGCGGCCTAATCCGATCGCCGTGTCGGTGGCGCGGCTTATTCGCATTGATGGCAACCGGCTTACGGTCGTCGGCCTTGATTGCGTCGACAACACGCCGCTGCTTGATCTCAAGCCTTACTTCGCTTCGACCAACTCGGTCCCGGATGCTTCCGTCGGCTGGCACGCCGGCACCAAACCTTGCGGGGCAATCAACAACGAGGGTTCGTAAAAAAGATACTTCGTTGGTCGAGGCCATCAAACCAAGCGCCGCGTTCAAGCCCTGGTCTCATGGAGCGGCAATTCTTATCTGAGGCTCGGCAAGCTGGACGCGCGGCGCGATGATAGGCGCGTCTTTGATCGGGGTTTTCTCATGAGCAAACTACCTACGATGTTCATCCCGCATGGCGGCGGCCCGTGTTTTTTCATGGATTGGGATCCGCCCGATACCTGGGCGCGGATGGCCGATTATTTGCGCGGCGTGCCGGACGAGGTGGGCTCACGGCCAAAGGCGTTGGTGGTGATTTCCGGGCATTGGGAAGAACCGGTCATTGCCATCCAGAATAATCCGGCTCCGCGACTGCTGTACGATTACCAGGGTTTTCCGCCAAGCACCTATCAGATCAGCTTTCCGGCGCCCGGAGCGCCGGAAGTCTCCGCCCGTGTTGCCGAACTACTCGGTGCCGCGGGTATCGCGTGGAAATACGACCATGACCGAGGCTTCGATCATGGTGTGTTCATTCCGCTGAAAGTGGCCTTCCCGCGCGCCGACGTGCCGATCGTGCAACTTTCGCTGTTAGCCAGCATGGACCCCGCGGAGCATATCCGGGTCGGCCAAGCGCTAGCGCCGTTGCGGGATGAAAATGTCCTCATCATCGGCAGCGGCATGAGCTACCACAACATGCGGACGCTGATGTCCAGCATGCGGGGCGGCGCCAACGGCCGCTCCCCGGATCCCGGATCGCAGCGTTTCGACGATTGGCTGGAGGGGGTCTTAACCAGAGATGCGCCCGACGCGCGGATCGCCGCGATGAAAGCCTGGGACAAGGCGCCTGCGGCGCGCGCCGCTCATCCGCGCGAGGAACACCTCCTGCCACTTCACGTCGTGGTCGGCGCGGCCGGCCATGATTCGGGACGCCGGACGCTCAAGGATGTGGTCATGGGGGCCGTCGAGTCGGCGTTCCGGTTCGGATAAGCTTTTTCTGCGCCCCGAAACATTGTCGGCCGCAGCCGCCCGGCAGATCAGAACAGCGGAGGCGCCTCGCCGACCCGCAACATGCCGAGATAGACCGCGCCATCGGTGAAGCGCAGCGGCAGGACGATCGCCGGCTGTTTGTCGATCGTAGTCGGCTGGCCCATCTTTTTGAGGTTTTCGATCAAGCTTGAGTTGGCGCTTTCGCGAAGCACTCCGCCCAGCCCGGGTATCAGGCGATCGAGCGCTCCGGCCGCTTGCGCGGCCGAGCCGTTCGAACCGGACAAGCGATCAAAGCCCTGGGCAATCAAACGGTCGACACCGATGAGGGGAACGAGGCGTTCGATGCCGACGATCGCGACGCGGACGAGACCGTCGAGCTTTCCCTGCGCATTGACGCTGATCGTTCCGGCGCCGACGACGGTCACGTCGGTCTGCGCGATACGCAGCGATTTGATTTCGATGCCGCCGCCAGCCGCTTGCATCTCGCGAAAGCGGTCGGCCCATGGCTTCGGCGACAAATCCTTAAATCCACGCAGTACGGTATCGAGATCAGCGTCGATTGGCGTTGCCAGTGCGGGGTACAATGTCGGCGCCGTCGCCCGCTTAAGGTGCAGGGTCACCTCGATCACCGGATTGTTGCGAGCCGAGCCTGCCGCAATGCGGGCCTGGAGATCCGCGTGCTCGGCCTTGAACAAACTCTCGCCAGTCGCGCCAACGCGATCGAGATGCGCGCCATCAAGTTCCGCGAAAACGCTCTCGGGATCGGGCGGTACCCCGCGCACGGTCACGTGCGCACGGGTCCAGTCGGCAACCATCAGCGGCGGCTGGCCGGTTTGCGAAAGCGCCAGGGGACCGGTGAGGTCGCCGACCAGCCTGGTTGGACGCCAAACCTCGGCCGTGAAGTTGACGGATTTCGCCTTGACCGCGTAAGGCGGCGTCTGGTTTCTGAGCTCGGCTGCGGCATCGGCGCAGCGCGCTTCGATGCGCAGAGGAAACCCGCCGATCGACTGTGAACCGCAAGAATAGTATCGGCTGGCGGCCGCTTCCCGTTCCACCCAGCCCGCAAGCGTGCGATCGGCGATGGAGGCCGCATAATACCATAGCCCAGCCCATACCAGCGCCAGTACGACGACAATCGCGACCAGCGCGATGAGCGGCCAGGCACGGCGCTGGACGCGCCGGCCGGTGGGCTTCTGCACCTCCGGGACCGGAGGTCGCATCATGCTGAGGGGCGATTGACCTGGCATTGTTCCTTCTTCGCCAGCCGAGTGCGGCGTTTCAAAGACGGGCTCTGCGCCATTGCGCGGCCCAAATGAGCCTGTTAGCGCAATTAGATGATCTTATCGGAAAATCCGGCTTTCCACCTTCCGGATCATGCCTTGGGCGAGCGGAAGTTCCGTCAGGAGTTGACCAGTACATGGCCTTGAGCGACACGCATGATGGCGAGGACCTTTGGGTTTTTGGCTACGGATCGTTGATGTGGCGTCCCGGTTTCGACTTTCTCGAACGCGTGCCGGCGCGGCTCGTCGGATTGCACCGGGCGCTCTGCGTCTATTCGTTCGTGCATCGCGGCACGCCGGAGCGGCCGGGACTGGTGCTCGGGCTTGATCGCGGCGGCATGTGCCGCGGCATCGCGTTCCGCGTTGCGGCCGCGGCGCGAAACAAGACCGTCGACTATTTGCGCGCGCGGGAGCAAGTTACCAGCGTTTACCTCGAAACGATGCGGCGGGTCGAACTCGAAGAAAAGGGGCGCCGGCAAGTACGCGCGTTGTGCTTCATCGTCGATCGCAGTCACGTGCAATATGCCGGGCGGCTGACGCTGACCGAGTGTTTGCATCACGTGCGCCAGGGTCACGGCAGCTCCGGTCCCAATCGCGACTACGTGCTGGATGCCGTTCGGGCGCTGGAAGCGCTCGGCTACCGCGAGACCGCGCTGCACCTGCTTGCCGAACGCCTCAATTCAGGCATCGGCACACAGGAAGTGGGGACAGGGAAGCAAGCTAACATCACAATTCCTGATTCGTGATTCGTGATTCCTGCCGCCGGCCTTCGGCAACCAGACGCGTGGTCGCGTCCTCTAAGACGGATTGCAGACGCGCCAGGAATGCCCGCCCGTCGAGGCCGGGCGGGATGGGGTCGAGCACTTCGACCAATACGGTGCCGGGATAACGGCGCAGCGAGCGGCGCGGCCAGAACAGGCCGGAATTGAGCGCCACCGGGACGCAGGGCGCCCCGGTCTCGGCATAGAGGTAGGCGGCGCCGGGCAGGTAGCGCGGCTCGGCTCCCGGCGGACGCCGCGTGCCTTCGGGGAAGATGACGATCTGTCGCGCCTGCGCCATCTCCTTGCGCGCTGCAGCTGCCATGCGGCCTAGCGCTTTCGCGTGCGACCCGCGATCGATCGGAATCATCCCCGCTTTGGTGGCGAGCCAGCCAAATAGCGGCAGCCACATCAATTCGCGCTTGAGCACGTAAGTCGGATCCTCAAGCAGCATGAACAGCGCGAATGTCTCCCACGCCGATTGGTGCTTGCAGGCGACGATGCAGGCCCCCTTTGGAATCTTTTCGCGTCCGCGCCATTCGACCGTGACACCGCAAACCACCCGCAACAGCCAGAGGCTGCTGCGCGCGTAGCCGCGCAGCACACCGAGGATAAAGGTACGGGGCAGCGCGAGCGTCGGCAGCGCGACGATCATCCGCACGATGACGTTCACATAAAACAGCGCGTTGAAGAGGAGCGAGCGGGCGACAAGAGCGAACGATGAAGACAAAGCCGGCCCGGTTCAGTGCAATCGGTTGATTGAACGCGCGTCGGAAACGCTGTTGTTGCCGGCGACCGCCGCCACCGTGTCAAAGCGCATGCGCACCTGTGCAAAAAGGTATTTGAAATATTCCGAAATCACCAGCCGCGTGGTTGCGACGTTCGACCACCACGGCTCGATCCGCAAGCGGTCGGAGACGACGGGGAAGGGGATCAGCGTGACCTCCGGGAGCTGGTGCGCGATCTCGGCCAGGGCCCGCGGCATGTGGTAGGCGGAGGTGACGATAATGAGCGAGTGGAACCCGCGGTCGATAGCCCAGCGGCGCGTTTCTACCGCGTTGCCGAGCGTATTGATCGCGGAATAATCGAGGTCGACGCAGCAAGCAAGGAAGCGGCGGTAGTCGGCGACCTTCAGTGCAATGTCGGCCGTTGTCGTGCCTGGATTGACGCCGGTAATGAGCAGACGTTTGCCGCGACCCGCGGCCAGAAGCTCGAGCGCGTCGGTGATGCGCGAGGTGCCGCCGGTCAGCACGACGATGCCGTCGGCGTTGCGATCGAGCGCAACTTCCTCGCTCGGTAAGCGCCAGAGGAAGGCGATAAAGCCGAGGACCAGGGCAATGCCGCACAGCACGGCAAGTTTGAGGGCAAAGGATTTGAAGCGCCGCCTCCTGACGGCGGACCTGAGGTTGAGCATTGCCGCGCGCGTCCCCCCGCGCCAAATCCCGTTCCACCGGCCGACGCCGCCACGAATCCGGCCCCAGGCAATCATAGCGGTAAATTCCGCAGAAGTTGATCGCGTTTCGATGCTTAGTCGATGCTCGCCAGAGTGCGGTTGACGGTGCGGCGTGAGGCGAACGCCGTCACCAGCGCCATGAACACGATTTGCAGCAGGATGGCGAGATAACCGGAAACACCGATCGAAAAGCTCCCGAACAGGGCCGCGATCTCATCGCCGCCCGGGGTTCCGGCGAGCCAGGCATTGGCCGCTTCCATCACTCCGAACAACATGATTGCCGCTCCGCCCCCGATGGCGCCGCCCTTAAAGCCGAGCACGAGGAAATGGCGCTGGAATTGCGCGGCGATAAAGCCGTCGGTCGCTCCGACGTAATGCAAAACTTCGACAATCGGGCGGTTGGTCGCCATGGTGCCGCGCGTCGCGAACGTCACCGATAAAACAGTGACCACAAGCACCAAGGCGAGGACCGCAACCCCCGCCGCCACCGCCGTTCCGGCCATCGTGCGCATGCTATCGATCCAGCGGCGGTGATCGTCCAGACTGGCGGTTGCGACTTGCGCCGCCAGCGCCCGGCGTAGCGCTGCGAAATCGGGCCTCGCGCCCGGCGAGAGCTTGACTACGATCAGGCGCGGGATCGGCAAATCGTCGAGTGCAAGGCCGGCGCCCAGCCATGGTTCGACCAGGCGCGCGGATTCCTCTTTGGTAAAGGCCCGCACCTCGGCGATGCCGGGAGTTGCGCGCGCGATCTCGACCGCCTTGCGCGTATCGGCTTCGATGTCACGCCCGGGTGCCGGTCGGACCTGGATGGTGACCTCGCGCCCCACTTCCGATTGCCAGTCGCTGGCCGCGCCCACCATCAACATTGCGGCTCCGGTCGTCAGCGAGGCGAGAAAAGTCATAATGGCGACGACGGCGGTGAGCGAGCGCCCTGCGATCGTGTCCTTGGGCACGATCGGTACGGCCGTCGGCAGCGTACGTACAAGCGACGGGGACGCTTCCAGTTCGTCCCACGGCTCGGCCATGGTCTCGACCGGTTCAGTCATAGACATGCAGGCGTCCCTCATGCAGCACCAGGCGCCGGGCGTCGTACTCGTCCATCAGCGCGATGTCGTGCGTGGCGATGACGACGGCGGTCCCCGATTTGTTGAGCTCAATGAACAGCCGCAACAACCGTTGTCCGAGATTGGGATCGACGTTTCCGGTCGGTTCGTCGGCCAGCAGAAGCTGCGGGCGCGCGATGACGGCGCGCGCTATGGCCGCGCGCTGCTTTTCGCCGCCGGAGAGGATCGGCGGTAACGCCCCCATGCGCTCGCCCAAACCAACCCATTGCAGCAATTCGACGACCTCCGGCCGATAGTCGGCCTCCTCCCTGCCGAGAACGCGCAATGGCAGCGCTACGTTCTCGTAGGTGCTCATGTGGTCAAGAAGCCGGAAATCCTGGAAGACGATGCCAATTCGCCGCCTCAGGTTGGCGCGGCCATCCTTGCTGAGCGTCGCGGTGTCTTGGTCGAACAAGCTGATCAGGCCGCGGGTCGGCCGCAGCGACAGCAACATCAGGCGCAACAGCGAGGTTTTGCCGGCGCCGGAGGGCCCGGTCAGGAACTGAAAGGAATGCCCGCTGATGCCGAAATTGAGGTCGCGCAGCACCTCCGGGCCGAGCCCATAGCGCAAGCCGACATTCTCGAAGCGGATCACGCGGTCCTCCGCAAGCCTCCGGGCATCGTCGAAGCAGGCCGCGGCTGATTCGCAGCCTTCCAAGAAGCCTAATACCACGACGCCTGGGGCGGTTGCGGGCCTGGATGGTTTTCAATTCGTTAACGGATCGAATGCTAGGCTTGGCGCAAAGGTGACGCACCGCCGAGTCGCCCCGATGCTGATTGTCTGCCCGTCTTGCGCAACCTCCTACGACGTCAACTCTGCGACCCTGCCGGCGCAGGGGCGTCAAGTGCGTTGCGTCCGATGTCGTACGGTTTGGCTGGCGGAGCCGAGCCGTGCCGATAAAGTCCTCGCTGCCGCCGCGGCCATCGCCCCCGATTACGACGACGCAGGGGAGGCGGGCGATGCGCTCACCCAGGAGGCGGTTTCGCGACCTTCCTCGGAGCCCGAAACGCCAACCGCCGCGGCACGGTTCGATCAAACCGCCGACGGATCGTATCAGGACGCACAGACGGCGGTTTCGCCCTCCGCGCCGGACGACGGCGAACTGACCGCGACCGCCGCTGCGGAGGAGGGCCAGTTCGCCTGGCCGAACGAGGCCGACGAGGTGGAAGCGCCGCCCACCGTGCCTGTCGACTTCGATGAAGCTGTCCCGCCAGTCGACGTCGATGCCGACCGTTCCGCTGAGCGGCGCTCCGAGCCGGCCGAGGACATCGAGGCCGTGGCGGCCCGGCGGCTGCGCCGCAGCGCACAGCGCCCGACGTCGCGTTGGCCGCTGTCGGCTCTGCAGACCGGTATTCTAATGCTGATCCTCGTCGACGCCATCCTCGTTGGGTGGCGCGGCGACATCGTGCGGGCGCTGCCGCAAACCGCGTCCTTCTATGCCACGATAGGATTGCCGGTGAACCTGCGCGGGCTCGCCTTCGAGGACGTCGTCACCACCACAGAGCACCACGAGGGCGTGCCGATCCTCGTGGTCGAAGGAAATATCGTCAACGACATCCACAAAATCGTGGACGTGCCGCGGCTCAAGTTCGTCGTGCGTAATGCGGCGAGGCAAGAAATCTATTCCTGGACCGCCGTTCCCTCGCGCCCCCTGCTGCCGCCGGGCGAGGCCATGGGTTTCCGCACCCGCCTTGCCTCGCCGCCGCCCGACGCGCGCGACATTATTCTTCGCTTCGTCACCCGCCGCGATCTCGTCGCGGGAACACGCTAATAGCCATGGCGCGCATTCTCATAGCCGAGGACGAGGAAGTGTTGTGCACGCTGTGTGCGCGCGCGCTCGCAACCGAAGGCCACGAAGTCAAGACCGCAGGCGACGGCAGCGAAGCGCTCGAACTGCTCGCTCGCGAGGCAGGGTGCTTCGACCTGCTCCTTACCGATATCCGCATGCCGATCATGGACGGAATCGCGCTCGCGCTCACGGCAGCGCGCGATTTTCCCGACCTGACCATTCTGCTGATGACCGGGTACGCCGATCAGCGCGAACGCGCCCACGGGCTTGACGCCATTATTCACGATGTGATCACCAAGCCGTTCTCCGTCGCCGCGCTGCGCGCCACGGTCAACGAGGCGCTGACAGTGCGAGAGCGGCACTAACGCGCTCCTCAATCGTCGCTTGACGCTGCGTAGGGCCGCGGCAGCGGTTCAACCGGGAGATCGGGGTGCGGACGGCCGAAATCCGGCGCCGGCGAATCCTGCCCGATCTGCACGATGCCGCGGCGGATTGCGCGGGTGCGCGTGAAATGCGCGAACAAGGCCTCGCCGTCGCCGCGACGGATGGCACGCGTCAGCTGCGATAAATCTTCATTGAAGGTGCCAAGCATTTCCAGCACCGCGTCCTTGTTGGCGAGGAACACATCCCGCCACATGGTCGGATCCGATGCGGCGATGCGGGTGAAATCGCGAAAGCCGCCGGCCGAGAATTTCAGCACCTCGGACCGTGTCACCTCGGCGAGCTCGTCGGCGGTGCCGACGATCGTATAGGCGATGAGATGGGGCAGGTGGCTGGTGATCGCGAGGACGAGGTCGTGGTGCGCCGCCGGCATGGCCTCGACGTTGGCGCCGAGCGCGCGCCAGAACGCGGCCAATCGCTCGACCGCGGCAGGATCGGACCCTTCGGGCGGCGTCAGAATGCACCAGCGGTCGACGAAAAGCGCGGCAAAGCCGGCATCGGGGCCGGAATTCTCGGTGCCGGCAACCGGATGCGCCGGAACAAAATGCACGCCCGCGGGCAGATGCGGGGCCATGTCGCGAATGACGGCTCCCTTGACCGAGCCGACGTCGGAGATGGTCGCGCCCGGCGCGAGGTGCGGTCCGATCTCGGCCGCGACGGCGCCGCAGACGCCAACCGGCACGCAGGCGATGACGAGGTCGGCGCCGGCAACCGCCGCGGCGTTGGTGTCGACCACCTGATCGGCGAGCCCGAGCTCGGCGACGCGCCGCCGCGTGGCGGCGGAGCTCGCCGTCGCCACGATCTCGCGCACCGCGCCTTTGGCGCGCGCCGCCCGCGCGATCGAGGAACCGATGAGGCCGACACCGATCAGCGCGAGGCGATTAAACAGCGGTGCGGATTTGGTCACAGCGTCACGACGCCCTCGCCAAAAATTCCTTGAGTGCGGCGACGACCAGGCGGTTGGCCTCTTCGGTGCCGACGCTCATGCGCAAGGCGTTCGGCAGCTTGTAGGCGCCGACTTGCCGCACGATCAGCCCATGCGCGGTCAGGAAGGCATCGGCCTCTTTGGCGGTGCAGCCTTTGGTCTGCGGAAAGTGCATCAACAAAAAATTGGCCACGCTCGGCGTGACATTCAGACCGAGTTTTTCGATCTCCTGCGTCAGCCAGGCGAGCCATCGCGTGTTGTGTTGGCGCGCGCGTTCCTGGTGCTCGTGATCCTCGATCGCGGCAATGCCGGCGGCGATCGCCGGCGCGTTGACGTTGAATGGCCCGCGAATCCGGTTGACGGCGGCAATGACGGGGGCTGGACCGAACATCCAGCCGAGCCGCAGCGCCGCGAGCCCGTGGATTTTGGAAAACGTGCGCGTCATCACCACGTTGTCGCTGGTGGCGACAAGCTCGATGCCGGATTCGTAGTCGTTGCGCCGGACATATTCGGCGTAAGCGGCGTCGAGCACGAGCAGAACCTGCGGTGGCAGGCCGCGGTGCAGGCGCTTGACTTCGTCAAAGGAAATATAAGTGCCGGTCGGATTGTTTGGATTGGCGAGGAAGACCACTTTCGTCTTCTTTGTCACCGCCGCCAGGATCGCGTCGACGCTTGCCGTGTAATCGCGCTCCGGCGCGACCACCGGCCGCGCGCCGGTCCCGAGCGTGGCGATCGGATAGACCAGAAAGCCGTGGGTGGTGTGGATCGCCTCATCGCCATCGGCGAGGTAGGCGCGCGCCAACAGGTTCAACAAGTCGTCGGAGCCGGCCCCGCATACGATCCGGTCCGGATCGAGTTCGAAGCTGCGCCCGATTGCCTCGCGCAGCGCGCTCGCGGCGCCGTCCGGGTAATCCTGCAGATGCGTTGCGACCGATTGATAGGCGGCGATCGCGCGCGGGCTTGGCCCGAGCGGCGTCTCGTTCGACGACAGCTTGAACACCTTGGCGACGCCGGCCGCCGTGCTCTTGCCGGGCACGTAGGCTTCGATGTCGAGCACGCCGGGCCGCGGCTGGGGGTGCTGCAAAGTCATCACGTCCTTCATTCTCGTCGTCACGCTCGTTGTGGTCCGCTCCGCACGCGGCAAGGGTCAGCTTTTGCGCGGGACCGTATAGCGGGTCGCGTGGCTGCCGACGAGGGCTCTTGAGCGGATCGAGGCGCCGGACCCGCGAAGCGCGTCAGCCACGGCGTCGATGCCGCCGCGCGCGACCGAGATCAGCAGGGCGGCGCCATCGAAGGCGCGATCAGGGACGGCAATCGCGTCGGCAAGCCCGGCCAGCCGGTCGACAGACGCGGCGATCCACCCCGAGACGCGCACGCTCCAAACCTCGGTTTCGGTCACCATGGCGTCGGCCGCCACGCGGGAGACTACGAACACCGGCATGGCGGCCGGGTGATCGGCGCGCTCGACGAACGGCAACCGGGCGATGACTTTCGGGGCGGTGTCGAATTCCAGCGCCGTCCACCACGGGCCGGCGCCGGCAATGGCGAAGGCGGGAACGAGGCCGAGATCGCCTTTCGATGCGGTAACCGCCTGGACGACGCTCGCCGCGCCCATATGCGGTACGAACGGCACCGTAAAGCCGAAATGAAAGCGTGCCGAATCGCGCATCAGCGCATCGCCGGCGGAAAGGTCGGCATGTACCGAAAACGGCGCCTGCACATAGGTGAAAGTCGAGATGATGACCCGCCAGATGCTTTCGGCGGTATCGAGCGGCAGGCTGCCGTGATGGCGCTGCACGAGCCGCCGCATCATGTCGGCCTCACGCGCCGGCCGGAATGCCGAGCCTGATTCTTCGGTCTTCTTGACCGCGATCAGGCGCTCGATGATCTCGCCGCGCTCGATCAAGAGCGCGTGCATCGCCTCGTCGATGCGATCGATTTCGCGGCGCAAATCGACTAGCGATGGCTCTTTATGACGCGGCAGTTTCATGCTCGGTCCTGGCAATTGTCCGGATTTGATAGGTGCCGTTCGGCCGGAAAGCAAAGAAAAATCAAACAGCGAGCCAAGAAAACATTGACTCCGCCGAGCAGCGGCCTATTTACGCCCCCTTGACCGCCACCATGCCGGGGAACGCCATGGCCGAGGCCAGGGCCGCGCTCGACCTTGCCGATCGTAAGCGCGAAGCGGACCAGCCGCATTCGCTGGTGGTGCGCTTTTCGGCCAACAATCCGCTGCGGCTTGATGCCGGGATTGATTTCAGCCCCTTGCAGATCGCCTACCAGACTTACGGTGCGCTTAATGCCGAGCGCAGCAATGCCGTATTGGTCTGCCACGCGCTCACTGGCGATCAGCACGTCGTCAACGATCATCCGGTGACCGGCAAACCCGGCTGGTGGGAAACCATGGTCGGGCCGGGGCGGCCGATCGACACCGAGCGCTATTTCGTCATCTGCCCCAATGTAGTTGGCGGTTGCATGGGCTCTTCCGGCCCGGCCTCCACCAATCCGGATACCGGCATGCCGTGGGGCCTCGATTTTCCCGTCATCACCGTGCGCGACATGGTGCGCGCTCAGGCGATGCTGCTCGATTATCTCGGCATCGACTCGGTGTTCGCGGTAGCCGGGGGTTCGATGGGCGGCATGCAGGTGCTGCAATGGGCCGCGAGTTATCCGCAACGCGTGTTTGCGGCGCTGCCGATCGCCGCTTCGACACGGCATTCCGCGCAAAACATCGCCTTCCATGAGGTCGGGCGCCAGGCGGTGATGGCCGATCCGGAGTGGCGCGGCGGCCGGTATTTTTCTGACGGCACCAATCCGCGGCGCGGGCTGGCAGTCGCGCGCATGGGCGCGCATATCACTTATTTGTCAGACGCCGCGCTGCATAGAAAGTTCGGCCGCCGTTTTCAGAACCGCGAAAACCCGACATTTTCGTTCGATGCCGACTTTCAGGTCGAGTCCTACCTGCGCCACCAGGGCATCACGTTTGTCGAGCGCTTCGACGCCAATTCCTATCTCTATCTGACCCGCGCCATGGACTATTTCGATCTCGCCGCCGATTACGACGGCGTCGTCGCCAATGCCTTCCGCGGCGCGCCAACGCGGTTTTGCGTGATCTCGTTCACCAGCGATTGGCTGTTCCCGACGCCGGAATCGCGCGCTATCGTGCATGCGTTGAATGCTGCGGGCGCGCGCGTCTCCTTCGCCGAGATCACAACCGACAAGGGCCATGACGCATTCCTGCTCGACGAGCCGGAGTTGTTTACCATCGTCCGCGGCTTCCTCGAAGGCGCTGCCAAAGCGCGCGGCTTGCCGCCGATGCGGAGGTCATGATGCTGACACGGCTCAAGCACGACCTCACCATGGCGGAAGCCGCGCGCGGCCCGGGCGGCTCGCGCGTCGATCTGCTCGTTGTCGCCGATATGGTGGAGCCGGGCGCGCGTGTGCTCGACGTCGGCTGCGGCGACGGCGAGCTGCTGCGGCTCCTGGAGACGCGCGGCGTCGACGGCCGCGGCATTGAGCTGTCGCGCGAAGGCGTGAACGAATGCGTCGCCAAGGGTCTCGCCGTGGTCCAGGGCGACGCCGACACCGACCTCGAAGATTATCCGGACGACGCCTTCGATTTCGTCATCCTTTCGCAAACGGTGCAGGCGACGCGCCAGCCGCGCGTCGTACTCGAGCATATGCTGCGTATCGGCCGCCATGCCATCGTCTCATTTCCGAATTTCGGCCACTGGCGCATCCGGCTGCAACTCGCGTTCGGCGGCCACATGCCGCACACCGATAATCTGCCTTACGCCTGGTACGAGACCCCCAACATCCACTTCTGCAGCATCAAGGATTTCCGCCAGCTTTGTCAGGTCGCCGGCGCCAAGGTTGAGCAGGCCGTGGCGCTGAATGCCTGGGGCCGCCGCATGCGGCTGAAAATGCCGTGGTGGTTCTGGAATTTGTTTGGCGAGCAGGCGGTGTTTTTATTGAGCCGGCGGGGATAGGTGGCGACAGCGTCAATCTTCCGCAATATGCCCGGCTTTGGTACCGGCAGTCACGTCTTGATGATCGAATGAAAGCAAAGACGTGGATGGCCAGAACAAGTCCGGCAACCGCGGCGCAAATCGTATAATATCACGCCGCGCGCCCCGATCGTATAAGCCCGTCGGGTGCGGGCCCGTAGCTCAATGGTCAGAGCTAGCGGCTCATAACCGCTTGGTTGGAGGTTCGAGTCCTCCCGGGCCCACCACCCTTTCATTATCCATTTGATTTTGTGTGCGCTTTTCGAAAAAAGTCCCACTAGACCGCGAAGTGGGACACCGGTTTGTTCACGATTAATCCCTCTCTCTGTTGTCGAGTAAATGCATGGCGCTCTCAGCAAGCCGCTCTTGATCGGCAGCTTGCGTGTAGTGCTCTGCCATCTTGATGCTGTCCCAACCGAAGATAGCCATTAGCTGGCGCGACGTGGCCCCATTGTTCGCCGCAATAGTTGCGCCCGCCTTGCGCAGCCCGTGTGCTGAGCAATTTGGAAGGTCCGCTTGATCGCACCAGTCGCGAAACCGATTTCCGAAACCGGCATCTGTGAACGGTCGGCTCAAGTTATTGACAAGGTATGTCAGGTCGCCGCAGGGGGACGCGTCAATAATCCGTTGAAGAACAGGAAGGATCGGCAGCGCAAGCTGTTTTGGTTTCCGGTGCCGCCCCTTGCGCTGTGTAAACGTCAGCTTGCCCTTACGGACGTGTTGCTTCCCGAACCGGATCACATCGCCCCGCCTTTGCCCCGTGAACAACAAGAGCGCCAGCGCAAGCCGCGCCTTCGTTCCTATCGCGTGACGTTCCTCGAATTGCCGAACTTCCTCCTGGGTCCAAGTGTGGAATCCGGTTGAGCCATACTTGAACTTCTCAACGTCCCGGGCGGGATTGCTCAAAACGTAAGGCTTGCCGTCCGGGTGTTTTTTTCGCATTCCGAACTTGAACACCTGCCGGATTGCCTTCACGCGATTGTTTGCCGCGCCGGGTAGATCAATCTTGCGGTCGCGCAAAACCTCAACGGCTTCCGTTCCCATTCGTGTCAACGGCATGTCGCGAAATAGCTTCGCCGAACCGGGAGCGATCGGTTCGTCAAATGTGCTTTCGAGGATCAATCGGCGGACATGTTGCGTCTGTGGGTCAAGACGTTTGTATTCCGCGCATTCTTCAAAATACTTGACGCAGAGCCAACGCCACGTGCCGGTCAAGATACTCAATCTTCTTGAAGGTACGGCCGCCACCGCCTTCGCCGCCTCATATTCGGCCATGAACTCCGGCGTCCACGGCGTCCACGGCGTCCCGCGAATCCGAACCTTGGGCTTGTTCTTGGCACGGTAATAGATGCGGACGTTACCGTGTCGGTCATGGTCTTCGACACATCCAGGCGGAAGGCGACGGGGCATGGCAGGTATTGTAGCAGCCTCACACGGCCACGCTCCAGTCTTCGGCGTCGTTGGATTCCAGCGGCAGGGCGTCGAAGACAGAGTCCAGATCGTGCACGTCCCAGACCTTGCGGCCGTCAATCAATCGGGCGGAACCAACACGGCCATCCTTGCGCATCTCGTCGAATTTGGAGGGCGAGATACCAAGGTAACGCGCCGCCTCGACGCGGGACAGCCCGCGAGGTTCGATACGGATCGGCCCGGGCCTGCTCATATCACACATCCTCGCCGGGTGTTTCGACCGAGCCCTTCAGCATCTTTTTGCACGCGGTGTAGATGCCGATAAAGATATCCGACATCGGCAGATAAATGTGCGGCATCGTCCATCCAAAACATGGCGGCTCACCCAGATCACCGACATGCATGTCGAACTGCCATTCTTTTTGATTATGGGGGCTTGCATAAACGTAAACGTGCAGATGTTTCCCTGCCTCGAAGGCCCTTGCGACCGCCCACATCCATTCACCTTTCATAGTAACAGTATCTGCAACCTCCTCCGCCTCGATTGCAGACAGGCGCATGGCGGCTGACGCCGTTGTTAATTTTGCTTTATCCCCTAGGGGGACAGTTTCGTTCAGTGAGAAGCCCATATCTGCAAGAATTTGCTGGGTTTTGATTTTGACCATATCGCGTGCGGAAAAAAGTCCCCTTCCCTGACGCGACCTTTTCTTCGTTCTGCTACTTCCTTCACGTCTAGTAGGCGAGCCGAGACCACGCTGCCCCCACATGGCCAATACGCTTGGCTTCATGTCAAGTATTCTGGCGGCTTCACCGAGCGGGAATTGGGCAGCATAAGGATCGAGCGGCATCATTGCGTTTGATCAGACAATAACATCTTGTTATTCTGAACAACGATACGATATAATGGCCGAGCCCGCCTCGCGCAAGGGGCAAAATCGGAGGTCCGTAGGCGTGCGCTGTCCGTTACCGACCGATGAAAACAAGGAGACCGTGTTGTGGATTTGGAGCAATTCCTTTGCCCAGCGGGGACACCAATTTATTTGGGTCCCGGGCCGCTGGAGGTGGGCGACACGTCCGCCCAAGTGGGCCTCTGGGCGGAACGCATCAAGCAGCCATCCGCATCCTTCGCCGGAACGATGGAAACCGGGCAGGTTCTAAGCGCGGCCAAAGCAGCGTTGCCGCACGACAAATGGCTGCTGGCGGTCGAAGAAGCCCGGCTGCATCCGCGCACCGCCCAGATGTGGATGCGGATCGCCCGCAACCCCCGATTTGTAAATGCGAGTTCGGATTCGCTTTTGCCCGCCTCCCCGGTGACGCTGGATGCGATCTCGCGGCTGCCGGATGACGAATATCAGCGCCTACTCGCGGACGGGGTAATTAATCCGGCCGTTTCCGGCGCAACCATTAGGGAGCACCTTTCCAAGTTGAAGCAGGCGGCGGATGAAGAGAGTGTAAAGAAGCTCGCGCCGGTCGCGGCAAAAGTCCGCACGCTCGTTGGGGACCCGGGTTGGGAGTTAATGCGGCAGGGAGGTCGGGCCTGCCCTTACAAGACCATGAGTTAAGAGGAACTGCTGGACCTCCCCGTGCCCGATTGGCTGGAGGACGACGCTCACGTCTACTGGTGGTTTTTGGATGGCGAGCTAAAAAACGCATTAGCCCTGCTTGAACATTGGGGCATCGCGTTTAAACAGTTGCTCACCTGGAACAAGACGTATCCGAGTGGCGAACCTCACCTGGGCCTTGGGCATTACTTCCGAAACAACGCAGAAAATTGCCTGTTCGGCGTTCGTGGGAAACTGGACCTGCGGGTCCGCAACATCGGAAAGAGCTTTGAGGCCCCCGTTGTTGGTGAGCATTCGGCGAAACCGGATGAGTTCTACAACATCGTAAGAGCGGCCTCGTATCCGCCCTTCGGCGAGACCTTCCAACGCAATCCTCGCGAGGGTTTCGTCAATCTCTACCAACAAACGCCAAAGCCGCCGCGTAGCGAAATCGACGTATCGGGTGTGGGCCCGACACGGGTTGTTTGACATCGTGAAATTGTTGGGGTGCCGCCGCCTTTGGTGATCAGCGGCGGCACGCCCACGCCTCGTTGAAGCGCGGTGCTCGCCAATTGCTGTGCGCACTGCGCTCTCGCGGCTTGCGTTTGGCGCGGCTTCGGACGGCGGCGCTCCGTTTGTCGGTTTGATGTGGCGCTGACCTGACCGGTCACCGAGGCCGAATTGTTACAACAAACGGACAGCGTCGCCAGTCCAACATTTCGGGCCATAGTTTCCATCAAACAATTTTGTTCGTGACGTTTTGTAAAAAATATTTTTCTTTGACGCTCAAACGATCTCTTGCGCCGATTTGTTTGGTGCCCATCTGACCGACCAAGTTCGATAAAATAGGAGTAATCGAATATGACCAAACGTGCCGTTGCGGCAATCGCAAAGGAAAACGTCAAAGTAACGCTTACACCAGAAGAGCGGAGGGCTCTTGCCGCCGCTTTGGAGTCCCAAGACGCGATGTCCTGGAACTAGGAAAGAAGTACCTCACCAATTTTGATCCGGACGAACCGTGGAAGCTTGGCGTCTCAGATGAGGAGAGAGGGATAATACTCGAATGGTTGGTCAGGAAAGGCTATTACAAAATCGTGCGCGAGGAGAGGCCCAAGAACTGCGGCTGGGTCACCCTTGAAAAGACCGAACTAGGTATGCGCGACCCGGAGGGTCTTAAAAAATGCGCTATAAAGTGTGCCTTGGAACTTTTGGCTCACCCATTATTAAAACCTTTGCTTATACGAGGCGGTCCTGAGCCAGCCGATCCAGCTTAAATCTTTTACGTGGGTCGTCAGCCACCGAGGCCCGGATCAGATCGTGTCCGGGCATTTTTCTTTGTTCCGTCCGCAAAGCTAGGGCCGCTATTTGCAGTTGGCCAATATCTACTTTGCCGAGCCTGTTTCTTTATCTGGCGGGTCCGCAACCGCACGGCCATTTCGCCGAACCGATTCCGACACCACGGCCATCAAGGCAACAGCAACCGCCGACGCCGATACCCAGGTCAAGCACCGATTTCGGCCACCACCGAAACCAACAACGATCTTGGCCACCATCAAGGCCATTGCCGAACCCAAGGCCGAGGTAGCGATTACCGCCAACACCCCTCTTGTTTCCGGCCCACCTGCGAAGGCTGCGAAGGCATTTTCCCATTTCACCAGCTATAGAGTCAGTGCCCGGCCAAACCGACAACATAGAGACCTTTTACAAATAATCCCTTCGATCCCTTCGCAGGCTTCGCAATGGTCTGATGCCGGGTAGAAATCAGCGCAGAAATTGCCAGCGTCAGGGCGGATAGGCCCGCTCGGAGCATTGCATAAATCAAATCACGGCCGGATAGAGCCCCGGCCGAAACGAGCGGGGCGGCTTTCGACGGAGTACGGTTATAAACGGTCACGTCGAAGCCCGACTGGACAATGCGGCGGGCCATGGCGGCGCCCATTCGTCCAAGACCAATAAATGCGACTTTCATCACGATCCTCCTGGGTCTTCTGGAGTTGCGGGGCGTAGGCGGGTTCATTGCAGTTCAAGATCGCTGTCGAAGGAATGGGCACAGAATGTAGCTGTGTTTCGGTAGCCCGATTTCCAAGACGGCTTGCCTATGGCGTCAGGGTCGGATCGATTGGGCCCACGGGCTTATTCTCGACGTCTCGGGGACAACCTCACCGCCATGTTTGTCACCGGCCATCACCGACACCATGTTTCAGACCGCCAAAATCCCGCCCACCGCCAGGGTGGTCCTCAGCGCCACGATTTTCACCGGCACCGGCTTGCTGCCGTGTTTGCGGCCGGTTTGCAGGATGATGGCTTCACTTGCCGGAAAGACTTTGCCACCGGCGAGATCGCGGGCCAGGTTGGATGTAGGCCATTCCTTCATGGTGGGACAGTCATTCCTTCACGACCGCAACCGCTCGCCCTGATGCGTGGAGTATGCTCCAGCAATACTTCGAGACCGCCGTCAATTCGCGGGCGGCGGCGAGCACGAGCGATGCCCGATTTTAGGGGTGGATGGTCCGAGGAGATCATAACCCCAACACTTTTTTGTTCGGTGGAGAACAAGAAACACGTCCAGCGGCGGAGGTGCGTCTCTAATCACCAAAGACTTCCACTTTCCGTTCGCCACGAGTTTCGCAATTTCTTTGGCCTCCAAAGGAGGAATTGTCACGTCCTCGACGAGAAGATTTAGGATTCTCATCTCGAATATTCCCAGAACGGAATAAAGGTCCCCGCCACTCCCGGTACGGCTCGGCGTGATGATCCTCCGGTGCAGCCATTTGGCCCGCCTGGTTTCCGCAATGAGGGCCCCAAGGCGAGCCTCAGGGGTCGTGAACAAGGGCGTGTCGTAGTCGGCCGCCGTAATCTTCCACTCGTTCCGCATGTCCAACGGTGTTCCACCCGGAAAGCCAACGCAATCTCTTTTTTGTGTTGCTGGGGCTTGCATATTCCATAGGGAATAGTATATTCCATATGGAGTTGCGGAGGTCAAGGGGTGTAATCGGATGCCCCAAGCCGCAGCAGAACGGAGAACTGAATGTCTAAGGAATTTGACGACTTACAAGCCCGCGAAGACATCGCCTTGGAACGAATTGGGTCTGCACTTACCAGTGGCCTCCTGATGGTTTTGCATCGTGTTCCTGCGAGATCCGCTTGGCAACGCTTGCTCTCGGGGTTGGATGATGCGGAACGGGCGCTCGCCGCCGAGCCGTCACAGGCACTCCTTGATGTGGTAGTGACCGCTGTCGAAGCCGCTGTCGCCAAGCACCTCGGGTTTGAGAATTTGCCGGCACTAGAGGAGGGCATTAAGAACTACGAAAAGGAGGCCAAGAAGAAGGCTTTGGCCGAAATCGCCGCCGAAAAAGCCGAGGATCCCGACGCGTAACCCGGCTCATCCGCAGGCAATCTCGCATCAAACGCCGTCCTCTGGGGTATGCCGAACCGGACATGGGAAGGGACCAGCGGGCGCGCAGCGCGGCGTACATTTGGCTGATCGAATCGAGTGGTCGATCTTCCGCCGTCGTGTCGGCGTCGCCGATAGGTCTGGACGTCGGTTCGTTGTCATCGGTCGAGACGATGGTGAGACGTAAGTCCTGGCCAATCGGCGGCAGGTAGTGTGGAACGCGAATGACCTTGAAGTGGAATCAAGCGGCCTCGCTCAAGATCCGTGCCTTAGCATCAAAGCGCCGGAGACAACGAAGCCCGCGCCCGCGATCCGCGCCACGACGCGCCCAAGGGGTGCGATTTTTTCCAGTAGGACTAATATCGCAAGCACCGCGATCCAAGACAGGTTCATGACTCCGCCGATGAACAAGAGCGCCATCAGCGCCCAGCAGCAGCCAACGCAATAGATGCCATGCCGAACGCCGAGCGCCAGAGCGCCGGAGGGCTCGCGGCGAAAGCCGCCCTGCTGCTGGATGAAGACGAGTGGTGATCGGCAATAGGACAGGCAGATTTCCTTGAGCGGCGACCATTGGTAAAGGCCGGCAACGATCAAAACAGTCCCGCCGAGGATGTTGCTCGCACTTTCCATCATCGGTGTGAGTAGCGCCGCACGCTCAAGCGCCCACTGCGCTGTCGTCGCGAATACCGAGAACCCCGTCCACGCTACGAGATATCCAGCTACAAACCAGCCACTCGCCGCGAAAGGCTTGCCCTGCGCTGCGGCCTGTCGTCCAATCCGGGCGTAAATGAGTATCATCGGCGCAATCGATGGCGTCATCATTCCGATCATCATCACGACCCACATGACGAACACATAGCCGAACTCGATCGGTCGCCACGGGGCGCTCGCTGGCATCATCAACCTCTGGCCGGCCGGAATCATGCGAAAGCCAGTCATATCCATGCCATCCATTTTCATGTCGTCGGCGAGCCAGACGAGATCAGCCCAGGCCAGCACGGTGAGCGTGGCAAGCGCCGCGATCACGATGATGCGGTCGCGGCGCAGCATGGCTTCGAGCGCAGTCTCGCTCATTTGAATGGCTTGTGGTTTATTATGAAGAACATAACACACCGTGCCGTAGGGCGGAAAAGTGGTCCTGCGATGTAGACAGTTAGTTAGGAGGGTTCGCTTGATCCGCCCCGCCGGCGGGGTGTTGACTGATTGTAAATGGCGAATGGAGGGCGTCGTGGCCGAAATTTCCAAATGGCACATCACAGGAGACTGGTTCGATAATTGCAGCTGCGCAGTTGCGTGCCCCTGTACCTTCGCCCAAGCCCCGGACAACGGCGTCTGTGAATCGGTGCTATTCTGGCACATCCGGCAAGGCCATTACGGCGATATCAATCTCGACGGTCTGAGCTTCGTCCGGGTGGGAAGATGGGAAGGCGATCTCTGGGCGGGAAGGGCCAAGGGGACCGCCGGTATCTTCATCGATGACCGGGCTGATGAGAACCAGGCCAGGGTGCTTCCGCTTATTTTCGGCGGACAAGCTGGAGGATTTCCGGCTTTCGTCGCTTCGCTGTTCGCCGAAGGCCGCCAAGTCCGAGGTGTCGAACGCGCACAGATCACCTTCGAAATCGCGCCCGACCATTCTCGGTGGGGAACCGAGATCGTCGGCAAAGTAAAAGCCTGGGCCAGCGCTCTGACCGGCCCAACCAGCCTGCCGGGAAAGTATCCAGAACTCATGAACCCTCCCGGCTCTGAAACCGGCCCCGGACAAGTCGTGACATGGGGCAAATCGACGGTCTGTTCCGTCGATGCGTTCGATTTCAAGTTTCAGTGGACGAGCAATTCGAGCAAGCACATTCCGTTCGATTGGGCCGGTCCGTGATGGCTGACGTGATGCCCCTCCGGCACCCGGCAAGACCCACGCTGCTTTTGATCCTCGGCTGCCCCCTGACGCCCACCGAAGGCTCGGTGCGGATCCGCGGCACAACTCTAATGCCGAGGAAAAGCCCAAAGCTAATAGTGCCCGCACAGCGCATCGCAGTGGCAAAGCGCGTTGTCGCTGATCAACGCGATCTAGTCTAGTTGCAAGACTACCGTGAGTTCGTAGCCGAAGGGAAAGTCTGGCGCAGGCTCAGGCGTTAGATTGCCGGGGTTTTTTTGGTACATGGCGTAAGCCAGGCTGATGAAACGGCCATAAAGCACGGCCTGCGTCGTCTGCGATCCTACCAGCCCACAGCGTCGCTAACCCCGATAACCCGAATGCACATCAGTACAGACTAAACAAGGCGGAAGTCGCCGTTTTCGCTAGAGTGAGCTGTTTGATACAGATTTAGGATAGCGGTCGGATCTAAGCATAAGTGCCGGGCGCACCCCAGCCCCCCAGCCCCGAGGCGCCCGCGCGTTGTGTGGGTATGCGTACGCGTACAAGGACCCGGCCTGTGGCTACGGGCGGGGTCTTTGCTGTGGCCCACATAAGCTGGGGTCTTCCTGGGGCCCTGTTTTAAATCGCGAGGCAACACATGGTCGCGAGAAGAGAGCCAAAATAGCTGAAGGTCACGATGAGCAAGCGACGAGTTCTGAAATCCACGGACGGCACAACCATTACTGAAATCACTCATTTGGACGGCAAAATGATTATCAACCAAGCGTACGCCGTTCGAGCCAACGATCCGCAATCACTCAGGCACTTTGGCGACCGCGGCGCCGCAGAAACCTACTATGCTGCACTCCTTCTGCGCCGTCTCAAATCTGGATAAACAGTAAAGGGCGGCCGAAGCCGCCCTCTCCGCCGCGTCACCTTCAGTCCTCGACCACCAGACAGAGATCGCCCCGATGAGCGGGGACATGCCGCCTTGCTTGACAATCCCTCCCGATACCCCCACATCATGCACAGTTGCTTCATATATTTAGCGTGTAGTCGGCAAGTGCCGCCACGACGAATGAAGCGATTGGCTCCAGAAATCGTAAGCGCTTTTTCGAATACGGTCTTCCAGTGCGAATAGCACAGGCCCGACACGATCAGTGGGCGGCGTAGGCGCTGATTCGCTCTGAATTCCCACCGGGGGTATTTCAACCACCGTTACTAAGGAGTGAGCCATGCAGAATGGCCAGAGAACAATAACAACTACGCACGGCCCGAAATCACCGACACCTTTCGCTAACCGCGCAAAGCGGTGGCCATCCAATACCGCCCGCCCCGAGGTGAAGGGGTCTCAAAACGCGCAACGAAGCTATGAGCGATATCTCGTGCTAGCCCAAGCACATGCTCAGGCTGGCGATATAGTCGGGGCGGAGAATTACTATCAGCACGCCGAACATTATTTTAGATCTATGTCCTCGGACCGAGAAGTTGCGTCGGCGGTTTCTGGTACGCGCTAGTTCCTGCGTTATGCTTTCTCACCAAGATAGAAACGATTGCGTGTTGCGTCCCCGCCATTTGCGAAGAATTAGGATCCCGCGTCTCGTTCAGCTTCACGGCACCATGTCGATTATCGCGATACAAGATTATGACCGCTCTTGGGGGAATAGCGGAAGTTCGTGGCGCCGCTATTTTCCGCCCTCGGCGATATAAAGTTGGTTCGGCGGTTTCGGTCTTCTCGTTTCCGCAGAACCTGTTGCCAGAGCCGTGTAGTGGTGATGACACGAGTTATGGTCGACCTCCGGTTTGAAAGACGAAAGCCTCGATTGCGACCCACGGCTTGGTTGAGTTGGTCGTCATAGTGGCGATCGTTTAGCTCGGCGAATTTTTCAGGATTGAGGCAAGTAAGAACGATTGAGATATCTCTTTCGGCGAATCCGTTTTGTTCTTTCATGCTCTGAAAGGTTATCGCCCGCTCCACGCCGCCAACTCCATCGGCTATCACGAAGGCGTTGTCGTTGGCGGCCACTATTTCGCTGGCAAGGGCCGATATCCGATTTTGGCCCCGGCGATCTACGGCGGCTCGACTGCTTGAGTAGGGCCAGTTACTCGGTTTTCGCAGCCCGAACGCCCGAACGAATGTCCGCCATAAAAAGAAGGCGATGACACGACGACCATTCCGTCGCACCGTGCGGCTTTCGAAACGAGAGGTCGACGCTCTCACGGCCTTTGCCGATAGCAACCACTTGATCCCGTCCGTGGCCCTGCGGTGCCTAATCGCAATCGGATTGGGGTGGCTGACGTTGGAACGTCTGCAACAATTTAAACCGTCGCAAGAATCCGAACGTAGGAATTCGTCTGGTACCTGCCCCTGACCCGGAAGCCGAACGGTGTCGACGAGCCCCTCATTGAGGGTCACTCGCCGCCTCGCTCGGGAATTGACATCGCTGGGCATTAAGCATCGAGCGGACTTTCGACGTCCCCTTGCTCGCCCGGGCTTCGCCCTGACCCGCTTTCGGCTTCAAGGGGCGGCGGCGAGTTGGGAGGGGGATAACTGAAGCTATTGTTATAGGACAAACAAAAATCTCATTATGTTATCCCGCCCCTCAAAAGCGTCATGACGAATATGTCGAGCACCAATCCACCTTTATGACGTATTTGCCCGCAGGCCCGGGATAACATAAGAAGTTTCTTGATTGTCCTATAACAACCTCGTCAGTTATCCCCGGCCTCCGTCGAATTCGCCCCCAGCCTCCGTCGAGGGCCTGACAACGGCCCGTCGGGCCTCAACAAAAGCCGTCATTCTCTTTAGGGGCCCCGGGTTCAAGGCGATACGAATAAACCTTCCGTCCGCCTTCCTTTCTTGGAGGCAAGGGCTCCAGCCGAAGACCGACTAGCCTCAGTATCCGGCCCAGTTGTTGGACGGGCTTGCTCGTGACGTCCCTCCGAACTTCAAGGCCCAGGTGGGTTTCGATTAGAGCCTTCTTCTCCAAAGCAAACTCGGCAAAGCGGTGGAGATCGGACCCCTCTATTATCACCTCCGGGTTTAAATGCTCGTCATTGAGGAGGGGCGTGAGCCGAAGGAGCATTTGCAACGCCGCTGCCCGTTCGGTTTTACCGGTGGCAAACCTGTTCCGCCCGAGCAACCGCAAATTCCATTCAATGAGATGCCGGTCTCCAAAGACGGTTTCGAACAGCCGGACTTGGGTTCGATATCGGCCACGCTGGTCGAGCCTTACCAATTCTTCCGATACCGGCTCGTGGTAAAAGCGTTCAAGGGTGGCTTTTTCATAGGCCAGCCTCTCGGCGGCAGACAATCGCTCCCCGGCTATAAGGGACTCGGTAAGCGAATCGTATTCGGCCGGGGCCAGCGATTTGGCCGACAAAATCGCTCGGCTGTAGGTTTCGTCGTCCAGACGTTTGCCTTTGGCCAGAATGCTCTTTCCTACAAATACGGAATCTCCGTCCTTTCGGATGTACTCAATTAGGAAGCCCTGCTTTTCTTTGTGGCGAATGAAATTGGCCCTAAGGCTATTCTTGGATAGACGGTGCTCGGAGACAATCAGGGAGGCCATTTCCAGGAAGGGGTCGTTCTCCTGGTATTGTGGTTCGCCGGTATCGTCGTAATCGATCAAAAGGTTCTTGAAGAGGCTTCGCTCCAGGGCGTCTCTCTTGACCACATCGAACTCGGTCTCGAAATTGAATCGGCGAGGGTTCACCCATACCTTGACCTCTCCGGGGTGGCGCACCCGGGATAGTTGCTGATCGAATTCGAGGTGGGTGGTAATCTGGGCCTCGCAAAACCCGAACACGAAATCGAACACCTGGGCCTTGTCGGGGAATGTAATATCAACCCCGGTGCCAATTGAGGGCGAGGCGAACACAACGTCATACTTCATAGCTGCCGCCCTCGGATTTGAAACAAATTCCTTGACGGGTTCTTCCTCGCCGGTATCGGAGGTGATCGTTATCGAATGCTTCTGTGGAAATTCGTCCCGAATTGCCGCCGCCAGTTTTGCCACTTTTCCCTTGGCATTTGACGTCACAAAACACCGCTTGCCATCGGCCAAGGCCTGCTTCAGTTCCGCGATGAGGTGCTGTTGGGAGTCATAAATCTCAATCTTCTTTCCCTCGCCCGGGTTGGCCTCGTTTAGCCAAACGTGCTTGTCCTGCTTGGGGGCCAGTCGTGAGAGGGTCCTGAACGTAACCCACCCGAGGTCTGCGTCCAGGGCAATGACGGTTTTGGCCTTGTGGACCAGTCGGCGAAACTCGACGAAAACTCGGTCCCGGCTTCCCCCGCCCCGGTCCATAGTCTCCGATAGAAAATGAGCGAGGACCTGCTCGGATTCGTCGAGGACCAGTATGTCGAAGGCGCTCTCCCGTGGGATTTTTGCCAAGCTGTCGAGGCAAACTCCGTATCGGGAGTATTGTTCTAGATTTGGTTCGTCATAATCGTCCAGGTAGCAGTGGAGCTTCAGCCGCTCGCACGTTTGGCGAATGAGGGCTCGCCGGTGCCCGATCAAAAGAACCGAGGACGAATTTCGGAGCAAGGACGTCAGACGAGTGGTCTTGCCGGTTCCCTTCGGGCTGTGGACCATCATATGCCCAAGTAAAAGCGCAGGCGGCGTCGCCTGCCCAGTTACAACGTGAACCGTTGAGCCCGTTTCGCCCGCCGATAAGAAGCCGAAGAGCGGGTCGAGGGAACCGTTAGTCTCGTGATTTTTATTGTAGGCGGCAGCGTCCCGAATGGCCTTTTCAAAGCTCTCCAACGCCTCGTCCCCGGGGGGTGACGAGTTTTCCGGCCAATAGGTGCAGCCGCAAGCCGAGCAAAAGACTCCGTTGACACCAGCCTGGCTGGTCACCACGAATCCACTCGGGTGTCGGTCATTATGGAACGGGCAGTGAATCGACGTCCCCGCTCCCAAATCTGAAAACGAAGCTGTTCCCCCCTTCGCCAGCCGTATCTGTTGGTCGCGTCTGATTGGCAGGCCGGAGCGGCTCGGCACCCAGCGGCTGCCCCCGTTGTGGTTTGTATCGGCCTCCGGTGGATTAAGGCCTTGGGCAATCAACTCGTCGAGAAGGGCCGGAGATATTTCCCGGTCGAACAACATGATCTCGGCCTTGGTGTTGCCGAAGAACAAGCGGGCGGGATCAACCGCTTTCCTGTCGCCGAAGACTCTAAGGCGAAGGGCACGGACAATGGCTGCCATTTCCCGGGGATCGGTAATCGTGCGGGGTAGGGCGAAAACCATTCGAAACCGGGGAGCCGAAGGCCGGCGGTTTGGTGTCGTATAAACAAGAGTGGCATGGGCTTGAACGAGAGGGTGTTGCAACGCCTGTTCGATAGTTGGCCCCGCCTCCACGTCCAACGAAACGATATCGGAAGCTTTGAAATGTCGGGCGTCACGATAACCGTAGACCTGCGCACAATATGGACGGCCGCTCTTGACCGATTGTGCGAGTTCCTCAGGCGTTAGCTCGACGTTCTCCCAGCCTTCCGCGTAGAGAACGGCCTCCGGTACGCTTTTGTCGATAATGTCTGGGTGAATCGAAAGGCGAAGCTTTCGGCGAAGTGTGCTCAACAACAAAGGTCCTTGTGCTCTGCACGCATAGAGAACGGACACATCAAGCATCGCAGGCGAACTCGCCCGAGGCGCTGCCACCGCACATGGGAGAGGAAAAGAGTCATTCAAGCCAGCTACCGTCGGACGGCTTTTTTATCGAAATCATTTGTGGTTGGTCACGCTTCAGCTGACGGGAAGAGAAGATAACTGGCGAAGGATGCAGCACCGTTGCGCCCATCAACGATGATTGTTCCCCACTTCCTCAAGACTGTGCTGTCCGATTTTCCGATGTGACGTTTTCGCAAAAATTATTTCTGTCAGGGCGCCAATAATTGTTGCACGACGTTTTGCTCTCCTTATTTTGGTATTGCGCAAGCTAACATTAAAGGAAAACGTCGTGACGAAACAAACTATTGATAATTTGTCGGTGAAAGAGGCCAACGACCGAAGCCAAACCGATGGCGTCAACGGAAGTACGGCAGGCCTAGTTGTCCCTCCCTTACAAGTCCAGGAGACAAAACTGAAAACAACAGCAAAGAAAGACCGCGCCCAAACGAAAACCGTCGAGCTAGAAAGCAATCCGCAACTCCGGTTGCTTCCGCCCCTCGTAAGCATACAGTCAACGACTGATCGGTGTTGCGAGCTTGTCGTCGATATTCTTACGAGCGTCGTTCCTCAGGCGAGGGCTGGCAGACCCTCGGCGATTTCAATTCGAGAACTTGAGGAGGGTGTTGAAGTTTCAACGATTGCCCTTTGTTGGCACCTCGCAGTCCTAGCCGATCCGATCCGGCGTGCCAAATTGACAGATAGCCTGATTGACGAAACTTGCGGGCTAGTGGTCTCAATCGAGGCGGCCGCCATTACCATCAAGAAGGGCATCAGTGTGGATGAGGCGCTGGAGGAGATGGCCAAGAGCGTTGGGCTCAGCAAGCCGGTGAAACGGGCCGACCGAACTCAAAACTCGACTGAATTAAGTACAGAGGATGCAGGACAGCAGCATAGGCATGAGACAATAGGGACGGATACAAATGGGCGCATCGATACCGCTAAGGACGAGCCGCAGCCTGGGCGGCTCCCACCCCTGGTAATGCCGCCTTACACTTCAAAGCGTTGTTGTGAACTCGTTTGTCGCCTACTGTCCGCACTCGATACCGAGACCAAGCCCGGGCACCTGTCGACAAATTCGGATGACGCGATAGAGGAGCGCGCCCGAGCATGTCACATGGCCATGTGCTGGTTTATTGGAGCCCTTAACGACGACCCGAGCGCACCTCACCCCCTGGAGCGGTACTGGCTGCAAGAAGTCCCCGTCCTGGTTTCTACTACGAGGGCAGTTGGGGTTGCGGAAGAAAAAGGGATCACAGTGCTCGAAGCACTCAAAGGGATATGCGCGGAGGCGACCAGGTACGAAATTGAGATTGACGGCAGGACCTGTTTCCTCTGGGTGGATGCAGAGGGAAATACACGAATGTCCGGGCCTAACGAGGTGCGGGACGGAATGACTTTGTACATTCGAGCAACTGACTTCCTCCGCACCGTCAGCCACGCCATAGGAGAGAATGTCAACGCTCTGGAACCCGATACCCTCGATGGCCTGCTGGGCGAACATCATTTTGAGCTTGCTCAGCTTGTCGCTGATGGCAGTCGGTTTGACGTGAGCCAAGAACAATATGACGCATTTGTTGACGAGTATGGATCTTTCACTGACGAAGAATTCGGCCATCGGCCCACCTCGTCGACACATCAGGTGACCCGCCAAATGAAATGGGCAAGGGAATGCGACGTTCCTTTCTTATCCGGGTTCATATGATGAAAGCAAAAATCGAGGAGAGAAAACGGCGAAAATCATTTGTGCACTGATGGTCCAAGTGGCCCGTGCTTTGCGGAGGATGTTTGTACGTCGAGCTGATCTTTCCTAACGCGCCCAGCGTCTCTTAAATGACGCCCCGAACGCGACCCTGCAGTCTGGCAGAATTTTCGACGCCACACCGAAAGGACGCTCTGGACCCACGAGCGAGATGCTAGGGCTCACGGGCAAACCCGAGGGAGTAGACGACAGCGTTGAAGGGATGGTGATCCCTGGAAAATCAAACCGATGGCGCGCCCCCCACGCGTGGCCCTGAGGTCGCTGACAGTGTTTCGTTTGGGTTGGGGAGTTCAGCGCTCCGGTCCTGACAGCTTCAGCTCTCGTTCGGCCTGGAAAACATTGCTATGAAGGCCAGCGATCCATCTCCGCCCGCTCGATGTGACATTGAGATATCGGATTGCTGTTTGGAGATATGCTGAAACACCGTTGAAGTAAAATTGTGGATATAAATCCATTAAATCAGCGGGCGAGGCGTAGCCTAGTTGCTTGTTCATCCCGACTTCTTCAAATTCATGGTACAAGGCATTGGCCTTTCGCAGATAATGTGGGTCACCGAGCTGTCCGATTAGATTGGCGGCCCTGGCGAGCGAACCCTCTTCGTCATCTTGGTTATCCGGCCCGGCCGGTATCGGAAATCGCGTGAATTCGATGGCGCGGGAGACTCTCGTTGCGTCGATAAGGGAGCTCTTCCCAAGCCGATCCATGACAAAGAGCTTGGAACGCTCAACATGATAGGGCATTAGGGCGGCGTCAGATGAACCGCGCAATAATTTTGCTTTGCGCCCGTCGGTATCGATGACGTAACCGTCTTCGCTGTCTCCCACTAAGAATCCCGCGTACAAAGCCGATGTCGTGAAATAGGCAGGCAACGATTAGATGGGCGTAATCGCTGGCAGATGTGGAGATGAGCAGAGACCGCCCCTTCATGATGTCGTAACCGACTAGCGTCACGAGCATTGTATGTTCGACGTTGTGATAAAGGGCATTGCTATTGCCGATGCACTCAAGAGCAAGACGAGCTGCTGATGGAATGGCTTCAATCAAATCTGCGTGGGTCGATCCGAATCTTCGCTTCATATGGGTGGTCAGGAAAGACCCCAATGCCTCTGCTGCCAATTCGGGAACCGTAATCATGCAATTCCCCCCCCATCCTGACCGTATCCTGCCCTCAGCACAGAAATTTGCAATATGGATGTTTGCTCGATCGGGCGTCTCGAATTAGGGTCGGCCGCAGAGGGGGATAAGGGAGCGCGGAATCTGTGAATTGAGCTCAAACGGAACTCGCCTCGGAGGACTGCCCGCGCGGCCACTGCGATGAACATGCTTTTTGGTGGCGGCGCCTAAAGCCCAATGCGGGCGCCGCCCAGGCGATACTCCGACACATCGGAGTAATCGAGATGGCTCTGTTCGGACGAGATCGAAATGCCGTGCTCGGAACTACGCTCAACAGCTCCAGGTATCGGCGACAGTTTCGATTACCGATTCTTTGTCCACCACCGAACTGTCATGCGAGTTTTTGATGCTGTCCCGATAAGGCCGTGATCGGCGCCCTTATTTTTGATAGCAGATTACTTACACGCTGGATGTCCGTTCACCTCGGCGAGCACCTTGCCGGGCGGGCACGTAGGCTTGCCTGCGGGCGCCACCGGATGCGGCGGCGGGGGTGCTGGTCTGGCCACGGCTTGTACCGGGGGCAGAGGACGCACCGGCGGCGTTGCCGGCTTCACCGCGGCCGTCGCCGGCGGCTTTCGCTCGAGCTCTCGCGGCGGCAGCTTCTGTTCGGTGATCGGCGGCTTCGGCGGTATCGCGGCATTGAGCGGCACCGGCCGTTGACCCGGCCGTTCCTCTTTCGGCAACGGCCTGGACTCCAGCGGACGCGGGTTCACCTCGACAGCGCCGCCCGGCCTGGCGGGCGAGATCGCGGCGCCTGGCGCGACTTCGCGCGCGGCGACAACGCCTTTGCCGGTGAACTCGCCGGGCTTGACGGTTGCGGCGATGGCCGGCCGGCCGTGATTCTCCGACGCCAGCAGCGCCTTGCTGGCGCTCGCCACGCGCTCATGCGCAAATTGCGCGGCGAGCGCGGCGACATGCTCCTCGTGCGCCGCCGCCTCCTCTTCCGCGGTCGGCCGCACCGTGGTGCCGCCGGCGCCGCCGTTGAAGCTCACACGGCCGGCCGCGACGATGACGGGCTTGTCATAGACGCGCGCGACCGCAACGGCGCCGAGATTGTTGACGACGCGATTGTAAGCGAACACGCCGCTCTCCCAGCGGCCGCCTTCATAGCCGAAGCCGACATAGCCGAAGCCGTAATTGATGCCGCCGTAGAAACCGACATGCGGGCCCCAGTAGCCGGCGTTCCAGACATAAATGCCGTCGCGCCACGCCCAGTATCCCGGCGTCCAGAACAATCCGGCGGCCGGCGGCAGCACCCAGGTGCCCGGCACCCAGAAATAACCGTTCGGACCGCTGGCCCAATAGCCCGGGATCCACAGATAGCCGGCGGCCGGGATCGGCGGTTGCTCATACACCGGGATGTCGGGCGGCGGCGATACGTTGCTGACGCAAATGATCTGCGCCCGCGCCGCGATCGGCAGCGCCAAAACCACGAGAGACAGCAATACCATGGAGCAAAAGCGCTGCATGTTCATTCCCCGAAAATGACATGATTAGGGTCCGCACCGTTGCGCACGAATGCCGCGAGATTGAGGCGGCGACGCAGCCAATGGTGCGCCTTGGCAGTTGATGAGATCCCCACGCTCGGGGCTGCGCCGGGCGATGATTCGAAAGCGGCGTCGACTTCGCTTAAAAGCGTTGCGTGCTCACTTTCCTGCAAGCAGAGCTTTTTTCGCACTAGCCTTCAGCTGCTCAAAGGTGTTCCGCGAAACGCCCGACTCGGATGAGTAGGCCCGGAGCGCCTCCTCCTGGGTAGCGCAAAATTGAAATGCCATTTCAGCTGCAGAGTTCTTGCTCGGGGTACGTCTTTCATAAGCCTCGTATGAGTCTCTAAGGCAACGCTTCCATTGATCCTGCGTCGATTTCACCAGGTCGGTGGCTGACTGCGCGGCGCCCGGATTTGGAATTTGCACAATGCAGGCCACGCCGGCCAACACTATCATCCCGGCGATTTTTGATTTTCTCCGCGCCTCCGGCGGCCTCAACACCACCCGCACCGCGTGACCTCCTCCAAAGATGACGTGGTCGTTATCATCGGCTCTTCTAGCAAAGGGATAATGAAATATGCGCCCCCGGTCGGTGGTATCGAAACTCAGTGAGGACACCGCTAGGCAGCAGCCGTAGCGTAGCTCGCCCTATGCCCGTGGCCTCTCCAGCGGCCGACAACTGGCCCATCGCGTCCAGCAAACGGTCGAGCACAAATCTGGCACGTTATTCACTGTCAACTGTCTCTGGTCCGGCTTCAACTTTGATGACCTGATAAAGCGCGTCACAATTTGGGCTGTTGAAATTGACCATCGGCGCCCCGACAACGCAATACCGCGATTTCCATTACCCCGCCGACGCCACCGCGGCTGTGACTCGTTCGGGTCCCCAAACCTTCGGCTTGCTGGGTACCGAACCCGGTCGGACAATGTCAGTACCTTCACCCGGCCGAAGGGTAACCGTCCGGCCGCCACCAGTAACCGTCACAACTCCGCGCCCAACGAATACACCGAACACGCCTTTGCTTGGACCGGCAAAAAACATAGTGCCCCGCACTGCGATCAAGCAGAACGGGGAGCGGACGCGAAGGCGCTCGGCCTTGGCGTTCTCGTCGCGATCGATCACGAGAGGGCCCTGAGCGAGATCGAACACGCCACCGGCGTCCACCACGAACTTGTCAATACGAAATCTTGCGAGCGCGCCAAGCTTCACTGTTGTCGCCATACCGAGATGCATGCTGAGGCCGGAATTGGTCTCGGTCCCAATAAGGTCGCCAACAAAGACGTCAGCAGACGGCTGCAAGGCACGCCGCGACTTTACTCCCTCGGCGAATGCCTCACCATGCAGTGAATCGATGTTGCCTGCTGCTGACGCCTGCGCTTCACCCGGCGAGGAGTTTGCAATTGTTGCTGCCGCGCCGATGAGCATCGCACGGCGGCTCATGAGAACATTTTGATCCATTATTACCCTCACGGCGTTCGTTCACCATCATTCGTGCCGATCATTCTAGCTGGTCCAACGCCGCTTGGCGACGTCGGCCGCAAAGCGTCGCGCCTCATCGCGCATGAGCCGTTGAGCCGCCCCAACGGACTGGAGTCCTAGCTTAGCTAGGGTGTGTGTCCGCCCGTCCGCTTTATCCTTCCCTCTGGGACGCAAACTTTTATTTCATTCGTCCGCGGTCGTCGGCCCACTAGCGACGAAGTCATGTTGCAAGGCCGCCTCCTAACTAATTCTATGGCAGCGAAAACGACGGGCGAACGGCTGGCGCCGCCGACGGCCACATGGGCTCATTGAACGCCAGCGAGGTTAGCAAAAATATCTTGCAAGCTGGCAGGAGCATTCCACAATAAATTATGGGCTAAACTCGGTCCCCGGGCCCCACTCGGGGCGTCACTTTGAAGGATGGGTAAGTTGGGAAAGATTCCGCCCGGGGTTGGTCCGAAACATTCGCAGGTCATTGTTCTTGTCGGTGCCACGGGCGACCTCTCTCGACGGAAGCTGTTGCCTGGCCTGTTTCACCTATCGAGCGCCGGGTTTATTCCTGGCTGCCGAATCATCGGCGTCTCGCTAGACCACATTAATCCTGATGACTTTCGCGAGATCGCGCGAGAGGCACTAAATCAATTCTCCAGTCGAAAGGTGCAGGAGACCGACTGGGCTTCCTTTGCCGAGACGCTGGACTACGTGTCGATGGCCGCGGGCGCCCACATGCTCAAAGCGGCGGTAGAAAAGGCAGAGGAGAAATTGGGCACCGAGAGTCGTCGTGTGCACTATCTGAGCGTGCCGCCCAGTGCCGCCTTGTCGGCAGTACGTTTGTTGTCGGAAGCGGACCTCGTCGACCGATCCCGGATCATCATGGAAAAGCCGTTCGGAACGGATCTGGCAAGCGCGGTGTCGCTGAACGCTAAGCTGCACGAGGTTTTCTCCGAGGATCAGATCTTCCGGATAGACCATTTCCTGGGCAAGGAACCCGCGCAAAACATCCTCGCATTCCGCTTCGCGAATGGATTGTTCGAGCCAATCTGGAACCGCAACTTCATTGACCACGTGCAGATCGACGTTCCGGAGACGATCGGGCTCGGCAAACGGGCCGGTTTCTACGAGGCGACCGGAGCGTATCGCGACATGGTGGTGACCCACCTGTTCCAGATCCTCGCTTTCATGGCAATGGAACCGCCGACAGCCCTGGAGCCGACGTCCATCAGCGAGGAAAAGAATAAGGTCTTCCGTAGCATGTTGCCGATCAACCCAAAGGATGTCGTCCGCGGGCAATACACGGGATATCGGTCCGAGGAAGGCGTCGATCCGGAATCCGACACCGAAACCTTCATCGCATTGAAATGCTCGATCGACAATTGGCGCTGGGCCGGCGTGCCGTTCTTCCTCCGAACGGGCAAGCGGCTCGCGGAGGGCCAACGGATCATCTCCATCGCCTTCCGGGAACCACCTAAGAGCATGTTTCCCGTAGGTTCGGGTGTCGGTGCGCAAGGCCCAGACCATTTGACGTTCGATCTGGCGGACGCCTCGAAGATGTCGTTGTCCTTCTACGGCAAGCGCCCCGGCCCGGGCATGCGGCTGGACAAGCTGAGCCTGCAGTTCGCCATGCATGACACCGGCATGATCGGCGATGTGTTGGAAGCCTATGAGCGCCTGATCCTCGACGCGATGCGCGGCGACCATACACTGTTTACGACCGCCGAGGGTATTGAGCGATTGTGGGAGGTGTCGATTCCCTTGCTCGAAGCACCGCCGCCGGTTCGCCTTTATCCGCCCGGCGCGTGGGGGCCAAAGTCGATCCATCAGTTGGTTGCCCCGCATGCCTGGCGCCTGCCCTTCGAGCGGGCCTGGCGCAACCCAAACCCCGAAGGTGGTTGACCAGGACGGTCACCTACTTAAACGGAAGTTGAAGCTCCGTTTATGGTAATAACCCGCTCGGACTTGGATCAGCTGCCTATCGGCGCCGAAGATGTCTCCGGCTCTCGCGGATATTCCTAGGACGCTCCGAATTCTGGTCCTCATAGTCGTCGCACACTCGCTCGAATTCCGGCAGGTAATCGAAATCGTGCTGGTCGCCAACGGGCGGAGGGTCCCCCGTCTTCCAACCTGGCGTATGCCAACGCTCGTAATTGCGGGCAAACTGCTCCTCCCAATACGTGAAGGCAATTGCGAACCTAATCCAGTCCACGACGGCCACGCCCTTCTTGAGAGCCTGCTGTTCAACGTATTCGAACATCATCGGTGCAAGCCGTAAGGTCAAAGGTATGGTGTAGGTCTTCTGTTTTGACATTCTTTGATCCTCCCCAGGGGTTTGCTCGTGACTTCTCTGTTATGTCACCGAGCCTCCGTGTATTTAGGGAGGCGGCGATCTTGAACTGGCTTCCAAGCCCGGAGGTAACGAGCCGAAAGAGCCCGACGAGAGCGACCAACCGACCCATCGGCGGACATTGGCTGAAACACCTAATTGGGAAGGCGAATCCGGTGCCAGGGAGGCCGGACGGGCTCACCACGGACAGAACGGCTAGGAGCTACGCGCAATAGCCCGAGGATCGGCAACAGCCTCGATTACCGATCCTTTGTCCTCCCACTGTGTCCGTGCGCGTTTGTCGGCCCTGCTGTTTTGCCTTTTTCGCTCCCGCCGCTAAACTTGGGATTACAAGGATTTGAACGAGTTGAGGGATATCCATGATGCACAAGCGATGGTCGGCGCTCGGCGGCCTGTTGATGATCTTTTTCGCTGCCGGGCTTGCTTCGCCGACGGCCGCACAGACCGAGCAGCAGGCAATCGACTGGTGCGACAACGAAGGCGGAACGTTCTCGCCGGATCAGCGCATCAGCGGTTGCTCGGCGCTGATTCGGACCAATGCCAAAGACTACGCAGCCTTCGTCAGCCGAGGCCTCGCCTACTACAAGAAAAACGACTACGACCACGCAATCGCCGACTACACTCAGGCGACCAAGCTCGATCCCAAACAGGCCCCCGCCTTCTACGACCGCGGCCTCGTCTATTACAAGAAAAGCGATTACGACCACGCAATCGCCGACTACACTCAGGCAATTCAGATCGATCCGAAAGATCCGGATCAGTACAATGATCGCGCTAACGCGTACGACGCAAAGAAGGATTATGTGCACGCCATCGCCGATTACACCCAAGTCGTGACGCTTGATCCGAAGAACGCGGACGGATTCAATAGCCGCTGCTGGGATGAGGCGCTAGTCGGTCAGCTGCAGCCCGCATTGGCCGATTGCAATCGAGCGCTAGCTCTTGCTGCCAACAACGCCGATTATCTCGACAGCCGAGGCTTGACGTATCTGAAGCTGGGGCAATTTGACAAGGCCATCGCCGATTACAACGCCGCGCTGAAGCAGAATGCGAAGCTGGCGTCGTCGCTGTACGGTCGTGGCTTTGCCAAGCTCAAGAAAGGCGACGTGGCCAGCGGCAATGCCGACATGGCGGCGGCCAAGGCCATCAAGTCCGATATTGCCGATGACATGGTCTCGGCTGGCGTGAAGTAGCGGTCCTTGGCAATTGGCTTCTCCTTTGCGGCCAGCCATTCGACGGTGCGAATGCGCACTTCCGATTCAGGGTGGGAGTGAAGCTGCGGCTGAAGGCAATCGAGCGCCATGAGGATCAGCTCACGACGGCCGGAAGGTACCTGATGACTCCCGAGCAGCACCTGGCGGGGCGCAACGCCTACCCTCAGCGGATCAATCGCAAAACGGAAACCGGCCATGACTGACGAGCAGTTCCACCGACTGATGATTCACGTTCATGCCATCATTGTGCTTTTGGCCGTAATCGCAGGCATCCTTATCGTCTTCGCGTGGAAGCACCTATGAATGAATGCCCGGAGTTTTACCTGTTTCCTTGCTCCCGAAAACGTGGCGGAGGCCGAAGCGAAAAACCGGGTGCCAATGAGCTTGTATCGAACGAGCTTTCGAGGAGTTTGCACGCAAGTCCCAGCCAGAGGTTACGTTGGTGACGAAGGCTTTACGGCACAGTGGTACCTTACGGTCAATTCCGGGAGCCGATTATGTCCAAGTGGCAAAAGGAGAAAGCGGAAAAAAATCGAAGGTCGCTCGCTCGCCTCACCAAGGCATTGCCGCGCATCTACCCATCCGCTGTTCTATCTCGCGCGCTTGGGCGCCCATTCATACCGCCGACGCCGCGGCTTGCGATCGATTCGTATTGGGGCGCACACCCGCTTCGCGCTGATCGCCTGGCGCGGGCGCTTGCTGCCCGCAGTGGAGCACCTACCGGCTGGAGCTGGCGCCTCGGCGACAACCGCAAGAAAGGGCTGTCAGCCACGTTCCGGACACCACCCGCGCCCTATCGGGAACACGCATACGCTCTGGGCCCCGGCTTTTGCTGTGTTTGCGGGCAACCGGTTTATCGCTACGGCTGGCATGTCGACCTGTGGGACACTGGCGTCAACGAGAATGCGATCTGGCACTGCGCCTGCGTGGCCGCATGGCAATTCTGGACCGCGCCGAGTGATTACACGCCGCTTCTGAGGCGCCTGCAAGCACGACGCTGCGGCGAAAGTGGCGGACGGCTATGGAAGAGCGCGGAGGTTGACCACCACGTCCCGTTGTTTCGCGTCTGGAGTGAATTCCGGGACGCGCCGTGGCCGGCGCTGCTTGACTACTGGGGTCTGCAAAACCTTCAGGTGATCAATCGCGATGTCCACGTCGCAAAATGCGCGACCGAAGCGCAGCACCGAAGTGCGGCGCGCAATCTTGCGTCACAAGTCGCCTGATCGCGAGCAAACGCGCATATCGACCGACAGGCTCTGGCGCCCATGTGTGGCGCATTGGATTTTCTCATCACGAGCCACTACTTACGACCTCATGTGCGGAAGAATTATTCAGAGCAGCGGGCCACTGCGGTATGCCATTTTCGACGGCATGAACGTGCGTGACAGCCGGGTCCACAATTACCCGGCACGCTGGAACGGCGCACCCAGCCAGGACCTTCTGGTGATCCGGCGCAATCGGCACACCGGCGAGGTGTCGCTCGACCCGCTCCGTTGGGGCCTCATCCCCTATTGGTGCGGCGATCCGAAAGGGGGGCGCAAGCCGATCAATGCGAAGTCCGAGACCGTGGCCAGCCTGCCGACCTTCCGTGACGCCTATCGAAGGCGGCGCTGTATCGTGCCCGTGGATGGCTTTTTCGAGTGGAAGGCGATCAGGGGGCAGAAGGCGAAGCAGCCCTTTGCCATCGCCATGAAGGACGGCAAACCTTTCAGTATTGCTGGAATTTGGGAGAACTGGAAAGACCCGGCCTCGGAGGAGTGGGTGCGCACGTTCGCGATAATCACAACAGACGCCAATGAACTGGTGGCCGAAATCCACAACCGAATGCCGCTCATCCTTGCGTCCAACGATTACGCTCGCTGGCTGAGTGACGAGCCCGACCCTCGGGATTTAATGCGACCTTCCCCGGCCGACCCGATGCGGATGTGGCCGATATCTACCCGGGTCAATAAGCCGGAGAACGATGACCCTTCGATTGTTGAGCCGATAGAGTTGACCCCATCTGCCGCATAGATTGAACGAGTAATATCCTCGGAATCGCGCCGTCGCGGCCACAGGGGTAAAAATGAAGTTAGCCTATTTGGGCGATGCACATGACCATTGGAAGGGGTCAGTGTTTACGTATCTGCATGAAGCCAATGTATTTCGCGATTTCGTTGTTGATCCAATGATTACGGATGCGTCACCGTGGAGTGCATCAAATGTGAAATTGTATGCGCATCTGCTTCGCATCGACGACGGTCAATTGGTCCAACACGACCGTACCTTTCTTGAATATCGAAAAGACCGCCGCCGATACTTTCGAGACATTCCTCGAACCGGCGATCTATTTTTAGACCCAGATACTGGCATCAAGACTGGCGGCCCGACGCATGAAAATTATCTCCTTCCAAGGGAGCTATTCGAGTTGATGGACACCGAACATGACCGATTGATCATCGTTTACCAGCATAGTGCTCGCGGTTCGAGAATGCGTGACAGGGTGGAAAGGGTTCTAGAGAAATTGGCGGAGACAAAAGGAGCGTTTTCGTGCTCCTCATATGAATCAAATACTGTTGCGCTGTTGTTTTTCAGCCGAACGGCCGAGCGCACGCAGACAGTCGCTCGCTGTTTCTCCCCACTCACCCATGGGACGGACGCGGCAAGGCGAATTGGCCAATGGAACTGCTAGTGGCTGACCCCGCATAGTTGGAGCTCTTATTGCCACGGTGGCTCGCAGCGGCCTTCGGGGCGTTGGGCGACGGATTAGCTTTTGGTCTTAAAGCGGTCACGCAGGGGCTCATACCAGTCGTGACGTCCCGTTTCCTCGATGGCCGTGATCCAACCCCCGTCAAAGGAGTTTTTTGAGACCTTCAGTTCACGCATTGCTGCGTCACGAAGTTCGGCCTTGGTCAAGGATTTCGGCTGATTACCCTGCATGAACTTCCGCAACCATTCGTGGCAGCGCCGCCGCTCGTCGTCGGCCTTGGCTGCGAGTTCTTGGCTCCTGCTGCCGGTCAAGGCTGTAATCCCCCCAAGCGGTAAACTGTAACGGAATTTTTTCTTCGCCAAAAGCCGAATGGCCTGCCCAGCAGTGGATCCTGTAACGGCGGCTGCTGTCGCTAGTAATTGGCGACGGTCGATGCTCGGCGGCGGCCGTTCAAGGTGATACGGTAAATCCGATCTCGCCATGGTGCCCTCCCGCGAATGGGGGGCGCTTTCCGCTAGGTTGCCGATCTCTGCCACATCCCCGTTCCGGGGATCCACCGTGCCGCGTCGAGCCGGTTGGTGAGAGCGCCAGCCCTCGTCTTGATGCTGATTCGATTGTGGAGCGGAGGCAAAAAAGAATCGAAAATCCTTGACCCTTCTCGTGACCCTTGCCAACCTGAACAGGGGGGCTTGGTCATGATCAAATCGGAACTTGTGAAACATATCGCCGCTCAGAATGGGCACCTCTACCAGCAGGACGTAGAGAAACTCGTCGACTCCGTTCTCGACCAGGTCGTCGCCGCCTTGGTTCGCGGGGATCGGGTAGAACTGCGTGGCTTCGGCGCATTCTTTGTCAAGACCCGTTCCCCTAGGACAGGGCGCAATCCTCGCACGGGGGCGGTGGTTTCCGTTTCGGAAAAACGCCTGCCGTTTTTCAAGGCCGGAAAAGGTATGCGGCTTCGTCTAAACAAGCCGGAAAACAGTCAGGACCAGTCTTAGCCTTCGTCGATAGGAACACGCCATACTCCGAGCCGCCGCCAAACTTCGACGGCCCTGAGAAGATTGCGGTGGTAGTCCGCCAATTCGCCTCGGCTGTGGGACTTTAAAATGTCCGAACGCAAGTCTTCCGGTAGGACCGTCCAATGTCCCAACATGCGGGCATGCTCCGACTAGGGGTCGGAGTTCCGCAGCAGACCCACTTGCGCAAGGCCCCGGAGACTCCTCGGCTTCGGTCAGCCACACCCCGCATTGTCTGCAATCATACGTTAGCAACGCTGGAAGGTCGCCGCTCTTTGGAACCGCCCTGGCGAAGCCCATGCCAATCCCGCAGCTTGGGCAGGCTGGAGCAGAGTTGGTCCTTTTGCCATCCATCGGAGTAGCATGGGCCGCTCGATGGTGACTGACCGTGACCCAAATCACAAACCGCCAACAAAATCGCCAACCGACCTAGAAAGCTTCAAAAGGGTTTGCTTCTCCGAGAGAGAGCAAGCTTGAACATTGCTAGGTCGGAAACGGCGAGCATGTGCCGTGCGTCACATTCACCATCAATAAAATATAGGAGTGTTCGATCCAGGTTGCCGGGACCTTGGAGGCAGTCATGGACCGCCCGAACATCTCATTCGAACGGAAGCCCCGTCAGAAGCAACCCGGCCTCACTGAGGATGAACTATCTCGCCTCTGGAATGCCGCGATATGCGGCGATGACTCACTGGCCTATGAGGGTCATTGACGGCCTGCGCGGTACCCACGTGTCTCTCAGGGACGGGGTATTTCTGTTTTGAGAGACCGCGAGCTGAGACTCGATCAATGAGTTTGCTTCGCTTCCTTGCTGGCTTTGTGGGCAGCTAGTAGCCGCCACTGCTCCGCCACGCGCAACAGGGCTTCCCTTTCCCACACGTCTTGGGTTCGCCCGGCGAGCATCCTCGCTTCGTCAGCACGGCGTTTGTAATCGGCGGCAGTCGGCATGGTGCCAAACTACGCTTGCACCTGTCCGAGTCTTACGTCTTCGTTGTATTAGGGTTGATGAGGTGCCGTCGCGCTTTGTGTTGGAATTCGATATGGCGCAATCTCCAGCGGCATGAGGTTATCGGTTCAGGCGGCGAGGTCAATTGGGTGATCGATAGTCGTTGTGGCAAGGGTTTGCCAGCCGTCGACCTTGCGCATGTTGATCTGGCCGGAGGCGAGCAGGGCCCAGAACAACATGCCAGCAGTCTCTGCTGATGGCAGCACGGTCTGGGTTTTGATCCGACGTTTAAACTCCTCGTGCAGGCGTTCAATTGCATTCGTGGTACGCGCGCTGCGCCATTGGCTCGGCGGCAAGAGTGCAAACGTGAACAACCGATCGCCGGCTTCTTCCAGGCTGTCGGCGACCGCGCGGTGCTTGAGCCGCCATTTGCGGATGAACCCCTTGCGGCGCATTGCGATGTCCTCCGGTGTGGCCGCGTAGATCATGTCGGTATAGTCGGCGCCGATTTCCTCATGCAGGCGTTCCGGCGCGTGCGCGAGCAGATTGCGATGCTTGTGAACCGTGCAGCGCTGCACCGGCACGCCGTCCCAGACGGCGGCAATCGCTTTCTCCAGTCCTGGCGCGCCGTCGACGATCAGGAATGCCGGCCGCCGCAGGCCACGCGCGACCAGATCGTCGAGCACAGTGCGCCAAGCCTCGGCGGATTCGCCGCCCCTGTGCTTGACCGCGAGCAGCACCTTCTGGCCGTCCGCGCGCACGCCGATGACCACGAGCAGCGAGATCGCCGTGGCCTTCCGATCGAGCCGGACGCGAGCCACGGTGCCGTCGAGGATCAGCCGCACTATCGGCTCGTCGGTCAGCGCGCGAGCATTCCAGACGTCCCAATCGCTTTTGATCTTGCGCCAGACCCGGCTCACGATGTCCTTGCTGACGCCATCGCGGAATAGCGCTGCCAGAGCCCGCCGCACCCGGCGCGTATTGGTGCCGGCGAGATAGGCGCTCGCAATCAGCGCATCGGCGGTGAGCGTGCGGCGCTGATAGCTTCGCAGCACCTGGCTATGCCATTCGGTGGTGCCTTCGCGCGTTTGCAGCCGAGCCCGCGGCACGCTGATCTCGGTCTTGCCGAAGCTCCCGGTCAGCGAGCGGGTGCGCCTGCCATGCCGATGGCCGACGAAGCTTGCTTGTCCGCAGTCACCATTCTTTCCGCGCCCATATCGAGGGCGAGCGAGCGCCGCGTCGAGCTCACACCGGATCAGTTCTTCGATGAACCCTCGCACCCGATCGCGCACACCGCTCTCGATCGGATCAAACCAGTTATCGAAAAGGTGGGCCGCAGTCTCGTTTCCAGGCGCGAAAAATCAGTTCCTGTGGTAACCTTGATCATGGCGTTGGTCTCCGTTCCGGCGCTCCAACGCCGGGTGATTCGAGGTTGAACACGGAGACTACGCCAACCAAATTCCAACCACTCCCGCTACGCCACCGTTGATGAGCACCTCCGGTACTCGGGAAGCAACCTTACCTATCATGGTTACGCCGAACGACCGCGCTCCCCACGTCGCGAAATCGTTCGCCAAATAGCCAAAGTGTGTTTGAAATCACTGTAGGGTCCGCCTGCCCGCCCGAAACTCTTTGCAAGAAGCAAACTATTCACGAGCGGGCTGGTGACAGCTTACGTGAAAGAGCACAGGGAAGCAGGTGTCGTGCGCACACTAGTTCAGCGCGTTGGGCCGGTGGCCAGATTAGCTTTTGGATTGAGCATGGCAACGGTGTGTATGGGCCTTCTGGGATACGGCCTCATCAAATTACTCTAGGCTCGTCGGACGACGGATCAGCTTCCAGTTCTAAACCGGTCGTGCAGCGGCTCATGCCAGGCGACTGCGAACCGCCGAATGACGAGGCCGCCACGTAAGGCGGCCTCGAAGCAGAAGGCATCCTAGATAAGCCGATCAGCCAATTCAAAAACTTCGTAGCCGAGAAGGCCAATCCAGGTTGCAGTAACGACTAACGCAAACGTCAACGCTACAAACGCTAGTGCATGGCGTAATGATGTCATGGGGACACCTTGCCATTTGCATGCCCCCGCGAAATTTGGATGGCGGATTGCAATATTTTTGTGGCAATGCACTGCGTCAAATTGGCAAATTAAGACAGTCGAAAATTCAAACTAGGGCAGAAGCATCGGAGTTAGGACAGCACCCCCAGGTGGTACCGTCTATGGCACGACACCGGATGCCGAAACGGCTGCTGCTGTTGCCAGTGATTGGCGACGGTCGATGCCTGACGGCTGTTCAGGATGATACGTTAAATCCGGTCTGGCCGTGATCCCTCCTTGCGAACGAGGGCCTGGCGCTTCCCAACGGATTACCCAAGCAATTGGACACAGCCTGCGGGTAGGTTGAGCGTTGCCGCTTCTTGTCCGGTCGATGCGATGATTTCTTCGATGGTATAGCCGAACACTTCTTGGTTCAGCAGTCGCCGTTCAAGTTCCATTTTGGCGTCCCGCCAATTGCCAGCGGAGACCGCGTAATGGAGGCGCTGTATGGTCCCGTCGCGGTCGACGAACCTTACAGTGGTCTTGAAAGGCCAGAACATCGCAATCTCCCACGTCGGCCCCTGATCCATTAGATCATCTTCCTTTTTAAAAAAGATTACCGGGCTACGGGTCACTGTTCCCAGGTTGCGCGGTGGGCCTGAGCCTTGTCCATGATCTGGACCGGAGCGGCCAACTGAGGCCGCCCCGAAGCGGGATAGGTGGCGTCCGTTAAGCAGCTCATTGCATTGCTGATCGTGGTGGCCGCCGGTTCGGATTGAATTCTTTACGGCCCCGCCGTATCGGGCTGGTCAAAGCCCGCCCAAACGAAAGAAGCCCCGGGCATGTGGTGCGCCCGGGGCCCCGGTGTTGGTGTCGGCGCTCAGACGGAAACCGACCTGCCGATCCTATTAAAGGCCCTTAATTGCCAATGAACACGTTGAATTAAAGCCGGGGGGTAGTTTTGGCCAAAGGGAAGTCCCGGCAGGCAGAGGGGATACCGCCGGGGACCTTTTGCAGGTCCACAAGTCTGACGCTATCTCCTGTTTGAACGGGAATACACTCCAACCTGATCCGCCAGGTTCGTAGCCTCGTCGTTTGTTTTTGTTCGTTCGGGCAAGCCAGCTTGGTAGGGCACGAATCTAACATTGCTTGCCGGAATCGTTTGCCGCACCACCCGAGCAGCGGCCTCCAGCCGCACCATAAAAATCTCCGCCAGCACTGTGACCACCTGTAACCGGAGCCAGTCCAACACTCCACTGGTGCCACGCTGTCTTTGCATCTCGGTCTAGGGTGTGATCCAAAGCACAAAATGTGCGGTGAGCCAGCCAAGGGTTCACTAACCATTAAGCCGCTTCACTGTTTCTTTGCCCTGCCTATTTTCCGTTTGTTCAGTGGCGGCGGCGCAAAACGCACCCGGAGCCAAAAAATGGGGATAAGCCAAAATGGCGCGGCGTCAAACAGAAACTACCTATCTGAGCGCGGTCTTGGTGTGGCTCAAGGAATACTGGACCGAATAATCGGCGCTTGTCTGTCGTCTTTGTGGAGCCAGTAGAACTAATCACCACCATCGCCTAGAAGGCATCAATCCCCCGGACCACCCTCCGGCGCAAGCGCAGGCTCATAGCCTGAAGGCACCTCGAAAAGTTTAGCCGGTTGCGGGCCATAACTCACGGAGCTGGCTTGCATCACGGTTTTGCCGTCAATGATAAGGCGAAGCAGCACGCCGTCCGGTGTTAGGCATGCTGTGTGCGTCTCAGTATCCTCGGTCCAAGACCAATCGACACAGTGGAGTCCGGCGACCACGGCTTCGGCGCCGGGTTTGAGCGCCACACCCTTTCCGGGGGCCATCGGCATGCGCGGTAAACCCTCGAATTTTCGATAGGTCCGGTTGCGGGATTGAGTAGCGTGAACTCCCCCCTGTTGCGATCGAAGATTGTGGCGGATTTGTCCGCTCCGTCCACGCGCTGAAGATGTTCGCTCGCCAACCAACGCCGACGATTGGTGGTCGGAGGCTGATAAGGCCGGGTGATTTGGTAAGTGATGTCCACGTCGCGCGTCGGCATCACCTGCGGCTGCTGCTCCTGAGCACGCGGCGTTGCTCCAGCCGTCGCCACTAGGGAAAGGACAGCAACCATGGGCACGTAAGGGATGCGGCTCATTTACGGCACCTCGCATCGATAACGAGCATAACGCCATGCGGTTCGCCGCGAAAAGGGCCTGAAACGTCGAATGGATTCACCTCTTGCCACCCCGGCGTGCGCATCCTTCGCCGTGACCCGCCCTATGCGATCAACTGCAACGGAATATGATCTTCTTCTCATGATGGCTTCTATTTTGGCCATGATCTGGACAATCGACTTGGTTCCCGCGACCGAAATAATCTCATCAAAATGTATTGTGTGCGCTCGGCTTCGCCACTGGCTGTGCTCATTCAGGTTATTGAGTGCCATTGTATTGATCGGTCATCGACCCCGGACGAGCTACGATACTGCCGCTCTCAGAGTGACCCCACTTATTAAAGACATCATCGGCACTCGTTGGGGCCATTATTCAGGACGCTACTGTGCCTGCCGAAATTTATCGGCCGCAATGAAGAAACCAAGATGAAAGACGCACACAACAAGGCGGCGGAAAATCACGAAACCGCAGCGAAGTCTCATCGTGCCGCTGCCGAGGCTCACGGCAAGAATGATCACGCTAAGGGCAAGGAACACGCGAACCAAGCACAACAGCACTCGCAGAGTGCAAACGAGCAGTCCAAGGCCGCGACCTCGAAAAGCAACCAACAGAGGTAACGGGCCCCACAGGGAAGCTGGCAATTTACGTCGGCTTCCCGGTTGGCCCGGCTACTTTGAGCGATACGGAAGCAGTGCTCGCATATGCTTCCACGAATCTGCGAAATCGCACCAAAAGACGAACACGCCAATCACCACGCATGCGCCGAGAATAATCACCCAAGCCACAATTATCGCCCTTCTCCCAGACCCGATTGTAAGTTTGAGCAGGGTGACTACGGGAAATCTGTATAAGGTGGCTCAGTCGGCGTCTGCTGCCCCCGAAGGCCGCCAACTGAGAGGGGCCTCAATTACGCACTTTCCGAATATTTGCCTCGGCCAGATGGGCAAGGGCCGCATCCCGTAGCTTGTCCCGGTCCCGTTCGCCGAGTTTTGCCATCTCAATGATACAGCGGGCGAGGATGTCGCGCGTTTGCTCGGCATGCCCATCGAAGTGAAACGTTGTGCCTGCGGTTTGCAGCGCTTGCCAAGCATTCTCGAAGGCGTCCGTTAGAATGCGCAGGCTCTCGGGGTCGAATGCTGATGCATCTAGGTGCGAAGGAAAATGCAGGACGGTCATCGTGCTACTCCCCTGTTGACAGGCGGGAGCACTACCGAACTCTCAGCCACTGGCGCCTAAAGGCCGCTGCCGGTGATGGATGACTGTGCGCTTAAATGAGGCCGAAAGATACGAAAAAGATATGTTGAACGATGTGTAAGTTCGGCAAATGCCGAGAACGAGAGGTGGTCCCATTCCCTGAGACAGCCGGCTAAGGTGAATTCGCCGATGCAGAGGACGGACCACCATGAGGACGCGGAGACGGTTTTCGGCTGAGTTCAAAGCCAAGGTCGCGCTTGAGGCGATCAAAGGCGAGGCGACGGTCGCAGAGCTGGCGACCAAGCACGAACTGCACCCGACCCAGATTGCGGCCTGGAAGCGCGAGGCGGTCGAGAAGCTGGCCAAGGTGTTCGACGAGAAGGGCACCGAGCGGGACAAGAGCCGTGATGGCGAGATCACCAAGCTTCACGCCAAGATCGGTCAGCTTGTTGTGGAACGAGATTTTTTGTCGAAAGCCTTCGACCGCTGAGCCTGGATCGGAGGAAGACGATGATCGACCCCGGTCATCCACGGCTCTCGATTGTGCGCCAGTGCGAGCTGGCATCGATCAGCCGCTCGTCATTCTACCGTGAGCCGACAGCGGAGAACGAAGGGACGCTGCGGTTGATGCGTCTCATCGATGAACAGTTCCTCGAGACGCCCTGGTACGGCTCGCGGCAGATGGCGCGGCATCTGCGCCGTAACGGCTGGTGCGTTGGGCGCCATCGCGTCCGTCGTCTGATGCTCAAGATGGGTTTGGCGCCGATCTACCAGCGCCCGAAGACCAGCGAACCGCATCCGCAGCATCGGATATGGCCATATCTGCTTCGCCATCTGACCATCGATCGACCGAATCAAGTCTGGTGCGCAGACGTGACCTACATCCCGATGCGCAGAGGCTTCCTGTACCTGGTCGCGATCATGGACTGGTTCAGTCGCAAGGTTTTGGCGTGGAGACTATCGAACACGATGGATGCTGACTTCTGCGTCACGGCACTGCAGGAGGCGATCGCCCGCTTCGGCAGACCTGAGATCTTCAACACCGATCAAGGCTCGCAGTTCACCAGCTTTGGCTTCACCAACACCTTGAAGGGTGCCGACATCCGCATCTCGATGGATGGTCGTGGCCGCTGGATGGACAACGTCTTCATCGAGCGGCTGTGGCGATCGTTGAAATACGAATGCGTCTACCTCAATGCCTTCGAGACCGGCAGTGAGGCAAGAACAGGGATCGGTCGTTGGGTCGGCTACTACAACGCCGATCGACCCCACTCGGCCTTCGGCGGCAGGACGCCCGACGAGGTCTATGCTACGCAAGCAAACGAGGAGAAATTGGCGGCGTAATCGAACCCAGAATCCACCTTAGCCAAGCCGCCATTCTGTCCCGCGAAGCGGGACCACCTCTAACGTTACCGGGTTCGCGTTTGTTCAGGTGCACCGTGAGTAAGTAACGCGCTTGCTCATTTCCCGTTTTGTTCAAGAGCGGCCAGACCTTCATTTCAAAAGGGACCAGTCGAGATAAAATGGAGCCAGCATCCATCACCCAAAGGGAACTGTTCTGAGAACCTGGGAACGGACATGGCACACCTATCGGCGCTCAATAACGGCCCTTCCGCCCCTATTTGGCCGCCATGTCGGCAATGGGCGGATATCCTCGCCTGCGGAGTGCCAGTTCGATCCCTTCTAGGACCAGATCATGGATTTTGGTTCGTTCGAGAAATGCGGCCTCCCGCAGGGCCTCATGAACGGCCTCGGGCAAATACAAGCTCGTATGAACCACCCCCGGCCGGGCTCGTCGGCCCCCGGGCTTAAGTGGGGCGCGGGCTTTCGGGGCCGGGGTTCGCGTTCGCTTGGCCATGAAAACACTCCTGACGGGCTCCCTGGGGCCTTCTGGCGCCCTTTTACCGCGAGTGGAAGTAGCGCGCCCGCTTGTGACATCGTAGCGTCGTAGCATTATAGCATTTGACTTAATTTCCCCTAACGTCACAAGTAATCGGAGGTTTACTTGTGACGGAAACGGCCCCAATGCAGGCCAAATCAACCGGATTCGTGACCTATTATCGGGTAAGCACGGATCGGCAGGGGCGCTCCGGCCTCGGTCTCGACGCCCAACGTGCCACCGTGGAAAGCTACTTGGCGAGCGTCGGCGGCGTCGTTCTCGCCGAGCACACCGAGGTTGAGACCGGAAAGCGCAACGACCGCCTCGAACTGCAAAAAGCCTTGGCCACCTGCCGCAAGCGCAAGGCACGGCTTGTCATTGCCAAACTGGATCGCCTATCGCGCAACGTGGCATTCATTGCCGCCATGATGGATTCTGGGGTGGAATTCGTCGCCTGCGATAACCCGCACGCCACCCGGCTCACGCTTCACATCTTGGCCGCCGTTGCCGAACATGAGCGTGAAATGATCGCGTCCCGGACGAAGGCAGCGGTACAAGCTGCAAAGGCTCGCGGGGTGCGGCTTGGAGTGAGTGCCAAGAAGCTTGCTTCCGCCAACCGCGCAGCGGCTATGGCCCGTGCTCACGAAATTAGGGATGTGCTGGCCGAACTATCCAAAGCTGGCATGTCTACCCGGCAGATCGCAGCCGAACTAACAACCCGGGGCGTTGCTACTCCACGCGGTGGCCGCTGGCATCCGCAGACCGTGATCCGTGTAATGGAGCGCCTCGCCCTGTAGCGAGGCCATGCGTCGAGGCCCGGGAAAATTGCCTGCCCTATAGACTATTTGGTTTATGGCCCGCTGGGGTGCCTGCTTGCCGAGATTTGACTGTCGCCAATCCAAGATCGCGAGAATTGCTCCCGTGGATCAATTTGCGTCAAGGCAGGACCTTGATATACCGAGTGTTGAATATATCATATTGCGCGTCCCAATGAAACTTCCAGTATATCTCGCGGGCGATTCGCAAGGGTGAAAATTAAAATTTTGCTTGTGGTACAAGTGATCACGGATTCGGAAATCGAGCAAAAATCTGTGGAGCTGGACGTCTCGCCCCAGAACGTGGAGCGTGATTACGTTCATGGTTGGCTGTTGAAGGAGATTTACAGCCACTCAACATTGGCGAGTCGCTTGGCGCTAAAGGGCGGAAATGCCATACGCAAGGGCTACTTGGCTGGGGCACGCTATTCCAAAGACCTAGATTTTTCTTGCGCTACCGAAATTGACCAAGATCTGCTTCTTGACGAGCTAGACCAGGTGGTGAGGGCGGCCCAAATCGGAAGCGGCGTCAAGTTCTACGTTGACAGGACGCGCATTGCGGACAAAAAGCTGAACATACCGGGCGTTAAGGCGGTCGAAGCTCGCATTTATTTCAAGGGCTTTTATTCCGAAGAAAGGGTGACGCTGCGTTCTCATTTGGACATCAATGAGTTTGACCGGACGTACTTGCCCATTCAATCTAGAACACTCCTTCACCAATACTCCGATGCTGATGCTTGCTCCGGTCAGATAAGATGTCAAAAGCTCGAAGAAATTCTGGCATCCAAGCTAACGACATTGCTCTTTAGGCATAAGGCGCAGGATTTATTTGACCTAGTTCACTCGGTTTTTTTTGGCAATGAGCTTTCGGTGAGTAGGGCCGAAGTTATTCGCACCTTTCTTAGGAAATCAATTTACGATCCGGAGGCTCGTCAAGCACGCACTCAGCTGATGGCCGTTCCGTTTCAGGTGTTTAAAACGCTTTGGCCAGGTCTAATTGCCCCACGAGCAAGTCGCCTTGCATTCGAAGCGCTGATCGAGGAACTGTTCGGAATGCTCGAGCCAGAGCCGACAGTAGCATTAAGGGCGGGCCGCCCCTTGGTGCGAGCTTTTAGTTTTGGGGGCAACTTTAATCCGGCGGCGCGTCACACAATTATCGAGGCTGGAGGGCACGGCGAATGATCGAAGCCGAATACCATGGTGTCCGACGGCTTATCGAACCCTACAAGCTCGAATTCAAGGTCCGCAAGAAGGATAACCGGGGCTTTGAGTATTTCTATGGCTGGGATCGAACAGGAGGCACAACTAGCTCTCCCGGGATAAAGAGCTTTTTTTCTGACCAGTTGAGAGGGATCACTTTGACTGACCTTCCATTCCTCCCCCGGTACGAGGTGCAGTTTTGAACTCGGGCTTAGCCCACATTTAGCTGCGTGATTCTGTTCCGTTTTTTCCTGAAAAAGTCCCACCCAAGAAAACGGAATCAAACCCCGCCTTCTTCCGACGGCGAGCTGACCCGTCATTGCGCCCGTTCATAACCGCCCACGGGAAAAGCGGACATGACGAATTTAAGTCGGCAAGTCTGCTTGTGACCCCAAGTCGGAAAGATGGCACGATCGCCTGATCACCGGCGTAGCCGTGTGCCGATCTGGAGAGGCGTAGAGCCTTGTGCAGCCTTGGCCGCATGCGCCTTCAGTTCGGCCAACGTGTGGTTGGACATGAACGCGGCAAATTCGTTAGCGGGCACCGGCTTGCTGATCAGATAGCCCTGAACCTCGTCGCAATTGTGGGCGCGCAGGAAAGCTTCTTGCTCAGCGGTTTCAACGCCTTCGGCCACGATGGTGAGATTAAGCGCTCGGCCGAGCGCAATAATGGCGTCAGCGATCGCCATGTCCTCGCTATTGCTGGTAATCTCACGCACGAAGGAGCGGTCAATCTTGAGAACGTCGATCGGAAATTTCTTTAACAGAGACATCGACGAATAGCCGGTGCCAAAATCGTCGATGGCGAGTATTACGCCCAGGCCTTTAATTGCCTTGAGCACGCGCATGGCTCGCTCAACGTTTTGCATCACCATGCTTTCGGTAATCTCCAGCTCAAGAAGCTCGGGTGCCATGCCCGACTTGTCCAAGGCAGCGCCTATGTCGCCAAGCAGGCCAGGGTCCGCGAATTGTCGAGGCGACAGGTTTACCGCGATGCGCAACGCCGGCAGGCCCTGGCGCTGCCAAGCCACATTTTGCGCACAGGCGGTCTCGATGACCCATTTGCCAATCGGCACGATCAGCCCCGTTTCCTCAGCAAGCGGAATGAAATGGCTGGGCGGCAACAGGCCGCGATCGGGATGTTGCCAACGCAGCAGGGCCTCGACGCCGGAGACGCCCCCGTGGCCGAGGTCCTGCTTGGGCTGGTAGTGGAGCAACAGCTCCTCGCGCTCAAGCGCGCCCCGCAAACTGCTCTCGAGCAGCAATCGTTCAATCGATTGGGTCGTGATGTCCTGGAAGTGGAAGCGAAAGCCGTTACGGCCTTCTTCCTTGGCAACATACATCGCCGCATCAGCATTCTTAATCAGCGATTCTTCGTCTAGCGCGTCTGTTGGGAACATCGAAATACCGATGCTTGCCGTGATCCGACACTCGTGGCCGTGAATAGCCAACGGCTTGACAATGGCGGAGAGGATTTCCTACTCTGCTGATATCCGGGGTCGGGTGATTGCACGAGTCGAGAGCGGGTCGTCGCGACGCGAGGCGGCGGAGCAGTTTGAGGTCAGCCCGAGTTCAGCGATCAAATGGGTCTCCTGCTATCGGGCGACCGGAAGCTGTGCGGCCAAGCCGCGGGGCGGGAGCACGTCTCCGCTGGAGGAGCACGGGGACTTTTTATTGGCGCTGATTGAGGATCAGCCGGACTTGACGCTGGATGAGATGGTCTGCGCGATGCGCAAGAACAAGATTGCGGGCAGCCGCACTTCGGTGTGGCGCTTCTTCAAGCGCCACGACATCACGTTAAAAAAAAGCCTGCGCGCGGCAGAGCAGGAACGTGCCGACGTGGCGCGGGCGCGCCGGCGCTCGATGCGAGAACAGGGCATGTTTGATGCCGCCCACCTGGTGTTCATTGACGAGACCGCCGCCAATACGAAAATGGTTCGGTTGAGCGGGCGTTGCGCACGGGGCAAGCGCTTGATCGGTCGGGTTCCGAACGGCCACTGGAAAACCATCACCTTCGTGGGCGCTTTGCGCCGCAACGGAATCACAGCCCCATGTGTGGTTGACGGCGCTATGAAGGGAAAGACGTTCCTTGATTATGTTGAGCAATGCTTGGCTCCAACACTGAAGCGAAACGACACCGTCGTCATGGACAACCTCCCCGCACACAAGGCAGCGGGCGTGCGCGAAGCGATTGAAGTGCGTGGCGCCACACTTCGCTATCTCCCACCATACTCACCGGATCTGAATCCGATAGAGATGCCATTCAGCAAACTCAAAGCGTATCTGCGCAACGCGGCGGAGCGAACATTGCACGCCTGCGCCGCAAAATCGGAACCTTCGCGCGTAATCTCACCGCCCGCGAAGCCCGCAACTACTTAGACCAACCCGCCGCGAAACGCACTGACTAGGATGATGGGCAATAAGATGAGGGAAACCTGCTTTATGGCGATCCACGGCCGGCTGGAGGTACGCGCCGTAGTCCCGGCCGTAAATCCGACCGCGTAGGTACCAAGCAGCAACTGGCAGAGTGAGTTGTCGATGAATGCAAAACCAACGAAGCACATGCTTCCGAGGCATGCCCCGTAGGCCAAGGCACCGACCGCGTACCATCGTTCCCAGCGACGCAGCGCGTTACCATCGCCCGCGATGGACGACTTGTGCTTGTAGTATTCGATCAGGAGGAGCGCGCGCGCTGCAGCGACGGCTGCGGTCGCAACGGTCAGAAATATCAACGAGGTGCCGCCTGTGCGCGAAGCCGCTATGCCACCGACAAGCACCGCCGTGGTCGCACCGATCGTAAACGACATGAGCGTTGAATAGAGATCATCAACCAGCGCGGCGGAAACTTCGATTGGAATCGAACCCACCGGCTTTGGCATGGCCAGCCGCCGCACACGTTCAAATAAATCCATTCCGTGCACAGCCTGGCTCATATGGAATATGATCCTCTCAAATCGATGCTGCTAACTCACCAAAATCAAACATCACCTCGTCGGGCCACCAAAACACTTGAGGTAAATGGTAAAAACTTCCTGAACCAATTCTTATCAGCAGGCGCGGGTGAGATTTGCGCCGTCGACGGTACCGATGCGCGAGCCGTCGACAGCCTCGATTACTTGCAATCAGAAGCGGAGATGCCTCAGCGCGTCGCGGCAACCTGTTCGCGAACGATCCGATTAGAGGCCGACTCGCTTAATCACCAAAGCGGCCGGTGACGGGCCGAGAAACACTGCGGAAAACTTTCTCTATGTTAGACTCCCACCACTTAGGCTCGCGGCCGTAATTTCGCCGTCGGTGATGTAGTGATTAACGTGTTCGCTGGCCAGGTGTTGACCGGCTTTATATGAATTGATTCCCCCGATGACTTCGCTATTTCTCAGCTCAGCAATGATGTAATCGCGCTCCGCGTTCGTATCCGAATCCGTGGCGTGTGTGATCTGGAACGTGAGCCGCGTTAAAGAGATGCCGGTGTCTTTGGTCCCGGCTCCAACCCAGTGGACGCATGCTGCGTCTGGCGGGCGGTCGGTGTTTAGCCAGAAACTCGCTTTTCCCAGATTGGCCTCGGCATGGGCTAGGCTCAAAGCCCAGAATCGGATGTGATGGCGTTTACGCGGACTGTTATCAATCGCCTTCTGAAAGCCAACATCCTGACCGCGCCCAAAAAGATAGAGGGTGCTGAACGGGGCGGTCGGATAGGGGGACTTGAATACGAATGCGCGGACCATGCGCCAGGAGCTTGCCAGATCGAGCCGATCGGTCTCCGACCAGCCGGCGAGCTTAAAGGCGGCTTTAAGCTGTTGCAGCGTGCCCGTCAGCACGAGATTGACCGGGTCGCCTGGCAATCCGTCCCCGGTAATTGTGAAGCGAGGCACACGTTTGCGCAGAAGAATTTTAAGGCCCGTGCGAACGATGCGCGGCAGGACAATATAGGCCGCTATTCCATAAGTGACGGCCAGAGCCAGTATAGTCGGCAGCCTGCGATCTGTGAACCTAAAGACAAAAACGATCAGCCAGACCGTGAGAATGCCAAGCCCCAGGACCACCACTCGGCGCAATAGGCGTTTCAGTAATCTCACGATCCGGCACCGTCAGCGATTCATATGCGTATTAAGAACCTGACCGATTGTTATAACAGGCTGCAAGGCTGGTGGGACTTCCTCTCTCGTGGCACTTGGCGGACATGACGCGGCCGAAAATCGGTGGGACAATCTTGAAAATACGCATTGGAATACAATGGGACGATTGGCGAAGGTGGGACACGCTAAGGCTTTGAAAGCAAGAGAAAGTTTAACGCCGCCCCCTGGGCATCATTACGCGGCTAAAATTGGTGGGACTTTCTCGAAAATACGTCTTGGAATTCAATGGAACGGCGGAACGGATTGGGACCTGATAAGATACTGTTTCCGCTGAATTTTGGCAGCCCTCCCGGGCCCACCATGATTTCATTAGGCCATTTGCCACTTGGCTGGACCATTTTCCGGCGCAACCAACGAAAAAACCAAAGAAACGCCATCTGTAGTCGGCATGATGTGCAAGACAACGATCATAGCCGGTCTCCTACTCTTGGCGTAGGTTCGCTCGGCGGATTTGAGGAAAGAATCGAGTTGGATTTTTCACCTACCAAATTAATCCCGGGCACCGCGGCAGATACGATTTCGTAGCCATATTCCGCGGCGGATTTGAGCAACCAGGACAATAGGCTGCCCGCGAAACTTCGGAATGCCATTAGCTGGTATGTCGGTCGGTCGTCGAGTTGTTGAATTTGTATGCCTACGTGGGCGATCAGTGTAGACGCGATGTCGCCGGCTTTGAAACTGCGATGATGAAGGTCGATCGGAACACCTTTGGCAAGCACTGCGCGAGCGCGGGGACCACTCAGGCGCAGGACCACGCGCCCATCGGAATGGTCAGTGATCGAAGCAAGCCCGGCAAGTCGTTCGCGCAGGGGGGCGAAAAAGTTGGGTGCGGCAGGGCCTTCAGCGGCGGCGAGCCATTGCCCGACACCAATGCCGCCAAACGATATCCCGTCCTTTACCGCCAACCGCGGTCCGTTGGGCAGATCGAGACCGTAAGCGGCGGCGACAGCGTGTTTCAGATTTTGCACCTTGCCACGCCGCGCTATCACTGTTGCGAGTGCCAAGCCGGTTCGCTCCTCGATCACAAGGCCGGGCTTCGCGGTCTTTGCGCCAAACCGACCGAGTGTCACTAGGCCATGCAAAGGTGCGCGGGCTTGCGGATTGAGGTCAGCCATTGAGGCGCGCCCGCTCGGGATCAACGAAAACGGGGTTGCAAACGTCGACGTCGATGTCGCCGCCGCGAACCGGATCGTAAGCGCGGACGCGCTCGCCCAATCGTTGCGGCCCGCGCTGCAGTAACCCAAGTCCTATCCAGTGACCGAGCGTCGGCGAGTAAGCTACCGAGGTCATGTACCCTTGGTCAGTTTCTGCTGCAGGCCGAACTCCAAGCGGCAGAAAATGGGCACCCGCATGTAACCGCTGTCCGCGATCAGCGGGCTTGAATCCCACAAGGGTCGGCCGGGTCGGAGCCTGCAGAGCAGGGCGTTCAGCCATCACGCGGCCAATGAAATCCTTGCGTTTCGACAGCAAGCGAGCAGCCCCCAAATCGTGCGAAGTGGTCTGCCCGTTGATTTCATTGGTTGAAACGTGTCCTTTCTCGATCCGCATCACGCCGAGCGCTTCCGTGCCGTACGGCGCAATACCGAACGCGTCGCCCGCCGCCATAGTGGCGCGGATTGCGGCATCGCCATAGCGTGCGGGGACCGCAAGTTCGTAGGCGCGCTCGCCGGAAAACGAGAGGCGAAATAGCAGCGCATCCAACCCGCCCATGATTGTCACTTGCCGTGTGGCGAGGTGTGGAAATGTTTCGTTCGTCAGATCGTGCTGCGCGTCGACAAGTTTGCGCAGGGTGTCCAGTGAGCGCGGTCCAGCGATCGAATACTGCGCCCATTGTTCGGACACCGAGACCGCCTGAACATCAAGATCAGGCCAGAGTACCTGAAGGCAGAATTCCAGATGCTGCATGACCTTTCCGGCGTTTGCTGTCGTCGTGGTCATGAAATAATGGTCTGTGGCGAGGCGTGATGTCGTCCCGTCGTCCATGACGAAGCCGTCCTCGCGCAGCATCAGGCCGTAGCGCGCCTTGCCGACCGGCAGTGAGGAAAATGCATTGGTATAGATGCGATCGAGGAACGCGCCAGCGTCGGCACCTTGAATATCGATCCTGCCGAGCGTTGAGACGTCGCAGACGCCGACGGCTGATCGGACCGTCTGTACCTCGCGATTGACCGTCTCGAGCCAACCGGCTTCGCCCGATCGCGGATAATATTGAGCACGCTGCCACGCGCCGGTATCCACCATGATGGCGCCGTGCTCTATGGCCCATTGATGCGACGGCGGTAGCCGCATCGGCCGGAAATCCTTGCCGCGGTGATGTCCCGCAAGAGCGCCGAGCGCCACTGGTGCGTACGGCGGGCGATACGTTGTTGTCCCCACATCCGGGATCGGTCGGTTCACCAGTTCCGCCATGATAGCCAACCCGACACAACCGCCGATCTTGCCCTGGTCAGTCGCCATGCCGAGCGTGGTGTAGCGTTTCAGATGCTCGACGGATTGAAATCCTTCTTGTTTGGCGACCGCCACATCCTTGACCGTGACGTCGTTCTGCAAATCGACGAAAGCCATGGCGCCTCCTTTTACCCACCACATCGGCGCGACACCGACAGTTTCGTTCTGCGCAGTTGGAGGCGCGGCTGGCGTGGCGGCTAAGCCGCAATCAGATGCCGCGCGCGCTCCGGCGTCGGAGCCGGCTTTGAGGCAATTGGCGAGGCTCATGGTACCGTCCGCGGCACCAGCGACGAGCATGCCCGGCGGCGCGATCTTCGGTACAAAGGCCGCGATATCGTCGCGCCACTGCGGCTTGCCACCTAGGTGGCAAGTGAGATGGATCGCGGGATTCCAGCCGCCCGAAACGCCGAGGCAATCGCAGTCGATCCTGGTTGTGCGAGCGCTTGCCTCGACAATTTCGACTTCGCGGATCGCGCGTGACCCCCTCGCCTGCACGACGTATGCTCCAGCAAAGACGCGGACTGGCATTTTCAAGGACGCGGTAAGACGCTCCCGCGCATCAGCACGCGAATCGACAATCGCCTCGACCGAAACGCCAGCCGCCAGCGCGTCCGCAGCGGTGTGCCAGCCATCGTCGTTGTTCGTAAATACCACCAGGCGTGAGGCAGGCGTCGCCGCGAAACGGTTAAAGTAGGTACGTACCGCACCAGCAAGCATCACTCCTGGCCGATCATTGCCGGCAAAGGCAATCGGTCGCTCGCTAGCGCCGGCGGCAAGTACCGCGCGCTTGGCGACGATCTTCCAATAGCGCTGCCGCGGTTGGTACCGCAGCGGAACGGCAAGATGATCGCTGACGCGTTCGACTGCGCCATACTGCCCATGATCGTAGGTGCCGAACACGGTTGTGCGGCGCATGATGCGAACCTCGGGCATTGCCGCGAGTTCGGCTTCTATCGAAGCGGCCCAGGCCGCGCCATCATCTCCGCCGAGCATGAGACGCTCGGCGAGCAGACGGCCGCCGAGCTTGAAATCCTCTTCGGCGAGAATAACGCGCGCGCCAGCGCGCCCGGCGCTCAACGCCGCCATTAGGCCGGCCGGACCCGAGCCGACGACGAGAACGTCGCAATGCGCAAACGCCTTCTCATATTCGTCGGGGTCATGGGCTCCCGCCGCTCGTCCGAGACCGGCGGCACGGCGGATCGCCGGCTCGTAGATTTTCTCCCAAAAGTCCGCCGGCCACATGAAGGTCTTGTAGTAGAATCCGGCCGGGAAGAACCGTGAAAGCAGGCCATTCACCGCCATCACGTCGAAGGCCAGCGACGGCCAGCGGTTCTGGCTCGCCGCGATAAGACCATCGAACAGCTCAACCGTCGTCGCGCGTGTGTTTGGCTCGCGGCGCGCTCCATCTCGCAGCTCGACCAACGCGTTAGGTTCATCCGATCCGGCGGCGAAAATGCCGCGCGGGCGGTGATATTTGAACGAGCGGCCGACGACCGTCACGCCGTTGGCGACTAGCGCAGAGGCTAGCGTATCGCCGGCATGTCCAGCATAGCTGCGTCCGTCGAAGCTGAAACGAAGCGAAGTCGCGCGATCAATCAAACCGCCCCGTGTGAGACGCTTTGGTGAACTCGCGTTCGCCTTTCCCAACGCTGGAGAATCAGCGTGCTGCATCATCCGCCGCCCTCAATCGCCGCAGCGCGTGAAGCCACGACATCGCGGGCGTACTCGACGCGGGTGATTTCATGGGTCAGGGTGTTGCGCGTGACCACGAGCCAGCCGTGACATCCCCCTGCGTGATACCAAAGCTCGCGAAGTGGGCCGCGGGGATTGTCGCGAACATAGACGTAGTCGGCGAACTTCTCCGCAAGATGCGCTCCCGCAGGATCGGGGCGCATAGGCGAGGCATCACCCAGATAGGTGAACTCTTCGTTGCCACGCTCGCCGCAATATGGGCAAATAATTCGCACGTCGCTCTCAAAGTCCAGTCAATGAAGGTTGGGCTGAGCCCCCACACCTTTTTCGTCGATCACGTTGCCGGCGGCGAAGCGATCTAGCCGAAACGCTGCATTCAACGCGTGCGGCTCGCCGCGCGCTATGGTGTGTGCGAAGCACCAGCCGGACGCGGGCGTCGCCTTGAAGCCCCCATAATTCCAGCCGGCATTGAGATAGAGACCGTCAATGGAGGTGCAGTCGATGATCGGACTGCCGTCCATGGTCATGTCGAGGAGGCCGCCCCAATGCCGTAGGATGCGCAGCCGCCCGAGGCCGGGCCACAGCGCCATGCTGCCCTCGATGATGTCTTCGACAGTAGGAAGATTGCCACGCTGGGAGTAGGTGTTGTAGCCATCGACGTCGCCGCCGAAGACTAGGCCGCCTTTGTCGGATTGGCTGATGTAGAAATGTCCGGCTCCGAAGGTCACGACGCAATCGATGACGGGCTTGATGCCTTCTGTGACAAAGGCTTGGATTACATGCGCTTCGATCGGCGTGCGCAATCCCGCCATGGCGGTAAGTCGCGATGTGCTGCCCGCAACCGCCAGCCCGACCTTTGCCGCGCGAATGTTCCCGCGCGTCGTCTCAACGCCGGTGACGCGTCCATCGCGGATCATTAGGCCGGTTACCTCGCAATTCTGGATGATGTCGATACCGCGCCGATCGGCGGCCCGCGCATAACCCCATACAACGGCGTCGTGCCGCGCCGTGCCGCCGCGGCGTTGCAGCAACGCGCCCTGAATTGGAAAGCGTGCGTTCTCGTAGTCAAGAAACGGCAGCATCGCGCGGACTTGCCTTCGATCGAGCAATTCCGCATCGACGCCGCTGAGCCGCATGGCGTTCCCGCGCCGGGCGAAGGCATCACGCTGCGCGTCGGAGTGATAGAGATTCACTACGCCGCGCTGGCTGACCATGGTGTTGTAATTGAGATCCCGCTCCAGCCCCTCCCACAATTTCATCGACCACTCGTAGAACTGGATATTTTGCGGCAGCAAGTAATTGGAGCGGATGATGGTCGTGTTGCGGCCCGCATTGCCAGAGCCGATCCAGCTTTTTTCCAAAACGGCGACGTTCGTCAGGCCGTGATCCTTGGCGAGATAATAAGCCGTCGCCAGTCCGTGGCCGCCGCCGCCAACGATTACCACGTCATACCCCGCCTTGGGTGCCGCATCGCGCCACACCGGCGGCCACCCAGCGTGGCCACGCAGCGCTTGGTAGGCGAGCGAGAAAACGGAGTACTTCATGGGCAATTCCGGCTCTGTGCCGCGTCGGAGTGTGCGCCTACTTCTTAAACTCCCATCAGCAATCCAGCGTCGTCTCGCGCTCCCATTCGGTCAGATGGCGTGAGTATTTATTCCAGTCATCATATTTGAGGTTGAGATAGGCGCTGGAAAACTCGTCGCCGAATCCCTCCCTCAGGACCGTAGACTTCTCGAATGCTCGCAAGGCGTCGAGGAGATTCAGCGGCAAGCGCCTGGCATCCTTTACGTTATGACCCTCGGCGTACATGTCGATGTCGAGACGTTTTCCTGGGTCGCGCTTGTTTTTGATGCCGTCTAGACCCGCAACTAGGAGCGCGGCCTGAAGCAGGTACGGGTTGGTAGCGCCGTCAGCGAGGCGGAGCTCGAACCTGCCGGCGTCCGGGATGCGAATCATGTGCGTCCGATTGTTGCCGGCATATGTGATCGTGTTCGGCGACCAGGTCGCGCCCGATAGCGTCGGTGGGGCGTTGAGACGTTTGTAGGAGTTCACCGTCGGGTTCGTAACCGCGGTCAGTGCATCGGCCGAATGCATGATGCCGCCGAGGAAATTGTAGGCGATGGCCGAGAGTCCAAGCTCCCCTTTTGGATCGGCGAAAACGTTTTTGCCGGTTTTGGACGACCACAGCGACAGATGCGCATGGCAGCCGTTGCCGGTCAGATGCTGAAAGGGCTTGGGCATAAAGGTCGCACGCAGGCCGTGTTTTTCCGCAATCGACTTGACCATGTATTTGAAGAACGCATGACGGTCGGCCGTTTTCAGTGCGGTGTCGTATTCCCAGTTCATCTCGAACTGGCCGTTGGCATCCTCATGGTCGTTCTGATATGGCTGCCAGCCGAGTGCGATCATGCTGTCGCATATTTCGGAAATAACATCGTAGCGCCGCATCAGCGCCTGCTGGTCGTAGCAGGGCTTGGCTTGGGTATCGGCGCCGTCGGAAATCGTCTTACCGTCCGGCTGGATCAGAAAATATTCGCATTCGACGCCGGTTTTCAGGTCGTAGCCGGCTTGCGCTGCTTCGTCGACTACCCGTTTGAGCAGTTGCCGCGGATTCTGGACCACCGGCTTGCCGTCCATGACGAGGTCGCCCGTCACCCAGGCGACCTCGGGCTTCCAGGGCAATTGAATGGCACTGTCGGCGTCAGCCATGACCAGGATGTCCGGATGTGCCGGCGTCATGTCGAACCATACGGCGAAACCGGCGAAACCAGCTCCTGCCTTCGAGATTGCATCGATCGCTGTGGCCGGCACGATCTTCGCACGCATCGTGCCAAATAGATCGACGAACGAAACAAGAAAATATTTCACGCCGCTCTTCTTCGCGAACGCACTGAGTGATGCCATGAACCGCGCACCTTTCTCCTCGTCTACTCGGCCCGGAACTTTGTGGGCGTCTATTGCACGCCTCAAATTCCACCCTTTAAACCCGGAATCCAGTCGGTGCCGGCGAGCGGGACCCTTGCCATCGCTGCGGCTTCGATTGTGAGCGCAACAAGGTCTTCCGGCTCCAGATTGTGGACGTGCGACTTGCCACAGGCGCGGGCGATAGTTTGCGTTTCCAGAGTAAGCACCGCGAGGTAGTTCGCGAGCTTGCGCCCCGCCGTCAACGGGTCAAGTCGCCGTGCCAGTGCCTCGTCCTGCGTAGTGATGCCGGCGGGATCACGACCCTCGTGCCAGTCGTCGTACGCGCCGGCCGTAGTGCCGAGCTTGCGATACTCGCTCTCGTAATGCGGGTCGTTGTCACCGATGGCAATGAGCGCGGCGGCGCCGATCGACACGGCATCGGCGCCGAGCGCGAGACATTTGGCGACGTCGGCGCCATTGCGCACGCCGCCCGATACGATGAGCTGAACCTTGCGGTGCATACCGAGATCTTGCAGCGCCTTGACGGCTGGCGGAATGGCCGCAAGGGTCGGGATGCCCACATGCTCGATGAAGACTTCCTGAGTGGCCGCGGTACCGCCCTGCATGCCATCGAGGACGATGGCGTCGGCGCCGGCTTTGACTGCGAGCGGAATATCGTATTGTGGGCGCGAGGCGCCGATCTTGACGTAAATCGGCTTCTCCCAGTCGGTGATTTCCCGAAGCTCCAGGAGCTTGATCTCCAGGTCGTCGGGACCGGTCCAATCGGGATGCCGGCTGGCCGAACGCTGGTCAATGCCCGCGGGCAACGTCCGCATCTCGGCGACGCGCTTGGTAATCTTTTGGCCGAGCAGCATGCCGCCGCCGCCGGGTTTCGCTCCTTGACCGATAACGACTTCGATCGCGTCGGCCTTGCGCAAATCGTCCGGGTTCATTCCATAGCGCGACGGCAATAATTGATAGATCAGAATGTTTGAATGCTCGCGCTCCTCGCGTGTCATGCCGCCGTCGCCGGTGGTGGTCGAGGTTCCCATTGCCGTGGCGCCGCGTCCTAGCGCTTCCTTGGCGGGCGCCGAAAGCGAGCCGAAGCTCATGCCGGCGATCGTGATTGGAATTTTCAGCGTGATCGGTTTGCTCGCAAACCGTGCGCCGATCGTTACGTCGGTACCGCATTTCTCACGATAGCCTTCGAGCGGATAGCGGCTGACCGAGGCGCCCAGAAAAAGAAGATCGTCGAAATGCGGCAACCGGCGTTTGGCACCGAAGCCTCGGATGTCGTAGATGCCCGTGGCTGCGGCGCGGCGGATTTCCGCGAGTGCAAATTCGTCGAAAGTTGCTGACGCTCGAGGAGGCGTGTGAATCCAACGGTCGGGGGGTTCCATCAGTACGCCCCGACATTGTCGATGTGGAAGTGATAGAGTTTGCGGCCGGAGCCGTAGCGGCGAAACGAGCCAAGATCGACACTGCCGTTTAATCCGGCGGCAGCCAACAACTTCGCCAGTTCGGCCTTGTGCCGCTCCCCGATCGGCTTCTCAATGCAATCGGCGCCAAGGCTCTCGACCTTGCCTCGAACGAATAGCCGCGCCTCGTAGATTGAGTTGCCCAAGGCTTCGCCGGCGTCGCCCAGCACAACCAGGTTGCCGGCCTGCCCCATGAAGGCGGACAGATGTCCGACCGATCCCTTGACCACGATGTCGATGCCCTTCATCGAGATGCCGCACCGCGCCGACGCGTTACCGTCGACGACAAGAAGGCCGCCACAACCGGTCGCGCCCGCAGCCTGTGAGGCGTCACCCTTCACGTGTACCATTCCGGACATCATGTTTTCGGCCACACCTTGGCCGGCATTGCCGTTGAGCACGATCGTAGCCGCTTTGTTCATACCGCCGCAGTAATAACCAACGTGTCCCTCGATCTCCACGGTGATCGGCGCGTCGATGCCGGCGGCGATCGCATGCTGCCCGCGCGGATTGAGGACCCGCCAATGGGTTTCATTGGTATCGGCGCGGAGGCGATGAAGCGCAGCATTGAGCTCGCGCAGCGAGGTCTGCGAGAGATTGACAGTCCGCATCAGTGTCGCTCCCAGAGATAGGCCTTGGCGGGAACCGGCTCCCATACTCTGGCGGCGTCGATACCCGGAAGATTGACGAGCGCCCGGTATTCGGTCCCGAATGCAACCCAGCGGTTGGTCTCTGCCATGACGGCGGGCTTGCAGGCTATCGGGTCACGCAGCACCCCGAAGCCCGACTCAGTGCCGACAACGAACGTATAAAAGCCGTCGAGCGCACCGAGCGATGAATTCAGGGTCTGCTCGAGTGAGTTGCCTTGCTGCATTCTCCAGCTCATGTAGCCGGCTGCAACTTCCGTGTCGTTCTCCGTCTGAAACGAGAGACCCTCTCTTATTAGCTCACGGCGCAACGCGTTGTGATTGGACAGCGAGCCGTTGTGCACGAGGCACTGGTCGGTCCCGGTGGAGAAGGGGTGTGCGCCGTTGGTCGTGACCGCCGATTCGGTCGCCATGCGAGTATGTCCGACCGCGTGTGTTCCGGCCATGGTGTCGAGGCCGAAGCGTTCGGCCACGCGATCTGGCCTGCCGACTTCCTTGAAGATCTCCATGCGGCGGCCGCTGCCGACGACGGTAAGCTCCGCCATGACGGCAATGTCGCGCCGAACCGCGGTTTCCCGTTCCTCCGGTACGGTGAGGATGAGGTGCGTGTCGTGGACGGCGTATGACAGAGCCGGGCCGCGGGCCTGGAGGCGGTGAACCACGCCGGCGTAATCGTATGCACGAGGCCCGCGGATAGTCAGCTTGATCGACCCCGGAACGGTAGCGCCGTAAACGGCGAACCCGGCAGAGTCCGGTCCGCGATCGCACAGCGTACCGAGCATGCCGGTCAGGAGCGCTCCAAGCTCGGGTTCGAGGGCTCGGTCCTTTAAAAAAAGCCCGACAATGCCGCACATTGCGAGTAACTCCGGGGATCAGTTCGATTGTCCACGTTAGGGTGTACTCTCGCCCTTTCCGGTGTCAACCTCCAAGAATGTTTTTTTCTCTATGAGAAAAAGTCGTCAATGGAATCTCCGCCCAGCGCCGGTCCCAATTCCGACGGTTGGTCCTTCCCCAGTGGGGGGAATCAAGCGACATTCGCAACACGGAACCGCATAGGCGATTCGAGATGGCACCGCGAAGTCAGAGTCAAGCAACGTTCCGCTGCAACACGGCTGGCTGCGGGCACAACGGGCCGACGGCAAGAATCCGATACGGACACCGATCTTCGGACCGGGTCGACAGCGCCGAGCGAACTTTCGGCGCGGCCGCTCGAAGCCAGCATCGGCTTTGAGGTCCGGCGTCTGCGCAAGGCGACTGACTTGACCGTCGCCGAACTCGGTGCGGCCGCCGGGATCTCCGTCGGGATGCTATCGAAGATCGAAAACGGTAGCATTTCGCCCTCGCTCGGAACGCTGGACGCCCTGGCCAGGGCGCTGAACGTGCCAATCACCCGGCTGTTCGCCGAGACTGACGAGCGGCGGGACTGCTCGTTTGTCAAAGCCGGTACCGGCGTCCGGATAGAGCGCCGCGGCACCAAGGCCGGGCACAACTACGATCTGTTGGGCCATTCGCTCCGCGGGCCGATCAGCGTCGAACCGTATTTGATCACGTTGGCCGAGAACGCCGTACCCTATACCCACTTCCGCCACGCCGGCGTGGAGTTCATCTACATGCTGTCGGGCAAAGTACGTTACCGCCACGGCGATCGCACCTATCTGATGGAGCCGGGCGACGCCCTGTTTTTCGACGCTGCAGCGCGCCATGGCCCCGAGGACCTTCTCAAGGTTCCCATGCGCTATCTCTCCATTATTATTTATCCGCGCAAGTCATAGCGCGCGAAATCGAAGCGGCCGTCGCCTCGAACGGCAGAGGCGCGGCAAGGGCCTCCCCAACGGTTCATTCCCATCGCTGCCGCGGCGGCCTTGATGCCGCATATGACTTGACATGGCAGTGCAATTTCCTCAGGCGAAAATTTTTTTCTTTCTGGTTGATTTCTCTAGCAGGCTCTGGTCTACTCTTTTTCTGCCGGAAGTTGGGGAAAGCATCCAAGCGTGCGACGGCGTCGCGCCTTGACGGAAGCTCGCAACATTAGGAGGCAGAGATGTTGACTGGGGAAGGAAAGCCGGTCGCGACCGCGCGTTCAGTGTCTCGACGCAAGGCCTTGAAACTCAGCGCGGGTGGCGCAGCAGCGGCAGTTGCTGGGCTTGCGGCGCCGCCGTTAATTGCCGCCGGCAAAGATAAATTATTGATTGGCGTTCCCTCATCCCTCTCCACCCCCTACGGTGTGGCCGACGATACCGACCATCTGAATGGCACCACTTTGGCCGTCGAGGAAATCAATGCGGCCGGCGGCGTACTTGGGCGCGAGATCGATCTGTTCGTTCCCGATGTCGACAAGCTAAATCCGGAAAGCTGCCGCCAAGCCATCGCAGCTTGTATCGACAAAAAGGTGCACGCGATCTCCAACGCGTTCCTGTTCGCTCCGATCCCGGCAATGGACGAATCCGCCAAGTACAAATGTCCGTATTTGCAGGGCAACACGCAGCGGAACGCGACACTCGCCTACAAGGCAGATCCAAAGAAGTACAGCCATGTGCTTCAGACTGACCCTTCGGAGGTTAATTACGGTTGGACTTACCCGCTTTGGCTGACGAAAATGGAGCAGACGGGTGTCTGGAAACCCAAGAACCGAAAGATACACATCGTCGCGGAGCAGGTGGGTTACTGTCAGACGATCCTCAAGGCGGCCCGCGAGTCGATTCCGAAATACAATTTTCAACTCGCAGCCGTGACCGACATCCAATACCCTGTCAACGATTGGAGCCCCGTAATTCAAAAGCTCAAAGAAACAGATGCTGGGGCCATCATGATCGACCATTGGGTCGCCGCTGAATATGCCGCCTTCTGCAAACAGTTTGCTGCGGACCCAGTGCCCGGCGCGATTGTCTATCTACAATATGGGCCTTCGCAACCTGAATTCCTGCAACTCGGCGGATCGGCGACCGAAGGCTTCTGCTGGAGCACAGTGCTGGGAGTTTATGGCGATAAAATAGGAGAAGATTTCCGGGCGAAATACCTCAAGCGCTTTCCGAAATTCGTCGGCAACATAGGCGTTGTCTATACGGGCAACGGCTACGATATCGTCCAGTATCTCAAGCGTTCGTGGGAAGCGACCAAGAACCCTGAAGATTTTGCGGCCAATTGCAAGTGGATTCGCGAAAATCCTTATCGCGGTGTCTGCGGGCTTATGAACATGAGCAATGAATTCCAAGAAGCTCTACATTACCCTGATAACGGCTTCGGCAACCAAGCGAGCGAGCTGGAGAAGGGGATGAGCCAACTTTACGTGCAGGTGCAAGACGTTCATCACAAGATCATCTGGCCGAACGAAATCGCCGAATCGAAGCTTCGGCCATCCCCTTGGTGGTAAGTAGAAGGCCGGGGGCATGCCAGAGACGCCGTTCTTTTCTTGCGAGGATCTCTCGCTGGATCTGGGCGGGCGCGAAGTGCTCAGGAACATTAGCTTGGAGCTTCGACGGGGCGAAGTCTTAGGAATTATCGGCCCGAACGGCGCCGGCAAAACCAGTCTGCTTGAAATCCTCTCGGGGCGTTATCGCCCAAAGATCGGAAAGGTGTTTCTCCAGGGACGGAACATCAACGGCCTGTCCCTTTCCCAACGCGCACGGCTTGGAATCGGCCGCACCTATCAAACACCGATCGTGCCTGAAGAACTAACGGTGGGCGAGACCATGAAAGCGGCGCGTCAAGCCTTTCGTCCTTGGCTCACTCGCTTTGACGCCGAATATGGCGCCAATCTTGTTCATTTCCGGGTGCCCTACGACCGGCTGACCATCAATCTGAAAACCTTTGAGCGCCGTAAGCTGCTGATGGCTTGTCTTTTGATGCGCCAGCCCAAAATCCTCCTGATGGACGAGCCCGCTTCCGGGCTAATCAACGCCGAGATCGACGAGATCGACCAGTTCCTACGGACGATGTCAAAGGAGATGAATGTTGCGGTTCTTATCGCTGAGCACCGAATAGAACTGCTCGAATCGATTGCGGACCGAGTGATTGTGATGGATGCCGGCGAGATCATTGCACAAGGCGAACTCGCTGAGATCATTGATAGCCCTGCCGTCCGCGCAGCCTATTTTGAAGCGTTTTGAGCAGGGTAATGACCGAAGTTCTGAAAATTGAGGGACTTTCCGCCGGTTACGGACCGTTGAGAGTTATTCACGACCTCGATCTTGTGATCCATCCCGGCGAGAGGGTAGGCATCGTCGGACTCAACGGTCATGGAAAGACGACGCTTTTTTACGCTATCGCCGGACTTACTGGCTGGCAACGCGGCTCCATCCTTCTCGCTGGCAGGCAGATCGGGCGGACCCGGAGCCAGGGGCCGGGGCGTTACACCCATCAGATCGTGCGACATGGATTAGCAATCATACCGCAGGGCGATGAGATCTTTCAGGGACTTACCGTGGAGGAACATCTCAACTCCGGTGCCTTCACACCCGAAGCCTGGCGGACCCGCAAACAGCGCAAGGAACGCGTGCTCAGCATCTTCGACCCTCTACGGAAGCTCATGAAAACGCCGGTTGGACGGCTCTCTGGGGGCGAGCGGCGAATGGTCTCGATCGGTCGAGGCCTTATGACCGACGCCAAGCTTTACCTCGCCGATGAGCCATCGCTCGGGCTCGCACCAAAAATCGGCATAGCGGTCATGAGAGCGCTGCTTGCAATTGACCTTGACGACAGCGCGATGTTCATCGCTGAGCAGAATGTCGCACTCCTCGAGGGCAAGGTCGATCGCATAATCGGAATGCACGCGGGCAAGCTGAAGGGTGAGGCTTCGTCGTCTTTCCGCCTCTCGGGGAGCCATTGAGCGGTCGGAATGAGCATCGCCTTCGTAATAATCAATGCCGTCACGGTCGCCGCGATCTATGGCCTAATTGCGGTCGCTGTGTCGATCACTTGGTCGAAGTCTCGGGCTCGTGAATCTCGCCTATGGTTTTATCTTTTCCTTCGCCGGCTACGCAGCGTGGCTGGTCTCGGGATGGATGCCAACAAACGCTCTTCTGATTGGGGGCTCGGGTCTGATTGCCGGGGCAATTGCTGGAATAATCGTTTGCCTGCTGGTCTTCATTCCCCTTCACGACAAACCCGCCTTTACGTCGCGAGGCATGATTGCCACTCTGGCGATCAGCTTGATTGGCAGTCAGCTATTTCTCATGGTTTTCGGACCGACGTCAAAATCGTTACCCGATCTTTTCGGCCGATGGAAGGTGAAACTTTTCGGCATCACGCTGACGGCCGACAAGATCGGCATAGTCGTGTGCTCGGTCGCTATGCTGATCGCCGTTGTGTTGTGGATGCGATCAAGCCGGCGGGGGCTGGAAATCAGAGCGATGATGATGAATCCGCATGCTGCCTCAATCGTCGGCATCGGCATTCGCCGAACCGGACTATACGTCATGGGGCTGACCGGTGCGATGGCCGGCCTCGCTGCGGTCCTCCTTTCCCAGACTTATTACATCGCACCGTTCTCGGGGCTTACGCCGCTCATCAAGGGCGTATCCATCGCACTCTGTGGCGGGCTCGGCTCTGTGCAGGGAGCTGTGATCGCGGCGATCCTCCTCGGCGTCATCGAGGCACTCACCAACAAGTTTTTGGGTGGTCAGTATGTTCTAATGACCCAATTTCTCTTCATCATACTCGTTCTGATTATCCGGCCACGTGGCATTTCGGGTTTGCTGGATATAGCACGCGAACAATAAGCCATGACCGATTCAGCGCCTTCCGGCTCCTATATCTGGAAAAATCCGCTTGCCGTCTGGGGAACAGCTACGGTCAATGCTGAGGCACCCTCAATTCGGGTTGCCGATCCGCGCGAAACTTGGCGTAAGAATACAGCGTTCAAGGTTGCGACCTATCCCGTCGGGCAACTCAAATATTTTGTGATCTGGTCGCACCACGGCAGCCGGACCTGGAACCGTACGCGTTGGTGGCCGACGCGGCGTAATCTTCTCAACATCAAGGGCCTTTACAATCGAAAGACAGCAATCCCGGAAAAGAAAATTCTCGATCGCCGACCGCTCTATTGGCTCCTCTCTCTCTTTCTGCTTCTGATCGGACCGCTGCTCTTCCCCCAAACGCAGATGGATGCGCTGCTCACCGCCGGGGCCGCCTTCGGTATTTTTGCGGCAATTAACGTCTGCTGGACGCTTATTATTGGGACGGCGTCCATCTTTTCGCTGGCAACCTACGCCGTTGTCGGCACGGCGGCCTTCGTCACCTCGCTTCTTTCAATCCGCGCGGGTATCCCCTGGTACGGCCTGCCTCCGATAGGGGCTGTCGTTGGGCTTGGCTTTGGCGTTCTGATTGCCGCACCGGCTCTTCGGTTGGACGGCTTTTATTACGCTCTTCTCACCCTCGGACTCAACGAACTTTTCCGCGTGTTTTTCACCACCTCTAGACAATTCGGCTCAGCCTCGGGCGGGCTTTATGGAGCAGATTCCTTCATCAGCCAAAACTGGCCACCACTTACCCAGTCGATAGTTGCCTACTACGCTTCGCTTTGCCTGCTTATCGCATCGCTTTTTCTTTTCCGCTTTATCAATGGCAAGCGACTCGGCCGTGTGCTTCGGATGGCCCCTGAGAAGCACGAAGCCTTCGCCGCTGCGGTCGGGGTGGACTACAATCGAGCGCGGATCACCATTTTCCTCCTTACCTCTGCAGCGCTTGGATTTATCGGTGGCTTCTATACGGCCCAGTATCGCGGTGTGGCCTATTCGATCTTCGATTTCCAAACAGTGCTGCTCGGCCTCGCGATGATCACCATTGGTGGTATTGGCCGAGCTGAAGGCGCAGTGCTTGGCACGCTGGTTGTGATCTTTCTGCGTGACGTTCTCCTGGAACTTGGACCATGGCGCTATCTGATCATCGGTGCGGCGATGCTCGGGGTCGTTCTATTCCTCAACAACGGCTATTTCGGCATTCGCCGGCAGTTCAACGCTTGGCGTGCGAAAAAGCGGGGCGAATGGCGATCAACTCGTACCGAAAAAGGAGGCGAGGCGCTGCCTGAGGAGGCGACTGAATGCGATGACAAGGATGCACTCTACTTTCGCCGTTTCGACAAGATGCAGCGTGACTATTTGAAGGGCCTGATTAAGCCGGAGATTATTGAAGAACACCGGCGCCAGCCACTCGGGCAACACTCTGAAGCACTCGAACGCGTCCTCCTCTATTTTCGGCGAGCCAAGATGGAGGACAAATATGCCCTCCACCGCGTGGGCCCCACAGGGCCGGTACAAGATCATCGCTTTCTCAGGCATTCGCGGTGTTTCACCAAGGCTCGTCGACGACCGTGAGTTCGGCACAGTCGATGAAGCTTACCACGCTGTCTTTATGCGGCGTGTCCATGACCTGTTGGAGAGCTGATGGAGAATCATGTGCCGAAGACGGAGGGTGACCAAACCAATGAGGACTTCCACGTCCGTGATCATTTCGACCGGATGACACGTGCATATCTCCTTTCAGTGCTAAGCGATGAGTTGATCGAAGAGCATCGAAGCGGCGACGCTAGTCACCCGAGCGAGCCGCTGTCACGGATTCTAGCCTGGTGCCAGCGTCGTCCGCTTACCGAACAATATGCCGTGAAGGCCGAATCTGATGGCACTTTCCGTCTCGTCAGCTTTGCAGGTCGACGCGGTCAGCCGCCACGGTATGTCGGTGAGGAACGCTACGTGACTGTTCAAGAAGCACGCCACGGAGCTTTTCTTCGACACGTCAGTGATCTGATAGAGAGATAGCAATGGCCCAACAAAAGATCTTCGGGTATGCTAACCATATTTCAGTTCGCCCCGGAGACGAAATCTCTTTTTATGTGAATTGCGATGGCGCAACCGAGGCGGATGCCCAGCTCGTCAGGCTGATTCACGGTGATGCCAACGAAGCATGGTCCCGGTCACGTTGAAGTAGAGCTGGAAAGCCCCATTAACGGGCGCTGGGAGGTCAAGAAGCAGTTCACCCAACTTGGCAGCTTTCTCAAGGTAGATGACCCCGAAAATAAGCTCGCCGTTCCCGGCAGCTTCTCGCTCCTGGCTTTCATTTGGCCGGCGATGCCGCAGCGAGGCAGCCGACAAACCATAATGGGTCGCTGGGATACACTACGCAATACCGGGTTTGCGCTTGGCATCAACCCTGCCGGACATCTTGAGTTTTGGGTTGGTAACGGCTCGGAAGTCGATTACGTAACCGCTGAACTGCCGTTGCTCGCCAAAGTTTGGTATCTTGTCGGCGTCTCATACGATCGAGAATCCGGACGTGCCGAGCTCTACCAAGAGGCTGTACTCAACCGCTACAATTCATTAGTTGGTAAGGTCGTTCCCTACGACTTCGCAAGTCACGTCGTCCAGCAATTTCGTTTCAGGCCCGAAAACAAGCCGGACGTACCTTTTCTCGTGGCGGGTGCGCGCGACGAACACGCCCTACGTGGACCCTTTGTAAACGACCTCTATGCCGGAAAAATCGACCGGCCCGCCGTCTGCGACCGAGCCCTCCGTAGAGCCGAATTCGATGTTTGTCGACAGAGTGGATTTCTGCCGGGAGACGGACTACTCGCCTGCTGGGACACTTCCAAAGGGTATACCGCCCAAGGCGTCGGTCATGAGGTGATCGACACTGGACCCCATGGGCTCAACGCTAAGGGCGTTAATCACCCTGTGCGCGCGATGACGGGATGGAATTGGAACGGCAAGGACGATTGCTTTCGGATTGATCCCTCGCAATTCGGCGGTATTGAGTTCCATCCCGATGCCGTGACCGACTGCGGCTGGGAGGCGACTAACCGCATGACCGTGCCGACTGATCTCAAAAGCGGAATCTATGCAGTGCGGTTGCGAATTGGACCTGGCACCGGCATCGCAGAGGAATATATCGTGTTTGTTGTCCGACCAGCGAAGCCGACCGCGAGGCTTTGTTTTCTGGTGCCCACGGCAAGCTACTTAGCCTACGGCAACGAAACCCTGAGTTTCGACGCACAGATTATTCAGCCGATGACCGGCCAACCGCCCGTTATCACTGATGTCGACGTCGAGACTTACGAACACCGCGAATACGGGCTGTCAACTTACGATCATTACGAAGACGACGCCGGCGTCTGTTTCTCATCTTATCTGCGACCCATCATCAACATGCGACCGAAGTACCGCATGTCGAGCATGAACATCACGTGGCAATTTCCTGCCGATCTTTCAATCGTGGCCTGGATCGATCATGTAGGCTACGAATGCGATTTCATTACCGATGAGGATCTGCATCGCGAAGGCGTCGAGCTCCTTCGTCCCTATCTCTGCGTCATGACTGGCACTCACCCCGAATATGTATCCGAACGAATGCTTGACGCGCAGGAAGATTATGTCGCGGGCGGTGGACGTCTCATCTACATGGGGGGCAATGGTTACTATTGGGTTGTGGGGTTTGACCCGGAAAATCCAGCATGTATGGAGGTGCGAAAGCTGGATTTCGGCATGCGCGCTTGGGCAGCCAAGCCGGGCGAACATTACTTGCAAACCACCGGGGAAAAGAGCGGCCTCTGGCGCAACCGCGGTCGTGCGCCGCAAAAGCTTACGGGTGTCGGCTTTATCGCCGAGGGCTTCGAAACATCCGCCCCTTATCGGAAGATGCCTGACGCTTGGCACCGCACCGTGTCCTGGATCACGGAGGGCGTAGAGGGCGAAATTATTGGCAACAAGGGTCTTGCCTACAACGCCGCCGCGGGTGTGGAACTTGATCGTTACGACCTCAGTCTCGGTACGCCGCCACACACCAAAATCATCGCGTCTTCGGGCGGACATTCCGACAATTACGTCTTGGTAACCGAAGAACTGCTCTACGCCTATGCGGGTCTGACGGGCTCCCTTGATTACCGAATCCGCGCCGACATGACCTATTTCAATGCCCCGAACGATGGCGCCGTTTTTTCGACTGGCTCCATCGCTTTTGGTCAGGCGCTTCCGGCGAACGGCTTCGACAATTCCGCATCACGTGTACTGGCCAATGTGGTCAATGCCTTCCTTAAACCCGGTCGGTTGCCTGGCACTTACTGGACGGTTGAGGAGAAGCAATGGCGATGAGACCATGCAGTAACGGACGAACCTGGGGAGCGAGCAATCACAGAAATTTGCCGAAGTGCAGCGGGATCAGCTTAGGCGGGTGTCAACCGAAGCGGGTGCAGGCCATCCGTCTCGAGTTTTAGCGCGGAATTCGCGATCGGCAGTTCAACCAATAGATAACCAATGAAACGCCGCGACCAAACGTGAACATTTGTAGGCGAACTTGCTCAGATATGCCAATAAACACTGACTTTTTCGGCTGAAGTGACGGGCTCATAACCGCTTGGTTGGAGGTTCAGTCCTCCCGGGCCCACCACCTAACAAATCAAGCACTTAGGAGGAATATTGGAGGCAGTGGCGACAGTCATTGGCGACAGTCGCATGCCACTGCCGAGCGGCAAGCTATCCTTAACCTGCGTCTCGCATATCGTTCGCTTTGTTGTACTTGGCCGGCGAAAGACGGCATATCAGTGCGCACTTAGTTCGGTTTCTTGCCGCTGCGCAAGTCGCGAATACGCTGTTCGTATTGGGGAATCCAGGAAACCCATTCTTTGGTCTTTTCCGCGCCCAATCGCGGCGTGACCTCCTTGGTGTTGACATATTCAACGAACTCCTGGCTCACCCGCATGAGCCCGTCCCACCAAACCTCGCCCGGGGCAGTGTGGTACATCATGATTTGCGTCGGACGTACGCCCATGGCGCCGATGTTGCGGATAATGATCGTGTCCTCGGGCGTATAGACGCCGGCTTGCTGCAGCGCCTTCTCGATGTCGAAGGACATCTCGCGGATGTGGTCGAGCATGTAGATCGGACTATCGGCGACAGCGAAGAAGTTGCCAGTCCACTGCTTGAATGGCATTTGTTGAAACTGCCATTCCGCGCTTGCGGTTACACCCGCTTTCTTTTGAGCCATTTGGCAAAGCCAGCAGAGGTGTTGTCGTGGAAGATGTGAAATGTTTGAGGTCCGGGAGGCGTCTTGCCGTCGAAGATGTCGACCTGAGCGGCCATTTCTGTCGTCCGCCATTGCCGGCCTTTGATCGCTATGTTGGGCTAGCACGGGGGGCATTCCCCATTGGGGTGGTGGAGAGGTTCGTAGTACCACTGAAGCCGGGTAACGCCGCTGGAGGGAAGGGGCCTCAGTTCAAGACAGACGCACTACGTGATGAAGGACATGGAGATTGCGCAACCTATCAACTTCGAAAAGTGTTCAGAAACTGCTGATGGCGTCACACGCGAACGCATGAAGTCTTGTCCGAGAGCCGGACGCGGGGAGTTTGCCCTGCGGCTCACGAGAGCAGGACGCCGATTTGGTGGGAGCTCGGCGGAAATGCCGATCAAAATGCCAGGGTTTTTCTTAGTCGCAATCCATGCAATTCTTGGCGCCCTCGCGCATCTTCGACAGCGTCGCACACGCGACGAATGTGCTTTTGCTAGGGAGCTATCGAGCGCGTCGCGGGGGAGCGTTCGCGGGGATAGAGCGCACGCGCCGCCCGGCCCCTTTCGCGCGTGCCGCGGCGCGAGCGACTGCCTGCTTCTGCCCGCCTGGAGCGCACGCGGGGTTCCCGGCAAAAAGCGCGGTGGAGCGACGCCAATGATCTCGCGAACCTCGGGTCGCGCCAGTGAATAGAAAATATTCTTACCTTCGCGCCGCGTCTCAACCAGGCCGTCCGCTCGCAGCCGTGCGAGTTGTTGCGAAATCGCTGGCTGACGCAGACTGAGTATTTCTTCGATCTCCGTTACCGACTTTTCCTCTTCAATCAGCAAGCAGAGAATAAGCATCCGCGCTTCATGGGCCAAAGCCTTCAAGAATACGCTGGCCTGTTGCGCGCTGCCGATCAGCGCGTCGATGTCAAGGTCAAGTTTGCCCGGGTCAACCAAGTATCGCGGCTTCATATTTTCACACACGAGAATTCGTATTGTGGGCTGCATAAACCATCCATCCGGCGGAATTGCAACCAGCCGGCTCAACCAAACAGGCTCGTACCGGCCCTTCTTCCCCTAACCGGCGCATCAAGACCCTGCCGACAAGCGCTGCAGCTTTTCGCCGAAGCTTAGAAGAAAGGCCAGGCTGCGCTGCGCTTCGGGCTTCGAGAGCATCGAAATATGTCGCGAGCAGTCCGCCGCGTGGGGCGGTTTGCGCCGTTTCCGCGGCAGCCTCGTCGAGCGCCTGTCGAGTATTGCTGGCAAGCGTTGCCATCGCCTCATTGCCGACGGTATTGATCATCTGTTCGACGAAGCCGAACAGGCGCTCGATGATATTGTCGGTCGATGCGTCCCGCGCGGCATGCAGCAGCACAACCATATCGAACAGTGTGTTGAGCGCGCCGACCCGGTGAAGTTCGGTCACCCGATCGATCAGGACGTTGATCGCATCGCTGGTACGCTCGTCGTTGAGCCGGTCGAGCAGCTGGAGAGCGTTGGCGCCGGTGATGGCGAGACGCTCCACCATCGAATCGGTTAAGGCCTCGCGCGCCGCCTTCTGCAACTGCCCGAGCTCGTCGATTGGCGCGTTGGAAAGAGAAACGTCGTTCATGATCGGCGCCCCCTTACAGCAAGCCGCTGGCGGATAACCAGTACATTCGGTTATAGGCCAGCTTGAACCAGTGGATCATCTGCGAGGGCGGGCCGGGATTCGGCGGCGTCGTATAGTTGAACCAGACATAGGTCCCGGAATGGAGGCCGGTCTCCATGAAGCAAAAGACCTTGCCGTCATAATTCCGCGCCCAGCGGTCCTCCTTGATCAGCGACGACAGATTATCGACGATCGTGTCGGCCTCGAAATGCGCGGTCGAGCCGGCCTTCGAGATCGGCAAGTTAGTGGTGTCGCCGACGATGAAGACGTCGCTCGACCCATCACGCAACAGCGTCTCGCGCTGGGTCGGCACCCAGCCGCCTTTGCCGAGGTCCGAATCGGTGATGACCTGCTGGCCGGTATGTGGCGGGATCGTAACCAGCAGATCGTAACTCAGTGTTGATCCCTCCTCGGAGGTAATCGTCTTCTGCTTTGGGATCGACCGATTTGGTGTTGAAGAAAGTCTCGCGACTTGATACCGCAGCGCTCGAATTCGGGCACCGCCCATTGCGCCACCGGCTCGAGACCGTGCAGCCGCCCGATCGGATAAGTGTAAGTGATCTCGCTCTTGTCGAGGACGCCCTTGGCGGCGAGGAAATCGCGCAGCATGAAAGTGATTTCGAGCGGCGCCACCGGGCACTTGTGCGGCGCGTTGACGTTGACGACGATCTTGCCGCCTTGGAAATCGCGCAGCGCGTCGCGCATCTTTCGGGCGCCGTCGAGGTCATAGAACCAATGCGCGCCCTCCGCCATCCCGGGTATGGTGTCCGGGCGAATTCGCGAACCGGTCGCGATCACGAGAAAATCATAAGCGTGACTCTTGCCGGACTTCGGTTAAGACCGTCTTCTTGTCGGTATCGATATGCTTGGCGGGATCGACGAAATAGGGCACGCGGCGGTCCAGCACCTTGCGCTGATCGCGGAACAGCTCCGACTCGCGCATTCGGCCGAACGGCACGTAAAGCAGTCCCGGCTGATACATGTGCTTTGGCGACGCGCCCAGCATTGAGATCGTGACTGCGCCGGAAGCCAGTTCGTCCTTAAGTTGACGGCATAAGCCGTTTGCGACGATCGTTCCGGCGAGACCGCCGCCAACAATCAAAATTTTCTTCGGCATGTCCTTCCTCCCTTGTTGTCGCGGCGTCGCCGTCTCTTCGGATGGCCTCGCCGACGGTTACTTTCACTTCGCTTTTCGGATCGACGATGCTCCAATGGCCGTCGGCCTCATTGATCGATACGAGATCGTGACGGACCTTTTCTATCCATGCCGGAATGTCCGCGGCCGAACCCTTGTCGGTCGACCAGACCTCGATTTCGTCGCCGATCTGCGGCATGCCGGAGCGCGGCGATCAATTCCATCAACGGCCCGGGACAAAAGGCGCCGCGCGCATCGACCACGTGTCTTTCTGCCATCTTCGGTGCCGCCCTTAAAAAGTAACGAGCTGCCCAGCTTCGGCGTCGGATAGAAATTTCGTCAGCCCGAGGGGGCCGTCGAACAGTTCCTCAACGAGATGGTCCATTTCCAAGCCCGCGACATCGAGAGCCATCGAGCACGCCCAGATCTTCAGATCGCCGAACTCCTTGCCCTGGCGAAGCAGCGTGAGCGGGTCGGGGGCATGCTTGTCCTTCATGAGCTGTGAAAATGCACCGCCGCGATAGCGCCGTATCCGGCGGCGCTTCCTTGGCGAATGCGAAAATGGCGTTCATGCTGACGAACAGCTCGACCGGACGCTCCGACACGGCCCCGACCGAAGCGATCATCGCCGCCATCTGCAGTTTCTCGTGCTCGCCGGAGCAGAGCATGATGTACAAGGGGTTCGCTGCCATCGAAATCTCGGCGCCCAGCTGCCCTAAGACATGCGCTTTGATGACGAAGCTGAAGATCTTGCCGTCCGCCTTTGATGCGAGCAGCTCGTTGCCGGTTGCCCGGCAGAAGGCTTCGAAGTCCTTGACCGCGCCGGGGTCAGTCGCGAGTACTTCAAGCGTGCCCCCCATTGCCACGTCCTTGAGCGCTTTTTTTGCGCGCAGGATCGGGAGCGGGCAGTTTAGTCCTTTTGCATCCAGAAGCTGGTCGGCCATGTGCCTTCTCTTTGCTTAGATAAAGAGATTGATGTCGCACTTCGTCGCGTTCTCGATATAAGTGGCGGCGCCGCCGAGCACCGGCCCCTGGATCATGTCGTCGAGCTTGTATTCGAAGAGATCCATTGTCATCTGGCAGGCGATCATCTGCACATCGGATTCCAATGCCATGCTGCGCAGCTCTTCGATCGAGGCGACGCCTTTTCTCTTGATCAAGCTTTTCATCATCGCCGTCGCCGCGGCGTCGACGCCGGGAATAGCAGCGACGAGATTGGGCATGCCGATATGCATGCCGAGCATCGGCATTTCCATGGCCGCATTGCCCAGCGGCGAGACTTTCAGGTTCAGCTTCTTCTTCAACAATGTGAGACCGTAGAAGGTGAAGAACATGGTCACGTCGAGACCCATGGCGGCGGCTGTCGTGGCCAGGATGAAGGGCGGATAAGCCCAATCCAGCGTGCCCTTGGTAACAATCATCGACATGCGCTTTGAATTGCTGTCGTTGTTCATCGCCCTATCTCTCTCTTGTTTCGCAGTCGCGGCTGCGCCTTTCCTAATCAAAATCTCCACAACACGATCATCAGCACAAGCCCGGCAAGAAACACCGTCTCGGCGACGATCAGCGCGATCGCGCGGCCGCCGACTTCGGCCATTGCCTTTAGGGACGTCTTCATGCCAAGCGCGGCGATTGCCGTGACCAGGCACCAGCGCGAGATGTCCTTAAGCGCGGCGAGCACCGGCGCAGGAATCACGCCGATGCTGTTGATAACCACCAGTGCCGCGAAGACGACGAGGAAGCCCGGCAACTGACGGCCCGCCTTTGAGGTGTTGTGGGCGTGGAAGACGAACGACAGCGTCACCACGACCGGCAGCAGCATCGCTACCCGCAGGAGCTTGGTGAAGGTGGCGACGTTGCCGGTCTCATCGGAGACGGAAAAGCCGGCGCCGACCACCTGGGCCACGTCGTGGATGGTGCCGCCGAGGAAGACGCCGATCGCCGCGTGATCGAGGTGGAAAAAGGCGATGATCACCGGATAAATGATCATCGCGATCGTGCTCAGCGCGGTGACGCCGATCACGGTGAAAACCGTATCGCGCTCGTGGTTCTCGCCTTTCGGCAGCACCGATGAGATCGCGAGCGCGGCGGAAGCGCCGCAGATGGCGACCGCGCCGGCAGTCAGGATTCCAAACGGCCGGCTTAAGCCAGCAACGCGAGCGCCGAGCACGCCGAACAAAATGGTCAGAGTGACCGCGCCGACCACCATGACGACCGGCGTCGGGCCGAGTTTCATGATCTGGGCAATCGTAATCTGCGCGCCGAGGAGGCCGACAGCAACGCGCAGGATGCGCTTGGAGGCAAACTCGATACCCGCGACGCAAGGGCCCTCCTGCGACAGAAAATAAAAGGCCATGCCGAGCAGAAGAGCAAACAGCATGACCGGCCCGCCGTAGTGCTCGGACAGGAACGTCGCGGCGACGGCGATGATCAAGCTCACCAGGACGCCGGGAAAATAGATCTGAGCGGCGGCAAACGCCCCGAGACCGCGGCTCGTCAGTGTCGGTTTGGCTTCTGCTATTTCACTCACTGCCGATCGGTCCTGCTGTTCACGCGCAGCCAACAAAATTGTCGGCGGTCATCTTGGCTTCGTAGGGTGCGGCGACCACCGTGCCTGGAACGAGGGTCGCCTTGGCAGCGGTCCAATCCTTGGGGCGGACCTTGACCATCCAGCCTTGGCCGTAGGGATCGCCGTTGGCGAGCTTGGGCGTGCCGGCCAGCGCGTCGTTGACTTCAACCACCTCGGCGTCGAAGGCGACTTTCGCCGGCCCAACCCATTTGCCCGACTCGATGGTGGCGCACGATTTGCCGGCCTGCACCGCGCGACCGACCTTCTTCGCGGTGAAGGCCACAAGCTGGCCGGCCATGGCGGCGGCCACCGCGGTCATGCCGACGGTCACGATCCCATCGCCGTTCTCGCGATACCAGATGTTATTCTCGACATCGTAGAGAAGCTCGTCGGGAAGTTGGCAGCCACGGACGGTCGGCATCGAGTTCTCCCTCGGGTATCACGCGATTTGCAGCCGGCGTTGCTTCGCCCTGGCGCAGCGGCCGTGATGAGCAGCAAAACTCGCCGAGCCCCGCTACTTCGAGCTTGCCGCCGATGAACAGGCCAGATGCCGGGCCACCATGGCGCCAAGGCAAAGCCGGCGGGCGGTCTCGGCGTGCGCGGGATCGAGCGATACCAGATTGTGGTGGTACACAAGTTCGCGACAGGTCTCGCGGCAAGCGTTGAAGCTTCGCGTCGCCACGAGCGCCTTGGCGTTGCAGGGCCAAAAGCCGAAAGCCTTCAACCTTTCCTGCGGTCGGCGTTGCGCCGTGAGCCGAAAGCCACGCCTCGAGGATTGCTTCGCCGATGCGCCAATAATTCATCCGCGAGCACCGGCGCGCGCGCGACCAGCGTTGCGTCCGGCGAGGCGATTATTGCCTCGAGCCGCGCCACGATATCGTCGAACTGCGGTGACGCGCGTGCCGGTCATCAGCCCAGTCCCCGCGCGTGCAGGAAAGCGGCAGATTCGGAAAAGTTCTCGTGGACGCCGACCTTGCGCGCCGAAAGGCCGAGCGCCATGCCGAGCAGCTGGGTAAAGTAGAGGATTTTCACCGTCGTCTTGCGGCCGAAGTACTTTTTCGGCGCGGATCTGGTGCATCTCCAGCCCGGTGTGGCAGGTCGGGCATTCGGTGGCGATGACATCGGCGCCGCAAGCTTCCGCCGTGGTCAAGAGATTGAGCACGAGCTTGGTCGAAGTATCGCTGTCGGACAGCGTGTGGGCGCCGCCGCAGCATGCCGTCTTGAGCGGATATTCGACATTCTCGGCGCCGGCCGCCGCCAACAGATCATCCATGAAGTGCGGCTTCGAGGTCGACTCCGAGCCCGGCCCCTTGTCTTTCTCCGGAAAGATGTGGCGCGGCCGCGTGTACATGCAGCCGTAATAGTTGGCGACCTTGAGGCCCTTGAGCGAATTCTTCACCCGGGCTTTCAGGCCCTCCTCGCCGATCGCTTCCTTGATCCAGTCGAGCGCATGGATAGTCGTCGACCTTGCCAGCCTCATAGGTCTTATGCCCGGCCTTGCTCGAGAGCCGATTATTGACCTCGCGCGAGCCGGTATCGTTGGCGAGGTCGTATTCCGCCTTTTTCAGATTGTGATAGCAGCCGTTGCACGGCGCCATGACGGTGTCGAAGCCCATCTTTTCCGCGATCGAGAGATTGCGGGCGGAGAGATAGGTCTGCAGCTTGGGATCGACGTTCTTGACCTCCATCGCGCCGCAGCAGTTCCAGTTCTCGAGCTCGGTGATCTCAAGGCCGAGCGCCTTGCCGAGTTCCTTGGTGGAACGGTTGTAGGCGTGCCCGGTCCCTTCCAGCGCGCAACCCGGATAGTAAGCGACGTTTTTGTACTTGCCGCTCATCACTCCGCTCCCTGCACATGAAGGCCAAGCGCACGGCGATCGGCCGTCTCGCGCTCGTCAACGTATTCCGCGATCGCCGCGCTCGCCCGCCTCCAGCCGCGCGTGCGCGGATGAAACAGCGTGGCAAGGCCGAGCTTCATCAACAGGCCGACCGGCAGCCGCAGCACCAAGCCGCGGACCAGCGCGATCAGCCAATCTTGGAACAACGACTGTTTGGTGCGCTCGAAGAACTGGCGCAGCACCAGGCCATCCTCGATCTTGCCGGTGGCGAAGACCTGGTCTGAGAAGATCTCATCGAACGTCATCGATGGCTTCTTCTCGGTGTGGCCCTTGAGCTCGAGCCAATGGGCGGTCGCCTTCATCACGCCTTCGGGATTGACGTCGCGCGGGCAGGCATAGGTGCATTTGTTGCAGGAGACGCACTGCCAGATGATGTCCTTGTCGCGCAGCAGCTCGTCTTCGAAACCCATGCGGATCAGATAAATCCAGTAGCGCGGGTTGAAGTCGGGGTTGATGGCGTTGACCGTGCAGGAGTTGGTGCACGAACCGCATTGCCAGCAGCGATGGATTAACTCGCCGCCCGGCAACGCCGCGATCTCCTCCTCCATCTGCTCGTTGTAGTCGGTCACGGCGCGCGAGTTGATGAACGTGCTCCAGTGGCCGGAGACGTCGACGCCTTCGATCTCCAAATGCTCGTGGGTGACGAGGTTCTCGGGGCGGATCAGCGATTTTTCGTGAATTGGCATGGTCGCTCCTTCACGAACTCAGCCGGCGCGGCTCGCCGAGCACATAGGCTTCGCCGTCGATCAGCTTGAGGCGGGTCCGGCCGGATTCGGTATCGACCGCATCGAGGCCGAGGAGGCGGCGGGTGTGCGCCATCGCGTCAGCTTTCCCGCCGCCGCAGAAATCCGCGTGCAGATATTGGCCGCCGCGGTCGTTGATGTAGGCGGCATAGATGTGGGCGCAGAGCAGGTCGGTGTAGAACGCCACGTCGCGGAACACGCCGTTCGCCTGCAGAAAGCCTTCCAATTCGTCGCGCAGCGTCGCGAAGGTGGCAAAGCCATCGCCCACTGCGATGGTGCCGGGGTCGGCATTATTGCCGCTGTGCCAAATCTCGCGCAGCACGCCGGTATTGACGCGGGCGTCCCACATCCAGCGCGTCATCAGCGGATAGCGGTCCGGCGCGGTGAAGTGCAGCACCTCGGCGGCGAGGTCGCGCGGCCAGCGGTGCTCGCGGTCGGCGGGAAAGCTGGCGACAAACGCGTTGAGCCGCTGATCGGCGGTGCGCGAGATCGGACCAGCCGTCAAGCAGCGCCGCCAGGCGCGCGCGCATCGCGGCAAAACCGTTGCGGCCAAGCCACGCGCCGATGCGCCGGCGCACCGGCGTGATGAAGGCGGCGAGGTCGTAGAACTCGGGCTCGGTCAACTCGCTGACCCGGCCCTTGCCGAGCACCTCCTCGAACAGGGAGGCCTTGAGCGCCAGCGCGCCGACATAGCGCTCGACGCCGCCGGTGTCTTCGGCGGATTCGACCAGATTCTCGAAGGCCCGCCGCAGCTTGGGGCCGGACAGATCGAGCACCGGCCGCGCCGGCGCGGGCGCCGCCTTGGCTTTATGGCTGCCGATCGCCCACATCACTCGGCCGCCTCCAGGAGGGCGCTGCGTACCAGCGTGAGCGCCGCCATCGCCGCGGATTGGCCTTGCGCGATGGAATTGTCGATGGTCTCCGGTCCGGTCGCCGCGCCGGCCACGAAGACACCGGGCCGCGAGGTCGCCGACATGTTGGAATAGGTCGAAGCCTTCTGGATGTGGCCGTACTTCTCCAGCTTGACGTCGAACACCGCGGACAGCGTCATGTTGTCGACATTCGGGTCCATGCCGATGGCATGCACGACCATATCGAAGGGAATGGTGATGGGACGCTTCACCAGCGTGTCCTCGCCCTTCACGATCAGCCGCTTGCCGTCCGACGTCACTTCGGCGATGCGCGCCTTGATGTACTTGACCTTATGCTTCTCCTGGCTCTCCCAATAATATTGGCCTTCGTACAGGCCGAAGGTGCGGATATCCATGTAGTAGATGTAGACGCTGCACTTGCGGCAGCGCCTCGCGGATTTCCATCGCCAGGTTCGAAGACACCGTGCAGCAGATTTTGGAGCACCATTCGCGGCCGATCTGGCGGTCGCGCGAGCCGACGCAGAGGAGAATGGCGACCCGCTCGCGGCTCGCGCCCGTCAGAGGGACAACGCACGCCCTTGCCCGACGAGAACATCTGCTCGACCTGCGTGGTGGTGACGACGTCGGGATAGGTGCCGAAACCCCATTCCGGCTTGTTGATGGAATTGAAATGGGTAAAGCCGGTGCAGAGGATGGCGGCGCCGGCGTCGACATTCGTCCCGTCGGACAGCGTGGCGCGGAAATCGCCGGGACCGCCGACGAAGGTCTTGACCGTGGCGTTCGTCCTGATATCGACCAGCCTATTGCTCTCGATCCGCTTGACCATGCCGCCGATGGCGTCCTTGGCCCACTCGCCGGACGGCACCAATTTGGCGTAGCCCGACAGGATCGGCGCGCCGCCGAGCTGGTCGGCTTTTTCGACCAGCACGACCCGCTGCCCGGCGCTGGCCAGCGCATGCGCGGCCGACAAGCCGGATGGACCACCACCAACAATGAGGACCGGGCGATTCATTCCGCGCCTCCTGAAAGCGCGGCGACAGCCGTGGGCTTGACGTAGCCCGGACCCGAGGTGATCGCCCGTTTGGGGTCGTAAAGGGTTTCGATGCGCCCGGCCTTGACCTCATCGAGATACTGCTCGAACTCGAGCTTGGCCTTCTGCCAGTCGATGCCGAGCTTCTCCAGCAGTCCCTCGAACGGCGAGGCGTGCCAATGCAGTTGGGCGAGCTTGTAGGGATGCGCGCCGAGAGCGAGCGCGGCGAATTGGCAATCGGCCAGGATCGGCAGGGCATAGACCTTGTCCACCGCCTTGCCGATCCACTGGTTCTTGTCGAGCGTGGTGATGCAGCCGGTGTCGTGGCCGACCATGACGTCGGCCCTCGCTTCCTCCACCGCTACTTTGATCTTGCGATCGATCGCGAACGAGCGGGTGAATTCGCGCTCGCCGATGATGTGGCGGAAGCCGAAGCCGCAGCAATCGTACCAGGTTGAATAGTCGATCACCTGGGCGCCGAGCGTCTGCATCAGGCCGGTGGACACGGCGACGCGGTTGCCGTCCATCACCGTGTCGTCGTAGATCACGTCCTCAGGCACCATTTTGTAGACGTGGCACGCCGGGTGGATGGTGGCGCGGATGCTGCTGACGTCCACAACCTGGTGCTGTTTGATGCGGTCGCGCATCACGTGCAGCCATTCCGAATAATGCACGACTTCCTCGGGGATCAGCAGCTTGCCGTCGACCAGGCGGCCAAGCTTGCCGAGGATCTTCTTCACCTGCTCGCGCAACTCGGCCGAATGCATCAGGAAGATGCGCATCTCCTTGTAATTGCCGAACGAGGTGCCGCAATGGACAAGCGGATAATAAGTGCCGACCGGCAAGCCCTGCGCCTTCGCCGACATATAGGCCTGGTGGAAGTTGCGCAGGAACACGGCCGCGAGGCTGACGACGTTGCCGATCCCCGAGCCGTGATAGTTCCAGGCCGTGCACGAGGTCTGGTCGGTCTCGTCGATATAGCGCGTGCCGAGCTTGTTCATCAGCCACATCACGCTCGACGGATAGCCGGGGATGTTGCCGCACTGGCCGCACGATTTGTGGTGCCAAAGGTTGGTCGGTCGGGATGCGCTTTTCCCAACCGTAAAGCGTCCGCGCTACGACCGGCTCGTGCCGCTCGTCGACCCGGTGGACGAGGATCTCGCCGTCCTTCTCGAGCTGCCACATGGCGTCGCGGATGTCGGCGACGCGATCTTTGTTGGTCAGCATCGAGCGACGGTCGATCTTGGCCTCGACCCAGGAGGTAGCGGCCCGCGCCTCGCTGGGCGTCAAGTTGGACGGACGCCATTCGGCGCCGAAGCCGGTAAAGGCGGGCTGAGCGCTGTCGTTGCGCTTATCGCCCAAGACTTCCTCCGCTGCGCGGCCGACTTCGCAACTCACTCGTGCCGCCTCCTGCTCCTGCTCTTCAAGCCACTCGTTGTACTCTTCGCGCTTCTCGTCCATCACGTCATTGACGACGTCGAACAGGTTCTCATCGACCATCTCCAACTGATCGAGCACGCCCGTTGCTTCCCAGATGGTGTAAAGCTCGACCGAGGTCTTCAGATTCACCTCCCAGGCCGTGTCCATGGTGTGCATGGTCGGCACCGGGATCGCTTTGCGCAAAATATTGAGCGGGGCGTCGACCTTGGTGACGTTCGGGCCCCAATCCGGGAAGGCATCGCGGGTGATCATGTTGGGCGCGAGCTGGTTGCCGGTCGAGATCACCTTGAGCAGCACGCGTGAAAACGGCCGCAGCACGTCCTTGGCCGACTGCATGCCATGCTTGATCGCGACCTCGCGCATGATCATGACGAGGCCGCCGGGAGAATTCTGGAACGGGCAACGCGCGGCGCAGGTGTAGCACTGCGCGCAGGACCAGATTTTTTCCTGCATCGCGTCGTAGATGCCTTCGAGATTCTCGGTCCATAGCAGCTGCACGATCTCGCGCGGCGAATAATCGTAATAGTGCGCCGACGGGCAGGTCGCGGTGCAGATGCCGCAATTGAGGCAACCATGCAGCTCGTGGTCGTACAGAACATGCGAGCGAATGTCGTCGAAGACTTCTTCGAGCTTTTCGTAGGAGACGACCGGCGTCGGCGACACCGGGTCGCCGACCAGGTCGCTGTGTTCGGCCGTGTGGACGAGGTTCGCGCTCATCAGTAGGTCAGCACTCTTGCTTCATCGTCTTCCATGACCTCTTCAATGACCTTGGCGCCGCCGACGATGCCCTCGCATTCGGGGATCAGGTCCGCTTCGGTCATGTCGAAGAGATCGAGATTGGGCGAGCAGCAATAGAATTTCACGCCGGCGCCGTGCGCATCCTTGATGAAATCATAGACCGTCTTGGGCGAGCCCGGCTTGACCACCAGCTTCTCGGCGACGCCCTTCTTCATCAGCTGGCCGGCCGTTGCCGTACACACCACCTCGACCTCATAGTCCATCGCCGCGGCGACCGTCGCCTGAAAGAACGGCGCGCCGAGCTCCTCGCCATTGCGCGGATCGGTATTGACCATGATGATGATCAGCTTTTTCGCCATTTCCGGGCGTCCTTCCCAATCATGCGCGCCGCGCAACCGGGCTCATTGATCTCGGTCAATGTCGCCAGCCAGCAACCACATATTCGTCGCCAGCCAGCAACAACATATTCCAAAACGTGAATGAATGCTATAGGTCGATTAGAAAAAATTGAATGTGTGCATCGGCGGGCTGCCGCCATTTAGGTACTGTGCTCCATCAGGCGGGTAGCCTGGATCACTCCGACCATGATCGAGCCCGCAGCCGCCGCGATATCGCCCTGCACGGCACGTAGCTCGGCAAGCGTTTCCGCCGTGTTTTCAGGCACCTCGTCGAATTCCATGATCAGATCCTCAATCATTGCCGACTTGGTTCCCGGATGGCCGACAAAGCCGAAGCAATTGTTCCGCATTTGAAAAAGCAGCGGTTCGCCGCGCTTGCCGACTGCCAAGACGGTGGCGGCGCTTGGCAAAACTGGACGGTCGCGCATGTAAACCGCGACCGGAAATGTCTGCGGCAGATGCCCGTTGAGCGCGTCAGGGACGACGCGCCGGGCGTCTTCGAGTGTGAAGCGCAGCGGCGCTTCCTCGGCCCCGCCGCCGGCCGCGGTACTGAGAATGCACGCCCCGATACCGATGCCGATGACCGGCAATCCGCGATCGAGGAAATCTCGAGTCAGGCGCAATTCCATGCCGAGGCTGGGAATCAAATCGCCGCTTACAATGCCCTTCGGGCCGGCGCCGAGGACAACGAGACCGTCATATTCCTCGGCGCTCGTAGGAATTGAGGCGCCGGGCGTAAACGGTCGGCAATAGCGGAAACGGATGTTGCGGCCCTCGAAATGATCCTCGAGCAGGCCCAGATATTCGGCTTCAACGTGCTGGAGGACGCACAGCGTCTTCATTGTTCAACACCGACCCGGGAGCCAGCGAATGCAAGACACTAGCGCCGCGCTCCGAAAACATATATAGGTTTGTGAATATGATAAACTGGCGAAAAAATTAAACGGGGAGACAATGTCTTGGTTCGATAGGTTACGGGAGATCGAACCGTTTGATGAGCTGCCGTTCGACCGCGCGCTGGTCGAGGCGCTCGAGGTCGCGGCGCGCGAGCAACCCGTTGGCGTGTTGCGGTTTTTCACGCCTACTTTTCGATCCTATGCCAGCGAGGAACTGAAAGGTTGCGGCAAAGCGAGCTTTCCCGCCTTTTCGATCACCGGCGGCGCCTGCGCGCTCAATTGCGATCATTGCCGGGCGAAAATCCTCGATCCGATGATCGCGGCGACGAGCCCGGCGGAGCTTGAGCGCAAGGTCCGGGATCTGATTCTCATCAAGGACTTGCGCGGCTTTCTCCTCTCCGGCGGTTCCAATCGCCGCAACGAAGTGCCGTACGAGCGTTACTACCCGACCATTGAGAAGCTCAAGCGAGAGTTTCCCTATTTGCGCATTGCCGCACATTCTGCGTTGCTCGACGAGCGCCGAGCCAAACGTATGGAAGCGGCCGGTATCGATGTCGCCATGACCGATGTGATCGGAGCGCAGGAGACGATCCGCGATGTCTATCATCTCGATCGCCCGGTCGCCGACTTCGAGGCAACGCTTGCCGCGCTGACGGCAACCTCGATGGAGATCGTCCCGCATATCGTGATCGGCCTGCATTACGGCCGTTTACTGGGCGAGGAAAACGCCCTCGACATCGTCGCGGGCTATCCGGTCGCGGCGCTGGTATTGGTCGTAGTCACCCCGATCTACGCGCCGGCAGAGAAGCCGTTTGCGACAGTCTCGACCGACGACCTAGCCAAGGTCTTCGTCGCCGCACGCAGCCGCATCCGCCGCGCGCCGGTGCAGCTCGGCTGCATTCGTCCGCCGGGCCGCCACAAGCTGATCACCGATGCCTATGCGGTGATGGCCGGGTTCGACGGCATCGCCTATCCCGCGGAAGGGATCGTGGCTCTCGCACGCGCCATCGGCCGCCCGATCGAGCAGGAGCATGCCTGCTGTTCGATTGCCCTCGATGGGCTCGCCGGACGGCGTGCCTGCGCCGCATGAGGATGGCCATGCCGATCGAGACGCCGGATGTTCTCGTTGTCGGTCTCGGACCGGCCGGCAGTCGCGCCGCGGCGACCGCTGCCGCCGCAGGTCTCAACGTCGTCGCGCTGGAGCGCCGCCGCGCCGCCGGTATGCCGGTGCAATGTGCGGAGTTCGTGCCGGCGCCGATCGAGCGGGACGTGCCTGCGGTGCGTTCGGTAAGCCAGCAGACGGTCGCGCGCATGCTTACCTTCGTCGATCAGCGGGCGCCGGCGGTGACCGACGATTTTCGCGGCCTTATGATCGACCGCGCCGCCTTCGACCGCGTGTTGGCGCAGGAAGCCGCGCGGAATGGAGCCGACTGCCGGTACGGCGAAACGGTGCTGTCCATCAGCCTCGATGGCACCGTTGAGACCTCGGCCGCAGCCCGGTTGCGGCCGCTGGTGCTGATTGGCGCGGACGGTCCACGCTCACCGGTCGGCGCTGCGATCGGCCAGATCAACCACGATCTCGTCGACACGCGGCAAGTCACCGTGCCCCTGGTGCTGCCGCATGATGCGACCGACATTTTCCTCAGCGCCGATTATCACGGCGGCTATGGCTGGCTGTTTCCCAAGGGCGCCGTCGCCAATGTCGGCCTCGGGGTTTCGGTTAAGGCCCGCCGGCTACTGAAGCCGCTGCTCGCGGTGCTGTGCGACAAGCTGGCAGCCGAACGCCGCATCGGGACAAAGATGTTTTCGCTGACCGGCGGTGCTATTCCGGTCGGCGGGCGGTTGCGATCGATCGGGCGGCGCGGGGACACGGTTGTCCTGCTGGCGGGCGATGCCGCGGGCCTCACCAATCCGGTCACCGGCGCCGGCATTGCTTCGGCCATACAATCGGGCGGGCTCGCCGGGCGTGCGACCGTAGATTTCATCGGCGGCTACACCGCGGCGCTCGACGATTACGAGGAAGAACTCGGCGATATTTTCGATGCCGCACTCGGCCGTGCGCTACGCCGGCGGCGCGAGGTGTTGGCGTGTTATGCGCGTGGCGGTCGTCCCGATGCGCGCGCGCTGAGCAACGGCTGGATTGCGTCGCCGCACTACTGGGCTGCATGAACGTGCGAAGCACGTAAGGAGGCGTAATGAGCTGTCTCGAAATGCCCCGCAGTCCGGCTCCGGATTTCATCGGTGAAACGCAGCGCACCTTCAACGATGCGGACGCGATGCTGCCGCGGGCCCCGGCCGCGGTACCGGCCGACGCCCGCAACGGCGCGCGGGTAAAGACGCAGGACGTGCGCCCCGAAGGCGTCTATCGGCCGAACTACAATTTTCTCACCCCCAACATGCGTTCGCCCGAATACGTGCAGATGTCGACGGCGGCGGCGATCACGCTCGGCGTGATGGGCGGCTACATGTACCGCACCAGCTGCACGCGTTGCCTCAATCTGCTGCTCACCTACCCCGAGGGCTGCCGCGCCAATTGCGCTTATTGCGGGCTGGCGCGCCATCGCGAGGCCGAACGGAACTATGCCGACCGCAACTTCATCCGCGCCGACTGGCCGGCGGTGCCCTACGATCAGGTCATCGACATTGTCGCCGCCGGCGGCGATGGCGGACGGTTTCATCGCATGTGCATCAGCATGATCACGCATCCGCGTTCGGACGACGACACCCGCGTGGTGCTGAAGAAATGGGTCGAACGAATTAAACACATACCAGTGTCGATCCTGTCCAACCCCACCACGATGACGCGGCTGGACGTGCAGGAGCTGAAGGAGCTCGGTGCCGATATCTTCACCGTTGCGCTCGACGCCTGCAATCGCGAAGTGTTCGACCGCACGCGCGGGTCCGGCGTTCAGTCGCCGCACAGCTGGGAAAAGTACTGGGAAATCCTCCACGCCGCCGCCGAAATCTTCGGGCCGGAACGCTTCGGCGCCCATCTCATCGTCGGCATGGGCGAAAGCGATCACGACGTATTGACCCAGGTGCAGAAAATCCGCGACCTCGGCGGTCACAGCCACATGTTCGCGTTCTTTCCGGAGCGCGGGTCGCTGATGGATCACCTGCCGCCAGCGCCCCGACCGCAATGGCGGCGCATCCAGCTCGCGCGCTATCTCATCGACTATCGCGACAATCGCCTCGAACGGATGCGCTTCGATGCCGGCGGTGCGTTGGTCGACTTCGGCCTGCCGCAACAAGAGGTCGACACCGTGATCGACGCTGGTGTTGCCTTCCGCACCTCGGGCTGCCCGGGTAAGGAGGGCGACGACATATCCGCTTGCGACCGGCCATACGGCGATTCGCCGCCGCGCGACATCGCTTCTTATCCATTTAAGTTGAACCGAGGCGATATTCGCAAGGTTCGCCGGCAGATCGAAGCCGGTATGGGCGACGGGACCCGCTCGTAGCAGGCACGTACATGGTCGGAGCAGCAGACAAAACGTTCCGCGTCATTACCACCGGCCTGCGCGGCGGGCGGGCGAACATCGCCTTTGATCAAGCGTTGATCGAGGCACGCCGGGAAGACAAAATTCCCGACACGATCCGCTTCCTGCGCTTTCGCCCGTCGGCGCTCATTGGCATCCATCAATTCCTCAGCCACGAGATCAAACTCGAATATTGCCGTGCGCACGGCATTGAGACGGTGCGGCGGATTACCGGCGGCGGCGGCCTCTATTTCGACGAGGGACAGATCGGCTGGGAGCTGGTTTTCGATCGCGTTACCCTGGGGTTCACGGATCTAGCCGAGGTGACACGGCGCATCTGCGAGGCCGCGGCGCTTGGCCTGCAAAAGCTCGGCGTGCCGGCGCGCCATCGGCCGCGCAACGACATCGAGGTCGATGGCCGCAAGATCAGCGGCACCGGGGGCTTCTTCGACGGCAATCTCATCTTCTACCAGGGCACCCTGTTGATCGATTTCGACCCGGCCAAGATGCTGGCCTGCCTCAACGTGCCGACGGAAAAGCTCGCCAAGCGCGGGATCGATTCGGCGGCGCAGCGCATCATCACGATGCGCGAAGTTTTAGGTGACGCGCTGCCCGATCTGGAAACCATTTATCGCGGTCTGGTCGGGGGCTTTGCCGAAGGCCTCGGTATCGCGCCGCAATGGGGGCCGGTGACCGCTTACGAGGAAGAACTTGCCGGCCGCGCGCTCCGCGAGGAAATCGCCACCGACGCTTTTGTCACAATGCTCGATGCGCCGGTAGCGGACAATTCGCTGGTAAGCGCCTCGGTGACCGGCCGCGGGGGCACGGTGCGCGCCGATATCCGCCTGGAAGGGCCGCACCGCGACCGCATTCGCGAAGCGCTGATTACCGGCGACTTCTTCATCACGCCGCCGCGCGTCGTGTTCGATCTGGAAGCATCCCTGCGCGGGTTGCCCGTTACCGAGGCGGGGCCGGCGGTCGAAAACTTCTTTGCCCGTAACCCGACCGACTTCCTCAGCCTGAGCGCCGGGGATTTTGTTCAGGTGGTCCAGATGGCTTTGCGCCAGCGTGGTGTGACCGCCATCGCAAGTTGAACCGGCGGCCGAGCGCGGTGCGCTCGCCGACCACGACATCGTAATCTGGCGTTTGCACATGACGCCGCATAAGGGAGGATACCTATGATTAGTCGTCGGGCGATGGTCGCCGCGGGTGCGCTCGCGGTTGCAGCCAGTCAGTCGGGAACGGCCGAGGCCGCCGCCACCCCGGATCTGGCTCCGGCGGGAGCCGGAAAGCTGAAAGCTCTGGCCGAACGCTTGGGCAAGGCGCCGCACCGCCGGGATTTTAAATCCGTTCCGATGATCCTGACCAGCCAAGATCAGTGGGACCATGAGGCGCTGTCCCAAGTCATCGGTTATGCGGCGGGACCAAAACAGATTTGGGACCACACGGACATTGCCGGCCCCTGGCTCAATCTGATGCGCAATTCACTGAATGCGCAAATCTGGTCGTACAAGAACCCGGACTTTCTTTGCGTGTCGGGCACGCACGGCTCGGCGCATCTGGCGCTTTACGATCAGGCCACGTGGGACAAGTATCAACTCGCCGGCTTCACCGGTGACAAATTCAAGGCCAACACACTGATCGAACAGCCGAAACTTGCTTCCGCCGATCCGGCGAACTTCGAGAATCCGGAGGGGGTGTTTTCATCGGCGGATAACGCCATCCCGACCTTGATGCGGCGCGGGGTCGTATTTCTCGCCTGCCACAACGCGATCGCGGAACTGGCCGACCGATTGATCAAGAAGAGCATCAATCCCGACAAGCTGTCATTCGAACAGCTGACGGCCGAGTTGACCAATCATCTGATCCCGGAAGTCGTCCTCACTCCCGGCGTTGTCGCCACGCTGCCGTTGCTGCAGCAAGCAGGTTTCCACTACGCCAAATAATCTATCGCAGCGCCGATTGGGGAGGAGAGAACGATGCGGTCCACACTGCGCCGTGTTCTGTTCGGTTGCGTTGCCTGCGCTTTATTGATCGGGCCTGCCGCGGCAGAGGAAAAAGCCGGCAAGGCGTTGCCGTCGATGTGTAAGCAGCCGCCGCACTTTGAAGAAAACACTTTGCCGCCGTGGCAAAGGGAAACCAACAACGACGCGACCGACCGAGGCTTATTGTTCACCATTCCGGAAATCGATGTTCTCGCCGACTTTCATGGCGATCTGACCGATCCCAAGATGGTACTGTTCTTCGGCGGCAACTACTTCTTCGCCACCAAAGATCTGGTGCTGGCATTCGAGGCGTCGCATCCGCAATTCAAGGGCCGCATCTTTTGGGAGACCATCCCGCCGGGCCGCCTGATCGAACAGATCGAGAAGGGCGGACGCATTACCGTCGGAAATATGACCTGGACCGCCAAAGCCGACGTTTACTTCGGCGGGTTGAAGAAGGTGAAAGAGAACATCGACAACGGCATCCTGGCCGCACCGGCGGTGCCTTACGTCACCAACAATCTCACCATTATGGTGCCGAAGGGCAATCCAGGCCATATCACCGGCCTGGCCGACCTGGGCAAACCGGGCGTTCGGTTGTCGATGCCGAACCCCGCATACGAAGGCATTGGGCGCCAAATCAAGGCGGCGCTGGCCAATGCCGGAGGCGACGCGTTGGTGACGGCGGTTTATCAAACCAAGGTCAAGGACGGCAGCACGTATCTGACGCTGATTCATCATCGTCAAACTCCGCTGGCGATCATGCAGGGCTGCGCCGATGCCGGGGTGACGTGGCAATCCGAAGCGGCTTTCCAGGAACAGGTCGGCCATCCGATCGAACACGTCGCGATCCCGGACAATGTCAATGTGACCGCGACTTACGCGGGCGCGCAAGTGAAAGGCGCGCCCCATCCGGAAGCGGCGCGGGCGTGGCTTGAATTCATTCGCTCGGCCGAAGCGCTGAAAATATTCGAGCGCTACGGTTTCAAGCCCTACACCCAATGATCGGCCCCCATGATCGGCCCAAGTATGTTGGACGCGAAGGCCAGGTTGTCGACAGCCGCCCTGTATTGGCTTTGCGCCGTTGTTGTCCTTGCGGCGACGGCCGCGCGGGCTGAAACGGGCGCTGCGGCCGGTCCGGTCGAACGTGGCCGCTATTTGGCCCGGGCGGCGGACTGCGGCGCCTGTCATACCGCTCCCGGCGGCAAGGAATTCGCCGGGGGTCTACCGATGCCAACGCCGCTCGGGCGGATTTACACCACCAACATTACTCCCGACCCGGAGACCGGCATCGGCACCTATAGCCTCAAAGATTTTTCCCGGGCCGTCCGTGAGGGCGTCGCCAAGGACGGTCATCGCCTTTACCCGGCCATGCCGTTTCCTTCGTTCGCCAAAATCAGCGATGCCGACATTGAAAGTCTCTACGACTATTTTCAGCACGGGGTTGCTCCGGTCAAACGCGCCAATCGTTCGAGCGATATTCCGTTTCCGCTGAACTTCCGTTTTCCGTTGGTCGTCTGGGACATGTTGGTCCGCCGCGGACCGTTCCGGCCTAATTCTGCCCAGGATGCGCAGTGGAACCGCGGCGCCTATTTGGTGCAAGGTCTCGGCCATTGCGGAACGTGCCACTCTCCGCGCGCGCTGACCCTGCACGAAAAGGCTTTGACCGAACGCGACGGGCCGGCGTTTTTGGCCGGCGCCGTCATCGATGGCTGGTATGCGAAGAATCTGCGCGGCGACAAGGATGGTCTCGGCCGGTGGAGCGAGGCCGATATCGTTAGCTTCCTCAAGACCGGTAGCACCGACCGCACCGCTGCATTCGGCGACATGGCCGAAGTGGTACAGCATAGCACCCAGTATCTCACTGATGCCGATCTGACCGCCATCGCCCATTATCTGAAGTCGCTTCCGGCGAGCAAACAACAACCAGGCGTTTCCAGCGGCGCCCAAACGGCCTCATCTTCGGCCGGCGAACACCTGACCCGTGCAAGCGCCGCGTATGAAGAATTCTGTGCGACCTGCCACCGTGCCGATGGCGGCGGTGTGACGCGCATCTTCCCGGCTTTGGCGGGCAATGACGTCGTGGAAACGGCCGACGCCACCTCGCTGGTCCACATCATTGTAAGCGGCGGCCGCAGGCCGCGCACCGCGGATCGTCCAAATGCGTTCGCTATGCCTGCGTTCAAGACCTTGGACAACCGCGACGTTGCCGCGATCGTGACTTACATTCGAGCGGCGTGGGGCAACTCCGCCGACTCCGTTTCCGTCGATCAGGTGGCCAAGCTGCGACCTACCTTTGGCGGAGTGGAGCCGACTGCAACGGCGGCACTGCCACAGCCGCAACCCGGCGCGCAATCTGACGGATCGGTCAAATTGGCGCCACCACGTATTGCCGATATTCCCAGTGACGACGCCGGCAAGCAAATCCTGCTGGGCAGACGCCTATTGGCGGAGACCAAAAAGCTACTGCCTAACAACGTCGGCGACGCGCTGAACTGCGATAGTTGCCATTTGAATGGCGGCAACGTTCCGCTTGCGTCGCCTTACCTCGGCATGGCGGTCAAATATCCGCGCGACAATCCGCGCGCCGGACGCAAGGTGACGTTGGAGGAACGCGTCAACGGCTGCTTGCAGCGGTCGATGAACGGCAAGGTATTGCCGATCGATTCCCCCGAAATGAAGGCCATCATCGCCTACTTCAACTGGCTGTCGGCTGGCTTGCCGCGAAACGCCAAAGTCGAAGGGGCCGGCATTGGAAAAGTGGATCACAGCCTTGTGCCCGATCCGGTTCATGGCAGGGAGCTCTACGAAGCGAAATGCGCCGAGTGCCACGGCAGCAACGGCGATGGCCTAAAAGATGCGCGGAACGAGTTTGTGTTTCCGCCACTCTGGGGAGATCAATCATTCAACATCGGCGCCGGCATGGCGCGGACCTATACCGCTGCCGCGTTCATTAAGAACAATATGCCCGTCGCCTACGGTCTGAACGCGCCGCTGGGGCTGGGCGGCGCCCTGTCGGATCAGGATGCGGTGGACGTCGCGGAATATTTCACCCATCAGCCGCGTCCTGATTTTCCCGCAAAGGTCAAGGACTGGCCAAACGGCGGCAAGCCGAAGGATGCGCGGTATTAAACGGCCTGGACCGCGGCGGAAACAAGCAGCGGTCGACAGTGCTTAACTATCACGATGCCGCCGCGATTTTGGAATACGCTGGTCGGCTTCAGTGAGCGGAAGAATGGAGAGCCAATGAACAAAAATTGGACGCGCCGAAAGCTCCTCGCCTCCGCAGGTCTATCGGCGGTCAGCTCGGGTATTTCCGTTTCCGGTCTTGCCGCGGCGACCGCGCGGGCAGACCAGAGCGGAGACGGCAAGCGCGTGACGCTTTTGCACTTTACCGATACCCATGCGCAGCTCGAAACGCATCCGGAATATCTGCCGGGAGCGAAGCCGGACATTCAGATGATGGGCGGCTACGCCCGGCTCAAGACGGCCATCAACGAGGAGCGGGCGCATTGCGAAGGAGCTTGTTTCCTGCTCGACGGCGGCGATGAATTTCAAGGTTCGGGACCTGCCGCCTGGTCGGAAGGCGAAGCGATCCTCGAGCCTCTCAAGGCGCTCGGTATCGACGTTTTCACGCCCGGGAACTGGGAGCCCGCCTACGGTCCCGAACGATTCAAACAGACCATGGCGCAGCTCGAATGCCCGGTCGTTTGCTACAATTTTCACGACATTGCGACCGGCAATCGTCTGTTTCCCCCATCGATCACGCTGCAAAGGCAGGACGTGAAGATTGCCGTTGTTGGTCTGACCGATATCGGGGCGAGCGGCCGCCAGCCGCCGGCAGAATTCAGGGGAATGGATACGACGCGAATCGAAGGATTGCGCGATTTCGTCAGAGAACTTCGCAGCCGCGAGCAGCCTGATCTGGTGGTTGCGCTCACCCATACCGGGCTGTCTATCGCCCGCGAAATCGCCCGCGCAGACTCCGGAGTTCGACGTGGTGCTTTCCGGCCACACCCATGAGCGGACGGCTTGGCCGATTCTCGAAGGCGAGGTCATCGTCGTTGAGCCCGGCTGCTTCGGGTCATTTTTGGGCAGACTCGATCTCGTCATCAAGCCGGGCGGTGGCGTTGCCAGTCACAAGTTCCGGCTCATACCGGTTTTGGCCAGCCGCTACGACGAAGACGCTCGGGTCAAAGCGCTGGTCGGGAAATCATTGGCGCCGCATCGCACACGCATGGCCAAGCAGGCGGGGAGAACCGAAACCGTCCTGATGCGCTACGACCTATTGGAAACCACGGCCGATGATTTCATCGCCGACGCCGTGCGCGAAATTGCGAAAACCGACATTGGCTTCACCAACGGCTTCCGCTTCGGCGTGCCGGTTCCACCAGAGGCAGTCACCGAGGCCGATCTGTGGAACCTGCTGCCGATGGACGCGCGAATGAAACGCGGCTGGGTCACCGGCAAAGAACTAAGGGACTATTTGGAAAACGAATTGGAAATGGTCTACGCGAAGACGCCGCTGAAGCTCAACGGCGGATGGGGACCGCGCGCTTCCGGCATGGCAATCGTCTTCGATGCGCGGGCCGCGCGTGGACGCAGGCTGGTGTCAGTCAAGATCAACGGTCGAGAGGCCGAGGCGGACCAGCATTACACCATTGCCGGGTGCGAACGCGAAGGCGAGCCGCTGGATGTGGTCTGTCGGCATCGTGGGACGCACGACGCGCAAGTTCTTCCGATCTCCATCCATGAAGCGCTGCAGGAATATTTGAAGGTGCATCCCGTAATCGCGCCAAAACGCGATGGTCGCGAGCGAGCGCTCGACCTGCCACCCGCTGTCTTCAGCCAAGATGCGGTGCTCGCAGGCGGTGATTTGGAGAAGGCTCCGACTACGCCCTTCGGTCTTCCGCCCCGATAACGCCTCTTCGATCACCGCCGGTTAAATTGGTGGCTGGCAACGCGCGCTGTGTGGAGATGGGGAAGCCATCATCCTCATCGAATTGACAACCAGGTAGGAACGCCGGTGCGCGCCAGCATGTAGACGGCGACGGCGAAGACGACGCCCGCGAAGATGTAAGTGAGCATGTGCCGGTTTGACGCCAAGCGGATCGCAGCTTGCATACCGAGTGTGCCGCCACCGACACCGCCGACGATGAAGAGCAGCGCGATAGTCCAGTCGATCAGGCCCGAGAGCGCGTAATTGACGGCGGTGGTCAGGCCAAAGCTTCCGACCGAAAACAACGATGAGCCGATGGCGTTGATGATCGGCATGCCGCTGCCGAGCATGAAGTCGGGCACAATCAGGAAGCCGCCGCCGATGCCGAAAAAGCCCGACATCATGCCGACCAAGAGGCCGATCGCTACCAGACGTACGGCGATCGGCAGGGTCATGCGAACGTGCGGATCGCCGGTGGCGGTGCGCGGGCGCAACATCGCCGCACCCACCGCGATCATGGCGAGCGCGAACAAGAACAGCAAATCCTGGCCATCGACAAGCTTTCCGAGCGAGGAGCCGAACGCAGCGCCGATGACGCCGGCGACTGCGAAGGTAATGGCACACGCCCATTTGACATTGCCGGCGCGCCAGTGGCCGACCAGATTGGCGAAGGCATTGGCGGCGACGGCGAGTGCGCTGGTGCCGATGGCGACATGCGCGTCGCCGATGCCGACGACATAGGGCAGGATCGGCACGGCCAGAATCGAACCGCCCCCACCGATTAATCCGAGTGAGAACCCAACCGCGCTCCCGGAGAGCACCGCCAGCGCGTCCTGAGCCCAAGAGACAGCCATGGCGGGATTTCCACCTCGCGCGCGGCTTAGAACAGCCGACCGAAACGCCTGCGCGCACGTTCGTCCGACGTGCCTTCATGGACTTCACGAACATCGATGAGCAGGGCGCTGCTATCGCCGAGACGTTTCTTCAATGACCCGGCGTCGATCAAGTCGACCTGCATAGCGCTCTCTCCAGTTCAATCCGCGAATGCGCAGCCGGCACCCGATATGGATATTAGCCGAGGTTGTCATACCCTCCCTCGAATGCCGCCTGTGTCAATGGCATCCGGATCATCCGCCTCGCACTCAACTCGATTATCGGCGGATCAATGCGCCATTCCTGCAGCGTCGGGGTCGGGAAGTTGAAATAAACAAGATGATCAAGGTCTTCGGCGCGCCGATCGAACCTGCCGACGCCAAGATCATCATCGACTATCAGACGACGAACCAACTACGGAACGAACACCTGGCGAATGCGGCACCTCAAGTTTCCTCGCGTGAGCAAAGGGGCTACGCTAACTCATAGGACATTGATTTGGCTCAAGGTGATAAATATCTCGGCGCCTTATCTTTCCGTTTGGAATTCGCCATCTCGGATCAAGTGCTCGCGGGGATTATGCGAACGACGTCGATTTTGTTCTTTATCTTTTGGATGGCTGCTTGCTCAGCCTGGGGTCAAGCTGTCAGCACAAAAGACGATGTGCTCAAAGGCAAACATTTGGCAATCTTGTTATGCACTGCTTGTCACATCGCCGCTCCCGACCAACCTTACGAACCGACGTTGGATCCTCCCGCGCCATCATTTGCATCGATAGCGGGACGTCGCGATGTCAATGCCGAGTCGCTGCAATACTTTCTGGCTACTACACATCAAGGCTTGGACAATCCTAAGGGCATGCCAAACCCGGGGTTAGCCGATTTTCAAGTGAAGGCAATTGTTGCTTATCTGTTGAGCCTGCGTAAATGGCAAAGTCTGAGAAATTGATCATCAACCAAGAGCAAGCATGCAGAGACGATCGTGCTGTACACCAGCTTCCGCAGCGGCCCAGCAACGACGGCCGTCGCGGTGCCGATCTATCAGACCACCAGCTATCAGTTTCATGATGTCGGCTACGCGGCGCGGCTGTTCGCGCTGCAGGAACTGGGGAACATCATGAGAGTGGACTGAATCCAACGTTTGCTTCCCCCGTTTGACGGCGGCGAGCACGCGTTTTGGGTCGGCGGTCCAGACGAAGGGTTTGGGATCGACGTTTGTGTCCGCGACGAAGCGGTTGATGGCGATCTGCGGTGCAGCTACTGGTCGACGTCGTCCTCCCGGGCCCACTATGCAGTCTAAAGCGTGCGGAGCGTCGCCTGGTGTCCGGCGACAGCCCGCCACCGTGTTGTGCGGCGCGACGATCGGTGATGTAATACTCAATGAGGGCTGAGCCCTTTTCGGGGCGCGACGAAGATGTCCGGCCCACCATTGGCAACGACGCCGGACCGCCGAGGCGAGCGGGTGTCTTTGCTCATTCGGTCGGTTCCGAGCGCCAGGCGCAGGAATGAGCCGTGCAACTCCAGGCCTACCGCATCCACGCAGAGCCCTATTACCTACCGGTCGGGGCCGAGGTCGCGCTGTTCGAGGCCGCCTACGCGAGCCGGTTGCCGGTCATGCTCAAAGGCCCGACCGGCTCCGGCAAGACCCAATTCATCGAATATATGGCATGGCGGCTTGAGCGGCCGCTCATCACTGTTGCCGCCCACGAAGACATGACCGCCGCCGACCTTGGCGGGCGCTTCCTGCTCGCGCCGGAAGGGACCGTCTGGCACGACGGCCCGTTGACCCTTGCCGTCCGCCATGGGGCGATCTGCTATCTCGACGAAATCGTCGAAGCCCGTCAGGACACCACGGTGGTGATCCATCCGCTGACCGATGCGCGGCGCGTGCTGCCGCTGGATAAGAAGAACGAGCTGGTTTCCGCGCATCCCGACTTTCAACTGGTGATTTCGTACAACCCGGGATACCAGAGCGCGGTGAAGGATCTGAAGGAATCGACCAAGCAAAGGTTTATCGGTATCGACTTCGATTATCCCGCGCCCGACGTTGAAGCTGAAATCGTCAGTCGCGAGTCGGGTGCCGATCGCAAAACCGCGCGGCGGCTCGTGGACATCGCGCTGCGCTCGCGCAACCTGCGCGGCCAAGGCCTGGAAGAGGGGGCCTCGACACGGATGTTGATCCATGCCGGCCGGCTGGTAGCGGCGGGGGTCGGGCTCGAACAGGCATCGCAGGCGAGCATCGTGCTGCCGATCACCGATGATCTCGATATGCGCGAGGCGTTGACGGCGGCCATTGCGGCGTGCCTCTGATAGAAAATGCCCATGAGCCCGCGGAGCCGTGCGCAGCTTCAAGTCATCGAGACCGAGCAAGACCGCGCCGTCACGCGTCTGCATCACCTGATCCGTCATCGGGACGCGTTGCGCGGTGCATTCCGCGATTACTGGGAAGCGATCTCGTCCGGCGCGGCGGATGCGGACCTGGAGCAATGGGCCGAAAGTTCGCTGGATCTTGCCTTCGTCAATGCGGGTCCCGAATGCCAGCTCGCGTTCTGGCGGATGAGCGCGGACCTCAAGGCAGAGTTGACGCTGAAAGAGCTGGCCGCGTTCGGGCACGCGGCCGCCGACGTGTGCCGCGGCGCCGGCGCGCAAGCGGCCCTCGCCTGTCTGCACGCGCTGCCAGCCGCGCAGCGACGGCTTACGACGACGGCCGACATTGCGTTGTGGTCTCGCGGATTGGTGCGGCTCGGGCGCGAAGCGCCGGAATCGGTTGTCGCCGTTGCCAGTCGTACCGACTTGATCCTTCAAGCCTGCGACGGTTCCGGCTTCGAGGCGTTTGTCGCCACCGGTCTCAAATACACGCGCGGCGATCGGGCGCGACGCCGCGCCTTTTTCACGCTGGAAGACCGGCTTGCAGCGCAAGTGCTGGAGCACGCGGCTGGCGCGCTGACCTTTTCGCGCACCGAGCGAACCCTGAAAGCTTACGCGACCGCCTTGTGGGGCCGTCCCCCGGTCCTGCGCAGCGCGGTGGCGCCGCCAGGCGGTCAGCTTCAACGCCGCGTGAGCATCGCCGGCGGGGTTGTGCGAATTCCGCCGGTCTTCCGCGGCATGCCCAAAAGCGCCTTGCCCCAACTGTTCCGCGCCTGCGTCGCGCACGCGACGGCTCACGTTGCATTGACCCGCACGCGCTTTCCCATCGGATCGCTCAAGCCGCTGCAAATGGCGCTGATCGGGTTGATCGAAGATGCGCGCGTTGAGGCTTTGGCGATGCGTGATTTTCCGGGTTTGCGCCGATTGTGGGCGCCGTTTCACGTCGCCGAGCCATCGGGCGTGATCACCGCGCCGACGCTGTTGGCGCGGCTCGCGCGTGCGCTGTTCGATCCGCAATACGTTGACGCCGATGGCTTCGTGAGCAAGGGACGTGCACTGTTCGCTGCCGAGATGGATTGCCTTGACGATGTTTCGCTGAGCCGACGGATCGGCGGGCTTCTGGGCAATGATCTCGGCCAGATGCGCGTGCAATTCAATGCGCGGACCTATGTGGTCGAGCCGGTCTATCGCGACGACGGTCTGGGGCTGTGGGATTTTGGCGAGCGGACGTCACCCCAGGACGACGTCGTCGAGCTGATCGTCGATGCCGCGCGAATGCAACGGCGCGACGAAGCGGACAGCCCCGATCGCCGCCGCGACGAAGGCGAGGCCGCGCCCGACGCGGCGGGCCGGGCGCGCGAGCGTGCGCCGGACGAGCGCGGCCCGGTGGTTGCTACCTATCCTGAGTGGGATTGCGATGCCGGGACAGAGCGGCCGGACTGGACCACGGTCCGTGCCGCGCCGGTGTTGTTGGGGGACGCCGGCGCGATTGATGCGGCGCTCGACAAAATGCCCGCGCTGCGGGCGCGCATCCGGCGCCTCGTGCGCGGAGCTAAAGTCGGGCGCCATGAGCGGCTCAAGCGGCGGAGCGACGGTCCCGATCTTGATCTCGATGCGGCATTGGACGCAGCCATCGCGCTACGCGCCGAAGATTTGCCCGACGAGCGCGTGTTTCGCACCATGGTGCGGCGCAAGCGCGATCTCTCCGTCACCGTTCTTCTGGATGTCTCCGAATCGACGCGCGATCGAGTGCCGGCTTCGGGCGTCTCGGTGCTCGACTTGGAACGACTGGCGGTCGCGGCTCTCGCCGAGGCTTTGGCGGCACTGCATGATCCGTTCGCGTTGCGCGCCTTCGCCTCGGCGGGGCGCGACGACGTCCGGGTGTTTTGTCTCAAAGACTTCGACGAGGCGTATGGCCCGACGGTGAAGGCGCGGCTGGCGCAGCTCGAACCGAGTCTGTCGACCAGGCTGGGGACGGCGCTCCGTCACGCCGGCGCCGAGCTCGCGTCCATGCGCAGCCATCGCAAACTGATTCTTGTGCTCACCGATGGAGAGCCGTCGGATATCGATGTTGTCGATCCGCGCGACCTGGTCGAGGATGCGCGGCGCGCCGTGCTCAATCTGCGATCCCATGGTATCGACGTGTTTGGCGTCACCCTCGATCCATCGGGTGCGGGATCCGGCGCGGCCGTGTTCGGCCGCAGCCAGCACATGCCGGTCCGGCGCCTGGAAGACCTGCCGTCACGTCTGGCCCAGCTCTATTTCAGTCTCGCGCGCCGCTGAGCCTGCTGTCGGCGGCTATTTGCGCCGGCGCGCGGGCGGCACGCCGATCAGCGCTTCGAAGGCAATCGCGAACGCGGTCTCGAGGCCGTGCGCCAGCGCGCCGCCGTTGGCGGCGAGGATGCGGCCCCCGATGCCGGCATTGTTTGGAAGTTTCGATATCCCGGCGACACAGCCGACCACGGCAAGGCGGTCTTCCAGGACGCCTGGATCGCATCGCTCCGCTCCTTGTCCCAGGACCAGGACCGTACCGACAGACCGAAACGGTCCAAGCGGCGATCTCGGCTCCAACATCGCTTCGCCGGCAACCGAGCTGCGGTCGGCAACGAGCAGCTGTGACTTGTGGCCGCGAACGATGATGCTATTGCTGTAGTGAGCGAATGGACGCCCGGTCCCCTCGGGATCATGGTGCGTCAAGCCGTCGGTGATAATGGCGCGCGCCGTCGCGGCCAAATCGATCTCACAGCTGCAGGAAATCTCCGCACCCGGGAACAGAACCAGCGGATCGGGAGTCACGGCTGCGAAGGCCTGCTCGCCAATCTCGATGCGGGTGGTCTGTGCGGCGGCATGCTGCTGGGTGCGGTGAACGATCGTCGAGGCCTGCGTGGTCACGTGCGCGGCGGCCTGCGGACCCACGACGATCGACAGCGTGACACGGTCGCCGCGAAAGAGACCGCCGGAGGCGGACTGCAGATAGAGCGTCGCAAGCTCAGGACGGTCGCGGTCGAGATAGAAGGCCCGCGTGGCGTGGAGCGGGTAGGGCACGTGCTGGCGGGTGAGTACGGTTCTGCCGCCGCCCCGATTGAAATGCAGCGACGCGCCGGCGCGCCCGAGTGAACGCGCGAAGTCGAGCGATCGTTCGGAGCGAGCGACTTTATCCAGCACGGCGGCGAATCCTAAAATCAGCGGAACAGAACGGCCCGGGTCATCGCGTCGGCGACTGCTGGGACGCCTTCGCCGGTCCGCGCGTTCGTTGCAAGGATTGGCCGGCCTTGGCGCACGGCTGCCGCTTCGGCGAGCATGGCGTTGAGATCGACGCCCACGAACGGCGCAAGGTCAGTCTTGTTGACGATCAGTAAGTCGCAGCGGAGCACGCCCGGTCCACGTTTGCGCGGAATATCATCGCCGCCGGCGACATCGATCACGAAAATCCACCAGTCGACCAGATCAAGCGAGAAGGTGGACGCAAGATTGTCGCCCCCGGACTTAAAGATGATCAGTTCGACGCCGGGAAATTTGCGTTCGAGCTCATCACCCGCGGCAATGTTGAGCGTCGGGTCTTCGCGGATGACGGTGTGCGGACAGGCGCCAGCTTCGACGGCTGAGACGCGCGCCGGATCGATGAGGCCGGAGCGCCGCAGCCGCTCGGCGTCTTCCTTGGTGACAAGGTCGTTGGTTACGACCGCGAGGTCGATGCCGCGTCCGCCCAGAATCGGGATCAGCCGCTCGATCAACGCCGTTTTGCCGGAACCAACCGGGCCGCCGACGCCGATGCGCGCGGCGCCGGCGGTGGGTGCCTTTTGCCAGGCTGAAGGCGCGACGCGCTGGTGCATGGCGCTCACCGCAGCATATAGCGCTGCGCCAAGGGCAGCTCGCGCGCCGGCTCGCAGGTCGCAATTTCACCGTCGACATAGACATCGAAGGTCTGCGGGTCGACGCGAATGTTTGGGCAAGCGTCGTTCCACATCATGTCGGATTTGGACAGCTTTCGCGTGCCGCTGGCCGGCAGCAGCGCCTTGGACAGTCCAAGCTTGCTCTTTATTCCGCCGTCGATGGCGAGCGGGTGGACGAAGCACGCCGACAGCGCCGGAGCCGCGCGGCCGAACGCACCCCATTGTGGACGCATCAGAATCGGTTCGCACGTCATCAGCGAAGCGGCGGAATCACCCATGGCGCCCCAGGCAATGAAGCCGCCCTTGATCACGAGTTCAGGCTTGATGCCGAAGAACGCGGGACGCCAGACCACGATGTCGGCCATCTTGCCGTCCTCCAGCGAGCCGACATGGCCGGCGATGCCAAAGGTGCGAGCGGCGTTGATGGTGTATTTAGCGATATAACGGCGAATGCGGGCATTATCGCCGAAGCCGGGCCGCTCCTCGGGGAGCGAGCCGCGCTGATCCTTCATCTTCGAGGCAAGCTGCCAGGTCCGGCAAATCACCTCGTGGATGCGGCCCATGCCCTGGCTGTCCGAGCCGAGCATTGAAATCGCACCGATGTCGTGAAGCACGTCTTCGGCGGCGATTGTCTGCGCACGGATGCGGCTCTCGGCGAAGGCAACGTCCTCCGGGATCGCAGGATTGAGGTGATGGCAAACCATCGTCATGTCGAGGTGCTCGTCGAAGGTATTCACGGTGTAGGGATTGGTCGGATTGGTCGACGACGGCAGGCAGTTTGCGATTCCGGCAACGCGGATGATGTCGGGCGCGTGGCCGCCGCCGGCACCTTCGGTGTGATACATATGGATCGTGCGCCCGCCGATGGCGGCCAGGGTATCTTCGACGAAGCCGGACTTGTTCAGCGTGTCGGTGTGAAGTTGCACCTGGAAATCGAGCTCATCGGCGACCTTGAGACAGGCGTCGATGGTTGCCGGCATCGAGCCCCAGTCTTCGTGGAGTTTCAGACCGACACAGCCGGTCTCGAGCTGTTCGACCAGTGAAGCGGGCTTGTGCGAATTGCCGCGCCCGAGGAAGCCGAAATTGATCGGCCAATGCTCGGCGGCCTGCAGCATCTTGCCGACATTGAACGGACCGCCCGAATCGATCCCAACGGTGATCGGGCCAAGCGAGCCGCCGAGCATCGTGGTGATGCCCGATGCTATCGCGTGTTCGCAAAGCCCCGCCGAGTTGAAATGCACATGCACGTCGATCGCGCCGGGAGTAGCGATCATACCCTCGCAGTCGCGTACGGTCGTGGCTGCCGAGACGATCAGACGAGGATCGACTCCATCCATGATGGCTGGGTTGCCGGCCTTGCCAAGCCCGATGATGCGGCCGTCCTTGATACCGAGGTCGCCCTTGACGATGCCGATGACCGGATCGATCACCAGGACGTTGCAAAGCAGGAAGTCGAGCGCGCCCTGCGCGCTGGTCACGCCCGCTGCAAGACCGATGCCGTCGCGCAGTGTTTTGCCGCCGCCATGCAGGCATTCATCGCCGTAGACGGCATGGTCCTTCTCAACGACGGCGACCAGCGAAGTGTCGGCAAGGCGGATGCCGTCGCCGACGGTCGGGCCATAGAGAGCGGCATAATCCCGGCGTGCAATCGCGGCCACGGAGTCCTCACGAGCCTCTGAAACCGGCCTCGCGCGCACGCTGCAGCGCGGCGTCACGCGTGGCTTGATCGGTCGCGGTACCATTGGTCAACGCGTTCAGCCCGGACAATTCGCGGCGGCCGCCAAAACCAACAAGAGCCACGTCCTTGCGTTGGCCGGGTTCGAAACGAACCGCCGTGCCGGCAGGAATGTCGAGGCGCATGCCGAACGCCGCCGCGCGATCGAATTCCAGCGCTTTGTTTACCTCGAAGAAATGGTAGTGCGAGCCGACCTGAATGGGACGGTCGCCGGTGTTGACGACCGCGATCGCGGTCCGGGGGCGGCCGGCGGAAAGCTCCAACTCACCATCGGCGGCGAGAATTGCACCGGGCTCAAGCGCGTCGGCCGGGGCGCCCGGTAGCGGCCGGATCGGCTCATGCACGGTGACGAGCTTGGTGCCGTCCGGAAAGACGCCTTCGACTTGCAGGATCGGCACCATGGCGGCGATACCGGGCATCACGTCGCTTGTGGTGAGGATCGTCGATCCGAACGACATCAGATCGGCAACACTGCGTCCCTCTCGCGCACCCTCGAGTATCTCGTCGGTAATGATGGCGACCGCCTCGGGATGGTTTAACTTCAATCCCTTGGCGCGGCGCTTTCTTGCCAGCTCCGCCGCGGAAAAGATCGTGAGGCGTTCAAGCTCGGTCGGCGTGAGCAGCATGCGGTTTCCTCAACTTGCGAACAGGCGCAAATGGGCGCGCGAATGGCGCGCCGCGGCGGCGTCGACCCAGGGCATGAAGCTTTCGATCATGGCGGCCTGCGCCACCGGCATGGCCAGTTCCGCGACCGTCGTCAGCGCAGCCGCAAGGACGGCCTGCGCCTCTACCGCGCCGATGCGGCCGAGCCGCACCGCCGCCGCGATAAGTCCTGCAGCCGTCGAATAACCGGAAACCGCGATTGCGGCCGCTTCACTCATGCCGAGGGCGCGCCAGACAAAACCCTGCACGACCGGCAAGTGGCCAAACGCTTCACCATCGCCGATCAGCGCTCCGAGCTCCGCGGCGCCGGGGGTTTGCAACCGAACGTGAGCCGCGAGCAGCGCGCTGCCGTTGCGCTTCGAGCCGGTCCGCAGCGGCTCGGCGAGCGTCGCCGCCTCGACAGAACGGTCGATTTCCACGACTTTATCGAGATCGCCACTAGCTCGATGCGTCAGCGCCAGCGCCACGCGGTCTGAAGTCGCCCAGCGATGCCGAAGGAACATGACAACGACGTCTTGCAACCCGTTTCGATCGAGCGGCGTACTCGTCGCCGAAAGTCCTTCGATGCCGTTGGAAAATGCGAAACTGCCGCTTGGAAACCCGGAGTCCGCATGTTGCAGGATCGTGAGGAGATCGATCAGGACAAGACCTCGTCGGCGTCGGCCAGCGAGGAGATGACGCGGCGGTCGCGGATCAAGGCGCCAAGCCGCGCAAGATAATCGTCCACCGGCGCTTCCATGGCGATGAGAAGAGCCTCGCCGGCGAAGCGCACACGCCAGTGCAGATTGCCGGCGTGATAGCCAAGTTCGATCGCGTCGGCGATGGCGCGCGGCTGCAGCCGCAGCCAGCGCTGCTGCGCCACCCGCACCACCACCGCATGATCGGGCTCGAGCAGAAGAACCGCGCCGTCGAACAGCTGCTGATCGCGCGGCAGCGCTATCGCCAGCTCGGTTCCGCCCGTTGTGGTCGCCCGAAACCGATGCCGCGATACATCCGCGACCGGCACCGTCAGGAGATCGAGGGCCCCTCGATGCTCCAGTTCATGGATCCGTTCGGCAAGCTCCGGATCAAGACGGCTTCCGAGCACCTGCTCGATCCGCAGCATCGATCTCTGCTCCAGGTAAAGTTTTTGCTCCGCGATGTTCCGCTAATCTGCGGCGTAACAGTCGCGGAGCTGCCGCCGCCTATCGATGGGCGACCTTCTTCGCCGGTATCCCTTCGATCGGACATTCCTCGGTGCCGACCGTGGGCCGGGTAATGGCTTCGACCATTTCGCGCGTGCCGTCCGGATCGGTGATCCACTTCTTGTAGAAGTCGTACGGGCATACGGCTTCGCCGCGGACGTCTTCGCCGGAGTTGATCTTGCCGGTATAGCCGCGATGCACGAGCTTGAAGAGGTGATTTTCCGATTGCATGTTTTTCCGCGCGTCGCGGATCAACGACATCGAGAGCGCCGCGTATTGGATGCCGTAATCTTCTTCACCGCACTCGCCAAGGGTCCGGCCGTCGAATCCGATGATCGCGGAGTGACCGAAATAGGAATACACGCCGTCGAAACCGGCGGCGTTGGCGACGGCGACGTAGACGTTGTTTGCCCAGGCCATCGCCTTGGCCATGATCACCTGCTGATCCTTGGCGGGATACATGTAGCCTTGGCAGCGCACGATAAGTTCGGCGCCCTTCATCGCGCAGTCGCGCCAAATCTCCGGGTAGTTGCCGTCGTCGCAGATGATGAGGCTGACCTTCAAGCCTTTCGGCCCATCCGACACATAGGTGCAGTTGCCCGGGTACCAGCCTTCGATCGGGACCCACGGCATGATTTTGCGATATTTCTGAACGACCTCGCCGGAATTGTTCATCAGGATGAGGGTGTTGTACGGCGCCTTTTTCGGATGCTGCTCGTGGCGCTCGCCGGTGAGCGAGAACACGCCCCACACCTTGGCCTTGCGGCAGGCCTCCGCGAAAATTTCAGTTTCCTCGCCGGGCACCATCGAGGCGGTTTCGTACATCTCCTTCGAGTTGTACATGATGCCGTGGGTCGAATATTCCGGGAAGATCACCAGATCGAGCCCCGGCAATCCGAGCTTCATGCCGACGATCATGTCGGCAATCTTCTTGGCGTTGTCCAGAACTTCCGCCTTGGTGTGCAGACGCGGCATCTTGTAGTTCACCACCGCAACGCCGACGGTGTCTTTGCTGCTCGAAATATCGCCGTGCAACATGAACATTCTCCTTGGTAACAGGCTCTTGCTTCGATCCGGGTGCCCCGGCGCCAGTAAGCCGAGGTCCCGGCAACACGTTCAAACCGCCATGTGGCGGTGGACCAACTCATCGCTCAGCTCGCCGATGTCTCCCGCCGCGACGACGCTGCCCTTTTCCATAATGGCGAAGCGGCGCCCGGCGCGCCGGGCAAACGCGACGTTTTGTTCCACGAGGATCACGGTCAGGTGCTCCACGCGATTAAGGCGCAAAATCACCTCCTCAATTTCTTCCACGATCGAAGGCTGAATGCCCTCGGTTGGCTCATCGAGCAGCAGTATTTTCGGTTCCGCCGCGAGTGCGCGCGCGATGGCGAGCTGTTGTTGTTGACCGCCGGAGAGGACGCCGCCGCGGCGATCGAGATTTTCGATGAGATACGGAAACAGCTCAGGGACAAGTTTCGGGATCGAACGGCGTCCGTCGGGCCGGGCGAACGCGCCAAGCAGAATGTTTTCGCGGATGGTGAAATCGGGGATGATTTCGCGGCCTTGCGGCACATACGCGAAGCCCGCGCGCGCCCGGCGAAACGTCGGCTCGGCAACGATGTCGGTGTCGTTGAATTTGATGGCGCCGGTCGCCCGATCGGTCAGGCCCATGATGGTTTTCAGGAGGGTCGTTTTCCCGGTGCCGTTGCGGCCGAGAATTGTCGTGATCTCGCCCGGCCCGACGTCGAGGTTCACGCCATGCAGGACGTGACTGCGGCCGTAATAGCTGTCGACCTGGAGGAGCTTGAGCATCAGCCAATCGCTCTCGAGCCGAGATAGGCTTCACGCACCTTCGCATTCTGCTCGATCTCGGCGACGTTGCCCTCGGCCAGGACCTGGCCGAGATGCATGACGGTGATGCGCTCGGCGATCTCGCGGACAAACGCCATGTCGTGCTCGACGACAAGCAATGTGTGCTTGCCTTTGAGCGCGTTGATGATCTTCGACGTCTTGAGCGTTTCCGCCTGGGTCATTCCGGCGGTAGGTTCGTCAAGCAGCAGGACCTTGGCGTTCTGAACCATGAGCATTCCAAGCTCGAGCCACTGGACCTGGCCATGGCTGAGATTGGCGGCGACCGTGGCTGCCTGTTCCGACAGCCCGATGAGCTTGAGGACCTCGTCGACGCGCTCCTCGCTTTCGCGCGAGAAACCGAAGCCGAGATTCGACAGCACCCGGGTATCGCGGCAACTTACCACTTCCAGATTCCGTCTGACGGTCAGGTCCTTGAACACGCTGGGGATCTGGAATTTGCGTCCGACGCCGGCGAGCGCGATTTCGTGCTCTTCGTTGTTGGTAATCTCGGTGTCATAGAGAAATACGCGCCCGGCGGTGCTCTTGGTCTTGCCGGAGATCAGGTCCATCAGCGTCGTCTTGCCCGCGCCGTTGGCGCCTAGCAGTACCCGTAATTCACCTTCATCGACGATCATCGAAACCGTGTTGACGGCTTTGAAACCGTCGAAATCGACCGAAAGACCGTCAACCGTGAGCGCTGCGGGCATTGTCCTTCCTATTCCGCCGGCTGAACGCCACTCGCCTGATGCGCGTCGGGAGCTCCGCGCCGCGCAACGCCGAAGCGGCCGACGAGCCAGTCGCTGAGATCGTGGGCGAGACCGGCGAGGCCGCGCGGCAGATACAACACGACGAGGACGAAGATCAGTCCGATGATGGCCTTCCAGGCCTCAGCAAATCCTTTGGTTTCGCTCACTGTCGCGGTAATGGTGTTGATCAGGATGGCGCCGATGCAGGCGCCGAGAATCGATGCCCGCCCGCCGACCGCCGCCCATACGACCATGCTGATCGAAAAGCTGAGGTCCATGAAGGTCGGCGACGAAAACTCTGCGGCAATGACGTAAAGCATGCCGGCAAATGCAGCGATGCCCGCCGAGACCGTGAAGAAGAATGTCTGATAGCGCGGCACGTCAAAGCCGAGATATCGCGCCCGGTTTTGATCGTCGCGGATCGCCTGCAGGATCAGGCCGGCGCGGGTTTCGATCAAAAGCCGCGCGGCCACGAGCACGATCGCGAGCGAGCCGGCGACGAGATAGTAGGTTTGAACCAGATACGGATCGAACTCGAAGTCGAACAGCTTGAACCAGCCAAGGTCGGTCAATCCGTTAAAGCCGTTGGTTACCGGCTGGGCGTCGATAATAAGCAGCCGGACCAGGAGAACGAGCGCCAGCGTGATGATCGATATGAAGACGCCTGCAATCCTTTTGCGGAACATGATGATGCCGAGAATGGCCGCGATGCATACCGGCAGCAAAATACCCATGGCCACCCCGAACCATTGATTTTGGAACGGTATCCACAGGAACGACGCTTTGTTGATGCAGCAAAGATCGGTCTTAGAGCCCGGCTCGGCGTTCCACAGCATGAAGTCCGGCACCGGCGTATCCGACCCCTGCTGCAAGCTCGTCTGGCTCGCAAGCTTCAGCGACATCGCGAGCATGTAGGCGCCGGCGCCGAAGAACAGTCCCTGTCCAAGGTTGAGGACGCCGGCGTAGCCCCATGACAACGCAACGGCGATGCCCAGCATTCCGTACACGAGATACTTGGCGATGCGATTGAGCCAAAACGGATCCAGCACGGCCGGCGCCAGCATGATGGCCGCGATAAAGAGCGCATAGGCCGCTATCTCGATGCGACGCTTGGTCATCCGCTCAGCGTTCCTTGAATGAGAACAGGCCTTTCGGCTTGGCAACGATGATGAGGATGACCACGCCGAAGACCACCGCTCGGGCGACAATGTCGTTGGTCACCGAGGCGACGACGCCGTTTATTTCCCCGAGCATGCCGGCGGAGAGCACCGATCCCAACAGGCTGCCGATGCCGCCCACGACCACCACCAGAAAGCCGTCGACAACCATCGGCGTGCCCATATCGGGAAACACGGTCTTGAAACCGGACATCATGACGCCGGCCACGCCGGCCAGGCCGGAGCCGAAGGCAAAGGTGAGGGCGTTGATGCGCTCGACATCGATGCCGCAGGCGGCGCCATCTGCCGGTTGCGAATGATGGCGCGCACCTGCGTACCAATCGAGGTACGAAACAAGATGACCCAAGTGAGCAGCGTGAACACCAGCGTCACAAAAATGATGAAGGTCCGATAGGCGTTGATCTCGACGCCACCGATCGAAATGGCGCCCTGCAACGCTTCCGGTATGGTGACGTTCTGCAGTCCGGGGCCGAGGCCGTCGATGTGGATGCCGAGGAAAGACAGGCCGAACTCAAGCCGCACTGCCTGTTGGATCAGTATTCCGATGCCCCAGGTCGCCAGCAGCGTGTCGAGGATGCGGCCATAGAGCCGGCGAACAACAACCCGCTCGATCATGAGACCGATGAGCGCGGTAACCACGAAGGCGAGCGGAATGGCTATCAAGATGCCGGTGTGCAGCCAGATGCCGGACATCACGGTCGTGTAGGCACCGACCATCACCAGTTCGCCATGGGCCATATTGATGACGCCCATGACGCCGTAAGTGATGGCGAGACCGAGCGCCACCAGCAGCAGAATGGAACCAAGGCTCAGGCCGATGAACAGCGTATCGATCATGGCGTTACCGATGCAGCCGCGGAAGATACGGCCGCCGAAAGCCCGGCGGCCGCGCCTGAAAATCCAATCAGGTCTTCTTAAGCTTCGTGGTGTCCAGGCCGTTTGACTTGCAGAACAGATTGTCGTCGGTCTCGCCATACGCCACATAGGGCAGCGGTTTGATCGGCGCCTTATACTCGTCGATGATCTTGCCTTGGCCATCGGGCAGCCATTGCGCGATGCGCGGCGTCAGATAAGTGTGCAGGTTCTCAGGCTCGATCTTGACGTGCCCGTTGGGCGCATCGAACTCTTGACCCTTTACCGCATCGCGAATCGCCGTCGGCGTGATGGTGTTCGCCTTTTCCACGGCCTGCTTCCAGATAAAGACCTGGAAATAGGACGATTCCAGCGCGTGGTGCGTAACCGCCTTGGGGTTCTTGACGAACTTCCGGTAGCGCTCGACGAAAGCTTTGTTGATATCGGTGTCGATGGCCTGGAAGTAGGGGAACGACGTATAGCTGCCGACGGCGTATTCGGCGCCCATCGCTGCGATCTCGATTTCCGAGGTCACCGTGGCGCAGATCGGCAACTTGTCGTGGGTCAGTCCCTGGTTCTTGAATTCGCGATAGAAGGCGACCACGGAGTCGCCGACCACGTTCGAGAGCACCACGTCGCAGCCCGAGCTCTTGATCTTGTTTACCATCGACCCCCATTCGGAATCGCCGAGCTCGAGATATTCGTCGGCGATCCACTCGCCGCCGCTTTTTTCGATCAGGATCTTGGAAACCTTGGCCATTTCGCGCGGGTAGATGTAGTTCGACCCGACGATGAAGAACTTCTTCTTGCCGAGCGTCTTGATGATCCAGGGAATGAAGTTGGAAAGCTGCTGATTGGGAACGGCGCCGGTGTAGACGACGTTCTTGGAGCACTCGAAGCCCTCGTAATAGGTCGGATAGAAGTACAAATTGTTGCGCTTCTCGAACACCGGCAGCACCGCCTTGCGGCTTGCCGAGGTGTAGGAGCCGAACACCGTCGGCACGCGGTCCTGAATGACGAGCTTGGATGCCTTTTCGTTGTAGGTCTTGGGGTCGGAGGCGCCGTCTTCGAGGATCGCCTCGATTTTCATTCCCTTGACGCCGCCGTTGGCGTTGATTTCGGAAATCGCCATCAGTGTCGCGTCGGACAGCGACTTCTCGATGATCGATAGTCCGCCGGTGAGCGAGAACAAAACACCGACCTGAATGGTGTTCGCCGCTTGCGCCGAACGCAAGAAGAAGCTGGGCGTAACCAACGCGCCGGCTGCGCCGGCAGCACTCGTTGCCTTGAGGAATTTCCGCCGATTCATCACCATCACACCTGTCTCCCCTGTTGCCGTCGTGGCACAAATCAACCGCGCTGGCGCGCCGGCGTCGCGCCAGTTAGAATCGTCCTCCCTTGCCGAAGTGATGCTCCGGCTCGATGTTATGAGGTGGCGGCGGCTTCCTGATTCCGTCGCTGAAAACAAAAAAGCCCGAAGGGGTCTGAAAACCCCTCGGGCTACCCTAGCCTTGTCGAACCAACATCATTGGTGGTCGACGGACGAGCCGCAGCGAGGCCGCAGCGGAAAAAGCTAACCATCTTTGCGACGCGATTGCAATAGCTCGTTTGCGTTAATGATGGCGATCGCCATGTCCTCGAGAGTGACGCGCTTTGCCATCGCTTGCTGGCGCAACGTCTGATAGGCGCCCTCTTCGCTGATCTCCCGCCTTTCCATCAGAATGGATTTTGCTTTCTGGATATTTTGAATGCCGGCGAGCTTTCGCTCGACCTTGCGCAGGCGTTTGGCGGTCTCCCGGCGCTCGCTCCACAGATTGCGCGCCATCATGAGATTGGTCAGCAAGCCGAACGGCCGGATCGGCCGTTCTATCACCGCCAGCGCGCCGGATTCGAGGACGAGCTGCAATGTCGACGGGTTTTCGTACCCAACGATCGCGAGCAGAGTTGGTTTTTGCTCGGCCTGGCCGCGCAGCAACCGAGAAAGATCGTCCCTGCTTTCGTAGTCGATGGTGAGAAGAACGACGTCTGCGGTCGGCGAGAAGCCATCGGGAATAGGCCACTGGGCTTCGACCGTGCAGCCGATGCGGCGCAGGTGTTCGACGAGCTCGATGCCTTCATCGTCGGGCTGATGAATCACCTGTACGCGAAGTCCCCGGAGATCCCGCAAAACGCGGATGGCCACGACGTCCTCCGCTCAGGCGTGGATCTGCTGCGGACCGTCCGCCGACCAGTCATCGAGGCTCATAACGACGCAATACGGATCCGGCTTAACGCGAACCCCGGGGTTCCAGACGATCTGGAAGCTTCCTCGATGGTCGAGCTTGGCCACCCGCGGCCACAGATAGGTGTGATTGTTGCTGGCATCGATCCGCACCCGCCCTTGCGGGGCGTCGAATTCCGCATCGCGCAACGCCGGCAGAAGCCTTTCGGGATCGTCGGTGCCGGCATGAGCCAAGGCTGCCGCCGCGAGATAAACCTGAAAATAGGCGGCCTCGGCGCCGGCTGTGACCGGCGCATTCGCGCCGTACCGCAGCTTGTAGGCGGTGATAAATCTTCGCGCAGCCGGGGTGCCGAGCGACTCAAAAAACGGCGCCGCCGTGATGTGGCCTTCGGCTGCCTCGACGCTCATCTCGGCCACCTCGGCTTCGCTGGTCGTCAAGCTGGCGATGGGCGTCTTGTTCGGGTCGAAGCCGGCGCGTCGATAAGCTTCGTAGAAGACGGCAGTCGACTGACCAACTACGGTGGAAAACACGACATCCGGCTTCAGACTGGCGATCTTGCTGATCGTCTTGTCGAAATCCTTCGGCTTTGCCTCGAGCGGGACATAGATTTCGTCCAAAACCTTGCCCTTCGACTGAGTGATGAAATCGGACATCACCCTGTTGGATTCATAAGGATAAATGTAATTTGATCCGATCAGTAAAAATCGGTTGCCGTAGTGCTGGAGCAAAAACTTTGCCAGCTGCAGTGAATTTTGATTTGGGGCGGCTCCGGTGTAGATGCAGTGGAGTGAATATTCAAAGCCCTCGTACAGGGTCGGATAAAACAACAAGCCGCGAAAGGCCTCGACCACCGGGAGCACCGCTTTACGTGTGCTCGACATGTAGCAACCGAAGATCAGCCGCACCCGGTCGACAGTCAGAAGTCTTTCCGCCAACGACCGGAATTGCTTGGGGTTGGAGGCCGGATCGTAGATATCCGGCTCGATAAGCTTGCCCAGCACGCCGCCGGCTTTGTTGATCTCCTCGACGGCAAGCAAGGTGGCATTGAGCTGGGAGCGTTCGATTGCCGCCGTAACGCCCGTCTGTGAAAACAGCACGCCAACACGCCAAGTCATTTCAAGAGTTCCGCTTTCTCAACCGGCATTCTCGTCCTGCGGTGCTTGTACGGTTGTCATTCCAGCATTGCCTACGGCGAAGCGCTCCCGCCATGCCGGCGGTGTGTCTCCACCGTGTGGTTGTTGAGCACAGTTGCAGACGTTTCCGGCTTGTGCAACTCCACGTTCCAACGCGGGCTTTCGAGGCGTTGCCAATGCCTCGTGCCTCCGGCGATTTCGCCATTCCGGCGCATAAATATGCTGCGAAGCGTTGTTAACCGGGCAAAATGTTCGGCCGCGGCCGCATTGCGTCGCCGCACAGCCAAGCGCGGTTGCCAGCCAGACGCTTTTTCCATCCGGCGCATCTTCAGGATTTACCGGCCGTTTTCCTATTGCTCAAGCGGCCGCAATCTTGACCGGTTTGGCATTGATGTCGCCGTAGCTAGCCATCAAATCTTCGACGATCTTGTTGAATGCGGCCCAATCGGTCTCGCGAAAGGAATGGTTGCGAATGATGAACGGCGCGCCGGCATAGAACTTCTCGTATTGCTGATGCCGTCCGGCGAAGTCCGACCCGACCATGTCCCAGGCAAGCTTAAAAAGCTTCATGCGGGTGAGCGCGTCGGCCTGTGGCGTCTGCCAGAAGGTCTGAAAGCTCTTTGCCAGATCGGGGTTGTTCATTACCGAAATATTCGCCGGCATCTGGAAGATCCCGCCGCCGCACAGCTCGCGCAGGTCATCCACGAACTTGCTGTAGTTCTGGGTGCACCATTCCAGCGCGCCGTACATCATCCGGCGGTTGAAGCAGACGTAGCCTTCCGGGCCGCCGGGCCAGCTCTCGCAGGCATTGATCTGGCCGTTGACCATGCCGGCGATCATCGCCTCCTGCGCCGAAATGCGGCCGAGCGTCTCTTTCACCGCCGGGACCTGGTCGGCGCCGGTTGCGTTCGCGATCTTGCTGGCAAGTCCGAGGAGCAGGCGCATCTTCGACCAGTAACGGACATTCGATTGGTGATTGCCGAAGCAGTGGCTTGGCGTCTTGACGTAGATATCACGCGACAGCAGCGCATCATCGTGAACGAAGACGCGCTCCCACGGCACCTTGACCTCGTCGCACAGCAGCATGCTGTCGCTCTCGTCGTAGCGATACGCGAGCGGGGAATCGACTTCGGACACGCAGCCAAGCTCGGCCGGTTGCCGCGACCAGAGTTGCAGGCCCGGCGCGTTGCAAGGAATAGCGCAGGTGATCGCCTCCTTGTTCTGGTCCGGCGCCAGCGGGATGACATTGCCGATCCAGATTTCATTGGCAAAGACGGCCCCGGTGGCGAGCATCTTCATGCCGGAAATGACCACGCCGGTATCGTCTTCGCGCACGACGCGCAACGTCGGCACCGGGATGTTCTGCCGATGATAGAATTCCGGATTGCGGGCGGCCTGCGGCGGAACCACCGCATAGACCGTGTAGACGTCGTGGTCGCGGATATGGCGATAATAAGCCAGCAGATGGTCCGGGTGGCCGCATGGGGCTTTCAGCTCGTCGGCCTTCATCGCCATGCCGGTAACGAAGGACGAGACGTGATCCGGCGAACGGCCGAACATGCCGTAGGTGAAGTCGGCAATGCGCCGGTGGCCGTTCATGCGCCGCTGCAGGTCGTCGCGCGAACGGGCGCGCAGGTAGTAGATCGAGTGGCGGCCGCCATCCTCCTCGAACGTCATCTCGTCGCGCAGCGCAGGATCGGCCTTCATGTCGTAGAGCGCCGCCACCGTTTGCGCGGCATTGCGAAAGGCCGGATGCCGGGTGACATCGTCGACCCGCTCCGATCCGATATAGACGACACGCCCGTCGCGGATCGATTCGAGGTGCTCCTTGCCGGTACGCAACATCTCAGAGGCCTCCTGTTGTCAGATCGCATGCATTGTGATTGCGTGACGACTTAATGTTTGCGTCCATCGCTGCTTCCGCTTCGGTGCGGTCGGGCCGCTTAAATTGCGCCGGAACCGCCACTGATGCCGACGACGAGAAGCTGGCCCGTGCATGACCATGATCCTAGCAGTGCAGCAGCGAGACCGAAGCCGTCTTCGATTCCGCTTTCGCGCAGCTGCGGCATGGAAGCGAATGTGACTGTTCTGCTGGTTGATCGCAACCGCAGCCAACGAACATTTCGCCCATGCGAAGCGGTCTGCCAGATTAAACCAGGCCGCCGTCGGAGCGTAATGTGAAAATTCTCATCATTTCGGATGGACAGGCCGAATTCGCCGCGCCATCGCGTTAGAGCGCGTGGTGGAGTTGCGCCAGCATCGCAACCAATCGGGGACTTGCTGGGCAGGAGTGGACAGCCATGGGGTCGACGCGTAGGCTTTTTCCATATGCGGCGTGCGCATTTCGCTGCTGATTGGTCCCGGGCGGGACATTCGGCATGTTCCTTGCACCCTCTTGCAGGATGGCGCGTCGGCGAGAGAGGTACTGCACCATGACTGATTTCAAATTCGATCCGCGCAAGACCGCGCTCCTCAACATCGATATGCAGAATTGTTTCGTGGAGAATTCTCCCGTTGCCGCGCCTCGTGGACGGGACATCCTGCCGCGGATCAACAAGCTTGCAGAAGTCTGCCGCAAGCGTGGAGCGCTGGTCATTCACACCGTTCACGTGGTACGGCCCGACGGCAGCAATACCGGCGTGATGGGGGTGATCATTCCGGCGATCGCGGCAGGTCTCATCAATAAGGGAAACAAGCAGGCGGAACTCCACCCGGAAATCATCGTCGGCAAGCAGACATTGTGCTGGAAAAGCCCCGCTACGGCGCCTTCCACGGCACCGATCTCGATTTGATACTGCGTAATCGCCAGATCGACACCGTGATCATCACCGGCATCTGCACGAATGTGTGCTGCGAAACGACGGCGCGCGAAGCCAACATGAGGGATTACAAGGTGTTCTTCATTGGCGACGCGACGGCGACGTTCAACACGCCGGAAGCGTCCGCCGAGCAAATTCAGCCGATCGTCCTTGCGACGCTGAAGGCTGCATTCGCTCAGATCGAAAACACCGCCTCGATGATCCGGAAACTCGAAGAGCAAAGGAGTGCGTTCGCCGCCTGAACACTGCCCGGAAATTCGACGCGGCTTCCCGGCGCGCGTGCTCGAACCGCGTTACGTCAGCCTGATCTGGCATGACCCTATTGACAGGGCTCATGTTTCACATGTCAAATAAATTCCAAGCCGGATTAATTCTTGGGATTCAGGCGCGAGCCTGAGGGGATGGGGGCAACATGGTCGTCCTCGCGTGGCTGCTCGCCATCGTGATTGCGGTTATCGTCATCGCGGTCGCGGTGATGTTCCTCAATCGCTTCTATCGCAAGTCGACGCGCGACATCGCGCTGGTGCGCACAGGCTTTGGCGGCCAGCGCATTCTGATCTCGGGCGGCTGCCTCGCGCTTCCATTCCTGCACAAGGTCGAAGAGATCAACATGCGCACCTTGCGCATCGAGGTCCGCCGCACCGCAGAGAAATCGGTGATCACCGAGGATCGGATGCGCGTCGACGTCGAGCTGGAATTTTACGTTCGCGTTGTGCCCTCGCAGGAAGGCATTGCGACAGCGGCCCAGGCGCTCGGCGCCAAGTCTTTTACTGCCGACGGCATCCGCAATCTGTTTGAGGGCCGTTTCGTCGACGCGGTGCAGGCGGTTGCCGCGCGCCACACCATGGACAGCCTGCACGAAGGCCGCGCCGAATTCGTCGGCAGCATCGCCGACCTGTTGCGCGAAAATCTCAAGCAGAACGGCATTCTGCTCGATTCGGTGTCGCTGACGCGCCTTGACCAGTCGGCGTTCTCGTCGTTCGACGAGAACAACGCCTTCAACGCCGTCGGACTGCGCAAACTCGCCGAAATTATCGCCGTCAACCGCAAGAAGCGCGCTGAAATCGAGGCTGATGCCGACATTTCAGTGCGGCAGACGCAGCTGGAGGCCACCAAACAGCGGCTCATCCTGACACAGCAGGAAGAGCAGGCTCAGATCAATCAGCATCTGGAGATCGAAAAGATCAAGGCCGCCAGCGACGCGGAGGCGGCCAAAGCGCGCGAAGAATCGATGATTGCTTCGGAGGAAGCCCGCATCGAGCGCGAGCGGCAGACCAAAGCGACCGAAGTCGCCAAGCAGAGCGAGTTGCGCAAGCTCGAACTCGACTCCCAGCTCGGCGTCGAGATGAAGAAGGTGGACAGCGCCATCCAGCTTGCCGCCAAGCACGTGGAAGAAGCCAAATCGCGGGCCAGGGCGGAGATGGCGCGGGCCGAGGTCGTGCTCGCCGAAGAACACGTTCAGACCGAGCGCGACCGCGCGGTCGCCGACCGATCGCATGAAATCGCGCTCAAGCGCGTCGCCGAACAGGGCGCGGTTGAACAAGCCAAAGCCGAGACCGATGCTGACGTGCTGCTGCGGCGGATTCGCGCCGAATCCGAGGCGGTTCGGACCAAGGCGGAGGCCGAGCGCACGCGGCTTCTGGCGGAATCCGAGGGGGAGCGCGCGCTTATCGACGCAGAGAATTCGCGCAGCGACGCGCTGATCCGCATGAAACTCGAGCAATACCGGCTCGATCGGCTGCCCGAGATTGTTTCCCAGATGATGAAGCCCGCGGAGAAAATCGATTCGATCCGTATTCATCAGTTGAGCGGTTTTGGCGCCGGTGCTTCCGGAACTGCGACGTCCAATGGTGATGGTTCGCAAAAAACGCCGATCAATCAGGTGATGGACAGCATTCTCGGCATGGCACTGCAGCTTCCGGCGCTCCGCAGCATAGGCGACCAGATCGGGGTGGATTTTTCCTCGGCTGTCGGCGGCTCCGCGCCCACGTCCACGACACCGGCCGTGACGGAACGAAAGTCCGGTCACGAGCCCGAGAAAAAAGGCAAGTAGCAGCACGATCGTCTTTCGCAATCGCGGACAGCCACGCAACCCCAAAGGAGCATGTTTATGGCCATATCCCGCAGGACATTACTGAATGCCGCCGGTGCAACGGCGCTAACGGCGGGTCTGCCGTTGCGGACCGCCTACGCCGATGGGCCCATCAAGCTGGGAGCCATCCAGGACAATTCCGGCGTTCTCGACATTTACGGCAAGCCGATGGTGATGGCGACCGCGATGGCGGTCGAGGAGCTCAACGCCGCCGGCGGCCTTCTTGGGCGCCAGATCGAGCTCAAGCAGTATGACAGCCAGTCCGACATTGCGCTCTACACGAAGTATGCACAGCAGCTCGTCCGTGAAGACAAGGTCGACGTTGCGCACGCCGGAATCACCTCGGCTTCCCGCGAAGCGATCAGGCAGACATTCCGCCGCGGCAATACGCTCTATTTCTACAACGTGCTCTATGAAGGCGGCGTCTGCGACCGCAATTGCTTCTGCACCGGCACGACGCCGGCCCAGGCGGTCGAGCCGATCATCGATTACGCGATGAAAAAGTGGGGCAACAAGGTTTACGTACTCGCCGCCGACTACAATTACGGCCAGATCACCGCGAAGTGGGTAGCGCACTACGTTGAGGCGCGCAAAGGCACGGTGCTCGCGACCAACTTCTTCCCCCTCGATGTGTCGGACTTCGGTTCGACCATCGCCAAGATCCAGGACGCGGCGCCGAATTTCATCGTCGCGGCACTGGTCGGCGGCGCGCACATGTCGTTCTTCCGGCAGTGGGCGGCGTCGGGCATGAACAAGAAAATTCCTCTGACGTCGACCACGTTCGGCGTCGGCAACGAGCATCTCGCGCTTTCGGCGGCGGAGGGCGACGGCATTCTGATCGCCGGCAATTACAGCCCCGAACTGGATACGCCCGCCAACAAGAAGTTTCAGGCGGCGTGGGCTAAACGCTACGGCAATGCCAAGCTCGTGCATGAACTTGCCGTGTCGCAATATCAGGGCATCATGTTGTGGGCGGAAGCCGTGAAAAAGGCCGGCTCGGTCGAGCACGATGCCGTCGTCAAGGCGCTGGAAACCGGTCTGAAGATCGAAGGGCCCGCCGGGACGGTCGCAGTCGAGCCGAAGACGCACCATTGCGCGCTCGATATCCATCTCATGGTCGTCAAGGATCAGAAACTCACGATCATCGACACGGCGACGCAACGGCCGCCCAGCGATACGGCGCAGTATTGCGATCTGTCCAAGAACCCCGACGACAACAAGCAGTACGAGGTCAAGATCTGAGCGTGGAGGCCGGCCGAATATTCGGCCGGCCATCGCCAACGGAAGCGCGGAATGGACTACGCGGCGATCGTCATTCTCGAAATTCTATACATGATCGCCTTTCTCGCGTTGATCAGCGCGGGGCTGGCGATCGTGTTTGGAATGATGCGCGTCATCAACCTCGCCCATGGCGAATTTGTCATGCTCGGCGGTTATGCCACGATCGCCGCCGCCAAAGCCGGCATCAATATTTATTTCGCCATGCTGGTCATCTCTCCGATCGTGGTCGGCGCGATCGGGCTCGTCGTGGAACGGCTGATCGTGCGTTTTCTGTACGGGCGCATGATCGACATCATGCTGGCGACCTGGGGACTGAGCCTTTTGCTGATCGGCTTGGTTGATTTGATCTTCGGCAATACCGCCGTCAGCGTGCCGGCGCCGATCCCGGGCTATCGGATCGGCCATTACCAGATGGGCGGATACAATCTGTTCGTTATCGCGGTCGCCATCCTTTTGATGTCCGGGATGTGGTTCACGCTGCGCTACACGCGGGTCGGACTGATAGCGCGGGGCGCGATGCAGGGCAGGGAGGTCGTTTCGGCGCTCGGCTACAATCCCAATACCATCTACATGCTCACGTTCACGGTCGGGGCGGCGCTCTCGGGACTTGCCGGAGGGGTGATGGCACCGCTGACCGGGCTGTTGCCCTCGGTGGGGGGCACCTACATCGCCAAGGCTTTCATCACCGTGATCACCGGAGGCGCCGCGGTCATCGCCGGCACGCTGTCGACGGCGGCGCTGTTCGGAACCGTCGATCAACTGGTTTCCTTCGCATCAACCCCGGTGATCGGTGAAATCGCAATGCTGGCACTCGCCCTCGTTCTGCTGCGTCTGATGCCGCAAGGCATCACCGGGCAATTTTTCCGCAACTCGACATGACCGGCTCGGAGTTCGGCATCGGGCGTATCCACTGGAACTGGCTCGCCGCGCTTGCCGTGCTGCTGGCGGCGCTGCCGCTGGTGAGCGAAACCAACACCCCGACATTGCTGGCGATTTGGGCCCTGTTTGCACTGTCGCTAGCCCTTATGTGGGGTTATGCGGGGATCCTCAGCTTTGGCCACGCCGCGTATTTTGGTCTCGGCGCCTATACCTACGCCATTGCGTCTTTCAATGTCGGCGAGAGCACGGTGCCGGTCTTGCTGGCACTCATCGTGCCCGCGGTCGTGGCCGCGATCATCGGTGCGATGATGTTCTACGGCCGCATCAGCGACGTCTATCTCGGGGTCATGACACTCGTCGTCACGCTGATCCTCAACCGTTTCATGAACGCCACCGCCGGCGACGCCTATCGGATCGGCAACGCGCGGCTCGGCGGCTTCAACGGCATTCCGGCTTTCCCGACCCTCAACGTGCCCGGCGAACCAAATATCGAGGTCTACGGCACCGCCTATTATTACGTGGTGATCGTCTGCCTGATCGCCGCCTATCTGATCGCCCGCTGGATCCTGGCGAGTGCGTTTGGACGAACGCTGATCGGCATTCGTGAAAACGAGCTGCGGATGGAATTGCTCGGCTACAACGTTCCGGCCTACAAGACGGTGATTTTCGCGATATCGGCGGCCATGGCCGGTCTGGCCGGCTGTTTGTTCGCGAACTGGGCCGAGATCGTGACGCCGAGCGTGTTCAGCCTCGGGCAAACCGCCGAGGTCCTGATCTGGGTCATCGTCGGCGGCCTCGGCACTCTGGTCGGTCCGATGATTGCCGCGGTCGCGCTCGGTTCCTTGAAGCTCGGCCTCGGCCACCAGACGACCGTCGACAATTCGCTGATCCTCGGTGCCATTCTGATCCTCGTCGTGCTGCTGGTGCCGCGCGGTTTCGCGCCGACTTTTGTGGCCTGGCGCCGACGCTTTGCGCAATCTCAGGTCCATCGGCGTCAAGCCCGCGGCACGCGCCGCCGCCGCGTCGCGTTTCAGGAAGCCAAGCAGTGAGCGAGCCCGTCGTCGAAACGCATGAGCTGGCGGTGCAGTTCGGCGGCGTGCTGGCGGTCGATCATGTCAGCTTCACGTTGCGTGAGCGCGAGTTGCGCTGCCTCATCGGTCCCAACGGCGCCGGCAAGAGCACGTTCTTCAAATCGATCACCGGGCAAATTCGCGGCGGGAATTTGAGCGGCCGGGTGTTGATCCGCGGTCAGGATGTCACCGGCTGGTCGACCCACCAGATCGTCCGCCTCGGCATCGGTATTAAGACGCAGGTCCCCTCGGTGATGAATGGGCTCACGGTCGCGGAAAATCTCTGGCTTTCCGCCCGCCGCATCGCCGGTCATGACGGAGCCGAGGCTGCCGTCGATGAGGTCGTGGCGGAACTGGAGTTGGGCGCGATCGCACGCCGCCTGGTCGGCGAACTGGCCCACGGGCAGCGCCAGCTGGTGGAAATCGGCACGGTGCTGGCCAACAAGCCGTGGCTGGTTCTCCTCGACGAACCTGCGGCGGGCCTCACCAATGCGGAGACGGAGCGGCTGGTCGCTATCATCAAGCGAATCAACCAGACGGCAACGCTGATCGTGGTCGATCACGACATGCACTTTGTGCGAACCCTCAATTCCTTGATCACGGTATTCCATCAAGGTGCCATCCTGGTCGAAGGCCGCGCCGAGAAGGTACTGACCGATCCCAGTGTCCGGGAAGTGTATTTGGGGAACCGCGCATGAGTATTCGCGAAGCCGGCGAACCGGATATTCACGAGAAGGTCGGCGACAAGGGCGCCGAGCCCGACGGGGTCGTACTCGACATCACGGATCTGCGTGCCGGCTACGGCGAAGTCCCGGTCCTTCACGGCATATCGCTTCAGCTTTGGGAGGGCGAAGCGATCGGAATCATCGGCCACAACGGCATGGGCAAGACGACGCTCATGAAGACCATCCTGGGACTGCTGCCCTCGAGGGGCGGCAAGATCGTCGTCGACGGCGTCGACGTGACTTCATGGGCGGCGCACGAGCGCAGCCGGCTCGGTATCGGGTATGTGCCGCAGGGCCGTGGCATCCTTCCCGGACTGAGCGCGCACGAGAACCTGCGTTTGGCGTGGACACCGGACTCCGGCGAGACGGAAGAACGGGCGATCGAGCGCGTCCTCGGAATTTTCCCCCGGCTCACTCGCTTGTTGGAGCGCAGAGGCGGCGCCCTGTCGGGTGGCGAGCAGCAGATTCTGGCGCTGGCTCGCGCCCTCGTGCCGCTGCCCTGGCTTCTTCTTCTCGACGAGCCCTCGGAAGGTATTCAGCCGTCCATCGTCCAGGAAATCGGCGAGCTTCTGGCGTCATTGCGCGAAAAGCATCGGCTCTCGATGCTCATCGTCGAGCAAAATCTCGAATTGGTGCTCGATGTCGCGAGCCGCATCGTGTTGGTCGAACGCGGCATGATCACGCGCGAACTCGACGCCGGCACAGTACGCGGCGGCGCCATTGCCGATCTGGTCGGCCTCGGCGGCGCACGAGGTAACCACAGGGCTTCCAGCAACGGCGCCGGCCAGCCGGCTCGGGCTCAGCCTCCGATCGCACCTCCCGGAAACGGGTCCGCGCGCCCGTCAAATGGCGCCCAATCGACGATCGCCGCGCCAAAGACGGCACCGGTATCACGCGCTCGAATTTCGGCACCAGCGGCGCCCGCTGCCGCCGCATCACTAGGGGGTCCCATGTCGACCGTCAGACGGCCATCGGCCGAGCAGATGCACGATATCGTCAACTCGCTCCATCTGAGCATGTCGCAAGGCGAAGTCGCAGAATACCTCGAGGTGCTGGAAGGTACATTCCAGGCCTACGATCGGATTAATGAGCTTCCAGACTATTTGCCGCCGGTTCGCTATCCGCGCACGCCCGGTTACCGGCCGGGTGCCAACGAGAATCCGCTTAACGCCTGGGCGGTGAAGACGGAAGTGCGCGGCGCCTCGCACGGACCGCTTTCCGGCAAGCGCGTTGTGCTCAAGGACAATATCTGCCTTGCCGGCGTGCCGATGATGAACGGTGCTTCGACGCTCGAAGGCTACGTGCCGGACATCGATGCGACGCTCGTCACCCGCATCCTGGATGCCGGCGGCACGATCGTCGGCAAGGCGCATTGCGAATATTTCTGTTTGTCGGGCGGCAGTCACACATCGGCGCACGGTCCGGTGCAGAACCCTTACAAGCGCGGCTACTCCGCGGGCGGCTCGTCCTCGGGATGCGGAGCGCTGGTCGGCGCCGGCGAGATCGAGATGGCGATCGGCGGCGATCAAGGCGGATCGATCCGCATGCCGGCATCCTATTCGGGCTGTTACGGCATGAAGGCCACGCACGGTCTCGTGCCTTACACCGGCGTCATGCCGATCGAAGCCACCATCGATCACGCCGGACCGATGACCACGACCGTCGCTGACAATGCGCTGCTGCTTGAGGTGATCGCCGGAAGCGACGGACTGGATCCGCGGCAATATGACGTGCAGGCCGAGAAGTACAGCTATACGACCGGGCTCGGCCGCGGCGTTTCCGGCATGCGCATCGGATTGGTGACGGAAGGATTTGGCTGGCCAGCGAGCGAACCGGACGTCGACGCCAAGGTGCGGCAAGCAGCAGACCGTTTGCGCGGTGCCGGCGCGATAATCGAGCCGGTATCCATTCCCATGCACCACGACGGCGGCGCCATCTGGACGCCGATCGCGCTTGAGGGTTTGGTCGCGCAGATGATGCACGGCAACGGCATGGGCTTTAACTGGAAAGGCCTCTACACAACGAGCCTTCTTGACGCCCATGCCAATTGGCGGGCGCGCGCCGATGAACTGTCCCGCACCCTGAAAATCTCGATGCTCGCCGGTGAATATTTCATTAAGCACCATCGCGGGCATTTCTACGCCAAGGCGCAGAATCTGGGACGTCTGTTGCGCAAGACTTACGATGACGTGCTGGCGCGATACGATCTTCTGATGATGCCGACTCTGCCGATGAAGGCGACGCCGATTCCGCCGGCCAATGCGCCGCTGGCGCTGTGGTGCCAGCGCGGATTCGAGATGCTGCCGAATACCTGTCCGTTCGACGTCACCGGCCATCCGGCCATGAATATACCCTGCGGATTGAGCGACGGACTGCCGGTCGGCATGATGCTGGTGGGCAAGCATTACGCCGAGACCACCATCTATCGGGCGGCGCATGCCTTCGAACAACTCGGAGATTGGCGGAATTTCTGATCCGCAATCGGCCCGGAACGAGAGCGACCGACGCCGGTGAGCACCCATAACCTGTTCAGTTCGGATTTTCTCCGCAGCGGCGCCGATGACCGGCTTCGGCCGCAGGGAAAGCTTTCCTATGTAGCCGGGGCGACGGACGATCCGCTGAAATTCATGACAATCCCGCAACTGCTCGGCCGCGCCTGCGCCAGGCATGGCGGCCATGGCGCGGCTATGTTTGCGGCCAACGGAGCCAGGCTGTCCTGGTACGATCTGCGCGAGCGATCCAATGATGTCGCCGCCGGTCTGCTTGCCCTCGGCATCGGCCGTGGCGACCGCGTCGGCATCTGGGCGCCCAATTGCCCCGAGTGGCTTTACGTTCAATTCGGCACCGCATGCATCGGCGCCATTTTGGTCAATATCAATCCGGCCTATCGGACATCGGAGCTCGAATACGCGCTCAACAAGGTCGGATGCAAGGCGTTGGTGATGGCGCGCCGTCACAAATCCAGCGATTACGTCGAGATGCTGCGCGCGGTCGCGCCCGAAATTGATGGCAGCGAAGCAACCCTGCATGCGGCAAAATTGCCGCATCTCAAACACGTCATCATACTTGATGAGGGGCCGTTGCCGCGCTCGGCCCGCTCATTTTCCGGGTTGACGTCACTCGCCGGGCCCGGTCACCGCGGCCGCCTCGATGCGCTGTCCGCGGCGCTCGATCCGGACGATGCCATCAACATACAGTTCACCAGCGGCACGACCGGTTCGCCCAAAGGGGCGACGCTCAGTCACTACAACATCGTCAACAATGCGCGCTATGCAGCCAAATTAATGGCCCTGTCCGCCGATGATCGGCTTTGCATTCCGGTGCCGCTGTATCATTGCTTCGGCATGGTCCTGGGCGTGCTGTGCTGCGCGGCGGTCGGCGCTGGAATGGTATTTCCGGGCGAGAGCTTCGATGCCGAAGCGACGCTGGCGGCAGTCGCGCGCTACAAGTGTACGGCGCTGCACGGCGTTCCCACCATGTTCGTTGCCCAGCTCGAGCATCCGAATTTTGCGAATTACGACATTTCGAGTTTGCGGACCGGGATCATGGCCGGGGCGCCGTGCCCGATCGAGACCATGCGTCAAGTCATGGACCGGATGCACATGCGCGAAATCACCATAGGCTATGGCATGACCGAGACCAGCCCGCTGTCATTCCAATCACGCACCGATGACCCGGTCGGGCAGCGGGTGGCGACCGTTGGCCGCATCCATCCGCATGTCGAGGTCAAGATTATCGATGCCGGCGGCAACACAACGCCGATCGGCGTTGCTGGAGAATTATGCACCCGCGGCTATGGCGTGATGCGGGGCTACTGGGATGATCCCGAAAGGAGCGCGGAGGCGATCGACCCGTCGGGCTGGATGCATTCCGGAGATACGGCAACGATCGACGAACAAGGCTATTGCGCGATCGTCGGACGACTTAAGGACATGCTCATCCGCGGCGGCGAAAATATCTATCCGCGTGAGATCGAGGACTTTTTGATCCGGCATCCGAAGATTTAATCCGCCCAGGTGTTTGGGGTTCCGGATCATCGGCTCGGCGAGGAGGTTTGCGCATTCATCGTGCTCAAGTCCGGCCAATCGGCGACGGACGAGGAAATTCGCTCGTTCTGCCGGGGACAGATTTCCCATCATAAAGTGCCACGCTACATTCGCTTCGTGCCGGAATTCCCGCTGACGGCGACTGGCAAACCGCAGAAGTTCGTGATGCGCAAGCAGATCGTGGGTGAACTTGGCTTGTAGCGGGCTAGTCCGGGGTGACCGCCACGCTCGAGTCAGATCGCAAATCCCGCTTGCGCTCCTCTGGACGAAGCAAACAACAGCTCCGACAGCAAAATCCCGTCGGAGCGCTTGACAACGGTGCCCGCCAGCGAGATCATTTGTATACAAATGATGCCGAGGAGTGTCGCTGTCGTGTATGCGCGGCCCGCCGACTTCGCCGAAGCCTTGAGGCTCCTCGCCGAGCCGGATGCCCGCGTTTTGGCGGGCGGAACCGATATATTTCCGGCGGCAGGCGAACACCCCCTGAGCGGGAGTTACGTGGATATCACGGCGCTCCCGGCTCTGCGCGAGTTCGCCGCCGAAGGTGATTTGATTCGCATTGGCGCAGCCGTCACCTGGAGCGATTTTGCCAAAACCGATCTCGGCCCGGCCTTCAATGCTTTGAAGGCCGCAGCGCGCGAAATCGGCGGCCTCCAGATACAAAACCGCGGCACCATCGCCGGTAATCTCTGCAACGCCTCGCCGGCCGCCGACGGCGTTCCACCGCTGCTGATTTTGGACGCGGAAGTCGAGCTCGTTTCAAAGCGCGGCCGGAGGCGGCTGCCGCTCGGCGAATTCATTGTCGGCAATCGCCGCACGGCACTTCGCCGCGACGAGATCATGACAGCGATCGTCGTGCGACGACCGGCCCGGACCGCTCGCTCGAGTTTCCTGAAGCTCGGTGCCCGACGCTATCTCGTGATTTCGATCGTCATGGTCGCCGTCCTGCTCGATATCGTCGATGCAAAGGTGCGCAGCGCACGCGTGGCGGCCGGCGCGTGCTCGGCTGCGGCAAAGCGGCTGCCCGAAGTTGAACAACGACTCCTTGGCGCGCCGGCGTGCGCCGGCCTCGGCGACCGCGTCGGGAGCGAGCATCTCGCCGCGCTGTCGCCGATTGATGATTTGCGGGGCACAGCCGCATACCGTCGCGACGTGGCTTTGACACTGGTGCGCCGCGCGATTGAATACTGCGTCAAAGGCGATGCGGGAGGCGTTCTCTGATGCTGGAACGCGCCGCCGGCGTTTCATTGACGCTCAACGGAGCGCCTGCGCGGCTCGTCGCTCCGCCGCTGGAGCGGCTGAGTGAGGCCTTGCGTGAGCACTGCGGTCTGACCGGGATCAAGATCGGCTGCGACGCCGGCGACTGCGGCGCTTGTACGGTGTTGATCGACGGCGAGCCGGTGTGCTCCTGTCTCACCGCGGTCGGCCAAATCGAGGGCCGCGTCGTCGAGACCATCGAAGGTCTGTCGCCCGGTGAGGACATTGTCGGCCGGCTGCAGTGCGCTTTCCACGTGCATGGCGCGGCACAGTGCGGCGTATGTACGCCGGCGATGCTGCTCGCCGCGATTGCGCTGCTGCGGACAAATCCCAAGCCAAGTGAGACGCAGACGCAAGATGCGCTGAGCGGCGTGTTGTGTCGCTGCACGGGCTACCGCAAGATCATCGATGCGGTGATGGATGCGCACGGCTTGGCTGGCGAAGCGCTTCCGGTTGCGCCCGATGCAGCCGCCGTCGGCCTGCGCCTGCCTCGGCTCGACGGAGCGATGAAAATCTCCGGCGCGGAAATTTTTGGCGCAGACGCATGGCCGACCGACGCCCTGCTCGCGAGGGCGGTCCGTTCGCCACATCATCACGCGCGCTTCATCCTCGGCGATATCGAGGCGTTCCAACGCGCACATGATGCCGTTGCCGCCGTCTTCACAGCCAAGGACATGCCGGGCGAAAATCGCTTCGGCGTCATTACGCCTTTCGCCGATCAGCCGGTGCTTGCCGAAGGCGTAGCGCGATTTCGCGGCGAGGCGGTCGCGCTCATCGTTGGCGAAGAGGGGCCAATGCGGGCCCTCGATCTGTCCTCCTTCCCGGTGACTTGGGACATCCTGCCGGCGCTGACGACCTTGGACGAGGCGACCGCCGCTGACGCAGCGCCGATTCATGCGCTGCGTCCCGACAATGTATTGACCCGCGGCCGGGTGGTGCGAGGCGATGTGGAGGCCGCGCTCGCCACCACGGATGTGTCGGTCGAGGGCGAATTCGAAACCGCCTTCGTGGAACACGCCTACATCGAGCCAGAGGCTGGCTTCGCGCGGCGCGTGGCTGATCGTATCGAGATTCAAGCTTGTACCCAGGCGCCGTACATGGATCGCGACGACATCGCGAAAATATTGGGTCTCGCACCCGAGCAGGTGCGTATCATTCCGACCGCGGTTGGCGGCGGCTTTGGATCGAAGCTCGATCTCTCGGTGCAGCCTTTCATCGCGCTCGCGGCGTGGCTGCTCGGTCGGCCGGTGCGCATGATCTATTCGCGAACAGAATCGATCATGAGTACAACCAAGCGCCATCCGGCCGCCATTCGCACCAAGATCGGCGCAACCCGAGACGGCCGGCTCAATGCCATGGATTTCGCAGCCGATTTCAACACCGGCGCTTATGCGTCTTGGGGGCCGACTGTCGCCAACCGGGTGCCGGTGCACGCGTCTGGCCCCTATCGGATGCCGCATTACCGCGCGCGGACGCGCGCGATTCACACCCATCTCGTCCCGGCCGGTGCCTTTCGCGGTTTCGGCGTTCCGCAAAGCGCGATCGCACTGGAACAGCTGCTCGACGAGCTGGCGATCAAGCTCGACATGGATCCGCTCGATTTCCGCATCCTCAATGCACTTGAAGCCGGCGATCCGACCGTAACCGGGCAAGTGTTCAACGAAGGCGTTGGCTTCAAGGCGTGCCTTGAAGCCTTGCGGCCGGGTTGGCGAGAGGCGCGCGAAGCTGCGCACGCCTTCAACGCGGCGGCAGAAGGTCCGCTGCGGCGCGGCGTCGGCGTTGCCGGCATGTGGTACGGATGCGGAAATACGTCGCTGCCGAATCCTTCCACCATGCGGCTCGGGCTCAAACCGGGCGGTCGGCTCACTCTGTTCCAGGGTGCCGTCGACATCGGGCAAGGCTCGAATACGGTGATTCCGCAAATTTGCGCCGACGCGCTCGGGGCGCCGCTCGCGCTATTCGATTTCGCGTCAGCGGACACCGACACGACGCCGGACTGCGGCAAGACTTCGGCATCGCGCCAGACTTTCATTTCCGGCAAAGCCGCTTTCCTGGCCGGTCAGGCGATGCGCCGCGCGATCTTGCGCCTGGCCAATGTCGGCGAGGAGGCGACGATCCGTTTCGAAGCGGGCGTCATCGTCATCGAAGGCGCGGGTGGCGAACGGCGCGTCACGTTGAGCGCACTTTCGCTCAATAATTTCGGGGTTCGTCGCCGAAGTTCAGGAAACTTTCGACCCGCCGACGACGCCACTCGACGAAAACGGCCAAGGCGAGCCCTACGCCGTCTTCGGCTACGGCGCTCATCTTGCCGCGGTCGAAGTCGATATGGAGCTCGGCCGGGTCAAAGTCCTTCGTTTGATCTGCGCCCACGATGTCGGCAAGGCGATCAATCCGACCCTGGTGGAAGGCCAGATCCAGGGCGGCGCTGCACAAGGCCTTGGCATGGCGCTGATGGAAGAATTCATTCCCGGCAAGGGCGAGAACTTGCACGATTATCTGATCCCCAGCATCGGCGACATGCCACCGGTCGAGAGCATCCTCATCGAGGATGCGTCATCGATCGGCCCCTTTGGCGCCAAGGGTATCGGCGAACAGGCGCTTATTCCGACCGCGCCGGCAATTCTCAATGCCATCCATCACGCGACCGGTGCACGCATCAAACGCACGCCGGCGACGCCGGATCGGTTGCGCGCGGCGATCCTGGCGCTACGGGATGAAAACGCGAATGGCTGACGTCGACGACAAGATCCGGTGCGACGCCTGCCCGGTGCTCTGCTACATCCGCCCCGGCATGACCGGCGCCTGCGATCGTTACGCCAACCGTAACGGCGAATTGGTGCGCGTCGATCCGCATGTGCTGCTCGAACGCACCTTAGAGGACGGCGGCGAGGTCGTACCCTTCATGAGCCGGACGCGTGAATGGACCGGCGATATCGTCAATGCGCCGACGCCGATCGTCACAGCTGTCGGCGCTGGAACGACCTATCCCGATTACAAGCCGGCGCCTTTTATTGTCTCCTCCAAGGTCGACGGCGTGGACATGGTGACGGTGGTCACCGAAGGCATCTACTCGTACTGCGGCGTCAAGCTGAAGATCGACACCGATCGCCATCTTGGGGCGGAATGCGCCACCGTGCGCGCCAAAGGCGAACCGGTCGGTCACGTCACGACCGGAGAATACGGCTCGCAAATGCTTTCGCTGGGCGGCGTCAATCATCTTACCCATGGCGGCAAAAAGGAAGGCCGGGTCACCTGCGAGACGTTGCTCGACCTCTGCAACCGCAAGGCCGTGGAGCTGACTGTCGACGGCGGCGCCAGCGTCGTTGTCGAGGCGGGCAAGTCGCCAGTCGTCAACGGACAGCTCGAGGAGCGCATGCGGGTCGGCTGCGGATCGGCGACCATCGGCATGTTTGCCAAGCAATGGTACGGCAAAGTCGACGAAGTCGTCGTCGTCGATGATCACATCACCGGCGTTCTCTCGGAACACCAGGCCGGCAAGCTCCTTGGGGCACGCGACACCGGCATCAAATTGAAAGGCCGGCGCTCGACGCCGGGCCGGTATTTCCATGTCGCCGAGCCGGGAACCGGATGGGGCGGCGCCAATATCTCCGATCCGCTCGAAATCGTCGCCGGCTTCGATCCCAAAGTCGCCTGGCCCGGCTTGACCATGCTGATGGTCTCGACGACGGGCGAGCAGCACGCCTTCTATCGCCTCGATGATTCCCTGAGGCCGGTCGAAACGCCTCTGCCCGAGAGTCTGCGCGTGTCCGTCGAGCGCATCCGGGAGAATTGCGAGCCGGCGCTGTGCTCGGTTCTTTTCATGGCCGGCGCCGGCGGCTCGCTACGTGCCGGAGTGACTGAAAATCCGGTGCGCCTGACCCGTTCGGTGCGCCAGGCACTGACCACGGTGACCGCGGACGGGGCGCCGGTGGTGGTCTGGCCGGGCGGCGGCATCACCTTCATGGTCGACGTCACGCTGCTGCCGGACAATGCTTTCGGCTATGTGCCGACACCAGCGATCGTCGCGCCGATCGAATTCACCATGCGGCTCGACGATTATGCGGCGCTCGGCGGCCATGTCGATCACGTTCGGCCGGTGAGCGAAATCATCGCGCAGCGCGCGAAGACGCCGGCCGACCGTGAGGTAAGGCCGGCACCGGCACGGAGCGACGGATGAGAACGCCGCCGCAGCAACGCCGCTTTCGCGACGGCCGCCTCCATCTTCAGGATGGGCCGATCGACCTGATCATCGAGGCGTTCGGTGAAGCACCCGCGGTTGAGACCGCTCATGACGCAGCCTGGCGCCGGTTCGCGACGATCCTCGATGAGCTTTGCGCCGAGTTGCCTCTGCTGCGCAAGCAGACGACCCCGACAAACCCTCGCCCGTTCGGCGTCGTCGCCAGGCGTATGGCCGGCGCCGTCGCGCCGCTATGCATCCGACGCTTCATCACACCCATGGCCGCGGTCGCTGGTGCCGTGGCCGAGGAAATCTTGAACGCGATGACGGCCGCCGCGCCGCTGCGGCGCGCCTATGTTAACAATGGCGGCGATATCGCGCTCTATCTTCTTGCCGGCGAAAGCTTCACGATCGGCATGGTCGATCGACCCGACAGGCCCAGTCTGATCGGCCGTGCAACGATCAGTGGGCGAGACGGCGTGCGCGGCGTGGCCACGTCCGGCTGGCGCGGCCGCAGCTTCTCGCTTGGAATAGCAGACGCCGTGACCGTTCTCGCCGGCTCTGCGACGACGGCGGATGCCGCCGCCACCCTTGTCGCTAATGCAATCGATCTTCCCGGGCATCCGGCGATTTGCCGGGCACCGGCCGTTTCGCGCGACCCGCAAAGCGATCTTGGCGAGCGACCGGTCACCATCGATGTCGGTCCGCTGACGCCGAGCGAAATCGACGAAGCGCTGGCCGACGGTCTTGATGAGGCCGAGAACCTGCGCCGCTCCCACAAAATAGAGGCGGCGGCGCTGCAACTCTGCGGCCGAACGCTGCTCTGCGGTGTTGGCGGCAATCTTCGGAATCTCGATGGCTTCGAGGCACACAATAGCGAAGCGGTCCGGTCGACTGGGTCGGCCTCAAGATTGCATCCCGCTCTTCCATCCACGGTGGGCGGAGCGCGCGTCGATCGTCGCGAGGGCAGGCTCGATGTGAGGCAAATGAAGGGCTTGGACGGTTTCAGATGAAGGCCAAGATCCGGAAGCTTCTCACCTTCTTCGAAGAAACCCGGTTGGAAATGGGCCAGACGGTCGAGCCGCCGACACGGCGCGCGGCGGCAGTGGCGGTAATCGAAAACCCGTTCGCGGGCCGTTATGTCGAAGATCTTTCCGAGCTCAGCGATATCGGGGAGGAGCTCGGCGAATTATTGGCGAGCCGCGCAGTGGCGGCGCTCGGGATCGAAGGCCGGCGCGCGGAAAGCTACGGCAAGGCTGCCGCGGTCGGAGAGAACGGCGAGCTCGAACATGCCGCGGCGATCCTGCATCCGAAGCTCGGCGCGCCGGCCCGTAAAGTTCTCGGTACCGGCGCGGCGTTGATCCCCTCGTCGAAAAAGCGCGGCGGACCCGGGGTCACCCTCGATGTGCCACTTGGCCACAAGGACGCGGCTTTCGTGCGTAGCCATTTTGACGGCATGGAGGTGCGGGTCACCGACGCACCGCGCGCCAACGAGATCGTGGTTGCGGTCGCAGTGACCAATTCCGGCAGGCCGTTGCCGCGCGTTGGCGGCCTGAAGAAAGACGAGATCAAGGGAGACGACGGGCTTCGATAGCAACGCCCGGAAGAACAGCAACGAACATCTGATGGAGCAACGACTATGAGGACGGTATCGACGGTATTGGCGAGCGTGACCTTGACGGCGGTGCTTGCCGGCGCGAGCGTCGGCGCATCCGCTCAGGAGACCATCAAGATCGGCGAGATCAATTCTTACTCGGGACTGCCGTCCTTCACGGAACCTTATCGCAAGGGCTGGCAGCTTGCCCTGGAACAGATCAATGCCGCCGGCGGCGTCGATGGCAAGAAGCTCGAGGTCATTTCCAAGGACGACGGCGGCAAGCCGGCCGACGCGGTGACGGCGGCCAACGAGCTCGTCTCCAAAGACGGCGTCGTGATGTTAGCCGGAACCTTCTTCTCGAATATCGGGCTCGCCGTTTCCGATTTCGCCAAGCAGAAAAAGATTCTCTTTCTCGCCGCCGAGCCTTTGACCGACGCCATCACCTGGTCGAAGGGTAACCACTATACATTCCGATTGCGCCCCGCCAATTATGAGCAGGCGGCGATGCTTGCGGAGGAGGCGGCTAAGCTGCCGGCCAAAAAATGGGCGACGGTTGCACCGAATTACGAATACGGACAGTCCGCCGTAGCGGTGTTCAAGAAGCTGCTTTCGGCAAAGCGGCCCGACATCGAATGGGTTGGCGAGCAATGGCCGCCGCAGGGCAAGATCGACGCCGGCGCCGTTGTTGAGGCCATCGCCCGGACCAATCCCGACGCCATCCTCAACGTCACTTTCGGCCCCGATCTCGTCAAATTCGTGCGTGAAGGCAACACCCGAGGTCTGTTCAAAAACCGTTCCGTGGTCAGTTTCCTGACCGGCGAGCCCGAATATCTTGATCCGCTCAAAGACGAGACACCGGTCGGTTGGATCGTCACCGGCTATCCCTGGAACGCCGTCTCCATCCCCGAACACGCCGCATTTCTTAAAGCCTATCAGGCGAAATACAACGACTATCCGCGGCTCGGTTCGGTCGTCGGCTATTCGACGCTGAAGGCCGCGGCGGCCATTCTCGCCAAGGCCAAATCGACCGACACCGAGAAGCTGGTCGATGCCGCCGAAGGGATTACCGTCGATACGCCCTTTGGCAAAGTGACCTTCCGCAAGGCGGATCACCAGTCGACGCTCGGCGCTTTCGTCGGCAAGACAGCGCTCAAGGACGGCAAGGGCGTGATGGTGGACGTCAGCTATCGCGACGGCGCGAAATACCTGCCGTCCGAAGCCGAGGTCAAGTCCATGCGCCCGCAGGATTGAGCACAGCAGAGAAGCACCGCTCCGTTTCCGCTCCTCGCCAGGGTCGAGCCGGTGACTTTTCTCTTCAACGAATTTGTCACCGGCCTGGCGAGCGCGTCGTCGCTGTTTCTCGCCGCTTGCGGTCTGTCGATCATTTTCGGCGTCACCCGCATCGTCAATTTCTCCCATGGCGCGTTTTATATGCTCGGCGCCTATGTCGGTTTCACGCTGACCGAGTATCTTTCCAGCGATTTCGGTTTCTGGGGGGAATCGTCGTTGCGTCTTTGATCGTGGCCGGGGTCGGGTCTGTCGTTGAAGTAACTCTGCTCCGCCGCATCTATGGGGCGCACGAGTTGCTCCAACTGCTCTTGACCTTCGGCGTCGCGCTCGTGGTCGAGGATCTGGTCGTGCTGATCTGGGGGCCGAGCGACTTGCTCGGGCGGCGGGCGCCGGGATTGAAGGGCGCGATCAATCTCTTCGGTCAACCGTTCCCGACATATGATCTGCTGCTGCTTGCGCTCGGGCCGCTCACTCTCATTGTTATCCTCCTCCTGTTGCGCCGCACGCGGTGGGGCGTCCTGGTTCGGGCCGCGACGCAGGACCGCGAAATGGTCGCGGCGCTTGGCGTCAATCAACGCTGGCTGTTCACCAGCGTCTTTGCGCTTGGAATTTTCCTTGCCGCGTTCGGTGGTGCGCTTGAATTGCCGCGCGAAGCGGTGAGCCACACGATGGATTTGCAGATCATCACCGAAGTGCTGGTCGTGGTCGTGATCGGCGGGCTTGGCAATATCCTCGGTACGTTCCTCGCCGCGATCATCGTGTCGGAGCTGAACGCTTTCGGCATATTGATCTTTCCGAAGATCTCCATCGTCCTCGTCTTCCTGGTGATGGCTCTGGTGCTGGTCGTGCGGCCATGGGGGCTGCTCGGCCGCCCCGAGACGGCGATACGCGCAGCGAGCGGTCTCCAGGTTATGCGTTGGCGTCCGCTCCAGCCGCGTGATCGGCTTCTCGTGCTTGCCGGAATCGCCGCGGCTGTGCTGCTGCCGCTGATCGCCGGCGACTATTCTCTGACCGTAGCCAGCGAAGTGCTGATTTTCATGCTGTTCGCAGCCAGCCTGCATTTGCTGGTAGGTGCCGGAGGCCTGGTCTCGTTTGGCCATGCCGCCTATTTCGGCCTGGGCGCGTACGGCGCGGCTTTGGCGCTGAAGCAATTTGGCCTTCCCATGGCGGCCGGGCTGCTGACCGGCCCGATGCTGGGACTATGCGGGGCGCTGCTCTTCGGCTGGTTCTGCGTTCGCTTGTCCGGCGTATATTTCGCCATGCTGACACTCGCGTTTGCGCAGATCGTCTGGTCGGTCGCCTTTCAATGGACCGAGGTAACCGGCGGCGACAACGGGCTGCTCGGAATTTGGCCGAGCGCCTGGGCGGCTACACCAAGTCATTTTTATTGGCTCACGCTTGCGCTCGTCATTGCCGGGATCGCGCTCCTGCGCGTGATCCTGTTTTCTCCCTTCGGTTATGCCTTGCGGGCTCTGCGCGACAGCGAATTGCGCGCCGAGGCGATCGGCCTGTCGCGTCATCAGTTTCAGTGGATTGCGTTTGCGGCGGCCGGTGCTTTCGCCGCGCTCGCCGGCGCGCTTTACGCCTTCCTCAAGGGCAGCGTATTTCCGGACAATCTCGCCATTCCGGTGTCGATCGACGGGCTGGCGATGATCCTGCTCGGCGGCGTCGGCACGGTATCGGGCGGTGTCATCGGCGCCGCGCTCTATAAATCGCTCTCGATCTGGGTGATCAGCCAGACCGATTATTCCAAGCTTGTCCTTGGGCTTCTCATCGTCGTGCTGGTCTCGGTTTTCCCGCAAGGCGTGCTGGGCGCTTTCTCCGGCTGGCAAAATCGCCGCATTGCGGGCGGCCGGCCATGAACGTCCTCGCGGTCGAAAGTCTCGCTAAATCCTATGCCGGCTTCCAGGCTGTGAAAGATGTCAGTTTTTCGCTGGCGGCCGGAGAAATGTTGGCGCTGATCGGTCCCAACGGCGCCGGCAAGAGCACCTGTTTCAATATGATCAACGGACAGCTTGCACCAAGCGCCGGACGCATCCGCATTTTCGGCCGCGACGTCACCGGCGCTCCGCCGCGCGTCATCTGGCGGCTTGGTGTCGGACGCACATTTCAGATTGCGGCGACCTTCGGATCAATGACCGTCGCCGAGAATGTTCAAACGGCGCTGCTGTCGCACCGCCGCCACTGGGCCGCCGGCCACTGGGCGGCGCGCTACTATTTAGAGGAGGCCAATGACCTTCTCGCCCTCGTCGGCATGGCAGACCAGGCGCAGCGCAGTTGCGGCGAGCTCGCGTATGGCGATGTCAAACGCCTCGAACTCGCGATCGCGCTTGCCAATGATCCAAAGCTCTTGTTGATGGACGAGCCCGCCGCCGGCATGGCGCCAGGAGAGCGCGGCGCTCTCATGGCCCTGGTCGCGCGGATCGTCCGCGAGCGCGGCATCGGTGTCCTCTTCACCGAGCATGACATGGATGCGGTCTTCGGCCATGCCGATCGCATCCTGGTGCTCAATCGCGGTGTTCTGATCGCCGAAGGCGCGCCTGCGGCGGTGCGCGCCAATCAACAGGTTCAGGCTGTTTATCTCGGCGCCGGTTCGCTGTTCGGAGCTTCGCATTGATGGGCGCACCGCCGAAACTTGCCGTTACCGGACTCAATGCCGCCTATGGTCGCGCACATATTCTCTATGACCTTGTGCTGGAGGTCGGCACTGGCGAGGCTGTCGCGCTGGTCGGTCGCAATGGTGCCGGCAAATCGACCACCTTGCGGTCGATCCTTGGACTTATTGCCAATTGCGACGGCGAGATTGTCTTCGATGGCAGGCGCATATCGCAGCTTCCCGCGTACGAGCGTGTGCGGAGTGGCCTCGGCTATGTACCGGAGGACCGCCGCATCTTCTCGGATCTGACGGTCGACGAGAACCTGGAAGTTGGCCGTCAGGGGCGGCGGCAAGGCGCGCCGCACTGGACGAAAGAGCGCCTGTTCGAGATCTTTCCGAACTTAAGCGAGTTGCGCGGTCGGTTTGGCGGCCGCATGTCCGGTGGCGAGCAGCAGATGCTGGCCATCGCGCGCACCTTGATGGGCAATCCGTCTTTGGTTTTGCTGGACGAGCCTTCCGAAGGCTTGGCGCCGAAAATTGTCGAGCAGATGATTGAGGCGATCCTGGCAATGAAGCGCGAAGGATTGAGCATTCTCCTCGGCGAGCAAAATCTTCGCTTCGCGCGGCTGGTCGCCGATCGCGTCTGCGTGATCGAGAAGGGGCGCCTCCGGTTTTCCGGAACGACGGCGGAATTCGATGCGCGTCCGGACATCCGCGACGCCTATCTGGCGCTCTGAGCGCTTCGTCTAGGATCGGTGCGCAAGCCATGGTACCCAGGGCTCTAATGACAACGAGGGAAGCGTCCGAGCAGCCCCGGCACGGCGAGGATTACGTCCTCGACGCGCAGGTCGGGTTTATGCTGCGCCAGGCACAGCAGCGCCACACGACGATTTTCGCTTCGCTGATGATTGACGGCCTGACGCCGACGCAATGGGCGGCGCTCGCCAAGCTGAAGGAAATCGGTCCGTCATCGCAGAACCTGCTTGGGCGATTGACTGCCATGGACGCAGCGACGATCAAGGGCGTGATCGATCGTCTCACCAAACGCGGTTTCACGCGGACCAAACCCGATCCCGCCGACGGCCGCCGCCTGCTGGTTGCGCTGACCGACAAGGGCGCGACGCTCTATGAGCGCGCCCGGCCGATCGCCGCGCGCATCACCGAGGAAACGCTGGCGGCACTCGATGAACACCAGCGGGCCGAACTTTTTGCGTTGTTGTCGAGGTTGGTGTGAAGCGATCGCGGCCTCAAATCGCGTGATTGAAACTTATCCGGCCGCGACGCTCGGCACCTTGGTTGCCGGCGGTGTGTTGCGGCTGCGGTGCGAGCGCACGATCCCATCGATCACCGTCATTCCGATGCCGGGAAGATCGCCGAGGCGGACGCTGTCGAGCAGCGTCTTGCCGGCCGAATGCTGAGCGCGGTCGAGGAAGACGAAATCGGCGACGCGGCCGACCTCGATCAAACCGCAATCGAGAGCGCGCAGCTTCGCAGTATTGCCGGTCGCAAAACAGAACGCCGTTTCGGCTGGAACCTCGCCCAGCGCCGCGAGCATCGAAATCATTCGAAGAATTCCCAGCGGCTGCACGCCGGAGCCGGCCGGCGCATCGGTGCCGAGGATCACGCGGTCGAGTTGGTTTAGCTCGCTGGCCGCCCGCAACGTCACCAGAGCGGCGCGCTCATTGCCATTGTGCACGAGTTCCAGGCCGCGTTTGCACTGCTCGCAAAGGCATCGGATCTGATCGTCCGGCAGCGCGGTATGGCCGCCGTTGATGTGGCCGATTACATCGGTGTCGGCCTCCAACACGACGTCCTTGTCGATAAGACCGGAGCCGGGAATCGATGGGCCGCCGGTATGGATCGTACTGTTGATCCCATATTTGCGCGCCCAGGCGACCATCGTGCGCGCCGTTGGCCCGTCCTTCACGCCGCCGAGTCCGACTTCGCCGAGATAGCGGATGCCGGCACCGGCGAGCTCCGCGAAATCCTTTTCCTCCATGCCGGGCTCGATGACCGGCGCGCCGGCGTGGACCTTCACGCCGCTGACGCGAAAGCTCGAAAAGCAGCGCTGCGCAGTGATGGCCATGGCCTTGATGCCGACGACGTCGCGCGGGCGGCCTGGCGTATGAACTTCGCCGGCCGAGATCATCGTCGTCACCCCGCCGTGCAGGCAGGAATCGATCCAGCCGAGCTGGTTCTGGCGCGGAGTCCAGTCGCCGGCCACGGGATGGACGTGGCTGTCGATGAGACCCGGCGCCAGCGCAACGCCGTTGGCGTCAATCGTCGCGGTTGCGCCGGAGAAGTCGAGGTCGCTCGCGCGACCGATCGCGCTGATGCGGCCATCGATCACCACGACGGCGTCAGCGTCGAGGATCGGTCTTGCGAGCTCGCCGCTCAGCATCAGGCCAATGTTCTTAATGACCAGCTTGCCCTGACCGCCGCCAGCCGCTTCCTCATGCGCCATGTGTCTTCCCCACGCGCCGCATATCGCGGCGAAGCCATGTCGCCCGATCCCGACATAGCGGGCATCGAGCGCTATTCCCGCATCTCAATCAGAACGGATTAGACGAGGTCGCTCGACTGGATCTTTTTGACCCCGGCCGCTGTCATGTCTTCCCAAGCCTTGGCGATCGATCCGTTGATATCGATCCCCCGACAGGCGTCGTCTACGACATAGACCGTCAATCCCGCATGACGACCGTCGATCGCCGTCCATGCCACGCAGAAATCGGTGGCAAGGCCGGTGATAAAAACGGTGTCGATGCCGCGCTCCTTGAGATAGCCCGCCAAGCCGGTGTGGGTTTCCTTGTCCGCTTCGAGGAACGCTGAATAGCTGTCAACGTCATTGTGGAAACCCTTGCGGATAATCAACTCGGCCTGGGGAATATTGATTTCCTTGGCAATTTGCGCGCCTTCGGTGCCCTGCACGCAATGGTCCGGCCACAGCACCTGGTTGCCATAGGCGAGCTTGATCACCTCGAACGGCTTCTTGCCTGCGTGGCTTGACGCAAACGAGACATGGTGTGCCGTGTGCCAATCCTGCGTCATGATCACATTCTCGAAGTCTTTGGCGATGCGATTGATCACCGGGATGACCTGATCGCCGTTTTTGACCGCCAGGCTGCCGCCGGGCAGAAAGCAATTCTGCACGTCAACGACGATCAGCGCGCTCGACGCGCCGGGTTTGATCTTGTCGGCGGCGAGTGCTGCGCCTGCCCGTCCGAACAGGGTTTGCGCCGCGGCTACGCCAGCGAGACCGAATACGACCTCACGTCTATGCAAATAGGTCATCTTCACCTCCATGGAGTTGACGCCCGGAGGGTTGATTGAAGCGCACGTTCGGGTGTTTCGGCAATAGGCTGTCGGGCTTGAGCCCTGCTAGACCCAACCGCCGTCGACTATGAAATTCTGCGCCGAGCACATTCGGGCGTCGCCAGAGGCAAGAAAGACCGCGAGTGCCGCCACGTCTTCTGGCTGCACGCGGCCGGCAAGACACTGACTCCGGTCGATCAACTCGTTCGCCGCGTCGTCCACCCACAGCTCGAGTTGTCGCCTCGTCATCACCCATCCTGGAACCACCGTGTTGACGCGAATGTTGTATTGGCCAAGTTCCCGGGCGAATGACCGCGTCATCCCGTGAACGGCCGCTTTCGATGATGCATAAACCGGCAACCCGGCCTGCGCCGCCATCCAGCTGATCGAGCCGAAATTCACGATCGAGCCTCGACGCGCGGCGATCATGCCGGGGGCGACCGCCTGAATGGCGAAGAAGGCGTGCTCCAGATTGACGGAAATGCGGCTGGCGAACTCGCTCGGGGTGACCTGGCGCCAGTCGTGCCTGGTGTCATTGGCGGCATTGTTGACAAGCACAAGACACGGGCCGTGCATTTCTTCAAATCGTTTGATCGCCCGGCGGTATTGGCCGGTGTCGGTAATATCGCAGCGCTCAAACACGACGGTCTGGCCTAAACCCTCGAGCTCACTGGCCAGCGCAGCGCCGGCTTCCTGCTGAACGTCAACGAACCCGACGCGAGCGCCTTGTGATGCGAATTTTCTCACAAGTGCTTCACCAATTCCCGAGGCTCCTCCGGAAATCAAAACGGGTTTTTCCTTCAGAGAGGGGTAAATGGCGTGCATCATTGCGATCAATCTCCCAAACCGTGGAGCGTGGGTCACGACCCGGACACCCAGCGTGCTCGACATCTCGCATAACAGGTTGGTTCAGCTTCGTGCTGCCGAAATTCAATTAACGGGCCCTGAGCGCGCGAACTGACGGTTTCCGCCAAGGCGCAAATGCAGTTTAGTCTTTGCGGTTAGTAAACTCGGACTGAATAGCTGCGGCGCCGTTTGCAGGCGCCTCTGCGGCTAAGATTACAGTCAATCGAGGACCCTGATCAGAACCGGCAACCTTGCGAATTACCGTGAATATGGCCTGGAAATACTGAACAAATGGCGGCGCGGGGTTATGGAGCGGCGGCTTTGGCACGCCGGCAGCCGCGGCTGTGCGGTCCTGAAATTGTCTCTTGACGCCTACTCGGATTTGGTTTTACGTGTTTAGTAATAAGCATAATGAACATCGCGCCTGGAGGCAACGACGAGGACGGTCACGGCGGGCTCTTAAGCTCACCCTGAATTCCCATCCTTGAACCATCAGCCTCAGCCCGTTCGGGCTTCGATGCTTAACGTCGTCTCCGGTCGAGGGCGCTCCGGAGCGATCGTTCAAGGAGGGAAGCACATGCGAAAATTCGCGACTTGGAGATGGTCGAAATGGGCGGGCGGTGCGCTCGCCCTTTTCGTTGGCGTGGCGTTGACGGCTTTCGCCGATGAGCCGGCCGCGGCTCAGGGCAAGCAACTCACCCTGTGCTGGGCGGCATGGGATCCGGCAAACGCCTTGGTCGAGCTTGGCAAGGACTTCACCAAGGAGTCCGGCATCGAGATGAAATACGAATTCGTCCCCTGGACGAGCTATGCCGACCGCTTCCTCAACGAGCTGAATTCGCACGGCAAACTGTGCGACCTGATCATCGGCGACAGCCAATGGATCGGCGGCGCTGCGGAAAATCATTGGTACGTCAAGCTCAACGACTTCTTCGCCAAGGAACACATCACGATGGCCGACTTCGTGCCGGCGACCGTGCTCGGCTATTCGGAGTGGCCCAAGAACACGCCGAATTACTGGGCGCTGCCCGCTATGGCAGACGCTGTCGGCTGGACTTATCGCAAGGACTGGTTCGCACGGCCGGAGCTTCAGGCCGAGTTCAAGAAGAAATATGGCCGCGATCTTGCGCCGCCGAAGACTTATGAAGAATTGAAGCAGATCGCCGAATTCTTCCAGGGTCGCGAGATCGACGGCAAGAAAGTGTACGGCGCCTACATCTTCACCGAGCGCGGCTCGGAAGGCATCACGATGGGCGTCACCAATGTGCTGTACAATTTCGGCTTCAACTACGACAACCCGAAGAAGCCGTACCAGATGGCGGGCTTCGTCAACTCGCCCGATGCCGTCAAAGGCCTCGAATTCTACAAGGCGCTTTACAAGTGCTGCACGGCTCCGGGGATGACCAACGCCTACATGCAGGAAGGCCTCGACGCCTTCAAATCGGGCCAGGTGGCGATGCAGATGAATTGGTTCGCCTTCTTTCCCGGACTCTACAAGGATCCCAACGTCGGCGGCAACAAGATCGGCTTTTTCGTCAATCCCGCCGGCCCGCAGGGTCACTTCACGCAGCTCGGCGGCCAGGGCATCTCGGTGGTGGCGACGTCCGACCACCAGGACGATGCTCTGCGCTACATCAAGTGGTTCGCTCAGCCCGCCGTGCAACAGAAATGGTGGGAGATCGGCGGCTACTCGGCGCTCAAGGCCGTCGTTGACGCGCCGGGCTTCCCCAAGAGCGCGCCGTTCGCCCCGCAATTCCTGGAATCAATGGCGATCGTGAAGGACTTCTGGGCGGAGCCGTCCTATGCCCAGCTCCTCCTCGACATGCAGAAGCGGGTTCACGACTACGTCGTCGCCGACAAGGGCACAGCGCAGCAAGCCCTCGATTCCTTGGTCAAGGATTGGACGAAGGTCTTCAAGGAGCAGGGCAAAACGGTCGCCTCCGAGTAGCCGTGTCTTGCTCGATCGACGCTCCGCAAAAAGTCTCCCCGGTGCTATCATCCGGGGAGACCGGCCAACCCTGCAACCCGCCATGACTGCAGTCATCCATTCCGACGCGCGCCTCGACCGTATTGGCGCACAGACGGGCTTTCCCGCCGCCAAGCGCGTGCGCGGCCTGTCGGATCGCAGTATTGCCTGGCTGTTTGTGACCCCGACGATCGGGCTTCTGCTCGCGATCAATATCTTCCCGTTGATCTGGATGATCCGGCTATCGTTCACCAGCCTCAATTTGAGCATGTCCTATCTGCCGCTGCGTTTTGTCGGCCTGGACAACTACACCGACATTCTCAGCGATGAGGACCTCTGGGCTCGCCTGCAGACAACCGCACAGTTTGTCATCTCAACGGTCGCGCTGCAGGTCGTTCTCGGCTTCGGCCTGGCGCTGCTGATCAACCGTCAATTCCGCACCCACAGCTTCTGGACCACAATCATCCTCCTGCCGATGATGCTGTCGCCAGCCGTGGTCGGCAATTTTTGGACGCTGCTGCTCCAGCCGCAAATTGGCCCGTTCAATTACGTGATCAGTTTGTTCACCGGCATTCCGCCGAGCTCGTTTTCCATGACCGGCGAGGTCGCGCTGGCGCCTTGGACCATCGTGCTCGTCGATACCTGGATGTGGGCGCCCTATGTGATGCTGATCTGCCTCGCCGGACTGCGCTCGATCCCGGACTACATCTACGAGGCGGCCGAGGTCGACCGCGCCTCATCCTGGCGGCAGTTCTGGTCGATTACGTTGCCGATGACCATGCCGTTCCTGATGCTCGCCGTCCTCTTCCGCGCCATCGAAAACTTCAAAATGTTCGACATGGTCAATCTGCTCACTTCGGGCGGTCCCGGCTCGACTACCGAGCTTGTGTCGATCACCCTGAAGCGGGCGGCGTTCGAGAAATGGCGCACCGGCTATTCTTCCGCGCTCGCCATCATTCTGTTCGTCACCGTTTTCGGTGCCGCGAACATCTACGTCAAAGCGCTTAATCGGGTGAAGCAGCGATGACAGCGGTCGCCAAATCCACCGCCCATTCCATTGTCGAGGCCTCGCCGCGGGCCAAGACCTTCGCCGGCGCGCTTGTCATCGTCTACGCCGTCATTGCGATTCTGCCGCTTGTTTGGATCGCGGCGACCGCTTTCAAATCGCAAAGTGACGCTATCGCCTATCCGCCCAAGGTGATCTTCCAGCCGACGCTCGAGGGCTACGTCAATCTGTTTACCGTCCGCACCCGCCAAACGCCGGATTTCATCGCCAGCCTGCCGCCGGCCACGACCTGGTACGACAAGCTGGTGCGCACGCACGACATGGTGATCGCCGGGCCGTCGAAGGTGGTGCCGCGCTTCATCAATTCGCTGGTCATCGGCTTCGGATCGACCTTCCTCGCCGTGCTGCTTGGCACGCTCGCCGCCTACGCCTTTTCGCGGTTTCGGATTCCGCTGGCTGACGATCTGCTGTTCTTCATCCTGTCGACCAGGATGATGCCGCCGGTGGCGGTCGCCATTCCGATCTATCTGATGTACCGGCAGCTCAACCTTACCGACACCAAGATCGGCATGATCCTGCTCTACACGGCGGTCAATGTTTCGCTCGCGGTGTGGCTGCTCAAAGGATTTATCGACGAGATTCCGCGCGAATACGAGGAGGCCGCCCTGGTCGACGGCTATACCCGCCTGCAAGCGCTGCGCAAAGTCGTGCTGCCGCAGGCGGTGACGGGCATTGCCGCGACTGCGATCTTTTGCCTGATCTTTTCGTGGAATGAGTATGCATTCGCCGTCCTGTTGACCAGTGGCGACGCGCAGACCATGCCGCCGTTTATTCCGTTCATCATCGGCGAGGGCGGCCAGGATTGGCCGGCGGTCGCCGCCGCGACCACGCTGTTTGTCATCCCCATCGTCCTGTTCACGATCCTGCTGCGCCGGCATCTGCTGCGCGGCATCACTTTCGGGGCGGTACGCAAATGAACGGCGATGCGATCAGTGCACGGCAGATTGGCGCGTTGGTTTCGCCGCGGGCCCTGGGAAAACGCGACCATGGCGCTCATTGCCGTGGGCATCGTGATGCTGGTGCAGCCGTGGTCGATCGACCTCTACGGTTATTCGTTCGTGACTATCCTTGCCGGCACGCTGGGATATGTCGCCGTGAGCCACTTTCCGGAATAGGAGCGGGGCGCATGGCACAAATTCGTGTGGAAAACCTGCACAAGTCCTTTGACCAGTTTGCGGCGGTGCACAATTCAAATTTCACCATCGAAAACGGCAGCTTCTTTGCGCTGCTCGGACCGTCGGGGTGCGGCAAGACGACGACGCTTCGCATGATTGCCGGTCTCGAACTTCCGACCGATGGACGCATATTGCTTGACGGCGAGGATGTCACTTTCCGGCGCGCTGCGGCGCGCGATATCGCGTTCGTATTTCAGCTGTTCGCTCTCTATCCGCACATGAACGTCGAGCAGAACATCGGCTTTCCGCTCAAATGCCAAGGCGTGGCGCGGCGCGAGGTTCGTGAGCGGGTCAAAGAAACCGCGCGGCTATTACGCATCGAACATTTGCTGTCGAGCAAAACCTCGAAGCTGTCCGGCGGCGACCGCCAGCGTGTCGCGCTCGGCCGCGCCATCATCAGGCGCCCAAAGGCGTTCCTGATGGATGAGCCGCTAGGCGCGCTCGACGCGGAGTTCCGCCAGCTGATGTGCGGCGAGTTGCGCGAGTTGCACGATCGCATCTCGGCCACCACGATCTATGTCACGCACGATCAGCACGAAGCAATGTCGATGGCGGATCGCATTGCCGTCATGAATGCCGGCAAGATCGAGCAAATAGGATCGCCGCAGGAGATTTACGATCATCCGGCGAGCATGTTTGTCGCCGATTTTATCGGCTCGCCGCCGATGAACTTCCTGCCATTCGAAGCCGGCCTGCAATCGGGCGACCGCGCCGTGAAATTTCATCAGGCCAGCATTGCCGTACCCGAGATCGGCGAAGAGCGCGCCGTGGGACCGTTGGTCTTGGGCGTGCGTCCCGAGCACATCCGTTTCACGGACGTTGCGCCGGTCCGCGGCCGCGTGTTCGGCGCCGAGTATCTTGGGACGACGCAGATTGTCACCGTCGAAACAGAACAGGGGCTCATGAAGGCGCGATTGCCGTCGAGCCGGCCGGTGCAGGTGGGTGAGACTGTCGGTCTCACATTCAGGTCCGACCGCTTGGCGTTGTTCGACGCCCAAAGCGGGTCGGCAATCCGGGCGGCAGGCCATAGGAGCCCGGACCATGGCTAACGTCAATCTGCGGCATGTCAGCAAGAGCTTCGGCAAAATCCACGCCGTGCGCGACCTGTCGCTGGCAATCAATGACGGCGAGTTTGTCGTGCTGCTGGGTCCGAGCGGCGCCGGCAAAACGACCACTCTGCGATTGATTACCGGCCTCGAGCATCCCGATCAGGGCTCGATTTTCATCAACGGCCGGGACGTGACGCGCGATCCGCCGGGAACGCGGGATATCGCTTTCGTCTTCCAGCAATACTCGCTGTATCCGCACCTCACCGTCTACGACAACCTGGCATTCCCGCTGCGATCGCCGGCCCACCGCATTCCTGAGGCGGCCATCCGCAAGCGCGTTGTGCAGACGGCGGAGCTCCTGCACATCACCGGCAAGCTCGAAAACCGGGCGACCCGTCTTTCGGGCGGAGAAATGCAGCGTGTCGCAATCGGGCGAGCCCTGGTTCGCGATCCCGCCATTTATCTCATGGACGAGCCGCTGTCGTCGCTCGACGCCAAGCTCCGCGCCGAGCTTCGGCTCGAACTGAAAAGGATACAGGTCGAACTCGGTGCGACGATTCTTTACGTTACGCACGATCAAGTCGAGGCCATGACAATGGCCTCGCGGATCGGCGTCATCAAGGACGGCGAGCTGCTGCAGCTCGGCACGCCGCGGGAGATTTACGAAAGCCCGGGCGATCGCTACGTCGCCAGCAGGCTCGGCACGCCGCAAATCAATTTTCTTCCTGCAAAGCTTATTCCGGAGGCGGCAACGCCGATCGGCACCGACACGATCGGCATTCGCACCGAGCACCTGCGGATTGCCAAGGCCGACGGCGGCGCGATTGTCGGCAAGGTGCACCGCATCGAGCACCTCGGCGACCAGAATCACGTTCATCTCGAATATCGAGGCCGGATGCTGGTGACGCTGGCCGATCCGCATCAGCCGCTCCAGGCCGGCCAAGACGTCGAGCTCCGTTTCGTCCATCCGCTCTATTTCGACGCGGCGGGACGACGCATCACGACGACGGTTCATTGAGGATCGGACCGATGTCGCTGCAGCCCGAGACACTCAGGTCGTTGGTAAAAGCGGCTGCCGAGCAGGTGATCGCCAGTGCGCCGGAACTGACGGCGCTCGATCAGGCGATCGGCGACGGCGACCATGGCGCCAATATGAAGCGCGGGTTCGAAGCGGTGCTGGCCAAACTGGATACGATCAGCACGCAGCCGCTCGATGAAGCGTTCAGGACCATCGGCAAGACGCTGGTGATGACCGTCGGCGGCGCCTCCGGCCCGCTTTACGGCAGTTTCTTTCTGGCCGCCGGCGATGCGCTGCGCGGCAAACGGCTGCCCGACGATCTTGCAGACGTTTTCGGCCGCGGCGTCGGCGCGGTGAGCGCGCGGGGACGCTCTCAGGCCGGTGAAAAGACCATGCTCGATGTTCTGTTCCCGGTGCTGGAGACATTGCAGTCCGAGCCGGTGCGCTCTGATCTGATTGGCCGAGTGCGCGCGACCGCAACCGAAGCCGTGGCGCGGACCGTGCCGATGCAGGCGACCAAGGGCCGGGCATCGTTTCTCGGTGCGCGCAGTGTCGGGCATGTCGATCCAGGCGCTCGGTCAAGCTGTGTCCTCTTGCTTGCCGTCTGTAACACATTGGAGGCACAGCAATGAATGACATGGTCGGCATCGTCATCGTGTCGCATTCCAAGGACATCGCCAAAGGCACCGCCGACATGGTGCTGCAGATGGTTGGCAGCGAGGTCAAGGTGGCGTTTTGCGGAGGAAATCCCGACGGCGGCCTCGGCACCGACGTGTCCCTGATCATTGACGCCATCGACCACGCCTGGTCGCCCAAGGGAGTTGTGATCCTCGTCGACCTCGGCGGCGCCGAGACGAACAGCGAGATGGCCGTCGAGATGCTGCAGCCGGAACGGCGCAATTTGGTCGTCGTGTGCAACGCGCCGATCGTCGAGGGGGCCGTCATGGCGGCAACCGAAGCCGCGGGCGGCAGTACGCTCGAGCAGGTGAGAGCAGTGGCCGAGGAACTTTCCGCCGGCTAAATCGCGAGCGCACGGTCGAATCAATTAAGGAAAGCAAATGATGTTGGAGACCCGGCAACCGAACGGCCAAATGATCACCGGCAGTGTACGGCTGGTGCACGCCGTCGGGATGCATGCCCGACCGGCGGTCAAGCTGACCAAGCTCGCCAAGAAATTTCAGGCCCAGATTTCGATCCGCGCGTCCGCCGCCGCCGACTGGATCAACGCCAAAAGCGTCGCCAAGGTCATGGCGCTGCGCGCGGCGCGCGACAGCGTCATAGAGATCAAGGCATCCGGCGAGGACGCCGAAGCCGCGGTGGCGGCATTGGTCAATCTCGTCGCTACCGATTTTCCGGACACCAGCCAGTGAACAAGCGTGCCGACATCGCAGGGCTGGCATACCAGGGCAGAACCGCCTCGATCGGTTTTGCCCGTGGGCCGTTCGTGCGCGTCGACGCCGCGACCAATGGCGACCGAGCGGTCGGCGCACCTGCCGATGAGCTGGATGCGCTTCGGGCGGCCCTGCTCTCGGCGGCCCGGCAGCTAGCCGCACTGGCCAACGCCGCGGGCGGCGAGGCCGCGCAGATGCTCGAATTTCAGGTTGCTTTGCTGGAAGACGAGGACTTTCTCGATCCGGTCTTTGCGATGATTGGCGCGGGGACGCCGGCCGACGCGGCGTGGTCCTCTGCTCTCGATGCGCAGATCGAAGACTACAATTCCGCGCCCGATGAGTATCTTCGAGCGCGGTCGTCCGATCTGGCGGACCTGCGCGATCGCGTCATTCGCACACTGCGCGGGGGCGAAAGCGATGCCCCTAAGTTTCCGGCCGGCGCGGTCGTGTGTGCCGAAGACCTGCCGCCTTCGCAATTCCTGGAAATCGACTGGTCGAGAGGCGGAGGCCTTGCACTGCTTCGCGGCAGCCCCACGAGCCACGTCGCGATGCTGGCGCGAGCCCGCGGCGTTGCCATGGTCGTGCAGCTCGGGTCGGTGCCGGCACAGGCCGAGACAGCGCTGCTTGATGGCGAAGGCGCCACGCTCGAACTCGATCCGACTTCGGAGCAGGTTGGCCTGTTCGAAAGGCGGCGGGACATGCACCGCAAGAACCGCGCTTCCGCGCGCGCGCTTCTGCGGCGGCCGACCGCGTCGTGGGACGGCGAGAAGATACGGCTCTTGATCAATATCCAGCGCGTCGAGGATCTAGAGCACGCCGACGCTCGCTATGCCGACGGCATCGGCCTGATGCGCACCGAGTTCTTGCTCGGAGCAGCATCCGGATTGCCCGATGAGGAGACGCAGTACCGCGTTTACGATAGCGTCCTGCGCTGGGCTGGCAAACGTCCGGTGACAATCAGGACCTTCGATGCCGGCGGCGACAAGCCGGTTCCGGGATTTACGCAGGACGGCGAAGCCAATCCCTTCCTCGGCGTTCGCGGGCTGCGGCTTTGCTTGCAGCGTCCGGATATTTTCACTGTTCAGCTCCGCGCGCTCGCCCGCGCCGCCGTGCGCGGAAATCTCAAAGTGATGTTTCCCATGGTGACGACACCAGGGGAACTGGAGGCGGGCCGCGCTTTATTTGTCGATGCCGCGGGCAGGCTGCAAACCGAGGGAATTCCCGCGGCGCTGCCGGAGCTTGGCATCATGGTCGAAGTGCCGGCGGCAGCGCTGACGATTGAGAAATTCAAGGCAGCGTTCTTTTCGATCGGCTCGAACGATCTTGCCCAGTATGTGACGGCTTGCGATCGGACCAATGGGTCGCTTGCCAAACTGATCGATCCGCTCAATCCCGCGGTGCTCGAGCTCATCGGCCGGACCGCCGAATGCGGCAGGCGTGCGGGGATTAGCGTCAGTCTGTGCGGCGACATGGCGGGCGATCCGCGCTGCATTCCGGCGCTGCTGTCCTGCGGCTTGCGAGAGCTTTCCGTCAACCCTTCGGCTTTGGCCCAGGTCAAGCACACGATCAATGAATTGAGCCGCGGGGCGAGTCGTGACTGACGCGGCGCTCGACGAAGCGGGGGAAGTCACCGCCGTTGCCGAGTACAAGCGCATCTTCAAGGATGTTTTGGACTCAAGGCCGTCCGGCATGCGCATCAGGCTCGCCCATGCGATGGGTAAGAACCGCAGCTTTGTCAGCCAAATATCGAATCCGGCCTACCCCGTCCCGATACCGGTCCAGCACCTCAATACGATTTTTGACGTCTGCCATTTCCCGCCGCCCGCCAAGGCCGCCTTTCTTGGAGCTTACGCGCGTGCTCATCCCCGCAGAATGGGCCGGCTGGCTGAAATTCCGCACGAGCGGATAATCACGCTCCATTTGCCGGATCTTGGCAGCAGCAAACGAAACGGACAGCTCGACGCGCTGATGCAGGAATTTGCGCGCCGATTGACCGCCATCTTGCAAGACGAGAAGTGAGGCCGGAAAACCGGGCCCGCTGGGATAGGGAGCATGAAAAAATTCATCAATTCCGTCGATACGATGCTGGCGGAGAGCCTTGATGGTTTTGCCGCGGCGCACGCCGACATCGTGGTCCTCGGGCCGGAGCGCAAGTTTGTACGCCGTCGTGCGCCGGACCCGTCCAAAGTTGCGCTGATCTCCGGGGGCGGCAGCGGTCACGAACCGCTGCACACCGGATTTGTCGGCACAGGAATGCTCGACGCCGCGTGCCCCGGTCAGGTCTTCACCTCGCCGACGCCCGACCAGATTGTCGAGGCGGCAACGGCCGTTGGCGGAAAAGCGGGCGTGCTCTTCATCGTGAAGAACTACGCCGGCGACTGCATGAATTTCGAGATGGCGGCGGAGGCGTTCGAAGGACCGGCGGCCACCGTGGTGACCAATGACGATGTGGCGGTAGAGAAATCAACCCACAGTACCGGCCGCCGCGGCGTCGCCGGTACGCTGGTCGTCGAGAAAATCGTCGGCGCAGCGGCCGAACAAGGCCTCGACCTTAAATCGTGCGCCGAGCTTGGCGCAGAAGTCAACGCGCGGACCCGCTCGATCGGCGTCGCCTTGACGAGCTGCACCGTGCCGGCTGCGGGGAGTCCCACATTCACGCTCGGCTCCGGCGAGATGGAAATGGGAGTAGGCATTCACGGCGAACCCGGCCGCAAGAGGGTCGATCTGGTCAGCGCCGATGCCATTGCCGATCAGATGGTCGAGGCGATCGCGAGCGATTTCGATCAGCCCTTGTCCGGGGATGTTTTGCTGTTCATCAACGGCTTCGGCGGCAGCCCGGCGATCGAGCTTTATCTCATGTATAATGCCGCGCGGCGCATTCTGGAACAGCGGGGGGTCACGATCGCGCGCTCGTTGGTCGGGTCCTACGTGACGTCGCTCGAAATGGCCGGCTGCTCAATCACTGTGACGCAGTTGGACGCCAAGTTCGCCGCTCTCTGGGACGATCACGTGCACACCGCCGCCCTGAGGTGGTGATGACGCCCTCCATGCGCGCGCGGGACGTCTTCTTTGCGGAGTACGTGAGTGAAGATCCTAACCGTCGGCGGCGCCATGATCGACACGATCGCGATCATCGATAGTGATCGCATCGAGCGTATGGCGATGCGGAACGCGGACTCTTCGTTCCTGCTGTTGGAAGAAGGCCGCAAGACCGAAGCTGAAGAGGTCTCGACCCACCCTGGCGGCGGGGCGGTCAACGCCGCGGTCGCTATGGCGCGCCTCGGCATGGATGTGGCGCTGCTGGCCAAGCTGGGAACTGATGGTCGCGCAGACGCAATCTTGGCGCGGCTTGCACAGGAAGGCGTATCGAGCCGCTGGACGATGCGCGATGGTCGTGCCCCCACGGGCGCTTCCGTTCTTATCTCGTCGCATGATCGCAATGCGGCGGTCTTTACTTTTCGCGGTGCCAATACGTTGCTTGAGGTCGACGACCTTCGCGACGAGGCATTCGCCGTCGACGTAGTCTACATCGCAAATCTCAGTAACGAGTCGGCCGATTGCTTTCCTGTGATTGTCAGCCGCGCCAAAGCTCACGGCGCGGTCGCGGCGGCTAATCCGGGACCGCGCCAGCTTTCCGCCCGCGGCCAGGCGTTTCTTGAAAGTTTGGCGGCAATCGACATTTTGGCGTTGAATCGCATTGAGGCCGACCTTCTGGTGCCGAGCCTGGTCGCGCGCTTCGGCGAAGGCGGCGCGACTCTGGCGCTCGCACCGGGTGAAGAGGCGCCGGCCTTGGCGGCGCGGGGTCTGGTCGGCGGCGGGTTTGAGATGGGCATCGCCGGATATTTTCGCGCGTTGATGCAACTCGGTCCCAAGCACGTGGTCATCACCGACGGCGCGCGCGGCGCCTTCGTCGGATCCGCCAAGGAAATCCTTTTCGCACCGGCGCTCACCTCGAAAGTGGCCAGCACTGCGGGCGCAGGAGACGCCTTCGCCGCGACTTTTGCGGCCTATGTGGCGTTGGGCCGCCCCATCGAGGAAGCGCTACGGGCGGGGACAATCAATTCAGCGTCGGTGGTAGGATACATCGATACCCTGACGGGCCTGTTGCATCGTCAGGAGCTCGATCATCGCCTGGGCACGGCGCCATCGGCTATTCGCAAATGGATCGCATGATCGTCGGGACTTTTTGCCCCTCCCGCTACCACGCCCGAACAGGGTCGGGCCGGCGAGGCACCGGTCAACGCGTCTTGTCGGCGGCTCTCGCGTTGGAGATCCCGATTGATTGGACGGCGCCTTGATACCATTTGCTCGATTTCAACTTGGCGGTCCGGCCCCCGGTTTTTTTCTTCTTGCCCGGCAGCACCTTGGTTTTCGTGGCACCTGTTGAGATGCTCGGATTCATCGTGTTCATGGCTGGCTCCGGACCTCGAAAGCGGAGGGCAAGTTACATTTTGCCTTGTTCCTTGGATGTGATGCGCAGCACAGTCCTTGGTGTTCCAATTACCTCCGTTCATGGGATTTCGTACAGGGTCGTGGCACTCCTCAACCACGATCTCAATTCGCTGCCCAATTTCAACGCATCGCCGGCTTCGATCCCGCTAAGCGCCGAACGGCCGCCGAGCCGATGGCTACGGCTTGCGCGCGAAGTTGGTTCGCCTTTGAGCGCAGAAAAAGGCGGGCGGGAACGGAAAATTCCGTGACGACGGATACTTGGCCGAACATCGGAGAATCTTGTGGCTTGTTACGCGAAAAGCACAATGGGGCCGGTATTTCCGCGCTATGCTCGCAACCGGGACCAGTACTCAGCTGGTGGGGGATCGCGTGCTCAAACGCCTGTTGTTAGCCGCCGGGGTGAGCCTGGCGCTCGGGTGCGTTGCATCCGCGGCCGATATGGCAGTCCCGCCCGGACCGGGCGGTTACGCGCCGACCGCCGCGCCGACGCCTTATCCCTATTACGACTGGACCGGAGTTTATCTGGGACCGAACATAGGCGCGGCATGGGCTTCGCTGAAAAACGCCGGGACGACGGACGCCATCACTGGCGCGGCTGTGCCGTCGACGACGTCGACCGGCGTTTGGAACTGGGGGATCGCGGGCGGCGGCCAAGTCGGTGCCAACTGGTTTTTCGCCCGCCGAATTTTATTGTCGGTGCGGAGGCCGATTTTGATGCCCTGAGCAACAAGGGAACGGCGAGTTTCGCGGACGGCTCCACGCAAGCTGGCAAAACCGAGTTCGTTTCCACCGCGTGTGCGCGGATCGGCCTCACCGCCGATCGGTTCTTATGGTACGTCACCGGCGGATTTGCCTGGGCGCAGAATCAGTTCACCCGGACGCAGGTCACCGGCACGGTGAATGGCGCGGGACCCGGAACCGTCGAGACGCTGACCAAAGACGGCATCGGCTATGCCGTGGGGACCGGCCTGGAATATGCCTTCGCCTCGCACTGGACCGCGCGCTTTGAGTTTCTCGCGATCAGTCTTGGCACGGAGAGCTTCACTTTCCCGCTGTCGGCGCGCAGCACAACAGCCGCCTCCGAAACCATCGGCCAGGTTCGCTTCGGCGTGAATTACAAGTTCGGCGGCGGCGACGTGGTCCCGATCAGTGTCAAGGACTGAGCCAGGTCCGGCTCCATCGAGAGCTTCGTCTCGCCAGCGCGTTCACCGGCTTTTCACCACCGACGAGCCATAGCAAGACTGGTGCTTGGCGAACCGGCGCTCGGTATTGAGGGATATGAGATGGGCGGCGAACTCGACGCCCCGAAATTGCGCCGCCTGGCGACGCGCATTCGCATGCGCGCGACCGACATGGTCGCGATCCAGGGCTTCGGCTATCTCGGCCAGGCCATGTCGTCGGCGGAGATTTTCGCGGTGCTGTTCGGCGGCGCCTTGCGACTGCGGCCATGACCGCTTCGTGCTCTCGCCCGGACATTATGTGATCTGCGCTGTTATGCGGCGGCGGCCGAAACTGGCCTGCTCGATCCGGCAGAACTTGCGAGCTACGGCCAGGACGGCTGCGGAGCTCGAAGCGATCGGCAGCGAGCGCACGCCGGTGGCCGATCTGGTTTGCGGCTCGCTCGGGCAGGGGCTCTCCGGCGCGATCGGCTTTGCGCTTGCCGGCGCAGCTTGCCGGCGAGGATCGCGACATCTTTGCGTTCCTCAGCGACGGCGAAATGGAGGAAGGCCAGGTCTGGGAGGCGGCGATGTTCGCCGCGCATCGGCGGCTCGATCGCCTGGTGGCGGTGATCGACGCCAACAATTCGCAGGTCGACGGCCCGGTGACCTCGGTGACCACGCTCGAGCCGCTGGCGGAAAAATGGCGCGCGTTCGGCTGGCGCGTCGCCGAGGTGGACGGCCATGACGTCGATGCGCTGCGCGCAGGCGTTCGCTTCCCGGCATGACGGCGCCGGTCCGCTCGCCATCATCGCGCGCACCGAGATTTTGGGGCGCATGCGCGCGATTCCGCCGACGGTCGACGGCCATTTCATCAAGCTCGACGGCGAGCTGAAGGCGGCGATCATGCGCGAACTGGAGGCCGCGCTTGCGTGAGCCGCCTTATCAGACCGTGCTCAAGCCTTACGGCGCCGCGCTGGTCGAGCTGGCGCGGCGGCGGCCGGAGATCGTCTGTCTCGGCGCCGATCTGACCCGCCAGACCGAGACCGATCTGTTTCGCGACGAAATTGCCGACCGCTTCATCAATATCGGCATGGCGGAGGCGAACATGCTCAGCATTGCCGGCGGGCTCGCGCGCGCCGGCCGCGTCGTGTTCGTCAATACGTTCGGCGTGTTCTGCACGCGCCGCTGCTTCGACCAGATCGCCATGTCGGTCGCCTATCCGAACCTCAACGTCAAGATCGTCGGCTTCATGCCCGGCCTCTCCAGCCCCGGCGGTCCGAGCCACCAGGCGATCGAGGATGTGGCGCTGATGCGCGCGGTCCCCAACATGACGGTGGTCGAGCCGGCCGACGCCATCGAGACGACGCAGGTGGTGGCGGCGATCGCCGACCGCCCGGGCCCGGTCTATCTGCGGCTCAAGCGCGGCGAAATTCCCGTGATCTTCGACGACGACCACCGGCTCGATCTTGAGCAAGGCGCAAGTGCTGACCGGCGGCGAGGGCAGCGACGTCTGCATCGTCGCCTCCGGCATGATGCTGCCGGCGGCGCTTGCCGCGGCGCGCACGCTCGCCGAGAACGGCGTTGCCGCCGCCGTCATCAACGTGCCGGTGATCAAGCCGCTCGACAGCGCGACCATCACGGCAACGGCGCGCGGAAGCCGCCTCGTCATCACCGCCGAAAACCACACCATTGTCGGCGGCCTCGGCTCGGCGGTCGCCGAGGCGCTGGCGGAAGCCGGCGTCGCCGCGCCGCTCCGCCGCGTCGGCATTGCCGACACGTTTCGCCGAAGCCGGCAGCCGCGAATATCTGTTCGCCAAATACGGGCTCGGCACGCAGCGACATCATCGACGCCGCATGGCGCGGGCTCGGCGATCAATCGCCCGCTGCCTCACAGCGCCGGCGATCGAATCAAGCCCGGGCGCTTACGCGCCGGTGTGAAGGCCGTCGACGCCGCGAATGAGATCGGCGGCCTTTTCGCCGATCATGATCGAGGGCGCGTTGGTGTTGCCGCTCGTCACCGTCGGCATGATCGAGGCATCGGCGACGCGCAAGCCTTCGATGCCGTAAACCCGCAATTCGCGGATCGACGACGCTCATGGCGTCGATGCCCATTTTGCAGGTGCCGGCCTGGTGATGATACGTCTCGCAGGTCTGCCGCACCCATTGCATCGCGCTCGGCGCGCGTTTTCGCCTTCGGCCAGACCGAGCGCTTGCGCCATTTGGCGAACGCCGGGCTCTCCATAATCTCGATCGATACTTCGAGCGAATGGACAAGCGCGTTGAGGTCGGCTGGCTCGCTCAGATAGCGCGGATCGATATGGAGCGGCGCGGCCGGATCGTCGGCGGTGAGTTTGAGTTCGCCGCGCGAGACCGGGCGAATGATGCCGGGCGCGATCGCATAGGAGTTCGGCGGAATATCGAGCCCAGGCAGCGGCGGCGCGTTGCACATGAACAGCGGCTGATGATCGGGCGCCGGCAGCCGCGCATCGGTCTTGGCGAACAGGTGCGCTTCGAGCACGTTGTGCTTCGGCGCGGGAATTTCCCGGCTGGCTTCGTGGATGACGAAGGTGAGAAGATGATCGTGCAGGTTCTTGCCGACGCCGGGCAGGTCGGCTTTCACGGCGATGCCGAGCTCTCTGCAGATCGTCGGCCGGGCCGATTCCGGACAGGAGCAGAAGATGCGGCGAGCCGATGGCGCCGCCGCAGACGATGACCTCGCGCGCGGCGCGCGCGGTATGGAGTTTGCCATCGCGCTCATAGACGACGCCGCGGCAACGGCCTTTCTCGATCAGGAGCCGCTGGCTGCGCGCGCCGGTCTGCACCGTCAGATTACGCCGGTTGTGCGCGGGCTTGAGAAACGCCACCGCGGCGCTGCAGCGCCTGCCGTCGCGCGTCGTCGTGGTGTCGGTGTAGCCGACGCCGAGCAGCTCCGGACCGGAAAAATCGTAGTTGATCGGATGACCGGCGCTGCACGGCAGCTTCGATGAAGACATCGGTCAGCGGATTGGGCGCGGTGTGGCGCGAAACCGAAAGCGGTCCGCCGGCGCCGTGATAGTGCGAAGCGCCGCCGTAGTAGTCCTCCGACTTCTTGAAGTACGGCAGGACGCTTTCGTAGTCCCAGCCGGCGTTGCCGAGATAGGCCCAATGGTCGTAGTCCGCCGGCGTGCCGCGGATATAGATCATGGCGTTGAGACAGCTCGATCCGCCGAGCACTTTGCCGCGTGGCCAGAAGAGCGGCCGGTTGAGCGCGGCCGCTTGCGGCGCGGTCGTGTACGCCCAGTCGAACGGCGTGGTCCAAAGCTCCCAGGCGCGATGGGGCGCAGCAATCCTTTCGTCGTCGTCGGCGCCGCCGGCTTCCAGCAGCAGCACGTCGACCGGAATCCTCGGAAAGTCGCGCGGCGATGGCGCATCCGGCCGAACCCGCGCCGACGACGATGTAATCGTAATCAGCCACCGCTTTTCCCCCCAATTATGCGGTCGAGCCGCGAGCGGCGCGCCCCGTTTTGGAGGTCATTATCTCAGCGGACAGCCGTTCGGATCAAGCGCGCGTGGCCCGAATAAGCGGGAGCTCAGTTTTCCCGGAAGGATCATGCTCGCTTGCGAACCTGCGCGCCTCAGGCATGCGCTTCGCTGTCGAGATGAGCCATCTGCGGCGCGTCGTAGCGGGTCCCAGCGGTCTGCTCCGGCGATACCGCCGCATCGATGCGGGCGATATCGGCGGCGTCGAGCTTGAGGTCAAGCGCGCCGAGCGTTTCCGTCAGTTGTTCGCGGCGCCGCGCGCCGAGCACCGGCACGATATCCGCTCCGCGCGAGCGTACCCAGGCTACGGCGAGCTGCGCCGGGGTCGCGCCTTTCTCTTCGCCGATCTGTCGCAGCGCCTCGACGAGACGCAGGTTCTTTTCCAAATTGCCCTGCTGGAAACGCGGCATGCGCACAACTCGAAGATCGCCCTTGGTAGCAGGCGCGGGCACGCGTCCGCTCAGGAGCCCGCGCGACAGAACGCCATAGGCGGTGATGCCGATGCCAAGCTGCGCGCGTTGTCGGCAGGATCGCGGCCTCGATGCCGCGGCTCATCAGCGAATATTCGATTTGCAGATCGACTATCGGATGCACCGCGTGCGCGCGGCGGATGGTGTCTGCGCCCACTTCCGACAAGCCGATATGCCGGACATAGCCGGCGCGGATCATGTCGGCGATGGCGCCGATGGTGTCTTCGATCGGAACGGCCGGATCCAGCCGAGCCGGGCGGTAGATATCGATGTAATCGGTGCCGAGGCGGCGCAGCGAATAGGCCAGGAAGTTTTTGACGGCCTGCGGCCGTCCGTCGTTTCCGCCGAACACGCCGGCTGGATCGCGCAGCGCGCCGAATTTCACCGAGATGACCACGCCGGAGCGCGGCACGCCCTCGAGCGCGCGGCGGATCAGCATCTCGTTGTGACCCATGCCGTAGAAGTCGCCGGTGTCGATCAGTGTAATGCCCGCTTCCACCGCCGCGCGGATGGTGGCGATGCTCTCGGCCTCGTCCGCCGGGCCGTAAACGCCAGGAGACATGCCCATGCAGCCGAGACCAAGCTCACCGACCTGTCGGTCCATTCCGTCCAAGTGTTGTCGTTTGCATGGTGCCTTGCCTGCCTTGCCGGCTGACCCCGATTTTGCCTTAGAGATAGACGCTCTTCATCTGCGCTTCCGGATAGCGCAGGCCGGCGGCCGCGCCGACCGGAATGGCATCGGAGATTTGTGCGAGATCGTCCTCGCTCAAGTCAATCGCAAGGGCGCCCAAATTCTCCAAAAGTCTTTCTTTTCGCTTGGTGCCCGGGATCGGCACGATGTCCTCGCCCTGCGCGAGCAACCAGGCCAGTGCCAGCTGCCCGGGCGTGCAGTGCTTGGCGCGCGCGATCTCTTGGATGCGATGGACCAACGCCACGTTGTGGGAAAGGTTATCCGGTGCGAAGCGCGGATGCCGGCGACGCGCGTCGCCCTCGGCCAAAGTGTCCAGGCTTTCGACGGCGCCGGTCAGCAAGCCGCGGCCGAGCGGTGAATAGGCGACAAAGCCGATGTTCAGCTCGCGGGTCGTGCGCAGCGTTTCCTCTGCTTCGGTCCGATAAAGCAGCGAGAACTCATTCTGCACCGCCGCGATCGGATGCACGGCATTGGCGCGGCGAATGGTCTCCGGACGAGCTTCGCTCAAGCCCAGTGCGCGAACTTTGCCCTCCCGGACCAGCTGCGCCATGGCGCCGGCCGTATCCTCAATCGGCACGGTCGGATCGATCCGGTGCTGGTAGTAGAGATCGATGACCTCGACGCCCAAGCGCTTGAGGCTCGCCTCGCAGGCGCTCAGGACGTATTCGGGCCGGCCATCGGCGATCTTGCCGCCGCGCCCGCCAAGGTTGCCGAACTTGGTCGCCAAAACCACCTCGGAGCGACGCCCCTTGATGGCCTTGCCGACGAGTTCTTCATTATGGCCAAAGCCGTACATGTCGGAGGTGTCGAGAAGCGTGATGCCGTGATCCAGGGCCTCCTGAATCAGAGCTATTCCATCGTCGTCGCTGCTTGCGCCGTAGACGCCGGAGAGCGACATGCAGCCGAGCCCGATCGCCGAGACTTCGATGCCGGACGAGCCGAGCGAACGTTTGGGGAGGCTTTCACGATTTGTCATATTTCTGACTTTCACGGTGACGATGGCGGGACATCGACTGTAGATAATATCAAGTTTAATTGGGTCGATGCGGCGCCGCCCGCAAGCAGGCGTGCTGCGCGCCAGGCGCAGGCCGGGACTTGACGCGGCCGCGCGGCCGCGACATGGACGCCAAGACAATCCCGGCCGATGCGTCGAGACGGAGGACACGAAACTGGAGATGAGCGTGCACTTGCCGGCGATTCCCATCGTCGATGTCCGTGATGGCGGACCGCCGCGTCACGCCCGGCACAGTGCGCTGCGGGCCCGCGCATTGCGCGATGCTTGTCTTGGCTTTTTTCCGCGCGGAGCGCTACCGCTGATACCGGCGCTCGATTGGATTTCGTATCGCTCGCTTAAACGTTCGCGCTCGCCCTATTTTGCCGAGATCGCGCAGATTGCGGCCGTGCTTGATTTTTCCGGAGTGTGGTTGCTCAACGCCTCGTATCAATGGGGCTGCACCGCCCGCGCCGGCCAGGAGGATGGCGTGCCCTGGCTGGTGCGCACGCTGGATTGGCCCTTCAGCGGTCTCGGACACCACACCGAAATCGCGCACATGCGCGGTGCCAGCGGCGATTTCTATAGCGTCACCTGGCCGGGCTATGTCGGCGTGCTGACCGCCATGGCGCCGGGCCGTTTCGCGGCCGCCCTTAACCAGGCGCCGATGTGGCGCCGAACCCGGCATCGCTGGCTGCGGCCCTATGACTACGCGGCGAATGCGTTGCGGGCGGCGGCAGCCGCCGATCGCATGCCGCCGGACCAGCTTTTGCGCCGGGCGTTCGAGGTCTGCGACGATTTTGCCGCGGCGCGGAGTCTCCTGGAGGAAACGCCGGTCGCGCGTCCGGTGATTTATACGCTCGTCGGCTGCACAGCGAACGAGCGCTGCGTGATCGAGCGGACGGAAACCGATTTTATCAGCCGCGAGGAGGATACATGCGCGGCGAATGATTGGGTGCCGTGCCGCCGGGGTTGGGAGGGGCGCATCGGCACGCGGCGGTTTCTGGTGAGTTCGTTCGCCGACGCGGCGGGCTTCAGCCGGGCGCGGCGCGAAGCGCTGGCGGGCTGGGCCGGCTCGTTGTCGGCCGGCGATTTCGACTGGGTGCGTGAGCCGGTGCTGAATCCTTACACGCGTCTTGCCATTGCTATGAGCCCGGCCTGCGGAATTTTGCGCGTCGCCGGATACGATATGACCGGCGCTACGCTGCCACAGCCGGTGACACAGGTCTGCGAACTCGAATTCCAGCCCCAAGCGGCCTAAAAGTTCTCCGCACCGCGTTACGCAAAACGAGACACCATCATGCCCATGATTACCAGTACGGACGGTACCCGGCTCTATTACGAAGAAGCCGGCACCGGCACGCCTGTCGTCTTTGTCCACGAGTTTGCCGGCGATTACCGCACTTGGGAACCGCAGATGCGGTTTTTCTCGCGCGCCCATCGTTGCGTTACTTTTTCCGCGCGCGGTTATCCGCCCAGCGACGTCCCCAGCGATCCGGCGCGCTACGGTCAGGACGTCGCGCGCGGCGACGTGATCGCGATCATGGACGCGCTTGGCGTCGATAGGGCGCATGTGGTCGGCCATTCCATGGGCGCCTACACGTCATTGCATGTCGGCATCCGCCACCGCGAGCGCTGCATTTCGGTGACCGCGGCGGGCTGCGGCTGGGGTTCGTTGGCGGATCCGGCGGCCCGCGAAGCCATGCGCAAGCTTGCAGCGGCGACCGCGCTCACATTCACCGAGAAGGGAATGGCGGAAGCCGGCATAACCTACGCCGAAGGCCTGGGCCGCCTGACGTTCAAATATAAGGACCCGCGCGGGTTTGCGGAATTTGCCCGCATGCTCACCGAGCATTCAGCGGAGGGTCACGCGCTGACCATGTCGATGTTGCAAGCGCGGCGCCCGACGCTATGGGACATCGAAGCGGATTTGCGGAAGTTCTCGGTGCCGCTGCTCGTCATCGTCGGCGATGAGGACGAGACTTGTCTCGAGGGCAGCCTCTTTCTCAAGCGCACGGTGCCGAGCGCGGGACTGCTGGTCATTCCGCGCACCGGCCACACCATCACCAGCGAGGAGCCGGCCGCAGTCAATGCCGCGCTGGCGGAACTGTTCGCCGCCGCCGAGGCCGGCCACTGGCTTGCGCACCGGCCTCCGGCATGAGCGCCTAGCCGACCCGCCGCTTCAGGAAGGCCAGGCTCTTCTCGTTGAACTCGGCCACGCTTTCGTAGATCGGCGCATGCGCGGAGGTCTCGAACACAACGAGTTCGCTGCCCTTGATGCCGTTGGTCATTGCGTCGGCAAAGCGGGTTGAACACACGAGGTCGTGGCGGCCAAAGGTGATTTGGGTCGGGGCCTTGATGTGCGCGAGTTGGCCGAGCGCATCGTGCGCGATTACCGCAGCCGACTGGCTGACGAACGCGTCGAGCGGCTGCTTCGGCCGGCTGCGCACGAAAGCCGCGAGCTGATCGATATAATCCGGCTTCGCCGCATAAAGCTCCGGCGTGAAACACCAGGGGAAGATTCCCTGGATGATCATTTCCTGAACGCTGCCCAGGCCTTTGGCGATGGTGCGCCAGCCTTCAACTACGGTTTTGAGGAAAGGGTCGCTCTTGGTCCAGCCGCTGTGCAGCGACAGCGATTTCACGCGCTGCGGATATTTGCCGGCGAGCCAGAGTCCCGTGGCCGCGCCGAGCGAGAGACCGCTGACGTGCGCGCGCTCGACGCCGATCGCCTGCATGAAGGCGGCGACGTCATCGGCGAACAACTCCATCGAATACGCGCCGGCGGGCTTGTCGCTTTCGCCTGCGCCGCGCGGATCGAGCGAGATGCAGTTAAAATGCTTGGCATAGTCGGCGACCTGGAACGCATAGCAGGCATTGTCGGCAGCGAGATATGGGATGAGCACCAGCGGCTCGCCGGTCCCCTGCTGCTCGTAATTGATGGTGATGCCGTTCGCCTTGACCTTCGGCATGTAAACCTCCCCGTTGTGTTTGTGACGCCTTCTTTAAGCGGCGTGACGCGAAGCTATCTTCGGTGGTGTAATCGCGTCAATGCAGTGTAGCAGATGGCGACGAGGGAGCGGCGATTAGATTTTCGCTATTCCGCATCTCCAATTTGATCGTGGTGCTGCGTCTCGTTGAGACGCAGCACGCAAACCTTCCCCTCGTCGATGTCAATCTCGTTGACGCAGCAGGGGCTCTGCGCGATGCGCCAATAGGATGACAGCGGCAAATCGAGGAATTGCAGGAGCAAGGAGCGGTTGATGCTGTCATGGCCGACGAACACGACAGTTTCATCGGGATGGCGGGCCAGGACAAGCCGCAATGCATCGGCGGCCCGCGCGGCAAGGTCCTGCAGGGATTCGCCGTTCGGAAAGCGGACCAGATGCGGGGTCGCGAACCAGGCGGCGAACAGCCCTGGATTCTCCGCCTTGGCGTCCGCGAAGGTCTTGAACTGCCAGGCGCCGTGATTGATGTCGTTGAGATCCGCGCACGTCTCCGGACCGGCGATGCCGCACGCGCGCGCGATAGCTTCCGCCGTCTTCACCGAGCGGTCCATTGGGCTGGTGCAGATATAACTTGGCTTCCAGCAAGCAGCGACGCGGCGGGCGACGGCGGCAGCCTCGGCTCGGCCTTGCGCCGTGAGCGCGAGCTGTTCACGACCGCGGAACCTTTCGGGCTTGATGCCTTCGACGTGGCCGTGGCGGATGAGGAGAATCTTGGTCACGACCGGCTCCGGTTACACCCGACGCAACGGCATCGACCAGGCGAGCCAGGCGCCAACGCCCGTGAACGCCGCCACCGTCAGGAATGCGGCGCGGAACGCTTCGCCGATCTCAGCCTGGACCACCGCCTGTCGCGCCGGCGCCAGCGCCGCCAAGGCATCCGGACCGCGATCAATCAGAGTTCCGAACAGGCTTGCGGTTTCTCGGTCGCTTGCCGCAAGAACCGAAAACAAAACCGCGGCGACCGCAGCGGTGCCGAAGGCGGCTCCCACCGAGCGGGAAAATTGCACCATGGCCGCGCCGGTGCCCAGCATCCGCTGTCCGGCGACAGCCTGGACCGTGACCTGGACCACGCCCATGACGGTGCCCATAAATACTGCGGTACCGCCGAGTACCCAGGGTAGTTGCGACAGACTTAAGCGCGGCACCCAGAAGGCGAGGAAAAACAGGCCCGCGGTTGCTGCAATGTATCCGTAGGACGGGAATACGGCCGTGCGGCCTGTCCGCGTCACCAATTGGCCGGTGACCAGCGAACCGATACCGATGCCGAACATCAGCGGCAGCAGTAGAAGGCCGGTCTCGGCGGGCGAGGTGCCGCGCGCCACCCGCAGATAGATCGGCAGGAAGGTTATCAAGGACACCAGCGAGGCGCCATGGCAGGCCGCCAAGCCGTCGCTGCGCCAAACCGAAGGCTCCTTGAACAAGGACGGCGGGATAAGCGGCGCGCTAGAGTGCTTCTCCTGCCAGACCAGCGCAAGCAGAGCGGCCGTCCCGAAGACTGCGAGGCCCGCAATCATCGGCAGCGTGTGCGCGTCCATACGCTGTACCTGTTCCAGGGCCAGGATGACCGGGCTCACGAACATCATAAACAGCACCAAACCCGGAGCATCGAATGTGGTCCGCCGCCGGTCGCTCGGGTGCGCCGTAAGGCGCATGACGAGAAGCACGGCAGCCAGCCCGAGCGGAACGTTGACCAGGAAAATCGACCGCCAACCGAACGCCTGGGTGAGATAGCCGCCGGCGACCGGGCCGAATGTGCTGGAACTGACCGAGACGCCCGCCAGATAGCCCTGATACCGACCGCGTTCACGCGGCGGAATTGTCTCGCCGACCAGCGCCTGCGACAGGGTCATCAGGCCACCGCCGCCGAATCCCTGCAGCACCCGGGTCACTGTCAGGATTTCGATGTTGGGGGCGAGCGCGCAAAGGAGCGATCCTACGATAAAAAGGACGAGTGCTGTGAGCATCATGCGTCGGCGGCCGAAGGAATCTCCGAGCCGACCATAGACCGGCGCGGCGATCGTATTGGCGATCAGATACGACACCACCACCCAGGATATCCGCTCGACGTCGCCAAGATCCGAGGCGATTGCAGGCAGCGCCGTGGCGACAATGGTCTGATCCGCGACCGCCAGGAACATCGGCAGCATGATCGACGGAAAGACCGTCCAAAACAGAAAATGCGACGAAGGCTTGCCGGCACCGCGTGCCGCGGCCGTGGGCGACGTTTCAGCTTCGGTGCGGTTGATATCTTCATTCATGGATAAGCCAACTACAGCATTTCTACTAAAAAAGGTCTTGGTCAATGACCGCTTGGCGCAACCCAGCGCCGTCCGCTCGCCGGTCCACGAGGCACAAGTTTGCGAGGTGATGCCCGGAACGATTGTGCGAAGGCGGCGTTAGAGTTGCTGCGAGCGAGCCTGGAAGCGAGCAGGCCGCGCGGCGCACCGAGACCGATTGCCGGCGAAGATATTGCAGGAACTAAGCGGTATCGCGGATTGCGGCGGTGCGGCTGCCGTGGCTCAAGTGTTCGGGAGAACCAAATGAGCTGGCGAATTGTCGTTGCCGTCCTTGTGATATGCACGCCGGCCTTGGCGCACGACAACGGCCAATTCGGTAACGTCCCTCCCAACGTCCGCGCCTGGTTCATATCCGTAAAGTCACATAGCGGCATTCCCTGCTGCGACATCGCCGACGGTCATCGTACCGACTACGACATGCGCGAAGACAAATATTGGGTGCCGATCAATGGCGAATGGATGGCGGTGCCGCCTGAGGCCGTGGTCGATGACGAAGGCAATCCAACCGGCGATGCGGTGGTCTGGTACAGCGAATATAACGGGACAGTCTATATTCGCTGCTTCGTTCCGGGCGGCGGCGCCTGACCTTGGCGGTCAGCCAAGCTAGGCGCCGATGTGTTGCTCGATCCAGGTGCGCAGCGCACCCGCCGGCATAGCCCCACTATGGCGCGCCAGTTCGCGGCCGGCCCGCATGAGGATCATGGTCGGTATGGCCTGGATGTGATAACGGGCGGCGAGGCTTGGCTCGGCATCGGTGTCGACCTTGGCGAGACGGAGCCGCGGTTCAAATTCTCGCGCCGCGGCTTCGAACACGGGCGCCATGGCGCGGCAAGGCCCGCACCAGGTGGCCCAGAAATCAACCAGCAACGGCAGATCGGCGGCGCCTGCATGGCGCTCGAAATGCGCGGCATCGAGGTTGATCGGATGTCCGGGAAACAACGGCTCATGGCAGTGGCCGCATTTACCGCCCTGGCTGCGCCGCTCCGACGGCACCCGGTTCAGCGTATGGCAATGCGGGCAGGGAATTGTGATGGTCTCAGCCATAACAGTTCTCACTTCATGGACAGCCAAGGAGGCAGGCCGGTGCGCACCAACATGTAGATAGCGACGGCGAAAATGACAGCCGCGAAGACCGACGTAAGCATCCGTCGGTCTTTCGCCAAGTGCAGCGCGGACCGCGTGCCGGCCAAGCCGCCGATAACTCCGGCGACGATGAATAGGAACGCGATCGGCCAATCGATCAAACCCGAGAGCCAATAATTGACCGCCGTGGTCAGGCCGAACGTGCCGACCGAGAACAGCGAGGAGCCGATGGCGTTGAGAATTGGCATGCCGCTGCCGAGCATGAGCCCGGGAACGATCAAAAAGCCGCCGCCAATGCCGAAAAAGCCGGAGATGGCACCGACCACGAGCCCGATCGCGACCAGGCGGACGGCGATCGACGGTGTTATGCGTACGTCCGGATCGCCGGCGGCTGCGCGCGGACGCAGCATCGCGGCTCCGACCGCAATCATGGCCAAAGCGAACAGGAACAGCAGTTGTCGACCGTCGACCAGCTTTCCGAGCGACGAGCCGATCGCGGCGCCAATAATGCCGGAGACCGCGAAAGTGGCGGCGCAGCCCCATTTGACATTGCCGGCGCGCCAGTGACCAAGCAGACTGGCGAAGGCGTTGGCGGCAACGGCGAGTGCGCTGGTGCCGATGGCGACATGCGCATCCCCGATGCCGACGACATAGAGAAGAAGCGGCACCGCGAGAATAGAGCCGCCGCCGCCAATCAGGCCCAGCGAGAACCCGACCGCGCCGCCGGACAGCACCGCCAATAGATCCTGCACCCACGCGTAAGCCATGGCGGCGGTTTCCGCGGCGGCGACAGTTAGAACAGCCAGCCGAAACGCTTGCGCCCGCCTTCGCCCGACGTGTCGCGCTTGGACTGAACCGGCAGCCCTGCCGCCTTCCAGGCCATGATGCCACCGCTCAAGTGATAGGCATCGCGGAAGCCCTTCGACGAGAGCAGCCGCGCGTTGGAGCCGGTGCGGCCGCCGCTGTGGCAATAGAACACGGCTGTTCGCTCGCGGTGCTCGCTGAAGTCCTCATTGTGCAAGCGCGATAGCGGCGCCAGCCGTGCGCCTTCGATATGCTCGCGCGCATGCTCATGCGGTTCGCGAATATCGATGAGCATGGCACTGCCTTCGTCGAGGCGTTTCTTCAGCGATATCGGATCGATTGATTTGATCTGCATTGCAGCCTCTCCAGGGTTTCTAGTTTGGGGATTTGCGCGGCCGGCGGCGGCAGTAAATCTCGGCGAGCGTCGTCATGACGCTGCCGGCCGCGTCACTGGCCAGCCGGTAGTAGATGGTCTGAGCGTCGCGCCGCGTCGCAACAATGCCCGCAGCACGCAGCTTGGCGAGATGTTGCGAGAGAGCCGATTGGCTAAGGCCGATGGCCTGCACCAAAGCGCCGACCGGACGCTCACCATCGACCAGTTCGCAGAGGATCGCGAGCCGGTTCTGATTGGCAAGTGCGGCGAGGAGCTTCGCAGCCTCGTGGGCGCGCGCCGTCAGTTCCCGTGCATCGGTCAATCGCATTGCCGAAGTCGCTCCGTCAGCCGAGCACCGCTTCCGTATTCTTCAACGTGACCGGAATGGTGAGATAGCGCACGCCGTTGGCATGAGCCGGCGGGAATTTGCCTGCGCGCATGTTGACCTGGATCGACGGCAGCAGCAGGCGCGGGACGGAAAGCGTGGCGTCACGCGCGGTGCGCATGGCCACGAATGCGTCTTCGCCGACGCCATCTTTGGCGTGCACATTTTTTTCGCGCTCTTCCTTCACCGTCGTCTCCCACGCATAGGTGCTGCGTCCCGGCGCCTTGTAGTCGTGACACATGAACAGGCGCGTCTCATCCGGCAGCGCCATCAATTTTTTGATCGAGCGAAACAGCAGATGGGCGTCACCGCCCGGGAAATCCGCGCGCGCCGTGCCGTAGTCCGGCATGAAAAGGGTATCGCCTACGAAAGCCGCGTTCCCGATCTTGTAAGTGATGTCGGCCGGGGTGTGGCCCGGCGTGTAAATCACCTCGGCATCGAGCTCGCCGAGTTTGAAGCGTTCGCCGTCCTTGAATAAATGATCGAAATCGCTGCCGTCGGCTTTGAGATCGGTGGCATCGAAAACGGGTCGGAAGATCCGCTGCACGTCCTTGATATGCTCGCCGATGCCGATTTTGGCCCCGGTTTTCGCCTTGATGTAAGGAGATCCGGACAGGTGATCGGCATGGGCGTGAGTTCTCAAGCGTCCATATAATCGTATAGCCCTGTTCTTTGGCAGAGCGCAGTATGGCGTCGACCGGGCCGACGTCGACGGCGGCCGGCATTGGGATCATAATCAAGCACCGGGTCGATCACCGCAGCCTGCCTGGTGGCGGGGTCGGCGACGATATAGCTCACCGTGTTGGTCGGCTCGTCGAAGAACGCGCGAATGATCGGCTGGAGGCGCATGACGGAACTCCCGGTCTGGCTTTTCGATCGATATGGCGCATATATGATCCACTAATTAAGCAATAGCTAAAATAAACGTCGGCCAAATATTCACCGCGACATTCCCGCCGCCGGCTCAGCGCAGCGCTGTGATCACGGGCGGCGGCTGCGCCGCTCCAGGATGAGGAGTGCCGGAACGGCGACAAAAACAAGAGCGGCAAACCACGCGAGGTCCGGGATACCGGTCAGCGCGGGGAGCCGAACCGAGCCGGCGGCGGCGATCGGCAACAGCTCGGCCTTGATCCAGTCGAAGGAAAAGGCAAACGCGATCGCGCCGGCCAGCATGCCGATGGCGCCGGCGAGCGCGTGCAGGCTGCCGGTGCCGATGGCGGCAAGGCCGGTGCCCGGACAATAGCCGTAGATCGCCATCCCGACCCCGAACAGCACGGCGCCGAGCGCCACCGCCAGGAGGTTTGCCGGCTTGATGTGATAGGCGGCGAGGCCGCCCGAATGCAAAACGAAAACGCCGATGCCGCCGACAATGATCGCGGTCAGCATCACCTTGAACAGAGTGTAATCGCGCAACCGCAGTTGCGCGACGATCACGTTGGTGTCGGTGAGGCGGGCGCGCTGCAGGAGCCAGCCGAAAACGAGGCCGAACACGATGCCAAGAGCGAGCAGCGCCGGCCCGGTGACGGGAAGAGTCATGGCCGGACCTCGCCGTCGCCAAATAGATACAGTCCGAACAAAACGGCGGTGCCGAACATCACGATCGTAAAGACCCAACTCGACAGCGCCAATTGCAAGGTCCCGCTGATGCCATGGCCGCTGGCACAGCCGCCGGCAAGCCGCGCCCCGTACATTTCGATGGCGCCGCCGAAAAACGCGGCGGTGAAACGGCGCATAACCGATGGGCCGAAGCGGCGGCGCCACGCCGCCGGCACGGTCTCGACATGGAATTGTCCGGCCCATACCGAAGCCGCGAATGCCCCGAGCATGACGCCGAGTAGAAACAGCGTGCCGTAGGAAAGGCCTGGAATGTTCTGCGCCCAATAGCCGTTGTGCCAGACAGTCGCGGCACCGACAAAAGGCATGACGGCGAAACCGGCGATCGCGGAGAGCGCTGTGGTGATGCCGAGCGGATCGTCGGCGACGGCGAAGGCGGCCCAGCTCAATACGCCAATACCCGCCCCGGTCAGATACGGCATCCAATCGATCTGCATTCCGGCGGTCTGCGTTCCGGCGGTCAGGCCATTGCGTGCGGTAGGGGCGGTCACAGTCATCCGGATCTCGCTTCAAATCAGCAAGAATAAGGGAGGCTGCTCCGCGTTCATTGACCTACGTCAATGGTGGCCGGCTTAGATCCTAGCCGCTCGGAAACGCCGGCCGCCCAGCCCTGGGCGGCCGGTTTGGTGACCTTCGCTGCGCACCGGCTGCATGAACGGCAGCGGTGAGCGGTCGGTGTAGGCCTCAGCCGAGGAAACCAACCCGTTCCTGTTCGCGTGCCTCGGCTTCGGTCTTCGGTTGCGCCGGTAACTGCAGAACGGTTGCCGCCTGACCCTCGCATAGAAGCGTCAGCAACACGGTGCGCCCATCGGGAAACTCAAGCGCGTCGTGATGCGCGGCCAACTTCTCCTTGTTGACCTGGCGGAAGATGGCGGTCTGGTGATTGATCGTCTTGGTCTTCCAACCGAGCAGACCGGCGGGGAGGCAAGCAACCTCGCCGCCGAACGCCAGCTCCGTTCCTGGCAACAAACATACCGCCATACCGAGATCATCGGCGGCGGCGAAGCCACGTGTTCCGGTACCGAAATCACGCGTCACAAGCTTATCGCCGACTTTTGCCGGTCGCGACCGCACGCTTTGGAGGCTAAAGTCACACATTGGCGACTCCTTTCTTCCCGGCATTTGGGTCCGGGGTCCTTCATGACAGCCCCCCACCACCCCCTCCGACAACGTCTTCAAGCAAGATTGGTGCCGGCCGAGATGCTCCAGTGTCATTGGACCGCAGAAGCGTGACGCAATTATGCCTTTTGCTTTTTCCGTTGCGCCGCAGCTCGCGCCCATAGGGTTTTTCCCGTATCCCCGACGGCGTCGCAAAGCCGCCTTGCTTCAGGCGAGGTCCGGCTTAGGCGCAATTTTTCATCGGCTTGCGCAGGATAAGGGCGGCAGCGGCGGTGGTGCGGGCTCGTCAGTGCCCGGCGGCCGCCTGACCGCTTAGCGGTCCCACGCGCCGGATCAGCAACAGCACGATCGGTACGAGCACTGCGGCGAAGATGGCCCAGCTGTAGAAAATATCGATATAGGCCATGAGCGCGGCCTGGTTGCTGACCAATTGGCCGATATAGCCAATGGCGCGGCCCTGCGCGTTGGAGGGGGCGCCACTGTGGGCGAAATATTGCGTCATGTTATGCAGCGTGGATTGCAAGACCGGCGAAGAAGGAGTCAGATTCTCCACCAGCCGCGCCTGATGAAATTGGGAGCGCTGCACCAGTTCGGTATTGGCGAGCGATACGCCGACGCTGCCGCCGAGGTTGCGGGCGACGTTGACGAGCGCGGACGCCTCGCTGGTCTTTTGCGGCGGCAGTCCGGTATAGGCGACGGAATTGATCGGAATGAACATGAACGGCATTCCGATCGTCTGAAAAACGCGCACCGTCGCGAAATAGGAAAAGCTTGCATCGGGGACGAGAGAGGTCGAATACCACATGGCCAGCGCGATGATCGTGAACCCGATCGCCATCCAATATTTAGGCTCCATGCGCGGGATGATTTGACCGGCAAGGGGCATCATCAGCAGCATTGCCAGGCCGCCCGGCATCATGGCGAGGCCGGATAGCATCGCCGTGTACGGAAAATTCGTCTGCATAAGCTGCGGCGTGATCTGGTTCGAACCGAACAGGACCGCCCCCACGGCCAGCATTGCTATGAAGGCCATGCCGAATTGGCGCTGGAATAGCAGCCGCAGATCCACGATGGGGTCATCGCGGGTGAGCTCCCAGGGGATGAAGAAAATGAACGCGCAGGCGGAAATGGTAGCGAAGGTGATGATCGTGGTCGAGTTAAACCAGTCGTCGATTTGACCGCGGTCGAGCACCATTTCGAGGCTGCCGAAAACCAGCCCAATCAGCGCAAAGCCCACCCAGTCGATCTTGAGGCCACGGGCCAAGCGTTCGCGGCGCTCGCGTTCGAGCACTTCCGGTTCGACCACCAGCCACTGCACGAGCACCAGCGACAGGATGCCGAACGGAACGTTAATGAAGAAAATCCAATGCCAGGAGTAATTGTCGGTGATCCAGCCGCCGATGGTGGGACCGACGGTGGGCGCCACGATCACGGCAATGCCATAGATCGCGAAAGCCTGCGGGCGCTGTCGTACAGAGAACGTATCGGCCAGCATGGCCTGCTCGCTGGTCGGCATGCCGCCGCCGCCGAGTCCTTGCAGAATCCGGAACACAATCAGGGCAGTGAGGCTCGAGGCCAAGCCGCAGAGCAGCGACGCGATTGTAAACAGCGCGACGCAGATCATGTAGAAGCGCTTGCGGCCGATCACATTCGACAGCCAGCCGCTCACCGGCAGAATGATGGCGTTGGCGATGAGATAGGTGGTGACGACCCAGGTGCTTTCGTCGACGCTGACTGCGAGACTCCCGGCGATGTAGCGCAGCGCCACGTTGGCGATCGCAGTGTCGAGCACGACCATGAAGGTGGCGATGGAAACGACGATGGCGATCAGCCAGGGGCTGCGATCGCCTGCCGCCGAGCGGCTTTCGCGACCGGAGTATTGCCGCTGATCGCTCATTTTATCTTGACGGTCGGCACGACCGACATGCCGGGCCCGAGCAGCACGTCGGGCGGTTGGTCGAACACGATCTTGACCGGAACGCGCTGGACGATCTTGACGTAATTGCCGGTCGCATTCTCGGCCGGCAACAGGCTGAAAGCGGTGCCGCTGCCGGCCTGGATGCTGTCGACGCGGCCCTTGAACTTACGCTGCGGGTAGGCGTCGATCTCGATGTCGACGGGATCGCCGGGCCGTATCGTCCGCAGTTGCGTCTCCTTGAAATTCGCCGTGACCCAGACCTCGCGCGGCACGAACATGATCAGCGCCTGACCCACCGCGGCGTAGTCGCCTTTGGCGGCGGTGAGCCGCGCCACACGCCCGGCGACCGGTGCGGCAATGATCGTGCGCGACAGATTGACTTCAGCCTGCTCCTGCGCGGCCCGCGCTTGCTCCAATTGCGCGTCGGCCTGCGTTCGCTGCGCCCGCAGTACCGGAAGCTGCTTTTCGTTGGCGATTGAGTTGCGCTGCGCGGCGGAATAGGCGGCCTGCGCCTGCAGCAGACCGGACGCGTATTGCTGCGCGGCTTCCACGGTCCCGGCGCCGTTCTTGACCAGGGTTTGATAGCGTTCGTTTTGCTGTTGGGCAAAAACAAGCGCCGCTTGCGCCTGCGCGGTCTGCTGCTGGGCCTGCTCGATGCGCGCCTGTTGGGCGACGATCTGGGCGTCGATGTTGGCGATATTGGCCGCTGCCTGGTCGACTTGCGCCTTGGCCTGATCAAGCTGAACTTTGTAGTCGCGATCGTCGAGGCGTACCAGGACGGCACCCGCCTCGACCAGTTGATTGTCCGTGACCGGGACGTCGACAATGGCGGCATTGACCTGCGAACTGATCGATACCGTGCGGGCATCGATGAAGGCATCGTCGGTCGTTTCATAACCGCTTAAGCTGACCCACCACACTACGACAGCAATCAGCGCGGCGATGATCAGCGCCGTCACGACCAGGACCGTGCGGCGCCGCTGCCGCATCCTGTCGACCCATGACCGGGTCTTGCGCATTTCCCGGCCCGGCATGGTGTCTTGGCGACGTTCGTTGTCGGTGCGCTGATCCATGATCGGGGCAACGTCCGGCGCGGGATTGGTTTCCAGTAGCCCGTCGCCGGCGAAAAGCAGTCAATGCGGTCGACTTCAGGGCTTGATGTAACCCGTAACGCGGGCGGAAGCCAGTCAGGAAGGCCCCGGCGAGGGTCGCAATGCGGCGGCAAAGATGCGGCAAAATTCATCGAGTTCGTCAGCGTTGAGGTCGCTGACCGCCCAGAAGTCGAGCCCTTTTTCCGACCAATGGCGAACGCTGTAACCCTGGATCGTCCGGGCCTTGGGGCTGCCACGCGTATCGCCCAATCGCTGGGCGATGAATAAATTGATGACGTGTTTGCGGCGTTGATAAACGATCGAGGCCACCGGTTCGCCATCGACGTAATCGAGGCGGCCGCCGAGGAGCGTGAAGCCCTGCGCCGTGAGATCGATGACCGGCGGCGCCACGTCGAGCTTGCCGTTGAACCACGGTTTGACCGTGTGCCGGTCGCTCGTTTCGACATCCATCAGATGGCCGGCCTGCAACGAGCGGATATGCGCCGAGACGACCTTGTTGGCGACCACATCCTCCTGATCGCTGCGGAAAAAGGTGAGCACGAGGCTTGCGGCGATCGCGGCTGAAACGGCGGTGCCGGCAGCAAAACCGCCGAAGAACGTGCGCCGGGACGGCTGAAAGAATTGGCGCGGCGCGATCACCCGGGCCGGAGGCAAAGGCAGCGCGGCCTCGATGCGGCTGCGCAGCGCTGCCGGTGCAGGCTCCTTCAACTTCGCCTGCGCCATCGTCGTGCGCATCGCGCGGAATGTGTTGAGCTTGTCCGCGCAAGCGGCGCACGACGCTATGTGGGTCTCGACATCGCGCGTGTGGCCGGCATCGAGCTCATTGTCGATAAGGGCATGAATGAGGATCTCACATTCGGCGCAGTTCATGGCGTCGCTCCTTCTGCAACGTTCCATGCCGAACGCAGCATCGACCGCGCGCGGGCCAGCCGCGACATCACCGTGCCCACGGGCACTCCGGCGACCTGGGCGATTTCCTGATAGGACAACTCGTTGATCTCACGCAGTACGACGGCCTCGCGAAACGGTTGCGGCAACGCGGCCACGAGCCGACGGATCGTGGCGGCGTCATGCTCACGCAGCATCAGGGATTCCGGCGAGGCTTCCGGCTCCCGCCACAACGGTGCGGTTTCTTCGGCCGCCTCTTCGCTGGCTTGATCGGCCGCCACCGCTTGTTTGCCGCGGCGTGCGAATTCGGCATTGCAAACGTTCCGCAGGATCGTCAGCAGCCATGGCTTCATCGCCGGACCACGGTAGCTGTCGAAATGGTGCAATGCCCGCAGGTAGCACTCCTGAACTGCGTCTTCGGCGTCCGCGGTGTTGCGCATCAGGTAGCCGGCCAGCGCAAAGACGTCGTCGAGATGGGGCAGCGCGGCGTCGCGAAAGCGCCGCGCTCTATCGTGGTCGGCATCTGCATCGGCTGTCATTGTCGTGCGCGCGGCCGTCCACGGTGCCATTGCGGCTTGTTGCTGCGGCCGATCGAGCATCAATGCGCAGCGCTGCCGGTCGCCGTTTCTACCACGATCGTCCCGGTCATGTGCGGATGAAGCGAGCAGAAATACTCGTAAGTCCCCGGCACGGCGAAGGTAAATGAATAAGCGTCTCCGGTGTCCAACGCCTTCGATTTGAACTCCTTGTTCACCGCCGCAATCGCGTGCGGGATGTCATCCTTGTTGGTCCAGGTAACGGTCGAGCCGGCCTTCACCGTGAGCCGCTGCGGATTGAAGGTGAAATTCTCGATGCCGACTGTACTTGCCGCATCTTGCGCCCGGACCGGCAGCACGAATAGCGCAAGGAGGGGGCGGCAGCCGCGCCGAGCGCGGCCGCGACGATCAAGCTCCCGAGCTTGGTTCGCATGGCTGAAGTTCTCCGTTAGCTTTGCAGCGCCGTGTCGACGATCGCGAGCCGCTCCGCGCCGCGCCGGAATGTGATGCTGGCGGTGCCAAGCAGTGTGCGCAGTTTGTCGTCGGCGACTTTGAGCGGGCCCGGCGACGGAGCGGTGCCCGGCGCCGGCTGCGGAAACGCGGTCGAGCGGGCGGTGTGGAAGGTGACGTTGCCCTCGACCTTCTGCATGACCTGGTGGATATGTCCGTTGAGCACCGTGACCGAACCAAAACCCTTGAGCAGTTCGAGGGCGCGACCGCCGTCGTCGGTGCCCCAGCCCCATTCCGGATACACGGTCCAAAGCGGGATATGAGCGAATACGACGATCGGTGCGGAGGCCGACCGCCCCTTCACGTCGGCTTCGAGCCATTCGAGCTGTTCGTTGCCGAGATTGCCGAGCCCGCCGGCTTTCAGATCGACCACGTTGACGAGGCCGATAAAGTGCACGCCGTTGGCGTCGAAACTGTACCAGCCGGCCCCGTTACTGCCGCGGCCGTACCGTTCGCGATAGAGTTTCCGCTCTTCGTCGAGGAAGTCGTGCTCGCCGGGCACATAGTGCACGTCGAGGCGCGTCTGCGAGATGATGCGGTCGGCATCGTCGAACTGTGACGGTTTCGACAAATGACTGATGTCACCGGTATGGATCATAAAGGCCGGCTTGACCGGCAATGCGTTGATCCGGTGCACCGCCTCTTCAAGCGTACCGAGAGCGTTCGGATTGGCCGGCTTGTCGAAACCGACATGACTGTCGCTGATCTGCAGGAACGTCAGGCCGCGCGCCTCCTGCGCCACGGCGGTATCGATCAGCCCGGGCGAATGGGGCACGCCACCGGAAATGGTCCACAGCACGCCGGTGCCGACCCAGGTCATGCATTCGAGCACCTTCCGCCGGTTCAGCCCGTCCTCACCATCGAATTCGCGCATTTGCCTGTCTCCTCGAAGCCAATCCAACGCGGCTTCCGAGGAGTAGATTGAGCTATGGCGCGGTTTATTCCCGGGCCTTTGAATTTTTCTCGTGGGCCGATTATCAGTGTGCGAGAGAGAGACGGGATTGGCGCGCCTCGGCGCTGCCGTTGCATTTGGCGCCGGCAGCCGCTTCACGTTCTGAACGTTGGCCCGCGCCGCGCAGAAATCCTCGACCGCGGCGGCAACCGCCGCGCTGGTGAGTGCGCGGCGCTCGGGGGTTGCCAATTCCAGCTCCTCCTGGCGATTGACGATCGATCCGGCCTCCAGTAGCACCGCCGGCATTTCCGTGTGCCGCAATACGATTAATTGATCGTAACGGTAGACGCCGGCCGCCGGGTCGAGCAGTGCGTGGCGGTATTTACCCATCAATGGCAGCGTATAGTGCGGCGTGTAGTGCAAGCCGCGCGCTTGCAGCTCTTTGCCCAAGAGGCCGCCAAATTGCAGACTGCCTTGGCGATCGGCGTTGTCATTGGAGATGAAGATCGCGTAGCCCGTGAAGCGGTCGCTGAATTGATGCTGCTGTCCCTCGTAGTCCCAAGTTTCGATCAGATAATCCGGCACTGAATCGTGATGGATCGAGATGAAGAGATCGGCGTGCATTTTGTTGGCGCGGTCGGCTCGCTCGACCAGGCCCTGCCAGGGGGCCGTTGCGGTAATAAGCCGAACGGCCTTGGCGAAACCGGCATCGAGCAGCGCTTGCTCGATCTCGTCGGCAAGGCGAAGATTGAAAGCGTATTCGGGAACGCCGCGGGCGCTGTCGGCACCGGGCACCTCGACCGTGTGGCCGACATCGACGACGACGCGGAACCCGGAACGCTGGCAGCTCGCGTGGGTCGGCTTGGCCACAGACGAGACGCGCTGCTGACCGTGCGCCGGCTGCCGATCGGCCCAAAGCAGCGAGATCGAGATGACGACGAGGGCAACCGTTCGGATAAGCGTTTTGCTCATGATGCGCTCTCATGAAGCCTCTGACCGAGGTTCCGCGATTCTCCACATTATAATCGTTCGCGGTCGCCCCGCGAGCTTGGTGTCCGGCTCTCAAAGGCGCGTTCATGTCTGCGGTCGGCAGGTGCCGGGGCACCGACCGTACCGCGCCGCGCACTTGTGCACGGCGGGCTCGTGTCGTACCAAACAACACCAGCCGGGCGCGTGCGAGCGATCGTGTATCAATAGCGCGCACTGATCCGGAAGATGCGAGAAGCGTCATGCGGCGGCTCACCGTGGCTCACATGGCGTCTTATTCGAGATGTTGAGCGGCGCGGCCGATGCGCTGGTGACCAAGATGACCGTGGTCCGCGAGCCAGTCCTTACAACGGTTACCATTGCCGCTCTGCGCCCGACCCAGATCACCGTCGGCATGCGCGAAGTGCTGGCCAAGCGCAAACACTGGCGCGAGACCCGCTCAAAGAAAGGCGGGGAATTCCTCGGCAAGCACATGATCCCGGTGATCCTCGGACCGAAGCTCCGGCATTACATCGTTGATCATCACCACCTCGCCCGCGCGCTTCATGAGGAGGGTGTCAAGGATCTGGCCGTGACCGTCATTGCCGACCTGAGCTCGCTCGATCGTGATGCGTTCTGGACGGTGATGGACAATCGCAACTGGATGCATCCGTTCGACGCCGAGGGTCGCCGCCGCCACTACCGCGACATCCCGGCATCAGTATCCGCGCTGGTCGACGATCCGTTCCGCTCGCTCGCCGGTGAATTGCGGCGCGCCGGCGGTTTCGCCAAGGATACGACGCCGTTCAGCGAATTCCTCTGGGCCGATTTTCTGCGCCGGCGCATCAAGCGCAGGATGGTCGAACGCGACTTCGATGGCGCCATTGACAAAGCGCTCCAATTGGCCAAGAGCGCCGACGCCGGCTACTTGCCCGGCTGGTGCGGCCCGTCGCCGGAAGATTGATCGCAGACGCGATGGACAGCGAAGTTCTGATTGTGGGTGCCGGGCCCACCGGACTGACGCTCGCCATCGACTTGGGCCGGCGCGGAATAAAGTGCATGCTCATCGAGCAGAAGGAATCCCCGGCTTTTCTGCCGAAAATGGAGCGCATTAACGCGCGCACCATCGAAATCTACCGGCGCATGGGACTGGCGCAGCAAATCCGCGCCGCCGGATTGCGATCCGATTGCCCGATGGACGTTTATATCGTTCTGGCGCTGAACGAGCCGCCGCTGCTGCATCTCCCCTATCCCTCGGTCGCGCAAGCGCAGGCCAATGTGCGCGCGACCAATGACGGCAGTCTCCCGCTTGAGCCCTATCAGCTCATCTCGCAATACACACTGGAGCCGCTGTTGAAATCCATGGCTGAGGCCATTCCCACCGTCACCGTTCGCTTCGGCTGCGAGTTCCTGTCGCTGCGGCAGGACGGCAACGGCGTCACCGCGCGCGTGCGCACAAGCGGCGGCAGCATCCAGGAGCTACGCGTTTCCTATCTCGTCGGCTGCGACGGTGGTGCCAGTGCGGTGCGCAAGGAACTCGGCATCGAGCTGAGCGGCGAAGGGAATTTATTGGAGCTGCGGCAGGCGCTCTACCGTTGCGACGATCTGTTTGACCGGCTGCCCATCGGCAAGGGTCCCGGCAAGGGGCGGCACTATCACGTGGCCGATGACAGGGCCACGTTTCTGATCATGCAGGACTCGACTCGACACTGGACGCTCCACTCCGTCGTCGAAACCGCCGCTGAAATGAACAGCCAGTTCGAAAAGACGATTGGCGTTCCGATCAAATACGAGATGCTGTCGTGCGCTCCGTGGCGGCAGAATTTGTTGCTCGCCGATCGCTACGGCAAGGATCGCGTCTTCCTCGCCGGCGACGCCGTACACCTGGTGATCCCGACCGGCGGCCTCGGCATGAATTCCGGCGTCGGCGACGCTATCGATCTTTCCTGGAAGCTCGCGGCGACGCTGCGCGGCTGGGGCGGGCCGGGTCTGCTGCAATCCTACGAAATCGAGCGGCGCCAGGTCGGAGAGCGCAACGTCGGCGCATCGCGCTATGCGACGCTCGGCCGGCGCAAGTGGCGCGCCATGTGGCGCCCGGATATCCGCGACGCCACGCCGGCGGGCGAACAGACGCGGCGAAATCTCAGCGCCGTCGCCGCGCTCGAACAGCGCAAGAGCAACGAAATGATCGGCGCGGAGCTTGGCTATCGCTATGTCGATTTACCGATCATCTGCAACATACCGGGCGGTCCGGAACATTTGTTCCGCGACTATCATCCAACCACCTGGCCAGGCGCTCGCCTGCCGCATGTGTGGCGCGACGACGGCACGGCGCTGCAGGATCACATTCCCGACGGTTACACGATCCTCAAGCTTGGCGGCACCAGCGCGGATGTGAGCGTTCTTGCCGCCGCCATCCGCTCTTACGGCGCGCCGGTGATGGTGCTCGACATCCCCGATCGCATCGTGCGTGATCTCTACGGCTACGATCTGATTTTGTTGCGGCCCGACATGCACGTGGTCTGGCGCGGCCAGGAGCCGCCTGACAATGCCGGCGAAATCGCAGCGATTGCGACCGGCTACTTGCCGCGCGGACTCGGTTAGTTTCGCTGAGCGGTTTTTGTGCCGACGCGGAGTGGCTGGGCGTCGCGAGCGACCGACGCCGGCCGAACGGCCCGAAAACAAGGACTTTCTCGGACTAATTAGCGTGATGCGATATTATGCTCCCTCGATACTCCTATTTGGTAGAATAATCTTCTTCTTTCCCTCCGTCAGAGCCATTATATAGGAGGTCATTTCTCGCGAGGGGTATTGAGAACCCTTGGCAATCGCGGACGCAAATTGAGAAGCACCCATGACCTCGCCGCTGGAACAAAAGATCAAAATCACCGGGCCGATCGTCGTTACGGCCAACCGTGTCGGCGACGGCGCGGTGGTATATTTCCGCTCGGGCGGCGGTTGGACCACATCATTGGGTTACGCTACGGTCACGAGCGATGCCGCGGACGCTCGTTCGCTGATGCAGGCCGCTGTTGCCGACGATCTGCGTGCGGTCGGCCCCTATGTCGCGCCGGTTAGATTGACCCGCGATGGCGAAGTGCAGCCGGGCAATCTCCGTGAGCGGATTTGGCTTCGTGGCCCAACGATCGATCTTCCGGCGATGTGCGGCGTTAAAGACGTGCTGTCGGAACAGCTTCACGCGCAAACATAAGAGCCAATGCGGGCATGTACGCCTACGATGATCTTGACCGGACGCTGGTCGCCGAGCGGGTGGCGGAATTCCGCGATCAGGTCGCGCGGCGCCTGTCTGGCGAATTGACCGAGGACGAGTTCAAGCCGTTGCGGCTGATGAACGGCGTCTATCTGCAGCTGCACGCTTACATGCTGCGTACCGCGATTCCTTACGGCACGCTCTCCTCGGCACAATTGCGCATGCTGGCGCACGTCGCGCGCCGCTACGATCGCGGCTACGGCCATTTCACCACCCGGCAGAACATCCAGTATCACTGGATCAAGCTGGAAGAACTCCCCGACGCCATGGCCGATCTCGCCGGTGTCGGCATGCATGGCATGCAAACCAGCGGCAACGTCGTGCGCAACATTACCACCGACCAATGGGCCGGCGTGGCTCCCGACGAGATTGAGGATCCGCGCATCTCCGCCGAGCTGATCCGACAGCATGTGACACTGCATCCCGAGTTTTCGTTCATGCCGCGCAAGTTCAAGATTGCGGTCGGCGCGTCTAGTCATGATCGCGCCGCGCTCCGCATCCACGATCTCGGCTTGCGGCTTTATCGCAACAGCGCTGGCGAGCTCGGCTTCCAAGTCATGGTCGGCGGCGGGCTCGGGCGCACGCCGTTTCTCGCCAAGACCATCAGGCCGTTCCTGCCGCAGCGCGACGTCTTGAGCTATGTCGAGGCGGTGCTGCGCACCTATAACCAGTTCGGCCGGCGCGACAACATCTACAAGGCGCGCATCAAGATTCTGGTGCACGAGCTCGGTGTCGAAGCCTTCGCCAACGAAGTCGAAGCCGAATGGCAAAGCATCAAGGACGGCGCGCTGGCGCTCGATGACGCGATATTTGATGAAATTGCCGGTCGCTTCCGCTATCCGGCCTACGAGAAGCTCGACGACAGCCCGCCGGCGCTCGCTGCGGCGCGCCGTGGCGACGCCCGCTTCGACGGCTGGATGAGCAATTCGGTCGCTAATCACAAGGTGCCGGGCTACGCCATCGTCACGCTGTCGCTCAAGCCCGAAGGCGGCACGCCCGGGGATGCGACCGCCGAGCAGATGGATGCGATTGCCGACCTTGCCGAGCGCTATTCATTTGGCGAAATCCGCGTCGGTCACGAGCAGAACCTAGTTTTGCCCCATGTCGCCCAGCGCGACCTGGTGTCGCTGTGGCGGGCGCTCGATGCGATCGGCGTCGCCACACCCAATGTCGGGCTTGTTTCCGACATCATCTCCTGTCCGGGCCTCGACTATTGCAGTCTCGCCAATGCGCGCTCGATACCGATCGCGCAGGAGATCACGCGGCGCTTTCGCAACTTCGATCTGGCTCGCGATCTCGGCCGGCTGCACATCAATATCTCGGGCTGCATCAACGCCTGCGGCCATCACCACGTTGGGCATATCGGCATTCTCGGGGTCGAGAAGAACGGCGAAGAGTTTTATCAGATCACGCTCGGCGGCAAGGCCGATGAAGGCGCCGAACTCGGCGTGCTGATCGGGCCGGCGGTGCCTTACCTGCAAGTGGCCGACGTCGTTGAAGACATCGCTGCCGCGTATATCGAGCTGCGCCGAGCGGCCGGACGAGTTGTTCATCGATACGCTCAAGCGCACCGGGATCGAGCCATTCAGGGAGCGCGTCTATGCCGCTCGTTAGGGCAGGTCAGATCGTCGAGGACCGTTTCGTCCGCATCGCCGATGAGGCGGCGTTGCCGGATCGGGTCCAGGTCATCGTCTCGGCGAAGCGATTCCTGGCGGAAGCAGACGTACTGATCCGCCGCGACGGTTCGCTGGGCGTAATATGGCCGAACGACCGGCGCGTGGCGGAGCTCGAGCCGTGGCTCGGCCACCTCGCGCTCATCGCCCTGGTTTTTCCCAAGTTCCGCGACGGCCGCGCCTACAGTCAGGCGCGATTGCTGCGCGAGCGCTACTCCTATCGCGGCGAGCTGCGCGCCACCGGCGATGTGCTGCGCGACCAGTTCCAGTTTCTACTGCGTGCCGGCTTCGATTCCTTTGAGGTGAAAAAGCCTGCCGACGCGCGGGTGTTTGCCGAAGCCGCAGCGCGCTACAGCGTGTTCTATCAGCCAAGTGCCGACGGCCGGGTGCCGGCGCTGCGCCGGCGTCTGCAACACGCCCCTGACGTGAAGGCGCCAGAAGGCCTATAAGGCTTGGGCTCGGCAGCACGGCCTAATGGCCGATTTCGCGGCGCTCAGACCAGGCTTTAGCAGTTAAGAACATCATGTCTCCTGTTGTCGCAGTGGTCGCGCCCGGCGCTATGGGCGCGGCAGTCGGGAAAAGGCTCACCGATCGCGGCGTCAAAGTGCTGACCTCGCTCACGGGCCGCGGCGAAAGCACCGCCGCGCGGGCTACGGCCGCCGGAATGATCGCGGCGAGCGATGAGGAAATAGCTGCCGCCGATTTCATCCTTTCGATCCTGCCGCCCGGTGACGCGCTGGCGCTTGCCCAGCGTTTTGCGCCGGCGCTGAAAGCAAGTAACGCCGAGCCGGTTTATGTCGATTGCAACGCCATCAATCCAAACACGGTCACCCGCGTCGCGGCGGCCATCGCGCCGACCGGCTGTCCGTTCGTCGACGCGGGGATCATCGGCCCGCCGCCTCCGGCCAACGCTCCTCCGCTCGCGGCGGAGGGCAGGGTGTCCGAGCCGCGATTCTACGCTTCCGGCGAAGCGGCGCCGCGCTTTGCCACTTTGCGCCAATATGGACTTGACGTGCGCGTGCTCGCCGGTCCGCCGGGCGCGGCCTCGGCGCTGAAGATGTCCTACGCCGGTATCACCAAGGGCACGCAGGCAATCGGCGCGGCGATGATGCTGGCGGCAACGCGCGCCGGCTCCGCCGAAGCTTTGTTCGAGGAGCTTGGCTTTAGTCAAAAGGAGATGCTCGCCCAGTTCAGGCAGCAGCTGCCGATGATGCCCGCGAAGGCTTACCGATGGATCGCGGAGATGCAGGAGATCGCCCGCTTCGTCGGCGAGGACCCTGCCGCGCGCGAGCTCTACCAAGGCGCTGCATATTTTTATGAGCGCATCGCCAAGGATTTCGTCGGCGACAAGAAAGACGTAGAAGCGCTGAAGGCGTTTCTGCGCAAGGGGTCCGATCGCTGAACCCTTAGAGTCTCCCCAAGGGCGGAGGCGGCAATGACTGAAGCTCCGTCACGCCGGCGTCACCGCCCCGCGCTCGATCCGATAGGCGCGAGCGAGCAAATCGGCGACGTGCACCTCGTTTGATTCGGAGAGCAGCACCGAAACCGACTGCGCCTTGAGATTGGCCAAGACTTCGCCAAGCCGCCGGGCGAGCGCGGGCGCCAACCCTTCGAATGGCTCGTCGAGGAGCAGCATGCGCCGGCCGGCCATGAGCGCGCGCGCCAGCGCCACCATCTTTTGCTGGCCGCCGGACAGTTCGAGCGCAGGCCGTTCGCGAACGCGCGCCACTTCCGGCATGATGGTGAAAATCCAGTCGAGCCGCTCGTCGACGCCGGAAAGCGTCGCCGCCCAGCTCGGCAGGCGAATGTTCTGCTCGACCGTGAACTCGGGCACCAGCCGGCGATCCTCGGGCATATAGCCGATGCCGTGCGCAACGCGGCGATGCGGCGGCAGCCGCAGCAGATCGACGCCGGCGAACTCCGCCGTACCGCTCGCCGGCAACGCGCCCATCAAGGCGCGCATCAGCGTCGTCTTGCCGGCGCCGTTGCGGCCGATGAGCCCGCACATTTCGCCCGCTTCGAGCTCAAGCGATACGTCGCGGATGACGACGACGGCGCCGATCGAAACGTGGAGATTGGCGACTTTAAGCATCGCTCGCGTCCGGCGCTCTGGCCTTGAGCTTCGGCCCGCTGATCAGCTCCTGAATGCGCGGATTTTCCAGCGTTTCCACCGGAGTCCCGTCGGCGATCACCGCGCCGTCGTAGAACGCGAGCACGCGGTCGGCGAAGCGCTCGACGATGTCCATGTCGTGCTCGACGAACAGCACGGTGATGCGGCGGTCTTTCAGCGCCGCCATCACCACGTCCATCAAGCCGAATTTTTCCTCGATCGAGATGCCGCTGGTCGGTTCGTCGAGCAGGAGAACGCGCGGCGCGGCCGCTACCGCCATGGCGATGTCGAGGAGTTTGCGCACGCCCTGCGGCAGTGTCGCCGCAGCCGAATGGCGATAGGCGGCGATGCGAAACAATTCGAGCGCGGCTTCGCTCTCGGCCAGAGTTCGGGGCGAATGCAACGGCGTGAGCACCTGGCTCAGAAGCCCGCCCGAAGCGTGCGCGATCGCGGTTGCCGCGCACATGTTTTCCAGCACGGTCAGCGAGGAGAAGATCTGCGGGACTTGAAAGGAGCGGGCGATGCCCAGCCGCGTGATCTCGCGCGACGGCCGGCCGGTGATGTCGCGGTCCTCGAACAGGATGGTGCCTTGGCTGGGTCGCAGATGGCCGGTGATCATGTTGACGAAGGTGGTCTTGCCGGCGCCGTTGGCGCCGATGATGCCGACGGTCTGCAGCGCCGGCACGGCGACGTTGATGTTGCGCGCGGCGACGACGGAGCCGAAGGTCTTTTCCACGTTGCGGGCGACGAGGAGCGCGCTCACGGCGTTGCGCTCGTCGACTTGCGCGTCGCCAATCGCCGCAGGCGGCCGGACAACGAGCCGATGCCTTCCGGCAGGAACAGGATGGTGAGCAGCAGCACCGTGCCGAGAAATATCTGCCAGGTGCCCGGCAGAATGTCGTAGGCGATCGACTTCAGCAGTTCGAAGACAAACGAGCCGACGAAAGCGGCGGCAACCGACCCGGCGCCGGCGAAAATGGTCACGAACACGAAATCCGCCGGACGTCGTCCAATATGCCATGTTGGGATCGACGTGCTCGATCGACAGCGCCGCCAAGGCGCCGCCGATGCCGGCGAGCGTGCCGGCAATCATGAGGTTAAGATGAATGAGCCGGTTGACCGAGACGCCGAGAAACTCGAGGCGGATCTCGCTGTCGCGCACCGGCACCGCAAGCGAACCGGCGATAGAGCGGAAATAGAGCGAGACGAGCAGGGCCGCCGCAGCGCAACAAGCCAGCACCAGCCAGAACAGGACCAGAAGGTGGGCCTTACCTTGCGGCGCGTAGCCGAAATAAGTCGCCGGTTCGACGCCGAAGCCGTCGGTCGAGCCGAGCGTCTCGGTCTTCACCAGCACGCCATACAAAATCATCGACATGGCGAGGCTGAGCATGGAGAAGAAAATTTCGCGATAGCGCGCCAGCAGGAAGCCGACCAGGAAGGCGGCGAGGCAGGCGAGCACCGCGCCGGCGGCGATTAGCGCAAACGCGTCGCGTACGCCGTATAGCGCGTGATCAGCGCCACCGCATAAGCGCCGATGGCGTAGAACAGCGCCTGCCCGAACGGCACCAGCCCGGCGCGCCACAGGATGACGAGGCCGAGCACCACCAGCGCGTTGGCGAATGCGACGGTGGCGAGCGAAACAAGCCACGCCGGCAGCGCCGGCGCCGCCGCCGCGACGATCACGAAGGCGAGTGTGCCGGGAACGATCGAGCGCCACGCCATCGTCTATATCTTTCGCGGCTGCGCGCGGGTGAACAGGCCTTGCGGCCGGAACATCAGCACCAGCGCCATCACCGCATAGATGACGAACAATTCGACCTGCGGCACGAGATGCACGGCGGCGGCGCGGCACTCGCCGACGATGAGCGCGCCGATAAAGGCGCCGCCGATCGAGCCCATGCCGCCGATCGCCACCACGGCGAAAGCGAGTACGATCACCTCGACGCCGATGCCGAGTGTCACCGCGATTTTCGGTGCCATCACCGCGCCGCCGAGCGCGCCGAGCATGGCGCCGACGACGAAGGTGATGGTGTAGACGGCCGAGACGTTGATGCCGAATGCGGCGGCGAGCTCGCGATCGAAAATCACCACCGTGAGCAGACGGCCCCAGCGGGTATATTTGAGCGCGAAGCTTGCGCCGAGCGCAATCAGCCCGGCGAGCACCACCAGACCGATGTCGTAGCCGGAGAGCACGAGCGCGCCGACGTCGACGGTTCCGGCCACGCCGAGCGGCTGATAAAGCGCGTAGGAGCCAGGTCCGAAGATCAGGCGGATGACGTCTTCGAGGATGAGGAAGGCGGCGTAGGTGACGAGCACGACGATGATCTCGTCCTTGCCGTAGACCAGGCGCAGGAGCCCGCGCTCGAGAATGAGCCCGAGCACGAGCCCGATCGCCATGGCGACGAGCACCATCAGCAGAAAGCCGCCGGCGGCGGGCAAGCCGCGGTCGAAATATATACCGACGGCGACCGCCGCACCGTAGGCGCCGAATGCATAGAACGAGCCGTGAGTGACATTGAGGATCTTCATCACGCCGAAGATCAGCGTCAGACCGACGGCGACGAGGAACAGATAGGCCGCGTAGACGAGGCCGTCAGTCAGGATGGCAAAGGCGGTCAGCACGCCGGGCTGTTCGTCGCGATCAGTCGCACTTGGCGCCCTTCATGCCGCCCTCGAGCCATGGCACTGAATTGACGCCCGCCGGCGGGTTCACGCATTCGGCGGGATAGCGCACGATGTCCACGATCTCGGGCTTGCCTTCCGCCTTGTCGAACTTGTAGGTGCCGTAGGCGGTGTCGGTGATGCCCTGGTGGCCATTGCCGAGCGCCATCTGCACCGTCGTGCTCGGCGTCGGAAACGAGATGCCCTCGAACGCGGCGATCACCTCTTCGGTCGTCGGCCGCGCGCCGCCCTTTTTAGCCTGCGCTTTTTCCCACGCCGTCTTGAGGCCGAACAGCGATTGCGCGAGATCGTAGGCCGGATAGATCGGCTGCTCCTTGAAACGATCGACGTAGGCCTTGTGGAACCAGGTGTTCAATTCGCTGTCGTGGGCGAAGAACGTATGCGGTCCGCGCGCGCCGACGATCGTGCCGTCGGCGAGCTTGGCGCCGAGCCGCCAGAGCGAGGATTCGCCGGTGGTCAAAACCAGCGGGATGCGCTGCGGCAAGCCGCGCGCGCCCGCCTGGTAGATGAACGCCTCGAGATCGCCGTCGTAGAAGCTCGAATGGATGAACTGCGCATTCGAGGTCAGCAACGTCGAAATCTCGGCGCCGTACTCGCCGGCAAACAGTTTCGGCAACAGCTCCTTGTCGACGGTCGCCTTGGGATCGAGGTCCTTCATCGCCAGGCGGAAATCGCGCCAGGAATCCTGCCCCCAAGCGTAGTTCTGATTGATGCCGGAATAGACCGAAATATCCTTGAACTTGCTCAGCACGTATTTGGCCGCCGCGACATTATCCATGGTCGCATGCGGATTGACGCGGAAGACGTAATGGCGCGGCTTTTCCTCGAAGATGCGCGGCGTGCCGCAGATGTCGAGGACGGTGAGCTGCTTTAGTTCTTCGGCGACCGGCGTGACCGCTAGGCAACTGCCCGACGACACATAGCCGACGACCACGTCGACGTGGTCGCGCTCAACGAGATTGCGGAATTGGGTGACGACGTCGGCGGCGGAGCCGGTTTCGTCGACGAATTTCGGCTCGATCTTGGCGCCGCCGAGCCCGACTCTTGCTATAAGGCGCCGGGACCTTTGCCGGCGTTGAGTTCGTCGACCAGGAGTTCGGCGGCGTTGTGATCCGGGATGCCGAACGGCGCGGCCGCCGGCCCGGTGAGGAAGGTCACAAAGCCGATCTTGACCGGAGCAGGCTCGTTCGCCTGCGGCGCTGCCGTCTGCCGCAAGCGAAAAGCCGAGCGACAAACCGGCGGCGAGAACAATCGTTGCGCGATACGCATGCTGGCGCCGGTGATGCTGCATGGTCACTTACTCCCCGAAATCGTCGACGGACATCGCCCTGCTTAAGCAAACGCGATATTAGTCGCGCGTTTCAACCGATTTTGCGCGCGATCTGGAGAGCGTTATTCGGTCGGCCGCGCGTTAGATCGTCGCGCCGGAGGTATGCCCGTATCGCGGATTGATGATAAAAAAGACAAATGCATTGGGACCAAGCACGGTGGCGCCATGACGACAGTCACGATGCGGACGGCTTTCGCTGATTTGGCTCCGACCGGGCTTGCGGCTCGGCTTGGTATCCGGCGCGGCGAACATCGGGGGCCGACATCCGGCCTGGCGCCCGGGTTCGTGCAAGCCAATCTTGCCATTCTGCCGGAATCGTTCGCCGTCGATTTTTTGCGCTTTTGTGAGCTTAATCCGAAACCGTGTCCGCTGATCGGCGTAACGGCGCCGGGCGACTGGCGGCTGCCGGCGCTGGGAGATGATCTGGACCTCCGCACCGACGTGCCGCGCTACCGGGTCTGGCGTGATGGCGCCCTCGTCGACGAGCCGCAAGATTTGTCGCAATGGTGGCGCGATGATCTCATCACCTTCGTCATCGGCTGCTCGTTCTCGTTCGAGCAGGCGCTGATCGAAGACGGCATCGAAATCCGCCACATCACCTGCCGTCGCAATGCGCCGATGTATCGCACGCCCATCGCAACGGTTTCAGCGGGCCCTTTCCACGGGCCGCTGGTGGTGTCGATGCGGCCGTTCAAGCCCGTGGACGCCATTCGCGCCATCGAGATCACCAGCCGATACCCGTTGGTGCACGGCGCGCCCGTGCACATTGGCAAGCCGGAGCTGATCGGGATCGCCGATCTCGCTGCGCCCGATTACGGCGACGCCGTGCCGGTTGACGACGATGAAATCCCCGTTTTCTGGGCGTGCGGCGTGACCCCGCAAGCGGTCATCGCCGCCTCGCGCCCGGAATTGTGCATCACCCATTATCCAGGCTCGATGCTGGTCACCGACCGCCGGTACAGCGAACTCACCGCCGCTTAATTTTTCACGCGCGCTTCTGCGCGCGGGGCCCCTGGCGGAATTTCGGCATGACCTCGCCGGCGAACAATTCGAGCGAAGCGAGCGCCTGCTCCGCACCGTACCACGGCGGGAAATGCAGCATGATCGAGGCATTGTGCGCCATCGATCGCAGCTCTTCGATCTTTGCGCTCACGGTTGCCGGCGAGCCGTGCAGGATAATGTCGCGGGCGAGCGCGTCGTAGTCCCGCGGCGCCGCGCCGACATCCTGCGACACCGTTCCCAGGTAACCCGACGTGTGCCCGCTGCCGAAATGCGCAAGATTGCGCATGATGCCGGGCTCGCTGTCACGCTTCGCCTTGGCGTCGGTCTCCGCGACATAGACCCAGCGCGCCACATCGACGTGACCGCGCGCCGGATTGGCGCGGAGCGCCTGCGGCGTTTCCGCCAGCAGCGCGCGGTAGCCGGCGCTCTGCCGCGCCAATTCGGCGAACGGCGTCCAGCTTGAGAGAAAGAGACCAAGACCCATGCGGGCGGCGACGCCGATCGAGCGCTCGGTGGCGCCGGCGAGAAAGATTGGCGGATGCGGAACCTGCATGGCATGCGGAAACAGCTCGTACTGGCCGCTCACCTTGAACCGGAAATGCGCGCCGTGGTGCTCGACGCGTCTGTGATGAAACAGGTCCAGAAGGAGCGGCAGCGCCTCCTCCTGGATGTCGCGCCGCGTGTCGAAGTCGACGCCGAAGCCGTCAAATTCATACTTGCGGTAGCCCGAACCGAGGCCGAGGGCGAAACGGCCGTTACTCAAAATATCGACGAACGCGGTGTTCTCGGCGACCCGCAACGGATTGGCGAGCGGCAGCGTGACAACCGCCGTGCCGATCTTGATGCGTTTCGTCAGCGCCGCAAGGTAGGCGGCATAGACGAACACGTCGGGCATGATGCCGTATTCGTTGCTGAAATGATGCTCGGCGACCCACGCATAATCAAAGCCAAGTTCGTCGGCGCGCAGGATTTGCTGCGTCACCCGCGCGTGCACGTCGCGGTGGGGATAGGGTTCGGCCTCGGTGTTGGGATGTGAGGTAAAAAGAATGCCGAATTCCATTTGTCCCCCCTGGACCGATCACGGTTGCCGATCGGTCCAGAAGTCATAGCAATGCTGGTGAAGCTTTGCGAGGCACCAGGAGGTGACGGCCTTGCGATCATTTCAAGCAGTGGAGGATCGCCGTTCGGCTTGCCACCGTGGGGCGCGGCGGCCGCGCCAGGGACGGCGGTCAGTCAGGCCGCCGGCTGCTGAATAAGGGCGCCCACGAGATCCGCGATGCGCGCGATCGATCGAAAGTTCGCCGGCGTCATGTCGCGCTCGGGAATCTTGACGGCAAATTCAGCCTCGACGGAAAGCATGAGATTGACGAGATCGAGCGAGGACAGGCCGCTGGCGCGCAGATCGTCGTCATGTCCGACCGAGCGCAAGATCGAGCGCTTGCCCATGAGCCGGCGCACCACGAGAGCGACGCGGTCTGTCAGATCGATGTTGGTGCGATTAAGCACGGTTAACGGTCCCCATCCGTTCATTGAAGTCTTGCGCTTCGACGATCATCGCATCGAATGCTTATCCGCTGATTACCGCGGTGGTCGTCTTGAGCGTGCCAACGGTGTGCGGTTGGTAACCTTTATACAAAAGAACAGCGGCAATTCCGGGCGAACGCCATCATGATTTGGAAATTTTACGCTACCTCTGCGGCACACCGATGGCGATCGAACGTGATTGCGCAGTGAGGTGACTGCCATGACCATGCGACCCGCTACGCTGCAAAGCATTGCTGTTCCACTTGAAGCGGAGCACGGCGTTGCGGCCGCGAACTTTCGCCATGCGGGCGGGGACAATCTCGCATCGCGAGCCGAGAGGGTCGCTGCGGTTGCGGCGGAACATGCGGCGGCGGTCGATTTTAATTCGCGGTTCCCGGCGGAAGCGGTCGCCGCCGCCCGGGCCGAGCGGCTTCTTGGCGCTGCGGTGCCGCGCGAATTCGGCGGCGAGGGCGCGAGCATCTCCGACATCGTCGATGTTTGCTACGTGCTGGGTCGCGCCTGCGCCTCGACGGCCATGATCTACGCGATGCATCAGACCAAGGTGGCTTGCCTCGCGCGACATAGCCGCGGCAGCGCCTGGCATCAGTTGCTGCTGCGCCGGCTTTGCGGCGAGCAAATGCTGCTGGCGTCCTCGACGACCGAGGGTGAACGCGGCGGCGACGTTCGCAACAGCGCGGCCCCGATCGAGCGACGCGGTTCGCGCATCATGCTCGAAAGAAGCGCCAGTGTGATTTCTTACGGCGAGGCGGCCGACGGCATTGTCACCACCGCGCGGCGTTCTGCCGATGCGGCGAGCGGCGACCAGGTCCTCGTGGTTTTCCTCAAGCAGGACTATACGCTTGAGCGCCAGACCCGCTGGGACGCACTCGGCATGCGCGGCACCTGCAGCGCCGGTTTCCAGCTGATCGCTTCCGGCGCCAGCGAGCAAATCCTGCCCGCGCGCTACGACGAGATTCATACCCGGACCATGGTGCCGGTGGCGCATCTTGCCTGGAGCGGCGCATGGGCCGGTATTGCCGCCGCGGCGGTCGATCGCGCGCGCGCGTTCGTGCGCAAGGCGACCCAACGTGCCGACGGTACGCTGCCGCCTGGCGCCGCGCATCTGACACGCGCCCAAGCCTCGCTGCAGAATTTGCGCAGCCTCATTGCCGGTGCGCTACAGCGCTTCGAAACGGCTGCGGACGACCCGGTAGCGCTTGAGTCCGTCGACTTTCAGACCGGCATGAACCTCCTCAAGGTTAACGCATCCGAGGTCGCGGTCGCGACCGTCATGAGTGCGATGCAGGCCTGCGGCCTGGCCGGCTATCGCAACGATGGAGAATTCAGCATTGGCCGCAATCTGCGCGACGTCATGTCGTCGCCGATCATGATCAACAATGACCGCATCCTTGCCAATCTGGGTATGGCGTCGCTGTTGAGCGGCCCTCCGGCATCGCTGCGGGACTAAAGCGCCGAACAAGCCTCACACACAGAAAGTGAAACGCCGTTTATGAACGTAGCATTCAAGGAACCGAAGCCGACCCGTTCGCTCGATGCGATCGCCGAAGCGCTGTTGTTGCCATCGGGCATCGACGGCGTCTATGCGCGGACCGCGGCCTTCGAGGACGTCATCGGCGGGCTCACAGCGCTGATCTCGCGGCAGCGTGAGCCGGGGACCGAGGTCTTGAGATTTCCGCCGGTGATGAGCCGCCGGCAACTGGAGAAGTCAGGTTACCTGAACAGCTTTCCGCACTTTCTCGGCTGCGTTTGTTGCCTCAATGGCGCCGAAACCGAGATCAAGGGCGCCGTCGACCGCTTCGAGGCGGGCCACGATTGGACACCGTCACTGTCGGCCGCCGACCTCGTACTTACTCCCGCCGCCTGTTATCCGGTCTATCCATTGGTCGCGAGCCGCGGCGAGGTGCCGGCCGAAGGCTTATTGATCGACGTCAGCAGCGACTGCTTCCGCCGCGAGCCGTCGAAGGATCTCGACCGGCTGCAGTCGTTCCGGATGCGCGAATATGTCTGCATCGGCAGGCCGGAACAGATCGGCGAATTCCGCCGACGCTGGATGACGCAAGCGCAGGATATCGCGGACCAGTTGGGGCTTCCTTGCCGCATCGAGCAAGCGAGCGATGCGTTCTTCGGCCGCGGCGGCAAGCTGATGGCGCTGAGCCAGATCGAGCAGGCCTTGAAATTCGAGCTGCTGGTTCCGGTGCGCTCAACCAGCGAGCCGACGGCATGCATGAGCTTCAACTATCACCGCGATCATTTCGGCAACGCGTGGAATCTGCGCAATGGGGCCGGGCAGGTGATGCACACCGGCTGCGTCGCCTTCGGCATGGATCGCCTGGCATTGGCGCTATTCGCCACCCATGGTCTCGACCTGCCGGGCTGGCCGGCGCCGGTGCGCGAGGCGCTCGCTCTGTAACGCCGGCCTCGCCTCCCGCTCCAGAGGGCGGAGCTGAAAAAACGTCGGGCTCGGGCTGGAGGCCTACACCCCCAACACGGCGTGTTCGGTATAGGCGAGATCGCCGAGGCGCGGACGCTGCGGTCCCTTGAAATATTTCGGCATGTTGCCGCGGCTGAACCAGCCGAGCAGACCGGGTATGGCAGCGTTCGCATCGATGATCACAAACGGCCGGCCGCGCCTAGCCAGCAGCCGTCCGATCGGTCCGGCGAAATGGACGAAGTCGCCGATGTCACGGCAATAAATCAACTGCGCACACGGGATGCAGCCTCTGACCATGCGAGGGCGGAACACGAAAGGATAAGCGCGCTCTGGGGTAGCGCACCACAAGCTGATGCAGCCGTGCGCGGCATGCTGCAGCAAGATCTCCCGGTCGGAGCGGTCAAATTCGACGTCCGGCTGCCGTGGCGCTTCAAATACCGCAATTTTGGCGCCGCCAAACAGGTCTTTGAGCATCGGGACAGCGATGAAGATGCCGTCGGAATAACGCGAGAAACCTTGGGCTTCGATGATCGGCCGCGTGTGCGGCGCCGACGACACGTTCATATAGGTGACGTTCTTGTGCCGAAGCGCCTGCGACACGAGCATCGGCGCGTAGGCGCGAAACGGAGGATCGACGTACCAGCTGGACAGATTGCAGCGGGTGGCGGTGGCGTCGCCGGCCGGCACGGTCGAGCAAATCAGCAGGACGGCGCCGACCACAATGCCATTGCTTTCCAACAGGTAACCATATTTCGGCAAACCCGGCGGCGGCTCGTGCCGGGTCAGTTCCGCGAAGGCGCCGAGCCAGAAGCGGCGGTTGTGGTTCGGGAACCCGCGCGCCAGCAGCGACGCGACGGCGCCGATATCGGCCTCAACGATTTTACGGCAGCGCAGTCCCGTCACGGGCAAAGCCATTCGCGTTGACCACGACCATCGCATGAACTTGATCGTAATTGTTGCGTGAATATACCGACGCGGAATGAACAAACCGTAGGCGCGGAAATGTCGGTGAAATTAACCATAATCGAGCAGATGGAACAGATAGCGCGCGAGCACGGCAAAATCTTGCCGCCGCTCAAGGAGGATCTCGTGCTCGCGGATTGCGGTCTCAACTCGCTTGGCTTTGCCGTGCTGGTCGCACGCCTTGAGGATACGCTGGGCATCGATCCGTTCACGGCCGCCGACGACGCCGTTTTTCCCGTGACGCTGGGCGAGTTCGTGAAAGTCTACGAGCATGGCGGGCGTTAAGGCGCCATCGCTGCGCGAGTTTGCCGCGAACGCGCCGGTGCCGCGGTTTCTCTGGGACCGCGCCGCGTCGGCCCGGTTCACCGATCTTGACCGCGGAACAACACTCGGTGGCCGGCTCGCGGACCTGACCGGCCGGTCGGTTCTGCTGGCGACGGCGAGCCAGCTGACGACCGCGCTGGCGCTGATCGAGCTCGACGGCCGTGCGCGGCGCCTTGCGATCCTACCGCCCGATTTCGACATCGCCCATCTCGGCGCCGTAATCGCGGCGGCCGAGATCGATGCCGTCGTGATCGATGATGGCTCGCCGCAACCTGAGGCGCTTGATCGTGCTGTTCGCGTCGGCTGCGCGCCGTCGATCGTTGCGAGCACTGAAATCCATTCCGATCGCGTGCACAGCGAATGGGTGCTGCTGACCTCGGGCACAACCGGCGTGCCGAAGCTGGTCAGGCACGACCTCGCCAGTCTGACCGGTGCCCTGCAAGCCCGCAGCGCTGCAGACGGCGCTGCTGTATGGGGTACGTTCTACGACATTCGCCGTTACGGCGGCTTGCAGATCTTCCTCCGTGTGGTGGTCGGCGGCGCCTCGCTCGTTCTCTCCAGTGCCGGCGAGCCGGTCGCCGATCATCTGGCGAGGTTGGCGGAGCATGGCGTCACGCATCTCTCCGGCACGCCGTCGCAATGGCGCCGTGCGCTGATAAATCCTGCGATCCGCCAAATCGCGCCGCACTATGTGCGGCTCTCGGGGGAGATCGCCGACCAGGCCATCCTCGACAGCTTGCGCTCGGTATTCCCGCGAGCCGCGATCGGGCATGCCTACGCCACGACCGAAGCTGGCGTCGGTTTCGACGTCAATGACGGTCTTGCTGGCTTTCCCGCAGCTTTTGTCGGCCCGATCCGCGCCGGCGTCGAGATCAAGGTTCTGGATGGCTCGCTGCGCATCCGCTCCCCGGGCACGTCTTGCGGCTATCTGGGTGCCGAGCAAACCTTGGCCGACGCCGACGGCTTCGTCGATACCGGCGACATCGTCGAACTTCGCGGCGAGCGTTATCATTTTGTCGGCCGCAAAGGCGGCATCATCAATGTCGGCGGATTAAAGGTTCATCCCGAAGAGATCGAGGCGGTGATCAACCGGCATCCGCAGGTGCGCGTGTCGCTGGTGCGCCGAAAGCAGAGCCCCATCACCGGCTCCGTCGTGGTCGCCGACGTCGTTCTCAAGTCGGAGCAGCAGGGGGCCGACGCGCGGCATATCGAGCTTAGGGACGATATTCTGAAGCTTTGCCGCGCGGCGCTGCCGCGCCACAAGGTTCCCGCTGCGATCAGCTTTGTGCCGACGCTGCCAATCGCCGCCAGCGGCAAGCTGGTGCGCCGGCAAGGATGAGCCCATGGCCAAGAGCAAACGCGAACCGGCGCGCAGCATATTGGTGACCGGCGGCAGCCGCGGCCTCGGCCTCGCTATTTCGCAGAAACTCGCCGCTTCGGGTTACCGCGTGATCACGGTGGCGCGGCAAAAAACCAAGGCCGTGACGGCGGCGATCGCGGAAGTTGGGCACGTCGGCGAGAGCGCGCTTCATTTCGTCCCCTTCGACCTTGGCAAAATCGACGAGATCCCGGACCTGGTACGCAGCGTTCGCAAAGAATTCGGCCCCATGTTCGGCTTGGTCAACAACGCCGCCCTTGGATATGACGGGGCACTCGCGTTGATGCACAACGCCAAGATCGAAGAGATGGTGCGCGTAAACACGCTTGCTCCGATCGTGCTCACCAAATACGTCGTGCGTGCGATGATGGCGGACGGCGGCGGTCGCATCATCAATGTTGCTTCGATCGTCGGCTTCGCCGGTGCCAGCGGCGTCGCCGCTTATGCAGCAACCAAAGCCTCGATGCTCGGGTTTACCCGCTCGCTTGCCCGCGAGGTGGGGCCACTCGGCATCACCGTGAACGCCGTGGCCCCCGGCGTTCTGGAGACCGACATGACGCGAGCGCTCACTGACGAACACCGTCAACAGATCGCACGCCGGAGTGCGTTACATCGCCTGGCCGAAGTGGAGGATGTTGCAAACGCCGTCGAATTCCTGCTGAGCGAGAAGGCGCGCAACATTTCCGGCACGGTGCTGACCGTCGACGCCGGCGCCACGGCGTAATATCGTCCATTGGACCCAAGCGATGGAAACGGCTTCGAAACAATGGCTTTGACGATCTTGATCGCGCTTGCCGGCATGATGGGAGCGGGCGGAATCATCCTTGCCGCGGCCGGTGCGCACGCCGCGCCTAACGCCGGCCTGGAGAGCGCCGCCTATATGCTGCTGTTCCACGCGGCGGCGTTGCTCGGCGGAGCGGCTCTCGTGCATCAGGGTTTGCTGTGGCGGCCGCTCATGCTGGTGGTCCTCATTGCATGGATCGCCGGCGCGTTACTGTTCTCGGGCGATATTGCGCTCCGTGCTTACGCCGGGCATCGGCTGTTTGCCTTTGCCGCGCCGACGGGCGGCATCATCCTGATCGCCGCTTGGCTCGCGCTCGCAGCCGCCGCCGTTGCCTCTTTGCTGCACCCCGCAACCTGACACCTGAGCGACCGCGGCTCGCGCCCCGGGGCCGATGCGCGCGGCTAATCCGCCAGAGCTTGCTTGTGCAAGGCGTCGCGAACCTGGAAAATTGCCTGACCTCGATCTCCGCCGTGTTGCTGAACGCCTTCTTCAACCGGACCAGCTACGAGCAAGCCGAGACCGATACGTTCCTTGCGGCGCAAGCGGCTGAGCACATCTGAGCAAGGCTATCGCTGTTCGCCGCCGCCCCTTCCAGGGGTGCCGGTATTGTCAGGCTGGTCCGCCCCACCTATCGTTGGACAATTATGTAGTCAGGGAGGGGGAACTATGGCGTGGCGCGTGAGACGGGTCGTCACCGGTCACAACAAAAAGGGACGATCGTGCTTTCTCATGGACGGTCTTGCTCCCAACATCAAGGAGATGGCGTCGATGCCGGGCGTGGCGCTGACCGATCTTTGGGAGACCACCAGCTCGCCGGCCAGCAACAAAGGAAGCGCGGATGCGGCGACGCGGCCGGTGCGGCTCGAACCGCCGCAGGCGGGAACGCTCCTCCGCATCGTCGAGTTCCCGCCCAACTCGCAATGGCGCGGCCGCGCCGATGCCGGCCGGGCGTTCGATTCGATCGGTGCCGGTCACGCTCCCGACCGCGCCAGCGACGATCCGATGCGGCACAAGACCAACACGGTGGATTACATCATTGTGCTCAAGGGCGAGATCTATGCCCTCATGGACGAGGGTGAAACGCTGCTCAAGGCCGGCGACATTCTGATTCAGCGTGGCACCAACCATTCCTGGAGCGTGCGCGGCGACGAGCCGTGCATCGTCGCGGCCATCCTTGTCGGCGCCGAACCGGTCTGAGCCGCCTTCCGCGTCGCTGACCAGCGGCCAACGTTCGTCCGCGTCCTACAAGCGCACCTCACCATCCGCGATGCGCGTGTAGAGCGCTTGGTCGAGCGGTATGAAAGCCTGCTTGGCCGGATCGTCGAAGTAGATCGGGTCGCTCGTCGCCGCCGGATCAAAGCCTTCGCGCTGAAGATCGTGCTTGGTGTGCTTGAAGGTACCGGTCGTCGCGATGCGGTCCGCGATACGAAGGAACAGCGGCCGCGCATAGGGCGGCAGCCGGCGCGCCAGGTGCTTGCGGAACTCGTCGAGATCCAATTCACCATCGACGACGAGCGCCGCCATGCCGGCGGCGCCTTCGGCTCCCGGTACGCGTACACCATACACGCTCGCTTCCCTGACACCCGGGAACGCAGCGATCGCGACCGCGACTTCGGCAGTCGAGACATTCTCGCCCTTCCAGCGGAAGGTATCGCCGGCGCGGTCGACGAAATAATAGAAGCCGCTCGCATCAGTGCGCATAAGGTCGCCGGTGCGAAACCAGGCATCGCCGCGCGCGAACACGTCGCGCAGGATTTTTTGCTCCGTTTCAGCCGCGCTGCTGTAGCCCTCGAATTCCCCGCCTGGAAGCGATAAATCGTTGCGAATTCGGCCGATCGCTTCGCCGACCTCACCGGTTGCGCAGCGGACGCAGAAGCCGTTTTTATCACGCGCCGGTTGGCCGGAAATGGCGTCGAATTTCACCAGCGCCAGCGGAAAGCGATGCGCGAGAAAGGCGGGAACGCGGCCGATGGCGCCGACTCTGCCTTCGACATTGTAAAGCGAAACATTGCCTTCGGTCGCCGCATAGAATTCGAGTATTCGCGGAATGGCAAATCTTTCCTGAAATCTTTCCCAAACATCGGCGCGCAGCCCGTTACCGCAGCATAGCCGCAGGTGATGCGCGCGTTCGCGTGGATTTCTCGGTGCGTTGAGGAGATAGCGGGCGAGTTCGCCGATATACTGCACGAGCGTGCAATTTCCGTCGATGACGTCGTCCCAGAACTGCTGCGCCGAAAATTTCTCGCGGATCAGCGCCGAGCCGCCGTGCACCAGCGCGGCGCCGGTGGCCACAACGCCGCCGATGCTGTGATACATCGGCAGGCAATCGTAGATGCGATCGTCGGGGCCGGTATTCATCAGCCCGGCAAACCAAAAGCTCCATTGCATCAGCCGCCGATGGCTGACATTGGCCGCTTTCGGCAAGCCGGTCGTACCGGAGGTGTAGATCAAGAGCGCGCGATCCGCGATCGTCACTGCGCGGCGCTCGATTTGCGTCAGCGGCTCGCCGGAAAACCGTTCGACCGCGTGATCGATGCGCTCGAATGCATCGGCGCCGCTGTCGTTCGCGCCATGGGACCAGAGCTTCGGCCGGCTGAAGAGCGCCGTCGCACGGAACTCAGGGCAGAATTCTGCAGCGATGATGACATGCCTCGGCGCCACGATGTCGATGCAATGGGCCAGCGATGGACCGCGCAGCTGCGTATTGATCAGCGGCACGACAACGCCGACGCTGCTGAGGCCAAGCCAAATCGCCATGTATTCCGGCCGGTTCGGCATCATCAGGCAGACGGTTTCGCCCTTGCCGAGGCCTTGACCGAGCGCCCAGCGCGCGTACCGGTTCTGCCGTGCGGCAAGCGCGCCGTAACTCAGGATTTCGCCGGCGGCAACGAGCGCCGGCGCGTCCGCCCGCGATCGCGCCATTTCTGCGATGACGTCGGGAAGGAGGCGGCGCGGATGGGCGGCGATCGGCGCCGTCGCTTCGAGTGCCCGCACCCAATCGCCCAGCGCCGTGTCCTTGCCGGCGCTTGCTCGCGTGGCTGGCTCGGTTTCGATCAGCACCATTTGGATCATGATCGCCCAATAAAGTGAATGCTTTGCTTCGACATTGGATGAAAGTCTAGCGTTCACGTTTTCCGCGCGCGCGTTCGTCCGTTAGGCGCGGCGCACCGCCGCGAAATCATTAAGGTTATTCTTTCTAATTTTTTGCAACGCGTTGCCTGACTTCGTCGCCACGGATAAGAAACCAAAAGGGGGTAGTGTCGGCGAGGGATGAAGATCGCGCGGCGGGAAGCATGAAAAGCGATACGGTGGCCGTCCACGGCGGTTACGAAACTGAGCCGACCACCCGGGCCGTCGCGGTGCCGATCTACCAGACCGTGGCCTACGAATTTGACAGCGCCGATCACGCCTCCGCTTTGTTTAACCTCGAAGCCGAGGGCCATCGCTACAGCCGCATCAGCAATCCGACGACCGCCGTGCTCGAACGCCGCGTGGCCGCGCTTGAGGGCGGCCTCGATGCGCTGTGCGTGAGTTCAGGACAAGCGGCGCTCAATTATGCGGTGCTCAACCTCGCCGAGATGGGCAGCAACATCGTTTCGATACCGCAACTCTACGGCACCACGCACACGCTGTTCGCCCATATTCTGCCGAGCCAGGGTTTGAATGTCCGCTTTGCCGAAACCGACCAGGCCGCAGCGATCGAAAAGCTGATCGACGAGAAAACCCGCGCGATTTTCTGCGAGAGCGTCGGCAATCCGGCGGGCAACATCTGCGATATCGAGGCGCTGGCTAAGGTCGCTGCGCGGCACGGAATTCCGCTCGTCGTCGATAACACTGTAGCGACGCCGATCCTGCTGCGTCCGATCGATTACGGCGCCGATATCGTCGTGCACTCGCTGACCAAATTTATGGGCGGCCATGGCACGACCCTCGGCGGCGCCATCGTCGACTCCGGCCGTTTCCCGTGGCGGGCGCATGCCCGCCGCTTTCCGATGTTCAATGAGCCCGACAAGTCCTATCACGGTCTGGTCTACACCGAACATTTCGGCCCGGCCGCGTATATCGCGCGCTGCCGCAGCGTCTATCAACGCACTACCGGCGCCGTGCTTGCCCCGATGTCCGCCTTCCTCCTGCTCCAAGGGATCGAGACCGTAGCGCTGCGGGTCGAACGTCACGTCGAGAACGCGCGCCGCGTCGCCGAATTCCTGCGCCACGATCCGCGCGTCGCGTGGGTCAATTACGCCGGCTTCGCCGACAGTCCCTATCAAGCCTTGGCGCAGAAATATCTGGGCGGCCGCGCCTGCTCGATCCTGACCTTCGGTACCGCCGGGGGGTTCGTAGCGAGCAAGGCGTTCTACGATGCGCTCAAGCTGTTCAAGCGGCTGGTCAATATGGGCGACGCCAAGTCGCTCGCTTGCCACCCGGCATCAACAACGCATCGGCAGATGTCGGCGCGCGAGCAGGAACAGGCCGGCGTCAAACCGGAGATGATCCGGCTCTCCATCGGCATCGAGCACATCGACGACATTCTGGCCGATCTCGACCAGGCGCTGACTGCGGCGCAGGCGCATCGCGCCACGCCGTTGATCGCGGCGGAATAGAGTTCCGGGCACAAGGGCGATGCCGCTTCTTCTTGACACCATGCGATCCAGCCCCGCTGTCGAATTGCGCGGGCGAAATTGCCTGACCGTCGGGCTCGTCAACAACATGCCAGATTCGGCGTGGGAAGCGACCGAGCGGCAATTCTTTGATCTTATCCGGGCGGCGACGGCCGATGTGGTTGTGCGCCTCAAGCTGTTTTCGCTTGCCGCACTCCCGTGCGCCGATCACGCACGGACGAAGCTCGCCGAGCGGTACCGGGATATCTCCGAGCTCTGGGACACGCGGCTCGATGGGCTGATCGTGACCGGAACGGAGCCGCGGGCGGCAAAGCTGGAAGACGAGCCGTATTGGCCGCCCTTGACCAGGCTGGTTGACTGGGCGCGGGAAAATACCGCTTCGACGATCTGGTCGTGTCTCGCGGCGCATGCCGCCGTTCTCCACGCCGACGGCATCAAACGCCAGCCGCTTAAACAAAAGCTGTTCGGTGTGTTCGATTGCGAAGTGCTCGCGGCTCATCCGCTCACGGCAGATGCGTTGCCACGGCTGCAAGTGCCGCATTCGCGCTACAATGGCCTGTCAGGGCCGGCGCTCGTGGCGGGCGGCTACCGCCTTCTGAGCAGGTCCGCGGCGACGGGTGTCGACGCTTTTGTCCGACAGGAACGAGGCGCCGCGCTGTTCGTCTACTTCCAAGGCCATCTGGAATACGAGGGCGATACGTTGCTGCGCGAGTACCGGCGCGATGTCGGCCGCTTCCTGCGGCGGGAGCGGGAGCACTACCCGGCGACGCCGCAGGGCTATTTCCACGACGACGCGGCGCTGCTGGCTGAAGCCTTTCGCGCGTCAGTCATCGGCGACGATCGGCCGGACCGCATCGCCGATTTCCCGATGAGCGCGCTCGAAGCTGGCGTTGAAAATACCTGGCGCCGCTCGGCGATCGGGATCTATGCGAACTGGATTGATTTTCTGAAGGATCGCAGATCCGAACGGCGGGCGTTGCCGGTTCCGGCGCCACGGCAGCGCGCCTCTTGGCGCGCGGATAATGCGGCCTCGGTTGGCGACGCTTCGTCCACAGGATAGCCAGTGGATATTTTAGGGGGGAACTATGTCACAGCCTGTCATCTTTGCTGCTCCAGCCGATGTCGAACTTGCCTCTGACCCCATCAATCCCGATTGGATTATCGAGGGCCGGCCGCATGTGCGCTCCAAATACCTGGCGCGAAGCGCGGACGGCGCGTCCTCGGTGATGGCCTGGTCATGCACCGCCGGGCGCTTCGTCTGGTGCTACAAGGTCGATGAGATGCTGCACATCATCTCCGGCGAGGTTTTTGTCACTGACGAAAAAGGCGCCGTCCGCAGGCTTGGGCCGGGCGACATGGCGTTCTTTCCTGCCGGCGCCCGCAGCGTATGGCATGTGCCGCACGAGGTCAGAAAGCTTGCCATGTGCCGCCACAAAATGCCGCGCCCGTTCGGTACGCTGCTACGGGCGTGGAACAATCTGATTGACCGGCTGACCGGGTTTTCTGCGGTGAATGGTAAGGTTGTCGGCCGCGACGCTACGCAGGCCAAGGCCGCTCGCCTCGCGTCGGTTTAGCCGGCACGGAGGTGCGCCGTTGTTGACAAGCCCGCGGCGCGTCCTTAAGCAACCGCCAAACGCGGGATAGTGCCATGAAAGTCCGTAATTCATTGAAGTCGCTGCGCGGTCGCCACCGCGACAATCGCCTTGTGCGCCGCAAGGGCCGCGTTTACGTCATCAATAAGACGCAGCGGCGCTTCAAGGCCCGACAAGGCTGATATTGAGTTCGGATCGAGCGAAAGCCCGTGCTCCCGGACTGGCCGCGCGGCGGCGTCTGTTGCCTGTAATTCACGCGTCTGTGAGCGGTTTTCGGCCTTGCGGTGCCGCGCGCCGTGACTAGACTCGAAGCGTCATGGCATTCCGATTCCTCCCGGCTCTTGCCTTCGGCGTCGTCCTGCTCACTCCGGACGCGGCGCCGGTGTTTGCGCAAAACCACCCGGGGGGTTCGCCGGCGCCGAATTGGGTAGCGCCGCCGAGCGATCTGCCGCGGCCTGAGCGCGGCGAACGGACATACAATCTCGATACGTTGTTCGATGCCTTGAAGATCGCGCCGGATGCCGAGAGCGCCAAGGCAATCGAGGATCGGATTTGGGCGCTGTGGATGGTCTCCGGCAGTGATACCTGCAATCTGCTCATGGGACGCGTGAAGGCGGCGACCGACGACAAGGAATACGACCTCGCCGTCAAGCTGCTCGACGCCATCATCGCGCTGAAGCCGGACTATACGGAAGCTTGGAACCGCCGCGCCACGGTGCATTACCTGGAGAAGGATTACGGCGACGCGCTCGCCGATATTCGCGAGGTATTGGCGCGCGAACCGCGCCATTTCGGGGCTTTGTCCGGCCTCGGTCTGATCCTGCAGGAGATCGGCGACGACAAACACGCACTCGAGGCCTACCGCCGGGCGCTGGCGATCGACCCTCACCTCGAGCACGTCGGCGACGTCATCAAGACGCTGCGCGAAAAAGTCGAAGGGCGCGACATCTGATCTTCTCACCGGATCGTCGTTGCCGGGCTTGACCCGGCAATTCATCTATTTTTCTCTCTCGCAGCAAGAAGCATCACCGAGGCCTCGGCGCGTTGCGCTTGCCGGTGACAACGCCAAGGAAGTGCCATGACCGACATCGCCGCCGATAAAGTCGCTATCCGCGAACTCGTGGAAAACTGGGCCATATGGCGCGATGCGCGGTTATGGGACCGGTTCCGCACCGTCTGGCACGCCGACGGTCGCATGATGGCGACCTGGTTCCAGGGCAGCTTCGAGGAATTCATCAAGGTCAACGACGAAGGTTGGGCGCGCGGCGTACGCATCCTGCATTTCCTCGGCGGCAGCTCGATTGATGTCTCCGCTGATCGGGCGGTGGCGCAAACCAAGATGACGATTTCGCAGCGTGCATCGGTCGAAGGCGTGATCTGCGACGTGGTTTGCACCGGCCGCTTTTATGATTTCTTTGCGAAGCGCGACGGCCGCTGGGGCCTGGTGTTGCGCCAGCCGATCTATGAAAAGGACCGGCTCGACCCGGTCGATGCCTCGGCCAAGCCCGTCCTCGACCAGGATTTGCTGAAGCGCTTCCCCGAAGGCTATCGCCACCTCGCCTATCTGCAGGCCAAGATCGGCTACCAGGTTAAACCCGATATGCCCGGGATAGAGGGCCCCGAACTCGATGCGCTTTACGCCCGCGGAGCGCGCTGGTTGAATGGAGCCGCGCTCTAAGCCATCGCTTTGACGGCGTTGCCTTGATTTTCGCGTAATCGCCGCCGACTATCACTTCTACCGAGCTCGGTCCGCGCGCATTCGGACCGGCAGCATCTTCATCGGCATCCGGATCGTACCAGCTCCATGACCACGCTCGCCGTTGTCGCCGTCGTTCTTTGCGCCGGCACCGTCATAACGTTCATTGGCGCGCGGCTGATCGAGAGCGCGCATTTGCCGCGCGGCCGTTTTATCGAGATCGAAGGCCTGCGGCAGCACGTGATCGAGTTGGGCGGCAGCGCGAACCCATCAGACCCTCCGGTCGTTCTTCTCCACGGCGCCGGCTCCAATCTCCAGGACATGAATCTGGCGCTTGGCGAGCGCCTCGCCGCCAGGCATCGCGTCATTCTCGTCGACCGGCCCGGCTTCGGCTTCAGCGCCCGCAAAACCAAAGAGGGAAGTTCGCCCGCCTATCAGGCTGCCATGCTGCGCGGGCTGCTGGATCGGCTCGGGGTCGATCGCGCTATCATCGTCGGCCATTCCTGGGGCGGCACGCTGGCGCTGACTTTCGCGCTCGATTATCCGAAGCGCGTTGCCGGGCTCGTCCTCATCGCGCCGCCCACTCATCCCGGGCTGTGGCGGATCACCAGGCTCAACGGCTTACTGGCGACGCCGCTTGGATGGCTGTTTGCTCACACGCTGGCGCTGCCGTTCGGTGCGGTCTTGATCGGCCCCGGGTGCCGCAGCGCGTTCTTGCCAGAGACGATGCCCGACCAGTACGTGAAACGCAGCGCCACGACATTGGTGCTGCGGCCGGCGACGCTCTTGGCCAATTGGGCCGACGTCGGCGCGCTTGATAAATTTCTGGCACGACAGGCAGACCGCTACGGCACGCTGACGGCCCCGACGGTTGTGCTGACCGGCGATCGGGATCCACTGGTGCCGCCGGAACTCCATGTCATGAAACTTGCCGCCGCCGTGCCGGTCGCCAGGGTCGAGGTGCTGCCCGGCTTCGGTCACATGCTCCACCACGCCGCGGCCGATCGCGTCGCAGCGGCCGTGGATGAGGTAGCAAGGTCAGTGGCTGCCGGACAGCAGATCGTGAGTAGCGCGTAGGGCATCGCACGGATCAAGGCTCGCTGTTTCCCTGTTCGCCATGTTCCGATCATGCCTCGTCGGCCGCTTGCGCCCCGACGAAGGCCACGCGGATCATGTTGGTGGCGCCGGGCGTGCCGAGCGGCACGCCGGCGACGATGATGACGCGTTGGCCGGCCTTGGCGAAGCCTTCCTTGAACGCGATCTGACAGGCGCGCTCGATCATGTCGTCCTGATCGCGCGCGTCCTCGGCGATCACACAGTGGACGCCCCACACCAGCGACAGTTTTCGCCCGGTGGCGACCAATGGCGAAATGGCGACGATCGGCGGCTTCGGCCGTTCCCGCGAAACGCGCATCCCCGTCGAGCCGGAAAAGGTCCAACAGACGATGGCCGAAAGATCGAGCGTCTCGGCAACCTGCCGCGCCGCCGCGGCGATGGCGTCGGCGCCGGTCGCCTCCGGTTCGGTGTGCAGGACGTGGAGCGACGGAAGGTAAATCGCCTCGCCTTCCACCTCCTCGGCGATGCGATTCATGGTCGCGACCGCTTCGACCGGGTATTGGCCGGAGGCCGATTCCGCCGACAGCATGACGGCATCGGCGCCGTCGAAAATAGCGGTGGCGACGTCGGAGACCTCGGCGCGCGTCGGCACCGGGCTAGTGATCATCGATTCCAGCATCTGGGTGGCGACGATCACCGGCTTGCCGGCGCGGCGGCAGGCCCGCGTCATTTCCTTCTGCACGCCGGGAACCTTTTCCAGCGGCATCTCGACGCCGAGATCGCCGCGCGCCACCATCAACGCGTCGGCGAGATCGAGGATGTCGTTGAGCCGCGTCACCGCCTGCGGCTTCTCGATCTTGGCCATGACCGCGGCCCGCCCGCGCGTGATTTTCTTCGCCTCGGCGACGTCTTCAGGACGCTGGATGAACGACAGCGCCACCCAGTCGATGCCGGCATCGAGCGCGGCTTCGAGGTCGGCGAGATCCTTCGGCGTCATTGCCGCGACCGGCACGACGGTCTCAGGCAGGCTCACGCCCTTGCGGTTCGATATCTTGCCGCCGACTTTGACGCGCGCGACGATGCGCTGCGGCGTCGCTTCGATCACCGCAAGGCGGAGCTTGCCGTCATCGATCAGAAGTGCATCGCCCGGCTTGATGGCGGCGAAGATTTCCGGGTGCGGCAGGCTCACGCGGGTTGCGTCACCCGGCGTCGGATCGGTGTCGAATACGAAATCCTGGCCATTGTCGATCTCGACCGAGTCGTTCCTAAAGCTGCCGAGCCTCAACTTGGGTCCTTGTAGATCGACGAGAATGCCGATCGGCCGGTTGCATTCGGCTTCGACGGCCCGGATCGTCTCTACGAGCTCGCGCATCTTGTCCTGCGACGTGTGACTCATATTGATGCGGAAGACGTCGGCGCCGGCTTGGAACAGCCGGCCGATTGCCGCGCGGCTCGAAGAGGCCGGCCCCAGCGTCGCCACCACTTTGGTGCGGCGCTGTCGTCTCATTGGTTTTGGCTTCCGGAGGGCGTGATGGCGGTTGGAGGCCTTGGCGTACCCGGCGCGGCGCGGGCGCCGGTTGCCGGCGGCGGCGATGGCGACACCAGCGGATTGCCCGGCGGCAGCGGGTGTTGCGGCGATTGCTCACTCGATTCGGTCAGTTGCACGGTCCAGGCCCGTTGCTCGCCGGTATCGACCTCGAAAAACCCGGTACGGTCAAAGCCCCGCGCGAGGCAATCACTGATGCCGCGGATCGTGAACTCCTTGTCGCGGGTGCACATATAGGCTTGCCCCATCCATTCGCCGCCATGATCGTAGTCGATCGCATAAACATAATAATAACGTGCGACGAGATTGCCCTTGAGCACGGTCTCGCAGGTGCGGGAGGGCAAATTCCACCAGCCTTCCGTGGTCCAGCCATCGGCATCCTTGTAGCCGACGGCGACGCCCACCCGGCTTGCGGTATTGTTGCACAGCCGGAAATCGGCCGCCGCCGGTGAGGTCGACGCGGCCAGAACCAGCATTGCCAGGGCAAGCGCGCAGACTCCGCTCGATCGCTCAAAAGTGGAGATCCAGCGCGCAAAGACCCACGTCCCGGCTGGCGCAGGGAGTAGCGGCAATCCGAAACTGTTGGGATAAGTCGCGTCGCTCATTCCGGTTCAGAATCCGGTCAATGCTTAGTGGCTGTCAACGATGATGGCGCGGAAGTCGGTGACGTTGGTGAACGTCGGGCCGGGCTGAAACAAATCGCCGATACCATTGAAAAACCCCGTGGAATTGTTATTGGCGAGAAACGCGGCGGGATCGAGGCCGGCCGCGCGCGCCCGGCTCACGGTGGTCGGATCGATAAAGGCGCCCGCCGGATCGTCCGGGCGTCCGCCGCCGCCGTCGGTCCCGTCAGTATCGGCGGCGAGCGCGGCGATGCCGGGGGCGCCGCTAAGTTGCAGGGCAAGGGCCAGCGCATATTCCTGGTTGGGACCGCCGCGGCCCTTGCCGCGCAGCGTAACGGTAAGCTCGCCGCCCGACAGGATGGCGGCGCGGCGGCCTTCGGCGCGCAGTTCAAGAGCAAGCCGCGCGTGCTCTGCGGCAACCTCCCGCGCCTCGCCCTGCAGCCGGCCGCCAAGCATCACGCATTCGTAGCCAGCCGCACTGACGCGTTCGGCAGCCGCGTGCAACGCGTCGTCCGGGCGCGCTATGATCCGATATTCCGATCCGGCAAAGACCTTATCGCCGGGCTTTGGGGTCTCGTTGGCCGGATCTTGCAGGGCAAGCGCCACCGTTTCAGGCAGATCGAGGTGGTAGCGGCGCACGATCTCGCGCGCATCAGCGAGCGTCGTCGGATCGGGTACGGTCGGGCCCGAGCCGATGACCGCGGGATCGTCGCCGGGTACGTCGGAAATCGCGAGCGTCACCACCTTGGCGGGGAAGGCGCGTTTCACGAGGCGGCCGCCCTTAATGCGCGAGAGATGCTTGCGCACCGCGTTGATCTCGCCGATCACGGCGCCGCTCTTGAGCAGCGCCCGGGTCACCGCCTGCTTCTCCTCAAGCGTGAGCCCGACGGCCGGCGCGATCCAGTTCGCTGAGGCGCCGCCGGAAAGCAAGACAAGGACGAGGTCGTCGCTGTCCACCGCGTCGGCAAGCGCCAGCGCTCGCTTGGTCGCTGAGATTCCGGCTTTGTCGGGCACCGGATGCCCGGCTTCGATGACCGGGATGAGCCGGGTGGGGCGACCATATCCGTGGCGGGTCACCGCCAGGCCGGCAATCCGGTTCCGCGGCACCCGCTCGTAGTGGCTCTCGGCAACTTCAGTCATCGAGCCGGCGGCCTTGCCGGCGGCAAGGATCACCAGGCGCCCGCGCGAGGGCGGTTCCGGCAGGTTGCGCGGCAGGCAGCCGGCGGGGTGTGCAGCAGCGACCGCGGTGCGAAACAGCGATTCGAGCAATGCGCGCGTCGGCGTGGCCATGGTGGTTAGTATCGTATCGAGAGAGAAAGGATAGGCGGCAGTATGGAAAGACGCGCGGCGCGTCTTTATGTTTCCCAATACTTAGTGCCGCATGATCTTATCGGAAAACCTGTGTTCCCTGTTCCGGATCATGCCGAGAGTAAGCCGCGGAGGAAGACATGGCTACCGATGAGAAAAGCCGGCTGGAACTCGAAGCCGCCGTCTATCGCCGGCTGGTCGAGCACCTGCGCGCTCGCACTGACGTGCAGAACATCGATTTGATGAATCTGGCCGGCTTCTGCCGCAACTGCCTCTCCAATTGGATGAAGGACGCCGCAGACGCCAAAGGCGTCGCGATGACGAAAGAAGAAAGTCGCGAACTGGTCTACGGCATGCCGTACGACGAGTGGCGCGCCAAGTATCAGAAGGAAGCGTCGGCGGGTCAAAAAGCGGCATTCGAAAAAGCAAGCCAAAAACATTGATGCATCGGTGTGAGGCCGAGCGCCTGTGCAGTGCTGTGGATGAGCGCAAACGCGCCTTGACCTGAGGGCCCGCGCTTTCGAATGCTCTTGCCGACAAACTTGCGCATGATCTTTTCCGAAAACCGGCACTCACTCCGGATCAGATCCGGGGGGGCTTTCGGGATCATGCTCCGCATCGCCAGGAGTACCCGATGGCCACTGCCGCCAACGCCGCTGTAACAGACGATCAATCCGCTCACCGATTCGCCAAGGATCACCTCAAGGCGTTTGTCGAGCGCGTGGAGCGCCTTGAAGAGGAAAAAAAGACGATCGCCGACGACATCCGCGACGTCTATGCCGAAGCCAAAGCCAACGGCTTCGACGTCAAGGCGCTACGCACCGTGGTGCGGCTGCGCAAGCAGGACGTCAACGAGCGCAAGGAGCAGGAGGCGATTCTCGAAACCTACCTGCACGCGCTGGGGATGTTGGGCTGACCGTTATTCCCGATGATCGGGCCGGGCCCGAGGCGGCCGGCCTGATGACGGGCTAAGTGGGGCTACCGCAGATCGGCGGTGCGAATCGGGTAAGTCACCGTTGAGACGAACACGATTGCGCTGCCGCTGAAGTGATCATACGCAAGACCGGCATCGGGGTCGGCGGCGAACGTCATCATCACTGAATTTGCCGGCTTCACCATCAGCTCAGCGAGCGAGCGGAAGTCGCGGGCGCCGAGGGCCGTGATGCAAAGGAAGCGGTTCACGTTTGGCGACAGCATAACGGCGCGCAGCCAAGGATCGTCGATGACCGCACCCTCAGCAAGCGCCGTTGCCAGCTTCTGATTGGCGACGGTGAGGATTGTCGAGGCCGGCCGGCCGCTGACGCGTTTCACCGCGACGGTCACCTCGCTGTCGGCGGTTTGCACGGCAACAGCGTGGCTGATCGCCGCCCGCGGCGTTGATAGACCCGTCGGTGCGGCGGCCTGGGCCGGTGGTTCGCGCTCGGTCTGCTCCGCGTAGGCCAGCGCCAGCGCTGGCGAAGCTCGATCCTCGTGCGCAGCAGCCATTGCGCCAATCGATCCGCTGATGTCCGAATTGGCGCTGGCGGCGTCGGTACCAAGCGGGCGGGGCAGGGCGGCGAGCGGATTGGCGGAAGCTTGAGTCGGGCGGGCGGCGGTCATGCCGTCCGGGACGCCTTGCCAGAAGCCGCGGGCGAGAATGACCTGGTTCGGCGTCATCGCCGCCAGCGGAGCGGCTTCGGCGCGGCCGATCACGTGGACCTTTCCGGCGGCCTGAGCGAGCTTGGTCTTCCCCGCCGCAAGCTTATCCTTGGCATGAGCGGCGGCTTGGGCAAGCTTCGTCTTCTCCGCCGCAAGCTTGTCTTCGGCGTGAGAGGCGACCCGCGTAAGCTTCGCTTTCTCGGCGGCCAGCTTGTCTTCGGCGCGATCGATCGCAGCAACGACGACCGCCTTGGCCCGCGTGCGCAACGGCTCGCCGGCAGGAGCCGCGGCCACGGCGTCTTCGTCCTCGTTATCGCGGCCTAAGCCCAGCAACTTGGCGATCGGATTGACGTGGCGATGTTCAGCGCCGGCGATGTCTACGCCGGCGCTGCGCGCGGCGTCGATCGACATTTCGGAGGGGGTGCCGCCGCGCTTCTCGATATCGGCGAGCGCCAACGCATAGCCAGGCAGCGGGCGGCCGTCGGTCGGGATGTGGACGGTACGCCCGTCCGGGAATACGCGGACCAGCTGCTCTCGCGTCATGCGCGGCCAGTGCCGGACGCCGCCGGTGTCCATATGCACGAACGGCGAACCGGAGGTCGGATAGAAGCCGACGCCGCCGCGCTGCAGGCGTAGGCCGATGACGCGAAGTTCCTCGAGCGGGACGCCGGGAATGTAAAAATCCATGGCGTGGCCGAGCATATGCTGGCTGAAGCGTGCGACGCCGTTGCTACGGCGGCGCAGCATGGCGTTGGTTTCCGGCGAACGGTAGCCGCATACGACCCACACCGGCTCGTGCGAGCCGGTCTCGCGATGCACCTCCCAGATCAGATCGATGAGATGCGGGTCCATGCGGGTCTGTTGCGAACGCCGCCAATCGCGCAGGAACCAGTTGAGCTTCTCGAGCGCCGCTTCGTCGTATTGGCCGCCGCGCTTGAACGTCACCGTGATGTCTTCGCCGGTGTGGATGTGATGCAGCGAAATGGTGCGGGTATCGCCTTCGGCGATCGCGTTCTGCAGTCCGCGCGAAGCGAAGAGGAGGAGAAGACCGGCAACCGCGCACGAATAGAAGCTGTGCGCCGCGAAGGTACGACAGGCAGTCAGGCGCGCCCCACGAACAAGCACCGGCGTCCCCGCATTGACACGTTGACTTGTGTCACCCGCCGCAGCTCCCCAGCCGCGGCGAACAACCCTAACGCAGTATTAATGGGAAGGGTTAATGCGAATTTAGTGCTCACCCCACCCCGACATGAACAAGAGTTAACGGCGCACTGTGGCAAAAAATGGCCGCCTTCGGGCATATCGGGCGGGAAGACTATCGGACGGCGCGGACGACGCAATGGGGTTAACAAACCCGGTTCGGGCGGCTTGGTGAAAAAATTTGCAAGCCAATCAGTGAGTTAGGCGACCGCAAGGGGTTTACGTGATTCCGCCGGGCACGAATTTGCCTTAGAATGCCGTCGGGGCCGTCGCGGCCCACTGAGGAAAACCATGACGCTGCACACGGACAGCGCGCCAGCGCCGCAGGCGGCCGGTACGGTAGAGCCACACTGGTACGCGTCCTATCCGCCCGGGATCCCCAGAAGCATCGATCCAGATATCTATCCGTCGCTTTCGGCGATGCTGCTCGACGCTTGCGCCCGTCACGGGGCACACGCAGCCTTCGAGTGCCTCAGCGTGCGCATGAGCTATACCGAGTGGGAAGGCGCCAGCCGCGCGTTTGCGGCTTTCCTCTGCGAAGAGGCAAAGTGCCGGCCCGGCGATCGCGTCGCCATCATGCTGCCGAATCTGCTTGCCTATCCGGTGGCGTTTCTCGGCGCGCTGCGCGCCGGGCTTACCGTCGTCAATGTCAATCCGCTCTATACGCCGCGCGAGCTGAAGGAGCAGCTCGCGGATTCGGGCGCTGCAGTCATCGTTATCATGGAGAATTTTGCCCACAAGCTCGAATCGGTACTAGCCGAGACGCAAATTCGGGAGGTGGTGGTCGCCCGGCTCGGCGATTTCATGCCCACGCTCAAGCGCGCGCTATTCAACCTCGCCAACAAATATGTCAGACGCGCGGTGCCGGCGTGGCGCTTTCCTCGCTTCACATTGCTGCAGGTTGCCTGCAACCGCCGCCCGAGCGCGCGGTACGCCGACGCGCAGCCACCGGCAACGTCGCCCGCCGTGCTGCAGTATACCGGAGGAACAACGGGAGTGCCGAAGGGCGCGATCCTGACGCATCGCAATCTGGTTGCGAATACGTTGCAGTGCCGCGCCGTAATCGCGCCGTATATCGCTGAAGAAAAGGGCAGCGTGCTCACCCCGCTGCCGCTCTATCATATCTTCTCGCTGACGGCGAACCTGTTGGCGTTCGCGTTGATGGGCGGACTAAGCGTGCTCGTTCCCGATCCGCGCGATCTCAAAGGGCTCATCCGCACCATGCGCCGGGCCCAAGTCACCACGATGACCGGCGTGAACACCCTGTTTAATGCGCTGATCAATACGCCAGAATTCGCGGCTTTGGATTTCAGCAGGCTTAGTTTTGCCATTGGCGGCGGTGCCGCGGTGCAAAGCGCGGTGGCGTTGCGCTGGCGTGAGATCACCGGCACCGACCTGGTCGAAGGCTACGGCCTGACCGAGGCGTCGCCCGTGGTGTGCCTTAATCCGGTTCGCAGTCCCAAGCTCGGCACTGTCGGGCTTCCAGTGCCCTCCACCGAAGTCGCCATTCGCGATGACCACGGCAACAATCTTCCCGTCGGCGAACCAGGCGAGATCTGCGTGCGCGGGCCGCAGGTCATGCAGGGTTACTGGCAACGGCCCGACGAGACCAAGCTCGTCCTGACGGCGGACGGCTGGCTGCATACCGGCGATATCGGTGCATTCGACGCCGACGGATTCTTGAAAATCCTCGACCGCAAGAAGGACATGGTCAACGTCTCCGGCTTCAAGGTGTTTCCCAATGAAGTGGAAGACGTGATCGTTCAACATCCGGGCGTGCTCGAAGCCGCGGTCATCGGCGTCGCCGACCCGCACACGGGGCAGGGTGTGAAGCTGTTCGTCGTCAAGCGCGACCCGGCGCTCACCGAGGCGGAGTTGACCAAATTCGCGCGTGAAAGGCTGGCCGGTTACAAGGTGCCTAAGATCATTGTGTTCGTCGACGCTTTGCCCAAGAGCAATGTCGGCAAAATCATCCGCAAAGACTTAAAGTAGAATCTCATCCTGCGCCGCGACGCGGTGCGAGGATAAAGTCGTTTAGTGTGCCATCAGCACGGGAATCTTGGCGTTGGCCAGGATGTGCCTGGTGGTGCCGCCGAAAATCATCTGGCGCAGTCGGCTCTGCGTATAGGCGCCCTTGACGATGAGATCGCAGCCGAGCTCTGCGGCTTTAGCCAGGATGGCCTCGCCGGCGCTGATCTTGCCGGGTGCGACGGTGATCGGCTCGGCGGCGATTCCGTTCATTCTAAGGGTTCGCGCCATCTCGACGCCGTCGGGCCCGGCAACAGTGGAGCCCTCGACGGTCAGGATCGTGATGCGCGCCGCGAGCCTCAGGAGCGGCATGGCAAACGCCATGGTGCGCGCCTGCTCGGTGGAGCGATTCCAGGCGATCAACACGTTGGTCGCGAGCGAGCGCGGCGAGGCGGGCGGCGCGATCAGTACCGGACGCCCGCTTTCAAACAAGGCGGATTCGAGCGTGACCATGGACGGGCTCTGCCATTCCTCGCCCGGCTGCGCCACGACAATGATGTCAAAGACTCGGCCATAGCTGCCGACAAAATCCTGACCGCTTGGTGCAGAGGCAAGCCAGGTCCAGGACGTCGATGAAGACAACGAAGCAGCCGGCGCCACCTCGTCGCCGCGCCGCTTCACGCCATGGCGCTCCATGAACGAGCGGAACAGGTCCTCGGCCTGCCGCACCATTTCGGCGTCGTTCTCCTTGACCGCAACCATGGTCAATCCGGCGTCGGGATCCATCGCCACCATGTCGGCAATCGCCGGACGCAGCGGAAAGCCCTCGATGCAACTGCCGAATTTCTCCGCGAGCAGGAGGGCCGCGTCCAGCGCCGAAAGCATCGAAGCGTTATGTTCAGTGGGAACGAGAATGGTCTTCATGCGCGCGCCCCGCTTGCCCGCAGTCTCGTCAGGTTATCATATCGCCGCGCAGATACCGCCGATAGTGTGGCACCGGCGATCAAGCTGCCAAGTCGCGAGGCGCGTTGCCGGCTGCAAGGCCGAAATCACCCGCGACGTCGGCAAGAGCATAGCGCAGCCTCGACTATCCCCCGAACCGGCCTGTCGAGGCGAGGGCATGCACTCGACAACCATTGCCCGCGGGCGCTTGCGAGCCAATTCTCAATTTTCGCGGTAATTCGCGCGCCGGCCATCTTGACGCCGGTACGGATGCCACGCTAGCGGCGACGAGGCGGGAGCAGTTCATGGCGGTCTACACCGATGTCGCGGCGGAAGAACTCGCCCCCTTCCTCGCCGGCTACGACGTCGGCGAACTCTTGGCCTATAAGGGGATCGCCGAGGGCGTCGAGAATTCGAATTTTCTGGTCCATAGCGGCCGCGGCTATTTCATCCTGACGCTTTATGAGCGGCGCGTCGCCGAGCGCGACCTGCCGTTCTTCCTGGCGCTGATGGAGCATCTGGCGAGCCGCGGCATCACCTGCCCGCAGCCGGTGAAAAATCGCGCCGGTGCGACGCTGGGCCGCCTGGCCGGACGACCGGCAGCGATGGTGACCTTTCTCGATGGCATGTGGATACGCCGGCCCAGTGCTGCGCATTGCGCGGCGTTGGGGGAAGCTCTGGCGCGGCTGCATCTGGCCGGCGCCGACTTCGCCATGCGGCGCGACAACGCGCTCTCGGTTGCCGGCTGGCGCCAGCTCTACACGGCGTGCGGTGAGCGCGCCGATGCCGTCCGGCGAGACCTGAAAGACGTCATCGCCGCCGAGCTCGACCTGCTCGAGCGCGAGTGGCCGCGCGGCCTGCCACAGGGCGTCATCCACGCCGACCTGTTCCCCGACAACGTGTTTTTCCTTGGCGACAAGCTGTCGGGGCTGATCGACTTCTACTTCGCCTGCACCGACACGCTGGTCTACGACGTCGCAATCTGCCTCAATGCTTGGTGCTTCGAGCCGGATCATTCCTACAACGTCACCAAGGGGCGCGCGCTGCTCGCCAACTATGCCAAGACGCGCCCGCTGTCGGCGGAGGAATGGGAAATGCTGCCGTTGCTCTCCCGCGGCGCCGCCATGCGTTTTTTGCTCACGCGGCTGGTCGATTGGCTCGACGTACCGGCCGGCGCGCTGGTGCGGCCCAAGGATCCGATCGAGTATCTGCGCAAGCTGCGCTTCCACCAGATGGTCAAGAGCGCTCGCGACTACGGAGTGATGGCGCCATGACCTCGCCGCTGCCGCATGTCGTTGTTCACACCGACGGCGCCTGCTCGGGCAATCCCGGCCCCGGCGGGTGGGGCGCGATCCTCGGCTTCGGCGATCGCGAGAAAGAGCTCAAAGGCGGCGAGGCGAACACCACCAACAACCGGATGGAGTTGATGGCGGCGATTTCCGCACTGGAAGCGCTCAAGCGCCCATGCCGCGTCGATATCCACACCGACAGCCAATATTTGCGCAACGGCATCATGTCCTGGATCTCGACGTGGAAGCGCAACGGCTGGCGCACGTCCGACAAAAAGCCGGTCAAGAACGTCGATTTGTGGAAGCGGCTCGATGCCGCGCTCGGCGCCCATGAAGTACGCTGGCATTGGGTGCGCGGGCACGCCGGTCACGATCTTAACGAACGCGCGGATGTCCTCGCCCGCCAGGCGATCGCCGAAATCCGCAACGCCGGAACAACGGCCGGCTGATTCAGTAAAAAGACGGTCATCGGCTCGTTTACGGATTCATCGTTAAGAGCAATGGCAATCCATTTACCATAGCCGTTGTGGTAACGACCTGCGCGTCGGCCGATATTTCTGACAGGCATCTGAATGATCCAATCGATGATGCTGTGCGGCATCGGGCTCCTCGCGGGATGCCTGCTGATGCTTGCGTTCTTCCCGCTCATTCACGAGCGTGCGGTCCGCCTTACCAAGCAGCAGATCGCCGAGGCGACGCCGATGACGGTCAACGAGATCCAGGCGGACAAGGATCACCTGCGCGCCGAATTTGCCATGTCGGTGCGGCGGCTTGAGATCGGCATGCAGGCGGTGCGGGCGAAGGCGGTCGCCCGGTCGGTGAATAATCAGAATGCCCAGATCGGCCGCCTCAAGGTCGAGCTCGACAAACGAACGGCTTTGATCTTTGCCTTGCGCACGCGCGAGGAGGTCCGCAAAAATGCGGTCAGGCGAATTGTCAAGATCCTTCTGTATTTGTTTGTTCGATCACGCCGTCGCCACCCGTCGCCGTCGTTCAGCATCGACGAAACTCCGCGCTGGGAGCCCGAGCAGCGGACCGATCCGCATGAACTCGCAGCCACCGCCGCAGCGATCGCCGCGCTCAACCTGAAGCGGCGCCGGGCAGTCTCGAACAAGTATTGAAGTTACTGGCCGGCCCGCGTGGTTGCCGGCGGCAGGAAACTCGTCACATCTGTTTTAGCAGAGCGTCGGCGCTCGAAGCTTCGGCCTTGCCGGGCGCGTCCTCGATGTTGAGCTTCTTCACCACGCCGTCCTCGACCAGCATGGCATAACGCTTGGAGCGGATGCCGAGTCCGACACCCGAGCCGTCCAGCGACAGATCGAGCGCCTTGGCGAATTCGCCATTGCCGTCGGCCAAGAATTCGATCATGGCGCCGGCGCCGGTGGACTTTTTCCAGGCGTCAAACACGAACACGTCATTGACTCCGGTGACCGCGATGGTGTCGACGCCCTTGCTTTTGAACGCGTCGGCGTTCTTAAGGAAGCCGGGCAGGTGGTTGTTGCTGCAGGTTGGCGTGAAAGCGCCGGGGACGGCAAACAGCACGACTTTCTTGCCCTTAAATACGTCGTCGGTCGTTTTTACGGCCGGACCCTCGGGCCCCATCACGCGGAATTTTGCTTCGGGCAAGCGGTCGCCAACTTTGATAGGCATAATGATATCCTTTCGTTATCCAGATCGGGCTTTGTTCGTCCGATATAAATTAGCGCACCAGGCGAATTAGTCGAGATGCGCCGCGACCTCGATGGCGTCAGCCGGCGAAACCGCCGTCAAGGTCAAGTTCGCACCGGCGGCCTGGGCGCCGGGCGGCAGGCCGTCGAGATCGAATGCGAATCGGCGAATTCCCGGTGCGCTGTCGGGAGCGGGCGGCTCGGGCTCAGGCAGCGGCAACGCCCAGTCAGGCGTCGGCCCTTCGGCGAAAAGATCGACTGGCGCACCGTCCGGCGCGGCGACGTCGACGACGACGCGCTCATGAGTACCGACCGCTTCGCGATGGATCGATCGGATGGAAAGGCCGCCACCTGGGCCGGCGCCGGCGCCAAGAGCGATGCGCCGCGGGACGCGCGCTTCCGCCGCCTCGAGCGCCGGCTCTTCGGCGTTCGGCTTGCCGGACACGATGAGGCCGAGGTCGGCTTGCGCTGGTACGCAGAGGTTGCCGCAGACGGCGTAGCCGAGTTTGACATGGAGCGATGCAGGCTTGGTTGCGTCCTTCACAACGATCCGCAACGGCAACACCACATCGCCATTATAGCCGATCGAGTGACCGCCGGCGCCGTCGGAAAATCGCCGCGGGGCGGGCCACAGCGTGGTGACCGATTTGACGTTTTCGGAGGCGCCGAAATCGAGCGTCGGCGGAACACCAGAATCGCCGGGATAGCGCCAGTATGTCTTCCAGCCCGGGTCGAGCCGAATTTCGATGCCGGCCCGCTGCCACGTCGTGTCGGCGGAGTGCCGCGCCGCACCGGCAATCAGCCGTGCGGCAGCGTGAAGTTCTCCTTCCCAGGCGGAAGCCTCTTGCGCCTGCGCCACGGGGATGGCGCCCACGCAGAACAGAGAGATGGTCGCAGCCGTAATTCGTCGCGCCGCCGCATGAGGCATCATTGCCGCTGTGTAGGGCGAACGGTCCGGATGCGCCACTGACATGATCGTGACCCAGTGCCTGCATTCGGCAAAGAGAATGGGATGCCGCAGCCACCGGAAAATCGACACCTGACAGCCCGGCAATCGCCCGGGGGCCGTCCGTGCGCCAGGGACTTAAGATCAAGTCGCGAACTTTTGTCGCTGCCGTTCGTTTGCAAACGTGGATCGATCGGCTAACCTTTCAGCCATGAAATTACCGCGCGGCGCGTCCGCAAAGAATTGGGGTCGGGGGCGGGGCTATCTGGATGGCCAAATGCTGATTGCCATGCCGGCGATGCTCGATGATCGGTTTGCCCGCTCGCTCATCTATGTTTGCGCGCATTCCGCCGAGGGCGCCATGGGCATCGTCGTCAACCATCCGGCGCCGAATATCAATTTTTCCGATCTTCTGGTGAAGCTCGACGTGATCCCGGCCGCCGATGTGATCCGGCTGCCGTCGCGCGCCGAGGTCGTGAAAGTCATGCGCGGCGGCCCGGTCGAAACCGAACGCGGCTTCGTACTGCACTCGGCCGATTTCTTCATCGAAAACTCGACGCTGCCGATCGATGACGGTATCTGTCTCACGGCGACGCTCGATATCCTCAAGGCGATTGCACGCGGCGATGGGCCGGCCAGCGCGATCTTGGCGCTTGGCTATGCCGGCTGGGCCCCCGGCCAGCTCGAGACCGAAATTCAAGGAAACGGCTGGCTGCACTGCGCGCCGGACGCCGACCTTGTCTTCGGCACCGACATCGGCGGCAAATACGACAAGGCGCTGAAGAAGATCGGGATTGATCTCGGCATGCTATCGAGCGAGGCCGGGCACGCATAACCCGACGGTCATCGGATAACTCGGATTAGAATTGCACGGGCTGCTCAGTGGCCGCCGACGACCGATACCTGACGCGCATGTTGCTGCAACAGGTCGCGGGCGCGCTCCGGGGTCATGGGCTCGCCGAACACAAATCCCTGCGCGTATTCGCAGCCAAGCTGAAAAAGCTCGACGGCGTCGGAATCGGTTTCGGCCCCTTCGGCCACCACGTCCATGCCGAGATCGTGGGCAAGCGTGATGATCGAGCGCAGGATCACCGGGCGCGTGCCCTTTGACGTCATCCGCACGAAGGACTGGTCGATCTTGATGGTATCGAATGGAAAACGTTGCAGATAGGCGAGCGAGGAATAGCCGGTGCCGAAATCGTCGAGCGCCAGACCGGCGCCGAGCTCGCGAATCCGATGCAGCATCTGCGCGGCGTGCTCCGGATTCTCCATCACGACCGATTCGGTGAGTTCGAGCTTCAACGAGCCGCGGCTGAGCGGCGCGCGCGCGAGCACCGAGCGCAGATCTTGAATCAGATCGTGGCGCAGCAATTGCCGCGAGGAAACGTTGACGCTGGCGAACAGCGGTTCGCGCGGCCGCAGCGTGCGCTGCCAGGTGCTCAGCTGGCGCGCGGTGCGATCGAGCACGAAAAGGCCGAGCTGAACGATAAGCCCGGTCTCTTCGGCGATGGTGATGAATTCGTTGGGCGACATCGTGCCCAAGCGCGGATGATTCCACCGCGCCAGCGCTTCGAAGCCGGCCACCGAGCGGTCGTCGAGACGCACGATCGGCTGATACAGAAGGGTGATCTCCTCGCGCTCGATCGCCCGCCGCAGATCGGATTCGAGCGACAGACGGTCGGATTTGCGCGCTCGCATGGCGGGCTTAAAGACGTCGATGCGGTCCCCGCCGAGGCGCTTGGCGTAAAACATGGCGAGCTCGGCGTCCTTGAGCCTTTCGTCGGCGCGTTGCGGCTCGGAGTTGCCGAGCGCCAATCCGATCGAGCCGGTCAGGAAGATTTCGCGATCGTTGAAGGTGATCGGGGCGCGCAGCGTGCGGCTGACGGTTTCGGCGAACGCGGTGATGCGGCTGGAGTCGCGCTCCGACACCACGATGAGACCGAATTGATCGCCCGACAGGCGGGCAAGGGTGTCTTGCGGCTTGATGAGACGCCCGAGCCGCCGCGCCACCGTGAGCAGGATCGAGTTGGCCAGCGCCATGCCGACCGAATCGTTGACCTGCTTGAAGCGATCGATGTCGATCACCATCACCGTCGGGCGAATTGTGTTGTTGCCGGCAGCGAAACCGAGCACCGCCTCGAGCCGATCGAGGAACAGTTCGCGATTGGGCAGGCCGGTGAGGTTGTCGTGCACGGCGTCGTGCAGCAGCCGCTCCTCCGCGGTTTTGATTTCGGTAACGTCCGACAGCGTGCCGACCAGCCGGATCACCTCACCGTCGGAGCCGACTACCGGGCGGGCGCGCAGGGCGAACCACAGATAGTGTCCGTCGGCCGTGCGCATGCGAAAATCGCGCGCAATACGCCCGCGGCGCTGTTCGATGATGCCGTCGAGCGTGGCGCGAAAGCGATCGCGGTCGAGCGGATGCAGGATTTCCAGCCATGTCGCAGCCGCGCCATCGAGCGATCCGCTCTTGAGGCCAAGCATGGCTTCGGTTTCCGGGCTGGTGAACACCCGGTCGGCGGCGACGTCCCAGTCCCAGATCATGTCACCGGCGCCGGTGAGCGCCAGCGCGCGGCGCTCGACGTCGGACACGATCCCCTGCGCCATGCCGCCGGCGAAGGCGTGCTGCATCACCGTAAAGCCGATCAACATGACGATGAGAACAAGGCCGCCCAGCAAAGCCGGGCCGACGATATCGTTGGTGAGAAATCCTAGCACCGTCAGCGCGGCGCCGAACACCCAGACGACCAGAAGGAACCAGGTCGGGATCAGCATGACGGCGCGGTCGAAGCCGTGGGTCGAGAGATAGACCACGAGACCCAAACCCAGCACGGCAATAAAGAACAGCGATATGCGCGCGATGCCGGAGGCGACCGCCGGCGAGAACAGCGCCACCGCGACGAGCGCGCCAAGGAACGCGAGCCAGCCGACGGTGATATGCGCGTAGCGCACGTGCCAGCGGTTGAGGTTCAGATAAGCGAACAGGAACACCAGGAGCGTCGCCGCCAGGATCGCTTCACCCGAGGCGCGCCAGATGCGCTCGGCACCTGACGACATGTCGAATACCTTGCCCCAGAATCCGAAGTCGATGCCGATGTAGATCAGGACCGCCCAGCCGAGCGCCGCGGCGGCGGGGAACATCACGCTGCCTTTGACCACGAACAGGATGGTAAGAAATAGCGCCAGCAAACCGGCGATGCCGATGACAATGCCCTGATAGAGCGTGAGCGAGTTGACTTTGTCCTTGAAGGCATCCGGCTCCCACAAATAGAGCTGCGGCAGGTTCGGCGCCCGCAACTCGGCGACGAAGGTGATCACCGTGCCGGGGTCGAGCGTGACGCGGAAAACATCCGCGTTGGGATTGTCGAGCCGTTCCGGCGGGTCTCCGGACGACGGCGTTATCGTCACGATGCGCGAAAGCCCGAGATCGGGCCAAATGAGACCGGAGTTGACCATCCGATAATGCGGTGCGACGATCAGGCGATCGATCTGCTCGTCGCCATTGTTGGCGACCGCGAACACAGCCCAATTGGTTCCGGCTTCGCGGGCGCGCACCTCGATGCGGCGGACGATGCCGTCGGGCCCCGGCGCGGTCGAGACCTGGACGCGATCGCCGTCGGTGTGCTGGAACTCCACCGTGTCGGTGAGGTCGATGGCGGCGGCGTCGAGGCGGATATTGACGGCCTCGACGGCGGCAGCGCTGCCGATCCCAAGCAGGACCGTAAACGCAACAGCCGCGAGCGCCGTGGCGGCACGAAAAAACACCAAGAGACGACCTCCGAACTCGGTCCGCCGGCGCCGATGGCGCGCGCGATCGCGAGTTCCCCTTAAACCAATTGGCCGGCTTTACGCCAAATTCGCGGCCCACGGCTGTCGACGCTGTCATTTCCGACCATGCGCTGGTCTGATGAGTAACCGCTGGGCAGCGCGAGTGCAACAATTTTCCTGTGTCTTTTCAAAGGGTCAGCACAATCTTGCCGAGGGGCGGGGCACTCTTAGGAGCTGGCTCGCGTGTGACAATCGCGGCCATCGCCGCTAATTTATCAACGACGGAGGCCAAAAATGCCCGGTATCGACCCGGACGATCTGCCGAAGAAGAAGATCACGCACGATCTGGGGCAGGATTTGGCGCTGCTGTCCGTCGGCGAGCTCGCCGAACGGATCGGGTTGCTCAAGGACGAGATCAGCCGGCTCGAAGCGGAAATGTCCAGAAAGCGCGTCTCTCAACAAGCCGCGGACGCGTTCTTCAAGAAGTAAACGCCATTCCCGGCCGTTTGGCCGGGCGCCGCCATGACTGGCTCCAGCAGAATTGCAAAAAGATCCGCCAACTTTCTGCGATTCCTTAACCTTTGGTTAAGCTTTCTCCTTCATTACGTAGATCGTCCAACTTCTGGACATCGAGTGGCTCCTGTCCACTCTGTTTGACGCCTCCCTGTTATCACCTTGAGCCGCCGGCAACGGCGGCTCTTTTTTGCTTTCGCACCCCTTGCATGCTCGCGCCGGCAACTATGTCGGCGATTTGGTCGCTTCGCCCGCTGGACTCAAGGGTCACGGCGGGCGATGCTGTTTCCGGTGTGAGGCGTACCATGTCCGAAAAGCGTGCGAGTGAAGCCGGCGCGGTGTCTTTCAGCGAGCGGCTGGCGAGTTCCCAGTTTTTTGCGACCCTTTTTCGCGACGGAATGGCGTTGGTTGAAGAGACGGCGAGCTATCTCGACGGCTCGGGCCGAACGGAATCCAAGAAACTCGAACGCAGCGCCGCTCTGGTCTACGCCACCGAGAGCATGCGGTTGACCACGCGCCTGATGCAGCTTGCCTCGTGGCTGCTGCTACATCGGGCCGTCAAGGAAGGCGAAATGACGCTCGCGCAAGCCAACAAGGAAAAGAGCAAAGTCAGGCTTGCGGCCTGCGACCCGGGCGACGCGAAATCGATCGCGCTTCTGCCCGCCAAGTTGCAGGAGCTGATTGCGCGCTCGACCAAGCTGCAGGCCGAGGTCCGCCGGCTCGACGCGACGATGCATGCGCCGTCGCCGGTAAAAATCGCAGTCGGCAATCCGGTTGAACGGCAATTGGGGCTGTTGAAGGCCGCCTTCGAGCAGGACGGGGTCTAAGCGCTTCGCCGGCTTGCGAACTTCGAACCGCAGGGGCCACGATGTCGGGCCGGGCCATCATTGAGCGGCGACGTCGGGTATTCGACGATTTTTTCAAAATCGACGAGCTTCTGGTCGTGCACGAGCAAATCGACCGTACGATGAGCCCGGTCCAAAGACGATTGGTGTTCGAACGCGGCGACTCGGTCGCCATTTTGCGTTCGCACGTGCAGCGAAAAACGGTCCTTCTGGTCGAGCAATTCAGGGCGCCCGCTTTGGTCGGTCGCCGCCGTGACGACCCTTCGACCGCCGATGGATGGGTCGTCGAAACGGTAGCGGGAACGGTGGATGCGAACGAAACGCCGGAAGCGGCCGCTATTCGCGAGACTTTCGAGGAAACGGGATATCAGATTTCGACAGTTGCACCCGATCGGCAGGGTTTTCGCCTCGCCGGGCGGCACTTCGGAGCGCATTTTTCTGTATTTTGCCGAGGTCCGCGACGTCGACCGGACCGGGCAGGGCGGCGGCATCGACGGCGAAGATATCAAGATCGTGGAGATGGCGATCGGCGATCTGCTCGACCGCTTGGCTCAACGGGCGATCGAGGATCCGAAGTTGTTGATCGGAGCTTACTGGCTGCGCGACCGGCTGAAATCACGTGGATCAAACGGCGCAGACTTGAGTAGCCCGCAAGCCGCGCCATAGCGCCGCGGCCGGTTATTTCTTGAGAAAGCCCGAAAACTTCTTCTGAAAGCGCGACAGCCGGCCGCCGCGGTCGACGAGATGCTGCTGGCCGCCGGTCCAGGCCGGATGCGACTTCGGGTCGATGTCGAGATGCAGCGTATCGCCGGACTTGCCCCAGGTGGTGCGGGTGGTGAATTCGGTGCCGTCGGTCATGACCACCTTGACGAGGTGGTAATCGGGGTGGGTGTCGGCTTTCATGGCGGTTACTGAGGCCTTTGTGGCGCCGCTGCGGCGCTGTGTCCGGTGAAAAATTTGGCCGCTGTATAGCGTGGCGGAACCAGTCACACAAGCGATGCGGCGATCGTTGCGCACGTTGCCAGTTCGGTCCGCGCGGGGCATTGTCCGGTCGATACGGCGGCGGGGCGGCGAGAAGGTATTGCTGCGTATGAACTTCCGCGGCGAAAAAGACCCAATGCCGCTCACCGCAGTGGCGTCATCGGCCGGGGCGGAGCCGACGGAATTGGCACCGGTAGCTGTTGCAACGGCGCCGAACGCCGCGGCCACGGAACGCAAGGTTAATCTGCGGCCGCTCGCTTCGCTTTTGCCTTATGTCAAACGCTACCGCTGGCGGGCCGCTGCCGCGCTCGGGGCGCTGATCCTCGCGGCGTTGACGACGCTGATCGTGCCGTCGCGGTGCGGCGCATGATCGATTTCGGCTTCACCGCCCGCGGCGTGGCGCTGATCGACAGCTATTTCCTGGTCATGATCGGGGTCGCAGCGGTATTGGCGCTGGCGAGCGCGCTCCGCTACTACCTCGTCACCACGCTCGGCGAGCGCATCGTCGCCGATCTGCGCGGCGACGTGTTCGCGCATGTCACATCGCTGTCTGCCGTTTTCTTCGACGAGGCCAAGACCGGCGAGGTGATCTCGCGGCTGACCGCCGACACGACGCAGATCAAGGCCGCGGTCGGCACGTTCGGTTTCCGTCGCCTTGCGCAATCTCGTGCTGTTCGTCGGCGCCAGCGCGATGATGGTCGTGACCAGCCTGCGGCTGTCGGCCTTTGTGCTCGCGGCCATCCCGATCATCGTGCTGCCGCTCTATGCCTTCGGCCGCGCCGTGCGCCGCCGCTCGCGGTTTGCGCAGGATACGCTTGCCGATGCTTCGGCTTATGCCGCCGAGCTGATCGGCGCGGTGCGCGTCCTGCAAGCCTTCACCAACGAGCGGCTCGGCATTGCGCGGTTTCGCGATGCCGTCCAGCGCGCCTTCGACGCCGCGCGCAATTCTATACGCGTCGCGCGCTTTCCTCACCGGCATCGCGATTTTTCTGGTCTCCGCCAGCGTGGTCGTCGTGCTCTGGGTCGGCGCGCAGGACGTGCTGGCCGGGAACATCACGCCCGGGCCGGCTCGGACAATTCGTCCTCTACGCCGTGCTGGCGGCCGCCGCGCTTGGCTCGCTGTCGGAAACCGGCGGTGAAATCGCGCAGGCCTCCGGCGCGGCCGAGCGGCTGTTCGAGATTCTCGCGATCAAGCCTGCCATCATGCGCCCGGCACATCCGCTTACGCTGCCGTCGCCGCCGCGCGGCGAAATCGCCTTCGCCGACGTACGTTTCTCCTATCCGACGCGTCCCAACGTCGTCGGCGCTCAACGGCGTGTCGTTTCGGGTGCGGCAGGGCGAGAAGGTCGCCATCGTCGGTCCTTCCGGCGCCGGCAAGAGCACGATCTTTCATCTGCTGCTGCGCTTCTACGATCCCACTGCCGGATGCATCACGTTTGATGGGGTGCGGCTCGCCGATCTCGATCCGGCGGATTTGCGCGCACGGATCGCGCTGGTGCCGCAAGACAGCGTGATGTTCGCGACTTCGGTGCGCGACAATATCCGCTTCGGCCGCCCGGAGGCGTCCGACGCCGAGGTCGCGCGCGCCGCCGAGCATGCTCACGCTGCCGCGTTCATCGCCGCGCTGCCGGCGGGAATGGACACCCAAGTCGGCGAGCGCGGCGTGACGCTGTCGGGCGGCCAGCGCCAGCGGATCGCCATCGCCCGCGCCATTCTGCGCGACGCGCCGCTTCTTCTGCTCGACGAAGCGACCTCGTCGCTCGATGCCGAAAGCGAGACCCAGGTCGCCGCCGCGCTCGCGAGGCTGATGCAGCAGCGCACCACGATCGTGATCGCTCATCGGCTGGCTACTGTGCTGTCGTGCGACCGCATTCTGGTCCTCGACGAAGGCCGCATCGTCGAGGAAGGCACGCACCAGACGCTGGTCGCCGGCGGCGGCCTGTATGCGCGACTGGCGAGGCTGCAGTTTCAGGGGACTTGAGTGCCCGCGATTGCCAGCGCCGCGGGCTGGTAAGGGTCGAACTGGCAAACGCGGTTGCGGCCTGAGCGCTTGGCCTGGTAAAGCGCGACGTCGGCCTGCTTCAGCAACTCCTCGATGCCGCTCGTGTCGGCGTGGCAGACGCTGGCGCCGACGCTGATCGTGACCGATATGGAACGGCCTTGCGCGATTACGATGTGATCGGCAACCAATTGCCTCAAGCGCTCGCCGGCGCTCGCCGCGCGGTCCAGCGTCGCCTCGGGCAATATGAGCGCGAATTCTTCTCCGCCCAAGCGCCCTCCGATGTCGGAGGTGCGCTTGTGGTTTTGCAGGATTTCGGCCACGGCTTTGATGACCTCATCGCCGGCATCGTGACCGTAGGTGTCGTTGACCGACTTGAACAGGTCGATGTCGATCATCAACAGAGCCAGCGGCCGTCCGTAGCGCCTAAAGCGCGACCATTCGCTCTCGGCCAGCAGCAGAAAATTCCGCCGGTTGTTCAGGCCGGTCATGGCATCGACGCTGGCGAGCTGCTCCAGCGCGTCGGCCCGATGCGCCAGCTCGCTGACATTGCCGTAAGTCAAAAGCCGGCCGCCATCGGGCAGCGCTTTGCATCTGAACTGGATCACCGCGCCGTTGGCAAATCGGATCTGGAGCGGGCCTTCCTCGCCGGTCCGGATCAAACCCATTTGCTTGGCGACATACTCGCCAAGCCGGTCTTGTGACACCGCATAGGCCTTCACGCCGCGGCCGTGATACATGAGCCTGACGAACGTCAACTCGCTTGTGACCATCGCCTCGGGCACGCGCCAGAAGCGGCGGAAGGCGCGGTTGATGAACTGAACCCTGTGTTCCTTGTCGAGCAGCACGATCCCAACGTTCAATTCGTCGACGATCGCACGCAAAGCTGCAAGCTGCGCCGCGATGTCGGCAATCTCCGCCTCGCGGTTTTGGCCGCCGCTTGGCGAACGGCTGCCCTCCTGAAAGCGGAATTTTCCGACCTGCATGTCGTATTGACTCGCGTTCTCGGAATGAGAACGACTGCATCCTCGTCGCGGTCGTCTCGACATCCGTATTTTCTCATAACCACCAGCACCAAACGATTTCGCCAATCGGAAGACTTCTAACGATCGGGCGACGCCTCCTTGAATCTTGGACGTCTGCTCGCCGGCGCAGGCTCGGCATCAAGCCGACGGATCCCGCGATGACAAAACCGGCGCGGTCGAGCAAAAGCTCGGTTGTCGCAGCCCGCCTACCGATCGCGACAATTTGAGGATAAATGGAACTACCGGCTTAGCGAGGCCGTAGCGCCTCGAATGCAGACTAGCGGTAACGATATTGCGGAGGGCAAAGCTGTGTTCGCGAAAAAACTTGAGAAAGACGCTCGAAACGCCGGCCGGTTCGCTGGCCGACCGTTCAACGCCGTGGCCGGCGGACGTAGTGACGACGCGTTGATCTTTGCGCTGGAGACGAGCTTCCACAAAAAGACCGGACGTCCAGGCGGCATCCCGCGCGAACAAGCGTTGAGGAATGCCAGGATGCAGGTCATGCGTGTGTTCATCCGCTGCGACCGGCCGGCCGCCGATGTTCGCGCGATGCCGGTGCGCGTCGTGCCGTTGCGGCACTGCTCACGGCGGACCGGCTATTTGGCAATGGCCGCGGGCTTTAAGTTCGACTGAGCGAGGCATTCTTTTCTCATGCGGCTTGCGGCCGCCAGCGCATGTTGTGAACCGGCTTGCCGGAGATCGGGTTGACGCCGGCACCGGCGATCGAGAAGCCGTGCTTTTCGTAGAAGCGGACGGCGCGGGCATTGTCGGTATTGACGTCGAGATCGAGGCCGGCCGGCGAGAGACGCTTGGCCTCAGTGATCAGCGCGGCGCCGACGCTTGACGCCCAATGCTCGGGCGCAACCACAATCTGGTCGAGATAGCGCGTGCGCGGATCGACGGTGACAAAGCCGATGACTTCAGGTTCTTGAGATTCTGTGGCGCCTGCGGTTTCGGCGATGACGATCGCGGCTGACGGCACCAGCTCGTTGCGCCAGCGCGCGCGCCACCAATCGAGCCGCTCGGCAAAATCCAGCGTCGGATAGGCCGCCTGCCAGGTGCGCAGCCACAGCGCGATGGCGGCGGCCTCATCGCCCGGCTGGTAGCGGCGCAGCGTCACGCTTTGAAGCGGCCTCACTTCTCGGTCAATTTCAGCTCGATCCGGCGGTTGCGGCTGTAGGCTTCCTCGGTGGTGCCGGGATCGATCGGCTGGAACTCGCCGAAGCCGGCGGCGACCAGGCGCTGCGGCGAGACGCCCCTGCTGATCAGATATTGCACGACCGAGATCGCGCGGGCGGCCGACAGGTCCCAGTTCGACTTGAACGGTGAGGTCGCCGACAGCTGCCTCGTATCGGTGTGGCCGTCGACCCGCAGCACCCAGTTGATCTCCGAGGGAATTCTGCTTTTCCAGTTCCAGCACGGCGCTGGCGAGCTTGTCGAGCTCGGCTCTGCCTTCCGGTCGCAGCACCGCGGCGCCGCTGTCGAAGAACACCTCCGACTGGAACACGAAGCGGTCGCCGACGACGCGGATGTCGGGACGGTTGCCGAGGATTTCGCGCAGCTTGCCGAAGAAATCCGACCGATAGCGCGACAGTTCCTGGACCCGCTGCGCCAGCGCGACATTGAGGCGCTGGCCAAGGTCCGCGATATGGATCTGCGCATCCTTGTCCTTCTGTTCGGAAGCGCCGAGCGCGGTCTCCAGCGCGGCGATCTGCCGGCGCAGCGCGCCGATCTGCTGGTTGAGGATCTCGATCTGCGCCACGGCGCGCGCGGTCGCGTCTTTCTCGATATCGAGCTGCGAGGACAGCTTGCCGACCTCGGCCTTGCCGGTATCGGCCTTCGCCGCGCCTTCGGCGACGCCGCGCAGCCGGTCGCGCTCGCCCTCGGCCGCCGACAGCGAGGCGCGTAACCGCTCCACCTCGTCTTCGAGGGTGGTCTTGCCGGTCCGCTCCAGCGAGAGCAGGTCGGACAGGCGTGAGATCTGGGCGTTGAGACGGGCCAGCGCGGTGTCCTTGCCGGCGACTTCCTGCGACAGGAAGAACTGCGCCACCATGAACACGGTGAGCAGAAAGATGATGGACAGGATCAGCGTCGACAGGGCGTCGACGAAGCCCGGCCAGTAATTCATGCCGGTGTCGCGGGTGCGGGTGCGCGCCATACGCGTTACGCCCCTTTCACCTCAATCGGTCGGCGGATTCGCGCGACATCATTTCAATGAAGCGCCGGATGTCCGCGTTGAGCTTGGCCTGCGCGTCGGCCCAGTCGCGGATCATCTGCTGCTCGGCGCGCATGTGCTGCACCAGGCCCTGGATCGCCTCGGCGAGGTTGGCCATCGCCGCCGTCGTCGCCTTGCCCGTTCCGGTATCGCCGATCGAATGGCGCAGCCGGTCGATCGCGTCCATGACCGCGGCCGGAACGGCGGCGCCCGCCGCGGTGCCGACCGCGCCGAGATCCTGCACCGTGGTGGCCAGCCAATCCTCGAGGTTGGTGTAGAAGCGGTTCTGCGCCTGGCTGGTCTGCAGATCGAGAAAGCCGAGAACCAGCGAACCGGCCAGCCCAAACAGCGATGACGAGAATGAAATGCCCATGCCGCCGAGCGGCGCGGCGAGCCCTTCCTTGAGCGCATCGAACACCGCGTCGGCATCGCCGCCGATCTTGAGCCCGTTGATGATGTTGCCGACCGAGCCGACGGTCTCGATCAGGCCCCAGAACGTGCCAAGAAGGCCGAGGAACACCAAGAGGCCGGTCAGATAGCGCGAAATGTCGCGGGCTTCATCGAGCCGGGTGCCGAGCGAGTTGAGAAACGCCCGCATGGTTTGCGCCGAGATGGCGACGCGGCCGGCCGGGCCGGCGCGCTCGCCGCGCAGCATCGCCGCCATCGGCGCCAACAGCGTCGGCGTCCGCGCCTTGGCAAGTTCCGGATCGGCGCGGCGGAAGCGGTTGACCCAGGAGACTTCCGGGAACAGCCGGATCACGCGCGCGAACGACAGGATGATGCCGATCAGAAGCACGCCGACGATCAAGCCATTGAGCCAGGGATTGGCCATGAAGGCGTTGAGGATCTGACGCTGCAGCACAAAAGCGATCAGCCCGCACAGCACGAGGAACACCAGCATGCGAAACAGAAAGATGCGGGGCGAGGGCAGTTTGGCTTCTTCGAGAGTGCTCGCCATCGGTTTTCGCTCAATGCCCGGGATCAGCCCAATATGGCACAGCCGGGATCGAATAAAAATGACGGTGTCGCGGGGCAAGCTGCGGCACTATTCGTGGCGTCCTGATGGCGGATCACGAGGTGGCCGCCGTGTGGGACGCTTCCTTGGATGCTTCCTTGGACGCTGCCTCGGTCGCCTCCTTGCCGGCCTCCTTGAGCAGGCGAAGGAGTTCCCGGTGCATGGTGTCGTTGCCGGCGGCGACCTGGCCCTTGGTCAGGACCGCATCGCCGCCATCGAGATCGCTGACAAAGCCGCCGGCTTCGCGCACCAGAAGCAGGCCCGCGGCGAGGTCCCAAGGCGACAGGTCGCGCTCCCAATAGGCATCGAAGCGGCCGGCGGCGATCCAGGCAAGATCCAGCGTGGCGGCGCCGAAACGGCGCAAGCCGGCGTAAGCCTGCTGCGCGGCCGCGATCTCATGGCGGGCCAGCGCCAGATCGCCGCGGCCGTAATGCGGCAGGCCGCAGGCCACCACCGCTTCGGCGGCCCGCCGCCGGGCGGCGACACGGATGCGCCGGTCGTTGAGGAAGGCGCCCTTGCCGCGCTCGGCGATGAATAGCTCGTCATTGGCCGGATTGAAGGTCAGCGCCGCGACAATTTCGCCGTTGCGCTCGAGTGCGATCGACACCGCGAAATGCGGGATGCCGTGCAGGAAGTTGGTGGTGCCGTCGAGCGGATCGACGATCCAACGATGGCTCTTGTCGGCGCCGGCGCGGGCGCCGCCCTCTTCGCCGAGAAAGCCGTAATCCGGCCGGGCCTTGGCGAGTTCCTCGCGCACGATCTCTTCGGCGCGGCGGTCGGCCGCGGTAACGAAATTGCGCGGGCCCTTGAGCGACACCTGCAGGTTTTCGACTTCGCCGAGATCGCGCTTGAGGCTCCGCCCGGCGCGGTAGGCGGCCTTGATCATGACGTTGAGAATGGCGGAATGGGGCATGGCCGCTCGGCTTCTATCCTGTCGCTTCGTCCCGCGAAAGCGCTTATCCGCCCCCGCGAAGTGAAACGGAGCGGGGGAGGGGGGACCGCCCCGCAGGGGCGGTGGAGGGGGCGTGCGGCGGTAGAGCAAGCCTCTAAGCCGATGCCCCTTCCACCGCGCAAACGCGCGGTCCCCCTCCCCCGCCTTGCGGGGGAGGAAAAGAAACTCCTTCCCGCGACGCGATCCGCGCCCGAGTTATGCGGACTTCGTTCCAAGAGCACTGCAGAGCATTATCGCGTCACGCCTCAAGCCGGCGGTGGGACCGGCTTTCGGCTCGATCATGCTCCGGCGTAATCCGTAGCCCGGATTGAGCGAAGCGAAATCCGGGGACGATTGTCCGGCTCGGGTGCCGTTCCCGGGTTTCGCTGCGCTCAACCCGGGCTACTTCTTTCTTTTAGGTTCGCTTCCGGCAATCGAAAGGAAGCGGAACGCCGACAAACGTATGTATCCATCCTCCGCGCCTTACGGGCGCGGCGCGCACCCTTTCTCTTTTCCCCTCTCCCGCTTGCGGGGGAGGTTGGGAGGGGGCGCGCTCGCCTGTCGGCGTTCCACCACGGCGCTTGCTGCAGCGAACGAACACCGCAGCTCAACTCCAGCGACGCGCTTCCTGGGACCCGGTCGGGCGCACGGCCCCGATGGTTCGAAAGACCGTGCGCTTGGCAACGCCTGATCCGAAAAGCCGGATCACGCGCCACTTAGCGGGCGTTACCCGCTCCTTCCTGTCCCAGTCCAGCGGGTTGCCCCGCAGACCGGTCATCATGCCGGCCGGGCGTCATTCCCCGGAGCCGCCCGGGAGCGGCAGTGACGAGCCGCCGCCCGCGGGAACCGCACTCGCCCCGGCAGCCGGTGTCGCCGGCTGACGTCCTCTCGGCGAGCGAGATTCTTATCTGGTAACTGAAATAGGGACCGATGTCAATAGAAAAGCGACTCTCGGCGCCGTGGCGCTTCTGTGATCGGTCCTCGGGAGTTAAGCAGGCGCTAATTGCGTCGGAAGGTCCGCGCGGCAGGGAGCGACCCAAAGCGGGCCTGACGCGTCGGCGCAGCCCGTCGGGCGAGAAGCGCGATTAAGCGGGAACGTATGTCAACCTGATCACGTCCTCGCCAACGAGATCACTGCTCACAAGGCGGAGCGGCGGTCGGGGGCCGGCGAAGAATGGCTTGCCGCGACCAAGCACGATGGGGTGGAGGTAGAGGCGATACTCATCAATAAGCCCGAGGTCGGTCAGGCTTCGTGCCAAGTCTGGTCCGGCAACTTCAATCTCCCCAACGAGCTGAGCCTTCAGCCCGCGTATCACCGTCTCGAGGTCATCCTCGACAAGAGTGGCGTTGGGCCCGACCGACTTCAACGAGCGCGACACGACCCACTTCGGCTGGCGCCGCCACGCCGCCGCGAAGTCGCGTTCCTCCGCGACCCACTCCGGATGGTCATCGTCCCAATAACGCATGACCTCGTACATGCGGCGGCCGTACACACTGCCCGTCAGGTCGCGCACTTGCCCTATGAAGTGACGAAAGAGCGCGGGGCTTGGCCGCATTTCAAGGTGGTCGACGTAGCCGTCCAGGGACTGGTTCAATCCAAATACGAGCTTCGCCATGTTGCAAAATCTCCACCCCGGGTTCTTCAGAATAGCTTGAGCCGACGCAGAAGTGAGGTTGGACACAATCTGCGCGCCGCCTTGTCGGTGTGACGCTCCTGGCCCAATGCTGCTTGATTTGAAAGGGCGGAGTTCGTCCGCTCCGCCTCGGCAGTTCAGACATCATCGAGGGCACGCATCTTCCGGACCATGCTCTCGCGTCTACCCGCCGAACTCCCGGGCATCGAGGATGGTGCCGGTCTGCGCGCCGGCGACGGCGGCGGCGTAAGCCTTTGCCACAGCGGCGGCGGCGAGGCCCGGCGTCGGGTCCATGCCGAGCTTGACCATGGTCTCCTTCACCCAGGGCGGGCTCACCGCATTGAGGCGGAGCCGGCGCGGCAGTTCCAGGGCGGCCGAGCGCACGAAGCCTTCCAGCGCGGCATTGACCATCGAGACTGCGGCGGCGCCGCGCATCGGCTCCATCGCCAGAATACCGGTGGTGAGCGTGATCGAGCCGCCGTCGTTGAGCGCCGCGGCGGCGGCGCGGGCGACCGCGACCTGGCCCATCAGCTTGCTGCGCAGGCCGAGCGCATAATCGGCGTCGGTGAGTTCGGCAAACGGCTTGAACACGGCGTTGCCGGCGCACGACACCACGGCGTCGATATGGCTCTGGCCGGCGAACATGGCGCGGACCGAGGCCGGGTCGTCGATGTCGACCTTGACCGCGCCGTTGCGCGAAGCGGGCACGACCGCGTGCCCGCCGACGGCGAGCGCGCTGGCCACGGCGGCGCCGATGGTGCCGGTGGCCCCGATGACGATGATGTTCATGACGCTTTGACCTCTTGCTTGGCGTTCCGTTGGCGCGGCGAGTGTAAAGCGATTTTTCCCGGCGCCGCCTGGGCAAGGGGACGGGCGGCGATCCGTCTGCCGGCCGCGGCCGCGCTTCGAAAACGGCGATAGCGTCGCAGACTAAATCTTAAGTAGCGGGGGGCGCGAAACACGCTTAAAATCCGTTTTTGTAGACTGATCGTGCCGCGGGCTTGGGGGAGAACGCAGCATGCCAAGGATCGACGATTACGGCCGGGGGGCGCTCGATTTCATCGAGGGGCTGGAACGCCTCAAGACCGTGGATTTGGTGATGGACGGCATGGAGCGGGCGTTCAACCGCTTCGGCTTCGAGACCATCATCCTGACCGGCGTGCCCAATCCGGAGCAGCGGCTGGAGCACGTCGTGCTGGCCAAGCGCTGGCCGGCCGAGTGGTTCAAGATTTACACCGCCAATGAGTATGTGCGGGTCGACCCGGCGGTCCGGCATTTGCGGCGCACCGTCAATCCGTTCGAATGGGCCGAGGCGCCGTATGATGCGGACAAAGAGCCGCGCCGCCGAGGTGATGCGCCGGGCGGTCGACTTCGGCATGGCGCACGGCTTCGCGGTGCCGATTTACAATCTCACCGGATACGAGGCCTGCGTCTCGCTCGGCGGCAAGCATCTGGATCTCAACGTGCGCAGCAAAGCCGCGATCCATCTGATGGGAATGTACGCCTTCGACCGCGTGCGCCGCATCGTCGTGCCGCCGATCAAGGCGCACCGGCTGACGCCGCGTGAGCGCGAGGTGGTCGCCTGGTCGTCGCAAGGCAAATCGGCCTGGGAGATCGGCGAAATCCTCCACATCAACCAGCGCACCGTCGAGGCCCATGCCGCCAGCGCGCGCCAGAAGCTCGGCGCTACCAACGCCACCCACGCGGTCGCAATCGCGATCCGCGAGCGGCTGATCGAGCCCTGAGACCAACCCCGTAAATTCCCCAATACTCGGCACTGACGTGTTGGGTCAGCCTTTCGCTGCCATCGGCAGAAGGAGGGCGCCCCATGATTTACGTGATTTCGGCGGCCAACCGGCATCTCTACGAAGACGTCATCGAAGCCCATTACCGGATCCGGCACGACATCTTCGCCGGCGAGCGCGGCTGGAAGGCGCTGACGCGTCCGGACGGACGTGAAGTCGACGCCTACGACAATGAGGATACCGTCTATCTGCTCGCCATCGAGGGCGAGCGGATCATCGGCGGCAACCGCATCTATCCGACGCTGCGGCGGAACATGATGGAGGAGATCTTCCCGCATCTTGCCAGCGTGCGCGGCGTCCCGTCCGGTCCGACCATCTGGGAGTGGTCGCGGCTGTTCGCCATCAAGGAACGGCGCGACAACAAGCTCTATTTCGAGCTGATGGCGAGCCTGCACGAGTTCTGCCTCGACGAGGGCATAACCGAACTGAGCGGCGTCATGGAAACCTGGTGGCTGCCGCGCCTGCAGCAGCTGGAATTCACCGTGCGTCCGCTCGGCCTGCCGGATCTGGTCGAAAATCAGATGACGATGGCGGCCCGGTTCGTGATCAGCGCCGAGACGCTCGCCCACATCAAGGCGATGGCCGATATCAAAGGCTCGGTGCTGGTTCGCCGCGGCCCGCAGCATTCGCTGCTCGATCGCGCCCGCGCGATCCAGCGCCAGGCCGCGGCCAAAGCCTCATGAATAGGCGCGCGTACCGAGCGGTCTTGGCTCCGGATCGGCAAGCTGCTCGGCAAAATCGACCAGCGCTTCGCGAAGCAGGGGATCGCGAATTTGCAGGAATGCTTTGATGAGCCGCAAGCCTTCGGCAATCCGGGGATCGGCGGTCAGCGGCCCGGAAACATCGATGATCGCTTCGGCTGGATCGTTCTTGTGATCGTCTTTGGGCATGGCACCTGATCCGCGCGCGACAGACGGCGTCTGACAATGGGGCAACAACAATGGGGCAACTAACAATGACACGAAACAGCGACGAAATCATAGTCCTGTTGGCGACACTCGACCATGCAATCGATGAAGCGGAACGGCTGGCACTGACGACATCGGCCTATTTGCTGCGCATGGCCCGCCTGGACATCACGACCGTATGCTACGGCAACGGCGGCAACGGTCATCCCGTCCGTCAACCGGTCCCGCGCTTGGCAAATGACAAACGCAAGGCTTGAGAGGCGAGGGGATGCGCGAGGAGCAGTAGGGCAAGCCTGGAGCTTCGTACATATGGCGCATGAGGCCAGTTCCTAAGGTTTTGCACGGGGCCCCCAAACGCCGGTTTGCGCGGGGCGTTGGCTTGCGCCCGGACGGCGAGGGCCTATCTTGCGCGCATATTGGCTCGTAAATTGGTTATGGAGTTCCGGCATCCCGCATCTGCAAATCGTCCGGAGGACGATATGACGATCGCCGAATTGATCTATGAACAGGTCAAAAAGCTGCCCGACCAAGCCGCGCGCGAGGTGCTTGATTTCGTCGGCTATATTCGCGAGCGGGGCGAGCGCGCGGAGTGGCGCGACCTGATGAGCGCACAATCGGAATCGCTCGCGCCGGTTTGGGACAATTCCGAAGACCAAGTTTGGGATAATGCATAAGCGCGGCGAACTGCTGCTGGTGCCTTTCCCTTTCACCGATTTGTCGGCGGCAAAGCGCCGGCCGGTGTTGGCGCTGACCGCACCGGATAGCTATGGCGATTTCATTGCCCTTCCGGTGACCTCGCGGCCGCAGGCCGAGCACGGGTTTCCGCTTACTTCCACCGATCTGGTACACGGGCGCCTGCCGGCACCTAGCTGGATCAGGACCGATCGCGTCGTCACTCTAAACGCTACACTGGTCGTCAAGTCCATTGGACAGGTAACGGCGCGCGCCGTCGATGACGCGGTCGAGCGGTTCTGCGCGGTGATTGGATATCCCGGGCCGAAGGTGTGACCTGCGCCCCTCATGACTTCGGGCGGGCTTTGAGCGCATCGAGCCAGGGCTTGGCCGCCTTCTCGCCGGCGGCGCGGGTGTCGGCGTCGAGACTATTGACGAAATCGTCGAGCATGAGGTCGGTCTCGCCCGCGGCCCTGGAGATCAGATGCCATTTGGTCGCCTCGACCGGGTTTTTCGGCGCGCCGCGGCCGTCGGCGAGAATGCGCGCCAGCCGGTCCTGCGCCACCGGGTTGCCTTTGATCGCGGCCTTGCGGAACAACGCCGCGGCCCCGGCCTCGTTCTTGGCGACGCCGCTGCCGTTGAACAGCGCGATCGCGTACTCGACTTCGGCGTCGGTATTTTCGGCGATTGCGGCGAGCCCCCACAACCGCGCTGCCTGGGCGACGTCCAGGGGCACGCCGCGGCCCATTTTATAGAAGGTGCCGAGCGCGTATTGCGCTTCCGGGTTGCCGGCCGCCGCGGCGACGTGAAGGAGCTCGGCGGCGCGCTTGAAATCCTGCGGAAACAACTGGCCCTCGATGTAGAGCAGCGCCAGGTCGTAGGCCGCGGCCGGGTGGCCGAGCTTGGCGGCGGCGGCGAGCCATTTGGCGCTGGCGTCGCGGTTGCGCGGGCCGGCGCGGCCCTCCACGGCGAACATCGCCAGCGCAAACATGGCATTGCGGTCGCCGCGGGCGGCGGCAAGCTTGTACCACTCGGCGGCCTTGGTGTCGTTTTGCGGCACGCCCAGACCGCCGGCATAGAGCTCGCCAAGGAGCGTCATGGCCTTGGCATCGGCTTTGTCCTCGGCGCGGTGCGTCGCCAGCGCGAAGGCGGTCAGGAAATATCCGCGCTGAAACGCGCCGTAGGCCATGTCGTGGGCCGCGTCGTGCTCGGTGGCGTTGGCGCCCGCTGCCGCATTCCACTCCGCTGTCGCCGCCGCCGCTGTGCCGCCGGGTGAGGGCGCGGGCTTGGCGGCCGGCCGGTGCGGTTTGTGATGGTGCGGTTCAGGGTTTGTCGGTGGGGTCGCGTCCGGCGTCTGCGCCGCTGCCGGCGCCGGCGCCGCAGCCAGAAACGCGGCCAGCGCCAGCGCTACCGCCGCGCCGCCGCTCGCGATGCGGATCATCGATCCGCTCCGGCGAACGCCGAAGCGATTTGCTCGGCCGCGACGTGCACGGCCGCGACCGGCCCTTGCGGATGCGTCCATATCCAATCACCGAGCGCAACGAAATCGGCGCCGGCCCGCGCCAGCGCGGCGACCTCGTCGAGACTTGCGGCATAGCCCACGCACGGCTGCTCGAACACTTCGGCCCACCACGCAATACGTTCCTTGATGGCGTCGAATGCCGGGCGGCTAACCTCCTCCCGACGCTCCCCCGGAGGGGTATGAGGGGAGGGCTCGCCGAACATCACATAGTCGGCCAAAGCCTCGCCCGCGAGCATGGCATCATGACGGCTGTGCAAGCCGCCGGCGCCGGCGATGCGCTCGGGCTTGAGCGTGCCGATCGCGGCGGTCAGCGCGTCGATGCCGGTGAGGTGGGCGCCGTCGGCGCCGGCGCGGATCGCGATCTGCGGATGGCCGTCGAGCAGAACTACAACGTCACGGCGCTGCACCACGGCCGCGACCGCTTTGGCGCGGTTGACCAGCGTGCGCTCATCGCCCGGTTCGAGACGGAGCAGAACCGCGGCGATATCGCCGGCTTCGAGCGCCACCGCAAGCTCGCCGGCGAAAGCCGCCGGATCGCCGAGCTGCGGCGTGACCAGATAAAGCCGCGGGCGAGGCGCTGTCCGCCCCCGCGAAGCGGGGGGAGGATGTTCGGTCACGCCGCTTTCCGTTCCAGATCGGCTTTCCACTCGCCGAGCGTGGCGAGGCCGTTCATCCGGGCGCGGTGGCCGAAGGCGCGTTGCGCCGCCGCGACGTTTTCCGTCTTGCCGGACCATACCTTTTGCGGCGCCGCCTGCAGCGCGCGGCCGTAGGAGAAAGTCACGTGCCAGGGTAGCGGGCCCAGTTTGTTGATGGCGTCAAGATGCGCGGTCGCGTCCTCGTCGGACTGGCCGCCGGAGAGAAAGGCGATGCCCGGAACGGCCGCCGGCACGGTCGCCTTGAGTACGCGCAGCGTCTTCTCGGCAACCTCCTCGACCGAGGCGCGTTTCGGCGACTGCTTGCCCGGCACCACCATGTTCGGCTTGAGCACCATGCCTTCCAGCGGAACGCGCTGGTAGAACAGCTGCTCGAACACGGTGTTGAGCACCCACGCCGTGATCATGGCGCAGCGGTCGATGTCGTGGTCGCCGTCCATCAACACCTCGGGCTCGACGATGGGCACGATGTCTTCGTCTTCACACAGCGCGGCATAGCGCGCCAGCGCGTTGGCATTGGTCATCAGCGCGCCATAGCTCGGGATGCCGGGACCGATATCGATCACCGCCCGCCACTTGGCGAATTTGGCGCCGAGCCCGCGATATTCCACCAGCCGCTCGCGCAGGCCGTCCAAGCCCTCGGTGATCAGTTCGTTGGGATGGAACGGCAGCGGCTTGGTGCCCTTGTCGACCTTGATGCCGGGGATCGCGCCGGCCTGCTCGATCACCTTGACCAGCGGCGTGCCGTCCTTGGCATTCTGGCGGATGGTCTCGTCGTAGAGAATGACGCCCGAGATGTGTTTCGACAGCGCCTCGCCGCTGCGGAACAGCATTTCGCGGTAATCGCGCCGTGAGATCGGCGTCGAGTTCCACGCCGATGGCGTCGAAGCGCTTCTTGATGGTTGAGGTCGATTTATCGGCGGCCAGGATGCCGCGGCCGGGGGCGACCATGGCCTCCGCGACCTTGTTCAATTCGGCGAGGTTCATCGCACCCTCCTTGATTGTTCCGCCTTTCAAGTTCCGGCGGCGTTACCGTATTTTACACTATCCGCGCGCGGCATTGGGAGTCTCGGGCAGCGTCAGCACCGCGACGCCCGGCAGCGTCTTGCCTTCCAGGGATTCCAGGAAGGCGCCGCCCGCGGTCGATACGTGGGTGAGACGGCTGGTCACGCCGGCAATGTTGAGCGCCGCCACCGTGTCGCCGCCACCGGCAAAACTGATAAGCCGGCGGTCCTGCGTGAGTTCCGCCACCGCCTCGGCGACTTCGATGGTGCCGTTGTCGAACGGCTCGTATTCAAAGGCCCCGAACGGGCCGTTCCAGACCAGCGTCTTGGAACGCGCCAGCACCGAGACGACGTATTCGATGCTGCGCGGGCCGATGTCGAGGATCATGTCGGTCGGGCCGACCTCGTCGACCGCGACAACCCGCGACGGCGCGTGGGCGGCGAGCTTCTGCGCCACTACGACGTCCACCGGCAGGACGATCTCCCGATTGAGCGATTTCGCCTTGGCGAGGATGTCGCGCGCCGAGGAGATCAGATCGTTCTCGCACAGCGACTTGCCGATCGGCTTGCCCTGGGCCGCGAGGAAGGTGTTGGCCATGCCGCCGCCGATGATCAGGCTCTCGACCTTGACCAGCAAATGGCCGAGCAGTTCAAGCTTGGTCGAGATCTTGGCGCCGCCGACGATCGCCGCCACCGGATGCTCCGGCGTCTCGAAGGCGCGATGCAGCGCATCGAGCTCGGCCCTCATGGCGCGGCCGGGATAGGCCGGCATGCCGGAAATCGTCACCACCGCGGTGTTCGACGCGTGCTCGCGGTGTGCCGCCGAGAAGGCGTCGTCGACAAAGATGTCGCCGAGCGCGGCCAGCCTTTTGGCGAAGCCTTTGTCGTTGTTTTCCTCCTCGGGGTGAAACCGGGTGTTCTCCAGACAAACAATGTCGCCGTCGGTCATGGCGGCGACCGCCGCTTCCGCTTTCGGACCGACGCAGTCTTCGGCGAAGGCCACCGGCCGCTTTACGATCCGCGCCACTTCGGCGGCGACCGGCCGCAGCGAATACAGCGGATCGGCCCCCTTTTTGGGGCGGCCGAAATGCGAGAGCAAAATCACTTTGCCGCCCTTGGCGGCGAGCTCGATGATGGTCGGGGCGATCTCTTCGATGCGGGTCGAGTTGGTGATCTTGCCGTCGAGCATCGGCACGTTGAGGTCGACGCGCAGCAGCACGCGTTTACCTTTGACATCGGCGTCGTCGAGATTGCGAAAGCGCATTGCAAACGCGTTCGGCTAAAGCTTGCCCATCGCCACCGCGGTGTCGACCATGCGATTGGAGAAGCCCCATTCGTTGTCGTACCACGACATCACGCGCACCAGCGTGCCGTCCATCACCTTGGTCTGGTCCATGTGAAAGACCGCGGAGTGCGGGTCGTGGTTGAAATCGGTCGAGACATTGGGCGCCTCGGTGTAGCCGAGAATGCCCTTGAGCCGCTGCTCGGCGGCGCGCTTGACCGCGGCGTTGATCTCGTCCTTCGAGGTCGCCCGCTTGGCGACGAACTTGAAGTCGATCACCGAGACGTTCGGCGTCGGCACCCGGATGGCGACGCCGTCGAGCTTGCCGGCCAGTTCCGGCAGCACCAGGCCGACCGCCTTCGCCGCGCCGGTCGAAGTCGGGATCATGTTGAGCGCCGCGGCGCGCGCCCGGTAGAGGTCCATGTGCACCTGATCGAGCGTCGGCTGGTCGTTGGTGTAGGAATGGATCGTGATCATGAAGCCCTTGTCGATGCCGACGGCGTCATGGAGCACCTTGACCACGGGCGCCAGGCAGTTGGTCGTGCATGAAGCGTTGGAAACGACGGTGTGCGCCTTGTCGAGCTTGTCGTGGTTGACGCCGTAGACCACGGTGAGGTCGACGCCTTCGCCCGGCGCCGAGATCAAGACCCGCTTGGCGCCGGCTTTGAGATGCGCCGCCGCTTTCTCCTTCGAGGTGAAGATGCCGGTGCATTCGAGCGCGATGTCGATGCCGAGGTCCTTCCACGGCAGCTGCGTCGGGTCCTTGTGCGCGGTGACCTTGATGGGGCCGTTGCCGCAATCGATGGTGTCGCCTTTGACCGTCACTTCGCCGGGAAAGCGGCCGTGGACCGAATCGTAGCGCAGCAGGTGGGCATTGGTCTCGACCGGCGCGAGATCGTTGATGGCAACGACTTCCATATCGTCGCGCCCGGCTTCGACCACGGCGCGCAGGATATTGCGGCCGATGCGGCCGAACCCGTTGATGGCTACGCGAACCGACATGTGTCGCTCCCGGTTCAAGCCTGATGCCCGGGTCCGCCCGAGCATCCAGCTTTTTCCTCCGACCTATTTAACGGGATCGGCCGCCGGTACAAGCCCGGCGTGAGCGGGACACGCGCGCTTCGATCGCCGCGCCCGTGCGGTTTCGGATTACAATTTGTCCAGTGCCCCATCCGCTTAAGCCCGAATACCGTCTCAGGCGGCCCGCGGCGTGACCTCCCGCTCGATGCGGCGGCGAAGCTTGCGGTCCGCCGCTTCAAAATCGTAGCGGGCTTGCAGGTTGAGCCAGAACTCCGGCGTCGTGCCTAAATAGCGCGCCAAACGGAACGCGGTGTCCGCGGTAACGCCGCGCCTGCCGAGCACGATGTCGTTAACTCGCGAGCGGGGTACTTTGATCGCCTGGGCCAGGGTGTACAGGCTGATCTTCATCGGCGTCAGGAAATCGTCACGGAGAATTTCGCCCGGATGGACGAGCGGAAGCCTTTTGCCGGCCGCAACATCGGCAAAGTCGATTTTACCGGCATCCAGATCTTCGCGCTTGATGGTCATCGCGTCATCCCTTGTGATAGTCGACGATCTCGACGTTCCACGCCGCGCCGTCGCGCCACTCGAAGCATATCCGCCACTGGTCGTTGATGCGGATGCTGTGTTGCAGGCGTCGGTCGCCGTGCAAGGCTTCGAGACGGTTGCCGGGCGGAACCCGCAGATCGTTGAGCTGCTTGGCCGCATCGATGGCGAGAAGCCTGCTTCGTGCCCGGCCCTGAACCTGATTCGGCAAAGCCTTGACCAGGTAGCCGGCAAACAGCGCCGCCGTCCGCTTGTCGGCGAAGCTCTTGATCATCAATCATAAAGCGTACCGTGAATCGGTACGTTGGTCAAGAACCGCGACGCCATAAGCGCAACCGCATTATTCGCTTCAGCCCAGCTTGTGCAGCGCTGCTTCGGCCACCTTCTCCGGCGTAATACCAAAATGCTGGTAAAGCTCCTTGTATGGCGCGCTGGCGCCGAAACCGCTCATGCCGACGAAAGTTCCGTCCGAGCCGATGATGGCGTCCCAGCCCTGGCGGATGCCGGCTTCGACCGCGACGTTGACTTTGGCCGTTCCGACAATCGCCGCCCGTTCCGCCTCCGGCAGCGCCAGGAAAAGCTCGAAGCACGGCACTGAAACGACCCGCGCGGCGACGCCGCGCTCGGCGAGGAGTTTTTTGGCGGCGACGGCGATGGCGACTTCGGAGCCGGAGGCGAACAACGATACGCTTGCCCCCACCGCTGCCTCCCCGGCAAGCGGGGGAGGGTAGGGAGGGGGCGCCGCGCTCAGTTCGTAGGCGCCGTGGGCGCAGCGATTGCTTGCGTCAAAGCCTTGGCGCAGCTGCGGCAGGTTCTGCCGCGTCAAGGCCAGCACGCTCGGCCCGTGGTCCGACTCCAGCGCCAGCTGCCAGCATTCGATGGTCTCGACGACATCGCAGGGCCGGAACACTTTGAGATTGGGAATGGCGCGCAGCGCCGCGAGCTGCTCGACCGGCTGGTGGGTCGGTCCGTCTTCGCCGAGCCCGATCGAGTCATGCGTCATCACATGGATGACGCGCTTCTTCATCAGCGCGGCGAGCCGGATGGCCGGCCGGCAATAATCGGAGAACACCAGGAAGGTGCCGGAATAGGGAATGATGCCGCCATGCAGCGCCATGCCGTTCATGGCCGCCGCCATGCCGTGCTCGCGCACGCCGTAATGGATGAAGCGCCCGGAATAATCCGCGGCGCTCAACACCTTCATGGCCTTGGTTCGCGTGTTGTTGGAGCCGGTGAGGTCGGCGGAGCCGCCGATCATTTCCGGCAGCACGGCCGTCAAGGTTTCGAGCGCCAGTTCGGACGCGGCGCGGGTCGCGATCTCCTTCGGCGCCGCGGCAAGCTTTTGCTTGGCCGCGCCAACCGCCGCCGCGAGCGCTGCCGCCGGCAGCGCGCCGCGGGTGCGGCGTTCGAACTCGGCGCGCGTGTTGGCGTCGAGGGCGGCCAGCCGGCCTTGCCAGGCGAGGCGCGCCGGCTGACTGCGGTGGCCGGCGGTTCGCCACGCCTCGCGGATGTCCGCAGGAATCTCGAACGGCGACGCGCTCCAATTCAGCTTGGCGCGCGCCGCCGCGATCTCGTCGGCGCCGAGCGGGGAGCCGTGGCTCTTCTCGGTGCCGGCCTTGGTCGGCGCGCCGAAGCCGATGATGGTGCGGCAGGCGATCAACGACGGCCGGTCGGATTTTTTGGCCGCTTCCAGCGCCGCGGCGATGGCGGCCGGATCGTGGCCGTCGATGCGCGTCGCCGCCCAGCCGGCGGACTCGAAGCGCCTGACCTGATCGACGCTGTCGGCGAGCGCGAGCGGGCCGTCAATCGAGATGCCGTTGTCGTCGAACAGCACGATGAGCTTGTTGAGCTTCAGGTGCCCGGCGAGCGCGATCGCTTCCTGGGAAATTCCCTCCATGAGATCGCCGTCGGAGACGAGCACATAGGTCGAATGATCGACGATATCGGCACCGAACAGCGCGGCGAGATAGCGCTCGGCAATCGCCATGCCGACGGCATTGGCAATCCCCTGGCCGAGCGGACCGGTCGTGGTCTCGACGCCGGGGGTATGGCCGTATTCGGGATGGCCGGGCGTGAGCGAGCCGAACTGGCGGAAGCGTTTGATTTCCGCGATCGTCATCTTCTCGTAGCCGGTGAGATGCAGCAGCGCGTAGAGCAGCATCGAGCCGTGGCCGGCCGAGAGCACGAAGCGGTCGCGGTCGGGCCAGGCCGGATCGGCCGGATCGAATTTCAGGAACCGCGTGAACAGGACGGTGGCGATATCGGCTGCGCCCATCGGCAGGCCGGGGTGCCCGGCCTTGGCCTGCTCGACGGCGTCCATCGCCAGCGCGCGGATGGCGTTGGCGATGCGATCGTGTTCCGCGCGCGACGCCGGGCCGGCGCCAGCGGCGGAAAAACGGGTGGTCTCGGCGAGGACTGGGCTCGCCGCAAGCAGACGGTCCGGCATCGTCATGGAGCGGGCCAAGCGCGGCGCAAATTAGGCAACCGCCGCAATCACGGGAACAGGCGGGGCACAGATAGCATGCGAGACCTTGAAGTCAAATGTGCGGACCGACCGCCAACGACGTCGTGCACAGGGCGCGGCGAAATTTGCTTTCGCCGTTGACGCTCGTCCTCGATGCGACGTAAGCTTCTGTTGGTAAATAACTGCCGTCGCACAATTTTCGCCGGCGATGCGTCGGTGCGATGGCGGCGAGCCGGATGGCCGAAATGAGCGAGACCGATTCGGTCGAGATCGCCAGCCGTCGCCTGGCGCTGGCGCTCGATGCGCTCGAAGCGGCGGCTGAGCGGCGCGGCGAAACCGACCGCAGCCAGGACGAACTGGCGGTGCAGATCCAGACGCTCGGCACCGACCGCGCGCGGCTCGCCAGCGAGCTCGATCAGGCGGCGGCGCGCTCACGCGGACTTGAAACCGCCAATCGGGAAGTCGCGCAGCGCCTCGGGCAGGCGATCGAAACCATCCGCGGTGTGCTGGAGACCGAGGAGTAAAGAAAAATCTCCCCGGAGATGAGCCGAAGCGGGCGAGACGCGAGGCTAGTGAGGGTGGACATGGCCCAGGTCAACGTTACCATCAATGGGCGGCAGTACCGCATGGCCTGCGAGGATGGTCAGGAAGACCATCTGCTGCATCTCGCCCGCGAGCTCGATGCCCGCATCGAGGGCCTGCGCACCAAATTCGGCGAGATCGGCGATACCCGGCTCACGGTGATGGCGGCGCTCACCATTGCCGACGAGCTTGCTGAAATGGGCCACCGCATCAAGCGGCTGGAAGCCGACCTTGCCGCGGCGCAGGAGGCGCGAGTTGCCGCCGCCGATCGCGGCAAGCTCACGCAGACGGCGGTCGCGGCCGCGCTGTCGTCCGCCGCCGAACGCATCGAAAGCGTGACCAAAAAACTCAATCAGACGGTCGGCGGCAACGGCGGCGTCGCGCTGGGCTAGGGCGCGATGAGATTTATTTGACTCGTCATGCCCGCGCATAGCCGTTCGAAGGACGGCGTCGCGGAGCCTGTCATCGGGCCGGCCACTTCGGGCCGGACCCGTTGGCTCGCCTAGGTCGCGGGCATCGACGTCTTCAACGCTGTGCAACAAAGACGTCGATGGCCGGAACAAGTCCGGCCATGACGATCCAAACATCGGCGACGTCACTCACGGCAGCGATTGCCGCGCGTTGGGGCATACGTGGGGGACCGGCGAACCAGATCGCCGCGCCGACCCGGCCTTAGCCGCACACCCAGACAAAGCCGATGGGAGACGGCGCCCAGCAACTGCCGACGCCATAAGCCCACCAGCGGCCGCCGTACCAGCGCCGGGCATGACCGTACCAGACGCCGCCATAGTAGCGTCCGCCGACGCGATAGGGGCCGCGCACTACCACGCCGCCGCGGGGGCCGACATAGACGCGACGGCCGCGATAATAGACCGGCTCGACATTCGAGGCGGGCGCGAGGCTGGAGATGCCCTGCGGCGCCAGCGGCACGGCGTCGGCCCGCCCGAAAAACAGCGGCATGATCGTAACAGCAGCGGCGACGAGCAACACTTTGCGCATATCGAAAAACCTCCTTGGCTACCGGGGAGGGAGTAGTTCTGCCGGCGAAGCTTAGGCTTGCGCGGGATGGGTGTCCATCGGGCGCGCATCGAGATGGAGCGCGTGGCGGAGCAAGTGGCGTCGCCCGGCGTATCGCATTACATTAATGACGCGGGGCTGCCTGGTGCGTAGGAGACAACACCTCGGGGCCTTACGATCTCGACGGGAGCTGTCCCTGCCGGACCCCTGGGTTCGGACACATGGCGCCCACCTACTTATGTAGGTTCCCGGGATCAGCGCTCTTACGGCCGGCGCGGCTCCGCACTCTCTTTCCGTCATGTAACTCGCGCAATAATGTTCTCCGTCACCCTGAGGTGCGAGCAGCCGAAAGGCTGCGAGCCTCGAAGGGCGACGGCCCGGGCCGTCTATCCTTCGAGGCTCGCGGAGCTTGTCATCGGGCCGGCCACTTCGGGCCGGACCCGTTGGCTCGCACCTCAGGATGACGGAAGAACTGTGGAGTCTGTCACTCACAAAAAGACCGAGCTTCGCGCCGAGGCGGCTGAGCGACGTGACGCGTTGCCGGCAGAGGCGCGCAACGCTGCCGCCGAGGCCATCGCGGCGCGGGTGTTTCCGCTGGCAGTCGGGCCGGGCGTCATCGTCTCCGGCTTCATGCCGCTCAAGAGCGAGATCAATCCGCTGCCGCTGATGCGTAAGCTCGCGGGGCAGGGCGCGCGGTTGGCGCTGCCGGTGATCGCCGGCCGCGGCAAGCCGCTGCTCATGCGCGCCTGGGGTTTTGACGATCCGCTCGACCGCGGCCAATGGGGCATCCGCGAGCCTAAGGCGGAAGCGGCGGAGGTCGAGCCCGATGTCATCCTGGTGCCGCTCTTGGCCTTCGACCGCGCCGGCCAGCGCATCGGCTATGGCGCCGGCTACTACGATCAGACTCTCGCGCGACTGCGGGCGCGCAAGGCCGTGACGGCGATCGGCATCGCCTTTGCCGCCCAGGAAGTTCCAGCCGTTCCGTCGACGCCGCGCGACGAGCGGCTTGATCTTGTGCTAACCGAGCGCGAAGTCATCGATTGGCGAGTTGGTTGAGCATGCGCATTCTGTTTGTCGGCGATGTCGTCGGTCGCAGCGGGCGGACCGTCGTCACCGAGCGCCTGCCCGGCCTGGTGCGCGACTGGAAGCTCGATTTCGTCGTGGTCAATGGCGAGAATGCCGCCGGCGGCTTCGGCATCACCGAGGCGATCTACCACGAGCTGATCGAGGCCGGCGCCGACGCCATCACGCTCGGCAATCATGCCTGGGACCAAAAAGAAGCGCTGGTGTTCATCGAGCGGGCGCCGCGGCTCATTCGTCCGCTCAACTATCCCGCCGGCACGCCCGGCCGCGGCGCGGCACTGATCGAAGCCAAAGCCGGTGCGCGGGTGCTGGTGGTCAATCTCATGGGCCGCATCTTCATGGACCCGCTCGACGACCCATTCGCGGCGATCGACCGCGAGCTTTCCGCCTGCCGGCTGCGGCGCGATGCCGACGCCGTCATTGTCGACATGCACGGCGAGACCACCAGCGAGAAGCAGTCGATGGGCTTTTTCTGCGACGGCCGGGCGAGCCTGGTGGCCGGCACCCATACGCATGCGCCGACCGCCGACCTGCGCATCCTGCCCGGCGGCACCGCCTTCATCAGCGATGTCGGCATGACCGGCGATTATGACTCGGTGATCGGCATGACCAAGGAGGAGCCGCTGCAGCGCTTCACCCGCCGCATCTCATCGGGTCGGTTCGAGGCGGCTTCGGGCGTGGCTACGCTGTGCGGGGTCGCCGTCGAGCTCAATCCGCTCACCGGCCTGGCGGCGCGGGCGGCGCCGGTCAGGCTTGGCGGCTGCCTCGACCAAGCCACGCCCGCTTTCTGGGCCTGACTGCCGGTCCCGGTCGCCTTTATTTCCACCTCACGCCACCCTATAAACCGGCATCAATTTATTCCCACTTCGCGGGCGCGAGAGGGGCGCGGGAACGAGCTATGGCCGGACATTCGCAGTTCAAGAACATCATGCACCGCAAGGGGCGGCAGGACGCCGCGAAATCCAAGCTGTTCGGCAAGCTCGCCCGCGAAATCACGGTGTCGGCCAAGATGGGCCTGCCCGATCCGGCGATGAATCCGCGGCTGCGCGCCGCCATCATCGCGGCGCGGGCGGAGAACATGCCCAAGGACAATATCGATCGCGCGATCAAAAAGGCGCTGGGCGGGGATGCGGAGAACTACGAGGAAATCCGCTACGAGGGTTATGGACCGGGCGGCGCCGCGGTGATTGTCGAGGTCTTGACCGACAACCGGAACCGCACCGCCGGCGAGGTGCGCGCCGCCTTCACCAAGTCGGGCGGCAACCTCGCCGAGACCGGCGCGGTTTCTTTCATGTTCGACCATGTCGGCGTCATCGAATACGACGCCAAGGCCGCCAGCGCCGAGGCGATGTTCGAAGCGGCGCTGGAAGCCGGCGCCGACGACGTCGTCTCCAGCGACAGCGGCCACGAGATCTATGCCGCCCAGGATCGGTTCGCCGCGGTCGCCAAGGCGCTGGAGGCGAAGTTTGGCGAGCCGCGCAAGGCGTCGCTGGTGTGGCGGCCGCAGAACACCGTCGCGCTCGACGACGAGCAGGGCGAGAAGCTCCTCAAGCTGATCGAGAACTTGAACGAGCACGACGATGTGCAGAACGTCTATGCCAATTTCGAGATCTCCGACGCCCTGGTCAGCCGGCTGAGCGCGTAGCGCCGGCGGGGCCGCTGTTAATGCCCGGCGTGCTATCTTTGCCCCGCCATGACCCGCCCGATTCGCATTCTCGGCATCGATCCGGGGCTCCGCCGCACCGGCTGGGGCATGGTAACGATTGCCGGTAACCGGCTGACATTTCTCGGCTGCGGCTCGGTGACGACGCGCGATACCGACGCGCTGGCGGCGCGGCTTCTTGCCATCCATGACGGCCTGATGCGCATTCTCGAAGAATTTCGCCCCGACGAAGCCGCGGTCGAGGCGACATTCGTCAACAAGGACGCCAAGGCGACGCTCAAGCTCGGCCAGGCGCGCGGCATCGCCATGGTGGTGCCAGCCAAGGCCGGCGTGCCGGTCGCCGAATACGCGCCCAATCTGGTGAAGAAGAGCATCGTCGGCGCCGGCCACGGCGACAAGGCGCAGGTGCGCATGATGATCGGCGTGCTGCTGCCGAAGGCCGACCCGTCATCCGATGACGCCGCCGATGCGCTCGCCATCGCGGTGACGCACGCCCATCATCGCCAGAGCGTGGTGCTGCATGCGGCGCTGAAGGTGGCGGCGCGATGAGCGGGATAAATAAAGCTTTCCGCCCCCGCGGAGCGGGGGAGGGGGACCGCGCGCAGCGCGGTGGAGGGGGCCTCGGTATGGAGGCTTGCTCAAGCGCCAGCACCTGCCCCTACCGGCTCGTTTCACTCGCCACCTCCCCCGCAAGCGGGGGAGGAAAGAGAGGAATGGCATGATCGGCAAGCTCAAGGGCGTGATCGACTCCTATGGCGAGGATGCCGTCATCCTCGACGTCAACGGCGTCGGCTATCTGGTGCATTGCTCGGCGCGCACGCTGCAGGAATTGCCGCGCGTCGGCGAGCCGGCGACGCTTGCGATCGAGACCCATGTGCGCGAGGACCAGATCAAGTTGTTCGGCTTTACCTCGGATGTCGAGCGCGAGTGGTTCCGGCTGTTGCAGACCGTGCAGGGCGTCGGCACCAAGGTCGCGCTCGCGGTGCTCGGCACGCTCAAGCCCGCCGATCTCGCTTCGGCCATTGCCATGCGCGACAAGGCGATGGTGGCGCGCACGCCCGGCGTCGGGCCGAAGGTGGCCGAGCGCATCGTCACCGAACTGAAAGACAAAGCGCCGGCCTATACCGATGTCGATCCGGCGTTGGTGCGGCTCTCCGGCGCGCTCGACGAGAAGCGGGCGCCGCAGCCGATCACCGATGCCGTCTCGGCGCTGATCAATCTCGGCTACGCGCAGCCGCAAGCGGCCGCCGCCGTCGCCGCGGCGGCGCGCAGCGCCGGCGACGCCGCCGAAGTCAAGACGCTCATCCGGCTGGGCTTGAAGGAGCTGGCGAGGTGAAGCCGATTTGCAGGGCGGGCAAAATCACTCGCAGCCGCGGCTCATGTCGTGGTTGGCCGTCGATTTTGCCCACGCGCCAAGCGCCGAACGCGTGGGCATTGCGCCCTCGCACCAAGGGCATATTTCCAGGCGCCCGGACGAGCGTAATGCCCACCCTACGGAGTTCCTTGCGGTGAAACGGCCTGCGAAACTGAAAACGGCGGACCGCGAATTGATCGCGGCGGCGACCACCGCGATCAAGCGGCGCTATCGCGACGACTGGCAGGAGGTCGGCGCGGCGCTGCGCACCCGGTCGGGAAAGATTTTCACCGGCGTCAATCTCGACGCCTATCTCGGCCGCATGGCGGTCTGCGCCGAAGCAGTCGCGCTCGGCCGCGCCGTGGTCGATGCGGGCGATGCCGGCATCGACACCATCGTCGCGGTGCGGCATCCGCCGCCCGCCGAAAAGGATCAGACCGTCGCCGTGGTGTCGCCGTGCGGCGCCTGCCGCGAACTGATTTTCGACTATGATCCGAAGGCGCGGGTGATCGTGCCGAATGGAAAATCGCCAACAGTGGTGGCGATCGGCGATCTGCTGCCGAACAAATACAGCCGGGGGTCGGAGGGATGAACGCCGGCGCCGGACGCAAGCTGGTGACCGCCGAGCGCCGCGAGGAAGATGCGGCGGAGGCGAGCTTGCGCCCGCAACGGCTGTCGGAGTTTATCGGCCAGGAGCAGGCACGCAACAACCTCGGCGTGTTCATCGAGGCGGCGCGGGCGCGCCGCGAAGCGCTCGATCATGTGTTGTTCGTCGGCCCGCCCGGGCTCGGCAAAACCACGCTGGCGCAGATCGTGGCGCGCGAATTGGGCGTCAATTTCCGCGCCACCTCCGGGCCGGTGATCGCCAAGGCCGGCGATCTCGCCGCCCTCCTCACCAATCTCGAAGAGCGCGACGTGCTTTTCATCGACGAGATTCACCGGCTCAATCCGGCGGTCGAGGAAATCCTCTATCCGGCCATGGAGGATTATCAGCTCGACCTCATCATCGGCGCCGGGCCGGCGGCGCGATCGGTCAAGATCGATCTCGCCAAGTTCACGCTGGTCGGCGCCACCACCCGGGCCGGCCTCCTCACCAATCCGCTGCGCGACCGCTTCGGCATTCCGGTGCGGCTCAACTTCTATTCCGAGGCCGAGCTCGAGCAGATCGTCAATCGCGGCGCGCGCGTGCTCGGCATCGTCGTCACCGCCGACGGCGCCAACGAGATCGCCCGCCGCGCCCGCGGCACGCCGCGCATCGCCGGCCGGCTGCTCCGCCGCGTGCGCGACTTCGCCTCAGTCGCCGGCGCGCCGGCCATTGACCGCGCCGTGGCCGACAAGGCGCTGGCCGCGCTCGAGGTCGACGCCGCCGGGCTCGACGCCATGGACCGGCGCTACCTCTCAACGATCGCGGTGAACTACGGCGGCGGTCCGGTCGGCGTCGAGACGCTCGCCGCCGCGCTGTCGGAGCCGCGCGACGCCATCGAGGACATCATCGAGCCTTATCTGATCCAGTGCGGCTTCCTGCAGCGCACGCCGCGCGGCCGGCTGATCACCGGTCACGCCTTCCGTCATCTCGGCCTTGCCGAGCCGGCGCGCGATCCGGCGCAGTTCGGGTTGTTTGGAGGCGATGATGAATAAGGCTTTACGGCCAATAAGCCACGCACGCGGATGCGGTGGATTGCGGCCTCGGATTCACCCCGTCTTTAGGCCGCCGCGCTGAAATCGCGCCATGGAGCGGGCTAAGCACAGCGGATTCGTCATTGTCGCGATCTACGCTTGCATTTGCGGTCTGATCTATCTTCTTCAGCTATTCCCCGTAACCGGGGGATTTCTGATGTTCATGATGGCCATCATCTGGATTGGGCTGGTCATCAATGTCGGAATGATTTACCTTGCGGGCGCCGCACTGGTGCGTTCGATCGCGCTGCCCTGGATATTGTTGCCGATCGGTTTCTACGTCGGCGGATTGGCGGCGCACTATCGGGCCGTTGCCGCGGTCACGGCGCAGACGGAAGCGATCCAACGGTCCAATGCTGCGGCCATTATCACGGTCGGTCCGCCGCTGAGTTTCTTCGTCAAGGGCATGTTCGTCGATTTGCTCGAACTCTACCGCATCGATCGCCTGGCGGCACCGCGCGGAAACAACCCGGCCACCATCTACTATTACGCACGTGGTGAAGAATGCGACAGCGCGGAGAAATATAACTACCAGAAGCGCGACGAGCCGTCCGTGCTCAGGCGCGATCTGTTTCCCGACTACAAGGGCGCCGATAAGACCCGTCAGTGCATCCTGCAGAAAGACGGCCCGCCGGGCAAGGTCCCTTACCGCATCGAAGCCGCATTGTTTTCATCGGAGACCTACCTGATAAAGGGCTTCGGCACCAAATGGACCGTCTACGATGTCAAAACCGGCGCCGCGCTGACGCATGCTCAATCGGCCGCGTTCAGGGTGATTGAGCCAATTCCCGTATTGCTCGCCGGCTGCGGACTTATTGACAACCCGCCGAGCTGGCAATGCGATGCGCAGATGATGAAAGAGTCAACCCTTGCCAGTGCCGGCTATCGGCCGGACAGCACCACGGTGGGGTTTCGCTCGCGCGATCCACAGACCTGGGCTATCGGCCCGCTCGGGCGTGCGCTCTCGCTGGCGCCGCGTCTGCCGACCGACTAGCACGGCGGTGTTGGCTCGTCGTCAGGCGTGCGATTGTGATATCCCGACGATATGGCTCGGTTGGGCGAAATGACCACAGCGAAGACGATGGAAGGCGGCTGCCATTGCGGGCGGGTGCGCTTTCGTGTCACCGCCGACCTTGCGCGCGTCACCGACTGCAACTGTTCGATCTGCTTAAAGAAGGGCTTTTTGCATCTGATCGTGGCGCCCGAGCAGTTCGAGCTCCTCAGCGGCGCCGATGCGCTGACCATCTATCGGTTCAACACCGGCACGGCGCGGCACAGCTTCTGCGCCACCTGCGGCATCCATCCGTTCTACGTTCCGCGCTCCGACCCCGATAAGATCGACGTCAACGTCCGCTGCCTCGACGGCGTCGATCTGGCGGCGCTCACCGTGCATCGTTTCGACGGCCAAAACTGGGAGCACGCGATCGCCGAGCGGGTGCCGTGGCGATAAGGCTCGGAGACGTTCGCCCGCATCCGGATGAGTTGATAGGATGACCGTATGAAAACAACTGTAGAGAAGTTGGCCGCCGCGCTCGAAAACTTCCCCGAAGAGCTTCGGGAGCCTGCGGTTGCTTATTGCTCGCCCAAGCCGAGAAATTTCGTGCCCTCAAAGGCCAAATCGCAGAGGGAATGGATGATATTGCCTCAGGCCGTGTCACCGTTTGGAATGTTGAGGAATTTCTGCGCGAAGCGCGAGCTTCTCGGTCGAAATAAAATACGGACGCAGAATTCCAGCGATGAATGATACGCGCAAAATTTTCCTCGACGGCGAAATCCGCGACGGCCGGCACTTTCTCACCGTACGGGTCTATTACGAAGACACCGACTTCACCGGCATCGTCTATCACGCCAATTATCTGCGCTACATGGAGCGCGGCCGGACCAACTATCTGCGCCTGATCGGCGCCGATCACCGCGCGCTGTTCGAGGCGGCGGAAAAGGAGGCGCCGGGCTTTGCCTTCGTGGTGGTTTCGATGACGCTCGACTTCTTGCGGCCGGCGCGCATGGACGATGTGCTCGAAGTCGTCACCGAGCCGGAGGAGGTCAAGGGCGCCTCGATCACCTTGCGCCAGCGGGTCATGCGCGGCGACGAACTTCTGGCCGACGCCCATGTGCGCGTCGCTTTGATCAGCGCGGGCCGCGCGCGGCCGATCCCCAAGCCGCTGCGCATCGCGATGCAGGCGGACCGCGAGGCGCGCGGCGATGCCGGCCACGGTGCGGCGGATTGGCGACCGGCGTGAAGCGCCCGCGGAATTCGCCGATAATGCCGGAAATGGTCCGCGCATTGGAAATCCGTTGCCGGAGCGCAGGCGCCGTGCGAGCCGGCCTGGCGGCGCTGGCACTTGGGTTGCTGCCGCTCGCGGCGGCGGCCGATATTGGCGACCCGCCCGCGGTGACCTATCCGGTCCTCGCGGCGCACGCGCGCAGCGCCGAGGGCTTCGTGCCGGCCGGCTGGGCGATCGAGACCAGCCAGTCGGGCGACCTCAACGGCGACGGCGTCGCCGATCTTGTCCTGGTGCTGCGCGAGCACGACAAGGCCAATGTGCTTGCCGATCCCGGCGGGCTGGGCGAGGCGACAGTCGACACCAATCCGCGCATCCTCGCGATCGCCTTCGGCAAGCCGGCCGGCCGGGGCGGCGGCCTCGACCTGGTACCGCAGAACCACGAGCTGATTCCGCGTCACACGGTGCCGGAGGCTGACGATTACTTCGACGACATCACGATCAAGCACGGCACGCTTCAGGTTTCCATGCACCTGTTCATGAGCGCAGGCGGCTGGACCGCGAGCCACACTGTTTACACGCTCCGTTTTCAGCACGGCCGGTTCGAGATGATCGGTTACGATTCAGTGCAGACCCAGCGCAACACTGGCGAGATCACTGAAGCCAGCATCAACTACACCACCGGCAGGGCCAAGCTGACGACCGGCACGATCGGCGGCAGCGTTGGCGATAAAGTGCAGTGGAAATCGCTGCCGGCACACAAGCTTTTGAGCCTCGGCGACATCGGCGACGGCATGGATTTTGACCCGGGGGTGGCTTTCCCGTAAATGCGGTGCGCGGGGCTTTGCCGTGAAGCCCGATGACGCCGCGATGTGTTGAAAACGGGTCGGCGCGCGAAGGTTCTTTCACTATATTAGCCGGATGAACGGTCCAAGCCTTGCACTCTTCGAGACGGCGGTCGGCCGCTGCGGGATCGCGTGGAGCGGTCGCGACATCGTTGCGGTGCAGCTTCCCGGATCAAGCGAGCGAGCGACGAGCAGCGTCTCCTGCGCCGCGTTCCGCAAGCGCGCGAAGCGGCGCCGCCGGCCGCGGTGCAGCGCATCATCGATGATATGGTGGCGCTGCTCGGCGGCGAGCGGCGCGATCTGAACTATGTCAACCTCGATACCGGGGGGCTCTCGGATTTGCAGCGCCGCGTCTATGCGACGGCGCGCACCATTCCGGCGGGCGCGACGCTGACCTACGGCGAAATCGCGGAGCGGTTGGGCGACCGCGCGCTAGCGCGCGACGTCGGCGAGGCGCTCGGACAAAATCCATTCCCGATCATCGTGCCCTGCCATCGGCGTGCTTGGCGGCCGACGGGAAATCCGGCGGGTTTTCGGCGCCCGGCGGCGTCCGCACCAAGCTTCGTCTTCTTTCCATCGAGGGCGCGCAGCCGGGCGGCCCGACGCTGTTCGACGATCTTCCGCTGATGGCATCGCCGCGCCGCCGCGCCTGAGCGCGCATGGTCAGCATCGACGTGCCGGCCGAACTCATGTAAAGGCTATTTACATGAGCTGGTCGAAGGAAGACAAGGACAGCCCGCGCGGCTACCACCACGGCAATCTGAAAGAGGCGCTGCTGCGCGCCGCGCTTGAGCTGATTGCGCAGAAGGGGCCGGCGGGCTTCACCTTTGCCGAGGCGGCGCGCTGGGCCGGGGTCAGCCCGGCGGCGCCGTATCGGCATTTCCGCGACCGCGACGAGCTTTTGGCCAGCATTGCGCTGCGCGGCTTTGAGCAATTCGAGGCGGCGCTGGCGCGCGCCTGGAATGATGGCCGGCCCGATGCGTTCACCGCGCTTCGATCGGCTGGGCAAAGCCTATCTCGAGTTCGCGCGCACCGAGCCGGCCTATTATTCGGCGATGTTCGAGGCCGGCATTCCGCTGGCGACCAACCCCGAATTGCGTGAGGCCGGCGATCGCGCTTTCGCCGTGCTGCGCGGCGCGGCCGAAAAGCTGTGCGCGCAGATACCGGCGACGAGCCGGCCTCCGGCATTGATGGTGGCGCTGCACATCTGGGCGATGTCGCACGGCATCGCTTCGCTGTTTGGCCGCGGCGATGCGGCGCGGCGCAGTTGCCGATGTCGCCGGAAGAATTGCTCGAGGCCGAGATGCTGATCTATTTGCGCGGTCTCGGTGTGCGAGCAAGCGGCGCCGGCCTGAGCAGTAACCGAGCCGGCGCCTTCACGAAGTCCGCGAGCCCCTTGACAGCGGCGAAGCGGCGATGTAAATGTTATTTACATTCACACTTAGGGAGGTCCTGTCATGGCCCTCGTTGTTATGATCGACGAGCTTCGTAAGGTGGCGGCCTGATCGGGCTGATCGATCCTCGGCTTTCTGGCGCTGGTGGCCGCTCGGCCTGTCGTCCTCGCCTTCATGTACGCATGGGAGCGGACCGAATGGGCTGCTGGATCGATCACGACGAGCCGGCAAGAGCCGTTGGCAAACAAAATGGAGCGCATGCAGGAGAAAATGGATCGTGTGCGCGCCAAGATGGATCAGGCGGCGAGGCGGCGGCGACTGGTGGGGTCAATCCGCCATCGAGCGGCAACCGCGCTTTCGACGACTATCGCACCGAGACACTCAAGCGGCTCGAAGACGAGCAGCGCGAATTCAAGGAGTTCCTGGAGCGGTTGCGCTTTGCCAAAGACCGGTCGGAGTTCGACCAGTTCATGAACGAACGCCGCAACCGTCCCCCGCAAGGCGAAGCTTCCGAAGCGCCGCCGCAGAGCTGATTTCCCCTCGCTCAGCATCCGTGGCCTTGAGGGCCGTCCATCTTCACGCAAGGTGGGCGGCCCGCGCTTTTTGGCGGCGTCCGCCGTTCCGTTCCAGCCATTAACGGCGCATTAAGGATAACCGGGCTTCGTTAGGCGCGTACGACCGGTGTTGCGCCCTAGTTTGGACAAGTTTGGCGATGATTTCGAGCCGGCCGGAGACGGGTCCGGCTTGGTTCCTCGCGAAATTTTGGGTCGTGGTCGGCGCGCGCGATGCGGCTCCGCCCCTGCCTTCGGTCCCGGCGGCGGGGCGCTACTCCGGTTATTGGCCGCGGTCGGATCGCCGAAAGGATGCGCCCATGAATCCTGCCGACATTGCCTCGTCGGCCCTGCCGTTGACGTCCTCCGATCTGTCGCTGTTCCACTTGTTCTGGCAGGCCCACTGGCTGGTCAAGACGGTGATGACCGGCCTGATCGTTTGTTCGGTGTGGGTGTGGGCGATCGCCATCGACAAGACCATCCTGTTCGCGCGCTTTCGCCGCGCCGCCGACAGTTTCGAGCAGGCGTTCTGGTCGGGCCAGTCGCTCGAGGATCTCTACGCGTCGCTGGCCGCAAAGCCCGGCCATTCGACCGGCGCGCTGTTTGTCGCCGCCATGCGCGAATGGAAAAGAAGCTTCGAGGGCCACGTCCGCTCGCTTGCCGGTCTGCAGATGCGCATCGAAAAAGTGATGGATGTCGCCATCGCCCGCGAGGTCGAGCATATGGAACGCTGGCTTCTGGTGCTGGCCACGGTCGGCTCGGCGGGGCCGTTTATCGGCCTGTTCGGCACGATCTGGGGCATCATGACCAGCTTCCAGTCGATTGCGGCGTCGAAGAACACCTCGCTGGCGGTGGTCGCGCCGGGCATCGCCGAGGCGTTGTTCGCAACCGCAATCGGCCTCGTTGCCGCCATTCCGGCGACGATTTTCTACAATAAGTTCATTACCGACGTGAATCGGCAGGCGCAGCGCCTGGAAGGGTTTGCCGACGAATTCTCGGCAATCCTGTCACGTCAGATCGACGAGCGCGGGTAGAGGGCGATCATGGCGGGCAACGTGGTCAGTGCGGCGCCGTCCGGCCGTCACCGGCGCCGCCGGCGCTCGGTCATGAGTGAAATCAACGTCACCCCGTTCGTCGACGTCATGCTGGTGCTGCTGATCGTGTTCATGGTGTCGGCGCCGTTGCTCACCGTCGGCGTGCCGCTCGATCTGCCGCAGAGCCAAGCCAAGTCGCTCGATCAGGATCGCGAGCCGCTCACCCTGTCGGTGAACGTCCAGGGCCAGATCTTTCTGCAGAACAACGAGATCAAGGTCGACGATCTGGTGGCGAAGCTCAAGGCCATCACCGATGCCCGCGGCGGCACCGACGAGCGCATCTACGTGCGCGGCGACAAGAAAGTGGATTACGGTACAATGATGCGCGTGATGGGGCGCCTGTCGGCGGCCGGCTATCATCGGGTGGCGCTGGTGACCGAGGTCGAACAAGGCGGGAAATGAGGCGCAGTCTGACGATATCGGGCATCGCCCACGCCGTCGTGCTCGGCTGGGGCCTGGTCGCGTTCGCCGCGAGGCCAAATGACGCGCCGCCGACCGAGCCGCTGCCGGTCGAGTTCATTTCCGCGACCGACTTCTCGCAGCTGACCAACGGCGCGAAAAATGCGCCGAAAAAGCTCGACCAGGCAAAGCCGCTGGCCGACAAGGTCGGAGAGGTAAAGCCGGTCAAAGAGCTCGCTCCTAAAGTCGCCGACAAGCCCGAGATCAAGACCGATTCCAAGCCTACGGCGGAAGCCAAACCGCCGCCAAAACCCGAGCCCAAAGCGGCGGAAGCCAAACCGGAGCCGAAACCCGAGCCCAAAGCGGCGGAGAAGGTCGAGAAGCCCAAGGATTCGAAACCGAAGGCCGACCAGATCGCCGAGGCCTTGAAGAAGGACGAGGCCAAGAAGCCGCCCAAGCCGGAAAAGAAACCGCCGGAGTTCAAGCCCGATCAGATCGCCGCGGAACTCAAGCGAGACGAGACGAAGAAGCCGCGCCCGTCGCCCAAATTCGATGCCGACCAGGTTGCGGCATTGCTCGACAAGCGCGAGCCGCAACGCCAGTTGGCGACGGCGGAGACGCTCAACGGCGCGGTTTCGCTCGGCGCGCCGAACGCGCATGCTTCCCAGTTGTCGCAGAGCGAACTTGACGCATTGCGCGCGCGCCTGAGCCAGTGCTGGTCACCGCCGGCCGGCATCGACGCCACGTCCAATCTGTTCGTCGTGCTGCACGTTCTGTTCAAGCCCGATGGTTCGCTGGCGGGCGAACCGGCGGTCGTTGAAGGCTCGGAATCCGTTCTGGGACCCGCACTGACGGAGAGCGCCAAGCGCGCGCTGTTGCTGTGCCAGCCGTTCACGATGCTCAAGCCCGAGCACTACGACCAGTGGAAAGACATCGAAGTCAAATTCGATCCCCATGAGCTGCTTGGCGGTTGACCAGGCCAGTTTCAGCGATCATGACCTTTGCACCCATGGCTGATTTTTCCAGGAAGCTTTCCATCACCCGGCGGCGGGCGCTGACGCTCGGAGTGCTTGCCGGAAGCATGACGCTGTCGGCCCGCTATGCAGCCGCGGTGGTGCGCCTCGACGTCACCGAGGGCAACTTCCAGCCGATGCCGATCGCAATTCCGGATTTTCTCGGCGGGGCGCCGAGCGATACCGAGACGGCGGTCGGCGTTTCGCAGATCATCAGCGGAAACCTCAAGCGCAGCGGCCTGTTTGCTCCGATCGATCCCGCGGCTTTCCTCGAGAAAATCGCCAACGTTGACGCCGTGCCGCGGTTTCCCGATTGGCGGACCATCAACGCGCAGGCGCTGGCGACCGGGCGGGTCACGCGCCAGAGCGACGGGCGGCTGAAGGCTGAATTCCGGCTCTGGGACGTGCTCGCCGGCCAACAGCTTGCCGGCCAGCAATATTTCACCACGCCCGACAACTGGCGCCGCATCGCTCACATCATCTCGGATGCGATATACGAGCGGCTCACCGGCGAGAAAGGCTATTTCGACAGCCGCGTCGTGTTCGTCGACGAGACCGGTTCGGCGGAGCGCCGCATCAAACGGCTCGCCATCATGGATCAGGACGGCGCCAATGTGCGCTATCTCACCCGCGGCGACGACCTTGTGCTCACGCCGCGCTTCTCGCCGTCGACGCAGGAAATCACCTACATGGCCTATGGCGAGGGCGATCCGCGCGTTTATCTGCTCAACATCGAGACCGGCCAGCGCGAGATCGTCGGCAACTTTCCCGGCATGAGCTTCGCGCCGCGGTTCTCGCCCGACGGTCAGCATGTGGTCATGAGTTTGCAGGAGGGCCCCAACTCCAACATCTTCGTCATGGACTTGCGCTCCAAGGCGATGACGCGGCTGACCGACACGCCGGCGATCGATACGTCGCCGTCCTATTCGCCCGATGCGACCAAGATTTGCTTTGAGTCCGACCGCGGCGGTCATCCGCAAATCTACGTCATGGCCGCGTCCGGAGGGCAGGCGCAGCGCATCAGTTTTGGCGACGGGACCTACTCGACGCCGGTTTGGTCGCCGCGCGGCGATTACATTGCCTTCACCCGGCAGGCCGAAGGTAAATTCGCCATCGGGGTGATGAAACCGGACGGTACCGGCGAGCGCATCCTGACCGAAGGGTTTCACAACGAAGGCCCGACTTTTGCGCCCAATGGCCGGGTGATCATGTTTTTCCGCGACCCCGGCGGCAACTCCGGGCCGTCGTTGTTCACCATCGATATTTCCGGACGGAACGAGCTCAAGGTTCCGACGCCGAGCTTCGCCTCCGATCCGGCCTGGTCGCCGCTGTTATCGTAGGCGCAACAGAAGCCGCCACTGCCTACGCCGCCTCGGCAGCAAGCCGGGTTTGCTGCAAGCCGCTTGCGGCGCCCGCATCTGTTACGAATATGTCACAGCCTCGTCGGCTGACCCCATCCTTGCCTCATTCACATCCTATTAACCATTGCAAAAGCTTTCCGGGTGGTGGGCAGGTCCGAGACTTCTTTGCAAGGCTGCGTCAAGGTTGACGGAACGTTCGCTTAACGAAAGCGCTGGTAGATCGCTCGTGGGACCAGCCATGTCCGGTTCGACGGAACGATGGAGGCACCGGAAATGAACGTTATGAGCATCGTCCGCGCCGCCAAATTCGCGGCCCTTGTGTTGGGTGCGCTCGCGATAGCGGGCTGCGCCAAATCGCCTGAACCGGTGCCGATGGCCAACGCCGCCACACCCGGCAGCCAGCAGGATTTCATCGTCAATGTCGGTGATCGCGTGTTCTTCGACACCGACTCCTCGGAGCTTTCCGAGCAGGCGCGGGCGACGCTCGACAAGCAGGCGCTGTGGCTCAACCAGTATGCGCGTTACGCCTTCACCATCGAAGGCCATGCCGACGAGCGCGGCACGCGCGAATACAACATCGCGCTCGGCGCCCGCCGGGCGCAGACCGTGCGCGAATATCTGGTCTCGCGCGGCGTGTCGGCACAGCGCATGCGCACCATCTCCTATGGCAAGGAACGCCCGGTCGCTGTCTGTAACGACATCTCGTGCTGGTCGCAGAACCGCCGCGCCGTGACTGTGCTCAACGCCAGCTCGTAGCACCGTCTTTCGCGAAACCGGCCGACCGCCGAACCAAGTCGCGCGACAATGCGCGAAAGGCGAAGCGATCATGCCGGGAGCGCTGGATCGCCGCCGTCATTCGCCCCGGTTGCCACGCACAGGAATTGGCGTAAAACCCTCGCCCAATGCGTGACCGACAGTCACAATTTGGACGCAGGGCGGGCTATGGTAGGCATGTCTATCCACCGAAATTTGTTGCCGGCGATGAACCGCTCCGCCCTCCTGCTCGTGGTCGTGTTCGCGTGCACGCTCGCGGCCGGTGGCGCGCGCGCGCAGGACGCGTCGGAGCTGTTGACGCGCATTGATCGCCTCGAAAGCGCGCTCCGCACGCTCACCGGATCGGTGGAGCAGTTGCAGTACCGCAACCAGCAGCTCGAGCAGCAGGTGCAGCGTCTGCAGGCGGAAGTGCAGGGCGGCACGCCCGCGGCATCGGCGGTGCCGGCGCGGCCGGCGCCACAGTATTGCGCCGCCCGCCGCCGCGCCGGTGATCGCGGCCGCTCCGCCGCCGGCAGCGTCCATCGAAGCGCCGCCGCCGACGGGCCGCCACGGCGACGCCTTCGATCCGACGGCCAATCCCGCCGCACCCGGGGCGCCGCGTCCGCTGGGCGCAGTACCGCCGCGAATGAGCCGCCGCCGCCAGTGTCAGACGCACCGGCGCCCGGACCGCGCCAGCTCGGCGCCCCGCTCGATCTCTCGAATCTGTCAGCGCCTGCGGGCTCTGCGCCCCCGGGCGGCCAGCTGCCGCCGCCGCCGCCCGCCAATCCCAGCGCGACCGGCACCATGCAGGCGACGCTGCCGCCGGGCAACACCGCCAAGGACGCCTACGATCTCGCTTATGGATACGTTCTGCACAAAGACTATGCGCTCGCCGCGGATACGTTCCGCCTGTTCTTGCGCCAATATCCGAGCGACCGCTTGGCGCCGGAGGCCCAATACTGGCTCGGCGAGAGCTTCTATCAGCAGCAGCAATATCGCGATGCGGCCGAGTCTTTTCTGGCGGTGTCGACGAAGTACGATAGCACTGCAAGGGCGCCCGAGGCGCTGCTGCGGCTTGGCCAGTCGCTCGCCGCCTTGGGCGAAAAGGAAGCGGCCTGCGCCTCGCTTGGAGAGGTACTGCGCAAATATCCGCGCGCTTCGCAGAGCATAAAGCAGAGCGTAGAGCGGGAACAAAAGCGTGGCCATTGCTGACGAGGCAGTTCGCGACGAGGAAGCGAACGCGCTATTCAGCGGCCTGGAAAATCTGCGCGGGCTCGTTCTCGCCGTCTCCGGCGGCGCGGATTCTACGGCGCTGCTCGTGATCGCGGCGCGTTGGGCCGAAGCACTCGAGCAGCGGCGCAAACGCCGGCCCAAACTTATCGCCGTCACCGTCGATCACGGCCTGCGACCGCAGTCGGCGCAGGAAGCGACGGCGGTCAAGCGCCTCGCAGGCCGGCTCGGGGTTTCCCATCGCACGCTGCACTGGCACGGCCGGAAGCCGAAAACCGGCTTGCAGGAGGCGGCGCGCAACGCGCGCTATCGGCTGCTCGCGGCAGAAGCGGTGCGCGCCGGGTACGAACATATCCTGACTGCGCACACCCTCGATGATCAGGCCGAAACCATCTTGTTTCGCCTCGCGCGCGGCAGTGGGGTGACCGGGCTCGCCGGCATGGCGCCCGCAAGTTTGCTGCCGGTCTCGATCGCTCCTACCTCATCCGGCAAGAGAAGCGGCGAGCAGAAGACATCGGCGGGCTCGGGCGTTGATCGGATTTTTCTGGTCCGGCCGCTGCTGCACGTTCCCAAGCGTCGCCTGGTGGCGACGCTGCAGGCGCATGGCATCGACCACAGCGAGGATCCGACCAACCGCGATCCGCGCTTTGCGCGCACGCGGCTGCGCACGCTGTTGCCGCGATCTCGCGCGCGAGGGGCTCGACGCAAGAGAGTTTTGCGCGTCTGGCGGCGCGCATGCGGCGCGCAGAAGCCACCATCGAATTTGCGGTGCTTGCCGCGCGCGCGGCCTTGGCGCCGGGGCCCTGGCGCGACCACGGTCCGATCGCCTTCGAAACCGCGGCGCTTTGGCGACCTGCCGGCCGAAGTGGCGCTCCGGCTCCTCGGCCGTGCCATTGTGCACGCCGGCAATGAGGGGCCGGTCGAGCTTGGCAAGCTCGAAATGCTTTACGATGCATTGCGGCAGTCGCGATCGCGCATACGCCGGACACTTGCCGGCGCGCTGATCACGCTGACCGGCGAGTGGCTTAGCGTCGAGCGCGCGCCGTCGCGACGGACCGGGACCGCACGCGCCGCCGGCAACCGGAGCTTTACGAAACGGCAGTAGAATAAACGGCTTGCGCGGCGCCTGCCTTCCCTTGGCAGGCGCGGGCCCGACGCCTACATTGCCAAGGGTGTGGGACCCTAAGCCGCCACGATTTGCGGGCATAACCGGGCCGTCGGGCGCCGGCGGAGTGCCGGCCGAGGACAAGCGATGAATGCCAATCTTCGCAATTTCGCCCTGTGGGTCATCATCGTTCTGCTGTTGCTGGCGCTGTTCACGTTGTTTCAGAACCCGGGTCAGCACACCACCTCGCAAGACATCTCGTTCTCGCAGCTTCTGAGTGAGGTCGATCAGGGCCGGGTGCGCGACGTTCTGATCCAGGGGCCGGAAATCCACGGCACCTTCACCGACGGGCGGACGTTCCAGACCTATTCGCCGAGCGATCCTTCGCTGGTGCAGCGCCTCTACAACAAGGGCGTCTCGATCACCGCGCGGCCGCAGACCGAGAACGTGCCGTGGTTCGTGTCGCTCCTGATTTCATGGCTGCCGTTTGTGGCGCTGATCGGGGTGTGGATTTTCCTGTCGCGGCAGATGCAGGGCGCCGGCGGCAAGGCGCTCGGCTTTGGCAAGTCGCGCGCCAAGCTTCTCACCGAAGCGCACGGCCGCGTCACCTTCGAGGATGTCGCCGGCGTCGACGAGGCCAAGCAGGACCTGCAGGAGATCGTCGAATTCCTGCGCGACCCCGGCAAATTCCAGCGGCTCGGCGGCCGTATCCCGCGCGGGCTTCTGCTGGTCGGCCCGCCCGGCACCGGCAAGACCCTGCTCGCGCGCGCCGTCGCCGGCGAAGCCAACGTGCCGTTCTTCACCATTTCCGGCTCCGACTTCGTCGAGATGTTCGTCGGCGTCGGCGCCAGCCGCGTGCGCGACATGTTCGAGCAGGCCAAGAAGAACGCGCCCTGCATCATCTTCATTGACGAAATCGACGCCGTCGGCCGCCACCGCGGCGCCGGCCTCGGCGGCGGCAACGACGAACGCGAGCAGACGCTGAACCAATTGCTCGTCGAGATGGATGGCTTCGAGGCCAATGAAGGCATCATTTTGATCGCCGCCACCAACCGGCCGGACGTGCTCGACCCGGCGTTGCTGCGCCCGGGCCGTTTCGACCGCCAGGTCGTGGTGCCTAATCCGGACGTGGTCGGCCGCGAGCAGATTTTGAAAGTGCACGTGCGCAAGGTGCCGCTGGCGCCCGACGTCAATCTGCGGACCATCGCCCGCGGCACGCCGGGTTTCTCCGGCGCCGATCTGATGAATCTCGTCAACGAGGCGGCCTTGATGGCGGCGCGGCGCAACAAGCGCATGGTGACGCAGGTCGAGTTCGAGGACGCCAAGGACAAGGTGATGATGGGCGCCGAGCGCAAGTCGCTGGTGATGACGGAAGAGGAGAAGCTCCTCACCGCCTATCATGAAGGCGGCCACGCCATCGTCGCGATCAACGTCAAGGCGACCGACCCGGTGCACAAGGCGACCATCATTCCGCGCGGCCGCGCGCTCGGCATGGTCATGCAATTGCCGGAGCGCGACAAGCTGTCGATGAGCCTCGAACAGATGACCTCGCGGCTCGCCATCATGATGGGCGGCCGCGTCGCCGAGGAACTGGTGTTCGGCCACGAGAAGGTGACCTCGGGCGCCGCGTCCGACATCGAGCAGGCGACCAAGCTCGCGCGCATGATGGTGACGCGCTGGGGTCTGTCCGACGCGCTCGGCACCGTCGCCTATGGCGAGAACCAGGAAGAAGTGTTCCTCGGCTATTCGGTGTCGCGCCAGCAGAACATTTCCGAGGCAACGGTGCAGAAAATCGACGCCGAGATCAGGCGCTATGTCGAGGCCGGCTATCAGGAAGCGCAGCAGATTCTCTCCGAGAAGCGCGTCGATCTGGAAACGCTGGCCAAGGGCCTGCTCGAATTCGAGACTTTGAGCGGCGACGAGATCAAGGACCTGCTCATGGGCAAGCGGCCCAACCGTGAAACCGTGATCGAGCCGTCGACCGCACGCACGCCGACGGTGCCGACCGCCGGCGCCGGCCGCAACCGGCCGCGCCCCGAGCCCGGCCCGATGGAGCCGCAGCCGCAGGCTTGAGTGGGTTTCGCGATGGGCCGCAGCGCCTGGGAAATTCTTGAGCGGGCCGCCACCTGGCCACAAGAGGATATCGAGGAACTCGCGGAAGCAGCGCGCGAGATTGAGGCGCGACGGACCGGGACCTACGACGTCACGCCGGAAGAAGAATTGGCTATTCGTGAGGGACTCGCTGAACTTGAGCGCGGCGAGTGGATGAGCGACGCAGCAATGAGATCCTTCTGGGTCCGTTGCGGCGTTCTATGAACGTCCGCTATAGCCCGCGTGCGACCCGCGACCTCGAGGACATCCATAGATATCTCACCGAGCGCAGCCCGCAGGGCGCTGTCAATGTTCTGACGGCGATCTATGCCGCGGTTGAGTTTATTCGTCGGCATCCGGGGGCAACGCAAGCAACGCGCATCGCCGGTGTCCGCGCGATGGTCATACAGCGCTATCGGTTCAAGATTTTTTATCGGGTAGTCGTCGCAGAAAGTGCGATCGAAGTTGTCCACGTGCGTCACACCTCGCGCCGCGAATGGTTGCGCGAGAGCCCGTTCGATAGGGGAGGCCATGCCGAAGATTAAGGGCGCTACTACTTGGGCGCTGGCGGCGGCCGATCTTCCAAGATCAGAAAAATTCAGACGAGGAAATGATGCAGGTGCGCGGCGCCGGCATCGAAATGCGCAATCAGTGTGTCGGCGGCGTCGGTATGATGGACAATCGTCTCGCCGTGAATTTGCTCGGCGGCCGCCGCGCTCTCATTGGCAGCGATGGTGTCGGTCGAATTGCCGATCGTCAGCCCAAGATCGTCGGCATAGTGGGACAGCTCATGAAACTGAAAAGCATCCGCCAGGTTGCCGGACAGCAAATCGGCCACCATGGTCGTCGCATCAGCCGGCGAGCCGACGTATTCCACCGTGCCGACGTGATTGCCGGTCGACGATACGCCGGCCAGCTCGCCGTCATGGGCGTAATTGCCGACCGGATCGCCGTAATCGACAAAATCGGTGAGCTTGCCGAAGCCGCTCGGACCGAAATAGCCGGGGACGCCGGGCGCGCCGAATGTCACGCCGCCGGCGATCGATAAATCGGATGTGATGGCCGCGAACAGCGCGACCGCTTCGGCCTCGCCGCCGCCGAGCGAATGCCCGGTGAGATCGATCGGCGTCGATCCGGCGAGCGATTGCGCGCCGAGCGCAAAAAGGATCGCATCGGTGAAGGCTGCCGGCCAATGTCCGTCCAATATCTGCACATCGGCGGCAATCGACTCGCGTCCGTAGGACGACAAATTGAATTCGGTGCCTTCGAAGGCGACGAGCACGACCCCATTGTCCTCGTACGCCAAGCCGAAAAATCCGTTGGCGTTTTGGTCCAAGGCAGTGAGGAACGGGCTGTCGAGCGCCGTCGCGCCGGGCGGCACGGCGCGTTGATAGGCCGCGTTGGCGCCGTCGAGCTCCAATTGCAGCAGGGTCGGCGCGACCGGCGGCGGCGAAGGTCCGAACGAGCCTCCCGGCTGCCCTCGAAAACCGGCGATTTGCCCCAGGTCATCGGCGCCAAGGGCGCCGAGGTCCGCCAGCACGATTAAATTCGTGCTGAACGGATTGTTTGGCGAAGTTTCGTCGTTGCTGACGTGGACTGTATTGAGTGCCGCGTCTTCTGCAGATCCCGATCCGGCGATCTCAGTTGATTGAAATAATCCGCCGCTGAATGTCGGAAGTGGGCCGCCGGAGCCGACAGCCACAACAAGGGGCAAAATGTCGCTGTCGTCGATCAGCGGCATAACGTCAGCGAAAGGGTCAGCGTCGAAATCCGCGATCGGATAAACCGCGACGGTCTCGTTGGCGTTATCCAGACCCAACGCTACCGTGAAGCGCTCGGAGGTATCGTCGACAATCGCGGCGGCGTCATCGGCCATCATGACCCCCGGTCCGCGTCAGTATACCGGGAGAGGCCGCGAGATTGAAGCGGCGCGGTCAGCTATCCAAGACGACGGTGGCGAGCGATTCCTGGCCGTGGCGTGCCACCTCCACTTCGAGCAGCGTGCCGCAATCGGCGCAGACGAACTCCCGCAGCTCCAGTTCGGCGTGCAAGGTGAGATGCGGCCCGCAGGCTTGCGGCACCAGCTCGCGCCGGTAGGCGCGCGCTTTCCAATCCTCGGTCGCCGGGCCGAAATCGGCGCCGCACAGGCAGCGGAAATGTTTGCCGTCGTCGATCCGCGGGCAGACGGCAGCCATGCCGGTATTCTCCGGCGGCTCGGCTTTCGGTGCTCGGCCGCCGAGGCGCTCGCTGCGGATTTCGCGGCGGCGGGTGCGGGTGGCCTCGACGTCGACGACGCCGTCGCGCAACACGACGCCGTAGAGCGTGGCGGCCCAGGGCGGCGTGACGAGGCCGTTATGCACGTCGCGGGCGACGCGGCCGGGATCGCGCCGGATCGGATCGCCATAGCCCCCGCCGCCTTGAAACGAATAGGCGAACACGTCGCCGCGATGCAGTGGAAAATGGCCGGGCTTGGAATCGAAGCGACGCACGCTGTCGCCGGCTTCCAACAGATCGTGCATGTGGGCGTTGGCGTCGATCAGCTCGGCGATGCCTCCTCCCACGCCTCCCTCGCTGGTGGGGGAGGGAAGGGAGCGGGTGCGCAGCAGATGGTATGCGCAGGCCCCCGGCATGCCGCCGAACTGGCCGACCGAATTCGGCACCTGCACGCCGTGGCCGACCACCATCGTATGCAGTTCGTCGGCGTCGTGCGGCGTCACCGCGAGCCCCATGGTCACGCCGCCGCGCATGGTGCCGGCGCCTTCGGTGTCGGGGATGAACGAGCGGAACAGATAAAGAAACGGCCCCGACGCCTCGTTCGACTCGACGTTGCCGATGCGCGGCCGCGGAATTGAATGATCGCCCGAGCCGTCGAGGCCGTCATGGTCGATATAGGCACCGCCGCCGCCGGCCATCGCGTCCATCAGCAGCATGCCGAACGGCCCGCCGTCGCGGTCGCGTCCGGCCATGGTCAGGACCGAGAACTGCCCCTTGGTAACGGCCTGGCCTTCCTGCACCAATGCGGGCACGCAGGCCACCATGCGCGACAGCGCGGCGACGGCGACATTCTGCACCACCCAGGCGGTGGAGACGGTGGCGCCCGACACCGGCGTCGGCCAGCGCGCGTTGCAGATATTGGCCTCCGGCACCTTGATCGTCACCGGCTTGAGCACGCCTTCGTTCCAGCGGATGTCGGGCGCGAGGATCGGCAGGAGCCCGGTGAACAGCGCACCGCGCAAGCCCGAGCGGGTGCAGTTGATGAAGCCCGGCGCCTGCGGCGAGGAGCCTTCCATGTCGAGGATGAGGGTGTCGCCGTGTTTGATGGCCGCGACCTCGATCTGATAAAGCCGATTGGCGTGGCCGTCGTGATCGAGGAAGTCGCGGGCGCGGTAGGTGCCGTCGGGAATGAGCTTGAGGCGCTCGCGCAACCGGGCTTCCGAGGTGTCGATCTCGGTGCGCATGACCTGATCGACGGTCTCGGCGCCGTAGCGCTGCATCAGCTGATGCAACCGGCGGGCGGCGACATTGTTGGCGGCGATCATCGCCTTGAAATCGAGGCCGACGACATGCGGCAGCCGCGTCATGCCCATGATCATCTGCCAGATGTCTTCGCGCAGCACGCCGTTCTCGACGAGCTTCACGCCGGGCAACAGCATCGCCTCCTGCTGCACGTCGGTCGCGGCGAACGCCCAGCTGCCGAACGTCATGCCGCCGGTGTCGAGCTCGTGGGCGCAGGAGCCGGTCCAGGCGATGCGCCGGCCGTCGTGGAAGATCGGCGTCACGATCGAGACGTCGGGCTGATGGATAGCGCCGCGATAGGGATCGTTGAGGATGAACATGTCGCCCTCATTGATCCCCGGATTGGCGCTGAAATTTTCGATGATGGAGTAGATCACCGTCGACATGGTGCCGGCATGGAAGATCACCTGCGGGCCCATGTTCACGATGGCGCCGTCGGCCAGATAGATGCCGACGTTGAAGTCGGTCGCTTCCGTCACCACCGGCGAGCCGGACACGTTCTTGAGCGTGATCGCCTGCTCCTCGGTGATGGCTTCGAGCTTGTGGCGGATCACCTCGAAGGTGATCGGATCGATGGCGGCTTTGCCGCCGGATGGGCCGTTCGGGCGCTGGGCTTGCATCGGGCTGACTTCAGGTGAGATCGATGGAAAGATTGCCGGCTTGGTCGAGGCGGGCGGTTTGGCCCGGCCCGACATAGACGGCGGTTTCAGGATGCTCGATGACGGCGGGACCGGAGACGGCAAATCCCGCCGGCATATCGAGCCATTGCCAGACGTCGGCCTCGGTCGATTTCAGCGTCGCCGGTTCAAAAATGCGCCGCCGGCCTGGCTGCGGCGCGATGGCGGCGCTCGGTCTGCGGATCGCAGGCTTGCGGACGCGGCCGACGGCCACGACGCGGAAAGTGGTCAGCTCGATGCCGGCGAAGCGGAAACCGGCGCCCTTGCCGTATACGGCTTCATAGGATTGTTCGAACGTTTCGACCAGCGCGCGCGCCGTCGCCGGCGTCACCGGGCCGTCGGGCACCGGCACCATCAGATCGTGGGTCTGCCGGCGGTAGCGCATGTCGATCGAGCGGGCGAGCTCGGATTGCGCGGGCGCGAAGCCGGATTGCTTCATGGCGGCGAGACAGCGCTCTTCCAGTTCCGCGAACACCGCATTGATGGCCGCGCAGTCGAGGCCGTCCCAGGGATCGCGCGTGCCGCCGCCGGCGCGCAGCAGCAGCGAACGTTCGGCGGATTGCTGGATGTCGGAGGCAAGCGCGCCATAGGCCGAATGCGCCATGCTGGTCGCCGGGATGAGAATGCGCGGCACCCCGAGCTCGGCGCCGTAGCCGATGCAATGCGCCGGCCCGGCGCCGCCATAGGCGAGCAGCACGAAGTCGCGCGGATCGTGGCCGCGGCCGATCGTGACTTCGCGCAGCGTGTCGGCCATGTGGCCGTCGACCACGCGGCGGATGCCGGCGGCGGCCGCCTCGACGCTCATGCCGAGCGGCGCGGCGATCTGCTCGCGGATCGCGGTCGTAGCGGCGACAAGATCGAGCTTCATGCGGCCGCCGAGAAAATTCTCGGGCGAGAGAATGCCGAGCACGAGGTCGGCGTCGGTGACGGTGGCAAGCTTGCCGCCGCGCCCATAGCAGACCGGACCCGGCACGGCGCCGGCGCTGTCCGGTCCGACGCGCAGAAGGCCGGCCTCGACCCGCGCGATCGAGCCGCCGCCGGCGCCGATGGCGCGGATGTCGATGACCGGAGTGTTGAGATGAAAGCCGCCGGCCTCGTGGGTGCCGGAGACGAGCGGCTTGCCGTCCACCACCAGCGCCACGTCGAAGCTCGTGCCGCCCATGTCGGTGGTGATGACGTTATGGTGGCCGATCTCCTGCGCCAGCTGCAGCGAGCCCATGACGCCGCCGGCGGGCCCGCTCGCCACCAGGAGCACCGGCTTGCGCGCCGCCTCGCGCGCGGGGACGACGCCGCCGGCGGAGTTGAGCACATTGAACTTGCCGCGAAAGCCGCGGTCGCGCAGCAGGCTCTCGATGCGGTCGAGATAATCGGCGACCTTGGGCGCCGAGTAGGAGTTGAGCACGGTGGTTGCGGTGCGCTCGTATTCGCCGATGATCGGCGAGACCTCGCACGACAGGCTGACATAGGCGCCGGGGCGCATTTCGCGGATGATCGCGCCGACCCGCTGCTCATGCGCCGGATTGCGGAACGACCACAACAGCGCCACCGCATAGGTCTGCGCGCCGGCTTCGATCAATTCGCGCACCGCGGTGCGGACACTGTTCTCGTCGAGCGCCACCAGCACGCGGCCGGCCTGATCGACCCGCTCGCGCACCTCGCGCATCAGCCGACGCGGCACGATCGGATCGGGATAGCGCCGGCGGCTGTAGCGGCCGAGATGCTCGACCGGAATGCCGGCGGTGAAGCCCATTAGGCGCTGCAGGGCAAGCGTGTCGCCGAAGCCGCGGGTCGCGATCAGGCCGGTCGCCGCCCCGGTGCGCTCGATCAGGGCGTTGGTGGCTTGCGTGGTGCCGTGGCCGAAGGCGGTGACGCGGCTTAAGCAAGCTCCTCCGGCGCCAGTCCCTGCGTGCCGGCGACAATGGCGACGGCGTCGAATACGCCCTTTTCCAGCTCGCCCGGCGTGGTTGGCGCCTTGGCGGTCGAGATATTGCCGCCATCGTCCATGAGAACCAGATCGGTGAAGGTGCCGCCGATATCGATACCGAGATACATGCTGCGAAGGCTGCTTTTCCTTGCGGCGCACGCTATTACGGCGCCGGCTTCCCCCCGTTGGACACGTCTGGTCCAATTGCCGCCACAGCGATAGCATATTCCTCCCACAGGTGAGGCGCAATTCGTGCGGATCAGCTCGGTTGTCGGCGTAATGCTCGCCCTGGTGGCGGGATCGGGAAGTTCGGCTCTGGCGCAAGTCGCCGGTCAACCGACCTTGCTCGATCCGCGCCCGGCGATTCCCAATCCGCGGCTCGCTCCGGCGAAGCCGCAAGCGGCGGCGCCCGGCAAGCCGGCGGCGGCAGCCGCGGCCAAGCCGCAGACCGCGACCGCCAAGCCGCCGCGGGCGGCCGCCAAAGCGCACTCAACGCCGGAGTCGCGCTCCGCCGCGGCGCTGGCGCTCTCCGCCGAGCCGGTGTTCGACGAGGGCACCTATCAGCGCATCAAGGAGACGCTGCTCAGCTATTCGGACATTCAGGTCCGCGGCGGCTGGCCGATGCTGCCGGCCGACGCGAAGCTCGCGCCCGGGGTCAGCGGACCGGACGTCGCGGTGCTGCGCCGCCGGCTGGTCGTGGGCGATGATCTGGCGCCGGAGCTTGAGGCGGGCGATGTCTACGACGCGGCCGTGATCGAAGCGGTCAAGCGCTTCCAGTTGCGTCACGGGCTCGACGCCACCGGCAGCGTCGACGCCCGCACGCTGCGCGCCCTCGACGTTCCGGTCGCGGCCCGCATCAAACAACTCGAAGCCTCGCTGGAGCGCCTGCTCGGCATGGATTTCGTATTCGCCGAGCGCTATGTCGTGGTGAATATTCCTGCGGCCTTCGTCGAGGCGATCGGCCACGACAAGGTCGAGCGGCGCTATCGCGTCATTGTCGGCAAGATCGACAAGCCGTCGCCGACGCTGACCGCCTACATCACCGCGGTCAACCTCAACCCGACCTGGACGGTGCCGCTGTCGATCACCAAGAACGAAATCCGCGCGCACATGCGCAGGGACCCGAGCTATCTGAGCCGCATGCACATGCGTTTGCTCGGCGCCCGCGACGAAGAGGTCGATCCGGGCTCGGTCGACTGGTCGTCCGACCGCTCGCCCAATTTTACCGTCCGCCAGGATTCCGGCGGCTTCAACGCGCTCGGCAATCTCAAGATCGACATGCCGAATCCGTATTCGGTGTACATGCACGACACCAATACGCGGAACCTGTTCGCCGACGATTATCGGTTCGATTCGCACGGCTGCACCCGGGTCGACAATGTGCGCGATCTGGCGACCTGGATTCTCCAGGACGTGCCGGGCTGGAACCGCGCCGCGATCGATGCCGGCATCGCCACCGGCGTGCTCAAGATCGTCAACCTGCCGCACAAAATGCCGGTCGCCTGGGTTTATCTCACCGGCTGGGTGACGCGCGACGGCACCGTGCAGTTCCGCGAAGACGTCTACAAACACGACGAGGCGCTCGACCGCAACGCGCTCGCCGATGCCGCGGCCGGCGGCTTCGTCGCCCCGGTGCCGCGCGACATCAAGCAAGTCTCCAATCTCGACAGCCGGTAACCGCCTGTGCGCCTCTGGTTCTTCGCGTTCGTCTTGGCCGGCCTCGTCGTCACGCCGGCGCATGCCGGCGACGAGCCGGACCTGATCTTCAAGCGTTCGACGGTGTTCAAACTGCTCACGCCGAACGACAAGCTCGCCACCTATGGTCTCGACGATCCCGGCGTCGAGGGCGTCGCCTGCTATTTCACCGTTCCCGAGCGCGGCGGCGTGAAGGGCTGGATTGGCGTCGCCGAGCAGGTCTCGGACATTTCGCTCGCCTGCCGGCAGATCGGCCCGATCCGCTTCAAGGCGAAGTTCGCACAGGGCGAAGACATGTTCCGCCAGCGCCGCTCGCTGTTCTTCAAGAAGATGCAGATCGTGCGCGGCTGCGACACCAAGCGCAACGTGCTGGTCTATATGGTCTATACCGACAAGCTGATCGAAGGCTCGCCGAAGAACTCGACCTCGTCGGTGTCGATCATGCCGTGGGGCGCCAACGACCAGATCCAGAAGTGCGAGGACTTCGTCGAGAAGTAGCGGGTGCCCGGCGCGCGCCTATTCGACGACAATGGCGACGATCTTTTTGGTCCCGGGATCGACGATGAGAACCTGGCCCTGCAGCAGCGCGTACTTGTAGCGCCTGATATGCGGCAGCCGTTTGCGAAGCCTGCGGTCGAACGGCAGCAAATGCAGCGTCGCCGGAACCGCTTCGCCGATCTTCAAGCCCGCAGGGATCTGGGTTTTCATCGCATCTTGACCGAGGCTCCGCCAAATCTCGGTGCGCTGTGCGGAAGTCAGCGACAGCTTGTGCCGTCGCGCCCGCTGCACCGGCTCCTCGGCGCGTGCGGCAAACGGCCAGGCGGCGATCGCGCCGGCGAACAATTGGATGAATTCGCGTCGCCTCATGCCATCACCTCGTCAACAGCCGTATCCCGGAACCTGGGCCATCATCGGCGCAAACCTATTTGATCGTCTGCTTCGTCAGCGCTTGTATCTCCAGCCTGTCGGCCTTCCTGTAGTCGGCTTGCGCCTGCGCGATGTCACCTTTGGCCTCATAGGCAAGGCCGCGCTTGCGATAAGCGGCGCCATTCTGCGGATTGAGGTCGATCGCCTTATCGAAGTCGGCAATAGCCCGGTCAGCATGGCCGCGGGCGGTATTGAGAAGGCCGCGGTTAAAGTAGTCTACGGCATCTTTTGGATTGAGCTCAACGGCCTTGTCGTAGTCGGCGAGCGCGCGGTCGAAATCATGCTTGGCGAAGTAGACGTTGCCGCGATTGCCGTAAACGTCGGCGTATTGAGGGTCTAGTTCGATCGCCTTGTTGTCGTCGGCAAGCGCCCGATCGAGGTCGCCCTTGGCCTCGTACACGAGCCCGCGGCCGTTATATTGCAGCGCGTCTTTTGGATCGAATTTGATGGCGTCGTCATAATCCGCGAGCGCGCGGTCGAGGTCGCCTTGGTCGCGGTAGACGTTACCGCGGTTGTTGTAGGCGATGGCGCTTTTCGGATCGAGCGCGATCGCCTTATTGAGATCGGCCATTGCTTTTTCCAGATCGCCTCGGCTCTGATGGAGGAGACCCCGGTTGCTGTAGGTGCCGGCGCGCCTTGGGTCGAGCTCGATAGCCCTATCATAATCGGCCAGCGCCCGGTCAAGATCGCCGGTCGCCTTGTAGGCGTTGCCGCGATTGTTGTACGCCGCGGCGTTCGTCGGGTCTTTCTAAATCACGATATTGCAGCCTGCAATCGCGCCGTCGCCGCTGAGCCGGTCACAGTACATCTCTGCATTGGCCGCGTTGGCTGTCGGGCCGAGCATGCCAGCGGATTTATTTTCTCCGCAGCGGCTATATCAGCAGTGCCGCCGGCATCATCACCTTGAAGTTTCTTGGTCTTGCCGCGCCGGTACAACGCGGTGGCGTCGCCGGGGTTGAGGCGGATCGCCGCTTCGTAGTCGGCGATAGCGTGAGTGAGGTCACCTTTGGCCTGGTAGACATTGCCGCGCAGCTCAAAAGCTCGAGAATCGCTGGCGCCTAGTTCAATGCCCCGGTTGCAATCCGCCAGCGCGTGGTCAAACTCCTTCTTGCTGCCGTAGGCGCGGCAGCGGTTGTTGTAGGCGGCAGCATAGTTGGGATTAAGCCGGATGGCTTCATTGTAATCGGGGATGGCGCTGTCGGGGTCGAGCTTGGCCTGATAGGCGGCGCCACGATTGTTGAAGGCTTGGGCGTCATTGGGATCGAGCCGGATCGCAGTATCGAAGCTTGCAATCGCGCGGCCGGTGTCGCCCTTGGCGTGGTATACGTAGCCGCGATTGTTGAACGCCGTGGCCCCATTTGGATCGATCCGGGTCGCCTGGTCGTAGTCGGCAAGCGCGCTGTCGAGATTTCCCTTGGCAAGGTAAGCGTTGCCGCGATTGATGAATAGGGCAGCAAGGTTCTTTGCGCTGAATTTTCCTGAGTCGATCGCCTTGGTGCATCCGGCAAGCTGCTCGTCCCAAGGAATGTCGGGATTGCCGGTGCATTGCAAATCCCTCATGGTTTGCGCAGAGGCGGCTGTTGAGGCGAACGCCAGCGCCAACCGCAGCAAAGCTAACCTCGTTACCATGAGTGGTCACTCGACCTGTTGCGCAGCTACTTTGCGCAACTCAGTGCGGTCAAGATGTGACGGCGATCACGGCCATGATCGGACTTTTGGTCGAAGCCCGCGTGTTCTCATGCAATTGCTTATGAGCAATCGCCGCTCGGTAAGGCGCGACGACATTCGCGCCAACGATTTACATATACGACGTGACCCGCCTCTCAGGCGGGCGCGCAACCGATTCTGCCGGCGAATTCTGTAATAGCCGTCCGCATCCGTCGTTCATTTGCTGAAAAGCTGCATGGCTTCGCCGGCCAGAACGCCGCCGGTGATCGCGATCGGTACGAACGGGGCCTTGGCGGCGATGTCGGCACTCGAGATCATGATCTGATTGATCTTGGTCGCGAGCTGCTCGACCAACGCGGCAAAAACCAGCCGGCCAAAGTGGCACCAGATGATCGCGCCCATGCACATCGCGCACGGCTCGCCGGAGGTATAGAGCGTGCTGCCGCGCAGCGCGGCGCTGCCATGGCTGGCGGGGCAGCGCCGGATGGCCACCATTTCCCCATGCGCGGTCGGGTCGCCGTTGGTTTCGCCGAGATTGCGTCCGCGCGCGATCACCCGGCCGTCGCGCACGATCACCGCGCCGAACGGGAAATCGCCCTTGCGGGCCTCGTCGATGGCCAAGCGCACGAAGCGCGCGTCGTCGGCGGAACCTTCGGTTGCGGCTAGCGAAGGACTGGCCGACAGCACGGCGGCCGAGGCCAGCGCGGCCATGACGCTTCGCCGGCTGCGGAAAGAGGCTTTGGCATCGGCAACGTACTGGTCGTGATGACAGGTCATGGGTGGCTCCGTGTAAACGGTCGGGTGCGTTGCTGATCTTGCGGGTGAACGGCCCCGATCACCATCCCGGCAAGCACCGTGTCGAGCGACGCGCACTCCACGCTACTTGCCTCCGCCGCCCGATCGCAAGGGCACGGAGCTGGAAGGGTTTCCGCCGGGCGCGTCGAACGGGTATAGATCGCAAAAACGGAGCAGCATCATGCGTATTCTTGCGCTACTGGTCGCGTTTTTAATCGTCTCTGTCGCAGTGGTCCGCGCCGGCGAGGATGTCGCCGCGGGACAAACCGTCATCCGCTCGCAGGAGCAAGCCTTCAGCCGCGATGACGCGGCGGAGGCCTACACCTTTGCCGCGCCGGCCATAAAATACTGGTATCGGAGCCCGGACATCTTCATGGCCATGGTCCGTAACGGCTATGCGCCGGTCTACCGTCACCGGAGTTTCGCGTTCGGGGCGGCCACCACTGCGGACGGCAAGATCCAGCAGGAAGTCCACATCATCGATGCCGACGGGGTGGCTTGGGAGGCGCTCTATACCCTGGAGCCGCAATCCGACGGCAGTCTCAAAATCAGCGCCTGCGTGCTGAAGAAGCTGGTTGGAGTCTTAGTTTTACGAGCTCGTCCTTGGCGAGTTCGCCAGGGCGCCGGCGTCGATGGGTGTGGAATTTACGACTAACGTTTCGCCCCGGCAGTTGCGGGTTGGCAGCCGGTACTTTACAGTCAAACGGCTGACTGGGAGGAACACCATGTTGAAGACATTTGCGGTTGGGTTATTTGCCATTTCAATGTTCGCCGGCACGGCGCATGCGAAGATGCACATGCACAAAATGGCTGCCTGCGCGGACGGCCAGGTAAAGGCAAGCTGCACATGCAGCTCAATGATGATGAAACAGTCTGAAGTCTGCAAGGCCGGCCAGTGGTGCCACACCATGATGGGCAAGTGCACGCAATAGGCGGAAGCCGGACGACGCGTCAATCAGGGCTTGCGGAAGCCTGCTTGGATCAGCCTGGGCTGGACTTAGGACTTGGGCTCCTCGAAATCCTTCCCGTCGGCGCGCTTCGCCGCCGCCGCTGCGTTCGGCCGGGCGATATCGGGCCGGCCGTACCGAGTTGCTGCCGCGTCGATTGCGCGACATGGCAGTCTCCCACCATTTTTCCAGATCTTAGCCGCGTGACCGCTCCCAGGCGATGGCGACAATCGCCGCCATGACGACCTGGACCGCGATGATCGCCACCACGCAGCCATCCCAGCCGGCAGCTTTCCAGACCATCCCGATCAGGAACGCGCCGGCACTGCCGCCGATATAGAAGCTCGAGGCGTAGAGCCCGGCGGCGGAGGACCGTCCCTCCTTGGCGGTGGTGATGACGTAGCCGGTCGAGACCGCCTGGCAGATCATGCCGCAGGTGGCGCAGAGCAAAAGCCCGACAATGATGACACTGACCGGCGCGGCCACCAGCATCGCAGCGCCGGCGATCCAGATGCCGATAATGCCGAGGACGAAGCGACGCCGGCCGAACAGGACGATGGCGCGGCCGACCCACGGCACCACGAAGCTGCCGCCGAGATAGGTGGCGAACAGGGCGCCGAGCAGCGTTGACGAAAACAGATAGGGCGGCGCCGCCAGATGGAAACTCACATAGGTGAAGGTGGCGATGAAGTTGAACAGCACGCCGAAGCCGACCGCATAGATGGCGAGCAGCCGCGGGTTGCGCAGGTGGGCCAGCATTTGCCGCACCGAGGGAAGGAAGCCGCCCGAGCGGACGAAGCTGCGTTCGCGCGGCAGCGCCAGCGTGACGATCAGGGTTCCGGCCAGCGTCATGAGCGCCACCGCGACGAAGGAGGCGCGCCAGCCGTACAGATCGGCCACGGCGCCGGTTACGAACCGGCCGGAAAAGCCGCCGATGCTGGAGCCGGAAATAAACAGCCCGGCCACCCGGGGAACTTCGGCCGGCGGCCATTCATCGCCGACATAGGCGACCGCGACGGTGAAGATCGGCGGCAGCAACAGCCCCTGGGCGAAGCGCCAGAACACCAGCTGTGGCACGCTCGATGCCAGCGTCATGATCAGCGTCGGCACCACCACCGCGAACGAGGCCGCCGTGATCAGGCGCTTGCGGCCGAGCACATCGGCGAGCGCCCCCGTAAACGGCGCGGTGAGCGCGATCGCCGCCGTACTGGCGGTCATCAGCGCGCTGATTTCGCCGGCGCCGACGCCGAATTCGCGCGACAGATCCGGCAACAGCGCCTGCGGCGAATAGAGATTGACGAAAGCGGAGAAGCCCGCCGTGGCGATGGCGAGCGCGCGAAGATCGAAAGCCATGCGCCATTATGGGCGAGCTTGCGCGCGAAAGCACCTGCACATCGCCGCCGTGATCGGCTTGAATGCTTTGCCGTGGAGCATGCCACGCATGCATGAATCGAAGGCCAGCCTGCCGAAACGGCCTTAGACTTCGAGCTTTGATCCAAAAATTATTTTGAGGATTTCAACAGCGATATCGGTGAGGTGGGACACTGACCGATCTCGATGCCCGGATAGTTTCGAGGTGGTCAATCTGAAGGCGCTCCGCCACATTCTTTCTTCTCGCTGCGGAAGAATGAGTGAGCATCGCCTTAAAAGCGGCGTCATTCGTCGACCGAGCAAATGAAGCGCGCCGGTACCGGGGAACTCGCAGGAGATGTCAAGCTTTCGAGCCTGCGCGGAGTGATGATATAGTTGCGTCGCCGCCACGGCGAGAATCATCCGCGATGCAAAGAGCAGGAACCGGCGGAGCTGGAATTCCCGTTCTGCGCGGCGCTCGACCCGCCGCAGCCTACGGGCTCGAACTCATCGTGGTAGCGGCGGGCTACGTTGGTTTCGCCGAGCTTGCGCTGGTGCTGCCTTCGATCAATCCGGCCGCGACGCCGTTGTGGCCGCCGACCGGATTCGCGCTGGCGCTGGTGCTGTTGCGCGGTTACCGAATCTGGCCGGCGATTTTGGTCGGATCGTTGTCCGCGAGCGCGTTGGCGGGCGGCTTAATTTTGGTTTTCGGCTTTGTCGGCATCGGCACCGTGCTCGCGGCGTTGGCCGGTTCCTGGCTGGTCAATCACTGGTCGCACGGCCGCAAGACCTTCGAAACTCCCGTTGGCGTCGCCAAGTTTGCGTTCGTCTGCTTTGGTCCGAGCGCGATTATCGGTTCGGGCTTCGCCATGGCCGGGTTCGTTCTCGCCAGTGAGGTTGGCGTTGCCAATTCGGGCACCTGGGCGAGGTGGTGGCTGGCTGACGCCGCCGCAAGCTTGGTCCTTGCTGCCGTCATGGTGCTCTGGGCCATGACTCCGTTGCGCCCATTCTCCAGATCGAGCCTGCTGGAAACGGTGGCGGCCTTCACCCTCACGGTGGCCGTCGGCATCATGTCTTTCGGGCCGCCGGTCGCCGGCCTGCTGCTCGACGGCCTGCAGCCTTATCGCAGCCTGCTTGGGCTTCTCGTCTTAATCCCGTTGATGTGGGCCGGCTTGCGCGGCAGCCGGCGCAACGCCGCGACGGCTGCGTTGATTTTTTGCGCAACGGCGACCTGGGGTTTCGCCATTGGCAGCAGTCCATTTCCGCAAACGGATTTGAACGGATCGCAGCTCTTGCTGTTGGCGCTTTCGACCAGCGTTTCGCTGGCAAGCCTGATCTTGAGCGCGGCCGTTGCCACCCGCCGCGATACCGAGTTGCGGCTGCTTGCCGTGCAGGACCAATTGACCCGGGAGCTGACACAGACCAGCCTGGCGCTCGAAGGTTCCAGGCGCCACTACCAAATTCTGATCGAGGGCGTTGCCGACTACGCCATTTTCGTGCTCGACCCGGCGGGACGCGTCGCCAGCTGGAACAGCGCGGCGAAGCAGATCATCGGCTATACCGCCGAAGAAGTCATCGGCCAGCATTTCGGAATATTTTATCGGCCGGACGAGCGCCGTGCCGGCGAGCCGAACCGCGCGCTCGAGCGGGCGGTCCAGAAAGGCAGGCACGAAGTCGAGGGCTGGCGCATTCGCAAGAACGGCACGCTGTTCTTTGTCGCCGGCTCGCTCGCCTCGATCCTCGACAACAAGGGCGATCTGATCGGCTTTGCCAATATCCTGCGCGACGCCACCGAGCGGCGGGACGCGCAGGAGAAGCTGGTGGAGGCGCGCGAGCAGCTGGCGATGGCGCAGAAAATGGAGGCGATCGGCAAGCTCACCGGCGGCATCGCCCACGACTTTAATAACCTCTTGATGATCATCGGCGGCAACGCCCAGACCTTCAAGCGGCTGCTGGATCCGAAATTGCCGAGGGCGATCGAAGCGATCCAGACGGCGGCGAAACGCGGCGAAAGCCTCACCCGCCAATTATTGACCTTCGCCCGCCGCCAGCATTTGAGCCCGACCGTGGTCGATTTGAATGACAGCATCGCCAATATGCGCACCATGATCGAAAGCTCGCTGCGCGGCAACATCGTATACAACGAAACGAGCAATCCGAACGTCTGGCCGGTGAAAGTCGACCTTGCCGAGCTGGAGCTCGCCATCGTCAACATTGCGGTCAATGCCCGCGACGCCATGCCCAACGGCGGCACCTTCAGCATATCGATCGGTAACGTGAAGGCGACCGATGGCGGGGATCATCCGGACGGCGAGTTTGTCGCGCTTGAGTTCAGCGATACCGGAACCGGCATTCCGCCTAACCTCCTGTCCAAGATTTTCGATCCGTTCTTCACGACCAAGGAGGTCGGCAAGGGTACCGGGCTTGGTCTGTCGCAGGTCTACGGCTTTGCCCATCAGGCCGGCGGCATGGTCAAGGCCGACAGCAAAGTCGGGCAGGGCACAACGATCAGGGTGTATTTGCCGGCGCTGCCGGCCGCCGAAATCGTCGGTGAGGACATGTCCGCCCTGGACGACCCGCAATCGCGGCGCCCGGCGGTTCTCATTGTCGACGACAGCGCCGAAGTCGCGGAGGTGACCTCGTCGCTGTTCGAGCATCTGGGCTACGACACGCTCTATCGCGAGTCGGCCGAGGCGGCGCTGAAATTGCTGGCCGACGGCGCCAGGATCGATCTTGTGTTCAGCGACATTGTGATGCCGGGGACGATCGACGGCGTCGGGCTGGCGAGCGAAATCAGGTCGCAATATCCGGATTTGCCGGTGGTGTTGACAACCGGCTATAGCGACGCGGCGCGGGCCGCGCCGGCGGACCTGCGGATCCTGCGCAAGCCGTTCGATACCGACGCACTGCGCGGCTTTATCCAGGACGCAATGGAGATGCGGTTGAGCGGCTGATGATTTGGGTACCGAGTATCGCGTTTGAAGCTCCCACATACTATCTCTTGCGCTGCTGCAAGCAGGCCTGAACTCAATCATTTGATGCCCCGATCAGGCGGCGCACCAGGCGCAACCAGGCGCAACAAGGCGTATGGCTCCTCCGCTTCTGCAACTCAAAGACATCGCACTGACCTTCGGCGGCACGCCGCTGCTTTCAGGCGCGGACCTGGCGGTCTCGCCGGGCGAGCGGGTGTCGCTGGTCGGGCGCAACGGTTCGGGAAAATCGACCTTGCTGAAGATTGCCGCCGGCCTGGTCGAGCCGGACCGCGGCACGGTCTTCGTGCAGCCGGGAGCGCTGGTGCGCTACCTGCCGCAGGAGCCGGATTTCGCCGGCTTTGCTTCGACGCTGGCCTATGTCGAGGCGGGGCTCCGCCCGGGCGATGACCGCTATCCCGCCCGCTATCTGCTCGAACAGCTGGGATTAACCGGGCACGAAAATCCGGCGCATTTGTCTGGCGGCGAGGCGCGCCGCGCCGCGCTGGCCCGCGTGCTGGCGCCGTCGCCCGATATCCTGCTGCTCGACGAACCGACCAACCATCTCGACCTGACGACGATCGAATGGCTGGAGCGCGAACTCGATGCCCGCCGCAGCGCGATCGTGATCATCAGTCATGACCGGCGCTTTCTGTCGAAGCTGTCGCGCAGCACGGTGTGGCTCGATCGCGGCCAGACGCGGCAGATCGAGCGCGGCTTTGCCCATTTCGAGGAATGGCGCGACGAGGTGCTGGCGGAGGAAGAGCGCGAGCAACACAAGCTCGACCGCAAAATCGTCGCCGAGGAGCACTGGCTGCGCTACGGCGTCACCGGCCGGCGCAAGCGCAACATGCGCCGGGTCGGCCAATTGCAGGCGCTGCGCGAACGGCGCCGCAGCTACCGCGGCGCCGCCGGCAACGCCAACATCACCGCCGGTTCGGCGGCGCCGAAAATCCGGCACGCTCGTCATCGAGGCCAAGGGCATCGGCAAGAGCTACCATGGCCGTGCCGATCGTCGATGATTTCTCGATCCGCATTGCAGCGTGGCGACCGCATCGGCATTGTCGGGCCCAACGGCGCCGGCAAGACGACGCTGATCGACATGCTGACCGGGGCCAAGCCGCCGGATACCGGATCGGTGCGACTCGGATCGACGATTGCAGTTGCGACGCTCGACCAGCACCGCGAAAGCCTCGATCCCGATGTCACCGCTGGCGAGGCCTTGACCGGCGGATCGCGGCGACACCGTCATGGTCGGCGGCAAGCCGAGGCATGTCGTCAGCTACATGAAGGACTTTCTGTTCGCCAGGAGCAGACGCGCACGCCGCTCGGCAAATTGTCGGGCGGCGAGCGCGGCCGGCTGATGCTGGCGCGGGCGCTGGCCAAGCCGTCCAACCTTCTGGTGCTCGACGAGCCGACCAACGATCTCGATATCGAAACCCTCGACGTGCTGGAGGAAATGCTCGCCGACTATGACGGCACGGTGCTGCTCATCAGCCACGATCGCGATTTTCTCGATCGTGTCGTGAGCGGCGTGATCGTGCCCGAGGGCGACGGCCGCTGGGTCGAATATGCCGGCGGCTATACCGACATGCTGGCGCAGCGCGGCGCCGATCTGACCCGGCAGACGCCGCGTGATGCGCAGAAAGCTGCCAAAGAACCGGCGTCGGTCGCTGCGGCGCCGCTCGGCAGGCGGCGCTTGATGTTCAAGGACAAGCACGCGCTGGAGACGCTGCCGAAGACCATCGCCGCGCTGCAAGCCGAGATGAATGCGTTGCAGGCAAAGCTCGGCGATCCGCATTTCTATGCGCGCGACCGCGCCGCTTTTGAACAAGCCACCGCCTCGCTCGGCGAGCTGCAGCACAAGATCGCGGCGGCGGAGGAGCAATGGCTCGCGCTCGAGATCCTGCGCGAGGAGCTCGCCGGCGGCTGACGGCGGGCCTCACGCCGCGGCTTTGCGGTGAATGTCTTTCACGTCGGCGAAGGAAATGCCGGGATTGTGCTCGCCGGTGTATTCGAGGTTGAAGGCATTGCGCGCCAGGAACACGAGATCGCCGTCGAAATCCTCGGCAATGGCAGAGTGATAGCCGGTCACGAATTGATCGAGCAGCTTGCGGTCGGTCGCGGCGATCCAGCGCGCGAACGAAAACTCCGGCGTGTCCCAGCCGATATCGAGGCCATATTCGGCGGCCAGGCGCGCTTTCAACACGTCGAGCTGCAATGGGCCGACAACGCCGACCAGCGCCGGCGAGCCGTCGGCCGGCAGGAACACCTGGGCGACGCCTTCCTCGGCCAGTTGCTGCAGCGCCTGCTTAAGCTTCTTGGCCCGCATGGCGTCGGACAAACGGACCCGGCGCAAAATCTCCGGCGCAAAATTCGGCACGCCGGCGAAGTTGAGGTCCTCGCCCTCGGTGAGCGTGTCGCCGATGCGCAGCGTGCCGTGGTTGGGGATGCCGACCACGTCGCCGGCATAGGCGATCTCGGCGAGCGCGCGATCCTGAGCGAAGAAGAATTGCGGGGCGTGCAGGCTGATGGTCTTGCCCGAGCGGACCTGCCGGACCTTCATGCCGCGCACGAGTTTGCCGGAGCACAGCCGCACGAAGGCGATGCGGTCGCGATGGTTCGGGTCCATGTTCGCCTGAATCTTGAAGACAAACGCGGTGAGGGCGGGCTCGGTTGCCGACACCAGCCGCTTGTCGGCGGCTTGCGCCCGCGGCGGCGGCGCCAGCGCGGCCAGCGCGTCGAGCAAGTCGCCGACGCCGAAATTCTTCAGCGCGCTGCCGAAGAAGATCGGCGTCATGTGGCCTTCGGCGAAAGCCTTTTGGTCGAACGGCTTGCAGGCGTGGCGGAGCAGGTCGAGTTCGCCGCCGAGCGTCGCCGCGTCGAGATTGGGATTGAGCGCGGTGACCTCCGCGATGGTCATTTCGCGCAGCCGCCCGGCGGTGCCGGCATCGCCCTCGACAAGCCGCACGCCGCCGGTCGCAACGTCGATGGTGCCGACGAAATCGCGCCCGCGCCCGACCGGCCAGTTGGCCGGCGCGGCGTCGAGCGCCAGCGTCTTCTCGATCTCGTCGATCAGGTCGAACGGATCGCGGCTCTCGCGGTCCATCTTGTTGATGAAGGTGATGATCGGGATGTCGCGCAGCCGGCAGACCTCGAACAGCTTGCGGGTGCGCGGCTCGATGCCCTTGGCGGCGTCGATCACCATCACTGCCGAAATCGACCGCGGTGAGCGTGCGATAGGTGTCTTCGGAAAAGTCCTCGTGGCCGGGGGTATCGAGCAGATTGAAGACGCGGCCGTCATATTCGAACGTCATCACCGAGGTGACGACGGAAATCCCGCGCTCCCTTTCGACCGCCATCCAGTCGGAGCGGGTGGCGCGCCGGTCGCGCTTGGCCTTGACCTGACCGGCCAGCTGGATGGCGCCGCCGAACAACAGGAGCTTCTCGGTTAACGTGGTCTTGCCGGCGTCCGGATGAGAGATGATGGCGAAAGTCCGCCGCCGTTCGACCTCGCTGGTAAACAGCGACTGAGCCGAGGTGACTTCGGGGGCGCGGACCGGCTTGTTCATGGCGGATGGGATGTGGCAGTTCCGGCGATCGCTATCAAGACCGTGGCCGGTTCACTCGCCGAACGGCTTGATGCTGGCGGCGACGGAATCGGCGATGTGCTCCTTGGAGATGATGCCGATGATCTCCGACGGCCGCCCGCGGCCTTTGCCCTTGACCACCACCGCCATGGCGGCGTCGCGGCGTGACATGCGCTGCACGACGTCGAACATGATGTCGCCCTCGCGGGCGACGGTGAAATTGCGCTGCGCGACGTCGCCGAGATGCACGCCGCTATAGGCTTGCTCGACCCCGCGCCGCAGCGTCGTGTTGACGCGCACGACGCCGGCGATGTGGTTGCCGCGCGTCACCACCACATGGCGAAAGCCGCCCTCGTCGGCGTGCTGGCGCAGGAAGGCGTCGAAATCGGCACCGGCCGGCAGGATGGTCACGTCTTTTTCCATGACTTCGCCGGCGCGGCGGACCAGGAACATGTTGGCGTGCAGCGCCTTCGGCACGAAATGGCCGCGGCCGACCAGCTTGATGGTGTAGATGTTTTCCTGCGACAGCAGCCGGCGCACGCCGATCGCAAGGGCGACGGCGATGATGCTCGGCATCACCAGGTCGTAGTCGCGCGTCATCTCGAAGATCATCGTGACCGCGGTCATGGCAGCGCCGGTGCCGCCGCCGACCATGGCCGCCATGCCGATGATGGCGCACGTGGTTACGCCAAAGCCTTCCAGCGGGAACAGCACGTTGACGACAACGCCGAACGCTCCGCCGATGGTCGCGCCCATGAACAGCGACGGCGAGAAAATGCCACCGGAGGCGCCGGCGCCGAGGCTCACCGAAGTGGCGGCGAGCTTGGCGATAAACAACAGCAGCAACAGCAACGGGAAGGCGAGGTCGCCGGTCAGAATCGCCTGAATGGTCGAGTAGCCGACACCCTCGACATAATAGTGCCCGGCCCCGACAAAGAGCGCGTAGATCAGCACGCCGATGATCAGCATGCCGACGACGTTGCGCAGATACGGATTTCCGATGCGCTCGAAAACGTCTTCGGCGAGGCTCAGCCCGCGGACGAAACCCGCCGCCGCAATCCCGATAAGCGCGCCGAGAAGTGCGTAGAGCAAAAGTGCCGCCAGCGACGCCGGCGCCTGCGACGCCAGGAGCGCGTTCGGAATGGCAAATGCCGGATGGATGCCGAAAAAGATGCGGCCGACGAAGGTGGCGGTGCCGGTGGCGAGCGCGACCGGCAGAAAGGTCCGGGCGCTCAATTCCGGCATCATCAGCTCGATGGCGAACATCACCCCGCCGATCGGCGTGTTGAAGGTGGCGGCAATACCGGCGCCGGCGCCGGCCGCCACCAGCGTAATGCGCTGCCACGCCGCCATGCGGAAGATTTGGCCGAGCGTCGAGCCGATCGCGGCACCGATCTGGATGATCGGCCCTTCACGGCCGACCGCGGCGCCGGTACCGATCGAGATCGCCGACGCCAGCGACTTGATCACCGCGACGACCGGCCGGATCAAGCCTTCCTTGTAGTAGATGGCGTCCATGACTTCGGGCACGCCGTGCCCGCGCGCTTCCGGGGCAAAATTGGTGATCAGGAAGGTGACGATGAGGCCGCCGATCACCGGAGCGAAAATGATGAACGCGCCCCATGGGCCGGGCGGCGTGAACACGCTGGCTTCATAAGGAATCGAAAATACGCCGAGAAACGCGATGTTATGGATCAAGCCGATCAGCGCGCGGAAGACAACGGCGCCAAATCCGGTGATGACGCCGACAACGATCGCCAGCAGCGACAGCCGTACCAAGCCCAGGCGCTGTGGCAGCTTGATTCTCATCGGCGCGCGCTAGCGAATGCGGCCGCGGCTTCAGAGCTGCCGGATCGAGCCGAAATCCCAAACGGAGCCGCTCGGATTTTCGCCCACCCTGATCGTCGTATCGCTGACGAAGGTGTACGGCGGCACCGGCAGATTGTAAGGCGCCGGCACGCCGCTATAGACCCGGCCCGCCGGGTCATATTTGGAGCCATGGCAGGGACAGAAATAGCCGCCCAGCCAGCCGGAGACGGGCGTCGAGGCGCTCGGTTGCGGATAGAACATCGGGATGCAGCCGAGATGGGTGCAGATGCCGACCAGGATGCCGTATTCGGGCTTGATGGAACGATGCCAGTTGGCCGCGTAGGGCGCCTGCTGCATCTGCTGGGAATTCGGGTCGGAGAGCTGCGAGGTGAGCTTGGGATCCTGCAGCGTCTTCAGCGTCTCCGGGCCGCGGTGGAAAACGAAGATCGGCCGCTCGCGCCAGCGGATCACGACCTGCTGGCCCGGCTCGATTTTGCTGACGTCGAGATCGACCGGCCCGCCGGCCGCCAGGGTCGAGGCATCGGGATTCATCTGGGCAACGAGCGGGACCAGGGTCGCCACCGCGCCCACGGCCGCCACGGTACCGGTTGCGATATAAAGGAAGTCGCGGCGCGTCGCGTCGGGCCCATGGTGCCCCATCGATGCCGTCGCTTCACTGCTCGCCATGACCTCGCCCTTCTGCCCCGGATTCACCCGCGCTTATATTGGCGCAACCCGGCGTCAGTCAATCAAGTCGCCGCTAGCGCCGTTCGCGCGCGCGCCAACGTGGCCTCCGGCGTTCCGGAGGCGTCAATCGGCGTCCAGCCGAGCGAACCGAGCTGGTAGCCCTCCTGCGCCCGCACGATCGCCGCGTCGGCATCGGAGGCATCGCGCGCCCGGGCGCCGACGCGGGCCAGCCGGGTTTCGAGGTTCGCGGTGAGGAACAGCCCCCGCAGGGATGCGTTGCCGGATTCGGCCACTGCGGCGACAGCCTCGCGTTCCTGCGGCTGCGCGAATACCGCGTCGACGATCGACCGAATGCCCGGCGGCGACGATCCGGCGCGCCTTATCGGCGAGCGTCGCGTAGACGCGGGCGGTGACATCGTCGGCATAAGCCGTCCGCGGGCAGCTTCTCGGTCTCGGCGATGCCGAACAGCGCCTTGCGCTCGACGTCCGAGCGCACGATGACCGCACCGGGCATCGGCAGGAGTTCCGGCGCCAGCGCGCGGGCGAGCTTGCTCTTGCCGGTGCCGGAAAGCCCGCCGACGGCGACGAATTTCGGCGGTGGCGGCGCCATCGCCTGCCGCGCGAAGGCGAAATAGGTGCGGGCCGCCCGCGCGATCGCCGCATGTTCCGGCTTCGGCGCCCGCTCCATCCGCGCGGCGGTGACCTTGGCGCGGATGGCGGCGCGCATCGACAGAAAGAACGGCAGCGTCGCCAGCGCCGTCGAGGTCCTCGATCGCGCCGCGTCTCGCGCCAGGTAACGGTTGAGCACGTATTCGCCGCCGGCGCCAGTCCGCGCTCGAGGAGGTCCATCAGCAGGAAGGCGAGGTCGTAGAAAACGTCGCCGGAGGCGATGATGTCGCTGAACTCGATGGCGTCGAACAGCACCGGCTTGCCGTCGATCAGCACGATGTTGCCGAGATGAAGGTCGCCATGGATGCGGCGGACCAAGCCGCGCCGGCCGCGCTCGCGCAGCAGCGGGACGATGCGTTCATAGGCGGCGCGGCTGTCGCGCGCGAAGGCTTCGTTTTCGGCCGCCGGAAAAATCTCCGGATGCTGGCCGAACGCTTCGCGGTGTTCGTCGATATAGGAGCCGAGCGCCGCGATCCAGGGTTGCGCGTCGACTTCGGGCGCCTTGGCGTGAGCCGCGGCGACGGCGCGGCCGAGCGCATCGGCCAGCGCATCGTCGATGTCGCCGGCGAGGTGGTCGAGCGTCCGCGTCTCGTCGAAGCGCTGCATCTCGACCGCCCATTCGACCGGCATCGCCGGAACCGCCGATCGCAAGCTTGCCGCCCGGCTTCGCGGGTGATGGCGACGACGCCGCGATAGATCGCGGGCGCGTAGCGGCGCGTTGACGGCGAGCTCGGCCTCGCAGGCCTGCTTGCGTTTCGCCAGCGTCGAATAGTCGAGAAAGGCAAAGCGCACCGCGCGCTTGATCTTGAGCGCGCGGTCGCCGGCGAGGAACACCGACGCGGCGTGGGTGTCGATGCGCTGCACCTTGCGCCCGCCATGGCTGGCGGGATCGGCAAGAAAGGCAATCACCTCGTCCTGCGCGTTCTTCTGGCCGTCCGTTCCGTCGCTCATACCGCCGCGGGCCCTCTTAGGGCAATTTCACTTGTTGCGCGACGATTCGTCGCACAGGAGGAGTCGGCGCGCGAAGGAGACGCATCGATGCGCGGTAAGGACAACACTGCGCACCGCCGCCGAGGTTCTGGTCGATCAGCTGCGCATCCACGGCGTGCGCCACGTCTTCTGCGTGCCGGGCGAGAGCTATCTCGCGGTGCTCGATGCCTTCCACGACAGCGATCTCGCCGTCACCGTGTGCCGGCAGGAGGGCGGCGCCGCGATGATGGCGGAGGCGGTCGGCAAGGCGACCGGCCGCCCCGGCGTCTGCTTCGTCACCCGCGGGCCGGGCGCCACCAATGCCTCGCCCGGCATCCACATCGCGCGCCAGGATTCGACGCCGCTGGTCATGTTCGTCGGCCAGGTGGCGCGCGACATGCGCGAGCGCGAGGCGTTTCAGGAACTCGACTACCGCGCCGTGTTCGGCTCGATGACCAAATGGGCGACCGAGATCGACGATCCCGCGCGCGTGCCGGAGATCGTGTCGCGCGCCTTCTACACCGCCGCCAATGGCCGGCCGGGGCCGGTGGTCGTCAGCCTGCCGGAGGACATGCTGACCGAGCGCATCGCCGTTGACGACGCGCCGCCTTTCGCGCCGGTCGAGACCTCGCCGGGCGCCGCCGAGATGGCGAAGTTCGCGCAGCTGCTCGGCGCAGCGCGCGCGCCGATCTTGATCCTCGGCGGCAGCCGCTGGTCGCAGGCGGCTTCCGACAGCGTCGGCGCGCTTCGCGCAGAACTATGCGCTGCCGGTCTGCACGACGTTCCGCCGCTTGCATCTCTTCGACGCGCTGCATCCCTGCTACGCCGGCGATCTCGGCATCGGCCCCAACCCGAAGCTCCTGGAGCGGATCAAGTCCGCCGATCTGGTTGTGCTGATCGGCGGGCGGCTGGGCGAATTGCCGTCGCAGAGCTACACGCTGTTCGATATTCCGCGGCCGCAGATGACTTTCGTGCATGTGCATCCGGGCGCCGAAGAACTCGGCCGCGTCTACAGCCCGCATCTGCCGATCCACGCGACGCCGACGGCGTTTGCCGCCGCGCTCGAGCGCGTTGATCTGCCGGCCACGCTGACGTGGGCAGGCCGAGGCCGCGCATGCCGATTATCTCGCCTGGACCGAAAAGCCGACCGAGCAGCCGGGCGCGGTCAATCTCGGCGCGGTCATGGTGTGGCTGCGCGACAACCTGCCGGCCGACGCCATCATCTGCAACGGCGCCGGCAATTACGCGGCCTGGATTCATCGCTTCTTCCGCTTCCGCCGTTTCGGCCAGCACATCGCGCCGACCTCGGGCTCGATGGGCTACGGCGTGCCGGCCGCGGTCGCCATGAAGCGGCTTTATCCCGAGCGCCCGGTCGTCTGCATCGCCGGCGACGGCGATTTCCTGATGAACGGCCAGGAATTCGCCACCGCGGTGCAATACGGCCTGCCGATCATCGTCGTCATCGCCGACAACGGCATCTACGGCACCATCCGCATGCATCAGGAGCGCGAATATCCCGGCCGCATCTCGGCGACCGCACTGCGCAATCCGGATTTCGCCGCTTACGCGCGCGCCTTCGGCGGCTTCGGCACCAGCGTCGAGCGCACCGCGGATTTCCCGGCGGCGTTCGAGGACGCGCAAGCCTCCGGCAAGCCGGCGATCATCCGGCTCGCCATCGATCCCGAAGCGATCACCCCGGTCACGACGCTTGCCAAGATCCGCGCCAAGTCGCTGGCGGCGAGGGGCGAGTAGTTTTCACTTACCCACCCTGCAGGCGCCAAGGTCTCTCTGAATCTCGGTTCATATCTTGATATATTAGGGATCTGATTCGGTTTTTCGGGGCGCCATGCCTTATCGCCGCACCGATAACGTCGTCCGCCGCCTAGCCGCTCGCCACGATGCCATCATTGCCGCGGCACGGCAGATCGCGAGCGAAGGCGGCCTGGGGGCGGTGCAGATCGCAGCGGTTGCAGCCCGTGCCGGCATCGCCGCGGGCACCGTCTACCGCTACTTTCCAGCCAAGATCGATCTCGTGGCGGCACTCATCGAAGCGATGACCGAACGCGAGATGGGCGCGCTGCGCCGCGCCGCCGCCGGCGCGCCTGGGCCGCTGTCGGCGCTTTCGGCGGCGATCATGACGTTCGCCGCGCGTGCGCTCCGCGACCGCCGGCTCATCTATGCGGCGATCGCTGAGCCGGTCGACGCCGAGATCGACACGGCGCGCACCGGCTTTCGCAAGTCGCTCGCGGCCGAATTTTCCGGACGCATTGCCGCCGCCGTGGCGGAGGGCCGGCTTCCCGAGCAGGACCCGAAGCTCGCCGCGGCGGCGCTCACCGGCCTGCTGATCGAAGGTCTGATCGGTCCGCTCGCGCCCGACGCGTCGGGCCGCGAGCGCGACGTCGTGCAGGCGCTGACGCTGACGGCGCTGCGCGCGCTCGGGGTGGCCGATGCGCGCGCCCGCGGGCTCGTCGTGCAAACCGCGATACCGGCCGAGCCTGTAGCGCCTTAGGCTCAGAGATTCCGCTCATTCCCGCGCAAGCGGGAATCCAGTAAAAACAGCTGGGTCCCCGCTTTCGCGGGGACGAGCGATGACGAGATCAGCTGCCCGATCCGGACAGCACCTCGCCGAACCGCTTCCAGGTCTCGCCGTCGAACTTCATCAACTGCATCTGCTTGATCGGCGCGAAATCCGTCGCGCTGGTGGACAGGGTAATGCCGGGCAGCAGCATCGGCAGATGCAGATCGTGGATGCTGGCGGCCTGTTTCATCAGGTTCTCGCGGGTGAGATTGTCGCCGCTCGCCTTGAGCACGGCGACCATGGTCTGCGCCGCCGAGTAGCCGTAGACGTTGTTGGTGTCGGCGAGGTTGCCGCCGGGATTATATTTCTTCGACCATTCCAGCCAGGTCTTGTACTCCGGCGTGGCCTGCCATTGCGGGTCGGTCGGCTCCCTGATGTAGCCGGCCGAGATGATACCGGCGCCTTTTTCAGGTCCCGCCGGCCGCATCACCGCGCCGACCGAAACCGACACATTGGTCAGAAAGTGCGTCGGCTTCCAGCCGATATCGAACACCTTGCGAATCGCCTGGGCGGCGAATTTCGGCGTCGCCGCCGTCAATAGCGTGTCGGCGCCGCTGCCCTGCAGCGCGACGATCTGGGAGTCGACGGTCGGATCGGTGGTCTCATAGGTTTTGGTGGCGACGATCATCTTGTCGGCCTTGTCGCCGAGCCCTTCGCGCAGACCGACGAGATAATCCTTGCCGAAATCGTCGTTCTGATAGAGCACGGCGATTTTCGCGTTCGGCAAGTTCTTCAGGATGTAGCGGGCATAAATGCGCGCTTCGATCCGGTAGCTGGGCTGCCAGCCCATGGTCCAGGGATGATGCTTGGGATCGTTCCATTTGTCGGCGCCGGTGGCGACGAACAGTTGCGGCACCTTGTTGTCGTTGGCGTAACCCTGGATCGCCGTGTTCGGCGGGGTGCCGAGCGTGTTGAACAGCGCCAGCACCTGGTCCTGCTCGACCAGCTGGCGCACCAGCTCGACCGTCTTCGGCGGTGAGTAACTGTCGTCGCGGGTGATGAAGTCGATCTTGCGGCCGTTGATGCCGCCTTGCTCATTGATCATGGCGAAATAGGCGGCTTCCGCCTTGCCGATGGCGCCGTAGGCCGAAGCCGGACCGCTGTAGGGCATGGTGTTGCCGAGCTTGATCTCGCTGTCGCTGGCGCCCGGCCCGTATTGGCCCGCTGCGAAGGCCAGGCCGCCGGCGAGCAGCAGACTGGCCGCAACCGCACCGGATGATGTCACTCGCCTCATGCTCACGATGTTCCTCCTCTGCATTTTTTTGCAATGTCTCGCGCTCAAGCGTCAGCTTCCGGAGGCCGAGATCACGTCGCCAAACAGCTTCCAGGTGGTGCCGTCGAACTTCTCAAGCTGCATCTGCTTGATCGGCGCGAAGTCGGTGGCGCTGGTCGACAGCGTGATGCCGGGCAGAAGCATCGGCAGCTTCACATCGTGCAGGCTCGCCGCCTGCTTCATGATGTTCTCGCGGGTCAGATTGTCGCCGGAAGCCTTGAGCACCGAGGACATAGTCTGCGCCAACGAATATCCGACCACACCCTGCACGTCGGCCATGTTGGCCGAAGCGTTGTACTTCTTCATGAAGGCCAGCCATTCTTTGTATTCGGGCGTGCTCTGCCATTGCGGGTCGGTGGGATCTTTGGCGAAGGCCGCCGAGATGATGCCGACGCCTTTTTCGAACCCGGCCGATTTCATCACCGTGCCGACCGAATTCGACACCGAGGTCAGGAAATGAGTAGGCTTCCAGCCGATGTCGTAGACCTTGCGGATCGCTTGCGCGGCGAATTTGGGGATCGCCGCCGTCAGCAGCACATCGGCGCCGCTGGCCTGCAGCGCCACGACCTGTGAATCGAGCGTCGGATCGGTGGTCTCATAGCTCTGGGTCGCGACGATCAACTTGCCGGCTTTGTCGCCCAGCCCGTCGCGCAGGCCGTTGAGATAATCCTTGCCGAAATCGTCGTTCTGATAGAGCACCGCGATCTTGGCGTTCGGCAGGTGCTTGAGAATGTAATTGGCATAGATGCGCGCCTCGGTGCCGTAACTGGGGATGAAGCCCATCGACCACGGAAAGTGCTTGGGGTTGTTCCACTGGTCGGCGCCGCTGGCGATGAACAGTTGCGGCACCTTGTTGTCGTTGAGATAGCTGTGAATGGCGGTGTTGGTCGGCGTGCCGAGCGGCGAGAACATCAACAGCACCTGGTCCTGCTCGACCAATTGGCGCACCTGCTCGACGGTCTTCGGCGGGCTGTAGCCGTCGTCGCGGCTGATGAAGTCGATTTTGCGGCCCTTGATGCCGCCTTGCTCATTGATCATGGCGAAGTAGGCGGCCTCGGTTTTGCCGATGATGCCGTAGGCCGAGGCCGGGCCGCTATAGGGCATGGTGTTGCCGATCTTGATCTGGGTGTCGCTGGCGCCGGGGCCGTATTGGCCCGCGGCGAAAACGACAGCGCTTGCGACTACGAGACCGGTGACCGCCAGGCCGGCGGCGATTGCGTGTTTCATTGTCATGACATCCTCCCTGGTCGCTTTGCTAACGAATAAGCCCTAGCTGCCGGACCCCGACATCACCTCGCCGAACAGCTTCCAGGTATTGCCGTCGAACTTCTGCAGTTGCATCTGTTTGATCGGGGCATAATCGTTGGCGCCGGTCGAAATGACGATGCCGGGCAGCAGCATCGGCAGCTTGAGATCGTGGAGGCTGGCCGCCTGCTTCATGATGTTCTCGCGGGTGAGATTGTCGCCGCTTGCCTTGAGCACGGCGACCATGGTCTGCGCGGTCGACGTAGCCGTAAACATTGAACGTGTCGGCGACGTTGCCCGACGGATTGTATTTCTTCATCCAGGCCAGCCATTCCTTGTATGCCGGCGTGTCCTGCCATTGCGGATCGGTGGGGTCTTTGTTGTAGGCCGCCGAGATGATGCCAACGCCTTTCTCCAGGCCTGCGGGCTTCATCACCGAGGCGACCGAGGTCGAGACCGAATTGAGAAATTGGGTCGGCCGCCAGCCGATGTCGTAGACCTTGCGGATCGCCAGCGCGGTGAATTTGGGGATGGCCGCGGTCAAGAGCACATCGGCGCCGCTGGCCTGCAGGGCCACGACCTGCGAATCGACGGTCGGATCGGTGGTCTCGTAGGTCTGCGTGGCGACGATCATCTTGTCGGCCTTGTCGCCGAGTCCGGCGCGCAGACCGTTCAGGTAGTCCTTGCCGAAATCGTCGTTCTGATAGAGCACGGCGATCTTGGCGTTGGGCAGATTCTTCAGGATGTAGCGGGCATAGATGCGCGCCTCGGTGCCGTAGCTCGGCTGCCAGCCCATGGTCCACGGAAAATGCTCGGGATCGTTCCACTGGTCGGCGCCGGTAGCCGACGAACAATTGCGGCACCTTGTTGTCGTTGAGGTAGCCGCGGATCGCGAGTTGGGCGGCGTGCCGAGCGTCTGGAACATCAACAACACCTGGTCCTCCTCGACCAGCTTGCGCACCTGCTCGACGGTCTTCGGCGGGCTGTAGCTGTCGTCGCGGCTGATGAAATTGATCTTGCGGCCGTTGATGCCGCCCTGGTCGTTGATCATGGCGAAGTAGGCGGCCTCGGCCTTGCCGATGGCGCCATAGGCCGACGCCGGCCCGCTATAGGGCATGGTGTTGCCGATCTTGATCTCGGTGTCGCTGGCGCCCGGTCCGTATTGGCCGGCCGCATAGACGAGCCCGCTCGCGAGTGCGAGGCCGCGTCGCCGCGAGGCCGGTCACGATCGTCCGCTTCATCGTCACGAATGGCCTCTCTTTGTACTCATGATCGCGGTTCTGCGAAGCCGCCGCGGCGCGCTTTGATGTGCCGCAGCCAGCCGGTCGAGCCAAGGTCCGAGCGAGCCGACGACGCCGCGCGGCATCGCATACATGAACAGCAGCATCGCCAGTCCGTAGATCGCCCATGGGGCGGCGTCGGAAATGTCGTTGGCGAGATTGGGGACGAACTGGATGAAGAAGCCGCCGACGATGGCGCCGCCGATCGTCGCAATGCCGCCGACGGCGGAGCCTACCAGAAACGAGATCGAGAGGAACAGGCTATAGCTCTCGGGCGAGACGTAGCCGATGACGATGGCGGCCAGCGCGCCGGCGACGCCGGTGAACAGCGTCGAGGTGCCGAAGGCCAGCGTCTTGTAGCGGGCGGTGTTGATGCCCATCGCCGCCGCGGCGATCGGATGGTCGCGGATCGCGACCAAGGCGCGGCCGGTGCGGCCGTGCAGCAGGTTGGCGGCAACCCGCATCGCCATCAGCAGCACGACGAGCACCACGAAATAGAGCCAGCGATCGCGGTCGAGGCCGAGCCCCGGCGGCGGCAGCGGCTTGGCCAGATTGATGCCCTGCTGGCCGCCGGTCCAGGTGTCGAAATATTTGAGCAATTGCGGCGTGGCGAGCGCCATCGCCAGCGTCACCAGCGCCAGATAGGGACCCTCGAAGCGCAGCGCCGGCAACCCGAACAGCACGCCGAGGACGAAACAGATCAAGCGCCGCCGGCGGCAGCGTCGCCCAATAAGGCACGCCGTAGCGATGCATCAGGATCGCGGCGGTATAGGCGCCGGCGGCGAAGAAGCCGCCGTGGCCGAGCGAGATCTGTCCGTTGTAGCCGGTCAGGATGTTCAGGCCGAGCACGGCGATGGCGTAGATCATCACCATCGTCAGCTCGAACACGTGATAATTGCTCAGCGCGAACGGCAGCGCGACGGCCAGCGCGATCAGCGCCAGCGCGCCGATCCATCGCCAGGTGTCGACGCTCGAGCCCGGCATAGCGGCCGGCGGCAAGTCCTCGGGTGCCATGACGGTGACGGGTTTTTCCATCGTCACACCCGCCGCACGATCGCCGTGCCGAACAAGCCGTTCGGCCTGAACACCAGCACCAGAATGATCAGCGCCAGCGCCACGGTCAGCTTGAGCTGGCTGGCGATCAGATAGGTGCCGACCAGATTCTCGGTGACGCCGACGATCAGGCCGCCGACCACGGCGCCGACCGGGCTGGTGATGCCGCCGAGCAGCGCGCCGGCGAAGGCGTAGAGCAGCACGCCGCCCATCATGTTGGGATCGAGGAACAGGACCGGCGCCACCATGATGCCGGCGGTCGCGCCGATCGCCGCCGCCAGGCCCCAGCCGATCGCCAGCATGCGGCCGACGCGGATGCCGCACAGCCGCGCCGATTCCGGATTTTGCGCGGCGGCGCGCATCGCCAATCCGGTCGGCGGTGAAGCGGAAGAACGCGAACAGGAGGACGAGCATCACCAGCGTCACGCCGATCACGCCGAGATCGCGCGTGGTCATCAGCGCGCCGAACAGCGGCCGGTCGGGAAACGGGCTCGGGAAATCCTGCAGCGTGTAGGTGTAGATCCAGCCGGCCAGCGCATTGAAGATCAGCAACAGCCCGATGGTGACGATCACCGCGGCCAGGACCGGCGCGTTCTCGACCGGCCGGATGACCACCCGCTCGATCACCATGCCGCCGAGGAACGAAACCACCAGCGTCAGCAGAAAGGCCGCCCAGAACGGCAGCCCGGCATTCACCAGCGTCCAGGCGATGTAGGTGGAGAACATCGCCATCTCGCCTTGGGCGAAGTTCACCAGGTCGGTGGCGCGGTAGATCATCACCAGCGCCAGCGCCAGGCTTGCGTAGATGGCGCCGGCGGCGAGCCCCGAAAATATCTGCTGCAGGAACTGGTGCATCGCTGGCCCGTCAATAGCCGAGATAGGAGCGGCGGATTTGCGGATCGTCGGCCAGCGCCTTGGCGCTGCCCGAGGTGACGACGTAACCGGTTTCGATGAGATAGGCGTGATCGGCCAATTCCAGCGCCAGGCTGGCGTTCTGCTCGACCAGCAGCACGCTGACGTGCTCCTCGCGCTTGATGCGGTCGATGATGGTGAAAATGTCTTCGACGATGCGCGGGGCAAGCCCGAACGACGGCTCGTCGAGCACCAGAAGCCGCGGCGACATCATCAAGGCGCGCGCGATCGCCAGCATCTGCTGCTCGCCGCCGGACAAGGCGCCGGCCTGTTGCCGCCGCCGCTCGGCGAGGATCGGAAAATAGCCGTACATGCGCTGCATGCTGGCGTCGCGGCTGGCCCGCGCGCGTGTAGCCGCCGAGCCGCAGGTTTTCCTCGACCGTGAGGCCGATGAAGGTGCCGCGCCCTTCCGGCACGTGGGCGACGCCCAGGCCGGCGATCTCTTCGGTGGTGCGGCGATCGCAGCCGCTGTCCGGCGAACAGGATCTCGCCTTCGCTGCGCACCATGCCGCAGATGGCGCGCAGCGTCGTCGTCTTGCCGGCGCCGTTGGCGCCGAGCAGCACGGTCATGCCGCCTTCCTCGACCGCGATGTCGATGCCGTGCAGGACCTCGGACTGGCCGTAGAAGGCCTTGACCGCGCGCAGCTCCAGGATCGGCGCCATCAGTGCCGCGTTCCCAGATACGCCTCGGTGACGGCCGGATTGCCGCGGACCTCGTCGGGCGGGCCGTCGGCGATGACGCGGCCGAAATTGAGCACCACCACCTGATCCGGACAGGCCCATCACCAGGCCCATGTGATGCTCGACCAGCAGCACGGTGATGCCGAGCCGGTCGCGGATCGAACGGATCAGCGCGCCGAGTTCCGCGACCTCTTCGTGATTGAGGCCGCCGGCCGGCTCGTCGAGCAGCAACAGCAGCGGCCGGGCGGCAAGCGCGCGCGCCAGCTCGACGCGCTTGCGCGCGCCCAACGGCAGACTCGCCGCCGGCCGTTCTGCCATGTTCTCCAGCCCGACGAAGGCCAGCATGGCGCGCGCGGTTTGCTCGAGTTCGCGCTCCTCGCGCCGCGTGAGCGGCAGCGTCAGCGCGTCGGTCAGGGGACCGTTGCGGCCGCGCGCGTGGGCGCCGACCTTGACGTTGTCGAGCACCGACATCGAGGCGAACAGGGCCGGGCCTGGAAGGTGCGGCCGACGCCAAGCGCGGCAATGTCCGATGGCGCGCAGCGGCGCAGCGACTGTCCGTTCAGCCGGATGTCGCCGCGCACCGGCCGATAAAGCCGGCTCAGGCAATTGAACAACGTGGTCTTGCCGGCGCCGTTGGGCCCGATCAGTCCGACGATGCCGCCCTTGCTCACGGAGAAAGTGACCGCTTCGAGCGCGACGATGCCGCCGAAGCGCATGGTCACGTCGGCGATCTCCAGCAATGGGGCGGTGGGGCCCTCGTGCGGGCCGACGGCCGCGCTGCGCCGGGATTTCGGTCATGCGGATCGAACCGCCATTGGGACTTATCCTCCTCGACCCTCGTTCCCTGATTTGTCGGCGCCCTTTGGCGGGCGTCTCTACGACACATCGGCTTCCGGCGAAACCGCGACCCGTTAGGGCGACGAGCGTCGGCGAAAACGTGACATGCCGGGTGTTCGGCGCGTCAACGACAGGCCCAACTAAATTTTGGGCAATCATACGCCGACGCTGGTCAGCTGTCCGGTCCGGCATCGCTCAGTGCGACATCAGCACCGGGACGGTCATCGAGCGCAGAATGGTGCGGGTCACGCCGCCGAGCACGAATTCGCGCAGGCGCGAATGGCCGTAGCCGCCCATGACGATGAAATCGGTGCCGGCATCGGCGGCGTGCGAGAGCAGCGCGTCGGCGACGTCGATGTCGCCGTCGGCTGATGCGCTTGACCTCCACGTTGAGTCCGTGGCGGGCGAGGTGCTGCGCCCATGTCGGCGCCCTCGATCTCGTCCTGCTTGCCGCGCTTCGTTGGCGACGATCACCACCTCGACGCTGTCCGGCGCGCTCGAGCAGCGGCATGGCGTCGGCGATGGCGCGCGTCGCCGCGCCGGCTGCCGTCCCAGCACACCATGACCCGGTCGAGCTTGAGCGGCGCTTTCTGGATGTAGGGCACGATGATGACCGGCCGGCCGGATTCGAACAAAGCGGCTCTCGGCGATCATCTCTTCGACGGCGCGCTGGTCTCCGGCTCGGCCTGGCCGACGATGGCGAGATCGAAGCGCCGCGCGATGCGGCCGAACTGCTCGCCGACGCCGGCGAAGCTGGCGCTGAGCGTGAGCGGCTCGGCGCGTGACGCCGGCGCGCGTGCTCGCCGCGATGAAGCGGTCGATGGCGGCCTTGGCCGCGGCGTCGTTGTCGCGCTGCTGCGCCTCGATCACTTCGGCGGGGATGTAGCCCGCGTCGCGACACCGGCACGATCGGATCGTAGACGAAGGCGATGCCGGTGAGGTGCGCGTCGAACGCTGCGGCGACCGAGACGGCATAATCTCCGGCCGAGCTGCCACGTTCGCCGACGCTCAGATTGACGACGATGTCTTTGATCATGGCGGCGTCTCCTCTCCGTCGGCGGCAGCGAGACAGTAATATTATGCGATGCTAGCGTCGGTCGGTTTGAGCAAGATCAAAGCCGCCCGCGTTCGACTACTTCTTGACGTTGCCGTCCGCGTCGAACTGGCTGACATAAGCCCACAGGTCGTTGATCTCCTGCTCGTTCTTGATGCCGGCGAAAATCATTTTGGTGCCCGGGACTTTTGGCCCTGCGGATCCTTGATGTACTCCTTGAAAGTCGCCTCGTTCCAGACGATGCCCGATTTCTTGTTGGCGTCGGAATAGGTGTAATCCGGGACGGTGCCGGCATTGCGGCCGTCGAGGCCGTTGAGTTCGGGGCCGACCATGTTCTGCGCGTCCGGGGCCGATCTGTGGCAGGGCAGGCACTTGTTGAACGATCGCGCCCTTGGCGACATCCTGCGCCAGCGCCGCGCCGGCCGAAGCGGCGATCAATGTGGCGGCCACCATCATCGTTCTCATCATCGACATTCTCCCTTTGCCTTTCGGCGTCGGCCGAGCCGTTGCACAGCGGGCCGCGCCGACTGCAAGTCGTGCCCGCAGCCGTTCAAGCGGCGCCGACGCAGCGTGTCAACGGCCAATTCGCGCGATGCCGCATCGGCCGGCGCTGTTTGCCGCTATAATGATCGGGAACATGGATCGCGGATCGAGACGCCGGAGAGATTCTGATGCCGGTTGCCATGCCGCAATCCGACGACGCCGTGCTTGCGCGCCGCGCCGAGATCGTGGCGGCGCTCAAGCGCATCGTGCCGGGCGAGGGCGTCATCGCCTCCGAGCAGGCGCATGCGGCCCTACGAGAGCGACGGGCTCACCGCCTATCGCCAGCTTCCCATGGTCGTGGTGCTGCCGGAAACGACCGAGCAGGTCGCGGCCGTGCTCGGCCTATTGCCACCGCGAAGGCATCAAGGTGGTGCCGCGCGGGGCGGGGACCTCGCTGTCGGGCGGCGCGCTGCCGCTCGGCGACGGCGTGCTGCTCGGCATGGCCAAGTTCAATCGCATCCGCGACGATCGATTTCGACAACCGCGTCGCCGTGGTCGAGCCCGGCGTCACCAATCTCGCGGTCTCGCAGGCGGTCGAGCATGCCGGCTTCTATTACGCGCCCGATCCGTCGTCGCAGATCGCCTGCACCATCGGCGGCAACGTGGCGGAGAATTCCGGCGGCGTGCATTGCCTCAAATACGGCGTCACCACCAACAACGTGCTCGGCTGCGAACTGGTGCTGATGACCGGCGAGATCTTGCGGCTCGGCGGCAGCATCTCGATGCCGCGCGGCTACGATCTCCTCGGCATCGTCACCGGCTCGGAGGGCCTGCTCGGCGTCGTCACCGAAGTGACGGTGCGCATCCTGAAGAAGCCGGAATGCGCGCGCGCCGCGCTGATCGGCTTTGCCGCCTCGGAGGACGGCGGCGAATGCGTCGCGCGCATCATCGGCGCCGGCATCATTCCGGGCGGCATGGAGATGATGGACCGCCCGGCGATCCATGCCGCCGAGGAATTCGTCCATGCCGGCTATCCGCTCGACGTCGAGGCGCTGCTGATCGTCGAACTCGACGGCCCGCGCGCCGAGGTCGACCATCTGCTCGAACGCGTCGAGGAGATCGCCCGGGAATGCCGCGCGGTGACCTGCCGCGTTTCCAACTCCGAAGAGGAGCGGCTGCTGTTCTGGGCCGGCCGCAAGGCGGCGTTCCCGGCGGTCGGCCGCATCTCGCCCGACTATTACTGCATGGACGGCACCATCCCGCGCGCCAAGCTGCCGCTGGTGCTGCGCCGCATGAAGGAATTTTCGGCGAAATACGGCCTGCGCGTCGCCAATGTGTTCCATGCCGGCGACGGCAATCTGCATCCGCTGATCCTCTATGACGCCAACAAGCCGGGCGAGCTCGAGCGCGCCGAGGAGTTCGGCGCCGATATCCTGCGGCTGTGCGTCGAGGTCGGCGGCGTGCTCACCGGCGAGCACGGCGTCGGCGTGGAGAAGCGCGACCTGATGCCGGTGATGTTTTCCGAAGCCGATCTCAATCAGCAGCAGCGCCTCAAATGCGCCTTCGACGACAAGGGCCTGCTCAATCCCGGCAAGGTGTTTCCGACGCTGCACCGCTGCGCCGAGCTCGGCCGCATGCACGTGCATGCCGGCCGCGTGGCGTTCCCCGACATTCCGCGATTTTGAATCAGTAGGACGGGCCAGCCGTGAAGTGGCGTAGCCCGCCGGTTCACGGCTTTGCCGGGATGTGCTATATTGTTTTTGATGAATCCGGGTACCAAAAGGCTCCTTGAGCAAGTGGAATCCTGGCCATCCGAAGACCAGGAGGAGCTTCTGGAGTATGCGCGCGAAATCGAGGCGCGCCGGAACGGCGTGTATCACGCCACGCCTACGGAACTTCAGACGATTGACGAAGCGGAACGCAGCGGCGTTGCCGCCGACGAGGAAGTGGAAGCGGCGTTCCGCACATTTCGTCGGCGATGAAGGTTGAGTACGCGAAGCGGGCCGTCGCCGACCTTCGCAAGATATCTGCCGAAAGTCGTCGCGAGTTCGGCGAGCAGGTCGCGGAAGGGCTTGAAGCTCGCATCCGGGCGGTCGTTGACCGCATCAGCCGTGACCCACTGAGCGCGCCGGAGGTCGGGCAACGGCTGGGCATACGCGTCGCGCCGCTTATTCGCTATCCCTTCAAAGTCTTCTATCGAGTGTTCGATGATCGCGTGAGAATCGTGCACATTAGACACATCGCCCGCCGACCATGGCGATAAGAGTTTTGCAAAGGTCCCGCGTGCAGCCCACGGCCATACGCTTCCGGAGCTATCAGGCGTAAGTCCCACGCGGTCTCCCCTCTCGCCGCTTGTCGGCAGAGGTGATACCCAGACCTCCGATGAAGGACACTCTCAAACCGCGCGATGCCGCGGAGGTCGAGCAGGCGATCCGCTGGGCGCTCGCCGACGGCAAGACGCTGGAACTCGTCGGCCACGGCACCAAGCGCGCGATCGGCCGGGCGGCGCAATGGGACGCCACGCTCGACCTCTCCGGGCTTTCCGGCATCACGCTCTACGAGCCCGAGGAACTGGTGCTCTCGGCCAAAGCCGGCACGCCGCTCGCCGAGATCGAAGCGCTGGTGGCGGCAAGCAGGCAGGAACTTGCCTTCGAGCCGATGGATTACGGGCCGCTGCTCGGCACGGCGGCGGGCGCCGGCACCATCGGCGGCGCGCTTGCCGCCAACCTTTCCGGCCCGCGCCGCATCAAGGCGGGCGCCGCGCGCGACCATTTCCTCGGCGTCAGTGCCGTTTCCGGACGCGGCGAGACCTTCAAATCCGGCGGCCGCGTGGTGAAGAACGTCACCGGCTACGACCTGTGCAAGCTTCTCGCCGGCTCCTGGGGCACGCTCGCGGCCATGACCGACGTGACGATCAAGACGCTGCCGCGCGCCGAGACCGAGGACGACCGTCTTGGTGCTCAGCCTCGACGATGCGACGGCGGGCAAAGTCATGACGGCGGCCATGGGCTCGTTCGGCCGACGTCTCGGCGGCCGCGCATTTGCCGGCACAGATCGCCGCGCGGATCGCGGAGACCGCCGCCGCGGAGGGCGCCGTGACCGCTTTCCGGCTCGAAGGCGTCGCCCCGTCGGTCGCGCATCGCAAGAGCGTGCTGGAGAAGACTGCTGCGCCGTTCGGCGCGCTCGATGCGCTGGGCGAAGCGCCCTCGCGCGCGCTGTGGCGGGCGATCCGCGACGTCGACGCCGTTCGCCGCCAGCGGGCCAGCGGGCGAGCGCGACGTCTGGCGCATCTCGACGGCGCCGTCGCGCGGCGCCGAAGTCGGCCGATGCGCTCGTCGAAAGGCGCGAGGCCGAAGTTCTTTATGACTGGGCCGGCGGGCTCGATCTGGGCGGCATTGCCGCCGTCCGATGATGCCGGCGCGGCCGCGTGCGCACGGCCGTTGCGGCGGCGGGCGGCCATGCGACGCTCATCCGCGCGCCGGCCGCCGTGCGCGCCGCGGTCGACGTTTTCGACGCCCGAGACCGCCGGCGCTTGCCGCATTGACCAAGCGCGTGCGGGAAAGCTTCGATCCGCAGGGCGTGCTCAATGCCGGGCGCATGTGGGCGGGCGTATGAGCGATGCAGACCTCCTTCACGCTGGCGCAACTTGCCGATCCGGACGTGGCGGAATCGGAAAAAATTCTGCGCGCCTGCGTGCATTGCGGCTTCTGCACCGCGACCTGCCCGACCTATGTGCTCGACGGCAACGAGCTCGATTCGCCGCGCGGGCGCATCTACCTCATCAAGGACATGCTGGAGAACGACCGGCCGGCGACGGCGGAAGTCGCCCTGCATATCGATCGCTGCCTGTCCTGCCTCGCCTGCATGACGACGTGTCCGTCGGGCGTGCACTACATGCATCTGGTCGATCATGCCCGCGCCCATATCGAGCACACCTATCGCCGTCCGCTTGCCGAGCGCCTGCTGCGCACTGATGCTCGCCAAGCTGATGCCCTATCCGCAGCGCTTCCGGCTCGCGCTCGACGCGGCGCTGCTCGGCAAGCCGTTCGCGCCGCTTGCCGAGGCGATCGGGCTCAAGCGGCTTGCCGCCATGCTGCGCCTTGCGCCGTGGCGCGGCCCGCACCGGCCCGCTCGCCCCGCAGACTTTCCCGGCCCTGGGGCCGCGCGAGAGGGGCCGCGTGGCGTTGCTCGCCGGCTGCGTCAACGACGTGCTGGCGCCGCAAATCAACGCCGCCGCGATCCGCGTGCTCACGCGCCACGGCATCGAAGTGGTCGTGGCCGAAGGGCGCGGGCTGTTGCGGCTCGCTCGTCCATCACATGGGCCGCGAGGACGAGGCGCTGGCGCAAGCGCGCGCCAATATCGACGCCTGGACCGCGATCGAGGGCCTCGACGCGATCGTGATCACCACCTCGGGCTGCGGCACGACGGTGAAGGACTACGGCTTCATGCTGCGCACCGATCCGGCCTATGCCGAACGCGCCGCCAAGGTGGCAGGCCTCGCGCAAGGATATCAGCGAATATCTCGCCGACTCTGCCGCTCGAGCCGGACCAGAACGCCGCCGGACTCGTCGTCGCCTATCACTCGGCCTGCTCGCTGCAGCACGGGCAGCGCATCACGCGGCAGCCGAAGGACCTGCTCGCCAAGCTCGGCTTCGTCGTCAAGGACGTGCCGGACGGCCATCTGTGCTGCGGCTCGGCCGGCACCTACAATATTCTGCAGCCGGATATCGCAAGAAGGTTGCGCGAGCGCAAAGTCGGGACTATCGAGAGATTGCGACCTGATGTGATCGCGGCGGGAAATATCGGCTGCATGACGCAGATCGCGGCGGGCACGGAGCTTCCCAGCCGTCCATACGGTCGAGTTGATCGATTGGGCCACCGGGGGGCCATGTCCGCCTGCGCTTCGGGAGCATCGGCCGCGTCCGGCGATGCGCCCGTCCGCGGCCGCGGGCTGAGCGGGGGCTCGGTCGTGTATTGTGGCGTGAACCCGGTCTCCCATGGGGGCCGACGGATTTCTTATTTGGCAGCATGGATCGGGAGGACGATCATGGCGAAGAAGTCAAAGGCGAAGAAGAAAACCGCGAAGAAGAAGAAGGCCGCTCCGGCGCGCAAGAAGAAGAAAACGGTAAAGGCGGCGCCGAAGAAGGCCGCGAAGAAAGTAGGCCAAGAAGGCGGCTCCGAAGCGCAAGGCGCCGGCGAAGAAGCCGGCCCCGATGCCGGCCGCCGGAACCTGCGCCCGCTCCGTCCTGGCCCCCGCCGGTCGGTTCCGGCATGGGCGGCGGTAACCGCCTCGGTTCCGGTTAGAGCCGGCGACGGCCGCGCGCCGAGACGACAGCGTCGCGGCGCCGTTGCGGTTGCTGGGGTACCGCGGCGCCGCCGCCGGCTGTTTGCGCGCGGTCGCGTCGACCGCCGCATTGCATCGCGGCTGGGTCGGGCCTCATAGCATTCGGTGGACGTGACGGCCGACGGCGATGCGAAGCTCTCGGCTCTGGGGCCGGGCTCGTTGCGGCCGTTAGCTATGCAGGAGGTGCGCGATGGCGGCGACCTACAACATCCTGATCATGGGCGCGTCCTATGGGTCGCTGCTCGCCTCCAAGCTCCTGTTCGGCGGCCACAACGATCAATCTGGTCTGCCTGCCGGCCGAGGCCGACCTGATCAACGCCGAGGGCTTTCGCGTGCGCCTGCCGGTGCGCGGGCGCAAGGACGCCGGTCGAACTCGACTCGCGCAAACTGCCCGGCAAGGTCACCGCCGGCCGGCACGCGGGTGTCAATCCGAAGGACTACGATCTCGTCGGCCTCGCCATGCAGGAGCCGCAATATCGCTCGCCCGGCGTGCGCGAACTGCTCGACGCGGTGGCGCAAATCGCGCGTGCCGTGCATGTCGATCATGAACATGCCGCCGCTGCCCTATGTGAAGCGCATTCCCGGGCTTGACTACGAGCGCTCAAGCCGGCCTATACCGACCCGAGCGTGTGGGATAACTTCGATCCGGCGACCATCACGCTGAACAGCCCCGACCCGCAGGCGATCCGCCCGCCGGACGAGAAGGTCAACGTGCTGCATGGTCACGCTGCCGACCAACTTCAAAGTCGCGCGCTTCGACGGCGAGAAGCACGACCGCGATCCTGCGGCAGTTGCAGGACGAGATCGAGGCGATCCGCTTCGACACGCCAGAAGGCAAGATCGAGCTGCCGGTCAAGCTCAAGGTCTACGAATTCGATCTTCGTGCCGCTGGCCAAATGGGCGATGCTGCTCGCCGGCAATTATCGCTGCGTGACCAAGGACGGCATGCGCACGGCCCAGGAGGCGGTGCACAGCGACATCGAGACCTCGCGCTCGGTCTACAATTTCGTGTTCGATCTCTGCGTCAAGCTCGGCGCCAAGCCGGAAGACCTGGTGCCGTTCGAGAAATATGCCGCCGCGGCGCAGTCGCTGACGCGTCCGGCCTCGGCCGCGCGCGCGCTGCAAAACGGCGCGCCGAACATCGAGCGCGCCGACAAGCTCGTGCAGCTCATTGCCACGCAGAAGGGCCTGAGCCACCCGGCGATCGACGCGCAGGTCGCGCTGGTCGACGCGCGGCTCGAGGCCAACCGCAAGAAGGCGGCGGCGTGACGACGGCAAGCCGCGTTCAGCCACCTTGACGTCCTCCCAGAAGCCGAACCGGTCCGCCACCTGCGCCATCTTCGGGCGGGGCTTTTCGTACGACCACGCGGCGCGCTCGTGCCGTTTGCCGTCGTACGACGACTCGTAGAATTGCACGCCGTGCGGACACGCAGATCGTCTGCGGTCTTTTCGGTCTTTTCCAGCCAATCCATGCGCACCGCCGCGCGGAAAATACTGGTAGCCGTCGCACCACGATGTCGTCGCTTTGGGCGACGACCTGCCCGTCAACACTTGCCTTCATGCGGCGTTCTCCTTCGGTAACCTCGCAAGCCGGCTCTCGGCTACAACAGCTTTTTCGTCCATTCCTTGCGCGGAATTTTGAAATTCTTGCCGCCGCAGCATCGACAGCCCGCGCCATGCGCGGGGGTCGCCGAGAATTGCGAGGCATCGGCGCGCGTACCCGCGGCATGCGTCGAGAGCGCCGGCAGGCACAATAGGGAACGCGGCGATTCGGCCGCGCAAGTGGGGCAAGGCATCGGCAAATCATATTCCGCTAGCGGACGGAAATCGGAAAATGGACCGCAGCGTGCGCAGTCGTACTCGTATTTCGGCATGCCATTCCTCGCTCTATGGCCGACGCAAGGATCATCGGTGATCGCCGGACAGATGCCAAGGGGGGCCCCCCGCGGGCCCCCCGGCTTCCGTCTGCCAAACTAGCTGCTGACGCCGGCGAAGATGCTCTTTCGGACGCTGGCGTGGACGCCCCAGTTGCCATCGACAACTTGAGTGACGCCAAAATCCACCCCGACCGACATCAGCGAGATGGCTTCGTCCTCGCTGAGCTTCTGCGTGTTCATCAAGAACTCTCTCATCTTGCGAAACGCATCGCGCATGGCGTGATCAACCGAGGACTTCTTGAAAATCTCGCTTTGGGCGTTTGGTCCCAGATCGGTCAGATAGTTCGGATAGCTGAAGCCATGGACTACCCATTCTTCCTTGGTCTCCAGCAGTGGCCAGTTGAGACGCGACAGCAAGGTACCGGTCGCGATGTCGTTTTTCTTGTGCAGGATGAACTGAAATACGCCGGTCCAGGACGATTCGATTGCAGTGCCGGAAACCTCGCCATCTCCCATGGCGGCATGGGTATCGCCGACCGAAAAGAAGGCGCCATCGATGGACACCGGGTAGTAGAGTGTAGCGCCCTTGCCGAAACGCCAATCGTCGACGTTGCCGCCGATGTAGTCGGGCGGAATTGAGTTGACGATGTCGGCCTCTTTTTGCGTCAGGCCGAGACAACCGAAATGCGGCCGCAAGGGCACCCGCACGCCCTTGAGCACCCCTTGTTTGGGGTTCCATTTTTGCGGATCGACCACCAGGCCGGGATAGTCGTAGATCTTGTGCTCGACGCCGTTCGGATCGGTAAACGGTCCCCAGCGATAACTGTGGACCGCTGTTGCCCAGTCATGGCTGCCGTCAGACTCCAATTCGTAGATGGTCACGATTTCGCGCGGCTTCTCGCCACCGACCCAATCGTTGTATTGATAGCCCCACCACGCCGCGATGTTGGTCCCGAAGGTCTTGCCCTTGAATTGCGGATTGGCGCAGGGCCGCGGATACATGTCGAGCACCCGGACTTCGAGGATATCGCCCTCTTTGGCGCCGCGGATAGCGATCGGCCCGGTCATGATGTGGACGCCGTAGCCCGCGCCGGCACCATTGGGAGCATCCATCGGGCCCGCGCCGCGCCGGTCCACGTTCTTCTTGCCCTTGGTCCAGGAATAGACGCTCTCCGCCCCCGGATCGCCCTTGATCATGCGTTCAGGATCGTCGCCGGCCTGATGCGTCAAGCATTCGATGGTCGCGTAGTCCCCTGAATCGATCTCGATCAAGGGCGTCAGCTTTTTGCTGAAATATCCCCAATGGACGGTCTTGTCCGATGCCGGCACGTACCAGTGGTTTGCCTTGCCGGGCATCGTCGCCATGCCCGGCATCGGCATTTGCCGCGGCGTCAGTTCCTGCGCTTCCGCGCGAGAGATTAATGGCGAGGCGACGGTCCCAAGTGCCGCCGCCCCTCCGACGAGCGTTGCGGTCTTTAGGAAGTCGCGTCGGCTTTCATCGGCGCCGTTCGAGTGTGCATCGTCTTCGCTCTGCGTGCTCATGGCCATGCTCCCTGTGAAGCAGCCCGGCGCTGCGACTGTCATTCGTTGTTTTAGAACCCAGCGTTCGAAGGCTAGTCACCATGTTCTAGGCTGTCAATTAACGTCATCAGATGTACTGAACCCGGCGCTCAACTTGATGTGGTATCTGCGGCGCGGCCTACGAGGACGGTTGAATCGGCAGCACGACCGCGATTACTCGCCCGATGCAGACGTGCCAGCGTCACTCAGCCGCGGAGACCCGCGGCACTTCGCGCAGCCGCGAGAACGGCTCATCGGGCACGACTTCGACGCGGCGGCGATGGAAGGCGTTGAGCGTCGAGCGATGGCCGATCGAGATGATGGTCGTGCCTTTGAGCCGCTCCTGCAGCAGGCGGTACAGGACCGCCTCGGACGCTTCGTCGAGCGCCGCCGTGGCCTCGTCGAGGAACAGATAGTCGGGGGCGTGCAACAACGCGCGGGCGATGGCCAGCCGTTGCTGCTCGCCTTGCGAAAGGATGCGGTTCCAGTGCGCTTCGTCGCCGAGCCGCGCGACCAATTCCGGCAGCCCGACCGCGACCAGGGCTTCGGCGACGCGGGCGTTGTCGAACGTGCCGCCCGCCGCCGGGTAACTAACCGCCGCCGCCAGCGTCGCCAACGGGAAATATGGCCGCTGCGGCACCAGCATGACCTTGGCGCCGGCCGGCACCATCACGCGGCCCGAGCCGAACGGCCAGATGCCGGCGATGGCGCGGAACAGCGTCGATTTGCCCGAGCCGGACGGCCCGCTGACCAGAACGCGCTCGCCGGCCGGAAACGCGATGTGCTCGGCGGCGACAAGCGGCGCGCCGTCCGGCAGGCGAACGCTGAGACGATCAAGCGCGAAGGCGCCGGCGCCCGGCCGCGTCAACACCTCGACCGCCGGCGGCGTCACCGCGGCGGCATGGCCGGCCGCGATCGCCTCCTCGAATCCGGTCAAGCGCGTGATCACGGCGCGCCATTCGGCGATCTGCCGGTACGCGGTGATGAAATAGGACAGCGCATTCTGCACGCTGTTGAAGGCGGATGCCGTCTGCATCAAGCCGCCAAGCTGCACGGCGCCGGAAAAATAGGCCGGGCTCACGACGATATAGGGAAAGATCACCGACGCCTGCGAGTAGCTTTGGGTGAAGAAGGTGAGTTGCTTCTGCCGCTGCATCAGCGCCAGCCAATTGGCGACCACGAAACCGAAGCGGTACAGATGGCGCTCGCGCTCGGCCGCCTCGCCGCCAAGCGCGGCGATCTGCTCGGCGTTTTCCCGCGAACGCACGAGATTGAAGCGGAAATCGGCCTCGAAGTGCTGCTGCTGGAAATTGAGCGGAATAAGCCGCCAGCCGATCAGATGGGTGAGCCCGGTGCCGATCACGGCATAAATCAGCGCCGCCCACACCAGATAGCCGGGAATGTTGAAGCTCGCGCCGAACACGGTGAGCGGCGCGTGCGCCGACAAGGTCCACAGGATGACGACAAACGAGAACAGCGTGACGATAGCGTTGAGCAGGCCGACGCCGATCGACAGGGTGTATTGCACGAACATCTGCAGGTCGTCGGCAATGCGCTGATCCGGGTTGTCGGCGGTGTCGCCGAGCAGCTGCATGCGATAATGGTTGGCGGCATCGAGCCATTGACGCAGATAGGTTTGCGTCATCCAGCGCCGCCACCGGATCTGCAGCCATTGATTGAGATAGGTCTGATAGACAGCAAGCACGGTATAGACCGCCGCAAGCACGCAGAAGAAAAGGATGGCGCTGACGAAGGCGTTCCAGTTGTGATCCTGCAGCGTATTGTAAAAGCGATTGTACCATTCGTTGAGGATGACCTGGGCGGCCACGAGCGAAAGCTCGATCGCGATCACCGCACCAAGCAGAACGCGGCCCGCCCAGCGGTCATCCGAGTTGAAATAGGGAAGCGACAGCCGCCAAATGGTGGCGATCGTCGAGGCAAAATTTCTCACGCAAATCCTCCGGTCGGTGGGTGAATGCGGGCCTCGCGGGAATCAACGCGTCGCCACAATGTCACTGCACCGCGCCCGGCGCTGCCGCCGGCGTCATAGTGCATTGCAGTATGCCGCTATCACGCATCCGGTAACAGCTTTCATTGGGCGGCAGCCCTCATGGCAGCCGCGACGGCTCCGCCATAGCGGTAGCCGCCGGACTCGCCTAGTCTTCAGGGGGGTGACAAAAATCTCGTTCGTTTGATGTCTTAGCGGGCTTGGCGTACCATCATCGCCGTATTGGGCCGATACATCGAAGCAAGAGACGCCACTTCAAGGCGCTGCTTTGAGACGCTGCTGGGGGGAACCGTTAATGTTTACGCAAATCCTCGATCCCGCTGGAAATCTGTTCGTGACCTGGCTGGTCGCGCTGGTTCCGGTGGTGCTGTTGCTGTTCCTGCTCGCCGGGTTGCGCATTCAGCCTGGCTCGCGGTGCTGATCGGTTCGATCATCACGTTCCTGCTCGGCCTGTGGGTCTGGAAGATGCCGTTGGGCGACGGCGTGCGCGCCTATTTTTACGGCTCCGCCACCGGCGTCTGGTATGTCGACTGGATCACATTTTGGGGAGTGATGCTGTTCAACACCCTGGTCGCCCACGGGGCCTTCGACAAGCTGCGCCGCTGGCTGGTGCAGCAGGGCACCCGGGACGTGCGGGTGCAGACCATTCTGTTCGCCTGGGCCTTCGGCGCCCTGCTCGAGGGACTGGTCGGCTTCGGCTATCCTTGGGCGTTTGTCGCTCCGATCCTGATTGCCATCGGCATCCCCGATCTCGACGCCATCCGGGTGGCCGCCATCGCCAACAACGCCCCGGTCTCCTACGGCGCCTTGGGGGCGCCGATCATCGCGCTGGCGACGGTGACCGCCGGCACCCTCGGGGTGAGCTTCGTCGAATTGCTTCCAATCTACTCGGCCTCGGTCGGCAAGATTGTCGCCATCCTCGCGCTGTTGCCGCCCTGGATCCTGCTCTACCTGGTGTCGGGCAGCAAAGGCATGTGGTCGGCGTGGCCGCTCGCCATCGTCGGCTCGCTCGGCTACATCGCCGGGCAATTGCCGACCGCGGTTTATCTCGGGCCCTATCTGCCCGACGTCATCGGCTCCATCGTCTGCTTCGTGGTTCTGCTGCTGCTGCTGAAAGTCTGGCGGCCGGCACAGGTGCTCGGCTATGGCGGCGTGCCGGTCGGCGGCGACGCCCGGGCGGAAGCGCACGGCATGTCCGCCGCCGATGTCGGCGTTGCCTGGCTGCCGATCGCGGTGCTGGTCGCGGTGGTGGTGGCCTGGACCGGACCGTGGTCCAGTTTGCCGAAGATTATTCTGCTGCACTTGGCGGTCGCGGCGGATTCGGCGATCACGCCCGGCGCCAAGATCAGCGCGGTGTTCAACTGGACGCCGTTTGTCGGCGGAACGGCCATTCTGGCATCCTGGATCGTCACGGTGATCCTGCTGCGCGTGCCGCTCTCCGAGATCCGCGGCGTCTTTGCCAAAAGCTAGTCGCAGATGTGGGGCGCCTGCCTGGTCGGCGTGTTCATCTTCGGGCTGGCTTATGTCTACAACTATTCCGGCATGGCGGGCTCGCTGGCCAGCGCCTTTTCCAAGCTCGGGCCGGCCTTCATCGTTGTGGCGCCGGTGCTCGGTTTCATCGGCGTGGCATTGTCGGGCAGCAACACCTCGACCAACGCCATGTTCGGGACGTTCCAGGCGCTGGTCGGCAAGGTGCTCGGCTTCCCCTTGCTGCTGTTGCCGACGCTCAATTCGGTGGGCGCCGAGGTCGGCAAGCCGATCGCGCCGCAGACCGCGAGCGTCGGCGTCTCGACCAGCCGCTTCGTCCGCAACGAGGGCCAGGTGATCCGGCATAATTTCGGCTGGACCATCGTGCTGCTGGTCTATCTCGTGATCATCGGCGTCGCCTGCTATCTGTTCTTCCCGCATATCGCCGTGTTGCAGCACTAGGAAGTCGCGAATGGCGAGTGGCGATAGCGAATTGGCGGTCTGAAGTTTCCGGCGGCCGCGCTATTTCGCCATTCGCCCCTTTCAGTCCCCGCCTTGCCCCCATCGATCCCGAGGATCAGGAATGTTAAGCCTGCGCCGGCGCTTCTCGTGTTGTCTCACTTGCGTCGTTCTATCGGCCGCGATTTGGCCCGCGCGGGCCAGCGACAGCGCATTCCCGTTCGACCGCGAGCTTGTGCTCGACGCGGCGCCGATGCGCGGCTCCAAGCGCATCCCGATCATCGAGATCGCCGAAAGCGGCGCGGCTTCGATCCAGCTGTGGTGCACGAGCGCCCGCGCTCAGGCCAATGTCGGGGCGGGTTCGATCACCATTGCTCCCGGCGAGATACAATCGGCGCAGTGCGCGCCGGAGCGCCAAAGCGGTGATGATAATCTGCTCGCGGCGCTCGCCCAGGTCACCAACTGGCGGCGCCATGGCGACGTCATCGAGCTGGTGGGTGCAAGGACGCTGCGGTTTCGATTGCTGACCAACTAACTCAATGCTGCAGGTGCAGATTCATCAAGTCGCCCGCCGGCATGATCATATTGGCGTTGAGGTTGGCCATGATCCAAATGCGAGCCGGCAACGACCAAAAGGACGATGAGTATGCCGAAGGCGAGCGCAAGGACGTTGTTGGTATTGTCCGGGCCGGTGGTGATGTGAATGAAGAACACGAGGTGGACGCCCATCTGCGCGATGGCAAGCACGGCAAGCCCCAGCGGAATGCCGGGCGCCCAAAGCAATGACGTGTTGGCGGCCCAGAACGACGTCGCCGTGAGGATCACGGCGACCACCAGGCCGATGCTGTAGACCAGCAGACCGGACAGGGTGTCCTGGTCCCTCTCGCCGGCTACGGTGTTGTCGCCGGGTGCGCGATCGTCTTCCGACATGCTCATCACTCGGATTCCGATCAGGTAAACGATGGTGAACAGCCCGACCCAGATGATGTCGAGCGCGTGCCAGAACAGGCTGAAGCAGAGCAGACGGCGCTGCACGGTGGCGCGAAAGCCTTTGGTCGCGACCTGCGCCATCATCACCGTCAGCCAGAGCAGCCCGGCGGTGACGTGCAGCCCATGGCATCCGACCAGCGTGAAGAACGCCGACAGGAAGGCGCTGCGCTCGGGCGTCGCACCCTTGGCGATCATGCCGGCGAACTCGTGGAGCTCGAGCGCGAGAAACGCGGCGCCGAGCAGGAAGGTCACCGCGGCGCCGAGATAGGTGCCGGCGCGGTTTCGCGAATTGACGGCCAATGACATCAATCCGCAGGTGTAGCTCGAGAGCAGCAGGCACGCGGTCTCGATCGCGACGCTGGTCTGGTTGAACAGCTCGGCGCCCGTCGGGCCGCCGGCGGTGGCGTTGACCAGCACCGCGTAGGTCGCGAACAGCGCCGAGAACATCACGATGTCGCTGAGCAGAAAAATCCAGAAGCCGTAGGCGACCACGATTCGCTTCGGCGCCGGACCCGCGCCCGCTGGGAGACGGCTTCCTCGCCGAAAGACGCGGTCGCGCTCATGTCGCCAGCTCCGCGCGGTAGGCGCGGTCGACCCGCGCGACCTCCGCGGCCGGTATCTCCACCTCTTCCTGCTCGCGCCAGGCGAACACCAGCATGGTCATGAAGGCGCCGAACAGGCCGAGACCGACCATCCACCAGATATGCCAGATCAGCGCAAAGCCGGTGACGACGGCGAAGAAGGCGGTGACGAAGCCGGTCGGGGCTGTTCTTCGGCATTTCGATCGGCTCGTAAGTCGCGTTTGCGCCGGCGCCGCCGGTGCGCCGTGCGCTTCCTGCTTCATGGTCCAGAAGGCGTCGACCCCTTTGACATGCGGCAGCCGGCGAAAAATTCCACGGCGGCGGCGGCGACGGCGTCGACCATTCCAGCGTGCGGCCGTTCCACGGATCGCCGGTCGTGTCGCGGCGCAGCTCGCGGGTACGGATCGAAACGATCGAGCTGCATGATCTGGCAGACAATCCCGATCAGGATCACGAGCGTGCCAAAGGCCGCGACGATCAACAGCGGCCGCCACGCGAGATCGTCATAGTGCTGCATGCGCCGGGTCATGCCCATCAGCCCCAGCGCATAGAGCGGCATGAAGGCGAGATAGAAGCCGATGAGCCAGCACCAGAACGCGCCGGCGCCCCAGCGTTCCTCGAGCCTGAAGCCGAACGCCTTGGGAAACCAGTAATTGTAGCCGGCCATGGCGCCGAACAGCGACGCCGCCGATGATCACGTTGTGAAAATGCGCGATCAGAAACAGGCTGTTGTGCAGTGACAAAATCGGCCGGCGGCACCGCCAGCAGAACGCCGGTCATGCCGCCGATGGCAAACGTCACCATGAAACCGATCGACCACAGCACCGGCACGGTGAAGCGGATGCGGCCGCCATACATCGTGAACAGCCAGTTGAAGATCTTCACGCCGGTCGGCACGGCAATGATCATCGACATGATGCCGAAGAACGCCATTGACGTTGGCGCCGGCGCCCATGGTGAAAAAATGATGCAGCCAGACCAGGAAGGAGAGAACGCAGATCGCCATGGTGGCGGCGACCATCGAGCGATAGCCGAACAGCGGCTTGCCGGAGAAGGTGGCGAACACCTCGGAGAAGATGCCGAACGCCGGCAGGACCAGGATGTACACCTCCGGATGGCCCCATACCCAGAACAGGTTGACGTACATCATCGTGTTGCCCTGGCCGCTCGACGGTGAAGAAGTGAAAGCCGAGATAGCGGTCGAGCAGCAGCATGGCGAAGGTCGCGGTCAGGACCGGAAACGCGGCGACGATGAGCAGATTCGTCGCCAGCGCCGTCCAGCAGAACACCGGCATGCGCATATAGCTCATGCCCGGGGCGCGCATTTTCAGAATGGTGGTGACGAAATTGATCCCCGTCATCAATGTGCCGACGCCGGAGATCTGCAGCGCCCAGAGATAGTAGTCGACGCCGACGCCGGGCGAGATATTTGCAGCTCGCTGAGCGGCGGATAGGCCATCCAGCCGGTTTTGGCGAACTCGCCGATCACCAGCGACATATTGGTCAAAAGCACGCCCGATGCGGTCAGCCACGAGACTTACCGAGTTCAAGGTCGGAAATGCCACGTCGCGCACGCCGAGTTGCAGCGGCACCGCGAAGTTCATCAGACCGATCATGAACGGCATCGCCATGAAGAAGATCATGATGGTGCCGTGCGCGGAAAAGATCTGGTCGAAATGCTCCGGCGGCAGATAGCCTTGCGCGCCGCCGGCGGCGAAAGCCTGCTGCGCGCGCATCATGATGGCGTCGGTGAAGCCGCGCAGCAGCATGACCAGAGCGAGCACACAGTACATCACGCCGATGCGCTTGTGGTCGACCGAGGTCAGCCAGTCGCGCCAGAGATAGGGCCAATGCCCCTTCAGCGTGATCCAGCCGAGGATGAGGACGACGGCCACGACCATCAGCCCCGACGCGAACAACGGGATCGGCTGGTGCAGCGGGATCGCATCCCAGTTCAGCTTGCCGAGTAAAGGCAAAGCACAGTCCTCCGCGCTCAATTGGCCTGACTGGTGTGGCAAAGGGCGTCGGGCGTGACACCGGCCCTGACGATATTGTCGAAGCGGCTGCCGCTGCGGGCCGCAGTCGCATCGGCGCCGACGATCTGTTCGAACAGGCCGGCGCTGGCCGAGCCGTAGGTAAACGGCGCCACCGCTGCGCTCGGCTTTTCCAGTTCGGCGTAACTGCGCGCGTCGAGGGCGGGACCTGCGCCCTTGGTTTTCTCCGCCCACGCGGCGAACTGATCCGGCGGCAGGGCGTGGACGAGAAAGTGCATGTCGGCAAAGCCGTCGCCGCTGAAATTGAAGGAGCGGCCTTCATAGGTGCCCGGCTCATCCGCCTGCAAATGCAGCCGCGTCGCCATTTTGCCCATGGTGTAGATCTGGCTGCCGAGCTGCGGCACGAAGAAGCTGTTCATGACGGCCGCGGACGTCAGCTCAAACCTGATCGGCGTCGCCGCCGGGATGGTCAGCGTGTTGACGCTGGCGATGCCTTGCTCCGGGTAGATGAACAGCCATTTCCAATCGAGCGAAACGACCTGGACGGTCAGCGGCTTTGCCGCGGCGGCGAGCGGCTTGCCGGGATCGAGGTCATGCGAGCCGACCCAGCACAGGCTGCCGAGCAACATCACCGTCATCGCCGGGATCGACCACACGATCATCTCGAGCCGGCCGGAATATTCGAAGTCGGGCCGATAGCGGGCGCGCGTGTTGGATGAGCGGTACCAGAAGGCGGCGGCGAGCGTGGCCAGGATCGTCGGGACGACGATCGCCAGCATGATGCCGAGCGAATTGAAGAGAATTGTCCGTTCCGCGGAGGCAATGGGGCCTTTTGGATCGAGGACGCCTTCCGAGCAGCCGCCAAGCGCCGCCAGCGCGATCAAAGCGACCGCTCCGCCGCCGAGCCGCAAAGTAGCGAAGGTCTGTTGATCCCTTACGCCGATAACGGGTTCGGACATTGCAATATCTCGGCAATAATCCCCTTTGCACAATCAAGCTAAAGTAACGGCCAGGAACGTCGCGCGCCACGGGTGGTTTCGCAATGCGTCATGAATGCGCGCACACCCGCGTTGCGCGTGCCGCCTGTGAAAGCCGACCGGCCGCTGTCGAACGCGCTCGGCGGAAAAAGATCCATTCGTTACTCCTGCATGTTCATGTCTTGATGGCGCGCGCCATAAGGAATGGCATGCGGATGGTGTTGTCTTCGAAAATGTCGGCCGCCAGCGCGTCGAACTCGGCGCGCAGCTGCGCAAGCTTGCCGGGATCGCCCTGCAAAGCGGCGATGAGCTTGGTCAACGGGCCGATCGTCGCTTCTTGCGCCGCGCGGAAGTGTTGCAGGCTCAGCGCCGGCGCGATCAACGTATCGCGGGCAAATTTGAGGTCGGCCACCGCCGCGCCGAGCCGTTCGCGAATGACGTTCGGATCGCCCCATAAAGGCGGCGCCGCCGGCGCTTCAGCGCCGGCCGGAGGCGGCGGTGCATGGCGGGCGATGAATGCGAACATGCGTCCGGTGAAATGCTCGGGCGGCCAGGTCGAAAATGCGATCAGTCCGCCGCGCTGGAGCACGCGCAGCATCTCTCGCACCGCCACCGCCGGACGCGGCGCGAAGATATGACCGAATTGGCTGAGAACGACATCGAACGAGCCGTCCGGATAGGGCAGCGCCTCGGCGTCGCCTTCGATGAACTCAACATCGACGCCGGCGATGGCCGCGTTCTTGCGCGCATGCTCCAGCAATGCGGGCGTTAGATCAAGCCCCGAGACCCTGGCGCCGCCGCGTACGGCGGTGATGGCGACGACCCCGGTTCCACACGCGACATCGAGCACCCGTTGTCCCGGAGCCACCTGCGCGAACTTGATCAGTTTCGCGGCCGGCGGGGTGGTCATAATTTCGACCGGTATGAACGACGCCCAGGCGTCGCGCTGGGCCGCTTTGAATTTCGCAAACGGGTCGGTGTCCGCCGTCGTCATTCCCGGGCTCCACGGCTTTGGCCTGCTGCCAGGCAAGCAACATGCGCGAAAATCCGTGTCGGAGCGAGAGGTTCCGGGCCTCCGGAGCCGCCACCGCCCTGCGGCGCCTCGTGTCCGGGGCTGCATGAAGTACTCATTCTTAGATTGTTAATGGCGATAATTCGCACTAAAGTCGCATTAGTGTCAGACCGCCGCATTACACATCAGCGTGGTGGCCAGAGCACACACTTTGCAGGGGAGGGGAGCATGCTGATTTTTGCGCAGACTTCGGGAACGCACACCACCAATAGCGGCAATTGGAGCGCCATTCCGGGCCTCGCCATCACACTGCCGCGCGGCGTGGTGGATTCGGTGTTGTTGATTCTCAACGTTCCGAACCCCTATGCCACCGGCAACGATTACCCCGGCGGCAATTTCGGCCTGCAGGTCGATGGCACGGTGCAAAGCGCCTTCGCCGCTTTCACCGATAACGAACAGGTGCCTCCCAGCACCGGCCGCATCCCGACCACACTGTGCGCCGTCATCCCCCTCAACCAGAGCAAGGATACGTCTGTGGTAGCGGTGTGGAACGGCATTCGCGGCTCGACCGTCCATATCGACAGTCCGGCGACATTGACCGCCGTCATCGCCTGAGGCGAATTCCGGCTCGACGTTCTATCGGCCAAGTTCGCTACGCTCATCCGCGTTGCGCGTGTCGTTCAACAAAAAGGGCGCGGCTTGCACCGCGCCCATTTCGATTGAGCGATGAGCGAAGCGATCAGAAGCCCATCCCGCCCATCCGCCGCCGCCGGGTGGCATCGCCGGCATGGCCGGCTGCTCCTTCGGCGTTTCGGCGACCATGGCTTCGGTGGTGACCAAAAGGCCGGCGACCGAGGCCGCATCCTGCAGCGCCGCGCGCACGACCTTGGCCGGGTCGACAATGCCCTTCTCGACCATGTCGACATATTCCTCGGTCTGCGCGTCGAAGCCGAACGTCTCCGACTTGTTCTCGAGGATCTTGTTGACCACGATCGAGCCTTCGACGCCGGAATTCTCCGCGATCTGGCGCAGCGGCGCTTTCGATCGCCTTGAGCACGATGTTGATGCCGGCCTGCACGTCGGCATTGTCGTTGATGCAGCTTGCCGATCGCCTTCTTGGCGCGAAGCAGCGCCACGCCGCCGCCGGGCACGATGCCCTCCTCGACCGCGGCGCGGGTGGCGTTGAGCGCGTCCTCGACGCGATCCTTCTTCTCCTTGACCTCGACTTCGGTAGCGCCGCCGACGCGGATCACCGCCACGCCGCCGGCGAGCTTGGCCAGCCGCTCCTGCAGCTTCTCGCGGTCGTAGTCGGAGGTGGTCTCCTCGATCTGCGACTTGATCTGCTGCACGCGCGCCTCGATGTCCTTCTTCTTGCCGGCGCCGTCGACGATGGTGGTCTTCTCCTTCTCGATCACCACCTTCTTGGCGCGGCCGAGCATCGCCACCGTGACGTTTTCGAGCTTGATGCCGAGGTCTTCGGAGATGAGCTGACCGCCGGTCAGCACCGCGATGTCCTCGAGCATGGCCTTGCGGCGATCGCCGAAGCCCGGCGCCTTCACCGCCGCGACCTTGAGGCCGCCGCGCAGCTTGTTGACCACCAGCGTCGCCAGCGCTTCGCCCTCGACGTCTTCGGCGATGATCAGCAGCGGCTTGCCCGACTGCACCACCGCCTCGAGCACGGGCAGCAGCGCCTGCAGTCCCGGCAGCTTCTTCTCGTGCAGCAGCACGTAGGCATCCTCGAGCTCGGCCAGCATCTTCTCGGCATTGGTGATGAAGTAGGGCGAGAGATAGCCGCGGTCGAACTGCATGCCCTCGACGATCTCGACGTCGGTCTCCAGCGCCTTGGCTTCCTCGACCGTGATCACGCCTTCGTTGCCGACCTTCTGCATCGCCTCGGCGATCATCTTGCCGATGGTCGCGTCGCCGTTCGAGGAGATGGTGCCGACCTGGGCGACTTCGGCCGACGAGCCGACCTTCTTGGCGCGCTTCTTGATGTCGGCGACGACGGCGGTGACCGCGAGATCGATGCCGCGCTTGAGATCCATCGGGTTCATGCCGGCGGCCACCGCCTTGACGCCTTCCTTGACGATCGCTGCCGCCAGCACGGTCGCGGTCGTGGTGCCGTCGCCGGCTTCGTCATTGGTCTTTTGCGCGACCTCGCGCACCATCTGGGCGCCCATATTCTCGAACTTGTCTTCGAGCTCGATCTCCTTGGCGACGGTGACGCCGTCCTTGGTGATGCGGGGGGCGCCGAAGCTCTTTTCGATGACGACGTTGCGGCCCTTCGGGCCGAGCGTCACCTTCACGGCATTGGCGAGCGATCTCGACGCCGCGCAGCATGCGGTCGCGGGCATCGCTCGGAAAATCGTACTTCTTTCGCAGCCATATCAATTCACTCCTGAGATTCTTGCTTGACCGCGCTCTACGTTCGGTAGCGGCGCGAAGTGCGGATTCAGCGCGATGACACCCATGATGTCGGACTCCTTCATGATCAGGAGTTCGTCGCCGTCGAGCTTGACTTCGGTGCCGGACCACTTGCCGAACAGCACGCGGTCGCCGGCCTTGACGCCCATGACGATGAGCTTGCCGTTCTCGTCGCGGCCGCCCGGACCGACGGCGACGATTTCGCCCTCCTGCGGCTTCTCCTTGGCGGTATCGGGAATGATGATGCCGCCTTTGGATTTCTCCTCGGCGTCGATGCGCTTGACGACGACCCGGTCGTGCAGGGGACGGAATTTGAGCTTCGCCATGATTACCTCATTGCCGCGCGTCGAGCGGCCGTTGTGTTAGTCAGAAAGGCTTTTGATTTCAGTTACTTGGCACTCATATCTTGAGTGCCAATAAGCCGAACGGGACATAAGGTCTGAGCTGTCGGCTGTCAAGCGTGCGGATCCAAGCTCGCGAACAGGCCAATGGCGGCCGCGTGGCAGGTCCAGCGCTTAATCGCAATGCCCGTCGCGATGACGCGTAAACATTTGGGGTCATGGTCGGCGGGACAGTTCGGCTGCCGGATCGGCGCAGCCGAAGCCCGTCACCATGCCGGCCAAATGTTTGGCCAAAAAGCGCTGCCGTCCGCAGCGTCGGCCGTCGAGCCCGCTGTTCCGCGCTTGACCGGTCGTCGAGGAGAGCTCTTCATGAGCGCGCTTGCGGCGCGATCTCCGGTTTGTGCTCGTGCAGCGTTCGCCGTGTTCGCGCTCATGCGCCTCCGAATCCGTGCGTCCGAACCGACCGCCGGCGCAGGCGCCGCCGCCGGCGCCGCTCCGGAAATGCCGGCCTCGATCCGGCCTGAAGAAATCGTCGGCCGCTGGGGCTACGGCGCCTATCACAACGATGCCGATCGGGCGCGCACGGAAGCGGCCGCCCGCGGCCAATGCGGCCAGCCGGTGGTGATCAATCGCGGGCCGAATGGCGGCGTGCTCATGTACCTCGCCGACAGCGCGCAATTGCAGGAGCTCAATCTCAAGGGCAGTCCGAGCGGCAGAAACTTTATCGGCCCGCCCGGTCCGGCCGGCGGCCCGCAGGATCGCGAATTCGTCGCCTTCGACGGCCGCACCATGGTGCTGCGCTGGATGAATCCGGAAGTGCAAGCCCGCTACGGCACCGGCGTCTATGTGCGCTGCGCGCCGGAAGGCATGGCGCGCAGGCCGCCGCCGCCGCGGTCAATAGCGGCGACGGGCGTCAGGCGGATTTGGGCGCTGCCGCCGAACATGGCGTCGATGTCGCTTTGCGAGACGTGACCGCGATCGCTTGCGAAGGCGCGGGCCGTGCATCGGCGGCGCGGTGTCGGCGCGCGCAGGTTCGTCGAGCGCGCGGGCGATCTGGCTGCTCGATGCCGCCGAGCGTCGCCATCACCTTGGCCACGCGCTGGCTGGTGAGATCCTGGTAGTTGCAGGCTTCGAAGATCTGGATCACGCGATCGCGGATATCCTGGGCAAGTCCTTGCTCGATGTCGCCCTTGAGCGCGGCCGACAGGTTGTTTGCCGCCTGATCGATGTCTTCGGCCGCCGCGAGGATCTTCTGCGCCGCCTGCTCGCTAGCCCTGGCATGACGGCTTCCAGTTCGCTGACGATCGCGTGTGGCCGCAGCCGGCGCGCGTCGATCCGTTCCGGCCGGCGGCCTCCGGCTGCGCCGGTGATGGCCGAACGGACGAGGCGCAGCTCGGCGGTCAGCGCGCTCGATTTCGTCGCTGCGGCAGCGCCGCGGCCGCGGCTCCATTGGCGGGCCGGTGCGGCCGCCAGCATTGCGCGCAGCGCGCTCAGCTCGCTGCATGATGTCGGCATGGCTGCGGCGCGTGCGCGTCTTCGAGCTGCGGCTGCGGACCGCGCGCCGGCTATCCCTTCTTCGATGCGGAAAACCTTGCGCGGCTCGGCCATATCTGCCTAATGCTGCGGAAGACGTCCGGCAGCTTAGATGTTGGCCGCTTAATGCCGCGTTCACGCCATGCCGTCGCCGCGGCAGCCACGCGACACGCCGCGACACGATCGTTAACCATGCAGCGCCGCGCGTTTACGCAAAATAAACCGTAACTTGATGAACAATGTACGAATAAAGCGCTCGCCCGAGACGCGCGCGAAAAAAATTAACCAAACAGTCGAGGTTTGCGCCTGTACTCGTCGCGCCGGCGAACGCGGTGTTCGGCGCGGCCTGATGTCGGTGTAACGAGTACAGAGTTCAGTGATGCGGCGTATTTTTGCTTCTGCACCCGCGGCGCTCTGCGTTCGCGGCCTGCGCCAGCCTCCTTCCTGATCGCAACGACAGCCTCCGCGGCGGCCAATTGCTCGATCCCGGCTGGCAGCTCGGTCTATTCGGGCCAGTCCAATCGGGCACGAGGCGATAGCGGCGGTGGCGGCATCGTCCTTACATGTTCGACGACGGGCGCCGCGCCGATCCGCCGCGCGCCTATCCAGCCGGCGCCGGATACTATCGGCACGGGCCGCCGCCGCCGGCGCGGTATCAGCCTGCACCGACGTATTATCAGCCGGTGCCGGCGCAACAGCAGCGCGCCTATCATGCCGGCGCCGGTCTATTACGCAGGCCCGGCGCAGCATCGCCGCAGCAGCCGCGCTATCAGCCGGCGCCGGCCTACTATCAGCAAGTTCCGGCGCAGCGCAGGCCTATCAGCCGGCGCCGGTCTACTATCAGCAGGTCGCCGGCGCGAATTCCGGCGCAGCAGGCTGCGCGGTTACCAGCCTGCGCCCAGCACCTTCGGAGCAGCCCGCAGCCACAGCCACAGCGCGGCCACGCAACCCGCGCCCGCATCCATCAGCAGCAGGTGCCGCCGCCGCAGCGCGCCGCCAGCCGGCGCCGGTCGTAATCCAGCAGGCGCGCCGGCACAGCGGCCGGGCCGCAATCAGCCGGCCGCCATGCTTAGCAGCAGTCTTAGGCCAGCAAGCGCCGCCCGGCGCCGGCCGCCGTATCAGCCGGCGCCAGGATTCTTTGCGCAGCCACAGCAGCGGCAGGCCTTCAGCCGGCCGCTCCGCAGCTGCAGCCCGCGCGCAACGATCCGGCGCAGCCGGCTTACGCGCCGTCGGCATACGGCGACATGGCGCATCCGATGGTCGATCCGAAATACGAGCGGCAGGTCGTCGACTATCAGGCCGACGAAAAGCCGGGCACGATCGTCGTCGATACGCCGCACTACTTTCTCTATCTGGTCATGGAGGGCGGCAAGGCGCTGCGCTACGGCATTGGCGTCGGCCGTGAGGGCTTCACCTGGAGCGGCGTGAATGAAATCTCGGCCATGCGCGAATGGCCGGATTGGCGTCCGCCGGCCGAAATGCTGCAGCGGCGGCCCGATCTGCCGCGCTACGTGCCGGGCGGCCGGACAATCCGCTCGGCGCGCGCGCGCTCTATCTCGGCTCCACGCTCTATCGCATTCACGGCTCCAACGAGCCCTGGACGATCGGCACCAAGGTGTCGTCGGGTTGCATTCGCCTGCGCAACGCCGACATCGTCGACCTTTACGGCCGCGTGAAGGTCGGCACCAAAGTCGTCGTGATCTGAGACGTTCTGACGATTACTCGGCGGCGGTGCGGGTATCGCTGCTCGGGCCGCTCTGCTTCCTCGGCGCAGCTTGACCGCGTGCTCGGCGACGAAATACACCGGCCGGCCTTTGATCTCATAGAGGATCTTGGCGATGTACTCGCCGACCACGCCGAGCATGATCAGCTGCACGCCGCCAAGCACCATCACGCCGACGAATAGCGACGGATAGCCGGGAACTTTTTCGCCATAGATCAGCGTCTCGTAGACGATCTGCGCGCCGTAAATGAACGCGACGAACGCGATAACCAGGCCGAGCAAGGTGGCGACCCGCAGTGGCGCCACCGAAAACGCGGTCAATCCGTCGATCGACAGTCCGATCGAGCGAGCGGAAGTTCCAGCTGGTGCGGCCGTCGGCGCGCTGATCCGGCTGATAATCGATGCGGATCTGGCGAAAGCCGATCCAGCTCGACAGTCCCTTGAAGAAGCGGTTGCGCTCGGGCAGGTGGCGCAAGGCGTCGGCGGCGCGCGGCGAGAGCAGCCGAAAATCGCCGGCATCCTCCGGGATCTTGGTGCGCGCGCCCCAATTGACCAGCAGATAAAAGCCTTTCACCAAAATGCGCCGCGCCACCGACTCGTTCGCGCGATGTGCCTTGGCGGTGTAGACCACGTCGTAGCCGCCATCGAGCCAATGACCGACCAGCGTATCGATCAGCGCGGTCGGATGCTGGCCGTCGCCGTCGATGAACAGCACCGCGCCCAGCCGGGCATGATCGAGGCCGGCAAGCAACGCCGCTTCCTTGCCGAAATTGCGCGACAACGAGATCACCTGGACGTCGAGCGCTTGCGCCGGCAGCTGCGCGGGCGATGGCAAGCGTATCGTCGCTGCTGCCGTCGTCCACATAGACGACTTCGCAGGCGAGCGAGCGTTTCGCGGCGAGCGCCTGCGCGACGTCGATGAGCTGCGCGTGCAAGCGCGCCAACGAGGCCGCCTCGTTGTGCAGCGGAACCACGATCGAAAGCCCGCGGCCGGCGCCGCATGCTGCGTTCGCGCGGCCGACGCGCGCGTCGCCGTCGATCTGGTCTCGGTCGTCACGTTAACCAATCGGCCTTTCCTTTGCGCCGATCTATAGCGCAATCGGTTTCCCGTGTCGCGCGCGAGCCGCCGCCCGCAGCGGCGAGCCGGGCTGGCGGATCGGCGTCGAACGTGATATGCGGATGACGGCAATGACCCGCGCTTCCCGCTTCGACGGCGCCCGCGCCAAGCTCGCTGCCGGCTGGCGCAATCGCGCGCTCAGCCTCAAGGCGATCAGCTTCGGCCTGGTCGGCCTTGTCAATACCGCGGTCGATTACGGCGTGTTTCTCGCTCGCGCGCGCGGCGTTCGAACGGTCGCCGGCCGCGCTTGCGGCGTTCGCATCGGCTTCCGCTTTCTGCCAGTGCGGCAATGCAGCGACCATTTTCTTGATCGCCGCCAACACGGTGTCGTGGCTCGTCGCCGTGACCGGCTCATATGTGATGAATTCGTCGATCACCTTTGCCGCGGAATCCGGCCGCAAGCTCGAGGTGGCGGGCCTATTTCGCTTTCGTCGCCTCGGGCGTGGCCGGCTGGCTCGCCAACACGGCGACGTTGCTCGTCGCCGCGGAGATCTTGTCTGCTGCCGGTCTGGCTGGCCAAGGCTGTCGCCATCCTGGCGAGTTTCGTGGTGAATTTTTCGCTCTCGCACTTTGTGGTGTTCCGGGTGCGCCGCATCCGCCGGGCGACGCGGCGAAGGACGTTTGAACGCGGCATCACGCTTCGCGCTCTATTGCTTCCGCTTGCGCGCCTTCCGGGCGGCGAGAAATTCGCGCATCGCGGCGGCGGGCTCATCGGTGTCGTAGGCGGCGGCGAAAGCGTCGATGCCGGCGGCGACGGCGGCGCCGAGCGGCAAATCCTCCCATTGCCGGATCAGCCGCTTTTGCAGCCGCACGGCGCGCGGCTTTGAGGTCAGCAGTCGGCCGATCCAGGCTTCGACCGCCGCGTCGAGCGCCGCCGCCGGCACGACGCGCTCGACCAGCCGCCAAGCGAGCGCCTCGCTGGCGGTGAACGTCTCGCCGAGAAGCATGATCTCGCGCGCGCGCCCCCAGCCGACCAGAAGCGGCAACAGCGCCGCCTCGATGACCGAGGGAATGCCGAGCTTGACTTCGTGCATGCCGAACGAGGCTTCGTCGGAGGCGATGCGCACGTCGCACGCCGCCGCGATTTCGAGACCGGCGCCGAAGCAATAGCCCTGGATGCGGGCGATCACCGGCACGGGAAGGTTGCGGATGGCATCGCAGCAGCGGTGCAGGCGCGTGATGAATGCTTTGGCCTGCGCGGCGTTTGCGATGCCGGCCATTTCGTTGATGTCGGCGCCGACGATGAAAGCTTCGGGCCCGGCGCCGGCCAGCACCACGGCGCGCAAGCTCTCGTCGCCGGCAAGTTGCGCCATCGCGGCGACGAACTCGTCCATCAGCGCGCTGTTCATCGCATTGAGCGGCGCGCATTGTCGATCGTCAGTTAGGCGACCACGCCCTGCGGCCGTTCGTCGAGACGAACGTGGACTTGCCGGTGCCCGGAGCTCTGCAATCGTGCTTCCTCATTTCCCTTGGCGCGTTGCCCTGTTTGCTACAGGCTTTTTGACCGCGTGCCCAGGAGCAATCAAGGCGTCTTGACCGCCACGTCGTGCCGTCTGAAGCTGTGCCGTCTAAAACCGACTGCCGCGAGCGGCGAGCGGAGCATCGCGATGGCCGAGGGTCAGATCGATTTCTGGTTCACGATGGGCAGCACGTATTCGTATTTGAGCGTGATGCGGCTGGCCGAAGTGGAGCGTTCGACCGGCGCCGTGTTCCGCTGGCGGCCGTTTCATTTGCTGCTCATCCTGCAGGAGATGAAGCATGTGCCGTTCGCCGACAAACCGGCGAAGTTGAGCTACATGTGGCGCGACCTCGAGCGCCGCGCGGCGATGTACGGCTTGCCGGTCAGGCTGCCGGCGCCTTATCCGGCCAAGCAATCGGTCATGGCCAATCTGGTCGCCATCGTCGGCATGGGCGAGGGGTGGGGCGCCGATTTTGTGCGCGCCGCCTATCGACGTTGGCTGCAGCAGGGCGAGGAAACCGGCAGCGAGCCGAATCTGTCCTCAAGCCTGCGCGATATCGGGCAGGACCCCGGACGCGTGCTCGCACTGGCGAATGCGCCGGCGGCAAACGAAACCATGCTGGCCGAAACCGAGGCCGCCAGACAGCTGGGAATTTTCGGCTCGCCGAGCTTCGCCATCGGACGCGAACTCTTCTGGGGCGACGACCGCCTCGACGATGCGATCGGCTGGTGGCGTCACGGCCACGTGCTGCGCAACTAGCTGGTGACAGCCGGCCCGTTGCGATCGAGCTCGGCGGTGAGCCGGGCATAAAGCGGATTGTCGCGCGCATACACATATTCGAGCGCGGCGACCGAGACCGCCTCGGCGCCATGCTCGCGCAGGAAGCTCGCCAGCGCGTGCACATGCTTGGGCGGGCAGTGCAGCGTGAGCATGCCGGAAGAGGTCGGGCCGCCGAACGGCGCGGCGACGCCGAACTTCTCGCGGGCGGTATTGAGCAGCGTCTCGTTCAAGCCGGCAAAGCGCGTGCGCACTTCGCGATACGCATGCGCGCGCTTTTGCGCGGCGATGCGGTCGAGCAGGAGCCGCGCGGTTTCGCGCTGCGCCGCGTCCCAGGCCGCGGCGCGCGCGGCGACGAGATTTGCCTGCGAGCGCAGGATCATGCCGTCGTCGATCACTTTGAGGCCGTTGGCGGCAAGCGTCGCGCCGGTGGTGGTGATGTCGACGATCAATTCGGCGGTGCCGGCGGCCGGCGCGCCTTCGGTCGCGCCGGCGCTTTCGACGATGCGGTAATCGACGACGCCGTGATCGGCAAAGAAGCCGCGCGTGAGGTTGGCGTATTTGGTGGCGAGCCGCATCTTGCGCTCGTGCTTGAGCCGGAACGCGGTCGCCACATCGTCGAGATCGGCCATGCTGCGCACGTCGATCCAGGCCTGCGGCACGGCGACGGCGACATTGGCGAAGCCGAAGCCGAGCTGATCGATGAACACCACCTCCCGGTCGGCTTCGGGGATCATCTCGCGCACCAGATCCTCGCCGGTGACGCCGAGATGCACGGCGCCCTGCGCCGAGCTGCGTGGTGATTTCCGCCGCCGACAGGAAGGCGATTTCGACGCCGTCGAAGCCGGCGATGGCGCCGCGATAGTCGCGGGCGCCGCGCGGCTTGACGAGTTCGAGCCCGGAGCGGGCGAAAAAACGCTTCGGCGTTCTGCTGCAGCCGGCCTTTCGACGGCACGGCGAGGATGAGCGGCGCGCTCATGCGGCGCCTCCGCACGCCGCAAGCTCCTCGATCGAGGCGGCAAAGCCGACCGCCGGGATCGGCTCGCGCGCGCCGAGCCGGGTCAGCAGCCCGTCGTAGCGGCCGCCGGCGATCAGCGGGCCCTTGGCGCGCGGATCGTGCAGCTCGAACACGAAGCCGGTGTAGTAATCGAAGCCGCGGCCGAACGCGGTGGCAAATCGGATCGCGCGCACGTCGACGCCGCGGGCGGCGAGAAAGCCGGTGCGTGTCTCGAACAGATCGAGCGCGGGCGCCGAGCGAAATCCTGGCGTCGGCGGCAAGCGCGCGCAGTTCGCCGGCGGCTTCGTCCGGTTCGCCGCGCACGGCGAGGAAGCGTTCGATCAGCGCGCGGATTTCCCGCGGCAGCCGCGTGCCGGCGCCGAGCGCGGCCTGTTCGAGAAAGCGCTCGGCGATCTCGGCGACCGAGCGGCCGCCGACCGCGGCGATGCCGGCAATCGACAGAAGATCGGTGACGAGGTGATGCGCGGCCTTCGGATCGGAGCCGGCGAGCGCCGCCAGCACGCCCTGATATTCCGGCGGGCCGCTGCGCGCCGGCCAGTGCGAGCTGATCGAGATCGTGCGCCAGCGACCATTTCCTGTTGAAATCCTTGACCAGGCGCCGCTTCCACGCCGGCGCCAGATCGAGCGCGGCGACGAAAGCGGAAAACAGCCCGACGTCGCCGATGCGGATTTCCGGCGTCGCCAAGCCGTAAAGCGTGGTCGCCTCAAGCCCGAGCGCGAGCATCTCGGCATCGGCCGCGGCCTTGTCGTGCGCGGCCGAAGGATTCGATGCCGGCCTGGAGGAATTCCGCCGGCCAAGCCTTCGCGGTGGCGAAACACCGCGCCGAGATAGCAAAAGCCGGCGGCCTTGCCGGCGGCCGGCGAGGCAGATAGTCGCGCGAAACCGGAATGGTCAGGTCCGGCCGCAGGCACAATTCGCGGCCGTGCGGATCGGTGGTGAGAAACATGCGCCGGCGGATGTCCTCGCCGGACAAATCGAGGAACGGCTCCGCCGGCTGCACCACCGGCGGATCGATCAGGCCGTAGCCGGCGCGCACATAGGACGAGATCAGCTTCTGCGCGCGCAGGTCGGAATTGGTCGGCCATACTCGACATGACAGGTCTTATCCGCGCCGGGTATGGTTAATCCATTGCCAACGCCAGCGGCGATAGCCTCGATTGCGCGGCCCTTTAGCACGGCAAAGGTCGCTATTCGATAAAGATCGAGGAGGGCCGTTAATGCTGGCGTAGTGTGGCGTTATGCCGCGTTAATGCCCTTCAGCGCCGCAGCTGAACTTATTTCGGTCAATCCTCGCCGCGCACGGCGGCGAGTGATGGCCGGGACGGCGCGCGGGTCGGCTGGTCAGCTCCGGTATGGCTCGAGCCCGGGCACAACAGTCACCGGGATTTCCGGCTTGATCGCGTGCAAAGTAGGGGCAAATTTGTCGGCATAGAAAAGCTCGTCCTTTGCCCCGACCACGACGGCGAGTGGCGTTTGCGCGTTGCGGAGGTCGGCCGCGTAGTCGCTTGTCGCGAAGGCGCGCATCAGCAGCCATGAATAATGGCCGACCAGGATGTCGGTTCGCGCCGGATCGATGGCGAGCAGCAGCGCTGGTCAGATGATCGAAAGCGTGAATGCCGACACGATCCAGCACGAGCAGCGCGATAATGCGCGGGATGAACGGCGCGCGCGTATTTTTGGTCCCAGTTGTACGTCGGCGCAAATGACGCCGAGCATCGGCGACAACATCACCGTGCGCACAAACATCTTTCCGAGCGGGCGTCGCGCGCGGCATGGAGCGCGTAGCCGCCGCCGGAGGAAAAACCCATCAGCACGAGTTTCGCGTTCGGATGCTTGGCGCGCACCGCGGCGACGAAATCCGCCATGTCGTCGTCGAGTTCGCCCGCATAGTCGATATCGCCGCGCGTGCCGGTGGCGCCGTGGCCGCGGATATCGGGCGCGTAGACCGGAATGCCCTGCGGCGCTCAGTGCCTTGCCGAGCGGATGGATGCTCGAGCTCTGCGCCGAGGAGCCGTGGATGGCGATGACGACGAGCGGCGGCGTCGGGCGCGGGTTGCGCCGCCCAGACGCGGAACGCGATCGGCGAGCCGTTGCTTATCGAAAGCTTTTCCGACCGGTGGCAAATCGCTGAAATCGACCTTGCGGAACGGCTCGCCCAGCGAAGCGAGCAACGTGCGGACGGTCGCTGGTGCCGAATGCGAGCATGCCGGCGAGCGCGGCGACGATCGCGACGACAAAGCCGCGCAGACGACAATGAGAATTATCTTGACGGCGCGGTTCATCGCTCGGCCGTGAGCTCCGTGGCGCGCCAGCACCTCGCGCACGGCTTCGACGAGCTTGTGCTTCGGCACGGAAATCTGCGCCTCGGCTTGCTTCTGCAGATGCTCCTCGCGGCCTTTTTCCAGCTTGGCCAGTTCCGCGCCGACGATCAAGGTCCTTGATGGTGACTTCGCCTTTGGCCTTTTCGTCGGAGCCCTGGATGACGACGCAAGGCGCGTTGCGCTTGTCGGCGTATTTGAGCTGATTGCCGAGGTTTTCCGGATTGCCGAGATAAAGCTCGGCGCGGATATCGGCGCGCGAAGCTTCGCGACCATCTGCTGATAGTCGGCGAGGCGGTCCTTGTCGAACACGGTGACGACCACCGGGCCGGGCTCGGGCTTTGCTGTCGAGCTTGCCGAGATATTCCAGCGCCGCGGCGAGCCGCGACACGCCGATGGAAAAACCCGTCGCCGGCACGGGCTCGCCGCGAAAGCGCGAGACCAGGCCATCATAGCGCCCGCCGCCGCCGACCGAGCCGAAACGCGGCGAGCCGTCCTTTGTCGTCGGTAACGTAAGCGTCAGTTCAACTTCGAATACCGGGCCGGTGTAATATTCGAGACCGCGGACGACGGATGGAACGATTCGTATCCGATTGGAGCCGTATCCTGCGCTTGTGTTAATCGAATAATCTGACGAAGCTCATCTACACCTTGTCTTCTAATGACGGAATTCTTGAAAGCTTTCTCCAATCCGTCCAACAAGCGCGCATTAGAAAAGTAAAGCTGGCGGCTCGGGCTGTGGTAGCTCCCACCAAACATCTTCGCCAGTTCTTCGGCAGAAAAAATCAGTTCATCGTCTGTCGGCAGTTCCTTCGGATCGCTAAAGGGAACCCAATACAGCCACAACGTTGCCGCCAATGAAAAAAATAGTTTTGATTTGTTCTTCCGATAAGCCCTGCGCCGTTCGTAAAATCGCCGCTTTCGTCTTTGCGGCCCGGCCAAGCAAAGCTGCCACCCCTTTTCGTCCCAGCCGATCGAGTTTGTCGATCGCACGCAGCACAGTGAGTCGCTTCCCGGCGTTGGCTGTCGCCGCCAAGTCCGATCATTTCCATCACGCCATCGAGCACTTTTCGGTTGTTCACCTTCACCAATAAGCTGCCGCGCGGAATGCCGAGCGCCTCCATCGTGTCCGCGGCCATCATGCACATCTCGGCGTCGGCGGCGGGCGAGGACTGAGCCGACGGTGTCGGCGTCGAACTGCATGAATTGGCGGAAGCGGCCGGGGCCCGGCTTCTCGTTCCTAAACACCCAGCCGAAGCGGTAGCTGCGATACGGCTTCGGCAGCGTGTCGAAATTCTCCGCCACGTAGCGCGCCAGCGGCGCGGTCAGGTCGTAGCGCAGCGACAGCCATTGCTCGTCGTCGTCCTGGAACGAGAACACGCCTTCGTTCGGCCGGTCCTGGTCGGGCAGAAATTTGCCGAGCGCGTCGGTGTATTCGATCGCCGGCGTCTCTACCGGCTCGAAGCCGTAGCGCTCGTAGACTTTGCGGATGGTCTCCAGCATCGCGCCGCGTGGCGGCGATCTCCGCCGGCCCGCGGTCGGCCAGCCCGCGCGGCAGCCGGGCCTTGAGTTTGTTGGTTCTTTGCTCTTGTCGGCCATCCGCCGTCTCGATGCGTCGCGCTGTTAGGGATGGCGCGGTTGGTATCGTAACGGCGCGGCAGCGGCAAGGAGCGGCTTACGCGCTCAACCGGGGCGGCGCGTTCGAGCCCTAGCCGAACTCAGAGACGAATGGCTAGGTATCCGCAGGGCATTTTTCAGCGAGGATTGGTCATGATATCCCGACGCAAGGCAATCGCACTGGCGGCCACGGCTCTGATCGGGGCGGCGACGCCTGCGCTCGCACAGAAGAAGAATTCCACGCTTGTCGGTCAGTTCGATACCGACAATGACGGCACCGTCGATCTGGCCGAGGCGAAGAAGGCCGGCGCCGCCATGTTCGACAAGCTCGACACCGACAAGGACGGCACGCTGAGCCTCAAGGAGCTGCACGGCCGCGTCGGCCACAAAGAGTTTGCCGCTGCCGATCCCGACCATGACGGCACCCTGAGCAAGGAGGAGTATCTTGCCCTGGTCGAACAGCGCTTCAAAGCGGCCGACAAGGACCATGACGGCACGCTGGTCAATTGGGAATTTCACACCCCCGCCGGTCGCGCCCTGACCCGGCTGTTGCGATAGCCGTCAGCCGCAGGTTTGCTTGGCGTTAATCCGGACGACGTTGCCCCGACCGGAGCGGGGCGGGACCGTTATTTCGCCATCCCGGCGGTGGCGGCGGCGAAATCGGCGGTAATGCGATCGACCATCACCGGGTCGGGCAGGAACAGCGCGACATTGGCGCGGAAATTTTCGCGCCAGGATGGATGCGCATAATAGAGCGCGGCAATGTCCTGTTGCGCGCGCAGCCGGTCGCCGCTTTTGCTGGCGACCAGCGCGTCCAGCACCAGCCCGGGCGGCAGATAAGGGGTCGCAATCTGGCTGGTATCGATGGTGGCGGCTTTGAGGTCGCCCTTCAGATAGGAGGCGAGCCCGAGGACCAGGTGATATCCGATCCACGTGGTCGCGGTCCGTGCCGAATTCTGGCGCAAGAGCGCAATGCCCTCGTCGAGCTGGCCGAGCATGATCAGCAGATAGGCATGGCCGAAGATGACCGAGCCGTCATAGGGGTTGAGGTGCATAGCCGCGTCGCCGGCGGCCTTGGCGCGCACAAGGTCGCCCTGCGCCAGCAAAACATCCTGAAACGCATATTGCGCCGGCGCGCTGTTGGGTTTGAGCTCGATCGCTTGCCGGGCCATCTCGGCGGCGCGTTCGAGCATGACGTGGTCGCCCGGTCGACCGATGATGCCGAACCGATAGTTGCGCAGATAGAGCCGCGCCAGCGCGACGAAGACGCTGATGGCGGGCGGCTTTTCCGCGGTGGCGTGGACCAGACAATTTTCGACCGACGGATATTGCGCCGGATCGAAATTGCGCAGGTTGGCATTGGCATCGAGAATGCAGCGGTAGGTATCCTGCAAATTGCTGGCAGCAGCGCGTTTGAGGCGCTCGCGCGCCTCGACGACGCCGAACGGCTGCAGCAGCGATCGCCCGATATCGCCGACAACGACGCCTCTTTGCTCCCAGTCGGATTCGGCACTGCTCTGGCCCTCGTAGGTGTTCGACCATACGGTGGTGCCGTCTGCGGTATCGATCAGGCGCACGGTCACGGTGATCGCGTCGCTGGAGATGTATTGCGCCGTGGTCGCGAGGCGGTAGTAGGACGGCGGTGCCGGCCCGGATTCGGGTGCGGACTTCTGGGACAGCGCGCGTCGAACCGCCAGGTGGCTCGCTGCCGATGATCGTGACATCGTCGAAGCGCGACAGCACATCGATCAACCGATCGTGGATCATTTGGGCGGAGATGGCGTTCGCGGTCGGCCGGCCGAGAAGCGTCGGCGGTTCGACGTAAATGACCGGCGCGGCCTCGCCTTGTGTCCGTTGTCCGGCCGTTCCGTCGGCTGCAGCGAACCACTTGAAGAACAAGCCGTTATTGGGTCCGCCGTGCAACGGGTGGCCGATATCGAACCCGACTTCCAGGACGGCGAGCAGGCAGACGGCCCCGACGGCCCATTGGAAGGTTCGCTTGTGGCTGCGCGCGTACTGCATCGCCGCCTTGGCGATGGCGGGGAGGCCGCGCTTGATCGCAGCCGCCTGCAATCGCTCCGGTTGGGAGTGGAATTCCGGCTCTGCGACTGGTTCAGATTTCGCGGTGTCGCCCGCGGGTTCGATATCGTGGCTACTTGGCGGTACGATGGGCGGCGCCGGATCGCGAGCGGCGTCCTGATCGCTTTGTTGGCGCAACAGCGCGCGGGACTCGTGCAGAGCGCCGCCGGTGGTGCGCATTTCCGCATGTAACTGGACGAATTGCAGCTGCACCGCTTCGTGCAGCCGCTCGGGTTCGCGACGCCGGTCGGCCAGATCGGACAAGCGGCTCGTCGGGTCGGCTACTGGCGGTTGATCGATGCCGGCCGGTGTCGCCGAGCCGGGCACTGCGGGCTGCCAATCGGCGGAAGGTCGGAACATACGAACCACGCGGCAGCTCGATCACAACAGGATCGTCGCGGCCCGCATCGGCATAATAGCGTGCGAGCGCAGCCCGCAGCCGTCCGGCCTCGACACGGACGATCGGGTCGGCCTGCGGATCGAATTCGCTGCCGCGGCCGAGCGCCTCGATGGCGATCGTGTAGGCCTTGATCCTGGCGCCCTCGCCGGCAAGCGTCGCCTTGACAACGAAGGTGAGAAACCGGGTCAGGCGGAGCGAGCCGCTAAACGGCGCGCTGCCAACGATGCGCACGAGCTGCAGGCGGATCCCGTCGTGGGTCGCCTCGCTGCTCGTCACCTCGGCCCCCGCGCGAATTCCCCCACCCCGCGCCGGTATATTCATGCTCGATATCCCCAATGCCCGAAGGCTTTTTGCTATGTCTGACCCGATCCGGGGAACATCGAATCAGCTTGGGTTGCGAAACTGCCACACAATCGGGCATTGCGATGTCCATATCCGTACATCGCCAAGGCGTTGATCAGCCTGTGGATAAACCTGTGGACAACTGACTAGGATCCGAGCAGGAACCGGCGCAGCCCAGCGCGGACCCGGACGCCGCCGTCGCGCCGGTATTCGATCAGGCCGTTACGCTTGAACTTGTTCATGAAGAAGCTGACGCGCGGCCGCGTGGTGCCGATCATATTGGCCAGGAGGCCCTGGTTGATCGGGGTGGTGATCGGTCGCGGATCGCCGTCATCTTCCAGGTTGGCGAGTTGCACCAGAGCCCGGGCCAGGCGCTTTTCGGCCGGATTGGTCAAGTGGTCGACCAGATTTTCCTGGTCGTGGATGCTCTGACACACCAGGACCTTGGCGAACATCACGGCAAAGTCCGGCTCCTCGCGCAGCAGACGGATCAGAGCCTTTGTTGTTACCCGGATAACGCCGCAGGCCGTGAGCGTGGTCGTCGTGCCGGTGCGGCGGGCAACCAGGCAGCGCGTGCCGAAGAATTCGCCCTCGCCGCGAATTGCGATGACCGCTTCCTTGCCGCTCGGCGACACGGAGCTGATCTTGATCCAGCCGCTTTCGATGTAATAGGCCGCGTCGCCAACATCGCCCTGCGCGTAGATCACGTGGTTCGGCGCGAACGCTACGCGCGATTGGCCAGCGCCCCGTCCGGTCAGCAAATTCTTCGGATCGAAATTTATTTGTTTTCGTTTATCTTTCGCCATCCTCGACCCCGGTTGGGCAAGACAGCTTTGCTCGCAAAGCGCATCGCCCCATCGGGCATCCGCGCTGAAATAGCTGCGATCAAATTTCCCCCGAGCCTTCCTAACACTCGCGCCCCTCTCCGTTACACTTGTACCGCTCCAATGTGTGGCAAAATGAGGCGGTCGAATATATGCAGATTTGCACTTCTTGATTGAGATAGGCGAGGGGGAACAGTGCTTTTTTGTTATGAGTTGGTTATTGCTCACGCCGTGCCATAGGACAAGCGGCCATGACGGAAACCATCGACTTTGCGCGGCAAACCAACGATCTCGACGCGTTCTGGCTGCCGTTCACGCCCAATCGCGCCTTCAAGCGCGCGCCGCGGCTGATCGCGCGCGCCAAGGACATGCATTATTTCACGCCCGACGGCCGCGCCGTGCTCGACGGCCTCGCCGGGCTGTGGTGCGCCAATACCGGCCATAACCGCGATCCGATCGTGGCCGCGATCGCGCGCCAGGCGGCCGAACTCGACTATGCGCCGGCGTTCCACTTCGCCCATCCCAAATCTTTCGAACTGGCGAGCCGAGTCGCGGCGCTGGCGCCGGGCGATCTCAACCGCGTGTTTTTCTGCAATTCGGGCTCGGAAGCGGTCGACACCGCGCTCAAGATCGCGCTCGCCTATCACAATGTGCGCGGCGAGGGCGCGCGCACCCGCCTGATCGGCCGCGAGCGCGGCTATCATGGCGTCGGCTTCGGCGGCATTTCGGTCGGCGGCATTGTCAACAACCGCAAATTCTTCGGCACGCTGCTGGCCGGCGTCGATCATCTGCCGGCGACCTATAGCCGCGAGCACCAGGCCTTCACCAAGGGCGAGCCGGAATGGGGCGCGCATCTTGCCGATGAGCTCGAGCGCATCGTCGCGCTGCATGGCGCCTCGACCATCGCCGCGGTCATCGTCGAGCCGATGGCCGGCTCGACCGGCGTGCTGCCGCCGCCCAAAGGTTATCTGCGAGCGGCTGCGCGCGATCTGCGACCGGCACGGCATCCTGCTGATTTTCGACGAGGTCATCACCGGCTTCGGCCGCCTCGGCTACGCCTTTGCCGCCGAGCGCTATGGCGTGACGCCCGGACCTCCTCTGCTTCGCCAAGGGCGTCACCTCCGGCGCCGTGCCGATGGGCGGCGTGATCGCGCGCGCAGCGTGTCTACGACGCCTTCATGCACGGGCCCGAGCACGCGATCGAGCTGTTCCACGGCTATACCTATTCGGCGCATCCGCTCGCCTGCGCCGCCGGCCTCGCCGCGCTCGACCTCTATCGCGACGAAAACCTGTTCGAACGCGCGCAAGCAGCTGGAGCCGCGGTTTGCCGACGCGGCGATGACGCTCAAAGGTTTGCCGGGCGTGCTCGACATCCGCACCGTCGGGCTTTCCGCCGGCATCGATCTCGCCCCGCGGCCGGACGCCGTGGGCGAGCGCGGCTACGAGGCCATGGAGCGCGCATTCCACGACGAGGACCTGGTCATCCGCATCACCGGCGACACGCTGGCGATCGCTCCGCCGCTGATCGTCAGCGAGGCGCAAATCGGCGAGATTTTCGAGAAGGTGGCCCGGGTGATCCGGGCGGTGGCTTGATCTTCCGCCCGTCGGGCAACAATTCGAGAGGGCCGGCGCGCGGACTTGCGGCGGCGCGGCGCTTGTGGACACTGATAGTGTCGGAGCGCGAATCAAAATTCGGTTCCAGGGTGCGGGAGTTTCCGCAAGACCTTGTCGGGGCTTCGGAAACGGCTTCGGGCGGGCGGTAACGGGGTCAGCAATGGTGCGCATCGGCGCCATCTTTATCGCTCTTTGCATGGTGCTTATCGCCGCCTCGATCGGCATCGTGCTCTATCTTCGCTTTGGCTTCACTCCCGCCGATGCGGCCCTGGTGGCGCTCGGCGTTCTGACCGCGCTTGCCATCTATAACGCCGTCGCCGGCCGCAAAAGCGACCGCGCCGAAGTGAGCGACCAGGTCTCCAGCCTCGCCCGCGGATCGGGCGATATCGCCCGCCAGGTCGCCGAATTCGGCCGCCGGCTCAGCGTCGTGGAGACCGAGGTCGAAATCGCGCTCGACAAGGCGCATGTCGACGGCGCAGCCGCTGGCCGCCGAGATCGAAGAGCTTTCGCGGCTGGTCAAGCAACTGGCGGAATCCGTGGCGCCGCACGACCTCGCGCTGGGCGGCGGCGTCGTACTTTGACGATCATCGCACGCAAGCCGGCGCCGCCGACGGCGACTGTGACGCTGGCCAGCGGAGTCCGCCTCCGCGCCGGCCGCTCAGGCGGGCGCAAAGTCGCCGCCTTCAGCGGCCTCGACCGCGACGGCATCATCGCGCTGGTGCGCAGCGCCATCGAAGCCCAGCAGATCGATCTCTATCTGCAACCGATCGTGACGCTTGCCGCAGCGCAAGGTTCGCTATTACGAGGCGATGTCGCGGCTCAATGCCGGCAACGGCGAACTCGTCGCCGGCCGCGGATTTCCTTCCCTATGCCGAAGCCGGCGCGCTGATGCCGAAGCTCGACAACCTTTCGGTGCTGCGATGCGTTCAGGTCGTCCGCCGCCTGTTGCTCAAGAACCGCGAAGTCGGCCTGTTCTGCAATCTTGCCGCCGCGACGCTGACCGATGCCGGATTCCCGCAATTGCTCGAATTCGTCGAAGCCAACCGCGCGATCGCGCCTTCGCTGGTGTTCGAGTTCACCCAGAGCGCGGTCCGCGGCATGGGGCCGATCGAGCATGAGAGTCTTGGCGGCGCTCGCCGAGCGGGGCTTTCGGTTTTCCATGGACAATCTCACCGATCTTCGCGTCGAGCCGCGCGAATTGACCGAACGCGGCTTTCGCTTCATCAAGGCGCCGCCGGCGCTGTTGCTCAACCGGGTCGGCAGCGCCTCCGCCAACATCCATCCCGCCGATTTTTCCGATCTGCTCGGCCGCTTCGGCATCGATCTCATCGCCGAGCGGATCGAGAGCGAAGCGACCGTGGTCGATCTTCTCGACTACGACGTGCGCTTCGGCCAGGGCTTTCTGTTCTCGCCGCCGCGGCCGGTGCGGGCGGAAGCTCTGCAGGGCGTCGCCGGCGACGCCGGCAAGGCCGAGCCGGCCAAGTCGGACGACGCCGGTCGCGGCGCCGACCGGTGCCGCTGCTGCCGGGCAGCCCGGCGGTATTCTCGCCCAGCTGGTCGCGCAGCGGCGGCGGTCGCGCTTGATGCGGTCGCGTCGCCTCTTGCCTGACGTTATCGAGACAATTTGGCCGCTCGCCGCGCGCCTACGACGTTTGCTCTGCGACGTCTGGGGCGTCGTGCATAACGGCGTCGCGGCCTTTGCGCCGGCCTGCGACGCGCTCACGCGCTTTCGCGCCGAGCGGCGGCACGGTGATCCTTCATCACCAACGCGCCGCGGCCGGGCGCGTCGGTGCAGCCCATCATCGACCGCTCGGCGTGCCGCGCGAGGCCTATGATGCGATCGTGAGTTCCGGCGACGTGACGCGCGGCATCGTCGAAAACCGGCCCGGCCAACGGGTTTTCCATCTCGGCCCGCAGCGCGATCTGCCGATTTTCGCCGGGCTCGATGTCGAGCTTCGCGCCGGTCGAAGCCGCCGATTACGTGGTGTGCTCCGGCCTGTTCGACGACACCAGTCGAAACGCCGGATGACTATCGCGAGCTTTTGTCGGCGATGCGCGCCCGCGCGCTGTTCATGGTCTGCGCCAATCCGGACATTGTCGTCGAACGCGGCGACACGCTGGTCTATTGCGCCGGCGCGCTGGCCGACGCCTATGCCGAGTTGGGAGGCGAGGTGCTCTATTGCGGCAAGCCGCATGCGCCGATCTATGAGGCGGCGCTCGCCGAGGCCGCGGCGCTTCGCGGCGGCGACGCCCCGCCGCTCGAGCGGGTGCTGGCGATCGGCGATTCGGTCACGAACCGATCTCAAGGGCGCGGCGTCGTTCGGCGTCGATTGCCTGTTCGTCATTTCCGGCATTCACGCCGAGGAACTCGGCGGGCGCGAGGCGCCTGATCTGCCGGCGCTGGAGGCGATCTTTGCGGCCGCCGGTGTGGCGCCGAAGGCGGTCATGCGGCGGCTGGATGGTGAAACCCGGAAGCGAGCGCGTGGTTATCGAGACGTTACGCCGGAGCGCCTTCGTCAGCGGGCGAACACCGCCTCGATCTTGGCCTTCAGCGTCTGCGCGTTGAACGGCTTGACGATGTAATTGTTCACGCCGGCCTTGCGCGCCGCGATCACGTTCTCGGTCTTCGATTCGGCCGTGACCATGATGAAGGGTGTTTGCTCGAGTTCCGGATCGGAGCGCACCTCGCGCAGGAAGTCGAAGCCGGTCATCGGCTCCATGTTCCAGTCCGAGATCACCAGGCCGTAGCGCTTGGACGTGCATCTTGGCGAGCGCCGCGGCGCCGTCAGTGCGCGTCGTCGACGTCGGCAAAGCCGAGTTGCCGCAAAAGATTGCGGATGATGCGCACCATGGTGGTGTAGTCGTCCACCACCAGAACTGGCATTGACGGATCGAGGGCCATGGCTCTGCTCCTTGGCGCGGGCAATTGCGCGGAGTCGAGCGTCGTCGGCTCCTCATTCCGAGGCGATACCGCCCCCAACACTTCTCCCCAGTGGGGCAGTGATCTATCATCGGGACTTGAATATCGGGTTAATCGCGTATTCGGCCTTGGCCCCGGCGCGCGATAATGACCGGCCTCGTGCTGCTTGACTTAAGCTGGCGCCGACGGCACCTACGGCCTCACAGATTTTATTAACCATTGAAGCCCGATGGCGTCGAACAACTTTCTCGTCGTGCGCGATGGCGTCCCGACGGCGCACTGCGCGGCGCCGTCCTCGCTATGGGCAATTTCGACGGCGTCCATCGCGGCCACCAGGCGGTCATCGCCGCCGCGCTCGATCGCGCCGAAGCGCTCGGGCAAGCCGGCGGGCGCGCTCACTTTCGAGCCGCATCCGCGGGTCTTCTTCAATCCCGGCGAGCCGCTGTTTCGGCTGACCGACGAAGCCGCCAAATTGCGCCTGCTCGCCTCTACCGGGCTCGATGGTGCGATCGTTCTGACCTTCGATGCCGCGCTGGCGAGCTCTTACGGCGGAAGATTTCGTCGCCCGCATTCTGGTCGGGCGCTTCGCCATCAGCGGCGCGGTCATCGGCTTTAATTTCCATTTCGGCAAGAATCGCGCCGGCTCGCCGGAGTTTCTCATCGCCGAAGGCCGCAACGATGGCTTTGCCGTCGACGTGGTGCCGCCTTTCGAACTCGACGGGCGCCCGGTTTCCTCCGGGCCGATCCGCGACGCGCTCGCGGCGGGGCGCCTCGACGCCGCCGCCGCTCTGCTCGGATTTCCCTGGTTCGTCTCCGGCGAAGTGATCCACGGCGACAAGCGCGGCCGCGAACTCGGCTTCCCGACCGCGAATTTGCGGCTCGATGCCGGCTGCGGACTGCGCCACGGCGTTTATGCGGTGCGCGTTGCCGTCGGCGGTCGCCGCTACGACGGCGTGGCCAATTTCGGCCGGCGGCCGATGTTCGATACCGGCGCGGTGCTGCTCGAAGTTTTTTTGTTTGATTTCGCCGGCGACCTCTACGGGCAGCACATCGATGTCGCTTTCATCGCATGGATCCGCGCCGAAACGGTATTCGGCTCGGTCGAGGAGCTTGTACGCAAGATGCAGGACGACGCCGCTCAAGCGCGCGCCGCGCTCAAGCGGGCCGGCGACGTGTTCCCGCCGATTTAAGATCTAACAAGACTGCCTAATTGGGGCCTGATCTTTTCGGAAAGCCGTCTCCCACTTTTCCGGATCATGCTTTATCCGTGTCGTCGGATTTGCGCCGGCGTTCACGCGCCCATTGCGCCGCCAGGAAACCGAGCAGCGCGATCGGAATGATGCGCTCCCAGCCGAGTGCGCGGCCGGCTTGCAGGGCGACGCCGAGAATCTTCGGATCGAGCAGCCACGGCGTCGCGTGCGCGCGCGCGGCGCGTTCCAGAATCGCGCGTTCTCTGGTGCGTCGGCGCGAGACGGCCACCACGATTGCGGCAAGCAGTGCGACCAGTACAAAAACGCCCGCCATGATCAGGCCGGCGGCGACGGCGCCCAATTGCAGCGAAAGCCAGTCATAGCCGGCGACACAGAGAAACGCGAATGCCGTCAGCGAGGCGAGAGCGATAATTGCAGCCCAGACCAGCAGCGCGGGAGTGACGCCGCTCCTGGCCTGGACTGCCAGCGTCAGGTCACGCATCCAGCTCTTGAGCATCTAGTCCTCGCCCATCCGCCCGGCGCCGCGCTATCGTAATCGGCCCTTAGCGGCGCCAGGTTGCTCCGAACAGGAAGGCCAGACCGGCGACAAGCGCCAGCGTGGTGTAGGGCCGCGTCTTGATCGATTCATCGATGGCATCGACGAAATTGTCGGACACCTCGCGCACCGCGCTGGCCGCCTCGCGGCCTTTGTCCTGGGCATCGGAAACGGCGCCATCCAGGCTCGACTTGGCGTGGCGCCATGCGGCGTTGCCGGTATTGGCGAGGATGTCGGCGACCTGGTCGGCGAGGCGGCCGAAATCCTCGCGCAGCGCCTTGAGGTCGCTTTCGAGATCGCCGGAGGCTTCGAAAGCCTGCTTGCGGACTTCGCGTACGGCCTCGCGCGCGTCTTTGGCCGCCTCACGCATGTCGTTTGAAGCCGTTGACGCGGTGTTCATGCCTACTCTCCATGACTGGAATGGCCCAGGTGCCGCGACAATTATATAGAGGCGCGAAAGTTCCCTTCAATCGCAAGTTTGGCGCTTGCCGCGGAACGCGTGTTCATCGGAGGGCAAGGCTAAGGATGTATGCGGCACGGCAAGGAGCGCGTACCTCGTGTTAGGGGCCTAGTCCACACCAAAGAGCCTTCGATCGAAGGGAGCGCGGACGATTTCGGCGATCCGCGCGCTCGCCGCATCAGCGTGTGCGGGGTTCAGTAGCCAGTTCGCCGTAAATGGCACGATCGCGGAGGGAACGCTCAATAACATCGTGCGATTCTCCTCTAGCCAGGCATTGCCCAAATCACGGCTGATGTGCAGTCGGTCGCGCCAATCGGCGGCAAGCTGGTCCGACTTAATCGACTCAAAGAGAACGCTGTCGGGGAGATCGACCGCCATGAGCTGATACGATCCGGGAAAGTCTTCAGGGTCAACCTCCAGATTGACCAGAACTTCCAACAGTGCCGAAGCCGGATGATCCGTCAGATAGACGATCCTTCTGCCGCGTGAATGCCAGCGGCCGGATGCAAGCAACCCGCCGTCGCCGGTCAAATCGGCGTAAGCGGAAATGCGCCAGAGCCGCATGTCGGGTGATCAGGCAAAAATGCCATGCTCGATGCGGCGCAACATTTCCTCGACGACCCGACCGCCGTTTTCGCTGGCGAGGTATGCAAGTGGCGTCTCACCGGATAGGGCTCTCTTAGGTTGGCGCATCCAGCGGTGTGCCTTGGCGGCGTCAGAAAATACCAGCTCGGCGAGGTCGGCGATGCGCTTTAGCCTTAGTGCTTTGTCGGTCTCCTCGACCGTGAGTAATTTGTTGGTAGAACGTCGGCGGGCAAGGGTGCGTTTGGGCAATACGAGAGTGAATATCTCTTTCTCAGAAAAGCCACGACCCAGCAGAGCGTCAATCAAGCTCGGCCTCACTCGTACAGCCGGTACTTGCCCGATCGCCTCGTCGATATAGACAGCGAGTTCGCCTTCAAAGCCGCAGAGCTCGCATGACCAATGATGACGAATGCAACGCTCGTCAACCAGCTCGCTCCAGTCTGGACCGAGCAACCCCTGCCCACATCGCGGGCAAACGTTTTGTCGTAACAGGGTGGTGTGGACCGCTGCCTCGTCGGACGAGGCGGGCTTGGCAGAAGGCTTCGTTGTCGTACGGCCGCGCATGGTGCCACTTGCCATGATATCGAGGTAATATGGCATCGGCGCTAGGTTTCGTCCAGTCGCACTGCATTGGGGCCTGCGTTGGCCGGGCACGATCTGAGCGAAGAAACACCTTCCCGGTGCGGGAGGCCCTTGTTAGAAGGCGCGCCATGAATGACTCGCCGGCCAAAGCGCGCGATTACAGCGACACGCTGTTTCTGCCCAAGACCGACTTCCCGATGCGCGCCGGCCTGCCGCAGAAAGAGCCGGAGCTCTTGGCGCGCTGGAAAAGCCTCGATCTCTACGGCCGGCTGCGCGCGGCCGGGAAGGGTCGGGTGCGCTTTGTCCTGCACGACGGCCCGCCCTACGCCAACGGCAACGTTCATATCGGCACCGCGCTCAACAAAATCCTCAAGGACGTGGTGACCAAGAGCCACCAGATGCTCGGCTTCGATTCCAACTATGTGCCGGGCTGGGACTGTCACGGCCTGCCGATCGAATGGAAGATCGAGGAGGAGTATCGCGCCAAGGGCCGCGACAAGGACAAGGTGCCGGTGATCGAGTTTCGCCGCGAGTGCCGGGCCTTCGCCGAGCACTGGATCAAGGTGCAGCGCGCCGAGTTCGAACGCCTCGGCGTCATCGGCGACTGGGACCATTACTACAGCACCATGACCTATCCGGCCGAAGCGCAGATCGCCCGCGAACTGATGAAGTTCGCGGCCAACGGCACGCTCTATCGCGGCTCTAAACCGGTGATGTGGTCGGTGGTGGAAAAGACCGCGCTCGCCGAAGCGGAGGTCGAGTACGAGGACTACACGTCGGACACGGTGTGGGTGAAGTTTCCTGTTAAAGGATTCCCGTTGAAGGATTACGAGCCGGACGAGGAAAAACCGGTAGCTCGGCCGCTGCTACCCGCTAACTTGTCAGTGGTTATTTGGACGACCACGCCGTGGACGCTTCCGGGAAATCGCGCAATCAGCTTTAATCCAAAAATTTCCTACGGGATTTATTTGGTTAAAGACGCGCCCGCGGAGAATTGGGCAAAAGCCGGCGATTACTTTTTGCTCGCTGATCCACTCGCGCTCGATGTGATGAAGCAAGCGCGTGTGCTCGCTTATGAGCGAAAGGGTAGTCTCGATGCCAAGGACCTGGCCACGCTAGAGTGCGACCATCCGCTGCGCAAAATGATCGCTGGCTACGGATTCCGCGTGCCGCTGCTGCCCGGCGATCACGTCACCGAGGACACCGGCACCGGTTTCGTTCACACCGCACCGGGCCATGGCCGCGAAGATTTCGATATCTGGACCGCCAATGCGCGCGCGCTCGCCGAGCGCGGCATCAACACGCATATCCCCTACACCGTCGATGCCGACGGCCGCTTCACCGATCAGGCGCCCGGCTTTACCGGCAAGCGCGTGCTGACCGAAAAAGGCGAGAAGGGCGATGCCAACGAGGCGGTGATCAAGGCCTTGGTCGAGGCCGGCAAGCTGATCGCGCGCGGGCGGCTCAAGCACCAGTACCCGCATTCCTGGCGCTCGAAGAAGCCGGTGATCTTCCGCAACACGCCGCAATGGTTCATCGCGATGGACCAGCCCATCACGTTGTTGAGCCGCACCGCCGAGCATAGCCTCGCGCTTCGGCAACTAGCAGAGCAGGCGATCAAGGCGACCCGCTGGGTGCCGGAGCAGGGCGAGCGGCGTATCACCGGCATGATCGAGAGCCGGCCGGACTGGGTGATCTCGCGCCAGCGCGCCTGGGGCGTGCCGATCACGCTCTTCATCAAGGAGAAGCCGGACGGCGCCGTCGAGCTTCTCAACGATCCCGAGGTGAATGTCCGCATCATCGAGGCCTTCGCGGCGGAAGGCGCGGACGCCTGGTACAGGCCGGGCGCGCGCGAGCGCTTTCTTGGCAAGCTCGCCGGCGACGACTGGCAAAAGGTCGACGACATTCTCGATGTCTGGTTCGAACTCCGGCTCGACCCACGCCTTCGTGCTGGAAGATGCCGTGCATTTCCCCGGCCTTTCCGGGATCAAGCGCAAGGCCGACGGCGGCGACGACACGGTGATGTATCTTGAAGGCTCCGACCAGCACCGCGGCTGGTTCCAGTCGTCGCTGCTGGAATCCTGCGGCACCCGCGGCCGCGCGCCGTTCGACGTCGTCGTGACCCACGGCTTCACGCTCGACGAGCACGGCCGCAAAATGTCGAAGTCGCTCGGCAACACGGTGGCGCCGCAGGACGTCATCGCGCAATCGGGCGCCGACATCCTGCGGCTGTGGACCTGCGCCACCGACTATTGGGACGACCAGCGCATCGGCCCGGAAATCCTGAAAACCTCGGTCGAGACCTATCGCAAGCTGCGCAACACCTTGCGCTGGATGCTGGGCAATCTGGCCCATTTCGAAGCTGGCGACCGCGTCGCCGTCGAGCAAATGCCCGACCTCGAACGGCTGATGCTGCACCGGCTCGTCGAACTCGACGCGCTGGTGCGCAGCGCTTACGCCGACTTCGACTACAAGCGCATCTTCGCGGCGCTGAGCGCGTTCATGACGGTCGATCTTTCGGCATTCTATTTCGACATCCGCAAGGACGCGCTCTACTGCGATCCGTATGCTTCGGTGAAGCGACGAGCCTGTCTCACCGTGCTCGATCACTTGTTCCGCTGCACGGTGACCTGGCTTGCGCCAATGCTGTCCTTTACCGCCGAGGAAGCATGGCTGGCGCGCGATCCGGCGGCGGCCTCGGTGCACCTGGAAAGCTTTCCGGTTGTGCCGGCATCGTGGCGCGACAATGCCCTGGCGGAGAAATGGCGGGAGGTCCGCAACTTGCGTCGCGTGGTCACCGGCGCGCTCGAAGTCGAGCGGGCGGCCAAACGCATCGGTTCCTCGCTCGAAGCCGCTCCGATTGTTTACGTGGCAAGCCCGGAGCTTTTCGGCGTCGCAGCCGAATTCGACCTTGCCGAGCTCTGCATTACCTCGGATGCGACCATGGTCGAGGGCGAGGGGCCGATCGATGCCTTCAGGCTGCCGGATGCCGCCGGCGTTGCCGTGGTCCCGAAACTGGCCGAGGGCCGCAAATGCGCCCGCTCGTGGAAGATTTCACCGGCGGTCGGTCTCGATCCGCAATATCCCGACGTGACCCCGCGCGACGCCCAGGCGCTGCGGGAATGGGACGCCATGCGTAAGGCGGCGGAGTAGCCGGCGTGGCGGACGCGGCGCCAAGGCCGGCAGGCCGGCTCTACGCTTGGGGGCCGCTGAGCCCGTTCGGCCTTGCCGTCGCCGCGGCTTCCGTCGCTCTGGATCAGGCGTCGAAGCTTTGGCTTTTGTACGCCTTCGACCTTCCGGGCCGCGCCCGGGTGTCGGTCACGCCATTTGTCGATCTTGTCGTCACCTGGAACGCCGGTATCAGCTACGGCCTGTTCCAACAGCAAGGACTGTTCGGGCTCTGGGCGCTGCTGGCGTTCAAAGTTGTGGCGGTGGTATTGCTCTGGGTCTGGCTGGCGCGGGCGTCGTCACGGCTGACCGCGGCCGCGCTCGGGCTTATCATCGGCGGGGCGCTTGGCAACGCCATCGACCGCCTGCACTGGCCGGGCGTCATGGATTTTGTGTTCTTTCACATCGATGCCACGAGCTGGAGCTTCCATTGGTATGTCTTCAACGTGGCCGATGTGGTCATTGTAGCCGGGGTTGCGGCGCTACTGTATGATTCGCTTTGGAGCGGAGCGCCGCAAAAGCGCCCTGATCGGGGATGAAAGGACGCTCGGTTTAGGCCGTGCTCGGGTGAGGGCATGCAGCATGATCGAAGTCCGGGCCGTGAAATCGGCCAATCGACCGGCGTGCGCGCAAGGCTCGCGCGCGCGGCCTTCGGCATCGCTTTGACCGGCCTCCTCGTTGGCCTCGGCACCGCGATGGCGCGCGCCGGCGACGGCGATTCCCCCTGGGGCACGGTCCTGCAGAAGCTCGGCCTGTCAAAGCCGCCCGCTTCCGACCCGGACAACATTAACTACACGGAACGCTCGCCGCTCGTCGTCCCGCCCACGCGCGACCTGCCGGCGCCGGCGGCCGGCCCCCCGCCTGTCCCGGACTGGCCAAAGGATCCAAACACACCTGGAAAGCGCGCCAAAATAAAACCCGGCGTCGTTCCGGACACCGCCGTTCAGACCCCCAATCCGCCGGTCGCAAAGAAACCCTGGTACAATCCGATGGGTTGGTTCGACAAAGAAGAATATGCCAACTTCAAGGGTGAGCCGGTACGCGAGGACCTGACCGATCCACCCGCCGGGTATCGCGTTCCATCGCCGGATCAGCCCTATGGCATCGGCCCGGAGCAGAAGCCGGGCAAGACGAAGCCCACGTCGAGCGATTTAAATCTGGGTTCGGCGACGCCGCCGGCTGGGGGCCAGGGCGGAAAATAACCGCGCGGGTGTGAAAGGCGCACAGCGGCCTTTCGACCGTCATCTCGCGTTCGTACGCATCGCTGGCAGAGCATAGCGAGCTGCGCCTGCCGGGACGGCGGGAGCTCGGGGTCAAGGATTAGCTTGGAGAATTCCATGGTGCCGAAAATTCCGTTGCTCGCGCTCGCGCTGGTCGCCACCGTGGCGGCGACCGCGCGCGCCGGGGCTGATCCGCAGGTTACTCACTTCACGCTGGGCAACGGCCTGGAGGTGGTCGTCGTGCCCGATCATCGCGCCCCGGTGGTCACCCACATGATCTGGTACAAAGTCGGCGCCGCCGACGAGACCCCGGGGAAGTCAGGCCTGGCGCACTTCCTCGAGCACCTGATGTTCAAAGGCACTGCGCAGAATCCCGGCAACCGATTTTCTCTGCGGGTCGCCGCGATCGGCGGCCAGGAGAATGCCTTCACCTCCAGCGACTATACCGGGTTCTTTCAGCGCGTTCCGCGCGAGCATCTCAAAGAGATGATGGTGCTCGAGGCCGACCGCATCACCGGCCTCGTGCTCACCGACGACGTCGTGCGCCCCGAGCTCAACGTCGTGCTCGAAGAGCAGAACATGCGGGTCGCCAACAATCCCAACAGCCGATTGGCCGAGCAGATGGACGCGGCGCTCTACCTCAATCATCCCTACGGCCGGCCGGTGATCGGCTGGCGGCCTGAGATCGAAAGTCTCACCCGCGATGATGCGCTGGCGTTCTACCGGCGCTTCTACACGCCGAACAACGCCATTGTGGTCGTCGCCGGCGACGTGAGTCCGGAGGAGGTCAAGGCCGATGCGGAGGAGACCTACGGCAAGATTGCCGTGCGCGCCGACATCGCGCCGCGCCGGCGGCCGCGCGAGCCGGTGCAGGAGGCGCCGCGCACGGTGACGCTCGCCGATGCCAGAGTCGAGCAGCCGAGCCTCAGCCGCTACTATCTCGCGCCGTCGCGGATCACGGCCAAGCCCGGCGAGAGCGAGGCGCTGGAAGTGCTGGCGCACGTGCTCGGCAACGGCGCCAACAGCCGCTTCTACCGCGGGCTCGTCGTCGAGCAGGGCGTGGCCCTCGATGGCGGCGCCTATTACGCGGCGACCGCGCTGGACTACGGCAAATTCGCCGTCTACGCCTCGCCGAAACCGGGAAAAACTCTGCACGATGTCGAGGCGGCCATCGACGTCATTCTTGCCGACGTCAGCGAGCACGGCATCACCGCCGACGAGCTCACTCTGGCGAAGAATCGGCTGATTGCAGATGCCGTCTATGCGCAGGACAACCAGGCGGCGCTGGCGCGCTGGTACGGCGCCGCGCTGGCGACCGGCCAGACCGTCGACATGGTCCGCGACTGGCCGATGCGAATTCGTGCCGTGACCGCCGACGCCGTGCGCGAGGCGGCGCGGACGTGGCTTGACCGCCGGGCCTCGGTAACCGGCTATCTCGTGAACAGCCGGCAGGCTGAGGAGAAGCACTCGTGAATTTGGAAGCGCCAGGCCTTTGTAACCCACTCCCATCCCACACCCACGAGCGGGGCAGGCCAGGGTGGGGGCTCCGCGCCACCGTCGCGCTCGCCGCGCTTGTCGCCTTCGCCGCACCGGCACTGGCGACCACGATCGAGCGTGTCGTGAGCCCCGGCGGCATTGAAGCTTGGCTGGTCCACGAGCCGGCAGTTCCGCTGATCGCCGTGGACTTTGCGTTCGTCGGCGGCGCCGTCCAGGATCCGGCCGGCAAGGGCGGCACCGCCAATCTGGCTGCTTCTTTGCTCGACGAGGGCGCCGGCGATTTCGACTCCAAGACCTTTCATGATCGGCTGGAGCGCAAGGCCATCGAGTTGAGCTTTCAGGCCGAACGCGACACCTTGCGCGGCGCACTGCGTACGCTGACGGAAAATCGCGACGAGGCATTCGAGGATTTGCGCCTTGCCCTGACCGCGCCACGCTTCGATGCGGGCAATGTCGAGATCAACCGCGCGCAGGTTCTGTCCATGCTGCGGCGCGCCACCACCAGCCCGACCGATATCGCCAACCTCCGCTGGTGGCAGACGGCGTTCGCCGGTCATCCCTATGGTCACCCGGTCGGCGGCACGCTGGAAACGGTGCCCGCTATCACCGTCGACGATCTTAAAGATTACACGCGGCGAACCCTGGCGCGGGCGAACCTGAAAGTCGCGGTTGTCGGCGACATCGACGCCAAGACGGTGAAAACGATGCTCGACCGCGTTTTCGGCGCGCTGCCGGCGCAACCGGAGCTGAAGCCGGTCGCGACCGTCTCGCCGCAGGGGCTCGGAAGACGCATCGTCGTCAAGCTCGACGTGCCGCAGGCGGTGGTGACGTTCGGCGGCCTTGGCATCGCGCGCAAAGATCCGGATTTCATGACGGCCTACATCGTCAACCACATCCTCGGCGGTGGCTCGTTTTCCTCGCGGCTCTATCAGGAGGTACGCGAGAAACGCGGCCTGGCCTATTCGGTCTACGACAGCCTGGTCTGGCTCGATCATGCCGCCTTGTTCCTCGGCGGCACCGCGACGCGTGCCGACCGCGCTGAGGAGACGCTCGATATCATCCAAAAGGAAATCCACCGCCTGGCCGAAACCGGGCCGACGGCGGACGAACTCGCCAAGGCCAAGGCCTATCTCAACGGCTCGTTCGTCCTCAATCTCGATACGTCGAGCAAGATCGCCGGGCTCCTCGTGCAGCTGCAGCTCGACGATCTCGGCATTGATTACTTCACCCGGCGGCCGCAGATGATCAACGGCGTGACGCTGGCCGATGCGCAGCGCGTCGCCAAGCGGCTCCTTGACGGCGCCCTGCTGGTCACCGTCGCCGGACGGCCTCAAGGGATTGTCTCGACCAGCGCGGACTAGCGGCGCGGGCCCGCCGGCGCAAAGTTCGCTCCCGGGTTTCGCCGGCGCGTCACCCGGGCTACCTTCCCGCCATGATCCGGGTCACCGATCAGATCAGCATCGACGAGCGCGAGGTCGAAGAAAGCTTCGTGCGCGCTTCCGGGCCGGGCGGGCAGAACGTCAACAAGCTCGCGAGCGCGGTGCAGCTTCGCTTCGACGTGCGCGCCTCGCCGTCATTGCCGGCCGAGGTTCGCGCCCGGCTCGAGCGCCTCGCCGGCGCCCGGCTCACCCGCGACGGCGTGCTGGTCATCATGGCGCAACGCCACCGCACCCAGGGGCGCAATCGCCAGGATGCGCTCGACCGCCTGATCGAGCTCATTCGCCGTGCGGCGATCGCGCCGCGGCCGCGGCGGCCGACCAGGCCGAGCAGGGCGGCGCGTGAGCGCCGCGTCGAGGCCAAGAAGCATCGCGCCGGTCTCAAGCGGCTGCGGCGGGCGAAGCCGTCGGCTGACTGATCGAATTTTTGTGATCGAATTTTGGGCTAGGTTGAAACACTGATCGAATCTTGGGCTTGATTCGAATCATGGCGCCATCGTCGGCAGACGCATGCGAAACAAGCCGGCGATTTTGCGACGCGTGATTCAATTTTGTGATCACTGAATCAAATTTTCGTATTGCGCCAGCGAGGCTTGCGCCGCCGGTGCCGTGCTCCTAGTTCCAAGTTGGGGGGATGCCCACATAAGAATGGCCCTCGAAGCTGACAGGCGTAAATCGGAACAGCGCTTCGGGCGGCGGCGGTAGCGCGGACGGTGTCGCGTCCGCGCTAAGCATGTTGAAAGTCCAGGAGACGTTAATGAATCAGGCACCTTCCCCCGAGGTCATGGCCAAAGGCGCAAAGCGCATCCATCCGTTCGAACGCGTTGCGCTTGTTCTGCAAGGCGGCGGCGCGTTGGGCGCTTATCAGGCGGGCGTCTATCAGGCGCTGCATGAAGCCAGTATCGACGTCGACTGGCTGTGCGGCACGTCGATCGGCGCCATCAACGGCGCTCTGATCGCCGGCAATCCGCCCGAGAAGCGGGTCGAACGGCTGCGCGATTTCTGGGAATCCGTCACCAAGCCGGCGCTGCGGATTCCCAATGTTCCGTGGTTCACCGATCTGCCGTGGAACGGCAACGGCCACGCGCGCTATTGGACCAACCGGATCAGCGCCTTTGCCACGATGTTGCACGGCGCGCCGGGCTTCTTTTCGCCGCGGCCGTTTCCGCCGGTGAGCTCGGCGGCCGACCGCCCCGATGCCGTCAGCTATTACGACGTCACGCCGTTGAAGGAGACGCTTGCGCGGCTGGTGGATTTCGATTTGATCAATGCCGACCGGATGCGGCTCACCGTGCTGGCCACCAATGTCCGCACCGGCGCGCCGGCCTATTTCGACAACCGTGAGCAGAAACTCAGGTCCGCGCATGTCATGGCCAGCGCCTCGCTGCCGCCGAGTTTTCCGCCGACCGAAATCGACGGCGAATATTATTGGGATGGCGGCGTTGTTTCCAACTCACCCATGCAATTCGTCGTCGACACCAGAGGGCGCTATACCGCGCTGGTTTTCCAGGTCGATCTTTGGGATGAGAACGGCGAAGTGCCGCTGGATATTCCATCGGCCAATCTGCGGGCGCTGGAAATCCACAGCGCCAGCCGCATCAATATTTCGCTCGATCAGCTTCGGAAAATGCAGAAATTCCGCCATGCGCTCCGCCGATTCCTGGATCAGCTGCCCGAGCAATGCCGGAACGATCCCGATGTGCGGTTCCTGTCCGAACAGGCGCGGCTGAAAGTCGCGACCATCGTGCAGCTGAAGTACCAATCGAACAAATTTGAGACCGCCGGCAAGATGTTCGAATTCTCCCGTCTGGCGATGGAAGAGCACTGGAATGCCGGCTACAGCGACACCAGGATCGCGCTCGGCGAGCCGGCGGTTTTCGAGCTTCCCGATGTGACGGAAGCGGCGCGCATCTTCGACGTGCATCGCGGCTGGGCGGATTAGGGGTTGCCGGATTTCGGCCGGTGACTGCGTTGCAATAAGTGCGAGTGGCGAATAGCGGTGGCGGGTGGCGCGCAGCCACTCGCCATCCGCGCTTTGGCCACGTTAAACTCGGGTTCCTGAAACGAGTTGCCGATGCCCGTCCGCCAGCTGTCCGAGACGACTGTCAACCGCATCGCCGCCGGCGAGGTGGTCGAGCGCCCGGCGAGCGTGGTCAAGGAGCTGGTCGAGAACGCGCTCGATGCCGGCGCCAGCCGCATCGACGTGCTCACCGACGGCGGCGGCCGGCGGCTCATCCGCGTCACCGACGACGGCGAAGGCATGACGCGGGCTGATTTGACGCTTGCGGTCGAACGCCACGCCACCTCGAAGCTTGCCGATGACGATCTCGTCTCCATTGCGACACTCGGCTTTCGCGGCGAGGCGCTGCCGTCGGTTGGCGCCGTGGCGCGGCTGTCGATTGCCACGCGCCACAACAGCGAGCCGCACGCCTGGTCGATCGAGGTCGCCGGCGGCGTGAAGTCGGAGCTGAAACCCGCCGCGCTCGGGGAGGGCACCCGCGTCGAGGTGCGCGATCTGTTCTACGCGACGCCGGCGCGCTTGAAATTTCTCAAGCTGGATCGCACCGAGGCGGACGCCGTGCGCGAGACGGTGCGGCGGCTCGCCATGAGCCGGCCGGACGTCGCGTTCACGCTCGCCGGCGAGGAGCGCATGCCGGTGACGTTCGCCGCCACGCTTCCCGAGGCGACCGGGCGTCTGACCCGGCTCGGCGACGTGCTCGGCGCCGATTTCCGCGCCAACGCGGTCGAGATCGCGGCCGAACGCGAGGGGGTGACGGTCGAGGGCTTTGCCGCGTTGCCGACGCTGACGCGCGCCAATGCGCTCGGCCAATATCTGTTCGTCAACGGCCGGCCGGTGCGCGACAAGCTTCTCATCGGCGCGGTGCGCGCGGCCTACGCCGATTATCTGCCGCGCGAGCGCCACCCGCTGGTGGCTTTGTTCGTGACGCTTGCGGCGCGCGAGGTCGATGTCAATGTCCACCCCGCCAAAGCAGAAGTGCGCTTTCGCAACGCCGGGCTGGTGCGCGCCCTGATCGTTCACGCGCTCAAGACCGCGCTCGGCCGCGACGGGCGCCGCGCCGCGACAACCGGCGGCAGCGCCACGATCGCGGCGTTCCGGCCGGCCGCACAACGAGGCTGGGACTGGCGCCGGTCGCCGGCGCGGCGGGGCGACCCGCGTCACGCCAATATGCTTACGCGCGCCGGCGGCTTTGCCGAGGCGGCGCAGGCCGCATTCGAGGTCGGCGCGCCGGCGGCCAATTTCGGCCCGGCGCTCGCTGCCGACATCGCCGCCGAAGCCGGCGAATTTGCCGCGCCTGACGCCGAGGCGCTCGATCACCCGCTCGGGGCGGCGCGCGCGCAGGTGCATGACACCTATATCGTCGCGCAAACGCGCGACGGCCTGGTCATCGTCGACCAGCACGCCGCCCACGAGCGCATCGTCTATGAGAAGCTCAAAGCTGCAATCGCGCAAACCGGCGTCGCGCGCCAGATGCTGCTGATCCCGGACATCATCGAGCTTGACGAGGCGGATGTGCAGCATCTGCTCGCGCGCGCCGCAGAGCTCGCGCAATACGGCGTGGTGCTCGAATCCTTCGGCCCCGGTGCGGTGGCGCTGCGCGAGACGCCGGCGCTGCTTGGCGAGGTTGACGGCATTGGCCTGGTGCGCGACCTCGCCGAGCATATCGGCGAATGGGACGAAACCTTGCCGCTGGAGCGCCGCCTCATGCATGTCGCGGCGACCGTCGCCTGTCACGGCTCGGTGCGTGCCGGACGAAGGCTCAGGCCGCAGGAGATGAACGCGCTGTTGCGCGAGATGGAGGTCACGCCCAATTCCGGCCAATGCAATCACGGCCGGCCGACCTATGTGGAATTAAAACTTTCCGACATCGAGCGGCTGTTCGGGCGGCGGTAGGGCTCACGCCGGGCGCAGGATGATAAACTCGCTATCGTCGTAACGGCGGCGGTCGAGTTCGGTAAATCCTTCGGGAACGGCAAATCGAGACTTTGCGGCTTCTTCAGCGACAATCAGCGCGTCAGCCGTGAACCACCCTCCGGCTCGCGCCGAGGCCAGCGCCGCTTCCGCCAGCCCGTGCCCGTAGGGCGGATCGAGAAAGACGAGAGAAAACGGCTCGACCGGATGCGCCGGGCCGAGCTTGGTGGCGTCGCGACGGAAAATCCGCGACACGCCGCCGAGGCCGAGCGCGGCGACGTTCTCGCGCAGCAGCGCGCGGGCCTCGGCGCCGGCATCGATGAACAGCGCGAACGCGGCGCCGCGCGACAGCGCTTCGATGCCGAGAGCGCCGGTGCCGGCAAAGAGGTCGAGCACGCGAGCGCCGGTTATCGGGTCGTTGTAGGTGTGGACGAGAATGTTGAACAAGGATTCGCGCAACCGATCGGCGGTCGGCCGGATCGCTTGCGATTTCGGCCCGGCGAGCGGGCGTCCCCGCAGCCGTCCGCCGACGACGCGCATCAGCGCCCTCGCGGGTGCCGGTCGCGGCCGCCGGACGGGCGGCGCGGCGGCTTGCGCGGACCGCGCTCGGGCTGAGCGATGACAGGTGCGTGGCCAAATCGCTCGACCAGCACGCGGCGGCCCTTGCGGTCGCTGACGAGCCCGGCGCGCGCCTTCCCCGGGGATCGCTCACGCGGCGCCTTGGCGTCGCGGCGCGAGCCGCGGAATTTTCGCTTAAGCTTCTTGGCCGGACGCTCCTCCTCGCGGGCACGCCAGGAATGGCTGGTGGACTGCCGGTTCGTCGGCTTTTTACCGGCGGGCTTGTCGGACACCGATGGGCGGCTCGCGGAGCGGTTCGGCTCGCTCCGAACATTGGCGCGCATGCCTTCTCCGCTTTTCTCCCGCGGGGGCGGGGCGTCGATCGGCCCGGAGAAATCCGCGCCCGAAAGCCCAACCAGGCGCTCGCCGAGCTGCTCGCGCACAACGCGGGTGCGCACCTCCTCGACCGCGCCCTCGGCGAGATCGCCGAGCTGAAACGGACCGAACGAGACCCGGATCAGGCGGGCGACGGTGAGGCCGAGATGGCCGAGCACGTTGCGCACCTCGCGGTTCTTGCCTTCGCGGATGGCGAAGGTGAGCCACAAATTCGAACCTTGCACGCGGTCGAGCGTGGCCTCGATCTCGCCGTAGCGGATGCCGTCAATGGTCACGCCGGTGCGCAGCGCGTCGAGCTGGGCCTGCGTCACCGAGCCGTGCGCGCGCACCCGGTAGCGCCGCACCCAGCCGGTCGCCGGCAGTTCGAGGATGCGGGCGAGCGCGCCGTCATTGGTCAGGAGCAGAAGACCCTCGGTGTTGAAATCGAGCCGGCCGACGCTGATCAGGCGGGGGAGGTGCGCCGGCAGACGCTGGAAGATGGTCGGGCGGCCCTGCGGGTCGGAGTGCGCGGTCAGGAGCCCGCGCGGCTTGTGGTAGAGAAACAGCCGCGTCCGCTCGCGCTCCGGCAGCGGTTGCCCGTCGACGCTGACGCGGTCGCGGCCGGTGACGTTGTGCGCCGGCGAGTGGATCACCGTGCCATTCACCGCAACGCGCCCGGCGACGATCCATTCTTCGGCCTCGCGGCGGGAGCCGAGCCCGGCGCGGGCGATCACCTTGGCGATGCGCTCGCCGGCGGTTTCGCGCTCGTTGTTGAGATTCATGACCCGTCAGCCTCGTCGTGCTCGGCCAACCGGGTCCGGCCCGAAGTGGCCGGCCCGGCTGCAAGCTTGTGCCGGGCCTCCGCGGCTTTGTACACCTGAACGGAAGCAAAAACGTGGATGGCCGGGACCAGCCCGGCCTGAGGGCTGATGGCATCATTGATGGACATGGCGCTCGAGGAAGCCCGCGCGGCCGGGGAACGCGGCGAGGTCCCGATCGGCTGCGTCATCGTCCACGATGGCGCGGTGGTGGCGCGGGCCGGTAACCGCACGCTCGCAGACCGCGATCCGACAGCCCACGCCGAGATCATCGCCATCCGCGCTGCGGCCGCCGCGCTTGGCTCCGAGCAACTCGCCGATTGCGACCTCTACGTCACGCTCGAGCCTTGTGCGATGTGCGCCGGCGCCGTTTCCTTCGCGCGCATTCGCCGGCTCTATTACGGCGCCGCCGACCTAAAGGGAGGCGCGGTCGACAACGGCGTGAAATTCTTCGCCTCGCCGTCCTGCCATCACCGGCCTGAGGTCTATAGCGGATTGGCCGAGGCTGAAACTTCAGCGCTGCTGAAGAGCTTTTTCCGCGAGCGGCGTTAGCCTCTTACGGCGCAGGTAAATCGCTGATGTTGAGGAAGCGAACAGGCATCGCAATTTGAGGCAGCGAGATCAGCTTTTGACCGTAGGCGTTTCCCCCGATGGCGACGACGCGCTGGTCGATTTGACAACGATATCCAGGGCCGAGAGCAAGACCAGCAACGCTACAAACCACCCCATCGTCGGCTCCCCTGCCGCGCATGGTTCTGCCGCGCGGCCGCGTGCACCGGGAACTGTTCGGCCGTTTGTATGACACGATGATGATGGTCTTGCCGTGCGGTGGCAGCGGCCTCGCAATGCGCTGCCGATGCGGTTCAATGTGAATTTCGATTAAAGCTTCAGGAGCTTTGCGCCGGGTGTGTTTCCAGCCATCGGTCCACCATCGAGTGCGCCCGCAATGTTGCGTATTCACGCGTCCCGGTGATGACTTTCCCGGCCATTTCTACGCCGCCGGGGTGGATCGCCACGGACCATTGTCCCGGCTCGACCCGAACCCGGATGGTGTAGCGTATATTCCTGTATTCCATAGGATAAGATTGGACCCGAATGGGGGCCCCGCGCAATCCCAACCGCGGCGTCTATCAGATCTCCGGTTGGGAATGCGGCGTCCAATTCCGCCGAGGCGCGCCCTGGTTTTTTTGTACAGGCGCGGCTTACTTCACCTTGAGGTTCTCAGCCGAGGTCTTACCCCGGTTAGCGACCTCTTCGTACTGTATCTGCTGCCCCTCATTGAGGGTGCTGAGACCGGCCTTCTCTACTGCCGAGATATGGACGAAAACGTCCTTGCCGCCACCCGTCGGTTGAATAAACCCATACCCCTTGGTCGGGTTGAACCACTTAACGACACCGCTCGCCATCGCGCACGTTCTCCTGTTGGCGTCCTCATGATACCGGGCTGCCGCGCCGAATCCAAGATGGTACTGACGAGCCTGTTGACGTTTGGCGGGAGCGTCCCGCGTTGAGCGAAATGCCGCCGCGCAGGCGGACGTCACAACGGTACAAGACCGGGTGGCCCGTCTAGGCCTCGCCGGTGATGATGCCGGTGATGATACCAGAGGTCGCGAACGCCGATGCCCGCTAAACCGCCTTATCCACCAACCTGCCGGTGCCGGCCGGAGGCGGCGACAGCGGCGGCGGCGGCGCATCATCGGACTGGCTGCGGGCGTTGTCGGTGTTGCGATCGGGGCCGGGGTTACGCCTGGTCACCCGCGGTGTCGTCGCCGTCGCCGGCATGATGCTTTGAATGCCGATGCTTGAGATGCCGAACTGGTCTCGCGTCGCCGCCATAGCGAGCTGGCGTAGCGCGGCAGGTCTCAAGAACACGGCACCGTTTTGCGCGCAGTCTGAGACAACGGTGTGAGGCTTTGTTAACCAGCGACGGTCCCGTCATTTCGTCCGAGCAAGCTGCCGAGGCGCTGCTTCACGTCCTTCTTCACCGCCTCGGCGGCGCGCAGGATCGCGGTCGCCCGATAGAAGTCGAGCGTGCGGAAGATGCCGACATTGGGCCGGATCACGAGGTCCGGCGCGGCGTGGGCGAGCTTGGCGGCAACGATGGCGCTGCCCATGATGTTGAGCGTGGTGTACATGCACTCCCAGGCGCTCGGGATGTCGCCGCGGTCCGCTGGCGGCACGCTCAACACGTCGACGGCCATGATGCAATCGGCGAGCCCGCTCAAGCGATCGAACGGCAGCGGATTGGTGGCGCCGCCGTCGATCAGGACGCGGCCGTCAACGACCACCGGCCGCAATAATCCGGGAATGGCGATCGAGGCGGCGAGCGCAGCTCGCAGCGGTCCCGACATCAGCGGTACTTCCTGGCGGCGATGCAGGTCCGCCGCCATCACGATGAGCGGAATGGCCAGCCCGGAAAAATCCGCGGGGATGGTGTCGGGCAGGAACTGCTCACAGAATTTCTCGGCGTCGATCTGCGTCGCATTGCCGAACGCGCCCGCGAACAGATCGGCGAGCGTACCCGCGCGCGCCGCCATCAGCCGGCGCATGGTTTCGCTGCGGTTGTGCGCGAAACCGATGACGTGGCGGTGGATGTCCTTGCCGCGCATGCCCGCCGCGTAGGCGGCGCCGATCAGCGCGCCCATCGAAGTGCCGGCGATGGCGACCGGCTTCAGCCCCATTTCATCGAGTGCTTCGACCACCGCGATATGGGCGAGCCCGCGCGCGCCGCCGCCGCCGAGCGCGAGCGCGAAGATCTTCATTCGCGTCGCCGGCTCATCCAGCGCCGGCCTGGCGGGCGAATTCCCAGCCTTTGGCGGCAAGCGGGCCGACAAGGTCGGTCTTGGCCGCGGCAAAGGCGCCGGTCGCGGTGCCGTCGCGGACCCGGCCGACGATGCCTTGCAGGATCGCCGCGAGGCGAAAGAAGTTGTAGGCGGAATAGACCGGCAGATAAGGCCGCGGATCGAGGCCGGTGCGCTTTACGTAGGCCGCGACATAGTCGTCGAGCGAGGGAATGCCGAGCGCCGCCAGATCAAATCCGACCAGCGAGCCGGTACCGGCTTCCGCCTGCGGCATGTGCCACTGCATCAGGTGATAGGAGAAATCCGCCAGCGGGTCGCCGAGCGTCGACAATTCCCAATCGAGCACGGCGGCAACGCGCGGTGCATCGGGGGCGATGATCATGTTGTCGAGGCGATAGTCGCCGTGCACCAGCCGGGGCGGCTGCGCCGGCGGCAGATGCGCCGGCAGCCACGCCATCAGCCGCTCTATGTCGTCGACCTTCTCGGTTTCCGAGGCGCGGTATTGCTTCGACCAGCGCTCGATCTGCCGCGCCACATAGTTCTCGCCGCGGCCGTAGTCGCCAAGACCGATGGCGGCTGGAACGAAGCTGTGCAGCTGCGCCAGCGTCGCGTTCATCGCGTCATAGACGCGCGCCCGCTCGACCGGATTGGACGTCGGCATATGGGGTTCCCAGAACACCCGGCCCTCGACATGGGACATGACGAAGAACGCCGTGCCGATGACGTTTTCGTCAGCGCAATAGAGAAGCGGCTCGGCGACCGGAAAGCCTTGGGCGGAAAGCGCGCCGATCACCCGGTATTCGCGATCGACTGCGTGCGCCGAGGGCAGCAACTTGCCCGGGGGTTTGCGCCGCAGCACGTAACGCCGCGCCGGGGTCTCGATCAGATAGGTCGGGTTGGACTGGCCGCCCTTGAACTGGCCGAGCACGATGGGGCCGGCAAAGCCGGGCACATGCTCACGCAGATACGCTTCGAGCCGGCCGACATCGAACCGTAACCGCTCGGCGACTTCCTTGATCCCGGAGTAAGTACTTTGCCGGTCGCTGGTAGTCATGCTGTTGCCGCTCCGCTCGCGAACTTAGAAGACAGCAATTAGTCTACGGCCGCCAAGCCGGCACGATGTCGGTCTTGGAAAAGTCATCGCCTTTGAAGAGCAAGGGCTCGTCCCGCATTTTCGCAAGAGCATAGGCAAAGCAATCGGCGAGATTTAATCGCGCCGGATGATAGCTCCGTCCGAAGCGGAAATAAGCCTCGCGAGCGAAAAGAGCATCATCGAGCGTTGACGCCGCTATTTCGATTTGCATGTCGCGGATGAATTCGTCCACCAGCTGTACACCGCCGGGACGGCCCTTCTTCCCCGTCATCACGATCGCGGCCTCGTAAAATGTAACGACTGAAATAGCCTGCGCGATCTCACCCGAGACTATCTGCGAAAAGGTCTCGCTCTCTTGTTCATTCATCAAAATCGCGACAATAGCCGAGGTATCAATAACCATCAGTCGAAATGCCCCAGTTCATTGTAGCCGACAATTTCGTCTGGCGTTTGATCGTCAACGGTGGGGATTGCGTTTGCCTTGGCTATCAGCCTGGCAAGTTTGGCCTTGCGCGCGGCAACGTCACTTTCGCGCAGTGGGACGCGCTGCAGGCGCTCGCGAACGGCTTGCTTGACGGCATCGGTGATGCTTTCGCCCGTCCGTTCAGCCAGCGTTCGGATCAATTGGTCGGCGTCTCGGTCTTTGATCAAAATGGCCATCAAACTCTCGTGGTATATATTCTTTACAATCGATATATATCACGTGCCGAGACGCAAGGCTAGGTGATTGATCTACTTTGTGTTTCCCGCTCCATCGCGCGCCAGCCGATGTCGTGGCGGCAGAACCCCTCGGGCCAGCGGATGCGAGCGACGGCTTCGTAGGCGCGCCCGCGCGCCTCGTCCACGGTCCTGCCGAGCGCCGAGACGTCGAGCACGCGTCCGCCATTGGCCAGGATGCGGCCGTCTCGTTCTTTGGTGCCGGCATGGAAGATCTCCACGCCCTCGATGGCAGCGGCCGCCTCGAGGCCTTCGATGACCGAGCCTTTGGCGTAGGCTCCGGGATAGCCTTTGGCGGCCATCACCACCGTGAGTGCGGCCTGCGGATACCAGCGCAGATCGAGCGACCTGAGCATGCCGTCGCGGCTTGCCAGTAACGCAGGCACCAGATCCGACATCAGCCGCAGCATCAGGACCTGGCATTCCGGATCGCCGAAGCGGACGTTGTATTCGATCAGCTTCGGCCCTCGGGCGGTGAGCATCAGGCCGGCAAAGAGCACGCCCTTGTAGGGCGCGCCCATCGCCCGCATCGCGGCCAGGGTCGGCAGCACGATTTCGGCCATGACGCAGGCGCTCATCGCGGCATCGACGACGGGTGCCGGCGAATAGGCACCCATGCCGCCGGTGTTCGGCCCCTTGTCGCCGTCGAAGGCGCGCTTGTGATCCTGGGCGGATGCGAGCGGCAAGGCCGTCATTCCGTCGCAGAGCGCGAAAAACGAGGCTTCCTCGCCGTCGAGAAACTCCTCGATGATCAGTTCGGCGCCGGCCTCGCCGAGGCCGCCGCCGAGCATCTTGTCGATCGCCGGCTTCGGCCTCGGCGAGGGTTTCCGCCACCACCACGCCCTTGCCGGCGGCGAGGCCGTCGGCTTTGACGACCAGCGGCGCGCCGCGGCCCCGCGCGTAGGCTTTGGCCGCAGCCGCATCGACAAAACGTTCATAGCCGGCGGTCGGTATGCCGTTGGCCCGGCACAGGTCCTTGGTGAAGCCTTTGGAGCCTTCGAGCCGCGCGGCGGCGCGTGTCGGTCCAAAGGCCTTGATGCCGGCGGCCTCGAGATCGTCGACAATGCCGGCGCACAGCGGCGCCTCCGGGCCGACCACGACTAGGTCGATGCTGTTGTCGCGGCAAAATGCAATCACTGCCGCATGGTCGGCAATATCGAGCGCGACGCATGCGGCCTCGCGGGCGATCCCGGCATTGCCCGGCGCGCAGAACAGCTGGTCTGTGAGCGGGCTCGCCGCCATCTTCCAGGCCAGCGCGTGCTCGCGTCCTCCGGAGCCCAGGAGTAAAATGTTCACGGCAGAATGGTCATGGCTTTAAACACACGGACTGCGGCCCCTGTAGCACGGGGGCGTGCCCGCGCAAGGTCGTGGGGGCGAGTTGTCCAACGGTCCTGAACAGGAGTCTTGACCACGGGTCTGGCCAGGGTCTTGACCGGATGGGCGACGGGCAGCACTAACACCGCAATGAATGAACCGCGTCTCAATCTGCCGGAACTGACCGTCTCCGAGCTGTCGGCGGCGCTCAAGCGCACCATCGAGGAGTCTTACGGTTACGTGCGCGTGCGCGGTGAACTAGGCAAAGTCAGCTATCATTCGAACGGCCACGTTTACTTCGATCTCAAGGACGATCGGGCCTGCATCGCCGGCGTTATCTGGCGCAGCGCCGCTCCGCGCATCAAGCTCAAGCTCGAAGCCGGCCTGGAAGTGGTGATCACCGGGCGGCTGACCACCTATCCCGGCCGCTCGCAATACCAGATTGTGGTCGAGACGCTGGAGCCGGCGGGGCTCGGCGCGCTGATGGCGCTGCTTGAGGAGCGCAAGCGCCGGCTGACCGCGGAGGGATTGTTTGACGAGGCCAGAAAGCAGCTATTGCCGTATCTGCCGGCGGTGATCGGCGTCATCACCTCGCCGAGCGGCGCCGTCATCCGCGACATTCTGCATCGGCTCGCCGACCGTTTCCCGCGCCATGTGCTGCTTTGGCCGGTGAAGGTGCAGGGCGAGGGCTCGGCGGCGGAAGTCGCCGCCGCCATCGCAGGCTTCAACGCGCTGCCCGAACGCGGGCCGATGCCGCGGCCCGATCTCATCATTGTCGCGCGCGGCGGCGGCTCGCTCGAAGATCTATGGTCCTTCAATGAGGAGATCGTGGTGCGGGCGGCGGCCGCAAGCCTCATTCCGCTGATTTCTGCGGTCGGCCACGAAACCGATGTCACGCTGATCGACTTTGCCGCCGACCGCCGGGCGCCGACCCCGACCGCCGCGGCGGAAATGGCCGTGCCGGTGCGCGCCGAGCTTTCGCTCGACGTCGAGAGCCTGGAGCGGCGCGCGCTCGCCGGCTGGCGGCGTAATCAGGAGGCCCGGCGGCAAGCGGTGCGATCGGCCGCCCGCGCCCTGCCGGATGCCGACGACGTGCTCGCTTTGCCGCGGCAGCGGCTCGATCACGCCGAGCAGCGCCTGGCGCGCGCGCTGCGCGCCAACGCGCACATCCATCACGTCAGCTTCTCACGTATCGGCGGCAGGCTGAGCGCGCACCTGCTGCGCAGCCATGTCGAGCGCCGGCGAGAACGCTACGCCAGCGCCGCGCTGCGGTTGCGCGCAAGCCTCACTGCCAACGCGACGGCGCATCGCATGCGAATCACCGGTGAGCGAAAGCGCGTCAAGATGGCGGCCGAACGCGCTGCGCTCGCCATCGAAAACCTGCTCGATGCCGGCTGGGCACGATGGGAACGCGACGCGCAATTGCTCGCGGCATTCTCCTATCGCGGCGTCCTGGAGCGCGGATTTGCGCTGGTGCGCGATCGCGCGGGCCGGCCGCTGCGCACGGCCGCCGCCGTGACCACCGGCATGCCGATCGATATCGAGTTTTCCGACGGCCTGGTCGGCGCCCGCGCCGAAGTCGTGCACACCTCGGCTACACCGCGCGTCGAACCGGTGCGGCGACGGCGCCGACGGGACAGCGATCCCGGCCAAGGCAGTCTTTTTTGAACTTGAACAGAACTTGGTTTCGGCTGCTGCCAGGAAGCTGACTGTTTGTTCATCCGACTGAATATGCTCAGATCGGACTCTGACTTTTTTTTTCACAAGCAGCCAAGTTCTGTCGCCGTGGAACCGCCATCATGTTTTCAGATTATTGTTTGGCGAACATCGGTTCGCGTCCAAGGAGCACAGCATGTTGCGAACGGCATTTGCGATCGCGGTCGCCGCTTCGGTTTTGGCGGCCGTTCCCGGAGTTTCAGAGGCAACCCCGATCGCGCCGCTTCCGGCTGGGGTGGCCCACGACGCCGCGTCCGGTAACCTCACTCAGGCGTGGTGCGGCTGGCGCTGCCGTCACTACTACCGATGGCATTACTGGCATCACTGTTATTGGCGCTACGGCTACCGGCATTGCTGGTAGGGATGGCGCCGGGCGCCGTGGCAGAGCGCCATTGGTATTGCGGTGAGGTCGGCCCGATCTGGCGTCGCGTCGAGGCCATCGGCGCGGCGCTTATTGCGCGCCGCGTTGTCACGGGCGAGGGTGGTTTCGTTCGTCCCGCAGAATAATTATGTTTGCGATGCGGCGGCTGGATCTTAAGGCCGCGGCGCGACGGAGGTCCGCTTGCTCAATCGTACCGATCGCCCATCGCCGATGCCCGGTGAGGCCGAGGTGAAATATCTCGACGGCGATTTCCGCGTCGTGCGGCCGGGAGCCTTTGTGCGCTGTGCCGTCACCGGCGTCGCCATTCCGCTCGAGGAGCTTCGCTATTGGAGCGTCGACCTGCAGGAAGCCTACGTTTCGCCGGAGGCCGTGCTGCAACGCCATGCCGCGGCTTACGCACGGGGGGCTTGATCCTTCATCCATTCCGGAGCCCGACCCACGGCTCTTCGACGCTTCGGCCCGACTGAAAACCGGCTCTGCGCACTAGCGCCGCTTTGCCACTTTGAGAATCATATTCTGGAACGCGTCCGCTTCCTCGATCGCAAGGCGCACCGGCAACGCGTTTGTCCGCGCGGCCAGCGCGGCAAGAAGCGGATCGCCGGAGAGGCGCGCGAGATCCTTCTCGGTCGTGAGCAGCACGAGGCTCGCGGCATCGGCGCGCGCGATCAGCGTCTGCGCCTCCGCGGCCGTGAAGCGATGATGGTCAGGAAAGCTTGCCCGCTCGGCGACCGCGACACCGGCCGCGGCAACCGTCGCGAAGAATTTTTCGGGGTCGCCGATACCGGCGAACGCCAGAACTTTGCGCCCGCCGAGCGCGGCGATGGTGTGGCGGTCCGGTTCGAGACGGCCATGGAAGATCGCGACATTGTGCCGGCGCGCGCATGTGGCGACCGCGGTCGCGCCGGTGTCCACCCCGACGACGACAAGCGCCTGGGCGCGCGCGATCTGCATGTCGAGCGGCGCCCGCAACGGGCCGGCGGGAATGATGCGCCCGTTGCCGATGGCGCGCCGGCTGTCGACCAGCAGGATCGCCAGCTCTTTGGCGAGCGCAGGGTTTTGGAACCCGTCGTCCATCACGATCACGGTCGCACCGCCGCGCCGCGCGGCTTCTGCTCCCGCCACGCGATCATGCGCGACGATGGTGGGTGCGAGGCGCGCCAGTAGCAGCGGCTCGTCACCGACAGTGGCGGCGGAATGAATGGCGGGATCGACGCGCACCGGCCCGGACAGGCTCCCGCCATAGCCACGGCTCAAAAAGAACGGCCGCTCATGCGCGGCGAGGAGAAGCCGGCCCACCGCCAGCGCTGCCGGTGTCTTGCCGGCGCCGCCGACGGTGAGATTGCCGAGGCAGATGACCGGGACGCCGGCGCGGCGCCCCGGTTGCTGCATACGCAGCACCGCGACCGCGCCATAGACGGCGGCGAGCGGGCTCAGCAGGCTGCCGCCGCCGGGCCGCCACCAGAATGCCGGCTCGCGCATCAGAGCATGATCCCAAAGAAGCCCGCCCCGGACCTGACCGGAGTTGGATAGCGGTTTCCGGAACAAATCATTCCTGGCTCTATGACGCCCGCTGTTCGAGCCGAAGCTGTATCAGATAGGGCTCGAGCGCGGCGAGAGTGCGCTCAAGCGCTCCGCTTAATTGCCGTACCGTTCCCATGGCCGCATCGGCGACGGCTTTGCGCGCCGCAGCGTTGGCGAGCCAGCCGGCGAGGCAGGTCGTCAATGCTTCATCGTCGGCAATGAGTTCGGCGCCGTGCGCAGCATCGAGCGTGGCGTAAATCTCGGCAAAGTTCCAGACGTGCGGGCCATGCACGACCGCGGCGCCCAGCCTGATCGCCTCGATCGGATTCTGGCCGCCATGGCTTGCCAGCGAGCCGCCCATGAACACGATCGGCGCCAGCCGGTAGATCAGACCGAGCTCGCCGAGCGTGTCGGCGACGAAGATGTCGACATCCGGTTTCGGCAGCTCGTCGCGCGAGCGGAGCGCGACGGACAGGCCGGCCACTTTCGCGATGTCGGCGATACCGGAGCCGCGTTCCGGATGGCGCGGGGCGATGACCGTGAGCAAAGAGGGATATTTGGCGCGCAGTCGGCGATGCGAGGCGATGACGGCGGTCTCTTCGCCGGCATGCGTCGAGGCGGCGGCAACGACCATTCGTGCATCGATGATCGATTTAAGCTTGCGCAAAGTCGCCTGATCGACCGGCGGCGCGGGGACGTCGAGCTTCAGATTGCCGACGCAGGTGATATGCGGCGCGCCAAGTTCGGCATAGCGCTGGGTATCGGAGTTCGACTGGGTCAGGCACAGATCGAACCGCCGCAGCAGCGCCCCAATCACGCTCGGTACCAGACGCCAGCGGCTGAACGAGCGTTCCGACAGCCGGGCGTTGATCAGGATCATCGGAATGCCGCGGTCAGCGCATCCCAAGATGAGATTGGGCCACAGATCCGATTCAACAAACAGGGCGAGGTCGGGCCGCCAGTGATCGAGGAAGCGGCCGACAAATCGCGGCGCATCCAGCGGAATGAACTGGTGCATGGCGCCCGGCGGCAGGCGCTGCTCGGCCAGCGCCGCCGAGGTGACGGTGCCCGAAGTGACAAGCACCGCGAAGTTCATGCCGCGAAGACGTTCGACCAGGGGGATGATGGCGAATATTTCGCCGACGCTGGCGCCGTGCAGCCAGATCAACGGGCCGGCCGGACGCGGCAGACCGGTGCGACCGTAACGTTCGCCGAGGCGCGCCGGATTTTCCTTGCTACGCTTGAGGCGCCAGGCCAGGAGCCGCGATGCCACAGGCGGTGCGGCCGCGGAAGACGCAAGCCGATAACACCGCAGCGCGAACGGGAGCCGGTCGCGCACGCTTCAGCCTCCCCCGCGCTGCTGATCGGTGAGATCAGCAGCAGCGTTGCTGATCGCTGCAGCCGGCCGATTCCATTGGTGTCGCCCGATCCCGTTGCACAGCATGCGTTCCTCAGCTCGTCGCCTGGCTTTCCGGTTCGAGCAGCCGGTGCAGGTGGACGATGAAATAGCGCATTTCGGCGTTGTCGACGGTGCCCTGCGCTTTCGCCTTCCATGCCGCGTAGGCGCTGGCGTAGTTCGGATAGACGCCGACGATGTCGAGCTTGTTGAGATCTTTGAATTCGATGTCCGCCACGCTGTTAAGTTCACCGCCGAACACGAGGTGGAGCAACTGTTTGGATGTCGGTTTGGGAATGTCCGCCATGATATTCGATCCGCACGCCATTCGCGTTTTATCAAGACGCGAGGCGTTCATCCCCGAGAAGTTCTATGAGTGCCGCATGCCGCTCCCGACCGGCTGCAACCAGCATACCGTGCCGCGGCACGGGAAGATTGTAAATGATAAGCCCGCCCCCGCTGGGCGTTATCGATCCGCCAGCTTCGTGCACCAAAAGATCAGCCGCTGCAAGGTCCCAGTCGTGGCTGTCGGCGCTGGCGATGGCAACGTCGAAGGCGCCCTGGGCGACGCGGGCGATGCGAAGCGCGAGCGAGCGCACCCGCGGCATGGCGGTAAAGGGCGGAGCCACCGCCGCGAGGCGATCGAGGAAACGTTTCGGACCGGCGATGCGAGCGTGCGCCAGCGAGGCGCCGCTGGTGGTGGAGATCGCCACGCCGTTGCAGGTGGCGCCCGCGCCCGCCGTCGCTGCGAAAAATTCTTCGGTGACTGGAGCGTAAAGGCAAGCCGCGATCGGCCGGCCATTCTCGACCAGCGCGGCGGAAATGGTCCAATCCGGCAGGCCCGCCAGATAGGCGCGGGTGCCGTCGATCGGATCGACGATCCAGACATAGCGGGCGGCGAGCCGCGCTGGATCGTCGACGCTTTCCTCCGACAGCCAACCGATGTCGGAGCCCGCGCCGGTCAGTCGCTCGCGCAGCAACCGGTCGACCGCAATGTCGGCGTCGCTGACCGGCGAAGCCCCCGCCTTGGTCCAATTGTTGATCGGGGTTCCGAACATCGACAGCGCCAGCGAACCTGCCTCGCGCACGCAGGCCGCGAGCCATGCCGCCGCAACTGCGAGGTCGACGGCGTCAGTGGCCGGCAACGGTCATACCCTCAACGCGCAACGTTGGGGCATTGGTGCCGTAGCGGAAGGTGAGATCGTTCGCCGGCGTGAGGCTCGCGAACATATCGAACAGGTGTCCAGCGATGGTGACCTCGCTGACCGCGTAGGTGGATTGACCGTTCTCGATCCAGAACCCCGAGGCGCCGCGGCTATAGTCTCCGGTCACCAGGTTGACGCCCATGCCGATCATGTCGGTGACATAAAAACCGTCTTCGATGTCGGCGATCAACTCATCGGGGCTTTTCGCGCCGGGAGCAAGATGAAGATTGCTGGCGCCGGGCGAGGGCGTCGACGAGACGCCGCGTTGCGCATGACCGGTCGTCTCCAGATCGAGTTCGCGCGCGGTCGCGCAGTCCAGAAGCCAGCTGTTGAGGACGCCGTCCTTCACCAATTCCAGCCTGCGGCCGGCGACGCCTTCGGCGTCGAACGGCCGCGAACGAAGGCCACGCGGCCGCAGCGGATCATCGATGATGGCGATACCGGAGGCGAAAATCTTCTCGCCGAGTTTTTCCCGCAGGAAACTGGTCTTGCGCACGATCGCGCTGCCGTTGGCCGAGCTCGCCAGGTGGCCGACCAGCGATCCGGAAATTCGGTTGTCGAACACCACGGGCACGCGTCGGGTCGCGACCTTGCGCGGATTGAGCCGCTTGACCGCGCGTTCGCCGGCGCGGCGTCCGATCGCTTGCGCACTGTCGAGGTCGGCGGCGTGCAACGTCGAGGAGAAATCGTAGTCGCGTTCCATGCCGGTGCCGTTGCCGGCGATGGCGGTCATGGCGATGCCGTGGCGCGAAGCGATGGTCGCACCGTGGAAGCCATGGCTCGTCACCAGCACCATGCCGCCAATGCCGGCCGACGCCGAGGCGCCGCCAGACTTGGTAACGCCGGCAACGGCGAGCCCGGCGGCTTCCGCTTCGCGCGCGTGGGCCTCGAGCACGTCGACTTCGGGCATCGCCGGATCGATCAGATCGAGTTCCGGCAGTTGGCGCGCCAATAGCGCCGGATCGGCAAGCCCGGCAAAGCGGTCTTCCGGCGCGGCGCGCGCCATAGCGACCGCCCGCTCGGCGAGCGCGTCAAAGCCGTCGCCCTTGAGATCGTTCGTTGAAACGACCGCCTGCTTGTGGCCGACGATGACGCGAAGCCCGAGATCGTCGCCTTCCGAGCGCTGCGATTCTCGACCGCGCCCTCGCGCACGTCGACGGACAGCGAGATCGAGCGGACAGCGACCGCGTCGGCCTGATCGGCCCCGGCGCGCTTGGCGGCGGTTATCAGGCGTTCGGCAAGATCGGCGAGGTCGGATTGGTCAAGAAGCGAGGGCATTTGCTGGCCGGTTTATGCGGGGGCGGACGCGAAGACAAGCCGAAGATGTGGCGTTGGCGGCGCGATTTAACCCGCGCATCGGCGCGCCAAGGCTGCAATTGCCGGCGCCACGGCAACGCCTCGTCAAGCATGCGGCGCGTTCGCTGGTGCAATACGACCTCTTAACCAGGGATTTTAAGCTGATTGCGACCGCGCTTTGGCATCCTCGCGGCGACTGGGCGGGAACAGCCCGGCAGGGAGTTAGGGCACGATCCGGGAAAGCGGTCACCGTTTTCCGAAAAGATCGTGCTCAACCAAAATGTTAGAGCGGCAATCGTTTCGATCTGAAGCGATTGTCACTCTGAGTTTCGGGGCGTCAAATGGAAGCCGGCAGGTCCGCTGCCGGGTCGAGCCGCGCATTGCGGCTCGACCCCTTCGCTTTGCCTGTGCGTTTCGAAGCCGCCGATGAGGCGGCCGATGAGCGCCGGCGCGTCATCGACCTGCATCGCGAACGCGTCGTGGTGCGCCGCTCCGTCGGCGGCATGCGCATGGCCCTGAATTTGCCGGTCGCCGCATTCCGCGGCGTCGCCATCCGGCTCACGGGCAATCCAAATGAACCGCCGAGCGCGATCTCGGTCGTCCTCGAGCACGGCGATCCGGCGCTGTCGCTGCCGCTGTTCTCTTCGAACGGCAGCGACGAGATCGTGGCCGAATGGCAATCCTGGGGCCGCGTCCTCGGCTTGCCGCTCCTTGTCGCCGAGCGCGACGGCAGCCTGCGGGAACCTTTCGCGCGGATGGGCGCGCTGCGGATCGAAGCGCCGACATGGCGCCGCCGCCGGCGCAGCGCCATCGCACGACGCCGGCCTTCGCTGCTGATGCGGCGCCGGGTGGCCCGCGCGCCAAAGGCGCCAGCCCTGCATCGCGGCGAGCGCGAGATCATCGCCCGGAATTGAACGGCTCCACTTGCGCCGCCTTAGTCCGCCTGACCGAGCAAGACGCCGCCGTCGATCACCATTTGCGACCCGGTCACGTAGCTCGCCGCGGGCGACGCCAGGAACAGCGCAACGCCCTGGATTTCGTCGGTCGAGGCGATGCGATGGAACGGCGTGAAACGCGCGAAGGCCTGCACCGTCGTCGGGTCCCTCATATGGCCGCCGGCAATGTTGGTGACGAACGGGCCGGGCGCGATGGCATTGACGAGGATGTTGTATTTGGCGAGCTCGAGCGCTGCCTGGCGCACGAGGTGCGCGGCGCCGGCCTTGGCCGGCATGTAAGGCATGCCGACAATCGCCTCGCCGCGAATTGCCGCCACGGATGTGGTGACGATAATGCGGCCGCCGTTCGGATTCTTTTTCATATGCGGGACCGCTGCCTTGATGGTTGAGTAGATCGAGGTCAGGTTGGTCGCCATGACCAGGTCCCAGCGCTCGTCGGAGACGTTCTCGAAGGCGCCGGCGGCATCTCGCTCGCCGGTCATGCTGAGAAAGCCGGGCGGCGAGTCGATGCCGACATTGGCGAACACGACATCCAATCTGCCGTAGTGCTCGGCCGCGGCGTCGACACTGGCGCGCAGCGCCGCGCGGTCGGTCACATCAAGAACTTGGCCCCGCACCTCGCCGCCGCGCTCGGCCAGCTGGCGCACCGCTGCCTCAAGCGACGCGGCGTCCTTGTCCATCAAGGTCACCCGCGCGCCGTTGTCGGCCATCACCTCCGCATAGGCGAAGCCGATGCCGCTGGCCGCACCGGTCACGATGGTGGCCAGGCCGCTGACGTCGAACAATTGGGCGGCTTTCATTTGTCCCCTCCGGTATGTTTCCGTTGCCCTCTGGCTCTTTTTCAGCCAGCAATCGCGCGAAATGGCGAGCGCGCCGGCGATGCTCGCGCGACGCTGCGATCTCGGTCAACTGCGCACATTGGATTGCATCCGCATGAGTTCTTCGCCCCGAACCAAGCCGATGTTAATGTAACGAAGCGCCTCGCGCGCATGACGTGTAAAAAGCGCGGCGCTCGATTTCGCGGATCAACTGCACGGCGCCGGTCTCGCGTCTGCAATCACGAAATAACAGACGACGGGGGGAAGCGTGACATGAGCGGCCGTTTTGTCGATCGCAGCGTTCTGGTGACCGGCGCGGGTTCGGGCATCGGCCGGGCGGCGGCGCAGCTTTTTGCCAAGGAAGGCGCGCGCGTTGTGGTCGTCGATCAGAACGACGCCGACGCGCAAGCGACGGTCGCCTCGATCCGCGGTGCCGGCGGCGAGGCGCTTGCAGTTGGCGCCGACGTCAGCCGCGAAGCCGATTGCCGCGCGATGGTCGAGCGCGCGCTGGCGGCCTACGGGCGGCTCAATGTGGCATTCAACAATGCCGGTATCGGCGGCAGCGGTTTTCCCGTCGGCGACGAGGAAGAGGTGGCCTGGGACCGGGTCGTCGGCGTCAATCTCAAAGGCGTGTTCTTGTCGATGAAATACGAACTGCCGGCGCTCATCGCCGCCGGCGGCGGCGCCATCGTCAATACCGCCTCGGTCGCCGGTCTGGTCGGCGAGCGCGGCATCGGTGTCTATGCGGCCAGCAAACACGGCGTGGTCGGGCTGACCCGCACCGCCGCGCTCGACTATATCGGCCAGGGTGTGCGCATCAACGCGGTCTGCCCGGGCGCCACGCGCACGCAGCTTCTGGCGGCCTGGTTCCAGGATCCGAAAGTCGAGGAGTTCATCCTGTCCCGCCACCCGATCGGCCGAGTAGCCGAACCGGAGGAAATCGCGCGGGTGGTGCTGTTTCTCGCCTCCGACGACGCTTCGTTCATCGTCGGCCAGGCGCTGGCGGTCGACGGCGGCCTTACCGCGCAGTAGCCGGTCGGGACCGATCCCGGTTTTCGCTTCACTCCGGGCTTCGACTGATCATCCGTCTGCCGCCGCAACGATCAGGCGAGATGACGCACCGCGGCGTCGAGCACCAAGCCGGCGAATAGAATAAGGCCGGCGTCGCGGTTGGATTTGAACAGGGCAAGGCAGCGGTCGGGATCGCCGATATCCAGCCGGGCGATCTGCCAGCCAAGATGCCCGGCAAAAGCGACCAGGCCGAGCGCAAAAACCGGCCCGGCGCCGGCGGCGCCTCCGGCGGCGCCGAGCAACAACACCGCTAAAGTGTAGAACACGCCGAGCATCGGCTTGGTGCGTTCACCAAACAAAAGCGCGGTCGATTTGATGCCGACAAGCGCATCGTCGTCGCGATCCTGGTGGGCGTAGATCGTATCGTAACCGATGACCCAGGCGATGGAGCCGGCATAGAGAAGAAACGCCGGCGCGTTGAGCCGGCCGAACGCCGCCGCCCAGCCCATCAGGGCTCCCCAGGAGAAGGCCAGCCCGAGCACGATTTGGGGCCAATAGGTAATCCGCTTCATGAATGGATACACCGCCACGATCAAAAGCGAAGCGATGCCGAGCGCGATGGCGAAGGTGTTGAATGAAATGCAGCACGGCCAGCCCCGCGAGCGCCTGCAGGGCGAGGAAGATCGCGGCCGCCAGCACGCTCACCTGGCCGGACGGGATCGGCCGCGAGCGCGTCCGCTCGACGCTGCGGTCGAGATCGCGATCGACGATGTCGTTCCAGGTGCAGCCGGCGCCGCGCATCGCAAACGCGCCGACGAAGAACAGCGCGAGATGGACGAGGTTTGGCGCGGCTCGGTCGGCGGCAATTGCGGCAAGGGCCGACGACCACCAGCAGGGTAACAGCAAAAGCCAGGAGCCGATCGGCCGGTCGAGTCGGGCGAGACGCAGATAGGGGCGCGACCAGGCCGGTGCGAGAGTGTCGACCCAATTGCCGGTCGCATCGGCGACCGAACCGGCCACCGGCTTCATTTTGCCAACGGATTACCGTTCAGCGTGTCAAGCGTGCCGCGGCCGGTCTTGGTATTGCCCGCCGTGTCCACCGATGGCGTGGCGATGGCGTCACTCAGTGACGGCGCGTGCGGCTTGACGGCGGGTGCCTCGGTGCACGCCGCGGTGCGGAATTTCAGCGTATGTTCGTGATTGGTCTTGGTATTTGTGATCGCCTGCTCGGGGACGCACCAGGTCTGGTTGTTCTTTTCCAGGAACTTGACCACGGCCTCCTCGGCCGCGGCGAAACGTGTCATCAGGCTGCAAATCTCCTTGCGCTCGGCTTTGTGCGCGATCGCGGTGCGTACCGCGAGCGCCTTTTGCTCTGCGTCGTTCCTCAGCCCCGTGAAATCATTACATTGCGCCGGCATGTTTGCGCCGCTGCCGGTTGGATAACCGGCAGCGACGCGCAAACAAGCCAAACGCCACGGCGAGGCTCCGCTTCATGGTAACGTCCCTCCCAGCTCCCCGTGTCTCTTGACACATTGAGCGCCAGCGTATTAAAGGCTCGTTGATTTCGGCGACAAGGGGGCAGAACCTGCTTCGGCGCGCGGATGCGACACTGCCGCTGCCCGCAAGCGATGGACGGCAGGGTGGCCGGCTGCAATGTTATTCATATTGCTCGCTTTTTCCCATGCCCGGATATGATTTTCGCAGTCCGCGTCTGTACGTCGCGGCGCCGCTGGAGGCGGGGGCGACAGTCACGCTCGACCATGCCCAGACGCATTATCTCGGCACCGTCCTGCGTCTGAAGTCGGGCAGTCGCGTTCTTGTCTTCAATGGCCGCGACGGCGAGTGGATGGCGACCTTGGCCGCGCAAAAGCGCGCCGCCTCCTTGATGATCGATGCCAAAACGCGCGACCAGACCGCGGCCGGCGATTTGCACTACCTGTTTGCGCCGCTCAAGGCCGCGCGGCTCGACTACATGGTGCAGAAGGCGGTCGAGATGGGCGTTTCGCTGCTGCAGCCGGTGCTCACCCGCCACGGCCAGGTCACGCGCGTCAACACCGAGCGCATGCGCGCCAACGCGATCGAAGCGGCCGAACAATGCGGTATTCTTTCGCTGCCGGAGATCGCGCCGCCGCTCCCGTTCGCCCGCCTCCTCGCCGAGCGGGATCCGGGGCGCCCGCCTGGTGTTTTGCGATGAAAATGCCGACGTGACAGATCCGGTTGCCGCACTCGCCGGTCTGCGGCGTTCACCGCTCGCGGTACTGATCGGGCCGGAGGGCGGTTTCGCCGAAGACGAGCGCGCGGCGTTGCTGAAGCTGCCGAATGTGCTCCGGCTTTCGCTCGGCCCCCGCATTCTGCGCGCCGATACCGCCGCGGTGGCGGCGCTCGCGCTGGTTCAAGCCCTTGCCGGCGACTGGCGCTGAATGCCGCCAGCGAGGATCAATGAATCACGCCCGGACGATCCATGCAGACGAAGGCAATGTAGTCGCCAGGCTTCCGATGCACGCTGGTCACGTGCGACAGACGACCCCAGCGCGCGCAGTAGTTGGCGGCCATCTCGCGGTAGACTCGATTGACAGCCGGCGAATAGGGGATGATGCCGCCGGTGTCATTGCCCCAGACCCAAGGCGGCCCGTACCACGGCCCGGGGCCCAACAGTCCGGCCAGCGCCACGCCGCCGGCGCAGGTGCTCATCACGACGCTCAAGGCGACGGCAATCAAAGCATTTCTGGTCATTGCACAGCTCCCCGCGACAGACGCCAATCTTAGAGGCTGGCGCCGGCATTTGAAAGCGGATCGCGCCGTGCTCACAACATCGAATAGGCGCTGGCGACCATCCCGACCGGCCGCTTGTCGTGGGCGCCGAGCAGCATGACACGGCCGAAGCTGGTGTTGCGGCCGATGCGCACCACGCGCGCATCAGCGACAACGTCGAACATCGCCGGCCGCAGGAAATGCGTGGTTTGATCAATCGTGCTCATCGGACGGTAGCCGTTCCAGGCAGCCGAACAAGCAATCACCATGGCGCTGTCGGCGAGCGCCATCAATACCTGACTGCAGACGGCTTCGCCGTCGGAGCAGATCTTTTTGGAGAACGGCAGCCGCACCACGGCGCCCGGCTGCCAATCCGGAGACGCTCCCGGAGGTCGAATCGGCTCCACGCTTTCCACCAGCAGAGCCAAGTCCTGTATCCAGGGCGCAAAAATCTTGGTCATGAGGCGTCCCGCTGCCTGCAGGCCGAATGCCCCTTCGAAATTTACGAGCTGGTGCACCTCGCCCATATCCAATTCCCCCCGCAGCGCCTGTTGCCCTTTCGCCCAGATCATCTGAGGCTCCCGCCTTTGCGGGCGGCGGCAAATCTGTGTACCGCCCGCGAATCAGTCCCGCAGTCTTCGCTCGCTCCGGTCCTGTTCGCTCTGGCAGGGGACCGGGAGCTTGGAAGGCCAAGAACAACAACAAATTGCGGTTGATCACCCCACGCCCGCACGTCCGACGGACGCATGCCGAACGAATCAGACGCAACAAGCTTATGAGGGCTACCATGATGCCGGTAGTTCGGTCGCGCGCTCTGCTGGCTAAATAGTTGTGATCGAGGGCGGCCGCGGCTCCCGGAATTCTCGTTCGCGAGGCCCGGTCGCCGTCGTAAGGCGGCGGCGTCGGCTGGCCGCGTGATGGGCGAAAGTGGCCCCAATATCACGTTGACCGGCAATTTATCGTTCGACGGTACGCCGCCCTTGACCGGCAAATGCCGACGCGGCACGGTTGCTGCCGTTCTGCGCACAGGGGCCGGGAAGGGCCGGAGGGGCAATGTCGGGCCGGATCGCGTGGCTAACACTCGGGTTAGCGCTCAACTTCATTTTCGTCTCGCAGCCGCAGGCGGCGAGCCTGCTGGAGAAGAATTTCTGGCTGGTCGGCCCGCGCTATGATCGTGTGATGCCGGCCTGCGACTATCCAGCGGCGCTCGACCGCATCATCGGCAATTTCCGCACCAAGGAAATCCGGTTCTGGAGCTCGGAGCTGGAAATTGTCGGCATCGAACATATCCACGAGAACGCTGAGCTGCCGTGGGCGGCGCAATCCATCCCGCGCCGGTTTTGCAGCGGCACGGCGCTGACCAACGACGGCGCCAGGCACGCGATCTATTACTCGATCGCCGAAGATACCGGCATGATCGGCATGGATTGGGGCGTCAACTTCTGCGTCGTCGGACTAGATCGCAATATGGCGTCGGGTCCGAACTGCCGAGCGGCGCGGCCCTGACCGTCCGGGTTAGCGGCCGTCAGCGTACGCCGTGCCAGCGGTCGTACTGCTTGTCCGGGCAAATTCTTGAGCGCCGCATTGTAGGCCTTGTCGTTGGCCTTGACCCTTTGCGTCTCGGCCTCGGATGCACGTCGCGTACTAGCCGCAGCTAATTCTGCAGCGCCTGCAGTACCGATTCGCGCAAACGGCTGGGATCGCGCTCGCCGCGCTGCGCGAACTCGATGACCTTTTTGGCGACGGCGTTGGCCTGCGAATGATCGCGATCGTGAACGCCGAGCGTCCGACACACGTCAACGTAGGCGCTGGTCATGGTCGCAATGGCTTCCGGCCCGAAAGGCTTGTTTCTGAACAGGCGGTAGACAGCCATAGGTGGCGATCTCCACGCGGCCGATGCGATCAAGCGCTGATTCGGTCGCCAGCGTGTCCCTCCGGAGAGCACGCGCTTTCCCTTGGGCTAAAAGATAGGCGCGACGGCTCAGGTCGCCAGAGGATGCTCGGAATAATCCGCCGCAAATTGACCGGCTCGCAAAATGGCCCGCTTATGTGCCCTTGTGGCTGGGCGCAGGAAACTCAGGAGGGCGGTGGGCCTCCCGGCGGGGGCGCAGCGCCGGGCGGTGGCGGAGGAGCGTACCCATGCGGCGGTGGGGGCGCATACCCCGGAGGCGGCGGAGGGCCATATCCCGGAGGTGGCGGGGGACCATACCCCGGCGGCGGCGGGTAAGGCCCGTAATTCGGCACGCAGCGGTAGCCGTATGGACCCGGATGACTGCCGATCGGACAGGGGTTATAGGGCGCGCAGGCGCTCAATCCGAGCGCGACAATAAGCAGCGCAAAAAGAGCGGCGGCACGAAAGCTCATCCAGATCCCCCATCCCAAAGCGCGCAAAACCTAGGGTGTCATCGCGACGAAATTTGGACGCCGGGACGAAGCAAGAGTTGCGAAGCGCCGTATTTGACTAAATACCGACATTGTGTTCTGTATTTGTTCCATTAGACAAACTACAGCGTTAACAGTTGGTTACGTCTCGGAGGATGACATGGTCGGGTTCTTTGTTCGCGGCGCGGTGGCCGCCTTTGCTGCTGTCGCTGCCGTGTCGCAAGCGCCGGCTCAGGACTCCCGGCAGAACGAGGCGGGACAGTTCGACTTCTACGTGCTGTCGCTGTCGTGGTCGCCGTCATTTTGCGCGGCCGCCGCCGAACGGCGGCGGGGCGCCGCGCAATCACCAACGCTGCAATGCGGAGCGCGGCCCTATTCATTCGTCGTGCACGGCCTGTGGCCGCAATATGACAAGGGATTTCCTGAATATTGCCAAGTGCCGGCGCCACGCCTCGATCGCGGTATCGTTTCATCGATGCTCGATCTGATGCCGGCTCCGCATCTGATATTCAACGAATGGGATCGCCACGGGACCTGTTCCGGGCTCGCACCACGGGCGTATTTCGAGGCCGTGCGTAAGGCGCGTGCGGTGGTGAAAATCCCGCCCGCTTATGTCGATCTGCAAGAGCCGCTCAGTGTCACGCCGGCCGCGGTCGAGGAGGCGTTCAAGACGGCGAATCCCGGCCTCTCGCCGAACGGCATTGCCATCGGCTGCGACAAGAAGCGGCTCACCGAAGTGCGGATTTGCCTGTCCAAGGAGCTGCAGTTCCGCGACTGCGCCGAGATCGCGCGGCGCAGCTGCAGGAGGGACCAATTGGTCATGCCGCCGCTCCGCGGGGGCTGATGAATTATCGCGTCAACCATCTGTCTATCTTATTGATAAATAGCATGTATTGGCGGCGACGCTGGAGACGTGCACGCAGATTGCACCCGCCAGGAGCGATCTCGATCCCCGTTCGGGTGTGATCAGGCCGCCTTTATCATCACAATCCGCCACGCTCGACCGGCGGTGGCCAGGCATCCGACGTTATGCGCATAGCGCGTGCTTACAGCGCTCGGCACTCACTGTTCTATAAAATCCCTTCTTCTGAAAAGAAGAGGAGCCGTCCAAGCCGTCCAAGCCGTCCAAAACGCAATTAAAATGGGCACTTCTTAAATTGTGGCGAGCCGTCCGGAGCCGTCCGGAGCCGTCCAAATGATGCCCTACGGGCTGCCTACGGCTCTCAACTAAGGTAGAACAGCCCGGCCATGGTGATTCGCTATGCTTCACTATGATTTGCGCCGTTTAATGCCGCACCGCGCCGCCCAATGCCCGACTTGAAGATGCACGAACGTGAGCTGGCGAATACCCGCCGGGAGGTCAGGAACCTCCAAGTGCTGGCCATGCGGCCGGGCCACTCGGCGGAGGAATTGGAGACCATCCGGAAGCTGGAGCGGTCGGCGCGGGCCGAAGTGAAGCTGCGGGTGAAGGCGCTCGAGCACCACAAGGATCAGCTCGCGGCCGGAAAGTACCTGATGACTCCCGAGCAGCACCGGCGGCGGGCCCAGCAATTGCGCCAGTTAAATCCGCAGAGCCGGGCGGCGGAACTGCACGACCTGGTGGCACGCCTGCAAGAGTCTGACCGCAAGTAAGCGCCGGCAGTCCTCAAGTCCCCAACGAATGTTTTTTTGATTCCTATAGCTTCCTATAGCTTCCTGTTCGAGTGCGTCTGATTGGTCGGCAACTACGGCGAACCGCCTTTGATGCCGAGCCCCTCACGCAAAAATCCCAATAGGGCGATCGATACTTCGACCGGCATTTTTTGAAGATCTTGCCGCACGCTGAGAGTGCCGGCGGCATCCCGGACGAAGAAGTCCGCGACCTGGTCGACGCCGTAACGGCTGAGCTCGTCCAACACCCGGTCCATGGGCAGCCTGGCGGCGCGCGCGGCATTCTCCCGCTGTTGCTTCAGCTCCGCGATGCGCGCGCTCACCTGTTCGTCGTTCAGCAGCCGATTGTGATTGCGGCGTTCCGGCGAACTGAAGCCTGCGACCTCGTAAGCTTTTTTCGGGCCGACGCCATCGGCCACGAGACGGGCAAATTCTTCTCGCTTCCAATTTCGTAGGCTGCTCATGTTCGAATTCCAGATGATTCCGCTTCAGTCACACTTCGCTACACGCGCGCTCTCGGGACTGCTTACTCAGCCGAAAAGCGTATCAGATCAATTCATGACAACGGTAGTTCGGACTCAAAGCGCTTCCGCGTCGCCACAAAACGCACGCAACCTTGATCGCCATCACTGAATCCGTTGACTTACCCGCCGTCGCCATCACTCGACGTGTCGCCATCAAGCCCCGAGGGGCGCGGGGAAAAGAGCGGCGCGTCGGAGGGCGCTAACGTCCATGCCGCGAATAGGCGACGGTCATCAGAGTGAGTGAGATCGGTGCGGCAGCCTGGAGGAATCCAGACGATGCGTGAATTTGCCGGCCGGTGCTTACGCCACACGAACCAGGCGTAAGACGTCGCGGTTGAGGCATCGGGATCCCAACGGCCCTTGACCATCGGCACGCGCTCGACGAACGGCGCGTAGATCGTTGGGGGGCAGCTCCGGAAAAGCCTTTTATATCGGTCGCGGCTCTCGATCCACTGCGTCCGCACCAGCATGGCGACGCCCACGCCAGCAAGATCAAAAGCCGCGCAAGGTGAACTCGCAGGCAATCGAGAACGGCGGATTTGTGATGATCCAGTCCGGTTTCGCGAGCGGATGATCGTGCAGGAAATCGTGCGGCGCGGTGCCGTATCCGTAATTGAACAGGTCCGACGCTGTCACTGAAGATTGCGCAAACTCGCCGATCACCGCTGCCATGTGGCCCTCACCACATGCCGGCTCCCACACGCGGTCAATTGCATCAGCACCGAGCGCCGGCAGCACATGCCGGAACAGCGCCCGCGTGGCCCATGGCGGCGTCGGGAAATAATCGAGCGCGTCGGGCGGCTCGCGGCGCTGCGCCATGACGGCGGTGAAGCCTTTGGTCGCGATTGGCATGGTCACTCCGTTTGCAGCGGCGGCTTGATGATGATGTGACGTTGGCCGCTGTGCTTCCGCTCAACGACGAAGCCCTTGTTGCGCAGGAGCGGTGCGATGCGATCGATCCGGTTGCCTAGGCCCTGCGCGCTGAGCGGCCACAGCTTGGATTTGCGCACGCCCTCGCTCACTCGCGTGTTCAGTGCGGCCAGCAAGTCGGTCGCGGTGCCAGTCCAGCCATCAACCGGATGATCGGCGAGAATGTAGTCTTTGATCCCGACCGCCACGGCGTCGGCCTCGAACGAAGTCTCGATCACGTCGCGGCGGTTCTCGCGGTAGACGGCAAGGAAATGTCCCGCTTCCCAGCCCAGCGCCGGCTCGGCCGCAGTGATCCATTTTGCCAAGTCCGCCATGCGCGGCGAGCGCTCGAGCTTCACCTTGTCGAGATCGCGGAGCGCGCGCGCCACAGCGTCGAGGAGCGCGCCAAGAATTAGGGGCCGCTTCGCTTCGAACGCCGCAATCAGCTCGTCTTCAGGGTCGCGGGCTTCTTCGGTGATCGTCGCGAGATGGATCGTGATTGCGCGGTCGGCGAGGTCGGCGCGGTCAGTCAGCGACGGGATCCCATTGAGCACGATTGGTCGCGCGGCTTCAAAAATCGTTTCGCTCCGGTCGGTGTGGAGCATACGCGTCGCGAAACCGCTTCCCGTTGCCAGCCGGCAGAGCGCGTCGGCGAACCACGCCGGCACGCTTGACAAATTATCGAACACCAGTGCCCACGAGTTGCCGGCGGAAACCACAAGGTCGCGATCGTCCTTCGGCACCGCCCGGATCGGCGCCGCGCTCGGATCGACCAGCGAACGGATCATGCGCGAGAACACCGACTTGCCAGCGCCTTGTTCGCCGTTGACGGCAAGCACCGGATAAGGGCCGCGGTCGCGCAGGGCCGCCACCAGCCACGCCACCACCAGCATGAAGTCGTCATCGCTGCGAACGTTCAGAAATCCACGAAGCTCCTCGATCATGCCGCCCGCTTCCGGCTCGGGCAGCGGGCGCATCGACGATGAACGCATGAGCTTGGCGGCGGGCTTCTCAACCACTGCCCAGCCGGCGCCCGTTATCTCGACCGCACGCCATCGCGCATCGCACAAATCGAGGTAGAGATTTTTGCCGTGACGGCCTACGCGAATGAATGGTTCGCATTGCGGGCCATCGTTCACGGCGCGGGCTTCGAGGACTCGCATAACGTCATCCAGCACATTTCCGGTAATCGGGCTGTCGGTTGCCGCGTAATACCTGCCACTCAGCCACATGCGAAAATCACGCGAGCGAACGGGCCAATGCTCGCGGCGCGAATTGACATCGAATGTCACATAGGCCGCTCGGTCGGTGTCGTGCCAAAATTCGCAGGCCTCTGTGAGACCGATCAGCGTGTCGCGCTGCGGTGTTCGCCGCCGCCGATCGTTTGCCGTTGACACCCTATCCTCGGCGACCGTGCCGATTGATATTTGCGCCGCCGCGGCCTCTAGCGCCGCGGCCCGTTCGCTGGTCCAGCCGTGGGTTAGCGCGTCGGCCGCGTCCCAACCAGCAATGCCGTCTTGCGGTCGCGGCGTGATTGCCACCAACTCGGCGCCGGCAGCAGCAATCAATTTCGCGATAGCATCAGCATAGGCGCCGTTACCGTCCGGCCAGATGATGACGCGCCGGTCGCGAAGCGCGGTCCAGTCGATTTCTCGTTTGTCATTCTCGCCGGGCGGCGTTGCCACGATGATAAAGCCGTCGGGAGGATCGACGATCGCCACGCTTATCGCGTGGACCGCGGCGACTTGCTTGGCCGCCGCGTCCGCATATTGCGCGCCGGCCAAATCAGCATCCGGCCAGATGGTGACGCGGCGCCTACGCAACGGACTCCAGTCCGCCTTATGAGCACTCTGCGAACCGTTCGGGCTGGCTACCGCCACAAAGCCCGGTAGGAGCGCCGCTGCTGCGTCCGCGGCTTTCTCGCCTTCACATATCACCACCGGGGCCGAAGGCCGCTCGGCTAGCAGCTGCAGCCCGTAAAGCGGTCGTTTAAGCGGCCAGGATTCCCAACGCCAAGTCGCCGGGCCGCCACCCGCGGGACGCCAAAGCGTCAACGGTCGGAATTCTTTTTCGCCGTCGCGGCGATCGAACCGGCACACATAGCCAAGCGTGGCCCCGCTGGCGTCGGCGTAGGTCCATGACTTGCTCGGCTTTCCTAGCTTGTAATGACTGCTAGGCGCCGCAGGCGCATCCACCGGAACGGGTAACACGATTGTCAGGGCTTGCCGCCGCGGTTTGGCTGACGTTGCGCCTGCGCCCTCAATGGGCGCGAAAGGGTCACGGCTCATAAGGATCGACCCCGATCATCTCGGCAACCCTAATTGCCGCCTCGGCTTGCGAAAGCGTGAACAGATAGGCCGCGAGCGAGACGATATCGGCGCCGCGATCTCCGGTCGCGAAGTCGCCCCATTTGCCCGTGGTGACGTTCACCTTGAATGAGCCCGGCCGCCGATCATTGCGCATCGGATTGCGGCACACCCATTCGGCACCCTCCCGACGGCCATCAGACAGCCACCGGCGCACGATCGCATCAGCTCGGCCGAGCGCTGCGTCTGCAATCCGTCGGAACGCTATCCGGCGTTGCTCGTTCACGGCTGGCACGCCGGCCGTTCAACAGAAGGGCCGAATGCAGCGGACGCAGCCTTGAAGGACGGAAAGGAGCCGAGGTGCTTGCCGTCGCGATCGAACGCGACAGCCCGCCCGTTATCGGCGACCTTTATGGTGCCGATGCACTCCTGCCCGTCATAGACGGCAAGCTCACGCGTGCGCGCTGTTGCCATGGCCGAAATCCAAATCAGAACAACGTGTTTCAGTGGGTGTTTCCCGTGTGACGCCGCGCTCCGGGCAACCACTCGGCACCAAATAGCCGTCAGGGTGCACGCCGACGAAACTACAAACTTGACCATGTTCGGAACGCTGACCGGGTTGCAGCGCTCTACTCGACAAACCGTCGATGGCGACACGCCGATTGCTTTCGCTGCCTTGCGTTGATTGAGTCCGCGCGAGCCGCGCGTGACGTGCAGTGCCGTTGCCAATAACCACCAGGCGACATTCGGCGAGATCGATTTGACCGGCCGCGGCGAACCGCTCACAGGATCGACGCCGGCCGCACCGCACAGCGCCAGATAGGCACCGGCATTGATCGGCCTGCCGGCGCGCGCCAGGGCGACCTGCCGCGGAGTGACGCCCGCTTGAGCGGCAAGGGGCGGCACCGACGGTGAAGTGCCCTGCAATGCGTTTGCGAGCGCGTTCATTGGCGGCCATCGTCGTCGGCAGCGATTAAACCGCGCGCTTGCGCGACTGTAAGAGCCTTGAGCGCGGCTTCTACAAATCGCGGCAGATGCTTGATGTTGAGCGCGATACCCTGCCGGCTCGGCCGTCTTTCGCCGCCCGCTTCATACCGTTTGCGGAAATTGACGAGCATGACGCCGTTGTAAGGCTCGATCGATACGCGCGCGGTTTCGCGCCTATTGATCGGCCACTCGGCAACGATCTCTCCATCGAGATCGGATTTTGCTCGCCGCCTATTGCCTGGGGGCGCACTCTGTGCAAGATTGGTCATCGCAAATTTTCCTTTTGCCCGGCCACCGCGCCGGGCATTTTTTTTATCTGTTGCGGCGGAACGGTCAGACATTCTGGAGCGCATCGGCCTCCGTGGTTGAGCTCACCGTGTGCAAGTCCTGAAACGCCACGAGTGCACGACGCTGGTATCGAACCGCGCGCCCGATCTTCATGTACCGCGGGCCGCCGCCGCGAACGCGCCACGCCTGCAACGTACGCACCGACAGGCCCAGGAATTCTGCCGCCTGGTTCTCGTTAAGGGCGGCGTCGATATCGGCTGACATGGCGTGCATGCTCACCCCGGTCGACCGACCAGCCGAACGCCGCCACCGCGCGGCGGCGGATCGTTCGGATCATCTCCGAAAACGAGATCACGGATTTCCGATACGGCAGCGTCATATTGCTCCAGCAATTTCAAGACCGGCGCGATTATCCGTTGCTCCTCTTCCGCGCCCCGGTAGCGGATGGGGGCGTCGCGCTCCCCGATTCTGGGAAAGTGATGAGGTCGCTTCATATTTTGCTCATGGTCCTTCTCGATCCGCACAGCATGCGATGGGCACATTCAGCGAATCTGCGCTCGGTTTTCTTGTGTCCCGCGACCGTGCGTGAGTGGCCATTTTATTTGCTTCCTTCAAGCTAGGCGGCATGCGCCGCATCGGCGGCCGAATCCGCAAGGCGGTGACGCGCGCTGTCACAGGGTGCGATCAGGGAGATAAGCGACGCGACGACAATCAGAGTGCGTCTGCCGATTTTGGCTGTCTGAACACGGCCGGCGGCGATTTCCTCATAGAGCTTGGAGCGGCCAAGCCCCGTCGCGCTGCAGGCTTCCGGAATGGTGCAGGAAATTCGCTCAGAGAAGGGAACTGTGTGCATAAGTCCATCGCCTCTTGCCCGTGCCGCCGTGAATGAACGAGGGCGGACACTAAGTGAAGGCACTATCATTTGCTTTCGAATGTCGATACAGATAAAACATCATCCATATCAACCCATCTCAGGCCAATGAGTAACATCAATTTCGATTTCGAATGGTACGGGGCGAAGGCCGGCTATCGTCTGGTCGATGCTGAGCCGCCGCCGCCCGATTCAGAGCCATTCATTCATCCAATATTTGGCCGTCCAGTAGGGGGCACTTTCATCGGGGGGCCGACTGGCAAGCCCCAGCGAGTCGTTCCGCTTGGACGCGAATGCAACACGCACCGGGTAGGACACATTCGCGAACACCTCCGCATATTCGCTGCACTCAGAACCGCCGCCGACGTGCTGCGGTTTATTCTGCAGTACGGTCCTCTCACCCATGCCGGCCTCGATCCAGATCGAGGCGAAGACGTTGAGTTCGTACTCGATCATGCGGCTCGCTATCGCGAGTGGGTGGACGCGAAAAAGAACCGACGGAAGATTAAGCAATGGATCGGTGCAGAAACGGCTTTTACCAAGTTGAGCGCGTCTTTGGTCGTGGATGGCTCGGGGATATTGTCGCTTCATATCGTACCGGCAACTCTGTTGAGCGGGCTTTGGCTCCAGCTCGCAACGACACTTGCCGGTGGTGAAACGGAGATCAGACGCTGCGGTCACTGCGGCCACTTGTTCGATGCAGGGGTCGGCACCGGACGACGTCTTGATGCTAAGTTTTGCTCAGATCAGCACCGCGTTCAATTCAACAACGCTCGTCGAAGCGAAAAGAAATGACCGGAGACAACGAATTTAAGCGGATCGCGCCGGCAAGCTTCGGCTAGCTCGATCAGCCGCGAGTTGAGCAAAGGCGCGTTCGATGCGATCACCGAGTCCGACATTGACTTGGACGTTCGCCTGGCTGGCATCGGAGAACAATTCGAAAATCTTGGCAAGATCGCGCAGCACCGAAGCCTTGTCGTGAAGCTTGACCTTCGGTCGGCCATTGCTGTCGTAAGAGATTTCCTGGATGGCGGCTGCTTGGGCTCGCGTCAGATTTGAGAAGTTGGGAACGAGATTACCTTTCGAAATCGACCCGCATATAGTCCATCACGTTCGCAAATCCGAGTCGGCTCATTTCCAGCAAAATCGCTCCCGCATGGGCACCGACATGCTCGGCCTCCTGCATCATCAGCTCAGCGACACGCTCTTTGACTGCCGGCTCATTGGCAAGGCGGCGGGCATTAGCTTCGCTAGGCTTGAGATAACCGGCCTCGCACATTGCATCCAGGCGCGACATGCGTAGCGCAAGACATTGTGCAAACCGCTCACGGCGGGCGTTTGCTATTGCGCCCCGGACATTGAAACGCGCTTCAATAGGCTTCGTCATGACTCGTTCTTCCCATCGTTAAAGCACTCAACGCGGCGGGGAAGGACCGGCTTCCTTTTCGGCCGGTCGGCCTATCCGCGTCGAATCAGATTCTAGCAATTGGGTGCGCGGAAGGAATTGCTTTCGATCGCCTATCCCCATCAACTCTTGTCCCGTACGCTGGTAAAAAGCCCACTCAAGCTCGCGCCTAAGCAGGCAGTGGCGCTACTTTGATGCCGCTGGCGTTACGTCGCGGCTATGGGAAATCGGTGATATTGTGGACGCGCTAGAGGCTCGGGAAGTCGCACAGGGATGAAAGAACGAGACCTAATAAAAGCGCTGTCTGATAAACTGACCGCTGCACCGATTAGAAAGTTTCCTGTTATTCGTGCTTTACCTGACGCGCCAAATTCCCATGGAGTTTACATAATCTATGGCCCCCGACGAAAAGTCCTTTATGTGGGCAGAACCGTGCGCGCGTGGGCTATACGCGGCGCCCTTCAGCGCCGCTTATCAACTCATCGCTTCAGGCTTCAAGGACATAGCTTTCGTTGCATTGTTGCAGAAAACGCCAACCGCGGCCGTGCCAGAGTCTTTCATCGTGTAGAACATCGGTCGTTCGCGAGCAGAGCCCGCCGCAACGCGCGCGCCTACGGCAGATCGCGGCCTGATCGATTGCGGCCGGAAAAGCTAAGGAGCCCTGTTGGCCCGCATTACTCGCGGTGCACTAATGGTCGCTCGTATCTTCTGCTCAGGCGCTAGCCGGTGCCAGGCCAAAACAGCCTCTTTGCAATGTCGCGAAATCATCCGATGCGCCCGCTCCATTATTCAGTGTCGCAGGTTGCCCAGGTTCGACATGGATTTTGTAGTCGTCACTCATTAGCGTCCCCAATCCTCCTCCGCCCTCGCGCTTCACTGCCGGGGCGGTCGGGTTCTTGATCTTGAGCCAGTGGTTGACACGGCCGGACCGGTAAGGCGAATCGAGTAGAGCGAACGCACACAACGTTACGGCGTGATCATGCTGGCGCCAACGGATCATCTCGAATACGGACAGCCCATTCTCGTTGCACGCGATCGCCTCGCCGTCGATCACGCAGGAGGCGTACTTTGAGGTCTCCAATGGCCGCGACAATCAGGGGAATGCGGTCGCTGAAATCGCGCCCGTTGCGGGTGACGAGTTTCACACTGGCAGTTTCGCGCCGCAATCAAGCCGTGTTCTATTGGTTAAACGTCAGATAGAATGCAGTTTGTAGAGTGGCGTGGGCTGGCCGATGATGTAAATGCGGGACACGTAGCAATGCGTATGCTGCGCGACACGATCGCGGTCGTCTGCTGCGTAATCGGTCTTTTGGTCGGTTTTGCAGCTTTCGCTGCGTTAGGCCCCGGTCTGCGTCTGACCATCGTCTCGACCGATGAGATCGGCCCAACGACCAAAGGCGACGGAGACGCAAATAAAAACGGCAGAAGTGCAGACGCCGCGGCGGACGACCAAACACTCGATACGATCCGGGACATGTTTGGTGCACTGCGCGCGTGCTGGATCCCGCCCCCGACGGACGAGGCCCGTCACGGCATGGAATACACCGTCCGCTTCGCCTTCAAGAGCGATGGCGAGATCATTGCGCCGCCGCGCATGACCTATTGGAGCCAAGACGCGCCGGCCGCGGTGCGCGATCTCTACCGCGACGCCGTCGATGCGGCGCTAAAGCGCTGCACCCCGCTGCATTTCAGTAAGGGCATGGCTGGAGCTATCGCCGGTCGCCCGATCGCCATTCGCTTCGTGGACGACCGGACCATAGACAAGGGGCAGTGATCGCCAGCGCGGCAGCGCGGGCGAGGGATGCGCCAGACCGAAAAGACCCAAGCAACAATTGCCGTTGTGCAGGGCGGCAATCGAAAGTGGAGGCGCAAGATGGCCGTCAAGATCGACGAGCAGGAGCCAAATCACTTTCCGAACGTGGATTTGCTGGATGCTAAGGCCAGCGGCGCGGACGCAGAAGTGATTTTGGTCACTCGGGTCGAAGGGGCGCCAATTCGGGTGAAGGTCCGGCTGGATGAGGCCAAAACACAAGTGCTTGTCGAACGGTTGCTGGAATTATTGGGCAGCCGGGGTGAGAAGGGCGAGATCAGGTATATCAAGGCGAATCACCATTTCGAGTAACGCCAGCGCGGGAATTGATAGCGCGCGCATCAAGCGATGGCGTGGAAATGACCGTTTACGCAGGCGTTGCTGGCAAAGGTCCGACCGACGTTGAAATTCAAGTTCCCATGTCGGCTAATGAGGCTCGACAACTGGCCTATCAGCTTTTGGCTGGCGCGCGAGATGTGGATCCCGAGCGAGGGCGATAGGTATCGGGCGTTAGCCCCAGTCGTCATCCGAGCCCAAGACTTTCGACGTTTTCGGGTTGACCAAATGCAATCGGCTGCAAGCTGTGCAGATTATCCCTTCATAGCTGTCGTGGTCGCCATCCGTCGGATCGTCCGCGACGAAGCCTTGCACGTTCCGGGCGGTGTTCGGGCAGCGGTAGATAAAAGGCGGCATACTCAAATAATGCCAACTCGCGTGCGACCCGCGTTGACATAGCGCAAAATCCAAATTGCGACCGGAACCCCGGGCGTGGTTGGTCATAGCGTTGGTCCCAATGCGCGGATAATCGTTCGGGCGCAGATTTAGGGCTGCGATGCGGCTTGGCGAAATGCGAAGGCCGGTCATAGCGGCTGACCAGCCAGGCGCCAGCAATTGTTGTATGGCCTCGACCGCAGCGACCGGGCGGTCTAGGCGAGCATTTCAGGCGGTCGCTAGGGTAACGTAGGTGAGCAGCGCGACGCTCATGGTGCGGCACCTAAAGTCCCGCGGTTCGCCTGGCTACCGGGCAATCACCTCACCACCCTGCGCCGCTGTGGTTAACGAAATGTAAACGGCCTGTCTGACCCGCGAGGGAAGCGGTGGGCGGAGGGGATGAGCCGAACGTCCTGTTCAACCGCCACGATCCGGCGTATGTTTGGTTTAGTCTGGTGGCAAAGCTGCCGTAATTGAGAGGATGCGACCATGAAAAAGCTCGTCGTTCTCGTGGTTCTGACCTTTGCGCTTGGCTCTGCCCATCCCGCCCCAGCATGCGACTTTGGCGCTCACGCAGCGAACGCGACGCCCATCGTCGTGGCCACGACTGAAGCGCCGAGCACCAACGCGGCCAAGCCTGAAACCGCCGGGCCGAAGGTGACCTCGACGGACCCGCAGGCTCCACCGGCCACCGTGGCTTGCAGCGGCTCCAACTGCTGAGGCAACCCTTAGGTCGTCCCCTTTCGCTGCAGCAGCTCGGCAGCTTGGCGACGTTGTCGGCGATGCGCCGCGCCTCGTCGCGCGTCAGCAGTTTAGCCGCCGATCGCCGGCCGGGCTCTTCCTCGAAATAGACGTAGGCCAGTGCCTGCCCGCCTTTGTCTTTCACAATGAAGCATTCCGGGTTTTTTCGATCGACCACGGGAGAGGGAAGCGGCGGGGCGATGGCATGGAGCCGATGATAGCCGCCGCGCTGGGCTAAACCTCTCCAGCAGGCCGCGCCTCGGCGTAGGACACAAACCCGGTTGAGCGAGTAGTGTCACATCAATTCGAATTTGACGAGAGATCTAAAGCTTGCTCGATGGCGGGGACTACGCTCGGGCTCAGTGCATCGCTCCTCGCCGCATGCGCCTGGCTGGGCGAGTCCTGCTCAGAGTTGCGCCATTTGCCGAGGCTCTCGGAAATGATCTTGACTGATGCCGATGCGGTCTGCGTCAGGTGTGCATAGCGAGTGGTGAGCCGGCGCACGCGCTCGCCCTCAGCTTGCAGGTAGTCACGCGCGGTCTGCAACTCCTCAATGAGCTTCTCGATATCCGCGATGGAGGTTGCTCCAACAGCCAGGATGTCGTCGTAAGACTCGGGCGCGTTGGCCGGCCTGTTGCCGTGCACGATGGCGCGAATGCCTCCTTCCAGCGTTCTTGTTGCTTTGTCGGTGGCCGATAACTTTGGTTCTGCGGCGTTCATCGTGTTCTCCCGTCGCGCATACAGGCGCGCAGTTGATTGACGTTGGTTGAGCGCGATGCGCCGGAAATAGGTTCTTGCCGCGCGGATCATGAGCCAAGGCAAACTTGACGCAATAAGGTAAACGGAGCGTTATGAATGGTTGGGCTGTTAGACCTCGCGAGATTTCGGACGCGATGACGCCAGCTTTTGCTAACGTCAATCCAACCTTTCGAGAGAGAAAGCGGAACAGATAATATCCGCAAAATAGCCGCTCTCAGCCCCAGTCATCACCCGAGCCCAAGACTTTCCCGATTTTTCGGTTGACCAAATGCAATCGGCCGCGAGCAGTGCAGAGTGCATTCCTTCATAGGTGTCGTCTTCGCCATCGCTCGGATCCTCAGCGACGAAGCATTGCACCTGGCGGCCGGTGTTCGGGCATCGGCGAGGCTGTGGCGATGACCCATCCTCTCTGCGCCTCTACCGATTCATTACGCAGCGATTATTAACGGGGTGGCGGAAGGGTTAATGGCGGCGCGGGCGGTGATTTTTTTCCAAACTGCGACACGACCTTCGCGTAGTCATCGTCATTGTCAATTCGTGGAGTAAGATTCCAGACCGTAGGCTCGCCCTTCAGAAAGGTAAATTCCGTTTCTTGCCATACCGTGCCTGTTTGGGTGTCGAGCAAAAACGTACTTTGAGCGGAGTGAGGGCTAAATACGATCTGATATCGGCCAGCAGGTCGGGTAGGAGCTTCGGATTTCGTTTGATCGCAGGCCGCCAGCACTGCCAACAGCAATAGCATTAGTATTCCCGCGAAACAGCGCGCGACCATTCCCCCCTCCTGCGGTTTCGAAGAGGCTAGCTTAGCCAAACCAAATCCATTCCCGAAGATCTATGTTCCCCGCAGCAGCTCCGGCGACGCGGCCGCAATGTGCCGTGGCTCGTCGCGCGTGAGCCGTTGAGCCACCGCATCGGGGGATGTAGTCCCTAGTACACCAATCGAAGGAGCCCGTATCCCAGCAAGACTATCCAAGCCGCAGTGCTGATCAATCCAATGGTCCAAATGCGATGAGATAGCGAAACTGGATGGAGTAACGATCGGATCGGCGACACTACGACATGAGACTTCGGGCGGGCACCATAGATAAACCGGGTCAGAGACATGATGAGTTTCCTTTCGCGCTGGGCGAACTGAGGACGCTCAAAAGGGTCCGGGCAAAGATTCTGAGGGTCTTGGGCGCTTTGCAATGGCGCCTCAATCGAGATGGATGATGCGCCTCAATCATGACGATGGCAAGACGAGTAGGGCGCCGATCAAATAGTGGAGGCCGGCGGCAAGTTAGAAGGCATTTTTGCCTGTCCGCCGCGGCTGGCTGCGCTCGCCTTTGGGGGCCTCGCTAACTAAGCCGTGTCCCGAGCGAGCACCCGGTAAACCGACGCACGGTCGCGCAGGCTAATCGGCCTTGGGGGTGGGGGTGCCGCTGGGCTTATAGCACCGGCTGGTGGTGATCATTCCGTCTGGCAGTGTTGCTTGCAGATTGCTCAGCAGCCGCGTAATGTCTGGACTGCGGTGACGTACCCTACAGGCGCGTTGCCGCTGTCCACTACTGACCTACTAAGCTCGGACGCCGCCCAGCTCCGGGCTTTTTCTTTGTTTGAACACACGACGGGCCACGACGCCACGGACGTACAAGAAACATGCCGCCTAATTATCCTGTGCCACTCATCTGCGCGCTGGGCCTAAGTTGCCTTGTTTCAGCCTGTAGCGCGACTACAAAAATTACGGCCGATGAGGCGCTTGCCGTCAAGAACCGTGTAATAGATTGTGAATGGAAGGCCGCCAATCAGTATGACGATGGTCGCTACAAAACAATCCCCGAACTTGTTCATCGGGTCTTGGAGGCATGCGCTGTTGAACTTCGCGATGCGAGATTAGCCTTTGGCATTTTACCAACTGATTCACGGATCGACGCGGATGAATTTAAGGACGCAGTTGAAAGTATCGAAAATGCGAGAAAACGCAAACTCGGAAAGTGACTGATTTCCGATAGGGAGGCAAAATTTCAAACTGAGGCACTACCAAAATTTTCGCCGTGCGTCGCTGGCGTCTATTCGGCTGCGGTGACGTCAGGCAGTCGATACGGCAATCGTTTGCCGACTATGCCGGCGGCCGGCCATGCCATGGCCGCCGAGATCCGCCACCCACCTAGTCGTCCGAACCGGATCGTTGGCGCGGTCCACACAGCGTTCATTCCGACGCCTACGCGGCCTTCAGGCGTAACACTGTCCCGACACCGACCTTCAGCTCGCGGGCGATCCGTCGTACGCCCTTTTTGGCTGCCAAGGCCACCCTAATCGCTGCCACCTTGGAAGCATCGGTATCCTCCAGCCGTCGGCGGCCCAGGCTCGTGCCTTGCTCTTTCGCGCGAGCGAGCCCCGCGAGTACGCGCTCTCGGATCATGGCCCGCTCAAACTCGGCGAATACCCCCATCATCTGGAACATCGCCCGGCCAGACGGCGTCGACGTATCGAGGCCCTGCTGATGCAGGAACAGGTCGACTTGCTTGGCGTGCAGCTCGCGCAGCAAGTCGAGAAGATCCGTCAATGAGCGGCCGAGCCGATCGACCGACCAGGCGGCGACCATGTCCACCTCCCGGCGCGCAACGGCCTTCAACAGTGCGTCCAACGCTGGACGCTCGCTGCGACCCTTGGCACCGGAAATGCCCGCATCCTCGAAAACCTGCACCACCGACCAGCCATGGCGTTTGGCAACGCCCTGCAGCTCACGCCGCTGATTGGCCGTGGTCTGTTCCGCCGTCGAGACGCGAAGATAGATGGCGACGCGCTTTGCGCCTCTCGATGCTCGCTTCGGGCTCCGTGCTTTGGCCATGGCCGCTTCCCTCGATCCGATGAGGCGCAAACCTTACCACAGCGTGTTCCGAAACGCAATGGTTTTGGAACATCTAATCAACGTGGGAATACCCCTTGATCGGACTCGGTTTTTGGGGCCGGACAATTTTGGGGGTTTCGGAACACCTATCGTCAGAGCCCACTGAGAGGAGAAGAAGCGGGGCAGCCCGCGGGTACATCCGCCGCAAGAGCTGCTCCGCCAGTTGCCAGCCGCCATTGTGCGCTCAGCGGCCAGGAAGAAGTTTTGTCGATGAAAGTCGTGCCATGCTCCCTAAGAATTCCTTACGTGCCGAACGGGAAGTTCAGGGCGGTTCGGGCGGTTTGGCCTTTGAGCGCTACGGCGGCCGGCGAGATAGGGGCCCCAAAAAAAACTCGGCGCAGGCGGGCGGGGCGCCCACAGAGTAAGATCGGCTTCGGTGTTAATGTTTCTGCTTCGCCACTGTGCCAAGCGTTACCGTGACTGTTATGCCCTGACTGTGACGAATCAAACTAAGCTTGACCGCGCTGCCAGGAGCCATCGAACTGATCCGGCACGTAAAGTCCTGCGGGTCAGGTATAGGCGTTCCATCAAGCGAGATGAGAACGTCGGCAAGCTTGATGCCCGCATTGGCCGCAGGACCATTGGCGCTTACGTCGTAGACTAGAACGCCCGCCGTGTTCTTCAAACCGAGTGCATCGGCAATTTCCGATGTCACTGACTGAATTTGCGCGCCTAACCAACCGGATGACAGCGCGCCCCTCGCGCTCGATCTTGTCTCACAGATGGATGGCCGGTGCTCGACAGGATCGGCGGCAGACCTGCCCGGCGGCGCAAAGAGTGCAGCAGCGAGTGCCAGAGCGGCGATGATCCGCATGGTTCAGCCCTTAGCCCCGCACCATTCTAAGCTCGCTCGAAGCGTAGGACGGTGTTGCACCGGCCCCGGAATAGTGTGGGCCCGCGCGATGGACAGCCGTTTCACCACGCCATCCCTAATTGGCAGCGGCCATATTCGCAAACAAGAAACTGCCGCTCATTGATAGTCCTGCAATTGCTCAGTCAGATCAAAGCTGCGCGGACTGAACGGCGCGGCCTCTTTACACGTCGTACACGGAGAGGCCGCAAGTGACCGCCCCCACTACAGTCGCGCCAGCGGCGACGAGTTCATTCTGGCATGCGAGCAAATTGCCGCCGGTTGTCACTATTTCGTCAATGAGGACGATGTTCTTTCCCTTCACTTCCGGCTTAGCCTCAAGCAGCGCCAACAGTGCCGCTCGTTTGCGCGATCCTCCCTCATGGGCTTTTTGCCGGCGCTTAGTCCAACGCAGCCCATCCAATGCACGCCCATTGAACGCAGTGCCTTTGAACGCCTCTTGGACCATTGTGAGCGTACGATACGTCTTGACGTTCACCAGGGCATCCGTATCGGGAACGGGCACCAAATAAAGGTCTCTCTCTGGAAACATGTCTATTACCCCGGCGGCCCAAGTTCCGAACGTGGATCGCACCCGGTTGAAATTACTTTTGTTGATATCGAGCCGCTGACTGTTGGGCTTTATGATATAAAAATCGCGGCGATACTCGCCGGACTTTACCGCCCAACAGTACATGTATGATTCCCAAAACGGCGGGTCGCGGGGCCGGGTGACGCCAGTGACCTTTTCCGCGTAATTCGAATAATAGCCGCACTGACAATGTACTTTCATCGCAACCCTAGAGCGGCGAAAACCTGTTCCACGCGCTCTAGGATGACAGTATTTTTGACGTTTAGGAAGCGGTTCGGCCAGTCGTTGTCCTCAACGACGCTTTTTAAGATAAACAACCACCGCCCAAGATCTTGGCACGCGCGGGCTTGGTGTAGCGTGCCGGACGTTTTGCTGGCCTCAACGATGATGGTTGCATCGGATAGCGCAGCCATGATTTTGTTGCGCTGGGGGAAATTTGTCGGAAAAACATGCGTTCCCTCAGCAAACGGCGAGATTAGAAGATGATTCCGCCAGATCGCTTCTTGGAGCGGTCCGTTCTCTGCTGGCGTTGCTTTGGACAGTGGGGTGCCGATGACCGCGATTGTATGGCCGCCGCCATCAATCGCGGTTCGATGAGCAGCGGTATCGATGCCCTTCGCCAAACCGGAAACGATGACAACGCCGCGCTCGATAAGTTCGCGGGCAAGCCGAGCCGCCCGCGAGCCGCCGTTGGGCGTAGCGTTCCGGGTACCGACAATCGAAACGCAAGGACAGGATAGCAGGCTAAGATCGCCGGCGTAGAACAGCGGCAAGTCGTCCGGCTCGATGGCATTCGTTTTGAAAATATCGAGCTGTCGCCCGGTCCACTTTGGCCCACGCTGGACCGAATAAAGCAGTTCCCGAAGGCGGACCGATTTTGCTTGCTCTGGCGGCGTGTAACGGCCGCCAAGCTGTGCCGGACTCGTGGAACGAGCAGGGGTCATAAGCATGGCACCAACTCGTTATTGCGAAGGTTGCACCGTCGAACAGCTACATACCACATATTGCGAAGCACGCGGGGACAATTTTCCCCGCTTTTCCACGGTTCAGCGCGATTCGCTAGATGGTTGCGGCTAAGTGCCATCGGGCATGGGCAGTATTTTCCCGCGCCAACGGCTGTCAAAATTCGGACGGTATCCGGCGCGGGCTGTCGGCCTTGGGGGTGGGGGCGCCGGTGGGCCTATGGTACGGGCTATTGGTGATCATTCCGTCACGCAGTGTTGCTTGCAGATCGCTCAGCAGCCGCATAATGTTTGGACTGCGGTGACGTACCTCCCCGGGGGCGTTGCCGCTGCCCACTACTGACCTACTAAGCCCGGACGCCGACCAGCTCCGGGCTTTTTCTTCGCCTATAGCTATCCGAGGCGCAGCCGGTATCTTTCGCGCTGACTTGCCTCCTTGGGCCAAGCGGAGCACGCCTCACCGGGCGGCGGATTTTTCGATTTTCAACGGCACTATCTCGGCTCGCGGCCGACCGGTCATGGCGGCGGAAATTCGTTCGCCCACCTGGTCGCTCAGCGTGCGCACCGGATCGTCGGCGCGGTTCACGTAGCGTCCCGTCATCGCCAGGTTCTTGTGCCGCAGGAGATCGCGCACGAGGAAGGCGTTGGCTCCGGACTGGCCGGCGTAGGTGCCGACGGTGTGGCGCAGATCATGCAGCCGCACGTCCCCGAGCAGAGCGGCCGTTCTGATCCGACCCCATGCCGTCTCAAGGACAGTCGCTGAAAGCGGCCGTCTTGCATTGGAAGCCGAGGGTAATACCCAATCCGAGGCCTTGTTGGCTTCGAGGACTTTCAAGACCTGCCGCGCCGGAGCATTCATCGTTACGACTTGCGGGCGCCCGGATTTCGTTTCTGGCAGTGCAATCGTGCCGGCATCGAAGTCGATTTGCTGCCATCGCAGGTTCACGATCTCGGAGAGGCGACAGCCGGTGAACAATAGAAGCTCGATCGCCGCGGTGGTATCCCGCCTGTAGAGCGTGCGGTGGTCGGGCCTAGCCGCACGCGCTGGCAGTCCTATGGTCTCGGCTTGCCGGAGCGTGACGCCCAGCCGGCCCAATTCCTCGGCCGAAAGGAACCGCTCGCGGTGGTTCTCCAGGTAGCGCTCGATCCTGGAACAGGGATTGCTGCCCTCCGGACGCATCTCCCAAAGCTCGGCCAGGCTGAAGGCCTTCGAGCAAATCGCCAGGATCAGGTTGGCTTGCCGCGGCGTGCCGGAACGCGCGGCATGAAATCGGTGCATGTCCTGCCGGGTAATCGAAGCTACCTTGAGATGGCCGAGCGCCGGCCGGATGTCGCGCTCGACGATGCTCTTGAAAGCCGATTGCGTCCGGGGCCGGTTCCTCCGCTCCACATGCTCGACGATATAGCGATTGAGGAGATCGCTGAACGACGGCGCGGCGCGAAATGCCTCCCGTTCGCCAGAGGGATCGCTACCGTCGACGGCCACCGTCTGCAGGATGCGTTGCGCCATCGTGCGCGCCGCCTCCGCCGTCACCCTGCCGTGCTCCCCGATCGTGAACCACCGCGACCGGCCATGCTTATTGCGGTAGCGCGCGAAGTAGAAGCGTCGGCCGGTCGGCATGATCCGCACGCCAAAACCGGCAAGCTTGTCGTCGTACCAGATGATGGCGGTGGCGGCGGCCGGCAGGCTCTCGACGGATCGCTTTGTCAGTTTGATCCGATTTTTGCGACGCTCGCTTTGGTCAATCGAATTCGGCATGGCTTACCTCGGCGTTTGGACGGCTCGTGGGCGGCATGGGACGGCACGCCTTAACGCAACAAACCCGCATGCTGATTGTACTTCTGACGGCTTGGACGGCTTGGACGGCTTTTCGCCTCTCTATTCTACGTAGGCTGTCATTGTGGGAACGATCGCGAACGGTGTCTCCGTGCACGCACCTTGCACGCATTGTGCACGCAGCCGAAATGGAACAGCAGCGTACGCCATGCAAGAACAACGTATGAGAAATCCCCATTTTATCGGCTAAACTCGCAGTTGGTCGTACCCCGGCGTAATCCATGGAAATCCGATATCAGCGATGAATTATCGCCACGCTTTCCACGCCGGCAATTTCGCCGATGTGCACAAGCATGCCGTGCTGACGCGCATCCTCGAGCATCTGCGCGGCAAACCCGCCGCCTTTCGCGTCATCGACACCCATGCCGGCGGCGGCCGCTACGACCTCTTTGCGCCGGAGGCTAGCCGCAGCGGCGAATGGTGGGACGGGATCGCCCGACTATGGCAGGCGGCGCGAAACGGAGCGTCGCCGTCGTTGCTTGAGCCCTATCTCGACGTCCTTGCCGCGCTCAACCCCGATGGCAAGCTCAGGTTCTATCCCGGTTCCCCGCTCATCGCGCAACATCTGCTGCGGCGGCAAGACCGGCTGATCGCCTGCGAGCTCGAGCCGCGATCCGCAGCTTTGCTTGCCGCAACGTTGCGCGGTGACGTTCGCGTCAAGGCCTTGGCGATCGACGGCTGGACCGCGCTTGGCGCCTATGTGCCGCCCCAAGAGCGGCGCGGCCTCGTTGTGGTCGATCCACCCTTCGAAGATGCGGCTGACCTTACCCGGCTGCCGAGCGCGCTTGCGGCCGCGCATTGCAAATGGCCGACCGGCATCTACATGCTGTGGTATCCGATCACGGAACGGGCAGCGCCAGACGCGCTGGCGCGGCGACTCAGGAAGCTTGCCGTGCCCAATGTTCTGCGCTGCGAGCTTGGGCTCGGACCGCCGCGCGAGGGCGCCGGTCTCGTCGGCTCCGGTCTGATCGTGGTCAATCCGCCGTTCACGCTCGAAGCGGACTTGCAGATTCTGATGCCCGCCCTGGCCCGGATATTGTCGCCGAAGGCAACGGTCAGAACCGACTGGTTGGCCCCGGAACGGCGGTCGGGCGGCGGCTAACGGTAGTCGCCCACTTTTCCACACGCAAAAATTGGTCTAATTGAACTGTTGCTGGCTTAGACGTTCCGCCTCCTGTGGGGGGCCGGCGGAGCTGAGGCCGTCTGCGGCTGCAGCCTTACCCGTTGTGGATGTCCGGCCAAGCCGTCGCGCCGTGGGGGCCGGCGGCGAAGCAACCACGGGGAAGGAGTTGCTCGATGGCAATGACCGGTACGGTCAAATTTTTCAACGGCGAACGCGGCTACGGCTTCATCAAGCCCGATGACGGGGGTCGCGACGTGTTCGTACACATCACCGCCGTGGAACGCGCGGGGCTGAAATCGCTGATCGAGGGGCAGCGCATCAGCTTCGACGTCGAACCCGACAAGAAAGGCAAGGGTCCGAAGGCGGTCAATCTGGTCGTCACCGGCTAGAGCACGATCGGAAATGCCGTCCCGGATCTGATCCGGGGTGGACACCGGTTTTCCGCAGAGATCGCGCCATAATAATAACAACGACGCAGCCGCGTCGCGCGCGAGCCCAGGGCTGAAGCGATACCGTGCGGCGGGCACCCCTGCCGCCGCCGTTGTTTTCTTTTCAATTTTGTCGTTTCAATGCGGCTGCATGAACCGATGGTAACTGTGCCTTTATGATGATCCTCCGTTCCGCCGCGCCTTCTCCGTTCGGCCGCAAAGTGCAGATCGCAGTGTCAGTACTCGGCCTCGACGATGTGAAGGTCGAGCCAACCGACACCATGGACCCGCGTGATAGCGTCCGCGGGCAGAATCCGCTCGGCAAGATTCCCGTGCTGATCACCGAGGACGGCGACGCCTATTATGACTTGCGCGTGATCCTCGAATATCTCGATTATCGCGCCGGCGGCGGCAAAATCATTCCGCACGAAGCGGCGCCGCGGTTTGCGGCGTTGCGGCTGCAGGCGTTATGCGATGGTGTTCTCGATGCCTCGATCCTGACGGTCTATGAGGGCCGCTGGCGCGCGCCCGAACACCACGATGCGAAATGGCTCGAGCACCAGGCCGGGAAGGTCACCCGCGCGCTTGCCGTGCTGGAAGCCGCGCCGCCGGCACTCGGCGCCAGCCCCGCACTGCCCAATGTCGGGCAGATCACGCTCGCCTGCGCGCTCGGTTATCGCGATCTCCGCTTTGGCGGAAGTTGGCGTGCCGACCACCCGCGTCTCGTCGCCTGGCTCGATAACTTCGCGGCACGCGTGCCGGCCTTTGCCGCCACGACGCTGAAGGCCTAGCGGCCGGCGCAACGGAAAGCCCCGGGATTTTCGCCCGGGGCTTTTAAGCTCTCGCGCTGATACACGTCGCGTGAAGATCAGAACCGGTAATTGATGCCGGCGCGAATGAGGCTGGTCGTGAACGAGACGTTGTCGGTCGTAGCGCCTGCGGCGCAGCCGGCGCCGCAATTGAACTTCCCGAGGTCGACATAGAGATATTCCGCTTTGGCGGTCCAATGACCGGCGATGGCGAACTCCAACCCGCCGCCGACGGTCCAGCCGGCGTTGGTGGTGCTGGACCCCGGGAGCCCGGCGTCGAAGCGTTGATGTTGCCGAACGCGCCGCCGCCGGTGACGAAGGGCATGAAACGGTCGGCCGCGTAACCTAGGCGCCCGCGCACCGTGGAAAGCCAGGTATCGTTGGTCGTGCAGCCGGCGACGCAGCCGCCGCCGGTGGTCGAGCCGCTGATGTCGCTCCAATCGATGTCGCCTTCAACACCGAAGACGGCGGGTCCCATCTGGTAATTGTAGCCGACGGTGCCGCCGACGAGCCCGCCGGTCATGTTGAAGCCGCCGGCCGAGTCCCAGTTCGACGTGCCAAAGCCGCCGCCGCCGTTCACGCCGAGATAGAAGCCGCTCCAGTTGTAAGCCGGAGGCAGGTAGGCCGGGGCCTTGTAGTAGGGTCCGGGGCCGGGGGGCAGATCGGCCGCCGCGGCCGCGCCGGCCAGCGCCAACAAGCCCACTCCCGCTAGAAATAATCGCTTCATCTGAGGACCTCCGTTACGCGTAGGTCCTTTTATAGTATTCGCAGCCGGCTTTGCGTCTAGTGCAGAAAGGACACAGCCGTTTTGTATTTGTTGACAACATTGTGGCGAAAATAGTCTTCCGCGCGTCGCTATTATACCTAATATTTTCTTAATAGCGGTCTGAAGTACGGTTAAATAACTCCTAATTCTTGGAAAACACAAATATTGGGAACTTGCAGGGTCGCGGATCTCGTACAATTCCAAGCAAGCGCTGCGCGCTTTGCGGCGTATTGTCCGTGTCCCGCCGTGAAGGCGGACACAAATTCCAGACCCTGGCCGCCGACCGCGGCAAACCTTACGTTCGCGTGGCATCCGGATGTGATTTCGCGGTTGCCCCTGGGCGCGCGCTAAGCTCGAAGTCGAGCGACACGGCGGTGCCGCTCCTTTGCCGGCGACGCGCGGATAGACGGATAGTCAGTCAAGAAGCATGAGCGTTCCGAAGAAAGACATCGAAGCCGAGATCGAGACCATCGAGGACGACGAGGAGGCCTCGCTTCCGGTATTGGACGAGATCGACACGGCCCAAAATCGCGGCGAGCAGGACGATGGCTCGCTGGCCGTCGGCCGGGACGCCATCATCCGTTACGCCAAGCTCGCTCCGTCGCAGCCGGGCGTCTATCGCATGATCGATGCGCGTGGCGACGTGCTCTATGTCGGCAAGGCGAAAAACGTCAGAAACCGCGTCCGCGCCTATGCGCGGCCGGCCGGCCTCGATACCCGCATCGAGCGCATGATCGCGGCCACTCGCGCGCTCGAATTTGTCGTGACCCGCACCGAGACCGAAGCGCTGCTGCTTGAGGCCAACCTGATCAAGCGCCTGCGCCCGCGCTTCAATGTGCTGCTGCGCGATGACAAATCATTCCCCTACATTCTGATCACGTCCGATTACTGGGCCCCGCAGATTCTCAAGCATCGCGGATCGCGCACGCGGCCGGGTCATTATTTCGGGCCGTTCGCTTCGGTCTGGGCCGTCAACCGCACCATCAATGCGCTGCAGCGCGCGTTCCTCCTGCGCTCATGCAGCGATCCGTTCTTCGAGAGCCGCACCCGGCCGTGTTTGCTGCATCAGATCAAGCGCTGCTCGGCGCCCTGCACCAACGAGATCGACTACGGCGAATACGCGGTGCTGGTGCGCGAAGCGAACGCGTTCCTGTCCGGGCGCAGCAAGGCGGTCAAGGACGAGCTTGCCGGCGAGATGGAAAAGGCTTCGGTCGGCCTCGACTTCGAGCGTGCCGCCGTCTATCGCGACCGCCTGGCCGCGCTATCTGCCATTCAGTCGCACCAGGGCGTCAATCCGCGCGGGGTGGAGGAGGCCGATGTCTTCGCGCTGCATCAGCAAGGCGGCTTTGCCTGTGTCGAGGTGTTCTTCTTCCGCACCGGGCAGAACTGGGGCAACCGCGCCTATTTCCCCAAAGCCGACCGGTCGATCTCGTCCGGTGAAATCCTCGGAGCGTTCCTCGCCCAATTCTATGACGACAAACCGTGCCCGCGGTTGATCCTGATCTCGCACGACATCGAGGATCGCGCATTGCTCGCGGAAGCGCTCGGCACCAAGAGCGGGTACCGGATCGAGGTCATGGTGCCGCGGCGCGGCGAAAAAAAGGATTTGATCGAGCATGCGCTTGCCAATGCGCGCGAGGCGCTCGGCCGCAAGCTTGCCGAGACGTCCTCGCAGCAGCGGCTGCTGCGCCAGCTGGCCGAGACTTTCAGCCTGCCGCGGGTGCCGCGGCGGATCGAGGTCTACGACAACAGCCACATCGCGGGTTCGAACGCAGTCGGCGCCATGATCGTCGCCGGGCCCGAGGGCTTCCGCAAGCGGGATTACCGCAAGTTCAACATCCGCTCGGCTGATCTTACGCCCGGCGACGACTTTGCCATGATGCGCGAGGTCCTGGCGCGCCGCTTCAAGCGGCTCATGGCCGAAGCGCCGCTCCAGGTGGCCACGCCATTCGTGGGAGAGGGCGGTGAACCGCGAAGCGGCGAGCCGTGTGATGGGTCCGCAGATGTCATTCAATTGAACTCAACCAGCCGGCCCGCGGCCGCCGATGCCCTCCTGCCCGGGGGAGACGATGATGCGCCGCTCGAGGTCGATGACAGTGAATCGCCTTGGCCGGACCTCGTCCTGATCGATGGCGGGCAGGGACAGCTCAGCGCGGCGCGGGAGGTGCTTGGCCAACTCGGTGTCGAGATACCGCTGGTCGCCATCGCCAAGGGGCCGGATCGCGATGCCGGCCGCGAGACCTTCTTTATTCCGGGCCGCGACTCGTTCAAGCTGCCGCCGCGCGATCCGGTGCTGTATTTCGTGGAGCGGCTGCGCGACGAGGCGCACCGTTTCGCCATCGGTTCCCACCGGGCCCGCCGCAAGCGCGATCTGCGCGAGGCCGGCCTGCAGGAGATCGCGGGCATCGGGCCGACGCGAAAGCGCGCGTTGCTGCACCATTTCGGCACGCTCAAAGCCATCGAGCGCGCCGCGGTCACGGACTTGATGCAAGTCGACGGTATCAGCGCCGAAACGGCCCGGCGCATCTATGAATTCTTCCATGAGGGGGCGGCGTGACGAGACCTCAAGGTGACCGGCGGGCGGGGGCGGCGAAGCTGGCATGCGAAGCAAGGCTCTGTCGGCCCCGGCGCCGTAGCGTTATGGTGCAGCCATGAATTCGACAACCACGACGACCGGCCGGCTGCGTGCCCATCCGTTCGCGCTGCCCAACATTCTGACCTATGGCCGCATCGCCGCCATACCGGTCGTGGTCGGCTGCATGTTCTGGGAAAGCATTCTCGACGGCGGGCTTTGGCTGCGCTGGCTTGCGCTGGCTATTTTTATCGCCGCCGCCATCACCGATTTCCTCGACGGCTATCTGGCCCGGATCTGGGCGCAGCAATCTTCGCTCGGGCGCATGCTCGACCCGATTGCCGACAAGCTCCTGGTCTCGTCCTGCCTGTTGATGCTCGCCGCCGAGGATACCATTCACGGCTGGTCGCTGTTCGCCGCCATCGTCATCCTCTGCCGCGAGATCCTGGTTTCCGGCCTGCGCGAATATCTCGCCGAGTTGCGCGTCAGCGTGCCGGTGACGCGGCTCGCCAAATGGAAGACGACGCTGCAGCTCGTCGCCGTCGGCTTTCTGATCGCCGGCGATGCCGGCGACGCGGTCGTGCCGGTGGTCACCAAGATCGGCATCACGCTGTTGTGGCTTTCGGCTTTGCTGACGATCTATACGGGGTGGGACTACCTGCAAGCGGGCCTGCATCACCTGACCCGGGAGGATGCGTGAAGCTTGTCTATTTCGCGTGGGTGCGAGAGCGTGTCGGCAAGGCCGAGGAACAGATCGATCCACCCGCCGGTGTCGCAACGATCGGCGAGCTGTTGGCTTGGCTCGCCCGGCGCGACGAGCAGTATGCCTACGCGTTCGAGAACGCCAAGGTGATCCGCGCGGCCATCGATCACCGCCATGTGCGGCCTGACGCGGCGATCGCGGGCGCCGGCGAGATCGCGTTCTTTCCGCCGATGACCGGCGGCTAAGGCGTATCAATGACCGCCACCATTCGCCTGCAGCGCGAGGCGTTCGATGTCGCCGCGGAAACCGCGGCGTTAACGCGCGGGCGGACCGATATCGGCGCAGTCGTGACTTTCACGGGGGTTTGTCGCGCCGACGAAAACGGTGAACCGATCGCGGCACTGACCCTCGAACATTATCCGGGCATGGCCGAAGCGGAGATCGCCCGCCATGTCGAGGAAGCGTGCGCGCGCTGGCCGCTGCTCGGCGTGACCGTGATCCACCGCTACGGGCGAATTGCGCCGGGCGAGGTGATTGTGCTGGTGGTGACGGCATCGAGCCATCGCGAGGCGGCATTTGCGGCGACCTCGTTCCTCATGGACTACCTGAAATCGCGGGCGCCGTTCTGGAAGCGCGTGGAAACTGCCGCGGCAACGTCCTGGGTCGAAGCCAAAGCCGAAGACGATGCCGCGATCGCGCGCTGGGCAGGGGCCCCGGCCGAGCGCGAAGCCCCGAAGTAATCCTCGATTTAAGCCTGCTCAAGCGCCCGCGCTTTCGGTTGTTCCGGTTTCTGCGCTGGCTGGCGCATCCTGTTTATGAGTATGGCGGGCTCGGCGACGTAGCGCAGTTTTCGGTCGCGATCGTTCCTGTTCCCGGGCGCTGGACTGGCGCGCGGTTTCCGCTATCGTTCGCGCCGATTTGACAGGACAAGAGGAATGGTTCGGTGACGCAGGCCACCCAGAGAGTTCCAACAGCCGCCGCAGCAGCACAGTCCCCGCCCGCGCGGCAAAAAGGTCCACGCGTGTTTCTCGACATGGACCAGGAGGAACTGGACGACGCCTACACGCAAATCAAATACGCCCCCAACATGCAGCAAATCCTGGCGCGCTTTGCGGCCAACAGCGCACTGACGCGCGCCCGCCTGGGCGAGCCGCGGCGGCTGGCTTATGGCGGCGGGCCGAACGAGCGCCTCGACCTTTACGCCGCGCCGGTCGCCAATGCGCCGGTCTGCCTATTTGTTCACGGCGGCGCCTGGCGGCAGGGCGAAGCCAGGAATGTTGCGTTTCCAGCCGAAATGTTTGTCGGCGCCGGCGCGCACTTCGCGGCGCTCGATTTCGACAATGTGGTCACGACCGACGGCGACCTGACGCCGATCGCTGATCAGGTGCGTCGCGCGGTCGCCTGGGTCTACGCCAACGCGCCGAGCTTCGGCGGCGATCCGCGGCGGCTCTATGTCTGCGGCCATTCCTCCGGCGGGCATCTCGCCGGCGTCATCCTGACCACCGACTGGGTCGGCGATTTCGGTCTGCCGGCCGATACCGTGCGGGGCGGTCTCGTCATTTCCGGCATGTACGACCTCGAACCGGTGCGGCGTTCCGCCCGCTCGGATTACATCCGGTTCAGCGATGCGGTGGTCGAAGCGCTCAGCCCGCAGCGCCATGTCGCCCGGCTGAGCGGCCCGATCATGGTCGCGCACGGCACCCTGGAGACGCCGGAATTTGTCCGCCAGGCGCGCGACTTCGCCGCTGCGGCGAAGGCGACAGGCAAGCCGGTCGAGCTCCTTGTCGGCGCCGAGTATAACCATTTCGAGTTGCTGGAAACGCTCGCCAATCCTTACGGCCTGCTCGGCCGCGCGACGCTCGGCATGATGCAGCTCGGTCGTTAGGTCCGCCGCCAGCGCCGTCGCGCGGCGGCCCTATTCCGCGGCGACCTGCGTCGCTTCGCTCTTGAGCCTGGGATTGAGCTCGCAGGCTTCTTCCCAACTCAGCACATTGAGGGATTTGACGAACTTGCCGACGCCGTCGACCTCGGCGCAGAACAGGCCAAGCTCGATGATCTCTTCATCGCTGAAGTGCTTGGCGAGATCGGCATAGACCTCGTCTTTGTCGATGGCGTGCTCGCCCTGTTTGAACAAATCGGCGTAATGCAGCGCCGCCTTTTCGCGCGCGCTGAACTGCTTGCTGCCGGCGTAATCGAACAGGTCGCCGATCATGGCTTCGGTCAGCCCTTCCGCCTTGGCGACATTCGAGCGCACCGTCGAGCAATAGCCGCACTGATGCGCGACCGAGATCTTGATGCGGCACATCTCCTTGAGCTTGTGCGGCAGGACGCCCTGATACAGCAGCTTGTTCCAGTACTCGACCCAGGCGGTGCCGAGCTTGCCGCGCGTCATCACGCTGACCACGCGCGGGTCGGGCGCGCCGGTGCGCTTGGCCGATTCGATCAGTTCGCGCGCGTGCGGGGTCTTTTCGCTTTCCTCGATATAACGCAGCCTGGGCATTGCCATTTCCTCGCTTGCTTGATTCCAAAAAAATCAGCTACGCCGGCTTCCGCAGCCAAACCCGGTTGTCGTGGAAGGCGGCGCCGCCGAACGGCGCCACCGGATCGGCGCCGGTCAGGGTGTTGATGCCGCGGCCGTCGGCATAGGCGGAATTGGGCCACAGCGATTCGGCGATCAGTACGCCGCGGCGAACGCCGTCGAACACGCGGGCGTGCAGCCGTACCGCGCCGCGCCGGTTGCCGAGCTTGACCTCGTCGCCGTCGGCAACCGCGAGCGCTGAGGCGTCGTCCGGATGGATCATCACCGTGGGGCGCTGCTCGCGGGCGCGCGAGGTCGGCGTTTCGGTAAAGCTCGAATTGAGAAAGCCCCGCGCCGGCGAGGTCGCCAGGCGGAACGGGTGCTCGTTATCAGCTTCCTCGATCACCTCCCAGTGGTCGGGCAGGGCGGGAATCGACGGCGGGACGTGGGTCCGGTGCCAGCGCTTGAACGGGACCGCCGGCCAGTCCGGCTTGAAGCGGAATTTGCCGTCCGGATAGGCGAAGCCGTCGAGATAATGCGCGGCGGCAAAATCCGGCTGGCAGTCGATCCAGCGATTGGCCTCGAGGTCCGTAAGCGTTCCCCAGCCGGACTTCTGCAGGGTGGCGTCGATCAATTCACGCGGCGTCATGGCGAAGCCGGCATGCTCGGCGCCGAGCCGCTTGGCGAGGGCGCAGATCACCTCGTGGTTCGAGCGGCATTCGCCGGGCGGCTCGATCAGCTTCGGGCCGAACAGAATGTATTGGCTGCCGCCGGCGGTGTAGAAGTCGTCGTGCTCGACGAACATGGTGGCCGGCAAGACCACATCCGCCATCTTGGCGGTGTCGGTCATGAACTGCTCGTGCACGCAGACGAACAGATCATCGCGGGCAAAGCCGCGCTTGACCGTCTCCTGATCGGGAGCGACCGATACCGGATTGGTATTCTGAATGAGCATGGCCGTGACTGGCGGCCCGCCAAGCAGCGCATCCTGATCGCCGGTCAGGACAGCGCCGATGCGCGACTGGTCGAGCATGCGGATCGACGGATCGCGCAGGTCGGTGCCTTCGATCAAACCGGCATTGAGATGGAAGACGGCGCCGTTATTGTGAAAGGCGCCGCCGCCTTCGTAGCGCCACGCGCCGGTGACAGCCGCGATGCAGCTTGCCGCATGCATGTTGATGGCGCCATTGCGCGAGCGCGAAAATCCGTAACCGAGACGGAAATAGGCGCGCTTGTTGTCGCCAACCAGGCGGGCGAAGGCTTCGATCGTTTCCACCGGCGCCCCGGTAATGCGCGACGCCCATTGCGGGTCGCGCGCGCGCAAATGCGCGGCGAGTTCGCGCGGCGCGTCGGTGTAACGGTCGAGATATTCCCAATCGGCCTTGCCGTCGCGAAACAGGCAATGCATCACCGCGCAGGCCAGCGCGCCGTCGGTCCCGGGCCGGATCAGCACCGGCAGATCGGCCTGCCGCATCGTGCCGTTCATATAGATGTCGACGGCGACGATCTTGGCGCCGCCTTCCTTGCGGGCGCGGGTGGCATGCGTCATCACGTTGACCTGGGTGTTCACCGCATTGGTGCCCCAGATCACGACCAGGTCGGATTTCGCCATTTCGCGCGGATCGGTGCCGGCGAGCTTGCCGGTGCCAGCGATGAAGCCGGTCCAGGCCGGATTGACGCAGATGGTGGAGAAGAAGCCGGAATACTTCTTGGCGTGCCGCAGCCGATGGATACCGTCGCGCATGACGTAGCCCATGGTGCCGGCATAGAGATACGGCCAGACCGCTTCGGAGCCGTGCGCCCGTTCGGCGCGGTTGAATGTCTCGGCGACGAGGTCGAGCGCGTCGTCCCACGAGATCGGCGCAAATGCTCCGCTGCCCTTCGCGCCGGTACGGCGCAGGGGGTGCTTGAGGCGGTCGGGATGATGCACGCGCTCGGCGTAGCGCGCGACCTTGGCGCAGATCACGCCGGCTGTATAGGCATTGTCCTCGGCGCCGCGGACACGCCCGATGCTGTGCTTGCCGAAAACCTCGACCTCGAGCGCGCAGGTCGACGGACAGTCGTGCGGACAGGCGGAGGCGGCGATGCGCGGGCGGACGGCCTGGTTCATTGCGGACGGCAGCTTACCGCGTTCCGGTCGCCGCGAACAATGTCACCTTTACCGGCAACGCCAATACGTGGCTTTTTACCGCGATACTCTACGCCGCCGCGGCTTTGCCCTTCGGCTGCACCTCGGCCGTGTAGTCGCTCATCAGTTGCTGGGTGATGCGGCCGGGCGTGAACGTCCAGTCGGCGATTTCGGAAACCGCGGTGACCTCGGCGGCAGTCCCGGTGATGAAGCATTCGGAGAAGCCGGCGAGCTCCTCCGGCATGATGCGGCGCTCGACCACCTCGATATTGTGCCGGCGCGCCAGCGCGATCGCGGTTGCGCGGGTGATGCCGGCGAGGAAGCAATCGGCGATCGGGGTGTGGATCTTGCCGTCCTTGACGAAGAAAATGTTGGCGCCGGTGCACTCGGCGACGCGCCCCTGCCAGTCGAGCATCATGGCATCGGCGAAGCCGCGCCGCTCGGCGCGATGCTTGGAGATGGTGCAGATGGCGTAGAGGCATGACGCCTTGGCCAGCGCCGGCGCGGTTCGCGGATCGGGACGGCGGTATTCCGCGAGATCGAGCCGGATGCCCTTAAGCCGCTGCGCGGGATCGAAATAGCTCGGCCATTCCCAGGTGGCGATGGCGAGATGGATCTGGTTGTGCTGCGCGGAAACGCCGAGCTGCTGCGAGCCGCGCCAGGCGATCGGCCGCACATAGGCGTCCGTCTGATTGTTTTTCTCAAGGACGAGCCGCTTGGCCGCTTCGATCTCGGCGACGCTGTAAGGGATTTCAAAATCCATCAGCTGCGCCGATCGCTTGAGGCGCTCGGAATGCTCGAGGCTCTTGAAAATCTCGCCGCCATAGGCGCGTTCGCCCTCGAACACGGCGCTGGCGTAATGCAGGCCGTGGGTAAGCACGTTGACTTTGCAATCGGCGGTGGGAACGAGCTTGCCGTCAAACCAGACCAGGTCGGGACGTTGGTCGAAGGGCACCGCCATGGCATTGTCTCCCTTGGCGCGGATGGCCCGTTCCGTGCCTTGAGTTTTGCGCATTGCGCGGGGCCTTTGCGCGCCGCCGTGGACTTTTGCGTCGGGAACCATCTCCCGCTATGGTCGCATTTGCCCTAATTAAGAGCGCCGTTCGGCGCCCGGACAACGTCGCGCTGTGAAGAAGCCAGGCACGATGTTGCCACGACATTTCGCTTTTGGGGGTATCAATCAAAGCGAAATATGTCAATATGGCTGACATAATGGTACAGCTGACGTAATGGCCGACATCAGTCTCACGACCCCGAGTTCATCCCGCTCCGCGACCGCGGCGGTCGAAACCGCAGCCGCAGCGCGAGAACCCTGCTGGGATCTCATCGAGCTTCTGTTCTTCGCATACCGCGACTTCGTCGGCGACCCCGACCAGGTGCTGGAAAAGCTCCGCTTCGGACGCGCCCACCACCGCGTGCTGCACTTCGTCAACCGCAACCCCGGTATGAAAGTTGCCGAGCTGCTCGACGTTTTGAAAATCACCAAGCAGTCGCTCGGCCGCGTGCTCAAGCAACTGATCGATGAAGGCTATGTCGTGCAAAAGGCCGGCGCCGACCGGCGCCAGCGGCTGCTTTATGCCAGTCCCGCGGGCGAAACGCTGGCGATAAATCTTGCCGGGCTGCAGACAGCGCGCATCGGGCGCGTGCTCGACCAGCTCGGGCCGGGCGCCCGCGAGATCGCGCGCCGCTTTCTCGCCGGCATGATCGATGCCGAAGACCGCGAACGCGTCCTGCATCTGATCGCAACCGCCGACCGCACCCGGCCGAACGGCAAAGACGGAGCCTCATGACGACGCTCGCCGCGAAGCCGGCCGATGACGCGCCGCATCTGCTCGTCGTCGACGACGATCGCCGCATCCGCGCCCTGTTGCTCCGCTTCCTGGTCGGCGAGGGCTACCGCGTCACCACCGCCGAGAGTTCGCGCGACGCGCGGGCCAAGCTCGAAAGTCTCAACTTCGATCTGCTCATTCTCGACGTCATGATGCCGGGCGAGAGCGGCTTTGATTTTGCCCGCGCGATCCGCGCCGGATCGGCGGTGCCGATCCTGATGCTGACGGCCCGGGACGAGAAGGAGAGCCGCATCGAAGGCCTCGAAATCGGCGCCGATGACTATCTGGCCAAACCGTTCGAGCCGCGCGAGCTGTCGCTGCGCGTCGGCAGCATCCTGCGCCGCGCCCGGCCGCCGAGCGCTCCGCCCGCCGAATTGGTGCGCTTCGGGCCGTTCGTATTTCACCTCGCCCGCGGCGAACTGCGCCGCGGCGAGGAGACCATCCGCCTCACCGACCGCGAGCGTGACATGCTGCGCGTGCTCGCCGCCAATGTCGGCGAGACGGTGCTGCGGCAGGCGCTGGCCGGTAACGGCGACGGCGTCAGCGAACGCACCGTCGACGTGCAGGTCAACCGGCTGCGCCGCAAGGTCGAAAGCGATCCGGCCAATCCCCTTATCGTTCAGACCGTGCGCGGCTTGGGCTACCGGCTGGTTGCGGCGCCGTGAGCGGCACCATGACCACGCTGGACGACGGCATCGGACGCATCCGCAGCGCGGCGAGCCAGTTGATGAGCGCCGCCAACGCGGCCGCCGCCGCCGCCGGCTCAATCGCTGCCCCGATCGCCAGCCCCTGGGTCCGCTTCACCCAGTGGCTCAAAATGATCATGCCGAAGGGGCTCTATGCCCGCGCCCTTCTCATCATCATCCTGCCCATGGTGGTGCTGCAAGCGGTGTTCGCTTTGCTGTTCGTCGAGCGGCAGTCGAGCCTCGTCAACTATTACCTGTCTTCGGCGGTGACGCAGGAGATCGCGACCCTCATCGACGTCTACAAAACCTATCCGCAGGGCGCCGATCGCGCCCAGCTCCGCCGCATCGCTCAGGATCGGCTCGGCCTCGTGGTCGATTTCCTCTCCGAAACGCAATTGCCGCCGCCCGGCCCGAAACCGTTCTTCTCGCAACTCGATGCGGCGTTGTCGGACGAAATCCACAAGCAGATCGGGCTGCCGTTCTGGATCGACACCGTCGGCCGTTCGTCAATCCTGGAAATCCGCATCAAGCTCGACGACACCATCATGCGGGTGTTCGCGCGCCGCGCCGACGCCTACGTCGCCAACTCGTGGGTCTTCGTGCTGTGGATGGTGGCGACCTCGCTGGTCGTGCTCACCATCGCCATTCTGTTCCTGCGCAATCAGATCCGCCCGATCGTGCGGCTGGCCGACGCCGCCGAGGCGTTCGGCAAGGGCCGCGAAGCGGCGAATTTCCGCCCGCGCGGCGCGCGCGAAGTCCGGCGCGCGGCGGCGGCATTCCTGGAAATGAAGACCCGCATCGAGCGCGCCATCGAACAGCGCACGACCATGCTGGCCGGCGTGTCGCACGATCTGCGCACCATCCTGACCCGCTTCAAGCTCGAACTGGCTTTGCTCGGCGACATCCCGGAAGTGGAGGCGATCAAAAAGGACGTCGACGAGATGGCGGGCATGCTCGAAGCCTATCTCGCTTTTGCGCGCGGCGATTTGGGCGAGCAGTCGGCCCCGACCGATATCGCCGCCATGCTCGACGAGCTCAAGCTCGACAGCGAGCGTCACGGGCACCGGGCGAGCGCCGCGTTTCACGGCCCGCCGGAAGTCAGCGTGCGGCCGGCGGCGTTCAAACGCTGTCTGGCCAATCTGGTTTCCAACGCGGCGCGGTTTGCCTCCACCGTCGCCATCACCGGCCATCGCGATCACCGCTGGCTGACGGTGACGGTGGACGACGACGGGCCGGGCATCCCGCCGCCGCTGCGCGAGGACGTATTCAAGCCGTTCCTGCGTCTCGACGACGCTCGCAATCAGGACCAGGGCGGTACCGGCCTTGGCTTGGCCATCGCCCGCGACATCGCGCGCTCCCACGGCGGCGACATCACGCTCGGCGACTCGCCGCTCGGCGGCTTGCGGGCGACCGTCCGCATTCCGGTCTGATCAGCCGCATCCCGGATCAGCCGACGCCGGTCCTACTTTCGCTGCAGCTCGGCTGCGGCGCGGGCGAGGATTTCGACCAGATGCGATTGGGCTTCGGCATCGTCGTCGAGGCGTTTGCCGACAGTCTCGCGCAAATGTGCCAAGGCGGCGTCGACCAGCGGCGGCAATGTGCGCCGGCTGTCGCGCTCGTTCTCCGCGGCCCGCCGCATCCGGGTGGCGCGTTCGCCAAGCGCGTCGAGGCGGGCGAGGACGGCATCGGCGAGATGGCGATTGGCGGCGAGATAGGCGCGGCCTTCCTCGGTGATGGCGTAAAGCTTTTTGCTGCCTTCGGTCGAGGCGGTGACGTAGCCCGCTTCCTCGAGATAGGTCAGCGTCGGATAGACGATGCCCGGGCTCGGGCTGTACCAGTCCACGGTTTTTTCCTCGACCAGCTTGATGATCTCGTAACCGTGCCGCGGCGCGTCGGCGATGAAGGCGAGCGCGATGAGGCGCAGATCGCCCTGGGCCAGCATACGTCCGGCGCGGATGTCGTCGGGCCCCATGCGGTCCGAGCCGCCACGACCGTGCCGACCGCCATAGCCGTGGTCGCGCGAGTGGCCGCGCCGATGACGGCCGCCGCAGTGTCTTTCACCGTGAGATTCGTAGTGTCCGTGCATGTTTACGTTCCTTTCTGAGATATATCTTTAGATAGCTCATACGGAGTTATAACGCAAGATATATCTCTTAATGTCGGAAAATTACATAATTTCAATGCCTTGCTGAATTCATAACGAAGAGAGTGATGCCGATGTAGTCGGATTGCGTTACTCAGGTCTACAATGTCTGTATGTTTGCGGCCTTCTTCCACGAGCTGAAAGCGGCCGGGGTCCCGGTGACGCTGCGCGAATACCTGACTTTAATGGAGGCGATGGAGAAGGACCTCGCCGGCCGGCGCATCGAGGATTTCTACTACCTGTCGCGAGCGGCGCTGGTGAAGGACGAGCGCAATCTCGACCGCTTCGACCGCGTCTTCGGCCACGTCTTCAAAGGCCTCGATTTCATCGCTGACGCGCTGACCGCCGACATTCCGCTGGAGTGGCTCAAGAAGCTCACGGAAAAACATCTCACCGCAGAAGAGAAGAAGCTGATCGAGGCGCTGGGCGGCCTCGACAAGCTTCTGGAAACGCTGCGTCAGCGCCTCGCCGAGCAGAAAGGCCGCCACCAGGGCGGCAAGAAATGGATCGGCACCGCCGGCACCTCGCCGTTCGGCGCCTATGGCTACAATCCCGAAGGCGTGCGCATCGGCCAGGACGGCAATCGCAATTTCCGCGCCGTGAAGGTGTGGGACAAGCGCGAGTTCAAGGATCTCGCCGGCGACGTCGAACTCGGCACCCGCAACATCAAGCTGGCGCTGCGCCGCCTGCGCAAGTTCGCCCGCACCGGCGCGCCGGACGAGCTCGATCTCGACGGCACCATCAAGGGCACCGCGCACAAGGGCTATCTCGATATCCTGATGCGGCCGGAGCGGCACAACACCATCAAGGTGCTGCTGTTCTTCGACATCGGCGGCTCGATGGATTGGCACGTCAAGGCGACCGAAGAACTGTTCTCCGCCGCCAGGACCGAGTTCAAGCACATGGTGCATCTCTACTTCCACAACTGCCTCTATGAAAAAGTGTGGAAGGAAAATCGCCGGCGCTGGACCGAGACGACGCCGACCTGGGACGTGATGCACACCTACCCGCACGACTACAAGGTGATCTTCGTCGGCGACGCCTCGATGTCGCCCTACGAGATCGTGGCGCCGGGCGGCTCGGTCGAGCACTTCAACGAGGAAGCCGGCAGCGTGTGGATGCAGCGCGTCGCGGAGACCTATCCGTCCTGCGTCTGGCTCAATCCGGTCGCCGAACGCGAATGGGATTTTACCGAATCGATCCGCATGATGCGGCAGCTCGTTGGCGGGCGGATGTATCCGCTGACGCTGGAGGGCTTGGATGCGGCGATGCGAGAGCTGGGGCGGTAGATTGAGTCGGGTGGGGGCGACGTTTGCTAAAGGACAGCCGTGATATCATTCGACGGTTGGAACGGGAGGGATTTGAACTCGTGTCAGTCGCCGGATCACATCATAAATTCATTCATCGTGCACTGCAGCGGCGGGTCATCATCCCGCACCCCAGGCGCGATCTTCCGAAAGGGACTGTGCGCGCTATATATCGAGACGCCGGGTGGGAAAAGGACTGAGCGGGCGGGCCGAATGGCACACTACATTGCTCTCATCCATAAGGACGCCGACAGCTGTTATGGCGTGTCTTTCCCCGATGTGCCCGGCGTATTTACGGCCGCCGACACGATCGACGAGGTCCTTCAAAAGGCGGCGGAAGTCCTGGAATTTGCAGCCGAGGACTGGTCGGATCTCAGCGGCGAAAAGTTTCCCGCGCCACGCACCATCGACGAATTGCGCGCCGATCCTGATTTTCGAGGTCGTGCTGCGGATGCAGTGATTGCTGCCGTACCGTTCCGGGCGAACGTCGAAGCCGCGGCATGATGCGCCACCTTTTCGGCGGGCGGATGCATCCCGTTCCTTGGCATCTTTAATGCCGCTGTTTAGACACCGCCTACTCTAACTCCACCCTCAATGTTCGTCCCACAGCACTCGCCGCGCGGCGCAGCGTCGCGAGCGTGACGGATGGATTATTGGGATCGAGCAGCCGATCGAGCTGGCGCCGACTGGTTTTCATGCGCGCTGCCATCGCTGTCTTGCTCAAGCGTTGCTTGTGCATCGCGCCCTTGATTTGGTCGGCGATGATTTCCTTGATCGCGGCGTCTTCAGTCTCAGCTAGGAGGCCATCCTTTTCGAGGAACTCATCGAACGTTTCGCTGCGATCGATTGAGCCTTTTCTTTTTTTTATGCTTTCTCTTTTTGTCATTTCACAATCTCCCGGCTGCGCTTGAGCGCAAGCTCGACGTCATGCTTTGGCGTCTTCTGCGTTTTCTTCTCAAAACCGTGCAGCAGCACCATCTCTCCGCCGACGATTGAGAAAATCACTCGCGCTATGCGGCCTCCCAAAAGGTCGCTCCGTACCTCCCAAAGGCCATGCCCGAGGCTTCGGCAGTAGGGCATCCCAATGGGCCATCCGAACTCGACTTTCTGAATATCCTTTCCGATGGTGCGCCGGTCTTCCCTGGGCAATGCGGTCAACCATTCCCGCACGGGTTTCCGGCCGGTCGGGGTAAGATAAAAGCGCGCTGTGATCTTCTTCGCGCGATCTATCATGATCCCGGATTGTGTCAATAATGGCACATAGTCGCAAGAGGGGGCGCCCATGCCCGCCGAAAAAATTCGACTTTCGCGACGCTTGGAGGTCGTCGACTGGCCGCGCTTCGCGAAGGCATCCGCTAACGCTGAGAGCTCGAACGCCGCGATGCGGGAGCTGGGCGGTGAACTTCCTATCGCGTTGGCTGCAACGGGTGACGGGCTTGCGCAAACACGGCTTCCGAATCGCAGAAACGGCTCTATATTGGAGCCATCGTTAACAACCGAAAGGAGGTGATCCAGTGTCTCATTGTCCATCGCCGCGGTCGCCGGCAGTCATGAACTGGATCCTCGCCTCTGCCGAGGCTCCTGCCAGGTGACGTAATTCGTCACCGGCTCATGCGTGCGGGCGAGATCGCTTCGCGCAACCGGGCCGCGGCTTGACAATGGAAGGGCTGTCCACAGCGGCAGCCCTTCTTTGCGTTTGACGCGGTTAAAGCGAAATCGCGCGGCCCGCCGACAGTTGGGAGCATCGGCGAATGGGCACCTCTGCAAACGGGGCCAACGCCTCTGCGGATTCTGTATCTTCCCGTAAGCGGTCGACACATCCACATTGTCTGGCGGTAAACCCGGTAGGAGGCACCGATGCCGGCCGAAAAATTCGATTTTTCCAGCGCCGAGGGACTAAAGCTGGCCGCGCTGCTCGACCGGCCGGACGGGCCGACCCGGGCGGTGGCGCTGTTCGCGCATTGCTTTACCTGCGGCAAGGACATCAGGGCGGCGCGCCGCATCGCCGAAGGCCTCAAGATGCACGGCATCGCCGTGCTGCGGTTTGATTTCACCGGGCTCGGCGCCAGCGAAGGCGAATTCGCCAATACGACATTCTCCTCGAATGTCGACGATCTCGTTGCCGCCGCGGATCATCTGCGGCAGACGGTTGCCGCGCCGGCGATGCTGATAGGCCACAGCCTCGGCGGCGCCGCGGTGCTTGCCGCCGCGCATCGCATCGCCGAGGCCCGCGCGGTAGTGACGATCGGCGCGCCGTTCGATCCGGCGCATGTCGCCGGCCTGTTCGGCGGCCGCCTTCCCGAAATCGACGCCAAGGGCGAAGTCGAAGTGACGCTCCACGGCCGGCCGTTCCGCATCCGCCGGACGTTGCTCGACGACATCGCCGAACAAAATCTCGCCGCGCGGATCGCCAGTCTGCACAAGGCGTTGCTGATTTTCCATGCCCCGACCGACGAGATCGTGGGTATCGAAAACGCCAGCCGCATCTTCATCGCAGCCAAACACCCCAAGAGCTTCATCTCGCTCACGGGCGCCGATCATCTGCTCAGCCGCCGCAGCGATGACACCTATGTCGCCAACGTCATCGCTGCCTGGGCCGAGCGCTATCTCGACATGGCGGCTGAGGCCGAGGCCGAAGAAGACACCGCGCCCGGCACCGTCCTTGTGCGGGAAACCCGGCACGGCATGTTCCAGCAGGACGTCATTGCCGGCAGACACCATCTGATAGCGGACGAACCGATGCAGGTGGGCGGGCTCGACAGCGGGCCGGGTCCGTACGATCTTCTGCTGGCCGCGCTCGGCGCCTGCACGTCGATGACGCTGCGGCTTTACGCCGATCGCAAGAAGCTGCCGCTGACCCGGACTTCGGTTCGTCTCCGGCACAACAAAATTCACGCTGCCGATTGCGCCGAGTGCGAAACCAAAGAAGGCATGATCGATCGCATCGAGCGCGTCATTACGCTCGAGGGTGATCTGGATGCCGAACAGCGCGCGCGGCTCATGGAAATGGCCGACAAATGTCCGGTGCACCGCACGCTGAAATCGGAGGTCGACATCCGCACCGTGGAGGAGCCGGCTTAAGCATGATCCGGAAAAAGCCTGCCCCGGACTCGATCCTGGGTGGAAGCCGGTTCCGAAAAGATCATGCACCAAAAAGCCTAAACCGCGGCGACGTGCACGCGGCTCTTGGCTTCGGCGATCACTTCCGGAATCGCGGTATCGTTGCCCGGCGCCATGATATGGACGCCGGCGATGCCGGGAATGGTGGCCAGCTCGTCGATCAGTTCGAGGCAGATGCGGATGCCCTCGCGGGCGGGGTCGGCGGCCTTGTCCATGCGCGCGATCAGCGCGTCCGGGATGATGGTGCCGTGCAGATGGCTCTTCATCCATTGCGCCGATTTCGCCGAGCGCAACGGATTGATGCCGACCAGGATGGCGAGCTGGCGCGTGAGGCCGGCTTCCGCCAGCGCCCCGACATAGCGGCGCACGATCGCCGCATCCATGCAGAACTGGGTCTGCACGAACTGGGCGCCGGCGTTAAGCTTGCCGCGCAGTGAATTCGGCTGCCAGCCGGCCGGCGGATCGATCGGCAGATCGGCGGCGCCGAGGAAGAACGCGGCCTTGCCGGCAACCTCGCGCCCGGTCGGCAGGGTGTGGTCGTCGCGCAGCCGCTTGGCGGTCTCGAGCAGCGTCTTCGAATCGATATCGAACACCGGCTTGGTGTCGGGCTGATCGCCGGCCTTCGGGTCGTCGCCGGTGAGCACCAGGATGTTGCGAATGCCGAGCGCGGCCGCGCCCATCAGTTCGCTCTGCAGGGCAATGCGGTTCTTGTCGCGGCAGGTGATCTGCAGGATCGGCTCGATCCCGGCACCGAGCAGGATGGTCGCGGCGGCGAGCGCGCTCATATGGGCGCGGGCGCCGGCGCCGTCGGTGAGATTGACCGCGTCGGCGAGCCCGCGCAGCGGCGTCGCTTTGCGCAGCAAATCGTGCACGTCGCAGGAGACCGGCGGGGCAACCTCCGCAGTCATGACAAAGCGGCCGGCCCGCAGCCGTTCGGTGAAGCTGCGGGGGAGGGTGGCACTTCCATCGGTCATGGCAAGCTCGCTGCACGGATACGCGTCGGGAGCAAGAGCGCTTATATGCTTTATCGGCCCACTGCAATTGCGCCTTTTCTGGACAGGAAACACCTGTCCCGCTAGAGAGTTACCGCACATGAGCGGCGTCAACGACATCAGGGCGAATTTCCTCGGCTTTTTTGCCCGCGAGGGGCATGAGATCGTGCCGAGCTCGCCGCTGGTGCCGCGCAACGACCCGACGCTGATGTTCACCAATGCCGGCATGGTGCAGTTCAAAGACGTCTTCACCGGCCTGGAAAAGCGCCCCTATACGCGGGCGACGACGGCGCAGAAATGCGTGCGCGCCGGCGGCAAGCATAACGACCTCGACAATGTCGGCTATACCGCACGCCATCACACCTTTTTCGAGATGCTCGGCAACTTCTCGTTTGGCGATTATTTCAAGGAACGCGCCATCGAGCTGGCCTGGAAGCTCGTGACCAAAGAATTCGGCGTGCCGGCCGACAAGCTGATGGTCACGGTCTATGTCGACGACGACGAGGCGTTCAAGCTCTGGAAGAAAATAGCCGGCCTGCCGGACAGCAAGATCGGGCGCATCGCCGGCGCGGACAATTTCTGGGCCATGGGCGATACCGGGCCGTGCGGGCCCTGCTCGGAGATTTTCTACGATCACGGCGATCATATCTGGGGCAGCCCGCCGGGCAGCCCTGAAGCCGATGGCGACCGCTTTGTCGAAATCTGGAATCTCGTCTTCATGCAGTACGAGCAGCTCGCCAAAGGCGGCGAGCGCGTCGACCTGCCGCGGCCGTCGATCGATACCGGCATGGGGCTGGAGCGCATGGCGGCGGTGCTGCAAGGCACCCACGACAATTACAAGATCGACCTGTTCGGCGCGCTGATCGAAGCGATCGCCGACCTCACCGGCGTCGATCCCGATGGCGAGCGCAAAGCCTCGCACCGCGTCATCGCCGACCACCTGCGCGCCAGTTCGTTCCTGATCGCCGACGGCGTCTTGCCGTCGAACGAGGGCCGCGGCTACGTGCTTCGCCGCATCATGCGCCGCGCCATGCGCCACGCCGAGCTCCTCGGCGCCAAGGACCCTTTGATGTGGCGGCTGGTGCCGTCGCTGGTGCGCGAAATGGGGCAGGCCTATCCGGAATTGCATCGCGCCGAAGGGCTGATCACCGAAACGCTGAAACTGGAAGAGATCCGTTTCCGCAAGACGCTGGAACGGGGGCTCGCGATCCTCGATGAGGCAAGCAAATCGCTTAAGCACGGCGACATGTTCGACGGGGTAACGGCGTTTACGCTTTACGACACTTATGGCTTCCCGCTCGATCTCACGCAGGATGCACTGCGGCCGCGGGGCATCGGCGTCGATATCGCGTCGTTCACCGATGCCATGGAGGAGCAGCGCAAAAAGGCCCGTGCTTCCTGGGCCGGCTCGGGCGACACAAAAACGGCAGATTACTGGTTCCCGCTCCGCGAGAAATTCGGAGCAACTGAATTCCTCGGATATGACACAGAGACTAGCGAGGGTATCGTTCAAAATATCATTCGCGGGGGGGCCGAAGTTAGTGAACTCAAAGCAGGGGAAAGCGGAGAATTGATTTTTAATCAAACTCCTTTCTATGCCGAGTCAGGTGGCCAAGTCAGCGATACCGGTTGGCTGATCCGAGGCGTGGAAGGACAGCTAGTTGCACAAGTCCTAGCCGTTCACAAGGAAGCCGGGGACCTTTTCATCCATAATGTTCGCGTTGAAAATGATGCAGTGAGGGTCGGCAATTCATTCCGTCTTGAGGTTGATCATGAGAGACGCACGGAAATTCGTCGCAACCACTCCGCGACGCATCTGTTGCATGAGGCTCTCCGCCAAGTCCTCGGCGATCACGTGGCTCAAAAGGGTTCGTTAGTCGCGCCGGATCGGCTTCGCTTCGATTTTTCCCATCAGAAGCCTATGACGCAAAAGGAAATCGAACGCGTTGAGGATTTGGCCAATGAGCGCGTGTTAGAGAACTCTCGTGTAGAAACACGCCTTATGGCCATTGAAGACGCACGGGAGTCCGGGGCGCGCGCGCTATTCGGCGAAAAATACGGTGATGAAGTTCGTGTTGTCGTTATGGGCGATGGAGACGGCAACCAACTAGGCTGGTCGGTCGAGTTGTGCGGCGGCACCCACGTCCGACGCACCGGGGATATCGGCCTGATCAGCGTGATTGCCGATGCCGGCGTTGCGGCTGGCGTGCGCCGCATCGAGGCGTTGACCGGGTCTGCGGCACGCCGACACGCCAATCATCTCGCGCAGGTCGCCAAGGACACCGCCGCCGAATTGCGCGTCCCGATCGACGAAATGCCGACGCGCGTTGCCGCTCTCCTCGACGAGCGCAAGCGCGTTGAACGCGAGCTGTCGGAGGCGAAGAAGAAACTCGCCATGGGCGGCGGCGCCAAGAGCGACGGGGCCGACGGGGTTCGCACCGTCGGCGATGTGAAGCTCATGGCGCGCGCGGTCGAGGGCATCGATCTCAAGGACCTCCGCAGCCTCGCCGACGAAGGCAAGAAGAAAGTCGGTTCCGGCGTTGTCGCCATCGTCGGTGTCACCGACGATGGCAAGGCCGGCATCGTCGTCGGCGTCACCAACGATCTCGTGGCGCGCTTCAACGCCGTCGACCTGGTGCGCAAAGGCGCCGAGGCGCTCGGCGGCAAGGGTGGCGGCGGCCGGCCGGACATGGCGCAAGCCGGCGGTCCCGACGGGACAAAAGCCGGCGCGGCGCTGGCGGCGATTGAAGCAGCGCTAGGCGGTTAGGCTGGGTCAAGCTCACAGCTTGACGATCATCCCGTCCTCGGCGGTCTCGAACGGCAGCTCGGCGCGGCGCGCCAGCATATCGTCGCTCATATGCGTGAGAATAAGGCGCTTGGGCCTTATCTGGTCGAGATGGCGCTCGAGCGAAGACAGCGCCATGTGCGTGGCGACCGGCTTGTCGCGGGTATAGGCTTCGCAAATAAACAGGTCGGCTTCGAAGCCGATGTCGATCAGCGTATTCGTCCATTCGGTGTCGCCGGAAAAAGCGATCACTTTGCCCTCCGCCTCGAAGCGGAAGCCGAGGCAGGGCCCGGCGCGGTCATCGTGCTGGACGTGGAAAGGAGTTACCCGCAGGGCGCCGATCTCGCTGTGCTTGCCGATCTCCAATTCCCTCAGTAGGAACGGGAATCGATATTCCAGGTTCTGGGTCCCGGGAAAGCCGCCGTCCATGATTTCGGCATAGCGCGACTTGAGGCTCGGCGGCCCGGCGATGGTCAGCGCGCGGTCCCGCTTGGTCACGTAGTTTGCATCAAGGAGGAAGAACGGCACGCCGCCGACATGATCGCCGTGAAAATGCGTGAGGAAGATCACGCCGACCTCGTTGGGATTGATTGCGAGCTTGTTCATCGAAATGAGCGAGCTTGCCCCGCAATCGATGAGGACATTGAAATCGCGTCCGACCAGATGGAGACAGGTATTAAATCGCCCGCCCGAGCCGAAGGCATCGCCGCAGCCGACGAATTGCAGTTGCATAGATTGGTCCCCAGGAAGTTGCGGTTGGCTTCGGGCGCAGTTTGGAGCGGATGTCAGTCTCGTGCCGGCTTGATGAAAAGTCCGTGACGGCCGTCACATTTGCGCCGGCCTGCTCAACCGGGCCGACAGCGCGCCCAAATCCTTGTCCTCTCATCGTTTTTTTACCTTTAGCCGATTCAGTCTATAACGTGCAATGTGACGGCGGAAGCGTTGCCGGGGGCTTGCGCCACGATCACACCACAAACCGGCGCATTGCTCCTTGGGCGGACGGTCACTCTGAGGGGGACGCCTGAAGTGTTGGTTCGATCAAATCGCTGCGGCGCGCTGGCGGCGCTGTCGATGGCCGTCGCGCTCTCCGGCTGCGGCGGGTTCGATTTCGATATCAGTTCTTCGTTGTTTAGGAAGCCGCTTGACGTCTTTGGCAACAAAGGCGGCTACACCTATGCCAATATCGGCGATACCCGGCAGGACCGTCCGATTACGGCGAAAGATCTGGTCGACGCCAATGGCGCCTGTCCCGCGGCGCCGGCGGCGTCGCCGCCGCCGCCCGCTTCGGACAATGCCGCCGCGGGCGGCGCGGTCTCGTCAGATATGGCTTCGTTGCTCGGCGGCGGCGTCGCCATTGGCATGAGCGAATGCGACGTGGTCGGGCGCTTGGGGCAAGCCACCGCCGTCAATCTCGGGCGCAATCCCAACGGAGAGCGTAATGTGATCATGACCTTCAATGCCGGTCCGCGGCCCGGCATCTATCGCTTCGAAGGCGGCCGCCTCACGGAAATGGATCGCGTGGAGGCGCCGCCGGCTCCGCCGCCGGAAGCGGCCAAAAAGAAGGTCGCAAAGAAAAAGCCGCCGAAGCCCCAAACGCCGGCGCACCAATAAGTCATAAGCGGCGCTTCGACTGCAGCCTGAGGCCCAGCGCCTGATCGGCCGCTTGCCGGGCCGATGAGCGGCGGCTATAAGCCGCGCGCACTTCCGCTCCACATCCGCAATTTCCCAAGGACAATTTGATGGCGATCGAACGCACATTTTCGATCCTCAAACCCGACGCAACGGCCCGCAACCTGACGGGCGCAATCAATGCCATGATCGAGAAAGCGGGACTGCGCATCATCGCCCAGAAGCGCGTGATGATCAGCCGCCCGCAAGCCGAGGCGTTCTATGCCGTCCACCGCCAGCGGCCGTTCTTTGGCGAATTGGTCGACTTCATGATCTCCGGGCCGGTGGTCGTTCAGGTTCTCGAAGGCGAGAATGCGATTTCCGCCTATCGCGATCTCATGGGCGCGACCGATCCCGCCAAAGCTGCGCCCGGCACCATTCGCAAGGAATTCGCCAAGTCGATCAGCGAGAACTCCGTGCACGGCTCCGACGCCGCCGACACCGCGCAGAAGGAAATCGGGCAGTTCTTCAGTGGCAAGGAAATCGTCGGCTGAGCGGCACAGCGGGTTTGCGGCGGCGGCGGTGATCGTCTTCCGGGACCGAACCTTCAGGTGACGGCGCCGCTCCGATCTGAGCGGACCTCGGATTGATGATATCCTGTTGGCGATGGACAAGCTGTTTATCGCGCTCCTTGCCTTCGTGCCGCTCGCGATCGGCGCTGCATTTGCCGGCGCCTCGCCGGTCGCCGTGTTTTTCCTCGCGGCGTTGGCCATCGTGCCGCTGGCGAAATTCATCGGCCAATCAACCGAAGAACTGGCGACGCGGATCACGCCGGCCATCGGCGCGCTGCTGAGCGCCACGTTCGGCAACGCCACTGAACTGATCATCGGCATATTCGCGCTGCGAGCGGGATTGATCGAGGTGGTCAAGGCGTCGATCGCCGGGTCCATCATCTGCAATCTGCTGCTGGTTTTGGGCTTCGCCATGTTTGTCGGCGGCGTGGCGCGCGACAAACAGACTTTCAACAGGACCGGCATTCTGGCGCAGAGCTCCACGCTGTTTCTTGCGACCATAGCGCTCGTCGTGCCGGCGATTTTTTTCGAGACGGCAGGCGAGACCGCAGCAGGCGCGGTTGAGGGCTTGAGCGTTCTGGTCTCTCTGGTGCTTATCGGCATGTACGGCGCCAATCTGTTTTTCTCGCTGTACACGCACAAGCACCTTTACCTGGAAGCGGCCGGCAGATTTCAGCCGCACTGGACTATCGCGCGTGCGCTGACAACCCTTGTCGTTGCCACGCTTGCCGTCGCCTGGCTGAGCGATATTCTGGTGCGCGCCATCGAACCCCTGGTGGCCAAGCTCGGATGGTCGCAATTATTCATCGGCGTCATTTTTGTGGCGATCATCGGCAACGCCGCTGAGCATGTTTCCGCCGTTCTGGTGGCACGCAAAAATCGGATGGATCTCGCGCTGCAAATTTCAATCGGCTCGGCGACGCAGATCGTGCTGATCGTCGCGCCGTTCCTGGTCATCCTCGGCGCGCTCTTCGGCCAACCGATGAACCTCGTCTTCAACACCTTCGAGCTGGTCGCGACGGTACTCGCCGTTATCATCGTCAACGTCATCGTCCAGGATGGCGAGAGCAATTGGCTGGAGGGCCTCCAGCTATTGGCCGCCTATCTGATCATGGCTATTGCGTTCTTTCTCCATCCGTAACTTCACAGCGCATGCTGCGACACTTCATTAACGCTAGAGCCGCGGTTGCGACCGCGGTCGAGCAAAGAAATTCAAGCGTCGACCCGCTGGTCATGGCGGAGCCATGCTTGCGCCGTATTTTTCGGTTTTTTTGCGCTCGCAATCGGATTTTGGCCTTCCGGCCGGTGATGTCTTGGCGACGCAAACGTTTCGGACTTTTCCCCAAAATCTGGCTTGTGGCGCGGCACGCGGCCGCCGCACGCGCGGTGCGGCAGCCGGCTCGCGTCTTCACTGACACCTGGACTGAGTTAGGAGACAGACGATGCAGAAGGGCAGCGTCAAGTGGTTCAACCCGACCAAAGGCTACGGCTTCATCAAGCCCTCGACCGGCGATAAGGATGTGTTCGTGCACATTTCGGCCGTCGAACGTGCCGGTTTGCGGACGTTGAATGAGGGCCAGGAGGTCGAGTACGAGCTCGTTACCAATCGCGGCAGGACCTCGGCAGAGAATCTCAAGGTTGCCTAAGCGGACACCGGGAAAATCCCGGATCTTGAAGCCCCCGGCGCGCATCCGGGGGTTTTGTTTTAGCGGTGGTTTTCCTGACCGCCGGGCGCGGTGAGGCCTGCACGGCCTTCGGCCAGCGCCCGCAAGGCGCGCGGATAGATCCGGTGCTCGACCTCAAGCACCCGCTCGGCCAGCGTTTCTTCGGTGTCGTCTTCGCGCACCGCAATCCAGTCCTGCGCCAGGATCGGACCGGCGTCCATTTCCGGCACGACGAAATGCACGGTCGCGCCGTGTCGCGCGACACCGGCTTCAAGCACGCGGCGGTGGGTGTGCAGGCCCTTGAACTGCGGCAGCAATGCCGGGTGAATATTGAGCACGCGCCCGCTCCAGCGCGTGACGAACCACGGCGTCAAAAGCCGCATGAATCCGGCCAGGCACACCAGCTCGATCCGATGCGCCTGCAGTTCGCGATCAAGCGCGCGTTCGAACGTCTCACGGTCTTCGCCGAATGCAGTGTGATCGACGACGCTGGTGGCGATGCCTTCCGCACGCGCATGGGCGAGCCCGGGAGCCTCGGGCCGGTTCGAGACCACGAGCGCGATGTCGGCCGGATAGTCTTTTGCCTTGGCCGCCTCGATCAGCGCCGTCATGTTCGATCCGCGGCCGGAAATGAGCACCGCGACGCGCTTCCTGCCCATGCGTGTCACCAGGAGAGGTCGAGGTGTCCGCGAAAGTCGACGCGAGCGGCTCCGTCAGACGCAACCACTTCGCCGAGCCGCACCACGGTCTCGCCGTTCGCGGTGAACTGCTCGCATGCGGCGGCGGCGGCCTTCGGGTCGAGCACGGCTACCATGCCGATGCCGCAGTTGAAGGTGCGCAGCATCTCCTGCTCGCCGACATCGCCCGAAGCCGCGAGCCATTTGAACACCGGAAGAACGGGCACGCGGTCCAGATCCAGCGACACCGAAAGGCCGGGCGGCAGCACGCGCGGAATATTCTCGGTGAAGCCGCCGCCGGTATGTGCGCGAGCGCCTTCACCGCCTTGGTCGCGCGGATCGCGGCGAGACAGGATCGGACGTAGAGCCGCGTCGGCGTGAGCAGGGCTTCGCCCAAGCTTCGCTTCGGCTCGAACGGAGCCGGCGCGTCGAGGGACAATCCGGAGGCGGCAACGATGCGCCGGACCAAAGAAAAGCCGTTGGCATGCACGCCCGAGGAAGCAAGACCGATCACGAGGTCGCCCGGGGCTACATCTTTCCGCGGCAGCAGCTCGGCGCGCGCCACCGCGCCGACGGCGAACCCGGCAAGGTCGTAGTCGCCGAACTGATAGATGCCCGGCATTTCCGCGGTTTCGCCGCCGATCAGCGCGCAGCGCAATTCCCGGCACGCCGCCGCGATGCCGGCGACGACCTGGGCCGCGACCACCGGATCGAGCTTGCCGCAGGCGAAATAGTCCAGAAAGAACAGCGGTTCGGCCCCTTGCACGACGAGGTCGTTCACCGACATGGCAACGAGGTCGATGCCGATCGTGTCGTGGCGCGAAGTCTCCACCGCAATCTTGACTTTGGTGCCGACACCGTCGGTCGCGGCGACCAGGAGCGGATCGGAGAACCCGGCCGCCTTGAGATCGAACAGGCCGCCGAAGCCGCCGATCTCGGCGTTCGCGCCGGCCCGCGCGGTCCCGCGCACCAGCGGCTTGATCAGTTCCACCATGCGGTTGCCGGCATCGATGTCGACGCCGGCAGCCGCGTAGCGTGCCTCTTTCACGGACCCACCAATCGGCAAATGACCCTTCCCCGGTGGGGAGGGATTGCTCGCGCCTCCTACGTTGGAATCGCCGGGTGCGCAAGCGCGCGCCGCGGTTATATAGTGGGGGTACAAAGACGGCGCGCGGCCGGAGGTTTCCGGCTTCGACACTTGGCCGCCGAACTCGGGAAAACCAGGTTCGGGAGCGGGGCGCGCCGGGAGGAAGCCGGGGCGCGTTTTGAGTATCCCAAACCTCATCACACTGGGCCGCATCATCCTGGTGCCGATCGTCGTCTGGGCGATCACCTCGGGTCAGATGCTGGCCGCCTTTGCCCTCTTTCTGGCGGCCGGGATCAGCGATGCCGTCGACGGCTTCCTGGCCAAGCGCTTCCACATGGCAAGCGAGCTTGGCGCCTATCTTGATCCGCTGGCCGACAAGGCACTGATCGTGTCGATCTACATCGCGCTCGGGCTCGCCGGCGCGTTGCCGCTGCCGCTGATCATCCTGGTGGTGTCGCGCGATATCATGATCATTTCCGGCTTCATGCTGTCGTGGCTGGTCGGCAAGCCAATGCCGGTCCGGCCGCTGCCGGTTTCCAAAGCCAACACCGTGGCGCAAATCGTGCTCGCCACGGTGGTCCTCGCCGAACAGGGATTCAAGTTCGATGTGGCGCTGCTGTCGACGCTCATCGCCGGCCTGGTCGCCATCTTGACCTTGCTGTCGATCGCCTTCTATCTCGCCGAATGGCTTCGCCATATGAATTCGTTCGGCACCGGGCACTGACCGACGCGTGCGGCTGGTGTAAATACCTACATGCCGGCTTTTAAGCATGCCTAAGAAACTTCAAATTCAGTTTTTCAGCGTCCGTTTGACTTAACGAAGTTCGCGCCCGAGCGCGCCGCAGATGCATGCGAACGTCGCAATCGGGCCACCGGTCTTGAGGCTTGCGTCATGCGGATCGAGCGGCAAATCGCGTTCTGGGTCGCCGCCCTTCTGGTTTTCGGCGGCCTGCTGTGGCTGTTGCACCATATCCTCCTGCCGTTCGTGGCCGGAGCGGCGCTGGCCTATCTGCTCGATCCTCTGGCCAACCGGCTCACCAGGCACGGTGTGAGCCGGCTGGTCGCCGCGCTCGCCATTCTCGGCGGCTTCGTGCTCGTGCTGGCGGGGCTGTTCGTTCTTATCGCGCCGGTCCTCGCCGGTCAGTTCTCGGCCTTCATCGAGCACGTGCCGACTTACCTGCACCGCCTGCAATCGCTGGTCACCGAGTTGAGCCAGGCCTGGCTCAAAGGCATCATCGGCAGCACATATGCCGGCAGCGGTGGGTCGTTTAGCGTTCTGGTGAACAAGTCCATCGGCTATCTGACCGAGATGCTTCCCTCATTGCTGACCAAGGGCGAGGCGCTGCTCTCGGTGTTTTCGCTCCTCGTCATTACGCCGGTCGTGACGTTCTATCTGCTCTGCGACTGGAACCGCGTGGTGGCGGCGTTCGACAACCTGATCCCGCTGCAGCAACGCGACACGGTGCGAGGGCTCATGCGCGAGATCAACAAGGCGCTGTCGGGCTATTTGCACGGCCAGCTCACCGTCTGCGTGATCCTCGGCGCCTATTATGCCATCGGGCTGACGCTCGCGGGACTGAGCTTCGGCGCCCTGATCGGCGCGTCTTGCGGATTTTTGACCTTCATTCCCTATGTCGGATCGCTGACCGCCCTGGTGGTTTCGTTCGGCGTGGCCATGGCGCAATTCTTCCCCGACTGGACCCGGATACTGATCGTCGTCGGCGTGGTGCTTTTCGGTCAGTTCCTCGAAGGCAATGTGCTGTCGCCAAAACTTGTCGGCGAGAGCGTCGGCTTGCATCCGGTGTGGCTGATCTTCGCCTTGCTTGCTTTCGGCTATCTGTTCGGCTTCGTCGGCCTGTTGCTCGCAGTTCCGCTTGCGGCAACCGCCGGCGTGCTGACGCGGTTTGCCTTGGCTCGCTACCGGGCAAGCCCGCTCTACACCGGAAACCGTCCGACTTAGAAGGCGCATCATGGCCCCTCGTCCGCGCCAGCTTGCGCTCTCGCTCCAACACGCCGAAAGCTATGCGCGCGAGGATTTTTTGTCCGGGCCCGGCAATGAAGGCCCGCTTCGGCTCATCGACAGCTGGCCGGATTGGCCGGCCAATGCGATCGCCGTGATAGGGCCCGAGGGCTCCGGCAAGACGCATCTGGCGATGATCTGGGCGGCATCGGCCGGCGCCCGCGTCATTTCCGGCCATGCGCTCGGCGACGTCGCGCTGCCATCGGCGCTCGCAACCGGAGCGCTGGTCGTCGAGGACGCCGCGACCCGGACAGACGACCGCGTGCTGTTCCATCTCATCAATCTGGCACGCGAGGAAAACGCTTCGCTGCTTTTCACCGCGCGCAGTGTGCCCGCAGCCTGGCCCGTCGCCATACCCGATCTCGTGTCGCGGCTGCGGGCGTTGCCGGTGGCGACGCTGCAGCCGCCCGACGATGCCATGCTGCGCGCGGTCATGGTCAAGCTCGCCGCCGATCGCCAGCTCATCCTGGACGACAGCGTCGTCGGCTATCTGGCGACCCGGATTGAGCGTTCGTTCGCCGCCGCGCGCGCTGCTGTGATTGCACTCGACAACGAGGCGCTACGCCAGGGGCGTCCGGCTACGCGTGCGCTCGCGGCGGAGATTTTTCGCGACGGCGTCCCGTCCCCCGGCTAGGCCGAGCATCTCCGTCATGATTTCGCCCAAAGCGGCGAAGTCCAACTTGCGCGGCGAGGTGCGCCGCCAGGCAAGCCCGATTGTGCGCGCCGGTTCGGGCTCCTCGAAGCGCAGCAGCTTGACGCGGCTGTCGCGCACCTCCACATCGGTCGCGACTTCCGGCACCAGCGTCACGCCGTAGCCGTTCGCCACCATCTGCATCACCGTCGCGAGTGAGGTCGCGCCCAACCCCGCCGGCGTATCGCGCCGCGTGGCGCAAAACGCCAGCGCCTGATCGCGCAGGCAATGTCCCTCCTCGAGCAGAATGAGCCGGCGCTCGTCGACGTCGGCGGCCGCCACGCGGCGGTTCGCCGGCAGCGGATCGTCGGCCGGCAGCGCCAGCAGAAACGGATCTTCGAACAGGTGCAGCGTCTCCATGTCGGCGCCGTCGACCGGCAGCGCCAGCATCACGGTATCCAAGTCGCCGCCCGCCAGCTCTTCCAGCAGCACCTTGGTCTGGGTCTCGCGGACTTCGAGATGCAGTCGCGGATAGGCGGCCTGCAGCCGCGGCAGCACCCGCGGCAACACATAGGGCGCCAGCGTCGGAATGATGCCGAGACGAAGCTCGCCGCTGAGCACGTCGCGATGGCGCGCGAAGTCGACGAGATCGCGGGTGGCGGCGAGAATGCGTTCGGCGCGTTGCGCCACCTCCAGGCCGGTCTCGGTGAGCGCGATCTCGCCGGTCCGCCGCTCCACCAGCTCGGTGCCGATCTCGCGTTCGAGTTCGCGCACCTGCATGGACAGCGCCGGTTGGGTGACCGCGCATTCTTCCGCCGCCCGGCCGAAATGCCGGTGGCGGGCCAGTGAAGCTAAATAGCGCAACTGACGTAAGGTGATCATGCCGATAAGTTATCCTTATCGACATGCGTAGGCAATACGATTAGACGTAACGGCCGAGGGCACCTAGATACGGTGCACCCCCGGACCCGGCCCCGCCCGTGCGGAGCAGAAAGCATGCCTAGCGGAGCATGCTAGCGGCGTGCGCTGAGGTAATACAGCGAGGAAGGCAGCTGGGATCTCGTCGGCAACAACTCCCTGTGGTTCCGGACGGAACACCGCAGCAGATTACCGAACATGATCGGAGAGAGACATGGACGCAAAGACTGACGAAAAGAGCGCCGGCAAGTGCCCGTTCACAGGCGCCCGCGGACGCGCGAACCGCGACTGGTGGCCGGACCAGCTGGACCTCCATGTTCTCCATGGGAACTCAACTCTGTCCGATCCAATGGGCAAGGCGTTCGACTACGCCAAGGAGTTCGAGAGCCTCGACTTGAATGCCGTGATCAAGGACCTGCATGCCTTGATGACCGAACTCGCAGGAATGGTGGCCGGCCGACTTTGGCCATTATGGCGGACTCTTCATCCGCATGGCTTGGCATAGCGCGGGCACGTACCGCATCGCCGACGGCCGCGGCGGCGCCGGCGCCGGACAGCAGCGCTTCGCACCCCTCAACAGCTGGCCGGACAACGCCAACCTGGACAAGGCGCGCCGGCTACTGTGGCCGATCAAGCAGAAATACGGCCGCAAGCTCTCTTGGGCCGACCTGATGATTCTCGCGGGTAACGTCGCCCTGGAGTCGATGGCCTTCAAGACCTTCGGTTTCGGCGGCGGCCGTGCCGATGTCTGGGAGCCCGAACAGCTCTACTGGGGCCCGGAGGGGACGTGGCTGGGCGACGAACGCTACAGCGGCGAACGCGAACTGCAGAATCCGCTCGGCGCAGTGCAGATGGGCCTGATCTACGTCAATCCGGAAGGGCCGAACGGCAAGCCGGATCCGGTCGCGGCGGCCAAGGACATCCGCGAGACGTTCTTCCGCATGGCGATGAACGACGAGGAGACCGTCGCGCTGATTGCCGGCGGTCATACTTTCGGCAAAACCCACGGCGCCGGCGATCCGTCACTGATCGGCCCGGAGCCGGAAGGCGCTTTCATCGAGGACCAGGGCCTCGGTTGGAAGAGCAGGCACGGCACCGGCGTTGGCGCCGACGCCATCACCGGCGGCCCGGAAGTCACCTGGTCGCAGACGCCGACGAAGTGGAGCAACCGCTTCTTCGACAACCTGTTCAAGTACGAATGGGAGCTGACCAAGAGCCCGGCCGGCGCCTATCAGTGGCAGGCGAAAGGGGCCCAGGCCACGGTTCCGGACGCTCACGATAAGTCCAAGAAGCATGTGCCGACCATGCTGACGACGGACCTCGCTTTGCGGATGGACCCGGCCTACGAGAAAATTTCGCGGCGCTTCTACGAGCATCCGGACCAGTTCGCGGACGCGTTTGCCCGGGCGTGGTTCAAGCTCACGCACCGCGACATGGGCCCGATCGTGCGCTACCACGGCCCGCTGGTGCCGAAGGAGACGCTGATCTGGCAGGACCCGATCCCGGCGGTGAACCATCCGCTGGTCGACGACAAGGACATCGCCGCCTTGAAGGCGAAAATCCTTGCGTCCGGCCTATCGGTATCGCAGCTGGTCTCGACCGCTTGGGCGTCGGCCTCGACGTTCCGCGGCTCCGACAAGCGCGGCGGCGCCAATGGCGCGCGCATTCGGCTGGCGCCGCAGAAGGACTGGGACGTCAACCAGCCGAAGCAGCTCGCGACCGTCCTGCAGAAACTCGAAGCGATCCAGAAGGAGTTCAACGCTTCGCAGTCCGGCGGGAAGAAGGTCTCGCTTGCCGACCTGATCGTTCTCGGCGGCGGCGCAGCGATCGAGAAAGCCGCGAAGGCGGCCGGGCACGACGTCAAGGTCCCGTTGACGCCCGGGCGCATGGACGCGTCGCAGCAGCAAACCGACGTCGAATCCTTTGCGCCGCTCGAACCGGTCGCTGACGGCTTCCGCAACTATCTCAGCGGCAAACAGTTCATGGCGCCCGAAGAGGCGTTGGTCGACAAGGCGCAGTTGCTGACGCTCACGGCGCCGGAGATGACGGTGCTCCTCGGTGGCCTGCGCGTCCTCGGCGCCAACGCCAGAGGGTCCAAGCACGGCGTCTTCACCAAAAAGCCCGAGACGCTGACCAACGACTTCTTCGTCAACCTGCTCGACATGGGCACGCAATGGCAGCCCGCCGGCACCGACGGCGTGTACGAGGGCCGCGACCGCAAGACCAATGCGGTCAAGTGGAGCGGCACCCGGATCGACCTGATCTTCGGTTCGCACTCCCAGTTGCGGGCCCTGGCCGAAGTCTATGCCTGCGCCGACGCGAAGGAGAAGTTCGTGAAAGACTTCGTGGCGGCCTGGAACAAGGTGATGAACGCCGATCGCTTCGACCTTGCCTCCACAGGACAGAAGGCAGCCGCATAAGGCGCGGTTAAAATCGCAACACGAACGAAACGGCCGGGGCTTGCTCCGGCCGTTTTGATATCAGCCCTAAGCAACACAGCCTAAGGTACTGACTTCGGCAGCTTTTCGGCGATGCCAAGGCTGTCGGCCCGGCGCCGCATCTCGGCCCAGATGTCCTCCGATCCAATGCCGGCCCGGCGCCACAGCACAGCCAAGTGATAGAGCAGGTCAGCGCTTTCGCGCACAATGTTGCGATTGTTGTGCTTGACGGCCGCGAGCGCGACTTCGCCGGCCTCCTCGATCACCTTCTGCGCCACTTTCCGGGTGCTCGACGCCAGCAGCCGCGCGGTGCGGGGGTGGTCTGCCGCCGTCACCGTTTCGAGTGCGGCGTAGAGGCGGTCCAGTTCATTGCCGAGAGCGGGAAGGTTCTCCGCCTGACGTGGCACCAGACGTCCCTCCTCGCAAAGCGCAAGGATCGGCGCGGTTGGGTCCGCCGCGTTCTTGAGGGCGTTGATGTTCTCGTTGAGAGCGCCGGCCGGAAGGGCGCGCCGGCGGTCACCGTTCAAGTTTTTTGCGATCCTCATCGCTCACCTCCTTACCGCGCCTGCGGTCTCGGCGTGAGCGTTGGGAAGGGATCGCTACGTGCGATCGCTTACCACCGCGCAGCCGTCGATGCCGCGCACGATGTCAACGCTAGCCGGTGTGGCCGACGCGAAAGCCAGCGCGTCGAGCAGACCGCAGTTGCTACTGCCCATGGCCCTTTTGCCGGTTTGAAAAGTCGCTCAGTCGCCTTTACTGACTGACCGGCGGCAGATAGGCTTCCGCGCTCAAGCCGTCAAGCATTAAAGGGCTGTAACCCTTTGATCTCTCGGGTGCTTGCGGACGGCACCGCCGCCGGCTTTCCGATCCTGTATTTGGCGCAGGCTTGACGGAGCGGACCGCCCGCCGCCTTATCTTCCTGCGGCAAGTCATCGAATCGTTACCGAGGGCGGTGAGTGTGAAGCTGGAAGAACAAGGAGCAACCATGGTCGACCGCGGCCAAGCGACCGCCCTCGCACTCGAATCCGGTCAGGTCCACCAACTCGAGGCGCCCGAGCGGCTGGCCGAACCGGCGGAACGGCACGCGGCCTCCGCGCTGGCCGAGAGTCCGGAACGCTTCATCAACCGGGAACTGTCGTGGCTTAATTTCAACCGCCGCGTCCTCGAAGAATCCGCCAATCGCGGACATCCGCTGCTGGAGCGGTTGAAATTTCTGTCGATCTCGGCGAACAATCTCGACGAATTCTTCATGGTGCGCGTTGCCGGCCTTCGCGCCCAGGTCCGCGCCGGCATCAGCACCAAGAGCCCCGAAGGATTGACTCCGGCCGAGCAGCTCGTTCGCATCGCCGAAGCGGTGCTGATCCTGGTGCAGGATCAGCAGGCGCAGTGGCGCGAGTTGCGTGCGGCGCTCGCGCAAGCCGGCATCGTATTGGTCGACGGTCCCGATGTCGGCAAGGCGGAGAAGTCCTGGCTCGAAGACTATTTTCTTTCCCACATCTTCCCGCTGCTGACGCCGCTCGCCGTCGATCCGGCGCATCCGTTCCCGTTCATTCCCAATCTCGGCTTTTCGATCGCCTTGCAGCTCGCCCGCGCCAAGGACGGCAAGGCGATGAATGCGCTGATCCGCATGCCGAACCGCATCGAACGCTTTGTCCGCCTGCCGCAGGCCGGCGACGGCGGTGAAGTGCGGCTGATCTCGGTTGAAGGCGCCACCAGCCTGTTCATCGGCAAGCTGTTCCCCGGTTATGCGGTGAAGGGGGTCGGCGCGTTCCGGGTCATCCGCGACTCCGAGCTGGAAATTCTCGAAGAGGCCGAAGACCTGGTGCGGCTGTTCGAGACCGCGCTCAAGCGCCGCCGCCGCGGTTTGGTGATCAGGCTCGACATCGAGGCGAATATGCCGGCCGAGCTGCAGCGCTTTGTGCAGCGCGCGCTCGACGCCGCCGACGACAGCGTGTTCAAGGTCGACGGCGTGCTGGCGCTCGACGAGATGTCGCAGATCGCCAAGCTCGACCGCCCCGACCTCGAATTCGTGCCCTACACGCCGCGCTATCCCGGCCGCATCCGCGACCATGGCGGCGACTGCTTCGCCGCGATCCGGCAGAAGGATCTCATCGTCCACCACCCTTATGAGTTGTTCGACGTGGTGGTCGATTTCCTGCACCAGGCGACCCGCGATCCGGATGTCGTCGCCATCAAGCAGACGCTCTACCGCACGTCGGCCGATTCGCCGATCGTGAAGACGCTGGCCGAGGCCGCCGAGGCCGGCAAATCGGTGACCGCCGTGGTCGAGCTCAAGGCGCGGTTCGACGAAGAGGCCAATATCCGCTGGGCGCGCGATCTCGAACGCGCCGGCGTGCAGGTGGTCTACGGCTTCATCGAGCTCAAGACCCATGCCAAGCTCTCGCTGGTGGTCCGCCGTGAGGGCGCCGCGCTCGCCTCCTATGTTCATGTCGGCACCGGCAATTATCATCCGGTGACGGCGCGCCTCTATACGGACCTGTCGTTCTTTACCGCCGATCCGGTGATCGCCCACGACGTCGCCCGGGTGTTCAATTACGTCACCGGCTATGCGGAGCCCGCCGGGCTCGAGCGCATGGCGGTGTCGCCGCTGACCTTGCGCAAGCGCATCCACATGCACATCGACGAGGAAATCGCGCACGCCAAGGCCGGCCGTCCAGCCGCCATTTGGATGAAGATGAATTCGCTGGTCGATCCCGACATCATCGACGCGCTTTATCGCGCTTCGAGCGCCGGCGTGGCGATTGAACTCGTGGTGCGCGGCATTTGCTGCCTGCGGCCGGGGGTTGCCGGCCTATCCGAAAACATCCGCGTCAAGTCCATTGTCGGCCGTTTCCTCGAGCACGGTCGCATCTACTGCTTCGGCTCCGGTCATAGCCTGCCGCATGCCAAGGCCGCGGTTTATATCTCCTCCGCCGACATGATGCCGCGCAACCTCGACCGCCGCGTCGAAGTGCTCTGCCCGATCCTCAATCCCACCGTGCACGAGCAGGTGCTCGATCAGATCATGGTGGCGAACCTCAAGGACAACGAACAAAGCTGGCAGCTTCTTGCCGACGGCTCCTCGTCCCGCATCAAGCCGAGCGCGGACGAGGAACGCTTCAATGTCCAAACCTATTTCATGACCAATCCAAGCCTGTCGGGTCGGGAAAGTCGCCCAAGGATTCCATTCCCCGACTGCGGCATCGCCCGGAGCGGGCGTGAGCGCAAGGCGAAGCGCTGCACGCTTTGCCGCGCCCTGATCTCGACCAATGAGCCGCGCTCAAGATCGACGCCCCCGGACGCCTCGACGATGGGCCGCCGCTTGGCGTCATCGACATCGGCTCCAATTCCGTGCGGCTCGTGGTCTACGAAGGCCTGACCCGCAGCCCGACGGCGCTGTTCAACGAGAAGGCGCTGTGCGGGCTCGGCCGCGAGGTGCAGATCGACCGGGCTGCTCGCCGCTGACGCGGTCGAGCAGGCATTGTCCTCGCTCAAGCGCTACCGCGCGCTGTGCACGACCATGGGCGTGAAGAAAGTTTTGGCGATCGCCACCGCCGCCTGTCGTGACGCCAAGAACGGTCCCGCCTTCATCAAGCTCGCCGAACGCATCGTGCGCACCGAGATCGACGGTGCTTTCGGGCGCGCGCGAGGCGGAATTGACGGCGCTCGGCGTGATCTCGGGCGTGCATCTTGCGGACGGCGTGGTCGGCGATCTCGGCGGCGGCTCGCTTGAGCTCGTCGATGTCCACGGCACGCGTGCCCGACGCGGCCTGACCCGGCCGCTCGGCGGTCTTGCGCTTGGCCGACATTTCGGCAAAATCGCTCAAGAAGGCGGAAAAATTCGTCAAGAAGACGCTCGCCGACCTGCCGGTGCTCAAAGGCTGCGAGGACCGCACGTTCTACGCCGTCGGCGGCACCTGGCGGGCGCTGGCGCGGCTGCACATGTGGCAGACCGGATATCCGCTGCATGTGATGCATGGCTACGCGATCGCGGCCGATGAGGCGCTTGAGTTTGCCCGCCTGGTGCATCGCGTCGATGTCGAGACGCTGTCCAATATCGAAGTGGTGGACAATGCACGGCGGCCGTTGCTGCCTTATGCAGCGCTGGTGCTCGAATACGTCCTGCGTATCGGCAAGCCGCACCAGGTCGTGTTCTCGGCGCTCGGCGTGCGCGAAGGTCTGCTCTATTCGCTGCTCAAGCAGAAAGACAAGGAGAAGGACGCGCTGATCGAAGCGGCGCGCGGCTCGAACCAGTTGCGGTCGCGGTCGCCGCGCCATGGCGAAGAGCTGATCGAATTGGACCGACCGCTTCATGGCCTCCTCGGGCCTCGATGAAACCGGCGAGGAACGCCGTCTTCGTCACGCCGCGTGCCTGCTGGCCGATATCGGCTGGCGGGCGCATCCCGATTACCGCGGCGAGCAATCGCTCAATATCATCGCCCACGGCGGCTTCACCGCGATCGACCATCCGGGCCGCGCCTATCTGGCGCTCGCGGTGTTTTACCGCCATGTCGGTCTGGTCATGGACGACGAGCTTTCGCCGCGGCTGCGCGAGCTGGCCTCGACGCGCATGATCGATCGCGCGCGCGTGCTCGGCGCGGCGATGCGGCTCGCCTATGTGGTGTCGGCGGCGATGCCCGGCGTGCTGCCGCGAACGCCGCTTGCGGTGGAGCGGCATCGGCTGGCGCTGCGGCTGCCCGGCGAATTTGCCGCGCTTGCGGGCGAGCGGGTCTTGAGCCGGCTGCGCTCGCTGGCGCGCCTCATCGGCCGGGAGCCGGTGATGCTGATGGGATGACCGGCGCGCCCGAACGGTCGGGTGACGCCGAATAACTTTGCGGGTATCGACCCGGATACGTTGCCTATGTCGTCGCGGTGCGGTTGAATGCCGCCGCGCGGCGCCCAAGGCGACGCGGCGGGATTTGCATCACAACGCGCGGCGTACCGCGCTGCCGGCGGGCAGCGACATAGGGGGACGAAATGGAAAATCTTAAGCGCTTCTTCTTGGTCATCGCCGTGATTTCCGTGCTCAACGGATTGGCCTTTTGCTGAGCCCGCAGGCCGTGCTCGTCACCTACGGCATCGAATCCGGCGTCGGCGCCGCGCTGGGCTTCGGTTGTTGGGCCTGACCTTGATCGAGTTCGGACTGATCAACTGGTTCGTGCGGAAGTCCGACGATTGGACCGCGTTGCGCGGTCTCTTGATCGGCGGCACGGTCGGCTACATTCTCGGATTTGCGGTCTCGCTGTGGGCCACGCTTTCCCATCTCATGAACAAGGCAGGTTGGGTGCTGGTCGTGACCTATGCGGTGTCTGCTGCTGGGCTACCTGTATTCGCTTTGGGCCGGCACGAAAAATTCGGCACCAAATTGGTCCCGCCGCCTTCGCAAAAGACGAGTTAGTTACGCGCGCTCGACGGTGGCGACCTTGCCCTTTTCGATCGCCAGCGCGAGCTTGCCGTGCTTGAGCGCCAGCGCCTTCTCGCCGAACAGCTCGCGGCGCCAGCCTGAAAGCGCCGGCACGTCGGCGGCGTCGTCGAGCGGCGATGCGTTCGAGATCGTCGACCGTGGCGATGACCTTGGCGGCGACGTGGTGGTGCTCGGATATCATCCGCAGCAGCACCTTGAGCAGCTCGACGACGGCTGTGCCATTGGCGACCGGCTGCAGGCGCGCCTGGCGCGGCAGCGTTTTCACATCGCGGGCCAGCCCGTGCGCGACGGCGGCGACGATCGCCTCGCCCCAGCGCGAGCGCTCGAAGCCCTTGGGCAGCGAACGCAAGTTCCTGAGCTTTTCAGTCGTGGTCGGCGCCTGCACGGCGATGTCGGCGATCACATCGTCCTTGAGCACCCGCGAGCGCGGCACGTCGCGCGATTGCGCCTCGCGCTCGCGCCAGGCCGCGACTTCGATCAGGACCGCGAGCTCCTTGGGCTTGCGCACGCGCGTCTTGAGCCGCTGCCAGGCGTTCTCCGGATCCATGCGGTAGGTGTCGGCCGAGGTCAGGACGCTCATCTCCTCCTGCACCCAGTCGGCCCGGCCGCGCCGGCCCAGGTCGTCGACCAGGGCGGCATAGACGTGGCGCAAATGGGTCACATCGGAGATGGCATAGGAAAGCTGCGCGTCCGAAAGCGGCCGGCGGGTCCAGTCGGTGAAGCGGTGCGACTTGTCGAGCGTGTCGCCGGTGATGCGCTGCACCAGCTGGTCGTAGGATATGGAATCGCCGTAACCGAGCACCATGGCGGCGACCTGGGTGTCGAAGATCGGACGGGGAATGAGCTTGGCGCGGTGCCAGACGATTTCGATGTCCTGACGGGCGGCATGAAAGACCTTCATCACCGTCTCGTCGGCCATCAGCGAAAAGAACGGAGCCAGGTCGATGCCCGGCGCCAATGCATCGACGACCACGGCCTCGTCGGCCGAAGCCATCTGCGCTACGCACAGTAGCGGATAATAGGTGGTCTCGCGCAGGAACTCGGTATCGACCGTGACGAAGGGGTGGGAGGCCATGCGCCGGCACATGGCGGCAAGTTCGGACGTTGTCGTGATCGGGTGCATTGAAAATGAAATAGCGAACCAACCCTGCTGCCGCCGGCCGAACCCTATCCTAATCCACTGGCAAGTGGCGGAATAGCGCGACTTTTACCGCCATGGCTCGCGTTTGAGCGTGGTGACTGCGATCTCGACATTGCCGGCGTCGCCCCGGATCGCCGCTAGCCACCGCGCACCCGTCCCATCAAGATGAACTCCCACGGGCTCGGCATGATCCCGACCGGCACTTCGATAAGCGTGGGGCCGTCGCGGCGCGCAAAGCCGTGGCGCAACGCCTGCCGCAATTCGTCGGGGCCATTTACGCGCATGGCGGCGGCGCCAAAACTTTTCGCGAACGCCACGAAATCCGGGTTGGCGAGGTCGCTGGCGATAAACCGGCTGCCGTAGCGCTCCTCCTGGATACGGCGGACATTGCCGAAAGCGCCGTCGTTGAAAACGACCGTCACCAACGGAATGCGATGGCGCATCGCGGTTGCCATTTCGCTTGCGGTAAACAGGAAACCGCCGTCGCCGGTGATCGACAGCACCGGCACGTCGGGCCGCCCATGCTGTGCGCCGAGCGCCGTGGCAAAGCCGTAGCCCAGATTGTCCTGATAGCCGGGCGAGACGTAGGTGCGCGGCCGGTGCACCGGAAAAGCCAGACGCGACACAAAGCCGACTTGCGTCACCTCATCGACAAAGATGCCGTCCGCCGGCAATTCGGCGCGGATCGCCGCCAGGTAGGAAAGTTGCGGCTCGAGTTTGGCGAGCCGCTTGCGCATGCGGGCGTGGCGTTGGCGCATTTCGTCCGTGCGGGAGGGCCGCCGTATATTGTGCTTCGGCAAAACATCGAGCAGCCGGCGCAAGATCGGCGCCGCCTGGCCGATCAGCGCGACCTTGGGCTTGGCGATGCGCGCCGCCTCCTTGGGATCGGCATCGATGCGGATCACCGCCAGATCGCGGTCAAATCCCCAGTGCAGCATCGGGTAGTGCAGGTGGGTGCCGACGGCGAGCACCACGTCGGCCTCGGCCCACAATTCGCGGCCGAGCGGCAGATTGACCGAAAGCGGATCGCGGTCGTCGATGACGCCGCGGCCGCGCCGATAGGAAACGACGGGCGCCTGCAGCATGTGCGCGAGCTGCGTCACTTCGGCGGAAGCGTCCTGTGCACCGCCGCCGGCGACGATCAGCGGACGCTTGGCGGCGCCGAGGCGCTTGGCGGCCGCTTTGATCGCGTCTTCGTCGATCCGCGGGGTCCGCACGGGGAGCGGTGCTTGCGCGCGACACCGGGCCGGAGCGGCCCCACACGTCGATGGCGCATTCAAGCGCCGCCGGCCCGGGCCGGCCCGTGAACATGGACTGCATCGCTTTGGCGATCAGGCGCGGCGCCTCGTCCGGTACGCCGGATGCGCGCCGACCAGTCGACCAGCCGGGCAATGATGCCGGCCTGGTCGGGGATTTCGTGCAGATGCGACGAAGCCGCGGCCGATGGCGTCCTGCGGGATTTGGCCGAACAGCGCCAGCACCGGCGCATTCATGCCGTAGGCGGTAAGCAGTGCCGCCGCCGAGTTAAGAAGGCCCGGCCCCGGCTACCACGCAATAGGCCTGCGGCTTGCCGGTCGCCAAGGCGGCGCCGAGCGCCATATAGGCGGCACCCTGCTCGTGGCGGGTGTGGACGGTGCGGATCGCCGCGGCGTTCCTGGCGAGCGCGTCGAAAAAATCGTCGTTGTGGACGCCGGGGAGTGCGTAGATCGTGTCGAGCCCATGGGCCAAAAGGCTGGCGACGGCGGCTTCGGCCGTGGTCATCCGGGCGACAGCGGGGCTTTTTTTAGCTGTTGGGGTTTTCACCATGCCGGACTTATCTGCTGTCTGATGCCGGACGGGAAGACCCACCCCGGCCTGCTGAGGTGGGGAGGCGGGTCCAGTCGGCATGCGCTCGCCTTGACAAAGGCCTCATCGCATGCGCTTTCCGCGTTCCGTTTGAAACCGACGCAAAGCGAAGACGTGAAGGCGACAATGCACCGCTATCGCAGCCATACCTGCGGCGCGCTCCGCGCCGACGATATCGGCAGCGAGGTGCGCCTGTCCGGCTGGTGCCATCGCATCCGCGATCATGGCGGCGTGCTGTTCATCGATCTGCGCGATCATTACGGCCTGACCCAGGTGGTGGCCGATCCCGACAGCCCGGCCTTCAAGGTGGCGGAGACGCTGCGTTCGGAATGGGTGGTGCGGATCGACGGCAAGGTGCGCAGGCGGCCGGAGGGACACCGAGAATCCCGACCTGCCGACCGGCGCGGTCGAAGTCTACATCCGCGACATCGAGGTTTTGGGCCGCGCCGCCGAACTGCCGATGCCGGTATTCGGCGAGCAGGACTATCCCGAGGACATTCGGCTCAAGTACCGCTTCCTCGATCTGCGCCGCGAGCATCTGCACAACAACATCATGAAGCGCGGCGCCATCATCGATTCGCTCCGCCGGCGGATGAAGGATCAGGGTTTTTTCGAATTCCAGACGCCGATCTTGACCGCCTCTTCGCCGGAAGGCGCGCGCGATTATCTGGTGCCGTCGCGCCTGCATCCGGGAAAATTCTACGCGCTGCCGCAGGCGCCGCAGCAGTTCAAGCAGCTGATCATGATCTCGGGCTTCGACCGCTATTTCCAGATCGCGCCGTGCTTTCGCGACGAGGACGCGCGCGCCGACCGCTCGCCCGGCGAGTTCTATCAGCTCGACCTGGAGATGAGCTTCGTCACCCAGGACGACGTGTTCGACGCCGTCGAGCCGGTCATCCGCGGCGTGTTCGAGGAGTTTTGCGACGGCAAGCCGGTGACGCAGAAATTGCCGCGCATTCCGTATGGCGAGGCGATGAGCAAATACGGCACCGACAAGCCGGATCTGCGCAACCCGATCGTCATGCAGGACGTCTCTGAAATTTTCCGCGGCTCCGGTTTCAAGATTTTCGCCCGCATTCTTGAGACCAACGCCAAGGCCGCGGTGTGGGCGATCCCGGCCAAGAGCGGCGGCTCGCGCGCCTTCTGCGACCGGATGAATTCGTGGGCGCAGGGCGAGGGCCAGCCGGGGCTCGGCTATATCTTCTTTGCCGCCGACAGCGGCGCCGTGGTCGGCCGCGGTCCGGTTGCCAACAATCTGGGCCCGGAGCGGACCGAGCAATTGCGCGCTCGGCTTGACCTCGGCGACGGCGACGCCGTGTTCTTTGTCGCCGGCGAGCCGCAGGCGTTTGTCAAATTCGCCGGCGCGGCGCGGACCAAAATCGGCGAGGATTTGGGATTGATCGACAAAGACCGCTTCGAGCTGTGCTGGATTGTCGATTTTCCGATGTACGAATGGAACGAGGAGGAGAAAAAAGTCGATTTCTCCCACAATCCGTTTTCGATGCCGAATTTGCCGGCGGAAGAGTTTCTCGGCCTCGACGCAAACGACCGCGACAAAATTCTCGGTCTCAAGGCGATCCAGTACGACATCGTCTGCAACGGCGTGGAGCTGTCGTCCGGCGCCATCCGCAATCATCGGCCCGACGTGATGAAGAAGGCGTTCGCCATCGCCGGCTATGACGAAAGCGTGCTGGAGCAGAAATTCGGCGGCATGCTGCATGCGCTATCGCTTGGCGCGCCGCCGCATGGCGGCATCGCGCCCGGCATCGACCGCATCGTCATGCTGTTGTGCGGTGAGGAGAACCTGCGCGAAGTCGTGCTGTTCCCGATGAACCAGCGCGCCGAGGATCTGATGATGGGCGCGCCGTCGGAGGCGACGCCCAAGCAATTGCGCGAGCTCCACATCCGCGTGGTCACCCCCGGGCCGGGTTAAGCCGCTGCCGCTTGGGTGCCGCGCTGGCGCCTTGGGCTCTTTGGACGCCAGCATCACTCCGCCGCTATCTCGGTCGGCATGTCGCACAGTGCCGTCAGTACGGTACTGAACTCAGCCTGCATTCGCTTGAACCGCATCAGCCGCAGGATCAGGCGAAGCTCGCGCAAGACTTCGAGCGAGAGCCTGCTGCCGCAGCCAAAGGCGCTGGCGATCGCGAACGCCTTGCGCTCGTCGCGCCACCAGCGCTCCACCAGCGCAGTCGCCGCATCCAGGCCGCGGCCAAACAGCATCTCGGCGCGCACGCCAAAGCGGGCGCGCATAGCGGGATGCTGCGGTCCGAGCCGGATCAGCTGCTCGACCCTGACTTTGAAGGTATGGACGGCGGCGGCTTCATCGAAGGCCGCGCCGATCTGCGCCAGCGCGGCCGCCATCGCCGGCATGGCTTCGCCGCGTGCCCCAAGCGCCGCGCGGTGGATGCGCTGACATTCGCGCTGTTCGCGGCGGGTGCGTACTTTGGGCCACTCGTCGGCGTGCCGCATGGGACCGGTTGAGGGTTCGCCGCGCGCCGGCACGGTGCGGCCCGCGGGATCGCCTCTGTAACAAAAACAGGGACGTGTGTCAAGCGCTCGTTACCATAGTAGTGACGACGCCGCGAATCATATTCGGTCGTCGCGACATGCACGGCCTGGCGCGAATCGCTTGCGCGACCGGCCGTTGGCTGACGGTTCAGAGCGGGGGAACGGCGCTTGGGCTCAGAACAGCTTGAGGCAGCAAAGCACCTTGCCGACGATCTCCAAGTTCGCCGAGCGGGGCTTCTTCACTCGGATGATTCGGATTGTCGGAAATGACCTTCACGCGCGGCGGGCGTGCCGAGCGCAGCACCTGCAGGCGCTTGACGACGATGCAGTTGAAGGTATCGCGAATGGCATAAAGCCCGTCGGGCGTCGGCGTCTTGTGGCCGGTATCGACGATCACGCGCTCGCCGGAGACGATGGTCGGCGCCATGCTGTCGCCGGTGGTGTCGAGCACCAGCAGGCGCCCGGCTGAGGTGTGCAATTGCTCGCGCACGAAACTCGCCGGAAACAGCCATCCTTCGGCCTTCAGCGGGTCGGCGTGGCGCCCGTCCTTGCGCAGTTCGCGCGCCGGCATGCCGCCGCCGCCAAGGCCGGCGCGGGTGTCGAGCTCCGGCACCTGGCCGGGCGACGGGCCGAGCGGCTCGTCGTGCGCCGGCTCCTCGCGCAACACGTCGCTTGATTCGATGTGGCTGCCGCCGGTGCCGGGATAGCGTCCCCACAGCAGGATCTGCTCCGGCGTGTAGCCGAGCGGGCCGGCGAACGGCTTCAGATGATCGAGCCGCAGCCTGATATGGCCGTTCTCGAGCCGCGACAATTGCTGCTTGGAAATCCCCGACAGCCGCACCAGCTCCGAACGCGACATGCGGCGCGCTTCGCGGGCGTGGTAAAGCCCGCTGTGCGGCGGCGGCTGTTTTGCTCGACGGGCCATGGCGCAATTGTCACCAATCCGGTGCAGGCAGGCTAGCGTCCAAAATGGTGACTTGACAGTCACGATTCGTGAGAATATAGACATGAACGGTGACGGTCGCAAGCGTAGGCGGCGACCGACCCAAGCTTCGAGATTTTCCCTGCCGGCACCGGCGCAGCCAGAGCGCGGGCAACGCATTGGAGTTGGACGATGCGCAGCCGTTCGTGGACTACTGAGCGGGTCGCGTTGCTGCGAATTCTGTGGGCCGAAGGCCAGACTGCCGTTGCCATCGGCGCTCGTCTCGGCGGCCTGTCGCGCTCGGCAGTGCTGGGCAAGGTGTTTCGGCTGCGTCTGCACGAAGTTGACGCAGCGGGTGCCGCCAAAACCAAACAAAGCGCGGCAGCCGATGGCCAGGATGGAAAAAATGCTGCGCCCGCGCGCCGGCGACGCGGCGGGCGGCGCAAGCATGCGCAACCCCCGCCGCCGAAGCGCAGCCAACACAAGACGCTGCTCGAATTGACCAACGCCACCTGCCGCTGGCCGCACGGGCGGCCCGGGACAGGCAGATTTTTCTTCTGCGGCGCGCCGGAGGCCGATCTGGAGCGCGGCATACCGTACTGCGCCCGGCACATGCGCCGCGCCTATTCCGCCGGCGTCGGTTTTGATAAAGGCCGCCGGCTCGCGCCGAGCATCGCGCCGTCGGCGCCGGATACGGTCGTTTGATGGCGGCGCCGAAGCAAACTCGGTCCGAAGCCGCCGGCGCGTTGAGCGATGCCGAGCGGCCGCTGGCCGAACGCGCGGCGGCCGCGGCGCGCGCCGAGTTGCGCGGCGAACGCAGCGGAATTTTGGGCGCGATCGGCGCTCCTTCAAAGCCGGGTCCGCTGGCGCGAACCCGGCGCCTGCCCGAGCGCTGGTCGCTGGTTCACGTCATGGAAAGGATGGAGGAGGCGTTTCGCACGCTGTCGCGGCTGCCGATCGCCACCCGGCCGCGCGGCCACACCAACTCCATGCCGTTCTACGTCTACGATCGCGGCGATCTCAACGCGCAAATGGAAACCCACGAGCTCGAGCGCATGGCGCACTTGCGCAACCGCGTGCGGCTACCGCCGTCGCCGGCGGAGATCGCCCGCATGGAGGAAGCGCTGCATTGGCCGACCGCCTATTTGTCGGGCGCCGAATTTCATCATGTCGCGCGCGCGGTCAATCTCGGTTCGTTGTGGGCGGCGTTCGACGCCGACGTCGACGAACGCCTGAAGCGGCTGAAGATCACCCGCCGCGCCTTTAACGCGCGCAAGCTGCAGGGCCTGCGAATCATCGCCTGCGAGCTGATCCGTCATCGCGTTCCGATCCGGTGAGCGGACATCAGACCCGCGCCGGAGGCGCCGCCGGCGCGTCGAACAACCACGCGGCGCTGGTCGCGGCCTATCGCGAGGGCTTGGGCCTTGCCGCCGTGGTGGCGACCCGCGGTCCCGCCGGAGCGCGCGTTATGGCGGCCCAAAACAGCACTGACGGTCTGCCGGCAGGTGCGGAGGCCGTCGAAGCACGCTGGTGGTGCGGGCGAGCCGCCGATGCCGAACAGGTCGCGGCTGCAGCGACGGCGCGGCTGCGGCGTCGCGCATCAAGCGATGGGGACGACGCCGCTGTGTTGGCGTGCGAAGCGGTCGCCGCCGCGGCAGAGCGCCTCGGCATCGCGCTTTACGCCGACCATGAGGTCGCCGCGGAAGCCGCGGCGATCGTCGCCCGCATCGACGGTGAGATCGGCAGATTGCAACAAGCCGGCGAACTGAAATCGGTCAACCGGTCGTATCGAACCTACCGCATGGAGTCATCGGCGCGCGGCGAGAAGGTCGTGCGCTATGCGGAATGGATCAACAAATATAAGGCAAACCTGGTGCGGCAGCTGGCGGCGGCGCTGCGGTGAGCGTGAGAATCATTCGGAGTGCGCGACGATGCGGCTGTGTTTGGTGGTTTTTCGGACCATCGCGATGAAAAAATTTTTGTTCATGAAATTCAAAGCGATGGCGCGCGGCGCGCCGTGCCGGCGAATTCCAGGTGTTTGACAATGCCGGTTTCGTGCTGCATCTCTCACGCGCATGCGGGCCTTGCAGAACTGCGCCCGCCGCTCCCCGCCATCATCGACAACGCGAGACCGCGCCGCCGCCGCCCGGTGACGCCGCGCTTTTGCTTGTCTTGCAATGAAGGACGGGGGCTGACCGGCACTTCCTTCACAGCAATGCGGAGCGAGCAGGTGAGCGTCCCAGGCAAAGTCAAATTTTACAATGAAACCAAGGGCTATGGCTTCTTCACCCGCGACGACGGCAGCGGCGATGTGTTCGTGCACCGCACCGAACTGCCGCTCGACGTCAAGCTGCTCTACGAGGGCCAGGCGGTGAGTTTCGACATCGAGCAGACGACGCGCGGCTTGCGCGCCGTCAACATCAAGCTCGGCTGACCGCAAACCAGTTCCGTCGCAGTTCCGTCGCTTGGGTTGTTGACATGATGCTGAGAACTCCGGACGCGAATGGCAGACAACACCGATCCGTCGGTAGTGCCGTCCGCATCGCAGCTGCATCTGACGCCCAGGCAAGCGCAAGCGCGCAGCCTGCTGCAGAGCGCAGCAGCATACGCTGCTGGTCGGCGGCTCGCGCTCGGGCAAGACCACGCTGCTGGTGCACGAGATCGCCGACCGCGCCGTGCGCGCCGACAATTCGCGCCATGCCATCCTGCGGCTGCACGCCAATGCGGCGCGCGCCTCGATCGCGCTCGATACGCTGCCGAAAGTCTTTCGCCTCGGCTTTCCGAATGAGCCGCTCAAGCGGCACCGCAGCGAGGGCTACTTCTCGCTGCGCAACGGCTCGGAAATCTGGATCGGCGGTCTCGACGACCAGGACCGGGTCGAGAAGATTCTGGGCAAGGAATACGCCACCATCTTTCTCAACGAGTGCTCGCAGATTCCTTACGCGTCGGTGCTGGTGGCGCTCACCCGCCTCGCCCAAGTCGTCGAGAATTTGCCGCAAGCCGCCTATTACGATCTCAACCCGACCAACAAAGGCCATTGGACCAATCTGCTGTTCGGCGACAAGCGCGATCCGATCTCGCGGCAGCGACTGGCCGATCCGGACGACTACGCGCGGATGTTTCTTAATCCGGGAGACAATGCCGGCAATCTGTCGGCGGCGTATCTGAAAAGCCTGGAAAACCTGCCCGAACGCCAGCGCAAGCGCTTCTTCGAAGGCGTCTATGTCGACGACCTCGACGGCGCGTTGTTCAGCTATGAGGTGATCGCGCGGGCGCGGGTGGACGAATTTGCGTTGGCGCGCTGCCACCGGGTGGTGGTGGCGGTCGATCCGTCCGGCGCCGCCGGCCGCGACGATGAGCGCGCCGATGAGATCGGCATTGTCGTTGCCGCCAAGGGCGACGACGGCCACGCCTACGTGCTCGCCGACCGCTCGCTGCGCGATGCGCCGGCCGCCTGGGGCCGCGCCGCGGTGCAGGCCTACCACGAGTTCGACGCCGACCGGATCATCGCCGAGGAGAATTTCGGCGGCGAGATGGTGCGCTTCGTCATCCGTGCCGCCGATGCCAACGCCGGTGCTGGTGATCTCCGCCTCACGCGGCAAGGTTTTGCGCGCCGAGCCGGTATCGGCGCTCTACGAGCAGGGCCTGGTGCATCACGTCGGCCGATTTGTCGTGCTCGAAGATCAGCTCTGCGCCTTCACCACGGCCGGCTATCGCGGCGAGGGCAGTCCCGACCACGCCGACGCGCTGGTCTTCGCCGTCACCGAACTGATGCTGAAGGAGAGCGCAGCGATCATCGAATACTATCGGCTGCGGACGGGAGCCCTGGAGCCGGACCGCCCCGCTTCGGAAGGAATAGTTGCAGGCACAGCTCCGGCTGTGCAGCTGAAGGCGCCCACTGGCATATCGGGCGCGCACGGAATTTCCGGTACCTACTACGTCGTTCGCGCCGAGGGCTTTGTTGCCGTCAATGCTGAGGACGTTGACGGGCTGGTCGTCGGCGGGTTCATAGCGTTAGCGAAGGATCTGAACGAATGATTCCCTACAAATCAAATCGCTCGATGGCCGTACCCAAGACGTGGGAAGCCCGCATCGAAATCATGAAAGCAATCAGCGCCCTCGTATCTCAAGAGGCTGCGCAGAAATTCGATCCCGGCCAGCCGCGGGTACTGGCGGGCAACCCAGACGGTGGCTAGTGGACCCGCGCAGGTGGAATTAAAAACCCGGCAAATGCCAACCGTCCTGTCGTTCTTGCTGCTAGAAGCAGACAATCTGAAGCGGAGTGCGAGGATCAGTACGCGAAAGATAGCTTTATTTGTAGAGCGGTGCGCACGCTGCTATGCTGGCAGCAAGCAGCGCAACGGCTTGCCGCTTGCTTGTCGGGACGCCAGCTTCCGCCGCTGAATTTTTGAGGCCAGCCATGGTCGTCGCGAGCCGATCCTTGAAGTTACGCCAAGGTGAGAGTTAGATCGACGTTCCCATACGGGTGTTTTCTCCACGCTTAGATGCCGGCCATTGGGCATGCGACTATGAAATCGATTGGCCTGAAGGAAAGCGAAAGGCCACGTTGTATGGCTGCGATTCAGTGCAGGCTCTTCTCCTTGCGCTAAGCATCATCGGATCGGAGCTTTATACCAGCGATTACCACAAAGCTGGCAACCTGGAGTCCGGCAACTCGTGGAAGGGCTACGGTTTCCCGGTGCCGCAAAATCTCAGAGACCTTCTTATTGGCGATGACGCGAAATATTTTTGACCGTCTCCGCTGTCGCGTGAGTTGCTGACGAACAGTTGGTATTGCTCAACGTACGTGCCCGTGCCGAGCGCCATTTATTCGGGCATGGGTCGGCCCACTTTCAGCGGGCCCCACTCGCGCGCCCCTTGTCGTCCCGCTGTGAATACTCCTGCACCTCCGCCGCCCCACCCGGCGGAATGCATCGCCTCCGGCCAGCGGGCACCAGGGGAAGGGGACGCGGGTCATCGGGTCGGGGTCCCTCAAAGCGCCGGGGACCCCGACGCACCAAATCGAGTCAGCAAACAAACAGGATTCGGATGAGCGACCAGGTTTCAGGGGCCGGGCAGGCAAGCTTGCCGCCGTCGCCGTATCAGATCCAGGTGTCGTATGGCGCCAGTGCAGGCATCGCCCGCGGCACCGGTGCCGACTGGTTTGGGCCGCTCAATCCGCTCAGCCCCATTGCGCCGCCCGACATCGCCGGCCGCCGCTTCGATTTTCCCGCCGGCTACAATCTCAACACCCGGCCGCGCGCCTATGAGCCGATCGGCTTTGCCGAGCTGCGCGCCTTCGCCGATGCCTACGATCTGCTGCGGCTCGTCATCGAGACGCGCAAGGACCAGATGGAGCGCCAGCGCTGGCGCATCCGCCCGCGGCACTCTGTTCCTTCCCCCGCTCGCGGGGGAGAGTCAGGGAGGGGGCGCCGCGGCGGCGCGGTGCTCGATGCCGACACGCAGGCGCGTGTCGCTGCCGTCGAGCATTTCTTCCACAAGCCGGACGGCGTCACCCGCTGGAAAACCTGGCTGCGCGCGCTGCTGGAAGACATGTTCGTCATCGACGCGGCGACACTCTATTGCCAGCGCACGCGGTCGGGTCAGCTCTGCGCGCTGCAGCAGCTCGACGGCGCGACCATCAAGCGCGTCATCGACGATTGGGGCCGCACGCCGCTGCCATTTTCCGCGGCAGAAGGCACGACGGTTTATCCACCGGCCTATCAGCAGGTGCTCAAAGGCATGCCCGCGGTCGACTATTCGGCGCGCGACATCATCTACCGGCCGCGCAATGTGCGCGCTCACAAGGTCTACGGCTATTCGCCGGTGCAGCAGGTGCTGATGACGGTCAACATCGCGCTGCGCCGCCAGCTCTGGCAGCTCGATTATTTCAGCGAAGGCTCGATCCCCGACGCGCTGATCGGCGTGCCGAATTCATGGGCCTCGATCGGCTTCGCCGGCGTCGTCGTATTCGGCTGGATCGTGGAAGCCGCGGCGAAGGCCGCGGTGGCGTGGGCCTGGTCGCACTTTCAGTAAAATTAACAGCGAGCTAAAAACAATTCGAATGCAAGCGGTTGAAAGGGCCGCCAGGTTTCGTCAAATAGGCCGGAGGATCGCCGGCGATGCTTCGGGCTCTTGGTCGAGACGTCAGAGTAGGGCTTGCCGCTGCGGCGGCCATTGTCGTTTTCTGGGCTGTCGTGGCGTATTTCGTGCTGCCGCTGACGTGGCGGCATTACCAGCATCAAAAAGCGCTCGCCGGGCTCGCCATGGTTACCCGCACCCGCGATGACATTCCGGGCGATCCGATCAATGTCGGGCTGGTCGGATCGAAGGAGGACGTACTGTGCGCCATGAATGCCGCCGCCTGGTACCCGGCCGATCCGATAACGCTGCGCTCGAGCATCGAAATCGTCGGCAGCATTCTGCTGGACCGGCCGTATCGCGATGCGCCGGTGAGTCATTTGTATTATGACGGCAAGCGCGAAGATCTCGCGTTTGAGAAGCCGGTCGGCAAAAGCGCGGATCGGCGCCACCATGTCCGGTTCTGGAAAGCGCTTGACCGCGGGCAGGAGGGGCGGGCGGTCTGGCTCGGCGCGGCGACATACGATCGCGGCATCGGCCTCAGTCATAACGACGCGCGGATCACCCACCATATTGGCCCGGTCGTTGACGCTGAACGGGACTTGCTGACCGCCGACCTGACCGCCGCGAAGGTCGTCGGCACCATCTATGAGGTCACCGGCATCGGCCCAACGCTCAACGGACGCAACGGCGAGCGCGATCCTTATTACACCGACGGCGAGATCAAATTATCGGTTCTGACCGAAGGCTGCGGACAGCGCGCGGCGACGACGACAGAGCTCGACAATCCGCCTTTTGTCGAGCTGAAGAACCTCGCCTGGTCGGCGATCACGAAGCTCCTGCTCGGCAATCCGGCGGAATCTGCTCCCAAGCCGGCTACTGCTCAGTAGGCCGGGATCATCTCGTCGGAAACGCTGACCACGCCGGGCACGCCTTCGGCGAGCGCGAGCAGCGCTTTGTGTTCTTCCGGCGAGCCGACCAGGCCCCACATATGGACGATGCCGTCGCTGACGATGACGTTGCGCTCGCCGAAGTCGGTCCAGTCCTGGTCTTCCAGCCGGTCCAGCAGCTCCAGCCGGATCTTGCGGTCGGCATCGACGCCGCTGCCGGCGCCGACGCCGCTGGTCCGCGCCTGCGACGATGCCAACGCCTGGATCAGGTTCGAGCGGCTGACAATGCCGACCAGCTTGCCGCTGCGCAGGATCGGCACCCGCTTGATACGATGCCGTTCGAGCAGGGTGGCGATTTCGCCCAGCGGAGTATCTTCGGACGCCGAAACGACATCGGTCGACATGATTTCGGCAACGCGACGGCCGTGCGACTTGGCGAATTCGCCGGCGAGCGTCGAAGCCGGCGTTACCGCTTCGAGCCACCACGGCCGGTGCTTTTCGGTGCCGATCTCCTCTCGATGTAAAAGGTCGGCTTCGCTGATGATACCGACGACATTTTCGTCATCATCGACCACGGGCAGCGCGCTGACGTCATAATCGGCGAGCAGCTGAATCGCGTCGGCAACGTCATCGTCCGGACTGACGGTAACGACGTCGCGGACCATGACATCCATCGCTTTCATGAAGCCTCCTGCCCAGCAGAGGGTTTGCGCTCAATCAGCGACAGCCCGGTCGCTCCCGCCACTTTCACCCCGCCAACCCGAAAATCCCTCCCACAAAAGACCTCCAACATTGCAGTTGTGTGACGCCCTTTTATTCTTTGTTGTAGTCGTAGAGCACGCGGCCGTAAGGCAGCGTTACATCGGTGACAAAATGATGCGCGCCGATGATTTTTCGCACCGGGAAATCGGCGACCGGCGCATTCACACGCGGCACGAGATGCAGCCGCTGCAGCATTTGCTCGATCAGGACGACAAGCTCAACACGCTGGTCTTTCAGATCGATCTGTTCAGCGCCCGCGGCGTGCTGCCGCGTGACATTCAGGACGTTCTGGCGCGCCACAAGGACATCGTGTATTCGTCGCGCACGCGCTACACGACCGACGTCTACCGCCGCATCCACAATCTGAAAATGCTGTTGGCGAAGGCCTTGGCGAAAATTCCGCCGGAGCAACTGAGCGACGACGACCGGCGGCGGCTGGACGAGCTGGCGGACTTGCCGGAGATCACCATTCTACATCTGATTTATCAGCAGAAGGCCTATGAGGGCCACGCCAAGGACTACGAGTTCTCCGGCACCTCCATGCGCGAGCACTGGCAGAGCGGCTATGAAGATACCCGCCGCACGCTCAAGCGCCAGCAATGGATGACCATGCCGGTGCAAGGCTCCGGCGTCGTCGTCCACGACGTGCACCGCCAGCAGGAAGATTGAGCGGTGGGGATCAACGGCCTCATCGCAACTGCGCTGGCGTGACAGTGCTCAAAGGGCCGCGAGCACGGCGTGATTGATTCGTTCCCTGCAGCGGGGCAGGGCGGTTAGTTCAACAAAAAAGATCGGGTGAAGGGGCACGGCGCAAACCGTGCCCCTTCTTTTTGTTTGCGGGGTCAAGCCGTCTCTCGTAGCCGGCGAGAATCCAGATCACGTCGCCAGTGCTCACAAAAGGGGAGGAGAATGCTCGCGTTCGCACAACAGGTCGATTCGACGTGGCCCGCGCGCTTGCGCGCCAAGCCTCTCGCCGCGGTGCTCACGTTGTCGACTGAAGGTCTCGTACTGGGCGTCGGTACTGTGTTGGTGGCCGCCACGACGCCGCGCCGGCTGGGCAGCCTGCGAGCTCAAGAGTCGCGCGTACTGGCGCTTCTTGCCGTGGCTTACGGCAAACCCATTGCGCCATCAGTGCTAGGAAATATTGCGCGCGCGGCAAAAGCCTGGCGCGAGGGGGACGACTGCCTCGCCCATATCCATCTCGCGCATACCGGACTGCATCCACTTAACGACGTACGAGCTGCGGCTCATCGTCTGTTCCTAGCCGACGGCGCACTGCGTGCAGGCGCTTCTTCCCGCGACGTCCTCGAAGCGCTTCATCTCGACGTCGGCTACATCGACGCAGTCGAGAAATACAGCCCCGATCAGCCGCGCGTTCCAAAAGGGAGCGGCCGGACGAGTGGCGAATGGACCGATGGCGAGGAAGAAGGCGGCGTCGCCGTTCCAGAAGGGGAGCAGGCCGGAGATGAGCCGCGAGGACCGTCCCTACTCGGCAGGATGCCGCTCCCGGCGGCAAGCTTTCTGGGTGAACTCAGCGTGGCGCAGGTGGCAGAGCTTGCGACGTATGCGGCACGCCTTCTCGGCCCGGCAGGCGCCGCCGTGGCGGCATTCGGGTTATTGTTCATCCCCTCGTCCAACAATGTCCATGTTGAAGGTGATGTGCCGGAGATTCCGGGGCTGCGATACTCTTGGAATCGCGACGAAACCCAGCTCTATCTGACATACAGTAATGCCGACGGCGGACCGCGCACCTTTACCGCCTATTTGGACGACGACGTGTTTCGCGACGAGCAAGGGAAGGTCATTGGTCGCGTACTTTCCGATAACAATATCGCCATCGATGCGATTGCCGTGTCGCCCGATTTGGCGAACGAAGATGAACCGAACTTCTGTCCCGCACCCGGCCCCGACAAGCCCAATGAAAGGGGTAGAGAGTATGAGGATTACGTCAAAACTGTCGTCAATCCTCCTCCAAACACCACACCATCTGGCATCGGCTTTCAGCTGCCGAATCCGGAGGATTCCGGAAAACTCGTTTACTATGACGACTGTCAGCGCGAGACCGGCATGATGGTCGATGCCAAAGGGACAGCCTATGCCGTGCTTTTGACGTTCCCATCGATTTTGCAGTCGATTGTCTACGAGTGGGTGGATGAATCCGGGCGGCAAATTGCGGCTAGCGGTGGTCGTCCAGTGCGCTGGTACTTTGCTGAGAAGGACGCGGCCGACTTCGCAAGAGAGCTTTCTAGAGACTACGATGACGGCCGAGAACGCATCGAAATCGAGTTTTTGCCCTGGCAGAGCGAAGACCATGAATGACCTGAGCTTTCGTTATGCGATTTGTTCAGATCTACCGGGCCGAACTGAAAGAGCGGCGTCGCTTGGCGCGAAATTTATCGATACACTCGATGCGCTGAGCCGGATTGATCCGTCTATATTCACAAGTTGGCAGGTCATGGATCTTTCAGCAAGAGCGTCGGTGCCACTCGTGACGGCGCGGTCCCGCATCGGTGCCATAATCGAGGGCAATGTCACCCGGGATGATTTTGGAGAGCCGGAGCCGTATTATGGGTTCGGGGCCATTGCGTTTACGGGAGATGTCACCAAGTCGCGGCATATAAGTCTCCGAAATCAAGGCCGGAGGAAGCAGTAAGGGTGATACTCGACTGGAGACCGGCTATTGGAAAGTTCCCGCGGACCCGGCGATTGTGACCTATCCGCTATTCAAGGCGGCGATGCTAGCGATCAACACAATCTGGCCTCCCTTTTGGTCCTGTGCGAACGCCTTCAGGATGGATTACGATAAGGTGCCCCTTTTCCTAGGTGCGCCGTTATTTCCGTATTCCCCCTTCCACATTCCTTGGCTTGCTTATCTGTCGACGCCCTTGGCGGCGGGCTTAATGCTGCCCGTCCCGGAGATTGCGGCCGAGCATATGCCAGGCGACGGACTCCTGATGACCGTCACCAGAGAGCGGCTTGATCCTACCAATCCGGAGTATCTGCGGCGCGCGCGCGTTCTTGCCGAGACGATGATTGCCTGCACCGGCTATCAGCCGGGCGGCCCTGTGCGTGAGTGATATTTTGTTGCGGGCGGAGAAAGGGCGCCTGAGCCGCGTCGCGGACTAGCGACCTCGGCGAAAGCTGCCGCGCATGCCGCCCGCATTGAAGGGCGGGGATTAACGGCCTCATCGCAACTGCGCTAGCTAACCGTCGCTCAAAGGGCCGCGAGCACGGCATGATCTGGCCTGTTCCTTGCAGCTGGGCAGGCAGTTAGTCTATCGGGTGAAGGCGCACGGCGCGATCCTGAAGCAGCTCGTCAATCCGCCCCCGACGTGCCGTTCCCGAGCGGCTTTGTCTATTATCTGCCGAATCCTGCGCGGAACGGCGACCCGGTCAGTTATGACGATTGTCAGAAAGCGACCGGCTTCATGTTCGAATTCAAGGGGGAGCAATACGCCTGGTTTTTAACAGTGCCGCAAATTAGAACATCGATTACCGCTCAGTTTCTAGTCCAGTCCGCCAGCCAAATTGCGGCCGGTGAGGGGCGGCTGATCGTGTGGATCTTTGCGGAAGAGGAAGCAGCGCTCTTCGCGCGCGACCTCCTTCACGAGGCGGACCAGGGGCGCGAGTATATCACTGTTGGCTACGTGCCCTGGAGGAGGCGGGAGCCACAATGAAAGAGCCGTTTTATCGGTACTTTATACGTTCTGGCTGGCCTGAACGTAGTGACACACCGGCCGCGATCGGTGCGAAGTTCCTGAAGACGCTCGAACGCGTTAAGCGGGATCGATCCCATTTTTGCGAGTTGGACCATATTCGACAACCGCGAAGTTTCGTCACTACCGCTCTCCGCGGCGCGGCCGCGCATGACTGCGATCGTCGAAGACAATGTCGCGCGCAATGATTTCGACAAGCCCACTCCTCTGTATCGTGGCTATCACGCGAGTGCCATGGCGGGTGAATTCAGAGATCCACGCAGTGTGAATTTTAGAGTGGACGCTGGAGGGCGATACGAGAACGCCACGAAGCTTGAGTTTGGAGAATACGATGTGGCACCTGATCTCACGATCGTTACCTATCCGCTGTTCAGGGCCGCGCTGGTGGCGATCAATGCGATCTGGGACGCGCCGTGGGCGTGTGCGCAGGCGTTTCGGTCAGGCGCGGTCGCTGTGCCAATGGACCTTGGGGGAGTGCGCGGAAGCAGGATCGACGGAGTGACGCAGGTCCCGGTCGATCCGGCGTTTCCCCGCAGCATCTTCCATATTCCTTGGATCGCCTACCTTGCCGCACCACTCGCCGCCGGAGTGCAACTCGCCCCTGAAATCCTAAGCGAACGCACCCCTGACGGCGGCCTCCTGATGACCGCATGCGAGGAGCGCCTCGATCCCAACAATGTCGAGCACGCCCGGGGCGCGCGCATTCTTGCTGAGACGATGATTGCATGTACCGGCTACAAGCCGGGCGCGTTGATGCGTGTGTGATGTTCGCGGAGACCCGACGGTGGGCTTCTGATGATCACAACAGACGACCGCCTCGATCCCGCCAATCCCGAACCTCTGCGCCGTGCGCGGATCGTCGCCGAGACGATGATCGCATGCACCGGCTATCTGCCGGCTGGATCGACGCGTAAGTGATTTGTTTGCTCTTCGGATTGCGCCTGAGCCGCGCCGCGGGCTAGAGACCGCGGCGGAAGCTGCCGCGCATGCCGCCGGCGATCAGCGAAACGAGGAAAAGAACGATCGCGACGAAGAACACGATCTTGGCAATGCCGACTGCGGCGCCTGCGATCCCGCCGAATCCGAGGACGGCCGCGACCAAAGCGATGATCAGCAGCGTAACGACGAGGCTCAGCATGGCGCGTACTCCGAATTCCAGTTGCCCAAGCTTAAACTCGCAAATGCCATGAACGGTTCCGCGGGGAGGGGGTCAGGCCTTCACGCCTGATCGGGGTCGTTCCTGGGCGGAAAAAGCAGGACGCCCGCCACCACGATCAGCGCCAGCATCGCGTAAATCTGAAATTCCGCGTTGTGCAGCGCAAGCGCGATCTGCCCGCACAGGCGGTCGACGTCGCCGAGAAAGGAAAGCGCCCCGCTCATCCCGCCAATCTCCCCTTGTGCACGCGTGCCTAGGACCGAAAGCAATGGGCCATTGCGGGTCCAAAAGAGCGAAAGTGTGGCCCGGCTTCCAGGGCGGAAGTTCCGTGCCCGTCTGCTTAATATTTCGACTTGCAGTGCCGCAATGACATGGCAATGGTTCCTATCGACTTTGGACCCGGCGTTCCGGCATTCAGAGTAGATAGCGCTCCTCAGGTCCCCCTTGACCCGAGCTTTCCCAAGTCAATTTTTCACATTCCATGGATTGTCTACCTGTCGGCGGAACGCGCCGCAGGCGTCGCGCTCGCGAGCGAAGTCCTGACCGAACGTACGCACGACGGCGGGCTCCTCGTGAGCGCCACCACGGAGCGGCTCGATCCCACCAATCCTGAGCACGTACGGCGCGCGCGCATTCTCGCCGAGATCATGATCGCCTGCACCGGTTATTCGTTCGAAGCAAGGAGCAAACTGCTCTCATGGGACGCGCCCCGCGGGTCTGGCGACTACGAGCAAGCCGCGTGTGGGCTTTGGTACGGGCTGGGGCACGTTCGCTGATGAAGAGAGTAGAGGTACGTTTCAAAGCAAAAAACCTGCAGGAACCCAGAGCCCATTGCCTCCGGCGATCTCCAGCCAACGGCACGCGTCGAGAAAGCCATGCTTGGGCGCTCCTTATTCTCTTGAAGTCGGTGCAATATCTCTATAGAACATAACAAGAACATAAACATGGCGCGATCCGATGATGGTATTGGCGGGGGTCTGCTGGCGGGATTCGGGAGGCGACCGTGGCGTATGTTGATCCAGTAGCTGCAACGACTAAGCACTGGCTGCAAACGGGCATCGGACCAAGAGATGCGGTCGCGAAATTGCAGCCTGCTTGTGGCGACGTCGAGCTGAGTGAGGAGACAATCCAGGAGCTTGAAATCGCGGTGGCGACGGGAGAGCAATGCGTTCCACATCGTCTTGGCAATTCTCGGCGCGGCATTGAATCGCTTGGCCGGCTTTGATTGCGAAGATGTTGTATCGGCAGCGGACCACACCAGAATGGTCCGCTATTTCGCTGAAATCGCCGCCGACAAATTTACAATCGACGACGTCGTGCAGACGATCGAGTCGAATGGTGATGTGCGGCTGCTACTGACGCAGCGAGGCGATAGCTATTCTTTTACAGTGCCGAGCAACGGCAGCTGGCTGAACGTTGCTGGCACGTTGGACGGTCTGAATCAGATACTTGATCGGCTTGCTGTGTCTGAGCGATTTATCGAACTGGACCTGGGCGGCCAAGGCCCCGGGGTTGTGGCTTTCGTTCGACCAGATATTTTTTTGCCTGCTGCCCGCGAACTCGGCGTCCGTTTAGGCAAATCGAACGTAACTTCGGGAGCTCAATAAGCCCGCTGCCCAAGCTTTCGACGGCGCCTGCCGCGTTGCACGCCACGAGCCCCCCCTACGGAAATAAATAAATAATAAAATCAATGGCCTATCGGCTGGCACGCGGCTTGCTGCTTTGCGGCAACAAGCAGCATCGCCGGCCGGTGGCTCCGATGAAGGTGTCTCGGCGGCCCTTTAGGCATTGGAGCCGAGATATGGACTATGTGAAGCCGGCGGACGTCGCTTCCGCCATGGTGAATGCCGGGCGCAGCAAGCTCGCTTTGTCCCCGGTCGACCTCGTCATCCGCGGCGGACTGGCGGGTGGCATCCTCGCCGCGGCGACGAGCCTTGCCATCACCGGCGCGGTGCAGACCGGTCAGCCTTTGGTCGGCGCGCTGATTTTTCCCGTCGGCTTGATCCTGATCGTGCTGCTTGGCCTCGATCTTGTCACCGGCAGTTTCGGACTATTGCCGCTGCCGTGGATGGAGAGCGACACCGAGGGCAAGACCATGCTCGCCAATTGGGGCTGGGTCTTTCTCGGCAACCTGATCGGCAGCGTCGTCTATGGCGGCCTGCTGGCGATCGCGCTGACCAATTTCGGCGCCACCGCGCCGGCCGGCGTTGCCGCCAAGATCATCGCCATCGCCCAGGCCAAGACCACCGGCTACGAAGCGCTCGGTTATGCCGGCCTCATCACCGTGTTCGTCAAGGCGATGCTTTGCAACTGGATGGTCTGCCTCGCCATCGTCGCGGCGATGACCACGTCCTCGACCATCGGCAAGATCGCCTGCGCCTATATGCCGGTCTTTATCTTCTTCGCCCAGGGCTTCGAGCACTCGGTCGTCAACATGTTCATCATCCCGACCGGCATGATGATGGGCGCCAAGGTCACCGTCGCCCAATGGTGGCTGTGGAATCAGATCCCGGTCACGCTGGGCAATCTGGTCGGCGGCTTCGTGTTCACCGGGCTCGCGCTCTACATCACCCACAAACCCCGCACGTCGGCGCCTGAACCTCTGGCGGCGCCGACGCGCGTGCCGGCGGAATGAGCGAGACCGACCTCAAAGCGGCGGCGCCGGCAGAGACCGGCGATTTCAACCCTGAGCAGAAGCGTTACCTGGAAGGGTTCGTCGCCGGCGTGCAAATCGCCAAAGCGGCGAAGAGCGTCGCCGGCGCTGCTGCGCCAGCGGCCGGCGGCGCTGCTTCAGCTTCTCCTGAGCCGACCGGGCCCGATGCGGCCGCGCTCAAGGCGCAGAACCGCCTGCTCGCCGCCGGCGGCAAACTCTCCGATCCGGAAAAGTTCAAGCGCGAGCAGCATCCGTTCGACACCTATGAGCGGCTGAAGGAGCACGCCGCCAAGCGCGAATATCCGAAGCCCGCCGACAATTTCCGCTGGCGCTTCTTCGGCCTGTTCTATGTCGCGCCGAACCAGAACTCTTATATGTGCCGCCTGCGCATCCCGAACGGCATCCTCAAGGCGGCGCAGTTCGCCGGTCTTGCCGACCTCGCCGAGCGCTACGGCGGCGGCTATGCCCATGTGACGACCCGCGCCAATCTCCAGATCCGCGAAGTCGAGGCGCCCAACGCGGTCGCCATGGTCGAGGCGATCCAGGATCTGGGGCTGTGCTCGCGCGGCTCCGGCGCCGACAATATCCGCAATGTCACCGGCGCGCCGACGGCGGGCATCGACCCGCAGGAACTGATCGATACGCGCCCCTATGCCCGCGAATGGCACTTCCACATTCTCAACGACCGCTCGCTGTACGGCCTGCCGCGCAAGTTCAACGTCGCCTTCGACGGCGCCGGCATCATTCCGGTGCTGGAGGATACCAACGACATCGGCTTCCAGGCGGTGCAGGTCAACGACGGCTTCGGGCTCGCGCCCGGCGTCTGGTTCAAGCTCGGTCTCGGCGGCATTACCGGCCACCACGATTTCACCCGCGACACCGGCGTGCTGGTGCAGCCGGCAGACGCCTGCAAGGTGGCGGACGCGGTCGTGCGCGTTTACATCGATCACGGCAACCGCAGCGACCGCACCAAGGCGCGCTTGAAATATGTGCTCGACGCCATGGGGGTCGAGAAATTCTTCAGTTGCTCGAAGAGAAGCTCGGCCGCAAACTCGATCGCACGGTGCCCGGTGCGCTGGCGCCGCGTCCGGCATTCGACGCGCACCGCGCATATCGGCATTCATCCGCAAAAGCAGCAGGGGCTGAACTGGATCGGCGTCGTCTTGCCGGTCGGGCGCATGATCAGTCGCGCAGATGCGCGGTCTCGCCGAGGTCGCGCGCGACCTTGGCGACGGCGATCTACGGCTCACCGTCTGGCAGAACCTCTTGATCTCCGGCGTGCCGACGGCAAAGCTCGCCGCCGCGACCGGGCGGATCGAGGCGCTCGGCCTCGCCATCGATACCAACGCCATCCGCGCCGGCCTCGTCGCCTGCACCGGCAATACCGGCTGCAAGTTCGCGGCCTCCGACACCAAGCGCCACGCCGAAGAAATCGCGCGCTGGTGCGAGACGCGCGTGGCGCTCGATACGCCGGTCAACATCCATCTGACCGGCTGCCATCACTCCTGCGCCCAGCACTTTGTATCCGAGATCGGGCTTCTGGCCTGCAAGGTGCAGGACAGCGAGGAGGCCGATCCGGTCGAGGGCTATCACATTCTCATCGGCGGCGGCTTCGGGCCTGACGCCGCGCTCGGGCGCGAGATTTATCGCGATGTCGTCGCCGAGGCGGCGCCGCGGACCATCGAGCGCATTCTCAAAGCCTATCTGGCGCACCGCGCCTCGCGCGACGAGAGCTTTCTCACCTTCGCGCGCCGCCACGAGATCGACGCGCTCAAGGCCATGGCCGAACGCGAGGCCGCCGAATGAGCATGACGCCGCGGCCGCCGATCCCGTCCTTCATCCCAAAGTCGGCGCCGTTCACGCCCGAGCAGCGCACCTGGCTCAATGGGCTGTTCGCCGGATTGTTTGGACTGCAGGAGAGCATCACGCCGCTCTCCAGCGCCGATGCCGACAAATTGCTGGCGGGACTGATCGATGGTGGTGCCGCACCGGCGGAGGCCGACGACGGCGCCGATGACGGCGCTCCCTGGCACGATCCGGCCATGCCGTTGCCCGACCGCATGAAGCTCGCCGAAGGGCGGCCGCTGCCGCGGCGGCTGATGGCGGCGATGGCGCAGCAGGATTGCGGCCAATGCGGCTACAATTGCAAGGACTATGCAGACGCGTTGTTTGTAAAATCCGAGAAGCGGCTGAACCTGTGCGTGCCGGGGGGCAAAGAAACCTCACGCATGCTCAAGCAGCTTTATGCGGAGCTCGACGGCGTTCCCGCCGCCGCATCTATATCGGATGCCACCGCACCGGCGAAGCCGACGCTGGCCATCCCGCCCGGCCGCTCGCGCGACAATCCGGTCTACGCGACTTTCCTCTCGCGCCGCCGCCTCAACAAGCCGGGCTCGGAAAAAGAAACCTGGCACATCGATATCGATCTTGCCGGCACCGATCTCGATTACGTGGTCGGCGATTCGTTCGGCATTTTTCCTGCCAACGATCACGATCTGGTAACCGCGGTGCTGGACGCGCTCGCCGCGCCGCCGGATTTCCCGATCGGCGGACGTCCGCTGCGCGAGGTGCTGACCGACGGCGTCTCGCTGGCGCCGGCGCCCGACATGCTGTTCGAGTTCATCTCCTATCTCACCGGCGGCGAGCGCAAGCAAAAGGCCAAGCGGCTTGCCGCCGGCGAGGACCCGGACGGTGACGCCGCGACGCTTGACGTGCTGGCGGCCCTGCACAAATTTCCCGGCATCAGACCCGACCCGGAAGCGCTCATCGAGGCGCTCGATCCGCTGCAGCCGCGGGTCTATTCGATTTCCTCGTCGCATCGCTGCCATCCGGGCCGCGTCTCGCTCACCGTCGACGCGGTGCGTTACCAGATCGACAAGCGCACCCGGCTCGGCGTCTGCTCGACTTTTCTCGGCGGCCGCATCGTCGCCCGGCGACAAGATCAGAGTTTACGTGCAGAAGGCGCAGCACTTCGCCCTGCCGGAGGATCCAACAAAGCCGATCATCATGATCGGGCCGGGCACCGGGGTCGCGCCGTTTCGCGCCTTCCTGCACGAGCGGCAGGCGATCAAGGCATCGGGACGCAACTGGCTGTTCTTCGGCCATCAGCGCGGCGACTACGATTTCTTCTATGAAGAAGAACTCGTCGCCATGCGCGCGGCCGGGCACCTGACGCGCCTGACGCTCGCGTGGTCGCGCGACGGCAAGGAAAAGACCTATGTGCAGCACCGCATGCGCGAGGTCGGCCGCGATCTCTGGTCCTGGCTCAATGACGGCGCCCACGTCTACGTCTGCGGCGACGCGCTGCGCATGGCCAAGGACGTCGAGAATGCGCTGACCGACATCGTGGCCGAACAAAGCGGCCGCAATGCCGCCGAAGCGGCGAAATTCATCGCCGAGCTGAAGGCAAGCGGCCGCTATCAGGCGGATGTTTATTGAGGACGCTCACGCTCGGGTGATTCAAGAGCGAGCAGGGCGCTACCGCTGAGCTAAAATTCCATCGAATTGGGGCTAATGGCCGAACGGGTAACGTCGCGCGAAGGCGGCGGAACGTACCAAAGCCTGCCTTGATTTTCGCCATCACTGGAGGAGAAGCGGTGCCCTACGTATGCGAAACTCACGGATTATCTGCCTGACGCAATGGCGGACGAGTTCGCAGATCAAGCCGACAGGTAAGTTGCTGCAAGCGGGGGCAGGCCAGTGGTGTGGATCTTTGCCGAAGAGGAAGCAGCGCTCTTTGCTCGCAAACTGTTTGACGAGAAAGGTCTCGGGCAAATTACGGTAGCACATATCCCCTGGATCAGGTGAAGACGATGATGACGCCGATAAATTATCGCTATTTCGTGCGCGGTCAGTGGACAGGCCCGGCCGATGAAAAACCTGCGGTCACCGGGGCGAAATTTTGAAGACGCTCGATGCACTGAGCGACATCGATCCGCTCTTTATAGGTTGGCAGTTCACCGGACGTTGGCAGATCCCAGAAGCGCGCAGATCATCATTCGTGCCGCTCGCCGCCGGGCGCTAACGTATCGCGGAGATTGTTGAAAGCGGCGTCTACGTTGACGACTTCAACAAGCCGCGTCCGGAATATGGACATAGTGTGCACGCGGTCGCGGGAGCGAGGCTGCCATGGGTTTACAGCATCGACCAAACGTCAAAGTTTTGACCTTTCGTTCGGAGAACACAATATCGCAACCGATTTGTCGATCGTGACGTATCCGCTATTCAAGGCCGCGTTGCTGGCGATCAGGGCGGTTTGGGATGCGCAGTGGGCATACGCCCAGGCATGCCGGAATGACGTCGTCAAGGTTCCGATTGACTTTGGCCCCGGTGTTCCCGCGTTCAGGATAGACAGTGCTACTCCAGTCCCCTTAGACCCGACGTTTCCGAAATCAGTTTTCCACGTGCCGTGGATTATCTACCTCTCGGCCCAGTACGCGGCCGGGGTTTCGCTCGCACGCGAGATCCTCGCCGAGCCCACACCCGACGGCGGCTTCCTGATGAGTGCCACCAAGGAGCGTCTCGACCCGACAAACCCGGAGCACGCGCGGCGCGCGCGCACCCTCGCCGAGACCATGATCGCTTGCACTGGCCGCTCTTCGTGATGCGAAGGAAGACGCGGCGGTTTGTCGAAACGCCGCGCACCCTTTAGGAGCGTTGCCGCCGCTCCAGAATCATCCGCAGGCCATAACGCGGCCGCAGCGTGATCAGGCCTTGCGGCTCGACCGGATGATCGGGTTTCAGATGCAGCCGATAGCGCTGTGCGATGGTCGCGAGAATGAGGACCGCCTCGGTCATCGCGAACGCCGCGCCGATGCAGATGCGAGGTCCGGCGCCGAACGGAATGTAGGCAAAGCGCGGCCGCGCCGCCACGCGTTCCGGCATGAATCGCTCGGGATCGAAGCGATCGGCGTTCTCCCACAGCGACGGCTTGCGGTGAATGAGCCACGGCATGATCAGCACCTCGGCGCCGGCCGGGATGCGATGGCCTAAAATTTCGTCGGCGGCGATCGGCTGGCGCCCGGTGGTGTGCGCCGGCGGATAGAGCCGCATCGATTCCTCGATCACCATGCGCGTATAGCGCAGGTCGGCAACGTCCTCGTAGCGCGGGGTGCGGCCGCCGAGCACTTCATCGAGCTCGGCATGCAGCTTGGCTTCGGCCGCCGGATGCTGCGATAGCAGATACCAGGTCCATGACAGCGCCAGCGACGTAGTTTCGTGCCCGGCCATGAAGATGGTGACCACCTGGTCGCGCACTTCTTTCGCCGTCATGCCGCCGCCGGTTTCGCTGTCGCGCGCCGCGATCAAGCGGGCCAGGAGGTCCTTCGGCTCGGCGTCCGGCGCGCGGCCGCGCTCGGTCAACAGCTGATCGACTTTCTGGTCGAACTCGTCGAAAATTCCTTCGGTGTGCTGCGGCGCCAACAGACGCGCCAGCCACAGCGGAACGTGCAGCAGATCGAGCAGGCTCGGCCGCACGATCGTCTGATATTCGCTGACGCCGCCTTCGATGACATCGACGATTAAATCGAAGTCGGAGGAAAACATCGCCCGCGAGATGATATGCAGGGTCGCGTGCATCATCGCCGCCGCGGCGTCGATTTCGCTGCCGTCCGGCAGCGTGTCCCACTCCGCCAGCAGCGCAAGAGATTCCTCGGTCATGATCGGCGCGTAGCCGATGACGCTGCGCGGATCGAACGACGGCGCCATGATGCGCCGATGCCGGCGCCAGGTTTCGCCCTCGCTGGTCAGAAGACCGCGGCCAAGCCCCGGCTCCAGCAGGCGGCGGCCGATTTCGGATTTGATGTAATTTGCCGCGTTGTCCAGCAGCACATAGCGGATCGCACCGGGTTCGTTGATGATGAACATGCGGCGCCAGAGAATGCGCTGGGCTATGATGTCGGCGTTGAAATTGTCGGGTCCGTGAGCCGTCAGCGCATTCTCGCGCATCAGCCGCAACGACTGCCGCAAACTCGTCTGACCCTGCGGTGCCGGCACGGCAAGCGGTGGGGTTTGACTGCTATCGATGACGCTCATCGCCGCCTCGCAGGTCCTAGGGGTCTTGTTCGTTGGACCGAGTGTCTGGCCCGTCATCCTGGCCACTATACCAGACCGTTGCGCTTAACAACCGGCGGTGCGGCGACGCGGCGCGCGGCCTTGTCAAGTTTATGACGGCGCCGGCAGGCGGATTGCGGCGCCCGGCCTTGAGAAGGACACCATGCAGTTGCTATAAGTTTCACATGGGGACTCAGGGGTTGCGCGATCGCGCTGAAAGTTGCGGGCGGGACGCCAAGCGAGCGCGCTATGTGCGCTTTCCCGTGATATTGACAGGCTTGGCGCTGTTGCCGGCGCTCGTGGCATGTTCGGGATCTTCGTCCTCCACCTTTGGCGGACCGCAACAGTCAGCCGCCATGCCGCCGCCGCCGAATGCCGCAATGGGGCCTGCTGGCCAGCCTGGGGCCGCGGCTGCGCCCGGGCCGGCCATCGCCGCTGCCGCGCCGCCGCCTGCGGCCCAACCCGCCAATCAGGGCTCCATGGGACACGTCGATTTTCTCAGCATGTTCCGCGATCCGCCGTCGCAAACCACCACGCCGCCACCTCCAGGCGCGACCGGTATTTATCCATCGCAGTCGCTTGTCGATCTTTTCAAATCCAATTCCGCGCCGAGCACTGCTGCCGCGCCGAACTCTGCTGCCGCACCGAACACCGCGGCGTCCGCACGCAACGCGAACATGCCGCATCCGCCCGGCACCTACACACCCTCGGGTCAGCCTTACACCCCGCCACCCGGCCAGCCCGACTACGGCGCAGCTCCCGCCGCCGTACCCGCTGCAGCTCCGCCCGCTGGTTCCAATCAAGCGTCCGTCGGCGGTGTCTACCCGCAGCAGTCGCTGGTCGATATTTTCAAGAGAGACGCCGGCGCGCAGTGAACGCCAGATGCGGGGAGGGGAATCCGATCCGGCCGCCAACGCCATCGAATAATTCCCTGCAGCAATCTCGGTATTTCTGAACGGGCTTTGGCGGCGAGGCAGCCGACGAGCACACTATCGAAGGGGCGCAATTTCGCAGCCGCCTCCGGTCCGCGCACGCTCATAGCGCTCATAGCGCTCATGAGGTCAGGTCCGCTGCATCATCCATGATGCGCGGGCGGCTGTGGCTGGGGAACTATCGGTCACATTAGGCCAATAAAGCATTTCCGATTCAATAAGTTGGGTCTGAATGAACAACCAAGGTACCGACAAACATACCGCCATTTTGAGCCGTCTGTGGCGGAGCTGCGTCGGGAAATGCCACAGCCCAGCGACGCTATGTAGTCCCGTGATCGAGAAGATCTCGCCAAGTTGCGATATAAAGTTTGAAGGCTCCGGCTGAGTGTGACCAGGCGCCAATACCGGTGGCGTAGCGGGAGTGGTTGGAATTTGGTTGGCGTAGTCTCCGTGTTCAACCTCGAAATCACCCGGCGTTGGAGCGCCGGAACGGAGACCAACGCCATGATCAAGGTTACCACAGGAACTGATTCTTTCGCGCCTGGAAACGAGACTGCGGCCCACCTTTTCGATAACTGGTTTGATCCGATCGAGAGCGGTGTGCGCGATCGGGTGCGAGGGTTCATCGAAGAACTGATCCGGTGTGAGCTCAACGCGGCGCTCGCTCGCCCTCGATATGGGCGCGGAAAGAATGGTGACTGCGGACAAGCAAGCTTCGTCGGCCATCGGCATGGCAGGCGCACCCGCTCGCTGACCGGGAGCTTCGGCAAGACCGAGATCAGCGTGCCGCGGGCTCGGCTGCAAACGCGCGAAGGCACCACCGAATGGCATAGCCAGGTGCTGCGAAGCTATCAGCGCCGCACGCTCACCGCCGATGCGCTGATTGCGAGCGCCTATCTCGCCGGCACCAATACGCGCCGGGTGCGGCGGGCTCTGGCAGCGCTATTCCGCGATGGCGTCAGCAAGGACATCGTGAGCCGGGTCTGGCGCAAGATCAAAAGCGATTGGGACGTCTGGAATGCTCGCGCGCTGACCGACGAGCCGATAGTGCGGCTGATCCTCGACGGCACCGTGGCTCGCGTCCGGCTCGATCGGAAGGCCACGGCGATCTCGCTGCTCGTGGTCATCGGCGTGCGCGCGGACGGCCAGAAGGTGCTGCTCGCGGTCAAGCACAGGGGCGGCGAATCCGCCGAGGCTTGGCGCACTGTGCTCGACGATCTGGTCGCGCGTGGCCTGCGGCGGCCGGCATTCCTGATCGTCGACGGCGCGCCAGGACTGGAGAAAGCGATTGCCGCCGTCTGGGACGGCGTGCCGGTGCAGCGCTGCACGGTTCACAAGCATCGCAATCTGCTCGCGCACGCGCCGGAACGCCTGCATGAGGAAATCGGCGCCGACTATACCGACATGATCTACGCGGCCACACCGGAGGACATCGCAATGCGCCGCAAGGGGTTCATCCGCAAATGGCGGCTCAAGCACCGCGCGGTCGCCGACAGCCTGGAAGAAGCCGGCGATCGGTTGTTCACGTTTGCACTCTTGCCGCCGAGCCAATGGCGCAGCGCGCGTACCACGAATGCAATTGAACGCCTGCACGAGGAGTTTAAACGTCGGATCAAAACCCAGACCGTGCTGCCATCAGCAGAGACTGCTGGCATGTTGTTCTGGGCCCTGCTCGCCTCCGGCCAGATCAACATGCGCAAGGTCGACGGCTGGCAAACCCTTGCCACAACGACTATCGATCACCCAATTGACCTCGCCGCCTGAACCGATAACCTCATGCCGCTGGAGATTGCGCCATATCGAATTCCAACACAAAGCGCGACGGCACCCCAATACCGGTGGTGAGTCCGCAGTTTGCTTGTGATCTACTGCCGTGATTTCCGTAGGGCATTGATCGACTAGGATACGGTGACCGCGCCGAATTCGGCGGCGGCCAGTCAGCGGCGTCTGTCCGATCAAAGGCGCGAAAACGTATTAAAGCGATCTACGAGGATTCAGCACGCGCTGATGGCGACTAGAAGAAGGGAACGCTTCGCAAGCAGCTCTGCTGAACGACTATCCAGCCGTCTGGTGTTCAGCACGCCATCGCGCCAACTTTGCCGATGACACGATTTCCGAATCGGCTGCAGAACGGGGTTGAACAACAGCAAAAAGGCCAAGGATCGACGCCGTCCAGCTCCCGGGCTTTTCTTTGCGCCGACTTGATCGCAGGGCGTGCCGACTTAGGGCGACACCGGCATGGCCACGGTCAGACTGCCACTCTTCAACAGCCCTTCTGCCTTCCCGGGACAAACTTCGGCGCCTAAGTCTCAGCGCTCACTGGTCCAAGCTGGCGCGCCTGCCGGTGCCACCCAAACAATTGCTGCGGTGACAGCAAAGCCAACCGACGCAGCGCAAGCGGTGTCTTGGTCCCACCTTTCGGATTGCTGCTGGTTCTGTAAGTCTACGATTCGATTTGGATCGCGCATCAGCGATGACCGGCTCAACGAGCTTTTGTTGCTCAGGGTCAGGGGCGGGGTCGGGGTAAGGGTCACGGTCAAAGGCCGGATTCGATCCAGCAGTTGCCAGCTTGTAGATGAGGGCCACGCCTAACAAATACAGCGATAGCAACGAGCACGCTCACCATTTTACGTCTCAATTTCGCATGCTGGATTAAACGATAGTATAGGTTCTACAAACCAAAATGCCATCAAATCAGACCTGCGTAGGATAGAGCAAACCGGGTGCCGCGATATAAGGTGAGGGTAGACGGAGAGGATCTCCCCGCCTCCTCCCAAGCCCCGCTCTCCGTTCATCTGGCTCCGGTCTCCCCAGGCCGGGGCCATCCCTTTTTGTGGACAGCGCCGAGCATACGGAACGCTTGCAGTGCCTCCGTGCAGGCGTCCCGCACTTCCTGACACTCCCCCAGAGCGAATGGTCCGGGCCTAACGTGGCGTCGTGGCCCGTCGACCCGGCCCCACCGGCGGTGCGACGCGAAGCCGACGAAGATTGGGCACAGTGATACCCAAATCACCTTCTCAGAATGTAAGATTCTTCGCATGCAGACGGCTTTACCCTTGATGCGATGGCCGGCTTGTGCGTGAGGCATAACGGAGACGCTGACCGGGTAGTGCATCCGTGGCTCTTGCTCGCGTTATGCGTAACGCCCGTCGTTGACGTCCACGCATAGGCTCGGCGTTAAGCTCAACGGCTTTGCGTTATTCGTCACTGACATGGTCTTACGGCGTGCGCTTCGGATCGGCCTGCGGACCTCGAAGCCGGTCCTTATAAACTGTCCGTTAATAACTCACCTCGAGCGGCTGGTCGTCGATAATCATCGTCAGTTCGGCCGAAGCCGCTGCATTCAAACGAAAATTCGTCGCCAGGCAGCAGTTCTACCACTAGCCGTCTGTCGTCCGTTTTCGGTAACTCCGGCCCAGGGAGTACCTAACCGAAAGAGAGATCGATCGGCTGCAGGAGGCTGCCCGCAAGCGGTCCCGCTATGGGCACCGCGATGCCACCATGATCTTGGTTGCGTACCGCCATGGCCTGCGTGCCTCGGAGGTGTGCGGTTTGAGGTGGGATCAGATCGACCTCAACACCGGCCGACTGCATGTCCGAAGAGCTAAGGGTGGAATTGATAACGTGCATCCACTGAGCGGGAAGGAAATCCGCGCCCTCCGTCAGTTACGTCGCGAGAATATGAAATCTCGATACGTTTTCGTCACCGAGCGCGGTGGTCCGGCCACGACTGCAGGCTTTTTGAAGACGATCGCCCGGACTGGAGAAGCCGCAAAGCTTCCATTCCCAATTCATCCTCATATGCTCCGGCGCTCCACTGGCTACAAGCTGGCGAACGATGGGCACGATACGCGAGCCTTGCAGCACTACATGGGGCACAAAAATATCATGCACACGGTTAGATACACCGAGATGGCGCCTGGTCGGTTCAAGAATTTCTGGAGGGACTGAGCTCCACGTCGGACCTGACGTATGCGTCGTTCGGTCAAATCACCGACGGACTCGTGTGCCGTGCCTGCGTTAGTTTGTTACGAATGAACCCTTATCATTGGACGCAGCGCTCGCTTCGGGGAGGAACAAATGCCAAGGTTTTCTTACCGTTACAATATTCGGCAGAGGGTGCGAAGGTCTTGTTGAAGGAGAAGGTGACGGTACGCGAAACCTTTGCAAGAAAGGCAATCTAAAGCGTCGGTGAAAGAGTAGATTCGATTTATTTCACGGCCTCGGGCGAATATTACGTCGCCATGATTGCCGAATACCCCACTGGAAAATGCCGCCGCAGCAGGAAAAGAACATGCCGAAGACAGGCGAGTTCGACGGCCATACCGCCTGATCGCAACGCTTCGATTTGGAGTCCCGGTGTATCTTGGCGGACGACTTATGTCACAACGATCACCGACAGCGGCCCCGTGCCAGGCGTCGGTGGCTGAGCATGCCAGCCACGACGCCGAGTCCTCTTTGCGCCGGCTTGCGATGATGGCCAACTTAGGGCCGCAAATCTGGCGGCACGGGTGATGCTTCATGCATCAGAGTAATGGTTACGCGGCGATTCGGCGCTAGGGACGGGTCCTCGGCGAAAATCGGATCGGTGTCAGCTTTGCCGACCACCTTGTAGATGTTGGCCGAGGGATAACCCTCCTCTTCCAGGATCTGGCGCACGGCATTGGCCCTGTCGGTCGAAAGGTCCCACGGCCCATAATCCCGCTGCCGTGGCACTTGCGACTTGGACGTATGCCCCGTGATGGAAATACGGTAAGGAACTGCTCGAAGCGGCCCAGCGATCTTTTGGATAAGCTGCCGAGCTTGCTCATATGGTTCCTTGGAGCCTTCTGGAAACATCGAGCGACCATCCTGATCGACGATGTCAATGTTCAGACCCTCTTTGGTCTCCTCGAACATGATGTGCTTGGACGCCTCGGTCAGCTCCGGCATGTCCCGCAGCGCTTGGCGCAGCGAGGCCGCAGCCAACGTGAAATTGTGGTCGTGCGTGAAGCTAGAGCCGTGCTCCTCAGGTGTTGGCGTCAGGGAGGAGTCCTCGGGTTTGATGCGCGCCGCGTGTTTGATTTTGAGCCGGGTCTCCAACCCGTCTGGTTCGATGATGCCGGAATAGCGTGCGGTCTTCTGTACGCCGAACGCATCTCGCATCGAGCCGGCCACCGCTTGCACCTTCTTTGCGTCTTGATTGGAGAAGGCGACCAGCATAACGAAGAAGCTCACAAGCAAACCCATGAGATCGGCGAACGTAACGAACCAGCCGTGTCCCCCGTGGGCTTCTCGTTTGGGCCGTGCCATGGGCGTCCCCCACTTCGTCAATCGCTCAGGGTCAAGTATCTCCCAAATATCCTTCAACGCGCTTAAAGGCTGGTTACCGGGGAACTTGCCCGCGCTGATGAACTAAAGGAGTGAAGTCGCCTCCTGCGCCCTTCGCGACATGGGACAGCCAACATCGATCGCACGTCTGGCGTCGAAAATCGCTCGCCGGGCACGACCTCGGGCCGCTCGCGCAGCAGCGGAGGATCTGCTGTCGCTAGCGAACCGGTCGCGAGCAGAAAAGCGGCGACATAAAGTACGCTTGCCGAAAAATTCCGGCGCGCTCCCATTCGGCGACTGCCTTTCAGTTCGGCGTCATTGTTCTCGCCGGCCGATCATCTTGCGCCAGCTTAGTGCGCTAACGATCGCGGTGGCGTAGCGGGAGTGGTTGGAATTTGGTTGGCGTAGTCTCCGTGTTCAACCTCGAATTACCCGGCGTTGGAGCGCCGGAACGGAGACCAACGCCATGATCAAGGTTACCACAGGAACTGATCTTTCGCGCCTGGAAACGAGACTGCGGCCCACCTTTTCGATAACTGGTTTGATCCGATCGAGAGCGGTGTGCGCGATCGGGTGCGAGGGTTCATCGAAGAACTGATCCGGTGTGAGCTCGACGCGGCGCTCGCTCGCCCTCGATATGGGCGCGGAAAGAATGGTGACTGCGGACAAGCAAGCTTCGTCGGCCATCGGCATGGCAGGCGCACCCGCTCGCTGACCGGGAGCTTCGGCAAGACCGAGATCAGCGTGCCGCGGGCTCGGCTGCAAACGCGCGAAGGCACCACCGAATGGCATAGCCAGGTGCTGCGAAGCTATCAGCGCCGCACGCTCACCGCCGATGCGCTGATTGCGAGCGCCTATCTCGCCGGCACCAATACGCGCCGGGTGCGGCGGGCTCTGGCAGCGCTATTCCGCGATGGCGTCAGCAAGGACATCGTGAGCCGGGTCTGGCGCAAGATCAAAAGCGATTGGGACGTCTGGAATGCTCGCGCGCTGACCGACGAGCCGATAGTGCGGCTGATCCTCGACGGCACCGTGGCTCGCGTCCGGCTCGATCGGAAGGCCACGGCGATCTCGCTGCTCGTGGTCATCGGCGTGCGCGCGGACGGCCAGAAGGTGCTGCTCGCGGTCAAGCACAGGGGCGGCGAATCCGCCGAGGCTTGGCGCACTGTGCTCGACGATCTGGTCGCGCGTGGCCTGCGGCGGCCGGCATTCCTGATCGTCGACGGCGCGCCAGGACTGGAGAAAGCGATTGCCGCCGTCTGGGACGGCGTGCCGGTGCAGCGCTGCACGGTTCACAAGCATCGCAATCTGCTCGCGCACGCGCCGGAACGCCTGCATGAGGAAATCGGCGCCGACTATACCGACATGATCTACGCGGCCACACCGGAGGACATCGCAATGCGCCGCAAGGGGTTCATCCGCAAATGGCGGCTCAAGCACCGCGCGGTCGCCGACAGCCTGGAAGAAGCCGGCGATCGGTTGTTCACGTTTGCACTCTTGCCGCCGAGCCAATGGCGCAGCGCGCGTACCACGAATGCAATTGAACGCCTGCACGAGGAGTTTAAACGTCGGATCAAAACCCAGACCGTGCTGCCATCAGCAGAGACTGCTGGCATGTTGTTCTGGGCCCTGCTCGCCTCCGGCCAGATCAACATGCGCAAGGTCGACGGCTGGCAAACCCTTGCCACAACGACTATCGATCACCCAATTGACCTCGCCGCCTGAACCGATAACCTCATGCCGCTGGAGATTGCGCCATATCGAATTCCAACACAAAGCGCGACGGCACCAGTGCGCCCTTGACGGTGGACAGATTGGAGGTTGGGAATTGACCGGACCTATCGGGCTTTCAGAGGATGAAAGCCATGGCCAAGCACCGCGCCCATAGCATCGAATTCAAACGGCAGATCGCCCAGGACTTCATTGCAGGCGAGACGCTTCATGCTCTCGCCAACCGACACGACATCTCGCGCAACCTCATCCGCATCTGGGTGCGGAAGTTTGAGGCCGGGGCGTTCGATGATGACGCCCAGGCGGCTGATTTGCTTCAGGACTACGAGGCAAAGATCGCGGCGCTGGAGCGTATGGTCGGTCGGCAGGCCCTCGAAATCGAGTTTCTAAAAGGGGCTCTGAAAAACGCACCGCGGCCGAGAAGCGCGAGTACATCCGTCATCACCGGCCCCATGGTCTCTTCATCGCCGAAGGATGCCGGCTGATGGGCCTGTCTCGCTCCACCTACTACGACGTTCCGTCATTGCCGATTGACGACGCTGCGCTTGTCGCGACCATGAGAGCGATCTGCGATGAGTTCGAAGCCTATGGTTATCGCCGGGTTGGCCCCGAACTGCGCCATCGCGGCATAGTCGTCAATTCCAAGAAGATCCGCCGTCTCATGCGCGAGAACGACTTGCAACCCAAGCGCCGCAAGCGGTTCGTGGCAACGACCGACAGCGACCACAACGGGCCGATCTTCCCCGATCACGCGCGCGACAGGATTCTCGACGGCCCGAACCAGGTCTGGGTGGCGGACATCACCTACATGGCGATCGCCATCGGCTTCGTCTATATGGCCGCCATTCTCGATGCGTGGTCACGTCGGGTAGTCGGATATGCGATCAGCCGCTCAATTGATGCGCGTCTGGCAGTTGCTGCGTTGAAGGCAGCCATCCGAGCTCGGCAGCCACCGAAGGGCTGCATTCACCACTCGGACCGCGGCTCGCAATATGCCTCTGAGGTCTACCGCAGCCTGCTCACCAAGCACGGTCTCGTTGGTTCGATGGGGCGTCGCGGAAACCCCTACGACAATGCGAAAGCAGAGAGCTTCATGAAGACACTGAAGGTCGAGGCCGTCTATCTGATGGACTACGAAACCTTCGAGGATGTGACTGCTGATCTTCCCCGGTTCATCGACGAGGTTTACAATACTCGCCGACTCCATTCCGCGCTCGGCTATCTCAGCCCGGCCCAGTTCGAGGACCACCACGCCCGGCAGACGGTCAAAACTGCCGCCTAATCCTGTCCCGCTCTAGGGGCGCACTCCAAACGGCCCCGTTCTCGCATCGCCAACTGATGGGGTGGATGGCCCCCTGACGGCATCGGAGTGCCAAAATGGTGGTCGTCGAAGATCACCAGCAACGGGAGCCATCCATGGGCAATATTACGACGATTGGTCTTGATCTCGCAAAGAACGTTTTCCAGGTTCATGCGGTCGATGAGGCGGGCAACGTGGTGGTGCGTAAGCGGCTGCGACGTGGCCAGGTCCTCGTGTTTTTTTGCCGGGATTCCGTCCTGCCTAGTCGGGCTGGAGGCTTGCGCGACGGCGCACCATTGGGCCCGCGAATTGATTGCGCTTGGCCATGAGGCCCGCCTCATGCCGCCCAACTACGTGAAAGCCTACGTGAAGCGCAACAAGCACGATGTGGCCGATGCTGAAGCGATTTGCGAGGCGGTTAGGCGTCCGTCGATGCGCTTCGTACCGTTAAAAACGGCGGAGCAACAGTCGGCACTCATGATGCACCGGGCTCGAGACCTGCTGATTCGCCAGCGCACCATGCTGGTGAATGCTCTGCGTGGGCACTTGGCTGAGTTCGGCCTGATCGAGGCGCAGGGTCTGCACAAAGTGGCGCGACTGGTTACGATTGTCATGGACGAGATGGACAAGCGTGTCCCCGAAATTGCCCGTCAGGTGCTGAAGGTAATCGTCAGCCAGATCAAAGATATCCAGACAGGGATCGCTGAGCTCGAGACGCAGGTTCTCGCGTGGCACAAGAACAACCCCGTCAGCCAACGTCTGGCCACCATCCCGGGGATCGGGCCGATCATCGCCACGGCGATCGCAGCGACGGTTGCAGATCCGAACACATTCCGCTGCGGCAGAGAGTTTGCCGCCTGGCTCGGGCTGGTGCCGAGACAGAACTCTACCGGTGGCAAAGCGCGCCTCGGCGGAATCAGCAAGCGCGGGGACAGCTATCTCCGCCGCCGCTCGTCAACAGCGCACGTACGGTGCTGCTTTGCTCAAAGGCGGCCAAGACTGATCCCTGGTTAACCTCGCTGCTCGGCCGAAAGCCGCGGCTCGTCGCGGCAGTCGCTTTGGCGAACAAAACAGCTCGCATCGCTTGGGCGATCATGAGCAGACAGGACACCTACCGACACGTAGCAGCCCCAGCGTGACCCGCTGAACTGCGACGTGCCGCAAGCTTGCGAGAGTGAACAAACGTGATGGCACAGTCGATCACCCGACGGATCGAGAGAAGCCTGACCGCCTCAGCGGGACGCCGATCCCGACCAACTGATAAGGCCTCGATCTGCGGAAACCATCAAGGCCAGCGGTCATGTGAGACCGCACCGAAAGATCCCATGAAGGTGGCGCGCGCCGGTTAGGCTGGCGGCCATCTCAAACTGGAGGATCTTTTAATGTCGCAGACAGTCGCCGCTCTTATACCTGCCGCTGTAAACTATGAGAGGACGCTGGTCCTCGCGATTGAAGTGAGTAACAAAAGTTGGGTGCTTGCGGCGCAAGTGCCTGGCCTGCCGCATACGAAAGCCAAGCGCACAATCGACCCAGAAGCCGAGGCATTGCTGGCGGCCATTTCCGGATATCGCGCCCGCGCCACCGCCACGGTGCGCAGCATCGAGCGCGTGATCGCCGTCTACGAAGCTGGATGGTCGGGCTTCTGGCTGGCGCGCTGGCTTATGAGGCATGGGGTCGAAGTGTACGTTGTCCAGCCTTCCAGCGTTCCGGTCGATCGTCGGATGCGCCGCGCAAAGTCTGACGGGATTGATGCCGAGCTGCTGCTTCGGACACTGCTCGCTTGGCTGCGAGGCGAGCCGCGCGTGTGTTCGATGGTACCGGTTCCCGACGAGGCCGATGAGGATGCCCGACGGTGTGTTCGCGAACGGACCGAACTCATCTCGGAGCGCGTCGGTCTGACCAATCGGATCGGAGCTGTTCTGGCAACACTTGGCGTGAGCGACTACAACCCGTTGCTTCGGAACCGAAGTCGTCGTCTGGCCGAATTGCGGACTGCTCTCGGCGAGCCACTACCTGCAAACGCGCATGCCAAGATCAAGCGTTTGCTTGCTCGGTTGGAATTGGTGCTTACGCAGGTCGCCGAGCTGGAGCGTGAGCGTGACGCGGTGGTGGGAACGGAAGCGTCTGACAAAGCGAGTAAGATGATCCAGCAGCTTACCGGCTTGCGCGGCATCGGTGTTCAGAGCGCGACCGTTCTGGTGCGCGAAGCGTTCGTGCGTTGCTTCGCTAATGGCAAGGCACTCGGATCATACGCCGGCGTGGCCTCCTCGCCGTATAGTAGCGGTGGGATCGACCGCGAGCAGGGCATCGGAAAGGCCGGCAATCGGAGGGTCAGAACAGTGATGGTCGAGCTTGCATGGTTATGGACGCGCTACCAGCCCGGCGCCGCTCATGTTTGCTGGTTCCGCGAACGGGTTGGATCAACAGGGCGGCGTGTTCGCAAAATCATGGTGGTGGCCCTGGCCCGAAAACTGTTGATCGCGCTGTGGAGGTTCGTCACCGACGGTGTAGTGCCTGAAGGCGCAGTCTTAAAGCCTGTCGCCTGATCGGGCCTAGCAATCCGGGTTGCGCTGCGAACGCAGAGCAGCCCGACGATCCGAGGGAACGTCGCCGTTGTTCGGCATGGCGCTACGGTGCCGTCTACAAAGAGTGGTGCCGTTCTCTTGGAGCTCTCCCGTTCCCGAATGCGGGACAGTGGTTGGGATCAACTCCCCGCCGGATGTGAGGTTTGCAGGGAAGCCTGCAGAAATGAGAGCTCCGCCTTGGGTCACCATCTCCCCACATCAGCTCTTGACGGAGATACCATCATGTGAGGCCGGACACATGACTGCGAGCGATCAGTGCTCCTCGCGAAGAAAACTCTTGCAAGTTGGGGGCCATCCACACATGAGGCGGGCAATCTGGACTCATGTTGCTCGAGCAAAGCGGCACATCGCGACCAACGCTTAGCTAAGCCACGCCAAACCGCTTTTCTTGAATTACGAGTGCCTTTCGCCATCGCACTCGGCAGCGAATTTCAGGAACGGGTTTGTTGTCTGCGCGGAACCCTAGCGAGGTTGGTGAACCGACCTTCAAGCTGCCAGACCTCTAAAAAGTTCCATGTCGGCTACAACACCTGACGTTAGAAATGGGTCAAACGCTCCCGAGCCATTCGTCGCTGGTGCTGGATCAATGGCTGCTGTTCTTTCCGTAAGCGACCAAATCGCCGACAGTCGCGAATGACGAAAAGGGCAATAGCAGTCTACGGCCGATTACTACGTCACCTTTCACGAGCCGATTTTGCGCAGACTGCGCGTTTGGTACATTGCGAACCTTCAAACACAGGAGACACGCGGGAATCCCCGAGGTCCTCTTGCCTTCTTGCTCGCGCGGTGCTGATCTTCGCTCGCTCAGGTGATAAGAGCGGGGGGCGGGGCCATCATCGCGCCTATGATTGGCGGGTGGTGGCCCTTCCAATTATCAACCGAAACATGCTATTAGCGAGGCGGACTCGCAGCCCCAAACGCGCGTCCGAGCACTTTGCGCCCGAGCCCCTTCCAGCCCGCTGGAGGGGGCCCCCCTTTTGCGTTTACCGCTTACCGCCGGGCGCGCGAAGGCGGCCAATTCCACCTTTTACGACGATTGGTCCGAGGCTCCGCATGGATATCTTGGGATATTCGGTCTTCGGCCTCGTCCAGGTATTCGCCGGCGGCACTGGTCAAGCGTGCTGCAAACCTGATCTGGCCAGCGTCGGTAGCTTTCAGCGCGAGTTCCATGAGATGCGCGGCATAGGCACGCAACCGGTCCGGGGTCGACAATACCCACGCTCCCATTGATCGCCAGGAACAATGCAGTGGTCCAAATGCGGTTCCCCTGCGGCAACGTGCGCGCTATCGAGCAACAGCTCGGGTAGCCTTGCGATGTTCGCAGGGGCGCTTGGCGCCAATCAGGGACAAGACAAGGCGCTTAGATGCCAGCTTTTATCTATCGCTCAACACTGGACTCCGCGTCCAGACTTTCATCATCGATGAAACGGAAGATGACGCCGACACCTATAAGTCGGTGAAGTTCATCATGTGCCAACATGTCCATCTGGCGAATCCGGCTACCGGCCGCATCCTAGGGGAGGACGACGATTAGGCCGAGTACGTGTCGGCGTACCGATAGCTCATGTGTAGGTTCTTTGACCAATTCCCAAAGAAGCCAACCCCGCATTACGCAGCCGGATCGGATCGCGCTCCCCCTTCCTTGCAGCCTCGATAATGCGTCTAGCGATTATCTCGCGCACTACCTCGGGCTGCCGGTTGTCGGCAACGTCTCCGCAAGCCGCATCGTAAGCCTCGCCCATGAGGCCGGCCAGTTCGTCATCGAAGTCTGTATTGGCGGGGATGAGCGGCAGAATGGAAGGCATTACGGATTCCGACTCACCGTATGAATTCTGCGCGGTCGAACAGCGGCGTCAAGCCAGGACATGGCCCACAGCAACAAAAGTACCGCAACAGTCTAGTTGTATTAATCTATCTTACGATCGCGGAACGTTCCGCCAACGTTGCGGCGCGATCGGCTTTCCGCTTGCGGGTCGCTATCCTAGCGGCCTCGGTAGCGAGTTGGATTACAATCTTCCGGGCGCTCGGTTCCAATCGGTCGAGGGCTTCAATTAGGCCAATGGCTTCGCGGCTAGTTAGGAAGTGGTCGTACTTTTTTGGACTCGGAAAGACGCCCTTGATGTTGTTCTTTGGCAGCCCCTCGAAGAAATACTCGACCGGAACCTCCAGGATGCCGGATATCATGTAGAGCTTGCTCGCGGACACTCGATTTGATCCCTTCTCGTATTTCTGCACCTGCTGAAAGGTGATCTTGAGGGCCACGGCAAGTTCGGTCTGGCTCATACTGAGCATGTTGCGTCGCGCGCGGATACGATTGCCGACGTGCTGATCGATTGGATGGCTCCTGGTCCGCATGGGCAATTTTCTCCTCCCCTAACCAATTCGCCAACCTTAAATCGCCTATCCGGGGATAGGCAACTGAAAGGAGAGCCGTGTCCGCTGGCTGGACTCGCCTCCGGCAGGCGCGAGAAACCCGCGCAGTCGGCGAAGCCAGGTCGACCCGGCAACGGCGGGCTGACAACCAGTCGGGCGATAAGTGAATGTGCTCATCGGATCGGACGATTCAGTGCATCGCGCATCACTGCAATTCTGAGCCGCGGCCGGCGCCGAAGAAGGGAGCGTGGGCGAATTGTCCACAGCGTCGCGCCGACCGAATTGTCTGGTGTGTAACGGAGCCCGTAACATCGCCCAAGGCGCGGCCAATGGCGATCAGGGAACGGCAAGACGAATTCGGATCGTGGGTGAGGGCGGTGAGGTGTCGGGATCGAGCGGCCGAAACGCTGCGACTTGCCGACGCTGCAACGAGTCCCGAAGTCCGAGATCGTTACTTTACGATCGCGCAGCATTACATCAGGTTGGCGGAACTTGAGGAGCAGGCCGCCAAGCGCGAAGCGCGCTGGTCGGACAGCAACGCGGCGGGGCGTTCGCCTGGCACAAGTCGTCACAGACTTGGATCGTCTTGACGATGCGCGGGACCGCACCGGCGCCGAGGGCTGCCACGCCTGGCGTCATGAAGGCGTGACCATCGCTGAGGTTTTGCCGTAGCCCGTCGTTGAGCGCGCGAATGCGCGTAGTCTTGGCTTCCATGACTGAAGTCTCCAAATTGGGGTGGCTGTGAAGCCGATTTGAAGGCCCGGGCCGATCCGAACCGGCCCGAGCCAAGAGCCGTTCAATCGTTACTCGGCCGGAGGGCTCATCAACGCGATTGCATTTCGATGGCGAGCGAACTTGGGCAGCTTCGGGTAGTCCCGAAACCGCAGGGTGAACATGTCGCCATTGCGCGCGATGACGATGGCTTCGCACCAGCCGTAGTCCAGGCCCTCCTGGGCGATGACCAGATGACCAGGCGCGATTTCGTCCCAGGTCCGGGGCAGGCCGGTCGCGACCGGCAGCTCGTCTTGGTCTTTGCCGACGGCGGCCTGTGGTTCGACCGCGAGCGCCACGATGCACTCGCTGTACAGGCTTTGCCGGACGTTGGGTACGAAACCGCGGCATTTAGCCCTTTGGGAGAGGGGTAAGGGCTCCGTCAACGCCAATCTGACGGACGGAAATAAGGTCACTATTTTCCTACGCAAGATCGCGCTACGCGAATCCGGGCTGCTGCCAAAGGGCGGCATCGCGCGCTTCTACGGAACGGCACAGATCCACAATTCGGGGCCGGTCTACGAAGAAGTCTGGAAGCGGCTCATTCAGCCGGAAAAAGACCGCGACCCGCAGAAGAAGGGGTTCGCGGTACTCATCAAGGTCGAGCGCGCCGAGGATTTGGACGGCAAGCCGCTCGACATCGATTGACATTGGGACGGACCAGCGGCGCTAGCAGGCAGGCAGAGCGGCGCGAACGTGAAGACATGCTCGCATCCGTAACCAAGCGAGTTTTAAACGGGCATGAAACACAAGCTGCAACATTGCGAGGTCAAACATCCAGCACACCCTGCGCTGTCGTCGGTTCGGATCAAAAAACTAATGCCCCGCCAACTGTCGTTGACGGGGCGAATATTCTTGTGCATTGCCCGAGTAGTCAAATCGCCATTTTCAACTCTTTGGTCGCTCGGAATGCGACCTTCTCGCTTGCCTTGATCTTGATCGCTTCGCCGGTTCCGGGGTTGCGCCCCATGCGGGCAGCGCGCTTTCTAACCTGCAGGATACCAAGACCAGCAATGCGGATACGTTCGCCCTTTTTGAGATGCTTTGTGATGGCGCCGACGAGATCCCCGAGGATGGCTTCGCCTGCTCGTTTTGTCAGTTGATGCTCTTCGGCCAACGTCGCTGTAAGATGCTTGAGCGTCACCGGACGGCTTGGCTTGGCCGCAGCAGGTGATTCCGCCGTTTTATCTGAAGGAGCCATAATTCGATTGCCTTTCTCGGAGCGCGAAATGCGCCTTCGAGGAAGGACATGATTCGGCTTTGAAAGAAAAGTGGTTCGACGGATTAGCTCACGTTTGGACCCGTTTATCGCCGGGCGCCGGTTAATTGGCCTCCTTTTGTAGTGTGCCCGGTCACGCCTTGGCGCGGTTTGTGCAGTTGCTACCGTAACAGGAGGCATCTGTGGCCCCGGCAGTGATTTCTGACCCAAAACGACACACAGCTTACGAACCGCTGTACGACATTGACCCACAGAGCGGCGCGAGCGTCGAAATTTTCTACGCTGACCACGCGCTTGCTACGTCCTTCGGCACGTCGAGCACCGGGTGGTTCTGGTGGACGTGCCAACCCACCTGTGTGCCACATGGCCCGCCGATTGGCCCATTTGCTACCAGCTATGCCGCCTACCGCAATTTCGCGCTGGATAGGGGAATAGCTTCAGCTCTGTCGCGGGGCGACGTGGCGTAGCTCCCAGGGCGCTGTGACCTTTGTCAGTGCCGAGCGAGAGAGCCGCTCATACCTGCTGCGTCCTCCCGGCGAAACTCCGCGTCATAATTCATGATCTCACGCATCAACTGTTCGATCAATTGCTGGCGGACCAGGCCATCTTGCCGGGAGGTTAGTTCTGCGACTGTCTTCGCGATCGCGACAATCACTTCATCCGCTTCATCGGTATCGACTGTGTCCGACCCGCCGGGCGTAGCGGGGCACTCAGCAAAAAAATCGTCGATCAGTTCGACTATCAGGCAATGAAGACACGGCCGTTCTTGGTTATCTTGCTCTTCTGACATGAACGCCTTCCTTTGCAGCACAGATGTAAGTACCCGCTTGGATGTTGCTATACCCGTGGCAAACGCCTGAGCGATGCCACGGCGAAATTCCGAAGGCTAAAGCGTTCAGTGCTGAATTGCGCCATTGGTTCGCGCGCAACACCCGGCTCGTCGGCCGGAGGTAAGGGCGTTGGAGTGTGATCGAGACACGCAAGGGCAATGCGACACACCGTACATAACGCGCAATTTGCCCGAGGGTATCCCGGCTAATAACACTGCTGAAATTACCGAGGAAGAGCAAAATCGCGTTAAAGGTTGCGAAGCCTGACGACACGGCAGTTTTGAGGATCGACAATGTTGCGGGACGATAGCGGTAATGGAGGCGGTCGGCGATCTCCGCCCCGCAACGTGCTCGGCGAGCCTCTTGAAACCTGTTCGATCAAGCCGATGACAGGCTTTTATCGCGACGGTCGCTGCAACACTGGGCCAGAGGATGTCGGTAGTCACACAGTCTGCGTCGTGATGACTTCGGCGTTTCTCGATTTTTCCAAATCGCGCGGCAACGATCTTTCGACACCAGTGCCGGAATTCGGCTTTCCGGGTCTGAAACCCGGTGACCGTTGGTGCTTATGTGCGCCCCGCTGGCAGGAAGCGTTCGAGGCAAACCAAGCGCCGCGCGTGGTCTTGCGCGCTACCCATGAGGGTGCGCTGGCTAACTGTCCGCTTGCTGACCTCAAACGCTTCGCTGTAGATTTATCGTAAGGTTCCGTGGACCCAAGATAACAACGCCGATGGCGCCGTAATCCCTTTCGCTACCAGCTAACAATTGAATAAGGACCGCGGATTTGCCATCGAGTTGGACAGTCTTGCAGCGGCCTTTTGGCATGCACATGTAGTCAGTGAGGCTGGCGGCCAAGAACAACATCAGTGGTTTTGCCCCAGGATTCTCGTGCTGCCAGTCCTCACCTTTCAACGGTCTTATTGTATCGGCGTCCGCAGCCGCTGGGCTTAGCGAAGTTTTACCGCCAGCCGCCCGTCGTCTTTATGGTGAGGAGATTAGCCGCTGAAACGCCGAGTAGGCTCTTCTTCATGATAGAAGCAGGCGAGCAATGGTGACAACCTCGATCTTGGTATTGGGGGGCGTGTTACTTGCGGCCTTGGCCGTCATATACTTCTCCATGGTACGAAGGAGGCAGCCCAGAAAATAAGAAGGCGAAGGTCACGCCGCTCTATGACGATATTTAGGTCGATGGCTATCCGCGAGAGTCGAGCGACAGTCCGAGACTGAATGCCTTTTGCCGAGTCGCGCCTTCGGTTCTTTTCAATTTCTTGGCTATCTTTGCCGTCCCGTTGTCTCCAATGGTCGGGCCTCGGTAGTACCACTGAAAATAAAATCAACACCATCACGTCGACCACCTACACAATCATTATGAGAAAAACTAACGTCTCAAATTCGGGCGACCTGTCGCAGCGGTGTTTGTCAGAATTTAACAACTTTTTGGCCTCGACGAACATTGCCATCACTGCGTGGGGAGCCTTAGGTTGATAGATGAGCGAATCAACCCGGATACCGTTTAGCTGCGCCAGTTGCGGGGCAGATTAGAAATCGTGCCGATCGAAGCCTCACCCAAGGCACAGAACGAGAAAGCCAGATGCGGGCGTTGCTTTGCCCCGTTCCCAGCGGCGGAGGGGAGGGTCTCCATCAAGTACCTTCCCGTGAAGCGCCCGAACAGTCGAACATGAGGGCCGCAAAAGCCTTTTTCTCTCACGCAACCATAACTTGATTGCCAATGGGATGCGTGGCAACGTTACGGGGCAGTACGCCGGGCAAAAGGGAAAAATGCCGTGGCGAAACGCCTGTCTCGATACAAGGTCGAGGGCTATCGGAAACAGCGGGAGTACGAACCAGACGGTTGAAAATGCGAACTCCTACGGCTTCGCCTGTTGGCCGAGGAAAGCGCCGAATTGGGGAAGAGACCCCGTTGGCGGCGCTTGAAGCTTCGTTCTTGAAAAGAATTGCCGCTGACTTGCTCACTTGAACCGATAGCGATGCGACCTAATTGGGTGAGATCGACGCGACATCTTGATCGCCAGCGTCAGTGTTTTTTGCGCGCTGCCTCTGGTGGTGCGGTAGAACGGCCCAGCCCCGCCTCTCCCTTCCACCGTAACGTTAATCCCCGATCGCGATGGCGTCGTCGGCTGGCGCGTGCTCCGGTTGCGACCGGTAGCGCGTTTTCTCTCTGGCTCAGCGCGCATGCCTGGGCCCCAAGCCGTTGTCGTGTAATGTGGCGAACTGAAAGGGAACTTGGGGTTGCGTTCGGTTGAGAGATCAAGCCGCTAATGCGCACATGGATTAACCCCACTCGGGAGTTATTCCCTTGGCAGCACGTCACGGAATTGCGGATTTGAGGCGGGAGTGGATTCTGGGGTTTAAGTGTCGCCCTGCTAGGGATCGATGCCTGCCC
>CAVRDC010000044.1:0-19151 GCA_963719745.1 uncultured Alphaproteobacteria bacterium | reverse complement strand
GTCCTCATACAGTATTTTAAGCGTCGTTAGGGAATGGGGGCCTCGTGAAATGAGCGTGTTGATTTCGCGGCGCATTTGCCACAGTCTAACCTTCTCCCCGTATATGACGGTTTTCTGACATTAGTACTTTACACAACGTCGGAATAGCCAATCAGGTCCGTTCGCACCGCGACCGCTTGCAGCGCGTATAGGGCGTAAAACTTGTGGGCTCAGAGTGCGCTCAAACGTGACTTCGGCGTATAGGGCGTAAAACTTGTGGGCTCACGGCCGAGTGCGCTCAAACGTGACTTCGGCTTCCGCATCGGTGAGCAACAACTTGAACCAGCGACACCAAGCTTCGCCAGCATTTGCCGCTGCATCATCGCGGCCATTTGCAAATTGGCGGCCGTCCAACGCAGCTATCGTTTGCAGCAGGCTTACGATCTCCGATGTTAGTGTGATTGGGAATGAAAAGACTGATCAACTTGGTCGGACGAGCGGCCACACAGCAAATAGCCTGATCGGCTGACGATCGAGAGATCATCATTTTCCGGCTTATTGACCCAGATCGAAATCGGCCACATCCGCATCGGTGCTCGGCGGGAAAAGGTCGCATCAATTCGCGAGGGTCAGCGAAGCGTTCTTTGCGTCCACGATTGCAAATTCGCGCGTCGCAATCTGATCGCAATCAAACGCACGATTGCCGAATTTGCAACGCATTGGGATCGAATTTCGCAAAGACATTTTGTGTGTGGATAGCGGGGGGAGGGAGAAGATTTCGGGGCAAATCCCAGAGGCCGATTCGCTTTATCGCGCTGATTTCAACGTTTCTAATCTCGGGCTTAGGCTTCAGCGTGCCAGCAAATGCTGCGCGCGGGGCCGATTGTGTTACCGCGCCTAATTCTTCCGCGCCGCAAACAGCCACTGGTATTATCGTACGGATCGGGCGAAACAGCGCAAGTGCTGGTACTTACGTGTCGCTGACCGACCGTCGCAAAAAGGAGCTGTGCAGCTGGGCACGAAGCCCCGCCGGCCAAATCATTGCAATCGATGCCAGCGGCGAACCCGGCATTCACCCGCAGATTTCAAGGATTCTGGCTTATCGCGGAGGTGACAATCTGTCCGAGAAAGACCTCGAAAAATTATTCACCGAATTCCTAGAATGGAGCCGTCACACCAAGAACTAGGGCAATGGGGCGGCTTCGGTCGCCAGTTAGCCTCAAGACCTGCCGTCTTTCGTTTTTTCCATCAAATCGCATGGGTCTGACAATGAGCTTTCCGTTGTCGGGCAAAGCGCGAATGAATTCCACTTTGGAGCGAACGCAGCGCGGCACGTTGTTGAAACACGCCACACACCCTTGGTCGCGTTTTCACTGATCTGCAGCGGCGCGTGGTTTCGATCTCGAATGCTGCATCGATCAAGGGACGGGGCCCCCTTCGGGTGCCAGCAACGGCGCATAGCCTGGCGGCACCCTGAAAAGCTCAACCGGCTGAAGCCCAGCGTATCTTCGAGCGCTTCATCAAGAGGCGACCGCGGTCGAGGCTAACGTCCGGCAACGAACTCGGGTGTTGCAGGAGCGGCCTCCAAGTTAGTCGTAGCGGGGCTCGTCATCCCCATTTAAGGTAAGGGCCTGCGGGGCGACGCTTACAAGAGGCCAGGTTGTTTGGGTCTGCAATGGTGTCGCTGACAACTTCCCATCGAAGCGACGGCCCCATTTGCTTCATCGTCATCTGATTTCCGATCGGGCATCGCCCTGGACGCAAAGAAGTCGAACTTGAGGCAATACAGTTAAGAGATCCCAAGCACAGTAGGAATGCTTGGGGTTTATTGTTCCGGCGGGGGCGTCGCGCCCAAGAGTGGCGCAAAGCTGCTCACTCGCGAGGTGGTACGGCGCTGGCCGCAACGTAGCCACGCGAGAGACCGGTTCGATAGCGACTGCGTGCTTGGCACGCAGTTCGAGTCCTCTCAGCCCCACCACGCATTTTCCCGCTCAGAGATTTCCTAGTTTTCGGAGATTAGCCCAATTGGCGGGGTTGTTTAGCGAGATTTTGTCTCTGCAACGGCGTCCCTGAACCTTTCAAGCCGTTTCGGCCTCTTTGTCTCTGCCCCGAAAATTCGGTTTCCCGGCAACGGAGACTTTGGTTCGAAGAGACCCGGTTCGAACACTTTGCATATTTGGCGCGGCACCTGAACGTCGGTCAGGTCGGGCGGGTCGGGCTCTTCGCCGAGCCAGCGCATGGAAATGGCAGGTGCCATGATCGCGACCAGTTCGTTGGCGTTGGTGGTGATGATCACGAAGATGCGGCTCCATTTGCCTGCTCAAACGCAAGCCGCCAGCCAGACGGTGCCCACACTCTTAGCGTTAAGTGCCAGCGCTGATCCCGAAGGAACGGACCAAGACCAAACAAGCGTTGCGATATCTTGACGACATTTTTGGTGGTCTGGAAGGGCCGTAGCTGCCTATTTTCGGCGCCGCCTCCCTCCAACCTCGCCCGTCCTTAGATTTTTTGCGATCGAATTGGCCCGGACATCGGCGGCGATTGAGGAGCGCCGATGTTCGCATTGGGGGCAAAGACATCGGCGCCCCGGGTGCGGCAGGAAGAGTATGAACCCACCGTCCCCCGCACACGTTCCTCAAAGGATGAGCCTCCGGGGGACGTGCGAGAATTGATGTGACCTAAATCAAACTCTGCCGATTTCCGGCCGCCTTGATCAGCCGGCCCGTCTCGGATGTTCTCCAGCGCCGGCCAGTATCGCAACGAGTGAACAGCTCGCGCGCGCCTGACGACGATCCGACGCTGATCGAGCCACTCATCTGGACCCGCAACGTTGCGGCGACCGTCGCTGTCGATTTGCCTGCGCACTGCATACGCTGCCTGCAGTTATGCGGTCGCGAACAGAGGGCACGACACGAGAGCGCTGCGGGCCTATCTCGGCCACCGCAATGCGCGCGCGGCCGGGTCGCTACTCAATTCCCGCGCGCATGGCGACGCACCTGCGTCATCATCCCACTACCCGCCGGCGATCTCCGCGACGAGCACCGCTAGCTACTCGGCAATCTTGGATTAGTGTATCCAGACAGCGCGCGCTATCCGACTTTGTCGCGCGGAAGCTCCACGCCGATCTCGTGGAAATGCCTGCATGAACCAGCCATGGCCCGGAGTCGATCAATCGGGCGTCAACGGGAAGTGACTTTTATAGGATCCTTATGTGTCAAGCAGTGCCACGCAGCGCAATTTGTTTTTGCCAAACAGTGCCGCGTCAATCAGTGCCAAAACCTATGTATGAAAACGCTGACACTTCTCGCGCCGCCGTTTCGTGACGCTACCTGACACGGTCCCTCTTTTCGGGGTGGCCCAGCCAAGAGCAATGACAACTGTTAAGATTGTATCGACAGCCTTCGAGCACGAGGGATAGCGTAATTGACCCGGGATTGACGTGGCCAACTCTTCGATCGAGGACTGGCTCAGCCAACCCGAGCAAGCACCTCTGATCCGTGGTCAGCCCAATCCTGCGCGACAGCCGCGATGAAATCTTCGCCAAGCTTGTTGCGCGAGCCCTTCGGCCGTCCCGCCGGGTTGCCGGAGCGACCCCGGCTCAAAGACAGGGCCGAGAGTTGCTACCGAACGGGGGAAAGGTCATTGGCTAAATGCGATGCCCCGTTCAATTCCCTCAAATGCTGCGTCGAGTCCGCTCTGCTCGCAGAGCCACCTAAACTCCGCAGAGTTCCATTCTTTCTCATAAGGATCTGCAGCGACAAATATCTGATCCGCCATGTGATCGAGTAAACTTGCGATTTGATTGCGAGTGGCCATAATCCGCGGTGTCCTGTCGAACGCAATTCCAGTCGACGCTTTGGCCGAGCACGTGTTCGTAGCGGCGGTTCTCGAGGTGCATTTTGCCCGGCTTGCGGCGCATTTCGACGTCAGTGCGCTCAGCCCGGTGGGCCAGGGAGCGTGTCCGGTCTGCGGAGCGCCGCCGGTTTCGTCACTGGTCGTCGGCTGGCGCGATGCCCATGCCACACGCTTCTGCGCCTGTTCGCTCTGCGGCGCGCTGTGGAATTACCCGCGCATCAAATGCACGCTGTGCGGCTCGACCAAGGACATTGCCTACCAAGAGATTGCCGGCGGACCCGTCACGGTCAAAGCCGAAACCTGCGGATCTTGCCGCCGTTACGTCAAGATATTGCAGCAGCGGGAAGAGGTTTCGCTCGATCCGGTCGCCGATGATGTCGCGACCCTCGGGCTCGATCTCCTGCTGCGCAATTCCGAATTCCGGCGCGGTGCCGTCAATCCGTTCCTCCTCGGATACTGAGAGGCCGCGATGACCGCCGAGTCCGATCTTCGGTTGCGCGCGTTGCCTTCGGTCGACGATGTGCTGCGCGCCGATGCGGGGGCACTCGCAATCGAGCGGTACGGGCGGGCTGCGGCCCTGGCGGCGGTGCGTCGGACGCTGGACGCCGAGCGCGCCACCTTGCGCGCCGGCAAAGCTCTGCCCAGCCAACGCGACGCGCTGGCCGATGCCGCGCTCGCCAGGCTTGCGATGGACGCGCGATCAAGTTTGCGGCCGGTCTTCAATCTCACCGGCACGGTGCTGCATAGAAATCTTGGCCGCGCACTTCTCGCCGACGCGGCGGTCGAAGCCGCGGTTGCCGCCATGCGCTCGGCGGTTGCGCTGGAATTCGATCTTGCCACCGGTAAGCGCGGCGAGCGCGACGACCACGTGCGCGGACTGCTCTGCGAAGTCTCCGGTGCGGAAGACGCAACTGTCGTCAACAACAACGCCGCGGCCGTGCTGCTGACCCTCAACACGCTGGCCAAGGGCCGCGAAGCCGTGGTGTCGCGCGGCGAACTGATCGAGATCGGCGGCGCGTTTCGCATGCCCGATATCATGGCGCGTGCCGGCGCGCGGCTCGTGGAGGTCGGAACCACTAATCGCACGCTGCGGCGAGGCAATCTGCGTCGCATGAACAAACACCAGCTCGATCTGTTCAGCCGTCCAGCGGAGGACCCGGATTCCACGTCGGGAAGGGATTCGTCCCCGGTTGGGGCGTCCGGACTTCAAATCCGGGGGAGGCCGCGAGCCGGTCTTTGGTGGGTTCAACTCCCACTCTCTTCCGCCACGTTCTGGAGCGTGATACCGAAAATGAAAACCAGTTTTCGGAAAAGATCATTTGCAAATGCCCATGATCCGTTCAATTTTATCGGATCGTGGTTTAGGAACGCAGGATCACTGCCATTTCGTCCTTCGTCCACACGCTCGAGCTTGCGGCTAAACAGGCCGTCCAGACGGAGAGTGATTCCACCGTGATTTAGCCGAACGCGTCAAGGCGCTTGAGCGCGAACGCGCGTTCGCCCATCGCCGCTGGAATTTCATGCGCGCGATTGCTGACGCCGTCGCCGCGGCGGAAAGCGAGGAAATCGTAGTGGCAGCCGCAACGGCGGTGATGCGGGCAAAACTGGGCTGGTCAAGCGACAGCGACGCCCGAAGTTGAGGTGCTTTCACACTTCGTGCCCGTCGTGCAACAGGTCTTTGCAAGTCTGGCACCCGCTGCTGAGGACGGTGCGCCGCTTCCCGATGTTCTCGACGCGCTCACCGAGTTCGAAACCTGGTATGGCGAGACCCATCCAAATCCGTTCTGGATGCTGTTCGAAAACCAGATGCCAGAGACCCCCCTTGTCGACTTCTGACACGACCATTCGCCGGCCACTCACTGGATTACTAGTCTGTTGACCATATGTTGGCATCGGCATATGCTTTTTTTGTGTGGCGTTTGCGCGCGCTATGGGAATGTTGGCAAGTTCGCTCGCTGACGAGAGCAGATGAGCCGATAACCAAAAATATCCGCGGGGTCCATACGCGGCGGCTGGAGTGGTCGCCATGTTTAGCTCGGATCGCGAAAGATTTGATATTGGTTCGGTGACGAGAGCGCTGCGCTTGCATCCTGATGATTTCGCGATGCGGGGACACCGAGTGCTTCATCTTCCAACCGGGCTGCAATTTGCATTCGGCCCGACGCGTCGTGCAACACCGCTGAATTTTCTCAGACTGGGTCCAATGTCGTTATTAAGTTTCGAGGCCAAGGATCAGCCTGACCTTTATCAAGCCTTCGAACAATGGCATTCGAGCTACTGGCAAATTATCGAATGCAACGAGAAGGCAAACTCCCCATTTGTCCCCCGCGGGTGGAAGCGCTTGCGCCGAAAATAAAGGATGCGCTCCGGCGATCGTGGAACACGCCTGACCTACCAATTATCCCCGGCGCATAGAGTGCGCCGCCTAACCGGTTAAAGATTGAGTTGTTGTGGGAAGTTCCGCCGGTCTTCGCGGATTGATGACAATGCTTTGTCTTCAACAGATTGATGTTGTGCTGCGTATCGCTTGCCGCGCACTCAATCAATCCGACATTCATAAGCCGGTCATTCGGAATAATACCCGGCGCTCCCGTCACCGGTACCGACAAAGAATTCAGCTATTGGTTAGACGAGCATCATCACGCGTGTGGACGGCTCAAGGCGGCTGCTTTTTTGCCGTTTGCGGCGCTTCCGTGATCAGTACGCCATGCCTGTCGCTCGCGGTGAGGAAGCTCGCGGCTACTAGACTAGTTCCCGGGCATCACGATAAGGCGCCGACCGCCGGTGACCGACAGGGTTCTGCTGGTTATGGTATTGCGCCGCACAAGTACTAGCCTAGTCTGCGATCTACCACTCAATCGGTCATTCGGGGTAATTCGGTCGTTCGGCATAATATCCGTTACTCCCATCGCCACTGCCGAAGAAGAATTTGGGATTGGTCTCAATGACGGGCGAGGGCACAATTTCTAAAGTTACAGGTTCTGCGGCTGCGACGGGTTAGACTCTGGCTGGTATTAGCGCCTGCTTTTGGGCTTGCCGGAGTGTAGAAGAATGATTGGGCGATCAACAGTCCTATCATGACGACCGTCGCCGAGCCTGCGATCATAGCTGCCCCAACGGAACACGCGACGGGGACGAACGGTCGTGGCATCCAAGCTCATCGTCATGGCTCGCTCCATGTCTGGAGAAAGTGGATTCTCAGGCGGCGAACAGCTTCTTAAAGTCGGAATTGGTTGTGGCGTTCAATCAAGGCTCCCAAAACTGGAGAAACGAGAAAATCACATTGATCGTGGTCAATAGAGCCAATCGCGCATAAGGCAACGATCGCGATCAGATTGGGTTTTGTTATCGTGACGACCAACTGATGCCATGTAGTCTTCGCGGCGTTGGCGGGTTTGTCCGCGGAGTTATCAGCGGTAAAGAGTCATGCGCTTTGGGTTAAAAGCGTCATAGACAACTCCTCTTATCGCGGCCGACCAAGATGCGAACTTACTATCAGCTACGCCAGATCTCAGTGCCGCGCGTCACACACCGCTACGAGCATTGCGTGCTCAACGCTCAGCAATCTAGCGTACAGCTGATGACCGTCGCGTCCCCCGACCGGGGAATGCGATGTGACGGCCAAGGATGCACAGATCAGGTGCGGATTGGAGTTCTCGGGCGACGATCTTGATCAGATCAGCCTGAGGTCGCCGCCCGTCTTCTCATAGAGGGAGCTGTGGCCCGAAGCGTTCGGTTCGCTGCGTCGCAGCGATACGTCCGAAGTCGGGGTGAGGCCGACATACCAAGACAGCCCAACCGACGCTTAATGACCGTGCGCCCCGAGGGCGCGAACTATCAGTGAGGGAGGGTCTCACCCGGATAATTGGTCCGGAAGCTGGCAGGTGGCTCGGCCGGGTAACTGGCTGGGTCGGAGCCCTGCGACGAAGGCGGCCTTGGGCTGCTGAGCGATCCGATGGGCCGTAACAACAGTTAAGCCCAAGCAGGCCTTGTATGGGGCATTTTCTGTCAACGCTGATTTCGATCTTGTGCTCCTGTTATTTTAAGTGGGACAACAAAGCGGTCCGAGGGGAGCTTGCCATCGGGCGCGAAGTATCGCGCCACAACCTTGTATTCGGTAGGTCCATAGCGACCTGACCATGATGCAGTCATGCGCATCGGCGGCGAAGCTCCGGGGCGGCGGGCTTATTATCACCAGTATAAAATCCGCCAAGCGTGCAAATTTGAATGTGAACGTGCGGGCTAATCCCTTCGCGAGGATCGTCCTGCACGAGCCGACCGATGCTGCTGCCAAGCATCTGCGCCCACGCCGCCGGCCCTGCGGTCGCCGCTTGCAGCGTAGGCGAAGTCATTTTGAAAAACTCGGCGACGGCTTGCTCGTAGGCCACCACTGCGCTTCCGCTGCCGATGTGGCTAACACTTAGCCCTTTTGGGAAGTGCGTCGGTCGAAAGTCTGGAGCTTCCAACTTAATTAGGTGCACGCGCGGAAATTCGGGCGCTCCGAGGCGTTCATCCGGCGAGACCCCTACGATCAGCAATTGCGAATGCGCCGCCTGCTCCTCAGGTGGGGCGGTCGCAAAAATCCTTGCCGCCTCGGGATGCCAATGCTCCACGACCCATTCCGGCTTCCGTCGCTCGCGCGCTGATTCATTGGAATACTCAACTGTTACATCCCGCGCACACATGATGAGAAACAATAAGGCGGCCTTATGATTGCGGGTTGAAGTTTCCATGACATGCCGCCGGCAACTTTGTTCGCTCAACAACTCAACGTCGAACTTCACTCCTGGCAATCGTTTGCGCATCGCCGGGACTGCCGAGCTCTCCGGCTACACAGAGTCATCTAAACATGCGCCGATGTCTCGCGATCGTGGACAACGTACGGGCGCAGAAGAACATACAGGTTTGCATCAATCCGTCTTGCGCTATCCGGCGTAGGCTGCCCGCCCATTTCTCGCCTCCATTATGATTTCAGGAAACTTGCAGGGTCGGGTTCTATCGCGGGCAATGTTCCCAAAGGTTCCGTGTGATCGTCCGAGGTTTGCTGCAAGACGAGGGTACTGTGTCCCGCCGCGCGCTTCTCGGCGGGCTTGCGTCCTTCGCCAGCGTGCTCGCGCTCGGCGGGTGCGCCGACGTGGACGCGGCGGGCGCGCGCTTCGATGCCTCGTCGTTCTCACTTGACCCTACGTTGCTCGTCACAACCAACCGCAAGCCGGTGAACGGCGAGCGCGCGAAGCCCTGGTTCGGGCCGGAGCGGGCTTCCACGATGACCATTGCACGGGCGAAGGTCGTGCCGCCGGACGATGGCCGCTTCTCGCTCGCCGCTGTCGGACTTGCCGATTGGCGTCTGGATGGGGTCGAGCCGGTGTCAGGAGGCGCCTGATATCGACCTGGACGTGTTCTCGTCGGCGATCAGCCGCATCGGTCCGCTCGCTGGCAAAATCACCGTCATCACCTCAACGAACGATCGCGCGTTGGCGCTGTCGGGAGGAATCGCTGGCGGGATGACGCGGGTCGGCGCCGCCGAGAAGGCCGCCATCGAGCGGCTCGGGGTGCGCGTGATTGATGCTTCCGATGCAGGCTGGGGCATCATCAACCACGATTTGTTCCTATCGAATGCGGAGGTACAGCGGGTGATACGCCGCTCGATTGATGCCGCGGCCGCGTGAACTCGGCTTTGCGGAAAACGATTGCGTAGGAAGACAAGGTGCTCACTCGAACGAGGTCGAGTCACCCAGGTGCGCGATAAGTCATCGCGGGGTATTCTCTTCTTTTTGTTAGGACCCCAGCGTGCGACTGTCCGTCCCTCCAGAACATCAACTGGTCGGTCTGATACGCAGGCACAAAAAGGTGCCTTACTTGTCCGTCGGGATAAGCATCACCATGATACTACTTAGTCGATCACAACAGGAGGTTCGGATGAGTGCGGAGGCCCCCAAGGCGGCAGTTGAGGACTTGATTGCCAAGGTCGTCGGTGGAAAAGCGCTGGAAGCTTTCGACCGCTATTACGCCGACGACGTTACCATGCAGGAAAATGAGCAACCGCCCCGAGTGGGTAAGGCAGCTTGTCGCACTTTCGAGGAGGACTTTCTTTCTAAGATCAAAGCGGTGCGGACCTACGTTTGCGACGGCTACGTGATTTCCGGCAAAAAGGCGTTCATTGTTTACCGCATCGATGCCGATCATGCCGAGTGGGGTACGCTCAACATGAGCGAGGTAGCCATTCAGGAGTGGTCGAACGGAAAGGTGGTACGCGAGAAATTTGGGCTACTAAATAAATAAGTAGCGCCCGGCGGCAATCGCTTTTGGGTAGCTTTTCTGCTGCGTTACCGCAAACAGATCAGCAGTTGGCTTTCGCACGCCATCCGGCGTGAAATGTTCGCGCGAGGGGACACCACGCGAAGTCGTTTGACTTCATTTCGGAAATCATTGTGACCTCCCCATTGCCGCACGCGATTGCGTGCTGATTGGGATGGAGTAAAGCGGCTTGTTGCCGGACGTTTTCGGTCGTTTGTCGCCGCTGCCGCGCCAGCCGACACCGCACCGCATTCTCTGCCGGGGCAGCATTGGCCCGGCCCCGATCATCGGTCCGACGCCAATTGCTGCATGGCATTCACTTACTTCGGATGTGTCTCAGCAAGAAATGCTGCGCTCCGTCGCAAAACAGGGTCCCTCGTTGGTCATTACCAACGTGCAGCCGTTTCCTTGGAACAGGCTCATCGTTAATGGGATAGCGGAGACCGCCTCAGTTCGCGGCCTTATCGCTTCTTCGGCCACCCACCAGCTCCGGCAGCTTGGCGATGTCCGCCGCGATGCGCCGGGCTTCCCTGTTATATAAGTTCACTGCTCCTCGCTGCGCTCGCGGCGCGCGTTCATACCACCTGTTGATCATAGATCGAGCTAGCAGCTCCGCTCGCTCACGGGGGCCGGTGACAACTCTTCTCGCGCCTTCGATGCCTCCGGGGTGAATGGAGACGGTCCATTCGTTTCGCTCGATCCGAGCGCGGACCGTGTATCTTATCTCCCTGTACTCCACCGGTAGCCCTTTGCGCGCGGTCATTTTACTTAGACAGCCAGGACGGGCGACCGCCAAGTGAGGCGGCCTGCATCATTCCATTTGCATTTGCTTGGACCTACGAGGACGCCGAATTGCATCCGCTAGTCTTAGCCATTCGGCGGCCATTTCGCGTTGAATGCAACGCAATTCCTGATCCCTTATCGAGGCCACCATGTTCAAACAGTGCTCGGCGTAACGCGCGTAGTCCTTGTACTTGTCATTCTTCGGCACCGTCATGATCCCTACCTGACCACTCTATTCAGGCGGGAAATCTGTCGCGCATTATCGAGGTGAGTCTGTTCAAAATGGAACACTCTCAAACTCAAATTTAGCATAAAGGGGCTAGTATCCGAATCCTTGATTGCCACCAGGATCGGGCGTGACGATCGGCTCCGACCGATGCGTTGATGCTCGTCGACCGCCAGAAGCATGCCACAACCGACCTGATTGCTTGGAATCATGGTGAAGATGGACAATAGACGTCGCGACCGCCGTCTTCGCGCATTGCGGCGAACTACCAAGCAGCCGGAGCGCCTCCCTCCGCTCGTGCGGTACGGTTTTTGGGATCGACGTGAATGCCCTTCATCGGCGCCAAATCGATCATTAACCCGCCATCGATGGTCGCTCGCCCTGCAACGTTGTGACCGCCGCCCCGAACTGCCACTTCGAGGCCCAGCTTGCGTGCGAGTCTGATGGCATCCGCCACGTCGGCGACACCGCGACATCTAGCGATCAGCGCTGGTCGTTTGTTCACCAGCCCATTGTGCACTCTCCGAGCCTCTTCATACCCAGCGTCCCGAGGCGTCAGGAGTTCGCCCGAGAAGGTCGTGGCAAGATCTACGATGGCATCGGCAATAGAAGAAACTGACGTCGGACGCACCCGGAGGTTTGACTGGTCTATGGCCGAACAGCGCATCAGAAGAAGGCTCACTGCGATCCAAGCTCCGCGCCAGTGCGGGTGAGTTGGTGACCATTGCGGTGACCATCGCCGCAAAGGTTTGTTGCCTGCCCTGCGGAAACTTTCTAAGTGTGTCGCAGTTCAGTTACAGAGCGGGCTGCGTCGCCGACCTTTACCTAGAGCGCGTCATGTTACCAAAACTATGGATTTCGGCCTTTATTCTAGGAGTGGCAGTGACTGCCGCGTCCGGTCCTGCCTTGGCACAAGCCACGCCAAATGTCGTTGCTCCCACTCCGGGACTTTCAACTCCCCTTACTTCCACCACGACCAATTGCATGATGTCTTGCAATTCGCGGGCGGCGAACTGTCAAACGACCTGCGTGTTGCCTGTGCCTCCTAGTCCCCCTCCTAGCCCCATCAGCAGTCCAGCCCCTATTCTCAATGCGACAGGAAGCACGGCGTGCCTGATGGGTTGTACCTCGATCCAGCTGGCGTGCCAGAGCGGATGCGCCCTGAACTCCCCTTCTCGTTAGTCGCCAACTCTACCGGCTCAATCAGCGTCGCATCATCCGCGTCAGCCTCACGAGCCCAGGCGGCCTAGCGAATTCTTGCCAAAAGTTAAGCTCTCGGCCACGTGGCGGTAATGCTCAAGCACCACATCGGTATGACACGACGGGTTTTGGTTGGAGATCGTGTCATGGACGGCAAATACACCTACAAGTCCGCGCCCAAGCCTGCGCGGTGCCATAGCTGCGCTAGGCCGATGCAACTCGTTCGCAGAACATCGCGATATGGCGGCTTGCCTGACCTGTACTCCGTTTACTGCGTCGCCTGTGACGAGTGGCAAGGAGTTGGAGGAACGTTGCTACAGCCCGCGCGATTCAGACAGGCCAGTGGCGTTGGTGACGGCTTCGCCGCGCCTTGACACCCCGAATAGGTTCACGTCAACATTGAAAGGATCACGTAAATCTGGTCAGTAGCCGCGGTTATTAGCTCATTGTAGCTTGTATGCCCCTGCGCGGCGGCCTTAAGAATGGCTTCAGCCAAATAGGCCTTCGTTGTCGTGCCGGAAATTTCAAGGGGCACTCTTGTCATCGCATCCTCCAGAACGCTCCGCATCACTTGAACGAGTTCAGGATCGAATTGCGGCATTACGTCCTCCCCATCGGTCTGACTTGGCGGCAGAGCATGCCAATCGCGTAGATTCAAACGAGGTGCTTCACTTGATCTGGATAGATGTCAGAGTTTTGGCACTGCCGCTGTCATCACTAAATATTTACTGCGATTGACCAGCACGTAATCCGGAAAGCCTCGGGGATAAACCAGTGTGACAGATACCTGCGACATTTCGACTTTGAAAAAGGCAGATACAGAGCAAAGCGTTCGGAGGCAATTGTCAGAGATCCGCAATAGGCTCGACCAAGCTGTAAGCATCGCAAAAGCGGCAGAGATTTGCGTAACAGCCGGAAATCTCCCGAAGGCACTCGAGATTGCAGTCGATATCGACCAATTGCTCTATGAGATCACCACACTTTTCGTTGCCTCGAAGCCGCGGCAGCCGAAAGCGACATGATCGATGACACCCAAATCGCTCCGCTGCTGCTTCCCGGTCTGGGAGATGTCGTTGAGGTGCAGCACGGGATGGTTGTTGCTGTAGAGCCAGGCGCCCGGGAAATTGAACGGCGGGCGCGGCCCATTCGTGAACCCAAGCACGTTCTCATAAAAATGCACTGTCTCAGCCAGTTTCCGGGTCGGATACATTGTAATGGTCGAGCTCCGCCGCTCATTTTCATTGAATTCTTGCTCTCCCGCTTTACACCACAGGAGTGCGCCAACTATTTCGCCAATGCTGAAAAAAGATGGTGAGCTTCTTCAACTCGTCCGCAACCGGCGCGATGGCGAGACAGTCACCGGAGGAGATGTAGCCGATAGTTGCATCAACGTTGGCGCGCTGAACGAGGTTCCGGTATTCGGTGACCTGTTTGGTGGTGCCGCCGGCTTCATCCACGATCACCATCTCGATCGGCTGCCCGTTTATACCCTTCTTGTCGTAGGGCGCGGGCATCTTGCCGGCATTGAGCGTTTCGATCGCCAGTTCGGCCGCGTTGCGCGCCGGCACGCCGAAGGGACCCGCCGCCGCACCGGACAGGAACGTGACGATGCCGAGCTTAAAGGTTTCCGCCTCCTGGGCGATGGCCGGCTGGGCGGCAAACGCGGCGCACATGACCACGATACCGAGACCGAACTTTTGGATGGTGGACGTCATGCTTACCTCCCTTGTTGTCAAACATAGTTCAATTTGCCGAAGTGCGCCCGTAACATTCGATTGCGATTTGGTGCCGCGCAGCGGCGGCGCGCGTGCGACGGCAGCAGGCGCTCGGCGGATAACTAAGAGCTAGCTCCGTTGTGCAGCGCCTTACGCGAGATCTGGCGCACAGAACAGGAGGGGTTAGATGGCTTCTGCCTAATTGATCTTCCGCTCACGCGTCAGAAGGTGGAAGTGGCGACGTCGTCGTCCGTGAAGAAGCCGCATGCCGTTGAACGGTGTGGTTGATTGTCGCCGGCAAAGTAATGGTATTTGCAAGTTTTCGGGCGGCGGCTTGTCATTTCCTTGCAAAATCGATTTTGGGATTCCCTCGAATCGGCGGGCGTGATTCCGTCTTCTCGTGTGATCGAGAGAGGGGTCGGACATGCGACCGAAGGAGCGGCGGGAGGCCGGCGAGCAGGATCTGTTTCGCGCGCGGCTCGATCAGATCATCGATCTTGATCATGCGCTGGTGCGGCTTGCGCGGGTGATCGACTGGCGGTTCCTGGAGGAGAAGTTGGGCGCGGTTTACACCGACGAACCCGGCCGTCCACCGCTGCCGACGCGGCTGATGGCGGGGCTTTCGATCCTCAAGCACAGCTACAATCTGTCCGACGAGGCGCTGTGCGAGCGCTGGGTAGAGAACCCGTACTTCCAACACTTCTGCGGCGAGGAGTTTTTCCAGCACCGATTAGTTTTTGATCGCTCCTCGCTGACGCGATGGCGCCAGCGGATGGGAGAGCGGAAGCTGCAAGCGCTTCTGCAAGAGAGCCTGGCGGTGGCACCCGAACCGCGGCGATGAAGCCGTCCGATCTCGCTCGCGTCGTGGTCGACACGACGGTGCAGCCGAAGGCGGTGATGTTCCCGACCGACGCCAAGCTTTTCAACAGGGCGCGCGAGCGGCTGGTGCGGCTGGCCAACAGGCTTGGCGTGGAGCTGCGTCAATCCTATCGGCGCGTCGGCAAGCTGGCGCTGATCAAGCATCAGCGTTACGCCCATGCGCACCAGTTCAAGCGCGCCAACAGGAGCTTACGCAAGCTCAAGACCTACCTTGGTCGGGTGATCCGCGATATCGGGCGGCGGATCGCGGGCGACCAGGCTTTGGAAGAGATTTTTGCTCGCGAGCTGAGCCTGGCGCGCCGCGTGCTAGCCCAAGACCGCCATCAGCGCGGACGCAAGGTCTATTCGCTGCACGCGCCGGAGGTCGAGTGCATCGGCAAGGGAAAGGCGCATAAGCCCTACGAGTTCGGCGTGAAGGTGAGCGTCGCGACGCCAGTGAAGCATTCCGCCGGCGGCCAGTTCGTTGCCCATATCGCGGCGCTACCCGGTAACCCTTACGATGGGCATACACTGGCGAACGTCGTTCCCGCCATGCAGGCCCTCCTCGGCAACGTGCTCGATCGCATCATCGCCGATGCCGGCTATCGCGGTCACAACGCCCCTGCGGAACACAAGTTCAGGGTCTATACCGCCGGCCAGAAGCGAAGGGTCAATCAGCAAATCAAACGCGAGTTCAAACGTCGTGCCGCCATCGAGCCGGTGATCGGACATCTCAAGGACGATCACCGCATGGGCCGCAATTACCTCGCCCACTCAAGCGGTGATGCCATCAACGCCATGCTGGCCGCCGTCGGTTATAACTTCCGCCGCCTCATTCAATGGCTGAGGCTTTTGATGCTCAAAATCCTGATCGTCGCCAACTTCGCCGCTCAGCTTAAATCGGCCTGAATTGGCTTCTTCACGGGCGACGTCGTCTATCCCATCGTGTCCCGCGCACTAGGAACACCGCAAGCTCGATGCGTCTCAATGGCTAAGTCACAACGGTGGTGCCGCGAGCGAGGCCAATTCAGTTTCTTGATGCTCATCTCTCCATCGAAGCGTTGCCAACGGCTTCCTGCAATCAGCCAGACACCGAGGATGCGCTCGGGCGGAAGGGGCTCCCGTCGTTCGCGGCTCGACCGAAACCCTAGCGAGGCCGCCTCCATCCTTGGCATCCTCAAATCGGACCTGATTGAACTTCAGCTACTTCGCGTTGCCTTAGCTTGGCAGTCTAGGTTTTGTTAGGCGCTCGCCTTCATTCTTTGCAAGTCTGTCATCCAACAATCAACCATAACCGGCAAACGCCGAATTCTCCTAACCGATTGCGAACCAACATGTGATCCACTTGTATTGCAGGCAATCCTTAAGGAGCGCCAGTTTTTAGGTAGTAAGGTCTGGGGAGTGCTGGCATGGCGCCGGCTGTTGTAGTGCCTTCCAACAACCAAAGCGACCTTCTACTTTGCGCATGAGCCGCCCAATAGCCGGCCCAAGCGTTCCAGGGCGGGCCGTGGTTAACGGTCCCGCGACCCGCCGATCGGCCGGCTGCTATATAAAGGTGCATGACCGAGCCCGGGAATCTTCTCCAACTGATCCGCCGAGTCCGCGCACAACGCCACGCGACCGATGCGCTTGAGGGCGAGCGGCTGCGTCTCGAGGGTAGTCTGATCGAATTCGTTAGGACTTGTTCACTCATTCCGTTCGAACGGATAGCGATTTGTCGCGTTCCGTTGCCGGCAAGCCGCTAATTCACAAAATTAATTTCCAACCAAAGCCGCTTATGCCGCAACCGGGCGATCTCGTTCGCTCAAAATCAGATGAAATCATCACCAACAAGCTGTGTGAACGAAAATTCGACTATGGCCAGTCTTGCGATGGATGTGGCTAACAAAGCTGTCGGCCGCGACGAATTGCGGCTTTACGCCCACCTCTTACCACAACAGCGCCTCATAACCTCCTTCAGAAGGCCCAATGGCCTCTTCAGATCATCGACCTACTGTTGGGGAGTACGGGGATGTACATTTTGGCCACTTGTCGAAAAATCCTGAGCATCTTTTTGGGCCGCAGCTATCGACCGGAGCTTCACTACATGCGCGGTGCTGGTCCGAAATGGTTTGAGAGGCATGGCAGATCATCAGTCTAATAGGCTGCCCGCGATCGGGCGGTCGAATCCGCGTTTTCACTGAGGGCTATGCGGGCGACCTCCAAAGTGAGTAGGCACCGCACCTAAGCGGCCCGACCGCACCTAAGCAGCACGGCCACGCCCATTGTCTCGCTACGCGCCTGCTTCGTTTTTAATCAAACGTTAATGGACAATGAAGTCCTGTCGGATGCGTCGCAGATGAAGGGGAGGCTATGATGCTCTTTATCCCTTGGCGGGGCGGCGCCGAGCGCCGCCCCGGATCATGCTCAAGCTGGAGGCGACGGCGCCGCCATTCCGTTTTGATTTTATCGGGTGGTGGCCGGCGCGGCCGAGCTAGGCGGGTAGCTTCGAAGTTCTGCTTCGGCGCCACCAATTATAACATTACAAAAAATAAAATTGGTTGGAGGAGACGGGATGCGCGCGATCATGATCTCCCAGAACGACTGCTGGCTCAGGTTCGGTGGCCGCCGAGAAGTCCTTTACGTGCTTGCGGCGAAGAGCGTAGTCGGCAACAGCCTCAACGATCATGGCGAATTCACAGCTCACGAGTGACCAGGCGTCATGACGAGGTGACCCTGCTCAGCCGCCGGGCGGCTAGATGTACTATTACGATGGGGGGATCGGATGGACAGAAGCAGTAGAGAATCACCGCTATTGGGAGGCCAGTTTTCCGCACGGGTCTCAAGGCGTGGCTTCGTCACGACCGCACTGGCCGGAATCGGTGCGTTAGCGACGCCCGCACGTTGTGCTCAGGCTCAATCCGCCGCGCTCATAAAGGTCGGTTTCATCACGCCTCGATCGGGCGCACTAGCGGCATTCGGCGAGGCTGATGCGTTCGTGTTGGAAACGGTGCGCAAGTACTTGGGGGGCGGAGTTTCAGCAGGCGGTGAGACCTACAAGGTCAAAATTCTAGACCGCGATAGCCAATCCGATCCGACCCGTGCAGGTCAATTGGCCAAGTCGCTGATCAACAGCGACGGGGTCGATTTCATGCTTACATCGGTGCCGGAGACCGTCAATCCGGTATCGGACGCGTGCGAGGCGAGCGGCGTTCCCTGCCTCTCGACGGGTATGCCATGGGAACCATGGTATTTTGGCCGCGGGGCCAAGCCGGGAGAGCCGTCGCCGTTCAAGTGGACCTATCACTTCGGCTTTGGCATGGCGAATTTTGCGAAGGCTTACGTCTCGCAGTGGAACGAGCCGGTGAAGACCAACAACCGTGTCGCCTTCCTTATGCCGAATGATGCCGACGGCAATGCGCTGCGGAACATCTTCAAGCCGCTTCTCGAAAAGGCCGGCTTCACCGTCATCGATCCGGGCGGATACGAGGACGGCACAACCGACTATTCGGCCCAAATCTCCAAGTTCAAGGAAGAGAAGTGCGAGATCTTCACTAACGGACAGCTTCCGCCAGACTTTGCCGTCTTCTGGCGCCAAGCTACACAGCAAGGCTTCACGCGCACGGTCAAGATCGCCCAAATTGTGGAAACGGGCCCAGCCGCAAGGTCCGGCACCGCGCCAGTTCCTCACCCGACAGCCGCTATGACGGCCAAAACTGTCTCAAAGGCGCTGACGCTGGACACACAACAGGCGTTTTCTATTTCGCCGTCTTGAGCACCTCAAAAATCTTGCCGCTCATCAAGAGAGCAATTTCTGAGGCGGGCATTGGCTTTTGACATTCGGACAGCGGATTGAGCCAGAAGTTCGAATTGGGCAACATTTCAAACAGATTGCGCGCCGCAGCGCCGAGGCAGGTTTCCGGCTCCTTCAAATAGGCGGAAATGCGGTTCTTGGAGGTGAAGGCCGGGTGCCATCGCAAGCCCTGATATTCAACTGTGGCGACATTGATCTTTTCTTCAAACTTCAGCGAACGCCGGCGCCCAGGCGTCATCGGCGCTTCAGGAGTAAGAATATAAATCTCTGTCTCCAGGAGCGTTTTGTAGAAAGCGGGAATAACGCCCGTGTCCTTCGCCGCCGCCTGCATCAGGGTTTCGAGTTTGTTTTTTGGTTCAAACATGCCCCGCCCCATATTGGCTTCGAGTATGCGCCGAATTTCTTGCAAGCGTCCTTTTCCACGCAGGGCTAATCGCCGGGTTCC
>CAVRDC010000043.1:0-61000 GCA_963719745.1 uncultured Alphaproteobacteria bacterium | reverse complement strand
TGAACGAAATCGTGCCTGGGCCATTTGCGCCAGATTTGTCTTTTGCGAAGTGTGTGAGGAGCGAGCAAGCAGTGAGGAGAAAGCTTGTCAGGCAATGGGCCAGATACACCTTGGCAGATAGACAAAATTGCGTCGCGGAAACGACAATGGGCGGCTTGGCGAGTTACACCAATCTTCTTGGTTGTCTTAAATCAGCGACGGAAGCACGAAAAATGTTTCCCGGACGAAATCGTAATTACCAAATCGAGCGGTAGCGCCATGTGGCGAGTTCCTCAAGATATTTTCGCTCCTCCGACGTTGGATTCGCGACCATCTTCTGATCGCGTCGCAATGGCATCATGTTGAGATGAATTCCGATGAGTTGATCACCATGCGAATACGCCAATCGCGACGTGATGAAAGAACCCCAATCGCCACCTTGCGCGCCGAAACGCTTATAGCCGAGAACATCGCTCATGAGGCTGGCAAAGCAATCAGCTAGCGGCTGGTCTGGCGAAAATGGCAAGCCGTATCCGGGCAATGATGGCGCCACGACCGTGAAAAAGTTCGGCAGGATCGCGGCCGATTTAGCTCGGGTGGGTGAGCATGGGGATTAATTTGAGAAATTCGAGTATCGAGCCGGGCCAACCATGCGACAGCAATGGACACGGATCCGGCCCTTCTCCTCAACATGAAGAAAGTGCAGATCGATATCGTCCAGTCTTACTTTGTATTGGGCGAAAGCGTTTAGTCGCGGCTCCTCGGCACGCCAATCAAAATCACTTCGCCAATATTCGACCAACCCCCGGATCCATCGTACATCGGTGCCGCACGTTCAGGCCGGACCGGGCGCCTGGTCTGGGAGGCGCGTATGTTTGAGACGCTCGCGAAGATCGGCGATATCCGCTTCCGGAACGCTTAGCTTGAAATCCTCTGCTTGCTTATCCATAGCATTCCGACGTCTGAGCCTTTATTTAGCACGACACCGATTAAGAAACCAGCCAAACACCTGTTGAAGTGTGCTACACTTTGCTGAAAGTGGAGAGCACGCAGGTGCAGTTTGCGGTCGGTTTTAAAATTCAGGGGAAAACGGGACACGTTGTCGTTGACGCGGAAGACGCGCTCATCGCCGCCCTCAAAGTCAAAATGCAGCGTCCAGAGGCGTTGATTGCCTATGTCCGCCAGCAAAATAAACGTGGCGACACCCGTCACCCCATGCGCCGACTTAGCAGCGAGAATGCCTAGTGCGGACACGCAGACCACGTATCGCCGTGTGACTTGGCCCAACGGCACTGCCTGCTGATCGCAGTGGCATCAACAAGTCACGGACAAACTGGCAATCGGGCGGTAGAGAAAGACAGCCATAGGAATTTAATGGCGGACACCGCGAACGCGGTCGTTCGAGTCGGCCACTGAGACGCCTACCCATCCGGGAGGAAGCTCAAATGACCTATGTAGTCAATGAGAGTTGCATCAAATGTAAGTTGATGGATTGTGTAGAAGTCTGCCCCGTGGATTGCTTCTACGAGGGCGAGAACATGCTGGTCATCCATCCCGACGAATGTATCGATTGCGGGGTTTGCGAGCCAGAATGTCCGGTCGATGCGATCAAGCCGGACACCGAGCCGGGCCTTGAAAAGTGGCTGAGCATCAACACGGAATACGCCAAGCTATGGCCTAACATTACGCTTAAGAAGGAACCTCCGGCTGATGCCAAAGAGTGGGAGGGAGTGCCAGACAAGGGACAATATTTCTCACCAAATCCTGGTGACGGCACCTGATCAAAGCCGGTCTGATCGCCAATCTGGCTCAGTCAGTCGAGCGGATAAGAACGAGGTTAGCAACCAGCGCGGCGACCGCTCCAGCACAAATGAGTACGCTCATCGGTCGCGGCGTCCCGTCAGCGGACCAGCCGACAGCGGCGCTCGCAATTGCGCCAGCGCCGAACTGAATGGCGCCAGCCAGAGCTGCCGCCGCGCCGGCGCGGTTCGGGAACACGGAAAGGGCGCCGGAAATCGCGTTTGAGGCAACGACGGTGAGAAGCGACAGCACTATGAACAAGGGAAGCGCAAGGCCTACGATGCCTCCAGCACCACTCACGCCGGTCGCTAACAAAATGAGGCCGCCTGCCGCTCCGATTACACAGGCGATGCGCAGCAGGCGGTCACCACCATACTGCACCACAATGCGGCTATTGATGAACGTCGATGCGATCATGCCCAGCATGTTCACGCCAAATAGGAAGCCGTAGTACTGGGGCGGCACGCCGAAATATTCAATGTAGACAAAGGGCGAGGCGGCGATGAAGGTAAACAGGCAACAGAAATAAAGCGTTGAGCACGCGACGTAGCCGACGTACCGGACGCTACGGAAGAACTCAAAATAGCCGAGCACCATAGCGAGAGGATGCACTTCGCTTCGACGAGACGTTCCCAACGTTTCCGGTAACGCGGAAGCAGCCAGCAAGGACACTAGCCCAAACCCGACGAGTACCCAGAAAATTGCGCGCCAGTCGAACCACAGCAACACTTGGCCGCCAATTAGGGGAGCGACAACGGGAGCCGAGGCCGTTACGAGCATGTTGAGCGAAAGGATGCGCGCGCTCTGGTTTCGATCGTATAGATCGCGGACCATAGCTTGGACTACCGTTGGTACGACTGAGCCACCGAAAGCCTGAACGAAACGCCAGAGCACAACATCCGAAATGCTTGTCGCCAGCGCGCACGCGATGGACGCTACGATGTAGAGGGCGAGACCGGCGATTAAGGGGCGCTTACGGCCGAAACGGTCCGAAAGCGGCCCCAGCAGCAGCTGACCAACACCAAAGCCGATGAAAAAGGCCGAAAGCGTGAAGAGCGTCCGCGCTTCATCGGCCGCGAGCGCTTGCCGCAACATCGGCAAAGCTGGCAAATATATATCGATTGAAAGCGGCGCTATTGCCGTAAGAAATCCGAAAATGAAAATCCGGCCGCTTTGGCCGGAAATCGGGGCGCGGGCTTCCATTTCCACGTCAAACTATCACCTGGGTCCCCACGTGGACAGCTCAAGAAAGCGGCATCCCGTCTGCTGACAATTTGGTCCGCTGTGGTCACGCACGATGAAGCAGGGGCACCGCGCGCGTTATGCGCCGCTGCAACAATCCTCGATCGCAGGGGCCAGCGTAGGCCGCCCGCCTATTTCTCGCCTCCATTATGATTCAGGAAACTTGCAGGGGCGGGTGCTATCGCGGGTAATGTTCCAAAAGGTTCCGTGTGATCGTCCGAGGTTTGGTGCAAGACGAGGCTGCTGTGTCCCGCCGCGCGCTTCTCGGCGGGCTCGCGTCCTTCGCCAGCGTGCTCGCGCTCGGCGGGTGCGCCGACGTGGACGCGGCGGGCGCGCGCTTCGATGCCTCGTCGTTCTCACTTGACCCTACGTTGCTCGTCACAACCACACGCAAGCCGGTGAATGGCGGGCGGGCGAAGCCCTGGTTTGGGCCGGAGCGGGCTTCCACGATGACCGTTGCACGGGCGAAGCTCGTGCCGCCGGACGACAGCCGTTTCTCGCTCGCCGCTGTCGGACTTGCCGATTGGCGTCTGGATGGGGTCGAGCCGGTGTCGGGAGAGGTCGGCAATCTTCTTGCGCAGGCGGGCGGCGGAGGCGACGTCCTGATCTACGTGCACGGCTTCAATCAGACGTTCGAGACGGCAGCGCTCGATGCTGCGCGTCTCTCCGATGCAATCAAGTTCCGCGGCCGGACGATGGTGTTCTCCTGGCCCTCCAAGGCGGGGCTGTTCGACTACGCCTATGACCGCGAAAGCGCGATGTTCTCCCGTGACGACTTCGAACGCGTGCTCTCTTCCATCGTGTCGGCCCCTGGCGCCGGCCGCGTCCACATCGTCGCGCACAGTATGGGAACCATGCTGGCGCTCGAAAGCCTGCGTCAGCTCTATGCGCGCTATGGTGACACCGTTACGGGCAGGATCGGCGCCGTGGTGTTCGCCGCGCCTGATATCGACATGGACGTGTTCTCGTCGGCGATCAGCCGCATCGGTCCGCTCGCTGGCAAGATCACCGTCATCACCTCAACGAACGATCGCGCGTTGGCGCTGTCGGCGGGAATCGCTGGCGGGATGACGCGGGTCGGCGCCGCCGAGAAGGCCGCCATCGAGCGGCTCGGGGTGCGCGTGATTGATGCTTCCGATGCAGGCTGGGGCATCATCAACCACGATCTGTTCCTATCGAATGCGGAGGTGCAGCGGGTGATACGCCGCTCGATTGATGCCGCGGCCGCGTGAACTCAAGTCAGATTTCCGAAATCTCGCGTTTTCGCCACGCGGTTGTAGTTTCGCCCACTGATTTTACAGTGGAAATAGCCACGAGCAAACTGAACTGTCCGAAGATCAGGCTGATTACGGACAGCGGCAAGCGCCCAAGGGAACCCCGAGTCAGAATGCCGCACCCCAAGGATTATCGTCGCGCCCGACTTAGTCGATATAGCGCGACGATCTCAGCCCCACGTGACTTGACGGTGAAGCGGCCCGCACACGGTCAGCTCACCTGACCCGTGCGCTCGATGAGCGGATTGGCCAGTGCTGAGCGTACTTATATGCTGCCGGCGCCGGAGCGAGCTAAACCCCCATGATTGGATTGAAGCGATACATCCGGCCTGGGATCGCCGTTTCGGTCATCGGCCATCTGGCGCTTTTGATCGCGGGCTTGTCCTTTGTTGGTGCGGACGCCTTCCACCCGCCACCGCCCGAAGCGATGGTGGTCGACGTTGTGACGCCGGACGAAATACCCCGGTTCGAAGGCACGCCGTCGAACCTGCATTCAGCCGGTTCCGATACGCCGTCACCAGCCGACGGCAAAGGCCCGGTGACCCAGGCACCCCCGCCGCAACCGCGATCAAGCAGCAGCAACGATCGCAACAGCGTCCTGTTCCGCAGCAGGATGAGGCCAACCAGGCCCCTGCGCCTCGCCCGCCAGCACCGGAAGCGACGCGGGCCGAGCTAGTCCGCGCCGACAAGACTGAACCCGAAAAGCAAATCAATCGTCCGAGCCACAGGCTGTTACAGCACCACCGACTGAACAGACGCTGGAACAACCCAACATCGCCAAAGAGGTGGCCGAGTACGCGGCGTTGGGCGGACCGCTCGGCGGCGGTTTTGCCGGGACGCCGTCGACACCAACATACTTGGTGATGACTGGACCGCGCCGTTCCGGCAACGTGTGGGCGCTTGTTCGAAGGCGCCGGAGGGGTCGACCCCGACGACAAGCTCAACATCAAGATAAGTTTCCTTCAACCGCGACGGTACTCTGGCCTCGCCGCCACGCCTGCTCGTGCCGGCCCCATCGGCGAAGCAGCGGGCGTTGATGGAAATGGCCGTCGAGGCTCTGCAAACATGCCAGCCCTTCACCATGCTGCCGCCGGATAAGTACAAACAGTGGAAGACGATGGTGCTGTACGTCACCCCGCTGTTCGCGCGCTGGTGAAAGACGGCTCCAAAGCCGTCCAAGGTAGGCAACAATGACGCGCAACCGAGCTCTGGCAGTCCAAAATCAGGCAAAGACATGAGCCTTGATGAGAAGCTCCAGGACGCTCGCGAGGCGCTGCCCAGGCGGCGAGGGTGAGCGCGCGACTGTGACCTTCACATCGCACCGGGTGAGATAAGAATGCCCGTGATGATGGCCAAGAGGACGATCGGCGTGAACATGAATCATAAAGCGACGGAATTGATCGTCAGTCATGCCGCCGAGTGTAGCATAGAGGTGCGCCGCGGCGCTGATATCGACTTTGCGTCGTTCTGGGCGGCCAACGGACCAGAACCCGCCAATTGGAATGCGCTTCAAATAGCGGCTAGCAGCGCCCTGGGGTGAGGCATCGGCGCGGTGTTGTTGGCTATATAAGCCGGCCCACGCCCCGGCGATTGATGCCATAGGCGCCGTTGCCCCGTGGGGTCACGTAAGTGGGCGTTTGTCCCGGAATACATACGAGCCACCGCCGCGCGGGATTAAGTAAGTGGGCCTCCGTCCCGGGTCTGTAGAACAGCGCTACCGTTACCCCCTGGGTTACGTACGCGGGCGTCTGGCTAGGCTGTATCAGGTAGCCCTGCGCTTGAGCCGTGCTTATGAAGGCCAACATGTTAGAATTATTTCCTTCACAACGCGCCTCCCTTGGTAACCAGATTTATTGTTAGCGAAGGCCCTAAGGCCGGTAGTATCGACAGGCGTAAGAAAGTGGTGAAGAAATTACGCCACTTGCTCCACGTAATTTGCATATGGACGTCTCGCGCGCGCGTACACGGGTATAAGGGAAACTGGTCTCGGTTCGTGGCGTTAATTCGCCGCGGGTAACCTTCAGGAGATCGTTCGATGAACACTTTGGCCGCTCGCACTTCCGCTCTTGTTTTGGGCGCAGGCGGGCTGTTTTTGGCAACTGCTTCTGAGGCCGAAATGTCGGTAGCGCCACTGAAGAGAAGCTATGGGGCGGGCGGCGGAGGTTGTGGCACCTTCATCGTCCATACGAACTGATGGAGATTGCCCCGTGGCCCAAGTCAATGATCTCAGCCGAAGCCTGACCGCGTTTGATCCGATCTCGACCTTGGTGGTGGTCGTCGAGATGAGCAAGGCGAGCTGGCTGGTGAGCGGAGTTGTTCCCGGCGTCGAGCGCCAGCCGCTGAAGAAACTGGAGCCGGATGCAACGGCACTGTTGCGATTGATCGAGCGATGGCGGAACGAGGCGGTGCGTGCTGGCCGGCCGATCAACCGGATCGCGCTGGCCCATCAGGCTGGCCGCGACGGCTTCTGGCTGGCGCGCTGGCTTGTTGCTCGCGGGATCGAGGCGCATGTCATCCATTCGGCAAGCGTTGCGGTGTCACGCGAGCGCAAGCGGGCGAAGACGGATCGTCTGGATGCGGCGATGTTGATGCGCGTATTCCTGGGCTGGTTGCGCGGAGAGCGGGGGCATTGCGGGATGGTGGTGATCCCGACGATGGAGGAGGAGGATGCGAGGCGCCCGAGCCGCGAGCGCGAGAGCCTTATCAACGAGCGCTCACGCATTACCAACCGCATGAAGAGTGCGCTCGCCCGTCTCGGGGCCGGGGATTCAAGCCACATCTGCGCAAGGCGCCAGAGCGTCTGGCAGGCCTGCGGACAGCGGAGGGCACGGGCCTGCCGGCGAACATCATCGAGGAGTTCCGGCGCGACATGGCACGGCTGTCACTGGTCCGTGAGCAGATCAGCTCGATCGAGAAGACACGTGCCGAGCGGCTCGAGCGGGCACCGGATACAGGGCCGCATGCGATGGTACGGCTGCTCGCCAGGGTGATCGGTATCGGCATCGAGACGGCGGACATGCTGGTGCGGGAGATCCTGTCGCGGAAGCTTCGAGATCGAAGAGCGGTGGCGCGCTACGCCGGGCTCACGGATCGCCCGACGAGAGCGGTTTGAAACGCCGAGAGAAGGGCCTGGCCAAGGCCGGCAATGCGCGGGTACGACGTGGGCTGATCCAGTTGGCGTGGCGCTTCCTGATGTTCCAGAAGGACAGTGCGCTGGCGCGCTGGTATCGCATGCGGACCGAGGGGCCGAGCGGCGCGCGCAAGACGACGATGATCGTGGCACTGGCGCGCAAGCTGCTGATCGCGCTGTGGCGCCTTGTCACAACCGGCGAGGTGCCGGATGGTGTCGAGCTGCGGCCGGCGGCGTGAGCATCACTCCAGAACGAGAAAGGACAAACAGTGGTTCGGCACCTGACTGCGCTTGATGCGCCGGGTTGCCGATGACGATCCGAGGTGGCGGCAACCTCGGCTATGGCTGCAATGCCGCTGAGAGAATGGACCCGCCGCCTCGGAGCCTTGCCCGCAGAAGCGTATGACTGCTTCAAGGTCTGGACCCCATACGGGTTCAACCGAATACAAGCGTGGTTCGCGCGATTGATCGCGGCCAATGGCAGGCTCCCCTCGGATCATCGCGCGGCCAACCACCCGATTGCCGGCAGCCTGCCGCCGTGCTCGCGTCCATCAAGGACAGGCCTTCGGCGGCGCTGAAGAAGCGCCGTCCTTGACCGCCGCTGCGCGCGACGGCGATGGAAATATGCGGTCGGGCCGGAAGAATGCTCGCGGCGCGGGTCGAACAAAAGAATTGAATGACAAAGGACGACAAAAATGGCGCGATGCTCACTTGACAAAGAAAGCCCCATACAAGCCGTATCGCTCCTTTGGAAGGTTCTGGCAGGCCGACACCCGCCTCGATACGCCGCCTTCAATCAATCGTCGTCACCCAGATCTCCCGCTTAGCTCCTGAAAATTCAAACTGAGACAATACCCACGCGCGGGACGAGCATCGCAGCCGGCATTACGAAAAAGGGCGCCCGGAGGAAGGGGCGCCCAGTTGCGTCGTCGAACGGCCGCAGAGAGGAAACGCCTGATTACCTGCGGCCCTGTCCGATATGCATGGAGCGTGCCAATTTGGCGCAAAAACTGCAGGACAACGTCCGTCAGCTTTGCCCAATGGATTTGGTTCCTTCCATGCGGGCCTAAGTTGGCGTTATCGCCCTTAACTGGGTGCCGCCCGTGATGTTGTTGGAATTCGGCGTGGCGCGATCTCCGGTAACATGAAGGTATCGTTTCAGGCTGCGAGGTCAATCGGTTGATCGATGGGCTTTGTGGCGAGCGTCTGCCAGCCATCGATCTTGCGCATGTTGATCTGGCCGGAGGCAAGCAGCGCCCAGAATAACATCGCGGCGGTATCTGCCGATGGCAGCACGGTCTGCGTCTTGATCCTTCGTTTGAACTCCTCGTGCAGCCGCTCGATCGCATTGGTCGTGCGCGCGCTGCGCCATTGGCTCGGCGGCAGTCGTGCGAAGGTGAACAGCCGATCGCCGGCTTCCTCCAGGCTGTCGGCGACGGCGCGGTGCTTGAGCCGCCACTTGCGGATGAAGGCCTTGCGGCGGGCTTCAATCTCCTGGCGCGTGGTGGCGTAGATCATGTCGGTGTAGTCGGCGGTGATCTCCTCGTGCAGGCGCTCGGGGGAGTGCGCGAGGAGATTGCGATGCTTGTGAACCGTGCAGCGCTGGAGCGGCACGCCGTCCCAGACGACGGCGATGGCCTTGTCGAGCCCCGGCGCGCCGTCGACGATGAGGAACTTGGGCCGTCGCAAGCCGCGCTTGATGAGATCGTCGAGGACGGTGCGCCAGGCCTCGGTGCTCTCGCCGCCCATGCTCTTGATCGCGAGCAGCACCTTCTGGCCGTCCTCGCGTACGCCAAGGACGACAAGGAGCGAGACGGAAGTCGCTTGGCGGTCGAGCCGCACGCGCACCACTGTGCCGTCGAGAATGAGCCGCAAGTAGGGGGTTCAGAGAGGTTCACGGGACTGTCAGGAATTGCTGTGTGTGAGGCCATAATGATGGAAGGCAAAGGAGAATCATATGGCTATCGAGAAAGACCTGCTGGACCAACTGTTAGCTGGGCGTGATCCGAAGGATGTGTTCAACAAGGATGGGCTCGTTGACGAACTGAAGAAAGCGCTATCGGAGCGGATTCTGAACGCCGAGATTGACGAGCACCTGGACGGCGCAGGCGGCGAAGCCAAAGGCAATCACCGCAACGGTTATTCGAAGAAGTCGGTTCTGACTGGCACTTCGAAGATGACATTGTCGGTGCCGCGGGATCGGGCTGGGACCTTCGATCCAAAACTGATTGCCAAATACCAGCGCCGGTTTCCGGACTTCGACGAGAAGATCATCTCGATGTACGCCCGCGGCATGACGGTCCGCGAGATCCGCGGTCACCTCGAGGAACTCTACGGCATTGATGTCTCGCCCGACCTGATCTCGGCAGTCACTGATGCGGTTCTGGACGAGGTTGCGGAATGGCAGAACCGGCCGCTCGATATCTGCTACCCACTGGTGTTTTTCGATGCCATTCGGGTCAAGGTCCGCGACGAGGGCTTCGTGCGCAACAAGGCGATCTACATCGCCCTTGGCATCCTGCCGGACGGCACGAAGGAGATCCTCGGCATTTGGATCGAGCAGACCGAGGGTGCCAAGTTCTGGCTGCGCGTGATGAACGAACTAAAGAACCGCGGCGCCCAGGACATTCTGATCGCCGTCGTCGATGGCCTGAAGGGCTTTCCTGAAGCCATCAATGCGGTTTTCCCGCAGACGGTCATTCAGACCTGCATCGTTCACCTGATCCGCCATTCCATGGATTTCGCCGCCTGGAAGGATCGCAAGAACGTCGCGCAGGCGCTTCGGGCCGTCTATCGCGCGGCCGATGCCAAGATCGGCCAGGCCGCCCTCGATGCCTTCGCACAAAGTCCGTGGGGCGAGAAGTATCCGGCGATCGCGCAGAGCTGGCGCCGCAACTGGGACCTGGTCATTCCGTTCTTCGCGTTCCCCGAAGGCGTCCGCAAAATTATCTACACAACGAACGCCATCGAGGCGCTGAACTCCAAGCTGCGCCGGGCCATCAGAACCAGAGGTCATTTCCCATCTGACGACGCCGCGGCCAAGCTGCTATATTTGGTCTTAAATCATGCGGCTGCGGACTGGAAACGGCCGCCGCGCGAGTGGTTCGAGGCGAAGACGCAGTTCGCCGTTATGTTCAAAGAGCGCTTCGTGCTCGCATGACGGAAAACGCCTCACACACAAAAATTCCGATAGTCCCGTCTTCACCTTGCGCCAGACCCTGCTCACCGTATCCTTGCCGACCGCGCCGCCAAACAGGGAGGCGAGTGTGCGGCGCACCCGGCGTGTGTTGGTGCCGGCAAGGTAGGCGCCCGCGATCAGCGCGTCGGCAACAAGCGTGCGCCGCTGATAGGCCCGCAGCGCCTTGCTCTTCCACTCCGTCGTCTTGCCATCAGGAGTGTTCAGCCTGGCGCGCGGCACCTCGATCTCCACCCGGCCGAAGCTTCCCATCAGCGACCGCGATCGATGGCCATGGCGGTGACCGGTGACGCCGACCGTCTCCTCCGCTTCGCCGCTCGGCGACTTCGCATGGCGAGCGTAGCGCGGCCGCGACAGCGCCATGTCGAGCTCGCCCTCGATCATGGCATGGATGAATTCGCGAGCCCGATCGCGCAGGCCAGCTTCGATCGGATCAAACCAGTTGTCGAAAAGATAAACAGCCGTCTCGCCTGTAGGCTGCGAGGGATCAGGCTTCGTGGTAACGCTTGTCATGGCGTATCTCCAGTCCGACGCTAACGCCGGATGATTCGAGGTTGAACACCCCGGAGACTACGCCACCTCAATTCCTACCAACCTCGCGACGGCATCCCGCATAGTCGTTGAAAATACTGATTGCTGTTACGGTATCGTCGGGCGCATAGACTACATAATAGGCCCTGAAACCCTCGACATCACTGATGATCGGAATGGCCCCTTCCTTGATCCGGCGGGTCAACTCTTCGGCCATGCCAGTTTTTGCCTTGCCTTGACGGATAGAAGCGTACACGGAAGCCTCCTTCACAAGGTGTCGTTTGCTCAGATCATAGTCCGGCTCACTCTGCTATTCGACCTCGACTAAAAGATGCAGTGTGACCCCCGTTCAAATGAGAAGAGCTACCACTCAGGTTTTTTCCGTCGACGCATCTTCACAAAGGCCTGAACCTACAATAGTCGTTGTGACGTTATCCTTGGTCGTCGACCCGGCGTAAGTAAGCGTACCGTCGGCCCGATTGAACTCGTACTGGATATCTTCGCTATTTGCGCTAATCCAAGATTTTTCGAAGCGAGTAACTCGCAGTCGTCGGGCATCAGAAAAAATGAAGGTTTTAGCGGCGTCGTCGATCCAGAAGGTCATATGCTCTTCAACTTGGACCGAACCCTTCTGTCCAGCCTTATTGGTCAGAATGACTTTAGTGGTTGCGCAATCAAACTGAGTACGCGCTCGCTCCGTCTGACGCGCTTGCGCCGGCGGGGTTAGGATGGCGAGCGCTAAAATAGCTAGGATGCGCTCACTCGCGGTGCCTATCCCATTTGCAAATACCTAGATCGCAGCGGCCCGAAAGAGCCGCGATGAGCCTAAGGCATTACGACGTTTTCGCTTTCGTATGTCGTATTTGGGAGCGGCGCGATAGGTTGTGGAGGCTGCTGAGCTTGCGCGGTGAAGCGGGCCCCGACAATGAAGGGTGTGAACCGGGACGCACGTGAGGGAATTGTTTGTTCCATCAGCCGTGCGGCGGCTTCCAATCGCACCATGAAAATCTCTGCCAGCATCGCGACCACCCTTAGATCAAGACAGCCGAACACTTGACGCTGGCGATCATTATGCTCCTTCTTCAAGAAGACTGTGATCGACGGAACATCATTCGTGGAGTATGGTTACTGTGCTATTGCGCGCCTAACTCCTCCAACAGCGCCTTCGCCTCCCTTAGATCGAGCGTGTCGAAGCCCTCCGTAAACCAGCCGTAGACTGGAGCAAGCAGTTCGTGAGCTTGCTGCGGCTTGCCCTGGTCACGCCAGAGCCGCGCAGGGCTCATTGCGGCCCGGAGTTCCCAGGATTTGGCTTGCTGCTGACGCGCAACGGCGAGTGCGCGCTCGAAATACGCTCGCGCTTTCGCCGCACCCTGTTCGGGTGATATGAGCGCGACTTCCCCGGCAATGCGATTGGCCTCGGCCTCGAACCACCTTTCGTTAGTTGTTTCGATCATGCTCGTCGCTTCGCCAATGCAGCGGCATGCCTCTTCGAGTCGGCTAAGCTCCGCGTGGGCTCGCGCCAAATGTGATAAGAACGATGGCATCCACATTATCGCTCCCGTTGACCGAAATGCGGTGATCCCGGAGGTGAGCATCTCGACGGCGTCGGAGGCTTTGCCTATCAAGGCAAAAAGGCAGCCTTGGAACATCATTCCGAGTGCCTTCCAATACAAGGCACTTCTTTCGTCCGTCAGTGCGACAACTTCGTCCAGTAGCTTGTTTGCTGTCACGTAATCGCCACGGTAGATAAGTGGCAATGCGCCGTGCACCATCGGGTACATTAAGGTAGCAGCTTGGGCGATTTCGCGCGCGTCCTGGAGTGCGCGCTCCGCGTCCGCGAGCGCCATCGCGGGATAGCCCAGTATCCATTGTGCCCACGACCGATTGGATAAGATCGACACACCAGAGTCGCCTCCAAAACGGGTCGCCAGCGGACGGTGCTGGGTAGGATCATACAGCGCGATTGCTTAAGAAGTATGTGGCACGGTTCTAGTTCTGGCCGGAGAGGCACCAAAGACGAATTGCATGGTGTTCACCCGCAGAAGCGGTGCAGTTTGTTCGGGACCCACATCTGCGTCGCATCATTCGAAAATTCGCAAAGCCCCGATAAGCTCGATGCGCGTTCAGGCGGCCCCTGATCACTATTGCATCCAGCGATGGCGGGGCGCTAAGTGGTTTAAATATTGAATATTCGTTAACCATCCACCGCTAATCATAGGTATTTGGTTTCGTGCGTTTACCAGGCTCTCGGGCCTGCCGACCTCAACCGCGTGGCGAAAGGGGGCTGGTATGCGCGTCTTGCTAATTGAAGATGATAGCGCCATGGCGCTGTCAATCGAGCTGTTGCTCAAGTCCGAGAGGTTCTGCGTCTATAAGACCGATCTTGGCGAGGAAGCAATCGGTCTCATCAAACTTCACGACTATGATATCATATTGCTCGACGTTAATCTTCCTGACATTTCCGGCTTCGAAGTTTTGCGCAGCGTGCGCCTGGCGAGAGTTGAAACGCCGATACTAATCATCAGCGGCGTGGCCGGCGCCCCGGAAAAGGTTAGAGCGCTCCGGTTCGGTGCCGACGACTACATGACAAAGCCGTTCCATAAGGAAGAGCTGGTCGCGCGCATACACGCCATCTTGCGGCGCTCAAAAGGTCACGCTCAATCCGTAGTCCAGGCCGGAGATCTGATCGTCAACCTCGATACCAAGACGGTCGAAGTCAACGGCACACGCGTGCCTCTGACTGGCAAGGAATACCAAATGGTGGAACTTCTCGCGCAACGTAAGGGGATGACGATATCCAAGGAGATGTTCCTCAATCATCTCTACGGCGGGATGGATGAGCCGGGGATGAAGATCATTGACGTGTTCATATGCAAGCTGCGCAAAAAACTGGCGAACGTGTCAGGTGGTAAGGATCACATCGAAACGAGCTGGGGGCGTGGCTATACAATCCGCGAGCACGACGTGATCGAGGCGACCATACGCGCCTAGGATCAGTTGTGTTGGGCTCGTGGTGCAAGCACGCTTTATACGACCTGGCGTTTTTGGGGAATGTACGTCCATGTCTGCAAGATGAAAACGCTACGCGAGGCGTATGCGCTGGCTCAAAACAACGATGGGTGAGGCATTCGCCGCCCGGGAGCCGATCGCGATAGCGATCTGCGACAGCAAAGCAAGAGGCGGCCGAAGCCCTCTTGATGTTACGTCTCCAAGTCGTACCGTTGGCGAAGCCCGACCGCGATGGCTTCCGCTCTTGATCCGGCGTCCTCGGCCTCATTTGTGGAGACGACCGCCACGTCCCAGCCGGTTTCAGGATTGGGGTGCACTTGGACATCATGCCCTTCTTCGGCGAGGCCATCCCTAATCATCTCCGCCAATTCTTCGGCTGCTATCTTGGTTTTCTGCATGGCTCTGTTCCTTTGTTCTCACACTGTCGGGCTAGTGAGAGATTTTTACAGACACCGCTGTTATTTTTTCTTGCTTCATTAGATACCGATCAGCGGCGCGTTTTGTGGCTGCACCAGCGTTTTCTTTCCGGCGAACAATTTTGTTTGGGAGTGTGGCGCGTCAGTTACACCAAGCCAACAAATGATGGGCGGGCGGCGCGGTTCCGGACTACCGAAGGCTCATTTGCCCATCCGCGTCATAGGAGAGCAGCCTGGCTGCTGACCGCCGACCCGGCTCCTCTTCATAATAGACGTACGCCAGCGCCTGCCCATTGTGGTCGCGTCTGCCGTCCGGGGCGGCGGGAAGCGGCGCGTGGATGGCATGGCGATGATAGCAACAGAACACACCAATGGCCACGGCAGCGGGTATCGCCGGGCGTCGATTGTCCGCGCGGGCATTTGAGTGGATGATCCCTTGGCTGTGTGGGGACATTCCATGAGCGCGATCAGGGCATTCGCATTTGGCGTAGTATTTGTATTGCTAGCCGGGCCTACGTTGCGAGCCGAGGAACCAGTAGCAATCGTGCTAGAGCAGATTCCGATCACGTAGACGCGTATCCTGCATGTCGGAAGTAATTGGTGCATTCTTGGGGGCTGAATGCGGCCACAAGCGCGCCCATCCTGCGGGAGAGGCGCGGAATGGTTCGTTCGGCAGCTTTTCGGAGATGCGCCTTGAGTTTGCTGAAGGCTTGCTCGATCGGGTTGAGATCCGGGGAATATTTGGGAAGATAACGTAGTTTCGCTCCGGCTGCTTCAATTACCTCGCGTACACCGGCAACCCTGTGGACCGGAAGGCTGTCCATCATCACAACGTCGCCGCGCTTGAGTTTCGGAACAAGACATTCTTTGAGATAGGCCATAAAGGTCGTTGCGTTCATGGGCCCATCAAGTACCAAGGGCGCGACCATCGCGCGCCTGCGCAGGCCGGCAACGAAGGTGATGGTCTTCCAATGGCCATGCGGCACATGGTCAATTAATCGCTCCCCACGCGGACAGCGGCCGCGAAGCCGCACCATGTTGGTCGAGGTCGCGGTCTCGTCGAGAAACACCAGTCGCGCTGGGTCAAACATGCCTTGCTCTCGCATCCAGCGCCGCCGTGCGCGTGCCACGTCCGCCCGCTCTTGCTCCGCCGCCCGCAGGCTTTCCTAAGAAACGGCCATTTCAGGGGTCGGCGCCATGGGCTGGAGCATGAAGCCGAAGGCCTTGGCGCGCCGATGCAGATTGGCGATGACCCGCGCGCGGTAGCGGATCTCGTACGACGACGCGCCAGGGTCGACGTAATCCATTCCGTGACGCAGGGCGTTGTAGAAGAGAACCGCTATCTTGCGCGCGGTCGCGGTGACCGCCTTGACCTTGCCGATACGTGCCGAGAGCCGCCGGTAGAAGGCGCCCAGGGCCGTGTCGGTTCGTCCGACCGTCGCTGCGGCCAGCCGCAGCAGTGACGCCGCCCGGCTTCCAGAGCGGCGCGTGCGCGACGAGAGCACCTTGCCGCCTGAGATCTTGTTGCTCGGCGCTAGGCAGAGCCAGGAGGTAAAGTGTTTGGCACTCGGCCAAGCGGAGAGATCGTCGCCGCACTCAGCGATGAGCTTAAGCGCGAGGTAGGGACCGAGGCCGTTGATCTGGGTAAGGTCCTTGCCGAGTAGCGCGAAGAGTGCTGTGCGGACATCGAAGAGCAATGAATTCTGTTGACGGGATCTATTCTGGCGTGGTGATGGCAACGGACCTGCTTCGCGACCACGACGGGCGCTGAGTTCCTTCAACACGGCCTCGATCCGGGCGTCGCAGGCATATGCCTTCTGCTGGTACGTGTCGTAGAGGGCGAGTGCCTGTTCGAGGGCGAACAGGTGCTCGGCGCGGTAGTTGCCGGCCAGCGCCTTCTCGATCGTCTCGACAGTGGCGTGGCAACGCCGGTCCCGCATGCGCGCCAGCACTGCCGGATTGCGCTCGCCGCCTAGGATCGCGCGGATGATCCGCAGACCGGTCGCGCCGGTAATATCGGTGACGACATGGTGGAGCTGCACGTTCATTTCGGTCAACGCCTTCTGCATGTGTTGGATATGTGACGCCCCATACTCGAGCAGACGCTCACGCTGACGCAGGTAGGCACGCAGCTCGGCGATCTGACCTTTGGGCCGAAAGCTTGCGCGCAGCAGACCGAAGGAGTGAAGCCGTTGCAACCACTGCGCATCACTGACGTCGGTCTTGCGACCGGGTACGTGCTTGGCATCGCGCGCATTGACGAGGAACACCGCAAAGCCAGGGCGTCGAGGAGCTCAAAGATCGGGATCCAATAAACGCTGGTCGATTCCATGACGACCGTGTCGACACCGCACTCTGCAAACCAGTCCACCAGCCGATGCAGATCAGTCGTGAAGGTACCGAAGCTGCGCACCGGTTCAGTCGTGCGATCTGCATTCACGGCAGCCATGTGCATGGTTGCCCCGACGTCAATCGCGGCTGCGTTTGGATGGACCACCGCCATCGTGCGGCGGACCCTGTCTGTAGATTTGTTCCGACTCATCGCCAATCCTCCAGTTAAGGGGGGAAGGGCTGGGCTGTGCTGTTGATCAATTTCCTAAACGGGATCGCCGGACGGCGTCACCACTCTCACGTGCGCAACAACCCATGGACCATGTTTTTTTGCGGGGTAGCATGCCACCAAAAAGCCGTCGGCCGCTCCCTTCCACCAAGAGGATAGACCTCAACCGTTTCTACGCCCACAGGCGGACGCTGTCCGAGATGGTTTTTTTGAAGCTGATCTTGTGGCGCTGAAAGAAACGCCACACCGCGCTGCGACTGCCGGCGATCCTTCGCTTGTGCATCGCCGCGACGATTTCATCGAGCGTCAGGTCCGGTTGCCGGGCAATCAGCGCAAATAAAAAGGCCGCGTGCGCTTCCAGCTGCGAGACGCTGCCCCCGCTCGGCTTGGCAGCGATGCTTCCCGTCGCCTGCCGGCGCTGCATCCATTTGATTGCCGAACTGGGGCTCACGTCGAACCAATCGGCCGCCTCGCGCCGTGACGCACCTGATTTAACCGCGTCCACAACTCGCTCGCGTAACTCTAAGGAGCATGGCTTCGGCATCGATCCGCCCTCCAAATTCGAATTAATGCCGCCAGATTCAACTATGCGGGCCCTGTTGGGGAATCCTGATTCAACCCACCCGAAATCCGCTCTAGATTTGATCAATCAGCGTCCGATCCCTTCGAGCTATTGACGCGCCGGGGGAGGATGATGCCGCGGTGGTTGCGAAGCTCTGCGACGTATCGCGGGCGGACATTCATGAGACCGATACGGCCAACATGGTCATCAGCTCAGATCGTGTTTCGTGGCTCATTTAGTCCATAGTCTGAGTGGAAGGCTCGTCTTATCCGCGCAATTCATGAAGCCATGATACGACTCCGAGAGAACCCCCTCGTATGTACACTCGACTCCTTCGAAGACCAGCGTTGCAGTGGCGCGCGTCGAGGAACCGGTTACCTGGAATCTAATTTGACCGGTCGTTTCCTTCGGACCGTCGCGGGCGCACAGGCCGACATGCTTCACCGCCAACAGCCCCGAATATTCTTTTCTTCCGTTGGCAAATTGCTCGGAGACGGTGCCGCTCAGGTCATATTCGCCGAGATAGCCGGTCTTTCCATAAACCTGCATGGATTGTGCCCTGGCAGGTATGGCGAAAGCGCTAAGCACGGCGACCAGAACAACTGTCCGCAGGAATGCCTCCCTTAGCATGGTTACGCCTCACTGATGCTCGTCTTAAATTATCGCTTTCGTCCCCATATGTCGCCCCAATCTTCCTCCGCCTCCCAGGCCTGCCGGCGCACGTTCAGCGTGCTGCCGGTCTCGCCCTCGATGTTCTCGCCCTCGTCCCGCGCGTAACCTTAATCCGCAGCCTTAATCCGCAACCTTAACCCGCAGGCACGATGGCGTCCTTGGGCCGCGGGTGCTTTTGTGCACCGCGAGCAGCTCCCCCGTCCCCGACAATCGACGACGGCTGTCTTGGGCCCCAGGCGTGTGGCAACCTCCGCGCTTGGGTTCCTAAAGAAAATGGGTCGAAATCTGAAACCCAACCTTATGCAGGCCAAAAACAAAATCGAACTAGGAATGAAGGTGGCTGTTCGCCGCGGCGTTCTAGAACATATCGGCGTGGTAACTCGGCTCGAAGGTGAGCACGTCGTTGTGTGCTGGACGCAATCTGAATGGCCTGAAGGGCTCGAGTTTCGAGCACACCGCGATGACGTAAAGCCAGCCGACGGTTGGGTCTAGCAGTCGTCCCGCACGATAAAAAAGGGCGGCCCGAAGCCGCCCCCTCTTACTTTCACCATTCAGTGCCTGCACTTGGGGCGCGATCAGCGCCTAACCTTCAGATGCTCTGCCGATGTTTTACCCTTGTTCGAGACTTCCTCGTATTCGACGACTTGTCCCTCATTGAGACTGCTAAGGCCGGCTCGTTCGACTGCCGAGATGTGGACAAACACATCCTTGCCGCCGCCCTGAGGCTGAATAAAACCGTAGCCCTTTTGCGAATTGAACCACTTCACGGTACCTGTAGGCATCTAAGTCTGCTCCAATCGAGTATTGCCGCAGCGGGCGTATAGCACGCACGGAAAGAAAAAGGGCGGCCAAGCCGCCCTCTGTCATGTGGGTGTGGGTGGGGTTCAGAACCGCTGCCCCTCGCTCAAAGCGCGCAGCCCACTGAGAGTTTCGCGAATTCTGCGCAGGCGATCCACGTGCGCTTCCAACAACAGTGCGACGCCGGTTTGCTCAGTCTCGGGCTGTCGTGGGCGATAAAGGCGCGAGGCTTTTCCCACTTGTTGCGGAAATTCATATAGTCCGCGCTCCTGAAAGTTAGCCGGTGCCCAACGGCTTTTGCCTCTTCAGTCAATCGATCTTTTAACTCTTGCGGGACGGCGCGCTTTCGAGTACAGGTAAATCTGACCGGTGAAGAACCAGCTCTTTTCCGTCCTTTCTTTCGTCACCCAATCCGACCTGAACTCCGACTTGTTTCTCCGGCCATGTCAGAATTTCCGGGACCTCATTGAGCGCAAAGACTTCCGGACAGATTACGCCCGGCATTTCAGGGATGAAGAAGGAAACGTATTTAGCATTTGCATCGAAATCCAAATGAAGGCGCGCCGTAAGATCGCCCAGTTTGGTCCCATTCGCGTCCGCCAGCGACCAGGTCTCATGCATGGTTAGATTTTGCGCTCCGTCTTTGACGAAATACTCGTGTAGGGACGCCATCATTTCTCCCGCGGCCACTCCGCCTAGCCAGGCGGCGGAGAACCCGCTACCTCGATCCGAGGCCCATGCGAGGTTTTCAATGCGCTGTCGGGGGTAGCTTCTCCAGCGGCCTGCTCACGACCTTGTCGGCGGGATAGTCGGCTGTCGTCCCGCAGAATGGACAGCCCACCGTTACCGTCTCGTCACCGGAGAAGCCACTCGACAAGCCCAATATATTTGGTGCCAGTGGGATTACCTCCCCGCAGGCGCTACACTTAACCGAGAAATAGTCCTGACCGATGACCAGATCGCCGGGCTTCGGAGCTGCCATTATTTCCGCCTTCCCTTCGCCCGCCCGGATCAACATTCCGGAATGTTGAGCGTGAGGACGTGCTTGTCAGCTCACTGCTCGTCGAAAAGCGGCCCCACTCCGACTTTGGGGTTATTTTGATCCACGACAGCCTGACGACGCAGGTCGCGAAAAACGGCCACTCCTCGGCCGCTAGTTCGGCTGCCTCCCGGTCGGGGTAACACCGATGTTCGCGGCGAATCTCACCGGGAAGGCGGAACAGGATGGTCCAATCCTCGTCCATGGCCCGCGGATGTTACACCTTCCGGGATCAAGCGGCATCTCGAAATCGGCCAGGCGTAGCCTTGCCCCAGGTGCAGCCTTTTCGTTTTCTATGCCGCCCGCTTGAGTGGAGCTACCAGTTCTGCCGCATTAAGCATTTCTGCCGTCAGTTCATTGTCCGGCCGATCGCTCGCAAAAGCGTCGTCGGGCAGCGACGACAGCGTGTCATCGATGTTTGTCGTCATTGCGATCCCTCTCATTTTTTGTCGGACGAAATCAGTGCGATGGCGCGCCCCGTCGCGTAGTAGCTGCCAAGTTTGTTCATGGCGACTCCTCCGGCCGAACGCCGTCGATTGCTTCGTGCAGTTGCCGCAGCGACGCGACAGCGGCTTGCAGTGCCATGTCGGCGCGGAACAGGATTTCTCTGGCCGCGCCGCTGTATTGCAGATGCAGCGCACGAACCTCGTGCTCGATCTCGACAGCGTCACGATGATGTTTTCAAGCTCGGTCATGCTGCGGCCGCTTCCCGCCGCAAGCGCATTGCAAGCTCGCCGGCTGGATCGTTCCGTCCGGTCTCGGCGCGGACGTGTGTCAGGATAAGAGCTTCGATCAACGCGGCGCGATAGGCGTCGATGCGCCAATCGTCACCATGACTGAGTTGCTGGATCGCCGATAGAGCGACGTCGTAAGCGGAAATCTTCTTGGCCGGCGCCACAATCGTCGGCGTCTCGACTTCTGTTGCCGGTACTTCCGGCGCAGCGATGCAATAGGTCTGCACGGCGGGGCGCTAGCCTCATTGGCGATGATCTTCACGCCCGACTTAGATGCGGCCGCAACGATTGAGCCGGTGCCGGCGGAGGGCTCCGACACGACATCGCCCTTGCGCAGATTCGCAGCGTAGGCGCATAGTTGGGCGGGGTCGAGAACTGCTGGTGAAGGCCGTCGCTCTTCGCTCCGTACCGTCTTGGTTGGGAGCTTCGAGCGGATTTTTTCAAGCTGCTTGATCGGGGCGCGCCAGCCGCCGGTATCCGAGCGTAGCGACATCCAATAGGGAAGCTTCGCAGTCGTAAGTTGGCTCAAGTCCGGGAGAGAGCTATGCAATCGCTTGTAAACGGTTTTACTGCGATCACTGCAGCAATCCTCATTTGCGTGAGCCCAGCCGCTTGGGCGCTCGACAAGATGCCAGTCCTTACGTTGGATTTGGCAAAGAAGATGGCCGCGGGGTGTGAAGCCAAAGCCAAGGAAATGAACTGGAAAATGAATATCTCCGTGGTCGACAGCGGCGCCAACCAGATTTTCTTTGAAAGGATGGATGGCGCTTACCTGGGCAGCGGCGATATTGCCCTTCATAAGGCTCAAACGTCGGCGCGATTTCCCTTCCCCACGCGAGGCATTGAGCAACTGGCCTATGGAAAGGACCTTAAAGGAGGCGCAGTGCCTGGACTGGCGTTAGTCCCCGGGATCATTGCATTCGCTGGCGGATTGCCGATCATGACGGCAGACAATGTGCAAATCGGCGCGATCGGCGTTAGCGGCGGCACCTCTGACCAAGACGAAACGTGCGCTCAGGCGGGCATCGACGCCGCGAAGGACTCCCTTAAATAGCCGTACCGCTACAGGCATCGGGACGCCACCCTGATTTTGTCATCTTCCGATATGGGTTGTGGGCTGCCGAGATTGAGCCCGCGGGCGAGCATAGAGATGGAGCAGGTGATGTGACACCCGGCGATTGATCGGCTCAGGTGAGATTGTCCGAAATCCAAGGCTCAAGAGCGATCGCGACCGCCGCCGGCGCGCCACTGCTTTCCAGGGAGAGATAGCCGTTGCTGATCAGATGGCGCACCTGGCGGTCGCTGACCCGCACCGTTAGACATCGCAGCCCCATGCGGGTTCGCGCGCGGTGCGCCTGCAACCGCTTGGCAGCCGCCGACTTGAAACGCGTTACATCTGGTGGGTCACGATTAGGCAACGCGTTGCCGTCGGTTCCGGGCATTGGGCTTACAGACTGCTTTTTTTCCTCATCGGCGGCAGGACGAAACTCGCAGTCCCCGACAAAAAGTGCAACGCGTTGCGCTTGGGCGGTTTGGTCGCCGATCCGCTAACGCGGCCCGGCGAAAGGGTAGATCATTTTGTTGATCACTTACGGACCCGAGGGCCTTAGAGAGGGGGGAGGGTGGTGTCATAATTATTTTCAAACGCGTCGATCAGCGGTCGAGCGCATGCGCCTGTACCGCCAGCGTCGCCGGCAACAATTACGGTCCGGCACGCCCACGAGCGCCGCCGGCAAGCGGCCTGGTCGTAGGGTCGCGGCTTCGCCCCCGTCTTCGCTTGCAAGGACACCCCATTTAGCGGCTGGGTTTCGTCCCAACCATTTGTATTCAGACGGATTTTTAGTACCGTCCGCCGTTTCCTGCGCACGCTCGTCTCGACCGCGATCTTGGCCGCACCGGTGAGCGTATAGAGGGGGGAGGGTGGTGACATAATCATTTTCCGCCCCGTTTAAGCGCTTTTGCTTCCTCGGCGCGAGCTGACTGCCCTGGGCCCCTCGTCGAGGCGGGATGGGCATCGATGATGCGCTTTGCCTCTGTCAAAATTTCGTTTTTGTCACTTTTCTCCAGATTGGATGGCTAACGTCGATTCGGTAGTGTCTATACTGAATTGGGGGTTCGTTTGGTTTGGACGCGAGGTACATTGGCACAATGATCGCATCTCGTTTGCCGAAAGTTCGAATTGGCAAAGCGAAGTAGCAGGGGGCTCTATCGGCGGCGTTTTGCTCATTCCCACGAAATCCTTTTGAGAGTTGTCGCATAGCCGCGATGTGCGCGTGACCTAAAGAGCAAGCAGCTCGCGCGCAGCGCGAAGGCGCAGCGAAAGCCAAGCCCAAGTCGTCGAAAAGACCTCCAATGACATCAAGGTCCTGTAGACCTCCCGATCAGCACTAGGCAGAGGGCCTTGCCGTTGTCTGTAGAACTAGCGGCTGGGCGGCGGATGCGCTGCATCCAGGGCTTGAAGCTCCTCTGATGTCAGTGCCAGTGACAGTGCAACTGCGTTCTCCTTTACGTGACCCGCATTGCCGGACTCTGGAATAGCAATGACCGTACCGCTGCGAATGGTCCAGGCCAGGGCAGCGGCGGCTGCCGAACAACCATGTGCTGCGCCAATCCGCGCGAGCGTGGGATCACGCAGCAACGTACTGGTCGCTCCTCCGAGTGGGGAATAGGCCATTACTGGTATTGCGTGCTGCGCACACCATGGCAGCAGGTCATGTTCAATGGCGCGGTCACCGAGACTGTAAGGGACTTGATTAGTTGCGCAGCTATCGCCACGCGGAACATTTAAAATCCTTTCCATGTCGCTGACATTGAAATTGGAGACGCCCCAGGCGCGAATCTGACCTTTTGAACGCAAGCTCTCAAAAGCCGCTACCACGCCCGAGAGGTCCGTAATCCCATTTGGCCAATGCAACAAGTAAAGGTCGAGGTAGTCAGTCCCAAGACGGGCGAGACTCCCCTCGCAACCCCCCCCCCCCGCCCCACATGCGTCGGCCAGACCTTGGAGACGAGGAATAAATGCATTCGCGCTGACCCGCAATGACATGTCCGATCAATTTCTCCGCGTCGCCGTTTCCGTATATCTCTGCCGTATCGATTAAGGTCATGCCCAGCGAAATGCCTTCGCGCAGCGCTTCTTCCTCGGCCGTTTCAGGATGTCGTCCCTGGCCCAACCGCGCAGAACCCTGACCGAGCGCCGGGACGACGGTTCCGTCGGGGAATTTCACGGTTCGCTTTGGACCGTTTGGAGGACCGAATGTGCTACCAAACAGACTGACGGGCGCGACATGCGTTGCGCCGCCGACGCATGGGCGAAGGCGAACCGTCGAAACATCCCCCCTCAGTTTTCGCACCCGCATGACGGTCGAATTGTCATGCGGATTTATCGGAGAGCGCCATGGGTCGCCCGCGCAAGCGTGCACTATTCCCGGTCGCACTCAGCATCGACAGCGCCAGCGGACGCCTTAGCAATTCCGCGCCGTGTCATCGCTGACGCCGATCAAAACCGCCGACCTTGAAGCCTTCCAAGGGCCCCGGAAACGAATTCGCATCCCCGTCGCACCCCTCCGTTGATTGGGTACGACGATGGCCGCGAGCAACACAACGGAGAACGTCATGAGCCTGCCCCGCTTCGTCGCCGACCTCAAGGCTGCGACGGCCGTGCACGCCAGCGCCGTGGTGAGCATTTCCGGTTTTCAGATTGATCAGATGCACCTGTGTGCAGGCGACGCAAGCAAATGACTGATAGGTGTCAGCATCGTTTTCATCGGTCACCTCATCGGAGGACCATCTCTGCACGAGCGGCACTCCGCCTATCGCAGCTTCGTCGCCGACCTCAAGGCTGCCACGGCCGTGCACGCCAGCGCCGTGGTGAGCAAAAAAGCGAACTGATACCACTTCCATAGCGGATTGAATTGACGCTTCTGAGCTGGTTGGGTTGGCTGGAAGGGCGTTCGCGGGGCTGCGGATTGTGATTTGCTGTGATCATCTGAGTTGGGGGGACAGATGATCAAATGCAGCAACAGGCAGCGCCGTGAGTTAAAGACGGCCCTTGCATGGCGGATGCCGCCCGCCCAGCGCCAGCGCATTCAGATGGTGCTGTTGCGCGAGAGCGGGATAACCCAGGCTGCGATTGCCGAAGCCATGGGGGTGTCGCTGAGCACGGTGAACCGGGCGCACATGGCTTACGACAGGGGCGGCATCAAGGCGCTCAAGCCCAAGCCGAACGGCGGACGCAAGCGCGAGAACATGACGGTTGCCGAAGAGAAGGCCCTGCTTTCGCGCTTTGCCAAGACGGCGGGCGCGGGCGAGCTGCTGAACATCCATGATCTCAAGGCGGCCTATGAAAAGGCGATCGGGCACGCAACCAGCAACAGCACGGTGTACAATCTTCTGGCCCGGCACGGCTGGCGCAAGCTGATGCCGCGTCCGTTCCATCCCAACCGCGACCTTGCGGCTCAGAACGCTTTTAAAAAAACGGCTTTCCCGATGCGGTGAGAAAGGCTCGGCGCAGGGCCGCCCGGCGCGGGCGGAACTTGCGCATCATGTTCGCCGACGAGGCGCGCTTCGGACGCATGAACCGTCCGCGGCCGTGCTGGGCACCGCGCGGGGTCAGGCCAAGCGTCGCCGCCCAGCTCATCCGCGAATACATCTATCTCTATGGTGCGGTCTCACCCAAGGACGGACGTTGCGCTTATCTGATCATGCCCACCTCGAACACCGACTGCTTCCGTGCCTTCCTTGATGCGCTGGCGAAAAAATTCGCCAGCGAGGACATCCTTCTGGTGCTCGACGGGGCGCCCAATCACCGTTGCGGCTCACTTGCGGTTCCCAGCAACATCTCGCTGCTGTTCCTGCCGCCCTATGCGCCCGAACTCAATCCCCAGGAGAACATCTGGGATGAAATCCGCGAGAAGATCTTCAAGAACTACGCGCTCAAATCCATGGACGCCGTCCACGCCAAACTCGAACAGGCAATCCTCTACGTCAAAAGCAATCCAATGACCGTCAAATCCATCACCTCATTCCCCTACATCACGAGGTCATTCTGATGTGGAAACGGTATGAGATCAGCTAGCAGTCGATTTAGCAGCACGCGTGCCGGGCTTTGCTACCCCTGCCTGGGTCAGCGCCGCGCCGATTTGCTGCATCCGGTTGATGAGATCAACAGCGGCGGCCGGCGGCAGCACGATCCGGCAAGCGGCGTAGCGGCGTCCAGTGATTGCCGTGTTAGGCTTGACTTCGTCAAGGCGCGTGACGCCGAATTCGATGCGCAACGATTGACCATCGAAAATCAGGCCGGTGATCGAATGAAGCGAAAGTTTCGGCAACCTCGGGCGATCGAAGTGGCGGATCGTTGGGGCTGGTCTTTGCGCAGCCGCCGCGGAAGCGCTTGGTTCGAAAGCCATCGGTTTTTCTCCTTCGTCCTGAGAAGTCCTCCCCATTCGGTGACAGTAGCACAAAACAAAAAGGCGCCCGCTTGTTTGGGGACGCCCAAGTTGAGGAGAGATTGTCACACGCTCTAATGTTGAAAGCTTCTGCCTCGGACAAGCCGGCGTCAACATCGATTGAACGCGCTCGCGCAACTTGCTCATCAGGTGTCACAAAAAGACAACACGAACGCGAGGCGAGCGCCGGGCCGCCCCCCGGGATATAAAAATCAGCGTTGGTGCCGCGCTCCCAGGCCGAGGACAGCCGCTATCGTGTTACATCGCTCAACCGGTTCGAGTTTACAAAGTCAATGCTTCCTTCGCCGCCGGTGGGTCAACGGCCGCATGTGGCAACCAGGACAGTCGGCGCCTGCGGAGTGAAGCCGGTCTGCCTCAGTGGCAAACCTGCTATCGTGTGATGAAGTGCGGTAGCGCTCACCGTTGGGTTACACAGGCTCCGGGCGTCCAGTGAGGATGTCGTGCATCACGTCGAACACACGCACACCGAGCTCCTTCGGCATAAGTGCGAGCCACGGCGAAGCCCGCAAAGCGATGAGCACGTCGGAAAGCCCTTGCCTCCATCGCGCCGCCATTGTCGAGCGGCTGAACTCGAAGTCCTTGAACGCGCCCAACGGTTCCATCGGCCGATAAATAAGCTGCACAATATCCATCTCGGTCACACAGCCGTAGGCATAAAGTCGCTGGGCCTGTTCGGTGATGGCGAGCTCCGGGGGCAATAATTTGTGTAACTCATTGATGGCGTGTCGCACATTGTGCCTTTCACGTAAATTATTTGTAGTAAGGCGCGTACGGCTGGAGTAGCGAATATCTTTATCGCGCTCGGTGACCTCAGCGAGATTGGTCGGTACGCGGCCGTGCGCAGGGAAGACGTCGACTTGAAAGATCAAGCGGCTGCGCCGCGGATAATAGTCCACCATGTACGCGAGTGGCGTGTTGGAGAACAATCCTCCGTCCCAATATTGTTCGCCATCGATCTCGATAGGCGGAAAGCCAGGCGGTATTGCCCCCCTCGCCATAACATGCTCGGGACGAATTGTAATTTTCTCGCTGTCGAAATAGTCGAAGTGGCCGGTCCGTACGTTGACCGCGCCGACGCTTAGTCGCATCTCCTTCGCATGGTTGATCCGATCGAAATCGATAAGCCGTTCTAGTGTACTTTTGAGTGCAGAAGTTTTGTAGTAACTGACGCTTTTATTTGATGAAAACCAGTCATGGGGTTTGCGCGGCTCAAAAAAACCAGGTTGACCAAACATCAGCGCCGTGAATGCGCCTGCCCACTGTTGCCATTCCACTATTGGTCCATCCGGGCGCAGAATGCCACAGACTGGTGGGGCTGTGATTTCCTCCCAGAAACTGCGCAAACGCTTCACCCGGTTCTCGGGCGCATTGCCAGCGATCACCGCGGCGTTGATCGCGCCAATTGAGATTCCCGCCACCCAGTCCGGTAGATATTCCGAGGCCGCCAGTGCCTCGTAGACACCTCCTTGATAGCTGCCAAGGGCGCCGCCGCCCTGGAGAACCAAGCCAACTTTCTTGTCATAGGATGCGGGGCGGGCCGGTATGATCCCATCGTTCATGAGCACGTCTCCGCGTGAAGCATTGAGCGTCTCGTTCGTTGCCAGAGCTGCAGCTTCCGTAAGCTGTTCGGGTGTCCTAATCGAGGCCGTGACAATGCTCAAACGCAGGTCTTGCCGCGACCCGGCTCGTATCGCCAGCTTCGTCGTATTTTCGGATACCTTCCGTTCTTCTAAAGCCCCGGTCTGCCCGGCCAGTTCAATTCACGCCTTGGCTGAGGGGGGAGGCGGGAGCGGAATACCTGAAGCCTGCGCCCAATGACTACCTTCAGCGTTGGCCGCTATCGAAGAAGGTCAACAGCTCGAAGGCGGATGCGGATGATGCGACGCTGATTGATCGTGTAGGGCTGGCGACCGCCTGAAGGCGAATTGATTTAAGCCTTCAGCTACAAATTTGATTTTTACTGGTTAGCAGGGCGGACCCGATCCTAAGGTGAAGCTGCCCACATGTCTTGGCGGCTTTGAGATTTATGACCAACGCGTATTGGGCCGGCTCCTGCACCGGCAGGTTCGCGGGTTTCTCTGCGCGCAAAATGCGATCGACGTACACCGCAGCCGTGCTGTTTTGCTCCGATGGCTTGACGCCATATGAAGCCAAGCCGTCCTGCGCAGCGAAAGACGCAAATCCGTAAATCGCAGGCAGCCGGTCGCGCGCAGCGAGTTCGATAACTAGCTCCATGATTGATCAGTAAGCCGTCCGGTGGCACGATCAATCCTCCACCCGGCTCACGGTTCGGTCGGCGTTGCGGGCCGCCATCATGTGAGCGGCGAGCGGCACTACACCGGTTCGACTCTCACGACGGAAAATCTTTGATCGGCGTCCGCGTCGACGATCAAGCGGAATTGTCCGGCAAGCCTGAATTTCGACAAAAGGTCCGCCACGGTCTTGATGCCGTTCATGGGTTTGATGCCGCGGAATTCGACCCTAGTTGTCCGAGGCAGCTCGCGATCGTCCCGGAGAATCCGCAGCATGGTTTCGGTGTCGTAAGGCGGATGTGCGGTTCGAGTCATGTTCGCCTTTGCCTATTCACAGGCCGCGCCCGGTGTCCGTGTGGATAACGGCACTGGGTTCTCTCCTAAGCGCGGCACAAATCGGGGTCAATACTGCGGACGCTTCACCAGCTCCGGCAGCTTGACGATGTTGGCAGCGATGCGCCGCGGCCTCATTGCGCAATAGGGCTTTTTGCCTCTCCTCTGCGCAGAGGAGCACCACCATCTTGGGCGAGCCATGCTCCACATCATCTACCTCATTCGCGCATCTTGCCGCGCCAGAGCGCGCCGTACGATCGGAACCGCTGCCGCGCTGTTGCACGCTCTGTCATGTACCTGATGGACTAGCTCGCAGATCGTACCTACATAAGTTTCATCATCGGAACGGCGTCAGGAGTAGCGCGGCGAACGCCATTGCCAGCCAGAGAACTTAATGCCGCCGGCTAAATTACTTGCGGCCGCTTCAGCAGCTCCGGCAGCATGGCGATATTGATGGCGATGCGGCGGGCTTCGGCGGAAGGCCTGATCGTCAGGACGCCAACTCAACCACTACGACGCTCCCAGGATAACGGTCGCCCAGCATGGGGAAGTTCAAGGCCAAGCCGGGCGGCCACGTGGACAGCAAGCGAAGGTCGGCCACTGTCTTTGCGACCACCGGGATGCCGGGTCTAACTTCAACCTTCATGTAACCGGGATAGCGGCGGAGGCATGCTCTCACGCCCCCGATGTCCTCGGGTGTGTTCGCACAGTGGAGCTCCTCTCCGGTGGCTCGTCGCCCTCGCTGGCAATCGCCGGGCCCAGTTGGCCCGGGCCGATGTGGGCTTTTACGCAAAACGCAAGCCTTTCTGCCGCCCAGATAGGGGCGAGTGCCGCTGGAGTTGAGGCCGCCGCGCCGGGTGCGTTGCCGCAACCGAAGCTCGGCGTAGCTTCGGCTCCCATGAACGTTCGATTTCAACTGATGCTGCCGGAAGAGGACCATGGCGAGCTGCATAGGCTTGCCGGCGAGACGCGCATGGCGGCGGCCGACCTGATGCGGCTTGGGCTGCGCTGGGTACTGGCCAATCGTGACGTGCTGGAGCGCTTGCCGGCAGCGGGCCAGCAGACGGGTAGTAATTCGACCTATAATGATACCGATTTGGTGGTGGCGCTGTGCGTCTCTGCCGAACGGCCGCATGTTTCTGCCACTGGCCACAGAATTGAATGGGGAAAGGGACGGGCAATGAAATCACCGGTCGTCAAGCGCTCCATCGTGATCGCCGGGCACAAGACGAGCGTCAGCCTTGAAGACGCCAAGGCAACGTGATGTTCGCTGCTTTCGGGCGCTCACGGTGGTGAACCTGCCGAGATCGGTCTGATGCACGTTCGATGACTGCCCAGTCGCGACGTAATTCTACAAGCCTGCCGCCATTGATCGCCCAAAGGAGTCCGGCGTTCCCAAGGCGCTCAAGCGGACGGCGGCAGCAGCCAAACAATTCCAGATCATTCCAACCATGCCCAGCGGCGCGCTCAGCCCAGTTTTCCTTAGCCAGGAGGAATGTGTGGCAGTCGTTGATGAATTGACGCCACCGATGCGCAGGAACTTCCTTTGGTACTTGATGGCTTTCGAGGCGAGCTATTCCATCAACCCAATGAGGAGGGATGCGGCCGCTCAATAGCTCCGCGGGCAAGCCGTTCAAATTGACAATTACTGAACGAGCTTGCTCGCAGGTGGTCGCATCCTTTGTACGATCCACCTCCTTCTTTGCGGGCTTGACCGGCTTCGCCGGCAGAAGCCATGCCCACTTTCCCTTGCTCCCAAACCCATCCCGAATGGATCGTATGCCAAGGGACCTCTTCGCCTTTTTGAACGCTTTGGCATGCTGGATTTGTTGTCGTTTCCCGAGCAACCCCGCCGCTCGCGCCATTGCCTCAAGCTGAGTGACATCTAGGGCGCCGCCGACGAGCGCGCGTTGAAGAAAGTCGGCCACTGCGGCGGCGTTATGCGCGCGATCGGTCACTGCTCGTTTACTCGAAATCTGGCCAACTGCGATCTCGTCGGCGCTGCACAGCGCCTGAGGGGGAGGGTGGTGACATAATTATTTGGCCATGGCCATATCCGCGTAGAGGCGTCTGCGGTCCGGCAGGGGCAACTTGGTGTGGGCGCGCGGCCGCGCTTTCTTACCATCTCGTCGCTGCGCTGCCTCGGATAGCCGGCGTACGGCGAGGCTGTGCCCAACATACCAAGCGATGCGTGGCAACTGGCTGGCGCCATAAGCGACGCGAGTGGTAACGCGAGAGAGCGGATTGCTCATACGTTGCTTCCAAGTTCAAGCCCGCCGAGTGAGGCGCATCGCTGCCGCTAAAGTTGGGGCGGCGTTCCCATGAAGTCCCGCTTGCCGAGCTCGACGCCGCTCTGACGCAGGATGTCGTAGGCAGTCGTGGCATGAAAATAGAAGTTCGGCAGGCAGAAGTTCAGCAACAGCGACTGCCCGGAGAACTTGCGCTCGCCGCTCGCAAATTTCATCGTGATCTCCTTGTCCTCGCTGCCATCGATCTGCGCCGGCTTGATCGCCTTGATGAATTCGATTGTCTTGGCAACGCGCTCCTCGAGCTCGGGAATCGATGCTTCCGTGTTGGCGAAAGTCGGCAGCTCGACACCGGCGAGGCGTCCGCAGGCGTTGATCGCGTGATCGGTCGCCGCCCGCACCTGCCGCGCCAGCGGAAACATGTCCGGAAAGAGGCGCGTGTTCAAAAGCACGGCCGGATCGATTTTCTTCGCTTCGGCGTAAGCCGCGGCCTTATCCAGCCAAGCCGACAGACTGGTCAGGAACTGCACGAAAATCGGAACCGATGCCTTGTACATGGAGATCGTCATGGAGAGGTCCTTGCGCGTGGAATGTGGCGTACCGATAAGCTACATCGGTCCAGCGACCAGCGCCATCGAACGGCGGAAAAGACACGAATTCTTAACGACGCCAGACGCCCGCGAGCCAAGGCTGCATTTCGCGCCGCAGGCCGGCAGGACGGTAATAGTGGGAAAGCTCAACGAACCCTGCAGCCGATACATAGCGGCGCCAAGTACGAAGATCATAATACACGCCGTAGCGCCCACAGTTCCAGTCTTCCTCGTTATGACCGTGCGGATTTGAGCTGAACAGCACACCACCCGGTTTCAGACTTGCGTGCAGTTCCAACAACACGCGCGGCAACTCCTGGCTGGGTACATGAAACAGCGCGGCGTTGGCGAATACACCATCGAAATAGTTATTCGGCAGATCGAGCTTGAGAAAATCCTGCTGCCAAACTTCGCAGCCACTGTAGGTACGCGCCATGTCGGCAAAATGTGCGGCGCCTTCCAAACCGACCGCGACGTGACCGAGTTCGGCAACCACTTTGAGGTCTCGCCCGGGCCCGCAGCCAAAATCAAGTATTGTGAAACGCGGCTCACCCTCGATGTATTGCAACATCGCCGCGATGTTCTGGCTGACATCGTGATCGCGCGTGCCTGCCCAGAACTCTTCGGCACGCTGGTTATAATGTTCCAGTGTAAGGTTGACTATTTCTTTCAGGTCTTGCGCATTCAATTTCATATTCTTTCTCCTCACAAAGATTATGCGATCTCCTACGTCAGAAAAATTGTAAAGTGGTTCCTTCTCCTTCGTTACAAATTGCAAATCGGATGCTTTCCGAGGATCGTGTGAGCGTCAACAAGTCACAATGCGACTCAACAAGAATGCCGTGCGCTCCGAAGAATATTCGGTTTCGCCCCTTGTGAAGGCCTGGCGGCATCAACAAATACATAATGCGCAGGCCATGAGGCTGCGTAATGCGAACCGCGTTTGTTTGAGCGACATGCGAACGGCCCGCCGTCAGGCCTGATCTGCCGAGGTGGTGTGTCGCAGATGAGCTGCAAGACCCATGACGCTCGAAAACATCCTCGCGGACTTCCAGCTCCTGGATGACTGGGAGACCGCTATCGCTACGTAATCGAGCTCGGCCGCGCCCTGCCTCCACTGCCGGAAGCGGCGCGAACGGAGGTGAACAGAGTTCGCGGCTGCGCCAGTCAGGTCTGGCTCGCGACCGAGGTCAATGGCGTGACCGCCGGGGCGGCGCCGTGCCTCATCTTCAAGGGCGACAGCGACGCCCATATCGTGCGGGGCCTCTGACCTCTTGCGATCTACTCGGGCCGGTGCGCGGATGAAATCGTTCGGATCGATGCGCAGGGCGTGTTCGGCGTCTCGGGTTGGCCGAGCACTTGACGCCGCAGCGCTCGAATGGATTCGCCTCGATGGTCGAGCGCATCTGCACCGACTCCCGCCGCGCCATGAGCGGAGAGGCGAGGACGGCCTGAGCCGCGCACCGCACCAACAAACAACGGTCCAGTGAGCCTGTTCAATCTTGTGAGGAAGGCGTCATGATATTCATAGCAAACGACCTCGCCGTAACGACGCAAATCCCGTTAACGTGACAATGCCAACCCGCGGTCCTTGAAACCGCAGCGGAGGAAGAAATGCCGGCCGTGCAAGAGACCATCGAGCGGGTCCGCCACATCGATATCGACCAGTACAAGTACGGGTTCGTCACCGATATCGAATCCGACAAGGCCCCCAAGGGCCTGTCCGAGGATACCGTCCGCTTCATCTCGGCGAAGAAGAACGAGCCCGCCTGGATGCTGGAGTGGCGGCTCGACGCCTATCGCCGCTGGCTGACCATGCGCGAGCCGCAATGGGCGCGCGTCGATTACGGCCCGATCGACTACCAGGACCTCTATTACTATTCTGCGCCGAAGCGCAAGGCGCTGGCGTCGCTCGACGAGGTCGACCCCGAAATCCTCAAGACCTACGCCAAGCTCGGCATTCCGCTGCGCGAGCAGGAGATGCTGGCCGGCGTCGAGCGCGAGGACGGCACGCGCTCGCGCGTTGCGGTCGATGCAGTGTTCGACTCGGTGTCGGTCGCCACCACCTTCCAGGAGGAGCTCGCCAAGGCCGGCGTCCTCTTCATGCCGATTTCCGAGGCGCTACAGAAGCAGCCTGAGCTGGTGAAGAAATATCTCGGCACGGTGGTGCCGATCTCCGACAATTTCTTCGCCACGCTCAACTCGGCGGTGTTCTCCGACGGCTCGTTTGTCTACGTGCCGGAGGGCGTGCGCTGCCCGATGGAGCTCTCGACCTACTTCCGCATCAATGAGAAGAACACCGGCCAGTTCGAGCGCACCCTCATCATCGCCGACAAGGGCTCCTACGTGAGCTACCTCGAAGGCTGCACCGCGCCGATGCGCGACGAGAATCAGCTCCACGCCGCCGTGGTCGAGCTGATCGCGCACGACGATGCCGAGATCAAGTACTCGACCATCCAGAACTGGTATCCGGGCGACGCGCAGGGCCGCGGCGGCATCTACAATTTCGTGACCAAGCGTGGCGACTGCCGCGGCAAGAACGCGAAAATCTCGTGGACGCAGGTGGAGACGGGTTCAGCCATCACTTGGAAATATCCGAGCTGCATCCTGCGCGGCGACAATTCGCGCGGAGAGTTCTATTCGATCGCCATCTCGAACGGTTACCAGCAGGTCGATTCCGGCACCAAGATGATCCATCTGGGCAAGAACACCACCAGCCGCATCATCTCCAAGGGCATCGCCGCCGGCCACTCCAACAACACCTACCGCGGCCTCGTCACCGCGCATCGCCGCGCCACGGGCGCGCGCAACTTCACCAACTGCGACTCGCTGCTGATCGGTCACCATTGCGGCGCACACACGGTGCCGTACATCGAGGCGAAGAACTCCTCCGTCGTGTTCGAGCACGAGGCGACGACCTCGAAGATCTCCGAGGACATGCTGTTCTACTGCCGGCAGCGTGGACTTTCTGCCGACGATGCGACCGCCCTCGTGGTCAACGGCTTCGTCAAGGATGTCTTGCAGCACCTGCCAATGGAGTTCGCGGTCGAGGCGCAGAAGCTCATTTCGATCAGCCTGGAGGGAAGCGTGGGCTGAACCTTATCCGTCGTCCCGAGGTGCTCGCTCAGCGAGCCTCGAAGGACGACAGCCCGGAAATCGCCCGTCATCCTTCGAGGCTCTGGCTTTGCCCTCGCACCTCAGGATGACGGATCAACGTGGAAGAGAAAACGATGCTGTGGCTTGAAGTCAAAAACCTGCACGTCGAGATCGACGGCGCCGCTGCTCGCGCGCTACGGCGTCACGGCTACCTGCCGCGCGTCCTTACTCTTTACAACACGAAGGATGAGGTCGATACGCTGGCCCAGAGTTTTTCGCATGAGTGACGACACGCCCACCGTTGAAAAGCCCGCCGAGGGCGCGGCGCCCGCGCCACCTTCCGCGCTGCCGGAGGCCGAGATCACCCGGCTCACCGACGAGATCGTGACCGCGCTCAAGACCGTCTACGACCCGGAAATTCCGGCCGACATCTACGAGATCGGCTTGATTTACCGCATCGATATCGCCGACGACCACACGGTGAAAGTCGACATGTCGCTGACCTCGCCCAATTGCCCGTCGGCGCAGGAACTGCCAGTGATGGTGCAAAACGCGGTTTCGACCGTGCCGGGAGTGGGAAAGGTCGATGTCAGCGTGGTCTGGGACCCGCCCTGGGACCCGAGCCGGATGTCGGAAGAGGCGCGCGTCGTCCTCAACATGTTCTGAGTTACCTTGTCGGCCCGAAGCCCTCATATTGAGGGCGAAATAGTTTGGTAAATTCAACCTGTTACGATTCGAAACTGGCTCGGAGAACATGATGGCCACAGCCCGGCGACCCCGTGTCGCTTACGGATGCCGCCACAAACCGCATCAAATCCGTGACGGCCAATGCCGGCCGTCCTCAAAAGCCAAACGGTCCCATACCTGCAGGAGTCCTAGGACGCACGCGCTCGCCCTTCCCTTCGAATGGCGACTGCTGGGAGCAGGGAATCGCAAAGAGTCTGGCGCTCGACGCGCCCTATCGGTGAGCTGGCTCAAGCAGAGCATCGCGTCCCCGCCGTCAAACGCGGGTATCAACGGTCGAAAGTACGGACATTCCCTGATGGGGCAGAATTTGATGGTCCAATTCACGCTTCCCAAGAACTCGAAGATCACCGCAGGTAAGACGTGGGCGCGGTCGGCGGGCGCGCGGAACCCACGCGAGTTCCGCGTCTATCGCTGGAATCCCGACGACGCGAATAACCCGCGCATGGACACCTACTTCGTCGATCTCGACGATTGCGCGCCGATGGTGCTGGACGCACTGATCTGGATCAAGAACGTCATCGATCCGACGCTCACCTTCCGCCGCTCCTGCCGCGAGGGTATCTGTGGCTCGTGCTCCATGAACATCGACGGCACCAACACGCTCGCCTGCACCATGGCGACGGACAAGATCAAGGGCGTGGTCCGGGTCTATCCGCTGCCACACCTGCCGGTAATCAAGGATCTCGTTCCCGATCTCAGCAACTTCTACGCCCAGTACGCCTCGATCGAGCCGTGGCTCAAGACCGTCACGCCGACGCCGGAAAAGGAATGGAAGCAGACGCCCGCGGACCGCGCCAAGGTCGACGGACTCTACGAATGCATTCTCTGCGCCTGCTGCAGCACCGGCTGTCCCAGCTATTGGTGGACCAGCGAGCGCTTCCTCGGGCCGGCCGTCCTGCTGCAGGCGCAGCGCTGGATCATGGACAGCCGCGACGAGGCAAGCGGCGAGCGGCTCGACAATCTTGAGGACCCGTTCCGGCTCTACCGCTGCCACACCATCATGAATTGCGCCAAGGCCTGCCCGAAGGGCCTCAACCCCGCCAAGGCCATCGCCGAGATCAAGAAGATGCTCGTCGAGCGGCAGATGTGACCGGGCTGCGCATTCTTTGTCTAGGTTTCGAGGCCGGCGGTCGGCGGCCTTTGGGCTACCTGCGGACGCATGCACAGCAAAAGAAAGGGCCCCCTTCGCCGTCGCTTAGACTGAACTACCCAAAACCTTCTGGAAATTATGTGTCCGGCGCTTCGAACCGGATCACGCTGACCACAAGCGGCCGTCGCAGGGAAGGCTTTTACGTTCCTTCTCGGTCCGAGGACATCGACCTAAAATAGTGCTCGGCGTACTGGTAGTAGTTCTCTGCCCCGATCGTGTTGCCGATTTGGGCTTCAGCGCGGGCAAGCGCCAGATACCGCTCATAATTTCTTTGCGCGTTTTGAGAGCCGGGGCGGGTGGCACTCGATGTCCACCGCTTCGAGCCTGCAGCAAATGACGCTGCCGGTCTGGGTTGGCGCGACACTGATGATTGGCTTTGGGCCATATTGCATGGCTCACTCCTTGGTACTTGCGGGTAAAATGCCCCGTGCGCACACGAACGATAAAACCAGAGATGATGGCGTGCATTCTCTGACGAGCGAGCCGACGCAGCTTTGTTGAAGCGTGTGGCCTGCTGTGCGTTGCGTCATCAATTCATAAGGCAGACGCGGCCCTCGCTGGCGGCCGACCCGCCGCAACAACAAATTCTTGTAGCAGTGGCGATAAAGCCCCCTGGAGGAAAATTTCTGGAGCTGATTGGTTCAGTCGTCGTGGCGGTACCTGCCGACTACACGCGATATAGGTGAACCAAACGTTGCGATATGAGGATAGCTGGAGAAATAGTCAACTCGCGGAGCGCCGTCGCCGATCTAATGCAGTCGCGATCGACCAGGTCGGCCACACGGCGACCTCGACACAAAATCGGGTGACTCCTATTGCTCTTTATCTCCGGCACGCCCATTTTGGCATATACAGGCAGGCAAGTACTGACTTGTCTGAAGGCTGCCCAAAAAACGGCGACGTACCGAAGTCTTCGTTTCTTCCAATTGGCAGCTATGGTGCCCATCGGCGGGCACATTTTCAAATATCGACCTTGGTTCTTAGGGCGGGTGCCATCGGCATCCGGATTGTGCACATCCGTGCGCCAGTGGCCCGGGCGCCTTGGTCATCTGTCCCTTCAACCGCTCGATCGAAGAGGAATGCCGCATGCAGGTTCTCGTCCGTGACAACAACGTCGACCAAGCCCTCAAGGTGCTGAAGAAGAAGATGCAGCGCGAGGGCATCTTCCGCGAGATGAAACTCCGCGGCCATTACGAAAAACCCTCAGAGCGACGGGTTCGGGAGAAGGCGGAGGCCATCCGCCGCGCCCGCAAGCTCGCCCGCAAAAAGCTGCAGCGCGAGGGTCTGCTGCCGATTAAGCCTCGGGTGGTTCCGGGGGCCACCGGAAGAGGCGGCCCGGCGCACACTCCTCGCTTCTGATCTTGGAACACCCGTACAGCAAGCAAAGCCACTACCGCGGTAAAGGGAGGAAGAGATGGCGAAAGTCCTATGCGTGCTCTATGACGATCCCATTGGCGGCTATCCCAAATCCTATGCGCGGGATGGCATTCCGAAAATCGACCGTTATCCCGGCGGTCAATCGGCGCCGACGCCGGAGCACATCGATTTCAAGCCAGGCGAGCTTCTCGGTTCTGTCTCGGGTGAACTTGGGCTGCGCAAATTCCTTGAAGGTCTAGGCCACACCTTCGTCGTAACCTCGGATAAAGAGGGCCCGACCTCAGTCTTCGAACGTGAGCTTCCCGATGCGGAAGTGGTCATCTCACAACCCTTTTGGCCAGCTTACCTGACGGCGGAAAGGATCGCGAAGGCAAAAAAGCTAAAGCTTGCGATCACTGCGGGTATCGGGTCTGACCACGTGGATCTTGAAGCCGCCATTAAGCACGGCGTCACGGTAGCTGAAGTTACTTACAGCAATAGCATCAGCGTATCCGAGCATGTGGTGATGATGATCTTGTCGTTAATACGCAACTACATCCCGTCTTATCAGTGGGTAATCGATGGCGGCTGGAACATCGCGGACTGCGTGTCACGCTCCTATGATCTCGAAGCGATGGAGGTCGGTACGGTTGCGGCCGGACGCATCGGCTTGGCCGTTCTGAAGCGGTTGAAGCCGTTCGACGTCAAGCTTCACTACACCGATCGGCATCGGCTTCCGGACGATATCGAGAAGGAGCTGGACCTCACTTACCACCCGAACGTCGAATTTATGGTGCGCGTCTGCGACGTGGTTACAATCAACGCTCCACTGCACCCGGAAACCGAACACCTCTTCAACGACGCGCTGATCGGTAAGATGAAGCGGGGCGCGTATCTGGTAAACACGGCGCGCGGCAAGATCTGCGACCGCGATGCCGTCGTCCGTGCACTTGGCAGCGGGCAGCTTGCCGGCTATGCGGGCGACGTCTGGTTTCCGCAGCCACCACCGAAGGATCACCCTTGGCGTACGATGCCCCATCACGGAATGACGCCGCACACCTCAGGGACATCATTATCAGCCCAGGCCCGCTATGCCGCCGGGACGCGGGAGATCCTCGAATGCTGGTTTGAGAAACGTCCGATCCGCAACGAATACCTAATCGTCGATAAGGGTAAGCTTGCCGGTACGGGCGCTCATTCCTACAGCGCCGGCAACGCGACCCGCGGTTCGGCAGAGGCGGCGAAGTTCAAGAACTAGTACGTGCTGTTCACCACCGGCTACATCCGTAGCCCCATCGTGCATCACGCCCGGCTAGACGCCGATGAGCATAAGATCGGCGAGCCTAACTTGCTAACCGATCGTGAAAGCGAAGGTGCGCGAACTATTGGATTGGATAGCTAGCTTTCGCTGATAGGAATCCCGAAATGGCCCGAAGCGTACAGCGGTCGAAAAGGCGGATGGGCGAAGCGTTACTCTCCGCTTGACAGATAAAGGTCATGAAGCGGTTGCGCGCGATCCGTTCGAAGTTCTGGTGCGCGCCGTGGACTCGCTCAACGCGCAAGAGCAAACCGCGATGCGCGACGCTCTGCACCACGTACTGACCACTGTAGCTACGAGTGGAGCGCATCAGCACTTTGGTGTGTGCCGGGACTGCGCGTATCTCGGTGGAGAAACGTACTGCAACTCGACGACCGCGAGCCAGTCGGCCCTCGGATGCCTACTGTTCGGCGTACCGATCGAGCCGCACGACGCCAGTCTCCTCTGCGTCCATTTTCAGCCGAAGAGCGAGCGCCGCGAGGACGGACATCGCGAATGAGTTCACCATTGCGATCTGCTGAAAGGACACTTAATTGACCTACATCGTCAATGACAGCTGCATTCGCTGCAAAATCATGGACTGCGTCGAGGTGTGCCCCGTGGACTGCTTCTACGAGGGCGAGAACATGCTCGTGATCCACCCGGACGAATGCATCGACTGCGGTGTTTGCGTGCCGGAATGTCCTGTGGACGCCATAAAACCCGACACGGACCCGGGGCTTGAGAAATGGCTGTCGCTGAATGCGGAATACGCGAAAATCTGGCCAAATATTACGGTCAAAAAAGCGCCCCCGCCCGACTCTAAGGAATGGGAGGGGAAGCCGGACAAACTCCAATACTTCTCACCAAATCCTGGTGCGGGTGATTGAGGCGGAGAGTGCCCGCGCCGTATCGGTATCGGCCCTGAGATCGGCCCAACTGCGCGGTACCGTAGCGGAGATGGTGGAAATCGCCACCGATCTTGGGGCAAAGGCGCCGAACGGGCAGTTCACCGCCGCGGAATTCCGGGATCAGCTCGACAACGGCCGCAAGGTCGCCATTCAGATCCTCGAATTCCTCGATCGCCACGGCGTGACGCTACGGCGTGGCGATCTGCGCCGCATGAACAAACACCAACTCGATCTATTCCGCCGTCCGGCGGATGAGCAGCAGCCGTCGGCGAACTTTGGAAGGAAATCGTCCCCGGTGGGGCGTCCGGACTTCAAATCCGGGGGAGGCCGCGAGCCGGTCTTTGGTGGGTTCGACCCCCACTCTCTTCCGCCACGTTCCAGGAGCGCCGGATAACTCCTATTTCATCTTTTCTCACCACGCTCGAGCTTACCGCAAACCGGGCCACCGAAACTGAGAATAACTTTCGTCGCAAATCAGCCCTACGCGCCAAATCGCTTGAACGCGAACGCGCTTTCGCCCATCGTCGGTTGAATTTTATGCGCGCGATTACCGACGCTGTCGCCGTAGCGGAAAGCGAGGAGACCGCAGTAGCAGCCGCAACGGCGGTGATGCGGGCGAAACTGAGCTGGTCGAGCGATAGCGCCGCGCGAACGGAAGTGCTTTCACGCTTCGTGCCCGTCGCGCAACAAGTCTTTGCCAATCTTGTACCAGCTGGCGAGGATGGCGCACCGCTTCCGGATGTCATCCAGGCGCTCGCGGAGTTCGAAGCCTGGTATCGCGCGACCCGTCCAAATCCGTTCTGGATGCTATTCGAGAACCAGATGCCGGAAACCCCCCTCGTCGACTTCTAATGCGAGCATTCGCCGGCCACTCAATTACAATCCGGATCTGTTGACCAGATGTTAGCATCGGCATACGCTTTTCAGCGTAGTGCTAGACTTCCCTTTGAGCGTAGGCGTGCCATAGGATTGTCAGCAAATTCGCTCGCTGACGTGAGCATATGAGCCGGTAACCAAAGAAATATATCCGCGGGGTCCATACGCGGCGGCTGGAGTGGTCGCCATGCTTAATTCGGATCGCAAAAGATTTGATATTGGTTCCGTGACAAGCGCATTGCGCTTGCATCCTGATGATTTTGCCATGCAGGGACGCCACGTGCTTCACCTTCCAACTGGGCTGCAATTTACGTTTAAACCAACTGATCGCACAACAATTCTGGGCTTTCGCCAATCACGCCCGATATCTTTATTACGTTTCCACCCCAAGGATCAGCCTGACCTTTATCAAGCCTTCGAACAATGGCATTCGAGCTACTGGCAAATCATCGAATGCAACGAGAAGGCAGACTCCCCATTTGTCCCCCGCGGGTGGAAGCGCTTGCGCCGAAAAATAAAGGATGCGCTCCGGTGATCGTGGAACACGCCTGACCTACCAATTATCCCCGGCGCATAGAGTGCGCCGCCCAACCGGTTAAAGATTGAGTTGTTTAGCGCGCTCGCTGCGACGAACCGTTAATTTGAGACGCCCTTCGCTCGTTCTCGGCGCACTCGTCGTCGTCACCTAAGTCTTGGTTATCAGATCAACCAGGAACGCAGAACAGGAAAGGTCATTTCAATGCCGTCGCAGAACGATAATGGCGGCCGACGCGGCCCCTGGGGTGGCGGGGCCAAGCCGGGTTCCGATCTTGAGGATCTGGTCCGGCAGGGGCAGGATCGAATTAAGCAGATCATGCCGAGTGGTGGCCTGCGCCTAGCAATCGTCCTTGCCGTCATCGCTCTGGTCGGCCTAGGCGCATGGACGGCCTATTACGCCGTACCGAGCGACTCTGTCGCTGTCGTGCAACGTTTCGGAAAGTACCTCAAGTATGTTCCGCCGGGACTGCATTTCAAGCTGCCGCTGGGCGTTGATGTCGCGACCATCGTTCCCGTCAAACGGCAGTTGAAGCAGGAATTCGGGTTCGCGACCCCAGGCGCCACCGATCCGTATCAGATTTCCCGCGACGGCAAGCGAGAAACGCAGATGGTGACGGGTGACCTGAACGCCGTATTGGTGGAATGGGTGGTTCAATACCGCATCTCCGATCCCGTCAAATTCCTTTTCGACGTTCGGGAACCGAGGGGGACCCTCCGCGATGTTTCCGAATCTTCATGCGGGAGGTCGTCGGCGATCGCACCGTTCGCGCATCAAACCATTTTGCCAAGGCACTATCCTTTTGGAACTTGATAAAACACCAAGCCAACTGGATCATGCCACGCCGGACGCGGGCGTTTCCGGCGCGCGCAAGACCACGCTCGCGCCGGCGTTTACCGCTCTCGTCCGGCGAGCCGGTAAGCCCGGCGTAGCGGGCGATGGCCTTGCGATCGCGCAAGTGACGCGCGAAGACCTCGTTGACCAGCGTGTCGGCCGTCTCGACACCAACACCGAACACCCGCGCAATGAGCCGAACCATGACATGCGGGCCGTTCTCCTCAGCAGGGGCTGCCGCAAGTTTGTGCAGACGTTTCTGCTCGATCGCACGGATCTGCTCACGCACAACGCGCAACCGTGCCAGATGGCGGCTCAGCTCCGCGCGCGTATTCTCCAGCAATGGCGTCCCTTCCGCCGTCCGCAAACCATCGAGCTTTTCCGCGGCCTTGCGCAGGGTCGGCTTGAAGCTGCGAATGCCAAAGCGGGCGAGGATCGCCTTCATTTGGTTCGCGATCCGCGTCCGCTCGGTGACCAGATTCTCCCGCTCGCGGTTCGGCCGCCTTGCATCCTCTTCCTCGGCGGCTGGGACCGCCGCCATGCTGCAATGGGACTGCCAACCGCTTATTCCGATGTTCAACAGCGCGAGAGGGCCTAACGGAGGTTTTCGTCGGGTTCTGACGGGAGACGCGCGTACGCTGCTTTAATTTCGTCTTCGCTCAGATCTTTGAACGGTTGGCCTGATCGCTGGGCGTCCATCATCTTAATCATCCGTTGCATCATCACGCCCGAAATTGCCCTTATGTCCATGCCAGCGCCGATTATGGGGATGGCGGGCGAGCTGTCGTCTCGGGTCGTGCCAGTATAGAATTGCTGTGCTCCACCGCCGCGATGTACGCCTCCCTTGCTGTTTCGCCAAGCGACTATGCAGCGCGGGCCGACCGATTTGTCGCTGACCTGTCGACAGACATCATCATTCAGCTTCGCCAAGTGATCAGCTACTGCATGCGGCCCCACCTGCTCTCGGTCGTAAGCCTTGACCAAACGAAGCAAGCCACGCATCCACCTCTTGTCTTTAATCAGGTACTGCGCGCCGCTCCCGGCAATTGCTAACCGCGGGGTCCGAGGTTGATGACAAGGAAAGCGCTGTGGCATCGGCATAAGTGCGTGGCATCACCAGGCCTTCAGTCAGCGGGTCGGTGACGAGATTGATGGCCCAGTAGTTTGAGGATCGCTATATTTGGGGCATCATTGCGGGTATTGTGAGAAACTTCTACGATCGGGTTTACGGAATGATTCGGCCAATCGCCACGGAGATCGGGCTCTTTCATCTCCGTTTGTGGTCTATGTGGCGTTTCTGCTGGCGACGCGTCCTGGCATCTTGCATCCGAACGCCTGGACGCTTCCCCGCCTCGCCGGTCTCGTCATTGCGTCACTGATATTGATGGTGGGGAGCTTTGTCGCGCTGGCGCAATTCGGGCGGGCGCCGCCCGGCTCGATCTACGTGCCGGCGCACATCGAGGACGGTAAGTTCGTGCCGCAAAGGTACCGGTGACGGGCGTGTCGCATCTGCGCGATGCCGCTTGGCTCCGTGATGGCGAAGTTGCACGCCTGCTCGCGCTACTCGGCGCCCGATTCCTCTACTTGAGGCACGGACATAACATTTGTTTCGGGATGCGAACTTAACCGACGGAGATCATTCTGAATTTCGTCCTGTGGTGCATCCCTTTTTACTCCCAGGACAGCATAGGGATCGGCAGCCAAACGCGGCTGTCAACACACTCGCTTGTTCTTCTGATTGCTGTAGTTTGTATAGCTCTGCTACTTGCGTTCTTCGGAAGTTGGCTTGCCAGCTCCGTTTGCCAGGAATCTCAAGTGGTCACGCCCTTTCGCGGTCCCTTCTCTACCATGTGCCGCCGCATCTTCATCCGCGACTTGTTCCTTAAGAGCACCACGGGTTACGCCATTTGATGCCGGCGAGATTATCGCGACATCCATAAGATCCGTCGACGGAATAGAATGTTTAAGCAGCGTATTGAACAAGTGGATCATGGAGATTTAGGCCCCGGCCACGCAACGAGAACGGAGTGCACCTGGTCAATCTGAAGACTGGAAAGGTGCTGGGCGAGGAAGAGCATTAGACCGGCCGGCGCTTGCATGCACAAGAAAAAACCCCAAGAGCGCGCTGCGCCTTGGGGTTCAAGTCAGCGGACCTGTCCGGGGACAGGGGAGGAATGAGAGCAGGTCCGGTGCTCTCCTCACTGCCGCATTGCCTGCACGCGGATATTGATGCCCGTCATAAAAAGCCAAATATTTTTACTGGTGCGCGAAGGGCGGCTTCGGCTGCCCTTCTGTTCTTGGCGTGATAGTATGTGGCGCTGTAAGAGCTAATTCTGTTGGAGCAGATATGTCTAAAGGCACCGTGAAGTGGTTCAATTCTCAAAAAGGGTATGGATTTATTCAACCGCAGGGCGGCGGCAAGGATGTGTTTGTCCATATCTCGGCAGTCGAGCGCGCCGGCCTCAGCGGGCTCAATGAAGGACAAGTCGTTGAATACGAGGAAGTCTCGAACAGGGGCAAGACGTCAGCAGAAAACCTAAAGGTTCAGCGCTGATTTTTATTTGGTGTGGGCCAGCCGTTCACCGCGATCGACGCGTGGCCCGGGAGGGGGGCCGGCTGCGACGGCTTCGACAGTTGAAAGGAAGGGCGGCTTCGGCCGCCTTTCTTATTTCAGCTTGTCGTGCGCTTTGACTATGCGTGCTTTATTGCCGAATTCGTCGGTGTACCAATCGCTCACAAACATCTTGAGTTTTGGTGTGTGCTCATAGGAAGTGCTTGATGAGACACTTCGCTGCAGCCGTAGCCGCATATGTTCTAGCTGTTCAACAAGCAAATCAGCGTCTTGATTTCATTGCATCCCCTCCCATGCAAGGATGGGTACTGTCGAACCGAATAGCGGCGCAGAGCGGGGCTTTGTTCGGCCTAAAACAGACCCCGCGCGCGGACATTCATGCTGAACAGCGCGCCGGAGTTAATCTCGGCGTGTTCGCCGAGCGAAGCCTGTTGCTGATGGAAAAAGAACCCCGGCTGAGTTGTGTCGTTACAGCCGGGGTTCTAGGCAAATAGGCGGGGGGACTCGTATGGGGGTCATCTTTCCCAAGTCTTATCGATAGCGCTGTGGTTGCCGACCGGTTAAAGCCGCGAATGAGGAGCGCCGGCGGCCTGCATTGGGTGAAAGCCGAACCGGCGCCCCGGAGGCGCAGTGCGCGGCCTCGCTTGGGATTATAGCGCGGCCGCGGTCCCTGCTGGAAAAGAAAGCCCCGGCCAGCATTGGGACTGACCGGGGCAAGTACGGCTTTGCGATACCCGCAAGGACTGGTGTCCAGTCCAGCCCTCGCAGAACATTTCAGGCCGAACAGCGTGCGGGAGTCAATCGCGGCGGGCGGCCGTCACGGCGTATTTTCGTGACGGCATAATCGATCAGCGCGTCGAATCTCCCCGCCATTTGCCGTGTTCTGGGCAAAATAATTATGTCACCACCCTGCCCCCTCTCGGCGCTGTCGAGGCGGCCAGGGTCACGGTGGCGACGCTCGGGCAGAATGCGTTTTGAATGCAAGCGGTTGGGACAGGGGAAGTCGGCGGCGGCCGTGATGAGCGTGAGGTCGTGGCGATCGACCGAAAGCTTTTAGCCGAGGCGGATTATGGGCCAGTCGACTTCAAATGAGGGGCGCCATAACGACCGGGGCAACGCGTTGCCTAGAGATGACGAACCAGATGTAACGCGTTTCAGGTCGGCGGCCGCCAGCCGGGTGCAGGCGCACCGCGCGCGGGCCCGCATCGGGCTGCGGTGCCTGACGGTTCGGGTTAGCGACCGCCAGGTGCGCCATCTGATCAGCAACGGCTACCTCTCCCTGGAGCACAGTGAGGCGGCGGCGGTCGGGATCGCTCTTGAGGCTTGGATTGCGGACAATCTCATCTGAGCCGATTAATCGCCGGGCTGAGAGAAGCCGGATATGCTGGAGGTCACTTCTCTATTAATGTCACGCCGCAGCGGCGTTAGTGAATAGCTAGCGTAGGTCAGCAATGCCGTTCAAGAATCGCTCCGATGCCGGACGCAAGTTGGCTAAGGCGCTCGCCGGTTATAAGGAGCAGCAGCCGGTAATTCTCGCATTGCCGCGCGGGGGCGTGACTGTCGCGGCCGAAGTTGCCGCCGTGCTTAACGCGCCGCTCGACCTGATCCTTGTGCGCAAGGTCGGCGTGCCCTTCCAGCCCGAGCTGGCCATGGGCGCCGTGGTGGACGGCGGTGCACCGATCATCGTGCGGAACGAGGATGTGATCAGGCTCGCGGATATTGACGAATCCGAATTCAAGCGAATTCTGCGACAGCGAGCTGGCCGAAATCGAGCGGCGGCGTCAGCGGTATTTGGGCAGGCGCCAACGCCCAGATGTCAGCGGCCGTACCGCCATCGTGGTCGACGATGGGATCGCCACCGGGGCAACGACCCGCGCAGCCTTGCGCGCTACCCGCATACGCAATCCCAAAAAACTCGTTCTCGCAGTGCCGGTGGCGCCGACGGATACTGTTGCGGAGCTGCGCAGCGAGGCCGACGAGGTCATCTGCCTTGAAGATCACGAATTCTTCGGCGCCACTGGCACTTACTATGCGGATTTCAGCCAAGTTTCGGACGAGACAGTGATCGACATACTCAAGCGGTTTCCATTTCAGAAACTCAAAGATGCAAGGCAGGCGACGGCATAACGCAGCTGGCGGACATCGTGGCAAATAGGGGGGGCGCCGTATGTCGGGTATTGATCAATACCGCGCCCATTCATCACGTGAACCGCGTAGAACAGTCGGCACCCGGTCAGGGCTGCTTCCACCTTCAGCTTTGCGAATTTAGCCATCATCGTAAGAGCGACGGGCGGCCTGGACCGGATTGAACGGGTGGAACTGCAAGATCCGGGAGCACCAGGACCTGGGGCAATCAGGGTGCGGCTGCATGCAAGTTCGCGCAACTTCCATGATTTGGGAGTTGTGAGCACGCCCAATCGTGTGTCGGATGGCCGTATCCCTATGTCGGACGGTGCCGGGCTTGTGGAAAGCATCGGAGACGGTGTCACTGAATTCAAGGTAGGCGACCACGTCGTCTCTTGTTTTTTCCCGAATTGGTTGGAAGGACTGCCTTGGGGTCGGCACCCATGACGGCGCCGCCGGTGTTGTGAGTGCTTTGGTAGGGCACGACGCTGTAAGGCTTGGTGCGTGCAGCGCGGCGATCAGCCGGATTATCAAGGGCTTTTAGAACTCTTTCCGCAGAATTATCACGAGCCTTATTATAGGAGCTACACCAACGAGGAGTTTAGCGCGCTCGCAGCAGGTTGCGGTCTAAAACACATCCGAGACGTTAAGGCCTTCGTCTCCAAGGTGATGGTATTTGACAAGCCGGCATGCCGAACTCCGCAGTTGCGGGCGCCAAGAAGTAAACCGATTTGCAAGTGATGATTTCCTACGCTTTCGGAACTGTATTTCCGAGTGCGCGTCCACTGGGAATGCCCCGGATTTTGTTGAAGTAAGCGAAGCAGGCATTGCCGTTGATCATGTTATGCGACGTCAGCGTGCGGTTCAACGTTCTTGGTGACGAGGTGCTTGGCAGCGTGAGCGACAAGCGCAGCCCTGAGGATCGGGAGCTGCTTGTAGGCTTTCAACGACGGAAGCCCTTCGCCGCTTCCATCATTCCAGCGGCCGTCCAGCGCAGCGCCATCGCAGCATTTCGCCATCGCTTCACGTTGCGACAGACGCGGCGCACGGTCCCCATCATGTTCTCGATTGAGTTGGTGCAGGCCAGCGAGCGCCGGAGTTTTGCTGGGAGACGGAGGCGATTGACCGTCAGCATCTCATCGAGCCCTTCAAGGATGCTGGCGGCGACACCGGGCGCCTCCCGGTCGAGCCGGCGGGCGAGATTGCGCAGCAGCCGCTCAGCTTTGTCGGCATCGTCGAGTTCCCAAGCTTGCCTGAGTGCCCGGCGCACCGATGCCTGCAGCGGCTTGGGCAGCCGCTCGATCACGTTGCGGGCTTTATAATCTGGCAGCGCTGGATCGGCGTGTGGGCGCCGAAGGTTCGACGGATGACTTTGCTCAGCGCCTTGGCGCCGTCGATGATGAACAGCCGGCAGACTTTCGGGTCGAGCCCGCGCTCAATCAGATTGTCGATCAGCGCTTGGACGACGGCGGCGTTCTCGGTTGCTCCCTCGACCAGACCAAGCGGATGCTTGTGGCCTTCACCATCGATGCCGAGGGCGGCAACCAGCACCAGGTCGTTGCCGATATGCAGACCGTCGAGCTGGATGACCAAGAGGTCCAGCTGGGACAGGTCAGATGCCAGCCACTCGGCCAGCCGTTCTGCCGACAGCGCCACGAACCGGCGCGACGCCGCCGACTTCGAGGTGCCATCCCCGGCAATGACCGGCAGATCACCATTGGGCAGCCGCACAGCGCGCCTGAGTTTGCGCGTCGATACGTTGATCAGCATCAGGTTCATCGCCCAGCGGCCAAGCCAGTCCTCGGCCTGCGCCGCCGTCCAGGTCGGCAGCGGAAGTTCATGGCCGTCAAGGTCGCGCACCCGCGGGCGATGCACGGTAACCTTGCCGCCATGGAAGCCGATCTTGCCTTTGGTCTTGCCCCAGCGATGACCGACGCGGTCTCCACCGCGGCTATGCGGCGCGCCGGCGAGCTGCTGTGCGTCCTCGCACAGCATTTGCTCGATGGCTCCGATCCCGGCCGTCAGACAGAAGCGCTCGAATGAGCCGTCCACATCTTGCCAAGCCGTCTCAAGGCTGGGTACGAGCGGAAACCGTGAAGTCGTGGTAGTGCTCGTCATGGCGTTGCTCTCCTTTGCGGATTCGACACCCCGAGCCTAACGGCTCAAGGCGGGCAACGCCTCCTTCCCTAATTCAACATCGACCGGGGCAATTCCCGTCCACTCATGACGAAGTCGTAGTTTCATTATCGGTTACAATCGGCACCCCAATCAGGTCACCTGAGAACCGTTAAAAACCGGTCATTCTGTATTGCGACCGAATGAAGCATCGATTTCGCTTTCATACGACTGGCACTGCACGCTTCTTCAGCCGAAGCGGTAACACATAAAGCGGATGCATAGCTGAGACGGAAAACTTAAGCGTCAGAGTTTTTCCTCTCGCTTGCTTCCTTGGCCAACCGAAGAGCCTTCAATCGCGCGATCTTTTCACGAACAATCTTTGCTTGGACTTCGTAGCCCACCGTGAGAGCATTCTCCCGCGCAGTCTTCTCCAACCGCGACTGCACTCGCATGTTTTTCGGATTAGCGGTCATCGTGCGCTTCTTTTACGGGCGCAGAAACCCATAGCATTCATACGCAACATGTATGCAGCGTTCATATGCACGAAACACGATGAAAAAAGCCCCCGCACACCTCGTGGCCGGGCCGAATTTCAGGCGTGGGCTTCGCTGCCAAGCTTGAGCGTTCAAACAGTATCGATCGCGCCTGGGCTTCCTTAGCTAATCGGAGCGCGCGTCAAACGTGGGGCCTTTTCGCGAGTGGCCCGAGCGCCATTTGGTCCCTAAGTGACGCCGCGGTTACCGGCGCCATCATATCAACTTGTGCTTAGGCTTAGCCACCGGGGGAATCATTGAGCTGGTCGTCGCCGGGTCTTTGCGAGCGGTCGTTCGCGCCCGGTAATGACGATGCAACGGGAGCCCCAACGTAGGCCGGATTCATCATTAGCGGGCACGGCTCGATTATAAATCCTTGCGCAGGTCCATTTAATGCTGAAATGGCTTATCGCTGTGGTCGTCCTCTATTGCGGGTTCGTCGCGCTGCTTTACGTGGCGCAGCGGATGAATTGGAGCGTTCCGTGACCGAGGCTGATCTCATTCCCTTCGTAAACGCTCAGGCGGAGGTCTACAGCCAGGTCATCGAGGAATTGGCTGACGGATCTAAGCGAACCCACTGGATGTGGTTCATTTTTCCGCAACTGACGGGCCTGGGGCGCAGCACCATGGCGCAGCGCTACGCCATTCGCGACTTAGATCATGCTAGGCGTTACCTGGCTGACCCTATTCTTGGGAACCGCTTGCTTCACGATGTGCGACTGATGATGAGCCACAAGGGTAAGTCGGCATTGGAGATTCTTGGCTCCCCTGATGATTTGAAGTTTCGGTCCTGTCTGACGCTGTTTGCTCGAGCAGCCTCCCATAACTCCAAGCGCGCGATATTCAACGAAGCTTTGGATCAATTCTATGGTGGCGATCCGGACCCTCGCACATTGGAGCTGCTACGCCCCCGATGAGTTATGGGGATTAGGCACCTTGTGACTCCGGTCGCTACACTAACGGAAAGCCGCGGCTCGATCCAACTGGCTCGCTGGGACGCTGGCCAGCGTTCTATCTGATAGCCGCGCGACCGTCTTAGTTTGTTACCGCGATACCGTGCTACCGTCCAACCCTCCGGCGCCTTCGGAATGGAAAAGGCCCGGAGCATCGTCCGGGCCTTCCGCTTGTCGAAGCGACTTAGTAATCCATGCCTCCACCAGGCGGCATGCCAGGCATGGGCGTTTCCTTCTTGGGCTTTTCTGCTACCATCGCCTCTGTCGTCATTAGCAATCCTGCAATCGAGGCCGCGTCTTGGAGCGCAGTGCGGACGACTTTGGTCGGATCGATGATGCCCTTGGAAACCAAGTCGCCGTATTGTCCCGCCTGTGCATCGTAACCGAAGGCGTAGGTGTCATTGTCGCTGATCTTGCCGACCACGATCGAGCCGTCCTCGCCAGCATTGACGGCGATTTGGCGAGCTGGTGTGCTGAGCGCTTTCCTAACGATCTCAATGCCGGTCTTCTGATCGTCGTTCTCCGCTCTCAATCGGCCGAGCGCCTTCCGCGCCACCATCGGCGAGTTGCGGGCCAAGCGCATGTCGCTGGTCGAGCGTTTGCAACTGCTGATCGACGAGCGCAAGAGCGCGGCCGTCGCCGATGCGATGAGTCGCGCGCAACTGGAACGGTCCATCGTCCAACAAGAGCGCGCGGTCGCCGAGGTTAATGCCGGTCTGGCCACCGTGCGCCGTGATCTCGCCGCGCCATCGAGCGGTTGGAGGAGGAGCTTAAGAAGCAAGCCGATGTGGTCGCCGAGCTGCGCGCCGCCAACGAGCGAGCCGAGGCGTTGCGCGCGGCGCTGGCGAAGGCACGCGCGGCGATCGCAGCATGAAGGTCGGGATGGCGAGCCGGCCTTGATTCAGAGCTTGTGGTGGTCGGCACCGACGCGACCCGCAAGCGGGCGGTCGTGCGTTGCAGCGCCTGCGACCGGACCTTCACCGTCGGCGCCGGCGCCTTCGCGTCCGGTAGCGTCCACTGCGTGCAGTTCAGCGCGGTCGCTACATGAGCCTGGAAACGATCGCGCCTTTGAGCGATGATCCAATCGTCAAGCTGCCCGCAGTGGCAGCTTGATCGACCCGGCCCTGCCGGAGATCACGACGGCCTCGCCGTTGTTACACCACTCGCTGGGACACGATCTAACGCCCGGTAAAAAGCGCTGCGGTAGGCGATGGAGCCGCATACACGGATTGATTGTAGGTTGGCAAAACGAACCCATGTCTGAGCTATTTAAAAGAGCTGTCTCAGCCGGCGCTTTCGCTTCCGGGCAAGGCGGCGCTGTTCGAATATCTCTCGTACGGTCACGAGTTTAACCGGAATTGTTGTGACCGACCGCACCGGTTAAGTTGCATTGTGCTTCACGCCGCTCGGTGATGTAATGGCGGTCGAGGGGAGCCCTCTTCAAGGCGCGACAACGACGTCGCGCCTGACTATTTGGCAGTGACGCCGGACCGCCGCAGGCGAGCGGGTGTCGTTGCTCATTCCGGGTGGTCTCGGCGCCAGGCGCAGGAATGGGCCATGCAACTGGAAGCCTACCGTATCAAGTCCGAGCCTTATTACTTGCCGGTCGGGGCGGAGGTCGCGCTGTTCGAGGCAGCCTATGCGAGCCGGTTGCCGGTGATGCTGAAGGGCCCGACCGGCTCCGGCAAGACGCGATTTGTCGAATACATGGCGTGGCGGCTTGAGCGGCCGCTGATTACGGTCGCCGCACACGAGGACATGACCGCTGCCGATCTTGCCGGCCGTTTCCTGCTCGCGCCGGAAGGCACGGTGTGGCACGACGGCCCGCTGACGCTCGCCGTGCGCTATGGCGCGATCTGTTATCTCGACGAGATCGTCGAGGCCCGCCAGGACACCACGGTGGTGATCCATCCGCTCACCGATGCGCGGCGCATGCTGCCGCTTGAAAAAAAGAACGAGCTGAGTCTCCGCGCATCCCGACTTCCAGCTCGTCATCTCGTACAATCCGGGCTATCAGAGCGCGGTCAAGGATTTGAAGGAATCCACCAAACAACGGTTTGTCGGCATCGACTTCGGCTATCCCGCGCCCGACATCGAGGCCGAGATCGTTTGCCGCGAATCCGGTGCCGACCGCAAGACCGCGCGGCGGCTTGTGGACATCGCGCTGCGCTCGCGCAATCTGCGCGGACAAGGTCTGGAAGAGGGCGCTTCGACCCGTATGCTGATTCACGCCGGCCGCCTGGTCGCCGCCGGCGTCGGACTCGAAGCAAGCTTCGCAGGCCAGCATCGTGCTGCCGATCACCGACGATCTCGATATGCGCGAGGCGCTGACGGCGGCGATCGCGGCATGTCTCTGAGATAATTTACAGCCAACCATGAGCCCACGGCGACCGCGCGCAGCTTCAGGTCATCGAGACGGAGCAGGACCGCGCGGTTACACGCCTTCATCACTTGATCCGTCACCGCGACGCTATTGCGTGCCGCGTTCCGCGATTGCTGGGCGGTGATTTCAGCCGGCGCCGCGGATGCCGATCTCGATCGATGGGCCGAGGGCGCGCTGGAGCTCGCTTTCGTCAATGCCGGGCCGGAATGCCAACTCACTTTCTGGCGGATGAGCGTGGACCTTAAGTCCGAGCTTGACGCTCAAAGAGCCTCGCCGATTTCGCCCATGCGGCCGCCGACATTTGCCGCGGCGCCGGATCGCAAGGCCGCGCTGGCGTGCCTGCAAGCGCTGCCCGCGGCGCAACGACAGGCTGCGCGTCGGCCGGCGATATCGCGCTTGTGGTCTCGCGGTCTGGTTCGGATGGCGCGCGAAGCGCCGGAATCGGTCGTGGCCGTAGCGAGCCGCACCGACATGATCCTGCAAGACTTGCGACAGTTCGGGCTTTGAAACCTTCATCGCCACAGGTCTTAAATACACGCGCGGCGACCGCGCGCGGCGGCGCGCCTTCTTCACGCTGGAAGATCGTTTGGCCGCGCAGGTGTTGGAGCAAGCGGCCGGTGCGCTGACCTTTTCTCGGGAGCGAGCGCGATCCTGAAAGCGTACGCCACGGCTTTGTGGGGCCGACCGCCGGTTCTGCGCAGTGCGGTGGCGCCGCCGGGCGGTCAGCTTGCCGCGCCGCGTCAATATCGCCGGCGGCGTGGTGCGCGTCCCGCCGGTTTTCCGCGGCGTGCCCAAAAGCGCTCTGCCGCAATTGTTTCGCGCCTGCGTCGCGCATGCGACTGCGCATGTCGCGCTGACCCGGACGCGCTTTCCGATCGGATCGCTCAAGCCGCTGCAAATGGCGCTGATCGGATTGGTCGAGGATGCGCGCGTCGAAACTTTGGCCATGCGCGCCTTTCCCGGCTTGCGCCGGCTGTGGGCGCCATTTCATGTCGCCGAGCCGTCCGGGCGTGATCACCGCGCCGACGCTGATGGCGCGGCTTGCGCGCGCGCTGTTTGATCCGGATTACGCCGACCCCGACGGCTTCGTGAACAAAGGCCGCGCGCTGTTTGCTGCCGAACTGCATCGGCTCGACGATGTTTCGCTCAGCCGGCAGATCGGTGGACTCCTTGGCAACGATCTCGGACAAATGCGCGTGCAATTCAACGCCCGCACCTATGTGGTCGAACCGGTCTATCGCGACGACGGCCTTGGTCTATGGGATTTCGGCGACCAAGCGCAGCCGCAGGACGACGTTGTCGAGCTGATGGTCGACGCGGCGCGGATCGAGCGGCGCGACGAAGCCGACAAACCCGATCGCCGCCGCGAGGAAGCAGAGCCGACGCCGACGCGGTAGGCCGCGCGCGCGAACGTCGCCCGGACGAACGCGGCCCGGTCGCTCGCCACTTATCCCGAGTGGGATTGCGATGCCGCAACCGAACGGCCGGACTGGACCACGGTCCGCGCCGCGCCCGGTATGGCAGGGCGATGCTGGCGCGATCGATACGGCGCTCGACAGATATTCCGGCGGTGCGGGCGCGGATGCGGCGCCTGGTGCGCGGCGCCAAGGTCGGGCGACATGAGCGGCTGAAGCGGCGCAGCGACGGACCCGAACTCGACCTCGATGCTGCCTTGGATGCGGCGATTGCGCTGCGCGCCGACGACATGCCGGACGAGCGCGTTTTTCGCACCATGACGCGGCGCAAGCGCGACCTCTCGGTCACGATTCTGTTGGATGTCTCGGAATCGACGCGCGACCGGGTCGTCGCCGTCGGGCGCCTCCGTGCTCGACCTGGAACGGCTGGCGGTGGCGACGCTGGCCGAAGCTCTCGCCGCGCTCGACGATCCGTTCGCACTACGCGCCTTCGCTTCGGCCGGCCGCGAGGATGTCCGCATGTTTTGTCTCAAGGAATTTGCCGAGCCCTACGGCGCGAGCGGTCAAGGCGCGGCTGGCGCATCTCGAACCGCAACTGTCGACGCGGCTGGGAACCGCGTTGCGTCACACCGGCGCCGAGATCGCGGCGGTGCGCAGCCATCGCAAACTGATCCTCGTGCTTACGGACGGTGAGCCGTCCGACATCGACGTGGTCGATCCGCGCGATCTGGTCGAGGATGCGCGGCGCGCCGTGCTCAGTCTGCGATCGCGCGGCATCGACGTGTTTGGCGTCACGCTCGATCCGTCTGGCGCGGGCTCCGGCGCGGCGGTGTTTGGCCGCAGCCAGCATATGCCGGTGCGGCGTCTGGAAGATCTGCCGGCGCGTCTGGCCGAGCTTTATTTCCGCCTCGCGCGGCGCTGAGCCAAAGCCAGTCACTTGCGCCGGCGCGCCGGCGGTACGCCGATCAGCGCTTCGAAGGCAACTGCAAACGCCGCTTCCAGTCCGCGGGCCAGCGCTCCGCCGTTTGCGGCGAGGACGCGGCCGCCGATGCCGGCATTGTTCGGCAGCTTCGAAATCCCGGCCACGCAGCCGAGCGGCGAGGCGGCTTTCCAGAACGTCCGCATCACAGCGCTCCGATCCGCGCCCCAGAACGAGCAGTGTGCCCACGGCGCGGAAAGGCCCGAGCGGAGAGGCTGGGCCGAGCATCAATTCGCCGGTCAGCGATCCGCGGTCGGAGAGAAGACGATGCCGTCTGCGTTACGCACGATGATAGCATTGCTGTAGCGCTCGAACGGGCGGCCGGTTCCCTCCGGATCGTGATGCGCCAGGCCATCGGTCAAGATGGCGCATCCCGTCGCGGCCAATGTGACCTCGGTCGCGCAGCAAATTTCCGCGCCGGGAAACAGCACCAGCGGGTCAGGCGTCATCGCGACAAAAGCGTGTTCGCCGATTTCGATGCGCGTGGTTTGCGCGACGGCGCGCTTATGGGTCTTGTGCACGATCGTCGATGCCTGGGTGGTGACATGCGCCGCAGCGTGCGGGTCGGCGACGATCGAGAGCGCGACGTCGTCGCCGCGATAAAGACCGCCGGACGCCGATTGCAGATAGAGCGTGGCAATCTCCGGGCGCGCGCGATCGAGATAAAAAGGCCGCGTGGCATGGAAAGGGTAGGGCACGTGCTGGCGGGCGAGCACGGTTCTTCCGCCGCCATGGCTGAAATGCAGCGAACGCTTCGCACCGGGCCGCTGAACGGCATGTCTCGGTACCGGCCTGCCGGCGTTCGCCGGAGCGCGCGATCGTATCGCAGCACGGCGGCCTCCGGATCAGCGAAACAGAACGGCCTGGTTCATCGCATCGGCCACCGCCGCTACGCCGTCGCCGGTGCGCGCGTTGGTCGCCAGGATCGGCCGGCCTTCGCGCACGGCGCTCGCTTCCGCTAGCATGGCGTTGAGATCGACGCCGACAAACGGCGCGAGGTCGATCTTGTTGATAACGAGCAAGTCGCAGCGCAGCACGCCCGGCCCGCGTTTGCGCGGAATATCATCGCCGCCGGCAACGTCGATCACGAAGATCCACCAATCGACCAGATCGAGCGAAAACGTCGACGCGAGATTGTCGCCGCCGGATTCGAACATGATCAGCTCGACGCCGGGAAATTTGCGCTCCAGCTCGTCGCCGGCGGCGATGTTCAGCGTCGGATCTTCGCGAATGACGGTGTGCGGACAAGCGCCGGCTTCGACTGCGGAGACCCGCGCCGGATCGATCAGGCCGGAGCGGCGCAGCCGTTCGGCGTCCTCCTTGGTGACGAGATCGTTGGTCACGACGGCAAGATCGATGCCGCGTGCAGCCAGTATCGGAATCAAGCCGCTCGATCAACGCTGTCTTGCCGGACCCGACGGGTCCGCCGATGCCGATGCGCGCAGCGCCAGACAGGCGTCGCCGCGCGATGCCGAAAACGCGACGCGATCGTGCATGACGGTCACCGCAGCATGTAGCGCTGCGCCAGCGGCAGCTCGCGCGCCGGCTCGCAGGTCGCGATTTCGCCATCGACATAGACGTCGAAGGTCTGCGGATCGACGCGAATATTCGGGCAAGCGTCGTTCCACATCATGTCGGACTTCGAAAGCTTGCGCGTGCCGCTTGCGGGCAACAACGCTTTGGACAGGCCAAGCTCGCTCTTCAATCCGCGATCGATCGCCAGCGGATGCACGAAGCTTGCCGACAGCGCCGGCGCGGCGCGGCCGAACGCGCCCCATTGCGGACGCATCAGGATCGGCTCGCATGTCATCAGCGAGGCCGCGGAATCGCCCATCGCGCCCCAGGCGATGAAGCCGCCCTTGATGACAAGCTCGGGCTTGATGCCGAAGAACGCGGGCCGCCACACGACCACATCAGCCATTTTGCCGTCCTCCAGCGAGCCGACGTGATCGGCGATGCCGAAGGTGCGGGCGGCATTGATCGTGTATTTCGCGATGTAGCGGCGGATGCGGGCGTTGTCGCCAAAGCCGGCCCGCTCCTCCGGCAGCGTGCCGCGCTGAGTCTTCATCTTCGACGCCAACTGCCAGGTGCGGCAAATTACTTCGTGGATGCGGCCCATGCCCTGGCTGTCGGAGCCGAGCATCGAGATCGCGCCGATGTCGTGAAGCACGTCTTCGGCGGCAATGGTCTGCGCGCGAATGCGGCTCTCGGCAAATGCCACGTCTTCCGGAATCGCGGGGTTGAGGTGGTGACACACCATCGTCATGTCGAGGTGTTCGTCGAAGGTGTTCACCGTGTAGGGATTGGTCGGATTGGTCGACGACGGCAGACAGTTTGCAATGCCGGCAACACGAATGATGTCGGGCGCGTGACCGCCGCCGGCGCCCTCGGTGTGATACATGTGGATCGTGCGTCCGCGGATCGCGGCAAGCGTATCCTCGACGAAGCCGGATTCGTTCAACGTGTCGGTGTGAAGCTGCACCTGGAAATCAAGATCGTCGGCGACGGCGAGACACGTATCGATGGTCGCCGGCATCGAGCCCCAGTCTTCGTGAATCTTCAAACCGACGCAGCCGGTTTCGAGCTGCTCGACCAGCGACGCGGGCTTGTGCGAATTGCCGCGGCCGAGAAAACCGAAATTGATCGGCCAATGCTCGGCAGCTTGCAGCATCTTGCCGACGTTGAACGGGCCGCCGGAGTCGATACCGACGGTGATCGGGCCGAGCGAACCGCCGAGCATGGTGGTAATGCCCGAGGCGATGGCGTGTTCGCACAGCCCGGCCGAATCGAAGTGAACATGGACGTCGATAGCGCCGGGCGTGGCGATCATTCCTTCGCAATCACGCACGGTTGTCGCCGCCGAGACGATGAGGCGCGGATCGACGCCATCCATGATGGCGGGATTGCCAGCCTTGCCGAGGCCGACCACGCGGCCGTCCTTGATGCCGAGATCGCCTTTGACGATGCCGATCACTGGATCGATGACGAGAACGTTGCACAACAGCAGATCGAGCGCGCCTTGCGCGCTGGTCACTCCGGCGGCGAGCCCGATGCCGTCGCGCAGTGTCTTGCCGCCGCCGTGCAGACATTCATCGCCATAGACGGCATGATCCTTCTCGACGACGGCGACCAGCGAGGTGTCGGCGAGGCGTACGCCGTCGCCAACCGTCGGGCCGTACAGGGCCGCATAGTCCCTGCGTGCGATCGCGACCATGGCGAAGCCTCACGCGCCCTTGAAGCCGGCGTCGCGCGCGCGCCGCAGCGCGGCGTCGCGTACCGACTGATCGGTCGCGATGCCGTCCGTCAAAGCATTGAGGCCGGACAGTTCGCGGCGGCCGCCGAAGCCGACGAGCGTTACCTCTTTGCGCTGGCCGGGTTCAAAGCGAACGGCCGTGCCCGCGGGAATATCGAGGCGCATGCCGAATGCCGCCGCGCGATCGAAGTCCAACGCCTTGTTCACTTCGAAGAAATGATAGTGCGAACCGATCTGGACCGGGCGGTCGCCGGTGTTGACCACCGCGAGCGTGGTTCGCGGCCGGCCGGCGGAGAGCTCGATTTCGCCATCGGCGGCGAGAATTGCGCCGGGCTCGAGCGTATCGGCAGCGGCGCCGGCTTCGCGGCCGGATCGGCTCGTGCACGGTGACGAGCTTTGTTCCGTCGGGAAAAACGCCTTCGACCTGAAGGATCGGCAGCATCGATGCGACGCCGGGCATCACGTCGCCGGTGGTCAGGATCGTCGATCCGAGCGACATCAGGTCGGCGACGCTTCGTCCCTCGCGCGCGCCCTCGAGGATTTCATCGGTGATGATCGCGACGGCTTCGGGATGGTTGAGCTTGAGCCCTTTGGCGCGGCGCTTTCTCGCCAGCTCCGCGGCGGAGAAGATGGTGAGGCGTTCAAGCTCGGTCGGCGTCAGCAGCATGCGCGCTCCCCCCTAACTCGCAAACAAACGCAAATGCGCGCGGGCATGGCGCGCGGCGGCGGCGTCGACCCAGGGCATGAAACTCTCGATCTCGGCGCCGGCGCCACTGGCGCCGACAGATCGGCAATCGTCGCCAAGACCGCGGCGAGCACGGTTTGCGCTTCGACCGCGCCGATGCGGCCCAGTCGCACCGCTGCCGCAATAAGCCCCGCCGCCGTCGAATAGCCGGACACCGCAATCGCGTCGGCCTCGCTCATACCACGGGCGCGCCAGACGAAGCCTTGCACGACTGGGAGGTGACCATGCGCTTTGCCGTCCTCGATCAGCGTGCGCAACTCCGCTGCGCCAGGCGTTCGCCAAGCGCACGTGAGCGGCGAGCAACGCGTTGCCGTTGCGCTTCGATCCGGTGCGCAGCGGCTCGGCGAGCGTCGCCGCCTCGACGGCATGATCGATCTCCGCGACGCCATCAAAATCGCCGTTGGCGCGGTGCGCGAGCGCAACCGCAACGCGATCCGATGTCGCCCAGCGATGACGAAGGAACATGGTCACGACATCATGCAATCCGCTGCCGGTCAAGCGGCGCGTTCATGGCCGCGAGTCCCTCGATCCCGTTGGAAAATGCGAAACTGCCGCTCGGAAAGGCGGAATCCGCGTGTTGCAGGATCGTGAGCAAGTCGATCAAAGCAATACCTCGTCGGCCTCGGCGAGCGAGGAGATGACGCGGCGGTCGCGGATCAAAGCGCCGAGGCGGGCGAGATAATCGTCCATCGGCGCTTCCATGGCGACCAGAAGGGCTTCGCCGGCAAAGCGCACCCGCCAATGCAGATTGCCGGCGTGATAGCCGAGCTCGATCGCGTCGGCGATGGCGCGCGGCTGCAGTCGCAACCAGCGTTCCTGCGCAACCCGGACCACGACGGCACGGTCCGGCTCAAGCACCAGCACGGCGCCATCGAACAGCCGCTGATCGCGCGGCAGCGCGATCGCCACCTCGGTGCCGCCTTGCGTGGTCGCCCGGAAGCGATGCCGGGATACGTCGGCAACCGGCACCGTCAGGAGATCGACGGCACCCTGATGTTCCAGTTCGTGAATCCGCTCGGCAAGCGCCGGATCAAGACGGCTTCCGAGAACCTGCTCGATCCGCAGCATCGCTACTCTCGAATTGGAATTTCCGATCCGGGCCGCTCCGCCGCCGTTGGCGAAGCGGCACGATCGCCGCGCCGCGTCGTTCTAACGATGAGCGACCTTCTTCGTCGGAATGCCCTCGATCGGGCATTCCTCGGTTCCGACCGTCGGCCGTGTAATGGCCTCGACCATTTCGCGGGTGCCTTCGGGATCGGTGATCCACTTCTTGTAGAAGTCGTAAGGACATA
>CAVRDC010000042.1:0-25412 GCA_963719745.1 uncultured Alphaproteobacteria bacterium | reverse complement strand
GGCGTTCCTCCTCTTTATCCATTGACTCGCGCGACGAGGTCGACAGCGCGACCCGCTGGGGCCGCCACATGGCCGCCGTCGCCGATTCCATTTTCGCTCAATTCGGTTCGGGGCCGCGGCGATCGCTGCGTCGGTCGGCGGAGCGACCCGCTCGGGCCGGCTGGGCGGCGCTGCATGCTGGCCGACGGTCGCCATCGGGGCGACGATGGAGCTCGGGCGACGCGGCGCCGGCGAGCTACGGGGTCATCGCCAACATGCGGTGGAGCTCGGGCGTTCGCCGCTCTTTCTTTGACTGGCGCAAAGCGACTGTTTTCGTCTGGTCGAGGCGCCTTATTGTCCCGCCGGAGTTGCCGGTCTACGAGCAACGCGCGATTCCCTGACCCAGGCTACCTTTGGTCCCCTGGCTATTGGGCTTATGGTCCGGACGGCTACTTCTGGCTATGATTATGCCCTCCCCGCAGCAAGTCTCCGGCAGCTTGGCGAAGTGCACCGCCATCCGCCGCGCTTCATCTTTGGTCAACCGCTTAGTGACGGCGCGACGGCTGGGCTCGTCGTCATAGTAAAAATAACCAAGCGCTTGGCCGGTCGCGTCGTGGACGATGAAGCATTCGAAGTGGGGCTCAATCGACCAGGGCAGAGGGAAGCGGCGCGGAGCGGAGGGCATGGAGCGATGATAGCACGGCTCGGCCTTAGCGCCGCCCCCGCGGCACTTGATCGAGGAAAATTTCACCGACCATTCACCGCTCGGGCCCGCGTAACCAACCGCCTCGCCTCCAGCGCGCAACGATGCAGCTCACCATCGCCGACATCGCGACCTTTCAGCTCACGGGCGAGGGCCTCGAGGAAAGCGCTGCGCAGCTGTAGCGGTAGCGGCGATGCGATGGTCTGGATCGTGACGAGCTGCTCATCGGTGAACGCGAGCATGGGACATTCTCTCAGCGACATCCGCGTGGAGATATAGGCAACCGGCTACCGCTTGGCGATGCTGCACTCCACCGGCAGTTTCAGTCCGTTCGGCGAAGCGGCTCCGGCAGCTTGGCGAAGTTCGCCGCCATGCGGCGGGCCTCGTCCTTGGTCAGCCGCTTATTGACCGAGCGGCGGTGCGGGTCGTCGTCACAATAGGGTGCTGTCGCCGGCGCAGGGCTGCTGTAGGCACCGCGAAGCGCGGCCAATTCTTCGGTCGCGGGGGCGCTTTAGCTTTGAAGCCATCAGTTGCCTTTGTTGAGCAACTCGTGGCCGAGCAGACGTAGAAGTGCAGTTTGCCCCGCCTCGAACGCCTCGCCGTACGTCGGATATCCGTCTACTCCGCGCTCAATCCACATCGGCTCGTCTCCCCGATAGATTTCCCAGTAATAGGGGCTCGGGGGCTTACCTCGATGTTTCACCTCGACACGGAGCTCCGAAGGATGGCTGGCCATTGTCGCAATATGCGCCCTTCGGCATTGACCCACTACCCAATCGGGTATCTTTCTTCTGTAGTTATGACGACGCCACAGACTCGGCATTCAAAGCTGCGCAATTCGGGCAGGCTGGCTACTCTGGGAACGGTTCTGGCAAGCCGCATCGGTTTCCCGCAGCTTGGGCAGTGTGGGACGTTGGGGTTAAGTAGAGGGGCATCCATTGCGTGCTTAGTTGCACGCAATGGGGTTTGGAGTTTTGATCTGGATCAGGCTGAGCACCCGCAGAGGGAAATTAGGACAGCACGGCTTTCAGCCTTTTACAGTCGCGGCCTAAGACTGATTGCGACCGGAATACGTGAGGCCGCCCCTGAAGGGGCTTTCGCCCCAATGGCGGCTGGCCTCAGTGATCGGCTCTGGCCAATGGAAGATATTGCTGCGCTAGTCGGGGCCGCTGCGCCGAAGCCGAGAAAGCGTGGCCCTTACAAGAAGCACGAGGCGGCGTAAGATTGGGCCGCCGAAATTCATGGGAGAGTCGGATGGCAATTGCGCGCTGCGACAAACATACCCCGACGGGCATAAAGCACGACTATAGGGCATATGCCCTTCCAATCGGCTATCCCGAGACCGCAGCGATTTGCGGCAAGCTGGATTGCGAAGAACCTGCTCGCGTATGGCTAACCAAGAACGACCACGCTGCATTTAAGCGCGGCATCCGAGTATTTAACATCCGCACACACGCGGTAAAATTACGCGTATCCGACGATCTAAATTTAAAATGAGACACTACCGCACAGGGTTGCGGTGTTGGTCGAGCATGAGGGCGTCATGGCAAAGTCCACGGATCAGCGCATTCAAAAAATCCTGCAGAGTAAGGCTAAGGAGAAGGAAGCCGACGATTTAGAAAAAAAGCTGGCAAAAGACCGGAGTAATAAGCGGCAAGAGACGGCAGAGCGTGTCAGGCAGAAATGGACGGCAGACACGCATATTATCGCTGAAATCCTCAAGGACTTCGAACAAAAAATGTCCGCTCTTGAATTACAGCTAACGTTCCAAGATACGGGCCAAAAGGGCGATGCACTCGCGGTAGGACACATCAGCGGTCGCGTTTCCGGGAGTGATCTGCAAGTTACACTCAACGTCCACCCCACGGGCGAAATCCACGCTTTTCAGGGACCGAAGACCGGGCATATTTCGAGCCAATTTACCAGCCCGTCTAAACTCTCGGTGTTGACCGCCGACAGGTCTCAATACGAGGCGCTTATTCTTGATTTTATCGAAAGGGTGCCATCAAAATAGGCCCCCGCCACAATCAAACTGAGACACTACCAGCGGATCAGGTCGAATACGGAAAGCCCATTTGTCATCAAAGGCCGGCGGCGCTGCCGGAAAACGAGGATCCCTCGATCGTCGAGCCAATCGAGTTGACCACCTCTGCTGCGTAGGCCGAGCGAAGCTCACTGCCTTGGAAATCGATCTTGTTCGCGATGAATTGGCTTACACGGCCTGCGCATCAAAACGTATGCGCTGTTGAGCCCCGCCACGCGGGCCGCGGGTGACGCCGGTGTAGAGAAGGTTCCGCTGCAACATGGCGTAGTGCTGCGTCATGACCCGAATCACCACGGCTGGGTATTCCGAGCCTTGGCTCTTGTGGATGCTCGCGGCGTACGCCGGCACCAGGGCGTCGAGCTCGCCAAAGCCATAGTCCCGCTCACACCTCACTGCGCCGTCTGCGGGAACATCCAAGCTCCGTATCCGACGACCCGGTCGCGCGAGCCCGCCATGTCTCCGGAATTGCACAATGAGAGCCGCCGGGCCTTGAAGGCATGGCGCTTGGCTTCCATCAGCAGGCTAGCCACAGCAACTTCGGCGCAGCCAGGTGCTGGAGTTCTTCAAGGCGCTGCCGCCATGCCTTATCGGCATGGAGGCGTGCGCCAGCGCCCATTATTGGGCGCGTGAACTCACGAAGCTTGGTCACAAGGTTCGTCTGATGCCGGCGAGGGATGTGAAGGCCTACGTCAAGCGCAACAAGAACGATGCTGCCGACGCTGAGGCGATCTGCGAGGCGGTGCGCCGCCCAACCATGCGTTTTGTGCAGGTCAAATCGGCCGAGCAGCAGAGCCAGTTGATGCTGCACCGGACGCGCGATCTTTTGATGCGGCAACGGACCCAGGTGATCAATGCCTGTGCACGGAGAACGAATCGAGCGAGAGAGGAAACCACTAAGGCGTTAGTCGCCACCACGCTCGTCGCGGTACTCTACTGGATCAAATTGTGAGTCCAGACCCTAATAAGCTGCCGTCCTACGGGCTGCTAGATAGCGCACCCAACGCTGTAACCGGCTTCGACGGCATCAGCAATCATGCCTGGCTCATTGCAGTCGCCTATAACGTGTACCTCCGGAACCGTTTTCTTCAGTTCTTGATAAAGGGAGTAATCTGCCTCCCGCACCGATAGCACGACGATTGTATCGCATCCGAAGAATTGCCTCCTGCCCTCCTTGGTGATCAGACTTACTCCTTTTTCGGTGATTTTATCATAGGTAACCCCGGCAAGAAGCTGGCAGCCTTTCTCTTGCAGCCACTCGAGCAAGCGCACGCGATGGAGCTCCAGCATGCCAGTACCCAACTCATCACCGGTTTCGGTGATGACCACTTGGCGACCCCGTTTTACCAAAAACTCGGCCAATTCGACCCCCTGCATGAGCCCACCAATCAGGATCACACGCTTGCCGATGGGTAGCCAGATCTTCGTCGCCCATTCGAGGAAATAAGGGCCAAGGAACCGCATGGGTAGCTTCACCCAAGCTTGCAGATCGGAGGAGGTGATCACCTTCCTGCTCTTGATCCTGGGTATGCTAGGCACCCTAAGCTTGGCCCCGCTCGCTACGACGACGGCATCGGGCGCCAACTGTCGTACTAGCTTCGCGTCCACTGCTTGGCCTCGCTTCACCCGCACGCCGAGCTCGTCCAACTGGCGCTCGAGGTAAGCGACGAAGCGAGGCAGATCCTCGATCTCGGTGCTCTTGATGAGGGAGGCCAGGGGAATTAGCCCGCCCAACTTGGCGTGGCGCTCGTACAGGGAGACGGTATGACCGCGCATAGCCGCCACCCGAGCCGCTTCCATTCCCGAAGGCCCGCCGCCGACCACGAGCACCTTCTTCTTCTCCGGCGCCGGAATGATCTGCAGTTCTTTTTCTTTGGCAAATGCCGCGTTTACCCGGCAGCGCTCATGCTCGGAACGCACAAATGCATCAAAACAAACCATGCACCGAGTGCAGTGGCGGATGTCTTTAACTCGGCCGCTCCGAAGCTTATTGGGCGCATCGGGGTCCGCGATCAAGGCCCGACCGAAAGCGGCAAGATCCGCGTGCCCTTCTCGCAGCACTCGCTCGGCGCTTTCGAAACTGAGTCCGCCATTCGTTATCACTGGAATGGAAACGGCCTCCTTGACCGACCTTGCGCTCGCGACCAGGGATCGCCGCGTCGTACCGCTTCAGCGAACTTCGTCATACCTTTGGGAATTTCCGGATAAAGGCTTTGCTCCGGAAAGGTCACCCATTCAAAGTGGTTGTAGCCATAGGCCATGATGTGCAGGAGATCGACACCCGCTTCCTCCAGGATCCGACCGATTCCACGACTCTCCTCGTAAGTGATCCCATCGCCATGCGTGGCGCCGTATTCGGCACCATTAATCCGCGCGCCGATGACAAATTTCTCTCCCAGACTCTTGCGCACGCTGCGCGCGATCTTTGTCGCGAAGCGAGTCCGATTCTCGAGGGTACCGCCGTATTCATCGCTACGTTTGTTCCACGCCCGGGAAAGGAAGCTATTCATCAGATAGCCGGTGCCAAAGTGAAGTTCTACCCCGTCGAACCCCGCCTCTGCCGCACGCTCGGCCGCTCGCGTGAACTTCTGGATCAGATCTCCAATCTCTGAGCTCGTCAATCCCTTAGGCAGGTTGGGTCGCGGCCCCGGTAGTTGTTGCTTGGTGAGCGATGAGGCGGCCCGAGGGCCAAGAGGTTGGACTCCGGCTGTCTGCAACCCGCCATAAGTTCCCGTCGAATAGGACGGCCCTGCGTGATGGATCTGCATGAGAATGGCGGCACCGTGCTTATGCACCGCCTCGGCCAACCTCCTCTGTCCCGGGATATAGCTATCGTCCCAGATAGCCATTCGTGGGGACCCGGTCGTGCCCAATGGATCTACGGCTACCGACTCGGGAATTAAGAGACCCACCCCCCCCTTTGCCACCGCGTCATAGTGGTAAACGGCGGAATCGAGGACATAGCCACGCTCATCGGAGTTGGTGGAACTATAGGGAGCCTTTACAATCCGATTCTTCAGGGTCAGATGCTTAAGCTGAAAGGGCTCAAGTAATTTCTGATAGCCTCGTGAATTGCCCATTGTCGATACCATAGCTGTTGTAGGCGTTTCCTACGTTGCTTGCTCAGTACGATGAAAGTAGCTCGCGCCATCCCGTTCGACTCCCTGTTGGGAATACTGGAGGGGAGGCTTTGGAAACAGCAGCTGGCCGAGTGCCGATTCCGGAGCCAGCCACCCGCACCGGTAGGATCTGAAGGTCGGTCATCAGCTCGGCGTGCAGCGCCCATTCCGGAAACGGCTTATTCAGCTGCTTGAACAAGCCCTCCGCTTGATCCGGTGAATCCGCTCCGGCATCGACCTGAGCAACTGCTTGTCCAGGTTGCAACACTTCGCCCGGGTCAGTTACCGTCAGGAACGTGGTCGACGTGCATGCCTGGCGCTCGGCCGCGGATGCGGTCGCGAAAGCGCATCCGTTCCACACTGTGGTCGATGAAGGACTCCTTCGCCGCGGTGCCGGCGAATTGGTGATAGAGAACGTTGACGTTTTTGCGCAGGGTGTCGGCGCGTAGTAAATAGTCAAAGCGTCCAAGGTTCAGGAAGATGTCGTAGCTGGCATCAGAAACCGACATTCCGCGATCGTAACGTCGCCGCGCTTCGTTTTGAAGGAACAGGATATAGTCCTTGTGGCGTTGAACCTCTTCCTCCCGCACACCGGACCATGGCCGGGGACAAAAGTCTCGACGTCCCAGCCTAACATACTATCGAAGGCGCGTAGCCAGTTATTGATCGGCCAATGTCCCATCACCGGGTGGCACTTGCAGAACATCAGGTCGCCCGCATACACCACACCATCAAAGGCGGCGTGGATCACCGTGTCGCCGGGAGTGTGCGCGGGCCCGAACTCGACTAAGCGGACCGCTTTGTCGCCAATCCTAACATCGAGCGAACCTTCGAAGGTCTCAGTCGGTGCGAGGTAGCTCACTGACGAGCGGTCGAACTTGTCGAAGCCCAGTTCAGTCATCAACCGGTTGAACTCCTCGGGCGCATTAGCGAAGTCGAAATCACCGTTCCGCTGGAAGGACGCCGCATAATGCCGTGCTGCGCCGGTGCTCATGATACGTCTCGAATTGATGAGGAGACAATTGCCGGATGTATGATCGATGTCACCGTGCGTGTTGACGACGACGTTGATGGTGTGCGCCGCCGGTTCGGCAGCAGCCATACAGTCGAGCATCTTCTGCGTGCGCGTCGTGTCGATCAGCGTATCGATAAGCATGCTCTCGCCCTCTGCGGCGATCAATCCGGCGTTGCTGAGACAGAAGCCGCCGGGCGGCTGGAGCCAAGCGTGGCAATGGTCGGCCACGCGATGCAGGCCATGCTCAAAGGGGACGGATAGGGGATCGATGCGTGTCATTGATAATGGTCCTTTCAAGAGCGGTGCACAGGCGGCGATTTTGTTCTATATCCGCGGCGTTCTGATTACCGGCTTGAACTATCCGCTCGCTGCGCTGATTGGAATCGTTAGCGGTCTCGCCGTCTGTCCGTCATTATGCCGAGCTTGCGCCAGCGGAGCATTGGGGAGGCTAGCCCGGCGATCGCCAATAACACCCGCCAGCTTCAGTCTGTCGTATTCTTCCTCCGAAATGCCGAGCATGTCGCGAACAACGTAGTCGGCGTCGGCGTTGAGCTTCGGCGGGTAATTTACCCGTGCATTGCCCATGCCATGAAATTTTATTGGATTTCCCGCGACCCGCGCAATCTCACCCGAATCCGCCTGCATCGATAAAACCATCTCGCGATGAATGACCTGTGGATCGCTCAAAGACTCCGGTCGAGTGTGTTGACGACTGCCGCCGGAATCCCCGCAGCTTGAAGAAGCGCGACCCAAGTGTCCGCGCCGCGGGCAAGAAACGCTCGATCGAGAATCTTCCAAAGTTCGTTCTTGTTCGTGTAACGCAACTCGTTGTTCGCAAACCGTGGATCGTCGGTGAACTCGGATAGTTCGAGAACCTCGCACAAGCTGCGCCACATCTTCTCCGTATTCGCAGTGACGACAACATCGATGTCATTGGCGGAACGGAAGCATCGGTAGGTCGGAATGGAGTCGTGAGCGCGTCCCTGGCGCTCAGGAACCTTGCCGGAGGCAAGATAGTAAGCCGCCTGGTAGCTCAACATCGCGACTTGGCAGTCGAGCATCGCAATGTCCACCAAGCGACCGCGGCCCGTTCGCCTGCTGTCCTCGATCGCAGCCAGAATTCCGATCACGCCATACATTCCAGCCGCCAGATCGCCCAACGGAATGCCTGAGCGAACCGGTACGCCATCGGGTTGGCCCGTGAGGCTCATCCCGCCCGAAAGGGCTTGAACGATCATGTCGTAGGCAGGGCGGTCGCGGTACGGGCCACTCTGCCCGAAGCCACTGATCGAACACCAAACAAGCGAGGGATTTTCTGTTGAAATCTTTTCGTATTGCAGGCCCAAGCGATCGGCGACCCCCGGCCGAAAATTCTCGACCACCACGTCGCAGGTCGACGCAAGCTTGCTGACGAGTTTCTGCCCTTCGGGCATCTTGAGATCAATCGCAACGCTCCGCTTGTTGCGGTTTGTGCTGAGAAAATAAGCGCTTTCCGAGCCCACGAAATAGGGCGGGAGATCCCGCGTCATGTCGCCGATCGGCGGTTCGATCTTGATGACGTCCGCACCCAGATCGCCCAAAATCTGCGTCGCGTAAGGACCGGATAGGAATTGTGTCAGATCGAGAACCCGTAAATGAGACAGGGGGTCCTTACTTTGAATTGGCGCGGCGCCCATCTGGCTCCTCCACTTTGTATTTCGACATATCGGTCGGTTTGGCCCCGAGCGCTGCGGACAGGCTCTGGGCCTTCTGTCGGATTAGTTTTCCAAGTCTTTCAATATCGGACGGGCCGATGCGGATTTCCGGCACCGTTACGCCGAGGCTGCCAATCACTTGCTGGCCGGCCCGGAATACTGGTGCCACGATGCCGACGGCCCCTGGTACCTTCTGCCCACGCGTGACCGCAAATCCGTGCATCCGGACGGTCTCGAGATTCCGTTCGAGTGCTTTGCGGGTTGGTAACGGCTCGCCGGATCCCGGCGCCGCCGTCTCGCTGGCGTAAATCGCATCGACCTCGCTAGGCGGGAGAAACGCGAGAAAGGCACGGCTGCTCGCACCCCACATTGCCGATAAAGGAACGTTCATCGGCAACTGGTAGCGAAGCATGCGGCTTGAATCGACCTTTTCCGCGAAGATCATCTTTCGCATCGATGGAATATAAAGATTCAGAACGCAGGTTTCGTCGCAAACGTCGACGATCTCTCTCATGAAAGGAAGCGCGATACTTCGTTCATCGTACCGGCTCATGACTTTCGCGGCGATCCGGTATAATTCCGCTCCCGTTCTATAAGCGTGTTCATGTTTGATCTGTTCAATAATGCCCTCATGGGTCAGCAGCTCCAGGAGGCGATGACATGTGCTGGGCGCCAAACCCAACTGCGAGGCCATCTCCTTGATCGTCAGACGTGGATTATCGGCGACAAAGCGCAATACTTGGATTGTTCGCGCCACCGTTCCCGAAGATGTCGGAGACTTTTCGGGTTTCTTTTTTGTCATCCGCAGGTTCCTGCTGCTCGAGGCTTTGTCACAACAAAGTGGTGTGCAATTGGTAATATGATGAAATGCCCGCAGAAATCCGACAAAATGTCTGCCACCGAGATTGTTGCCACGGCTGCGAAGAGTGCGGTCCCTTCGGCAACGCCCTTGACAGGCAAGGGATTCAACCGCGGCGGCGTCTGGGTTAGCTTGCAGTCTAGAATGTCGGTAGTCATTGGCATCAATTCAGTCTGCAAACATGGCCGTCAGGTCGCGCGTTCCGTCGCATCTCACCCACTCAAACAGTGCATACCGACGCCATTCGCCGAGGCGCCCTGCACCTCCGATCCCTGATCAGCGAATTGATGAATTAGTTTCATCGTGAAAAAATATGGACCGAGCATGCACCGTGGTCGAAACCTGCGATGCCACCGCCGGTGGCATGGGTCAAACCGACCTTCGCGTCCTCGACCTGGTGCCGTCCCGACCGGCCGCTCAGTTGGCGCACGATCTCCACTGCCTGCGCGACACCGGTCGCGCCCACCGGATGCCCGCGCGACAACAGGCCGCCGCTTGGGTTGACAACAATTTTTCCGCCGAGGGAGGTCTCTCCGCTGTGCAACAATTCGTAGCCTTGTCCCCGCTCGCAAAACCCGAACGCCTCGTAATACATGAGCTCCGCGATCGTGAATGCGTCGTGGATCTCGGCGACATCGATGTCTGCCGATCCTATTCCCGCCATTTCATAAACATGCTTAGCGCCGCGCGCCGTCAGCTCAGCCCAGGTCATATCGCGATAGCCGTTCGTGTACACGCCCGACGTGACCTCCGAGCCGGCAACGCGGACGAAGGTTGCACTATGTCTACGAGCAACCTCCTCGCTGGCGAGAATCACTGTTGCGGCGCCGTCGCCGGTGGGGCAGCAATGCAGCAGGGTGAACGGATCTGCAATTAGCCGCGATGCCATAACCTCTTCGATGGTCACAGGAGTTCGGATCTGCGCATTGGCATTGAGAGCGCCGTGCTTGCGCGCCTTGACCGAAACCTCGGCGAGTTGTTCCCGGGTAAGGCCGTAATCGTGCATGTAACGCCGCGCCCGCATGGCATAGACCGCGGGCATTACGAGCCCCTGCGTGACCTCGCAATCATCGCGTTCAAGCGGAAGCGGCCCACCGCCAAGCTTGGTAAGCTTATCTGCGCCGACGACCACCACGACATCATGACAACCGCAGGCGACCGACATCCAGCCCAGCCGGAGCGCCGACGATCCCGACGAGCAGGCGTTCTCGACATTTATAATTGGCAGCCCGCTGATGCCCAACATTCTTAACGATCGCTGCCCGGCCAGCAGTCCGCCGAATGCAGTGCCGAAGAAGACCGCATCGATCGCCTCACGGCCGATGTTAGCCTCGGTTATCGCCTCCTTCACAGTAGGCCAAACGATGTCAGCAAGCGATTTATCGGGGTATTTTCCAAATGGAATGATCCCCGTTCCGATGGCATAGACAGAGCGCACGGGTCACTCCCTGAATACGTAGGTTTGCAAAGGGGAGCCATCCGCATCTTTGGCAATCGCCTTGAAACCGAGGCGGACTTTCAAATCGACGCGAAGCTGTTCTTGTGGAATGTCGAGGTTAGCCAGCACACGCACGCCTTCCGGCAAATCCACATATCCAAGTGTATACGGCACGATCCAACCAGGTGGCCCCTTGTAGATCGTGGAGAACGAATATAGTTTGCCCTCTTCACTGAGAAACGCGTCCGCGACGTCCTCGGACAAGCAGCTCGCACAAACATCCGCGCGCGGAAAACTGTAAGCCTTGCATTGGCGGCACTGACCTGCCTTCAATCGCGCTCGTGATCCGTCGATGTCCACTAAACGTGGGTCGACCAATTTGAGCTCGTTCGGGCGTGATCGCTCCGAAACTACGACTGGGGTTTTCGTCTCTTGCACCTTGCTTCCTCAGCTTCGCCGATCGCTTTCAGCTCCCCGCTCCTGCGAGAAGCGACCAATCCCAGCTTCTTCGTGGCGAAATGTCTTGCTATCCACATTTTCAAGCAGCGAAGCAGGCACGCAACCAACGGCCTTGGGACGGTCGATAAGCTCTTTCCCCGCCTGCGGCATCGGCCTGTCTATAAGAAATTGGTCGCCCATCTGCAGTCGGCCCCAAATCGAACCGCCAAGAATGAAAATTCCGATTAGCGGAATTCGTTGCCAATTATGGCGAGCTAGCCGTTCGTGGTCAACTAAATAATAATCCGGCTATTTGCTTGATCTGCGGACTGCCTGCTTTGTTGTGGCTCCTGATCAGGATGCCAGGAGTCTATTCCGATAATCGGAATAAAATGTACCCAATGTCGCATTTCAGATAGACTTGATAGGATCTCACACCTTTTCTAACAAGGATCCGCGAGCCGCCTGACACTTCCTTTCGCTGACCGCACCATTGCAGCGACATCAAGCCCTGGTGTCTTCGTCGATATGAGCCGGAGCGCTCGCTCGCAAAAGCGCAGGCGCACTCGCGCCGGATCAATTGCGAAATAGTCGTCGCGCCGCAACGGCGGGCGAGCCTACGGCAAAACCGTCATGGTTCCACGTTTCCTAAAGCATGGTCTCGAAAGAACAATTTACCAATAGCTCGGCCACGGATGCGGTATTAGATAGACCAATGACCGACGTAACGAGAGCGGCCAGCTCATCGGGATTGGTCATTTCTTCCGCCGGCATTGATGCGTATTTTTCCGCCATCTCGGTACGTACCCAGCCGGGGCAAATTGCAGTTGCCCGCACTCCGTGCTCCCAGCCGGCACGGCGCACCGCGTGCGTAAGAGCCACTAGTGCGAACTTACTCATTTGGTAGCCGACATTGAGGTTGCGCACCCTCTTTCCTGAGAGCGAAGCTAAATTGATGACGCGCCCCTGACCGGACTTCTTAAGCTCGGGAAACGCCGCTCTTATGAGCCGAAAAGGAGCCTTGACGTTTACTTCCAACAGCGCCTCGAGGTCCTCCTCCGCGCCATCTTCCAACGTCACGGTTCGGTAAGTGCCTGCGGCATAGACCAAAACGTCAATGCGGCCGAACTGTTGGACAGTTTGGGTTACCCACGCCTGCGCATCTTCAGGGCGGCGTGCGTCGTAGGAAAACGTTTTAACGTCTTCGCCAACGGAAGCGAAATCCGTTTCGCGGCGTGGCGTTCTAATTCCGAGACTCAGGCGATAGCCGCTCTCATGCAGGCTGTGCGCTATCGCTCGCCCGATACCGCCGGTCGCTCCGGAGATCATCGCGACACGCGCCACTCTGGATTCGGATGCCATAGACTTGGGTACCTTTGCCATTACCATTCAACGTCATTTTCTCCGCCAGACCGTTCCAGCGGCGATGTTTGTCGGCGCCAAGGTGGTGAGCCACGGCCGCTACGTCGCCCTTCAGATAGCCGAGGTCGCCATCCCACGGCAAATGTTCCAGAAAGATTTTGCGGCTGATAGCGGAACTACGGCCGCAGCCGCCAACAACGCCGGCATGAGACTCCCGATGGAGGCGTGCGTCAAATGCCACGGAAAATGGCCCAATCGTCGGTAGCCGTCTGAACCTCGCGTCAGTCTAAAGGCCGGGAAGCGCTAGTATTCACTGCAGATCGGGAATCATTGAGAAATGTCGGATAATTATAAGCTGGTGGAAACGAAGAATCTTTGAAAGCGCCACACGATCGGCTCCGGACAGGCCACGATCCTGTTGGTGTTCCGTCGCCGCTATGCGCAACGCGACCACGTCGCTCACATCGCGCACAGCTCGGGCGGTGTGTATTCATTGGTTGACAGCACGCGCGTATGTTGTCTTAATATATAGATCAAAATCGTTTTCCGGTAATCGGAAAGGTCACAGAGTGGGCAATTCGGCGCCCATCAACAAAAATTTCGGGGAGGTCAAGGCGAACATGGGATATGAGAGTGAAGCAACAACGGTTGCACTGTCTGGCGTCGTAGCGGAGGCGGATCACGCGCGAACCGCGAGGTATGCTGATGATGCTGGTCGCGTGTTAGCCGCAGCGCCCAAGTCGCAACGCCAAGCAGGTCACCACCTGCGTGAGTTGGTTAAGGCACTGTTGCTCGCTGCCAACCCGTTGTTTGCTGCCAGAAACACGACCAAGAACTTCAATTTGCGTCAGTATCGATTGGGGCGGTGGCTCGTCGCAATCGTCGCATTGTTCGGCTCTGCGATGCCAGCCATGGCGGAGCCCGGTGTCACGGACAGCGAGATCGTCATCGGTATGTTCGCGCCGTTGTCAGGCCCTCTTGTCACCTACGGCCTTGACCCGGTTCAGACCGCGCAGATGTTGTATGAGCAGGTGAACCAGAAGGGCGGCATCCACGGCCGCAAGATTCGCGTGGTGGTCGAGGACGACAAGTGTCAAGCGACCGCGCTTGTTGCAGCCGTCAAAAAACTCGTGACCGTCGACAACGTGTTCATTCTGCATGGCGGATCGTGCACTGCCGCGGTCACCGCGGCGCAGGAATTCATCACCCGTGAAAAGATCCGCTCGTCATGCTCGTCGCCGCCGGCGACCCTGGAGTGTTTCCGCCAACGCGCTACATGTTCGGGTCGTTCGGAGGTACGCAACGCCTCTACGCCGCCGCGTTGACGGAATTCGCGGCGAGGCAGCTCAAGAGCAAGCGTCTCGCGATCATCGTCCACGACGACGAATATGGCAACGCCAGTCTCGCAACTGCCAAGGCGGTCGCCGCACGTTACGGTTTCGAGGTCGTCGCCGTCGAGCGGGTTCCGCTGAACATCAACGACCTGACTGCGCCGATGCTCAACATCCGTGCGGCCAAGCCTGATGCTATTTTGTCGGGGGCGTATCCGGCGCCGGCCGTGTTGGTCGCGCAGAAGTACGCCGAGTATGGCATGACGGCGACGCCGCTGCTGGAAATGACGCAGGGCATCCCGACGGCATCTGTATTCGCCAAGAACGTCCGCAATGAAGCGGCGTTTCGCAATTTTTATTACTCGTGGGCGCAAAACGACGTGGGCGACGAAGCGCTGCGGCAGAAGTGGACTAGCATGTACAAGAGCCGGTATCCCGATCGCGAACCCGGCGGTTTTCTGATCATCGGCGTGCCATCGACCGTCGCGATCATAGCGGCCTTGGAAAAGGTCGTGCCGAACCTGACGCGCGAGCGGTTCGTGGACGCGATGGAAACACTGGAGGTAAAGCACGAGGTGATGGCTGGGCCGATCAAGTTCGCACCAGGTCGCCGCGACGCGATACGGGACGTGAACGTAGTCAAATTCGACGGCAAGACCCAGACCGTTATGCCGGGTATCTACTCCTGGAACGGCATGGACGGCAATTAGACGGAATGCGCGTACACCGCGTCTGATTTCGGAGACCACCGGCGGATCTCAGAGACGACCACCGCATGTCACCTATCATCCTTCAGGCGATCGCTAGCGGGCTCGTGACCGGTTGCGTCTACGCTCTGGTATCGTTGTCGCTGGTGATCGTCTACAAGTCGGTTGACTTGCTGAACTTCGGTGGTGGCGAGTTGGTCATGGTAGGAGGGTACCTCGCCTTGCTGGTGGTCGTGCGTTTCGGATTCGGTTATCTGATGATTTTCCCCGTTGTTATCGCTGTGGGCTTCGCGATCGGCGCGCTGTTGGATCAAAATCCCATTGAACTGGATCCGGCGGGGCCATGCGCCGGGTACGGTGATCGTACCGATGATCGTCGCCACCCTCGGTCTTTCTTATTTGTTGAAGGGCGCCGTGCGCGTCATTCCGTATACCGAGGAGCCTCGACGGCTCGAACCGCTCTGGCGAGGTGAGCCGCTTTTCATCGGGGACGTCGTGCTGCAATGGCAGGACGTCGGGATCGTGGCGGTGACCGCGGTGATCATGCTCGGACTGTGGTTGTTCTTTCGGTTCACGCTGCTCGGCAAGGCCTTGCGCGCAATCAGCCAGAACCCTCGTGCGGCAGCACTGGTGGGAATTCCCGTCACAACGCTGCGGATGGCTGTGTGGGGGCTCTCATCGGCAATAGCCGGAATCGCTGGCGTCCTGCTCGCGCCCAAACTCCTGATGACGCCGGACATGGGGTCCATCGTGATTATGGGTTTTGCGTCGGCAATCATCGGCGGCTTCACGTCGCTGCCTGGATGCGTGATCGGCGGCATGATTATCGGCGTCGTGCAGAACTTGGTCGGTATCCTAATCTCCCCTCAGGCCATTGCCGTTACGCCATTTTTCATCATCATGATCGTGCTGGTGGTGCGGCCCCAGGGCCTGCTTGGCGAAGTCATTGCGGCGAAAAAGGTCTGACATGTTCGGCGCGCCTACACCTCGGCAGTTTATCCCGATCGCTATCCTAATCGTTCTTGGTCTGGTCCTGCCGCTCGTCCTGCCGCAATATTTCCTGTACATCGGCAACCTGCTGATGATGTACGCGGTTCTCGCGCTGGGATTCGATATTCTGCTCGGATGGTCGGGTCAGTTCGCTTTCGCGCACATCGCGTTCTTCGGCATCGGTATTTATGGCACCGCGCTGCTGCAAATCCGGCTCGGGATTCCGTTCGTCATTGGAATGCCGATCGCCGCTCTCGGCGCGGGACTGATTGGTTTCCTGATCGGGGTCCCGGCCACTCGACTGCGCACGGTCTATTTGGCCCTCGCCACGTTTGCTTTTGCTGAATGCGCGCAATGGGTGTTCCGCACTTGGGATTCCGTTACAAATGGAACTGACGGCGTGAGGATCCCTGCGCCACGGATCTTCGGCTTCATCGTCGAAAAGGATGCCAGTGCTTTTCCCGTCCTAGCGCTGATCCTCGCCCTCGTGCTCGTCAGCATGCTCTTCCTCTCGACTTCCAAGTTTGCCCGCAGCCTGGGTGCGATCCGTGAGAGCGAGCACGTGGCTGCAGTATCGGGCATCAACGTCGCATTCGTGAAGGTCCTCGCTTTCACGATCTCCGCCGTTTATGCGGGCATCGCTGGAGGCATGTACACCCTGTTTCAATCTTTCGTGAGCCCCGACGCGCTGGATGTTACGCTGCTCGTGCTCCTGCTTTCCATGCTCGTCGTCGGCGGGTCCGGCTCAATTCCAGGCGTCGTCATCGGCGTCGTGCTGATGGGAGTATTTCCCGAGATTTCTACGCTTCGCACCGCCCCGGCTGCTGGTCTGGCAAGAATTTGTGTACGGGCTGATTATCGTTCTTGCGATCATGTTCATGCCACGGGGCGTCTGGGGCATCGTACAAGCACGCGCGCAGCGCAAGACCTCCCTCGCCGCCAAACATGAGCTTATGGAAGGCAATAAAGAAGCCCAGAGGTATCCTGATGGCATCGCTCTTCTCGATTCGCGATTTGACGCTCCGCTTCGGCGGCCTGCTAGCGCTCAATCGCTTCACGATGGACGTTGAGGCGGGCTCGATCCACGCCCTGATCGGACCAAACGGCGCGGGCAAGTCGACCGTATTCAACTGCGTGTCTGCTTCGCCCGTGGTACGACGGCACATCGTGTTTACAGGCAAGTCATTGCGATCGGTGCCACCGCATGCCGTTGTGCGCGCGGGCATCGGAGAACATTTCAGCATGTCACATCTTGCACCAGTTGACGGTACTTGAGAACGTCTTGGTCGGGTTGACGGTCGGCTATCAAGCTACTTTCCGTTTACCCCGGATTGGTCGGCGGAATATCGAATACAAGGCCGTCCGGGAGGCCGAGGTGATTCTCGAACAGATGGGTATGTCGAGGTATCGCAACGTACTCGCTGGCGAGTTGGATTTCGGGCATCAAAAGCTGATCGATCTCGCTCGTGCTCTTGCAAGTCAGCCGCGGCTTCTGCTGCTCGACGAGCCGGCAGCCGGCCTCCGCAATCGCGAAATTTCGAGCCTCGACGCGCTGCTCGTCGATCTCGTGCGGCGTCGGGGCGTGACCATCATTCTGGTCGAGCACGTGATGCAGCTCGTCATGTCGGTCGCGGATCGCATCACGGTGCTGAGTTTCGGTCAGAAGATCGCGGAAGGCGCGCCTGCCGACATCCGCAGCGATCCTAACGTGATCGAAGCTTACCTGGGACGCGGCAGCCATGCTTAAAGTCGGCGACCTTCACGCTTCGTACGGTGCGGTACAGGCGCTGGAACATATCGCACTCGAGGTCGGCGCAAAGCAGATCGTTGCTCTCCTCGGCGCCAACGGCGCCGGTAAGACCACCACTCTTAACTGTATTTCAAGCATTGTGCCAGCAACGAAGGGGTGCATCACGTTCGACGGTGAAGACATCACCAACATCCCCGTCGACCGCATCGTAGCTCGCGGCATCATCCAAGTTCCGGAGGGTCGCGAAATATTCCCTTCTCTCACAGTTGAAGATAATGTGCTTCTTGGCGCTTGGCTGTATCGGCGTGAGCAACGAACCTCTGCGGACCTCCGCCGTGTGTATGGCTCTTCCCACAGCTCGCTCAGCGGAAACGACAGCAAGCCGGCACGCTCTCGGGCGGCGAACAGCAGATGCTAATGATCGGGCGCGCGCTGATGGCGCGACCCAAGCTGCTCATGTTCGACGAACCGAGTCTCGGCCTGTCCCCGGTCTTGGTGGATCAGTATTCGAGATCATTCAACGGATTCATGCCTTGGGAATATCAATCCTCCTGGTCGAGCAGAATGCCCGGATCGCCCTCAATGTGAGCGCGTTCGGCTACATCCTGGAGAACGGCGAGATCACGCTCCACGGCGAGGCTCGCATGCTGGCCAAGAACCCGCAGGTCCAGGAAGCCTATCTAGGGGGAAAAGATTTCCGCATGAAATCTGAACAGGGGATTGCAATGCAAAATTCGGCCGAGGAGACTCCATGGTGAATGACAACCAATCTCAGTTGGTCGTAGTCAATTTCCGAGTGAACGGGATCGATCGACAGGTCTCGGTAGAGCCCCGTTATGCCTTGGCCGACGTGCTACGGGACGAGCTGTTACTCACCGGACTGCACCTCGGACGAGCAAGGTGTCTGCGGTGCCTGCATGGTTCTGATCAACGGCGAGCCGGCGGTAAGCTGTCTGACGTTGGCTGTGGAGGCGGACGGGTCCGATATTCAGACGATCGAGCACCTTTCGGGTGGCACATCCATGCCCGGGAAACTCGAACAGTCCTTTATCAAGCACGGTGCATTTCAATGCGGGTTTTGCACGCCAGGTTTCCTCGTCATGGGGCACCACTTGCTGGACAAGGGGCTAGCCAAGGACCGGGATACGGTTCGGGACAAACTGAGCGGCAACGTGTGCCGGTGCACTGGGTACGAAGCGATCATCGACGCCATCGTCGCGGTGGCTGTGGGAGAAGATCTCAAATGACTGAATGTTCTGTGACCGGGTCCCTCCCGAAGAACTCTTTACTCCGGCTGATCCCGACGTTCGCGACGTTCCCGACGACCCAGAATCGGCGGAGGCATTCGCCTACTACTCCGATGGGGCCGCATTGGTGACCGGAAAGGGATCATCTCGGCGACATCAAGTTGCCGCGTATGCTGGATGCCTCGTTCGTGCGCAGCCCGATCGCTCGGGGCGTCATCAAGCGGATCAATGCCGAGGCGGCCGCGGCGTCTGTAGGTGTAGTACGCATCGGAACCGGGCCACAACTCGTGCAGGCTGTTCCTTAAGGCCTTGCCGCATGCCTCCATGGTGCTGCATGCCAGTGAGCATGCTCCCGAACAGTTCAATCTTCCTGCCTATCATCTTCTACCGATCAATTCCGTTCATTACGAGGGCGAAGCCGTTGCTGTAGTTGTGGCGGACAATCGCTACCGGGCGGAGGACGCCGCCGAGCTCGTCGACGTCGAGTACGAGGAGCTCCGTCCCGTACTCGACCCCGAAGCGTCGCTGTCACCTGACTGCGAGCAATTATTCGAGGACGTGGTTGGCAATCTGGCGTTGGAGGGACGTTCTTGGCTCGACAGAGGACGCTGGCTCATTGTTCGAAGAGGCTGCGTTGGTGTTGCGGCGCCGCTATCGCATGAACCGGAGCCGGCAACCCGCCACTCGAGACCGTCGGCGTCATCGCCCAATACGAAAACCGGCGCCTCACGGTGTGGTCCACGATCCAGCGCCCGGAGTACCTGCGCATCGCGCTGGCTGACATCCTCGGTCTGCCTGAAATTGCGGGTGCGCGTGATCGCCCCGCAAAACATCGGCGGCGGTTTTGGATGGAAGTCACCGATGTATCGAGAGACGGCCGTGATCGCCGGCTTGGCGACGCAGTGACCGACCCGTGCGCTGGATCGAAGACCGTACCGAAGCATTGAAGAAGGGCGTCCACGCACGCGACCAGATCTGGGATATGGTCGCGGCGTTGACTCGGATGGAAAAACTGGGCCTGGAATTCGAAGTCATTGCAGACGTCGGTAGCGTTTTGGTCGATATGTACGGGCTTTTGCCGTCTCGCCTCTCGGCCACAGTGCCATTCCCGTACGATATCCCATGGATCCGCACGCCCTGCGCTGCGCCATTACTAACAAGGCGCCGATGGGGGTCAATCGCCCGGCCGGGCGCATGCCCGCCGTGTGGGCAATCGAACGCCTGATGGACGATGCCGCGCGCGAGCTGGGATTCTCGCCGGCGCAGATTTGCCGCATCAACTTTGTCAAGGAGTTCCCTTACAACTCCCCGCTTGGCGGCACGCTCACCGACTCAAATTACGTCGCCACGATGGACAAGTTGCTGAGCGTTTTCCGCTACGAGGAGCGTCAACAAGAGGCGGAACGACTGCGGACTGCTGGACGCAAGGTCGGCGTGGGCCTGGCCGCCTGCGTCGAACTGTGCCGGCCACTTTGCTCCTTCGGCGGCGCGTTGTTCTACAACCAACCCCAGTACGCCTCGGTGAGCCTGCGAATGTATCCCGACGGGTCCGTTTCGATCATGTCCGGTGATGCACCCCAAGGTCAGATGAGGCACACCACCATGGCAAAGGTGACGCCGAGGAGCCGATCCCGAGTTCATCGAAGTCTATACGGGCGACACCCTCCTCAGCCCGGTCACCAACTCAACACGGATGTCACGTCTGTGTGCGCGATTGCGGCTCGCCGGCTAAGGTCAAAAGTGATCGCCGCGGCGAGCCATCTCATGAGGGTCGACGCGAACGAGAGCAACTTCGTATGCGAAGGGGCGTTGTCACCCATTTGCCGGATGGCCGGAAGATGAGCTTCCGAGAGGTCGCGTGGACGACCATCATGAGGCCTGTCCCTGCTGCCGGACGGAAGCACGCCGGATTTGGCCGAGACGGCGTACTTCGAGGCTGCGTATGCTCCGACGAGCTTTGGGGCTCACGCTGCCATGGTCGAAGTGGATCCTGAGGTGGGCAAGATCCGGATTCCGTCATACGGCTTCGTTGGGGACTGCGGAAAGCAATTGAACCCGGCGCGGCCTCCACGCCGCCGTGATGGCCGGCATCACCACGGGGATCAGCAATACGACGCACGAGGCCTACATCTACGACGCCCAGGGCCAGCTCATAACGTCGAACCTGAAGGACTACGCCATGCTGACGGCGACAGAAATGCCGCAGGAAATAATCATCAACCACAACGACACGCCGACGGCTGCCACTATTTACGGTCATAAGCGAATGGCCAGCGAAGGCGTTCCGGGCTGGGGTCCCACCGGCAATAGCCAACGCGATCATTGATGCCTTTAGCGGCAGCGTCGATCTGACCGTGGTCCCATTCTTCCCTGGCGACCTCTGGGCCACCACGCGCGACGCGTCACAGACACCAGTAGCGAAGCGATGAAACCAGCGCCCTTTTTCTACCACGCGCCGACAAATCTGGACGAGCGCCGGCGCTTGTTGGCCAAATTCGGAGACGAGGCGGCCCTGCTCGCCGGGGGCCAGAATCTCGTTCCGCTCATGCGGTTCCGGCTTGCCCGGCCGGCGAATGTGGATCGATCCCAGCCATCGGTGGTCCGCTGTCTTCCATTCGGAGCACTGACGACGGCATCGCCATCGGAGCATCCGTGACGTACACTGCCGTTGAACGCCTCGCCGAAGTAATGTCCGCCTGCCCAGGCTCCCGAAGGCCATTGATCTAATCGCGACCCCTGCCGTCCGAACGCGGGGAACCTGTGCGCTGACCCTCTGCCAAGCGGACCCCGCCTCCGAATTGCCCGCCTTGGCTTTGATCATGGGAGGCCGCTTTCGCCTCCAGTCCATGACCGGAGAGCGGGTGGTTGCCGCGGAGGACTTTTTCCTCGGCCCGTACACGACTGCGCGACGCAGCGACGAGATTTTGACCGAGGTCGAGTTCCCGAACCGACCTACGACCGAGAGCTTCGTCATTAAGGAAATCGCCCGACTGCGCCTGGAGTTCCCCTGGCCGGTGTCGCTGTCGCACTCACTCGGCGAAATGTCGCCAACGTCCGCTCGGCGTTGATTGGATGCTTCGGTGTCCACTCCACGCAGATCAGATAGTCTCGAGAGGCCGAAGAAGTACTCGAAAAACATGGATGTACGGCCGACGGCATCGCTGCCGCGGCCGATGCTATCGACCGTGCCATTCAGCCTCACTCCGACCCTTCGCGTCGGCGAGTATCGCCGATCCGTAACCCGCACCCTGCTTAAACGAGCGATCGACGAGGCCTTGTACCAGCCAGTAAGAGACGAATGATTCTCAGCAATCAGTTCTTGGTCAAGGCGTCGATAGATCGGGTCTGGGGTCTTCTGGACGATCTTGAGAACGTCATCCCCTGCATGCCTGGGGGCGCGTTACATCGGACGGACGGGGAAGACAACAAGGTCAGTATCAAGGTGAAGGTCGGCGCTATAAGCTTGGATTTTCAAGGCACGGTGCGGTTCCTTGAGAAGAACGAGACCACCCACGTCGCCGGCTCCGCGGCGTCGGCAAGGATTTGGGCGGCAATTCCTCGGCGACGGCGACGATCGTTGCAAGACTCGAGGCGCTATCGCCTGAAAGCACCGGCGCGTCGCCGTCGAGACCGACCTGGCGATGACCGGGCGTCTAGCCCAATTCGGCGGCGGCGTGATTGCTCACATCCGTCGCGCCCGCGATCTCACAGTTCACCGATAACCTTCATAGGGCGATCGATCCCCGCCCGGCCGAACGTTTCGGACTTCCCCGAGACCGTTAACGCCACTACCCCGGCTTCCGAAGGCAACACCAACAAGGCTATGCGGGGCGGAAGTACCCGGAGCCCTCCTGACCGGGCTCTGTTGGGCCCCATCGTTCTGAGGTACGCGCTCAAGTATGTGGCCGTGCCGGTCGGCTTCGTTGCTCTGGCTGGCTACTCGGCAGATACGTGCTCTACCATCGTGCTCGCTCTTGCCGCGGTGACCTGCTACTGACGATTTCCTTCAAGGCGAGTTAGAATCCGGCCCTTCTGGAGCGGCCGCCGAGCTGGCACGCAAGTACGGATCGCGGTAGCACATTGTACATTGAAGCCAAGTGTGGAATTGGATTTGCTAGACGCCACGCGGTTGAGGCGATCGAAGGGCGCCGTCTGGACGCCAAATTAAACAGGTTTACACGTGTCGCACAGTTCGGCCTGCCTGAGGTGCTGGTAGCCGTCCACACCTCGCGTCTGTCTTGCAAGGGAGGCTGGGAAAGCGCTAATATTCACGCTGGTTCGGGAGTCATCTGTTGAGGAATCCCGGTTAAAGGGTTTGTAATTGGGGATTGATATGCATCCGCTCTGGATACCTGGAGATGAGCAACCAGATGCGTCGAATGGCTATACGCTTCGCGACGTCGTTCTCATGTTGAGCTTGTGCGCAGCCACTAGCTTCTTTCTTCTACTTCTGTTCGTCTTCTACAAAGTTATTCTCGAATGAACCGCCATTTTTTCGTCGTATCAGATCGAAGACTTCTTGGAGAAATGGGAAGGTGCGGCTTTGGTTTCAAATTTCTAGAGCATATTTCGGCTGAATTGAATTGGGATTCCTCGGGCTAATGTCCGAAGCGGTAGCGCACACGCACCTGTTTCGCCCGAGCGGGTCGCTCTGCTGATGATCGACGTCGCCGGGTTGGCGCTCGCGCCAATGGATAAAGAAGAAGGACGCGCGGGCCGGCGTTGGTCTTACTCGCGCCGATTCCGCCGTTACGTGCGAGGGCCGCGCCGACCCGGCGACGTCGGTCCGCGGAGCGACCCACATTCAGGTGGTCAGCAGAGCGACCCGCGATCAGGCCGACCCGCTCGCGCCGGCTGGGCGGCGGTTGGCCGCCGTCGATGGCGACAATGGGTGCCACCCATAAACAGGTCGGGCACGATTTCCGGTTGGGGGCGAACGATGGAGCTCGGTGTTCGCGGCGAACGCTGATGATGATGTTGCTGCTGCGGCCGCCGGCCGCGCCGCGCGGTTCAGCTACGGGGTCATCGCCAACACGCGGCATTGAAAGATCAGGAGTTTGGTCAGCAGAGCGACCCGCAATCGGACCAACCCGCTGGCGCCGCCTGGCCGCCGTCGCCAGTTCCTGAGTTTGGGTTGGGGCTGGCTGCTGCTGCGTCCGGATTCGCCGGCGGTTGTTCGCGTTCAGCCAGGCTAGGTACGGGTCGACTTCGACGACCCCGATCGAAATCGCACTGAACTGGGGGCGCGGCGTTTACCTTATTGGCGCGAATTTCTCGCGTGCGCGCGCGAGGCGGAGCCGAGCGATGCGTCCGCCGAGCAGACCGACCAGCTCGAGCCGGCTGGGCGGCGCTTCGCCAATTTCTTTTTCGACAGTTCTTTTGAGAGATTTTCCCAGCGACGTTGGTCAGCCGAGCGACCCGCAATCGGACCGACTTGCTGGCGCCGCCTGCTGGCCGCCGTCGCCAGTTCCTGAGTTTGGGTTGGGGCTGGTGCGGCCGCCGCGGTGCCGGATTCGATGGTGTGGTCGGCGGCGTCGGGCGAGCGCAGCGAGGTACGGGGTCGACTTCGATACCACCCCGATCGAAATCGCACTGAACTGGGGGGCCGGCGTTTACCTTATTGGCGCGAATTTCTCGCGTGCGCGCGAGGCGGAGCCGAGCGACGCGCTCCGCCAGCAGACCGACCAGCTCGAGCCGGCTGGGCGGCGCTTCGCCAATTTCTTTTTGACAGTTCTTTTGAGAGATTTTCCCAGCGACGTTGGTCAGCCGAGCGACCCGCAATCGGACCGACTTGCTGGCGCCGCCTGCTGGCCGCCGTCGCCAGTTCCTGAGTTTGGGTTGGGGCTGGTGCGGCCGCCGCGGCGCCGGATTTCATGGTGTGGTCGGCGGCGTCGGGCGAGCGCAGCGAGGTACGGGTCGACTTCGATACCACCCCGATCGAAGCAGCCCTGATAGGGGGCGCTTGCTCTCGCTCGCGCAACGGCTCTGAAGCATCAGCAGAAAAGGGGCGGCGTTTACCTTATTGGCGCGAATTTCTCGCGTGCGCGCGCGAGGCGGAGCCGAGCGACGCGCTCCGCCAGCAGACCGACCAGCTCGAGCCGGCTGGGGCGGCGCTTTGCCAATTTCTTTTTCGAACAGTTCTTTTGAGAGATTTTCCTATTCTAGCGACGTTGGTCAGCCGAGCGACCCCGCAATCGGACCGACTCGCCGGCGCCGCCTGCTGGCCGCCGTCGCCAGTTCCTGAGTTTGGGTTGGGGCTGGTGCGGCCGCCGCGGCGCCGGATTTTGATGGTGTGGTCGGCGGCGTCGGGCGAGCGCAGCGAGGTACGGGGTCGACTTCGATACCACCCCGATCGAAGCAGCCCTGATAGGGGGCGCTTGCTCTCGCTCGCGCAACGGCTCTGAAGCATCAGCAGAAAGGGGCGGCGTTTACCTTATTGGCGCGAATTTCTCGCGTGCGCGCGATAGGCGGAGCCGAGCGACGCGCTCCGCCAGCAGACCGACCAGCTCGAGCCGGCTGGGCGGCGCTTCGCCAATTTCTTTTTCGAACAGTTCTTTTGAGAGATTTTCCTCTAGCGACGTTGGGTTCAGCCGAGCGACCCCGCAATCGGACCGACTCTCGCCGGCGCCGCCTGCTGGCCGCCGTCGCCAGTTCCTGAGTTTGGGTTGGGGCTGGTGTGGCCGCCGCGGCGCCGGATTCGATGGTGTGGTCGGCGGCGTCGGGGTGAGCGCAGCGAGGT
>CAVRDC010000041.1:0-15435 GCA_963719745.1 uncultured Alphaproteobacteria bacterium | reverse complement strand
AGCCTGTATGGCGTGATCGACGTTCCCGGCAGATCGTTCGATGATGTCGATATGGACTATGTGCGGCCGTTCATCGCCGATGAAGCTAAGACCGCACAATTCCTTGCCGCCAAGCGGCTGCCACTCGATCCGGCGTCGCGTGTTATGTTTCTCGATTACGTGGCCCGTGATTTCTTTGCGGCGTTGGACACGCTAGTCCGGCGGGCCGAAGGCGATTTCAGGGATGAATACGCCGAGCGGTTCCCAAAAGGGGAGGGCGTCGCCGATCCCGATTTGACGCCGTGGTCGCTGTTTGAAAAGTGGGTTGCGGAAGTCAGCCCCGCCGCGAGCACCGTCAATAGATGGCGCGCGGTATTCCAGAAATTGAACGCCGACTTTCCGAACACGCCCGCCGCCGCGTTGCTGCCCGAACAGATGCATGAGTGGGCGAAGGGGCTGATAAACACCGAACGCGCCGCCGTCACCGTGCGGGACGTGTGGGTCATCGCGGGCCGCACGATCTTCGCATGGGCCGTCGAGGCCAAGCTCATCACGCGCAATCCGTTCACAGGTTGGCGCATCCGAGTACCGAAAAAAAAGCGCACGCGCGAAACCAAAGCATTCACAAACGATGAACTCGCGACCATCCTGAAAGCAGCCATGAAGGTTGAAGTTCGCACCAAGATGGACGCCGCAAAGCGATGGTGCCCATGGATCGCTGCTTACACCGGGGCGCGCATGGGCGAGTTGACGCAATTGCGCGGAAGCGACTTATTCGAGGAGGATGGCATTTGGGCCATCAAGATTTCGCCAGAAGCAGGGACCGTAAAGACCGGCAACGCGCGTTCGGTGCCGCTGCATGAGCATCTTATCAAGCAAGGGTTTGTGCGATTCGTGAAGGCGAGCGGCGACGGGCCATTGTTCTACAACGTGCCGAAGCCGCCGAGGTCGAAGCCAAAAGACGATACGACCGAGGAAAAGGCGAAAGACGATCCGACCAATCCGAAGCGGCCACGCGCGGTGAAGGCGCGGGAGCGCATCGCGGCATGGGTCCGGGAGATTGGCGTCACCGATCCAGAGCTACAGCCGAACCACGCATGGCGGCATACGTTCAAGAAAATCGGTGACCGCGCCGACATACCGGAGAAGATGCTAGATGCGCTCTGCGGGCATGCTCAGGTCACTGAGGGGCGCAAGTACGGCGAGGCGGACCTTTCCGACAAGGCCGAAGCGTTACGGCGTTTTCCGAGGTACAATGCGGGCAAATGAGGTTTTCACGCGCGTCGAGTGACTAACGTTGACGGCGGGAGCAGAAGCCTTCCAAGCTTATGACGAGGGTTCGAATTCCCATCGCCCGCTCCAATAACTTCAATGACTTAGTAGGAAATTGGTGCCAGCCTGCACAGGGCCAAGCTAGCACATAGATAGCAGCTACTCAGCGAATGCTGGCCCAGTCTCATCACGGCCTGAGGTGGAAGGTCAAATCCCTCCCTCCTTGGGCGGGAGGGGCTGGTGATTTGGGGGCATCACCGCACGTCTCCAGATCGGGCATGCGATCGCACTCTTTGTCTGTCAGACTGATACGCGCAGCCTATTCCCTCCAAGACGCAGGATATTCCGTGTTGGACGCGATGCTCAGACATTACGCCAACCATCAAGAGGTCTCGTGTAGCGCGCCGCTCTTGGATCGACGGTCTGTCGTTGAGAGCGAGCAGCAAACTACAAAATCTGGGGGTCATGAGTAGAATCTCTTCGGGCGCGCCAGTAATACGTTGATTTGCAAATGTATTATTAATCACCTCAATTTAGCGCTTCGCAATTTCGTGTCATATCGCCACTGTATCGCCACGGCAATGCCAACGATGCACCGAGTTATCTCTGCGCGGCTAATCGTCGAGCCGTCCATGCGTCACTGTGCCCTTTGACTGTGACCAAGCGCCGAAGTTTGACACCTCCAATTTAAGTATGTGCGACACGTTTCGCTTATGATTATTCTTGGGGAGATGCAACAACGGCGATGCTGGCGGCGGGTTATCGTGTCGTCGAGTGCGATATTGCCTTATCAAAAGCTGCCTCAAATTTTGTTATCTATTTCTCTTTGGAGGCTGAGCGGTTGAAAGCACCGCACTGGAAATTCGGTTACGGCCGTTTCAGGCTGTGGCCGCCTCCGCGCCGGGGTACTGGCGTTGATAATGCGCTGTTCGAGGTTGAACAGGTAAAACAACTGGCTCTGAACGCCCCCTGTCGACCCATCATGACAAACCTCCGCGGCCAAATTCCCGCGGCAGACGGAATCACTGTTCGCCGAAAATCACGAGCCCTTTTTTCAACAGCATCGGTCAATCACGTCGTTTCGCGCGTGCGGCAACCACTTCCAGTATTGGTTCAACTCCGGGCGTATTGCTGCCCTTTCACTGCGGCCTAACTTTTAATTAGGCGGGGTCAGTGGACGATTATTCTATGCTCGGCATGGCCGGACCCATCTACGACATTGCGCCGGCAACGGACGTAGGGCGCAGTAGCGGCGGGGTCAAATTGCCACAGGCGGGAGCTTGCAAGATGGCATTCGACACGGATCGGATCGACGAGGCGGTGCTGGCGCTACTTTTCCTTGGATTTCACGATGATTCGCGCGCGTGGAAGGGGTTTGATTGGGATGCGATGAACCGGCTGCATGAAAAAGGGATGATTGAGAATCCGGTCAGCAAGGCGAAATCGGTGGTGTTTACGGCGGACGGGCTGCGCCGGTCACGGGAGCTGTTCGAGGCGATGTTCACGAAGTAGCTTGGGCGATAGACCATTGTGGTCAGCGGCCATTCTGGGACTACGTCTTGCGCAGAGGTGCGCTGGAAATTGAGATTCATATTTGATGAGAACCGCTCGGCAAAGCCGGGGCGGTTTGACGAGTTTTTTTGAAAGCCAGAGCAAGCCATTGAAGGCCCGTTATCGTCTGGGTGAGCGCCGTGAGCCACAAGTGCAGAGTCGCAAACACGAATCCTCCAGCAACGAGGGCGAGACCCGTCGGTATGCATGTCAGGAGAAGCGGCCTGCCAGGGTGGCGGAGCATCGGAACGAGCGTAAAGCAGAAAAAGATGTTGCCGGCAGAAAGCGCCACGTGCCAGCGATCCTCGCCGATTTGCAAGAGTAACTGTTGAAGTGTGAGCATTTTCGCTAATCTTACGTCAGGATCAAAGAACCGCGCCCCAAATGCGAGCATAGGGAGGCGGGCGACGATTGTCACGATGCGGAACGACCAGCATTTGGCTGTCCGATTGCAGATTGAGGACGAACAATAGCTGCATGCCGCCCGTGCTGCGTTGCACCGAAGTCTCGCGGGCAAATGACGTCAAGGGTCGCTCGCGTCGTTTCGAGCGTGCGCTTGCGACTTCCGCTGTTCACCCAGGTGCAGACATATCGCTGCGTCGCACTAATCGACGCTTCGGGCCAGGAGCGGACTCATGCACCGCAGCAAACAGCGACTTTATTCGCTCACCTCATCGGCGGCTGAAGGAAATAAAGGCAGGCGGCCTGTGAAAACTCTCGTATGAGATTTCTCATTCTCGGCTGTACGCTTTGAACGACAGGAACGCGCCAATTATTAAAATCAAAAACGCAGCTACGGGCATCACGCTGGCGGTTTGAACGGCTCTCGTCGCGATTTCAGCTAGCCGCGTTGGAAACAGTATTCGTAAAAGGCCGCCGAAAACTGCAAGCCATCCGAGCGCGGTCACCACCACCGGCCAACCGCCCTTCCACTGATTGTGAAAATACACAATCGCAAGCCCCGCAACGAATGAGGGATAACCCGACACGAAGACCAGCGCCGGGTTATGGAAGGCTTGGTCGACGATGCCCGGCCAAGCATCAAGGTTGAGAAAAATCGACGCAGCGCTTGCAATGAGAGTGGGGCCAAGCAGGGCCGCGTTCGTCTTCGAGGTCGCCATAACTCGACCTTTCCTACCGCAGCCTTACGGCAAGGGCTTCGCGTCAGGCGGCGCTCAAAAGGCCAAGATCGCCACTGCCAAGCCCGCCGCACCGGTGTCGCGTGCCGTCACCGATAAAAAGCGCGTTAAAGCGGCTGCTCAATATCCGCGTTTGACGTCGACAACGGAGAAAAGCTTATCGCCCGCCACGTAGCGGCGCAGGTTTTCGCGCATTAACAGCCAGGCGCGATCGAGTTTGGGTTCCGAGTTACCCGCCACATGGGGCGTGACAACGACGTTGAGGGCATGCCACAGCGGATGATCATTGGGCAGCGGCTCAGGGTCGACCACGTCCAGCCCGGCGCCGGCAATGCGGCCGCTCTTCAGCGCAGCCAGGAGATCGTCGGTCACCACGCTTTTGCCGCGGCCGACGTTGATGAAATAAGCGCTGGGCTTCATGCGCTCGAACATGGCGGCATTGAACAGACCGGTGGTCTCAGGCGTCAGAGGCGTCACATTGACGACAATGTCGGCCTGGCCGATCAATTTCGGCAGTTCATCGGCGACGCCCACATAATCGACGAAGCTCGGACCCTCGTGGCCGCTGTTGCGTGTAGCGATGACGTGCATGCCGAACGCATGGGCGCGCTCGGCGATCATCGTTCCGATTCCGCCAGGCCCACCACCAGCATGGTGTGGCCATCGAGGTCCATCAGCTTTTGCCGAGGCCGCCGGTCCCACTTTCCCTCGCTCTGGTTAGCCAGGTAAGCGTTGATCTGGCGGGTCAAGGTCAGGATCAGCGCCATCGCGTGTTCGCTGATGTTGGGGCCATTCACCCGCTGCATGTTGGTGACGATGATGCCGCCGTTGCGCACCTTGGGAATGGCGAGGCAATCCTCGACACCCGCAGCCTGGCTCTGAATCCACCGCAGCTTGGCACCGGCATTGATCACATCCGGATCGCAGCTGCCGACCAGTCCATCGGCGTCGGCGATTTGTGCCATTGCTTCCGCACGGCTGCGGGCGCCAACGACAGTCACGTCCTTGGCGACCTCCTGAAACCACGCCACCCGCGCCGCGCTATCGGACAACACTACGATCTTGTGGGGTTTTTCCCAATCCTTCATGTCGCGGGCTGCGACGACGCTCTCGCGCAGGCCTAAAGCGGCGATGACACTGGCGGGATCTTCCTCGGCGAATGAAGGGGGTGCGAAGAGGCTCAGAAGCAAAAATGCGCAAACACGAAAAGTCTTTGCAGCACTAATGCCCGTGATCGAGACGGATGTTTCCATGGCAATCCTCTAGAGCTGCTTGACGAACAATGCTCGGTGCAAATACCCAGACGCCTCGGCGATGTCCGCGTCAGGTCCACTCTTGCCCCAATAGAGATCAAATTGTTGCATTACGGCAACCGACGCGCCGGGCCACTTCCGGACTCATGCACTGCAACAAAACTCGGAGAGAACTTCACCTTTCAACAACAGCGAATATCAGCCAAAGCGCAAAAAAGAAAGGCCGCCTCATAGCGGCTTTTCCCAATTGCCCTTCTCCACGACATAGGTGATCGCGGCCCTCGTATGGCTCGAGAGCCAACGCGCTTGCGAGCGCGCTCGTTGCCGGAACCAACACGGCCGCGGCCGCCACCAGCGCGCTTTCGTCAGTTGTTCAGCATGCCGGCCTTGAGTGTGGAGATGTCGTGGCGGAGCATCCCGATGTAGGTGTCGGCCTCGCCGCCGGGCGGCGACAGGGCATCACCGTAGATCGTGCCACCTATGACGGCACCAGTCTCCTTCGCGACCCGCTGCATGATCCGTGGATCGGTGATGCTGTCGAGGAAAAGGGCGCGCACGTGCTCCTGCTCGACCTGCTGCGTCAATCGCGAGACCTCTGCGGCGGACGGCTCGCTCTTGTTGGTCCAGCCGTAGATCGAGATCAGGGTGATGCCGAAGGCTTTGGCCAGGTATCCGAGCGAATCGTGCGATGAGATCACGCGCCGCTTTGCGGCCGGCACGGCCGCCATTTCGGCCTTAGCCCAGGCTTCGACGTCCTGCAGGTCCTTGACATAGGCGGCCGCGTGCGCCCGATAGCCGGCTGCGTTCTCGGGATCGCTTCTGGCCAGCGCGTCGGCGACGTTCTTCACGTAAACCATCCCGTTCCTGGGATCGAGCCACGCGTGCTGGTCGATGGCGGGAGGCAGATTGCGTCCGCTGATGGCATGCTCGTCCTCGGCGGTGAGCGTCTTCGCGCCTCTAGAGACCACGACTTTGGTGCCGCCGAATCCGGCTTCCTTGAGCAGCGGCTCGAGCCAGGGTTCGAACTCGTCATTGAGATCGTTCATGAACAGAACGCGTGCCTGCGCGACGGATCGGCTGTCGGCAAGCGTGGGTTGGTAGAGTTCGGTGTCGCCGTCCGGCCCGACGATGGTGACGAGTTCGACGTGATCGCCAGCGACGTGTGCCACCATGTCGCCGATCACGCTGAACGTCGCTACGACCTTCATCTTGTCGGCGGCCCGGCTTTGGCCGGCCGACAAGGCGGCCACCGCGGTAAGAGCAATGGCCAATCCGCCGGCGAATGTACCTCTCATCGGTCATCTCCCCAGAGCATGTTGCGGCGATTGGGATATTGGTTCGCCCCGGAACATACAATCGTCAAAGGAAACGAGAGCCTATTCCGATTTCCTAAAAACGGAGCACGCTTTTCGTTTTGGCAGAACTAGCCCTTGCCAGGAGGCCGTTCCTGCCTCAGCCATAAACGTTGGTCGATTGTCCAACGTCTCCGATCGACTCGAAACCGTTAAGGTCTGCCCGCGCGACATTGACGCAAGATAGTACAAGGCAAATCGACCGGCAGGCACTGGATCAGGCCTACTTCAACTAGCTACCGGTGATCGCGACAGCCTGAACCCGGCACGCGGTCCACTTACCAAATCGGAAAAGCTGTTCAGACGAACGGAGGGTAGTGGTACAGTACCACTACCGAACGGAGCCAGCTCTTACTTGCCTGCCGAGCGCGTGCTACCGTCGCACGATGAGATCGCGCGCTGCCGCGGCGGGGGCACAGAAATCGCAATCGAATGTTACGTGCACTTCGGCAAATTGAACTACTTTCGACAATCAAGGGAGGTAAGCATGACATCCACTATCCATAAGTTCAGTTTGAGCATCGTGGTCGCGTGCGCGGCGTTTGCCGCCCAGCCGGCCACCGCCCAGCAGGCGGAAACTTTTAAGCTCGGCATCGTCACGTTCCTATCCGGTGCCGCGGCGGGTCCCTTCGGCGTGCCGGCGCGTAACGCGGCCGAACTGGCGATCGAAACGCTCAATGCCGGCAAGATGCCCCCGCCCTACGACAAGAAAGGTATAAACGGGCAGCCGATCGAGATGGTGATCGTGGATGAAGCCGGCGGCACCACCAAACAGGTCACCGAATACCGGAACCTCGTTCAGCGCGCCAACGTTGATGCAATTATCGGCTACATCTCCTCCGGTGACTGTCTCGCCATCGCGCCGGTTGCGGACGAGTTGAAGAAGCTCACCATCTTTTTCGATTGCGGCACGCCGCGCATTTTCGAGGACGCGAGCTATAAATATTTGTTTCGCACCGGCGCACACGCTACGATGGATAACGTTGCGGCCGCACGTTACCTGCTCGCGCGAAACAAGAACATAGAGACCATCGCCGGAATCAACCAAAACTATTCATGGGGAACCGATTCCTGGAACGATTTCAAGGCGTCGATGCAGGCGCTCAAGCCAGGCATCAAGATCGCGACCGAGCAGTTTCCCAAGCTGCTCGCCGGGCAATACGGAGCAGAGATCTCAGCTCTTCTCGTGGAGAAGCCAGACGTCATCCATTCAAGTTTCTGGGGCGGCGACTTGGAGGCGTTCGTCCTGCAGGGCAAGGCGCGCGGCGTGTTCGAGGGTCGCACCGTCGTGCTGACAGCGGGCGAGCCGGCCATGTTCCGTATGGCAACGCAGATCCCCAACGGAACGGTGATCGGCGCGCGCGGTCCGCACGGCTTATTCGCTTCGGATAACGCATTGAACACCTGGCTGCGTGCGGCCTATTCGGAGCGTTACGGCACGCCGGCGGTATATCCTACGTACAAGATGCTGCAGGCCATTCTCGGCTTGAAAGCGGCGGTGGAGAAGGGTGCAGCGGGCAAGCCCGAGAAGCCGGCGACGGATGTCGTGATTTCCGCGTTCGAGGGGCTCTCATTCGAGACGCCGAGCGGCCGGGTGGACATGATGCTCGGCAAGGGCCACCAGGCGATTTAAGCCACGGCGTACGGCACGTTCAAGTTCGACGCCGCCAAGGGCGAGCCGCAGTTGGTTGACGTTGTGCATTACCCCGCCGAATGCGTGAACCCGCCGGAGGGCGCCAAGAGCGAAGACTGGATCAAGGGTGGCTTCAAAGGCGCCAAGTGTTGACGCCATGGCGAACATCGGCCCGGGCGCGCTCACGCCCGGGCGGAGGGGCCGATGCAGAAGTTCTATGTGATCCTCGTCGACGGCACGATCTATTTCTCGTGGCTCTTCATTGTGTCGATGGGGCTGACACTGATTTACGGCGTGATGAAAATTCTCAACATCGCGCACGGAAGTTTCTATGCGCTTGGTGCCTACACGGCGGCGTACGCCGTAGGCGTCTATTTCGCCGGACACTACCCGCCGGTCGGCAGCTTCCTGTTGCTCATTCTAGCCGGGATCGCTGTCGGCGGCATTGTCGGGTTTCTGGTCGAGCGCGGTCTGCTGCGACCCATGTACGGGCGCGACGAGATCGTTCTGGTGCTCGTCACCTATGCCGCGTTTCTGGTGTTCGAAGATCTGATCAAACTCATTTGGGGTGTCGATCCCTACTTCGCCTATCAGCCTTATGAGCTGCTCGGCCGCGTATCGATCGGCGGGATCGCCTTCGCCGTTTATGATATCGGCTTGTTCGCACTCGCAGTCGTCATCGGCATTGCGGCGTGGTGGGCGCTGGAGCGCACGCGATCGGGAAAGCTCCTGCGCGCGGTGATCCATGACCGCGAGATCTCAACGGCCATGGGTATCAACGTGCCGCGCATGTTCACCGCGACTTTCGTTATTGGGGCGATGCTTGGCGCGCTCGGGGGAGCAATTACGGCGCCAGCGATCTCGGTAGTGCCCGGCATCGGCGTCGACGTGATCGTACTTGCGTTCGCTGTGAGCATCATCGGTGGACTAGGCAGCGTGGCAGGTGCCGCCATCGGTGCGCTCGTTGTTGGGCTCGCCCGCGCCTTCGCTGTCCATATCCTACCCGAGGCCGAGTTGTTCGTAATCTACGGGGTCATGGCGATCGTGCTCGCTTTCCGGCCACAGGGCCTGTTCGGCCGGCCGTCCGCGCGGAAAATTTGACATGCGCACGCTTGTAGCGCTTGCAGTACTGCTTGCCGTACTGCTCGTCGCTGGGCCGCTGATCCCGTCGTGGCTGGTGTTTCTCCTCACCATCGCCTTCGCCAAAGCGCTCGTCGTGCTTGGCCTCCTGGTAATGATGCGCGCTGGCCTCGTCTCGTTCGGTCAAGGACTTTATTACGGCCTCGGTGCCTATGCGGCGGGGCTTGCCACCAATTTCTTGGGAATCACCGATGCCATCGCGCTGGTCGCTCTCGGCGGCTTTGTGTCGGCGATCGCGGGCTATGTGCTCGGCTTCGTCATGGTGCGCTATCGCGAGATTTTCTTCGCGATGCTGAGCCTCGCGTTGTCGATGATCCTCTACGGCATCTTGGTGCGTTCGGCTGCGCTCGGTTCGACCGATGGATTCAATCTACCACAACCGAGCTTCTTCGGATTTCGCTGTCAATGGGCCGGCCGGACGTTTGCTTGTCTATGCGCTGACCGTAGTCATGGCGACCGGTACTGCCATGATGTTGCACCGCTTCGTCAATTCGCCGGCTGGCGTGATCGGCGAGGCGATCCTGACGAACGAGATCCGGGTCGAATATCTTGGCACGTCGGTCACTGGCGTGCTGCACCTCACCTACGTGATTGGGGCGACGACGGCCGGGCTCGGTGGAGCTCTGATCGCGATCGCGGCCGGCCACATCGATCCCGATCTCGCCTACTGGACCACATCGGGCGAGTTCGTGTTCGTGGCGATCCTGTCTGGCATCGGCCATGTTGCGGCGCCACTGCTTGGTATGGCCGTGTTCGAGGCAATCCGCAGCTTCGCCTTCCAATATGCGCCCTACACGTGGCAGATGGTGGTCGGCATCTCCATGCTCGCGGTGATCCTGTTCCTGCCCTCCGGGCTCTGGTCGCTGTTCGCCCCGCGGCGCCGCGCGCGAGGAGCTGTATGAACGCGCCGCTGATCGCCACGAGGGGATTGTACAAGCGCTTCGGCGCGGTCGTTGCGGTCGACAATGTGACGGTCGAAATCGCGCCCGGCGAGACCGTCGGCATCATTGGCGCCAACGGTGCGGGCAAAACCACCTTCGTCAACATAGTCACCGGATACCTTAAGCCCGACGAGGGCGTCATTCTGTTCCGCGGCGTCGATATCACTCCAATGCCACCGCGAGAGGTGACCCGCCTCGGCATCCGGCGCTCATTCCAGGTGGCGCAGCTTTTCCCCAATTTGTCGGTGCGCGACAACGCGCTTGTCGCACTTGCCTGCGCCGAACAAGCACGACCGACACCGACCACGATTCTACGTACGCCGGCTCGGCTTACGCAGGCGAACAGGATTCTTGCCCGCCTCGACATCGAGGACTTTGCCGATCGCCTGACGCCGGAACTGCCGCAGGGCCAACGCAAGCTGCTCGACATCGCGCTTGCGATGGTAGGCCGCTCCGCTGTGCTGTTACTCGACGAGCCGACAAGCGGCATCAGTGCGGATGAAAAATTGCAATTGATGGACCTCGTGATGCGGGCGGTCGCTGCCGAAGGCGCGGCCGTGCTTTTTGTCGAGCACGACATGGAAGTCGTTGAGCGTTACGCGCCACGTGTCATCGCATTCTACGAGGGGCGGGTGATCGCGGACGGAGTCCCTGCCGTTGTGCTCGCGGACGCGGACGTGAGGCGCTACGTCGTCGGCGCGGAGCTGCATCGCCGGGCGGAAGGTGTGCGGGCATGAGTGGGGCCCTCGACATTCGACATCTTTCTGTCGGGATCGCAGGCTTGCCGGTGCTGACGGATGTCGTTTTGTCGATTGCGCCGGGCTCGTTCGTCGGGCTCGTCGGCCGCAATGGCGCCGGTAAGACAACGCTCATGCGTGCAATCATGGGACTCCTGGCTGTCCGCTCCGGCGAGGTGAAATTTCTTGATAAAGACCTGCGCGCGACTCCGCCGCACGCGCGTTCTGGCCTCGGCATCGGCTACATGCCTGAGGATCGCCGCCTCGTACCGGAACTCACTGTCGAGGAGAACGTGCTCCTGCCAGCTTGGGCAAACGGCGATCCAGCCGTCGCGGAGCGGCTCGGCTTCGTCTATGGCATCCTGCCCGAGGTGCAGGGCATGGCGCCGCGCCGCGCGCTCCAACTCTCTGGTGGCCAGCAAAAGCTGGTAGCGCTCGCCCGCGCATTGATGTGCGGACGGCATCTGCTGCTATTAGACGAGCCGTTCGAGGGCGTTGCCCCCGTTCTGGCGCGCCGGCTGGTCGAGGCGATCGCCGCGCTCAAGGCAACCGGCGTGTCTGTGCTGCTCTCTGAATCCGACTACGTGCATTCCAGCGATCTCATCGATGGCCTCTATGTCATCGAGCGCGGCGTCGTGACGCCGCACTCTGCTGTTCTCAACGTTGCATCCGATAGGTGACAGCATGAAAATACGTGCAGCGATCCTGGAAGTGATAGGGCGCGAGCCGCCCTACGCGACAACGCGGCCGCTGACCATTGACGAGGTCGAGCTTGCGCTACCCGGGCGCGGCGAAGTGTTGGTGAAGATCGCGGCGGCCCGCCTTCGCCATTCAGACCTCTCGGTGATCGACGGCAACCGGCCGCGGCCGACGCCAATGGCGCTCGGCCACGAAGCGGCGGCGGTGGTGGTTGAGACCGGCGCTGATGTCGACGATCTCGCCAAGGGCGATCATGTCGTCCTCGTGTTCGTGCCGAGCTGCGGCCATTGCGAACCGTGCGCCACCGGCCGCCCGGCCTTGTGTGAGCCGGCAGCTGCGGCGAACGCGGCGGGCACGCTCCTATCCGGTGCGCGTGTGCCGCTCGATCATGCAGCCCTGTTCGGCTGCGCAGTGCTGACCGGTGTCGGTGCGGTGGTCAACGCGGCGCGAGTGACCGCGGGTTCGACCGTCGCCGTGGTTGGTCTCGGCGGGGTCGGGCTTGCGGCGCTGCTGGGGGCCATCGCCGCGGGCGCTGAACGCATCGTTGCGGTCGATCTATCCCCGCGAAGTTAGCGCTTGCTAAGCAGCTTGGCGCGACCGATGGCTTTGAGGTCGGTGCCGACGCTGCTGTCAAGATCCGCGACGCCACTCAGGGCGGCGTCGATTTCGCGCTCGAGATGGCGGGCTCGGTCCAAGCGTTCGAGCTTGCCTATCGCATCACCCGGCGCGGAGGAACAACGGTAACGGCCGGGCTCCCGCCACCGAGCGCGATGCTACAGGTGCCGGCGTCAATCTCGTCGCCGAGGAGCGCACGCTTAAGGCAGCTATATTGGAACCTCCGTGCCTTCGCGCGATCTCCCGCGGTATCTGGGATTGTTTCAGCGTGGGCGGTTGCCGGTCGACCGTCTACTCACGGACCGACTGCGGCTCGATCAGATCAACGAGGGCTTCGATCGCCTACGCGAGGGCAGGGCGGTCCGCCAGATCATCACTTTCGACTGAACTTGCGATATGATCGCCGCGAAAGATGCGGGCGGCGTGCAGTGACGAGACTTCGATCGAGTTGAAGTTCCAGATCGAGGCGGGAAAATTCCGCCACATGCCGGTGGTGGAGCAGGGACAGCTCGTTGGCATCGTGTCGATTGGCGATGTGGTCAAGAGCCACGTCGAAGAGATAGAACGTGAGGCCGCAGCGCTACGCGATTACACTCGGCAGTAATTAGATCGGTGGTCCGGCGAGTATGTCGTAAAGGGGTCTTCGAACAACAAGTTCCGCACCCGGCTCGGACGACCGAAGTCCGCGCTATAACTCATTAGACCGTCGGCTTCGGCTCCAAAGGCACAAATCGGCCGAGCGACGAAAAAAATAACGTTGATGGCGTTAAAGACGAGGCTGGCCCAATAACACATGTCGATAATTGGACCTTGATTGATTGAACGGGGCAAACACCGATGAGGGATGGCCCAATGTCCGCCGCGTCGGTCTGAAACCCTCTCGGGTGGTTTCGCCGGTCCACTGATATTCACCGGCAATTCCTCGCATGTAATGGCGTAAACCGCTTGGACTGATCTTTTGAGGGACCAAACGGATGAAATCGTCTAAGCGCCTCGTCACGCGGACCTAGGTCGAACCGCCGGGATTCGATAGAGCCGCCCCGTCTCCTCCAAATCCTTCAGCGTCCATGGCGGGCCGACGCCCTCGATCATCCAGTTCAGGATAGCCCAAAGGTCAGTATCCAGGACTTCGTCGGCGATCGGTTCGAGCGCATCGACAACGGCGTGGATCTCGACGCCCGACGGGAATGGCGCGCCGCTGCGCCCGATGAACACCAGCGCGTAGGTCAATCCCGAAGGCGCCCGAACGAACCCCGGTGCGGCCAAACCGATCCGGTCGAGGTCGAAGACCCGCACGAAATAGTCGCGGAACTCGGGATAGTGGCCGACCCGATCCTCGGCGAGGGCGAATGCAAACCGTTTACCGCTCAGATCAGGCATTGCGACGACGGTGACGCCGCTCATCTCTCAACCTCCCCGCTGGTCAAGACGGTCAAGGAACGAGCGGATCAGCCCGGCGATTTCGGGACCCGAATCCTCCTGGAGGAAGTGCCGGCCCGTGACCAGATGAGGGCCTTCGGCATGGGGCAGCAACTGCTTGAAACGGCCGGCGAACGTCGCGGCGTCGAAAACTTCATCCTCACGGCCCCAGATGATTGTCGTAGGAAGCTTCGATTTCGCCAGCTTTTGCTCAAGCCACACGAAGCGATCCAGGGCGCGGGCGCTATCGTCGAGCGGAATCCACCTGGGCCAAGCCCAGGTCAACAGCCGCGTCTCAGTATCCGGCAGCACGGCTTCGTAGGTCGATTGTGCCTCACGGCGGAACTTATCCCGATTGACAACGGACAGATAAATACCCCGGCCCGCGAGGGCGTTGTGTCGCCCGAGGAGATATGGTCCGACCAGCGGCGCGTGCATCAAGCGCCACGGGAACACGCGCGTGTGGAACTCGGCCGGCGGGTGCGGCCACGCCCAGGTGCTCATGACGACGAGCGCCCGAACCCTGTCTGGGTTGCTCATGGCAAATGACAGTCCGGTCGGGCCGCCCCAATCGTGACAGACTACTGTGACGCGCGTCAGCCCAAGCTCGCGCACGAGGCTCACCAGATTGGCGGTGTGTCCATCAAGCGTGTGCGCGTGCTCACGTGTCGGTTTCTCCGAAAGGCCGAAGCCAATCATATCCGGCACGATGACTTGCCGGCCGGATTGGACCAGCGGTCCGATCACATCGCGGTAGAGGAAGCCCCAGGTCGGATTGCCATGAAGGAGCAAAACCGGATCGCCATCACCCTCATCGACATAGTGCATGCGCCAACCGTTGACCCGCGCATACCGGGCGGCGAACGGCCATTTCTGACGGACACTCGGCGTCAGCTCGAAAATATCCTTGGTCATCGCATCCTCCGGCGCGCCTTCAGCAATCTAGCATAGGGCCAGCCCGGTCGAGGGGGCCTACCCGACGTCAAAACCCGGTGGGCATTGGGCGTAGGAACAGTTGACTCAAATCAAGGCGACGTGAGCTAAGCCTCTTATCGTCGTGTTCGGCTCGTGGCCGCCTTGTGTTGAGCAGAACTCAGATCATCCCTGCCAGAAGCCAATGCAGAAAGCTGGAAAAACCTCGCTTCGATCGAGTTGAAGTTCCAGATCGGGGAGGATGTTGTGATGTTTGACGTGGAAACGCTGTGGTCCGACTTCGCTCGCCCGGTCGTCTCTGCGGACGATTACATCAATTCCCTGCGCGGACGCCAGATGAACGTCTTCTTCATGGGCGAGCGCGTGCTTGAGCCGGTCGATTATCCGGTTATCCGGTTATCCGCCCCTCCATCAACGCGATGGCGGAGACGTACCAGCTGGCAACCGAGCGCCCCGAACTGGCAAGTGTCCGCAGCGAGATTGGCGGTGGCCAGATCAACCGTTTTCTCCACGTCGCGACCAATTCGAACGACCTCGTCGCCAAGCACGAGATGCAACGCGAACTGGGGCGGCGGACCGGGACCTGTTTCCAGCGGTGCGTTGGGCTCGACGCCATCGGCGCCTGCCACTCGGTCACCTTCGACATCGACGCAGAGCGCGGTACCGACTACCACAAGAAATTCCTCGCGTTCGTGCGTCGTGCCCAGGTGGCCAACATTGTGATCGGCGGCGCGATGACTGATCCGAAGGGCGACCGCTCCAAGCCGCCGCA
>CAVRDC010000040.1:0-72420 GCA_963719745.1 uncultured Alphaproteobacteria bacterium | reverse complement strand
TCCGTAGAACAAAAAGAGAACAATCTGCGGTCCGAGTCAAGGGTGCAAGTGAAGGGCGGAGGTTGATCGTGGAAGCGGACAAGCGAAGTGCGTGGCTGCGCAAGCTCGACGAGGAATGCCCCTACCAGGTGGTGCTGCCGCGGCGTCAGCTCACCGATGACAGCGAGATCCTGGATTTTCTCCTCGCCTATGTTGGCAAGTTCGACATGTATATCGAAGACGATTACGCAGCCTTCGTGCGCTATTGCTTCGAGGACCCGCTCGACGCCGAAATCTTCCGCGCCCGCTTCGAGCCGAAGCTCGATCGTTTGCGGCTCGCGGGGTGAGATTTCACCGCCGCCGCTTACTTACTTCCGGCAGCTTCTGCCGCACCTTGCCGATATCGGCCCAGGCGGCGTCCTTGAGGCGCTTTTTCAGATCGAGCAGCGAAAAATCGTTGCCGCCGGTGGTGCGCGACAGCCGCTCCCATGTCACCGGCGCCGACACCGGAGCGCCGGGCCGCGCGCGCGTCGAATAAGGCGCGATCGCCGTCGCCTCGCGTGAATTGCGGAAATAGTCGATGAAGATGTGGCCGCCGCGCAGCGATTTGGTCATCTTGGCGAGGTACAGCTTTGGGCTGTCGGCGGACATCGAGGCAGCGATGCGCTGGGCAAACAGCTTGGCCGTGTCCCAGTCGGCATCCGCGATCGGCACCGTGACATGCAGGCCCTTGCCGCCCGAAAGCTTGACGAAGCTCTCGAGCTTTACCGCCTTGAGCCGCTCGCGCGTCTCGCGCGCCGCAGCGATCATCTGCGCCCAGGTAACCCCCTCCCCGGGATCGAGATCGAACACGATGCGGTCGCAGGTTTCCAGGCTGTCGAGCCGCGAACCGCGGACATGAATTTCAAGCGCCGCGGACTGCACCAGCGCCACCAGATCCTCAACCGTCTGCACCGCGATCACGTCGTGATCCTTGCCCGGCACGACGCGGCGGAGCGGCGAAGATTTTACGTTCGCGGCAATGTGCTTCTGGAAGAAAGTCTCGCCGCCGATGCCTTCCGGGGCGCGCACCAGCGACAGCGCGCGGCCGAGAATGTGCGGCTTCATCCAATCCCAGACGCTGACATAATATGCGGCCAGATCGGCCTTGGTCACGCCGACGTCCGGCCAGAAGACGCGGTCGGGATGAGTCAGGCGCACGGCATCGCCGGCAATGGTGTTTTGTTTTTGATTGCTTTTGCTGCTCGCCGCGCGCGCGGGGCGGCTGCGCGATGAACCGATCGCAGTCTTTGGGTCTGGTGCTTTGACTGCCGGTACCTCACGCACGACGTCCCCGGCCGCCTTGTCCTCGCGGATGCCCTTGAACGAGCCTTGCCGCAGCACCCCGCCGTGGGTCACGCCGGCAAACTCGGCCTCGACCACCAGCTCCGGCTTGACCCAGACGACATCCTTGCGCCGCTCGTCGGTCGGCAATTCGATCGGCCGCCGCTCGGTGCGCAGCGGCTCCAGGCGCTTGAAGAGATCGCGCGCCATTTTTTGAGTGTAGCCGGTGCCGACGCGCCCGGCATAGCGAAGCTCGCCATTGTCGTGAACGGCCACGATCAACGCACCAATCGCCCGGGGCAGCGCCGTCGCCGGCGCATAACCGGCGACAATGAATTCCTGGTTGAGGCGGCATTTGGTCTTGACGAAATTGTCGGTCCGCCCGGATCGATAGGGCGCGCTTTTTCGCTTCGAGACGATGCCTTCGAGCCCCATCTCGCGGGCGTGGCGGAGGATCACCGGCCCCGCTTCTTCGAAGTGATCGGTGTAGCGGATCACGCCGTCTTTGCCCGCGCCTTGCAGCAGGTGGGCAAGCGCCGCCTTGCGTTCAAGCAACGGTTCGCCGGTGAGGTCGCGGCCGTCGAGATACAACAGATCGAAGACGTAATAGACGAAGCGGTCGGTGCGGCCGTCTTTCAGATCGGTCTGCAGCAGCGAGAAATTGCTGATACCGTTGCCGTCCTCGACGACCACTTCGCCGTCGAGCAGCGCGGTCTCGGCGGGAAGCGCGCCAACCGCCTCCGCGACCGGCTTGAAACGGTGCGTCCAATCCTGCTGCTTGCGGGTCAGCAATCGCACCGTGCCGCGATCGAGCCGCGCCTCCATGCGGTAGCCGTCGAATTTAATTTCGTGCAACCAGTCAGGCCCGCTCGGCGGCTGGTCGTAGAGGGTCGCGAGCGACAGCGGGACAAATTCAGGCAATTTCGATTTGCCGGCGCGGCGATTGCGCGTTTTTCCCGCGCGCTTACCGTTGGCGCTGCGCACCCTCGGTTTCGCCTTCTTGCCCGAGCTCGCCGCCGGCGCTGCCGCGATGTTTCGGATCTTCTGCTTGAACGCCACGATATCTTTGGCGGCAGCGGTGCGGTTCGAATGCCAGACGCGCTTTTTTCCGTCCTTACCGGCGGCGATCTCCTCGATCGAACGGCCGGTCGTCACCGAGCGCGGCTCTTCTTCCAGGATATCCGGATCGCGCGGCCCGCGCGCTTCGTCATCCTTGCCTTTGATGAGGAGCCAGTTGTCGTGGCGCTCGTTGCCGCGGGACCGCATGCGCACCAGATGCCAGCGGCCGTGCAGCTTCTCGCCGTTGAGATCGAACACCAAGTGACCTTTGGCGTAGCCCTTGTGCGGATCGCCTTCAGGAGTCCAGGTGCCGCGGTCCCAAATCATGACGGTGCCGCCGCCATATTCGCCTTCCGGGATGGTGCCCTCGAACGCGTTGTATTCGATCGGATGGTCTTCGACGTGAACCGCGAGGCGCTTCTCGTTGGGGTCGAGGCTTGGACCCCGCGTGACCGCCCAGCTCTTCATCACCCCATCGAGCTCAAGCCGCAAATCGTAGTGCAGCCGCCGCGCCGCATGCTTCTGAATCACGTAGCGGTGACCGCCGCGGGCCCCCTTGCGGCCACGCGGCTCGGGGGTCACGCCGAATTGTCGCTTTTTTCGGTAAGTCTCGAGGGCCACGGCGCGTTAACTTATCCGTTTACGGCGTTTCGCCTCCATGGCGCCAACCTCCGGGACGAACTCCCGAAGCTGGGGATATCGCCAAAAAACTGACCGTGTGGCATTCGGGCCATAGCAATAGATGCAACCCAGCCCAACATAACGGGTTGGGTGATAACGGGGAAGTCCCTTGGGGGTTCCGGAAATGAGGGCGGCCTCGTTGGCCGAAATTGCGCTACGAGCGTAGAATGGTGTAAGCACTGAAGGTTTGAGCCCCTCGTGCCGGCGTCCTCGCTGGTCGCCTAATAATAGCCATTTAGGCCGATGAGGCCAACGAGGCTAGTAAGAAGGAGCATTCGCGTGACCGTTCCGTCCAAGACCCCGCTGCTCGATCTTGTCAAAACTCCAAGCGACTTGCGCAAGCTCGAAGAAGGCCAATTGCGCCAGCTTGCCGACGAGTTGCGGGGGGAAACGATCGATGCTGTTGCGGTCACCGGCGGTCACCTTGGCGCCGGGCTTGGCGTGATTGAGCTGACGGTAGCGCTGCACTACGTGTTCGACACGCCGGCCGATCGGCTCATCTGGGACGTCGGCCACCAGGCGTATCCGCACAAGATTCTCACCGGCCGCCGCGACCGCATCCGCACCCTGCGCCAGGGCGGCGGGCTGTCCGGCTTCACCAAGCGCGCCGAAAGCGAATACGATCCGTTCGGCGCCGCCCACTCCTCAACCTCGATTTCCGCGGGTCTCGGCATGGCGGTCGCCCGCGATCTCGAGGGCAAGAAGAACAACGTCGTTGCCGTCATCGGCGACGGCGCCATGTCGGCCGGCATGGCGTACGAAGCCATGAACAATGCCGGCGCGATGAACTCGCGCCTGATCGTCGTGCTTAACGACAACGACATGTCGATCGCGCCGCCGGTCGGGGCGCTCTCGGCCTACCTTGCCCGCCGGGTTTCCGGGCGGACCTACCGCAGTCTGCGCCATATCGTTCGCCAGATCGCCAAGCGCATGCCGAGCAGGATGCTGGAGAAGCGCGCGCTCGCCATCGAGGAATATGCCCGCGGTCTGGTCACTGGCGGCACGCTGTTCGACGAGCTCGGGTTCTTCTATGTCGGTCCGATCGACGGCCATAACATCGATCATCTGCTGCCGGTGCTGAGAAACGTCCGTGACGCGGAGAACGGACCGTTCCTGGTCCACGTCGTAACCCAGAAGGGCAAAGGCTACGCGCCGGCGGAGAAATCCGCCGACAAATATCACGGCGTCGTCAAGTTTGACGTCGCGACCGGCGCCCAGGTGAAATCCAAGCCGTCGGCACCGGCCTACCAGAAGGTCTACGGCGAAAGTCTGATCAAGGAAGCGCGCAAGGACGAGAAGATCGTCGCCATTACCGCGGCAATGCCGTCTGGTACCGGCATCGATCTCTTCCAGAAAGAATTCCCGAAGCGCACGTTCGATGTCGGCATCGCCGAGCAGCACGGCGTCACCTTCGCCGCCGGGCTAGCGACCGAAGGATACAAGCCGTTCGCCACCATCTATTCGACGTTCTTGCAGCGCGCCTATGATCAGGTCGTTCACGACGTCGCCATTCAGCGTCTGCCGGTGCGCTTCGCGATGGACCGCGCCGGTCTGGTCGGCGCCGACGGTCCGACCCATGCCGGCGCCTTCGATGTCGCCTATCTGGGCTGCCTGCCGAATTTCGTGCTGATGGCCGCGGCCGATGAAGCCGAGCTGGTGCACATGGTGGCGACTGCGGTCGCGATCGACGATCGGCCGTCGGCGCTGCGCTATCCGCGCGGCGAGGGCCGCGGGGTGCCGATGCCGGAGGAAGGCAAGCCGCTCGAAATCGGCAAAGGGCGCATCCTGCGCGAAGGCACCAAGGTTGCGTTGTTCTCCTACGGCGCACGGCTCGGCGAATGCCTCAAGGCGGCGGACGAACTCGGTGCCCACGGCCTGTCGACGACGATCGCCGATGCGCGTTTCGCCAAGCCGCTGGATGTCGATTTGCTGCTGCGACTGGCGCGCGAACATGAGGTACTGCTCACCATCGAGGAAGGCTCGATCGGCGGCTTCGGCGGCTTTGTGATGCAGACGCTCGCCGAACACGGCGTGCTCGACCGCGGCCTGAAGGTGCGCTCCATGGTGCTGCCGGACGTGTTCATCGACCAGGACTCGCCCAACGCCATGTACGCCAAGGCCGGGCTCGACGCCAAAGGCATCGTCGCCAAGGCGTTTGAGGCCCTCGGCCAGAACCTTCGCGGCGACGTGGTGAAGTTGGTCAGGTAGTGGCGTCGGCCGGAGTTGATTGAGTACTGCTCATTCCCGCGCGTGCGGGAATCCAGTTCGACCGCTACATTCGACCAAGCAAGACATAGAGTTTGTGTGCTGGTTCCCGGCTTGCGCCGGGACGAGCGGAAACAATGCCCGTCATCACCCGCCAACGCGCCGATCGCCTTTTGGTGGCGCGCGGCCTATTCGACAGCCGTTCGCGGGCGCAGGCTGCCATCGCTGCCGGCCTGGTTAGCGCCGACGGTGTTACGGTGCGCAAGGCATCGGAGGCGATCTCCACCGCGGCCGCGATCGAGGCGGCGCCGGAGCATCCCTTTGTCTCCCGCGGCGGCCTCAAGCTGAGCGCGGCGCTTGACCGTTTTGATCTTGATGTCGCGGGCCGCGTCTGCCTCGATGCCGGCGCCTCGACCGGCGGCTTTACCGAAGTGCTGATTGCCCGCGGCGCCCGTTGCGTTTACGCAATCGACGTCGGCAGCGACCAGCTTCATGCTTCGCTGCGCAGCCGCAACGACATCATATCCATGGAACAGACCGACGTGCGCAGGGTCGACCCTTCGCAATTCACCGAGCCACCGGATTTTGCGACGGTCGATGTCAGCTTCATCTCGCTCAAGCCTGTACTCCCGGCAATTGGCAATCTGCTCAAGCCCCGCGCCACTCTTGTTGCGCTGATCAAGCCGCAATTCGAGGCCAACCGTCGCGATATCAAGAAAGGGATCGTGCGCGAGGCGGCGGTGCAGACTGCTGTCTGCGACGACATCGCCGCGTTTTTTGGTTCGCAGGCATGGCGGGTCGGCGGCCGCATGCGGTCGCCGATCCTCGGCGGCGATGGCAACGCCGAGTTTTTCATCGAGGCGGAGCGTGGTTGAGCGACTCCTGATCGATCGGCTCGGCCATCGCGGCGACGGCGTCGCCAACGGCGTCGACGGTGCGATTTATGTTCCGGGCGCGCTGCCGGGCGAGACGGTGGAAGTCGAAGGCGTCCCGGGCCATCCCGACCGGCGGCGGCTCCTTCGGGTCGAGGCGCCAAGCGCGGAGCGCACTGCGCCGATCTGCCCGCATTTCGGCGTTTGCGGCGGCTGCGCCGTGCAGCACTGGAGCGTCGCCCGATACCGCGCCTGGAAGCGCGACCTCGTAGTCGAGGCGCTGCGTGCGGCCGGGGTGGACGCGCCGGTCGCCGAGCTGATCGACGCCCACGGTGACGGCCGCCGCCGCGCCGTGTTCCATGCCCGGCGCGGCAGCCACGAGATCCTCGAGGTCGGATTTTCCGCGATGCGCACGCATCGCGTGGTTGCGATCGATCGCTGCCCGATCCTGGCCCCGGCGCTTGATGGTGCCGTCGAAGCCGCCTGGGCGATCGCCGATGCACTCGGCCCGGCAGACAAGCCGCTCGACATCCAGGTGACTGCGACCGACGCCGGGCTCGACGTCGACGTGCGTGGCTCCGGCCCGCTGACCGCGCCTCTCGTCGCCGCGCTGGCGCGCGTTGCGGATAAACACAACCTCGCGCGGCTCACGCGCCACGGCGAACTAATCGCGCTTGCGCGGGTACCAACAGTGCGAATGGGGAAAGCGACCGTGCCATTGCCGCCGGCCGCGTTTCTCCAAGCGACGGCGGAAGGCGAGGCCGTATTGGGGAGGCTGGTGCTTGCCGCGTGCACAAGCGTCACCGCGGGCGCCGTGAACGTCGCCGACCTGTTCGCCGGCATCGGCCCGTTCGCGCTGCGGCTCGCTGAACGGCTGCGAATCCTTGCCGTTGACGATGACGAACCGGCGCTGAGCGCGCTCAAGCGCGCCGCCGCGTCAACGGCCGGTCTCAAGCCGGTCGAGACCGAACGCCGCGATCTGTTCAAGCGTCCGCTCGCCGCAACCGAGCTCAAGCGCTTTGCCGCCGTGATCTTTGATCCGCCCCGTCACGGCGCCGAGAGCCAGGCACGTGAACTTGCCGCCAGCGGCGTTCCCCTCATCGTCGCCGTGTCATGCAACGCGGCGACGTTTGCCCGCGACGTCCGCGAGCTCTTGCGCGGCGGCTACCGGCTGATCGAGGTCACCCCGGTCGATCAATTCCGCTACGCCGCGCATGTCGAGATCGTGGCGCGGCTGGAAAGATAGGGCCGTCTCATGGATGCCGACTCGCTTCGCGCCAGTGCGCCCGGCCGTTTCGTCTGGGGCGTTTCAACCTCCGGCTATCAGATCGAAGGCGCCGCCACCGAGGACGGCCGCGGCCCAAGCATCTGGGATACCTATTGCCGGCAGCCGGGGCGCATCGCCAACAATGATACCGGCGACATCGCCTGCGATCACTACCATCGCTATCTCGAAGACATTGGGCTGATGCGTCGCCTCGGCATCGGCGCCTACCGCTTTTCGGTAGCCTGGCCGCGGGTCATGCCCAACGGCCGCCGCGAGCTCAATGAGGCGGGACTGGCATTCTACGATCGCCTGATCGATGCGCTCATCGCCGTGGCCATCGAGCCATGGCTGTGTCTTTAGCGCTGCAGCGCATTGAAAAAATCACGGTTCCAGTAATTCAACCGACACTGAACGGCCAGTTGCGTGACCGCAATCGCCAGCAGCCCGATCGTCAAGGGCCAGCTCGACATTGCGGATTTGCCGCGCCAGAAGCCCGACGCGCTCGACCAGAACCGGGACAAGCGATCGCGGCCCGATTTGTTGCCTTGCGACATCGCCTTGGGTCCGGCCTGGCGCGCCGTTCGATCACGTCCGGTGGCGCAGGCCGATATTGTGGCGAGGCCGAAAAAATAGCCAGCCATCGTAGCCGCGAAGGTGTAAATATTCGATGCCCGGGAGCAGCAGGTGAAAATAAGGAGAAATCCCGATGAGTGGGCTCGGTGGATTGAACAAGACTCCCGACGGCGTGGTTATCGGGCTCGTTCAGTTGCAATTGCCGACGATCGCCACGAAGAGCGATCTTGCCGGGCAGACGAAGAAGATTTGCGCGATGGTGCAGAAGGCACGCAAGGGCATGCCGACGATGGACCTCGTCGTCTTCCCCGAATATTCGCTGCACGGCCTGTCGATGGACACCACCGCTGATCTGATGTCGCGCCTCGACGGGCCGGAGGTGGCGAGCTTCAGAAAAGCCTGCGTCGACAGCCGCATCTGGGGCTGTTTTTCCATCATGGAATACAATCCCGACGGCAACCCCTACAATTCCGGCCTGATCATCGACGATGACGGAGAGATCAAGCTCTATTACCGCAAGATGCACCCTTGGGTGCCGGTCGAGCCGTGGGAGCCTGGAAATCTCGGCATTCCGGTATGCGACGGCCCGAACGGCAGCAAAGTTGCGCTTATCATCTGCCACGATGGCATGTTCCCCGAGATGGCGCGGGAGTGCGCCTATAAGGGCGCCAACATCATGTTGCGGACTGCCGGCTACACCGCGCCGATCCGCCATGCCTGGCATGTCAGCAACCAGAGCAATGCGTTCTCAAATCTCATGTACACCGCCAACGTATGCATGGCGGGCACCGACGGCATATTCAATTCCATGGGTGAGGGCATGATCGTCAATTTCGACGGTGTGCCGCTCGTGGTCGGCAATGGCGCCGCCGACGAGATCATCACCGCCGAGGTGCGGCCGAAGCTTGCCGACGAGGCGCGCCGGATCTGGGGCGTTGAAAACAACATCTACCAGTTCGGCCATCGCGGCTACGTGGCGGTGAAAGGCGGCGCACAGGATTGCCCCTACACCTATATGCGCGATCTCATTGCCGGCAAATATCGCCTGCCCTGGGAAGACGATGTCGAGGTAACGGACGGCTCGAGCTGCGGGTTCGCGCTGCCAAACCGCGGCTATCAGGGCTAGCACCAAGCCACGTACAGCGGCGCGCCGACATTACTCCGCGGCCTGCCGTGACGGCGGTCGCATGGTTTCGAGTCCGTCCGCCGCGGTCGCGGAAATCGTGGTGCGCACCATGACCCGCGCCTCGTGTGCGGGCCACGGCCGGCCGCGATGCAGCGTCGCGCGGTTGTCCCACATCACGACGTCACCCTGGCGCCAGGTATGCAGATAACTCAGCGCTGGCGCGGTGGCGGCATCGATTAGTTCGGCCAGCAGCTTTTGCGCCGCTTCCTGCTCCATGCCCTCGACAGCGTAGGCGTGCGAGGCAACATAGAGCGCGCCGCGGCCGTTCACCGGGTTCTTCCACATCATGCGCCAGCACACCGGCGGCAGCGCCGCGCGCTCCTCGGTACTCACGAGATTGGCCGCGATTTTTCCGCGCGAATGATTGTAGTCGTGCCACGCAAAGGAACTCTCGAGCTGCTTGCGGGTCGCCGGATCGAGGCGCTCCCAGGCAAGCCGCGTGGACACGTACTCAGTCTCGCCGCCTTGCGCCGGGATGATTCGCGCCGACAGCACCGACGCCAGCGCCGGCACGCTCTTGAACGTCGAATCGGTATGCCAGAGCTGGTTTGCTTTGTTGCGGAGCGCGAGCCGATGGTCCGCCGGCACGACCTTGCCGTCCTTATCGATCGTCGACAGGATCACCAGATTGGTCCCGGCGCCCTGCGACCCGGCGTGCGTGACTTCCAGCGGCCCGAACCGGCGCGAAAACGCGATCTGCGATTGGTCGGTGACCTCCTGGCCGCGAAACACCAGGACCGAATGCTCCTCGAATGCCGCGCGCGCCGCTTTATAGGCGGCATCGTCCGCCGCGATATCGGCGAGCGTTACGCCGCGCAATTCGGCGGCAAAGCCCGGACAAAGCGGGACGATTTCCATCGGCGAGTCCTCCGTCAGCTTGTTTTGCGCGATTTTCCACCAAAAATGGATGGTGGACAAGAAGCTGGCATCCCGATTCCGGCTGGTTCATCTCGCGCGGCCATAAACGGGCCAGGCTCGGATCTAACTGCTGTGCCTTATTGCTGATTCACCGCGCCGGAGCGAAGCCGGACGCGACGGCCGGAGGTGTCATCGTTCTGGCTTCGCCTTCCACTCCCGTGCCAGCTTTTGCGCCTCCACGACCTGCTCGCGGGTCAGCTTTTCGGCAATCGTTTCCAACAGTGTGACGTGCGTTTGGCGCGCTATCTCATCCACGGAGTTTGCTACGGCCAAGTTGGCCCATTTGTGGGCCTCGATGTAGTCTTGGGGCAGGCCGCGACCAAAGAAATAGGCAGCCGCGAGAGCCTCCTCGGCCGCATCATCGCCCTGTTCGGCGGCACGGCGGAACCACACGGCAGCTTCCTTGTAGTTCTGTTCGACGCCATCGCCGATGGAAAAGAATTGTCCGAGCACGAATTGCGCCGCGGGATTCCCCTGCTCGGCAGCAACGCGCGTCAGGCGGTAACCCTCGGCTTTATTACCCGACTTGAATGCTGCAAGAGAGTCCTCGAACGGCCCCGCACTCGCGGTGCCAGCCAGAGACAACGACAGGAACGTCGCGCCAATCAGTATCGACACGAGCCTTTTCATAGTTGAACCTTGCTTAACCGACTTCAAGGCTACCATACAACTTGACCGGGGCGGATACAGGACGGACATTACGCATTCCGCACCGCAAAGCTTCACGCGCCGGCCATGGGCGTCCGCTGCCGTGGGCGCTCTCCGGGTACGGCGGAGGAGGACCAATGACTTCTCAAGGCGATTCTGCGGCAACACGACTGCGTCGGTCGCTGCGGCGCGATGGCATGATCGTGGCGCCAGGCGCCTATGACTGCATCGGCGCACGGGTCATCGAGCAGGCCGGCTTTTCCGCCGTCTACATGACCGGCGCGGGGACCGCGGCAACACTGGGCTATCCCGATTACGGCCTCGTCACCCTGACGGAGATGGCGGAGAATGCCGGTCGTTTGGCCACGGCCGTGAAAGTCCCTGTGATCGCTGACGCCGATACCGGCTACGGCAATGAGCTCAATGTGACGCGAACCGTGCGCGAATACGAGAAGCGTGGGGTCGCGGGTCTTCATATCGAGGATCAGGGCTTTCCCAAGAAATGCGGCCACCTCGACGATAAGACGATCATCCCGCTCGACGATTACCTTGCCAAAATTCGTGCCGCCGCCGCGGCGAAAACCGATCCCGACTTCCTGCTGATCGCGCGTACCGACGCGCGCGCCGTCATCGGCTTCGAAGAGGCGGTCGCGCGCATGAATGATGCGCTTGCCGCCGGCGCCGACATGGCCTTCCTGGAAGCGCCGCAGACGATCGCAGAGGTCGAGGCGGTGCCGCTGCTCGTCAAGGGCCCATGCTTGCTCAACGTGGTTTCGGGCGGCAAGACGCCCGTGCTCGATCTGGCCTATGCTGAGCGGATCGGCTTCAAGCTCGCAATCCTGCCGGGCATTCTGTTCCAGACCGCAATAGCCGCGTTCGATGCTGCGCTCGTCGAGGTCAAGACGCTGCATCGCCACCCCGAAATGAAAATCGGTCTCAAGGAGAAGTTCCGGCGCGTGGGCGCTGAAGAGTGGGATGCGCTGCGTCAGCGTTTCAGGACACCCTCTGCCGACGAGGCCCCGCGTACGACAAACGCCGCCGAGTAAATCACGAGGCAAGAGCAGTGCCACGGAAACGTCACGGCTGGTCCGGCCGGGCCGGTCGGGAAAGGCTGTGAGGTTGGCGCCCGGTGTTCGGCGCAGGCCGCCCGTGCTATTATTTTCAATAAGCGGTTCGGAAAGCCGTCCAGGGAGCGAGACATATTCATGCTGGCGACAACGAGGTTGCTGCCGCTGGCGGTGACGATAGCCGTCGCCGCTTTCTCCGTGCAATCGCGCGCCGAGACGATCACGGTCACCCATTGGGGATCGGCCTTCTATGGCGCTCCTTATGCGGTCGCCATGGAAAAGGGCTTCTTCAAGCAACACGGCGTCGATATCGACGGCGTGCTGACGTCGCAAGGCGGCGGCACTTCCGTGCGGAACACGCTGGCGGGCGACCTGCCCTTTGGCGAGGTGGCGCTGGCGGCGGCAGTGGAAGCCATCAACAACGGCGTGCCACTGCGCATCATCGGCTCCGGGGCGCAGAGCATAGCCGACATTCTGTGGATGGCGAAGAAGGGCTCGCCGCTGCATTCGATTGAAGATCTCGTCGGCAAGAAGGTCGCCTTCACCGCGCCCGGCTCGGTGACCAACATGCTGATCCTGATGTCCCTGAAGCAGAAGGCCATCGACCCCAGTGCCGTGAAGCTTGTGCCGGCGGGCGGCATCGGCGCCAATGTCTCGGCGGTGCTGAACAACGCCGTCGACGCCGGCATGTGCGGAGAGCCGGTATGGTCGGAGAACGAGGATAAACTGCAGCCGGTGTTCTGGCCAAAGGATATCCTTTCACCCAACATGATGCAGACGGTCGCCGTTACGACCGCCGACTACACGGCCGAGGGCGCGGCCAAGTTGCGCGGCATACTTGCCGGACGGCGCGAAGGTGTCCGCTACATCGAAGATCACCCCGACGAGGCCGCCGACATCACTGCCAAAGCGTTCAACGGCAATCCCGCCCTCTATCGCCGCGTGTTCGCCCGCTACGTCGCCAGCCATTATTGGTCGGAAGGCAAGTTCGACTACGGCGCCATGGACCTCATGGTTGAGGGGTTGCAGATCGTTGGCAAGCAGAAGGGTCCGGTGGACTGGCCGAAGATGGTCGACTCCTCCTTCCTGCCCTCCGACCTGCAAAACTGACTTGCGCCCAGTGTCGGCGGGTGACGGGCAAGCCGCGCACGCGACCTTACGCGGCGTGACCCGGATTTATCCCGGCATCACCCCGGTGCATGCGCTAGGACCGCTCGATCTCGATCTGGCGCGCGGCGAGTTCTTTTCAGTCGTCGGCCCGTCCGGCTGCGGCAAGTCCACGCTGCTGGACGTGATGGCTGGGTTGAACCCGCCGACCGCCGGCACAGTCACTTTCGAGGGCAGACCGGTCGTCGGCGAAGTCCCGGATGGCATCGGCGTGGTATTCCAGGAGGATGCGAGTTTCCCCTGGCTGACGGTGCGCGACAATGTCGCCTTCGGGCTGCGCCGCGCGGGCACCGCGTCCGCCGAGATCGCGCGGCGGGTGGCTTACGCGATCGGGTTCATGGGACTGGAGGAATTCGCCGGGGCCTATCCGGCACAGCTTTCCGGCGGCATGCGACAGCGCGTCTGCATTGCGCGCACCCTGGTGCTGCGGCCGCGGCTGATCCTGCTGGATGAACCGTTCGGCGCGCTGGACCAGCAAACGCGCCTGTTGATGGGCGACGAGCTCTTGCGGCTATGGCGGGAGACGGGCTCCACGGTATTGCTGATCACCCACGCGCTGGATGAGGCCGCGCTGTTGTCGGACCGGGTTGGCGTGATGTCGGCGCGTCCGGGCCGGTTCATCGACCTTGTGAGCACCGGATGGCCGCGCGACCGCGACAGCCGCATCGTGTCTGATCCGGCCTTCGGTGCGGTCGCCGCGCACCTGTGGGCGGCGCTGCGGCCCGAATCGATGAAAGCGATGGGACGACCGGCGTCATGACCCGGGCTCGGAGCGTCATCTGGACGCGCATTGCGTGTATCGTCGGGGCTATCGGCCTCATCGAGCTGCTGTGCCGGCTGGGCGCGATCAAGCCTCTGACCATGATTGCGCCGAGCCAGATGGTGTTCGAGCTCGGGCGCATGATGGCGTCGGGCGAACTCACCGCTCCCGCGGCGTATACCTTCACGGAGGTGGCGACCGCCTTCGCCGTCTCGGTCGCGGCCGGCGGCGCGTTGGGAGCGCTCGTGCATGCGCAACCGCGCCTGCGTAGGGCGCTCGATCCGCTGTTGGCGAGCTGGTATGCGGTGCCGTTCTTCGTATTTTACCCGTTGCTGGTGGCACTTTTCGGGTTGAACGCACTGCCTTTGATCGCCATTGGCGTCATATTCGCCGCGCCTGCAATGATGCTGAGCACGCTGGCCGGTCTCGACCGCGTGCCGCGCGTGATGCGAAAGGTGGCCCGTGTGCACCGGCTGTCGCATTTGCAGGAGGTTCGTCTGATCACTCTGCCGAGCGCCGCGCCGCATCTGTTCACGGGGCTGAAGCTTGCCTTCGCCTATTCGTTCATCGGCATCATTGCCGGCGAGTTCATCCTCTCGGGCGGCGGGCTCGGCTACGGGATCGCCTATGCCTACGAAAGTTTCGAGAACCGCAAGATGTACGCGCTCATGCTGTTCGTGCTGCTGATCGCGACCGGCGTTAATGGAGCGCTGCATATGTGGGACGGGCGCCTGGCGCGCCGCTGGGGACGAACATGACGCGCCTGTTCGATGCGGTCGCGATCGTCGCAGCGATTTTCGTGATCTGGCTTGGCCTCTATGCCTATGCAGGCGACGCCGCCATCGCTCCGCCCTGGACCGCCTTCAGCTTCGCCGGGGATCTGTTATCCCGAGCGTCATTCTGGAGCGACGTCGGCGCGACGATGGCGGCCTTCGCCATAGCACTGGCGATCTCGGCGGTGGCCGGCGTAACGCTTGGCCTGGTGCTGGGGATGCGCCGCTTCGCGGGCGAGGTTGCCGAGCCGATCCTCAGCTCGCTTTACACCATTCCCAAGGTGACGCTGTATCCGGTGATGTTGCTGATCTTCGGCCTCGGCATGTCGGCCAAGGTGGCGTTCGGCGTGATCCACGGCATGATCCCGGTGATGCTGTTCACCATGGCGGCGGTCAAGAACATCCGGCCGGTCCTGCTGCACACGGCCCGGATGCTGCGCTTGACCCCGACGCAGACGGCGCTGAACGTATTGGCACCGGCCGTGACCCCGGAAATCATCACCGGGCTCCGGGTCGGCTTCGCCTTGACACTTCTCGGCGTGCTGATCGGCGAGATGTTCGCCTCCCAGCGCGGCCTCGGCTTCCTGATCATCAACGGTATCGCCGTCCACGACGTGCTTATGACGACGGCCGTGACCCTGATCGTGGTGGTCTTCGCGGTCGCCGCTAACGGGTTGATGCTGGCGCTTGATCGGCGGGCCCACCACCTCGCCTAGAACCACGACCGACCGACACGCGGACCAATTGTCAACCTACACGCGGGTCTACAGCCGCTTGGCGACTTCCTCGAGCATCACTTCGGTGGCGCCGCCGCCAATGGTTTGCACCCGCGCATCGCGGGCCATGCGCTCGATGGTGCTTTCGCGCATGAAGCCCATGCCGCCGTGAAACTGCAGGCACGCGTACATGACTTCGTTGACCAGTTCCCCGCAATAGGCCTTGACCATCGACACTTCCTTGGTCGCGTCGACCCTCTGCGTGTCGAGCCAGGCCGCGTGGTAGACCAGCTGCCGGCCGGCCTCGACCTTGGCCGCGAGCATTGCCAGGCGCTGCCGGATCGCCTCTTTCTGCCACAGCGGCGCGCCGAAGGCCTTCCGGGTGCGGACCTGTTCCAGCGTCAGCTCGATCGCGGCCTGCGCTTCGCCCATGGCCATCGCCCCGATCACGGTGCGCTCGTTCTGGAAATTTTTCATGATCGCGTAGAAGCCGCGGCCCTCTTCGCCGAGCCGGTTCTCGGCGGGAATGCGGCAGTCGTCGAAATGCAGCTCGGCGGTATCGGAGGAACGCCAGCCGTGCTTGTCGAGCGCGCGGCTCACGGTAAAGCCGGGCGTGCCCTTCTCGATCAGAAACATCGTGATCGATTTGCTCGGCGCGCCCGCGCGATCGGTCTTCGCCGCAACGCAATAGAGATCGCCGTAGACGCCATTGGTGATGAACATTTTTGTGCCGTCGAGGACGTAAAAGTCGCCGTCGCACCGCGCAACGGTGCGGATGCCCTTCACGTCGGAGCCGGCATCCGGCTCGGTCACGGCCACAGCGGTGATGACGTCGCCGGAAATGATGCGCGGCATCCACTTGTCTTTCTGCGCTTCGCTTCCGGCATTGAAGAGATGGACCGAGGCCATGTCGGTGTGCACAAGAGCGGTGATGGCAACCCCGCTGAAGGTGGAGCGGCCCAGCTCTTCGGCGAACACTATGGTGGCAAGCGTATCCATCTCCGATCCGCCGTAGCGGGCGGGATAGCGAATGCCGAAAAACCCGAGGCTGCCCATGCGGCGCAGCACGTCGCGCGGCACGTAGCCCTGCTCCTCCCACGCCAGCGCCTTCGGCTTGATCTCGGTCTCGACGAAACGGCGGACCTGCGTGCGAAGAAGCTCATGTTCTTCCGTAAAGTATGGCGAACGATGCGCGGAGGCGGCCGCAATACCGTCGGATTTGACGTCGGCGAGTTTATTCATGATGGCGTCCGGCTTGATCGTGTTTGTGCTGCCTTAGATAGGCGTTCGCGCGGTCCGATTCAGCGCTCCGGCCCCGACAGGCTCAATTCCCGTTCGGCCCGGAAGACGTTGCTGTAAAGGCTCGCGATCCATTGCCGCCCGCTCGACGTCACGTTGAGATAGCGGATGGCGGTCTGGATATGAGGGGAAACGCTATTGTAATAGAATTGCGGATACAGATCCGTGAGATCGGCAGGCGATCCGTAGCCGAGCTGCCGGTTCATGCCGACTTCTTCGAATTCATAGTACAGCGCATTGGCCTTGCGCAGATAATGCGGGTCGCCAAGCTGGCCGATGAGATCGGCGGCGCGCACCAGCGAGCCTTCCTCGCTATCCTGATCGTTCGCCGCTGCAGCCGAAGGAAAGCGCGTGAATTCGATCGCACCGGCAATTCGCGCGGCGTCGAGCGGCTCCATCGTCGCCAAGCGATCCAGGGCGTAGAGCTTTGAGCGATCCACGTGATAAGGCGTAAGCGCGGCGTCGGATGAGCCGCGCGCCAGCTTGACTTTGCCTCCCTTGGCGTCGGTTACGTAGCCGTCGCGGTCATCATCCTTGAGAATCCCGCGTACAAAGCCGATGTCATGCAGCAGGCAGGCGACGATCACGTGAGCGTAATCGCTGGCCGACGTCGGCAACACCAGCGATCGTCCCTTCATGATGTCGTAGCCGACCAGCGTCACCAGCATGGTGTGCTCGACATTGTGGTAAAGCGCGTCGCTGTTGCCGATGCATTCAAGCGAAAGTCGAGCTACTGACGGAATAAGCTCGATCAGACCTGCCTGGGTCGATCCAAATCGGCTGTTGAGCTGGGAAGCAAGATAGGACCCCAGCGTCTCGGCCGCCATTTCGGGAACGGTAATCATGCGATATCTCAAATTGGATCGCAAAAGAGCATGGTGGCCGTGCGCCTGGGAAATTGCAATATCGGCGCGGCAAGTATCTTCGCGGGCTGACGGCGCATCATGCCGCCGGTCCGAGCAGGTCGTCGAGCAGCGCGCCCCAAAGCTCACGAATCTGGGCGTGGCGGCGTTCCACCGCGGCCGCCACGGCGTCGCGGACCGGGACAAGCTGTGGGCCTTTGAGGAAAAGAATCTGCGCCTGCAGCAAGCGACCGCTTTCGAACTCGATACGCTTCATCGCCAGACCGAAAGGATTGTCGTGGGGTTGGAATTCGGGCAGCAGCGCCGCCGGCCTGATCACCGAGTGCACGGCATGCCCGAAGGCCGCCATGTCGATCAACAAGCCATGGTGCTGATCGGCCGCCCCCTCGACTGGCTTAGGCAGCCAGGCCGCTTCCCAGCGCCAGACCAGGAACGCCAACATCGGGTCCGGGACCCATGATGTCGCGCGCGCGATCAGCGAGAGAATCTCCAGCTCCCGGCAATACTGGGAATGCAGCTCCACCTGCCAGCCGTTGTGCAGGCTGCCGGGCAATGCCGCCGCGAGCTGGCGCGCCTGTGCACCGTGCGCCGACATCAGAAAGGCCGAGATCCGGGTCTGCTGATTTGCCGGAACGCGACCGTCCTCGTCGAGTGGGCCGAGGAACGCACTCATGAAGCCGTCGCGTCTTCGCTGACGGCGAGCGCAGGCGCTTCCTTGCGTACCGGAATCGCGCGCAAGTGGTCGAAGCCCGCGGGAAATGGCGTCAGCTTGCCACCGACCTCTTCCGGCCCGACCCAGACTGTTTGCTTGCCGTACCAGCGGCCCGCCAGCACATCCTCGGCGAACCCCGCGAGCAAGTAGGCGGTCAATTGCGGCTTCTCCAGCGTGAAGGCGTGAAAGGCGCGGGGAATGATGACCATTGCGCTGTCCGGGATGTGCGTGCGCAACGAATCCTGCAGTGCCCGCGGCGTGAGGAAATCGAACTCGCCGGTCAAGAGCATGGTCGGCACCCGGATCGCCGACAGCTGAGCGGTGAGCGGTTCGAAGTCGAGAAACGATTCCATCAGATTTTGCAGAGCGTACACATCGTTGACCAGCCAGCCCCGGTGTCTGGCGAGCTCAATCAGATCGCGCTTGGACTCCAGCCATTCGCCAGAGAAATTCATCGGGAACAGCAAATCCTGCAGAAAGGTCGTGCCGCCCAGGATGAGCGCGCTGCGCAGGGCGGTGCCCAGCAGCAGCAATTGCGTCGGGATCTCGGCAAAGCTCGACATCGGTACCAGCCCGGAGATAGTGTCGCCATGGTCGATGGCGTAGCGCAGCGCAATCACGCCGCCGAAGCTGATGCCAGCGACAAAAATCGGCCGCTGGCCCAATTCGGCGATTAGATCGCCGAGCACCGCCACCTGGTCGTCCTGGGGGATGAACAGGCTGGGCTTGGTCGACTGGCCCTGCCCCAGCATGTCGTAGCTGACGACGTGGAAGCCCTTTGTCACCAAGGCGTCCCGGAAGGGGTGCCAAAGCTTGACATATTGGGTCAGCCCGTTGACCAGCACACATGCGGGGCCGTCGGCCGGGCCGGCGACCTCGTAGTATATCCGTCTGCCGCGGTGCTCAAGCGTGGCCATCGCGTTCTCTTGGCTCTCGATGTGGTGTGTAGATTAGCGTGGATCGCGCCGTTGACTATAGACCGATGTCAAGGCGAGCACCGATCATGCCACGCCACACTACAACGACTTGGCGTAAACGAAAACGCCCGGTAGCGCGACCGGCGTGGCGCCGGCGCTGACGACGCCAGACCGGCCGCTGTTGAGGCATCTTTGCCCCGGCATTGCGGACCAGCTCGCGCAAGATTCGTCCTTCGAACGCCGTGACTTGCGGCGAACCGCGCTTGCGCGGGCGAGCAAGCTCAACGCCTTGATCAAGCGCGACCTTGACGGCGCTCGATCATCACAACACCTTCGGTGAGCGTGACGGTCGGTCATATCATGCGTGACAATTTCGCGGTAAATCTTTGCGCGATCCAAATGCGCTCGATCAGCTGATTCCGTCTATGGACAATGGCTTGAAGAGGTCTTTGTCCAAATTTCAATTTCCGGCTGTCCCAAATTTGTTATACTGTTGCGAACCTGCGAGGGAAGATTGGAGTGCCGCCCCTCGCATAACCGCCCGTAGGATGAGGAAACTTGGAGAGAAATCCTATGCTGAAACAAGCAATCTCGGCACGCCGAGCAACTGTCACTGCGCTGATGGCAACGCTGCTTTCGCTGCCAATCGTGTCGGTCGCGCAAGCCCAGCAAGGTGCACCTGTCAGGACAGCGGCCGTGAAACATTGTAGGATTGTTGATTTACCGCCTTCTCGTCGTTGTTTGAACTTTCGAAGTGATACGACCTTCCCTGAAGGCTTGTCAGACTATCATGGTACGGGGGGCCGCTAGGCTCCTTGGCTGAAGGATTGCCCAGCTCCCGTGTGGTGTCTGACAGCCACGTAGCGGCCTGTTGGACTGTTGTTCTCGTCGCGAAAATGTATTTTGCGGCAGCGCCCTTCAGGCCTTCTCGCCGCGGAGAGGTCAAGATCGACGACCCCCGGCCCCACTTGCCGACGCGACAGCGCCAACGGCCAGATTCCAGCTGCCGCGATCGGAAATGCCCCGCATATCCTGGTTGCAGCAGCATCGTCGTCAGAACCGGAAGCGAACACCTACGGTCGGATCGAGGTTGTTGCGAGAGAGATAGCCGTTCGAGAGACCGGCATTTACTTGCGAGAACATCATACCGATATAGGCGTCCCACTTCGGCCCAAAGTGCCAATCGATCAAGCCGGATACGGCGTCGAACGTGCCTTGACATTGCGAGTGCGCGGTGGGATTGGCGCAGCTTGCGGTGGTGTAGGCATTTTGGATGTAATGATAATAAGCGCCGACGACATCGATATCCTTGGCGACCGAATACCTTGCGCCCGTCCACATCACCTGCATAATTTTGTCACTGCAAGTGCCGGTCCCGCAGCCGGCCGAATAGGCAACGTTGTTGATAGCCGTCAGGTTGTTATAGGCGCTGCCCATGGCGAGACCGCCGATATTGGTAAAGCCGGTCACGGTATTCACCGGATCGCTGGGCGGCGCGAGTTCATACCATTCATAGCCGGCGTACAGTTTCAAGGACCCGACGGTGTATTTGGCCAGCGCCATGGCGCTTTGGTTGTTGGAGATCGTGGCCGTGAGCGTCTGCGGCAGGAACGGCGCGACCGGCACGCCGGCAACGTTGGAGACCCCGCTAAGCGAAAGGTTCACTGCGTCCTTTTCCCATTTGTAAATGGCGTCGAGCGAGAGCACGCCGTCGCCCCAACCGAAGTTGCCGATCGGAATGTCGCCGCCGATTTGGCCCTCGTAGTCGCCGTTCGAGCCGTTATCCAAGCTGTAGCCGCCGACTTGAGCGAGGGCGGCGACGCGAAATGGACCGATATTTTCGCGGTACTTGATGGCCGTGGTGATGCGGCACGTTTCAGTGTCGCCTGCCCCGCAGTTGGAGCTCGAAAAGCCGAGCGCCGAGAAGGCGTAGGAGCCGGCCATCGGATCGTAGGCGAAAACGCCGTCCAGGGTGAGCGCGTTCTGCCGGAAGAAGGTCAGCGTCCCGAGGACATCGGACCTGACCCCGACGAACCCCAGCGCATTGTAGAACTGGCCGGCATGGCTCGAATCATTATTCGCGCTTTGGGCGTCGAGCGGCACGCCTCTATTTTCCGCGATCGATGCCGGACCATTGGAGAGCTGTAGCGAGTAAGGATCGAACCCGGCTTCGAGGTCACTAACGAAAGCCCAACCCGGCGCGATTAGCTCGTTGACTCGAACGCCGACGCTTGATCGGCTCAGCCCGTTCGGTGCCAGAGTCCACATCGAGGACCTGCTCATCTTCTGGACTACGTATGAGCTTCCTTGCGGGTACTGCGGGTTGAACGGCGCGCCGTTGGTCTGGTAGCCGCCGCCCACGTCGACCACGCCGTAAAGCCTGACCCCGAACCACGCCAATTGACAGGTGGTGAGAAAGAAATCGGGGACGTTGTCGCATGAAGTCGGTGCAGGGGGTGCGCTCACGGCCGGCGCTTTTGTCAAAATCGGATCGTCCGCTAACGCCGCCGTCGTCCGGGCGGCGGCGGCGAGAAGCATTGCCGCCGGTAACGCTGCGAACAAGCCAAGCCTGTTCATTTAGCCCCGGCGGATTCAACCGATCAGCGCAACACCTTCTAATCTTACGAGGTGAGGAGGTGTGCGATGGTGACGTCACGGATTTGTTTCACTGCAGCGCAGAAGGCCGAGCTGTGGGAGCGGTGGAAGAACGGGCAAAGTGCTGCAGCCATCTCGCGGGCGCTGGAAAGGAAGAACAAGACCGGCGTTGAGCGGATCGTGGTACTCCATGGAGGAATCGTGCCGGCGCCGCGCCGGAGAGCCTTGGCAGCACTAAGGCTTGAGGAACGCGAAGAGATTTCGCGTGGCATTGCCGTGGGCCGGTCGATCCGGCAGATCGCCCAGGGCCTCGGACGGGCGCCATCGACAGTAAGCCGGGAGATCAGGCGCAACGACGGCAGTCAGGCCTATCGTGCAAACCGGGCTGATCGGCGTGCCTGGGAGCGGGCGTTGCGCCCCAAGCCTTGTCGTTTGGCGCTGTACAGGGAGCTACGATGGCGCGTGGCGCAGAAGCTCTCACTGCAATGGTCGCCGCAGCAGATCTCCGGCTGGCTGAAGCAGGAGTTCCCAACCCATCAAGACATGCAGATATCTCACGAAGCGATCTATCGCAGCCTGTTCATCCAGACCCGCGGCGTGCTGAAGAAGGAGCTGACGGCGCAGTTGCGTACTGCGCGGCGGATGCGTCGCCCCAAGAGCCACAACGCGAAGAGTGGACAGGGGCATATCCTAGATATGGTCTCCATCCGCGAGCGGCCCGCCGAGATTGAGGATCGCGCCGTGCCGGGGCATTGGGAAGGAGACCTTCTTACCGGAGCGAACGACACGCACATCGCCACCCTCGTCGAGCGCAATACCCGCTTCACGATGCTCGTCAAGATCCCCCGCAAGAACACGACGACTGTTGTTGCTGCGCTTGCCAAGCACATCGGCAAGCTGCCTGAGGAGTTGCGACGCTCCCTGACCTGGGATCAAGGCAAAGAGATGCATGCCCACAAGCGCTTCACGGTTGCCACCAACGTCCAGGTTTACTTCTGTGATCCGCGCAGTCCCTGGCAGCGCGGCTCAAACGAGAACACCAACGGCCTGCTGCGTCAGTACTTCCCGAGAGGAACCGACTTCTCGCGCTTCTCTCAGAGTTATCTGAACGCGATTGCTCTGCGGCTCAATCAACGTCCGCGAAAGACCTTGGGCTTCCAAACGCCGGCCGATAGACTACAAGCGGTGTTGCACTGACCGGTTGAACGCACACCCCAAAAGAAGTGCGGTTGGATCGGCCATGGCGCCATATCGCACGTGCGGAGAAGCGAGCAGCGCTGCGCGACTGTGCCGTGGGGATACGCGCAGTGTGAGCGTACGCTTGCCTAGTACCCAGTCATCAAGGCCCCCGACATCTGCCCCGGTAAACGAAACTTCAGCATCAAATGTTGGTCTATAGATTTTGTCAACTACAGGACCTCGATCCCCGGGGAATAGCCAGATTTTTCCCTACAAATCGCGCCGCGAACGATATTTATGCTGCGCCCGCCGTGGTCCAAGCTCAAAATTCTATGCGATTTTGCGATTTGTGCTGACGATACAGTTGGGTGTCTTGTGAATTGCGGACTGGGGGACGGCGAGATCGGATTTCGGCTGACCGTCAAGGTCGTCCTCGCCTTCTATACGGGCTGTCGGCCGGCCCATCGCCGGGCCGAACTGCCTTTCGCGCTCAGCGGGCCGGCAGCGCCTCGGTGCACGATGTCGATGCGGGATACCTCGAAACCTGCTTTAATCGATGATATTTAGGGCCCAATGCTCACCGCAAAAGGAAAGTATAGCCTCAAGGCGCTCGCTCACCTCGCCGGACTCGAACCGGGGGCGACGACGCAAGCGACCGACATCGCTGAGGCGAACAACATTCCGAAGAAGTTTCTTGACGCCATTCTCGGCGAACTGCGCAATTCTGGCTTCGTCCACAGCCGGAAGGGTCCGGGCGGCGGCTATATGCTGGCGCGCGCGCCGAGCGAAATCAAAATCGGTCATGTTATTCGCACGATCGACGGGCCGCTGGCTCCGATCGCCTGTGCCAGCCGCACCGCCTACCAGCCGTGCCGGGACTGCACCGACGTCAAGACCTGCACCGTCCGTCTGTTGATGACCAAAGTTCGTGACGCGATGTCCGACGTGCTCGATCAGGTGACCCTCGCCGACATGATCGCAACCGGCGGCCGGGGCAATGCAGCAAAGATTGTGCTCAAGCCCAAGGCGCGAGCCCGCTCCTGACCTGAATTTTCAGGAATTAGACCTGCGTCACCGCTCCGCGCATGACGCGACCACCGTCGGCGATGTGCAAGCCGCACTCTTTTTGCCCCGCCTGCTCCCACCACCAGCGCCCTGCGCGCTCGGACTCGCCGGGGGCGACGGCGCGGGTGCAGGGCGCGCAGCCGATGGACGGAAAGCCGCGATCATGCAGAGGGTTGTAGGGGACCTGATGCGCGCGCAGGAAATCGAATGTTCGTTCGCGCGTCCAATCAAACAGCGGATTGATCTTGATCAGTTGGCACTGCTTGTCGATTGAAGCGGGCGAGAGGCCGGCCCGGTGGACGGACTGGTCGGCGCGAATGCCGGTGATCCAGGCTGCGCTGCCGTCGAGCGCGCGCGCCAACGGGGCCACCTTGCGGACGGCGCAGCAGTCGAGCCGCGCATCGACCGAGGAGCGCAATCCATTGATGCCCTGTCTCGTGATCAGTGCCTCAACGCTCTTATGCTCCGGCATGAAGGCAAGGATTCGGGCACCGTAAACGCGCTCGGTTTCCGCCCAGACTTCATATGTTTCGGGAAAGAGACGGCCGGTATCCAGCGTCGCCACATCGATCGCCAGCGCTTGCGAGAATATCGCGTGAGTAATGGCCTGGCCCTCGAGCCCAAAGCCGGTCGTGAATACGATTCGTCCAGGTATCAGCGCACGGATTGCGACAAGACGCTGGAAAAGATCGAGCGCGTCGAATTGATCGGCAAGGCTGGACGCCACCCGAGCCAACTTTGCCGGCTGTGCGAGCTGCGTCGCCGGCGCATCGCGATTTGACCGATTGTTTAAGCGCAAGGTGAACGGCGGGCTCTGGTAGGCAACTTCGGACATTGCAACGCCTTTTGCCGGAACAGCTTGTCTCCGCAAATAGAATGAAATCCCAAGATAGCCAAGCATCTGGCACTAAAAAGAAATATTATACCAATCCACCTTCTAATGGCAGATTTCCGTTTCAATATCGCGGCAATTGTTGGCAGCGGACAGAGGCCCCGGCAGCGCCCTAAAGCGTGTCGGCAAACTCGACCATGCGCTTGCGCTGGTCGGCATCGGGCAGCGGCCCGCGCATGGCGCCGGCATTGTCGGTCATGTGCGCCGGATCGGCGGTGCCGGGGATGACTGCGGTCACCCGCGGATCGCTGAGAAGATATTTGAGAAAGAACACGCCCCAGCTTTCCGCGAAGCCGCGCGCCCACTCGGGAAGCTCCTTGCCGTGCACGGCGCGGAACAGCCTGGCACGACCGAACGGCAGCGCCGTGAGTACGCCGGCCTTGACCTCGGCCGCCGCCGGCAGGATGCGCTTCTCGGCTTCGCGGTCGTCGAGCGAATAGTCGATCTGCACGAAATCGGGTTTCTCCCGGACGAGTACCGCTTCGATCGCCGCAAAGTCGGCGTGCCGGGTGGAGGTGATGCCGATATAGCGGCACACGCCCCGGGCTTTCCATTCCTTGAACTGGGCCAGCGACTGCTGCGGATCGCGCACATTGTGAAATTGCAAAAGGTCGAACTTTTCCATCTTCAGACGGGTCTGCGAGCGCTTAAGCTCCGCGGCGTCGGGCGACTCGAGTTTGGTCGCGATGAAAAGCTTTTCGCGCAGATTCCCGGCTGCGATCACGTCGCCGAGCACCGCCTCGGCATCCCCATAAACCGACGACGTGTCGACCAGCCGTCCGCCGCCGGCGATCAGGGCCTGCAGCACCGCCGCCGCCTTGTGCCGGGTGGCTTCGTCGTTGGTGTCGAAGACCTGGGCGGTGCCCAACCCGACCGCCGGCAGGCGTTCACCACTCCCTGGTATGGCGCGAGCGAGCAGCGCCGGGGTTTGTGCGAGCGCCTGCGGTGCCAGCACAGCGGCACCGGTCGCGATCGCGAACTCGCGCCGCGTCATACGTCTCGTCATGCATATTCTCCTTGCGCCGCGCCCGCTGCAGCCGCGCCGGCGTCCGCATCGATGCGCGCGGCGCGGTTTTCCTGCGCCCGTCCCAAAGCGGCCGACAGAACCAGCCAGCCCGCGGCGACCGGCAATACCACGAGCGCGATCGCGCCTAATTTCAGCCCGAGCGCTTGCAGACTGTCGAATACCCAACCGTACAACGCATCAGAGCCGCGATAAATTACCACGTCGATCAGGTTCTTGGCTTTGTATTTCTCTTCGCGGTCGAGCACGGTGAAAAATACTTGCCGTGCCGGATTGGCGATGGCGAAGTTCATCCAGCGTTGCACCACCTGCAGCGTCACGACGACGGCAAGCGTCGGCGCCAGAAACAGCGCGGCGAAGCCGGCGACATAGACTGCCGGCAGCGCGCCGGCAGCGACGCCGGTGCCGAAACGTTTGAGCACCTGACCGGTGGCGAAGATTTGTGTTGCCAGGCTGAGCAACCCGACCGCCAGATCGATGCTCGCAAAGATGCGCGTCTGCGCACCGGCGCCATGCACCGTGGCGGAGATGATGTTGGCCTGTTCGAAATAAACGATGGTCGCACAGAACGACAACAGGCTGACCCAGGCGCCGACGCCGATGAGATACGGCGAACGCAGGAGCTCAGGGAGCGCGGCAAAGGCGCTGCCGCCGACGCGCTTCGGTTCGGCTTGCACGCCTGCGGCCGTGCCGGCTTGCGCCGCAGCCGCACGCTCGAGCCGGTAAACGCAGAATACCGCAACTTCGAGCAGGATTGCCGCAGCGATCAACAGATTGACCGGACCGAGCGGCACCGACAGCCCAATGGTGATGACCGGACCCAAAAGAGCTCCGGCGGTGCCGCCGGCGCCAATGAAGCCGAACAGCCGCTTGCCCTGTTCGGCGGTGAACAGATCCGCCATGAACGACCAGAACACCGCCACCGCGAACAGGCTGAACACGCTGACCCAGACGAAGAACACCCGCGCGACAATCACTGGAGCGATGCCGAGCGTGAGGAACAGCCAGAACAGGGCGATGTTGGCGACGAAGAAATGATAGACGATGGGAATGAACCGCCGGCGCGGCAGCTTCGCCACCAGCGCGCCGTAAACCGGCTGCGCGACGATGAGTGTCAGGAAGGTCGCGGTGAACATCCACGGGAGATTTCTCACGCCGCCGGCGATGCCCATCTGGTCACGCAGCGGCCGCAGCACGTAATAGCCGGCCAGCAGTGTGAAGAAATAGGCGAACGACCACAGCGCCGCCGCACGTTCCTTCGGCGTCGCCGGTAGCGCCCAGCCCAGCCAGCGCCGCAGCGCTGCGGTAATGGCCGTCATGGCGTGAGCGACAGCTTTTGCTTGAGTTCGGCAGCCGTCACCTGCTGGCCGAAGCCGGGCGAGCCCATCTGGAACCGGCTGGCGTCCTTCAGACCGCCGACCAGCACCGGATCGAAGCCGGCATCGCGGACGAGGCCCTCAGCAACTTTCACCGCCTCCGCATCGTCGCCGGCGATCGGGATAGCCAATTTGGGATTGGGACGGTTCGCTTCCTTCGCAAAGATCATATAGTTGAGGGAGTTGAAAGCGCGAACAAGCCGCGCGCCGGGCAGATATTTCTTCGAGGTTACGCCGATGCCGTCGCGCACGACTTCTTGGGTAATATCGCCGTCGCGCGCCTGCGTGGAATTGCAGGCATCGAGTACAATCTTGCCCTTGAGTGCCGCGCCATAATCCTTGCCGACCTGTGGCAAGGCTTTGTACGGCACGGCGATGAAAACGACATCGCCAAACGCGATCGCCTGCTCGACGGTGCCGGCCCGGGCATTCGGTCCGAGGCTCGCCACCAGATCCTTCAACTCCTCAGGGTGGCGCGAGGAGAACAACACCTTATGACCATCCTTGACCCACAAGCCGCCGATGGTGCCCCCAATATGCCCCGAACCGATGACGCCAATATTGAGCTTGGCGGCGGTCTGCGCCGATGCACGGGCCGGCCAGAAAACCGCGCCCAAGATCAGCGCACCGCCGGCACCGACCAGTGCGCGCCTGCTGCGGTCAATGGGGTCTTGCTGGGCCATCGAAACCTCCTTGCATGGCAGATGTAAAAGTCATCGTGATCTTGCCAGCGTCATATGTATGTCTGGGCGTCGCTTACGCGACTGCCTCTGGCAGCGTCTGGTATTGCATAACGGAATTTCAGCTATGCGACGACCACCGCGGCAACGCGCGCTCTAGGGTGCGACGCCCTGCTCCATGGCGAGCTCGGCTTTCAGATTGTCGAGATCACGGAATATCGAAGCGACTGCGAGCACACGCCCATTTTGTTTGTAGCGCAGCAGACAGTCTTTCGCATCCACGCTACCGTCGATGGATATTTCGTCCCATTGCTCGGCGTGACCGACATAATTGATCGGCACGTCATAGTGCTGGCTCCAAAAGAATGGCACCGCATCGAACCGCTCAGCCGATCCCAGCATATTGCCCGCTGCGATTTGGCCCTGGCGTTCGGCAACGACCCAATGCTCGACGCGGATCGGACCACCGAAATGCGGGTCGGGCCAGCGGGCGATGTCGCCGGCGGCGTAGACGTCGGGGGCGCTGGTTTGCAGACAGGAAATCGACCACGACGCCGCGGTCGATGGTGAGGCCAGCCTGCTCGGCGAGCGAAAGCCGCGGCCGCACGCCGACGCCGGCGACCACGAGGTCGGCCTCGAGCGTGGCGCCGCTCTTGAGCTGCGCGCGTCGGCCGTCGAAGCCGGCGACCGTCTCGCCGAGGTGGAATACCACGCCGTGCTGTTCGTGCAGTGCGCGTATGAAATCGCCGAGCTGCGGCCCGAGCACGCGCTGCATCGGCCGGGTCTCCGGCGCTACCACATGGACCTCGACATTGCGCGCACGCAGCGAGGCCGCCGTCTCGAGTCCGATAAAGCTCGCGCCGATGACCAGCGCTCGTTTTGCGTCTTTCGCAGCTTCGATGATTGCGTTGCAATCAGCCAGCGAGCGCAACGTGCGGATGTGGGATTGATCGGCCCCCGGGACCGGGAGCCGCACCGGCTCGGCGCCCGTCGCCAGCAGCAGTCGGTCGTAAGGCACGCCGGCAGCACCCGCGACATGGACTTCGCGCTGCCGGATATCGATGTCCAGGACTTTGGCGTTCAGGCGCAGCTCGATGCCGCTGTCGGTATAGAAATTGTCCGGCCGCAGCGGCAGCCAGTCCTCCGGCGCGCTGCCGGCGAGATAGTCCTTGGAGAGATTCGGCCGGTCGACCGGCGGCGCCGCGTCATCGCTCAACATGATGATGCTGCCGCGATAGTCGCGCCGCCGCAGCATTTCAGCCGCCGCGAAACCCGCTGCGCCGCCGCCGACGATGACGATCTTGCCGGGCGCAGTCGGCGCCGCGGCCGCAACCCGCGGCTTTGGTTGCGCGAGTTTTTCTTTCACAAAAATTCGGCCGTCCCGCTGTTCGACCTTCCAGCATTCGACCGAGCTCAGCGCCGGGGCGCGCAGCGCTTCCCCGGTCCGCAGATCGAAGCAGGCATGATGCCAAGGGCAGCGCACGGTATCGCCGACGACAAGGCCCTCGGCCAGCGGGCCATGATAGTGGGTACAATGCGCGCCGATCGCGAGCACTTCGGCGCCGCTTTGAATCAGCAGCACCTCCTCTTCGCCGACGTGACCTAACAGCTTTCCGTCTCGAAAATCCCCGACGACGACGCCGTTAGCGAGGTCTGGACCTGCCGGCGGCGCTTGCTCCTGTGCCATTGCCGTTTCCTCTACGCTCAGGCGGCGATCCGAGGACTTGCTGGCGAAGCAGCGGACCTCGCCAAACATCCTAGCACCTGCCGCCCGCAGAAACCGGGGCGCCGCTCACCGGCTGGATAGGAGGGCCTGTTCCGCGTGAGTATATGGCAGCTTGAGCGCATCGGCGACGGCACGATAGGTGATGCTACCGTCGTGCACATTGAGCCCCTCGCGCAAATGCAGGTCGTCGTTCAATGCCCGCCGCCAGCCTTTGCTGGCGAGTGCGAGCACAAACGAGGTGGTGACATTGCTCAGCGCAAAGGTCGAGGTCCGGGCGACGGCGCCCGGCATGTTGGTCACGCAGTAGTGCACGACCTCGTCGATCACGTAGGTCGGATGCGAATGGGTGGTCGGCCGCGAAGTCTCCGCGCAACCGCCCTGGTCGATGGCGACATCGACGATCACTGATCCCGGCTTCATCGCCTTGACGGTTTGCGCCGAAATCAATTTCGGCGCGGTCGCGCCGGCTACCAGCACTGTGGCGATGACGAGATCGGCGCGCCGGCAGAGAACTTCGACCACATCCCGGGTGGAAAACAGCGTCCGCACGCGGCCGCCCAGCGTGGCGTCGACCCGGCGCAACGCCTCCGGATTGCGATCGAGGACGGCAACATCGGCGCCCATCCCGGACGCGATCAACGCCGCGTTCGTTCCGGCGACGCCGCCGCCGAGGATGACGACGCTTGCCGGAGAGACCCCGGGTACGCCGGCGAGCAAAACCCCGCGGCCGCCGTTCTCTTTTTCGAGACAGTGCGCACCGACATGCGGCGCCATCCGTCCGGCAACCTCTGACATCGGCGTGAGCAGGGGCAGCGTGCCCTGCGGACCGGTCACGGTTTCATAGGCGATCGCCGTCACTCCCGCCTGGATCAAATCTTCGGTCTGCTCGCGATCTGGCGCCAGATGCAGATACGCGAACAGGACCTGGCCCCGGTGCAGTTTCTTGCGTTCCGCCGCAAGCGGCTCCTTCACCTTCACAATCAGTTCGGCGCGACCATAGACGGCATCGGCGTCTTTTACGATCTCGGCACCCGCGGCTTTATATTGGTCGTCGGGCAGGCCGGCGCCGGACCCCGCTCCGATTTCGATCAAAACCTGATGGCCCGCTTCCGTGAGTTCGCGTACGGTCGCGGGCACGATGCCGACGCGGTACTCGTTGTCTTTGATTTCCCTAGGCACGCCAACCAGCATGGCGTTTCCTTCCGGTTTTTCTGCCCTGACCAGGGGGGAGCGGGAATTCGCACTACATCGTGTAGAGCCGATCGGGCAGTTCGTTGGGCGAACCATCGGGCGGGGCGTTGGCCGCCAGCACGTCCCCGCAACGCTCGATGGCGGCGCCGAATCCCGCAGCAATACGCCCGGCGCGCATATGGCTTGTGAGGGCGTCGACCGCGGCCTGCCACTCCGAACCCTGCACTTTTTGCGCAATGCCTTCGTCAGCGATGATGCGAGCATAACGCTCGGCCAGCGACACGAAGATAAGCACACCGGTGCGGTGCTTGGTGTGGGCGACGCGGCGGACGACGAACTGCTCGAGCGCGGCGCGATGCGCCCGCGCGCGCCGCACCGCGCGCGGTACCAGCGCAAGACGCAGCGGCGTCCACGAAAATACCAGCGCGGCAACAATGAAGACCGCGATCTGGACCAAACAAATCAGCTGTACGCTGTACTGCGTGAACTCAATGAGCGGCCAAGGAGTCAACAACGCCAGCGCACTCGCCCACAGGATCGGCACATGCGCATAGTCCGACGACGAGCGCGCCAGCACGCAGACAATTTGCCCGCCGCTCCTCTTCTCCGCCTCGCCGATGGCGGCCGCGATTGCCTGACGATCTTCGGCGGTAAACTCCATCACCAGCCCCCCGACGCCCCGCCGCCGCCCGAGGAACCGCCGCCGCCGGAGAACCCGCCGCCAAAACCCCCACCTCCGGAAAATCCGCCGCTGTCCCCGCCCGACGAACCCCACGAGCCGCCGTAAGGAACAAAGAGCGGACCGCGGCGTCCGCTTCGGCCCGATGGCGGGCCGCCCGCGTGGCGGATCAAATACCAGATGATGAAGAAGATCAGCACGAAAAACAAAATCGGGAACAGTTTGTCGAAGTCGCTCGACGAGCCTTCCGACCGCACCTTGACCTTGCGCTGCCATTCGGCGGCATCGGTGGTGAGCACGCTGATGATGCCGTCGACGCCGCGCTCGATGCCGCCGGAAAAATCACCGGTCTTGAAGTGCGGGACGATCGCGCTCGATATGATCACCGACGACAACGCATCGGTCAGCGTGCCTTCGAGACCGTAGCCGACCTCGATGCGCACTTTGTGTTCGGCCGGAGCGACGAGCAGCAGCACGCCATTGTTCTTCTTGGCTTCGCCGAGCTTCCAGAAGCGGAAAAGCTCGTTGGCATAGGTCTCGATGTCGCTCCCTTGGAGGGATTTGACGGTGGCGACAACGAGCTGGATGCCGGATTTGTCTTCAAGCTGCTTCGATTTCGCCTCGATATCGCTGCGGCTCTCGCCCGACATCACGCCCGCCTGATCGACCACGCGGCCGGTCAACGCCGGAAAATCGAGCGCGAAGGCGAGCGACGTGAAAGAGAGAAGAGAGCGGCGATCACACCCGCGGTCATTCTTGGGCGCGCCAACGAGTTGTCGTGGTCATAGATGCCAGGCTCGACCCTTCGGGCCAGCCCGTAATGACAAGGCCGCGGCATCAAAACTTTACCTGCGGCGGCTTTTCGGCGCCTTCAGTCGCGGTGAATTCCGCCATCGGCTTGTTGCCGGAAAAGGCGGTTTTCGCCCACAGCACGGTCGGGAACGTACGCAGCGCCGTGTTGTAGGCGCGCACCGCCTCGATGTAATCGCGCCGCGCTACCGCGATACGGTTTTCGGTGCCTTCAAGCTGCGACTGCAGCGCCAGGAAATTGGCGTTGGACTTGAGATCGGGATAATTCTCGGATACCGCCAGCAGCCGGCCAAGCGCGCCCGACAACTGGTTTTGCGCATCCTGGAAGGCCTTGAGCTTGTCCGGATCGGTGAGTTGCGACGCGTCGACTTTTACTTGCGTCGCCTTGGCGCGGGCTTCGACCACAGCGGTGAGAACCTCGCGTTCTTGCTTGGCGTAGCCCTGGACCGTAGCCACCAGATTGGGAATGAGATCGGTGCGGCGCTGGTATTGGTTCTGCACATCCGACCAACGCGCCTTGGCCGTTTCCTCCAGCGTTGGAATGGTGTTGTAGCCGCAGGCCGACAGAGCGAGGCCGATGCCGACGAACGCGAAGGCAAGGCCAAACCGCGACATGATCCTGTTCATTTTCACCCTCGACCGTTGCAATGCGCCGGGCGGCGCCTTCACACCTCGACCGGCTCGGTTCCGACGATCTCAATGCCGAAGCCGGAGAGGCCGACATAGGTCATGTGGCGCGAAAAGGTCAGAAGCCGGATCGAGGTAACGCCGAGATCCTTCAAAATCTGAGCGCCGAGACCGACTTCGCGCCATTGTCGCGTACGCGCCTCGCCGGAGGCCGTTTCCTCGGATTTGGGAATGGCGACGACGGGCACGCCGGCGGTGCCGTCGCGCAACACGACGAGTACTCCCCTGCCCTCGGCCTTGAAGCGGTCGAGCGTCCGTGAACCGCCTTGGCCCCGCCGAACATATCGATTATGAGATTGGCGCGATGCAACCGCGTCAGCACGTTCTGGCCGTCGCCAATGCGCCCGTAGACGAATGCCATGTGATAGACCGGATCGAACGGCGTCAGGAACGCATAGCCGGTCAACGTGCCGATCTCCGATTCCACCGGAAACTCGCCGACCCGCTCGATCAGCTTGTCGCGCGCCTGCCGGTAGGCGATCAAATCGGCGATGGTGAGGCGCTGCAGTTTGTGACGCGCGGCGAAGGCGGCGATCTCGGGCCCGCGCATTACCGTGCCGTCATCGTTCATGAGCTCGGCGAGCACGCCGACCGGCGGCAGGCCGGCGAGCCGGCAAAGGTCGATGCAGGCTTCGGTGTGGCCCGAGCGCATGAGCACGCCACCTTCCTTGGCCACCAGCGGAAACACGTGGCCGGGCCGCACGAAATCGGCCGCGCCCATATTGCCGTTAGCGAGCGCGCGCACCGTGTTGGAGCGTTCTTCCGCGGAGATGCCGGTGGTCAGCCCGTGGCGAACGTCGACCGAGACCGTGAAGGCGGTGCCAAGCGGTGCATCGTTGCGCGCTACCATGGGATCGAGATGCAGCCGCCGTGCTTCGTCCTGCGCCAGAGGCGCGCAGACGATGCCCGAGGTGTGGCGGATGATGAAGGCCATCTTCTCGGGCGTGCACAGCGAGGCGGCGACGAACAGATCGCCTTCGTTTTCACGGTCATCGTCATCGGCGACGATGACGATCTCGCCGCGCGCGAACGCGCTTATGGCCGTCCGAATGCGTTGGTGAGCGTCATCCATTTTTTATCTATTCGCCTCGATCTGCCTGCCCGCGCTCAGCGCTGCGGCGGCGGAAACGGCCATTCCGGCACGTCGCCGACCTGGCCGCGCTGACGCAAATAATGATCGGCGACGACGCACGCCACCATGGCTTCGCCGACCGGCACCGCGCGAATGCCGACGCAAGGATCGTGACGTCCGGTCGTCGCGATTTCGGTGTCATGGCCGTAGCGGTCGACCGTGCGCTGCGGGGTGAGGATCGAAGAAGTGGGCTTGACCGCAAAGCGCGCGACCACCGGCCGGCCGGTGGAAATGCCGCCGAGAATGCCGCCGGCATGGTTGGAGAGAAAGATCGGCTTGCCGTCGTTGCCCATCCGCATCTCGTCGCTGTTCTCCTCGCCGGCAAGCTCCGCGGCGCCGAAGCCGGCGCCGATCTCGACGCCCTTGACGGCATTGATGCTCATGAGCGCGGCGGCGAGATCGGCGTCGAGCTTGCCATAGATCGGCGCGCCGAGGCCGGCCGGCATGCCCTCGGCCACCACCTCGATGACCGCGCCGACCGACGAGCCGCGCTTGCGCACGCCATCGAGGTATTCGGCGAAGAACGCGGCCTTTTCCGCGTCGGGACAGAAGAACGGATTGCGCTCAACCTCCGCCCAATCCCACCGCGCCGCGATCGATCCGGTGCGGACCAATCTGCACCAGCGCGCCGCGCACCTGCAGGCCGGGCACGATTTTGCGCGCAATGGCGCCGGCCGCCACCCGCATCGCCGTCTCGCGCGCCGACTGGCGGCCGCCGCCGCGATAGTCGCGCAGGCCGTATTTGATGTCGTAGGTGTAGTCGGCGTGGCCGGGGCGATATTTGTCCTTGATATCGGAGTAATCCTTGGTGCGCTGGTCGACATTGTCGATGACGAGCGCGATCGGCGTGCCAGTAGTCACTTGCTGACCGCTCACTTCATCCAAAAACACGCCGGAGAGGATTTTGATCGCGTCCGGCTCCTGTCGCTGGGTGGTGAAACGCGACTGGCCGGGGCGGCGCCGATCGAGATAGGGCTGGATATCGTCGGCGCTGAGGGGAATACGCGGCGGGCAGCCGTCGACCACGCAGCCGATTGCGGACCCGTGGCTCTCGCCGAAGGTGGTGACTCGGAACAAATGCCCGAATGTATTGAATGACATAAGCGCAAAACGATGCTGAACGATCTTGGCAAGGCGTGTGGGCTTGGTAGCCCGCGTCATCCGGCCGGTCAAATACGCTTGGCCGACCGCGGCGCGAGTATTTGTGCAGCCCTACGCGGTTTGTGCTGGCCAAATAATTCCACCGAACGGCCCCGATTGCGCGGCCGGTCCCAGCGTCGACGTTCATGTCGTATTCATCTCGCTGAACGCCGATTAATGGCAAGCTGAATATCCGTTAAGCTACGGAAAAATAAGGACTATTTTCGATTTTCCAGTTGCGGAAAAATGCGTCCTGTGCCATCGTTTGCGGCGGTAAGGGGGGGCGAAGGCAAGGGGGCCGAGACAGCGCCCGTAAAGCTTGACCTCAACCCTGCCATAAATTCACCACGCAACAAGGAAGCAAAGCCATGGCTACGAAGAAGTCGAAGAAGAAGAAGAAGACCAAGTCGTAAGCTCGCGCGTGGCCTCGTATTGAGGCCGTAGCGTCAGCTTCGAAATCCACGAGGCGCCTTGAGCGGTGTTTCGTAACAGCGGCTGGACCCAATGTCCGGCCGCTGCGCTTTTTAGCAGCGACACGAATTCGCCGCGCAGCCTCATCTGCCGAACTTATTTTGCCGGCAGCATCCGTAATTTCAAATCCAGACGCTGCAAGCCAAAATCAGGGTCCCTCGGTGCAAGCCAGCCGCGCGAAGAACGTCACTCCTTGCCGACGGCGATGTCGGGCGCGTCGGGATGTTTCATGCCGACGATATGATAGCCGGCATCGACATGGTGCACTTCACCGGTGACGCCGCGCGACAGATCGGAGAGCAGATAGACGCCCGCTCCCCCGACGTCGTCGATCGTCACATTGCGCCGCAGCGGCGCGTTGTATTCGTTCCACTTGAAGATATAGCGCAGATCGGCGATGCCGGCGGCAGCGAGCGTCTTGATCGGTCCCGACGAGATGGCGTTGACGCGGATATTCTTCACGCCGAGATCGGCGGCGAGATAGACCACGGATGCTTCCAGCGCGGCTTTAGCGACGCCCATCACGTTGTAATGGGGCATCCATTTCTCCGCTCCGTAATAGGTGAGCGTAAGGATGGAGCCGCCATTCGGCATCATCTTCTCGGCGCGTTGCACCAGTGAGGTGAGCGAATAGCAGCTTACCAGCATGGTCTGAGTGAAATTGTTTTCCGTGGTGTCGACATAGCGGCCGTCGAGCTGCGCACGATCCGAGAAGGCGATCGCGTGGACGAGGAAATCGATTCCGCCCCAGGCCGATTGCACCTTGGCGAATACCGCGTCGATGGTGGCCGGTTCGGTGACGTCGCAATGGCCGACGACTATGCCACCAACCTCCTGGGCTAGCGGCTCGACGCGCCGCTTGAGCGAGTCGCCTTGATAGCTGAATGCGAGCGCAGCACCGTGCGCGTGGCAGGCTTTGGCGATACCCCAAGCGAGCGAACGCTGATTGGCGACCCCGACGATCAGGCCGCGCTTGCCGTGCATGAGGCCCGAGATTTCCGACATTCTCCGACCCCGCTACGACGATTTTCGGCGCCCGGGCCTCCTATGGCATAGGGGCGTGGGGCGCAGCAAGCGCGCCTCGATGGGCAGCTTCCACTCATCCTCGCCGCAAAAACTGCGGGAGACGTCCGCCTCGCAGCAATTAAGAGCGCCCAGTAGAGAGTGACTACATGCCCTTGCGCGGATCGTAAGGCTTCTCGGTTTGCCACTTCTTCATCAACGCTTCGAGCTCGGGATCGCTGATCTCGGGCAGCATGATGCGGACAGTCGCGAGGAGATCGCCGTGGTCCTTCTTGGCCGGAAAGCCTTTGCCCTTGAGGCGGAAGGTGCGGCCACCGCTCGTTCCGGGCGGAACTTTGAGTTCTACCGGCTTATCGAGGGTCGGCACGCGCACCTTGGAACCGAGCACGGCTTCGTAAAGCGTGATCGGCAGGTCAAGCCGGACATCCGTGCCATCCAGCGTAAAGATCGGATGCGGCGCGATGGAAACGGTGATCAGCACATCTCCGGCCCCGCCCGGCCCCGCCATGCCCTGGCCGCGGAGCCGAACCTGCTGGCCGTTGGTAATTCCGGCAGGAATCTTGACCTCGACATCCTTGCCCGAAGGCAGCCGCACCCGCTGGGCGACACCGTGGGCCGCCTCCGGCAGCGAGATCGTCAGCGCCGCGGCAACATCAGCGCCAGCGCCGAAATCCTCAGCCTCAAACGCCGCCCCGGCTCCGCCGCGGCGCCCAGCGCCGCCGAAGGCTTCCCGCAGAATGTCCTCGAAGCCGCCCCCCCCAGGCCCCCCTCGGCCACGCCGGGCGCCTCGGGCAAAGCCCTCGGGACCGAAGCTGAAAGTCTCGAACTCAGCGTCCGGAGCAAAACCGCCAGGGCGCGGTCCGGCCCCTCCCCCAAATCCCTCGAATCGCGGTTTGCCTTCGGCGTCAATTTCGCCGCGGTCGAACGCCTTGCGTTTGTCATCCTCGCCGAGGATCTCATACGCGGCATTTATCTCGGCAAAGCGAGACGCCGCCTTGGGATCGTTCTTGTTGGCGTCGGGATGCAGTTTTTTTGCCAGACGTCGGAAGGCGCCCTTGATGTCGGCAGCGCTCGCCTTGCGATCAACGCCCAGCACCTCATAGGGATCACGCATTCCCCATGGACTCCATTCGGTTTTTGGGCCGGCCCCGCCCGCCCGTGGTCTTCAATGTGGGATTTAAGCGCCCGCCCTGCAATGCAAATCCTGGCGGCAACCGTTCGGATCGCTCGGTCAGCCCTGCTTCAGCGGCTTTAAGTTCTTCACTTCCCACTTGCCATGCGCCGTGCGGCAAGCCTCGCCCTGGAGCCAAGCTTCCGATTGCCCGTGGAGGTAGCTCGCCAGGAAGTCACGGCAGATGAAGGTGCCGTCGCTATGGGATGCGGCAAGCGGCGTGATGTTGCCGCCGGCACCGGTATGCGGATTCTCCCACGGAATACTGCTATCGCTCGTGCCGCGTCCCAGCGCATCGGCAGCGACCGCTCGCGCATAGGCGAGATCGGCCTCCGACATTGTCCCCGCCTCAGCCGTGCGGTGAACCGGGCCATTCGGCGGGATGTCGCCGGTTTGCTCCGCGTCCGCTTCGCTTTTTGTCATCATCGAATCGAGCGGAAGGGAACAGCCGCCCGCGACAACCGCACCAAGCACCGCCACGGCGGCGGCGAGCCTGCGCGCCGGCCGACATAGGCGTAGCAGCGCCGTTCCATTATATAGAGGCCGGCGGCCCACTTCCCGATCGCCGCAGGCGAGCAACGGCGGTACTCCCAACCGAATGACCGACACTGCGCCGATAGAACACCCCGGATGGTTAACGGGCGGTGACTTCGCCGCAGCCGACGAGCCACTGCGCCTGTTTAACACATGGTTTGCCGAGGCCAAACGCGCCGAACCGGTCAACCCCGAAGCCATGGCGCTCGCCACGGTCGATGCCGAGGGAATGCCCAATGTTCGCATGGTCTTGCTGAAGGGGGTCGACGAGCGCGGCTTCGTTTTCTACACCAATCTCGGCAGCGTGAAGGGCCATGAATTGGCGGCCGCGCCCAAGGCCGCGCTGACGTTTTACTGGAAGTCGCTGCAGCGCCAGGTCCGCGCGCGCGGCAGCGTCGAACCGGTCTCGGCTGCCGAAGCCGACAGCTATTTCGCGACCCGCTCGCGCATGGCGCAGATCGGCGCCTGGGCGAGCAAACAGTCCGCCGCGCTCGAAAGCCGGCTGGCGTTCGAGAAAGCGGTCGCGCGCTACACGGCAAAATTCGCAGTCGGCGCTGTGCCGCGGCCGCCGCATTGGTCGGGCTATCGCGTGGTGCCGCAGGAAATCGAATTCTGGCAGGAACGGCCGTTCCGCCTGCACGACCGAATTACCTTTCGGCGCGGAGACGCGAACGCGCCGTGGAACAAGACGCGGCTTTATCCATGAGCCTGATCCCGAAATCCATGAGCCTGATCCCGAGAAGTGGAATCCGGTTTTCGGATCAGATCATGGCTCCAACGAACACCACGCGTGATATCGAAAAGTGAAACAGCCGCAGCGGCTGGATTGGAAAAGAAAAGATGCCACTGAGCAACCGGCCAGACCGGACATTGCTTCTCACCGGAGCCAGCCGCGGCATCGGCCACGCCACGGTCAAGCGCTTCTCCGCCGCCGGCTGGCGCGTCATCACCTGCTCGCGGCATCCGTTCCCGGAGAATTGTCCGTGGGAAGCGGGGCCGGAGGACCACATCCAGGTCGATCTGGCAGATACTGAGAGCACCGATGAGGCGATCGCCGAGATCAAGCGGCGGCTTAACGGCGAGCTGCATGCATTGGTCAACAACGCCGCCATCTCACCCAAGGCGGCGGGCGGCACGCGGCTCGGATCGATCCAAACCTCGCGCGAAGACTGGCACCATGTTTTTCAGGTGAACTTCTTTGCGCCCGTCATGCTGGCGCGCGGGCTTCTTGATGAGCTCAAGGCCGCCAAAGGCTCGGTCGTCAACGTCACTTCGATCGCCGGCTCGCGCGTGCATCCCTTCGCCGGCGCGGCTTATGCGACGTCGAAGGCGGCGCTGGCCGCGCTGACGCGCGAGATGGCGTACGATTTCGGCGCAGTGGGCGTGCGCGTCAACGCCATCGCGCCCGGCGAGATCGACACCGCCATGCTTTCGCCCGGCACGGAGAAGATCGTCGAGATGATCCCAATGCACCGCCTCGGCACCCCGGATGAAGTAGCGAAAATGATCTACGTGCTGTGCACGGAGGCTTCGTCCTACGTCAACGGCGCCGAGATCTACATCAACGGCGGCCAGCACGTTTGATGCGGGCTGCGCCCCCGCCGCGCCGGCGCTTGCGGCAGTCGGCAACAAAGCGCTGGCGTTCGAAGCGAAGGATGCTGGAGACCGCCATGAGTTTGACGACCGCGCTTTTCGATGCCCGCGCCGTTACTCTGGCATTGCTGATCGGCGCGGCGACCTGCTCGCCCAACGCGGCGGACGCGCAGGTCAACATCAGCGCGCAGGAAGCCTACGAAATCGGCATGGAAGCCTACGTCTATTTTTATCCGCTAGTCACCATGGACGTAACGCGACAGCAGACCAACAGCATTCCGGGGCAGCCGGCTAACAGCCTCGCCAACAGGTTCTTTCACATCCGCACCTTTCCCCCGGCCGACTTCAGGGCTGTCGTGCGGCCCAATTTCGACACGCTTTATTCTTCTGTTTGGCTCGATCTCTCCAAGGAGCCGATGATCGTGTCGGCGCCAGACACCGGCGGACGCTATTATCTCCTGCCGATGCTCGACATGTGGACCGATGTGTTCGCGGTCCCGGGAAAACGCACGACCGGCACGGCCGCCGCTCACTTTGCCGTGGTGCCGCGCGGCTGGACCGGAGACCTGCCCGCCGGCGTGATGCGCATCGAGGCGCCAACGCCATATGTGTGGATCATCGGCCGCACGCAGACCAACGGCCCCCATGACTACGCGGCCGTAAACAAGATCCAGGACGGGTACACGATCACGCCGCTGTCGCAGTGGGGCCACGCGGCGTCTCAGCCCAGAATCGAGGCCCTGCCCGACACCAAGGCGCCTCCCCCGCTTGAGATCGTCAACACCATGCCGGCTTTGGCCTATTTCAAAGCTGCGGTCGAGCTGATGAAGGTGAACCCGCCGCACCTCACCGACTGGTCGATGGTCGCGAGGCTAAAGCGCATCGGCATCGAGATTGGCCAAAGCTACCAACCGGAACGTCTCGATCCAGCCGTTCAGGAGGCGCTCAAGCGCGCCGCCGCGGACGGCCTGAAGGCGATGCGGGCCAAGCTCCCGACGCTCGGCAAAATCGTCAACGGCTGGCAAATCAATACCGACACCATTGGCGTCTACGGCAATTCCTACCTCAAGCGCGCCATTGTTGCGCAAGTCGGTCTCGGCGCCAATCAACCCGAAGACGCGGTTTATCCGCTGGTCGTCACTGACGCCGACGGCAAGCGTCCGACCGGCGATAACCGCTATGTCCTGCATTTCAGCAAAGACGACCTGCCGCCGGTCGATGCGTTCTGGTCGCTGACCATGTACGACACGGAAGGGTTCCAGGTCGCCAATGCGATCAACCGCTTTGCCATCGGCGATCGCGATGCGCTGAAATACAATTCCGACGGATCGCTCGACCTCTATGTCCAGCACGATGATCCGGGCGGCGACCGAACCGCCAATTGGCTGCCGTCGCCGAGTGCCGGCGCGCTTGGATTGACCATGCGGCTCTATGCGCCGAGGGCCGCGGTGCTGAACGGAAGCTGGGCGCCACCGCCGCTGCGGCGCGTGCGGTGACCGCAAAAGCATTGGCGGGCAGACTTGACCATTCCCGTATCGCCCGTGAGGATCGGGCCCCGCGCTTGGAGGCGCTGCTAAAATGACGGCGGGCGATACCGAGTACCTGCAAGCCACGCCTTTTGTCGATTGCGACGATGCGGCGATACGAGCCTTCGCGCGGAAAGCCGTTGGAGAGGCGCATACGGCGAAGGACAAGGCGATCGCGCTTTACGCCGCGGTGCGCGACTCGATCCAATATGACCCCTATGTCGACTTTCTGGATCCTGATGTGTTCCGCGCCAGCTCGGTGCTTGATGCCGGCAAAGGTTTCTGCGTTGGTAAATCCGCCGTGCTTGCGGCGGCGGCCCGCGCCAGCGGCATTCCCGCGCGCCCCGGCTACGCCGACGTGCGCAACCACCTGACCTCGAAACGCCTGATGGAAATGGTCGGCGACACTTTCTACTGGCACTCGTATACGGAACTGAACATCGACGATAAGTGGGTGAAGTGCACCCCGGCCTTCGATGCGGCGCTCTGCGCGCGAGCCAACATCGCCCCGCTGGAGTTCGATGGCGCTCACGACAGCCTGTTTCAACCGTTCGACCGGACTGGCCGCCGGCACATGGAATATCTTAAAGACCGCGGCGCATTTGCGGAGGTGCCGTTTGAAACCATCATTTCGGATTTCAAACGGTTCTATCCCAAGCTTCTTGCCGCCCGCCCGCCGGCCGCCAACTTCCGCGACGAAGTCACGACCTGATAGGGCGGCAGAACGGGCGCCACGCTGGGGAGCCCGCTGAGGCGGCAATCAGCACGACAATTTTACCGGACCACGCAGCACTTAGCACGACAAGTTTACCCGGCCGGGCTTTCTAAGAAACTATGCTGGCGCGTCACCGCCGGTATCGCAGCGTTCTTTAGCATTGCCGCTGCCATTGCCGATTTGAGTGAAAGAGATGGACGACCTAACAAACCCCGTTTCGATTCAGACCCTGGCGGCGCAAGCATTCGGTGGCCACGAGCCGGTAACAAAGGCTGTCATTCCGCCGATCCACATGTCGGCGACCTATTTGCGCGACGCCGATAACGGCTATCCCGCCGGCCACGTCTATGGCCGAACCGACAATGCGTCGGTGCAGCAGGCCGAAAGGCTCATGGCCGCCTTGGAGCGAGCGGAAGAGGCGCTGTTATTCGGCTCGGGCATGGCTGCGGCGACCAGCATCTTTCTCGCGCTGGAGAAGCCGACGCACGTCATTGCCTCACAAGTGATGTATTGGGGCTTTCGCTTCTGGTTGCGCGAGATTGGCCGTTATGGTCACCGCGTCACTTTTGTCGAGACGTCCGACCTTGACGCTGTGCGCGCCGCGGTGAGGCCGGGCGAGACCGGTCTTTTTTGGATCGAGACCCCGAGCAATCCGCTGTGGACGATTACCGACATTGCGGCCGTCGCCGATATCGCTCACGCCCACGATGCCATCCTCTGCGTCGATTCGACGGTCGCCACTCCAATCTTGAGCCAACCGCTTTCGCTGGGCGCCGACATCGTCATGCACTCGGCAACCAAATATCTCAATGGTCATTCAGACGTCATTGCCGGAGCGCTGGCTGCCGTGCGTGAAGACCGGTTGTGGGAGCGAATTCGAAAAACGCGCGCGCAACTCGGGAGCGCGCTCGGCGGCTTCGATGCTTGGCTGCTGATGCGCGGAATGCGTACGCTCGATCTTCGTATCCGCAGACAAGCGCAGACGGCGGCGAACCTTGCGGCGCGGTTGGTCGGACATCCGGCAGTGTCGGCGGTCCTCTATCCCGGTCTTGAACGGCACATCGGCCACAAAGTCGCGCTCCGGCAGATGAACGGGGAGTTCGGCGGCATGTTTTCAATCCGCATCAAAAAAGGCGAGTTAGCCGCCATTGCTGTCGCCGCTTCCGTCGTACTGTGGAAACGGGCGACTTCATTCGGAGGTATCGAGAGCCTCATCGAGCACCGCGCTTCGATTGAAGGAGAAGGCTCGCCCTGCCCCGGCGACCTGCTGCGGTTGTCTGCCGGTCTGGAAGATGCTGATGATCTTTATCTCGACCTCAATCGCGCGCTGGAAGTTGCTATCTAGCGCTCGCTCCGATCCGGCGACAGGGCGCTCGCCGTTAGAGCGCAGAGCGCGCGCCTGATCGCGCCACGAGTTTCCAAGTTCATACGTCGAGGAAATCCAGTACCGCGGTTTCGGCGAGAACCGCTTCGGGAATGCCGTGCCGGTCAGAGCGCGCCCGCTCCTCGGCGCTCTTCGTCGCCTGCAGGTAAGCGCCAAGGTGCCGGGCACGCTCGATGACGCGGTTGCCTTCCGGCAGCCGCCGCGCCTCGAAGCGGCGAAGCGCGTTTTCAACGTCGTCGTCGGCATCGAGCATCTCGGCCAGCGCCGCCGCGTCGTCGGCTGCCTTGGAGAACTCCGGCTCCGACGTGCGGGCGCGCCACAAAAGCGGCGTCGCCCATGATAGCGACCCGACCGAAAGCAAGACGCGGGCTCGCCAGATCGTAGATCGGCTGCAGGATCGGCTCCTCGATCAAGGGCACGATCGCGCGCAATTGCGGCGCCAGGAGGTGCTCGGCGGCGGCGTGCATGCCGGCGATGGCGTCGCGGCGGATGAGCGGCGGCGGAATGGAGACCGCGTGGGTGGTTCCGCGCTCGTCGGTGAGGAGCCAGCCAAGCTCTTTGGCCTCGTCCGCCGGTCGGTACCAGACGACGTTGTAACGGCGCTGCCCCGGTCGCAGATTGTTGTCGGGGCCGGCGATCGGATAGCCGAGAAACTGCTCGCCCGGCGGCAGGCCGAACGTCATCGCGGCAAAAAGCTCATCATGGACCGCCGGCGGCAGTGCCCTTTCCGGCACGATGGCGCGCCAAGCCACGTAGCCCGCATAAAGCGGCGCCACGGCGGGCAGGCATCGCTGCCGTACGGTCGAGCGCAGCCCGTCAGCGCCGACCAACAGGTCTGCCTCCACGGTGCCGCCGTCGGTGAAATAGGCGACAACGCCGCTGCTATTTTGCACAAATGCCCTAAGCCCCCGCCCGCGGTGGTAGCGATCTGCCGGGAACGCATCGCGCAGCATGCGGTAGACCCGCTCCCAGGCGGTCATCATCTGGGGGTATGCGGCCGTGGCGATCACGGCGCCGTCGCTGTCCAAAATTTTGCGCGCAGCGATCTCAACGCCCAGCTCGCGCGTGTCGAGGCCGAGGGAGTTAAGCCGCGCGATCAGTCCGGGTTGGGCCACGATCCCGGCACCCCGACCGGCAAGCTCACTCTCGACGCGCTCGAAGACGTCGACCTGCCAGCCACGTCGCGAAAGCGTCAGGGCGGCCAGAAGCCCGCTCATGGAGCCGCCGATGACCAAGGCGCGGCGTTGGGCGCGGCGTTGCGACATACGAACACCCTGCTATCTACCTTAGATTATTTGCCAATCCCCTCGCGTTTTCTATATTGTGCCGAAAATCTCCGGAGGGAACGCCAATGGCCCTGACCATGCTGGACAAGACGAGCGACCGGGCCGACAAATCGGCTTGGCCAGGCGCAATCGCGGCAGAATTTGAGCGCGAGCGACAAGCCAATAACGGCTGCGTCGGTACCACGCTGCTGTCGGAAAACAAGCGCGCGCGGGTGTGGATCATCCGGCTCGCGCCCGGCCAGCGGATTGGCTTCCATCGGCATGTTCTCGATTATTTCTGGACCTCGGTGAGTGGCGGACGTGGACGCCAGCACGTGCACGACGGCAGCACCGTCGAATACAGCTATCAACCAGGCGAGACCCGGCACGAGACCTACCCGGCCGGCCAATACAAGGTTCATGATCTCGAGAATATCGGCGACAAGGAAATGGTCTTCATGACCGTCGAATTCCTTGACAGCGCCAATAAACCGCTTGCCATTCCCGATAAGGTGCGCGCCGCCGCGTAAAGCGGATGCGGCATTACTCTAATCGCGCTCGTCAGCAGGACTTGTGGGCAATCACGCCGGCGCGGTATGCGGGCGGGCAGGGCTGAGGAATGATTTTTTCGTTTGATCTTCTGGCCAATGCCATCGTTTCGGGCATCCTGATCGGCGCCTTCTACGCGGCGGTGACCGCCGGCATTACGCTGTCGTTCGGCATCCTCGACATCGTCAATATCGCACACCCGGCCTTCATCATCCTCGGTTCCTACGTCGCCTATATCGTCAATGCCACTTTCGGACTCGATCCGATCATCACCGCGATCGTGGTGACGCCGGCTTTCTATGCGCTGGGCGCCGGCATTTATCAGATCTACTACGTTTCATTCGAGAAGCGCGGCCAGGAATCGATGCGCGGGCTGGCGTTCTTCTTCGGACTTCTGTTCATCACCGAAGTGACTCTCGTCCTCTATTTCGGTGTCGACTACCGTTACGTCGAAGCTCCCTATATCGGAATGACGTGGCACTTCGGCAGTTTCGATATTCCGCTGCGCATCCTGGTGCCGTGTTTGGTGTCGCTGTTGCTGATCGCGGTGCTGCAACTCGTGCTCACGCGCACCTTCATCGGCCGTGCGATCATGGCCGTGGCGCAGGATCAGCTGGCGTTGCGGCTGATGGCGGTCGACCCGATCCGCATCAAGCGCATCGCGTTCGGCATTTCGATCGCCACCGCGTCGCTTGCCGGCGCCTTCCTCATCATTATCCAGCCGGTCGAACCCTCGGTCGGACGCGAGTATATCGGCCGCGTGTTCGCGATCTGCGTGCTCGGCGGCATGGGTAGCCTGCCTGGAACCGTGATCGCCGCCATGCTGGTCGGCATCTTCGAAAGCCTGACCGCGACGTTCTACGGTCCATCGTGGGCGCCCGCGGTGTCGTTCGGATTTTTGCTGCTGGCACTGGCGGTGCGGCCGGCCGGTCTATTGGGACGCTAGGCGTGCGCTCGGATTTGTTCTTCCTCGTCTGCCTGGTCGTCGGCGGCGTCATATTCGCCGCCGCGCTCGCGCTCGGCAACGACTACTACTTCTTCGCCGGCTACGTCGTGCTGCAATACATCGTGCTGTCGACGGCGTGGAACATCCTCGGCGGCTACTGCGGCTACGTGAATTTCGGCTCGGCTGCGTTCTTCGCGCTTGGCGCCTATTCGACCGTCGCCATGCACCGGCTTTACCCGACGCCGATACCCATCCTGGTGGTCATCGGCGGCGTGGTCTCGGGTATCGTCGGTCTCGGCACCGGTTATCTGACGCTGCGGCTGCGCGGCGCCTTTTTCGCCATTGCCACGCTCGCGCTCGCCGTCGTGTTGCAGACCTTGGTCGTGAATTGGGACTATGTCGGCGGTTCGCGCGGCGCCTACATCGTGCGGCCGGAGTTGATCGCGCCGTTCGGTAGCTATATCCGATACCTGTTCCTGATCATGATGCTGCTTGCCGTGGGCGCGATCACGGTGGCGCGGCTGATCGAGCGCTCGCGGCTCGGCTACGGCTTCGCCACCATTCGCGACGACGAATTGGCGGCGGAAGCCTCCGGCGTGCCGACGCTGCGGCTCAAGCTGATCGCGACCACGATCTCCGGCGCCCTGATGGGAATGGCGGGCGCGCCGTTCCCCTACTACATCGGCTTTCTGCAGCCATCGTCGGCATTCGGTCTCGATTACGCGGTCAACTCCATCGCCATGCCGCTGATCGGCGGCACCACGAGCTGGGTGGGCCCGCTGATCGGCGCCATCCTGCTCGGGTCGCTGCAACAGATCGCGACGGTGACGATCTCGTCCGCGGTCAATCTCCTGATCGTCGGTTTTCTGCTGGTCGGCTTCGTCATCGTCGCGCCGAACGGCATCATCGGGCTGGTGCATAAATACATCCAGCACAAGCCGGTCGGCCGCCGCCGCGTCGACGCCGACACGCCGGAAGCGGCGCCGGGGCCGGTACCATGACCACGCTTCTTGAAATCGACAACCTCGGCAAGCGGTTCGGCGGTTTTGTCGCGCTGGAAAACATCTCGCTGTCGGTGCGAGCGGGCGAGCGCATCGGGCTCATCGGTCCCAACGGCTCCGGCAAGAGTACGTTGGTCAACTGCATCTGCGGCACGCTGCAAAACGAATCCGGCTCGGTGCATTTCGACGGCCATTCGGTGGACGGCGCCAAAGCGCATCAACGCACGCGCCGCGGGCTGGCCCGCACTTTTCAGCTGCCGCGGCCGTTTGCCAGTCTCAGCCTGCTCGACAACATGCGCATTCCGCTGTTCTACACCGTGGCGGCACGCGGCGCCCGGCACGCGACGCACGATATCGAGACGCGGTGCATCGACCTGTTGCGCGAAGTTGGTCTCGACGGCAAGGCGCGGCGGCTGCCGCGCGATCTCACCCAGGTCGAAATGCGCAAGCTCGAACTGGCGCGCGCCATGGCCGCGGAGCCGAAGCTGCTGATCGCCGACGAATCGATGGCCGGCCTTACCCACTCGGAGGTCGAGGAAATCCTCGACCTGCTCCGGCGCTTGAACGGCCAGGGCGTCACCATCATCCTTATCGAGCACATCATGCGCGCGGTGATGAGCTTCTCGCAGCGACTCGTGGTGCTGGTCTCCGGACATAAGATCGCCGACGGCGACCCCCACGAGGTGGTACGCGATCCGGAAGTGGAAAGAGCTTACCTTGGCCAGTAGCCTGACCATCGCCGGCATTCACGCCGCCTACGGAGCGGTCCGCGTGATCGACGACGTTTCGTTCAAGGTCGGCGCCGGCGAGACCGTCGTGCTGCTCGGCACCAACGGCAACGGCAAGTCGACGCTGATGAAATGCATCATGGGCATGGTGCGGCCGAGCGCGGGCTCGATCGTGGCCGAGATCGACGGCATCCATCACGATCTCATCGGCCGCAGCACCGAGGATATCGCCGATCTCGGCATCGCGCTGGTGCCGGAGGGACGCCGGCTGTTTCCCAAGCTCACTGTGGAGGAGAACCTGCTGCTCGGGGCATTTCGCCGCACCGCTCGCCGGCAGCTGGTGCGCAATCTCGAGATTTGTTTCGAGACCTTTCCCCGCCTCGCCGAGCGTCGCGCGCAGCTTGCCGGCTCTATGAGCGGCGGCGAGCAGCAAATGCTCGCGCTCGGCCGGGCGTTGATGCTGGCGCCCAAAATCCTGCTGGTCGACGAACCCTCGGTCGGCCTCGCCCCGATCCTGGTCAGCCGCACCATCGACGCGATCGCCGAGATGAAGCAGCGTTACAATCTCACCGTGCTGATGGCGGAACAGAATTTCACCCAAGCGATTCGCATCGCCAACCGCGGCTATGTGATCGTCCACGGCAAGATCGCCTTCGAAGGCATCTCGGCCGACGCGCTCAACAACAACGAGCTGATCAAGAAATTTTACCTGGGCTTGTGAAACAGTCGGGTTCCAAAGCGGCCCATCCCTGCGCCGCTATCTGGCACTTCTCCAGACGCTCGATTAACCTGCGCCCTGCGTTGGGGATTTGATCGATGCAAGCGCGGGCGCTGACGGTCAGGCTGGTATGGCTGGCAATGGCCGCGGCTCTGCTCTTGCCCAGTCTTTTGTTCGCATTCGCCGTATGGAACAATTATCTCAGCCTGAAAGCGCTGACCGACGAACGGCTCACGCATTCGCTCGACGTCGAACAGGAGGAGGCGCAGAAGACCTTCGAGCTCGTTGATCTGGCGTTGAATAACGTCGCCGACATGGTGGCCGGAATGTCCGAGTCCGGCATGCGTGAAGACCGCGATCGGCTCCATGGCGCGCTCAAGAGGCTGGTCAGCCAGATTCCGGTCATCCAGTCGATCTGGATTTATGGCACGGAAGGACAAGCGCTGGTGTCGTCCTGGATCAACCCGCCGCCGGACCGGAATTTTTCCGACCGCGATTATATCCAGGCGAATGTCAAGGCCGACATCGGCACCTACTATGGTCAGGTTTACCCGTCACTATTCACCGCCCATCCGTTTTTTACCGTCAGCAAGCGGCTCGAACGCAACGGAGAGTTTATCGGCATTCTCGAAGTGTCAGTTCTACCCAGCAACTTCTTTCAGTTCTTCTCGACGTTGGCCTATACCGGCGGCCTGCAATACGCGCTCATTCGCAATGACGGTTTGATGCTGGCGCGCTATCCGGTCGCTCCGCCGGGCGCGACCGATCGGTTGGACCGAAAAACCGGATTTCGCAGGACAATCGCCCAGACCCCGCTCGGTGGAATTTACACGGCAACTTCTCCGATCGATCACGTCGAGCGGCGCTTCGCAGTCCGGCGCTTTGACGGCACGCCCCTGTATTTGACCGCCGGTATTGCGACCGCAATGGTGCGGAACGAGCTGTTTTGGGCGATGGCGGCGCACCTGATCTATGGCATTCCGGTGACGCTCGTGCTTTTCCTGACGCTCTTTGCGGTGCTGCGCAGAACGGAGCGACTTTACGCCGAAATCGACCGGCGATCGGCCGCCGAAGAAGCGCTGCGGCAATCGCAAAAGCTCGACGCCATCGGCCACCTCACCGGCGGCGTCGCTCACGACTTCAACAATCTGCTCACGATCATCATCGGCAACCTCGAGACCGCACTGCGTCATCTTGAGTCGTGGACCGACGGTTCGCAACTCAAGCTCGCGCGTCGCCTGGCAAGCGCCATGCAGGGCGCCGAACGCGCAGCGACGCTTACCAAAAGGCTGCTGGCGTTTTCCCGGCAGCAGCCGCTTAATCCGACTGCCTTGGACGTCAATCGCGTGTTGAACGGTCTTTCGGACTTTTTACGGCGCGCGCTGGGCGAGGACGTTTCCCTCGAAATCGTCGGCAGCGGCGGCGTGTGGCCGGTTGAAGCCGACCTCGCCGAGCTGGAGGCCGTCATTCTCAATCTTGCCGTGAACGCGCGCGACGCCATGCCTGAAGGCGGCAAATTGACGATCGAGACCAGCAATTCCTATCTCGACGACGCCTATTGCAAGCGGAACGCCGATGTCCGGCCCGGTCAATATGTGCAGATCGCGGTGACCGATACCGGCTCGGGAATGGCCAAAGACGTTATCGACCGCGTTTTCGAGCCGTTTTTCACGACCAAGCAATCCGGTCAGGGCACCGGACTCGGCCTCAGTCAGGTGTACGGTTTCGTCAAGCAATCCGGCGGCCATGTGAAGATCTACAGCGAGGTCGGCGAAGGCACCAGCGTCAAGATCTATCTGCCGCGCTCCGTTGGCAAAACGACGGCGCCGGAACCAGCCCGGGGCGAGCCGAGCCGCGGCCGTTCCGGCGAATGCATTCTCGTCGTCGAGGATGACGCCGACGTTCGCGGCTACGTCGTCGAAACGCTCGGCGCCCTCGGCTATGATGTGCTTGACGCGGCAACCGCCGAAGACGCTCTGCCTTTGCTGCGCGATAACAAGAATATCCGTCTGCTTTTGACCGACGTCGTCATGCCGGGCATGAACGGCCGCAAGCTCGCCGAGGAAGCAAGGCAGCTTCAGCCGTCCTTGAAGGTTCTTTACATGACCGGATATTCACGCAATGCCATTGTCCATCAAGGCCGTCTCGATCCCGGCGTCGATTTGATCCAAAAACCCCTCACCAGCGAGCACCTCGCCGCCGCGGTTCGGAAAGTGCTCGACGCTTGACACGCGGGCTCCCCGCAAATCGCTTCCCGATCGCGCGGTGTCGGCAATCGAGCCTGCTGTTTCACGGCGGCTTGGTACCGCCCCCAAGCCACGCCGGCCGAAGCGTATTGGCGTTGCGCAAACGACAACGTCTGCCCGCAGACGGTTCCTTCCGCAAGGTGGACCTTCCATCAATCTTAACACCAGAAGCGGCTGGCTCTGCCGGCGTTTAACGACCTAACACTCTCGCTGAGTATCATTTCATCGCAGCGCCGGGCCAATGTTCAACCAAGGCAGCAATCGCGCGAAAGAACTTGTCAGGAGCGGCCTGAACCGGATCGGGCTCGACCTGGTGCGATTTCCCGCACCTCACACCATCGCCCATCATTTGCACAAGTTTTTGCAGCAGGAGAAGATCAATCTGGTCCTCGATGTCGGCGCCTATCACGGCTCCTATTGCGCGCTGCTGCGGGAAAAAGCGGGATATCGCGGCCGAATTGTCAGCTTCGAACCGCATGGCTATTCGTTCGACATCTTGAAGGCCAGAATGGCCGACGACGAGAATTGGCAGGGCTACCGATCGGGCCTCAGCGATAACGACCGGACGGCAACCCTTAACGTCTATGAGGGTCGCGGCGATTTCAATTCTTTACTTGATCTGCGCCAACAAGGGGCGGCCGCCTACGCGGTAGATGCCAGCCGAAGGTCTGCGGAACGGGTTCAGATGCACACCCTGGATACGCTCTGGCCGCGTCTGGTAGCCGGACTTGAGCGCCCGCGCGTTTTTCTGAAAATCGATACGCAAGGCCACGATACCGCGGTGGTACGAGGCGCGGCCAATAATCTGAAAGACATCCGCGGCATACAATCGGAGTTGCCGGTCATTGAGATTTACGATGGCATGACACCGATGCCGGCGGCGTTGATGTTCTACAGAAATCTTGGCTACGTACCCATCGGGTTTTTCCCGGTGAATACGCCGGAGGCTTATGCTGCATCTCCCGAATTCGACGTCCTGCTGAAGCAGCTTCGCGGCGGTGGTGACGCGTAATCGAGATCACCCGATTCCCGGGATGCGCGCCGGGCTGTTTGCTTCCACCCTGCTATTGCACCGGAAAATCGAAATAGGTGTTCGGAAACGGCTCGCCTGACAAGGTGAAGTGCCACCATTCCTTCTCGTAAGGGCGAAAGCCGTGGCGCCGCATCGTCGCCGCGAGCAGGGCGCGATTGGACTTCGCTGCGCCGCTAACGCCGGCCGACGCCGGCCATGAGCGCGGACTGAAGAAGTCGAACGGGGTGCCCATATCGAGCTCGCGGCCGTTCGCCTGCGCCAGCGTGAGATCGACGGTCGACCCGCGCGAATGTCCGGAGTGCGAGGAGATATAGCCGTCCCGGAACAGGGTACGTTTGTCGACATCGGGATAGAACTCGGCCTTGCCGGCGATATCGTCGAGGTCGCGCGCCCAGCGGACAAAGTTCATGACCGCGCGGACCGGGCGGTAGCAGTCGAAGACCTTGAACACGAGACCGCGCGGCCCAAGATCGCGGGCTGCCTCGGCGAGTGCCGCCGCTGCGGCTCGCGTCAATAGGCAGTGCGGCGCCTGGTAACCGTCGATCGGCCGGCCAACGAAATTATGCGATCCGGCATAGCGCATCTCGACGACTAATCCCGGCACGACCGTGGCGGCATCGACGAAAGCGGCCGGCCGCTCCTGTGCCGCCGCGCCGCCGCAGAGCAGCGCGATCAGGCCACCGATGAGCGAACAGCGAATGGCGAATGGCGAACGCGATAAGTCGCCTCGTTGCTGCATGCTCGCTTCCATTCGCTGCTCGCCATTCGCGTTCCGACCTGCAGGCAAAGCGCAATTTGCCCGGCAAATCGGCCCGACGTTAACGCCTCAGTAACCATATACCCGGCACATTTTGCCGGGGAGGTAAGAACGTATCCACCGCACCTTCGGGGGCAGCCTTGGATGCCAGCGCCACCCCTCTCTTGCGCGTCGGCGGCCCCCCAGCCGCCGCGCACAGCTTCGAAACACGTGACCGCAATCGACAGGGCCGATCAACCGGCATGAGTGAGGCAACTTCGGCGCAGGGCGACGAGGGATCCTTGGCGCTTTCGCGCCTTGCCGACCTCGGCACCATGCTCAAACGCAGCGATATCGCGCTTGCGGTCGGCATGATGACCATTCTGGTGGTCCTCATCCTGCCGCTGCCGGCGCTGCTGCTCGATTTCGCGCTCGCCATTTCCATCACTTTTTCGGTGCTGATCCTGATGACGGCGCTGTTCATCCAGGCGCCGCTTGAATTCTCCGCGTTTCCTACCGTGCTGTTGATCGCCACCATGCTGCGGCTGGCGCTCAACCTTGCCTCGGCCCGGCTCATTCTCGCCCATGGCCACGAAGGGGCGGATGCTGCCGGTCACGTGATCGAAGCGTTCGGCAACTTCGTGATGAGCGGCAACTTCGTTATTGGCATCATCGTCTTTACCATCCTGGTCATCGTCAACTTTGTGGTCATCACCAAGGGCTCCGGGCGCATCGCGGAGGTGGCCGCGCGCTTCCACCTCGATGCCATGCCGGGCAAGCAGATGGCGATCGACGCCGACCTCTCCGCCGGTCTTATCGACGAGAAAGACGCGCGGCGGCGGCGCAAAAACCTGGAAGACGAATCCGGCTTCTTCGGCGCCATGGACGGCGCCTCGAAATTCGTCCGCGGCGACGCCATCGCCGGCCTTCTGGTTGTCCTGATCAACGTCATCGGCGGCATGGTCATCGGCATCATGCAGCAGGGTCTGACGTTCGCCGAAGCCGCCCACGCCTATACGCTGCTCACTGTCGGCGACGGCCTTGTCACCCAGGTCCCCGCACTGATCGTCTCGATCGCCGCCGGCCTGCTTGTGTCCAAGGCCGGCGTCGCCGGCGCCGCCGACAAGGCGCTGCTCAGTCAGTTTTCCGGCTATCCCAAAGCGCTCGGCATGTCGGCTGCGGTGATGCTGGTGATGGCGCTTTTGCCCGGCATTCCGATGGTGCCGTTTCTGGCGCTCGGCGGCGGCACCGCGAGCCTCGCCTATGTCATCGACCGCCGCCACAAGCGGGCGGCCGCAGCCGAGGCGACGAAGACCGACAGCGCCAAACCGGCACCCGCCGAAGAGCCGATGTCGGCGACGCTCAAAATGGACGATCTCAAAATCGAGCTCGGCTATGCATTGTTGCCGCTCGTCAACGCCACCGACGGCGGCGATCGGCTGACCGAGCAGATCAAAGCGCTGCGCCGCTCGCTCGCCGTCGAGATGGGCTTCGTCATGCCGGCAGTGCGTATCCTCGACAACGTCCAGCTCGACGCCAACAGCTATGTCATCAAGATCAAAGAGGTTGAGTCCGGCACCGGCAAGGTGTGGCACGGCCAGTACATGGTCATGGATCCAGCCGGCAAGCAGGTGACGCTCCCCGGCGTACATACCACCGAGCCGACTTTCGGGCTGCCCGCCACCTGGATCGACGCCGCACTCAAGGAAGAAGCCTCGGTCAAGGGCTATACCGTCGTCGACGCCGCGACGGTGCTCGCCACCCACCTGACGGAACTCATCAAGATCAACATGTCCGAGCTCCTGTCCTATGGCGAGGTGCAGAAATTGATCAAGGAGTTGCCCAAGGAGCAGGGCGAATTGATCAAGGACATCGTGCCTTCGCAGATCACCATCTCCGGCATCCAGCGGGTGTTGCAGATTCTGCTCGCCGAGCGCGTGTCGATACGCGATCTCGCCACCATTCTCGAAGGCATCGCCGACGGACTGGCGGCAACGCGTAATCCAGCGATGCTGGCCGAGCATGTCCGCGCACGGCTCGCGCGCCAGCTCTGCGCGCAGCATACGAGCGCCGCCGGCTATCTGCCGATCATCGCCCTGACGGCGAAGTGGGAGCAGGCGTTCGCCGAATCGATCGTCGGTCAAGGTGACGACCGGAGCCTTGCCATGCAGCCGTCGAAGCTCACCGAATTCATCAATCTGGTGCGGGAGAAGTTCGAGCAGGCGGCGCGCGACGGCGAGGCGCCGGTCTTGGTGACGTCCCCCGCCATCCGGCCGTTCGTGCGCGGCATCGTCGAACGCTTCCGCGCCCAAACCAGCGTTCTCGCCCAATCGGAAATCCACCCGCGAGCGCGATTAAAGACGGTCGCCAGCATCTGAGCCTAGTGATCGGAAGGGCAAGCCTAGAGCGCGACCGAGAGGCCGATCACGTTATGCCGCTCGATCAGTTGCGCGACCAATCCCGATCGTTTGGCTTCGGCGACGAAGTCGCGAAGGAAAGCCGCACCGGCCGCGTTGCTCTTCGCGGTGCCAATCGCCTGTTGGACCGACGTGAAATTGCCGGGAAGAATTCTGGCGCCGGGAAGCTTCTCGACGTCGTGCAGCAGCTGGGGCCGCAGGCCCGCGAGGGCTTCAAGGTGTTCAGCGACGAACTGGTTGAACGGCGCGTCCGCCGCGTCCGAGCGCAGCAAAGTCGCGTGCTTGATATTGCGGCTAAGCCACAAGTCGTAGGCGCTGCCGCGCCGCACCGCGATCCGCGAACCGGTGCAATCGACGTCGGCGACTTTCTGGTAGGGCGAATTTCCCGGCACGAGGTAGGTCGCTTCGATCTCGCAATAGGCCGGCGTGAACGCGATCTTCTCCGCGCGCGCCGGCTCCGCGCCGATCAAGCCGATATCCCAGGCATCGGTGCCGGCTGCGTCCGCGAGTGTCGACGGCCGATCGAACTTCACATAGGCGATCGGAATGCCGAGCCGCCTTGCGATCTCGGCCGCCACGTCAGGCGCAACTCCCTTCGGATCGCCTGACGACGTCACTCCCGTGACCAGGAGTCCGTTGCTCATATTGATTCCCGCCCGCAGAACACCCTTTGGGGCGAGTTCAGACACAATCTCGCGCATGCAAACCTCAAAATGTCCCGATTCCCGGGCGGCGGAGCGCCGTCGGCCTGGAACCAGCGGCCTTCTCACCCGTTATCACGACTGTTCAAGCTTCGGTGAAGCGGCATTTCCCCGAGGATCGTGAATGCGTAAATCGCACGAAATGTGAGGTAAATCACAGTTTCTGCCCGGCCGCCGCGCTATGTCGGTTAAAACCGGGAGGTTGGCATGAACCACTCGATGTATAGCGCGGACCGCCGCACCCATTTGAAGATAGTGGTTATTGGGCTTCTGTGCGCGACGCTGGTCGCCGCCGTGGGTATTTTCTCGCATATTCGCGATGTCGATCTTGGCACGGCACCCCTCGTCAAGGCGGGTCAGCCGACGGCCGTGACCGGACACCTGCCTGCTATCCGATAAAATACAGCTTATGTGTGTGGCGTCGCTGGCTTCGGCGGTGCCGGCGTCGGTAGTGACTTCACAGCCTTGCCGGTGAACAGGACCGGTCCGGTCGGAGCGCCGTTCGGAGAACCGTTGGCCGGTTCCAGTGACACGGCGTAATTGGCGGTGCGCAACGTGTCGGCGTCGTAATTCGCCGGCAACGCCCGTTGCGTGAATTCATCACTCCCGACGACGCCGAGCGAACGCGGCCCGGGGAAGTGGCTCGAAATCAGCCAAAGCTCATAGCTTTTGCCCGTTTCCGGCTTCGCCGAGATCCTGCGTACAATCAGCGTCCGATGCTGCGGGTCCAACGTGAGGAGGAAAGCCGGGGCCGTCGGCTCCTGCTGCAAGACGGCGACCAGCCTATCCTGCGGCATCGGCGCAGGACCTTCAGTGTGTGCCAGCATCCGCGCTCCCGGCGGCCGCAACTGCGGCGGCATCCGATCGGGCGCTACCTGCCACACCGCGACGTAAAGCGCCAACAACGCGGCAAGCGCGCCGATACCGAGCGCCGCGCGCTGCCACCGCCTGACCCGGCCCGCGAGGTAGATGACGTCGGCGCTGCGTTCCACTTTCTCGGGTTCCGGTACCGGCGGTAAAGGTATGGCCGGCGGCTCAGCCGGCGCGTCAGCCGGTGCTTCGGTCGCTGTGGATCCGTCTGGCTCGAAGACCGAAGGCGGAAAATAGGCAACCGTGGCAGCCGCTGATCCCAACTCCTGCTCAGACGACGCACCGATCTCGCCAACCGTTTCAACGGGACCGATTTGAGTTTTGATCTTGTCCCAGACCTCGGCCGGCGGCTCGACCGCTTCCACCATGACGTTGAGTTCGCCGAGCCGTCGCTCCCATTGGCGTACCGTCGCCTCGAACCCCGAATCGAGCGAACGCAATGCCTCGGCGCGCTCGCGCTCGTCGGCAGAGAGGGTGCCGAGCACGTACTCGGCAGCAAGCGTTTCCTGGTCCTCGTCGTACATGGCCAACCAAGCTCCTGCGAGATTACACGCCCATACACTCACGCACTTCGAGCAAGCTGCGACGCAACCAAGTTTTGATAGTGTTTACGGGAATGTCGAGCTTCTTGGCGAGCTGATCGCGACTCCAGCCGCTGTAGTAGGCGAGCAGCACGATACGCTGCTTTTCCGGATCAAGTTTGCCGAGGCAGGAGAGCAGCCGCTTGAGCTCCTCGGTCATCTCCCGGCGTGCAAGCGGCGTGGGGGTGTCGGCAGCTACATCGAGCGCCTCCGGCTCCTCCTCAATCGAGACCTCGCCCTTCTTGCGCACGATGTCGATGGCCCGATTGCGCCCCATCGCCACCATCCAGGTGATCGGGCTGGCAACGGTTGGATCGAACTTGTCAGCCATCGTCCAAACCTTGAAATAGGTTTCCTGCATGACCTCATCGGCTAGTTCGGGTCGACGTAAGATACGCAGGAGCACCCCGTACAGTTTCGCGCGAGTTGCTTCATAGAGCTGCTCAAAGGCGGCCGCATCGCGTTTGGCGACGGCCGCGAGCAGCCCGACCAGTTCCGCTTGCGTCAACATGACTGCCCTGGCCCCGGGGACCTCGGAAAGAAACGCGATTATCGCCGCGGAAGCGGGTACTCGTCGAGAGCGAAAGAGGGGTAACTGGCCGCCCGGCGATCGCAGTTATTGCTCTTCCGCTCCTTGCACCGGCAGGAGCGGTTTGCGCCCTACCGGGGCTCAGGCAGGCGCACCGCCGCGCACGCGCATCAAAGCGATGGCATCGAGCTCGGATTGCTCGGCGGCGCTTTCCGCCTCGCGTTCTCGCGCCTGGTCGCGCTCGTCGAGCAACTCGACCTTTTTGAGCTCTTCGAAGGCGTCGCCGAGGGCTAACTTCGCATCCTCAAGTTGGGTGCGCAGCTCGTCGGCAGAGCGCTTGAGGTTCTCCCGACGGCCGATCGCAGCCTTGGCATAGGTCGGATAGGCGAAATGCCCGGGATCGTGGATGCCGGCGCGATCCTGCTCAACCCGGATTTCTCGCTCCAAGTCAGCCGCCATGCGGTCAAACTCGGCGATCATGGTTTCGATTTGCGCGACCTTGCGCCGCTTCTCGTCGACCTGAAACTTCTTCAAGCGGATAAGCGTCTCACGGGACTTCATCGACTGCTACTCCCCCGAAAGCCGCGGGACATGGCGCCGGCAAGGCGCCGCCCGATCGCGATTGTGCAGCGATAACGTTAGCGTTCGGTTTCCGCGGCGGCCATGATTTGGCCTAAACGTTGGTAACCTTCGGCCAAGCTGGTTGCTTCTTCCTTACCTTGGGCAAGAAAGTCCTCGAGCGGCTTGTGCAGCCGGATAGCCTCATCGACTTCAGGACTGGTGCCGGCCCGGTAGGCGCCCAGCCGGATAAGTTCCTCCATATCGGCATAAGTCGCCATAATCTGCCGCGCGCGGTTGATGATCGACAGATAATTCGGATCGGCCGCCCGCGGCATCGTTCGCGACACCGATTTGAGAATGTTGATTGCCGGATAGCGGCCGCGCTCGGCGATGGCCCGTTCCATGACGATATGACCGTCGAGAATGCCGCGCACCGCGTCCGCAATCGGCTCGTTGTGGTCGTCGCCGTCGACCAGGACGGTGAATATCCCGGTGATCGTGCCTTGCTCGGTGCCGGGCCCGGCCCGTTCGAGGAGGCGCGGCAGCTCGGTAAACACCGTCGGGGTGTAGCCCTTGGCGGTCGGCGGCTCGCCGGCGGACAGCCCGATCTCGCGCTGAGCCATGGCAAAGCGCGTAACGGAGTCCATCAGCACCAGCACATCCTTGCCTTCGTCGCGGAAATGTTCGGCAATCGCCAGCGTGACGTGGGCGGCCTGGCGGCGCATCAGCGCCGGCTCGTCGGAGGTCGAGACCACGACCACCGAACGGGCGAGACCCGCTTCCCCGAGGTCGTCCTGAAGGAATTCCTGGACCTCACGGCCGCGCTCGCCGATCAGCCCGATCACGGTGACGTCGGCAGCCACGTTACGGGCAAACATCGACAACAGCACCGATTTACCGACGCCGGAACCGGAGAAGATACCCATGCGCTGGCCGCGGCAGCACGTCATGAAGGTATTGAGCGCCCGAACGCCGAGGTCGAGCGGCGCTCCGACCCGACGGCGCGCATGCGCCAGCGGCGGCGTATTGCGGAACGGATAGGGCGAAGGCCCGTAAAGCAAGGCACCCTTGCCGTCGATCGGCTCGCCGAGTGCGTTGACCACACGGCCGAGCCAGCCGGCCGACGGCCGCACCGCGCCGGCGACCGACGTGACCAGCGCCCGGCATCCCCGCCGCACGCCTTCGAGCGGCGCAAATGGCATCAGCAGCGCGTTACTGCCGGAAAAGCCGACCACCTCGCAGGGAATGGTGTTGGCCGGCGTCTCGACCAGTACGCGTGCGCCGACCGACATCGCGTAGAGCGGTCCCGCGACTTCGACCATCAAGCCGCGAACGCCGACGACCCGGCCATAGATCTCGATGCCGTCCAGTTCGTTGATCTGTTCGGCCAGCGCTTTCATGGCGGCCCCGCCCGGCAAACGGCGCCGGTTACTTTCCGTTTGCCGGTGTTAACGCTGTATTTACCCGGGCCGTTAATCATTGCGTCGTCCTTGGGAATGAACGGCTCACCCAGCCAGAACGGAGGGGCGAGTTCGAAGAATTGGTTAGCGCCGAATCTTAACCTGGAACTTGAGCGCCCACGTGGCTAGAAAACCGCTCCCCTGCAACATCTTACGGCGATTCGCGGAAAATTGCCCAGGGAATGCTTGCATGAAGGAATCAGGTTTTGTTAACCATACCGCGTTTACAGTCTCGAATTAGTTTGTCCCAAGGCGTTTTTCGGGGGCCGCCGCACGGGCGTGCCGACCTTAAGTCGCGCGGCGAGGAAGGGGACCAGCATGCGCGTATTGCTGATCGAAGACGATAGCGCCACGGCGCAATCGATCGAGTTGATGCTCAAATCGGAAAGCTTCAACGTGTATACGACCGATCTCGGCGAGGAAGGGATCGATCTCGGCAAGATTTACGACTACGACATCATCCTCCTCGATCTCAATCTTCCGGACATGTCGGGCTTCGAAGTGTTGCGCAGCCTGCGTGTGTCGAAGGTCAAGACGCCGATCCTGATCCTGACCGGGCTTGCCGGAATCGAGGACAAGGTCAGAGGCCTCGGCTTCGGCGCCGACGATTACATGACCAAGCCGTTCCACAAGGACGAGCTGGTGGCACGCATCCACGCCATCGTGCGGCGATCCAAGGGTCACGCCCAATCGGTCATCCAGACCGGGGATCTGGTCGTCAATCTCGACACCAAGACCGTCGAGGTCAACGGCGCGCGGGTGCATCTGACCGGCAAGGAATACCAGATGCTGGAGCTCCTTTCGCTGCGCAAAGGCACGACGCTGACCAAGGAGATGTTTCTCAATCATCTCTATGGCGGCATGGACGAACCGGAGCTGAAGATCATCGACGTCTTCATATGCAAGCTGCGGAAAAAGCTCGCCAATGCCTCCAACGGCAAGAACTACATCGAAACGGTTTGGGGCCGCGGTTACGTGCTGCGCGAGCCGACCGAGGACGAAGCCAAAATCTCGGCCTAAAGCCCTCACCCTCTCAAGAACGCAAAACCCCGGCCAGCGGCCGGGGTTTTCGTTTGCGCAAACGTCATCCGGCCCCTTCGGTCGTCTCTCTTCTCTCTGAGCGACGTGGATGGCCGGGGCAGCCCGACCGTAAGGATCAAAAAATCACCGTCCGCCGTTCACGGCGACGAGGCGCGGCTTCGGCTTCTCGCCAACGGCAAACGGCGGCTTCGCGGTACGCGGGTTGGGCGCATAAAGGCCGCGCAATTCAGTGACGGTCTTGAAGCCATCGGTGAGTTCGACCACCGTCTCAGCCGCGCCGAGCACCAGGTAGCCGTCGCCCGCAATCACGCGAGCGAGCCGGTTGAGCAGGTCGGTCTTCGTCCCCTGATCGAAATAGATCAGCACGTTGCGGCAGAAGATGAGATCGAAGACCCCAAGGTGGGAGAAATCCGAGAGCAGATTAAGCTGCTGGTATTTGACCATGGCGCGAATTTCGGGCGCGATCTGCCACATGTCGCCGATGCGGGTGAAGTACTTGATCAGCAGCGCAATCGGCAGACCGCGCTGCACTTCAAACTGGCTGTAGATGCCCTGGCGTGCCTTTTCCAGCACCCCGTTCGACAGGTCGGTCGCAATCAGGTCGACGCGCCACCCGGCGACATCGCCTGCCATCTCGCTGAGCGCCATGGCCAGCGAATAGGGTTCCTGGCCGGTCGAGGTCGCCGCGCACCAGATGCGAATGGTACGTGAGGTGCGGCGCGCCGATTGCAGCGCCGGCAGTACCTTCGAGCGAAAATTCTCGAACGGCGCCCGGTCGCGAAAGAAGAACGTTTCGTTGGTCGTCATCGCTTCGACGACCGCCGTCATCATGGCGTCGGCATTGCCGCGTTTGAGCGTGGCCACCAGTTCGCCAAGGCTGCCAAGGCCGGCCTTGCGCGCCACCGGCAGCAAACGGCTCTCGACCAGATATTGCTTATCGGCAGAGAGCACGAGGCCGGAGCGCTCTTTGAGGCATTTACGCAGGAAATCGTAATCGAGCGGCGTCACCCGCGGCCTCCCGTGAACAGGCGATTGATCTTGGCGCCAATCTCGCACAGTGGCAGCACCGCCGAGCATAAGCCGGCCTGGGCGACCGCGCGTGGCATCCCCCAAACAACACTGGTCGCCTCATCTTGTGCGATCACGCTGCCGCCGGCCGCGGCGAGATTAGCCGCGCCGCTCGCGCCATCAGCGCCCATGCCGGTGAGAACGAGCGCCAGACCGGCGGGACCCCACACTTCCGCCGCCGAGGAGAGCAAGGGATCGACCGACGGTCGGCAAAAGTTGATCGGTGGATCGTCGCCGAGCGCGATCGAGGCGCCGGCGCTTCCACGCGCGACGCGCATGTGCCGCCCCCCTGGAGCAACATAGATACGGCCGGCAACGACCGGTTCGTCATGCTCGGCTTCGCGAACGCACCGCCCGCTGACGCGCGTCAGATGCTCGGCCAGAACCGCGGTGAAAGTCGCCGGCATATGCTGCGTGATCAAAATCGGCGCGCGCTCGATGGTGGCGCCGATCTCCGCGATCAATGTCGTCAGCGCCTGCGGCCCGCCGGTCGAAGATCCGATCAACAGTACCCGAGGCAACGATGACGCGAACGGCCGCAGGCGAAACGCCACGGTGTCGGCGGGCGCCGCTTCGCTTTGGCGCGGACGCACCGACGCGCCAAGCGCTCCGAGGCGCGCCAACGAGCGCCCGCGGCGGCCGAGAATACGGATCTTGTCGATCAGCTCGCGATGGAACGCCGCCGACGTCGTCGCGTCCGGTGCGGCTTCGGGCTTTGGGACATAGTCGGCAGCGCCGAGCGACAGGGCCCGCAGGCTGATTTCGGCGCTCCGGCGGGTGAGCGTCGAGGCCATGATCACCACAAGATCGCGCTTCTGCTTCAGCAGCAGCGGCAGCGCCGAAATGCCGTCCAGTTCCGGCATGTCAACATCGAGAACGACGACGTCGGGGTCGCATTCTCCGATTTGTTCGACCGCTTCGCGGCCGGTGCGCAAGCACGACGCAACGATCATGTCGGGCTCGGCGCCGATCCATCGCGTTACCAGGCGGCGGGCGACAATCGCATCATCGACGACCATCACGCGGATGGGTCTTTGGGCGACGATCGCCGGGCTGACGGCGGCAAGGACGGTACTCATGCACTTGGACTTTCGGCGGTCGACTTATTGTACTGAACAGTCACTGGATCGACGCTCGATCGAAGCGTCGCGTTCTCAGATCAGTCCGACTTCCTGGAATTTGGCCTCGACGATGTCCCGGTCGAACGGCTTCATGATGTATTCGTTGGCGCCGGCATGCAGCGCCCGGGCGATGTGAGCCACATCGTTCTCAGTCGTGCAGAAAACGACTTTGGGCTTGTCGCCGCCGGGCAAACGGCGCAGCGCCCGCAAGAATTCATAGCCGTCCATCTTCGGCATGTTCCAGTCCAGCAGGATCGCATCGGGGATTTGCTGGCGGCAGGCTTCAACCGCCTCCTCGCCGTTCTCCGCTTCCGAAATCTGAAAATCGAGCCCTTCGAGTATTCTCCGCGCCACCTTTCGGATGACGCTCGAGTTGTCAACGATCAAGCAGGTCTTCATGGTGTCCTCACTCTACCCTTCGCGGGCGAACCCGCTTCGATGTTCCGCAGCGGGGCCGGCGCCGCCTCACGCGGCCGCCGCCGCATTGCGCAGGTCCAGCACATGATCGATGTCGAGCACGACCAGGAGTTGGCCGTCGAGCCGGTAGACGCCGGCAGATAGGGCCGCCAGCCTGCGGTCGAGATTGATCGGATTGGGCTCGCGTTCCGAAGCCGGCAGTTTGAGCACTTCGCCGACGGCATCGACCAGGAGGCCGAATGATTCCCCCTTGGCTTCGATGCCGATCGCCATTGGAGCGCCGCCGTCGTCGCGGCTGCCCGCATGGAGCCGGCTGCGCATATCGATCGCCGTCACGATGCGGCCGCGCAGATTGAGCACGCCGGCAATCTCAGCTTCGGCAAGCGGCACGCGGGTGATGCGCGCCGGCTTGAATACGTCCTGGACGCGCGCGATCGGCAGGCCGAATATTTGACCGGCGATGGTGAAGGTGACGAATTCGGTAAAATCGGTGTCGTTGTGCATATTTTTCCCGGCTGTTACGCCGCCTGATGCAGATCGCCACTCTGCTCCTTGAGCGCCGCGATGAGTCCGGTCCGATCGAATTTGGCGACGAAATCGTGGAAGCCGACGCCGCGGCCGCGTTCGATAGCATCGGCCGAAGCCATGGCCGAGAGCCCGATGATCGGAATAGCGGCAGTGCTCGGATTTTCGCGCAGCGCCGCAGCAAGCTCGAAACCGTCCATGTCTGGCATTTCGATATCGGTGACGACGACGTCGATCCGCGCCCCGGACTTGATAGCGGTCAGGGCCTGAGTTGCAGAGGCGACCGCGGTCACCCGGTAGCCGGCGGCCTTGATCAGGGGCGCAAGCATGTCGCGGAAAAACGCCGAATCGTCGACCAGCAGGATCCTGCGCGCAGTCGACGCCGACGCCGTGTCCCGCCGGCGAAACCAATCGGCGAAGGCCTGCGGAAGAAAATGTCCGACGTCGACAATCTCTGTGGCACTGCCCTTCACCACGGCGTAGCCTAGGACACCGGGGCGTTCGCTCGCCACCTCGATATTGAGCCGCTGCTCGACGATGTCCACGATTTCATCGACGACGAGGCCCATGGAGTGGCCGCGATCGGAAAACACCAGAATCGGTTGAGCACCGTCCTGCTTGATGGCCGTCTGCGCGTCCACGCACAGCAGCGGCATCAGCTGGTCGCGATATTGCACCAGATAACGGCCGTCGGAGACTTCAATCCGGCGGCAATCGATCTCTTCGAGTTGCGACACGAGTGAGAGCAGAACGGCCTTCGGTTGTTGCGACCCGGCGCGGAACACCAGCAGCGACGTTAGGTCTTCGTTGCCGGCATCTTCAGCGTCATCGAGCTCGGCTTGGCCGGCGCGCCCGACCGGCGTGGCCCGGCCGAGCGCCTGCGAAACTCCGTTCGGGTCGATGATCATGATCACCGTGCCGTCGCCGAGAATTGTCGTGCCGGAGAAAGCCGCGATGTAACGAAGTTTCGACGACATCGGCTTGATCACGATCTCTTCGGTATGGAATACGGCGTCAACGACGATGCCGAAGACCTGACTGCCGACCTGGGTAACTACGACGAAGCCGCTGTCGACCTCGCTTTGGCCAAGCTGCAGAATTTCTTTGAGATGGATGAGCGGCAACAGCTTGTTGCGCAGGCGCAGCACCGGGGTTTCTTTGATCCTTTCGATGCGATGTTCGCCGCCGCTGCCGGCGCGCACCAGCTCGAGCACGGACAGCTGCGGGATGGCGAAGCGTTCGCCGCCGGCGGCAACGATCAGCGCTGAAACGATCGCCAGCGTCAGCGGAATCTTGATCGTGAATGTGGTCCCCTCGCCGGGCATGGATTTCAAATCGACTGTGCCGCCGATCTGTTCCATGTTGGCCCGTACGACATCCATACCGACGCCGCGACCGGAAATGCTGGTCACTTGCGCGGCGGTGGAGAAACCTGGCACGAAGATCAGATTGCAGATCTCCGCCTCGGATTTTGTCGCAACCTCGGTCTCGGTGGCGAAGCCGTGCTCAATCGCCTTAGCGCGTATGCGCGACACATCGAGGCCACGACCATTGTCGGCGATTTCGATGATGATGTGACCGCCCTGGTGACAGGCGGATAGCCGGATCGTGCCCCTCTCTGTCTTGCCGGCGGCAAGCCGCTCCGCGGCGCTTTCGATGCCGTGATCGGCACAGTTGCGGACCAGGTGCGTGAGGGGGTCCTTGACCATTTCGAGCACCTGGCGGTCGAGCTCGGTGTCGGCACCCTCCATCTGCAGTTCGATCTCCTTGCCGAGTTCGGCGGAGAGGTCGCGGACGATGCGCGGGAGCTTTTGCCACGCATTGCCGATCGGCTGCATGCGGGTCTTCATCACGCCTTCCTGCAGCTCGGCGGTGACGTTCGAGAGCCGCTGCAGCGGTACTTTGAAATCCGAATCCTCGTAGCGGCGGACGATCTCAAGGAGCTGGTTGCGGGTTAGCACCAGCTCGGAAACCGTGGTCATGAGGTGATCGAGCGTATCGACATGAACGCGGATCGAATGACCGGCAATCCGTTCGCCGCGGTCATCGTCGGAGCGCTCGGCCGAGGATTTGTCGGCGGGCGACTTGTCGCTCAGTTGCTTGTCGCGCGCGCGCGATTGCGGCTGCTCCGGGTCCTGCGCGGCAGCGGCCGGTGCCGGGCTGACATTTTCATGCAGGCGGCCCGCCGGTTGCGGCAGCGCGCCCTGCTCCGGGTGAGCCGACGGCTCCGGCCTCACATCCTTGTGCTGCGCCAGGCGACGAAGTTGTTCGATGAGAGCGCAGTCATCGCCGGCCGGCTCCTGCTCGCTCGCCTCGATCTCGTCAAGGATGGTTTTGATGCGGTCGATGGCCAAAAGAATGAGCGTAACGGCTTCGGTGGTAACCGGCATTCCGTCGCGAAACTTGCCCATCAAGGTCTCGGCGGCGTGCGCCAGCGTTTCGAGCCGTGGAAGCCCGAGAAACCCGCAGGTCCCTTTGATGGTGTGGACGAGGCGAAAAATGTTGCCGAGGATATTGCCGTTGTTCGGCTCTTGCTCGAAGCGCACGAGCTCGGCATCGACCCGCTCGAGACTCTCGCTGGTCTCGGTCAGGAATTCCCGCAGCAAGTCGTCCATTAGAGGCGCCTCGTCAGCACGCACACACTCCGGTCGGCAGGCGCCGTAGGCGCCGTCGCCGCCACGCACGCAGGATGCGTGCTTTCGCCGTCGGGCGCCGTGCGCCCGACCGGACCCGGGGAGTTTGTTGTCAAAGCGTTTAATTTCGGTTGCAGAGATGCAAACCGCGCCAGTTGGCGGTCGTTTTCCACCGCTTCACGCGGTTTTGAGAGCAAAACGGCGGCTGCCGCCTGCCTCGTCGCCTCTCGGCGACAGTGAGAAGATCGGCAAGGCGATGTTGGCGCGCGTTAGCTCGCGGTTAAGACCACGGTGCCGAGCTCACCCTGCGCCGAGAGCGCAAGGCCGCAGTCCCGCGCCAGCATGCCGGCATAGAGGGGTTGAATGGCATGAGCGTCCACGGCTTGAGCCTCGCTGCCGCCAAGCAGCTCGCCTGTCGCCGGGCTCAAGCGTGCGTTCAGGCCGGCTGCCGTGACCTGGAATCCTGATGCCACTTCGCCGACTACGACAAGATCGACCGTCAGCGTCCCCCCGCGGGGAATGGTCCCGGCCGCGATCAGCAGCATATTGAGCAAGAGTTTAGCTCTATTCTTCGCCAGCAATTGGCGCGGCAGGTTCCATCTCAAGGTGGTCTTGCCGTCCTCGAACAGGCCGCGGGCTGTCTTTTCCGCTTCGCCCAGATCGATCTGCGCGCCCGCCGATCCCGCCGCGCCGAATGCCAGCCGGCAAAATTGCAGCTTGGCCGAGGCCTGATATGCGCTCTTTTTGATCAGATCGAGTGCGAAAGTCTTGGTCTCTTCGTCCTTGTCTTCTTCCAAGACCTCAAGACCATTAACGATCGCGCCAACCGGGCTGATCAGATCATGGCAGACGCGCGAGCACAGCAGCGCCGCAAGATCAAGGGCTCCGATGCCAATAGGGCTGGAAACGGGGGCGGACATGAGAAGCTCCGCTGGAACGGGACAAGGCTCGTCCGTGTCACAGCCGGCGCGATTCGGCAATCGTGCCGTCGGCGCGACCCTGTGGTACAGGGCATCCCCTTTGCCGGCGGAGCCGCGGTCGGTGGCTGCCCGCATGATCGGACCCGAAGGAGCGCCCGTGTCGACACTCAACTCGGTGGCCTGTGCCGACCTTATAAACGCACTAACCGATCTCAGCATATCGGCGGCAGCAGCAATACGGCGCGCGCAGGCGGACGGCGGCGTCCGCACCAAAGCTGACGGTTCGCCGGTGACGGCGGCGGACGAAGCCGCGGAGGCCGTCATCTGCGAGGGCCTGGCACGCCTGGCTCCGACCTTGCCGATCATTTCGGAGGAGCAAGCGGAACACCAGAAGCCCCCGCAAGACGGAAGCTATTTCCTTGTCGACCCCCTTGATGGCACGCGTGAATTCGTCGCCGGTCGCGACGAATTCACAGTCAACATTGCGCTGGTCACGGATGGCACGCCGATCCTGGGCATTATCACAGCGCCGGCCCGCAATCTGATCTGGCGCGGGATCGTCGGACGCGGCGCCGAGCGGCTGGAATTTTCCGGCGGCAAGGCCTCAAAGCCGGACGAGATCCACACCAGGCCCCGCCCAGCAGGCGAGCTTATCGCGATGGTCAGCCGCTCGCACCTCGAGGCGCGGACGCGGGCTTATCTCGACGGCTTTCCGCAAGCAAAGCTTGTGCAATGCGGTTCATCGGTAAAACTCTGCTACGTGGCTGAAGGCGCCGCCGACCTCTATGTGCGACTTGCCCCGACGCATGACTGGGACATAGCGGCCGGCCACGCGATCCTGGTGGCGGCGGGTGGAGGGATGATCGCGCCCGACGGCGCGCCGCCGGTCTATGGCACCGCGGACCTGCTAGTTCCGGCCTTCCTGGCTTGGGGCGATCCGAAAAGCGCCTCAGCCATTACGGGCTAAGGGTGCGGAGCACATCCGGCCATCGCCGCTCGGCCGTGGCGGTGAGGCGCTGTGAATCGGCGGCGAACATTTCCAGCCGCGCGCGGTCATAGAACAAGAACAGCCGCCCGGCGGCAATCAGCCATACGCTCGGGCTGCCCGCAACCGCGATGCCGCGGGCGACGCCGGTCGGATCATAACCGCCGAATTGCGGCATGTAGATATCGGGCCGCGCCGCGAATGCGTCGCGATTGCCGACATTGCAGAACCGCCAGACCGCGCCGCCGTAGCGAAATTCGAAATCCGGGCTGCCGAGCGCGGGTTTGCCCTTGGTATAGAAAGCGACCGGGTCATAACCGCCGATGGCAAGACCCGTATGCCAATCGACGACAAGGGTTTCCGTGGTGGCGGCCCGTGCGGTAGGTTGAATGGGCGGCAGAGCAAGCAGAAAGAGACAGGCGGTCGCGGCAATGGCTGCGCCGCAGCGCTTCCGTTGGTGCCGTGCTGCGGTCATAGTTTTGGCGCAGGCTTGCTTCATTCGAATCGCCTCGCGCGATAGGGTGAAAAAGAGCCGGACCGAGAGTTAACCGGGTGGACGTGAGCAAGGAGTTAACCGAGGACGTTCGATGAAGTTTGCCTTTTGGTGCGCGCTGATTGCCCTGATTGCCGCCAATCTTGAAGCCGCGCCGGCCAAGGCGCAGACCGCGCCTCCCCCTCCTCCATCGGAGGCAATGCCGCCGCCGGCGCCCCAAGCACCCCAATCGCCGTTACCGTCGCAGCCACCGGCGACAGACCAGTTCTCCGCGGACGAGATCGTTGACGCCGGCCACCATTTCTTCGGCGGCGTTTCGCGCGGATTAGCCTCAATCGTGGAGAAAGCGGCGAGCCAATGGGGATTGCCGAACGGTTACATTCTTGGCGAAGAAGCGGGCGGCGCTTTTGTCGGCGGCCTCCGCTACGGCGACGGCACGCTCTATACCAAGAATGCCGGCGACGTGCGTGTGTTCTGGCAAGGTCCGACGCTGGGCTTTGACGCCGGCGCCGACGGCGCCCGTACCATGATGCTGGTCTACAATCTGCCACGAACCGAAGCGATTTTTGAGCGCTTCGGCGGCTTGGACGGCTCGGCCTATTTCGTCGGCGGTTTCGGCATGACAGCGCTGATATCCAACGACATCGTGGTGGTGCCGATCCGCTCCGGCGTCGGGCTGCGGCTGGGGGCAAATCTTGGTTATCTCAAATTCACGGCCCGACCGACCTGGAATCCGTTCTGATCGCCGGCTTCGACGGCAGAGATCGGCCGCATCGCGAGTGTGTCGCCATAGGTCTATTGTCTTTGTGGCGCCGCGGCGGTTCTCGGTTTAGGTTAACGGTTGGTGATTATGGTGCAGCTTCATTGCCGCGTGGCAATGTGACGTCGGGCGGCGGTACGGCGTAGAAAGTGGTGTCATGGTCGAACCGGTCATGTATTTCGGGATCGGATTTCTTGTTGCGGCGCTGCTCGGACTGCTCTTCGTTCCCCTGGTGCATAACCGCGCCGTGCGCCTGACGATGCGGCGCCTCGAAGCGGCGACACCCCTGTCAATCGCCGAAATCCGCGCCGACAAGGATCAATTGCGCGCCGAATTCGCCATGTCGACGCGCCGGCTCGAAATGAGCGTCGAGCAGATGAAGGCCAGGACCACCGGCCAGCTCGCCGAGCTCGGCAAGAAGACCGACGCCATCAACCACCTCAAGCGAGAGCTTGGCGAGAAGACCGCGGCCATCTTTTCCCTCGAAACGCGTGACAAGAACCTGCGCGATCAGCTGCGCGCCACCGAGGAGGAGTTTGAGCTGAAGTCGAGTTCGCTGCGCGAAGCGGAGCGCGCACTGGCAGACAAGCAGGCCGAGCTTGCCAAACTCATCGCCGAGCTCGGCGAGCGCTCGATCATGGCCGACAGTCAGCGCGTGGAGCTGGCGGCGCTGCGCACGCAGGTCGAAGCGATGAAGGTCAGCGTCGCCGAGTACGAGCGTGCAGTGCGGGCCACCGAGGACCGCCTCGCTCGCGAACGCACTGAAGCCGATGCGGCAGCCAGGCAATCCAACGACGCCCGCGGCAAGCTTGACGGTCTGGTGGAACGGGCCGGCGCGCTGGAGCGGGCGTTGCTGGTGCAGACGACCGAGGCCGAAGTCTTGAATCGCCGCGTGCAGGAGTTGGAGGTACGGCTCGGCGACCAGGGCCGGCTCCTGGCCGAACGCGAATTCGAGACCGAGCGGCTGCGCAGCGAGCTTGCGGCCGCGAACAAGGCCGAGGACGATCTGCGTGAAGAGCTCGGCAATTCCAGCGGGCGCAGCAACGGCGCCGTCGACAAGTTCCGTTCCGACATCGGCCAGCTCGAAGCGCAGCTCGCCGCCGCGATCGAGGAGCGGGGTAAGCTGCAGCGCGAGATCGCCGCGATGAAACGCGATGCGGAAACGACCTGGGCGAGCGAGCGCGTCGAGAACGCGCTGCTGCGCGAACGCATCAACGACGTTGCCGCCGAAGTGGCGCGGCTCACCGCCGTGCTCGAAGGACCCGGCTCGCCGATTGAGTCGATGCTCGCCGATGCAGTCCCGGCCTTGGGTGAAGGAAGGGACAGCGGCGTGCTTGGCATCAATGGCGAGAACGGCGAAGCCGGCGCCGCCATCGATTCCCCGCAACCGGGCAAGGGCACACTGGCCGACCGCATCCGCGCCTTGCAGTCGACCGCCTCGCGCACGGCGTCGAATTGAACGAAACACGAGTAGCGCGCGCTGCAGGGATTGCACCTGCGACTTCTCCCGTGTGAAGCGGGGGCCTGGAAAGTTCTGCCGAGAAGCCCTCTGGACCGGCAGCACAATCTCCAGAAAAGCGAAAAATTCTCTGCTCATTATCCCGGTTGATGCCGGTCAAAGACGGCTGCGGAGCCGCCGACCAATCTTAAAAAACGACTGCCGGGAGCGCTTGATGATCACGCAGCTCGCACGTCCTTTGCTTGTCCTCGCGTCGCTTCTCTTGCTTGTCTCCAATGCGACCGCGGCGCAGGCCAGGGAGAATGTTGCCCTAAATCCAAGAACGGGCCTGGATGCCTATGCGGCATTGGTCGAAGCGGAGTTCGGGGCCGCCCGCACCGGGCTGCGAATTATAGCTGCAACCGAGAATGCCCGCTCTGCCGATTGGGATCGCATCAAAGTGCCCCTGACGCTGTTTGCTAAAGGCATGCCGACCAGCGCGGCGGTATGGTTCGCCCGGCCCGACGGTTCGTATTTCACGGTCGACGCAGGGTTGGCGAAAGACAACCTCCGAGATCGGGATTACTTCCCTGGACTGATGGCGGGTGCAGAGGTGACAAGCGCTCTCGTGGTCAGCAAATCTACCGGCAAGCGATCAGCCATTATAGCTGTCCCCGTGCAGAAGGATGGGCACGTAATCGGGGCGCTCGGCGTATCCGTCGCGACGGAAAAGATCGCTGACCTTGTCGATGACAAGATTCCATTACCGCGGCAGATGGTGTTCTACGCGCTTGATAGCCACGGTCAGACATCGCTCCATCGTGAATCGGCGCTCCTTTTTGAGTTTGCCGGGGAAATGGGCAGCCCGAGCTTGAAGGAAGCGGTAAAAGAAACGCTTTCCAAGCCCGGCGGCACCGTGCACTACGAGTTCGGAGGAACCGAACGGAAAGCCATTTTCAAGAAATCGAACGTCACCGGTTGGGTATATGCCCTGCGGTGGTGAACCGGACCATCCGATATCGTTGGCTGCGGCCTAAAACCGCTTCGGCGCTATGGATCGGCGCGAAAGGACTCGCAGGTATGCTGGTGGGCGCTGTAGG
>CAVRDC010000039.1:0-16951 GCA_963719745.1 uncultured Alphaproteobacteria bacterium | reverse complement strand
ACATGTCTTTTGCGACATGGGCGACGACCATGAGTATGTGTGCCCTATTGCTCGACGCTCTATCGCCATGCCCCCCGCTAGCGCCCAACGAAGCGCGTCCGGCGGAATGCGAATTGCACGACGTGATCAGCTGATTTGCGGCTAATATCGCCAAGCTGCCGGAGTTGCTGCGCGGGCGCTGAGTGCCTTTACGATGACCGCAACGCCAGCCGTCCGGCCTCCGTCACGCTTACGAGCACCTCCTGAAAATTGATTGGTTGCTCTTTGATGTAACCAATCCCCAACAAGTGTTGATGCGTGAGAGTTCGATCGCTGGTATGTATGACTGGCCGGTCGCGCTCGGAGTAGTGCCTCAATAAGTTGCGCTCGTCATCGGTTAGCTTACGCATGTGGGATCGCCCGCGTCTGACCCACCCAATTTAATCCGATTAACTTCATTCCGCTAATCGGCCTGGCGCTCTGAGTTGTCTTTAAGACAAAATTGAGTACGACGTCCAAGATGTGGGTTGTCCTCTACGTATTCACGGTCTGCTTCGTTGCTCTCGCCTTGTTCGCGGCTGCCGACGAATTCGAAAATCGCCTGTTCGCCGCTGCGCTAAAGTTTTTCATCATCGGCGTTGCCGTAGTGGCAATCGTAACCGCGAGAGACTTGTTGCCCGCGGGCTGACGCTGGCGATGGATATGGCCTGATCGATTTTCCTCACAATTTGCCAAGCACCTCTGGGCCGCGCCGAAAGTTCTGGTTTTGGGGCTTGGGGTACCCAAGCGCGACCCTGCTTTAGAAATGCCCGCCGCCCCCGGCGCGGCGAGCAAACAGCGATCAACAACAACAACTCTGCAATCCACAACAAATAATGCTCAGCGCGATGCGTATTTGTTAGGAGCGATCGGCGCGTCGTGATAAGATATTCGAGCCAGAGGCAACGGGCAAATTGCGCTCGGGCTCTAACCCCAACCACGCGCACCAGAGGAGAAAGTAATGGTTGAGGCTAATTCCAGCCTAGCGAGGGATTATCTCGCGGCGCATCCCGAGCTGATCGACGAGGCGAGGCCGATCGTTGAGCAATGGCGTAGGGAGGGGTTCTTCGGCAAGCGGGCCGTCCACATTCTAGGGCCAGAATGTGGAAAGTGATCAAGCGCGAGCGGGGGAAAATGCAATGAAACCAAGCCACGACGAAGTGATCGATCCGGCTGTAATGTGTAATGTCCGACGTAGGCGGCTATGCAATGGCCAACGCCAAGACCTGACCAAGGGTGAGATCGACAAGCTGTTCGCAGCCCTTCGAGCTCGGCGTAACGGCCATCGCGACTACATGATCGGGCTCGTTTGCTTCGTGCACGGCCTCTGTGTCAGCGAGCTAATCGATCTTCTCTGGGATGACATCGACTGGCGTGCTGGCACGATCCGCATTCGGCGATCGAAGGGCTCGCTTGATGGCGTCCACGTTCTGGAGCGTGACGAGGCGGCAGGGCTGAGGCGGCTACAACGAGAGCAAGAGCCGAAGCGTCCGCACATCTTCACGTCAGAGCGTGGTCAGGCTTTCACCAGGTTCGCTATTAACGAGATGATCGAAGCGGCAGGACGCAGTGCTGGCCTGCGGCCGTTACATCCGCATTGCCTGCGTCACACCGCCGGGTCGGTGCTCGCTAGCGGCGGAATGAGCGCATGGCATCTACAGAAGCATCTTGGCCATGCGAACATGAGCAACACGATCGGCTATGTACGGATGTCGCCGGAACCGTTGAGGGATGTGTGGCGAGGGAGGCGGTAGTCGCTGATCTGCAACAGTCCGGATAATTCAACCAGCGGCCAGCAATTGGCCTTTGGGGAATTTCACAATTCCAAATAGGATCATTGGCGCTACGCAGCGATAAGCTAACTTCAGTCCCGACCGGATAGCCGGTCGGGACTTTCTTCTTAGCTCTCGATTCAAAAGCACGAATGTCAGCGTTTGCGCCGCGTAGGTTTGACTGGCTTTGCCTCAATCGGCCTCGGCCGCCACGGCGCTAGCCCTCGCTGGCGATATCTCGGTCGCGGCGCGTCGCGCGCGATGCTCTCCCACTCCCAGGAGACGGTGCGGTCAGAGACTAGGCGCAGTCCCGGTTCATCTGCCATAGCTGGGCTCCTCAGCGCGAAGTTCGATCTGCTTGACTTGGCCGCTCCGCAGGATAGCCCGTTCCAAGAGGGCAGCAAAGTCGTGGCCGGTCATTGAACTGACAGTCATGGCAGTGAGCTTCGGACTTTCGAATGGCAGCGCGGCCATTGCTGCGCGCATTCGCCAAGGGTCTGCGGCGCGACGGCCTTTGTAAACATCTTGCATGTAGTCGAGGGCGCTACGCGGTTCGTCGGCGCCACTCTGCTGTCGCGCTTCGATCCGATCGAGAACTTCACTTATCCTATCTGACATTCTTCTTTCTCTATTGGAAAGAATGTCCCGCCGGCAGAAGCCTAAGATCGCTACCATGCCGGGCTGGAACAAACACACATGATGGCCGCGTAACTCAAACCAAACAACGTCCGGCAAACCCGGGGCGGCTCACTCCACACGTCTTGTGGTGGACCATGGCGAATAGCGTCCGTCACGCGGTGCTCTTACTAGCACGACGGGGTTGCTCGAACAGGGTCGTTCCGAGCCAGCGGAGCTAATTTCTCTCGGATGTCGGCTAAGTGTTCACGTCCCCAAAAGAGCTCGCCCTCGACAATGAAACTGGGCACGCCGAATACGCCGGCAGCTTCTGCGGACTAACGGATTGTATCGAGTTCTATCCGCCCCGCACCAGCTAGGAATCCGCGGAAACCGGTCCGGTCGGCGTGGACTTCAGATAGAACTGCTGCAATTGCCTCGACATCTTCAATGTCAAGCTCACGTCGCCAGAAGCGTTCAAAGACACGATCGTGATAAGCGCGGAACTGATGTTTACCTTGGCGTTTGGCCCACAACATACCAATCGCGGCAAGAGAGGAATCCCATATTTTGCGTGTTCCAAGAATTACGAGTCCGCGTTTGCGAGCTTGTCGCCGACAGTCCATATACGAGTAGCGCACCCTGCGCCACTGGTGGCCGTTCCGGTTGGACTCAATGATCTCGCCACGCTCATCTAACCGAGCGCTCCCAAGATAGCTTGGAATGTCGAGCGTGTACGGCAGCCATTCGAGGTGCACGTCAAACTGATCGTCAAGCTCGTAGATCAAATCCTTCGCAAGGAACGCATAGGGGCTTTTATAATCGCTGTAGACTAATATTGTAATTGGCCTATCCATGATCGCGCCGATCGGTTTGGATCAACTGCCATTATACCTCAGCAAACTAGTCTTCGGCACGATCTCGCTGCGGATCCGCCAGCACCGACCTGCCAACCCGTGTCAATGGCACGCTTTTAGCGTTCCCCCTGCATTACAATGGCCATCGCAACTCGCTAAGGCAGAAGAAAAGGCATGAATCGTGCTTATCGACCGATGCTTGCGACGCTAGTCGAGGAACCCTTCGACGACAAAGAGTGGGTATTCGAGACCAAGTGGGATGGCTTCCGCCTTATCATGAGAAGCGCGGCAAGGCCGTCAGGCTGTGGTCGCGTAATGGCCTCGACGTCACCCCAAGGTACGCGGTGATGCTGCCGGCGCTTCGAAAAGTCGAGGGTTCGTGCGTCATAGACGGAGAGCTCCGCGCGCTCGACGAACATGGACGCTCTCGTTTCCAGCTCTTACGGAACGCCCTCAACAAGAAAGCCAAGTTACTCTATGTGGTGTTCGATGCGCTATTCGTAGACGGCACCGACATCCGGCAAAAACCGCTGCTTGAGCAAGCTCTTTTGCCAAGCGATCTGCTGCTGCGCTACAGCGAGCACGTCGCAAAGTTTGATAAGCGCCAAGCTGGGCCTTCCCCCCGCTAGGCGAATGCCGCGCAGCGTGGGAGCGAATGTACGGCCAATAACCCGGAGGTGAGTGAGTGGGGCGAGACGGACGGCGGAGGGTAATGGAGCAAAGTGGAGGCCAATAGAAGGAAATGGAGGGTGTGTGGAGGGTCTACTTTTTGGTCCCCAGGGGATAGCGGTCCAGTTTCAAACTCTCCATCCCTTATGCTACGCAAATGATCTTCAGGCTCATAACCTGAAGGTCGTAGGTTCAAATCCTACCCCCGCAACCACCGACAATTTCGGTGGATTTTCCCCAGAACCAGCGCTGTTCCCCTGCGTTCCCCCGCCTGGGCGAAGCTTGCGAGGACGGCGAGGTCGCCATGCAGTTCGGCTCGGAGGACGTCGTCAACCGGCGTCAGCACAATGCGGTCGATGAGGCCGCGTAGGATCTCGGCGGCTTCGGTCACTGTGTCGGGCGCATTGAGCGCCTCGGCGAGGCGCTCAATCTTGCCGCGATAGAGCTTGGGGAGGTTGGGATGGAGCCTCAGCACCGGCGCGTGCTTGCTGGCGTGGAGGCGCGCTTCCGCCTGCGCCTTCTCCTGCCCCAGCGTCGTAAGGCGGGCCTTGAGGGTGGGAGTGTATGCGCCATCCTCAATGGCGTGCACGATGGCTGCTAGCTTGCGCTCGATTTCGACGAGCGTCTGCTTGGCGGTAAGGCTCTCGCGCTCGGCCGAGGTGGCAAGGTGGCGCATCTCGGCTTGAACGCGTCGACGAAGGCAGCGACCAGGTCGGGTGCCATCATTCGCTCCTTGAGCCCGCTGAGAACGCGGTCTTCAAGTTCGTGGCGGCCGATCAGCAGCGAGTTCGTACATGTGCCCTTCGAGCGTCGCGCCGCGCAGCCGTAGCGGTCGGGACCGACGATCGTATAGCCGCCGCCACAGGAGCCGCAGACCAGCAAACCGCTCAAAAGGAAGTGGCGGCGGTGCGCCCGGTTGAGCGCATTGCCGCCCGCATCGCGGCCGACCTCGAAGCGCAACGTCTCCTGCCGCACCTTGACCTGCCGCCAGAGCGCATCATCGACGATACGCAGTGCCGGCACCTCGGTGATCTCCCACTTCTCGCGAGGATTAGGACGGGCGACGCGCTTGCCGGTGCGGGGGTCCTTGACGTAGCTGCAGCGGTTCCATTCGAGCCGCCCGACGTAGCAGGCGTTGTTGAGGAGACAGGTGCCGCGTTCGGCTTGGCCCCGGATCGTTGTGTCGCCCCACGGGCGACCGTCGGGGCCGGAGACGCCCTCGGCATCGAGCCGCTTGGCGATGGCGCGCGGGCTATGCCCGTCGGCGAATTCTGTGAAGATGCGGCGGACGATCGGGGCCTCGACGGCGTTGACCTTTCGTTCGCCGGTCGCGGCGGTGACGAGGTCATAGCCGTAGGCCTTGCCGCCCGGCACTTTGCCCTGCAACGCCTGTCCAAGCTGGCCGCGCCAGGTCTTCTCCTTGAGGTCTGAGAGATAGAGCTGCGCCATGGTGCCGAGCATGCCGATATGCATTGCCGTGATCTCGCCGACATTGACGGCGAAAAGGGTGATACCCGCGAAGGTACAGCGATCATGGAGATCGGCGACGTCGGCGAGTTTGCGCCCCAGCCGATCCAGCGCTTCCACCACGACCACGTCGAAAAGGCCACGATCTAGGTCCGCCAGCAACCGCTGATAGTCCGGTCGGAAGCGGCTGGCGCCACTCATCGCCGCGTCGGAGTAGGTCGTGAGCGCCGTCCAACCGTTCTTTGCGATGTAGCGTGAGCAGACCTCGATCTGGTCGGCGATCGAGGAAACGCTCTGGTTGTCGCTGCTGAACCTTGCATAGATCGCGGCGCGCATCATTGGGTTCTCCTGACCTCGGCTATTCAGGGAGCTACGGAGAGTCGCGAGCACGGAGTTGTGCCGGCGTGACGCCTCCAGGCTGTGCGCTTGATTGTAGTACTTCTCGGTCATAGTGAGGGTATTGCCAAGAATATGGTGGGCATCGCGGACGTGTCGTGGATCCTCGACCGCGATAGACGTCGCGGCGGCGTCGCGGAACCAGTGCGGCGGGAGCGACGCACCAAACGCCTCTTTGGTATGCTTCCGGATGCGGCTCGCCGATGCACCATTCTTGAGCATGGTGCCGACCTCGAAACCCACAGCGCATCGGTGCTGGGGTTGAGCGGCCGCTCTCGCCGGCTAGCAGCACCCTTCTGTGGACGGCGAGATAGTGCTCGAGCTCGGAACCAGCGCCGCCGGGAAGGCGACTTCGTAAGGGCGCTTCGCCTTCATGCCACTCGCGGGGAATTGCAGCCACCATCCTCCGCTCCGCTGCACCAAATGTACGCCAAGACGATCGAGCGAACTTTTTCAACGCAACGGCCGATACGCCATGAGAGCGATCATCAGCCCGTCGCGGTAATGAACTGCGCGTTGTCGCCCTGACCAGCCGCTCGGTTGGTCGGCTCAGGTCATCATGCGTCGGCCGAGATCGACCAGATCGGATGCGGGCCGCAGGCGAAGCCGTTTGTTGACAACCGGCTCGGCGCGCCGACCAAGCCGCATCCAAAGTTCGGCGAGCCAGCGCCAATCCTCGTCCGGCGCTACGACGCGTAGTGCGTCGTAGAGCTCCTGCAGTCGGCAAACGACCGTGTATGGAGCGCAGCTCGAGGACAGCGCGGCGACGTAGTCGGCGACGAGCGGTCTAGTCACCTGTGCTCCGGACGCAAGTGAGGGGTCCAGAAGACGCTTCTGCGTCAGCCAGCCGAGCCAGCGGCCATAGCCTCGTGCGGTCTTGCTTCGCGAGTACGGCGACCAGTCGGAACCTGCGTTGCTCTTCTCAAAAGGACCGGCACGGCACGTTCCGGCCTCCCACGCAGGGCGATCCCGCTCAGGCCAAGCGGCAATCGGTGAACAGCGTCTATCAACTGTCATGGGACTCGTCCTTTGGCGGGCCTCGATAGGCGTCGATGAGACGGTCGTAACGCCGTACGGCATCCGACCGCTCCAACCCGCAATAGGCTCGCACCGTAACGGTCAAGGTACGTGTGGCCGAGGAGCAAGCGCACAGTCTCGTACTCGCCCGGATGGGCTTTGAGGTATAGGTAGGCGCACATATGCCGGAAAAGGTGGCGTTCACTGTCAAGCCGGCGCCGATCTTGATGGCACGCTTGATTTGTTCGGCCAATTGCGCGGGAGTCTTGGCTCCGCCCTTTCGGGCCGGGAAAAGGTAACTGGAGCCATCGGTTACGAGGAGGGGTCGGAATTTTTTCAAGTAAAGCTCGAGTAAGCGGACGGCATCCGGAGGCAGTTCAAATTCGAGTGGGGTTCTTGTTCTTGACCTCTCCGGGCGGAATGACGAGGTGCATGACGGCACCAGGTTCGGACGACTGCGGATTAGGTGCCGATCCAGCCGAAGTCCGGCGAGGTTTTTGGCGCGTATGGGGGCCGTGAGCTCGATCCGATGGCGAGGGCGGTCTGCGCACGAACGGCGTCGTTGTAGCCCGGATTCGGCAATCGTGCGAGCGACCATCGATCGATTTGGGCAAATTGACCAGGCGCTCGACGTTTAACGGATCGTCGAATACGCGCAGCCGCGTGCGGTTTCGCTCGGTGATGTCTCCCTTGCCGGGGTCGACCTGTCGGCGGAGCGCTCTTAACGCCTCGAGGTGGTCCGTCGGCACTTTCGCCCAGTGCTTGGCGATATCGACGATCAGGCGCGCGAAATTATGAAGTCTGTCCGGTCTTTCGCTGGCCGTTCCGCTGCCAGAAGAAAGTCAACGCAAGCTTCGTCGCATCGATGGCGACGAGGTCCGCGAGCGACCTAATCGACGAGACGTCGCGGCCCGACAGCACCAACGCCGATGCGAGCTCCAGCAGCCGGATGCGTTGATGGCGAAGCGTGACGTCGCTGGCTGGTGCGGGATGTCGGCGAACAGATCCTTCCCAGCCAAGCGGTCCAGATAGGCCTGCAGATCAGACCCAAAAGATCGCGGAAAGGCCTCCAACCGCATCGCATAGTGCGAGCGTTGGTAGGGTACGGTGAGCCGGGTTGCCGGCCATCCGTTGATCCGGTCGACCATCCGGTTCCACGTCATGCACGCATCCCGGTAGACCTGTTTCGGTCGCTCGACTGTGCTGCGCACGAGCATCTCGCCAAAGGCGGTGAGAACCGTGTCGTTGACCTGCTCGGGGGTCAGGGCGCGTAGACTGCAAATCCGCGCAAGCTGGCTGAGTTTGGCGCGGTCATATCGATCGGGAATGCGCGCCAGCAGGTCGCGCCACTCAGGGTGCAGTGCTGCGGTCGATCGACGCCCTCCCGCGCGCTCGCCCCCGTGATCGTCAGCGCGGCGTTGAAGAGCGACTTGATATTGCGCCAGCGGCGCAGGTCTGAGGCCGGCACCGGCGGCCGTGATTTGGGCGACGCGTCCTCTTAGAAGTTGCGGGTCGGCCGGGATGTCGGTTGCAGGCTGTCCGAGGAGGCGGCTCATGACCCTAACCGCCGACGCCATTTCCTGGCGGCGGCACAAGCCGATGTCGGTCCGCGCCAGGACCGCGTTGATCACCGCGTCCAAGGTGGTCGGGGCTGTTAGTGACGCCGGTTCGGTGGACATCTCTGGACACCTGTGACGGTTAGTGGACTATACTACGAAATTAGTGATTGTGGCAAAGTATAAACCGCAAGTCTACTTGATAACCGACAGTAACTATCAAGTACGGTCGATCAATCTTCTAGGCCAATGATCCCGTTTTACACGCAAAGATATTCCAATACTGGCCGATGACACGCTTGAGGCGACCCACCTGGTGGAAGCCAAGCTCGCCCCGAACGATCGCCGGCGCACAATCTTGGTCGACACGTTGAGACGTCGTGCAACCGTGTCGAGATCGTGCAGGTGCTCATTCGCCGGCGTTCGAACAGAGGCGCTGAAGATCTGTTTTTGCGAGGTCATGGTTTGCGCTTGCTTCTTCTTGCAGCGTTCTTCAGCAGGTGGGTGTTCGACCTTTCCGTGATGGCAGCCCCATGAACTCAAGGCCTGACGTGCCGCCAGCCGACCAAGCAGTCGCGCTAGCTGTGCCAGCGCCGATGACGAACTTCGGATGGACGACGCTTGTTGCGGTACATCCCGAGCCGTTGAGATTTTGACCATGCGAAATGCCCAGGTCTTGGCATTGCTGAACCGGCGCGGCACAGCTTTGCCGAAAGATCCGTGCCTTCGCAGCGCGCGAAAGCAATTCGACACTTTGCTTGGAGTTTGGATGCCCAGCGTGGGCTCGGCGCTCCGGTACGACGATTGCCCCAGCGCGGAGCATCGCCCTTCAACATCCCAGCGTGGGACATCGGTATTGAGTTGACGAGACTATCAGGTATTCGGCGATTGGCAATAGATGCAAACTGTCGTCTTTAAGGATTTGCCGTCACCTCGGTTCGCGGGTGCAATCGCGAGCCGCTATAGCGCTGATTTCGGACCAAACCCCGTTCTTTCGCATACCAGGAAGACGGGTTTTTGAGCGGCTCATAACCGCTCCTCTTTAAAGTAAAGGCGCGGGGCTAACCCCTCGTGCATCGGAGGAGGCCGGAATGGGAATGAACGACCCGCGTGCGCCGACGATGCGGGTGGGAGGATGAGAGAACTCCCGCCCAATCACCGCTCCGATCTGCGCCACTTCCTTAGCTGGACCCAGCCGGTCCAGCCTTGCCATCAGCGAGGCGTGCAAGCTCGCCGGAACCGCGACAGTCGGTGACGGAGTAGCTCCAACCGCTCGCTCGGCAGGCTTCCTGGCCACCCGCCTCCAGCACCGCCTTCGTCATTTCCTCCACGAACAGTGGGATGCCATCGGTGCGCTCGATAATGTCCAACCTGATGCTTGCGGGCAGCGGCTTTCCCTACGTTATCGATGAGACGCAGGAAGTGGCGAGAGCTTATGACGCTCGGTGCACCCCGACTTTTTCGGATTTAACGCGCACGACGAGTTGCAGTATCGTGGACGGCTGGACGCGTCGCGCATGCAGCCCGTGGCAAATACGCGCCGCGACTTGTTCGAGGCGATGAAGCAAATCGCTGACACCGGTCACGGTCCAGAGGCGCAAACGCCCTCGATGGGTTGTTCGATCAAGTGGAAGGATTGAGAGGCTGAGCCCATGCACTGGACCGGCGTTGATGTGCGTCCTCGTATCGGGGCGCGCGCGGCGGCATAAGTCGGTTCAAGTTTGCGGCGGGTCGAGCTCGAGATCGGCGGCGGCGATATCCTCCGCCAGATTGCGTCAGAGTTGAGGCATGTCTTCCTTCGACTATAACGCTCCGGCTGAACTCTTCCTGTCGAAGCCCGCGAAGGGTAGCCGCACCAAGTATCGCCGTTTCGCGACTGCGGCTGAGGCGCTCCGTTATGCCTGACCAAAGATGAAGCCAGCAAGATTGCAGCCGGCATCGCCAAGCTGCCGGACTTACTGAAACGACCCCAATACTGATGAGCGGCTCGCCGGGAAGCCAGATGAAAAACGTCTACACGGTCTTGTGGTCGCCGGAGACGAAGCAATGGCACGCGGTGAAAGTGGATGACCATTCGCGGCCGAGGGGTGCGGGATGGTCACTGTGGGACGATTATTGGCATGCCCATGCAGAGCCTGCCGCCGGAATGAAGACGTCCACCGCGAGCGCGAGATCGATTGGGCGAAGCGATGAGAGGCGGCCACTTCCCAGCGTGGTCGTTGTCCTGGTCGTGGCAATTGCCGCCGTGGTGATCGTTCTCCTATGGCCGCTCGGTAGGTTGCCGTGGCCGACAGAACAGCGCCGCTTTCCGCCAGCGTGCCCGGTGCTCTTCGCTGGCCTACATGCCGCGCATGGCGGAGGCTTCAATGAACTGAGAAGCGCAAACATTGATTATCTACAATTACGCCTGCCGGTTCGGCGGTTCGGCTGCGAGGGCATTCTTTCGAAACGTACCTTGTCGCTCGGGACGATCCGACAATTGGCTTAAGATCAAGAATCCATCGGCGCCCCCGCTTTTTGCCAGGCCCATACGCAGCACGGCAGCAGCGATACCTGAAAGCCAAGGTCCGGTTACTTCAGAGTTACAGCGGCGCATGTGCTTTGGCTTGCGGCGCCGATCCGACGTACGACGAGATCGTCAGAAGTAGCCCATCGTCTTGCGGGTCAATGATGCCGACGAATATCAAGTTGCACTCTGCGCACGTCAAGCTATAGCTCTCGAAGCCACACGCGTCGATATCGGGCTTGTCGCTCTTGTAGAACTTAAGCGAGGCGTCGCACTTCGGGCATGCGGCCATCTCTGATTTGCAAACGCTCAATGTCTTGATAGAAGGCCTCATCACCTCAACCCCCTGTAGGCCCGATAGCGGAGCCGAAAGATTGCTTCCCGTTGTTCGCTGCCATTGGCGAGCTTGCAATCAATCTTGTCGAGCAGTCGCAATACACGATCAGAAAAACTGCTCGCCGACCCTATTTGTTCGGAAGAAATGCCAATCGAGCTATTGGATAAGGACGTATGGAACTGCGAACACGCCATAAAGGCATGGTTAACAGTTCCCTAACGCGGCTGCAACTTATGCGATGGGATAAGGTTAATCAGCGTCGACGTCGATTGGGTTAGGATTTTTCTCTTACGCCACTTCTTTTTGGAAGGGGGCCGACCATCGCCTCCTGACAGCAGGGGCGTGAAGCAGCTTACGGACCTCTGATGCCGGCATCGGCCTCTTTGATAATGCAGTTCGAAGGCATCGGCCTCTAGCCATCCAATCCAAGGTGACGAGATCCGTGCCCTGCGCCGTCTGCAGCGTGAGCAGCCGCCAGGACCGCACGTCTTCACTTCTGAGCGGGGCGGTCCGATGACGCCCAAGAGCTTCCACACATTGATCGCGCGCCTCGGCGAGCGCGCCAGGATGCCGTTTCCGATCCACCCGCACACGCTCCGACACGCCTGCGGTTTCGCCCTGGCGAACGCCGGCCACGATACGCGGGCCCTCCAAGCATGGCTTGGCCATCGCAACATCCAGCACACAGTCCGCTATACGGAACTCGCACCCGATCGGTTCAAGGATTTCTGGCGCAATTGATTGGTAAACTTGGCAGTCTCCGGCAAGGGCACTTAACCGATACCGCCAGGGCCCCAAGTGGGCGTTGGAACCGGCCCCAACGACAAGGATGGACCGATGAATATGCGCCTGGTGCATTCGATATTGGGCATGGCCTGTCTTATGGCGTCGCCGACAGTGTCGGCACAGCCGGCTTGGTCGATCGTCGAAAACAAATCACCAACCGATGAGAAGTCCGCAGATCAGCGCCGGGCTGGTCGTTGGCGACGCTGCGCTCATCTTGCGGTGCAGAGAGCAAAAGACGCAAGTGGCCTTTTCGACCAAAGACACCTATCTGGGTGACAAGCCCGTGACCGTACGTTTTAGAATAAATTCCCAGGACCCAATCAAGGAAGTATGGCGTCCATCAATGAATGGCCTTGCTGCGTTTGCTCCGAAGCCCGAGGAATTCATTCGTGCCCTTCCTGATAACGGCAGGGTCTTCATTAGAGCCCTAACTGCCACCGGCGAGAACAAAGACACAAACTTCGTACTATCCGGTGTATCCGAAATCAGAGAGAAGATAGCACGCGCATGCAATTGGCCCAGCACGCCAGATGAGGCGACGGGATCGATTAATCCTTCACCGAAACGCCAATAGGACGGTGCGGCCGCCATGCAGGCCCGGAGCCGGCTGATGTTCTGCCGCTGAAAACGAGCAAGGTGGGATAATCAACGAGCGCGTGCTCGATTAGGTTACCGTGGCCCACACGGTAAGCCGCATCTCATGGCTGCAAGCAGTGCACCGGTAGACGCGAATGGCTGCGTCGCTTCCCTCCGAAAGCCGCTCGATACTTGCGACTTCCATCACTTCGCCGCAGCGACACGTCGGCCTTTCAGTGGAACCTGGCACCAGCAGACGCTCAAACATCGACATAAAAAGCCCCGCCGCTCTCACTGACGGAGCGCAATCGCCTCGTGTGAGCAAGCACGCTCATAGCAGTAGCGCGCGGCCAGATGCGAGTTCGAACAGAAATAAACCTTAAGCCGCGTCGGCCCCCGAGCGGTGTGTCACGTATCAAGGACAGGTTTCGGTAAAGGTGCGCGGCTTAAAGCTGCTCAACGAGCGCTGTGCGCGCCCTGCCGGCGTTGAGGCGATCCACGAACGCCGCCGGCCTCCCGTAAAAATCGGTCCTCAATCTCGGTATACACTCTGTGTAGCCACAGCTCCGCGCGGTCGGCTTTTTCTTGGTACATACCCACCTCGGCCTCGAGCTCGCCGATCCGATCCTCGGCCGCTCGAAGCTGATGGGAAAGCTTCTGGGCCATATCGAGGGCATGTTGACTGTTTGCTTCTGCAACTCCAGCGGCCTTGTGAAGCAATCCAAGAATTGTTTTACGAGGCTCATTGCGCGATGATGGCGTTGATCTCCGGCGTGCCGCCATTCACCGGGGCCATGTGCGACCGCATGAAGTCGAGAGCTATGCGGGAGATTGGGTGACGAGATCAATTAGCGGCGTGGTTCGTCGACATTTTGATGACCTCGATACCGTTTTGGAATTTGACGCCTTGGACGACTTTCGGCAACTGATTTTCGCCCTTCAAGCGTCGCCATGCTTTCGCGGCGGCGTTGCGGTGGCGTCGTCAATGGTCCAAGGCGGCGGGAAACGGCGCGGCGGCGCTCGATCATCCGCTACCGACTGGCCGTGTGGTGTATGAGATGTCGGTGGTGGTGACCCGACAGGAACGGCACTTTGAACCTTCCATGCGTCGTGTTCTCGGCGCCTACAAAAAGCCCAAGGCAGAAAGCAGCTTGGCGAGCACTGTGCCGCCGTCACAATGCGTCGAGGAAGTCCACGATGGCAGCGCTGAAGCGCACCGGGTCCTGGACGAACATCGGATGTGTCGTATTCGGGATCATTGCGACGCGTGCCCCCGGTACATGCGCGGCCAGGGCATGGAGAACTATCGGCGGTAAGCCCTGCGTGTCCTCCCCGCCGACGAACAATGTCGGCACGCGGATCGCTCGCTTGGGTGTTGCAATGCCATTTCCCTCTGCGACGGGCAGATTTGCTGTGGGTGTTACCCGTCGGGGCACACTATTTAATGCGGTAGACAGTCGGGTGACCGTCGCAAACTAAAGAAACGGCAGTGGATGTATGATGCGACATAGCATTGTAATTGCCGCTGTTTTTGCCGCCGCAGTCACGATATCAGGCTCTGCACAGGACGTCGTGCCGGATTCTGGTCGCTGGCTGTTGCTTTTCCAAAACCCGATCGTGCAGTCGCCGACATTGTTAGCCCCATCTGGCACGACGAAAAGGAGCGCGACGCTGCCGGCGAACCACGCCAACTCGTGCGTCTGCTCGGCATCAAATCCGGGATGACCGTCGCGGACATTGGCGCGGGGACCGGCTATTACGTCGTACGGCTGTCCCGATCGTCGGCCCCCGCGGCCGCGTTATCGCGGAAGATGTTGTGCCCGAATATCTGCGGGGCCTGCGCAGGCGGGTGCGCGATCTCGGATTACAGAACGTCGCGATCAGCTTGGGTGAACCGCACGATCCGAGGTTGCCAGCTAATTCGCTCGACATTGCGATCCTGGTGCACATGTATCACGAGATCGCGCAGCCTTACGGCCTACTCTACAATCTCGTCCCCGCACTCAAACCTGGCGGGCGCATCGGCATTGTCGACGCCTTCGGGCCGACGTCCGAGCACGGTACGCCGCCAGATCTCTTGCGCTGTGAGCTTGCAGCCGTAGGGTATCGCGAGATCAGCCTCGATCGACTGGCGGGCAGCGATGCCTATCTCGCGATCTTCGCGCCGCCGTCCATTGCAAGCCGCACGCGACCGGAGGAGATGGTGGCATGCAAGTCGCTGAAGCAACGGTGAGATCAACGATCCACGTCAGGATAACTCGCGTTCTTCGCTATCGATTGGCCAGCATCGCATGTCGAAGTTCAAATGTTGAGTACCACCCGATCTGTTACGTGCAGCTGATGCGCGTCCGGCCGTTAGGACCGGTTACAAGATCAACCGGTGGACAAAGAGCTCAATTGCTTGTGCGTTTGGAAAAACGCTATCATCCCTATCCATTCGTACCCCATCCGGGTATCCCGTCGGGAACATGCGCCCTGCACTGAGCATCTTGACCCCGCAGTGCTTCGCGACGGAAGCCTTCACCAATGCCACTGCGGCCGTCGCGCGCCTCGACGAGATCTATGAGCGCAATACCGGCTTCCTGCGCGATCGGTTTGGGGCGTATGCCAATGGTGAGGCGATTAGCCCGCGCGTGCGCGCCACCTATCCTTTTGTGCGCATCACGACCATCGCGCAAACTCCGAAGCTTCTCGGAGGTCGCGTTCCAATAGCATCCGCGACGTTCTGGCCCGCACGAGCCGAGTTGTCTCAACGACGCAACAGACAACGCTGCGCGGGGAGCTGTTACCGCTCTACCGTTCCGCCTCTTGCGGTGGGTCCCAATTGAGACCATTTCCGACTTAGTGGCCGAGGCCCGGGTCCAATTCGCCATCGTGTTGGACGAAAGGTTCCGGCACCGCATGATGGTCAATATGGCCCCGTAGCCAGGATTCCTTATATTCCAATATGCACTCTTCATGGCCGACACACGCTTCAACCGCAAACTGGCGGCAATCCTCGTGGCCGATGTGGTCGGCTATTCACGTCTGATGGCGGCCGATGAGGCGGGCACGCTGGCTGCTCTAAAGCGCCACAGAGAGACGATCTTCGACCCGACCGTCGCCGCCCACAACGGCCGCATCGTGAAGCTGATCGGCGATGGTGCCATCGTCGAATTCGGCAGCGTAGTCGATGCTGTAAACTGCGCCGTTTCGGTGCAGCGTCCAACCGCGCCTTGCGGGATGAAGCCTCGGGCCAATCGAAGATTATTCTGCGGATCGGGATCAATCTTGGCGATGTGATCATTGAAGGCGACGACATTTACGGTGATGGCGTCAACATCGCCGCGCGCTTGGAGCCGCTGGCCGAGCCTGGCGGTATCTGCGTCTCCTCTATTGTCAACGAGAGCATCGGCAATCGGATCGACGTTCGCTTTCAGGACGGCGGCGAAATCAGTGTCAAAAATATCGACCGGCCGATCCGTGTCTGGAAGTGGCATCCCGGCGCGACACCCCTGGCCGCCGTCAAATCCAATGCCGCCAAACCTGAGCCGAACGGCGCGTCTGTGTCGATCGCCGTGTTGCCGTTCACCAATATGTCGGGCGATCCGGAGCAGGAGTATTTCTCCGACGGCATCAGCGAAGACATTATTACCGACTTGTCGAAGATCGGCGGTTTGACGGTGATCGCGCGCAACTCAAGCTTCACCTACAAGGGACGCGCGGTCGACGTGCGCACCGTCGGCCGCGAACTCGCCGTGCGATCGGTGCTTGAAGGCTCGGTCCGCCGTGTCGGAAATCGCGTTCGCGTCGCTGCCCAGCTCATAGACACGGCAAGTGGCAGCCATGTATGGGGAGAGCGCTATGACCGCGATTTGACCGATATCTTTGAAGTTCAGGACGACGTCACCCGCCGCATCGTCGACGCGCTTAAAGTGACGCTCAGCCCGGCAGAAAAGGCTCGGCTTGCCGACGGTGAAACGGCCAACGTCGACGGTTACGATTATGTTCTTCGCGGCCGCGAGTTGCTTGGGAAGACTAAGAACCGTAGTCGTTCGAACAGTCGACACAGTTCTTCATGAGGGCATTGGAACTCGATCCCAGCTATTCGCAAGCCTATGCAGGACTAAGTATAGCGTACAATTTAGACTACCAGAACCGGTGGAGTGACAATCCTGATAGCTCGCTGTCACTTGCCCAGCTGTACGCGGAACATGCGATCGAAAAGAACCCGAAAGAACCGTTTGCGCGACTTGTCGCGTCGTGGGCCGCAATCTTCTTAAAAGACCTCGATCGGGCGAAGTCCGAGGCAGAGATCGCGGTGTCCCTCAACCCGAATTACGCTTTCGCTTACAACTGTCTCGGCAGCATTCATACCTACTCGGGAAGGCCGCTGGAGG
>CAVRDC010000038.1:0-40630 GCA_963719745.1 uncultured Alphaproteobacteria bacterium | reverse complement strand
CGAGATGATCGCCGATCATGCGGTCAAAAACACGAGGTCGCCGCCGACGCCGAGCGCGGCGCGTTTGAGATGATGAATCAGTTCTTGAACCTGATGCTCGATCCGTTCGCGCCGGACGAACTGGCGGCTCTGCCGCGCGACGTCGCGCTCGCTTACGCCGACGTGCTCAAGGCGCCGCCGCCGGCTCCATTCGCACAACGCTGGACCGCCTGGGGGGCGGCTTACGGTGGCGGCAATTCGAGCAGCGGCAATGCCGTGGTTGGCTCCAACAATGTCAGCACGCAAGCCTACGGCGTGGTCGGCGGCATGGACTATCACTTCTCGCCCGACACGATTGCCGGCTTCGCATTGGCGGGCGGCGGCACCAATTGGGGCCTCACCAACGCCCTTGGCACCGGCCACAGTGATGCCTTTCAGGTCGGCGCGTATGCCGTGACGCGGGCAGGGCCTGCCTATATCTCCGGGGCGCTCGCTTTCACCAATTATTGGATCACGACAAACCGGGTCGCGGTAGGCGATCCGCTGAGCGCAAGTTTTGATGCGCAAAGCTTCGGCGGGCGTCTCGAAGCCGGCTATCGCTATGCCGCATTGCCGACGCTCGGGGTGACGCCTTATGCCGCCTTGCAGCTGCAGGAGTTCCTTTCGCCGGGCTACAACGAAACCGATCAGACCGGCCTTGGCTATGGTCTTTCCTATAACGCGGCGAATGCGACGGATACCAGAAGCGAACTCGGTGCACGCTTCGACGATCCGACACTGTTTGGCGGATCTGCCGCTTCTTCTCCGCGCGCGCGTCGCGTGGGCCCATGACTGGGTCAGCAATCCCGCGATCGGCGCTGTATTCGAGACGCTTCCAGGCGGCAGCTTCGTTGTCAACGGGGCGCCGATCCGCACGACTTCGGCGCTAACTTCGGCCGGCTTCGAGCTGTGGCTTAATCCCAATTGGACCCTGCTCGCCAAATTTGACGGCGAATTCGCCGCCGGCTCGCAGACCTACGCTGGCAGCGGAACGTTGCGCTACAATTGGTGAGGCTCCGGGCACGGCAGCCTTCTCGATGGCCGCTACGACTTCCGCTGTGAATCAATCGCTTCACTTTTGCGCTGTCGGAGTTGTGTCAGGTTTCCCCCGATTGTGTTCTCTAATTCCGGGTCTGGGTGTCAAGCTCTCTACGATCATCCTTGCCGGGCCCACTGTTCTCTCCGCGGTAGGGGCGTGCCCTCCGCATGATGGCGTAAGACGACGCTGGCGGATCAATGTTGCAAGCGCGGTCGCCCTTTCGGACGCTCGCAAAAAATCGGACGATCTCACCGCCGCCCGGCAGGGACGACTTTTTCCCGCCGTGTCGCGGGAACCCTGTGATCTCCTTTGCGAATCGCCTCAGGATCAGAGTTGACCACGCCCTCTTGCACGATCGATCCTGTCTGGTTCACCACGCAGATCGATGTCTGTTTCAACGACACGTCCAGTCCAACATAATATTCCATTGCCGCTCTCCATCGTGGCGAGGCCACATGAGGCTGGCCTCATACGTTCCTGGAGAGCTGATTCCCTGTGCCTTTGTCTGGCCCGATCCCGGAATTACCCCATGTTGCAAAACTCGGCTGCCTTTTTGCCGGTGGGCCAAATTTGAGTTTTGGTCAGCTTGCGGCGTCTTCCCACTGAAGGTTCCGGCGGCGTCATCGATGGTTATGCTCAGCAGACCGGCTACGCCGCGCTGGTGACTGGCGCTGATGGTGGCGGGCGGCAAAGGAACTTGACGAGGCGCCGCAGGTTCTGAGCGGTTGCGGTTAGTAGCACCTCACCTTTGGCTCCGCTCAGGCCTCGCAGTCGAAGTCGATCAAGCTTCAAGATTCGCTTCATGTGAGCAAAGCACATCTCGACCTTTTTGCGCTCCCGGCGTGATCGTTCGAAAGCGGCGGTTTTGGCCAATGCGCGGGCGACATCGCGGGCGTCCTCATGAAGATCGCGAGGAATCCACCGCGAAGGCGTGTGGGGGCAGCACTGCATTTTGAATGCGCAGATATCGCAATCGCGCTTCGAGGCACGATAGCGAAGCGTCCCGCCGTCGATGACTGTTCCGGTAGTGTTCAGCAGCTTTCCTTTCGGGCAGATGTAGACGTTGCGCGATCGATCGAAGACGAAGTCGGCGCGGCTGAAGGTGCCGTCAGTGCGCGCCGACTTGTCCCAGACCGGGATGTGCGGTGCGATCTGACGGTCCACCAACCACTTGAGCAGCCTGACCGCGCCATACACAGTGTCACCTGCCAGCCGCCGCGGCTGAAGATCGAAGCGGTCCTTGATGCGCTCGATCATCGTCTCGGTGATGGCAATCTCGTCTATACGATTGGCGCGTGTGCTCTCGGCGTCGACGATGATCCCGGCTTTGTTGTCGATCAGATAATTGGCGTCGTAAGCGAAAAAAGGATCAGTGTTCTTCCTGGCTACCCACGCCGCCTGTGGATCGGTCAGCGAGACCTGTTTTGGCGGCTTGCCTCTATTACCCCTGCCGTTCGAACCACCGTCATCGGCGCCGCTCTCCTCATCATGGCGCGCGGCATCGAGAGCTGTGAGGTACTCGCGAACCGCGCGCGATGCCTCCTCGGCCTGCGGCCAGGGAACTGGCTGATCGCCAGGCATTCGCTTCTTCCTACCTGCGTCAGCCCTGATCAGACTCGCATCGATCGAAAAGCCCTCGCCACCAACCAGGCCAGCCGCGATACACTTCGCCACCACGCCCCCAAATACCCGGCGTAACGCGTCGCTCTGGCGGAAGCGCTCGTGCCGGGCACGGCTAAACACCGAATGGTCAGGTATTCCATCCTCGATGCCGAGCTTGCAAAACCACCGATATGCCAGATTGACCTGCACCTCGGAGCACAGTTGCCGCTCCGAGCGGATCGCAAACACGTAGCCCACAATCAGCATCCGGATCATCAGAGCCGGATCGATCGAGGGACGACCGATGTGCGAGTAGTACGGCGCAAGCTCCTTGTGCACCCAATCCAGATCGAGAACGCCGTCAATCTGCCTGACCAAATGATCCGCTGGCACCACCTTGTTGGAGTGCGCCCTTGACGGTGGACAGATTGGAGGTTGGGAATTGACCGGACCTATCGGGCTTTCAGAGGATGAAAGCCATGGCCAAGCACCGCGCCCATAGCATCGAATTCAAACGGCAGATCGCCCAGGACTTCATTGCAGGCGAGACGCTTCATGCTCTCGCCAACCGACACGACATCTCGCGCAACCTCATCCGCATCTGGGTGCGGAAGTTTGAGGCCGGGGCGTTCGATGATGACGCCCAGGCGGCTGATTTGCTTCAGGACTACGAGGCAAAGATCGCGGCGCTGGAGCGTATGGTCGGTCGGCAGGCCCTCGAAATCGAGTTTCTAAAAGGGGCTCTGAAAAACGCACCGCGGCCGAGAAGCGCGAGTACATCCGTCATCACCGGCCCCATGGTCTCTTCATCGCCGAAGGATGCCGGCTGATGGGCCTGTCTCGCTCCACCTACTACGACGTTCCGTCATTGCCGATTGACGACGCTGCGCTTGTCGCGACCATGAGAGCGATCTGCGATGAGTTCGAAGCCTATGGTTATCGCCGGGTTGGCCCCGAACTGCGCCATCGCGGCATAGTCGTCAATTCCAAGAAGATCCGCCGTCTCATGCGCGAGAACGACTTGCAACCCAAGCGCCGCAAGCGGTTCGTGGCAACGACCGACAGCGACCACAACGGGCCGATCTTCCCCGATCACGCGCGCGACAGGATTCTCGACGGCCCGAACCAGGTCTGGGTGGCGGACATCACCTACATGGCGATCGCCATCGGCTTCGTCTATATGGCCGCCATTCTCGATGCGTGGTCACGTCGGGTAGTCGGATATGCGATCAGCCGCTCAATTGATGCGCGTCTGGCAGTTGCTGCGTTGAAGGCAGCCATCCGAGCTCGGCAGCCACCGAAGGGCTGCATTCACCACTCGGACCGCGGCTCGCAATATGCCTCTGAGGTCTACCGCAGCCTGCTCACCAAGCACGGTCTCGTTGGTTCGATGGGGCGTCGCGGAAACCCCTACGACAATGCGAAAGCAGAGAGCTTCATGAAGACACTGAAGGTCGAGGCCGTCTATCTGATGGACTACGAAACCTTCGAGGATGTGACTGCTGATCTTCCCCGGTTCATCGACGAGGTTTACAATACTCGCCGACTCCATTCCGCGCTCGGCTATCTCAGCCCGGCCCAGTTCGAGGACCACCACGCCCGGCAGACGGTCAAAACTGCCGCCTAATCCTGTCCCGCTCTAGGGGCGCACTCCATGTCGAGGTCAAACGTGTAAAAGAATTGACCCTGTCCGCGCTCTCGCCGCCCCATCATCGACCGCTCCCCGCGAATCGCAGTGCTGATTCACGGAATCACGGTTCAACTGCCGTCTCAACAAGAGTTTTGCAACACAATCCCCCGACAGCGACCCAATTGCGGATGCCTCGGCACTTCGGTTTCACGGCGCGCCGTCAACTCGCTGTGTCGGCACATGACGGGCACCGACGAAACGTAGTTGACTGTGGTCAGCACTTGCTCGGGCAGATGGCACCAGACTGCCCAGCAAGGATCACCGGGAATGGGCGTCGTTTCGGAACGCCGTGCCTCGGAGGCGGCCGTTGTCGGATTCATCGACGAGAGGGGTCGCGGCCCGGGGTAAGCTTCCGAAGTGCACACTGGGGCGAATGATGTCGGGAGCACGCACGCGTGATCGGAAAATCAGAATACATTTCGATTGACATATGCCGCGGCATATGCTATTTTTTGGCATGATGGAGCGGCACGTCAAGCTTTTCAAAAACGGGCGCAATCAAGCGGTGCGAATTCCGCGCGAATTTGAGCTGCCTGGCGAGGACGCAATTATCCGCAAAGACGGGCAGCGCCTCATCATTGAGCCGGCACCACCAAAGTCTCTGCTAACCGTTCTGGCAGCGCTTCCGACGCTCGATGAAGAATTTCCGCCGGTTCAAGATCCTCCCGCGGAGCCTGTGGACTTTTAGCGGTGCGATTTCTGCTCGACACCAATATTCTATCGGACCTTGTGCGGCACCCGCGCGGCCGGATTTCTCAACGCGTCAAAGAAGTCGGCGAAAAGAATATTTGTACAAGCATCATCGTGGCAGCAGAATTGCGCTACGGGGCCGCGAAGAAAGACTCTCGCGGCTGACGATGCAGCTCGAAGCCGTTTTGCATGCCATCGATGTGCTTGCTCTCGAACCGCCCGCTGACGCTGTCTACGGAGGGCTAAGGGCACATCTCGAGCGGGCTGGCCGGTCTATCGGCGCAAATGACTTGCTCATAGCAGCGCACGCATTGGCGCTGGGGCATACGGTGGTGACCAATAACGAGCGTGAATTTTCGCGGATCGACGATCTTAACGTCGAAAACTGGTTACGGTAAGTTGGTGACCTTAATGATCTTTCCGAAGGGAATGCGAGTTTAAAGCGATTTCGAGCAGCGACCGAGGTGCTGGCGTCGGATTTATCGACGAGAACGGCGGCGGTCCGGGGTACGGCTTCGGAAGCGGATGCGAAACGAGGCGGGTGACATCTCACCTAGTCGCCTGATTTAGTCATATTGAAGGGTATAGATGCTTGAGTTTGATGCGGGCATTTTTCGTGGTGAATTGCCAATCGGCTTTGGTGTGGTTGGCATTGCGGTCGTGCTCCCAGGCGGCGATTTCGTCGATGAGTGTTTGTTTGTCGGGAATGCGGCGATCGAGGCACTGGGATGTCAGGACGCCGAGTTCGGATTCGGCCATATCGAGCCAGCTTCCGTGTTTTGGAGTGGAGTGCCATTCGAAGCGCACGACCAGGCGCCTGGCTTCGACGGCTGGAAAAGCTTGGTAGAGTGAAGCCTTACTGTGGATGCTGAGATTGTCTTGGACCAGAACGATGGTTTTGGCATGTGCGAAGTGGATGTCGGCCAAGTCTTTCAAGACGTGAGCGTAGTCCACGGCGGTATGGCGATCGGTGACCTTGACATGGCGCCAGCCTTCGAGCGGAGCAAACATCATGAATAGATTGGCGGTTCCGTTGCGCTGGTACTCGTAGTCAAAACGGGCCGGGCGTCCCGCTTTCATCGGCATCGGCACGCGCAGCTCGGCAATGAGTTGCTTCGAGGTCTCGTCGAGGCAAACCAGCGGACAATCGCGGTCGCGTGGCCGCGTGTAGACGGCCAGCACGTCTTCCATGGCGGCTACAAACGTGCTGTTGGTCTTCGGCGGGATGACCCAGTGCTGGCGGCGATGGGGCTGAAGAGTGTTTTTTTGAGCGCACGCCCGATCGTGCTGTCGCTGGCGCGATCGACGATGCCGAGTTCCACGACCTTGTTCTCCAACAACCGCAAGGTCCAGCGTGCGCGTCCCTTGGGTGGCTTGGAACAGGCCAAGGCAATCAGTTTGGCCTCCTTCTCGCCGTCGAAAATCCGAGCGATGGCAGGCATCGCGCGCGGCTTCCGGCTCAACACAGCCTCGAAGCCTTCTTCCACCAGTTGCTTGCGCGCCCGGTAAACCATGGATGGACTGGTCTCCAGAGCTTCGATGATCCGGCTGTCGCTCCACCCTTTGCCAGCTTCCGAGACATCGACCTTCAACAAGATCCGCGCCTTCAGTACCCGTCGCGCCGGGCTCTTTCCCTTCCGGATCAGCGTTTCAAGCCGTTCGCGTTCCTCGCTGCTCAGCCTTACAACATACTTCTTTACCGAAATCTCCTTCGTAGCCATGATTGTCCCCTTCGCCAGTCGCTGGCGACGAAAGCGAATCACTAAATCCTTTCAAATTGGTTGAAGCGGGCGACTAGCCCGCCCACGCGCCCGCGCTTCTCTCATCCTTGAAGAAGAACCCCCGATCACCGTTGCGGCATGAAACCGCCATTTTCAACCTCCATGGCGCTGCGCAAAGACGGTACCGGCGCGGTCAACTCGCTGGCACGCGGCTTCCATATGCTTGATTTCAAGAGCGGCGACCTCACCCTCATCGTCGATCCCGAGCCCGGCAAAATCAACAACCGGCTCAACGACGGCAAGGTCGACATGGCCGCTTTGTCGCCGGCTCGATGGACGCCATGGAGGAAGGGCCCCATGGCGCGCTCTATCGCCTCGATCCGGACTTCTCGCTGCACAAACTCGACGACGGAATCATTGTCTCGAACGGCCCTTGCTGGAGTCCCGACGGCGCAACATTCTATTTCGCCGAAAGCTTGACCGGCGAGATCTGGGCTTACGATTACGATCAGTCGACGGACGCCGCGTCCAATCGGCGCACGTTCGTCAAGGTCGACAGGTCGCGCGGCGGCGCCGCGGACGGATCAACCGTCGATGCAGAAGGCTGCGTCTGGAATGCGCTCGTCTACGACGGCAGGCTCGTGCGCTACGATCCAACCGGCCGCGTCGATCGCGTGATCGACATGCCGGTCAAGAAAGTGACCAGCGTGAGGTTCGGCGGGCCAAAGCTCGACATCCTTTTTGTCACCTCGACGGCCAAGCCACCCTTGCCCCACTTTCCCGGCGACGGGCCGCTGAGAGGCAGCCTGTTCGCGATTTACGATCTTGGCGTACAGGGCCTGCCGGAGCCGCGTTTTGGCGCGTGATGTCTTGTACGTGGCCTCCAAAAAAGCTGTGGCTCTGGCCGGGGGGACGACCAGAGCCAATTTAACGGAGAAGGTCTTAGGGGGACTGTCGGGGGTCTCCGTCCAGCTAACGGAGCCATGCTGCGAGCTATCCGCGGGACGGGAAGTGATCCGCGTCACAAGTTGCTGCTTTGTAGGAGGCGGTGTTGAGGCAGCTTGGAATTTGTTCGCCATGGCGGTTTTTGAGATTGATGACTAGATCGGGCGCTACCACCTGCGCAGCCGGGAGATCGGCGGATTTCGCCCATCAAAATGTTTGACCAAGCAAAAACCGAGTTGACGGCAGATGGTGCCGAGCGCGATTTGTGTGAGGTGATATATGAAATATTGGATCGATACAGAGTTCATCGAGCGGCCGAACACCATAGATTTGATCAGCGTGGGATTGGTGGCCGGGGACGGCCGCGAGTTCTATGCCGAGAGCAGTGAGGTCGACTGGACCAAAGCCAGCGAGTGGACCCTGCAAACCGTCCGGCCGCAACTCGACGGCTCGGCAATGACGCGGGTGGAAATCGGCTACGCCATTCGTCGGTTCGTCGATCGGGACGAGCACCCAGTTTTCTGGGGATATTTTCCCGCTTACGACTGGGTCGCGTTCTGCTGGCTGTTCGGCGACATGAACGAACTGCCGTTTCGGTTCCCGCAGCTCTGCCTTGACATCAAACAATGGGCCATCGAGTTGGGTGACCCCGAGTTACCGCGGCAGGCCGGCGCACGCCACCACGCGCTCGCCGACGCGCGGTGGACGAGGGATGCATGGGCCTACCTCGCCACGCTCCATCCGGCGGGGGCTGAGCGCTCCTGCGTCAGCTCCAAATACCATGATCAGCTTACCGCAAAATCGGCATCAGTGACGAGTGACGACGCCTGGCGTCGACCCAACTCGAAGCCCTCCGACCGCGGCTTTTCGTAGACTGTTCCAAGTTCCACGGGGGCGGTTTTGGGGGCGGTTTTTTGCTTAATTTGTCGAATCATTCGCCGGGCCGCGACTGAGTTGGAGTCATACCTCACTGATGCAGACTCCGGAGGGTCGCGTCCGGCGAACCGCCCGTGAGTTTGCCGCTATGCTGCGACCCGAACGCGCTCCGCAACAACGATCGCGGCCAATTGACCCGGTGGAATCATCGAAACCTCCGTGTCAGAAACGTCGCAATGAAATTCTTCAGCCAGGAGACTGCGTTGTCAAGCTCAGCCGACGCCTCGAAGGTCACTAAGTCGCTGGCGCGCTGTGTGGCGCAATAACCACACTAAACGACAACTGGAAAACGATGTTGGGCATAGCTTTAATTTTGCCATGCTTCCGCCCTCCTTGTCTGTGGGAATTCGGTTGGTGGGGAGTGGGATCATGTTTTCCCTCAGCCGTGAAGGGGCGTTGTGTGGCGGGCGAAAACCCGTTCAGGTGTTTGGCGCCGCTTTAACGGCGGTGATGCTCGGGGCCTGCGCTCAGTCGTCTGTTGTTACCAACAAGAGCGGTTCCCTTGTCAGCGGTCGCCAGGTACCACTCAGTTCCAGCCGGGCGGCGTCATTGGTGACGCATAACAAGCATGCTGCACGGTCACAGGGCGCCTCGTACGGGTTGGCCAGCTTCTACGCGGAAGGGTCGGCAACTGCGAGCGGCGAGAAATTCGATCCGCGCAAACTAACCGCCGCGCACCCTACGTTGCCCTTCGGCACGCGGGTACGCGTCACCAACGTCGCCAATGGTCGGTCCGTCACGGTGCGCATTAATGACCGCGGTCCGTTCGTTGCCGGACGGGTCGTCGATGTGTCATATTCCGCGGCTGAAACGCTCGGAATCACCGAACGAGGGATCGCGAAAGTGAGACTCGATGTCGTTCACTAGCCGGTGCACGGGTAAAGTCGCCCTGATGTCGCGTTCGGGTTGCACCGGCTAATAGGCGAGCAAGAGCATGCTAGAGGACCTCAATCGACTGAAACTGCGCTCGACGGATGCTCGGCCTCAGAGAACGCCGGCTCGTGTTACGGTGCTCCGTACGGGCTTCCTGGCCCTTTGCACGCTTGCGCGGCTGACGACCCTCGAACTTCCCATCGTACGGCTGTTCGCAATGACAGCCTGTTCAAGGCCTACTCGAACATTCGCGATCACACTTAGCCGGAGCGGGAACGGCTGGATCTATCTAATCCTGGCGGGACTGTGTGTTTGCTTTGCGGGCAGTCGGGCGTTTCCAGCCATCATCGTGGGGGCAATCAGCATCAGCCTTCTTCACGGTGGCGTCTATTCGCGCATCAAACAATGGTCATCGCGGCCGCGGCCATATCGGTCCGATTCGACGCTTGTCGTTCTTCTGCCGGCGCTTGACGAGCACTCTTTCCCGAGTGGTCATACCATGACGTTGACCGCGGTGTTGATTCCGATCGCGGTTGCATTTCCGAAAATGCTGCTGCCCTGCGCTGGTCTCTGGATACTCATGGCCTGGGCCCGGCTGGCTTCGGCCCACCATTACCCAAGCGACGTCCTCGGCGGAGCGACGTTGGGGCTGATCGTTTCCTACCCGATGGCAGCATACGCGCTCAGTGCGTGACTGGTCGTGGCGTCGGGGCGTGGCGCGCCGTTATATCCGTCTCGCAGAGCCCCGTTTGACGTCGGCGCCATCTCAAGCTTAAGTGACGTTCGCATAGGCGGCGGACTGCTGGGAGGCGGCCTCATATTTCCATGGCGACGTCTGGCGGCTGTTATAGCTCTTCGCGCATGTGGTGGATTTTCATTGTGACGCAGCCGCTTACATCGGCTTGAGGACGGCATGAACGATTTTTTTGAGCGCCAGCTGGTGTACTACGCGCAGGCTCACCGCGATCACGTCAATGGCGTCATGCACATCATCGGCAATCCGATGATTTTCATCGGGGTGGTGCTGCCGCTCTGTCTGGTGCCGGTGACGGTTCTCGGCGTGCAAGTCAGCCTGGCGCCGCTTTTGGTCATCCCGGCACTGCTGCTGTGGACGATTTGGGATATTGGTCTCGGATTGGCCATCGTTGTCGCCGCCATTCCTCTTCTGCTTATCGCGGCGACGATAGCCGGCCACGTCAGCGTGGCCTGGGTCTGGGCCCTATCGATCGCATTATTCGGCCTCGGATGGGCCTTGCAGATCATCGGACATCAGGTGTTCGAAGGTAAGCGGCCGACGCTGCTCGATAATCCGATGCAAATGCTCATTAGCCCGATGTATATCGTCGCAAAGCTTTTCATCGTACTTGGCCTTCGCCGCGATCTTGCCGCGGTCCTGCAGGAATCTTCCCGGAAAATGACGGATGGCTCGCCGCTCTATCCGAGCGAAGGCCGGGCCGATGTGGGCCAACATCCGTGAAGCAGACGCTCGTCACGGGCGGCAATGGTTTTATCGGGCAACATCTGGTGGCAGCCCTTCTCGGGCGAGGCCGTCGGGTACGTATTCTGGACCTTCGCCCGGCGGCGGACGCGCCGCCCGGGGCCGAATATATCGAAGGCTCGGTGCTCGATCCGCAGTTGGTATACAACGCGCTTGAAGATGTCGGGGAGCTTTACCACCTTGCCGCGCTGCCGGGCATGTGGATACCGCGCAAGGATGATTTCCATGCGGTCAACTGCCGCGGCACCGAAATTGTTATTGCCGCCGCACGCGAGCGCGGGGTCGCGCGGGTTTTGTATTGCTCGACCGAATCCATTCTTTTCGGCCCTTCGACCGCGCCGCCCATCATTACCGAAGAGGTCTGCACCACGCTGGAGGAAATGCCGGGGGCCTACACGCGCTCGAAGCTGCTTGCGGAACAGCGTGTCTTGCAAGCAGCGGCGTCGGGGCTCCCCGTGGTGATTGCCAGTCCGACCATGCCGATCGGCGCTCACCACGGGCGCTTTACCCCGCCAACCTCGATGTTGCGGTACTTTGTCAACCGCCGCATTCAAATCTATTTCGATTTCGTCATGAATCTCGTCGACGTGCGCGATGTCGCGGCGGGCTTGCTTCTGGCTATGGAGCGCGGGCGCATCGGCCATCGCTACATTCTCGGCGGCGAGCATATCTCGCTGAAAAAGCTCCTCGATATTGTGGCGGCGATCAGCGGCCGCAGCGCGCCGCGTATTGCAATACCTGCCGGACTCGCGCAAACAACCGCCGCGATGATGGAGTTCATGGCCGATCAGGTAACGCACCGGCCGCCGGCGGCAACTGTCGAGGGCGTACGCATAGCATCGCGGTCCAAACCGCTGTCGATCGAAAGGTCCCGTCGCGAGCTCGGCTATGCGCCGCGTCCGATCGAGCCGGCGTTGCGAGAGGCCATTGCGTCCGTCCTGGGCGGATCCCGCTAGACTTAAGCTTATCGTCGCAGCGCCAGGGATGCGCCCGAGTCGGCGTGGAGTCATCAGCATCGTGATCGATCGTCCAAGCGAGATACTTGAACTCATCTGGATTGGCTGGCTGATCAGCTGGGTGGCCGCGTCGTTCTGGTCAGGCGTCACGCAAAAGCGCATCGCCACGTTGGAGACGTGGACCTACCGCGCTGCGATGATTGCGGGAGGCATCCTGCTGATCCCCTTCACTTCACGGCTACTGGCCGAAGGGCCAATCTGGGAGGTCGGTTACGGTGGCGCTTATGCGCTGGCGGGACTGATGTTGATGGGGCTCGCCTTCACCTGGTGGGCGCGAATCTACCTCGGACGGCTTTGGTCGAGCGTTATTACGCGCAAGGAAGGCCATCGGGTCATCGACACCGGCCCTTATGCCGTCGTGCGCCACCCGATCTACACCGGGCTCATCGTAGCGCTGCTGGCGACAGCGGCCGCCGAGGCCACGGTCACGGCGTGGTTCGGCGCAGCGCTGATCATTTTCGGCCTGTGGCGGAAGGCCAGTTCGGAAGAGCGCTTTCTGACCGCGGAGCTTGGCACGGATGCATACCGGTCCTATTGCCGCCGTGTGCCGATGCTGATCCCCTTCCTTCCGCGCCGCTAATTCGCTGACTGTGCGGGCTTAGCTGCGCCGGCCGCTCGGCGTACGGTCCTGCGATTAACGCTTGGCTGGCGTCGTGCCGGAGATCGCGCCGGTCTCCAACGCGGCGGGCGGAGACAGATGGCGCGGGACGATGATGCGCTGGCCGGGCGTCAGCGGTTTGCCGCCCGATGTGCGGTTGATTTGCGTCAGCGACCAGAGCGGTACGTGATAAAATATTGCCAGCGTTTGCAGCGTATCGCCCGGGCGGGCAAACACCGGCATACCGCTGTCCCACAGTTCAAGTGTGGCATCAGCCGGGACGACGAGCTTGATCGGCACCGTCTCAACGTCGGTTTGCGCCGGCGTGGTCGCAAGCTGCTCAATCTTGCTTACCACCTGTTCGTGGATCGTCTCCACCTTTTCGATGTTGGTGTGGTTGATCTCATTGTGCTCCACGAGATCGAAGCTGGCGTAATGGCCTTGAAAGCCTTTCACCGGCACGACATCGCGACCGCCCAATAAGCTGTTCGATTGGAAGATGTTGATGTAACGCTCGACGTTAAGCGGCACGTCGCCGGTGATGCGGGCTGGATCGGTGGTGACGAGCAGGCTGACCGGGATGTTTTCGGCAGCAAGCGTTGCCGCGAAGCTGAGCGCACAAGCGGCGCCAACCGAGTGGCCGATAACGGTGACCGGGGCGGGGTCCTGCCGATAGTTGCGAATCGCCTCATTGGCGACGGCGGAACACATCACGGCTTCATTGACGGTCGCCTTGAAGCCGGCCTTTTCGATCCGCTCAGCCAGCCGGTCAGTGCCAAGCGAGAAGATCAGACCGGCAAAGCCGCGGAACAGATAGGCGTGCCCACGCGGTTCGCTTACCAGCGGCAACGGAGCAGCCTCGCCCGGTCCTGTAACGACCGGGCCGGCCGCTGCCGCGTCGAACCTGGCGCCGAGGGCGCAGGAGGCGACCAACACCGCGACCATGAGGCCGGCAAGTTGCGTTGGCGCCATGCTTCCGCGGCGGCGCTCGCCATGATCGCAACGACTGTTTCGTCGTAGCCCCGGTCCGGCGGCGGCGACGCGCGTCATGGGTATCGGCTTGGCGCGGTCATGCGGCTCACAGCGCGGCGCGGATCTCTTTGATCACCTGATCCTGCAGCGCGGGATTCTTGTCGATGTTGAAATGTCCGAGATCGGGATGCCTTTCCAAGTCGACATTCTGCAGCGTGCCGCTGAACTGCCGGCCATTGTCGACCGCGACGCCGAGCCCGTTGCCGATGTAGTAATTGACGTAGCGATCGACGTGCCCCGATGCGGTATCGTGTGAGGTCGGATCGAGCCCGATCGCCAATTTGACCGGAACCCCGAGCTGCCCGAGCCGCGCCGCCATGTCGGTCACCGCCACCGCTCCGGAGGAGTGGCCGACCAGGATGATCGTGCGCAAGCGCCCGCTCTTATAGTCTGCGGCAGCCTGGTCCGCGAGCCCCTGCCAGCCCAGGTAGTTATCGACGGTGGCGTAGATGCCCAGACGCCGCAGCTTGGTCGCGATCTCGTCGAGGCCAAGCGAGAATATATTGAACGCGCCACGCAGCAGATAAACGTGAGTTTTGGAGATTTCGGTCTTGGAGGTTCGGGTCTTGGACACTTGTGTCTTGGACACTCGAGTCTTGGAGACTTAAGTCTTGGAAGCGGAAGCCGGCTGCGCCGCGCCGACTTCGACCGACGCTCCCAGCAGCAGGAGGCTCAGTGCCGCGACCGGCAACGGACGCAGCCACCGCTGGGACTCCAACCAAATTCCGGCGGCAGCTCTTCTGCCGCTAGCATGTAGCCTCATCTTAATCCTCCTCCAACCGATCTCGCCTCTTTCCTGCCCGGCAGGCGCAGCATAGTCATCGCCATGACCGGCTTTTCAAGAGGCCATGGCGACGCGCCGGCTTTATTCACGATGCCGGTCCTTTGTGGCAACACTCCAGCGATCCTGGCACGCGTTGCGGCCGCGGTTGATGCTCAGGAGCTGAATTTGCCAAGAAGGATTTGGCAGAACGAATCCAAGCTTCGGGAACCCGGTCAATGCCTGTTGGCAACGCGGTGTTGGCGTTACCGGGTCATATTTTCCCGAGTCTATCTTTTCGTAATGCCAATAATACGCCATTCCAGCGCGGCTTTTGGCCGTAAGTTTTGGACGCAAAACGTGTTCTAAGCCTGTTCCTGATTGGGTCGCCAGTCGGCTTAGGGCATGCTAGGGACTGCATAGGGGTTGCAGCGTTTGAGGGGAGCCCTTTGGGTCATGGGTGAGGGTATTGCAGTTGGCGCGGGCGGCCCGCTGAAGGTCGGGGTTCTTGGCGTTGGCGTCATGGGCAGCAACCATGCGCGCGTTTTATCGGACATAGCCGGTGTCGAGCTGGTGGGAATCGCCGATCCCGACCGCAAGCAGCGGGATTTCGTCGCCCGAACGCTTGGCTGCGCCGCGTTCGCCGATACCGAGGGTTTGCTCCGTTGCGGGGTCGATGCAGTGACCATCGCCGCGCCGACCCATCTGCATCACGATCTGGCGCTGGAATGCATTTCCCGCGGCGTTCACGTCATGGTCGAGAAGCCGATCGCTCCGACCGTGGAGGAGGGCCGCGCCATCGTCGCCGCCGCCCGCCGCGCCGGCGTCACCCTCATGGTCGGTCACGTCGAGCGCTTCAATCCGGCGGTCGAGGCGATGAAGCGCGCCATCAAGGATCAGGATATCCTTTCGATCGCCATTACCCGCGTCGGTCCATTCCCGCCGCGCATGTCGAATGTCGGCGTGGTCATCGATCTGGCGGTGCACGACATCGACCTGATCCGCTGGTTCACCGATTCCGAAATCGTCGAAATCCAACCGCAATTGTCGAGCGCGGTGGCCGAGCGCGAGGATATCGCGCTGCTGCAGTTCCGCACCGCCTCCGGCGTTCTCGCCCATATCAACACCAACTGGCTCACGCCGTTCAAAGCCCGCAACATCCACATTGCGACCCGCGACAAATATCTCATCGCTGACCTGTTGACCCTGCAAGTCACCGAGTGTTTCGGCTTCCAGGCCGACGGCAGCTACTCGATGCGGCATTTGTCGTCGGGCTATGCCGAGCCGTTGCGGGCCGAGCTGCTCGCCTTCGTCGACGCGATCCGCAGCCGCCGGGCGCCCGCGGTGACCGGCGAAGAAGGGGTGGCAAGCCTCGAGATCGCGATTCGCTGCCTGACCGCACGCGCCGCGCCCTCCAGCGTGGTGCAGCGCAAGGGGCCGCGCCGCGTCGCCGGCTGAATATTTCTTTCCACCTCAAGCCGGGATCGAACCTGAGCATGATTCGGAACAGTGCAACCCGGTTTTCCGAAACGATCATGTTCCAATAAACAGCGCGTCAGGATGTCTTCATAAATCAACACGCCCGCGTTGACGAGCGGCCGATCGCGTTCATCGATGTCGCCGCGCAACGCCGCCGGCTTGGCCGCGCCATCGACGAGGCGATTGCGCGCGTGCTGGCGCATTGCCAGTTCATCCAGGGCCCCGAGGTGAGGGCGCTGGAGACCCAACTGGCGGCATTCTGCGGCGCGCGCCATGCAATCGCCTGTTCGAGCGGAACGGACGCGCTTCGCCTCGTGCTCATGGCATGGGGGATCGGACCGGGCGACGCCGTGATCTGTCCCGCCTTCACCTTTTGCGCGACGGCGGAAGTCGTGGCGCTGTGCGGCGCGACACCGGTCATGGCCGACGTCCATGCCGACACGTTCAATCTCGATCCGGCAAGCTGCGAGCGCGCGGTGGCGACCGCAAAGCAGATTGGCCTCACGCCGCGCGGTGTTATTCCGGTCGATCTGTTCGGCCTGCCGGCCGATCACGACGCCATCGCCGCCATCGCCGCGGCGCATCGCCTGCTGGTGCTGGACGATGCGGCGCAAGCGTTCGGCGCGACCTATAGGGGCCAAAAGCTCGGCGTGCTCGCGCCAGCAACGGCGACAAGCTTTTTTCCGGCCAAGCCGCTCGGCTGCTACGGCGATGGCGGCGCTGTTTTAACCGACGATGACGATCTGGCGGCGCGGCTCAAAAGCCTGCGCGTGCACGGCGAGGGCGCCGACAAATACGACGCCGTCGACATCGGCATCACCGGCCGGCTCGATTCGGTCCAGGCGGCGATCCTGCTGGAAAAGCTCAAGATCTTCCCGGAGGAGATCGTCGCACGCAACGCCGTGGCGCAGCGTTACGCGTCTGCACTCGCCGATGTCGCGACGGTGCCGCAGGTCGGCAACGAATCGACCTCGGTGTGGGCGCAGTACACCATCCGGCTGGCGCCCGGCCACCGGGACGCGCTCGCCGCCGCGCTCAAGGCCCAAGGCATCCCGACTGCGATCTATTACGCCAAGCCGTTGCATCGCCAAGCCGCCTATCGCGGCTTCCCGGTGGCGGAGGGCGGCGTGCCGGTGAGCGAGCGGCTGGCGGAGGAAGTGATCAGCCTGCCGATGCACGCCTATCTGGACCAGCCGGTCCAGGATCGTATCATTGCGGCGGTGCGTCGCGCGTTGGCGGGCTAGGGTCATTCCGCTCTTTCCCGCGCAAGCGGGAATCCAGACGAAGATCGCATTGTGGCTGTGGACGCTGGGTGCCCGTTTTCGCGGGGACGAGCGGTCAATGGTATTTAGGCGGCAATGATCGAGCGCATTCTCACCGTTGGCGGCTTTACGCTCCTGTCGCGTCTCACCGGATTTTTGCGCGATATCATGCTGGCAGCCATCCTCGGCGCCGGGCCGGTCGCCGACGCCTTCTTCGTCGCCTTCCGGCTGCCGAATCACTTCCGCGCCATCTTTGCCGAGGGCGCGTTCAATGCCGCCTTCATTCCGGCCTATGCGCGCATTCGCACCCAGGGCGGACCTCCAGCCGCCGGTCTGTTCGGCGACCGCATCTTCACGCTGCTGATTGCAACGCAGGCTGTGCTGCTGGCGCTCGCGCTGCTGTTCACGCCGCAAGTCATCGAATTGCTCGCCCCCGGCTTTTCGCGCGAGCCGCAACAATTCGCGCTCGCGGTCCACCTGACCCGGATCACCTTCCCCTATCTCCTGCTCATCACGCTGGTGACGCTCTGGGGCGGCATTCTCAATGCGCTGCACCGCTTCGCGGCGGCGGCCGCGGCGCCGATCCTGCTCAATCTGTCGATGATGGCGACGCTGGCGCTGGTAACCTTCTTTCACGGCGCGGCCTACGCGGCCGCGTGGGGTGTTCTGATATCGGGAGCGTTGCAGGCCGCGCTGGTCGGCGGTGACGCGCTGCGCAACGGCGTCATGACTTCTTTTCATGCGCTGCGCTGGGACGACGACGTGCGGCGGTTCTTCAAAGCGTTGCTGCCGGCAACCATCGGATCAGCGGGCACCCAGCTTGCGCTGTTCGCCGACACCATCATCGCCAGCTTCCTGTCCGCGGGCGCGATCTCGGCGCTCTATTACGCCGACCGCATCGACCAACTGCCGATCGGCGTCATCGGCATCGCCGTCGGCACCGTGCTGCTGCCGGAAATGACGCGCCGGATTGCCTCCGGCGACGAAGCCGGCGCCCGGACGGCGCAGAACCGCGCGATCGAATTCGCGCTCATTCTGGCCATCCCCTGCATCGTCGCTTTCCTGGTGGTGCCCGATGCCATCATGCGCGGCTTGTTCATGCGCGGCCGCTTTACCGCGGACGACGCGCATGCGGCGGCGATGACGCTGGTGGCCTACACGATCGGCCTCATACCGTTCGTCCTGATCCGCAGCGTCGTCGCTCCGTTCCTCGCGCGGGGCGACACCGCCACGCCGGTCAAGGCGGCGCTGACCGGCACCGCGGTCAACATCATCTTCAAGGTCGCCCTGATGGGCTCGATGGCGCAGGTCGGGCTGGCGCTGGCGACCTCAATCGGCGCCTGGATCAATTTTATTCTCGTGCTCTGGCTTTCGGCCCGCGCCGGTCACATCGCCGCCGATGCCACGCTCAAATCCTCGCTCGTCAAGCTTGCAATCGCGGGCTTCGCATTGGCGGTCGCGCTTGTTCTGGCGGCGCCTGTCGTCGCCTCGCTACTGTCGTCGTGGTCCAGGTTCCGCTCGGTGTCGGAGTTGCTGGTACTGACGGCGCTTGGCGGCGTTTTCTATGGAGCGCTGGTGCTGGCGCTGTTTGGGCGCCGGTGGCTTTCGCTGCTCAGCAAACGCGGGCAGGCGGCGCCGAGCGGCGCCTTCGAGGGCGAATCTTGATTGGTTTGCGCACCGTCTGATAGTCTCGTTTCCAGCTCGTTTGGCGCATTTCCAAATGACAGAGACAAAGCGATCGTCGAAGGCTTTTATCTACAACTCCCGTCAGCTCCTTTATTGCGTCTACAGGGCGCCGGGCGGCTGGAGCAACCCCGATACCATTTCGTTCATCGGCGCGGATGGCGACGAGGTTGCGGGCGTCGTCCGGCAAATCGATGAGAAGTTCTACCTGCGGACGCAACCGCGCGAGTGGTCGAGTCTGGGAACCGTGCCAAATCCGGCCAACGGCGAGATCAATACGATATGGCGATTGGATCGCGCTACGGACCATTTGCATGCTTTACCCGCCGCCTATGGCGGCCTGATGTGTCTAAAGCCATGGGCGATGTGGGGATTTGAAGGCATGCTCTCTCCGGCGGCGCTTTCAATCATGCGGGCGATGCCGGAATTATTTGATGGTTGAGGCGGGGAGCCGGGGCAGCTTGGCCGCTGGCGGTCGTCCGCGACCCTCTTGTCACCTGACTGTTATGCTTGTGTTTTAGCTTCCGGCGCGAATCGGGGCTGCTCGTGCTGGCCGGTGTTCGGCGCGTGCTGACGGGGCGCTTGTGCTCGCGCTGTTCGGACGTTGGTCGCTTTCGCCGATGCGAATGCCGGCGCAGGCTGCAGCGGCGACGCCGAACAATGCTCGCGCGGGTCGGTACGCGCCGGGCTCCTGGCGGATGTGCTCCTCAACAGGAACGGAGGCTTCATGCACGTGACGATGATCGGCGCCGGCTATGTCGGGCTTGTTTCCGGCGCCTGCTTTGCCGAATTTGGTCACCACGTGACCTGCATCGACAAGGATGCGGAGCGGACCGCCGCGCTCACCCGCGGCGAAATTCCGATCTTCGAACCGGGCCTCGCCGAGCTCGTCGCCGCCAACGTGCGGCAGGGACGGCTGCGCTTTGCTGTGAAACCGACCGGCATTGGCGAAGCCGACGCGGTGTTCATCGCCGTCGGCACGCCGTCCCGCCGCGGCGACGGTCACGCCGATCTGAGCTTCGTCTACGACGCGGTGCGGGAGATCGCGCCGCTATTGTCACGGACCGCGGTCGTGGTCACGAAATCCACCGTACCGGTCGGCACCGGCGACGAGATCGAGCGCATCCTGCGCGAAAAACGCCCCGACGCCGAAATGCGAGTCGTCTCCAATCCGGAATTCCTGCGCGAAGGCGCCGCGATCCACGATTTCAAACACCCCGACCGCATCGTCGTCGGCACCGAGGATGCGCGCGCGCGCGAGGTGCTGGCTGAAATCTATCGGCCGCTCTATCTGAACGCCGCGCCGATGCTCTATGTGAGCCGCCGCACGGCGGAATTGATCAAGTACGCGGCGAACGCCTTTCTCGCGACCAAGATCACGTTCATCAACGAGATCGCCGACCTCTGCGAAAGCGTGGGCGCCGACGTGCAGGACGTCGCGCGCGGCATGGGCCTCGACAACCGCATCGGCGCGAAATTCCTGCATCCGGGTCCCGGTTTCGGCGGTTCCTGCCTGCCGAAGGACACCACCGCATTGCTCAAGACAGCATTCGATCACGGCGCGCAGTTGCGCATCGTCGAGACGGTGGCGGCAGTCAACGAACAGCGCAAGCGCGCCATGGCGCGCAAGGTGGTGGCGGCGCTCGACGGCTCGATTCGCGGCAGGACCATCGCGGTGCTTGGCCTGACCTTCAAGCCCAATACCGACGACATGCGCGATGCGCCGTCGATTCCGCTGATCGTGGCGCTGCATGACCTCGGCGCCACGGTGCGGAGTTATGATCCGGTCGGGATGGAACAGGCCAAGCCGCATCTGCCGGATGTAACCTATTGCAGCAGCGCCTATGAAGCGGCCGAGGGCGCCGACGCCGCTGTGATTGTGACCGAGTGGGAGCAATTCCGCGCGCTGGATCTGGACCGGCTGCGCTGCGTCATGGCGCGGCCGGTGATCGTCGATCTGCGCAACGTGTATCGCGCCGACGAGATGCAGCGGGCGAACTTTCGCTACCTTGCGATCGGGCGGCCGGGCGCCGAACGACATGCGGATCGCGCCATGCCAAGGCGCCGGAAAGCGGCCGGCGCGAAAACCAGAACTGCGGAGCCCGCCGACGCGCTGTAGTGCGGCGCGGCGAGGGCGGCTCAGGCGCGGCGTCGGACAGCAGGGCGATACCTGTTCGCAGCGGTTCGTGAAACGCGCGTTCGTTAATGCAATCGTGGCAATTTTAAAGAATAGCACCAATCAAACTTTCACAGTTTGAGGCGATAATCCTCCCATCAGGCGCCGATGCGATTCCGATGTCGGGATGTCGAGCCGCTTCGATCCGGGTTGGCTGTGATCAAATTCTGGACCAACTGTTACGAGGCCGTACGCTTTACCTGCGAGGCGCAAGCCGTCATCTCGGTGCGAATGATGCTGTTCGCGTCGGGCGATCCGACCGCGGCCGCGGAAGCCGGGCTGATGGTTTCCGAGAAGCTTCTGGCTTTTGCCGATGCCCAGGCCGCCGCCGAACAGGCGCTGGCGGACGGACTCGGCCTTTATGAAGCGGCTGAGCGGGCCTATCTGCCGCTCCGCCATCGCGTGCACGAGAACAGCCAGCGGCTGCTGCCCGCCGCGCACTGAAACGGTGTTGCGCGGCCCGATCGCCTGCAGATCATCAGATTTTTGACCGGGCTTTCAACCTCAACGGACCGGCGCGTCCGGCTTCATGTAAGGCTTCAGTGATTCTAGCGGAATCTCGACATCGAACTCTCCGCCGGTCATGCCCGATATCGTACCAATGAGGAAAACCACGGTGGCCTTATCGGCGCTCCATAGCCAATTGCGGTTTTCTGCCAGGGTGTCGGCGATCTCGGCATCGTCAAGATCGGGGGCCTCCCGCTCGCTGAACTGTTTGTGTAGCTCCTCTCTGCAGCGATCGGCGACAAAGGCCTTCCAGTCCGCGCTCGCGGCGAACACGTCGTCGAGCGTGATCAGGCGCGCCTTCGCCACGTCCCATGTAAAGGACTGCTGACCGAGAATATCGTGGTTGCCGCCGGTGAAGTCGTCGGTCGAGACCTGCAGGCTGACGACGCGGTGATCGAATCGCATCGCGGTATAAGTGCGCCGTGCAAACAGCTTCATGTCGCCAAGGTCCTCGTCCGGCCGGAACAGGTCTTTGTCGTCCATTCGCCAGCGATCGAGCTTCAGGGTCTTGACGATGAAAGCGTTGAACGCGGCTGACCGCGGTCCACCATTCATCCACGGATAGATGTCGGTTTCTTCGATGTGCGCCTTGGCGCTGGCGCGAAAACGCATTCGCGGTTCAAGCTGCAGGGCGCCGGCCTTGTCGGCTTTCAGGTCGCTGAACAGATTGGCGCGATCGCCGTAGGCCGTGTTCAGACATTCGGTGATGACGTTCCGGTCGCCGAATACTTCGGGCATCGGGACATTGGCCCCGCAACTTTGCATCGCGTGGGCAAGCCAGCCACGCTCGCCGGACTGAAAGGTAGCGAAACTTTCGGGAGACAGGTCTCGCTTGAGAGCCGCGTAGGCTTCGCCAAGTGTCTTGTCGGACTTCGAAAGCGCCGCATCGACGCAGATCAGCCGCTCACCGGTCGTCCTCGCGGCCGTGCAATCGAAGCTCGGCCCGCTGTATCCCGCTTTGTACTGCTGCGGGTCCATGCCGGTCGGACGCTCGAGCGTATAGACGACGCCGTGTTGCACCGTCACCGGGTCGGCGGTGTCGTCGAAGTAAAAGTCGCGTACGTCAGTGCCGCAGACGACCCGGAAGGTCGAATATTGTCCGCTCAGATGCATCGCCTTCGCCAGGCTTCCATCCTTGTCGCCGGCGAGCGCGCCGCCGAACGCTTCGTCCCGATAGGAGACGCCGGATGAGTATTTCGCGTTCCGGCAGCTGAGCGGTGCCGGGCCTTTCACTTCGCTGGCGGCAAATTCGACGGCGTATTCCAGGAGCGGCGCATCTTTTCTGGTCAGCTTGCGCGGCTTCGTCCAGGGCGCGGACTTCGCCCCGATAATGCGCCAGACGCCGGCGAAACCCGCCTCCGGAGCGGCTCCCGCAGGCAGCATCGGTCCCGATCGCGCCGCAGAAAACGGCAGCGCAGCGATCAAGCCGGCGATCGCAAACACGCGGGTCAATGTCACTACGCTGCTAACCTCGCGCATGGATCGGCCGGTTTTCAGTCCAATCCCAGGTACCATTATCGCGATCGCGCACCGCTTCCTTCCAGCCGACCGTCTCGGCCCGGCGCTTGAAATTCACGCCTTCGGGCGAGTGACGGGTGATGCCGTCAAACACGGTGGCGAGCAGCTGGGTATTCTTCAGCCCCATCGCTTCGATGGCCTGATTGATGACAAGCTTCTGCATCATGAGCTGGTTGACCGGCACGGTCGCCATCCGTTCGGCCAGCGCCTCGACTTCGGCGTCGAGGTGCTCCGGCGGAACCGCCTTGAGGACAAGACCGAGCTGCTCGGCTTCGCGGCCGGTGATCTTGTCGCCGGTAAACAGCATGCGCTTGGCCCGCTCCGGGCCAAGACGATAGACCCACATCGCCGTGGTCGGACATCCCCACACCCGCGTCGGCATATAGCCGATCTGCGCGTCAGTGCTCATGACGATCACGTCGGCGCAGAGCGCGATGTCGGAGCCGCCGGCAACCGCGTAGCCGTGCACCTTGCAGATCACCGGCCGGTAGGAGCGCCACAGGCTCATGAACAATTCGGTGTTCCGCATCATGAAGGCGTAATCCTTCATCGGATCCCAGGGCATATCCTGAATGACGCCGGTGCCGCCGGTCCCCTGCGCGTAATAGGTGAGGTCGTAGCCGGCGCAGAACGCGTCGCCGGCGCCGGCCAGCACGATGACGTGGACGCCCGAGTCGGCATTCGCTCTTTCGACGCAGCCCGCGAGCTCGACGGGAACGTCGTCGTCGATCGCGTTCATGACCTCGGGCCGGTTCAGCGTAATGCGTCCGATTCTGCCGTCTTTTTCGTAGATCACCTTCGGCATTGGGCCTTCCTCCGCTTGCGAAAAGGTTTTGTTTACCATGTTTGTTTACGAATTCCGGCCTGATTGCCGCAGGTCATGACGGTGCGGCAAGCATCGCCCATTGTTGCCGCGCGCGGAGCGATCCATGCTGATGGCCAGCACAGTTACGCTTGGTCCGCTCGTTCCGGAGGATTTCGGCCCGCTGTTTTGCTGGATCAATGACGTCGCCGCCGCGCAACTCGATTTCGCCTATCGGCCGGTCGACATGATGGCGCATCGGCAGTGGTGGGACGGCCTCGGCAAGGACGCAACAAAAGTCGTGTTCGCCATCAGAAAGACGGCCGAGCCAACCGTCATTATCGGCTACGTGCAGATCAACGGCATCAACAGCGTGCATCGTTCGGCGGAGCTCGGGATCAGAATCGGTGAGGAGAGAAATCGCGGTCAGGGCTACGGCCAGGAGGCTTTGCGGCTGGCGGTGGAGTTCTGCTGGAACCACCTCAATCTGAACCGCATCCAGTTGATCGTGTTCAAGCACAACCATCGCGCCATCGGCGCCTACAAGGCCGTCGGTTTCAAGAAAGAAGGCGTGTTGAAGAAGGCCGCCTTCATCGGCGGCTGCTGGGTCGATCTGATGCTGATGGCGGCGCTGCGGCCGCGGCCGGCGGGGCAGCGCAGGGCGCAGGACACCGCGCTTGCCACGGCGGCCATGGCGGTACCGCGCGCGGCTATCGAAATCGCCGCCGCTCCGGAGCTGCGTCGCTCCGCTTGACGGCGTGGCCGCTCCGTTCGCCGCGCCTCATGCTCGATCAGGCGATCGTACCTGCAATCAACTTGCGTCCCAGAATCTCTTCGACACTTCGGAACGTATCGCTGAAGGTTCGAAGCTCGATGATCTTGTCCTGGCGGAAGCGGAAGAAGTGGGCGCCATGGCCTTGAGCCGATCGGCCGGTTTTACGGCTGACAAAACGGGAAAACAGCTGAACGGCTGCATGGCCATCTTCCACCATAATGGACAGCGGCTCGCAACTGACGAAATCAAACATGGCATGAGCGCCGCGCAGCACTTCAGCCATTTCCGCCTTGCCGCGACGATGCCCGAGGAAGGGAAATACCTGCACCGGCGAGTAGCTGATGAATTCGATATCGTCATCAACGGCGTTGAGCACGAAATCGAGCTTGCCTGCCTGGAATGCCGCGTAGAGCGTGCCGAGCCGTTCGCGCCAAACGTCGTTCATCGCGCCCCCAGTAGAATCAAAAGCGTAGCGGGAATTACCATCAATTGCGACGGCCAACCAGGCGTTGCATGCTGCTCGACGATTATTCAGCTCTGCAATCAGTTTTTCAGCGCTGCAAGCACCGCCGGCGCAACCTGCTCACCCCATTCCTGGACGAAATGCCCGACCTCGGCGAATTCGAGTGGCGGCGGGCAGCCGCGAATGTCCTTATGCAGACCCCGCATGACCGGCGGTCCGAGCACGGGATCGGTCATGCCGATCGCCATGACGCTGGGCCCGCGCCAGTCATGGCGCCAGAACTCCCGGGAGGCGCGGCCGATCGCGGCGCCAGGGCTGTCGACGAATTCCGGCACCAGATTGGGAAAGCGCCGCACCCCGGCTTTGTGTCGTGCGTCCGGATAGGGCGCGTCATAGGCAGCGGCCTCAGCGGACGAAAGCTGCGGGCAGGCGCGCTTGAGTAAGCGGCCAACCGCCAGATCCGGTTGGCTGTTGCAGAACGCGCGCCAATCGAGAAATCCTTTGGCGAGCGGCACGTCGCCGGTCGGCAGCGCTGTGTTCATCACGATCAGGCGCGAAAAGCGCTCTGGGCTTTCCAGCGGCAGCGTCAGGCCGAGGAGACCGCCCCAGTCCTGCACCACCAGGGTGACGTCGTTCAGATCGAGCGCGCGGACCAACGCGATGAGACTGTTGCGATGAAAGTCGAACGTATAGATCGCATCATCGGCGGGTTTGTCGGAGCGGCCGAAGCCATAAAGGTCCGGTGCGACCACGCGGCCCCCGGCCGCCAGAAAGTGCGGGATCATGCGCCGATAGAGGTAGCTCCAGGTCGGCTGACCATGCAGACAGAGAAAGACCGGCGCCGCCTGCGCTCCTTCGTCGAGATAGGACATCGCGAGACCGGTGTAGCCGGGCAGGTTGTCGCGACGGTACGCCGGCCACGGGCAGCCGGCCGGTCGGCGAAACGCTCCGGCGGGGTTCTCAAAATCTCGGTCATTTTTCGTCTATCCGATCGGCATCGGGGCGGGTTTGGGTTGCCAAACATATAGCAAATTGACAATTGCCGGAGCGCGGGTGATCACCGTGTATGCAGATCAAGCCGAATCTCGCCCGCGGCTCCGCGGCGTCGCTTGTTTTCCCGCACATCGCGCCGCCCGCGCCCGCGGCGGTGATCGAGGTTGCGCCCGGCATATTGTGGACGCGGCTCGCTTTGCCGTTTCTCCTCGACCACGTGAATATCTATTTCATCGACGACGGCGACGGCTGGGCGCTGGTCGATACCGGTCTTGGCGACAGGGCGACGCAAGCCGCCTGGCAGCCTCTGCTCGCCGGGTTGCTGCGCGAGCGGCCGCTGACGCGGATCATCGCCACGCACTTTCATCCCGACCATATCGGCGCCGCCGGGTTTTTGCTGCAGCACTTCGACGTGCCGCTTTACATGTCGGCGACGGAATATCTGCAAAGCCTCAACATCCATCTCGATCCCGGCGCGCTCGAGGCCGAGCATTACCGCCGCTTCTATCTCGATCACGGTCTCGACACCGAGACGACACAACGCGTCGTCACCAGCGGGCACGCCTATCTGAAACTAACATCGGGGCTGCCGCCGACCTACCACCGTGTGGTCGCCGGCGATATGCTGCGCATCGGCGGACGTGAATTCGACGTGCTTACCGGCGGCGGACATTCGCCCGAGGAAGTCATGCTGGCGTCGCGGTCGGACAAGCTGCTTCTCGCCGCCGACCAGGTGCTGCCCAATATCTCTCCCAATGTCAGCGTCGTTGCCGTCGACCCTGAAGGCGATCCGCTCGGATATTATCTGCGCTCCTTGCAGGCATTGAGACGGGATATCTCCGACGATGTGCTGGTGCTTCCGGGACACAATCTGCCGTTCTATGGGCTGCACGCGCGCCTCGCGGAATTGACCGACCACCATCAAGCGCGCTGTGAGCGCATCGCGCGGGCTTGCCGGGAGGCGCCGAAATCGGCGGCCGAGCTGATACCGTTCGTGTATGCGCGGACGCTCGATCCCCATCAGATGGGCTTTGCCTTCAGCGAAGTTCTGGCACATGTGAACTATATGCTGCGGCAAGGCACGCTAAAGCCGGCCGCCACCGCCGACGGCATCGGCCGGGTCGCCGCCGCGTAACTGAATTGATCCACGGGTTCCACGAAAAGGCGGAGCTGCGAGCCGCGCCGCGATCAACTTTGCGAGATCGTGCGCCCGTTCATAAGATTGCGCGGTTGGAGAGGTAGTTTGCCGATAGCTCGCGCATGACCGGGATGGAGCATCGCCATGGCCGACAACGTGACGTTTCACAACAGGCAGCACCGCCGAGCTGCGCAACTTTCCGCCGCATCCTTTTTCGTCACTGTGACGCTGGCGGCGTCAGCGCCATCGGCCTTTGCCCGATCGAATCCGTCCGGCGCGCAAGCGGGCGCCTGCGCTAGCAACGATGGCGGCATCACGCTCTCACCCGGCTTCTGCGCGAGCGTCTTCGCCGACAACCTCGGTCACGTGCGCCACATGGTGTTCGGGCCTAATGGCGCGCTCTACGTCAACACCTGGAGCGGCCGCTATTACCGCTACGACAAGCCGCCCGCCGGCGGTTTCCTGGTGGCGCTGAAGGATACGAAAGGCGTGGGACATGCCGACGTCGTCGAGCGCTTCGGCGACGGCGTCCCGCAAGGCTCGGCCGGCGGCACCGGCATCGCGATCCACGACGGCGGTCTTTACGCCGAACAGAATGACAAGATCATCCGCTATCCGTTGCCGGCCGATGCCATCGTGCCCAAGGAGCAGCCGCAGATCATTGTCTCCGGTCTGCCGCTGACCGGCGACCATCCCATGCATCCCTTCATCATCGACGCGAAGGGCAATCTATGTCGACCTCGGCTCCGCCACCAATTCCTGCCAGATCGAAAACCGCACGCTCAACTCGCCCGGCCACGAGCCCTGCACCGAACTCGAAACGCGCGCCGGCATCTGGCGCTATGACGCCAACAAGCAGATCAGCACTTCTCGCCGGCGGATCGCTATGCCACCGGGCTGCGCAATGGCGAAGGCTTCGCTTTCGATTCACGGGCCGGCTTTTCGTCACCCAGCATGGCCGCGATCAGCTGTCGCAGAATTGGCCGAAATTCTACACCGCCGAGCAAAGCGCCGATCTGCCGGCCGAAGAAATCGTCGAGCTGGAGCAAGGCGCCGACTATGGCTGGCCGGAGTGCTATTTCGACGGCTTCCAGAAGAAGCTCGTGCTGGCGCCGGAATATGGCGGCGACGGCGGCAAGAAGGTCGGCGTGTGCGCCGAGAAGACAGGCGCCGGTCGCCGTCTTCCCCGCGCATTGGGCGCCGAACGATCTTGCTGATCTACGCCGGCAAGGCTGTTTCCGGCGGCCTATCGGGGCGGCGCGTTTATCGCCTTTCATGGCTCATGGAACCGCGCGCCGGAGCCTCAAGGCGGCTATAACGTCGTGTTCCAGCCGCTCGCCGACGGCAAAGCCTCCGGCAATTTCGTCGTCTTCGCCGACGGATTCGCCGGTGCCGTCAAGGAGCCCGGCCAGGCCGCGTTCCGGCCGTCCGGTCTCGCGGTCGGGCCCGACGGCGCGCTCTATATTTCCGACGACAAACACGGCCGCATCTGGCGCGTGACTTATCACGGCGCTCCCGATGCGCGGATCGCGCCCGCGCCTGCGTCCAAGCTCGCTTCCGCGACGTCCGCAGAGCCCGGTCCGCCTGAAGGCACGCATCCCGATGCCGGACGCACTGTGCTGGCGTCGCTTCCGGTCCCTGCCCGGCGCCACCAGAGATGAGGTGGCCCTCGGCGACCGCATCTTCCACGGCGAGGCAGCCGGCGGCACCTGCACCGGCTGTCATGGCTCGGACGCGAAGGGCAGCCCGCAAGCGCCCTCGCTCGTCAACGGCCATTGGGTGCAGAGCGACGGCAGCCTCAAATCGATCGAACAGGTCATTGCCAACGGCGTGCCGAAGCCGCGGAATTATTCGGACCCTATGCCGCCCAAAGGTGGTGCGGCGTTGTCCAACTCGGACGTCGCCGCTGTCGCCGCTTACGTCTGGGCGATCAGCCATCCGGCCGGAAAGTAGCGCTCAACAACCAAACATAACGGCCGCCCGGTTTCCCGGGCGGCCGTTCGATATTGTCTCCTGAAACAGCGAACGCGAACCAGTCGCTCAGCCCCACCTGATGGCGATGGCGCCTTCTGATCGGGAGCGGGCGGGTGCGCACCCGGCCGCCGTCATTGCCGGATTGAATGAGCCACACGCCGTTTTCCTGGCCGACGATCTTGCCGACGTGATGCGGCCAGACCACGACGGCGCCGACGCCGGCCGGCCCGGGCTGTCCCCACCGCGCCCAATTGCGGGCGAGGTTGAATTGCGGACCCGGATCGCTGCCGACGAGCTGCCTCATCTCCCAGCCGCACCAGGCGCGCGGCCGTCCGCCGGGTCCACCATGGTAGGTGGCACCAGCCGCCCAGGCGAACGTTCGCGCCGGCGAGGCTTGCTCGCTCCAGGCTGACTGATCATCTGAACCGCCCCGGAGCGAATAACCTCCAGCGCCAATATCGCGCCTTGCTTGATGGAAAACGCCATGCCGGGCGTAAACGGCATGCCGGTAGTGATGCTCCCGCGCGTGCGCGGTTTGAGCAAATGACAATGCGACGGCCAGTGCGGCCGTTAAGGTCGTCAACTTCATCAGAATACTCCTCGTGCTTTTTTCGTCTTACATCCGAAACAAAAACCCCGCCCAAATCGTCAGATTTGGGCGAGGTTAAAACGGATGCAAATGCCTTGCTGAAAGCGAGGCACGCGGCCTCATAGCATCTTTGAAAATTTTTGAGCTGCCCTAATTTGCATAGCAACTATTTGTTTGCTGGCCGCGCGACGCCAAATTTTCGCCACTTTTAGGCGACGGCAAACGCGTTAATCATTTTGTTGAATCTGTGGAGGCTCGGCACTGGTAAATGAAGGCCCGTCCGCTCATTTGAAATCGGTCGAAACGTCGTTCACCGGCTGCGGCGATTGCATTGTGATGAACCTGATCCGGCCCTGTGCCGCCGCGAGCGCCGTTTTCAGATCGACACTGCGGATCGACTGGTCGTCGTAGGTCCTGAAATACCAGCGCAGGTTCTTCAGGTCCGACGCGCTGGTCCAGGTGGTGGCCTCGGCGTGCATCCGGCCGTTGTCCACTTCGCGCACCGCGCCGAACGGAATGTCGAAGTTGTTGAGGATATGGAAGGCCTGCAGCACGGCGGCCGCCGCCGTGTCGGAGGGGATTGCCGATTGCGAGAAGGCAACCGCGCGCACGAAGCGCGACGGCGGCGTGAAGTCGCCCGGCAGCCCGCGCAGCCCCGAGCCCTGGCCGAGTTGCGCGAGCTTGATGCCGCCCACGCCGATCGGCGGAACGTTGGTCACGGTCAGGTTCACATAGTTGCGCAGATTGGTCATGTGCCAATCGAAGGTCGGCGAATTGGTCATGACTCCGAGCGGGTTGTCGTAAATTTTCAGCGACTTGTTCAATGGCTCGATCACCACCGACTTGCCGCTGCGGTCGTGCACGACGAAATGAACCGGCGCCGCCTGTCCGATGGCCTCGACCACGACTGGCACCAGCACGACCTTGTCGAAATTCGCCTTGACCTCGTCGACGGTGGCGAAGTTGCCGAGCAGCCAGTTGCCATATTCGTGCGGCGCCATCGCCCGTGTGGCGTTGTCCCTGGTCGCGTCGCTATAGCTGGCATAGCCCGGGAAATAGAACAGCCCGACATAGAGGCCTTGGTCGTTGACGCCGTCCACGATCGCGGTCAGGCCCTCGGCGTTGGCGCCGAGGAATCCGTATTTGGTCTTGTAGCTGATGCCCTTGCCGCCGTCCGGCAGCGTCCCGGTCAGCGCAGTTCCCGCCGGCACCACCATTACCTCGGAGTGCAGGTCGAAGCCGAACTCCAATGTCCGTGCCGCGACAACGCCGCCGTCCTTGGCGATCAGGCGGATCCCGGTGCACGCCTGCGCCACCGGCGCGAAGGCGAGCGCCGCGCCGAGGATTCCAACAAATAGCGAGCAAATCATCGCGCCCTCCGAAAAGAACTTTGCAGGTGCTGACAGTAAGCGCAGGCAAGGCGGCGGAGCAAAGTGCGATCGGTTTCACGATGAGCAAATCGATGTTCAACAGCATCTCATCAAGTTCAAATTGACTCGTTGCGATCAAAGGACGCGACGAGGTAGGTGTTATGGCGGATGATGCTCCGGCCGGGGCTGACCACAGCCGCCGACCACCGCTCGCAGGCGTCGGGCAATTTGTATAAATTGACCGGCATGTCACAGCATCCGGCCCTCGCCCGCGCCGCCGCATTTTGCGAGGCGTTCAATCTGCGCGTGCCGATTCTGATGGCGCCGATGGCCGGCGCCTGCCCGGCGTCGCTGGCCATCGCGGTCGCCAAGGCCGGGGGCCTGGGCGGCTGCGGCGCCCTGCTGATGCAGCCGGATTCGATCGGGAAGTGGGCGGCCGATGTGCGCGCCGGCAGCAACGGCGCATTTCAACTCAATCTCTGGATTCCCGATCTGCCGCCGAGGCGCGATGCCGGCGCCGAAGATGCGGTGCGGCGCTTTCTCCGCAATTGGGGGCCGGAGGTCGCGGCGGAGGCCGGCGATGTCAGGCCGCCGGACTTTGCCGCCCAGTGCGAGGCGTTGTTGGAGGCGGGACCGCCGATCATTTCCTCGATCATGGGCCTCTATCCGGATCGCTTCGTCGCCCGGCTGAAGGAGAAGGGCATAAAATGGTTTTCGACAGTCACGACCGTTGCCGAGGCCAAGGCTGCGGAAAGCGCCGGCGCCGACGTCATCATCGCCCAAGGCATGGAGGCCGGCGGACATCGCGGCACATTTGATCCGGCGAAAGCCGAAGCCGGCATGGTCGGATTGTTCAGTCTGCTGCCGACCGTTGTCGATGCGGTGCGCGTTCCCGTGGTTGCGTCGGGGGAATCGCCGATGGGCGCGGGGTTGCCGCGGCTTTGTTGCTGGGGGCTTCGGCAGTCCAGGTCGGCACCGCGTTGCTTCGTTCCCCGGAGGCAAAAATCGCCACCGCGTGGGCGGATGCAATCGTACAAGCCGCCCCCGAGGACACGATGGTCACCCGAGCGTTCTCAGGACGGCACGGCCGTAGCATCGCCACCGCCTATGCGCGAGCGGCAACGGCGCCAACGGCTCCGGTGCCGTCGCCCTATCCGGTTCAACGCGGTCTCACCGCGGCGATGCGGGATGCTGCGGTTAGGGCGAACGACATCGCGCGAATCCAGGCCTGGGCCGGTCAATCCGCCAGCCTGGCGAAAGCGGAGCCCGCCGGAGAGATTATCCGGCGTTTATGGGACGACGCACAGGCGTTGCTCGGATAGCGTGTTGCGATCATCGCTTCGTCGGCAATGCCGCGCTGTGCTCGTCGCGCCCTTGGCTTGCTGTATTATTTCGGCAGCACCGCCTGGATCGCCTTCCAGTCGAATTTTTTCGCCAGCGTCAGCGCTTCGTCATCGGCGAGTCCGTTGAACGACACGCTGAACATCGCGTTTTTGCTCAGCGCCACGATGATGGCGCCCGACTTGTCCTTGAAGTTGAAGGTTCTGCTCGCGGGGAAGCCATCGAGGTGGTCGAATTCATCCGCCCTTCGCTGGTCTCGATGTTCATCCCGGTCCGGGTGGCCGCCAATGCACCCTGCGCCGCCGCGCCGGTGATGATCTGCGCGTGCAAGCGTGATGCGCCGCGCTGGTATTCGCGGGTCGCCGTGATCATACTGTTGCCGGGCATTTCCATCGACAGGCCCTCGGCCTTCTTGCCTTGCCAGCCGTCGAGGTCGATAAGGAATGGAATAAAGCGCGCAAACGCCTGCTCGGCTAGCGCTGTCGAAGAGCGAAGCGGCCAAGCGAGCGGCAACGCGGCCAAGATGAGATGCACTGCGCGGCGACGATTGATCATCTGACACCCCCGGAAACGATCACCCACCCACCCTAGCAACGCCCGGCCTCGCGCGGAATGGCAATCCGATCGATTTGCGGACTTGTGCGGGCGATTTGAACGGGACAAGATTGCCGCGATTAGGATGGCGTGACGGGCCCCGGGGTGCCAATTCCGAAGTTCGCAAACGCGGTGGCGTGGTTTGTGCGGGTCGCCCGTTAATACGCCGATGTTCAACGATGGCGGCCGGCTCATCTACCTGCTGCACCAGGCCGAAGATGTGACCGATCAAGTGGGGTCGTCGCCAAGCCTGAAGAAATGAAAAAAAGCGAAGGGGAGTAACGACGCAAGGATCTCACGCCTCGCTGTTACTCCCCCGATTTCACACCAGCTGAAGGTTACGGGCAGGGGTGCTGTTGGCCGTCATAGCCCATATACATTCCCGTCGACGGATTGTACGACCGGAAGCGCGCCTCGCATGACGCGACAGATCCGGAGTCCGGGCCGCCCTGCACGACGACGGTGCTGGGCGCCGTGTAGGCCGGCGCATAAGTGTAACCCGGCGAATAGTCATAGTAGCCGGGCGAAGTGTAGGCCGGCGCATAGACGTAACCGGGCGCATAGTCATAGTAGCCCGGCGCCCATAACGGCGATGTTGCCGCCGCTATCGTGCCGCCGATCACCCCGGCGGCAACCGCGCCGGGACCGTAGCCCCATCCTGCATCCCATCCCCAACCGGGACGGTACTGTGCGGACGCGGGTCCGACACTTGCCAAAACGGCGCAGCCGGTCAGCGCAAGCGCCGCGACTCCGCCTAAAAGTTTTGCTCTCATCTTGCTCTCCATTGCTGGAACAAGGTTCCAAGTTTTCTTGAGGCCTCGCGACCGGTCTTTGCGACCGCATCACTGAGCGCCAATGATCGAGAGCAAACTCTTGTTCCCGGCCGCGACGTTCGTTCTCAGGTCGGGAAGGTAATGGTTCCACGCGCAGCGGAGGACCGGCGCTGGAACAATCAGTCCATCGCAGCAGGTCCGCGCGCGCTCGTTCATCCGGCGCGCTTGCGCTCCTGCGGCACGAGCGAAATCGTGAGCCGCTCGGCGCCGCGCAGCACGTCGAACGCGACGCTCCTCCCGATCTTCTCGCCGGTGAGCGCGCGGATCAGATCGTCGGCGCCGGTGATGGCGACGCCGTCGAGCGCCGAGCAGATGTCGCCCGCCTTCAGCCCGGCGCGATCGGCGGCGCTGCCGGTTCGATCGTGCCGACCATCACGCGGCGCTGTCCTGCATCAGGCCAGCGCGCGGCGCAGCCGCGGCGGGATCATCATCTGCTGGGCGGAAATGCCGATAAAGGCGCGGCGCACGCGGCCGTGCCGCACCAGTTCGCCGAGCACGAAGCTCGCGGTATTGGCGGCGACCGCAAAGCAGATGCCTTGCGCGCCCATGATCACGGCGGTGTTGATGCCGACCACCTCGCCACGCGACGACACCAGCGGGCCGCCGGAATTGCCGGGATTGAGCGCGGCATCGGTCTGGATCACGTCGTCGATCAGGCGGCCGGTGCGCGCGCGCAGCGAACGGCCGAGCGCCGAGACGACGCCGGTGGTGACCGTCGATTCGAAGCCGAGCGGATTGCCGATGGCGATCACCAACTGGCCGCGTTTGAGCCGTTTGGAATCGCCGAGCGGCGCCGCCGGCAGAGTCACCGGCTCGTCGACGCGCATCAGAGCCAGATCGGTATCCGGATCGTCGCCGACCAGGCGTGCGTGCAGTTCCTGGCCGTCGGCGGTGGTGACCGCGATGCGCGCGGTCGACCGCTCGCGCCGCCGCGCCGGCGACGTGGCTGTTGGTGAGGATAAGCCCGTCCGGCGCCATCACGACGCCCGAACCGGTGCCGCCGCGGGATCGGCCTTCGGCTTTTCCTGAGCGGACGGCGAGGCCGACCACGGCCGGGCCGACCCGGTCGACCACGTCGATCACGGCGCGCGAATAGGCGTCAAGCAGCGCCTGATCCTCGGCTGGAACCGTGAGCTGACCGGCTGCGGCGGGTTGGCCTCCGCCCAAGCCGCCATCGTCAAGGGCATTATTTTCATCGAAAATTGCCTTTTTTTGGCTCGCGTGGCGCGAGCCCGACCGGATATATGGGAACTTCGCTAACGCCCGGGAAGAGCGACGATTTCTGCTGCGGTTGACAGCGGCAATCGCATATGGTGCGGACGCCACAGCACGTGTTGGGAGGCCTCATGGCCATCGCCGAGGCGGCGCCTCGGGCCGCCCGTTTGACAAAGCCGGCGCACCGCACCGCCCGCTTGAGCAAGCTGGCCAAGCCGGCTGCTGCCGGGCTGATCGGCGCAGCGCTGTTGACCCTTGCCGGATGCGGGCAAGGTGCCAGCAGCACTCGGCCGGCCCGCCGCCGCCGACGGTGACGGTGGCAAAGCCGGTGCAGCGCACCGTCGTCGATCAGGACGAATATGTCGGCCGCTTCGTCGCCGTCGATTCCGTCGAAATGCGCTCGCGCGTCTCCGGATACCTGTCCGAGATCCATTTCACCGACGGCCAGATGGTGAACAAGGGCGATCTTCTGTTCGTCATCGATCACCGGCCGTTTCAGATCGTGCTCGACCAGATGCGCGCCAATCTCGCGCAGGCGCGCGCCAACCTCGCTTTCACCGAGGCCGATCTCGCGCGCGGCCAGGAACTTGTGCACAACAAGACCATCACCGAGCAGACCTACGACCAGCGCACTCAGGCCAAACGCGTGGCGGAGGCCTCGGTTACCGCGCAGGAGGCGATGGTCCATCAGGCCGAGCTCGACCTCAACGACTATTCCGAGCTGCGCGCGCCGGTCGACGGCCGCATCGGCGACCGCCGGGTCTCCGTCGGCAATCTGGTGACCGGCGGCAATGGCAGCAACACGACGCTGCTGGCGACCATCGTCTCGGTCGATCCGATCCGCTTCGAATTCACCTTCGACGAGGCTTCCTACCTGCGTTATCAGCGCTTCGCCGGAGCCAACGGGCAGATGGGGAGCAGTGAGGGCGGCGAGGTTGCCGTCGCGCTCAAGCTCATCGACGAGACGGACTTTGCGCACACTGGCAAGATGGATTTCGTCGATAACGTCATCGACCGGTCCTCCGGCACCATCCGTGGCCGTGCGATCTTCGCCAATCCCGGCGGTCTGTTCACGCCGGGCATGTTCGGCCGCATCCGCGTTCCCGGCTCGCCGCCCTATGCGGCGCTGCTCATTCCCGATGCTGCGATCGGCACCGAGCAGGCGCGCAAATACGTGCTGGTGGTCGATGACGGCGGCGTTGCCCGGCAGAAATACGTCGTTCCCGGCCAGCTCGACGACGGGCTCCGCGTGATCAAACAAGGCCTCGCCGCCTCCGACCGCGTCATTATCAATGGCCTGATGCGCGCGCGGCCCGGCGTGAAGGTCGTCGCGGAAGAGCAGGGTGCTCCGGCCGCCTCCTCGGCGGGCAAAGCCGCCGTTCAGGTCAAGGCGGACTGAAACGGCATGCGCATTTCGCATTTCTTCATCGACCGGCCGATCTTTGCCGCCGTGATCTCGATCGTGTTCGTGATTCTCGGCGGGGTGTCGTTCTCGCGCCTGCCGATCGCGCAATATCCCGAGATTGCGCCGCCATTGATCAGCGTCACTGGGCAATATCCGGGCGCCAGCGCCGAAGTCGTGGCTTCGACCGTGGTCACGCCGATGGAGCAGCAGATCAACGGCGTCGAGAACATGATCTACATGGCGTCGAACTCGACCGCCGACGGGCGCTTCTCGATCGCGGTCAGCTTCGATCTCGGTACCAATCTCGATATCGCCCAGGTGCAGGTGCAGAACCGCGTCGCCATCGCCCAGCCGCGGTTGCCGGCCGATGTGCGCAATATCGGCGTGACGGTGCAGAAATCATCGCCCGATCTGATGATGGTGGTGCACCTCTATTCGCCCGACAAGTCGCGCGATTCGCTGTTCATCTCCAATTACGCCACGCTCGAAGTGACCGACGCGGTCACCCGTGTCGACGGCGTCGGCTCGATCATCGTGTTCGGCGCCCGCGATTATTCGATGCGGGTGTGGCTCGATCCCGATCGCCTGCAATCGCTAGGGCTGACCGCGACCGACGTCACCAACGCGCTGCAAGGGCAGAACATCCAGGTCGCCTCCGGCATGCTCGATCAACCGCCGGTTAAGCATCCGGGCGCCTTCCAGATCGCGGTGCAGACGCTGGGGCGCCTGGCCGATCCCGACGAATTCGCCTCGATCGTAGTGAAGGAGACCCCCGGCGCGGTGGTGCGGCTCAAGGACGTCGGCCGGGTCGAGCTGGCGGCGCTCGATTATTCGTCGAATTCCTATCTCGATCACGACCCGGCGGTGGCGCTCGCCATCTTCCAGCGCCCCGGCTCCAACGCACTGGCGACTGCCGAGAGCGTCAAAAACCTGATGGCCGAATTGTCGAAGCGCTTCCCGCCGGGGATCAAATACGACATTTTCTTCAACCCCACGCAGTTCATTCAGCAATCGGTCGACGCCGTCATCGAGACCATCGGCGAGGCGACTTTGCTCGTCGTCATCGTGGTGATCCTGTTCCTGCAGACCTGGCGCGCGGCGATCATTCCGCTCATTGCCATACCGGTATCGCTGATCGGCACGTTCTTCTTCATGGCCGCGTTCGGTTTCACGCTCAACAATCTGTCTTTGTTCGGGCTGGTGCTGGCCATCGGCATCGTGGTCGATGACGCCATCGTCGTGGTCGAGAACGTCGAGCGCAACATCGCCGCGGGCCTGCATCCGCGCGAAGCCGCGCGCAAGAGCATGGACGAAGTCGGCTCGGCGCTGGTTGCCATCGCGCTCGTGCTCTGCGCCGTGTTCGTGCCCTCGGTGTTTATCACCGGCATCTCCGGACAATTCTACCGGCAGTTCGCGCTGACCATTGCCGGCGCCACCATCATCTCGCTGATTATCTCGCTGACGCTGTCGCCGGCGATGTGCGCGCTGTTGCTCAAGCCACACGATGCGGCGCGTCGCGACCGCTGGTGGGAGCGGCCGATCCATGGCTTCTTCGCGCTGTTCAATCGCGGCTTTAATAGGCTCGGCACCGGCGTCTCCTGGCTCGCGGGGCGCACGGTGCGCCGGGTCGGGGTCGTGCTCGTCGTCTACCTCGTCGTGCTCGGTTTCGGCCTCAATCAATTCCGCCTGACGCCGGTTGGCTTCATCCCGCAGATCGACGCCGGCTACATGATCGTCGTGGTCCAGCTGCCACCCGGCGCTGCGCTGTCGCGGACCGACGCCGCCCAGCAGCGCGCGCTCGACATGGCGCTCAGCGTGCCCGGCGTCGCCCACGGCGTGAACGTGGTCGGCTTCTCCGGCGCGACCTTCACCAATTCGCCCAATGCCGGAGCGATCTTCCTGGTGCTCGACCCGTTCGAAAAACGCGCCCGCGATCCGCGCCAGTCGGCGGCGGCCATTCAGGCCGAGCTCAATCGCCGGCTGTCGAAAATTCAGGACGGCTTCTTTGTCGCGGTGCTGCCGCCGCCGGTACGCGGCATCAGCAATGCCGGTGGCTTTCGCATGATCGTCGAGGATCGCGCCGGCAACGGATCGGCGTCGCTAAGGAATGCGACGGCGGCGATGATGGCGCGCGCCGCACAGACGCCGGGCCTGACCAACGTGTTCACGCTGTTCGAGACCTCGACGCCGCAGATCTATCTCAATATCGACCGCACCAAGGCGCAGCTGCTCAACGTCAACGTCACCGATGTGTTCAACGCGCTGCAGGTCTATGTCGGCTCGTCCTACGTCAACGACTTCAACTTGTTCGGACGTACCTTCCGGGTCACGGCGCAGGCGCGCGACGAGGACCGCCAGGATATCGCCGACGTGCTCAAGATCCGCGTGCGCAACGCCAATGGCGACACCGTGCCGCTCGGGTCCTTCACCACCGTGAGCGACATCTCCGGCCCGTTCCGGGTGCCGCGCTACAACCTCTATCCCTGCGCCGAGCTCGATGGCGCCGCCGCGCCCGGCTACTCGCAGGGCCAGGCGATTGCGATCATGGACAAGCTCGCCGCCGAGACGCTGCCGGCCGGCTTCGCCACCGAATGGACGTCGCTTGCCTTCCAGCAGATCAGGGCCGGCAATACCGCGATGTTTGCCTTCGTGTTGGCGGTGGTGTTTGTCTTTCTGGTCCTTGCCGCGCAATTCGAGAGTCTGACATTGCCGTTGGCGGTCATCCTGATCGTGCCGATGTGCCTTGTCGCCGCCATCACCGGCGTCATCCTGCGCGGGCAGGACAACAATATCCTCACTCAAGTCGGCTTCGTGGTTCTGATCGGGCTTGCCGCCAAGAACGCCATCCTGATCGTCGAATTCGCCCGGCAGCTGGAGGATCAGGGCCGCAGCCGCTGGGAGGCGGCGGTCGAGGCGACCCGGCTGCGGCTGCGCCCGATCCTGATGACGTCGTTTGCCTTCATCCTCGGCGTCTCGCCGCTAGTCTGGGCGATCGGCGCCGGTGCCGAACTGCGCCAGGCGCTCGGCACTGCGGTATTCTTCGGCATGATCGGCGTCACCGCGTTCGGGCTGATTTTCACGCCGGTGTTCTATGTCGTCGCCCGCTACCTCGCCCAACTCGGGCCGCGCCGCGGGAAGCCGCGGACGCGGCCGGCGGAGTAGTGCCGGATATTTTCGCGGAGATTGCGAGCTAGAAGACGAGGTCCGCGCAGGCGGGAACCGGCCCGGACGATTGCCGGGGTTGCGGCGTCGACGCGGTGATGGGGGACGGCGCCGCGCCTAGCGGGCCTGACGGGTGCGTGGCCACTGTAACAAACACCGCAATGGTCCTGCGAACCGAAGGGTATTGCGCGGCGTACCGCAGGCGGTCGTTACCGGCGTAGCCCTCATCCGGACGATAGATCAACTGAACGCCGCGAACCGTGTGGCCAATGCATTGCGACTCGGTGCCAACATACATCGAGTGTATTTTGATATTTTCGATGCGCGCACAAACCTGACCGTGTTGCGGCGGCTCATCCAGATAAAGCGCGGGATGCGCGATGGCGTCGCAGTCCTGGTCCCATCCCGCGTGTTCGTGAATCAGAATCAGATGATCGGCCTTGCCAATCTTCGATAGTTGTTCTTCGTGCTTTCGCCTCGTCGGCAAGGCCGGGCAAACAGGTGGTAATGACAGCGGCGAGGATCGCGAAAGGTATCGCGCCGGAAGGCACGCAAGCGCGTTCAAAATGTTGTCGACGGAGAAAGTGCCACATCGTTGCCGGCCGTTCTGCGAGCAATCTACCATGATTTCCTCCGGCCCGGCGGCTGTCGATAATCGAACCGGCGGGCATTGTGAGCGCATTTGCTGCACTGCACTCACGTACGGTCGCCGGCTTGGTTTTCGGCGCGGCGTGAGCTAATGGCAGAACCTCGCTCCACTCCGCGGCCGCAGGACCACCGAGTTCTTCCGTGCACAGCCCGTCAGACATCGAGACATCCTGGCCGGACGCGATCCATGCGCAGTTCCGGCGCGTCGGCATTCGCCAGATCGGGTATGTGCCGGACGCCGGCCATAGCCGCCTCATTGCGCTGTGTCGCGACGACCCGACCATC
>CAVRDC010000037.1:0-21765 GCA_963719745.1 uncultured Alphaproteobacteria bacterium | reverse complement strand
GATCCTTTTCACCCGCTCCAACTTCAAGTTCAACAGCTTAACTGCTAATCAGAGCGCCTCGCCGGTGGCTAGAAGTGCTTTCCGGGTAACGGTGGGGGTAACAGCCGCCAAAATTCAACTCACCGTGCTTTCAGTTTTTGTTCTTGCGGCGGCTAAGATTGTCGCCATCAAATCGTGCCTGCGGTCTTGGGCCGATATTCGGCGTCAGGGTCCAACGGTTAGTCCTTCCAGAAGTTCTCAAAGCCATAAATCGTAAGTTTCAGTGGCTCTCCGGCTTTTCGCTTCGCGACCTCAGTGTCCGAGACTCGCGCCGGGATGACGTGTTGCTCGCCCGCGGTGGTGCTCTCAGTCTTTGTCTCGGCCCGTTACGCCACATGCGGGCAGACAAGCAGCCCGCCTCAGCGAGCTATCGCGCAGCGATTTAAGTGCGGTGGCCCTCAGCGACAGATATTGTGCTGCAACAAAATGTCGGCTCTTGGGGGAAAAGCGGAAGTCGCTTTTGCTCGCTCGAAATGACGTGAATGACCCCACATGTATGGTCCGGCCGTGCGTCGCAGAGAATTTCGTCGATCTGTCGGATTGCGGTCTTGCATCTATGTATCCGGCCTTTGATTGGAGCGACTTGTGCTCCGGGCCATCATGGATATCAGCGCGCGTGCGATCTCATTAACGGACAGGCCTCGACTGGGCCATGTGGGTCACCAGTCAACGCACGCGCCGGGAAGACCGATCCTCCATCTCGTCTCATCCTCTCGCAGACCTCGGCGGGTATGTCGCATCGATTGGGCTATGTCATCGCCAGCTCCTCGTCTTGCGTGGCCTCTGTGATCGACGGATGTAGAATGACGGATCAGACAGACTGGGCAGCGGCTTCGACCTTCCTAACCTCGAAAGCTCGATCTCGACGAGAACACTCCCAGGCGATGCGAGCCGGCTTGTTGGCAAGCGCGATCGCAAGGACATTGCGGTGCAGTCTCGGCGTCCCGAGATCGACCCCTCGAAGGGCACCGGCGAGCGCTCCGCCTTCTAGGGCCCACCCGGTGTAACGGCGAACACCCGGCCCCTGTAACGGCGTTACATCGTCAGATGTCATCGGGCGACGTTCTGGTTGGCGAGGTCTTCCAGGCGCGAGTAGGCGTCGGTCATTTTGCGCTTGCGGAAGGCAATGGATCAGTTGGCCTCGCATTCGGAACTCGAGCACCTGATCGGCGAGGATCGCGCTGTCGATTAAGGCGGTGCCCGATCGGACCTTAAACTTGCCTTCTGGCGCGCGATCGACGGTCAAAGTGCAGCCGTCGCATATAAAAAGGGTCTCGGACGCTCCCGAGCGGGCTCATGACAAATACTCCCCACGGCGAAAAAGCAGGGGCCAATTTCAGGCCCGCAGAAAATTCGAGGCGGTCAGCGGAGGCCCGAAAACGACCGAAATGACCCCGTCCTCTGATTTCATTTGTCCCCCGCGTCGGTTTTTCTCACGATTTCCGGAAGCCGAGTGTATCTACAAACGCGACATAGCGTCATCGTACATGACTGGCCCATCCTCTCCTAAATGAAATCCTCAAACGCCGTTTCAATTGCTTCGATGCTCGGCCGAACGATTTTGGCGTGATCTAATTCCCTGTCGGCAGGAATGCCGCTCTCCTTAAATTTGCGAATAAGTTCATCGCGCATAGCAGCGCGGCGGTGGTGTGGCCGCTCACTGCCCACGCACAGCAATCGGTGATGCCAGTAGTAGGTTTGCTGAGCAGCTTCTCATCAAATGAGCCGAACAACGCACATTCAACCAAGGCTTGAAGGAGCTTGGGTTTGTTGATGGCCAGAACGTAGTGATCGATTATCGCTATGCGGAAGGTCATACGATCAGTTGCCTGCACTTGCGGTCGGACCTAGTCCACCGGCACGTGGCCGCAATCTTCGCGACCGGCGGCAACGGGCCAGCGTTGGCGGCCAAGGCCGCGACCACGACAATTCCAATCGTCTTTGAAAGCGGCGGCGGCGATCCGGTACAAGCCCGGTCTTGTCGCCAGCATCAACCGGCCTGGCGGCAACATCACGGGCATCAGCATCGCCCAAATCGCGGTCCTGGCAAAGCGATTTGAATTGCTTCATCAACTTGTCCCAAAGGCCGAGACAATCGGCGTGCTATTCAATCCGGGCTACCCCGATGCCGAACTCCAGATTAGAGAGGTGCAGGACGCCGCAGCTTCCATCAAATGCAAAATCGCCGTCGCAAGCACCAGGACCGAAGACGACCTTGACGCCGCCTTCGTGATTCTCATTCAACATGGCGCGAGTGCGTTATTCTCTCATCAACGATCCATATTTCAGCAGCCTTCGTGGACAAATCGTCGGGCTCCATGCGCGCTACGCTCTACCGGCAGCGTATTTTTCTCGCTATTTTCCAGCCGCGGGCGGGCTGATGAGTTATGGCACCGATGTCGCCGAGGCCTATCGGGAATGCGCCAATTATATCGGTCGCATTCTCAAGGGCGAGAAGCCGGCCGATTTACCGGTCATGCAGTTGTCCAAGTTCGAGCTGCTTATCAATCTCGAGACCGCCAAAACACTTCACCTGACTATCCCGCCCAATGTGCTCGCGCTTGCCGACGAAGTAATTGAGTAGGGCTGCTTTGCTGCGATTGCTCACAGCCGCTAAGGGCCCAGGCTGTGTGAAAAGTCGCTCGGATGCTATGATTCTTTTTTGAATCGGCGGGCGGGAGCGACGGATGTCAGGCTTTGTGGAGGGGATTGACCGGAGCCAAAGCACATTTTTCCCTGCCATGCTTGACGACTACGTGGCCGAGGACAATCCGGTTCGTGCGGTTGACGCTTTCGTTGAAGGTCTCGATCTTGGCAAGCTTGGCTTTGGTCGGGTTGCGCCGCTGGAAAAAGGGCGGCCTGGCTATCATCCGGCGACGCTGCTCAAGATATACATTTATGGCTATCTCAATCGCGTTCCGTCGAGCCGACGGCTTGAGCGCGAGTGCCAGCGTAATATTGAGTTGATCTGGCTGACCGGCCAATTGGCGCCGGACTTCAAGACCATTGCGGATTTCCGCAAGGACAACGGCAAGGCCATTCGTGAGGTCTGCCGTACCTTCGTGGCGCTGTGCCGCGAGCTTGATTTGCTGAGCGAGGCGAGCGTCGCCATCGATGGTTCCAAATTCAAGGCTGTCAATGCGCGCGATAAGAACTTCACCGAGGCCAAGATGAAGCGGCGTCTTGAGCGGATCGACGAGAGCATCGCGCGCTACATGGCGCAATTGGAGACTGCCGACCGCCGTGGTGATGCGGTGCCGGAGGCAAAGGTTGTGCGGTTCAAGGACAAAATCGCGAAACTGAGGGAAGAGATCGCGCGGCTCGATGCGATCAATGCCGAGATGATGAAGAGCGAGGACAAGCAAATCTCGCTGACTGATCCGGATGCGCGTTCGATGGCAACGAGCGGCAAGGACACCGGAATCGTCGGCTACAATGTGCAAGCCGCAGTCGATACCAAGAACCATCTCATTGTGGCCCACGAGGTGACGAACGTCGGCACGGACCGCCATCAACTGTCGAATATGGCGGAGCAGGCGCGAACCGAGATGGGCGTTGAGACGCTCGATGCTGTGGCTGATCGCGGCTACTACGCGAGCGAGGAGATTCGCGCCTGCGAGGAGGCAGGCATCACCGTCACGCTGCCAAAGCCTATGACCTCGAACTCAAAGGCGGCAGGGCGCTTCGGCAAGCAGGACTTCCGCTACGTGGCAGCGGAGGATGTTTACGTTTGTCCTGCCGGCCAAAGGCTTGCATATTCCTTCACGACCGAGGACAGAGGCTTGGTCCTACGTCGCTACCGGACCAACGCCTGTCAGAGTTGCGCTATCAAGCATAGCTGCACCACCGGCAAGGAACGACTGATCTCCCGATGGGAGCACGAGGCCGTGCTCGAGACTGTGCAGGCACGTCTCGATCAACATCCGGAAAAAATGACAATGCGTCGTCAGACGGCGGAACATCCCTTCGGCACCATCAAGTGCTGGATGGGAGCAACGCACTTTCTCACGAAACGGCTGCCGAAAGTGGCAACCGAGATGGCGCTCAATGTGCTCGCCTACAACATGAAGCGCGTGATGGCGATCATCGGCGTGGCTGGGCTGCTGGAGGCCTTGGCGACCTAAGCCGAGGGATGCTGCTGCGCTTCAAATCAATGCCAGCAGATGCCCCAGGGAGCGTCTGGGGCGGTCAGGGAACCAATTCTGCGCAGATCGGCGCCCCGTAATCGCAAAACCAGCTCGCACTAACAATGGCGCTGATATCGAGTCCTTTTCACACAGCCTGGGCCCTTAGCGACCGATATTGCGCTGAAAGCGAATGTCTGCTGTTGGGGGTACAGCGACCGCGCGCTCCATCGCCCTAAATGTCTGCATATTGGAATTGGAGATCGATTTAGAGAAGCTGGTTGCGCGGCGGAAACAGCATTTTGGGTCGCCTACGAACTAAACGAGCAACACACCCGCCGGGCGCTAGGCGACTGAGCGACAAATGTAATGAGGTCGCTCCAAAGCCACCCAGGAGGATGGCCGTCTCAGCTTGGGGTAACGGCGTTTCAGCTTTTTGTGTAACGACGTTTCAACCGAGCGTACCGACAAAAAGCCCTGCCGCTGCGTGCCTGTGACGGCATCACGTCGGGTGACGGTGTAACGCTCGGCCGGCGTGACGGCGTCACAACAGATGTCATCGGCTAGTCTGCCGCAAGGCGACCACGCCTACTCGCGGCTGAAGACCTGGCCGCTAAAAGCCGGTATCCAGCCAGGGGAAGTTTCCCGTCATGGCGCCCGATTTCACATTAGGACCTGCCGTCGGCTTTCCGGAGCGGAAGTGCCGTTTCCTGGGGGCGCGGCTTTTTTCGGGCTATGATGATCCGACGGGGTCGCAACTAACAACGAGCGCGAGCGAGCAGACGGTTTTAGCGTTTCACCTTGACGGCCAAGAGGAAGTAACAAGGTGGCGCCAAATGGCGCGTGAGAGCTAACCGCGCACGGCAGGTCGAGCCGCAGAAGCTGGATTTAACCAAAATAATTCGTCTATCGTTCGATCACATCCGGTTCGTTAACTGCCGGCGCCGAGATCACCTCGCCGAACCGCACCCAGGTCTTGCCGTCGAATTTCTCCAGCTGCATCTGCTTGATCGGCGGGAAGTTGGTCGGCGCTGGTGGATACCTTGATGCCGGGCAGCAGCATCGGCAGCTTCAAGTCGTGGAGGTTGGCCGCCTGCTTCATGATGTTCTCGCGGGAGAAATCGTTGCCGCACTGCTTCAGCACCGGCGACCATGGTCTGGCATACGCCATAGCCATAGACGGAGTTGACGATCGGCGGCATTGGCCGTCGGATGTATTTCTTCATGAACGCCAGCCATTCCTTGTATGCGGGCATGTCCTGCCACTGCGGATCGGTCGGATCCTTGCCGATATGCGGCGAGATGATGCCGACGCCTTTCTCCGATCCCGCCGGCCGCATCACCGGCCGACCGAGATCGAGACGTTGGTCAGGAAGTGCATCGGCTTCCAGCCGATGTCGTAGACCTTGCGGATCGCCTGCGCGGCGAATTTCGGGATCGCCGCCGTCAGCAGCGTGTCGGCGCCGCTGCCTTGCAGCGACACGATCTGCGAATCGACGGTCGGGTCGGTGGTCTCGTAGGTCTGGGTCGCCACCATCATCTTGTCGGCCTTGTCGCCGAGCACTTCCTTGAGGCCGACGAGATAATCCTTGCCGAAATCGTCGTTCTGGTAGAGCACTGCGATCTTGGCGTCCGGCGCTTCTTGAGGATGTAGCGGGCGTAGATGTGCGCCTCGGTGCGATAGCTCGGCTGCCAGCCGATGGTCCAGGGAAAGTGCTGGGATCGTCCCATTTGTCGGCGCCGGTGGCGACGAAGAGTTGCGGAACCTTGTTGTCGTTGAGGTATTTCTGGATCGCCGTGTTGGGCGGCGTGCCGAGCGTGTTGAACAGGAACAGCACCTGGTCCTGCTCGACCAGCTTGCGCACCTGCTCGACGGTCTTGGGCGGGCTGTAGCCGTCATCGCGGCTGATGAACTTGATCTTGCGGCCGTTGACGCCGCCCTGGTCGTTGATCATGTTGAAATAGGCGGTCTCGCTCTTGCCGATGATGCCGTAGGCCGAGGCCGGGCCGCTATAGGGCATGGTGTTGCCGATCTTGATCTCGGTATCGCTGGCGCCGGGTCCATATTGCCCAGCGCCAAAAGCCAGTCCGCTTGCGAGAATAAGGCCGGCCGTCAAAAGGCCTTTCGTGATGGTCCGTTTCGTTGTCATGATGTTCTCCCCTTGCGGCTCGTTTCCTCATTCACACTTCACATCATCCTCAGGTGCGCGTATATTACCCTGCCCAGACCCCCTTGTTGCTGCGGCATGGCAGCACGCGAGCAACCACGCGCTGGTAGGTACGAGGGTGCAAGGTACCAACTGACAGCGCGAGGGTCAGACGGTCTTTTTACCTTTGTGAGGCAGCGTCTAATCCGGCTGAAACAAACCGCAACTCTGCCGCCTTGAGCCCATCATCGACCACGCTCGCCGGCCCCGCTAGAATGGCGGACAATAAGAGCAAACCCGGTCGAACGGGAGGCTGGCGCGATGGCGAACGTTTGGGAAAAATCCTATCCGCAGGGCGTGCGCTGGGACGCGCCCCTACCACCGGCGGTGCCGCTAGAAAGTTTACTGGAAACGGCGGCGACGCAAATGGCCCGAGCGGACGGCCCTCGACTTCTACGATCGCACTTTCACCTTTCGCGAGCTACACGACATCGCGGCACGAGCTGCCAAGGGGCGATCGACGAAATTCTGGGCATTGTGAGGTTAGGATGCTAACGCTTTATCATAACGACATGTCGGTTTGCGCCGCCAAAGTCCGGACCGCATTGGCCGAAAAGAAACTCGATTGGAATGGTATCCACCTCGATCTACGCGCCGGCGATGCGCAGAAACCCGAATACCTCAAGCTTAATCCAAACGCGGTGGTGCCGACGCTTGTAGATAATGGCCGGGTGGTATCATCAAATCGACCGTCATCTGCGAATTTATTGACGACCAATGGCCCGATAGGCCACTCAAGCCGACAGACGCCTTTGGTCGTGCGCAGATGCGCCTCTGGACGAAGCAACTAGACGATGGCCTGCACACTGCAGTGGCAACCCTTTCTTTCTGTGTCGCCTTCCGTCACCAATGGCTCGCTCGTCCAGCGGAAGATCGCGAAAAATGGTTGGCCGGCATACCTGAGCCGGAGCGGCGACAGCGTTTGCAATCTACGCTAGAGCTCGGCCTCAACTCGCCATACTTCGCGCCTGCTTTCGAACGCTACTTCAAACTGTTTGAAGATTTCGAAATCGTGCTTGGTAAGGGGCCGTAGCTGATCAGGTCAAAGTTTCTCTTTGGCCGAATCGGCTATGCCCCCTATCTCGCACGTCTTAATCATTAGGGATTCGACACGTTGTTCGAGGAGCACCAACGCGCTGCCGAATGGTCCGACCGAGTCGCTAAAAGGCCGTCGGTGGTGGAAGGTGTGGAGCGCTGGTTCAATCCAAAATATCTGACGCTATTTGCAGAGAAACGTCCGGAAGCAACCGCCCGCGCGAAATCCTTCCACTACCCCTGAATGATCTGAGCCAATTCGATATCCTGCGATTGCGGTTTCGCTATTTCAGGCGGCGAATGCCATTCGATCAATTGTGTCGGAACGACCGCGCTGTGCTAGGTTAATTTTGTAGATGCCCTGTCCTGAGCCTTGGGGGAGGCGATGAGGCGGCGCGGATTTATTGCGTTTCTCGGCAGCACGGTCCTTGTCCGCTCCTTTGCCGCCCATGCGCGGCAGCGTGAGGGGACCCGTCGGATCGGCGTACTAATGTTGTACCCCGAGAACGATCCGCAGGGGCAGCTTCACGCCAAGGTATTCTCGCGCGAACTCGAGAAGGTCGGCTGGACGGTCGGTGACAATCTTCAGATCAATTATCACTGGGGCACGGGCGACCTGGATTGGGTACGATCTGCAGCCGCGCAGGTCTTGCGTCAGGCGCCGGATGAGCGGCGCAGCAATCGACCCGAACGGTTCCAGTCATCTTCATTGCCGGCGGCGATCCGGTTGGAGATGGCTTCCAGTACAGAGCTTGGCTCATCCGGGCGGCAATTTGACCGGCTTCGCGGTTATGGAGCCCAGCTTGGGAGCGAAATTGCTAGGGATGCTCAAGCAGGTCGCGCCGCGCGTTGCACGTGTCGGCACCTTGGTGAACCCCGACAACGCTACACATCAACGGAATTCTCGCATTGTTGATGGCCGCCGGTCCGAGCTTTGCCATCGAGGTCGCGGCGGCGCCGGTGCGTGAACCTGCCGAGATCGAAGCGGCGATGACGCGATGGGGGCGAGAGTCAGACTATGGTTTGATCGTGCCGTCAGATCCTTCGACCAACTCTCATCGCGGACTTCGTCATCGAGCTGGCGGCACGCCATCGACTGCCGACAATCTATGCATTGCGTGCTGCCACTGCCGAAGGCGGCCTAATGTCCTACGGCGTCGATCTTCCCGAACTGTTTCGACAGGCAGCAATCTATGCCGATCGGATCCTTAAGGGCGAGAAGCCCGGCGACTTGCCGGTACAATTGCCGACCAAGTTTGAATTGGTGATCAATCTCAAGACCGCCAAGGCGCTCGGCCTCGACGTGCCGCCCTCCCTGCTCGCAACCGCCGACGAGGTGATTGAATAATTAAGGACTGGCGACTTGCGCTAGTGGCCCTCAGCGTCACTTTTCTGCGCCGAATAAAAATGTCGCTACTGGAGTAACAACGGACATTGATCGGCACGGGTACTGGATGCATCGGGCGTGAATGACCCGTAGCGACCATGTCGCCGAGCGGCGCACGGCTTCGCCGCTCGGGCGCATAAATGCACGAAGAGAAGTAATACGCCCGCCCGGACGCTAAATCAGACTACTAGAAAGCCTCCGACCCGATCGCAAAAGAAATCCGGAACCTCTTCTGCAACGAAGTGGCCCGCTATGGTGCCGACTTCGATTTCCAACCAATTTTCGATTGGCGTGAACTCAATGGCGGCCGTAGGGCCAAAGCTAAACGGGCCGGACAGGCTCCAATTGCCTGACCCGCCGATTTCAACGATTGCGTCAGGTTCTTTTTCTTTTTCTTCCGCGCGCGCCTGCATAGCGGTCAAGGCAACGACCGAAAGCGCGACCAAGACAGCGCGCGCCGGAAACATGTGCTGCCCTCCCTTCGGGTGGGGTTGTATGCCGCCACCTGAGAACTAAGACGGGATCGTAGGCTCATTCCCAATGTGTATTTGTCATAGTAGCCGAAGATTAGAATTGCTCTATCCTAGCCTCCTCTGCGACGGAGGCTAACGAAAACTGCCCCCGGCAGGCGGGTCGCTGTCGGTTTGAAACTTCCCGCAGAACCCAGGTTATCTAATTCCATAATTCCCCCCGCACGCTGCCGCCCGAGCAGCCACGTCACCAATATTTGATGATTGGGTGGGGCAGTCCGGCCTAGTCTATCTAAGACGTTGCAAGCCTATCCAAGGTTTTCAAGAGCGCAAAGTCCTTCCACACATATTCCGAAAGCTCGGCCCATGAGACAGGACCCTTTAACGGATGCCTTCTCTTTCCTCACGACCAGCCACAACGGCTACTGGGCTACGCCAGTGTTTTGGCTTTTGCTGCTCGGCAGCGCGGCAGCTGCGGTGCTTGCGTGGCGGGCCGATCCGATGCAGCGCTCGGTCCGGCACATCGCAATCGCTGCGCTCCGCGTCATCATCGGCGTGATGTGGTGGCAGCAATCGCTTTGGAAGATCCCGCCTCACTACGACTGGGGATTGATCCACTGGATGCAGGAGATGGTCGAGCATGCCTCAACTCAGCTGCAAAGCGCGCTTGTGCGCGACATTGTGCTGCCTAATATCGCCGTGTTCGGGCCGCTGGTGTACGCCATCGAGGTGGCGATAGCCGTTTCTCTCATGCTTGGGCTGGCAACACGGCTCGGCTCGGCGCTTGGTGCCCTCATGGCGATCAATCTTTGGCTGGGGCTCTACAACGCCGACGGCGAATGGACCTGGACTTACATGTTCCTGGTCGTCCTGGAACTCCTGTTCCTCATCGACCCGCCAGGGCGCAGCCTCGGCATCGATGCTCTCGCCTGGCGGCGCGAAGGAAAGTCCCGCGAAAGCTCGCCAGTGCTGTCGCTTGTTGCCTGAAAAGTTCGTTTGACGGTCATATCTGCCGAAATGCGGTCCCGCCTAACGCAGGGCTCTTGCGAGCACGTCGAGGTCAAAGAACAGCCTTGTTCCGCGTGCGTGCGAACGTGTAAAGCGCCGCAGCCTCCATTTCGACTGCCAGCACTCCCTTGGCGCGGGCTACGGCGACAGCGACGACCGTTTCGCGAAACGGCGCGTCCGTCGTCCAACTCGAACCGACATTGGCACGTAGGCCCGCGTTCCCTAGGGCTCGCATCGCCAATTCAACGATGTGAGGATCAGCTTCGGCAAAGGTATCAGGCGCGGCGTAGTGATAACTGGTACCTTCGTCCCGCAGCGCCCGGTCGATCACAACAAAATAAGGTGGGCTCCCGGCCGGTGAGATCTGCCCGGCCGAAGTCACGCTGATCAAGATCCGGCATCCGCACGCAAACAGTTCTTCGGCAACTAAAACCGCGAAAGGAGCACCAACAACGCATCCGATAATCCCGGCGATCTGGCCTGCGAGTGGGAAGGCATAAAGGTCGGTGTGGTAACATGGCCAAGCGTCGAAGCCTTTTGCCTCGCCTGAATTCTTGAGGCGACGAACGATGTCGCCATCCGGATCAAGAATACAGACCTGCGGGACATCGACGGTAGCTAGACCCTTCTGGCGGTCGCTTCGCGCAGCAATGCGACTGGCTCGAACACCGACGCGGCATCCGGTTGTTTATTGCGAGAATTGGGGGCGAAGACACGCGCGTTACTCCCGATGCGTTGCAAAGAATGCCCTGCTTTACCAGATAGGGGTGAGTAGTGTGTTTTTGGCGCCGGTGAAGAGGACATGAGCAGCGTCGAGCGGCAGACCCATTGGGAGAACGTCTACCGGACCAGGGGCGAGCGCGACGTCAGTTGGTTCCAAGAGAGCCCGAAAATTTCCCTTGATCTCATTCGAGCAACCGGTGTGGATATCGACGCATCCATTATCGATATTGGCGGTGGCGCATCGCGGCTGGTTGACGCTCTTCTTGACGAGGGATCTAAGGCTGTCACGGTACTTGACCTTTCCGGAAATGCGCTTGCTACAACGAGGGCAAGGCTCGGCGCACGAAGCGCGAAAGTAAACTGGGCGACGGCAGACGTGACCACTTGGGAGCCGACGCAGACGTATGATCTGTGGCATGACCGCGCAACTTTTCATTTCTTGACTGAACCCGAGGACCGCGCTGCCTATGCCGAGCGAGTCTTCCGAGCCGTCCGCCCCGGGGGCTTCGTCATCATCGGGACGTTTGCTCCCGACGGTCCCGATCGGTGCAGCGGGTTGCCTGTCGCCCGTCACGATGCCGTGTCGCTCGTTAAAATACTCGGCCCTTCCTACGAGCTTATTGAGAGCCGGAACGACGCCCATCAAACGCCTATGGGCGTCATCCAGCGCTTCCAATTTAGCCGGTTTCGACGCCGAAATTAACGAGCTCCGGCCGCTGGGCGACTGAGCGACAAATTCAATGACATCGCTCCAAAGCCACCAAGCGGATGGCAGTCTCAGCTTAGCGTGACGACGTCACGGCCTGGCGTAACGACGTTACGGCTGGCGTAACGGCGTTACAGCGTAAGTAACGGCGTAACGACGTTTCAGGTCGGATGAATTGCACTGGCCCCTTGGCGCGTTACGGCGTAACGAAAGGCGAAGCACGACCTGAGCCTGCCGTATTGGTTTACCCGCCATTTGCACCGTCAACGGTTCCGTCCGCCGTCGCGTTGGCTTGAAGGTTCTGACGAAATGCGCGCCATCGCCGGCGCTGGGCCTCGGATATACGGTTGCGACCAGCCTCGGTCTTCGGGCCCGTCGATTTTCCGCCATGGAACCGGCAGCGCGCCCGGCCCGGCTCGGCTCTTACCTAGCAAGTACCACCCGCCCTGGTCTTGGCACCACACAGCCTGCGATCCAGGCGCTGGCCACGCCGATCGCCAAGCGCCGTCGCTCTTGATCTCAAGGTCATCCGCCAAACTCTCTAGTAAGACCCCATGACGCGCGCGCGCGCCCGCGCGTACTAGTTTCATAATTCGGCGCGGCTCTTGCGTTACGGCGTAATGCTCATTTTTCAATACCCTGTTGCCTGCGGTGGTACGCAAGCCGGAGGCCATAATCTTGCAATGAGAGGGAATGGCCCTCTGATGGCCGAAGGCATGATCCGCGCGTGACTGAACGGCAGCAGGGCCGGCTGCGATGCTCGCCCCGGCGTCAACAACGCTTTCCTCCGCAAAACTGGTGAGCAGTTTCGACCGCCCTTTTTTCTTGCTGTCGTCCCATGCTGACACTTCGCGGGGGCGGAAACGCCTATGCGCCGGGCCGCCAGTTCACCAGAAACACGCCGACGACACAGACCGCCATTCCAAGGAGCGCGAGCGGCGCGAGACGCTCGTCGAACAGCGCCCAGGCCATCAGCGCCGTGATCGGCGGGGTGAGATAGAACAGGCTGACCACGCGCGTCGCCGCCGCGCGGCGGATGAGGTAGTAATAGAGCCACACCGCGCCGAGCGAGAGCACGATGGCGAGATAGCCGACGGCGAGCAAAAATTGCGGCGTCCAATGCACGACGCGCGTCTCGAAGGCCAACGCGCCAAGGGAGAAAAGGATGTCGGCCGTGCCGTATTGGATCAGCAAAGCCGGCCGCCAATCGATGCTACCGCCAAAAAGTTTCTGGTAGAGCGTTCCGACGGTGATGCCGATGAGCGCCACGATCACCGCAAACCAGGCGGGCAGCGTGACGCCGCCGGACCCGGTTTTCTCGAACATAACCAGATAGACGCCCAGCAGACCGAGCGCGAGGCCGAGCCACTGTCGCGCCGCAACGCGCTCCCCGAGCCAGCGGTTGGCGATGGTCGAGGTCAACACCGGCTGCAGGCTGACGATGAGGGCTGCGAGGCCGGCGGAAAGCCCGTTTTCGATAGAGATGAACACGCCGCCGAGATAGAGCCCGTGCACCATGAAGCCGGCCGCGGCCGAGTGCACCAGTCCGGCGCGGTTAGGCCATTTCGGCTTCGTCACCGCGATGATGACGGCGAGAATCGCCACCACCGCGGTCATGCGGACCGCCAGATAAGTCAGCGGCTCGGCAATTGCAGCCCGAGCTTGGCGAACACGAAGCCCGACGACCACAGCAACAAAAATACCGCCGGCGCCGCGAACACGGCGAATTCTCCAAACGTGCGCGGCATTGTTGTTGGCCCGGCGGCAGGGTGGTCGAGAACGCGGGAGGAGAACTAGCGGGTGGTGGGGCTGCGGTCGAGGGCGCGCGCCGACCGGCGGCTATGCGGGGGATGCAGGGGGCGTAACGACGTTACGGCTGGCGTAACCGCGTTTCACTGACGTGCGACGACGTCTCAGTGACATGTGACGACGTCACCGCTCGACGTAACAGCGTTACAGTCACGTGTAACGACGTTACAGCGAAGCGTACCGACACGATCCGCGGACACGTTTCACTCGTCGTCGATTTAGGGCGCCCCGACCTCCGGCTCAGGGGCTCGATCCGGGTCAGGGAGGAGGTCAGCCGCCTCTGGTCGAAACGCAGCAGCGAGCACCTGATCGGCCAAAATCACGGTTTCTATCTGCGAAGTACCTGATCGGACTGAGAACTTGCCCTCTGGGAGAGCGGCTCATGGCAAATTCCCCCTATGGTGAAAAAGCCCATCGGAAAAATGTGAGGCGGTCAGCCGAGGGCCGAAAACGACCGAAATGCACTCCGTCCTCTAATTCCATTTGTCGGCGCGCTTCGCGATCCCCGGAAACTCGGCTGCGCACGGCAAGGGACCGAGATCGGCGGTCTCGGCGCCGGTCAGCACGAGACGCACGCCCGGCACCGCTCGCGCCTTCGCCGCATTGATGCGCAGGAGCGCGTGCGCATGCGGTGAACGCAGCACCACCGCACGCAGCGTGCCGCGCGGCGCGGCATCGGCGATGCAGCGGCCGCGGCCACGTAGCAGCGGATCGTCCTCCTTGCGCTCGACCGATTGGCCGAACCCGAACTTCTCCTCTTTCATAGCAATAACTCCGAAGGAACAATCGAACGCCTCGATGGTCACTCAATATTTCTACAGGTTAAGCCTTACCCTGAACGCGCCCCTGAATAGCTTGCTGCCGGAAATCAGGGACGCTAACCCTTACACGCTGTTATTGCCTCAGGTCGTGTGCGGTCTTCGTCGAACGGCGGTGCTAAGATCGCCAGATATGCGTTGCTGCCCGTCAGCGGATGGAAGCTGATCTCACGATACCCGACGGCTGCAAGCTCGCAGAGCAGAAGGCTCGGCGGTGTTCCGTGTTCCGAGGTCGGCCCGATGGCGTCTATGATTCCGACGCGAGCGCCAGGCTTGAGTGCCGGAGCGAGGTTATATAGCAGACCATAAGGTTGCGCGATCTCGTGGTACATGTGCACCAGGATCGCTACGTCGAGCGAATGAGCCGGCAACCTCGGATCGTGCGGCTCGCCAAGGCTAATGGTGACGTTCTGCAATCCGAGATTACGCACCCGCTTGCGCAAGCCGCGCAGATATTCTGGAACAACGTCTTGTGCAATGATACGCCCATTCGGTCCGACGATCGGCGCTAACCGCACGACGTAGTAGCCGCTGCCTGCGCCGATGTCCGCGACGGTCATCCCTGGTTTGATGCCGAGGAGCCGCACGAGTTGCCGCGGCTCGCCGGCGGCGTCGCGCTCCTTTTCGCTACGCCAGATTGGGCTTACGATATCCGCGACCGGGCGGTCGGGTTTCGGAAAGATCTCCGCCGGCGCCCCGGACGGCGCTAGGAAGTCCTCGGCGGCGCTCCATGTGGCAGCGGCGAATAGCCAGACCGCGACCCCTAACACGGTGAAGAACTCGCACCGCCTCATGTCGGATCATTTACCTCGGCCCGGCCCTTAAAAGATAAGAGAGCGGCATTGCTGCGAACATCGCAAAGCCGGCCCCGACATTATTCCCGCGCGAATGACTGCGAAACGTACACCTTTTCGAATGACATATACCCGTCCGATTTGACTTCGCGCCGTACCGCCGCGGCGAAACCACGTACGTGTGACGACGTTACAGCGTGGCGTTGCGTTACGGCGTCTCACCTGTGTAACGGCGTTACAGACGTGGCGTAACGGCGTTACAGTCACGTACCGACATGAGTTCCCCGGGGAACGCGTTTCACTCGTCGTCGGTTTCAGGCGCCTCGACCTCGGACTTGGGAGCTCGATCCGGGTTACGGAGGAGGTGCGCCTGCCTCTCGTCGACGCGAACCAGCGAGCACCCGATCGGCCAGAATCACGGTTCTATGTTCGAAGTGCATGATAGGATTGAAAACTTGCCCCCCGAAAAGCGAGGCGAGGCAACTTCGCGTATCCACTTGCTACGATTTGAGCGCTCGTGCTTTGGTTCGATTCCGGCGGACCGAGATCAATGACCTAGTCCTGCAATAATGAGTGACCCAGGACTATTCAGATGCCCCTTCGACTCTCTCGCGTTACCACGCAAGTGGCTTATGGCATACGCCAGCTTCCACGAGTTGCTTGGTACGTTGCACATAGTCTCGTGCTTCGCGAACTCGCCGATACCACTCGCGAAAGGGAGGAGCCAAAGGCCAGACGCCGCGTCCATACCAATGCCTCGTGCCGGATCGAAAGCGCATCTACGCCGACATGGCAAAACTTTTCTTCCAGGATCTAGCCAATGTGGAAGCTGGCATCTACCCCGTTCCGGCCGACCATGACGGATCCCTCTTTGGGTCAATCCGTCGCTCACGGCTTTTCTTCGAAGACCTTCCCAATGTCCATGGGCGCCGCAAGCGCGGCGCGCTCAGCGAAGTCCTAAACGACACGACGCGCGGGAAACGACCCAATTATTACCTGCAGAACTTTCATTATCAGTCAGGTGGTTGGATGACCGACGATTTGGCCAAGTTGTACGACACCCAGGTCGAGGTTCTCTTTAACGGTTCAGCCAATGCGATAAGACGGCAGGCCTTGCCGCAACTCAATGAGGTATTTGCCGGACGGGACCAACGCAAACTGAGACTTATCGACGTCGGCTGCGGGACAGGACGATTTCTCGACTCTCTTAAGCAGGTCTGGCCGCGGCTTCCCGTGCTCGGGCTTGATATGTCTGAGGCGTACGTCAAATACGCAAAGCAACATCTCAAACGCTGGTGGCACATCAATCTCGGCGTTGGAAAGGCGGAGGCGCTACCCGTTCCCAATGACAGCCAAGAATTCGCTGACAAGCATATTCGTGTTCCACGAATTGCCGCCTAAGGTGCGCCGCGTTGTTTTTCGCGAGTGTGCACGGGTGCTGAAGCCGGGCGGGCGTTTGGTCGTCGTTGATTCGCTGCAGAGCGGCGATCAGCCAGATTATGATGGGCTTTTAGATCTCTTCCCGCAAAGCTATCACGAGCCTTATTATCGGAGTTACCTGAACGAGGACTTGCGCGATGGCCAAAAGCTGCGGCCTAACGCACATTCGGGATGTCAAGGCCTTCATCTCTAAGGTGATCGTATTTGACAAAATGACGTGACCTGCCGGTACTACTCGCTAAAGCGTCGGCGCAGGCTAAACGCGGCCAGGCTTAGATTGATAAACCAACATACCCAGACAATCGGCAACCCAAGAAGTTCTGGCGGGCTGCATTAAGCGGGTTCCTACCACAACGCTGAGCATGGATCGTTCTGCGAGCCGGGGCGCGCGGGCGCCGTGACGTTGGGACCGTGGTTGGTCAGCGCAGCAATTTCCGCCGCGAGTGGATCACGGCCTCCGGACCAATCGGTCAGCGACCGCTTGCGAGGTTCGGTTCACACACTAATGCCCTAACGTCGCCGCGACGGTGCCGTTTTTTTTTCTAACTTTGACAATCGCATCAGCGGCAGCTCTTCGCCCCATTTTCGGCTCGCGTCAGCTGCTACGGTATATCAAATGCGATGTGACAACGAGGCGACCATGCGTAATCTTTCCGTGTGGGTTGTCGAGTTCATAAAGCTCCTGGGAAGGCGGCGACTTCACCCTCTCAACGCGGAATGCCCTATCTGCCATCAAATGGTCCGTCTGCACTACAATAACGCCGGTCGGAGACACTTACTCGCGCACGCTCGTGCCTGCTCGCGTGCATTGTACGAAGGATCTCGCTACCGCGCGCACTATGCTGCGAACATTAAGTGTCGCGGTTCAGGCGCCCCTGCGCGGTTCAATCCTCGACCGAATGAAGATCAGCACTTTAAAGCGCCGAAATCCCTTGAGCTCGAAGGCTGATGAGTACCGTTTAAGCGCCAAAACTCACCGTCAGCGGCCACCAAGTGGGGACGACGTTTACACGACCCTATCTGATCGCTTTGGCGACATTTTCTCGGTGCTCGGCCAGTTACCGGACGGTTTTGAAGATCAATGGATTAATGCCGTTCTTCGGGACCGCCAAGCGGTCAAAAACTTCTCCCAGCGTGTAGAGAAGGCGCGCCCGCCGATGGAGTTGCGATATATGCGCGAGGTGGCTGATGACCACGGACTCGACTGGGAGTACACAGTGCGATTTCTATCGTCGCGCGATCTCGACGAGTGGATGCGGCAAGGATAGTGATAATGCCGAAACTCACTCACTACGAAAAGATCATGTACACACTCGCTGACGAAATGGCGAAACGTCTTGGCCTGGAAGAGGATTGGATCACGATGGCGCAGTGGTTGGAACGCCAAGCGCATGACGATGGGATCGTTGTAGGTGCGAGATATGATAATCCCCAAACTTGGTCGCATGATTTGGTTGAAAGCCTAAGGTTTCACGTCGATTTTGAACGACAATGGCCTGATGGAGTTCAGGAATTTGAAGGGACCGGGGAAAGCGCCGAAGATTTGTTCTGGCACATGATGCCTTCCCGCCACGACTGAAGATGGTTCCGCGTGACCAAAAAGTGCCCCTAAAAACTGTGCCGAAGAATTGAGAACTTTCGGGCTTCGCCCCTAATCATGAGACCGCGATGTGGATGGGCAGCCACCGAGGTTGACCGGCTTTACCTCCTGAGAGCAATTCGGCCGGCCTTGCTTACTGTCCGCATTACCCCGGCGGATTTAACCGATCAGCGCAACACCTTCTAATCTTACGAGGTGAGGAGGTGTGCCATGGTGACGTCACGGATTTGGTTCACGGCGGCGCAGAAGGCCGAGCTGTGGGAGCGATGGAAGAACGGGCAAAGTGCTGCGGCCATCTCGCGGGCGCTGGAAAGGAAGAACAAGACCGGCGTTGAGCGGATCGTGGTACTCCATGGAGGGATCGTGCCGGCGCCGCGCCGGAGAGCCTTGGCAGCGCTAAGGCTTGAGGAACGCGAAGAGATTTCCCGTGGCATTGCGGTGGGCCGGTCGATCCGGCAGATCGCCCAGGGCCTTGGACGGGCGCCATCGACAGTAAGCCGGGAGATCAGGCGCAACGGCGGCGGTCAGGCCTATCGTGCAAACCGGGCTGATCGGCGTGCCTGGGAGCGGGCGTTGCGCCCCAAGCCTTGTCGTTTGGCGCTGCATAGGGAGCTACGATGGCGCGTGGCGCAGAAGCTCGCGCTGCAATGGTCGCCGGAGCAGATCTCCGGCTGGCTGAAGCAGGAGTTCCCAACCCACCAAGACATGCAGATATCTCACGAAGCGATCTATCGCAGCCTCTTCATCCAGACCCGCGGCGTGCTGAAGAAGGAGCTGACGGCGCAGTTGCGTACTGCGCGGCGGATGCGTCGCCCCAAGAGCCACAACGCGAAGAGTGGACAGGGGCATATCCTCGATATGGTCTCCATCCGCGAGCGGCCCGCCGAGATTGAGGATCGCGCCGTGCCGGGGCATTGGGAAGGAGACCTTCTTACCGGAGCGAACGACACGCACATCGCCACCCTCGTCGAGCGCAACACCCGCTTCACGATGCTCGTCAAGATCCCCCGCAAAGACACGACGACTGTTGTTGCTGCGCTTGCCAAGCACATCGGCAAGCTGCCTGAGGAGTTGCGACGCTCCCTGACTTGGGATCAAGGCAAAGAGATGCATGCCCACAAGCGCTTCACGGTTGCCACCAACGTCCAGGTCTACTTCTGTGATCCGCGCAGTCCCTGGCAGCGCGGCTCAAACGAGAACACCAACGGCCTGCTGCGTCAGTACTTCCCGAGAGGAACCGACTTCTCGCGCATCTCTCAGAGTTATCTGAACGCGATTGCTCTGCGGCTCAATCAACGGCCGCGAAAGACCTTGGGCTTCGAAACGCCAGCCGATAGACTACAAGCGGTGTTGCACTGACCGGTTGAACGCACACCCACTTTACAGACAGTCTAGACCGAACCAAGGTTGATTGGCATGGCAAAATCCGCCCGGAAGCGCGCCCCCTCAACCATCGTAAACCGGACAGTTCGTCGCAGAGCCCCGAATTCTGAGCTCCGGCCCAGGGAATATTTGACCGAAAAGGAGATTGAGCGGCTCCAAGAAACCGCCCGGAAGCGATCCAGCTACGGGCATCGAGACGCCACCATGATCCTGATCGCATACCGGCGTGGGCTTCGTGCCTCGGAACTGTGCGGCTTGCGATGGGATCAGATTGATCTGAACTAGGGTCGTCTGCATGTCCGAAGGCCAAGGGCGGGATCGATAACGTCCATCCACTGAGCGGCAGGGAAATTCGATCTTTGCGCCAGCTACGTCGGAGAATATTTATCCCGATACGTTTACCTCACCGAACGCGGCGGTCCTGCCACAACCGCAGGATTTCTGAAAGCGATCGCCCGGATTGGAGAAGTCGCCAAGCTCCCATTCCCGATACACCCCCATATGCTGCGGCATTCTACAGGCTATAAGCTCGCCAACGACGGACACGATACCCGAGCGCTACAACACTACATGGGACACCGAAACATCATGCACACGGTTCGGTACACTGACATGGCACCTGATCGGTTCAAGAATTTCTGGAAGGACTGACCGTTGGACCCTGAGGCCGAATATCGGCCTAAGACCGCAGGCACGATTTGATGGCGCAGCAACCGAAGCCGTCTAGAACAAAAACTGAGAGCACCACCGCGGGCGAGCAACACGTCATCCCCGGCGCAGAGAAAGTCTCGGAGGCTGAGGTTGCGAAGCGGAAAGCCGGAGAGCCACTGAAACCAAAGGTCGGACAGAAGCCGGCCGACGAAGGCTTGTTTGGCGATTGGGAAAACCAGAGCGATCTTGTCGACCTCGCCAGCAGGTCCAAGGCCGCCTTGAAATTGGCTGAACTGTCTCGCGAACCAGAGGTCGGCGATGACAAACAGGCCGCCGCCTTGATATGCGCGCGGCCTCGTAATCGCGCGCCGCCGACCGGAAGAGAATGTCCGCTGTTGGGGGAACAGCGACTGCGCAGTTTCAATGTGCGGCGCCGCTGCGTCGTGCTCCGTCGCCCTAAATAACTGCTAGATACGGTAGAGCATTCCCGCCATGCACGCGATATTCCGAAACTGGGTATGATGTGCTTTCACTGCATCCGCCGGCTGACCGCCCGATCGATTGCGCCCCACACGCGCTCGGGCGTTGCAGGCATGTCGAGGTGGTCGATGCGCAGCGCACGCCAGAGCGCATCAACGATAGCATTCATCACCGCCGGACATGATCCGATGGCGCCGGCCTCGCCGGCTCCCTTTACGCCTAACGGATTGTTCAGGCAGCGCACGTTGCGCGTCTCGAAAGTAATGGCTGGCAAGTCGGCGGCGCGCGCAGCGCATAATCCAGCAGGCTCGCGCTTATAAGCTGCCCGGAGGCGGGATCGTAGATAGTACGCTCCAACCGCCTGGCCGATGCCCTGGGCGGTGCCGCCATGGACCTGGCCTGCGAGCAGGAGTGGGTTGAGCGTCGCGCCGAAATCGTCCACCACGACGTAATTGACTATTTGCGTTTCTCCGTGGCTGGGTCGATCTCTACTTCCGCCACGTGGGTGCCATTGGGATAGGTCTCCTGCGGCGGCGAGAACGTGTCAGCGGCGGTAATACTCTTCCGCATCCGGGCGCTGACAATTTGCGTTTCTCCCGTGGCTGGGTCGATCTCTACTTCCGCCACGTGGGTGCCATTGGGATAGGTCTCCTGCGGCGGCGAGAACGTGTCAGCGGCGGTAAGATACTCTTCCGCATCCGGGCGCTGCGCCAGTGCGGCGAAGGAGATCGCCCGGTCGGTGCCGGCAACACGCACCGCGCCACCGGCGATCTCGAGATCGTGCGTGCTTGCCTCGAGGGCCTCGCCGGCCTGCGCCATGAGATTGTCCGCGAGCTTCTTGGCGGCAGCATCAAGCGAGGCGCCGCCGCAGGTAATTGGACTTGAGCCGCCGGTGCCTACGCCGCTGGCTATCCGGTCAGTGTCACCTTGCACCACCGCAACGCGATCGGGGGTAAGCGCAGGTGCTCGTGTCATCGACACTCTCCTCCAATTTGTGTTCAGGCGGAAACTGCCTCGGGTTGCTCGAAATGGGCCAGTTGCGCCGCGAGTGCCGCTTCGAAGGCCGGCCGCGCCTGGCAGCGCGCTTTATA
>CAVRDC010000036.1:0-44641 GCA_963719745.1 uncultured Alphaproteobacteria bacterium | reverse complement strand
CCGAAGCGGACATTCGCCGCTACCCAAACGCAAAGACGCGCTTCCAGTCGTTCTTCATGCTGATCACCGTCCAGCCGTTTTTCTTGGCCTCATCATAAAGCGCCGGCGTGAAGGTGCCGAACTTGCTGTCGGGTAAGCCCGCCGCCGGGCCGTAGGCGTACTCTCGCGAAGCGTCGTCGTGCAGCACCAGCATTTCCAGACGCGCTCCAGCCCCAGCGGCGGTCCACTCCAGCATCTGCCGGTCGCCAATCGAGTTTCCGAACGCTGCATAGGGTCGTCGGCCAATCATCAGGTGGATACCCTCCGGCTTTCCGGCGTGGTCATCGTTGAGAAGTAGCCTCGGCTCTTTGGTTAGAAACGGCTTGCCGTCCTTGTCGTACGCGGAGTTTCGTTCCGCCAATGCTGCCAACAACTTGTTCAGGCGGGATGCCGTACACGCGCTCAGCGTAAACGCGCACGAAGTCCTGCCCGCCGCCTGTCACGATGTAGGTCTTATAACCATTGTCGCGCAGCTAACGCATCGCCTCCAGCATCGGTTGATAGACCAACTCGGTGTAAGGCCGCTTCCAGCGCGGATGTCGGGCAGTCTCAAGCCATTTCTGCACTTCGGCGTTGAACTCTTCCACCGTCATGCCGGTCAGCGTCGCGGCGAGGATTTTCTCCAGATCAGGCATTGTCAGCTTGGACATCGCCTCCCGATTTCCGGAAAGTACCGTCCTGAATGGTTCGATACTCTTGAGTTCCGGCTTCTTCGCAACCACGGCAGGAACGCGGTCAAGGCAGTAGACCACTTGCGAATACATCGGATGCTCTACCCAAAGTGTGCCGTCCTGGTCGAACACCGCGATGCGATCTGCTGGGGGAACAAAGTTGGGGCTTGCGGTGCCGGTGGTGGCGCGCACGAAGTCGAAGATCGCCTGCTTTGCCGCGCCGTCATTCCATGAGGGCAAAGGGTCGCTCGACGTTGTCGTTTGTGCCGATACAGAAACCAGCGTTCCGGACAAGACCGGAAGTGCAGTCAACGCGGCGAGCAGTGCTCGACGGCTGACACAAGAGGACGAAGGTTTTAACGACATAGCGTGCCCTTAGGGGGTCAGAACCAAAGCCTTGAGTTCCTTACGAGCCGTACCAAAACTACCAAGCTGGTAGACCGACGCTCCCGCTGGCGAGAACGTGAACGCCTCGAACGGTTCGGCGAGCATCTTGTCCAGGTAGGCTATGGTGCCAACACCAATCGTGACGTGTGGATTGAATTTCTTTCCGGCTGCGATCTGGACAAAATGGGCCACGTACCCAATCAAGAACTTTTGGATGTCACGGCCATTTTCGGTACTCATGAACGCTGCGGGGGTCCCAGTCTTCACCGTAAAAGGCGTCGCCGCGTCGATTATTTCCTTTTGCAGTCTCAGCAAATCATCTGTCGGCTCAATGACGATACCTGCAAGACCAATCGGCGGTGAGGGGATGTAGTAGTACTTGAACGCCTTCAACTTCCAACCAGTCGGCCTCTCACCAGCAAAAACCTTGTCGACCGCAGCGTAGACCTTGTCGAGATCGGCGGTCCGAACGAATTGTTGCAGCATCGAAATGTGGGGGTGGTGTGTCGCATCAAGCGTAAAGCCTTTGGGAAAAACCTTGAGCAAACGGGCGTTATCCGCCTGTGCGTGTTGGATCATCGTCGCATCCGGCTCTAGCGCAATGTCTATGGCTGTGACCGCATTTTGCTGTGCTCTAGACGTGCCTGCATAGGCAAGCATCGACACTAAGGCGATGCAAAGCGTAGCAAAGACCTTCGCGTATTTCAGCATAGTAACCCCTCTTTTGCGAAAGGATCGGATTTACCAGCGGACGCCACCATCGATTTTCTGTCGGTAGCGGGGCGATGGGTATTGGACCTTGGGGCAATCTCGCACAGAGGTAGACATAGCAAATTGGAGCCGCCGTGTCCGGAAATGGCCCTTCCGAGTAACCAACGGTCTTGCTGCATCTGCTCGTGTCCGAGTTTGGCCATTGCGTCATTTGCTACCGCGCAGCATTGCGGTCGCTTTCGGGGCGAAGCGGAGATTGAGCCGGACTTACCAGCTAGGCGACCCACCTGCGGCGCGTCGAAAATGCCGGCGTTAAATCGAAGCGCAGCCCGGAGCGGCAGGCGTCGGCAAGGTGGTTCTCCGAAGCATCGGAAATCCGATCGGGATAGCGCGGCTCGCTACAGCACTGGAACGGTGCGCAGGAATTACGGACACATAGGTGACGGTTTATTCCGGAAACACGGGTAACAGTTTCGGCCCGAAGGGGTTGTCGATCGGTTCGAGCCTGCATGTGTCGTCGTCGAAGTATCCGAGATCATAAGGCATGAAGCTGGCGAGCCAGAAATGGTCGTCGACTTGTTTGATGCCGGCGGTCTGGCCGGAACTGACGGCACGGCCATGAAGCGGCGCTGCGTTGGCAGGGACAGCGGCGGGAAAATCTCGCGCCGCTCTGACTAGCGCGACGTGTGAAAGATTCTCGATGGGGCCGATATGGGCACCAGGGATAAGCCTAAAGCCGTTAGAAGGAAAAGGCCCGCGACGATCTCGCCGACGGTCAGGCGCTCACCGAGAAGGACGGTCGATGCGGCTAGACCAGCAGCGATAGAGCCGTAGGATGTCAAAGCGACGACAAGGGCAACATTGAGAGTTCGGAGCGCAACACCCTGCAAAAGCTGGCCGACGAGCGAGATAAGAAGCACCATCCACAAATCGAACCAGATGATCGTAGTGGCGTCGAAGTGATTCAACGGAATGAAGATGGCGTCAATCCGCCCCGCGACCAGACCCATTCCCGTAAGCAGCAAACAACCGATTGTTCCGAAAACGCCGACCACGAAGAGAGCCGGATGGGTGGTATCCAGTTTGCGTATGCCGAGCTGCAGAAATGCCCAGGTCAGGACGAGTCCGCCAATCATGGCGTCACCGGTTACACTTGATCCAGCGCCCGACTTCGAGAGCGTCAGTATCGCCGCGCCGACCACGCCGATTAAGATTGCGACTACCCGCAGCACGGGCAGACGTTCGCGCAAGAATACACTGGCAAGAACAGCAGCGAGTGGCGGAAAAAGACTTAACAGCAGGACGGCATGCCCGGCGCTCGTCTCGCTGGCGCCCAATGCAGACAGTGCATTCGTCCCCGGTCCGTAGGTAATGCCGCACATGGCGAACAAGCCCGCATGCTTCCAGGTGAGTGGCGGAAGGGCCTGCGGCATGGTCGCCAAAGCCAGAACAACAAACAGAGGAAGCGACCAGAACCCACGCGCCACGAAAAGCGAAACTGCGTCGAAATGTGCGGGAGCTGCCGGGGAGAACAGAAGTTTGGATGCGACGGCGTTTAATCCGAAGAATAGCGCCGAGATCAGTGCGGCCAACACCGCTGTCAGCCAAGTATGCGTCGGCGCAGGCTTTGACGCGTCTATCATGGACCGTGCCCTATTCGCCGAACCGTCCGATTGATTTTCCCATCCGGTAATCCAATTCGGTGGAGAAGCCGGGAAGAGCCGGCCCGGATACCTTCGACACCATGAAATACCAGGCGCGCGGCTTCCGCGAACCAGACAACGTCACCACGAAGCGCACGCCACACGTCTAAAAACGCCGCGATGTTAGACCGAGGCGACGCAATCGATCTCAATATCGAACGGCCCTGGATGCGCGGGGACATTCACGAACATGCGTGCGGGCGGATTCTTCGGAAAGAATTTCGCATAGACGCCGTTGACGGCGGCGAACATCGCCACTGAGGTGCAATAGACGGTGCACTTCAAAACGTTATCGAGGGAGGAGCCAGCGGTCTCCATGCAGAGTTTTAACTGCTCGAGCACCAATTCAGTCTGGCGCTCGATCGGCGCCTTGACGATTTCGCCCGTCGCCGGATCAAACGGCGGGAGGCCGGACACATAAAGCGTATTGCCGTGACGGGTCATCACGGAAGCGGGCGCCTTGTAACGTTCGAGATAACTTGAAAGCGGCTCGACCCTTATATTCTCTCGGCTCATAATAATTCTCCTTTGATTACGGGATGCCGCGAAGGCTCCCGATCCTGCGTGTAAGCAAATGGCCCTGCCGCACCCTCCAGTTCCTGCTCCAACTTCTGATTATATTCTTCCCGTTGCTGATCCGGAATGGTGGGGGTCCCGCCGTAGCTGTTTGCGGCGCATCGGCCTACGCCCCGGTCACCTTGGTCGTTGTCGCTTTTGGTTTGTTGATTTCGCTGGCGTACGCTGGCGGCTTCGAACATGGGCCGGGATTTTCATGATCATTAACTTCACCCGCTTGTGACCGCCATCAGGTCGATCTCGATCAAAAAGTCGGGGTGCGACAGCCGGGTCACGCCAACGAGCGTGCTCGGCGGCGGCCGCTCGGGGTTCCAGGGGAAGGTCATGGCCGGGTCGGTCTGCACCTTGAGGAACCCGTCCATGTCGAGGACAAACAGCCGGCGGTAGACCACATCGTCCCAGCTGGCGCCGGCGGCGCGCAGTTGGATCGTCAGGGCCTCCATGACGCGAATGTACTGGCCGCGGATGTCGCCAATCGCGACCGGCTTGTAGTTCTCGTCGGATGGTGTTTGGCCGGCGATGAAGATCAGCTTGCTTGGGCCGGTGACGGTGATGATGCGCGTGTAGGCGGGGTGCTTGAACACCTCCGGCGGATTGATGTGCTGCTTTTGCATCGGCCATTCCCTGTGTCGTTTTTGGCAATGGCCGAAGTGTGATCGGGGCCGGCGTCAACCGCAATGGGCCTCGAGCCGGTAACCGTCGGGATCGATGACAAAGGCGGCGTAGTAGTCCGGCCCGTAATCGGCGCGCAGGCCGGGTGCGCCGTTGTCGCTTCCGCCGGTTTGCAGGGCGGCGTGGAACGCGTCCACGCTCTGGCGGGTCGGCGCGATGAAGCAAAAGTGCAATCCCGATTTCATATCGGGCGGAACCGGATGTTCCGCGGTGCCGATCCAGAGCGCCACCGCGTCGCGGCCATAGCCGAGCGATCCGTCGGCCTCACTGAGGCATGCGTAGCCCAGCGGCTTGAGCGTCGCGTCGTAGAACCGCTTCGTTCTGGCGATATCGCGAACGCCGATTGAGACATGGTCGATCATGGTCTTTGCTCCTTTGAACATGATGCGGTTGGCGCCATTGCTGATTACGTCACGCGCCGGGCCAAGAACTCGGCCTGAAGCTGCCAACCCGGGCTTTCGTCAGTTTTGCCGTCGCCACGTGAACGCTCACCGGTCCAACGAAACGAGTTGGACGTGATGTCGGTAAAGCGCCAACGGACCGCATCGCCGGCGTCGTTGTTGCCGAGCTGGACGATGTTGTCACCCTGCGCGCGGCCGATCTGGCGGGCGTAGAACTGCCGCACCGGATCGCTCCAGAGGATGTGCCAAGCGTCGATCCCCGGGTCGTAGACGCGCAGCGTCGTGCCGTAGAAGACTCCCGGTAATATCCAGACGTCCTGGATGGCGCGGCCTTCGAGCACCCAGCCGACATGGATATCGCCTTGTCCCTGATGCTGCGTGCCGTCGTCGCGATGAACTGTCGCGGCAAAACTCCAGCGCCCGATCAGCCAGCCATAGAGCTTCATCATTTCGGCGCGATCGGCGGCCGGGCCGTTGCTGTGAAGCGCATCGACGAACGAGCCTGTAATCACGAGCGGAAGCTCCCTTTGCACCGGCTGTTTGCCGGCATACGTAGAGAGTGACGATTCATGCCGCTTGGGAAAAATTGCTAAACTGCGATCATGGCTCTGACCTCGCATCACCTGGCTTCGGGCCGCGGCTGGCGCGTCGACGACGTGGTCTGCACCTTCGGCCCGCACGACCGTCCGTTCGAAGAGCGGCACGATGCTATGTGCATCGCGGCGGTGACGCACGGCACGTTCCACTACCGCTCGGCGTCGGGCTCGGCCGTGCTGGCGCCGGGGGCGCTGCTGCTCGGCAATGAACGTCACTCTTTCGAGTGCCGCCACGAGCACGGCGCCGGCGATCGCTGTCTGTCATTTCAATTCACGCCGGAATTTCTTGAGGGTGTTGCGGCCGCGGTTCCGGGCGTGCGCCGGATTGCGTTCAGCGCTCCGCGGCTGCCGCCGCACGCCGCGTCGCTGCCGATCATCGCCGCAGCCGAAGCTGCGCGCTGCGACGGCGATGCAGTGGAATTCGGGGAGCTGGCGCTGCGCCTTGCCGGCGCGGTTTCCGCTGCGCTGGCGGAAACGAAGGACGGCGTGCGCGCGCCAAGCCGGCGCGACGAACGGCGGATCGCCATCGCGGTTCGACGAATCGAGGGGCAGGTGGAGGAGCCGCTATCGCTGTCCGATCTCGCCCGCGCAGCCGCGATGAGTCCCCATCACTTCCTGCGCACCTTCCGCGCCATCGTGGGGGTGACGCCGCACCAGTACATTCTGCACACGCGGCTTCACCGCGCGGCGGTCCGGCTCCGCCGAACCGCCGAGAGCATTTCGGCGATCGCCTTCTCGGCCGGCTTCAATGACCTGTCGACGTTCAATCGCCGCTTTGCGCGCATCATGGGGCAGACCCCGGGCGCGTATCGGGCATCATCACGGCGTTAATCAAAAAGAGGGCGGCGGACAACCGCCCTCTGCTCGCATCAGCAAAAGGCGCCCCCTATTTGGGACGGCCGTAGGTCCAGTGAATCGCGGCTTTGGCTTTTGAGTGGAAGTGTAGTTCGAAGCCGACGACCGCAGGCGAAATCATGTCATCCTTGGCGAATTGCAGCTTGTCTTCGTCGACCGCGTAAACCGTCAGGGTGTAGTGATGCGGTTTGTCGCCTTTTGGCGGGCACATGCCGCCATAACCGTCGAAGCCGTAATCGGTGCGGCTCTGAATGGCGCCTTCCGGTATCAGCTTGGCCTTTACGTCGCCGGCATTCTTCGGGATCGACGTGGTCGATGCCGGAATGTTGAATACGACCCAGTGCCAGAAGCCCGAGCCGGTCGGCGCATCCGGGTCGTAGAGATTGATGGCGAAGCTCTTGGTGCCTTCAGGCGCCCCGGTCCATTTCAACGACGGCGAAGTATTGCTGCCGTCGCAGCCAAAGACATTGGCCTCCATGGCCTTGGTGCCGACGCCGCCATTCTTGATCTCTTCACTTGTGACTTTCATTTGCGCGAAGGCCGCCGACGCGCTCAACGCGCTGAATGCGATAACCACCGCCCCTAATGCCACTTTGTGCATTGCTTCCTCCCTAGGTTCGAGGAGGCGGAAGCTAGCATGGGGGCAAGGTGTTGTCTTGGGGCTGGCGCCTATCTTTCCAGAAGCGCGGCTCGTGACACGAAGGAGGCGCGTGAAGCCGGTTTTGTGCTGCCGCCGATTGAAAATCGACCCGATCATCCCAGCTGGCCCGGAAAGCGCGAGCCGGAGCTTGACACCCACTGACGACCTCATACCCTGCCTGACCAAATAGGGGACTCGTCCTGCGCGGCCGCGGCGTCACTGGCCTTCTTCCTAAATTCAGTGACTTGATGGCGACGGACGGCGTCCTCCCGTTCCGGGTGCGAGCAGCGTCGGCTGCCAAAGGGAGGCTTTGATGAGCGGCAATGTCCGTTTCAACTTGATGCATTTCATGCCGTACGTTCACTTGCCGGAAAACCACAAGGACTTCCCTTCGCTCTGGGTCGACTTCCCGAACAAATTTTACGACGCCAAACGCGGGCATAAGCTCTACCAGCAATACATTGCGGAGCTCGTGCTTGCCGACCGCCTCGGCTTCGACGCCGTCGTCGTCAACGAGCATCACAATACGGCGTACAGCATGATGGCGACGCCGAACCTGATCGCCGCGACGATCATTCCGCAGATCAGGAACGCCAAGATCTGCGTGTGGGGCACGCCGCCCAACCTCGAATATCCAAACCGCCTGGCCGAAGAATACGCCATGCTCGACGTGCTGTCGGAGGGCCGACTGGAGGTGGCATTTCCGCTCGGCACCGGCATGGAATACTGGGCCAATCCGATCAACCCGGCGACCGCACGCGAGCGCCACGAGGAATCGATCGCAGATCATCCTGCAGGCTTGGACGCAGGACGGCCCGACCAGCTATTACGGCGATTTCTACACCTACCGCTATCTCAATCCGTGGCCGCGGCCTTATCAGAAGCCGCATCCGCCGTGCTACATCGTCGGCACCGGCAGTCCGGAGACCATCGAGCTCGCGGCCAAGCTCGGCTTCGGTTATTCGGCGGTGTTCGTCACCAAGCAGCGCGCGGTCGAGCTCAATCAGCAGCTGCGCAAGCGCGCCGCCGAATACGGGCATCAGATCCGGCCGGAGCAGCTCCCGCTCGGCGTCATCGCCTATGTCGCGGAGACCAAGGAAAAGGCCGAGGAAGAGGCGATCGCGCACATCCGCTATTTCTTCGAGGATGCGCTGCGCACCACGCCGCGGTTCCTCGCGCCGCCCGGCTACCTCTCGGTCGATCAGCTCAAGAAGCGCGCGGCGCTGGCCGACAAGCTGCACGGCGGCTTCAATTTCGATGCGATCAACGAATCGTTCTTCGTCGCGGTCGGCACCGCCGATCAGGTGGTCGAGCAGCTCGAAGAGTGGGGCGAGATGATGGGCACCAACCATTTCCACATCCTCGGGGCGGTCGGCAACATGCAGCCATTGGAAGGTGGTGAAGAACCTGAGCCTGCTGGCGCAGGACGTCATGCCGCGCATGCGCGCCCGCGCCGCCGTGCCCCACCGCGCCGCAGCCGAATAACGAAGGAGCACGAGGAATGGGCCGCCCCGACCCCACGGCCGGATTCAAACGCGAAACTCACACCATCAACGGGGTGAAAACCGTCGTGCCTGACGGCGGGACACGGCGAACCGCTGGTGTTCCTGCATGGCGCCGGTACCTGGCACGGCTTCAATTTCGCGCTGCCATGGGCGGACAAGTTCCGGGTCATGATTCCCTTCCACCCGGGCTTTGGCGAATCCGGCGACGATCCGGCGATGAGCGACATGCACGACTACGTCATGCATTATCTCGACCTGTTCGATGCGCTCGGCATCGACAAGTTTCGGCTGGTCGGCTTCTCGCTCGGCGGGCTGCTGGCGGCGAAGTTCGCCGTCGAGCACGGCCGCCGGGTCCAGCGGCTTGTTCTTGTCGGTCCGGCCGGTCTGCGCGGCGACACCCGGCCGACGGGCGATGTGCTCAGTCTGCCGCCCGAACAGATTCCCGCGATGCTGGTGACGAATTTCGACGTCATCAAGCCGTATCTGCCGGAAAAGCCCAACGATATCGATTTCATGGGCGACCGCTACCGCGAGGGCGGCACGCTGGCCCGTTTGTTATGGGAGCATCCCTACGATACGAAACTGCCGCGCTACCTGCACCGGCTGACCATGCCGACGCTGCTGGTGTGGGGCGAAGATGATCGCCTGATCCCCGTGAAACAGGCTGAAATCTGGCGTCGGTTCATTCCCAAGGCGGACATCAAGATCTTCAAAGGCGCCGGCCATCTCGTGCTCGATGAAAAACGCGAAGCCGTGGACGCAGTGCAACAGTTCTTGTCCTGATCGGCCTGCTGGCGTTCGTCGACAAATCGAGGTGCGTCTCCGAATGTTCGGAATGCGCACATAATATGTTCGTATCTGTTCAGCGTTAGGCTGCATGCCTTAAAGCCATCGCGGTTTTTGACGGCTCACTGGAATATTCATGGGAGCGTTGCCAACGCGCGTTTGTGATTGTCGGGTTTTCGGCCGGCTGTTAATCTTGTGGCCGGCGAGCTGACGCGCTGAGGAAAGACGGGGGAAATGCACTATGGACAATTTGAAGACCTACCTGGCTCCGCTTGGGCGTTTGTTGATGTCCAGCCTCTTCCCATGGCGGGCGGCTTCCTCTATGTCGTGGCGTACGGCGACGGCGCGCTCAGCATCGACGGCGAGAAGGCCTGACCGGCCAGCTGAGAGAACGCCGGTTCCGCAGCTTGCACGGGGCGTATAGTTCCGCGCCGTTAACCTCCTGCGGGTCGCGGCGTTCGGCGATCCGTAAGACTTGGCCTGTATGGGCTCGGCAAGTTCGCGCTCGATTCGAGCGCGAAAGCCAGGCAGGCCGCGTCATGCTCGACGACCCCGAAAGCGACGATCGCCGAGCGATACAGCGCACGCGCGTCCTGCGCGGCGCCAAGATCATCGTAGCGCGCCGCTCGTCGGTCATTCACTGCACCGTGCAGAATATCACCGGCGGCGGGGCGTGCCTGAAGTTCGCCAACACGTTCGGATTACCCGCGACGTTCGATCTGACCTTTGAGCATGGCCGCACGCGCCGCTTCTGCCGCGTGGTCTGGCGCACCGAGGACAAGCTCGGTGTGGCGTTTGCCGCCGCCGAGCGGGCAGCACACAGCTAGATGTGGTCGAGCCTTGTCGTGTCCGAAAAACCGGCATCAATTTTTCGGGATCGTGCTCAAAACTCCGCTACGGCGCGGATGAGGCGCTCGATGTCCTCGGGCCGTGACAGCCGGTGATCGCCGTCCTTGACGAGCGTGAGAACAACGTCATCGCTGGCGAGCCGCGAAACCAGTTCCACCGCATGCCGCCACGGCACATCCGGATCCTCAACGCCTTGCAGGATGCGCACCGGGCAGCGGGTTTCGATCATGCCGCCCAGCAGAAGGTGATGGCGCCCTTCTTCGATCAACTGCCGGGTGACGAGATAAGGCTCCGACGAATATTGCGACGGCCGTTGCCAGACGCCGTTCTCTTCCAATTCGCGCTTGATCGCCGGCGTGAACCGTTTCCACATCAGCTCTTCGGTGAAATCGACCGCCGGCGCGATCAGGACCAGGCCGGCGACCGACGCCGGCGCCACCGCCTTATCCCCCCCAGCTTGCGCGGGTGGGACAGGCGGCGGCCGCTGCCGCAAAGCGCGGACCATGAGCAGCGCCAGCCAGCCTCCCATCGACGACCCGATCAAAATCTGCGGACCGCGGCAGCAGGCGTCGAATACGGCAAGACTATCGGCCAGCCAGCGGCCGATGGTGCCGTCGATGAATGCGCCGCCGGATTCTCCGTGGCCGGAATAATCGAAGCGGACGCAGGCGCGGCCGCCTTGTTCTGCCCAACGCGCCAGCGCCACGGCTTTGGTGCCGTTCATGTCGGACTTGTAGCCGGACAGCCAAAAAAGCCCCGGCGAGGCGCCCGGCTGCTCGCGCACGGCAATGCGGTGGCGCTCGTCTCCCGTTTCAATTTCCAGGAATTTCAGACTCTTATCATCCATGCGCACGCTTTCGGCGGAGACAGGACTGGGCGACATCAAAGCGTCAGCCGCGCCATGTTTCGCCGCAAACGACGCACGCGCGCAAGGGAGTGCCGCCGCATTATCGTTGACTTACTGCCCAAAACTACCGATCTTCCCGGTTTGCCGATCAGCGTTGCGGATCCTGTGCATCATGGTTCGCGTTATCGACGCCGACGGCTCGTAGCAACGACTTAAGGAGACAAGAACCATTCGTCGCCCGATCAGAACCGCGCAGCCGGCCGCCAAGGAGGGCCCGCGCATCAACGAGGAGATCCGCGTCCGCGAGGTCCAGCTCATCGACAAGGATGGCACCAACAAAGGTACCACAGAGATCGGCGCCGCTCTGGCCATGGCGCAGGAGGCCGGGCTCGACCTGGTCGAGATCGCGCCGAATTCGGTGCCGCCGGTGTGCAAGATCCTCGACTACGGCAAATACAAATATCAGGCGCAAAAGAAAGCGGCCGAGGCGCGCAAGAAGCAGAAGGTCGTCGAGATCAAGGAGATCAAGCTGCGGCCGATGATCGATGATCACGATTACGACGTGAAGATGCGTTCGATGCAGCGCTTTTTCGAGGAAGGCGACAAGGTCAAGGTTACATTGCGGTTTCGCGGCCGCGAAATGGCGCACCAGGAGCTGGGCTACAAGCTGCTCGACCGGGTCAAAGGCGATACGATCAAAATCGCCAAGATCGAGCAGGAACCGCGCTTCGAGGGCCGGCAGGTCGTGATGGTGCTGGCGCCACGGTAGCGTCGGTCTGCCGGGGACGCGCGGCGGCCGGGGGGGGGGTTGCGCGGGCCGCGTCCGCAGCCGAGTGGTGGTATTTGCCATTTTTCGCGGCCTCTGCCATAACCGCGCCCTCCCGCCGCCCGGCTGATCAAGGGCTGCCGTGGCGGCGGTGATGTGCTCCGAGCACACACCGCTCATTGATGAGCATTTTTCGCCCACCCCCTCCCCACCCTGCCCCGCAAGCGGGGGAGGGTAGGGAGGCGGCTTGCGGCCAAGGAGAGCCAAATGCCCAAGATGAAGACCAAATCGGGCGCTAAAAAGCGCTTCAAGGTGACGGCTGGAGGGAAGGTCCTCTATGCGCAGTCGCGCAAGCGTCACGGCATGATCAAGCGATCGAAAAAGCAGATCCGCCAATTGCGCGGCACCAACGTGCTGTTCAAGACCGACGGCGACAACATCAAGAAGTATTTCTTGCCGAACGGCTGACGGCCGGCCATTTGCGGCCGCCGTCCAATCCCAGTGTTTCGCGATCGAGAGGAGACCAGCTATGGCACGCGTCAAACGCGGCGTCACCGGCCATGCCAAGCACAAGAAGGTGCTCAAGGCGGCCAAGGGCTATTATGGCAGACGCAAGAACACCATCCGCGTCGCCAAGCAGGCGGTCGAGAAGGCAAATCAATACGCCTACCGCGACCGTAAGCGGCGCAAGCGTACATTCCGCGCCCTGTGGATTCAGCGCCTCAATGCGGCGGTGCGGCCGTTTGGCCTCAACTACAGCCGGTTTATCGCCGGCTTGAGCAAGGCCGGTATCATGGTCGACCGCAAGGTGTTGTCCGACCTCGCCATCAGCGAGCCGGCGGCTTTTGAAGCGATCGTCGGCCAGGCCAAAACCGCGCTCGCGGTGTGAGCATGCTCGGCCGCGCCCATGATTGACCGTGCTTATGTGCAGCGCATGGCGCGCTATAACCGCTGGCAGAACCAAAACCTCTACGGCGTCGCCGATGGGCTGTCCGCGGAGGAGCGCACCACGGAGCGCGGCGCCTTCTTCGGCTCGATCCACAAGACGTTGAGCCATCTGCTGTGGGCCGATCAGATTTGGATGAGCCGGTTCAGCACCGTGCGGAAGCCGCAAGCCGGAATTCCGGAGTCAGTTGCGCTCTATCCGGACTGGGCGGGATTAAAGACCGAACGGGAGCGTTTCGATCAGACGATCATCGACTGGGCCGACGCCATCGAGGACGCCTGGCTGGCCGTCGACCAGACCTATTATTCAGCGGCGACCAAGCGCGAATGGACCAGGCCGCGCTGGCTGCTGGTCACCCATATGTTCAATCATCAGACCCATCATCGCGGCCAGGTGCATTGCATGCTGACGCAGGCCGGCGGCAAGCCATCCGATACCGATCTGCCGGTGATGCCGGATTGAAAACTGTCATGTCCGATACCGCGCAGCTTGAGCAACACATCCTTGCCGAAGTTGCCGCCGCAGGCGACGAAGCGGCGCTCGAAGCGGTGCGCGTCGCGGCGCTCGGCAAGAACGGCTCCATTACCGCCTTGTTGAAAACTCTCGGCACGCTGGCGCCGGAGCAACGCAAAACTCAGGGGCCGTTGATCAATGGCCTGAAGGATCGCGTCAATGCGGCGCTGATGGCGCGTCGCGACGCGTTCAAGACCTTGGCGCTTGAGGCGCGGCTCAATACCGAAAGTGTCGACGTCACCTTGCCGGTACGCGAAGCACCGTTCGAGACCGGGCGCGTGCATCCGATCACTCAGGTGATCGATGAGCTGACCGCGATCTTCGCCGACATGGGCTTTGGCGTTGCCGAGGGGCCCGACATCGAGACCGAAGACTACAACTTCACCAAGCTTAATTTCCCGGAAGACCATCCAGCGCGCGACATGCACGACACGTTCTTCTTTAATCCGAAGCCGGACGGCTCGCGGCTGCTGCTGCGCACGCACACCTCGCCGGTGCAGGTGCGCACCATGCTGAGCCAAAAGCCGCCGCTGCGCGTCATCATTCCCGGCCGCACCTATCGCTGCGACTCCGACCAGACCCACACCCCGATGTTCCATCAAGTCGAGGGCCTGGTGATCGACAAGCACTCGCATCTCGGCCACCTGAAGTGGATCCTGCAGGAGTTCTGCAAGGCGTTCTTTGAGGTCGATCACGTCAAGATGCGCTTCCGGCCATCGTACTTTCCGTTCACCGAGCCGTCGCTCGAAGTCGACATCCAGTGCCGGCGCGACAAAGGCGAGATCCGTTTCGGCGAAGGCGACGACTGGATGGAGATTCTCGGCTGCGGCATGGTGCATCCGAACGTGATGCGAAATTGCGGGCTCGATCCCGACGAGTATCAGGGCTTTGCCTGGGGCATGGGCATCGATCGCATCGCCATGCTCAAATACGGCATGCCGGACCTGCGCGCTTTCTTCGAGGCCGATGTGCGCTGGCTCTCGCATTACGGCTTCCGCCCGCTCGATCTGCCGATGCTGGCGGCAGGATTAAGCTCGTGATGGCGGCGCCCTCCGCGCGGAGAACCGCCCATGATGAAATTCACCCTGGGCTGGCTCAAGGAGCATCTCGACACCGATCACACGCTCGGCGAGATCGCCGACAAGCTCACCATGATCGGGCTTGAGGTCGAGCGCGTCGAGGACAAGGCCAAGCTGTTCGCGCCGTTCACCATCGCGCGCGTCACCGAAGCCAAGCCGCATCCCAACGCCGACCGGCTGCGGGTCTGCATGGTCGATACCGGCAGCGGCGACCCGATCCAGGTGGTGTGCGGGGCGCCCAACGCCCGGGCCGGCATGAAGGGCGTGTTCGTGCCGCCGGGGGCGTTCATCCCCGGCAAGAACGTCACCCTGCAAGTCGGCACCATCCGCGGTGTCGAGAGCCGCGGCATGCTGGTGTCCGAATTCGAGCTGCAGCTCTCCGACAATCACGAAGGCATCATCGAGCTGCCGGATGACGCCCCGGTCGGCACGAACTACGCGCAATGGGCCGGCCTCGACGATCCGGTCATCGAAATCAATCTGACGCCCAACCGGCCGGATTGCACCGGCGTGCATGGCATCGCCCGCGACCTTGCCGCCGCCGACATGGGCAAATTCAAAGACCCGAGTATCAAAGCGATCAAGGGGGAGTTTCCCTGTCCTGTCACGGTGGCCATCGAAGCACCCGGGCTTTGTCCCGCCTTTGCGTTGCGTCTCGTCCGCGGCGTGAAGAACGGCCCGTCGCCGGACTGGCTGCAAAAGCGGCTCACGGCGATTGGGCTCCGCCCGATCAACGCGCTGGTCGATATCACCAACTTCATCACGTACGACCGCGGCCGGCCGCTGCATGTGTTCGATGCTGCAAAGGTGCGGGGAAATCTTGCGGTGCGCCGCGCCCGCGCCGGCGAAACTCTCGTCGCGCTGGACGGCAAAACCTACACGCTCGACGAGGCGATGTGCGTCATCGCCGACGAGAATGGTGTCGAGTTGCTGTCCGGCATCATGGGCGGTGAAAAAACCGGCTGCTCCGAAACGACGACAGATGTGCTCATCGAATTCGGCGCTGTGGACTCCGATCAACATCGCGCAGACCGGGCGCAAGCTTGGCGTCAACTCCGATGCCCGCTATCGCTTTGAGCGCGGCGTCGACCCGGCCTTCATGCTGCCGGGGCTCGATCTGGCAACGCGCATGGTGCTCGAGCTTTGCGGCGGGGCGGCGTCGGAAATAAGGGTCGCTGGCAGCCCGCAAGCGGGCGAATGCGTCATCGACTTTCCGTTGTCTGAACTCAAGCGACTGGCGGGGCTTATCGTGCCTCTGCCGGAGATGCGACGGGTTCTGGAGCGGCTCGGCTTCTTCGTGGCCGGCCAGGGCGACCATGTGAAGGTCGCCGTGCCATCATGGCGGGCCGACGTTGAGGGCAAGGCCGATATCGTCGAAGAAATCGTCCGCATTCTCGGCGTCGAACGTGTGCCGGTGACAGCATTCGATCGCGGCGAAGCGCCGCGCAAACCGGTGCTGACGCCGATCCAGGTGCGCACGCGCAAAGCCAAACGTGCGCTCGCCGCCCGCAATCTCGTCGAAGCGGTGACGTGGTCGTTCATCGCCAAACATGAAGCCACGCTGTTCGGCGGCGGCAAGCCGGAGCTTGCGCTGGCCAATCCGATCGCAGCCGAGCTTTCCGATATGCGGCCAAGCCTCATTCCCGGACTTGTCGCCGCCGGCCAGAAGAATGCGGATCGTGGCTTTCCCGATGTCGGTCTGTTCGAAGTGGGCCAGGTTTTTCGCGGCGACGGGGCGGGGGATCAGCTCACCGCTGCCGCCGGCATCCGGCGCGCGCTCGCCAAGCCTTCGGGAATTGGTCGCCATTGGTCGAAGCGCGATGGCGAGGTCGACGCGTTTGATGCCAAGGCCGATGCGCTTGCCGTTCTGATGGCGGCCGGCGCGCCGGCGCAGGCGCTGCAAATCGCGCCGGGCGGTCCCGCCTGGTTTCATCCCGGCCGCTCGGGGACGATCCAGATCGGCCCGCAAAACGTCCTCGGCCATTTCGGCGAACTGCATCCGAGCGCGCTTGAGGCGCTCGACGCGGAGGGTCCGCTCGTTGCCTTCGAGGTCATATTGGAGCGCATCCCGGAACCGAAGATGAAAGCGACGCGCGCCAAGCCCGCGCTGGAACTTTCGCCGTTCCAGCCGGTCGAACGCGATTTCGCTTTTGTGGTCGAGCGCAACGTCAAGGCGGCCGACATCGTGCGGGCGGCGCAGTCTGCCGAGCGCAAACTGATCGCCGGCGTCACCGTGTTCGATGTTTACGAAGGCCCCGGCATCGAGCCGGGTAAGAAGTCGATCGCGGTCGCGGTTACCATCCAACCGCGCGACAAGACCATGACCGATGCGGAGATCGAGGCGCTGGCGGCAAAAATCGTCGCCGAGGTCGGCAAGCGCACCGGTGGCGTGCTGCGGGCATAGTCCGTCGCCGCGGATTACCGCGTGTAGACGCGGCGCGGCTTGCGCTTGGCCGCCACCGGGGCCCGCGCCGGCGGGGCTTCTTTCACCGGCCCGAGCCGGTGCAACACCGCATTCGCGGCGCGGTCGCCCAACTCCCAGGCGCCGCCGACAGTGCCCCACAAGGTCTCGTGGACCGCTTCGCCGGCAAACCAGACGGCGTCGTTCACCGGCTCCATGAGGACACGGCGCGCGCCTTGTCCGCCCGGCGCCGCGGCCGAAAACGCGCCAAGCGCCAACGGCTCATGGTTCCAGCGTGTGGCGTGCGAACGCTTGATCGCTTTCTTCACGTCCGCGCCGTAGAGGCCGGCGAGCCAATCGGCGGCGAAATCGACCATGGCCGCTTCGCCGTGCGCGGCGAGATCGCGTCCGAACGTGCCGGCGACCTCGATCAGGCAGAGCGGCGTACCGGAGACGTTGGCCAGGATTGCCGCCGTGCGGATGTCAGCCGACTTCTCGAACACCAGATCGTCGCTCTCGAAGCCGAGCGGATTGCTGGTGAGTTCGAGCGCAACGTGGTCGTAGCTGCCAAGCGAAAGCCTGGCGAAGGCGTCGAGCTGCCGCTTTGGCAGCTCCGGCGCGAATGTGATGGCCCCGGAGCTGACCAGATTGGTCGATGCGGTGACGATCGCGGCGCGCGCGGTGATCACGCCCTTCGGCGTTTCCACCGCGACATTGCGCCTGGTGTCGATCACGGTTGCCGGCGTCGACAGCTTGACCGCGATCCCCTCAGCGAGCGTGGCGATCAGCGAACCGAAACCCTGCCGGCAGAAAGCGTCGGTATCGCGCTCCGCGGATTTCGCGAAATCCACCGCCGACACCTGTGCCAGTTCCTTGCCGCAGCCGAACGGCCCGAGCACGAATTCGACCGACGGCCGCCAGTCGCCGAGGTCGTTCGGCAGCGCCTGCGCGCACGACACGTCGGCCTTGCGCGCAGCGTCGGCAATGGTGTGATTGGCGCGTGCCTGCGAAGCCAAGAAATCCTCCAGCTCGCCTTCGCGCGCGTAACGCCGGCCGATCCGCACCTTCTGGCTCGCCGGCGCCGGATAGACTTCGATGCCGCGACGCAGCTGCAACTTGGTTACCGGATTGAGATCGGGCGTGTGGATCCAGTGGGCTCCGCGGTCATAGGGCACACCGAAGGTGCGCGTTTCGGTAATGCATCGCCCGCCGATATGGTCGGCGGCTTCGAGCAGCACGAATTTTCGGCCGGCGGCGGCGATCCGGCGGGCGGCGGCGATGCCGGCCGCACCGGCGCCGACGATCACCACGTCGACGGCCGTCGCAGCCGGCGTGACCGCGGCGATCGCGGGCCGCGCGGCAAGCCCGGCCGAGGCAGCAAGGAAAGAGCGGCGGCTCAGTCGCGGCATGGTTTCCAAATAGTTGCAGCGTGACGTCAGATTGCCCGAACGGTGCGCGGCGCGCAAACGCCACGGTTGAGCTTCAGTAAAGAATGCCGGCGATTGTATGAACCAAATCGCAAGGGCCTTCGATTAAAATCAAGACAAAGAAGACGCGACGAAATCGCGCGATGCATTGGGGGGCCCCTATGAACCGGATGCTCGACGCAATCGGGCGGCTGATCGCCGACTATCTGCAGAAGCCCGTGCCCGGCTACGAGCCGTTCACGCCGAGCGATCCCGATGCGCTCCGTCATTCACTCGAGCCCGGTGACGTACTTCTGGTCGAAGGCAACAACCATATCGCCGGCGTCATCAAGTATCTGACCCAGTCGACCTGGTCGCATTCGGCGCTGTATGTCGGCCCGATCGGCGGCCGCCTGGAGCCAGACGGCGAGCCGCATGTGCTTATCGAAGCCAATGTCGGCGAGGGCGTCGTGTCGGCGCCGCTGTCGAAATATTTTCAGTTTCACACTCGCATCTGCCGACCCGTCGGGCTGACCCAGGGGGATTGCGCGGCGGTGTGCACTTACGCCGTCGCGCGCATCGGTTTCGCCTACGACCTCAAGAACATTATCGACCTGATGCGCTATCTGTTCCCGCTGCCGGTGCCGCAACGCTGGCGGCGCCGGTTGATCGCGCTTGGCTCGGGCGACCCATCGCGGCTCATCTGTTCGGCGCTGATCGCGGAAGCGTTTCGCGCCGTGCACTATCCGATCCTGCCCAAGATCACGCTGACGCGCAGCCGGCAGGCGCTCGAGCAGTTGCTCGAGATTCGCCATTCCTCGCTCTATTGTCCGCGCGATTTCGACATCTCGCCTTATTTCAACGTCGTGAAGCCGACCATCGCCAAAGGCTTCGACTATAAGGCGCTGCACTGGGCCGATCCGCGCCACGCCAGCGACAGTGAGGCGGAGCGTCAAGGCGTCCGGGTTCCGCCGCCGGTCGATGGGGCCGAAATTCCCCTGGCCGCCCAGCCCGCGGCGGCGGAGGAAGATGCCGGCGCGGTGACCGCCTGACGAGCTCTTGTGCCTGCCGACCGATGTCTCTACCTCTGCCGGCCGGTGCGGAGGAATCATGTTCGACGATGCGATCAAAGCCCTCACCCAGATGTTTTCGCCGCCATTGCGCGCGCTGTTGTGGAAATCGATCGGTCTTGCGCTCGCACTCGTCGTCATCTTTGCTATTGCAATCGACCGGTTGATCATCTGGCTGATCGGAACCGGCAGCGCTGCCGTCGAAAACGGCTTGGGCCCGCATGCCCATCTGCCGGCAAACGCGATTGCCTGGCTGCTCTCGATCGCCGCCGGGCTGGGCGTCATCGTCGGAGGCGTGTTGCTGATGCCGGCGGTGACGGCGCTGGTCGCCAGTTTTTTCGCCGACCAGATCGCCGATGAGGTCGAGCGCGCGTGCTATCCGGCCGATCCGCCAGGCGCTGCCCTGCCGCCATGGCGCGCGATTCTTGAAGGGGGCAAGACGGCGCTGCTCGCGGTCGTGGTCTACATCTGCGCGGTGCCGTTCTTGTTATTCGCGGGCGTCGGCGCTGTATTGTTCTTTCTCGCCACCGCCTGGCTGCTCGGGCGCGAATATTTCGAGCTCGCCGCAATGCGTTTTCAACCGCCGGATGAGGCGAAGGCGCTGCGCCGACGCAATGCCGCGGCCGTCTATGGCGGCGGACTGTTGATCGCGGCCTTTGTCTCGATCCCGATCGTCAATTTGGCGACGCCGCTTTTCGCCATGGCGCTGATGGTGCACATGCACAAGCGGCTGGCGCGGCGCAAATCGGCCATGCAACAAGCCTGAGGGCCGGCACGAACCACGACATCGTACAACGCCGCCGTGCTCAGGTCGCAACGCGCCGGCTGATCCTGGAGTTGAATGGCGGAGCGTTAATTCAACGCGCCGGAGGTGTGGACGTGGGCGCGGGCAATGGCTCCAAAGCCGAAAGGCCAGCCTGCTTCTGTGTCCGCGAAGCATCCTGCTTAACTGACTGGGGTTGAGGCCGCGAGTCGCCGTTGCCGTACAGATCAACCTTGGGAGGTTTCTGTTCCGGACGGTAGTCGGTAGATGAAAGTCCGCCGGCGATGCTGGCGCCCTGTTCGATTTGCAGCGGGCCGTAACTGATGTTGCCGTCGACACGCCCGGTCGAGCGCAGGATCAAGAGGCATTTGACATCGAGCTTTTCGAACACCTTGCCAGAAATCTCGGCGTTCTCAGCGACAGTAATTCTGCCCTTGATCGCGCCGGTTTCGCCTACGACCAAATTGCCAACCGTTACGTCACCCTCGAGTACGCCGCATACCACCAGCGTATCAGGTACTGAGATTTCGCCTTTGATGGTGACGCCTTCACCGATGTAGAGCCGGTTAGCGTCCGGCATCGTGTGTTCCGTCGATGACATCTGTTTGCCCGTCTTCCACTACTGACCACAGGCCGCCCAATCTAGTTGTACGTCAGCGCACGCGTTTTGTACATCGCCGGTCGGCTCCGGGCATCCGGATTTTTTCTGTCCGGTGCACAACCCGTGGCGCGGTTTTAATTCCTAGGTCAAATTCGTGGAAAGTGCGGCTCCGCTTGTGCTGGAAAACCAGGAGTTCGCATTGATCAACCCCAAACCTCGTCGGCCAATTCCACAACCATGCGCAGCTTCGCCCATTGCTCGTCCTCGGCCAGCGCGTTGCCTTCTTCGGTCGAGGCAAAGCCGCATTGCGGCGACAAGCAAAGCTGGTCGAGCGCGACGTATTTGGTCGCTTCCTCGATGCGCCGCCTGACGTCGGCCTTTTTTTCCAGCGTGCCGGTCTTGGTGGTGACAAGGCCGAGAACGACGAGCTTGTTGCCTTTGGGCAGAAAGCGCAGCGGCTCGAAGCCGCCGGCGCGCTCGGTATCGTATTCGAGGAAATAGCCGTCGTAGTTCAATGTTCCCAGCATGATTTCGGCGATCGGTTCGTAGCCGCCCTCGGAAATCCAGGTCGAGCGGAAATTGCCGCGGCACACATGCGTGGTGATCACCATGTCGGCCGGCTTTCCCTCGACCGCCTGATTGATGACGCCGGCATAGTCTTCCGCCAGACGCTCGGCGTTCAGGCCGCGCTCGCGGGCCTTCTTCAACTCCGCCGGCGAGCACAGATAGGCCCAGGCGGTATCGTCGAACTGCAGGTAGCGGCAGCCGGCGTCGTAGAAGGCGCCGATCGCCTGCCGGTAGGTTTTCGCCAAGTCGTCGAAGATGGCGCTGCGGTCGGCGTAGAACGTGGGGTTGACTGCGTTCGGCTCGAGCCGGAAATGCATCGTGGCCGGGCTCGGTATGCACATTTTCGGCGTGACGCGGGTGTGCGCTTTGAGGAACTTGAAGTGCTCGAGCATCGGGTGGGCGGAAAAGCCAAGCTTGCCTTTGATGCGGATGCTGCGCGGCTTGGTCTGCACGCCGTGGAATTGAATGCCGTGGTCGAGCTCGTAGATTTCGACGCCATCGAGCATGCCGTAGAAATCGAAATGCCACCATGAGCGGCGGAACTCGCCGTCCGTCGCGACCTTCAGTCCGACCTCTTCCTGCTTCTTGATGATCTTCTCGATCTCGCGGTCCTCGACTTCCTTGAGTTGAGCCGCACTGATCGCGCCCTGTTCGCGTTTCGCGCGCGCTTCCTTCAAAGGCGCGGTGCGCAAAAGGCTGCCAACCACATCGGCGCGAAATGGCGGCTTGTTTCTGGTCATTGGACGTTTCTCCCTGTGGAACTGTTGGCAGTACCAAGCGGGGACCGCGGGCTTCGTCAACTGCAAAAAAATGCCGGCTGATCCGCATTGGGATTGATCCCAACGACGCCGTGACCTGCTCGGCTGCTTCGGCTAGTTTAAGAACAAGCGCCACCGCGGCGGCGCGCGGTCATGTTCCGCGCGGATGCCAGCCGCCGGACATTGCGGCGAGGGAGGACAAGATGGCGGATACCTTCGCCGGTGCGGCACCCTGGTATCGCGAACTTACTCGCGGTCAGTGGCGCACGCTCATCGCCACGAACCTCGGCTGGCTGTTCGACGGCTTCGAAGCCTACGCGCTGTTCCTCACGGTCGGCCCGGCCATGCGCACGCTGCTCGAGCCGTCGCAGTTTGCGCGGATTCCCGCCTATGCCGGCACGGTCGTGGCGATCACCCTGCTCGGCTGGGGCATCGGCGGCCTCTGCGGCGGTATTTTGGCCGATTATATCGGGCGTAAGCGGACGATGATTTACGCCATCCTGACCTATTCGATCCTGACTGGGCTGACCGCGCTGTCGTTCAACTGGATATCGTTTGCGCTGCTGCGCTTTCTGGTCGGCATGGCAATCGGCTCGGAATGGGCGACCGGGTCGTCGATGATGGCCGAGCTTTGGCCGCAGCAGGCGCGCGGCAAAGGCGCCGGACTGATGCAATGCGGTCTTGGCCTGGGTTTCTTTCTGGCTTCGCTGGTCTGGCTCTTTGTCGGCGGCATCGGACCGGGCGCGTGGCGATACATGTTTGTCGTCGGCATTCTTCCGGCTCTGCTGACGCTCTGGATCAGGTCATCGATCGAGGAGTCGCCGGCGTGGCAAGAGGTCGATGAGCGACGGCGGCAAGCGCGTGGGCGCAAGCAGAGCGGCGCAGCCCTCGCGGCCGACGACCGCGCGCTCACGCGTTTCACGGTCACCGACCTTTTCGTCGAGCCCGAGACCCGCCGGCGCACGATCCTGGTATTCTTGATGTCGCTCGCAACGACGCTCGCCTGGTGGGGCATCTCGTCCTGGGTGCCGCCCTACATTGCATCGATCGCCGCCAAGGCGAATCTGCCGGCGCAGCATTGGGCGAGCTATGCCGGCATGGCTTACAATGTCGGCGCCATCCTCGGTTATGTCTGTTTCGGGTTCATCGCCGACGGCTTCGGCCGCAAGCCGATCACGCTATTCTATTATGCCGGCGCTTTTTTGCTGACGCCGGCTCTGTTCCTGTGGACGCAGGATCTGAAGCTGCTCCTCGTGGTAGCCGCGGCAAACGGCTTCTTCACGCTTGGCCAGTATTGCTGGATGCCGGTATGGCTGCCGGAACTTTTCCCGACCCGCTCGCGGGCAACCGGGATTGCGTTCGCCTTCAACGCGCCGCGGCTGATCGCCTTTCTCGGTCCGCTGTTTGCTGGAACCTTGATTGTCGCATTCGGCGGTTACAGCCGCACCGCGATGATCTTCTCGTTCATCTACGTCCTCGGCTTTTGCGTTGCACCGTTATTGCCGGAGACCAGGGGCAAACCCCTGCCCTCCTAATGCGGGCCAATGGCGAACGGAAAAGCCGTTCGCATTAGGCGCTGCGCGCTTCTCACGACTCGCTATTCGCCTGCGACCTTCCTAGCTGTGGCCAAACAGCGCGGCAATGGGTTCCGTGCACTGTACTCGCGCCCGGACCCGACATCTGCTACGTGGAGGCCGGCTTGCGCCGGGCGCCGGAACGAAACGGTCGATTGATGCAGAAACAGCCGGTCTGGAGCGCGCGATGCTGAAGAATCTGCGCGCCGCCGCGCACTTCTTCAACCGAAAGGTGGGCTTCAGTCGATTGGGTGTGGTGCTCAGTCTCGCAATCGTCATCGTCGCGGTGGTGGCGCTCTATCGCATCCTCCGCGATATCAATATCGACGAGCTGGTCGACGCGCTGGAGGCGACCGATTGGCGAACGCTCGGCATTGCCGGCTCTTCGTCGCCGCCGGTTATCTGACGCTCACCCTCTACGATTTGTTCGCGCTGCGCACGATCGGCCGCTCCGAAGTGCCGTATCGCGCCGCGGCGCTGGCGAGCTTCACCAGCTACGCCGTCGGTCACAATGTCGGCGCCAGTGTCTTTTCCGGCGGTGCGGTGCGCTACCGCATTTATTCCGCCTGGGGCCTGAGCGTCATCGAGGTCACCAAGATCTGCTTTGTCGCCGGGCTGACCTTCTGGCTCGGCAACGCCACCGTGCTCGGCCTTGGCGTTCTCGATGCGCCGCAGGCGGCGCGCGCCATCGACCAGCTCCCGCTCTGGCTCAATCGCGCCTTCGCGGTCGCCGTACTCGCGTTACTGGGCGCCTATGTGGCCTGGGTCTGGGTCAAGCCGCGCGTCATCGGCCGCGACGGCTGGCAGGTGACGTTGCCCGGCGGCCCGCTGACGCTGGTTCAGATTGCCATCGGTATCGTCGATCTGTCGTGCTGTGCGCTCGCCATGTACATGCTGGTGCCCGACGAGCCCAATCTCGGCTTCGTCACGGTCGCCGTGATCTTCGTCGCCGCGACGCTGCTCGGCTTTGCCAGCCACGCCCCCGGCGGCCTCGGCGTGTTCGATGCCGCCATGATGGTCGCGCTGTGGCAGTTCGACAAGGAAGACCTGCTGGCCGGGCTGCTGCTGTTCCGGCTGCTTTATTATGTCATTCCGTTCGTCATCTCGCTTGCGATCCTCGGAACGCGTGAAGTGCTGCTCAGTCGCGCTGCCCGGCGTGTCGCGCCTGCGGTCGCCGCGCCGCCGCCGATCGGCACCGTGAACAAGCTGGCGCCGAAAAATCGAATATGACTTGATTGGAAAGACGACGCGGGCGTCTGGGCGGGGAGCTGGATCCGATGACCCTGAATGAAGATCGCCGTAGCGCTGCGAAGGAGCGAGTGGCGCCGCATCGCGGCTGGTGACGGTGACGGCGGCGCTGGTGTTCGCCGGCCTTGGCGATCATCGACGCCCTGACCCCCGGTTACGCGGTCGCCGGCTTTGCGATCATCGCCGCAGCCGCGTTGCTCGCCATGCGCGCCGCCGACCAGGTCGGCGGCCTGGCGCGGCCGGTGGCCGTTTCCGAGCGCGCCGGCGAGCCGCTCGAGGCCGTCGTTGCCGGCCTGCCGGATCCGGTGATTGCGCTCGACCGGAACGGCCGTGTGCTCACGCTCAACGATCACGCGCGCTCGCTGGCGCCGGCGCTCCGCCAGGGCGAGCCGGTCTCGCTGGCGCTGCGCATGCCCGAGCTGATCGAGGCGATTGGCCGTGCCTATGCCACCGGCGAAGAGCAGCGCGTCGAATATTCCGAGCGCGTGCCGCTCGACCGCTGGTTCGAGACCATCGTGATGCCTGTCAAGCGCGTGCCCATCCCCGCAAGCCCGATCTGGTGCTGATGACGTTTCACGATCTCACGCCGCTGCGGCGGGTCGAGGAGATGCGCGCCGACTTCGTCGCCAATGCCAGCCACGAATTGCGCACACCGCTTGCGGCGCTGTCCGGCTTCATCGAGACCCTGCAGGGCTCGGCGCGCGACGACGCCAAGGCGCGCGAGCGCTTCCTCGCCATCATGCAGGACCAGGCGCGGCGAATGGCGCGGCTGATCGACGATCTGTTGTCGTTGTCGCGCATCGAGCTCAACGCGCACCGCCGCCCCGATACGCCGGTCGATCTCGTGCCGATCATCCGCCAGGTCGTGGACGGTCTGGAAACTTTGGCGCGCGACCGCGGCGTGACCGTCCATATCGAGGCCGTGCGAACGCTGACGGTCCCCGGCGACCGCGACGAGCTGGTCCGGGTGTTCGAGAACCTGGTCGAAAACGCGCTCAAATACGGCGCGCCCGGCAAGCGCGTCGACATCATGCTGACGCAGGCCGCGTCCGCGGAAGGCGAGCCGGAGGCACAGGTCAGCGTACGCGATTACGGGCCGGGCATCGCGCCGGAGCATTTGCCGAGATTGACCGAGCGCTTCTATCGCGTCGATGTCAGGGAGAGCCGCGCCCAAGGCGGTACCGGGCTCGGGCTCGCCCTCGTCAAACATATCCTCAACCGTCATCGCGGCCGATTATCGATTGACAGCATGCCCGGCGCGGGCGCTACTTTCACCGTCCACTTGCCCACCGCCGGCCAGCAGCCCGCGGCGCAAATCATTTGATACATCAAAGGGTTTCATTGTCATCTAATTGTCATGCTGGGCACATAGAACCTTGACGTGCCAAACTTAATCATTCCGCAGCTGCGGTCCGCATTGATCGAATGGTCATCGCCGCAGCGCGTTGCCTTGAGGGCGTCGAACAGAGCGAAGGGTCCCGAACGGGACCGAAGAGTCGGCGTGGGACCGACGACCCGCGTCGCTCAAAATTCCGCTGACAGGAGCAAATCCGTGAACCATCTGAGAACCATCGCCGTCGCCGGCTTTCTGGCCGCGACGGTTCTTCCCGCAGCCGCCATCGATATTTCCGGCGCCGGCGCGACCTTTCCATATCCGATCTATGCCAAATGGGCGGACGCCTACAAAAAGGAGACCGGCGTCGGCCTCAACTATCAGTCGATCGGCTCGGGCGGCGGCATCAAGCAGATCGAGGCGAAAACCGTCACTTTCGGCGCCACCGATGCGCCGCTCAAGGGCGCCGACCTGGAGAAAAACGGCCTCGTGCAGTTTCCCGATGGTGATGGGCGGCATCGTGCCGGTCGTGAACGTCGAAGGGATCAAACCGGGCGAGCTTGTTCTCGACGGCCCGACGCTTGGCGCAATCTTCCTCGGCACGGTGAAGACCTGGGACGATCCGGCGATCAAGAAGCTCAATCCGAACGTCAAGCTGCCGGCGCAGGCGATCGCCGTCGTCCACCGCTCCGACGGTTCCGGCACCACCTTCAACTTCACCTACTATCTGGCGGAGGTCAGCCCCGAGTGGAAATCGGAGGTCGGTGCCGCACCTCGGTCGAATGGCCGGTCGGCATCGGCGCCAAGGGCAACGAGGGCGTCTCCAACAACGTGGCGCAGACCAAGGGCTCGATCGGCTATGTCGAGTACGCTTACGCGCTGCAGAACAAGCTGACCTACACCAAGATGGTGAACAAGGACGGCAAGACCGTCGCGCCCACCAGCGAGGCTTTCCAGGCTGCCGCCGCCAACGCCGACTGGAATTCGGTGCCCGGCTACGGTGTGATCCTCGCCAATCAGCCGCGGCGCGGAGTCGTGGCCGATGACGGCGGCGACCTTCATCCTGATCCCGAAGCAGCCGCAGCGATCCCGCGGCCGCGGCCGAGGCGCTCAAGTTCTTCGCCTGGGCCTATGCCAAGGGCGACAAGATGGCCGAGGAGCTCGATTACGTGCCGATGCCCGAGAAGGTCGTCGGTGAAGATCGAGAAGATGTGGGGCAGCGAAATCAAGGACTCCGGCGGCAAGCCGCTCCGCACCAGCAGCATGGCGCATTAGGTTCGCTGCAACCGGCAAGGCGCCGCCGTCACAGGCGGGTGCCTTGTGCCTTGTTTCCATGGCCGGTCCGCTGCGCAGGCTCTTGTGCGGCGGCCGGTAGATCGTTTGAGTAGGCGCTCCTGATGCCGCATGAAGGAGCGCCGCGATGGACCCGGCCCGGAGGCGATCCGTGGTCGACATAGCGCTGCAGCAGGAGGGGGCGGTCGTGTCCATCGAGGCCGGATCGCGCGCCAGAGTGCTCGACCGGCTGCGCCTTGGCGACGCCGCCTTCCGCCATCTGACGCGCGCCGCGGCGTTCGGCGTGCTGTTGCTGCTGAGCGGCGTCATCATTTCGCTGATCGACGGCTCGCTGCCGGCGCTCAGGGCTTTCGGCCTCGGCTTCCTGATCGGCGAGCGCTGGAATCCGGTCACCGAGAATTCGGCGCGCTGGCGCCGATCTACGGCACGGTCGTCACCTCGTTCATCGCCATGCTGATCGCGGTTCCGGTCGGGCTGATGATCGCCTTCTTCCTCACCGAACTGTGCCCGCCATGGCTGCGGCGGCCGATCGGCATCGCCATCGAACTGCTCGCCGGCATCCCGAGCATCATCTACGGCATCTGGGGACTGTTCGTCTTCGCCCCGTTCCTGCAGGAGACGCTGCAGCCGTTCCTGATCGATACGCTCGGCAACGTGCCGGTGATCGCGCCGCTGTTTGCCGGGCCGCCCTATGGCATCGGCATGCTGACCGCGGGCTGATCCTCGCCATCATGGTGCTGCCGTTCGTCACCTCGATCTCGCGCGACGTGTTCGAGGCGGTGCCGCCGGTGCTCAAGGAGGCGGCCTACGGCGTCGGCTGCACGACCTGGGAGGTCGTGCGCTACGTGGTGCTGCCCTATGCCAGGGTCGGCGTCATCGGCGGCGTCATGCTCGGCCTCGGCCGGGCGCTGGGCGAGACCATGGCGGTGACCTTCGTCATCGGCAATGCGCACCGGATCTCGGCGTCGCTGCTTGCGCCCGGCACCACCATCTCCGCCACCATCGCCAACGAATTCACCGAGGCGGTGGGCGATCTCTACACCTCGGCGCTGATCGCGCTCGGCTTGATCCTGTTCGTCATCACCTTCATCGTGCTCGCGGCGGCGCGTTACATGCTGATGCGCATCGAACGCCGGATCGGGTGACGCCATGCCGGATCAAGGACTGGCCGCTCGCTATGCCGCCCGCCGCCGCAGCAATGCCATCGCGACGGTGCTGGCGCTGGCCGCCACGGCGTTCGGGCTGGGCTGGCTGGTGCTGATCCTGGGCGCGCTGCTCTGGAAGGGCTTCAGCGGGCTTGTCGCTCGCGGTATTCACCCAAATGACGCCGCCGCCCGGCTCGAGCGGCGGTCTGCTCAATCCCATCGTCGGCAGCCTGATCCTGACCATCCTCGCGGTCGCGATCGGCACGCCGATCGGCATCCTCGCCGGCACCTATATGGCCGAATACGGCCGCTACGACCGCCTGACCAGCGTGGTGCGCTTCATCAACGACATTCTGTTGAGCGCGCCGTCGATCGTGGTCGGGCTGTTCATCTACGAGATCATGGTCGCGCCCGATGGGGCATTTCTCCGGCTGGGCCGGCGGCGTCGCGCTCGCCGTCCTCGTCATACCGGTCGTGGTGCGCACCACCGAGGACATGCTGACGCTGGTGCCCAACGCGCTGCGCGAGGCCGCCACCTCGATCGGCCTGCCGCGCTCGATGTCGATCACCCGGATCTGCTATCGCGCGGCGCGCGCCGGCATGGTGACCGGCGTGCTGCTGGCCGTCGCCCGCATCAGCGGCGAAACCGCGCCGCTGCTGTTCACCTCGCTCAACAATCAGTTCTGGAGCACCAACCTCAACGCGCCGATGGCCAGCCTGCCGGTCGTGATCTTCCAGTTCGCGCTCAGTCCCTACAAGGATTGGCAGTCGCTGGCCTGGACCGGCGCCCTGATCATCACCCTGGCGGTGCTGGCGCTGAGCATCACCGCGCGCGCCCTCGTCCCATCGGGAAAACAGTCATGAACGTCGCCTCCGTCGCCGTTCCTTCCGTCGCCGCCATGCCGCCGGCCGACCGGTCCGGCCTCGCCGAGAAGGTCACGATCCGCGACCTCGATTTCTTCTATGGCGACAGCCGGGCGCTGAAATCGATCAGCCTGCCGCTTTACGAGCACAAGGTCACGGCCTTCATCGGACCCGTCGGGCTGCGGCAAATCGACTTTGCTGCGCGTGCTCAACCGGATGTACGACCTCTATCCGAACCAGCGCGCCACCGGCGAAGTGATGTTCGACGGCACGAACATCCTGTCGCCGAAGCAGGACCTCAATCTGCTGCGCGCGCGCATCGGCATGGTGTTTCAGAAGCCGACGCCGTTTCCGATGTCGATCTACGAGAACATCGCCTTCGGCATCAGGCTTTACGAGCGCCTGCCGAAATCCGAGCTCGACGGACGCGTCGAAACCTCGCTGCGGCGCGCCGCGCTGTGGGACGAGGTCAAGGACAAGCTCGGCGCCAACGGGCAGAGCCTTTCCGGCGGCCAGCAGCAGCGGCTGTGCATCGCGCGCACCGTCGCGGTGCGGCCCGAGGTCATCCTGTTCGACGAGCCGTGCTCGGCGCTCGATCCGATTTCCACGGCCAAGATCGAGGAGCTGATCGACGAATTGACCGACGATTACACCATCGTGATCGTCACCCATAACATGCAGCAGGCGGCGCGCGTGTCCGAATTCACCGCTTTCATGTATCTGGGCGAGCTGATCGAATTCGATTCGACCAGCAAGATGTTCACCGCGCCGCACGATCAGCGCACCCAGGACTACATAACCGGCCGCTTCGGGTGATCACCATGACCGACATACACCACCAGAGTCGACCACACCACCAAAGCGTTCGACACCGATCTGCAGGAGATCACGCGCAAGGTCGCCGAGATGGGCGGCCTCGCCGAGCGGCAGATCGGCGACGCCATCCAGGCGTTGATGGACCGCGATATTGATCTCGCGGAACGTGTGATCGCCACCGACCCCACGATCGACTCCATGCAGCATGAGATCGAGGAAAAGGCGATCCTCACTATCGCACGGCGGCAACCGATGGCCGTCGACCTGCGCGAGATCGTCGGCGCCATGCGCGTGTGCAACGACCTCGAGCGGATCGGCGACCATGCCAAGCACATCGCCAAGCGCGTCGTCGCGCTCGATCTCGACCTCCATCCGCAAAAGCTGATCCGCGGCGTCGAGCACATGGCCTCGACTGGTCTCGGCCCTGCTCAAACAGGTGCTCGACGCCTATGCCAGCCGCGACCTTGCGACTGCTCTTGCGGTCTGGAACGGCGATGAGGAGGTCGACGCGCTTTGTACCGCGCTGTTCCGCGAATTGCTCACCTACATGATGGAAGATCCGCGTAACATCACGTTCTGCATGCATCTTATGTTTTGTGCGAAGGACATCGAGCGCATTGGCGATCACGCCACCAACATCGCAGAGACCGTCTATTACATGATTGAAGGTCGCCCGATCACCGACCAGCGCCCGAAAGGCGATACCACGAGCTTTGGAGCAGCACTGCTGCAAAAATCATAGGAGGCCAGGATGGGAGCGAACATCCTGATCGTAGAGGACGAAGAACCGCTGACCACGCTGTTGCGCTACAACCTCGAAGCGGAAGGCTACGAGGTCGACGCCGTGGCCCGCGGCGACGAGGCCGACACCCGCCTGCGCGAAACCGCGCCCGATCTGATCGTGCTCGACTGGATGCTGCCCGGTCTGTCCGGCATTGAATTATGCCGGCGGCTGCGGGCGCGTCCGCAAACCCAGTCATTGCCGATCATCATGCTGACCGCGCGCGGCGAGGAAAGCGAGCGGGTGCGGGGGCTTGCCACCGGCGCCGACGATTACATCGTCAAGCCGTTCTCGGTGCCGGAACTGCTTGGCGCGTATTCGCGCCTTGCTGCGCCGGACCAGTCCCGAACGGGTCGCCATGGTTTTGGCGATCGGCGACCTCGAACTCGATCGGGAGAAAAAGCGCGTCTCGCGTTCAAGCCGCCCGGTCGACCTCGGACCGACGGAGTTCCGCCTGCTCGAATTCCTGATGGAACGTCCCGGCCGGGTCTTTTCCCGCGAGCAACTGCTCGACGGGGTGTGGGGCAGCGATGTCTACATCGACGAGCGAACCGTCGACGTGCATGTCGGGCGTTTGCGCAAGGCGCTGAACCGCGGCCACGGCGCCGACCCGATCCGCACCGTGCGCGGCGCCGGCTATTCGCTCGACGATCGTTTCGGCAAGGCGAGCTAAAGCGTCTCCCGATTCACCGCAGCGCGCGCCGGTCCCGGCGGCGATCCCCGGCCGGCTGATAGGCGACCCGGGAGTGATAAGCACAATAGGGCAGGCCCTCGATCGTATTGCCGCCGCAGAAAAAGAAGTCGCTGCTGCCGGGATCGCCGACGGGCCAGTGACAGGTCTTTTCCGTCAGTTCGAGAATGGTGCGGCGCTGACCGATGGGAATGATGTTGTCGATCAGTTCGGGCTCGGCCTCCGCCTCGATTTCGTAGGCGTGTGCCAGCGCGGTATTGCCGCGGATCGAAGGCCGGCCCGATGCGCAGCATGTGGGTTGATGAACGCGCCTTGCGCGGCCGCGGCGCCGCGCTTGACGCGCTTTTGGCGCGCCCGGAAAGCCCCAGCCGGTGGACCTTGCCGATCACCGCGTTCCGCGTAATGCCGCCGAGTTCGGCCGCAATCTGACTTGCTGAAAGACCGTCGGACCACAGCTTCTTCAGAAGCTCGACCCGCTCGTCCGTCCACGACATGCCCAGTCCTCCTCAAAGCTGCGGGGCCCAAATCCGCTCGGCAATCCGCTTGGCGGAATCCGCCATCGGGCCAGGCAGCGCTTGCCGCCCAACACGCAACTCATGACCAACGCTTTAGAAAAATGTCCGCCGCACGAGATGTCGTACTTGACAATCAAAAGGCTACAATATGGCGGGAGTCGGGCGCAAGAGTTCGTGCGGCCCGCGTCCACAAATTCCTGTCCCGATGTGGACGATGTGGGGACAACCCCGCCTGGGACGCGCGATATTACCGTGTTGACCGGCGGCGCCTGAGCAAATAAGATGCTCGCACAGTGCCGCCCGGAGAGGCGGCACATTTCATTTCAGCCGCGCAGATTGACGCTGCGCAGCACGCGCGGGCTCAACCGTGACATCGCATCTGTTGCCGACCTATGCGCGTGCCAACCTTGCCTTCGAGCGGGGCGAGGGCGTTTGGCTGATCGCGACCAACGGCGACCGCTATCTCGACTTTACCTCGGGCGTCGCCGTGAACGCGCTGGGGCACGCGCATCCGCAGCTCGTCGCCGCTCTCGCCGAGCAGGCGCAAAAGGTGTGGCACGTCTCCAATCTTTATCACATTCCGGAGGCCGAGCGCGTCGCCGGGCGGCTCTGCGAAGCGAGCTTCGCCGACGTGGTTTTCTTCTGCAATTCCGGCGCCGAGGCGATGGAATGCGCGATCAAGACGGCGCGGAAATATCAGTCGGCGAACGGGGCGCCGGAACGCTACCGCATCATCACCTTCGAAGGCGCGTTCCATGGCCGCACGCTGGCGACGCTCGCCGCCGGCGGACAGAAAAAATATCTTGAAGGTTTCGGCCCGGCGGTCGAGGGTTTCGACCAAGTCCCCTTCGCCGACCTTGAGGCGACCAAGCGTGCGATCGGGAACGAGACCGCGGCGATCCTGATCGAACCGATCATGGGCGAAGGCGGCGTGCGCGTCGTCGAACCGGCGTTCCTGCGGGCTTTACGCGAACTCTGCGACCGGAACGGCCTGTTGCTCGTTTTCGACGAAGTGCAGACCGGCATGGGCCGCACTGGCGAGTTATTCGCCTACCAGCGCGTCGGCGTCGCGCCCGACATCATGGCGCTGGCCAAGGCTCTTGGCGGCGGCTTTCCGGTCGGCGCCTGTCTGGCGACGCGCGAGGCGGCGAAGGGAATGACGACCGGGACCCATGGCTCCACCTTCGGCGGTAATCCGCTGGCGATGAGCGCGGCGAACGCGGTGCTCGATGTGATGCTTGCGTCCGGCTTTCTCGACCGCGTGCGGCGGACCGCGCTTGTGCTCAAGCAGCGGCTTGCCGAAATCAAGGATCATTACCCGTCGATCGTCAGCGAAGTGCGCGGCGAAGGACTGCTGATCGGCTTGCGGGCCCTGGTGCCGGCCGGCGAACTTGTCGACGCGCTGCGCGACGAGAAAATGATCGCGGTGTCGGCCGGCGACAACGTCGTGAGATTGCTGCCGCCGCTGATCATCAGCGAACAGGAGATCGCCGAGGGGATTGCGCGCCTTGACCGTGCCTGCGCGAAACTCAGCCGTGCGCACAAGGCGCTCCACGAGGAGGCGGCTCGATGAGCGCAGTCCGCCACTTCCTCGACCTGATCGATGTGCCGGCCGTGGATTTGCGCAAGATGATCGATTGTGCGCGCGCCATGAAGGCGAAGCGTTCGCGCAACGATCGTCCGCTCGCCGGCAAGACGTTGGCGATGATTTTTGAGCGGCCTTCGACGCGCACCCGGGTTTCGTTCGAGGTCGCCATGCGCCAACTCGGCGGCGACGCCATCATGCTCACCGCGGAGGAAATGCAGCTCGGCCGCGGCGAGACGCTCAGCGACACCGCGCGCGTACTGTCGCGCTACATCGACGCCATCATGATCCGGACCCTCGATCCCAAGGACGTGGCCGAGCTCGCGCTTTGCGCAGCGGTGCCGGTGATCAACGGGCTCACGCGGCGCTCGCACCCCTGCCAGGTGCTGGCCGATGTGATGACGTTCGAAGAGCACCGCGGTCCGATCCGCGGCCGCACCGTGGCGTGGAGCGGCGACGCCAACAACGTTCTGACCTCATGGATGCACGCTGCCGAGCGCTTCGCCTTCCGCCTCCGCGTCGCCAGCCCGCCGGAACTGGCGCCGAAGAAGCCGCTGATCGACTGGATCAAATCGTCGGGCGCCGCGATCACGATCGGCACCGATCCGGAAGAGGCGGTAAAGGGCGCCGATTGCGTTGTCACCGATACATGGATTTCCATGGGCGACCGTAATGGCGCGCGCCGTCATAACCTGCTCAGGCGTTATCAGGTCAACGCGCGGCTGATGGCGCGCGCCCGCCCCGACGCCATCTTCATGCATTGCCTGCCGGCGCATCGCGGCGAAGAGGTAACCGACGAAGTCATGGACGGCCCGCATTCCGTCGTGTTTGACGAGGCCGAGAACCGGCTGCATGCGCAGAAGGGCATCCTGACCTGGTGTCTGGCGAACGGCCGGTGACCCACGATCAAGTGAGCCGGCGCGACGGGCTCACAATTCACCGGCGATCGCCTATATTCCGTTCAATGAACAATCCCACCGTGAACATCCCGGTTCGGGAGCCGGCGCGAACCGGTCCCGATGACACCATCCTGCCGTTCGAAGTGAGCGCACTCGACCTGCGCGGCCGCATTGTGCGGCTGGGGCCGGCGGTCGATGCCATCCTCAGCAGCCATGATTATCCGCTCCCGGTGGCCAAGCTCCTTGGCGAGGCCATCGCGCTTACCGTCATGCTGGGTTCTGCGCTCAAATTCGAGGGCCGTTTCATTCTGCAGACGCAGAGCGACGGACCGGTGCGCATGCTGGTCGTCGATTTCACGTCGCCGGGCAAGGTGCGAGCCTGCGCGCGCTTCGACGCCGAACGGATTGCCGCCGCCATTGCCGTTGACGCTGCCGCACCGGGCCAGCTGCTCGGCCGCGGCCATCTCGCCATGACCATCGACCAGGGGGCCGACATGAGCCGGTATCAGGGGCTCGTTCCGCTCGAGGGTAAGGATCTCGAACACGCCGCCCACGAGTACTTCGTGCGCTCGGAGCAGATTCCGACCCGCGTGCGGCTTGCCGTCGCCGAGGAGTTCCGCGGCGGCGAAAACGGCGCGCGCCGACGCTGGCGCGCCGGCGGCATTCTGCTCCAATTCCTGCCCAAAGCGGCGGAACGCGCGCGCCAGGCTGATCTCGATCCGGGCGATGCACCGCCCGGCACCGAGCCCCACCTGCCGGCCGAAGATGACGCCTGGGTCGAGGGCCGTTCGCTGGTCGCTACTGTCGACGACATCGAGCTGATCGATCCAGCGCTGTCGAGCGAGGGGCTGGCCTACCGTCTCTTCCACGAGCGCGGTGTGCGCGTGTTCAGGACCGCGCCGGTGCACGCGCAGTGCTCGTGCTCGCGCCAGAGCGTCGAGACCATGCTGCAGAGTTTCCCGCAGGAAGACCGTGACGACATGGTCGAGAACGGCAAGATTACCGTGACCTGCGAGTTCTGCAGTTCGACCTATGTGTTCGCCCCGGACGAAATAGCGCCCGCGGACTCCAAGGTATCGTAGAGCGCGTCGGCCGAATTCAGCCAATGACAGCGATACGGTTTACTTTTGCCGTATCGCCTTCGGTTCATGATCGGCGGCTTGCTGCTGCGGTCGCTCCCAGCCAAACACGCTGCGGCCGCCATAGCGGTGGGACTGTTCGCGCTCATCTGAAATCAGCGCGTCCAGCGTCGGGCCTTCTGCTGCGCGCTCAAGCCGCCGCGCTTGCCGATCGAGCCGCTGCAAGGCTTGGAGAGTTTCGTCCTGGCCAAGCTTGGCCTTTTCAACCGCGGACCGCAGCACCCGAATAGTCTCATCATAGACTTTAATCGGCGCCGGGAAGGGATGCCGATCCTTGCCGCCATGGGCCAGCGAAAAACGCGCCGGATCGCTGAAGCGGCACGGCGCGCCGTGAATGACTTCAGCGACGAGCGCCAACGCGCGCACAGTTCGGGCGCCGACGCCGGGCGTCAGCAGCAGATCGGGGAAGTCGACCGGGCCTCGTTCCGCCGCTGCGGCGAGATTGCCGTGCAGTCGCCGCAGATGAACGTCGGCGGCACGGACGTCATGATGCGCTGGGAGGATGAGATTCGGCAATGACGCCTGCAGCGGCGGTTCGCCGCCTGAGCCCGTGAGCGCGGCAAGCTCGCGGGTGATGCCGTCAGGGCCCAGCGCGGCAAGAAGATCAAGCTGTTTGCGCCGGGAGTCCGCGGCGCGCCGATCGGTCAGATTGATGATGTTGCCCTGAGCCCGGCCTTCGATGGCGGCATGCGGCTCGTTGACAAAGCTTTTCAGGCCCTCGGACAGCCAGTGATAGCGCCGCGCTTGCCGCTTGTCGCCATTCATTCCTTTGGATCACGACCCAGTGCCCGTTGTCGGTGACGACAAAGCCGTGCAGTAAAGCTCGAAACCGTCCTGAATGGCGGCGCTATCGACCTTGGCGACAAGGCGGCTCGCGGTGGCAAGCTCGCTGCCATCAAAGCCGACACGGTCTCCAATGGCGACGAGTTCGAGGGGCGTCTGCCGCGAATGCTTTCCGCGTCCGCCGCAGATGTGAAGCCCAAGCTCGCGGCTGAGCGGCGTCAAGCCACGCTTAAGCGCTCCGAGAACACTCGTGGTAATTCCCGAGGAATGCCAATCCATCCCATGACGGCGCCGAAAGACTGGAACCAGAAGGGATGGGCCAGCCGGCGCAGGAACTCGTCGCGTCCGTAATGATGGAGGATGGCCTCACTCAACACGGCGCCGAGCCGCGTCATGCGGTCGGCGAGCCACTTTGGCACGTGGCCGCCGTGCAGCGGCAGGTCAGCGCTTCCTGATCTTCGCATCCTCGTTCAAGCCTGATTCCGGAATGGCGCGGTTGTTCTTATTTTGTTCTAACGTCCGCAAAAGTCAATCCTGTCGGCCGCGGAAGAGAATTTGGCCGGCCGGTCCAACGCCGTTTCAATTGAGCGTTCGCTTGCTGCTGCCGCTGTCGAGCGAGAAGGCCGGAATCTCGATGTCGAAGTGCTCACCGCTGGCGGTCACCATGCCGTAGGTCCCGACCATGAAGCCCGATGGCGTTTGCAGCGGTACCCCGCTGGTATATTCGAAGGACTCGCCGGCTTTGAGCACCGGTTCCTCGCCGACGACGCCGGCGCCGCGCACCTCCTGGCGGCGCCCGGTCGCATCGGTGATGCGCCAGTGCCGGGTCTTGAGCTGCACCGTGTCGTCGCCATGATTGGTGATGGCGATTGTATAAGCCCAAAAAAAATAATTGTTCTCCGGCGAGGAGCGGTCGGCGACGAAGCGCGGGGTCACCACGACCTCGATATTACGGGTGACGGCACGATACATGGTGCGCTCCTCGGCACAAATCCTGACGTAATCCCGGCGCTTTCTCAAGCCGCGGTCGGGTTGTTCCGAAGTCCGCACGAAGCGGCGCCACAATTGCTTGCGAAACACGCGATCGCGACACTAGATAGTCCGGCGACGTCCGCCGATCGGTTCGCGCGTCAGCCACGGCGGCCGGCAATGGTTGCAGAAATCCATGGCGATGGCCTCCCAGCCCCACGCGACTGCCAGCGAACGCGATCTGCGGCTCGATCTGTTTCGCGGCATCGCGCTGTGGCTGATTTTTCTCGACCATATTCCCGAAAACATCCTGAACTGGTTCACGATCCGCAATTACGGGTTCAGCGACGCCACCGAAATCTTCATCTTCATTTCCGGCTATACCGCCGCCTTCGTCTATGGCCGCACCATGCGCGAACGCGGCTTCTTGCTGTCGAGCGCCCGCATCCTGCGGCGCGCCTGGCAGATCTACGTCGCGCACATCTTTCTGTTCACGATCTTCATGGCCGAGATCGCCTACGTCGCGGCGACCTTCGACAATCCGCTCTATGCGGAGGAAATGAAAATTCTCGATTTCCTCAAGCAGCCGGATATCACGATCTTTCAGGCGCTGTTGCTGAAGTTCAAGCCGGTCAACATGGACGTGCTGCCGCTCTACATCATCCTGTTGCTGCTGTTTCCCCCGATGCTGTTTATGCTGCTGCGGCAGCCGAACGTGGCGCTCTTCGGATCCGCGGTGGTTTATGCGCTGGCGTGGAAGTTCGACTTGAACTTGCCGGCCTATCCGAACGGTGTCTGGTTCTTCAATCCATTCGCCTGGCAGTTGCTGTTCGTGTTCGGCGCCTGGTGCGCGCTCGGCGGCGCGCAGCGGCTGGCCGGCGTGCTGCGCTCGCGCATCGCGCTCTGGGCCGCGATCGCCTACCTGATCTTTGCCTTCGCCATAACGCTGACCTGGCATTTCGAGTCGCTCGACCGTTTCGTGCCGGGTTTGCTGGCCTATTGGATGTATCCGATCGACAAGACCAATCTCGACGTGCTGCGCTTCGCGCATTTCCTGGCGCTGGCCGCGGTGACGGTTCGCTTCATCCCGCGCCATTGGCCCGGCCTCAAGTCACCGATCCTGCAACCTGCGATCCGCTGCGGCCAGCATTCGCTCGAGATTTTCTGCCTCGGCGTGTTTCTCGCCTTTGCCGCTCAGTTCATCATCGCTGAATCTTCCGGCGGCCCGCTGCTGCAGACGGCGATCAGCGTGTTAGGCATCTTCATCATGATTGCTACAGCGAACCTCATAGCGTGGTACAAGTTCATGGAAGGGCGAAGCCCTGTGGCCCGCGTCAAACCTCCGGACGCAGACCTCGCGGGAGGCGAGGCATGACGCTGATCATCGCCGCTGTCGCGGCCATCGCGTTCGTGAACGGCGCCGCCGCGGCCGAGCCGTCGGCGCGGGAGTGCGACGTGCCGGAATGGCTGATCGCAGCCAACGGCGATCTGACGCGGGTCAGCAACGAAATCAAGGATCGGCACCGCTTGGATATCAGCGTCGTCGGCTCCGGGTCCTCGGCGCTGTCCGGTCCCGACGGCGCCCGCTTTGCCTATCCGGCGCAGTTGGAGCAGGCGCTGAAAGAACGGCTGCCCAGCGTTGAAATCAAGGTCACCGCGCACGTTGCGTCACGGCAGACCACCGCGGATCTGGCCTCCGGTCTGGCGAAAATTCTTGCCGACGACCAGCCGGCTCTGGTGATCTGGCAGGCCGGGACCGTCGATGCGCTGCGCGGCGTCGAACCGGAGGATTTCCGCACCAATCTCGACCAGGGCCTTGACGCGATCACCGCCGCCGGTGCGGATGCCATTCTGATGAACATGCAATACAGCCCGCGCACCGAATCCATGCTCAGTGTTTCTCCCTATGCCGATGTCATGCACTGGGTCGCCGAACAGCGCGGCATTCCGCTGTTCGATCGATTAGCCATCATGCGTTACTGGAGCGATGAAGGCACATTTGACCTCTATGCGGCCACCAACGGCTATGCTATGGCGCGACGAGTTCACGAGTGCATTGGCCGGGCCCTGGCGTCGCAGATCATCAATGCCAGCCATCTCGACGCCGCAAGTATGCAGACGACGCGTTGATATCATCCAACCATAAAGCGGCGATCATTGGCATCGCCGGCGCGATGCTCTGGGCGGCGGCTCTGGTCATGCCCGCGCCCGCGCGGGCGCAAATGCCGGCCACCCATCCGATTGCGCCTGTTGCTCCGGCGGCGGCCGACGCTGCCGCAAAGCCGAGTTCGCCGCCCACGGCTGCTTCGCCGCTTGCGTCAATGTTCAGCTGCGGTGGACCGCCCGAATTCGCGCGGCTTAGCTACCCGCTGCGCCATGCCGCGCGGCGCATCGCGAACGGCGAGCCGCTCGTCATCGTCGCCGTTGGTTCCTCCTCGACCAGCGGTACCGGCGCGAGTTCACCGGCCGCAAGCTATCCGAGCCGCCTCGCGGTCGAGCTGAAGCAGCGCTTTGCAGCGCGCGACATCACCGTGCTCAATCGCGGCGTCGCCGGCGAAGAGACCCAACAGATGATGGCGCGGTTCGCCACCGACGTCATCCCCGCGCATCCCGATCTCGTGCTCTGGCAAGTCGGAACCAATTCGGTGCTGCGCGATCATCCGCTCAAGCCGCATTCCGCCCTGCTGCGCGAGGGCATCGCGCAGCTCAAGGAAGCCGGCGCCGACGTCATTCTGATGGATATGCAGTTTGCACCGCGGGTGCTGGCCAAGCCCGAGGTGCAGGGCATGGAAGATCAGATTGCGCTTGCCGCCAAGCAGGAGAGCGTCGATCTGTTCAATCGGTTCGCGCTGATGCGCAACTGGCACGAGGTCCAGCACATGCCGTTCGAGGCCTTCGTTTCGCCGGACCAGCTGCACATGAACGACTGGGGCTATGCTTGCGTGGCGAAGCTCCTGGCTGCCGCGATCGGCGAGGCGGCGACACGGCCGGTCGCGTCAGCCGCGGCGCGGTCGACCCGCTGAGCCGTTTCACCGCAGCTTCGGCATCACCTCGCTCGCGAACATTTCCATGTTGCGCCGCGCCAGCTCGTCGGACATGATGCCGAACTGCAACAGCGTGATCAGAATCTCGAAACCGGTCTGATCGCGCACCCGCTCGATCCTTTCACGAACGGTCTTCGGACTGCCGATGATGGCGGTGCCGCCGCCGATAAGATCGTCGACGGTTACGGCGCGTGGCCGCGACAGCGCCGGGCGCATCTTCATCGTCACCTTCAGCGAAGCGTTGGAAGTATAGCCGGGCGGCAGCAGCATCTCCCAGGGCATCGGCAGAAAATTGTTGAACAGCGACTCAATTCCCGCTTTCGCCTCTTCGCGAGCGCGCTCATCGGTGTCGGCAACATAGATCGGCACTGCCCAGCCGAGTTGGCTGCCGGCCGCGGTATAGCCGTGAGCATCCGCGGCCTCGCGATACATGGTGTGATAGCGCATCACGGCGCTTTCGGGACTGAAAGTGACCATGAACGGATATTTGCGTTCCGGCGCCGATGCCCAGACCACCGTCTCGCGCGAGCCCATCGAGGGTATCCAGACCGGCGGATGCGGCGTCTGATAGGGGCGCGGCCACAGATTGACGTAGCGCAGGCGAAAGTGGTCGCCCTGGAATTCGATCGGGCCGGGCGTCGTCCACGCCTTGATGATCAGATCATGCGCCTCGTGAAAGCGTTCGTGTGAGAACGCCGGGTTGACGCCGGTCGAGTGGTATTCGGCGCCGATGCCGCGCACGAAGCCGGCGATGACGCGGCCTTTCGACAGCACATCGAGCATCGCGAATTCCTCGGCGATGTTGACCGGGTTGCCGACCAGCGGCAAGGCGCGGCCGAGGACGGCGACTTTTACCGCCTTGGTGCGCTGAATGAGCGCGCTCGCGATCAGATTTGGGGCCGGCATCAGGCCGTTACGCCGCTGATGATGCTCGTTGACGCCGATGGCGTCGAAGCCGAGTTGCTCGGCATAGACGAGCTGGTCGAGATGAAATCGTACTCGTCGGCGCCTTTTTCGGATCATAGAAGCTGTTGGGCAGGACCACCCAGGCCGAGCGATGGTCCTTGGCCGCTTCGAGATCGAGCGGCCGATAGGGCATCAGATGGAAGCAGACGAACTTCATGCGTGCACGCCATCGAGAAAGGCGACGATCTTGTCCGTGACGAGATCGCTTTGCTCCACATGCGGGCTATGTCCGCACACTTCGATGATCGAAACCCGCGCGCCGGGCACTCGCTCGCCCCATAGCCGCGCATAGGCGCTGGGGAGAATTTGGTCCTCGCGTCCCCACACGACGTGGGTCGGCACGGCGATCCGGTGCAGCCATTTCTCCAGGTCTGGATTGAATAGGCGTGGCTCCCAGCCGAATTTCACCGCGGCCAGCCGGTTTTGCAGGTCGATGTCGACGCCGGCTTGGCGCTGAGCGGTCTTAAGCTCACGCCGCCTCGAGCGCGGCCAGCACATCTTCGACGATGTCGTCGGCATGTTCGAGCCCGACCGACAGGCGCACGATGCCGTCGGTGATACCGAGTTCGGCGCGCTGCGCCGGGCGTCAGCCGCTGATGCGTGGTGGTCGCCGGATGGGTGACGAGGCTCTTGGCATCGCCGAGATTGTTGGTGATGCGCAGCAGCTGCAACGCATTGAGGAAGCGGAACGCGGCCGCCTTGCCGCCCGCCACCTCGAAGGCGACCAGGTTCGAGCCGCCGCGCATCTGCTTCTGCGCCACCGCGGCCTGCGGATGGTCCGCGCGGCCCGGATAGATCAGCCGCGTGATCTTCGGGTGCTCGGCCAGCGGGACCGCGATCGTCGCGGCGCGTCGGTCTGCCGCGCACGCGCAGCGGCAGCGTCTCCAGCCCCTTGAGCAGCACCCAGGCATTGAACGGCGACAGCGCGGGCCGGTCTGCCGCAGCAGATTGTGGATGTGCTCCTGGATGAATTTCTCCGACGCCAGGATGATGCCGCCGAGGCAGCGGCCCTGGCCGTCGATATGCTTGGTCGCCGAATAGACCACGCAATCGGCGCCGAGCGCGAGCGGCGACTGGAAGATCGGCGTCGCGAAGACGTTGTCGACGACGAGCGTCGCGCCGGCCTCATGCGCGATCTCCGCGATCGCCGCGATGTCGAGCACCTCCAGGGTCGGATTGGTCGGGCTTTCGAGAAAGAACATCTTGGTGTTCGGCCGCACCGCGTCGCGCCATTGATCGAGATCGATGCCGTTGACCAGCGTCGAGGCAACCCCGAAGCGCGGCAGAAATCCTCCACCACCCAGCGGCACGAGCCGAACAGCGCCTTGGCGGCGACCACGTGATCGCCGGCCTTCACCTGGCCGATCACCGCCAGTGTGCACCGCCGCCATGCCGGTCGCGGTGGCGCGCGCCGCCTCGGCGCCTTCGAACGCGGCCATGCGCTCCTCGAACATGGTCACGGTCGGATTGGAGAAGCGCGAATATAGGTAGCCGGGCTCCTCGTCCTTGAAGCGCGCCTCGCATTGTTCGGCGTGTCGTAGACGTAGCCTTGGGTGAGGAACAGCGCTTCGGAGGTCTCGCCGAACTGCGAGCGCAACGTGCCGGCATGAACCAGACGGGTTTCGGGAGATAGCGAGCGGGTGGGACGCGGACATCTCGGCCTCCTTGGCCAATAAAAAAACCCGGCCGGGAGGAAAATCCGGGCCGGGTCCACGCGTCCCCGGCCTTTTAGCGAGTTGTTTTACGTGGCTGCAAGCCGGCCGGCTCAAATGACCACGGGATAACCAGGCTCTTAGGCCGCGACGCCTTTCCGTCAAGCCAGCAACGGTTAGATCGCGACTACCTCCCCGCAGCGGGGATGCCACGGCGCTCGCTGACTCTGCGCGCCTTCGCGACAAGGGAATTTTGCCCGACCGCATGATTGCGGCGCTGGCCGAGACGGGCGCGATTCCCCGGCGCGGTTCGCGCCCGACCAGATCCAGCCGGCCAGCATCGACCTGCGGCTGGGCGAGATTGCCTACCGGGTGCGCGCGAGCTTCCTGCCCGGCCCCGGCACGCGTCGCGCAGCGCATCGACGAATTGAAGCTGCACGAATTCCCGCTCGGCGACGGCGCCGTGCTGGAGACCGGCTGCGTCTATATCGTGCCGCTGCTCGAAAGCCTGGCGCTGCCGCCCGATATCGCGGCCGCCGCCAATCCGAAAAGCTCGACCGGGCGCCTCGACGTCTTCACCCGCGTGATCGCCGACGAGACCCGCGGCTTCGATCGCATCGAGCCGGGCTATCACGGCCCGCTCTATGCCGAGATCAGCCCGCGGACCTTCCCGGTCCTGGTGCGCGAGGGCTCGCGGCTGTCGCAGATCCGGTTCCGCCACGGCCATGCCGTGCTCGACGGCGAGGCGCTGCGCGCGCTGCACGCGCAGGAGCGCCTTGTCGACCGCGAGGCGCCCGATCGGCGACGGCGTTGCGGTCAGCGTCGATCTCTCCGGCGGCGGCATGCGGAGCGACAAGGGCATCGTCGGCTATCGCGCCAAGCGTCACACCGGGCTGATCGACGTCGATCGCCGCGCGGCCTACGAGGTCGCCGATTTCTGGGAGCCGATCGCGCGCGCGCGCGACCGCAGCCTGATCCTCGACCCCGACGATTCTACATCCTGGCGTCCAAGGAGGCGGTGCAGGTGCCGCCCGACTATGCCGCCGAAATGGTGCCGTTCGACCCGCTGGTCGGCGAGTTCCGCGTGCATTATGCCGGCTTCTTCGATCCGGGATTCGGCTACGCCGGGGCCGGCGGGCGCGGCGCCCGCGCCGTGCTGGAAGTGCGCTCGCGCGAGGTGCCCTTCATTCTCGAGCACGGCCAGATCGTCGGCCGGCTGGTCTACGAGAAGATGCT
>CAVRDC010000035.1:0-33770 GCA_963719745.1 uncultured Alphaproteobacteria bacterium | reverse complement strand
GGATCTTACTGTCAACCTGCATGAGGTCCATCGCATTGGTGAGCACGAGAAGAAAGATGGCGCCGAGGGCGACGAGTTCCGGCCGACCCGCGCCGCCGCGAAGACTAACGCCAGCGATTACCGCCGCAGCGATGCTTTCAAGTGTCAGTTGGTCGCCGATGGCGCCCTGGCCAGACCCAATCTGGGCGGTCAGCAGCAGACTTGCTACGGCGGCGAGCAGCGAGCAGGCGACATAGGCGCCAAGCAGATAGACACCCGTTGGAACGCCCGAAACCGCGGCCGCTTGACGATTGCCGCCAACGGCCAAAGTGCGAACACCGGGCCGCGTGAAGCGCAAACCAAGGGCGAGGCCTACGACGATTGCCAAGGCGACATAGAAGGCGGTCGGTAAGCCGAGCCAGAGCGCCCGTCCCACGCTATCGATGAACGTCTGGGGCAAACCGTAGACCGGCACTCCGCTCGTCAACATGAGCGCCACGCCGCCTACCACTGACGCCATCCCGAGAGTGACCATAAACGGCGGCACGCGCATCAGCGCTACGCAGAGGCCGTTGATGACGCCGACGGCGAGTTCCGCACGCGAGACCGGCGGTAATCCCGGTGATATCGCAAGGTTCGGCGCATCGGCAACGCACCGGCGACTGCAGTCATTACGAGCACGCTCGCGACGCTCGTCAGCGCCATCGTGGCGCCGATCGACATATCGAGCCCGCCGACGATCATCACCAGCATTTGGCCAACCGCCACAATCATCAGAAATGAAGCATTCCGCAGGATGTTGATGGCGTTCTGAACGGTGGCAAAGCGCGGTTCGAAGATGGACCAGGACCGCGATTAACAACGAGACCATAATCGGAAGCAGACCGGCTTCGCCGACGCCAATGCGAAACGCTCGCTCTGGGCGGTTAGGCGCCCATGTCGAAAGCCGGATCATTGTGTAGCCGTTGGTAGGGCATTGCTCGACGGCGGCGCCTCGCCGGGAAAGAAATGCGACAGCACTTCGCCTCGTTGATGTCAGCGCCGGTCATTCTGCTACAACCCGGGCGCGATGCATGACGTAGAGCCGATTAGACAAGGCCAGCACTTCGGCGAGGTCCGACGACACAAGCACGATCGCCATGCCAGCGGCGAGGAGATGCTGCATGATCTCGTACACCTCGACCTTGGCACCCACGTCGATCCCCACGGTCGGCTCATCGAATAGAAAAATGCGGGTGTTGCGGGGAATGCCGCGGGCGAGCACGACTTTCTGACGGTTACCGCCCGACAGACGTCCAACGGGTGGTTCGATGTGCACCGGACGTAGCTTCAACCGTTCCATCAGCGCTTGTACGGTGCGCCGCTCGCTTGCCCGTCGTAGAAAGCCGGCACGCGAGAAGGTCGGCAGATCGAGGGCGGCCATCGACGCTTTTCGCGGATCGGTTGGTCGAGCGCGAGGCCCTCAGCGACCCGATCCGACGGGAAGTAGCACATGCCTCGTCTTAGCGCGGTCCCTGGAGTTGGTCGGGGGAAGAGAGCGCCGTGGAGACGGATCTCGCCGCGGTGGATTGCCTCCAGGCCATAGATTGCGCGCACGAGTTCGGATTTGCCGCAACCGACGAGGCCTGCGATACCGGTAATTTCTCCAGCATGAGCGGTGACGGCGGCCTCGCGCACGGTGCCATTGCGCAACGACAAATCGCGGACGTCGAGCGCGGCGGCGGCGGGGCGATGGCAAATCACTGGATAGAGCACGCCGACGGGACGTCCGGTCATCAGCTGAACAAGTTCGTTGTCATCGACCTCGTCGGCCTTGACGGTGGCGATACGGCGGCCGTCCGCAGCACGGTGATGCGGTCGGCTAGCCGGCGGATCTCGGCCATTCGATGAGAGACGTAAATGATGCCGACTCCCAGGCGCAACTGGTCGACGAGCTCGAACAAGCGCGTTGTCTCGGCCTCCGTCAGCGAGGCTGTCGGCTCGTCGAGGACAAGCACTTTCAGGTCTGTCAACAGAGCCTTGGTAATCTCAACCATCTGCTGATGCGAGCGCGACAAGGTCTCTACTTTGGCCTTCGGATCAAGCTCGAAGCCAAGGTCGGCGATGATTTTGCTCGCGCGCGTTCCATGGTCCGTCGATCGAGCAACCCGCCGCGGACCACCTCTCGGCCGAGAAAGAGATTTTGTTCAACTGTTAACTCAGGAATTAGGCTGAAATCCTGGAACACTGGGCTGACCCCCATAGTCCGCGCCTGACGAGCATCAGGGAACACAATTTCATGGCCGGCGAAGCCATACTGCCCTTATCGGCGGGAAAGGTTCCGCAGATGATGTTGATGATCGTCGACTTGCCGGCCCCGTTTTCGCCGAACAGCGCGTGGACTTCACCAGACCGCAGATCAAAATCGACCTTGTCGAGAGCTTGGACGCCCAGGAAACGCTTGGTAACTCCTCGCAACTCCAAAAGAGGCGACGGCCCGGACGAGACCGGCGGGCCGGAATGAAGCGTGGATGCCGTCTTTGGAAGCATCAAGCACCATCCGGCCGCCGCGGCCTCAGTGCCCGCCGACGGAATAGACCGCCTCGAAGCCCGCTGGGGCGAGTACAGTTGAGAGATCGATGTTGGCCAGAGTGTCCGTGGTGACTATGGCTGGCTGCGGCATGGCAAACGCCAAGACCGGCTTATGCTCGAGCGCGCGCACGGCCATGTCTACGGCGATACGCCCCTGCAGCACTGGAAACTGGGTGGCGAAGGCCAAAATCTTGCCCGTACGGAGCGCATCAAGCATTGCCTGGTTCTCGTATTCGGAGATGATCAACGTTTTCGATCGCCCCGCTTCCGCAACGGCGCCGATCGCCGCTTCCGCAGTAATGGCCGTGCCCCAGATCACGTTCATGTCCGGAAACGCCTGCATCGCATTCTGAACAAGGCCGAGTTGCACGGAGACGCCGCCGTAATCGCCGAACTTCTCTGCTAGCAGCTTCAAATTGCCGTGGCCAGCGAGCGCCTGCTTGAAGCCGTCATCGAATTGCTCCGCCCAGCCGGACCCAGCCGGACCGGGGAAGGCGACGACGTTCGCCGGCTTGCCGTTCATGTATTTTGCGAGATAGTTCCCGGTCTGCCGGCCCATCACCACGTTGTCCGCGAACACCTTGCCAGCCGTTTCGGCCTTGTCGATCGGGTTGAGGACCGCAATGACAGGTTTCCCGTCGGCTTTCGCCTCCGCAAATTTCTTCGCTAAACCCGCCTCAGAGATCGCCCCGGCGACAATAGCGTCGTAGCCGCCGGCCAGGCAGTCGTCGAACTGCGATAGCTGCTTGGGCAGGTTTTCATAGCCACCCGCCTGGTAGAGCGTCGCAGAGACGCCGAGACGCTTGGCCTCTTCAACGATCCCATAGTCGACCGCCAGCCAAATCGTGTCTTTCATGTGCGGAAACAGGATCGCAGATCTGCCACTTCTTGGTAGCCTTGGTGAGCGGCTGATAGGTTACGACGTTGGAAGCACTTTTGCTTCCGTCTCCGACCGTGGCGCTCCAGGCGGGTGCTGCGGTTTGGGCGTGGGCGGCGGCTAACGGAATTATCGTCGCGACCGAACACGTCGCGACAATCTTCAAGATCGAGCGCATTGGTAACCCCCCTTATTGGCCGCCAGGCTCCTGCCCGGCAGCGACGTTGCAGTCTACAAAAATTAAATTATCATATAATTAATTTCCATGCAAGGTGGATTTTGCTAGAATAAGCGGCGAAAATCTCTCGTATATGTTTCGCCACCGACGAATCGATCGAATCCTCAGGCCGACCAAGGGCGGACGAGAACACAAATGATCACTGATAAGTTGAACGATCTGCCGCGGCGGCCAAAGCGCAATGGTCCTGGCCGTCCTGAAGGTCAGACGGAAAATCGCGAAAATATCCTCGATGCGGCGGAAAGGAACTTTGCCACGCACGGCTATGCGGCGGCGTCCGGGCGTGAAATCGCCGATGCCGCCAATGTCACCCAATCGATGGTCAATTATTACTTTGGTACGAAACGACAGATGTTCAGGGAGGTTTATCTGCGTCGGGGTCGGGGGCTGGCCGCGGAACGAATGAAACTGCTCAATCGGGTTACCTCCCGCGCACAGTTCGATGTTGAAGATGTCGTCCGCGCCTATCTCATCCCGCCCTTTCGCCTGCAAGCCACCGCGCAGGGCAGATACTTTCTGCGCCTTCAGGGCCGACTGCACGCAGAACCCGACGATTTGGCTTTTGAATTGCGCCGCGAGGTCTACGATCGTCCCGTGCGCGCCTATGTCGGGGTGCTGCAGAAATTATTGCCGCGCAAGTCAGAGCAGACCCTCTATTTGCGGTTCGCTCAGCTCATCGGCATCTATCTGTATATTCTCTCGGATGCGCATCGTATCCAAGAGATCAGCGGCGGCAAGTGTTCGATGCCGCCATCGGATTCCATGATCGAGGAAATCGTCGTCTTCACCTGCGCCGGCTTGCGCTGTTAACTGCGGTGGAGACTGTGCTCGGCTTGAAGGTTTGGCGGACGTTGCCGCCTGCGCGACGTACTCGCGCTGCCGCTGCAATACCGGCAGGATCGAGAATACCTGCAGGATCGAGCCGATCGCTGTCTTCCTCGCGACGAAACACCGCCGCTGTCATTCGCTTCGGCGTCAGGAAAGTCGCTCTGCCGTCGCTTGGTGCGGGGCTGCGATCGTCGCACCGCTCTGACCGGCTCGCTGAGTTTTGCAGCGCTGTTGCCGATCGTTTTTTGCACCACTTCGACGGGCCGGCTATTGACACCAATATTAATTGATCGTATCATTAATTAAATCGGGACCGACCTGCCAAGATCTTCGTCCCTATGAGTTTAGTTCCCCTCCAACGTGGCGCCCGGCGCAGCTGTCCTGGATTTCGGGTGAATTTTAAGAGAGCGCAAATTGAAGCCCGCACAGTTCGACTACGCCAAACCTAGTCGGCTGAAGAGGTCTTAGCCCTCCTCGACCGGCATGGCGACAACGCGCGTCTGCTCGCCGGCGGACAAAGTCTGCTCCCCGGTCTCAACATGCGCCTGTCCGAGCCTGCAATCCTCATCGATATCACCGGACTGGAGCCGTTGCGCGGCATCGTCAACAGCAATGGCGTGCTGCGGATCGGTGCGCTCACCACTTATGCGCAGGTCATGGCCTCGGCGGAGGTTGCGCGTGCCGCACCGCTGCTCGGCGAGGTAATTCCCTGGATTGGGCACCCCGCCATCCGTAACCGTGGGACTATCGGCGGCAGCCTGTCCCATGCTGATCCGGCGGCGGAAATGCCCGCCTGCATGCTCGCGCTCGAAGCCCAAGTGGAAATCGCGGCGAAGGGCGGTCGCCGCAAATTCGCCGCCGCCAATTTCTTCCGTGGCCTTTTCGAGACCGACCTCAAACCGGGGGAGATGCTGACGGCCATCGAGGTGCCGGCGATCCGAGCCCATTATCGTTCTATATTTTTCCGAATTCGCGCGGCGGCGCGGAGATTTCGCGATGTCCGGGCTTGGCGGCCCATGCGCGCTTTGAAGGCGAGGTGCTTCATGAAGTGCGGCTCGCCTTTTGTGGCGTGGATACCCGACCGGTGCGGGCGCGGACCGCCGAGCAAGTCCTTGATGGTCGGACTTTGGCCATGAGGTACTGGCGGAGGTCAAGGCCGCGTTAGCCCAGGATCTGGCATCCGCCGGACGATCTACAGGCCACCGGGGAGATGAAACTTCATCTTATCTCAGGTGCTGGTTGAGCGGGTGCTGACCGCAATGGCGAGGGCTGAGGGCGGATGATCGCAGATCGGGAAATCACGTTGACTGTAAACGGCGAGCGGGTGGTCTCAGCGGGTGGCACCGCGTCAAAGCTTGATTGATTTTCTTCGCGAAAACTCGGCCTGACTGGATCGCATGTGGGATGCGAACACGGCGTCTGCGGTGCCTGTACGATGCGCGTAATGGGCTATTGGTGCGCGGCTGCCTGACGCTTGCGGTCCAGGCCGATGGCGCTGAGGTCCATACTATCGAGGGTATTTCCGACAGCGGCGAAATCGCTGCGCTCCAGGCGGCGTTTCTCGAACGCAACGCTTTGCAATGCGGCTATTGTACGCCCGGAATGCTTTTGACGGCGGCGGATCTGCTTAAGGACAAATCGTCCCCGAGCCGCGAGGAAATTCGCAAGCATCTCTCAGGCAATTTCTGCCGGTGCACCGGTTACCAGTCGATCGTCGACGCGGTCGAGGACGCCGCCCAGGCGATGGCCGGAGGTTCGTCATAAGCGGAGCGTAGGACATGCCGTTGTCGACCCATGATTGGCCGAACTCCTACATCGGGCGCAGCGTGCCACGCCCGAATGCGCGCCGCCTTGATCCACGGCCGCGGCACGTATGTGGACGACATTCGGCTACCGCGCCTCGTGCACGTTGCCTTCCTGCGCAGCCCCTATGCCCATGCGGCGATCCGATCCATCGACGTATCGGCGGCGCAACGAAGTCCCGGTGTGGTGCGCGTCGTCACCGGCGCCGAGATGGCGAAGCATTGCAAGCCGTGGGTTGGTGTGGCGACCCACATGCGCGGCCTGAAATCGGCACCGCAATACGCGCTGGCAGTGGACCGCGTGCGCTGGCAGGGCGAGCCGGTGGTTGCCGTCGTCGCACAAACCCGCGCCCAGGCCGAAGATGCGGTGGCGCTGGTCGAGATCTCATTCGAAGAACTCGTCCCCGTCGCCGACATGGAGACCGCGCTCGATCCCGGCACTCCGGTGATCCACGCCGATCTCGGCGATAATTTGGCGTTCGAACTCCGGGTTGAGGCGGGGAATGTGAATGCTGCCTTCGCGGACAGCGGATGTCGTGGTCGAGGAAACCTTCCATTTCGGTCGCAATACTGGCGTTACGCTTGAGTCGCGTAGCACGTTGGCCGACTACTGCGCAGGCGAGGGCAAACTCACCGTCTACATGTCCAGCCAGGCGCCGCATATGATGAAGAATGTCATAGCGAAGCATCTCGGCCTTGACGAGGACAACGTACGCGTCATCTGTAACGACGTCGGCGGATCGTTTGGCATCAAGATCCATACTTATCCGGACGAAATGTGCGCTAGCGCACTCAGCGTCATGCTGAAGCGCCCGGTCAAGTTTGTCGCCGACCGACTGGAGTCCTTCGTCTCGGACATCCACGCGCGGGACCATCGGGTCAAGGCACGCTTGGCGGTGAACCGTGAGCACCGCATCACCGCCCTTGAAGTCGACGACCTAACCGGCATCGGTCCGTATTCAGCTTATCCGCGCACCAGCGCGGTCGAGTGTCATCAGGTCGTGAACCTGACCGGAGGCGCCTACGATTTTGCCAACTACCGCGCGCATGGCCGCGTCGTGTTCCAGAATAAGAATCTCATGTGCCAATACCGCGCGGTCGGCCACCCCATCGCGTTCAGCGTAACCGAGGGGCTAGTCGATGCTGCGGCCAGCAAAATAGGCATCGACCCGGCTGAATTTCGCCGTCTCAATCTGCGCGCCGACGATGCCTATCCCTATACGTCCGCGAGCGGTCTCCAATTCGAGAAGCTGTCGCACCAGAAGAGCCTCGCCAAGATTCTGGCAATGATGGATTACGACGGGCTGCGGCGCCAGCAGGCGGCGTTGCGCCGGGACGGCATTTATCGCGGTATTGGCCTTGCTGCGATTATCGAGGTAACCGCCCCTAGCGGCGCATTCTACGGCGTCGGCGGGGTGCCGATCGCCGCGCAGGACGGCTGCACCATTCGCCTGGATCCGACTGGCGGGATCACCTGTGCAACTGGCATCGCCGAGACCGGCCAGGGCAGTGAGACAATGGTCGCGCAGATCGCGGCGAGCGCCGTCGGCGTGCCGCTCGAGAAGGTCCGCGTGGTGACCGGCGACACCGAGACGACGCCGTATGGCGGCGGTACCTGGGCATCGCGCGCCACCGCTATCGCCGGCGAGGCCACGCTGCAGGCCGGACGGGCGCTGCGAGCTAATATTCTCGAGGTCGCGGGAGCACTGTTGCAATCAGCGCCGGCAGACCTGGATATCCGCAACGGCGCGGTCGTCGACGCCGACACCGGGGTTGAGCGCATGACGCTTTCCGACGTGGGCAAGACCGTGTATTTCCGTGGCCACGAATTGCCAGATGGGATCAAGCCGGAATTGGTGGCGACCCGCCACTACACGCCGCGCGACTATCCCGTTGCTTTCTCCAACGCCGTTCAGGCCTGCTCGCTGGAGGTCGATGTCGAGACCGGTTTCGTCAAGATGCTCAAATACTGGGTCGTTGAGGACTGCGGCACCGTCGTCAATCCACGTCTGGTCGCCGAGCAGATCCGCGGCGGCGTGATCCTGGGAATTGGCGCGGCGCTTTATGAGCACTGCATCTACGATAGTCAGGGCCAGATGCTGAACGCCAGCATGATCGATTACCTAGTGCCAATGGCGGCGGAAATGCCGGATGTCGAAATCGGCCATATCGCGACGCCAACCGCAGAAACAGTGCTCGGCGCCAAGGGCGCCGGCGAGGCGGGGATGGGCGGCGCGCCCGCGGCAGTCGTCAGCGCGATCAACGATGCGATTGGCGTCTTCGGAGCCAGGATCACCGCAATCCCGGCGACCCCACTGCGAATCCTTGAAGCCCTCGGCAAGATCGACAAGAAGGAGCGATGACTCCCCTGCTCCGGCCCGGACCGGGAGGTGCGTGAAGCGAGCGGAGCCACCAGATCGTCACGGAAAGAACGCAGGCCTAACTCGTCGCAAGTGCAACAATATTGAGGAGCGAGCACCATGGTTCGGCATGTATTTCTGTACAAGGTGGCGTCCGGCGCGGATCATAAAAAGATCGTCGAAATTCTCAATACGCTGCCCAAGAAGGTCGCCGGGATTCGCACCTGGACCTTGGGTAAGCATCAAGGCGTCGCCGGCGCTTCGGGCGATCTGTGGGATTATGCCCTGGTGTGCGACTTCGACTCGCTCGAGGGCTTGCAGAAATATTCCAACGATCCCTACCATATGGAGGTCGTGGAAAAGCTGTTGCCGATGTTCTCTGCGCGGGCGGTGTGCGATTTCGAGTTCGATCCGGCCAGGCAGAAAGTCTGATCCATGAGCGATATTAAAATCCCGGATGTCGGCAAGAGCCCGTGGGGACCGGACGATCAGCAGGGCGCATTAAATCGCATGGATGCCAAGTCGCGCGCGGCGATCATGTCGCGCATCGACGGTACGCGCGTCTACGACCTTAGCGTCGATTATTTCCTCGGCATGCCGAGCTTTCAAGCGGCGGGCGATCCCGCCTACCAGATCTGGATGACCCACACGCCGCGCGGCACCGTGGTCGATAATCTCAATGGCCAAGGCAAGCGGATCAATTCGTGCTGTGGATATTCGGGTGACGTGATCTTGATGTATACCCACACCGGCACGCACATCGACAGCCTTAATCACTTCGGCTACGGCCGCAAGATCTACAACGGCTTCGATGCCGACGAGCATCTCGGCAGCCGCGCCTGGCAAAAGGGCGGCAGTGAGCAGATCGTGCCAATCATCACGCGCGGCCTGTTGCTCGATATTGCGGCCTTCAAGGGCGTCGAGTGCCTGTCTCCGTCGTACGGCATCAGCATCGACGATTGCCACGCCGCGGCCAAGAAACAGGGCGTGGCAATCCGCGAAGGCGACGCCGTATTGCTGCGCACTGGCCGCATGCGATACTGGCCGGACGGCACACGGGTGTTCGGCAACAGCCCTGGCGTCACTCTAGAGACGGCCAAATGGCTGACCTCTCAGAATATTGTCGTCGTTGGCGCCGATAATGAAGCGGTCGAGAAGACGCCGTCGGGAAACGAGGACAACTGGCTTCCGGGCCATTGCCATTTCCTCACCGAAGCGGGCGTTCCGCAGATGGAGTGCATGAATCTCGAGGAGCTGTCGCGGGACAAGCTCTACGAGTTTGCATTCCTCGGTGCACCGATCCGGCTGCGCGGCTCAACGGGATCGCCGATTCGGCCGTTGGCCTTTCCATTGCGTACCTGACGCGCAATGTCTTGCCCTGCCGGACTGGGGGACGCTGCAGTCGTCGCGTTCATCGGCAGCGCCCGACACCATCGGGAAGAAAGCGCAACCAAGACCCGCGCCGCGCAAGATCCTGAACTTCATTGGACTTCAGCCTGCGCTGGCCAGTGCGCGGGCAAGCTCTCCTATGGCCAGCAGAGGTTGGGAGTCCATCGTTGCGCTCGCCGAAGAGCCGGAACTACGGCTGCTCGACGAGCCGTCGCTCCGCCTTTCTTCCAAGCTCGTCGCACAAGTCGCATCAATCGTCGAAGCACGCCATCGGGCGGCATCGCCATCCTGCTGACCGAGCAAATGCATAGCTCGCGCTCGCCGATCATGCTTATGTGCTGGAATCGGGCTGCATCATTCATCAAGGCGCGAGCAAGGATCTCATCAATGACGCGCATATGCATGGAGCTTATCTCGGTGCTCGCTTCTTCACGTGGCATGAATGCTGAAGCACAGTCCTGAGCGAATTCACATTACACATAGTGAAGGAACCGACAATGGCCCTTGAAATGACTGGTGAATACATCCTGCCACTTCCGCGCGATGCAGTGTGGTCCGCTCTAAATGATCCTGAATTTCTGCAGCGGTGCATCCCCGGCTGTGAGTCGCTCGAAAAGCTCTCGGAAACGGAATTTTTCGCGATCGTCAAGCTCGCGGTTGGGCCGGTGAAAGCGAGGTTCAAGGGCAAGGTTCGACTACAGGATCTCAACCCGCCACAAACCTATACGATTGTCGGCGAGGGAGAAGGCGGTATCGCCGGTTTCGCCAAAGGCAATGCGGCGGTCACGCTCACCGATATCATCGAAGGCACCAATCTCAGCTATCGCGCACAGGCGCAAATTGGCGGCAAAATTGCACAGCTGGGTCAAAGGCTCGTGGCCGGAGCGGCAAAGAAAATTGCCGACCTCTTCTTCGCCAATTGCGCGGCGGCGCTTACGCAGAAACAGGGATGATCGGGCGTAAAATAGTTGGCTCCTAATACCAAAATATTCAGAGACGTTGCCCATTGTGATGAAGCGCCGCGAGCATCATTGCGAAAACTTTGAGGTATTTCAATAAGATGGTGCGCCACTCTCGTGGGCTGAGATGGCGCAGGTGAATCAAGGCCTCCGCAGTTTGGTATAAAGGCCGCGTCAAATGACACAGGAGGAAGCGGACACCGTCGTGATTGAAAAGATCCGCAAGGTTGAAGCGGATGCGACTAGCGTCGCCGTCGCTTTTCTCGACGATATGGCAGTCTTCGTGCTGGCGGAAGAAGCCGCCCTTTTCGTTCCGGCTGAAGGTGGCGAACGTAGACTAAAATTACACGACGGCGGGATTTTGTCCTCTGCCGCTGACAGTCGGCGCCTGATGACCGGCGGTGATGACGGACGCGTCGCGGTGTCAGACCAAGCGGGGGTCATCAAATGTCTTTTTGCCGATGACAAAGGCCGGTGGATCGATCATCTCGCGGCCGGTCGAGCCGGTAGCATTGCGTGGTCGGCCGGCAAGCAAGCGTTCTATCATGCTGCAGATGGCTCGGGATTGAGATCGTGGGCTCATGGGTTTTGATCAATGAGATTTGGTATTAGACCGCCTGCATTGGGCATGCACCATTCGCGAACCCGCTTTCCGGCCTGCTGGAAGGCGTCGCGCATATTCGTTGCCCGGATGAGTTCGGGAGTGTCACCCATGGGGGCACCGTCCCGCACCTTGTTCGGCTGGTTTACCATCCATCGGCCACAACTCCGACACCGGTCCGCTCTTCAAGCTGCCAGCGGGAGCTGTCAGGCGGACCGCCTGCATTTTCTCCGAATCGAGAGGCCTGGCCTCTCGTTGGAGCTTTCCTGCGGAGGTGCATTTTGATCTCCTCCCTCGGGGCTGTCGCGCGCCTCCGCGCCGCCCGTGGTTTTGTGTTCGACATGGACGGAACGCTGGTCCTCAGTGATGCGGGGCAGCAAAGCGTGCGATCTCTGCCCGGCGCCACCGACACGATCAACGGGCTGGCCGGGATGGGCCTGCCTTTCTCGGTACTCACTAACGGCACGCTCAAGCCGCCAGCCGAACTCGCTGCCCTGCTCCGCGGTGTCGGCCTCCCGGTCCCCGACGCTCGAATGCAGACCCCGGCCTCCATCGCCGCCGCTTACTTTTGCACGCCGGAGGATCGCACGAGTGATGGTGATCGGAACGCGCGGTACCGTGGTCCCCTTCGTCGAGGCCGGCCTGACCGTGGTCGGCACGGATCGCCGGGCCGAGGTGGATGCGGTGTTCGTCGGCTGGTCGCGTGACTTCACGATGGACGACCTGGAGACCGCCTGCCACGCCGTGTGGAGCGGTGCGCGGCTATTCACCGCCTCGGGCGATGCATTTTTTGCCACCGCCGGCGGCCGTGCTATCGGCACCGCGCGGGCGATCTCGGCCATGATCACCAGCCTGACCGGCAAGCGCCCCGTCCTGCTCGGCAAGCCGTCGCGTGAAGCTCTCAGAAGCGTCGAGCGTTTGATCGGCGTGCCGGCCGAAGCGTTAGTAGTCGTTGGCGACGATCCGGGCGGTGAAATTGCCATGGCCCGTCGGGGCGGAGCGCTTTCCGTCCTCGTCACCACGGGCATCGCCGGACGCGAGGCGCTGCATGCCCTACCCGAAGCCAGGCGCCCCGATCTCGTGGTCGAGAACGTGGGCGAGGTATGGCGCCTTTACCGAGGTGCCGATGCGACCTCCGCCCCCATCCGAGGAGCCGAACTATGAGCCGCACTGTCGTCGTCGTAGGAGCAGGGATGGCCCGGCCTCTATTGCCGCCGGCGACATCGAGTTTTCGAGATCGTCCTCGTCCAGGTCGCTTTCGCCGAGCGCGCTTTCCTCGGGCTGCTCCTCGCCGTTGCCGTTCAGCGACTTGGGCTTGAACGGCGTGGGGGCCGGTGGGGCCGACGGCGGCGCCACAGGCTGCGGCGAGACGACCGGGAGGAACGGTGGCGCCCTCGCGGGCGCTGCCGGCCGCGCATCGACGCCCGGAACGCCAGCCGGCACCGCCTTGGCGTCGAGCCCGGCATACGTCGCTTCGAGGTCTATAATGTCGTGCAGGAACACTTTGCCGTCGTTCAATTCGTCGCGCCAGATGATGACGGCCTGGAAGGAGAGCGGGCTCTCGCACAGCCCGGCGATCATCGCCTCGCGGCCGGCCTCAATACACTTGACGGTGGCGACCTCGCCTTGGCGCGAAGAGCAGCCCAATTGAGCCCATCTCGCGAAGATACATGCGTACCGGGTCGTCGGTGCGCTCGGTCGGCTCCTTGGCCTCGGATTTGGCCGGCATTTTCGGCGTGACCTCGACCAGCTCGCCGGACTCGGTTTCCTCGCTCTCGGCCTCCTCGGTCTCCACCACGTTGATGCCCATCTCGTTGAGCATCGCCAGAATATGCTCAATCTGCTCGGAGGTGACCTCCTCCGACGGTATGACTGCATTGAGCTGCTCGTGGGTGACGTAGCCGGGCTTCTTGGCCTGCTTGAACATCTTCGTGACGGCGGCGTCGCAGAGATCGAGCAGCGGCAGCGGCGCATCCGGGTCTCGGGACCCTTCTCCCGCGCTTCTTCCTTCTGCGGTGTTGCCTTGGTCTTGTTTGCCATCAGTCTCTCCACGCCCAGCGCTGAGCCCGCGCCGCGTCATGGTCTGTCGCGTATGCCGCCCACGGCGGCCTCGCGTCCGATGGTCGGGTTTCTATCGCTCGTCCATCCGGCGAAAGCGCCATTAGGTCGCCCTCGTGCCACCGGCGCGAGCGGCGTAAACGTAGAGCGGTGCTGCGGTGCCCTCGACGACCTGCTGAGAGATCACGACCTCCTCGACGCCTTCGAGGCTTGGCATGTCGAACATGGTGTCAAGGAGTATAGCCTCCATGATAGAGCGCAGACCCCGCGCACCCGTCTTGCGGTCGATCGCCTTCCTGGCGATGGCGCCGAGTGCTTCTTCATCAAAAGCATTTGCGGCTGGAATTGATGCAAGCATTAGAGCCGATCCAAGAAGCCAAATGGCACAATTCGAGCCTTGAACATCGAGCTCAAATAGTCTACCGCTAGCCACTGTTACACCCAAACTAGTTGTGCACACGTTAGCGTTGCACCGACGAATGGCTTCTGCGAGCACTCGTGCCATACAGAACCAAGAAGAAAGTCCTAACTAAGAAGAAGGTCCGATTGTCGCCTGACGAGCGTCGCCGTCAGATCGTCCATGAGGCGCTTAGCTTTTTTGCCGAGCACGGCTTCGAGGCCAACACTAGGGTGCTGGCTCAGCGGATTGGCGTCACGCAGCCGCTTCTTTTTCGCTACTTTTCGACGAAAGAGAAATTGATTGATGCGGTTGTCGACCTCGCGTATTCACGTTTGGCACGGCGAGACTGGCTTTCCATGATCCGGCAATCCGAGGGCGATCTCCGAACGCGCCTTATCAATTTCTGCTATGCCTATGCGCGCGAAAACTACGATTTTGAGTGGATTCGCCTATATATGTTTGCTGGTCTCGCTGGCGGCGAACTCAATCGGCGCTATATTAAACGCGTGACAGAACCGGTGTTGCGCGCGATTGCGCTTGAAATTCGCGCGCATTTACGTTTCTCGACAAACGAAAAGTCACTTTCCAAAGAAGAAATCGAATATCTCTGGATCTTTCACGGTGGATTGTACTATCAGGCAATCCGTCATCAGATCTACCGTCTTTCAGTTGACGCGAAAGCGCTTGCGAGCCTCGTGGAAATTACTGTCGACGCCATGATTTCCGGCTATGAGCAAGTGCTCAAGCGCCAAACGGCTAAACGCAGCGCCAAACGCCTGGCAGCTTGAAACTAAAATGCAAGGTAAGAGGACTTTGATCGTGGGGTTGTCCGCCTTCTGATTTTTCGTCGACAGTGAAGTCTAGAAATATCTATTTTCCCCTCGGTGCCACCTCGACCACCTCGACCACTTCCGAAATGCCGGAGCCATTTGGCAAAGGGCAATCTCCACCTTGTTGATTATCAAATGATAATTAGGTATTTTCTTTAATGCAAGTTGAAACTGGAATGCTTGAGGAGTGCCGCATCCCTGTTGCGTGCCCACAATACAATGCTAGGTGCTTGAAAAGTTTCACAGCCCTATTTCGACTTGCAACCAGAAGGTGCGGCTTTGCCTTTAAGTCCCGCCCGAAAAGACGCAGATTTAGGAGACTGGTTATGGCGATGAAGATGAATGGCGAGGTTACGCTTGCGGCAGACCGCGAGACCGTGTGGGCTAAGCTCAATGACCCGGAAGTGCTGAAAGCCTGCATTCCCGGCTGTGAGTTGCTTGAACGCACGGGCGACAACGGCTTCGCCGCCACGACCAAGATCAAGGTCGGTCCGGTGAGCGCGAAGTTCAAGGGCGCCGTGATGCTGTCCGATCTGGACCCGCCGAACAGTTACAAGATTTCGGGACAGGGCGAAGGCGGCGTGGCTGGCTTTGCCAAGGGGGCGCGCGGCGGTCGGTCTCAGCGATGCGTCGCCCGGAGGCACCCTGCTCTCTTATGATGTCGAGGCCAATGTCGGCGGTAAGCTCGCACAACTTGGCAGCCGTCTGATCGACGGCGTCGCCAAAAAAATGGCTGACCAGTTCTTCGGCAATTTCGCCAAGGCGGTAACCGGCGAACTGCCGGCAACGCCCGCCGCCTGAGCAACACACGGCTTGGCTGCATCGATCTGCGCTACCCACGATGGCGCTGATCAATGCTCGCTTGGGGTATGGCGCAGTCTGGTAACGCGCCTCGTTTGGCACCAGAAGCTCGCAGGCTCGAATCCTATTGCCCCGACCAACCTCAGCGGACGCCCATAGCGTCCCGCAAACATCCGATGGGCCACGCGATCGCGCGGCTGTGTGTGCCGAAAACTAAAATCCGAGCATAGTGATGATGCAGACCGCCCAGGATTGGGCGTGAAGCGACAATCCCGACCCGCTGAATCGGACGAGAGATCGGCGCATCCTTGTTCAGTGAGCGGTGTGTTCGGATATCATTGCGTCATATCCTCGACGCGCTGAGCCCCGATGCGTATCGTCGTTGCTCCTAGCGCGCGGGCAAAATCGCTTTCGCTGCATGCCCAACCGCCTCGACCGAAGTGCCTACGTCCTCAAAGCAAAGAATGCGGCACGGGCAGCTTTCGAGCCCTTCGTAGCGCCACGGGAACGCGCCGATGATGCAGCGCTTGTTCAGCATCACTTCGATGTCTCCGCCGATATTCTCGGCGTGCAGTAGTCCTTCCTGGAACGCCCAGTTGTGGAACGGGAACACGTCGGCCGACACCTTGCGGCCGGAACGCTTGTGGGTGTATTCGAAGGTGCCGAAGAACTCGCCGGGAGTCTTGCCGTGCTTCTTGGTAAACTCCTCGGCGAGGTCAGGGCGCATGTAACGGATTGAGGTGTTCATCGCATGGTCGCATGACCCGGTGTCCATCCCCCACCACTTGATCTTCTTCTTGAGCATCCACTGCAGCGTCGAAAGATTGGGGCCGGGATGGTAGCAGAAGTAGCGCACCAGATCCTGCTGCGACTGACCTTCATAATGGCGATGCCATCCGGTGTGCAGGATCAGGATGTCACCCTCGCGAATATCCGCACCCGCGCTCTCGATGATCTCCGGTGTGATGACCGCCCAGTCACGCATATGCTTTGAGATATCGACAACTACACCGCGGTTGACGAGATAGTCGAGCGGCAGGTGCGCCATATCCCCCTTAGGATCGTCGGTCGCATGCATTGCGCCGTCGAAGTGGGTCCCGACATGCAGTGCCGTGTCGATCCGCTGGGCAACGATGCGGACTGTCTGCAGATTTTGGGCGTAGTACATTTTGTTGCCTGCGTACCCTACCCATCCCGGCGTATGCACGTTCATGACATGCGAGAGATCGACGATTTTCATTATGGTGACCCTCCGTTGGTTCAATTGACGCCTAGCGCGAAGAGCGAATTCAACCGCGACTTCGTTGCAAGCGGGATCATACGAATTCCGCTGACCACTCTCGCGGCGCTGCGGGAGGAGGACTCCTGAACATTTTCCTGCCGCGATGACAGCTGCCGCAATTCAGTGTCCGTGTTTCGGACCAAGTTAAGGACGAGGGCTTTGTTATTTCGGTAATCAAGCCGGTTCGACCAAGCTGCAGGGATTTTACCGAAACGCCGAATGTCTGCGGACACGCAAACGACCGTGGTGGATGAGCCCTCGGATAGCTGGCCGGTCACCGCCATCTTGCGGCCGGCTGGAACTCTTCTCGTCGTACCCCTGGCCTTCGACACGGACGGATTTCTCAACTTCGTGGTAATTGACGGTGGCGCCACCTTCGAAGCCTGTTTTAGAAGGATCGACTTTCGAAGTCACATTTCCGAGAAGCTTCATTGCCGCCACGCGGACCAAGGTATTCCGCGCCAGGAACGCATCGCCCCACGATCGGTACGTCGTGGAAGGACTCCCGAGCTACAGGCAGTGGTTGGGGGATTGTGAATTTTTGAAGTCGTTTCATGCCTGCCGCACCTAGAGGGCTTGGTTCCTGAGCCGCAGCTCATAAACGTCGGACCGGCGGTCGGAACGAGCACGAATCAGTTCCGAGCGGTTTTGAGCTTCGCGCACCAGCAAGTACTCGAATGGTGCAATGACCATATCTTCGACGGTCTCGTCCAGGGGTCCGGACAGAACGCGTCCATAAGGGTCCGCGATTAACGACGACCCAAGAAAACATGCCCCATTCGCTTCTCCAGACTGCGAGGCGCAAGCAACAAAGACTTGATTCAGATTTGCTTGAACAATTGCTCCCCGCGCTTGACCGATCAGCCCATCGCCATCACGTACGACCTTGTCGAAGCCGCTCACCCATGCAGTCGGCACGGCGATCAGATCGGCATTTTGCAGCGCCAAGCAACGCATGACCTCCACGAAGCGCAGGTCATAGCAAACACAGAGACCTATCCGACCGAACGGTGTATCGGCGACGCCAAGCCCGAGATCGCCTGGCGTGAATACAAGCTTCTCGCGATCAAAAAGATGCAGCTTCCGGTAGTGCAGCAAAAGACCGTTCGGTCCGACGAGCAGCGCCGAATTGTACAGTTTTCCCTCGGCCTTCTCGCAGAAGCCCCCCCAATAACGACGCTCAGCGTCGCTGCCGCTTTAGCCCAAGCTTCCAGTGTTGCACCGTTCAACTCTTCTGCCGCCGGTTCGAGCAAAGTTCGGTCTAGGCAGTAGCCCGATACTGCCAGCTCGGGGAGGACGACGATGCGCGCGTCGCAAGTCGCGGCAGTGTGAATGAAGTCCAGTGTTCGGGCCCGATTATTCTGCGCTTGACCCGGAATGGCGGTAAACTGGACGGCCGCTATCGAAGTGGGCATTTTTGGGCTTGCCTTATCGCGGTAGAGCGCCAACGGCCTTGAGCAGCGGTACGTCTGCCGGACTTGGCCCACCAACGCCGACAATGCCGACGCCTTTGTCCGCGGCAACCGCGTGTTTGATGCCGCCCGGGACGTGAACCGCGCGCCCGGCATGAAAGGCCAGACTTTTCCCGTTCGTGAAGTCGTGAATAGTGCCCTCGCCTTCCAGGATGAAGATAGTGTCTTCGGATCGCGTATGCGTATGGGGAGTATTTTCTTCGCCAGGCTCTAGGCACACGTAGTTTATGTTGGCAAACCATGCCTCCATGGAACGGCCTTATGGACGCGTCATACCGACCGAATTTGTAGCGATCTGATGCATCTCAATTCGCGTGCCGGCGAGGCGACGCGCCGCCGCATAAACCGAGTCCACGATGAAGTGGTAGCCTGTACATCGACACAGATTGCCAGCAATGCCGAGCCGATCTCTTCTTCGGTTGGATTAGGGTTCTCCGATAGGAGCTGCAGCACCGAAAGGATCATGCCGGGGGTGCAGAAGCCGCACTGCAGTCCTTGATGGGCTATGAACTCCTGCTGGACAGGATGCAGATCCTGAAGCGTCGTGCTCAGCGCCTCTATCGTAATGATTTCTTGACCATCAGCGTCGGCGGCCAGAATCGAGCAAGACTTCACGGTCTGCCCATCAAGATAACCGTGCAGGCACCGCAATGTCCGGTACGGCAGCCAACGTGCGCTCCGGTAAGTTTGAGATTGTCGCGGAGGAAATCCACCAGGCAGGTTCGCGTATCACCGCAGCCGCGACTGTCTTTGCATTCACCGTCAGCGACAATTCAGTTTTCACGATAGTTCCTCTCTAATGTTTGGAGTATTGCGGCGCCGCAAAGCCTCTGCAAGCGCACGCCTTGCGGCGACCCGCGCCATTGAACGACGGTATTCGGAGGTCCCATAAAGGTCATCAATCGGCTCGCGGCAAGCGGCGTGCACCGCATCACCAATGCGTTCAACTAATTTTTCCGGGTTCCCGACGAGGGTGCCAATACGTTCTTCCACCACGATAGGTTTTGCTGTTGCGCCGCTCACGGCGATTTTCGCCTCAGCGTCACCATCCACCACCGCCGCGGCGTTTACGATTGCAAAACTTCCGTGGAGGCGCGCGATCCGGTGGTAGGCTGAGGTTTGCGTAGCCGTCTGCACGGGCACGGTGATTTCGGCAAGAACCTCTCCCGGTTTGAGAGCTGTTTCAAGAGGGCCTTTAAAAAAGTCTCCAGCGTGCAACCAACGTTCGCCAACGCGACTAGCAAGCCTGAATCGCGCGCCGAGCACCAGCATAGCCGGTATATAGTTGGCTGCGGGGTCCGCGTGCGCCAAGCTGCCGCCAACCGATCCACGGTGACGTACCTGCACGTCCGCTATTAAGCCGGCCGCCTCGTTAAGCAGCGGGCAAGCGGCGCGGGACCGATCGTCTGTCTCAATTCGCCGATGCCGAACGAGCGCGCCGAGCCGCAGGCTTCCGCCACCCACCACGATGGCATCCAGCGACTTGACATGATTGAGCGACACGATGACGTCCGGCCGAGCAATTCCGAGGTTCATCGCCGGAACGAGCGTCGATCCCTCCGCCAGCACTCTCGCGTCGCCCAGATCTTGTCCAAGCAGCCAGAGCACGTCCGAAAATTCTGTGGGTCGGTAAAATTGAAATTCTTGAGAAATCATAGCCGATTACACCCTCGCTCGCACGGCCTGTACTATTCCAGACCCGGTCCGGCCGTAACGGCAGACGAGTGAACCGTACGTCTAGGGGCTCCAGGGCGTTCTCGATCGCACTGCAGAGCGCATTCATAGTGCCGCCGACACCGGACTCGCCGACGCCCTTCGTTCCTAGCGGCGTGAAGGGTGAGCGTGTCTCGTGGTGGCCGATTTCAAAGCGAGGAAGCTCAACGGCCGTGGGAATCGTATAGTCCATGAACGTTGTTGTGCGGAGTTGACCTATGTCGTCGTAGACGATCTCCTCGTACATGGAGCCGCCGATTCCCTGCGCTAGCCCTCCGTGCAGATTTGCGGTGGCGAGTAGCGGATTTACGATCGTCCCCGCATCGTGCACAAGCACAAAAGCGTAGGATGGTAACACCCCCTGTGTCTTGATCGACTTCCACTATGCAAGCTGCCGCCCCGTAAGGCCACGTCGGGTATGAACTAAACCGTCCTTGGCGCTTAGGCTGGTGATAGACGTTTTCAATCTTGAGGTTGGCCGTGACTTCGAGGGCCGGCTCGATCCCATCCATGTGCATGCCGTGCGTATGGCGATACGTCTGACTAGGACTTCCGCAAAGCCCACGGACCTATCCGCAGAACCCACGACAAAGATCCGATCATTCTCGCCGGCAAGTCTTCTGCTCGGACCTGAAGCATGCTTGCCGCGACTTTGAGCATTTTTTGGCGCAGATCGGCCGCAGCGAGATGCGTCGCCGAGCCCCCCAGGATCACGCTTCGGGAGCTGAAGTTGCCGTTACCCCGCGGAAACTCTCGGTGTCTCCTCAATTACTTTCACTCGGCCGATCGAGCATCCAAGCTCGTCCGCCGCGATTTGCGCAACTGCGGTCTCATTGCCTGAGCCGGGAGATGTGATTCCAGTAAGAACGGTGACCTGGCCGTCGGGGCTCACGCGAACGGTCGTCCCGTCGTAACCGCAAATCATGACGGAACCCGGCATCGAAGCGCCCTCAGGGGTAAGCTCCATGCTCAGGCCGATGCCTAGATGGCGCCCCTTTTTACGCTCGGTGTCCTGCAGACGCTTAAAACCGTCGTAGTCAATTTGGTCGAGAAGTTTGCGAAAGACCGCAGGGTAATCGCCACTGTCGAGAATGGCGCCGGAGGCCTGCGGATACGGAAATTCCGACGGGGGAATGAAATTCTTAATCCGGACAGTAACCGGATCAAGCTTAGCGGCGCGCGCAACATGATCCAAAATACGTTCCATTAGGAATGTCGCCGCGTCTTTGCCGTAACCGCGATACGAGTTCCATGGACATTTGTTCGTAACCACCGAGTATAGTTGCATACTCACGTTCTTGATCCGATAGACCGTTGGTAGGCAGTACCAAGTGACGAACGACATACCCCAACCACACAGCGCGCAAGGCGCACCCACATCCGCTATCACGCGCAGCCGAATACCCGTCACCACGCCATCGCCAGAAAATGCCGCCTCATAGTGAAAGCGAGTGTCGCGCGCATGACCACCCGTCAGAAAATTCTCGCTCCGTTCTTCGATCCACTTCACAGGGCGGCATAACTTACGAGTGAGATAAGCAATAAGCGGCTCTTCTTGGAAGGTGGCTGCTTGAGTCCAAATCCGCCGCCGACATCTGGTTGGATGACGCGGATACTATTCTCGCTCATTCGAAGCGTCTCAGCGAGATAAACCCGGACGCAATGAGGACTCTGCGTTGAATCCCAGAACGTCAGCACGTCCGTGTATGGATCGTAAGAACCTAAGCAGCCACGCGGCTCAAGCGACGTGCCAGTAACGCGATTGCACTCGATGACCCCTTTGACTATCGCCTTGTCCCCAGAAAAGGCCCCTTCGGGGTCGCCGACACTAAAATTGCGCGTGATGAGGACATTATCGCCCCATTGTGGCTCGACAAGAGGGCTGTCTGGCTTGAGGGCCTCTTCCGGGTCGGTCACCGCCGGCAGCACTTCGTAGTCGACTTCGATAAGCTCAAGCGCCTGATAAGCAGTGTGCTTGTCTTCAGCCACGACTGCGGCTACCGCCTCGCCGACAAAGCGAGCACGGTCCACAACAAGCGCGTACCAGTCGACGCTCTTCGCTCCGACTTCGCTCGTATCCCACGCCGGACTGATTGGGTTCATTTGCTCCTTGACTTCGCGTCCAGTGACTACGTAGACGACACCGCCCAGCTGCTCGGCCGCTGTCGTATCGATCGACCGAATTCGGGCGTGTGCGTGCGGGCTTCGTAAAACTGCCGCTAAGTCATGCCGGGAAGCTGAATGTCATCGACGAAGGTACCTTTGCCGGCCGCGAGACGAGAGTTCCGAAGCCCTGGGACCGACGCACCTACATAACCCATCGCCTGATGCTCCCCCATTAAAGAAACGCGCAAGGGCCTGTTCCGCCCATCGATGCGCCGCGATCCAAGACGTTACTTATCATTTGATTAATTATTCATGAGCCCGTTTGGTTGTCAATCCCTGAGGCGCGCGCCATCGTGCGACCCTTACGCTTCCGAACAGACCTTCGGGTTCAGCATGAGCGCCGCAACGAAGACGCAATAGAACCCATTGCTAGCGTTCGGTGAAGGCTCAGGACGGAAGGCGGTCAGTCGCCTGACCGCACGTCAAAGCCCAAGATAGACTGTCTTGATCTCCGGATTGCCGGCGATGGCCGGACCTTCGCTTTCCAACCTGACACGTCCTTGTTCGATGACATAGGCATAATCGGCGATATCCAGCGTCATCTGAACGTTGTGCTTGGCGATAAAGATCGTCACGCCCGTCGACTGGATACGTTTGATCAGCTTGAAAGATGCTGCGTGAGCACCGGGGACAGCCCGAGGCTGGGTTCGTCGAGAAGCAGGATGCTGGGATTCGACATCAGTCCGCATGCCAGGGCCCGCATCTGGTGTTCGCCGCTCGACATGCTCCGCGCCTGTTGTCGGCGCCGTTCTGCTAGTCTCGGGAATAGCTCAAATATCTCCTGCATGCGGCCGCGCGCTGCGGATAACGACGCTGCCTTGCGTCACAGCACCGGAGCGCTCAGCTCCATGAACCTTTTCGTATAGCGGACGCCGTGGTCGGAAAGCGGTTCTTGCGGCGGATAATCTGCGATGCGCATTGGGTGGTTTTTCTTTAGCGCTCGCCGCGCCGATACGGCTGCATCAAAGCGCGCGGATAAACCGCGCGCCGCGCAACGAGGACAAGGGCCAGGATGGAGAGGATGTAGGGGATCATCAAATAGATCTGGTAGGGAATCTCAAAGCCAAACGGCGCGGCGCCGCTCTGCTGCAGACGGAGCTGCAACGCGTCGAAGAAGGCGAAGAGCAGGGTGCCCAAAAATGCCTTCCACGGCCGCCAGGAAGCGAAGACCGTCAACGCGATGCAGATCCAACCGCGGCCGTTGACCATGTTGAAGTAAAAGGCGTTGAAGGCGGAAAGCGTCAATGTCGCGCCGGCAAGGCCCATCAAGGCACTGCCAACGACCACGGCCTCGGTGCGGATCACCCCCACACCGATGCCTTGCCCCTCGAGCGCGGCCGGGCTCTCGCCGGCCATGCGGATGGCAAGCCCGAGCGGGGTCCGGGCCAACACGTAAGCGATCACCAGCACGGCCAAAGGCGCGAGCAGCATCGGTGCGGTCTGCGCCGCCAGAATGTCGCCGACGTATGGAATTTGCGCGAAGAGCCGCAGCGGCGGGAAGGGGGTAATCGCCGGCGGTGTCGTCGAATTCGGAAGCAGGACGCGATAGGCAAAGAAGGCGAGATTGCTGGCAAGCATCGTGATGCCGAGGCCGGTGACATGCTGCGACAGGCCGAGAGGAACCGTGAGGACGGCATGCAGCAGGCCGAACAAGGCGCCGACCAGCATGGCGACGAGGAGGCCGGTCCACAGGTCCATCCCGCAATACACGGCGAACCAGCCGGAGAACGCCCCGGCGACCATGATGCCCTCAATCCCAAGATTGAGAACGCCGGCTCTCTCGCACAGCAAGCCGCCGAGCGTCCCGAAGGTGAGCGGCATGGCGATCCGCGACACGGCAATCCATAAGGCCTGCGATGCAATGACGTCAAAGAGCCAGCCCCCGATCATCAGCCAAATCTCACGCGATAACGCACCAATAAAGTCGCCGGCAGCACGCTCAGCAGCGCGGTGGCGACGATGACGTCCGTCATATAGGTGGGTACGCTGACGATGCGGCCCATCGAATCTCCCCCGACGATCAGGCCGGCCACCGCGACTGAAGCGACCACGACGGCGAGAGCGTCGAGCTGGCTCAGCATGGCGATGACAATGCCGATGTAGCCGTAGCCGACGGCCATGTCGAGCGTCAGGTAGCCCGCGCGTCCGGCCACTTCGCTGACGCCGCCCAAGCCAGCGAGGCCGCCCGATAACAGCGCGGTCTTCAGCAGCACGGTGCGGGCGGGAATGCCGGCAAAACGCGCCGCCCCGAGATTGGCGCCAACGGCCTTCACTTCATATCCGAACAGGGTGCGCGTCATCACGATGCGCAGGACGACAGCCAACGCGAGCCCGATCAGCAACCCGGCATGGACCCGCGCGTGGGCGACCAGACGGGGAAGCTGCAAGGCGTCAATGATCGGATAAGATTGCGGCCATCCCATCGCGGTCGGATCTTTGAGCGGTCCTTCGAGCATCATCGAGACGAATAGCAAGGCGACAAAATTGAGCAGCAGCGTGGTCACGACTTCGTCGACGTCGAACCGTATCTTGGCGATTGCCGGTCCGAGCACGAGCAGCGCGCCCGCCCCCGCACCGGCGGCGATCATCAGCGGCCAAAGCACGTAGGGGCTGGCGCGATGCCGCCGGTCCCGACGGCGACCGCGCCAAGCGCACCGAGGTAGAGCTGACCTTCCGCACCGATATTGTAAAAGCGCGCGCGAAAGGCCAGTGCAACGGCCAGGCCGGTGAAGAGCAGGGGGGTGGCTCTGGTGAGCGTCTCGGTAATGGCAAAGCGTGAGCCGAAGGCGCCCTCGAACAGCAGCAATAGGCGCGTCCGAGGGGCGCGTGCGCCCACAGGATCAGCAGGCTCGAAACGACGAGAACGACCAGGAGGACGAATGCCGCCGCCAACACATAGTAGCGCGCGGATATCGTGTCGCGCCGCGTAAGTGCAGGGTCCGTGCCAAGGCTCGCTCCTCACGCGCCCGTTATCGGGCGCTGAGCCGGTATAATAGGATCACGCGGCTTGCGCTCTCATGGCGAGGCCAATTTCCGCTGTGCTCCACGACGAAGAGGCGGCCGACAAGTGACCGGCCGCCATGACAGCGATCCGATCAGCGACGGCGAAGAGTTCATCGAGATCCTCCGAGATCAGCAGCACGGCCGCGCCGCGGTCGCGCGCCGCGATCAACTGGCGATGGACGTAAGACACAGCCCCGACATCGAGCCCCCAGGTCGGTTGCATGGCAATGATCACGCCGGGCTCGCCAAACAACGCACGGCCAAGGATCAGTTTCTGGATATTGCCGCCGGACATTTGGCGCGCCGGCAGACGGATGTCGCGGCAGCGCACATCGAAGTCATCGACGATCCGCCGAGTGAAGACTTGAGCCTTGTCGCGGCGCAAAAAGCCGTTCTGCAGAAAGGCCGGGCTGCGCCGGCGCTCGGAAATCGCGTTCTCCCAAACCGAAAGATCGCCGATGATCCCCAGCGCGTCTCGATCCTGCGGAATACGTGCGACCCCCGATGCGAGCCGTGAGGCCGGGGTCGCGGGCAGGACCTTGCCGTCGACTTCGACGCGCCCCGCCGAGGGGGCGGCGAGCCCGAACAGGACGTCGCAAAGATCGGACTGACCGTTGCCGGCAATGCCGGCAATGCCGAAGATTTCACCGCCAGCGACTTCGAAGGTCGCCTGGCGGAGCTTGGCGCCCGCTCCAGGTTGGCCACGACGAGGCGGCACCATTCACCGCTCTTGAGCTCGGCCCGCTCCCGCACGACAGCCGGCGCCGCGCGCCGATCATCAGTTCGGCGAGCTCGACCGACGTGACCGCAGCAGCGGCGCACGTCGCCACAACGCGGCCGGCCCGCAGCACGACGATGCGTTGGCTGATGGCGAGCACTTCCTGCAACTTGTGCGAGATGAAGATGATGCCGACTCCGGACTGCGCGAGCCGGCGCAAGGTCTCGAACAGATCGGCGGCCTCCTGCGGCGTGAGAACCGACGTGGGTTCGTCGAGAATGAGGATGCGCGCCCGCGGTAGAGCGCTTTGACGATCTCGACGCTGGCGCTCGCCGACAGACAGCCGCGAACGATGGCCGGGAGTCGACCTGGAGGTTCAGCTCGCGAGCTATGGCGCGGAGCCTTGCGGTCGCCGCCCGCCGGCGCGACATTGGTGCGAGCAGGCTCTCATTACCGAGAATGACGTTATCGAGGACGCTCAGATTTTCGGCCAAGGTAAAATGCTGGTGCACCATGCCCACGCCGGCAGCAAGCGCTAATCGCGGGTTCCGCCGGCAAGCGGCCGTCCCTCGATCATTATGCCGCCGGCGTCGGCGACATAATGACCGAAGAGGATGTTGACGAGCGTGCTCTTTCCCGCGCCGTTCTCGCCGAGGAGCGCCACGATTTCGCCGCGCCCGACCGTGAGCGAGATGTCATCGTTGGCTACCAGCGCGCCGAACTGCTTGGTGATGCCGCGCAATTCGAGCAAAGGAGCGGAAGCGCCGTCCGTCATCGTACCAGCCATACTTACGGCGTCAGACCGTCGATTTCGGCTCTGTCTCGATAACCTTCACCTCGAGCTTGCCATCGAGAATAGCCTGCTGCGCCGCGCTGACCTTGGCGACAAGGTCGGCAGGAACCTTGCCCTCGAACGTGCCGAGCGGGCTCAGGGACGAACCCTTGTAGCGCAGGCCGGAATATTTTCCATAATCCTCGGCGGTAAAGGTCTTCGCTTTGACCTTCGCGACGGCAGCGTCGATCGTCGGCCCCATATTCACACAGCCGAGGCGACGATCGTGGCGGGGTACTCGTGCTGGGTGTCGATGACATTGCCGAAGGCGAGCTTGCCGCGCTCCTTTGCGGCATCGGCGACACCCTGACGCTCGGCATACATGATGTCGGCGCCACGATCTATCATGGCGAAAGCGGCCTCCTTTCTCTTCGGCGGATCGAACCAGGCTCCGATGAAGCTGATCATGAACTTGACGTTCGGATTCACCGAACGTGCGCCCGCCATGAACGCGTGCATCAGCCAATTCACTTCAGGGATCGGGTAGCCGCCGACCATGCCGATCTTGTTCGACTTCGTCAGACCGCCGGCAAGGATGCCGGTCAGATCAAGATTAGCTTCCTAGGATATAGTTGTCCGAAGACCGAGAAATTCGGCGCCTGTGGCTTGCCGCTCGAGCCCATCAAGAAGGCGATCTTGGGATACTCCTTCGCAACCTGCCGCGCCGCCGTCTCCACCGGGAACAACTCGCCGACGATCAGATCCAAGCCCTGCTCGGCATCCTGCCGCATGACCCGCTCGTAGTCAGCGTTGGCGACGCGTTCCGAATAGGAATAAGCGGATGTCGCCGCACAGACTGCAGACTCGCTCCAACGCTTTGTGGATCTTGCCGATCCATTGCTGCTCGAGGGGTTGGGTGTAAATCCCCGCTACCTTGATCATGTCGGCGCCCCAGCGTGTGCCCGCCGAGAGATGCCGGTCGCGATGCCGACGCCCACCCAAAGCTGTACTTTGCCGAAGAACGTCGCAGCCGAATTCGGCCTCCAAGTCATTATCATGACTTGGAGGCCGAATGAGACAGCGACATTCGTCGGCAAAGTACAGCTTTCGGTGGGCGTCGGCATCGCGACCCGCGTCTCACGGCGGGCACACGCTGGGGCGCCGACATGATCAAGGTAGCGGGGATTAGCACCCAACCCCTCCGCTTGACTTTTAGATCCACAAAGGGTTCCAGCCATCGGCATCAGCGCGGCGATATCAACTTATTCCTATTCGGAACGCGTCGCCAACGCTGACTACGAGCGGGTGGTTCGGTATGATGCCGAGCAGGGCTTGGATCTGATCGTCGGCGAGTTGGTTTCCGGTACGAAGGGTGTCCCAAGATCGCCTTCTTGATGGGCTCGAGCGGCAAGCCACAGGCGCCGAATTTCTCGGTCTTCACACAACCGTTTTTTGGAAGCTGGGCTTCCTCTGACCGGCATCCTTGCGGGCGGTCTGACGAAGTCGAACAAGATCGTCAAGTGTCGGCGGCTACCCGATCCCTGAAGTAAATCGGCTGATGCACGCGTTGAATGGAGGCGAACGTTAAGCGAATCCGAACGTCAAGTTCATGATCAGCTTCATCGGAGAGAGGTTCCGATCCGTAGAAGAAGAAAGAGGCCGCTTTTCGCCATGATAGATCGTGGCACCGACGTCATAGCTGGGTCAGAACGTCAGGGTGTCAGCCGATACCGCGAAGGAGCGCGGCAAGCTCCACCTTCGGCAATGTCATCAAAAACCTCAGCACGAGTACCCGGCCACGATCGTCGCCTCAGCTGTGTGGAATGTCAAGATGACAGATCGACGCTGCCGTCGCGAAGGTCAAAGCGAAGACAAATACCGCCGAAGGACTATGGGAAATATTATAGCCTATTTTACAAGGGTTCAGTCCCTGCAGCCCGCTTGGCACGGTTCGAGGGCAAGGTTCCTGCCGACCTTTGTCGCCAAGGTCAGCGCCCGGGAGCATACTCGGCTCGATGGCAAGCTCGAGGTGAAGGTTATCGAGACAGAGCCGAAATAGACGGTTCAGACGCGGTAATCGTGCTGGTACGATGACGGACGGCGCTTCCGCTCCTTTGCTCGAATTGCGCGGCATCACCAAGCAGTTCGACGCGCTGGTAGCCAACGATACATCTGGCTGCAGGATGTCGGGCGCGGCGTGATCCCAGCGCTTGTTCGGCGAGAACGGCGCGGGAAAGAGCACGCTCGTCAACATCCTCTTCGGTCATCTCGTCGCCGGCGCAGGCGGGGTAGATGATACGAGGGACGGCAGCTTGCCGGCGGGAACCCGCGATTGCGCTTGCCGCCGCGCCTGGGCATGGTGCACCATCATTTAGCGATGGCCGAAAATCTGAACGTCCTCGATAACGACAGTTCTCGGTAATGAGAGCCTGCTCGCCACGATCTCGCGCCGGCGGGCGGCGACCGCAAGGCTCCGCGCCATAGCTCGCGAGCTGAGGAACCTTCAGGAAGATTCCATGGTTATCGAAGCGGCTGGCTGGCTGTCGCGACGCCCGCGCGTCGAGATCGTCGAGGCCCACGGGAGCGGGCAGAGCGTCCCTCATTCTCAACGAGAAGCCCGGCCTCGGTTCTCACGCCGCAGGGGACAGCCCAACTCTGTTCGAGACCTTGCGCCGGCTCGCGCAATGCATAGTAGCACATCATCTTCATCTCACACAAGTTGCAGGAAGTGCTCGCCATCCGCCGAACACATCGTCGTGCTGCGGACCGGCCGCGTTGTGGCGACGTGCGCCGCTGCTGCGGTCACGTCGGTCGAGCTCGCCGAACTGATGATCGACGCGCGCGCGCTGCGTGACGTGCGGGAGCGGGCCCAACTCAAGAGCGGTGAATGGTGCCGCCTCGTCCGTGGCCAACCTGGCAGCAGGCAGCCGAGCACCGCCAGGCGACCTTTGAAAGTCGCTGGCGGTGAAATCTTCGGCATTGCCCGGCATTGCCGGCAACGGTCCGCCGCGAATCTTTGCAACATCCTGTTCGGGCTCGCCGCCCCCCTCGGCGGGGCGCGTCGAAGTCGACGGCAAGGTCCTGCCCGCGACCCCCGCCTCACGGCCGGCATTCGGAGATGGCACCGTATTCCGCAGGATCGAGGCGCGATGAGGATCAATAGCAATCTTTCGGTTTGGGAGAACGCGATTTCCGAGCGCCGGCGCAGCCCGGCCTTTCTTCAGACGGCTTTTTGCGCCGTGGACAAGGCTCAAGTCTTGGCTCGGCGGTCACCCTCGATGACTTCGATGTGCAGCTGCCGCGACAAAGCAATGTATATATCCCAGCGACATGTCCAGAAACTGATCCTTGGCCGTGCGTTGTTTGGCGAGCCCAGCGGTTGATCATTTTTAGTTCAACCGACCTGGGGCTCGATGTCGGGGCTGTGTCTTACGTCCATCGCCAGTTGATCGCGGCGCGCGACCGCGGCGCGGCCCTGCTGCTGATCTCGGAGGATCTCGATGAACTCTTCGCCGTCGCTGATCGGATCGCTGTCATGGCGGTCGGTCACTTGTCGGCCGCCTCTCCGTCGTGGAGCACAGCGGAAATTGGCCTCGCCATGACAGCGCAAGCCGCGTATCCTATTATACCGGCTCAGCGCCCGATAAGGGGCGCGAGGAGCGAGCCGCGGCACGGACCCTGCACTTCACGCGGCGCGACACGATATCCGCGCGCTACAGTGTTGGCGGCGCATTCGTCCTCCTGGTCGTTCTCGTCGTTTCGAGCCTGCTGATCCTGTGGGCGCACGCGCCCCTCGGACGCGCCGATGGTGCTGTTCGAGCGCCTTCGGCTCACGCTTTGCCATTACCCAGACGCTCACCGAGAGCCACCCCTCTTCACCGGCCTGGCCGTTGCACTGGCCTTCGCGCGCGCTTTGACAATATCGGTGCGGAAGGTCAGCTCTACCTCGGGCGCTTGCGCGGTCGCCGTCGGGACCGGCGGGCGTCGCAGCCAGCCCCTACGTGATCTGGCCGCTGATGATCGCCGCCGGTGCGGGGCGGGCGCGCTGCTGTTGTCGGACCGGCAATCGCCAAGATACGGTTCGACGTCGACGAAGTCGTGACCACGCTGCCGCTCAATTTTGTCGCCTTGCTATTCGTCTCGATGATGCTCGAAGGACCGCTCAAAGATCCGACCGCGATGGGATGGCCGCAATCTAATCCCATCATTGACGCCTTGCAGCTTCCCCGTTGGGTCGCCCAGCGCGCGGGTCCATGCGGGTTGTTGATCGGGCTCGCGTTGGCTGCGTCCTGCGCATCGTGATGACGCCCACCCTGTTCGGATATGAAGTGAAGGCCGTTGGCGCCAATCTCGGGGCGGCGCGTTTTGCCGGCATTCCCGCCGCACCGTGCTGCTGAAGACCGCGTTGTTATCGGGCGGCCTCGCTGGTCGGGCGGCGTCAGCGAAGTGGCCGGACGCGCGGGCTACCTGAGCTCGACATGGCCGTCGGCTACGGTTACATCGGCATGGTCATCGCCATGCTGAGCCAGCTCGACGCTCTCGCCGTCGTGGTCGCTTCAGTCCTGGCGGCGGCCTGATAGTCGGGGGATCTGATGGGCCGCATCGTCAGCGTACCCACCTATATGACGGACGTCATCGTCGCCACCGCGCTGCTGAGCGTGCTGCCGGCGACTTTATTGGTCCGTTATCGCGTGAGATTTGGCTGATGATCGGGGGCTGGCTCTTTGACGTCATTGCATCGCAGGCCTTATGGATTGCCGTGTCGCGGATCGCCATGCCGCTCACCTTCGGGACGCTCGGCGGCTTGCTGTGCGAGAGAGCCGGCGTTCTCAATCTTCCGATTGAGGGCATCATGGTCGCCGGGGCGTTCTCCGGCTGGTTCGCCGTGTATTGCGGGATGGACCTGAGGACCGGCCTCCTCGTCGCCATGCAGGTCGGCGCCTTGTTCGGCCTGCTGCATGCCGTCCTCACGGTTCTTCTCGGCCTGTCGCAGCATGTCACCGGCCTCGGCATCACGATGCTTGCCAGCACTCTCACCTTCTTTGCCTATCGCGTCCTGTTCCGATTCGAGACACCGCCGGCGATTACCCTTTCCCGCCGCTGCGGCTCTTCGCGCAAATTCCATACGTCAGCGAAATTCTGGCGGCGGAGCCCGCACCGATGCTGCTCGCGCCTTTGGCCGTGCTGGTGATCGCTTACGTGTTGGCCCGGACCCCGCTCGGGCTTGCCATCCGCATGGCCGGCGAGAGCCCGGCCGCGCTCGAGGGGCAAGGCATCGGTGTGGGGGTGGTCCGCACCGAGGCCGTGGTCGCTGGCAGTGCCTTGATGGGCCTTGCCGGCGCGACATGACGCTTTCCGCCTTCAACGCCTTTTACTTCAACATGGTCAACGGCCGCGGTTGGATCTGCATCGCGTTGACGGTCTTCGCTTCCTGGCGGCCGTGGAAGGCATTTTTGGGCACCCTCTCTTCGCCTTCTTCGACGCGTTGCAGCTCCGTCTGCAGCAGAGCGGCGCCGCGCCGGTTGGCTTGGAGATTCCCTACCAGAGTATTTGATGATCCCCTACATCCTCTCCATCCTGGCCCTTGACTCGTTGCGCGGCGCGCGGTTTATCCGCGCGCTTTGATGCAGCCTATCGGCGCGGCGAGCGCTAAAGAAAAACCACCCAATTCGCATCGCAGATTATCCGCCGCAAGACCGCTTTCCGACCACGGCGTCCGCTATACGAAAAGGTTCATGGAGCTGAGCGCTCCGGTGCTGTGACGCAAGGCAGCGTCGTTATCCGCAGCGCGCGGCCGCATGCAGGAGATATTCGAGCTATTCCCGAGACTACAGAACGGCGCCGACAACAGGCGCGGGGAGTATGTCCAGCGGCGAACACCAGATGCGGGCCCTGGCATGCGGACTGATGTCGAAATCCAGTATCCTGCTTCTCGACGAACCCAGCCTCGGGTTGTCCCCGGTGTCACGCAGCATCTTTCAAGCTGATCAAACGTATCCAGTCGACGGGCGTGACGATCTTTATCGCCAAGCACAACGTTCAGATGACGCTGGATATCGCCGATTATGCCTATGTCATCGAACAAGGACGTGTCAGGTTGGAAAGCGAAGGTCCGGCCATCGGCGGGAATCCGGAGATCAAGACAGTCTATCTTGGGCTTTGACGTGCGGTCAGGCGATTGACCGCCTTCCGTCCTGAGCCTTCACCGAACGCTAGCAATGGGTTCTATTGCGTCTTCGTTGCGGCGCTCATGGCTGAACCCGAAGGTCTGTTCGGAAGCGTAAGGGTGCACGATGGCGCGCGCCTCAGGGATTGACAACCAAACGGGCTCATGAATAATTAATCAAATGATAAGTAACGTCTTGGATCGCGGGCATCGATGTGCGGAACAGGCCCTTGCGCGTTTCTTTAATGGGGAGCATCAGGCGATGGGTTATGTAGGTGCGTCGGTCCCAGGGCTTGCCGAAACTCTCGACTAGCGGCCGGCAAGGGTACCCTTTCGTCGATGACATTCAGCTTCCCGTCAGTAACAGACGCGGCAGTTTTACGAAGCCCGCACGCACACGCCCGAATTCGGTCAAATCGATCAAGAGCAGCAGCCACGCGGGTGGGCGGTGTCGTGTACCGTAGTCACTGGACGCGAAGTTAAGAAGGGGATGAACCCAAATATCCGACGTGGGATACGAGCGAAGTCGGAGCGAAAAACGTGCGAGCTGGGTACGCGCTTGTTGTGGACCGTCCGCCGTCGTGGCTGAAGACAAGCACAGTCCTTATCAGGCGCTTTAACTTCTATCGAAGTCGACTACGAAGTGCTGCCGGCGGTGACCGACCCCGGAAGAGAGGCCCTGCGAGCCAGACAAAACTGCTTGTCGAGCCACAATGGGGCGATGATGTCCTCATCACGCGCAATTTTAGTGTCAGCAACCCGAGGCGGGGGTGTAAGCAATCATG
>CAVRDC010000034.1:0-21797 GCA_963719745.1 uncultured Alphaproteobacteria bacterium | reverse complement strand
CGTCGTGGCGCTTTTGAGCTCTTCAGTCCGAATACTTCCGCGTCCCCTTCGAGGCCGTGTCTGACCGAGCAGCCCGATTTGCGGGGAATGTGCTGCTCGAGGCAAAAACAAAAACGGGCTCCACCACGGAAAGCGAATGTACCGCCTTGGAAGTCCGGCGAAGGGCGTTGTAGCCCGAGTAACCCCGACCGCCCGGGATGCAGCCAGCGGGGGGTTAGTTGAGATTTAGTCCAAATTTATGCTGAGTAACCCCTAGCCCTTAAGCGACGTCTGGCGTCCCTTGCCCGATAGCCACTCTTCAGCTTCAGCGACACACTGGAAGCCGGGAACGTGCTCTTGCATGCCGCCGGGAAAGGTAACAACGATGTAGCAGCCTTCCCCGACTTTGAGCGGTTTAAGGTCAAAGGTAATCTGGTCAGCGGATTTGGACATTTGCGCAAGTAAAATTCGCCCGAGCGATCGTGGTATGATGATCTACGTCCGCGCAGCGCGCCAAAAGTCGAGGTATCAAAACTAGATTATGCCGAAATCCAGAGGACGAAAACCCAAAGCCAAAAAAGTGCTCCCGGCACCGCCAAAAATAGCCGAGCAAAAGGCGACAGGTGGTGTGGCGAAACCTCCGGGAGGATCAAAGGCGCAACCGAAGAAAGATCAGGTTTTGAATAAACCCGATCTTGCTAAGCCCACTCTCGCTGAAGCCGGGATTGACAAGAACCCAACAGCGCCAAAACAGAAGTGGGCGACACTTCGAAGATTGTTTCGCAGGCAGACGATTGATCATTAGCGCCATTCTGAAGAATTTGAAAAGGTAGGGTTCCTACCTTCGCGGCTTGCCGGGGCAAACGGCCAAAAGCCCCGGCCATCGGCCAGGGCTAACAGTAGGACGTGTTCAGGCCGAGCGCTCAGCGGGAGTACTTATCGCTTTGGCACCGCGTCAAGCATGGCATCGATCGCCTGTCGCATGGCGGGCGATGCGTCCTCTAACTTCAACGCTATTTTCATGGTCCAGGAAGTTAGCTTCGACATGTCGCCGCCACGCGATGCCATGAAACTGCAGGCCTTTTTCGCGAGGGTTGGGGAAATCGACCACCTGATCGTCGCCCTCGGTGGCGGCAGTGCGATTGGCGCGTTTAAGGACCTCGATGAGGCAAAGGTGCGAGCCGGCTTCGACAACAAGTTTTGGCCCTATCTCAACGCCATCCGCCATGGAGTAGGTCACATTCGCAGTTCCGGATCGATAACGTTGATCACGGGCGCGGCTGGTCGGCGCGCCATCAAGGGCACCTCGGGACTCGCTGCGGTGAACGGAGCCCTGCAAGCGATCATCGGGCCTTTGGCGCTCGAATTCGCGCCGATCCGCGTCAACGCGGTATCGCCTGGTTTGATTGCCACTCCCTATTGGGACCGCATGTCGGAGGATGCTCGGCGAGCGATGTACGAAAGTTCGGCCGCGAGCGTTCCGGTCGGCCGCGTTGGCGCACCCAGCGATGTCGGGCAAGCCGTCCTGTTCCTTGTCAGCAACGAATTCACAACTGGGGCGATTTTGACTGTGACGGAGGCGCAAGATTGGTCTAGGGCTGCCCCGTGTGCTGCGACTATGCGCACGTGCAACGTGGTTGCGATGACCGCTCATGGCCCTTCTGCGACTTCGTTCGATGTCCGCTGTTTGCTCGCTACCGGGTGTAAAGCGGACGAGGTTAAGGCGGCTCAAAATCGACGTTCATGACGACCCATCGCGGACATTCCGTTGTTGAAGGGGCGGCCTATAGCCTCGGGGCGAATATGATAAGCTCTGGAACCCCAGCGGCTGCCGGGCGCCTTGATCGCAAGGCGGCCCGCGTCGCTCGATCCCTGGCCGAATGCAAGAGGAGGGAGCTTCAAATGAAGATCTTCGTGGCAGTCTGGGCATTGGTCGGCCTGTTGCTGACGGGGACTGTAGCAACGGCACAGCCCGCCAAACCGACCATCGTTCTTGTGCATGGCGCCTTCGCCGATTTATCGAGTTGGTATGGCGTCATCACAATCCTTGAGAGAGGCGGTTATTCGGTCGTCGCCGCAGCCAATCCGCTGCGTAGCGTCAAGGGCGACGCCGACACCGTGCGCGCTCTTCTCGCCACCATCAACACGCCGGTCGTGCTGGTGGGGCATTCCTACGGCGGCATGGTGATTAGCAACGCGGCGAACGGTCAGGCGAATGTGAAAGCGCTTGTCTATGTCGCACCCTTTGCGCCCGACGCCGGAGAAAACGCCGGCGACCTCAATAGCAAGTTTCCGGGCAGCTTGGTTGGCCCCGCGCTAGCCCCGCCGGTGCCGCTACCTGGTGGCTGCCATGACCTCTATGTTCAGCAGGAAAAATTCCACGATGCGTTCGCACCGGACGTGCCCGCGGACGCCGCGAGACTAGCGGCGGCGGCGCAGAGGCCCGTCACGGACATCGCGTTCAGTGAACCTGCAACCGAGCCGGCCTGGAAGACCATCCCGTCAACGGTTCGTATACGGCGATCGGGACACCGCGATTCCACCGCAGTTGCATGCCTTCATGGCCGAGCGCGCCCACCCGCGGGCGACGTCAGTTGTCGAGGGAGCTTCACATGTCGTAATGATCTCGCATTCCCAGGCGGTGTCTAAAGTCATCGAAGATGCGGCAACCGCCCGCTAAGTGCGAGAATGTCTTCCGACAGAAAAGTCGTGGACAACATCGATCGCCACAGGCGTCACCTCATCGGTGCAGCAGTTCTAGCCGTTGCCGCGGCAGAGCTTGGCCTCGTGCGGCCCGCGTCCGCGCAAAGCAAACCGCCGAGCCTGCCCGTAGTAAAGCCTGGAACGAATACGTCATTCCGTACGCTCAAGCAGATCGACGCGGGCACCTTGAACGTAGGTTACGCCGAAGCCGGTCCCCCCAATGGCGCTCCTGTCATTCTGCTGCACGGCTGGCCCTACGACATCCACAGCTTTGTCGACGTCGCGCCGATGCTCGCTTCGGCAGGCTTTCGGGTGATCGTGCCGTATCTGCGCGGCTACGGTTCCACGCGATTCCTGTCGATCGACACGCTACGCAATGGCCAGCAGTCCGCAGTCGCTGTCGACATCATCGCTCTGATGGACGCGCTGAAGATCGAGAAGGCGACGATCGGCGGCTTTGACTGGGGCGCGCGGACGGCAGATATCGTCGCAGCGCTCTGGCCCGAGCGTTGCAAGGCGCTGGTCTCGGTGAGCGGTTATCTCATCAGTAACCAGGAGGTCGGCCATGTCCCGTTGCCGCCGAAGGCCGAGCTGCAATGGTGGTACCAATACTATTTCGCTACCGAGCGGGGCCGCGAAGGCTACGATAAGATACCGCCACGATTTCTCGAAGCTCATTTGGCGGCTCGCTTCGCCCAAGTGGAACTTCGACGACGCCACCTTCGATCGCAGCGCAGCGGCTTTCGACAATCCGGACCATGTGGCCATCGTGATCCACAATTACCGTTGGCGGCTCGGCCTCGCGCAAGGCGAGGCGAAGTATGACGACCTGGAAAAACGGCTCGCCACTCCGGCGATCACGGTGCCGACCATCACGATGGAAGGCGACGCCGATGGCGCGCCGCATCCGGAGCCTGGCGCTTACACGAAGAAATTCATCGGCGAATATGAACACCGCACAATCACAGGCGGCATCGGACATAATCTGCCGCAGGAAGCGCCGCGGGCATTCGCCGAGGCGATCGTCGACGTCGCTGAAAGGTGACTGCGGAATAAAACAAGCCTTCGCCACCGCGGTTCGGGCTAAGGTTGAGGCCAAATGGGATGTCTCCGATTGGCCCGAAGCTGCCGACCCGGAATGTCCGATATTCTGTTGCTATGGGAGGGAAAGCAGACGTGACGCGGGCACCGCTAAACGGGCGTTCTTGACCGCCTCATGACCCAAACCGGCCGTCCCACGATCTGCCTCTCGGTCACGCTCAACATTTGATGCAGCCCCGTCCGCGAGATGCTTGCGGCAGCGCAGACGCGACGAATTTCGTGGCCTAATAATGCAGACGTGCCAACAGCGTGCACTTTTCCGGCCCGATAATCTTAAGATATGTTTTGACGCACGCGGCGCACGATGGTCGACCGGGTAACAATCCCGCGACGGGGGCACGACATGAGTGTTCACTTGGCAATTCGCGATGCCACGACCGAGCGAAAAGGCGGCATGGCAACGGTCGTTTTCGCTGGTTCGGTCGGCACCATCATCGAATGGTACGATTTCCTGATCTATGGCACCGCAGCGGCACTCGTCTTTAACACCCTCTTTTTTTCCCAACATCGATCCGCTGGCCGGTACGCTGGCTTCGCTGGCAACCTATTCGGTAGGGTTCGTTGCACGTCCGATCGCGGGGGCCATCTTCGGTCATTTCGGCGATCGGATTGGCCGCAAGATCATGCTGATGATCACAATGGTGATCATGGCGTTGGGAACATTCGTCGTCGGGTGCCTCCCGACCTACCAGCAGATCGGAGTTCTGGGCCCCGATTCTTCCGGTTATCTTGCGGCTCATCCAGGGCATCGGCCTCGGGGGCGAATGGGGCGGCGCGTCCCTGATGGTGATCGAACACGCGCCAGCGGGCCGACGTGGCCTGTTCGGCAGCCTGGTGCAGATCGGGTTTCCGCTCGGGCTTGTGACGTCTTCGGGTGTGTTCGCTCTGGTAACGATGATGCCGGAAGCGGATTTCAAGTCATGGGGATGGCGCATCCCCTTCCTGCTCAGCATCCTGTTGCTTGGCGTCGGTTGGTTCGTGCGCGCGCGCGTGCCGGAGACCCCGATATTCGAAGAAATCAAGCGCCGCGGCGCGATCTCAAGAAATCCTTTCGTCGAAGCGATTTTAAAGAATCCGCGCAGCTTTCTCGTGGCAGTGGGGCTGAAAATATCGGAAGTGTCCTGGGTCTATATTCTCACCATTTTCATCGTGGTGTATGCGACCAGCCAGCTCAATCTGCCGCGAACGCTGCTGCTGAAAGCATCTTTGTCGCCGCATTGGTCGAGGTGATTACAATTCCGCTTTTCGGCTGGCTGTCGGACCATATCGGGCGGCGCATCTTCTATTTTCTCGGCACGCTTTTCACGGCCAGTTTCGCCTTCCCGCTGTTTTGGCTCCTGAGCACCAAGGACCGGCAGATCGTCATCCTGACGGTGGTTGTCGCCCTGAGCTTCGGTCACGGGACGATGTTCGGACTGCAGTCGGCCTATTTTCCCGAACTGTTCGGCACGCGCGTGCGCTACAGCGGCGCATCGTTTGGCTTTCAGCTCTCCGCAGCCTTGGGAGGAGGGTTTTCGCCTATCATCGCGACTGCGTTGGCCGGCTACATGGGTGGCACCGCCGGGGTGTCGATGATGTTGATACTGTTGGCCTCGATCACGTTCATTGCCACGCTGTTCGCGACGGAAACGAAGAGCCGATCTTTGCTCGACTAGGGTGCTGCGCGCCTCAAGTATACGATCCTCTCTTACGCAGACACTTCAGTTCGCTTCACAGCGAGGCCGTAGCGTTTGACCACGGCTTCAAGTTGTTTTTCCAGCGCCGGCGTCGCCGGCATCATCGGCAAACGATGTTCGTTCGCCGGAACGAGACCCATGAGTTTCAACATGCACTTGACGGGAATGGGACCGGTATCAAGGACGGCTGCCTTCATTAGCTCATCAATCTCGATCGCCAGTTTCTGCGCCTCATGAAGCTTGCCCGCAATGCAAAGATCGTTGAGCCGGGCAATCTCCTTGGGCGCGACGTTTGACGTCGTGATCATCGTGCCGCACCCGCCCAAGGCGGACATGGCGAAGGCCGTGCTCTCCAGCCCCCCAAAAATGCGGAAATCCGGACCGAAGTGGCTCATAAGCCGCGATACCAGCGCGAGGTCCTCATCGGTGTTTTTCAATCCGACGAAATTCGGGCAACTCTCGGCGATCGCCTCGAACGTTCCGGCGTTGACCGACACCGCGGCGCGCCCCGGAATGTGATAAATAAGAAACGGCAGCTCTGTTCTGTTCGCGAGGTCCATGAAGAATGCGACAAGGCCGCGCTGGGGAGGCCGCACATAATAGGGCGTGACCGAGACAACAGCATTGGCACCCGCTTTCTCAGCCCGCGCAAGGAGCGTCACCGCATCAGCCTGCGATTCCGAGGGAATACCGGCGACCACCGGCTTGCGGCGCATTGCTGCCGCTGCAGACGTCAGGGTATTCTCAGCCATATCGCCGAACGGGCGCAGGCGCGCCGTTTCCCGCTAACGCCTCAACAGGTCGTGCACGACGTGCGGCAGGTGATGCCAGAAGACGGCATCGTGTGCTTGGACAATGGCATGTACAAAATCTGGTTCGCCGTACTACCGCAACACGTATCGAACACGCTGCTGCTCGACAACGCGCTTGCAACGCGTCGAACGCATATCGCGAGGAACTCGAACACAATACGATTGAGGGACCATTTGACCTTTTTGGCGCTACGCGGAGTCAAGACACTCGCTTTGCGGGGCATGTGCGTCGACGAGACCGGCGAGCGTAGAGGAAGTATATTTTCCCGCAAGCTGAACTCGTCGGCGATATCGGTCCGAGCCTTGAGTTGCTGAGCGATCGAATTCGAGGGCAAGTTGCCTAATGCCGGCGCGGCCTACGCCAAGAAACTCCCTGCGCGCCTTCCGCCGCGAGGGCATGCCGTAGACGGTATTGACGATGGTTGTTTTTCCAACGCGAAGGGCATCAACATTCTGTTGTGCGCTCCGACCGGCCGCGCCGCGAAGCGTATGACCGAGGCGACCGGCTTCGAGGCCAAGACCATCCACCGGCTGCTCGAGGTCGACCCTAAGGGCGGCGGCTTCAAGCGCGGCGGCGACAACCCGCTCGACTGTGACTTGTTGGTTGTCGACGAGACCTCCATGGTCGATGTCATGCTAATGCAGGTGCTCATGAGGGCGGCGCCAGACAAAGCCGCCCTCTTGATCGTTGGCGACATCGACCAGCTTCCCTCGGTTGGGCCCGGCCAAGTGCTGGCCGATGTCATCTCATCCGGCGCGGTGCCAGTGGTGCGCCTCACCGAAGTATTCCGGCAGGCGGCGCAAAGCCAGATCATCGTCAATGCACATCGCATCAACCAAGGTGTTATACCTGATCTTCGCAGACCTGAAGCCGAGAGCGACTTCTATTTTGTCGAGGCTGACGATCCTGAGACCGCGGTTGCGCGCATCATCGAGTTGGTCAAAACCCGCATCCCGCGCCGCTTCGGTCTCGATCCAATCCGCGATGTTCAGGTTCTCTGCCCGATGAACCGAGGCGGCGTCGGTGCACGCTCCCTCAACATCGAACTGCAGTCGGCATTGAACCCGGCGGGCGAGCGCAAGGTCGAGAGATTTGGCTGGACCTTCGCGCCCGGCGACAAGGTCATGCAGATCGAGAACGACTACGACAAGGAGGTCTACAACGGCGACATTGGGTTAGTGGCGGACGTTGATCCTGAGGAAGGCGAACTCACTGCCAGCTTCGACGGGCGCTCGGTCAGTTACGGCTTTGGCGAGCTCGACACCCTGGTGCCGGCATACGCCGCGAGCATCCATAAGAGCCAAGGTTCGGAATACCCGGCCGTGGTGATTCCAGTCATGACGCAGCACTACGCCATGTTGCAGCGTAATTTATTCTACACCGGCGTCACCCGCGGCAAGCGGCTTGTCGTTCTAGTTGGGCAGAAGAAAGCTGTGGCCATCGCAGTGCGCAACGTCTCGGGCCGGCGGCGTTGGTCGAAGTTGGCGGAATGGCTCAGCGCGGACGTCTCGGAGCGTTACGTGAGTGCATGATGTCGAGCGTCACCGCGCCACCATGGCGGTCGCGGCTTTATTTGGCGACCAGTAAGGTACGAGACAAGTCAACTGATTGTTTCAAGCATGCACCAGGCAGGTCCACTATACCTAAATTGCTGACGTATCGCTGCGGCGCAGCGAACCGCCGCATGACGGTAAACTGCACCCGACGATATCACGCCGATTCAGGGGCGTACTGCTGGGGTCTCAATCTTCAACCCGTTGGCGCGCCAGGCCAGATAAAGCTCGAGCTCGACATATTCTATTGCGCCGTACGGATACGCCTCTGCCCGCATTCCAGTCAGGCAATTGCGGATGCGCCGCTGGAGTGAGCCAAGGCTCTGCCACTCCAGCCGATAGAGCGGGTACCCGGTCGGCTGTGCCTGGGGAATAATGTTTCCAGCCAGGCGCTTGCCCCAGTTGTCATCGTGACATTGCGCGCAGGAAATATTCAGCTGGCCTTGGCGACGTTCGAACAATTCACGGCCGATAGCTAAAAACGATCTCAGGCGCTCATCAATTGTAACCTGGATAGCAGCTCCGCGCGATTGGTGTGCGACAAAAGCGGTAAGAGCCAACAACTCTTTGCTCTCGAACCGAAACGGAGTTGCATTCTGGTGTTTCGAGCGGCAAATGTTGATGCGCTCCCCGAGATCAATGGGACGTTTGTAGTCGACATCGAATACAGGATAGTGGGCGGCGACCCTCCGCATACTGGCGCTCGTATGGCAATCAGCGCACGATAAATTGGAAGCGCCGTCCTTGCTGTTCCACAACGCTTCTCCGTCCAATACCCAGAACATTCCCGGATTGCTCCCGTCGTCATCCTGCATTGCCTTCGTTTCTGGGCTCATGAACTCGTAACCGGAACGTCTGTCGGCAGCGGGGATTTCGGTGGCCCATGCGGGCGGAGCGGCTAGGCCCAAAATTGCGACAATCAAGGCACCTGTGTTTCCGATCCGCAAATTTTTGGTTGGACCGCTCATTCCACTTCGATGCTTGCGGATGCGGTTTGAGTATTGCCGTGATCGTCCGTCCATTGAAACTCAATCGTACCACTTTCTGTGGCCACCGTGAAAAACGACAGGAACGGATTGGCGGCCATTGCTGGAAAAAAATCCGCGCGGAACACCTCCACGCCATTATACATGCACACAAATCGACTAATGATATCGCGCGGGATCAGGTTGCCGAAATTGTCGCGGCGGTACCCGGTCTCCATCGGGTGGGAGACCAGGGTTTTGATTTCAATGACCTCCGCCCGCTTAGCCTTTGCCGGCACATTGATGAGGGCACGCGTCATTAGCGCAGTTCCTCCAGGCAAGCCGCAAGGGTCACCATCACGTCCACGCTATCGGACCAAAACGAATTGTCACTAAGCCGTGCAATCGCCACTACCCTTTGAGAATTGGCAAGCCGTATCCGGCATGAGACGCGTGCGCGGCCGGCGCGTGGACCGAGATGAAAGGTCGCCACGTTCGCCTGCGGATTTTTTCATCGAAAATGTGAATGCTCTTAACATGTTCCGATCCCGTCATCGGACTTTCGACCGAGACGGTCAGGGACACGGCATTGCCGTTTTCGACCAGGGGCGGAACGTCGAGCTTTACCTTGCCTTCATGTACCGGCGCCTCGCCGACCACCTCACGGATTGCCGCCGCCATCGCCGCGGGTGTCGCCGCGGCCGGCCGTAGGATCACGGTCGGTCCGGCTGCGATGGAGCCGGCAAAGCCCCCCGCTGCGGCCAGGAATTTGCGGCGCGTTGCGGCCGGCTGCTGCGGGTTATCGTCCATGATCACTATCTAATTGCGCAAGGTAGTCAGAAAAGCGACGACGTCCTCGATCTGTTCGGCCGAAAGGATTGGTTTGCCCTGCCAAGCGCGATTGACCTGGGTCAGCCCCTCGACGCGGTAGAAGGGCGGCATAATCGTCGCCGGGTTCAGCGCTACGGCATCTACGAGTCGCAGCCTGAGCTGGCCTTTCGACCAGCGGGACCCGGTGCCCGCGAGGTCAGGTCCGAGGTTGCCCTGGAATTTCTCCTCCGGAAAGGGGCCGGAATGACAAAGGAGGCAAGTGCTCTCGCGGTTGACCACGATTGTCCGCCCTCGCGTCGGGTCGCCGTTTGATCCAGTCAGCGAGACTGGGATGGTGTCGCCGACAACGGAGTAGTAGCGCAGACCATCGTCCTCGCCGCTGGAGCTCGACGCCATAGCACAAGCTCCAATCAGCCCCGACACAATGAGCTTTGCCGCATTACCCGAAAACTTCGGTTGTGATCGTGCGGAACCAATCATTGGCAAACGTTGCTTCGAGAGAGCGGGTTGAGCGCGGCGCGTCAACCTGGCTGATCCCGCCCGATCCCGGAACCTCTGCGAGTTGACCGTTAGCCGGACGATAGACGCCTGCAATTGAAATCCCATAATCGGGTGTCACGAGGCTATAGCATGTGTTGATCAGCTTCGGGGGGGCAGGCGTTTCGTCTCGGAGAAGCTTCACCACGGCTGCGGCGCAAACCTTGGCCTGCGCATTTGCGGCGAAAGCGGATTTCGGCATGCCACCGGCTATGGCCGCGTCACCGATCACGTGGATGTTGGGTTGCAGGCGAGATTCAAACGTCACCGGATCGATTGCACACCACCCGGTTTGGTCGGCGACGCCGGCGCGCTCGGCAATACGACCAGCCTTCTGCGGAGGAATGACGTTTGCGACCTTCGCCTCATGTTTGGCAAAGTCAGTGACCAGCGTGTTTGTGGTTGGATCGACGGATGCCACCTTGCCACCCGATGACAGCGACACCCATTCCAGCAGGCCAGGATAAAGCTCCTTCCAGGCATTCTGGAACAAGCGCTGTTTTGAGAAAACATCCTTGGAGTCAAGAACGATAAGTTTTGAGCGGGGCTTGCGGGTGCTGAGATAATACGCGATGAGGCTTGCACGTTCGTACGGACCAGGTGGGCAGCGGAAGGGATTGGCCGGTACCGAAATCACGACTAGGCCACCATCCTCCATTGCCTCCAGCTGTCGGCGCAGAAGCATTGTCTGCTCGCCAGCTTTCCAAGCGTGCGGCATACGATTGGCAGCCGCCTCATCGTACCCGGGCAACGCATCCCAGCGAATATCAATACCCGGTGCCAACACTAGCCGGTCGTAGGAAAGCGTTTCCCCGGAGTTGAGTGCGACCGAGCGGGCCTGGGAATCAATTGCAATTGCCGTCGCAACGACCAACTTAACCCCATCACCCGCCACTCCTTCATAGGTGAACTGCTGGGCTTTGAGTTCGCGCAAACCGGCGATAACAGAATTGCTGAACGGGCAAGCGATGAAAGTTGGGTTTGCTTCGACCATCGTCACCTGAAGTTTCGCATCGAGCCGCCTGAGAGCGCGAGCACACGTACTTCCTGCGAAGCCTCCCCCGACGACCACTACGCGGGATGTCCCCTGCGCGACCGCCGGTGCCTGCCAGAGAGCGGTCGATGCCCCAACCGCAATCGCGGCCTTCAGGAATTGCCGGCGGCAGGTGGGCTTCCTGTTCATCCCCACGGCTTTCCTACTGCTGTGCCGCATACCAGGCTGCAATCGCCTCGACCTCGGCATCCGAGTAACCCTTGGCGATGCGGTCCATCACGGTTGCGGCGCGCTGACCTGATCGGAAAGCCCGCATCTGCGCCACGATGTCCGCAGGATTGCGGCCCGTCAGCCTCGGCACGGCGCTCTGCACACCGGGTCTTGCTGGATGGCAGCCCGAGCAAGACGCCGCTCCGACCGGCGACTCAGGGGAGGCCGCCATGGCCGCTGCAATCAAAGCCAGGGTGGCGGCGCCTGCGATGGAAAGACGAGTTAACTTCATGGACAAAACATTCACCAGGACCAGGCGACCTTCCGGGCGCGCTCCAGGTTCACGCAAATTCGATGTTATGATTCTTCAGCGGAAACGAGCGGATTCGCTTGCCCGTCGCACTGAAGAACGCGTTGAGAACCGCAGGCGCTGCGACGCAGATCGTCGGCTCGCCGACGCCACCCCAGAAGCCGCCACTCGGCATGACGATCGCTTCGACCTTCGGCATCTCGGCGATGCGCATCGAGTTGTACGTATCGAAATTCTCCTGCTCGATGCGTCCGTCCTTGACCGTACACTCCTGATAAAACAAGGCAGACAGACCATAGACGAACGAGCCTGCTATCTGTCGCTCAATCTGCGCTGGGTTGACCGCATACCCGGGATCGGTCGCCGCAACGATGCGATGGATCTTAATCTTGCTGTCGCCCACAACGGAAATTTCGGTCGCCCCGGCGACGTAGCTGCCGAATGACATCATTTGCGCGATTCCGCGATGGACACCTTGCGCGCGGGGCTTTTCCCATTCAATTTTTTCCGCCACCGCATTTAGGACGGCGAGATGCTTGGGATGTTCCCACATCAGCTTGCGCCTGAATTCGAGCGGATCCTTGCCGACCGAATGGGCCAGCTCGTCTATGAAACACTCAAGATAGATGGCGTTGTGGTTGATGTTCACGCCGCGCCAGAAGCCCGGCGGCACGTGCGGGTTGCGCATGGAATGATCAATCAGCAGGTTCGGAATGGTGTAACCGATCCCCGATTCTGGTCCGCTCGGGTTGAGACCCTGGAACGTGACCGGATCGCGTCCACTCTGCAAATTCTCGGGACGCACGGAGGCGAGGATTGATTGCCCCGATATCCGCATATGAAATGCGGTCAAATTCCCATTCGCGTCAAAACCGCCAACCATCTTCGCCTGGGTGACTGGATGGTACCGCCCGTGCGTCATGTCCTCTTCACGCGACCAGAGCAGCTTCACCGGCGTACCTGGCATCTCTTTGGCGATTGCCACAGCCTGCCGTATAAAGTCAGTGAAGCCACGCCGCCCGAAACCGCCCCCGAGCGTGACTTTGTGGACCTCGCACTTGGGGGCCGGCAGGCCAGACGCCTCTATAACCGCCGCGAGCGCGGCGTCGCCATTCTGGGTAGGACACCAAACCTCGCACTTGTCGGCCGTGTAGAGCGCGGTCGCGTTCATCGGCTCCATGGTCGCGTGGTTTTGGTACGGGTACGAGTAAACTTCCTCCACCTTCTTTGCCGCGTTGGCGAGCGCGGCTTTCGCATCGCCATTCTGGTTGCCGACAAACGCCTGCTCGGCATCAAGCCCGGCCTTCAGCCATTCGGCAATCGACGCACTCGAGACCTTGGCGTTCTCGCCTTCGTCCCACACGATCGGGAGAACATCGAGCGCCGTTTTGGCTTGCCACCAGGTGTCCGCAACGACGGCTGCCCCGGATTCGCCAACCCGGACGACTTTCTTCACGCCCTTCATGCCCATGACTTTTTCGGCGTCGAAGCTTTTCACTTTGCCGCCGAAAACGGGACAATCCCTGATAGCAGCATTGAGCATGCCTGGTAGTGTAATGTCGATGCCGTAGACCAATTTGCCGGTGAGCTTCTCGAGAGTATCGAGCCGTTTTACCGGCTTGCCGGCGATCTTCCAGTCCCTCGGGTCCTTGAGTTGGACTTCTTTCGGTGCCTCGAGCTTGCCGGCAGCATCCGCCACTTTGCCGAAAGTCGTCATGCGACCGGAAGTCTTGTGCGTGATGACGCTACCAGCAGCGCTGCACTCTGAGGACGGGACATTCCAGCCATTGGCCGCAGCCTGGATCAGCATCTGACGGGCCGCCGCGCCACCTTTCCGAACGAGTTCTTGCGATTCACGGATTCCGCGGCTCCCCGCGGTGAACATGCTACCCCACGCCTGTTTGCGAGCGAGGTTCTGGCCTGGAGTTGGATATTCAATCGTGACTTTGGACCATTCGCATTCGAGCTCTTCCGCGACCAGTTGGGCGAGACCCGTTATCGTCCCCTGACCCATTTCCGATTTGGCAATACGGATAACTACGGTCTCGTCTGGCTGGATCGCCACCCATGCATTGATTTCCGGTCCGCCGACTGTGGCCGAAGCGCCGCGGGGACCAAAGGGAAGTTCGAGGCCGAGTGCGAGCCCTCCGCCGCCTGCTACGGCGCCGATAACGAACGAGCGGCGATTCATTTGCGGAGCGTAATTCATGGCATCCTCCCTCTTCACGCGTTCGTCACGGCGTGAATTGCTACGCGCACCTGCTGGAAGGTACCGCAGCGGCAGATATTGGTGATGGCAGCGTCGATGTCGGCGTCAGTGGGTTTCGGCTTCTCCATCAGGAGCGCGGCCGCAGCCATGATCATCCCGCTCTGGCAGTAACCACATTGCGGCACGTCATGCTCGAGCCAAGCCTTCTGGACGGGGTGCAGAACACCGTTCTGAGCGAGTCCTTCGATGGTGGTGACCTGCTTGCCCTCGGCCTCGCTCATTGGCAGGGAACATGAGCGGATTGCCGTACCGTCAATGTGCACGGTGCACGCTCCACATTGCGCAATGCCGCAGCCATATTTTGTGCCGGTAAGGCCCACCTGCTCACGCAACACCCAAAGCAGCGGCGTTGTGGGATTGACTTCGATGTCGTGCGGCTTACCGTTGATTGTAAAACGGGCCATTTACTTCTCCTCCCTGTTGTCGCGTTCGGCAAAGAATTGAGACCGCGGTCTATGATGAACAAGAAGTAAGAAAGGCTAGCACTTCCGGCGCTCGGCGGAACATCCTCGACCCGGCGACTTCCGCTGTGGGGTCATCAGCGATGTTTTGAGCGCGCGCCAGCCACTTCCGCTTTGCCCCCGATTTCGGATGTATTGCTGTCTGGCAGCAAACGAGGTTGAGGGCCAAATTTGGAACTCGCGCCGACTACTTGAGAACGGGACGGCGGCCAGATGCGGAGCGCGGCTCATCCGCGGGCGGTCCCTCGCCCGGAGGCGCGGCGTCCGGCGCCAGGACCAGCTCCGCGTCGTCGACGACGTAGCGGACATATTTGTAGTCGCGGATGAAGCTGATCCGGCCGTCCGTCCACTCCAGCCACATCAGATAGCTGGGCTTCACCGCCTGAGGATCCTCGTAGACCGCAATCACCTCGCGGCCATCGAGCCAGGCGGGGGCGAGCCGCGCCGGGGCGCTGCGCGAATAGATGCCGAAGAACATGCCCACTTCGGCGGCGCCCGCGCGCAGCGGGTAGCGTCGACTGGACCAGCCGCACGTCGTCGGCCAGCATCGCGCGCAGCCCGTCCCAGTCGCGCCGGTTGAACAGGGCGACATAGCGGGCGACCGCGGGCGACGGCGGGCGCGGCGCGGGCTGAGCCGGCGCCTGGGCGTTGATGGCCTTGAGCCGGGCCCGGCCGCGGGCGAGGTGGGCCTTCACCGCATTGACCGTGAGGTCGAGCATGGCGGCGATCTCCTCCAGGGACTGATCGAGCACGTCCTTGAGGATCACCACGCTGCGCTGCACGGTCGGAAGCTCTACGAACCGCGACACCGCGGTTTCGACCGCCTCCCGTCGCATCATCACCTCCACAGGATCTGGGCTCTCCGGATCGGCGACCTCGTTGGCCGCCTCGATGGGCTCGGCCGCGCGGATCGCGCGGCTGCGCAGCAGGTCCAGCGCGCGGTTGTGGGCGATCCGGAACAGCCAGGCGCGCAGCGGCGGGGCCTCCTCCAATTCGTCCAGGGCGACGAAGGCCCGAGCGAAGGTGTCCTGCACCACATCCTCGCCATCGATCACCGAGCCCATCAGGCGCGCGCAGTAGCGGTGAAGCTCCGGCCGCAGCTCGCTCGGCGAGCGCCAGAAGCTCCGCGTGGCGCGCCGTGGGCGGCGACGATGGGCCTCCGCTCAAGCCGCCTCTCCCTCGAGGACCGTGATCCCCGTATCGCCCTTCAGGCCGAAGGCGACGCCCGTGGCGTATTGCGGATCCTCCAGCACCGCGACCAGGTGGTCACCGAACTTGCGAGGCGGTAGCGGCGCGCCGAACCGGGCCAGGTACGCCTCGCGCTCGATGCCCATCGCGCGCGCGTAGGCGCTGGCGCCTCGTCGCCGACCCCGGTCCCGCCGATGATCTGCAGAGGCACGATCGCCTGGAAGCGAATGCCGAGCCTCTTCTGCTCGGCGACCCCATTGGCGTATTTGGCCATGAACCAGAGCATGCGCTTGGCGCCGGCGTAGCCGCCCGAGAGCGGCGATCCGTTCGCGGCCGCGCCGCTGGAGCCGACGAGGACGCGGCTTCCCGGCTTGAGCGGCAGGTTGAGCGCCGCCTGCATCCAGTAGAGCCCGGCCTTCACGTCGGTCTCCCAAGTCGCGGTGAAATCCGCCCAGCTCAACTGGTCCAACCGACCCATCCGCGGCGTCGCGCCGGCGTTCAGCACCAGGATGTCCGGGCGGACCTCGGCGAGAATGCGCTGGGCGGCCCCTTGGTCGGTGACGTCGGCCGGGATCACGGCGACGCCTAGCCTGCTGTGGACGCTCGAGCGCATCGGATTCGCGGGCGACGACCGTCACCCTGGCGCCCTGGTCCACCAGGGCCTCGACGAGTCCCAAGCCAAGACCTCGGCTTCCGCCGGTGACAACGATAGTCTTATCTTTGAGGCTCATGGGTTATCCTCCAGTGTCTAGATATGACCAGAACGATCGAGCCCGGAAAAGGAGTCAATTGATGCCGCCGCGCTACTCCTTACCTGACTGGTCTTTGTGGTCGGTTATCGTCTCGCGTGTTCCCGGGAGGCTCATCGGCCTCCTGAAACTAGGACGTTCGGGGCGGTCCCGCTTCAACACCAGTGGCGCAAGACATCGCGGTCGAAGGTCGCCGCCAATCAAGAGGCTTCAAAACAACCGCTCATCTCAGCTGGATCAGAACTCAAGACATAATATTCAAGGTAACTATAAAAAAAAGCTGCGCTGCAGGGCCGCAACCTGGGAGGAATTGAGCTGGCAGGACCGAGTCTCGGATTTAGGCACACTTCAGCGGCGGATAATCGTCAGATCCGTGCCCTTGCGAATCCCAATCATTTTTTCTCGTACTGCCGAACAACTTGCCGGAAACTTTCCCCTGCGGTCAGACTTGTTGCTCGGTTGTAGTGTTTGTTCGTCAGGTCGAGATCGGTGTGGTGCAGAAGAGCGCTCCCGAGATGCGGGTTCTTTCCAGCCAGATGGGCAGCGCTTGAGACAGCAGAGGTGCGGAACAGTGCGGACTGACCTTTACGCCGACTGTCACAAGGGTGCTAACACTGAGCACGTCGGTCAGATGGTTGTCCGTAATCGGAGTGCCATCCTTTACGGAGAGCCAGAGCGCCGAAGGTGGGTTATTTGACCGCGCCAGCACTGGCCGATATTGGCTTAAGTAACGGTCAATGAACGGCGTGAGCAGTTCGTCAACGGGTCGCTCGTCCTCACGCTTTTCCTTCGTCTCCGACGCCGAGAGTACGATCCACCATTGCCCTCAATTTTCACGAATGAACGGCCGATCTCCAAAGCAGTGAAGTTCTTTCGTCGGACCGGACAGAGTGCCAAGAGCGCGACCATCAGTCCGTTGCGAAACTGCAAAGCGCGGCCAAGGTCGGTCATGGTTTCGGAGAGTTCGGCCTCGTGCATTAAGGTCAAGCCGGCCTCGACGAGGACCTCGGCCAAAACCACGCGATCGAATTTCGAGCGCGGTCGCTTCACCAGAGCAAGATCTTTCTCTATTTCGGAGAGCCAACGAAAGTCGCCACCAGGGGCGATGATTTGAGCGACGAGCCGCAGCGTGGGGATCGAGTTGTGCGCCGTTGTTGACGCGACACGAGCTTTCAGGTCGGCGAGATATGCGTCGACCTTATCGGTCGTCACGTTTACTGCAGGCGTTCCTTCCGATTGGAGCAGACTGCGTCGATGAAGAAAACCGAGGAAGCACGCGTACCGCTCGGTATAATGGGTACGCGTCGTTGGCCTGAGGTGACCAGCACGACCGCCTGCTTTAAGTCGCTCGGGAGGTTGGCAACTGCGATCCAAGCACTGCGATCGGCCCGACTGGCCACAAGGCGAGCGGCAGCGAACGGATTCTGTACTCGGCTAATGAGATTTTGTTTGCACCGGGCATACTGCGACACGTCCTGTAGACATCTATCAGCCATTAGCGTCGAATTGGATTTGCTCACGGATGAGCTTGCCGAACTGCTGCGTCGCCTCCATCGTCTCTAAGCCGCAGTAGAACTTGATCGTCGTCCATATATTGCGATGTCCAAGCAGCCGCCGTACGGTCTCGTAGTTTCCTGGATGATGTTTGAGATAGAACCCCGCTGCGGCATGGCGAAACTGGTGCGCGGTGATGTGAAGTCCAGCTCGCCTTCTCAATCCGCTCGGTAATCTGCTTGCTGAAAAAAAGCTTCATCTTTGGCTGACCACCCTCGCCGGGGAAGAGCCACGAAGCATTCGCGCCTCGCAATAGCGTCGGCCTAAACTCAAGAATATATTCTTCGATGAGATCCGTCAGCTCCTGATCGAATTTGAAATTCAAATCGACCCGATTTTTCACGTCATAATACGGGAAGACGAGCCAATAGGGTGTGTTGAGCCCGCCCGGCTTGATAAATTCTGGCCCAGCTCAATGCCGATCAAATTGCGCAGCCGGATAGGCGCAAACGTGAGGATCGCGATTGCCACTGCGAGCTGCGCCGAGATTCCGCGGCCTTGATCGGCGCGTGATCCTTGGCCGCGCGGGCCTGCTGCATGAGGACATTTGGGAGCGCGCCCACCTCGCTCCAAACGTCACCGGTTAGCACTTGGCGTACGAGCTGCAGATTCTTTTGTGTCAGTCCCTCGCGGCGATGCTGTTCTCTAATGCAGCGCTGATTTCGTCGAGGCGATCGAGTGCAGCTTGATCAAGGCAGCCCGTTTCGCGGGCCATGCGCAGAAGTTTCCAGCCGAGGTCGATAATACCGGTCTTCGGCTCCTCGCCGTTTTTCTGCCAGTAGGCGTCGATGACCTTTTCGACCACATCGGGATGAAGAAGTGCGTCGAGCGATGTCAGGCTCTCAAGCGGGACGCCGAGGCGAACTGCCATCCTGACCACGGCGACGAGCTCCGCGCGCCTGTTGGCGATGGTCGTCGGATTGCAGGGATGGATGCGCTTGCCGTCAACGCTACGGCGCGGCTTTGCAAGACCGGCGAAGTAACGTGGATGTCATGGCGGAGACCTTCGGGGAATTCGTCCCAGGCAGGCTTGGCGACTTTCATTGGCGGCTCGCTGAGCGGCTGCAATGACCAGGCTTCAAGCGCGGCCACGCAGGTATTCCAGGTCCGCACCATTGGGCGCCGCGTCGCGTTACCGGAGGCCAGTCCAGTGAATTCGGTGCGGTAGGTCCAGTAGTCCAGGAAGATTGTGTCGTCGACGGACGATGGATCGATGCCGCGAGCCGAGCAGTAGCGTATGAAGTTATACAGCTTCTTCAAACCACGGGTATTTTCTCAGCAGCTCGATGTCGATGCCGGTTGGATCTTGAGCCAGCAGTTGTTGACCTGCCTCGGTCGCAACGAACGTGCCGCGCCTCGGGAAGCTGACCAGGCCAGCCTTCATCATGTAGAACTTGGCCCAGTGAGCGCGGTTGTGGAGCACGCGTTGTTTTCCGCTCGGCAGGAGTTGCTCGCTCCTCTGGTGTTTCACCAAACTCCTCGGCCAATTGCTTCTCAGCGTTCAATATGGGCAATTCGCCCTGCGCCGCGTACTTCAGAAGCGGGAACATTACCGCCTGGTAATCGGGAATAGCCAAGTTTCGCCCCCTTGGAGCTAAATCAGTGTTGGATCATCAAATATATCGTACTGACAAACGATATGGCGACTGTTAAGCGTCGCTCAAATCGCACATCCGTGATTTTTGGGACGCGAGAGAAAAGTGCGCAACAAAGAGTGGACCAAGCTGAAGCGTGGTCCGGACACGCAACGCTATTGATTCTTGGTGGCATTCTGAATGTGCGCTGAAGAGCGAAGCCCGACTGCTCGGGATTGTCTCGGGATCAGGGGGAGGGCCTAAGGTTGTCCAGCGCCCACATCCCAAGAACACGATGGGATTTTAGGCTCCGGATGTTGCAATCTCAGCTTCAAGCTCTTGTTGCAGTCTCTCGATCGGCAGGACGTACTTGGAGCGTCTAATCTTATCCAGCTCGCTACGTTCCCAAAACGGGATCATTTCGAGTTCGCGACGGCGCCGCTCTCCAGTGTACTGACTGATATCGAGCATGTAGGCCGTAAAGAGTTTTCCCTGTATGTCTGCACTGTCGTCCGCGAGTTTACTACGTGCACGAAGCGAAGGTCAGCAAGTTCACCGAACAGGTCCGGGTGCCCGGCTTTGCTGCATCCCGCTCGACTAGAAAACAGTTTACCCGGTTATTGACGCAAAAGTCTCCGATGGTCCGAAGCGCGTTCTCCAGCGCCTGCCTCTCTTCCGAGGTGTCCCGGCGCAGTTCATCTCGCTTGGACGGATCGTGCTCCCCTGCGGCAACATTTACATCCTCGGCATTGACGCGGTCGCCTCGGTATGTCCTCCCGCGCTCTCTGGCGACATCAATTGCCTTGCGAAAGATGGTGAGGAAATCACGCGCGACGCCGCCGCTGGCCAACACCAACCGTTCGACGCCACCCTCAGCCATGATGGCTGCGTGCCCCTCCACCCCCGATTCGGAAATTATCTGATCAAGCACCTGGAGGAGGAATTTGCGGGCGATCTCATACTTAGCAAGCGTGATATCGAGATCGATGTCGTCGCAATCGTCTCCTAGCTTCATGCCAACGGGTGGGTCTCCGTGGCGGTACCAGTTGGTGCGATGACGAATTGTACCTATTTTCAGCCAAACCGAGCGGCCCTTCACAATACGATGAAAGTAGTCCAAGACGGATGGCTGGTCCGCCCTTTTGAGGTGATACAAATCATCAAAGAAGATGAACGCGTCGCTGCCGGAAAGCTCGACGAGCGAACCAAAGAGCTTCTGAAAGTCGATAATCTTTCGATGCAGCGTGTCGAGCTTGTCTCGCTTTGTCGTTTCAGTCTGTTCCGTCTCGCGCTTGCCTTCCTTCGAGACCTCGTTCTCCATCTTCGCTTCTGCGGACACATCGAACTTGACGCCGCCATCACCGACCGATGCGCCACTCTTTGCGGACGCGGAAATTGAGTTGTGCAAGCCCGCGGTTTCGCTCTTGCCAACTCGTCGAACAAGTGCAGCTGCATCCTCGCTGTGAAGGAGATCTGTGAGAAACCCGATTTCTTCCTGAAGGCGACGTCGAACGTCCTCTAGCTTCTTTTTGTCGAGTGGCGGACGCTCTGGCTGGCCTCCCCACAACTTGCGCCACCATCCCCTGTTGGCGCTTGCACTAAGCCCAGCAGTGGCCAGCCATTTATCGAACGCGTGGAGAGTCTCGATAAGGATGCTCAGCAAGACATCCGGATAGGCGTGCCCTTTGAACACCTCGAGGTCGATAAAAGCCGTGGGGATGCGTTTGAGCGTTAGGTCACTGGCGGCCTTCCGCAACAGCGAAGTCTTTCCTGAGCCGCGGCGGCCAAACACGATGTGGTGTCGCCGCGACTTGGCGCGATCAAGCGTGCCGCGCGCCGGCTCGATGAAACGCCTCGGGCGGCCCCTCCGCGGCGCGCGTGGCCTCCTCGACCAGCGTCAGCAGCTGGTCGACCTGTCCAGTGTTAAGGAGTTCATTTTCTTCTTGGGTCACGGCCGACAGCTACCCCTCACGTGGACGATGTGGGGCAGGGCAGCCGGTAGGGCAAGGCCTCGTCGCTGAAGTGCAGGATGACGATGTTTAGACCCGTGGCCCGCGAGATTCGACGCGGCTGCATCGTCCCAACCAGCGGCGTAGTCCTGATGTAGTGGCGGAGCGCTGCGTCGGACTGTCAGAGTGCCTAGAAAGTCGCTGCCCGGGCTGGATTCGAACCAGCGACCACGGTTAGCCCTTATGCGCCAATTACCGTAAGTACGTTACCATGATGATGCTACCTATCGTATTCCTGTCGCCCGACTAGGCATTTGGAGGTACGCTCAAGTATATGATTTCGAATGATCTTTACTCTTTTAGGACCTGCTTAACCTGGGT
>CAVRDC010000033.1:0-22039 GCA_963719745.1 uncultured Alphaproteobacteria bacterium | reverse complement strand
GTCTCCGCGCCACCAAAGAAATATGGGCGTCGCAGCGCTCGCGACGAGCGCCGCGAGCGACGAGTAGCGGTTGAGCGCCGCAATCGCGAGCCAGATCACGCAGAAGACGATAGCCGCGGGCCAGGCGAAGCCGATCAGGACACCGATATAGGTCGCGACGCCCTTGCCGCCGCGGAAGCCGAGCCAGACCGGAAACAGATGGCCGAGAAAAGCGCCGACCGCCGCGGCGACGCAAGGTCGGCCAAAAAAATGATCCGGCGATCAGGACCGCCGCAGTGCCCTTGAGCAGTCGCCGACCAGCGTGCGGCGGCAAGCCCTTGCGCCGGTGCGCAGGACGTTGGTGGCGCCGATATTGCCCGACCTATGGCGCGAATGTCGGGCCCGCCGGCCAGCCGCGTCAGCATGAACGCCGAACGGGATCGACCGCACAGATAGCCGAACACCAGTGCTGCGTGGAGAGGGCAGCGCGTCAGCATGGCGACACCGTACTTTTCGGCGCGCTGCCGCGATGCCGGGATGCATTCCGGGCTAGCCTGCGCGGACCTTTTTCCGGCTTCGCGCGCATGAAAGCCTGCCGCATGCGCATCAGCCTCGCTGCCATAGATGACGAGCTGCTTGAGCTTCTCGGCCGGCGCGCGCGCCAGCGCCGCAAATCCAGGCGAGAACGTCTTGCGCGTGGTGTCGCCGACCACAAAATGCGCGGCGGCGTCCGCCTCGATATCGGTCTCGCAATAGAGGCAGCGCAGCTTGCATCGCTGCGGCGAGTTCTGTTCCATGACATAGAATTTGTTGGCGGCGTATTGGCGCTCGGCGGGATCGCCGGTGATGCAGTTGGCGTTGACGCAGTGGACGCCGGTGCCGATCGGCTGGACATAAACCGGATACTCGGGCTTGGCGAAGCCGCCGGCGAATTTGTGCAGCGATTTGTTCTTGTGCAGATGCAGAAGCAGCGAGATCAGCGCCATGCGCACGGGAACGCCGTAGGCGGCCTGGCGGAAATAGATGGCGCGGCGGTCGCTGTCGAGCGAGGCGTCGAGTTCGTTGACGCGCGGCAGCGGATGCATGACGCTCGCTTGCGAGTATTTGGCCTCGCGCAAAAACTTGGCGTCGATCTTCGGATATGGCCGCTCCTTTTCGGTCCAGCGCTCCTTCTGGAAGCGGGTGACGTAGACGGCGTCGATTTTTTTCTGCAGCACGAGGCCGTAATCGACCTCCGGCTCGGCATAGAGCGAGAGCTGGTGCGGCTGGTCGGCGGTGACGTAGAGCGCATCGATGGCCGCCGTCGGCCTGTCCGGGAGCCTTTGAGATCATCCGGCAGTGGAATTCCTTGCGCAGGCGGCGATCGACATGCGGCGGCAGCTCCATGCCGGGCGCCGGCAGGGGATCGATGGTGGCGCCGAACCGGGCCAGCGCATAGACGAAGGAATGAATGGTGCGGCTGCCTTTGAGGTCGCCGGAGATCGCGACCTTCATGTTCTTGAAGCTCTTGTTCTTCGAACGCAGCGTGAACAGGTCGCACAGCGTTTGCGTCGGGTGCTCGTGGCTGCCGTCGCCGCCATTGATCACCGGGATCGGCGAGTATTCGGCGGCAAGCCGGGCGGCGCCGTCGCGCGGATGACGGATGACGATGATATCGGCGTAATTGCCGATGACGCGGATGGTGTCGGCGAGGCTTTCGCCCTTGGCGGCGGAGCTCACCGCCGGATCGGCGCTGGTGATGTTGGCGCCGCCGAGCCGCAGCATGGCGCTCTCGAACGACAGCCGGGTGCGCGTCGACGGCTCGTAGAACAGGCTCGCCAGGATGAACTTGGACGCGACGTTGGTGCCGCGGCCGATCCGGTAGGGGACATTTTGGTCCGCCAGTTCCTTCAAAAACCCCTGCGCGACCTGGAAGATCGTCTCGATCTCCATATTGGTGAGATCGTTGATGGAGATGATGATGGCGCGTCAGCGGCTGGGGTTTCGTCATTAAAGCGGTGCTATAGGCCCAATTCGAGCGGTCCGGCAAGCCCGCTTAGGCCGGCCGGCGGCCGATCGCACTACGGATCGCAACCGGCGCAACGTCGTGCTACGATGCCGGTCGCGACTTACCGAGAGGCGAATCGCCATGACCACGAGTCCCGCGCTTCGACACCCATGAGGTTTTCAACCAGTCACCGCCTTACGAAAACATCGATCTGTTTTCGAGCGATACGCCGCTGATCGAAGCCGTCGCGGCCAACGGCGCGGGCAGCGAAGCGGCGGCGCTGTCCGCCTTCGGGCGGCAATGGGGCACGGCGGAGATGTTCGCGCTGGCGCGCCGCGCCAACGAGAACCCGCCGAAGCTTTACGCCTTCGACCCGAAGGGCTTTCGCCGCGACGTGGTCGAATTTCATCCGGCCTATCACGAGTTGATGCGGGCGAGCATCGCCGCGGGGCTGCATGCCTCGACCTGGACGCGATCCGGGCAGCGCGCCGCGCCGCCGGCCGAGGTGTGCGCGGCGGCGCGCTATTACATGACGGCGCAGATCGAGAGCGGGCATCTGTGTCCGATCACCATGACGCGGGCGGCGCTGGCGGCGCTCGCGGCCGCGCCGGCGCTGTTGGCGCAAGTGGCGCCGAAAGTCGTCACCGCGAGCTACGATCCGGTGTTCCGGCCGTGGTGGGAAAAGCCGGGCATGACGCTCGGCATGGGCATGACCGAAAAACAGGGCGGCACCGACGTGCGCGCCAACTCCACGACCGCGACGCCGCGCCGGAGATTTCTATACGATCACCGGGCACAAATGGTTTCTCTCGGCGCCGATGTGCGATGCCTTTCTGGTGCTGGCGCAGGCGCCGGGCGGGCTCACCTGTTTCTTCATGCCGCGCTTTCGGCCCGACGGCTCGGTCAATGCGCTGCGGCTGCAGCGGCTCAAGGACAAGCTCGGCAATCGCTCCAATGCCTCGAGCGAAGTCGAGTTCGCCGGTGCCTTCGCGCTGCGGGTCGGCGACGAGGGCGCCGGCGTGCGCACCATCATCCAGATGGTGCAGCTGACCCGGCTCGATTGCGCGCTCGCGTCGGCCGGCTTCATGCGCATGGCGCTGGCGCAGGCGGTGCACCATTGCCGCTATCGCTCGGTGTTCCAGAAACATCTCTATGACCAGCCGATGATGCGCGCGGTGCTGGCCGATCTGGCGCTGGAGGTCGAAGGCGCGGTCGCGCTCGTCATGCGGCTTGCGCGCGCCTTCGATCGCGCCGCCGACGACCCGCGCGAGGCGGCTTACGCGCGCCTGGTCACGCCGGCGGCGAAATATTGGATCTGCAAAACTGCGCCGGGCTTCATCTACGAGGCGATGGAGTGTCTCGGCGGCAACGGCTATGTCGAAGAGAGCGTGCTGCCGCGGCTTTATCGCGAGGCGCCGGTCAATGCCATCTGGGAAGGCTCCGGCAATGTCATGTGCCTCGACGTGCTGCGCGCGCTCAGGCGCGACAAGGAAGCGGCGGATTTCTTCGGCGGCATGGCCGCCAAGGCTTCGTCGCTGCTCGGGAAGGAAGCGGCGCTGTTCGAGCCGAAGAACGAATTCGAAAGCGAAGCGACCGCGCGCATCACGGTGGGCCGGCTGGCTGCGCTTGCGGCCGCGGCCGCGCTTGAGGCGACGGCGCCGCCTGCAGTCACCGACGCGTTCGTGCGCACGCGGCTTTTGCGGCAGCACGCGGCGCTCTATGGCGCCGACGACCTCGATGCGCATACGATGGAATTGCTGCTCGAGCGCGCGCTGCCGGAAGGATAAACTCAGTGGACAATGTTTTTTCCTCAATCAAAGATTGAGATCCGCGGCGCGCCAAGAATGAAAGCTGGTGAATAGTCCGATCTCAGCGCCGGTTGATCGGTGCCGGGGGCGCTGCCGATGTCGTCAGCAGATACGACCACGCCGCAGGATTTGCCGGCGCCGTCGCCGCGGCAGGGCGATCACGCGGTAACGTTTAATTTTGTAGCCGAAGGGGAAATTGAAACCAGCGCCCGCATGCCGCGCCGCTTACTGCGTCTGCGGACGTTGCGTCCGCCGCAACCCTCCGCTCGATCCGTCATGGAAACAGAGCGGGCGGCGATTGGAAGACGCCGCGATCATATCCGTCGGTTGCCGGAGGCTGCCGACGCCGGCGACAAGATCAGGCGGCGAGACCGGACCGGCAACGAGCTGACCGGCGTGGCGCTGTCCGGCGGCGGTATCCGGTCCGCGTCGGTATCGCTCGGCGCTCTGCAGGGCCTCGAGGTGAGCCTCGGTATCGAAGGCGTCGACTATCTCTCGACGGTTTCTGGCGGCGGCTATACCGGTTGTTCGCTGACCAACACGATGCAAGATACCAGCGGCGTATTTCCGTTCACCGAACCTGACTTTATGAGGATACGGCGGCGGTCCGCCACATCCGCGATTTTTCGAACTATCTCATTCCGCGCGGCGGCAACGACGTGGTGACGGCCCTCGCTATTGTCGCGCGAGGCCTGTCGCCAATGCGATGATCATAGTCCCCCTTATCCTCTTGCTGGTATGGATCACGCTCGTTCTCCATCCGACCGCAAAGACGTTGGGCCATCCGGGTTTGTTCAGCAAATATTTCGATGCCTTTGCGCCGTTTCGCAGTCTGCGCGGCTTTTGGTTCACAATGGTCCTATGCTTGTCGATCTCGCGTTTCTCGTGATAGCGGCGGTCGCAAAGTCGATATCGGTCTCGCAGGTTTGGGCGGCGTTCGCAAAGCCGCCCGCAGCCACGGCTGCGACGACCACATCGCCAGCGGCGGCGACCGACAGCGCCGAGCTTTACGGGATATTTGCCGGTCTGACGAAGTTTCTTTTTTGGCTCACTCTGCTCTGCGCGGTCATCGAAGCGCAGCCACTCATTCTCTACCTGACGGCAACAAACGCCGGCGGCGGTGCAAGCTTCGCCGCCGTCGGCGATCAAGTTCACCAGCTGATCGTAGCGATTGCTGCTTTGGTGCCGGCCGGAGTCGCATTTCCAGCCCTCGCAAAAGTCCTGACCGATGTTGTTGCGGTCAAAAAGCGTTCGTCGCCGTGGCGGGCGTGGACAAAGAAAATTTTGGCGAAGGCCGCAATCTGGCTGACGCGCTCGTCGTCCCCGGATTGCTCTGGTTTTTGTATCTTCGCCTGACCACGCTGGGAATGGCCGAAGCGAACTGGAGCCCGGGCGACGGCGTCGTCGGCAAAATTGTGCGATGGATCGATGCCGCCGTTCCTTGCGTCGCGACGACCACGCCCGGACGGCTCTGCTTCTTCGGGTTCGTCGTTAGTTTTATTGTCGCGCTGTTCGTCAATCCGAATGTCACGTCGCTGCATCGGCTCTACCGAGATCGCCTCAGCAAGGCGTTTCTGTTCAATCCGGACAAACGCGACAGCCATGACGATCTGACTGCGGCCGACCCGAAATTGCATCAGATAGATACCAAGCTGGGCCCCTATCCGATCATTAATGCCGCGCTTAACATCGAGGGGTCGCAGTTTGCCAACAAGCGCGGCCGCAACGCGGATTTCTTTATGTTTACACCTGAATACACCGGCAGCGACGCTACCGGCTATGTCGGTACGCGTAGAATTGAGCAGGAGGAAACCGCGCTCGATCTTGGCACTGCGATGGCGATTTCCGGCGCGGCGATATCGGCCAATATGGGGTCCGCCACGATCAAGCCGCTCAGTCTGTCGCTGGCGCTGCTCAACGTTCGGCTCGGCTACTGGCTGACAAACCCGCGGTGGATTTACGGCACCCGTCCGTTGTGGAAACGGTTGCTCGACGTGCGTACCTATCTGTTGTTCAAGGAAATGTTCAATTTGATCACCGAGACGAGCGGCACCATCTATCTGACCGACGGCGGCAACATCGAAAACCTCGGCGTCTACTCGCTGCTCAAACGCCATTGCCCGGTGATCATTGTTGTTGACGCCGAAGCCGATCCGACCATGGGCTTCGGTTCGTTCCTGACGCTTGAGCGCTACGCGCGGATCGATCTCGGCGTCACCATTGACCTGCCATGGCAGGAAATCCGCGATCGGATGTTGGCGGTCGACAAGGTATTCGACGAAGGCAAGGAGGATGAACTGACCGCTGCGGCCCCGCATTGCGCGGCCGGTGAAATCGATTTCGGCGACGGCACGGATGGCATACTGCTTTATGCAAAGGCGTCGTTGACTGGCGACGAAAATGATTACGTCCTTGATTACAAAAAGCGCAATCCTGATTTTCCGCACGAAACCACGGGCGATCAATTCTTCGGCGAGGAGCAGCTTGAAGTATACCGCGCCCTCGGTTTCCACATGATGCGGATGGTGCTGAGCGGAGAGGCTCCGTTTGCGGTCAGCGCGAGAGTCGGCGAAAGTGAAGCGGCGGCGCGCCAACGCATTCTCGCCAGGATCAGGATGGCCGCGGGGCTGGCTTAGCGGCGAAGGCGATCCAAGGCGCCTTGCAGGATGTAGGCGGCGGCGTGCTGGTCGATGACCGCTTTCGCCTGGCCCGGCTGGCATCGGCGGCGATCAGCGCGCGTTCGACGGCCGCGGTCGAGAGCCGCTCGTCCCACAGCGCAATCGGCAGTTCCGTGAGCTTGGCAAGATTGCGGGCGAATGCGCGGGTCGACTGCGCCCGCGGGCCTTCGGTGCCGTCCATATTGACTGGCAGCCCGAGCACAAAACCGACGCCGCGCCGCTCCTGGCAAATGCGAGGAGCCGTTCGGCGTCGATATTGCAACCGCTTGCGCGAGATGGTTTCGACCGGCGCGGCGAGCCGCCGATCCGGGTCGCTCATGGCGACCCCGATGGTCTTGCTGCCGAGATCGAGACCGATCAGCGCGCCGCGCGCGGCAAGAAGCGGAGCGGCGTCCATGAGCGCAAGAACAGGCATGGCGCGTCGTTAGCACGCACCTGGGGCGGCGGCCACGCTGTCAAAAACGAAAACGCCCGCTAACAGCGGGCGTTTTCCTAAGGCGCAAATGGCGCCGGTTCAGCGCTGCGCGTGATCGGAAGCAATACGGTCAATGTCCGAACGGGTGATCCCGATATCGGCCAGTTCGCGGTCACTCAGATGCGAGAGCTCCCGCGTCATCTCCTCGTGGCGCTTCCAGGCATGGAAGAGGCGGGCAATCGAGGCAAACATGTCCAAGTCCTTTCTCCGGCAATGCACCCGGCGTTTCCCGGAATCCAGCGCCAGATATAGTCCGCCGCGTGCACTGCACCATAGATTTTTGTGCAGCGCAGCTAAGACTTGGATGCATGCCAGGGTATTGAACGGTAAAGAGATTCTTAAACGGGCCGCTCAGCGAATTGAGCAGGTCGCGCCGCTATTGTTGCCGGGCAGGCCAGCATTCGGCCACGGCTTGATCCTTTGTCTGCCGCACTTGCCCACTCTTATAGCCCGGTGTTGCGTAATCGGGGGATGGTAAGAATGGGCACTTCTCAGGATCATCGGAAGTGGGCGGAAGAATGCGTTGCCATGGCACACGCTGCCGACGACCACACCGACAAGGCCCTTTGGCTGACTTTGGCGCAGTCATGGGTGCGACTGGCCGAGCATGTCGCGCGCGCCGGCCATGTGGAGGACGGCGCGGACAGCGCAAGCGAAGAGACGCTTGCGGTGCATTCCTCGGATTGATCCGGCAGACCGCGATTCTGGCGCGCCGCGAGGGCTCGCCTAGCCGTCACTACTGCCCGTGGTCGGCGAGAACTTGCCGGCAGGCCAGGCTGATTCTGTTCCGGTTGGTTTGCAGGCAGTCGAGAATTGCGAAAACGTCTGCGTCCTGATTTTCCCTCACCAGCTGCCGGCAAAACCTCATCACGTCCGGATGGCAGGCAGCGCGCTCCTGCTCGTTCCCTTGTCCCAACGGACCGGCGACGGGCGGCGGCTGCGCCGGTATTTGCGCCAGGACCACCGTACCGGCGGTCGACACCACGGCGATCGTGAAGAGCAACGTGCGCAGCATGGATTTACTCCCTCAGATATACAGGCCGGGGACCCGGCGACTATCTCATGATGCTTGCAGTGGGCCGAACGAAAATCGCGCATGCGAAACCCCTCACTTGCGCGCAGCCACCCCGCGGAGATAAATCTCGCTGCAGGGCGGTTAGCTCAGCTGGTAGAGCGTCTGCTTTACACGCAGGATGTCGGCGGTTCGAGTCCGTCACCGCCCACCAGCCTCCACAACCGCGGCGCCGCGCAGACTGCCGGGCCGAAGCCAATCCGGAGCGAGGGCGGGCATTGCCTGCCCGCCACGCCTCGGCATGCCAATCATATAACGGCAGATCAGGTGACGGAGGGCGGACGGTCAAATTTGCCGTCATCTGTCCCCCGTTGTCCGGCTCCGAATTCAGATCGCTTCCTTGAGTTCCTTCGAGGCGCGGAAAGCGACTTTCTTGCTGGCCTTGATCTGGATGGCTTCGCCGGTGGCCGGGTTGCGGCCCATGCGCGCGGCGCGCTTGCGCACCTGCAGGATGCCCAGCCCGCCGATGCGGATGCGCTCGCCCTTCTTCAGGTGCTTGACGATCTGGCCGACCAGACCGCCGAGAATGGCTTCAGCCTGCTTTTTCGAAAGTTCGTTGTCCTCCGCAAGGCTTGCCGCAAGATGCTTTAATGTAACGGTTGTGGCTGGTTTGGTCGCCATTTTGACCCTCCTCGATGAAGCAGTGACCGGGAAAAGTGCCCGTCATCACGATGCAGTTAGACGATTTGGCTGCGACTGACCACGCTTGTTTTGCCGATTCCACCGATGTTTTCGCGGTTGCCGCGATCTTCGAATCGATCAGTGGGAGGTAAAAGGCAAGCGCAAAAGGCCGATTCGGGGCCGAAATCCTTGACTTGCGACCGGGCGGGCTTTAACTGCGCAGGCGCCCGCGGGGGCGTAGCTCAGTTGGTTAGAGCGTCGGCCTGTCACGCCGAAGGTCGCGGGTTCGAGTCCCGTCGCTCCCGCCATCCAAAGATTTTTTGCAGCAAAATCAGGCCTTTTCCAAAGGTGGGACACTTAAGTGGGACTCTTCATGTTCTGCCTCTGATCCGCTGGCGAGGTGTTTCGCGGCTGCCCCGGCCAATCGTTTCCGGCTCGCTGCGGCGGTGTAGACATTCGCCTGCTTCTCTGACGTCCAGTCATAGAGTGCCATGAGCTGGCGGTCGGTAGCACCATTCTCGGCGGCGATCGTGGCGCCGGCCTTACGGAGCCCATGGGCGCTGCATTGAGGCAGCCCAGCCTCGTTGCACCGTTCCTGGAACCAGTTGCCGAAACCGGCCGCGGTGAACGGCTTGCCGAAACTGGTCATTAGGAAGGTGAGATCGCCCGTCGGGCTCCGGGCGATGATGTCGGCGAGCACCGGCAGGATCGGCTTCTCAGATATTCGCAACCGCCTGTAGCGTGTCTTGCGTGGCACCATGCGCAGCCAACTATCTTTGACGTGCTGGCGGCCCAAGGTCACGACGTCGCCCTTGCGCACCCCAAGAAACAAAAGGAGGGCGAGCGCGAGTCGCCCTTTGGTTCCGATCCGATGATGGGTCTCGAATTGCTCGAACCTCATCGGGGTCCAGGTATGGATGCCATCGGTGGCATAGCTGATCCGGCGAATCTCTCGAGCTGGGTTCGATCGCATCGAGCCATCTTCAACGGCCCAGCCGAACATCGACGACAGGTATTTCCGACGATTGTTCGCGGCACCAGGCAGGTCTGACTTCCGATCGCGCAGCATCTTCACATGGGCCGGAGACAGGGCGGACATTGGGCAATCGCGCATCAGATCATCCGCGCCCGGCTTGCGCGGCTCTCGTAGGCATTCCTCGATAACGGAACGCCGGACGCGCTGTGACTTCGGATCGAGCCGCCGGAATTCGGCGGACGCGAAATAACGGGCTGCCAGCCAGCCAAGCGTGCCCACAGATGCGAGTTTGATGGCGTTGCGCTGCTCGGCAGCACCAGGATCGAAGGAGGCAAGGGCCTCAGCGTAGGCCAGCGCAAACGCCTCGGTGCCCGGCTTCTCCCTTATGCGGATTTTGCGGCCGTGGCGGCGGACGTAATACCGCACGACACCGTGCCGGTCGCGGTCGGGTATCAGGTAGGGAAAATCCGCTCGCATTCGAAGTCACGCCTCCACCTCATCCCATTTGGAGGGAAGGGCAGGGCGACCGTCAAGTCGAGACTGCTCCGGCGCCGGGATAAGGTTGTCCTCGTCACGCACGATCACCCAGCCGTCCGGTCTGATTGCGGCGATGCGTAGACCGGAACGCAGTGCTGCCTTGATGTTGCGGCGGACCTGTATCTCGGTGCAGACGGCGCGCTTGGTCATGCTGCGCGCTCCGCGCAGGCGGACTGTTCCGCGCCGCGCGCAGTTTGCGGCGGGCCATTGCTTCGGCGTTTCGCTGCGCTCGCCAGTCACTCGGCGTGTTCGCCGTCACGATCGAGACCATGATCACGTCCAATCGAAAGACGGCTCGCAGGTGGTTGCCACGAGTGAACTCAATCTGGACCGTAGCGCCGAACTCATCGGCGATGGCTGCGAGTGATCTGCGGAGATCGCGGAGACGTCGGCTGCACATGCCCGATCGTCTAATCTGCCGAATGAAAAATAATGTTGGTGAAAGAGAAAAATTTTTACACTTAATTACCCGACGACGTCGGAGTTGACCGGCGGCAACTTTTATGGAACCGTGCAGCCTGGTGAGCGGAATCAAAAGCCGCCACCGTTCCCTACCAAAAGACACGCAAGCCCTTGGTGCCGATCGCTGCGGCGGTCGGTGATGGCATTGTCTTGGCGACCGGCGCCGCGGAGCCGGTCAGGTAGGGAGCAAGTCATGTACATGCCGATGGTGAAGCAACGTCAGAACGAAGTGCTGGAGGAGGTGATCGACCACCTGGATGATCTCCGGCGACTTCTCCTGTTCAATGAGGTGATCCTCCAGGGGAACCCCTTCGAGGAGATGGTCGACGCGCTCTACAAGGCTGTCGAGGCGAAATGCGAGGAGACGGCACACCCGTTTGCAGCGGCCTGATCAGAACGAACAAAGGCCCGGTCACTTACCGGGCCTCTTTTGGTGTCTCAGTTTGAATTTTTGGGCCATATACGTTGGCGCTTGATGCTATTCTGCGCGCAATAGAGATCAAATCTAAGTGCCGCAAAATGGCTTTCAAAGCGAAAGGCAATTCCACCAATTTGTTCTTCGTCGCAGTGGCCTGCTCGCTGGTGTGGATATTTCCAGCTCGCCGTGTGTGCTATGTCGCGTAACACCTCAACATCCAATTCATCCGACAGTTGGACGAGAACAACATATTCTGCGATTTGCATTTTACTTTCCGAGATATTGTTGAATGCAAGGATTTTTCGGCGATATAAGAACGATCCCATCCTTAAATGGGAGTTGGATCGGCTGATTTTGATCGTAATACTGATTCCAAATAAGCTTCTTTTGTTCGGGTGAGGCCGTTAGCATACTGGTCTCGAATTGTTGGCGGCTCACTTGCGGGCGCTGTGGGACCAGTCGCGGATCAACATAAATTCTTGCATCTGGCGGGCACTGAGCACTAGCAGCGCAGGGGACGCCAGCGCCTAAAAGACTTAGGACGACAGCAAGCCCCCGTCGCGTTATTCGGGATAGGATGGGCTTGAACAATAATACCTCCTCGGGTGGCATTAGCCCCCGAGGCAAGATTACCGGCGACCGCATCGAGCACAGGTATAGGAGATGAAATCGCCGTCATCCCATATCCGGAGCACCTTCCTGGATCGGTTGATCGGCTGCTTGCGGCTTGGACCGCAGAGCGGGCAGCGTACATCGGCGATGCCGGCGGCACCGGTATTTAGCTCGCGGAGTTGGTCAAAGGGTATTGAGGCCATAGAAAGCTCCTCGCTCGAAGTGAGCGTTTTTCAGAAAGCGGGATGCTGTCCCGCGGCAGTTGTTCTCGGTGGTGTTGGCGCCGATCTCGGCGCGGCGTTGAATTCAGGCGGCGACAGTGGCCGGCGCCTTGGCAGCGCGGCCCTTGAGACCGTCGCGGATCAGAATGCCGATGGTCGATGATATGGAGGGGCGATTCTCGACCTCGGCAACTCTCTTGATGGCACCAAGCAGGTCGGCAGTGATGTGGGCGGAGACCGTCACATTGAGCGTGTCGGTCGGTGCAGGGTCGTGATGGTCGGGCAAACCATGCGTCATCATCTTGAGCGTGGCTGCCTTCGATCGATAATCCCAGCTCTCTTTGATCATCGTCGCGAAGGCGTTGGCGAAGGTGCGAGCCTCGGCGAGCGCGACCTGATTGATGCGCCACTCGGTGATGCTGTCTGGTTTCAGGTGCATGGTGTCCTCTAGTTTTTGAGATCGGTGAGCGAAACGAAAAAGCCGCCCCGGGAAGGGCGGCTTGGAATGCGGCGGCGATGTTGGCGGCGGTGACGGTGCCGATCGATGAGCTACGTCATCGACGGGGTCTGGAAACGCAAAAGGCGCCATCGCTGGCGCCTGATCTCGGTTCGGTTGAAGCCTCGTGCGTGCGCGGGCGCAACTCCAGATGTTGACTGAAAGTGTACTCGATCCCCGGGGGTGTTGTAAACAACATCCCGAACTTTTTTTGAAGTGTTGCAGAAATGCAAAACGCCCCGGTGGGGCGCTTCATTCTCAGTTCGGTCGGGCCTACATGCGCGTGCCCATAGCTCCTCCGGAGGTTGACCGCAATTCATACACTTTTCCCCCGATTACGTCCACTACATTATCTACTTTATTTGCTCCGCTTGTCATTGCGGAAAGGTCATCGAATACCTATTTGACTTTGTTGATCATCCCTTTTTAGAAGCTGTTGTGCTCGCTGGGCGTCGCGGTGAGCGATGCACTCATCTCCGATCATGTGGTCGCGGATTTTGCAAGTCTCGAAATATCCGGGCGGCAGCTTACCGTTGCCGATCTCGACACGTTGCGAACAGATCGGGCAATCCCATGTCGTCGCCATCGTATTCCCCGATGACCGCGGTTCCGGCATTATGGGATACCCAACGGCAATAGGTCCGATTGAGAAGGGCATTCCCGCCGGGCGGTGTCGAAACCTCTATTGAAGCCGGAACTGAAGGCGCCCGGAGCTTCCTTACATTCGCGGGCTGTCTTGGTCATAACGGCGCTCCAGCCCAAGGCGATCAGGAAGGCCAGCAACAGCCCCGCCGCTCGCTTCAATAGTACAGGTGTGATCCGCGGTCCCGTCCGCCATCGGCCTGGCGTCAGCGTTGCGTCGACCATTTCGAACTCCAGCTTGATTCGCTATCTCTGCTGACGATACCACATGGAACTCGCAGAGTACGTCGGCGATTATTGTCGACCGATGAAAGCCTGCCCTGTCTGCACATCGCCGGTCAGCCATTTCGTTGATACCTGTCCGCGCTGCGGCGGGCGGCTGAGCACTTCACGGTGGAGCCTCGCCATCGCGATGATTGCCTTGGTGCTTACTGTCGGCCTCGTCATCGCGGCCCTGGACGAATTCCTGGCTCGCTCAGGATCAGCAATTTGCTAGGCTGCGATCTGCCGGAAGTGGGGTATATTCCTGGTCGGGCAGCGCGGGGCTCGGCTTCTACCAGGCAGGCAACCTGCGGTCCTGCTTTCCGGTTACTGTTGACATGCCGTCCAAGGTTGCCGACCCGCGCATCTCTTTCCCCAGAGCGCGGCACGGTCATCGCGGCGCACACAGGAAAGTTTGCGGCTGCGGCAAATACGCCACACGGCGATCGACGGCGGGCGAGGCACCCGGTCATGCCGTGGTTTTTGTGGAACTGCCCCATAGGATTACTCAGCATTCAGTGGGGCATTTTTTAAGGTCAATTCTGTCCAACCCCTTCCACCGCCTCAGACTTATAGCCCCGTCGCTCCCGCCATGATTTCAAGCATTTAGCATCCTTCCGCGGTTTCGGCTCGACAGCGATTTAACGCGCTTGCGCGGATACCTTTTGCGGCTACGCACAAGGCCGTCTTGCGCCTTTTTGTGCACTGCGCTAAGGCTCGAAAGTTCAGTTTCCCAGCGCGAATCCGCTGAGATTTGGGGCAAATCGGCGCGGTCCCGGCTTGCGCGGAACCGTCGCGTGGGGGGCATGTTCCCGGGGTGGGGAAGACGCTGCACCATGGCCGACCGGAGGGATGCCAGATGACGCAATCGCTTAATCAACTGCTGCTCGGCTATCTGCCGCTCGTCGTCTTCATCGGCGGTGGCCGGCGGTGATCGGGCTTGGCGCTGCTGCTCTCCGCCTTTCTTCTCGCCTACAAGCAGCCGGATCCGGAAAAGCTGTCCGCCTACGAGTGCGGCTTCAACGCCTTCGACGATGCGCGCATGAAATTCGACGTGCGCTTCTATCTGGTCGCCATCCTGTTCATCATTTTCGATCTCGAGGTCAGCTTCCTGTTCCCGTGGGCGGTGGCGTTCGGCAAGCTCGGGCTGTTCGGCTTCTGGTCGATGATGCTGTTCCTTGCCGTGCTCACCATCGGCTTTATCTATGAATGGAAGAAGGGAGCGCTCGAATGGGATTGAGCGAACCCGCGATCGTCGCTCCGCGCCAGGACCTGGTCGCCGCCCGCGCGGCAAGCCCGCCGGCGCCGACGATCCGTTTTTCGCCGACCTCAACGGCGAGCTTTCCGACAAGGGATTTCTCGTCGCCGCGGCGGACGATCTCATCGCCTGGGCGCGCACCGGCTCGCTGATGTGGATGACATTCGGGCTTGCCTGCTGCGCGATCGAGATGATGCAGATGTCGATGCCGCGCTACGACGTCGAGCGCTTCGGCTTTGCGCCGCGCGCCTCGCCGCGCCAATCGGACGTGATGATCGTCGCCGGCACGCTCACCAACAAGATGGCGCCGGCGTTGCGCAAGGTCTACGACCAGATGCCGGAGCCGCGCTACGTGATCTCCATGGGATCGTGCGCCAATGGCGGCGGCTATTACCACTATTCCTATTCGGTGGTGCGCGGCTGCGACCGCATCGTGCCGGTCGACATCTACGTGCCGGGCTGCCCGCCGACCGCCGAGGCGCTCCTCTACGGCGTGCTCCTGCTGCAGAAGAAAATCCGCCGCACCGCGACGATCGAGCGCTGAGAATGGATGAGACGCTCGACACTCTCGGCCGCACCATCGCCGATGCGCTCAGCCCTGCGGTCGACGGCTACGCGGTCGCGCATCACGAGCTGACGGTGCAGGCGCAGGCCGCCGACATCGTCTCGGTCATGCGCTTCCTGCGCGACGATCCGCGCTGCCTGTTCTGGAGCATCATCGACATCACCGCGGTCGACTGGCCGGGCCGCGAGCGGCGTTTCGACGTGGTCTATCACCTGCTTTCGCCCAAGCATAACGTGCGCGTGCGAGTGAAAATCGAGACCGACGAGGCGACGCCGGTCCCGTTCGATCATCGACGTCTTCCCTGGCGCCGACTGGTTCGAGCGCGAGGCATACGATCTTTACGGCGTCGTGTTCACCGGCCATCCGGACATGCGGCGGCTGCTGACCGATTACGGCTTCGACGGCCATCCGCTGCGCAAGGATTTTCCGCTCACCGGCTTTGTCGAGGTGCGCTACGACGACGAGCTCAAGCGCGTCGTCTACGAGCCGGTGCGGCTGGCGCAGGAATTCCGCAATTTCGATTTTCTGTCGCCGTGGGAAGGCACCGACTACGTGCTGCCGGGCGACGAGAAGGCGGGAAAGATCGGCGGCGGGCAAGGGTCTTGACCAGGGTCGTAACAATGAAGCCGACGCTCAAGCCCGGGCTCACGCATCGGCTCGCCTATACGGTCGCCGGAGAGCAAGACCGTTCCCTTCACCTTTCCGGAATCGCCGGTCATTGCGTCCATGCCGAAGGTGTTCGCCACCGGCTTCATGATCGTTTTGATGGAGTGGGTGTGCACCGAACTCCTGGCGCCGCATCTCGATGCCGGCGAGGGCAGCGTCGGCGTGCATGTCGACGTCAGTCATCTGGCGGCAACGCCGCCGGGCATGACGGTCACCGTCGAGGTCGAGTGCGTGGAAGTCGTCGGCCAGCGCGTTGCCTTCAACGTCAAGGCCCATGACGGCGTCGATCTCATCGGCGAAGGCCGCCATGAACGCTTCGTCGTGATGTGGGACAAATTCAATGCCCGGGTCGCGGCGAAGGCCGCGAAAGCCGCTCAGGTTGCATGATGGCCGAGACTACCGAGCGCAACTTCACCATCAATTTCGGGCCGCAGCATCCGGCGGCGCACGGCGTGCTGCGCCTCGTGCTCGAGCTCGACGGCGAGGTCGTCGAGCGCGTCGATCCGCATATCGGGCTGCTGCACCGCGGCACCGAAAAGCTGATCGAGCACAAGACCTATCTGCAGGCGATCCCGTATTTCGACCGGCTCGACTATGTCGCGCCGATGAATCAGGAGCACGCCTTCTGCCTCGCCGCCGAGAAGCTGCTCGACCTCGAGGTCCCCAGGCGCGCGCAGGTGATCCGCGTGCTTTATTGCGAGATCGGCCGGCTGCTCTCGCACCTTCTCAACGTCACCACGCAGGCGATGGACGTCGGCGCGCTGACGCCGCCGCTCTGGGGCTTCGAGGAGCGCGAGAAGCTGATGGGCTTCTACGAGCGCGCCTCGGGCTCGCGCATGCATGCGGCCTATTTCCGCGTCGGCGGCGTGCATCAGGATCTGCCGGCGAAGCTGATCGACGACATCGAGGCGTTCTGCGATCCGTTCCTCAAAGTGTGCGACGATCTCGAGGAACTGCTCACCGAGAACCGCATCTTCAAGCAGCGCAATGTCGATATCGGCGTGGTGAAGCTCGCCGACGCCTGGGCCTGGGGCTTTTCCGGCGTCATGGTGCGCGGTTCGGGCGCGGTGTGGGACTTGCGCAAGGCGCAGCCCTACGAATGCTATGCCGAGCTCGATTTCGATATTCCGGTCGGCAAGAACGGCGACTGTTACGACCGCTACTGCATCCGCATGGAAGAGATGCGCCAGTCGGTCCGCATCATGAAGCAGTGCGTGGAAAAGCTGCGCGCGGCGGACGCGCAGGGTCCGGTCGTCGTCGAAGACCACAAGATCGCGCCGCCGCGCCGCGCAGCAGATGAAGCGCTCGATGGAAGTCGCTCATCCATCACTTCAAGCTCTACACCGAAGGCTTCCACGTGCCGGCCGGCGAAGTTTATGCCGCGGTCGAGGCGCCCAAGGGCGAGTTCGGCGTCTATCTGATCGCCGACGGCAGCAACAAGCCCTACAAGTGCAAGATCCGCGCGCCGAGCTTCGCCCACCTGCAGGCGATGGATTTTCTGTCCCGCGGCCACATGCTCGCCGACGTCTCGGCGATCCTGGGCTCGATCGACATCGTGTTCGGCGAGGTCGACCGATGAGCGTTCGCCGCCTCGCCGAAAAGCAGCCGCCGAGCTTCGCGTTCACGCCGGAAAATCTCGACTGGGCGAAGAGCGCAGATCGCCAAATATCCGGAGGGCCGCCAGGCCTCGGCGGTGATCCCGATGCTGTGGCGGGCGCAGGAGCAGTCGGGCGGCTGGTTGCCGCAGAAGGCGATCGAGGCGGTCGCGCGAACTGCTCGGCATGGCGAACATCCGCGTGCTCGAAGTCGCGACCTTCTACACCATGTTCAATCTCGCGCCGGTCGGCCGCTTCCACGTGCAATTTTGCGGCACGACGCCATGCATGCTGCGCGGCGCCGACGAGCTGAAGAAAGTCTGCACAGCGCATGATCGGCGAGCAAGATCCAGTGTCTCGGCCGACGGCAAGTTCTCCTGGAACGAGGTCGAGTGCCTCGGCGCCTGCGTCAATGCGCCGATGGTGCAGATCAAGGACGACTATTACGAGGACCTGACGCCGGAGACGCTGACGCGCATCCTCGACGATTTGGCGGCCGGCAAGACGCCGAAGCCGGGCCCGCAAATCGACCGGCAGCTTCCGCGCCGGTCGGCGGCGCCGACCACGCTCACCGATCCGGCGATCTACGACGGATACGGCGTGAGCCGGGTCGCCGCTGACCGACAGCAAGCCAAGAAGCCCGGCGAAGCCGCCAACGTCCAGGAAGCCCCGATGCCGACGCCGCCGATCGGCGACGCAACCGATCCGAGACGCCAATAATGCTTGCCGACAAGGACCGCATCTTCAAAAATCTCTACGGCCGGCACGACTGGGGCCTCGACGGCGCGCGCGCGCGCGGCGCCTGGGACGGCACCAAGGCGATCCTCGAAAAGGGCCGCGACGCCATCGTCAACGAGATGAAGGCCTCGGGCCTGCGCGGCCGCGGCGGCGCCGGCTTTCCGACCGGGCTGAAATGGTCGTTCATGCCCAAGCAGTCCGACGGCCGGCCGAGCTATCTCGTGGTCAATGCCGACGAATCCGAGCCCGGCACCTGCAAGGATCGCGAGATCATGCGGCACGATCCGCATCTGCTGGTCGAGGGCTGCCTGATCGCCGGCTGCGCCATGGGCGCGCACGCCTGCTACATCTATATCCGCGGCGAATTCATCCGCGAGCGCGAGCGTCTGCAGGCCGCGGTCGACCAGGCCTATGAGGCCAAGCTGATCGGCAAGAACAACGTCAACGGCTGCGACTTCGACATCGTCGTGCACCACGGCGCCGGCGCCTATATCTGCGGCGAAGAGACGGCGCTGCTCGAAAGCCTCGAAGGCAAGAAGGGCCAGCCGCGGCTGAAGCCGCCGTTCCCGGCCAATATGGGCCTCTACGGCTGCCCGACCACGGTCAACAATGTCGAGTCGATCGCGCAGGTGCCCGACATCATGCGGCGCGGCGCGGCCTGGTTCGCCGGCATCGGCCGGCCGAACAACACCGGCACCAAGCTGTTCTGCATTTCCGGCCACGTCGAGCGGCCGTGCAATGTCGAAGAGGCGATGGGCATTCCGCTGCGCGAGCTGATCGAGAGGCATGCCGGCGGCGTGCGCGGCGGCTGGGACAATCTGCTCGCGGTCATCCCCGGCGGCTCGTCGATGCCGCTGGTGCCGGCCGGGCCGATCAGGCCGATACGCTGCTGATGGATTTCGACGGCTGCCGCGACAAGAAGTCGGCGCTCGGCACCGCCGCCGTCATCGTCATGGACAAGTCGACCGACATCATCCGGGCGATGGCGCGCATCTCCTATTTCTACAAGCACGAGAGCTGCGGCCAGTGCACGCCGTGCCGCGAGGGCATGGGCTGGATGTGGCGCGTGCTCGACGCGCATGGCCGAAGGCCGCGCGCACAAGCGCGAGATCGACATGCTGATGGAGGTCACCAAGCAGATCGAGGGCCACACCATCTGCGCCTTCGGCGACGGCGCCGCCTGGCCGGTGCAGGGCCTGCTGCGGCATTTCCGCCCCGAGATCGAGCGGCGCATCGACGAATACACCGCCAATCCCGACACCGAAGGCGTGCTCGATCCGCCGGTGCCGGTGGCGGCGGAGTGACAGCGCGATGAGCGACAGCCGGTATCTTGCGCAGCTCAATATCGGACGCTTGCGCCATCCGACGCGACGATCCGCGCATGGCCGATTTCATGAACAATCTCGATCTGGTCAACGCGCTTGGCCGAGCGCAGCAACGGCTTTGTCTGGCGGCTCAACGACGACAGCGACAACGCCGACCAATTTCCGGCCCGTTGACGATCCGATCATGGCGGTCAACCTGTCGGTGTGGGAAAGCGTCGAGGCGCTGGAACGTTTCGTGTGGCCTACCGTTCACAAGCGCTTCTATGGCCGCGCGCCCGGACTGGTTCGACACAATGGACGGGCCGCATTTCGTGATGTGGCGGATCCCGGCCGGTCATCGTGCCGACGCTGGACGAAGCCAAGGAGCGGCTTACATCGCGACCGCGCACGGTCCATCCGACCATGCGTTCGGCTGGGAGAGCGTGCCGGCCGCGCAATTGTGGAAGACCGCGCGATGCGCGCGCGCCGGACGGACAGGCGGCATGACCAAGCTCATCGTCGATGGCAAAGAGATCGATGTTCCGCCGGAATACACGCTGCTGCAGGCCTGCGAGGCTGGCGGGCGCCGAAATTCCGCGCTTCTGCTACCACGAGCGGCTGTCGATCGCCGGCAATTGCCGGATGTGCCTGGTCGAGGTGGCCGGCTGCCGAAGCCGGGCGCTCGCTGCGCCTGGGGCGTGCGCGATTGCCGCCCGGACCAAGGACGAGCCGCCGAAAATCTCCGACCCGCTCGCCGATGGTGAAGAAGGCGCGCGAAGGCGTGATGGAATTCCTGCTGATCAACCATCCGCTGGATTGCCCGATCTGCGACCAGGGCGGCGAATGCGACCTGCAGGATCAGGCCATGGGCTACGGCGTCGATCACCAGCCGCTTCGCCGAGAACAAGCGCGCGGTCGAGGACAAATATCTCGGCGCGCTGGTCAAGACCTCGATGAACCGCTGCATCCAGTGCACGCGCTGCGTTCGCTTCGCCACCGAAGTCGCCGGCGTGCCGGAACTCGGCGCCATCGGCCGCGGCGAGGACATGGAGATCACCACCTATCTCGAACAGGCGATGACGTCGGAGTTGCAGGGCAATGTCGTCGATCTCTGCCCGGTCGGCGCGCTGACCTCGAAGCCTTACGCGTTCGCGGCGCGGCCGTGGGAGCTGGACAAGACCCAATCGATCGACGTGATGGACGCGCTCGGCTCGGCCATCCGCATCGACACCCGCGGCCGCGAGGTGATGCGCATCCTGCCGCGCATCAACGACGACGTGAACGAGGAATGGATTTCCGACAAGACCCGCCACATCGTCGACGGCCTGCGCGCGCAGCGGCTCGACCAGCCCTATGTCCGCGAGAACGGCCAGCTGCGCCCGGCGACTGGGGCGAGGCCTTCGCCGCCATCGCCGCAAAGATCGCGCGGCGCCAATCCCAAGCGGATCGGCGCGATCGCCGGCGATCTTGCCGCGGTCGAGGAGATGTTTGCGCTCAAGGATCTGATGGCGCGGCTCGGCGTCGCCAATCTCGACTGCCGGCAGGACGGCTCGGCGCTCGATCCGAAATGGGGCCGCGCGAGCTATATGTTCAACCCGACCATCGCAGGCATCGACCAGGCCGACGCGCTGCTGATCGTCGGCTCGAACCCGCGCAGGGAGGCGGCGGTGCTCAATGCGCGCATCCGCAAGCGCTGGCGCACCGGCAAAAGTTTCACGATCGGCGTGATCGGCCGAAGGCGCCGCTGACCTATGCTTACGATTATCTCGGCGCCGGCCCGGAATCGCTTGCCGACCTCGCCCGGCACAGCTTCGCCGAGGTGCTGCGCAAGGCAGAGCACCCGATCGTGCTCGTCGGCGCCGACGCGCTGGCGCGGCGGACGGCGCAGCGGTGCTTCGCTCGCGGCCAAGGCCGCGCTCGAGCTCGGCGCCGTCAAGGACGGCTGGAACGGCTTCAGCGTTCTGCATCACGCCGCCTCGCGCGTCGGCGCGCTCGATATCGGCTTCGTGCCGGGCGAGGGCGGCCTGACCGCGCGGCAGATGACGACATCGCGGCCGCTCGATGTTCTGTTCCTGCTCGGCGCCGACGAGATCGAGATCGCGCCGGGCGCCTTCGTCGTCTATATCGGCACCCACGGCGACCGCGGCGCGCACGCGCCGATGTGGTCCTGCCGGGCGCGGCCTATACCGAAAAATCGGCGACCCATGTCAATACCGAAGGCAGGGTGCAGATGGCGACGGGCGCCTTTCCCGCCCGGCGATGCGCGCGAGGACTGGGCGATCATGCGCGCGCTGTCGGACGTGCTCGGCAAGAAGCTGCCCTATAATTTGCTTGCCGCGCTGCGCCAGGCGCTGTTCAAGGCGTATCCGCACCTCATGCGGCTCGGTCAGATCGAGCCGGGCAACGCCGCCGACTGCACAGCTCGCCGCGCTAGGCGGCACGCCGACAAGGCGCCGTTCCGCTCCAGCCTCGACCGATTTCTATTTCACCAATCCGATCGCGCGCTGCTCCGCGGTGATGGCGGAATGCTCGGCGATCTCGCCGGGCGCGCGGCCATGACGGCGGCGGAATAGGGAACAGACGATGGAGCATTCTGGACCGATTACATCTGGCCGCTGGTCATCATGGTCGCCGAGAGCGTGCTGCTGCTCGTCATCCTGCTCGTCGT
>CAVRDC010000032.1:0-1489577 GCA_963719745.1 uncultured Alphaproteobacteria bacterium | reverse complement strand
GCCATGGACGTCGGCGCGCTGACGCCGCCGCTCTGGGGCTTCGAGGAACGCGAGAAGCTGATGGGCTTCTACGAGCGCGCCTCGGGCTCGCGCATGCATGCGGCTTATTTCCGGGTCGGCGGCGTGCATCAGGATCTGCCGGCGCAGCTGATCGACGACATCGAGGCGTTCTGCGATCCGTGCCTTAAAGTGTGCGACGATCTCGAGGAACTGCTGACCGAGAACCGCATCTTCAAGCAGCGCAACGTCGATATCGGCGTGGTGAGCCTCGCCGACGCCTGGGCCTGGGGCTTCTCCGGCGTCATGGTGCGCGGTTCGGGCGCGGTATGGGACTTGCGCAAGGCGCAGCCCTACGAGTGCTATGCCGAGCTCGACTTCGATATTCCGGTCGGCAAGAACGGCGACTGTTACGACCGCTACTGCATCCGCATCGAAGAGATGCGCCAGTCGATCCGCATCATGAAGCAGTGCGTGGAAAAGCTGCGCTCGGCGGATGCGCAGGGCCCGGTCGTCGTCGAAGACAACAAGATCGCGCCGCCCCGCCGCGCCCAGATGAAGCGCTCGATGGAGTCGCTCATCCACCACTTCAAGCTTTACACCGAAGGCTTCCACGTGCCGGCCGGCGAAGTCTACGCCGCCGTCGAGGCGCCCAAGGGCGAGTTCGGCGTCTATCTCATCGCCGACGGCAGCAACCGGCCGTACAAGTGCAAGATCCGGGCGCCGAGCTTTGCCCACCTCCAGGCGATGGATTTTCTGTCCCGCGGCCACATGCTCGCGGACATCTCCGCGATCTTGGGCTCGATCGACATCGTGTTCGGCGAGATCGACCGATGAGCGTGCGCCGCCTCGCCGAAAAGCAACCGCCGAGCTTTGCGTTCACGCCGGAAATCTCGAATGGGCAAGAGCGCAGATCGCCAAATATCCGGCAGGCCGCCAGGCGTCGGCGGTGATCCCGCTGCTGTGGCGGGCGCAGGAGCAGTCGGGCGGCTGGTTGCCGCAGAAAGCAATCGAGGCGGTGGCGCAAATGCTCGGCATGGCGAAAATTCGCGTGCTCGAAGTCGCGACCTTCTACACCATGTTCAATCTCGCTCCGGTCGGCCGCTTCTATGTGCAATTGTGCGGCACGACGCCATGCATGCTGCGCGGCTCGGAGGAACTGAAGAAAGTCTGCAAGCGCATGATCGGCGAGCAAGATCATGTCTCGGCCGACGGCGTGTTCTCCTGGACCGAGGTCGAGTGCCTCGGCGCCTGCGTGAATGCACCGATGGTGCAGATCAAATACGATTATTACGAGGATCTGACCGCCGAATCGCTGACGCGCATCCTCAACGAACTCGCGGCCGGCAAGACGCCCAAGCCGGGCCCGCAAATCGACCGGCACAATTCCGCGCCGGTCGGCGGCGAGACGACGCTCACCGATCCGGCGCTGTACGCCGGCAACGGAAAAGGCGGTGAGCCGGGTGCGCCCCTGACCGACAGCAAGGCCAAAAGCCGGGCGAGGCCGCCAACATCCAGGAAGCCCGATGCCGACGCCGCCGATCGGCGACGCAACCGATCCGAGACGCCAATAATGCTCGCCGACAAGGACCGCATTTTCAAAAATCTCTACGGCCGCCACGATTGGGGCCTCGACGGCGCGCGGGCGCGCGGCGCCTGGGACGGCACCAAGGCGATCCTCGAAAGAGGCCGCGATGCCATCGTCAACGAAATGAAGGCCTCCGGCCTGCGCGGCCGCGGCGGCGCCGGTTTCCCGACCGGGCTCAAATGGTCGTTCATGCCCAAGCAGTCCGATGGCCGGCCGAGCTATCTCGTGGTCAACGCCGACGAGTCCGAGCCCGGCACCTGCAAGGATCGCGAGGTCATGCGCAACGATCCGCATCTCCTGGTCGAGGGCTGCCTGATCGCCGGCTGCGCGATGGGCGCGCACACCTGCTACATCTATATTCGCGGCGAATTCATCCGCGAGCGCGAACGCCTGCAGGCCGCGGTCGACCAGGCCTACGACGCCAGGCTGATCGGCAAGAACAACATCAACGGCTTCGACTTCGACATCGTCGTGCATCATGGCGCCGGCGCCTATATCTGCGGCGAGGAGACGGCGCTGCTCGAAAGCCTCGAGGGCAAGAAGGGACAGCCGCGGCTGAAGCCGCCATTCCCGGCCAATGTGGGCCTCTACGGCTGCCCGACCACCGTCAACAATGTCGAGACCATCGCGCTGGTGCCCGACATCATGCGGCGCGGCGCCGCCTGGTTCGCCGGCATCGGCCGGCCGAACAATAGCGGCACCAAGCTGTTCTGCATTTCCGGCCACGTCGAGCGGCCGTGCAATGTCGAAGAGGAGATGGGCATCCCGCTGCGCGAGCTGATTGACAGGCATGCCGGCGGCGTCCGCGGCGGCTGGAACAATCTTCTCGCCGTCATCCCGGGCGGCTCGTCGATGCCGCTGATACCTGCGGGTCCCGACCAGGCCGACACGCTGCTGATGGATTTCGACGGCTGCCGCGACAAGAAGTCGGCACTCGGCACGGCGGCTGTCATCGTCATGGACAAGTCGGCCGATATCGTGAAGGCGATGGCGCGCATCTCCTATTTCTACAAGCACGAAAGCTGCGGCCAGTGCACGCCGTGCCGCGAGGGCATGGGCTGGATGTGGCGCGTGCTCACGCGCATGGCCGAAGGCCGCGCGCTAAACGTGAAATCGACATGCTGTGGCAGGTCACCACCCAGATCGAAGGTCACACCATCTGCGCCTTCGGCGACGGCGCCGCCTGGCCGGTGCAGGGCCTGCTGCGGCATTTCAGGCCCGAGATCGAACGCCGCATCGACGAATATTCGCGCCGATCCCGACTTCGAAGGCGTACTCGATCCGCCGGTCCCCGAGGCAGCGGAGTGACAGCCATGAGCGAACGCCGGCATCTCGCCCAATTGAATATCGGACGGTTTCGCTTCCGACCGACGATCGGCGCATGGCCGACTTCATGAACAATCTCGATCTGGTCAATGCGTTGGCCGAGCGCAGCAAAGGCTTTGTCTGGCGGCTGAAGGACGACAGCAACAACGCCACGGCCTTCCGGCCTTTCCCTGATCCGAACATGGCGCTCAATCTGTCGGTGTGGGAGAGCGTCGAGGCCCTCGAACGGTTCGTCTGGCAGACCGTTCACAAGCGCTTTTACGGCCGCCGCCCGGACTGGTTCGATGCAATGGATGCGCCGCATTTCGTCATGTGGCGGGTCCCTGTCGGCCACATACCGACGCTGGACGAAGCAAAGGAGCGGCTGGCACATCTGACCGCGCACGGTCCTTCGGACCATGCGTTCGGCTGGGAGAGCGTTCCGGCCGCGCAATTGTGGAAGACGGCGCGGTGCGCCGCGCCGAACGGACAGGCGGCATGACCAAGCTCATCGTCGACGGCAAAGAAATCGACGTTCCGCCGGAGTACACCCTGCTCCAGGCCTGCGAGGTCGCGGGCGCGGAAATTCCGCGCTTCTGTTATCACGAGCGGCTGTCGATCGCCGGCAATTGCCGCATGTGCCTGGTCGAGGTCGCCGGCATGCCGAAGCCGCAAGCGTCCTGCGCCATGGGCGTGAAGGATTTGCCGCCGAACAAGGACGGCACGCCGAAGATGCTGCTGACCCGCTCGCCGATGGTGAGCAAGGCCCGCGAAGGGGTGATGGAATTCCTGCTGATCAATCATCCGCTCGATTGCCCGATCTGCGACCAGGGCGGCGAATGCGACCTGCAGGACCAGGCGATGGCCTACGGCGTCGATCAGAGCCGCTTCCGCGAGAACAAGCGCGCGGTCGAGGACAAATATCTCGGCGCGCTGGTCAAGACCTCGATGAACCGCTGCATCCAGTGCACCCGCTGCGTCCGCTTTGCCACCGAGGTCGCCGGCGTGCCCGAGCTCGGCGCCATCGGCCGCGGCGAGGACATGGAGATCACGACCTATCTCGAAGAGGCGATGACCTCCGAACTGCAGGGCAACGTCGTCGATCTCTGCCCGGTCGGGGCGCTCACCTCCAAGCCTTACGCATTCGCGGCGCGCCCGTGGGAGCTCAACAAGACCGAGTCGATCGACGTCATGGACGCGCTCGGCTCGGCGATCCGCATCGATACCCGCGGCCGCGAGGTGATGCGCATTCTGCCGCGCACCAATGACGACGTGAACGAGGAGTGGATTTCGGACAAGACGCGGCACGTCGTCGACGGCTTGCGCACGCAACGGCTCGATCGGCCGTATGTGCGCGACCGGCGGCCAACTACGCCCGGCCACATGGACCGAAGCCTTCGCCGCGATCGCGCAAAAACTCGCGCGGCCCAATCCCAAACGGCTCGGTGCCCTGGTTGGCGATCTCGCCGCGGTCGAGGAAATCTTCGCGCTCAAGGATCTGATGACGCGGCTCGGCGTCGGCAATCTCGACTGCCGTCAGGACGGCGCGGCGCTCGACCCGAAATGGGGCCGCGCCAGTTATCTGTTCAACGCGACCATCGCCGGCATCGATGAGGCCGACGCGCTGCTGATGGTCGGCTGCAACCCGCGCCGAGAGGCGGCGGTGCTCAACGCGCGCATTCGCAAGCGCTGGCGAACGGCAAGGAATTTTTCCGATCGGCGTCATCGGCGCAAAGGCGCCGCTGACCTACCCGTACGACTATCTCGGGGCCGGTCCGGAAACGCTCGCCGACATTACCCGGCACAGCTTTGCCGATACGCTGCGCAAAGCTGAGCGCCCGCTGGTGCTGGTCGGTGCGGGGCGCTTTGCCGCGGCCGGACGGCGCGGCCGTCGCTTCGCTCGCGGCCAAGGCAGCGATCGAGTTCGGCGTCGTCAAGGACGGCTGGAACGGCTTCAGCGTGCTGCACCACGCAGCGTCTCGCGTCGGCGCCCTCGATCTCGGCTTCGTCCCGCCGCGGGCGGCCTGACCGCGCGGCAGATGGCCACGGCCGGCACGCTCGACGTTCTGTTCCTGCTCGGCGCCGATGAGATCGACATCGCGCCCGGTGCGTTCGTGGTCTATATCGGCACCCATGGCGACCGCGGCGCCGCGCGCGCCGATGTCATCCTGCCCGGCGCGGCCTACACGGAAAAGTCGGCGACCTATGTCAATACCGAGGGCCGGGTGCAGATGGCGACACGCGCCGCGTTCCCGCCCGGCGACGCCCGCGAGGATTGGGCGATCCTGCGCGCGCTGTCGGACGGTGTTGGGCAAAAAGCTGCCCTACGATTCGCTTGCGGCTTTGCGTCAGGCGCTCTTCCAGGCGCACCCGCATCTCATGCGCGTCGACCAGATCGCGCCGGGCGATGCTGCCGAAGTGCAAAAACTTGCCGCGCTGGGCGGCGCCGCGGACAAGGCGCCGTTCCGGACGAGCGTCGAGGATTTCTATTTTACCAACCCGATCGCGCGCGGTTCCGCGGTGATGGCGGAGTGTTCGGCTATTGCCGCCGGCCGCGCCACCATGACGGCAGCGGAGTAGAGGACCGCGACGATGGAAGCGTTCTGGACCGGTTACCTCTGGCCGCTGGTGATCATGGTCGCCGAGAGCGTGCTGCTGCTCGTGGTCCTGCTCATCGCCATCGCCTATGTGCTTTTCGCCGACCGCAAAATCTGGGCGGCGGTGCAGATCCGGCGCGGACCCAATGTGGTCGGGCCGTGGGGGCTGCTGCAGTCCTTCGCCGATCTGTTGAAATTCGTGCTCAAGGAGCCGATCATCCCGGCCGGCGCCAACAAGGGCGTGTTCCTGCTGGCGCCGCTGGTGACCTGCACGCTGGCGCTGGCGGCCTGGGCCGTGATCCCGATGATCGCCGGCTGGGTGATCTCCGACATCAATGTCGGCGTGCTCTACATCTTCGCCATCTCCTCGCTCACGGTCTATGGCATCATCATGGCCGGCTGGGCGTCGAACTCGAAATATCCGTTCCTGGCGGCGCTGCGCTCGGCGGCCCAGATGGTGTGCTACGAGGTCTCGATCGGATTTGTGATCATCACGGTGCTGCTGTGCGCCGGCTCGCTCAATCTCAGCGCCATCGTCGAGGCGCAGAACAGCGCCTGGGGCTTCCTCGGCTGGTACTGGCTGCCGCTGTTGCCGATGTTCGTGGTCTTCTTCGTCTCGGCGCTGGCCGAAACCAACCGCCCGCCGTTCGATCTGGTCGAAGCCGAATCCGAACTGGTCGCCGGCTTCATGGTCGAATACGGCTCGACGCCCGTACCTGCTGTTCATGCTCGGCGAATATGTCGCCATCGCCACGATGTGCGCCATGGCCACGATCCTGTTCCTCGGCGGCTGGCTGCCGCCGTTCCCGCTGGCGCCGTTCACCTGGGTCCCCGGCCTGATCTGGTTCGTGCTCAAGGTCAGCTTCATGTTCTTCCTGTTTGCGATGGTGAAGGCGATCGTGCCGCGCTACCGCTACGACCAGCTGATGCGGCTCGGCTGGAAGGTGTTCCTGCCGATCTCGCTGGCCATGGTGGCGATCGTCGCCGGCGTCCTCGAGATCATCAGAGGCTGACATGAGCTTGGATCAGGCCGCGCGTCAGATTTTCCTGAAGGAGTTCGTACAGGCGTTCTTTCTGGCGATGCGCTACTTCTTCAAGCCGAAGGCGACGCTCAACTATCCGTTCGAGAAGGGTCGCGCTCTCGCCGCGCTTCCGCGGCGAGCACGCGCTGCGGCGCTATCCGAACGGCGAGGAGCGCTGCATCGCCTGCAAGCTGTGCGAGGCGATCTGCCCGGCGCAGGCGATCACCATCGAGGCCGGCCCGCGCCGCAACGACGGCACGCGCCGCACCACGCGCTACGACATCGACATGGTCAAGTGCATCTATTGCGGGCTGTGCCAGGAGGCCTGTCCGGTCGACGCCATCGTCGAGGGGCCGAACTTCGAATTCGCGGCCGAAACCCGCGAGGAGCTCTATTATGACAAGGAGCGCCTGCTCGCCAACGGCGACCGCTGGGAGCGCGAGATCTGGCCAAAGCCATCGAACTCGACGCGCCCTATCGCTGAGACGCCGCGCCGATGATCCTCCAGGCTCTCTTCTTCTATCTGTTTGCCGGCGTCTGCGTCGCCTCGGCGGTGATGGTGATCGTCGCGCAGGAACCCGGTCCATTCCGTGCTGTTTCTGATCCTTGCCTTCGTCAACGCCGCCGGCCTGTTCGTGCTGCATGGGCGCCGAATTCCTGGCGATGATCCTCATCGTGGTCTATGTCGGCGCGGTCGCGGTGCTGTTCCTGTTCGTGGTCATGATGCTCGACGTCGATTTCGCCGAGCTGCGCGACGGCTTCCTCAATTATCTGCCGGTCGGCGTCCTGGTCGGCGCCGTGCTTCTGTTCGAACTCCTGTTCGTGGTCGGGGCCTGGGTCATCAATCCCGGCGTGGCCAAAGCGATCACGGCGCCGATTCCCTCGGCCGCCGATGTCAGCAACACCGAGGCGCTCGGCCTCGTGCTCTACACCCGCTACGTCTACTTCTTCCAGGCGGCGGGCCTGGTCCTGCTGGTCGCCATGATCGGCGCCATCGTGCTGACGCTGCAGCACAAGCCGAGCGTCAAGCGGCAGATCATTGCCGCGCAGATCGCGCGGACGGCGGCGAGCGCGATCGAAGTCGTCAAGGTCAAGTCGGGGCAGGGGCTGCCATGACCATCGGGCTCGGACATTATCTTGCGGTGGCGGCGATCCTGTTCACGCTCGGGATTTTCGGCATCTTCCTCAACCGCAAGAATGTCATCGTCATCCTGATGTCGATCGAGCTGATTCTGCTCGCGGTCAACATCAACCTGGTCGCGTTTTCGACCTTCCTCGGCGACATCGTCGGCCAGGTCTTCGCCCTGCTGGTGCTTACGGTAGCGGCGGCCGAAGCCGCGATCGGGCTTGCGATCCTGGTGGCGTATTTCCGCAATCGCGGCTCGATCGCGGTTGAAGACGTCAATCTGATGAAGGGCTAAAGCGCGTGATCCCGAAAAGTGGATACCGGTTTTCGGACAAGATCATGCGCCAGACCGAACGCTGGTCGGGCGCGCGACCCACCTTGGAATGAGCTGGTTCTAAGATGTACGAAGCCATCGTCTTCCTGCCGCTGTTCGGCGCCGTCATCGCCGGCCTGATCACGCTCGCCGGCGCCCGCAACCGGCATCCCGGCGAGGACCCGCCGCCGCCGCACGACGATCATGCCGCCCCGCTTGTACCCGAGCACCACAGTCGCGGCGGGCCGGCGCCGCAATCGGCGCATGCCGACGATCACCCGAGCCTGGAAGAAGATGACACCGCGGCGCCGCTGCCGGCTCGCGGGCGGCGGAGCTGATTACCACGACGCTATTGGGCATCTCCTGGCTGCTCTCCTGCTTCGCCTTCGTCGATGTCGGCCTTCATGCTCACGACGTCCGGGTCGCGCTGTTTCATTGCATCACTTCGGGCGATCTCAAGGTCGATTGGGCGCTGCGCGTCGATCCGCTGACCGCCGTGATGCTGGTGGTGGTGACCACCGTTTCGTCGCTCGTGCATCTCTATTCGATCGGCTACATGGCCGACGACCCGCACCGGCCGCGCTTTTTCGCCTATCTATCGCTCTTCACCTTCGCCATGCTGATGCTGGTGACCGCCGACAATCTCGTGCAGTTGTTCTTCGGCTGGGAAGGCGTCGGGCTGGCGAGCTATCTGCTGATCGGCTTCTGGTACCAGAAGCCCGAAGCCAATGCGGCCGCGATCAAGGCTTTCGTGGTCAATCGGGTCGGCGATTTCGGCTTTTCGCTCGGCATCTTCGCCGTCTTCATGCTGATCGGCTCGATCGATTTCGACACGATCTTCGCCCAGGCGCCGGACCTGGCCGGCAAGACCTTCGACTTTCTGAGCTTGCACGCCGATGCGCTGACGCTGATCTGCCTGCTGCTGTTCATGGGCGCGATGGGCAAGTCGGCGCAGTTCCTGCTGCACACCTGGCTGCCCGACGCCATGGAAGGACCGACCCCGGTCTCGGCGCTGATCCACGCCGCGACCATGGTCACCGCCGGCGTGTTCATGGTGGCGCGGCTGTCGCCGCTGTTCGAGCTGGCGCCGACCGCGCAGGCTTTCGTCATCTTCATCGGCGGCACCACCGCGTTCTTCGCCGCGACTCGATCGCGCTCGTGCAGAACGACATCAAGCGCATCATCGCCTATTCGACCTGCTCGCAGCTCGGCTACATGTTCGTCGCCATGGGCGCGGGGGCCTATTCGGTCGGCATGTTCCACCTGTTCACCCACGCCTTCTTCAAGGCGCTGCTGTTCCTCGGCTCCGGCTCGGTGATCCTCGCCATGCATCACGAGCAGGACATCCGCAACATGGGCGGGCTGTGGCGGAAAATTCCGTTCACCTACGCGATGATGGTCATCGGCACTTTGGCGCTGACCGGATTTCCGTTCACCGCCGGCTATTTCTCCAAGGACGCGATCATCGAGGCCGACGACGTCGTCAAGGGTATTGCCGCGAGCTACGGCTTCGTCATGACGGTCGCCGCCGCGGCGCTGACCTCGTTCTACTCCTGGCGGCTGATCTTCAAGACCTTCCACGGCGAGCCGCACGACCAGCATCATTACGAGGCGGCGCACGAGAGCTCCAAGGTGATGCTGGTGCCGCTCGCTATCCTGGCGATCGGTTCGATCGCGGCCGGCTGGCCGGCGCTCAAGGCATTTTCGCCGGCCACGGCGCCGAGGAGTTTTTCCGCGACTCGCTGAAGTTCGGGCCCGACAACCTGGTCCTCGAGAACATGGAGCACCTGCCGCTGGCGGTGGCGCTGGTGCCGACGGTGATGATGATCGGCGGCTTCCTGGTGGCCTGGCAGTTCTACATTCGCCGGCCCGACATCCCGGAAGCGCTGGCGCGCGACCAGGGCGTGCTCTACCGCTTCCTGCTCAACAAATGGTACTTCGACGAGATCTACGACTTCATCTTCGTTCGCCCGACGATGTGGCTCGGCCGGCTGCTGTGGAAGGGCGGCGACGGCTTTATCATCGACGGCTTCGGCCCCGACGGCGTGTCGGCGCGGGTGCTCGACGTCACCCGCAACGTTGTCCGGCTGCAGACCGGATATCTCTACCACTACGCCTTCGCCATGCTGATCGGCGTCGCCGCTTTCATCACCTGGTTCATGTTCGCGGGGGTGCACTGATGACGAGCTGGCCGATCCTCTCCGTCGTCACTTTCCTGCCGATCGCCGGCGCGGTCTTCATCGCCTTCCTGCGCGACGACGAAGCCGGCGTCAGCAACGCGCGCTGGGTCGCGCTGTGGACGACGCTGATCACCTTTGCGATCTCGCTCATTCTGGTGTGGCGTTTCGATCCGACCTCGGCGGACTTCCAGTTCGTCGAAAAACGGCCGTGGCTCGGCGGCGCCATCAACTATCCCATGGGCGTCGACGGCATCTCGCTGCCGTTCGTGATTCTGACCACCGCGTTGATGCCGATCTGCATCCTGGCGAGCTGGAAATCGATCCAGAGCCGGGTGCGCGAATACATGATCGCGTTCCTGGTGCTCGAAACGCTGATGGTCGGCACCTTCTGCGCGCTCGACCTGGTGCTGTTCTATCTGTTCTTCGAAGGCGGCCTGATCCCGATGTTCCTGATCATCGGGGTGTGGGGCGGCCCGCGCCGGGTCTATGCGAGCTTCAAGTTCTTCCTCTACACGCTGCTCGGCTCGGTGCTGATGCTGCTCGCCATCATGGCGATGTATTGGGACGCCGGCACGACCGACATCCCGACGCTGCTGCATCACGCGTTCCCGCGCGGTCTGCAGACCTGGGCATGGTTCGCCTTCCTCGCCTCGTTCGCGGTCAAGATGCCGATGTGGCCGGTCCATACCTGGCTGCCCGACGCCCATGTCGAGGCGCCGACCGCCGGCTCGGTGATCCTGGCCGCGATCCTCTTGAAGATGGGCGGCTACGGCTTCCTGCGCTTCTCGCTGCCGATGTTCCCGCAAGCCTCGCATGGACCTCGCGCCGCTGATCTTCGCGCTGTCGGTCGTCGCCATCATCTACACCTCGCTGGTCGCGCTGATGCAGGAGGACATGAAGAAGCTGATCGCCTATTCCTCGGTGGCGCATATGGGCTTTGTCACCATGGGCCTTTTCGCGATGACGGCGCAGGGCGTCGCCGGCGGCATTTTCCAGATGATTTCGCACGGCATCGTTTCCGCCGCGCTGTTCCTTTGCGTCGGCGTCGTCTACGACCGCATGCATACCCGCGAGATCGCCGCCTATGGCGGCCTCGTCAACCGCATGCCGCTCTACGCGTTCGCCTTCATGGTGTTCACCCTGGCCAATGTCGGCCTGCCCGGCACGTCGGGCTTCGTCGGCGAATTCCTGACGCTGATCGGCACCTTCCGGGTCAACAATTCGGTGGCGACGCTGGCGACGCTCGGCACCATCCTGTCGGCGGCCTATGCGCTGTGGCTCTACCGCAAGATCATCTTCGGCAAGCTGGAAAAGCCGTGCCTGTTCAGCATCAAGGATATCGGCTGGCGCGAGATGGCGATGCTGGCGCCGCTGGTGACCCTGACCATCCTGTTCGGCATCTATCCGAAGCCGGTGCTCGATATTTCGGCGGCGTCGGTGACGCAGCTCGTCGACAATTACAGCACGCGGTCTCAAGCGTGCAAGCAGCGGCGCTGACGAGGTAACGTCGATGAACGCGGCTGTGACCATGACCGGCCTCGTCCCGCTGCTGCCGGAAATCGTGCTCGGCGTCGGCGCCATGGCGCTGCTGATGCTCGGCGCCTTCCGCGGCGAGCGCACGCTGGTCGCGATCGACGCCGCCTCGATCGCGCTGCTGGTGCTCGCCGGCGTCATCGTGCTGCTGCTGCCCGCCGGCAAGCTCGTGACCTTCGGCGGCAGCTTCGTGGTCGACGACTTTGCCCGTTTTCTGAAAATCCTGGCGCATTGCCGGCTCGGCCGCCGCGATCCTGATGTCGATCGACTCGCCAAGCGCGCCAGCGAGCGGCGGTTCGAATATGCGGTCCTGATCCTGCTCTCGACGCTCGGCATGCTGATGCTGATCTCGGCCGCCGACCTGATCGCGCTCTATCTCGGGCTCGAATTGATGAGCCTGCCGCTTTACGTGGTCGCCGCCAGCCACCGCGATCACGCTGCGATCGACCGAAGCCGGGCCTTAAATATTTTGTGCTCGGCGCGCTGTCGTCCGGCATGCTGCTGTACGGCGCCTCGCTGGTCTACGGCTTCACCGGCACCGTCAGCTTTGCCGGCATCGCGCAAGTCGGCCGCGGACGCCGGCATCGGATTGATTTTCGGCCTGGTGTTCCTGTTCGCCGGCTTCTGCTTCAAGGTCTCGGCTGTGCCGTTCCACATGTGGACGCCGGACGTCTATGAAGGCGCGCCGACGCCGGTCACCGCGTTTTTCGCCGCGGCGCCGAAAGTGGCCGGCATCGCTATGTTCGTGCGCGTTGCCGTCACCGCCTTTCCCGGCATCACCGCGCAATGGCAGCAGATCGTCGTCTTCGTCGCGCATCGCCTCGATGCTGCTCGGCTCGTTCGCCGCGATCGGCCAGCGCAACATCAAGCGGCTGATGGCCTATTCGTCGATCGGCCATATGGGCTTTGCGCTGATCGGCCTTGCCGCCGGCACCTCCGAAGGCGTGCAGGGCGTGCTGGTCTATATGGCGATCTACATCACCATGACGCTCGGCGTGTTCGCCGTGATCCTGTCGATGCGGCGCAGCGGCGGGATGGTGGAATTGATCGACCAGCTCGCCGGGCTCGCCCGCACCAGTCCGACTATGGCGTTCTTTCTGGCGATGCTGCTGTTCTCGATGGCCGGCGTGCCGCCGCTCGCCGGCTTCTTTGCCAAATTCTATGTCTTTCTCGCCGCGATCAAGGCCGGGCTCTACGTGCTTGCCGTGATCGGCGTGCTGGCGAGCGTGGTCGGCGCCTATTATTATCTGACGATCATCAAGATCATGTATTTCGACGAGCCGGCCGAAGGGTTTGCCGGCATGCCGCTACGAGCTCAAGGTGGTGCTGGCGGTTTGCGGCCTGTTCAACATTTTGTTCTTCCTCTATCCGGGGCCGCTCGTCGGCGTGCCAGCGCCGCCGCCCATTGCTGTTCTAGCGCGCGACGCAGATTAATGATTGGCGCTCTATCATCCTGGTGGAGCATGATCGTTTCGGAAAGCCGGCTGCCACTTTTCCGGGTCATGCTCTGATGCAGCTTGATCCGATTGCGATCGAGGCCGGCGTCGGGCTCGTGGCGCTGGGGACGATCGGCTCGACCAACGCCGAAGCCTGGCAGCCGCGCGCGGGGCGGCGAACGCGGGCCGCTGTGGATCACCGCCGAAGCGCAGACCGCCGGCCGCGGCCGCCTCGGCCGGTCGTGGAATTCGCCCCCCGGCAATCTCTACGCCAGCCTGTTGCTCAGCGAACCGTCGTCCATGGAGCACGCGCCGGAACTTGCTTTTGTCGCGGCGTTGGCGCTGCGCGATGCGATCGTCGCCGAGGCGCCGACGCTGGCGCCGCAGCTTGCTTTCAAATGGCCGAATGATCTGTTGCTGGCCGGCGAGAAGTGCGCCGGTATTCTGATCGAAGGCGAGATCGGCGCCGGCAACAGTCTCTCCGTCGTAATCGGCATCGGCGTCAATTGCGCGCACCATCCGCCGATGGCGTCCGAGCCTGCGCCCGACGCGAAGCCGGCGCCTGCGCGCGCCACCCCGTTCGGCGAGCAAGGGGTGCTGTTTCCCGCGACCGATCTGCGTGCGCATGGTGCCGACGTCACGCCGCAGGGATTGTTCACCCCGTTGTCGGCGGCGATGTGCCGACGCATCGCACAATGGGACCGCGGCCAGGGCTTTACCGCCATTCTCGGCGGCTGGCTCTCGGCCGCGCAGGGCCTCGGTGAGCCGATCCGGGTGCGCGACGGCAACGGCGAAAAGACCGGCCGCTTCGTCGGGCTCGATCGGTCCGGCCGCCTGGTGCTGGAGCTTTCCGACGGCAGTCTGGAAAAAATATCGGCGGGCGATGTGTTCCCGTTTGCCCGGCGCCGCGGCTGGAAGATCGCGGGCCGGGGCTGAGTCATGGCGGGTCCGGCCGGCGAGCTTGTGTTCGCGCCGCTTGGCGGCATCGGCGAGATCGGGATGAATCTCTCGATCTACGGCGTTGGCGACGGCCGGCGGCGGCAATGGCTGATCGTCGATTGCGGCGTTTCCTTCGCCGCCGAGGAGCACCTGCCCGGCGTCGACCTCATCCTGCCGGACATCCGCTATCTCATCGAGGAGCGGAACAATATCGTCGGCCTCGTGCTCACCCATGGCCATGAAGACCATATCGGCGCGCTGATCGACCTGTGGCCGCGACTGAACGTGCCGCTCTACGCCACGCCGTTCACCGCGGCTTTGTTCGAAGCCAGCGGCTGTCCGAGCCCGGCGCGCCGCAAATTCCGGTCAATGTCGTGCCGCTCGGCGGGCACGTGGAGCTCGGGCCGTTCGCCGTCGACTTCATCAGCGTCGCCCATTCGATCCCGGAATCCAACGCGCTCGCGATCCGCACGCCGGCCGGCACGGTGCTGCACACCGGCGACTGGAAGATCGATCCGACGCCGCTCATCGGCGCGCCGACCGACGCGCCGAGGCTCACGGCGCTGGGCGACGCCGGCGTGCTGGCGCTGATCGGCGATTCCACCAACGCCGTGCGCGACGGCCGCTCGCCGTCGGAGGCCGACGTCGCCAAGACGCTTGCCGAGCTGGTCCGCACCGCGCCGGCGCCGCGTCGCGGTGACGACGTTCGCCTCCCATGTCGGCCGCATCCGCGCGGTGGCCGATGCCGCGCGCGCCGCCGAGCGCGAAGTCGTGGTGGTCGGCCGCGCCATGGAGCGCGTGGTTCAGGTCGCGCGCGAGACCGGCTATCTCGACGGCGTGCAGGATTTCCGCGCCGGCGGAGAGCTACGGCTATTTGCCGCCCGACAAGGTGTTGGCGCTGTGCACCGGCAGCCAGGGCGAGCCGCGCGCCGCGCTGGCGCGCATCGCCCAGGACGAGCATCCCGAGGTGACGCTCACCAAGCGGCGACCGCGTGATCTTCTCCTCGCGCGCCATTCCCGGCAACGAGAAGGCGGTCGGCCGCGTCATCAACGGCCTGGTCGCGCAGGGCATCGAGGTCATCACCGACCGCACCCACCTCGTTCACGTCTCCGGCCATCCGCGGCGCGACGAGCTGCGCGACATGATCGGCTGGGTCAGGCCGCAAATCCTGATCCCGGCGCACGGCGAAGCGCTGCATCTTGCCGAGCACGCCGAGCTGGCGCGCGGCCGCCGGCGTGCCGCAGGTGCTGGTCTGCCGCAACGGCGATCTGGTGCGGCTCGCGCCGGGGACGGCGCGAAATCATCGACGAAATTCCCTCGGGCCGCCTCTACAAGGACGGCACGCTGCTGGTCGATGCCGAAGCCCGCACCGTGTCTTCGCGCCGGCGGCTTGCTTTCGCCGGCATGGCCTCGATCGCTTTGGCATTAAGCGACAAGGGCGCGCTGGTCGCCGATCCCGAGATCGAGCTGATCGGCATTCCGGAGACCGATGCCGCCGGCCGGCGCATGGACGAGATCGCCCGCAAGGCCATCGCGGAGGCGTTCGAAGCGATGCCGAAGCCGCGGCGGCGCGATCCCAACGAAGTCGCCGAAGCGATCCGCCGCGCGGTGCGCGGCGCGCTGGCCGAGCGCTGGAGCAAGAAGCCGATCTGCCACGTGCATGTGCTGGTGGTCTGAGCTCTTGTTGGTGTGAACGTCGCCGGCTCTCGATCGTTCGACCCAGCGGCCGCATTGTCCAAGACGCAAACTATTCATATGTTTAGTGAAATTATCGATCGGCCGGAACGATGTTCAAGTGGTTTGCGCCTCTGCTACTGTTTGCCGGCAAGCCGGAGGTATTGATCCGCCTCCTGGTCGGCGTGCTGGCCGGCGCGGTGTTGTTCTTCGGCGTCTGGCTCATATCGAACATCGCGGTGACCTTCGATACGCTGAAGAATCCCTACATCGCCGCAACTTATGGCGCGGTGCTGCTGCTGTTCTTCGTTGTCGTCGGGATGGTGGCCTGGTTGCGTCTGCGCCGGCTGGCGTCGCCGGCAAAACTTGTCGCCCAGCGCCCGGAGCCGGCGCCGCCGTTGCCCGACGAGATCGTCAGCAAGCGGGCGAAACAACTCTCCAACAAATGGGCGGCTGAAAGCCGGCCGGCGTCGCGGCAACCGATCGAGCGCGCGAGTGGGCCGGCGTCCGTGCCCGCCGCCGAGCCGGAGCGCGCCATCCGCCCGGCGCGAGCGACGCTCTTCGTCACCGGTCCGGCCTATACCGGCAAGACGGCGCTGATCGGGGTCCTCGCCGAGGCAGACCGCGAGCCTTCCTCAAACACGAGCGACATTGTCCGCCTGGTGGATGCCGGACCGATCGACGGCGATGAGCCGCATTTCGCCGCTCTGGTCGCGAGCGCGGCGCGGACCGACGGCGTCCTGTTTATCGTCGATCAGGACTTGCGCGCTCCCGAAGTGGCGGCGCTCAAACGCTTGGCTGCCGCCGGCGAGCCGCTCTACGTAGTTTTGAACAAGGCCGACCAGTTCAATGCCACCGATCGCGACGCCATTCTGGTTTCGATCCGGGCGAAAATGCCGGCCGGGTTTCCCCCCGGCCATGTCGTGGCGGTTGCCGGCGCGCCCATTGCGGTTACGCGCGAGATCGAAGACGCCCGCGGCGCGGTGCGGATCGAATTGCGCCGGCCGTCGAGCGACGTCGCGGCGCTGACGAGCCTCATCGACCCGCGTCGTCCAGCCGAGCGCCGGGACGAACGCTGCAATTCGAAGCCGCGGCAGCGCCCTAGTCGAGGATTGCCGATCTGCATGGACGATCAATCCGTATTGCCCGACACCATCGAAGCGCTGCGCAGGCTTTCCGCGGACTCGCGGCTGCGCCCGCAAGAGCGCGCCAGCATCGAGAAGGAGATGCACGACATCGACGAGTTCGCCGTCAAGCTCGAGAACGGCCGCGTCGAGATCGCCGCATTCGGCGAAGTCGGTTCGGGCAAGAGCGCGCTGCTCAACGCGCTGGCCGGCGAGAAAGATCTTCGCCGTTTCCGCCGAGCATGGCTCGACGGACAAAGTCGCCAAGGCGGGCTTCAAGAACACCAGGCTGGTCCTGGTCGATACGCCAGGTATCAACGAAGCGGCCGGCGAGCTGCGCGGAAAGCTCGCCGAGGAGACGGTCCGCTATACCGACCTCGTGCTGTTTGTCGCCGACGGCGACCTCAACCGGGTCGAGCTTGAGGCGCTGAACCAGCTTTGCGATCTGCACAAGCCGGTGCTCCTGGTCATCAACAAGGCCGATCTGTACGGGCCGGCGCAGATCAAGGAGATCTCCGAGTCGATCCTGCGCAAGGTCGGCCACCGGCTCGGCGCCGACGACATCGTGTTCGCCGCCGCCGCGCCGAGCGAGGCCGAGCGGGAAATCCACAAGGCCGACGGCACTGTTGAAATCGTGCGCTTCCAGCCGAAGCCCAAGATCGAGCTCTTGGAAGCGCGCATGCTCGAAGTCCTCGACCGCGAGGGCAAGGCGATCATCGCGCTCAATGCCAGCCTGTTTGCCACCGACGTGAGCGAGCAGATCAAGCTATTGAAGCAGCAGGTGCGCGGCAAGGAGGTCACCCGGCTGATCTATTATTTCATGCTGGGCAAGGCGCTGGTGGTCGGCGCCAATCCGGTGCCGGTGTTCGACGTGCTTGCCGGCATGGCGACCGACGCGCTGATGGTGCAGCGCATCGGCGCGATCTACGGCACCGACTTTTCGCTGAAGAGCGCGCAAAGCATGGTGCTGGAAATCCTGCGGGCCTGGGGACTGATGGCTGCGGCCGAGTATGGCCTGCATCTCGCCGCCGACCTGTTGCGCACCGTCACCTTCGGCACCAGCACCGTGCTCACCGCGGTGCCGCAGGGTCTCGCTGCGGCCTGGAGCACCTATGTCGTCGGCCACGCCGCCAACATCTATTTCCGCGACGCCGGCTGGAGCGGGCGCTCGCCGAAGGACATCGTGCAGGACATTCTCGCCGGCGCCGAGACCCAGAAGACCAGCATCCTGGCGCCGATCCGGGATCAGCTGAAAGCGAAATTGGGGCGCTGAGGCGAAGGCTGACAGGATGGCGGATTAGGCTACAGTGGCCCGCCGGCGGCAGGAGGTCAGGCGATGATCGGCAGGCTCAACCACGTGGCGATCGCGGTGCGCGATATCGGCAAGGCGGCGGCTGTCTATCGGGACATGCTTGGCGCCGCGGTTTCCGCCGCGGTGCCGCAGCCGGACCACGGCGTGACCACGGTGTTCATTACCCTGCCGAACACCAAGATCGAGCTGCTCGAGCCGCTCGGCGAGGGCTCGCCGATCGCCAAATTCCTTGAGCGCAATCCCGACGGCGGCATGCATCACGTCTGCTACGAGGTCGAAGATATTCGCGCCGCCCGCGATGCGCTGAAAGCGTCCGGCGCGCGGGTCCTCGGCGACGGCGAGCCGCGCACCGGCGCCCACGGCAAGCCGGTGCTGTTCCTGCATCCGAAGGATTTTTCCGGCACTTTGGTCGAGCTGGAACAGGCCTGACGCGTGCTCCGCAAACGCGGGCACGGGTTTTTCGAAGAGATCAAGCTCCGCCAAGAGGTAACATGCCGGTCACCACCACCATCGCCATTTTTTTCCTGATCTGGTGGGTGGTGCTGTTTGCCGTGTTGCCATGGGGCATCCGCAGCCAGCAGGAGCATGGCAGCGAGATCGCGCCCGGCACCGATCCCGGCGCGCCGGTAATCCCGAATTTAAGACGGAAGCTGTTGTGGACGACGCTGATCTCGATCGTGATCTTTGCCGCTTTCTACGTCGTTTCTGTCAACCGGCTGGTGACGCTTGACGGCTTGATGCGGCCCTTCGGGACGCATTGATCGATCGTTCCCTGAGTGGGGACGTCGCCCACTTGTCGGTCTGCCCACGCGAGCGCACAAAAAAACAGCAGGGCCAAGGCCCTGCCGTTAGATCTTAACCTGATCCTTGATCCGCGCCCCTTAACTTTCGCGATTTCGGCTTATCAGCGTGGCGGCAGCGTTGATTTCGCGCCGTTGGACCATCCTCCCAAGACTTGGACCGCCCTCCCGGACGCCTTTAGGTAGCGGGCTCCGGGATCGCGCACGGTGTTCGTACTCGATCTTCGATCCAATGTCATCATCTTACCGACGTTGGGTGACAAAAAAATTTAACGCGACCGGTTTCTATGGCAACCGATGCTGTAAGCGCCGCCCCTTGTATTTCCGCCGCGGTTGCGGATTCACTGCCGGGGCGATCGCACTCCCCAAGCACATCGAGATTTCATGCGCCTTTCCCGTTACTTCCTGCCCATCCTGCGCGAAACGCCCAAGGAAGCCGAGATCGCTTCCCACCGCCTGATGCTGCGCGCCGGCATGATCCGCCAGGAGGCGGCCGGCATCTACGCCTTCCTGCCGTTGGGGCTTCGCGTCCTCGACAAAGTCTGCCGCATCGTGCGCGAGGAGCAGGATCGCTCCGGCGCCATCGAGTTATTGATGCCGACCATTCAATCGGCCGAGCTGTGGCGCGAGAGCGGCCGCTACGAGGCGTACGGCAAGGAGATGCTGCGCATCAAGGACCGCCACGAGCGCGACATGCTCTACGGCCCGACCAATGAGGAGATGATCACCGAGATTTTCCGCGCTTACGTCCGCTCCTACAAGGACCTGCCGCTCAACCTCTACCACCTGCAATGGAAGTTCCGCGACGAGGTGCGGCCGCGCTTCGGCTTGATGCGCGGACGCGAGTTCCTGATGAAGGACGCCTACTCGTTCGACGTGGATTTTGCCGGCGCCAACCACGCCTACAACCGCATGTTCGTCGCCTATCTGCGCACCTTCGCGCGGATGGGCCTGCAGTCGATTCCGATGATGGCGGAAAGCGGACCGATCGGCGGCAATTTGTCTCACGAGTTCATCGTGCTTGCCGATACCGGCGAGAGCGAGGTGTTCTGTCACCGCGATTACCTCGATTTCCAGTTGCCCGGCCCGGACGTGGACTTCAACAGCGTTTCCGGCTTGCAGGCGATCGTCGACAAATGGACCGGCCTCTATGCGGCGACCTCGGATAAGCACGACGCCGCGGCCTTTGCCAAACTGCCTGCGGACAAGCAGATCTCGGCGCGCGGCATCGAAGTCGGCCAGGTCTTCTATTTCGGCACCAAATATTCCGAGCCGATGAAGGCGCTGGTGGCCGGCCCCGACGGCGTCGAGCGGCCGGTGCATATGGGCTCTTACGGCATCGGGCCGAGCCGGCTGGTCGCCGCCCTGATCGAGGTTTTCCACGACGACGCCGGCATCCGCTGGCCGGAAGCGGTCGCGCCGTTCAAGGTCGCGATCCTCAATCTCAAGCAGGGCGCAAGCGACACCGACGCCGCCTGCGAAAAGCTCTATGCGGCACTTACCGCCAAGGGCATCGACACGCTCTACCACGATCTCGACGAGCGGCCCGGCTCGAAATTCGCCACCGCGGACCTGATCGGCGTTCCCTGGCAGATCCTGGTCGGGCCGCGGGGCCTTGCCGAAGGCAAGGTCGAGGTCAAGCAGCGCGCCGACGGAGCGCGGGAACTCATGACTCCTGAGGACGCGCTGGCCCGGCTGACGTGATCCGGAAAAGCGGCAGCCGGCTTTCCGAAAAGATCATGTTCTAGCGCAATCCAACGCGCAAAGCTGTGCGTGGCCCCGCGGGGTGCGCTGTTTAGCGGCTTGAAACCGCCAAAATCATGTGAAACTCGGTGCTCTCGCGGGGACCACACATAAATGCGAGAGCCGACCGGCACTCATCCTTTCGCGCCTTTCGAGTGGATGCTGTCGCTGCGCTACCTGCGTGCGCGGCGCAAGGAGGGATTCATCTCGGTCATTGCCGGGTTCTCCTTCCTCGGCATCATGCTCGGCGTGGCGACGCTGATCATCGTCATGGCGGTGATGAACGGGTTCCGCCAGGAACTTGCTGGAAAAGATTCTGGGGCTCAACGGCCACCTCCTGATCCAGCCGCTGGAATCCCCGCTCACCGACTGGCAGGCGGTCGCCGACCGCGTCAACGAGGTTCCCGGCGTAAGGCTTGCCGCGCCGATCGTCGAAGGCCAGGCGCTGGCCTCCTCGCCGTTCAACGCTTCGGGCGTCCTGGTTCGCGGCATCCGCGCCGGCGACCTGGCGCAGCTGTCGTCGATCGCCAAGAACATCAAGCAGGGCACGCTCGACGGATTCGACGAAGGGCAGGGCATCGCCATCGGCAGCAGGCTCGCCGAGCAGCTTTCGGTGCGCGCCGGCGACAACCTCACGCTGGTGGCGCCGCGCGGCGCGGTGACGCCGATGGGCACGACGCCGCGCATCAAAGCCTACAAGATCGCCGCGGTGTTCGAGATCGGCATGTCGGAATACGACGCCGCCTTCGTGTTCATGCCGCTGACCGAGGCACAGGCCTATTTCAATCGCGCCGGCGACGTCACCGCGATCGAGGTCTATACCGACGATCCGGATCAGGTCGACCGCTACCGGCAATTGATCACCGAAGCCGCGGCGCGGCCGATCTACATGATCGATTGGCGGCAGCGCAACGCCACCTTCTTCAATGCGCTCCAGGTCGAGCGCAACGTGATGTTCCTGATCCTGACGCTGATCGTGCTGGTGGCGGCGCTCAACATCGTCTCCGGCCTGATCATGCTGGTGAAAGACAAAGGCAGCGACATCGCCATCCTGCGCACCATGGGCGCCACCCAAGGCGCGATCATGCGCGTCTTTCTCATCACCGGCGCCGCGATCGGCGTGGTCGGCACGCTGGTCGGCTTCCTGCTCGGCACCGTCATCTGCCTCAATATCGAATCGATCCGGCACTTTCTGTCGTGGCTGACCAATACCGAGCTGTTCTCGCCCGAGCTCTATTTCCTGTCGCGGCTGCCGGCCGACATGAATGCCGGCGAAACCCTGGCGGTCGTGATCATGGCGCTGGGACTGTCGCTGTTGGCGACGCTCTATCCGTCCTGGCGGGCGGCGCGGCTCGATCCGGTCGAAGCGTTGCGTTACGAGTGATCGCGGGCAATGGACGAGACCACCGCCATCAAGGTGCCTGCGCCGTCGACCGGCGACGAAGACAACCATCCGATCGTGTTCCTGCACGATGTCAGCCGGCGTTTTCGCCAGGGCGATACCACGCTCGACATTCTCAAGGGCGCCGAGCTTGCGGTCTGGCCCGGGCAATCGGTGGCGCTGGTGGCGCCGTCCGGCGCCGGCAAATCGACGCTGCTGCACATCGCCGGCCTGCTCGAACATGCCGACGCCGGCGAGGTCTATATCGACTCGGTCGCCACCTCGCACATGACCGACATCGCGCGCACCCGCATCCGCCGCACCGATATCGGCTTCGTCTATCAATTCCACCATCTGCTGCCGGAATTCTCGGCCGTGGAGAACGTCATGCTGCCGCAGATGATCCGCGGGCTGAGCGCGCAAGGAGGCGTCCGCGCCGCTCGACCGAGCTGCTGTCCTATCTCGGGCTCAAGGAGCGCCTGACGCACCGGCCGGCGGAGCTGTCCGGCGGCGAGCAGCAGCGCGTCGCCATTGCGCGCGCGGTCGCCAATGCGCCGCGCATCCTTCTCGCCGACGAGCCGACCGGCAATCTCGACACCCGCACCGCCGACCGGGTCTTTGCCACGCTCGGGCAACTGGTGCGCGCCTCGGGCCTCGCCGCCATTGTCGCCACCCACAATCTCGACATTGCCGCGCAGATGGACCGGCGCGTGACCATCCGCGAGGGGGTGGTGGTGGAGCTGAGCTGACCCTCCCGATCCCGCGGCGCGCACTTCCCGCGGGCACTTCAGGGTGACAGACGATAAAAAAACGAGGCCGCCCGCAGGCGGCCTCGCCGACATTCATCCGCGGTCGCGGCCGATCAGCAGACCCGGCACCAGCAGCGGTACGGGCCGCAGACCCGGCGCCATCCGGGCCGGCAGCCGCCGCCCCAGCCAAAGCAGGCTGCATGCTTGACCGGGCTCGCATTCTGCGCCTGCCCCTGCAAGCTGCCGGCACCCGGCTGCTGGGTTTGCGCATCAGCGAGCGCGATCGATCCCAGCATCAGCGCTCCGGCAGCCAAAGTGATAGCGAGCTTACCCATCGGATCCCTCCTGTTCGGTGGTGGTTTATCGTAGAGCTAACCAAGCCGCCAAATACGGCGATAACGCGCTCGTTCCGGCCTTCGAAGTCCCTCGACGCGGTGGTCAGACCGCGCAACGCTCCTGGGACCCGGGCGTGTCAGCAGGGACGGCACCAGCAACGGACCGGATTGCAAACCCTGACCCATCCCCAGGGGCAGGCACCGCCGCGTCCGCGGCAGGCAACGTCATGGAGCGGCGTCGCATTGCGCAGCAGCGCATGGAAGCCCGCGGCTTCCCTGCTGTTGGGTCTAGGCGCCGGCCATGCCGGCCATTGCCGTCAGCGCGACCGCGGCCACCGCCAATGTCATCGACAGCTTACGCATCAAGAGCCTCCTCGGTTGGTTGGGGAAGCGAGAATTAATGCACGAACGCGACAGGACAGCGACGATACGCCCGATTTTACGCGATTGCCAAGCCTCCGCGGGCCTTCGGCCCGAGGCTATCAACACGCTAAATAAGGCTATCGCCACGGTTAAATACGATGACCGGGTGTATTGGTTTCACGCCGGGTCCACATCGCGCCCGATCGTTTCGCCCGGGGAAAAAAGAAAGTCCCGACAGGGGGTGTCGGGACTGGAGGAGACCCCGGCAGAGTAGGGGGCATGCCGGGACCCGTCTGAGGCGCTAGCCCTTCACAGATTGCCGGCTTTGGCGCCTGTCACGCCGAACATGGCATTGCTGCGCCTCTTGTTTTCCTTGGCATAGTCCGCGAGTTGAACGGCGAACTCATAGCTTCTGGCGAGCGTCAGCCAGCTCTTCTCGAGCCGCAAAAAATCCTCGCGCATTTCATCGTTGAAGGTGACGTCCGCCTTGCGCGCGCAGCTCTCGGCGAGCGCGTAACAGTCGCGGATTTGGTTGCTCAGGGCTTGAAGCATTGGGAGCACCCCCCAATGGTGCTCGTCGCCGCCAATGCCAACGCCAGAACCGGCGCCTGGTTCCACAGTTTGAGGTCGCCAAATCGGCTTTTGGGCCGGTTTGCCCAACACCCGGCGCGATCCGCCCTAGCGACCAAGGCCGACATTCGGCATAGTGGCGGCATGGCCAAGACTCGCGTCACCTTCAAATACAAGCGCATTGCCGAGGACGACTGGCAGATCGAAGCCCACTATCCGGGCGTCGAGATTCGCACCATCAAGGGCTTCAAGAGCAAAGCCGAAGCCGACGAATGGCTCCAAGGCACCCGTCGCATCGACTGGCTGCGGTCCCAGGGCTACGCGAAGTAACCGGGCACCATGGCGGAGTCCAACGAACAGCCGGTGATGCTGCCGTTCCCGAACAAGGTGGGGACGGGTTGGCACGTCATTGTGCGATATCCTGAAGGCCACGAGCGGCGCATCGAGGGCTTTGCCAGCAAAAATGAAGCTGTCGACTGGATAACGGAAAACTCCGGGCAGCTCGACGAGCAGCCATGATGCCGGCGAGGCGTTCTGGGGAACTTCTGCCGAGCTGCGAAGCTGGTGATTGCCGCGGACTAGGCCCGGGGCCGCGGGCCTGCGCACCCGCTTAGCGCGGGAAATGGGCGACGTTATCGACGGCCTCGGCTGGCACCGCGAGCCGCTTCTATTTTGATCTTGGCATCAGGCCCAAATTGAAAACATAGCGAGAAATCCGAAAAATTGCTACTACTGGTTCGACAGGCATTTGTCTCGATGGCCATTATTAGGAGGCATTCCATGTCGCCAACAACTGTGCGCGTGCATTGTCGTCTGGCCAAAGCGAGAAATGCGATCATCCTCGTTGCTGCATTTGCAGGCCTTATGATCGCGAGCGGAGGCGGAGCAGAGGCCAAGGTCCTCAAATATGTGCGGCGGGCATCCCCCGGATGCACTGCCGTAAATTCCGGGACCTGGTTAGTGTCAAATGGAGGATTGCCAACTTATCAAACTGGTGAGTTCAACGCAGGCGAAAGCCTTAGATTTGTTATTTCATACGATGGGGGATCACCGACTGGGTTGGGTACATATGCGTTTTCGGGCTCTCTGGCTGCGGGCGGGTCAGGGGGATCGCTCGCCGGACCTGTCTCATTCGTTAGTGAAGCAGGTTCAGGATCTTTAGCGACCAATAACAACAACTGTGGTTTTTTTTGTGAAACACCCATTCAGATTTTGGTCGCGACGTGCCGTCCGGCACACGGGCCGCGGCGTTGATCGCACGTCGACTTCCAAATCAACGAGGTCATCGAAATCTCCCTCTGCATACTTCTTACCATTGAGGGGCAGATCATTTGGGAAATGGGCGATGTTGTCGATGTGCTTGATGCGTTTGAAGCCAAGCAGAAGCGCGAGCCGAAAGTGATTTTTTGAAATTGACGAATGGAAGATCACTGGCGGTTTTTATGTCCGCGCCACGTTGCCAGATGGCACGGTTGAGCGGATCGAGGGGTTTGCAACGACAGGTGAAGCTGCGACGTGGATCAAAAATGATTCAATGGTATGGCTCTACGAGAAACAAAAACTACTTGCCGGAAAATTCTGACGAAAACTCATTCAAGCGAATTACGTGATTGCGAACAGCAAGCCACAAATTACTATGTTCATCATCAGCCCCTATTAGATTGACATATGGTAATCCGGCATCAGAGTTAAATCGAACAACATAAGAGTTCCCGAGCGTGGATAGGAAACTTGTCGTTTCGGTTTCCCATGCCGCCACCCGTTTTGTAGGAACGGCTTCGGTAGGTGCGCTATAAATGACAGACATTAAAGTCTGACCGTCAGCGATAAAACTGCCGAGGTGTTCCAATATCTCCGAGCGGCGCTCTGCTTCAGCTTTTTTCTCGTGAATGATCCACCATTGGCTAAGCCCCGTTGCGCCAATAGCAATCACGCTGAAGGTTACAATCAGAAGCTTTTGCCAGCGTGTAAGCGGGGCCGTGGCCATGGTCACAACGCCCATGGCCACGGCAGCAATACCCGGGATAATGCCGATGTAGTCCTGCCACATGATGTCTCAATCATAGCGGGTTTTCCCCGCCACAATTTAAACCGACCCACTACCCCCCTTGACTCCAGAACAATTAGCGAACTATGTTCCCTTTCTGTTCACGGGAGAGAGGTCATGGTTCGCGCTGTTGCGGAGGAGGCTTTGGCGCTGGCGTCCATCACTTTGTTCCTGGCCATGGTGGCCGTGTGGGCGCAGGTGCTTGTGGTCGTTTAACAGGGTCGGACTGATCGCGCCGGCGTGGTGAGAGCGTCGCGTTCCGCGCCAGTGCAGCCGGGCTTTCGCCACGCGAAGGCCCGGCGGTCCGGGCCTTGTCGTAGCGCCGCCGCCGACGCCCGGCGCTGATCCCAGCCAAATCCGGAGGGAGGGCCGGAGCCGGGCAAGAAAGTTCCAGTCGCGGAGCTTCCGTCACGAAAGTTTCTGTGCGCGGCGATGGCCGCGCCACGCTCGGTGATGGACAGTCCTGCTTGCGATCGCCCATCTTCGCCCGGCGCAAAATCGTGATCCGCGCGCAGCCAGACCGACATGCCCGACGCCAAGCCAGCCGCCGCCGCGACCCCCGGTTTCGTGCATCTGCACGTGCATTCGTCCTATTCGCTCCTGGAAGGCGCGCTGACCATCGCGCGGCTGGCGGAGCTTGCCAAAAAGGACCGCCAGCCGGCGCTGGCGCTCACCGACACCGACAACATGTTCGGGGCGCTCGAGTTCTCGGAAAAACTGGCGAGCGCGGGCATTCAGCCGATCGTCGGTTGCGCGCTTGCCGTCGACTTCGGCGACCAGGACAACCGCGCCGTGGGGCTGGGCGAGGGGTTTGCGCGGCTTGTCCTTCTCGCCGCGCGCGAAGACGGCTACCGCAGCCTGATGCGGCTGTGCTCGCGCGCCTATCTCGGCACCGAGCCGACCGACCGGCCGCACCTCAAGCTCGACTGGCTCGGGGGCGAGGCCGGCGGATTGATCGCGTTGAGCGGCGGTCCCAATGGGCCGCTTGATGCCGCCATCGTTGGCGGCCAAAGCGCGCTGGCGGCGGCGCGTTGCGAGCACCTGCAGCGGCTGTTCGGCGACCGGCTCTATATCGAATTGCAGCGCCACGGCATGGCCGCCGAGCGGACCGCGGAGCCGGGCTTGATCGAGCTTGCCTATGCGCGCGGCATTCCGCTGGTCGCCAGCAACGAGCCATTCTTCGCCAGCCGAGAGGATTACGAGGCGCACGACGCGCTTCTTTGCATCGCCGAGGGCAGGCTCATCGCCGATGCCGATCGCCGCCAGCTCACGCCGGAGCACCGCTTCAAGAGCCGCGCCGAGATGACGGCGTTGTTCGCCGATTTGCCCGAGGCGCTGGCGGCAAGCGTCGAGGTCGCGCAGCGCTGCGCGTTCCGGCCGCGGACGCTGGCGCCGATCCTGCCGCGTTTTGCCACCATAAGCGAAGCGGGGCGGGCGCCCGAAACCCTCGCGGCCAAGCAGGTACGCGAAGCAAACGAAGCGCTGGACGAAGCGCAAGAGCTGCGCCGCGCCGCTTTGGCCGGGCTCGAGCGCCGGCTGGCGCAGCACCCGCTGGCGCCGGGGCAGACCGCCGAGGATTACCACGAGCGGCTCGCCTTCGAGCTCGGCGTCATCGAGCGCATGAAATATGCCGGCTATTTCCTGATCGTCGCCGACTTCATCCAATGGGCGAAGGCGCAAGGCATCCCGGTCGGGCCCGGCCGCGGCTCCGGCGCCGGCTCGCTGGTCGCCTATGCGCTCACCATCACCGATCTCGATCCGATCCGCTTCGGGCTTTTGTTCGAACGCTTCCTCAATCCCGAACGCATCTCGATGCCGGACTTCGATATCGACTTCTGCCAGGACCGGCGCGACGAGGTGATCCATTACGTTCAGGACAAATACGGCCGCGAGCAGGTCGCCCAGATCATCACCTTCGGCACCTTGCAGGCCCGCGGCGTGCTGCGCGACGTCGGCCGCGTGCTGCAGATGCCCTATGGCCAGGTCGACAAGCTGTGCAAGCTGGTGCCGCAGAACCCGGCCAATCCGGTCTCGCTCAAGCGCGCCATCGACGACGAGCCGCGGCTGCAGGCCGAACGCGATCGCGATCCGGTGACGCGGCGCGCCTTCGACATCGCGCAAAAACTCGAAGGCCTGCACCGCCACGCCTCGACCCATGCCGCCGGCATCGTCATCGGCGACCGGCCGCTGACCGAGCTGGTGCCGCTCTACCGTGACCCGAAATCCCTGATGCCGGTGACCCAGTTCAACATGAAATGGGTGGAGCCGGCGGGGCTGGTGAAGTTCGACTTCCTCGGCCTGAAGACGCTCACCGTGCTCGATCGCGCGGTGAAGCTGGTGCAGCGGCGCGGCATCGAGCTCGATCTGTCGCAGATCCCGCTCGATGACGCCAAGACCTACGAGATGCTGGCGCGCGGCGAGACGGTCGGCGTGTTCCAGGTGGAAAGCGCCGGCATGCGGCGGGCCCTGATCGACATGCGCCCGGACCGGTTCGAGGACTTGATCGTGCTGGTCGCGCTCTACCGTCCGGGACCGATGGCCAACATTCCCACCTATTGCGCCCGCAAGCTCGGCTCCGAGCAGACCGATTATCTGCATCCCAAGCTGCAGCCGATCCTGCAGGCGACCTACGGCATCATCACCTACCAGGAACAGGTGCAGCAGATCGCCCGCGATCTGGCCGGTTACAGTCTCGGCCGCGCCGATATCCTGCGCCGCGCCATGGGCAAGAAGGACAAGAAGGAAATGGCGTCGCAGCGCGGCGCCTTCGTTTCCGGCGCGGTCGAGCGCGGCATCGCGCAAAGCGACGCCGAAGCGATCTTCGAGGCCTGTGCGAAATTCGCCGAATACGGCTTCAACAAATCTCACTCGGCGCCGTACGCGCTGTTGACCTATCAGACCGCCTATATGAAGGCGAACTTTCCCGTCGAGTTTCTGGCCGCGTCGATGACGCTCGACATGGGCAACACCGACAAGCTCGCCGAATTCCGCGCCGAGGCCGAGCGGCTCGCCATCAAGGTCGAATCGCCGTCGATCAACCGCTCCGGCGTCGAATTCGATGTCGCCGGCAACACCATACACTATGCGCTGGCGGCGCTGCGCGGCGTCGGCCGCCAGGCGGTCGAAAGCGTCCTGGCTGTCCGCGGCGAGCGCGCCTTCGCCGACCTTGCCGACTTTGCCCGCCGCATCAATCCGCGCGCCACCAACAAGCGCGTGCTGGAGAGCCTGGTCGCCGCCGGCGCCTTCGATGCCATCGAGGGCAATCGCGCGCGGGTGTTCGCCGCCGTCGATACGCTCCTGGCCACCGCGCAACGCGCGCATGAGGATGCCGCGATCGGTCAATCGGAGCTGTTCGCCGGACCGGCGGCGCCGGAGCGCTTCGTTCTGCCGGCGGTCGAGCCGTGGCTGCCGGCGCAGCGGCTGCAGCGGGAATTCGAAGCGGTCGGATTTTTCTTAAGCGGCCATCCACTGGACGACTACGCCGCCGCGCTCAAACGCCTGCGGGTCCAGTCCTGGTCGGAGTTTTCGCGCGCGGTCAAGGCTGGCGCCAGCGCCGGCCGCGTCGCCGGGACGGTGGTTGCGCGCACCGAGCGCCGCACCAAGAACGGCACCAAGATGGGCATCATCGGCCTGTCCGATCCGAGCGGCCATTACGAGGCGGTGCTGTTTGCCGAAGGCCTGGCGCAATATCGCGACCTGCTCGAAACCGGCGCCGCGGTGCTCTTGTTCCTGACCGCCGAGGTGCAGGGCGACGAAGTGCGCGCCCGCATCCAGTCGGTCGAGCCGCTCGATGCCGCGGCGGCGAAAATGCAGAAAGGCCTGCGCGTATTCCTGCGCGACGACGCGCCAATCGAAGGCGTGGCGAAGCGGCTCGAGCCGATCGCGCTCAACGGGGGCCGCAACGGCGCCGATCACGGCGACGGCGAAGTGTCGATGGTGCTGATGCTCGGTGACGGCAACGAAGTCGAGGTCAAGCTGCCCGGGCGCTTCAAGGTCTCGCCGCAGATCGCCGGCGCCATCAAGGCGGTGTCCGGCGTGGTCACCGTCGAGGCGCTGTAGGACGTCACGCCGGCTTGCCAAATTGCCGCCGATCAACCCTCCACCGGCGGCGTTCCGTGGGTGTGAAACCACTCGATTGTTTTGAGTCCCCAAGCCTGCCCTTTGGCGCTCCGCTCCGCTCCAGACAATCGGCTGCCAGTCCGGCGCCAGGATCAGGCGAGCGCCGGCGTTCGCGACCTCGACCCGGTTGCCGCCGGGCTCGTAAACGTAAAGAAAGAACGTCTGCTGAATGGCGTGTTTGTGCGGGCCGGTCTCGATGAAGACGCCGTTTTCGAGGAAGATGTCGGCGGCGCGCAGCACGTCCTCGCGGCTGTCCAGCGCGTAGGTGAGGTGGTGGAAGCGGCCTCTGGAATTGGTGTGATCGTGCGAATAAGCGAGATCATAGCTCTTGTTGGTGAACGTGATCCACATGGCGGCTTCGGTGCCGTCGTTGAGAATGATCTGCTCGGTCAGGCGGCCGCCGAGATAATCTTGAAAGAAAATGCGATCGGCCCTGATGTCGACCGCCAGGCCGTTGAAGTGGTCGAGCCGGCGCACGTTGATGCCGCGCGCCGGATAGCGCTGGGCCTGGTTCTTCAACGCCGGCGCATATTCCGGCGGCGGAACATAGCGCTCCGTTTCATAGTAGAGCTCGATGATGTGGCCGTCGGGATCATGACAGCGAAAGGCGGGCCCATAGCCGAGCTCGTCGTTGACCCAGCCAATCTCGTAACCTGAACCCTGCAGGGCGGCGACCCGCCGTTCCAGCGCCTGCGGACTGCGCGCGCGGAACGCGGCGTGCCCAAGACCGGAGGTCTTCGTGCCCGTGAGTTTAAGGGAATATCGCTCGTAATCGTCCCAGGCGCGGAGATAGACCGACTCGCCCTTGCGGCCGCTTACGGTCATGCCGAGCACATCGACAAAGAAGGCGAGGCTTTGGTCCGGTTTCGGCGTCAGCAGTTCGATGTGCCCAAGATGCGCGATATCGAGATTGGGTTCGCTGGCCGGCATTTCCTTCACCATGTTCGAGCGGCCTTGCGCGACCGCAAAGCGCGATGCGTCCAGGCTATCGCAACTGTTCATTGCTTTGGCGAAGATTTGCGGCGCAATTTGAAATCGGCGTTTCCGCTCGCTATCTCAAGCGCGCTGCGGTAAGGAACCGCCGCTTCCACTCCATTCCGGCAATCTTTGGCGCCAGCGATATGCTTCGGATCGATAACCTCGTCTTTGACGCCTGGGGCCGGCGATTTTTCAATTCGGCGAGCGTGGCGATTCCAAATGGCACCAAAGTGGGCCTGGTCGGACGCAACGGCATCGGTAAATCGACGCTGTTCAAGCTGATCGTCGGCGATCTCGTTCCGCTGAGCGGCGAGATCCTGCTGCCGAAACGCGCCCGCATCGGATCGGTCGATCAGGAGCATCCGGCCGCGCCGACGAGCCTCCTCGATACGATCCTTGCCGCCGATACGCGGCGCGAAGCGCTCAACGCCGCCCTCGAAACGGCCGAACCGGAAGAGCTGGCGGAAATCTATCAGGAGCTCAATACCATCGATGCCGATCGCGCGCCGGCGCGCGCCGCCGAAATCCTGAGCGGGCTTGGCTTTTCCAATGCCGACCTGGAGCGGCCGATGGCGGAGTTCTCCGGCGGCTGGCGCATGCGCGTGGCGCTGGCGGCGGCGCTGTTCGCCGAGCCGGATCTGCTGCTGCTCGACGAGCCGACCAATTACCTCGATCTCGAGGGCGCGCTGTGGCTCGAAGCGCGCTTGAAGAAATATCCGCACACCGCCCTGATCATCAGCCATGACCGCGAGCTTCTGAACAATTCGGTCGACGCCATTTTGCATCTGAGCGCCGGCAAGCTCGAGCTTTACACCGGCGGCTACAACGATTTCGAAACCCGGCGCGCCGAGAAGTCGCGGCTGCAGGCGGCGACCCGGGTCAAGCAGGAGGCCGAGCGCGCGCACCTGCAGAAATTCATCGATCGCTTCAGGGCGAAGGCGAGCAAGGCGGCGCAGGCGCAGTCGCGCATCAAGCGCCTGGCCAAGCTTGAGCCGATTGCCGAGGTGGTCGAGGAGCGCGTGGCGCCGTTCACGCTGCCGTCGCCGGCGCGGCCGTTGGCGCCGCCCTTGATCCAGCTTGAGGCCGCCGCCGTCGGCTACAACGGCAGCGCGGTACTGCGCAATCTCAACCTGCGGCTCGACGTTGACGATAGGATCGGGCTTCTCGGCGTCAACGGCGCCGGCAAATCGACCTTCGCCAAGATGATCGCCGGCGCGCTGCCGCTGCAATCCGGCTTGATGAAACGCGAGCAGCGCATCCGCGTCGGCTGGTTTCATCAGCATCAGATCGAAGCGCTCGATCCCGACGATACGCCGCTGGACATCCTCCGCCGCGAGCGGCCGGACGACAGCGAGTCGTCGCGGCGGTCGCGGCTGGCGCAGTTCGGGCTCTCGTTCGACAAGCAGGAGACCACCGTCGCCAACCTGTCCGGCGGCGAGCTCGCGCGGCTGTTGCTGAACCTCGTGGCAATGGCGCAGCCGCACCTGCTCATCCTCGACGAGCCGACCAATCACCTCGATATCGACAGCCGCCGCGCGCTGCTCGATGCGCTCAACGATTACGAGGGCGCCGTCATTCTCATCACCCACGACCGCTCGCTGATCGAACTTGTGGCCGACCGGCTGTGGCTCACCGCCGACGGCCGCATCAAGCCATTTGCCGGCGATATGGAAGACTACGCCCGCTTTGTCCTGGACCGGGCAAAAACCGGCGTGCCGTCACCCGCGCAGCAGACCGCAAACGCGCCGGCGGCGGAATTGGCGGTGGCGGTCGGCGCAGGCAGGGACGAGGCGGCAGCCGCTGCGGCGCGTCTTGCCGCCAAAAAGGCCGCGAAAAAGCGGCGGCGGCGGGGGTACTGAGAGCGGCGGCGCGCCCTGCCAACGTACAAGTTGCGTCATGGGGCCATATCCCTATATAAGGCGCCCAACTTCACACGCGGACCTTGGCCTTAACAGCCGTCCGGTGCCTCGCTCCTCCCTTAGGGGGCAGGCTCAGCGGTTCGCGGCGGATCAACCGGAGAACTATTATGGCGCTGCCCGACTACAGCATGCGCCAGCTTTTGGAAGCTGGCGTTCACTTCGGCCATCAGGCCCATCGTTGGAATCCGAAGATGTCCGAGTACATCTTCGGTACCCGCAACAACATCCACATCATCGACCTGACGCAGACCGTGCCGCTCCTGCACCGCGCGCTGCAGGCGGTTTCGGACACCGTGGCGCATGGCGGACGCGTGCTGTTCGTCGGCACCAAGCGGCAGGCGCAGGACGCCATCGCCGAAGCGGCCAAAAGGTCGGCGCAATATTACGTCAATTCGCGCTGGCTCGGCGGCACGCTGACCAACTGGAAGACGGTCTCCAACTCGATCAAGCGGCTGCGGACGCTGGAGGAGATGCTCTCTTCCAACGAGGCGCAGGGCTACACCAAGAAAGAACGGCTGACGCTGCAGCGCGAGCGCGACAAGCTCGACCGCGCGCTCGGCGGCATCAAGGACATGGGCGGACTTCCCGACCTGGTGTTCGTCATCGACACCAACAAGGAAGATATCGCGATCAAGGAAGCGCGGCGTCTCAACGTACCGGTCGCCGCCATCGTCGATACCAATTGCGATCCGGACGGCATCACCTATGTCGTGCCCGGCAACGACGACGCCAGCCGCGCCATCACGCTCTACTGCGACCTCATCGCTAAGGCGGTGATTGACGGTATTTCGCGCGGCCAGGGCGAGCGTATCGACCTCGGCGCGTTGGCCGAACCGCAGGTCATGGAGGAGCTGCCGACCGAGACCGACAAGCTCGGTTTCCAGCCGCTGTCCGGACCGCGCGGCGTGGCCGACGATCTCAAGAAGTTTCCCGGCGTGTCGCCGGCCATCGAAAAGCAGCTCAACGATCTCGGCATCTTTCACGTCTGGCAGATCGCCGAACTGTCGCCGGTGGCGGCGCACAGGATCGGTGAGGAGGTCGGGCTGCCCGGCCGCGTCGAAGGCTGGATCGCCCGGGCCAAGGAGCAAATGGCCACCGAGGCCGAGTGATCTGTCTCGGGCCGCTGCGGCGAGCCGGGACTCGACAGGCACGGAGCGTGATTTCTCGACTCCGCGTACCTATTTCATGGACAGTTTTTATGGATTGCGGGCGCGCGCCTTGCGGCGCGCCCCGGAATGACCGGTGCGACGAGGATCAAGGACAATGGCGAACATCAGCGCAGGCATGGTGAAAGAGCTCCGCGACAAGACCGGCGCGGGCATGATGGACTGCAAGGCCGCGCTCGGTGAGAGCGGCGGCGATCTCGAGGCGGCGGTGGATTGGCTGCGCAAGAAGGGGCTGGCCAAGGCCGCCAAGAAGGCCGGACGGATCGCGGCCGATGGCCTGATCGGCGTCGCGCTCGCGCCCCACAACGGCGTCGTCGTCGAGGTCAATTCGGAAACCGACTTCGTGGCGCGCAACGACCTGTTCCAAGGCCTGGTGAAGATGATCGCCGATGTCGCCCTCGATGTCGGCCCCGACGTCGACAAAATCCTCGCCGCACGGATCGGCGATCGCACCGCTGCCGACGCCATCAACGAAACCATCGCCAAGGTCGGCGAGAACATGACGCTGCGCCGCGCCGCGGCGTTGTCCGTCGGCAAGGGTGTGGTCGCGAGCTACGTGCACAATTCCGTTATCGACGGCCTCGGCAAGATCGGCGTGATCGTCGCGCTCGAATCGGCCGGGAATGCCGACGAGCTCAAAGCCTTCGGCCGCATGGTGGCGATGCACGTCGCCTCGGCCAATCCGCAGGCGATCGAAGCATCCGGACTTGATCCGGCGACCATCGAGCGCGAGCGCAACGTTCTTGCCGACAAGTTCAAGGCGCAGGGCAAACCCGCCAACGTCATCGAGAAGATTGTCGAATTGGGCCTCAAGACCTTCTACAAGGAAGTCTGCCTGCTCGATCAGGGCTTCATCTTCGATGATAAGAAGAGCGTGGCGCAGGCGGTGAAGGAAAGCGAAGGCAAGGTCGGCGCCCCGATCAAGATCGTCGGGTTCGTGCGCTATGCGCTCGGCGAAGGCATCGACCGGCCCGGTGGCGATTTTGGCGGCGAAGTTGCAGCTCTCTTGCCGGCGCGCATTAGCGTGCGCCATTAGCGGTATCGGTGGGTTGAGCGCAGCGAAGCCCACCGAAAAAATCTCGAACAGCGGTGGGTAGCGCTGCGCTTGACCCATCCTAAGGGGCGGACGTCGCTCGATGGCGGGCTCGAACTTCCGACGCGTGATCGTCAAGCTCTCCGGCGAAGCCCTGAGCGGCCCCGAAAAATTCGGCATTCACCAGCCGACGATCGATGGCTTTGCCGCCGATCTGGTCGCCGCCCATAAGCTCGGCATTGGGCTCGGCGTGGTGGTTGGCGGCGGCAATATCCTGCGCGGCGCCACCATATCCGAGAATGGGCTGTCGCGGCCGACCGCCGATGCCATGGGGATGCTGGCGACCGTCATGAATGCGCTGGTGCTCGAAACCGCCATCGAGCGCGCCGGCGTCAGCGCTCGCACCATGTCGGCGCTGGCCATGCCGCAGGTCTGCGAGACCTATGAGCGCCAGCGCGCGCTGCGGCATTTGGAAGACGGCCGCATCATTGTTTTTGCCGGTGGCACCGGCAATCCCTACTTCACCACCGACACCACGGCCGTCCTGCGTGCCGCGGAAATGGATTGCAGTGCCGTTCTCAAGGCCACCGATGTCGATGGGGTTTATACCGCCGATCCGAAGCGCGATCCGGCGGCGAAGCGATATGAACGCCTCGACCATCAGGAGGCGCTCGACCGCGATTTGAAAATCATGGACGCGACGGCCTTCGCGCTTGCCCGGGAGAACCGTATGCCTATCATCGTATTCTCGATCCGGGGGCAGGGCGCGATCGAGACCGTTTTGCGCGGGAAGGGTCACTTCACCACCGTCGGCTGACGATTTCGTCAGCGACGGATGCGACCGTTCGGATCGTGGAGGGCGCCATGGCAACGACGACATTCGACATGAATGATCTTAAGCGCCGCATGCAGGGCGCGATCGCCTCGCTCAAGCAGGAGCTTTCGGGGTTGCGCACCGGCCGCGCGTCGACGGCGCTGCTCGAACATGTGCAAGTCGAGGCCTATGGCAGCCATATGCCGCTTAATCAGCTCGCCACGATCAGCGTTCCGGAGCCGCGGCTGCTGCATGTCCAGGTCTGGGATCGATCGATGATCCACGCGATCGAGAAGGCAATTTCCGCCGCCAATCTCGGCCTTACCCCCTCGACCGAGGGCCAGGTGCTTAAGCTGCGAATCCCGGAGCTCAACGAAGAGCGGCGGCGGGAGATCGTCAAGGTCGCGCACAAATATACCGAGGCGGCGCGCGTTGCGGTGCGCCATGTGCGCCGCGACGGCCTCGACCTTCTCAAGAAGCTGGAGAAGGAGCACAAGATCAGCGAAGACGATCACAATCGGCAGGCCGGCGATGTTCAGAAAGCGACCGACGCGATCATCGCCGAGGTCGACAAGCTGCTTGCCGGCAAGGAAAAGGAGATCATGACGGTTTGAGCGACCCGGCGAGATCGAGAGCGAAGGCGCAAGCGCCGCTTGCTGCAGGAAGCGACTGCTTCGAGGTGCCGCGGCACGTTGCCATCATCATGGATGGCAACGGGCGCTGGGCGGCGGCGCATGGCCTGCCGCGGGTTGAAGGCCACCGCCGCGGGGTCGAGGCCTTGCGCCGCACCGTGCGCGCCGCCGGCGATCTCGGCATTTCGGTGCTGACGATTTTCTCGTTCAGTTCGGAGAACTGGTCGCGCCCGCCGTCGGAAATCACCGACCTGATGGGGTTGTTGCGCCGTTTCATCCGCAATGATCTTGCCGAGCTGCACAAGAGCAATGTGCGGGTGCGCATCATCGGCGAGCGCGAGGGCCTCGATCACGATATCTGCCTGCTGCTGCAAGAGGCCGAAGATCTGACGCGCGGTAACGATGGCCTCACGCTGGTCGTGGCCTTCAATTACGGTGCGCGCCAGGAAATCGCGCGCGCCGCGCGCCGGCTTGCAATCGAGGTGGCGGCCGGGCGCCTCACCGCCGACGAGGTGACGCCCGAGCGTGTCGGCAGCTATCTGCATGCCCCCGATATTCCCGATCCCGACGTCATCATCCGCACCAGCGGCGAGCAGCGGCTCTCCAATTTTCTGCTTTGGCAGGCGGCTTACAGCGAACTGTTTTTTGTGCCGATCAACTGGCCGGACTTCGATCGCGCGGCGCTCGAAGGCGCAATTGCGGAATACCGCCGCCGCGAACGCCGCTTCGGCGGGTTGGTCGCCCAGATCGGATCGTGACCAGCCCCGACCATGGCGGCGGCTGCACCAGTGCCGATGGGTCGGGGCGCGGGGGTGGCACGAACAACCTGATGCTGCGGGTTGTGTCGGCGGCAACGCTCGCTCCGGTGGTGCTGCTAACCACGTATGTCGGCGGCTGGTACTTTCTGGCTCTGTGCGCGGTCGGAGCCGGCGGCATTCTCTGGGAATGGGCGTCGCTGGTGGCGCGCGGCGCCGATCCGCGCCTCCTGGTGCCGGGATGGGTGGCCTTGGCGGCCGGGTCGGTGCTTGCCGGCCTCGACCTGCCCGCAGCCGCGTTTGGTGCGATCGCCGTCGGCGCGGTGGTCGCCGGGCTTGCCGCGGCTGTCAGGCCGCCGGCCGGCAAGCCTATTTCCGCGTCCTCCGTCGCCTGGGGTGCCGGAGGCGTGGTTTATGCCGGCATGGCCCTCCTCGGTCCAGCGCTGTTGCGCCGCGACCCGTATTTCGGTCTCGCGGCACTTTTATTCTTGTTCGCAACCGTCTGGATTACCGATATTTTTGCTTTTCTATGCGGTCGTGCCGTCGGCGGTCCGCCGCTGTGGCCACGGGTCAGTCCGAATAAGACCTGGGCGGGGGCGATCGGCGGGCTTGTCGGGGGGGTAGCCGCAGGCGTCGCTGTCGCTTATACGGTCGGGGTCGGCAAGCTGGGGATCGTTGGCGTGATGGCGTTGGTGTTGTCGGTGCTGGCCCAGGCCGGCGACTTGTTCGAATCCGCGGTCAAGCGGCGTTTCGGCGCCAAGGATGCGAGCCACCTTATCCCGGGCCACGGCGGCCTGATGGATCGTCTCGACGGGTTCCTGGTCGCCGCTCTCGCGGCTCTTCTCATCGGCATACTTCGTCAAGGAACGGGTACGCCCGCCCGTGGCTTCTTGGTATGGTGAAGCCGATGAAGAAGAAGCAGCCCCTGGCGAGGGTCGATCTGGCGGCTGTGCCGCGCACAGTAACTTTGCTTGGCGCCACCGGCTCGATCGGCACGAGCACCACCGATCTGCTCAGACAAGACCCCGCGCGCTACCGCGTCGAGGCGGTCACGGCGCATCGCAACGCCGCGGCACTGGCCCGGCTGGCGCGCGAGCTTGGCGCGCGCTTTGCCGCGGTGGCCGATCCCGACGCCTATGGCGAACTCAAAGCCGAGCTTGCCGGCTCGGGCATCGAGGCGGCCGCCGGGCCGGCGGCGGTCGTCGAAGCAGCCCTTCGACCCGCCGATTGGGTGATGGCGGCGATTACCGGCGCAACCAGTCTGCGCCCGACGCTCGCCGCGGCCGAACGCGGTGCGACGGTGGCGCTCGCCAACAAGGAATGTCTGGTCTGCGCCGGTGCGCTGTTCATGCGCCGCGCCGCAGCCGCCGGCGCCAGGGTCTTGCCCGTCGATTCCGAGCACAACGCGATTTTCCAGGCGCTCGGTGCCGGCCGGCGCGAAGATGTTCGCCGCATCGTGCTGACCGCATCCGGCGGGCCATTTCGTACTTGGCCGCTGGAGGCGATCCGGAAGGTGACGCTGGAGCAGGCGCTCAAACATCCGACCTGGTCCATGGGGCCGAAGGTCACAATCGATTCGGCGACGCTGATGAACAAGGGCCTCGAACTGATCGAGGCCCATCATCTGTTCGCTTTGGGCATAGAGGCGCTGGATGTGGTCGTGCATCCGCAATCCGTGGTCCACGGCCTGGTGGAATTCCGCGACGGCTCGGTGGTCGCTCAGCTCGGATCGCCGGACATGCGAATCCCGATCGCCCATTGCCTGGCCTGGCCGGTGCGCATGGGTACGCCCGCAGCGCGGCTCGATCTCGCCCGGATCGGGACGCTGACATTCGAAGAGCCGGATCCGATACGCTTTCCGGCGCTGGCGCTGGCGCGCCGGGCCCTCGCCGCCGGTGGCGCGGCGCCGACCATCCTCAACGCCGCCAATGAAATCGCGGTGCGCGAATTTGTCGGCCGGCGCTTGGGCTTCAGCGGTATCCCGGCGCTCGTTGAGGCGACGCTTGATGCGGCCGAACGGCGCGGGACGCTGGCCGAGCCGCAATCGGTCGAGGACGCGATTGCAATTGACCATAGTGCAAGAAGGTTAGCGGCCGACCTCTTGCCCGAAATTGCCGCAATGGCATCCTAACCTCGGAAGTGGGCCGGGATCACAGGGGATTGGGTGGGCAACGTCATGGGGTCTTACTTTTTGTCGCACTTGCACATGCTCGGCGGCGGCGTTGTCGGGTACCTGATTCCCTTTCTGTTCGTTCTCAGCCTGGTCGTGTTCTTTCACGAACTGGGGCATTTTCTGATCGCCCGCTGGTGCGGCGTGCGGATTTTGGTGTTCTCCATCGGCTTTGGGCCGGAAATCGTCGGCTTCAATGACCGCTTCGGGACGCGCTGGAAAATCTCCGCCATCCCGCTTGGCGGCTTCGTGAAGTTTTTTGGCGACGACAACGCCGCAAGCCTCCCGGATGTTGGCTCGGCCGCGAGCATGAACGCGGGCGAGCGGGCGCAGAGCTTCATGTTTCAACCGGTGCTCAAGCGCGCGGCCATCGTCGTCGCCGGACCGTTGGCGAATTTTGTTTTGGCGATAGCGATTTTTGCCACGGTGTTCATGCTCTACGGCAAACAGACCATGAGCGCGCGCGTGGATTCCGTGCAGCCGGGCAGCGCCGCGGCGGCCGCGGGATTCGAGCCCGGCGATCTCGTCGTCGCGATCGATGGTCATGCCATCGACAACTTTGCCGAGATGCAGCGCATCGTCAGCGCCAGCGCCGGAGAAGCCCTCAGTATCACCGTCGATCGCAATGGCGAGCGGCGCGTCCTCAGCGCCACGCCGGCGCTCAAGGAGGTCAAGGACAATTTCGGCAACACCCAGCGCATCGGCATACTCGGCATCAGCCGCTCGATGGCCGCCGAGGATTTGAAGTTGCACCCGGTCGCTCCGCCGCAGGCCATCTGGATGAGCGTTCAGGAAACCTGGTCGGTGGTCGACCGGACCCTCAGCTATATCGGCGGCGTCGTCAGCGGCCGGGAGGCCGCAAATCAGCTCGGCGGGCCAATACGGATCGCCCAGATGTCGGGACAGGTGGCGAGCTTTGGCTTCGTCCCATTGATTCAGCTTGCCGCCGTCCTGTCGGTGTCGATCGGGCTGCTAAACCTGTTTCCCATTCCGCTGCTCGACGGCGGTCACCTTTTGTTCTACTTGATCGAGGGCGTGCGAGGCCGGCCGTTGTCCGAAAAAGTACAGGAAGTCGGATTCCGCATCGGTTTGGCGATTGTCCTGATGTTGATGATATTTGCAACTTTCAATGACATCGTCCATCTGACAACGTCCTAGCGGGCGGGGCCGCTCAGGGCGGTCTTGACGTCGGACGAGGGGCAAACCGGGGGTCAACCAAAACGGAGAGAAATTGTCACAGAATTGAGACGTAAGTTGAGGGACATTGCGAGCATCCCGCCACTGGGGGCGGCCACAAGGGGGATAAGGGCGCATTGCGCATGGACATGTGTGTGCGGGTGAGGCGAGGGCTTGTCGTGGCCGGCCTGCTCCTCGGCGGAATATTATTTGGCGTGGTTCCTGACGTGGCATCGGCTGCGCCGGCCGAGACCAGCGCGACCGCAACCTCGATCGTGGTCGAGGGCAATCGGCGCGTCGAAGCCGATACCATCCGTTCATACTTCAAGGTTGCGCCCGGCGAGCACATCGACGCGGCCAAGATCGACTCCGCGCTGAAGGCGCTTTACGCCTCGGGGCTGTTTCAGGATATCCGCATCTCCCAATCGGGCGGCCGGCTCATCGTGACCGTGGTCGAGGCCCCGGTCATCGATCGCCTCGTCTTCGAAGGCAACAACAAGATCAAGGACGAGCAGCTGCAGCAGGAAATCCAGTCGCGAGCGCGCGGCGCGCTGTCGCGCGCTACCGTGCAGGCCGACGTCCAACGGATCATCGAGGTCTATCACCGCAACGGACGGTTCGACGTCTCGGTGGTGCCGAACATCATCGAGCGGCCGAACAACCGCGTCGACCTGATTTTCTCAATCAAGGAAGGTGAAAAGACCGGCGTCAAGTCCATCATCTTCGTCGGCAACCACGCCTATTCGGATTACCGGCTGAAGGAAGTGATCAAGACGTCGACATCGAACATCTTGAGCTTCCTGCAGACCACCGACGTCTATGATCCCGATCGCATCGAAGCCGACCGCGATCTGATCCGGCGCTTTTACTTAAGCCACGGCTACGCCGACGTGCAGGTGGTGTCGGCGACCGGCGAATACGATCCGGCGCAGAAGGGCTTCATCATCACCTTCACGATCGAGGAAGGGCCGCTGTACCGGTTTGGCACGATTGACATCCAATCCAACATCCGCTCGGTCGACGCCAATACGCTGCGCTATTCCTTGCGGATGCATCAAGGCGACGTCTACAACGGCGAGGCGATCGAGAAGACGATCGAGAATCTGACCGTCGAAATCACCAAGCACGGCTATCCGTTCGCAACGGTGCGGCCGCGCGGCGACCGCAATCCTCAAAAACGCACCGTTAGCGTGGTCTTTGTCATCGATGAGGGCGTGCGCGCCTACATCGAACGCATCAATATCCGCGGCAACACCCGGACCCGCGACTATGTGATCCGGCGCGAGTTCGACATTTCCGAAGGCGATCCCTACAACCGCGCGCTGATCGATCGCGCCGAGAGGCGCATCAAGAATCTCAATTACTTCAAGAACGTGAAGATCACCAACGAGCCCGGCTCGGCGCCGGACCGGGTCGTGATCAATGTCGACGTGGAGGAGCAATCGACCGGCGACTTCTCGGTCATGGGCGGCTACTCCACGGCCGAAGGGTTCATGGGGCAGGTTTCGATCTCCGAGCGCAACCTGATGGGAACGGGCCGTTACGCCAAAGCCTCGCTGACCTACGGCGAATACATCCGCGGCGTCGAGCTCAGTTTCGTCGAGCCTTATTTCCTCGACCAGCGGATTTCCGCCGGTATCGATTTGTTTGCGCGCGAGACGGTGGCGAGCCCCTACCTGTCATACGGAACCACGACTTACGGCACCAATCTGAAATTAGGCATCCCGCTGCGCGAGGACCTCTCGCTGCAGCTGCGCTATTCGATTTTTTCGCAGCGGATCACGCTGACGTCGAACCTGGACAATTGCAACAACCTCAATCCGGATTTTGTCAACGGCTTCCCGACGGCGAACGCTGTCGCCGCTGCGGCCATGTCCGCCAGCGGGCTTTCTGCCGCGTATCCCGGTTATAACAACGCCGCCTCCGGCGCGACTTTGAACTCATCGGGCACGGTGCAGCCAACCTGCCTCTGGAACAACGGTGCGCCCACTTACGAGGCGTCGCTGCCGATCCGGGAAGAGCTTTCCTATGGCGCCTATCTGACCTCGCTGGTCGGATATGGATTGACCTACAACACGCTCGACAACAACAAGCATCCGACCAACGGTTTGCTCGTCAATTTCGGCCAGGACTTCGCCGGCGTCGGCGGCAGCGTGGCCTATATGCGCTCGGTTATCGACGTCCGCAGCTATTACGAGATTGTCTCCGATCTCGTCAGCGTCGTGCATCTGCAGGGCGGCGACATGCTGGGCTTCAACAAGTGCCCGGTGACGGATGCCTGTAATTCCAGCGACGGCTACGTACGCATGCTCGACGATTTCAAGATGGGCCCCAACCTGGTCCGTGGCTTTCAGCCGGCCGGCCTGGGACCGCGCGACGTCACGCCGCTCGCCTCGGACGATGCGCTCGGCGGCACGATGTATTGGGGCGCCAGCCTGGAATTCCAGTATCCGTTCTACTTCCTGCCGAAGGATGCCGGCTTTCGCGGCGCCGTGTTCATCGATTCCGGTTCGGAGTGGGGCTACAGAGGAGAGACCTCGTATCCGGCGACCGGCGAAATCAACGGCAACATCACCACGTCGACCGGCGTCACCTACTATTGCGGGAATTGCGCGTTGCAATATCAGGATACCGCGACCCCGCGTGTCGCCGCCGGCGCGAGCATAATCTGGGATTTGCCGTTCGGTCCGCTGCGGTTCGATTTCGCCTACCCGCTCCTGAAACAACCGTACGACCGGACCCAGTGGTTCCAATTCGGCGGTGGAGCGCGGTTCTGATCGGGGCCTGTCGCCCTCGTCAAGGCCGGGCCCATGCCGGATTTCTTTCCCACCAACCGCGAGCTGACAATCGGCGAGATTGTCGCGCTCACGCGTGCCAAGCCGCGGCCGGGCGCGCCGCTCGACCGCCGGATCGGCAATATTGCGCCGCTTGATACCGCGCGAGCGTCGGACATCAGTTTTCTCGACGACGCGCAATATCTTGGTGAGCTCAACGTCACCCGCGCCGGGGCCTGCTTGTTGGCGCCGCGATTTGAGGCTGCGGCGCCGGACCGGCTCGCCGTGCTGGTTACAGCGGCGCCGTATCGTGCCTTTGTTGCCGTGGCGCGCGCGCTGTTCCCGACGGCGCTGCGGCCGTCGTCGCTGTTCGGCGCCAGCGGCCACGCGGCCGGCTCGCACGTTGATGCCTCGGCGCGGGTCGAAGCCGGCGTGACCATCGACCCGCTCGCCGTGGTCGGACCCGGCGCCGAGATCGGGGCGGGCACGCTGATTGCGGCCGGCGCCGTGATCGGCCCGCGTGTCGCGATCGGCCGCGACTGCGCGATCGGCGCCGGCGCGACGGTTCTGCATGCGCTGATCGGCGACCGCGTGATCGTTCATCCCGGCGTTCGCATCGGCCAGGACGGGTTCGGCTATCTGCCGTCACCCCAAGGCCATCAGAAGATTCCGCAGATCCGGCGGGTCATTATCCAGGACGATGTGGAGATCGGCGCCAACACGACGATCGACCGCGGCTCGACCCGCGACACGATCATCGGGGAAGGCACCAAGATCGACAATCTCGTTCAAATCGCGCACAACGTCAGCATCGGACGGCACTGTCTGATTGCCGGACAGGTCGGCATATCCGGCAGCGCGCGCCTGGGAGATTTTGTGATGCTGGGCGGCAAGGTCGGCATCGCCGATCATGTCACGATCGGCGCCGGCGCCAGCCTCGGCGCGCAAAGCGGGGTGATGGCCGATGTTCCCGCCGGCGCGCGCTATATCGGCTCGCCGGCCCAACCGGTGCGCGACTTCATGAAGGGCGTGGCCGTCCTGCGGCGGCTCGCGCGCGGCGGCAAGCGCGAAGGAGAGTCGGAATGACCGACGGAACGCTCGGCGTCGCCGATATCCACGAAATTTTGCGCATGCTGCCACATCGCTATCCGTTCCTGCTCGTGGACCGCATCGTCGACATCCGCGGCGACGAGCACGGCATCGGCATCAAGAACATCACGATCAATGAGCCGCAATTCACCGGCCATTTTCCGGAGAACCCGGTGATGCCCGGTGTGCTGATGATCGAGGGCATGGCGCAGACGGCGTGCGTGCTCTGTATGCGGCAGTTGCCGCACCGCGACAAACCGCGGACCATGTTCTTCATGACGATCGACAAAGCGAAGTTCCGAAAGCCGGCGCTGCCTGGCGATACGCTTGAATATCACGTCGACAAAGTCGCACATCGCCGCAACATGTGGTGGTACCGCGGCGAGGCCAAGGTCGGCGCCGTGCTGATCGCCGAGGCCGTGCTCGGCGCTTACATGACCGAGGACTAGATGGCGGCGATCGATCCGACGGCGCGCGTGGCTGACGGTGCGCGCCTGGGCGAAGGTGTGGAGATCGGGCCTTACTGCCTCGTCGGACCGGATGTTGAGCTTGGCGGCGGCGCGCGGCTCATCGCGCATGTTCACGTCACCGGGGTCACAAGCATCGGCGAGGACACGGTCATTTACCCGTTCGCCTCGCTCGGAACGCCGCCGCAATCGGTCCATTATCGCGGTGGTGCGACGCGATTGGTGCTTGGGCCGCGCTGCCAGGTGCGCGAGCACGTCACCATGAATACCGGCACCGAGGACGGCGGCGGCTTAACCAGCATCGGCGAAAGCTGCTTCATCATGGTTGGTTGTCACATCGGCCACGATTGCCACATCGGCAACGCCGTGACCTTTGCCAACAATGTCGTGCTCGGCGGCCATGTCTCGATCGGCGATCAGACATTTGTCGGCGGCCTGACCGCGGTCCATCAGCACAACCGCATCGGTGAAGGCGCTATGATTGGCGGAATGACCCGGGTGCGTGCCGACGTCATTCCATTTGCCTTCGCTTATCTGGATAACCTGGTCGGTCTCAATGTCGTCGGCCTGCGCCGCCGCGGCTCAACGCGCGCCGACCTGCAGCGGCTGCGCCGCGCCTATGATGCGCTGTTCTTCGGCGAAGGCGTGTTCGCCGAAAAGATAGACGCAGTCGGTACCGAATTCGCGGGCGATCCGCTGGTGGAAAAAATCGTCGCCTTCATTCGTGCCGGCAGAACGCGGCGTTTGATGCAACCGCGTGGTGGACAAGAGTCGGATGCGAACGGCGAAGATGCGGCCTGAGGAGCCGACCACGCCTCGGGCGTCCGCTCCCGGCGATCCGGTGGCGATCATCTGCGGCGGCGGCAGCTTTCCCGGCGCAGTCGCCGAGGCGATCGCGCGGCGCGGCCGCCGTCCAGTGATGTTTGGGGTGAAGGGCTGGGCTGATCCCAAAGTGATCGAACGCTACGCGCACCATTGGATCGCAATCGGCCAAGCCGGACGGCTGTTCCGGCTGGCTCGCGCCGAGCATTGCCGCGAGGCGGTGTTGATCGGTGCCTTGCTGCGGCCGCCGTTGTCGCAGATCCGTCTCGATTGGCAGACGCTCCGGTTGATGCCGCGGGTCGTTAGGTATTTTCGCGGCGGCGACGACCAACTGTTGTCCGGTGTTGCCAGCGTGTTCGAGGAAGGCGGCCTGCGCATTGTCGGCCTTCGTGAGGTGGCGCCGGAAATCCTGGTTCCCGAAGGGGTGCTCGGCCGCCATCAGCCGTCGGCGCGCGATAGCGCCGACATTGCCCGCGCGCTCAAAGTGCTCGCTGCGCTCGGGCCCTTCGACGTCGGTCAGGCCGCGGTCGTGGCCGACAACAACGTGCTCGCCGTCGAAGCCGCCGAAGGGACCGACAACATGCTGGCCCGCGTCGCGGAGTTGCGGCGGCAGCGGCGCGTGACGACACCGCCAGGCGTCGGCGTTCTGGTGAAAGCGCCAAAGCCCGGTCAGGATCAGCGTTTCGATCTGCCGGCGATCGGTCCGCGAACCGTCGAGAACGTTGCCCGCGCCGGTCTCGCCGGCCTCGCCGTCGCCGCCGGCAGCACGATCATCGCCGAGTTCGCCGAAGTCACCGCCGCCGCCGATCATGCCAAGGTTTTCCTGGTCGGCGTGGGCGCGGAAACGGCACAATGAAACACGCTCCGCAGCCGCGACTGCTGTCGCTGTTTCTGGTCGCCGCGGAAGAATCCGGCGACGCGCTCGGCGCATCCCTGGCGCGCGCGCTGCTCGCGCGTGGCCACGGCATGCTCAAACTCGAAGGCGTCGGCGGGGGGGCAATGGCGGCGGCGGGAATTTCGAGCCCGTTTGCCATCGACGACCTCTCGATTATCGGGTTTACCGCGATCCCGCGCCGGCTGCCGACGATCCTGCGCCGGATCCGCGAGACCGCCGACCGCATCATCGCCGCGCGCCCGGATGCGCTCGTCATCATCGACAGCCCGGATTTCACGCATCGGGTGGCGCGCCGGGTCCGCGCCCTTGCGCCGTCGATCCCCATCCTCGATTACGTGTCGCCGTCGGTGTGGGCCTGGCGGCCCGGGCGGGCCCGCGCCATGCGCGGCTACGTCGATTGCGTGCTTGCGATCCTGCCGTTCGAGCCCGCCGTGCACCGACGGCTTGGCGGCCCGCCCTGCATCTACGTCGGTCATCCCCTGATCGAACGTCTCGCCGAACTGCGGCCGAATGCCGACGAGGCGCGGCGCCGCCGCGCCGATCCGCCGCTGGTTCTCGTATTGCCCGGCAGCCGGTCGAGCGAGATCCGGCACCTGCTCACGATCTTCGGCGACGCCGTCGCGCGTGTCGCCGCCGGCCACGGCCCGATGGAGCTGGTGCTACCGACCATGCCGCATCTTGCCGCGACGGTGCGCGAGGCCGTCGCCGGCTGGACCCTGCCGCCGCGCATCGTCGTTGAACCGGCGGAGAAGTGGGCCAGCTTCCGCGCCGCGCGGGCGGCGCTTGCGGCCTCCGGCACGGTGACGCTCGAGCTGGCGTTGGCGGCGGTGCCGACGGTTGCCGCTTACCGGGTGACGCTGATCGAGGAGATGATCGCCAATATGGTCGGGCTGCGCGCCAGGCTGACCAGCGTGATCCTCGCCAATCTCGTCATCGGCGAAAACGTCGTTCCGGAATTCCTGCAGCGGCAATGCACGCCGCGGCGGCTTGCCGAGGCGCTCGTGCCGCTCCTATCCGACACCCCGGAACGGTCGCGCCAGATCGACGCCTTCGGCCGGCTCGATCAGATCATGGCGCTGCAATCGGCGCCGAGCGCTACGGCCGCCGCAATCGTCCTCGATACCGCCCGCCGCGGTCGGCTTGATCTTGCCGCCGCGCCAAATCAACGTTAACCCGCTGCTAAGGCGCGTAATAACTATCTAGCGGTCCCAACCAGCGGCGTGCGGCATGACCAAGCAAGCAAAAAAGGCCAAGGCCGCGAAAAGACCGCCAATCCGCGCCGCCATCACCGCGGTGCACGGCTACGTACCGCCTGATGTGCTGACCAATGCCGAGCTCGCGCGTATGGTCGATACCAGCGATGCCTGGATCGTCGAACGCACCGGAATCAAGGAGCGGCATATTCTCAAGGGCAAGGGGCTTGGCACCTCGCACATGGGTGCCGAGGCGGTGCGCGGTCTTCTGAAAAAGACCGGCACGGCGCCGGCCGATGTCGACCTTTTGATCTGTGCCACGACGACGCCGGACTTCGTGTTTCCTTCGACCGCCAATCTGATCTGCGACATGACCGATATCCGCGGCATCGGCAGCTTCGACGTGCAGGCCGCGTGTTCCGGATTCGTCTACGCGCTCGCCATTGCGGCGCAATTCATCGAGACCGGCTTCTACACCAAGATCGTGGTGGTGGGTGCCGACAAGATGTCGGCGATCATCGACTATACCGACCGTGCCACCTGCGTCCTGTTCGGCGACGGCGCCGGCGCCGTGCTGCTCGAGCCGAGCGGCAAGTACGGCATTATCGACGCCCTGATCGCGTCCGACGGCGCCGGCATGAAGCACCTGCACCAGAAGGCCGGCGGCAGCCGCATGCCGCCGACGGCGGAAAGCGTGGCCAAGCGCCTTCACTACGTCCATCAGGAAGGCGCCGCGGTCTACAAATATGCCGTGGCGCGCATGGCCGAAGTCGCGACCGAATTGATGAAGCGCAATCACCTCACGGCGGACATGATCGACTGGCTGGTGCCGCATCAAGCCAACAGCCGGATCATCGAAGCAACCGCCGAGCGCATGGGCCTGCCGCTCGAACGCGTGATGGTGACGATCCACAAATACGGCAACACCACCGCAGGCACCATCCCGCTCTGCCTGTGGGATTACGAGGCCAAGCTCAAGGCCGGCGATCGCCTCATTATTGCGGCGTTCGGCGGCGGTTTCACATGGGGCGGCGTCTATCTGACCTGGGCCTATGACGCAGCTTTACCGCGCAGCGAAAGCAGAGCGGGGAGGGGGGCCACGCCGGCCGTTTGAACCGGCTATAGTCGCGGTCCCGGAGGTAGGTCATGCACGACACGACAGCCATCGCCACGCTGCAGCAGGATCCGCTCGTCGGCTACAGCGCCAATCCGCGTTATGCGGAGCTGCATCGGCGTTACCCGGGGGTGGCCTATCTGCGCCGGCACGCGCGCCGGCGCGTTCCGCATTTTGCCTTCGAATATGGCGACGGTGGCGCCGGCTTCGACGACGCCGGCATCAGGCGCAATTGGGCGGCGCTCGATGCGGTCGAGTTGGTACCGCGCTACGGCCTCATACCGTCGCCGCCGCCGTGCGGCGTGGAACTCTTCGGCCGCCGTTACTCGGCACCGTTCGGCGTGGCGCCGATGGGTGGTCCCTCGATCGTGTGGCCCGGCGCCGACCTGCACCTCGCCCGCGCCGCGCAGCGTGCGCGCGTGCCCTATATGTTGAGCACCGTCGGCGGCGCCACGATCGAACGCATCGCCGAGATCGCGCCGGACGTGTTCTGGTTCCAGCTTTATCGGTTCGCCAGTGACGGTCACGCCATCGGTTTTGATCTGATACGGCGTGCCGAAGCTGCCGGTTGCCGCACGCTGGTGCTGACGCTCGATGTGCCGGTGCGGACCACGCGGCCGCGCGAAGCCGCCACCGGCATTGCCGGCGCTTTCAATCTCAGCCCCAGCATCGTCATGCAGGTCGCGCAATCGCCCGGCTGGATGCTGGCGCTGCTGCGGGATGGGATCCCGCGCTTTGCCAATATTCGCCCCTATCTCGCCGACGGTGCGTCGCTCGCCGAGATCATCGCGTTCACGCGTCGCGAGCTCGGCGGCGCCTTTACCTGGGACGAGGTGCAGAAATATCGCGACCGTTGGAAGGGAAATTTGGTCGTCAAGGGCATCCTGCATCCGCAGGACGCCGAACATGCGGTATCGCTCGGCGTCGACGGCCTCATCGTTTCCAATCACGGCGGGCGGCAGGTTGAGGCGTTGCCGGCGCCGATCGATGTGCTGCCGGCCATCGTCCGCCAAGTCGGTGCGCGCGCCACCGTGATGATGGACTCCGGCGTGCGTAGCGGCAGCGATGTCGTGCGCGCCTGCGCGATGGGCGCCGGCGCCGTCTTTGCCGGCAAGGCCTTTTTATGGGGACTAGGCGCGCTTGGCGCCGATGGCCCCGGACACGTCATCGACCTGTTGATCGATGAGACGCGATCCGCGCTTGGGCAGTTAGGCGCGCGCACCGTTGCTGACCTGCGCTCGCTGACGATCAGGCACCCGGGCGCGCTGCAGTTCTAGCGACTTATTTCTTGCGGTGCCGCGTTTAGTAGCACGGGCATCCGTTTGAATACCCGTACGCGTACGGATAACCGTAATAACCGCCGTAGCCACCGTAACCGCCATAGTAGCCACCGTAGCCACCGTAACCACCATAGTAGCCGTAGGGATAGCCATACCCGTAGCGATAGCCGTAGCCGGGCCAGCCGTAGCCGCGTCCGCCCCAGCCGCGCCAGCCGTAACCGCGCCAACCGTAGCCGCGCCAGCCGCCATACCAACCCGCCCCGTGCCACCCCCCACCTCGGTACCGGGCTTGCGCCGAGGTCGGTATCGCCATCGTCGCGGCGGCCAGGCTCGCTGCCGCAACTAAAGCCATCAGAATCTTTTTCATGACATCACCTCGATGGGAGCCCTGAACGTAGATCAACAATAGATTATTGGGTTCCCGCGAGCGCGCAATTGATCCAGCGCAAATTCTCTCAGGAGGTTTGGCTCTTGGTTTACGAATAGGATGAATTGCCCTCGATCAAAGACGGCGATGTTTGATATTCGTGGAGGATTGCGCCAATTTTCCGGTGTGATCGATGCTGGTTACACAGCGGGCACTGAGATTCTGCGGGGGCACCAGTTTGCCGAACGCCGTCTCGCAGCCAACCGGCAGCTTTCGTCTGCTGCTCGACGCCGGCACCCCGGGTGACGGCGGCTGAGATCGGCGGTGGCCGGGGCCGCTGCCGATTTCGGTCCGCATCGGAACGCGATCGAGCCGATCGCCTTTGACAGCGGAATTGCTCGTGGTCGATCGCACCGCAAAGGAATAGCTCTCAAATCCGGCTTTCGAAGTGCCGGTCGAGAGCGGCAAGCAAACCACCCATGCGGCGATGACTGAGCTACCGAGGAGCCAGGCGCCAACAAAAAGACTTCTGCGGCGCACCGTGCCCCCTGGCGTGAATGGACGACGTGATTGCGGCGCGAAATGACGGTCGCTGTGCATCGCTCTTGCTCTCGGCTCTTGCTCCCGCCTCTTACTCCCGCCTCTTACTCCTGACGGAGTCTGACATTTGTTTTTCCTAATCACTCCGTAACTCTTCGAAAATTCAGATGAAATCCCTAAGATAAATCCCTGATGCCTGGGTCGCTCATGCATTGCGACCCACTAAGACCGCGTCTCCAAATTGATTTAAATCAACGCCGTACTGCCGGTCGCTGGTCTAGTCGGACGTCTGGATATCGCACTCTGTGTGCTGCGCGTTCCGCCGCAATGCTTTGATGCCGAAATGACCAAGGCGACTGGAGCAAGATTTCACCAATTGCAGGAGAGGCTGGGCGATCCGCTGCTCACGGCGCTGACCGTCATGCTCGCCGTCTTCATGTTCGTGGTCGCGCCGATGCAGGCCGCCGGCGTTTTCGCGGCCCATCAATTCGGCATTGCTTTTGCGTTTGTGCTGGTCGCCGCGGTCCTCGTCGTATCGGGCAGCTGGATCGCAGTCGCCGCGACCTTGACCGCTATCGCCCTGGTCATCGTGGCCACCGTGCTGCGCCATTGGCACCCGTCCGTCACCGACATTTACATCGACGCCAGCGCCTGGATGGTCACCGGCCTGACGCTGGGGTTTGTCGTTGCCCGCGCGGTATTCGCGCCCGGAATCGTGACGTTTCATCGCGTCCTCGGCGCGGTTCTGCTCTACCTTAATATCGCGCTCATTTTCGTGGCTCTGTTCTGCTTTGTGGCGTTGGCGGTGCCCGACGCCTTCATCGGCATCAAACCGTTGCGGGACAATTTCACCGTTGCCAGTAACCTGATTTACTTCAGCTTCGTGACGCTGACGTCGGTCGGCTACGGCGACATCGTGCCGTTGCATCCCTATGCGCGCAGTCTCGCCAATATCGAGGCGGTGATCGGGCAGCTCTATCCGGCAACCCTGCTGGCGCGGCTGGTCACTCTGCAACTTGAGAACCGGCGCGGGCGTTAGCGGGCGGCGGTTTGCCGACGGCTATTTGTCGGCGCCGCCTGTCGGCGGCATTTTCCAGGCATCTGCGGCCTGGATTGTCCACTCCCGCAACAATTCCCAGGCAATCGCCAGCACGATCGGGCCGACGAAAACGCCGATCACCCCATGGGTCAGGATGCCGCCAATGACGCCGATGAAAATGACCAGCATCGGCGTCTTCAACCCGTGTGCCATGACAAACGGGCGCAGCAGATTGTTCAGCAAACCGACGGGAACCATATACGCCGAGAACAAAAGCGCGGTCGTGACGTCGAACTTTATCCAGCCCCACACGATCAGCGGCACGATGATCAGCAGGGCATCGATCTGAACAATTCCAAGAACCAAAATCAGGAAGCTCAGCAAGCCGGCCGCGGGAACGCCGGCGACGATGAGGCCGACGCCTGCCAAGAGCGCCTGCAGCAGCGAAACGCCGATGACGCCGCGCGCCAGATTGCGGATGGTGACGCCGATCAAATCAATAAACTCATCGCCCCGCCCGGCGGCAATCCGTCGAAATACCAATCGGGCGGAGCTGACCAGCTGTGGTCCGGGCAGCAGCAGAAATCCGGAGATCACCACCGCAACGATGAACTTGAGCATGCTGATCCCGGCATTGCCGGCAAGCTCCAGCAAAGTGCCGCTGATCGGCCGAAGCTGGGGCCCGATCTGAACCAGGGCGGCCTTCAGGTTGGTCGACGCCAGAGACCATGAGGCGTAGAGATTGTCGCCGATAAGCGGCCAGTCTTTCACGGAATCCGGCGGCGGCGGCAGCACAATGTTGCCGGATCCGAGCTGCTCGGCGAGCGAACGGACGGTTTCGATCAGGCTCAGCCCGAGCCACGCCGCCGGTCCGAACAGAATCAAAAGGCATATGAGCATGATCAACAGCGCCGCCGGCAGGCGGCGCATATGAAGCCTGCGGACCAGCCAATCAAACAGCGGGTACAGAACGACGGCAAGGATGATGCTCCAGACCATGATCGTCAGAAACGGCCTGACCAAAATCACCGCCCAGTAGAGCAACAGCGCCAGGCAGGCAATCTGCACCACCAAATCGACGATTGCGGCACGACGGGCCCGAGTTTGAGTAATCGTCTCGTAATTGTCGTTCATCTCAGGTTCCAGTTTGTCAGGCAGAGGCCGGACGCTCGGCTGTGCCGCCGAAATGATGAAATTAGCGAGGCCGCAGTTTAGGCAATTGATCTTGGTCAATGAGTGGGATTAGGTACCCTCTTGCTTATATTACGCACTATTCGAGCATCGGATAGTCGTCTTTCAGAGCATTCGAAGGGCACCAACAATGAATATCCGCTTTCTCGTCGGCGTCCTGCTTGTGTTCGTGTTCGTTGCCGGCAGTTCACCGCTGCCCGTCTCCACGCAGCCGTGGCTTGGAGGCCTGCTATCTCCCACCGCGCAGGCGAAGTCGAAGGTGCGCAGTCTGCTGGACCGGCTGACGGGCAAGTCGATGCCGCAGGGCATCGTCAAGACCAATGGCCGCATCGAGGCTACCCAGGTCGACGTCGCCGCGAAATATCCCGGCCGGCTGACGGACATCACCGTGGAAGAAGGCAGCGAGGTCAAGGCGGGACAGGTCGTCGGTCGTATATCGTCGCCGGAATACGAAGCCCAGCTGCGGGCCGCGCAATCGAACGTAGAGCGCGCCAAGCAGGCGATGGCCGAGGCGGTGTCGCTTATCGACCAGCGCAATGCGACCTTGGCGGCGACGAAATCCGATTTCGAACGCGGCCAGGAGCTCATCGGCAAGCAAATTATCACGCAACAAACGTTCGACCAGCGGCAGCGCAATTACGAAGCGTCTCAGGCCAGCGTGCGGGGTGCGATTGCCCAGCGCGACCAGGCCGACGCCGCCATCAAGAGCGCGCAGGCCGAGGTCGAGCGGATCAAATCCGTGTTGCATGACCTGGTTCTGGTCTCGCCGCGAACGGGGCGGGTGCAATACCAGCTGGCGCGGAATGGCGAGGTTGTCGCCGCCGGCGGCAAGGTTCTCACCATTCTCGACCTGCAGGATGTCTACATGACGATCTTTCTGCCGGCCGCGACCGCCGGTAGGCTCGAGATCGGCAGCGAGGCCCGCATCGTTCTGGACCCGGTTCCGCAATACGTCATCCCCGCCTCGGTGAGTTTTGTCGCCGCCGACGCGCAGTTCACGCCCAAGACCGTGGAGACCGCCGAGGAGCGCGAAAAGCTGATGTTCCGGGTCAAGCTCAAACTGGACGCGGAGCTTCTGAAAACCTACTCGCGAAGGGTGAAGACCGGCGTGCGCGGGCTCGGCATCGTGCGCACCAATGCCGCGACGGCGTGGCCGGACGACCTTCACGTCAAGCTGCCGCAATGACCGACGCCGTTGTCGCTCGGCTCACCGATGTCTCGCACCATTACGGGGCGACCGTTGCGCTCGACGACGTCACGATTGAAGTTCCGGCGCGCAAGATGGTGGGGGTGATCGGGCCCGACGGGGTCGGCAAATCCACCCTGCTGGCGCTGATTTCCGGCGTGCGCACCATCCAAAGCGGCGAGGTTGTCGTGTTCGACGGCAATCTGGCGGACCCGGCCCACCTGAAGATCTCTCCGCGCGCGCGTTGCCTATATGCCGCAAGGGCTCGGCCGCAATCTTTATCCGACACTCAGCGTCTTCGAGAACATCGATTTCTTCGGCCGGCTGTTCGGGCAGCCGGCGTCCGAGCGGCGCGGCCGCATCACCGAACTTCTGACCGCCACGGCGCTCGATCCGTTCGAGGCCCGCCCGGCCGGCAAGCTGTCGGGCGGAATGAAGCAGAAGCTCAGTCTTTGCTGCGCGCTGATCAACGACCCGGATTTGCTCATTTTGGACGAGCCCACCACCGGCGTCGATCCGTTGTCGCGCGGCCAGTTCTGGGACCTCATCAACACGATCCGGGCGCGGCGCCCGCAAATGAGCGTGATGGTGGCGACAGCCTATATGGACGAAGCGCAGCGCTTCGACTGGCTGATGGCCATGGACGATGGCAAGATCATCGCCCATGGCACGCTGCAGGAATTACTGGATAAGACGGCAGAACCGACGCTTGACGAGGCGTTTATCGCGCTTTTGCCCGAGGAAAAACGCGCGCTGCATCAAAAGGTGATCGTGCGGCCGCGGGTTGCTTCGGCCGACGAAGTGCCGGCGATCGAGGCCGAGGGACTGACGCGGCGATTTGGCGATTTTGTCGCCGTGGATCACGTCAACTTCAAGATCGCGCCGGGCGAAATCTTCGGCTTCCTTGGCTCCAACGGTTGCGGCAAATCCACCACGATGAAGATGTTGACCGGCTTCCTGCCCGCGACCGAGGGATGGGCGAAACTGTTTGGCAGCCCGATGGGTTCGAACGACATGGAGATGCGCCGTAACGTCGGTTACATGACACAGGCGTTTTCGCTCTACAGCGAGCTCACCGTCCGGCAGAACCTCGATCTGCACGCCGCGCTCTATCACTTGCCGGCCGATAAGGTCGAAGGCCGCATTCAGGAGCTTTTGAAACGCTACGATCTGGCCAGCGTCGCCAACGCCAAACCCGAGAGCCTGCCGCTCGGCATTAAGCAACGGCTGCAGCTCGCGGTCGCGGTGCTCCATGAACCGGCCATTCTGATCCTCGACGAGCCGACGTCGGGCGTCGATCCGATCGCGCGGGATGCGTTCTGGCGCACCTTGATCGATCTGTCGCGCGACGACGGCGTCACGATCTTTCTTTCGACCCACTTCATGAATGAGGCGGAGCGATGTGACCGCATCTCGCTGATGCATGCTGGCAAGGTGCTGGCGGTCGGCACCCCGCTCGATCTGGTCAAGGAGCGCGGCAGCGACTCGCTGGAAGACACCTTCGTCGGCTATCTCGCCGATGCGGCCGGGATCGACCGCGCCAAAAAGGTCGAGGCGCCGCCGCCCGCAGCGATGCTGATCGAGGCGGAACCGGTGCGTACGCCACGGCGGTTCGATTTGCGCCGCCTGTGGGCCTATGCGCGCCGCGAGACCGTTGAGCTGCTGCGCGATCCGATCCGGCTCGCCTTCGCCGTCTTCGGTCCCATCATCCTGATGCTGGCCTTCGGCTACGGCATCTCCTTCGATATCGAAAACCTGCAGACCGCGGCGTTCGATCAGGACAACACGCCGGAGAGCCGGCAGCTACTCGACGGTTTTTCCGGCTCCCGGTATTTCTCGATGCAGCCGCCGATCACCTCGGCAGCCGAGGGCGAGCGGCGCCTGAGAAGCGGCAACACCCAAATCGTTGTCGAAGTTCCGAGCGGGTTTGGCCGCGATTTATTGAACGGCTCGCGGCCGGAAGTCGACGCATCGGTCGACGGCGCCATGACGTTCCGGGGAGAAACCTCGAGAAGTTATGTCACCGGCGTGGTCAGGAAGCAGGGCGAGGAGCTGCAAAAACAGTTGCGGCGCGCCGGGAGCTCGAATGCCTGGGGCGATGACGATATCCAGACGCGCTTTCGCTACAACCAGGCTTTCCTCAGCGTCAACGCCATGGTGCCGAGCGTATTCATGCTCATGCTGTGTCTGATCCCCGCCATCATGTCGGCGATCGCGGTGGTGCGGGAGAAGGAAACCGGCTCCATTGCCAATTTCCGCTCGACGCCGATCACCAAGCTCGAATTCCTGCTCGGCAAGCAACTGCCCTATGCCGCGGTCGCCATGGTGAATTTCGTTTTCTTGTTCCTGATGGCGATTTTCATGTTTGGCGTGCCGATCAAGGGTTCGTTTCTCACCTTGCTGATCGGCACCGTCATCTATGTCGTATCGACAACCGGCTTCGGCCAGTTGATCTCATCTTTCACCCGCACCCAGGTCGCCGCGGTATTTGCGACAGCGATCCTGTCCATCGTCCCGGCGGTGAACTTTTCCGGACTGTTCGCGCCGGTGTCGTCCCTCTCCGGCGGCGCGAAAGTGCTCGGCCTCACATTTCCGTCGGCCTGGTATCAGCCGGTCACTGTCGGGGTCTTCGCCAAGGCGCTCGGAATGAGCGATCTTTGGCGCAACATCGCGGCGATCGCGGTCATCGCACTCGCCTACCTCATCCTGTCACTCGTGTTCCTCCGCAAGCAGGAGGCGTGACGTGTCCATGCCCCGCACGCAAGGCGTCCCACAATTGGCGAAGGCGAGAACGCTGACGCTGCGCGATCATGTCTTCAATATCCTGCGTCTCGTGGTCAAGGAACTAAGAAGCATCCGGGCCGACCCGACAATGCTGATCCTCGTCGCCTACGCCTTCAGTATTTCGGTCAATACGGTTGCAACCGGTGCCGTGACTGAAGCGACCAATCTTTCCGTCGGCATCGTGGACGAGGACGGTTCGGATCTCTCGCGGGAGATCGCCGAGGGTCTCGTCCGGCCGACATTCCAGCCCGCCGTGCATATCACGGCATCCCAGATCGATACGAAGATGGACAAGGGCGAGCTTTTGTTTGTCGTCGAAATACCTCCAAACTTTCAAGCTAATGTTCTCGCCCAGCGCAAGACCGAGATTCAAATCAACGTCGACGCCACGGCAGTGGCCCAGGCCGGCAATGGCGCCAGCTATCTTCGGACCGCCATTTTCAATGAGGTGCAGAACTTCATCCATAAACGCGGGGACCCGTTGAGCGACCCGATCAACCTCGTCGTCCGCGCGAAGTTCAATCCGAACCTGAAGACCGCCTGGTTCTCGGCGATGACCCAGGTCATCAACCAGATCACGCTCTTGACCGTGATCCTCACCGGCGCCGCCCTGATCAGGGAGCGCGAGCAGGGCACGGTCGAACATCTTTTGGTCATGCCGGTGGTGCCGGCGGAAATCATGCTGGCGAAAATGTTCGCCAATGGCCTCGTGATCCTGGTGGCGGCAATGCTGTCGCTGGAATTCGTGGTGCATCTGTGGATTGGTGCGCCGATCGCTGGGTCGATTTTTCTGTTCTTGCTGGGCGCGGCGCTTTACGCGCTGGTGGTGGCGGCGCTGGGCATCTTGCTTGGCACGCTGTCGACGACGATGGGGCAGTTCGGGCTGCTGGCCATGCCGGTGCTGATGGTCACGCAACTGCTTTCGGGCAGCAGCACCCCGATGGAGAGCATGCCGGTCTGGCTGCAGTATGTCATGAAGACCATCAGCCCGACGCCGCATTTCGTCGCCTTTGCGCAGGCGGTGTTGTTTCGCGGCGCCGATCTCTCGCTGGTCTGGCGGCCGCTGCTGGCGATGCTGATTATCGGCTCGGTCTACTTCGCCGTTGCGATGAGCCGCTTCCGGCGCGTGATCTTCGGGAGTTGAACCCCATGGCAGTCAGCCAAACAGCCGGCGACGGCAAGATGAAGCGCAAGGTCTATGAAAAAGAACTGCGCAAACTTCAGGTCGGGCTTTGCCACTTGCAGGAATGGGTCAAGGAAACCGGATTTCGGATCATCATCGTGTTCGAGGGCCGCGACGCCGCCGGCAAGGGCGGGACGATCAAGGCCATCACCGAGCGAGTGAGCCCGCGCGTCTTCCGGGTGGTCGCACTGCCGGCACCGTCCGATCGTGAAAAAACGCAAATGTATGTGCAGCGCTATATCGAACAATTCCCCGCCGCGGGCGAAATCGTGATTTTCGATCGCAGCTGGTACAACCGGGCCGGCGTCGAGAATGTCATGGGATTTGCCAGCAAGCAGGAGGTGGAGCGATTCCTGGGTCTGTGCCCGGAAATCGAGAAATACATCACCGACGCGGGCATCCTCCTGGTAAAATTCTGGCTGGAGGTCGGCAAGCGAGAGCAAGAGAAGCGCTTTTCCGCCCGCATCAACGATCCGCTACGGCAATGGAAATTGAGCCCGATGGACCTCGAATCGTATCGGCGCTGGTACGATTATTCGCGGGCGCGCGACGCGATGCTCGGCGCGACCGACAGCGACTACGCCCCCTGGCGTATTGTGAGTTCTGACGACAAGCGGCGCGCGCGGCTCAATTGCATCGCCCAGATCCTCGACCTCGTTCCCTACAAGAAAGTCTCGCGGCCCAAGGTCAAACTGCCGAAACGATCCACCAAAGGCGAATACGACGACCAGGCGTCGCTGCAAGGCAAGAAGTTTGTTCCTGCAAACTTCTGACTTGGCGCGGTAATCAGGCGCTCATCGGCCATTCGATTGCGCTAGTTCCAAGCCGAGTCACCCGCTAAAACGGTCCCGCACCACGGAACTTCGCCGATGACGGCCCTAACCGACACAGCAGGCGAGATTACCGACGACCGGCTGGCCGCCCGCAATGCGCTGGTGTTGGCCGCGGCGCAGGCGTTGGCCGGCGGCAACAATACCGTGGTCGTGGCAACCGGGGGCATCGCCGGGTCGCTGCTGGCGCCCGACCCGATGCTGGCGACGCTGCCGATCAGCGTCATGGTCGTCGGCATGTGGATCGGCACGCTGCCGGTCGGGATGCTGGCCAAAGCGTTCGGCCGCCGTTTCGCGTTGCAGGCCGGCTCTCTTCTGGGAGTGCTTGCCGGCCTGGTCTCCTGCCTGGCGATGCTGTCGGGATCGTTCTTGCTGCTGCTCTTCGGCACGCTGTGCGCCGGCCTCTATGCCGCGGCGCACCAGTCCTATCGCTTTGCCGCCGCCGACACCGCGAGCGGCCATTTCCGGCCCAAGGCGATATCGTGGGTGCTTGCCGGCGGCATCTTTGCCGCCGTGATCGGGCCGCAGCTTGTCATTTTCACCAAGGACGTCTGGCCGGCTTATCTGTTCGCGGGGACTTACTTGGCGCAAGCGGCGTGCGCCGTCGTCGCCGCTGTCGTGCTGACCTTTCTCAGAATTCCGCGCCCGCCCACGGTTCGGACGTTTACCGACGGGCGCCCGCTAGCCGAGATCATCCGCAAGCCGCAATTCATCGTCGCGGTCGCCTGCGGTCTGGCCGGCTTCGGCACGATGAATCTGCTGATGACCTCGGCGCCGCTCGCCATGGTGATGTGCAACCACTCGGTCGGCGAGGCGGCGCTCGGCATTCAGTGGCATGTGCTCGGCATGTACGCGCCGAGCTTCTTCACAGGCGCACTGATCGCGCGGCTTGGATTGCGCACGATCATGGGAGCCGGCCTCGCCTTGATCCTGGCCGCCGCTTTGGTCGGGTTTCTCGGCATCGGCTTGTGGAATTTCTGGGTGGCGCTGGTGCTGCTCGGCATCGGCTGGAACTTTACCTTCATCGGTGCCACGACGCTGATTACCGAATGCCACGGCCCGCGCGAGCGCAACAAGGTGCAGGCGTTCAATGACTTTCTGATATTCGGCGCGATGGCGCTTGCCTCGTTCTCCTCCGGGGCGCTGCTCACGCGCTACGGCTGGACGGCGGTCACCGAACTGGTTTTCCCGGTCATCCTGGCGGCGGTAGTGCTGCTCGCCTGGGGCACGTTGGCGCGCCGGCCAAATCCGGTGTGACACGCACCGTCGGGCGGACGTCGCTCTAAGCCCGCCCGCGCCGCGACCATTCCTCGCGCGCACAGCTCGCATTTCTGATATAAACCACCTGCGGCTGCTTTTGGCGCGTCACAATGCGTCCAACCGCGCGTGGCAAACTGCGGTTCGGAACACCGCAACTTCGCTGACAACTTGGCAGACGACTTCGCAGACAACTTCGCAGACAACTTGGCAGGGTGAGTGTCGTGGCAAAAACTGCGTTCGCGCTCGCGGGACTTGGCGGTTTCAACGCCCACGGCGCCGGCTTTCTCGTCGCCGCCAACAAGTGCGGCATCATCCCGGATATGGTGACGGCGACCAGCGGGCAGATCGTCGTCCTTGCCGACTGGCTGCAGGGCAAGGATCTGGAGAAGGCTCTGGTCGACCCCGAACTTCAGCACAATTCGCTGGCCGAGCTCGGCATTTTGTTTTCCGGCGACCCCGGCATTTTTCGCCCGGCCTATCTGGAAACGCTCGGCCGATGGTTCACGCCGCCGTCGCCGCATCGCAAGCCGCTGCAGGCGCTGTTCGACCGCCTGCTGCCGGCGCAGCTTTACGTACCGACGCGCAGCGTCTCGGATTTTTCGACGATGGCCGACGTCTTCAACAATCAGGCGCGGATCGGCGACCGGGACATCGGGATCGTCTTCAACGCCTATAATGTAAAGACCGGCGATGCCGTCCTGTTCGGCAACGACAAGGCGAGAAGCCTCTGGGATGAACGCAAGGCCAATCCGCAGGCGACCAAAACCGCGGTTCACCATCACGGCAAGTCCGCCACCGCCGAGTTCGATCTGCTCCCGATTACCGCCGAGGCCATCGAGGCGGCGCTCTGGCTTTCGCTCTATGGCTTCGATCGTTTGCCGCAGCCGCACCTGATTGACGGCGCCTACTTCCGGTCGTGCATCGTCTCCGAGCTTCACACCTTTGACCGGATCTTTGTGGCGCGGCCGCTGGCGCAGGGCTGGCTGGGACAGGCGCCGAGCAACTATTTCGATGTCCAGGATTGGCAAACCGAAATGTGGTTCTCGGTCGGCTTCAAGGCCGAGGTTGATGCGCTCAATCAAATCAACGGTCTGATCGCCGCCGGTCACCTCGGTCCGCCCTTCAAGAAGGTCGACCTGATCGACGTCGCGCCAGAAACTCCGGCGGGATTCTTCCACTATTTTGTCGAGCGCAAGGTCGTCTACGACCGCGCCTATGACGAGGCGATGAAGGCATTTGCGGCGTTGCGGCTGACCGCGCCCGCGAAGGCTTAAGCCGGCCTGAAGCCGCAAAATGGTGTACGCTGTCAAAGGCCTTAAATCTCATTGACGGCGCCGGGCACAGTCCGTTCTCCCGTTGCATTAGGCGTCGCCCAACCGGTAATTTTGGGCGGCGCGGGAGGCTGGAAGGCAAACGGTGCGGTCTTCGCCGTGCCCTTTGTCGCTCTTTAACGCGCCCGGGCGTTTCCGGCCCAGTAGGCAAAGGAGAATCTAGTGGATGATCGGATCGCGAGCACAGACACGGTGAGCGATGAGACCGGGCTGCGCGGGCTCTACCAGGCGCCGATGGAGCTGGCGGTCCTCAAACAACTCGACCGGCTCGATGCCCATTGCCGCAATTTCCTCGCCCATTCGCCGTTTGCCGTCATCGGCTCGACCCGCCCCGGGCGCGGCACGGACGTGAGTCCACGCGGCGACGCGCCGGGTTTTGCCCGGGTGCTGGACGATCATACCATCGCCATTCCAGACCGCCCGGGCAACAATCGCCTCGACACGACGTCCAACATTGTCGCCGATGCGGAAGTCGGGCTGCTGTTCTTCATTCCGGGCATCGACGAAACGCTGCGCATCAATGGCGCGGCGCGGCTTTCGCGCCAGCCGGAGTTTCTTGCCGCCGCCGCCGTCAACGGCCGCGAGCCGCGGCTGATTATTCTGGTCACGGTGCGGGAGGCATTCCTGCACTGCGGCAAGGCGTTGAAGCGCTCCCGGCTTTGGCAGGACGACTATCGCGTCGACAAGCGATCCTTTCCTACGCTGGGGCGCATGATCGTCGAACAGACCAAGCCGGCTCAGGTGACCGTCGAGCAGGCTGAAGCGGTCGTTGCCGACGATTACCTGAACAATCTCTATTAGGGCGATCCCGTATTGCCTGCTCGCCGCCGTTGCGCCGCCCGGCCAATTATGGCATGTCCGCGCCAGCCTGCGCCGGGGGCCTGATCTTTCGCGCGAAGGCTTTCCTTTCGGGCCGGGTTTGACCTCTGGCTCCCATCAACCGGGGTTCTTTCATGACGACGTTGTGGCTCATCGTTCTCTGCGGCGTTCTTGCGCTGATCTACGCCATTTGGGCCACAAGTTCGGTGATGCGGGCCGATCCCGGCAACGAAAAGATGCAGGAGATCGCGGCGGCGATCCGCGAGGGCGCGCAGGCCTATCTGCGGCGGCAATACACCACCATCGCCATCGTCGGCGTGGTGATCTTCGTGATCGTCAGTTATCTCCTCGGCTGGCTGGTCGGCATCGGCTTTGCGGTCGGCGCCATTCTGTCCGGCGCCGCGGGCTTCATCGGCATGAACGTGTCGGTCCGCGCCAATGTGCGCACCGCGCAGGCCGCCATCGGCTCGCTGGCCGGCGGGCTCGAGCTTGCATTCAGGGCCGGCGCGATCACCGGACTTCTGGTGGCCGGCCTGGCGCTCCTGGGGGTGACGCTTTATTTCGCCTTCCTCATCGGCGGCCTGCATCTGGCGCCGAACGACCGCACGGTGGTCGATTCGATGGTGGCGCTCGGCTTCGGCGCCTCGCTGATCTCGATCTTCGCGCGATTGGGCGGCGGCATTTTCACCAAGGGCGCCGACGTCGGCGGCGACCTTGTCGGCAAGGTCGAGGCCGGCATACCGGAAGACGATCCGCGTAATCCCGCCACCATTGCCGACAATGTCGGCGACAATGTCGGCGATTGCGCCGGCATGGCCGCCGACCTGTTCGAGACCTATGCCGTGACCACGGTTGCGACCATGGTGCTCGCCGCCATCTTCTTCGGCGGGGTCTCCACCGAGATGGTGATGCGGATGATGACCTTCCCGCTCGCCATTGGCGGGATTTGCATCATCGCCTCGATCATCGGCACCTTCTTCGTACGGCTTGGCGCCACCCAATCGATCATGGGCGCGCTGTACAAGGGCATGATCGCGACGGCGATTTTCTCGCTCATCGGTATCGCCGGGGTGACCCACTATCTCATCGGCTTCGGTCCGCTTGCCGGCGTCAACTATTCCGGCGCGCAGCTGTTTTATTGCGGCATCGCCGGCCTGGTGGTGACGGCACTGATCATCGTCATCACCGAGTACTATACCGGGACCGATTATCGGCCGGTGCACTCGATCGCGCAGGCCTCGGTAACCGGCCACGGCACCAATGTGATTCAGGGCCTGGCCATATCGATGGAAGCGACCGCACTTCCAGCGCTGGTCATCATCGCCGGCATCCTGGTCAGCTATAACCTCGCCGGCCTGTTCGGCATCGCGATTGCGGTGACGACGATGCTGGCGCTCGCCGGCATCGTGGTCGCGCTCGATGCGTTCGGACCGGTCACCGACAATGCCGGCGGCATTGCCGAAATGGCCGGGCTGCCGAAGGAGGTGCGCAAATCGACCGATGCGCTCGACGCCGTCGGCAACACCACCAAAGCGGTGACCAAGGGTTACGCCATCGGCTCGGCCGGGCTCGGCGCCTTGGTGCTGTTTGCCGCCTATAACCAGGACCTCAAATTCTTCATCGCCGGCGCCGACAAGCATCCTTATTTCCAGGGCGTTGCGCCCGATTTTTCCCTGGTTAATCCGTATGTCGTCGTTGGGCTCTTGTTCGGCGGCCTGTTGCCCTATCTGTTCGCCGCCATGGGCATGACCGCGGTCGGCCGTGCTGCCGCCTCGATCGTCGAAGAGGTGCGGCGGCAGTTCCGCGAAAAGCCCGGCATCATGCAGGGCAGGGACAAGCCCGACTACGGCCGCGCCGTCGATATGCTCACCCGCGCCGCGATCAAGGAGATGATCGTGCCGTCGCTGTTGCCGGTGCTGTCGCCGATCGCCGGCTATTTCATCATCTACTTCATCGCCGGCGGCGGTGCCGCCGGCAAATCGGCGGGCTTCTCGGCGCTTGGCGCCATGCTGCTCGGGGTGATCGTGACCGGCCTGTTCGTGGCAATTTCCATGACCTCGGGCGGCGGCGCCTGGGACAACGCCAAGAAGTACATCGAGGACGGCCATTACGGCGGTAAGGGCTCCGACGCTCACAAAGCGGCGGTCACCGGCGATACCGTCGGCGATCCTTACAAGGATACCGCGGGTCCTGCAGTCAACCCGATGATCAAGATCACCAACATCGTTGCGCTGTTGTTGCTGGCGGTGCTCGCGCACTGATTTAATGTCAGCCTGTCACCGCGCGGTAGTTCGTGCCGAAGCAATCCAGGACGTCCCGCAAGCACCGTCTGGATGGCTCGGTCGCGGTGCGCCCCGCAATTGCCCCGCTGGCGTCGCCGGCCGGTGACCGGCTCCGCGGCGCGATGGCGCGTCAGAGTCCTGGAATGCCGATGCGGCTGTTTTCCAGGGTGTGGAGCAGACTCTGGACGAGGTTATAATCGGATCCGGCGGTCGGGGTGGTGCGGCTGACGAAATCGAACACCTTGCCGTCCTTGATGCCGTAGGCCGCGACCCGTTGGACCCGCCGGTCCCGGTCGAAATAAACCGCGATCACGCGCTGGTCAGTGACGTGGGTCGGCATGAACGAGACCGGCCGCTCGGCGCGCTGCGAGATGTAATAGAACGCTTCGCCCGAGACGGTGGCGACCGTCGATGGTGTGCCGAGCACGATCAGCACCTGTTCCTGCGACGCGCCAAGCCGAATTTGCTCAAGCGCGCCTTCGGGCAGCACATAACCGCGCTGGAACGTTTCGCCGAAGCAGCCGCCGAGGGTCAGCGAGAGCGCGACAATCAGCGCGTAGGGTGCTGGGTTGCGCTTTCTCCCACTCACTCCAAAACTGCGACCCATTCTGGCATCCACCTTGTGTCCGGCAGCCGCCTGCCGTACCTCGAAAACTTCAATTGGCGATTAACCGGGCCGATTTACGGGGGATCGAGGTCGGCTTCGGAAACGTGAGCTATGTCTATGATATTAACGAGGTTTCGGCGCAGTTTCCATAGCCGCAACATCAACGCGCTCTATGGCATGATCGTGACGCAGGCGCGCGCGGTAGTCTTTTATACGGGTTACGGGGTGCCGGATACCGTCCAAGGCCGATTTGAGCTGATTGTGCTGCACCTGGTGCTGCTCTTGAGCCGGCTCGCCCGCAACAACGCGCCCGGATCCCGCAACAGTGGCCGCCGCAGCCCGGCGCAGGCCCTTGGCCAACGGCTCTTTGACGTTTTTTGCCACGACCTCGACGACAATCTGCGGGAAATGGGCGTTGGCGACCTCGCGGTGCCGCGCGAGATGCGGCGTTTCGGCGAGGCGTTCTACGGCCGCCAAGCCGCCTACAGCGCGGCGCTCGTTGCCGGCGACGAGCGGGAGCTTGAGATGGCGCTCGCACGCAATATCTTTGGGGTCGTCGGCGTCGACGACAGGGCAGTCCGGTTGGCGCGCTATGCCCGTGCGGCGGCGCGGCAATTGGACACCGAGGGGGAGGACGCTCTCGCCGCCGGCAACGCGGTCTTCCCCAGCCCGGAGGCCTTTGCACATGCCTGAACATTCAGCCGAGAACCGCGCACTGCCGCCATGGCGCGTGCCGGTCGCGGTCGAAGATGTGGCCGAAACCGGTGAACGCTTCGACCTCGAGGCCGATGCGGCCACACGCGCTGCCGTGGCGCGCGTAGCGGGGCTGCGCGATTTGCCGCGTTTAGAGGCGACTTTCGAACTCAAGCGGCGCGGCGAAGGCTTGCATGTCTGCGGCCGGGTTTCCGCGACGGTTGGCCAGGCCTGCGTCGTCACCCTCGAAGCGCTTGCCAACGAGGTCGAGGAGGACATCGATGTCGTCTTCGTGCCGCCGGCGGCGCCGGCACCGGAAAGCGAAGAAATCGGCGACGATTCTCGGGCCGAAGCTGAGCCGCTGATCGGCGGCGTGGTCGATCTCGGCGCGCTCGCCACCGAATTCCTTATTCTCGGGATCGATCCCTATCCCCGCAAGCCCGGAGCGATGTTTGAGCCGCCGCCCGACGCAAAACCGGACCAAGGCCCATTCGCGGCGCTCGCCGAACTCAAGAAGGATCGGGATGGCCGCTGATCGCAGTTGTTTCCGGATGCCGAACCGCTATTCTCGCCTCCGGTCCGGTCTCCCGCCGTTCGGACTTGGAGCGCGATCCAGAAATGCCCAAGCCGGTTCTTGCCAGAGGATCACGCGCGAACAAAAATTCTGGATCTATGATCCGATGCGCTTGAATTGGATCGTGATCTAGGACCGCGGTCATTCCCCATGTCGCAGACGGTCCGCATTGCTCTCGACGCGATGGGGGGCGACCACGGCCCTGCCGTGGTGGTCGCCGGCGCCGAACTGGCGTTGGCGCGTCACCCGGAAAGCGAATTCCTCTTCTTCGGCAACACGGCGTTGATCGCGCCGCTGATCGCGGCTCGCCCGGCCCTGCAGGCCGCGTCGCGCCTCATTCATGCCGAGGTCGCGGTGCGGATGGAAGACAAGCCCAGCCAGGCGCTGCGTTACGGCCGGCGGAAATCCTCAATGTGGCTGGCCATTGATGCGGTCAAGAAGTGCGAAGCCGATATGGCGATATCGGCCGGCAATACCGGCGCCCTGATGGCGATGTCGAAATTCGAGCTCAAGACGCTGGCCGGAATCGAGCGACCCGCTATCGCGGCGCTGTGGCCGACCTTGCGCGGTAAATCGGTCGTGCTCGACGTCGGCGCCTCGATCGGCGCCGACGCCGAACACTTGGTCGATCTTGCGGTGATGGGAGCCGCCACCGCGCGCATCCTGTTCGGGCTTGAGCGCGCCACGGTCGGTCTTCTCAACATTGAAGTCGAGGAAGTGAAAGGTCTTGAACCGGTGCGCGAGGCGGGGCGTATTCTGCGCGAGGGGCAGTGGCCCGACCTCGAATATATTGGTTTTGTCGAAGGCGACGACATCGGCGCGGGCAAGGCCGACGTCGTCGTCACCGAAGGCTTTGCCGGCAACATCGCGCTCAAGACGGCGGAAGGCACCGCACGCCAGATCGGGGAATATCTGCGGCGTGCGATGAGCCGTTCGCTCAGCGCACGCATCGGATATTTGTTCGCGCGCTCGGCGTTCCGCCAGTTGCGGCAACGCATGGACCCGAACCGGTCCAACGGCGGCGTTTTTCTCGGCCTCAACGGCATCGTCATCAAAAGCCATGGCGGCACCGACGCCGAAGGCTTTGCGGCGGCCATCGAGCTCGGCTACGGCGTCGTGCGCGATCAACTCCTGGCCAAGATCACCGCAGCGCTCGGACGACCGGGCAAGGAGCCGCTCCAGGCGATGGGCGGAGCCGCCTTGTGACGCTCCTCCGTTCGGTTGTCCTCGGCTGCGGCAGCTATCTGCCGAACCAGGTCCTCACCAACGCCGATCTGGCGCGGAAGGTCGACACGTCCGACGAATGGATCGTGCAGCGCACCGGCATCCATGAGCGCCGCATCGCCGCGCCCGGCGAACTGACCTCGCACATGGCGACACGCGCCGCGCGCGCGGCGCTGGCGCATGCGCATCTTGAGCCGCAGGCGGTCGATCTCATCGTGCTCGCAACCTCAACGCCCGATAACACCTTTCCGGCTTCCGCGGTCTCGGTGCAGGCCGATCTCGGTATCACGCACGGTGCCGCCTTCGATGTGCAGGCGGTGTGCTCCGGATTCGTCTACGCGCTGGCGACAGCCGACGGGCTGTTACGATCGGGCGCGTTCTCACGCGCGCTGGTGATCGGGTCGGAGACGTTCTCGCGTCTGCTCGATTGGACCGATCGCGCCACTTGCGTGTTGTTCGGCGACGGCGCCGGCGCGGTGGTGCTGGAAGCCCAGCAGCAGCCGGGCGAGCGCACCGATCGCGGCATCCTTACCGTGCGGCTGCGTTCCGACGGCCGTCACAAATCGAAGCTTTACGTCGATGGCGGACCGTCATCGACCGGCACCGTCGGCCATTTGCGCATGGAGGGCCGCGAGGTGTTTCGCCATGCGGTGGCGATGATCACCGACGTGGTCCACGATGCGTTCGCGGCGACCGGCCTGACGGTTGCCGACATCGATTGGTTCATTCCGCATCAGGCCAACAAGCGGATCATCGACGGCTCGGCGCACAAGCTCGGCATCCCGCCGACCAAGATCGTCAGCACCGTCGATCGGCACGGCAACACCTCGGCGGCTTCGATACCGCTGGCGCTGGCCGACGCCGTCGCCGACCGCCGGATCAAGCGCGGCGATCTGCTGCTGCTCGAGGCGATGGGCGGCGGCTTCACCTGGGCGGCGTCGCTGTTGCGCTGGTGAGGCGTTTGGCCGAACAGACATATTTGGCAAAGCGGGTCTGTTTCCCAAATCCAGTCGGCCAGGCTTTGCAGATCGCGCTCAGACCCCTCGCGAAGGCCGTTGACCGCCCGGCGAGAAGCTAATATCGTTGATAATTCAGTACGATACGATTTTCGATTATCAATCGCCGAGAGCGGGGCTGGCGATGGCGAGAAAGACGATCACGCGGGCCGATCTGTGTGAGGCGGTCTATCAGAAGGTTGGGCTGTCGCGCACCGAATCCGCGACACTCGTCGAATTGGTGCTCAAGGAAATCACCGACTGTCTGGAACGCGGCGAAACCGTGAAATTGTCGTCGTTCGGGTCGTTTGTGGTGCGCAAGAAAGGCCAGCGCATCGGGCGCAATCCGAAGACCGGCAAGGAAGTGCCGATCTCGCCGCGTCGGGTCATGGTGTTCAAGCCCTCCGCCATCCTCAAGCAGCGGATCAATTCCGGACCGGATGGCAAGGACATCGGCAACTAACGGCCGTCAGGGGAGCGGGCATTGGACAAAGCGCCGGATGCATTCCGCACCATCAGCGAGGTCGCCGAAGAGATCAACGTTCCGCAGCACGTGCTGCGGTTCTGGGAAAGCCGCTTTACCCAGATCCGGCCGCTCAAGCGCGGCGGCGGACGACGCTATTACCGCCCGGACGATGTCGATCTGCTGCGCGGCGTACGCCATTTGCTCTATGGCGAGGGCTACACCATCCGCGGCGTGCAACGCATTCTGCGCGAACAGGGCCTGTCGTTTGTTCAAGAGGTGTGGCGCGCCGGCGTCGAGCTGCCTCCGCCCGCGATGGAGGAAGGCGATGCGGATGAAGCGGAGCTGGAAATTGCCGCGCGTCCCGCCGACGGACTGTCCGCGGTCGAGTTTCGTATCGGTGGATTCTGAGGCGCAGAGCAACGGAGGTCCGGCCGCCCGCCGCGAACCGGTACTGATGCCGCCGCCGGTTGCTGAACGCGCGCCGCCACGGCGCTCCGCCGGCGGCGAGGACCGGCGCAAGCTGCAGGCGGCGCTCGACGACCTGATGGCTTGCCGCCGCCTGCTCGATGCCGCGCTGGCGGAAAACTTTGTCGCCGAAGACTAAGAAAACAGCGCGTCCGGTCAGTGCCGCGAATTTGACACCGACAGCTCCGTCATCTTTTTAGATCAAGGATGCTTCGCGGCAATGTTGGGGGCCTTGTGGTGCACCACCTTCTTGGTTTGGACCACTGAGCAGCCGTTACTGCTGCAGACGCTGACGACCTTATGGATGAGGGCTTCGCGCCCGGCCGCAGCGCCCACCGCCGCCGGTGCGACAAGCGTCATCGCCTCGGCGCGCTGCTCAAGAACTCCGCTTGAAAGAATAATCGCCGCAGCGAAAGCAGCGAGCAGAATTTCACGCATGCGTATCCTCATTGCGGTTGCGAGGGATGTGAATTAGCCAAATCGCCGTCGATGCCGCCATCATAGCGCATTCGCCGCCGTAATCTCGGCGAACAGCGGTCCGAGGAATTTCTCATAGCGGCGCCCGCGCCCGACCGAGGTTTGGTAGATCGGTTGCCGCACCTGCGTGGCGCTGGCGGTGCGGACCGTTCGCTCGGTGCGGTGAAAATCGAGGCACCGAGCGTCCCAGGTGAGGCCGCAATGGGCGATGATGCGCCGCGCCACGGCTTCGAGGTTATCGACCAATTCCTCGTAGCGCACGTCGAGGATCCGCCCCGGCGGCAGCACGCGGTGCCAGTGCGACATCAGGGCCTGATAATGCCGGTAGTGGCGGCCAAGCTCCGCAAGGTCGTAGGTGTGGGTTTGCCCTGTGGTGAAATGCACCGAGAAGCAGGAAACGCAGGCATCGATTGGATCACGCGTCGCATGGATGATGGCGGCATTGGGCAGCGCCAGATGGATCAGGCCGGCAAACAAAAAATTCCCCGGCATCTTGTCGGTAATGCGCGCCGCACGCGGCGCGCGCCGGGTAAGCGTCTCGAGATAACGGGCGCCCAGGCTGCGAATATCTTCGCCGGACAGGCACGACGCCATATCCGGAAATGCCGGCGATTGCGGCAGCGCGCCGCGTACGGAATCGACCGTCTGCTCGAACAGGCTCAACTCGCCGGCGCCGAAAATGTCCGGGTGGCTCGCCAGGATCTGCTCGATGAGCGTCGTGCCCGAGCGCGGCATGCCAATAATGAACAGTGGAACCGGCGACTGTTCGCCGCGGCCTTCGCGGTCGGTGATAAACTCGCGCGTAAACAGCTCGCGGCTGCGATCCATCTGGGCAAGGGTCGCGGCCTCGTCATAGGAAATCTGGGTCCGCTTGAGTGCATTGCCGGCCAGCAATTGCTGAAAGGCGTGTTCCGGCCGGCCGACGTGTTCATAAGTCTTGGCCAGCGCGAAGTGCAGATGCATCCGGTTCGTAGCGGAAAGTGATGCCGGATTCGCGGCCATGGTTTCCAGCGCGGTGAAATAGCGATCACCGGCGGCGAATGGGCGGATCGCGGCGAGATTGTCGTAATACGACGCTTCTCGCGGCGACAGACGGATAGCCTGTTCGATAGCCTCGACCAACTCGGTGATCCGCCCCTGTTCCTTCAGTATCAGTCCGAGGTTGTTGCGAGCGCCGGCAAAACCGGGACTGACCGCGATGGCCCGACGAAACTTTGCTGCCGCCTCGTCATATCGCTCAAGCTGGGCAAGGGCGACACCCCAGTTGCACAGGGTCTCCGGGTTGTCGGGTCTGATCTTGGTGGCCCGCCGATAGGCCTGCGCGGCTTCCTCGAACTTTCCCAACGCCGCCAGCGCCAGGCCGCGGTTGTTATGGATCTCCGGGATGCGCGGTTTAAGCGCAAGAATTTGCTCGTAGCGGGCGATCGCCTCGACCAAGCGCCCCGTGCGATGACATGCCAGCGCCTGGGACGAGAGGGCCGAGATTTTATCTGAGCGGGCGGCAGCGAAAATGTCGGGGAATTGGTTTGGCCGCGCTGCCAGGCTGTTGGCCATCGTGCTGTCCCGAAAGCGTTCGCTCGAATCGCGCCTGGGCGCGTGGTAACGACCCAAGCCCTCGCTAGAAGACCATGGTGAATGAAAAGTTAACGCTCGCGCGGGGTACTGAAAGCGGCGCGGCTTGGCGGAAGGGGCGGGCGTCGAGGGCGCCGCCGCCCGGCGGCCAAACTTGCCACAGGGCTTCCGTCGCCACCTGTCGGTCGCACATTGCGCGCAACGAAGCCGCGAGGGCAGGGTGCGGCTACGATAGTTCGGGGCGCCGAGATTTGAACTCGCGTGGGACTTTTCCGAGGCTCACGCACTGCGGGTGGTTTTTCGTGCCGCGGCCGCGAGCCTACTCGCACTCCGAAACCAGATCGCGAAGCGGGCCTAAATCCAGAGTCAATTCCTGATCGCCGAGACCGAACGCCGCCTTGAGTTCGCCCATGCGAGCTTCGAGCCTGAGCAGGGTTTCGCCCAAGCGCTCAATCTCATCTTCGCTCAGAGTGCCGTTTTCGACACGCCGCACCGCCTGTCGCTCCAGCAGCTTGCGCAGCAACTCGATGACACTGAGCACGAGACGTGCCAGGTCGCGCTCGACACTCTTCGGGTCGGCGACGATGCGCGCCGGCGTCTCTCGCCGGTCGCCATTCAGCGGCCCGGCGAATCTGTCGAGCAGGGCCTGATCGTCCGGCGCATGGATGATCTTTTGCGCGCGGGCATACGGTGCGTCACCCGGCATGGCACGCTTCCCCGCGATTTGTTGTGCATACGCCGGCATTGACGAACGAGTAGGGCGGCCAAGGGCCGGTGCAGAGCAGGGCGAGTTCCGGATGGGCGTTCGCCACGCCGCCGACGATGTCGCGAAAGCATTCCAGGCGATCGCGCGACACCAGGAACGCCGCCGAGGTCCCGCGCCGATCATCCGGTCCATCGTCCAGCGTGCTTGCATTGGCGTGACTTGCGAGCAAGTCAAAGGCTTCCCGCACCAGACTCAGGGTCGCGCGTTGCCGATCGCGAAGCTCCCGCTGTCTGACAAGCCGCGCCCACAGATACGCCGAGCCCGGCCCGTTTCGGAACAAGGGCATTCCCTCGGATGAGGTCTCAGCGGCGTCAACTGCGGTCAAAAACCTGACGCCGATCTCGATCTGACCGCGGACGCGCTCGATGTCTTGCGTGAGCGCGTCGTATGCCCGGCACAACAAGTCGTTCACACGCTGCGGCGACGGCAGCAGCGTTCCGAACCGCACCGGAACCACCGCCCGATCGTTCATCAGCGCCTCGACGACCTCTTCGTGCCGCCACAACTCATCCGCGGTCTTCGACAACTGTGAGCCGTCGAACCGGCTGACGACAGCGACGACGTCGCGCCATATGACTTTGGCCAGCGCCTCGTCGTGCTGGCCCGACTGGGTTGGCAAAGGCGCTTCCGGCCGGTCGGTCATCGCATACACGTAGATCATTCGGCGGCTTCCGTATCCGCCGGCGTCGGCGTGCAGGCGTCGTGTTTGAGGCGTTGCGCGGTATCGACCGAGGCGAGCAGAACCTTGAGGCCGACATAGATCAAATCCACGCCGGCGACCGAAATCGTTGCGTCGCCCCACAGCACGACGCCTTTATTGAGGGCGCGATCCAGCAGCTCCGACAAAGCGAGCTGATCTCTATTGATCAGTCGTGGCTGCATCGGCGTTGCCTTCCTGCCGAACCGTCACAAAGTGATAGGGCGGCCATGGACCGGTAAGCTCGTGATCTAATCCGTGCGCGGCGAACTCCTCCTGCAGGGTCGCGAACATCTGCCGGAACGGCCCGAGACGCTTCTCAGACACGAGGTAGGCAGCGTTCATCACCATGTCCGCGGATCTGCCGTGCACGGCAGCCGGCTGGAGATCGATCTGCGTCGACTCGCAGGCGCGGCTATCGAGGCTCTGGCTTATTCGCTCGACGCAGCGCGCGATCGTTGCGGCCGCTTCGTCTTCGACCGCTTTGAGATATTTCTTTTGTAGAAAGAACCGGGCCCCCGGTGAGGCGCGCTCAAGGGCGTCGCGCAGTGTTCGAAGGGAGCCCGATGCAGTTTCGATCTGGCGATACAATGCGTCCCGATCGCAAAAGGACTTCACGCCCCACTCGGAGGCGCCGCGAATCCGATCAAGTGCCTGGCACAACGCGGTGCGGTGGCGCGCGAGGGCGTTCGCTGCCTGCGAGGCATCCAGATAAATCGTACCAAATCTGAAGGGTACGACATCGCCGCTGGAGCATAGCCCCTCGAGAACCTTCTCGTGCGCCAGGACGCAATCCTTCAGCCATTGCGCCTGATTGAGCGCTGCACGAAATTCGCTCGGACCAAATTGAGACGCGGGAACCGCGCTCACGAACGCTATCAAGTCCGCATGCACCAGCGGCTGGACTGGCGCTTGCGGAATAATGCCATCAAAACAAGGCGGAGCGAATTGGCGTCCGGGCAGGGCGCGCGCCACGCCGTAGACATAGACCACATTCCGATCGGCCGCCGGCGCTTTAAGGGCCTCGATTGTCATGGCTGAGTGTCCACGCGTGCGCGCGTCACGTCCTGGCGACGCACCATCACCTGGATCGAGCCCTCGACCGTATCGCGGTCGAAGCGAAATCCGATTTGGCCGGGAGCCTCGTCGTCAGCCGCCGAAGGCGCCGCGTCGGCATAATTCATCAACGTCCTGTAAGCGTCGGTGAGCGTGGTCGCGTCACTTGCGTCAATCGGCTCGGCAGCGGCGAGATCGGGATGGACTTGCCTGATCTGCCGATGATGGGCGGACTTGATTTCCGCAAGACCGGCCGTCTCGCCGAGGCTGAGAGTCCGGCGGGCTCGGTCAACGGCCTCGAATGATGGCAGGCTTACCTCGACGGTGGCAAAGCTGTAAGCCGGCAGCGGTCCGATGCAGCGGAAATGAAGCCGCTCGCCGAACTCCCTGTCGAGCTCGGCCAGCCGTTGGTCGAGGCCGTCGCCTGCATCCTTGGCCAGCAACAGGGCGAGATTGGCAATCATCCGGTCGTCCATCACGGCGTTCTCGACCACGGCCGCCGCGCAGGACCGCACCGTCGTCACGATCCGGCTGCGGCAGTATTCACGGCGGCGATCGACGAACGCCTTCACGACTTTACCGATCGCGAGGCATTGATCGCGGCTGGCGCCACCGGCCTGCGCGGCAATCTGAGCCTTGAGCCGCACCACCGTGTCGTCGGCGGCGCATTGGCGCACGATATCGTCGATATTCCATGAGACAATGAGCTCGATCTGGACATACTGCGACAGCTCGGCGAGTGGCGGCGCCAGCACCGATGCGCCGCGCTTGAGCATGCCGGCCACGGCGGCGTCGTCCGGCAAAGTCGTGCCGAATTTGACCGGCAGCGCCGCCGAGTTTCGCATCACCGTCTCGACGACGCGTTGATGCGCCAGCAGGTAACAAACCGCATCCTCGCGCGACAGGGCGCGGAAATCGGTCGGAGGCGCCGCGCTGACGACGGCCGCGAGCGCATCGCCCTGGATGATGCGCACCTGTGGCTCGCCAGACCACACGCCGGCGACCGCGAGCGGCGGGCGCTCGGCGGCCGGGACGATGGCGTAAAGATAGACGCGGCTCATGACGGGCTCCTCGCGGCATGGCGATCCGCGAGCGTCATGTCGAAATGCCGTTTGGTGATCATCAGCTTTTGCAGCTCGGCCACCGTGCGGTCGGGCACTGCAGCTTCCTTGGCGCGCGACGTCTTGGTCGCGGGCTCGAGGATCTCGCGAATGGCGAACAGCGCCGCCTGACGGCAGAGCCCCTCGAGACCGGCGCCGACGTAACCCTCCGTGGCTTGCACCAGCGCCTCGATCTTGACGTCCTTGCCCAACGGCATGCGCCGCATATGGACCTGCAGGATCGCCCGCCGCGCCGCCGCGTCCGGCATCGGCAACTCGATGTGAAACTCGAGCCGGCCGGGACGCAGCAGCGCCGGATCCAGCCGGTCGAGCCGGTTGGTGGCGGCGAGCACGACCACGCCCTTGAGGTCCTCGATGCCGTCGAGTTCGGTCAGCAGCTGGGCGACGACCCGCTCGGCGGCCTGGCCGCTGCCCCCGCCGCCGCGGCGCGGCGCCAGCGCATCGATCTCGTCGAAGAAGATGATGCAGGGAGCCGCCTGGCGCGCCTTGCGAAACATTTCGCGTACGCCCCGCTCCGACTCGCCGATCCACATGCTCAAGAGCTGCGGACCCTTCACCGCGATGAAGTTTGCTTCGGTCTCGCCGGCCAGCGCCTTGGCAAGCAACGTCTTGCCGGTGCCCGGCGCGCCATGCAGGAGCACGCCCTTGGGCGCGCGCACGCCGGCCTGCTGAAAGAGTGTGTCGTAGCGCAGCTGCCACATCACGACTTCGGTCAGCAGCCGCTTGACCTCGTCAAACCCGCCGACGTCATCCCAGCGCAGGTCGGAAATTTCGGTGGCGACTTCGCGCAACGCCGAGGGCTCGACTTCCGCCAGCGCGCCCTCGAAATCCGCCCATTCGACCTTGAGCGCAGCCAGCTTGTCGTAGGGAATATCGGTGGTCTTGAAATCGATGTCGGGCATCAGCCGCCGCAGCGCGCTCATGGCCGCTTCGCGGCACAGCGCGGCGAGGTCGGCGCCGACGAAGCCGTGGGTGATGCCGGCAATCCGCTCCAGGTCGACGGTGTCGGCTAGCGGCATGCCGCGGCTGTGGATTTCCAGCGCTTCGCGGCGGCCCTCCTTGTCCGGAATTCCGATTTCGATCTCGCGGTCGAAGCGCCCGGGCCGGCGCAACGCCGGGTCCAGCGCGTCTGGAAGATTCGTGGCGGCAATCAGGACCACCTGTCCGCGCGCTTCGAGGCCGTCCATCAGGGACAGCAGCTGGGCGACGACGCGGCGCTCGACCTGGCGCTCGCCCGCCATCTGCTCGCGCTTTGGCGCGATGGCGTCGATCTCGTCGATGAAGATGATGGCGGGCGCTTTTTTTCCGCCTCCTCGAACATCTTGCGCAGATTGGCCTCGCTCGCCCCGTAGAGCTTGTCGATGATTTCCGGGCCGTTGATGTGGATGAAATGAACGTTGGATTCGTGGGCGACGGCGCGCGCGATCAAGGTTTTGCCGGTGCCCGGCGGTCCGTAAAGCAGGACGCCCTTGGGCGCCTCGATGCCGAGATGCGCGAAGACCTCCGGATATTTGAGCGGAAGCTCGATGATCTCGCGGACGCGGCGCATCTCCTTGTGCAGTCCGCCGATATCCTCATAGGTGACCGCGTCCCGGCGCGACCCGGTTCCGCCTTCGCAGGTGATGACGGTCGTTGGCGCGACGATCACCGGCCCCGTCGGCGCCGCCTTGGTCACGACGAAATTGCGCATCTGCGTGCCGAACGGATTGACCCGGACGCGGTCGCCGGGGACCATCGGCAAGCCGTCGAGCAGCCGGGTCAGATAGCGCCCTTCAAGGCCGCGGGCGGCGTGCGCCGGCGCGTCGGTCGGCGCCAACACGATCGTGCGCGCCGGCTTCGCCGCCGCTAAGCGCACTTTCACCTGGCCGCCGAGGCTGGCGCCGGCGTTGGCGCGCGAGATGCCGTCGATTTGAATCGAGCGTTTGCCGCGCAGCTCGACATGAGCCGGCATGACGCGGGCGACGGTCGTCTGCGTCGAAGTGACGTCTATGACGTCGCCGATCTCGACGCCGAGCTCGGCCATGTCCTTCGGATCGAGCCGCGCGAGACCGCGCCCGACGTCCTTGGGGAGCGCTTCCGCAACCCGATAGGTGGCACTGAGGGGGCCGCCATCCATGTTCGTTTCATCCGCCGATCGAAGCCCGTCCCCCAGTTCGGACCTGCAAGCGCCCAAGTCTTCCTTCGTTCCGCCGTGTCTAAGTCAGCGGCGGGAGCGCCGCACTGTGCGGCGCCCGCTGCCCGCGCTTCGCCTTACCGCGAGGAGATTTCGCCGGAAATTTGGTCTCCAGCAGCTCGAGACGGTGTCGCAGCATCTGGTTCTCCCGTTGCAGACCGTCGGCCCGCGACGAGAGCTTCGGATCGGTTTCCCACCAATTGATCCCGAGCTCTTTGGCCTTGTCGACCGAGGCGATCAGCAGCCGCAGTTTGATATTGAGCAGATCGATCTCGACCAGCGAGATCGTGATATCGCCCGCGATCACGATCCCCTTGTCGAGGACGCGCTCGAGGATATCGGCGAGATTGGTGGTCTGAAGCGAATGTTCCATGTGTCGATCGACCCGCTAACCTACGGCGCCCAGCGATCCGATCCTGACGATCAGCGCTGCGGTCTTCAGGCGAAGCTCGGAGAAGCTCCGGCACAGGCTGCAATTCGGATTCGCTCGATCGAAGCTCGTGCAATTCAACAGGACGTTGACCTCGTCAATGAGCATGCGCGCATTCGGCGCCTTCTCGAGCGGCGTTCTTCCCGCGTTAATGGCCTTGGTCAGCACCTCGACCTTGGCCTCTTGCGGCTTGAACAGACCGATCGGACACTGGATTTCAGATTGCGGGCTGGCGGCGGTCATGACGCTTCGACCATTTGGTCGCGGAAATAGCGCCGGCTACGGCGATAGCTCAACAGCTCGCCGGTTGGTCCGAGCACCGCCTCATAGGAGGCGATCACGTCCGTCGCCGCCGGGATGCGGCGCAGTTCGACCAGATCGACCGTGACGTGCCAGCCATCCGGTTCGCGCAGCACCGAGGACACACGGTCGGCATCGAGGCCGGTGATGCTTTCCAATTCGGCCTTGGCGTATTTGGCGACTGCCGCGGCCCCGGTGGCTTCACCTTTGCGGCGCCCGATGGGCGGCTTTTCGGCGCCACCGCCATCGGCTCCGAGCGATTCATGTCTACGCCGTACGATCGGCTGATTTTCGCCGACGCCTGGATCGGGGGCGATATCGGCGATCGCCTCGGGAGCGATCGATTCATTCCCCTTCAGATGCCGTTCGTGCATATCCGGAAACCGCGGGAGACGCTGTGACATGGCTTAACGTCCTTCCTTGATCCTTCGCGCTTGATTGAGCCGCTGCAGGAGTTCGCTTTCAGAGTTTTCGAATTCTTCGAGCGTCATCTTGCCGAGCTCGTACTGCTGCTCGAGCTTAAGCAAATCTTTTCGAATGTTGTCTTCGTCGTAGAGTTCGCGTTCGGCATGCTGCGCGATCGTCTGGACGATCCACAACATGCCCTTGATCGGGCCGGCCACGGGCCCCGTCACGATTGAACTCAGTAACCCCATCGTCGACCTCACGGTTCGCTGCTGTTGCCGCCCGGCTCGGCGGGTGTTTTGTCATCGCGCCCACTGCATCGTGACGTTGACAAAATTATAGGGCGCGACCGGGCCGACACATTTGATGAGCAGGCGGCGCCCCATCTCCGCATCAAGCCGGCGCACGCTGGAATCGAACTCCGTCTCGCGCGTCCGTTCGATCAGGAACGCTGCGTTGGCCACCATGTGGTCCGCGATCGTGGCGTTGACCTGGGTCTTCTCCGCCAGCGGCCGTAATCGTTCGAGGACGCTTTCGGCGTCCCGGCCGCGTCGCGCCTTCAGCTCGGCTTCGACCAGCTCGCCGAGCCGAATCCGGTCGTAATAGGTCTCTTCGAGCGAACGGCCCGACAGGCTTTCGCGGATACGGCGGATCGTCTGGTTTTGTTGAACGATCTCCTTGAAGACGACGTCCTCGTACCAGAACGCCTTGAGTTCCCAGCTCGATCCGGCCCTCCATTGCGTCAAGCAGCGCGCTCAGCTCGCGATAGCGCGCCTTCAGCAATCGCTCGCGCACCGCCTCTGGGCCCGGCGCCACGCTGTCGAAGCGGATCGGCAGCACGGTATGGTCGGCCATGACCTCGTCGAGCACCCGCATATGGGCCATCATGTTTCGCCGGGTGTTGTCGTATCGCGGCTCTGGCGAGTCGCTCGTGACCACCGCCAGATCGTCAAAATTGATGGTATGGACCACGTCGCCGCGCTCGCCCATGCCGAGCGTCTCGAAGGTCCGGGGCTCGCGGCACCGCACGATACAGTAGAGATACTGAGCGACCGCGGTTTCGGCGTGAACCTTCGGCGCGTATGCAGGGGCGAGCCTCATGGCGAGCCACGTTCATGCTCGATTGAACTGTGGGCGCGGGAGGCCTGCTCCATTCGCGACCGGCGCTGCGGTTTTGCCGCGGACGGCGTGCGCACCAGGGAGAAACCAAGCTGCAAGTGTCTTTCCCGAATGGCGTCGGCAAGAAAGCCCAGCGCCTCGGCGCTCCAGGCCTTCATCTCGGCGGGGGCGAGGTCGGTTCCCAGTCGCAGATAATGGTCACGGAATTTTTCGTAGAGCCGCAGTGCCGCCGGATCGAGATGGCACAACACGCCTTCGATCAGCGCAGCCTCGAGCGCTTGCGCTTCGCGTCGGCATTGCGCCCGCAGGAACGGTGCGGTCTCGAGCGCAAATCCCAAATAAGCCTGCAGATCGGCGACCAGCAGCAGCGCCGTCACCTGGACCACGGTCAGCTTGCCGTCTTTGGCCCGCTTTTCGAGACCGCGCACCAGCGATGTCCGCTTGCCGACCCCCAAGCGGGCTTTCGCTACGACACCCCGATCGAGGTGAAACAGGGCGGCGCCAAAGCCCGCCCGAAATCGCGATCTCGTTGGCAAATACTTCCTGCGGTGAATGAACACACAGACGATCGGCCAGCAGATGGAGAACTTCGACGATCGCCCGCGTCGGCATCCTGCCCTCGGCCGTAACCTCGACGGATAGTTCGCGGGCGGCGCGCACCGTTGCGGTCTCGGCCAAGGGATGGCTGTGCTCATGCGCCAGCAAGGCGCGGAGCGAAATCGCATCGTTCCAGATGCCTTCGTTTTCGAGGGCGCGGCGGTTGACGAACACCGTGCATTCCGCCAGATCGGCCGCGTCGTAGATGTTGACCATGGGCCGGCGGTCGATGTCGTCGGCGACCACCGAGCACAACACCGCTGCGTTCTTGATTTGCGCAACGAGCGGCTGCAGGTTCTCGAACACGAACATGTTGACCGATTTGTGCGGCCAGGTGCCGAGCCGGATAAAATGCCGGATCACCGTCTCTTCTTCGCGGATCAGGCGATCGAGATTGCGCTGCGTATCGGCAATCACCTGCAGCGTCGTATCTGCCACGCGGATACGCGAGAAGTGCTCGATCGCATTTGACATGACTAGGCCTTTTTCAGCCGCAATTCCAAAGGGCCGTTCTTGAACGAGCGCCGCAGCGAAGAGGCGTCGACCTGGCTCGGCAGCACGACCTCCTTGGCGTAACGGCGTTCGCCCGACGAGCTGAGTGCAAGGATATCGCCGCGGACCTCGATCTCGATCGCGTCTTCCCGGGCGCCGGGAAGTTCGGCGGCGATGACGATTTCGCTGCCTTCGTCGAAAACGTCGATCAACGGCTCGCGTATATCGACGACTTCCGGGCCTTCTCTGGTGGTGCGGATGTTGCCGAAGCGTTCGACCAGCGGCTCGCCGCCAAGCCCGACCCGAACGCTGACGCCATAGACGCCGCGTCCCTTGTCGCCGAGGCCTTTGACTTTGAACTCGCCGCTCCGCTCGATGCGCTGCTCGCCGGCCTCCACCAGCTTGCCCAGGACGCCGACAAACTCGCCGAATCCCTTGAACAGCGAACCGAAGCCGATATCGACCACCGGTTCGGCGTCGGCGTGTCGCGTTTTCTTGCGTGAGGCGCTCTTATGACTGGCCATGACAGAACTCCAATGTTGAACGTTGCTGCCGGCGGACCGGAATTCAGTAATCGATATTGACGTCGCCGCGCGGCACGGCTGCGGCGCCGTTGGCCGGCTGCTGCTGGGGTTTGATCGGCCGCGGCGTCCGGTCGCGCGCGTTGACGCCGCCAAAGGGCGCGCCGGTCTTGCGGATCAGCCGCCCGACCCGCGCGATCTCCCTGTCGAGCACGCCGAGGCGAAGTTCGGTCATCTGCTGTTTCTTGGTCCACACCGCAAGTTGGCGTGCGAGCAATGCGCGCTGGTGCTCGAGACGCGACAGCGTGGCCGCGAGCTTGCTGCGGTCGGCGGCGATGCCGGCGATGCGAAGGGTACGAAGCTTGCCGGCTTCATGAAGTCCCCTGACATGGGTCATCACCGCGCCTCCGCGGCCATTTGACCGAGACGCGCCTGCGCCGGCTCTGATTTTCTCTTCAGCCGCTTGTCGCCACCGTCATCCTGGCCCGGCCCGGCCGGACAGTGATGCTGCACCATGCTGAGCAGCATTTTACGCTGCGCCACTCGTTCATCGTTCGATCGGCTTTTGAATGGCGACCTGGCGCCGAGCAGATCGAGGCAAGTCTGCACGAAGCGGGCATCGGCGGACGAAACCTGCAGGTCCTGATCGGCGACGACCTTCGCGATCATGATACTGCCGCGCAGCGTCGGCGCCTGGTCGTATTCGCCCGAAGCCCGATAGTCGCGCACCAGGTCGACGATCTGTTCCACTTTGGCTTCGGCGAGGCCGGACCGCGCGGCGGTGATGGCCAACTCCGTCTCGCGGTCGAGATAATCGACGTCAATCATGACCATCCGGTCACTCAACGCATCCTGGGCATCGTGGACGCCGGAATATTCCTGCGGGTTACTGGTGAAAATGGCGCGGAATTCGGGATGAACCCTGACATAGCTCTCGTTTTGATTGGGGACCGGCAGAACCAGCAATCGCTCCTCCAGTACGCCGAGCAGAATGTTATTGGCCTCCGGCCGCGAGCGGGTGAATTCGTCGTAAATGAGGGTGTGGCCTTCACGGCATGCCGTGGTCAGACGATGGTCGGACCATTTGCGGGTGGCGTCCTCCTCGTGCTTCAAAACCGTATGGATGAAACGGTCGACGACCTTGCGGTACTGATAACCGAACTGTCCGCCGACCAGGTTGGAGGTCGTCATCTCGTCGTCGCCGGTGAGAAACACCACCGGCCGTCCCAACTGGGCCGCCACATGAAACGCCAGCGTGGTCTTGCCCGAACCGGCGGGACCGCGGAAATGAACCGGATATCCCGCGCCGAGGTAGACCAGCGCCCGATTTCGCAAATCCTGGACCGCTGCGGTCTCCACGAAATTGCTGCTCGGACGCAGCGAAATTGTGCTTCCGGCAAGCTGACCGACCGAACGCGGCGCCGTCGACATGTCTTTATCTCCGTGCATCATTGCTGTTGGGCCGCGGCAGGCCGGTCGGCGCATCCGGGAAAGCTTTCGCACTGAAGCGCGCGATGCCACAGTTGCTGGGCCGCTTCGTAGCGTTGCGGTTCGCTCTGCCAGGCGAGAAACTGATCGAGAATCCGCCGCAACGCCGGCTCGCACTCAAGCCAAAACTCGTCGTCGAACGGCGACAACGGCGGTCGCGGCCTGAAATGCGCCTGCCGGGCGAGGCCGGCCGCCATGCTTCGTTCGAAATCGGTGCCGAAGCCGACGGATACTTCGGTGATCACGTAGGCGACGGCATCACCAAAACCCAAGGCGAATTTCTGCTCGAGCCCGAGTTCAAGCGCGATCACCGCCGCCAACACCGACAGGACGCGGGCCAGCGCTTCCAGGCCATCCTTGACAGGCTTCTCGCCGTCTTTTTCCAAGGCGACGAGATCGCAATAGGCGAGCGGCAAGCCGCGCTGTGACTGCCGCGGCGGCAGCAATGTCAGCATGAAAGCGCCCGGAGCAAACTCGCCGATCAATTCGGAGAGGCCCAGCGCCAGCGCGAGCTTCTCCCACAACGCTTCGAGCAACGACCAAACATCGGAGAAATCGGGCTGCAGGACGATCTCCGGCTGCAATCCGTCGCGCACCACCACGCGACAGCCGAGCCCGGTGAAGGCGTGCAACGCCGGCGGCAGGGTGATCTCTATGCTGCCGCTGGTCCGCCCCGCGGATCTGATTTTGCTCGTTGTCATGTACATCGCTTTAGTGTCTACCTTCGATGCGGCGTCGTGCGAGCTCTAGCGCGTCATCTAGCGGCGCATCTAGCAGATGACCCGGGCGCGGTTCTTAAGTCCGGCTGGCGTCGGGCGCGGCCGCCAACGCGGTCGGTTTCGATTTCCGGCGAGCCGCGATCGGACCTCGATCCGCCGGCTTGTCTCGGTTACGCAGCTCCGCTCAGTCTGAAGTTCGCCCAATTCCATGCGCCTTCATGCGATCGGCATGCATTGCGTTGACGACCCTGGCCATGCCGTCGTGCAGTTTGCGGTGCCCGGACCTGAGCGCGGCTTCCTGCTGCTTGGCCATGTGGCGGTGTGCGTTGGCAAATTCCGAGCGCAGTTGCGCGGTCTTGGTCATGATGGAGGCCGCCTGGCGTTCGAGATCGCGGTGCAGCAGGCTGCCGGCCTTCGACCGCGCACTGCGCATCCCGGTCATGCGGCCCCGCATCGCCTGGCGGTCGGCCACGACACGCTTCTTCATGGCAGCGATATTCTTCTGCGTCTTATCGATCTGATGCGCCATGGCACGACGAAAAGCCGCGACATCCTTGCCCAGGGACGCCAGGAACTTGCGCGTCTGTGCAGCGTATTCGCGGCCCAATTCTCCGCGCGTATTTGTGCATGTCGCCAGCATGGACTTCGTGGCCTGCCGCATGGCGTCGGTTGCGGCCCTGCGCAGCTTTGAGGCCTGATCAAGCTCTTTGGTCAGCCGGCTAATCTCTCGGGCCTGTGACATCATCGCGACCTTTCGTTGCACAGCTCGCATCGTATGTGCGAGCAAACATCGACGTGAGACACGTTTGGGACCGAAGCGGCTATGTTTCTTGAGCGATCACCAACGCCGCTTCGGTCCCGTTTTGCTTCGCTGTCGCAGCGCAACAGCTCAGGCCTCGGCAGCCGCGGTGAGACCGATGGCCTCGGCGTATTTCAGATAAGTGTCGACGCTGGCGACGACGATACGGGCCTCGATCGCCAGCAGTTCGATTCCGACCAGCGAGACGCGGGCCCATGCGTCGATGACGACACCCTTGTCGAGAATACGATAGACCACCTCGGCGAGGCTCGTCGACGCGATGGTTTTTTCTACCGCCGTGGCTTTCTCCTTCGGTTGTGTGCAGTCGTTTTATGCGCAGTCACGCAATGACGGCAGCAGAGCACGCGCACGCGCGTGGCGTAAGTTGGGTTGAACACCTGCCCGGAAAGGGGTTTACCCTAAGCGGCCGCGGCTCCGCGTCGCCAGGCGAACGCCGGCCGGAGTGCGGCGATCACAAATCGTCCAGCTCCACGCGATCGAGGAACGGGGGACGAGACACGCGGTGATCGGCACATTTCAGGCAGCCGGCAATTTTGATCACCAGCTTGACGACGTTTGCCGCCTCCATCTTCTGCATCAGATGTCCGCGGTAGATTTCGATCGCTTTTGTGCTGACGCGAAGATGGCATGCGGTCTCTTTATTCGACATTCCCTGCAGCACGCATTCGAGAACCTGCGCTTCCCGGCCCGACAGCGTCGCCAGCCGATCCAACGTGACCTTGTGCTTGGACCAAATCTGGCGAGCTGCGATGTCGCTGCGGACCGAACGCTGAATCGCCTCGATCAGCAGCTCCTTGTTGAACGGTTTTTCGAAGAATTCGACCGCTCCCAGCTTCATGGCGCGGATCACCGTCGCCAAATCACCGTAGCCTGATAAAAAAATGACCGGGACCGGCCTGGCGCGGGTTCGCAACCAGCTCAGCGTTTCGAAACCATTGGTTTCCGGCATTCGCAGGTCGAGGATGACACAGCCGGATTGGTCGAGATCGAAATTTTCCATGAACATCGAAGGTGATGCGTAAGTGGCGACCTTCAGACCACCTGTCTTGAGCAGCAGGCGCAACAGATCGCGTGTGGCTTCATCATCATCGACCACATGGACGATCGCATCCGGCGCCACGGCGCTCCCGTTGCCTTCCCGGTGATGGGTGGATGACAAGAGTCGTTTTCCGGCCCGTTTGCGGCAATGTGTTCGCGGCCACGATGCTCCGGCCGAACGAACGTGCGGCCGTACAGCGAACCATTCAAAAAATAATCTGACCTTCGATCGTTGTAGAGCTGTAAAGATCGATGGGACAATGCCGTCTTCTGCGATCCGAAAAAACACCTAGCTAAATCGGCACGGGTGAATCGCGGGTCAATTGACGGTGGGCGAGGCAGCGTGCCGACGGAGGAACCTTCGGCGCCGAAAGCAAACGTGTCGGTCGCGCTATGTGAGGATCTGCGGCGACCCGCGGAGCACGAAAATCCCGCGCGTTAATGCGGCGGTAAGCAGCAAATCATGACGGTATCGGATGACAGCCGTTTTTTGGGCTGACCGCGCGCCGTTAAGTGCGAACAATGATCGAAAAATATCCCCCATCTGTGCAATTGAATACAGTCGGGCCGATTTGGTTCTGTTCTAATTGAGTACAGGAGCTGAGCATGACGGCATTGCGTAGATCGTCCGAATCGGGGCGACGCTTTGAATCCTACGGCGTTTTTTGCAACCGTCGGTCACGGCCGCACCATTTCCAGCTATCCAAAGAAAGAAATCATATTCGCCCAGGGCGATGAGGCGGATTCCGTTTTTTACATCAAACAGGGCAAAGTGAAAGTCACCGTCGTGTCAAGACAGGGCAAGGAAGCCGTTGTCGCAATTGTGGGCAAGGACGAGTTCGTTGGCGAGGGATGTCTGACCGGACAGCCGAAGCGCCGGGCGACAGCCATGACCATGACGGAATGCGTCGCTATGCGCGTGGAAAGGAAAGAAATCGCAAAAATTATCCGAGACGAGCCGGCGTTTGTGCGAATGTTCATCACGCATATTCTGGCAAGGAACGCACGGGTCGAAGAAGACCTGGTCGATCAGCTCTTCAATTCAACCAAGAAGAGGCTTGCCCGGGTGCTCCTGCTGTTGGCCAATTTCGGCAAGGATGGCCGGCCTGAGCCAATTCTTGCAGAGATCAAGCGGGATACTCTTGCCGAAATGGTCGGCACGACCCGAGGGCGAGTGAATCACTTCATGAACAAGTTCCGGGACTTGGGTTTTATCGACTACAACGGGAAACTGGAATTTCACAACTCACTGCTGAGTGTGCTTCTGAAGGACCAGCGAACTCACAGCCCTAAGGTGCGCGGACCGAAAGGCGCTGACCTAAATGCGTGTTCCGTCAGCGTGCTGAAGCGGCGGGAGCGCCAACGGATTGAGAAATGACTTCTTAAATCTCCTCCAGGGCTACACCGTCCAATGCCGGCGCCGCAAGACATGCCGGAAAGAGCGTGATCGGAAACGTGCCACGCTTTAAGCTTGTGCGGCTATCGCATCGGCGCTGTTAGGGCGAACCGGACCCGGAGGCCGCGGGCGCGCTGTTCAAGTATGTCGCCGAGCTTAAAGGGGGGCGGCTCGCTCGCTAGGTTGCCAAAGTCATTGACTGCGCCTTGGGCGAGTGATGCACTTGGCGCGGGAAAAATGTCGAACGATGACCCAAGCAAGCTTGTCGAGGCTCGCGGGACAAAGCCTGTAACGCAGCATGGCCTAGTATCGTTCGCAAACTTTCTGGGTCGGCATGAGCGAATTGTTAACGTCCTGAACACGACCGTCACCGCCATTTTCACCATCGTCCTTGCCACCTCTACAGTTTCTCTGGAAGGAAACCAAAGATTTGAGAGATTTTGCTGAATTACAAAGCGACGACATGAAAGACTTAATTAAGGAAGCGGCGCGGGCAGCAACCGCAATGCAGAACGTGGCGGCCGCAGTTGCCGCCAACGCACAAGCTGCTAGCGAAAGTGTCGAGCTATACAAAGAGTCAAATGTTCGTCAGATGCGCGCTATCTGGTGATTAGCTTTGGCGGCGTCGCGATGCAGGACCCGACGGCCAATGTCCGTTTTGAAGTTCGCTTGAACCTGCAAAATGTCGGCAACACCCCCGCCTACAAAACAGAGATCAACATCTACGCTAGAATACCACAATTTCCTCTTCCGCACGATTTTACGTTTCCTGAATTTAGCGAAACAATGTCGAGCCCCGCTGTCATGATGCCCCACCAGAGCAACATGATCAGTGGAATTGCAGATCGCATTTTTTCCGACGAAGAGGTTCATGATATTTCGTATGGCACCGGCAAACGCTTGTATGTCTACGGAATAATAAAGTACAAGGACGTCTTCGGCGTGGACAGACAGACCACATTTTGCCAAGCGATTTTCTGGCTTAAAAACAACAGCTTTCTAAGTTTGAACACCCACGACCACAATGATGCCGACTAGCCGGTGACGGACGGGAGTTTCTCCTAGGGATCACACACCCCAGCACGTCTTGAGAGACTTGGAGACCGGTATAGACGACGTAGTCATCGACGCAATGCGCTGGAAACTCGATAACGGGCCGATATGATCGGATTGTGGCTCCAGCGTGCATGGTCGTATCATGCACCAGCCACAGCTTGGGTGTGCTCCTTGTCTGTGGTTAGGGCTGGCGATTGGCAAAGGCGGCTGACATGATTGCGCGAAGTCTCGTTTACATCGTGTTCTTCGCGACACTTCTTCAGATTACAATGCGGCCGCGTATCGCAAGGGCAGACATGCTTGTCCTTGAGTTGAACGTACCCGAATTTCCGATCGGAAGCCGCCTACCGGACAAGCAAGCTTTTGTTCTCAAGCCAGGCCAGCGTGTGAAAGCTTTGCTGTCATCGCACGGAACGAAAGTATTCCAGGGGGCGCCCGACCCGACAACGAGAGCCATCGATCCTGACGGCGGGACCCTGCATCCCTAATTGATTGGGCCTGACCCTCGATACCCAACTCAAGCTGAAGGAATTAACCATGCAACTTGGCGGCTCCGGCGATATCAAGATCAAGCTCTACCTCGCGGTGAAGGAATTGCTCGGCCCCGAACCCATCAATGTAAGATTGCGTTGGGAAACGTGGGTTATCCACGCGCTGCTGGCGCGCGACATCCCCACACTCAGCCACCTGCCCTGGCCGATCGTTTCATGGCGGTTAAGGACAAGCTGACGGGTGACCATCAGTTCCTCCAGGAAAACCGGACACTGGTCACGGACAAAGAGGGCGCCGAACTTGCGGCTGAGCTGTTTTCCATGTTCATGGCGGCCCTCATAGGGCAGGTGACGGCGGAGCCGGTGATCCGGACGCGGACGGGCAAAAACACCCCGCGCCCCGCTGGCAAGCGGGCTGGGATGTGCGATTGGTGATCTTGGGAAATCAGGGCGCCGGCTGCTACAGACCTAAAATCGAGACGTAGTGCGGCGTGGTCGAACGATATCGCCGGTCAGATGCGCGCAGAAAACCCGCTCGATCGCCTCCGCGGTCGTGATCTGGTGGCGAGTTGGTCTATCTTTGATGCCAAGGACCTCGTTCGGATCGTCGCCATCATCGAGGTCGATTTGGCGCTGCTTAAAGCTCTCAGCCTGTTCTTCCGCGTCGTGGATATATTCCGGCCACGCATTGAGATCACCGACTGGGGCGACGTTCGGTAGGCGCCGGTAGACGTCATGCCGAAACTTGAGCGCGTCAAATACCAACTCTGCGCCGTTTGCTTCTTCGCCGCGCGCCAGCACGTCGTCCCGCCGCGCCCGCAACAGTCGAGGGACCCCCCATTCGTCGTCGGCGGTCGGCCTTTCAAAATCACTCTCATCGTCCATCTTCTAAACCCTTCCCAAACCGTTTTCGCGCCGGCATTGCTGCCAGCGTTGTTTCCTCCAGATTGAATGTCTGGAACGGCACCTTCCTACACCCGCCCCCCCGGGGGTCGTCACTAACAAAGGTGCGGAGGGAGCGTCGCCGCGCATAGAATCTTGCGACCGTTGCGCATCTGCAACGTGATCTCGACGGCACCTTGCGGCGCTATGAACGCATGGCGAACGAGTTCGGGACTTTTTCGGGACTCTTTGCGCCGATTTCGGGAGATTTGTTCTCGTTTGTTCCGAAATCCACTTAACCGCTAAACAGCGGCACAGCGCAAAAGACTAACAAAATAAAGGGCTATTTGGTCGGAGCGCCGAGATTTGAACTCGGGACCCCCAGTCCCCCAGACAGATAAATGCCGGTCAGGACCGGTCAAGGCTACCCAAGGCTACACATGAAAGACTGAGGCTTGAAGCGCATTTCGGTCGACAACCCCTAGTCATAGTGACCGATACTGACCGGCGGAAATGTAGCCTGAGGCTACAAGAAGTCTCTCAGACAAGGGGTCGCCAATGGCAAGCAAGGCTCTCACGGACACGATGGTAAAGTCGGCCCGCGCGCATGATGACAGGCGGTTGCAGATAAGCGATGCGAAGTGTCAAGGGCTGGAGCTGCGAGTTACTGAGCGCGGCGCGAAGTCATTCACGTTCCAATATCGATCGAAGCGCGACGGCAACGTGGTGCGACTGACGCTAGGCTCTTACCCCGACCTGAGTTCCGCCGACGCTCGGATCAAGGCCGAACACTTCCGGCACATGATCGCCAAAGGCGGCGACCCGCGAGACGAGAAGCGCGCCGAGCTGACGAAGGGCAGGGCACAAGGCAAGACGTTTGACGAAGTCGCCGAGCTGTACCTCGAACAATACGCCAAGCCGAATAAGACGAGCTGGCGCAATGATGAGTTCTATCTACGCCGGCCGCGCGCAAAGTGGCGGAAGCTGCCGGCAAGCTCGATCACTGACGATCACGTTGCTAGGTTGCTTGATGAGATCGCCGGCAAAGCGCCAGTAAGTGCGAACCGGACGCAATCAATTCTGCATACGCTCTTTCGCTGGGCAAAGGAACCGGGACGGAAATACGTTGAACGGAATCCGGCCGCCGACATGCCGCGCCGAGCCAAGGAGCAACCCAAGGAGCGAGTCCTTGACGATGGCGAGATCAAGAAGGTGTTGCGCGCTCTCGATACCGGCAAGATCGATCGGTCAATCGCGCTGGCGCTCAAGCTGATCTTGTTGACCGCAGCGCGGCCCGGCATGGTTGTCGACATGATCGCGGATGAGCTTCACAATCTCGACGGTAAATCCCCCGAATGGCACTTGCCGGCAAGCCGGATGAAGAATCGCAAGCCGTTCATCCTGCCGTTGTCGCCGCAAGCTGTTGCCATCATCAAGAAAGCTCGCCCCGGACCTGATGAGCCGGTGATCTTCCCGTCGCGGTTTCATGGTCGCGTGTCGATAGCTCGGCACTCCGTATCGCAGGCAGTGGTTGAGCTGGTCGACCAGCTCGGCATGGCGAAGTGGACGCCGCACGATCTGCGGCGCACCGCGGCGACACTGTTGCGCCGGCATGGCGTGCCCGCGATCACGTCAAGGGCGTTGCTCGCTCACATCGAGGGCGACGTGACGGCGATCTATGACCAGTATGACATGATCGCGGAGAAACGCCGCGCCGTCACCGTGCTCGGCAAGGCGGTTGCGAAGCTGGCATAGCCGCGCAGCCGTGTAGGGACGTTCCGGGGACGTCCCCGGAACGGGTACTTGCAGTTGTGTACCAACCTCTGGTTATGATAAGGGGCCGGCCCCTTATCATAACTAGCGGTTGTAAATGGCATCGGCATCGGCATGGACAGCGGGCCGCGTCATCGGGCTAAGTCCGGCCGATCGCGCTTGAGCCGGCGCAGCGTGTAGGTGCGGCCTCTGTCCTGCTTGGATTTCAAGGTAGTATCACTACCTTGATTTCCTTCCTCCGTAGGTTCGGCTGTTGCCGCCCTTCGGAGAAATCAAGGTTACATTGTCACCTTGATTTCCTTCCTTCGCAGGTTCGGCGTCGTTGCCCAGACGGCCAGCGCCTTCACGCTCGCCACCGGGAGGTCGAGACCGTCCGACCGGCTGCACATTACTGAATGTTCATAAAAAACTTGGGGGACTTTATTGACTGGGTTCACCTTTTGTTCTATGTCGTCCATATCGGGCAAACGGCGCCAATGACCCATCTCCGCCATTCCTGCTCAGATTTGCTGTGATGCACAACGCATTCATTCAACGGTGTGGTAGAATGCGGTCCTCGGGCTGAGCGGGGAGGGAACCCATGAGGAGGCGAGTATTCATCGCCGTGTTTGCCAGCGCAGCCGTTGCTTGGCCACTCGCGGCGCTCGCGCGGCAGCCCGAACGGGTCAAGCACGTTGGCGTGCTCATGGACTTCGAGGAAGGCAAACCTGAAGGGCAGGCGCGCCAAATGGCGTTTGCGCAGGGATTGCAACATCTAGGCTGGACCGAAGGCAATAATATCCAGATCGACACACGGTGGGCCGGCGACGATTCCGATCGCGAGCGCCGGTTCGCGGCTGAATTGGTGGCGCTGGCGCCGGATGTCATTCTCGCCTCTACCAGTTCCAGTGTTGCGGCGTTGCAACGTGTCACTCACACCCTGCCAATCGTGTTCGCGGACGTCATTGATCCGGTCGGCGCTGGTTTTGTTGCCAGTTTGGCTCGGCCTGGTGGCAACACCACCGGCTTTAGCACATTTGAATACGATCTCAGCGGAAAATGGCTCGAACTTCTCAAACAGCTCGCACCCAACGTGACGCGAGTAGCTGTCCTTCGCGACCCCACGGTAGCTGCCGGTATCGGCCAGTTCGCAGCGATTCAGGCCATGGCGCCGCGATCCCTCGGGGTCGAACTCCATCCTATTGACGTCCGCGACCCCGGCGAGATCGAGCGTGGCATCACTTCATTTGCGAGTGAGCCGAACGGCGGCCTGATCGTAACAGCCAGCCTGCAAGCGGTGACGCATCGCGACCTGATCATTTCACTGGCGACGCGCTTCCGTCTTCCGAACGTCTACCCGTTCCCTTATTGGCCGGCTGATGGAGGCCTGGCCTCCTACGGGCCAAATCCTATCGACGGATTTGCACATGCCGCAGATTACGTCGATCGCGTCCTCAAGGGGGCAAAGCCTGCCGACCTGCCGGTGCAGGCACCGACCAAAATTGACCTTGTGGTCAATCTCAAGGCTGCTAAAGGGCTCGGCCTTGCAATTCCACCCTCTTTGCTCGCCACAGCCGACAAAGTGATCGAGTAGCCATCATTATTTGCTGCACCTGCTCCCGGCAGCCCGCGATTTAACCCGGCAGTTGATGACCCAGCCTGTGTAAAAGCGCATTGCCTGCTTTGATTCCCGCGATAAGATTCTCGTGTGATTTGCGAGAGGGTTGGATGAGGCGTTTCGTTGAGGGGGTCGATCGCGGTCAAACCCAAAGCGACATTTTCGATACGGCAGGCTCGGTACAGACATTTAGAAACGCACACATCCCGTCGTTTTGCGGCAGGCTGTCAGCGCTTGCACCTCCGTCGCTGTCACTGCACAATCGGGTAAACGAAGGAAACACAGCTCCATGTCGATCACCGAAGCCGGAGAGCGTGCGGCAAGGCTTGCTTTAGTCGAGGAGCACGTCCGCCTGGAGAACCGGCATGACCTCGATGGCATAATGGGCACCTTTGGCGCATCGGCGCGCTATGACGAGGAGCCGTGGGATGATCATCACATCGGTCGTGAAGCGGTGCGCGCGTATTACGATGCTTTGCTCCGCGCCATGCCCGACCTTGTTATCGAAGTGCGCCAACGCCACGTCGCCGGGGATGCCGTCCTCCTCGAAGTTTTAATCAGTGGACATCATCTGGGCGCGTGGCGCGGGCTGCCACCGACCGGCCGCCCGGTGCAATTTCCGCTTTGTGGCGTTTTCACCTTTGACGCCGAGAATAGGCTGGCGGGCGAGAAGATTTATTACGACCGCGCCACAGTGCTCCATCAGCTCGGCGTTTTCCACGAGCCTGACGGCATGGTCGGCCGCATCGAAGCCGTCGTGATGCATCCGCTGACGATGGCACAGGCGATCTGGCGAACGATTTTGCAGCACCGGAAAGTATAAGCATTGCGTCCATCGCTAGACTAGCTAAAGACGTCAACCAGATGTCGCTTCTTGGCCCTGGGGCAAAGCAGACCTTCACGGCCGGGCAGCGAAGCTGGGCGCGATTGCGCATTAAGGCGAAGATGTTGCGAAGCTAATCGGAGAGGGCACCGTCAAGGTGATACTCAGCGAGCGCGTTGTCGGCAGCCTATTGCGAAAATAGAGAACCGAATCCACCGCGATTTTTCTCAGATGTTCGCGGCGTGCGCGCTGATCTTTCGTCGGCGGCGCCGCCGCTTTTTCTTTTCACGAAAGCTCGGTGCCGTCTTCTCAGATGGATGAAACCGAGTGCCGGCGCGGACGTAATGAACTGGCGGCCGGCGCCTTTCACGGAAATCGACACACACAAATGACCAAACAACGAAGACCCGACCGGCGGGAACGCCGGCCTATCAATGAACCGGACGACGCCGGACTCTGTGCGAACGCTGGAGCATTCAAAGACGCTCAGCGACGTACTGGCAGGCAATTTCGCGAAGGCGACCGAACCAGCGCTGCGCCAACGGCTGGGCGAAGCAATCGACCGACTCCACGAAAAGGGGCGTTGCCGACTGCCTCAGGTACGGCGCAAGGCGAGCTGACGACATGGAAATGAAGTTGTGGCTTTTCCACCGCGCCGGCTTGGGTCCGAAGAACGACATTCGCGGGCTGGGCACTGAAGCCCAAGCGCGAGCGTATTTGCGCCACCATCTGAATGCGGGGCGTTCCGATGGCTTATTCGTCATGCGAGAGACGGGCGAGTTGCGCGCGATCGATCTCGGCGCCGAGCTGGCGAAGCTCAGGCAAGCCGAGACATTGAGCGACGCCGCCAATGCAGCGCGCACCGCGGCGTGATCCACCACCATTAACGGAGGAACCTAATGGCGAGATTTGATGAGGAGCTGGCCGCGCACATCGAGAGCATGAACGCGCCGGCACAGCTCGATGAATTCCCGGAAGATCAGGTGCAACGCGCGCAAGACGACGCGACTGCCGCGCTCCTCAAGATCAGGGGCATGGAGAAACGGATCGAAACTTTGGAGCAAAACCTCCGAATCCTAGCCAACGTCGTCCGGAACCTGTCCGGACATCGCCTGGCCTATCTCGAATGAGGCGTCTCACAGAAAGAGCGTGAGACGGCTCTGATTGAACCGCGCGTAGGCCAACTCCAACGGCCCTACCGAACCACACCCCACAAGGTACGCCGTGGGAGAAGCTCAAGGCGTAAGCTCACGACTGGATGGTTTTAGGGGACAACCCCTAGAACTCAAGGGGACGCCCCCTGAGTTACCAAGTACGAGTCCCAAGATCGAACCGACCGATACTGATAAGGGCTCAAGCCCTGATCATCCGGGAAATCGTGGGGAAAGCTCGGAGCGCGAGGGCCGCGTCGCATTCTCCGCGGACCAGCGCAAGCGCGTGCCTACCGAAAATGAGGGGCGCATTTCGTCCACGCTGGAGACGAAACCCGCCCCGGAAACGAGCACCATGCCATATCGACCATATCGACGTTGCACCGCTACGGCCGTGCGCACCGGAGAGCGATGCCGCGCCCTGCCGCTCCCACTGGAATCCGTATGCGTCAGGCACCTTGAGCCATCCGATCCGCGCCGTATCGCCTTCATGGCTGACTGTGCGCGCCGGACGCGCATCTATTGGGACCGTTGGCGAATTGCAATGGCTTTAGCGTCGTCCGCGGAAGCGGCGTGACACAACATATTCCGGTGCCCCCTCCCCGAGAGCACCGGATCGGCGGCGGCGTCCCGGTAGCCAACGGGGCGTCGCCGCCTTCCCTTATTCGGCACCGTGCCTCCCGGTGCCGTGTACGATGGCGGGGCGTTTACCTCGGAAGTACAGGGGAATGCCTCGCCATCAATATCTCACGCCCACGGCCGGCTGTGGCCGAATGTGGGGCCGTCCATGCTGGCTGCTCGCCCGATACCTGTACCCGGCAGGGGTATGCTGGAAGGCGGGTTAAGCGGGGCTCCGCTTAGCCTTGGCTTAGCTGGTGGAATATCACTCACCATCAATATGACGCTATATCAATGAGTTAACGCCATTTCGTCGATTAACATACTATTATAAGCTGACGATGGCTTGAGCGGAGAAAAACCCTGGCGCCAATGGCGCCAAGGTTTCCAAGTGCACCAGGGATGGTTGCGATTCGGGACCGCCGCGGAGCGTGATCGCGGCAAATGAAGGAGGGGCACCCGGCAAGATGTATCTTCTCCCCTCCCGCAATGGAACCAGCCGCGGGGCCGCTTCAACCTTCCCAGACACACCGTCGAGTCCCCATCGTTGCCGGGTGACGTAGGGTCTTCGGCAACAAAAAGCGATTTTGGATTCGATTTCTGGTCCCAAAATATACCGGCAAGATTCTGCATATTCCAGAGACCCCCTTCGATCGCCAACGAGACCCCCCCATGTTTCACCGCGGCAAGTCGCAAATCATACCGAGCTGAGTTGCCATTATTCGAGGAGTTCCACCAGTGCATTTCACATCCGAGCTTAAATCAGCAAAGCCGATCGATCACCGCGCCATCGCCCGCGATCGCATCTTCCTCGCATTGGTCGACGCAACCGGCAAATTCTCGGCTGCTGACTTTCAGCTCTATGAGGGGCTCGCCAGCGACCTTGACAGCTTTATCTTAGTGCTCCGCGCCGCCGTCGCTCGCGCATCGAGCCCTCCAACGCCGCTTCACGATAAGAATTCAAAACCACAAGGATTACGCTAATGTTCAACTGGACAAAGCCGAAGATGAAATTCTGGACCAACCCAGACGACGTTGCCAAGCCTGATCGACTTGCGACGTTCAAGGCGGCAATTCATGCCGCGGTCAACGCCGCGCTCTATGGCGATGGCGGCGCCACTGGCGACTATGGCCTTCAGAAAAAGCTATCGACGGCCTTGAAAGACGCGGCGCAGCAAATCGACATCCAGCGCGCCATATCGCAACCGTTGGTCTGAGCGCGTCATGACCGAATGCACCGACGATCGCGGCCAGTTGCTCAAGCTAATCGCCGCTCTCGATGGCGTCCCGCGCGCTCTCCAGCGTGAACAGTGCGGCGGCGAGCTAGGCGACTGGATCATCGCCGGCAAGCACGGCCATGCGCTACCCGATGGCCGCGGAATGCTATAGTCTACGTGTATGAAAAAACTTTGCGCATTTATGTTCCTTGGCCTGTTGCAAGCCGTCTCACTGGCGGGCGCGCAAGATAAGGATTTACTTCATTTCGGAAAGACACACCCTTTTTGCGGCGACGAAGAAACACTGGCGGAATTGTTGGTCGTCAATTTGCTGGCGCACAGCAAATATCTTTCGCCTGATTTGCTAAGGAATTTCGGGTGTGAGTTTATCCCTACGGATGCTACGGCTGAAGTTTTAGAACGTTACCCCAGCGGCACCATCGGCATTCGCATCGTAAAGATAAGGGTTATGGGTCCCCATATGCATCCAACTGTCGGTTATTCGATTGAGGTTGATCCAAACTAAGGGGATCGCGTTTAGGGTGGGCGTGCCATGAGTTTCCCACGGTTGCCGTGGTCAGAGGTGCGGCGGCATTTTAAACCCTATGCTGATGAGATAGGGCAAGTTACCTTAGCCTGGAATAGTCTCCACGAGAACCTAGCCATTTTATTTTGGTTTGCGATCGGGCGCGGACCCGTTCCCTATGCGATTTGGAACCGGCTTTCTAGTGATCGAACGCAACGTGATATTTTAAAAACCACAGTCGAAGCTGGAGCATTTTCGGAAAATCGGCAACGATTTCAGCGACGACCTGCTCTGGCTTCTGAGGCAGGTTGATCAACTGGCGGAACATAGGAACGTGGCGATTTATGCTCCGCTCACGACCCTAACTAATCTAGCTATAGGAAAAACAACAGTTGAACTGGAGGATTTTTACGGCAACAAACGCGCGAGGCAACTAAAAGGGAAAGAAGACATAATTCGGCACCTGAAATGGTGCGCCGAAGGGGCAGCATTGCTTAGCTATTTTGCGGCTGATCTGATTGCGACGATGCATGGGCCGCCAGAATCATGGCCCGAAAGACCTACTCTGCCGCCTCAGCCGAATCACAATCGGGGCCGAACCAAACGCTGATTTCCCTCAGAGCGGGCGGCTGACGCGGAGTTGAAAGCCGAAAAGGCCCGGCGCTAACCGGGCCTTCCCTCCCGCGGTGTTGCCTTATCTGGCTAGACCAGAAACTTCCTGAAGATTTCTGCAACGGCCGCGCCGCGGATATTCGGGCCGCCGCTTCCTCCCGTTCGATGAACATGGCGACCCACTCGTCTTCGATCGCGTCATAGCGGCTTTCGTCCAGCGTCCCGCCAGCAATCTCCGCGTCGGCTAGCATAATTCTGAGCTGGCGATCTTTGGCATCGAGCCGTTCCGTTAGCGCGGCGTGATGGTTATATTGCTTGCTGGTCATTGATGTGGTCCTTTCACATGATGGCAAGTGACGCCGACCGCGCTTCACCCGCGGTCGGCGTTGCGCATCTTCCGCCATCGCCAGCGCCGCGCAAGTGGCAAGCCAGCGACCGATTGCCGCCGAATAAATGCGGATAAATCTTTGTTTGTTTGGTCCCTATGAGTACCACAGCGCTGTCGTTGGTTCGATCAGTGCCAACCGGTTTGCAGCATATCTCATGATCTGGTCTTCCGCGCTGTGACTTGGTAAACTCTCCAAATTGGTGGTTCACCCTAGGGTCATCGGGGGTCGAATGTCCGATCTTGAAAAGCTCTCTCCCCGCGAATTGCTGTCGCTCCATGCGAACATCATGGAGGAGCTGCGAGCGCGAGGTATCTTGCGAAGCTCCAATAATCCCACAGCCGATCTGGCGGAGGTCATTTTCTGCCGGGCGTTCAACTGGACGCGGTCTGATACGAACTCCGCTCCCAACATCGATGCTGTTGGTTCTGACGGTGCGCGCTATCAAATCAAAGGCCGGCGGGTGACGCGCCACAACGCATCGCGTCAGCTTGGAGCTATCCGCGATTTTACAGGGCGGCACTTCGATTTTCTGGCGGGCGTACTATTCAATGAGGACTATACGGTTCTCCGGGCGGCGCTTGTTCCCTACAGCGTTGTTGCCGAACGTGCGACGTTCGTGCAGCGGACCAATAGCCACCGGTTCATTTTACATCAGGACGTGTGGAACGCTCCGGGTGTGCGCGACGTAACGCAAGAACTAAGCGCGATCGAGTTATGAAGCTTGTTAGCTCCCATCGTTTGAAACGACCGTTTGAAACAGTGGTCCATATAAGGACCACTTGTAAATCAATGGCTTGCGCCTCGGTTACTGTTAGTAACCATATAGACTGATGCCGTTGCGTTTCGTATATTGCGGGCATCGGAAAATCAGAGTCCGACCGAGATGCCAAGCGTGGCCGTTGGCGGCGCGCAATGAGGTTCCTGTGCCTATGACTTCCGAAGTGACGCCGCGCGACGGCATGACGATGAATGATGACGCTAGCGACGTAGTTACCAAACATCGCGACGGCGGAACCTTTGGTAACTACCGCCTTGGGTTCATTCGCCTCCGCAAGCGAAGTCTGAAGGGTTATGATCCGAGCTGGCGGGAGTACCGTCCGGGTGTGCGGGCCACGGCCTCTACCAGCTTCGATCTTGTCCGCGCTGTCCGCGTTGACGGCAAACCCAGACATGACTTTGTGCTCGGGCTCGGCTCTATAAAGAATCGAATGCGTGACAGGGAGCTGAGCTGGTTTTGGCTGCGCGCACTTTGGGCGTATGAGGCGGCACGATCTCGACAGCGAACAGCGTAGCGCTATTGTCAGAGAGATGGTGCGCAAAGGTGCAACGCTCCCGACTGTTGACCAATGGCAAAAAGATTTCGGTTCCGATCGGCGAGTTAAGGATGAATTCCGCGAAATTCTGGGCTGGGCGGCCGCATGACCAACGGCATGTCACCTTACACAGCGGAGTTGCGGGCGATATTTGCTCATGACCGCGGCGTGGTGTGGGATCATTGCAGTGATGCACAAGAGCCCCGCCGCATGATGAGCGAGAAGCAAATTCTCGACCTGATCCCGATTGCACGATCAACATTGCAGAGTTGGGAAAGGGAAGGGCTGTTTCCCAAGTCGATATCGATCGGCCCGAACCGCAAGGCGTGGTTCGCTGACGAAGTCGCCGCGTGGCAGCACCAGCGGGAGGCGGCGTGAAAATGGAATAGTCGGGCGGGATGCAACGCGCCGACAATGCGCTTTGAAACGGCCACGCCGTCGCACTAGCTTTACGTCCGGTGTACGATAGCAAAGCCATCAATGGGAGGGGCGGTCAATGGGGCGCGCACTCTTGATACTCCTTGTGCTCATAATTCTCGGCGCCGTCTTTGCCATTCTCGGAAACAAAGACTCTGATGAGGCGTCTGGTCGTTCACAGGCCACCGCAACCGATCAGCCAGACCCGACCGACATTCTGAAAAACCGGAAGTTCTTAGCTGCCAATCCCAAATACGTGTCGGCGATCAGAAAGTTGATTATTGCGTCGGGTTACGAATGCCCGGTGATCACCGACCTTCGGCTTCGCGGTATGAGTTCGTATGGGAACAAATTGGAGGCGTTGTGTGGACCGAACAACGGGAGCGGAAGCACCTACGTGGCCCTGCACTACGCCGTTTATCCAGACAAGCTGAAAGTCAACCTTTGCAAGGAATTTGGCGTCTTTAGCGGTGACTGTTCTTAGACTGCCACGTCTCAACCGGCGGCAAGCAGTGATGAACCATCTATTCGCGGTGGCAGCGCGCGACGAAGGGAACCTTTGGCTCATCCTACGGATCAAGCGCTCGCCGAGCGGGTATTATGTGCTTGTGCCTCACCCTGACCGGAAGTGGGATGCACATGCGAGCTATCACGCCGACGGCAGGTTTCATATCAAGACGCACGGCCTCCAGCCGCTACCCCCGAGACAGTGTCAATCCCTTGATGAATTCCGCGGATCGAAGCATCTCGGAAACTTCAACGTTGGCAATGTCGGCATAGTCTGCGAGCCGAGCAAGTATGCAAAGGTAATGGAAGTGCCCGCAGACAGACTAAGAGGGCGGGTCGTGGCCGTTGATCTCATTGAGCCGAGTTGCAAGCCCAGACCACCCGAGGACTCGATGCTTTACGATGTAGTTCAGGAGGTCGTCTTTGATGAGACCGTTCCGCAGATCGGCATAAGGATCGGCAGGCTATCATTTGCCTAATAGATGAAGCGCAGTTTTTGTAGCCCCGACGTAGCCCCGAGCGAAAATAGCTCAAACTACGGGGAGATCAAGAAATCAAAGAAATGCTCAATTTATCGACGTTATTAGTGGTCGGAGCGCCGAGATTTGAACTCGGGACCCCCAGTCCCCCAGACTGGTGCGCTAACCGGGCTGCGCTACGCTCCGCCAAGGCGGCCGGACTATAGTTAGCGGCTTGCCGCGGCACAAGCGACAAAGCCCCACCGGCGCTCGCGCATCGCGGCGCGACCGCGTATAGACTAGACCACGTATCGACTGGCCGCCCCGCTCCATCGACCCACCGCACAATTGGACCCCCCAGGTGAAACGGCTTTACAACGCGTTTTTCAATTCGATGCGTGGGCTGCGCTACGGCATCGCCCACGAGGCCGCGCTGCGCGAGGAGACGATGCTCCTTGCCGCGGGGATCGTTTTGGGCCTCATCGTCGCACCGGGAGTCCTCTGGTACCTCATGATGGTCGGGTCGCTCCTGATCCTGCTGGCGGTTGAATTCCTCAACACCGGAATCGAGAAGCTCGCCGACTACGTCACCCGCGAGCGGCAGGTCGAGATCCGCAGGATCAAGGATTTCGGTTCGGCGGCGGTGTTCTGCGCGATCTGCTTCGCCGGGCTGGTCTGGCTGGCCGCAATCGCGGTGCGCTGCGGGCTGATCGGATAGCGGACCGCCCGCTTGGGAGGATTGCGCTGCCGTCCGCGCGCGCATCCCTCAATTGTTCCTTGGTGCCTCCGAACGACCGTTAACGCGCCGTTGAGGCTGCCCGTCGTCCTCCGTAGCACTGCGTAGTGGAATCGCGGCTCGATGCGCGCATGGGTGGGGGCCATGCCGAACGTCGCATCGGCGTCGGCGCGCCGGAGGACTATGGGCTCGGACACCGGACGAATGGAGCGAAAGCGCGTCTCACGGGGCGAGGTGCGGGCGCGATTGCCAATGGCGGTGCCGGGGCCCGACGATGCGCCGTCGGCCGCGCCGAAACAGGCCGAAGAGATTCAAAGCCTGCACCGCTACGTTCGGCAAAAGCTGTCCGAGATCGAGCAGGTCTATCAATATTCTCCGGTCGGCCTCGTCCTGATGGACATGGACTACCGCTTCGTCCGCATCAACGAGCGCATGGCCGAGATCAACGGCTTGCCGGTCGAAGCGCATATCGGCCGCACGCTGCGCGAAGTGTTGCCGGACATGGCCGACTATATCATGGAGCTGTACCGCCCGGTCTACGAGCGCGGCGAACCGGTGCTTAACATCGAGCTTCACGGCGAGACCCGCAAGGAACCCGGCGTGCCGCGTCATTGGCTCGCGAACTTTTTTCCGTTCCGGTCCGAAACCGGCGAAGTCGCCGGGCTCATCGGCGCCGTCGTCGACATCACCGAGCTCAAGCTCCAGGAAACCAAGTTGCGGCAGAGCGAGCAGCGCTTCCGCAAGATCTTCGAGGCGGCCAGCGACGCGATCTTAGTTCACGACGTCGAGGCCGCTAAATTCGTCGACCTCAATCAGCACGCGGTCGACGCCTTCGGCTACAGCCGCGAAGAGCTGCTGGCCAAGAGCATCGGCGAGATTTCCCAGAACGAGCCGCCTTATACCGAGGCGGAAGCGATGAAAATCATTCAGTCGGCGCGAGCGGGGGTGCCGCAGACATTCGAATGGCGCTGTCGAAGGAAGGACGGCACGTTGTTCTGGGTCGAGGTCGGCTTGCAGTCCGCCGAATTCGGCGACCGCGATTATCTGCTGTCGACGCTGAATGACATCACCCGCCGCAAGGAGGCCGAGGAAAAGCTGATCAAGCTGGCGCAGTTCGACGTGCTCACCGGGTTGGTCAATCGCGGTGTGTTCGTGGCCAATCTCGAGCGCGCGATCTTTGACGCGCGCCAGCGCGGCGCTTGCGTTACGGTACTGTATCTCGACCTCGACCACTTCAAGGACGTCAACGACACTTTGGGCCGCCCGGTCGGCGACCGGTTGCTGAAATCGGTGGCGCAACGGCTCACCGACAGCGTCCGGTCATCCGACACCGTGGCCCGCTTCGGCGGCGACGAGTTCGCAGTGTTGATGCCTTATCTTGCCGAGCCGGCCGACGCCGGAATGTTGGCGAAGAAGCTGATCGACGCGATCGCGCTGCCGCTTCGGGTCGACGCCAACGAGGTCCATGCCGGCATCAGCATCGGCATTGCCGTGTCCGAGCCCGATACCGACGCCGAGACTTTGCTCTCGCATGCGGACGTGGCGCTCTACCGTGCCAAAGCGGAAGGCCGGCAGACCTTTCGCTTTTTCAATGACGCCATGGACCTGGAGGTCCGCAACCGGGTCAATCTGCTCACCGAGTTGCGCGGCGCGATCGCCAATGAGCAGTTCTTCCTTGTTTATCAGCCGCAGGTCGATCTGATTTCCGGGCGTATCACCGCGCTGGAGGCCCTGGTCAGATGGCGGCACCCGACGCGCGGGGTGCTCATGCCAAATTCGTTTATTCCAGCAGCGGAGCGGAGCGGCCTGATCGTTGCCCTCGGCAAGTGGGTCCTGCTGGAAGCCTGCCGCCAGGCCAAGTTATGGCTCGATCTATGCCTGATGCCCGATCGCATCGGCGTCAATTTTTCCGCACTTCAGTTCAAGACGCCGCGCGAGGTAGAGCGGGAGATCGATACCGCGCTCGCCGACTCCGGCCTGCCGGCGCACCTGTTGGAGATCGAGCTGACCGAGACCACGCTGATGGCGACCAAGCGCGATCACGGCAGCACGCTCGAGCGGCTGCGCAAACGCGGCATCTCGGTCTCCATTGATGATTTCGGGACCGGCTATTCCTCCCTGGCCTATTTGCGCAGATATCCGGTCGATCGGATCAAGCTCGCACAGGAGTTCATCGCCGATCTGGTGACCGACCCGAGCAGCGCGGCGGTTGCCCAGGCCACGATCGGACTGGCTCGTCACCTGGGAATAGATCTGATTGCCGAGGGAGTGGAGACCGAGCAGCAGCTCGACTTGTTGAGATCCTGGGGGTGTGAACTGGCGCAAGGCTTCTATTTCGCCAAGCCGATGGCGGCCGAGGACGTCACGCCCCTGCTGCGGCACGGAACGATCGACCGCGCCCGCTCTCATGGTGCCAAACGCGACGGGCAAGCGGTCGCCTTGTCGGCGCATCCTTTGTAGCCGAGTCGAGTTCCTCGAGGCGGCCAGGCACGGTCGGCTACGACCGCTACCGACATTGCTTGCGGCCAAGCATGACCCGGACGTCGATCAATTGGCGGCTGCGCCATGTGGTCAGATAAACCCGCGTGTCGGGCGCCATGCTTGAAATGATCTTGGCAAAGTCGCGCCAACTCCTGAGCGGCGCACCGTTGACGGCCGTGACCACATCGTACGGCTCAATTTTCGCCTTGGCCGCGGGGTGCCGGGTTGGGGACGGCCAAAAATCGCACCGTAAGGCTCGGTCATGCCCAGGCTGTCGGCAAAGGCCCGCGTCATCGGGCGGACCTCGACGCCGATCCATCCGCAGACGCGACCTTGCCGCCGTTGGCCGGTTGCATTCCTTGCCGCTGGACCGACATCGGACGTCGTGGCGATCGGTAAGGTTGAGTCTGCCGCGCCGGCGGCTCCAGCCGGGCAGGGGACCCGCACGAGCGCTATGGCGATGAGCACCGTGCCGATGAGGCCACGCAAGCTCATGCACCGTCTCCGCTTCGGATCTGAGCCGCATAAGGCGGTTGGTGACCGGGCATTTGATGCGTGAGCTACAGGGCCGCGTCAACCGGGTGAGCACAGTGGCACTTCCGGGCGACAACCTCGCCTTCGTGACGGCGTCGGCAGCGCTGGGATTTTGGCCAGAGCCGGAGTTTGCCCGAGGGATTGCGGTCTGTTCCCGGACGTCTCAACGATGAGCCCGGGGCGTGATAGCAAAACGCCCTGCCAACGCCGCCCGGCGCCGGGCCTTTCAGAGCGGCAGCACGCGCAGGCCGGCGGGCCGGGCCGTCGCAGACTCGATGCGAGCGGCAAGACAGGCGATGCAAAATTCTAGTTTTTCCGCCAGCTTGTCCTCCTCAGCCTCGGCTTCGGAGTGTGCGTAAATGAGCATCCGCCACGCTGCCAGCAGGCCGGAGACTTGAGCGTCATTGCACGCTTCGATCCCTTGCGAACCGATGACGTGAATTTCGAGGAAGCTGGCGAGGGTTGCTTCCAACGAAGGATCGGTGGCGCGGCAGACGATCAGCGCCTCGGCGATCATGCGGTGCAGAGCCGCGCCGCATTCATCGCCGGCACACGGAACTGGCCTGGTTGCCAAAGATCTTATTTTTTTTGACGACATAACGCCCCAAACGCCTGCATCTGCCTACGTTGCTAGCGAAAACGTCACGCCGGAATGCACGCCCAGCTCACGACACTCGTTGAGGAAGAGCTTCTGACGGCGTGTTAGCGGATTACGCGAAGCCGTATGATTCCAGCGAAATGGCCGGCGCGTGTGCTGAATGTGCTGCAGCACCGGATCGATCGCGTGCCATTGGTGGCTGCGGTAAGCATCAAGATAGCCGCGAGGAAATTCGTCCCGGGCGATGCATTCGAGGACCTTGTTGCGGGTCGACGCATACCCAACGTTCTCGCGGCCTTCGTTCAGCATGACAGCGACGAAGGTCTGCTGGAGCTGCGTAACTGTCCGTGCACGCTGGGATTTCTCGATGAAACCCCGATACCGTACGCCATGGGATCGGCTCCCCTTGCCGCTACTTCTCCGTGGCCTCCCCCAGGAACGAGATGAGAAGTCTATTAAACAAACGCGGCCGCTGCCAGTGCAGTGCATGCCCTTGCGTCCACAACCTGGACCCGGCCGCACCACAACGCACGGTAGCGCAGGGGTTCAAGGTAGTTGCCGTTGACGAAGGCGTCACGGCGGCCATGGACGACGGCGAGCGGGCCCGCGTTGGCTCGAACCGTCAGGATCCCAAGAACGTTGCGCAGCATGCCGGCAAAACGGGGAAGCTGTAGGTGTGCTTTGGACGCCGCGCGTTCCGGAAATTTCAAAAACGGCGACGCGGCCTGTGCTGAATGCGAATGGCCGCAGCGCCGAGCTGCCGTGCGGCGCTTGGTCTTGACGGCATCAGTGAACATTGGTTTGTTTCAACCAGTAAGGTGCCGTCGCGCTTTGTGTTGGAATTCGATATGGCGCAATCTCCAGCGGCATGAGGTTATCGGTTCAGGCGGCGAGGTCAATTGGGTGATCGATAGTCGTTGTGGCAAGGGTTTGCCAGCCGTCGACCTTGCGCATGTTGATCTGGCCGGAGGCGAGCAGGGCCCAGAACAACATGCCAGCAGTCTCTGCTGATGGCAGCACGGTCTGGGTTTTGATCCGACGTTTAAACTCCTCGTGCAGGCGTTCAATTGCATTCGTGGTACGCGCGCTGCGCCATTGGCTCGGCGGCAAGAGTGCAAACGTGAACAACCGATCGCCGGCTTCTTCCAGGCTGTCGGCGACCGCGCGGTGCTTGAGCCGCCATTTGCGGATGAACCCCTTGCGGCGCATTGCGATGTCCTCCGGTGTGGCCGCGTAGATCATGTCGGTATAGTCGGCGCCGATTTCCTCATGCAGGCGTTCCGGCGCGTGCGCGAGCAGATTGCGATGCTTGTGAACCGTGCAGCGCTGCACCGGCACGCCGTCCCAGACGGCGGCAATCGCTTTCTCCAGTCCTGGCGCGCCGTCGACGATCAGGAATGCCGGCCGCCGCAGGCCACGCGCGACCAGATCGTCGAGCACAGTGCGCCAAGCCTCGGCGGATTCGCCGCCCCTGTGCTTGACCGCGAGCAGCACCTTCTGGCCGTCCGCGCGCACGCCGATGACCACGAGCAGCGAGATCGCCGTGGCCTTCCGATCGAGCCGGACGCGAGCCACGGTGCCGTCGAGGATCAGCCGCACTATCGGCTCGTCGGTCAGCGCGCGAGCATTCCAGACGTCCCAATCGCTTTTGATCTTGCGCCAGACCCGGCTCACGATGTCCTTGCTGACGCCATCGCGGAATAGCGCTGCCAGAGCCCGCCGCACCCGGCGCGTATTGGTGCCGGCGAGATAGGCGCTCGCAATCAGCGCATCGGCGGTGAGCGTGCGGCGCTGATAGCTTCGCAGCACCTGGCTATGCCATTCGGTGGTGCCTTCGCGCGTTTGCAGCCGAGCCCGCGGCACGCTGATCTCGGTCTTGCCGAAGCTCCCGGTCAGCGAGCGGGTGCGCCTGCCATGCCGATGGCCGACGAAGCTTGCTTGTCCGCAGTCACCATTCTTTCCGCGCCCATATCGAGGGCGAGCGAGCGCCGCGTTCGAGCTCACACCGGATCAGTTCTTCGATGAACCCTCGCACCCGATCGCGCACACCGCTCTCGATCGGATCAAACCAGTTATCGAAAAGGTGGGCCGCAGTCTCGTTTCCAGGCGCGAAAGAATCAGTTCCTGTGGTAACCTTGATCATGGCGTTGGTCTCCGTTCCGGCGCTCCAACGCCGGGTGATTTGAGGTTGAACACGGAGACTACGCCAACCAAATTCCAACCACTCCCGCTACGCCACCACCAGTAACCAGAGCCAACATTATGGAGGATTGAAATTAGTGTCGCGTCAGCATCCCGTCGATGTGCTTGTCGGAAAACGTATCCGCATGCGCCGGTTGCAGAAGTCTCTTTCACAAAGTGATCTCGCAAACGCCCTCAGATTGACCTTTCAACAGGTTCAAAAATACGAAAAAGGCACCAACCGGGTGAGTTGCAGCCGGCTTTATGAAATCGCGCACGCCCTCGATGTCCCGATAACCTATTTTTTCGAGGAACAAGAAGGTAGCTTGGAAGCGCGCGCGGCGGAGCAGCTTGACGCCCGCGATTTGAAAGCCGGAATGCGCCTGGTGGCGGCATTCGGCAAGGTCGAGGACGACAACACCCGCCGCAAAATTCTCGACCTGATCGACAGCGTCGTGGCCTCCCAGGGGAGGGCGGCCGGCCGGTAGTTTCAATCGCCTCGGACGGTCATCGAATAATGCGTTCCGGCATTGCCGGTCCGAACCCGACTTACGCCTCACGCCGCACCGCTCATAACGGCTCTGTTGAGACCGCCCTCGCCACCAGCACGGTTTCGATCTTGGCTTTGAGCGTCTGCAGGTCGAAGGGCTTGACGATGCAATTGTCGACGCCGGCTTTTTTTGCCGCGATCACGTTCTCGGTCTTGGCGTCGGCCGTCACCATGATCAAGGGCGTTCGCTTCAGGCCCGGATCGCTTCGCACCTCGCAAAGGAAATCGTAGCCGGACATCAAATCCATGTTCCAATCCGAGATCACCAGGCCATAGCTTGGCGCGCATCTTCGCCAGCGCTGACGGCCCATCGCCGGCATCGTCAAGGTCGATGAAACCGAGCTGTCGCAGCAATTTGCGGATGATGCGGATCATCACGCCGAAATCGTCGACGACAAGGACGGGCATTGACGGGTCAAGAGCCATGATGAGGGTCCTGATACGCGGAATATTCGTGGTCCGCTGTGGGTCCGATCGTCACCGGACAGCGGACCGAGCCGAGGGCTAAAGCAGGCCACGACCGGACATCGGCGATGGATCACGTTGCAAACGCATTTTAGGCTCTGCGGCGCCACCGGCGTCGCGCTGTTATCTCTCTCGCGAAAGCCGGCTCACACCCGGCCTGGTCCGGCTCAGACCACCGGCGATCATGGCCCTTTCTTTGGTCGCTTCGTACATGATGCCGATGCGGTAACCGCGGATCCAGGCCAGCCGGCAAATCGTCCGCGTGCGGCCATGCAGAAATTCGAACCGCGGCGGCAGATCATAGGATCGCGGCAGTTCGAGACAGGCGCCCCCGGCCGATAGATCGATGACGCGGCAATCGATGACCTCGGCGTTTTCGCCAAACAAAATCTTCCCGGTTCGTTGCACCAGACCGTGAGGCTTTGTCCGAAACCAGCGTCGTCTTTCAGGCATGGCGGAAGATAAGTGTATTCACATACTTTAAGATACGCTTAAGGAGGCAACGCCAATTCTGCTCATACCGGATCGTCGTGTTGATCGATCGAGGCCGGGGCTGCTCAAGGGCCGTCGGTGACGAACCCCGTTCGCCCCATGGGCTGACGCATCTGTGCGTCGCGGCGCACCGACGAGACGGCCATGATCAGCAGTGACGAATTGCTGCTTGATACGGCGGCGACCTTGTCGCCCAGGTGACAGACCAGCCACCTCGTAATGCCGCGGTCGCCTGCCGGCCTTAGCCGCCCGTCCTGCTTCGAGAAAGTCGAATTGATTTGGATCAACACAGGGCCGCGGCAAGCGTGGCAAATTGATTAAAATTTGCATCAACATGGAAAAGAGGATCGAGATTTCCGATCCCATGATCAGGAGGAATTGATGGCACACATTGTCGTGCTTGGCGGCGGTATCGGCGGCGTTTCGTGCGTCTACGAGCTGAAGAACTCGTTGCGCAAGGAAGATCGCGTCACCCTCGTCTCCAACAAGCCGTTCTTCCAATTCACACCGTCAAACCCCTGGGTGGCGGTAAAATGGCGGTCGAAGGACGATATAACCGTTGACCTTGCATCGGTGCTCGCAAAACACGGCATTGAGTTCAGCGCGGCCGGCGCCAAGTCTGTTCACGCTGGCGAGAATTGTGTCGAGCTGGGTGACGGCTCAACTATGAACTATGACTATCTGGTCATCGCAACCGGTCCGGAACTGGCCTTCGACGAGATCGACGGCCTTGGACCCGAGCGCAACACCAACTCGATCTGCGACGTCGATCATGCGACAGCGGCCAACCGGCGCTGGGAGGATTTCTGCAAAAATCCCGGTCCTATCGTGGTCGGCGGCGTCCAGGGCGCATCCTGCTTCGGCCCGGCTTATGAATTCGCGATGATCATGGATGCGGACCTGCGTCAGCGGCGGATTCGGGACAAAGTGCCGATGACTTTCGTTACCGCCGAGCCTTACATCGGCCATCTCGGCGTCGGCGGCGTCGGCGATACCAAGGGCATGCTCGAATCGGAGATGCGGCAGCGCCACATCAGATGGATCGTCAACGCCAAGGCCGACAAGATCGATGCCGACAAGATGCATGTGAGCGAAGTCGACGAGGACGGCAAGCAAAAAAAGACCCATGAGCTGCCGTTCAAATTCGCGATGATGATCCCGGCATTCCGCGGCATTGCGGCGGTGCGCGGGATCGAAGGCTTGAGCAATCCGCGCGGCTTTGTTGTCGTCGACAAGCACCAGCGCAATCCGAAATTCCGCAACGTGTTCGGGGTTGGCGTCTGCATCGCCATTGCTCCGCTGGAGCAGACCGCGGTCCCCGTCGGCGTGCCCAAGACCGGGTACATGATCGAGTCCATGGTGACGGCAACGGCACTTAATATCGGTCAGCTCGTTCGCGGTGAGGAAGCGACAAACGAGGCGACGTGGAACGCGATCTGTCTCGCCGACTTCGGCGATTCGGGCGTGGCATTTAGTCGCCATGCCGCAAAACCCGCCGCGCAACGTCAATTGGGCATCGAGCGGGCGTTGGGTCCATGTCGCCAAGGTCGCGTTCGAGAAGTACTTTTTGCACAAGGTCCGGGCCGGCACTACCGAGCCATATTACGAGAAGGTCGTTATGAAGCTTCTCGACATCGGCAAGATCAAACGGCCGGCGGCCTAGCGGAAGGACTGCCAGCGTCGGACGCTTCGCTTGGAAAAAGGGAAATGACCGTTGTCGAAATTACCTGCTTTTCGGATATCTTATGCGTGTGGGCATATGTCGCGCAGGCGCGCATCGACGCGGTCAAAGAAAAATTTGGCAACTCGGTGCGAATAAAGCATCGGTTTTGCTCGGTGTTCGGTGATACGGCTCAAAGGATCACTTCGAGCTGGAAAGAAAAGGGTGGATACGAAGGCTTCAACGCGCACCTGCGGCATGTGGCAGCAGGCTTTCCGCACATTGAGGTTCACCCCGAGGTGTGGTTGAAGACACGCCCGCTCACGTCGGCGAGCCCTCATCTGTTTATGAAGGCGGTCCAGCAGTGGGACCACGACTCTGGAGTCGCTGGAACGGCATCAGGGCCGGGCATTTTTGATCGAGTCGTATGGGCATTGCGTTGCGCGTTCTTTAAAGACTGCCTGAATATTCAACGCGACATTGCCGAGGGCCTCGGTGCCGATATTGGTGCCGTCGACGAACTCATTTACAGCGGCGCCGCGTTCGCCCGCCTGGCCGCGGACTATCAAGATGCTGACAAGATGCGGATCGAAGGCAGTCCGAGTTTGGTGCTCAACGATGGCCGCCAGAAGCTTTATGGCAATGTCGGCTTTCGCGTGATCGATGCGAACATTCATGAGCTTTTGCGGGCGCCTCACGCCGATGAAGCCAGTTGGTGTTAATCGCGCCGGTCGTCACGCGGCGACATTTTTGAACCGCGGGCTCGCCTCACCGAACGGTGGTTCAATCTCGGCGGCCGGCAGCGGCCGGCTGAAGAAAAAGCCTTGCACCTCGTTGCAGCCCTCGGCGGTCAGGCGGACGAGCTGTTCCTTGGTTTCGACGCCTTCGGCGGTCGTGGTTATGCCGAGGCTGCTGCTCAAACCGACCACGGCACGAACGATAGCGATGCTCTCGTTCTTCGTCGTCAGGTCGCGAATAAAGGACTGATCGATCTTGATCTTGTCGAACGGAAAACTGCGGAGATATCCGAGCGACGAATAGCCGGTACCAAAATCGTCCATGACGATCTTGATGCCGAGATCGTGAAGTTGACGGAGAATTTCGAAGGACGTCTGATTGTCCTCCAGCAGTACCAGCTCGGTGATCTCCAGTTCCAGCCGGCCGGCTTCCAGGCCGGACTCTTCGAGTATGCCGACGACGGTTTGCACGAAGTTCTGTCTTTTGAACTGGGCAGGAGAAACGTTGACCGCGATGGTCACGCGCTTCGGCCATTGCACCGCACGATTTGCTGCTTCGCGCAACACCCATTCTCCGAGCGGGACGATAAGGCCGGTTTCTTCAGCAATTGAGATGAAATCGAGCGGCGGCACCAGGCCGCGCTGCGGATGATGCCAGCGAACCAGCGCCTCGCAGCTGATGATCTGGCGGGTGCGGATATCAATGATCGGCTGGTAATAAAGCTCGAATTCGCCGTTCACAATGGCCTTGCGAAGATCGAGTTCGAGAACGCGGCGCTCCTGCATGCGCGCGTCCATTTCAGCTTCGAAATAGCGATAGGTGGCGCCGCCGTCGGCTTTGGCCCGGTACAGCGCCAGGTCTGCGTTCTTCATGAGCACGTCCGGCTCGGTGCCGTCGGCCGGCGCGATGGCGATACCGATACTGACCCCGACGACCACTTGGTCGCCATCGAGATCATACGGTGCGCCAAGCGACTCGATGAGGCGCGACGCCAAGGTCCCGGCGTCGGGAATCCGCGCGATCTGCACGATCGCGAACTCGTCACCTCCGATCCGCGCCGCCGCGTCATCTTCACGAACGCAGCCGCGCATGCGCTTGGCCACCGCCTGCAACAATTTGTCACCGACCGGGTGGCCCAGTTTGTCGTTGACGCTCTTGAAGCGGTCGAGATCGAGGCTCAGCACGGCGATGGATTCGCCGCGGCGGAGGCCGCGAAGACATTCGATCAGGCCCTCATAAAACAGCACCCGGTTGGCAAGCCCGGTCAGGGCATCGTGGCGCGCCAAATACGATACCCGCTCCTCGGCGCGGCGCTGTTCGGTGATGTCGTCAAACGTAGCCACCAGGCCGCCGTCGGGCATCGGCCGGTGCGTGATCGAGATGATGCGGTCATCGGTCAGGGTCGTCACGACCGGGCTGTTTGGCGATTCGGCGAGCATCTTGCGCTGGGCGGCGGCGGCAAGCTCAGGGTTCTTGTCCCAGGCCTGAGCAAGCGCCATCACCTTGCCTATGGATATGCCGCGCGCAAGCCTGTCGGGCGGAATCCGAAAGATCTCCGCGAAACGCCGATTGGAGATCAGGAGCCGCTGCTCGCGATCGAACATGCACAACCCCTGCGCCATGTTGGTGAGGGCGGCGTCAAAGCGGAGGTTCTGTTCGGCGAGCGAGCCCGCAAGCTCGCCCTCTTCGCGGTTGGCGACCAGCAATTGAAAGCGATGCTGTCCCAAATATCGCGTGATTTCGATGGCTGCGAGGTAGTACAGGAATGTGATCGCCGCCAGCACCGTATAGGCAAGCCCGCCGCGAAGCGCACTGCCGATCGAGATCGGCACCAGAATGAGCGAGAGCTGCGCGAGCGCGATCCGCGGCCGGCTGGAATTGCGCGCCGCAACCCCGGCTGTATATCCGACGGCATTGGCGTTGAGCAGGAGCTGGCTCAACGGGTCGTCGGCGAAGGCGAAGACGACGAAGCACAGGCCGCCGATGCATGCTGCATACGCCCAGGCGCCGGTTGCAAACCACCGTTCCCAACGGCCGAGAGCCGCCGCGTTGCGGCTGATAGCCGGCCTGCTGTTTCGGTATTCGAGCGTAACGACCAGGCGTGCGACGGCGACGGCAACCGTACAGACCGTCAGCAGCGTCAACAACGGGTTGCCGGTACGCGACGCGGCGATGCCGCCGACGAGTGCTACCGTAACCGCGCCACTCGCGAATGATGCCACCGGCGCATAAAGATCGTCGACGAGAGCGGCCAAGATCTCAGTGGGCGGCGGCTCGGCGGACGCCTGATCGATCCGCGACCGCAAACGTCCGAATAGACCCATTGGTGCGACCTGGTGTCCGGGCATTGCTGGGATATTTAGCTCAGCCGGATGCTAGACGCGGTCATGCGTTATCCGACGTTACGTCCGATCAATCGATAAAACTAGAAACAATTCGTGGCTAAGAAGTCATGCCGGGCTCGCTCCCCGGCGCCGCGGCCGGAAATGGATTGGTGCTTGATTGCGCGCTGAACGGCGCGTTTTTCCGTCGATGACAATTGTCGTGGTCCGAGCACCGAGTACTTAGGCAAAGCGTCAACAAGGCTCGAAGCACAGCGCAGCGCCGGCACGCGTTGCCGTGCGGTAGTACTACCCACAATCTTGCTCGTGACTATGCGTGGTGGCAGACGTATCCGACTATGAACTTCGATCTGCCTTCGCTGATGGAAATGGAGAGCATTGCCTAAGAGCCGATCCGGAAACTTCTTGAGTTGAATGAATTGGATGTGATTCCTTATTGGGCGCTTGATTCTTTTGGGAGCGCCCGATGTGGAAGCCTGAACACCGCCGTTCTGCGGATCGCAACGGCCTTCGTTATCCGAGTGATCTGACCGATACCGAATGGGGGATTGTCGAGCCGATGATTCCGCCTGCGAGACATGGCGGGCGGCGACGGTCGGTGAATGTGCGCGAGGTGCTGAACGGGATTTTCTATATCTTGTGGACCGGTTGCCAATGGAAGGCCTTGCCCAAGGACCTGCCGCCCAAGAGCACGGTGTATGACTATCTCGAGCTCTGGAACTGGGACGGCACGTTGGAGCGCATTCATCACGAACTGTACGTCGCGGTGCGCGAGCAGGAGGGCCGAGAGCCGAGCCCGACCGCAGCCATCATCGACTTGCAGACCGCGAAGGGGGCGCAAAAAGGGGGTCTTTGCTCGATCCTTCGGGCTACGACGCGGGCAAGAAGATCAAAGGTCGAAAGCGGCACATCCTGGTCGACACACTGGGCCTCTTGTTGAACGTCGTCGTTCATCCCGCTGATGTTCAGGACCGTGATGGGGCTTTCCACTTGCTGCGTCGAGCGCGACGACTGTTCCCGTTCATCGAACGCATCTTTGCTGATGGCGGATACGCGGGACGCAAGATGGCGTTGACCGTGCGGCATACCGGTGCCTGGAGTTTGCAAATCGTCAAGCGATCGGACATTGCCGGTTTCGAGGTGCTGCCCAAACGGTGGATTGTCGAAAGGACGTTTGCCTGGATCAGTCGCAATCGCCGCCTGGCCCGCGACTTTGAGCGCTACACCACAACCGTCGCTGCATTCATTCGCCTCGCCATGATCCGCATCATGCTCAGGCGACTTGCTGCAAACCCCTCGCCATGAATCCAAACTTCCCGGATGGGCTCTTAGCATGCGCCGGCGCGGTTTTGCTGCCGCACTGGCTACCAAACCGAATTGTGTCGGTCTTAGTCTATCGGGCCGGTCCAACATCGGCCGCAGGATGCATTCTTTCACTGACGCTCGGGTCACATTGCGGCAGTCGGCATGGACAACACTGGGCGGCAGCCTGCTGCCATTGCAGGCAAGCTCGATGTCGAAGACCTTGACGACGCCGCAAATGCCTCAAGCCATACGCAGACTCCGTAAACGGCTGGGCGCCCTCCGTTCCGAGACCCGCGGCAACTTTGCTGTGACCACCGCACTCATGATGCCCGTGCTGGTCGGTTTCCTGGGATTGGCGCTCGATACCGCCAACTGGTACACGAACCATCGCCAGATGGACCGCATCGTCGAGACCGCCGCAGCGGCGGCCGCGTCGTATCTCGGCAGCGACACCACCGCGCAGATCACGGCCATCGCAGCGAACGTCGCCGCTCTCAACGGGCTTTCGACAAGCACCGGCGATACACTCACGGTCACGGTAGCGTCCAATCCAGCGACCCTCACAGTCACCGGAACGCGCAAATTGAACCAGTTTTTCAGCGCGTTGTTTCTGCCGGCGGGCCCAGTCACGACATCCTCGGCCACGGCGAGCGCTGCCGGCAATCCGGTTTGCATTCTCGTGCTTGATCCGTCGAGCAGCCAGACCCTGCTGATCAACAGCGGCGTCACACTAAACGCGCCGAGCTGCCAGATCGACGTCGCGTCGACCAGTTCGAGTGCCGCGATGTTCAATTCGAGCCTGCGGAACGTCGCCGGGGTCTGCGTCGCCGGCGGCTCCACCGTCAATGGCGGCTCGACCATCAACCATCTGACCAACAATTGTACGACCGCGGCCAATCCCTATGCCGGCAATATCCCTAAACCGACGGTCGGCGGTTGCACCGTCAACGGTCAAAACTTTTCCGGAACGACCAACCTGAGCCCCGGGACCTATTGCGGCAGCTTCAACTTCAACGGCACCGGCACGCTGAACCTCGCCGCCGGCCTCTACATATTCAACGGAACGAATTGGAACATCAACAGCGGCTGGACGATCAACGGCACCGGCGTGACGTTCTATTTCGTGACCGGCGGCTCCTATATTCAGTTCAACTCCAACGTGACCGCCAATCTGTCGGCGCCGACCAGCGGAACTTACGCCAACTTTCTTATGTTCGAGCCGGCGGGCTTGGGCATCAGCAGCTTTTCCATCGACGGAACGTCTAGCAGCCATCTGCTGCAAGGCGTGATCTATCTGCCGAGCCGGAACATCACCTTCAACTCCGCATCGAACGTCACGAGCGACGCGCTGACGCTGGTAGTCAACCAACTCATTCTCAATAGCGTCAATTGGTCGATCAGTCCGGATGCCAGCGGGATCGGCGGCAATGGCGCCGGTGCCGTTGGGGTCCTGTTGAACTGAGGGGCAAATGAAAATGCTTCACCGCCTCCTTGTCGCTGCGGACGGCGCCGTCGCCGTCGAGGCGGCGCTGGTCCTGTCGCTGTTTCTTTTGCCGATGTTGCTCTGCCTTTGGGATTTTGCGCAGCTCTATGAAGCTCAAGCCAACGTCGACGAGGCGCTCCAGGATACCGTAACCTACGTCATGAGCATCGGGGGCAACGCCACCGCGGCCGGGGCAACATCGGCGGCTCAGGCCGCGAACGGCAGTGGCATCACCGTATCTACCAGCGCGGTCTGCTACTGCGTCTCGACCTCCAGCACCGTGCCGACCATGCCGACTTCGGTCAGCTGCACTGGGAGCTGCACGGGCAGTACCGTCCTTCAGAAATTCATGAAAGCCGTCGTAGCCAACAGCGTCCCGATTCCATTTCCGGTGCCATGGATCAATTTTACCTCGCCCTATACGGTGACGGCCACCGCCTACGTCCGCACCGGCTGATCATGCGCGCGGCCAGGCTCGTCGGCGATCTGGCGAGACATCGGCGCGGCGCCGCCGCGGTTGAATTCGCTCTGCTCCTCGCGCCGTTCTTGATGGTGATTTTCGGCATCATCGAGCTCGGGATTTACGGAATGGAGCAGCAGGCGCTTCAGGAATTGGTTCATGCCGGGGTCCGATACGCCGTGGTCCACGGCTCGATGAGCAGCGCGCCCGCGACTACGTCTGCGCTGCAAACCATGGTTCAGAATGGCAGCAGCGTGCTGACGCCGAGTTCAGTGTCAGTAACGGTGACGTTTTCGCCGAACAACAGCCCTGGCAGCACGGTCAAGGTTGCCGCGACCTATCCGTGGTCGTCGGTCGTGCCGCTTCTGAAGCTATCATCAGGGACTATCACAGCCACCTCGGTCGCGACGATCCTGAACTGATCGCCATCGTGGACCTCGACGACCACATTGGTGCCGATTGTCCGTCCGCTGCGTCCGGCGAAGCTCTCCGAGGTGTGGAACATGCGCTGCTGGCGATGCTGAAGGCAAATGTCAAAGCGGGTACCGGTGCGCCGGCTTCGTAGACCCAAGGTCTATCGAGCGGCTGCTGATCTCACACGAGCAGCGACGGCGCGGGGGCGGTCGGTCACGCCGCGAACTTGCCTTCCCCCGCCACCCAGGTCTCGCTGACCTTGATGTCGGCGATCGCATCCGGGCTCACCTTGTAGGGATCGCTTTCCAGGATCGTGAAATCGGCTTCCTTGCCGTTTTCCAGCGAGCCAAGGCGGTCACCCTGGCCGATCTGGCGGGCGGCGTCGATGGTCACGGCGCGGATCGCGTCGTCAAGCGAAATCGCCTGCTCGGGGCCGACCACGGAATTGTCGATAATGCAGCGGCGGGTCACTGCGGTGCTGATCAGCGCCAGCGGTCCCGGCGGCGAGCAGGGTCCATCGGTGTGCAGCGTGAACGGCAAGCCGGCTTTGACGCAAGCCCCGGCGGGATCCATGAAGGCCGAGCGTTCGGGGCCGAAGATCTGGTCGCGATAGGCGGCGCCGTAGAAGCGCAGGTGGTTGATCAGGAAGCTCGGCTGCACGTTGAGCTTCTTCATGCGCAGAATCTGGTCTGGACGCGCCATCGTCGAGTGCTCGATGCGGTTGACGCCATAATCGGTCGAGCCCGCATAGGCCGCCTCGATCGCATCGAGCGCGATGTCGATCGTGTGATCGCCGTTGCAGTGGATCAGGATCGGCAGGCCGAAGGCCTTAACTTCGGCGACCATCTGTTTCATCTGGGCGGCGTCGAAATTCGGCGAACCCTTGGCGGTCGAGTTCCGATAGGGCTTGGTCTGCGCCCCGGTCTCGGTCTGGTTGGAGCCGTCGCCGACGATCTTGACGCCATAGAGCGAGAACTTCGAATTGCCGACGGTCGCGCCTTTTGGTCCGAGGCCGAGGTTGCGCCAGGGGGTCAGGCCCTTCATGTCGTCGAACATCACGCTGGCGCTGGTGCGGCAGGCAAGCGCATTCGAAAGCTTGGCGAACTGCTCGATCCAGTCGGCGCGGATCGTGCCGGGCTCGTGCAGCATCGTGTTGCCGACGGAACCCATGTGCTGGCAATAATGTGTGACCGCCTTGGCCGCGACCTTGGGCGTGATCTTGCCGAGGAAGTGGACCGCGAATTTGAGCATCGCGCTTTCCTCGTAAACCAGGCCGTTGAGCCTGCCGTCGGCGCCGCGGCCGAAATGACCGCCGCCCGGCAGATCGCCTGAATCTTCGGCAATTCCCGCTTTTTTGAACGCTTCGCTGTTGACGCAGGCGTCGTGCCCGTTGGTGTACCAGACGAAAATCGGCTGATCGGTTGAGATCGCATCCAATTCCGCTCGGGTGAAATCACCGCCTTGCAGAAGGTTGTCGAAATTGGAGCCGACGATCCATTGCCCTTTCGGCGTGCCCGCCGCGACCTCTTTCAGATGGGCCGCGACTTTTTCGCGGGTCGGATATTTGGCGAAGCCGACATCGTCCAGCAGTTCGAAGATCAGCGCGGCAAGGAGCGTGTGGCAGTGCGGATCGATCAGCCCCGGCAGCAGGGTGCGGCCGTCGAGATCGACGATCCTGGTGTCGCCGGTCTTGAGGCCCGACAGCGCGCTGTCGTCGCCGACCGCAAGCACCTTGCCGCCCTTGATCGCGAGCGCCGAGCAGACTGGCGCGCCGGGCAGCGGACGGACCGTCCCGCCGCGCAAAATGAGGTCGGCGCCTTCGTCCGCTGCGAAGGCCGGAGCGGTCCCAGCGGCGGTCAACGCGGAGGCCGCGCCGACCGAATAGGCCATGAACGCGCGTCGCGTGGGCGTGCCGGCGGCGATGCCGAGTGGGCCGGCGATTCCGCCGGACTGGAACTCATCGCGAAGGAGCAGCTGGTTGAAACATCCGCGACACATCGTCAAGCCTCCCGAACCGAGCAGCGCGCGCCACGGCGGCATCGTGCCCATGGTCCGAAATAGACCGCGAATGTGACTCCGAAGTGCATTTGCCGGCGCATTATGTCGCTAAGCCGCACCGTGGCCCTTAACGTTAAGCACGGATCGAGAGCGACCAGACAGCGGACATCATGAGACGCCGGTTCGGGGCTGACAATGGACATTGCCGCGAAGCGCGTTCGGCCCTGCAAAAGCCGACGATTTGGATTTATGTGCCGCTAAACTCTGCCAAAGCTGAAACGCAATTGTTTACGCCGTCGCCAACCGTGCAAGAAGTATTCTTCTTTCAATGCTGCGCTGTGGCATCATGCGGGATAATCTCCTGCATCGTCTTATTACCAATGATCTCTCGCATTTGGTCCCTGGCGGTCAGGGTTTTTACTTGTACCGCCTCCGGGCCGAGAATCTTCTCGGCCAGATCGGCTATTTTTTCGGACAGGCCGTCCAGCGAAGCCCAATTTTTATAAACATTGACGATCATAACGTTCCAGTCCTGTTGCGTCGCTGCATCGCCCACGATGATGTGAGAGTCGATCAGCTCGCCCTGGCGCTTGAGGCCGTCGAAAAAAGCATTCCACGATGGCAGGATTTCTCCCACATAACGATCGATCATACCCGGCTTAACGCGAATCATCGTGATGACCCAGACGTGACCCTCTGAGTAGGCCGGCTCCGCGGCACGCGCTACGCCAGCACAGCTGATAAGTGCAATCGCAACGACAAATGCAACAAAATTGCGCCTCATCTTTAATCCCCTCGGTTATTGCGGGCCCCGCAGAGACCTAATGAGACTATTGTTTTCGTCCTAACGCAAGCGCCGGCAATCGGGAATCCCGGTCGAGCCAACGCGATCACAAAACAGCTGTGGCTGCCTTCCATTTGGCCGGCGTGTCTCGAATGCGTGCAATCCTTCCTCGCGCGCGACAAAGCGGCTTCGGCCGAGTCCGTTCGAAAGATAATTTGCGCGCGCCTGGGAACCGACGGGGCTGAGGGACGTTCCGACCGCGAACCCTGCGTGATGGTCCGCGGGGCTTAGAAAGTTCCACAGCCACTTAGAAGTACGCCGGCGGCGCCCGCCAGAGGGCGCTAGAGCTGCGACTTGGCGCAATTCTCTCCGCTCAGCATGGAAAGGACCAAACCGATGACCGCTATCGCCACCAGAGATAATACAAACAGATCTTCTGCAAAGCGGCGTAAGGGCGAGGAATTTACTACCGAGCAAAGTGCAACCGTTTGGGCGGCCACCTACGAGCTTCTGCGATCCCTGGAGTTGACGACGTTCTTTGGTAATCCCGGATCGACTGAAGAGCCGTTTCTGAAAAATTTTCCGTCCGACTTTCAATACATTTTTGGCTTGCAGGAAGCCACCGCCGTTGCAATGGCGGACGGTTTCGCACAGGCGACGCGTCGTCCTGCGTTCGTGAACCTGCACACATCGGCCGGAATCGGCAATGGCATGTGCAGCATCATGACGGCGTTTCTGAACAAGACGCCGCTAATCATCACCGCCGGGCAGCAGACGCGCGAAATGATCATATGTGATCCTTTTCTGACGAACCGCGATGAAACGATGCTGCCGCGACCGTGGGTAAAGTGGGCTTATCAGCCGGCGCGCGCTCAAGATGTGCCAGCAGCCATCATGCGTGCATACGCCATGGCGCTGCAGCCGCCTTGCGGCCCGGTGTTCGTCTCGATTCCGCTGGATGATTGGGACCGGCCTGCGCTGGGCCGCGCCGTCGTCCGCACGGTCAGCACCCGCTTCGCACCCGATGGCGGTCGGCTGCGCGAATTTGCTCGGCGCATGTCGGCTGCGAAAAAACTTGCGCTCATTTACGGCCAGGAGATCGACCGCAGCGGCGGTTGGGACGCCGGCGTTGCATTGGCCGAGAAGCTCAATGTTGCGGTCTTCCACGCACCGAACACCGAGCGGCCGTCATTTCCGGAGACGCATCGGCTGTTTCAAGGCATGCTGCCGATCGCCATGGGGCCATTAAGCGACCGCCTCAAGGGCTTCGATCTGGCGGTCGTGATCGGCGCTACGGTTTTCCGCTACTATCCTTACATTGCCGGGCCAGTGCTGCCGGAGGGCTGCGAACTCCTGCAAATCACCAACGATCCGAGCGATGCGGGCAGCGCGCTTGTTGGCGACAGCCTGCTCGGCGATGCCAGGCTCACGCTCGAGGCTTTGTTGGACTTGGTCGAGGACGGATCGTCCCGGACCGCGCCAAAGCCTCTTAAGCCGCCGCGCGATCTGCCTTCGCCGCCGAACTCACCGCTGACAGCGAGCGAGGTCTACGCAGCTTTGAGCGAACTGCGGCCGGAAGACGCCATTGTGGTACAGGAATCGCCCTCGAATGTCTTCGATTTGGCGATGTGGTGGCCGACGATCAAACCGGCTTCATACTATACCTATGCCAGCGGTGCGCTCGGCTGGAATGCTCCCGCGGCTGTCGGCATCGCGCTGGCACAAAAAGAGTCCGGCGCCGGGCGGCCGGTCATCGCCGTTATTGGTGACGGATCCCTGCAATATTCCGTCCAGAGTCTGGCGTCAGCCGCACAACACAAACTCAAGGTGATCTACATCATTCTGTGCAACGGCGAATACGCCATCCTCAAGGAGTTTGCGGAGCTTGAGAAAACCCCCAATGTGCCCGCTCTCGATCTTCCAGAGTTGGACATTGTCTCGACCGCCAGAGGCTTCGGCTGCGCCGCCGTCGGCGCGCGGACCAAACGCGAGATCCAAGAAGCCTTCTCGAAAGCGTTGAACTCGCACGGCCCCACCCTCATTGCGGTGCCGATCAAACACCAGCTCAGGCCCCTGGTTCCGCTGGTTCCGGAACAGGCATGAGCCTCATTCGGCGAGGGGTTGCCGTCTCGCAGAAACGACATTGAGGGTCGGCCGGCGCTGGCTGATCCACGGAACTTCATGGCGAATTGCGAGTTACGGCTCCAAGCCGGCCGAAATCGGCAGCGCTTCTTGGCGCACGGCGGCTCGCCGTCGACCGTTCGACTTAAGAAGTCAAGGGACCGCCCGCATGGCCCGGAGCGAACCCGCGCTCGCGATCCCGCACCCGGAGCTGGTCTCCGCGCGCGGCGCTACGGCGCGCCACGATGCGAACGGGTTTTTCGCCAATGTCAATCGCGAGCTGTCCGACAGGGGATTCCTCGTCGCCACGGCCGATAATCTGATTGCCTGGGCGCGCACCGGCTCGCTGATGTGGATGCAGTTCGGGCTCGCTTGCTGCGCCATCGAGATGATGCAGTGGCGATGCCGCGGTACGACGTCGAGCGCTTCGGCGTTGCGCCGCGGTCCTCTCCGCGCCAGTCCGACGTCATGATCGTTGCCGGCACGCTCACCAACAAGATGGCGCCGGCCTTGCGCAAGGTCTACGACCAGATGCCGGAGCCGCGCTACGTCATCTCCATGGGGTCGTGCGCCAACGGTGGCGGTTACTATCATTATTCGTATTCGGTGGTGCGCGGCTGCGATCGCATCATTCCGGTCGACATTTACGTGCCGGGTTGCCCGCCGACCGCTGAAGCGCTGCTCTACGGCGTGCTGCTGCTGCAGAAGAAAATTCGCCGCACCGCCACGATTGAGCGGTAATCTGCAGCCGGGTGTGCGATGCTGGAAGCAGCAGCGATCGAATGAAGTGAATGGCTTTCAGCGGCGAACAACGAAAGCCTCGATCGACTGGCGGCGTTCCCAGCGGGCGCGTTCCAGTTCCGGGCTGGTGCTTTCGGCCTGCGGATAGCCGAGACAGAAGTATCCGATGAAGCGCCAGGTGTCTGGAACGTCCAGCAGCTTGTTGACGCTGCCCGGTGCGAGAATGGAGACCCAGCCCATGCCAACACCTTCGGCGCGGGCCGCAAGCCACATGGTGTGAACCGCCGCCACCACCGAGTATTCCAGCATCTCCGGCATGGTCCTGCGCCCGAGGCCATGCCCGACGTCGGTGGCCTGGTCGGCGAAGACGGCGAGTTGGCAGGGCGCTTCCTGCAGTCCGGCGAGCTTCAGTCCGGCATATTGGGTCGCCAATTCGCCGCTGTAGGATTGCAGCGCGTCGGCATTGCAGGACCGAAAATCTTCAAGAATGGCGCGGCGGCGCATCGGGTCATCAACGATCACGAACCGCCACGGCTGACTGAGACCTACCGAAGGCGCGAGGCAGGCCATTTCGATAAGGCGTTCCAGTGTGCCGGCGGGCAGGGGCTCGGACCGAAAGCGCCGCACGTCGCGACGCCAGACGAAAAGATCATGCAGCTGAGTGCGGAAGGCGTCGTCGAAGCTCATGGCTTGAAGCATCATCCGATGGCAGGATCAGTCCCGGCTTTTGAGATTACGACGATACTGCTGAGCCGTGTACGCGTAAAACCGGGCTCAATGTCCGCTTCGTTCCGAAGGAACTGACATTTGCTGCATCGGCTGACTTGAGAAGTCTCGTATCGCGCGGCAATCGGTTCATTCGCCGCCGATGTGCGCGCCTTTTTCGGCCACCGAACGCTTCATCAAAAAAACCACGAGGGTCATCGCGAGTATCACGACGGCGAAGAGCCAAAAACAATCGAAATACGCCAGCGCCGATGCCTGCTGCTGGCGCAGGTTCTCCAGCGCCTGCCACGCCAATTGCTGGGCGGCAGCCGGGTCCCCGGTCTGCTGGAGGAATCGCGCCTGCGCCTGCTCAAGGAACGAATGGACAGCCGGGTTGAAAGGATCGAGGGACTCGCCGAGCCGCAGTGTATGGAATTGATCCCGCCGTTCCTGGATGGTTTGCGCCATCGATGTTCCAACGCTGCCGCCTTCGTTGCGCAGAAGGCTCAACAGGCCGACGGCCGCCCCGCGTAACAAAGGCGGCGTGTAGAGATAGGCCGCCACATTGACCGGCGCGAAGACGATCGCCAGTCCCACGACCAGGCCGGCCCGAGGCCAGATGACCTGGTCCGGACTGATGTCGAGGTTCATCTGCGACATCCAATAATTGCTGGCGGCGATGACCAGCAATCCCACCCCGATCAGCCGTCGGGCATCCATCTGTTTGCCGAGCAGCCGGCTCACGACCGGCATCGCCAGCACGGCGAAGAACCCGGCCGGCGACATCACGAGCCCTGCGGCCAAGGCGTTATAACCAAATAACGATTGCAGCAGGCCGGGCAGGGAGGTGCTGGCGCCGTAGAGCACGGCATAGGCACAAAAGATAATGATGCAGCACGCGGCGAAGTTACGCTCGCGCAGCGGTCGGAAATTGACCACCGGATTGGGGCTGCGCAACTCCCAGAAGATCAATGCGATCAGCCCGGTCGCACAGAGAATGGCCAAGGTCTGCACGCGCCAGAATGGATCGCCGAGCCAGTCCCATTCCTGGCCCTTGCTGAGCATGACCTCCCAACAGACCATGACGATGACCAAGAGCGACAAACCGATCGAGTCGAAATGGAACGGCCGTCGCTTCAACTCCGCCCGCTCTTCCACGAGATAGTCCGGGTCGCGCAGCAGGGCGTAACATCCGGCAAACGCCAGAAGACCGACCGGCACGTTGATGAAAAAGACCCATCGCCACTCGTACTGGTCCGTCAGCCAGCCGCCGAGCGTCGGACCGGCGACCGGCGCCAGCAGCGCCGCCAGGCCGAACAGCGTCATCGCCACGCCCTGCTTTTCGCGCGGAAAGGCGTCGAGCAGAACCGCCTGGCTGCTGGGCTGCAGACCGCCGCCCGCCAGGCCCTGGACGATGCGGAACAGGATCAGCTGACCGAGACTGCCGGCCATTCCGCACAATCCGGAGCTGAGAGTAAAAATGGCAATCGACACGAGGAAGTAGTTGCGGCGGCCAAGATGCGCGCTCAACCACCCGGTGATCGGCAGGATGACGGCGTTGGCCGCAAGGTAGCTGGTGAGCACCCATTCGCCGTCGTCGACCGTCGCCGACAGACCGCCGGCGATATAGCGCAGCGCCACCACCGCGATGGTGGTGTCGAGCACCTCCATGAAGGTCGGCACCACGACGACGGCGGCAACAAGCCACGGGTTCGTGGCCAGCGAAGCTCGTGGGGGCGAAAGCGCCGCGTCTGTCATTTGTCGGAACCGGCCGAGCTCGAGGATGGACCGACAGCTGGCGAGGAAGGCCTGTAGGCTTGCAGATACTTCCCGGCATCGGGCCCGGTCGGCGGCTTGTTCACGTAGACATAAGGAACCACCGAAGTGCCGTTGAACAACGTGTTTTTGTTTGGATCGTAGTCTTCGAGGTCGATCCGGACCGGTAGCCGCTGCACCACTTTGATGAAATTGCCGGTGGCATTCTCGGGCGGCAGCAATGCCAGCGTCGACCCGGTCCCCTCGGTAAATCCGGAGATCCGACCCTTGAATACGTGTCGGCCTCCGTACATGTCGACATACAGATCGACAGGCTGGCCGATGCGCAGATCACGCAACTGCGTCTCCTTGAAATTGGCATCGACCCAGATGTCGCGGAGCGAGCGGATTGCCATCAGGCTCTGCCCGACCTGCACGTTGTTGCCCGGATTGACGTTTCGGCGGGTCACCACGCCGTCGATCTCGGCGACGATGTCGCAGTAACGAAGGTTGAGTTCGGCCTGGATGAGATCGCGATTGGCGGATTCGAGTCGCGCTTGCGCCTGTTTGACGGCCGGGGCGTTGGCCGTCAGTCCGGCTCTTACCCGCGTCTTGTTTCTCGACCATGGAGGGCCATTAAATAAAGCCGGGTTTTCAAAGCAGCTTGAATTTCGATTTCTTCGTAATGCCGGCCAAAGCTAACCCAAAACGCACCGCTTGACAGCATGGCACGGCTGCTCAACTTGGCCGCAGGCACGCACTAACATGTTGCCGGATCAGGCTGCTGCCTGCGCCGGCCATGGCCTCTTTAAGTCCCTCCCGATTACCGGATAAACGGCGTCGCCGCATACCGGTTCCAAGCTCAGATGAGGGGCTATCGGGCCGGGCGTGACTGGGGCGCGCTGCGGGCCGGGTTGGCGGCCGCGAAACCTTGGCGGATCGCGCTGCGCAGCAGCTCGCGGTAGGGGTAGGCCTGATAGGGGCCGATGGCTGCGTCCATATGCACGACCGCTTGCAACGCCGTCATGAACTCGGCGGCATTGCGGTAGAGATACACGTCGCTATCGCGCAGCCAGGCAAATTCCGGGATATCCATGCCGATGACGCGAACGCCGGCGAGGCGGCCTTCCACCAGGCAGCGGCCAAACCCTTCGCGCAGCGAATGCACCCAGGCGATGTCGTGCGACCGATATTCGCGGGCCACCTCGCGATCGGAAAGCCTATCACAGACCCGCAATTGGCCGGAGGCGATGAAGCTTCTCAGCGACGACAGCCGCGGTCCGTCGGTCGCCTTGTGGAGGCCGAGGATCGAGACGCGAAATCCGTCGGCCAGCGCTTTCCGCAGATAGTCGGCAACGACCGTTTCGAGGTCCTTGTTCGCGGTCGAGCCGGTGCACAGCAGGATCGATCTGCCGCCGGTGCGCCGCGGCGTCACGATGCGGACGAGCCGCTCGAACGTGTAGAACGTGTTGGGCAGTATCGTGATCGGGCCGCGGCCATAGAGCCCGCTTTTGATCAGTCGCTGCCTGGTCAATTCCGAAATCGTGAAGATCGGAGCATTGCGCCATTTCAGGGCGCGATAGCAGACGAGATGATACAGCTTGGAAAACGACGGCCCGCGATTGAGCTGCTCCAGGTTGTGCAAGACGATGCGGCCGCGGCCGGTGAACAGGTCGGCGATCGCCAGCGAGTTGTAGGGATAGAGCGTGAGGTCGGCGCGCCACAGAAATCCCAGCACCGGCAGAACGGTCTGTTCGACCAGCGCCGCGATCGCGTAAAACACGCCTCGCGGCTTGCGGCAATATGGCGGCGCCCGCACGATGCTGATCTGAAATCCCTCGTCGCGCAATCCGGCGACCAGATTGCGGACATAGAGCGGCACGCCGCGATCGAGCACGCCGCCGATGAAATCGTTGATCAGGATATGCAAGGGCAGGCTCCGGCATCTGCGGAGATCAGGATGCCGCCGGCAACAGGTCCGCAGTGCCGACATCCTCGACGCCCCACGCCTGACGGCGCGCAAGATTGATCGTCGCCGCGGTCAAGCCCCAGGTCATGCCGAGGAGAAGGAAAAAGTGGCGCCAGTGATCGGTGTCCACGATCAGGCCTTCGCAGGCTTCGCCGACGAAGCCGGCATAAGCGGCGATCAGGTAATATTGCCACGGCGCCGGCACCAGCGCGGCGCGCAGCCCGATCGCCAAGGTGACCACGACCAGGGTCAGATAGGCGGCGCCGCCGAGCCAGCCATAGACCAGGAAGCCTTGCATGTAGACGTCGTGCTGCTGGGTGCCGTATACGCGGCCGAATTCGAACGGCCCCATGCCGTTCGGATGATCGAGGATGACGCTGAGCGCGAGTTTCTGCTCCCAGAAACGGCCGCCGGGTCCGACGTCATAGGGCTGGATCGCTTTGGCGCGCTCCAGGAACAGGTCGTGCACCGAACCGACGAGCATCAGCGCGACGAACAGCAGGACCATGGCGATCAGGGCGCCGACGGTGAACAGCACGATGCGGGCGCGCATGTTCGGGTCCGAGGTGGTGAGAAGAAGCAGGACGACGGCGACCGTGGCGGAAATCGCGAAATGCCCCCAGGCGCCGCGCGAAAAGCTCAATAGCAGACCGCCCAGCAAAATGATCGAGATCGCCAGCGTGGAAAGCCGGATGCCGCGCGTGATCAGGCTTATCAGCAGCAGCAGCAACGGAAAGATCAGGAACGGCGCATAGACGTTCGGATCCTTGAACGTGGCGCTGACCCGGTCGTTGGAGAGAAAGATCTCGGAGTGGGGCAGCAGATGGAAAAAGCCGATATAGCCGGCTGCCGTGGCGATCAGCGCGGCGAACACGTAGGCGCGGCGCACAATGGTCAGGCGCCGCAAGTCGCCGTCGCAGAACAGGCAGGCGAACATGACGGCGGCCACGCCCAGATAGAGCGAGGTGCCGACATATTGAATGGTTTGTTGCTGGTCGCCGACCTGGATCAGCGACAGGCAACCGCCGACCAGCCAGATCGTGACCAGCGCCACCAGCGGTGCGAGCTTGCGATCGAAGCGAACGCGGGCGGCGACGCACATCACCAGGAGCACGATCATCAGGGCGTCGTGCGGCGACGGCTCGATGAAAGCGATCGAGCTCAACAGCACCGTGACGAACAGGACGAAGTTCAGGAGCCGTTGCGACAGCGCCGAGCCGGCTGCCGTCGCCTCGGCATCGTCGCCGTCGGCAAAGGCCGGCCGCGGGCTCGCAAGCTCGCTCAATACGCATTCTCCGTGCGGATCAGCGCGAACGGCGTCTGGGCGAGGATGTAGAGGTCGAGCAGGATCGACCAGTTCTCGATGTAATAGAGGTCGTGCTCGACGCGCTGCTGGATTTTTTCCTGGCTGTTGGTCTCGCCGCGCCAGCCGTGGATCTGCGCCCAGCCGGTGATGCCCGGCTTGACGCGGTGGCGGGCGAAATAGCCGTCCACCGCCTCGTCGTAGAGGCGATCCGCGGCCTTGGCCTGTACCGCATGCGGGCGCGGGCCGACCAGCGACAGGTTGCCGGCAAACACGACGTTGAGCAGCTGCGGCAGCTCGTCGAGGCTGGTCTTGCGGATGAAGCGGCCGACCCGCGTGACCCGCGGATCGCCGCGGGTGACCTGCCGGACCGCGTTGGCGTCGGTCTGATCGGCATACATCGAGCGGAACTTGTAGATCTCGATCAGCTCGTTGTTGAAGCCGTAGCGCTTCTGCTTGAACAATACCGGGCCGCGGCTGTCGAGCTTGATGGCGATGGCGACGATCAGCATGATCGGCAACGCGCAGATCAGCGCCAGCGATCCGACGATCTTGTCGAACAGCCATTTCATCACGACGTCCCAGTCGGCGATCGGCTTGTCGAAAATGTCGAGCACCGGCACGCTGCCGATGTAGGAATAGGAGCGCGGGCGGTAACGCAGCTTGTTGGTGTGGGCGGACAGCCGGATGTCGACCGGCAGCACCCAGAGCTTCTTCAGCATCTGCAGGATGCGGCTTTCCGCCGAGATCGGCAGCGAGAAGATCACCAGATCGACGCGGGTATGGCGGGCGAACTCCACCAGATCGTCGACCGTGCCGAGCTTGGCGACGCCGCCGCAATCGGCGGCGCTGCGGTCGTCGCCGCGATCGTCGAACACGCCGATGACGCGCACGTCGGAATCGCGCTGCGCCGCCAGCGAGCGGATGAGCGATGCGCCGTTGCCGTCGGCGCCGACCACGACGGTGCGGCGGTCGAGCCGGCCTTCCTGGGTCCAGCGGCGGACCAGGAGAAACAGCCCGCGCCGGAAGCCGATCAGAGCGAACAGGCCGAGCACGTAGAAGCTGCCGAGCCAGGCGCGCGAGAACTGGTCGCCGGCTTTGGCGAAAAACGACACGCCGATGGCGATCAGAAACACCACCGACCAGGCCGAGGCGAGCCGCATGTACTGCTTCTCGTGGCCGCGGAACGCCTGGACCTGATAGATGTCGGCGACCTGGAATGCCAGCAAGGCAAGCAGCGCGATGCCGAAGATGGCGGCGAAGTAGTACCAGGCGAAGCCGTGCGCGGGAACGACGTAGGCGACATACAAGGCGAAGCCGACCAGCGCCACCAGCGCGACTTCGATCACGCGAACCAGTCCGGCGAGCACGATCGGCGAGTAGGCCGGCTCGTAGGGCTCTTTTGCGACCGTGAGCGCAGCCGCGGGCAGCAGCGGCGGCGGGCTCGGCCGCGCGGCGCGCGGTATCGCCGATACCGCGGAGCGCGCCGCCGAAGCGGTGCCGAAAATCGCGCCGTGCTCGGGCCTGGACATGTCTAACACGCGTTCTGCCGCCCGCGTCCGGGCAGGAAAGCGCCCCCGCGCGCAGTGTGGGCGGCAAAATAGTGAATAAAGTTCAAAAATCGGTTATATGAATTGCGCGAGTCGTCTGATTGCGATCGCCTCGCGATAAGCCGCCAAGCCGCCGTCGACCATCGCCGCCAGCGAGAACTCCTGGCGCACCCGGCCTTTGACCAGCGCCGCCACGCGCTTCACCTGTGCCGGGGCATCGAGCGCGTCGCGGATCGCGCCGACCAGCACGTCGGTATCATCGGCGGCAATGAGATAACCGCTCTCCGGCCCGAAAATCTCCGGGATGCCGCCGACCCGCGTGGCGATGATCGGCATGCCGGCGGCGGCGGCTTCCAGCACCACATAGGGCAGCGACTCGGCGCGCGAGGGGATAACCAGCATGCGCCCCATGGCGAGCGCCTCGCGGGTTGGACGGAAGCCGGCAAAGCGGACCAGATCGGCGACCTGGAGGCGCTCGGCCTGGCTTTTCAGCGCATCGCCCAGCGGTCCTTCGCCGGCGATGGTGACGCTCACCCGCCGGCCCGACGCTTTGAGGATCGCCAGCGCCTCGATCAAGACGTCGAATGCCTTGACCGGCCGCAATTCGCCCAGACAGACGAGATCGGTGGCATCGCCGCGCGCCGTGATCGGCGCGAATTCGGCGTCGCTGACGCCGTTGTGCACGATCCGCACGATCGCCGGCGGCCGGCCGATCACCGCGCGGAACAGGCCGGCGACATAGTTGCTCTCGAACAGAAAAAGATCGGTGCGCCATTTCAACAGCCATTCCAGCGTGCGGTAGAAGCCGCCGGCCAGCGTGCCCGGCCGGTACACCAGCGAGCCGCCGTGCGGCGTATAGACGCGAATCGCGTTCGGCGCGCTGAGCGTGAGCCGCGCCAGCGCCGCGCCCTTGGCGCCGTGGCCGTGCAGCACGTCGGGCGCGGTCAGCGCGATCTGCCGCGAGATGGCGCGCAGCGCGTGGACGTCGGACGGGCTGAGCTCGCGGGTGATCGGCACGCGCTGCAAGCCGAGCGCCAGTTGCGGGGTAAGCTCGGCCAGCGCCTCGTCGGCGCGCGGCCCGCCGGTCGTTGAATCGACGATCAGCCCGACGCGATGGCCGCGGGCCGCCTGGCCGTGGGCGACGTCGACCACATGGCGGAACAAGCCGCCGAGCGGCGCCCGCAGGATGTGCAGGATCTTCAATGACGCTGCCGGCGCGGCTTGCGGCGCCGCGATCGCGGCCGCGCGCACCGCGGTCGCCGATGCGGCGGCTTGCATCGCTACGGCAGGCCGGCCATCGGCCATGGAGCAAACCCCTAAACCAGCAAATCCTTAAAAGTCGCGGCCCAACGTTAAGCCCGATTAGCTGCACCGCGGTTAAAAAAGCCTGACCGATGGCGCGGTCCGAAGCGGCCGCGGCACGGCGGTACGCCGGTATGCAACAGGCCGCGCTTAACCGGATGGCAACCTTAATAGTCTGTTATCGCGCGGTCGGTCCGCAGCCAGGAGTCGCACCATGAGCATGGCGTCGCAGTCGAGCAAGGCCCCGCTGCGCGGGCCCTATATCGACGCCGATTTCGATCTGCCGGCGCTGGGTTCGGCGCTGTGGCGCAAGCGCTATCAGATCGTGCGGCCGGCCATCCTGGTGGCGCTGCTCACCCTCGTCGTGGTCATTCTCATTCCGCCCAAATATCAGTCCGAATCTCGGGTCCTGGTGGTCGGCCGCGACAATGTGTTCCTGCGCCCCGACGCCGACAAGGACATCATCGACCGCGGCGTTGTCGACCAGGAGGCGGTCACGAGCCAGGCGCAGATCGTGCTGTCGCGCGAAGTCGCCAACGAAGTCATCGCCAAGCTCAAGCTCGCCGACCTGCCGGAATTCGATCCGGCGCTTGGCGGCGTGTCGCTGATCAAGTCGATCCTCGGCTTCCTGGGCATCGTCAAGAACCCGCTGAGCATGACGCCGCAGGAGCGGGTGCTGGCCGCCTATTACGAGCGGCTCACGGTGTTCCCGGTGGAGAAATCCCGCGTCATCGTCATCGATTTCCTGTCGGAAAATCCCGAGCTCGCCGCCCGCGTCGCCAACGCCATCGCCGACGCCTATCTGCAGCATCAGCAGCTCGCCAAGCAGGACCAGGCGCGCAGCGCCGGACAGTATCTGTCCGGCGAGCTCGAATTCGATGCGCAAGAAGGTGGCCGACGCCGAAGCCAAGGTCGAGGCGTTCCGCGCCAAGTCGAACCTTCTGGTCGGCCCCAACGGCACCACGCTGTCGGCCCAGCAGCTCGGCGACCTCAACGCCCAGCTCGCCACCGCGCGCGCCCAGAAATCCGACGCCGAGGCCAAGGCCAGGCTCATCCGCGAGATGTTGAAGTCGGGCGCGGAGATCGATTCCTCCGACATTCTCAATTCCGAGCTGATCCGCCGGCTCGCCGAGCAGCGGGTGACCTTGCGCGCCCAGCTCGCCGAGCAATCGTCGTCGCTGCTTGGCCAGCATCCGCGCATCAAGGAGCTCAAAGCCCAGATCGCCGACCTCGACGGCCAGATCCGCCACGAGGCCGAGACCATTGCCCGCTCGCTCGAAAACGATTCCAAGCTCGCCGACGCCCGGGTCGAGGCCCAGCTTGCGACCTTCGACCAGTTCAAGAGCCAGGCCGCCAGCACCAACGAGCAGGACGTGCATTTGCGCGCGCTCGAGCGCGAGGCCAAGGCGCAGCGCGATCTGCTGGAATCGTATCTCGCCAAATATCGCGAGGCCAGCGCCCGCGACACGCTCGGCGCCGCGCCGCCCGACGCCCGCATCATTTCCCGCGCCGTGGTGTCGAACGTGCCGGCCTATCCGAAGAAGCTGCCGACCGTGCTGATCGCGACGCTGGCGACGCTGGTGCTGACCTCCGGCATGGTGCTGACCCGCGAATTGATGGCCGCCCCGCCGATCACCGGCCGCCGCGGCGCCGTCAGCGCCGGCGCCGCCGCCCAGCGGTCGCGCCAAACGCGGATTGGGCGGACTATTTGGTGGCGCCAAGTCTGGCCCGTCGCCATCGCCGTCGGCGGCTGCCGATGATACCGCCGCGGCTTCGCGCGCAGCGGAGCCGGCGCCCGCGGCCAATACGCTCGCCGCCCGGATTGCGTCGCTGGCCAAGAAACCGCAGCCGGTCGGCGTGCCGGCGAGCGCGATCGAGACCTTCGCGCACCACCTGCATCAGGAAGGTTTTGAGGGCAGCCAGTTCGCGTTCTTCAGCACGGCGCCAACCGCCGACACCAGCCGGCTCGCCATCAAATTCGCTCGCGCGCTGGCCGATCAGGCCCGCGTGGTGCTGGTCGGGCTTGGCTGGGACGACGCCGCGATCCGCGCGATCTCCACCGAGCCCGGGGCCGCGGGCCTTGCCGAGATTGCCGCCGGCACCGCCTCGTTCGGCGCCATCATCACCCGCGACAAGGCGTCCGGCCTTAATCTCATCGTCTCCGGCCGTCCCGGCGCCGATAAGAGCGCGCTGGTGTCATCGCCGGCCATGGACAAGAATTTCGCCGCGCTCGCCGACAGCTACGGCCATGTCGTGGTCGACGCCGGCGCGCTCGACGGCGCCGAGCTTTCGGCCATCGCCCGCATCGCCTCGCATGCGGTCCTGATCGTCGAGAGCCTGAGCGCGCCGGCGACCGCCAGGGCGCGCGACCGCCTGATCGACCAAGGCTTCGACGACGTCACCATCCTGATCGCCGGCCGCACCGAGCCCGCCGCCTCGGCCGCCCCCGACATCGCCTCGCCAGTCGCGGCGTAGCGTCTTTCCCTCCCCCCACTGAACTCGGGTGTTCCCGAGTTCAGCAATTTAAGAGTGACCGAAGTCGGAAACATCCGACTTCGGTTGGGGGAGGGTAGGTGGGGGTCGCGAGGCGACGTGAGGGCGTTGACGGGGGTGTGCACAACCTCCCGACCCCCACCCCTAACCCCTCCCCACAAGGGGGAGGGGAACCGCACGTCGCCGCGTTGCTTCTTTTACTCTTCCCCTCCCGACCCCCACCCCTAACCCCGCCCCACAACGGGGAGGGAAACCGCGTGAAAGTCCATTGAAACAGGCCTCTTCCGATGGTATCTATCATTGGTAGCTACCAACACGGATCGATGCCATGACCGAGCATGCCACCGCCAAGATTTTCCAGCACGGCCGCAGCCAGGCGGTGCGGCTGCCGAAGGAATTTCGCCTGCCCGGCAAGGAGGTGCGGGTGCGAAGGTTTGGGCGCGGGGTTTTGCTTGAACCGATCGGGCGCACGCGCGATCACGAAACCATCAGAGCGGTGTTTGCGGAAATCGACCGATTGGGCGGCAAGAAATTTCTGCCGGAAGGCCGACCGGAGCAACCTCCGATGCCGCCGCCGCGCAAGATATTCGACGAATGATCTGCCTCGATACCAACGTCGTCGTCGCTGCGATGAACCAGCGTTTTCCAAAAGTGCGCGCGCGGCTGGAACGGACCCTGGTGGACGCCACCGCCGTCGGCATCCCGACCATCGTGCTCTACGAGCTGTGGTACGGAATCAGCAAAAGTGCCCGGCGCGATGCGAACACCGCTGCGCTGGCCGCTTTTTTGGCGCTCGACGTGACGCAATGGCCGTTCGAAACGGGAGACGCCGAGGAGGCGGGCGGTATTCGCGCCGCGGTGGAGCGCACTGGCAAACCGATCGGTCCCTATGACCTCTTGATCGCCGCGCAGGCGCGCCGGCGCGGCGCCACGCTGGTGACCGCGAACGAACGCGAGTTCGCGCGCGTGCCGGGATTAAGGACCACCGACTGGGCGGCGGCTTGAACGCAAGCGGCCGCCGCGGCCGGCGGTGTTGGCGACCCCGCAATTACCCTCCCCCCTTGTGGGGGAGGGAAGGGAGGGGGGTCGCGAGGCGACGCGAGGGCGTCGAAGCCCGCGTAAAACCTCCCGACCCCCACCCCTAACCCCTCCCCACAAGGGGGCTTTGCACAACAAGGCCCGTTTGCCCAAAAACCGACCCGTCTGCCCAAAAAGCCAAGACAGTTGAGGGCAGGTGAAATGTTCTCGCTTTGGGCCCAAGATGCAAGGTATGATTCGCGGCCGAACCGCCGGTCGGGGCGCGCCGAGGGGGACGGGATGCCCGGTCTAAACCGTCACGACCCTGTGCAGTCTTTCGCCGACACATTGATTGAGTTCGACCGGAAAATGCGAGGGCACGACCAGTTGGCCCGCTCCCTCGTTCCGGTCAACGGGCAAATGCGGACTGGTATCCGCATCCGCGGGGCCGATAGCCGTCCGCTGGAGGAATACTACAAGTGGCAATTCCTCTATGCACTAATCCACAGCGGGCTATTTCCGAAGGACTACATCGGCGCGGAAGTCTGGTTCCCGAAGGGCAACAAGGGGGCGAACGCCCTCCAAGTCGATGCCGCGATTTTCGATCATGCAGACTGGATCGAAAGGTATCAGGCGTATTGGCGTGACCGGAAATCGGAAGATTTGCATTGGCTGGGCGAGCACCTGCTGGCCGTTGTCGAGTTCAAGCGAGATGAGCGCCAGATTGAGCAGGTCTTCACTCAGCAAATAAAGCCAGCAATGCGGGAAAAAGAGCCGAGCGACGCCAACGTGCTCGGCATGTTTTATGATAAAGGGCGTCTGCTTCTATTTCACCGCCGCAACGGCAGATACTTACGGTACGATGAAGCACTGAATCAGAAAGGCGACGACAGTCAGGTTGGCGATCTTAGCCTGCAGTATCAGACGCATATTTATTCATCCCTTCGTTCCAGGACCTCAAGAAGCTTATAAACCGTCCGGCGCTATTAGATCGATCAAAAAGGTCGATCACCGATCTTGACATCATCAGAACTATTTCGAGCCCGCAAATCAAGGAAGCTTTGTCTCGAGTCCTTCGTGCGCTCGACAGGCGAACTTGGTCAACCAACGCGGCTACCATGTCCTCATAGAGACGCTGGCGCTAAAAATTTTTGATGAGAAGCGTAACGAAACCAATCCCAAGAGAAAGCTGGAGTTTTACGTCACCGATCAGGAAGCGGCATTCAACAGCCTGACCGAAAAGAGCGCCCGAGAATTTGTCGCGCGTATGAAAGGCATCCGCGAGGCTGCGGAGGCCAAATATCCGAAAATTCTCGGAGACGATCAGATCGCTTGGAACAACCCCAATCATATCCGTCTCTCTCGTCTCAGTCTGCGCAGCATTTCAGGATTACTCATTCGCCCGCTCAGAAAAGAGCGACCTGTATCAGCTCGTCTTCTACAATTTTGCCAACTCGTTTAAGCGCGACGAGTCCGCACAATTCCTCACGCCGCTTCCGGTTATCAATTTCATCGTGCAAGTAGTCAACCCACGCAACGGCGAGACCGTATTCGACCCATGCTGCGGCATTGCCGATTTCTTGTCCTTATCTTTTGTACACTGGCAAGAGCGAGAAGACAGCGCGAAGCTCAACGACGCCAATATCTACGGCGTCGATCTCGACGAGAACATGGTCATCCTCGCCACATTGAACATGCTCTTAAACGGAGATGGTCAGGCGAAGTTGCTCCACAAGCCAGACAAAGGCTCAATCATGTGGAAAGTGCCAGTGGACAGCAACGATCTCGTTGCCTTGGTCCCGGACCTGCATCGGCGCGGAAACTGGGACAACTGGCCGAGCAAGACGAAGCTGATGAAATTTGATGTAGTTCTGACAAACCCGCCATTCGGAGAGGATCGCGCTTTTAACCGGCCACACCAAGCGAACGACAACTAATCGAATGTTACGAAACATGGTGGATCACGCGCAACATTGCGTCAGACGACGACGCTGAGGAAAACGGGGGGCGGGGGCGAAGGTAAGATCAATCGACCTTGGAGTTGTTTTTCTAGAGAACGCCTATCGCTCTTTGAAAGAGGGAGGCGCCTCGGAATCGTTTTGTCCAATTCGATTGCCTCGATCAACAAATGGCAGCAAGTACGTGAATGGCTGATGGAAAAGATGCGCGTTGTCGCGTTCTTGATTTGCCGTCGAATGTCTTTGCAGAGACCGGCGTCAACACTTCGATCCTCGTCGCCTACAAGCCGAAAACCAGTGAATTGGCGCGTTTGAGAACGCGCGGATATGAGGTGTTTGTCCGCGACATTCAAAAGGTCGGCTACGAGCGGCGAACAAGTAAGCGCAACGTTATTTTTGTAGACAAGTTCCGATTGTACGAAACTACATTCCAGACGATGCGCGTATCTACGGAGGCGAATTAAGGACGAAGAATTTACGGATACTGTTACCGAGTTCAGGCGCTGAGCCAAAGGTCAAGAAGAGACGCTACAACGTCTGTTTTTGAGCGACACTATAACCATGAACACCACGCCGTTTTTCCCGCCGATCACAACGAAGACGATTTACGCGAGGGGGTTTTCTTGGTCGGCCGTAATGTATCGCAACGTTGCCATTCCCAATTCAAATGCCATTCCTGTCTCGGAATTACTGTAACCAAACAATCCATTCTACAAAGGAGAGGAACCAGGATCAGAAGCGTATGCGTCCGGTTCGCCTTTCACCATGTTGCGCACGCGAGCGCTGCAAGAACATAGCTATCTTTTGTCTCTATAACCCTACGCTGAGCGAGTTGAGCGTTATGTATCGGTGCTCATGCGAGCCATCATCCAGAAAGAACGTGCGATAGGGGACCGCTCGGAATTGATCAACAACGAAATCCAGCAGGAATTGGAGGGTCAGCAAAGTCCGAAGCTATTCCAGTTTCGGTTTCCGATGTCAAACGAAGTTCAAGAGCTTGGGCGCTTCGACGCCTGTATCTATGATCGGGAATACAAATCGAAGATTTGGCTGGTCACAAACTATCGCAATGGTTTCGTCACGCCGACTGAAGACGGCTTTGTCGTTACGCCAGGGCCGAGCCTAGAGATAAGTATGATCAGGACCAGTATTGATTCGGACACGCCGCGATCCGGTTTCTACGCCCTCATTCTACCAATGAACCTTTCAGAGTACGGCACCATCAACTTCATTCAATACCTCGGCACAGCAAAGCGCTTGCCGCTTTTGCGAAAAGGCGACTTGCTGTTCCGCGAAGCTGGGTTTCAAAAAGGGCGCTCGGTTGTCCTGCTGGACGGCATTGAAAACTGCACAACAAACGCTCACGGGTTATATGCGCGCCGCACGGATGGGGACGTTCGGCGTTCAATTTTCTTTAGGTGTATTTTCAACTGGTATCGCACCATGCGCCTGATTGATCTTATGGCTGTAGGAGGATCGGGCCTCCATTTCTCGCCAAAATACTTCGATTATGTTCGCATTCCGAAATTTCCCTATTCCGACGCGCGAGCGGATCGTTGATCTTTATCATAAAGACGGCGCGCGCCCGAGCGAACCGCAGACGCTCGATAACTTCGTAGAGTGGCACGAAACTTACAACGCGAAGCTTGGTATTTGGGAACTGGATCGTGAGTTGAGGGCGTTGAAGGCGGAACTTAAGCGCGTGCAGGATCAAATCATCTACGGCTTGCCCGCCTCGTTCGATTCTGGCGTCTTAGCTCGATGATTTCTTGGCCTTCATATCGGCGCGTCGGGGCTTGTTCCAATACGGACTTTTGCAGTGCGGGCCAACTTTCTGTTCCTGTTCCTTGTCGCTAGGAACCCATTCGTGCTGGCACCGCTCGCAGCGATACCCCCAAATTCGGATCATCTTAGCCATGCCCCGACCATATATCCCTCAGTAGGGATTTACCGCAACTATTTGACGATCAGGTATTGACGGTTGTACCCTCAAGGTATATACTCTATCGGTATATAGAGGGTGATGCCATGCTTACCATTGTGGACCAACGGCAACAGCGCGGGCTTGAGATTGCGGCCACAGCAAATATCGTCCGAAAGGGGGGTGCTTGGCTCGTTCCGTCGCAATCCGGCAAGGGGCGCTATACTGTCTGTTCCCGATGTCAAAGCGCCCCATTGCTCGTGCCCGTACCATGAGGACGGCGGGCACAAGTGCAAGCACATCTTCGCAGTCGAGTTCGTCGTGTCCCGCGAGCGCAACGCGGACGGCTCAACGACGGTCACGCAAACTCGCACTATCCGCGAAACCATCCAGCGGACTTATCCGCAGAATTGGACTGCCTACAACGCGGCGCAGACGCACGAGAAAGAGAAATTCCTAGACCTGCTTCGCGACCTTTGCGCCGGGGTCGATGAGCCTGTGCGCCCTAAGAACGGTCGCCCGCCCCTTCCTATTCAAGACGCGATCTTCTCCGCTTGCTTCAAGGTCTACAGCACCGTGTCGGGTCGCCGGTTTATGAGCGATCTCCGCGACGCGCACGCTAAGGGCTTTATTTCCAAGCTTCCGCACTTCAACTCGATCTTCAATTACCTTGAAAGTCCGGAACTGACGCCCGTCCTACGGGCCATGATCACGGAAACGCAGCCTGCCGCTTAAGGCCGTCGAAGTCGATTTCGCCGCCGATATTGTCCGGCTTCACCACTTCGCGCTTCGTGCGCTGGTTCGATCACAAGTACGGCGCTGTCCGGCAGCAACACGAATGGGTGAAGGTCCACCTGATGTGCGGCGTTCGCACCAACATCGTGACCGCCGTCGAAATCCGCGACAAGGACGCCAGCGATACCAAGTTGCTCCCGGCCCTTGTGGATGCCACGGCTCAGAACTTTCACCTGAATGAGGTATCGGCCGACAAGGGGTATGGCAGCGTCAAGAACTATAAGGCCATCCAGCGCCACGGCGCGACGCCCTACATAGCGTTCAAGAGCATCCATACCGGCCGCGCCGAAGGACTGTGGCAGCGCATGTATCATCTCTACCAGTTCCACCGCGCCGAGTTCTTGCAGCACTATCACAAGCGCAGCAATGTCGAATTCCACGTTCTCAATGATCAAGGCCAAGTTCCGTGATCACGTCCGCAGCAAGACTGACGTGGCGATGGTCAACGAGGTTCTGTGCAAGATCATCTGCCACAATATCTGCTGCCTGATCCAAGAGTTGCACGAACTCGGGATCGACACCGCTTTTTGGGCAGAAACTTCACCTGCCCAAGAAATCTCGATAAACTAGGGGTTCTTGTGCAAAGCCCCACAAGGGGGAGGGGAACTTCATTCGGCGGCGGTTGCCGGCGGCAGAGCGATCGTCTCGATTTTGGAAAGATCGAGCTTGCCGGACGCATGGTCGATATCGAAGCCGACCACGTCGCCGTTGGCATCAAGATCGACGATCAGCCCCTCGACGATCTCGCGGGTCTGTGTCCCGGGAACGTCTTTCAGCTCGATGGAGAGGCTGTCGGTCTCGGGATAATAGTGCAGCTTCATGGCTCGCCCTTGCGGAAATTCCGGTCGAAGAGCGCGTTGTCGACGGCCTCGCCGTCCTCCAGTGTTGCAACCCTTAGGAAATGCGGTCGAGCGTCCCCGGGCGCGTTCTGTTTTGTGCTCTCGGGCACCTGATGGGTGAATTCGGGCGAGCATTTCGAGCCCGAGCCACCGTGCCGGTGGCGGCCGGCGGCTTCGGCCGCCGCGTCGCGCGCACGCCGCACTATGACGGCGTGAAGAAGCGCGAGCCGTCGCCGGTCGTCATCGGCATCGTGGGCCTCGCCCCGATCGATCTCAAGCTGGTCGATCCGGGGTAGCCGCCGTGGCGGGCGGTGTGAGGCCCAATGTCGTCCGCCCCCGCGAAGCGGGGCAGGCGGCCGTAGCGCGCTGGAGAAGGCCTAGGGTGCGTGGTCTAGATTGCGTGAAAGCGAAGTCCGGGAAGTGCCGCGGATGGCCATGTGCGTACGCGCGAAGTGTTGATCAAATCCGCAGGGAACGAGAGTTGCGTTCGTTCTAGAAATAACCTTGAGTCAAAAGTCCAGTAAAGCGAGTTTGGCTCACGCGTATCACTCCAGATGGACCGATGGATCGCTCAATGGCAACCGAAATAGCAGACTTCGTTGAATGGAAGAGGATGGCGGACTCAATTATGTCAGCTATTTATGGCATCGATACAAATGATGCCGGTCTTGACGATGAACGATTGAGAAGTCATTGGACTGCGGGCGAGAAGCCTGAAGCGTTCGTTGAGTGGTTCGGGCAGAAATATGATCTCATATCAAAACGCGAAATGGGGATAGAGGGTTGGTGGTGATCTAGCCCTTAAACGTGTGCTCGCGATGGTACCGCAGATAGTGCGGGAGAGGCCAATAACTTTGGTCGTTTGGAGCATTAATTTTTCCATTGGCGTTTAACAAGCCGAGGATTTGGTCTGGAATCTTGCCCTCAGCGATCAAAATTCGATGATCGTCATCGATCGAAATAAGCCCGCGATCAAAGAGCCAATGGAATGTGCCTGATAGGGCCAGTCCGTTTCGAATTGAGTCAGGTCCGTTGTCGGCAACAGATTTGATATGCGCGGCCTGTACCTCGGGACGGCCGCCGCCATTCATCAAACATAGCCCAGTTAGTGCGCAGCGATTGTCATACGCGGAACGGACCGCCTGTTTGAAAGCTCGATCGCGAAACGGTCGAGAAATCGTCAGCTCCACAATTGGTCGTTCACTAAATTCGGCGGAAAGATCATCAGGCTGCTTCTGGAGCGCCTGCAATTCAGTTGCGAAGCCGGCTTTTAGGATCTGGTCAAATTCAGCTTCGGGAATTTGCCGCACAGCGTGCCCAAAGGTGCCCTTGTTTGTCGAGCCATCCGGTTTTTGCAACGCGCTCTCGTAGTACTGCCCTCCTTCCAAGAATGGAACGGGTCGATCAAAGCTGAGGAAACCAGAGAGGAGCGCGTAGTAATGCTCTGCCCGCGTTCGGTCCTCAACGATTGCATCTACACGCGCCGTCGCAAAATATGATTGGCGCCCACCGCGGCTTGAAGCGGCAACACTTGGGCGCCGTGGTTCATAATAGATCACGTAGTCCCCGACAGCTCTGCGAACTCGGGCTAGGTACGTTCTCGGAAAATGGTAATACTCCTCCAGCCTGTCGTCATAGCTCGACGAATATTTCGTTGTGAAGATGACCTTACTCATGGACAAGCTGGCAATTGCAATTTAGGTAGCTCGTCGTTGCTATTTGCGCTTAGGCGAAGGTTTTTCTTGCTTGACTGAGCCGGCCGCATCCCGGCCTATGACGGAGTGCCGCCGAACGGTTAAACGTCAGCATACCCGTTGCTATTCCAGTGCGCGTTCCGCACGCAAGTGCGGAACGCTGCTCTCCCCATGTTTAGTTGTACTCGGCATTTTGGCGTAGCTCGTTGGAGTAGCCAAGCGTTTGGCCCTTTCCCCACTACGCTTTTGGAGCGTAACAAGAAAGTCACGATGTCTCCGTTTGAGAGACCAGGGCTCTTGACATTCGTCCCCAATCCAGATACACAGTAAAGAATCTCGCTCGCCGAGAGGACGTCAGCCGGCGACACCGGCTGACGGAGCGAGAGCGGTTCCCGCGGGCGGCGGCTCGTCACCGCCGCTCCCGGGCGGCTCCGGGGAATGACGCTCGGCCGGCATGATGACCGGTCTGCGGGGCAACCCGCTGGACTGGGACAGGAAGGAGCGGGTAACGCCCGCTAGTGACGCATGATCCGGCTTTTCGGATCAGGCGTTGCCAAGCGCACGGTCTTTCGAACCATCGGGGCCGTGCGCCCGACCGAGTCCCAGGAAGCGCGTAGCTGGAGTTGAGCTGCGGTGTTCGTTCGCTGCAGCAAGCGCCGTGGTGGAACGCCGACAGGCGAGCGCGCCCCCTCCCAACCCTCCCCCGCAAGCGGGGAAGGGATAAAGAGTAAGGGCGCGCGCCGCGCCCGTAAGGCGCGGAGGTTGGAAACACGTTTGTCGGCGTTCCGCTTCCTTTTTTCTTGGTAGCCCGGGTTGAGCATCGCGAAACCCGGGAGCGGCATTTCCGGTAAATCCGACCCTGGGTTTCGTGCTCAACCCAGGCTACTTTTTCGCAGGGCATGATCGAGCCGAAAGCCGGTCCCATCGCTGGCTTGAGGCGTGACGCGATGGTGCTCCGCCGGATGTTTGACAATGACGCCGGCACAACTCGGGCGCGGATGCGTCGCGGGGGAGGATGGAGCTTGCCTATTTACCGTCATCCTGAGGTGCGAGCGGCAGCGAGCCTCGAAGGACGACGGCTCGGGTGCCCTCGGCCGCATCCTTCGAGGGCCGCTGCGCGGCCACCTCAGGATGACGGGAGAGAGGGCGTTACCTAGATTCTGAGCCCAGCGGAGAGGCCCCCTCATCCCAACCTTCTCCCCGCGTGTGGGGAGAAGGGGCGCGCGGGCGTCGCGGGAACGGTTTCTCTTATCCGCCCCCGCGAAGTGAAACGAAGCGGGGGAGGGGGACCATGCGAAGCATGGTGGAGGGGGCGCGCAGCAGTGAGGCTAACGTTGTCGCTGACGCAAATCTCTCCGCCGACGCCCCTTCCACCGCGCTGCGCCATAGCCGACGCTTTGCGTCGGCGTTCTTTAATTGAAGTACGGCGGCCGATGGCCGCCTATGCCCCCTTCCCCGCTTCGCGGGGCAGGATGATCGACCGCCATGGCGGCGCCGCAAAGGATTATCAACCAGACGGGGACTAGGATCGCCGGCGAAAGGTTTTTTTGACATGGCCGGGCTTAAGGACGCCATCATCCGCGGCGGGCTGGAATCGCTGTATTTTTCCGGCGCGCATTGGGCGTTGCAGCCTTTGGTCGGCGGCGTCGGCGCGATTTTGACCATGCATCACGTGCGGCCGCCGCGGCCCGAGCGCTTTCAGCCCAATCGGCTGCTGGAAATCACGCCGCGGTTTCTCGCCGGCGTGGTCAAGCTGCTGCGCCGCGCCGGCGTCGACGTCGTTTCGCTCGACGAGATGCACCGCCGCCTGACCACGGGCGATTTTCGCAACCGCTTCGTCTGCCTCACCTTCGACGACGGCTATCGCGACATCCTGCAATACGCTTATCCGATCCTCAAAGCCGCGCAGATGCCGTTCGCGGTCTATGTGCCGACCAGCTTTCCCGACCGGCTCGGCGAATTGTGGTGGCTCGCGCTCGAGGCGGTGATCGCCAGGAACGAACGCATTGGGCTCGTCATCGACGGGAAGAACCGCACCTTCGATTGCCGGACCGTGGCGGAAAAGCGCGCGCTCTACGACGAGCTTTACTGGTGGCTGCGGCGCCGGCCGACCGAAGCCGAGCTGCGCGCCACCGTGCGCGATCTCGCCGCCTGCTACGCCGTCGATATCGCCGCGTTCTGCCGCGAGCTGTGCATGGACTGGCCCGAGATCGCGGCGCTCGCCGCCGATCCGCTGGTGACCATCGGCGCCCACACCGTCAATCACCAGATGCTGGCCAAGCTGCCGGAAAAAGCCGTGCGCGCCGAGCTCGACTTGAGCCGCGCGGTGATCGAAGCGGCGCTCGGCACGCCGCCGGCGCATCTGTCTTATCCGTACGGGGATCCGAACTCGGCCGGCCCGCGCGAATTTAGGATCGCCGCCGAACTCGGCTTTGCCACCGCGGTGACCACGCGCCCGGGCGTGTTGTTTCCCACGCATGCCGCGCACCTGACCGCGCTGCCGCGCATCTCGCTCAACGGCGAATATCAGCAGCTGCGCTATGTCCGCGTGCTTCTGTCCGGCGCCGCGACCGCGATGTGGAACGGCTTCCGCGGCCAGGAACAGGGGACAGTGGTCAGTCATCAGTAATCAGAACAGGAGTCAGTAATCAGTGATCAGTAATCAGAACTCAGAGTGTCCAGCCTTTCTTCTGATTACTGACTACTGATTACTGTTCCCTGAACTCGGCTCATCCACCACACCACCGGCATCGCCGGGAGAACCCAGCCGAGGCCGGCGATCACGTAGTAGGCGACCGAGACGATGGCGTGGTCGCGGATCGCCGGCAGCTGCGCTAGCGCCATGGCGAGGAGCGCCCAGACGATGACGAGAACGAACAGCGCGATCGCGCCGATGAATTTGCGGAGCCGAAGCGGCATTTGTTCCGTCATCCTGAGGTGCGAGCGCAGCGAGCCTCGAAGGACGACGGCCCGGGCGCTTCGGCTGCATCCTTCGAGGGCCGCTGCGCGGCCACCTCAGGATGAGGTGCTAATGAGATGAGACAGGCGACACAACGTCCGTTGCAAGCGCTGGCGGCAGCACTATATGGTCCGCGCGCGCCCGACAAGCGAGCCGATGACAATAGCGACCACCACCGACACTCATGCGCGCGCGATCCGGCTGTGGCTTTATGCCGTCGCCGCGCTGGTCGTGGCGATGGTGCTGGTCGGCGGCGCCACCCGGCTCACCAAATCCGGCCTCTCGATCACCGAGTGGAAGCCGGTCATGGGCGTGCTGCCGCCGCTCGGCGAAGCGCAGTGGCAGGCCGCGTTCGACAAATATCAGGCCATTCCGCAATACCACGCGCTCAATGCCGGCATGAACCTTGCGGCGTTCAAGACGATTTATTGGTGGGAATGGACGCATCGGCTGCTCGGCCGCTTGATCGGCGCCGCGTTCCTGCTGCCGTTTCTGTGGTTTCTCTGGCGCGGCTTGGTGGCGCCGGCGTTGCGCCCGCGGCTGTGGTTCATTTTCGGCCTCGGCGCGCTGCAAGGCGCCGTCGGCTGGTGGATGGTCGCTTCCGGCCTCGCCGGGCGCGTCGAAGTCTCGCAGTACCGGCTGGCGACCCATCTCATCCTCGCCTGCGCGATCTACGTCGCGCTTCTATGGACCGCGCGGCAGCTCGGCGAGCAATCCGCTTCAGCTTTCCCAGCCCCGCTTGCGCGGGAGGGAAGGGTGGGGGCCCGCATTCGCTTGAGCGCGGTCGTGCTTCTCGTCCTCGTGCTGGCACAGATCTATCTCGGTGCGCTGGTTGCCGGCTTGCGCGCCGGCTACGTCTACAACACCTGGCCGTTGATCGACAGCGCCTTGGTGCCGGACTCAGCGCGCCTGTTCTTTGTTACGCCGGCGTGGCGGAATTTTTTCGAAAATACGCTCACCGTGCAGTTCGATCACCGCATGCTGGCTTACGTGATCTTTGCCGGCGCGCTGCTGCACGCGCTCGACGTTGCGCGTACAGTGAAAGCTGCGCCCGTACGCACGGGCGCCTTCATGCTTCTCGGCGCGGTCACGCTGCAAATCGTGCTCGGCATCTTTACTTTGCTGTGGCGCGTGGCGCTGCCGCTAGCGCTCGCGCATCAGGCGATGGCGATGCTGGTCTTGACCGCGGCGACGCTGCACGCGGCGGCGCTTCGATCGACGGTCAAACTCCCGCTCATTCCCGCGCAAGCGGGAAATCCAGCCCGGGTCCCCGCTTTCGCGGGGACGAGGGGGATGAGCAATCAATCCGCCAGCGCCTGTTCGAGGTCGGCGATGATGTCGTCCTTGTCCTCGATGCCGATCGACAGCCGCACCACGTCGGGTCCGGCGCCGGCCTCCTTCTTCTGCCCATCCGACAGCTGCCGGTGCGTGGTCGAAGCCGGATGAATGATCAGCGAGCGGGTGTCGCCGATATTGGCCAGATGCGAGAACAGTTTGACGTTGGACACGAGCTTGACGCCGGCTTCGTAGCCGCCCTTCAGCCCGAAGGTGAACACCGCGCCGGCGCCGTTCGGGCAGTATTTCTTGGCGAGGTTGTGATAGCGGTCGCCGGGCAGGCCGGGATAGCTCACCCACGCCACCTTCGGCTGCGCCGCCAGCCATTGGGCGACGGCCAGCGCGTTGTCACAATGGGTGCGCATCCGCAGCGGCAGCGTCTCGATGCCGGTGAGAATGAGGAAGGCGTTGAACGGCGACAGCGCCGGACCGAGATCGCGCAGCGCCAGCACCCGGCAGGCGATGGCGAAGGCGAAATTGCCGAACGTCTCGTGCAGCACGATGCCGTGATATTCCGGCCGCGGCTCGCAAAGCATCGGATAGCGGCGCTCGCGCGACCAGTTGAAGGTGCCGGCGTCGACGATCACGCCGCCGATCGAATTACCGTGGCCGCCGAGAAATTTGGTGGCCGAATGAATGATGACGTCGGCGCCGTGATCGATCGGCTTGCACAGGAACGGCGTCGCCAGCGTATTGTCGACGATGTAGGGCACGCCGGCGCGCTTGGCGACTTGCGAAACCGCCGCCATGTCGGTGATGACGCCGCCGGGATTGGCGATCAACTCGGTGAAGATCGCCTTGGTCTTCGGCGAGATCGCGCGCTCGAACGAGCCGATATCGTCGGGGTCGGCCCACACCACGTTCCAGCCGAAATTCTTGAACGCGTGATTGAACTGGTTGATCGAGCCGCCATAGAGCTTTTTGGACGCCACGAACTCGTCGCCCGGCTGCAGCAGGCAGTGAAAGGCCAGCACCTGCGCCGCATGTCCGGACGCCGCCGCAAGCCCCGCGGTACCGCCTTCGAGCGCGGCGACCCGCTCCTCCAGCACGGCATTGGTCGGGTTGCCGATCCGGGTATAAATGTTGCCGAAGGTCTGCAGGCCGAACAGCGAGGCGGCGTGATCGACGCTTTCGAAGACATAGGATGTGGTCTGGTAGATCGGCGTCGCCCGCGCGCCGGTCGTCGGATCGGGCTGGGCGCCGGCGTGCACGGCAAGCGTGGCAAAGCCCGGAATGCGTTCATTCATCGGCCGGTCCCTCAACAAATCGGGTAACGGATATGATGTCTTACCCGGTTTATAGGACCAGCCGGAGCCGTCAAGGAGCGGTAAACGGCGTTTTCGTTAATGCGCGACCGCCGCGCTTTGCGGCGCAGCGGCGACAGTCTTTGTTCGTGAGGCGCCGGCTTTTATCCACGCCAACGCGCCAGTTGCGCGCGGCATGCCAGCGAGATACGCGCGCGATTGTGCATGAGACAGCCGGCGACGCGCGAGCGGTCCGGGATGAATTGCGAGCACACAGTCATCGCATCGTTCATGCAGGCATTCTGGTTTTCCTGGCGATACGCCGGATCGGCCGGCCGATAGCCTAACTGGGCGGCGGCCGGAGCGACGGCGAAAACACATAAGACCAGGACCAGTGTCAGCATCGAACCGATTTTCATGGCTCGCTTCTCCTGTGTCGCGTTGCGCGCTGACCGCGCTCAAGTCGAGCGGCTCGCGCATCGGGTGGATAAGAAATGAGAATCGGTGCCAAAAAGTTCCGGGATGCCGCTTTAGCAGCTGATTTGGTTGGCAAATTTGCCGCGGGTTCTTCAACAGCGAGAATGTTCGCCGCATTTTTGCCGTCAGCTTGTACCGTCTTTGCGTTGCGCGCGTTCGGCCGCTGCAGTGTCGCCGCCGCGCGACGATGTGCGGTCGAGCGACAGACGTTGAATGCCGCCGCCGGCCGTCGCTTTCCTCGAGCTGATGGTGCGGGTATTGACGCCCATCCAGGCGATCTCGGAAGACAAGCGGCCATATTCGATCTTTGGACAGCGGTTCATCACCATCTTCAAGCCGTTGGCCTCGGCGAGCGCCGCGGCTTCGTCGTTGCCTATGCCAAGCTGCATCCAGATCACTTGCGGCCGCGGGCTGAGCGTCAGCGCCTCCTGCACAATACCGGGCGCGTATTGTGAGGCGCGGAAAATATCGACCATGTCGATCGGCTCGGGGATGTCAGCAAGCCGCGCGTATATCCGCCGGCCAAGCATCTCGTGACCGGCATGTCCGGGATTAACTGGGATCATGTGGTAGCCGCGCTCGAGCAGATATTTGAAGGCAAAATAGCTCGGCCGGTTCTCTTTCTCCGACGCCCCGACCATGGCGATCGTCTTCACGGTGTTGAGAATGCCGCGAATATAGCTGTCGGGATAGGAGTCGTGATTCATCGCCCGGACCAACGAAGGCAAATGCGTGACGCCAACATGGCCATGGCGGCCAACGGATGAAAGGGAAGCCCCCGCCTCAGCGGTCCTGCCATTTCGGCTTGCGCTTATCGATAAACGCGCTGATGCCCTCGCCGGCGTCGCGGTCCAAGAGGTTTTCGACCATCACCTCCGCCGTATATTTGTAAGCTTCGCCGAGCGGCATTTCGAGTTGACGATAGAACGCCTCCTTGCCGAGCCTGATCGCGCGCATAGATTTCGCGGCGATCATTTTGGCGAGCTTGACCGCCTCGTCGCGCTCGCTGCCGGGCGCGACCACCCGGTTGACGAGGCCAATGCGCTCGGCGTGCTCGGCCGGGATCATCTCGCCCGTGAGCAGCATCTCCATTGCCGGCTTGCGCGCGACGTTGCGCGACAGCGCGACCATCGGCGTCGAGCAGAACAGGCCGACATTGATTCCGGAGGTGGCAAACTTCGCGCTGCGTGAAGCGACCGCGAGGTCGCAGCTCGCCACCAACTGACAGCCGGCCGCCGTGGCCGTCGCCTGCACCGCCGCGATGACCGGCTGCGGTAGCGCGACGATCTGCTGCATCATGCCGCTGCACATCGACATAATGTGTTTGAAATAGGCGCGGCCGCCATCCTCATCGGATCGGCGCCGGTAAAGCTCCTTGAGGTCGTGCCCGGCGGAGAAGGCCGGTCCGTTGGCCGCGAGCACGACCGCGCGCACGCGGTCGTCATGCGCGATCGCGGTGAGCGCATCGCTAAGCGCCTCGAGCATTGCCTCGGAAAGGCTGTTGAGTGACTGCGGTCGGTTGAGCGTGAGCACGGCAACGTCGGGAAAGTCTTCGCGCAAAAGGATCAACGAAGAGACATCGGCCGCGGCGGCTGTAGCGGAATGGGCGTTCATCATCCTCTCCTCGGTATCCTATCCTTGGTCTGGTCCGACCCTATGCGGATTTGGCAATTTCGCCACCCCATTGTATCCGGTCCGCGCAGCAGGGAGCAGGGGCATGAAGGACATGGCGGCGCCGAAACTCACGGTCAAGGAGCTCGAGCGCCTGCTCAGCGCCGAATTCCCGCAAATGTTCAACGCGCAAAGCGGCTACGGCATCGAAGAAGTCTGGTATGGCGGCAGCCGCGTGCGCAAGCATTTCAATCCGCGATCGCTGCGCCCCGGCGGAACCATCGCCGGTACGACGATGATGACGCTCGCGGATTTTGCGCCGTATGTCGCAATTTTGGCTACGATCGGCTGGGTGCCGCTGGCCGTGACCACCAATCTCTCCATCAATTTCCTTAAAAAGCCCGAGCCGCGGGACCTTTTTGCCGAGGCGCGTTTGCTCAAGCTCGGGAAGCGGCTCGCGGTCGCCGAGATTGGCATTCGATCAGAAGGCGACGACGCCTTGGTCGCCCACGCGACATCCACCTATTCGATCCCACCGCTGAGGTGAAATAATACCTCCAGCGCAAATCCTTGAGATAATGACAAAATAGCGGAGTGACGGATTGACCTTCGGGGGCGCCGCGGATAAATAGCCGCGCATGGCGCCGCTTGACAGCGGTGCGTTTCCACCACGGATCAAGACCATGAAAACCTATTCGGCCAAGCCCGCCGAGGTCGACAAGAAGTGGGTGATGATCGATGCCGACGGACTTGTCGTCGGCCGGCTCGCCTCGATCGTGGCGATGCGGCTGCGCGGCAAACATAAGCCGACGTTTACCCCACATGTCGACTGCGGCGACAACGTCATCGTCATCAATGCCGCCAAGGTGGTGCTGACCGGCCGCAAAGTCGAGCAGAAGATCTATTACAAGCACACGGGCTATATCGGCGGCATCAAGGAACGCACGGCGAAGTCGATCCTGAGCGGCCGTTTTCCCGAGCGCATTGTCGAAAAGGCCGTCGAACGGATGCTGCCCCACGGTCCGCTGGGACGCCGCCAGCTGGGCAATCTCCGGGTCTATCCGCACGCCGAGCATCCGCATGCAGCGCAACAGCCGGAGCAGATCGACATTGCCGCCATGAACCGCAAGAACAAGAGGATCGCGTAATGGCCGAGACCATACAGGCGCTCGATGAGCTTTCCGCGCTTAAGCCCGCGGCAGCCCCGCAGCCGCCAAAATACGTACAGAAGCTCGATAAGCAGGGGCGTGCCTACGCCACCGGCAAGCGCAAAGACGCCGTCGCGCGGGTGTGGATCAAAATGGGCGGCGGCAAGATCACGGTCAACGACCGGCCGGTGGAGACCTATTTCGCCCGCCCGGTGCTGCGTATGCTGATCCAGCAGCCGCTCGTCGCCGCCAGCCGCCAGGGCCAATACGACGTCGTCTGCACCGTTTCCGGCGGCGGCCTGTCGGGTCAGGCCGGCGCCGTGCGACATGGCCTGTCGAAGGCACTGTTGCGCCACGAGCCGGACCTGCGCACCGTCCTCAAGCGCGGCGGCTTCTTGACCCGCGATCCGCGTGTGGTCGAACGCAAAAAGTACGGCAAGGCCAAGGCGCGTAGAAGCTTCCAGTTCTCGAAGCGCTAAATTTTTAGCCGTATTTCGCACCGCGACAGGCGGGAGCGAGCAAGCAAGCAGTCTGAACGCCGGTCCCGGATTTTGCTGAGCCTGTCCTTGGACCGGCGAGTTCGGGCCGAACGGGGCGGGCTCAAACCGGACTGCGGCTCCGTTCTTCAAGATCAGTGCGATGGCGCTCCTGTTTGTTGCCTGGCCGGGGCGGCTTTGAGCCAATGTGACGCTTGTCTTCAAACCCAGCGACCGTCACGTAAGTGTTTCCTTAGATTTCGAAATTAGCGATAGTTTTTCCGATTGTTCCAAAAAAGTTCTTCTGAAAGTCGCGACATTAGTCACACTCTTGGCAAAGGTTGAGGAGCGAACCTTCAACGCGCGATGCGGGTCCGTGATAAGTAGTATCCCTGATTGAGGGAGCTATAGCGATGGACCTGGGCCAGGCATTGGTCTCGCTCGATGTTGGAACCCTGTCTTTCATCGCCGTTTGTGTAGCATCCCTGCTTGGCCTGTTTCTCCTGTTCGCCTGGACGCAGGAACGCATCCGCGCGCTGGCGTGGTGGGGCTCGGCTTATTTGATCGGCGGAGCCTCGGGCGCACTCTGGCAATTCGGCCAGCTGATTGCGCCGGCGCTGCCCTCGAGCCTCGCGACCATCCTCTTGTTCGTCGCCGTGGGCATGATTTGGAGCGGCGCGCGGTTGTTCCACGGGCGTCCGGTTCGCTGGTTCGCGATGTTATTCGGCGCCGGCTTTTGGCTGATCGCGTGTTTTGTGCCCGCCTTCGCGGTTTCGGCTTCGGCCCGCATTGTGGCGAGTTCGCTCATTGTGGCGGGCTATACGTTCGTGACCGCTAGCGAACTGCGGCGCGAGCGGCGAAAATCGCTGATCCGGCGCTGGCCGGCTCTTTTCGTGCCGATGCTGCACGGCGCCATCTTTCTGTTCCCGGTCGCGGTCGCGACGATCGCATCCGATGGCGGCGGAAGCCACAGCGTTGCTCGCGGCTGGATTGCCGTATTCGCGATCGAGATCGTGCTCTATGTCGTCGGCACCGCCTTCGTCGTGTTGATCCTGGCGAAAGACCGCACGGTGCACCTCTACAAAACGGCGGCGACAACCGATCCGCTTACGGGCCTCCTCAATCGTCGGGGGTTTTTTGAGGCGGTGGATATCGTTATGCGGCGCAGCCGGAACCGCATGGCGTCGGTCAGCGTGCTCGGCTTCGATCTCGATCATTTTAAATCGATCAACGACCGCTTTGGACATGCCGTTGGCGATGACGTTTTGCAATTGTTCGCGAAGGTGGTGCGCGAGACCATGCGGGCAGACGACGTCATCGGCCGGCTCGGCGGCGAGGAATTCGTTGCTCTGGTGCCGGGTACGCTGGCCGATGCCGCCGGCGTCGCCGAACGCGTGCGCGCCGCTTTTGCGGCGGCTGGCATCACCCGAAACGGCGTGCACGTCGCGACGACGGTCAGCGTCGGGGTTGCATGCGGCGCGCCATCGATCGCCATCGACGCGCTCCTTGGGCGTGCCGACGCCGCGCTCTATCGCGCCAAGGCGCAAGGACGCAACCGGGTCGAGGCGGCCGACGAAATGGTCGGCGGCGCGCCAGCGGGTGGTTTGGGCCGGCGAAGCGCGGCGCGGTCGGTGGAAAAGACCAAAGAAAAGGGCGCCGTCGCGAACGGCGCCCTGGAAAGTTGCATCGCCCAAGCAATGCAGGGAGGATGATTACGCGTACGCTTACGCAGACAAACCGTATTTGAGCGTGACCTGTTCCGAAGCCGGCGTCCAACCGGGATCAAGGCCGGGGCGTGTGTTCGCGGATCGCGCTCTATGCCGAATAGTACATTTCGAACTCGACCGGATGCGGCGTGTGCTCGAAACGGATGACCTCGCTCATCTTCAGGTCGACATAGGCGTCGATGAAATCGTCGTCGAAGACGCCGCCGGTGGTGAGGAAGGCGCGGTCCTTGTTGAGCTCCTCGAGCGCTTGACGCAGCGAGCCGCAGACGGTCGGAATTTTCTTCAGCTCCTTCGGCGGCAGATCGTAGAGGTCCTTATCGACCGCTTCGCCCGGATCCAACTTGTTCTTGACGCCGTCGAGCCCGGCCATCAGCATCGCGGCGAATGCCAGATAGGGGTTGGCGAGCGGGTCGGGAAAACGCACTTCGACGCGCTTGGCCTTCGGGTTGGTTGTATAGGGGATGCGGCACGACGCCGAGCGGTTACGCGCCGAATAGGCGAGCAGCACTGGCGCCTCGAAGCCGGGCACCAGCCGCTTATACGAGTTGGTCGTTGGATTGGTGAAGGCGTTGATCGCTTTGGCATGCTTGATGATGCCGGCGATGTAAGACAGGCAGGTTTCCGAAAGGTCGGAATATTTGTTGCCGGCAAAGACCGGCTTGCCGCTTTTCCAAATCGATTGGTGGCAATGCATGCCCGAGCCGTTGTCGCCATAGATCGGCTTCGGCATGAAGCACGCCGTCTTGCCGTAGACCTGCGCGACCTGCTGGATGCAGTATTTGTAGATCTGCATGTGGTCGGCCATCACCGTCAGCGGCGAGAACTTCAGGCCCAGTTCGTGCTGGGCGGAGGCCACCTCGTGATGGTGCTTCTCGACCTTGGCGCCCATGCGCGCCATGGCGGCAAGCATCTCTGAGCGCATGTCCTGCACCGAGTCCTGCGGCGGCACCGGGAAATAGCCCTTCTTGGTCCAGATCCGATGACCGAGATTGCCGCCCTCATATTCGGTGTCGGAATTCGTGGGGAATTCCACCGAGTTCGAGCTTGAAGCTGGTATTGTAGGGTTCGGCCTTGTATCTCACATCGTCGAAGACAAAGAATTCGGCCTCGGGCCCGAAATACACCGTGTCGCCGACGCCCATTGACTTGACCATGGCCTCGGCCCGTTTGGCGATGCCGCGCGGGTCGCGATTATAGGGCTCGCCGGTGGTAGGCTCGAGCACGTCGCAGACCAAAACCATCGTCGTTTCGGCGAAGAAAGGATCGATGCAGACGGACGCCGGATCCGGCATCAGGCACATGTCGAATTCGTTGATCGCCTTCCAGCCGGCGATTGACGAGCCGTCGAACATCTGCCCTTCGGCAAAGGTGTCTTCCTCGATCATGGAAACGTCGAAGGTGACGTGCTGCCACTTGCCGCGCGGATCGGTAAACCGGAAATCGACGTATTTCACGTCGCTGTCCTTGATCATTTTCATGACATTCTTCGGCGTCGTCATGGCAGGCGTTTCCTTTCGTGCTTTTTGTCAATGCCCCGGCGTACCGGTCACATCCCGCTGCCGCCTAGGAAGCAGTGCGAGCAATCAGACCAGACACTCAGATGGCGTCAATTCCGGATTCCCCCGTTCTGATCCGGATGGCTTCTTCAATCGTTGACACGAAAATCTTTCCATCGCCGATCCGCCCGGTTTGGGCGGCGCGCCGGATCGCATCGATGGCTTTTTCGACCATGTCGTCGCCTAGCACAATCTCAATCTTCACCTTGGGGAGAAAATCCACGACGTACTCGGCACCCCGGTAAAGCTCGGTATGTCCCTTTTGGCGACCAAACCCTTTGGCTTCGGTGACGGTAATGCCTTGTAGTCCTACCTCCTGAAGTGCCTCCTTCACCTCATCGAGTTTGAATGGCTTGATGATCGCCTCGATTTTCTTCATCGCGTTTCATCTCCCGGCTCCGGATGGACACGGCCATCATTTGGAACCGAGGCTTGGTTAGCAGGTCCCGTGCCAAGGCTTCGAAAGTGGGAAAAATGCAACTACATCAGGATGCTATGCCGTCGTCGCTCAGCTCCCCTGAGAGCGCATGAAATGCCGTCGCTGCCAAAGTGGGCATCCTGCCTATTCTCACGTCAATTCCGGCTGATGACAAGACGCAAAGCGTTCTCAGGTGTTCGTTTCGTGGCGCAATGTCTATCCTCGCGGCATCATGATTGAGCTTTTAAGCAACGCCGAGATGACTCAGGCGGACCGGCTGGCGATTGCCAGTGGCGTTCCCGGCATTGACCTTATGGAGCGAGCCGGCAGAGCGGTTGCCGACGCCGTGGCAGCGCGTCACCCGATTGGCAGCCGTGTCGTCGTCTTGGCCGGGCCGGGAAACAACGGGGGGGATGGCTTTGTCGCGGCGCGGGTGCTTGCGCAGCGGGGCTTTCAGTCGCGGCTGCTGCTGGCCGGAAACGCGGAGCGCCTCAAGGGTGATGCCGCGCTTGCTGCGCAAAAATGGAAAGGACCAGTAGAGCCGGCGCACGCGAGCCAATTCGACGGTGCGAACGTGATCATCGACGCCTTGTTTGGCGCCGGACTCGACCGGCCAGTCGAAGGGCATCCCCGCGCCTTAATCGAGGGCATGAACGCTCAACCGGCGCCCATCGTTGCCGTCGATCTGCCGAGTGGGATCAACGGTAGCTCCGGGGCCGTTATGGGCACCGCCGTGAAAGCCACCCAGACAGTGACCTTCTTTCGCAAAAAGCCGGGACACCTGCTTCTACCTGGTCGGCTTTATTGCGGCATGATTTCCGTTGCCGATATCGGCATTCCCGATGCAGTGCTGGTGGAAATTGCCCCGCAGACCTTCGAAAATACCTCGGCTCTCTGGCGCAAGTCTTTTCCACTGCCGCGCGAATCCGGCCATAAATACGACCGTGGGCATGCGGTCGTGGCGTCGGGTCCGTCGTGGTCGACCGGGGCGGCGCGGCTGGCCGCCCGCGGCGCGCTACGCGCCGGAGCGGGGTTGGTCACCATCGCAAGCCCGCGCGAGGCGCTGCCAGTCAATGCCGCGTCTAATCTCGCCGTGATGGTGCGGCCGGTCGATGGCGCGGAGGAATTGACCAAGTTTCTTGGTGACCGCCGATTGAACGCATTCGCGATTGGTCCCGGGATAGGTGTGGCCGAGGCGACTTGCGAACTTGTGCTGGCAGCGCTTTCGGGCGAGCGCGCCGTCGTGCTTGACGCCGATGCCATCACCAGCTTTGCGGCCGAGCCGCGGCGGCTCGCCGAGGCGCTCTTAGGACGGCGCGACCAAGCCACCATCCTGACGCCGCATGAAGGGGAATTTTCCCGTTATTTTGGGGCGTTGGATCAGCGAACTAAAGTCGGCTCGAAACTCGAAAGAGCGCGCCTCGCCGCGCAGCTGACGGGGGCGGTGATCGTGCTCAAAGGCGCCGATACCGTTGTCGCTGCCGCTGATGGCCGGGCCGCGATCGCGGCAAACGCGCCGCCCTATCTGGCCACCGCGGGCGCCGGCGATGTGCTGAGCGGCATGGCCGCGGGGCTATTGGCCCAAAGCATGCCGGTATTCGAGGCCGCGGCCGCCGCGGTCTGGCTGCATGGCGAAGCCGCCGCTGCGGTTGGGCCGGGCCTGATTTCCGAGGATTTGCCGGAAATGCTGCCACAGATTTATCGCGCGCTGCTCGGGTGATCGGCAGATCGGCGCGCTTCAGGCCGCGCTTGGCGAAGGTTGCGAGGCGCCGTTCAGCGGCTATTTTTATAGTGTCCAGCGCCGCGCACATGATATAAGCCGCGCCGCCGGGCCGCCCTGCTGTTGCGGGCGTGGCGGAATTGGTAGACGCGCGGGATTTAGGTTCCCGTGACGAAAGTCGTGGGGGTTCGAGCCCCTCCGCCCGCACCAGCCGGGCGGCTCCTTTGCAAAACTATCGACGGGACGCGCTCGATCTCGCGCCGTGAAGAGTAGTGCCGATGCAAGTGACTGAAACTTCCGCCGCGGGCCTTAAGCGCGAATATCGCGTCGTCGTACCCGCAAGCGACCTTGAGGCGCGGGTCAATGAGCGCCTCGACGATTTGAAGGGCCGCGTACAGCTGCGGGGCTTTCGCCCCGGGCGGGTTCCGGTCGCCCACCTCAAGCGCCTCTACGGCAGATCTGCCATGGCGGAGGTGATTGAGGCGGCGGTGCGGGAAGCCAACAGCAAGATCGTCACCGATCACGGATTTAAGCTCGCAATCGAGCCGAAGGTCGTGCTGCCGTCCGAAGAGGGCGCAGTGCAAGGGGTCATCGAAGGCAAGTCTGACCTGGCCTATACGGTCGAGCTCGAAATCGTGCCGCCGATCACGCTTGCCGATTTCAAGACCATCAAACTCACGCGGCTGACCGCTCCGGTGGCCGACGAGGAGATTGACAAGGCCTTGCAGACCATAGCCGACCAAAATCGGCCCTACATTGCCAAACCGGAAGCTGCAGCCAATGGCGATCGCGTTACGGTTGGATTTGAAGGCTCGATTGACGGCACGCCGTTCGAAGGCGGCACCGGCGAGGATGTGCCCCTAATCCTCGGCGCAGGCCAATTCATTCCCGGGTTTGAAGAGCACCTCGTCGGACTGAAGGCCGGCGACAGCAAGACCTTCGACGTCAAGTTTCCGGACGACTATCGCGCGACCAACCTCGCCGGCAAGGACGCGACATTTGCCGTCACTGTCAAGGCGGTGGAAGCACCGGGCGTGGTCACGATCGATGACGAGTTCGCCAAGACCCTCGGCTTGGAGTCGCTGGAAAAGCTCAAGGACGCGATCAGGGAACGCGTGCAGCGCGACCATACTGGAGCATCGCGCCAAAAGCTCAAGCGCGCGCTGCTCGATCGACTGGACGAGCTCCACAAGTTCGAGCCGCCGCCGAGCCTTGTAGAGCAGGAATTCTCCAGCGTCTGGTCTCAGATCGAGAAGGATCTGAAGGATCAGGGCCGCACCTTCGCCGATGAGGGAACGACCGAGGAAAAGGCGCGCGAAGAATATCGCGCCATCGCTGAACGCCGGGTAAGGCTCGGCTTGGTCATTGCCGAGATCGGTGAACGCAACAATATCAAGGTCACCGACGAGCAGCTCCGAGCGGCGGTGATGGAGCAGGTGCGACAATTTCCCGGGCAGGAGCGGCAGATCTGGGAATACTACCAGAAGAACCCGGGAGCGCTGGCCGGCCTGCGGGCGCCCCTGTATGAGGACAGGGTCGTGGACTTCCTGGTCGAACTCGCCGAAGTCACCGAGAAGCCGGTTTCACGGGACGAGCTGTTCAGGGAAGACGAGGAGTAGGGGTCTGCCGCGATCTCAGCCGGTTATCCGTCTTGCCGCCGGAACTCCCGCACATATCTGCCACAGTTGCATAGTCGATTGCGTGGTCATACTTCGGTCATCAGGCGGTTTCGACAAACCGCGCCGACTCAAGCCACACTACGCGAACACGTTGAGCCGTTAGCCCCCAACAGGTGACCCATGCGCGACCCGAAGGACACTTACATGCAATACCTCGTCCCCATGGTGGTCGAGCAGACCAACCGGGGGGAACGGGCCTACGACATTTATTCCCGGCTGTTGAAGGAGCGCATCATCTTCATCACAGGTCCGATCGAGGACGGCATGGCTTCGCTGGTGGTGGCGCAGCTGCTGTTCCTCGAGGCGGAAAACCCCAAAAAAGAAATCTCGATGTATATCAATTCGCCGGGCGGCATCGTGACCTCGGGTCTGGCGATCTATGACACCATGCAGTTCATCCGGCCGGCGGTCTCTACCCTGTGCACCGGCCAGGCCGCGTCCATGGCCTCGCTACTGCTTGCTGCCGGTGCCAAAGATTTACGCTTTGCGCTCCCCAACGCGCGCATCATGGTCCACCAACCGTCCGGTGGTTTCCAAGGCCAGGCCACCGACATCATGCTTCATGCCCAGGAGATCCTGAACCTGAAGCGGCGGTTGAACGAAATATACGTCAAGCATACCGGCCAGCCGCTAAAGAAGATCGAGGATGCGCTGGAACGCGATATGTTCTTAACCGCTGATATGGCCAAGGATTTCGGCCTTATCGACAAGGTGATCGAGAAGCGCCCCGAGGAACCTGGCCTCAAGGTTGAGCAGCCCGCCCTCAGCAAGGTATGAGCGCCCGGACCGGCCGAATCGACCGCGAAACGGCGGCCAGGCGCGCCGTCAAGCGTTATTTTGCCGGGTGTGCTCCGGAAAGCACACCCGGCAAAGTCTCGTTATCGTTAATGGATTCTTGATTGGCACGCCGTTAGCATGCAGGCTTGTACGATGTGACAGGGTATTGTCACTGTAACGTCTTTCTCGGCCGCAGAGCGCGGTAGGTGCTACGGATTTTTAGCGCGGCGGTTGGTAAGGTGGTGAAGGTCACACCGCTCGCTTCGCGGTGAAGACGGAGATGGGAATGAGCAAGGTCGGCGGTGGCAACTCCAAAAATACGCTCTACTGCTCGTTCTGCGGCAAGAGCCAGCACGAGGTGCGCAAGCTCATCGCCGGGCCGACCGTCTTCATTTGCGACGAATGCGTCGAGCTGTGCATGGACATCATCCGCGAGGAAAACAAGTCCTCGCTGGTGAAGTCGCGTGACGGCATCCCGACGCCGCGGGAAATCCGCAAGGTGCTCGACGACTACGTGATCGGACAGGATCACGCCAAAAAGGTGCTCTCGGTCGCGGTTCACAATCACTACAAGCGTCTCAATCATCAGAGCAAGCACAACGACGTCGAATTGGCGAAGTCGAACATCCTGCTGATCGGGCCGACGGGCTCGGGCAAAACGTTGCTGGCGCAGACGCTCGCCCGCATCCTCGACGTGCCGTTCACCATGGCCGACGCGACTACACTGACCGAAGCCGGCTATGTCGGCGAGGACGTCGAGAACATCATCCTGAAACTGCTGCAGTCGGCCGATTACAATGTCGAGCGCGCCCAGCGCGGCATCGTCTATATCGACGAAATCGACAAGATATCGCGCAAGTCCGACAATCCTTCGATCACCCGGGACGTGTCGGGGGAAGGCGTGCAGCAGGCGCTGCTCAAGATCATGGAGGGCACGATCGCCAGCGTGCCGCCGCAGGGCGGCCGCAAGCATCCGCAACAGGAATTCCTCCAGGTCGACACGACCAACATCCTGTTCGTCTGCGGCGGCGCTTTCGCCGGTCTCGAAAAGATCATCTCGGCGCGCGGCCGTTCGACCTCGATCGGCTTCGGCGCAAGGGTGATGGCGCCGGAGGATCGCAAGCAGGGCGAAATCTTCCGCGATGTCGAGCCCGAGGATTTGTTGAAGTACGGCCTCATTCCGGAGTTCGTCGGCCGGCTTCCGGTCGTCGCGACGCTCGAAGATCTCGATGAGCCGTCGCTCAAGCGCATCCTCACCGAGCCGAAGAACGCGCTGGTAAAGCAGTATCAGCGCATGTTCGAGATGGAGACCGTGGACCTGACGCTGGCCGATGAGGCGCTCGCGGCGATCGCGCGCAAAGCCATCGACCGCAAGACCGGCGCGCGGGGCCTGCGCTCGATCATGGAGAACATCTTGCTCGACACCATGTTTGATCTGCCGAGCCTGGAGGGCGTCGAGGAAGTCGTGATCTCGCGCGAGGTCGTCGAAGGCAGCGCTCGGCCGCTTTATATTTATGCTGACCGGTCGGATCGCGCCAGCGATGCCGGCGGCGCGAGCGCCTGAGCGGTGGCGGGTTTCGCCTTTCCCGATTCGTCCGGCGGTACACCGCTGCTGCTTTATGACCGGGCGTTTTGTTCGAAAATTCGGGCTTTCTTGACACGCTCGCGCGGCAACGCCACCTATAGTGAGCACGCGAGAAGTGTCTATGGAGTATCGCGTAGCCGGCAGTCCGTTGTGACAGCGCATCCTGCGGGCCGCGGTGGACGTGCACAACAATAAGGAAGTGGGGCTATGACAAGTGCCACCAAACCAAAGCCACCGTTGACGACCGGCGAGAGCCGCGCCTACCCGGTGTTGCCGTTGCGCGACATCGTCGTCTTCCCGCACATGATTGTTCCGCTCTTCGTCGGCCGCGAGAAGTCGATCAAGGCGCTCGAAGAGGTGATGCGTTCCGACACCTTTATCCTGCTGGCGACCCAGAAAAACGCTTCCGATGACGATCCGGCGACCGACGCCATTTTTGGCATCGGCACGCTCGCGAGCGTACTTCAGCTCCTGAAGCTTCCGGACGGCACGGTCAAAGTGTTGGTGGAGGGCGCCGCCCGCGCCCAAGTGAAGCAATATACCGATCGTGAGGACTACTTCGAAGCCGACGCCGTGGTGATCGCGGATTCCTCGGGCGACCAGGTCGAGGCCGAAGCGTTGGCGCGCTCGGTGATCAACGAATTCGAAGGCTACGTGAAGCTCAACAAGAAGGTATCGCCCGAGGTCGTCGGCGTGGTTCAGCAGATCGACGACTACGCCAAGCTCGCCGATACGGTCGCCTCGCACCTCGCTGTGAAGATTCCGGACAAGCAGCTCATCCTGGAGACCCCGAGCGTCACCGAGCGCCTGGAAAAGGTGCTTGGCCTGATGGAAAGCGAAATCTCGGTGCTGCAGGTCGAGAAGCGCATCCGCACGCGCGTCAAGCGCCAGATGGAGAAGACCCAGCGCGAGTATTACCTCAACGAGCAGATGAAGGCGATCCAGAAGGAGCTCGGCGACGAGGACGGCAAGGACGAGCTTGCCGAGATCGAAGAGAAGATTAAACGCACGAAGCTCTCCAAGGAGGCCCGCGAAAAGGCCCAGCACGAGCTCAAGAAGCTGCGGCAGATGTCGCCAATGTCGGCGGAAGCCACCGTGGTGCGCAACTATCTCGATTGGCTGCTCACGATTCCATGGAACAAGAAGTCGAAGATCAAAAAGGACCTGACGCTGGCCGAGCAGATCCTCGACGCCGATCATTACGGACTCGAGAAAGTCAAGGAGCGCATTGTCGAATACCTGGCCGTGCAACAGCGCGCCAACAAGCTGACCGGACCCATCCTCTGCCTGGTCGGGCCTCCCGGCGTCGGCAAGACCTCACTGGGCAAATCGATCGCCCGCGCGACCGGGCGCGAGTTCGTCCGCGTCTCGCTCGGCGGCGTGCGAGACGAGGCCGAGATCCGCGGCCATCGGCGGACCTATATCGGCTCGATGCCCGGCAAGATCATCCAGTCGATGCGCAAGGCTAAGACCTCCAATCCGCTGTTTCTGCTCGACGAGGTTGACAAGATGGGCGCCGACTTCCGCGGCGATCCGTCGTCGGCATTGCTAGAAGTGCTCGACCCCGAGCAGAACCATGCGTTCAACGACCACTATCTGGAGGTCGACTACGATCTCTCCAACGTGATGTTCATCACCACGGCGAATACGCTCAACATTCCGCCGCCGCTGATGGATCGCATGGAGATCATTCGTATTGCCGGCTACACCGAGGACGAGAAGGTCGAGATCGCACGCAAGCATTTGATCCCGCATGCGACGGTCAAGCACGGCCTCGAGCCGAAGGAGTGGTCGGTCGACGACGAAGCATTGCTCACGATTATCCGCCGTTACACGCGCGAGGCGGGCGTGCGCAACCTCGAGCGCGAGCTTTCGACGCTGATCCGCAAGGCGGTCAAAGAGCTCACGATCTCGAAGAAGGAATTGGTGCAGGTCACTGCGCAGAGCCTGGCCGATTACCTCGGCGTGCCGAAATTCCGCTATGGCGAGGTCGAGGACGAGGATCAGGTCGGCGTTGTGACCGGTCTGGCCTGGACCGATGTCGGCGGCGAGCTTCTGACCATCGAAGCGGCCATGATGCCGGGCAAGGGCAAGATGACGGTAACCGGCAACCTGCGCGACGTGATGAAGGAATTGATTTCGGCGGCCGCTTCCTATGTGCGCATGCGTGCGGTGGCTTTCGGCATCGAGCCGCCGTTATTCGACAAGCGCGATATCCACGTGCACGTGCCGGAAGGTGCGACGCCAAAGGATGGCCCTTCCGCGGGCGTCGCCATGGTCACTGCGATCGTTTCGGTGATGACGGGTATCCCGGTTCATCGCGACGTCGCCATGACCGGCGAGATCACGTTGCGCGGCCGGGTGCTGCCGATCGGCGGGCTCAAGGAGAAGCTCCTTGCTGCCCATCGCGGCGGCATCAAGACTGTGCTCATTCCGGAAGAGAACGCCAAGGACCTGGTCGAGATCAACGACAGCATCAAGAGCGGTCTCGACATCATTCCGGTCTCGCGCATGGACGAGGTACTGACCCGCGCGCTGGTGCGGATGCCGGAGCCGATCGTGTGGGAGGAAGCCCCTGCAAAGCCGGTCGACGTTGCCGAGCCCATCGTCGAAGAGGACGCCTCCGGCCTGACCGCACATTAGCTTCGGCGCGGATAACGGATAGGAGCGGCGCACTCTCGGGCGCCGCTTTTTTTCCACCGAAACGCGTGATCGGCGGGACACAGCGCGGCGAAATTCGGCGCGGCCGATTGGCGTGCCTGAGGGCATCAGTTACAATGCGGATGCAGCTTGGGGGGTGTGAATGGAGTGCGGGGGTTTTACGTGACGAAAATTGCATATCCGCTGATCGGCTGCTTCGCTCTTGCCCTGACTGCAGGGGCCAGCGCCGGTCCGCTCGCAGATGATTACTGGCTCCTCGGGAACTATACGCAAAACGTCCCCTGCAAGGGTGACGGCAGCGATCCCGCCGAACTCAAGGTGCAGATCTCAACGCAGGAGATCGATTCGAAGGTCGGCGTCTGCACTTTCCTGGATGCCAAACCCGACGCGCAGAGTGTACGGGCCCATGTCGAATGCAAGTTTCCGGCCGGGCCGCTGATGGGCGACATTACCTTCACCCAGAAGCCGAACAACACGGTTGCCTTCGTCGACAGTAACAGGACCTACACCGCAACGCTGTATCGCTGCCCGAAATAACCAGGCCTAAATCGCCTCCCGGCCGGGCCGGATGAGTGGTAAGGTAGATTGGGTCGAGTCCGGGGGTCCACCATGACTAGATTGATCGCCATTGCCGCCATGCTGGTTGTCATGCTGCCGGCTACGCCGTCGTTTGCGCTTACGCCAAAGCAAAAAATGGAAACCTGTAAGTTCGGCGCCAATGACCAAAAGCTTCAGGGTAAGGCGCGCAATGCGTTTATGAAGAAATGCATGGCCAACAAGGACGATCCGCGCGGACCCGCTATCGGCGCCCCTCCGCCGCCTGCCGCAGGCGCGTCGCCGCCGCCACCGGCGCAGCATTGATACGCGGCGGTTCGCTTCTCGCCGCCAAGTCTTGAGTGAGACTCGCCAGATGGACGGTCTCATGCCACCGTTTCAGTCAGGTCTGCTGACGTTGCAATACGAGGAAACGTTCAATGAAAATGATCGCTTATCTGCTGGCCATTATCTGCATTATCGCCGCAGTGATGTATTTCGTGATGCCGGCCGGGTCATTACCGACTTTCATGCCAGGCTATCAGGCAGGTTCAGATCATATTCATAAGACCCACGCGGTCGCGGCCATTGTCGCAGCTGTCGTCCTGTTCCTGATCGGCTGGTTCGTCGGCCGCCGGCGCTAGCGCCGCCGGCGCGGCAACCGTCACTTCCCGACAGGCGCCTTACGCTGCACGCGCTCATCGAAGCGCGCCACGCTGACCACCACGCGCTAGTGGGTGCCGCCGCCGATGGCTTCGACCTCGTCGTGGGCCTCCACGTGGAAGGTGATGGTACGCCCTTCAACGCGCACGACTTCGGCGGTCGCGGTCACCTTTAGTCCGACCGGCGTTGCCGCCACATGGCCGACGTCGAGGTGGATCCCGAGGCTCAGATGGCCGGCGGGAAGAAGGTGCTCGACCGCGCTGAGCGCCGCTGCCTCGATCAGGTTGATCATGACCGGCGTCGCCAAGACCGCAATCCGCCCGGAACCGACAAAGGAGGCTGTGTGTTCGGGCCCGACGACGAGAAGCTGCGCCGTACCCTTGAGGCCGGCCGTAACACGAGTGAGATCGACCATGATGGCTCCGGAAGACGCTCTGAGACGCGCTGCTTGGCCAATCCTGATGCCAATGTCCAGCTTGCCAGCGAACGGCCGCCGGGCTCCAATGCGCTAATGAACCTGCCGCCGCTACGCACGTTGTTCTTCGAAGATCTTTCGGTCGGCATGACTGAGCGGCTGAGAAAGACGGTTGCTTCGTCCGACGTTGTCGGCTTTGCGCAACTGACCGGCGACCGCAACCCAATCCACCTGTCGGAGCATTTTGCCGCCAAGACCTCGTTCGGCAGGCGAATTGCGCATGGGCTCTATACCGCGAGCCTCATTTCGGCGGTGCTGGGCACTCGGCTTCCCGGTCCTGGCGCCATTTATATTTCGCAGACGCTGAACTTTCGCGCCCCGGTCAAGATCGGCGACACGGTCGTGGTCACGGTGACCGTCGCCGAGCTCATTCCGGAAAAATCGCGCGCCCGGCTATCGTGCCTCTGCGAGGTCGACGGCGAGGTCGTACTTGACGGAGAGGCGTTGGTGAAGGTGCCGAGCGAGAAGGCGACCAGAGGAAAGCGGCCGGTGATGCGGCTTTAACCGCGCAACGGGAACCTGAAGAGGCCGACATGTTCGAACGAGATGAAGTGCTGCAAGCCTTGCACAATCGCCTGGTGGCCGCCGGCATAAACCCGCTCGACCCAAAAGTGCAGGCGATCTGCGACGTTGTGAATGGGTTCTACGCGGAAAAGACGCGCGAAGTGCTGCAAAGAATGCAGGAAGTGCTCAGCAAGATCGAGACGTAACGGCTGGACTCGGAGAATAAAGCCGGGCCCCGAGTAAATCACGCTCCCTAGATCTTAGGTAATCGCCATGACAACGCCGCCGTCGGCCCGCACCGGCGAGCCGGTGATGGCGCTGGCTTCGCGCGAGCACAGGAAGGCGACCACCTCGGCGACCTCCTGCGGTCTCGCCAGACGCTTGATGATCGAGCTCGGCCGGCCGCTGTCGATGAAGGCGCGTTCCGCCTTGGGATCGTCCGCCGATTGGCCCATGGATCTGAACATCGCCTCGACGCCCTCGGTGCGCGTCGGCCCCGGCAGCACTGCGTTGACGGTGACGCCGCTCGCGGCCAGCGCCTGGGCGAAACCGCGCATCAATGCCAGATCGGCGGCTTTGGTGAAGCCGTAGTGGATCATCTCAGTCGGGATCTGCACGCCGGATTCGGAGGAGATGAAGACGATACGGCCGAACCCCTTGGCGCGCATGCGCGGCCCATAATGCCTGGTGAAGCGCACGCCTGACAGCACATTGATGGCGAACAGGCGCTGCCAATCCTCGTCGGGAATTTCGAAGGCGTCCTTGATTTCGAAAATGCCGACATTGTTGACCAGAATGTCGACTTCGCCGGCCGCGTTGATGACGGCGGGGACACCGTCCGCGGTCGCGGCGTCGCCGGGCGCAGCGACCAGCCGGGCTTCGGGTTGCTTCTCCCGGATTTGTGTAATCGCGCGGTCGACGTCGGCGGCCTTGCGTCCGTTGATGGCGACTGCGGCGCCGTTGTCTGCGAGTTTCTCAGCGATCGCGCGGCCGATCCCCTTGGTAGAACCGGTAACGAGGGCACGAAGCCCGGAAAGATCGATCTGCATGACGAACCTCGCGTTCGGGACCGGCAGGAGGTAAACGCCGCCGCGCGGGAGCGCGGTAAGGCATTCATTGGACGACGAGATCGTGAAATTCCGGATGTTTAATGAGGTAGTCTCGCACAAACGAGCACTGCGCCATGACTTTCAATTCTCGCGCGCGGGCCGATTCCAGAGCGCTGGCGATCAGCCGTGAAGCGATACCTTCGCCGGGCGCTTGCAGGGGAACTTCCGTGTGCGTGAACGTGATGATGTCTCCGGCGATACGATAATTCGCCACCGCCATCACGCCGTCATCGTCAAGCTCGAAGCGGGAGAGGGCGGTATTATCGCGGAAGGCGGCGGGCATGGCGGCGGTCCTTCGCGCTAGCTCGTCGCCGCCTGCACGATGGCCTTCATGGCTGCCGTCATCGCTTCGACCGCGGCGGCGTGGCCGACGCCGTGACGGCGCGCGATCCAAGCCGGATCGTTGTAACTGACCCAAACCTTGCCGTCGGCATCTTCCCATACCAGCGCCTTCAAGGGCAGATCGATGCCGACGCGCTGCTGGTCCTGCATCAACACCGTGCCGCCCTTGGGATTGCCGAAAATGATAAGGTCGGTCGGGCGCAGTTGCATCCCGACAGCGGCGGCGCCGGCAGCGTGATCGACGCGCCCGAAAACGGCCATGTTGCGGGTCGGCAGCGCCGCCAGCAGGCGCTCCATCGTCTCGCGCGCCGAAAAACCGCTGGCGACTGAAACGAGCCCATCGTCGCTCAAAATGTCCTCCCAAGCCGGTTGCACCTCGCTTAATGTAGGTGGCGGGAGAGCCAGGATAAGGTGGCGGATGTGACGGGTTCCCGCGATAAATGAAAATCGCCACCTTCAACGTCAATAATATCAATAAGCGGCTGCCCAATCTGCGCGCCTGGCTGCGCGCCGCCAAGCCCGATGTGGTGTGCCTGCAAGAACTCAAAGCCGCGGATCGCGAGTTCCCCAAAGCCGCGATCGAGCAGGCAGGCTACGGGGCGGCTTGGCGAGGGCAGAAATCGTGGAACGGTGTCGCCATCCTGGCGCGCGGCTGCGATCCGATCGTCACCCGCACCGAATTGCCGGGCGACGCTGACGATAACCAGGCGCGCTATATCGAAGCCGCCGTCAATGGCGTGCTGATCGCGTCGCTATACGCGCCGAACGGCAACCCGCAGCCGGGGCCGAAATTCACCTACAAGCTGGCCTGGATGGAGCGGCTGGTTGCGCATGCCGCGGAGCTTTTTGCCGCCGGCGTACCTGTCGTATTGGCCGGTGACTACAACGTGGTCCCGACTGACCACGATATCTACCCGAAGAACTCCTACGCCAAGGATGCGCTGCTGCAGCCTAAAAGTCGCGCCAATTATGTGGAAATTCTCGGGCAGGGCTGGCGCGACGCCATCCGGACCCTGCATCCGAACGAGCCGATGTACACCTATTGGAGCTACTTGCGGAATCGCTGGCCGCGCGATGCCGGGTTGCGCATCGACCACCTGCTGCTGAGCCGGGAGGCGGCAAAGCGCTTGGTCGCGGCCGACGTAGACCGCGCGGTGCGCGGCCAAGACAACCCCAGCGACCATGCCCCGGCCTGGATCGAGTTGCGGCATGTTGTGACGGCGCAGGGCACTTCTTTACGCGCAACACCCAAGGCCGCTCCAAGGATCAAAAAGCAAAACGCACAACAAGCAAGGCCATTGGCCAAACCGTCCGCAAACATCCGCCGACCACTCCTAGTGATCGACGGCGACTCCTTTGCGCATCGCGCCTATCACGCGCTGCCAAAGAACATTCGCCGCAAGGGCGATAGGCCCGCCGGCGCCATTCTGGGTTTCGCCAATATTCTGCTGCGGCTCTACCGCGAAGAAAAGCCGCGCGCCGTCCTGGTCGGCTGGGATACTTACGAGGCTGAGACCTATCGCCACGAAGCATTCCCCGCCTATCAGAGCGGCCGGGAATTCGACGACGATCTCATCGAACAGCTTACGCTTATCCCAAAATTCGTCGCCGCTTGCGGCTTCGTCAACGCCAAGCGCGCGGGATACGAGGCCGACGATTTCCTTGCCGCGGCGGCCGCCGCCGAAGAGCGGCGGGGCGGCGCCGCGCTCGTCGCCAGCGGCGATAGCGACACGTTCCAGCTCGCCTCCGCGAGAACGACGATCCTCTATCCGGTGCGCGCCGGCGAGATGGCGCGCATCGGTCCGGCGGAGGTCCGCCAACGCTATGGCGTCGAGCCGGGACAGGTGCCGGATTTCATCGCCCTGCGCGGCGATCCGTCGGACAAGCTGCCCGGCGCGCCCGGCGTCGGTGCGGCCGGTGCCGCGTCTCTGCTGCGCAAATATGGGAGCCTGGCGGCGATCCTCGAAGCCGGCCGCTTTCCCCGGGAGGCCGGCAATCTGCGGCTCTACCGCTCGATCGCCACCATGAACCGCAAGGCACCCTTGCCGCGCTTTTCCGGCCAAACGCCGACCTGGGCCAAGGCGGCCGACATGGCGCGTGACTGGGAGCTCCAGCAATTGGCCGGGCGGCTGGAGGAGCTCGCGCGGCACGGCGTGGCTTGAGCGCTACGAAGCCTCTTTCAAAATGGCGGCTTTCATGCCGGCCGATGCTATAATCGTTTCGCCCACGTAAAATCGGCGGGTAAGTCTAACCTTGGGATGCGGACGATCCTTGATGCACGGGTCGCTCCCCGCATGTGCGGTCAAGTAGCCCGTCCATTGTTAGGCGGAGGAGCCGGGGGTCGCTCCCCCGGCTTCCTTTTGCAGCGGGCGAAAGCCTTGTGGAGTGATCGGCATGAGTGATTGTCTGCATTGCGACATCAACGAACTGGTGCGTGAGCGCATCGAAGGCCAGGAGAATGTCGACCTCGCCGACTTGGTGGTGCGCGTGTCGGAGAGCCTTGCGGAATTGATCATGCTCGGCCCGAAGGACCAATGGGCGATACTGATGGCTGAAGCGATCCGCCATCTCGGCAACACCGTGATCGCGGATATTGAAGGCGTCGTTACCGACACGGCGCATTAGCGGCGCCGTTGGAGGGCGCTAGGCCGAGGCCCGGCGCCGGCGCAAAAACGGCACCACGAACAAGGCCGCGACCGGCAGATGCAGCAGGACGCCACCGAGCACGATCATTCCGACGTCGGCGCCGGACAACGCGCCGCGCCCGACTTCGAGCGCCAGCATGTAGATGGTGAAGGGCAGGAACAGAACGATCGCGGTGACCAGCCCGGGATTATAAATGCGCAGCCGGATCGTGGTCACGATGTGAATGATGCCGTTGATCAAGGTGAGGCCAACCCAGGCGAGGCCGACCCAGCGCAGCGCTTCCGGGAACAACACAGCAAGGCCCACCGGCAGCCAGACAAAACCGATATTGACCAGCGCGACGCCGCCGGTGTCGACCGGCCAGTCGTCATTGCCGCTGTGGAAGACGTGCGCATCGGTGAACTGGCGGAAGCCGCCCGGCCACAGGTGTTCCTCGATCTGGTGCACGAAGTAAATCACCAGCAGCGCTGCGAACAGCGCGCGCTCGCTCAGCGGATCGTGGCGGAACAGGGCGATCCAGGCGGCGACGCCGATCGCGCTGAGAACGGGCAGCGCTTTCTGCCAATCGGCGGCAACGCGGGACAGGAGCGGCATGCGGCATCAATCCTTGTGTCGGTAACACCAACGGCCACGTGCGCCGCATGGATATGGCAATCATGCGGCGCATTGCCAGTGTGTCGCCATACACCAGGGTTGATTAATATTTTGCTTGATCGGAGCTAACAGATCGGGGGGAGAAAACCGATTGCCTCCCCCCTTCAGCATCGGCCTTAATGAGCGTCCTAAGCCGCGGCACTGACGGTGCCGCTGGTCGGGACCGACGCGATCGTCTTCAGGACCTGGGAGGCGATCTGGTACGGGTCGCCTTGCGAATTCGGCCGGCGATCTTCCAGATAGCCCTTGTAGCCGTTGTTGATGAAGCTGTGTGGCACCCGGATCGAGGCGCCGCGGTCGGCGACGCCGTAGGTGAACTGGTCGATCGCAGCGGTCTCGTGCTTGCCGGTCAGCCGCATGTGATTGTCCGGGCCGTAGACCGCGATGTGATCCTCGCGGGCGGCCTCGAACGCCTTCATCATCGCTTCGAAATAGTCCTTGCCGCCGGTCTCGCGCATGTAGGTGGTCGAGAAATTGCAGTGCATGCCGGAGCCGTTCCAGTCGGTATCGCCAAGCGGCTTGCAGTGGAATTCGATGTCGACGCCGTACTGTTCCGTCAGGCGCAGCATCAGATAGCGGGCCATCCACATTTCGTCGGCGGCGCGCTTGCTGCCCTTGCCGAAAATCTGGAATTCCCACTGGCCCTTGGCCACCTCGGCATTGACGCCCTCGTGGTTGATGCCGGCGGCGAGACAAAGATCGAGATGCTCCTCGACCATCTTGCGGGCGATGTCGCCGACATTCTTGTAGCCGACGCCGGTGTAATAGGGGCCCTGCGGCGCGGGATAGCCGCTCGGCGGAAAGCCGAGCGGGCGGCCGTCCTTGTAGAAGAAATATTCCTGCTCGAAACCGAACCAGGCGCCGGGATCGTCGAGAATGGTGGCGCGCTTGTTGGACGGGTGCGGTGTCTTGCCATCGGGCATAATGACTTCGCACATCACCAGCACGCCATCGGTGCGCGCGGCGTCGGGATAGAGCGCGACCGGCTTGAGCACGCAATCGGAGCTGTGCCCTTCCGCCTGCATCGTCGATGAGCCGTCGAAGCCCCACAGCGGCAGCTGCTCCAGCGTCGGAAACGCGTCGAATTCTTTGAGCTGGGTCTTGCCGCGCAAATTCGGCACCGGCTTGTAGCCGTCAAGCCATATGTATTCGAGTTTGTATTTTGTCATCGCTGTCTCTCTTAAGCTGATCCGGGAAATGTGCAGATGCGTCCGCTGCCGCGAAAAGCGGCGGACGCCGCCTCCGAGCGTTTTTTAAGCATTTAATATGCCAGTTGATGCGTGGCTTACGGCGCCGGTTGAAGCCGTACCGGCCCGGCGATTGGCGACCTCGACGATGCGTTTGGAATAAGCAAAAACGCCAATGCACATATTGTAGTCAAACGCTGATTTTCTGTGAGGCAGAACGAACAAATTCGCAGCTAAGCATTATATTAGCAACGACTCGCGAGACTCGAGGAATGACGCGCGCATTGCTCTGCGCGCGCGGCGAAGGAGCCGAACCATGACGACGAATTTTTCCGGATCGCCCGCTGTTTCCGGATCGGCACAGATCTTCACGTTCCCGGCACGGGGCCGTTTCGCGCCCGGCAGCCAGCGTGACCAATCCAGACCGGCGGCGAATACCCAGGTGCCGCCCAACGTGAAGATCGCATCCGGCAGCGGCTGGTATCATGAAGCGGCGATCCAGGATGCGATCAAAGCCGAGCGGGCCGGCAAGAACTAGCGAAGCATGCGGCTCCTTCTCCCCGCACGCGGGGAGAGGTGAATAAACAAACTCGCTTCTCGCGGCGCGATCCGCACCCGAGCGTTGGCAAAAAGAGCGAATAGCGAAATGGCGAGCAGCGAATAGTGCGCGGCCGTCACTTCCTATTCGCTATTCGCTGTTTCCGTCCGAGGCTACCAACTTCTTTCTTTTCGACTCGCTTCCAGCAAATAAAAGGGAGGCGGAACGCCGGCAAACGTGTTTCCTAACCTCCGCATCTTGCGATGCGGCGCGCGCCCTGATCTCTTTTCCCTCCCCGGCGTGCGGGGGAGGGTGGGGAGGGGGCACGCTCGCCTGTCGGCGTTCCACCGCGGCTCTGACCGTCGGGGCTCTCGCCCGTTCGGCGCAACTCCAGGCCAGGTTTCCTGGGACGTGGAGGGACGTCCGGCCCTGTACGGGCGCCCCAACCGGGGGGCGCAGGCCTCGCGCTGTTCCACGGGCGTTACCCGCGCCCGCCTGTCCCAGTCCAGGGAAAGCACCTCCCGGAGCGGTCGTAGTGCCGGTCAACATGATGCCCGAAGCTGCCCGGGAGCGGACCGTATCGTTCCGCACGCGGGCACCGCACTCGCTCCGCCGTCAGGAGTACCCTCGCGATGGCGTCCCTTACGTGAGCGAGATTCGCAGCTTATATGTAACCCAAAGAGGGACGTCTGTCAATAAAAATGAGACGATACTGATGGGGGGCGATTATCCGGGGCTTGACATAAGTAGAATGTCGCCTGTACGGGTACGCCCCGACAGGCCGACGCGTAAAAGAGAACGATGGAAGCGCGGAGCTCTAATCGCCGGAATTTCTTTGCAGGCCGCCCTCTGGGGGCCATTCGTCGCGACCTACGACGTAGCGGCGGCAGAATTTGGTTGTGTGGGTGTTTTTAAAAATGTCCCGGTAGGTAAAGAAGCCGTGGCAATACAGATGCGAAGTGCCTGCCCATACCGCTTTGGCATGTTCATGGGTGAATGGGTGTCTGCACGCACAGCTTGGAAAATCGAACGACGTTCCCTGACCAATAATGATCTCTACGGACTCCGCTTCGGGACTGGGAACGACGATGTGCAGCTTGGTGATTTCGGCGGGAATCTCATCGCTGACTTCGATGAAAAGAGCAGAGGCTTCGATGTTTCCCGGAGTTCGGCCAAAGTTGAAAATCGTCAAGGTAAAGCCGGGGGACTGTTTTCCTTCGGCCCATATTGGCTTTTCAACGAGAAAGTATCTTGCGCTGGAGCCGATACTGTGGACGAAAATAAAAGGGCGCTCCAACTCAACAAGAGCGCGCTCCGAAATACGGACGGATTGTTTGGTCAAAATCGCTTGGCGGCGAGTGACGATCACCAGAACGAGCGTGAAGATTCCAATCGCGGCCGTCGCGAGTGCAGTGATTGCGCCATTGTAGGCCTGCAAAAAGCCTACGACACACCAGAAGAAATCAGTCAAAACACTCACCACCGCAGCCCTCTAATTCCGTGGGGGTTTTTTGCTGTTTTTCTTGCAATTCCGATTCTCGGTTGGCTGCTAGCGAGAGATCGGTCATGAATTTAGCAGCCGCTGACTACCGCGCCGAAAATGTCCGGATTGCTGCGGTTGTTATATCGGAACTGAAACTCCGCGACGTACAGCGGCAGATATTTGGCGCTGACTTTGTGGAATGTGCCGACCACGCCGCGCTTGAAGATCGACCAGAAACCCTCAATCGTATTGGTGTGAACCGCGCCAACAACATATTGGCCGCGATGGTGGTCAACCGCGCCGTGCGGATACGCAGTCGGAATGCCCTTATATCCGGGCCATGCATCGGTGGCGAGCAGCGACACCTTGTCAGAAACTGCCTGAGTAATGAACGTGATAACGAGATCTTCTCCGGTGCGACCAAGCACACGCGCAATCACGTTGCCCTTGCGCTGTACCGCGCCGATGACGGGCATCTTTGCGCCTTTGCCTTTCTTTTTGTCCCAATGGCGATTTTTGTCGTCGCCGCCCACGTAGGTTTCATCAACCTCTACAATGCCGCCAAGCTTCTCTTGCGGCTGCATCATCGCGGCGCGGATTTTGTGGCACATGCTGTGTGCTGTCTCGTAAGAGCCGAAGCCCAGCTGCCGTTGGATTTGAAGTGCGCTAATTCCTTTTTTGCTCGTGGTCATCAAATGCACGACCTTGAACCAATCGCGAAGGGGTTTGTTGGTGTTCTCAAAAATGGTCCCGGCGATCACGGAGAAGCGGTAGCCGGTAGAGCCGCCCGGAGCGCATTGAGTGCACTGCCAGTGCCATTTGCGCGACGGCAGGTCGTAGACAGCCTCGTTGCCGCAACGCGGGCAGCGAACGCCCTGCGGCCAGCGGCGTGCCTTCAGATAAGCCTTCGGGGCGTCGTCATCGCCAAGAGGAAAACTGTCCTCAAATTGCCGTTCGGTCATTTGGTGGACCGGCTTAGGACGTTTTGCCATGGCGGCTACCCCTCAATCCGTACGGTGGAAGGATGTTGCCATGCTGGATAGCTTATGTCAAGCTCCGGATAATCGCCCTGATGGGGCCATCAGCGGCGTAGCGCCGCTGTAGCCGTCCCTGAAAATATGGCAATCAGCCCGCGCTTGGTCATAATCGGACGCATAAAAAGACTGGGGAGGATCATACATGGCCGCCGCGCTTCGCCGCCAAACTCTGGCCGATCTGCTGCATCGCAGCGCCAAGCGCTTTCCCAACAAGACCGCCATCATCTGCGGTGACACGGTCTGGAGCTATGCAGAGTTCGATGCGCTGTGCGACCGCCTCGCGGCGGGGCTCGCCGCACGCGGCGTCGCCAAGGGCGCGCGGGTTGCCATCCTCGCCCGCAATTCCCACGCCTTCGCGGGCTTACGGTTTGCGCTGGCGCGGCTCGGCGCCGTCATGGTGCCGATCAATTTCATGCTCAAGCCGGAGGAGGCGGCCTTCATCCTGCGGCATGCCGGGGCCGAGATGCTAGCGACCGATTCCGGCCTCGCCGAGACCGCGCGCGCGGCTGCCGCGCTCGACACCGGCGTGCGCGAATTTGTCTGGCTGCCGTCGGAGGAGAAGACCGTGCCGGCGCCCGGCATGATCGCGTTCGACGAGCTGTTGTCCAATGCAGCCGAGCCGCCGCCGGTGGAGCTCGCGGGCGGCGATCTCCTCCAGTTTGTCTATACCAGCGGCACGGAATCGCTGCCGAAGGGCGCCATGCTCACCCACGACGCGGTGATCTGGCAGTATGTCAGCTGCGTGGCCGACGCCAGCATCGCCGGCGACGATCTCGCTCTGCATGCGCTGCCGCTCTACCACTGTGCGCAGCTCGATGCGTTTCTCGGCCCGTCGATTTATGTCGGCGGCACCAATGTGATCACTGCCAAGCCGACGCCCGACAATTTGCTGCCGCTGATCGAGCGGCACCGCGTCACCTCGTTCTTCGCGCCGCCCACGGTGTGGATTTCGCTGTTGCGCTCGCCGCTGTTCGACAAGACGGATCTGTCGAGCCTGCAGAAGGGCTATTATGGCGCCTCGATCATGCCGGTCGCGGTGCTGCGCGAAATGGCCCAACGCATGCCCAAGGTGCGGCTGTGGAATCTCTACGGCCAGACCGAAATTGCGCCGCTCGCCACCATGTGCGGGCCGGAAGATCAGCTGCGCAAGCCCGGCTCCTGCGGCCGCGCCGTGCTCAATGTCGAGACCCGCGTCGTCGACGACCGCATGCGCGACGTGGTCCCGGGCGAGGTCGGCGAGATCGTGCACCGTTCGCCGCATTTGATGCTCGGCTATTTTCACGACGACGAGCGCACCAAAGCTGCGTTCGAGGGCGGCTGGTTTCACTCCGGCGATCTCGCCACCATTGACGATGACGGCTACATCTTCGTCGTCGACCGCAAGAAGGACATGGTCAAGACCGGCGGCGAGAACGTGGCAAGCCGCGAGGTCGAGGAAATGATCTACCGGCTGCCGCAGGTCTCGGAGGTGGCGGTGGTCGGCGTGCCGCATCCGCGCTGGGTTGAGGCGGTGGTCGCGGTGATCGTGGTCAAGGCCGGGCAGTCGCTGTCGAAGGATGACGTCCACGCCCACTGCGCCGCGCATCTGGCGCATTTCAAGGTGCCGAAGGACATCGTGTTCGCCGAGGCTCTGCCGAAGAACCCGAGCGGCAAACTGCTCAAGCGCGAGCTGCGCCGCGAGCACGCCGGGTTGTTTGCTTGAGGGTGGACGCGCCCGCAGCCTTGCCCCTCACCGTACGACGTAGTACATTTATGCCATGATCCGGTCGTGGCGCAATTCCGTGACCAGGAAAGTCTGGGAAGGCGATCGGCCAAATCAGTTGCGCGGGCTCGATTTTGACATCGCGGTCGACCTGTTCCTGGCCTTGAATGTTGCTAAGGCGCTCACGGACCTCAGCCCGCTCAAGAGCGTCGGCTTGCATAAACTAAAGGGCGTACGCAAGAAGCAATGGGCAATGACAGTGAACGAGCGTTGGCGGATTTGCTTCGAATTCCGCAATGGCGATGCCTACGAAGTCGAGATCGTCGACTATCATAAGGGATAAAAACAATGCCGCCTGCCGTCCATCCGGGCCGTCTATTGAAACGAGAATTGAGCGCGCGCGATCTAAGCGCCAATCGGCTTGCGCTCGACATTGGCGTGCCGTCCGGGCGCATCACCGACATTTTGAATGGCCGGCGCTCAGTCACCGCCGACACCGCCGTCCGCCTCGGCCGTTATTTTGGCAACAGCGCGCAATTCTGGCTGGACCTGCAAAGCCAGTACGACATTGCGGTGGTCGAACGCGAGCGGGGATCGGAGATTACCCGCCGCGTCCGGCCGGCCGATGCGGCGTGAATTTGCGTGGTAAGTCGAGCAGAGTGGGACAGTCACGCGTCGTAGCTGTCGCCGCCGCCGTCACCGAGATCGCCGACGTCGCTGTCGTCGAGATTGTCGTCGTCAAAATCATTGTCGTCAGCGACAGTGTCGTCAGTGGCGGTGTCATCGTCGGCGGTTTGCAGCGAGTCGTCGTTTGCTGCTGATGGATCGTTGCCGGCATCGCGGGTCGCAGCCTGACCGATGTGGTTGATGCCGGCGTCGCGCGCGAGCTGGCTGTCGGCGGCGCTGCCGCCGCCGCCGCTCCACGGCGAAGCCTGATCGCCGGCGACATTGCCGAAGGCGCTCGGCGCGTAGCCGCCGTGGTGGCCGAACATCGAGCGGATGCCGTCAAGCAGCAGCGCGCCGCCGATCATGCCGGCGGCGGTCGAGGCCGCGGTGCCGAGAAACGATCCGCCGGAGCCGAGGGCAGGGCCGGCGGCATAGGGCGGCGGTGGCGGCGGATAGCCCGGCTGCGGTTGATGGCCTGGCGATGGATTGCTCTGCGGCTGAGTGCCTGGCGCCGACGCGCGCACGCTCGGCACCGAACCGCGCGTGGGTACGCGTCCTGTAAACGCTTCGCGCATGGAGCCGAGGAAGCTTGCCGGCTGCTGTTCGGAGGCTTCCCCGCCGGCCTGCGCGCTGACTTGAGCCTGCAATTCCTCGATGCGCGCATTGGCGCGCTTGAGCGCCTCGTCCTGGACGAGCGCGGTCTGCACCAGCGAGTAGACCGCATGCGGCGCGCGGCGCAAGGCCTCCGTCATCAGGCGCTCGGCTTCCGGATCACGCGGCGTGGTTTCGAGCTTAGCCAAACGATCGAACAGATCGTCAACGAGCTGGGTTTCTTGCGGCGTCATGGCCTCGATCTCCCTGCGCCCCAACCGCCCGGTTATGTGGGGAGCGGCCGCTGGCAAGGGGAGGGGGCTCGCAACCGGGCTCGCACGGGTCAGCCCGCGTTGCTGCCGATCGCCTTCTTGATTTCCAGTCCGTGCGCCCGCACGTCCGCCGGGCGGCGGCCGCGGATCACGCCGCCGTCGACCACGATGTCCTCGCCGTTGATGAACGAGGCCTCGTCGCTGGCCAGAAACAGCGCCGCGGCCGCGACGTCTTCCGCCAGGCCGGCGCGTGGGATCGGCTGGAACGCGGCGAGCATGGTCGCGACCCGCGCGGCGGAGGCTTCGGCGGCGTCCGATTCAAGCCCCAGCGCCTTGCCGAAAATGCCGGTGGCGATGGCGCCGGGCGAAATCGAGTTGGCGCGAATATTATCCTCGCCGAGCTCGACGGCGGCGTAGGTGGTCAGGTGCAGCACCGCCGCCTTGGCGGCGCCGTAGAAGATCGAGCCGAAGCCGGCGCGGTGGGCGCCGATCGAGGCCATGTTGATGATGCTGCCGCTCCGCCGCGCCCGCATCACCGGCGCGGCATATTTCATGTGCGCCAGCGTGCCGCGCACATGCACCGCGATCATGCGGTCGAACTCGTCGAGATTGAGCTTCTCCACCCGCGCATAGGGCGAGCCCATGCCGGCATTGTTGACCAGGACGTCGAGCCGGCCGTGGGCGTCGACCGCCGCCTTGACGGTGCGCGCCGCGTCATCCTCGCGCGCGGCGTCGGCTTCGACGAACGCGGCGCCGGTCGCCGCCGCCACTTCGGCACCGAGCTCGCTGCGCCGGCCGCTGAACACCACGCGGGCGCCTTCGGCGACAAAGCGCTCGACAATGGCACGCCCGATGCCGCTGGTGCCGCCGGTCACGACCGCGACCTTGTCCTGCAATCGCATATTTCCTCCCCTGCAATGCCCGGTCGGTGCCGGGTCCCGTCATGGTCATACGCGGGCTTGCCCGGCGTATCCATGCCGGGATGCGAAGCGGCCCGTCATCGCCAGACTTGATCCGGCAAAGCTGCGTCACCAGATGGATAAACGCTCGCCCGACAAGGGCTGAATTTAGCGGAGGTCATCCCATGGATCGTCGCACATTCGTGAGCCTGGTCGCCGCCGGCGCGGCAAGCCCGCTTCTCCAGGGCGCCGCCGCCGCGGAGCCGCCGCCGAAGGCCCGCAACATCGTCCTGGTGCACGGACTGTTCGCCGACGGCTCGTGCTGGTCCGAGGTGATCCCAAGACTTCAGGCGAAGGGTCTCAATGTCACCTCGGTGCAGAACCCGCTGACCACGCTGCCGGACGCCGTCGCGGCGGCGCAGCGCGCGCTCGCCCTGCAGCAGGGGCCGACCGTGCTAGTCGGCCATTCGTTCTCCGGCATGATCGTCACCGAAGCCGGAATTGACCCTAAGGTTTCGGCGCTGGTCTATGTGGCGGCGCGGGCGCCCGATGCCGGCGAGGATTACACCGCGCTGGCCAAAAAATATCCGACGCCGCCGGCCTCGGCCGGCATTGTCTGGTCCGGCGATTGGGGCCAGCTGAGCGAGGAAGCGTTCCTGCGCGATTTCGCCGGCGACCTGCCCGCAGACAAGGCCCGCGTGCTCTACGCCGTGCAGGCGCCGTTCAACCGGGCGCTGCTCGCCGGCAAGACCACGCACGCGGCCTGGCGGTCAAAGCCGAGCTGGTACGCGGTGTCGACCGATGACCGGACCATCAATCCCGACCTCGAACGCTTCATGGCCAAACGCATGGGCGCCAAGACCATCGAGGTGAAGGCGAGCCATGTCTCGTTGATCTCGCAGCCCGACGTGATCGCGAAATTGATCCTCGAGGCGGCGGGGCAGGGGTAAGGCTTTAGGCGGTAGGGAGCGCTGAGGCGCGAAAGCGCCGAGCCCACGTGCCAGCGCGGGCTTCGTCGCGCTCAGCCGCCCCCAAAACAGCTCGCTAATTCGCTCTTTGAGAAAATTCGGAAATAGGCGAGAGCAGCGATCAATACAGTTGGCCCTACCCAGAATAAGAGAGCAAAGAATCGCTCCCGTGCCTCGTGAATTTGAACATCTGGTGAGGTCGTACCGATGGCAATCGACTCCGCCCTTCCGAGCCAAAGACGAAGATCGTTCCGATCGCGCACGTGAAGACTATGAACCCGCCAGACGGCCGCGAACTGCACCCCAACCACCAGAATAAAAGACCCTATAACAAACCACTGAGGCAAATGGCGATCGAAGTAAATTGCTCCGGCTAATCCTGCCCACAGCACGACTGAAAGTCGGACCTGATTTTGATAGCGTGCCGTCCTCCGAGTTAGGGCCAACTCAGCAAGTCTTGAAAATGCGTCGAATAGCTCCTTTTCGTTGGTGATCATCTTATTTGCTTAGGTGGCATACGCGAGCGACGGATAAAGCGCAGAGCATCATTTTCGATGCCCGCAAAGGTTGCATAAAACCGTTCCAGTATCAAGGCGCCTTCATCTCGACCTGTTAACAGACGCAGGCGGTGCCGCTGCTCACAGGGAATGGAAGCCATCTACGGCCGAACTGAACACCATCATGTCCATCGTAGAGGCGTTTTTTTATCGAACTTTCATTCTCGGCGCAGAAGTAAAAAAGTTGAAGAAATAAATTCCGGCTCGTCAAAAGCGCAAAAAGAAAAATCGGCCTACCCAGTGAGCCAGTTCCAATCTGGCAGCACTTCACGGTCAATGGATTCAGATCGGCTTCGTCACTCCGAATCTCTGGGGCGGCCGGCGTCGGCTTAGCTCAACATGTAGTATTGTTTGCCACGAATTTGCCCACATGCTGGGGTGAGATTCGCTTCTTCGCCCTAAGGCACCGGTTAAATGGTGGCACAAGAACGCATCCCGGGTGACGATGATGTCATGCCGAGTTCCGGGCTGCTAGTCAGGCCGGGCGCGCAGCGCTGCAAGCGCTCGGTGGCCTAATTCCGGTTGTTGGCGGACTACTTTCGGCCGGTGCAGGTTATTGGTCCGAGCGCGAGCAGAGGGAAATCAACGAATTCCTGCAGGCTTGGCTCAAGATGTTGCAGGATGAATTCAAAGAGAAACAGCAAGTCATCGCAGAGATCGTAGCGCGCCTTGATGTGCACGATGAAGAAATAGCCAAGCGCGTTCGTTCTGACGAATACCAAGCGCTGCTTCGAAAGGCCTTCCGCAATTGGTCGGGCGCTGAAAGCGCAAAGAAGCGCGAGTACATTCGGAATATTCTCTCCAACGCTGCCGCATCTCGGCTCGCGAGTGATGAGGTGGTTAAGTTATTTTTAGATTGGCTCCAGCGGTACAGCGAATTTCATTTCGTAGTAATTGGTGACATTTACCGCAATCGCGGTACCACCAGGGCTGAAATTTGGCAGCGAGTAGGACACGGCGTTGTTCGTGAAGATTCGGCGGAAGCCGATCTCTTTAAGCTCCTCATCCAAGACCTGTCGACGGGACATATCATTCGACAGCACCGCGAAACCGACTACGTGGGAAATTTTGTTAAGGTCCAACGTCCGAAAACATTTAAAAACGGCTCGCAACTAATGACTTCAGCATTCGAGGATGGAAAGCCGTATGAGTTGACTGCCATGGGTATGCAATTCGTGCACTACGCGATGACTGAGATTACCGTGAAAATCAAGTATCAGCAAACCACAAACGGGCAAGGCCCCGACCAGCCGCCAACCGAGGCTTCAGATGCGGTCCCATGACTCTACAGAATTGCTGTTTTGCAAATTCGATATGTTCGGTGTTCTAGAAAACCAAAAGCGATTAATGACGGCTCACATATATGAGCTGCCGGAATTGCGAGTACTTGAGACTGCGGACGATACTATGACGGCCGAAGCGGTCGAGCGCTTTCAACTTACCGTTCCTCAGCTAGATGAATCCGGAATCACAGTGTCATCGCCGCGCGAAGTGCAAATCGACGTTAGCAGGGATTTCAATTTTGGGTACGGGGTTCAATCGGTCAAAGGGGTAGAGGTGATATTTAGCGTTCCATATATCGGGGAAGTAGAATTTTTTCGAGTTCGTCCCACACATTTCAATCTAAATCCCCACCGAGCAATTCTGAGGACACGAGATCTTGGCTTCCCGTTTCACAATAGGGAATTGAACGCCGATCAGATTCGCAGAGAGTTCGACGGCCAGCTCAAATCGGTGAAGGAGTTTCTTACCTGGCAGGCGAACGACGTGAAGCCGTTCAATGATGGCCTCAGAAACAGTGTCATGCAGGCTATAGCGCAACGCCGAGATAAGCTTAGTCGTGCCCAAACAGCCGTAAGTTCGTTGGGATTCCCAATCAAAGGATGAAGGTGCCGACAGGGGAGTTTACGCAGGCGACGTGGTGCGTTCCGTGGGAGTGCGAAGGGTGATCACTTCCCCGCCACCGGCGTCAGCTCGAACACCCGGCCGCATTTGACGGCTTCGGCGATGTCACCGCGCTGCAAAGCGAGGCGCACAGTGTCGAGCTTGCGAACCTCTTCGGGCGACAGATAAGGCGACCACGCGGTGTAATCCTCGATCAATTCCATCGGCACCGCGGCGGCATATTTGGCCTCGCGCATCAGCTCGGTCGTTTTCCGGTTCATAACACATAGCAGCCGTGCTCCGCGGGCCCGCTACTCCTTTTGCTCCCGCCTCGACGGCTTGCGGACGGCGTCGCTCACGATTTTCGGCAGGTCGCGTACGAGACCATTGAGCACGTGCTTCACTCCGCCAAGCTCCTGGACAACATCGTCGACCTTGTGTTCGACCCGGTCGAGCCGCGTCTTGATGGCGGCCAGATCGTCGCCGTTGCGGCGGGTCTGTTCGAGGATGTGCCGCGTCGTGACTAGCTTCTCGCCCTCGACGTCGAGTTCGAGGGCGCGAAACTCTTCTCTGGTCACGTCGGCAGGCATCGACCGATCTCCTTACAGACGGTGCAGACTAGCACGATTTAACCTTTGATAAAGAACACCCCACCCCGGCGCTTCGCGCCGACCCTCCCCCTGCAGGGGGGGTGAAAGAAAGGTTCACTCCGCGGCCTCGATGCGCCGCTTGCGCTTGCCGGCCGCGGCGCGGGCGAGCACCGGCTTGAGGAAGGCGCCGGTGTAGCTCCGCTTCTCGCGGACGATGTCTTCCGGCGTGCCTGAGGCGACGATTTCGCCGCCGCCGTCGCCGCCTTCGGGGCCGAGGTCGATGATCCAGTCGGCGGTTTTTATGACCTCCAGATTGTGCTCGATCACCACCACGGTGTTGCCGCTCTCGACCAGCTCGTGCAGCACCTCCAGAAGTTTCGCCACGTCGTGGAAGTGCAGCCCGGTGGTCGGCTCGTCGAGGATGTAGAGCGTGCGGCCGGTGGCGCGCTTGCTTAGCTCCTTGGCGAGCTTGACGCGCTGCGCCTCGCCGCCGGACAGCGTGGTCGCCTGCTGGCCGACATGGATGTAGTCGAGGCCGACGCGGCGCAAGAGCGTGAGCACGTCGCGTACCCGCGGCACCACCTTGAAGAACTCCAGCGCCTCCTCGACGGTCATGTCGAGCACGTCGGCGATGGATTTGCCCTTGAACAGCACCTCGAGCGTTTCGCGGTTGTAGCGCTTGCCTTTGCAGACGTCGCAGGTGACGTAGACGTCGGGCAGAAAGTGCATCTCGATCTTGATCACGCCGTCGCCCTGGCAAGCCTCGCAGCGCCCGCCCTTGACGTTGAACGAGAAGCGGCCGGGCTCGTAGCCGCGGGCCTTTGACTCCGGCAGGCCGGCGAACCATTCGCGGATCGGCGTAAACGCGCCGGTATAGGTGGCGGGATTGGAGCGCGGCGTCCGCCCGATCGGCGACTGGTCGATGTCGATGATCTTGTCGAGGTGCTCGATGCCTTCGATGCGGTCGAACGGGGCCGGGGCCTCGTTGGCGCCGTTGAGCCGCCGCGCCAGCGCCTTGTAGAGCGTGTCGATCAGCAGCGTCGACTTGCCGCCGCCCGACACGCCGGTGACGGCGGTGAACAGGCCGAGCGGAATTTCGGTGGTGACGTTTTTCAGATTGTTGCCGCGGGCGCCGACGATCTTGAGCACGCGCTGCGGATTTTTCGGCCGCCGCTCGGGCACCGCGATCTCGCGCACGCCGTTGAGATATTCGCCGGTCAGCGAGGCCGGGTTGGCTATGATGTCGGCGGGCGTGCCTTCGGCGACGATGTTGCCGCCATGCACGCCGGCCCCCGGTCCCACATCGACGACGTAGTCGGCGGCGCGGATGGCGTCCTCGTCATGCTCGACCACGATCACCGAGTTGCCGAGGTCGCGCAGCCGGCGCAGCGTGTCGAGCAGCCGGGCATTGTCGCGCTGGTGCAGCCCGATCGAGGGCTCGTCCAGCACGTAGAGCACGCCGGTCAGCCCGGAGCCGATCTGCGAGGCGAGCCTTATGCGCTGGCTCTCGCCGCCGGACAGCGTGCCACTCGCACGGGCCAATGTCAGATAATCGAGCCCGACATCGACCAGGAATTTCAGCCGGGCGCGGATCTCCTTGAGGATGCGCACGGCGATCTCGTTCTGCTTGGCGTTGAGTTTCTCCGGCAGTTCGCCGAACCAGGCGGCCGCAGCTTTCACCGACATGTCGGAGACTTCGCCGATATGCAGCGCGCCGACTTTTACGCACAACGCTTCAGGTTTCAGGCGATAGCCGTGGCAGGCGGAGCAGGGCACGTCGGTGAAATAGCGGGCGATCTCCTCGCGGGCCCAGTCGCTGTCGGTCTCCTTGAAGCGCCGCTCGAGATTGGTGATGACGCCCTCGAACGGCCGCTTGGTGTCATAGGCGCGCATGCCGTCGTCATAGGAGAAGCGGATCTCGGTGTCGCCGGAGCCGTAGAGGATGGCGTCCTGGGTCTTCTTCGGCAGGTCCTTCCATTTGGTGTCGAGGGTGAACTTGAAATGCTTGCCGAGCGCGGCGAGCGTCTGCACGTAATAGGGTGACGACGATTTCGCCCATGGCGCGATCGCGCCTTTGCGCAGCGTGCGCTCCTTGTCGGGGATGACCAGCTCGGCGTCGATGTGCTGCTCGACGCCGAGCCCGCCGCATTTCGGGCAGGCGCCGAACGGATTGTTGAACGAGAACAACCGCGGCTCGATCTCGGGGATAGTGAAGCCGGACACCGGGCAGGCGAATTTCTCCGAGAACACGAGGCGCTCGGGCCCGCTCTGGTCGTGGATTTTCGCGACTTTCTTCTGCTCCCCTCCCCCCTGTGGGGAGGGGTTGGGGGTGGGGGTCGTGCGGTCGCGTCGAGACGGTGCCCCGCCTCCCGACCCCCCACCCCGACGCTCCCCCGACAAAAGGGCGTTCACGCCCGTCTTCGACGGGCTAAGGGCGGAGGGAGACGGAGCGTCCGCGAACTCCGCGACCGCCAGCCCGTCGGCGAGCTTGAGCGCCTGCTCGAGCGAATCCGCCAGGCGCGTGGCGATATCGGGCCGCGCCACCAGGCGGTCGACCACCACGTCGATGTCGTGGTTGAATTTCTTGTCGAGTGCCGGCACCGCGCCGATCTCGTAGAACGCGCCGTCGACCTTGACGCGCTGGTAGCCCTTGCGCATGAACTCGGCGAGTTCCTTGCGGTACTCGCCCTTCCGGCCGCGCACCACCGGCGCCAAGAGATAAAGCCGCGTGCCCTCGGGCAGCGCCATGATGCGGTCGACCATCTGCGAGATGGTCTGGCTCTCGATCGGCAGCCCGGTCGCCGGCGAGTAGGGCACCCCGACCCGCGCCCAGAGAAGCCGCATGTAGTCGTGGATCTCGGTGACGGTGCCGACGGTCGAGCGCGGATTGCGCGAGGTGGTCTTCTGCTCGATGGAAATGGCCGGCGACAGGCCGTCGATCTGATCGACGTCCGGCTTCTGCATCATCTCCAGGAACTGGCGGGCGTAAGCCGACAGGCTCTCGACATAGCGGCGCTGGCCCTCGGCATAGATGGTGTCGAAGGCGAGCGAGGATTTGCCGGAGCCGGACAGGCCGGTGAACACCACCAATTGGTCGCGCGGGATGTCGAGATCGACGTTTTTGAGGTTGTGCTCGCGGGCGCCGCGGATCGAGATCACGCGCGCGTCCCGGCGGCGGCCAGCTTTGCTATCGGCGCTGTCGAACAGATCGTTCATGCAAACCGGCGGTCAACCCGGACCGAATCCGGGCGGGGTTTTGGGGATCAAGGTCTTGCCGAACATAGTGAGAACGCGGCCGGTTTGCCAGCGCGGCCGCCGCGTAATTCCCGGAAATCGCCGGCCCGCCGCGCGAACTATTTATCCAGCCGGAGAAGCCGCCATTGGTTCCACTCGCCGAGCGGCATCGCCGCGTGGAGCCGAGCCCGGGCGGCGCGCCAGCAAGGCGTTGGCGTCGTCGTTCGTCATGATCATCCACGCGGGGCCGGGCACCTTCGCCAACTCGTCGAGCGAGGCATTGAGAATGTGGCCCGGCAAATAGGGGAGAATGTTCAGCGCCACGTCGCCGGACCAGTAGATCGTCCCCGGCGCGGCATCCACCAACGCGGCGGCCTGGTCCGCTTGAACCTTCTCGTGGCGGAATTGCATGGGGAAGAGCGGCGAGGCGACGGCATAGCCGAACGCATAGACCAGCAGCGCCGCGGTCAGCACCAGAATCGGCGCGACGATCTGCGGCGCCCGCGCGCTGAGCTGATCGTAGCCGAGGCCGCCGAACACGCAGAGCGGCAGCAGCATCGGGAAGTAATAGCGCGGCACCGAGCCGCCCGGCCAGAACAGGATAAAGAGCGCGGCGACGAAAGCGTAACAGGCAAGTGCGGTCACGAAGCCCGGCCGGACCAAGCCGCGTTCGCGAAACGCCAGCGAAATCAGAAACGCGGCGGCGGCCAGCGCGGCCGGCAGCGTATCGGCGAGGGTCCTGAAAAAAGCTCCGATCGGGCCGGAAAAGATCGCCGCCGGGTTCGCCAGCCGCATGAAGGCCGCCCAGTTTGCTTGGTCACCGGGGGTGAAGATCGAGGCATACCAGAACGCCAGCGGGATCGCGCACAGCACGCCCGCCATCACCAGGCCGGGAATTTGCCGCCACGAGCAGCTGATGAGAACGAACAGGCCGACGCCGAGCGCGAAATAGCCGATCGGCTGCGGTCCCTTCAACAGCCCGGCCAATGCCAGCACGATGCCGATCGCCAGCCAGCGGCCAAAGCTGATGGCGCCTTGCGCATAGCCGCTCCGCCATAAGACGAAGGCGAGAAACAGCAGCACCGCGAGCGGCAGATCGGCGGTGACCATCACGTAAGAGTGCATCACCAGCGGGCAGGCCAGGAACAGGGCAACGCCGAGCAGCGCCGCCGGAACGCTGGCGGCGATTTTTCGCAGCAGCCAATAGATCAGCAAGCAGCCGCCCAGCAGGAACAGGAAGCTCGGGACGCGCGCGGTAATCTGGTTCACACCGCCGAACGGCGCGCTGAAAGCGGCGATGATCCAGGACTGCAGCGTCGGGCGCTCGACGAAACGCACGTTGTACATATGCGGGGTGAGCCAGTCGCCGGTTTCCAGCGAGGTGCGCGCGATCGAAACAGCGAGCCCTTCGTGGGCGTTGTAGCCGCGAAAAAAAATCAGCGGTCCCGCCAGCACCGCACACGCGACAACGATCATCGCGACCGGGTGCCAGCGCGTGGCGACGGCGTTCCAGGCAGCGACGATGCGCGCCGGAAGCGGCGAGTCGCGCAAGGTGACGGCGAGCGAGTCAAAGGAGGTCATGGTTCGCGCGCAAAATCCTGTGCGGAGATCGGCCGGCGTCACGGCGGCGGCGGGCGCGCACTATCCGCAAACAAAAGCCCCGGGTAAAGCGCCCGGGGCTGCGCATTCTGACGCGATTTAGGCGCGATCACGGCGCGGATCACGTTGTCGCTGAATTTGATGGATGTGGCGGTGGGGGTAGCCGTGCCGGCGCCGATGCAATCCCCCGTACAGGACGAAGGTTGCAGGTAGACGTAGAGATATTCCACCTTGGCGGTCCAGCGGGGCGCGATGGCAAATTCAAGTCCACCGCCCGCAGTCCAGCCGACTTCGGTATGCGATTCCGACGGCCCGCCGACCAAGCCGGACTGGATCGGCCCGAAAGCAACGCCGCCCGTTCCGTAGATGAGAACGCGGTCGAACGCGCCGCCGACGCGGCCGCGCACCGTCGCCAGCCAGTCGCTGCTGGTTTGGCAACCCGGGACGCCGCAAAGGCTGGTGTTGCTGCCGCCGAGATTGGTCCAGTCGCCATCGCCCTCGGCGCCCAGCACCAACGGACCCCATTGCGTATTGATGCCGAGCGTGCCGCCGGCGAGTCCGCCGGAGGTGTTGAAAGTACCGCTGGAAAGGCCGCCTGCGCTCCAGCTGCTGGTGCCGAAGCTGCCGCCGCCGTTCACGCCGATATAGGGACCGCTCCAATTGTAAAACGGCATCGGCGGCGGCACTGGGGCATAATAGGGTGGAGGTGGTGGCGCCATCGGCGGCGCCATATCCGCCGCGAGAGCGTATCCCGGAGTCGCAAACGCCAGCGCTGCAGCAGCCAAGAGCGGTCGCATCACGCGCTCCCCCCAATTCCCCAGAATGATACTATTAGAAATTGTAATCCCGCAGCGCGGTTGATCGCAATACGAAATTCCATCGGCCGTTCGTCGCGCGAGCCGATTCGATGATCGGCGCGCCCATGCGTTCGCTCGCTGTGCGGATGAGTCTTCCTCGCACCCACGCAACGTCTGCGGCGCGACGGCTCATAACAAAAGCCCCGGGTCATGGACCCGGGGCTTCGTTCTCAGACCGCTCGTGTGCGGCGGCTCTTACCAGCCGCCGAACTTATAGTTCAGCCCCACAGTAATCATCTGGATGCTGCGATTGTTGCCGGTGAACGTGTCTCCGGGGAGAATCGTTGAGCTCGACGGGACGGTCACGTTCATGTTGGTCAGGCCGATATAGTCGTATTCGACCCGGCCAGACAGACCGCCCCAGAAGGCATATTCAATCCCGGCGCCCGCCGTCCAGCCCCAATTGGTGCTGCTGTTGCTGACCGAGGTCGACACGCCGTTGAGCGTGACCGATGGGCTATTGCTTCCAACCCAAGCGCCACCGCCCTTGCCGTAGACGAGAACGCGATCCCAAGCGTAACCGAGCTTGCCAGTGACGGTCGTCAGCCACTGGTTGTTGGCCGTTATGCTCCCGGTCGTCCCCGCCGGTACACCGGTGCCAGCGAGTGTCACAGTATTGCTGGTATTGTTGCTATCCGGCAGCCAATCGAACATCCCCTCAACACCGATGACGACGCCGGGCCCGAACTCCCAGTTGAAGCCAACCTGGCCGCCGCCGAGGAATTTGACGTTGCTGCCCGATGAATTCAAAGCTGTTGCCGAACGGGTCAGTATAGCTGCCTCCGCCCCAACCCCCACCAAGATTGCCGCCGATGTAGAAACCCGTCCAGTTGTAGTACGGGATCGGCACCGGAACGTAGGTAGCCGGCGCCCGCGGGGGCGGCGCCATCGGTGGCGGGAGATCGGCCGCGAGTGCTTGTCCCCCGGCTGCAAGCGCAAGCGCCCCAGCAATCAAAATCCGCTTCATGCGACTCTCTCCTATTTCAGTCACGCGTGACGTCCGCTTTTCAGTCAGCATCGCGTCGTGTGCAGCCTTAGTCTTAAGACCCACCGACGCTTGAGATTCCCCAGCCCCACGCCCCCATCTTCGCCCGAACAACTAACTGATTGCGCTCGATAAAGATGTGACCCAAAGGCCACATCGGAGCACAATCAACAGGTAAAATTTGCCAACAAAATGTCGCAATCTAGATCAACTCGCAGCGGCTGCAAAAAATTTCGCGAATATTCCTGACGATCATTGGTTAAAGCTCATTGCAAAATTGAGCGTTGGGCGGCCGGCAAGGCGCCACGGCCGGCGGCACATTTCCGAGGCTGGTTAACGTTTGGTTGCAATTGCGTAGAAGCCCTTGCCTTTGGCGAGGGAACAAAATAAGAACATAGGGGTTGGCAGCCAAAACGGCGGCCGCTTATGTGGATAACACCGATCGCACCGGGATCGCTCTTGCGGGGGGCGGCCCCGGCACTAGGGTGCGATGGGCGCGGGTCGCGAACGGAGCGCGAAAACGAACGGAGCGTGTGATGGCGGGAAGCGTCAATAAGGTGATTCTGATCGGCAATCTGGGCGCGGACCCCGAAATCCGGCGCACCCAGGATGGCCGGCCGGTGGCCAATTTGCGGGTGGCGACGTCCGATTCCTGGAAGGACAAGGCGACCGGCGAGCGCAAGGAAAAGACCGAGTGGCACCGGGTCGTCATCTTCAATGAAAATCTGTGCCGGATCGCCGAGCAGTACCTCAAGAAAGGCTCGAAGGTTTACATCGAGGGCCAACTGCAGACACGCAAATGGCAGGATCAATCCGGCCAGGACCGGTACTCGACCGAGGTGGTGTTGCAGGGCTTTCGCGGCGAGCTCACGCTGCTCGATCGCGCCGGCGGTGGCTCTGGCGCCGGCGGCGGCGATTTTGGCAGCGACGACGCCGGTGGCGAGTTCGGCTCGCCCGGGCCGACGCGCAAGGTGGCGGCTGCGGCCGGCGCCGGCGCCCGAGGCCCGCGCGGCGACATGGACGACGAAATTCCGTTTTGAACGTCTTCCGGGGCGTGCCTGCGGCCGGTTAGTCTGGAATGGCGACAGGACAATTGCGCAATCCCATGACGCTCGCTCCGTTATGGGCGGCAAGCTCCGCCATCCAGCTCCACGCCGTCGCGGCAATGACGGCATTCGCGCTTGGCATCGTGCAGCTGAGCGCGCCCAAGGGAACGCTTCCGCATCGTGCGATCGGTTGGGTGTGGGTGGTGCTGATGCTCGCAGTCGCCATCAGCGCATTCTGGATCCACAAAATCCGGCTGTGGGGACCGTGGAGCCCGATCCACCTGCTGGCGATTTTCACCTTGATCATGTTGCCGATCGCCGTGCTGCACGCGCGGCATCACCGAGTCCTGCAGCACCGGATCGCGATGCTCTCGATCTTCTTCGGCGCGCTGGTGATCGCCGGAGCGTTCACGCTTTTTCCCGGCCGCATCATGCACGCCGTGGTGTTCGGTCCATGAGCCAACTGCCAGATTCTTCCGCTCATTGCCGCGCCCGCGGAAAGCCATTTTGCGGGTCGTTCGAGCATTGCGGACCGCGTCCCCATTTTCGCGGGGACGCGCGGCGTTCACGGCTTCGCCGCCGATGATCGACCTCATCTTTGCGGTCAAGTTCCTGCACGTGGTCGCCGCCGCAGCGATGTTCGGAACCTGGCTCGGCGTGGCACTCTTCATGCTGCTTGCGCATCGCTCCGGCAATCCGTCGGCGGTGGCGCTGACCTCGCGCTTTGCGGTCAGCGTCGAGAAGATCGTCATGATCGCCGCCATTGCCGCGCAGCCAATCACCGGCTTCGCGCTGGCCTGGGCGATCGGCGTTTCGCCGCTCGATGAATTCTGGATCGTGCTCTCGCTCATTTTCTACGCCGTTGTCGCGGCGATGTGGGTCGTGGTGCTGCGGATCGAGATTCGCATTCGCGACGCGACAAAGCAGGCCGCGCTCGACGGCACGCCGCTGCCGGAGGCCTATTGGGGCCTGTTCCGCCTTTACAGCATCCTGGTTTGGCCGGCTCTGGCCGGGATGGTCGCGCTGTTCTTGCTGATGGTCTGGCAACCGCGGCCCTGGTGAGGGCGCCGCCGCTTACGCGGCTGCATGCAGACGCATGACGATGCGGTCTCTGGTCATCGGATTTTGAATTATTTTTGACAAAAAGCGCAGGTATTGTTCTCGCGTCTTTGTGATGGCGCATCAAACACCGCAAAGATATTCTGCGCCGGTTAACTGCACAGCCTGTGCTCAAGGATCGCGCAATACCGCAGTCAGCAGTCAGCGTTTCGTGCACCGCGCGGTGATCACCCCCAAAATGGAAATCTTTTTCGATTAGCAGGAGAGGGCAATGTCAAATCATTTCACCGGACTTAGTCTCGGCCCGCCGCTGGGCGATCAACGGCTGGACCTCTGCGACCTGTACGCATTCCAGTCGCCCGCCGACAAGAACCGAACCGTCATCATCCTCAATGCCAACCCTAACGCAGATGCGCTTCATCCCGACGCAATCTATCGCGTCAACATCGATAACGACGGCGATTACCTGACCGATATCGCGTTCAGCTATGTATTCTCCAAGCCGCAGAACGGCAGGCAGACCGTCAGCGTGTTCATGGCGACCGGAGCGGAGTCGCGCTCGCCGGAAGCGGTCGGAAAGAAGATCATTGCCGACGGCGAGGTCGCCTTCGGCGCCAAGCCGAACATCATCAAGTCGGACCCTTACATTTTCTTCGCGGGCAGCCGCAGCGACGCGTTCTTTTTCGATTTCGACGGCATCAAGAACCTGTTCGATACCAGGGGCAAACGGAACTTCACCGAGCCTCATCTCGGCGGCAAGTCGCCATGGACCGGCGTGGATTCAAATACCGAGGCGAATGTGTTTTCGACCGCGATCGAGCTGCCGACGAGCCAACTCAATCCCAGGTCCGCGGTCCACATCTGGGGGCGGTGCAGTGTAAGACGCGACGCCAAGTTGCTTCACGTCGATCGGGCGGGCCATCCGAGCGTCAGCAGTTTCTTCAACACCGATGATACCAAGTTGGAATACAACGCGAGCGAGCCCGTCAACGACCGCAAGCGATGGCTCGACCAGTTCGTGCATCTGATGGGCCACACCGGCAATTATACCCGCGAGGAGGCGATTGCCGAGATCGACAAGGAGGGCACGCTTCCCGACGTGCTGAGTTTCGATCCGTCGAAGCCCGCAAAATATCCGAACGGCCGGGTTTTCACTGACGACGTCATCGATTACCGCGTCGCCTTCCTGACGAAAAATCAGTGTCCGCCCACGGGGCTCAAGCCCCACACCGACACGCTGAAGGAGTTCCCCTATCTGGGCACGCCGCATGCGAAATAGGGGGCATCGTTTCTGCTGATGGTCTTTGCTGATGGTCCGGCAGCCGCGGCCGTTGCGGCACCGCGCGCTCGCTATTGGTCAGCCCACCTTTTTCACCGGCGGGATCTGCCACGATCCGTCGATGATCGAGGGTTTCTTTTCCTTCGGCCAATACATGCGCAGCATCAGAACAAACTTGCCGGCGGGGGCGGGAAGCCAGTTGGCTTCCTTGCCGGCACCCGGCGACTGGTTTTGAATGAACAGATCCGTCGATCCATCGGCATTGGTCTTCAGGTTCTGTCGGGGACTGATGGAATACCGATTGATCGGATTGGCGACGAAGAAATAATTCGCGTCATACATCGTCAACGACCAGAAACCGTCGACCGGCGGCAACTGGCCTTTGGCAAAGCGCATGACGTATGTGTTGGCTCCTTCGTACGACTTGCCGTCGGCATCCTTCAGCGAGGTCGGATAGACGGCGTCTTGCGGCCGGTTGGCGCCGAGACCGATGGCGGTGACCAGCGCCCGCATGAAATAATCGGTGCCATAAAGTCCGGTCTTGGTCGTGTAGCCCCAACCGTTGACGTCCTTGACGGCTTTATTGACCTTGAACTGGAGCATGATCCGGTCGAAGGCGATTTCCGGGATGCGCTTGGCAAAATCCGCATTGAGCTTGCCGGCATCGAAATCCTGGCCGGGGACGAGGCCAATCTTTGCAAACCTGGCAATGGCGGGAGCGTCTGCCGGCAGCGGCGGGTTCGTCTTCATAAGCTCGGCAAGCAGCGTAAAGTAGCTGACCGCATCCATGCGGTTCACTTGCTCGCGGACGGGCGTTTTCATGTCGATCGACGGATCAACCGTTCCAGCCGGCGGAGTGTAGGGTTTTCCATAGGCGCTCAACGGCACCAGCTTGCAGGCGTCCTGCAGCGCGTGAACGGCCGCGTAATCCTCCGGCGTGCCGGTGCAGTAGATGCGGCCGAGCAGCCATACGATGCTGGTCGGCGACTTGTATTGCTTGACGCCCGCCGGCAGTGCGCCGGTCCAGCCCGGGCCGGTGATTGCATAAGTCTGTGCGCCGGTTCCCGTGGTGCGCTTACCGGGCGCCTGGAACACTTCGGTCCAGCCGTCCAGCATCGGGAACAGGCAATAGCGATCCTTCATGTCGGGGATGCTGAACACCCATGGCTCCTTGCCGACATCGATAAATGCGGTCGTGTAAAGCGTATCGGCGTTAGGAGCAGTTACGTCGCGAAACGAAGCATCCGGAATTGGCGCAGCTTGATGATCTGGCCCATCGGCCCGTGAGTGCCTTCGACACTCGCTGCATTGGTAATAACCCGCCGCGTCATCTCCATGGTGACGAGCGGATAACCGTAGACGTAGGCATTCTGGGCAAGTGCGAACTCGTCGAGTCCTTCGCCTAGGGCGCGCAGACCTTCGCCGATTTCAGCCCGGACTGTTCTGCCCGTCGACGCGCCGGCGAGGAGGCTCAAACCGCCGACAGCTGCGGAACGACGCGTCATGTTCATGCCAAATCTCCAATATGCCCAAGAGCGAACAAGGGCGCCGCGCGGCGGCAGCCATCTCGCCGGCAAAATGCCGGAAGAACGCTCCGCCGGCTATGCAAATTCGGCAGCGACGAGCATGGATGGTCGAAATTGCGGAGTCTGGTGTTGACCCGCCGCTCCGATAGCAACACTCTGACTTTGCGCCTGCGTGAGGGATGATCCAGGCGTGTCGGCGCTGGATGAGTTGCCGAAAATGCATAGCCGGAAGAATAATCCTTCGATCAAGTTCAACCAAACGAGGCGTCTGCTTAACGATCGCTCACGACCGCGCACCGCGGCCTCCGGAGGGGTTGGGAGTCATGTTGGGGTACACCCGCTGGCATTTGTTGGCGACGTTAGCAGCAATATCATGCCTCGTTGCCGTCATTTGGGCTGCGTTGGGAATCCTCCTGCCCTCGCCGCCGACGAAGATTGCCATCGCGGGCTCATTTCCCGGCGGTCATTTCGAATTGTTGGCGCATCGCTACAAGGACATCTTGGCGCGCTCGCACGTGAAGGTGGACGTGCGCAGCACCGAAGGCGCGGTCGAGAACCTCAAGCTCCTCAACGATCCGCGTTCCGGGATTCAAATCGCATTCATGCAAGGCGGCATTGCCAACAGCGAGCAGGCGCCCGACCTGCTTTCGCTGGGACGTATCGATTATCAGGTGTTCTGGCTTTTCTATTCTGCCGGCCAGACGTTTGACGATGTGACACAGCTCAAAGGCAAGCGCATCGGCCTGGGACCGCTGGGCAGCGGCACACGAGTTGTGTGCGAAAAGATCCTCAACGCCGGCGGCGTCACGGCACAAAATACGACGTTGCTCCATCTGACGCCGCAAAAAGCTATCGACGCGCTGAACGGTGGCGCGATCGATGCCCTGTTTCTCAACTTTTCACCGGATTCGCCGATTTTGAAAACCTTGCTGAACGACCCCCAATATCGGCCCATGAGCTTCACCGACGCGGACGCTCTCACCCGCATTTTTCCGTATCTGGTCCGCCTGGTGCTGCCGCGCGGTGTGATCGATTACGAACGAAAGATTCCGGCTACCGACATCGTCCTGATCGCGACCACCAACGTCGTGCTGGTGCGCAAGGAAATTCACCCGGCAATTATCGATCTTTTGGCGCAGACAATGTCGCGGGTGCACAGCGTCCCGGGGATTTTTCAGCGCATCGACGAATTCCCGACGCAAACCGATCCGGAATATCCGATCGCCGAGGAAGCACGCGATTTCTATAGAAACGGGCCTTCGTTTCTGAATCGATATCTGCCGTTCTGGGTCACGAACTATGTGAAGCGTGCGATCGCGGTGCTCGTGACCGTCATAGCGATCGTGCTGCCGTTGTTCAGCTATGCGCCGAGAATCTACAGGTGGCTGGTTGAATATCGTCTGCGTGGCTTGTACCGCCGTCTACGGGCCATCGAAGCGAACTCGCACAAAGTCACGATTGCCCCGGAATTTCTTGCGCTCGAAGGCGCGATCGAGAGCCTCGATCGGGAAATCATCAATCTCGGCGTTCCGATGCGGCACTCGGACCTTTATTTTTCCATAAAATCGCATCTCAATCTCGTCCGTATCCGTATTGGAATGCGGCACGCCCAGTTGCACGGCAAAGGGCCGCGGCCGGATTAATGCCGCGATCATCGGTCACGCGTCCCGGGTTGCCCGGCCGGCACCGCGGGCCGGGAGGAGGAAGACCATGATCTCATGGATCGGTTTTGCCGGATTTCCAGGCAGCGGTCCGATGCTGTCGACTTATCGCGGGCGATCGGGGAGAATGCCGCCATGAGCAGATCAAACCCGACGCGCCGGGCGCGCGGCTTGGCGACGTGGACCGCCGTAGCGGTTCTCTGCCTCGTTTCCGCACATGCTTCCGCACAGCAGGACTCGTTGTTTTCGCTGTTCCAGCCGACGATCGAAGACGTCGCGCCCGGTGTCGACCATGGCAATTCGGCCGCCAGGCTTCCCGAAGATTTTCAGCGGCAACTGGTGTTCTACCGCTCGCAACATCCGCCCGGCACCATCATCATCGAAACTGCAGAGCGTCACCTCTATCTGATCGAGAATGAGACGCGGGCGCTGCGCTACGGCATCGGGGTCGGCCGCGACGGCTTCACCTGGGCCGGCCTTCTGCAGATCACCCGCAAGACCGAGTGGCCGGATTGGCGGCCGCCTCCGGAAATGATCGAGCGTCAGCCTTATTTGCCGCGCTTCATGGCGGGCGGCCCCGGCAATCCGCTTGGCGCCCGCGCCATGTATCTCGGCAACACCGTCTACCGGATCCACGGCACCAACGCGCCCGAGACGATCGGACACGCCGTTTCTTCCGGTTGCTTTCGCCTCGTGAACGACGACATCGCCGACCTCTATGAGCGGGTGCCCGTCGGTACCCATGTCATCGTGCGGCAGAATTGAACGCCACGGCCCGAACTGAGCCGCAAACGCCGCTTGGGGCCTGTTCCGCAGCTGTGGCCTCCTGAGCCGGCCGGCTCTCGACGGCCTAGGTCGCGGTCGGAGCTCGGATCGCGTCCGCGCCCATTGAGCGCTTTTGGCGCCCATCGAACCTGCAGCGCATGACCCAGCGGACATGAACGCGCAGGGGGATGACTCTTTTCCGCGGTTCCAAACGTCCTAGGTTCATGAGGCCGATCGAGCCTCGCTGGCCGCACTCTCGCAGAGCAGTGAAACCGGAGGAGAGGTCATATGGTTGATATCCTGCACAAGGTCGGAATCAAATCGTCGTCCGTCAATGATGCCTACAAGGCATTAACCACGCGCGAAGGTCTTTCCGGCTGGTGGACAACCGACACCCAGGGCGAGATAGAGCAAGGCCGGCGGCGTACTCAAATTCCGTTTCGGCAACGGCGGTTTCGACATGAAGGTTCTTGAGCTTTTGCCCGGCAAGCGGGTGCTGTGGCAGGTGGTCGACGGGCCCGAAGAATGGATCAGCACGAAAGTAAGTTTTGATCTCAAAGCGCAAGGCGACTGGACCGTCATCCTGTTCAAACACCAGGGCTGGAAGGAGCCGGTGGAGTTCATGCATCATTGCAGCACCAAGTGGGCGGTCTTTCTGCTCAGCCTGAAGTCGCTGCTCGAAACCGGCAAAGGCGCCCCCTGGCCAAACGAAATCAAGCTCGACAGCTGGGAATAAAGCCGCGCCGACCGAGGCGCAAATCGCGATAGCCGAAGGAGCTCATGCGATGACGACCCCCATGACCGATACCACCGGGCGTTCCGGGGAGAGCACCGAAAACCACCGCATCGTATCCAGGGAGCAATGGATTGCCGAGCGCAAGACGTTGCTGGCGCGCGAAAAGGAACTGACACGCCTGCGCGACCAGATCGCCGCCGAGCGCCGCGCGCTGCCCTGGGTTCACATCGATAAGAGCTACATCTTCGAAACGCCGGAGGGCCGGCGCACGCTCGCCGACCTGTTCGACGGTCGCCGGCAGCTGCTGGTGCAGCACTTCATGCTGGCCCCGGACTGGGAGCAAGGTTGCCCGAGCTGCTCCTTCATGGCCGATCACAGCGACGGCATGAATGTGCACCTGGCGCATCGCGACGTCACTCTGGTGGCCGTCTCGCGCGCACCGCTTTCTGCCATCGAGCGTTTTCGCCGACGCATGGGCTGGCAGTTCGCCTGGGTGTCATCGCACGGTAGCGACTTCAATTACGATTTCGGCGTCAGCTTTACCCCGGAAGAAGTCGCCAAAGGCGAGCTCCATTACAATTTCGGCCGGTGGCCCTTCGCCTACGAGGAATGGCCCGGCATCAGCGTCTTCTTCAAGGACGATGCGAACGAAGTCTTCCATACCTACTCGACCTACGGACGCGGCGTCGAGGTGATGATGGGCACCTACAACATGCTCGATCTTACGCCCAAGGGGCGCGACGAGAAAAATGTGGAGTACAAGATGGAGTGGGTGCGCCACCACGACCGCTATGAGCCAGCGCCGGCGGCGAAGGCACGACCGGCGACGGGTTCGGTCGAGGACCTGTTTGATACCCTCAAGAACGATTGCTGCCATTGACGCTTTGCCGCAGCAGCAAGGGCATGGGCGACCAGCCGGCAAAGCGGTGCCCACTCAGCGTAGGAGGCATCAATGAATGAACGGTTTGTTGTGCGACGCGAGACCCAGATCGCAGCCCCACCCGCTACGGTCTTCGCCTTCCTGACCGATCCGGACAAGATCGTCAGCTGGGTGGGCGCCGAAGCGACATCGGAAGCCCATCCGGGCGGCCTCTATCTTCTCAAAGGCGTCGGCGGCGACCATGCCCGCATGGCGCGCGGTGCGTTTCGAGAAGTCGTGCCGGTCCACCGGCTCGCCTACACCTTCGGGTGGGAAGGCGGCCAGGAAGTACCGCCGGGATCGAGCCTGATCGAGATCGATCTCATCGAGCGCGACGGCGGCACGTTGTTGCGCATGACCCATAGCGGCCTGCCCAACGAGGCACAGTGCGTTGCCCACAACACGGGTTGGCAGCATTATCTGGGCCGGCTCACCATTGCGGCCGGCGGCGGCAATCCCGGCGTCGATCACGGACCAGCGCAGCGCTGATTTGAGTTCGGGTCACCGGTCTCTGAGCGGCGGACTCGCCACCGCGTCGGATCGTTTCTGAAGCAAAGATCGCATTGACGCGCATCTCGATGGATAGGTCGTGACAAGAATGGTGCGTCAACCCATGATCGCCTGATGGCGCTTTCTTCGACTCTTTCCTGGCTCGTCGATGCCGCCGCCTATAGCACGGGCGCAGATCGGTTCTTGGCCGAACTCGGCGCCCATCTGCTCGCCGACCGCCTGCCGCTCGCCTGCGGCGCCTTGACCCTTGATATTCCACACCCGCTCATTGCCCGGCGCACCTGGTTGTGGCGCGGCGATAGCGGAGAAGTCATCGAGGCTTTGGGGTTTACGCCTGGAGGACCCGCGGCAGCGCCGGCGGCGAACGCAGCCAACAATACCGGCCGGCGCTGGCTCGGCGGCATTGCTGCGGGTCTTGTGCACGACGACACGATAGGCGTAACGCGCGACGGGCCATTGCTCAGCTGGATCGGCCCGCGTCCATTTACGCCGAGCGAGACCAATGAACTGCATGAGGCCGCGCGCTTCGCCGCGGCGCCGCTTGCCGCCGTCGCCGCGCGGGCCACATTGACGGCGGCCCTGGAAGCCTATCTCGGCCGGCGCAGCGCGGCGCGGGTGCTGGCGGCGCCCTTACACCGCAATATCGGCGAGACCATCCAGGCGGCGCTCCTCTACGCCGATCTGCGCGGCTTCACGGCGTTGTCAGATAACAATCCTCCTGCCGCCGTCATCGCAGCGCTGGATGCCTGGTTCGATCGCATTGCGGGCGCGGTCCATGCCTTCGGCGGCGAGGTGCTAAAATTTATCGGCGACGGGGTGCTGGCGATCTTTCCGGTCGTCGGAGAAAAAACGCCAAGCAGCGCCTGCGATGCCGCATTACGCGCGGTATCCGCCGCACGCATCGGCATGGCGCATCTCGATGAGCAGCGGCTTCGGCAAGGGTTGCCGGCTCTACCCTTCGGCGCCGCTTTGCATCTCGGCAAGATTCTCTGGGGCAACATCGGCGCGGCCGATCGCCTGGATTTCACCGCCATCGGCCCAGCCGTCAATTTGGTCAGTCGGCTGGAGGGACTCTGCAAGCCGCTGCGCAAGACCGTCCTTGTGTCCGGCGCGCTTGCCGCCGAGACGGAGATACCGCTGGTCGCGGTTGGAACGCATGCGCTCCGCGGTATCGCGTCGCCATGCCCGGTCTTCACCCTGCCGGAAAATTGAGCCGGCAGGCTTGTAGCGGCGACATCGGGTGACTCCTTTTCCGTGCCTTGATCGTCCTAATTGTACCTGGACCTGGAGGATGACCGATGAGCCTCAAAGACAAGACTATCGTCGTCACCGGCGGAAGCCGCGGACTTGGCCTGGGACTGGTCGAGGCCCTGGTTGCACATGGCGCCAGGGTGACAGTGGTTGCCCGCGCTGCGGACCCGCTCGAGTCTGTCCGCGCCCGGCTGGGCGTCGCCACGATCTCCGCCGACGTCACTGACGAGAGTGCCGCAAAACGCATTCTCGCCGACGTCTGCCCGGAGGTTCTGGTGCTGAACGCGGGCGCGACCCCACGCATGGAGCGCCTTGACCAGGTAAGCTGGGCGGATTTCACCGCCACGTGGGAAACCGACGTCAAGGCCGGGCTCTATTGGTTGCAAGCGGCGCTCAACCTGCCGCTCAAGCCGGGAAGCCGCGTTCTGGTGGAGTCCAGCGGCGCAGCGGTAAACGGCTCGCCGCTCTCGGGCGGCTACGCCGGCGCCAAGCATATGCTCCGGTTCATGGCCAAGTACGCCAATGGGGTCGCCAAGCAGAAGGGGCTGAGCATCCGCTTCCAGGCAATCTTGCCTATGCAGATTATCGGCGGGACCGGCGTCGGCAATGAGGCCTCCAGCGCCTACGCACGGTCGATGGGCCTTGACCGGGAGGCGTATTTGGCCCAATTCGGGGCACCGTTGCCGCCCCGAGCGTTCGGTGACTATTTGGTCGCGGTGCTGGACGATCCGCAGTACGCCACGGGCGTCGCATTCGGCCTGAAGGGCGATACGGGAATTGCGGTCCTGGAGAGAGAGGCCGCTTGAGCGAACGCCCATCCTCGCCGCCGACGGCGCGCCACGCGGAATTCGTGGCGCTCGCCAACGAACTGCGCCCGGAGCTTCACCGCTATTGCGCGCGCCTGATGGGCTCGGTGATCGAGGGCGAGGATGTGGTGCAGGACACCTTCGCCCGAGCTCTTGTCGCCTTGGACGAACTAGAGGAAACGGCGCCGCTGCGGGCGTGGTTGTTCCGCATCGCCCACAACCGCGCACTGGATTTGCTGCGCAGCCGCGCGATCCGCGCGGCTGCACCCATCGAGGCGGCCTACGAGGTCGCCGATCCGGAGAGCCCAGATGCTGTGGAGGTCCTGATGCGGCGGGAGGCGGTCGAGACGGCGGTGTCGCGTTTCGCAGCGCTACCGGCCATGCAGCGCATCGTGGTGATCCTCAAGGACGTGCTCGACCAGTCGCTGGAAGAAATCGCCGCCATGCTCGACCTCACGGTCAATGCGGTGAAGGCTCACCTCGCCCGCGGCCGGGCCCGGCTCAAGGACATCAACGCCCAGGCGCCGGCAACGCCCGCGCCGCGTCCGCCATCGCCGGCTGTGGCCCGTTATGTGGCCCTGTTCAACCAGCGCGACTGGGACGGGCTGCGTACGATGCTGGCCGACGACGTGCGGTTGAATCAGGCGACGTACCCGCCGCGCGCCGGCGCCGCCGACGTGGGCCGGTTCTTTGGCTTCTATGCGGGCTTCGCCCCGGTGCGGCTTGTTCCCGCCTGGCTCGATGGCCGCGAGGTGATCGCAGTCTACGACGGCGCTGAAGCGGTGAAGCCCAACTACTTTATGTGGCTGGAGTGGACCGATGGCCGGATCAGCTTCATCCACGATTATCGGTATGTCCGCTATGTCGTCGACGGCGCGGAGCTGGTCCTCGCACCTGACGCCGCGCCGCCGGGCGAGGGAACCACCGCCGAATGAGCCGCGCCGCGACCGTGATCTCAGTTCGCGTCGTTGCTTTTCACGACTCGGTTCTTATCGGCAACAATATTGCCAAGGTTACTGCCCGGCGCGGGGGGTACGAAATACGCAGAGCCGTTGCCGAAGAAAATCGCAGCACCTTGCCCGGCGATTCCATAAACATCGACCGGGACCGCCGCATCAGAACCGTTCGCCGGCGTGAATGTCGCCGAGCCGTCGGTGTATATAACCGCAGTCCCCGCGGCGGTGGTGATGCGTGATTGGACGGCAAACCCGCTTCCCGTGTTGGGATAGTTGGTCTGGTGGCCCTCACTGTAGATCCAGTGGAGCTCGCCCGCGTTGTTCGTTTTGGGATGGCTGCTGCCGCGGCCGAGCGCGTCGCTCAAGGCCGGCGAGATCCCGGGCGCATCAGGTTGGGTTTGGCGCGGCAAACAGGGCGCAGACGCCTCGCTGCACGGCCCATCCCCTCGAACGCCGTCGGCACTGACGTTCATCTCAAACGCAAGAGCGGCGGACGACATCAGCAACGGCACAATGAGTGCGGCAATGCCCACCTGCGCTCGCTGCAAAACTCGGGACATCGATGTCCTCCTTTATCTCCTTTGCAACGTTGTCACCTTGCGAACTCCGCATGCAATAACCGCGCGACCGGATTTGCTTGACGCTCACCGGTACGGAGACGCTGCCACCCCGCAGCCTCGTGTGCCCATTGCGAGCGCCCGTCCGCCTCTATTAAGCGAAACGGGCGGAAGTTTGTTCTTTCATTGGGCCGCGCTTCAGCCGGCGAGGGCGAAGTCTTGCTCGGCGCGCTCGGCCAACGCCGCAAGCGCCGGCCCGGCCAAAACGTAGGTCAGGCAATTCGGCAAATGCTGGAAGCCGTTGCGCAGATGAAAGCCCTGCGCCGGATTGTCGGCGCGCACGGTGAGTTCGACGATCGGGCTACCAAGATCGTGCGCATACGCCGCGACCCGCGCCATCAGCGCGTTTGCGACCCCATGCCTGCGGTACTCCGGCTCGACGAAGAGATCCTGCAGAAAGATCACCGGCCCGCTCCATCCGGTGATAACGCGTTGGCTGCAGGTGGCCATGCCGATGACGGTGCCGGTGCCGCCGTGTCCCGTTTCGGCGACGAAAGCGGTGAAGCCTGCATTGACGCCAAAACCGTCGCGCAGCCAGTCGGCCGCAGTGGCGCGCACGGCGTGAAGCGAATCCTCGCCTTGTGCCAGCAGCAGCTTGAGCCGCATCAGCGCCGGAACATCTCCCGGCTGTGCGGCGCGGACGCTGAAAGCGCCTGATCGCAGCTGTTCCGTTTCCATGACTCGCCTTGTTACGGCATGATCGTTCCAACCGGATTCCACCCGGCATCAAGCCCGGAGTGAGGTTTTCGCGACCAGGTTTGCCGCTACGCGGCGATGTTGATTTTGCTGCCGACCTTGCCGCTTGCGCTCGGCGCCGTGGCGACGCTCGAACCCTGGGCGTCGATGTCGCTTAGCGAACGATGGCCGCCATGTTTGTGCTGGCTGACCGACTGCCCCGGCGGCGGGCTCGACGAAGCGTAAATGCCGCCCGCAGAAACTCCCGAAATGGCCATGACGCAATCTCCAGGCGGCGATTCCATGTGAAATCGTGATGGGATCCGCCTCAAGCCAAAAGTGAACTTTCATAGTTAATGAATCGTGAGCGGCGGCTGGATTTTGCGCCGGAATGGCCGCTTTCCTCCTGTCGCTGGAACTTAGCGCGCGGTGTGCCGTTAATGATCGCTTTCAACGATAAAGGGAGTCTGGAGATGACGTTACTGAGCAAATCGCTTCTGGGTGCACTGGCTGGCGCGGGCCTGCTGGCTTTATCGGCGGCGAACGCCTCGGCCGCGATCGTCTGCAACGGCCGCGTCTGTTGGCACACCCATGAAGCCTTCCAGTATCCAGCGGGTGCCGGCGTGGTTGTTCATCCGGATGACTGGCGCTGGGGTCCGCGCGAGCACTACGCCTGGCGTGAGCACGAGGGCCGCGGCTATTGGCGCGGCGGCCGCTGGGTCGCGTGGTAACTGGCTTGCCGGAGCGGCTTTGAGGAGCGGTCCCCGGTGTGGCATCGCCAAACCCGGGCTGTTCCTCGTCAGCCGTCGAACATCGCTCCGCGCTGTTGAACAGCTGCGCGACTTGCGCCCAAGCCGCCATTGATGGCGCCTGCACGGCCACAGAAGCTGCCGCGTGCGTCATCACGCCTGGCTATCCGCTCCAAATGGCGCGAATGCCGTCAACGACGTATTGCACCGCAAGCGCGGCCAGCAGCACGCCGAGGAGCCGCGACAGCACGATGTTGCCGGTCATGCCGAGCAGACGGCTGATCTGCGCCGCAAACAGGAAGACGACGAAACACGCAACCGCGACCAACACTACGACGGCGATGAGCAAGCCGACCAGCACCAGGTTGCCGTCGGCGCGGCCGGCAAGCAGCACGGTTGCGGTGATGGCGCCGGGGCCGGCCATCAGCGGGATCGCCAGCGGGAAGGCGGCGAGGTTGCGCACATGCTCTTCGACCGCCTGTTCAGCGGCTTCGCCTTCGCGGCGCATGCGCACGCCAAACAGCATCTCGAAGGCGATTGCAAACAGCAACAGGCCGCCGGCGATACGGAACGCCGAAAGCGAGATGCCAAGCGTGCGAAACAGCCAATCGCCGAGGACCGCCGTGCCGATGAGGATCGCGCCGGCGATGATGCTGGCCCGAAGCGCAACGCTTCTGCGGGCGGCGCGCGGCAGGCCATGGGTGACAACCAGATACGTCGGCACCAGGCCGACCGGGTCGACCACGACGAACAGCGTGATGAACGCCGAAATGGCAAAATCAAGCGGCATGAGGTTCCCGGCGATGACAGAAGGGTCCATTGCGCCAGCATCACATAACGCGGTCTTGTGTCGGGGCGAATGACTTAATCCACGGTGCTCGCGCTGGTGACTTTTCGTGCCCCACTTGACGGACTCCCACGGCGATACGGGGAGGGGTTCCAAGCCGACGAAAAACGGCGGCGTTATTGACCGCGACGGAACGCAACCGCCGTTTTTAGGGACGGTTGCGCGCTACCGGTTAGCACATTGAAATTTCACAGGAAAACCATACATGCCAAAGGCCGATAAAGGTGGCGCCACGACGCTCGATCGGCTATGAAAATCAGAGCAGATTCGGCCTAGGAATTCGCCTTGTCAGACCAGGATAATCCGCCGCCCACCGAGAGCGGTCCCTCGGATATTCGTCCGATCTCAATCACCGAGGAAATGAAGAAGAGCTACCTCGATTACGCCATGAGCGTGATCGTGGCCCGCGCGCTGCCGGACGCCCGCGACGGGCTCAAGCCGGTGCATCGCCGCATCCTCTATTCGATGCACGAGAACGGCTACGAATGGAACAAGCCGTACCGGAAGTCGGCGCGCGTCGTCGGCGATGTGATCGGCAAATATCACCCGCACGGCGACCAGGCGGTCTATGACGCCCTGGTGCGCATGGCGCAGGATTTTTCCATGCGCCTGCCGCTGATCGACGGCCAGGGCAATTTCGGCTCGGTCGACGGCGACGCTCCGGCGGCCATGCGCTACACCGAAGTGCGCCTGCAACGTGTCGCCGGCTCGCTGGTCGAGGACCTCGACAAGGACACGGTCGACTTCCAGGCCAACTACGATAATTCCGAGCGCGAGCCGCTGGTGCTGCCGGCGCGCTTTCCCAACCTCCTGGTCAACGGCGCCGGCGGCATTGCCGTCGGCATGGCGACCAACATCCCGCCGCACAATCTCGGCGAGGTGATCGACGCCTGCATCGCGCTGATCGACGATCCGGGCCTGTCGATCGAGGATCTGATCGCCATCGTGCCCGGCCCGGATTTCCCGACCGGCGGCATTATTCTGGGTCGGCAAGGCATTCGCGCCGCCTACCATCTCGGCCGCGGCTCCATCATCATGCGCGGCAAGGTCGAATTCGAGACCCTGCGCGGCGAGCGCGAGGCCATCGTCGTTTCTGAAATCCCCTATCAGGTAAACAAGGCGCACATGGTCGAGCGCATCGGCGAACTGGTGCGCGAGAAGAAGATCGAGGGCATTTCGGCGCTGCGCGACGAATCCGACCGCGACGGCTACCGCGTCGTGGTCGAGTTGCGGCGCGACGCGGTGCCGGACGTGGTGCTCAACCAGCTCTACCGCTTCACCGCCCTGCAATCCTCGTTCGGCGCCAACATGGTCGCGCTCGATAACGGCCGCCCTCAGGTGATGAACCTGAAGGACCTGCTGACGCTGTTCATCGCGTTTCGCGAGGAGGTCATCTATCGGCGCACCAAGCACCTGCTCGGCAAGGCGCGCGACCGCGCCCACGTCCTGGTCGGGCTCGCCATCGCGGTCGCCAATATCGACGAAATGATCAAGCTGATCCGCGGCTCGCGAGACGCCAACGAAGCCCGCGAGCAATTGATGGGGCGTGACTGGCCGGCGCGGGACGTCGCCGCCATGGTCACTTTGATCGACGATCCGCGACACAGCGTATCGCCGCAAGGCATCACGCGGCTGTCGGCCGAGCAGGCCAAGGCGATCCTCGATCTGCGGCTGCAGCGGCTCACCGCGCTCGGGCGCGACGAGATCAAGGCGGAGCTCGACAAGCTGGCCGCGGAAATCGCCGACTACCTCGAGATTCTGCGTTCGCGCGCGCGCATCCAGGCGATCGCCAAGGACGAGCTCAACGCCATCAAGCGCGACTTCGCCACGCCGCGCCGCACCGTCATCCTCGATCAGGAAGGCGAGATGGAAGATGAGGACCTGATCCAGCGCGAGGACATGGTCGTCACCGTTTCGCATGCCGGCTACGTCAAGCGGGTGCCGCTGTCGACTTATCGGGCGCAGAAGCGCGGCGGCAAAGGCCGCGCCGGCATGCAGACGCGGGAAGAGGATTTCGTCACCCGCCTGTTCGTCGCCTCCACGCACACGCCGGTGCTGTTCTTCTCCTCGCGCGGGCAGGTCTACAAGGAAAAGGTATGGCGGCTGCCGCTGGCGGCGCCGCAGGCGCGCGGCAAGGCTTTGATCAATATCCTGCCGCTCGAGCAGGGCGAGAACATCACCACCATCATGCCGCTGCCCGAGGATGAGGCGAGCTGGCACAAGCTCGACGTCATGTTTGCAACCACGCGCGGCACGGTGCGCAGGAACAAGCTGTCGGATTTTGCCGATGTGCGCCGCTCCGGCATCATCGCCATGAAGCTTGACGAGGGCGACAGCATCGTCGACGTCCAGATCTGCACCGAGAACGACGACGTGCTGCTGACCTCGGCGGCCGGCCAGTGCATCCGCTTCGCGGTCAATGACGTACGCGTGTTTCAGGGCCGCACCTCGATGGGCGTGCGCGGCATCAATCTAGCTGACGGCGACAAGCTCATTTCGCTGTCGATCCTGCGGCACGTCGAGGCGACGGCGGACGAGCGCGTCGCCTATCTCAAGCGCGCCAATGCGGTGCGGCGGGGACAAAACGGGGAGGGCGAGGAGAATGGCGCCGATCACGAGGAAGCCGAAGGCGCGATCGAGCTCGGCCAGGACCGATACGTTGCACTGTCGGCCGCCGAGCAGTTCGTGCTGACCATTTCGGAAAAGGGCTTCGGCAAGCGCACTTCGTCCTACGAGTACCGCACCACCGGCCGCGGCGGCAAAGGCATCGTCGCCATGGCGATCACCGAGAAGAACGGCCGCCTGGTGGCGTCGTTCCCGGTTGAGGAGAGCGATCAGATCATGCTGGTCACCGACGGCGGACAGTTGATCCGTTGCCCGGTCGACGGCATCCGCATCGCCGGGCGCGCCACCCAAGGCGTCATCGTGTTCACGACCGCCGAGGGCGAGAAGGTCGCGTCGGTGGAGCGGCTCTCCGAGGAGGCCGAAGCAGACGGCGAGGAGTGATCCCGGCGCGGACTCAATCCGGCACGGTCGCTGCCTTGCCGAGCCACTGCTTGATCAGCGCGGGTAACGTGCCGTCCGCCATCAGCGCCGCTTGTGCGGCGCCGATCGCATTACGCAGCGTCGTGTTGCCCTTGCGCACGCAGATGCCGAGGCGCTCGCGGGTGATGCCGGTCTCGACGACTTTAAGCTTTGGGCGGTCGCGCACGAACCATTCCGTGACCGGTGCAAGTTTCATGAAGACGTCGCAGCCGCCGGTCGAAAGATCGTCGAGCGCTTTCTCGATTTCGTCGTAGGCGTAGACGCGCACGCGCGCGGCACGATGCGCGGCAACGAGTTTGTCGGCGACCGGCTGGCTGGTATTGCCTTGCTGCACGCCGATCACCAGGCCCTTGAGATCGGCAATGCCGTGCACGTTCGGATGCCGCCGCGTATCGACAACGAGAGATTGGCCGGAGACCACATAGGGCGGGCAGAAATCGGCGATCCGCTGGCGTTGCGGCGTGATGGTCGTGCCCGAGGCGATGCAGTCATGGCTGCCGTTGTCGAGGCCGGCGAAGATGCCGTTGAAGTCGGCGCCTTGGTAAGGCACCAGCTGCCATTCGCGCCCGAGCTTGTCGGCGATGCGCTGCAGAAGGGTGATGTCGAAACCGGCCGGACCGTCCTTGGCCATGAATTCGAACGGCGGGTCGGGCAGGGCGGCTCCCACTTTCAAGGGCGGCGCGCCTTCGGCAATGCGCGCGCGGAGCATGCCAGTCGCAAGCGCGGGCAGGGCGGCGAGCACGTCGCGGCGCTTCATCGGCCGCCCGCGGCGCCGAACGCATCGAACGCTTCCGCCAGGCGCTGCAGCACGGCGGCAGGATCGGTCGCGGTGAGCACGCGGCTCCGATGGGCTTTGAGAAGATAATCCGGCGCGGCCGCGGCGGCAGCGGCTGTGTCCAGCGCCCAGCCAAGATGCTTGCGGGCGTGCCGAAGACCAACGTCGCGGCCGTAATGGGCGAGCATTTCGCCGTAGAGCGCGCTGGCGAGCGCGAGTTGCACGCTGAGCTCGGGTGGCGTCTCGCGTTTTCCAGTCGCGAGATAGCGCGCGAGCTGACCGGGAAACCACGGTCGCCCCTGGGCGCCGCGACCGACCATCACCGCGTTGGCATGGGAAGCCGCAAGCGCCGCGTCGGCGTCGGCGAAGCTTTCGATGTCGCCATTGACGACGACGGGGAGCGACACGCTGTCTTTGACGGCGCGCACCGCGGCCCAGTCGGCGCACCCTTTGTAGAATTGGCAGCGCGTGCGGCCGTGCACCGTCAGGAGCCGCACGCCGGCATGTTCCGCTCGCCGTGCCAGCTCGGCCGCGTTGCGGGAGCGGTCATCCCAGCCGAGCCGCATTTTCAGCGTCACCGGCACGCGGACGGCGCCGACCACGGCCTCGATCAGCGTCTGGGCGTGATCAAGGTCGCGCATCAGCGCCGACCCCGAGGCGCCGTTGGTAACGTGCTTTGCCGGGCAGCCCATGTTGATATCGATCACCACGGCGCCGGCATCTTCGGCAACGCGCGCGCCTTCGGCCATCCAGCGTGCTTCGCAGCCCGCCAACTGGACGACGTGCAGTCCGCCGCCATGGCTTTCGACGCGCCGTCGGGCGTTGCGCTTGCCTTCGGCCAGGGCAGCACACGCGGTCATTTCCGAAATGACGAGGCCCGCGCCCAGGTCGGCGACCAGCCGCCGGAAGGGTGCGTCGGTGACGCCCGACATGGGCGCCAAAAGCACCGGGTTCAGTAGCGGAATAGGGCCGATGGAAATCATCGCACTATGTCGTTTGGCATTAGCGCGGGTATATGCGCCAGAAACGAAATGAGGTCACCACATTTCGGCGACTATCTTTGAGCGCGAGTGGGTCTTTGAGACGTTCAAGCACGGCGTTGCCATTTTTATTTCCGGGCGCAGCAACAGCGCGACGAGCGCGCAGCTGGGGCGGCGCCATCCGCTGGACCGGAGCAATTTTAAGCAGATTTGCGAAAATCACGATGGGTGTGCAGTGCCGAACTATTAGAACTACTACCTAATTTAGGTTCCAGACTCATCCGGCACTACTCGACTCTGCGTCCGGCCTGCTTGTAATTTGCCGCCATGCAAACGCTCTCCTCCTATCGCTCCCGCTCGTCCGAGCACGAAGATACAAAAAACGACCATTGGTTGGCACAGGCAAGTTTCGGCTTGTTTGTCGCCGGACTGATGGTGTGCCTCGTCGCGCTGTATCTGGGCGGCCCGGTCGATTTCTGACGCACGGCCGCAATCGCACTAACGCGCGCTGGCGCAGTTCAGCGCGTTGTCGAACCAGCTGCAATTCATTGCGGCTGTTGTCGGCGGCGGCAGCGAAGCCCGGCTGGCTTGCAGCAGGGCTTCGGCGGTTCGCTGTCGGTGAATCTCTTCGCTGCGGACGGCGTCTGGATGTCCCTTCGAGACGTCGTCGAGAAATTTGCCGTTGCTTTCGACGATCAGCCTGTTGGCAAGACCAACCGCAATTTCGCCGCTCTCGAGCTTATGCAGGATGGCTTCGCCGCGTTCAAAATACTCTTCCCGATACGGGGTCACCCACGCCACGTACCGGTCGGTATTGATCGGGGCGATCTGTCGGCACTGCAGGTTCTTGGCGTGTACCTGCTCCAGGGCTTTTCGCTGCTCCTTGGTGAGCGGCTCCGGGTCGATCAGCTTGGCCTCACTATCGCTGTTGTCGAATGCCCAGACGCGCGCATAGACCATCTCGCCTTCCGGCGACGACTTGACGGCGCGGGTGCACTCCGCCGCGGTTTTGTGGTTTGCATCCTGCGCCATTAGTTGCGCGCACCCTGTCAACAAGGGGGCGGCAATAGCGACCGAAAGCAGGGAAGCGCGCATGCGCCTTGCCCCCGCCAGAACAAAGATCGTCGGCGAATTGGCTGCCACAGTTGCAAAGTATGGCCTCAGCGGCGCGGGAATTTCTATTGCTATATCGGCGCAGCCTATTGTCCCCTTCCGGCGGCGCTGGCAAAGCGCTTGGCTTCCTCGGCGGCGCGGAACAAGGCCTTGGCCTTGTTGATGCATTCCTGCTGCTCGAATTCGGGAGCGGAATTGGCGACAATGCCGGCGCCGGCCTGCACATACATGACGCCATCCTTGATCAGCGCGGTGCGCAGCACGATGCAGGTGTCCATATCCGCGCCGGCCGAGAAATAGCCGACGCAGCCGGCATAGAGCGAGCGCTTCTCCTTTTCCAGCTCGTCGATGATCTGCATGGCGCGCACTTTGGGAGCGCCGGAGACGGTACCGGCAGGAAATCCGGCGGCCAGCGCGTCGAGCCGATCGCAGTCGTTGCGCAGCTTGCCTTCCACGTTGGAGACGATGTGCATGACCTGGCTGAAGCGCTCGATGAAGAATTGATCGGTGACTTCGACCGTGCCGATTTCGGCGACGCGGCCGACGTCGTTGCGGCCGAGATCGAGCAGCATCAGATGCTCGGCGCGTTCCTTGGGGTCGGCAAGCAGTTCCTCCTCCAGCGCCTTGTCTTCGCGCGGCGTAGCGCCGCGGCGCCTGGTGCCGGCGACCGGCCGGATGGTCACGACGCCGCCGCTGGTCTTGACCAGAATTTCCGGGCTCGAGCCGGCGACCGCGAAGGCGCCGAAATCGAGGAAGAACAGATAGGGCGAAGGATTGACCCGCCGCAAAGCGCGGTAGAGCGCGAAGGGGGCGAGCGCGAATGGCACTTCGAAACGCTGCGACAGCACGACCTGAAAGATATCGCCGGCGATGATGTAATCCTTGGCGCGCAGCACCATGCGCTTGAATTCTTCGGCGCTGGTGTTCGAGCGCGGCGCCACAACTCCCATCCTTCCCTCCGCAGGCGGGGGAGGGTTGGGTGGGGGTACGCTCTCCGCCGCCGTTTTGTCGAGCGGCCGGTCGAGCGCGTCGACGATCGCCGACAAGCGCTCGACGGCGCGCGCGAGCGCGGTCTTTGCGGTTACTCCGGTCTGCGGGCGCACCGGCGTGACAACAGTGATGGTATCCTCGACCGCATCGAAGGCGACAACCAGCGTCGGCCGCACCAAAATCGCATCGGGGATGCCGATCGGGTCGGGACCCGGCGGGCCCAAATCCTCCATCAAGCGGACCATGTCGTAGCCGAGATAGCCGAAGACGCCGGCAGCCATCGGCGGCAATGCATCCGGCAACACGATGAGGCTTTCGGCGATGAGCGCGCGCAGGGCTGCAAGCGGCGCCGCGCCGGCCGGCGTGAACGCATCGGAATTGCTCTGCGCGGTGCGGTTGATCTCGGCGCCTTGGCCGTTGGTGCGGAAGATGACGTCAGGCTCGAGACCGATGATCGAATAGCGGCCGCGCACCTCGCCGCCTTCGACCGATTCAAGCAAGAAGCTGATGGCCGACGAAGCGGACGAGGTGCTCTTGGGCCTTGCACCGGTCAACTTCAGAAAGGCGGAGACCGGCGTTTCCAGATCCGCCACCAGCGTGGTCCATACGACTTGCGGCTCGCCGGCCGCGTAGCGCGCGGCAAACGCCGTGGCCGACGGCTCGATCAGCATTAATTGGTGTCCGGCGCGCCGTTGCCGAGGGCCTGCGCCATCGCCGCCTGATTGATCTTGGTGCCGAGGTCGTTTTCCAGCCAGTCGACATACTCGCCGAAAATGTCGTTGCTTTCCTGGCGCTGCACCACCTCTTCGATGCGCTTGGCCTCGGGCGATTTGGCATCGAGCGGCGGGTTGATCACGTCGGTCACGCGGAACACGATCCATTGGCTCGGCTTGTCGCCTTGCGCGCTGCCGAATCCATCCTTGGCGGTGCGGAATATCGCAGCGATCATTTGGGTGGACAGCACCGATGTGGCCTGGCCGCGCTTGAGCTTGTCGGCGGTTTCGACCTTGAGGTCATCGGCCTTGGCGACGGCGTCAAACGGCGCGCCGCTCTTGAGCTTGTCGAGAAGTTCCGCCGTCTTGGTCTTGAGCCGCGAAGCGATCTCATCCTCGCGCCATCGCTCTTCGACCTGGCTTTTCACTTCGTCAAGGGTGCGATCGTGCGCCGGCGTGATGCTGGTGACGTCGTACCAGATGTAGCCGCCATCGGCCGTGATCGGATCGTTGTCGACGCCGACATCGGAGGCAAAGGCGGCGCTAGCCACGTCCCCGGAATGGGCGAGATTGACAACCTTGCCGCTCGGATCGCGGCCGGAGCGGTCGATATCGTAAGTGACAACGGGCAGCTTAAGCTTTTGCGCTACATCTTCCAGCGAGCTGCCGCCGGCGCGGGCATCCTCGATCTTGTCATGAAGGCTCTGCACCTCGGCCTTGGCACGCTCGGCCGCGATATCGCTGCGGATCCGCGGCGTCACCTCGGCCAGCGATTTCTTCACCTCCGGTTCGATCTTGAGCACGGTGGCGATGACCGCGCCGAAGCGCCCTTTGACCGGCGCGCTGACCTCGCCTTCCTTGAGCGAGAAGGCAGCATCGGCGACAGCCGGATCGACGATGTCTGATTTCGCAACCGTACCGAGATCGATGTCTTGTTCCTTGATGCCGCGCTCCGCGGCGAGCGCGGCAAAACTCAGGCCGTCTTTAAGGCGCGCTTCGACGGCCTCGGCTTCAGGCATGGTCGGAAACACCATCTGTTCGACATGCCGTCGCTCCGGCGTTGCGTAACGACTTTGGTGTTGGTCGTGATACTGCTTGATGTCGGCATCGGAAATCTCCAGCCATTTGCCGATTTCCGCCGGCGTCACCGCAACGGTCGCGATCTTGCGGTATTCCGGCGCCCGGAACACGATTTTGCGTTCCTCGAAATACTTTGCGAGCTGATCCGCCGTCGGTTGCGGAACGTCGCCCGCTTGCGCCGGACCAAGCGTTATATAGGTGATGCCGCGTTGCTGGTTCTGGAACTGGTTGATGGCGTCGAGCCACGCCTTTGGCACTGGCAGATCGCCGGACAGAGAATCCATGATTTGCCGGCGCAACATCACCCGTCGCTGTTCAGAGATAAACCGCTGCTCGCTGTAACCGGCGCTGCGCAGCAGCTGCTCAAAGCGGAGCCGGTCGAACTGGCCGTTCGCGCCCTGGAAGCTTTTATCGGAGGTAATGCGCCGCACGATCTCGGCGTCGGAGAGCGCGAGCCGCATCTGTATTGCGCGCTGATCAAGGCCGGCCTCGGCAACCATTTCGCCGAGCACTTGTCGGTCGAGCCCGAGCGCATTCGCCTGTTCCGGCGTGAGCGGCCGGCCGACCTCGCGCCCGACTTGCTGCAGACGCTCGTTGTAAGCCATTCGAAACTTCTCGATCGGAATTTCGATGCCGCCAATCTTGGCGAGCGTCGAACGGCCGAACCCGCGAAAGATATCGTTGATGCCCCAAACCGCGAAGCTTGCGGCCAATAGCCCCATGACCACGCCCATGACGGCGCGGCCGAGCCAGTTTGCGGAGGCTTTGCGGATACCTCGAAGCATAACGTCCCACGTGCTGAAGTGATATCGAACCGGCCGTTGGCCGAGACCAACCCATCATAAGGAGGCCGGCACTGTCCCGCAACCGACGGAGCTTCCTCCTAAAACGCCCCTTTTCGGCGTGCAAGGCGTCTGCTAACCGCTCTTTGCCGCAGGCCCTGCGGCCGTACCTTGAAGCCACGACAATCGAGATACTTTAACGATGGCGCGCACGCCGCTGGTCGCAGGCAACTGGAAGATGAACGGCTTGCAAGCTTCGGCCGGCGAATTGGCCAGGATCGTTGCCGGTGCGCGGGATCTTCCCAAGGTCGAGCTGATGGTTTGCCCGCCGGCGACGCTGATCGCGAACTTTGCGCTGCTGGCGCGCGGATCGCTGGTCTTGATCGGCGGCCAAGATTGCCATGCGCAGCCCTCGGGGGCCTATACCGGAGATATTTCGGCGGAGATGCTCAAGGATGCTGGCGCCAGCGCCGTGATCGTCGGTCATTCGGAACGCCGCCATTATCATGGCGAAACCGATGCGATGGTGCGCGCGAAGGCGCTTGCGGCACAGCGCGCAGGCCTTTTGGCCATCATCTGTGTCGGCGAAACGCGCGCCGAGCGCGAGGCCGGGCAAGCTCTCACCGTCGTCGGCACCCAGCTCGACGGCTCGTTGCCGGATGGAACAGTGGATTTCGTCGTCGCCTATGAACCGGTCTGGGCCATCGGCACCGGGCTGACGCCGACGTCCGGCGATGTCGGCGACATGCACCGCTTCATCCGTAACCAGCTCGGCCAGGCGGGCGCGGCGACCCGGCTGCTCTATGGCGGTTCGGTCACGCCGGCGAATGCGCCGCAGCTGCTGGCAGTGGAGAATGTCGACGGCGCGCTCGTCGGCGGGGCAAGCCTCAAGGCCGATGAGTTCCTGGCGATTGCCGGCTTTTATCGCTAGATCGGACTGCCATAGAAAATCCACATGGGATCATGTAGAGACGCGCGCCACATCCTATATCGGGGGCGCGGCGCGGGGGCGTCTTGCCACTGCGGCCGCGAGCGGAAAATCATCGATGCTGACCGTTGTAATCGTCGTCCACCTCATGATCGTCCTCGGCATGATCGGGGTGGTATTGCTGCAGAAATCCGAGGGTGGGGGGCTAGTCAGCTCGACCAGCGGCTTCATGACCGGCCGCGGCACCGCCAACGTCCTGACGCGGACGACGGCTTTGCTCGCCGTCGGATTCTTCGTGACCAGCCTGACGCTGTCATGGCTTGCCGGTCTGGGCCGCCATCCGGCTTCGCTGATCAATACCGGGGGGGCGCCGGCGACCCAGCAGAGGCCTGGGGCACCGGCCGCGCCGTTTGCGCCGCTCGGCCAAGGCGGTGGCGTTCTCAATCAATTGCGCGGCAACGCACCGGCGAATGCACCCGCCGCGCCAGCACCCGGCGGGCCGCAAGTGCCGCAGTCGAAATAGGGCATTAAGACCATGCCTCCCGCGACTGCCCCGGCCCTGGTTGCAAAGCGAACAGGGGCAGCTTCTACGTGGCCTGAGGATTCCGCCGCAGCTATTTGCCAATATGTTGTTTTTCGCGGTCGCGGGAAGGGGTGCGCGGCTGCCATTCCGGAATATCGCTCGTCGAATCGAGCGATCCTCGCTAGAGGTTAAATCCCATGGCGCGGTATATTTTCATCACCGGCGGCGTGGTTTCCTCACTGGGCAAGGGTCTGGCTTCTGCGGCGCTCGGAGCGCTCTTGCAGGCGCGCGGCTATAAGGTCCGGCTGCGCAAGCTCGATCCCTACCTCAATGTCGACCCGGGCACGATGTCGCCCTACCAGCACGGCGAGGTTTTCGTCACCGACGACGGCGCCGAGACCGACCTCGACCTCGGCCATTACGAGCGCTTCACCGGGCGACCGGCGACCCGCACCGACAACATCACAACCGGCCGCATCTATCAGGAGATCCTCGCCAAGGAGCGCCGCGGCGACTATCTCGGCGCCACCATCCAGGTCATTCCCCACGTCACCAACGCCATCAAGGACTTCATCCGCGACGGCAACGAAGGCTACGATTTCGTGCTGTGCGAGATCGGCGGCACCGTCGGCGATATCGAGGGCTTGCCGTATTTCGAGGCCATCCGCCAGCTTGGCAATGACCTGCCGCGGCATCACGCGGTCTATATCCATCTGACCCTGATGCCCTTCATCCCCAGCGCCGGGGAGCTCAAGACCAAGCCGACCCAGCACTCGGTGCGCGAACTGCGCGCCATCGGCATTCAGCCCGATATCCTCCTGTGTCGCAGCGATCGGCCGATTCCGGAGAGCGAGCGCAGGAAGCTCGCACTATTCTGCAATGTACGTGAAAGCGCGGTGATCGAAGCGCTCGACGTCGATAATATCTATGCGGTGCCCGAGTCTTATCACGCCGGCGGCTTGGATGGCGAAGTGCTCGCTGCCTTCGGTATCGAGAACCCGCCCGAACCTGATCTGGCGACCTGGCATCTGATCAACGAGCGCATCCGCAATCCGGAAGGCGACGTCACCATTGCCATTGTCGGCAAGTACACCGGCATGAAGGACGCCTATAAATCGTTGATCGAGGCGCTCTCGCACGGCGGCATCGCCAACAAGGTCAAAGTCAATCTCGACTGGATCGAGAGCGAGGTGTTCGAGAACGAGGACCCGGCGCCATACCTCGAGCATGTCGACGGCATCCTGGTGCCCGGCGGCTTCGGCCAGCGCGGCACTGAGGGCAAGATCCGCGCCGCGCAGTTCGCCCGCGAGCGCCAGGTGCCGTATTTCGGCATCTGCTTCGGCATGCAGATGGCGGTGATCGAGGCGGCCCGGAATCTGTGCGGTATCGAGGAGGCGAATTCGACCGAGTTCGGCGCAACGCGCGAGCCGATCGTCGGCCTGATGACTGAATGGATGAAAGGCAACGAACTGCAGAAGCGCGGCATGACCGGCGACCTCGGCGGCACCATGCGGCTTGGCGCCTATCCCGCTTTGCTGCAGCGCGGCAGCCGTGTCTCCGAGATTTACCACGCCACCGAGGTTTCCGAGCGCCACCGCCATCGCTACGAGGTCAATACCGCCTACAAGGACCGCCTGGCGCAGCACGGCATGCGGTTTTCCGGCATGTCGCCCGATGGATTATTGCCGGAGATCATCGAATACGACGATCATCCCTGGTTCATCGGCGTGCAATTCCATCCCGAACTCAAATCGCGGCCGTTCGCGCCGCACCCGCTGTTCTCTTCGTTTATCGGCGCGGCGGTGGAGCAGAGCCGGCTGGTGTAGTTTCACGTCATTGCAAGCCAACGGGTCCGGGAGGAGCCTCATGATCTACGAGTTGCGCATCTATTCCTGTATACCCGGACGGCTGCCGGCGCTGCTCAAGCGGTTCGAGGAGCACACCCTGAAAATCTGGGCCAAGCACGGCATCAGACAGGCGGGGTTTTGGACCGTGCTCCTCGGCGACGGCAACAACGATCTGCATTATCTGCTCGCCTGGGAATCGCTCGCCGAGCGCGAGAAGGTGTGGGAGACCTTCCTGGCCGACCCGGCCTGGATCAAAGCGCGCGACGACAGCGAGAAGGACGGGCCGATCATCGCCAACATCAAAAGCGCGTTGCTGCGGCCGACCGCGTTTTCCGCGGTAAAGTAGGCAGGTGGGCTGCCGGTTGACCCGGCGCGACGCGCCTATCATGGTCTGCCGCGAGGGTGCTGATGACCGCAACGCCCAACACAATTGTCGCCGTCGGCGAGGTGCGTTTTAGCAACGCACTCCCGCTCGCTTTGATCGCGGGGCCGTGTGTGCTGGAAAGCCGCGCGCATGCGTTCGAGATGGCCGGCGCGCTCAAAGACATCGCGGCGCGCCTCGGCATCGGCTTGATCTACAAAACTTCATTCGACAAGGCCAACCGCACCAACGCCAAGAGCGCGCGCGGCTTAGGCCTCGACAAGGCACTCGCCATCTTCGCCGAGCTGCGGAAAAAACTCGGCGTCCCGGTGCTCACCGACGTACACGAGCCGGATCAGTGCGCCGCGGTGGCCGAGGTGGCCGACGTCTTGCAGATTCCGGCTTTCTTGTGCCGGCAGACCGACCTGCTGGTCGCCGCGGCCAAGACCGGCCGGCCGGTGAATGTTAAGAAAGGCCAGTTCCTCGCGCCATGGGACATGGCCAATGTGGTGGACAAGATCATTGGCGCCGGTAATCCCAATGTGCTGGTCACCGAGCGCGGTGTTTCGTTCGGCTACAACACGCTGATCTCCGACATGCGGGCGCTGCCGGTGCTGGCGAAACTGGGCGCGCCGGTGATCTTTGACGCCACGCATTCGGTGCAGCAACCGGGCGGGCAGGGCACCTCCTCCGGCGGCGAGCGCGCATTCGTGCCGGTGCTGGCCCGCGCGGCGGTTGCGGTCGGCGTCGCCGGCTTGTTCATCGAAACCCATCGGGACCCCGACCGCGCGCCGTCTGATGGCCCAAATATGATGCCGCTCAAGGAGATGGAGCCGCTTCTTGCGCGCTTGATGCAATTCGATGCCTTGGCCAAGACTCCGACCACGGCTCGGGCGAAGAGCCCGGCCAAATCCTTGAGCAAGAGCCCAAGCAAGGCTGCGGCTAAGACGTAGCCCGCTCGCCCCTTGTGGGGCGGAGTGAAAACCACCATCATCGACACATCGGCCAGGGGTGCCGCGCGAAAAAAACGCGGCTGAGATCACACCCGGCGAACCTGTCTGGGTCATACCAGCGAAGGGAGCCGCGTTGAACGATACCATTCATTTCCGCACGTCCAGCGGCAAAGCACTGCGCGTGGTCATTATCGGCGCCGGCGTTGTCGGTCTCGGCATCGGCTGGCGGCTCGCCGGCCGGGCTGCCGTCACGATCTTCGACCGCGGCCAAGCCGGAATGGGGGCGAGTCATGCCGCCGCCGGCATGCTCGCGGCCTGCTGCGAGGCCGAGCCCAGCGAGGAGGCGCTGGTTGGGCTCGGCCGTGAGAGCCAGGCGCGCTGGCCCGGCTTCGCCGAAGAGCTGGAGCGCGCGAGCGGCATCGACGTGGAATTGCGGCGGGAGGGCACGCTGGTGCTTGCCTTGACCGCGGACGATCAGGCCGAGATTGCGCACCGGCTGGAGTTTCAGCGGCGGCTCGGGTTGCCGCTCGAATGGCTTTCGGCAGCGGCGACGCGGGCGCGCGAGCCGCGGTTGGCGGGCAAGATCGCCGGCGCGGTTTTTTTTCCGCAGGATCATCAAGTCGATAATCGCAAACTGGCGCAGGCGCTGCGCATTGCCGCTGAGGCCGCCGGTGTAAAAATCCACGAGCACCGCCCGGTCAACGAGATCGTCGTGAAGGGCGGGCGCGCGAGCGGCGTTGTGCTGGAAGACGGCACGGTCGCTCCAGCCGATATCGTGGTGCTGGCCGCGGGCGCCTGGTCGCGCGGCATCGGCGGACTGCCGCCCGACCGGCGCCCGCCCGTACGTCCTGTAAAGGGCCAGATGCTGGCGCTGCGGATGGATGCGGCGGCGCCGCTTCTTGCCCACGTGCTGTGGGCTCCGGGCGCCTATCTGGTGCCGCGCCGCGACGGCCGGCTTATCGTCGGCGGCACCGTCGAGGAAAAAGGTTTTGACGACGCGATCACCGCCGGCGGCATGCTGACGCTTCTGGAAGCCGCCTGGCGGGCGGTGCCTGCGGTCGAGGAGCTGCCGATCCACGAGATTTGGGTCGGTCACCGCCCGGGCAGCCGCGACGATGCGCCGATCCTCGGCCACGGCCCGCTGGAGGGCTTGTTTTATGCCACCGGCCACCACCGTAACGGCATTTTGCTGGCGCCGGTAACGGCCGATGCGATGGCACGATTGATACTCGATGATGTCGTCGACGCCGCCATCAAACCGTTCGGCCTGGAGCGGTTCTTGCCGGCGTGCGCCGCCGAATGATTTTTGGAGACGCTGATGGCCGAAGCAACGATCCAGGTAAACGGCACAAGCGAACCGCTTGTTGCTGGGACGCTCGAAACGCTGCTGGCGGAAAAGGCCGTCGATACCGCGCAGCGCGGCATTGCGGTGGCGCTCAACGGCGCCGTCGTGCCGCGCGCAGCATGGCCGGCAACGGGCTTGCGGCCCGGCGACAGTGTCGAGATCGTGCGTGCCCGGCAGGGCGGGTGAGGAGAGCGAGATGTCCGATCCGCTGATTATCGCCGGCCAGGAATTCGCCTCGCGCCTGTTTCTCGGCACCGCCGGTTATCCCAACCGCAAGATTATGCTCGACGCCGTCGCCGCGAGCGGCGCCGAGATGGTGACAGCCTCGATCCGCCGCATCAGCCTCGCCGGCGACGACGAGAGCCTGATCGACTTGCTTGCAGGCCGCGTAAGATTTCTCCCCAACACCGCCGGCTGCCAGACCGCCGAGGATGCCGTGCTGACCGCCGAGCTGGCGCGCGAAGCGCTCGACACCAACTGGATCAAGCTCGAAGTGATCGGCGACCGCGAGCTGCTCTATCCCGACGTCGAAGAGCTGCTGCGCGCGACCGAAATGCTGGTGGCGAAGGGTTTTGTCGTTTTGCCGTATTGCACCGAGGATCCGGTGACCTGTCGCAAACTCGCCGATGCCGGTGCCGCTGCCGTGATGCCGCTTGGCTCGCCGATCGGCTCCGGGCTCGGCATTTCCAATCCGCATCTCATCGAGCTTATCTGCGCGCGCTCGCCGGTACCGGTGGTGCTCGATGCCGGCATCGGCACTGCTTCCGACGCCACGCTCGCCATGGAGCTGGGCTGCGCCGCAGTACTGATCAACACCGCCGTGTCGAAGGCGCGCGACCCGGTGCTGATGGCCAAAAGCATGCGCGCGGCGGTGGAGGCCGGCCGGTTGTCACGGCTCGCGGGCCGCATCGCCAGGCGCACCCACGCCGAGCCGTCGAGCCCGCAGTTCGGGCTGGTGGGGACGTAACCACGGCCCGCAGTTACGTCGCGAGGCGGGCTGCCAACCCGAGCCGTTCCGCTGGGGATGCATCAGGACTTGTCCGGTAAGCAGGCGAACCAGAGTGGAATTGCGATCATCGTTTGATGACGCTTCCAATGCCAAACGCATAGGTTGAGTGCAGAGGCGCGCGTTCAGCCGACGACGGCCGGCGCGTCGGCCAGCATCTCCCGCACCAGCGGTATGACCTTCCGCCCGTAGAGCTCGATGCAGTGCATCAGCTTGTCGTGCGCCAGCGTGCCGGCGCTGTATTTCAAGTCGAAGCGGACGATGCCGAGGGCCTTGGCGGTCTTGGCGATCTTGCGGGCGACAGTTTCCGGCGCACCGACATGCAGCGCGCCATGCTCGACTTCCTGGTCGAACTGCGCGCGGCCGATCGGCGGCCAGCCGCGCTCGCCGCCGATGCGGTCATGCATGCCTTTATAGCCCGCCCAGTATTCTTCGCGCGCCTGCGCGTCGGTGTCGGCGACATAGCCGGGTGAGTGCACGGCGATCGGTTTTGCCGGCCGGCCGAATTGCCCAAAAGCGCGATGGTAGAGGTCGACATAGGGTTTAAACCGCGCCGGCTCGCCGCCGATGATGGCGAGCGCGAGCGGGAAATCGTAATGCGCGGCGCGGACGACGGATTCCGGGCTGCCGCCGACGCCGATCCAGACTTTGAGCGGGCCGCCTTCGATCGGCGGGAAGATGCGCTGGTTTTTCAACGGCGGGCGGGTATGGCCCTGCCAGGTCACGGTGTCCGATTTCACCAACGCCGAGAACAGATCGAGCTTGTCTTCGAACAGCTCTTCGTACTGAGAGAGATCAAAGCCGAACAGCGGGAAGGACTCGGTAAAAGAGCCGCGGCCGAGCGTCACCTCGGCGCGCCCGTTCGAAGCGGCATTAAGCGTCGAAAAACGCTGAAAGACGCGAATTGGATCGTCGGATGAGAGCACCGTCACCGCCGAGCCGAGATGAATCCGTTTGGTGCGGCCGGCAATGGCGGCAAGCACCACCTCAGGCGCCGACACCGCGAAGTCGGGGCGGTGGTGCTCGCCGACGCCAAAGGCATCGACGCCCAATTCGTCGGCGCGGACGCCTTCGTCGATGACGTTGTGGATGACTTGCGCGTGGCTCAGAGGTTGGCCGTCGGGCCCGCTGGTGATATCGCCGAAAGTATCCAGTCCGAATTCAAATTGCTGTGCCATGTTTCTCTATTCGCGTGGTCCTACGCCGGCCTTCGACAGGTAAGGCGCGCCTCTCACCCGCGCAACTCGTGGGTGGCTTGATCAGATCAATTGCTGCTGCAAGGCGTCGGCCAGGGCCCGCAATTTCGGGAAAAATCGCCCGTACATCGCTTTGAGCGGTGCATGCTCGCTATGAACGCCGATGTTCAGGGCAGCGATGACTTTGCCGTCCAGTCTTCGCAGGGGCAGCGCCATCGAGCGAAAGCCGATTTCCGCCTCTTGATCGACCAGCGCGAAGCCTTGTTCGCGCACTTTCAGAATGGCTTTGCGCAGCGCGCTCTTGTCGACAACGGCGAACTTTGTGATCTTCTTCGGACGAACGTGGGCGAGAAATTCATCCAGGTGGCGATCGTCCAGACCCGCCAGCAAGACCCGGCCCAGCGAGGTCGCAACCGCCGGTAATCGAAAGCCGATCTGCGCGCTGACCGGAATGACGCGCTTCGGCGATGCATGCGCGATCATCATCACCTCTTCGCCGTCGAGGACCGCGGCGGAACAGGACTCGCCGACCTGTTCGCTCAGCCGCTCCAGCGCCGGCTGCAGAATGTCGGTCACCGCGTTGGACTGCAGATAGGCGCGGGCGAGGGTCAGAACCCGCGGCGTCAGCCGGAACAACCGATCGTTCATCTCGGCATAGCCAAGCTGCACCAGCGTATGCAGCGTGCGGCGGACCGATGCGCGCGGCAGATCGACCAGCTTGGCAATATCGCTGAGCGTGAGCTGTTTGCGATCCTGATTGAAGGCCTCCAGCACGCGCAAACCGCGGGCCAGCGCCTCGAGAAAATCCGGGCCGGAACCTGCCAGCAAGCTTTGCTCGGCGGCAGACCTCTTGAGGATCGGCATGATCGCTGCCCTTCGCGCCTTGCCAGACGCCGGCTTATTTGATCTAATCTAATTCGAACGTTTGTTCGGTCAACGGACAAACTAGCCAGCTTCGGGCCGGGCGTCAAAAACAAATTTCGGGGTATTGGCAATGCTGAGCGCAGAAGAAAACGATCGCATCACGCGCGTCGGACCGGAGAAGCCGGCGGGCAAACTGTTGCGCCGTTATTGGCAGCCGGCGGCCCTGGTAGACGAACTCAACGGCAGCCGGCCGATCAAGCCGATCAGGCTGCTCGGCGAAGACCTTGTCATTTACCGCGACGAGCGCGGCCGTTACGGCCTTCTGCATCGCGCCTGCCCGCATCGCGGTACCGATCTCGCTTATGGCCGTCTGGAGGACGGCGGCTTGCGTTGCGCGTTTCACGGCTGGCTGTTCGACGTTGACGGCAAGTGCCTACAGACGCCGGCCGAGCCGGACGACAGCAATCTGTGTCAAAACATCCGGCAGAAGGCTTATCCGGTGGTCGAACGCAACGGCATTCTGTTCGCCTATATGGGGCCCGGGGCGCCGCCCGAGTTTCCTCATTTCGACTGTTTTGTCGCGCCGAATTCACACACCTTCGCCTTCAAGGGCATGATCGAGTGCAACTGGCTGCAGTCACTGGAAGTCGGCATCGATCCGGTGCACACCTCGTTTCTGCATCGCTTCTTCCACGACGCCGACCCCAACCAGGGTTATGGCAAGGTATTCCGCGACACGTCGGCCGATTCCGAAATGCCGATGACCAAAATCATGCGCGAGTTTTCGCGTCCGCGCATCGAGGTCGAGCCGACCGCTTTCGGCTTTCGCGTTTTGACGCTGCGCGAAATCAGCGCCAAGAATACCCATGTGCGGGTGACCAATCTGATGTTCCCCAACGCCTTTGTCATCCCGATGAGCCGGGAAATGACCATCACCCAGTGGCACGTGGCGATCGACGACCGCCGACACTACTGGTACGCCATCTTCACCAGCTTCGGCGCGCCGGTGGACAAGGACGAGATGCGCCGCCAGCGGCTCGAGCTGTATCAATTGCCGGACTATGCGCCGCGCCGGAACAAGAGCAACAATTACGGTTACGATCCGCACGAGCAGGAGCAAGAGACCTATACGGGCATGGGCGCCGACATCAATGTCCACGATCAGTGGGCCTGCGAATCCATGGGCGAGATCGCAGACCGCACGCAGGAGCATCTCGGCCGTTCGGACAAGGCGATCGCCGCCTACCGGCGTCTGCTGCGCCGCGCCATCGATGCCATCGACAAAGGCGAGCAACCGCCCATGATATTTGACGCCGGCACCGCGGCGAACATTACCGGCCCGGCCGCGATCGACGGTATCGGTCCGACGGACGATTGGCAGGGCTATTGGCAGAACACCGACGCCAGCAAACGCGCTTCTGCGAGCTGGGCTGCCACCCGTTGAAATCGCCAGGCTCAGGCATGTCGTCGCCCGAACGCCGATCGCACGCCGCGCGCTTTGTTGATCGGCACGGCCTCTGGAGCGAGGCGCAAGCACGGGCGGCGTCAAGCGTGGAGCAGGCGATCCGGGCCAAAAGCCTCGAACTAGTGCGCTTTTCGTTCCCCGATCAGCATGGCGCGTTACGCGGCAAGACGCTGGTGGCCGCCGAGGCATTACGGGCGCTGCGTGACGGAGTCACCATGACGAGCACGCTGCTTGCCAAGGACACGTCGCATCGCACGGTGTTCCCCGTGTTCGAGGCGGGCGGCGGCCTCGGCCTGCCGGAAATGGGCGGTGCCGGCAATTTCGTCATGGTTGCCGATCCGGAGACGTTCCGCCTGCTGCCGTGGGCGGACAGCACCGGCTGGCTGTTGTGCGACTGCTATTTCCCGAATGGCAAGCAGGTTCCCATCGCGACCCGCCAGCTCTATCGCGAGGCCTTGGCAAAACTCGCAACAGCCGGCTTCGACTATGTGGCCGGGCTCGAGGTCGAGTTTCATCTCTTCAAGATCGAAGATTTAAAGCTTGCGCCCGAGGCGCTCAGTTGGCCGGCTGAGCCACCGGCGGTGAGCCACACGACGCACGGCTTTCAATATCTGACCGAAGGGCGTTACGACCAGGTCGCACCTATCATGGACGTTTTGCGGCACGATATCGCTGCCGTCGGCCTGCCGCTGCGCTCGCTTGAGGTCGAACTTGGTCCGAGCCAATACGAATTCACGTTTGCGCCGGAAGCAGGCATGGCGCCGGCGGATGCGATGGTGCTGTTTCGCAGCGCCCTCAAACAAACGGCGCGGCGGCACGGCTACCTTGCCAGCTTTATGTGTCGGCCGCGGCTGCCCAATACGCTGGCCAGCGGCTGGCACCTGCATCAGTCGTTGCTTGACCACCAATCGAAGGCCAACGCCTTCACAGCGCAGAACGAAAAAGAGGTGCTTTCACCGCTCGGCCGCAATTTCCTTGCCGGACTATTGACCAATGCGGGTGCGACAACGGCGTTCGCCACGCCGACACTCAATGGCTACAAACGCTATCGCGGGGCGAATACAATGGCCCCGATCCAGGCGATTTGGGCGCGGGACAATCGCGGCGTGATGGTGCGGGTGATGGGTGAGTTTGGCGATCCGGCGACACACCTCGAGAACCGGGTCGGGGAGCCGCTCGCCAACCCGTATCTGTACATGGCGTCTCAGATTTACGCGGGCCTGGACGGCATGACCCGCGGCCTCGATCCCGGCCCATCCGCCGACGCGCCATATACCAGCTCCGCCGAGGCTTTGCCCGAAACGCTTGAAGAAGCGCTTGCCGCGCTGCGCACAAACGTCTGTTTTCGCGCCGGATTTGGCGAGGCTTTTATGGACTATTACGCGCATATCAAGCAGGCTGAGATCGCCCGATACCATAAAGATGCTATCGACAAATCGGACCCGACCGAGGTCACCGAATGGGAGCGTCGGGAATACTTCGATTTGCTGTAAGAGAAGGTGCACAAACCACTGATTCGGCTGAGAAAAACTTAGGCTGCGGGGCACGCGGGAATGCACGCAAAAACCAGACGGTGCGTCAACGAGAGGGGATCGATGCAATGACAAAAGGCTGGATAATCGCCGGTACGGCGCTGGCGCTGGCCTCGGGACCAGCCATGGCCCAGCAAAAGACAGTCAAGATCGGCTTCATCAGCACCTTCAGCGGTCCGACCGCCGTGATCGGCGCCGACATGCGCAATGCCTTCGAGCTCGGCCTCGATCACCTCGGCCGCAAGCTCGGCGGCCTGCCGGTCGAAGTCATCTATGAGGACGACACGCAGAAGCCGGATGTCGGCGTGCAGAAGACGCAGAAGCTGATCGAATCCGACCACGTCGATTTTATCGTCGGCTATATTTGGTCGAACGTGCTGTTGGCCTCGCTCAAGCCGCTGGTCGATTCAAAGACCATGACGGTCGTGACCAACGCGGGCGCGTCCCAGTTCGCCGGCGAGCTGTGCTCACCCTATGTGTTCTCGACGTCATGGCAGAACGACCAGACGCCGGAAGCGATGGGGATGTACATGAATCAGAAGGGCGTGAAATCGGCCTTTCTGATCGGCCCCAACTACGCCGCCGGCAAGGACATGCTGGCCGGCTTGAAGCTCACCTTCAAAGGCAAGATCGTCGGCGAGGAGTACACGCGCTGGCCGGACCAGCTCGATTTCTCTGCGGAGCTGTCAAAGGCGCGCGCGTCCGGCGCCGAGGCGATCTACATATTCTATCCCGGCGGCGCCGGCGTGCAGTTCGTTACCCAGTATGCGCAATCGGGCCTCAAGGGACATATTCCGCTCTATCAGGTGTTCACCATCGACGATTTGTCGCTGCCGCGGCTCAAGGACCTGGCGGTCGGCGTCCCCGGCGCCCAGGAATGGGTCAATGACCTGCCCAACGAAACCAACAAGAAATTCGTCGCCGACTACATTGCCAAATATAAGAAACGACCTTCATTCTACGGTGCGCAGACCTATGACGCGGTTTCGCTGATCAACAGCGCCGTCACCGCGGTCAAGGGCGACCTTTCCAAGAAAGACGAGATGCGCAAGGAGATGGAGAAGGCCGATTTCAAGTCGGTACGCGGCAATTTCAAGTTCGGCAACAATCATATCCCGATCCAGAACTTCTATCTCCAGGACGCGGTGAAGCAGGGCGACGATTACGTGCTCAAGACGGTTGCCACCATCGTCGAGAACGACCAGGATCGTTTCCACGACAAATGCCCGATGAAATAGGGCAGCCGTCGTTGCATCTCGTCGGTGCGAAAGCCGTCATCCGGAAGCGGACTCGAAAGCCGCCGCCGGCTGACGGCACGTCGGAATAGCTGCCGCGGCCATGCTGTATTTCATCGAGCAATGCCTCAACGGCGTGCAGTTGGGCATGCTGCTGTTTTTGTTGGCGGCGGGACTGACGCTGGTGTTCGGCATCATGGACCTCGTCAACCTGGCGCACGGCTCGCTCTATATGCTCGGCGCCTACTTCGCCGCCACCTTTGCCGCATCACCGGAAGTTTCGTCCTCGCCGTCGTTTTGGCGCTGGCCGGCTCGCTGGTCGTGGGAATGGTGCTCGAAGTCGTCGCCATCCGCCGTCTTTACGCCCGCGACCACCTCAATCACGTGCTTGGTACTTTTGGCCTGCTGCTGTTTTTTAACGAGCTGGTGCGCCTGATCTGGGGCCCGGCCGGCATGACGCTTGCTTTGCCGCCGCAGATGCTGACCGCGGTACAGATCATTCCCGGCGTCTATTATCCGATCTACCGCCTGGTCATCATCCTGGTGGCGTTGGCGGTTGCGGCGCTGCTCTACATTGTCGTGATGCGCACGCGACTGGGCATGCTGATCCGCGCCGGGGCCTCCAACCGTGAGATGGTCGGCGCGCTCGGCGTGAACATCAAGCTGCTCTACACCTTCGTGTTCGGCCTCGGCGCCGCGCTGGCGGGTTTCGCCGGGGTGATGCAGGCGCCCATCCTCACCGTTCAGATCGGCATGGGCGAGAACATACTCATCCTCGCTTTCGTCGTGATCATCATCGGCGGCACCGGCTCGATCCGCGGCGCTTTCGTGGCCGCGATTATCGTCGGCCTTATCGACACCGTCGGCCGCGCGTTCCTGCCGGATGCGCTGCACGCGGTGCTGAGCACGAACGCCGCGGCAACGCTCGGTCCGGCGCTGTCATCGATGTTGATCTACATGCTGATGGCGGCGATCCTGGTTGTGCGGCCGCAGGGATTGTTCCCGGCGGCGAGCCGATGACCGTCTCGCTCGATCCCGCGCTCGATAGCGCGCCCGAGCCGCTTGTCACGGCGCGCACAGCCATCATCGTCGTCTTGCTTGCGGTGCTGGCGCTTCTCCCGGTCTATACGCTATTGACCGGCCACGCCTTCGTGCTGACGCTGTTTACCCGGGTGCTGATTTTGGCGATCGGCGCAGTCAGCCTCAATCTCATCATGGGCTATGGCGGCATGGTGAGCTTCGGCCATGCCGCCTATCTCGGCATCGGCGGCTACGCCGTCGGCATCCTGGCCAAGGAAGGCATCGGCTCTGGGCTGGTGCAATGGCCGGTGGCGATCGCGGCATCGGCGCTCTATGCGCTCGCTGTCGGGGCGCTGAGCCTTCGCACCCGCGGTGTCTACTTCATCATGATCACGCTCGCCTTTGCGCAGATGATCTACTACGTGGCCATCGGGCTCGACCGTTACGGCGGCGACGACGGCCTGACCATCTACAAGCGCAGCCAATTCGGCGGCCTGATCAATCTCGACAACAAAACGCTATTCTACTATTTGTGTTTTGCGTTGTTGCTGGCGAGCATTTATCTGGTCTGGCGCATCGTCAATTCCCGCTTTGGTCTGGTGATCCGCGGCGCCCGTTCCAACGAACGACGCATGCGCGCCATCGGCTTTCCGACGTTTCGCTACAAGCTCGTGTGCTTTGTGATTGCCGGCGCGCTGTGCGGCCTTGCCGGAGCACTTCTCGCCAACAATACCAATTTCATCAGTCCGGCGCTGATGCACTGGACGCGTTCGGGCGACCTGATCGTCATGGTGGTTCTCGGGGGGCTCGGCTCGCTGTTCGGGCCAGTTATCGGCGCGGTGACCTTTCTGCTGCTGGAAGAAGGTCTGTCGCGCCTCACCGAATATCCCGATCTGATCCTCGGACCGGTTTTGCTATTGGTCGCCATTTATCTGCATGGCGGCATCGAGGGCCTGCTGCAGGGCCGGCGCTATGGCTAAGCCGCTGCTGCAGATCGTGGGCCTGACCAAGCGCTTCGGCGGCGTGGTACCGGCCGATGCGATCACGCTCGACATTCCGGCCGGCGAATTCCACGCCATTATCGGTCCGAACGGCGCCGGTAAAACGACGCTGATCAGCCTGCTCGGCGGCGAGATCGCGGCGCAGAGCGGAGGCATCTGGTTCGACGGAAGCAACATCACATCGCTGCCGGTGTACCGCCGCAGCACGATCGGCATCGCCCGCTCGTTTCAGATCACCTCGCTGTTTCCCGACTTCACCGTACTCGACAACGTCGCGCTCGCCGTGCAGGCGCATCGCGGCCACTCGTTCCGCTTCTGGCGCGATGCGCGAGACGAGGACGGATTGCGCAGGCCCGCGTCGGCGGCGCTGGCCCGCGTCGGGCTCGCCGAGCGCGCCGATATGCGCGTCGATAGATTGAGCCACGGCGAGCATCGCCAGCTGGAAATCGCCATGGCGCTGGCAACGTCGCCCCGACTCCTGCTGCTTGACGAGCCGATGGCCGGGATGGGGCCCGAGGAATCCGCTCACATGCTCGAGACGCTGCGCGAGCTGAAAGGCAGCGTGACCATCCTCCTGATCGAGCACGATATGGAAGCGGTGTTCACGCTGGCCGACCGTATCACCGTCATGGTCTATGGCCGCATCATCGCCAGCGGCGATCCCGAGACAATCCGCGCCGATGCCGGTGTCCGCCGCGCCTATCTGGGCGAGAGGCAAGACGCTGATAAAGCGGGGCGTCATGGCTGAGGCACCGCTCCTCGAAGTCGCAGACATCGAGACCAGCTACGGCTTAAGCCGGGTGCTGTTCGGCCTTTCGCTCGCCGTGGCGCCGCACGAAATGGTGTCGCTGCTCGGCCGCAACGGCATGGGAAAGACCACGACCGTGCGGTCGATCATGGGGTTGACGCGGGCGGCGACAGGCTCGATACGGTTCGGCGGCCAACACATCCGCGAGCTACCCGCCTATCGCATCGCCAAGCTCGGGCTGGGACTCGTGCCCGAGGGACGCCAGGTCTTTCCCAACCTGACCGCGCGCGAAAATCTCGTCGCCACCGCCGCCAATCGCAGCGGCTCCGCCGATCCGTGGACACTGGAAAAGATTTTTGCGCTATTTCCGCGGCTCGCGGCGCGCGCCAGCGCCATGGCTAACCTGCTGTCGGGCGGCGAGCAGCAGATGCTCGCGATCGGCCGGGCGCTGATGACAAACCCGCGCCTGCTCATTCTCGACGAAGCGACCGAAGGGCTGGCGCCTTTGGTCCGCGAGGAGATCTGGCGCTGCCTCGAACTTCTCCGCGCTGCCGGGCAATCGATCCTGGTCATCGACAAAAACGTCGACGCGCTGACCCGCATTGCCGACCGTCACTACATCATCGAACGCGGGCGCGTGGTGTGGAGCGGGACTTCGCGGGAGCTGGCGGACGCGAGCGACATCCAGCATCGCTATCTCGGCGTTTGACGGAGATAGGATGTCGAAGTCGCCGGCCAAGACGCGACCGCGCCGGATGTAAAAGGGCGAAAAGGGGAGGAGCGGGTGATGTTTACCGACGGGTTGTTGCGCGGCCGGCGCATCCTGGTGACCGGAGGCGGGACCGGGCTGGGCAAAGGCATGGCCGAAAAATTTCTCGCGCTCGGCGCCGAGATTTTTATTTGCGGGCGCCGGAAATCGGTGTGCGAGGCGACCGCCGCCGAGCTCATGGGCAAGTACGGCGGCAAAGTCGGCAGCTATGGGGTCGACATTCGCGACGCCGCCGCGGTCGATGCCATGGTCGCCGACATCTTCGCCGGCGGCCCGCTCACCGATCTCATCAATAACGCCGCCGGAAATTTTATTTCCCGCACCGAGGATCTGAGCTCGCGCGGTTTCGACGCCATCGCCAACATCGTGATGCACGGCACGTTCTACGTCACGCACGCCGTTGGCCGCCGCTGGATCGCCGGCGGGCACCGCGGCAATGTGGTTTCGATCGTGGTGACATGGGTGAAGAACGGTAGCCCCTATGTGGTGCCGTCGGCCATGAGCAAGTCGGCGGTCCATGCCATGACCATGTCGCTCGCCACCGAATGGGGCCGCCATGGCATCAGGCTCAACGCCATCGCACCTGGCGAAATTCCGACCGAGGGCGCTGGCAAGCGGCTTAATCCGGGCGGCGTGCCGGGCTCGCGCACCGAGCGCATCAATCCCATGGGCCGGGTCGGCCGCATGGAGGAACTGCAAAATCTTGCGACCTTCCTCGTCTCCGATGGCTGCGACTGGTTGACCGGACAGACCATCGCGCTCGACGGCGGGCAAAGCCTGGCGACCGGCGGCAATTTCTACGAGCTGCGCCACTGGACCGACGCGCAGTGGCATGCCGCGCGCGATGCCATCAAGGCGCAAAACGAGAAGGACCGCGCACAGCGCACCGTCTAAGCCTTGTGTTTTCTACGCCGTCGGGCTGCAACGGCATCTGAGCCGGTCTTGCGGCATTGTCCTACGGCTCGCTCGCCTGCCAGGTCGCGTCAGGATCGTACTGGGTGATTTGCTGAGCGATATGCGCGGTGTCGGGCCCGAGGTTCTTTTGGTAGACGATGCCGGCCTGGTTGACGATGAAGGTCATGACGCCGGAATCACCATAGGTGGCCGGATAGGCGAGCAGCGCAAATCCGCCGGTCATATGATCGTCGACGATATAATTCCTGGCGCCGCCGGCCGCATTCTCGCCCTGTCTGGCGAGAATCCGAAAATAGTACCCGTAATAGGCGCGCGGCTTCACATGCGGCGTGCCGGGCTGATAACCCGCCGCCCGCGCCTGGGCGATCAGCGGGCCTAACGGACTTTCGGCTTCGCCCGCTTTGACCGGCCAATAGAGCCCGTCGTGCTGTCCGGCGGTGCTGGTGAAACGTTGCGCATATTCAGGACCGCCGCCGGGGCCCAAGCGCATCGCGACATATTCGCGCTGAGCCGCAACATAGCCGCGGCACACCTGGATCACCGTGAGCTCGTTGCGGCCGATACGCCGATTGAGAACCTCGTCGGCGCCGGCCTTGGTGTCGAAACGCCAGCGGCCGTGCTCGCGAACAAGTGGAATCGGAAACGGCCATTCGTCTTTCCCGACGATGAGCACGGCTTTGCTCTCACCGTCGAGATCGACCTTGTGCGCCTCCTCGTAATGGGCGACGAAACGCGTGCGACCATGCTCATCGGCGACCGGATCACCGGAGTGGATCAACTTCGCGCCTTCCGGCCCGAGAATAGCGAGAAGCTCGCGGAGGTGATTGCCACGATTGGCGGCGATCAGCGCATCGACCGCCGCTGCCGGATTTGTGAAGGTTTTTTGTATCGGGGCGGCGGCAACCGCGGATGCCACAACGATCGCGAAGAGGCCGATCACCGCCACGCCGAGCCGTAGCGCAATCACGGACAGATAAAGCGTGTTTCTCAGCATCGCTCGGCCCTCATCGGTGGCCACCGAAACCGCCGCCGCCGTGAAAACTCGGTGCGGCATGAAAACCGGTCATCGGTGCGGCCTGAAAGCTCGGAGCGGGAGGCGCCATGCGGCTTGAGAATCCGCGGGCGGCTTCGCCGCGCACCTCCGCTCCTCGACCGAAAAATTCGTAGACCGGCGGCAGTGGACGCTGCGGCACGGCTAAACCTACGGGCGGGGAAGGGGGACCGACCGGCCCCCGCCGCGTTCCGGCCGAGGGCGCCGCGGCTCTCTCCGGCGCCATAATCGAAGGCCCCGGAGCGAAGCCGCGGACAACGTTCGGGGTCGAGCGTGCCGGGCCGGGAAACCGCGCGGCCGTCCCTGGATCGCGATAGGGCACGCCGTGGCGATGCGCCGGATCGTGCTGCCAGATTCCGCCAGGGAACTCGCGGCTGGCGTGGAATTTCTGAAATCGTTCGCGGTCGACCCGAATCTCGTGGCGGCGCCAGTCGAGACGGCCCCATGCCCAGAAGCCAAACGCCGGGTAGACGCCGCCGCCAAAGGCAAGAACGCCACCCGTAGGGCTGCAATCACCCGCCCAGCTTCCGAAGGAGAAAGGCGGGTAATCGGGATAGGGCCAAGCACCATAAGCGCACCACGGATTGTAGACCGGGAGATAGATGACGTCCGAGCTTGCCGGTTCGATCATCACCTCCTGATCCTCGGTCGACACCGTCTGTTGCGGTGTTGAGGCGAGCGAGCCGGCGGCCTGGGCTCGCAGCCGAAGCCGTTGCACGGCGTCCATGACGTCTGCCTGCCCGGCGAGAAAGGCATCGCCGAGGCGTTCCGTCCAATCCAAATTCGCCTGCATCATGTGCAGGACTTCGCGAAATGGAACGAGCGACTTTACGCTCGGATCCCAAGGCTGTTGCTGCAATGCTGCGGTCAATGCGTCTCCCGTGAGCGCGGCGTTGCCTGGACGACGCAACCAGCGGTCCGCCTCGACAATTTCGAACGGGTAGGTTGCGGCCATCAGGATCTGCGCGAGCAGGGAATCCGGATAAAGCGCGATCGGCGCGACCAATTGGTCAAGCTGATCCGCGGTCAGCGACGATGGACCGGAGGCGGGACCGGACTGCGGCTCCGCGTCCGATGGCGCGACACTCAGAAGCGCGATGACGGCGCTCAACACCACAATGCGCAAGGCTCGACCCGCAGAACAATGCATATCCTACAATGCAGGATGCTGATGTCTGTAGAATTGATTCCGATCAAGCGCGTGTTTCAGGCGTGGAGCAAGATCATAGCGAAGGGATAGGATCAATCCTGCGTACCTTTCCAGGCACTTAGCCGCTTCGATTTGAGCCGCGGCGGAGCGTGGGCGCGTAGGGCTCCGCACGTCCCACCGCCTGCGATGGCGCGGGGAACCTACGATCCGGATGGACCAATGCCGGTTATGGTAGTAGCTTTCCGCAGTTCATAAAGCCGTGCGAAGTTGCGGCCGAACATTGGGGGAGGAAAATGGTGTTTCGAGCACTCTGGAACCTATTGACCGGCTCGGGCGCGTCCGAGACGGCGGCCGCGCCAACATCAACTGCCAGAATAACCGGCGTCTGCGTCGGTGAATCGCTGATCGGTGACGGCAACGAGGTTGCACACATCGATCTCATCATGGGACCGCGCGGCAGTGCCGCCGAGACCGCATTCGCCAAATGCCTGACCAACAACAAGGACGGCTTCACCGCGCTGCTCGCGGTGGTGGCGCCAAATCTCCTCTGCAAGCCGGCGACCGTCATGTTCAACAAGGTGACGATCAAAAACGCAAAGCAGGCGGTGCAGATGTTCGGGCCCGCGCAGCATGCCGTCGCCAAGGCGGTCGCCGACAGCGTGGCCGAGGGCGTCATTCCGCTTAATCAGGCCAACGATCTTTTCATCTGCGTCGGCGTGTTCATTCACTGGGACGCGGCGGATGACAAGAAGATTCAGGACTACAATTACCGCGCCGTGAAAGAATCCATTGCCCGCGCGGTTAGAGGCGAGCCAAAGTCGGCGAGTGTCACGGCGACGCGCAATCAGGTCAAGCATCCGTTCGCTGCGTGACGCACGACAACGCCGCTTGTTAGCTGATACGACGCCGATCCGCCCGCCATCCCGGTTGATGGATCGGCGGCAGCTGGCCGCCGAACCGATTGCCGTGGGGCAACCACCTGCACGCCGCGTGGGCCCCCGCAGACGCTCGGCCGCAGCGGCCTGCGGCGTGAGGGAACCTTGAAGATCATGCCCAAGCCTGTCGAATTTCACCTGCGTGAAAATCCTAATATTCAGTAGTTAGTTTTACTGATGCTTCGGGCGTAAACTTTACGAAATTCGGCGAGCTTCCGGGGTTTGCCGGTGAAACAGGCAAACTGTGCTGTCGATCACATGACTCGTCGAGGCCTGGCGGTAACTTTAGTCGGTGGGACTGTGCGCGGCCGCCTGATGGTCGACCTCGCGCACGATCGGCATTTGCACGGCGGCTAATGGCCGAGTTTTTTCGAGCACGACGAGCAGCGATTAACAATATGCTGGCGAACAAAACGCGTGGCCGTGAACGCCCGATGTGGCTGGTGCGCAGCTGCCCCGGTGTTTTATCGGGCATCTGCCAAAACGCCGTCTGTCCGCCGCCATGGTCCGTCGAAGACGATGGCACGTGCTTCGTGGTGAAAGACCAAAGCGATCAGGCACTCGCTTACGTCTACTACAAAAGCGCATCGGGGCACCGTGCCGCAGCCGAATTGCTCACACGCGAAAAAGCCCGGCACATCGCCGCCAACATCGCCAAGTTGGCGGAATTGCTCGAGCAGGCGGCCTAGCCATTTCATCGCAGAAGACTTGGCGGCGACCTCGCACGCTCGGCTTGCATCGGCGCTTAATGACGAAAAGCAGTGGTGGGGCCTGACGCAGCAGATAAGGAATGGCATCCGCCACGGCCCGCTTTGGTTCGGCGCGGCAGGGCTTGACTTCTGACGCCTTTGCACCTCAGTCCAAGGCCGGTTCATCGGCGGGGGAACGCATGCCGGACGCGAGGATCAACGGGGTTCGAATCTGGTACAAGGAGACCGGCGACGGCGATCCCGTCATCCAAATCCACGGCGCCGGCTTCGGGCACTTCAACTTCGCCACTGCGACGCCGATCCTGTCGCGGACCTTCCGCTGCATCGACTTCGATATGCGCGGCTACGGTGAATCCGAGCGACCCTCGCAGCAATACAGCATGGAAGTGTGGGCGGACGACGTCGCCGGGCTGATGGACCATCTCGGCCTTGCGAGCGCCCATATCCATGGCACTTCCATGGGCGGCATGGTCGCGCAACAGTTCGCCGCCAAATACCCCAACCGCACCCAGCGCCTGGTCATCAACTGCTCGGCCGCCAAGCTCGATTATGCCGGCATCCTGACGTTTCGCGGCTGGACCGACATCGCCGAACGGTTCGGCGTGGGCTCGCGCACACTGGCGGAGCTCGTCGCCATGCAGGCGCTGTCGCGCCGTTTCCTGGATGGGCCGAGCGGGCACAGCGCTGTCGATATGATTCAGGACATCTTGGGAAAGTGCAATCGCGTCGACGTCTTCAAGCGGGCCTGCCAGGCCATGATCGAAATGGACCTGCGGCCGCTGTTGCCGCTGATCACCGCGCCAACCCTCGTCATAGGCGGCGACGAGGACATGATGACGCCATGGCAGCAGGCCGACAGCGGCGCCGGGCAGGAATATCTGGTGCAACACATCAAAGGCGCCAAGAAACACGTGATCAAGGGATCAAGCCATTCGACGCTGTTCGACGGCACCGAGGAAAATTGCCGCGTGGTTGCGGCTTTTCTCAAGGGCGAGTTGTGAAGCGGCGCATCGGATAACCGCGCGGCTTCGGCACGCGGCATGCATTCCGAGCGCGCAGCACTGGACCGCAAGATGAATGGCTTGGAGACTCTTTCGGCCGTCGAAGCTGCCAAACAAGCCCGACAAGGTGCCGTTCGCGCCATCGATCTCATTGAAGCCGCCCTGGAGCGAATTGACGCCCTGGACGGACGGCTTCGCGCGTTCATGACCGTCAATGAGTTGGGTGCGCGCGAAGCTGCAGAACGTCTGGATGCTCTTCCCGCCGAACAGCGCGGACCGCTGCACGGGCTTCCGATCGCGTTCAAGGATCTGATTGCGACCGCCGGAGTGAGGACCACTTACGGATCGCTCGTCTACGCCGACAACATTCCCGCCGAAAACGAGCTTTTTGTCGCGCGCACGCTCAAGGCCGGCGGCGTGATGATCGGCAAAACGACGACCCCGGAGTTCGGCTATGGCGCGATATGCCAGAACCGCCTGGCCGGTCCCACGACCAATCCTTACGACCTCACTCGGACCAGCGGCGGTTCGAGCGGCGGCTCGGCGGTGGCCGTGTGCACCGGCATGGCGGCCATTGCCCACGGCACGGATTTCGGTGGCTCCTGTCGTATGCCGGCAAGCCTGAGCGGCGTTGTCGGCCTGCGCCCGACCGCCGGCAGAGTTGCAAATCCGCGCAAGCCGCTGTTGTGGGACGATCTCAACGTTCACGGTATGCTGGCCCGCAACGTCGAAGACGTTGCGCTTCTGCTATCGGTCGTTGCCCGACGCGACCTTGGCGATCCCACATCGCTTGCGGCCGGGAACTTTACGGCGCCCGATTTCCGACCGGAGCCACTATCCGATCTGAAGATTGCGGCACGGCTTGATCTCGGAATGGTGCCGATCGACCGCGAGGTACGGCCGGTTCTCGAAGCGGCTGTGGCCAAGATCGCCGGACTCTATAGCCGTCTCGATGAAGCCGGCCCCGACTTCACAGGAGCGATGGACGCCTTCATGCGATTGCGCGGCGCGATCCTTTACCGGACGCTCGGCCATCTGCTCGATCGCGACCGCGACAAGCTTACGCCCAGCGTTATCTGGAACATCGAGCGCGGCGCGGGGATTTCGGCCGATGATTATCTCAAGGCCGAAGCAGAACGCAGCCGGATTTGGCGCAATTTCGCTCGTTTCTTCGGCGACTACGATTTGTTTCTCTGCGCTACGACCAGCATTGCGGCGTTCCCGAACGCGCGAAGCGACGTCCTGCTGATTGACGGCAAGCCGATGGCGAGCATCATCGATTACATGGCTCCAACCGCCATCATGTCATTGTTCGGTCTGCCGGCCCTTTCAATCCCGTGCGGCTGGACAGATTCCGGGCTGCCGATCGGGCTGCAAATCGTCGGGCGCCCGTTCGAAGAAGATATCCTGCTCCGTTTCGCCTATACGCTGCAGGAGAATCTGGGGTTTGCTCACCGTTGGCCGACGTTGAGCTAGACCATGACCCGATGGACCATGCATCCGAACCGATCAACACGGAGTGTCTCATGCCGGTGAGTGCCGAGGTGCTGAAGGCGATCAATGACGAAACTCAGCAGATCCCCATCGCCGAAGACCGGTGGCGGGAGCTGGCCGTCGAGTTGAACCAGCTGCGGGCGGCGGCAGAGGCTGCGCTGGCGGTCCACGATTTCGACCGGGATCCGGCGGAATTTTCTGCTCTGCTGCGCTCGCGAAAGGCGTAACGCGAAGATGCGACAGCTCGCTGACCAGCTTCAGAACTTGTCTCTGTGCGAAGCCGCCGACCTCATCAAGGCCGGGCAGGTTTCGGCGGTGGAAATACTGCAGACGTGTTTTGCGCAGATCGACAGGCTCGATCCCGTTCATCACGCCTTCGTCTGGCAGGATCGCGACAGCGCGCTGGCGCGCGCGCGCTGGCTCGATGCCATCCGCTCAGCCGGCGAGACTTTGGGCCCGCTGCACGGCGTGCCAATGGCCCACAAGGATATGTATTACCGGGCCGGCCGGGTTTCGGCTTGCGGATCGCAAATCCGCAGCAACGAGCCGGCCAAGACCACCGCAACCGCGTTGCGCAAGCTGGACGGCGCCGGCGCGGTCGACCTCGGCGGGCTGGCGATGGTTGAGTTCGCTATGGGTCCGCACGGCTTCAACGCGCATTTGCCGCGCACTCTCAACCCCTGGGCTCACGATCGCGTGCCGTGCGGCTCGTCGAGCGGCTCAGGGGTAGCCGTCGCCAGCCGCATGGTCTACGCGTCGCTCGGCTCCGACACCGGTGGCTCGATCCGTTGCCCCGCCGCGGCCAATGGCATTGTCGGCTGCCTTCCGACCAACGGCCTGGTTAGTCGCTGCGGCGCGATGCCGATGTCGTGGTCGCTCGATTGCGTCGGCCCGTTGACGCGGACCGTGAAGGATGCCGCCCGCGTCCTCAAGGCGATTGCCGGGCGGGATTCGCTCGACGATACCGCCGCTGCCACGCCCATACCGGACTATGAATTAGAGCTAGAGAGAGTGCTCGGCGGCACGCGCATCGGAGTTCCCCACGGTCACTTCGATCAGGATCTGGACCCTGACGTGCAGACCGCGATCGCGGCAAGCCTTGACGTGTTTCGTCGTGCCGGCGCTGCACTTGTCCCCGTCAGCATTCCCCAGTCGGTCGCGATTGCTTCCGAGCTGCATCCGTTGGTCATGAAGGCCGAAGGTTCCGCCAATCACCGGCCATGGAAGCGCGGCCACAACGCCGAGTATTCGGAGGAAGTCGGCAAGCGGCTTGAGGCCGGATTTTTTATTTCGGCTACGGATTACATCAATGCTTTGCAGTACCGGGTGGTCGCTCTCGAGGAGTTTCTCGATGCGGTATTCTCGAGGGTCGATGTTCTACTCACCCCGGTGTTGCCCATCCCCACGCCCACACTCGAACAAACCGCTTACAGCAACGGACCGGCCTATCTGAAAATGGTGGTCGCGCTCACCCGCAACACAAGGGTGATCAATTTTCTCGGCCTACCGGCGCTGAGCGTCACGTGCGGCTTCACGTCGGACGGCATGCCGACATCGTTCCAGCTGGTCGGCCGCCCGTTCTCCGAGTCTCTGCTGTTCCGGCTGGGCCATCGTTATCAGATGGAAACCAAGCTGCACCTCGCAATGCCACGCGCGCTGGGCAATGGCGCCGGCGGAAGCCAGGCACAACAAGCCGACTGACCGTGAACATACCAACAATTCATCGGCGCGCTGCGTGTGGCAATCTCTACACCAACGCGCCGCCGCCATCGACAACGAGCACCTGGCCGGTGCCGTAGGTCTGCTGCATCAGGTACAGATAGGCGTCGGCAATTTCGGCGGTTTCGGCGACGTGGCCGACCGGCAGGCGATCGCCGGTCTGGCGGTACAGTATCTCGCGGTGCGCTTCCGGGATGTGCGCCCAGAGCGGGCTTTTCACCATGCCCGGCGCAACGATGTTCACGCGAATGGGGGCAAGCTCGACGGCGAGCGCGCGGGTCAGCCCTTCCATGGCGGAGCAGACGCTGGCGCCGAGCGACCAGCCGGTACGCGGGCGCATGCCGGCGGTGCCGGAAGTGAAAACAATCGAGCCGCCCGGCCGGATGCCGGCACTGCCATATTTGGCGGCCATGTACGCACCCCAATAGCGCACATTGAAGAAGCTCCGCGCGATCGAAATATCGGTGTCCGCCAGCGGTCCGAGCTGTAGCGATTCGCCGGCCGAGTACACCAGATGATCGAACGGACCGAGCCCGGCGAAGAACGCCTTCACCGATGGCTCGTCCGCGAGGTCGAGCGCGTGGCCCGCGGTGCCGGAAGGCAGGGTGGCGAGCGCGTCGTCGACCCGAGCCTGGCGGCTGGAGGCGATCACCACCGAAGCGCCATTCTTTGCCGCGGCCAAAGCGGTAGCAAGACCGATCCCCGAGCTGCCGCCCAGGATGACGACGCGCTTTCCGTCAAAGCTCATAAGCTCATCTCATGCTAATTCGTTCCGTCGTCCTGACGTCTCGATGTAGGCGAGCACTTCCTCGAGACCGACGACATCGGCGTAGCGACGCTGAACGTCGCGCAAATTATCCCGATGCGGGCCTTCGTCGACATCGCCGCAACAAGGCTCCGGCACGATGACGCGGAAGCCGTAGGAAAATGCGTCGGTGATGCTGGCCCGCACGCAGCCCGAGGTATTGCATCCGGAGACGATCACGGTATCGACGCCGTCCTTGATGAAGTAGGCGGCAACCGGCGTGTTGAAAAAGATCGATGCCGCCGTCTTGCACACGACCATGTCATAGGCGCGATCGTAGATGCGTTCGTCGAGCTCCGTGCAGGCTTGGCCATGGTGGAATTCGTTGACGACGGTCGGAATTTTCCACAGCGGCGCATCGCGCGCGCTCGAATAGGCGGTGTAGCAGCAGGCGACCGGCAGCCCCGCGTGGCGCGCCGCCGCCACGAGCTTCGCTGTGTTGTTGACCGCGCGTTCCACCATCGGGCGACCGCCGAGCGGAAAGCGCCCCTCGGTAAAGCCTTTTTGAAAATCGACCACGACAACGCCGGCGCGCCTGCCAAAGCCGATGCTGTTGGAGTCGAAGCCGATATCCTTGTAAGGGTCGCTCATGACGGCCTCCGCAGCAATCAAGCTTTCAAAGTGACGCCGAAACGCGCCGCGAACGCCCGCGCCAAGCGTTCAAAGCAGTGGCCGACGCGCACCACGGAGAAGTCGGTAAAATCGATGATGGTGCTGGAAAGCCCGTCCTTGTGCGCGTATTTCGACCGGCCATAGTCGAAATGAACGGCAGCCGCGGCGCGAATCGGCATTGCTCGATATCCTCATAGCGATACTTGCTGCCGGTGAGCGACAGGTTGGCGGACGAACCGAACACCGCAGTGCCGCGGGCGATCGAGCCTTCGGCGATCGCGTCGTGGAACTGGCCGGCGTTAAGCAGCATGTCCAGCGTACCGCCCTTCGATGAGTTCTTCATCACGAAGGGATCGACCGCGGCGAACAGCGCATGATCGGCGCGGAACGGCGCCACCACCGAAAACGGGACGCCTTCCTGCTCGACGATCTCGCGAACCATGGCATGCCGTGTCTGATCCATGAGATGAATTTCGCGGCTCAGGCGCCAATTGCCGAACATGCCGGACGGCTTATCGTAGGATCGCCGCTTGGTTTCGAAAATGTGGCGGATGCCGGTCGGCGTGGTCGCGACCACTGCGTAGGCAACATCGAGTGGTACGATGCCGACGCCACCGGCAGCGAGCGCATCGAACAGCCGTCGCGATATCGGCGCGTAGTTGCTCCGGCGCAACCGGGTCGGACGTCAGTCGCGCGTTCCCAAGCTCCGCGACGCTCATAAAGCTCACTCCGCCCCCGTTGCCGCTCTTTGACCATAGCGTCGCCCGGAGAGATAGTGAATGTACCGGTGCGTGTGCCGCGGACTTTGCAAGGCCGCAGCGCGCCAGCGGTGAATCCGCACTTCAAGGCGAATGGGAAAGCCGCTACATTCGGGCCGGGCCATGATTATTCAAACCGCACCCGCCGGAACGCCGCGACTGGCGGTGATGATGTACGAGCATACCGCGCTCTGCGGGCAGTTCGCTCGCGCATTCGGCAATGATCAGTTCGAGTCGCTGTCGCCGCTCGACCTGATGATTTACGTCATTTCGCATCACGATGCCGGCTGGACCGAGTTCGACCGCGATCCGGTTACCGACGAAAAAACCGGCCTGCCATACAATCTCGTGGACACGCCGGCCGCGTACATAACGGTCACCAGCCGCAAGTCGCCCGACTTCAATCAACGGCAGCACCCTTACTGCGGCCTGATGTCCAGCATGCACAGCTGGGGGCTCTATAACGGCCGTTACGGTCTTTCCAGTCTGGTGCTCATCGACAACAATTCCGCAGCAGGACCGGCCTTTGGCCGAACGCATGCTGGCCGGCGAGCTCGATCGGCAGAAGCAATTGAAAGACGAAATCGGCAAGGACCCTCAGCTTTCCGGCTGGCTGGACGAGAAAAAGCTATTCCAGAACTACAAGCAGCTGCAGTTCATCGACACGCTGGCGCTCTATTTCAACCGGATTCATCCGAGCGAGCGGGGGCAGCAGGCCTTTGAACACGTTCCGCTGACCGCCGAAACGGACACGACGGTGACCATTGAGCCGCATGAAAGCGGCGTTTATGCGCTGTCGCCGTATCCATTTGGCAGCGCCGGTGCCGAATTTGCCTTCGCCGGCCGGCGGCTCCGACCGCTGGAGCACAGAGCAAACGGGGGCTGGCGAAGCGTGCTCAAGCAGACGCCCACCGAATGGGAGTTTTTCCGGCTGGTTCCGGCCTGAGCGCCGCGCCAACCCGACCTTCAGCGCACCAGCTCGATTTCAACGAAGATCAGGTCCTGGTCGCCGCCGTTGAACACATCGTGCTCGACGCCGGCGGGCCGAAAATAGGCGACTCCCGGTGAGAGATCGGAGAACCGCTCCTCACCTGCCTCCACGATCCGCATTCGCCCAGCCGTCACCGGCACGACCACATAGTCGTACTCGTGACGATGAAAGCCGGTGTGCGTTCCCGGCGCCAGGCAATGACGCGTGACGCGGGCCCGGTCATTGTCGATCTGGCGATCGGTCTCCTCGAGCATGAGAGCACTCCGTTTGGGCCGCCATGGAACGAAAGACGTTATCGTCGATAAGTCTCGTCGAATTCGGCAATGGCGCGGAATCCCATCAGATTGCTGAACTCGCTGAATTTGTAGAGCGGCGCGTTGCTGCCGACGCTGGAGCCGTGCTCTTTCAAATGCCCATACACCGTGCGGAGCGCCTCACCGGCGGCGAGAAAGCCGAACGCCGGATAGATCGCAATCGAATAGCCGATCTCCTCGAGCGTCCTGCGATCCGCAATCGGCGTCCGCCCGCCTTCCACCATGTTCGCCATCAGCGGCTTATCGAAGCTGCGCCCGATGGTGCGCATCTCCTCGAATGCTCTCCGGACTTTCGACGAACAGAATATCGGCGCCCGCTTTCGCGTAGGCGTCGGCGCGGCGCAACGCTTCATCGAGCCCAAGCGTCGTGCGCGCATCGGTGCGCGCGATGATAAGAAAATCGCTTGAAGTCCCGGCTCGCGGTGGCGACCTTGATCTTGTCGACCATGTCCTCGATCGGAACGACCCGGCGGCCGAGCATGTGGCCGCATTTCTTGGGGAATTCCTGGTCCTCGAGCTGAATAGCGACAGCACCGGCCGCTTCATAGCCGCGCACGGAATATTGAACGTTGAGCAATCCGCCATAACCGGTATCGCCGTCGGCGATAAGCGGCGTTTTCGTCGCGTTGGCTATGACTGCGACGCGGCCGACCATGTCGGTGTAGGTCGCGATCCCGGCGTCGGGCAGTCCCAAATGCGAAGCCACGGTTCCATATCCCGTCATGTAGAGGGCTTCGAAACCCATCTGGTCGGCGATTTTTGCCGAAATGCCGTCGAACACGCCTGGGGCGACCAGCAGCTCTTTGTTGGCAAGCCGCGCGCGGAGATTTGATCGCTGTCGCTCGGTCATCCTCGGCGCTCCCTTTGTCTGGCGCAATTTCGCCGGCGAAACAACGGCGACCGCATGCGCCGCCTGTCGAAGATTGTTCGGTAAACGTCAGGAATGGCGGCGGCCCGGCGACCCCAGAGACGCTCTCGGCGCCAGCACATCACGCACCATATTGGCATGGGTGTTCGCGTAATGGCCGCCATAGGCGTGCCGCTTGACGAAGGCGCCGTCGCCGGCGCGGCCGACATAGTTGCCATTCTCGATGACGACCTTGCCGCGGGACAGCACGGTCTCGGTGTAACCCTTCACCTTGAAGCCTTCATAGGCGCTGTAGTCGATATTCATATGATGGGTGCGGCCATTGAATGCGCTGATCGTCTCTTCTCGGGCGGGGTCGAAGATCACGATGTCGGCGTCGCTGCCGACCGCGATCGTGCCTTTCTTCGGAAACAGGCCGAAGATTTTTGCCGGCGCGGTCGAGGTCAGCTCAACGAAGCGATTGAGCGAGATGTGACCCTGGTTCACGCCGTAGTGGTAAATCAGGCTCATCCGGTTCTCGATGCCCGGACCGCCATTGGGGATTTTGCTGAAGTCGCTGCGCCCGAGTTCTTTCTGTTCCTTGAGGCAGAACGGGCAATGATCGGTCGAGATGACGTCGAGAACGTGCGAGCGCAAGCCGCCCCAGAGCTCGTCGTGATTCCATTTCTCGCGCAGCGGCGGAGTCAAGACGTACTTGGCGCCGTCGAAGCCGGGCTCCTCATAGCGATCGACGTCGAGCAGCAAATACTGCGGACAGGTTTCCGCATGCGCCATGACGCCGCGCGCCTGCGCCATGCGCAGCTCGTGCAGCGCGTCATAGCTGCTCAAGTGAACGATATAGACCGGCGCGCGGGCGACTTCGGCGATCGACAAGGCACGGTGCACGCCTTCAGCCTCCAATCGCGTCGGTCTCGTCAGGGCATGATATTTCGGCTCGACGTGACGTTGCGCGAGCGCGATCTTCACCAGTTCGTCGATGACGATGCCGTTCTCGGCGTGCATGCAGACCAGCGTGCCGTCCTCGCCGGCCTTGCGCATGGCGCGAAAAATCGTGCCGTCGTCCGACAGGAGCGCGCCCGGATAAGCCATGAACAATTTGTAGCTGGTGATGCCGCGATCGGCGAGGCTGCGCATCTCGCCGATGCGCTCGGCCGGCATATCGGTCACGATCATGTGGAAGGCATAGTCGACCGCCGTCTTGCCCTCGGCTTTGGCGTGCCAGTCGTCGAGCGCTTTCAGGGTCGAGGTGCCGCGGGTTTGCACGGCAAAATCGATGATGCACGTGGTGCCGCCATAGGCGGCCGCGCGCGTACCGGTCTCGAACGTATCTGAAGTTGTCGTGCCGCCGAACGGCAATTCAAGATGCGTATGCGGGTCGACGCCGCCCGGTATCACCAGCTTGCCCGAAGCGTCGATTGTTTTATCCGCATCGATCACGAGATCCCTGCCGATGAGCGCCACCTGGGAGCCGTTGACGAAGATATCGGCATGATAATCGTCGATTGCGGTTACGACGCGGCCGTTTTTGATCAATACGCTCAATTTATGCCCCTTCGGCCGTTTGACACACCCCGGCCCTGATGTATCATTCGCATATTGAAGCGGCGCACAAGAGCTTTCACAAGCTGCCGCTCCGGGCTTCAATCCAAACAGCGAAAATTCAGCTTGTTCAAACAAAGGAGACGGGGATGCGCGTGCAGCAAGACAAGTGGTCGCGCAGATCGTTCATGAAGGCCACTGCGGCCGGCGTGGCGACCAGCGCTGTAGGAGGCTTCGCAAGGCAAGCGGCGGCAGACGAAGGACTGCGAAGCATCGGCCTCGGCGTCAGCGAGATCAACGAGATCCAGGGTCAGGCGACCAAGGACCTCGGATTCCCGGTCGCCGGTCAGGCGATGGGCTACGGCGAAATGATCGGCAAGATGCTCAATCAGAACGATCAGTACGAGATCGCCGAAGGCTACTATCACGACCTCGCTATATTGTGGCCGGCCAAGGTGTTTCAGCCCATCGACACCAAGAAGCTCAAGGACTGGGACAAGGTCACCAATCTCACCAAGACCGGAAAGCTGACGCCGGAGTTGAGCATCGGCCAGGGCGCTGCCCCGTTCACGATGATCTATTGCGACGCAGACGGTAAGCGGATGCAAGCGCCCTCGCGCTACATCACCATGGCCCCCGGCTGGCACAATGCCGATTCCATGGGCTACAACCCGAAAGGAACCGGCCGTCCGATCGAAAGCTGGTCCGAGCTGCTCAACAAAGAGTGGAAGGGCAAGGTCGGTCTGCTCAATGTGCCGTCCATCGGCGTGATGGATTGCGCGATGGCGATCGAGGCGCTTGGTCTGAAGAAATTCGCCAACAAGGGCAATATGACCAAGGCCGAGATCGATTTCATGATCGATCACCTCATTCCGCTCAAGAAGGCCGGGCACTTCCGCGCCTTCTGGGAGAACTTCGGCCAATCGGTCAACCTCATGGTGAACGGCGAGGTGGTGCTGGAGAGCATGTGGTCGCCGGCTGTCGCGGCGATCCAGGCGGAAGGCGTGCCGTGCATATACGCCTTCCCGAAGGAGGGCATGCGCGGCTGGCACGGCGGTCTCGCCATCTCGGCCAAGGTCAAGGGCAAGCAACTCGACCAGGCCTATGAGTACATCAACTGGTGGCTCGCCGGCTGGCCGGCGGCGTTCGTCGCGCGTCAGGGCTACTATCACTCGATCCCTGAAAACGCGAAGAAGTACCTCGAAGCCGCGGAATGGGACTATTGGTATGACGGCAAAGCGGCGGCGAAAGACCTGCCCGATCCGTTCGGCACCATCATCATCAAGAAGGGCGACGTTCGCACCGGCGGCTCTTATTGGAAGCGCTTCCAGATCGCGGTCTGGAACTCGGTGATGGACGAAAACGACTACCTGACCAAGCGGTGGACGGAGTTCCTCAACGCCTGAGCGTTGGGTGGCGCTTCAGAGTGATTGACAAGCAGCGCCGCCGGCCCCTAAAGCCGGCGGCGTTTTCGTGTATGGTAGCCGTGTGACGACAGTCGAAAACTACGCCAAGGTAACGCGGGTCGAATCGCGCGCCGCGGGGCCTGATCGGCGGTGCGCCCAGGGCGCAGGCCGACATCGACGCCACGCGCAAGTATCGCCGTGAACCCGGCTTCCCGGTGCCGATCCTGATTGCGCCGGCAACGCTGTGGCTCGTGGTCTTTCTCGTTCTTCCCCTGCTCAGCATCTTCGTCTTCAGCTTCTGGAAATCGACCGGCCACGGTATGGCGCCGGGCTTCACGCTCGAGCATTACCGGGAGTTCTTCTCCTCCCCGGGCTTTTTCGATCCGCATCATGCGGATTTCCTGACACCGTCGATTTTCGTCCGCACGCTGTGGATCACATTCCGCTTCACCATCACCACCATGGCGATCTGCCTGGTCCTCGCCTATCCGCTGGCGTATTTCCTGTCGATGCAGGTGCAGGACTTCAAGTGGCAACTCTCGCTGTTTCTGCTGGTCATGGTGCCGTTCTGGACGAGCTATCTCATTCGCGCGGTCGCCTGGCTGCCGATGCTCGGCCGCCATGGCCTGATCAACGAGTTCCTGATTTCAATGGGCGCCATCGAAGAGCCGCTCAGCTTCTTTCTCTATTCTGAATTCAGTTACACGATGGCGCTGGTCCAGCTCTATGTCGTGCTCGCGGTCGGACCGATCTTCTTTTCGCTTGCCAAGATCGACCGCACGCTGCTGGAGGCCGCGCGCGACATGGGCGCGACGCCGTTCCAGATCTTCCGCGAGATCATCGCGCCGCTGTCGCTGCCGGGCGTCGCCATCGGCATGATCTTCATTTTCGTCGCGGTGATGGGCGAATTCGCGACCGCCGTCGTCGTCTATGGCGGCAAGTCGTCCACCACCGGCACCGTGATCCTCAGCTATTACGTCACCGGAAACTATCCGTTCGCCGCGGTCAACGCCTTCATGCTGATGATAGCGATGATGATGGGCGTCGTGGTCATCTTGCGGCTGGTCGATATCCGGAAGGAACTCTAAGATGGCGCGCTCGACGCCAGAGGCTCGCCGCAAGACCCGCATCAAGGCGGGCTTCAGCGTTTATTATGTGATCTTTCTGATCTTTGTCTATGGACCGATGTTCGCGATGTTCACGCTGTCCTTTCAAGGACCGCGCGGCGGCGTGACTTTTCCGATGCGGGGTTTGAGCTTTTACTGGTGGGAAAAGCTGACCGGCCCTTCGGCCGTCGGCGATCTCAAGGCGTCTCTCGTACGTTCGCTTATTCTGGCGGTGGCGGTCATGATCATCACCGCGCTGTTCTCGACCATGCTGGCGATGGCCTTTCGCAAGCGCTTCCGCGGCTCGGGGGCGCTGTTCTATGCGGTGATGGCCGGGCTGATGGTGCCGGGCACTTTGCTCAGCCTCGGGTTGGCGACCATGCTGCATCAGATCGGCCTTTCGCCCGCCTGGTGGTACTCGGGGCTGGCCGTTCACGTCATCTGGACATTGCCGTTCGGATTTCTGGTCATGATGGCGGTGTTCAACCGCTTCGACGCCAGGATCGAGGAAGCGGCGCGCGACATGGGCGCCGATGAATGGACGGTGTTCAAGGAAATTACGTTTCCGCTGATCCTGCCGGGAATCGTCGCCGCGGGCCTGTTCGGCTTCACGCTCTCCTATGATGAATTCGCCCGCACAACGCTGCTGTCCGGGGGGCAGAATACGCTGCCGCTCGACATCAACGCATCGTTGACTCAGCGCGTGCAGCCGACCCTGTTCGCCCTCGGCACGGCCTCGACGATCTTCTCTTTGCTGATGATCGGATTGTTCATTGTAATTTATACGATCCTGTATCGGCGGTCCCGCTAGCGCCGGAGCTCTGCCTTATAGCCTTAAGCAGCCAATAGATCAGGCAGAAGATCACGGTCAGGATCACCAGCGCAATGACGGCGCCGAGCCGGGAGCCGAACTCGGCGCCCAGGGTATATTCACTCTGCAGCAGGTAAACGCAAAGGATCTGCGTGGCTTGCGCGGCGGCGCCGGCGCAAAACAGGATGGCGATGAACGCCGAGCCGCGCAACGAAGCGAGCACCATTCCATCGATGCTGTGCCGCTGCACGATATAGAGCCGATAAGCCCGCCAGTGATAGCCGCAGAAGCCGACGATCGCCGCGATCAGAACGACCCAGAGCATGGCGTTGTCGTATCCCAGCCCGTTAATGACCAGGTTGAAGAAGTCTTCGAACGGCTTGTAGAAATAGAGAAAGATCAGAACGACGATGAAGGCTACATAGCCCACAAGCGCCCAAAACAGCCGCCAGCCCGCCATTGCAATTACGCCCCTTGATTATTTGCCGATGGTTCAGCCATCGCACGATTGAGGCCAACTGGAGCATGCCACATCGAGAACGGCAAGCGCCGCTTCCGCCGCAGCAGGCTCAATTCCGCGACCTCAGGCATGGGATTTTACCGCGATGATCAGCAGGATCGCGTAGAGCACCACGAACAGCGCCTCCCTCAGCGTCGGCAGCGTCTGCCGCTCCGGCGTCGAGGTGACGAGGGTAACGACCTCAAGAACGGAGAACACGCCCGCCAGGATGAGAAACGGCCATACCGACCCCCACCACGAGGCGGCGGCTGCAACGCTTTGCACGGCATTCCAGATCAACAGCAGAACGGGAAGAATGACCAGATATCCATAGCCGACCAGAAAGCGGCTGCGCGAAGCGGTGCGGTCAATGAGCCAGAATGCGGCAAAGAACAGTATCACATTGAGGATGTCCCAGAAGCTGCTGGCATAGGTTTCGGGCTTGGCGACATTCCGCAGATGCAGGAAGGCGAGGACAAGCAGAAATACCAGCAGGTCGCAGAACAGCCACTCCCGGACCGTCTCGGCGCCCCCCTTGGTGCCCCAAGTGCGTGTCGCCTTGTCGAACAGGAGCACCAGCGCTACGCCAAGGCTGGCGGGATAAAGGAGCTGCGCAACCAGCCCATATTGCTCGACGCGCGAAAGCGCGATCCAGCACAGCAGCAGAACGGCGAGAGCCAGGCCGAGCAAGCCAAGCAGCCGCAACGGCGAGGGTGCGGGCGCGGCCCCGGCGCCGGCCGGCGTCGTTTCCGCCGTTGCGTCCAGCGGCCGTCCCGTCGCGGTGGATTGCGAGGATTGAATCAAGGCATAGGCGAGCGAGATGGCAAGCCCGATGACGCCGAGAGCGACCATGATGGCGGCGAAGATGATCGTGCGCGTGTCGGATCGCCAATCGCCAATGGTCTCGCCCCACACCCATTGCCGTCCGCTGGAAATGAGCCAGATGGCGAATGCCGCGATTGCAGCAAGCAGAATGAGGGCGAGCGCAAACTCATACCAGCGCGGCGACTGCGCCGGCGGCATGGTGCCGCCCGCACCGGCTTGTCGTCCTTGCGGCACCCGCGCCAGCAATCCGATCAAGAAGGCGAGCACGCCGATGACGGCGACAATAACCATCGCCTCGACAAAATCTGTCGCTCTTTGTTCCAAGGTTGCTTGACCTTTCTGTCAGATCGGCTGCAAGCGCCCTTTAACGGCCATTACGCATGAGCGTCTCGATACATTTGCAAAGGCTGTCACTGGCCGCACGCTCCAGCAATTCGCCGACCGAGTGGCCCGGATCCCGGCTGGCGACTGCGGTTTCGCGCACCGCCGAACCGTTGGCGCGCAATTGTCCGACGACCTCGATCGTGTTGCCATAGGCACTATGCTCGACGATCTCGAAGCTCCAGCCGTCGCCAAAGGCTCCGCGCAGTCCGCCGAGAGCCTCCCGGAGCGAGCGCCCGTTACGACTGATGCTCGGCGGTGGCGCAGGAGGCTCCGCCGCAATCGGACGGATCCGCCGCGAGCTCAGAGGACTGGCGCCGCTCCTCGACATGAGCCGCGATGGCGCCGGCGCCTGGCGTGCAGGCGGTTCGGCAGCCTGCGGTAATGCGGCTGTCTTTGGTGGCGGTGCGGGCTTGGTTGCCGCCTTGCCCTGCACCGCGCCGCGCATTCGGTCGCGAAGAGCCGTAGTCGCCGCGTCGTCCACGGTCTCGGCGACGGGATCGACGACGACGCCGTAGGCAAGCCGGGCATGCTCGACCGTGCAAAAGCCGTCGAGCACGTCGTCGAGTACTTTTGCGGCGGGCCGATCGAGCGGCTCGCCGAAGCCGCCGCCGCACGGACCATAGAACACATGCACGTCGCCCGCCGCCACGCGCATGCCGGAGAACTTCGCCGGCATATGCTTGATGTCGTTGGGCCGGGCGACATTGTAGATATCAACTTTCCCAACCTGACCGGCAGCGCCGCCGAAAATTCCCCAGGGCACGTCAAAGTGCCGCTCATTCTCGTGGGTGATGAAAGCGTCGGTCAGCACGCGCTGCGCCTTGACGACGCCGATGCCGCCACGGAAGCGGCCGGCGCCGGGCATCACATCGTCACGCAGCTCGTAACGGTCGCAAATCATCGGCAAGTGCATCGCCAGGTCTTCAATCGGATTGTTCCGCGTGTTGGCCATCAGATTGTCGATGCAGTCGGGCCCATCCGCGCGCGGGCGGCCGCCATAGGAGCCCTCATTGACTTCAAGAAAGACCCAGTAATCGCCGCTCGGGCGGACGCCGGCATAGGAGCAAAACGACAGGCTGGCCGAACTGCCGGCGATGATGTCGTTCGGCAAAACCGGCGCCAAGGCCTTGTAGATCAGATCGATGACCCGGTTGCACTGGGCGAAGCGCGCCTCGGCCGCGGCTGGATATTTAGGATTGTAGATCGAGCCCTTCGGGGCGGTGACCTTGACCGGCCGAAACGAGCCCTGGTTCGATGGAACCTTTACGTCCGACGTCGCGGCATCGAGCAGGAGCGAGCGGATCGCGCAAAAGCAGGCGACCTTGGTCGAGCCCTCGAATGGCACATTAAACGCGGTTTCGACCTGCTTGGACGAGCCGGTGAGATCGATTTCGATGTCGTCGCCCTTGACCCGGACGCACACCTTGATCGGCAGACGAACATCGCGGTTCTTGCCGTCATCGTCGAGGAAGCCTTCGGCGCGGTACTCGCCGTCGGGAATGGCGGCGATACGCTGGCGCAGGACGCGCTCGGTGTAGTCCATCAACTGCTGGGTGGCATCGAGGACGACCTGACGGCCGTAACGGTCCATCAGCTCGGCGAAGCGCTTGGCGCCAAGCCGCGCCGACGCGATCTGCGCGTCGAGGTCGTCCTGAAGTTGACGCGCGGCGCGGCTGTTGCGTCCGATATAGTTCCACAGCGCCTCGTTCCGCTTGCCGCGTTCGTAAAGCTTGGTGCCGGCAAACAGCATTCCCTCGGCGAAGACGTCCGGAATATCGATGATCAAGCCCGGGGTCGCGGCACCGATATCGACGTGATGGGCAGTATTGGCCGAAAATCCGACCAGCGCGCCCTCATGAAAGACCGGCACGACAACGGCGATGTCGGGCGAGTGGCTGGAGCCGTGATAGGGGTGATTGTGAATGACCAGATCGCCATCGTGCCATTCGCCGTCCTGCAACGTCTCCCGAATCCCGGCGAGGTAACCGGGCAGCGAGCCGATATGGAGCGGCGTCGATTTCGATTCACAGAGCGTGTTGAAATCGGTGTCGAACAATCCGGCGCCGAGATCCTGCGATTCGCGAATGATCGAGGAGAACGACATCCGATAGAGGACATGCCCCATCTCCTCAGCGATGGTCTGCAGGGCGCCGTTGATCACCTGCAGCGTGATCGGATCGATCGCTTCTCCGGGCATGACGCTCGCCTTCAGCCCCCGCGATAAACATGCAGATTGCCGAATTCGGCAATCGCGGCGACATAGCCCGGCGGCAGCAGCGTGGTCGAATTGTGCTGGATCAGGATTGCCGGTCCGGCGATCCGATGTCCCGCCTTGAGACGATCGCGGCTATAGCGCGGCGTCTCCATGGTCTGACCGTCGTCGAATGTGGTCGGACGGCTGTAGAGGAATGCGCCGGATATGTCGTGACCGTCGGCCTGATCAATCCGCCCCACCTTGAGTGGCACCACATCCTCACGCCCGATCACCCGGACCGTTATCAGCTCCACGTCGCCATCCTCAAAGTGATAGCCGTAGTCGAGCCGGTGTTGGTGATGAAAGCCCGCGACGACCTCTCCCAGATTGGCCGCCGTCAGCTTGGCATCCGGAAGTTGCGCGCGCAGCTCGAAGCCTTGGCCGTGGTACCGGCATTCGGCCAGCTTCTGAAATTTCTGATGCTCCGCCGTCACGCCGTCCTTTTCCAGATCGCGCCGGCAGCGCTCGACCAGTTCGTCGACGACGGCGTTGATGCGGCCGATGGCGGCTTGATCCGCATGCTTTAACGAGACGATCAGGGACCTGGCATGTTCGTACTGCATGTCGGTCTGCAAAAGGCCCATCGCCGCCGTGATGCCCGGGGCCACCGGAACAATGATTTCTTTCGCCGAAATCGCTTCGGCCAACGCGACCCCGTGCAGGGGGCCGGCGCCGCCGAACGGCACCAGCGCGAACTCGCGTGGATCGATGCCACGCGCGACAGAGTTTGAACGGATCGCCAGCGCCATGTTCGAATTGATGACCTTGATGATGCCGAGCGCGGCATCCTTGACCGACAGACCCAAAGGCTTTGCCACCTTTGTCTCGACCGCTTTGTGCGCGAGCTCGGGGTCGAGCGGCAGATCGCCGCCCAGCATCTTGTCCGCGTCAAGCCGCCCGAGCACGACCTGTGCGTCGGTGACCGTGGGCTCCTCGCCGCCTTTGCCGTAACAGGCCGGGCCCGGTTCAGCGCCGGCCGAACGCGGCCCGACATGAAAGCCGCCGGCGGAATTGATATAGGCGATCGAGCCGCCGCCGGCACCGATCGAAACCAGATCGATCATCGGCACCAGGATCGGATGGCCGTTCACGTAGGAGTCCCGCGCATTCATGATCTTGATGCGTCCGTCGGGGATCGTGCTGATGTCGGCGGAGGTCCCGCCGATATCGACGGTGATGAGGTTGGAGCGGCCGCACAGCAGGCCTTCAGCCCGGCCGCCGATCACGCCGCCGGCGGGGCCCGACATCAGAATGCCAACCGCCTTCTGCGAACAGGTTTCGACCGTCGCGATACCGCCGTTCGATTGAATGACCCGCAGATTGGCGCGGAAACCGCTGTTGCTGAGCTTGCTCTGCAGGTTGTTCAGGTAAAGCGACGTCTTGGGCCCAACAAAGGCGTTCATCGCCGCCGTCGAAAAGCGCTCGTATTCGCGGATGACATTGGCGACTTCCGAGGACGTGCAGATGTAGGCGTCCGGCATTTCGGCGCGAACGATTTCGGCGGCGCGCCGTTCATGGGTATCGTTGAGAAATGAAAACAAAAAGCCGATCACCACGGATTTGATGCCGCGGCGCTTGAACAGCCGGGTCGCCTCGGCGACTTCGTTCTCGTCAAGCGGAATCTCGATCTTGCCATCGGGCGGCAAGACGCGTTCGGTGACGGCGATGCGGTTGCGCCGTTTGACCAGCGGCCGCTGCTGCCACGGGACTTCGAAATGCAGCGAAAAATTGTATGGCCGCTTGTGCCGGCCGATGTGGAGGATGTCGCGGAAATTCCGCGTGGTAAGCATTCCGACTTCGGCGCCGTTGTGCTCGATGGTGATGTTGGTGGCGACCGTGGTTCCGTGCACAATCAAGGAAACGTCAGTCGGACGGACCCCGGAAATGTCGCAAAGTTCGCGCAGGCCCTTGAGCACGCCTTCCGACTGGTCATGCGGCGTGCTTGCGACCTTATGCACGAAGACGCCGTGTTCGGCCTCGAGCACAAGGTCGGTATTGGTGCCGCCGACGTCGACGCCTACGCGCGCCATGAATTGCCCGATCGTCCCCGCGCCGCCGTGCAAGACCCCGGGTGCACAACGCCTTTGCTATTCCATCTGTGATGAAAGATTGTCAGCAATGGCCGGATCGTGCAACCCCTAAAGACATCGCCGGCAATTGCGGCGCCCTGCAACCATCCGTCGTACAAACGGCAGGACATTTGCCGCCGCCAAGAGAGTTGAGCCGAACCAACAAATAGTGGTTGAATGCGGGCTCGATAGGAATGTCAGCAATGGCGGTAACCGCGAAATTCGTCTGCTCCGGCTGCAGGTGGTGGCATTATCATCCGACGGAGAGTGCCGAACCGGACTCGGAACAGGCGGTGGGATATTGCCGGCGCTTCCCGCCCTCGCGGCGCGAGAACGGCGTCGGCGCCTGGCCGATTACGTTCGGCAGCGACTGGTGCGGCGAGTATGCCGACAAGAGCGAGGCCTCGCGCCAGTCGCCGCGCAGCGCCACGGCCGCGCACTGACGCTGCTATTCGGCTTTGCTGCTCGCCGGAACTAGATCAATTCGGCGCAATTCATCAGCGCGGCCTCGGTAGCGCGCCGAAACGCCTCGTTTTCGTCTCCCTCGACGCCGGTTTGACCGATCTTGAACCGCACGCCGCTGCTGGCGCCAAGCACCGGCCCGTGGGAGATTTTGGCACGTCCGAACTGCGTCCTGACCGCGCCGGCCCTGCCAAAAGTCAGCTTGCAAAGCACGATCACTTCGTCGCCTTCGCGCTGTCGTTCCCTGATTTCATAGCGCCAATCATTGCCGAAGCGCTCACGCAACCGGCGCGCGGCGGCAGACTGCGGGTCGAGCTCGACCGCAGGCGCGACGGCGGGCGAGGCGAGGGTGGATCGCTCAGGGCGGAACGGCGTCGTCGTACCCGCTTGGCCCGACTTGCCGGCATGCGTTCGCCCGCCGCGATACAGATCATCGAAGCTCTTCTTGTTCTGCGACAGCATGTCGTCGAACACCGACGACAGCTCGGGGCGCGGCGGGTTTGCCATGCGATGCTCAAGCGCGCTGGGCGCGTGGCCACCAGCGGTCGAAATCGTCTTGCGCCCTGGCCGCGAACTCCACGTCCGTGGCGAACGAGCGCAGATAATCGAGCGCATCCGCTAGCGGCACAACGTCGCGCATATTTGGCATCGATGTCGAACAGGTTTGCTTCATGCGGTCCGGCGGCGCGATCGCCAATCGCCTCGCGCACCACGATGGTGTGAAAGCCATATTGCAGGGAATTGATCGCCGAAGCGCGGATACAGCCGCTCGTGGTACAGCCCGCCATAATGACCGTGTCGACGCCGAGCGAGCGGAGCTCGACATCCAGATTGGTGCCGAAAAACGAACTCGCATATTTCTTTTCGATGACCTTCTCGCCCGGTAGGGGCTGAATTCTCTGATCGACCTCGATCAGCGGCGAGCCCTTTTGCAGGATCGCAAGCGACGGGACTTTTTTCACGAACAGGCCGCCGTCGTGCAGATCCTTCGCATAAGAGATCGTGGTGTAGACGATCGGCAGCCGGCCGCGGCGGAATGCTTCCTGGAGCTGGCGGGTCGCGTTGATTTCCCAGGCAAAGTCGCCGCCCAGCGGCGTCGTCGGATCGGTAAAGGCGTTGATGAAGTCGACCACCAGCAGGACTGGACTGCGGCCGTAGCCGGAACGGCTGGCGAAGCCTTTACGCTCGTAGTCCGCCCGGGTGCTGTTTTGCCAGTCGTTCATCGCCGACCTCCAAACCTTCAAGCAAGGACGAAGGATTGCTTCGGCGATGGCGCCTTGTCAACGACCTCGAATTACAACAACGAACAAGTACAACGGCAATGAGCGGGCGGCCGCGACCTCTTGCCGGTACGCGCGCTACGTGGGAGTGTTGAATGGCGTGCCTCCGTTCGCTGCCGGTCGAACGGGCGGCGATCGTTGAAACAAATCTTTGCGCCAGTGGGGTACCGATGACCGACGATAATCGCACTCGTCCACCGTTTGGCGGAGTCCGCGCGGGCTATGGGTCCGGCAGCGGGCCGCGCTATCAGCCGCGCTCGCTCGTCACCTCGCGGAGCGCGGAAGCGGCGAGAAGCGCGCGATCAATGCCGCGAACCGGCACCGGCGGCAAAAAGGAGATACTCTGCGCCATCGGCGTCGACGTCGACGCGGTCGCCGGCTGGCTCGGCTCTTATGGCGGCGAGAATTCGCCCTGCGACATTTCCCGCGGCCTGTTTGCCGGTGAAGTCGGCGTACCGCGGCTGGTCAAGCTGTTCGACCGCCTCGGCATACCGACCAGCTGGTTCATTCCGGGGCATTCGATCGAGACATTCCCCACCCAGTCCAAGATGGTGGTCGATGCCGGCCACGAGATCGGCATGCACGGTTATTCCCACGAGAATCCGATCGCCATGACGCCGGAACAGGAAGAGGCGGTCATGGACAAATGCATCGAACTGATAGAGCGCCTCAGCGGCCGCCGCCCGACCGGCTACGTCGCGCCCTGGTGGGAATTTTCCACCGTCACCAACCAGCTGTTGCTGAAGAAGGGCATCAAATACGACCACAGCTTGATGAATAACGACTTCCACCCGTTTTACGTGCGGGTTGGGGATAGCTGGACGTTGATCGATTACTCCAAGCATCCGAAGGACTGGATGAAGCCGCTCATCCGCGGCGAGGAGACCGATCTGATCGACATACCGGGCAGCTGGTATCTCGACGATCTGCCGCCGATGATGTTCATCAAGAGCGCTCCCAACAGCCACGGCTTCATCAAGCCGCGCGACATCGAGGAACTCTGGTGTGATCAGTTCGACTGGGTCTATCGCGAGTACGACTATGCCGTGTTTGCCATGACCATTCACCCCGACGTCTCCGGCCGTCCTCAGGTCCTGCTCATGCTGGAGCGGATGTATGACTATCTCTCGAAGCATGCCGGCGTGAAGTTTTGCACCTTTGACGAGATTGCCGATGACTTCCGTCGCCGCTATCCGCGGGAGAGCGCTCCCGCCGAAGCGGCGCGCGCAGGCTAGCCGCCGCGCCGATGTGTGCCTTGTGCGGCGTTCTCGGCGGCAAGGGCCATTGGAGCGATAGCGCCAGTGCGCCGGCGGTGTTCGCCGGCCGCGCGGAGCCGCAGACGAGGCTGCGGGAGCGCCAGGCGCGGGTACGTATCGTCAATTCCGCCCTGAAATATCAGGGCGTTGTCGCCAAGGATTGGTCGGGCAATGCTTACCTTCTGACCAGCCGCACCGGACGCACGGCGATCGTCGATACGGTCGCCGAAATCTGGCCGGCCGCGGAGCGGATCAGCGGTCGCGCATGCGACCCGCTCGATGAGCAATACCTGAGCGCCCTTACCGCCGCGAAAGCTTGAGCGCGGGACCATGACCGACTACGGCGACCTCACTCCGGTCAACATCATCACCGGCTTTCTCGGCAGCGGGAAGACCACCCTGCTGCAGCGCCTGTTGCGATCGCGGGATTTGTCCGATGTCGCCGTTCTGGTCAACGAATTCGGCGAGGTCGGGCTCGACCATCATCTGTTGCAGGGCGTGGCTGAAAGCACGCTTTTGCTTGAAAACGGCTGCCTGTGCTGCGCCGTTCGCGGCGATCTGAACAAGGCACTACGCGACCTGCTGTCGCGGCGAACGCGGGGAGAGGTCCCTTACTTTCGCCGCGTCGTCATCGAAACTTCCGGTTTGGCCGACCCGGCGCCGATCGCCTACACGCTGCTGTCCGAGGCGGTCCTTCGCCATCATTTTCGACTATCCGGGATCATCACGACAATCGACGCGGTGAATGGCGCGGCGCAACTGGGGTCTTTTCCCGAGGCGGTGAAGCAGGCATCGATGGCCGACCGGCTGGTTGTAACCAAGGCGGACCTTTCCGACGGACCATCGTTGGCGGTACTACGCACACGGCTTCGGGCGCTCAATCTCTCGGCGCACATGCTGGAATTCGAGCGAAATACGCGATAATCTCCATCGGTTGCTGACCGACGACATCTACGACGCCGAGGGCAAATTTCGCGAGGCGAGCCACTGGACCGCTGAGGAGGTCGACGAGCACAACGCGCACGCACATACCCCGGGCGTCCAATCCTTTGCCGCAATCTTCGATCGGCCGTTGGACTGGACCGCGTTTGGCGTCTGGACCACTATGCTGTTGCATCGCCACGGGGCCAATGTACTGCGCCTCAAAGGCCTGCTGAATGTGGCCGGTGTGCCGACCCCGTTCTGATCAACGGCGTTCAGCACATCGTCCATCCGCCGAGCCACCTGGAAGCATGGCCCGACGCCGACCGGCGTTCGCGCCTCATATTCATCGTCCAGGGGCTGCAGCGCGCGCGTATCGAGCGCTCGCTTGCCGCCTTCAATGACCTGACCGATGCCACGGTGGCGTTATCGGCCTAAGCACAATCGGCTAAGGATGGAAACCGTCAACGCGCGCGCGGCGGGGCGCTTCGCGGCCGCCAGCCGGTGCGCAGCGCCCGCACCGCATAGTGCAGCAGATAGAACAGGATCGCCAGGATCACCAGCAAGAAGATGGCCAGCAGCTTCTCGCCGAATGCGGCGTTCATGATAGGCCCGCGATTGACGAAATATTCGCTAAGAACCTCGATGGCCTGCAGCGTTGCGCCCGCGCAAAAGATCACGGCCACGAGAATGGCGGCCTGCAGAGTGTCGAACACCAGCGTATCCACATTCAGTTCGGTGACGTTGCGGAAGATCTCGCTGCGAAACGACTGCCAATGCGCGAAGGCATAGGCCACGATGCCGACCAGCGAAACGAACCAGAAGATCACATTGCTGAAATGGATGAGCGGGATTTGGGCGAGCAGATAAGTTTCGAACGGGCGATAAAAATAGAGAAAGATCAGGAGGATAATGACCGCGACGATCCCAATCCAAAATTGCTGCTGTTTGGTTGTATCGTCCGCCATATTCGCCATCTTGTTTCATGCTCTTTTGGGATGTTAAATCATTCCGGTCTGTTGTCAAAATCCGCGCCGGATTTCAAGCGGGCAATAAAACACCCGACAGAACGAGTTGACAACGGCACGCCGCTCCGGAACTATCCGGTTTACTCCGGGACCATTACTGCAAAAGGGGCGTGTAGAACGCGCCTATGTGCGCGCCTGAATGGCGCGGACCCTGTGGGGAGCGACAAGAGGGATGTTCGGCTTCGGCGCAATATCGTCCCGAAGCGGCCAGCGCAGGGGGTGATATGAGTAGCCGGCTCGGCATTGATGTCGGCGGGACATTTACGGATTTGCTTCTGTTCGACGAGCGCTCCGGCGCGATGCGCCTTCTGAAGACGCCGTCGACGCCAGCAGATCAATCGGTCGGGATTCTCGATGGAATCCAGCAACTGATCGACGAGACAGGCATTGCCGCTTCCGATGTCTCCGCACTCCTCCATGGCACGACGGTGTCGACCAACATCGTCTTGGAGGAAAAGGGCGCCAAAGTCGGTCTGCTCGTCACCGAGAATTTCGAGCAGGTTCTGCATCTGGCGCGCTCGCAGACGCCCGGGCCGCTGGCCGGCTGGATCATCATGCAAAAGCCCGATCCGCTGGCGGATCTGGAGCTGACACGCGGCATCCGCGAACGCATCAATGCGCGCGGCGCCGTCGTGACGCCGCTTGACGAAGCATCGGCCCGCAACGCGGTACGCGAGCTGATCGAGCTCGGCGCCGAATCCATCACCGTATCGTTGATGCACTCTTACGCGAATCCGCAGCATGAGCAGCGGGTCAAGGCCATCGTCGAAGAAATCGCGCCGGACATGACGGTCTCGCTGTCTTCGCAAATCCTGCCGGAATTCCGTGAATACGAGCGTACGCTGGTCACTGTCATGAACGCTTATGTTCGTCCCAGCATGCGGCGCTATCTGAACGGTTTCGAGGAAAAGCTGCGCCGCGTGCAATTTCAACCCAGCGTCAACATCGTGCGCTCTGACGGCGGCTTGATGAGCGTCGAGCGGGCCAGCCAATCGCCGGTGCACACGATGCTGTCCGGCCCCGCCGGCGGCGTATCCGGCGCGGCCTTCATGGCTTCGCTTGCCGGCTATCCGCAAGCGCTCGGCTTCGACATGGGCGGCACGTCCACCGACGTTTCCCTCATTCAGGATGGCAAGCCGACGATCTCGCGGCAGACGTCGATCGGCTACTATCCCATCAAGGTGCCTTCGGTTGACGTGCATAGCGTTGGCGCCGGCGGCGGCTCGATCGCGCACGTGCCGATGACGGGCGCGCTGCGGGTCGGCCCGGAAAGCGCCGGCGCGGTGCCCGGTCCTGCATGCTACGGCAAGGGTGGTGACCGGCCGACGGTTACCGATGCCAATGTGGTGCTGGGCCGTCTGCCGCCGCGTCTGCTGGGCGGCAAAATGCTCCTGGACACCAAGGCGGCCGAGGAAGCGGTGGCGAAAATCGCCCGCGCGCTCAGTCTCGACCTGTACCAGGCGGCCGAGGGTATCCTCGACATCGTCAATGAGAACATGCTTGGCGCATTGCGCCTGGTCACCGTGCAGAAGGGCCTGGACCCCAGAGACTTTGCGCTGGTCCCGTTCGGCGGGGCGGGCCCATTGCACGGCAACGCCATGGCAATGCTCGCGGGCTGCTATCCGGTCATTGTACCGCCGACGCCGGGCGTGTTGTCGGCGCTCGGCTTTTTGTATTCCGACGTGAAGAACGAGTTTGGCCAGACCTTTGTGCGCACCATCGATGAAGCGGATCCGAGCCAAATCGGCGATATCCTGACCAAGCTAGGGCGCGAGGCGAAAGCCTGGCTGCGCGAGGAGGGCGTTGAAGAGGCGCGACAGCGGCTGAACTACGAGGCCGATGTCCGCTATTTCCGGCAGGGTTACGAGTTTTCTCTCGAGCTCGATCCGGAGCGGCTTGGCACCGGAGCGCTTAACGACCTTGCGGCCCGTTTCGGCCTGGCGCATGAGCGCATCTACGGTTTCAAGCTCGATCACCCGGTGGAGCTCGTCAATCTTCGCGCGGTCGGGGTCGGAGCGGTGCAGAAGATGAATTTGCCGAAGTTCGAGAAGGAGGGGCCCGATGCGGCGGCCGCGGTGGTCGAGCAGCACCGCGCCTATTTCGATGGCAGCTTTGCCTCGGTGAACGTCTATGACCGCAACCGGTTGCGGGCCGGCAACCGCATCCGCGGTCCGGCCATCGTGGTCCAGATGGACGCGACGACCGTGATCCATCCCAATCACACTGGCGAGGTCGACCAGTATTTGAGTATTCTGGTCAGGCCGGACAAAGCGTCATGAAGGCGCGCAGAGAACCAACGCAATGACGAATTTCGACCCGCTGAGCAGCACGGTCAGTTTCGACGACCTGCTCCAGGCCAATAAACAGCAGTTCGATAAGATTTTTTCGAGCCAGACCAAGGAGTTAGGTCTGCTCGGCTCGAACCACCGGCCGCCGACGGCGGCGGATTTGGCCTCCGCCAGTCTCGCCTCGGAGCCGGGCCGGGAGCCGTCCGATCTTTACGCGATGCTCAATGACCGTTTCGGCTCCGCGTGGTCGTCCGAAGTCGTCGAACATAAGACCGAGCGCGGATCGGTCACAGTGCTGTGCAAGCTGATCGTCAATGGCAGCTCGAAGATGCAGTTCGGCTCGTCCCGGGCGAATGGCGACGAAGGGGCCGCGCTGCAGCGGGCGACGGAGGTAGCTTTGCGCGGCTGCGCCGATATGTTCGGCGCCGGCGCCCCGGCCGAGACACACGCCGAACTGCCGACCCGGACCCGCCCGCCGGTCGCAAGCGGCAGCGGCCGCAGCGACCAGGCCCCCGCCGCGGGGCGGCAACCGCAAGAGAGCCGCCGGCTCGACACGGTTTCACTCGATCTGATCGAGAACGCTCTCCGCAATGCCCGCCATGAAATGGACGCGGTGCTGTTCCGCTCGGCCATGTCGCCGGTGATCCGCGAACAGCACGATGAATTCCCGATGATCTGCGACGTCAAGGGACGCATGATCGTCGGGCAATTCGGCTCTTACGTGTCGAACATGCTCAAGCAAAGCAACTTTGAGCTCGAGCCCGGTGACGTCATCCTGCAAAACGACCCGTACGCCTGCGCCGGCGCGATCAGCCACCTCAATGACTGGATGGTGCTGGTGCCGGTGTTCCACCAGGGCGACCTGGTCGGCTTCACCTCGATGTTCGGCCACATGATGGATGTCGGCGGCGCCGTGCCGGGCAGCATGCCTACCGACGCTGCTTCGATCTTCGGCGAGGGCATCCGCATTCCGCCGATCAAGCTTTACCAGCGCGGCGAGGTCAACAAGGCAGCGCTCAGCGTCATCATGAACAATACCCGCACGCCGGAGATGAACTACTCTGATCTCATGGCGATCATCGCCGGCTGCCGTGCCGGCGAGAAGCGCGTCATCGAAATCTGCGATCGGTTCGGCCGCGAAACCTACAAGCAGGCCTGCGAGGCGTTGCTCGAACGAACCAACCGCGCGATGCGGCAATTGATCGTGAAGAATCTGCCGGAGGAGCCGAAATCGTTCGAGGATTATGTCGACGACGACGGCCGCGGCAACGGCCCGTTCAAGATGAAGCTTACGGTCTGGCGCGAAGGCGATCATGCCTACTTCGATTGGACCGGCACGGCGCCGCAAGCCCCAGGGCCGATAAACTTCTATCTGCACGAGGGCATGTTCAAGATGTTCATCGGGGTCTACATGATCATGGTGTTCGACCCCCAGATCCTGTTCAACGACGGCTTCTATGACGTCATCCACGTGACGCTGCCCAAGGGCTCGCTGGTCCACCCCGACTTTCCCGCTTCCCTCGGCTGCCGGACCCACACCCTGTCGCGGCAATTCGATGTGCTCGGCGGGGCGCTAAGCTACAACGCGCCGGAGATGGCGACCGCGGCGGGCTACGGCTCGAGTTCGCACTTCCTCTATTCCGGCGTGGACAAATCCGGCCGGCCGTTCCAGCTTATGGAAATTCTCTACGGGGGAATTCCCGGCCGTCCGCTCGGCGACGGCATGGATGGTCATTCCTGGTGGCCGCTGTTCCAGAATATCCCGAGCGAGTATCTGGAAACCTATTACCCGATGCTGATCGAAGGCTATTCGACGATCATGGACACCGGCGGCGCCGGCAAGCACCGGGGCGGCAACGGCGTCGAGAAGATTTTCCTGCTGCTGGAGGAGGGCGACATCTCGATCCATGACGATCGCCACCTGTCGCAGCCGTGGGGCATTCTCGGCGGGCGGCCGGGCGCGTATTCGGAGAAATGGCTGGTGCGCAAAGACGGCACCCGTTCGCCGCTGCCGTCCAAAGTAGACAATGTGCGCGTCTACGCCGGCGATCGCGTGATTTTCCGGACCGCCGGGGCCGGCGGCTGGGGCGATCCGCTGGAGCGCGATCCGATGCGGACCCGCAACGATGTCGCACGCAAGCTGATGAGCGCAACGAAGGCCCGCGATGAGTACGGCGTCGTTCTTACCGGCGCGCGCTTCGACCTCGATCGCCGGGCCACCGACGAACTGCGCGACAGCATGCGGCGCAATCGAAAAATTCCGAAGCTGTTCGATTTCGGGGAGCGCAAATCGAACGCTTCGGGCGCACGCGCCGCTCACGCGGCCTGAGCGGATATGGTCCATGACAAGGCAAGAACTTCGATAAATGGGGCGAAGGCACGATGTTTGAAGTCGTAATCAGTCTGTTCATCGCCGCGATCATCCTTATCGCGATCTTCTACATCGTCTCGATTTGGATCTATAAGCGAGCGCCATCTAATATGGGCTTCATACGCACCGGCTTCCTCGGTACGAAAGTCTGCCTGGGCCGGGGCGCCATCGTGCTGCCGGTCTTTCACGAAATCACCTGGGTCTCGCTCGAGACCATCAAATTTGCCGTCAGCCGGGCACGCGAACAGGCAGTCCTGACCGCAGACAACATCCGCATCGACGTGAATACCGAACTGTACGCCCATGTCGGCCACACCGAGGAGGCCGTGCTGAGAGCGAGCCGCACCCTCGGCGAAAAGACCTTCGATGCCGAGAAGGTGCGCAACCTCCTCGAAGCAAAGGTAGTCGGAGCATTGCGCAGTTTTGCCGCGACCAAGACGCTCAAGCAACTGCACGAAAATCGCGATGCCTTCGCCCGTGAAATCAAGGAGGACGTCAGCGAAAGCTTCGTCGCGAACGGGTTGATGCTCGAAGAAGTAACCATCGTCGCGCTTGAGCAATCGACCAAGGAATATTTCCGATCCGACAACGTGTTTGACGCCGAAGGCCTCAAGGTCATCACCGAGATCACTTCCGAAGCGCGGCGCAAGGTCCACACCACGGAGAAGCAGACCACGGTCGCGATCCGCAACAAGGATCTCACGACGCAACTCGAATTACTGGAAATCGAGCGTCAGGAAGCGGTCGCGCGCGCCAGCCAGGACAAGGAAATTGCCAACGAGCAGGCCAAGCAGCTGCGCGAGAAGCAGACCTTTGTGCTCGATCAGCGCCTGGCGGTCGAGCAGCGGGAGCTCGAAAACGAAAAAGCGCTGGAGCAGCTGCGTACCGAACGCGACATCGCCTTCACCGCGGAGGCAAAACGCCGCGAGGTAGCGCAGGTGCAGAAGGAACTGACGCTGGAGCAGGAACGTCGCGACCGCGAGATCGCTCTGATTGACAAGGCGCGCGAAGCCGAAATCGCCGAGATCACCCGCAATCTCGCCCGCGAGCGGGCCGAACGCGAGAAGGACATCGATCTCGCCGGCAAGGAGCGCGAACGGCAGGAGGCCGAGATTGCGCGTGCCACCGCGGTCGCTGCAGCCGAGGAGCGGGCACGCGATCTGCGTCACAAGGTGAGCGAAGAAACCGCCCTCTCGGTGCGGAAACGCAGCCTCGAGACACGCCTCGGCATTCTCCAGGTCGACCGCGACGAAGCGGTCGCGGCGGCCAAGCAAGAAAAGGAGATTTCCGACGAACGCGCGCAGATCTTGAGCGAGCAGCAGCGATTTGTCCTCGAGCGACGCTGGGAAGTCGAGCAGGAGGAAATCCGCAAGCAGCAGGCGCTGGAGGCGGCTCAGATCCAGAAGGAAATCGCCATCATCGAGGAAGCCAAGCAACGCGAGGCTGCCGAAATTCGCCGCGCCTTGGCCCGCGCCCAGGAAGACCGCGACCGCGAGATCGCGCTGGTCGCCAAGGCCGAAGAGCTGGAGCGCGCCGAAATTCGTCGCGAGCTTTCCCGCGAACAGGAGGATCGCGACCGCCGGATAGCGCTGGTGGCGAAAGATTTGGAGTTGGAGCAGGCCGAGGTCCGCAGCGCGCTTGCCACTCGACTGGAAGAGATGAGCCGCGATATCGCGCTCATCAGCAAGGAAGGCGAGCGCGAACGCACCGACATCGAGCGCTTCCTGGCGCGCGAGCAGGCAGAGCGCGACCGCGAAATTGCACTTGCCGCCAAGACGCGGGAGCTGGAAATCGCCGAGACCAAGCGGCTCGCCAGTACCGCGGACCGCGAGAAGGCCGAACATTCCGCCGAATTGGTGCGCGTGGTCGCGGACGCCGAGCGCGCCCGGCAGATCGAAATCATCGAGGCCGGCAAAGCCGCCGAGGCGCGCCGCATCGATGAGGAAAGCAAGGCGGCCGTGATGCGCATGCACACGGTTACGCAATCGGAGGCACGCAAGGCCGCCACCGAGCTCGAGGCCGAGGCGACATTGGTCCGTGCTCGCGCGACGACCGAAGCGCAAAAAATCGGCGCCGAGGGCATCGAACGCGAAGCGGGAGCCCGCGGACGGGCGGAGATGGAAGTCGAGACGCTCCGCATCGCCAATGCGCAACGCCAGCTCGAAGCCGAGGCAACAGGACTGGAGGCCAAGGCCGAGGCGCTCAAAAAGTATAATGAGGCGGCAACCTTCCTCGAACTCGCCCGGCTGCGGATCGAGGCCGACCGCGACGTTCATATCGATCAGGCCAAGGCCATGGGCAGCGCGCTCGCCGGCGCGCAAATCCGCATGTATGGCGGCGGCGACGGCACCATGGACACGATCCGCGGGTTGTTCACCCAGGGGTTCGGCATCGGCGAGGTCCTCGAAGGGCTGGCACAATCAATGCCCGACGGATTGCGGCAGCGCCTGAGCGCCAACGGCATTTCGGGATTGTTGGGTCGCTCATACAATGGCGGTTCGCTGAAGCAGACCTACGAGCACCTCAATGCCCTGGTGCAGGAGCATCTGCGCAGTAAAAAGGCGCGTGAGGTACCATTCCCGGAGGCCGTCGCCCGGCTAGGCGAGCACGCCGGCGAAAACGAAGACCTGCGTCAGGCGATTAAGCTGCTCTCCGAGTTCAATCAGGAGGGCGCACTGAACAATGTTCCCTTCGACTCCGTCTGGAACATGATCAATGCGGTGGCGAAATCAGCGGGCTAATACGGCCGGGCGATGACTGAGTACGACGTTGTTCTGACGCAAGTCTCAAAGACGTTTCCCGGCGGCGCGCGGGCGGTCATCGATTTCAATGCCGAAATCGGGCACGGCGAATTTGTCGCCATGCTCGGGCCCTCCGGCTGCGGCAAGACCACGACGCTGCGCATGATCGGCGGCCTCGAGGAAGTCACGGCGGGAAAAATCCTCATCGCCGGAAAAGACGTGACCGACCTGCCGCCGGCGCTGCGCGACACCTCGATGATGTTCCAGAGCTTCGCGCTGTTTCCTCACCGCACGGTTTTTCAAAACGTCGAGTTCAGCCTCAAGATGAAAGGCATGGACAAAAGCGAACGCGACCGGCGCGTTTGGGAGATGCTCGAAATGGTCAGCCTTGCGGGTTTCGCGACCCGCCGGCCACGCGAATTGTCCGGCGGCCAGCAGCAGCGCGTCGCGCTAGCGCGCGCCTTGATCAGCCGACCGACCGTGCTCCTGCTCGACGAGCCGCTGGGGTCGCTCGATTTCAACCTGCGCCAAGCCATGATGATCGAGCTGAAGAGGGTGCAGCGCGACCTGAACATGACCTTCATCATGGTCACCCATTCGCAGCAGGAAGCGATGTCTCTCGCCGACAAGGTCATTGTGATGAGCGACGCCGTTATCCAGCAGATCGGCACGTCGCGCGAAGTTCACGAGAATCCGCGGACGAAGTTCGTCGCCGAATTCATCGGCAACAACAACCTGTTCCAGGGCCGCATCCGTTCGCGCAGCGGCTCCATCGTCTTCGTCGAGTCACTCGGGCAATTGCTGTATGTCAAGGTTCCGCCGACCGTCAGACACGTCCCGGTCGGCAAAGACGTTTGGTTCTCGGTCCGCGCGGATCTGATGAATACCGGCGACAAACAAGACATGGCCAACCGGATCGAAGGCAAATACATCGCCAGCGAATTTCTTGGCTCGCTTGAGACCGATGTGTTTGAGGTGGCGCCGGGGCAATATGTCCACATCGAGCAGCATCGGCACGCGCAGGATCACATCTACAAGGTGGGCGAGCGCGAGACTTTGTGCTGGCATGCCGAATCCGGCGTTCTGCTAGAGGATTTGCGCCGGGCCGCGGATGCCGAGGCGGCCTAGTTGCGGGCCACTTTATATCCGGCTTTTTCGCGGTCCCAGGCGGCGGCGGTGACGCCGCGTTCCCGCAACTTATATTTAGTCACCTTGCCGCTTTCGGTTGCCGGCAGCGCGTCGACAAACTCCACGAACCGCGGCACCGCAAAGTAGGGCATGCGCGGTTGGCAGAAATCAAGCAGCGCCGCAGGCGCGAGCCGCGTCCCCGGACGCAACACCACGGCAGCCATCACTTCGTCTTCGGCAAGCTCCGAGCGTACCGGAAAAACCGCAGCGTTCTCGACCTGCGGATGACTGATGATCACCTGCTCGACTTCGTAGGAGGAAATGTTTTCGCCGCGGCGGCGAATGGCGTCCCTTAAGCGATCAATAAACCGATAATAGCCGTCATTCTCGCGCACCACCCGGTCGCCGGTGTGGAACCAGAGATTTCGCCAAGCTTCCACCGTTTTGTCCGGCATGCCGAAATATCCGGTGGCGAAAGCGAACGGCTCATCGGCGCGCAGCACCAGCTCGCCAGCCTGCCCGTCGGGGACTTCGTTGTCGTTGCCGTCCACCACACGCGCCGCAAAGCCCGGCAGCAGCTTGCCCATCGTTCCCGGCCGCTGTTCGGCAAGAGATGTGCCCATAACGCAGTTGGTTTCGGTCGAACCGTAGCCGTCGATCAGCCCGATACCGAAGCGCTCGGTGAACCGCCGATAGAAATGCGCGGGCACCGCCGGAGCCAGCGCAACCCGTACGCCGTGGACGCGGTCGGCGTCGCTTTCCTGTTGCGACAGCAGAATTGCCACCATGGCGCCGAGCAAATAAGTGACCGTGGCGCGCTCGCGCGCCAGCGCGCGGACAAATCCGGAGGCGGAAAAACGCGGCTCCACGATCAGCGTCGCGCCGTTCAGGAGCGCCTGAAAGAAGCCGTTCAAGGCGTTGGTATGGAACATCGGCAGTGTCGTCATGAGGACGTCGGCATCGCGGACGCCGAGTAGCTGGCCGGTGTACACGGCCCACCAGAAATATTGGGCGTGAGGACAACATACGCCTTTCGATAGGCCGGTCGTCCCGGATGTATAGAGGATGGCAAAGGTATCTCCCGGTTCGACCGGATGCGGTGCATAGCCGTCCTGCGGCCGCGGGAAATCAAGGCTGTCGAGGTGCGGAGTGTCGTGCACCGGACCGTTGCCGACGAGCCACAGTGTTTCGAGCGCGAGCTTCTCAATCGGCAGCATCGCCAGCGCGGAGGTCAGCTCGCGCTCGATGACCAGAAGACGCGCGCCGCAATTGCCGAGGATGTGTTCGAGTTGCGCGCCGCGCGATGCCGTGTTGATCGGCACGGCCACGGCGCCAAGCCAGCCGCAGCCGAGGATCGTAAGCAGGAGCTCGGCGCGGTTGCCGCACATGATGGCGATCCGGTCGCCGGGTTTGGTACCGGCGGCCGCAAGCGCGCCGGCGTAGCGCGCTGCCGCCGCGCAGGTCTCGGCATAGCTGAGCGTTACGCCCCCGATACTGACAAGCCGCCGTTCGCCGTACTGTTCGGCCTGGCGCGCCAGTATTTTTGGCAGGGTGCGCTCCGACGGCGGAAATAGATCGGGAAGGGAGTTCGACGAAGCCCGGGTGACAATCTCCGGCCTACTGGCGGGGGCTGGCATGGAACGCGGTCTTTCCTCTACTCCGGGGTGCGGAGGCACCTTATTGCCGAGCGATCCGACGATTGCATTAGCACAAAGTCAAACGCGGCGTTATTTTAAGCCTAAACTATCCATCGGAACCATGGATAATGGCGGGCCGACGGTTCCGTTACGGGCTATTCACCGATGAGACGCCGATGACCGCAGACACTGCAATCGAGGTCGTGCTCAAGCGCTCCGGCCTCACCTTCATGGTCCCGCCCGGCAAGAGCATCCTGCAAGTGCTGATAGAGGAGGGCATTGATCCGATGTACGATTGCCAGCGCGGCGAATGCGGTATCTGCCAGGTCGTCGTGCTGGAAGGCGAGCCCGATCATCGTGATCATATCCTGAGCGAGAGCGAACGCGCCAGCAACACGGTGATGCAGATTTGCGTGTCGAGAGCGAAGACGCCGCGCCTTATTCTCGATATGTGAGGAATGGGATACAGGAGACCGCGCATGAACAAATACGACGGCAACGCAGCAGCGGTTCAGGGCCTCGTGCGAGCGACGGAAGTGCACCGGGACGTGTACGTCGACCAGGAGGTCTTCGACCTGGAAATGGAGCATCTGTTCGCCAATACCTGGGTCTATGTCGGTCACGACAGCCAGGTGCCGAACGCAGGCGACTATCACGGGACCACCATCGGCAGGCAGCCGGTGCTGATGGTCCGCCACACCGACGGCGTGGTGCATGTCCTCTACAACCGCTGCCCGCACAAGGGCACGCGCATCACCATCGACACCTGCGGGAACGCCGGTAAATTCTTCCGCTGCCCTTATCACGCCTGGTCGTTCAAGACCGACGGCTCGCTGCTCGCGATCCCGCTGCGCAAGGGCTACGAGCACACCGGACTGGAAGAAAGCGTGGCCATCAAGGGCATCGCGCCGGTGCGCCATGTAAAGAATTACCGCGGCTTCGTGTTCGCCAAGATGAATGACGTCGGGCCCGACTTCGAGGAGTTCTTCGGCGAGAGCCTCTCGACCATCGACAATATGGCCGATCGCTCGCCGGTGGGCCGATTGGAAGTCGCCGGCGGCGTGCTCCGCTACATGCACAATTGCAACTGGAAGATGCTGGTCGAGAATTTGACCGACACCTGTCATCCGATGGTCGCCCACGAATCCTCGGCCGGAACGGCGATCGACGTCTGGAAGAGAATGGCCCCCGGCAGCAACCGGAAGCCGCCGGCGGTGGAGATTTATGCTCCATTCATGTCGCCCTACGAGTTCTTCGAGAAAATGGGCATTCGTGTGTGGCGCAACGGACACGGCCATACCGGCGTGCACCACTCAATCCATTCCGATTATTCGGCGATCCCCGGCTACTTCGACAAAATGGTTGCCGCCTACGGCGAGCAGCGCGCCAAAGCGATCCTCGACGAGAACCGGCACAACACCGCCTACTTTCCCAACTTCACGGTGAAAGGCCCGATCCAGGCCATCCGCCTGTTCAAGCCGATTGCGCCTGACCGGACGCTCGCCGAATCCTGGACGTTCCGGCTGGTCGATGCGCCCGACGCGCTGCTCGAGCGCACGCTCACCTACAGCCGGCTGATCAACGCGCCGACCTCGATTGTCGGGCACGACGACCTCGAAATGTATGAGCGGGCGCAAGAAGGGCTGCATGTCGACGCCAACCCTTGGGTCAACATTCAGCGCCTGTATGACCCGGCGGAAAACGAGCAGGAGACCGCCGTCATCAACGGCACCTCGGAACGGCAGATGCGCAATCAGTTCCGCGCCTGGTCGAAGTTCATGACCATGTCGATGTGACGGGGTTTCGGATGAACCCGCCGACCGACCAGGACTTGATCGGTTTCGTCGTTCATGAAGCTCGGCTGATCGACCAGCACCGCTTCGAGGAGTGGCTCGACCTGTTCGCCGACGACGGCCACTACTGGATGCCGCTGGAATGGGGGCAGACCGATCCGCGGCTTGCCACCTCGCTGATGTACGAGGACAAGCTGCTGTTGCAGATCCGCATCGAGCGGCTCAAGGGCAACCGCACCTTTTCGCAAAAGCCCAAGAGCCGCTGCCACCACGTGCTGCAAGTGCCGCAGGTCGACAAGCGTGACGAGACCGCCAATGAGTACGTTACCTGGACGCCGATGCACTACGTGGAGACCAGGCTCGACGAACAGGATCTTTATGCCGCCTGGGCGACCCACACATTGTCGATGGTCGGCGGCCAGCTCAAGATCAAGTTGAAACGCGTCGATCTCGTCAATTGCGACGCGGCGCTGCGCAGTATCCAGCTTTTCATGTGAGCGCGGACATGACCGAACGCCCGATCGCGATCGTCACCGGCGGCAGCGCCGGCATTGGCGCGACCATTTGCCATAGCCTGCTTGAGGCCGGCTATGAGGTCGTTTCGCTGGCGCGACGGCGGCCCGATTGGTCGCACAAGGCGCTACACGCGATTGAAGTGGATCTCACCGACGCGCTGGCGACGGAACAGGCGGCCGGCAGCGTTGCCAGGCAATTTGCCGTCAGCACCGTGATCCATAACGCCGGCGCCGTCCGGGAGAATCCGCTGGCCGACGTGAGCCAAAAGGACTTGCACGATCTCACCCAGCTCCATCTCGGGGCCGCTATCCTTATCGTCCAGGCGGTGCTGCCGGGAATGCGGGAACGGGCTTTCGGGCGCATCGTGCTGATATCGTCGCGGGCGGCACTCGGCCTGCAAAAGCGCACGGCCTATTCGGCCACCAAGGCCGGCATGATCGGCATGGCAAGAACCTGGGCGCTCGAGCTGGCGCCGGCCGGCATCACGGTCAATGTCGTGGCGCCGGGACCGATCGCCGATACCGACATGTTCCGGCAGGTCGTCCCCGAGGGGAGCGAGCGCGCCGCGGCGCTGGCCAGGACGATACCGGTCGGCCGGCTCGGCCGCAGCGATGACATCGCCCGCGCGGTCATGTTCTTCGCCGATCCGCAAAACTCATTCGTGACCGGCCAGCTGCTCTATGTCTGCGGCGGCGCCAGTGTCAGCAGCTTCAGCCTTTAGCGCACATCCAGGAAGCAACGATGGACCCGATTCGTATCTGGTATCAAAGCTATGTCGACGAGGAGCACGGCAGGGTTTACTGGGACCGGCTGCGGCGTCATCTCGCCGACATCGTCGATCCCGGTACCAAAGTCGATATCAAGGGCATCACGCCGCACGACAACTACGCCCATCCGATTGTCGAATTCCGCTGCGCCCGAGAAGTGATCTGCAACGCGGTGATGGCCGAGCGTGCCGGCTACGACGCCTTCGTCGTCGGCCATTTCCAGGATGCCGGGCTGTATGAGGCGCGTTCGGTCGTCGACATTCCGGTGGTCGCGCTCGGCGAAGCCTCGATGCTTTATGCCTGCCAGCTCGGCCAGCGCACCGGCATCGTGACCATCAACCCGCGCTACATTTCCTGGTTTCACCACCAGATCGGCAAGTACGGGCTAGAGCGCCGCGTCACCGGCGTGCACGCAATGACATTCGAGCCCGGGCAGATCCTCAAAGCCTACGATTTCGGAAGCGCTCGCCGCCGACGTCGAGCAACTTTTTGCCGAGCAGGCGCGCCCGCTCGTTGCCGCCGGGTGCGACGTGCTGATCCCGGGGGGCGGCATCCCAATGCTGCTGTTTGCCGCCATCAAAGGACACGCCGTCGACGGTGCGCCGGTGATCAACGGCATTCCGATCGTGGTGAAAATGGCGGAGCTTGCGGTCAAGCTCAAGCGACTGACGGGGCTTACCATCAGCCGCGTGTTCGATTACGTGAAGGCGCCGCCAGAAATTATCGAAGAGTTTCTGACCAACCCAAAGGGGCTCTAGCTTACTGCACCAGCTTCCACTTGCCGTCGACAAGCTTCACCAGCACCAGCGCGCGCTTGTCGACGCCGAAGCTGGTCCCCGGCGTGAAATTATAGATGCCGTGGGTACCGACCACGTTTTTGGCGCTCACCAGTGCATCGCGTAGCGCCGCGCGGAATTCCGGCGTGCCGGGCTTGGCACCGGTCGCCAGCGCGCGCTTGGCCGAATCCAGGAGCACGAGCCAGCCGTCGAATGCATACGGGCCGAAAGCGCCGCGCGCCGGTTCATTGTTCGCCTTTTGGTAGGCCGCCCGGTATTCCAGTGCGATTTTCTTGGTCGGATAGGTGTCGGGCAGCTGATCCGCCACCACGACCGGTCCGGTCGACGCAATCACGCCCTCGACGGCGGCGCCGCCGACACGCACAAAATCCGGATTGATCAGCGCCGGCGTGCCGTAGATTTCCTTGGTGTAACCGCGCTCGCGGAGCGCGATGAACGGCAGCGCGCCGGGCGTTCCCGATCCGCCGGTCATCACCGCGTCCGGCGCTGCCGCAACGATGTGCAGCGCCTGGGCAGTCACCGAGGTATCCGCGCGCGCGTAACGCTCGTTGGTGAGAACTTTGATATCATCGGGTCCGGCGGACTTTTCCAGCCCGCCGTAAACGAGGTCGCCCCAGCCGTCGCTGAAGCCGATATAACCCACCGTCTTGACCCCGGCGGCTTTCATGTAATCGACCACCACCGAGACCATCAGCGTCGGCGGCTGCGGGATCGAAACCATCCAGGAGCCGGGTTCGCCCGGTACATTCGCCGGAGCCAGCGTAATGACCGGCACCTTGAGTTCATGACCGACCGTCGTGATCGCGAGCGAGATCGGCGTACTGCCCGCGCCCATCAAAACATCGACCTTGTCATCCTCGATGAGCTTGCGAGCGTCTCGCGTGCCGGTCGACGGATCGGATGCGTCGTCAAGCTGAATGAGCTTGAGCTTGATGCCATCGACCTCGTCCTTGTAGGCCGCGCCCGCGGCGGCGCCCTTGGCATAGGGGATACCGATCGAAGCGCTCGGACCGGTCATGGAGGTGACAAGGCCGACAGTAATGTCGGCGGCATTGGCCGACGAACCCATCGCCGCGAAAATCGCGGCGGGGCCGACGATACGCAAAAGTCTGTTCACGAAAACCTCCGTGTTGGCGGCATTCCTTATTCGCCCTCGATGAACGCCCTTCTGTAACTTTTTAAGCTTGAAACAATTATGCGGCAATGGTTTTCTTGGAATTCGATCAGAGCGGTTCGAAGCCAATTGGCCTGCGGTTTCGGCTTCGACGCACCGAACAGCGAGGATGTCGTGCGGTCCGACGCAGCGCTGAGCTGAGACGCTGGGGCGCGCATGACACCTGACATCGGCCTCATTCTGGGCATCGACGGCGTCGCTACCGGATCGATCTACGTCCTGGTTGGACTTGGTCTCGTCCTCATATTTTCGGTTACGCGCGTCGTTTTTGTTCCGTTTGGCGACATCGTCGCATTCTCGGCCCTGACTCTTGCGTCGATGCAACTCGGCCGCACGCCGGGCACGATTTATCTCGTCGCCACGCTGGCCGTTGTGGCTTGCATCGTCGACAGCGTGCACCATTGGCGGCGCGGCAACCCGCGACGCATTGGCCGCGCGCTGTTGGGCTATGGGGTACTGCCGCTCATCCCCGCCCTGATCGCGTGGTTGACCGCCGGATCAAATCTTCCGGCCTGGGCGCAAATACCGCTCGCGATCGCGCTCGTCGTCCCGATTGCGCCACTGATCGAACGTATCGCGCTGCGGCCGATCGCCGATGCTTCGGTCTTGGTCCTGCTCATCGTCTCAGTTGCGCTGACATTCGGCCTCTCGGGACTGGGACTCCTGTTCTTCGGACCAGAGGGTTTCCGCACCAAACCGCTGACCAGCGAGATTTTCCGTTTCGGCACCGTGATCGTGACTTCACAGACGCTCCTGATGGTCGGCTCCGCGGCCGTCTTCAGCCTGCTGTTGTTCCTGTTCTTCGAACACACCTTGTCGGGCAAGGCGTTGCGTGCGACCGCGGTCAATCGGGTAGGCGCGCGCATCGTCGGCATCCGGCCCGGAAGCACAGGAACGTTGGCTTTTCTCCTTGCCTCGCTGCTCGGCGCCATATCCGGCATCCTCATCGGTCCGACGACAACGCTGTATTACGACTCCGGCTTCATTATCGGTCTCAAGGCTTTCGTTGGCGCCATCATCGGCGGGCTGGTCAGCTACCCGGGCACGGCCATCGGCGCCCTGTTCATCGGCGTTCTCGAAAGCTTCGCTTCGTTCTGGAACAGCTCGTTCAAGGAAGTGGTGGTCTTCAGCGTGCTCATTCCCGTGCTGCTGTGGCGGTCGATATCGCTTGGCAAGGTCGACGAGGAAGACGCCGAGGTCGAGGGATGACCGTTCGACGCAACGCCATGCTGCTCATCGCCGCAGCCGCGATCCTCGCTGCGGCGCCGTTCTGGGCTGCGTCATTCACGATCACGCTTCTCAACTATATCGGCATCTACGCGCTGGTGGCGCTCGGTGTGGTGCTGCTGACCGGTGTTGCCGGGCTGACGTCATTCGGCCAGGCGGCGTTCGTCGGCATAGGCGCCTACGCGACGGCCTGGCTGACCACTGTTCACAGTGCTTCGCCGTGGCTCGGGCTTTTGTTTGCCCTTGCGCTGACCGGCATTGTGGCCTCGTTGCTCGGGGCCATCACGCTTCGGCTTGGCGGGCATTTTCTGCCACTCGGCACCATCGCCTGGGGTCTGTCGATTTTCTTTTTGTTCGGCAATCTGGATGCGCTCGGCGGCCACAACGGCCTTAACGGCGTGCCGCCGATCGCGATCGGCTCGATATCGCTCGAACCCACCGCCGCGATCTATTACCTGATCTGGGGCCTGCTCATGGTGGCCGCCATTGGCGTCACCAACCTCCTGAATTCGCGAGAAGGCCGGGCGGTCCGCAGCCTGCCCGGCGGCGTCATCATGGTGGAGAGCCTTGGCATCAGCGTGTTCAGGGTGCGGCTCATCGTCTTCGTGATCGCAGCGCTGCTCGCCGGTCTCTCAGGCTGGCTCTACGCCCACATGAGCCGTTATGTCAGTCCGGCACCGTTCGACCTGCGTATGGGCATCCAATATTTGTTCATGGCGATCCTTGGCGGGTCGGGTTATGTGCTGGGAGCGGTGGTCGGTGCCGCGCTGATGACCTTCCTGCAGAATGCCCTGCAGGACGTCCTGCCGCACTTCTCCAGCAATGGCGGGCAGCTCGAGGTGATCGTCTTCGCCATCATTTACGTGCTGGCGCTGCAATTCGCACGCGGCGGCGTGATGCCGTTCGTGCTTCGCTATCTGCCGCGCCGCGCTGCAGCGGCGATTGCCGTTGCCGAGCCATTACCGCGCCGCGCGATGCCGCAAGGCGGCACGCCACTCCTGATCGTCGAGGGTCTTCTCAAGCGGTTCGGCGGTCTCGAAGCCGTCAGTCGGGTCAGCTTCGAAGTTCTCGCGGGCGAAATTGTCGGCCTTATCGGTCCAAACGGCGCCGGCAAGAGCACGGTGTTCAATCTCGTCACCGGCGCGTTGGTAAGCGACATCGGCAAGATCGTGTTTCTCGGAAATGACATCACCCGCGCCGGTCAACGACGCATTGCCGCGGCCGGCATCGCTCGTACGTTCCAGCACGTCAAGCTGCGTCCGAGCATGTCGTTGATCGACAATGTGCTGCTTGGCACCTATCTGCGCACGCGTTCCGGTTTTCTCAGGGGTGCGTTGCACCTCGATCGCGCCGAGGAAGCCCGCGCCCGTTTCGAAGCGCTCACTCAACTCGAACGCGTTGGCCTTGGTGCCGATCCTTATGATCTTGCCGGCAATCTGCCGCTCGGCCGCCAGCGCATCCTTGAAGTGGCCCGCGCCCTCGCCACCGATCCCGCCCTGATCATCCTCGACGAACCGGCCGCCGGATTGAGCCGCCCGGAAAAAATGGCGCTGGCCGACTTGTTGCGCGGCTTGCGCAAGGAAGGCGTTACCGTCCTGCTGGTGGAGCATGACGTCGAGTTCGTTATGGGACTGGTCGATCGTATCGTGGTGATGGATTTCGGCTCCAAGCTCGTCGAGGGAACGCCGGCCGTGGTGCGGGCCGATCCGCGGGTGCAGGAAGCCTACCTGGGAAGCGTGGCATGAGTGCGCTCCTTGAAATTGAGGATTTGCACGTCGCCTATGGCAAGGTCGAAGCCATCCGCGGCGTCGGACTTGTTATGCAGCCAGGTCAGATTGTCACCGTCATCGGCCCGAACGGGGCAGGCAAGACCACGCTGCTGGCAGCCGCCGCCGGGCTGCTGCCTTCGCGCGGACGGGTGATCTATGATGGCGTCGATCTAGAGCGACTTGACGTCGAGGAGCGGGTCGAGCGCGGTTTCTGCCTCGTGCCCGAGCGCCGCGAATTATTCGGTGACATGGCCGTCGTCGACAATCTTCTGCTCGGCGCCTACACGCGGCGCCGCGACCGGTCCGGCGTGAGGGAAAGCTTACGGCAGGTCTATCAGCGCTTTCCGCGCCTTGCCGAGCGTCGGCGGCAGAAGGCGCAAACGTTGTCGGGCGGCGAACGGCAAATGCTCGCGCTTGGCCGCGCGCTGATGGCGCGGCCGCGACTTTTGCTGCTCGACGAGCCCAGCCTCGGGCTGGCGCCGCTGATGGTGCGCGAGATTCTGCGCATCGTAGCATCGCTGCGCGATCTCGGCGTTTCGATCCTACTGGTCGAGCAGAACGCCCGTGCCGCCCTGGAAACGGCGGATTACGGCTATGTGCTCGAAATGGGCGAGGTTACGCATCAAGGCCGGGCCAGCGCGCTCGCCAGCGACGCGCGCGTGGTCGCCACCTATCTCGGTGGATCGACGTGACGGCGCGGGCGGCGTATGACGATGTCGTGCTGGCAGCGCCGGTGACGATTCCGTATGTCCGTTACTCGATCAGAAGCGCGCACTGGTTTCTCGGGCGCGCTCTCGCCGACCTCATCACCGCGGCTGGAATCCCGAAGACGCGGATCGACGGACTCGCGGTTGCAAGCTTTACCCTCGCACCGGACACGGCGGTAGGCCTCACCCAACATCTGGGGGTGACCTTGCGCTGGCTCGATCATGTGCCGATGGGCGGCGCTTCCGGCATTGTCTCGATCCGTCGCGCCGCTCGTGCGGTACAGAGCGGCGACGCCGAGATCGTGGCCTGCATCGCCGGCGATACCAATCACACCGACAGCTTTCGCCGCAACACGTCAACGTTCAGCCAGTTTGCCGAGGACGCGGTCTATCCCTATGGATCGGGCGGACCAAACTTGAGCTTCGCGCTGTTGACCGCGTACTATATGAGCAAGCAGGGCGCAGAGCGCGAGGATTTCGGCAAGCTCTGCGTCGCCCAGCGCAACAACGCGCTTAAGAACCCGCTGGCGCTGTTCAAGCAGCCGCTTACGCTCGACAACTATCTCAACGCGCGCCTGATTGCCGATCCGCTCCGGCTATTTGACTGCGTGATGCCGTGCGCCGGCGCCGAAGGCTTCCTGGTCATGCGGCGCGCGACGGCTGCGGGTCTGGGGCTGCCTTTCGCGCGTGTCCTCGGCGCGGTCGAACGCCACAATGCTTTTCCCGACGATCCGATCCAGGACCGCGGCGGCTGGGCCATGGACGCCGATGCGCTGTACGCACAGGCGGGCGTCGGACCGCGGGATATCGATTTTCTTGAAGTTTATGACGACTATCCGGTTATCAATGCGCTTCAGTTCGAAGGTCTTGGATTCTGCGGCAGGGGCGGGGGCCCCGAGTTCATCCGCGCCAATACGTTCGAGGCCGAGGGCAGCTTCCCCGTCAATACGTCGGGCGGGCAATTGTCGGTCGGCCAAGCCGGCGCGGCCGGCGGCCATCTCGGCATTGTCGAAGCCATCCGCCAGCTGACCGGGCGGACCCCTGGCGCCCGCGTTCCGAATGCCCGGCACGGCGTGGTCTCGGGCTTCGGCATGATCAACTATGATCGGGGAATTTGCAGCGGCGCCGTCGCGCTCGGCGCCGCTTGATGAAGGAAGCGAATGCGGTCCAAACCTGACACGCTGCCAAAGCGCAAGAACCCGCTCGTCCGCACGCCGCTGCCGACGCTGCCGCCCGGCGCTCGCAGCCGTGCCGCGCTCGGGCTGACCGCGGCGGCGGCTCGCGGCGCCCTGGCGCTGCAAGTCTGCCGCGACTGCGGCGCCGTGCAATATCCGCCGCGCGAAGTCTGCCGATCCTGCCTGTCGCAGCGGTTGGTCTGGCGCGCACAGGACGGCCGCGGCGAACTCCTGGCCGAGACGGTGCTGCGCAACTCCCAGGAATTGTTCTTCCGCGAGCGGGCGCCCTGGCGCGCTGGCATCGTCCGCCTGGACGTCGGTGTCAACGTGATCGTCTTTGTGCACGGGGCGGTGGACACTGTCCCATCGCGCGTGCGGGTCGAAGCGGCCCTCGACCGCGCCGGCCAGGCGGTGCTCATCGCCGTTCCCGAGGAAGGGAGATTTCACTTGTCTGATGATCCGAAACTCCGCGAGATGACGTGCGATCCGCGTCATCGAAAAATCCTCGTCACCGACGGCAAGTCGGCGCTCGGCCAAGCCGTGGTGCGCGCGCTGGCGGCGGCGGGCGCCGATTTGATCTGGGTCGGAGAGGCCGAACCCTGGAAGCAGGCGCCCGGCTTGAAGGCATTGCGCGGTGCGGCCCCAGCGGAAATCGTTCCTCTCGACATCACCGACGGGCGCTCGGTCCGCGAGCTGGCCCATGAGATCGGCGCCAAAGTCGACATTCTGGTCAACACGGCCGACTGTCACCGTGCGTTCTCACTGAGTGGGCGTCGCGGTGTCGAAACCGCACAGCTTGAGATGGAGATCAACTATTTCGGGCTGCTGCGCCTGGCCCAGGAGTTTGCGCCGGCGCTCAAGGCGCGCGCCGCGGACGGTGCCGCAAACGCCATCGCCTGGGTCAACCTGCTGTCAATTTTCGCGATCTCCAACTACCCGCCCCACGGTACCTATTCGGCTTCGAAGGCGGCCGCGCTTTCATTGTCACAGGCGTTGCGGGCGGAGCTGGGAACGGCCGGCATACGCGTCATCAATCTTTTTCCCGGCCCGATTGATGATGCGTGGGACCAGCTGGAGCTACCCCCAAAGCTTTCGCCCGAATCCGTCGCGTCGGCTGTAGTCCAGGCACTCAAGGGTTCAGTCGAGGACGTCTACCCGGGCGACGTGGCGCAGGATTGGCTTGCGCGTTACCTCGACAACCCGAAGGGTCTCGAGCGCGAACTGCGCGAGGAACGCCGATGAGACCGGCGGGCAAAAGGGCAACGCCGGCGAGCCGGAAAAAAACTCGCGGGAAGGTCAGCCGCAGCAAGCCGGCTCCCAACGCCGTGAGCGATCTGCATGCGAGCTTGAGCGGCTTGATCGCGTCCGGCGGCGTCCAGTTGGTCGACCTCACGCAAACGCTCTCGCCCGCGTTTCCGCCGATTGTGCTGCCGCCGGAAATGGGTCAGTGCCGCCCGTTCCGGATAGAGGAAATCTCACGTTACGATGAACGCGGTCCGGGCTGGTACTGGAGCAATCTAAGCTTTGGCGAGCACACCGGCACGCATTTCGACGCACCGGTCCATTGGATCTCGGGCCGCGACCAGCCGAATAATTCCGTCGACACCATACCGATCGAGCGCTTCATCGCCCCGGCTTGCGTGATCGACTGCAGCGCTGAAGCCGAGGCCGACGCTGATTTTCTCCTGACGGTTGGCCACATCGCCGCATGGGAGAAGCGGCATGGCCGCGTTCCCGCCGGCTCCTGGCTGCTGATGCGGACCGACTGGTCGAAACGCACCGATCCGGTCGCCTATCAAAATCTGGACGATACCGGCCAGCATACGCCGGGCCCCGATCCGGACTGCGTTCGCTTGCTGGTGAAAGAGCGCGACGTTGTCGGCTTCGGCACCGAAACCATCGGCACCGATGCCGGGCAAGCCGCACACTTTGCGCCGCCCTATCCGTGTCATTTCTACATGCACGGCGCGGGAAAATACGGGCTGCAATGCCTGTGCAATCTGGATCGTTTGCCCGCAACCGGAGCGCTCATCGTCGCAGCACCCCTGAAGATCCTCGGTGGCAGCGGCAGCCCACTGCGCGTAGTCGCGATCGTGCCCGTCAGAAGCAAACGCGCGTAAGGGCTGCTGTCAGTCCCGGCGGCCCAAGCCGTCGAGCAGCGCCTTGTGAAAAACATCGGGCGCCTGGATCTGCGGTGCGTGCCCCAGGTCCGGAAATTCGATCAAGTGGCCTCGCGGGAAACGCGCTGCTGCGGCCTTAGCTAGCACCGGATAATTGCCCAGCGTGGCACGGATAGCCGGCGGCGCAAGGTTTTTTCCGATCGCCGTCCTATCCTTGTCGCCGACCATCAGCAGCACCGGAACCACGATCCGCTCGAGCTCGTAGAAAACCGGCTGCGTGTACGCCATGTCGTCGACCAGCGCCGCATTCCAGGCGACGATGTCGCGCCCGGGACCGCGGTAGAGGCCCGCCAGCATTTGTACCCAGCGATCGTATTTGGCATCCCAGGTTCCGGCGTAATAGGTCACGCGCTGATAAGCGCGGATGCTGTCGGCGGTCGTGGCCAGCTCCTGCTGATTCCATTTGTCGACGCTCTGCCACGGCACGCCTTTGGCTTTCCAGTCCTCCAGGCCGATCGGATCGACAAGCACGAGCTGTTCGACGTCATCAGGAAAGGTCATGGCGTAACGCATGCCGAGCATCCCGCCCAGCGAATGGCCGACGATCGTCGGACGCGTCATTCCGAGCGACGCCAAAAGCGCGTGCGTGTTGGCGGCGAGCTGCTGAAAGGTGAACTGATAATGAGCCGGCTTGGTCGATTTGCAGAAACCGATCTGATCAACCGCGATCGCCCGGTATCCCGCCTCAACCAAAGCCGCAATGGTGTTCTGCCAGGTTGCGGCACGGAAATTCTTGCCATGGAACAGCACGACCGTGCGCCCATTCGGACTTTTCGTCGGTCGCACGTCCATATACGCCATGTCGAGGGCCTGGCCTTGAGAGCTGAAGGAGAAATGCGAAACCGGCCACGGATATTCGAAGCCCTCCAATTGCGGACCGTACGCGGGCTCATCGTCCGCCGCGTTCGCAGCCAGGACACCGGCAGCCAGCGCGACCGCCAGCAACAGGGACGAAAGAAGAGCAGGCAAACGCATGATCCCGACCTTTCCATGGGCGATTTAAGCTGCCGCCAAGAGATGGCATTTCTCTGTTATCGGCGCCCACGTTCCACACCATCCGGATTCTGCCAGGGCTTGCCGGGCTCGATCAACGCAGTGCCGATGCCTTGCCCAACGATCCAGGACAGCAGCGCCTTCGATACGAACTCGGGGCCGTTGTCGCTGCGCAGAAAGGAGGGTGCGCCGCGTTCGCTCACCAGGCGCGACAGCACGTCGATCACCCGTTGTGAGCGAATGCGACCGTCCACGTCGATCGCCAGTCCCTCCTTGGTGAACTCGTCAGTCACGGTCAGGCACTTCAGCTGCTGGCCATTGGCGCACCGATCGAACACGAAGTCGTAGAACCATACCTGGTTCGGCCCCGATGACGTTTGCGGCCGCAGTCGGGCCGCAGCCACGCGCTTCCTCGGTCGCTTGCGTGGCACCTGCAGCCCTGCCGCCTGCCACAGTCGGCACGCCCGACCTACGCTCATGCGATGCCCGTCGCGGCCAAGAAAGATGCGAATGCGCCGGTAGCCGTAGCGCGGATATTGCGCCGACAGCGCCTTCATCCGGTCGATGACCGGCGCATCCTGCGCCGTCTTCCGGCTCGCATAGCCCAATGCCGATCGCGCCACCCTAAACAGCGTGCAGGCTCGCCGCGCCGAGAGACCGCGCTCCCGACTATACGCCACTTGCCGCCGGCGAGCCGGCACGCTCACCAGTTTTTTGACGCGGCTTCCTTCATCACCTCGATCTCAAGATCGCGCTCGGCAACCAGCTTCTTCAGCCGCGAGTTCTCCGTCTCAAGTTGCCGCAGGCGCCGCACATCGTTCGCTTGAAAGCCGCCGAAGCGCTTGCGCCAGGTATAGATCGTCTGCTCGCTGATCCCGTGCCGCTTCGCTGCCCTCGACACCTGTTCGCGATCCGCCTCACGGATGATCGCAACCATCTGCTCTTCCGTAAACCGACCCTTTCGCATTGCTCCCTCCGAATCGCAGGAGCCAGTCTCTCAACTTATCGCTGGGCCGAAAATCCTGGGGCAGGTCACCCGTCGTATTGGCCGGTGCGGTCGCAGTCCACGTGGAAAAGGAATTGAATGCCTGACGACCTGTAACAGCTAATTGTGCGAGAGCGGTGGCGCAGTTTGCACCGCTCCCGGCACTAGAAGTGACTGCATTATTACAGAAAGAGATGTTGGGGTTGTTAGGGACGCTGTGGCCCAACTGAGCCCAGACAGCACTGGCGAGAATATACTTCGCGTCTTGCGACTTTGCGTAGCCCCTTAAGAAATTATTCAGGCGGCCGTCCTGCTCACTAATGGTACCGCTCGAAGGGCACGAGGCCCAGCTCGTATTGCACGGCCCAGACACTATGTCTGTATTGTCAAGGGGAGCTGAAGATTGACTCGGTTTATACCCATCGATAGGCAGCAACCACGCGGGCGATTGCGGGACAGAAGCCCTACTCTGGATATTCAAACTACAAGATTTAGGGGGTGCACTCACGGGCATGGCCATCCCAACACCAGCCCAAGACGGCGAGGCTAAGAAAGTCAGAGCGAAAGCCCACTGGGAGGTCAGCCGCAGCACAGCGACTGGAGTGCGCCCCTAGAGCCGGACAGGATTAGGCGGCAGTTTTGACCGTCTGCCGGGCGTGGTGGTCCTCGAACTGGGCCGGGCTGAGATAGCCGAGCGCGGAATGGAGTTGGCGAGTATTGTAAACCTCGTCGATGAACCGGGGAAGATCAGCAGTCACATCCTCGAAGGTTTCGTAGTCCATCAGATAGACGGCCTCGACCTTCAGTGTCTTCATGAAGCTCTCTGCTTTCGCATTGTCGTAGGGGTTTCCGCGACGCCCCATCGAACCAACGAGACCGTGCTTGGTGAGCAGGCTGCGGTAGACCTCAGAGGCATATTGCGAGCCGCGGTCCGAGTGGTGAATCCAGCCCTTCGGTGGCTGCCGAGCTCGGATGGCTGCCTTCAACGCAGCAACTGCCAGACGCGCATCAATTGGGCGGCTGATCGCATATCCGACTACCCGACGTGACCACGCATCGAGAATGGCGGCCATATAGACGAAGCCGATGGCGATCGCCATGTAGGTGATGTCCGCCACCCAGACCTGGTTCGGGCCGTCGAGAATCCTGTCGCGCGCGAGATCGGGGAAGATCGGCCCGTCGTGGTCGCTGTCGGTCGTTGCCACGAACCGCTTGCGGCGCTTGGGTTGCAAGTCGTTCTCGCGCATGAGACGGCGGATCTTCTTGGAATTGACGACTATGCCGCGATGGCGCAGTTCGGGGCCAACCCGGCGATAACCATAGGCTTCGAACTCATCGCAGATCGCTCTCATGGTCGCGACAAGCGCAGCGTCGTCAATCGGCAATGACGGAACGTCGTAGTAGGTGGAGCGAGACAGGCCCATCAGCCAGCATCCTTCGGCGATGAAGAGACCATGGGGGCGGTGATGACGGATGTACTCGCGCTTCTCGGCCGCGGTGCGTTTTTCAGAGCCCCTTTTAGAAACTCGATTTCGAGGGCCTGCCGACCGACCATACGCTCCAGCGCCGCGATCTTTGCCTCGTAGTCCTGAAGCAAATCAGCCGCCTGGGCGTCATCATCGAACGCCCCGGCCTCAAACTTCCGCACCCAGATGCGGATGAGGTTGCGCGAGATGTCGTGTCGGTTGGCGAGAGCATGAAGCGTCTCGCCTGCAATGAAGTCCTGGGCGATCTGCCGTTTGAATTCGATGCTATGGGCGCGGTGCTTGGCCATGGCTTTCATCCTCTGAAAGCCCGATAGGTCCGGTCAATTCCCAACCTGCAATCTGTCCACCGTCAAGGGCGCACTCCAGACTATGGAGTTAGTACCTTTCGATTTGATCGCCATCGACGTGCTCCTACAGACTAGAGTTAGGGCGCGATGATGACCACAATCTCAGGGGCGTTGGGATCGCCCAGACTGATTTTATGGTCAGGAGGCGGCACTAGCATGCCCATGGCTGTGCGCTGGACCTGGAACCCCTTGCTTTGCAAATACTGCTGATATTGGTCAGCTATCGCTTGATCCGCTCCCGATCCAACGGATTTCAAGAGGATCGTCTTTCCGGAAGGAAGCTTGCTGACCAATTGGTCTCCAATGGCTGGATCAAAGGGCAACCGCGTCGGACCTAAATTGATCGTGTTGTTACCGCCGCTCTGACTTCCAGGTGTTGATACTCGGGCCATTGTTGATCGTAACCGATCCGGCGGACGGCAGTGCGGTTTGCGCAAATGCGCCACCATGAAGCCAGCGTGCCGCCTCAGGCACAGCAACAAATACCAACGCGCCGATTATTGCGCCGTCGATATATCGCGGGGCGAAGCCCCAACCTTCAGTTCGTGTTTCTTCAGCCATCGAAACAGCATCGGCAAAAGGACAAAGACCGCACTTCCAACCACGAGACCTGACCCGACGCGCATCAAGAGTGGATCGGTACTTGTTAGCTGCCACCAAAAGTCCGCAGCAGCAGCGACAATTCCAGCCGCCCAAAATAGTGCCCGAGCTACCCTATAGGTTCATCGAACCGGACCATCGCAAGGCCGAGTCCGACGAGGGCCAAAGAACCCGATCCGCTAAGGATGTGCAGGATACTCATAACCCGGAATCACCCTACCACTATTTAGCGGCCGGCTCGAAGGGCATTCGTTCGGCTTAATGCGGCTAGGGGCGACCAGCTCCGCTTGTTGGGCCGCCCTGCACCTAGGGAACGCCGCTCCTTGCAATCGCTCCCAAAAATAACGCTCAAGGGTGCTGGTTTACGATGCGGCCAGAGTTAGGTGCCCCGAGCCCAGCAACCACACTCCCTGCCTTCCCTCCGGGCGAGAGGCTTAGCTCAGGCCGGTAAGGTGATGGATAAGGTCTAATCCCCGAGTGATTCCACCACGCTGGCTCGCTTTATTCAGGCCGCCCGCTGCCTGGCTAAAATCTCCAGCCGCAGCGAGGTTTATCCAATCGCCGCAATAAAAAGGAATAATGAAAATTTCAATACGAAATGGCGGAAGGGGTGGGATTCGAACCCACGAGGGAGCGGAACCCCCTGCCGGTTTTCAAGACCGGTGCCTTAAACCACTCGGCCACCCTTCCAAGCGTTGAAATAATTCGCGAACTTTTTGTTCTCCTATCGCGAAATCGTTAAATGGTCACCTAAATGGTCACCAGCGCTGGGGCAGCTGCGCGGTAGGCCCATAGGCAGCATCGAGGCGGGCCGCTGCGTCGCCTTGCATGGTCTCGCTGACGTGGGAGTAGATGTCCAGCGTGACTGCGATTGTCGAGTGACCGAGGCGCTCTTGCACGATCTTGGGATGGACGCCTTGCGCTAGCAATTGCGTGGCGTGCGTGTGCCGTAGATCGTGGAAGCGGACCCTCGGCACCCCGGCCTTGCCGACCAAATAAGGTGAATTCATCGGTCAAGCTCTCCGGCGCTTTGGGCGCGCCATCCTGCCTTGCGCAAACCAGCGCCTCGGCGCCTTGGCGAACTCCTAGCGCTAGCTGCGCCTCGGCTTGCTCGCGTCGCCAACGGCGAAGTTCCTCAATGGCGAAGCGGGCAGGGTGACTGCCCTGGCGCGGTCAGTCTTCGTTGACTTGAACCGTAAGCCAGCACGGGTTTGCTCAAGGCTCTCGACCACGCGGGCTACGCCCTTATCGCAATCGACGTTGCCCCAACGCAACGCAAGGATTTCCCCGCGTCGCATTCCGGTCGCTATCGCCACGAGCACCGGCCAATACGTCGTCGTATGGGCGATCGCGGCGAGCAAGCGCGTGGACTCCGCAACGGTCAGCACGGCAATGGGCCGGGGCTCAACTTCGCGTGATCGCATCGGCTGGGTTGCGCGGGAGGGCTTGCTGTTCGACCGCTCGCTTGAGCGCAGACTTCAGGATACGATGAATATGTCGTCGTGTGCGCGGCGAGGGCCAACCCGGCCGGGGTCGAGGTCCGGGTGTATGCGCAGGCCGAAGACGGCACGACAGTCATCGACCGACCGCGACGGACCGAGTTGCTTGAGGTGCTTGAAGTCGACCGTGATGGCCGCCCCGCGCTGGCCCGACGCTACGACAGCGGGACGGGCGAGTGGTCCGTGGTGGACTTCGACGGGGGCTATCGTCGGGCGCCAGGTGCGGTGAGCGATTACGACCCGTTCGCGGCGCTGAAGAGGGACTAGAGCCGATGACGCCGATGGAGCCGATAACCGCCCAGCGGGGCGAAGACCACGCGAGAGAGTTGATCGCGAAACTCGTTGAAGAATGCGCTGAGGGCGTTAGCGACCGTGAAGCAGAGGCGCAGAAGCTCGCTGGGCTGTAGGTGCTTGATGAGAGTTAGGGAAGGTTTCGCAGAAGCTCGCGAGCTGGCAAAGCTGGGCGTGGCCGCGCGGGCGGCGGAGATCGCGGCCGATCTTGAGCGGGCAATTGAGGCGGCTCGCGCGGGGGCTGCCCAGGCGAAGTAACGTGATCGTGGGAGCGTTTTCGCTGCCACTCGTCCACGGTGCGTTTATGGAGGAAGGCTATGCCGACATTGGTGGGCTTCGGCACGTTCGCGGCGTTACCTGCGGAGCAGGTCACTGAAAAGATCAGTCGCCGCATACTCTCCGGCGACCAAGGAATGATCGTATGGTGGAGCATGGCGGCCGGCGTCCATGCCGAGCCGCACAGTCATCCAAATGAGCAAATCGCGTGGATGCTTAAGGGCAAGATGGAGTTCCGCATCGGCACCGAGCAGCGCATTTGTGGGCCAGGTGATATCGTGGTCATTTCGGGAGGCGTGGAGCACGAGGCATGGTTCCGAGAAGACACCGAGGTAATCGATTTCTTCGCGCCGCCACGCGACGATTTCCTGCTCGGCGGCAAACCCCCCTACATGAGCGAAGTCTGAACTTGCGCCTAGAAGGTACCCGGCCGCGACACGCTCATCGTCTGCTGACGCGCAACAGTGACAGACACCAATTCGCCGAAGCGGCTATAGCCGCCGAGGACGAAAGGCGCAAAGCTTGGCGCGCCAGCGTCGCAAAAACGAGCTTGAGGACAGTTAGGCTCCAGACGGCTATAATCAAGGGCCGATGAACTGGTCACTTCTTCATCTTCAAGTCAGCCCCCTTGAAGGTGCTGACCATGGCAGCCATGAGCCCATCGTGAGTCTCATAGGCATCGGAACCTTTGTATGGTTCGGTAAGAAATTCGCCCTCAGCTTTCCATTGGATATTTAGAGTTTCTCCAACGACGAAAGTCTGTTCAGGCGTAAACTTCATGCCGCATAAGCCTCCCTGAGCAACCGGTTTCACGAAGTTTGCGAAAAGTTTGCCCGCCTCTTCCCGGCCTTTCACGACCACCCCATCGGGCAAATTTAGCTGATAGTCAGGTGGATATTGCGCCATGATCCGGTTCCAGTCGCACTTGTTAAGCGCGTCCATATGCTCATCGATGACGGCCTGCGAGGTAGACTGTCTTTTGAGCGGCGGAAGCTTCAGATCTTCAGCCAAAGCGATTGATGACCCGATGGGCAGCGCCATAAGGGCAACGCCAATAAGTCTGAACATCGTGTTTCCTCCCGTTGAAGCTTCTACGGGTGCAGGCATTACGAATGCCTTTGCACCGTCAATTCGTGGCATAGTGCGGTCAAGGAGAACTAGGGTCAAGGCCTCGGCAGGACCGTGTTCGTCCCACATTATCTCGACGGCGTGCGCGATTAACAGCGCGAGGCCAGACTTGTTTGGCGGATGATGACGCTTGCCAAATGGCACGACGGCGCTTCAACCTAATGGAGCTAGTACCTCTGCACAGAGGTTTTGACCGGTTGAATCTCGGTTCAAAGTAGCTCGGGCAGCTGTTTGGGATCAACGAGCAGTTCGATGCTGCGGGCGATCCTTGGCTGCCTTCGGATGAAGCCCGCCCGTTCGAGCGTCAGCACCATCTGGTGAACCGAGGGCGGGCTGACGCGGAAATATTGCTGCATGTCGGTTTCGGCCGGAGGCCGGCGGTGCAGGCGCGTGTAGAGGTGGATAAAGGCCAGATATTGGCCCTGCTTGGGCGTGAAGGTTTTTGCCGAGCGACTCACGCCGGCCATCCGATTCAGCTGTTCGTCCGTGCCTCTAACGAGGAGGAGGCACGGATGAATGTACGCTATCGGGTCGAACTGAGCCAATCCGAGCGCGACGAACTGACCGCGCTCCTGAGCGGCGGCAAGCATGCGGCGCGCAAGCTCAAGCGGGCGCAGATTCTGCTGGCGGCCGATGCCGGCGCCAGCGATGAGGAGATTGCGACGAGCGTCGGCGTCGGCGGCTCGACCGTGTACCGGACCAAGCGCCGCTTCGTGCTCGGCAACCTGGAGGCGGCGCTCAGCGAAGAGCCGCGCCCGGGCGCGAGCCGCAAGCTCTCGGGCAAAGAGGAAGCGCTGCTGGTCGCGACCGCCTGTTCGAGGCCGCCCGCGGGCCGCGCCCGCTGGACGCTGGAGCTTTTGGCGGGTGAACTGGTCCGCCTCACCGCGCACGACAGCCTCTCGCGGGAGACGGTGCGCCGGCGCCTGGCCGAAAACGACCTGAAGCCGTGGCGCAAGGACATGTGGTGCATTCCGCAGGTCGATGCCGAATACGTCGCCCGGATGGAGGATGTGCTCGATCTCTATGCCGAAGCGCCCGATCCGAAGCGCCCGGTGGTCTGCTTCGACGAGAGCCCGACCCAGCTCATCGGCGAGGTGCGCCAGCCGATCCCGGCCAAGCCGGGTCAGCTCGAGCGCTACGATTGCGAGTATAGGCGCAACGGAACCGCCAATCTGTTCGTGTTCCTCGACGTCCATCGGCCTTGGCGCAAGGTCAAAGTCACCGACAGCCGCGCTGCAGTCGACTTTGCCGCCTGCATGCGCGAACTCGCCGACGTTCACTTCCCGAAGGCCGAGCGTATCCGGGTCGTTCTCGACAATCTGTCGACCCACTCGCGCCGGCGCGCTCTACCAAACCTTCCCGCCGGGCGAAGCGCGACGGGTGCTGCGCCGATTGGAGTTCCACTATATGCCCAAGCACGCCAGCTGGTTGAACATGGTGGAGATCGAGATCGGCGTGCTGGCAGCCAATGTCTCGATCGCCGCATCGGGAGCAGCGAACAGCTCGTCCGCCGAGATCGCCGCCTGGGAGCGACAGCGCAATGCCGCGGCGCCCGCATCAAATGGATGTTCACAACCGAAAAAGCCCGCGCCAAAATGGGCCGCGCCTACCCCGAAGCAATCGGCGCGACCAAAGAGTCATAATCACTGTGCAGAGGTACTAGCACCGTCCGGGCTATAACCTCTGCGCAGACGTTACAGTGTCCATCTCCCCCTTGATCCTCTGCACAGTCCCGTTGCTCAATCCCACCAGCTTTGCCACCCGATTGATCCCCAGGCCCTCGCTCAGCGCCAGACGCGCCTTATCGATCGCATCGGGATCATTCAACGGTCGCCCAAGCTTCTTGCCATTCGCCACCGCCCGTCGTTAGCCCCGCATGGATACGCGCTTGGATCATCGCGCGCTCGAACTCAGCATACGCTCCGGTCATCTGCAGCATCAGCTTACCCGCTTGGCGTAGTCGTGTCGATAGATTGCTGGTCGAGGTACAGATCAACACCACAAGCCTTTAGGCTCTCGATCGTGTTGAGCAGATCGACCAGCGATCGGCCGATGCGATCAATCGCCCATGCCATCACCACATCGAACTTCCCCCGCTGCGCCCCCTTCAACATCTCGTCTAGCCCGGGCCGATCCTTGCGCCCCTTTGCGCCACTGATACCCAGCATCATTGAACGTCTCGACAATCTGCCAGCCCCTCGCTTCCGCAACTTTGCTCAACGCTGCGATTTGGTTCTCGACCGTCTGCCGATCGGTGCTGACGCGCACATAGAGTGCCGCTCCCTTAGTCATATGAAACGTTAAATGCTCCGAAAAAAAAAAAATGGATGAAATCTCCAAAAACTCCTTGATTGCGCTGCCGATTTTAGCTCGCTGTCGGCGGGGATTTCGCATGCCTCCCCGTTTTCCAAACATCCCCTCAGCGTGCCAGCGCAGGACCGTCTCCTTCGCCTCAGCGATTAGCTCGGGATGATCAGGCAGATATTCGTCCGCCGCTGCGACAATGACCCTGTGCGCCATGTACTGCGGCCTGAGCCCTTGCCCCTGGAACTGCCGCTTGACCGCTTGGGTTGCGGCCCCTTGCGCTAGCGCCATGAGCGCTAGGCGAATTGACCGGGCCTGTGCTGGAGTGATGCCTTGCGGTAGTCTGTGATCAGCCTCAGCCATTTTTACGCCTTTCTTGGTTGAGGTTAGAGCCTGCGAGACTTTGCGGAGCACTCGCAGGCTCGCTTGTTGAAGCGCGTTGCGCCAGCGCGATCATATCACGACGCGCACTGAACTGATAATTAAATCGCACCGCGCCGCTGTTGTTTGTTTGTTGTTTGTTTTCTCGCGGCGCTGATCGCTGCTCGCCCCCGGGGCGCCGCGCCATTTGCTGGGACTTGCCGCTCATGGCACCCCCACCCCCAAAATCGCTTGCCTTCGGCCGCGCAATACCCCTGCGCAAATTTTGTGGGAAATTCCTCAAAGCCTCCCGCAGCCGGCAGGCGTGCGGCCTTCACCGGCAGCGAAGCCGAAAGAGGGCGAGAAAAGAGCAACCCGGACCGTAGGGTTTACTATTGCGAAATCGGGCTCGCGATACGCTGACCGCGTTCAGCGGAGCTTCGGTCATGATTTACAATATTCAGCTTCTGGAGAATGTGCCGGGTCGTTCTGAGCCGGCCCCAATCGAGACCATCAACTTAGGCCTATCGGACCTCGGCAGCGCAATAGCTGAAGCACAGGAAATCCTGAGAAATTATCGTCCATCGCGCGAAGCGGCTGGATTTCGCATCTTGGAGAACGGTGAACGTGAGGTTCATCGTTGGATGCGGTCCGCCGCTGCCGGGTGACTATCCCCTGGTTCACATTCCGTCGCGCAAGGGGCGTTATGGCTCGAGGTCCAGTGCTGCCATCACGTCGATCAGCTGCCGTACGCGATCGGGCCCACGCTCGCGCGCCAGGATAATACAGGTTGCGAAGACTAGAGCATGTTTCGATCGAAGTGAATCGGCGGGATTCCCAAGTGCTTTTGGATGGGAGAGTCTCTCTACATTAATTCGCCCTGGGGAGACGGAACAATGCCGGGAGCCTACTCTGCTGATATCCGGGGTCGGGTGATTGCACGAGTCGAGAGCGGGTCGTCGCGACGCGAGGCGGCGGAGCAGTTCGAGGTCAGCCCGAGTTCAGCGATCAAATGGGTCGCCTGCTATCGGGCGACCGGAAGCTGTGCGGCCAAGCCGCGGGGCGGGAGCACGTCTCCGCTGGAGGAGCACGGGGACTTTTCATTGGCGCTGATTGAGGATCAGCCGGACTTGACGCTGGATGAGATGGTCTGCGCGATGCGCAAGAACAAGATTGCGGCAGGCGCACTTCGGTGTGGCGCTTCTTCAAGCGCCACGACATCACGTTCAAAAAAAAGCCTGCGCGCGGCAGAGCAGGAACGTGCCGACGTTGCGCGGGCGCGCCGGCGCTGGATGCGAGAACAGGGCATGTTTGATGCCGCCCACCTGGTGTTCATTGACGAGACCGCCGCCAATACGAAAATGGTTCGGTTGAGCGGGCGTTGCGCACGGGGCAAGCGCTTGATCGGTCGGGTTCCGAACGGCCACTGGAAAACGATCACCTTCGTGGGCGCTTTGCGCCGCAACGGAATCACAGCCCCATGTGTGGTTGACGTCTCTATGAAGGGAAAGACGTTCCTTGATTATGTCGAGCAGTGCTTGGCTCCAACACTGAAGCGAAACGACACCGTCGTCATGGACAACCTCCCCGCACACAAGGCAGCGGGCGTGCGCGAAGCGATTGAAGTGCGTGGCGCCACACTTCGCTATCTCCCACCATACTCACCGGATCTGAATCCGATAGAGATGCCATTCAGCAAACTCAAAGCGTATCTGCGCAACGCGGCGGAGCGAACAATTCCACGCCTGCGCCGCAGAATTGGAACCTTCGCGCGTAATCTCACCGCCCGCGAAGCCCGCAACTACTTTAGGCATGCGGGCTATGCGTGAAATTGACCGGAATCTGCTCTAGATGGGCTGCCGCGTCGTCGAACGTGTCGGGGTCGCAGCGGGGGCGAACTTGTTGCAACGCTTCGATCGCCAGCTGATTGAGATCACGCCGGCCGGTCCCCGGGCGGTGGCGGTGTACGATCTTAGCCATGCGCACCACAAAAAACGCGACAACAGCGCAGGGATATTGCCCTTTGTCGGATTGTAGGTCCCCGCAATGTTCTCCTACGACCCGGCTACAATCAAATTACGGTTTTGTGACAGAAAGGATTGGGTTTCGCTTGGGCCGCGCCTTCGGATTGTGAAATCACGCAGCAGTCCACCTAACGCCTCGGCTAAATAAAAATGGAATTCTCGATTGTTATCACATTCTGCCGTTGAAGAAGTGCTTGTTAAGCGACAGTATGCCGATGCAGAGGAGAATGATTTCAATCCAGGTTGGAGCGAGCAATGAGACAGACGCAGCCCCTTGGAAAATCGAACTTCCAAAGCGCCGGCCGGTCCACGGTCACGGCGGACGAAATGTTTCGGCTATGGCGAGCTGCAATAAAGGATGATGCAAGCTTCGTCGACGCCATGATCGATAAAATCTACGCCGAGATGATAGCCTTCGACAGCGAGCGCGCCGAAACTGTCATGGAGCTAACAGTGAAACGAAGGTCCGCAGCGAAGCGTCTGTTCAAAGACCTGCTACACGACGTTTTTAGCGGCGACCGCTAAGGCCAGCCCGACGATCAGCTGTGCCCGGTCCTTACGTGATGTCGCAGACTGGCAGTTGAAGCGCACCAGCTGTGCTGGCCGTTCTTGCACGCATTGTTCATGATCGCTAGGGCGGAGCCAGCCATGAGCATCAACGCGCTGAGGATAACCAATAAGCTCTTCATTGCGACCTCGCTACTGCGGGCCCCTCCGAACCTCTAATCGCTGAACTAATCCCAGCCAGAATGAACCCCCTGTGAACACATAATTGTCCAGTCGCGTTAACCGTTTAGTTGCCGTCCGCCGGCAGAGCTTATGGCTAGAAGCGAAGGGCCGTTAATAGGCAAGGACGTGATCGCAATCACAGCAGCGGCCCGCGACCGGTGTCATGTTGGGCCGGCAAATCGTTCGGGGGGGAATTTCCGTGAAGCAGATCGCAGTCCTGATGGTCCTAGCCTTCGCCCTAGTCACCGGTTTGGCGGTCGTGACCGTCGCCGAGGCCACCATCTTCTCGCAGGCCGCCCTAGCTGATGGTTGCAGCGGCGGAAACTGCTGAACGGGAAAACGCCGGGCGTCAGTTGCCAACTTAAGCCGCTGGGGTCCTCGGCCGGTGCCACTCGAACAGGCGCACCTTACTTCCGAAAGTCGAGACGGCACCTCCGCCCGCCAGCCTGAAGCGCTCGGCCCCCGGCTCAAAGCGCGACCGAAATATCGCCTCGTCCAGCGGGTCCTCGAAGCAATAGCGCACGAACGTCGCATAATCGTCTTCGACGTACATATCGAACTTCCCGACGTACGACATGAGGAAGTTCATGATCTCGCTGTCATCGGAAAGCTGCTGTCGCGGAAGCACCACTTGGTAGGGGCACTCCTCATCGAACTTGCGCAGCCATGCGGTTCCTTTGTCCGCGTCCATGGTCGCCTCTGTCCTTGACTCTGACGGCGGATTGTTCTCTTTCTGTTCCCTTCAGTCAAGACCCGCCAAGCGCAGCAGGGAAGGCCTCAGGCATGATCGAAATAAAGCCGAGCAGACTTGGGAGGTTACGTTTACATTAAAGGCTTTGGCCAACCGCTGCTCCTGTTAGACGTTCTGAAGAGACCTCGTGCCTAGGAATAGCCGAGCGCCTGGCCAGTCGCGTCTTTCACGGTGCTCATCGATCACCCAAGCGGCGGGAAGCGGCGGCCGGCCAATGTCTACCTCGTGAATCCCAGGCTGGAGAGAGCTGGCGTTCCTTGACTACGCGCTCGTGTGGCTCGTCGGCGCTTTTGACCCGATATTGAAATTCGTCGCTGTCCGCCGGCAAGAGCTGGACGATCTTATAGACAGTGCGCGGGCTGCCGTTGAAAGGAAGCGCGCAATATACGTTCTGCCCGACCCTGAATTTGTGGTCGCTCATGCCATCTGTCTGCGGTCTATCGTCGATCAAAGCCAGGAACCCCAAGCGGGCTGTCCGGGCGCGCCGCTTGGGGCCCAAGGAAGGCGCGCTGACGCGCTGCCCGTCACCAAGGGAGCATGCGCCGGCCGATGATTTCCATCACGATCAGGAATTAACGTTTACGGTTGAGGGCGCGGCGTCTTATCTATTTCAACTGCGTCGAGATCGAGGAAAAGGTGGTGTTGAGCTTCGTGCCGATGCCCTTTACTGCAGTAATAATGACGACTGCAATGCCCGCGGCGATCAGGGCGTATTCAATGGCGGTTGCACCGAACTCGTCAACCAAGAACTCACGGAACTTTGTAAACATGGCGGGCAGTGTAGGACCTTTGAATGAAGCGTCCGTAAATGACCCCGTAAACCGAAAAGCGGCCGCCGACGAGGGCGGCGAGAAGCGGCGTGCGGGATGGTTACGAGACCAGAAAGCGAGCCTCGTCTGCAGCCATTCGCCGATGATGCGGGCGCGCTGCTCGCGATCGGCCGGCCAGGTTCTCGGGAACACGTAATTGACGACGTTATCGCTTTCGATGCCGAGCGCATGTTGAATGATCTTGGCGGCGTGGTCACCGTCATTGCAGTCGATCGCTTGTTCGAGCAGGTTGTTGGTCATGGGTTACGCCTCACGGGTCTTTTGCCGACAGGTTAATCCCTCGCGCTTCGACCGTCCACGACGGCTGGAAGCGGCGCTGACGGCATGCAAGATCACAACGCCATTTCCGCTTTGCGCCGAAAGCGACCATAAGCGATCCTTAGACGGCACGTCGCGAAGGACCGCGAACGAACTCATGCACTACAACAAATTCGGTGATGTTCAACGGACAAATCTGGCCTAGTGCAGCACGACGTAGGCGCTGACAGGCCGTTTTCGAAGTTCGTTGTCAGGCGTGTAGCTCGTCGAGCAGCGCCTTGGCTTCTTTCAGATCGAGCGTGTCGAAGCCTTAAGTAAACCAGACAGAGCAAAAAGCCAACCCTGCATTGCGGTTCCCTGTGCTTTCCAGTACGGTGCCCCTCGTTCATCGGCCAAAGCGATGAGCTCATCGACCTGCGCATTTGCAGCGGCATAATTTCCGCAGAAGGTGTAGTTATCACCTGCGAAATACAGCCCATACATCAATGTGGTAGCCTGGCTGGTTTCGCGCGCATTCTTGACTGCGCGCTCGCCGTCATTGCGGGAAGCTGCGGGATAACCGAGTTGCCACACACACACCGCACGAAACGACAAGAGGGTCACCCCGACATCCCGGCCAGAACGCGTCGTAAGCGGACCGTGTTCGGCAGGATCGTAAATCGCGAGCGCCCGGTCGTAGTGCTCTTTGCCATCCACAAGGTCGCCCGTAAGTGCCAGAGCGTTCGCGAAAGCAACTTCAAGCTTGATCTCCTCGCGACGCAAAGTCGGCGTTGTCGGCAAAGTCGCGATTTGGTCAAGCGCCCGTTTGAGCTGCTCTGAGGCTTCAGCAAGCGCGTATCGCGCGAGGGAGCGCTGTCCCGCTGTGCCCCACCATTCGATCGCCTGTTCGGTCAGTCCCGCTTGCGTAAAGTGATAAGCGAGCGCTTCCGGCTCGGCGGCCGCCGTGGCGGAGAAGCGGTCGCGCAAATTCTCGGCGACGCGGCGGTGCAGGACCTGGCGCCGGCTCTTGAGCAGATTTTCGTAGGCCGCGTCCTGAATGAGCGCGTGCTTGAAACGGTAATCGCTTTCCGGCGGCAGGCCCTGGACCAGCACAATGTCGGCATCAGCGAGTTTCTCTAGCGCCGCTTGCAGGGCGGCGTCCTCCATTCCGGCGAGCGCGCGCAGCAGGCCGTGAGAGAAGCCGCGGCCGATCACCGAGCCGATCTGCGCCACCTCGCGCGCTGGGCCCAGCCGGTCGAGCCGCGCCATCAGCGATTGCTGCAGCGTCGGCGGAATGGCCTGAATGCCGCCACCACCCTCGCCGCGCTCCAGGAGAAGCCGTGTGACTTCCTCGACGAACAATGGCACGCCGCCGGTGCGCGCAGCGACATCTTCCACCACGTCGCGTGCCAGCGCGTGGCGCGCGGACAGCTCCACCACCATGTCGCGCACTTGCTGGCGATCCAGCGGTGCCAACGAAAGCGTGCCGTGATGCGAGCGTATGCCCCAAGGCGGACGAAATTCCGGGCCGGTCGTCGCCACGATGAACAATGGCGCTAGCGCGCCGCGTTCGGCGATGCCGCGCAGCACATCAAGCGTTTTCGGATCGGCCCAATGCAAATCCTCGAACGCCAGCACTACCGGCTGCGACCTGCGCGCCAGCCATCACCCAATTGGTCAATGCGGCCAATTGCCGGCGCCGCAATTCCTCAGGCGCCAGACCCAGTGCACGTTCCGGCGGCAGCGGAATATCGAGCAACGGCGCGAGCAAAGACGCATTTTCCGCCGGGTCGAGCTTGACCTGCGCGAGAGAGGTTTCAAGGTCCGCGAGGCGCTGCCCCGCCGGCACGTCGGCGCTGCCGAACGCGCTGGCGGCCCCATTCGGCGATCGGATGCAGCGGCGTGTTCTGCAAAAGCTGCGAACAGCTCCATTCGACCCAGGTGTGCGGCGTGTCCCTCAGTCGGTTATGGAATTCTTCGATCAGGCGCGATTTTCCGAGCCCGGGCTCGCCGACGATCATCACCAATTGGCCGTCGCGCTGTCGCGCCCGTTCCCAGCGCCTCAGCAGCATCGTCATTTCGTCGTCGCGGCCGACGAGCGGCGTGAGCTGGCGCTGCCCGGAGCGGCGTCTACCGCCGCTGGCGCGGACGAGCCGGTACAATACTGTCGGCTCCGGCACGCCCTTGAGGGCGTGGATGCCGCGTTCTTCCGCTACAAACAGCCCAGCGACCTGGCGCTGCACCCGCGCAGTGACCAGGACCGCGCCCGGTTCGGCCAGCGCCTGTAGCCGCGCCGCGACGTTGGCCACGTCGCCGTAAATCTCGCCGGCTGCATCCACGACCGCCGGGCCGGTTTCCAGCCCGATGCGGGCGGCGAGCACCGGCTTGCCGGCGCCTTCGTTCTTGCGGTTCAACTCGGCGAGCGCCCGCTGGATCGTGAGCGCCGCCCGCGCCGCGCGTTCGGCGTCGTTCTCATGCGCCACCGGGTAGCCGAACAGCGCCATCAGCCCGTCGCCGAGCTTCTTGGCGACATGCCCGCCCATCTCCGTCACCGCCGCCGTGGCGGCATCGCGATAGGAGCTGACGAGATCGCGCCATTCCTCGGCGTCGAGCCGCGCAGCGATGCCGGTCGAATCCACCAGATCGCAGAACATCACCGTGAGATAGCGCCGCTCACCGGCAGCGGCGACTTCCGGAAGCGGCTGCACAGTCAGTGAAGGTGCCGATGCCGCCGCGCGAGGAGGCGCAGCAGGCGTGTTGTCGAGGTTGGCGATCGCGCGCAGCATTTTGCGCCGATCACCGAGGAGAACGCCCAGCTTCTCCAAGTCCTGATCGGTCAGATCGGGCAGGACCGAGAAATCAATGCGGTTTTCGGCAAAGGCCTTCGCGTACTCGGACATGCCGAGCTTCTCGAGCCAATCCGCTATCAGCTGCATCGCGGCCCTTCCCACGAGGACGAGGGCATCGGGGAGTTTATCCGATAAATTCTCAGCGCAGTAGACCGCTCGAACCTGGCCAAACAATCCTCGGCGCTAAATTTGGAGCTGACGTTGCGTTGGGACCGGGCCGCCTTGGGGTATCAATGAACGACGGATCGAACCGTCGATGACGTCCTGCAATTTTGCGCATGGCCTCACACAATCAGCATAGTTTCGACCGCTGCAATGCACACTCCACTTCCGAACGGGTCAATCGCTACAGATCGTTGCGCAGCAACAATGGCTCCATGTCCGGTGTTCCTCGGAAGCGACGCAAACTCAGAGACTTTGCATCTTCGCGAAGGGTCACGGCGTTATGATGGTTGCGCAGTGTTACCGTTCAATCGGCTGGGCCACGCTTTGCGTTTGACCGCGGCTTTCCGGCGATAAACGCTCGACGTTCATCTCCAGGATCGTGGTGGTGCATGGTCGATGGCCGCCAGCATCATGGCCTGGTCGGAGAAAATCTTGACCCATTTAGATGATTGTGGATCGTTATACGAAGGTTATGCCGACCGTGATCGGGTTTCTCAATTACAGTAGGTGAAGACGCCAACCCGCTGGCACGTCGTGCCGTTGGAACCGTAGGTGAAGGGGCCGTTTTGCTGCCACGAGTTACCGTGGTTGTCGTAGGTAAAAGGGCCGTTTTGCTGATACGTGGTCCCATTCGATCCGTAGGTAAAATTGCCGTTTTGCTGCCAAGAGTTGCCTTGGTTGTCGTATGTGAAAGGGCCGTTTCGCTGGAATGTTTGCCCTTTACTGCAGGAGGTGAAATTGCCATTGTCCTGACAGGACACCTGAGCATTGGCGAAGCCGCAGACGCCCAGAAAAACAACGAGTGCGCTAATTGCGATTTTCATGGATCAATCCTCTGCGGACTTATGGCGTTGGTGCCGAATTGGCGACGGCAACGTTTTTCCAGCCCCGAGAAAGCAGGCAAGTGTCACGAAAGTTCTGTGCGTTGATCAACTGAGTAGCGACGTTCAATGTGGTCGCAGCCTTGCTGCTGCTCGCTTCCGCGGGTTGCCCCGCCGGCGACTGCTCTAACATCATCTCGCAAGGCGGCAGAATCCATTTCGAGCTGGGCTTTTCCCCGACCCGTTTGCGTGATGTCCACCCAACGCGTTTCTGCGCAACCCTGAATTAGCAGCGCCAAACACGCGAGTGCCAATACTGCAGCGCATACCCGGCCCCGCCAGAGTCCTGAGTTTTGTTGGTTTAGAGCGGTGGGTCAATAGCCAACAAACCGCTTGGTTTGGCGCATGGATTTGCGCCAAGTCTTTGCCGCCAACCTGCGCCGGCTTAGGCACGCCAAGGGCCTCTCCCAAGAGGACTTGGCCTAGAGGCGAGCGTAAACCGCAGCTACATGAGCAGGCTGGAGAAAGGCGCCAGCTACCCCGGCCTCGAAATCATCGGCAAACTCGCCGCTGTGCTCGGTGTTGAACCTGCTGAGCTGTTGAGGTTGCCGGCAAGGAAGAAAGGCCACGCGGGCCGCCGCTAACGACGTTGCGGGCGTGGAGTGACTTCATCGTCGCTTAAGCGTAGTTGGTCGCCCGATCCTTCAACGAGGCCCATAAGCCAGCACTGCTACTGCGCGGCTCGCGAGGTGTACCTTTGGCACGCCTGAGATTTCCACTAATGGCTTTCACGCCTCCCCGCCCGCTATCCGCGACGCATGCAGCTCGCGCGTCACTCACGGCGTCATCAATAAGACCTATGCCGTAACCGATCTTCGCAAGGACGCGGCGCACCGCTACTCAGCTGTAGGGGCTCGCGGTTCACTCGGCTCACAAACGGCTTTTCGAAGAAGCTAGAGAACCTTGGTCTCACCGATCATGATTGGTCGATCGCTACGCCGGACCCGACTGAGACTGCACCTGATCGGCGGCGGCGCTTCCGGGTAATTGAGGGCGGAAAAAGCTAAGAAATTCAATCACGAATTCGGGCGCGGCCTTTAGTACCACGCATATGATTTGTCAAGATTGTTATTGAATAATCCACAAATACCCACTAGAATCACAGGTGAGATGTTAACAGATTTCAACGAAGGCTAGGAACGCCGGGGTTCCTGCGTGCGGTGCCGAGCGCAGAGCGGGAAGCGATGGTTATGGCTCGCCTTACCGTTGTGATTGTCACGTTAACCGATCGGGAGTCTCTGGGGTTTCCAACGTAGCAGCAGCGTCGTCAATCGGCAATGACGGAACGTCGTAGTAGGTGGAGCGAAACAGGCCCATCAGCCGGCATCCTTCGGCGATGAAGAGACCATGGGGCCGGTGATGACGGATGTACTCGCGCTTCTCGGCCGCGGTGCGTTTTTCAGAGCCCCTTTTAGAAACTCGATTTCGAGGGCCTGCCGACCGACCATACGCTCCAGCGCCGCGATCTTTGCCTCGTAGTCCTGAAGCAAATCAGCCGCCTGGGCGTCATCATCGAACGCCCCGGCCGCAAACTTCCGCACCCAGATGCGGATGAGGTTGCGCGAGATGTCGTGTCGGTTGGCGAGAGCATGAAGCGTCTCGCCTGCAATGAAGTCCTGGGCGATCTGCCGTTTGAATTCGATGCTATGGGCGCGGTGCTTGGCCATGGCTTTCATCCTCTGAAAGCCCGATAGGTCCGGTCAATTCCCAACCTGCAATCTGTCCACCGTCAAGGGCGCACTCCACCGAGAGAGCCAAATTTCTTTTGGGGCGGGGGCGCGAGGGGTCGCCCCGAAAATCCCGCGCTCCGTCCCATCGAGATTGTTGGCGCCTTGGCACAGCGGCTAAGAACAGAACGCGTCCGTTGCTACCGAAATTGCCACCGAACGGGTAGGGACGGGCCGGGAAAAGAATAGACGGGCAACGCGACCGGGGCGCAGAAATGCCCGTAAAATCGGATGTTTTGTGACGTGTGGGAATGGGCCGAGACGGCAATTTTAGAATTTCAAGACCGGTGCCTTAAACCACTCGGCCACCCTTCCGAACTTATTGAATTATAACTCCTGTCGTGGGCCTTCATCGCGTGTGCGATCGGCAGATCAAAAGAGGGCGCTGCTCTGGATCGCGCTTCCGCACCTGCCGCCGATATAGTTCGGATGCGCCTCTCATCGTTTGTCGTCAATCCTGAGCGCGGGCTTTACCCCTCAATCCTTCCACTTGATCGAACATCCCATCGAAGCAATTTGCTCCGCCGGTCCGCGGCCGGTTCGTGCGATCTGCTTCATCGCCTCGAAAAGGTCGCGGCGGGCGTTCGCCACCGGCGTCATCCGTGACGCATCGAGCCGTCCGCGATACTGCAGCTCGTCTTGCGCGTTGAAGCCGAAGAAATCCGGCGTGCACTGAGCGCCATAGGCCCGCGCCACCTCCTGCGTTTGGTCGATGACGTAGGGAAACGTGAAGCTATGCTTCGCCGCAAATGCTTTCATGTTGTCAAAGGAGTCCTCGCGGTAAGCCTCGATGTCGTTCGGCATGATGGCGATCACTCCGATTCCGATCTCGCGCAGCGCTCCGGCTTCCGCCACGATGCGGCCAATGCTTGCCTTTACATACGGGCAGTGATTGCAGATGAAGACGACGAGGGTGCCATTCGGTCCGCGCACATCGGCGAGCGTATAGGATCGTCCATCCACGCCCTTGAGCGCGAAGTCGCCGGCCTTCCAGCCGAAGTCGCAAATGCCGGTTTTCGTTAATGCCATCGCCTAACCTCGCGACTGAATTGTACGCGATCACGCGCGTCATTTCCGCTGAATTTGTGGGGAGGAATTGCCCCTCGGGCGCCGCGGGATCCTGTTTTTCGGACTTCGGCCGTTGGAATACGAGATCTATCGGCATCGGGTGCCGCAGCAGCATGAGACGGACGGTCGTCAGGACTTGAACCGCGCGGTTTGCCGGACCGTCTCGTCGGACGAAGCGACTTTCGATAGGGTCGCACATTGCGGTGCCGGGCGGGGAGGGGTCGGATCGGCCGTCTCGCATCACGTAAATCGCCCGCCACGCCTCGAGCTAAAGGGAAACAATGCGCGTGCCAGCCGCATACGAAGTGAATGCCTTCAATACCGCGGCATCTTCGGACAACAAAATCCACGACAATTCGGTCGCACGACGGTTTGGGTTTCGCGGCGGGCTTGTCCCGGGAGTCGAGGTCTATGCGTACATGACGCATATGCCGGTGGCCAGCTGGGGCCGCGCCTGGCTTGAGAGTGGCCTGATGGAATGCCGATTTGTAAAGCCGGTTTACGATGGCGCCGTCGCCCGCGTGACGGCGACGGAAGAGAACAACGCGCTCGCGCTCTACGTCGAGAGCGAGCGGGAGCGTTGCGCGACGGGACGCGCGTTTTGGCCATCGGATCAACGCCCGGCACCCAGCGTCGACGCGGTGCCCGCAGGCACGCCGCCCGCCGCGCGGCCGCAGGCGAGCGAAACTTCGCTGGCGCCGGGGCGCGTGCTCGGCATTACGCCTTTGACGATTGATCGGGCCATGCTTTCCACCTATCTCGACGATATCCGCGAAACGGCGCCGATCTATCGTACCGACGGATTGGTCCATCCCGGGCAGATCCTGCGGCTCGCGAATATGGCGCTTGTCCAGAATGTCGTCCTTGGCCCCTGGATTCATGTCGGCAGCAAGGTGCGCAATTACGCCGCAGTGCGCGTCGGCGAACAACTGACGCTGCGCTCCGAGATCAAATCGAACGTTGTCTCAAAGGGTCATGCGATCGTCGAATTCGACGCGATCGTCATCGCTGACGGTCAAAGATGCGTTGCCGAAGTCACGCATGTTGCGATCTGGCGGCCGCGACAGACGTCCGAGACTTCACACGCCTCCGTTTTGTGAAGTGACGACCACGACAGCATCGCACGGGCTCACTGGGTTCCCTGGATCAGCCGAAAGCATCTTCTTCATGTTCGCACTTGATGTCCGCCCCTCGGACTCAGTACGGCGCAACGTTGTACCGCCGGGGGCGCCGAGGCAGTGTCTCGCAAGCGCATAAAACTTAAGAAAATTTGCATGGAGCACACACGTGAACAAGCATCCATTGCGTCCGGTCACGCCGGACGATGGCCCGCTTCCGCGAGGATGGGGCCATCTGCGTTCGTAATGTGTCGACCGCGAATGGTGCGAGCGCATGAACGCGGCCGTGGAACGCCTGTTACTTAATCCGGGAAAGCGCGCCCGCGAGGCCACCAAAGCCGGAGATCCCGGCCGGTTCCACATGAACGTATTCATGTGGCGCTGGGACCCGGATTTTCGCGAGTTCGCGCTCCATTCGCCCTTGCCCGAACTCGGCGCACACCTGCTCGGTGCCGACCGGGTTTCGCTGTTCTACGACCAAGCCTTCATCAAGGAGCCTGGCACGCAGTCGGCGACCGATTGGCATCAGGATCTGCCGTTCTGGCCCGCGTTGGGCAACGACATCATTTCGCTCTGGGTCGCGCTGACGCCGGTGACCGTCGAGGGCAGCGGCGTCGAATACGTCGCCGGATCGCACAAATGGGGCAAATTCTACCGCGCCATCACACCTGACAAGGACCGGCGGTTCAGCAACGCGAAGCTGGAAGAGTGTCCTGATTTCTCGCAGCTCAAGGGCGATCCGCAATACCGGTTTCTGTCCTGGGAATGCGATGCCGGCGATGTCATCTGCCATCATCCGCTGACCGTACATGGCGCCAGCGGCAATCAGTCATCGGGGCGACGGGCGGCGATTTCCGTACGTTATGCCGGCCGCAACGCGTGGTGGGATCCGCGGCCGAACGTCATGAAGATCGAAGGCGAGCCCGAGACCAAGCTCAAGGCCGGCGATCCGCTCATTCTCGACGACGTGTTTCCAATCACCTGGGAGCGGGCACACGCCGAGGCATGATCGTAAAACGAACGTGAAATAACAGAACGAGCGAGAGGGAGGATGGAATGAACCGGCGCAAGTTTCTTGCCACGGCGGCGGCAGCGCCTGCGGCTGCGATCCTTGGCGGCAGGTTCGCCCGGGCTGAAGACCACTTGAAATGGGCGGTGTTTACCCCCGACAGCGAAGTAACCTTCCGCACGGTGATGAAGCCATTTGCCGAAACCGTGCAGCGCGAAACCAACAACGCCGTCGTCTTCGACCTGTTCCCGAACGGCGCGCTCGGGCGCAACCCGGGGCAGCAGCCGCAAATGGTAGTCGACGGCGTGGCCGACCTGGCTTGGGTGATACCGTCCTATTCGCCGGGGCGCTTCCCGGACACCGAGGTTCTTGAGCTGCCGGGAATGTTCAAGAACCTGCGTGAATCCTCGCTGGTGGCGTCGGGGCTTGCCGCCGGAAACGTGCTCAAGGACTATGGCGACTTCTATATTGTCGGATTGTGGGGCACGGCGCCTTACTCAATCCACACCAACTTCCCGGTCAATTCGATCGCCGATCTCAAGGGCAAGACGATCCGCGCATCGAGCAAGAATGAGAGCGCCGCGTTGCGCGCCTTCGGCGCCGTCCCGATCGGAATGCCGGTGACAGAAATCCCCGAAGCCATCAGTCGCGGCACGATCAGCGGCACCACGTCGCATATGTCGCCGTTCTTCGATTTCGGGCTCGACCGGGTCACCAACAATCATTTCTTTATCGGACTCGGCGTCGTCCCACTGACCGTTGTCATGAACAAGAAGAAATTCGATGCCCTCCCGGAATCCGCGCGCGCCATTATCGAGCGGAACGCGGGACCGGCGCTGACCAAAGTGTGGATTAAATTCGATCACCAGCTACAATGCGGCAAATCTCGAGAAGCTAAAGAGCAATCCGAAACACAAGGTCGTGTTTCCTTCCCAGGCCGATCTCGACCAAGCGCAGAAGCTGTTGACGCCGGTTCGCGAGCAATGGGTGGCGGCCAGCGACCGGCACAAGGAACTCAAGGCGGCGCTCGACTCCGAGCTGGCCAAGGTGCGGGCCGAGCAGAAGGGCTAAGGCGGCTTTCACCTTCGGCGCGCCATCCGAAAGGCGAGGCGGTTCTTCATTCTCGTTCGCCGATCCCAATAAAGTGCGCCGGCACGGCCCTGCATCATGGCAGCCTTTTCTGCGCAAGATTGTGCCGCGCTAGGTGGCGTGGCTGGACAGTTAGCTTGATGGCGCGGATCGATCGGACAAGCAAATTGCTGGCCCAGGCGCTCGCGGTCCTCGGCCTCGGCGCCCTGTTGTGCTTTGCCGTCATGACGATGGCGGACGGGTTTCTGCGATTTTTCTTTGCGCGCCCGATTGACGCCGTGCGCGACGTGGGCGGATTGGTCGCGGCTTTTGCGGTCGCCTGCTGCATTCCCGTCGCCATCGTCGAACGCAGCAACATCACGATCCGCTTCCTGTCCGCTATTATCGGTCCGCGCGCCGGACGGATCGCCGACGTGGCGGCGGCAATATTGGTCGAGATCGTTCTCATCCTGATGACGTGGCAATTCGTGGTGTTCGCCAACCAGGCATGGGCGACCGGCACGGCAACGTGGATGCTGCGCATTCCGAGTGCTCCGGTCTGGGGAGCCATTGCCGTGATCCTTGGCATCAGCGCTTTGCTGCAGATCGTCGTGGGCGTCCAAATCCTGCGCGGCGATTATCCGAACGCACATCCGGAAATAACCGGCTGAGGGGGAGGGTGACGATTTGGCACCGGCAGTGGTCGGCGCATTGGGGATCGCCGCGCTGTTTGCTCTGATCCTGCTGCAAGTCCCGATCGGTTTTGCGATGATGACCGTGGGCGTGGTCGGATTCGCCTTGCAGGGCGGCGGCTGGATGCCGGCCTTCTCGTTCCTCGCCCAGGAGCCCGCTTATGTGCTCGCCAGTACGGACCTGGCCGCCGTACCGCTGTTTCTTCTCATGGGCGTGTTCGCGAGCATGGCCGGCTTCTCCGAGGACGTCTACCGCGCCGCCGCGGCGTTCCTCGGACATCGCCGCGGCGGCCTCGCCTACGCCACGATCGGCGGGTCAGCCGCCTTTGGCGCGATCTGCGGCTCGAGCACAGCGACGGCGGCGACGTTCGCCAAGGTCGCGCTGCCGCAGATGCTGGATCGCGGTTATTCGCCGGCGTTCTCAACCGGAACGATCGCCGCAGGCGGAACGCTGAAATCGCTCATCCCGCCCTCGCTGGTGATGATCATTTACTGTGTGGTCGCGAAGACCTTCATCCTCGACATGTTCGTTGCCGCGATCGTGCCGGCTTTGATCACGATCGCGTTCAACCTCGTGGCGATCGCCGTTGTGGTGCGGCGGCGGCCACAAATCGCGCCGGTCAGCGCACGGATGTCATGGCGCGAGCGCCTTTACGCGGCGCGGCAGGCGGCGCCCTCGCTCGCGCTCCTCCTCGGCGTGTTCGCCGGCATCTATAGCGGCGTGTTCACGGTCAATGAGGCGGCCTCCGCCGCGGCTATTCTGGCGCTCCTGTTCGCGCTGGCGCGTCGCCGATTGACCTGGAAAGGACTCGCGCGCGGCATGTACGAGGCGGGCTCTGTCACCGCGATGCTTTATTTGATCCTCATGGCGGCGCCGATTTTCACCTATTTCATCAATCTGGCGCATGTGCCGGAGACGCTGGTCCACTGGATCGAAGGGCATCATTTCCCGCCGCTCGGCGTCATCTTCACTCTGACGGTCGTCTACATCCTGCTGGGAACGTTCTTCGAGGAGATGTCGTCGATTCTCATCACCCTGCCTCTGGTCCTGCCGATCGTCGTCAGCCTCGGATACGATCCGCTGTGGTGGGGGGTAATCTGTCTCATCCAGGTCGAGGTGGCGTTGATCCATCCGCCGCTGGGGATCATCGTGTTCCTGCTGCACGCGATCGCGCCGAAGATCTCGATGGGCACGATCTATCGCGGCGTGGTTCCGTTTCTGGTCGCCGACTTCGCCGTGCTGATCATTCTGATCCTGCTGCCGGGCATCGTTCTCTGGTTGCCGCACACACTGATTCACTGAAGGTTTTTTGTTCGCAGCGAAATCATTCGCGTGAGGCGGACAGCCCCGATGGCCCGCGGCTAGCGTTCCCCGACGGCGTCCGCGATGCGGGCCGCGGTCGATGTCAGCAAAGGCAGAAGCTTGATCTCGGCGTCGTCGATCGTCAGACCGGACGATATCCAGATCAGCGATAGGGCGCCGAGCACGCGGGCACCCACGCGAATGGGCACAGCGATACCTGTTGTCTTCGGATTGATCTCGCGATCCTGGATGGCGTAGCCGCGCACGCGGATCGCGTCTAGAAGCTTAGCGACACGCTGCGGCTCGCGCGCCGCACGGTCTTCGGGCGACCTCGAACGCGACAGCATATCAAGGATGGCGCGCCTCTCCTCGCTGGGACAAAACGCAAGATAGCAACGACCCGCCGCCGTCCGCAGCATCGGCAGGCGTCTTCCGACCATGCCGTGATCGATCGAGAGCGTGCTGGCTTCGTGCGTTGTCTCGCGCACCAGCATGCGGTCTTCTTCGAAGGTCATCAGCGCGACCGGCCAGACCAGCTGATGCGTCAGTTCGCCCATCAGCGGCGCCGCGATTTCGGCGATCCAGTCATCCTCGGCGAAGCCGTCGCTCAAAGCCCGCACCCGGCTGGTAAGACAGTAGCGGTCGTGCGGGCTGCTTCGCGTGACGAATCCGGTTCGGCTCAGCGTTTCCAGCAGGCGGTATACGGTCGGCCGCGGCAGGCGCGTATCGCGGGAAAGCTCGACGACGGACGGCAGCTTGCGGCGATTGATGGCGACCAGCAAAGCCAAGCCGCGTTCGAGCGAGCGCACACTCCCGCCGCGTGTCTTGCTGCTGCTTTGCGTCATCATTGTAGTCCCGGCCCGCCGATTGTCCACTGTGCGGACATCGAGTCAAGACTGCTGGTTGTCGCGGTTCATCGGCCTTAGCGTCGGGAACAGAATATTAAGGGAGGAATTCGTCATGTCTGACGCGGCTTTAGCATCCCGCAACGACACGGCGCCGCGAGTGCCGCTGAGCATGAGCCATATCGGGCTCTATGTTCACGACCTGCCGATGATGGAGGACTTTTACACCCGCGTGCTCGGTTTCACCGTCACCGACCGCGGCAAGGTGCGCGGTGCCGATATCGTGTTCACCAGTTGGGATCCAAAGGACCACCACCAGGTCGCCCTGATCAGCGGACGCCCAAAGGACCTCGGCTTCAATCACATCAACCAGATTTCCTTCCGGGTCGCGTCGGTCGAGGACTTGCAGGCGGTCTGGTGGCGCGTGAAGAACGAGCCGGGCGTGAGCGATATGCGGCCGATGGATCATGGCAACGCTTGGTCGCTTTATTTTCGTGATCCCGAAAGCAATCGCCTCGAAGTGTTCTGCGACACGCAATGGTACATCGAGCAGCCGTGCATCGAGGACCTCGATCTGTCGCAGCCGGCCGACCAGATACGGGCCAAATCCGACGCCTTCTGCCGCAAGGCGCCCGGCTTTCGGCCGATTGCCGACTACCAGGCCGAAATTGCCACGAAGATGGGGTTGAGGAAATCCTGACGGCGATACGAGCGCGTCATGGCGTCGCCTGACTTCGATGTCTGCATCATCGGCTACGGCCCGGTCGGCGCGAGCTTGGCAAATCTGCTCGGGCAGAGCGGCCTCAAGACCGTCGTGCTTGAACGCGAGCCCTCGGTCTACCACCTGCCGCGCGCGGTTTCGCTGGATGGCGAAGGCATGCGCCTGGTCCAGACCATGGGCCTGGCGGACGAATTGCTGCCGCAGCTCAACGTCAGCCGCAACATCCGCCACGTCAGCGCCGACGGCAAGCTCCTGCTGTTGATTACCCGTGGCGGCGTCGGGCCCGAAGGCTGGAACAACGCCTATCGCTTCTATCAGCCGGAATTCGAGGCTGTATTGCGCAGCGGCGTGTCGCGCTGTCCGTCGGTCGACGTGCGCCTGCGCAGTGACGTGTTCGCGCTCGACGAAACCGCCGACGGCGTCCACATCCGCTACGAAAATCTCGCATCGGGCGCGCTTGCGGCGGTCACGGCCCGCTACGTTGTCGGCTGCGACGGCGCCCGCTCGACCGTCAGGCGCTTCATTGGCGCCGCGCTGCAGGATCTGCGTTCGCACGAACGCTGGATCGTGCTCGACATGATCCTCGATGAGCCACCCAGCGGCGTGCCGGAAGCAGCGGACGAATCCGGCCGTGTCGTCGATGCGATCCAGTATTGCGATCCGACGCGGCCTACGACCTTCGTCCCGATGCCGGGCAGGCGCCACCGCTGGGAATTTATGCTCATGCCGCAGGATGACCCGGCTGCGGTCACCCGACCGGAGAGCGTCTACGACATGCTCAAGCCGTGGAACATCGACCCGGCCAAATCCACGATCGAGCGTGCGGTCGTTTACACGTTCCACTCCGCGCTTTCGACGCAGTGGCGGCGCGAGCAGCTGTTGCTCGCGGGCGACGCCGCGCACCAGATGCCGCCGTTCCTGGGGCAGGGCATGTGCTCCGGCCTGCGCGACGCCGCCAACCTGGCGTGGAAGTTGCGCGACGTGATTGCGGACGATGCCGCGGACAGCCTGCTCGATACTTACGAATCGGAGCGCATGGAGCACGTGCGCGCCTACATTGAGCTCGCCGTTGAGCTCGGCAGCGTGATCCAGACCACCGATCCGGAAAAAGCCCGCCAGCGCGACCGCGATCTCATCGCCAACCCGACCATGCTGCGGCCGATCATGCCGCGGCTGGGCCGCGGCTTGCACGGCGACGCTCCGCCGCCCGCGGCTTCCCGCTCCCGCCAGCCGAGACTTGCAGACGGGACGCTGCTCGACGATCGGGTCGGCTATCGCTTCGCAGTGCTGGCAACGGCCCGACTGCTCAATGCATTGCCGGTGGCGACACGCGCCAGGCTCGAGGACCCTCGTTTGGCTCTGGTCGCCGCCGATGGCGAGGCGGACGCCTATCTCGCGGAGCTGCGCGCCGAAGCCGTTGTCATTCGCCCGGATCGATACATCCTCGGCGTTGCGTCGTCTCCGGCCGAGCTGGAAAAGGTGCTGACCCGCCTGCCCTGGCGCGCCCGATCCGAACCGACTTCACGGCGGGCGCCAAAAGCCGCCGCCGCCATCTGAGACCGGAGAGACCAGCCGTGGTAGCATCTCGTGTTCCATCGAATTCCGTCGATCACGTCGGCAGCCTGAAAAGGCCGCCGGAGCTCATGGCGGCGTGGCGTGACTGGGAGAGCGGCAAGCTTGCCGCGGCTAAGCTGCGCGAGGTGCAGGACCACGCCATCCGCGACGCCGTTGCGATGCAGGAGGCATTGGGCCTGCCGATCGTCACCGATGGCGAGTTTCGCCGCGGCGGTTGGTCGCGCGGCTTTCTCAATGCGGTGGAAGGCTTCGAGTTTCGCGCCTCCAAGCTCAGCTTCCGGAACGATGACGGATTTTCAACGCCGTCGCCGGCACCGCTCGCAACCAAGCGAGTCCGACGCACCAGACCCATCGTCAACGAAGACTTCAAATTCATCAAATCGGTCACGACCAAACCGGCCAAGGTGACGATGCCGACGCCCTCGCACATGCATTTCGGCCAGTTCAAGGATGCGGTTGATCCAAAAATCTACCCCGACGTCGAAAGTTATTGGGACGACTTGATCGCGGTGTACCAGCAGGAAATCAAAGAGCTCTACGCCGCAGGCTGCCGTTATCTGCAGCTGGACGAGGTACCGCTTGCGCTATTGTGCGACAAAAACATTCGCGCGCTGGCGAAGAGCGAAGGTGACGACCCCGATCAACTGGCGGCGACCTATATCGACGTCCTCAACCGCGCCATCGCCGGCCGCCCCGCCGACATGACCATCGGCATGCATCTATGCCGAGGCAATATGGAAGGCCTGTGGATGGGCGATGGCGGCTACGCGCCGATCGCCGAGGCCTTGTTCGCGCGCTCCGATGTCGATGCCTATTTGCTTGAATATGACTCGCCCCGCGCCGGAGATTTCGCGCCGCTGCGTTTCCTGCCGGCCGGCAAACGCGCTTATCTCGGCATCATTAGCACCAAGAACCCTGCGCTGGAATCGGCGGACGATCTGATGCGCCGGATCGAGGACGCCGCCCGTTATGCGCCGATGGAGCGACTCGGCATCTGCCCGCAATGCGGCTTCGCCAGTGCGGCAATGTCGAAATTCGCGGTCTTGCCGAGCAAGCTTACCGCCGACACCCAGACCCTCAAGATCGAACTCTTGGTCGAGGTCGGACGCCGCGCTTGGGGCCACGTATGACGAGGGCATCCGCGGACCTGGACAGCTATGGCCTGTTCACCGCCGCGGCGGTGCAGGATCCCTATCCCTATTACAAGACAATGCGCGAACAGGAACCCGTGCATTGGTCGGAAAAAGCGCGAGCCTGGTACTTCACCCGCTACAACGACGTATTCGAATTGCAGGATCGCCCCGACCTGAGCGTCGATCGGATCGAGACGCTCTATTCGTATCTCCCGCATACCAATCCGGAGCGTTTCAGCGACATCGTCGAGCACTACCATCGCTGGCTGCTCTACCGCGACGACGCCTACCACGACCGCTTGAAGGCGCTGTTCCTCAAGGCCATGACGCCGCGCGCGGTCGAGCGCCTGCGGCCGATGATGCAGCGCCGCGTCGACGTGATCCTCGATGAACTGCAATCGCGGGACGCGTTCGACGCTTATCTCGATTTCGCGGCCCGGCTTCCGACCCAGGTCATGCTCGATCTTCTCGGTCTGCCCGACTCCGATGAAGCGATGATGCGGCACTGGAGCGATCGTTGCTCCAATTTCCTGTTCCAGCCGGTTGCCCCCGACAAGGACGCGATGGCTAAAGAGCAGCGCGATATCCTCGATGCCCAGCAGGCTTATTTCATGCCCCTGATCGAGCAGCGCCGGCGCGAGCCCGGCGATGACATGATCTCGGCCATGGTGCAGGCCGAGGCGGGGGGCGAGCGGCTCACCGACCTCGAAATTCTTGCTACCTGCAACATGATGGCGACCGCCGGCGGCGGCACGTCGCGCAGCGCGATCGCGATGTCGCTGTGGTGGCTGCACCAATTCCCGGACCAGCTGGCCAAGCTCAAGGCCGATCCCAAGCTCATCAACCTGGCCGCCGAGGAATTTTTGCGCTTCGACGCCCCGACCCAGCGCGGTATCCGGACCGCGCGCGAAGATTTCGAAATCGGCGGCGTGCACGTCCGCAAGGGCCAGATTCTCCACATCATGATCGGCGCCGCCAATCGCGACCCGAGCCAGTTCAGGGACCCTGATCGGATCGACATCACGCGCGATCCAAACCGCCACGTGACGCTCGGCCATGGCGTGCATTATTGCCTGGGTGCGGCACTGGCTCGGCTGGAGCTGCGAATCGCGGTGGCAGGCTTCCTCGAGCGCTTTCCCGACTATCGCCTTGCCGCGGACAAGATCATGTTCATGGACCGCACCGCCAGCCGACGGCCGACGGCCGTGCCGGTTTTCGCGCGATGACGGCGCGCGCCTCAGCCGCGCCTCAATGCTTTCTGCACAAAATGGAGTTCAGTGAATGCAGGCCCCTTATCGCAGCATTTGGACGGAATTGCTCGCGACCCCCTTTCGCCAGGGCTGGATCGACGCCGGTGGAATCAGCACACGGTTTGTCCAGGCCGGCAGCGAATCCAACCCGCCGCTGGTCATGCTTCATGGTACCGCCGGCAGTCTGGAGAACTTCGCGGCGAATATCGCGGCTCATGCGGAGCATTTTAACTGCATAGCCTTTGACATGATCGGCTCTGGGATGACCGGAAAGCCGGACTACGACTACGAGACCGAACATTACGTACGGCATGCCGTGGACTTCTTCTATGCCATGGGCATCAAGAAAGCGTCCGTCATCGGTCTGTCGCTTGGCGCGCGGGTCGCTTGCCGGTTCGCGATCGACCATCCCGCCATGGTGGACAAGCTTATTCTGTTGTCGGCGACGGCATATTTTCCGGCGCGGCCGGTACAGGGCGACATCAAGAGTTCGCGCTCGGCGGCCGCAGCGAACCCGACATGGGACAATGTTCGCGAAATCTTCAAGGGCCTTTTCCATGACCCCAACGGGGTCTGGGACGATCTCATCGCCACGCGGCTATCGCTCTACAGCCGGCCCGAGATGAAGCGCGCCATGTCGCATATTTTGGCGCTGCTCGATCCCGACATCTACAATCGAAACCGGATTCCCGACCAGGATTGGAAGGCGCTGCAGGCCCCGACGCTGATCATCGCCGCGGTGGATCACGCGGACGTATTCCTTGATACCGCACGCACGCTCGCCAAGCTCATTCCCCATGTCAGCGTCTTTGAGATGAGGAACTGCAGTCATTGGCCGCAGATGGAAGATTTGGAGGCGTTCAACCAGCGCAGCCTTGCCTTCCTGCTGAAAGGTCGCTGAGAAGTCTACAGCCCTACAGGACCCTATCAGTTCGAGATTGGGTATCGCTCGATTGTGCGGGTCGCCGGCAGCCGAGCGAGCCCGTGATTGAAACGAGCGGCGACATTGCCCACGACGAAAGACTAGCCGAGACGCGGCAACGAAGGCGCCGCTCGAATTTCGGTATCGGTGCCGTAATACCACTCGGCGACGCTTTCAACGGCGCGATTTATATCGAAACTCTCGGGTCCCGGCACGTCCCCAAGCGCCCACGATGCTTGCCCAACTCTGCCATCATTGCAAAGTTGGCCTCGTTTTTGCTTGCAGACGTTTGCAAACCGCTGCGGCGACGTGGCGGGTCTAGGGAGAACGTCTAAGCACCGTGTCTAACAAAAACGGAGCAATAGATGTTGTCCGCCTTAATCCTGGTCTGCTCACTGGCCGCTGTACCGGACCTCGGGGCCTGCACCGCAGACAACGCCTTGCAGGTGGTACGCGATCCCGAAGCGTTCGTAAGTCCGGTTGCATGCTTCGTGCATGGCCAAGCCTACTTCGCCGAGACGGCGCTCGGACGCGATCTCAGCGACGGTGAAGTTGTCAAGGTGATCTGCACGCGAAGCCGTAATCTGGCCAGCCAGTCTCCACCTGCTGCGAACAATGCGGCAATGCTCGCCCGATAATTTCCACGTGATCGCGGTCGAACTTCCCTAATTCCGCTCGACCGCGTCACCGAGAGCCCAACGCGGCGAGGGCGGCCGCGGGCGCGCAATGGCACACGGCGGTCTTCAGGTCCGGCGTGACGTCGACGAATTCATCGAAGGTGGAATAGGCACAGCCCAAGCGACGCGCGATCTCGGCAACGACGGAAAGGCCGATGCCTGCCGCAATAACGGGCAGGGGCGGCCTCAAGGCTCCGCTTGACAACACCAGCGCCGCCGCGTCGGCGATCCCGCGCACTTGCGATTCGGCAAACCATCGCGCCGCCAACATCCAGCTCTCGTCGTCGGCATCGGATGCATCGGCTCCCAGCATACGCGCAAGCCGCGCGCGCGATGCGGCGACGGACTTCTCGCGCCCGTCGGCCGTGGCCATCAGATCGACACCGGCTGGCAGCGTGCCGAGAATGCGATGAACGTCGGCCATGGTTGCAAAATTCTCGTTGATCAGTGGCGTCCATATGCCGCGCACCGGCGCCCGGACCGCGGTCGCCATGACGAAGCCGCGCACCAGCCCGGTGTAGACCAGCTCACCGGCGCCTAACCGTTCCGAGTCGGTGTAGCCGCGGGCCGCCACCGCGCCGCCAACAATCGGGATAATATCGGTCGTAGTCGATCCCAGATCGATGAACAATGCGTCCTTGCGCTGGCGCGCAATCAACGCTGCACAGGCATGCCAATTGGCCGACGCAACATCCGCGCTGTGCGCCCGCGCCTCCTGCGGTCTCACCCAACCGGCCGGGCCGGCATAAATCGACACGCCACTGAGTTCTTGCGCCGCCAGCGTGGCGAGACATTCGACGCCTTCTCCGCGCGACGAAAACGTGTCGGCCAACTCCCCGGTCATGGTGACAACATTACGATCGGCGCGTCCCATGTCGTTTTGCGCTGCCGTGAAGGCCTGCAGCAGGCGCTCGGTCCCGGTCCGCAGCGGCGATGCATATTGCGCGACTTTGGTGATGCGCCCATCGTCGGCGCGCGCCGCCTTAAGGTGTACGCCGCCGATGTCCCATCCAATGACAACGTTCATGTCGCCTCGCCTATCGCAACCACGCGATATACGATGGCCGGATCGGCTGTCACGACGCAAGGTTCCGGCATGGTGGAGGTCATACCCGTTCTCGACCTGAAGGAGGGGGCCGTCGTGCACGCGCGCCTCGGGCAGCGCAGCCGATACCGTCCGATCGAAACGCCGCTTTCATCGAGCAGCAATCCGTTGGACGTGGCGCGTGGTCTGCTGTCGATCTTTCCGTTCGAGACATTTTACATTGCGGACCTCGACGCCATTGAAGGCCTGGGAAATAACGACGCAGCGCTCACCCAGTTGAGAACGGAATTTCCCGATCTCGTATTCTGGGTCGACAATGGCGAGGCAGACTTGGCGCGCGCCCGGTCTTGGCTCGACATTGGGCTTGGACACCTCGTCTTGGGCAGCGAAAGTCAAAAAGACGATGCTGTTGTGCGCGGCCTTTCCGGCGACGATCGGGTCATCCTGTCGCTCGACTACCGGGCTGACGCTTTCGCAGGACCGGCGGCGCTCCTGAGCGATACGCGGGCTTGGCCGAGCAGGGTGATCGCGATGACGCTCGCCCGTGTCGGCAGCGCGATGGGTCCCGACCGGGACAGGCTTTCGGCCATCAAAGTCTTGGCTGGCGAAAAAAAGCGTGTGTACGCTGCCGGCGGCGTCCGCGATGCGGACGATCTGTTCGCGCTGGCAAAAACGGGCATCGCTGGCGCGCTCGTTGCCTCGTGCTTGCACAATGGCAAGCTCGCCGGCGCGCAGATCGCGAGCCTGCAGGCACGATAACCTGCGCACCTCGAACGCCCGCGCTTGTATGCGACGGGCGCTCGAAGTGGCTTTATTCTTCTCGGAAGGCTTCCGGTCCGGACGCTGCTTAGTTGGGAGCGAACGGATGTTTGACCTGGTTGCGCTTGGCGACGACCTCGGCAGCCGACGGCTCGCCTTTTACCGCGCGCGCGATGGATTCTTTCACGGCGCGATAATTGTAGTCCTGAATTTTCTTGTCGTCGGCCGCGTCCCAGTGGATGAAGACGCCGACGCAGATGAAGAGGTTGTCGGCTTCGTCTTGCGGGATGACGCCCTCGGCCACGCTGTCGGCGACTGCCTTGGCGACGGCGTGCTGGGCCGGGCCGAACATTTGCACGGCCTGCTTGGCGCCTTTGATCGTCACCTTGTTGAACATAACGGTAGCGGGCTTGCACAGCAGATTCGGCGCCACCACCGCGAGCAGCGACGTGAAGCCGTCTTTGTTGTTGGTCAGGCAGTTTGCGAACGCCGCCTCGGCCGCGCTGCCGCGCGGACCCATGATCAGGTCGATGTGAGCGACCTCATTGCCATCGCCGACCAGCGATTCACCCACGCAGAGTCCGTTGATCTTTGCCATCGCCATCTCCTCCCAAGGAAATACAACGCGTAAGGCCTTTTGGCCTTCGCCTTCCGGTTAACATCTATCCTTGTTGTCAGCGCCCGGCGTGGACAGCCGGACCGGTTAGCCAGATAGCGGCGGGACCCGGTCCCACATTGCCAAGTCAACCACTGTTACGCACCGACGGCAAGATGGTCCGCAAACGATCTGCGAAAAGGCTGGCGACTGTGAGGTCGGCGCTGGTGCCGGGATTGAGGCCATCGGCCTTTAATGCGGCATCCCAGGCCAAGAGCGCGGGAAGAAGTTGGGCCGCAGACGCTGCGGACTGCAGCGACGCAAGATGCGCTGCTGCAGCGCGGCGGACCTGCTCGGCGGTCTGCGCATCGTACTTCCGCAAAATATGGCTGTCGGGAAACGCCGACAAAAATCCCAGATAGGTCGTAAGCGTGGCCCATTTTAGCTCTGTGTGCCGCCGGCGGGCGGCTTCGAAGAGCGGCAGGCCGAGATCAAAAATGTCGGCAAAATTGGTTGCATATTGCCGCGCAATCGCGTCGCGATCCGCCGCCTCCGTCATCGCCTGCAACAGGGTGACGTTGGCAGGCTCGAACACATCATGGCGCGCGCTATGCCCCAGGCCAGCCGGAGCGGCGCGGACGATGGCCCGAAAGGCGAGGGCGGCATCATCCGTGTCAAGATCATGAAGGACTTTGCCAAGCGAAGCGCGCAGCTCCGAGGCGCCGGCATCCGCTGCGGCGGCAAGCGGCGCACACAGCAAGATGATCCCAAGGTTGGTATTGGCACCGACGGCGGCGAAAGTAGCCTCGATCGCACCGAGGATGCGCGTCCCCACGCGCGCACCTTCCGCCGAGATGGCGGGCGCGGCGGCCTCGGCGCTCGCAGCAAATACGCCCGCCGTCATCCGATGGCCGGCAGCAAAGACATGAACATTGCCGGGCTTGGGAGCGTCGAGTTCGGCAAGGCAGGCCCACTTGAAGGCGTCTGCAATCCACTCCGAACGCGGCATCACGCCGTTGCTCCCCGCGGCGCACGCGCCGCGAGAGCAATGGCGAGCGCGTCAGCGAAGACGGCGGCGATGTTAACGGGGGTGACCTTCTGCAATCCGGACCACGCCGGCATGCTGTTGACTTCGAGCACCACTGGGCGCTGGTCCGCCCCGTAAAGGATATCGATTCCGGCAAAATCCGCCCCCACCGCGGTCGTCGCCGCGATTGCCAGCGCGTTCATGTCGTCATTGACCACCGCGGCGACAGGGCGTCCACCGCGCTTGACGTTGGTGATCCAATGGCTCGAGTGCCGTTGCATCGCCGCGACCACGCGACCTCGCACCACGAGCAGGCGAAAATCGTGGAAGCCGTCGCGCTCGACAGCCACAAAGCGCTGCAGATACCACACCCCGCCGGCCGCATTGGCAGGTTGCGGCAGGTCCTGCGGTTTGCGGATCAACCTCAGTCCGCGTCCCTGCGATCCAAACAGCGGCTTGAGTACCAGCGGCCCGTCCGCACTTTCGCGCTGCACGATTTGCGATGCCTGCTCGTACGACGCCGTCGCCCACGTCGCCGGCGTGGCGATGCCGGCGCGCGAAAGCAGAAAGCTCGTCATCGACTTGTCGACGCAACGCTCGATGGCGCGCGCACCGTTCCATACCGGGACGCCGCGCTCGCGCAGTGCGTGGAGAATACCCAGGCGGAGCGTGACCGCTTCAAACGTTCCACCCGACATCGAGCGGACAACGACCGCATCGGGAAGGCGCTCGCCAAATCCATCAATACGCAGTCCGCTGGGGACTTGCGTGGCGAACCCGCACAAATGCAGGCGAATAGGCATCGTACCAATGCCCCGCGCGGCAAGCGCGGCGGCAAGCTCGCGGCCGTGCCAATCCATGCGATCGACGACCAGACCGACGAGCGGCCGGGACGGCTGGCGCTCGATTGCGAGGCTTTCAGTCGAAGGACGCATCGAGCAGACTCAGGTCGATTTCACCGGATTGAAAGCTTTCGCCGGTTTCCAGCGCCGTGACCGTGATCTTCGCCGGACTGAACAGCATCGGATCGATGGCATAGAAATCGCCTTTGACCGCCTTGAAGATTTCCGCAAACGGCCGGCCATAGTCCCGTGACGCCTTGCTCGGAAGCTTGCCGGCCAATGCCCGCGCCTCATTTGCAGGGCCGGTGACGAACAGTTGCACTTGCCCCGCAAAGATAATGGCATCGTTGGTGCGCCCCATCGCCGTGACAAAATCCGGATGCGGCGGACACAGCGGCGCAACCCCCATGCCGTCGACCACGCGCTCGAGCGGAAAATGCAATTCGTGCGTTTTGTGCAATGCAACTTCGAGCGCCCGGGCAACGATCTGAGTGGCGCCGGCCAGACTCTGCGTCGGCGCAAAGATGATCGTCAGGTCCTCCGGTTTGACCCGGCAATCTTGCGCGACCTTGGCGACGACTTTCGCGGGCGGCGGCCGATTGCTTTCGATGACCAATGTGGTGCTTGCGGCGGAGTCTGCATACTGCAAATCTTCGAACAGCGGTTCGCGTCGCGCCAGCGCACGAGCCGGCCCTGAGCCGAGCGCAAAAAATGAGTCCTCACCCTCCTTCAGCGACAGGCTCCAGCCGGCGTATTGGCTCGCCAGGCACGCGACCACCGGATTGGAGGATTGGACGACGATGCTCCACGGCCAACGCGGCGTCGCCGCCGACGGTCCGAGCCGGACGTTAGCGAGGCCGCCCATGCAGATTTCGGCTATGCGCAGGCCCGCGGCAATGCTGCCGAGGCTTTGGCTGCCGGCATCGATGAGCGTTTCGCCGAGCTCGCCGCGGGTTATTCCAATTCTCAGCTCAGCGGCATCCGACACGAGCCGGACAACGAGCTGCGCAGCCCGCTCATTCACACTGATCGGGGGCGTGGCCTTCATGATTTCCTCCCGCTCGTCGAAGCGAGAACCAACTCACGCCGTTGGTCGGCGATCGCTTTTGCCGCAGCCGCAGCCGAACTGTGAGCATAGACGGTACACAGCGGCTGGCCAGCCTTGATCGTACTACCCGCGATTGGCCGGTCGGCGGTCCAGTCCGGCCAATCCAACGCGGGGACGCAATGGATATCATTTTCGGCATAAACAATCGCGGACGCCCGTGCGCCGTCGGGATAACGCGGCCGCCGCCCCAGGTTGCCGCGACAAGCGGCCATGTGCAGTGCAAACAGCGATCCCGTCGGCGGCTCGAAGATGTCCAGCGTCGCGCCGGGTCTCGGATTGACCTCCAGGAGCCAAAAGCGCTCGCCGTCGACCAGGAAGTCCGCACTGTTCAGCCCGACAAGGGAAAGAGAACCCGCGAGCCGATTGACGGCGGCCGAGAGCGATCGAGCAGTGCGGGGCGCCAGCGTCGCCGGGCGTACTGCACCGCCGTAGCGGTAGGGCTGGCGCGGTGTCGGCGACGACCACTGGGTGCTAAACCCGAGGGTGCTGGCGCGACCTCCGTCGGCGAGAAAAAGCGCCGCTACCGGCGTTCCCGATATTTTTCGCTGGTAATAGATCTCATCGTCCGCGCTGTCCGATTGCCGCGCTGGTTTGACATGCGCGCCCCCAGCTCCGCCTTTGCGCTTTGCCAACCATTCGGCCGGCACGTGTGGCCTGATCAACGACCATTCGGGAAACGGAATGGCCAAATCGGCACAGACCGAAAAAAGGACCGCGGGATTTTTGACTTTGGCGATGACGGTGGCGCCATTGCCGAATACCCGCCAGCGTTCGGCCAGACGCTGCAAAATTTGCGTCCTGCCTTCAAAGCCGGTGCCGCAGACAATCCCTAACGGCTCGCGTTGCTCGCTCAGTCTCTCCAAAGCGCGAATAAGAGCATTCTCTTCGATGCCATGCGCCAGTGCGCCATCGAGTTGGACATGCGCCCCCGCCGCATTCAACGTGTCCTGATCGCCAAAAAAATCCGCCACCAGCGGCACATAGCCGGCGCGGCGCGCCGATTCCGCCAGCGCCCGGCCGGAAATGGCTGCGATGAGGATTGCGGCCCCGCTATCCGGCGAGCTCGCGCGCAAGGGCGAAGGCTTCACGGAAATCGAATTGCACGGGCTTGGCGGCTGCGATCATTTTCTCGAACAGCCCGAATTCGGTCCTGTACTTGATGTTGCCGATGGCCAGCGGACCCAATCCGAGCGCGCCCTGGGGCGTCAGCTCGACGCCGTTCGCCTGCATGTCCAGGCCTTCCACGCCGGGCGGCGGAACTGCGTTGACGTCGGCGGCGATCAGCAGGCGCTTTGCCGCCGCGAGCTGCGCCGTGGACAAAATCCGCACGCCGGCACGGCCAGCGCACCACGCCGCCTCGGTCTCGGCCATGATGGCCGACTTCTTGCCGTCGTCGCTGCCATCGGCCGCGCGCACCTCGACGTTAAATCGGGCCTTTATTTCTGCTGCACTATCGCTGACGCGCTTTATCCCGTCATAGCCGACCAGCGTGACGTCGCTGCCCTCAAGCGCGGCAATAACCGCAGAAGCGTAGCCGACCACGCCGGTGGCGCCGAACACGGCGACCTTCAGCCCTTTCAGATCGCGCTTTTTCTTGTCCTTCAGGACCTTCTCGACGCATGCCACCATCGCGGCTGCAGTGGTGAATGAGCCGGCCGGATCGGCAAAAAACGAAATACCGAACGGCGGCACCAAGGCTTTCTTGGCCTTGGCCAGCATGTCGAGAGCCAACGTCGCGTTCTTGCCGCCGAAGAACATTCCGGTGCGGGCGCCGACTTTCGGCGGTCGCGAGAAAATCGCGTCCTGGACCAGGCCCGTCACCTCGTCGACCGTCACATTGGTGTAGGTAAGCACAGCATCATAACCGGCATCGAGCGCCATGTTCACGTCGAACGGGCTCAAGTGCTTGGTCGGGGTGACCATATGAAGGATGTTCTTGTCCGCCAAGGCCGCCTCCCGCGCTTCCTTCCGTTGCTATTGGTCGGCGCTATGCGCACGGGCATGAGCGACGATTTCCGCGCCGCGATTGAGCCCCTTGCAAACCCGGATGTCCAGACCCTGTGCGCTCGGATGTTGCCGGGCGATTGCGGCCAGCCGGGCTGCCTCGTCGGCCGACGGTGCAAAGCCGAACCCGGTAGGCCCCCAGGAACTTTGGCCGATACCGAACGCGCCAGCGCCGTCGAGCGCACCGAGAACGGCGGCAACGTCGGCGCTGGTGAAGCGCGAACCGCCCTGAGCCGGGGCAAAATAATCGCCGAGGCAAGCTTGCAGTTCCTTGAGGGCAGCGCCGAAGCTCGCGAGATCATGCTCGGCGACGGCCGGCAATGCTTGCATCAGGATCAGGCGGCAAATCCGGGCCGCATCGGCGGCTGGCATTGGCGCAAGGGCTGCGAAGGTCGTTACTTCGTCCACGCCATGGACGCCGCGCAGTTTCGGGTCGAGAATAACAAGGACACGCCAATAGTCTGGAAACGGCAAATGGCTGACGATCGGCGCTGGCCGTGGTTCAGTTCCGCGGCCGCCGTCGACGACCAGTCCGCCCCGGGTGAAGAGTCCGATGCCGATGCCCGAGCGGGTGCCGCGCCCCAAATGCAGCGCGTCGCCTTCGACATCCAGCGGCAGATTGTGCAGCCGGCGCAGGCCCGCAGCCACCGCCAGCGCAAGCTGAGTACCAGAACCGAGCCCGGCGTGGGCAGGAACGACTTCCAACATATTCAGTTCATGCGCGACCCTCGATCGCCAGCAGGTACTCCATCGATTGCAAGTACTGACGTGCGCGATCGCTTTCAGGACCGGAAATCTCCATGCGTTCAGCCCGTCGGATGACAATGCTGGTTCGCAGATCGCTGATGGCAAGCCCGATACTGCCAAAGCGGCGCCCGAGCCCACCGTTGAGATCGAGGAAACCCAAGTGCAACCGCGCCGGAACGGTGACAGTCATACCGGCCGGCAAGGACACGCGATTGTGCAAGCGCTGGCTCCCGAATTGCAGACTGCCGGGTTTTTCGAATGGAAATACCAGTTTACACTGCGTCATCCCGTCTCGGTTGGCAATCTGGGCGGATTAACGATCAAGCGGAGGGCGCCCCATGACCGAAATCAAAGAACGCACCTATTCGGACGAGGAGATTGAGCAGCGCCTGAAACGCGACTTGCCGCACTGGCATCTGGAAGGCGGTTGGATCCGGCGTAGGTACCGCACCAACAGCTGGAAGGGCACCTTGATGGTCATCAACACCATTGGGCATCTGGCCGAGGCCGCGTGGCACCACCCTGACATTACCGCGTCATATGCCTGGGTCGAGGTGCGCCTGCAAAATCACGCCGCCAAAGGCATCACCGATAAAGATTTCGAATTGGCCAAGAAGATCGAGGACGTCATTCAGTGGCAACCCGCGAAGGAGGAGGGCGCGCTTGAGGGCACGCCGGAAAAGGACCAACGCTTCGCCTACCTAAAATACGACAGTTGAACATTTGGCGTGGGGAATCCGGGAATGCACCACGCGTGGATTGCGGGCAAGCCCGCAGCGCTTGAACCTGCTATTGCCGAGGCCGCCAAGCTTTTTGGCGCGAGCCGTCATCCTCTTATTGCCGGCCTTGGCACCGACGTCAGCGGCACGCGCGCGGCGATCGCGCTCGCCGAGGGTACCGGCGCGGTCATCGACCACATGCATTCGGGCGCATTGTTGCGCGATCTCGACGTCATGCGCTCTTCGGGGGTCATGCTGACCACTCCGGGCGAGACGTGCGTGCGCGCCGACACGCTGCTGCTCGTCGGTCCGGATCTCGCCGAGACCTGGTCGGAATTGCCACAGCGTTTGCTGGATAAAAACGTCCGCAAGCGCCGCATCTTCTGGCTCAGCCCCGGTCGCGATGCGGCGACGATTGCCTCCTTGGGAGCGACCGTTGAGACGGTCGGCAAAGATCCCAGAGATTTGCCGGCGCTTGTCGCATCGCTGCGCGCCCGCGTCTCCGGTCGGCCGACGGGTAAAGCTCCCGTTTCCGCCAAAGTACTGGAGGAGGTCTCGACTGCTCTCAAAGCCGCGCGATTTGGGGTGGCGATCTGGTCGGCTGCCATGCTCGATGCTCTCAGTATCGAGATGATGTGCGGTCTGGTGAACGACCTGAATGCCACAACGCGATTTTGCGCCTTGCCGCTGTCCCCCGCCGACAACGTCATCGGCGTCCTGCAGACCTGCGGCTGGATGACTGGTTTTCCCATGCGAACCGGTTTCGGGCGAGGATTTGCAGAGCACGATCCTTGGCTTTTCGACGGCCAACGCCTCGTCAATCGTGGCGAAACCGACTGCGTGCTTTGGATATCGGCCTATCGCGCGGTAGCACCTGAATGGCGCAACCCGCCGCCCACGATCGCTCTGACCGGCCGCGATGCAGCTTTCCACGTACCCCCTGACGTCCATATTCAGGTCGGCCGCCCCGGCATCGATCACGCAGCCGTAGAATATCTGCCCGCCGCCGGCGCGCTTGGGGCAGTTGAGGCGTCGCAGCCGAGCGACGCGATCTCCGTGGCCGACGCCATTACCCGCATTGCGTCGGCTTTGCCCAAAGTTGGAGAGCGCCCATGCTGACGCGCGTTGCCGGGGGGCGCGTCATCGATCCGGCCAACGGCCGCGATGGCGTCGGCGATATCTGGATGCGCGACGGCAAAATCGTAGATACGCCGCAAGGGGCGCGCGCAGATGCGACTTACGACGCGTCAGGCAAGATCGTCATGGCAGGCGCCATCGATATCCACTCGCATATCGCCGGTTGGAACGTGAATACCGCTCGTCTGCTGCTGCCCGAGTATCACTCCGCCGCAGCGGCGCGGCCAGCCGAAACGCCGTTGTCGAAGGTCGGCTGGACCACCCACGAAACCGGATGCCTCTACGCCGCCATGGGCTTCACCACGGTTGTCGAGCCGGCGATGTCCCCGCATCATGCCCTGCACGCACACCTTGAGCTGGCCGACATTCCGATCATCGACAAGGCAACGCTCGCGGTGCTCGGAAATGACGATTATCTGCTCGGCCTGCTCCGCGCCAAGGAAAGCAAAGCCGCGGTCCAGGACTACGTCGCCTGGACGCTCGACATGTCGCGCTCGCTCGGCATCAAGGTGGTCAATGCCGGCGGCGCGGCAGCATTCAAGGAGAACGTCCGCGCATTCTCGTTCGACGATGTGGTGCCATCCTACGGCGTTCCATCGCGGGCAATCGTGAAATCCCTGCAGCATGCGGTCAATGCGCTCGGCGTTCCGCATCCGCTGCATGTTCACTGCAACAACCTTGGGCTGGCGGGAAATGTCGAGACCGCGCTGACCACGATTGCCGCCGCGGACGGCGTGCCGCTTCATCTCGCGCATCTGCAATTTTACGCTTACGGCAAAGAGGGTGAGCGGGGATTCTCGTCGGCTGCTGCTCCGCTTGCCGAAGCGGTGAACGCGGCCGTAAGCGTGACAATAGACGTCGGCCAGGTGATGTTCGGCCAGACGGTGACAATTTCGTCGGATGTGCTCCGGCAGTTCAATTCACGCAATCAGGCCAAGCCGAACAAATGGGTCATCCTCGACGGCGATGCGAACGGCTTTGGCATCGTGCCTTACAACTACCGGCGTAACGATTTCTACAATGCGGTGCAGTGGGCGGCCGGCCTGGAACTGTTTCTGCTGATTGACGATCCATGGCGCGTGTTCTTCACGACCGATCATCCGAACGGTGCTCCGTTTACCACCTATCCGGAGATTTTTGCGTTGCTGATGAGCCGTGACTTGCGGGCGCAATGGATGGAGCAGGTGCCGCCCGCGGCGCTCAAGGTCACCACACTGCAGTCGATTGCGCGCGAATATTCCCTGATGGAGATTGCCACGATGACCCGCGCCGCGCCGGCGAAGCTGCTTGGCTTGACGGATCGCGGCCATCTCGGCGCCGGCGCCGTCGCCGACGTCGCGGTCTACGAAAACAACGCCGATCGCGCCAGGATGTTTCGCGCCGCCGCTCTGGTATTCAAGGACGGCGATCTCGTCGTTCGCGACGGCACCGTTACGAATTACCGTTGGGGACGCGCGCTGACGGTGCGGCCGGGACGCGACCGCGCCATCGATCGGCGCATGCGTGCCTATTACGACGATAGATACGGGCTATCGGATGAATTTCTGAAGGTCCCCGAGCATGCGCTTGGGCGGCCGGAACCGTTTGCAGTCGTGCCATGCGTGTCCTGACCGTCAAAGGCGTGCGGATCGACGACACATTTGCCGAAGCCTTCGGCATGCGCGCGACGGCTTTGATCATAACCGCCGATACGGCGCGCTGGGCGCGCCAGGCGGCGCTCAGCATGACCGGCTTTGCAACATCGGTAATTGGCTGCGGGTGCGAGGCCGGCATTGACTGCGAGCTCACCGCCAAGCAGACCCCCGATGGGCGGCCGGGCGTACGCGTTTTACTGTTCGCGGTCTCGACGGCCGAATTGCAGAAGCAGCTCCGGGGACGTGTTGGGCAATGCGTGCTCACCAGCGCGGGCTCGGCTTGTTATGCCGGGATCGCGGGCGAAGAAGCGCTCGGGCTGGGTAATGCGTTGCGCTTTTTCGGCGACGGCTGGCAGATTTCCAAGCGCTTTGGCACCAAGCATTTCTGGCGCATTCCGGTCATGGACGGCGAATTTGTCTGCGAAGCCACGACCGGGCTTACCAAAAAGGCGGTCGGCGGCGGCAACCTTTTCATTCTCGGCCGGACTTCGAAGACCACCCGAGCCGCCGCGGAAGCCGCGGCGGCTGCCATCACCAAAGTGCCGGACGTGATCGCACCATTTCCCGGAGGAATCGTGCGCTCCGGCTCCAAAGTCGGGTCCAAGTACAAGGGCGCGCCGGCTTCCACCAACGAAGCCTTTTGCCCGACGCTGCGCGGCGCGGTGCAGACTTCGCTCGATGCGAATACCGGCTCGGTTCTCGAGATCGTCATCGACGGGCTGACGTCCGATGCGGTGGCAGCCGCCATGCGCGCCGGCATTGCGGCGATCGTAAAGCTCGGATCCAAGCGCGGCGCGACGCGGATCAGCGCTGGAAATTATGGCGGCAAGCTTGGACCGCACCATTATCACTTGCGGGATTTGGTGCCGTGAAGCCGCTGACTTTCACGCTGCACCAGGCTCCCGAACAGCGGCTCGACTTGTCGCCCCTTGTGCCGCATTTCCTTGCCGGCAAGACCGCCGCCCAGATCGAGCGGATCGAGCTGCAGACAACACGCACGCGCGTTGATGTCGCCGAGGTCTTTCGCGTGCGCATGGGCGACGCCGGGCAAATCCGCATCGAAGGCGCCGGCGACCGCCTCGACCGTGTCGGCCAGGCCATGACCGGCGGCGAGCTTGTCGTGGACGGCGATATCGGCGTCCAGGCGGGGCGTTTGATGGCGGGCGGGCGCCTGACGCTGCGCGGCAACGCCGGTCCCTGGGCCGCGTCCGGCATGAAGGGCGGCGTGATCGAAATTCTGGGCGCGGCTGGCGAGAGGCTTGGCGGCCCGCTGGCCGGAGAGATGGCCGGAATGCGCGGCGGCGTCGTTGTCGTCCGGGGCCGCGCCGGTGAGCGCGCTGGCGACCGCATGCGCCGCGGCGCCATCATCATCGAAGGCGACGCCGGAGCCTATGCTGGCAGCCGAATGATCGCCGGCACGCTTGTTGTAGCGCAAAAAGCCGGCCCGCTTCCCGGCTTTCTCATGAAGCGCGGCACCATCGTCCTCGGCGCCGGTTGCAGTGCGATATCCCCGACATTCGTGGACTGCGGCCGACATGACCTTCTCGGCATGCGACTATTGGCCGGATTTATTGAGACCTACAGCAAACGCGCCGCATCCTTGCTGCGGCGGCCCCTGCAGCGGCTCGCCGGCGACATGGCGGTTCTGGGAAAAGGCGAGATATTTATCGGAAACCGGAACTAACCCTTTGCGTATATTATTGCATGGAAGTGCATGAGATTCGGTGAGAGTATAGATCGATATTTCGGCGGAGCGACGCGATGGAAATGATAGCGATCGTCGTCATGGTTTGTGCACTGGCGCAGCCAGATCAGTGTGAGGAACAGCACCTCGAGTTCAGCTGGCAGGGCTCGCTCAAGCAGTGCGTCATGAACGCCCAGCCCTATATCGCCCAATGGATCGGCGACCACCCGAAGTGGAGCGTCAAGAGTTATCATTGCGAATATCCTCACACAAACTCGAAGGCCTGAAAGTCGAGGCCGATGCGCGCCGACCAGCGCGCCAAACGTGACGCTTTTCTCCGCAAGATCGGTAGCCGTCCGGTTGTCATGGGAATCCTCAATCTGACGCCGGATTCCTTTTCCGACGGTGGGCGCTTAGTTGGGGTGGAGGGGGCGCTCTCCCACGCCAAGCGAATGGCAGCGGAGGGCGCCGACATCGTCGACATAGGCGGGGAGTTGACGAGGCCCGGGGCGATCCCGGTCGGCGAAGCCGAGGAACTCGCCCGCATTGAAGCGGTTCTCGCCGGCTTCACCGGCCTGCTCGACATTCCGTTTTCGATCGATACCTACAAATCGAATGTGGCTGCGCGCGCGCTCGAACTGGGCGCCGTCCTGGTGAACGATGTGTGGGGCCTGCAGAAAGATCCAGCGATGGCCGATACAGTAGCCGCAGCTGACGCGGCGGTCGTCGTCATGCATAATCGGATCGAGAAAGATCCTTCCCTCGACGTCATTGCCGATATTCGGCGATTTTTTGCACGTTCGCTTGCGCTCGCCGACCAGGCTGGAATTCCGAAATCGCGCATCATCCTCGATCCCGGCATCGCGTTCGGAAAGACCGCGCGCCAGAACGTCGAGGTGATTGCCCGGCTGAGCGAGCTTAAGGAATTTGGCTACCCGATCCTTGTCGGCGTTTCGCGAAAGAAGTTTCTTGGTTCGCTCATCGAGGGCGGGGTCGAGGGACAGCTTGTCGGCACGATTGCCGCAAGCCTCGCTGCCTTCGCCGCCGGCGCATCGCTTTTTCGCGTTCACGATGTCGCCGAGCACGCCGCGGCGCTCAAGGTCTTTGACGTCCTCCGGCGAGCGCCGATGTAAATGCCGGACACATCGGTCGGCGCCGGGATTTCGTCCGGCCGGTGCTCGACAAAACCCGATCACTTCCGTTTGCCATTGCTTGTGCGGGGGTGCGACACGACCTCTCACGGTTTTTGGAAAACGCTTTTGCAGACCCGGCGGAGTTGTCGTAGCTTCGCCGATACCGACGAAGTGCACATAAATCGACGAAGGACACCCATCGATGGCACGCGTGAGGACAGCGATTGGAATCGCCGTGGGACTGCTCGTCGCCAGTGGCTGCCTTTCATTCGTGCAAGCCGACGATCTCAACGATTATCCGACCACGTGCGCGGGTCGATTATGTGTTCGGCTGCATGAAAGCCAATGGCGAGACCCAGCATTCACTGCGAACAATGCTCGTGCTCGATCGACATCATCGCTTCGATCCTGCCCTATGAACGCTATGTCACCGCGGAGACGGTGCTGAGCATGGCGCATGTGCCGGGCGATCTCGGCAATCAGTTTCGCTCGACGAGACATGGCCAAGACCGCGGTCGACGATCTGCGCCGCGCCCAGGCCGAGGCCGAGGTGCGCTGCTTCTGAAGACGGCCTAGCATCGCCGGCTCGGCGGGCCATTCGCCCTTGAAAACGTGGCCGTCGGTATCGACCGCCTCGGCGCGGAATGTGGCGGCGCCGTTCGGCCGATAGCGAGAAGCGGATATTGGGGTCTTCCGAGATCGATATGCCGCCGTCCATCTCCAGCACGAGCTGGTCGCCCTGCCAGACGCGCAATTCGCTGATGATGAAAAGCGGAATGTAAAGCAGCGTAACCTGATCGCGCTGCAGGCCGGAATTGTTCGGATGACGGATCATGATCTGGGCTTCGCGCGGACGCGCTCGCCGGCGCCGTTTGCTCGATTGCGCAAACTGGCGAAACCGCATCTGCCCCAAGTTCGCCTTGGCTTCGTCCGCGTTCTTGGCCATCGGCGCCGAGCAGCCGCCCGAAGCCTTCACGTAGGTCGTCGACAACATAAAGCTGCCGTCGCTCAATTCGGCCACGGCGTGCACGTTGGTGTAGGAATTGACGCGCACGCGCGTCGAGATCATGGTCACGCCGGCGCCGACCTTGAACGTGGCGGCGACCGGCGCGGGGTTCTGATCGATGACCAGCGTGAACGCCTTGAGCGTGCGGGTATCGCCGGGCGGCAGCGTGGCACGCAAGGTGACCGGCACAATTGCGGCATCCTCGGCGCGCTCCGGCATCTCGATCGCGATCAGGCCGGCGCCATCGATGAGCGGGCGGCCGTTGAAGACGTCGCGCACCAGATCGGGCCAGGGATCGCATTCGGTTCCGGCCGCCGACGCAGCGAGCCGCGCCGGGCGCGCAACAGAGATGCGCAGCCGCAAGCGCCGATCAAGCCCATTGCTCGCAAAGTCGCGCCGATCATCGATCGCGCTCCGCTTGTCGTCCGATTGCGGCATCATGCGTCTATTCCCATTCGAGTTCGGAATAGGCCGCAGTTGCGTTTCGCGCATTATACTCCTCGAACAGCTCCCAGTGCGACTTTTCCGAAGCTGCCGGCCATTTGGGCGGCCTCCGCCAGCGGCACGCCGCGTTTGATCAGATCGCGGCAATCGCTCGCCAGGCGTTCAAGATAGGCACGTTCGCCGGCGAGCGCGATCGGGCCACTTGCGGACGCTGGGCCATGACCCGGAATCACCCGCTTTCGCCGGAATCCGCGCAAGCTCGTCAATGGTCGTCAAGCCAGCCGCGAATGCTGCCATCGATGACCGGAATATGCTGGACGAACACAAGATCGCCGGCGAACAGCGTCCGCGGTGGCTTCGTCGAACACGGTAAGATCGTTGTCGGTGTGCGACGGTGCCCACGCCTTGAGCGTGAGCGTCGGTTGCCGAGATCGAGCTTGATCTCGTCCGTCGACCAGTCAGCTGTCGGCGGCACGATTTTCACGCCATCGAGCAGCGACGCCCATGCTGCGCCGAAACGCGTCGAGATAATACGGCCGCGCGCCGCCAGCGCGCGCGGCAAATTGCGATGACCGACAAACATCGCCGCCGGCGCCGGCGAATGCTGCATTGCCGAACACGTGATCCGGATGGGCGTGGGTGTTGATCACGTATCTGATCGGCTTGTCGGTGACGCTGCCGGATCGCCGCCGACAGCCGGCGGCCCTCGCGCACGCTGCCGCCGGTATCGATGACGGCGACCGCATCATCGCCGACGATGAAGCCGACATTGGCGATCGCGCCTTCGTTTTCGGCGGTCATCAGCGCGTTCGACGCCGAAGTGAACGTAGACGTCCGGCGCCACTTCACTGCACCGCAAGGGCGCGTTCGATCTGCCGCCAGCGAATAGGTCAGTGTTGCTGTCCTGCCAAGCGCTAATCGCCGCGATCGCCAAAGCAATCATGCTCGACTTCGCACCACGAACCGCAGCGCGGCGACGAATCGATGCATCGAAATACCACGACGTCGGCGCGGCATTCGCGATCGCTGCCCATCGCCGCATCGCGACCGACATCACGAGTGAAAGTGTGGGATGGCGCGGCCCACGACCTGCCATGCGAATTGCTATTGCGCGCTAAAAGGCATGCGAGCATACTATTTTCGCAGGTTTCCGGCTTCAAGGACGCCAGCTGTTAGGGAGGGCTGACGTTTCTTCGAAGGCTCAGACGGTCAAAGAGAGAAAGAGAACTCCTCAGACCTGCCGACGCCGTGACACGCTGCCGGAAACACTTCCCAGGCACGGGTTTGCGCCGTGAGTCCAGGCTTGCTTTGGGCTTGTTCACAGCGGTGCACCCCACATGAACCTCTTAGGGAGGACACGCGATGCGTTATATTTCGTTTATGCTCAGTACGTGTTTGGGCGCGGTCGGCGGCGTTCACCGCCGGATCCGCCTATGCCGACGAGGATCTCGACAAGCTGTCGCAAGACCCGAAACAATTGGTCGATGCCCGCCGGCAATTATGCCAACACGCGTACTCGACGCTCAAGCAGATCAATGCCGGCAACGTCGGCAAGCTGCAGGTGGCGTGGACGTTCTCGACCGGCGTGCTGCGCGGGCACGAAGGCGCGCCGCTGGTCATCGGCGACATGATGTATCTGCATACGCCGTTCCCGAACATCGTCTACGCGTTGATCTCGATCGACGACACAAGATCGTCTGGAAATACGAGCCGAAGCAGGATCCGAACGTCATTCCGGTCATGTGCTGCGACACCGTCAATCGCGGCCTCTCCTTTGGCTGACGGCAAGATCTTCCTGCGCCAGGCCGACACCACACTGGTTGCGCTCGACGCCAAGACCGGGAAAGTCGTGTGGTCGGCAGAAGAACGGCGATCCGCGCAAGGGCGAGACCGGCACGGCGGCGCCGCATCGTCGATCAAGGACAAGGTTTTGGTCGGCATTTCCGGCGGCGAGTTCGGCGTTCGCGGTTCGGTGACCGCCTACGACATCAAAGACCGGCAAGCTGGTTTGGCGCGGCTATTCCGATAGGCCCGGACGAGCGATCACGTTGATCGATCCGGTGAAGACCACTGCGCTCGGCAAGCCGGTCGGCGCCGATTCGAGCACCAACACGTGGCAGGGCGATCAATGGAAGATCGGCGGCGGCTGCACCTGGGGCTGGTATCCTACGATCCCCAGCTGAACCTGGTCTATTACGGCTCGGGCAATCCCTCCACCTGGAACCCGAAGCAGCGGCCCGGCGACAACAAATGGTCGATGGCCATCTGGGCGCGCGACGTCGATACCGGCGCGGTCCAGTGGGTCTATCAGATGACGCCCCACGACGAGTGGGACTATGACGGCGTCAACGAAATGATCCTCGCCGACCAGCAGATCGGCGGCCAGAGCCGCAAGACGCTGGCGCATTTCGACCGCAACGGTCTCGGCTATACGCTCGATCGCGTCGACCGGCGAGCTTCTTGTCGCCGCAGAAGTTCGATCCGAAGGTCAACTGGACCACCGGCGTCGACATGAACAAGAACTCGCCGACCTATGGCCGGCCGGCGGTCGTCGCCGCAGTATTCGACCGAGCACAACGGCGAGGACGTGAACTCGAAGAACATCTGCCCGGCGGCGCTCGGTTCGAAGGACGAGCAGCCGGCGGCCTATTCGCCGGATACCGGCTCGTTCTACGTGCCGACCAACCACGTCTGCATGGACTATGAGCCGTTCCGCGTGAGCTACACGGCGGGCCAGCCCTATGTCGGCGCGACGCTCTCCATGTTTCCGCCGCCCGGCGACACCAACATGGGCAACTTCATTGCCTGGGACGCCAAGACCGGCAAGATCGTCTGGTCCGACAAGGAGCAATTCTCGGTATGGTCCGGCGCTCTCGCGACCGCGGGCGGCGTCGTGTTCTACGGGACGCTCGAAGGCTACCTGAAGGCGGTCGACGCCAAGACCGGCAAGGAACTCTACAAGTTCAAGACCCCGTCCGGCATTATCGGCAACGTCATGACCTATGAGCATGGCGGCAAGCAATACGTGGCGGTGCTGTCGGGCGTCGGCGGCTGGGCCGGCATCGGCCTCGCGGCCGGCCTGACCGAAGCCGACCGCCGGACTTGGGCGCGGTGGGCGGCTATGCGGCGCTGAGCAACTACACTGCGCTTGGCGGCCAGCTCACGGTGTTCGCGCTGCCGCGTGAGGCTAGCGCGAAAGCCGCAGGCTATGCGCTGCCGGCATGTCCCGACAAGTGGCGGCCGGACAGCTAGTTGCCGACGACCCGTCAGTCTGTCCGAAGGGAACGCCGCAGTGAAATCATTTCCCTGCGCGGCCGCGTTTGTCGCTGGTCGCCACGCTATTTTTGACCTGGCGTCGCGCTGCGCCGACGGCTCGGGAGATCCGACCGCCGTCAAGTCGAGAAGACGGCAAATATTTCGATAAGGACGGCAATCCGACCTACAAGATCGCAGCCGGACGGCACCGTCGACTGGTACACCTATTCGGGCTACCGCCGCTATCATTCGGAGTGCCTGCCTGCCATGGTCCCGACGGCGAAGGCTCGTCCTACGCGCCGGCGCTGATGAATCGCTCAAGCGCCTCGGCTACGGCGATTTCCTGGGCACTGTGGCGGGCGGCAGAAGAACGTGAATGCCTCACAGAGACCTTGTGATGCCCGCGTTCGGCACCGATCAGAATGTGATGTGCTATGTGGACGATCTCTACGTCTATCTGCGGGCGCGCGCCAACGATGCTGTTCGGCCGGGGCCGACCCGCAAAGCACGAGGAAAAGCCCGAAGCCGCCACCAAGGACGAAGATTCCTGCATGGGGTAGCTAGCTAATGAGGATTGATGAAGTGGCAGTATCGTTCGCGATTTGGCTCATTGGCGTACTATAGCCGCGTGTTGCACTGTGATCGGGCTCGCTGGGCCGGCCGCTTCGCAAGGCGCAGGGCGGAGGCGCGGCTGAGCGGAATCTCGAGCTGATCGATCCCAACGTGCTGCGCGTCTGCGCCGATCCTAACAATCTTCCGTTCTCCAACGAGAAGGGCGAGGGATTCGAGAACAAGCTCGCCGAAATGTTTGCGGCGAAACTCAACAAGAAAGCTCGCCTATGTATTCTATCCGCAGGCGACCGGCTTTGTGCGCATGACGCTGGTTCGCATCGCTGCGACCTCATCCTGGGCTATCCCCAAGGCGACGAAATGGTGCAAAGCACCAATCCCTACTACCAGACTGCCTATGCGCTCGTGACCAAAGCCGGAAGCCCGCTTGAAGACGTTGAGGCGCTCGGCGACCCGCGCCTCAAGGACAAACGCATCGGTATCGTGGCCGGCACGCCGCCTGCGACTTATCTCGTGGCGCATGGGCTTATGGCGAAAGCGAAGCCTTATCCGCTGGTGGTCGACACGCGCGTCGATTCATCTGCGCAGGCCATGATGCGTGACCTCGCATCGGCTGAGATCGACGTCGGCGTCCTGTGGGGGCCGATGGCGGGATACTATGCCAAGCAGGCCAATCCGCCGATGCGCGTCGAGCTGATGCTGAAAGACGTGGGCGGCCCGCATCTCGTCTTCCGCATCGCCATGGGCGTTCGCCCCTCCGATCAGAACTGGAAACGGCAGCTGAACAGGCTGATCGCCGAAAACCAGCCCGACATCAACAAGCTGCTGCTTGGGTTCGGCGTCCCGATTATTGACGGAGCGGGCAGCCGATCACCGGCGATTCATCGACACCCAAGCCGTGATCTACCGGCCTTTTTTCGTCGCCATATGGTTTGTCGCGATCGCCGGCGTTCCGGTACACGGCCAGAGCCCGCCGCCGGAGCCGGCCGGTTATCGCACCGGAGGATTATCGCGCGCCGACGCCGGCGACGCTCGCCGGCGCCCGCGTCGTCACGACAGCCGAGGCTGCGACACTGTGGAAATCCGGCGCGGCCTTTGTCGACGTGCTGCCCCACGTGCCGCGTCCCGCCAACCTGCCGCCCGGAACGATCTGGCGCGAAAAGACCCGAATGGACATTCCGGGAAGCATCTGGCTTCCGGATACCGGATATGGCGCGCTCGCCCCGGCGACCGAGCGCTATCTGCGCAACGGCCTCGAGCGCGTTACCGGCGGCGACCGCACCAAATGGCTGGTTATCTATTGCCGTCGGAATTGCTGGATGTCGTGGAACGCCGCCAAGCGCATCCTTGACCATGGGCTATCCCAACGTCGCCTGGTATCCGCAAGGCACCGAGGGTTGGGAGGCCGCCGGGCTTCCGCTGCAGGAAGCCAAGCCGGCGCCGGGCGAAGCTGAGTAGGCGGCGGCCTCAATCCAGGGATTGTTTGATCGCGCGGCCAAGCGCAAATACCCGCTGTTCGATGGTGGTTGGCACCTCGCAGACATATCGGATGATTTTGCGCCGGTCCTCGAAGATGCGCGTGCTCCATTCGACTTCACTGGCGAGCGTAGTTATTTTTGCTTGGTCCTCGCCCGGTTTATCCTCGAGCGCGTGCAGAGAATCAACGTCGGACCGGATCTTGTCAGCCAGTTCCTTCTCGTTGCGCGCAACCGTTCGATGCCGCTCATGACCTCGCTGCGCTCCTGGCTCAAGGTGTCGAACAGGCCGGCAAACAGCTTCTTCGCTTTGTCTTGCTTCTCCTCGGCGCTGCCGGTGATGAAACCGGCAATCGCCTTTTGCGCGGCCTCGATCGGCGTGCGCCGCGCCGCCAGCCGAACAACGAGGTCCTTGATCGCTGGGTCGTCCTGCCAGGAGTTGCCGACGTCGGCGATCGAAGGTCCGTCCCACATCGCAGCGACCGACATCTGCGGCACCTTGGGCTGCACGCACGGCCAATTGGGGTAGCGCTGATCGGCGGCGTGCGCCGCTGACAGCAGCGCCGCTTCCAATGTGAAAAGCGCGGCCAGGAATCCAAAAAGCTTCATCGTTCGCTCCGGGCAGAACATGCATCACAGGGGCACCATCGAGCCTAGTGGTCGGACATAGTCACGCCCCAGGGCAACTGGCCGACCTGAATCGTATTGATGACCTTGAGCGCCGCGACGTCGATGACCGAAACGTCGTTCGAAACGCCGTTTGTCGTCAGCAGATATTTTTCGTCCGGCGTAAACGCCATGTGCCAGACCCGCTGGCCGACCAGCAGGTATTTTATGACCTGATGCGTCACTCCGTCGACGACGGCAACGTGGTTTGCCGGGCCCAGCGCCACAAAAGCGGTTTTGCCGTCACGGGTGATGTTGATGCCGACCGGCTGGATCGGTTCCGGGCGCATGCCGGCGATTTTGAACGTAACCTTCTGCTTCACCTTGTGCGCGACAGGATCGATGATGCTGACGGTCCCGCCGATCTCCGACGAGACCCAAAGCTCGGAGCCGTCCGATTTGAACGGCGCAAAACGCGGCCGCGCGTCGACCAGGACGTTGGCAACGATCTGGCGCGTCGCCGTATCGATGAAATGCGCCATGTTCGTGGTCTCGGAGGTGTTCACGAGGATCTTGCCGTCGGGACTTATGCCCATGCCTTCCGGTTCGACGCCGACCTGGACATCGCCGACCTGCACCCTTTTCGCAATGTCGATGATGGTCACGGTATTGTCGTTCTCATTGGCGACGTAAAGGATTTTGCCGGCGGGACCCTCGATGAACAGCTCTGGATCCGGGCCCGAGGGCAGCGTATCGACCACCTCCTGGGTGGCGGTGTCGATCATCTGGATGGTGTCGTCGTCGCCGACCGCGACGAGAACGTATTTCTGATCCTTGGTGTAGGCGATGCCACGCGGCCGCTGGCCGACCTTGATCGTCTTCACGACTTCCCATTTGTTGGTATCGATGACGGAGACGGTATTGCCCTTCTCGTTGGAAACGTACGCGGTAAAGGCGTCGGCCTCGCCGACGAGCATCGTCGACAGGCACGCTCCAAGCACGAACTGCAGCCACATCGGCCTCATCTCCCGAATCGTCATTTGAGCCGGCATTTGGTTTCCGGACGATCGATGCCGAGCGTGTCGAGTTCCGAGTATTGATGCAGGAAACCTTCCTGCGGCGATACCGAAACAATCACTGCGTCCGTCGGCGAGCAGGATCGGCTGGCGCAGCTGCAGGTCCCAGTCGCGCACGGTAAGCTTGCGGCCTTTGAAAGCGGCCAGGGCAAAATCCGGTCCTTTTATGTAGTCGAGGATGCGCTTCGCATCCGCCGACTGCGTCCGCGTTACGGCCTCGCCGATCATACGCGCCGCCGTCCAGGCCTGCATGTCGAGCGCGGTCATGCGCCGCGAGAACTTCTGCATGAATCGGTTCTGCAACTGAATCGCGCCCCATTGGTCGTGCGAGGCGTCCCAACTCGTGGGAACGAGACCGGCAGAGCCGGCAACAGGGCGCGGCTCGCTGGTCCGATACGGCAGGTAAGGCGCAAAGACCTGACTTTCGTCGGCAGCGACCAGTACGTCGTAGTCGGGAGCCGACTGGGTAAAGAGCGGAATTTGACTCTGGATTTGCACCAGGCCGCTGTCGGTACGCCGCGCGCCGCCGGTATCCTCGAACACGCGTTCCTGAACGATCTTGGCGCCGAAGCGGCCCGCCGCGCGGCGCAACGCCGCAGCGTAAAGCTTGTCGGGTTCGTGGGAGCCGACGACGAGCAGCCACCGCGGCCATCGCTTCCACACCAGATATTGCGCAAGCCCGTCGGCCAGCATGGAACGAGAAGGCGCGACATGGATAAGATCGGCGCGGCAGTCTTCCTGGCGCAACCGGTCATCGGTCGCGCCGGCGTTGAAGAAGACGAGGCCGCGCGCGCGTCCGGCGTCGGCGGCCTTAAGCAGCAAATCCGCCGGCAGAGCGGCGATCAAAAACGAGATGCCGCGATCGGCAAGCTGGTTGACCGCAGCCGCGGGATCGTCCTGGTCCTTGAGGCGGATTGCATCGAGCGAGAACGACTGGTTGAGGAACTTGCCGGTTGTATTGTTGTCTTCGATCGCGAGCTGCGCGCCGGCGATGCCGTTATTGGCCGCCGGCTGATCGAGTAGCGAGATTGTCTCGATTTTTTCGGCGCGGCCAAGGTACCCGATGGGGACTTTCAACGCCTCCGCCGCCGATGCAGCCGCGGTTGCGGCGACGACAAAAGCGGCCACACAAATAGCCCGGATCAAGCCTGCACTCCCGTCGTCGCCCCCTGCTAACCTCTTATAATACTTGGAATTCTATCCTATCCCGCATATTATCTAAAGGCCCTGAAGGGCGACCTCCCGAGAGGCCGAAATGAAAAGGTCGTCATGTCCGTTCGTTGGATATCCGCAATCATGTTTCCGCTCGCGCTCGCCTTGACGAGTGCGTCGGCAAGCGAGCCGAAGATTGCAATCTTCGGCTTCGAGATGGTGGATACAAGTCTGGAAGGCGCGTCAAATGGTCCGCGCGCCGACGAAGCGGCACGCCTTGCCAGGCTGAGCGCTGAATTGCGTCAGCGATTGGCGCAATCCGGACGGTTCGAAGTCATCGACATAGCTCCGGTCGCCGCGCAGGCGCGCGCCAGCAATTTGCAGGCCTGCGGCGGCTGCGATGCCACCTTCGCCCACGCGTTGGGAGCAAAATATTCCGTCACGGGATGGATCCAAAAGGTCTCCAATCTGATCCTGAACTTGAACGTCGTGATGCGCGACGCCGAGAGCGGAAAAATGATTTGGGCCAAGAGCGTGGACATGCGCGGCAATACCGATAAGTCCTGGTCGCGGGCTCTTGACTACCTGGTGCGCAATTACCTTCTGGCGCCCGGCCAGGGAGTTTTTTGATGACCTTCATGCTCGCCAGCGTGACCGGCGCCGAGGAGGCGCAGATCGCCGTCCGCCACGGAGCCGACATTATCGACCTCAAGGACGTCACGACCGCGTTCGGCGCCGTTGCCCCGGACGTGGTGCGCGTAACGGTCGAGGCGGTTGCGCGTCGGCGGCCGGTCAGCGCGGTCAGCGGCGAACTCGAGATGGACCCGAAAGCGCTTGTGCGAGCAACAGCGGCGATTGCCGACGCCGGCGCCAGCTACGTCAAGGTCGGATTGTATCCGGATTCCAGACGCGACGACTGTATCCGCGCTCTGTCGCAAATGGCGCGTCGCGTCAGCCTGATCGGCGTCATGTTTGCCGATCACGGCGCCGACGAGGCGCTTATTGCGGTCATGGCGCAGAGCGGTTTTGCCGGCATGATGATCGACACCGCCCATAAGACCGGCGGCCGCCTTTTTGATCATATGGACATCGCCGCAATCGGGCGTTTCGTCGATACCGCACACGCGTTCGGCCTGACGGCCGGACTCGCCGGCTCCCTGGAGGCGCCGGACATTCCCCGCCTTCTGCTGCTGGCGCCCGATGTCCTTGGGTTCCGCCGGGCGCTTTGCGCCGACGAAGATCGGACCTCGCGCATCGACGCCGATGCGGTCGATATTGTGCGTGCGCTTATCCCGGCGGATATGCGCATGATCAAGGGGACCCCCGCGACCTCGGCCAAAATCGATTTTCGACTTCTCGCCGCGCGCGGCTATTCGCCCGGCAAGGATGACTCCGAGACCGATCGCATCTTCGTGCGTGATTTCGTGCTGCCCGTGCGCATCGGCGCCTACGCCCATGAGCGGGACAAAGCGCAAGACGTTCGCTTCAACGTCGATGCGAATGTGCTCCGCTCCGATCACGCACCAGAGGACATGCGTGACGTGTTCTCCTACGACCTGATCACCGATTCGATCCGGATGATCGTGGCCCAGGAACATATCGCGCTGGTCGAGATGCTGGCCGAGCGGATAGCCGCGCTCATCCTCACGCATCCCCGGGTCACGGCCGTGACGGTTCGGGTCGAGAAGCTCGAAGTGGGGCCGGGCGGAACCGGCGTGGAGATCGTGCGCCGCCGGCCGCAAGAAGTCGCCAAGGTCCACCACCTTTATCCCGCGGCCGGAGAAGCCGATCCGAAAGCGGCTACATAAGATGCGTGCCGACGATGGCTCTGTCGTCGTCAAACTTGGCGGGAGTTTCGCTTTCTCCCCGCATTTGCCAGACTGGATCGCCGCGCTCGCGGCGTGTGCCGGCCGCGTCGTCATCGTGCCCGGCGGTGGTCCGTTTGCCGATGCGGTGCGCTCGGCCCAGCAGCGGATGGGATTCGACGACCGCACCGCCCACCGCATGGCGCTGCTCGCCATGGAGCAATACGGCCGCGCGCTCGCGAGCCTCAACAGCCTGCTGTCGCCGGCGGACACGGCGGATGCCATCCGTCGCGATCTTGCGGCGGCGCGGGTACCGGTGTGGATGCCGACGCGAATGGTGCTGACTGCGCCCGACGTTATGGAATCATGGGAGACGACCTCCGACAGCTTGGCTGCGTGGTTGGTCGGTCGGATCGGCGCCAGCCGGCTCATTCTCGTCAAACATGGTGAGTTCTCATCCGGGCGGGCGCGCTGCGAGGATCTGGCGGCGATGGGCACTATCGACAGGTCGTTCGCGCGACATTTCAGAGTCGGCAAGGGCGATGCGTTTATCTGCGGCCCCTCCGATCATGCGCGCTGCGATGGTTGCCATCCGCGACGGCGCGGCCACCGGCGTTGCCGTCGTTTAGCGGCGGCGCGGCTCTAAAAAGGCAAGGATGCGAGGCCATGGCCAAGGTCAAAACGCCGCGCTGGGGATGGGCTCTGACCGGATCAGGGCATTTCTTCAAGCAATGCCTGCGGATGATCGGCAAGCTCGGGGAGGTCGACCTGTTCGTCAGCAGGGCCGCCGGCGAATTCGTGCGCATGTACCGCGAGGAACTGAAACTGCCGAAATCGGCGCGCGTCTTCCGCGATACGACGGCGAGCACGGCGCCGGTCAGATTTTTCTACTACGACACCTATCACACGCTGATCGTAGTGCCGGCAACGTCCAACACCGTGGCGAAATGTGAGACGCCCGAACAACTCGAAAACGCCTCGATGCGCCGCAAACGCGAACTGCATGGCTGAGCGCATCCTGTTCCTGACAGGCCATCTGGCCCGCACGCGCCTGGAAAAGGTCCTCGCCGGGATTCGCGACCTTGATTTTGAGTGGTCGGTGATCGATGTCGGCGTGAAAGTCGCCGCGCTGATGACCGAGGCGATCATCGCGCGCCGATTGCCGCGGCCGGTCGATGCCAATCGGGTTATGGTACCCGGTCGCTGCCGGGCAGACCTCGCGAGGCTTGCGGCCGAATTCGGCGTGCCATTCGAACGGGGCCCGGATGAGCTAAAGGACCTGCCCGCCTTTTTTGGCAAGCACGGCCGCGGCGCCGATCTATCGCGACAGGATATGCGTATCTTCGCCGAGATTGTCGACGCATCCGCGCTTGGCGTCGAGGCGATCCTGGCGCGGGCGGCGTCGATGCGGGCCGCCGGCGCCGACGTCATCGATCTCGGTTGTCTGCCGGATACGCCGTTTCCGCACCTTGAAGACGCCGTCCGCGCCTTGCGCGCGAACGGCTACACCGTCAGTATCGATTCCGCCGACACCGAGGAATTGCTTCGCGGTGGCCGGGCCGGCGCACAGTTCTTGCTCAGTCTGACCGAAGCAAACATGGATCTGGCCGGCGAAACAGGTGCGGTTCCCATTCTGATTCCGGCGACTCATGGCGAACTGCCGTCATTATTGCGGGCCGCCGAAACGGCCGACAGAGCGCGGAATTGCCGCGATCCTCGATCCGGTACTCGATCCGATCCATTTTGGATTCATGAATTCGCTTGGACGCTACGCGGAGCTGCGCCGACGACTTCCGGCGGCGGAAATCCTGATGGGGACGGGAAACCTGACCGAACTGACCGATGCGGACTCAGTCGGGATGACAGCGGCGCTGCTTGGCATTTGCTCGGAGCTTTTCATCCGCAACCTGCTGGTCGTCCAGGTCAGTCCGCATACCCGCCGTACGATCCAAGAACACGATGCGACCCGCCGCCTGATGTTCGCCGCGCGCGAGGATGCAAGCCTGCCCAAGGATTACGGCAGCGCGCTGCTCTCACTGCACGACCGCAAACCGTTTCCGAATACGCCGAGCGAGATCAGCGAGATTGCGGCGCAGGTCAAGGATGCAAACTTTCGCATCGAGGTCGCCGAAGACGGTATTCACGTTTATAACCGTGACGGCCACCGCGTCGCGCAGGACGCCATGTCGCTATTTGCCAGGCTTGGCGTTGATCATGATGGCCCGCACGCGTTTTATCTCGGCACCGAATTGATGAAGGCAGAAATCGCGTGGCGCCTGGGCAAGCGCTACGCGCAGGATTCGCCGCTCGACTGGGGATGCGCCGTCGACCGGCCGGCTGAAGATCTCACGCGCCTGGCCGAAGCCGGGCACACGCTGCGTGCGGCAAAGAGATGATCTGATGCCGATGATCAGGGAGACGATCGTTTCCACGATGGACGGGGCAGGGCGCGTTCACCTTGCGCCATTAGGTATTATCGCGGAGGACGACGGCTGGATCATCGCCCCGTTCCGGCCTTCGACGACGCTCGATAACCTCCGCAACGTCCCGTTCGCGGTCGCAAACTTCACCGAGGACGTGCGCATCTTCGCCGGTTGCCTGACGGGCCGCGGCCAATGGCCGACGGCGGCCTGTACCGATTTCGCAGTGCCGCGTCTCGCTGGCGCGCTGGCGCACGCGGAGCTCGCCGTTACGCATATGACCGACGACGAACAAAGACCGCGCTTTCACTGTCGCGTGTTGCGCAACGTGGCTCATACGGCATTCAAAGGCTTCAATCGCGCGCAGGCGGCGGTGATCGAAGCGGCTATTCTCGTCAGCCGTCTACCCCTGCTGCCGCGGGAGAAAGTCGAGCGCGAAATCGCCTATCTGGAAATTGCGGTCCGCAAGACTGCCTCCGCCACCGAAGAAGAGGCGTGGTCATGGCTGACGGAACGTGTCCGGGCGTTCTATGCCGAAGCGGAGCAACAGCAACAGCAACAGCAGCAACAATAAAATACTGGCGCCGGCTGGCGGAACGCCCGTCTGCCGACGCCAAGAAACTCAATACTCAATCTGCAGAGGAATTAGAACTCAGCCGGCAGGTAGCCGTTGATCTCGAGCCCGATGCAGACTTCAACGAGAACTGGTGTCGTCCAGGCCATTGCGATCCTCCATCTTGCGATTTGCCGTTTTTTATCGACGGCGGCGCAACTAGTACAATATACCGATAGCGGCGCCTTGCAAGAGTTTTCTCAGAAAAATTTTAGATGGAACGAATTTCAATCAGAAATTCTTATGGTGCCTATAAAGCGTGCAGCGGCTGCGAAAGCGCGGATTTGGCATATTGAAGATTGCTGCTTTATGCGGTCTGGAGGCCCACAATGGCCTGCCCAGCTTTAGTGCATTCCCGCAAAGCTACGCCTCAGGGTGCGGATGAATAGGCCCGGTTCGATGCAGAAGCCGATGCCGAATGATGACAGGCGGTCGGCTCGTGGCGTGCTGCGCTGCCTGCGATTTGCCGTGCTCGCCTTGGCTTGCCTCGCGGCTTCGGACGCCGTCGCGGCGGATCATCTTCGCATCGCCATTCAGAGGACCGGCACGCTCGCTTGGGAGCTTGAAGTGCTTCGGTCCCGCAACTTCGACCATGAAGCCGATCTTGCGATCGAAACGACCGAACTCGCCAGTACGGAGGCTGGCAAGATCGCGCTCAAGGGCGGCGCTGCCGACTTGATCCTGTCCGATTGGCTGTGGGTGACGCGCGAGCGCGCGCTCGGCGACGATCTGGTTTTCTATCCGTATTCGAGCGCGCTTGGCGCGGTGATGGTGCCGGCGAATTCGCCGATCCACGGCATCGCCGACCTCAAGGGCAAGAAACTCGGCGTCGCCGGCGGTCCGCTCGACAAGAGCTGGCTCTTGCTGCAGGCGCTGGCGCGCCGATCCGGCGTCGACCTTACGACTGAGGCTGCGATCGCCTACGGCGCGCCGCCGCTGTTGACGCAAAAAGCGCTGCAAGGGGAGACCGATGCAACGCTGACCTTTTGGAATTTTTGCGCCGCGCTCGAGGCCAAGGGCATGCGGCGGGCGATAGCTATGAACGACGTCGTCAAGCTCCTCGGCGCGGTCGGTCCGGTCGCCATGGTCGGCTACGTGTTCGACGGCCGTTGGGCACAACGCAACCGGGCGCCGCTCGCGCGATTTTTCGCCGCCATGCACAAAGCTGAAAAAATTCTCAGGGATGAGCCCACCGAATGGCAGCGGCTCGCGCCGCGCATCGGGGCGGGCGACGTCGGCGCGCTCGATATCTATCGTCGCCGTTATCTCGAAGGCATTCCGCATCGGCCTCTCGCCGACGAGCAGACCGATGCGCGAGCGCTTTATCGCGTGCTGGCCGAAATCGGCGGCGCCGACCTGGTCGGCCCGGCGCGTGAACTCGATCCCGGCACGTTCTACCGCGCGGGGCTTGGCGAATGAGTTCGGCGCTGCGGCTTATCTCGATCGCGCTGCTGCTGGCAGCGTGGTTCGCCGGCTCGCACATTGTCGGCACGCGCCTCCTTCCGGAACCACAAACCGTCGGCCTTGCCATCGCCCATGAGGCGCGTTCCGGCGCGCTGTTCTTTAATCTCGGAGTCACGCTGGCACGCGTTGCCGTGGCATTTGCCATCGCCATGGTGCTCGGAACTGCGATCGGACTGGCGATGGGGCGCGTTCCTGCTTTTGACCAGCTCGCAGATCCCTGGCTGGTGGTGCTGCTCAACCTGCCCGCGCTGGTAATTATCGTGCTGGCCTATGTGTGGGTGGGATTGACCGAAACCGCGGCGATTGCGGCCGTCGCCCTCAACAAGCTGCCGATTACGACCGTAACGGTGCGCGAAGGGGCGCGCGCCCTCGACCGCACGCTCGACGAGATGGCGACCGTATTCCGCATGGGCGGCTGGGTGCGGCTGCGCCATGTCGTCCTGCCGCAGCTCGCACCCTATCTGGCCGCCGCCGCGCGCTCCGGGCTGTCGCTGGTTTGGAAGATCGTGCTTATCGTCGAACTGCTGGGCCGGCCGAACGGCGTGGGCTTCGAGATTGGCGTCGCCTTCCAATTATTCGACGTCACCCGCATCCTGGCCTATGCTTTAGCCTTCGTCGCCGTGATGCTCGCCATCGAAACATTTTTGGTGCAGCCCATTGAACGACATGTCGCCCGCTGGCGTGCCAAGCCAGCTTGATGTGCGTATCAGGCACAAGTCCTACCGCGCCGCCGCCGGCGGCCGGCTGCACGTGCTCGGCGAAGTGTCGATTGCTTTGGCGCGGGGAGAGGTCGCCGCGATCGTCGGCCCTTCCGGATGCGGTAAAACGACGCTGCTGCGCATCATCGTCGGGCTCGACCACGACTTCGAAGGCAGCGTCCGCTTGCCGGCGCAGGGCAGGCTCGGCGTCGTTTTTCAGGAGCCGCGGCTTTTGCCGTGGCGCACCGTCGAAGACAATGTCAGGCTCGCTGCGCCGCAAGCGAGCGATGCAGCGTTGAACGCGCTATTCGCGACGCTCGGCCTCACCGCACACCGCCGCCATTATCCCGGCGAGCTATCGCTCGGCCTTGCCCGCCGCGTGGCGCTGGCGCGCGCTTTCGCGGTCGAGCCCGAACTCCTCGTGCTCGATGAGCCGTTCGTTTCACTCGACTCAGCACTGGCAGCGCGACTGCGCGCCGAACTCACACAGCTCGTCTCGCGCCGTCCGGTCACGACACTCCTTGTGACCCACAACATCGAGGAAGCAACCGGGCTCGCCGATCGGGTATTCCTGCTCTCCGCGTCGCCGGCACGGGTGCTCGCCGAAGTGCCGATCGCGCAGCCGCGCAGCCCCCGTACGAAAGATCAACTGGCGACGCTCGGCGATGAGATTATGCGAAAGACCGACGCCTAATCGTCATTCCGGACCGCCGCCGGGCTTCGCCCGCGTTTTCGAAGATGAACTCAGGCCGGCTGCGCTTGCGGTGCGCGGCGGATCATGCCGCGCTGTGGATTATAGCCGAGCACCGCCAGCAGAAAGAACAGCACCGTGGCCCCCGAGACGACAACCGCGGACAGCGGTTCGAACTCGCCATAGAGGGCAAAGCGGATCAGCTCGACCGCATAGGTGAACGGGTTGACCAGCGCGATGTAGTAGACCCACTCGGACCCGCCCTCGCGCAGCTTCCAAAGCGGATAAAGCGCCGAGGAGAAGAAAAACATCGGAAACATCACGAAATTCATTGCGCCAGCGAAGTTTTCGACCTGCCGAATGTAAACCGACAAGAATAGCCACAGCGCGCCGAGCATCAGTCCGGAGACGACCAGCGCCGGAAGGACGGCGAGCCAGGCGATCGGGTCAAACGTCACATCGAACGCAATGCAGACCGCGAGGAACACGTAGCATGTCATGACTGCCAACGCCGTCCCCGCCACGAGCTTGCACGCCAGCAATACCCATCGCGGCAGCGGCGCAGTGAGCAACAGCCGCATCACGCCCATCTCGCGGTCATAGACCATCGACAGCGACGACTGCATGCCGTGAAACAGAAGGATGATCCCGAGCAGGCCCGGGACGATATACACTTGATAGGTGATGTAAGTCTTGTACGGCGGGATGATGGAGACGCCGAACACATTGTAGAACCCGGCGGCGAACACCGCGAGCCACATCAACGGACGCACCAGGGCGGACAGAAGCCGCCCACGCTGCTGCACGAATTTGAGCACTTCGCGCGTGGTAACGGCGCGCAGCGCGCGGAGAATGTGCATCGCCTGCATAGGCCGCTATCTTAGCATCAATTCACGAAATAGAATTTTCGTCTTCAGTGGTCGCAGGACGTGAGGTCCTTCTCCTCGATCGAAAAGATCGCTCCTGCCTCGATTTTAATGCCACGCACGGTGCAGACGCGCCCGGCGGTATCCCTCAGTTTGGCGTCATAGGTTCCCGACGGCACGCCCAAAATCCGCAGCCGCTCATCGTGGTCGACGGCACCGTCTTTGTCGTTCTTGCATTGATTGGGACCCCAGTTCGAAGTGCCGGTCGGGGCCAAATGGAACTCCGAAATCGTGTTGCGGGTGAGGTTCCAAAACCGCGTCGGCCGCTCCTGTGCGGCGGCGACGCCCGCCGTCACTCCGAGCACGATGACGATGAGGATCGTCTGAAACAAATCGCCACCCATTCGAATGCGCGCTGCGCAGTGGCAATACGGCCCGCTGGCGAACGTTACAAGGTGAATTTGTAATTGACGCCGGCGCGGACCAGACTTTCGTTGAATTTGACCGCAAAGTTGGGGATGTAAGGCGCGCCATTCGGGTTGGCGATTTGGCAAGTCAACGTGCATGATCCGTTGCCAAGATCGACGAACAGGTATTCGATCTTGGCCGACCAATTCCGGGCAAACGATCCTTCGACGCCGGCGCCGACCGTCCAGCCAGTCTCGGTGGCGCTGCTCGTGCCGTGCTCGGAATAGCCGGCGATGACATCGCCGAAAGCCGCGCCGGCCGTCCCGTAGACGAGATAACGATCGAAAGCATAGCCGATGCGGCCGCGCACCGTCGCCAGCCAATCGTTCGTCGTCTGGCAACTGCCCGTGCAGAGTGGATTGTTCGTATAGGTGCCGAAACCGCTGACATCGGTCCGGTCGCCGTCGGCCTCAACGCCGAACACTAATGGACCCAGCTGGTAATTCGCACCGGCGGTGCCGCCGAACGCAAGGCCATAGGCGCCGAAATTGCCGGTCGACAGGCCGCTCACGCTGTCGGTCCAATTGCTGGTACCGAAGCTGTAACCACCATTGACGCCGACATAGATGCCGGACCAATTGACGACGGGCGGCGCGATGACCGGCGCCTTGGTCGGGATCGCCTGCGGAGCATTGGCAACTGCCTGCCCCACGGTCGGCATCGTACCGCGCACGCCGATGTAGGCGGCAAACGGAATTCCCGGAACGAAGGTGCGCGGGTCCGTCAACGGCAGATAGGGAAAGTCGCCGAGTTCAAACAACGTGCCGTAGACGTAGTAGTGCTGGTCGAACAGGTTGCGCACCAGCCCGAACACCTCAATATTGTCTGAAATCTTGTAGGATGAGTGGAGGTTAACGAACCAGTAAGCCGGCATCTGTGGCAGTTGGTTTGCTTCATCGCCGACGATCCATTGATTGCCGATCACGTTGAGGTCGGCGCCGGCCTTCCACGGTTTAGTGATCTGGTACTCCGCGCCGAGCTTGAGACGGAAGTCGGGAATGCCGGTGAGATGATCGCCGGGAACGACAAAGATGTTGCCGTTAGCGTCGGCGTAGGGGTTGTTGGGCGAAGACAGCGTGAGTGCGTTCAGGAACGTGGCATCGACGTAGGTGTAATTGGCGTAGATGTTCCAGCGATCCCACTTGTAGTTCAGGCTTGCCTCGATGCCCTGGCGCAGCGTGTTGCCGGCGTTCTGAAAGTACTCATGGCCAGGGATCGAGCTTGCGACATTGATGATATCGTTGGTGTTCTCCGCGTGATATCCGCCGACCTGCCAGTTCATCTGGCCCTTGCCAATTTCGAAGCGCCCGCGGAAACCGGCCTCGAAGGTGTAGGTAACGACTTGCTGCAGATTTGGATCCCCGACCAGCGCATTGTCGATGAGACAGGGCTGCAGCGGGTTGGAGCATTCGAGTTCAAGCGGCGTCGGTGCGCGGTTTGACTCGGCAAAATCGCCATAGACCGTGACGTTAGGCGTGAGCTTGTAAGTGACGCCAGCCATCGGGTTGAAATGGGTATAATCGTGACTGCCGTTCAGCAGCGGGGCATTGCCAAGTTCGTCGGTCAAGTTGATCTGTTCGGAGTTGAAACGGCCGCCGGCGGTGAGGGAAAGCCGCGAAGTGACGTCGAATGTGTCGGTGCCGTAAACGCCGGTATAGAGGGTCGTTGCACCCAGTCCGACGGGAGCGACGTCGCCCGAAGGTTGATCGATAAAGAGACCCACCCCGTACACATACGGCCACTGGTTGGCATTGACCGTGCCTAGTTCGCTGGTGGTGGAGAATTGTGTGAGACTGCGGTCGACGCTCACACCGACGGTAAAATTGTTGCCGTGCCCAAACAGCTTTTCCGATGACGCCGCCTGGACCGAACCGCCGAAGCTGTTGGTGTTCGTCCAGGTGCGGTTGAGCTCGCCTAGCACACTGCTACCCAGAAAACCGGAAGATGGAACCGTCTGCCCGCCCGTGGTGATGAGATTGGATACCGAGCCGTCGAGGTTGGGGAAGCAAAGGAGCGCCGGGTTCGGGCATCCGGAGTTCTGCGTGTCAGTGCCGTTGCCGTCGACATGGCTTTGCTGAAAATTACGAAAATAGGCGTTGGCCTGGTAGGTCCAGGTATCAGTCGGTTTCCATGCGGCGCTTGCCGTCAGAAAGGCCAGCTGGTTCTGCGTGGTTTGCGGAATGGTATAGATGCTCGACCAATTCTGGGCGAGCATTTGCACCGGCGTCGCCGCGGCGGCGCCGAAATTGTTATCGGCGCCGGTGAAGGTGACGTGGAATTCGGTCTGATCGCCGCGCGCACCGAGATCCATGTACACGCGCCGCAGCGATGACGCGGAATCATCGCGCCAACCGGCGTCATCGATGGCGTCGGCGGCGATATAGCCGGAAAGATTTCCGACCTCGCCGCCGGCCTGCACCGAAGTGGTGAAACGGCCGTATGAGCCTCCACTCACTTCGCCTTCAAGGCCGTGATAGGTGAAACCGTTCTTCATCTGCATCGACAGTGCGCCACCAATGGCGTTGAGCCCGAAGATCGGATTGCTGGGCATGAGCGTCATGCCGTTGATGGCGTTCTCGGGGATCAAGTCCCAATTGACAGTATCGCCGAAGGCTTCGTTGATGCGAATGCCGTTCTGATAGACGGCGAGACCCTGCGGCGTCCCGATGACAGGCGAGGCGATGAAGCCGCGGTAATTGAGATCGCGCTGAAATTCATTTCCGGTCTGGTCGCTCAAGGTCACACCCGGCAGCGACCGGTCCATGGCGTCGAGAATGTCGTTGGGCGTCGTCGTGTAGCTGAAATCGGAGGCAGACATCGTCTGCACGTTTGATGGAATTTGTCCTGATCGATGACGCCGGGCTGGGCCGGCGCCGCGGTCTCCGGAGCGGTTGTCTCGGCGGCGGCTGCGGCGGAAGGTCTTGGCCTCGACGGGGGAGCGACCGGACTGGTCGCGATCACACGGATTTCGGGAAGCGTCGTGCCCGAGCCTTGAGAAGTGCCCTGCGCGTCCTGCGCGGCGGCAAGGCCCGGCGCGATCACAACGCCAATAGCAGTGGTCCGGACCAGCGCCCGAAACACCCGTGCCACCGGCAGAGCTCTCAATCCGCCGTCGATTCTCGCTGCCCCGCGCATTTGCGCCCCGTCACCACGGCCCGAATTTGAAGTTCACGCCAGCACGCACGATGTTCTCGTTGAAGCTGACGGTAGAGCCCGCGGCGCCCCCGCAATTTCCGATGGTCGTGCACGCGCCGTTGGGAAGATCGACGAAGAGATATTCAATCTTGGCGGTCAGATTTTGGGTGATGGCAAATTCGACACCGGCGCCGACAGTCCAACCGGCTTCGATTGCGCTGTCGAACGTCGATGGTGGATTTAGGCCCGCCTGGATGTTGCCGAACGCGGCGCCGGCGGTGCCGTAAAGGAGGATACGGTCGAACGCGTAGCCCAGGCGGCCACGCAGTGTGGCGAGCCATTCGCTTTGAGTTTGGCAGGCGTCGGGGGGCGCTACCACCGCCGAAATGGCGCCGCAGGTCATACCTGAGTTGCCGGTCAGATTGGTCCAATCGCCATCGGCCTCAATGCCGAACACGTATTCGGCGTTCTGGTAGTTCGCGCCGAGCGTACCGCCGACAAGCGCGCCGGAGGTCGGAAAGCTGCCGGTCGTTCCGACTGGACCGTCCGACCAATTGCTGGAACCACTGCCGTAGCCAGCATTGACGCCGATATAAAGGCCAGTCCAGTTGTAGATCGCAGGCGGCGCCTTGTAGGCCTCGGCCGGAGGCAGCGGAGGAGGCGCAACGTCAGCGGCGAGTGCCTGTCCACCGGTGGCCAGCAGCAGCGCCACAACCACGGTTGTCTGCTTCATGGACGTCCCCCAAACTGACGGCCGACTCTTTTTTGCGGTCGGTCACGTGAGCTTGGGCAAAACTCTGCCACGATCGCTACGCGTGCGGCAGGGACAATGGTTCCAAATCGGACCGGGAAGGTTTGGCAACCGGCGGCAGCCGCGGACCGCGGCCGGCGATCGTGGGCCGGCTATGAGGTCGTCGCCAGAAGCTGCACAGCCGCGCGGATCAGCTCCGGCAGGTTGCGGGCATCAAGCTTCTGCTTGAGCTGGGAGCTGACATTGACGACGGTCTTGTAGCTGACGTTGAGCTCCTCGGCGATGCGACCGTAGGGCTTGCCTTCGGCCAGGAGCGACAAGGTTTGCAGTTCGCGCGGCGTCAGTTCGGTGAGCGGATTTTGGCGCGCGGGGGTGCGCACCAGCGCAACCTGCATCGCCAGATCGTTGCTCAGATAGGGCGCGCCGGCACGAACCTTTTCGAATGCCTGCATCAAGTCCTCCGACGAGGTGTCCTTGAGCACATAGCCGGTGGCTCCGGCTTCGAGCGCGCGCGCGACAATGATGGGATCGCTGTGCATGCTGAGGACGAGAATGCGCGCACGCGGGTCGTGGGCATTGATGCGGCGGATCAGCGGCAGACCGGCAAGCCCGCTGCCGTTCATGGCGAGGTCGACGATGATCACTTCGGGACGATGACGACGGTAGAGCCGATAGCCGGAAGCAACGTCGCGCGCTTCAAGCACGGCAGCGACGCCGGCATCCTCGAGCATGCGCCGGCAGCCCTGCAGCACGATCGGGTGGTCGTCGATGATGAGGACGCTGGTCATGCCTTGTCACCGCCCGGCGTGCCACTGTCTGAATGCCGAGGCTCGAGCAATGGAATGGTGATACGCACGCAGGTGCCGCGGCCGGTTTCGCTTTCGACACTGTAGCGGCCGCCCAAGCCCTCAACACGCTCCTGCATGCCGCGCCGGCCGAAGCCGGCCGCGGTGCCGGCAGCCATTCCGCAGCCGTCGTCGCGCACCGTCAGTGCGAGCCGAGCCTCGGCGTCGGCGTGATCAAGTTCGACCGTCACACGCCTTGCCTGGGCGTGGCGAATGGCGTTGGTCAGGCTCTCCTGGACGCACCGATAGATGGTCAGGTCGATTGAATCGCCGTAGCTTCGCGACAGGTTCTCCGCTGTGAGAGCGAACGAGATCTGCGAATGTTGGCGTGAACGCTCATGCATCAGCTGGCCGAGCATCTCCTTAAGCGGGACATGGCCAAGCGACATCGGGCGGAGCCGGTCCAGCATGCTGCGGTTGATGGCCTGCAAATGCTCGATGATGCCGAGGATGTCGCGCACCCGCTCCGACACGCCTCGCCTTGTCTTGTCCGGCAGGTCGCCGGCGGCGCTCGCAATCGAGGATGCATTCGCCTTCAATCCGAACAGACAAGGCCCGACCTCATCATGCAGTTCGAGCGCGGTGCGCCGGCGCTCATCGTCCTGCGCGGTAATCAACCGGCGATAGAGTCGCACATTTTCGGCGCTCACGGTCGCAAGCGTGCGCGCCAATGCATTGAAGCGATCGGCGATGGCGGCCAACTCGCGCGCGTGCGGCCGCGGCAGCCGCACGTCATAAGTCTGGCGTTCGAGGTCGGAGAGGCCGCGCGCGAGTACCGTCAGCGGACCGAGTACACGGCCAAACGAAACATACAGAATGCCGATCATCGCAATGTTGACCACGACGGCCACCGTGCCGATGGCAACTGCGTTTTCCCAGAACTCCGCGATCTCGTCGGCGGGTTCTCCGATGATTTCGACTTGGCCGACGCTGCGGCCATCGACGATGACGGGTAAGTCATGGGTTTCGGTCGGCGAGGCGACCAGGGCTGCGAACCAAGCTGGCGCGGACGCATGCCCGTCTGCGCGGCGGCCGTCTTCCAGAGCCGGCGGGGTCACGGCGATAGGAACGCCAGTGGCGTCCTTGACCGCAATCCGCACATGACGCATCGCACGCAATTGCGCCGGCAATGTCGCCAGGAACTGTTCGGCAGGAAGAGTTCTGATGTACGAAATTGATCGCATCGCTGACGAGGAGTTCGGCAAGGCGCATCGACGCAACCATCTCGATGCGGGTTTGCGCCCGGGCTCGCATTATCGCGCCCCCGCCCGCAACGAACACAGCAACAACGTCGATCAGGATCAGTACCAGCAGGAGCTGCGCACGGACGGAGCGGCCATTCCAGAGCGCATCCGTGACGCCCCGCCACGAGCGGGGCGGCAGAGTTGGCGTTGCCAGCGCTGGTGGCGACGGCGCGTTGATGACGGGCCTCCCTTGCGTCGCCATAACAGGCGACAAACCTTTGTTTCACGCATTTGGTTCTGCCATTTTCGCCAAGTTGTGTCACAAAGCTTTCGTCAATGAAAGCATAGATTTACGACCCTATCGGCTCGCCGTTACCGTTGAGCGCTAACTAGTTTGGCCAAGCTTACTCGCTAGGCCGCACGCGGACGAAACTGGGAATTCTTGGGAATACCTCAAGTCGCTGCGCGAGCTTAGAATATCCTTTTTGAGCGTCATCCTTCACATTCATGATCCGCTGGGTCATAGGCGGCCGCTTCCATCCAGCATGAGCGGGTCAGTTGCCTTGACCCGGGAGCAGCGGATGCGTTTCCAGCCACAGTGCGCGCGCCGAGACGGTCGGATCTACTGCGATGTTCCTCCACCACACGGCTTCATCGCCGCAGCGGTGGACTTCGCGATGATGGCCTCGGCATAATGGGACGGTAAATTCATCACTGACCTTGCCCCCGAGTGCTCTGCTTTGTGTAAATCGGAGATGGTGAGCATCGGACGGTTGCCGCCCGCAAATCAGACATGGATGCTGTGCGACAAACTTGACGTGATACCGGTCACGAATCCGCCGCGGCTCTGGCAGTGTCAGAATGCTTTTATCAATCACCTTGGACCGCGCCCGTTCTTTTGGCTTTCCTCCGTCCTGATGATGCGGTGATACCCCGGCGGGTCCCCTGGCCGGTTGAGGTAGGTCTGCAACGTTGGTCGTGAGTGTCTCGAGTTCTTGCCTGGAAGACTTCCTCCACAACCTGGGCGTCAACCGCGGTCAGTCTGTTCTTTTCAACGAGGGACCCGTGGGCCCACAGTGCGGCATCGTCGCTGGAGCCAAGATCATTGAGCTCGGCAACAAGCCGGCTGCGCACGTCAGCCGAGGCTTCGGGGCTGAGAATCGCTCGGGTGGATTGAAAATGAACCATTGCGTCGCTGCCACCGCTGGTCCGGCGACCTGCGCTGCCATTCTCTCGGCCACCGTTCACCCGATCGCTGGTACCCGCCTTTGGTTTCTCAGGGTCCGCTGTTCGGCTCGTCGGCGTCGCGAGATCAGGCGCATCGAGATCATCCTCGCCGGCAATGCCGACGAGCGTAAAAAGGGCATATCGCCGGGCATAGGTCAGCGCCGCTCCCATCCGCTGCGGATTCGCAGTCTCGTCGACGGCGCAGACAGGCCTATCCGAGGCGATCCATTCTCCGGATGCGTGTGCGAGCATCGTCGTCAGATTGATGATGCCGGCACTTTGGTCGGTGGAGGTCGTCTGCATGGTGGCGATTTCGTGCTGGCCAAGGACTTTGCGCACGATGTCGAGCCCGCTCGATAGCGACGCATAGTGAAACGTGCGCTCCGCTGCACCGCGACCATCCGCACGAATAGTCGCGACCAGCGATTTTTCCGGATTGACGAGCTCAATTTGAGCCTTGGCGAGGGCTGCGGCGAGGGCGGCGATCGATTTACTAGACCGCTGCATGACTGCCATCCGCGGCCAGGAGGTCGATACTGACGGCCCCTGACTTCGAGCGCTTGCCTCGGACGCCATGGCCGATCGCCTGTTGCGCATCTTTCGGCACCAGGCTCTTGAGTTCGGCTTTGGCCCGTTCGTGCTCGAGATGGGCCGACCGCGACCGGGAAAACGTCGCGGCGAACTCCGCCCAGGCGTTCGAGGAACTCATGTCGACTACGCGCACCGCCTCGATGCGGGGCTTAGGTGGTTCGACCCCGAACCGGGCAGGGGGCTCGCCGCTCTCGACGCAGCGCCAGAATTTCCTTTCGGCAGTAACGATTAGGTGCTGATGGAGCGGATCGGCATGGGTCTTGATCACCACCCATTTGCCGCCACCGGTAATGATTGAAAGCACCGCCGCCCTAGCCCCCACCACCCACATGTTATGCTGGAGCTGCGGCATATGCTTTTCCGCGGCCGCCTCCTCCGAGAACGACCAGGGCAGCATGAACTTGGCCTCGAACACCGCCCCACTCGACGCCACCCGGCCGTCGAGGGTCGCACCCATCCAACGGAGACCAGCATGCCGAACATGCTTTTGGATGTCCGTGAGGGCCTGCCCGCTGTTGGCCTCGTACCAACGCCGGTTCAGCTCCTCGGTGACGACCCCGAGCCGGACGATGAGGTTGCGGGAGAGGTCCTCGGGCTCGATCTCGCCCCGCTTCTCCTGCCAGAGCCGCCGCAGGGCTCCTTCATCGTCGCCCATGATGATCCGGGCGTCCGAACCGCCGATAAAGCAGCGGCGCTCCGAAGTGGCCAAATTCCGTGTTGCAGTTGATGGTTCCAGCATGTGATTTCGTCTACAGACGATCAAGTCTCAACGAACCACGCTCGTACTTGATCGATTATCGCTCGACTGAGGTCACTTGTCAAGGAGTTCAGAATCGGAAAGATTTTCATGAATGCTGGAACCAGCTCAAATTCGGGCCGCTCGAGGTCTCCTTGGCTGGCGTCAGGAGGATTTGTCGAAGGCGTCTGGTGTCGGGACGGCCACGATCAGACGTATCGAAAAAAGCAACCAACCTAAGACAGGCTATGTTTCGACAATAGTGCGAATTCAAGCAGCCCTTGAACAAGCAGGCGTCCTATTTATCAATGACGACGAAACAGCGGGCATCGGCATTCGTTTGGCCAAGAAAAAGCGTCGGCGATGAATTACAGCGAAGTTGCTGGCGTTGGACTTCATCGACGAGAACGGTGTGGACTCGGTGTCCGGTTTCGAAAACCGAAACAGAAATAAAGGCTTGGAGCCGATCCCTAGGATCGGAATCGCTGAGCGGCCGCCGGCTGGCTGCTGTTGGTGGCAGCACCACCAACGCCGGCACGAAAATGAAGACGACAAGAAGCTGGTTCAGCTGCTCGAGTTGTAGATCATTCAGTGAGAGTAGCCTCGATGGTCCCCGCGGACCTGCAGATACAGGCTTGCCGCTAAGTCCTGCCGGTCTGCGCCGTGTCGACCAAGGGCTGTATCGTATCTACCCTCGCTCTAGCCCCGGACCGTGAGGACGCTTGGCCTTATACCAACGCGCGGAGTGGCTGACTCTTCGGGATTCCCAAATCATCTGCGAAATGATTCAAGGTGGCAAACGGAGGGTCGTTTGCCATGGGCCAGGCGATTGCGGTGAGGGCTGATTGTACGGCGGGCGAGGTCCGGCGGGTTCGCCAAGCGGGCGAAGGACGGCGGGCAGGCGCGGCGGCTTTTGGCGATCGCGGCGGTGCTCGATGGAGCATCGCGGACGGATGCGGCGACGATAGGCGGAATGGACCGTCAGACGTTGCGGGACTGGGTGATCCGGTTCAACGAGCAAGGGCCGGACGGTCTCATCAACATTCCCTCCCCGGGCGTGCCGCCCAAGCTGGGCAAAAAACACAGGGCCTTTCTGGTCCGGCTCGTGGAGGAGGGTCCGATCCCGGCGGTGCACGGCGTGGTGCGCTGGCGGGCGTGCGACCTGATCATGCAGCTGCACCAGGAGTTTGGGCTCTCGGTCTCGGACGACACGATCTATCGTGCTTTGAAGAGCCTGGGCTTCACGCATGTGAGCGCGCGGCCGAAAGCCTACAAGCAGGACCCTGATGCCTTGGAGGCGTTCAAAAAAACTTTGCCGATCGCGTGGCGGAAGTCCGCGCCAAGCTCGCGCCGGGCACACCGGTAGAGGTCTGGTTCCAGGACGAGATGCGGGTCGGCCAGAAGAACAAGCTCACCTACGTTGGGCCAGGAAGGGCTCGCGTCCCCGCGCCGCGCATGATCAGCGCACACAGTCGACCTATCTGTTCGGCGCGGTCTGCCCTGAACGCGGAGCTGGCGCCGCTCTCGTTCTCTCGTTCTGCAACACCGAAGCCATGCAGCTTCATCTCGACGAGATCGCCACAAGAGTAACCGCCGGCGCGCACGCCATCCTTATCCTCGATCAGGCCGGCTGGCACGGCGCCAAGGACCTCAGGATTCCCAGCAATCTAGCGCTCCTGCCGCTGCCGCCGCGTGCGCCAGAGCTCAACCCCCAAGAAAACATCTGGCAGTTCATGCGCCAGAACTGGCTGTCGAACCGTATCTTCCGATCCTTCGACGACATCGTCGATCACTGTTGCTACGCATGGAACACACTGATCGATCAGCCCTGGAAAATCATGTCCATCGCACGCCGCGACTGGGCCGCCGTCAGTCACTTAATCTGAGGATTGGTATTACCCATAAATGATGACTGGTCCGGACTCTGCCAGTGGGCTGGACCACCTCACGGCCGGCGCCGGCTCAATGCGACATCCCTGTCGACGAAGTCAGGCTGGAAAGCGGCGTAGGTCGGGTCGAAATTACCGTACTTCTTTATGGCTGCGATGGCCACGCCGGCAACTGCATTGGCGACATCGTCGTGGGCGCCGGGCGGGTGATCGATACTGTCGCGGCCACTGCGAGCGGTGCGTCGTTCGAGAGCACACAACTGGTTTATCAGCTTCGCGTGGTCCAACAAATCGATGCGCTTCGAATTAATCAACGACACCAGATCGACATACAAGGTACTCTTAGGCTTGGCCGAAGGCTCGTAGCGGATGCCGAATTTTGCAAACTGCTCAACTGGCCACTCACCTGCGTAGTGGTCCCCCACGATCTGCGTGACGCGATAGTCCCTCAACAATTGTGCAAATTCGCCAACAGCGACCTCGGGAGAGAATGGCGCTCGCACTTCGCGCAGTGCATCAATCACTACGGTTTGTTCGGTGTAGTCCTTATGAGCGATCGCCAGTGCCATGCTGTCGGCGCTGCCGCCCGACGGATCGCAGAAAGCTTGATAGGGCATATTGGGCTGTGGCGCGCGCTCGAAGAAGCCCGGGCTGACGCAGGCGCGAACCGCTTCGATGTTGATGAGGCTTTCGATGTCGCGCCGAAACTCGGCGCCGTACTCGGCAGCGGCGCGGGCGGGATCGAGCTCCATCGCTTCGTCGATCACGCTCTGCCGCACAGTCGGATTCATCGTGCGCGTGTCGGCTTGCCAAACCAGAATCGGATCGTTGTCCTTCCCGTAATGCTTGCGGTGCGCGTCAAATAGCGAGCCGTGCCGCGCATATGGCGACGACGCGCACAACAGCATTGCTCCGGGCAAAGTCGCCATGCCGGGCTTGATCGCCGCTAGGATCTCATAGTCTGGCTCGGCCGCATCGTCGCTCGGCCAGAACGCCAGCTCGTCACACAGCGCCGCCGCGATCGTGTAGCCGCGTGTTGAGCGATAAGAGGCCGTCTGTACCTCGATCGTGACGCTGTTGCTCAGGTCGAAGCTCTCTACAGTCTCGCGCTCTATCAGCTCCGCCAGCATTGGCACCTTGGTCAGCAACCCGCCGATATAGTGGATGATCGTGCGCGCCTGCCGGCGGTCGGAGGCGATGACCATGATGGTCGCGCGCTCGCCCGGTGCGAGATGCGGGCCCCAGTCTCGAAAGCACGCGATGAATACCGCGCACAACGCCAATATGAAAGACTTGCCGGCGCGACGGCCGCAGATCAACCAAGCCTCCTTCGCTGGCTCGATTGGTGACTTCGTGCGGGCAGTGCAGCGCCGATAGACGTCGAGCTGATCCGGCGTCATCGGTAGCGCAAACATGGCGGCAAGAAACACAAACCACGATTGCCACGTCGCGCGGTCCTTGAACCAAGATGCGAACAAGTGCTTGTCGGCGATCGTGTCTACCTAGGATGGTAACTGAGTGCTTCACTCGGCGACCTTTATCTGAGTGGTCTTGGCTGCAAGATAGTCACGCAAACTCGACGAAGTGTTCTTTGCTGGGCGGTCGATGCCGATGCAGCGCGCGATGCGCACCTGGGTCGGAGGCGAGCAGAGCATGTGCTGCGATGTCGATTTCCTCGCCGCGCATCAGTCGCGCCTCCATTTGCTCGGCGAGGACAGCGCCGGCGGTGAAACGACGAACAAGCTGCAGTCGCCCCTCGGACACGCGATCCAATCCGCCCTGGTCTTCAACGGCAGCCATGAAGATGTCGCGGTAACGCCGGGCGGTAGCTGAGCAATCTTCGATATCGGGCAACCTACCGCCGGTATTGCTGACAACCTTTTGAACTGCTGTGTTTCGCACGCCTGTCATGTCTTACTCCCGCAGACATTGAAGAGCTCCCGCCCGTGGCACCATTTGCCGTCCCTTACGGTGCCTTACGGACCCTCTCATCTCTTCACAATTCAAAGCTCGGCCCTGTCGGCTCGATGCCCATGTACCGACGCAACGCTTTCCTGATCGCCAGCGTGATATTGATTGTCGTCCTGAAGTCTGGGCTATTGGCAGCGCGTTGAGCAGCCATGCAGAGGGGGTCGTCATCCCGGTCGTGTCGCTCGTATTTGTAAGCGATCTGTTTAAGCTCCGTGGTCCACTTGGTTGGATCTTCCCATTGGGCGGCAAAGTCTACGATTTTGGGAGGCAGTTCCTGCATAAATGCTTCCATAGCGATTCCCATCGAATGGATGCGCCTTTGGAACGGAAACCAAGCTACGAAGCTCGCGCCCATGTTGCGCAGGTCGCCAAAGATTGTTGGCGGTTCTTTCGCGTTGTAGACGGCTCCGACAAAGCGACCCTCATAGATTTCTAACAACCAATCACTCTCGGGGTCGGCGCAGGCGCGCTTGTCGCGATCGAACCAATCGAGCTTCGAAAGTTTAACTCGTGGCGGAAGGCCGGTTTTTGGGTCCACCTCTGCCGAGGTCTGCAGGAGAACCTTGTACGGATCGCAACACTCAAAAAGGAGCGTGTGGAATGGCAGAAAATAAGCGATCTGCCCGGACACCGCCAAGCTCCAGCCGGCCCGGTTAATGGCTCCGATCAGCGCCGTCCGCTTTAGCGCGCTGGCATCGCATAAGCGAACGACGCCGCGACCACGATCTTCCGTGACCGTGCGAACGACGCGGAGCCTTATCAGTTCCCTCCAGGCGCGTCGGGACAAGCCTGTGCAACGCGTTATGTCCTGGTCGGTAAACTGTCCCTTCCCGTAGCGGCGGAGCCGTTCATCGAAATTCATATCCCGACAATAGCGTAGTTGCCGGATGTCCGGCAACTAGTTATACTGCCATTAAATTGGCTTGAATTGCACAACGCCGATATGCGGCTTAGAACTTTGGTTGGTTAGCTGAGGCGGCGGAAACGAAGGGGTCCCGGTTGCGGAAAGTTGGGGCCTTCAGGGCTCGCATTGCAGGTGCTGACCACCGCGTTGGGGGAGATGAAGGATGACTATCCGGATCAAAGCACGGCATCCGGCCCTTAGACACGCCGGCTATTCCGCAACGACCATTCTTCCTGGCGAAAGCACCGCTGAGTTCGAGAAATTGCATCGGAATTTGATTGCCGAATGGACCCCGGATGGCGCTCTCGAGGACGAGATTATCGCCATAATGGCACGCGCCCTCTGAAGCAGGAGGAATCTTTCAACATTTCAAATGGCAGAGTTTGCTCGAAGGCGCGTGGCGAAGATGCAAGGCGATATGGTCCCGCCTATTGATTATGCGGCCCCGCAATCCGACGAATCCGTCAAGTTTCAAAAGACTTTCATCGAAAAATTGCATGCCGCAGAAGGTAAAGCGCGGAGTGAGCTTGGAGAACTATACGACCTGGCCGAGATGGGCGAAGAGGCGACAATTGAACGCCTCATGAGGGACTTGCAGGTTCAAGAGCGATTGGACGCAATAATCGACAAATGCATTAGACGTTTGGCCATGGTGAGGGCCCTTAAATCCGTGTCGCCCGGGTCAACTTGCGTTCCTGCCGCCCGTCTTCCGAGCCCCTCTTAACACGCGATCTATGATTGCTTGATCAATTGCTAACTCTCATAGGTTGTATTTCTGCGAAATAAGACAAAGATTCTTTTTAACGAACAAAAGCTTAGAAGCATGGAGGATAGCCCCCGCGATGTAAGCTTGACCGATATGAGAGACCTGCTGCCGTAAGACGCGAACGATCAATCCGGAATGCAAAGTACAAAAGAAAATACAACACAAATCAGGGTGAGAACCCTTTTATTCGCGTGAGCACCGCGCTGTTGAAATTTGCCTCGGATGTCTTGGCGCCGGTCAAATCCGCATCGGTCAAATTGGCGCCGGCGAAATCCGCATCGGTCAAATCCGCTCCAGCGAAATTGACGCCCTGAAGCTTGGCAAACTCGAAATTGACGTGCGCCAGCTCCGCGTTGGCGAAATTCGCTCCCGCCAAGATTGCCCGCGAGAAATCGGCACGGATCAGACCCATCGACTGATTACGCAGGTCGGCGGATGCATGCAGATGAGAAAGATTGGCGCCGCGCATGTCGTCGAGGCTAAAGCGTGCGGTCACCTTGGCGCCAGAGAGATTGGCACCGACGAACTTGGTCGCTTCGTCCGGCAAGGTCTCCATCCCGGCCGAGACGATGAGCGTCTCCAAGTCGGCGCCGGAGAGATCGGCATGGGAAAAGTCGGCGCGCATGATCCAGGCGAGGTTCAGCCGCGCCCGCTGCAGCTTGGCGCCGACCAGCTTTGCCGCGACGAGCTTGGCGCCGCGCAGATCGGCGTCCGACAGATCGGCGCCTGACAAGTCGGCGTCGGTGAAATCAAGGTCGTGAAGATCCAACCCGGCAAGAGAGCGGCCAGCTAAGTTCGCTCCGTGGCCGGGCGGCGCCGCCGCTAGCATTGACTGCACTTGAGCGCGCGTGAGCTCAGCAGCCAAAGCACCCGACATCAACCCTATCAGGGCGATAATCCAAAGCACTCTCGTTGCGACGCGCATTGCCGTTAGCGGCCAATGAGTTGGCCCGCACCGATCTTCCGGAGAAAATCGGTGCGGGCAGATTGCGGCAGATCAGCGGCCGATTACGCCTTCTTGGCCTTCAAAACACCCGCCAACTGGCCGATCAGATAGCCGAGGATACCGCCCAATACGGTGGATACGATGAGGAGGAACAGCGGATTGGAAGCGTCCGCGGCTGTCAGTGCGCCCAGCTTGCCTGCCGACAGTGTGTAGCCGACCAGCGCCGCGTAGCCGTAGATATTGGCCGGGACGGCGGAGAGCAGATCGATCGATGCGACAATGACCAGAAAGAAGACGGTCACGCCGACAACGATCGCCGGCCAGACCGTACCCAGCGCTGGCACCGGTACTTTGGCGATGATCAAGAGCGCGATCAACGCGATGATGCCGCCATAGATCATGCCGGCGATCGTCTTGGTCAAAGCCTTCGTATCGGCGCCCGCAGCAAAGAAGCAGCCCGCAGCGATGAACCCGACCCAAACAAGAGCATATCCGCCTAAAGGGCCAAGCGCGATGAATGCCCAAATGCCCCCAAGTATTGCGACGCTAAGTGACAGTGCGACTAATTCCGACATGGACGTATCTCCCCGTAGATTTGCTGTTTTAAGAGCACACAACCCACCCTCGTATACGCTTCCTCTCGGAAGGTGCTCCAAGTGAACATTAACACAATGTGGACGGCAATGCACCGGATTTGCCTAACCGGCGGCGGAAGGCTCGAGCTTATCAACCGGGCGGTGGGACTACGCCCCCGATCCCCCGGATCGAGCCGAGTGCGGATTTGGCCGACGGATTTAGGGGTGCCGGGGCTGGCTCTGAGGGCCGGTGCTGCGGGCACTTTGGTTATTGCACCGGCGGCCTAGGTTCCGCTCCGAAAGGGGGGCGGCGCTCGTGAAAACGGGGCCCGTCGATCCTGTCGCAATTTTGCCACGCTGAGCGGGAAAGCGTCTGGCAAGCGCGGCAACCGCAGACCAACAGGATATGGACATCCATGCCAGTATGTGTTTAGTCCCAGCCCGACCCGGCGCTTAGCGTCGGCTTTACCCCCAAAAAAACAGAGCAGTCAAACGTTCCTATGGAACGCGGATAACAACATTGAAGAAAGGCACCACTGCCAATGGAGACGCGTAAAAAGAATTTGTATGGGTACCTTCAAAAGAAACTGGAAGCGTACCGGCAGATCTTTGTCGGAGTCACATTCGGGGCCTTCGTGGGCGGACTCGTTGTTCTGCTCATTCTGCTCTACGCCGACGTGCCGATCGTCGGATTGTAGGAAAGCCCTGCGACAGGTTGCAGGCGCGCAAATTCCAACCGCCGCAACGCTCCATTCACTATCGAAAGCTTCCCGCGCATTTTCGCCACAATCTAACCACGCTCGGATTCGATACCTTTGCCGCGGGGATCGGGGACGATGCGGCGGGGGGCAAACGCGACATTCGGACGGTTTGCGCCGGTCGGCGCCGTAACTGTGCTTTGCCTGTTGCTCGCCAATTGCTCCAACGGGAGCGGCGTTGATGCCCGCTACGGCGTCTCGCCGAGTCCGCGTGTCGTCGGTGACGACCAGCCGGTGCCGAAGGGTGGGGGCGTCTACCGGGTCGGCTCGCCCTACGTCGTCGGCGGCCGCGTCTATGTACCGGAGTACAATCCACATTACGTCGCTGTCGGTCTGGCGTCCTGGTACGGCTCGGACTTTCACGGCCGCATGACCGCCAATGGCGAGGTGTTCGATCTCAACGGGATCTCGGCGGCTCACCCGACGCTGCCGTTGCCGAGCTATGTGCGGGTGACCAATCTCTCCAACGGCAACTCGCTGATCGTCCGCGTCAATGATCGCGGCCCGTATCGCGGCAACCGCATCATTGACGTTTCGATGCGGGCCGCGCACCTCTTGGGTTTCCACAATAGCGGCGTCGCCTGGGTCAAAGTCGAATATGTGGGGCGGGCGCCGATTGAGGGATCGGACGACCGAATCCTCGCGGCGACGTTCCGGCGGGACGAGCCGGCACCCCCGCCGAGTGCCGTCAAGCTTGCCGCCACGGCCATTGTTCGGGCGGCATGGACGCCCCCGACATCGTCTATTGGACGCAATGCCCGTTTCGCCAGCGCTTCGGCCGACGACGTTCCGGCTGAACCGGCCGCGCGACCCATGTCGTACGCAGGCGCGCCGACCGGCATGGACGGCACCGACCAGTTCATGAACGGGCGCGGCCTCTACTGATCTTCGCTCTTGCTGTGCGTCATTTTCGCGTCCGCGCATCCGGACCTTGCACGCGCCCTATTGCGTGCGCAAGTTCGCCGGAGAATTGGCGCTCAGGCTCTGAAAGTGGAGGCACTGTTGCAAGCCGGACGTCGGGTTTTGTTGCCGGGGTGGGCCCTGTGCGCGGTTATGGTCGGTTTGCTGACCGCCATCGTCGGCGCTCACGCCGCCTCGAACATGTCCACCAAAAAGGACGAGCCCTTTCAGATCAACGTTCCCAACGCCATCCTGCTCGATCCCGACACCGACAGCGTTTTGTTCGAAAAGAACGGCGATCAGCTGGTGGCGCCCGCGAGCCTCGCCAAGCTCATGACGCTCGAGTTTGTATTCAACGAGATCAAGCAAGGCCGCCTCAAGCTCGATAATGAATTCCCGATCAGTGAGAACGCCTGGCGCAAGGGCGGCGCGCCATCGCACGGCTCGACAATGTTTGCGGCGATTTACAGCCGGGTGAAACTGGACGACCTCATCCACGGCATCGTTGTCGACTCCGCCAACGATGCCTGCATCGCCATTGCCGAAGCGCTCGCCGGCAACGAACCCGAATTCGGCGCCATGCTGACCAAGCGTGCGCGCGCGATCGGTCTGGAAAAATCGACCTTCACCAACGCGACCGGCTATTCCGACCCCAATCTGCACGTCACCGTACGGGAAATGGCGGAGCTCGCCCGCCACATCATGCAGGCCTATCCGGATTTCTATCCTTATTTCGCCGAGCGCGAATTCACCTGGGACAAGATCCGGCAGCAGAACCGCAATCCGCTGCTCGCCATGGGGATCGGGGCCGATGGGCTCAAGACCGGCGACACCACCGAGGCCGGATTCAATCTGGTCGGATCGGCGGTGCAGGACAATTTCCGCCTCATCGTCGTGGTCACCGGCGCCAAATCGGAAAAGGAGCGTGCCGAAGAGGCGCGCAAACTCCTGGAGTGGGGATTCCACGGTTTCGAAGCCCGCGTGTTGTTTGCAGAAGGGCAGACGATTGGCGAGGCCAAGGTGTTTGGCGGCAATACGAGCTACGTGCCACTCGTGGGCCCGGGCACCATCAAGGTGATGACGCCGCGCAATGCCAGCGAGCATCTGCTCGCGCGCATTGTCTATACCGGGCCGGTGCCGGCTCCGGTCAGCAAGGGCCAAGCCATCGGCAAGCTCAAAGTATGGCGTGGCGACAATCTCGCCCTTGAAGTGCCGCTCACGGCCGCCGAGGACGTGGGCATCGGCAGCATGTCGCGCCGGGCGATGGACGGAGCGACTGAGCTGATGATCAGCCTGTTTCGGGCCGGCGTAGATCGGTTATGATCGATTTGCGTTGGCAGGCGGGGTGTGGGTTTCTTGAGCACTATCCTCCCTGGGCGTCTATATCGGGTTGGCATTGCGGCTTCGTTACTTCGCACCCTATCCGAAGATAACGCCATAAGTATCGGTATATAAATTATTTTTCTTGGTTTGCTTGGCTCATAGGCATTCGGCAGGATCGAAAATTGGAAGGAAGCGCGCTTTAGGCCGGGACGGAGATGAGAGGGAAATTCATCACATTCGAGGGCGGCGAGGGAACCGGCAAATCGACACAAGCCGCCATGCTGGCGCTGCGCCTGGAATCCGTCGGCCTCGGTGTACGCCTTACCCGCGAGCCGGGCGGCTCGCCCGGCGCCGAAATCATGCGCCACGTCCTTTTATCCGGGGCGGCAAAGCCGCTCGGGCCTGAAGCCGAGGCGATGTTGTTTGCGGCCGCCCGCGACGACCACATCCGATGCACCATCCTGCCGGCGCTCGAGGCCGGCAAATGGGTGATTTGCGACCGCTTCGCCGATTCCACACGCGTCTATCAGGGGGTCCTCGGCGACGTGGATGCACGCTTCATCAGGGCCCTCGAAAGGGTTTCGGTGGGCGATGTCCGTCCCGACCTCACCTTCGTCCTCGACGTCGCGGCAGAAACCGGACTTAAACGGGCAGCCGGCCGGCGTCGCGGCTCAACGCCCGACCGCTTTGAGGCGGAAAAGATCGATTTTCACGACAAGCTACGCCAAGCCTATCTGGCGCTGGCCGCCGCCGAGCCCGAACGATGCGTGGTGGTCGATGCCGGCGCACCTAAAAAAATGGTCGCCAAGCGGGTCTGGCAGGCCGTGGGCTCGCGGCTCAAGCCGGCGGCGGCACCAGCCGTCATGGAGCATGCCGCCTCATGAGGGTGCCATCAAATGAATTAGACGAAGCGCCGCCGCCGCGCATGACCAACGGTCTGTTCGGTCATGCCGGCGCCGAAGCCGCGCTCCTTGCCGCGTACCGCAGCGGACGCGTTCCGCATGCTTTCCTGTTCGTGGGCGCAAAGGGTATCGGCAAGGCGACGCTTGCTTATCGGCTGGCGCGCTTCGTGTTCGCCCACCCGGACCCGGCGGCGCCGGAGGTTCAGGCTGCAACTTCGCTTGCGGTCGATCCCGAGCACCCGGTGGCGCGCCGCATCATGGCGCAGGCCCAAGGCGACCTTCTCATCCTCGAGCGCACGACCAACGAAAAGGGCGTGCTGCGGCAGCAGATTGCGGTCGAAGACGTCCGCCGCACGGTGTCGTTTTTCGGCGCCACGGCCGGGGAGGGGGGATGGCGCATCGCCATCGTCGACGCGGTCGATGAGCTGAACCGATCCGGCGCCAATGCGCTGCTTAAGGTGCTTGAGGAGCCCCCGCAACGCACGCTCCTGCTGCTGGTATGCCATTCCGCGGCGCGCGTACTGCCGACGCTGCGTTCGCGCTGCCGTGTCGTGGCTTTGCGGCCCTTGGCGCAGAACGACGTCGCGGCGGCGTTGGCGGCAGCCGTAGGGCTTCCGTCCAGCAATCCGCAGATCAAGGCGGCGGCTGCGGCCGCGGGTGGCGGTGTCGCGCGCGCGTTGGCATTCCTCGACGCGGGCGCGTTGACGCTGCGGCAGAGCACGATCGTCGAGCTCGATCGTTTGCCGGAGCTTAATGCCAGCGCCCTGCACGCGCTTGGCGACGCCCTCGCCGGGACGGATCCGCAGCCGCTTGCCGCCTTCGTCGACACCGTCAACGCTTGGCTGTCCCAGCGTCTTGATCGCGCCCATCTCGATCGCGGCCGCGAGATCGGTGCATTGGCGCGGCTGGCCGAGGCTTGGGAGCGGATCAACCAGTCTGCACGCGATGCCGCCGAGTACAATTTGGAGAGAAAGCCGCTGGTCTTCAGCGTTTTCGGCTTGCTTGCCGAGGCCGCCCGCCGTTGATACCTATGCGCCGTCCTGGCCGGGCCCGTCCCGCCTGCGGGGCCGCAGCATTTGCTCCCGTCGAGCAAGCTCGCCCTTCGGCGCGGCGAACACCCGGCCATTGGTCATTTGAGGCGCCGACGACCGGATGACCTCCGCTTAAGGACGCCGAGCAGCGGCGCAGAAATTACATGGCCGGAAAGCCCTTCTATATCACTACGGCGATCGCCTATCCCAACGGCCCGCCGCATATCGGCCACGCCTACGAAGCGATCGCCACCGACGCGATCGCCCGCTTCATGCGGCTTGACGGCCGTGACGTGTTCTTCCTCACCGGGACCGATGAGCACGGCAGCAAGATGCTGCAGACTGCCGCCAAGGAGCAGCTGACGCCGCGTGAACTGGTCGAGCGCAACGTGCCGCGCTTCAAGGCCATGGTGGCAATGCTCGAATGCTCGAACGATGCTTTCATCCGCACCACAGAGCCGCGCCATTACCGCTCCTCGGCTGCGATCTGGGAGGCCATGGAAGCCAACGGCGATATCTACCTCGACAAATATGCCGGCTGGTATTCGGTGCGCGATGAGGCCTATTACGACGAGAGCGAGACCCGCCTCGGCGACAAGGGACAACGCATCGGCCCCCAGGGCACGCCGGTGGAGTGGGTCGAGGAGGAGAGCTATTTCTTCCGGCTCTCGGCCTATCAGGACAAGCTGCTCGACCTCTACACCCGCGATCCGAATTACGTGTTGCCGCGCGAGCGGCTCAACGAGGTGGTGAGCTTTGTCAAAGGCGGCCTGCAGGACCTTTCGATCTCACGCACGACCTTCGACTGGGGCGTCCCGGTCCCCGGCGATACCAAGCATGTCATGTATGTGTGGGTCGACGCGCTCACCAATTACATCACCGCCGTCGATTATCCCGATGTAAACAGTGAGAAATTTCGCCGCTACTGGCCGGCCGATCTGCACGTGATCGGCAAGGATATCGTGCGCTTTCACGCTGTGTACTGGCCGGCCTTCCTGATGTCGGCGGGTGTCGAGGTGCCGCGGCGCATCTTCTCCCACGGCTTTCTGTTCAACCGCGGGGAGAAGATGTCGAAGTCGGTCGGCAACGTCATCGATCCGTTCGCGCTGGTCAAAGCCTATGGCGTCGATCCTTTGCGCTATTTCTTCCTGCGCGAGGTGCCGTTCGGGCAGGACGGCAATTACAGCCACGAAGCCATCGTCAACCGCATCAATGCCGACCTCGCCAACGATCTCGGCAACCTGGCGCAGCGCTCGCTGACCATGGTGGCGCGGAATTTCGCCGGCGTGTTGCCGCAGCCCGCACCGTTGAGCGCCGCCGACCAGGCGATTCTCGCCGCCGCCGACGCCATGATAGGCACGGCGCGCGAAGCCATGGCCACCCAACAATTGCATCAGGTGCTCAATGCCGTCTGGGCTGTGGTCGCCGACGCCAATCGCTATTTTGCCGGCGAAGCGCCGTGGGCGCTCGCCAAGACCGACCCGGCGCGGCAGGGCACCGTGCTCTACGTGACCGCGGAGGTGTTGCGGCAGATTGCGATCCTAGTGCAGCCATTTACGCCGGCTTCGGCGGCAAAACTGCTCGATCTGCTGGCGGTGCCGGCGACGGGACGGGACTTTTCTTTCCTTGGCGGAATGCATCGCATCGCCGCGGGCGTAAAGCTTCCGGCGCCGGTGCCGGTGTTCCCACGCTATGTCGAGCCCGAAACGCGCGCGGCGCAATAGCTATGCTGATTGACAGCCATTGCCATCTCGATTTTCCGGATTTCGCGACCGAGCTTGATGCCGTCGTTGCGCGCGCCCGCGCCACCGGAGTGGCGCGCATGGTCACCATCTCGACACGCGTTCACCGTCATGCCGAGGTGCTGGCAATCGCCGACCGCTTTGCCGACGTCTACGCTTCCGTCGGCACGCACCCGCATCATGCGCATGAGGAGTTGGATGTAACGGCGGCTGATCTGCTCGCAATCGCGCGGCATCCCAAGGTGGTCGCGCTCGGCGAGGCCGGACTCTACTACCACTACGACAACAGCCCGCGGCAAGCGCAGGAGCGCGGATTTCGGACGCATATCGCAGCGGCACGCGAGAGCGGGCTGCCCTTGGTCATCCATTCGCGCGAAGCTGACGCTGAGACTGCGCGCATTCTCGAGGAAGAAATGGGGCAGGGCGCCTTCCCGGCTGTGCTTCATTGCTTTACCGGTGGACCCGATCTTGCTCGCCGCGCGATCGCACTTGGGCTCTTCATCTCCTTCACCGGCATCCTGACTTTTAAGAATTCGACGGCGCTCCGCACCATCGCCGCTGAGCTGCCGGCGGATCGCATCCTCGTTGAGACCGACGCGCCCTATCTCGCGCCTAGCCCATTTCGCGGCAAACGCAACGAGCCCGCTTATGTGGTCGAGACCGCTAAGGTCCTGGCCGAGACCCGCGGTGTTTCCTTTGACGAGATCAGCCGCCAGACCAGCGAGAACTTCTTTGCGTTGTTCAGCAAAGTACCGCGGCCGGCAGCCGTCGCAGCATGACGCTGAAGTTCACCATTCTGGGCTGCGGTTCATCCGGCGGCGTGCCGCGGCCGGCATTGGGCTGGGGCGACTGCGATCCGAACGATCCGAAAAACCGCCGCCGCCGAACCTCGCTGCTGGTCGAGCGGCATGATCAAGGCGGCGTCACGCGGGTATTGGTCGATACGCCGCCCGACCTCCGCGAACAGCTTATCGACGCCGAGGTCGACCGGCTCGACGGTGTTCTTTATACGCATGAGCATGCCGACCACACCCATGGCGTCGACGACCTGCGCGCGTATTTCATCAAGCAGCGGCAGTTGATCGACGTTTATTTCGACGCGTACACCGCACAGACGATGCGCGACCGCTTCGGCTACTGCTTTGAGACGCCGCCCGGCAGCGAATATCCGCCGATCCTGCGCGCACACACTCTGACCCCTGGCCAGCCGATCCGGGTGCAAGGGCAGGGCGGCGCCATCGCGGCGCTCCCGATCCGGCAGGAGCACGGCGACATCGCCTCCTTCGGCTTCCGCTTTGGCAATCTCGCCTATTCGTGCGACCTCAGCGATATCCCGCCGGAGAGCGTGGCCGCATTGTCCGCCCTTGAGGTCTGGATCGTTGACGCGTTGCGCTACCGGCCGCATCCGAGTCATTTCTCGCTCGCCGATGCACTCGGCTGGATCGAGCGACTCAAGCCGCGCCGCGCGATCCTGACCAACCTGCATGCCGATCTCGACTACCAGGAATTGCGCGGCAAGCTGCCGGCCAACGTCGAGCCGGCGTTCGACGGCATGGCTTTCGAGGTCGGCGATGCGGGCACCGCCGATCCCTGAAAGCTTGCGCGTTACCCGGCCGGTCCCTGGACGCAGTAGACCGGCATGGTGGCGCTGACACCTTTGAGTTCAGCCTCGCTCCTGCTCACCCGGTAGGGTGCGAGTATTTCGGGAATGCCCGCGGTGGCGTGCACATTTTCGGTCAGCAAAATCTCGTCGCCGCCGGCAAGGTTCTGGACGCGCGCAGCGATGTTGACGGTCTGGCCGAAATAGTCGAGCCGGTCGTTGAGGGTCACCGCGATCGAGGCACCCTTATGCACGCCGATCTTGAGGATGAAATCGCGCTGCGCGCGGTCCCTGTTCAACTGCTCCACCGCCTCGCGCATTTCTAGCGCAGCCCGCACCGCGTCGCCGGGCGTGAGAAACGCCGCCATGACGGCGTCGCCGATGGTTTTGGTGACCGCGCCCTGGTGCCGAACCATGACGTCGACCAGCTGCTCGAAATGCCGCTGCACCCGCACATAGGCATTAAGGTCGCCGATCCGCTCGTAAAGAGCCGTCGAGCCTTTGAGATCGGTGAACAGCACCGTGATGTCGCGAACCGCAAGACCTTCGGTGGTCCGAGCGGAAAAAGTCGCGGAAGGTCTGTGTCATCAGGAGCCGCTTGCCTGACAGAAATGGCGTGAAGCGCAACATCCCGCGCGGTGGCATACTGGGAGGCAACTGCAGGGCGCCCAACACCGCGCGCCGGTCCGCGGTGGTGTTGTGGACTTCGAACACGACCTTGCCGGGCGCGATGCTGCCCGCATCGGGCGTGCAGGTATCGACGCCGAACGTCATCGGGACGCGCCGTGGGCTGGACGCCGCCTCGCCGGCGACGACGAAATTGAAATGCGCGTCGCTCTCCATATCGAAGCCGAGCAGGACGCCCCCGACGGCATCGACTTCCAGCTCGACTGTCGCGGGACCATACTTGGCGGCTGGGTAGGTCAAGTTTAACTTCGCCCCATAATGTTCCATAATATGTCTTATGCGAATCAGCGCTATGGAGCTGGTCTATGCCTGCGGTGAGCGCGGCGGCCTCGATCCCCTTCGGGCTTTTCTGGCTGCTCCGGTGCGGGAACCAACGGACCTGATTGGCGTTGCACCCAAACCGTTGTGCGCGCCGGCAACAGGCGCAGCTGTGGGGGCGTCTTCTCCAACCTCAATCCGCAAGGTGACAGCCGTGAACAAGGTCCGAGCACTCGACACGCGCCGCAAGACGGCGGCCGCGCTTGATACGCCAACCGATCTGTCTGCGGAGGCCGTGAGCAAAATTTCTGCCAAACTCAACGCCATTCTGGCCACGACCTTTGCGCTCTACCTCAAGACCAAGAACTTCCACTGGCACGTCAGCGGCCCGCACTTCCGCGATTATCATCTCTTGCTCGATGAGCAGTCTGAGCAGATTTTCGCGTCGACCGACGACATCGCCGAGCGGGTTCGCAAGATCGGCGGTACAACGCTGCGGTCGATCGGGCAAATTGCCAAGCTGCAGGGCATCGAGGACAACGACGAAAGCTACGTCGCCCCCGTTGACATGCTCCGCGAGCTGATGAGCGACAACAAGAAGGTCGCCGAAGCGATGCGCGAATGCCACGAGCTTTGCGACGAGCATGAGGACGTGGCGACCGCGGGCCTCCTGGAAAACTTCATCGACGAGACCGAACGGCGCACCTGGTTCCTGTTTGAGGCCAGTCGCACCGGCGACTCCTCGGGGCACTGAACCTTACCCGCTATCGCGGGCGTACGCCGGGTCTGATATGATAGAGATTCCCGCTAAACAAGCGGAACCTCTGTAATGACCCCTTCCCGCGATATCGGCCGGCTGATCGAGATCATGGCGGCGCTGCGCACGCCCAAGACCGGTTGCCCGTGGGATCTGGAACAGAGCTTTGCGACCATTGCGCCCTATACGCTGGAAGAAGCGTATGAGGTGGTCGACGCGATCGTGCGCAACGATCTCTCCGACCTTAAGGATGAGTTGGGCGATCTGCTGCTGCAGGTCGTCTTCCACGCCCGCATGGCGGAAGAACAGGGTGCTTTCGATTTCGGCAATGTAGTCGCGGCAATCACCACGAAACTGATCCGCCGCCATCCCCACGTGTTCGGCGAGGAGAAGGCCGAAAATCCTTCGGCGGTCAAAGGCTTGTGGGAAGAGATTAAGGCGCAGGAGAAACAGGAGAAGGCCGCCCGCGGCGGCCCGGACGATCAGGGCGCCCTCGCCGGTGTACCCGTGACGCTACCGGCGCTCACCCGCGCGCTGAAGCTCCAGGACAAGGCGAGCCGGGTCGGCTTCGATTGGCACGATCCGCGCGCGGTCTTACGCAAAATTCGCGAAGAGGCCGACGAGATCGAGGCAGCGCTCGATGGCCCGCCTCCCAACCCTCCCCCGCAAGCGGGGGACGGTTGGGAGGCGGCAGCGGCCGAGGTCGGCGACCTTCTCTTCGCCGCGGTCAATCTCGCCCGCCACCTGCACGCCGACCCCGAAGCGCTGTTGCGGCAAACCAACCAGAAATTCGAACACCGTTTCGCGGCCATCGAACAAGCCCTCGCCGCGCGCGGGAAAGCCCCGCGGGACGCCACGCTCGCCGAAATGGATGCGCTGTGGGAGGAGGCTAAGGCGAAGGAGTAGGTTGAGCAGCGAACCGCTCGCGCACCGCATTCGCCTTGCCAGGCTCGGCGCGCACGGTCATGGCGATGCGGCCGGTTTGTTGGTCGACCGCCTTGCGGATCACCTCGGTGTGGCGATGCAGCCAGCTGACCCCGGCACCGTCGGCAACATCAAGAGAAAGCTCGATCAGCACGCGGCCGGCGGCAAGCCGCGTTTCGATTGCCTCGCCGAGCGCGCCTAGCCCCTCCCCGCTGATCGCCGATACCAGCACCGGACGCGCGTCGACCGGGCGGCGTTCGGCAAGATTTTGCAGGCGCGTCCGTTCATCGGTACTGAGCCGATCGATCTTGTTCCACACCTCGATCAGCGCCTGTTTGCCGTGTCCGTCGCTGTGCGGATCGATACCGAGCTGACGCAAAATATCTTCCACGTCCTGCAACTGGGCCTCGGCGTCCTCGTGCGATACGTCGCGGACGTGCAGGATCATGTCAGCTTCGATCACCTCTTCGAGCGTGGCGCGGAAGGCCGCGATCAGCATGGTCGGCAGATCGGAAATAAACCCGACCGTGTCGGAAATGATGACCCGCGCCCCGTGCGGCAGGTCGTCCGCGCGGAGCGTCGGGTCAAGCGTCGAGAACAGCATGTCGGCGGACAGCACCCGCGCCTGCGTCATGCGGTTGAACAGTGTCGACTTGCCGGCATTGGTGTAGCCGACGAGCGCCACGATCGGGTACGGCACGCGGCGCCGGCTCTCGCGGTGCAGTTCGCGCGTGCGCCTGACTTTTGCGAGCTCGGCTTCGATCTTGGCGAGACGCTCCTCGATCATGCGCCGATCGGCCTCGAGCTGGGTTTCGCCGGGTCCGCCGAGAAAGCCGAAGCCGCCGCGCTGGCGCTCAAGGTGCGTCCAGGAGCGGACCAGCCGGCTTTTCTGATAGGTCAGGTGCGCATGCTCGACCTGCAGCGCGCCTTCCCGCGTACGCGCGCGGCGGCCGAAAATTTCCAGAATGAGGCCGGTGCGATCGAGCACCTTGGCGCTCCAGGCGGTTTCCAGATTGCGCTGCTGCACCGGCGAAAGGGCGCAATCCATCACCACGATGCCGGCTTCGTGGGTTTTGACGAGCCCGGCGATCTCTTCGACCTTGCCCTTGCCGAGATAGGTCGCCGGCCGCACCGCGCCGAGCATCACGATGCCGGATTGCTCGACCTCGAGATCGATGGCGCGCGCCAGACCGACGGCTTCGTCGAGGCGAGCCGCAGGCGGTCGCTCGGCCGGCGCCGATCGCGCCGAAGGCGGGACCCGCAGCACCGGCTCGATCACAAGCGCGCGGCCGGTCGCCGAGCCCGCAGGGCTTAACCGGTCAGCGCGCGTGTCGCGGCGGCGCGGCTCCAATCAGACCTTTTCCCCGGTCGGCGCGTCCTCGGCGCCTTCGAAGAGCTGAACCGGATGGCCGGGCATGATGGTGGAGATGGCGTGTTTGTAGACGAGCTGCGAATGCCCATCGCGACGAAGCAGCACGCAGAAATTATCGAACCAGGTCACCACGCCTTGCAGCTTGACGCCGTTCACCAAAAAAATGGTGAGCGGTATTTTGCTCTTGCGGACGTGATTGAGGAAGGTGTCTTGCAGGTTTTGTGAGCGGTCGGCTGCCATGGCCGTTGTTTCCGTTTTTGTACCGCGGGCCCCTTGCCCCGCGGGTCTTTTCTTCAGCTTTCTTCGTGGCCTCGGTTGTTGGATGCGTTGAGCAACGCGAACCCACCGCGAGACTTTGTATCACACGACGAAGGGCTTCGCCTCGCGCAACCCATCCTTGTACACCCCTACGCCCGGTCTGCCCCCGGCAGCCCCGGCCAAGCCTATGATTAGAATGCACCGCGAGGGGCGATGCAAGCCCAAGTTGGCGGCCGATAGGGGAGAATGTTGCCCGCCCGCGCCCCGTTGGGAGGACAAAGCCGCTATTTCAGGTCGTCTCCGCATAATGGTGAAATTTGCGACGAAGCGCCTTCGCCACCGGCCCGGGCCTGCCATCGCCGATTATGCGGCCGTCGATGCGCACCACCGGAAGCACGATTTGAGTCGCGGCGGTGACGAAGGCTTCGCGGGCGGCATAAGCCTCCTCGAGGGTAAACGCCCGCTCCTCGCCGGCAAGCCCCTGCCCTTTGATGACGTCGAACAGGACGGTGCGGGTAATGCCGCGCAGAATGGCGTGACCGGCCGGACGCGTGACCACCTTGCCGGCCGGCGTGACGATCCAGGCATTCGCCGAGGCAGCTTCGGTGACGGCGCCATCCCGGTCGACGAACCAGGCGTCGCGGGCGCCCTGATCGATCGCCGCTTGCCGCGCCAGCACGTTGGGCAGCAGGCCGATGGTCTTGATGTCGACGCGGCCCCAGCGGTTGTCCGGCACACTGATGACGGCAATGCCCTTGGCGGCCAGCGCCTCGCTGCGTGTTGTGTTGAGCGGGCGCGCCGTGACTACCAGGCTCGGTGGCAGCTCCGGCGGCGGGAAAGCATGGTCGCGGCGCGCTATGCCGCGGGTGATCTGTAAATAGACGACGCCGTAACCGATGCGGTTCCTCGCGATCACCTCGCGCAGCACGGTACCGAGCGCACGAAGCGACATCGGCATGCGGATTCGCAATGCATCGAGCGAGCGCTGCAGCCGCGCCAGATGCCGCCGCTCATCGATAAGCCGCCCTCCCCGCACCTCGCAAACTTCGTAGACGCCGTCGCCGAACTGATAGCCGCGATCCTCGATGTGGACTTTGGCAGCGCGCATCGGCAGGTAACGGCCGTTGACGTAGGCTATTCTGGACACGGCTCAATTTTCAGGGGAGGGACAATGCACAATCAGTCAATCCTCAGCGCCTTGAGCTTGCGATGAAGCGCCGAGCGCTCCATGCCGACGAACTCGGCGGTGCGCGAAATATTACCGCCGAAGCGGTTGATCTGCGCGAGCAGATATTCGCGTTCGAACAGTTCCCGCGCTTCACGCAGAGCCAGGCTCATAAGGTGTTCGCCGCCATTGCCGTTCGGCATCGAAGGAATCATCGAGCCGACGTCCTGCGGCAGCATCGATGCCGTGATCACGGCATCCGGATCGCCGCCGGCGAGGATCATCAGTCGCTCGACGTTATTGCGCAGCTGGCGCACGTTTCCCGGCCAATCGTGGGACTGCAGCACGGCCAGCGCGTCGGTGCCGACCTTTCGCCTCGGCAGGCCGGTGGTGTGCGATATCTGCGCCATGAAATATTCGACCAGCTCGGGCACGTCCTCGCGGCGCTCGGCGAGCGGCGGTACGCGAATCGGCACGACGGAGAGCCGATGATAGAGATCCTCGCGGAATTTTCCGGCCGCGATATCGGCCTCGATATTGCGGCTGGTTGAAGAGACGATGCGGACGTCGACCGTGACCTTGGTCGTACCGCCGACGCGCTGGAAGGTCTGATCCACGAGCACGCGCAAAATCTTGTTCTGCGTCTCGCGCGGCATGTCGGCGATCTCGTCGATGAACAGCGTGCCGCCGTGCGCCTCCTCGAGGGCGCCGACCTTGCGGCTTTGCGTGCCGTTCGCAGTCTCCATGCCGAACAGTTCGACCTCCATATGATCGGGCATGATGGCGGCGGCGTTGATGACGACGAACGGCCCGCTCGCGCGCGCGGACAGCTCATGTATGATGCGCGCGGCGAGTTCCTTGCCGCTGCCCGAGGGGCCGACGATGAGTACGCGGCTGTTGGTCGGCCCCACTTTTTCGATCGTCTGCCGGAGCTGATTGGCGGCAGCCGAGTGGCCGACCAACATCGTAGTCAGCGGGCCGAGTTGCTTGAGCTCCCTCACCTCACGCTTGAGCCGGGAGTTCTCAAGCGCGCGTTCGGCGACCAGCAACAGCCGATCGGCCTTGAACGGCTTCTCGATGAAGTCATAGGCGCCGCGCTTGATCGCAGAGACCGCGGTCTCGATGTTGCCGTGCCCCGAAATCATCACGATCGGCAGCTCCGGGTGGTCCTGCCTGAGAATATCGAGCAGTTGCAATCCGTCGAGGCGGCTTCCCTGCAGCCAGATATCGAGAAACACGAGGTTGGGGCGACGGGCCACGACTGCGGCCAGCGCCAAGTCGCTATCGGCCGCTGTGCGCGTGCCGTGGCCTTCGTCCTGCAGGATGCCGGCGACCAGCTCGCGAATATCCGCCTCATCATCGACGATCAGGATGTCGGACGCCATGGTCACACCGTCGCTGCGCGGGCTTCTGTCGCCGGCTCGTCCGGCACGTCGATCGACTCCGTCGCAAAGCGCAACTGCATCCAGGCACCGCGTGCGCCGGCGACCTTTTCCGAGGCGTCGCGCAACTCGATGTGCCCACCATGCTCTTCGAGAATGCGGCCGACGATGGCAAGTCCAAGCCCGGTGCCCTTCTCGCGCGTCGTCACATAAGGTTCGAGCAGCCGCGCGCGGTTCTCCTTCGGCAAGCCGATGCCGTTATCGATCACGTCGATGAGCACGTCTTTGCCGTCGCGCCGCGCGCTCACCATGATACGGCCGCGCCCAAGCTCCGCCGTTGGCACCGCCCCGATCGCTTCCGTGGCGTTCTTGATGATGTTGGTGAGCGCCTGTGAAATGAGCCGCCGGTCAAAGCGCGCGGGCATGCTTTCCGCCGGCAGCTCGACGTCGAAGTCGATATCGGGATGACCGACGCGCATCAGGAACACCACTTGGCGCACGGCGTCGGCCACGTCCTCGGCGGCGATCACCGGCTTCGGCATCCGTGCGAAGCGGGAAAATTCGTCGACCATGCGCTTGATGTCATCGACCTGGCGCACGATGGTCTCGGTGCATTGCTCGAACACGGCCGCATCCTCGACAATGACCTTGCCGTATTTGCGGCGCAACCGCTCGGCCGACAATTGGATCGGCGTCAGCGGGTTCTTGATCTCGTGCGCGATGCGCCGGGCAATATCGGCCCAGGCTGAAGAACGCTGCGCCAATACCAGTTCGGTGACGTCGTCGATGGTGATGACGTAGCCGTGCTCCGATTCGGCGGCCTGTTCACTGGTCACCCGCACCGAAAAGTTCCGCTCCTGACCGTTGCGGCTGACGGTGACCTGGCGCTGCACTAGACGCTGGTTGCCGGTGCGCGCGGCTTTGAAGATCTCGCCGAGCTCGGGCGCGACAGCGGCGAGTGGACGCCCGAGCGCCTCGCTCTCCGTGCGCGCCAGCAATCGCTCGGCCGAGCGATTGAGGATGGTAATGCGGCCGTCGGCATTGACGCCGATGACCCCGGCGCTGGCGCCGGCCAGCACCGCCTCGGTAAATCGCCGGCGGCTGTCGATGACGTCGCGCGCCCGCACGATATCGTCATGCTGAGTGCGCAGCTCCTGCGTCATCTTGTTGAACGTTTCACCGAGCTGGGCGAGATCGCCCTCCGACCGCCGCACCGGTACCTGGATGTCGAGATTACCGGTCGAAACCAGGTTCGCGGCACCGATCAGGCGGCGGATCGGAGCAACCAGCCGATTGGCGAAATCGAGCCCGATCCAGGCCGAGGACAGCAGGACGATGAGCGCGATAACGGCGAACATGAGCCAGAACGCGATTTGGATGCCGAGGCGACGGCTTTCAAGGTTGGCGTATTCGCCGACGCTCTCCTGCGTCGCGCGCAATTGCTCGACGACGCGTGGATCGAGGACCCGCGCGACGTAGAGATAAATATCGTCGTAGCCGCGCAGCTTCACGGCGGCAGCGACGTGATCGCCTTCGGGAATGAGCGCGACCTGCGGCTCGGTCTCGGTGATCTTGCCCAGCAACTCCTTGGACGGCAGCACGACCGCCTTGTCCATCTTGACGTCGGCCCGTTCAACGGTTGAGCCGTCGGCATGGATCATCATGGCAGCCGAGAGACCGCGGGCGGTGGCCTGGGCGGTGAAGAATTTTTGGAAACGCTCGCGGTCGGAATCGAACATAGGCTTGGCGCGGCCGAGATCGTAGGCCATGGCCATTATCTCGCCGCGGATAGCCTGAAAATGCTCGGTCACATAAGCGTTGGCCACGACCAGCGACTGCTCGATCATGGCCTGCGTGCGGCTGGAGAAAAAGCGATCGAGCGCCCGATCGAGCGTCGTCGACGCGACCACGGCGACAAGAATGGTTGGAACCGCGGCGATAACGGCAAACAGGCCGACGATCTGCACGTGCAGCCGCGAGCCGGCATAGCCGCGGCGCCGCGCCCGCACCACCAGCCAGACTTCCCGCCCGATGATGGCAAGCAGGAACAGTCCTGTGGCGGCGTTGCCGAGCAGGAGTTTGACCACGACTTCGTGCACCGGCGAGATCGGGGTCAGGCCGGCAAGCACGAGGAAGGTGGCCGTGGCGGAAAGCAGCGCAATGCCAACCGCAATCGCGCCGATCAGCCGGGAGGCCATGGGCCGCGGCGCTGCAGCGGCCCAATCTGCGGCCCCGTCCAAGGGAGCGACTTGATCGGCAGTAGTCATTGACGCCTTGAGCGCGGGACTGATCCGGCAGACGGCGAATGGAGCCCCGACCATTCGCGCCAGTGCTGATTTTATACCGCGCCTACCGCGTCGGTGATGCTTTTATACAACAATGTTGCCGGATTGCGACAATTCGTAGGCAGTCGCCACGCCCGGTCCCAAGGGACCGATCAGCCGCCGCCAGTGCGATAGACTTGGATTTCCAGGTCGCGGATCTTCTTGCGCAGCGTATTGCGGTTGACGCCGAGAAGGTCGGCGGCGCGGATCTGATTGCCGCGTGTGGCAGCGAGCGCCGCCGAAAGGAGCGGCGCTTCCACCTCGCGCAGAATCCGGTGGTAAAGGCCGGGCGGTGGCAAGCCTTCATCAAAACCCGAAAAATAGCGCGCCAGATAGCGCTCGACCGAATTCGCGAGATTTTCATCGCCGCGATAAGTCTCTCCCGGTGCGGTCAGCGTGGGCTGCGACAATTCGGCTTCGACCACGGCGGCGGTGATTGTTTCCTGCGGATAGAGGGCGGCAAGGCGGCGGGCGAGATTTTCCAATTCACGCACGTTACCGGGCCAACGATGCCGCCGCAGGCGGTCGAGCGCGGCTTGATCGATCTGCTTTAATGGCAAACCCTCACGCTCGACATGCGCGAAGAAATGCCGGATCAGGTCGGGAATATCCTCGGTGCGTTCACGCAGCGGCGGCAAGCGCAATGGCACCACATTGAGCCGGAAGAACAAATCCTCGCGGAACAAGCCCTGCTGGATCAGTTGCCGCAAATCTTTGTTGGTCGCCGCAATGATGCGCACGTCGGCCTTGATCGGGGTGCGGCCGCCGACCGTCGTGTACTCGCCCTGCTGCAGCACGCGCAGCAGCCGGGTCTGCGCCTCCATCGGCATGTCGCCGATCTCGTCGAGAAACAGCGTGCCCCCTTCGGCCTGTTCGAAGCGTCCGGCACTCCGGGTGTTGGCGCCGGTAAAGGCGCCCTTCTCATGGCCGAACAGTTCGGATTCGATGAGGTCGCGCGGGATCGCCGCCATGTTGATGGCGACGAAAGGCCCGGTGCGGCGCTTGCCGTAATCGTGCAGCGCGCGCGCCACCAGCTCCTTGCCGGTGCCGGATTCACCTGAGATCATGACCGTCAAATCCGTCTGCATCAGCCGCGCTAGCACGCGATAGATTTCCTGCATCGCCGGTGAGCGGCCGACCAGCGGGATCGATTCAAAATCCTCGACCTTGACCGGCTGCCGGGGCCGCTCCTTCGGCTCCGACAAAGCGCGGCCGACGATGGCGATCAGCTCCTTGAGATCAAACGGCTTGGGCAGATATTCGTAAGCACCGCGCTCGGAGGCGCGAATCGCAGTCATGAACGTGTTCTGGGCGCTCATGATGATGACGGGCAGATCCGGCCGCGCCTTCTTGATGCGCAGCAGAAGATCGAAGGCGTTTTCGTCCGGCAGCACCACATCGCTGATGATGAGATCGCCGTCGCCCTGGCTGATCCAGCGCCAAAGCGTGGCGGCATTGCCGGTCGATCGGACCTCGTAGCCGGCGCGCGAGAGCGCCTGGTTGAGCACCGTCCGGATCGCCGCATCATCATCGGCAACGAGAATATTTCCCGCTGGCATCAATGGTCCCCTAATGGTCCCTTCGGCTGGATTGCGCCGTCCGGTCCGGCGCCCTCACCGGTGTACATCGGCATGAGCACGCGAAAGATGGTTCTTCGCGACTGCAACTCGCACTCGATGATGCCGCCGTGATCGCCGACGATCTTGGCCACCAGCGCGAGACCGAGTCCCGATCCCGTCGGTTTGGTGGTGACGAACGGATCAAACAGATGCGGCATGAGCTCCTCGGGCACGCCGGGGCCGTTGTCCTTGACGCAAAATTCGAGCGGCAGGGAAATGCGCGCTTTGGCGCCGGGGATCGACAACCGCACGCCGGGACGAAACGCGGTCGACAGCACAATCTCGCCGCCGGCATTGTCGCCGATCGCCTCGGCCGCATTCTTCACCAGATTTAGGAAAACCTGAACCAGCTGATCGCGGTTCGCCAGCACCGGTGGCAGCGACGGATCGTACTCCTCGACAAATCTGATGTGGCGGGCGACACCGGATTGCGCCAACCGCTTCACGTGATCGAGCACCACATGGATGTTGATCGGTTCGCGTTCGACCGGGCGCTCGTCGGCGAAGACCTCCATGCGATCGACCAGTTTGACGATGCGATCGGCTTCGTCGCAGATCAGGCGTGTGAGCGTGCGGTCGTCGTCGCCGACCGATTGTTCCAGCAACTGAGCGGCACCGCGGATGCCGGAGAGCGGATTTTTGATCTCATGAGCAAGCATGGCGGCGAGCGCGATCACCGAGCGCGCGGCGCCACGGTGGGTCAGCTGGCGATCCATCTTGTCGGCGATCGAGCGTTCTTGCAGCATCACCACCACGTAGTCCCGCTGCTCGGGCAGCGGAGCGACATGCAAGTCCACGGCGCGATCGCCGGGATTGCGCGGCGTGCCGAGATCGACTTTGTACTCGTTGACTGCCGCACCGCTGGCGCGCACCTGGTCGACAAGAGTGAGCAAGGGACTGCCGAACGGTACCAAATCCTGCAGCAGGTGACGGCGCAGCAGCGGCAGCGAGACTTCAAAGAACGCTTCCGCCGCCACATTGGCGTTGGCGACCTTCCCGTCCGATGACACGACGATCACGGGATGCGGCAGCGCATTAAGCACTGCATCGGCCGCCGACGCTGCCAGCAGTGGCTCGGCCGCCCTCATGCTTGGAACCTCACCGTTGTGAGCGAATGCCGCCCCACGCGGCCGCGATCAGCCTTGAGGCTGCTTCGGCCACGCCCAGACCTCATCGGTCGGCGAAGGGGGTCAGGAGCTCTGCACACGAATTAGGCGCCGCTTGGTTTCTGCATATAGTTTAGCCAAATCCTCCACCGGCGCAAGTGCTGCACTGCAATATCGTCAATTTGCTGGCGTTACACTTAATCCGGCTGTGGACGGACCAAGCGTGGGCAGGCCTGGTCCGGCTCCGGCCGGTTCCCGTTCGCACATTCCCTGAACATGCGATAAAGCGATCCCGAAATCGCGAGCGGAGCCGGGTTGATGTCGGGCAGGGTTGCAGCGGTCATCGTCGCCGGAGGGCGCGGCCAACGCGCGGGCAGTGCCGTACCCAAGCAATATCGGGAGATTGCCGGTGAGCCGGTGATCCGCCCTGCACTGCTGGCATTTCTGGGCCATCCGCAGATCGACCTGGTGCAACCAGTGATCCATTGCCAGGATGAAGAGGCCTTCCGTGCCGCGACTGCCGGCCTAAAAGCCCTGCCGCCGGTTTGGGGCGGCGCCACGCGGCAGGCCTCGGTGCGCGCCGGCCTCGAAGCGCTACACGCCGCCGCGCCCGACGTCGTCCTTATCCACGACGCGGCGCGGCCTTTCCTGACCGAAGCGCTCATCACCCGCGCCATCGCTGCCGCGGAACGGCACAGCGCTGCAGTTCCCGCGATCGCCGTCGCCGACACCGTGAAGAAAATCGACGAGCGCAATGTGGTGACGGAAACACTCGATCGTAACAGGCTGCGTATGGTGCAAACCCCGCAGGCGTTCGCCTTTGACCTGATCATCGAGGCGCACCGTCGCGCCAAGGCGGCCGGCCGCGAGGATTTCACCGACGACGCCGCGCTCGCCGAATGGGCCGGCCACCGCATCACCGTTTTTGCCGGCGAGACCACCAACGTGAAGCTCACAACCAACGATGACTTTGTCCGCGCCGAAGCCTTGCGGATTGCGGCGCTGGCCGACGTGCGCGTCGGAAGCGGTTTTGACGTGCATGCTTTCACCGATGGCGACCATGTCATGCTCGGCGGCGTCCGCATTCCGAACGCGCGCGGGCTGACCGGGCATTCCGACGCCGACGTGGCGCTGCATGCGCTGGTCGACGCTATTTTGGGCGCGCTTGCCGAAGGCGATATTGGAGCGCACTTTCCGCCCAGCGATCCACAATGGCGGGGCGCGCCATCGGACCGCTTTCTGAGCTTCGCCTGTGAGCGCGTCCGGGCACGCTCCGGCGTGATCGCGCTTCTTGACGTCACCATCGTGTGTGAGGCGCCGCGCGTCGGTCCGCATCGCGACGCCATGCGCGAGCGCATCGCGGCGATCGCCGGCATCCCCGTCAGCCGCGTGGCGGTGAAAGCGACCACCAGCGAAAAACTTGGCTTCACCGGACGCGGCGAAGGCATCGTGGCGATGGCGACCGCGACGGTGCGGCTGCCGTGGAGCGAGTTGTGAGCGACGACGGGTTGCGCAAGGCGGCAGCCAAAGTCCTCGCCCGGTGCCGCACGCGCGGCCTGAAAATCGCGACAGCGGAATCCTGCACCGGCGGGCTGGTCGCAGCGGCGCTTACGGCGATCGCCGGCTCGTCGGATGTGGTCGATTGCGGGTTCGTCACGTATTCGAATGCCGCCAAACAGGCGATGCTCGGCGTGCCGACGGCGACGCTTAAGCGCCACGGTGCGGTGAGTGCCGAGACCGCGGCGGCCATGGCCGCAGGGGCGCTGAAAAATTCGCAGGCCGATTTATCGGTGGCGATCACCGGCGTCGCCGGACCGGGCGGCGGCACCAAAGAAAAACCGGTCGGCCTCGTCTATTTCACCGCCGCGCACCGGGACGGACGGCAGGTCGCGCGCAGCCGGCATTACGGCAAAGTCGGGCGCACGCGCGTGCGGCAGCGTTCTGTCCGCGAAGCGCTCGCGCTTCTGCAACTGCTGGCGAAGGAAACGCGGGTGACTGGAACCAAATGAACTCGCGCTAAGCCGGCTGGGCGCCATACACCTGGTCGGCGCGGCGCTCGAAGGCGGCGGCGAAACGGCGGAAGGCGGCGTCGAACACGCCCCCCATCAACATGCCGAGCGTGCGGCTGCGGAATTCGTAAGCGATGTAAAACTCCACATCGCAGACCCGATCGTCCACCGAGCGGAACTTCCAGCGATTGTCGAGGCGGCGAAACGGGCCTTCAAGGTATTCGACCAGAATTTCGAGGTTGGGCCGATCCAGCGTCACGCGACTGGTGAACGTTTCACGGATCACCTTGTAGGCAACAGTCATGTCAGCGACGATGATTTCGTTGGCCGCATCTTTGATCCGCTTGCGCACCTTCAGCGACTGACACAGCGGCACGAATTCGGGGTAGTGCTCAACGTCGGCGACGAGGTCGAACATTTCGCCAGCGCAGTGCTTCACGCGCCTTTGGTGGACAATTGCGGCATGGATCAGCGCGCCGTCCGCAACGCCTTCAGCCGCGCGAAATCTTCGCCCGCGTGATGCGACGAGCGGGTCAGCGGGCTTGCCGACACCATCGAAAAACCCTTGGCGTAGGCGATCGTCTCCAACGCCTTGAACTCGTCGGGCGGCACGAAGCGCACTACCGGATGATGCTTGCGCGAGGGCTGCAGATATTGGCCGATGGTGAGGAAATCGACGTCGGCGGCGCGCAGATCGTCCATCACCTGCAGCACCTCGTTGCGCTCTTCGCCCAGCCCCACCATGATTCCGGACTTGGTGAAGATCTGCGGATCGAGTCTCCTTGACGCGCTGCAGCAGCCGCAGCGAAGCGAAATAGCGCGCGCCCGGACGCACCGTGAGATATTTCGACGGCACGGTTTCGAGGTTGTGGTTGAAGACGTCGGGCCGCGCCGCGACCACGGTTTCGGCGGCGCCCTCCTTGCGCAAAAAGTCCGGCGTCAGCACTTCGATGGTCGTCTGCGGGCAGCGCGCGCGGATCGCGCGGATGACCGCGGCGAAATGCGCTGCGCCGCCGTCGTCGAGATCGTCGCGATCGACCGAGGTGATGACGACATGCGGCAAGTCCGAGCTTGGCGGTCGCGTCGGCGACATGCGCGGGTTCGGCGGATCGAGCGCGCCGGGCAGCCCGGTCTTGACGTTGCAGAAGGCGCAGGCGCGCGTGCAAGTGTCGCCCATGATCATGAAGGTGGCGTGCTTTTTCTCCCAGCACTCGCCGATATTGGGGCAGCCGGCCTCCTCGCAGACGGTGTGCAGGCCGTTGTCGCGCACGATGCGCGCGTCTGCGACATAACCCGGCGAAACCGGCGCCTTGACCCTGATCCAATCCGGCTTGCGCAGCGCCGGCTGGTCCGGCCGATGCGCCTTTTCGGGATGGCGCGGCCGGCGTCGCCGAGCAACGGTATCGAGGACAACGGCCATGAAGGCTCCGAGCAGTATGCTGCCTCGTAGCGATACTTACGAGGCGCGGTGCGCGCCGCAAGGCGTCGGCTCCGGCTCGACGCCCCGCCGCCAGCCTCAAATATTCAGCACGCGGCCATAGGCGTCGAGCACCGCCTCCTTCATCATTTCCGACAGCGTCGGATGCGGGAACATGGTGTGCATGAGCTCTTCCTCGGTGGTTTCGAGGTTCATCGCGATGACGTAGCCCTGGATCAGCTCGGTCACTTCGGCGCCGACCATATGCGCGCCGAGAAGCTGCGCCGGTCTTCTTGTCGAAGATCACCTTGACCAGACCCTGATCCTCGCCCAGCGCGATCGCCTTGCCGTTGCCGACGAACGGAAAGCGGCCGACGCGGATATCGAGCTTCTTGTCCTTGGCCGCCTGCTCGGTCAGCCCACCGAGGCGATCTGCGGCGAGCAATAGGTGCAGCCGGGAATAAGCCGCCGGTCCATCGGATGCGGATGCAGGCCCTTGATCGCCTCGACGCAGATGACGCCTTCGTGCTCGGCCTTGTGCGCCAGGAGCGGCGGACCTGCGACATCGCCGATGGCATAAATGCCGGGCACATTGGTCTTGCAGGCGCCATCGATGACGATGGCGCCGCGCTCGGTCTTCACGCCGAGTTTTTCCAGGCCGAGATTCTCGATATTGCCGACGACGCCGACGGCTGAGATGACGCGCTCGACGGTCAGCGTCTGCGTGCCGCCCTTGCCGTCGTCGATGGTCGCGGCGACGCTGTCGGCCTTCTTGTCGAGCTTCGTCACTTTGGCGCCGGTGAAGATCTTGATGCCCTGCTTCTCGAAGCTTTTGCGCGCGAAGGCGGCGATCTCGGCATCCTCGGCCGGCAGGATTTGCGGCAGCACCTCGACCACGGTCACCTCGGCGCCGAGCGTGCGATAGAACGAGGCGAACTCGATGCCGATCGCGCCCGAGCCGACGACCAGAAGCGACTTCGGCATGCGGTCCGGCACCATCGCCTCGAAATAGGTCCAGATCAGCTTCTTGTCCGGCTCGAGGCCGGGCAGCACGCGCGGCCGCGCGCCGGTCGCGAGAATGATGTGCTTCGCCTGCATAGGCGCCGGGACCGAGCGCGCCTTTCGGCGCTTCGCTCTTACCGGTCTTCACCGTGACCTTGCCCGGCGCATCGATGACCGCCTCGCCCCAGATCACGGCGACCTTGTTCTTGCGCATCAGGAAGCCGACGCCGTCATTGAGCCTCTTGGAGACAGCGCGCGAGCGCTTCACCACGGCAGTCGGATCGTAGGTGACATTGTCCGCCGAGAGCCCATAGTCCTTGGCATGCTGCAGATAATGCAAAATTTCCGCCGAGCGAAGCAGCGCCTTGGTCGGGATGCAGCCCCAGTTGAGGCAGATGCCGCCCAGATAGTCGCGCTCGACGATGGCGGTCTTGAATCCGAGCTGGGCGGCGCGGATGGCGCAGACATAGCCGCCGGGACCGGAGCCGATGATGATGATGTCGAAACTCGTATCTGCCATTCGTAACCTCGCGGCGGCTTGCTACCTTAAACGCCATGCCAGCGCTTGTCGCGGGCGTGACGATATGTCGGGGCCTGGTCTTTACTCGGGTTGAAGACGGCCCGGTTCAAGTATGTAATGTCATGCAGAATGGGGACGTCGTGAACAAGCTCATCGTTCGCTGCGCGGTCATTGCAATTCCGGTCTTGGCGCAGGCCACCCTTGCCGGCGCCGCCGAAATCAATGTCTACAGCACCATCGGCGTGCGTGGCGCCCTGAAGCAACTCGTTCCGCAGTTCCAAAAGGCGAGCGGACAGACGCTTGCCATCACCTGGGGCACCGCCGCCATGCTGACCAAGCGCATCGAAGCCGGCGAACCGGTTGATGTGGCGATCCTTACCCGCGCAAATCTCGATGTCTTGAGCAAGGAGGGCAAGATCGCGGCCGGCTCCGACGTCACGCTGGCAAAGTCTAGCATCGCCGTCGCAGTCAAAGCCGGCATGGCCGGGCCCGACATTTCCACCCCTGAAGCATTCAAGCAGGCCTTGCTCAAGGCCAAATCCATTGCCTATAGCAACCCGGCGTCGGGTGGTGCGAGCGGCGTCTATTTCGCCAACTTGCTCGAACGTATGGGGATTGCCGAGGCGATCAAACACAAAACAAAATTTCCGCCGCCGGGCGGCAACGCCGCGAGCCTGTTACCGACTGGTGAAGCAGAGCTCGCCATTCAACAGAAGCCGGAGCTCATGGATGTTGCCGGTGTGGAGGTTATTGGCTTGCTGCCCGGCGATTTGAACCACGTTACGACGTTTGCCGCCGGCGTCACCGCCGCCAGCAAGAACCCCGATGTTGGCAACGCGCTACTCAAGTTTCTGCAATCGCCCGAGACCGGCGCCGTGCTCAAGGCCAGCGGCTTCGGTCCGCGCTGAAGCCTCACACCAGCATCATTACGGGATTCTCGATCAGCGCCTTGAATGCGCCGATCAGCACCGCGCCGAGCGCGCCGTCGACCGAACGGTGATCGCACGACATGGTCACGCTCATGATCTGCGCGGCCTCGATCTTGCCGTTGCGCACCACCGCGCGCTCTTCGCCGGTGCCGACCGCGAGGATGGTCGATTGCGGCGGGTTGATCACGGCGGTGAAATCCTTGATGCCGTACATGCCGAGGTTAGACACCGATGAGCCGCCGCCCTGATATTCCTGCGGTTTGAGTTTCCTGGCCCGCGCGCGCGCCGCCAGATCCTTCATCTCGTTGGAGATCGCCGACAGCGATTTGGTTTCCGCGCTGCGGATGATCGGCGTGATCAGGCCGGCCGGCAACGCCACCGCCACGCCGATATCGGAATGCTTGTGCTTGAGCAGGCCGGCTTCGGTCCAGCTGACATTGGCGTCGGGCACGCGCTGCAGCGCCAGTGCCAGGGCCTTGATGACGAAGTCATTGACCGAAAGTTTGTACGCCGGCTTGCCGTCCTTGTCCTTCGGCGCCGCGGCGTTGATCTCCTCGCGCGCGGTCAGAAGCTTGCCGATGTCGCAGTCGACGGTGAGATAGAAATGCGGAATGGTTTGCGTGGACGCCGTGAGCCGCTGCGCGATGGTGCGGCGCATGGCGTCATGCGGAATGACCTCGTAGCTGCCCTCTTCATAGAGCGCGCGGATTTGCTGATCCGACATTGACGGCGCGATGACGGGAGCGGACGCGGCCGCTGCGCTCGGCGCCGGCGGCGCGCTCGGAGCCCGCAACCCCCTGCCGTCTTTCGCTGCCGCGATATCGCGGGCAATCACCCGGCCGTGCGGACCGGAGCCTTGAACACGGCCGAGATCGATGCCGGCTTCCGTCGCCAGCCGGCGCGCGAGCGGCGACGAGAAGACACGATTTGTGCTGTCGCGCTTTGCTCCGGAAGCCGCAGTTTGGTCGTGCATTTCCGCGCGCGCGGTTGCTCCGGCCGCCTGAGCGCCCTCACCCGCGGCGGTCGGCGGAGACGCAGTCGGCGCCTTCGCTTGAGCTGGTGGCGCTACGGCCTGCGAAGGTTGGGGTGAAGGGGGCGCGGCGCTGGGAGCTTTCACAGCAGGAGAACCCTTCCCAGCGGCCGCGGCCGCCGCGGCTTTCGGATCCTCGCCCTCTTGCGCGATCACGGCGATAAGCTGGTTGACCGGCACGTCATTGGTGCCTTCGGGTACCACGATTTTGGCCATCACGCCGTCATCGACGGCCTCGTATTCCATCGTCGCCTTGTCGGTCTCGATCTCGGCGATGACGTCGCCGGTCTTGACCGTTTCGCCTTCCTTCTTCAGCCATTTGGCGAGGTTGCCCTTCTCCATCGTGGGCGACAGCGCCGGCATGAGGATGTTGATGGGCATGGCGCGGTAATTTCACCAGATAAAATTCAGCGGTAGCAAACGGCTTTCGCCGCCTCGACCACTTCGGCGACGGACGGCAACGCGAGCTTTTCCAGATTTGCCGCATAAGGCATCGGCACGTCCTTGCCGGTGACGCGCGCGACCGGCGCATCGAGATAGTCAAACGCCTCTTCCATAATGCGCGCGGAGATTTCGGCGCCGACGCCGGATTGCTTCCAGCCTTCCTCAACGGTGACAAGCCGACCGGTTCTTTTCACCAACTCGATGATGGTCTCGGTATCCATGGGCTTGAGCGTGCGCAGATCGATCACTTCGGCTGAGATGTTCTCCTTCGCCAGCGCGTCCGCAGCCTTGAGCGCATAGGTCATGCCCATCGACCAGGCGACCAGGGTCACATCATTGCCGGCGCGCACGACGCGCGCGCGCCCGATCGGCAGCACGTAATCGTCAAGCTTCGGCACCGGAGAGGACACGCCGTAAAGGAGCTCGTTCTCAAGGAAGATGATCGGATTGGGATCGCGGATCGCCGCCTTGAGCAGTCCCTTGGCGTCGGCCGCATTCGACGGCGCAATCACTTTCAGGCCGGGAACGTGCGAATACCAGGAAGAATAATCCTGGCTGTGCTGAGCGGCGACGCGCGCTGCAGGCCCATTGGGTCCGCGAAACACCATGGCCACATCGACCTGCCCGCCGGACATATAGCGCGTCTTCGCCGCCGAGTTGATGATGTGATCGATCGCTTGCATGGCGAAGTTGAAGGTCATGAATTCGACGATCGGCTTCAGTCCGGCGAGCGCGGTACCAACGCCGAGACCGGTAAAGCCATACTCGGTGATTGGTGTGTCGATGACACGCCGCGCGCCGAACTCCTGCAGCAGCCCTTGCGTTACCTTGTAGGCGCCTTGATATTCGGCGACCTCCTCGCCGATCACGAACACGTCGGGATCGCGGCGCATTTCCTCAGCCATGGCGTCGCGGAGCGCTTCCCGCATGGTCATGGTGACCATCTCGGTGCCTTCCGGCACATCGGGGTCCGGCAAAGCCTGCACCGCCGGCGGCTTGGCGGTCCCTGGTTGCGCCGGAGCGGGAGCCGCGGCCTTCTTTTCCGGCTCTCCCGTCGCGGCGGCGGGCGGCGCCGGCACCTCGTCGGCAACCTCCGCCCTATCGTCGTCTTCGTCGTCGCCGAGTATCACCGCAATCGGCGTATTGACGGCGACGTCGTTGGTGCCTTCCGGCACTAAAATTTTGCCGAGCGTGCCGTCATCGATGGCCTCAACCTCCATGGTCGCCTTGTCGGTTTCGATCTCGGCGATGACGTCGCCGGTCTTGACCGGGTCGCCTTCGTTCTTGAGCCACTTGGCGAGGTTGCCCTTCTCCATGGTGGGTGAGAGCGCGGGCATGAGGACTTGAATGGGCATGGCGGAATGGCTTCGTCGATCGTCACGCCTTAAGGGGAGAGCGGGCGGAGCGGAGCAAGAGCATGGTCGCCTTCACCGATATACGTCCGTATAGAGCTCTGCGGGGTCAGGCTCGGGATCATTGGTAGCGAATTCGGACGCCTCGTTGATGACGGCGCGCACCGACGCGTCGATTTTTTTCAACTCGTCTTCGCTCGCCCATTTCTTGGCCAGAAGCCGCGCCCGCACCTGTTCGATCGGATCATGTTCGGTGCGCACCTTGTCGACCTCTTCCTTGGTCCGGTATTTGGCCGGATCGGACATCGAGTGGCCGCGATAACGGTAGGTCAGCATTTCCATGATGGTCGGGCCGTTGCCGGCCCGGCACCAGGCGATTGCCTGCTCGCCTGCCGCCTTGACCGCGCGAACGTCCATGCCGTCGACCTGCGCGCCGGGGATATTGAAGGAAGCCCCGCGCTTGGAGAAATCGGTTTGCGCTGACGAGCGCGTCACCGCGGTGCCCATCGCGTAGCGGTTGTTTTCGATAATGTACACCACCGGCAATTTCCAGAGCTCCGCCATGTTGAAGCTCTCATAGACCTGACCCTGGTTCGCCGCCCCGTCGCCGAAATACGTCAGGCATACACTGTCGGTGTCGCGATACTTGTTGGCGAAAGCCAGCCCGGTCCCGATCGGTGCCGGCGCGCCGACAATGCCGTGCCCCCCGTAAAAATTCTTTTCGCGGGAGAACATGTGCATTGAGCCGCCCTTGCCCTTGGAATAACCGCCGCGTCGGCCAGTCAGCTCGGCCATCACGCCCTTCGGATCCATGCCGCACGCGAGCATGTGCCCATGATCGCGATAGCCGGTGATCATCTGGTCGCCGTCGCGTTTCGCCATCTGCATGCCGATGACGACCGCCTCTTGGCCGATATAGAGGTGGCAGAACCCGCCGATCAGCCCCATGCCGTACATCTGACCCGCTTTCTCCTCGAAGCGCCGGATCAGCAGCATTTGGCGAAGCGCGGCGAACTCCTCTTCCTGGCTAAAATCTGGGACCGGGCCTGGGTGCACGGCCGACACGGGCGCCGGCCGGCTTTCGCTTTGTTCTGCTTGCTTCGTTTGGGCGACGGCCATTAGCGTCCTCAAGACATCGCAGGGTTCCATCCCCATAGCCGAAATCGGCCTATGGCGAAAGTCGGCGCCCAATGGTCGGGTTCCGGCGAGCAAATCATTGGCGGTTAAAAATTATTTTGGGAATGCCGAGCCCAAGTTCAAGGTTCGCCCGCCGGCGAAGACCGGGGCGATTTGAGCATCAGGATCAAATCGTTGGGATGCACGTAGTCGAGCAGGGCTCGGGCCCGTTCATCGAGCATGTCGGGATCGAGCCGGCTGGACTTGAGCAGGGCGATGCGACGCTCCCATTGCGCGCGTTCGATTTGCAGCCGGCCGAGCTCGGTCGAGAGCAACGCGATCTGCTGGTCGATGTCCTGCTTGGCATTCAGCCCGTGATTGCCGGAAAACGCGTTGACGCCGAAATAGCCGATGAGCAAGGCGGCCGTGACATAGAGGGCGACTGCCGTAAGGAACGAGCGCAGGTGCTTGCGAGTAACCATGCCCCACAACCATGCGAGGGGCGGCTTAAGGCGATATTAATGGCAGCTCCATCCGCTCATTCCCGCGCAAGCTGGAACCCAGAAACCGTTGCCTTTGCAGAGCAGCCATCCGGATCCCGCTTTCGTGGGGACGAGCGGAATATGATTACGGCCGGAGGTTGCGCAACTCGCTGAGGACGAAATTGCCGACCCGTTTGCCGCGGTTGCGCAGATACCGAAGCAGCCCCGCGTCGACGAAATAGGTCAGGAGGATACTGTCGCGCGTCTTGACTTCGTCGCCGATGCGATCAGCCGAATGCCATGTGTTGCCGCCGACGGCGAAGGCGTAGCCGGTATTGGGTGCGAACGTCATCTGCTTGTTTTTCGCGAGCGGGCCGTGGGCAAGCTTTTGATGGAAAATCGTGCCGATATGCGTGGTCGAGCGGTCGCGCGGCAGATAGAGCTGCACCGTGATGCCCTTCCAGCGGGTGTCGGTGTGCGGCGTAATGAGGTAACCGGGAATGTCGCGCGTCAATACCGGAATTGGAAACAGACCGACCTTGGCATACCCGGGACCAAAGCGCCGTTCGAGCGCCGGCGCAAGCCGCCGCACGAACGCGTCCCGCACCGCCGACGAGCACAGCACCCGCCCGACAACATCCCACACCGCGCGTTCTTCCGGTTTCAGATGGCGGATATATTCCGGAAACAGATCGATCTTCACCCTGGTATGCGTGCCGTCGGCGAGATCGTGACCCTTGCTGCGACCGTGCATCGGCCGATAGTCCGCGGCGGCTGGCATATTGGCGAGCATGGCGGCGTAGACATCGTCGGGAAATATGCGGTCGAGCACGAGGTGAAAGAACGGCGCCTCGAACGCCGGCGCCGCCTCGACCGACGCCGCGACGAAATCGCGTAGCCGTTCGATCGCAAGCCGGCGGTTTCCCGCCTTCAGTTCAAGCGACTGGTCCATTGCAAACGCGCTCTGACCGAGCGCCCCGACTGGTCCCCGATGCATCAGGTTTTAGCGCCGATCGATGGGCGCGGACAAGCGCTGCGGCGGCAACAATGCGGCAACAATTATGCAAGCGCCTTGAACGCCGCACGCCCGGCGTAAACGGCCTGTCCGCCGAGTTCCTCCTCGATGCGCAAAAGCTGATTGTATTTCGCCGTGCGGTCGGAACGCGCCAGCGAACCGGTCTTGATCTGACCGCAATTGGTGGCGACGGCGAGGTCGGCGATGGTGCAATCTTCGGTTTCGCCGGAGCGGTGCGACATGACTGCTGTATAGCCGGCCTTGTGGGCGGTTTCGACCGCAGCCAGCGTCTCGGTCAGCGTGCCGATCTGGTTGACCTTGACCAGGATCGAATTGCCGATGCCCTCCTTGATCCCTTCCGCAAGGCGCGCAACGTTGGTGACAAAAATATCGTCACCGACGAGCTGGCAGCGCGCCCCGATTTTTTCGGTCAAAAGTTTCCAGCCGGCGAAATCGTCCTCGGCCATGCCGTCTTCGATCGACACGATCGGATATTGCCCGACGAGCCGGGCGAGATATTCGACCTGCTGCTCGACCGTACGCGTCTTGCCTTCGCCTTTGTAGCGATAGGCGCCGTCACTGAAGAATTCGCTTGCAGCCGGATCGAGTGCAAGCATGACGTCATTGTCGATCCGGTAGCCGGCTTTCTCGATCGCCGCCACGATCTGGTCGAGCGCAGCCTCGGCCGAGGGCAAATTCGGCGCAAAGCCGCCTTCATCGCCGACATTGGTGTTGTGGCCGGCGGCTTTGAGGGCCGCGCGCAGCGTATGGAAGATTTCCGACCCGGCGCGTAGAGCTTCGGCGAATGAAGCCGCACCCAGCGGCACAATCATGAATTCCTGGAAGTCGATCGGATTGTCGGCGTGCACGCCGCCATTGATGATGTTCATCATCGGCACCGGCAGGAGCCGCGCCGACGTCCCGCCGACATAGCGGTAGAGCGGCAGCTTGTTGGCGGCAGCGGCCGCCTTGGCGACGGCGAGAGATACGCCGAGGATGGCGTTGGCGCCGAGCCGGCCCTTATTGGGCGTGCCGTCGAGCGCGATCATAGTTTCGTCGATCTTGACTTGGGCCTCGGCGTCCATGCCGCTCAACGCGTCGAAAATCTCGCCGTTGACGGCCTCGACCGCATTGCGCACGCCCTTGCCGAGATAGCGCTTCTTGTCGCCGTCGCGCAGTTCTACCGCTTCATGGGTTCCGGTCGAGGCGCCCGACGGTACGCCGGCGCGGCCGCGGGAGCCGTCCTCAAGAATGACGTCGACCTCGACAGTCGGATTGCCCCGGCTGTCGAGAATTTCCCTGCCGATGATATCGACGATGGCGGTCATAAGCGCCCCCGGCTGGTGTCTGGTAGCGGCGCGCGATCTGTTCCGATCATGCGCCGCGCAGGGGCTTCTACAGGATCGCCAAGGCGCTTGTCATGTGCGGCTGGGAGGGGCATGCAATGGCAGCGGCCGTCAGCGGCCATAAACGGGCTGGATTGCTCGATCGGCCGGCAGTCAGAAGCATGGCGAAAAAGCTCCCGCAACTCGGACAGCCCACGGCAATCCCGGCCTCGCCGGGCGAGGCGGTACTCGACCGGGTGCGCAACCCGCATCCGGACACGAACTATCTGGCCCGCTTTACGTTTCCAGAATTCACCGTGATGTGTCCGGTGACCGCGCAGCCCGATTTCGCCACCCTGGTTATCGACTATGCACCGCGCGGCTGGCTCGTCGAATCGAAATCGCTGAAGCTTTACCTGAACAGCTTCCGCAATCACGGCGCCTTCCATGAGGAATGCACGGTCGCTATCGGGAAGAAATTGGTCGCGCTGTTGAAGCCGAAGTGGTTGCGCATTGGCGGCTATTTCCATCCGCGCGGCGGCATGCCGATCGACGTTTTCTGGCAAGCGGGACGGCTTCCGGCCGGTCTCTGGGTGCCCGAGCAGGGCGTCAGCACCTATCGCGCGCGATAGACTCCCAGAGCGCGCGATCGTTTCGGAAAACCGGACTCTGCCCCCGGGTTAAGTCCAGGCCAGGCTTTTTCCAGATCATGCTCTCATGGCAAGCGCGCCCTTCAGCGCGGTGATCAACGCGCCAACCTCTTGCGCCGGATCGGCCGCGCGCATCACGCCGCCCATCACCGCGATGCCGGCCGCGCCTGCGGCAACCGACTCGGCAACGCGCGCCGCATTGACGCCGCCGATCGCCAGCACCGGCACGCGAGCGGCGCTTGCGATTTCCAAGAGACCCTTGCGGCCGATTTCCGGGCCGTAGCCGGGCTTGCTCGCTGTCTCGAAAGCAGGACCCGCTAGTGCGTAGTCGACAACCGCCGGATCGATCGCCGCGGCTTCAGTCGCCGTATGGATCGAGAGACCCAGGAGCCTGCGTGGGCCGATCAGCGCGCGGGCCGCCGCTGCATCGCTGCCTGAAGGCAGGTGCACGCCATCCGCGCCGGCGGAGTTGGCGACAATGACTTCGCCGTGCAGCGTCAATGTGGCCGCGCTGGCGTGGATCGCCGGCATGAGAATGCGCGCCAGCAGGACTTGTTCGTCTTGCCGCAAATCCCTCTCCCTCAAGCTCACCCAGCGGCAGCCGGCTTCGAGCGCGGCGGCAATAATATCCTTCAGCGGCAGCCGCGCCTGCCGCCGATCCGTGACGAGCAGCAATGGCGGATCGGGAAGCTCTACGTTCATCTCACCCTGCCTTATCCCCGGCGCGCAGAATGACGCATGGCGGATCGGCTTCTTGCACGCACCCACGTCTTTATGGGAGATTAATCCTGTGGTTGAACGGGGGTATGAGTCATGCTTGCCAAGCCAGTCGTGAGAATCGCATTGGCCGGCGCTATGGCGCTGGCTTCGATATCGCCGAGTATGGCGAAAATGAACAAGGAGCCGAACGCGTGCGCGACAGCGGAGCTGCGCTGCACGGCCGCCACGACCTGTGACAAAAATGGTTGGTGCAGGGTTTACGGTTGCTTGATCAACCAAACCGTGCTGCTGCCATTCGCTTGTAATGAGAAGGCCGGCGGCTGCTTGCAGAAGCACTGCTGATCGGCCGAAAAGGTCGGTAAGCTCCGTTTTTCTTGGCGATGGCCGTCGGCCGCGCGGGGGCGGACACGCAAGCGACGGCTTTTTGTGCCTTGAATTCGGCGGCAGGCGGCGCCAGCTAGCACCGTTATGAACCGCCCTCCCCGCGTTTCGTTGGTTTCGCTCGGCTGTCCGAAAGCGCTGGTCGATTCCGAGCGCATCATCACGCGGCTGCGCGCCGAGGGTTATGAACTCGTCCGCGACCACGCCGACGCCGATCTCGCTATCGTCAACACCTGCGGTTTTCTTGACAGCGCCCAGGCGGAATCGCTCGCCGCAATCGGTTCAGCGCTCGCCGAGAACGGCAAAGTCGTCGTCACCGGCTGCATGGGCGCGGAGCCGGAAAAGATCACCGCCGCGCATCCGAACGTCCTGGCGGTGACCGGCCCGCAGCAATATGAGAGCGTGCTTGCGGCAGTTCACCGCGCGGCACCGCCGCAACACGATCCCCATACCAATCTTATTCCGCCACAGGGTATCAAACTGACGCCGCGGCACTACGCTTATCTAAAGATTTCAGAGGGTTGTAATAATCGCTGCACGTTCTGCATCATCCCACGATTGCGCGGCGATTTGGTCTCACGGCCAGCCGCCGACGTGCTGCGCGAGGCTGAACGGCTGGTCGCCGCCGGGGTCAAGGAGCTGCTCGTTATTTCCCAGGATACGTCGGCTTACGGCGTCGATTTGAAATACGCGACGAGTGAGTGGAGCGGCGGCGAAGTGCGCACCAAATTCGTCGACCTCGCCCGCGCGCTGGGCGAGTTCGGCGTTTGGGTGCGGCTGCACTATGTCTATCCGTACCCCCACGTGGACGACGTCATTCCGCTCATGGCGGAAGGCAAAGTGCTGCCCTATCTCGATGTGCCGTTCCAGCACGCCAGTCCGGCCGTGCTCAAACGCATGCGCCGGCCGGCGGCGCAGGAGGAAACGCTGTCGCGTATCCGGAAGTGGCGCGACACCTGCCCCAGTCTCACCATTCGCTCGACTTTTATCGTCGGCTTTCCGGGCGAAACCGAGGACGATTTTTCGCTGCTGCTCGACTGGCTCGGCGAGGCGGAACTCGATCGCGTCGGCTGCTTCCGCTACGAGCCGGTCGGCGGCGCTGCGGCGAACGATCTTGGCGCGCCGGTACCTGAGGTGGTCAAAGCGGAGCGCTGGGATCGCTTGATGCAGCGTCAGCAGGAGATTTCGCGAAAGCGCCTCAAATGCAAGATTGGCACCCGCGAGCGAGTCATCATCGATGAGATCGTCAATGAGGCCGGCCGTTCCGGCCCGACGCCCAGGACCGCCAAGGGCCGCAGCAGAGGCGACGCGCCGCAGATTGACGGTACGGTATTTGTGCAAAGCCGCAGACCGCTGCGGGTCGGCGAAATCGCCACCGTGAAGATCGAGCGTGCCGACGCCTATGATCTTTATGGCACCGCCGTAGGCTACTGATCCGGATTTGTTCATCCCCGGCTGTGGCGTCGACCGCGGCCGTTTGTTTGTTTTCGCTGGCATTGCCGGACGTTCGGCGCTTTCATGCCACGCGAGGCGCTGAATCGTGACCGCGATCTTCATCACCGGGACCGGGACCGGCGTAGGAACGACCTATGTCGTCGCTTCGCTGATTCGTCATTTGCGGCAGCTCGGCCACGGGGTCGACGCCATCAAACCGATCGTGAGTGGGTACGATCCAGCGCAAGCGGCGGCGAGCGACACCGGCGTGCTTCTCGCGGCCCTTGGCCTGCCGTTCTCGCCGGAAGCGGTCGACCATATTTCGCCGTGGCGCTTTCGCGCTCCACTTGCGCCCGACGTGGCGGCGCAGCTGGAAGGCCGCAGCATCGATGTCGACGCCGTGGTCGCCTTTTGCCAAAGCGCGATCGAGCGGCATCGCGACGTCCTGTTGATCGAAGGCGTCGGCGGCATCATGGTGCCGCTCGATGAGCACCGCACCATCCTCGACGTCATGATGGCGTTGCGCCTGCCGCTCATCATGGTCACCGGCTCTTATCCTGGTACCATCAGCCACACGCTGACCGCGCTCGACTCGCTGTTCCGGCGCGACATGAGTGTCCTTGCCACGATCGTCAGCGAGACTGCGGGCAGCGCCATGCCGCTCGACGAGGTGGTCACAACCATCGCGCGGTTTGCCGCTCCGGTGATCGGTCTGCCGCGGCAGCGGCGTTAGGCGTAAGTCCGTTAAGAGAAAAATCGGATCTGCAGCACGGTTTCCAGAGTACCTTCGAGGTTGAACAGGGCGTGCAACAAGAACGTCAGCAGCGTCGATCCGCTGCGCCATCGGATCCAGCCGAGGAACAGCCCGATGACGAAGATCTGCAGAATGCCGGTCCAGTCGTATTGAACGTGCAGTGCTGCCCATAGTATCGAGATCACCACGATCGCCGGCCATGTCGTGCGATCACCGCGGGCCCAACCCCGGAACAGAAATCCGCGAAACATGATCTCCTCGCCGGCTGGCGCGACGATGATGGCCCCGGCCAACAGCGCCGGAAGCCATCCTTCCGCTGCGGCTGTGGTGTAGGATTGGAGCTGGAACGGCGTCACCAGCGCGCGGCCGCTCAAATACAGGAGCGTGTCGCTGACCGCGATCAAAGCCACGAGCCAAACCAGCGCGACCCTCAGGTACGTCATCGGCGGCAGCGCCATCGCCAGATACTCGGCCTGTCGAGCGTGGGCGAGCCGCACGGCGAGCGCGAGTACGGCAATTGTGACCGGGTTGGCGACCAGGATGAACACGGTGACCATGGCACCGTCGAACGGCACCGTCAGCAGCGAACTCAGTTCACTAAAGCGCACCCATACCAGCACGGCGAGCGCGACGAACTGGCCTGCCAGGAAGGCGAGAAACGCCCAGCCCAGCGTCGCCCAATAGCCCCAAATCCTCATCGAATGTCGCGCGCTCTCACGGGATCAGGATCGAGGAGCCCGTCGTGGCGCGGCTTTCCAGATCGCGGTGAGCCTGCACAGCGTCGCGCAGCGCGTAAGTCCGGCGTACTGGTATCTTGACTGCGCCGCTGCCGGCCACGGCGAACAACTCATTGGCCATGGCCAGCAAATCCTCGCGTTTGGCGGCATAGGTGTTGAGCGTCGGGCGCGTGGCGAACAGCGAGCCCTTCGCCTGCAGGAGGTTGATGTTGAAGGCCGCGATCTGCCCCGAAGCGCTGCCGAAGCTCACGAACATGCCGAGCGGGCGGATGCAATCGAGCGAAGCGGGAAACGTGTCCTTGCCGATGCTGTCATAGACGGCATCGCACAGTTTGCCGCCGGTGATCTCCTTGACGCGCGCCGGGAAGTCCTCTTCGCGATAAAGGATTGTGTGATGACAGCCATGCGCGCGCGCGAGCTCGGCTTTGTCCTTCGATCCGACGGTGCCGATGACAGTGGCGCCAAGATGGTTGGCCCATTGGCAGAAGATCAGCCCGACACCCCCGGCCGCCGCGTGGATCAGCACCGTCATGCCCTTATCGACCTTGAAGGTGCGGCGCAGGAGGTATTCCACCGTCAAGCCTTTGAGCATCATGGCGGCGGCCTGCTCGTAGCTGATGTTGGCCGGCAGCTTCACCGCCCGGTCGGCCGGGACCAACCGCTCCGCGGTGTAACAGCCGGGTCCGATCACATAAGCGACGCGGTCGCCGCGCTTGAATTCGCTCACGCCGGGGCCGACGTCGACGACCTCACCGGCGGCTTCGCTGCCGACGATAAACGGCAAGCCGCCGGGCGGCGGATACATGCCGGAGCGGAAATAGACGTCGGTGTAGTTGATGCCGCAGGCAAATTGCTTGACCCGGATCTGGCCCGGCCCGGGAGCAGGGACGCTGATGTCTTCGTAGGTCAGAACCTCCGGACCGCCGACCTTATGCACGCGCACCGCAGCAACCATTGTCGTCTCCTGTCACACACCATTTCGCGGTTGCGCGATCATAGGTAGTCACCGAAGCGGCGCAAGGGATCATTCGGCGGTCCGTAACAGTCCCACGATCACGAAATAGATCGCAATGTCCGCGAGTGCCGCACCGACCCAGGTCGGCGGATCGAGGTCTTGCGCAAGCGCCAACAGTGCGAGCAGCGCCCACAGCACCAGAGCCGTCAGATTGAGCGGCCGCCAACGCGGCACCCGGACCGGGTGGACGAAATAAACGGGTGCGAACGTCGCGGCCGCCAGCACAGTGATCACGACTGCGCCGAGCCAAGGTGCGGGCTTGAGCAGGAACAGATAGAACGCCACGACATTCCACAGCGCCGGAAATCCGCGGAAGTAGCTGTCCGAGGTCTTCATGCGCCGGTCGGCGAAATAGAGCGCGCCGGTGATCGTGACGATGAGACCGAGCGCAAGCGCGACGGATTGCGGCAGCAATCCCCCGGTAGCCATGGCATAGGCCGGCACGAATACGTAGGTGGTGAAATCGACGACGAAGTCGAGCAATTCACCCGACCAGCGCGGCAACACCTCGGCCACCTGCAACCGGCGCGCAAAGGTGCCATCGACACCGTCGATGATGAGCGCGAGCCCTAGCCACAGAAACATCTGCGTCCAAGCGGCGCCGACCGCAGCAATCAATGCGAGCAGCGCGCAAGCGGCCCCGCAGGCGGTGAAAATGTGGACCGCGAAAGCAGCAGCGGCTCGCGGAATTGTTGATTTTTCGGCTGGCTCAGTCGGGTCCATCTCGTCAGCCTTGCACGCGGAATGGGCGATTGCTGCGCAAATCTCCCTGTCATTGCTAGTCATTCGACATACATTGCGGAAGCGAATTCACCAGGAAAGCCGGCGACACTCGTGAACGGCGCGAAGGAAAACATGACCGCCGAGGTGGCGGTCGTCGGTGGCGGCCCGGCTGGCCTCGCGAGCGCCATCGCGCTTGCCTCGGCGGGCGTGGACACGCTGCTCGTCGCCCCGCTGCGGCAGGACGACCACCGCACAACGGCATTGCTTGCCGGTTCGGTGACGGCGCTTAAGACATTGGACGCGTGGCAGGCTTGCTTGCCGCATGCTGCGCCGCTGGCAGCAATCCGCATCGTCGACGACACGCAGCGGCTGATGCGTGCGCCGGAGGTTAGCTTCGTCGCCGCGGAAATCGGGCTCGATGCTTTCGGCTATAATATCGAGAACCGTCATCTCCTCGCCGCGCTCGAAGCCCGGGCAGCACAGTTGCAGATTTCGCGCATTACCGCAGCGGCACTGGCGATCGAAAGCGATGCCGCCGCCGTCACCATCAAGCTTGCGGATGGCGCGGTGCGTGTGCGGCTGGTGATTGGCGCCGACGGACAGAATTCGCTGTGCCGTGCGGCGGCCGGAATCGGCACCAATCGACGCGCCTACCCGCAGACCGCGCTGACGCTCAATCTCAGCCACGGAAAGCCGCACCACGATACCGCGACGGAATTCCATACCGAAAGCGGGCCCACCACTTTCGTACCCCTGCCCAACCGGCGCTCAAGCCTGGTGTGCGTGCTCGGCCCGGAGCGCGCCGCAGCACTCTCGGCAATGACCGACGCGGAGCTTTCCGCCGAGACCGAACGCCGCGCGCATTCGTTGTTCGGCCCCATGAGCGTCGAGCCCGGGCGCGGCGTGTTTCCGCTCGCGGTTGAAACCGCGCGCTCGGTTGCGCGCGGGCGCATTGCGCTTATTGGCGAGGCGGCGCATGTGGTGCCGCCGATTGGTGCACAGGGATTGAACCTCGGCCTGCGCGACGCAGCGACGGTCGCCGAGCTCGTCGCTGACGCGCGGCGCCAAAATGTCGATGTCGGCTCAGCCGGCGTGCTGGCAAGCTACGACGCCCAGCGCCGGGCCGACGTGACCAGCCGCGCCATCGCCGTCGATCTCCTCAACAGGAGCCTGCTGACGGATTTCTTCCCCGTGCAGGGCTTGCGCGGCCTTTCACTGTTCCTGGTCGACCGCATCGGGCCGTTGCGCCGTGCCCTCATGCGCGAGGGCGTCACCCCCGCGGCCTCGCAGCCCCGTCTCATGCGTGGGGACGCCGTTTGACCGCCATTTGCTGGGCAGGACTGCCGTGAAAAACGGCTTGGCGTGGTCGGCCCGTTCATCCTACCGTTGCCATCCAGGTTGAGGATTAAGCATGAAGCTGCCGCGCAACTTTTTTAAGCCGCTGGCAATCGGGGCGCCGATGCCGTTGCGCGAGCTACCGCTCAAGCTTGAGCGCATGATTTATTTCGTGCCGCCGCACGTAGAGAAGATGCGCACCAAAGTGCCTGAACTCATTCATCAGGTCGATGTGGTGCTCGGCAACCTCGAAGACGCCATTCCGGCCGATGCCAAGGAAGCGGCCCGCGCCGGCTTCATCGCCATGGCCGCGGCTAACGACTTTGGCGCGACCGGACTGTGGACGCGGATCAACGCGCTCAATTCGCCTTGGATGCTGGACGACATTTGCGAGATCGTCGCCGCAATCGGCCAAAAACTCGACGTCATTATGCTGCCGAAGGTCGAGGGCGAATGGGACATCCATTATCTCGACCAGCTTCTTGCCCAGCTCGAAGCCAAGCACGCGGTCAAAAAGCCGATCCTCATCCACGCAATCCTTGAGACCGCCGAGGGCGTGAACAATGTCGCCGCGATCGCCAGCGCTTCGCCGCGCATGCACGGCATCAGTCTCGGTCCGGCGGATCTCGCCGCGTCTCGCGCGATGAAGACGACCCGCGTCGGCGGCGGTCATCCCGACTACAAGGTGCTGGCTGACACCGCGCCAGGAAGCACCACCGCTGCGCCGCGCGCCGTCTATCAGCAAGACCTCTGGCATTACACGATCGCGAAGATGGTCGATGCCTGCGCCGCAGCCGGCATCAAGCCGTTCTACGGCCCGTTCGGCGATTTCGCCGACAGCGCCGCCTGCGAGGCGCAGTTCCGCAACAGCTTCCTCATGGGTTGCGTCGGTACCTGGACGCTGCATCCCAGCCAGGTCGCTATCGCCAAGCGGGTGTTTTCGCCGGACCCGGCCGAGGTCGCCTTTGCCAGCAAGATCATCGCCGCCATGCCTGATGGCAGCGGCGCGGTGATGATCGACGGCAAGATGCAGGACGACGCTACCTGGAAGCAGGCCAAAGTGCTGGTCGACCTCGCCCGTCAGGTTGCCGCGAAAGACCCCGAAATGGCTGCGAGATACGCGCTATGAAAGACGCTGTAAATCGTGTCGTGAACATTTATTCAGCTTATCGCCCAGTGCACGCCATAATGGTATCCTTGCGCGGTTGCAACGGGCGCGCTGCCACGCTGGTTGCGGGGTGTCGGTCATCATGAGCAAAATTCGCATCGCCAAATATCAGATCGGCCAAGTGGTGCGGCACCGTCTGTTTCCGTTTCGCGGCGTCGTCTTCGACATCGACCCGATTTTCAGCAATACCGAGGAATGGTACGAATTGATCCCGGTCGAAGTTCGGCCGCACAAGGATCAGCCGTTTTATCATCTGTTCGCCGAGAACGACGACACCGAATATATCGCCTACGTCTCCGAACAAAATTTGCTGCCCGACACCAGCGGCGATCCGGTGCGGCATCCGCAGGTCGCGGAGGTGTTCGTCAAGGACGGCAAGGGCCGCTACCGCCCCCGCTCCGCGACAACACACTGACGCGCGATTCCACTCATTCCCGCACAGGCGGGGAATCCGGCGCGACTCTCTCAGGCCGGTGGAATTGCTGGTCCCCGCAATCCGCCGTCACGCTCTGCAGTTCGACGGCCCCGAATCCGCCGCAGCTCCTAAGCGGGCGCAGCAGGTCGCAAGGGCGGGCGGTGCTCAGCCTGGCCTACTGAGTCTTGCCGGCCGGCGGCGCTGCCGACGAGGTGGGGGCGCCGCCTTGCTGGCTCTCCAGCTTCTTGCGTGCTTCATCGGCTCGCCGTTGCAGCTCCTCCTGCAATTTGTGCTGCTGCTCCTCGAAAACCTTCGGATCGGTCGGTGGCCCATCATACGCTTTGGCGAAATCACCGAGCGGCATCACCACGCTGATCGGCTGTCCGCTGGCATTGATGCCCTGAATGACGAGTCCCTGCCCTTTCTTCAGCTTTCCGATCAATTCGGCGTTCGCCTCGTAATCCGCCATACAGCCATTGGTAAAACAGATTACGTAGGGCGCAGTCATCGGCTGACCTTGATCGACGATGACGCGCGTGCCGTGAACGAGCTGCATGCCTAGCGGCAAGGTGACGCGCAAAAGCTTCCGCTCCTGACCTTCCGGCTCGATGAGTACTGCGGCTACCACCGGCTGTCCCAACTCGACGCGCGCGTCCTTACCGGTGAAGCAGACTTGCTTGGCGTCGGGCGGCGGCGTCTGTCCCGGCTGACCCTTGAGACAGAATTTAGTCCAAGGCGAAAAGATCAGTTGCACTGGGCCGTTTTGTGCTTGCCCGGCAGGCTGGGCCGGCGCCGGCGGATGCTCGGCAGGTGGCGCGGCTTGCTGCGCTTCCGGGGCCGGTCTGGCCGGTCTCCTGGGCTTGGGCTTGGCGGCCGGGGCCGGGGTTGCTTCCGGTTGTTGGGCGAAGGCCGGCGGACCGATCGCAAGGGCGAGCGCGATCGTCAGCGGTAAGCCGAGCGCAATCGGCTTTGCAAAAGGCGCTGCGAAGGTCTTGCCCATGGCAACGAGCATTCGGCTCGCCGGTTTCGCCGGGGCCGACGCAGTAGAGAAGGTCATGAGATGCAGTCCCTCGTTAAGTGCTGCCGCTTGCAAATCGACCGCCGATTTGCGCCCCAGTATTCCCGGCATTTGCCGGCCAAGCCCGCATCGGGCTGGCGCCCCTAGTCACCGTTCGACGCAGATTACGGCAACAGCGTGACACCCCGATGCGTCGGGCCCTCAGATAGCCCACTTGCGGGGAGATATAAAGCTCGCGCTGAAATTGTGGCGATAAGACGCTGTGTTGGCTGTGTTACATTCGCAAACCTCGAACCCGAATCGCGTCGAGCTGTGATCGCGCCGATGCACGTTAAGCAGAAATCCACTGCCGCCGCCGCCGCTTCGGCGGCGGCCGCGGTTTTTTACAGTATGTGGGCCGCTTTAGCCTGCACGACGCTCGCGGCGGCAGGGCCGGCCCACGCCATTGCCATGCATGGCACACCGGCAATGTCCGACGATTTTGCCGTCGCACCCTACGCCAATCCCGACGCCCCGAAGGGCGGCAGGCTGGTGCAAGGCGTCCTCGGAACTTTCGACAGCCTCAATCCGCTCATCGTCAAGGGCCTAGCCGTGCAAGCAATACGCGGCTACGTGATCGAGAGCCTGATGGCGCGTGGTTACGACGAGCCGTTCACGCTGTACGGTCTGCTTGCGCGCACGATCGAAACCGACGATACGCGCAGCTACGTCACCTTCTCCCTCGACCCCGCAGCGCGCTTCTCCGACGGTACTCCGGTGACCGCCGAAGACGTCGTCTTCTCCTGGCAACTCCTGCGCGACCACGGCCGTCCCAATCACCGCACCTACTATGCCAAGGTAGCTAAGGCTGAGAGCCTTGATCCGCGCACGGTACGTTTCGATTTGAGCGGCAGCAACGATCGCGAGTTGCCGCTCATCCTCGGGCTGATGCCGGTACTGCCGATGCACGCGATCGATGTCGCGACCTTCGAGGACACGACGTTGGCGAAACCGGTCGGCAGCGGGCCTTACGTCGTCGCCGATGTCGATCCGGGCAAGAGCGTCACGCTCAAGCGCGATCCCAATTACTGGGGTAGCGCGTTGCCGATCAATCGCGGTTTGTGGAACTTCGCCGAGCTGCGCTTCGACTATTACCGCGACGCCAACGCCTATTTCGAAGCATTTAAAACCGGCCTTTATGACGTGCGCAGCGAAAATGATCCGAGCCGATGGCAAACCGGTTACGACGTTCCTGCGGTGCGCGATGGCCGTATTATCAAGGATTCGTTCCCAACCGGTTTGCCGAAGTTGAGCTCCGCCTTCGTCTTCAACACGCGGCGCCCGATCTTCTCCGACCGCCGTGTACGGGAGGCAATTTCGTTCTTGTTCGATGCCGAATGGGTCGACCACAACTTCTTCTTCGATCTCTATCGCCGCAGCGCAAGCTTCTTCGACGGCTCGGACTTGTCCGCGTATCACCGCCCGGCCGACGAGCGTGAGCGCGCGCTACTCAAGCCTTTTTCCGGCGCAGTGCGCGCCGACGTGCTCGATGGCACCTGGTCGCCGCCGGTGGGGGACGGTTCGGGCCGCGACCGGAACAATCTGCGTCAAGCGCTCGCGCTGCTTGGAGCCGCCGGCTACGAGCTCAAGGGAACGACATTGCGCGAGCGCGCCAGCGGAAAACCGTTCGGCTTCGAGATTATGGTGACCAGCCGCGACGATGAGCGTCTGGCCCTTGCCTTTTCCAGCAATCTCGCGCGCGCCGGCATCGAGGCGCGCGTGCGTCTCGTCGACGCGGTGCAGTACGATCAGCGCCGGATTTCGTTCGATTTCGACATGATCGAGAATCGCTGGGAGCAGTCGCTGTCACCCGGCAACGAGCAAAGCGTGTATTGGGGTTCGGCCGCGGCCGACGAGCAGGGCTCGCGCAACTATATGGGCGTGCGCAGTCCCGCAATCGACGCCATGATTGCTGCCATGTTGCGCGCCCGCGAACGGGCCGACTTCGTCGCCGCCGTGCGCGCGCTCGATCGCCTGCTGATCTCGGGCTGCTATGTCGTACCCTTGTTTTATCTTCCCGAGCAGTGGGTGGCGCGCTGGGCCTTCATTGCCCATCCGGCACGCACATCGCTTTACGGCTACTTGCCAGAAGCGTGGTGGCGCCAACCGAAGCAGGCGCTGCAATGATCCTCGGCAATCCAGCACTCGCCCCGGACCGGTCGGCGCGCGACTCTGGTCCGGTCACCATCGATGGGGTGTTCCACCGCCTCGCCCGGCGGCATCCTGACGCGCTCGCGCTCGCCGATGCCGCCAACCGCGAGAGCTTCACCGACGGGGAACCGCGGCGTCTCACCTATGCCCAGGCCGACCGCATGGTCACGGCAATTGCCGGGCGGTTGCGCGAAATGGGACTGCCAACCGACGCCATCGTCGGCATCCAACTGCCCAACATCACCGAAAATATCCTGACCATACTCGGCGTATTACGGGCGGGCATGATCGCGGCGCCGCTGCCGCTCCTTTGGCGCCGCGCCGATGGCGTCGCGGCGCTGGCGCGCATCGGAGCCAAGGCCCTGATCACCTGCAGCCATGTCGGCGCTTTCAATCATGGCCAGTTCGCGATGCGCGCGGCTGCGGACGTGTTTTCCATTCGTTACGTGGGCGCATTCGGAAAGAGCCTGCCCGATGGCGTGGTGTCATTCGATGATCTGTTTACCGCGGAGACGATCGACCCGCTTCCGGCAGGTTCCGGACGAAATGGCCATGGCGCCTCGCATGTCGCAGCCATTACTTTTGACGTCGGCGAAGACGGCCTCGTGCCGGTTGCGCGCAATCATCCCGAACTGCTGGCCGCCGGTCTCGCCGTAATGCTCGAGGCCGGCCTGACGCAGAACTCGAAAATTCTTTCTGCGCTTGTCCCCGCCTCGTTCGCCGGCATCAGCCTCACGCTTCTACCCTTCCTGCTCAGCGGCGGCACGCTGTTGCTTCACCACCTGCTCGATCAAAAAACTTTCGATCGCCAGCGACGAGATGACCGGTGCCAGGCGCTGATCTTGCCCGCGAGCGTCGCGTTCCTCATCGCCGAAGCGGACGGCTTCGCGGCCAGCCGCCCCCAATGTGTGATCGCGGCATGGCGTTCGCCGGAACGGCTTGCGATGAGTCCGGCCTGGCGTGAACCCGGCATAATATTGGTCGACGTTTCAATCTTCGGCGAAGCCGCTCTTGTACCCGCACGCCGTGGCGCCGGCGGCCGGCCGAGCCCGATTTCCTTCGGCCCGGTCATTGTGCCGCGCGAGAGCACGGGCGGGGCTGCGCTCGCCGAATTTGCCCGAACCGACACCGGCACGGTGGCGGCACGCGGTGCCATGGTGCCGCAGCACGCCTTTCCGCCCGGGATCGAACGCTCCGGCCTGCCGCATTTCAGGATCGGGCGCGGCGGACTGGTCGATACCGGGTACACCTGCCGCGTCGATACCGCCGCCGACGGGATGATCGTTACCGGAGCACCCGCCGGCATCGTCAGCGTTGGCGGCTATCGCTTCGCGCTCGGCGGCCTGCAGGAAGTCACCGGCTGCATCGACAGCAGCGCAACACTCGCGGCGCTGCCGGATCCTGTTCTCGGACAGCGCCTGATTGGCAACGCCGCCGATCGCGACACCATGCAGGCCGCCCTCAATGCGGTTGGAGTGAATCCCATCGTCGCTGCCGCTTTTTGCAATCGCAGCGAGCAAGACGTTTCCCAGACCGATGCCGCCTGAACAACGGCATTGACGGTGCGGCATCGGGTTTTTTGCACGAAGTTCCCGGGCTGCTCACTCCCTGGAAGTTTCATTGTTCCACAAAAGGGAACCAAGCGTCTCCGCTTTTGTTGCTCTGTTGTGGGCAACGTGGCAGGCGACTATGAAATTCCTGGTCGAAGTGCTCCGTATCGGCGACGAAGGCGAGAGGATCTTGAGCCGTCTTGAAATAGACGAGCCAAACCCGCGCAAAGCACGAACGAAGGCGCAATTGCTCTTGGCTCCTTGGCGCAATAGAGGCGCCACCAAAACGCGCGTGCTGCAATACCGAAAAACAAATCGGCGGTCCGATCGAAGGGCGACGGTCCACGGCGCGAGGCGCGGAGCTTGCGATCGGCAAGGCTCGGCACCGCGTGCCGTCGCGGTCATTGGCGACGGCACGGAGCACGCAACGCTTATTGCGGAAACTCGACCAAACTCAGGATGTTGCCGCTAATTGGCCGCCGACCTGCGGTTTGCCAATCGGCTGCGCGGGCATCCAAGCGCCATCGCGCAAAATCGGCCGAGACCGTTTCCAGCGATCGTTCGTGGTAGATATGGGGCCTGAGCCGCTGAAATCGATCGCAGGTCCGCTGCAACAGATCAAAACACCGGTGCGCGCCGCGTGAAAACGTGGCGTTCAGCAGATATAGTGTATCGTCACCGAACCGGACCGACGCTGCAATCTGCAGCGGCGCAAAATCATCAATGCGATGCATTCAACAAAACCGCCGCGGTTGCCATCTAGCCCGCGACGATAGGAGCGATCCTCACAGAAACCTGGTGCTCCGAAGAAGTTTCTCAAGCAGCGCACACGGAGTGCATAAAACACACTCGAATTACTTGTGAGTCAGTCTCTGACACGAAAGTTAGTTTTGATAACATTTGGATCGTGATAAAGCTTTGGGCGTGATTGGGAGATTGCAATAGTGGCGGGGGCGCGACGCCGCATACTCGTCATTGAAGATGATGCCGAGACTGCGCGCCAATTGGCGGACTTTCTCGGTACGAGCGGGTATCACGCCGATCTGGCTTTCAACGGCAAAGACGGATTGCAGTTGGGACTCTCCGACGGCTATGCTGTGATGACGATCGATCGCATGCTTCCCGGCATCGATGGCCTTGCCCTCATCCGACACCTGCGTGACGCCGGTATCGTTACCCCCGCCTTGATCATCAGCGCTCTCGGCGAGGTCGATGATCGGGTGCGCGGCCTGCGCGGCGGTGGCGACGATTATCTGGTCAAGCCGTTTGCATTCGTCGAACTTTTGGCGCGCATCGAAGCTCTCGCGCGACGCAGCACCATTGTCGTCAAGGAAACGGTTTTGCGGGTCGGCGACCTTGAGCTCGACCTCGTGTCGAGAACGGTGAATCGTGGCGGAAAGCAAATCGAGCTGCTGCCGCGTGAGTTCCAGGTGCTCGAATATCTCGTTCGTAACGAAGGACAGGTCGTACCGCGCGCCATGCTGCTGCAGCACGTCTGGGATCTTCAATTTGACCCGACGACGAACATCATCGATGTCTATGTTGGGCGCGTGCGCCGCAAGGTCGACAGCCAGCACGCTTATCCCCTTATCCATACGATACGCGGCGTGGGATTTTGTATCCGTGCTCCTAGCTAAGACTCTACGATCCTCGACGTTCAAACGGGCGCTGATCTTCATCGTGGTCTTCGGCGCCATGGTTTTCGCCCTGTTCGGTTATGTGTACTTGTCGACCGCATCCTACGTTTTGGGTCGATTTGATCGCGCCATCGAAACCGACCGCGCCATGCTGATTGCGGCTTATGAAAACGGCGGGCGCGATGGGCTGGTAGCTGAGATCAACAAATTCATTGCCGATAAGCGCCGTGATGACGGCATCATTCTGCTGGCCGATCCGTCATTTGCCCCCGTCGCCGGCAATCTCGGCAGCTGGCCGCCGAGCTTTGCCGGCAATTCAGGATTAAGCAGCTTTGACGACAACGAGCTGAGGCCGGAAGCGCATCATCGTCCTTTATCGCGAGCGGCCTTCGAGACTCTCCCCGATGGGTCGCATTTGCTGGTCGGCAAGGATGTCAGCGACCTCGATCAGGTCGCCAAGCGGATTTACCTGGCGCTGGCTCTTGTCCTCCCGTTGATATTCGTCATCGGGGTCGTTGCAGCCATCGCCGTGACCCGGCGGACGGTGGGGCGTATCGAAGCCATCAACGGCACCAGCCGCGCCATCATGCAGAGCGGACTGGGTAAGCGGGTGCCAGTCTGCGGTTCGCGCGACGAGTGGGATCAGCTGGCGGAAAATCTCAACTCGATGTTCGATCGCATCGAGGCGCTGATGGGAGAAGTGAAGCAGGCGACCGACAACGTCGCCCACGATCTGCGAACGCCGCTTACGCGAATGCGCGGCCGCCTCGAAAAGGCCAGCACCGGGCGACGCGACTCCAAGTCCGACCAATCGCTGATCATCGATACCATGGCCGACCTCGATGATGTACTGCGCATGTTCTCGTCGCTGACCCGCATATCCCAGATCGAGACGACGACGCGGACAGCGGCATTCCGGTTGGTCGATCTGGTGGAAATCGCCGAAGCGGTGGTCGAGTTGTTCGACGCCGCGGCGGAAAACAAAAATGTGCGTCTGACGCTGGTCGCGGACAAGCCGGTCCACATCACCGGGGACAGGGATCTTTTGTTCGATGCGGTTGCCAATATCATCGACAACGCGATCAAGCACGGCGGCGAAGCGGGACGGGTAACCGTGGAGCTCGGCCAGGCCGACGCCAGCGCCGTGATTTCAGTCTCCGACGACGGCCCGGGAATTCCGGCCGACGAGCATCAGCATGTTTTCCGGCGCTTTTACCGGCTGGAGCGAAGCCGGCGCACGCCGGGCAATGGGCTCGGGCTGAGCCTCGTCGCCGCCGTCGCGCGGCTGCACGAAGCGCGCATCAAACTGATCGACAACATGCCCGGTCTCAAGGTCGAACTGCAGTTTCCGACGGGCTGAAAGTTCGATCCCGGATCGTTACCCGCTCGGCTTCGCTCAAGACCACATAAAACGCGATGCCGGACTATGCCGGCACCGCGCGCCGCCCGCTCACCTGCCGCGCATTTGAGCTTGGCAGCCTTACGTCGCACTAGAATCGCCGCCGTTCTGCAACAGAACATGGTGCCAGAAGAAATGCCGGCGGAAGGCGAAGTGGCGCCGGAAGTAGAAGTGCCAATAGAGCGCCACATGGCGCCGAAAGAAGAACGACCGATGGAATGCGAAGTGACGACGAAGGAAGAGCGGCCGATGGAAAGCGAAGTGGCGCCCGAAGCAGCAGCTCCAGCGTGCTTGCTGAGGAGCTTCGCTTGCTATTGCGGCCGCTTTGATCATCGTGGTGTTGATCGGCATGGCGGAAGCGCCCGCCGTGCCGATCACGGTTGCAGCGACAAGCGCAATCAGGGTTGTACGGATCATGACAGTCCTCCGATGCTGGAATGCTAAAAGCGCTTGCCAAGATCTCTTTTGATGTCGCGACAATCAAATGATTAAGGCGACAGTTTCTGACAAAGAAGTCAGGCCTGTTCATTTGTTTGGTACGGAGATTTATTTCCAGCCGCGCCGTTTGCTCCAGCAAGGGCTCGCGCCGCATTGCCGTTGCGAGGACATCATCGTCAGCGGATCCGCATGAAACAGCGTCCGCGACGGCTCAAGGGCGACACGCTGTGCTGGCGCTTGGTGACACGGCTCGCCGGCACGCATCGCGCGGCCGGAACGAACCCGGACCGCTTCAAAACAACGACTTAAGGGGCCATTAATAACGCCAAGGTATGGTCTGAGGGCAATTTTCAACCCCCGCGTTCCGCCATGGCGTTGCAAGGTCCGTTCGTCGTTGTCGCCGACATGCCGGCGCCGGATGTTGTCGAAGCGTTGCAATCAGCGGGAGCATTCCCGATCATCGAAACGAATTGGCCCGATGCGGCCGCCGCCATCGGGTCGGTCGCGCCGGAAGCGGTGGTGCTTGCGGAGCCCTGCAGCGATCCGGCACGCACTGATGAGCTGGCGCGCGCGCTCACGGACCGGCTCGACGCCGCCGACGGTCCCTTTACGCCGATCATCGCCCGGGAGGATGGCGCAATCGCCGTCCGCGATGCGCTCGCGATCTCCGCGAGCGTGCCGGCGGTGCGGATCGCGCGCCGGCTCAGCGCCGCCTTGCGCGTCCGCACGCTGCACGGCACGGTCTTGCGCCGCATGCGCACGCTTGCTTCGCGCGGCGAGGCGGCACCGGAACTGCCGGACTCCGATCCGCTCGAGGAAGCAAGCGTATTGGTCGCCGGCCGCGGCCGATCCTACCCGGGGCTTGCGGTCGCCGTCGGCGAGCGGGTCGGCCTGGTCGGCGCGCTCAGCGTCGAGAGCGCAGCGCGCGCGCTCAACGCGCGCGACATCGACGGCATGGTGATTGGCGACGGTTTTGGTCCGCGCATCGTCGAGGCGCTCTTGACCGTGCTCGCCGAGGACGTGCGCTTTCGCGACCTGCCGGTCACGGTGCTTGGCGGCCACCATGGTGTCGTAGAAGAGTTCTACGCACATTTGCCCAATCTCGACCGCACCGCCGAAGCACCGGAGCGAGTTGTCGAACGCTTTCTGCCGTTCGTCCGCCTCCACGCATTCGCCGAGCGGCTCAAGCGCATGCTCAAATCGCTCGATGCCCAAGGCATGCTCGATCCGAACACCGGCCTGCTCGGGCACGAGGCGTTCTGGCACGACCTCAACCGCGCGGTCGACGATGCGGAAAAACGCGGCGTCGGCCTGTCGATCGCGCGCTTCTCGTTCGAGCGCAGCGACCGCCGCGTCAGCCTCGATGCCGCGCGTCTGGTCGGCCGCCTGATGCGCCAGGTCGATTTCGCCTGCCGCGAAGCCGACGATTCGATCTTCGCGGTGTTCACCGAGACCGACTTGCGCGCGGCCCACGTCATCGCACGGCGGATCGCGAGCGTGCTCAAGCATACCATGCTGGCGCCGGACCACACCCGCAGCGGCAGCGGCGTCGACACGGCGGTAACGCTGGCGACGCTCAAGCCGACCGACAACGTCGCTTCCCTTATCGCCAGAGTTGTGGGTGAGGTTGCCGTCGGTTGAGAGCCTCACCATGTAGGTCGGGCCTGCGTGCGCGCCGATAGTTGCGGTTTCGCTGCACGCCGCACTGCGCTAGGCTGCACAACGAACGAGGGTTCCGCTCATGGCCGCCGACTCCTCTGTGCCAACCCGCCTGCACATCGACGTCGTCTCCGACGTGGTGTGCCCATGGTGCTATATCGGCAAGCGCCGGCTCGAAATGGCGACCGCGCTCGTCCCTGACATTGCCGTCGACATCAACTGGCGACCATATTTTCTCAATCCCTGGATCCCGCGCGAAGGCATCGACCGGCAGACTTATCTCGAGACCAAGTTCGGCTCGTCAGAGCGGTATCACGTGATCGCCGAGCGCGTCGCTGCCGCCGCGGCGATGGAGGGACTGCTCTATGCGCCCGACAAGGTCAGCCGGCAGCCCAACACGCTCGACTGCCATCGCCTCATCCTGTGGGCGCGCAGCGCCACCGATCCCGCGGTGATGAAGCAGCGGCTGATGGAGCTCTACTTCGCCGAGGGCGCGGATCTGACCGATCCAAAAACGCTGATCCAGGCCGCGGCCGATTGCGGCATGGACGGCGACCTGGTGCGCCGGCTGCTGGCCAGTGACGCCGACGTCGACCGGATAGAGGGCGAAGCCAATTCCGCCAAGGAGGCCGGCATCGACGGCGTGCCCTGCTTTATCTTCGGCGGCAGCGCCATCGTCACCGGCGCCCAGTCGCCGGAATATCTCGCCAACGCCATCGAACGCACCGCCAGTGGGCAAGCGCGGCTGCGGGCATAATTTCGACGCCGCCCGCGCGAGGCTAGGGGTCATCGCAGCCTAATTCTTGATGTGCCGATTCCATTCCAGGAAGCGGGCGTACATTTTTTCGAGTTCGTCCCCGGACATGTTGGCGCGTCCCTTACTAGCCAGGAGCTCCTTGAACTTCGCAAGCGACGTCTTGTTGCCGGCGTCGACCTGCTGCGCATGGAAGCGGTCAAGCCAATCCTGCGCCGCCTTTGCTTGTCATGTTCAATTGGCCGGAAGAGACCGAGCGCTATCAAAAGGTCGCCAAGTTCGTCGACGCCCTGTTTTCCAGGATCGACGAATTTGCCAGACCGGCGCGCCATCCGAAGTGGCGGGAGGCGAGCATTTCCGCCGTTGTCCCGGGCTGGCGGCGCCATGTCGGACGCGAACGCCGATTTTGCCCCGCCGGCCGGTGCGATGATGATGGTAACGGTACCGGCGTTGACCGCGTCGGCGTTCGGAAAACCGTCACGGCGTCAGCGGCGTGAAGACCGGCTGTCCGCTGGTCGCCGGCGGCACCGCGGCGAGCGCAGCAGTCTGGGCAAACGCGTCATGTGGCCAGAGACCCACGGCCACCGCCCAGAGCGCAATCCCGATCAGATATCGCACGCTTCCCCCCTTGCCCTGGCCGCAGTCACGGATCCGAGTTGGTCTTGATGGCGAGTTGCTGGAGCCGCCGCGGCGCTTCGGCCGAACCGAATTGTTGCGCCCGCTGGTACCAGAGCCGCGCCTGGGCGATGTCCGCCGCGTGCTCCTGGAAACCCAGCCTGTCGAGCAGGTTCGGGTCGTAGGTGCCGGCGAGCATCAGGGCGGCGCGTGCATCGCCGGCTTCCGCTGCGCGCCGCAGCGCGAGCCGCGCCGAAGACAGATCGCCGGAGTTGATGAGGTCTTCGCCGCGCTTGATCAGTGATGCCCGCTCATCAGCGTCCAATGGCCTGATGATCATGGTCGGCACAGTCGCAGCAGGGGGTGCAGGGGACACCGGCGGCGCTTGCAACACGGCGGCAGGCGGCATTCGCGGCACGGCCGCAGGCGGCAGTGCTGCCGGCTGCGGCGCCGTCGCCATGACCATCGGCGGCGGCATGGCGTTGGCGGCGGGCGCCGGCATCGCCATTGCGGCAGGCGCCGGCATTGCCATCGCGGCAGGCGCCGGCATGAACGCTCCGGCGGTTGCGACCACGCTCGTAACCGACTTGCTCACTTGCGACTGATCTTTCGGCGCCCGCGCCATCGCCTCGGCAACGCCGCGTCGCGGGTCTAGCTGTTGCGGCCGCGCCGCTGCCGCAACCGTCGGCGGAATTTGCTTGCTGAGGAGATTTGTAATGCCCAGAACCGCCGCCCGCGCGTTCTCGTTTTCAAACAGCGCCACGCCGGGCGGCGACACCAGGCCCCAGGCGACGAGCGCGGCTGCGCCAGCCGCACTGCACATCCAAACGAGGGACTTCCGCAACCCCCAACCCTCCCTCGAAGGTCGCGGCGGTTCGGGAAGCCATTCGGGGTCGAGCGCCAGCCGACGCTGCACCGCGAGCACAGCGTGATCGCCGCTGAACGTCGAGCCGATCTCGGCGCGTGGCTTCCAGGGCCAATCAATCGGCTGCGCGGATGCCGCGTTTGGCATCGTCGGCATCGGCTCTGTTTGCTCGAACGGCTCTGCTTGGTTGAACTGCTCCGGCGGCTCGAACTCCTCCGTTTGCTCGAACGGCTCCGGCGGCGCGTGCGGCACAGGCGGCTCAAACTGCTCCCGCGGCTCGAACGGCTCGATATGGTCGCGCACCCGGGGCGGTGCGTACATCAAGGCGGGATCCAGATCTTTGGCGCGGTGGACCGGAGAACTCATCGTCGCCTCCTGGTGTTGTCACGAAGCCAAATCCAAAAGCCAACTCACGAAGCAAGCCGTCACGAAGCAAGATGTCGCGAAGCGATAGCTCGATCTCCCGATTCATTGGCGCTTGCGCGCCCGTCGGCTCTTAAGAATTTCACGACGCTGAAATTGAAATCCGTAACGAAGCGGACATCGTGAATGTCGGCCCGGCTTTCTGACCGAACATGCGCGGGACGCGGAAACCATCCGCGTCCGCGCAGGCAACGGAAAAAACGCCGGCGTTATTCAGATCAGCGGAGTTGGAATGGCCCGGCCCGATCGCGACGGTGCGGGCGTTGAGGCGCCCAACGAAATAGCCAAGATCGGCCCCGTCCAGCGATCGTCCGTCGCCGCCAGTGGATCCGGATTGCAGGGAGAAGGCCGCGATCAGCCAAATAACGACCAATACGCAATGCACCTGGCATGGCCGCAACGGCCATCGCAAGCCCCCCGACATGAACACCCCCGCACGCCCGACCCACGCCAAACGCTACACACACACTTGCGTTACAGACCGGCGACGCTTAGACACCCCTTCGTCCGCGCTTTACAGCTGCACGCGTTTGATTGCGATACGCGGTCCCACGCGGACAACGCCTACGTTCAACAGGCAATGCGGCGCCCATATGATCGCTCTTTGATGATTTCGGGGCGCGGTTGTTGCAGCCTCGCGCGTTCAGCTTTAGGTCGATGCGCGATTGTGACGTTTGTATTTCAAGATTTCGGAAATTGTGAAAAAAGCAAATCGCCTGACCAGAATATCATTTCTGATTTCAGGTAAAGCGTGAGTAACGCCGGGGCGATGGCGCGGCGATGTGCGCATTCGCAATTTCGCCACGATCCGGTCGACACAGCAGCCAAGCGTCAGCCATTTTTAATCATCTCTGCGTTGGAAAGCAGACATGCAGATCGTTGTCGCGACGCGGTCTGCGCCCGCGTTTGGCGGCGCAGCACCCAAAGCCGCCAGCGCCGGCCGCTTTTGTTATTATGCAGTTAGCCGACTCAATGTCTGGCGGCGCATGGGAGCGACGTGAATGCTGTACGATCCCCAATGGGGGCAGAGAAACGATCCGTTCTCGCTGCCAAACCTCATCGCCTGGCTGGAGCGGCAGGATCCGCGCGAGGAATATTGCTATTCGAGCACCGGCGAATGCCTGCTGGCGCGCTATTTCTCGGAGCGCGGCTTCACCAAGGTGATCATGGCGGCCGGCTATTTTTATCACTTTCCCCGTCCGGACGCGCTTTACGAAACCGCAGCCCTGCCGCCGCACTTCAACGACATCGCCAAGGGCAAGGTCCGCACTTTCGGCGCCGCGCTCGCCCGCGCTCGCGAACGGCAATGTTGCAGCATCGGCGAGCCGGTAGCGCCGCTCAATTGCCGTCCTGCGGCGCATGCGTCGCGCCAGCCCGCCCGTTGAGGGTCGCAAGGATTTGATATCCGGAGCGCGTCACCGGACAGGGTCGCTGAATTTGCCAACAGCACGATAACCCTCATGGCCCGCAAAGCGCACGCCGCAATTGATGATGGGTCCGTCAGGTTGAAATGCGTTGACTCGTAACTGTTGATTGCGGGAGGATGTACGCGGTGTCGAACGGTCTTCGGCCAGGTTGCCCGCGGGGTGGCGCCGTCAATGACGGCTCCAGAGGCGGCATCGAGCCCTCCGGAATTGCGACCCACCTTCTTGGATGACTTCTTCCGACGACCTCTGGCGGCATCTAGCGACATCTAACGGGAGGCAAGTCATGATCACGGCTTCAACGAGACGCGCGAAGTTGTTTGCGGCCTTCGTCGCAGTGAGCGCACTTGTCGGCGCCGGCGCGCCGGCGCAGGCGGCCGACGAGCGCAGCGATGCGTAAGGGCCTCGGAGTGCCATGGCGCGTTGCCGCAGATTTGCATGCGATGTCATAACGGTCACACCGTCTGCGCGCATTGGGCCTGCGTGCACCACACGTGCGTATCGCGAATTTGCCCGCGCGTGGCTCACTAGACCGTCGCGCATTGCCGGTCCGTTGGTTCGGCGGCAAAACGTTTGCCGGTGAGGTTCGACCGCTGCGAGGCGGCGGATTACGCCGGAGCCTGTCATCGGGCCGGCCACTCCGGGCCGGGCCCGTTGGGCTCATCCGCGCTGCGCGCTTTGCGCCGGTAGTTCAGGGGTGCGGATAGCTGGCACGCCCCCGCGACCGCTCGCGCTTTGCGGAACCGGCAGCGGACGCTTATCTGCACTTATCGTCATGGCCGGATTGGTTGCGGCCAGTCACGTCTTTGCTGCGCGCCCTCAAAAGACGTCGATGCCCGCAACCAAGCGCGGGCGTGGCGAGCAAGCGAAACCAATAATGGCACGAACCTGATTCATTACGCGCCAACATGAAACACGAACAGCTCGCCCTCTTTGCGCCGCCCGCGCCGGAAACGATGCCGGCCGGCTTTCGCTATGCGCCGGAGGTGATCGACGCCGCCGAGGAGGCGCGCCTCGCCGCCGCGTTTGCCGATCTGCCGTTCAAGGAATTTGAGTTTCACGGCTTTCTGGGCAAGCGCCGCGTCGTCTCGTTCGGCCTGCGCTACGACCATAACGGCGGCGGCTTGCGAGAGGCCTCGCCGATACCGCCGTTCGTTCTCCCGGTGCGCGAGCGCGCCGCCCGCTTCGCCGGACTGGCGCCGGAGCAACTGCGGCACGTTCTGATCACCGAATACCGGCCGGGCGCCGCCATCGGCTGGCATCGCGACCGGCCGAATTTCGGCGACGTGATCGGCCTCTCGCTGCTGTCGGCGTGCACGTTCCGGATGCGCCGGAAGCGCGGCGCCGGCTGGGAGCGCACCGCGATGCGGCTCGACCGCCGCTCGGTCTATCTGATGCGCGGCGCTTCGCGCGACGATTGGCAGCACAGCATCCCCGCGGTCGAGGACTTGCGCTACTCGATCACCTTTCGGTCGTTGCGCGACGCGCGGCGCCATGGTGCGGCGGCGGTTGAAGCTCATTAGGTCGGCCTTGCCTGAATTGATCGACTTGATCGACTTGATCGACTTGATCCGGCAATCCATGCGGCTGTGTCGCCAACTCGACGAATTGGCGTGGACCAGCGGGTCATAGACGAGCCAACGGGTCCGGCCCGAAGTGGCCGGCCCGATGACAGGCTCCGCGACGCCGTTCTTTCGAGCGGCTATGCCCGGGGTGACGAGCGAGAAGTAGCCCTGATGTCGTCTGAGGGCGCAAACATGCGCGTTGGCGTCCAGGCGCAGCCGCCGTGTTAATATGTGCAGAAGCGAACACGGAGGCATCAATTTATGCCGTCGACAACCTTCACTGTCCGCGTAAAGCCCCAGGTCAAAAAACGCCTGGAGAAGCTCGCCAAGAGCACCGGGCGTACGCGGTCGTTTCTCGCCGCCGAGGCGCTCAGCGCCTACCTCGACGTGAACGAATGGCAGGTGGCCGGCGTCAAGCGAGCCCTTGTCTCGCTCGACCGCGGCGAAGGCGTCTCGCAACAGGAGGTCAAGAACTGGGTCAATTCCTGGGGCCGCAAGCACGAGCAGCCGGCGCCTAAACGATCGGCGACATGAACATGGCTGCCCGAAGCGGTGGCAATGGCCTACACTCGCAGCATGCGCTCCGCCGCAGTCCATGACCAAAAAGACGCAAGGGAGGCAGCACGCCGGCACCTGCGCAAAGACACGGTGCTGGCGAGATTGATCGCCAAATATCCCGATTTTGACCCGAGAGAATGGTTATCCGAACTGCCGAAACTGGATGCGTTTGGCGCGCTTGTCTTTCAGGTGACCGGTCAACAGCTGTCGGTAAAGGCGACCTACGCCATCCTGGCAGCGCTTACGAACCCTGTTCCGCGGCAAGATACCCTCCCCCGCGCAGTTGTTGGCGACGCGGCCGGCGCGGCTGCGCCAGGTGGGCTTCTCGGCGCGCAAAGTCGCGACGTTGCGGGCTTTGGCCAAAAAGTTTGTCGAAGAGCGCCTCACTTTGGCAAAACTCAAGAAGCTGACCGACGAAGAAATCATGGCGCTGTTGACCTCCGTGTCCGGCATCGGCCCGTGGACCGTGCAAGGCTTCCTCATCCTCGCGCTCGACCGCGGCGATGTCGTGCTGCCGGGCGATCTAGTCTAGCCCTGCGCAAAGCGATCAAGCAGGCCTACGGACTGGCCAAGCTTCCGTCGCAGGACGAAGTCCTTGAACTGTCGCAGGCGTGGCGGCCGTACCGCAGCCTGGCCACGGCATATTTGTTTCGATCGGCGTTTGAACCGTCATCCTGAGGCGGCCGCGAAGCGGCCCTCGAAGGATGCGGCCCCATTCCTGCGTCACTGCCGGACTTGATCCGGCGATCGATGCCTGCGCCCAACTTTCGCCCGATCAGCGGATCAGCGCGTCATAGTCCGCGTGAGAGCCGATCCAAAACCACACGAGATCGCCGTCCGTCCCGACCGCCAGCGCCCGATAGCGCAACCCGACGCGTACCGACGAAAAGCGTCCGATCTTCTTGAACTGCAAAGACGGATGCTGCGGGTTCTCCTTCAGCAGAGCATAGTTCTTGTCGGCGAGTTTGCGAACCTGCTCGGGGAGCCTGTGATAGGCGTCCCAGAACGCACGGCTCGCAAAGTGCTTCATAGCTCGCTGGTGCGACCCGCACGCCAATCGTCGAGCGCCTGTTCTGCCAAGCGGTCGAGCTTGCCTTCCTTGGCATCGCGCTCGATCTTCTGATCGAAGCGCGCAGCATCGAACTGCTCGAACCAAGCGCGAAACTGCGCGAATTGCTCGGGCGGTAGCGTGGCTACGGCTTTTTCGAGGTCTTCGATCGTCATGGCTTCAATATACAGGCGCGCCGGATGTTGGCAAAGATGCGAAAACCTCCGGAGAGATGGCGGCCCCGAGGCGCCCGGGCCGTCGCCCTTCGAGGCTCGCGTTGCTCGCACCTTAGGGTGACGGATAACCATTACGCCAGAGCCCATTATCGGATCGGCCACGTTGGCTCATCCGGGCTTCGCTTGCTGAGAAGGCTGCGGTGCGATCCGCGCGACGGGGGCTTGGTTCTCAAAAAAACGCATGACCTTCTCGTTTTCTACCGGATCGCTGTTGATGATCTCGTTTAGTGGGCGTCGCGACGCGCCGATGATTCTGAGGATGAGTGCATGCATGAGGTCGGTCACAGGTTCAGGTATTGCGCTCGGATATTTCGCTTGTCGATTACGTCTACGCCCAAGACATCTATAATGAATATCTTTAAGCCCTTCTCAGCCGCGGCCTGAATGGAGCTGTTGATGTGAGCATCACCATGGCCTGCACCCGATTTGGTTGACACCTGCCTAAGCTAATCCCGCCTGCATCTCGAACTCCACTGGGCTCAGATAACCGATCGTTGAGTGCCGGCGTTTCGGATTATAGAAGCATTCAATGTAGTCGAACACATCAGCCTTGGCTTGGTCGCGTGTCCGATAGGTCTTGCGTTCCGTGCGTTCGGTCTTCAGTGACGAGAAGAAGCTCTCCATCGCTGCGTTGTCCCAGACGTTGCCGGAGCGGCTCATCGAGCAGATGACGCCGTGGTCGGCCATCAGCTTCTGGAACTGCTCGCTGGTGTACTGGCTGCCGCGGTCGGAGTGATGCAGCAGCGCGTCGGGCTTGCCGCGTCGCCAGATCGCCATCACCAGCGCGTCGGTCACGAGCTGCGCTGTCATCGCCGCACTCATCGACCAGCCGACCACGCGCCGGGAGAACAGATCGATGACGGCAGCAACGTAGAGCCAACCTTCCGCCGTCCACACATAGGTGAAGTCGGCGATCCATTTGCGGTTCGGCGCCGGCGCCGCGAAGCTGCGGTCGAGCACATTGGCAGCGACGGCGGCGATCTGCCGCTCACCCAGATCGGGCGGCAGTCGGCGCCGGCGCGGACGGGCTTTGAGAGCCTGTAATCGCATCAATCGCTCAATCCGATGCAGACCGCACGGGATGCCTTCCGCCAGCAGGTCGTGCCACACCCGTCTGGCGCCGTAGGTCCGATCGCTGGCGATGAAGCTGGCCCGAACCTTGGCACCCAACTCTTCGTTGCTGCGGCTGCGCCGGCTGCGCGGTCGTGTCAGCCAGGCATAGAACCCACCCCGCGAGACACCGAGCGCCCCGCACATCCAATCTACGGCCCAGATCCCCCGGTGCTTCGCAATAAATCCGAACTTCACGTCGATTCCTTCGCGAAGTAGGCCGCGGCTTTCCTAAGAAACAGCCACCTCAACCTCGCATGGAGCAGGTAGCACAACAAAGCCCAGCGACTTGGCGCGCCGCTTCAGATTGGCGAGGACACGGCTACGGTATTGTTCCTCATAACGGTCGGCACCCGGATCCTTATAGGTCATGCCATGCCTGAGGGTGTTGTAGAACAGAACCGCAATTTTGCGGGCGGTCGCGGTCACGGCCTTTGCTTTGCCTGCGCGACAGGATAGTCGACGATAAAATGCTCCGAGCGCCGTATCGCTCCTCCCTATGGTCGTAGCCGCCAGTCGCAGAAGCGCTGCCGCCCGGCTGGATGATCTCCGCGTGCGCGAAGAGAGCACCTTGCCACCGGAGATTTTGTTGCCCGGTGCAAGGCACAGCCAAGATGTGAAGTGCTTGGCGGTCGGCCATGCCCTCAGGTCCGTCCCGCACTCGCCGACGAGCTTCAGTGCAAGTGACGGACCCAAGCCATGAATCTCAGTCAAGTCGACGCCGATAACGCCGTATAGCGCAGCTCTGACGTCAAACGAGGGTGCGTTGACTTGCTTGGTCTTCACCCGCGGTTTGGACAATTTGCCGATCGGCTTGGCCGCTTTGTCACTCAGCGCCGATATCAAGGATTCCAGTTTGCGGTCGCAGTCGAGCATTTTGGCCTGGTAGGTGTCGTAGAGTTCCAGTGACTGGGTAAGCGCGAAGACATGTTCTTCCCGATTGTTGCCCACCAGAGCGGCGCGGATCGTCTCGGTGGAGGAGTGGCAACGCACATCGCGGTAGGTCGCCAACACGTCGGGATTGCGCTCGCCCGCGACAATAGCGCGGATAATCCGCATCCCGGTCGCGCCGGTAATATCGGAGACAACGTGATGAAGTTGCAGATTCATCTCCATAAGGGCCTTTTGCATGTGCTGGATGTGAGCGGCTGAGTATTCCACCAGCCGCTCCCGCTGACGCAGATAGGCGCGCAGCGTTGCAATCTCGGCATCAGGGCGGAAGCTACCCCGCAACAGACCGTAGGAATGGAGCTGGCGCAGCCAAGCGGCGTCGCTAACATCTGTCTTGCGCCCAGGCATGTTCTTGGCGTAACGCGCATTGACCAAAATGACCTCGAATCCGTGCTGCTCAAGAATCTCGTAGGCCGGGATCCAATAGACCCCGTAGATTCCATCGCCACACTGGTCACGCCACACGCTGTGAACCAATCCGCCAGATCGTGCAGATCCTGTGTGAATGTGCCAAACGCACGCACCGGCGTCTCCGTGCAAGTTGGGTCGACCGCAGCCATGTGGATTTTTGATCCGATGTCTATGGCAGCCGCGCCAGCGTTGACCGGCCTCAATTCCGGGCGGTCCCCGATGATCGTCTTGGGCATAGAGATTCCTCCTTCTATTGTCGATAGGAGGGTCTGGGCTATGCCAATCGTCATTTTCCTAATCGGGATCGTCGCCTGAGGGCGACGTCACCACTCTCAAGTTCGCATGCGCCCATGGACCACGTTTTTTAACGGGGACTGTGCCTCCAATAAGCTGACGGCCGCTACCCTCCAAGCCGCAAGGATAGCACCGGCTGTTTCTGCCCCGCGCAGGCGGGCAACGGCCCGGGATAGTTTTTTAGGATGTCTCGTTCGGCCTTCAGCTTGATCACTTCGCGCTTGAGCCGCGCGATCTCCAGCTGCTCGGGCTTCATCTGGCCCTGGCCGGGGAACGCCTGCTGCGGATCGTCCACAAATGCCTTCACCCAGTTGCGCAGCTGGGCTCGGATGACACTTCAAGTCTTGGGACGCCTGGGCGTACGACACCCCGCGATCCCTGATCAGCCGAACCGCTTCAAGCTTGAACTCCCGCGTAAACTTCCGTCTCTCCATGACTTACCTCCGGTTCCATAAAAACACCTAACTCGGTGTCTTCGGAACCGGGTGCAGGCCACCATGCTCTTCAATGAACTTCATGTACGGCAAATATGATCCGTACCACCGCTCTGACCATCGGACGTCCCCAGCATATTGCGTCTCTAGAAATGTGTCTTGGTTGAGCGTAAATATTGCATCGAACCATGAGAGTAAAGCGCTGAAGTCAAAGGTCTAAATCGCGATAGTCCAGTTTATTGAAGGCTGTATTGCATGGCAGTGAACATCCCGATTACAGCCTGAGTCAGGTTATCTAGGCGCTTCTTGTTCTCAGGAGACCTGTGGGATGTATAGGCGGCTTGAACGATAGACAGAGCACCTTCGAACCCTTCACCGCGCAACTTCGCAGTCCACAGAACGCTTCTCAAATCATCATCAATTTCTGGAGCGCCCAGAAGGTACTCGAAGGTCTTCGTTGGCAAGCCAGCCGCCCCAATTCCGGCTGAAGCCGGCCCCGGTTAGCAGGTAGTGTGGCATTTCTTATGCTCGTCGATGCGTACCGAGGCGGCGGATTGCGCGTTCGGCTAATCCGCCCTACCCGCTACGCCGCAGGCACAATAAACCGCCCCGGTTGCATCTATTTCGAAGTGAATAGGGTGGCTGATCTCGGCAAGTTCGAAATACGAGCTGCCGTTGACCAGGATCGGCCAAGCGTACCAGGGCGACGTGCAGGTTGAGACCATATAGGTTTCGTCCGGCGCATCGGTCCGCGCCAAAGCAATGGGTAGAAACGTGTCCGCGACGATGCTCGGATTAGTGAGCTGCACGTCATTGTCCTCAAGCACAAGGATAGTGTGTGCGTTATCCGAATGCTTCCACCTGGCGAGTTTGGGGAATTTGTCATCGCATGTGCGCAGAAGACGAGGTGCGCGCGGATGAGCCGATCCGGTCAGGTGCTTGAGCTGGAAGCGACCCGGCTGATTGTGGAGGCCATCAAAGCGAATGAGCGAGACCTGGAACGGCACGCCTGCAGGCTGTGTGGTGACCAGCGTGCCGCGATAGTCCGCATATTTCCTGACTGGCAGCGTCGGCGCGGTGACCTTCACATGCTCAATCAACGCCGCCTGAAGTGCGCGCACCTCGCGCATCTTGCGGCCGGTGAACGCATCAATCGGCATGTGCATTTCGATCACGACGCCCGGCATGAGCAGCATGCTCATCAACGCGGCGGTCGCGCCCTCTTCCAGCGGCTTGAACAGATCGCGCGCTCTATTCTGATGTGCCATGAAGCCGTCAAATGGCTCGATGCCGGTATGCTCGATGGCGTAGAGCTGATCGCCTAGCCGGAAGGTCATTTCAACGCGTGCATCCGGTGGCGTGTTATTGCCGATGTCGCGCACCTGCACGTCGTGGCGCTTCACGCCCTCGCGCATTTCGAGGCGCTGAATGATGCCCTCGCACGTCTCATCTTGATGGAAGTCCAACATCGCTCAACCGATACCACAGTCTGGATTGCTTCGTGGCTACGCTTCTCGCGATGACGAGTCTCACGCCGCCTTCTTCCCCTTCTCCGCAATCCCGACGAGCGCGCGCAAAATCCCCGCGGCGCCTTTGAGCCGCGCCTCCGGCGTCTCCCATTCGTCGAAGAACACGACCTTCATGTCCGGCCGCACGCGGGCGCCTTCGGGGTGCTTGGCGATGTAGGCGATGAGCCCTTCGGGATTGGCGAAGATGTTGTCGCGGAAGGCGAGCACCGCGCCCTTCGGGCCGACTTCGATCCGCTCGACATTGGCGCGCCGGCACAGCGCCTTGATGGCGACGACCTGCAGCAGATATTCGACCTCCTGCGGCAGCGGGCCGAAGCGGTCGACCAGTTCGGCGGCGAAGGCTTCGATGTCGCGGTCGTCCTCGATTTCGGACGAGCCGCCGGTAGAGCGCGAGCCGCACCGGCAGGTCGGCGACGTAGTCTTCGGGGATCAGCACCGGCGTGCCGATGGTGATCTGCGGCGACCATTTGTCGGCGACCGGCGCGCTGATGCCGGCCTTGAGGCGACATCACCGCCTCCTCCAGCATCTGCTGATAAAGCTCGTAGCCGACTTCCTTGATGTGGCCGGACTGCTCCTCGCCGAGCAGATTGCCGGCGCCGCGGATGTCGAGATCGTGCGAGGCGAGCTGGAAGCCGGCGCCGAGCGTGTCGAGCGATTGCAGCACTTTGAGCCGGCGCTCGGCCTGCGGCGTGATCCTGCGGCTTGGCCGGCAGCGTGAGCAGCGCGTAGGCGCGCAGCTTGGCGCGGCCGACGCGGCCGCGCAGCTGATAGATCTGCGCCAGCCCGAACATGTCGGCGCGGTGCACGATCAGCGTATTGGCGGTCGGAATGTCGAGGCCGGATTCGACGATCGTGGTCGACAGCAGCACGTCGAACTTGCCGTCGTAGAACGCCGCCATCACGTCTTCGAGCGCGGTCGACGGCATCTGGCCGTGGGCGACCGCGACGCGCACCTCCGGCACGTTCTTGTCGAGGAACGCCTTGGTCGTCGGCGAGATCCTCGATGCGCGGGCAGACATAGAAGGCCTGGCCGCCGCGATAGCGCTCGCGCAGCAGCGCCTCGCGCACCACGACCGGATCGAACGGCGAGACGAAGGTGCGCACCGCCAGCCGATCGACCGGCGGCGTGGCGATGATCGACATTTCGCGCACGCCGGAGAGCGCAAGCTGCAGGGTGCGCGGGATCGGCGTCGCGGTCAGCGTCAGCACGTGCACCTCGGCGCGCAGCTGCTTGAGCTTCTCCTTGTGGGCGACGCCGAAATGCTGCTCCTCGTCGACGACGATGAGGCCGAGATCCTTGAACTTGATGGTCTTGCCGAGGAGCGCGTGGGTGCCGATGACGATGTCGATCGTGCCGTCGGCGAGGCCGTTCTTCGACCTTGGCGAGCTCCTTCGGCGAGACCAGGCGCGAGGCCTGCGCGACGTGGACCGGATAGCCGCGCAGCCGGTCGCTGAAGGTCTTGAAGTGCTGGCGCGCGAGCAGCGTGGTCGGCACCACGACCGCGACCTGCTTGCCGTTCATCGCGGCGATGAAGGCGGCGCGCAGCGCCACCTCGGTCTTGCCGAAGCCGACGTCGCCGCAGATCAGCCGGTCCATCGGCCGGCCGGAGGCGAGATCGTCGAGCACGGCGGCGATGGCGGCCTGCTGGTCGTCGGTCTCCTCGTAGGGAAAGCCGGCGCAGAATTCGTCGTAGAGGCCGGCTGTCGACGGTGAGCCGCGGCGCCTCGCGCAATTGCCGCTCGGCGGCGACCTTGATCAGCTCGCCGGCGATCTCGCGGATGCGGTTCTTCATCCGCGCCTTGCGCGCCTGCCAGGCGGCGCCGCCGAGCCGGTCGAGCTCGACGCCGGCCTCCTCCGAGCCGTAGCGCGACAGCAGCTCGATGTTCTCGACCGGCAGGAACAGCTTGTCGCCGCCGGCATAGTGGATTTCCAGGCAATCGTGCGGCGCGCCGGCCGCCTCGATGGCGCGCAGCCCGACGAAGCGGCCGATGCCGTGATCGACGTGGACGACGAGTCGCCGGCGGCGAGGCTCGTCACCTCGGCGATGAAATTTTCCGCGCGCTTGATCTGCCGGCGCGGGCGCACCAGCCGCTCGCCGAGAATGTCCTGCTTCGCTGATGACCGCGACGTCGGCGGTCTCGAAGCCGGACTCGATGCCGAGCACGGCGAGCGCGACTTGCGGGCGCGGCAGCGCCAGCGCCTGCGGCCACGACGCGACCGGCGCGAGATTGAGCAGGCCGTGCTCGGCCAGCACATGCGCCATGCGCTCGCGCGAGCCTTCGCTCCACAGCGCGATGACGACGCGCTTGCCGGCGGCTTGCAGCGCCTCGACGTGCTTGCGTCACCGCCTCGAACACGTTGGTGCCGGGCTCGCTGCGCTCGGCGGCGAAGTTGTGGCCGGCGTGGGCGCCGATCTCGATGGCGTCGCGCGGTGCCTTCCGGCGCCGCGAACGGCGACAGCCGCGCCAGCGCCGACGCGATCGAGCCGCTCGCGCCATTCGGCCTCGGCGAGATAGAGCCGGTCCGGCGGCAGCGGCTTGTACGGCGCGCCGCCGCCGGTCTGGTCGAGCGCCTCCTTGCGCGCCTGATAATAGTCGGCGATCTGCGCCAGCCGCTCGTGCGCGGCTTCCTCGGCCAGCGGCTCGATGCGCGACCGGGCGTGCCTTGCAGATAATCGAACAGCGTCTCCATGCGCTCGTGAAACAGCGGCAGCCAATGCTCCATGCCGGCGTAGCGGCGGCCTTCGCTCACCGCTTCGTAGAGCACGTCGTCGGGCGCGGCGGCGCCGAAGGCCGCGACATAGCCGGTGCGGAACAGCCGGATGGTCTCCGGCGTGAGCTGGAACTCGGCCATCGGCACGAGATCGAGGGCGCGCAACTCCGTCGGTGGTGCGCTGCGTTTCCGGATCGAAGCTGCGGATCGATTCCAGCGTGTCGCCGAAGAAATCGAGCCGCACCGGCGCGTCCATGCCGGGCGCGAACAGATCGAGGATGCCGCCGCGCACCGCATAGTCGCCGGGCTCGCGCACGGTCGAGGCGCGGTTGAAGCCGTTGAGTTCGAGCCATTGGGTGATGCCGGCCATCGGCAGCAGATTGCCCGGCGCGGCCGACAGCGATTGCCGCGCCAGCGTCGCGCGCGGCGGCACGCGCTGCAGGATGGCGTTGACGGTGGTGAGCAGCACGGCCGGCCGTTCGCGGCCTTTGACGCGCGCGAGCCGCGCCAGCGCGGTCATGCGCTGCGCCACCACGGCGGCATGCGGCGAGACGCGGTCGTAGGGCAGGCAATCCCAGGCCGGAAATTCCAGCACCTCGATGTCGGGCGCGAAGAAGGCGAGCGCGCGCGACAGCGTCGCCATGCGCGGGCCGTCGCGGCAGACCACCGCGAGGCTGATCGCCGGCGGCGTTCGCGCCGGCCGCGACCGCGCGGGCGAGGTCGGCGAGCACCAGGCCTTCGGCGCCGTCGGCGACGCCGGACAAGAAGCAGCGGCCGGCCGGGCGCCAGCCGCTGCGGCCGGCGAGCTGCCGGCGATCGCACCTGCGCGCGTCACCGGTCTCCCGGCGCGCGCTGTTCGCGCGGGCGTGAAACGCCTTGAGCTGGCGCAGCACGGCGGTGTCGTAATTCGGCCGGAACGGCTTCGGCGCCGACCACCCAGGCGTAAAGCTCGGCATTCGGCGCCTCGATCAGCCGCTCGAAATCGTCGAGGCCGGCGTCGTCGAAGCTTGTCGATATACGCGTCGGCGAAGCGGCCGACGATCAGATCCATCTCGCGCACGCCGCGGCGCCAGGCGCGAAACAACAGCTTGCGCCGCCGCACGTCCAGTCCTTCGCTCGATCGCTCCGTCATCGTGAATCCGGTGCAAGCCAACGCCAAAAGCCCGGACGGGCCGGGCGAGGCGTATATAGAGGGCGATGACGTATGTCAGCTGTCATTGGGCGCGACGAGTCGGCCGGTCCATGCCCGCGCTGCGGTTATGGATGCCGGGATCGCCGCATCGCGGTCGACCCGGAATGACGGCGGCATCGTTGCATGCGCCCGCCAGTGCTCAATCCGCTGTTCGCGTCGCTGTCGACCTGCCCGGCATCGGGCCGAAGCTGGAGAAGCTGTTCGCAGCGCCTGCTCGGCGCGCGAAGGCGAGCAGCCGCGCATCATCGATCTGCTGTTTCACCTGCCGACCGGCTTCGTCGACCGGCGCAACCAGCCGAAGCTCTGCGAAGTCGTGCCCGACACGGTGGTGACGGTCGCCGTCACCATCGAGCGCCACCGGCCGCCGCCGCCGAACCGGCCGCGCGCGCCCTACAACATCGAGGCCGAGCGACGACACCAACACGCTGACCATCACCTATTTCAACGCGCGCAAGGATTATCTGGAAAAGCTCTTGCCCGAGGGCGAGCTTCGCTACGTCTCCGGCACCGCCACGCTCTACGACGGCCATCTGCAGATGGTGCATCCCGACCGCGTGGTCGACGAGGCCGGCTTCGCCAAGCTGCCGCTGATCGACCCGGTCTATCCGCTCACCGAAGGGCTGCATCCCAACCAGCTGCGCAAGGCGATCGACGCTGCGCTCGACCGCGTGCCGCAGATCTGCCGGAATGGCAGGACGCCGCCTGGCTCAAGCGCAATCGCTTTCCGAGTTTCGCCGACGCGCTGCGCACGCGTGCATCGCCCGGCGAGCGCCGGACGACCTCGACCCGGAAAGCGCGGCGTGGTCGCGGCTTGCCTACGACGAACTTGCTCGCCGGCCAGCTCGCGCTGGCGCTGCTGCGCGCGCCATCATGCGCACGCGCGCCGGCCGCGGCAGCGCCGCCGAGGGCCGTTTGCGCGCGCGCATCGTCGCCGCCCTGCCCTACTCGCTGACGCCGTCGCAGGAGCGCGCGGTCGCCGACATCGTCGCCGATCTGGCGCAGCCGAACCGCATGCTGCGGCTGCTGCACGGCGACGTCGGCTCCGGCAAGACGGTGGTCGCGCTGCTTGCCGCCGCGACCGTGATCGAAGCCGGCCGCCAGGCGGCGTTCATGGCGCCGACCGAAATTCTGGCGCGCCAGCATTTTGCCACCATCGCGCCGCTCGCGGCGGCCGCCGGCATCCGCGCTCGCCATCCTCACCGGCCGCGAGCGCGGCCGCGAGCGCGCCGGACATCCTCTCCGCGCTCGCCGCCGGCGACATCGATCTCATCGTCGGCACCCACGCGCTGTTCCAGGACGACGTCGCGTTCCGCGATCTCGCGCTCGCCATCGTCGACGAGCAGCACCGCTTCGGCGTGCATCAGCGGCTGGCGCTGGCGCGCAAGGGCGAGGCGGTCGATCTGCTGGTGCTCACGGCGACGCCGATCCCGCGCACGCTGGTGCTGACCTATTTCGGCGACATGGACGTGTCGGAGCTGCGCGAAAAGCCGGCGGGCCGGCAGAAGATCGACACCCGCGCGCTGCCGCTCGAGCGGCTCGACGAAGTGATCGACGCGGTGGCGCGCGCGCTCGACGAAGGCCGGCGCGTCTATTGGGTCTGCCCGCTGGTCGAGGAATCCGAAACGCGTCGACCTCGCCGCCGCCGAGGAACGCTACGCCGGCGCTGAAGAAGCGCTTCGGCGACACGGTCGACGCTGGTCCACGGCCGCATGCGCGGCGCCGACAAGGACCGCGCCATGGCGCGCTTTGCCGCAGGCGCGACGCGCGCATCCTGGTCGCCACCACCGTGATCGAGGTCGGCGTCGACGTGCCGGAAGCGAGCGTGATGGTGATCGAGCACGCCGAGCGGTTCGGGCTGGCGCAACTGCATCAATTGCGCGGCCGCATCGGCCGCGGCGCCGAGCGCTCGACCTGTCTCCTGCTCTACAAGGCGCCGCTCGGCGAAACCGCGAAGGCGCGGCTCGCCATCCTGCGCGAGACCGACGACGGCTTCCGCATCGCCGAGGAGGATTTGCGGCTGCGCGGCGAAGGCGACGTGCTCGGCACCCGGCAGAGCGGCATGCCCGGCTTCCGCATCGCGCGCCTCGAAGTCCACGGCAAGTTGCTTGAGCGCGGCGCGCGAGGACGCCGCGCTCATGCTCAACCGCGATCCGAAGCTCACCTCGCCGCGCGGCGCGGCGTTGCGCCAGCTGCTCTATCTGTTCGCGCGCGACGAAGCGATCAGGCTGTTGGGCGCGGGCTGATCACTGGCCTACAGGCAGCTGCGGCCGAGCGGATCGGGGCCGAAACGGTTTGGACCTTCCGTGCCCTTGGTGCAGAACCAGATGATCATAGATGATCCAGCCGATGAGCGGAATGAAGATAAGCAGGATCCACCAGCCGCTGCGATCCAGATCGTGCAGCCGGCGTATGGCGATCGCGATGCTCGGCAAGAATGTGGCCAGACCAAACAGGCTCGTTGGTCAACTGTATATCCGATCACCGTCATCGATGATCGACGTCGACGATCTCCGCCGAGAACGATGAACAACACCCAGTACCAATATTCCGACCGGCAGGCGCGACCGGAAAAATTCACATAGTTCGAAAAACCCGATGTAATTGCCTGACCAAAAGCCCATGATATGCCCCCTTGAGACATGCCCGTTGAGACAAGTCGGATCTTGCGCGGACAACGATAGCATAGGGCCGGCGGCGGTCGAAGAATTGAAGCCTATTTCGCCGGGCTCGGCGCCGGCCTTGCGCGCCGCCTGCGCGGCGCGGGCGGTTTCGGCCAGCGCCGCGAGTTTGTTCTGCGGATCGTCGCCGCCGGGCTGGATGATGCCGGCGGACATCAGAAGCGGCATCGCCTGCTCGACGGTGATGTCGAGATCGATCACGTCGCGCCGCGGCACGTAGAAGAAGAAATCCGGTGGTCGGGTTCGGCGTGCAGGGCATGAACGCCGAGACGTGCTCGGTCTGCGGCAGCTGCGCGGCGATCGGCGCGCGTCGGCGGCTGGGTCAGGAACACCAGCGACCACATGCCCGGCGCCGGAAATTCGACCAGGCCGACGCGGCGGAAGCTCGATTCCGAGCTGGAGAACAGCGTCTGGAAAATCTGCTTGGTGGTGCGGTAGATCGGCCGCACGATCGGCATGCGGTTCAGCAGGCTCTCGCCGAAGCTCGACCAGCCTGCTGCCGACCAGGTTGGCGGTGAGAAAGCCGAGCAGCGTGAGCGCGAAGAAGGCGATGATCAGGCCGAAGCCCGGAATATTGACCGGCAGATAGGTTTCCGGGCGGTACGCCGCCGGAATGAGCGGCCGCACCAGATTGTCGACCCAGGTGACGAACCACCAGATCAGCCACAGCGTCACCGCCACCGGCCCGGCGACGATCAGGCCGGTCAAAAAATAATTGCGGATGCGGCTGACGATGCCGGACGTAGGTCTTGGCGGCGCCGGCGGACACCGCGCCGCTCTGGTCGCTATCGGTCATCGATGAGTCCGGTACGCGGCCGACGTTCCGCCGGCGCAATCTATAGCGCGAGGCGACGGCATCGCACAGAGGCACCAGCGCGCGCTGCCGGCGTCTATTCCACCGTCACCGACTTGGCGAGATTGCGCGGCTGATCGACGTCGGTGCCCAGAGCGACGGCGGTATGATAGGCGATGAGCTGCACCGGCACGGCATAGACCAGCGGCGCCACGGTCGCCGGCATCGTCGGCAGCGTGAGCGTCACCAGCGGTTGCCCCTCGGCCGCGGCGCGCCGCGCCCTTGGCGTCGGTCACCAGGATCAGCCGGCCGCCGCGCGCGGCAACTTCCTGCATGTTGGAAACGGTCTTTCGAACACCCGGTCGTACGGCGCGATCACGATCACCGGCATGTTCTCGTCGATCAGCGCGATCGGGCCGTGCTTGAGTTCGCCCGCCGCATAGCCTTCGGCGTGGATGTAGGAGATTTCCTTCAGCTTGAGCGCGCCTTCGAGCGCGATCGGGAAGCTGGTGCCGCGGCCGAGATAGAGCACGTCGCGGCATTTCGCGAGATCGCGGGCCAGCTGCTCGATCTGCGGCTCGAGCGCCAGCGCCTCGGTCAGGTGCCGCGGCACTTCGATCAGCGCGTGCACCAGATTCGCTTTTCGTCGCTCGTCGGCAAGCACGCCGCGGGCGCGGCCGGCGGCGATCGCGAGCGCGGCCAGCGCCGCCAGTTGGCAGGTGAACGCCTTGGTCGAGGCGACGCCGATTTCCGGGCCGGCCAGCGTCGGCATCACGATGTCGCTTTCGCGCGCAATGGTCGAGGTCGGCACGTTGACGACGGAAAGCACGTGCTGCTTGTGCTCGCGCGCGTAGCGCAGCGACGCCAGCGTGTCGGCGGTCTCGCCCGATTGCGAAACGAAGATCGCGAGGTCGCCGGGATCGAGCGGCACGTCGCGGTAGCGGAACTCGGAGGCGATATCGACCTCGACCGGCAGATGCGCGAAACGCTCGAACCAGTATTTGCGCGACCATGCCGGCGTAATAGGCGGTGCCGCAGGCGGCGATCGAGATGCGCTTGAGCTTGCGGAAATCGAACGGCAGCGTCATCGGCAGCGCCACGCGCTCGGCCGACCATGTCGAGATAATTCGCCAGCGTATGGCCGACGACTTCGGGCTGCTCGTAAATCTCCTTGGCCATGAAATGGCGGTGGTTGCCCTTGTCGATGAGCATGACCGAGGCTTGCGACTTGAGCACCGCGCGCTGCACGACGTCGCCCTTGGCGTCGTGAATTTCGGCGCCCTTGCGGGTCGATCACGACCCAGTCGCCGTCTTCGAGATAGCTGACCGTGTCGGTGAACGGCGCGAGCGCAATCGCATCGGAGCCGACGAACATCGCGCCGTCGCCGAAGCCGATCGCGAGCGGCGAGCCTTTGCGCGCGCCGATCAGCAGATTGTCCTCGCCGGCGAACAGGAAGGCGAGCGCGAACGCGCCGCGCAGCCGCGGCAACGCCGCCTTGACCGCTTCGACCGGCGACAGGCCGCGCTTGATCTCCTCGGTGACGAGATGCGCGATGACCTCGGTGTCGGTTTCGGTCGCGAATTTCGCGCCCTTGGCTTCCAGCTCGCGCCGCAGCTCGGCGAAATTCTCGATGATGCCGTTGTGCACGACCGCGAGCCGGTCGGTGGCGTGCGGATGCGCGTTGTTCTCGGTCGGACGGCCGTGCGTCGCCCAGCGGGTATGGCCGATGCCGATGGTGCCGGAGAGCGGCTCGCGCGCGAGCCTTTGCTCGAGATTCTTGAGCTTGCCTTCGGCGCGCCGGCGCGTCAGCACGCCGTGCTCGAGCGTGGCGACGCCGGCGGAATCGTAGCCGCGGTATTCGAGGCGCTTGAGCGCGTCGATCAAGCTGCGGCGCGACCGGCTCGTGGCCGATGATCCCGATAATGCCGCACATCCGTCTGGATCGCTCTCCTCAACCGCCGCCGCGGCGAACTAGGCGCTTAGCGTTAACCGTTAAAGCGCAATCCTAGCGGATACCAAATCAAAAAACGTTTCGCTTCGTGACACGGCCGGCAAGCGCGCTGGCACAAATGCGCGCTTAATCGTGCGAATGCGCTTTCTTTTTGCCGAGCGATTTGAGCGCGCGCAAGCGCGTCGCCCAACCTTCCTTAACGACTTGCCGGCCGCGCGCCAGCGCCAGCGCGCCCGCCGGCACATCCTTGGTGATCACCGAGCCGGAGCCGACATAGGCGCCCGCGCCGATCTCGACCGGCGCGACCAGCGCCGAGTTCGAACCGATGAAAGCGTCCTTGCCGATCTCGGTGCGGTGCTTGTCGCTGCCGTCGTAATTGCAGGTGATGGTGCCGGCGCCGATATTGGCGTTCGGCGCCGACGGAGGCATCGCCGATATAGCTCAGATGATTGGCCTTGGCGCCGGCCTCGATCGCCGCCTCCTTGACCTCGACGAAATTGCCGATGCGCGCGCCCTCGCCGAGCCGCGTGCCCGGGCCGCAGCCGCGCGAACGGTCCGACCGAGGCGCCCTTGCCGACATGGGCGCCGACGAGATGCGAGAAAGAATGGATGACGGCGCCGTCCTCGACCGTCACTTTCTCGCCGAACACCACGTAGGGCTCGACCACGACGTCCTTGCCGAATTTGGTATCGGCGCAGAGAAACACCGTCTCCGGCGCAACCAACGTGACGCCGGCGTCGAGCGCGGCCTTGCGCAGGCGCTGCTGCGCGACCGCTTCCGCTTCGGCGAGCTGGCTTTTGGTGTTGATGCCGCGCACGTCGTCCTCCTCGACTTCGACCGCGACCGCGTCGAGCTTCATGCCGCGCGCGATCTCGACCGCATCGGTCAGATAAAATTCGCCCTTGCGATTGTGGTTGCCGATCCGCTCCAGGATGGCGAGCGCGCTGTGCGCCGGCGAGCGCCATGATCCCGCCGTTGCAGAGACCGATCGCCCGTTCGCCGGCGCTGGCGTCGGCCTCCTCGCGAATGGCGACGAGTTGTCGCCGGCGATGATGAGCCGGCCGTAGCCGGTGGGATCGGCCGGCCGAAACGCCAGCACCGCGACCGCCGCGCCGGCGGCCAAGCGGCGCGCGCAACCGCTTGAGCGTCTCCGGCCGGATCAGCGGCGTGTCGCCGTAAACGATGAGAATGTCGTCGGGCCGCCGCTCGATCGCGGCTTTCGCCGCCAGCACCGCATGCGCCGTGCCGCGCCGCTCGCGCTGCACGAAGCATTCGGCGCTCCGGCAGAACGCGCCGCGCTTCGGCGGCGACGGCGTCCTGTCCGGGACCGATGACGACGGCCGTCGCGCGTCGACGCCGGCCTCGGCGACGGCGGCCAGCACATGGGCAAGCAGCGAGCGCCCGGCGATCGCGTGCAGCACCTTGGGCCGCGCCGAGCGCATGCGGGTGCCCTCGCCGGCCGCAAGCACGATCGCAAGGCAGCTCCGAGCCTTCATCGAGAAGCCTCCGCGGCGCTCTCATAGCCGAGCCGGTCCATCGGAAAGCCGCGCGCGGCCGCAGCGACGGTGCCGCGGATGACGGCGGTCACGCGGCAGCGGTCAAACACCGAAATCTGCTATTTTTACCGCTGATTCGCCTTGCCAAGACACACCGGGAGCGGCAGCATGCTGGGTCGAGCGCACGAACGTGAAGGCGACGCCGCGAAGAAAGTCGCGCGGCAAAGACCGACTTTCACCATGCGGCGCCTGCGGCGGCATGGCGCTGTGGGGCGTCGGCGGCGGCCGTCGCGCTGCTCGTCGCCGTGCTCGTCGAGCCGCAGCGAAGCCGGCTCGCAGCGCATCGCCGTCGTCGCTGTCGACTTGTCTGCGCTCAGGGCAAACGCGGATCAGCAGGCCGCACGCCGCCCGTTCGACGCCGAGGCCGAGACGCGGCAGCTCGCGCAGAGCCGTGCGCGGTCTTGCGGAAGACCGCGACCGGCTGATGACGCGGCTTGCCGCCGTCGAGCACAATATGGACGACGTCACCGGTTCGATCACCCGACAGATCGAAGCGGTCAAAGCCGCGGCTGAGGCCCCCGTAGCGCCATGGCCGAGCGAGCCGCCGTGCCGCGCGACGCCCGACGAACGTCGAGTCGGTGGCCGCACCGGTCGTGCCGCCGGTCGCCGGACTGGAATCCCCGCTCCCGCCGGCCTCCGCCGGCGCCCGCCGCGCGAGCAATCGGCGCGCCGACGCCGCAGCATCGGTGACGCCATCCGGCATACGGCGTCGATATCGGCAGCGCGCTCTCGATCAAGGCGCTGCGCGCGCGCTGGGCCGAGATCCGATCGGCGCACCCGCAACTGTTTCGAGGGCTTGCAGCCGGTCGTGACCGTCAAGGACAATCCGCGGTCCAACCGGCTCGAACTGCGGCTGGTGGTCGGGCCGCTGCCAATGCCGAAGCGGCGGCGCGAACTGTGCGCTTCGCTCGCGGCCTTCCGGGTGTCCTGCCAGCCGACCATGTTTGACGGCCAGCACCTCGCGCTGCAATGATCGGCGATTATGATCGGGCGTATGCCGACGCTCACATGCGCCGCCCGCTTTTCCTGCCGACCGCGCGCCAGACCAACTGGCTCTTGATCGTCGCTTTCCTGGCGCTGGGGGAAGCGCTCTATCTGCGCTACCTGGCGATCGAGAACCCCACCGTCGCGCTCGCCTGCCAGGCCGGCCTCAAGACTTGGCTGTGCGGCACGCTCCGGCTGACCATCGTGCTCTTCACCCATGAAGTGTTCGGCGGCGTCGCGCTGGCGGCCGCCTTGCTCAATCTGCTGCGGCCCTCGCTTGTGCTCGTCGCGCTAGCGCTTGCGGCGGCGGCTTTCGGCGTGGTGCTGCACAACGTCGACCTCTCGGCGCTCGCGGCCGGCGTGCTCATTCTGAGTCTGGCGCGTCCCGCGCCCGCGCCAGAATGAAGGCGAAGCCGACCAAGCCCGGCGCAGAACCACACCGCCTGCCAATTGGCGAAGCTTTCATTGAGCACGATGTAGACTGCCGATAGCGCGCGAGCACAGCGGCGGCCACGCTCTCCGCCATGGCGCGCGCGCCCGGCGGCCGCGGCGTCGAGAACAACAACACCAGGAACGGCACGACGCGGCGCTGAAGGGCGCAAACGGAATGTCGCGGTAGCGCGGATCGAACACGAGACCGAGCGCGGCCTGGACCGAAAACAGCATCGAGCGCGATAAACGTGCCGCCGAGCGCCCAGTCGAGTGCAGTCGCGGCGCTCGTTGCCGCGCGCCCAAGCAGCGCGGCGAAGGTCGGCAGCGGCCGGCCGGCGGCGCAGGCCGCGGCGCAAACGATCGGCGCCGCCGCCGCGACGGCCGCGAAAGCGAGCGAACGCAGCCAGCCGCCGACGCTGAAGCTCTCGACCGGCACCGTCTCGATCGTCCAGCCGAACAGAACGGCGGGAAGAAACGCGAGCGCGGCGATCCTCGACCACAACAACCGCGAAGGGCCTGTTTTTGCGCCCGGCCGCGAACGCGGCGCCGAACGTCAGCGCGGCCAAGCAGGATGCCGGCCAGCGCCTGCACTCGCCAATCCGGGTGATCGGACACCCCGCCGCCGGCAAGGTTGAATTTCGGCGCGCCGGTTGCGCGGTCGAAAATCCCCCAATAGCCGCCGACCGCTCCTTCGAGCCAGCGCTTCCAGGGCTGGTCGAAGGCCTCGATGATGTTGACGCGGAAATTCTCGCGCCGCGCCAGCGCCAGCGTCTCTTCGATGGCGCGCGCCTGGTTCGACGGCGACGGCCGCGCGCCCTCGCGCATGCGGCCGGCGCTCGGCCAGCCGAACTCGCCGATGACGATCTCCTTGTTCGGGAAGGCGGCGGCGACCTTGCTGCGGATGGCAGCCACATGCGCGGCGGCGCGCGGCCGGGATCGGGAAATCCTCCCAATAGGGCAGGATGTGGATGGTGACGAAATCGACCGCGTTCTGCACGTCGGGATAGCGCAGCCAGAACTCCCAGACGTCCGCATAGGTGACGGGCATCGGCACCTGGGCCTTGACCTCGCGGATGGTGGCGATGAGGTCGGTTGCCGACATTTCGCCGCGCAGCAGCACCTCGTTGCCGACGACGATGGCGGCGATGACGTCGGGATAGGCTTTGGCGAGCGCGATCGTGGTGGCGATTTGGCGACGGGTCTTCTCCGGATCGCTGGACACCCACACCCCATGCAGCACCTTGAGCCCGTACCGGCGCGCGCTCGCCAGAACGTTCTCGCGCCCGTCGTCGACCGAATAGGTGCGAACGCAATTGGTGTATTTGGAGAGCAGCGCCAGATCCTCGTCGATCTGCCACGGCTCGACCCGGGTTCCCTCGACCAGCGGGTCCTGGCGGCCGCGGAACGGCGCGTAGGAGACGCAATAGAGCTTTTCGCCCGGCGGCAAGCGGCGACGGCGGCAACTCCACCGGCGCGCCGAGCCACCACCACGCAGCGCCGATGCCAAGCGCCGTGAAAGCAAACAACGCAAGCGCCGGAGCGATCATCGAGAAGTTTATCGGGCGGGACACCTCCTTGCCATTAACCTTGCGCTCGTCTCCTGCCAAGGCCAGTGACGGCGGCGCGATGTATGCGCTGGACAAACAAGAGCACTTGGGGTGTTGTCATGTCGGCCGCGCCCGGAGATGCCGCCGCAGTGGCGCGATCCGGTGGCCCAGGAAACGTCCCTTCTGGGCTCTCATCGAACAGCCCGGCAACTCAAGTTGGACCATGCCCCATCGTGTGCTTAGCGTTGCCGGCGGACTGTGCGCCGCGCTCTGGCTTCTGGCGGCCCCACTCGCCCCCTTGCCCCTTCCGCTCTCGCGCAAAGCAACGACGCAAAGCCGCCGGACAAGACCGCAGCCCCGGGCCAGGAACCCGCCAAGGAGCCGCATAAGGTCGACGAATACGCCGAAGCCCAGCAGGCGCTCACCGGTCCGGCCGGCAATCCCGAATGCGTCTGGCTTGGCCGCCGCGTTGTCAGCCTGCTCTGGCGCGACGATCTCGACACCGCGTTCCGCCATCTCGATCTTTACGACCGTTTCGGCTGTCCCGGCCCCCATATCCAGGCGACCTTCCGCTGCCTGATTCTGCACGGAAGCAACATCGACCCGAAGGCCGCCGACAGCCTGAACGCGCGGGTCCAGGCCTGCTGGATCAACCCGACGTCGCCCGCAATTCCGGCACCTGCCGCCGCCGCAAGCAGCCCGACAACCAGCCGTTAATGGCGCCGGCCATCATGATGCGGCGGAGCTGGCAAAAAAATTGCTTCATGCAAAGCAGTTGTCTTGAATTTGCCATATCCGAAGGCTACCTGTGACGCGCCGCTCGCAGGCAGCCTCTTTTTTGCCCATCGTCGAACCTTGGGGACAGGTTCGGCCGTTTTTTCCTCGCGCCCCGCGTGGTTGAAATTCGATGCGCACCGTCGCTGCCGTGCTCGCGCTGTTAGGTGCGTGCATGCCGGCCTGTGGGCTTCGTTCGAACTCAAAGAAACAGCTCCGGACTTCAACGGACAGCTCGCCAGCGTCTCCTACGCTCCGTTCGTCAATTCGACCCATCCGGATTCCGGCGAACGGCCGACCGCCGAGCAGATCCGCGCCGATCTCAAGGCCATTGCGCCCTATACGCGGGCGATTCGGACCTATTCGGCGACCGGCGGTGCCGAACTCGTCCCGCCGATCGCGGCCGAGTTCGGCCTGAAGGTCACGGTCGGCGCCTGGATCGACAAGAATCAGGATCGGAACGAGCGGGAAATCCGTTCCGCGCTCGATCTCGCGCGTCACAACAGCAACGTTAACGCCATCGTCGTCGGTAACGAAACCATTTGCGGAGTGAAACCAAGGTCGACGATCTCATCAAGATCATCCAGCGTGTGAAGAGATCGAGCCCAGTCCCTGTCACTACGGGCGAAATTTGGACCGCTTGGATCGACCATCCGGAGCTTGCCTCGGCCGTCGATTTCATCGCGGCGCACATTCTGCCCTACTGGGCGGGCTTCGATGCCTCCCACGCGGTCGACCGGACGATCGAATTCTACGATGATCTGCGCCGCCTGCACCCCGGCAAGCGCATCGTGATCGCCGAGTTCGGCTGGCCGAGCGCCGGCTACAACTTTCGTGAGGCCAATCCAGGCCGTATCGAGCAGGCGATGGTCCTGCGCGATTTCGTCAATCGCGCCGAGGCCTATGGCATCGATTACAACATCGTCGAGGCGATCGATCAGCCGTGGAAGACGGCGGAAGGCGGCGTCGGCCCTTATTGGGGATTTCTCGACGCTTCGCGGCAGCCGAAATTTTCCTGGACCGGGCCGATCACCGATCCGGATTACATCAAGCGCGCGAGCCTCGCCGTGCTGCTCGGCCTGCTGCTGTCCTTGCCGATCCTGGCCATCAGCCGGGTCAGCGCTACGCAGGCGCTGACGCTCGCCACCGCGGCCAACCTGGCGGGGGCCTGGTTCGCGGCCATCGTCGCCTTCTGGAAGGGCCATTACTTCGTACCGGGCGCCGCCTTCGCCTTGGGACTGGGCGTGACGCTCCTGGTGCCGCTCGTCGCCATCGCGCTCGCGCGCATCGACGAGATCGCCGCCATTGCATTTGGCCGGCCGCCGCGCCGGCTGGCCGGCTCTCCGCCGCTGGTGCCGGACGCGTTTACGCCCAAGGTGTCGGTCCACATTCCGGCCTGCTGCGAGCCGCCGGAGATGCTGAAGGCGACGCTCGACGCAGTCGCGCGCCTTGACTATCCGAACTTCGAGTGCGTGCTGGTGATCAACAACACGCCGGATCCGGCCTTGTGGCAGCCGGTCGAAGAGCATTGTCGCGCGCTCGGCGAGCGCTTCAAGTTCGTCAGGGTCGAGAATCTCGCTGGATACAAAGCCGGCGCGCTGCGGCTCGCACTCGCGCACACGGCAAGCGACGCTGACATCCTTGGCGTGATCGATGCCGATTACGTCGTCGATGCGGATTGGCTCAAAGACCTGGTACCGCAGTTCGCCGATCCGCAGGTCGGGCTGGTGCAATCCCCGCAGGACCACCGCGACGGCGACCGCTCAGTCATGCATCGGGCCATGAACGCGGAGTATGCCGGATTCTTCGATATCGGCATGGTCCAGCGTAACGAGGTCAACGCCATTATCGTGCACGGCACCATGTGCCTGATCCGGCGCGCCGCGCTAGACGGCGCCGGCGGCTGGTCCAGCGACACCATCGTCGAGGATAGCGATCTCGGTCTCGCCATCCTCGAGCACGGCTGGCTCGCCCATTACACCAATCGTCGCTATGGCTTCGGGCTTTTGCCCGACACCTTTGAATCCTACAAGCGACAGCGCCAGCGCTGGGCGTTCGGCGGCCTTCAGCTCATGCGCAAACACTGGCGGCATCTGCTGCCATGGACGGAAAGCCTGTCACGCGAACAGAAGCGCGAATACGGCCTTGGCTGGCTCAACTGGCTGGGCGCCGACAGCGTCGGTGTCGTGGTTGCGCTTCTCAACATCGTGTGGGTGCCGGTGGTGGCGTTCGCCAACATCGCCGTGCCTGATCGGATTCTGACCCTGCCGATCCTGGCTGCTTTCGTCATCTCGGTCGCCCATTTCACCGCGCTCTACAGCTTAAGGGTGCGGATATCGGTCGGTCAGATGTTCGGCGCTGTCTGCGCGGCCATGTCGATGCAATGGACGGTCGCGCATGCGGTCGGGTCCGGCGTGTTGAAAGAGCGTTTGCCGTTCTTGCGCACCGCCAAGGGCGGCGCGACGCGCAGAGGCGATTTCCCGGCGTTCTGGGAGGCCGTGATTGCGGGACTGCTGCTTCTCGGCGCCATCACCTTGGTCGTCACCAATTACAAGCAGGTGCACGAGATCAACATTTTTGCGCTGGTTCTGGTCATACAAAGCCTGCCGTTTCTCTCCGCGGTGGCGCTGGCGGCGATTGAGGGGACCCGCTTCAACACCTTCGCCTTCTGGCGCGGCGTCGAAGCCAGGATCATGGAACTCTTGCCGCGGCCCAAGACCATCGCCGCCGAGACGCCGAAGCTGCCGGCCGACAACCGCGTCGAGGCGGCGCAGTAGCACTCACCCCGCCAGTGCGGTTTCCGCCAAGCGCACCCAATACGACGTCCCGACCGGGATGGCCTCATCGTTGAAATCGTAAGCCGGGTGATGCAGGCCTGCGCTGTCGCCGTTGCCGAGCCAGATGAAAGCGCCCGGCCGCTGCTGCAGCATATAGGCGAAGTCTTCGGCGCCCATCCGCGGCGGGCCGTCGATGACCTTATCCGCGCCGGCAATCTCGCCAGCCACAGCCGCGGCAAAGGCGGTTCGACGCTCCTCGTTCACCAGCACCGGATAGCCGGTCGTATAACTAAGCTCCGCTTTGGCGCCGTAAAGCCGCGCCGTGCCCTCGACCACTTCGCGCACCCGCTTCTGCAGCAGATCGCGGACTTTGGCCGAGAGGCTGCGCGCTGTGCCGCGCAGCCGAACGTGTTGCGGGATGACGTTGTCGGCGTCACCGCCCTGAAACACGCAGATCGAAACCACCGCGGCCTCGAGCGGGTCGACGTTGCGCGCCACAATCGATTGCAGCTGATTGACGATCTGGGCACCGACCAGGATCGTGTCGACGCCTTCGTGCGGCCATGCCGCGTGTCCGCCCACGCCCTCGAGATCGATCGCGATGGTGTCGGTCGAGGCCATCGCCGGTCCCGGACGAATGGCGAAGTGTCCGACCGGCAGCCCTGGATGATTGTGCATGCCGAACACTTCCTCGATGCCGAAGCGGTCGAGCAGCCCGTCCTGCAGCATGGCACGGGCGCCGGCGCCGCCCTCCTCCGCCGGCTGAAAGATGACGACGGCGGTACCGGCGAAATTGCGGGTGTCGGCGAGATATTTGGCGGCGCCGAGCAGCATGGCGGTGTGGCCGTCGTGGCCGCAGGCGTGCATCTTGCCCGGCACGGTGGACTTGTAGGGCAGACCGGTCGCCTCCTCGATCGGCAGCGCATCCATGTCGGCGCGCAGGCCCACCACCCTGGCGCCAGCCTTGCGGCCACGGATCACGCCAACGACGCCGGTCCGCCCAATGCCGGTAACGACATCGTCGCAGCCGAAGCTTTTGAGCTTCTCGGCGACCGACGCCGCGGTGCGATGCACGTCGTAAAGCAGCTCGGGATGGGCATGGAGGTCGCGCCGCCAGGCCGTGATCTCGGCGTGCAGGTCGGCGACACGGTTGACGATGGGCATCGTCGTGCTCCTGGTTCGCGGCTCTCCCGGCCCGAGCGAAGTTTAGTCTAGCAAAACGCGACCCGGATGCGACAGCGGCGTCTTTTGCAGCTCCGGAGGCCGGTTTCCGTGCCGAATACAGCGATCTGAGGGCGATGGGGCCTGCGGCGTGCGAAACACTGGAAACCGCAGGGGCTTTTCAGTATGGAGTGCTCGCAGCGAGCGCGTAGCTCAGTCGGTAGAGCACGTGACTTTTAATCACGGGGTCGTGGGTTCGAGCCCCACCGCGCTCACCAATAAAATCTTATACTTAGTCGGAGATTTTTGGGTGGCGCAAAAGCCTCCCGCCGGGAAACGAGCTCGGGTACGCGTTCAGCGACGGTAAGAATTCCACGGGAACTACCACGCTCGGCCGTCCGTTGTCTCTCCAAGTCGGGAGTCAGGAGCGGTTTGGTGTCGCGCAGAGTTCTTGTAGTGGATGACGATCCACTCATTCTCGACGTCACGGCGGCAATGCTTGAGGACCTCGGATGCGAGGTGATAACCGCCAATAGCGGAGAGGGGGCTTTGCGGAAACTTTCTCCCGCGACGCCAATAGAAATCTTGATCACCGACATCAACATGCCGGGCATGGACGGATATGCGTTGGCGAAGGCGGCCGTGCAGTTGCGCCCGGGATTGAAGGTGATCGTGCTCTCCGGTCGAGAACATGAGCGCACCGGCTTTCCGCTCATCCGGAAGCCGTTTTTACAGGAAGACCTCAGACGAACGATGGCGCAACATACAGGGGTTTGCTGAACGCCGATCTGTGATGGCAGCCGCTATAGCAACGTCCTCGCGGCCCAAGAGCGACATGAACAGAGCAAACACCGCGTGAAAAAAAAGCCCCGCGAGGTTGCCGCCACGCTTGCCGGCTTTTTCAGCGCCTGCAAAAGTGTCCCCGAGCCGATAGGATGCCGTTTCCTTTGCTAGGATGTGGCAATGCGACGGCGAGAGTTCATCAAGGCAATCGGTTCAACCGCAGCCGCGTGGACACTTGGAGCGGGCGCTCAAATTCAACCCAACCGGTTACGGGCGGAGACAGCAACGCCCAGTGCCCGACGCCGGACGCCTGCGCTCACGCAATCGCAGTCGGATGCGCTCAATAGATACAACAATGCGTTAAACGACTTTAAGTCGATCTTGGGCCAGCGGCGCGCCCAGCTAAATTCGAATTGACCGCTACCGAACTTACCCGGACAGGCACTCTACCTTGGCCGCATCAACATGATGAGCGCATATAAGGATCTCACCGACGCGCTGCCGTCCGAAATCGGAAGACCCAATAAATTCGGCATCCCTCCGGCATACTTTGATGCCGACAGTGAGCCGCTGATCGACGAGTATCGGAACCTCTTCGACATCATGGAGGTGCCGCCCGCCGTCGCGCAAAACTCCGATACTCCATTCAAAGACGTCGTCGACCTGGGAATTGCCATTGCGCGCGCCAAGGGCCTTGATGCAACAAATGCCGAGGCGGCAGGCCGCATCAGCCTGGGGCTCTTCTTTGCGGAGACAAACGGCAAGCAGAACGTGGGAAATGCTCGCTCGAATACGTACAAGGGAAGCCTGCAAACAGGTCCATCTGAAGACCGAATTGGCCAAAAGAAATGGGCCGCGATCGCGAGATCGATCAGAGCCCTCGATCCTGCATTGAGCGCTCGCGACGAAAAGGAAGAGGCAAGAGTTGGCAATCTGGATCATCGCCTCAATCACTGGACCGCCGTGAGAGACGCCCTTATGAGCGCCCACGCAGACCTTTTCTCGCAAATACCTGCGATCGTGAAAACGCTGCCGGATCGGATCGACCAAATGAAACTTTTTGAACTTATCCAGATCATCCCGGCCCCGACCAAGGCTGCTCTTAAGTCTGGCCGCTTGACCGACTATAAAATTTCCGACCCGCGGATCATGGGTTACCTGCGAAACAATAGCATCTTCACTTTTGGGCAAGCCGACAAAGCTAGAAGAACTGCAACCTTCCGCGAAATTCTCGATGCGATGTGGCTCTTCAATGACAAATTTGAACGAGCGCTGGCCAAATTCAAAGAGATCAGCGTTCGGCGATCAGGGTAAAAACCCGGTCCCGGCGCTGCTGAAACTCCCAATCAACTGTAAAAAAATCGCGGGAGGGTTTGCCATTACCGGCTTTAGGCAATGGAGCATTTCTCCGACGGCGGAAGGATTGGTCACCTCCACTGCTGTGCTCGCTTCGGCGGTCGGCGCATTCTTGTTTGTCCCGGCGATTCTAGCGCCCACCAAGCGTGGATATGCACGCGCTACGACAGGCCAAAATTACCCGGAAATCCGCCGACAGCATCTCGCTGGCGGACTTCGCTGGCGGATTTAGAGATGTCAGTCAATTCGGGCTCTGTCCAATTCCATAAGAATAAATGCTGTCAGCGTGGCGCCAATGCCGAAGGGCAGAACCAGGCCGCCGACGAATTCCGCCGCCGTAGCGCCCGGATCAAATGAGTGCTCAATCATTGCACCAACGTCAGCAACGTTGAGGTGAATAAGGAAAATACTCAAGAACAAGCCGAGGCCGGCACCCATTCCGAAGTGCACGGCCAAACCTGCGGCCAAACCTGATATGGAATTCTTTCGCACAGGACATCCACGCAGTCGAATGCTGTTTATATAATGCAGGCGCGCCGCCTGCGTTCCAGCGATTTATTGAGATGACGACCAGAGGAACGCCGAGCCCGGCTAGGCGTTGCTTGGGCGCGACGAGTGGAAATTTGTTCTCATGGTCTTAGCCCTGCAAATGTTCGCCGGTCTTGTCGGCACCCTCGCCATTTCGGCGACGCTGCTGTTCCTATGCCTTGGTCTCGTCTCCGAGAGGCGAATGACCAGCTACCCACATCCGGTTCCAAGAGTCCAAACAGCCGAACGCAATGAGGCAACGACGGCCGCGCCCGGGAAGCGGGCTTCTATCGGTTCAGGGCGCTGGCGGAAGGACACCGAGCAGAGGCTAGACCATATACGAGCCAAGTCTTCCCACCATAAATCCGAGCGCCGGTTTGCGCGACGGCCCCGTCCCGAGGAAAATTCCCTTGCCGAAGGCACCCCCGAAGCTGGCGGAACAGGAGCTCTACTTTGGTGATAGGATTCGAGCCGCCTTGAATGTCCCGCTGAGGAGCCGATTTCCTCCTTGGGGATTTTCAATTCGCTTCACTCGAGCTTCAAAGATTCCGGTTTGTTGTGGCACGGCGATCACTCTAGATCTCAATTTGACCGCCCAGCTCGATCACGCGGTTTGGCGGGATCCGGAAGAATTCAGTCGCCGGCAGGGCGTTGCGATGCATGGCCTCGAACAGCTTGCTCCTGATCCGGCTCCATCGCGACGTTGCGGTGGACACGATCGTCAGCCGGCCGACGAAAAATGAAGTGTCCATCAGGTTGAAATGCAGGTGCCGCGAGCTGCAGCTATCGAGCGCGTGCGGGATGTCCGGTTGCTCCATGAAGCCATAGTGAACGACCATCGAATGGAAATTGTCCATCAGATGGATAACCTCAAGACGCTTGTCGGCGGCGACGTACGGAACGTTCTCCGTCACCACATGCAGCAGCACGATGCGTTGATGGATGACCTTGTTGTGCTTGAGATTGTGCAGTAACGGCACCGGCACGACGTCGGTTCGGCTGGTTAGATAGATCGCCGTGCCCGAAACGCGCGGCTTATCGTGCATCTGGACGATGAAGCTGGCGAGCGGCATCGTATCGCGCTCGAGTTTTTGCAGCATGAGCTGACGGCCGCGCCTCCAGGTCCAAATGAGAAAGAAGATCACGGCGGCGACCACCAGCGGGACGAACCCGCCATCGAAGACCTTCATCAGGTTGGCGGAAACGAATGAGAGATCGACGACGATGAACAGTCCGGCGACCAGGAGGCTCACTGGCAGGCTCCAGCGCCAGATCTCGCGCATGACCAGAAACATCAGGATTGAGGTCAGAAACATGGTGAGCGAAACCGCGACGCCGAACGCCGCCGCCAGGTTGTCGGACGAGCGGAAAGCCAGCGTAAGCCCGAGCGTCAGCGCCATGAGGACCCAGTTGACGAAGCCCACATAGATCTGGCCGTACCCCTCAATTGAGGTCTGGGTAATGTGTAGGCGCGGACACAATCCAAGCTGGATCGCTTGCCGCGTCATCGAGAACGCGCCGCTGATGATGGACTGGCTGGCGATGATCGTGGCGAAGGTGGCGAGCAGGACCAGCGGCAGCTGGAGCGGCGCTGGACACAATGCGAAGAACGGATTGGCGTCGGCCGCGACCGCGCCCTCGACCACCGCGGCCGCCTGCCCCGCATAATTGAGCAGCAGCATGGGCAGGACAAGGCCATACCAGGCGAAGCGGATTGGCCCGGGCCCGAAGTGACCCATGTCGGCGTACAGCGCTTCCGCCCCGGTGGCGCATAGGAATACCGCCCCGAGAACCAGAAACCCGCTAAAGCCGTGGCTGAACAAATAGCCAAAGCCATAGCGGGGATCCAATGCGACCAGGACGCCGGGATGGCTTATCACGCCGCCGAGCCCGAGGATGCCGATGACGACGAACCACACCGTCATGATCGGTCCGAAAAACTTTCCGATTCGCGCGCTGCCCTGCGGCTGAAGCGCGAACAGCGCGACCAGAACGGCGACGGAAAGCGGCACGACATAAGGCGCTATTGCAGGCGCCGGGAGTTTGAGCCCTTCGAGCGCGCTCAACACCGAAATAGCCGGCGTTATCGCCCCGTCACCATAGAGCAGCGCCGCACCCAGCACGCCGATCGCGATCACGCCGAGGCGATTGCCGTGCTTGATGCCGAGTAGCGACATCAGCGCCAGGATGCCGCCCTCGCCGTTATTGTCCGCTCGCATTACTACGGCGACATACTTGATCGAAGCAGTGATGATGAGCGTCCAGACGATCAGCGACAGCATGCCGATCGCGATCTCGGGCGTCGCTCCGCCGCCCCAGTTGAGCGCCGTCTTCATGGTGTAGAGCGGGCTCGTCCCGATATCGCCGTAGACCACCCCGAGCGCACCGAGCGCCAGGGCGCCAAGGCTGCCGCGCGGCGCGTACGCAGCCGGGGCGCCGACGACTTCCGTCGTACTCATAAGCAATTTCCCGAATGCACGCGTGGGATGCCGGACCGTAGCTGTCAAAACTATAGCGTGGCTTCTAACACGCCGGCCCAATGATCTTACGGTTACTCGGACGACAACGCCTCAAGCTCGGACTTCGCTTCCACTGAGGCCAATCGTTACAGATTTGGCGGCCTCGCAAAACCGAAGCGCTTGGCAGTCCGCTTGGGTTTGTGCAACATGGCGCGGCCAATCTGGCGGCGCCGGGAGCCGTGATGACCATTTTCGCCGTGAATTATCTGTGCCGCGAACTTTTGCGCGACCACGCTTTCCGCGGCGCGATGAAGGCCGATCCAGCCAAGGCGCTGGCGCCGCTTGACCTTACCGACGACGAGCGCCGTGCGCTCATTGCCGGCGATGTCGGCGCGCTCTACCGCATGGGCGTCAACGGCTTCCTCATGGGCTATCTCGCCCGTTTCGAGGTCTGCGGGCTCAACATCGAGATTTACAACGAGCGCATGCGGGCAGTGAAAGTCGACGAGGTGGGTCAGCCGGTCGCCTGAGCGCGGTCGACCGGACGAAAGGCGAACGCGACGTCAACTGGTTTGAGGAAAGCCCGCGCGTCTCGCCCGATCTCATCCGAGCCACCGGGGTGAAGCCAAACGCATCACACGCCGGCGGGCGTAATCAAGCTTTTCCAGTTCAGCCAATTTCGACGCTTCAGCTGACCGTGGCCCCACCAGCGCGAAGCTGGCCTGCCGGCGACATGGCTGACTGTTGACACTGAGGAACCGCGATTGAACGCGGGGGAAAATCTGCCAGACTTTATTGCCAAAGGATTGTGCAGGCTGCCCTTTCTCCATGCAATACCAGCGGATTGAACTCGGAATCCGCTCGATGACGATCTTCGCCGTCATGGGCAATGGGCCTCGCCATGCCCTAAAGGACCGCACCCGGCTTTGGCATGCCAATTGCCACCCAATCGGGCGACTGGAGACCGATATGAGCCGCGCGGCCGACCTGGAACTCGCCTCCGTCGTCAAACGCTACGGGGAGACCATCGCGGTCGACGGCATTTCGCTGAAAATCAAAGCCGGCACTTACTGCTGTCTGCTGGGTCCATCCGGCTGCGGCAAGACCTCGACGCTGCGGATGATCGCCGGCCACGAGGCGGTGAGCGACGGCGACATCGTGATCGGCAACAAGGCGGTCGGCGACACCCCGCCGGCGGCGCGCGGCACCGCCATGATGTTTCAGAACTACGCGCTGTTTCCGCATCTGTCGGTGATCGACAACGTCGCATTCTCGCTGCGGATGAAAGGCGTCGGCAAAGCCGAGCGGCATGCGCGCGCGCGCGAGACGCTGCAGCTTGTCGCGATGGAAGGATTACGCAGCGCGGCTGCCGGCCCAGCTTTCCGGCGGCCAGCAGCAGCGTGTCGCGCTGGCACGGGCGCTGGTCACCGATCCGCATATCCTGCTGCTTGACGAGCCTTTGTCCGCACTCGATCCGTTCCTGCGCATCCGCATGCGCGCCGAACTCAAACGCCTGCAGCGCGAACTCGGCATCTCCTTCATCCACGTCACCCACAGCCAGGAAGAGGCGATGGCGCTCGCCGACCTGATCGTGGTGATGAACGGCGGCCGCATCGAGCAGATCGGCGCGCCGCGCGATATCTATAACAAGCCGCGCACCGAGTTCGTGGCTCGCTTCATCGGCGGCAATAACGTGCTTGCCGATCGACGGCCGCCGCTACGGCATGCGCGCCGACCGGCTGCGCCTGCGCGCCGGTCCCGGCAGGCTCGCCGCGACCGTCCGCGACGTCGAATATCAGGGCGTCTTCGTTCATCGTCAGCCTGCGCGCCGAAGACGACCTCGACCTGACGGCGATCGTCGCCGAGCAGAATTTCATCGATCACCCGGTCGCGATCGACCAGCAGGTCATCCGTGTCCTGGGATCCGGCCGACCTGCATGAGCTCGCCGCGCTAGACATAGCGCGGCTCACTCGCAGCAAAGAAGGAAGGAGCCAAAGAAATGACTAAGCTGACCAAAGGCCGCGGCGTCACCCGCCGCACGCTGTTGCAAGGCTCGGCGGCGCTCGCCGGGCTCGCCGGAACCGACGCCATCACCGGCTTTCCCGCCGTGCATGCGGCCGAGCCGGTGACACTGCGCTATCTCGGCACTGCGGTGAACCAGTCAACCGACATCGCCAAGAAGGTGAAAGAGGACCTCGGCATCATCATCGAGTATGTGCCGGTCACCACCGACGTCGTGACCAAACGCATCATCACCCAGCCGGATTCGTTCGATCTGGTCGACGTCGAATACTTCTCGCTGCCGAAGTCTGGTGCCATCCGGCAATCTCGTCGGCATGGACGCCAAGAAGATCAAGCTCGCCGACGATATCACCACCGTGCTCAGCAAGGGCATTATCGACGGCAAGAACATCGGCCACCAGGGCACCGCTCCCTTCAAGGTGTTCTATCTCGAAGGCAAGCACTCCAAGAAGTTCTCCAAGACGCCGACCGAGTGGCTGACGCTTATTCCGACCACCTATAACGCGGACTCGCTCGGCATCCGGCCCGACCTCATCGGCCGGCCGATCGAGCACTGGTCGGAATTGCTCAACCCGCAATTCAAAGGCAAAGCCGCGCTGATCAACGTGCCGTCGATCGGCATCATGGACGCCGCCATGGCGATCGAGTCGGCCGGCGAGATCAAATACGGCGACAAGGGCAACCAGACCAAGGCCGAGATCGACAAGACCATCGAAATCCTCACCAAAGCCAAGAAGGACGGCCAGTTCCGCGCCTTCTGGACCGACTTCAACGAGTCGGTGAATCTCATGGCCTCCGGCGAAGTGGTGATCCAGTCGATGTGGTCGCCGGCGGTGACGGCGGTCCGTTCCAAGGGCATCAAATGCGATTACGTGCCGCTTGCCGAAGGCTATCGCGGCTGGTGCACGGGATTTGGGCTGCCGCGTACGCTCGCGAACAAGAAGCAGGACGCAGCTTACGAATTCATCAATTGGTTCCTGTCCGGCTGGGCCGGCGCCTATCTCAGCCGGCAGGGCTACTACCCGGCGGTGCTCTCCACGACCAAAAAGGTTCTCGCCCCTTACGAGTGGGCTTATTGGTATGAGGGCAAACCGGCGACGCAGGATATCCATGCGCCTAACGGCACCCTGATCGAGAAAACCGGCGCCGTGCGTGACGGCGGCTCCTACGAGACGCGCATGAGCCGGATCGCCTGCTGGAACTCGGTCATGGACGAAAACGAGTATCTGATCACCAAATGGAATCAGTTCATCGCCGCATGAAGCTCGACCCGGAGCTCCCGGACCGCGGCGCAGCCGCCGCCGGGGGATCCGCCCTCCCGCTGCGCCAGAACAAGATCAAAGCGAAGATATCGCCGTCGCGCTGGACGCCGTATTGGCAGGCAGCGCCGATGGCGCTCGTCTTCTTCGTCTTTTTTGTTCTGCCGCTTGTCGCCGCACTGGTCGTCAGCTTCTGGCGTTACAACGAATATTCGATCATCCCGGCGTTTACGCTGCACAACTACTTCGCCGTGTTCGACCAGTGTATCGGCGGCTTGCCCAAACTGTGCACGACCTTCTCCACTTACCTGTCGACGCTGAAATTCTGCCTGATCGTCTGGGCGGTGACGCTGGTGATCGGCTTCACCATCGCCTATTTCCTCGCCTTTCACATCCGCACGCTCACCATGCAGCTGGTGCTGGCGCTGATGTGCATCATTCCGTTCTGGACCTCCGACGTGATCCGGATGATCTCCTGGATTCCGCTGCTCGGCCGCAACGGGCTGGTCAATAAGGCGCTGCTCGGGCTCGGCCTGGTCAGTCAGCCGGTCGAATGGCTGCTCTATTCGAATTTCGCGGTCACCATCGCCTTCGTCCACCTGCTTACCGCGTTCATGATCGTGCCGATCCTCAATTCCATGCTGCGTATCGATAAATCGCTGATCGAAGCGGCGCGCGACGCCGGTGCCAAGGGCTGGCAGGTGCTCGTCCATGTTGTCGTGCCACTGTCGAAGACCGGCATCGCCATCGGCTCGATCTTCGTCGTCACCATGGTGATGGGCGACTTCGTCACCATCGGCGTCATGGGCGGCCAGCAGATCGCCTCGGTCGGCAAAGAGATCAATGTCGAGACCGGCTTTTTGCAATTCCCGATCGCCGCGGCCAATGCCGTAATCCTGCTTGGCGTGGTGCTTGCCATCATCTACGGCCTCACCCGCTTTATCGACATCCGCAAGGAGCTGTGACCATGGGCGAGAAGCGGCCGGCCTCGTTCTACTGGCTCGCGCTCGTGTTCGCGCTCTTCGTGTTGTTTCTTTACGGCCCGGTGATCACCATCCTGGTGCTGTCGTTCCAGGGGCCGCGAGGGCGGCCTGACGCTGCCGATGAACGGCTTTTCGGTGCACTGGTTCGTCCAGCTGTGGCAGGGTATCGGGCTGATCGACATCAGCCAGGGCCTGTTCAACTCGCTCGAACTCGGCGTTCTGGTGATGGTACTCACGGTCGTCATGTCGCTCATGGCCGGGCTCGCCTTCCGCAACCGCTTTCGCGGCTCATCGGCGCTGTTCTACACCGCAATCGGCAGCCTGATCATGCCCTCGATCGTCGTCTCGCTCGGCATCGCGCTTGAATTCCGCATCCTCGACGACGGCATCAAGGCGCTGGGCGACAGCTTCGACATCGGCTGGATCGAGGACAATTACTCGACCGCGCTCGGCATGTTCACCTCCGGGCTCGGCGCCCATCTATCGTGGACGCTGCCGTTCGGCCTCCTCATCATGTTCGCCGTCTTCAATCGCTTCAACCGCGCCTATGAGGAGGCCGCGCGCGACCTCGGCGCCTCGCCGTGGCAGACCATCCGCTATGTGGTGCTGCCGATGATCGCGCCTTCGCTGGTCGGCGTCGCGCTGTTCGGCTTCACGCTGTCTTGGGACGAACTCGCCCGCTCGAGCCAGGCGATGGGCTCCGCCAACACGCTGCCGATCGAGCTGCAAGCGCTGACCACCACGGTGACGACGCCGGCGATCTATGCGCTCGGCACCACGACGACCGCGATTTCATTTCTCGTCATCGGCATGGCGCTGGCGGTAATCTTCATTGGTGCAGCGCCGCCGCCGGCGGCACGGTTCGGATGCCGGCCAGGGCATGGTCTGACGATGCGCATCGTCATCGTCAATCCCAACACAACTCATGCGATGACGGAGACGATAGCGGCCGCGGCGCGCGAGGCGGCGAGTTCCATAACCGAAATCGTTGCAGTACAGCCGTCATCGGGGCCGGCGTCGATAGAAGGCGTCTATGACGGCGCCCTCGCCGTCCCCGGCGTGATCGAGGAGATTTTCCGCGCGGAGGCATCCGGCGGTGCTGCTGCGTACATCATTGCTTGCTTCGACGACACCGGGCTCGATGCGGCGCGCTCCGCCGCTATTGCCCCCGTGATCGGGATCGGCGAAGCCGCATTCCATGTCGCGAGTCTGGTCGCAAGCCGCTTTACGGTCATTACAACCCTCTCTCGTTCAGTTCCGATCATCGAGCGCAATCTGGCGATCAGCGGATTGGCGGCACGATGTGCGCGCGTCCGTGCGCACGGACATCCCAGTGCTCGCGCTCGAAGATCCGGCGAGCAATGCTCGCGCGCGCATTTCCGAGATGATCGAGGCTGCCATTAGTGATGAACGAGCCGACGGAATTGTGCTCGGCTGCGCCGGCATGGCCGGTCTGGCGGCTGACCTTGCCACCGCATACCAGCTGCCGGTCATCGAAGGCGTTTCGGCCGCGACACGTCTGGCCGAAACTCTGGTTGCGCTGCGCCTGACCACTTCCAAGTTGGGCTTATGGGCTTCACCTCTGCCAAAGTCCTACAGCGGCAACTTTCCGCACCCGAAGAATGTCTGAGGCGGCTCGCTGGCGGAAAGCTAACCGACCGAGCATTATCGACAGGTGGCCACTGGCACCCAACAAGATAAAGCGGCGCTCATGGAATGCTATATTGATTGGAGATTGTCCCGATCGCACCGGCCGGGATCGCTATGGCTCGACGCCATCGGCGGGACGAAGCGGCGATTGACCTTGCGGTCGGGCGGTGAGGAAGGTTAGGCATGATCGCGGTCGATGTTTGGCGGATACCAACCAAGGGTCCCGGCGACGTTTCCGGACTGATGCAGGTTGATCGAAGCCGGCAAAGTCGCGCCGGCGTCGATCCGTGCGGCGCTCGGCAAAACCGAAGGAAACGGCGGGGTCAACGACTTCACCCGGGAATATGCCGTAGCCGCGCTGTGCCAGGCGCTGTCGCCGCATCTCAAGCTGCCACCGTCGGAGGTCGAAGACAAAATCGCCTTCGTCATGTCAGGCGGCACCGAAGGGGTGCTCTCCCCGCACCTCACCGTCTTCTCGTGCAGCGAGGTGGATGATGCTCCCCGCGCCCAAGCCAACGCCGGGGGCAACAAGCGCTTGAGCATCGGGATCGCCCATACCCGCAATTTCCTGCCCGAGGAAATCGGCCGCAAGGTGCAGATCGAAGAAACGATCACGGCGGTGCATACGGCGATGCGCGACGCCGGCATCGACGATCCACGGGACGTGCATTTCGTCCAGGTCAAATGCCCGCTGCTGACCAGCGAGCGCATCGAGGCCGCGCTCGATCGCGGGCAAAAGACCGTCACCACCAGCGCCTACGGCTCAATGGGCTATTCACGCGGTGCGTCGGCGCTCGGCGTTGCCAAGGCGCTCGGCGAAATCGAGGGCGACCTCGATGAGGCGGGCCTGCTCAAGGATTGGGATTTGTTTTCCTCCGTGGCCTCCGCCTCCGCGGGCATCGAGCTCATGCACAACGTCATCATCGTGATGGGCAATTCTGTGCGCGCGGCGAGCCCCTTTGTTATCGGCCACGCGGTGATGAGCGATTCGATCGATCTTGCCGCCGTAGTCGCGGCGCTCAAAAGTGTCGGCCTCGGTCTTGCCGACCCGCAGACGCCGCAGCGGCTGGTCAACATTTTCGCCAAGGCCGAGGCCTCCCCCGACGCCATGATCCGCGGCTTCCGCCATACCATGCTCGACGATTTCGATGTCGGCTCGACCCGCCACGCGCGTGCTGCCGTCGGCGGGTTGATCGCCGGAGTGTCGGGCACCGGCGCCGTCTACGTTTCGGGCGGCGCAGAGCACCAGGGACCTGCCGGTGGCGGTCCGGTCGCGGTGATCGCTCGGGTCTAACGCGCACTGACGGTGAGCTGTGTGCCGCCGGCGTTCAAGTTTGCGTCAGAAAGACCGGCAAGACCGGATACCGCATCTCGGTGGAAATATCGGATAATAAGCTGGCGAGAATGAAGGAAAGGCGGTCTGAGAAATTTTGCCGCCTCTTTCCCGGTCACCCCTTCAGATAATGCTGCTTGTACCAGTCGACGATCGCGCTGCCGGTCGTCACCCACACTTCCTGCCGCGAGGTGATGTGGGCAAGCGCTTTGGCCAAATATTTGCTGCGGTGCGGATAGCCGACCAGAAACGGATGCAGGCAGATCGACATCACGCGTCCGGTCTTGGCGCCGTCCTCGTAGAGCACGTCGAACTGGTCGCAGATCATTTGGCCGAAGACTTCCGGGCTCTGATGCAGGTCGAGGAAGGCCGGGATATCGTTGATCTCGACCGAATAGGGCATGGCGATCATCAAACCTTTTTTCACCCGCATCGGATAGGGCTGGTCGTCATTGGTCCAGTTGCCGACATAGTCGATGCCGTTCTCGGCTAAGATGTCGAGCGTGCGCACGGTCTCGCTCAAGGCCGGGCTGAGCCAGCCGCGAGGCGCGTTGCCGACGCCCTCGGTGATCGTCGACACCACCTCCCTGATGAGCGCACGTTCCTCGGCCTCCGACTGCTTGTTGAGCAGCGTCGAATTATTGGTGCCGTGTCCCATCCACTCCCAGCCGAGTTTTTTGCCCTCTTCGATGATGCGCGGATAGTGCTTGCAGACATCGGAGTTGAGCGCGACGGTGCCCTTCACCCCGTGCTTTTCCATCAGCTCCATCATCCGCCAGATGCCGACTCGCACGCCATAGTCGCGCCACGCATAGTTGAGCACATCCGGGTTGACCGGGATGTCGGTCAGCCGCGTCGAGGGGCGGTCGAACAAAAAATGCTCGATGTTGGGTATCACCCACAGCGCGACGCGGGCGCCGTTCGGCCACGAGAGCCGCGGCCGGTCGACGATCGCCGAGTAGTCGAAGCGGCCATGTTGCGGCGGCACGGAAGGTTGCGGCGCCGGCTTCGTTCGCGCGGCGCGACGCGCTGTGGCGGCAGAGGATTTCGTTGAGCGTTTCTTGGCGGGCTGGCGCGGCACGTGTTACTCCCCAAACGATCAAGCGATGTTATGTTCTGGCGGCCTCGCGCCGCGCGGGCTAATGTTGCACAACACCTGCACGGAAGTGAATGAGGAGCTCAAGCGAGATGGCAGATATCGTCGCCGGATTTGGCGTGCCGCATACCCCGGTGTTTCCGTTCTTCGTCAAGCGCGACGGACCCGACTGCGAAACTGCCAAGCTGTTCGCGGCGCAGAAGGAACATCTTGCCGCCGTGCGGCCCGATGTTATCGTGATGTTCGACACCGACCATCTCAATACGTTTTTCCTCGATAATCTGCCGATTTTCGCCGTCGGCGTCGACAAGGCGTTTACCGGCCCGAACGACGAACCGCGCGAAATGCCGGTGTACAAAATCCCCTCGGCGGCCGACCTGGCGGCGCACATCCGCCGCGCCAGCATCGAGGCCGGCTTCGACGCCGCGCTGGCGCAGCATTATTCCGCCGATCATTCGATCGCCGTGCCGCTGCACTTCCTCACGCCGGAGATGCAGGTGCCGGTGGTTCCGTTTTTCATCAGCGGGCACGTGCCGCCACTGCCTTCGGCGCAACGCTGCTATGCACTTGGTCAAGCCGTCGCCCGCGCGATCGCATCGTGGCCGGCGGCGCTGCGCGTCGTGGTCATGGGCAGCGGCAGCTTCTCGCTCGAAGTCGCCGGCCCGCGCATGGCGCCCGGCCGCACCGACGGCGTCCCCGATCCCGACTGGGCCTGGCGCATCATCAAGCTCATGGAAGAGCAGCAGATCGAAAAGCTCATCGGCGAGGCGACCGAGCACCAAATGCTCAAGGCCGGCAATGTCGGCGGCGAAGTGCTCAACTGGATCGCGATGCTTGGCGCTATCGGCAATCGCAAGCCGAATTATATTGCGCCGCAGATGCAGAACGGCCACGCTTACGGGGTGTGGCGCTGGAACTAGGGCGCGCGGTCATGAAACGCATGCGCCGCTCGCTCGCGCGTTTGAATTTACGCCCTGAGGCTTTCCGGCACCCGGCCGCCGCTCTCGGCAACCCTGATCATGACCTGTTTGTGCAGCCAGGTGTTCATCTCCGGGGAGCCGTTGAGGGCACCGGTGTAACCGAGCTCTTGCGCCAGCTGCTTACGTTCGCCAAGGCTGCTGTCCAATTTCAGCAACTTCATCAGATCGACAATCGAAACTCTCCAGTCGAGTTTGTCGCCTTGATTGGCGGCGAGCTTTTCCAGGATGCCTTGCAAGTCGGCTTGCGAAATCGGCTGGGCGGCCGCAAGCGCTGCGGATGCCGTCGCCGATGAAGCCGTTGCGCTGGAAGCCCCGCTGCCGCTCGCGCTCGCGGCGTGTGGTGAGCCGAAAATGGCCGATACGATGTTTCCGAGGACGCTCATTTGTTTCTCCTGTCCGTACTTTGTCGCCGGCCCATGCGCTCGATTTCAGCCGAGACATGAACCGGCGCGTATTTTCTCTCGTAAACTTCACACCATCCGCGATGCTTCGTCCGCGGTCGGCAGGCGGCCGTTCGGCGTCAGTCGATTGATCAACTCTGGCAAATGCTGACTAAGGCCGGCGACCAGATCGTCACGTCCGACGCCAATCTGTTTGCTGAGTGCGTCCAGCGTGTCGGTTCCGAGCGCGCGTTCCAAGTCATTGGATGCAATCTGCTGGTTGGGACCCGTGCCGACCCACGATTGCGCCGCTTGGCCCAGTCCGCCTTGCTGGAATTCCTTGATGAGAGCGCCCAGGCCGCCACTCAATGCGGTTCCGGCCGCGGCACCGCCAAGGACCTGGCCTAGTCCGCCCGGGAGCAAGTCTTTCAGACCGGCATTCGGGTTGCCGCCGACATTTACGCTGCCCGGCTTGCCACCCAAGAGGCTGCCCAGAATGTCGCCGATCCCTCCGCCTTGTTGATTGGCGGCCGCACCGCCGCGGGAGGGGGGAGCGCCGCCAGCAGTAGCCGGCTGGCCACTTATGCTCTTGACCGCCTTGTAGGCGACAAGACCGAGGAGCGCCATCATGATTGGCGACATCCCGCCTCCCTTGCCACTGCTGCTGTTGCTGGGCTGGCTTGGTCCGCGAGGACCGTTCTGCATTCCATTGAGGATATCAATCAGTCCCATGTCTCTTTCTCCGGTTTGCCCCGCCCCAGTTTCGTGCACCCCAGTTTTCAGTGACAACGAGCGATCGATGCCGAAGCGCTTGACCCGGCGCGCGTTCGATTCATGCGCCGCGGCGCGGAGTCCCGGGCCTGCGCCCGGATCGCCGATGACATGATGGACCACCAGCCTGTTCCAGACGAACAGCACGATCACGGCGCCAACGGTCGCGCCGATCAGACCCGCGCCCTGATCGAGCTGATACCAGCCGATGGTCTGACCGATAAAGGTCGCGACGAATGCGCCAATGATTCCAAGCACAGTTGTGAGAATAAAGCCCGACGGCCCGTTCGGTCCCGGCGACACGAAGCGCGCGATGAGACCGGCGATGAATCCAATCACGATGATCCAGATGATATTCGACACGACGGCACTCCTCAACGAACGCAGGTTTTGATCGGTCTCATCGGCAGATGCCGGCGGCGCCGGCCCATGCGCAATGCAGCCGATGGCGAACGCCAACACCTCCGTGCGGTCCAGCGCACCTGGCGCGATAAACGCCGCGGCCGCAACCGACCGCATTCGCCCCGGCCGTAAAAGCCATGATCGTCGAGCAAAGCGGCAACAAAGCGACCGCGTATTTCATTTTTCATTTCCAGAACTACTGAGCAAAGAAAATCACGAACTACTGAGTAAAAAAAATATCATCTCCCTAAGCTGAGACACCGCTTTGACATGGATCAATTGTCAGCGGGAGACAGTTAATCGAAATTAACGCCGTGACCGGGTCTGACAGCGCAGTTCCGGGCATTTGCGCGGCGTCATCTGCAGACATCGCGATGCCGCACAGCATTTGTCGGGCCGAACCGGAAAGGCAAGCTTCCGGAGGGCGTGATCAAAACAATCCCAAGGAGGCAGCACAGCCGGGATTGCTTCGTAGTTTCCACCTTCGCGCTCCGCGCTTTGGCGGACCTGAACGTAGCGCAACCCGCATAGCGAGCTAGGCGGGGCGCTTCCTCGCAGTGCCAAGATTCACGTGCTGCGAGTGAGCCCGCCGTTGACGTAGAGCGTCTGCCCGGTGATGAACGCAGCGTCATCGCTGGCCAGAAACGATATGGCGCCGACCAGATCGGCGACGGTTTCGCGGCGCTTGATCGACTGCATGTTGGCCATCAAATCGAACAGCGCCGCGGTCGACATCGCGCCCGGGATCTCCCGGCGCGCCAGTGTGCCCGGTGTGCGCGTCAAACCGGGCGCGATCGCGTTGACGGTGACGCTGTGTTCGCCGAACTCGGTGGCGAGCGAGCGGGTGAACCCGATGACGCCGGCTTTGCTGGTGATGTAATGCACGAAGTCCGGCACCGTGAGGCTCACGGTATCCGAGGCGATGTTGACGATCCGGCCCCAGCGCCGCTGCCGCATGCCGCCGGCGAAAGCTTTGGCCATCAGAAACATCGAATCGAGATTGACGGAAAGCACGCGGCGCCAGTCCGCGAAGGTGATTTCGTCGAAGTTCTGCACCGGATAAATGCCGGCATTGTTGACTAGGATGTCACAGCTTCCGCCGTTCTTCTCCACTTCGTCCTTGAGCGCGGCGACGCTTTCCGGATTGCTGACGTCGCACTGGATCGCAACGGCCTGCCCGCCGGCGCCTTCGACCAATCGCAGCGTCGCTTCTGCTTTGTCGCGGTCGGCAATGACGATCCGCGCCCCCTCCTCCGCCAGGCGAACCGCCGCTGCCTGGCCAATTCCCGATGCCGCGCCGGAAATGACTGCGGTCCGGCCTTGGTGTCGTTTTGTCATCGATCAACCTCCCCATTTCTTGCGGCGCGATTGTTCGCATATAAACGGGACTTCGGTGAAGGGTCCTGGGGCATTCTCGAAACCGTCATCGCCACGTTCGTCTCGACGTGGCCAACGTAATGGAAGGGGTGTGGATCGTGACCAGCGGCAAAGACGACGAGGAATTCTTCCGCCAGCGCGGGTTCGGCATCAAGATCGGCTTCGGCGAGCGGCCGGCGCTGATCATCATCGACATGCTCAAGGGCTTCACCGACCCGTCGATGCCGCTGGGCGCCAAGCTCGATAACGAAATCGAGGCGCAGAAGCCGTTGCTCGAAGTCGCCCACGAGCGCGGCATTCCGGTCATTTTCTCGACCGTGATCTACGACGAGGCGGAGGCCAAAGACGCAGGCCTGTGGGGCTTGAAAATGAAGGGCTCGCTCAGCCTTGCCGCCGGCACGGAGGCGGTCAAAATCGATCCCCGCCTCGCCATGGCGCCGCAGGACGTCCTGCTGGTCAAGAAATACGCCTCGTGCTTCTTCGGCACCGATCTGGTGCCGCGGCTCAACAACCGGCGCATCGATACGCTGATCATCACCGGCTGCACCACCTCGGGCTGCGTTCGCGCGACCGCGGTCGACGCGGTGCAGAACGGCTTTCGCCCGATGGTGGTGCGCGAGGCGGTGGGCGACCGCTCGGCGGCGGCCCACGAGCAGAGCCTGTTCGATCTCAACGCCAAATATGCCGACGTCGTATCGCTCGACGAGACGTTGCAGTATCTCAGGACCGTCGGCCACAACCGGCCGGCGGCATGACCTAGAACATCGGATAGGCCGGGTTGAGCGGCAGCCCGAACTCGGAGCGGCCGAAATTCTCCGCCGGCACGTCCCAATTCATCACCACGTGCGAGGAGATGGCGTGAACGTCGCGCCAGCAGCGCTGCGCCGAGTTGTTGTCCATCAGCCCGCTCGAGCCGCTGATTTTGATCAGCGCATCCATGGCGTCACGCAGTAAGCGCATGGCGTAGGTGAAGTCGCGCCGCAACAGCGTGCGCGTTTCCATGGTCATGCCGGTATAGTCCTTGCGGGCGGTCGCCAGCGCCCGCCGCGCCAGCAGCTCGGCCGCGTCGATCTGCGCCGCGATCTCGGCGACTTTGAGCTGCACCGGCACGTGCTGGGCGATATTGAGCTGGGTGTAGGTGAGATAGCGCTCCCGCGTCCATTGCACGAAGTCGGCGTAACCGCCGCGCGCCGAGCCCAGCGCCGGACCAAGCAGCGCGTAGGAGTGCACGGCAATGAATGGCGTGCGGTAGATCGGGTTGGCGTTGACCTTGGATCCCGGCGAGCAGGCGTCGCGCAGCGTCTGGAACGACACGCTGCGGTGCTCGGGCACGAAGACATCATCGAGCACGGCTGTGATCGAGCCGGTGGCGCGCAGGCCAGCGCAGTACCAGGTGTCGTCCTGCTTCAGCTGCGAAACCGGCACCAGGTAAAGCCGCATGTCGGGATGATCTTCGCCGGCGCGGAAGGCGAGTCCGCCGATCATGATCCAGTGCGAATGCCGCAACCCGCTGCACCACGACCAGCGGCCATCGAGGCGATAACCGCCCGGCACTACCGTGATCTTTCCCGTCGGTGCCGCCGAGGTGGCGATGCAGGCGGCTTTATTTTCGCTCCAGACGTCGTGCTGGGCTTCTTCCGGGAACAGCGCCAGCATGCAGGCGTGGTCGGCGAGATAATTCAGGCACCAGGCCGAGGAGCCGCAGGTCGATTTGCCGAGCTCAATCGAGATGTCGAACGCCACCTCGTGGTCGTGCTCGTAACCGCCCCAGCGTTTCGGTTGCAGCGTATGAATGAGGCCGGCGTCGATAAATTCCTCGACCGACTCACGCGGGATATTGCGATCGCGCTCGGCTTTGCTGGCCCGTTCGCGCAGCTTCGGCGCCAGCGCCCGCGCGCGCCCGATCAATTCTTCCGCGGTCGGCACAGACTCCGGCGCGCCGGCCGGCCGCAATTCGGCAAGGCTCATTTGGGTCGTCCTCCCTTTCGGCGCGACATTGCGTCAGCGCCGGGAGGGAATCAAGGTCGGCGCCGCGCGCCTTGATCAAGTCCGGCCTTCGGAGTCATCATCCTGTGCTCAGCGGCGATGAGAACCGGCTGCGGCGGATATTTGGGGGAAACATGCGTCTTGGATTTTTCATGATGCCGGTGCATCCGCCGGCCCGCTCGTTCACCGAAACGCTCGCCGAGGATACGGAGAAGTCGCTTCTCGCCGATCGGCTGGGCTTTGCGGAATTGTGGCTGGGCGAGCATTTCTCGGCTACCAGCGAACCGATCCCCTCGCCCTTGATGTTCATGGCCGGCCTCGTGCCGCGGACCAAAAATTTGCGCTTCGGCACCGGCGTCATCAACCTGCCGAATCACGATCCGGTTGTGGTCGCGGCCGAAGTGGCGCAGTTCGATCACATGAGCCGGGGCCGGCTCATGCTCGGCGTCGGACCGGGCGGCCTGTTGTCCGATTTCGAGTTGTTCGGCCACACCGATGTCGGCGTGCGCAACCGCAAGGTCGTCGAAGCCGTCGGCATCATGCAGCGGATCTGGTCGCAAGATCCGCCGTACGAGATTGAAGGCGAGTTCTGGAAAGTCCGGCTGAAGAACAACGTCATTCCCGATCTCGGCATCGGCTATATGCCGAAGCCTTATCAAAAAGGCGGGCCGCCGATCACGCTTTCGCTGGCCAGCCCGCATTCGTCGTCGGCGCGCACCGCGGCGCTGCAGGGCTGGGGCATCATCTCCGCCAATATCATCCCTACCTATTCGGTGGCCTCGCACTGGGCGATCTACAGCAAGGCCTGCATGGAGGCGGGCAAGCGAGCGTCCGGCGAGGATTGGCGCGTAGCGCGCAACGTCATGGTCGCGCCCACCGACGCCGAAGCCCATGACCGGGTTTACGGCGATGGCGCCTCCAATCGCTATTTCTTCACCTACATCCGCGCGGCGCTCGGCGGCGTCGGGTTATTATCGATCCTCAAGCCGCGGCCTGACATGGCGGACGAGGACGCCTCGGTGGAGGTGATTACCGAGGGCTGCAGCCTCTATGGCTCGCCAAAAACCGCGCTCGACAAGCTCGTAGCCTTCCGCGAGGAGGTCGGGCCGTTTGGCACGCTGCTTATGACCGGCCTCGACTGGCTCGGCCCCAACGAAGCCTGGGAGCGCCAATCGATGCATCTGCTGGCGGAAGAAGTCATGCCGAAGTTCCATCAGCATGTCCGCGCGCAAGCGGCCGAGTGAGCCGGCGGTGTGCGGGAGCTGGTGAAATGCCAAGCACGACACCGGCGGCGACCTTTTGAAGTGAATTTATCGAATTTGCTGCACTGCAAGGGCCACGAGAGTTTCATAAAGGGGTCGCAGCAGCGCCACACACAGCGCGCAGTGTTAGGTCGTATCGGGCCAAATCGGGGTGCGGTGAGAAAGCGTCGAGGAGCATCGACGATGAGCATTCAACTCGCCTGCAACGCCAAACGCGTGGCGACCCAGGATTTCGGCCGCCCCAATTTTGGCCGCCCTAACTGCCCGCGCTGCGGCAACGTCCTGCTGATCGCCGAACTGTCCGAGTTCAATCTCAAGGGACGCATTCGTCACGCCTGGTCGTGCGACGATTGCGCGCACGAGTTCGTCACCTCGATCACGCTGTGGCCGCGTCAGGCATGATCCCAAAGCTTGCCCCCGGACTTAATCAGAGTGCGCAAGCCTGTTTTCCCAAAAGATCATGCTCGCCGCTGTGATCGCGTCACCGTTTAGCGTTGGTTGCGTAGTCGTCTGCCCAATCGGAGGAACGCCACGTGGTAGGTCGCCGGACGCGAAAGCGGGAACCGCTCGGATCCGGCGACGTTAGTAGTGCAGGCAGAGTTCAGTTCACCTGGGTGTGATTCGCGCCGGCCGGTTGCGTTCGTGCCAGCGCGCGATGTGAAGTGACCCGCCGGCCGGCGTAGCGCGGCCGGCGGGTTGTCTTTTGTCAGTTACTGTTCGCGCCAAGGTCGCCTTTGATTTTCCACTGTTCCCTGGTTTCAGCCCAATAGTCGGCAAAGCGGCCGGCGGCGATGGCGGCACGCGCTCCGGCCAGCAGGTCCTGGTAATAGAAAAGGTTGACGACGGACAGGAGCGTGCCGCCGAGCGCCTCGCCGCCGCGGAACAGGTGATGCAGATAGGCGCGCGAGAAATCGCGCGCCGCCGGGCAGCGGCTCTCGGCATCGAGCGGCCGCGGATCGTCGGCGTGATGCGCATTCTTGATGTTGATGGGACCGAAGCGCGTAAAGGCAAGGCCGTGGCGGCCGTTTCGGGTCGGCAATACGCAATCGAACATATCGACGCCGCGCGCGATCGCTTCGAGAAGGTCTGCCGGCGTGCCGACGCCCATGAGATAGCGCGGCCGCTCGCGCGGCAGTGCCGCCACGGTCGCTGCAACGACTTCGAGCATCACGCTTTGGGTCTCGCCGACCGCAAGCCCGCCAATAGCATAGCCGGGAAAGCCGATAGCGACGAGCTGGCGCGCGCTCTCGTCGCGCAGTTTCTGGTCGTCACCACCCTGCACGATGCCGAACAGCGCGCGATCGGACGGCGCGCGCTCAAACGCGCGCTTGCAACGCTCGGCCCACCGCAGCGAAAGTTTCATGGCGCGCTCGATCTCGCCCCGCTCGGCCGGGAGCTTGACGCATTCGTCGAGCTGCATGGCGATGTCGGAGCCGAGCAGAATCTGAACTTCGACGGCGCGCTCCGGTGTCAACTCGACCATGGCGCCGTCGATATGCGAGCGAAAGGTGACGCCCGGTTCGCTGATCTTGCGCAACGGCGCGAGCGACATCACCTGGAAGCCCCCGGAATCGGTGAGAATCGGATACGGCCAGCGCATGAACGCATGCAGCCCGCCAAGCGCGGCAATGCGCTCGGCGGAAGGCCGCAGCATCAGGTGATAAGTATTGCCGAGGAGAATTTCCGCGCCGGACGCGCGGACGTCGTCATGGTGTACACCCTTGACCGTCGCCTGGGTGCCGACCGGCATGAAAGCCGGCGTGTGCACGATGCCATGCGCCGTCGTCATCTCGCCCGTGCGAGCGGCGCCGTCGGTGGCGGTCAGATGGAAGGAAAATGGACCGGGCATCGGTTTGGCGCCAAACGCTGGGATTCGAGAGCTAACTTGCACGTTGCCACAGGCCGTTCGCGCCCTGCGCAGCCGAGGTTTTTTTCAGCCCTCGCCCCGTGTACCGGTTTGGCCCTTCATGTGAAGTCGCTCAACGGTGCAGCGAACGCGACGGGCGCCGCCGCTGATGGCCATACGATATCCGCCGATAAGACGGTGCTCGCGAGCTGTGAAGGACTTGATTGTTGGCGCCCTCGTAAGGCTTAAGAAAAATCATTTCGAACTTGCTGCCGAACGGGTTGCGGACCGTCATCAGGACACGTCTTGTCGCTTCGCGAACATGTGGCCACATCATCCGAGCGACCAAGACCGGTTTGCTTCTGCGAAGCTCGTGGACCCCGATGACGACGCGCTTTGCCGCGTTGCCAGCCTCTCGCCGGAGCAGGTGAGCGACCAAGACGAGCCCGTTCGCGAGGCGGATGCCGGCCGTCATGACGCGGCGTCGCACCGTCTGACGGATTTGCTGCCACTCTGTCCGGACATCACCGGCATTGATCCATCTTGAGATCGGGCCAAAAAGCAAGCCGACGAACACAAGCTCCAATCCAAGCGTGAACGAAGCAAGACGGTCCACGGGCCAGCGCCAGAATTTCGACGGCGTGAGTATCTTCTTTACCGGAACGATCTCTACGCACCTGATCTCGAGCGCTTGCAGCTGGTTCTTCGAAAAGCCGCCGAGCCCCAGGAGCATGAGCATGGATTGCTCCAAATTCCGGCTGGCGCCAACTTGCTCGATGGCGCCGCCGGAGCGCACCCCAAGGCTCTTGCGACGAGCCTCACTGACAGTCACTCTTTGGTCCGAAACGTTGCTGAGCCGCCACTCCCATTGCTTGGCTCGCTCTTCAAGCTTGGAAGCCGTTACATACCACTCCATATATTTTGCGTGTAGCTTCAACTCGTAATCTGCCTCCGCGATGCTACTCTCAAGGTCCGCTTGCTCGTGCCTCAGAAGTTTTTGGAAGCCGGCTTCGTCCGTCGGCGCGCGAGGCGCCGCGGCGCGGGCTGGACGATCCCGCCAATCACGGAGCTCTTCAGGGGCCGCATCGTAAAAAGCTTTCAACCTTGCCTTTGCACGCAAGGTCGCCGCGATGAAATAGGGCAGCTGACAGCTTGCCGAAGCCTGCCATACCACGTCAGTCTCGATGGCAGAGACACTCGAAAAGTCAGCGCGCACCCATTGGTAGTCGCCTTGCGTGTCGTAAAATCCGTGGAACGGGCGGGCGTCGCTCCAAGCATAATAGGATTCGCCAAGCAGCGCCAAACCCGATGACGCGACAAACAGACCGGTTCGTGAAAGCTGACTTCCAAACATGGCTCTAGAACACGAGACGCTTACAGCACAGGATGCCAATTGCACCCAACGAGTTGGGTGCGCGGGAATAACCGAGGTGGGTTTAACCGAACATCTGCCGTCACAGGCGTAGTTTGTCAGCGTCGAGCAGTCTGAGGTATTGCGAACCCTAACAACGACGAGCGACACCCGCTGCACGCGGGTCATACGCGTTAGTTTTGCGCATCGGTGGCGACTTGGCCAGCACTTTGTTCGCCGATCGCCACGGGCTTACGAGTCCGCGCTTTGGCGAAACAGCAAGCAGGCGTCGCCATAGGAATAGAACCGATAACCACCTTCGATCGCATGCGCATAGGCGCGCCGCATCACCTCGCGCCCGCAGAAGGCGCAGACCAGCATGAACAGGGTCGAGCGCGGCAAATGGAAATTGGTCAGCATCACTTCGACCGCGCGGAAACGGTAGCCCGGCGTGATGAACAGCGCGGTTTCGCCGGAAAAGGCCGAAAGCGTGCAATCCTCGGCTGCCGCGCTTTCAAGAAGCCGCAGCGCGGTCGAACCGACCGCAACGATCCGACCGCCATTGCGCCGCACCGCATTAAGCGCCACCGCGGTTTCGGCACTGACGCTGCCCCATTCCGGCTGCATGCGGTGACCGGACGTGTCCGCCGCCTTGACCGGCAGGAACGTGCCGGCGCCGACATGCAGCGTCACGCGATGAAGCGCGATACCGCGCCGGCCCAAATCCTGGACGACGGCTTCCGTGAAATGCAGGCCCGCGGTCGGTGCCGCCACCGATCCCTCCGCGCGCGCGAACATGGTCTGGTAATCGGCGCGATCCCGCGCGTCGGCGGCGCGGCGGTGGGCGATATAGGGCGGCAAGGGCATGTCGCCGCGCTCGGCAAGCGCCTGATCGAGCACCACGCCATGAAAGGCGAAGGCGAGGGTGACCTCGCCGCCCTCCCCTTTCGACTCGACCCTGGCATCGAGCTGGTCGAGGAAGCAGACCCGGCCTTCGCTGCCGAAGCGCACAATGTCGCCGACGGCAAGGCGCTTGCCCGGCCGCGCCAGCGCCAGCCAGCGCGAACCGTCGAGCCGCTTGATGAGGGTCGCCGCGATCGCCGGCTCGCGGTCGCCGCGGCCGATGCGGCGGCCGTGGAGGCTCGCCGGGATCACCTTGGTGTCGTTGACGACGAGTGCGTCGCCGGCCCGCAGCAGATCCGGCAGATCGCGCAGCGTGCGGTCCTCGAAGGCGGGCGTCCCGTCCGGATGCGCCACCAAGAGCCGCGCCGAGTTGCGCGGAGCGGCCGGCCGCAATGCGATGCGGTCTTCCGGCAAGTCGAAGTCGAACAGGTCGGTATGCATGTGTGCCGGTGCGCCTCAGCGCTCGCGACCGATATCGCGCTGCATTCTTGAGCCAATACCGCGGGCTTATGCCGGAGCGGTGATCAGTGCTGGTCCCTGGCGTTATCGATGGTCCGATCGTCGACGAAGCGGATGGCGATCGGACGGCCGGCGACAGCGTCCCCCATGCCGTCGCTAAAGTGCAGCGGCGTGCAACGCCTGAGCGCCGCGTCAATAGCGTCGCGATAGATGGCGCGCAGGTCGGCCGGCGCATCGTGACTCGTGTAAGTCATGCGCGGCGGCGCGATCATTTCGCCGTCGCGCTTGAAGGCGAAGCGGACGGTATATTCCATGCCATGGCGCGCCTCATCCTTCGGCGGCGGCACCCAGCAGGCGCGCAGCGCGGCGAACATGTCGCGGATCGAATCGAGCGCACGATCGTCGCCGGCATGATCCGGATCCTCGGTCTTTTTGTTGGCGTCGGCACCGTTCTTGCCTGAGTCGCCGCTGCCGTCTGCGGGGGCATTCTCGTCGGTCGACACGATCGTTAGCTGTAGCGTCTGCCCGAGCGGCGGAAGATAGTAGGGAAAGCACGGGCCGCGGTGAAACACACCGCAGAACGACGGATGACAGGGATATCCGCTCAGCACGCTGCACGGCGCCCGCGCCGGGGGAACGCGGGACAGCGGCGAAGGCTGAGCGTTTGCAGCGGGCCCTGCAGCACCGATCGCCCCGCAGAACGCGACGACCGCTTTGCCCGGGGCGCGCATAAAACTACGGCTTCACGTCGGCCGCCACCTGCATCTGGACGATGCGGTCGGGATTAGCGGGCGGCTCGCCACGCTTGAGCTTATCGACGACATCCATGCCTGCGACCACCTCGCCGACCACAGTGTACTTGCCGTTGAGAAACGAGCCTTCGTCAAACATGATGAAAAATTGGCTGTTGGCCGAGTTGGGATTGCTGGAGCGCGCCATGCCGACCGTTCCCCGCTCGAACGGCACCTTGGAGAATTCCGCGGGGAGGTCCTCGTGTTCCGAGCCGCCGGTGCCATTACCAAACTCGCCATCGCCGGTTTGCGCCATAAACCCGTCGATCACCCGATGGAACGGCACGTCATCATAAAAACCCTCGCGTGCCAAAAGTTTCAACCGCTCGGTGTGTTTGGGAGCGATGTCGTCACGCAGCTTGATAACAATCCGGCCGGGCGTGGTTTCGACGATCAGCGTATTTTGCGGATCCGCGTCCGCGGGCAATAGATCATCCATGGTCGCCTCACTCGTTATGACTGAACGCGCGTCCTTCGAGGTTGCATAGTCCAAAGCTATTTTTCGATTGTGGCCTTCTTGATGTAGTCAAGCTTGCCAAACTGTTTAATCAAATAGGCATTGCCTTCCTGTTGTACACGGCCCTGCTCGGGCCCCTGCCCGCTCGGCGCACCTTCGCCATAGCCGCTGAACAGCGCATCGACCACACTCATGCCCGAGACGACCTGCCCGAACGGCGCAAAACCCTGACGGTCGAGGCCGGTATTGTCGCCGAAGTTGATGAATACCTGGGTCGTACGCGTGTTGGGGCCGGCCGTCGCAAAGGTGATGAGGCCGCGTTTGTTGCTCTGTCTGACCGGATCGTCCTTGATCCGCGCTTCGCGCCACACCGCTGAGATCTTCGGATCGGCGTTGATGCCGAATTGCACCATGAAGCCGGAAATGACGCGAAAGAAACGAGCGTTGTCGTAGAAGCCGTTCTTGACCAGATTGTAGAAGCGGTCGGCGCCGTTCGGCGCCCAGTCGCGATGAACCTCGATGACGAACACGCCCTTGCTGGTGTCGAATTTCGCCTTGTAGGTCGCCGGCGCCGGTTCGTTCAGCGCCGCGGGGTTGCCGAGGCCCTGGCTCCAAGCGGGGCCCGCGACCAAAAGTGCGACCAGACCAACGATGAGGCGGATCATGTCATCTCCCGGGATGAGGTGTTCTTTAAGTCTTGGCGAATTTCTTTTTCAGCCGCGCGGCGACCAAAGCCGGCACGAAGGCGGAGACGTCGCCGCCCATGCCGGCAATCTGCCGCACCAAGGTGGCGGTGATCGGGCGGACCTCGGGCGAGGCCGGCAGAAATACGGTCTGCACCTCGGGCGCCATGGCGGCGTTCATGCCGGCCATCTGCATTTCATAATCGAAGTCCGCGGCATCGCGTACGCCGCGGATCAGGATGGTCGCTCCCACCCGCCGTGCCGCCGACACGACGAGATCGCCGAACGTGGTGCATGAAATCTCGCAGCCCGCTGCACGCCCGAGCGGCGCGCAAATCTCCTCCAGCATGGCGAGCCGCTCGTCGGCCGAAAACAACGGGACCTTGCCCGGATGCACGCCAATGGCCAGCACCAGCCGGTCGGCAAGGCGCACGGCACTGCGCACCACGTCGAGATGGCCATTGGTAATGGGGTCGAATGACCCGGCAAAGAGCGCTACGCGCGGCATGGCGGGGGTCTAGCCCGCGCTCTAGCCGACCGCAAGGCGGTTGTCGGCAACGCCATGCCACGGTTTATCGCCGCCGCGTGATGCAATATCGTCGGCAAAACCGGCTTGCACGCCAAGTTGGACGCGGAGCGAAATCGCTCTTGGATCATCGCCCATGAACGCCCCTCTCGGAGCGGATACGAAGATCGTTAGGCGCATGGCTGATGCCGCCCCCCGACGGGTCACGGCGGACATTTGCGTCGTTGGCGCCGGGATCGCCGGCACCTCGGCTGCGCTGACCGCGGCGCGAGCCGGGCGCAAGGTTGTGCTGGTCGACGGCCTCCCCGTGCTCGGCGGTCAGGCCGTCAATTCGATCATCGGCACGTTCTGTGGGCTGTTCGCCAACGGCACCCACGGCCACCAATTCACCCACGGCATCGCCGACGACATCCTGCGCGATCTTGGCGCCAAGGAGCAGGCGCTCTATTACCGGCACGGGCCGCTGACCACCATAGTCTACTACGACGAAGTCGCGCTCGCCCGCTGGATCGAGGAAGCGGTACGCCAGGCCGGCATCACCGTGGTGCTCGGCGCGGTGCTGCGGCGGACCCAGGTCAACGGCCGCCGGGTGCAAAGGATCGAGCTCGCGACCCGCTATGGCGACGTGCACGTCGAAGCGACCGGCTTTGTCGAAGCAAGCGGCGATGCCGCGCTGGTCTGGCAGGCGGGCTTCGGCTGCCGGGAGCCGGCCAACGGTCCGGTATTCGGAACGCAAATGGTCGTTCTGGAGAATATCGACGAAGCCAAGCAGCCGACCCGTGACGAGATCGGGGCGCGGATGAAAGAAAAGGGCGACGAATACGGGCTGGTCAGGCGCGAGGGGCTTGCCTTCATCATCCCCGGGCGCGGCATCGCCGCGATGAACATGACCCATGTCGAGACGCCGCTCGATCCGCTGGAGGCTTCGGCGCGCACGCTGGACGGCCGCGATCAGGCGGATCGGGCCGTCACTTTTCTGCGCGACGAATTTCCGGACTGTTTTGGCAAATGCCGCGTGCGCGCCTACGGCTTTCCCGGCATCCGCCAGACGCGCTGGATCGTCGGACGCCAGCAGCTTTCGGTCGACGACGTGCGCGCCGGCACGCGCTTTCCCGACGCGATCGGGCGCACGGCCTGGCCGATCGAGTTGCACGATCACGGCAGCGGACATCGCTGGCACGCCTTCGCCGAGGATCACGTGCACTACATTCCGCTCGCCTGCCAAACCCCGGCCGACGCCGACAATGTCGTGGCCGCGGGGCGCTGCATCGATGCCGACACCGCAGCGCTGTCGAGCGTGCGGGTCATGGGCCCGTGCATCGCCATGGGCGCTGCCGCCGCGCATGCGCTCGATCTTGCCGGTACCGGCAGCGTCCATCAGATCGACCTCGCCGCGCTGGCGGCCCGGGTCTACGACAATGTCGAGCGGACGGACTGAGATGCGCACCGCGCAACAACGACCGGCAAATCCAAAGGTGTCGGGGCGAGCAGTCATTGACGTCTCCCAGGTCGTCGAGCAGCAAAAGCTCGGCCGCTTCCTCGTCGGCCTGGTGGTGATCTCGTGGATCATCACCTTCTTCGACGGCTTCGACTCGCAGGCGATCGCGTTCGCTGCCCCTTACCTGTCGAGCCAGTACCATCTCGACCGGATCATGATGGGCAACATTTTCAGCATCGGACTGGTCGGCACGCTGATCGGCGGCTTTGCCTTCGGCTACCTCGGCGATCGCATCGGCCGCCGGCCCGCCATTATCCTGGCCACCGCCGCGTTCGGGCTGTCGACGCTCGCCTTCGTCCTTGCCCACGGCTACGCGTCGTTGCTGGCGCTCCGTCTCATCGACGGCATCGCGCTTGGCGGAATGCTGCCGCTCGCCTGGGCGCTGAACATCGAATACGCGCCGAAGCGCTATCGTTCGACCATCGTGACCGTCATCATGGTCGGCTATTCGGTCGGGATCGCGCTCGGCGGCCCGGCCGCGAACGGGTTGATCCCGCACTATGGGCTGGCAGTCCCTGTTCGCCGTCGGCGGAGCGCTCTCGCTGGTTGCGGCAATCGCGCTCGTGGTCATGCTGCCGGAATCGGCGCGCTTTCTGGCGAGCAAGGGACGCGAGCCGCAGCGGGTCGCGGACCTGCTGCGCCGCCTGACCGGAGCCGTCGTTCCCGCGAACGCGCAATTCGTCGTCGCCGACGAAGCGGGCCAGGCGAAGGATTTCAAGCCCGCTCTGCTGTTTCGGGGCCGCTTGCGCCTGATCACCCCGCTGCTGTGGCTTGCCTACATCGCAAGCTCGATGGCGGTGTTCTTCCTCGCCACCTGGACGCCGCTGGTGTTCGAGGCGCTCAATTTCACGCGCTCGCAGGCGGCGCTCGCCGGCTCCGTGAACGCCGCCGCCGGCGCGGTCGGTGGGCTTTTGCTGATGCGCTTTACCGACACCAAGGGCGCGATCGCCATCACCGCCATGCCGCTTGTTGCCGTCCCGCTCCTGCTCATTGCCGCCTTTGTCGATGTCGGCCAGGGCGGCTTTTTCGCATTGTTCGCATTGATCGCACTGTTTCTGATCGGCGGGCATTTTGGCCTGCACAGCATCGCCGGCATTTTTTATCCGAGCGCCTATCGCGGCAACGGCGCGGGTTGGGCGATTTCGGTCGCGAAAATCGGATCCATCGCCGGACCGTTCGCCGCCGGACTGATCCTCTCGACGAGCCTGCCTGTCCGTTCCATCTTCGCCGTGCTCGCGATCTGTCCGGCCGTCTTTGTCGTCTGCATTTTTATTGTCGGGCGGATCCATTCTTCGATGCTGCGCGGGGACACAAACTCGCTGCCGCCGGCGCAAATGGCCGAGACTGGCTGAGCGACCAACCGCGCTTTGCCGATAATTGTAACTCCCATTATTTTTCAATGTTTTGGGTTTTATACAAACCCGCATAATTGTGACGTGCATCAATTAACCGTTCGCTGGCGCATGCGAGAAAGCATCCAGTTGAAGCGCGACCCACGCCAAAGCGTACCGCCTCAGGGCCGGCAAACAGGGCGCGCAACCGAAAACGGGGACTGGTGTCATGCTGAAAACCCTTTACGCCATCGGTGCTGCGGCGATCGTCGCAGGTGCTTTTGCGGCAACTCTGAGCTTACCGGCCGAAGTCGAAGCCCGCGGATCGGTCCCGGGCGCTAAGGCGGATCGGGCCGACACCCGGCCGCTGGCGCGCGACTGCTCGCAGAACGCCTGGCCCTATTTCGAGGCCGCCTGCCTGCGCGACACCCGAAACGCCTTCGGCCAGGCGCGCGACGTTCGGATTGTTTCGACGGACCGCTTCAGTCTCGCACACTAGGTGCCAGCGAGCGCTGTCTTCGGCTACGGGTCGATTCTCCCCGGGATTTGCGCTAAGAGCCGGCTACACAACAGCGCCGGCTCTTTCGATGATCATCCTGGTCGACAATTACGACAGCTTCACCTTCAACCTGGTGCACTTCCTTGGTGACCTTGGGGCGGAGGTGCGCGTGTACCGCAACGACAAGGTCACCAGCGCTGCCGTTTTTGCCGCCGATCCCGATGCCATCGTGCTCTCGCCCGGCCCCTGCACGCCCAAGGAGGCCGGCATCTGCCTTGACCTCATTGCCGCGGGTTCCGGCAAAGTCCCTATCCTCGGCGTCTGTCTCGGCCATCAGGCGATCGGCGACGCTTTCGGCGGCAAGGTGGTGCGGGCGCCCGCGCCGGTGCACGGCAAACTCTCCGAGATCCGCCACAGCGGCGCCGGCATTTTCCGCGGCATCAACGCCCCGTTCCAGGCGACACGCTATCATTCGCTGGTGGTCGAGCGCGATAGCCTGCCGGACGAGCTTACCGTGACAGCGGAAACTGAAGACGGGCTGGTCATGGGGCTTGCGCACAAGCAGTTGCCGGTGCATGGCGTTCAGTTCCATCCCGAAAGCATCGCCTCGGAGCACGGCCACCTCATTCTGAAAAACTTTCTCGACATCGCCGCCGCATGGAATGCCGCAAGCGGCCGGCGGAGTGAGCCGCACCCCGCCAAGGCGCCAGCGCAGAAGCTGCGGGCGCGAGTCTGAACCGAGAGCTTGATCGTGACCGACGCATTCAGGGCCCTGATCGGCAAAGTCGCGACCGGCGCCGCGCTCGGTCGTGAAGAAGCCGCGACCGCCTTCGAGCAGATGATGTCGGGCGAAGCCACGCCCTCGCAGATGGGCGGACTGCTGATGGCCTTGCGGGTGCGCGGCGAGACGGTCGACGAGATCACCGGAGCGGTCTCGGCGATGCGCGCCAAAATGTTGCGGGTGAGCGCTCCGGCAGATGCAATCGATGTCGTCGGCACCGGTGGCGACGCCTCTGGCTCGTTTAACATTTCCACCTGTGCTGCGTTGATCGTCGCCGGTGCCGGCGTTCCCGTCGCCAAGCATGGCAATCGCGCATTGTCGTCGCGCTCCGGCGCCGCCGATGTGCTCACCGCACTCGGCGTCAACATCAATCTCGCGCCCGAAGCGATCGGCCGCTGCATCGCCGAGGCCGGTATCGGCTTCATGTTCGCGCCCGCGCATCATCCGGCGATGAAGAATGTCGCAGCGACGCGGGTCGAATTGGCGACGCGGACGATTTTCAACCTGCTCGGCCCGCTCTCCAATCCGGCGGGCGTGCGCCGGCAGATGGTTGGCGTGTTCTCCAAGCAATGGACCCAGCCGCTGGCGTTAGTGTTGAAAAATCTCGGCGCCGAACGAGCGTGGGTGGTGCACGGCTCCGACGGGCTCGACGAGATCACCACTTCGGGGCCGACCAGCGTCGCCGCGCTTGAAGATGGCCATGTGAAGACCTTCGAGATATCGCCGGAGGAGCTCGGCCTGCGCAAAGTCAAGCCGGAAGCGTTGCGCGGCGGTGACGCGGAAGCGAACGCCGCGGCGGTGCTCAACGTGCTCGAAGGCAAGCCGTCCGCGTTTCGCGACGTGGCGCTGCTCAATGCCGCCGCCGCGCTGGTGGTCGCAGGCAAGGCGAAAGACCTCAAGGACGGGCTCCACGCCGCCGCCCACTCGGTCGATTCCGGCGAAGCCGAAGGCCGGCTCGATCGCCTGATCGCGGTCTCCAACAATGGCTGACATTCTCGCCGAAATCGCCGCCTATAAGCGCGAGGAAATCGCCGCGTTAAAGCGCCGCCATCCGCTTGCGGCCCTCGAACGACAAGCCAAAGCGGCGAGCGCGCCGCGCGGATTCCTGGCGGCGATCGAGCGGCGGCTTGCGGCCGGCGACTATGCGCTCATTGCCGAGATCAAGAAGGCAAGCCCATCGAAGGGACTGATCCGCGAGAACTTCGATCCGCCGTCGCTGGCCGCAGCCTATCAGGCCGGCGGCGCCACCTGCCTGTCGGTGCTGACCGACACGCCCTCGTTCCAGGGCTCGCTCGATCATCTGCGTCAGGCCCGCGCGGCCGGTGCGCTGCCGGTGTTGCGCAAGGATTTTATGTACGATCCGCATCAGGTGCTGGAGGCGCGCGCGGCGGGCGCCGATTGCATCCTCATCATCATGGCCGCGGTCGACGATGGCTGCGCCGCCGAGCTCGAGGCGGCGGCGTTCGCGCTCGGCATGGACGTGCTCGTCGAAGTCCACGAGCGGCGGGAGCTTGATCGCGCGCTGCGACTTCGCTCGCGGCTTCTTGGCATCAACAACCGAAACCTCAAGACTTTCGAGACCACGCTTGCGACTTCCGAACTGCTCGCGCCGCTCATTCCGGCGGGCTACGTTATCGTCGGCGAGAGCGGCATATTCGCACCGCCCGATCTCACCCGGCTCGCCAAGGTCGGCATTTCGACGTTCCTCGTTGGCGAGAGCCTGATGCGCCAGAGTGACGTTGCCGCGGCAACGCGCGCGCTATTGGCGCGCAGCGCCGCGCTCGCTTCGGCCCGGTGATCGCAGTGGCACGGCGCGCGAAACTGAGCCATCTCGGGACGCGGGGCGAGGCCCACATGGTCGACGTTTCGGCCAAGCCCGCAACCCAGCGCGAAGCGCTCGCCGAAGGGCGAGTGCTTATGACGCGCGCCACGCTCGACATCGTGCGCAAGGGCGACGCGAAAAAGGGCGATGTGCTGGGGGCTGCGCGCATCGCCGGCATCATGGCCGCCAAGCGCACGCACGAATTGATCCCGCTCTGCCACCCGCTCACCATCTCGAAGGTCGAGGTCGACGTCACCCCCGATGCCAAGCTGCCTGGGATTGCCGTTAAAGCGCGCGTAAAAGTCGCGGGGCCGACCGGGGTCGAGATGGAGGCGCTGACTGCCGTCGCCGTCGCCTGTCTCACCATCTATGACATGGTGAAGGCGGTCGAACGCGGCATGCGCATCGAGGGCATCCGGCTCGTGGAAAAGCGCGGCGGCCGCAGCGGTCATTATCGCGCGCAGGAGTGAGGCCGTGGCGTTACTGTCGGTCGCTGATGCGCTCGAACGTGTGCTCGAACACGCCGCGCCATTGCCGGCTGACGAAGTGCCGCTGGCCGAGGCTGAGGGCTGCGTTCTCACCTACGATCTCAAAGCGCTGCGCACGCAGCCGCCGGCCGATGTTTCGGCCATGGATGGCTATGCGGTGCGTACCGCGGACGTGGCGAGTGCGCCGGTGCGCCTGAAAGTCATCGGCGAGGTCGCCGCCGGCCGGCCCTTTGCGCGCTCGATCGGTCCCGGCGAAGCGGCGCGTATCTTCACCGGCGGCGTGATGCCGGGTGGCGCCGATACGGTGGTGATCCAGGAACACACCAAGCGCGACGGCGGCAGCGTCGAGGTGGAAAAACCGAGCGCGACAGGCCGGCACATCCGCGTACGCGGGCTCGATTTCAAGGCGGGCGACATCCTCTTGAACGCCGGCCACCGGCTCACGGCGCGCGATCTCGCGCTCGCCGCCGCCATGAGCCATCCGCTGGTGCCGGTGCATCGGCGGCCCAAGGTGGCACTATTCGCTACCGGCGACGAGCTGGTGACGCCGGGCGTAGAGCCGGGCCCCGGCCAAATCGTCTCCTCGAACAGCTTCGCGCTTGCGGCGCTGGTGCGCGCGCAAGGTGCCGACGCGGTGGATCTGGGCATCGTCCACGACCGGCTCGACGATACGATTGCCGCGGTCCGCCGGGCGCGCGAACTTCAGGCCGACATTCTCGTCACCAGCGGCGGCGCTTCGGTCGGCGATTACGATCTGGTGCAGAAGGCCTTTACCGCCGAGGGCATGACGCTGTCGTTCTGGCGACTGGCGCTGCGGCCCGGCCGGCCGCTGATGTATGGCCGGCTCGGCGCCATGCACGTGCTCGGCGTCCCCGGCAATCCGGTGTCGGCGTTCGTGTGCGGATTTCTTTTTCTTGTGCCGCTGATCCGCTGTCTCGCGGGACGACGCGATCTCACGCCGCACACCGAATTGGCCGTGCTGGGCTGCGATCTGCCGGAAAATGACGAGCGCGCAGATTATCTGCGCGCGACCTTGGAAGACGGCGCGCAGGGGCCGGTCGCAACGCCCTTCCCGGTCCAGGACAGTTCGATGATCAGGCCGCTGGCGAAAGCCGATTGCCTTTTGATCCGAGAACCTTACGAGCCGGCGGCCAAAGCCGGCAACCGGTGCAGAATCGTTAAATTCGAGCGTTAAGCGGCGGTTTGGCGGCGCCTCCGTTTTCTTCACCTCAAATTAAATGGTTGCGGAACACATATGGAACGGATAGTGTCCGTTCATGATTTGTTTCGGCTCTTTGGCGGCCGGATGGGGAAGCGCCGATGCTCACGCGCAAGCAAGCTGAACTCCTGCGTTTTATCCATGAGCGTCTCAAGGAGGCTGGAGTTCCACCGTCCTTCGACGAGATGAAGGACGCGCTCGATTTGCGCTCCAAATCCGGCATTCACCGCCTCATTACCGCACTGGAGGAGCGCGGCTTCATCCGCCGGCTGCCGAACAGGGCGCGCGCCATCGAGGTGATCAAGCTGCCCGAAGTCCGTCGCCCACGGCATGGCATCGAATCGCACCCGCGGCTTCACGCCGAGCGTCATCGAGGGCAATCTCGGCCGGGTGCGCGCCGCCTCCGAGGACGAAGGCGGCCGGCCAGTCGCCGTGCCGGTCATGGGCCGCATCGCCGCCGGCACGCCGATCGAAGCCATTCAGACCCGCAGCCACACCATCAACATGCCGCCGGATCTTCTGAGCGCGGGCGAGCATTTTGCTCTGGAAGTGCGCGGCGATTCGATGATCGAGGCCGGCATTCTCGACGGCGACATTGCGCTCCTCAAACGCAGCGATGCCGCCGACACCGGCGACATTGTCGTCGCGCTTATCGACGACGAGGAAGCCACCCTCAAGCGCTTCCGGCGGCGCGGCGCCTCGATCGCGCTCGAACCCGCCAACACCGCTTATGAGGTGCGGATCCTGCCGCCGAACCGCGTGCGCATTCAGGGCAAGCTGGTGGGTTTGTTCCGAAGATATTGATCTTCGCTCAGCTATCATCTCGTCATGGCCGGGCGCTCGTTCCGGCCATCCACGCCTCTTTTGTCGGCCTCTCCTAGTCATCCGCTTCGAGATCCTCAGCCTTCGGCGTCGCGTCGCGCGGCGGTGTGCGTGAGGCCGCAGACGGATTTCTCCCGGTTTCGGAATTGGCGGCCCGTTCCCTGCGCTGCGGACGCGGCGCCCATGGACGATCGAAATTCGCGGGCCGGGCGGATTCGACGATGAAGCCCGTGCCATCGCGGCGCAGCGCCAGCGCCCCGCGTTCGCGCCAAAGGCTGCGCCCGATCACGATCGCGGAACAGCCGGGGGGCGCGTCGCGCGTCGCAACGACGATGGCAGCGCGGCGGCAGTCGTCCTCGAACGCGTCCGGCGCAAGCGCGTAGGCAACCAGCCCTCCGTCGGCGAGTTTGCCGATACAGGCTGACGGATCGCAGGCGATGCCCTCGCCCAGCTTTGGATCGGCGGGGTCGCGGCCATCGGCATCGGCGGCCAGCCATTCGCGCGTCGCAAACGTATCGCCGCCGCTGCGGTGGAACGCGAGCCGGCCGTCGGCGCCGCGTACCGCGAATGCCCGCCCGTCGGCAGCAACCAGAATGTCCGGCACCGGCGTGTGCGCGGCAAAAAGGACCGCCAGTATGACGAACGCCACACCGCTCCAGCGCAGCGGGGTCTTTAGGAGACAAATCAGGAGCAAACCGGCCGTAGCGAGCAAAAGCGGTCCGGTGCCGAATGACGTCACGCGACCGAAGGCGCCAGGGAGGCTCGCGACCCAAAGTGCCACCGCGTCCATCCACTGGATGCCGTAGCCCATCTGCCGCCAGAACATGCCGTCGAAGCCGAACGGAATGGCGACGACGCCGAGAATGCCCATCGGCATTACCCAGCCGGACACGATCGGCATGGCCAGAAGATTGGCGAGCACGCCATAGGGCGCGAGCCGGTGGAAGTGATCGGCCGCGTAAGGCGTCGTGGCGAGCCCGGCGAGCAGCGAGGCAACGATGAGACTTACAATTTCGCGCACGCCCCAAAGTGCGGCGCGAGCGCCGAGCGACGTATCGGCTCCGGCGCGCGCCCAGGGTATGCCGCGCTCGTAGCCGGCAATGAGCGCCAGCGTCGCCGCAAACGACATCTGGAAGCTCGGATGCACCACCGCTTCGGGCGCGAACAAAAGCACCACCAGTGCGGCAATCGTCACGGTACGCAGCGTCAGAATCGGCCGGTCGAGCAGGACGCCGATCAGCACGATCGCGATCATGATGAACGAGCGTTGGGTCGCGACTTCCGCGCCGGACAGCACGAGATAGAACGCGGTCACCAGCAACGCGGCAAGAGCCGCCCATTTCTTGATCGGTGCCCGGTCGGCAAGCCCGGGGATCAACGCCAACAGAGCGCGGACGACAAAGAACACGACGCCGGCGACCACGGCCATGTGATAACCCGAGATCGACAGCACGTGGCCGATGCCGGACACGAACATCGCATCGTAAACATGTGGCGTAATTGCATCGCGCTTGCCTGTGATCAGCGCCGAGGCAATGGAGCCGACATCGCCGGACAGCACCGAGCGGATGCGCAGATCGATGCCGTCGCGCAGGCCTTGAATGAAGGCATTGGCGCGCAACCGCAAACCCGCCGCTGCCGGCGGCGTCACGATCTTGATAGCGCCGTTGACAAAGCCGGAGGCGCCGAGGCGCTGGAAGTAAAGGTCGCGGGCGAAATCGTAGCTGCCGGGCCGTAGCGGCTCGAGCGGCGGATTAAGCTGCGCCTTTGCCTCAACATAGGCGCCGGCGGGCGGCGTCCGGCCGCGACGCACGGACAGCCGCACGCGTTCCGGCTTACCGACGATGCGTTTGCCGTCGATGCGGCTCAGCCGCAGCACGAAGCGATCGGTCTTCTGGCTCTCTTCGCGTAACTCGACGAAGCCTGCGAGTGACACGCCGAAAGCCGGATAGCGCAGCACCGGATGATCGATCAGCGCGGTCTTCAACGTTGCGACCGCAAAGCCTGCGCAGATGGCGAAAAAGCCAAGCGCGAGTACCAAGCCCACCGACCGCCGGCGCAGGAGCACCGCAACCATAGCGGCAACGACGGCCAAGGCCGCCGTCGCCCACCAGGTCGGCTCACGCTCTGCCGTGAAATAAAGAACAATGCCGGCGCCGAAGGCGACCGCAAACCACGGCAACAAGCGCCCGGCGCCGACTTCGGCGAGCGCCCATTCGCGGACGCGCGCGGGGACGGCGAACTCAGCCTGCGGCCAGCCCGCGCCCCAGGCTTGTCGCGCCCTCTCGACCGGCCAAGTCCTTACGCCAGCCCGTATGCCAGTTCGCGCGCGACTTCGCGCACCACCCTCGTCCGCCACCGCGCGCCCCCAAAGCTTTGCGCGCCCAATACCGCAGCGATGCTACCTAAGCGCGAACGAATGGCGAGTGGGGTTTTAGCCGGCAGCGGAAACTTTGGCCCAGCTGTCGCGCAGCCCAACGGTGCGGTTGAACACCAGACGATCGGGCTTCGAATCCGGATCGCGGCAGAAATAGCCTTGCCGTTCGAACTGCACCGCCTCAGCGGAATTGGTCTCCGCCAAAGCGGGCTCGACGCGCGCACCGGCAATCACTTCGAGCGATTGCGGATTGAGATCGGCGACAAAATTCGCCGCGTTGGGATCGGGGCGCAGGAACAGCGGATTGTAGAGCCGCACTTCGGCCGGCACGGAATCCGCCGCCGAGACCCAGTGCAGCGTCGCCTTGACCTTGCGGCCGTCGGGCGCATTGCCGCCCTTGGTCGCCGGATCGTAAGTGCAGCGAAGCTCGATCACCTCGCCGGCGGTATTCTTCTTAACCTCGCGGCAGGTGATGAAATAGGCGTAGCGCAGCCGCACCTCGGCGCCCGGCGACAACCGGAAAAATTTCTTCGGCGGGTTCTCCATGAAATCGTCGCGCTCGATGAAAATCTCGCGGCCGAAACGCACGCGCCGGGTGCCGGCGTTCGCGTCCTCGGGATGGTTGACCGCCTCGACCTCCTCGCTCTGGCGCTCCGGGTAATTTTCGATCACGACTTTCAGCGGCCGCAACACCGCCATCCGCCGCTGCGCGGTTTTGTTCAGGTGCTCGCGGATGGAAAATTCCAGCATGCCGACGTCGACGGTGCTGTTCGCCTTGGCGACCCCGATGCGTTTGACGAAGTCGCGGATCGCCGCCGGCGGCACGCCGCGCCGGCGGAGCCCCGCGAGCGTCGGCATGCGCGGATCGTCCCAGCCGCCGACGTGGCCGCCGCGCACCAGTTCCGTCAGCACGCGCTTCGACAGCACCGTATAAGTGAGGTTGAGCCGGGCGAACTCGTACTGATGCGGGTGCGAGGGAACCGGCAGGTTGTCGAGGAACCAGTCGTAGAGCGGCCGATGATCCTCGAATTCGAGCGTGCAGATCGAGTGGGTGACGCCCTCGATCGCGTCGGACTGGCCGTGAGCGAAATCGTAGCTCGGATAGATGCACCAGGCCGTGCCGGTGTGCGGATGCTCGGCGTGAAGAATGCGATAGAGCACCGGGTCGCGCAGATTGATATTGCCGGAGCCCATGTCGATCTTGGCGCGCAGCACGCGGGCGCCGTTGGGAAACTCGCCGGTGCGCATGCGGCGAAACAGATCGAGGTTTTCCTCCACGCCGCGGCCGCGATAGGGACTCTCGGTGCCTGCCTCGGTCAGCGTGCCGCGGGTGAGCCGCATCTCTTCCTGCGTCTGGTCGTCGACATAGGCCTTGCCGGCGCGGATCAGGTGTTCCGCCCACTCGTACAGCCGCTCGAAATAATCCGAGGCGTGATAAAGATGCGCGCCCCAGTCGAAGCCGAGCCAGCGCACGTCGCGCTCGATGGCGTCGATATATTCCTGCGCCTCTTTGGTCGGGTTGGTGTCGTCGTAGCGCAGATTGCAGTGGCCGCCGAATTCCCCGGCGACGCCGAAATTCAGGCAGATCGACTTGGCGTGACCGATATGCAGATAACCGTTCGGCTCCGGCGGGAATCGGGTGACGATCGCCTTGTGCCGGCCAGACGCCAGATCGGCGCGAATGATGTCGCGGATGAAATCCTGCCCCGCTTCCCGAACCGCCGTTTCCGCCACGCTCATGATCGCTTCCGTGCCGCCGCCCGAGCGGTGCGCCCGGATTGGACAAATTGGCTCTCCCGGTCAAGTCCGCAGGCAAAACGGAACTCCTTAACTTTCTTTCACTTCTAGCTGTGCTACACGAGCGCGCGTCGGTAACGATTTCCACAACGATCAAGACCGAGAATGAGCGTCGTCACCCGCTTTGCCCCCTCGCCGACCGGTTTTCTCCATATCGGCGGCGCCCGCACCGCGCTGTTCAACTGGCTTTACGCCCGCGGGCGTGGCGGCAAGATGCTGCTGCGAATCGAGGACACCGATCGCGAGCGCTCGACGCAAGCCGCCATTGACGCCATCCTCGATGGTCTCACCTGGCTCGGCATCGAATGGGACGGCGAGGCGATCTATCAGTTTTCCCGCTCGGCGCGACACCAGGAGGTGGTCGAGCAGCTCCTCGCCATAGGGCACGCCTATCGCTGCTATGCGAGCCAGGAGGAACTGGCGCAGATGCGCGAGGCGGCGCGGCGCGAGGGCCGCGCCAAGCTCTATGACGGCCGCTGGCGCGATCGCGCCCCGAGCGCGGCGCCGCCGGGGGTCAAGCCGACCATCCGCCTCAAGGCGCCGCTGACCGGCGAAACCGTCATCGAGGATCAGGTTCAGGGCCGCGTAGTCTGGCAGAACGAGAACCTCGACGACCTCGTGCTGCTGCGCTCCGACGGCACGCCGACCTACATGCTCGCCGTCGTGGTCGATGACCATGACATGGCGGTGACCCACGTCATCCGCGGCGACGACCATTTGACCAACGCCGCACGGCAGAAGCAGATTTACGACGCGCTAGACTGGCCAGTGCCGGTGATGGCGCATATTCCGTTGATCCACGGGCCTGACGGCTCGAAGCTTTCCAAGCGGCATGGCGCGCTCGGCGTCGACGCCTACCGCGCCATGGGCTACCTGCCGGCGGCACTGCGTAATTACCTGGTGCGGCTCGGCTGGAGCCACGGCGATCAGGAGATATTCTCCACCGAGGAAATGCTCGCGGCATTCGATCTGCCGCAGATCGGCCGTTCGCCGGCGCGGTTTGACTTCGCCAAGCTGGAAAGCCTCAACGGTCACTACATCCGCATAAGCGACAATGAGGCGCTGCTCGGCGCGATCGATCAGCTTCTGCCGCATCTCGCGAACGGCGGTGCCGTCGCCAGCAAGATGACACCACAGCTGCGGCAGCAATTGCTGGCGGCGATGCCGAGCTTGAAGGAGCGCGCCAAGACCCTCATTGATCTCATTGATGGGGCGTATTTTTTGCTGGCCGACCGGCCGATCGGTATGGATGACAAGGCGACCGGCCTGTTGACGCCGGAAGCGCGGGCGCTGCTGCGCGAAATCGGGCCCGAACTGGCGCGGGTCGCGCCGTGGACCACCGAGGCAACCGAACAGGCGGTGCGTACGTTCGCCGAGCGCAAAGGTGTTAAGCTCGGCGCGGTCGCGCAGCCCCTGCGGGCAGCACTCACCGGCCGCACCACGTCGCCTGGCATCTTCGAAGTTCTGATCGTGCTCGGTAAATCCGAGAGCTTAGCTCGCATCACCGATCAGGTCAGGTTGGAAAGCGCACAGTCCCGCGCCGGTTGATCCTTGGAACCTGCAAGCGCTGGTTGGTCAGTGTGCTTGCTGCCGCTTACGTTCCGTCGCCGCACCGGACTGGCGCGGTCCCGGTTTACCGCCTATTTTCTTGCGGTGCACACGGCGTTGCGCTAGGCCAATAAAGCCGGATCGGCAAGGTTGGATCACTGTTTGGCCTCTAAGGCCGCGTGCACCGCACTGTTAGGCTGACTGTAAGACTGTTTCAGACAGCGAGGATGCGATCATGGACGCAAAGACCGGCGCGAACATCAAGACTGGCACGCTGACGATCGGCGACAAGAGCCATGCGTTTCCGCTTCGTGACGGGACGATCGGTCCCCAAGTGCTGGACGTGAGCAAGCTCTACAGCGAGGCGGGCATCTTCACCTACGATCCCGGCTTTACCTCGACGGCAAGCTGCGAGTTGAAGATCACCTATATCGACGGCGACGAAGGCGTGCTGCTTTACCGCGGCTATCCGATCGAAGATCTGGCCGAGCACGGCGACTTCCTCGAAACCTGCTACCTGCTGCTTTACGGTGAGCTGCCGACCGCCGCGCAGAAGGAGAATTTCGACGACCGCGTGGTCCATCACACCATGATCCACGAGCAGATGAGCCGGTTCTTTCAAGGCTTCCGCCGCGACGCCCATCCGATGGCGGTCATGACCGGGTGCGTCGGCGCACTGTCGGCCTTTTATCACGACTTCACCGACATCACCGATCCGACCCAGCGGATGATCGCTTCGATCCGCATGATCGCCAAATCGCCAACGCTGGCGGCGATGGCCTACAAGTATTCGGTCGGTCAGCCGTTTGTGTATCCCAAGAACGACCTCGATTTCGCATCAAATTTCCTGCGCATGTGCTTCGCGGTGCCGTGCGAGGAATACAAGGTCAATCCGGTGGTCTCGCGCGCCATGGACCGCATCTTCACTTTGCATGCAGACCACGAGCAGAACGCGTCGACCTCGACGGTGCGGCTCGCCGGCTCGACCGGCGCCAATCCATTCGCCTGCATCGCCGCGGGCATTGCCTGCCTGTGGGGGCCCGCGCACGGCGGCGCCAACGAGGCGGCACTGAAAATGCTCGGCGAGATCGGCTCGGTCGATCGCATTCCCGAATACGTCAAACGCGCCAAGGACCCCAACGATTTGTTCCGGCTGATGGGCTTCGGCCACCGCGTCTACAAGCACTACGACCCGCGCGCGAAAATCATGCAGAAGACCTGCCACGAGGTTTTGCATGAGCTCGGCGTCAATGATCCGCTGCTCGACGTTGCCATGGAGCTCGAGCGCATCGCGCTGCACGACGACTACTTCGTGTCAAAGCGGCTTTATCCGAATGTCGACTTCTACTCGGGCATCACGCTGCGCGCCATGGGCTTCCCGACCTCGATGTTCACGGTGCTGTTTGCGGTCGCACGCACCGTCGGCTGGATCGCCCAGTGGAAGGAAATGATCGAGGACCCGCACCAGAAACTCGGCCGCCCGCGTCAGCTCTATACCGGCTCGCCGCGGCGCGAGTACCAGCCGATCTCGCGGCGGAAGTGAAGCCGTTTGGCGTCATCCCCGGGTCGGCGCGAAGCGCCGAGACCCGGTGATCCATTTCGAGTACGGCGGCCCTAAAAATGGCTGTAGGAGGGCCGCGCCAAGGTCAGCGCTTTGCCTTCGTAAGTGAAATGGGCATCCCCGCCCGCTTGCATGCGCCCGATCTCGGTGACCGGAACACCGGCAGCCTGGGCTGCGGTGCGGAACGCGGCCAGCTTTTCTGGCGCCAGCGTCAAGACGATCTCATAATCGTCGCCGCCTGTGAGCACCGTTTCGATCAGCTCCGGCGCCGCGGCCACGGCGGCGCGCGCGGCCTCCGAGAGCGGCACCCGCGCCAGGTCAATTGCGGCCGCAACTGCGGACGCCCGACACAACTTGCCGAGATCGCCGGCGAGCCCGTCGGAAACATCCATCGCGGCGGTGGCATAGTGCAGCACCGCCTCCGCGAGCGCGCCGCGCGGCTGCGGCAGCAGATAACGTTGCTCGAAGTGGGCGGCCATAGCCTTGGTGAGCTGCCAGTTCTTGGCGAGGCTGCGGTCGGCCCGGAGCTTTAGGCCCAGCGCCGCATCGCCAATCGTGCCGGTCACGACGACACAGTCGCCGATTTTGGCGGTCGAGCGGCGCACCATTGTTCCATGCGGCACGACACCGAACGCGGCGATCGACACCGCGACCGGGCCGGGAGTGTGGTCGGTGTCGCCGCCGAGGAGTGGACAGCCATAACGGCCGGCATCCTCGCCAAGCCCGGCGGCGAAGGCTGCGATCCAGGCCTCGTCAGTTCCAGCCGGCAACGCCAGCGCAAGCAGAAAGCCCAACGGCTTGGCGCCTTTGGCGGCGAGATCGGACAGGTTCATGCGCAGCACCTTGCGGCCGATGCCTTCCGCCGGGTCGTCGGCAAAGAAATGCACGCCGGCGATGACGCCGTCGGTTTTGAGGACCAGATCGCATCCAGGCGGCGGGGTCACGACCGCAGCGTCATCGGCGAGGCCGAATGCGCCCGGCGCCGTGGCGAGCGGGCGAAAATAGCGCGCGATCAGTCGGTCCTCGGCCGAATCCATTGAGTTCGCCTTGCACGGCCCACAAACAGATTGTGCTAATCCTCTATCAGCGCCGGAACCCCGAGGAAATGCCGTGGAGCCCTTCGATCTTTATTCGCCTCTGATAGACGCCGATCCGTTTCCCTGTTACGCGGTGCTGCGCGACCAATACCCCTGTTGCTGGAGCGAAAGCGCGCAGCTTTGGATCTTGTCGCGCTACGACGACATCGTCGAGGCGGCGCGCGACTGGCAAACATTCTCGTCCGCGCAAGGCAACATGATCGACGAGCTTCCGGGCCGCGCCGGCGCGACGCTGGGAACGACCGATCCGCCGCGGCACGACCGGCTGCGCGCTTTGAGCCAAGCCGCTTTTCTTAAGCGTAATCTCGACCGGCTGGTCGAGCCGACGCTCGAGATCGCCGACCGCTCGCTTGAGCGTATCAGCGAGCAAAGGACGTTCGAGTTCATCAACGACTTTTCCAGCCAGATCGCGGTCGGGCTTTTGTTCCGCACCATGGGCCTGCCGGCGCGCGATCATGCCGAGATCAGGCGCAAGGTCATCCTCGCCGTCTCGACCGACAAAACGGTGAAGGGACGCAAGCCGGAGCACATCGCCGCGTTCAAAGACCTGAGTGATTTTCTCACCGCTGAGGTAGCGGCACGCCGCGCCAACCCGACCGATGACCTGATCACCCACCTCGCCGAGGCCGAGATCGACGGCGATCGCCTGTCGGAGCGTGAGATCGTGCTCACTACCGCGACCTTCGTCATGGCGGGGGTGGAGTCGCTGTTGAGCTTCATGAGCATGTTCGCGCTTAATCTTCACGATTACCCCGACGCGCGGCGGCGGCTGGTGGCCGACCCGGCACTCATCGCGCCGGCGATCGAAGAATCACTGCGCTTTAATACCTCGGCGCAGCGCTTCAAACGAACGGCGACCCGCGACATCACGCTGCATGGAAGGACAATTCACTCGGGCGACAAGGTGGTGCTGGCCTTCGGCGCGGGCAATCGCGATGGACGCAAATTCCCCGATGCGGACACTTTCGCCATCGAGCGGCGGCCCCTCGGCCATCTTGGCTTCGGCTCCGGCAAGCATTTCTGTCTCGGCAGCCAAATGGCGCGGCTCGTGACCGAGGTCGCGATGCGGCGCTTTCTCGAGCGCGTGCCAGAGTACCATCTCACCGTCGATAAAATCGCCTGGAATTCGTCGTCAAACTTCCGCAGCCCGACGGCGCTGCCATTCGTTTGTGGTTGACCCCGAACTAATCGCCGGCGCGCTCGAACTCGTCCGCGCGTAGCTCGTGCGCCAGCTGATCGAGCACGGCGTTGACCATGCCGGTTTCGTCTCGGTCGACAAACGCCGACGCGACATCGACATACTCTGACATCACCACGCGCGCCGGCACGTCGCGCCGGCAGGCGAGCTCATAGGCGCCGGCGCGCAGTACTGCGCGCAACAGCGCTTCGATGCGCTTGAGAGGCCAGCCGCGGGTCAACGCAGCGTCGATCTGTGGATCGAGCCGCGTTTGCTCGCGCACGACGCCGCCGACGATATCGCGAAAAAAGGCCGCTTCCGCCGGACGGTATTGCGCGCCCTCGACTTCGGAGCCAAGCCAATGGCTCTCGAACTCGGCCAAAATCTCGTTCAAGCCGGTGCCGGCGAGGTCCATCTGGTAAAGCGCCTGCACCGCGGCGAGCCGCGCCGCGCCGCGCTTGTTGGCTTTGCGCTGCTCAGTCGCTCCGGCTTTGGTCCCAGCGCGCGCCATCACCGCTCCGCCAGCTCTCGCTTGAGGCGCAGAAGCGCGAGCGCAGCGCGCGCGGCGTCGCCACCCTTGTCCTGCTCTTCCATGCGGGCGCGGGCGACCGCCTGCGCCTCGGTATTGACGGTGATGATGCCATTTCCAATCGGCAGGTTGCGGGCGATCGAAAGGTCCATCAATCCGCGCGCGGACTGATGCGAGACGATCTCAAAATGGATGGTATCGCCGCGGATGACACAACCGAGCGCGACGACGCCGTCATAAGGGCGGCGCGTTCTTTGCGCCGCGTCGAGCGCAATGGCGATGGCGGCGGGGATTTCGAGCGAGCCCGGTACGCTGATACGGTCGACCTCCGCCCGCGCCTCTGCGAGCACTTTCATGGCCCCGGCAAGGAGCGCGTCGGCGATATCATCGTAGTAGCGGGCTTCGACGACGAGGATGCGCGCGCCCCCGGCGTCATTTCTCTCACGTTTGCCCCGCCGCTGCCCGGCCATCTTTGCTCTCCGATTGCGGGCGAGGTCGTAGCAAGCGCGAAGGGCGCGAACAAGCGCGGCTCAGGCTTCATGCGGCCGCGCTGCTTCCAACAGGCGCGCCGCGTAGCGCGCCATTTGGTCGACTTCGAGGTTCAGCCGCGCGCCTGCGCGAAGCGCTCCGAGTGTTGTGACCTTCAGGGTGTGCGGGATGATCAGCACGGAAAATCTGTCGCCCTCGACCTCGTTGACCGTCAGCGAAATGCCATCGAGCGCGACCGAGCCCTTGGGAGCGATAAACCGCGCCAGCTCGCTCGGCACACGAAACGCCATCCGCGCCATGTCGGGCAGATCGTCGCGGACAACGAGGTCGGCGATCCCGTCGACATGGCCGCTGACCAGGTGCCCGCCGAGTTCGTCACCAAGCCGCAGCGCCCGCTCGAGGTTGAGCCTGGTGCCGCGCTGCCAGGCTCCGGCCGTCGTTACGCGCAAGGTCTCGACTGCCGCATCGACCGTAAACCACGCGCGCTGACCTTCTCGCCCGCGCGCGACGACGGTCAGACATGGGCCGGAGCAGGCGATTGAAGCGCCAATATCGATCGTGCCTGGATCGTAACCGCAGGCGATGCGGAGGCGGCGCCAGCCTCCAGCCTCCTCGTCGACTTCAATAACTTCACCTAAGTCGCTGATTATGCCGGTAAACACGCATTCACCTTCGCTCGTAAACGTCTCGCGTATCGGTTCCGGCCGGCTCGCTGGCTATACATCGCAGCCGCGGCGATTGCGTCAGCGCTGTGAGCGGCAGACCCTCGAGCGCATCGACGCCATCGCTCCCCATGACCTTCGGCGACCGGAACAGCACCGCCTCGTCGACGAGGTCAGCGGCCAGCAGGGTAGCGGCCAGAGTGGGACCGCCCTCCACCATAAGCCGGGTGATGCCGCGTTCGGCAATAACGTTCAGCACAGCAGATATATCCAAACCCGACTCGCGCTCCGGCGCCCGCAACACCTCGACGCCCTCCGCCTGCAACGCTTCCTCGGCAGCGCGCGACCGGTGTTGCCCGGCTATTACCCATGTCGGCACTTCGTGCGCGGTTCGCACCAGCCGCGAATCGGGTGGCAGCCGGAGCTTGCTGTCGAGCACGACACGCACTGGCGAATCTTGCACCATGCCCGGCAGCCGGCAGGTCAGTAGCGGATCGTCGGCGAGCACAGTGCCGATGCCCACCATAATCGCGTCGCTCTGAGCACGCATCAGATGCACGCGGTCGCGCGCCACCGCCCCGGTGATGGCCACCGGCGTTCGGCCGGCGGCCGCCACCTTGCCGTCGGCCGAAACCGCGAGCTTGAGCATCACATTGGGCCGGCCGTCGGTGACCTGCCTGATATGCCCGGTATGGTCATGGCGTGCCACCTTGGCGCCGACGCCGACCTCGACTGCGATGCCGCACGCACGCAGCCGAGCGTGACCTTCGCCCGCCACCTTGGGATTGGGATCTTCCAGCGCCGAAACCACGCGCGCGATGCCGGCGGCGATCACCGCATCGGCACAGGGCGGCGATTTGCCGTGATGCGAGCAAGGCTCCAACGTCACGTACAACGTAGCACCGCGCGCGGCATGGCCGGCGCGGCGCAGCGCCTCGATCTCCGCATGCGGCCGGCCGCCGGCTTGCGTCCAGCCACGGCCGACGAGGGCGCCGTCCTTGACGATCACGGCGCCGACCGCGGGATTGGGCCAGGTATGACCAAGGCCGCGGCGGCCCAGCACGAGCGCCAACGCCATAAAGCGCTGATCTGGCGGCAGGGCGGTTGATGGCGCGCTCACTTGCGCGCGATCTCCGCGGCCTCTTCTCCCGATAATTCGGCCAGCGCCGTCTCGAAGTCCTTGGCCTCGCGGAAATTGCGGTAGACCGATGCGAAACGCACATAGGCGACATCGTCAAGCTCGCGCAGATAGGCCATCACCGTCTCGCCGATCGTTTCCGACGAGACTTCGCTTTCACCCTGGCTTTCCAGTTCGCGCACGATCTTCGAGACCATCTGATCGATGCGCTCGGGCTCAACCGGACGCTTGCGCAACGCGATCTGTACCGAGCGCAGGAGCTTGTCGCGGTCGAACGGCACCCGCCGGCCATTGCGCTTGATCACAATCAGTTCGCGCAATTGCACCCGCTCGAAGGTGGTGAAGCGAAAATTGCACGACAGGCAGACGCGGCGACGCCGGATGACGGAAGAGTCCTCGGTCGGCCGCGAGTCCTTCACTTGAGTATCGAGGCTTCCACAACTCGGACAGCGCATCCCACGCCCCTACCCCTGGTAGATCGGGAACCGGCTGACCAGACGTTTGACCTTGTCGCGGACGCTTGCCTCAGCCGCGGCGTCCGCGTCAGCGCCGTTTTGCGACAGCGCGTCCAGCACCTCGGCGATCATGGCGCCGACCTGGTGGAATTCCGCTATGCCAAAGCCGCGTGTGGTGCCCGCCGGTGTGCCCAGTCGTATGCCTGACGTGACAAAAGGCTTTTCCGGATCGTACGGGATGCCGTTCTTGTTGCAGGTGATGCGAGCGCGCTCAAGGGCGGCTTCCGCGACTTTGCCGGTCAGGCGTTTCTTGCGCAGATCGACCAGCATCAGGTGCGTATCGGTACCGCCCGAAACAATATCGAGACCGCTCGATTTGAGGGTTTCCGCAAGCGCTTTGGCGTTCTCCACCACGTTCTTGGCGTAAACTCTGAACGAAGGACGGAGCGCCTCTCCGAATGCCACCGCCTTGGCAGCGATCACATGCATGAGCGGACCGCCCTGCATGCCGGGAAAAACCGCCGAATTAAGCTTTTTCCCAAGCTCTTCGTCGTCGGCGAGGATGGCCCCGCCACGCGGCCCGCGCAGCGTCTTGTGCGTTGTCGTCGTCACCACATGGGCGTGGGGAAACGGGCTCGGGTGCACGCCGCCGGCCACCAGGCCGGCGAAATGCGCCATGTCCACCATCAGGTAGGCGCCGACCGCGTCGGCAATCTCGCGGAAGCGGCGGAAGTCGATGATGCGGGGATAGGCCGAGCCGCCGGCGATGATCATCTTGGGCCGGTGCTCCCTGGCCAGCCACTCGACCTCGTCCATGTTGATCAGGTGGTCCTCGCGCCGCACGCCGTAAGGAACCGGCTTGAACCAGCGGCCCGACAGGTTGACCGGCGAGCCATGGGTGAGATGGCCGCCGGCGGCGAGGTTAAGCCCCATAAAGGTGTCGCCGGGCTGCATCAGCGCCAAAAAGACCTCGGCGTTGGCCGACGCACCGGAATGCGGCTGCACATTGGCGAAAGCGCAGCCGAACAGCCTGGTCACCCGCTCGATCGCCAGCCGCTCAACGATGTCGACGAACTGGCAACCGCCGTAATAGCGCTTGCCGGGCAATCCCTCGGCGTATTTGTTGGTCAGCACCGAGCCTTGCGCCTCAAGCACGGCGCGGCTGACGATGTTCTCCGACGCAATCAGCTCGATCTCGTCGCGCTGGCGTCCGAGCTCCCGGCCGATTGCATCGGCAATCTCCGGATCGCTGTCGCCAAGCGAAGCCGAGAAAAATCCCGCGGCGGTTACGGTTGCACTCTGAGGAACCGACATGCCTTGCTCCTGGCGTGAAGGGCTGGCCAACCGCTCGCCGATAGCACACCGGCGAGCGAGCGCAAGGTCTTGGACCGTAGCAGGCCGAAGCCCGCTACATTTAGGCTTTTGCCGCGTCGGGCGCCAGTTCCATCCGAGCGAAAAGGCCGCGACGCCGGACCGTCGGGCGCGCGCCGCGCGATCGCGGTCACCTGGAGCCTCCTAGGCCGCCTGAACGAACTTTTCCGCTTCCGCGGGGTCCGCGAGCCAGGGGAAAAACGTCCGCGGGTCGTCGAAGCCGTTGACGAAGGCCTTTCCGACCTTCGGCTTGCTCTGCGCAGCAACCAGGATGTTGATGACGTGCGGAGGCGGAGGCTGCAGCATGGCGTTGGTCCAGCCGGTGACGAACTGCGCATAATTCCAATACTCATCAAATGTCTGCTGCATCCAGGCGGCATCGAACGGCTTGTTGCCATGGTCGAGAATGCGCCTGAGGTAAATGCGGGCCGATTTGGCGGCATTGTTTGAACCTTGCCCGGTAATCGGATCGTTGAGCACAACGGCATCCGCTATGCCGAGGACGAGCGCGCCGGACGGCAGCCGCGCGATCGGCTTGCGCACCGTAGGCGCGAAGCGGCCGGACAGAATGCCATTCGGGTCCGTCAGCTTGGCGTTACGCGACCGTTCCGCTTCCCAAGGATAAAATTTCTTCAGAATGTCGAGACTGCATTCGAGGTGCTGTTCCGGGGTTTTGACGTCGTTCCAACAATCCATCGGCCCGCCGGGGATGCCTTCGAACACCATGATCTCGCAGGGGCCGGTGATCGTCAGTGCCGGAAAGACAAAATATTCGCCGACGGTCGGCGCGATATTGAAGGCGACCCGGGTCGGCTGATAGGGGGCGAGCCCGGTGACATACGTCAAGGCCAACGCGCGCATCGGCTTGTCGAAGGGCGAGCGTTCCGCATCGCGTTCGAACAGTTTGGTAATATCGCCCTTGCCGCCGGCGACGATGACGAGGTCGCTCTCGCGTGCGTATTTTTCCAGATCGGCGATCTTGGCGTCGTGAATGAGCAATTCGCCGCCGATCTCCTGAAACTTCTTCATCCAGCCCGGATATTTGACTTGCTGGTCGACGGCTTGCCCCGGTTTGTCGAGCGTGTACACCCAGTCGATGGCTTTGCCGCCGTCGGGCGCGCCAATTGTGACGCCGAGCGCAGCCGTAAACGGGCATTGCTTCTCCCAATGGTTGATGCCGAGATCGCGTTCGGACTGAAGCGCGTCGTTGAACATAAATTGGCTCGACATCACTTTTCCGGCGGCGAAGTCTTCAGCGGTACGGTTGGAAACCAGCCGAACGCTGTAACCTTTTTGGCGCAGCCCGAGCCCCAATTGCAGACCGGACTGGCCGGCACCGATAATGGTTATGTTTCGCATCACAATTCCTCCCGCAATTGGCTCGGTTCTTATGCCATGAGTTTCGGAATCGTCGGCTCGCGCTGTTCGGGGCCCAGCGCCGAATAGCCGCCGTCCACCGCGATGTCGGCGCCGGTAATGAACGAGGCCTCATCCGAAAGCAGAAAAGCGACCGTTTGCGCGACCTCATCCGGATCGCCCAACCGTCCCAGCATATGGAACGGAGCCGCCACCGCATCGGCCTTGGCCCGATCGCCATTTGCCAGGCCCGAGATCACGTTGGACCAAGTCCAACCCGGCGACACGGAGTTGACCCGGATTTTGTCGGCCGCAAGATCGATGGCTTCGCTGCGCGTCAATTGCAGGATAGCGGCCTTGCTGACGGGATAGAGCCAACGCCCGGTCTGCGCGGCCTTGGCGCTGATGCTGCCGAAGTTCACCACGGCGCCCCCGCCCCGCGCCGCCATAATCGGCCGCGCTGCCTTGAGGAGCATGACGCCGCCGACGACATTGACGTCGAACGAGGTGAGCCAATCCGCACGCGAGGCGTTGAGGGCGTCATCCACATAGGAACACGCGACATTGACGAGAAAGTCGATGCCGCCGAAGGCAGCAACTGTTGCGTCGACGCAGCTTTTGATCTCGGCGTCGTCTCGCAGGTCGGTGCGATGAAAGATGGTCCCGTTGCCGGCCGCGGTCGCTGCCGCCTTGCCAGCTTCTTCCTCGATATCGGCAATCAGGACAGAAACCTTGCAATCGGCAAGCGTCTTGGCGACACGCGCGCCGATCAGCGTGGCTCCTCCGGTGACGACCGCTACCTTGTTGGCCAAGCCGCGCGTTAACACACCCCCCTCACTACACAACCACCGCCGAGCACCATCCCGACCGCAGCTCGAACGATACGCCGCGAACGTATCACCCGAAACTTTAGACTTCAAATATTGAATTGGGCGACAAAAGCTTTCTGACAGGCGAAGCCGCCGCGCCGGATACCAGAGAAAACGATCATTGGTGATGACCCGGACAATCGCGAGTGCCGAGCTCTAACAGGCTACAAATTCGAGGTCGCGGTCTGGGCGCCGGGAAGGCCGTCCTTGCCGTAGATGTCCTCGCGGAATTGCACCACCCCATCGGGCGTCGCCCAGCCGGTGATGTAAACCCAATACAGCGGCACCGGCTTGGTCAGCTGCGCGTTTTTCTGCTCGCCGGATTTGATGACCCGGTCGATGTCCTCCAGCGACCAGCCCTTCGGTCCCTCGAGCAGCCAAGCCACCAGCTGCCGCACATTCTGCACCCGCATGCAGCCTGACGAATGGAAGCGGAAATCCTCGCCGAACAGATTCTTCAGCGGCGTGTCGTGCATGTAGACGCCGTATTGGCTTGGGAAATTGATGCGAATCGAGCCGAGCGAATTATAACTGCCCGGGTCCTGCTTGAACGAGTAATGGGTCGCGTCTTCCGAATACCAATTGATCTGCGACGGCTCGAGCTCCTTGTGGCGCCCATCGAAAATGCGAATGTGATTGCTGGTAAGGTAATCCGGCTGATCCTGCATTTTCGGGATCAGGTCCTTCTGCACGATCGAAGGCGGGACCGTCCAATACGGATTGAAGTTGATCTGGACGATTTTGCTGGTGAGTTCGGGGGACGGCCGATCCGGCTTGCCCGCTACGGCGGTGTGGCGCGACACCGCGAGGCCGTTCTCAATCGCCTCGACGCGGGCGGCGGGAATGTTGGCGACCACATAGCGCTGGCTGAGGTTGCTGCTGAGACCGCGCAGCCGGGTCACATTGACCTTGAGTTGGGCGAGCCGCACCGGCGCCGGCACATTCATCACGGCGAGCGTCTCCGCGCGGAGGACGCCGTCGACGGTCAAGCCGTGGCGGGCCTGGAAACGCCGGACCGCAGACTGGACATAGAAATCGTAGATGTCATTGCCGGCCGCATGCACGTCGATATCGCCCGACGCGGCGAGGCGCGTGCGCAGGACCGGCACGCTCGTATGCCGATCGCCGAGGTGCAGGACGCCGGCCGACGGCACTTGCGGCCAGCCGCCGCGGGTCACGATATCCCCGTAGCGCGCAATTGCCTTCTCGGTCGTTTCTGCCGTTGCCGCGGAAACGGTCGGCTCCGTCGCGCGCGGCATATGGATGGTGCGGGAAGCCTCATCGAAACCCTGGCCAAATTCACCGCGCTGGGTGTCGCCGATCAGCGCGTCAAGCGCGGCATCCTCGGCGAATGCCGCGCGGGCCGACCATGCGGCGGCCGCGAACGAGGCCATGCCGGCGGCGCGCCTCAGGAAGGCGCGCCGGTCGGTTGGGGCGTTACGCCAATCACGTGGTCCGCTCATGGAGCGTCTGTCCAGCACAGCAACAAGGCCGAAATAGGCCAGCGCCTGAGATAGCACGCGAGGGGTTGCGATGAACAGGGGACGCAGATCAGAGGTCAGAAGCGGACCTGCTTGCCGCGGCTGCCCTCGTGGCGGCCGACGTCGGCCAGCCGACAAAAAGACCCCGGCATTCGCGCCGGGGTTCGAGGTTCGCCAGTACGACCAACAACGCCGGCGGAGGAAACGAATTTAGATTTTCATTTTGAGCGTGATCTTTCCCGAAAATCGGGATTCCGCCCCGGATCAAGTCCCGGGCAGGCTTTTTCGGGATCGTGCTCTAGAGCCGATAAAGGATTTGATCGGTCCAGAAGCGCTCGAGCCGGTGCAGCGCCTTGTTGAGCACGCTGAACTCGTCGGCATTGATGCCGCCGACCTGCTCCACGGTGCGCACATGCTTATGGTAGAGTGCATCGACGATGTCGCGCACCTCGCGGCCCTTGTCGGTGAGCTTGATGCGCACCGAGCGCCGGTCGACGCGCGAGCGCTGATGATCGAGAAACCCCATCTCGACCAGCTTCTTGAGATTGTAGGAGACGTTGGAGCCGAGATAGTAGCCGCGTGTGCGCAGCTCGCCGGCGGTCAGTTCCTTGTCGCCGATATTGTACAGCAACAGTGCCTGCACCGAGTTGATGTCGGCGCGGCCGCGGCGATCGAATTCATCCTTGATGACGTCGAGGAGACGCCGGTGCAGGCGCTCCACCAAGGTCAGCGCCTCCAGATAATGTGGCCGGATATGGTCGAACCGCGCCTCGCGCTCGGCGGGCTCGACCGTCTTGACGACGGCTTTCATTGTGACGCCTTTCCCAAAGTTCTTTTGTAGTGGCGACGGGCCCTGTTTTCCCGTCGTATGGCGTGACCCTACCGGCAAGGGTCTAAGATCAGTTTAAATAACACGCTAAAAATAGGGTTTATTCGTCACAGTGCAGGCCGCGAATGAGCCTAGAATTACTGAACATTTTGAGCGATTTCGTTCACCGATGTGGCAGGCGGTTCGGGCGCCACAACACCGGCTGTCGCGGCGGTTGACAGCGCGTCGGCCCGACATGCTAAACACCGGCCACGGAATTCTCGTCCTTTCGGCGGGCAATGGCCGTTTCCTCACGTCACCGCAATCTATGTGAGACGTGCGGGGGAGTGTCCCGAGCGGCAGAGGGGGCGGACTGTAAATCAGACGGGCGTAACATTCAAAGTGCCACTTGGGCCTTTGTTTCCGGCGTTTCTGCTTTACTTTAATTCCAAAAAGACGCAACATTGGACGCAACGTGTCCGCTGATTCCAGGTGGCGCCATGACGTTTCGGTTGCACAAGAACAAGCGCAAGTCGACTTGGTACTACGTCCGCCGTGTGCCGCTGCACTATGCGCAACATGACCAGCGCGTCATTATCAGACAAACGACAGGCGTTCGCATCGCTGACGATCCGCACGGTGTGAGCGCAGGGCGCATTGCCGAACAGATAGACAAGGCCCTGGAGAAATACTGGGTCGATCTCGCCGGTACTGGCGCTCGAAAGGCGCTCGCCGAATATGAAGCTGCATGCCGAGCGGCGGCGCGGCTTGGAATCTCGCCGCCATTGCCTCAACAGGCGACGCGCACCATTGATGAGCTACTTGCGCGCATCGAACAACTCGAACGCGGCCACGTCGCCGAAGATCGGCACGCCGTCGCCGCCCTACTCGACGCGGTGCCGGTTCCTGAGTTGACGTTCCGGCAATCCGCCGAGCAATATAAAGTCCCACAAAGCCGGCTGGAGTAATGCGAAGCACGCGCAACAGTGGCCGAGCACGTTGTGGAAATTCGTTTACCCTGTCATCGGCGATATTCCGGTCGCGCAACTGTCAGGCCGTGTTGGTACTCAAAAGATTAAAGCCGTGCTTGACCCGATTTGGTACACCAAGCCGACAACGGCATCGCGGGTCCGCGGCCGTATCGAGAAGGTGTTGGATTGGGCGAAGGCGCAAGGATACCGCGACGGCGAGAACCCGGCCCGCTGGCGTGGTCACCTGGACTCCATCTATCCCACCGAAGGAAAAGCTCGCACCTGTTGAGCACCACGCCGCCCTGCCCTACCGACAATTCCCGACTTCATGAGCAAGCTGCGCAGCGTCGATGGCGTCGCCGCTCGCGCGTCTGGAATTCCTGATCTTGACGGCGGCGCGCTCTGCCGAAGTGCTTAATGCGCGCTGGTCTGAAATCGACTTGGAAGGCCGTATGTGGAACGTCCCGGCGTCAGGTATGAAGATGCGCCGGCCGCACCGGCAACCGCTCAGCGATCGCGCCATGGCGATCCTGGCCGCATTGCCGAAGGATGGCGCCTACGTCTTTGCCGGCGAGCGCAAAGGCAAGCCGCTCGATCACAAGGCGATGCAGCGCGTGCTTGAGCGCTTGGGCGTTGATGCAGTGCCGCACGGTTTCCGATCGGCGTTCCGAGACTGGGGCGCAGAGATCGGCGGCTATCCGAACGAGCTTCTGGAAATGGCGCTCGCGCATGCCGTCGGCGACAAGGTCGAAGCCGCCTACCGCCGCGGCGACATGCTGGCCAAGCGCCATCAATTGATGGCGGACTGGGGCTCGTTTTGCGCTCAAGGGGATCACGGAAAGCGCCCAACATAAATACCAGACATAAATAACAGACAATAAGTAATAACATAATTTGCAACAGTAATGGTGTAGATATACACCACGCGAGGCCAAATATGGCAGACGTGCCACAATATTCTAGGCTAGGCGTTGCTTGAAAAAGCCTAATAGAATCAGTCTGTTCACGGTACTTGCTTGCTTTTCTTGTAAAAACGTGCTATTTTTAGCTTGAAAATCGAGATTTGCGAGCGAGGAAATGACTTGGAAATACGACGCCGCCCGGTTCATCGCTGTGGCCTGGAACAACGAACGGAAGTGCCGCCGACGCCGCCCCGATGCGTTTGAGGTAGTCGCGGCAACCTCTGCGCTCGCCAAAGCCATCGTTGAACAGAACAAACACCTATTCCGACACCGCGGACGCGGCTTCGCCAAACAGCACTCTTACATCTCGTTAGCCGGCAGCTCGGCTTCCGAGGAAACGGCGATGGCCGCAAAGGCGGCGCTGCGGTTGCTCGAAGAAGCTGGCGACGATTGGAACGGCGCCGAGAATAACAACACCGACCGCCTTATCGTCAGGAAAGCTATTGAGCAAGTCGAGCGCGACTTGAAAGTGAACGACACGCAGATCGCGCGCGACCTTGAGCGCGCTAGCGTCGCCTCGCTCAGAGGCGGGCAAGTTCAGAAGCGGCGGCTGGAACGATGCGAGCGAATCCTTACAGCACTGCATGATGCTGCGCCCGACATCTGGACCGCGAAGGCGCGTCCGGTTGAGGCGGCCAAGGGCAACGGTCGCGTTCTGAAGCCGGTCGCCGCAGAGGCCGTGCTCGCCGCTTAACACCGACACCGCCCCGCCCGTCACAGACAGGGGGCTTCGCCCCTTTTTTTGCTGTCGCCGGTCCAATCAGAACCGCCCGGCACCAAAACCCCTTATGAAAAGGATCAATAAATGCGACCCCGGATTTCTGACGACAATATACGAACTGTTCGCGAGATCGAACTCCAACAAGGGCGCGACGCGAGCAATATCATCGATCGCGCCTTAAAACTCGGCCTTCGGGCAATGCAGACATCGACACCGGCGCCCGCGCCGCCGCCCCCGCAACAGACAATTCATCAAACTCTCGAGGCCATGTCGAGAATCCGCGAACGCTGCGACCCCCTGGTCAGTGCCCTTGAGAAGCATGCGCGCGCCGCGGGCGACGCCAATGCCGAGCTTGCTGGCTTTCTGAAGCGACTCGCCACGATCACCGCCGACTTGAACGCCAATATGGACCGGGCCGTCGAGGACTTCGAGTCCCGTACTGCCGCGCGCTAAACGCCGACCTGAAACCGGCCTGCGTCGCGAGACTGCTGTCGGCGCTCTATATTAAGCGGGTGTTCCCCGCTTCCTGATTTCAGTCTGACATTTGTCGGGCTGTCACTAGCTTGCCGTTCGAGGGCAACATCGACGCATCACTTGCTGGCCGGACTACAAACCGGCCAGCACCTTCTTTTGCAGGAAGTGGTGATGCGCAATAAATGCGCGGAGCCGGACCGATTCCGGCAATACTTCGCCTTGCGGCCTTCCTTCAGAAAAAGAAACGCCGCCGTCCCGGCAAGGACGACGGCGAAGAACAAAAAGAAGCAAGTGCAATGTATAATCTGAATCAGACAAAGTCAAGTAAGGCCAAGCCTCGCCTAGTCCAGCGCGGAACCGACAAGCAGTTCCACACGCCGGATCAACTAAAGGCCATGGCCCGCGTAGCGCATCTTACGAGCGTCTATCGTGACCAATATCCCGGCCAACTACCAGACAATGATCTAGGCTTTAAATACGCCCGGTACATGTGTCGAACGCTGGCGTTTTTTCAATCAGTAGAACATCGAAAGGAATGGCTCGCCCGATACGCGCCGTGGCTGGAGCCGAACGACCGCGCCGAACTCGCCGGCCTTAGTGCCTACTGGTACTCGGCAAGGTCCCTAGGCGAGCACCTAGAGCAGATTCCGGTCAATTTCACGCATAGCCCGCATGCCTAAAGTAGTTGCGGGCTTCGCGGGCGGTGAGATTACGCGCGAAGGTTCCGATTCTGCGGCGCAGGCGTGGAATTGTTCGCTCCGCCGCGTTGCGCAGATACCCTTTGAGTTTGCTGAATGGCATCTCTATCGGATTCAGATCCGGTGAGTATGGTGGGAGATAGCGAAGTGTGGCGCCACGCACTTCAATCGCTTCGCGCACGCCCGCTGCCTTGTGTGCGGGGAGGTTGTCCATGACGACGGTGTCGTTTCGCTTCAGTGTTGGAGCCAAGCACTGCTCGACATAATCAAGGAACGTCTTTCCCTTCATAGCGCCGTCAACCACACATGAGGCTGTGATTCCGTTGCGGCGCAAAGCGCCCACGAAGGTGATCGTTTTCCAGTGGCCGTTCGGAACCCGACCGATCAAGCGCTTGCCCCGTGCGCAACGCTCGCTCAACCGAACCATTTTCGTATTGGCGGCGGTCTCGTCAATGAACACCAGGTGGGCGGCATCAAACATGCCCTGTTCTCGCATCCAGCGCCGGCGCGCCCGCGCCACGTCGGCACGTTCCTGCTCTGCCGCGCGCAGGCTTTTTTTTGAACGTGATGTCGTGGCGCTTGAAGAAGCGCCACACCGAAGTGCGGCTGCCCGCAATCTTGTTCTTGCGCATCGCGCAGACCATCTCATCCAGCGTCAAGTCCGGCTGATCCTCAATCAGCGCCAATAAAAAGTCCCCGTGCTCCTCCAGCGGAGACGTGCTCCCGCCCCGCGGCTTGGCCGCACAGCTTCCGGTCGCCCGATAGCAGGCGACCCATTTGATCGCTGAACTCGGGCTGACCTCAAACTGCTCCGCCGCCTCGCGTCGCGACGACCCGCTCTCGACTCGTGCAATCACCCGACCCCGGATATCAGCAGAGTAGGCTCCCGGCATTGTTCCGTCTCCCCAGGGCGAATCAATGTCGAGAGACTCTCCCATCCAAAAGCACTTGGGAATCCCGCCGATTCACTTCGATCGAAACATGCTCTAGAGCTGTACAACGAGGACCGCGAGCGCCTTAAGGCTTGGACCATAGAGGCGGTTGACGTGACCAAAGAGCAACGAGAAGCCATTAACCACGAGAAACATAGGAAGGTGCAGGAGCGCGCTAGGCGCAATAATGGGGCCAAGTTCCGTGAGAAGTATCTCGCCAAGCACGCTACGCGCCGCACGGAACCCTGGAAAGCGCTGGGGATGGGCCGGACCAAGTATTACGGCCTAGGGCTGCACCTTACCGAAGCCCCCGGACAAGTCCGTGACGACCTTCTCTTACTTAATATCGAGAAGTCTCGGACCTGTCCGCAGGCTGCCGTGTCTCGGACTTGCGACACTGGCGCTGCGGCGGCAAAAGCCAGCCCGGCCTTACGAGGTAGGACGTTTCGGGAAGTGACTACCAGGAGCTATCCCAACCCTGCGACGTCATTTCCAGTCGAATACAGGGAGGCGGCATAGCCATGGGCAGCACGGCAAAGCAGACCAATCAGATATACCAGGAACCGAGCCGATGGTATCGCCGGCGCGGTTTCGGGCTCGGGCCGTTCGGCGAGAAATGGTGGGTAGCACCATTGAACCGCGACAAGATTGCGCCAATGGACCTGGACGAGATTCCCGTCACAGCGGCTGGAATGGAAGTTATCCAGGTGGCGTTCAACCGGTCAGTGCAACACCGCTTGTAGTCTATCGGCCGGCGTTTGGAAGCCCAAGGTCTTTCGCGGACGTTGATTGAGCCGCAGAGCAATCGCGTTCAGATAACTCTGAGAGAAGCGCGAGAAGTCGGTTCCTCTCGGGAAGTACTGACGCAGCAGGCCGTTGGTGTTCTCGTTTGAGCCGCGCTGCCAGGGACTGCGCGGCACGATCAAGCGAATGAAGATGACGCGGGGCATTCCTGCTGAAGAAGCTGAAGAGCCGTCACGGCCGCAACCGCAAAGCGCCGAGATCATCCCGTTTCCGGCACACCGCATCGTGCGCAGGATCAATCACGGTCGAGGCGTTGTCGTCTAAAGCAGCCGGGTCCCGCCACCCAAGGTGGCGACACCCGGACGCGCGATCGTTCTTGCCAGGGCTAAGAAAACTGGTGTCGGCATTGACACCAGTTTTGTTGGGTCTGCCGCCTTTGTTCTTAGACTGCCTATCCCACCACGCGACAAACTCGACCTGGGCGCGCAACTTCTCAGTCACGGCAACCACTGTCCATGTTCGATCCGCATCTCGACCAGCACATCAGATCGATCGAGCAACTTACACCCACGCGCACATCGAAGCGCGGCAACAGAAAACCAACCAAGGAAAGACCCATGAAAACCGGAACAATCAAATACTTCAACGAGCGCCGCGAATTCGGCTTCATCACGCCCGACAACCTTGATCGCGACGTCGAATGCGATGTCTTCGTCCACGCGAGTGCCGTCGAGCGGGCCGGGCTCAAACCCCTGGTCGAGGGCGATCGCGTCGGATTCGATGTCACACCCGGCCGCGACGGCCGGATGGTCGCGACAAATCTGCGCGCCGATGCGTAACGAGCTAGAGCCGTCGATCATCGTCGCGTTGTCGGGCGGCCCGCGAAGCCTTGCCGATCTGACGATCGACACTGGCGCGGCCGGTCGCGAACTGGTCGATACACTCGACAAGCTACGCGGCGACGGATGGATTTTTCAGGTTGCCGGCGAATACGCGCTGACCTCTCGGGGCCGCGATTTGATCGCGCGCTCACGTCGCGCCGCCCGCCACGACCGGCGCCGAGACGTTCCAGCTCTGACCGATTGACACCTGCGGCTTTTGGCGCGGGCGGCTACGTTAGTGCGCTCGCGTTCGGCTTTACGATCGCGCGTTCCAGTGTCCCCACCTTGGGTGGGGGACTCGCTGCAAGCATTCCATCCGCATTACGTGGACGCACCTTCGCCGCCGCACTCCGCTTCTCGTTAGCGGCCGCCTTCACATCGATCTTGATCGTCGCCCTCAGAATAATATGGCGGCGCCATTACGAACACCCGATACAACTCCCGCTCGCTGCAACGCGAGTCCGTTCATTCCTCAACCCAGCAATATCGAAAAGGACTGCAAATGACATTGCCCCATATTGATAGCGTCCGCGCTTCGTTGCGCAAGCGCGCACCATATCTGCGAAGCGAGAACTCACGACGAGCTTGCCCGAGGTTTAGTCGCCGATGGTCTTGCGCGCGATGGCGACGCAGTACATGCCTCCGTCAGGATCGGCGGCGACGCTGCTGCACACAATTTCGATCACCGCCCGCATCGAAGCCGCCCAAGCTGATCCGCAAAAGGCGCGCTCACTAAAGTTAGCGCTCGGCGAAATCCGGCGTTTTGAAATCAAGATCGATGCGAGTGGCATGGTTGACCCACTCGAAGTCAGCAAACAAATGAAAGCGGCCGGCGTGGCCCCTGAGACGATTATTCAAATGAAAGCCAACTTGCACGCTGCTGGATTTCTGGACTAAACCCAAATCCCTAGAGCTTGGCACCTGCCCGCGTTTCGTCCACGCGGCGGTGCAGGCGTGGACGGCCTCTCCCCGGACCACGCTAGGGCGGGGCGCTCCTTCGATGTGGTTGGGAGCGCCCCGCCATTTTCTGAATACCTATAACTATTTTGGATCATCAAGAAGGTGTAATGCCGTAATTACCTCCTTTGAAGTCGGATCGGTCTTTCAGATCGTTGATAAGGCAAGTCCGGTTATTTCCCGGCTATCCAAGGAAGTCGCCGACTTTGCCAAGCTTGTCGCTGACACCCGCAAGGAGTTGCAATCGCTTGGACGTGTGTCATTCAAGGGGCTGGCCGACAATCTGAAGCTAGCGACCGACCAAACAGCGAAGCTTGCTGGGACGGTTGATAAGACGAGCGCCGACATTACGGCCGCGACCAATCGCGCAACGTTGAGCGTCCGTGAGTTGGCTCGTGAGTTTCAGGCGACTGCCGTTGCAGCTCGCAGTGTCGGCACCGCGGCGAATGCGTCAGCAATAGCCAGCGGCGCGCGCAATCCGCGTAACGTCTTAGGCAGCGGCGGAAGCGGCAGCGGTGTCCATTACCGGCCGGGCGGTTTGCCAGTTCCAGGTGGACACGTGAGCGGCAGCGGTGTCGGGTTTGTCGCGGCAGCGGCCGCGGCCTATTCGGCGGCCGAAGGTCTCGAAGCCGGCGACATCGTCAGCCGCGGAATCGCGAACGTTTTTCCCGAAGGCTCGCCCGCCGACTTGGCGAAGAAGAAGAAAGAGCTGACGGACGCAATTCTCAAAGAGGCGCGGATAACCGCGCTCCCGTTAAAAACTGTAGGCAAGATGGCGCTGGATGAGATCAAGACCAATGCCAATCAGCCTTGGGACGCGCGGATGCGAATGCTTCCGTTGGTCATCGAGAGCGCCGCGCGCGAAGCTTACATCAAGGACGTAAATCCGGAATCTGCTACCTCAGCATTTGTTGGTCAGCTCCATCAAATCAGGGCGTTCACCCCGGAGGAAGTCGAGAAGTACGGTCCAATGCTCAGCTTCTTCGCAAGCAAAGACCCGAATAGTCTCGTCAACATCAGCAAATCAGCCGCCTATCACACACCCATCGCCACCTCAATGATGGGTATTCCCGTCGAACAGGACCTTGCTGCGCAAACCATCCTCGACCGCACTGGCGTCGGCGGCAAGTCCGGAACGTGGCTGCGCGAAATCGTGACGCGAGCTGCGAAGCCGGTCCACGACAAGAACTATGCGAAGAAGGTGGCGCTTCTGAAAGACTTCGGGCTGATGGACGAGGATGACCACTCGACTCCCATCATGACCGATGGGCACTTCGATGAACAGAAGATGCTGCATATCCTCCGCGACAAGCTCAAAGACATTCCAGTCGAGGAGAAAGCCAAGCGCATCGCGCAAGTCTTCGGCGAGCGTGGTTCGATGGAAATCGCGTTGCTGACAGAAGACAAAATGCTCAAGCAATATGACGACCTACTAGCTGAGAGCCATGCCATATAGCCCAACGCGGAGTTTTGGAAGCAGCAAAACAGCACCAACGAAATGCAGCGACTAAGGGGTGCCGCCGTCGAGGCGCAAGTCGCGGCGCTGAATGCCGGCAAGATCATCGCTCCATTCGCTGTAGGCGCGGCTGAGCAGGCATCGTCGGTGCTTGGCTGGGCCGCAGACTATTTGCCGAAACCGGACACTGCCGGCGAGCGTCATCTTGAACGTTCGGGCGCATGGGCTCTTGGGGGCGCAGCGCTGGGGGGCACAATCGGGGCATTCGGTGGACCGCCTGAAATCGTCGCCGGCTCGATGCTGGGTAGCGCGATTTTCGGGGGCGCTGGGTATCTGGCAGAAGTGACGAGATCAATCTTTGAACCGACGGAACGCGGCACAGAAAAGGGAGCCGCAGCGGGAACTGAAAAAGGCATCACCGCGGGTCTCACGCCAATGATGGGCGGTCTTATGAAGCTCCTTGAGAGCCTTAAGCCGTCTGATAACAAGGCAGCTCTCGGCCTCAGCGACTACGGCACCGGCTCGTCGGCCGGCACTGGCTCGTTGCTCGCCAGCGGTCCATTAGGCGGCAACAGTATCAGCGTCGGCGGCACTCCCGTCCCTTCAGGTGGCGGCTACACCATCGGCGGCGTTCCTGTTCCAACCGGTCCAGGTGGCGGCCCCTTCGGTTCGCTACCGACCGACAAGCGCAAGGTCGCGCAGATCGCCGCGAACGCTTGGCGCGCGGCTGGCATGTCCGATGCCGGCATTGCCGGCTTGATGGCCAACATCAATGAGAAGTCCGGGTTCAAGCCGTGGCTCCGTCACGCTGATCAGCCGCATTATGGCGGTGAAGCGCACTTCGCCCACGGTCTTTATCAAGAGGGGGCGCCGAGTGGCTGCACTATGCGGCGTGGCTAGGTAAAAACTATCCCGGTTCAGATTGGCGTGATCCAAAACTGCAATCAGAATTCGCGGCCTGGAATCTGAAAACCAACTACCCGGCCGTCTGAAATCGGATGGCGCATGGCAGCAAGGAGCAGGCCGCGGCGGCTTATGCTGCGGGATACCTGAAGCCCGCTGCACGCTACCTCGCTTCACGCCTCGGTAAGTTCGGCCACGGCGTTCCCGGACTGCCAGCATACGTCGGCAGCGAGCAAGACAATGTCTCCCTTCCGCCGAAGTCCGGGCACGCCATAACCCTTAGTCATCAGACGGTGCTCGACGGCCAAATCCTCGCGAAGAACACCACCAAATATATAACGAAGTTTGGTCAGCACCAGGCCGCCGGCGCCCGTCTGCCTGACTACTCAGGTACTCGCCCCTACACGATCGGCGGCGATTAACATGCAGAATGAAAGGAACGGCGAACTATGTTGAAAGAACTATTCGGACGGAAACCAGAAGAAGTGACATTCAATCGAGACGACTTTCGAGACCAGCTCGAAAATCTTGTTGACCTCGCGCGGCGCCATCGTATCGCCGCCGTCGACATTGCAAGCATCTTGGAGCAAAAGGCTCAATCTGAACACCTGAGGCGGGCGACCACCGCGCGCATCATTTAACCCAAAGGAAACACGATGAGTTACGACGACAAATCGAATCCAATTCTTGTGTCCACATACGGGACACGCGCACCTGACGCGGCGAAGTTTGGAGTCGGCGCCACAGTGCCGGACCAAAAAACAGGCTGCGTGATCTCGCCCGACGTTGTGAAGGCGACCGAGATGCGGAGAGAAATATCGGCTGATCCGAAAATGCGCGATCAGCGATAGCGACCTTGATAACTTTGATCGGCTTTCGCCGCGAGCGCCGGCCGATCATTGGCGCGGGTTTCTTTGGTCCCGCGCCCGGCCGGCACACTTGAGCCGCAAGGGTGCCGGCCACATTTCCCCGCCTTCGCTGGTGGGGGAGAGAGATACGGAATCCGATCTACGCGGATGTACCGGACGTCGGTTCCGTATCAACTTCTTCCTGTCTGAAATACTTTTGAGACAAACGGTTGATGCGATTTATTTTGACCTGGTGGCGGCACCTCATCGAGCCGCGCCACCACCCTGCCAACTCCGGCGATCTGCGGCGACGGCGATATTTCAAACAAAGGTAATTCCATGCCTATGCAATGTGCCACAACGGCGACACGGTGTTTCTAACCAAGTTGACGGTATCCCACGCGGCGAGCCAATCGGCCGGCGCGTCGGTGAAAACGCTGGTCCCGTTCCCAAAAGGACCGCAGGGCCAAGTCTACCTCCCGGCGAAATATGCCGTGACGGTAACTCCCGATCAGCCCGCGGTCGTGTCCGTTGTCGACAAGTCCGATACGGGGTTCACCATTATCCTCACTCCACTTAGCGTCTCGACGGTGTTGGCGACCGGAACCTTCGATGTTGTGATTATCGGTTAACCGTCGCGCAAATAGCAGAGTCGGACCACATTGACGCGGCACCGAGAATAGGCATACGGTACTATTGTTCCATGGGCGTGAGACCGTGAACAACACTACTGTTCAAACTAGCCCGGACGCTCCCCAGCGCGCCGGGCTTTTTCTTTGGGCAAAGCTATCCATCAAATCGAAATCGCGCTTCGCGTGCCACCCTGCGCCGCACTGGGGAAGTGCCCAAGCGCGACCTGAGCCCGGCCGTTTTGCCCCCATTGCGGCCGGGCTCGACCTTTATCGGTGCGGATACAAAAAGAGAAGATAAATGGATTACGAGCTTGACGATCCACATGCTGAAGCCGCCTATGCGGCGAAACAATTCCGCCAAAGGCGCGAGCCCTCCGCAAAATCGCCGCCGACGCGGCGACCACGCGCGCCAGCGGCAATTCCACAGGAACAGGACCCGGACCTGTTTTTGGTCAAGCTCTGGCTCGATCGTGAGAGTCTCGATGAGCTTCGCCAATGCGCTCACGAGCGCGGCTATGGCGCGTCGGCGATGTCGCGGCAGATCGTCCTGAAGTATCTCAAAACCAACAAGCACAAGGCCGCGATGAAAATGCGCGACATGGCAGCCAAACAGATAAGGCGATGAACGACGTATGTGATCTATGCGCCCGGTTGTCTTTCACCCGCCCCCGGTTGACCTTTGTTTCGCGCCCACTTCAACCTGTGTTCAGAGGGGAAAAGGTCTCGGTGCATGGGGTCCAGTGTCCAAGCCTGCGGGTAGTAGCTACTCGCCGCATCCCCTGATAAACCTGAAACTCCTGTCCGACTGCCGAGCGCTCGGCCAGCTTATGGGCAACCCTCATAACGGATTTTAGCGTCGCTCTCGTCAGTATCCACTGACGTTGCCCGGCAACAATTCGATACACGATCTGATTCAGCCCCGTCGCTACCGCGCGACGCCCATAGCTATCTTATTGCATCGATCGATGGCTTGCTCCGCCGCATCATCATCGGATTAATCCGTGTAAGACAATCCATGCGCGCTTGCGATACCGCCTGTACCTCCGCTCGCACCTCGGGGTCCATCGACGGGCACTTGAAATTCGTCAACCATGAATGCGGATCAAGGCCATTGGCGCATTCGGCCATAAGCATGAACCGCTGGTCTGCTGGTGACAGACTGTTATAAACCGACAACTTCAATTTTTCTGCCTGTCTTTCTAGCTGTCGCGCCGCTTGGCGGGCCATCGCCGCCGCTTCGATATCCAGCGCTACGTCTGAAATCCGCGCGCGGCGAGATAACCAACGTAGCGCAATTGAATTGCTACAAACACGACAACGAGCCGACGCCACGTCACTGGCCAGCGGAAAGAAGCGCGCCAATAAGACCATCGGCCCAATAGCTTGATCCGCTCCCGGAACGGCAACGCGATCATGGCCCGCAACTCGTCAGTTGAGGTCCAAAAATTACTAAGCGCCTGGTAGAAGGCTCGCCACATTATCGCGCGAATATGCAAGCTGTCCGTAAACAACTCCTTTAGAGGCCCGCCCCGCCGCCCCGGCCCCGTCTATCGCGTAGTGCAGGTGCGCCCGTCATGGGCTTTTATCCCTATTGAAGGACTATTTTCCTATGCCCGGACAGCCATTGCTCAGACGGCCGATGTGCGGCGCGCGTACCAGGAAAGGCACGCCGTGCCGACGATCGGCAATGCCGGGGCGCTCGCGTTGCAAGAATCACGGGGGCTGTTCTACAGGTCCGCGGACAGCGGAAGGCCGTCAGCGCGTTTCGGAAGCGCAGGCGCGGCGCTGGCAGCGATGGCGTGAGGCGAAGGGTGTAACGTTACAGGGTGTGTAACGTTACAGGCGTGAGATCATCGAGATATCGACACCATAGCTTTTGGCGATTGCCGCCATCGCCGGCACCGCGGCGCTTGATTGCTTCGGTTCGCTGGTATTCGGACAGCTTGCGCTTGCAGCAGAACTTGACGCCGTTGGCCATGGCGCGCTTACGGCCTTCGCCGGTACGCTCGCGGATCAGCTCGCGCTCAAACTCGGCAATGCCGGCAAGGAGCGTTGACAGCAGCCGCCCTTGAGCGCTGGAGGTATCCCACAGGGGATCGCCGAGCGACCGGAACGATGCACCGGCTTTGCTGATACGGTCGATCAGGTCGAGCAGCTCACGAGTCGATCGTCCTAACCTGTCAAGCTTGGTGACGATGACCGTATCGCCGGCCTGTAGCGCCTTCATTAGCTTGGCGAGCTGCGGTCGATCGGCACGCGCGCCGCTGATCTTCTCTCGATAGATCGTGGCCGTGGTCGCGCCGGCCGCTTTGAGCGCGTCAAGCTGGCCAGACAAGTCTTGATCCTGAGTGCTGACTCTGGCGTAGCCCAAGATCGCCATTTTCGCCTCCTATTTCGCAAATAACATCGCAAAACATAAGCTATTGGAATCTCAAGTCAAGCGGAATCTTGCAAAACTTACAAGTTTCGCAAAAAGAGCAAAACGACCATGAAAGCCGAAAACATTGCAGACGTGCTGACGATCGGCGGCCACGTCATCTGGCGGCCGAAGGAGAAATTCATCGCGCTAGGTTTCGCTGAGACTGACTGCGGACCACATGGCGACGGTTATCCCGACAACACTCTCGACGAGCTTGCTCAGCGCTACCTGCCGAACTCGATCCGTCAGCAGATTTTCGCGCTCAACCGCGCGGCCCGCATGGCGAAGAAGGCTGACAAAGAACAACGCAAGCTCGCGCGCTGAGCGCCAAAGTCACGACGCGCCATACCCCCCACGGCCTTATGTAACTAATCCCAAACGGTCTATGGAACCGTTTACCTCCCGGCGGCGCGACCCCGCCACTATAAAATGAGTCCCATGTCCCCCTATGTTTTTGCGTTTGAGTCCCATCTAGGGCACCCCCCATGCATGAGTCCCTTTTTGTAGGAGGGGGTACGAGTCTTTTTTCCGCGGACCCCCACCATTGATCGAGCGGGTCCCATATTCGCCATTTCACAAGCCCGGCCATGTGCCGGGTTTTTTCATGAATGAGGCATCAGACGTGCAGGACGACGACGAGCTTGAATACGCGATTGGCTCAAAGATGACATGGCGACGCGACGGAACCGATTGGGTGCTTTTCTATGATCGCCGCCGCATGGGCCGCGTAGTGCCCGACAACATCAAGGGCATGTGCCGCTCCGTGAAGTCGGGTGGCCGTCTCAGCGATATGGCAAACCTGTCCTGGAGCAAGGACAGCGTCATGGGCGACGCCATCCGCGAGATCACATGGGAGATCCGCCACGGCGATGCACGGGACCCCCGCAAATGCCCAGAAAAGATGGGGTCGAAGACCGGTAAATCGTCGCCTATGCGTTCGGCAGCGTGACTGGCTACCTACCTAGCCGGCGGGTAATTCATAGGCCCGAAACATCGCGAACAAGCTGCCGCCCTATCAGGATATCGTCGCGTTCGTCGGTGTAAGCAGGTGGAGCAATAATGGGAACGCTTTCGTCCGGACTAACTCGGTTTATGAAGCCGCAAGAGTGCCGCTTCCCGAAGATGTCGCGGTAATAGAAGCGCCCATAAACCGCATTTTTCCCAGCCGGGAGGGCGACTTGGAAAAGAACGCGAGCACGATCGCCGGGCATGATCCAATCGTAAAAATATTGACCTTCGTAAGAAGGGACTTCGGGAATGTTGTTGGCGTCGCAAAATCCATATCCGACTTCACGGAGTTCCCCCGCAGTCTTCCCGTAATTGTTTACGCAGAAAACGAAATCCTTGCCTGGAACGTAGATCGGCGTGTTTTGCGCAGAAACTGAGTGAAACACTTTGTTCATGGCACCCCCACCGGAGACGTAAGCGCGCTCAACATCTTCAGAACGCAAGAGTTGCCGTTTGTTGATGTCCTTTATGATGTAGGTAAAAATCGCCATGGCTCCAGTCGCGACCGCAGTAACCACGGTCGAAACTCCATCTATCCCTATCCCGAACCAAATAATCAGGAATATGACCAGGGCGACTATCAGAGCAAAAGCGGCCCCCCCGAGAAACCCTCGGGCAAATCGCTTCAAGGTCATCAGCAATCCCCTGACTTAGCGGGGTCCCTAACGGGCGCGCCCAGGCCCTGAGCTAGAGCCTGATCCCGAGCTAGAGCCTGATCCCGAGCTAGAACCGGAGCTTGAACTCGAACCAGACCCGGACGAAAGAGATAGATTCATGATGCTTATTTCCCTATCGCGGCATGCCACCGCCTCACTACATGCATCGAATCAAGCACCGGACTAAGTTAATTCGCAACGGGCGAGTGTCCGCTACGGAGGCGTTGGCCGCCTGATTCACCCGCGCGGGAACCCTGGATCGGGAATCGCGTTGCCATCACGGACGGGGCAGCAACACCCCCCCAGCCCCTCACTTCGTAGCTCCTCGTCCAGCCCCGTCTTGTGGCGGGGCTTTTGCTTGCCGGGCCGCCAACCGTTGAGCTGCGGAACCCTTGAAGACCGGAAGCCGTTGGTTTGTTAGGACGGGCCATCGTACCCTGTGTGTCCACCTCCCCGTCTCGCCCAGCGCCGACCCTTTCCGCTGGGCTTTTTTTGGCCACACCCATGTTTGTCACCTTCAGCGCTCCGGTGCCCGAGTGTCTCGCTCACGCGCAAGAATGCGCCGACAGAGCGAAGGCAGCTCCCGACGATGACATTTCGCCAAGATTTCTTGCTGCTGGAAAAGAGCTGGCTTAGGCTTGCAATCAGCTGTGATTTGGCGGCCCGCTTGTCGCGACGATAGCTACTGTCGGCGCACGATGAGCCGCCAGTGATCTTGCGGCTTGATCTCGAATTGCTCGATCGCGAGCTGGAGGGCTTCCTCCTCAGTCGGCGCGCACACGACGCCGATCAACATCGCCGGAGATGCCTTGAGCAGTAGCACTTCCCAAGCGATCGATTTCGGCTTCTCCTTACTCACCATGATCGCCGGATATAGGTTTGCGCAGTAGGTCCGGCAACTTCGCGATGTTGGCGGCAATGCGCCTTGCCTCATCGCGCGTGAGTAGCTTCGCCGCGGATCGTCGGCCGGGCTCATCCTCGAAATAGACGTAGGCGAGCGACTGGCCGGTGTGATCCTTCACGATGAAGCACGCCCCGTTATCCTCGATCGACCAGGGCGGCGGGAAGCGGCGTTCCGGCATGACGCTAAATTGTAGCGGGGGCCGGCTCTGTGGCGACCGACCCCCGCGTCTGTGGTAGGCGCCGAGCTTAGTTATATCGAAGCGCGCGATAGGTCCGAATGGCGGCCGGGGACTGACTCAAGCCACAGACAGAAGCGCCGCCATACCGAGCCGCGATCGAATAGAGTGACTTCTCCTAGTCGATGCTGCTCAATCTCGCAGAGGCCCAAAACGAGCAGTTCGCCATTCTCATCGACATCGAGAACACGGGCGATATGCGCCGGCCGGATGTCGGTCGGCACCTCAACCGTGTCGCCGACACGGAACCTTCTCAGCAAATTCGTGGTAATGGATATATCGGTCATCTCAGCTCCTTCTAGCTGGGTTGGCAAGTCCGGTGCCCCGTTCCAGACCGGGGCACCGGGCGCATTTCACTTCATCAAAGAACAAAAGTCAAGAAGTGCCCATTTGGCGGGCCTTTCGGGGGGTATTCTACCCCTCGCCGCGCGGGGCGATTAAGCGTAATATTTTTTCTCTTTCAACAACATTATTTCTCACGGAGCCGCCTATTCCTTTGCGGGAGCGCTACCGATGTGGTGGCGCGCAAACCCGAAGCGAGCGCCATGATAGACCCCACCTCAACTCAAATTCGACCTAGCATCGATTTGGGTCGCTCCGAACAAATCGGACCTAGCCCTAAATTGCTCCGCCCTGAGCAAATCGGACCTAGCCTCGATTTGCTCCGCCCCAAGAAGACCAGGGGCCGGAATAAGGCCACATTGAAGCTTATCGAGGCGATGTTCAAAATCGCCGAAGAAAGCAAACCCATCACGGGGCGAGGCATCGGTTACAAGCTGTTTACCGCCGGCCTCATAGCGTCCATGGCCGATATGTCGAAGGTGTACCCAGCGCTGAAGGTCGCGCGGGAGGACGGCACAATTCCATGGCACTGGATTGTCGACGAGACCCGCGACCTACTAGAGATGGTCACAACGTGGAGGGACGGAGCCGAGTTCGCAAAGGGTTTCTTCTATCGCAGAGACCTTTGGCAAAGTCAGCCTCAGACTGTCGAGGTGTGGTCCGAGAAGGGAACAGTGCGAGGCGTGCTGTGGCCAGTGCTGGCTAATCTTGGCGTAGGCTTCCGCGTTATGCACGGTTTCAGTTCGGCAACCTGCATCTATGACGTATGCAATAACGGGAATGACGATCGCCCGCTCGTCGCTCTTTACATCGGCGATTGGGACCCGTCCGGCCTGTGCATGTCAGAGCAAGACCTTCCCCGGCGCATCGCCGAATACGGTGGTGAGCACATCGAGTTCCGCAGGATAGCACTCACGGCGGAGCAAGCAGGCGCATTGCCATCATTCTCAGCCGACACCAAAACGAAAGACGCGCGCTATAAATGGTTCAAGCAAAATTACGGTGACAAGTGTTGGGAGCTGGACGCAATGGACCCGCGTCAGCTTCGCGACCTTGTTGAAGCTGAAATCAAGGCACTCATTGACGCTCCTTTATGGGAGCGGCAAGAGGCGGTACAGGAGCGGGAAAAGAATTCAATCGAACTACAATTGCGGTGGTGGTCGATCCATGAAATCGCTGAACAAGGCGACAGCATGAGCAACCGCTCCGCAGTAACGATCGAGCGCCTCGATCGCGCCATCGACACCGTTGCGCAGATGATGGTCAATCATGATATGCCGCACCTGATCGACACCGTTCGGTATTTGGAGGCCGAGCGTGACCGCCTGCGGCAAGAGACAGGCGCCATGGACTATGCTAAGCAAATCATCCGCAAACGGGCGCAACAAAGGACGCAACAAGACGGATCGGAATATCAACTAAGTCATTGATTTTACTGAAGGGGGAGTGTCCCGAGCGGCAAAGGGGGCGGACTGTAAATCCGCTGGCTTACGCCTTCGTAGGTTCGAGTCCTACCTCCCCCACCACTCCCAAAATTGGCCATTTGATATGGTTTATTTTTTTGCCGCTGCGGCCCCTCGCTTCCCCGCAATAGAGGTTCGCGACACGTTCGCATTTCGCCCATTGGCCAATAGGTCCTGAAGGCCGCATATATTTCCCCTTCCGGTCTTGCTATTCGCGTCGCCAGGACTCTGGGGAAGCCTATACCGGGCGAGCCAGTTATTGACTATCGATTGCCGACGCGATGAAGCTAAGCGAGCAACGAGTTTTCCCGCCCGTGCCGCTTAGAACTCCATTTCATGATCGGCTGATGGGACTCTGCGGGCCCGGTGGCATGAAAATCGGGCGAGGAGGCGTCGTCATGAAAACCCTTGCGGCAATTCTCGCGCTTACGACGAGCGCTATGGCCCAGGAGCTTCCATTCAGTATGGACAGCAACGAGCGCACAAATTTTGTTGCGAACTATATTGCGACGTGCAGGTCATCGGGGCGGGGTGACGCGAGGTTCTGCACATGCGCTGCCAATTTCATAGCCGACAAGATCACGCGGGAAGAAATGGCCGCGCTGCTGAAAACGAAACAAGGCACCCTCACCGATGACGACAGGGCAGCCGTAAGGACGTTTATGAAAAAACAGGCCGCGGGATCGAACACCTGCCAAATCGCTGGCCAATTTCACTGAGAGAGCATATCCAGCCCGGCGCGCCGCGCCGTCGAAGCGGCATTGCCGGCCGGAGACGCGCGCCGCGTCGAGATAGAGCGGCGCGCCGAGCGCTGTACCGATCAACCAGCCCCAGTCGCCGACAGTGAGGATTATCCCAGACGCGCCAAGGAGCGCCAAGCCAATCGACATCGCCACAGATAATGTTGATGCTAGTTTGTTGCGGCTGGCCTTCCAAAGCCAGGCCATGGGCGAGCCTTAATTGAGCGAAGGCAGTGAAGGGACCGAGCAAGCATTCATTTCGCCGCGGCGCGCCGTTCCGGCGTCGATCGGCGAACCCAAGACTTCGGCCCGACGTCGACAGCAGCGGTGGCGTCATTCTTTACGGCTGGCATACTGTGACCGCGGCGCTGGCCAATCCCGCTCGCCGCATCCGCCGGCTCTGGGCGACGGAGAACGCCGTGCGGCGCCTCAGCGATGAAGGGATCACGCTTTCAACGGCGCCTGAGTTGGTACGCCCCGACGCCATCGCGGCGCGGCTGTCGCCCGACGCCGTGCATCAGGGCCTCCTCGCCGAAGCCGATACCCTCTCCGCTCCCGCGCTCGAGGATCTGACCGCCGCCGGTATTGTGCTCGTGCTCGATCAGATCACCGATCCGCACAATGTCGGGGCGATTTTGCGCACCGCAACAGCGTTCGCCGTCGCGGCCATCGTCACCACCGCACGGCACAGCCCGGAAGCCACCGGGGTGCTCGCAAAATCCGCCTCGGGTGCGCTCGAATGGGTGCCGATCATTACGGTGCAGAATCTCGCGCGCGCGCTCGCCGCGCTCAAGGAGCGCGGCTTCCTCGTCGTCGGACTCGACAGCGGCGGAGCCGATGACCTCGCGGCGGCCGCGCTTACCGCACCGCTCGCGCTGGTGCTCGGCGCCGAAGGCAAGGGTCTGCGGCAGGGAACGCGCGCCGTTTGCGATCGGCTGGCACGGCTCGATCTGCCCGGCGCGATCAAGAGCCTCAATGTCTCGAACGCCGCGGCGCTGGCGCTTTACATTGCAAATCGTGCGCTCGTCCCACGCTGAAAATGCGAAGGCCCGCTGCCGCGGGCCTTCGCTCGTTCCGAGATTTAACGGACCGAAGCCGTTGCGCTCAGCCGCGCACGCCGAGCGGGCGACGATACCAATTATGGCGGGGCCAATAGGGCGCCGGGCCATAATAGTGCGGGTGGTAGGCATAACGCGCCCGGTAATACGGATGGACATAGCGCGGGCGCCAAGACGGCGCGGTGTAGGGATGCGCGTAGCGCGGGCGCCACGCTCCGATGTACGGGTAATTGGCGGGCGCCGCGACGTCCCGATACGGCGAATAGGTGCGATACGGGGACATGAAGCCCGGGCCGGAATATTCCGGACCCTGGTTCACTACATAAAGTGGCGACTGAGCAATTTGCGGCGCGTAGGCGATCGAACCGCCGCAAGCGCCACAACCACCGCAACGGCCGCAGCCACTCCAGCCGCCCCAACCCCCGGTATCCCAATGATCTACCGCGATCGGCGCCGGTGCGACCGGCATCGGCTCGATCTGGGGCGCGTAGCTCATTACCGGTGGGGCTCCGCAACCGCCGCAGCCAGCCGGGCCATAGGCCGGCGCCGGCGCGTAAGCAGGCACCGGCGCATAAGCGGGTGCCGGGGCATATTCCACCGGAGCGGGACCCCACCCGCAACCGCCGCAACCGGCAAAGGCGGCGGCTGAGGTCATGGCGGTGGCGAGCAGCGTGCCCAAAGCCACCAAGAAAGCGCGATAGAAAGTCATGGTACCCCCTTGCGAAACCGCCCCTTTCGGAGGGGCGGGTGATGACCGGCCGCTTGAGCGATCCGGCGTTTAGCTACCTCTATTCGTTGCCCATACCGTTGCCTGGAGATTGCGGTCCGACGCTGTTGCCTGGGACGTGTGGAGGACCTGGCGGCCGCCTGTGCCAGTGACCGCCGCCGGGCGCGACCACGATCGGCGTCGCCATGTAGGGCGGGGCCATGTAGGGCGAGTAAATGGTGACCGGACTGGAGGGATCCGACTGGCTCGACCAGCCCTGACGAAAGCTCTGTGCCGGAGGCGGCAGCAGCCGGTTTGCCGGAGGCTCGACCTCCAGACGGCCGTAACCCGGGCGCTTGCCGTTTCGTGGGAAGTAGCCCGGCCCATAAACCGCAGGGCCATAATACGGCAGCGCGGGCGGGGGCAGGCGGTAGATGACCGTTGGGGTCATCGCCCCGGGCCGATCAAGACCGAATTCACCCTCGATGACCGACCACGACGCGTCGGCACCATTCATGTATACGGGCAGCACGCCGGTGAGCTGCACCGGGACGTCGGGCCTGCCGGGAATGACGATCACCGGCGCGCGCTGGGCGAGCGCCGGACAGGCGCTGGCGACCAGGAGCAAGGCTGCGTGGGCAATTCGCATGAAAAACCTTTGTCGGCGGCCGGCAATGTAAGGGAGGCCCCCGGACCAATTCGTTTAAGCCCTGCGGATTGCATTGGTGAATTGCGCGGTAATATTAACTACCGGCTACGCGGCGATCAGACCTAGCGCTCGGTGCCCGCCAACACAGCGCGCGTTTCGGATTAGCTAACGATCGCGCGCCGCGAACGCGGCGGTCTAGTCAAGCAGCGGCGCGCCCGACCTTGACAGTTCGCGCGCGGCCTGCGCCAAGGCCGAGCACCAGCGATGCCAGACCCACGGCAACATAGAAGATGGAAACCACACCCCACGACCCGCCCCACGCGTAGATCACGCCGACGGCAAACGGACCGATCACGCCGCCAATCACGTAGCCTACGGTCTGCGCCAAGGCCGAGAGTTGCGCCGCCGCATGCTGATCGGCAGCGCGAAGCACGAACAGCAACAGCGCCACGCCGAAGGCCCCGCCCTGACCGAGCCCAAGCACGACCGAGAAGCCGGTGAGCGACCACACGGGAGCAAAGACAAAGCCGAGCAGACCAGCCGCTGTGAGCACCACCATAATCGCGATGATGATCCGTTGATCGCGCTGGCGACCGGCAAAAATCGGCGCCAACAAGCCGGTGACCATTTGGGCGACGTAGCAGAGCGAGACGACGAGGCCGCTGGTGGCAGCATCGAGGCCGCGGGCCTGCAGCATGCTCGGCCCCCAGTTGAACACCGCGTAGGCCAACGAAGTGATGAGACCGAAGAAGCCCGTCACCTGCCAGGCCAGCGGGTTGCGCAACAGTCCAGGTACATGCGCCGCTGCAACGCCGCGTGCTTGCTCGTACCGATACAACTGCGGAATGAATACGACTGAGGCAACGAGAGCCGGCAACCCCCACAATAGCAGCACCAGTTCCCAACTTCCCCCAAGCATGTGACGCATCGGCACCGCGGTTGCGGTCGCAAACGCCGGTCCGAGGCAGATGAGCATGGTGTAAAGGCCCATCATCAAGCCGACGCGATCGGGAAAATCGCGTTTGACGATCACCGGGCTCAGCACGCCAAGGAGGCACATGGACGCTCCGATGATCAGGGTGCCGAGATAAAGCGGAACCGTGCCGAAGCTGCGCACACCGCAGCCGATTGCAATCCCAAGGAGGGCTCCTAGAAGGACCCCTTCGGTGCCGAACCGACGCGCCAGGGTGGGCGCGATGGGAGCGAACAGGCCGAGGCAGACCACCGGCAGCATCGTCAACAGGCTCACGCCCAGCGCCGACAGGCCGAGGTCGTGCCTGATGTCGCCGATGAACAGCGCGACGGTCGTGATTGCCGGCCGGAGATTAAAGCCGATCAGGACCACAGCGGCGACACTCCACGCCGGATGCCGCAACAGCAGCCCCCGGAGCGTTCGGTCTGGCGTGTGAATTTCCTTGTGAACGTGGCTTCGAGCTGTCGCGCGAGTGGGGTCGGTAATTGCATCCATTGGCGGCTTACGTGGGGACCAGCGCCGATTCCGCAAACGAAATCGTCGAATGGGACCTATGCCGTTACAGATGGCTGCCCCGGTGCCCAACCGCGACGCTGATCGCTGCCCGTGCGACTTTTGGATTAGGACCTCTGGCGGACAGACAAGCGCTTGGACTGCGGACTAGCCTCCAAAATCGGGGTGGCTCGCGAGCGCCGAATTGATGCGCTGTGCGCGCCCGAGAATATGAATTGGGGAGGGCGACCATGACGACTATGGCTCTGAACGCGCCGCGCTCGGGAGGCATGACGAGCGAAGAGCGGCTCGTGATCTTCGCATCTTCGCTCGGCACGGTGTTCGAGTGGTACGACTTTTACATCTACGGTACTTTGGGCGCGTTTCTGGCCAAGTACTTTTTCTCCGACGTGCCGCCGAATGTCGGCTTCATCTTTACGTTGCTGGCTTTGCCGCCGGTTTTGCGGTGCGCCCGTTCGGCGCGCTGATTTTCGGGCGGTCTCGGCGACATGGTCGGCCGCAAATACACCTTCCTGGTGACGATGAGCCTCATGGGTCTCGGCACGTTCTTCGTCGGCCTGTTGCCCGGCTTATGCCACGTGGGGCATTGCTGGCGCCGGTCGTGCTGATTGCGATGCGGCTTGTTGCAGGGCCTCGCGCTCGGCGGCGAATATGGCGGCGCGGCGATCTACGTTGCCGAACACGCGCCCGCCAACAAGCGCGGCTATTACACCGCGTGGATTCAGACCACGGCAACGCTGGGCCTGTTCATCGCGCTGCTGGTGATCCTCGGCATCCGCACCGCCATGGGCGAGGCCGCGTTCGGCGCGTGGGGTTGGCGCATACCGTTCCTGGTGTCGGCGTGCTGCTCGCGGTCTCGGTCTGGATCCGGCTCAAGCTCAACGAATTGCCGGTGTTCGAGCGCATGGTCGAGGAAGGCAAGCAATCGAAGCGGCCGCTGACCGAAGCGTTCGGCCAATGGAGCAACGCTAAGATCGCGATCCTCGCGCTGTTCGGCGCCACCGCCGGGAAGCCGTCGTTTGGTATGGCGGACAGTTCTACGCGCTGTTCTTCCTGACGCAGACGCTGAAGGTTCCTGGCGTGACCGCGCAGATCATGGTGGCGATCGCGCTCGCCATCGGCACGCCTTGCTTCATCCTGTTCGGCTCGCTGTCGGACCGGATCGGCCGCAAGCCGATCATCCTGGCGGGCTTTGCGCTCGCGGTCGTGACCTACTTCCCGATCTTCCAGGGCTGACCCACTTCGCCAACCCGACGCTGGAGCAGCGCTGGCGAAGGCGCCGGTGACGGTGACCGCCGATCCGAGCCGCGTGTTCGTTCCAGTTCAAGGCGACCGGTACGGAGAAATTCACCACCGCCTGCGATATCGTCAAGGCGACGCTGGTCGGCCTGTCGGTGAACTACGAGAACGTGCGGCGCCGGCAGGGACGACAGCGAGCGTGAAGATCGGCGATCAGACGATCGCAGCGCGACGACGCCCGACGTCGCCAAAATGCTCGCTGATGCGATCAAGGCGCACGGCTATCCGGCCGAGCGCCGATCCGACGACATCAACTGCGTGATGGCGGTGGTGCTGCTGACGATCCTGTGATCTACGTGACATTGGTGTACGGGCCGATTGCCGCCTGGCTGGTCGAACTGTTCCCGACCCGTATCCGCTACAGCGGCTTGTCGCTGCCCTACCATATCGGCAATGGCTGGTTCGGCGGCTTCCTGCCGGCGACCGTGTTCGCCATTGTCGCCGCGACCGGCAATATCTACTCGGGATTGTGGTATCCGATCGTGGTGGCGGCGATGAGCTTCGTCGTGGCGCTAATCTTCCTGCCGGAGACCAAGGATCGCGACATCACGCACATGTAGTGCCCATCCGACACGACGGCGGGACGGCCTCAACGGCCTTCCCGCTGGATTGATATCGCAAAGTTATTTCTTGTTTTCTGACAGAAACCCCCGCCGCAGCCCCGCTACGGCTGGGGTGATTTAACGGCGGCGTAAGAACCACGCCGGCAAACAATCCCGCAAGACCGGATTGCGCTCGTCGGTAGAGACGACCGCTATGGCCTTGCCGTCCATCAGTATCGGTGAGCCCGACATGCCGCCGTCGAGCGCGTCCCCACCAACCGATAGCCAGCAGTCCCACCGCTCGACTGGGCGCGTGCAAGCATCGCTGGAATCAATTATTGTACCCAGCCTAACCCCCCAAATATCCGCCATTGAGTGAAGTCCGCAGGACAATAAGAATTCGTAGGAGCCTTTTCATGAATTTGAAGCTTGTTGCCGCCTTCGCCGTTCTTTCCGCGACACCGGCCCTTGCGCAAGCGCCGCAGGGCAACATCCCGCCACCGCCGAAGCCGACCTTGGGGGACATTCACAACGTCGTTCAGATTATCAGCGGCGATAAAGCAAAAGCCAAAATATATTGCGACATAGCGAACCTCGACTACCAGATCGCAGCGGCTCAAGCAGCTAAAAATCAGAACAAGTTCGCCGAGCTAGTGCAACTGGTAGAGGCAATGGAACAAAAGCTCGGTCCGGAATACGCGAGAGTTATGGCCGGCCTTCAGCAAGTCGATCCCGCCAGTAAAGCAGGTCGGACGTTTGGTGCGGCACTTCAACCTCTGGAAAAATGTGTCCACCGCCCAGTGGGGGCCCTCCTGGCAATTAGCAGCCTTGCCGTCCGGCTGGCCGACCACGGCAATCCAGCGCGATCTAGCTGACTTACCGAAGCGGGTAAATCAAGAACAACCCAAAGGCGCTCGCCGACCCTTCGCCCTTACGGAACGCAGGGAAGGCTTCCCCCCGCCTGGGCGTGGGCCGTGAACGCGCCGGTGGGCTTCTCCGGGCGACTAGATGTGGGCCTGGGAGTTTATTCCCAAGCGCGAGCCCAAGGAGCGGCGTTTCCGCGACCCCAGCCCCTAAACCTGGGCCGGCCCCCAAACCACAACCGGGGCATTCCCTAGCCCCAAGGCGCCCCCAGCTCCTTTTCGCGGGCCGACAAAACTGTCCTATGAAACCAAGCTTGGACGCGAGCCCGACAACGTAGCGGCAGGGCTCGGAGCTTGCTAAACTGCAATGACATTGCTGCAATCGGTTTGCCGGGGAGCGGGGTTGTCCCAGGTCGGGCAGCGCGGGGCTCGGCTTCTGCCAGGCAGGCAACCTCCGGTCCTGCTTACCCGGTGCAGTTGACATAGCCGTCCAAGGTTGCCGACCCGCGCATTTTTGGCCTCAGCCTACGTCACCGAGTGGAGTAATCGGTATGTCCGTAACCGCCGATCACCGGTCGAGACCCGCCTCAGGGCGCAGCGCCTGTTCCTGTACGCACGCCCTCGCCCAGGTTGAGCGGTGGATGGCAATCATCCGCGAGCTCAACCAAGAACAACACTTCAGTCTTTTGGACCGACGACTGGGCGAGATGATATCAACGAACGGGTCCGACCTTGACGTTTTGGAGCGACGATTGCGCGAGACGATATTAGCAAACGGGTCCGACGCAGAGCTACATATCCGCCGAGGGTAAGGCCCGAGGCTGCTCCCATTCCTGGCTGCGCGCCCGGTATCGCTGACCGCGCCCGGTCAGCCGCCAACAATAACCGACTAACAGTGACGGCTGTCACAGCGGGTGGCCCGCAGCGGTGGAAGCGCCTCCCAGGGAAGGAAGCACGGCCATAACAAAGCTTCTCCTCCACGCGGCGTTGGCGCTAGCGATTGCACTGGTGCGGTGACCGAAGTGATCGCCCTCGCTGGTGCGGTAGCCGAAATGCCTTCGCACCAAGTGTATGCCGACTGTGGCGGCAGCGGCTGCTAAACAACAAGCCAGAACGCCCGCCGGCATTGCGATTGGCTTGGCGTGTTATTACGTGAGGGATTAACAGGCGGGCCGGGCGGCATCCCCCAGCTCCGACACCCCGCCGCCCGACTACAAGCCTGAGTCCTGAGGCAACAAACTTACAGCAACCCCAAGCGCGTAAACTGCTTGGGGGTTCTTTTTTGTGGCGACGGGCGCCCGAAGTTTCCAACCTTGCGAGATTGTTGTGGCCTGTAGCTTTTCCGCCACAGGTGGGCTTTGACTTATGTTCGCTTTATGTTCTCATAGGCCATGACCCGTGGCGACGTACTTCGATACAAACTGGCGTACGCGACGGGTCGACCAAGGCCTGGCCGGATCTGCCGAATTCGTTCAACTAGCGCGCGGCGCGCGGATGAACTCGGCGACACGCTCCCCGATCATCATGGTCGGGGTGTTGGTATTGGCGCTGACGATGCGCGGCATGACCGAAGCGTCGGCGACGCGCAGCCCTTCCACGCCGTAGACGCGGCATTGCGGGTCGACGACGGCCATTGGATTGTCCGCGGCCCCGATGGCGCACGTCGAGCTGGGATGGAAGCTCGATCCGCTGGCGTCGAGGATCTCGTCGTCCGACATCGCATAGACAGTCGCTGCATCGGCGATCAGCCGCCCGGGCTTGATCGCGGCGCCGATCGCCGCACGGCGTAACGGCGCCGGCGCGGCCAGCACCGCGGTCGCGCCGATCGCCTTCGCAGTGCCCGACCAGCCGGTGCCGTTGATCAGCCGTAGCGGCGCCTGCCGCGGCATCAGATAAATCTCTTCGAAGCAATGACGCACCGCCGGGTCGAGCAACAGGCTCTCGGCATGGCGCACCGACATGATCATGCGCCGCGCATCGCGCGGATCGGAGAGCAGCCGCTGCTCGACGCGAAGCGGCGCATTCGGATCGGCGGAGCGCAGCGCCACCACGCCGCGCGAAAACGGCTCGTAAAGGCAAGCCGCAACCATCGCCATCCGCGGCCCGAACGATTTGGGGCTGACGCGGCCGGTGTAATAGTGAAACAGATCGCCCCGAGCGCAGCCTTCGAGGCCGGACGAGAACCGCATGCTGGTCATGATGTAATGCTGTGCGTCGGTGCGCATCCGCGTCCCGGGCTTGAGCGTCATGGCCAGATGCAGTTGCGGGTGATTCTGATAATTGCGCCCGACGCCCGGCCGGTCGGCTACGACGGCGATGCCGAGCTTACGCAAATCTTCGGCCGGACCAATGCCCGAGCGCAGCAGCAACGCCGGCGAATGAACGGCGCCAGCCGACATCACCACCTCGCGCGCGGCGATGGTCCTGACCTCTCCCGCGTGTTCGGCGGCGACGCCGACAACCCGCGTGCCTTCGAGTGCGACGCGCAAGACCCGCGTGTTTGTCATGATTTCGAGATTTTTCCGCGCGCGCACCTCCGCGGTCAGATGGCACCGCGCGCTCGTGGCCCGCTCGTCGTCGTGGCTGAGCGGCGTGGCAAAAAAGCCATCCTTGTTTGTATCGTAGACATTGGCGAGCGACGCCATGCCGCGAGCCGCCGCCGCCTGCTCGATCTTGTGCATGTAAAGCGGCCAGCGCTCCCGCGGCAGCCGCCGGACCACATTGGGCCCCCGCACGTTGCGGTTCGGCGCCGGTTCATCAAAGTCGTTGGTCATCGCCTGGAACGTCGGCAGCACATCGCGCCAGCCCCAGTTGCGCGCACCCATCCGCTCCCAGCCGTCAAAATCGCTCGGAAGTCCGCGCAACGCGATCATGCCCATCACGCTCGAGCCGCCGCCCATCACCCGCGGCTGCAGAAACGGCACCGCCGCTTCGTCCTTGCGCAAGCTTGCGGCAAAGCCCGGCCAGAAATACTCATGATTGATGTAGGCCTGCGGAAAGATACTGCGGATATCGGCCGGGACCACGCCGGGAGCGGTGTCCCTCCCCGCCTCCACCAACACCACGCGACGCGAGGCATCTTCCGACAGCCGTGCGGCCACCACGGCGCCGGCGGAACCGCCACCCACGACAATGACGTCAGCGTCCTGCATGCGCTATTTCCCGGTTTGGATTTTTGCGAGCCCGGTTAAGCCAACCCGGGACCGAACGTACGGCCGAAACTGCCCCGGATTTTGCTGCCGTTCAATCCAGGCCACGCCCGATCATATCCGCGGGATCAGCCGGCGCGCGATGAAATTGCGCAGCGCCGCAGCGCCGGCGCACAGGAGCGCGAAGGCGAGTGCGGCGCCGACAATCTGCACAACATGCGCAGCCGCGGAAACCGATTCGCGCATCGGCCCGAACGCTTTGACCAAAGCCGCGAACGCACCAATCCCGGCGCCATAGACCATCGCACGCGCAACGCTCCAAGCCCGCGCGCCGCCTTCCGACACGTACAGCGCTCGGCACTGCTTAAACTCGATTCTCTGCGACTGGTTCGATCCCTTCGTGATGTTACTGCAACGGATCGCGAATCTTGTCGAGGCCGGTATGGGCGCAATCGCGGTCGAGCGTAGCTCCCGCCGCGACGGCCGCTCCCCGGCGGGATACCTGTTCCATCGCACTTCTCGCCGCAGCTTCGCATGATCACAGTCCAGCGCCCTTATTCAATCGCAGCACAAAGCAGCCGCCCGGAATGACCCACCTTTGCCAAGTTTTCGCGGCAATGATATTGGACCGGCTCAAAGGCATGGCCGATGGCGAACCCGGCGCAAGCTGCCGACGCCAGCTCGAAATGCCGATGCGGCCGGGTTAGCTCAGCGGTAGAGCAGCGGTTTTGTAAACCGTTGGTCGGGAGTTCAATCCTCTCACCCGGCACCAATAAAATCAGGCACTTCTCGAAAGCACGACGGCACGAACTGCAACACGGGGGCACAACGGGGGCACAAAGAAACGGCCACTGGTGTATACTTGTTGCTGGACCGGATGGGAAATGCCCTGCGAGAAATAGAACGCACCACCGGCCTTCCCTGCCCCGGCGCGGTCCCGGGTATCGGCCTTCTATGAGGCGACGCGCATGCCATGTTGGCTCCTCTGCCACAGGCGCAGCGCCTCGTTGACAGCCGCGGCCTCGCGACCAGGCAGGGCGAGGCCGCGGGCCTCCTCGGCGAGTGCTGGGAGCGGCGCGTCACTCGACCGCCTGGGCGCCCTCGGCCCTGGCGGCGAAGAAGCGGTGCTTGCCCGGCGCGATAACCGCTAACTCATATTGCGCGAGCGCGTGACCCGCTCAGGAGGCGGCTGGCAATGGCGCTCGTCCCGATCCGCTGTCGTTGCGGCCATATCGGCGTGGGTCCGCGCGTCGAGCTTGCCGCGCCACTTAAGTGCTCGCGTTGTGGCGGCGTGGAGCTTGTCGAGAGCGACGAGCCACCGAAGCTGTTAGCAGGGGAACGATCAGTGGCCGCCGGCAAGCGGCGGCGGGGGAGGATACGCCAATGGCTATCTAAATAGGTCCAGTGCAATCGGTTTCATCAGGAGGGCTATGGCTTCACCCTGAAGGACAGCACTGCACGGCCAGCCCGGTTTGCTTACGATCACGTATCAAACTCAGGCCGAAGCCGAGAAGGCACGCGAAATAATACGGGCTGCGACAGCTGAGGCGATCGACTGCAAGGTTGGCGCCTAGAGCGTCAACGCCCAAGCGAGCCCGGTCGACGGGCGGCAGCAAAGCTACTGACCCAGGCCCCGAGGGAATTTTGGCTAGCCGCGGATTGCGGCATGTTGATGGGCACGACCCGATAGCAGCCTGCTGAGCCGTGGGTCACCGGCATCCAGCGAAATGCTCGGGCGTGTCCTAGAGGAAGATTTGTCTCTGATGCCGGAAGGGATCGTCGACTTCGGCGTCGCCGACATGGGCGACGCGCGGGAGGGGAAGCGCACGGCGATCGACATTGTCGTCGAGTACGGCGGCGGCCCTACAGCGAAGCAGTGGCGTGGCTCCGGGAGCGATTGGGAGTCACCCAGCGTTCCAGCGCCCGCGGACTGGTCACCATCTGCCTGGCCGACGTTGAAGCGAAGAAGATCAATTGGTTGTGGCCGCAGCGGATCGCGCGCGGCAAGCTGACGATGATCGCCGGGCTACCTGACGTCAACAAAAGCACCACAGCAATCGATCTCATGGCGCGGATCACGACCGAGGCTTTGCTCCCTGCCAGCGAGGGTCGTGCACCGCTCGGCAACGTCATCGTGCTGACCGCGGAAGACGATGTGGCTGATACTGTCAAGCCCCGCCTCCAAGTCGCCGGCGGCGATGTGAAAGGGGTTCACGTTATCGAGGCAACGAGGGTCAGCGACAACCAAGAACGCTTGTTTGATCTCACCACCGACATCGATCAGTTAAAGAAGAAGATTGTTGAGATTGGCGATGTGGTGCTGGTGGTCATAGATCCCGTGAGCGCCTATATGGGCAAACCCGGCAAACTCGACACCCACCGTATCACAGATGTTCGCGGCACGCTCGCCCCGCTGGTAAAGATGGCAGCTGAGACCGGCGTCGCCATAATAGGGATCGACCACCTGAACAAATCCGGCGGCACCCAAGCACTGATGCGCATCATCGGATCAGTTGCTTTCTCCGCGGCGCCACGATCCATTTATCTGATTGTGCGGGATGAGGACAACAATAATCGAAGACTATTCCTGCCGGTTAAAAACAACCTCGCGAAGATACGTACTGGGCTAGCGTTCCGGGTCGTTGAGAAGCTCGCACCGGAACCAGTGTTTGACGCCTACCCCGTGATCGAGTGGGAGAACGCGCCGGTCATGATGACTGCCGACGAGGCGCTGGCACAGAAGCCTGATGGTCGAAAGAGCGAGCCACTTGAGCGGGCGAAGAAGTTGTTGGCGGAGATGCTCGCTAAAGGGCCAGTGTGGCAGAAGGAAGTTGAGAGGCGCGCCAGTGCGGCAGGGATCGGCGGCAAGTCCCTTCGGAACGCGAGGGACGCGTTGGATGTTGAGGCAAAACGAGAAGGCGGCCGCGCCGGGAGCTGGTTGTGGTCGCTTCCGCCGGACCGGGATGATTTGTTTTAAAGATGCCCGCCGGTACATTTTGGGGCGCCTTTAAACGGGGGTCGGCCAAGGGCATAGGGGCACCTTTGCCCTATTATACAGGGTAGGGGCGTCTTTAAAGGAACCAACCCCTAAGCCCCCGCAAAGGCGCCCGTTTTAAAGATGCCCCTATTTTTTTTGAGTAGGGGCATCTTTGAAAACCCTAACCCTCCCAAAGGTTTAAGATGCCCATATTATTAAAGATGCCCCTACTTAGTAATATAGAGCCCCTGGCTGGTACACGCCTCGCGCGCCCGCGCCCGCGCGAGGCCGCGGCTTGGCCTCCCCCGCCGGTCCGGGCTATGTTGGCGAAGCCACCCGCGAGCCGCAGAGCTGCCGGCGTGCCCCTCCCAAAACCTGGATCTCAGCTCAAATGCTTGAGCGCGCGCGATTTGCCATTGCCCTCACCAACGCCCAGCTGGGCATGGTCTTTGCCGCCGCCGAGCTGGTGCACTACGGGCAGCGCGATCGCTTGCTGCGCGCCTTTGCCGAGCAACTAACAGATCGACCAATCACCGATGAAGCAGTGCGACGTGCACTCGCTCATAGTCTTACGGAGAGCAACATGTTGGTGAGAGATGTGATCCACCGCCTGCGCCTACGCGTCAACGAAGCCCAGGACGACGGCCGCACGCATGTAGCGCAGGACTTGCGGCTTGCGTTGGATGCCCTCGTCAGGTTGGACAGAGAGAGTCAGCTGAAGCGCCCCACGTTATCACAGCAGCCAACAGCGCAGGCGAGCTGAGCGTGCACAGATGCGCTTCACAACTCTTACGGGAAGGTACTTGGTGGTGGGGGTCCACCCTCGGTGGCCGCGCGGCCGTGGGATAGCGCCAGTCGCGCGCCGATTTTGAAGGCTAAAGCGTAAAGCGTATGGAACCTGATCTCGTAACTAAAACCAAGTTTGCCGAGTTGTCCGGGGTCACCCCAGGGCGTGTCTCGCAATGGCTCCGCGCGCGAAAGATTTACGGCGACGCTATCGTCGGCGCCCGCATTCGTGTCAGCATCGCACGCCAACAGCTCAAGGAGACCCTCGACCTAAATCAGCGCCTCGGCGCGAATGGTCGCGTCAGGTTCGACGACGACCCAACATCCGCGGACCCGTTGGAAGCCGGCATTAAGCGCGCCCGCCTGGAGCAGTTGGAGCTGGCCAACGAGCAAGCTCGCGCCGTGCGCGAAGCCAGGGCCGGCCGTTACACCGAAACCGATGACGCGCGTCGCGAACTGGGCCGCATCGCCGCCCGGATGGTGTCGATGTTCGAAGGCGCGTTGTCGGAGTTCGCCACCGCGATCGCCGCCAAGTCGAACCTGCCGGCCCGCGACGCCTTGCACATCCTCCGCACCACCTTCCGCACCGTGCGCGAACGAGCCAGCACTGCCGAGGCCGCGAGAGCACGCGCACTGTCGTCAATGGTCGACGAATGACCGCGCTCGCCAACCCGGAGCGACTTGCACACGAGGCCATTGCCGCCGCGCTACGGCCACCACCACCGCTTGATTACCTGGCCTGGGCCGAGGCCAACGTCGTGTTCGACGAGCCGCTGCCGGGGCCGTACAATCGTGCGGCGTTTCCGTATTTCGACGAAATTCTGCGGGCATTGTCGCCGAGCGACCCGGCGCGCTTCGTCACCCTCGTCAGCTCGGCGCAAATCGGCAAGACCACACTGGCCAACATTTTCGCCTGCGGCTCGATGACGATGGGCCGCGGCACGTTCCTTTATGCCCATCCGACCGACGACAATGCGCGCCGGTGGTCGCGCATGAAACTGTCGCCGATGATGCGCGCCATCCCGGTAGTGGCCGAGCAATTTCCGCAGCGCGCCCGCGACGGCGCCGACAACGTGTTGTTCAAGGAGCGGCGCGACGGCCTCGCCCGTATCCTCATCACCGGCGCCAACAGCCCGGCGAGCTTGTCGCAGATCACCGTCAATTTCCAGGTGCAAGACGATCTCAGCAAGTGGGAGCTGAACGCTGCGGGCGATCCGGAGACACAGGCCGACAGCCGGTCACGCGCGCTGGAATTCGCGAAAATCTTCAAGCTCAGCACCCCGCTGGTGCTGCCCGGCTGCAAGATCACCCGCGACTTCGAGGCCGGCTCACAGGAGATGCCCTACGTTCCTTGTCCGCACTGCGGCGAGATGCAAATCCTGACCTGGGACAACATGCTGGCCAACCTCGACCCCGAACGGCCGGACGACGCGCACTTCACCTGCGTCGCCTGCGGCGCGGTCATCGAAGAACGTCACAGGCCGGAGATGCTGGCGGGGTTCGAGTGGCGAGCAAAGAACGGCGTCGCCCGCCGCGAGCATCGGTCGTTTTGGCTGTGGTCCGCGTACAGTTTTTTACAATCGTGGCCGCGCATCGCTCAGGAATGGTTGCGCGCCAAGGGTGATCCCGGCTCCGAGCAGGTCTTCACCTGCGACACCGTCGGCCTGGCGTTCCGCGCGCAAGGTGAAAGCCCGCCATGGGAGACGCTGCGCGATCGGGCCGCCCAATCGCATTACGTGCACGGCAAGGTGCCGGCCGGCGCATTGTTGTTGATGGTTGGTATCGACTGCCAGATCGACCGCGTCGAATGGCAGCTCGTCGGGTTCGGCGCCAGCTACAAACGCTACGTCATCGACTACGGCATTGTTGACCGGCACATCAGCGATCCGGACTGCCAGCGTAACCTTGACCTGGTCCTCCAAAGAAAGTGGAAGAACAGCGTCGGCCGCGAGTTGGGCGTCGACTTCGCCGCCATCGACGGCAACGCTTGGACCGAGGATGTATGGTCGTTCGCCCGCCGCCATCCACCAAGCGCGCTGATCATGGTCCGCGGCCGTGGCGACGACGGCGCACCGCGACTGGCGCTGGTCAAGCGTGAACGCGACAAGGGCGGCAAGGTGTTGCAGTACTCGCGGCGCTTCTATCACCTCGGCGTCTCGACCTTGAAGATGAGCCTGTACCGCGATTTGCAAAAAGATGATCCGGAGTTGCCCGGCTTTGTTTCGTTTCCGTCCGGTCTCGGTGATGACTATTTTCAGGAACTCACCGCCGAGCGGCGTACCGCAGTTAAGCGGCACGGCTTCACCGTTTTTCGTTGGGTCAAAGACGATCGCCAGGACAACGAAGCGCTCGACACCATGATCATCGCGACCGGCGCGGCGCTGCGGTTCGGCGCTTACGGCCTGTCCGACATCGGCTGGGCGAAATTAGCAGCGCAGCGCGAGGCGCCGCCTGGCACGACGCCACACCCGCCGCGAGGCGTCAGAGCCAAGACCGCCGCCAGTCAGTTGTCGGGTTGGAGAGGAAGCAAATGAGCGCCGGAATTCGACTTTTTCAGATGCCCATCCCGATGCTCGGGCAGTTGCAGGTCCGGCATGAATTCTCAGGAACGTTTCCGTTCAGCATGTCGGTCGATGCCGGTCTCGATTTTTGGTGGCTGACCTTCGACGATGCCACCCGGCTCGCCGCTGCCGCCGGGGTTGTGCTGCTACGTTTCAAATGGGCGGTCAAACGCGACGAGATGGTCAAGGTCGGCTCGGTGTTCGCCCGCAAGTCGGAAGCCGACGAGCCGATCATCGACCTTGGCATCTACGACGACGAGTCAATTTATTTTCAGTTCTTCAACTCGGCGCAGGTGCGGTTGCCCGGAGAGCAATGCAGCGAGTTGTTGGAGGCTTTCCTGCGGCTCGGCGAGCACGCCGCGATGGTGCGGCGCGCGGCCGGAGCCGGCAATTCGTTCGGCCTGGCCGCGGCCGGTCCCAGCAGCGCCGACGACATGCTGGCCGGCGCCCACGCGTCGCTTGATCGGCGGTTTGGATGGTGAAGAACAAGCGCGCACTGCCGCCTCTCAACTTCTCGCCGCCGTGGTCGCCTGAGATCGCGGCGATGTTCCGACACCATGCCCTGATCATGCTGGAACACTGCGACGCCGCCGACCCGCCAATGACAGTCGCCTCGGCCGCCGCAGCATGCGGTCGTACCGCCGAGTGCGTCAGACAGTGGTGCGCGGCGGGCGCCCTCGGGCGCTGGGATAGCGCCGCCATGCACTGGGTCATCCTGCGGTCGGAGCTAGTCGCCTATCTGACCCGGCGCTTTGGCGCCGAGCAGTTGCCAGCGGCGTTGCGGATTTTGGGGGCATCCAAACCGCCTGACGAATAATATGGCGGCATGAGCAAAGAACCGATCCGCCCGAAATTGACGCCGCTCGAAAAGCAAACGCTCGACCGGCTGCTCGCCAAGGCCGGCCAGGCCGGCACCGCCGCGGCGCCGCCAAGTTGGTCGCCGGAAGCGGTCGAAGAACGCCGGCTGCGTGCCGAGCAACAAAAACTCGCCGCGAAGGAAGCGCGCACCGCTGCGCGCTTGGCCCAGTTACGCTCCGCCCTCGACCGCGTGACCGGCGAGCTTCAGCAGACCGTCACGATGCGCGTCTCCAGCCGGCTCAACACTCCCGAGATTGGGAGGCGTCTCCGCCACTACCGCGAAACTTTTGCCGAGCACGTACTGCCCGGTTGGGCGGCGTCGAACGGCACGCTACCCGACGTTGCCGACGTGTTGCGGGCCTTCGTCGCGGCGGACATCGCGACCGACGCCGCGCGCCGCGCCGGGGTTACGCAGCAACAGAAGTACGACGGCGCCGCCGACGAGCAGCGGATCGAGCGCGAGCGCGCCGAGTTGGCGCGTGCAATCGTAAATGCCGGTAGAGCTGCGAGGAACGAGCCGCCGCTCGATGTGATCCAGCTCGTGCCGTACACGCCACCAAAGCCAAAGGATGACCAACAATGACCCCACCATCCAGTTTCCGCGGATTGACGCCGCTCGGCCGCGACCAGCCACGCGAGACGCCCCCCGACCGCTCATTGTTGGTCAGGGCCACCGTTGCTGCGGGAAAACAACGAAGGGCGGAGCCGCTCGACGCCGACGACATTGCCGCGCTTACCACGTTTGCCGACCCGCCCGTGGCGCACCGGGAAGACCGCCCGCTGACCGACGCCGAGCGCGCGGAGGCGGTGGCCTTCATGATCGAGCGCAATCGAATTCGCACTGGAGGCCATGATGAGTTACGAACTCGCCAAGCTGCAACAGGAGTGCGCCCGGCTGCGCCGCACGGAAGCGACGGAGCTCGCTAGCCTGCGCCAACGCTGCGACGCTCTAGAGAAGCAAGTCGCCGATCTGGCGGCTGGCAAGCCCTCACCGGCGAGTGAAAGCCGACCAACCGATGCGAGGCGCCTTGTCGAGCGCAGGAGCGTGACCATCACGCGCCTGCCTGACCGAAATCCCTCATTCGTCATGCCATCTGACGACGAGTTACGACGGCTCTATGAAATCGTGATCGCCCGTTATCCACGGCTTGCGGCGCGCTCGGAACAAGCCGAAGAGGCTTTAGACGGATTCCGTCGCGCCTTCCTACGGATCGCACATCTTGGTCGCGACAAACTTAACAGCAAGTACATGCTGACGTCTTGGGTAGACGACGCGAAGGCGTGGATGCGCGATCACGAGGTGTACCCGAGCTTCCTGACCGGTCGAGACTTCGTTTGTGCTGTGCTTGCACATGGTGACGTCGACTACGTTCCGCTCGATCGCTTTCCCTACGACTGCAGTGCTTTCGGTTTGCGCCGAGATAGCACAGGCCGACCGGCATCCGATGGATGGCGCTCCGTGCTGAACACGGGACGCCTACGTGCACCGGTGCCGCACCCCACTGTGACTCGGTCGCCGCTGCAGATTGCGGAGCGTGGGGGCGGCTGATGGAGTGGCAAAACCACTCGAACTCTCGTTTCCGGCTTTCGCTGTGTACGCGCGATGGCGATGGTGCCGGAGCACGACCCACGCTACGCGCAGGTGGCCGCAAACAGCGCAGATGGGAGCGGCCAATCAGCCCCTAATGGCGCGGCTTCCAGTCTGATTTCAGGAAGGGCTTGGCTCAGGCAGGATCATCTAGTCTAGCTATTTTTCCTTCATTTCTGCCCTTTTAATGAGTCAATTTCAGCTGTAGTCTTTGACCTTATAGCCGAGCTGTTTTTGCTTTGGCTTAGAGCTGCACGAAAAACGGCGATCGAACCGACGTCTCCGCTGTTACAAATTGGCAGCCTAGTGCCATCGGTAGGCTACTTTCGATCTGGGAATTGATTTTATAGGTCGGTGCGCGGTCATCGCCCGTACGCGTGAACAACGCTGCTTATAAAAATAAGCCGGGCGTGAGGGAGAGACTATAATGGCCACGAGCGATACCGTGAATGCCCAAAATTCGCTATTACGTGATCGGTTGGTCAAGCACGAGTTTGACGCCGCACGAGGAGGTCACCGTGCCGCCCACGGTTCTGGAACGGACACGGCTCAATTGAAGCTTCGAGTGTGACCGTGACGAACGCCTCGGGGAGCAATGTTAGTGATTTGACAGCAAGTCAAACCGGAGCCCTCGAAGCAGCATTCAGCATCGCAGCCGCCCCAGGCAATACGAACGATGGCGCGATCGATTGGACGTATAATCCCCACGGGACCGCACTTTTGATGCCGGATAGCAGCGGCAGGATGATCTATGACCACGTACTATGTAAGCTCTAAGATCGGCAACAACGACAACGCCGGCACATCCGAGAGCGCCCCCCTGGCCACCCTGCAGGCGGCCGCGGACCTGGTGCAACCCGGTGACATCGTCGAGGTCATGAATGGTACTTATACGTCGCCCGGAGGGGGCACCGATGTGCTGGACATTACCACCAGTGGTACTGCGAGCGCCCCCATCACCTTCGAGGCCGCTCCCGGACAGACGCCTGTCATCAATAGCTCGGGCTCCTGGAACGCCATTAACATCGAGGCATCCTACATCGTCGTTGATGGCTTCACCGTAGAGGGCGATGCGGCTAACTACACCTTGGCGACAGCATTGGCAGGGTACAGCAGCGGGAACCCGAACCTCGATGGGAACGGCATAGTTGTCAATCCATCCAGCAGTGTCCCGTTGCCCAACAACATCACGATCGAGAACAACACGGTCTACAACGAACCCGGCGGGGGCATCGGGACGGAGGGCGCCGACTACGTGCAGATTCTGAACAACGTTGTGTACGGCAACGCGCACTGGTCGGCGTTTGGCAATAGCGGCATCTCTGTCTCTACTTCGGCGAACTTGAATACGAATTCTGGTGTCCATGACATCATAAGCGGCAACACCGTCTTCGGTAACGCCCAGCTGGTTCCGACGACCGGCGGCAACACGATCACCGATGGCGAAGGCATCATTCTGGACACCAATCCCGGTTACACGGGCGAAATCCTTGTCGAAAACAACACGGTCTACAGCAACGGTAGCTCCGGCATTGAGTCATTTCTGACAAATAACGCAGTCATCACCGGAAATACCGTCTATGGAAACGACACACAAAGGTTCAGGCGGCGAGTGTCGCCGAAATTTTCATCAACCAGTCCAATTATGATACCGTAACGGACAACATCACGGCCGCCAACGCGGTTGTCGCGCTCGTAGACAGCTATATTAAGACCGAGGTGCAGAACGAGATCGTAGACAGCTATATCCAGATCGTAGACGGCTATATTAAGACCGAGGTGCAGAACGAGATCGTAGACAGCTATATCGAGATCGTAGACAGCTATATTAAGACCGAGGTGCAGAACGAGACCGTAGACAGCTATATCGAGATCGTAGACAGCTATATTAAGACCGAGGTGCAGAACGAGATCGTAGACAGCTATATCGAGATCGTAGACAGCTATATTAAGACCGAGGTGCAGAACGAGGTGCGTAACGCGATTGTCGCGGACCTAAAGAGCTATATCGCCTCGAATGAATTCACGGTAACAAATGACCCGAATGTCGCTAGCACGGTTGATACCGCCTTCTGCTTCATGAGGGGAACATTAATCAGTACTCCCCGCGGAGAGGTTGCGGTCGACGCACTCAAGCATGGCGACGTGGTGATAACTGCTGACGGTATTGCCAAGCCAGTGAGCTGGATCGGCCGCCAGGCCATTTCCACCCATTTTGCTGATCCGCTTCGCGTCTTGCCGATCCGCATCAAGGCAGGTGCCCTCGGTGATAACGTGCCGTCACATGACCTCTTGCTGTCGCCTGATCACGCAATCCTGGTCGATCACGTGCTGATCCAAGCTGGCGCGCTTGTGAACGGGACCTCGATCGTCCGCGAAACCAGCGTTCCGCAGATATTCACCTACTACCATGTCGAACTCGACGATCATTCGCTGATCCTCGCCGAAAACACGCCGGCAGAAACCTTCGTCGACAACGTTGACCGCTTAGCGTTCGACAATTGGGAAGAGCATGAGGCGCTCTATCGAGAGGGCAAGCCAATTGTCGAGATGCCATACCCGCGTGCCAAGGCGCACCGGCAGGTGCCACGGGCAATCCGCGAGCGGCTGGGAAGCCGGGCAAAGGCCCTTTACGGCAAAGATGCCGCAGCCGCTTGATTGCATTTTACGAATGTCGATTTTATGAGACCCACTTACTCACCGTGGCGGGATGAGTTGTTTGTCCTGATGCGACCGTTCCCGGTCGAGCCTATACGGATTTGGCCGATATCGACGCGGGTCAACAAGCTGGAGAACGATGATCGTTGGTTGTCGAAGCGAATTGAGGTGTCTGCCGCGAAGCAGTGCGTCCGAAGCACTCCCAAAAGCCGACATCAATCAGCAGACCAATTCGCGCAGCGATGGGCCATGTATGGATGGGCCCGCGGTGCAAGGGGAATCTGACCTATCTGCGAAGCGTTCGGTTGCAGCCATGTATGCGGCCTGTTTTCGCGTAGAGGCTTGCCCCGTCGCGATGCAGCCGGTGTGGCTGCTGGCCCTGATGTGATCCGCTGATCGGGTCCCAACCAAAAGCGCGCGCTCAAGTATCGCGTGGCCCATCACGGGTTTTCCCGATCGACGGTCTCGACCGTTTCGCATCAACGTCGTCATCACCCTGCAGTTCATACGTGCACAGACGCAAACTCACTCTGCTCTCGCCAGACCCCCTTATGTCGCTGCCGCAAGTGCAGGCGCCCGATAGCTGCCGCCCCTGGCCAATAACGCCCAGGCGACGCGCGCCATCTTGTTGGCAACCGCCATTGCCACGACCCTGAACGGTCTGCGTTCGAGAAGTCGTGTGACCCACGGATACTTCTCTGGTTGGTGGCGTGCCCGCTTCAACACCGCATGGGCTCCGACCACCAGAATGCGTCTCAGATATTGGTCGCCTTGCTTCGAAATCGGCCCGAGCTTCTGTTTGCCACCGGTCGAATCTTGCCGCGGTACGATCCCGATCCAGGCGGCAAAGTCACGACCCGATCGAAAAACCTTCGGGTCCGCGACGGTGGCGGCGATTGCGGTCGCACCTACAATGCCAATCCCAGGGATACTCCTGAGCCGCTTGCTTGCTTCGTCCGAGCGATGCTGAGCAATGATCCGCCTCTCGATCGATCTAATCATCGTTTGCAGCGCCTGAAGCCCCGCCGCCAGCACGACCAGGCTGGTATGAGCATCAACGGGCATGCGTGCATCATGTTCGTTCGCAATGACCTTCAGCAGTTCCTTGACCCCTTCGCGCCCTTGCGCAGCCACAATGCCGAGCTCGTTGTCGGGAGCGGGCACCGTCCACCACATCAATTCCGGACATCGCTCGATCAAATAGGTGAGGCGCACGCTCACCAGGAATATCGGAACGTCCCGCTCCGGCGTAGGTCTGCGAGCCCGGTGCAAATTCGCCGTCGAATTTGGCGACCAATGTGACCCGCGGCGTGATGTAAACTCGGCGCCAGCCGAGGTCAGCGCCGAGGTCTGCGGCATCGGTGCGCCGTTGACGACGAAGCCCGTACCGGGAAGCGATTCGAATACCGCGCTCAACGAGGGATCGCTGACAAAATCGTGCGCCCAGGCCAGCGCGGGCGCGCAGGATCAGCGGCATGCCGGCGATGAGCTTCGGGTTGTCGAAACGCGCGCCGAGTTCGCTGCGAATGTCCGTTGCATTCATCGCGGCGTAGGAGAGGCCAAAGCTGCCGCCGTTGAGATCGGTCTCGCTGTAACCCGGGGTATGAAAGTCTTGCGCCTGCAATGCGGCGTAGGGCGTTAGCCCCAACGTCGGCAATACTGCGTAACGATAGCCGCCTTCGACGCGCCCGCCATAGCTCTGCGCATCGAAGTTTGCCGTAATGCATCGCCCAGCGCGCCGCGGTTGGTCGTCATCCAGTGATTGGCGAAGGGAACCGCTGCGGCGAGATAGGCCGGGCCCGAGCGGGTAATGCCGTAGACGCCGCCTGGAATGCGTCGCTTCGTCCGGTACCGGCCGGTGCCAAGACCCCAATTGGTGCCGCCGCCGCCGAGCGCGAAGCCGAAGATCGTGTCCGGCGAATAATGGTAGTCCATGCCAGCAGCTACGCCATAGGTTTGTGCGGCGACATTGCTCGAGCCGACGGCCGCATTGCCGTTGGTCCAATTGCCGCCGCCATAGCTGGCGCCCCAAGTGGTCCAGCGCTGTTCAAACGGCGCCGGCGCGGCGCCTTGAGCACGCCGGCATAAGCCAGCGCGATATCGGGAGGCAGGCTCGCCTGCTCATCCGGAGCAAAACCCATCGCGCGTCCCGCCAGCCGTGCCGTTGCCAAGACGACCGTCGACAAATGGGTCGAGCATCAGGTTCAGGAACTGATCCATCATCTGGAACGCGGCGATCCCGCCGTCGGCGCCGACCTCACCATCCAATTGCGTCAGTGCGTTCGAGATTACTGCCGGTCAAGCCAAACATGTTGACAAAATTCGGCGGCAGCGCGCCGCCGCTGTTGAAGAAATTGTTGAGGCTCGTCGCCACGTTCTGCTGATTGACGCTGAGCCCGCTGGCCACAACCGACGTCGGATCCGAGGGCGACGGGGCGGGGGCCTGTCCCAATATCGCGGTGAGGTTCAGCAGCACGTTGGTCGAGGTGTAATTCAGGCTTGCGGTGAAGTTGGCCGGAAGGTTGGTGGTAGTGAACACCCCGAAGGTCGTGCCGCCAAGCCCGGCGGACTGCACCATGTCGTATTGCTTCGTCACATAGCTGCCGGAGCCGAACGTGACCTGCAACGTTCCCCCGAGAAGCGCCGTGCTGGCAACCTGCAGCATGTCATTGCTGTTCGGTGCGACGCGCAGCACGAGCGTGCCCGCGGAGGTTTGCACGAAGGTCCCATTGACAATTTATACTGCGCCCGCCCCGGGAGCGCTGATGCCCAGCCATCCGCTATTCTCGAAGCGCGCATCGGCGGCCGTGACCGCGATCTGACCGTTGATCGTACCGTTGTTGACAACGGCCGTTCCGAGCCCCATCGGACCAGTCTGGATCGCATCGGTACCCGTACCGGCAACAATCGAGCCCGCGTTCAGGAGCGTCCCATATTCGCCGATCATCTGAACGCCGGAACTCTTGACGCCGCTGACCTCGATCAAGCCGGCGTTGGTGATCACGCCAAAAGCGCCGCTCCGAATCCCATCACTGTGAACCGCGGTGGTTCGGATGGTCCCTTCGTTGATGACGTCGTCGCCATTCGCGCCCGCTATTGCTGGGGTGGTGGGACTGTGGACGGCGAGTAAACCTGTATTCTGAATAGGGGTATAGATTCCGGGGATGGTGACGATGTAACCCATGTAATCGACAGGCGGCTGATGCCTGAAGTCGTTATAGACCCCAACCACATTGTTGGCGTAAATCGAATTGGCGCTCGTCACCACCGCGCCCGGCACGGCGAGATTGATCCAGGTCTGACTGCCGTTGTCTCCGATGTGGAGAACCGCGGCGTGATGTCGGCCGTTATCGCTGATCCAGTCGGCGGCAACGTTGTATGTACCAGTGCTCCCTCCGCCGGAAATGCCCTCGAAATGCGTGGCAGCCGCTCCCGGAAAATTGTAGCTCGTCCACACGCCCGTGCTCTCGTTGTAGGTATAGCCGCGTGAAGAACCCGCAGCCGGCTTGTAGCCGCCGACGATCATGTTGCCCCAAACTCCGTAGGCTGTCGTGCTGATGGCGCCGGGAAAGTCCTCGGTCCTGTAGGTGCCGTTGCTTATGTTGTAGACAAACGCGTTGGAGACATGGGAGCCGTTTTGCTCTTCGGTGGCGAAGCCGCCGACGACTTGGTTCCCGAACGTGCTGTGAGCGGTTGTATTCGTGGTGATGGCGCGCGGTGCGCTGGGATAGAAGAGCGTCGTGAGTTGTCCGCCCGGCGCCGCTACGGCGTCGTAGAGGTAGCTCAGCGTGGGCGACGAAAACGAACTCTGGTAACTGCCGACTGCGTTCAGAATTCCGAATTGGGAGCCAAAGCTCGAGCTGTATGGCGAGGACGTGACCGCTCCCGGGAAGTTAATACCCGAGGCCGTCGCCACAGGAAACGCCGTCCAGGTTCCCGTGGACAGATTATACAGCAGCCCCCCGGACTGGTCGTTGTTCGAGAGAACGTAGTGTCCCGTGATGGTGTCGCCGCGGATGCCGGTGAGAACCGTTCCATTCGTGCCGAAGTCCAAGGTCGTATAAGTGAGCTGCGCGTTCGCCGGCTCTGCGCATAGCGGAGCCGACACGCAAACAGCAATGACCACAGTCCGCCGCCGCGAGACCAGCACCAGCGCCTGTGTAGCTGCCCCCACTGCGCGCAATCGCGCCGCGCAAAAGGAAAGCGCCCAGACTCCAGCCGCCTGAGCCTTACTCAGGCGGCAACCCCTTCGTCGCTCACTACGGCACGCCCCCACATCCAGCCAACTCCGAGGTGGATAGCTTAGTGGGGCCCGCGTTGGCAACCTCCACACGCAAGAAGCCACATGATCGCTTTTGCGCCGCTGAGGTGAAGGCTAGCACGGGCGAGAACCGATTTCATGACATCGCTGCCGATCAGGCAGCGAGAGCCTAAATCGATGGGGTGGCCGGTCGATGTTCGATATGGGTCATTCACGTCATTTCCCTCGTGCGAGCGAGTCCGCTACTAACCCAACTCCGGACGTATCGCTGATGGCGACGGCCGCTGCAGCAGGCAGTCTTGCGACGTTGGCAGCGCCGCGCCGCGCATCGTCCTTGGTGAGAAGCTTGGCCACAGGTCGCCGGCCGGGCTCGTCCTCGAAATAGAAATAGTCGAGCGCCTGCCCGTTGGCGTCGCGGACGATGGAGCAGGCTTCGGTCTCCTCGACGGTCCACGGCGGCGGGAAGCGGCGTGCGGGCTCAGCCATTCTCAGCGACTGCACTGCTACGGCTGGTTACGAAACCAGAAAGCGAGCCTCGGTCTGCAGCCATTCGCCGATGATGCGGGCGCGCTGTTCGCGACTGGCTGGCCAGGTTTTCGGGAACACGTAATTGACGACGTCGTCGCTTTCGATGCCGAGCGCGTGTTGGATCATCTCGGCGGCGCGGTCACCGGTATCGCAGTCGATCGCTTGTTCGAGCAGGTTGGTCAATGGATTACGCCTCACTGGTGATTTGCCGACAGGTTAATCGCCCGCCTTTCGACCGTCCACGGTGGGTGGGAAGCACGCTCTGGTCGAGCCCCCACGTCGGAGATCGGGGCGGCTCTGCAGGCGCTCGGCTTCCTTGAAGACCCAGATCGCATTTTTACAACGCCGTTCAACGGCGAAGGCGCGGCCGTCCGGCGGCTTCTTGTTCGGGAGGTTTGTCTAATTCGGGCGATGATCCCAGACTTGGATCGCTGCAAGGGGAAGGCATATACGGTAATTCCCCCCCTGATCTCGGTTGGCGAAAAGTGCAATTCGGTTTCGTCGACCTCTCTTAACTTAACTAAATATCCAAGATCGGCGGCAACAAATTCAGCGTCGGCATCGTGTGCGGATTGCATCCTGATCTCAATTCCTTTGTCGAAATATGGCCTAAGTCCGGCGCGAAATTTATTCTCCGAAGCACGCGGCCCGACGCGTTTATTGAGCCTTGAAGGGGCTAAAACACGAGGGGCCATTATTTTTTCAAGTGCGATTCCTTCGCATCTTAAGGCAGTGATTTTAGCCTGCTGCGCGCTGCTAATTCCTTCATCAAATACGAAAATTGCAATGGTAAAAAATGCTTCTGCCGCAACTCCCCAGATAACAAATCTGCGCGCGATAGGATGTACACTTAGAGGTGCATCGGATTCCCAAACTATGCCGAAGGCAACCGCGATTGTCGAAAATATCGCGAGACCTGTTGACAGGATGGCCGGAGCTGTTTTGTTGTGGTGTAGCTTTCTTTGGTGGCGCGACCGTGTTGAGGGCGGTGAGAAATTCGCTGGCCTTATATGCCGGACTTTGTTTGATCGAGTGTATCTTAACCTGGGCAGGCTCACCCTTGCGATGCCAAAAGCCTGGCAATCGCATCACCCTGGGCAGGTCGTGGATCGACTTGTCGGAATGGTAACGGGTGATCAGAATTTTCTGCGCGGCCTCGAAGTCATTCAGCTCCATGCCGTCGACCAACCAGTAGGCGTGCCAGCGGCTGGGTGACGTTTCGACTACGATGTGCGGCGCGGGAACGTCCTTGTCGCTCAGCACCGGCTCCAGCGGCGCGCCGTCGAGGTCAACAAAGCACGCACGCACGCGCTTGATGTTTTTTGTTTCTCGGCCACGGAGGTCGGTCTCGTTGATAGTGACGAAGATACCAGCGCCGCGCTCGTTGCGGATCGCCAACGCGCCGGCGATGTTGTCGAGCGTATTGTGCTCAACCCTTTTGAGGGTGACATCCTTGCGGCGTTTGTCGTCATCAAAAGTCTGGAATGTCCAGTGATCAGCTGTTGGGTCGAGCGCGGTGAGAAAGCGCTGGGCTTCTATTTTGTTGATGGGCGGGGCGGCGTCGGCCTTCATCGCGCACTGTCCTTGAAGGCATACCACATGCTCTGCGCGATCAGCAGGAAGCGCTCCCACTCATGGGTGTCGAAGTACAACCAGCTCCGGCGCGTCTTCAGGTGGCGTTGCAGGGCCGACCAGGAGCGAATGGCGTGCATCTCCGGGCCGGACTGCATGCGCTCGCAAATCTGCTTGACGTAACCAGGCTCAAGCCCGAGGCGTTTTGGTTGCTCGGTCCTGCACCAACCGGCGAAGGTTCGGGGGCGCGCTGTCATGCTCGACCCCACTGGACCGGCCGCAAAACGTGGCCGCGGGCGAAAATCTCGCGGCCCGCATCCGACCAACAATGCGCCACCCGATAAGTCGTGGCACCACCGTCAACGTCGCCGAAGGCGTGTGTACCTTCGCAGTATGGGCACCAAAATTTCAGCGCTGGCACGCTGCCGTCGACGCGTTCGCAAAACACCACCGGGATGTCGTCCTGATAAATCGGCCACGGTGGTGGGGCCTGGCGGCGCCCACGCTTGCCGCGGCCGGGGCGTTGTGGCAGTTTCGGCTCGTTAGCAGAAGCGCAATGCACCTTGGCCCCGGCGTCGTGAGCGCCGGGGCTCTTTCCTGGTTGTTTGCTCATGATGGGTCACGCCGCTGTCTCTGTCTCGGCTACGCGGCTGACAGCACGCGCCCGCGCCCAGGCGTCCCACTGGTCCAGATCGTTGTACTCGATATTGTTGATGAGGCTCGACGGCGGCACGTTGAGCTTGTCGTCCCGTTTCCACCGCCAGACCGTCATCTCGGTCACATTGAAATAAGCGGCCAACGCTTTGTTGCGGACCCACCGACGCCCCCGCTCGTGTTTGTCATCTTAATTCATCGCAAGTGCACCCTGTGTTAAATTAAAAGGGGCACTTCCAATAACAGCATTCGCGGGTCAAAAATAACCGCTCAAATGGCTATTTAAGCGGGCAAAACTACCGTTGCCGCGCCTGCCCAAAGTGCGCGAGATGCGGCGCTTGCGGACCTCGTCCGATGACAGATGCCATCGTCGCGCCGCGATCTCCTCAGCTGTCAGCTCACCGCGCGGTCGGTTGGTCTTTCCGAAGTACTCCCTCCAGATATCACGGATGCGCGGCACGTCTTCAAGCGCCCGTTGCAGCCAGACCTCCGTCGCGTCCTTGAAATGTTCACCGCGCTTGAGCTTAGGGAGATTGATGAACCGCGCGTGCTTCGGAAACATCTTGCGCAGCGGCTCGACATCGCCGCCCTCGGCAAATTGCAGCGCTACGTCCTCCGGATTCTTCAGGAGCCGCAGCCACTCGTCACCGGAAGGTTTGGTTATCTCATCGAGCTTTTGGTTCACCCATGCTTCCATTTGGCGCCGCTTAGTCTCGTCAGCGCCCGCCCGCCACGGCGGCAGATCGCTGTCCAGCCGCTTGAGCACGTCACGCCCCCGCCAAGTGTAACGGCACCACGTTCGCCGTCGGCGGCCGGGCCTCGATCAGCTGCTCAACATGGGCGGCCCAGCGCTCTAGCGCGGCCTTTTTCTCCGGCTCGAATTGGTACTGCTGATAAATGCCGACGATGCTGCCGAAACTTCCAGACACGTGGTTGAGAAGCCGCTCGATCACCGGCAGCGCGACACCCAGCCCAGCCAATCCGCTCGCGACCGTGCGGCGGATGTCGTGCAAGCGCCACGGCGGAATCTGCATCGCGGCATCGAGCCGCTGCTTGATCTTCGACCAGCCGGAAACCGGCGTGCTTCCGTTCGTGGTGAAGATCAGATCGCCATCGGCGTTGACGCTTTCCACAATGCGACGGGCCAGCCTTGGCAGCGGCACGGTATGGGGCCGATAATTCTCGGTGCGGGCGCCGGGGATGGTCCACGTCGCTCCATCGTCGCTTAGTTCGGCGCGACGCATGCCGGCGACTTCGTTGAGTCGACAACCCGTCAGCAGCAACATTTTCAGCAGCGCGCCAAACTCGGTGCGCTCGGCATCCGCAGCTCGCCAGAAGGCGATCAGCTCTGCATTGCTCAACACGCGATCGCGGGATGGCGGTGTTTCAGGTCGATGAACACCTGCACACGGATTTTGCGTCAGCCGGCGTTTGGCAATGAGCCAGGCGAACATCTTTGAGAGCGTGCGAAACATGGCCCGCGCCCGTGCTTCGGTCGGTCCGTTGGCGCGACGCTCCAATCCGGGGGCGCCCTTCTCGCGCGTCTCGTCCACGATGTCGTGAACATCATCGCCGTCGATCTCGGCAATGGGTTTGTCGTGCCAGCGGTCGGCAAGACCGTTGCGAATCAGTTCAAGCCCCTGCCCTGCTGGCTGAAAGCCGAGAAGCCGCGCCTGTTCCTGCCAGCGCCGGGTCTTGCGCATGGCGTGCTGCTCGATGAAGTCGTGCGCGGCCTGCGCGAACGTCTTGGCCTCGCGCTCGATGCGCTCGCGGTGCTTGGCGGCAACGACGTCGCCGCCGCTGGCACGCTGATGATTAAGCTCGGCAGCCAGCCGTCGCGCCGATGCCAGCGTCAACGGCACGCCAAGGATCGGCGCCGCCGCTGCCGTGGTGCCGGTGACGTCGACCGGCCCGAGCGTCATGCGCACCAGCTTGCCGCGGCGCCGGAAGCGCATCGCAAACGCTTTATGGCCGCTCGGTTGGACGACAAGGATGAGCCCCCGGCATCCGCCGTCACGTATCTCGCGGCGCTTCTTGCCGGGTTGCAGCCGTTGCACCGCTGCCATCGTTAATTGCGTCGCCATGTCGCGCTCTCTCTCGCTCCGGGGGCACTAGGGGGCACAAGCGCGTGTGTTATAGGGTGTTACGCCGGGTTAGGCAAACACAGCGTCAAATGCAGGAAACCCAGCAATGACGGGCACAACTGAGCAGGTGCTTGTTATTTGGGGTTAGCCTGTGTTAGGGCTGTCCGCTATTTTGTAAACCGTTGGTCTGGAGTTCAATCCTCTCACCCGGCACCAAGCATCGCTTACGCACGGTCGACGCCAAAGCGTCGACGAACAAAAGGGAGAATACGATGTGGCGGATCTTCGCAGCGATATCGCTCGCGGCGTCCCTGCTGGCCGGAGCGACCAGCGCCTACGCGATGGGTGCCGGCGGGGCCGGCGGCGGCGGCATGGGCGGAGCGGGCACCAATTACGGTACTTCCACCATGCCGAATTACATGCCCCCCGCCAACACGTCGACCCACTCGACCAAGCAGGTCAAACACAAGCACAAGCACGTCGCGAAACCCTAAAACGCTTGCAACCAAATTGGCGGAATCTAAATGTTACCGTCAATCGACCGGCCGGCCGCTCACAAAAACGAGGCAGCAGAGATGAAACGTACTTGCGCCGTGATGGCGATGATGGCGTTGATCTTGTCGGTCGATACGCCGCGTGCCGGCTCTCACGCTGTTGCCGCCACCGCGAAATGCGCTAAGTTTTGCGATAATTGGTGCGCAAAGAATTTTGCGATGAAAAACCCCACCGCTTGCAGCGAGAGGTGTCAACTAAAACATTGTAAATGACGGCGGATCGCGTCTCGACCGGCGGGAGAACACCGGCGCCGCGTTACGCCACTGAAATGCCATCGTCATTTCACCGTCACGGTTATGACCGGCGACATGATCGGCGGGTTGAACGGAACATGCGACCAGTCGCCGAGCACGAGTTGGAGCGTGTGTAGCCCGGGCGGCAGGCTCAGCGTGGTTTCGGTCTGGCCGCCGCCAAAATGGACGTGCTTGGCGTCACTGGGGATCGGCTGCTTTAATTCCTCCGCCGAGAGCGTGGCGTCGACCAACAGATGATGATGGCCGGTATTGGCCTTCTCGACGCCGGCCGGCGCGACGCCCATACCATTCAAGCCGAATTGAACCTTGAACGGACTGGTGACCGTGTCGCCGTCCTTTAAGTTGATGAAATACACAACGGCGTCGGGCGGGGCAGCGGTCTCTGCCAGTGCGATGGCCGGGATGCCGAGCATCACGGCGAGCAGCAGACTGCGACGGAACGCTGAAAACGGCATCATGTCGGTTTTCCCTGCGTAACCACGCCACCCCCAAAAATTGGCACAGGATGCGGGCGAATTTCAACACCGCGCCGTGCGCCCGCCCTAATTTCAATGCGCGAGGCTAGTCCAATCTCAACTAACGCCGCTTCGAGCGCGATTTGCGGGCGGCATAGCGGGCGTCTCTGGCCGCTTTTTGCTCGGCCTGCAAGGCGCGCTCGCGCTCTGCGCTTTCGGCCTTGGCGCGCTCAGCCTGGAGCGCGGCATCACGCGCTGCCTGCGCCGCGCGTTCGGCATCGCGAGCCTCCTTTTCGGCCTTCTCCCTTTCGCGAAGATTTTTGAGCGCCTTGCGGTCGGCGGCGCTCGCGGTTCGCGCGATCAGCCGGTCGGCGAGCGCCGGGTCGGCGGCTTTGGCGCGAAACTTCTCCAGCGCCGCCTTCTTAGCCTTGGCCGCAGCCTGTTGCCGCTCCGCGAGATCCGGTTGCTTAAAACCGCTCATCTATCCTGACCCCCGCTTCGACCGCCGCGGATCGGCGAGCTTGCGCGCACCCCTTCCCATCAGCGTACGCGCCAGCCGACCACGGTTGCTTCGATGGGACTGCTCGTATCCACGCTCTGCCAGACACCGCCGCTCCATCGGCACAGGAACGGAATGACATAGGTACCGACGTGATCCTCGCAAAGGAGCTCAAACGGCTGATCCGCCGGCGGTACGCCGTCGTGAATGAAATCATCAATTCGCGCTTGCCGCGTCGCCATGTGATCTTGATTATCCGCGCCGTTGAGGATTCGATGCATCCGCGCAACGCTGCGGTGGCAGCGTGACGTGCTTATATGACGCTGCTAAGTACGAAATCAACCAGCGAGGACCGCATGGCGTTCAAGCCGAATTACGGAAGAGATCGAGCCGAGCGGGCCCGGGCGGCACGCGCCAAAAGCGAAGAGAAACAACGCAAGAAGGACGAGAAGGCCGCGCTGCGCAAGGCCGCGCGCGAGGGCGCCGAGCCGGAACTGACGGCGGAGGAGAAGCAGAACTGAAGCTTAAGCTTCGCTGGCGCGAAACAGCGAAAATCTGGCTTCCCGCGCAACGGTGGATTCATAGTGGAAGAATAGATCCCGCAGGGCCTTCGTCCGCCGTCGGCGCGGTCCTTTTTCTGACTGCACTGCGGCTACGCTGACCAGTATCCCTCTAAGTGACACGGTTTCCGCCTTGCCGCGCGCTAAAAGATCGCATTTTAGTATCAATACAACTTTAACGTGCTTCACGGACTCGAACTTGCCGCGTCTACAGGCCAACGCTGAGAGCAGCTCAAAACGGGAGCCGTCATCATGCCCTACGCCGTGTTTCGCCGCGCCAGCCTTCCTGGCCGCTGCAGGGCCGCCTTGCTCGCAGCCCTGGCCGCGACGGCAGCCACCACAACGCAAGCCCTCGCCGCCTGCAGCTGCACCGACCTGACCATCAGCCATGCCAACGCCACGGTGAAGATCTGCTCCAACAATAATTTGAACTTCCCCGAATGCGCGCGCGCTAACGGCTCTACACAGAATGGCTGCGCGGGTAGTACCTACGCCTACACGTGTCCGGTCGGCGTGAACTCCAAATCTAATTTGGAGCAAAAAACCGGCTTTCAGGCGGCTGCCACGCTCACCGGCACCGCTGGCCAGTGCAAGAGCGGACAGGCATTGCAACTCACCATCACCAGCAACCAGGGAGTGTCGAAACCGAAGGTGCTGGCGACGCCGAGCGGCGACGTCACCGTCGGCGCTTACGCCGTGACGATCACCAATGATCGGCAAGTTGAGTACCCGGATGTGGGCAAAACGTCTCAGAACAAGCCGCTTTACGGCGCCGACAGCTATACCGATCCGGCGGCGGCCGATCTGCTGATGCAGGAAATGGCCGACCATCTCAAGTGGTGGGACAACACCGATCAGGCAAAAGACGACGCCGCGGAAGAGGCGACTTGGAAATACCGCTTCTTTTCTTACGTGACCGGGACCGCGGGACAGAACAGCTGCGGCTGTGTCTTCGACATCGTCGTGAACTGGCCGGCCAACAACAATAACGCCACCACGACGTACACGAAGGTTGACGGATCCAGCACCCGCTGCACTTTCTAAGCCTGGCGGTCCGCCGCGGCGGATCATAACCGCGCCGTCGCGCGACCGCCCGATCGCGCACGCCCGGGGCACGAGCAAGCGCTGCGGGTCCGCCCCTGCGCGGGCATTCGCGAATACCAGCCACGAATTCGTGAGTGGTCCGCGCGCTCACCGCGACGCTAGATTTTGAACAAACTTGCGCGTCACTGATCGGCACGCGCTCATTTCACCGCCGAAGAGGGAAAAACCATGCCGATCATCACGCGCCGCGCTCTCCTTGCCAGCTCTGCGGCGGCGCTCGCCGCACGCGCCGACCCGGCCGCTGCAGCCGCAGCGCCTGCCGACGCGGAAGTACCGGGCATCTATCGCTACCGGATCGGGGCGTTCGAGCTGACGGCGCTCTATGACGGTATCTGGTATCGCCCGATCACCGACAAATTCATCCGCAACGCGCCGTTCGCCGAAGTCGAAAGCGCCCTCGCCGACGCGTTCATGCCGGCCGACAAGCTGGCGACGCCGTTCACGACGCTGATCGTCAATACCGGCAAAAGGCTCGTGCTGATCGATACCGGAACCGGCGGGCAGATCGCGCCTTCGGCAGGCGTATTGCGCGACAATCTTGCGGCCGCCGGTATCGATTCGAAGGCCATCGACTTGATCGTTATCTCGCATTTCCACCCCGACCATATCAACGGCATCAAGGACAAGGACAACGAACTGGTCTTTCCCAATGCCGAGATCATGGTCGCGGCGCCGGAATGGAAGTTCTGGATGGATGACGCCAATATGAATGCCGCGACAACAAACCTGAAACTCACGTTCCGCAACCAACGCCGCGTATTCTCGGATATCGCCAAGAACGTCACGCGCTTTGAGCCGGGCGCGGAAGTCGCCCCTGGGATTGTCACGCTGGCGGCGCCCGGCCACACCCCAGGTCACACTGTGTTCGCTATCCATTCCGCCGCGCAATCGCTTCTGGTGCTCGGCGACACTGCGCAACATCCCGCCGTGTTCGCGCGCCACCCCGACTGGCAGGCCGCGTTCGATATCGACGGCGACGCCGCCGTTGCCACCCGCAAAAGCCTCTTCGATCGCGCCGCCGCCGACCGCATGCTGGTGACCGGCTATCACTTCCCCTTCCCGGCCTGCGGCCATCTCATCAAGACCGCGAGCGGCTATGAGCACGTGCCGGTCGAATGGCAGCCGACGCTATAGTGCGTAATGGGAATCACCTGTCCCGCATTCCTGTCATTTCTGTCACTCTTTGTCATTTTTGTAACGGCCACTCATTGCCTTGCACGCGATCACATTTTCTCGATGAAGGCGGCCGCGCTATGCCAACCCAGTTGCGCGATTGTATGATGCGTTCCATGACCTTGCGGGAGACTGTGATGAAACGCTCGCTTTCGCTTGCGGCCGCCTTTGTGCTTTCAGCCGTCCTGGTTGCTCCTGAAATCGCCATCGCCGCCGGCGAGGATAATCCCGCACCGCCTCCGACCCACCAGGACAAGTCCAAAGGCAGCCAGACCAAAAAGCAGAAAAAGGATAAAAGCAGCTCCGCCGAGGATTTTTTGCGCGACTACCACGCCGCCTACGCTCTGATCTACGACAAGGGCGACTACGCCGCCGGCATCGCAGCGTTGCGCGCGCTTGGCGAGGACGGCCATCCGGACGTCGCGACGCTCCTTGGCTATGCCAGCCGCAAACTCGGCCGCTATGACGACGCCAAAGTCTGGTACGAGCGGGCGCTGGCCGCCGACCCCAATCACGCCGTGACCTGGTCCTACTACGGGATGTGGCAGGCCGAGCAGGGTAACGTCCTCAAGGCCAAGGACGATCTGGAGAAGGTGCGCCTGATCTGCGGCACCGACTGCAAAGCCTACAAGATGCTCAAGGACGCGATTGACGGCACCATAACGTATTAGCCGCCGACCGCCCCCATCACCTCACATCCGCCGTCTGCACCTCCGCAACGATCCAGGCGCAACTGCCCTTCGCCTCCAGATGCAAGGACTGACGCGGCCAAGGCACGACATCCCGTGCTTTTGCCGACAAAAACCTTTTTCCGAAAATGTAAAAAAGCTTATGCAGAGTCGACCGGCGCCGAAGTCACCGAAGCCATTGTACGAGGTCGATTTCAGCATCCATCAAGCGCGCTGTCCTATTGGGTCGGCGAGGCGATGAGCGGCGGGGACTACAAGGACCTGTTGCGGACGCCAAAGTCGATAGCCGAATGGAACCCGATGCTGGCGTCCAACTCCGTCCAGTTGGCCAGGCCGTTGAAGCGCCGGAACCATCCCGGCATCTCAGGCCAATCCAGCCTCGCCACCGATCAGAGGCACAATTGCGGAGGTCACTCGCCGCCGTTGGCGAGCCTGCTCGCGCCACCGGCAAAAAAGGCGAAGCTGTCTCTGAGGCAAGTTGCTGTTGAGGCCAATACCAAGGGAACCCCGCTGCGCGCGTCGGATTGTTCGTACAGGGCCTGGTCGTACTTCTGGATTCAAGATGAAGCGGCACCTGAAATTCAAAGCATACACTCACCCTGCCGGCGGCTGGGGCTCGCTGCATTCGGTGAGCAGAAGCTTAGCGGCTCACGCATCCTGATGCACTAGAATAAGCCAAAAGGCTTCGCCTGTGTGAGTTGCTCTTGGGCCAAGACAGCGAAACCGCATCCGTTCGAATTCTGCGAGAAGGCGCCAAGGCGACGACCTGGGAGATCACCAGCCGGCGTTGCGGCCCGGACTTTTTCGCTGAGCACACCGTGGGCGAATTGGAATCATCGAGCGATCATGCGCTGGAGGAAAGCGGCCGCCTCACGCATCCGCTGCGCAGGTACCTACCGCTCGGCACCGGCAACATAGCCATCAATCTTCTTATCGCGGCGGCGATGATCGCTTTGCTGGTCGTGTTTCTGATGGATTTACGGAACGCAAAGGCGGTCCTGCGGCTCGTGGCCGCCGCCGGCCTGTTCAGGACGATCATGATGTTTGCGTTGACGTTCAACGATTACCTGTCCCGGCACTATTGAGGATCGGCGCCGCCGGGAGCCTGATCCCGAAAAGCTACTCGATCTCTTTCATGCCCGGCGCATAGGACAGCAAAGCGGTCTCGCCAGCCGCCTCGTCCGAGCCTGCTTGGCGAAACCGTTGTGTCGGAAAAGTTGGCACGGGACGTGTACTGAATGGCGTGGCGTGCACAGAACGATGACGCGCCGCACGAGCTGACCCGGCGCGAGGCTCGTTCGAATCTCGAGGCGATGCTGGTCGCAAGTGAACGCCCCTCCCGCGGCAGCGTTTTAAGTCTCCGCAGTCGATCGCACCGCAGGCGACTTTCGCTAGTGCGACAGTACCGACCGCAATCGCGCGTCGCGCGCCTTGTATTCGGCGCGCGCCTTGAGGGCGGTTGCCATATCGACCGCGACGAAACGGGCGAGATTATTCGGCTGCATCTGCGCCACGCGATCCATGTCGGCGCTGATCACCGTGCCGATCATCGCATAGCCCCCGCCTGAGACGGCGTCACGATGCAGAACGATCGGCTCCAGCCCTCCCGGCACCTGAATGGAGCCGTAAGGATAGCCGGCGTCGACAATATTGGAGGGATCGGAACCGGCGCCGAACGGCTGCTTGCGTTCGCGGAATTTGAGCGGCCGCCCCTTGCGATAGCGGTAGCCGATGCGGTCGGCTTCCGGCGCAACGGTCCAGGTGTCAGCGAAAAAGCTTTCGGCGGATTCCTCAGTCAGACGATGGAAATAAAGTCCGGTCACCACCCGTAGCTCCAGCGAACGCGGATAGGTCGGCGTCAGATCGGCGGGAAGTGCGCGGCCGGCGCGTGCGCCTGCTCTCAGCGTCCCGACCGGCAGCACGTCGCCGGCGACGAGTTTGCGGCCGGAAAATCCGCCCAGTGCACCGAGCCCATACAGCGAGCGGCTGCCGAGCACCACGGGAACATCGATGCCGCCGGCCAGGGCGATGTAGCTACGCGCTCCGGCCTTCATGAAATCGAAGCCGAGCCGGTCGCCCGCGCGCACCGCGAACGATTCGTTGCGCGGCCGCGTCTCGCCGTTGATCTTTGGCGCCGCCTCTGCTCCGGCGACGGCGATGATCGCTGGTGCGTGGAAAACGAGTTCGGGCGCGAGCAGGCTCGCTTCGAGTACGGCGGCGCCCTCCTCGTTGCCGACCAGGAGGTTGGCCACGCGCAGCGCATACTGGTCGAGGCCACCGGAGAGCGGAATCCCGACATTGTAATAGCCGGGACGGCCGGCGTCCTGCACCGTGGTCGCAAGCCCGGGCTTAATCACCTCAATGGCCATGGAGCACCTCCACCAGATGCCAAGCATAGCCGCCCGGATCGGCGTGAAACGCTTTGAGTGAAAATGTCACCGGTCGAAACGTCAGGTCAAAGCGGCCCGCTTCGACGGCGGCGGCGGCGCGGTCATATTCCTCACGCGAAACCGACTTGAATTTGACGATGTCGCCGGGACGGAAAACCGCCAGAAAATCCTTGAAATAGGGCAGCTTCTGCTCCGGATCGTAGATCGGCGCCGGCGTGATGCCGAGCATCTGATAGCCCCCGGCGCCGCGCACCGAATAGATTGCGACGAAACAGCCACCGTGTCCGATGGTCAGCTTTGGCGTGTCGGTGCGCGGTCGCAGGTATTTTGGCGCTTCGATCTGCTTCGACCGCTCAACGATCTGATAAAGCCAAGGCAGCCCGGCCACGAAGCCGACCATGGAGACGAACCAGGGCGCGCCCGAATGCGCAGCGATGAAATCGTCGATCGACTTAAAGCCATTGATGCGCGCCGAATATTCGATGTCGGTTGAGTTCGGATCCTGATGGCGCTCGCGAAAGCGCTTGCCGGTCTCATTGGTCCAGGGGTCGTTGTACAGCACCGGCAGTTCGACGATGCGGGTCGGCAGATCGATTTCGGCGTCGCCGATCTGCGCCTCGATCTCCTTTAAGGTGGCCAAAATCGTATCGGGATGGGTGACATCCGGATCGAAGCGGACCAGATACGAGGCATTCGACGGGCAGATTTCCGAGACCCCGGGAACGCGACGCTGCTCAAGTTCCTTGCAGATCGCCATGCCCTTGAAGAAGGCTTCCAGCGACATTTCCTCGTCGATCTCGGCGAAGACGTGCTCGTCCGCACCAAACGAATAACGGATGTTGCTCATGCCTGCCTGTGCCCCTGTTCCGGCGAACCCGGCGCCTGTACGGTCAAGAACCGCTCCAAAAATCCGGTATCGAACCGCGCCCCCTGGACCTCCGCGAGCCGCGCCAACCGTTTGTGCAACGGCGCAGTGGTGAGCACGCCGTCGATCGTGAACTCGTCAAGCGCTCGGCGCAGCCGCGCCAGCGCAAGTTCCCGAGTTTCCGCATGCACAACGATCTTGGCAAGCAGCGAGTTGTAATAAGGCGGCACCGCGTAGCCCGGATAGAGCATGGTATCGACCCGCACCCCCGGCCCTCCCGGCAGCGTCAGCGTTGTAATCTTACCCGGCGACGGGCGGAAATTCTTGTCCGGATCCTCGGCATTGATGCGCACTTCGATGGCTGCCCCGCGCATTGCTACGTCCGCTTGTGACCACCCGAGCGACTCGCCTTGCGCGATCCGGATCGTCTGGCGCACCAGATCGATGCCAGTGATCATTTCGGTTACCGGATGCTCGACCTGGATGCGGGTGTTCATTTCGATGAAGAAGAACTCGCCGGCATCTTCGTCATAGAGATATTCCAGAGTTCCCGCGCCGCGATAACCGGCACGTTGGGCCAGCCGGACGGCGGACACGCACAGCGCCGCGCGAGTATGGTCGTCAATTGCCGGCGACGGCGCCTCCTCCCAGATTTTCTGCCGCCGCCGCTGCAGCGAGCATTCGCGCTCGAAACAGTGTACGACCCGCTCGCCGTCACCGAGCACCTGAACTTCGAGATGACGGGCGCGCGGCAGGAAACGTTCGAGATAAAGCGCGCTGCTGCCGAAAGCCGCCTTGGCTTCCGCCTGGGCGGTGTGGAACTGGTGCTCGAAGGCGGCTGCGTCGGCGGCGACACGAATGCCGCGCCCGCCGCCGCCGGCGCTGGCCTTGAGCATGACCGGAAAGCCAACGGCACGCGCCTCCGCCAGCGCCTGGTCGAGGTCTGCGACTTCGCCGGCGCTGCCGGGAACGATCGGCACATTTGCGGCCTGCGCCGCCGCGCGCGCCGCTGCCTTGTCGCCCATCATGCGAATTGTGTCCGCGCGCGGCCCGACAAAGACCAAGCCCGCGGCGGCGACGGCTTCGGCAAAGCGCGGATTTTCGGAGAGAAATCCGTAGCCAGGATGGATCGCGCCGGCGCCACTTGCGCGTGCAGCGGCGATGATCGCCTCGATATTGAGATAGCTTTTAGCGGCCGGCGCCGGGCCGATGTGGACCGCCTCGTCGGCCATGCGCACCGCGAGACTGTGCTTGTCGGCATCGCTGAATACGGCGACGGTGCGCAGGTCGAGTTCTTTCGCCGCGCGGATGATGCGCACGGCGATTTCTCCTCGATTGGCGATCAACAGCTTGTCAAACACGCGCGGCTCAGGCGGTTTCTATGACCAGCACTGGCTGCCCCGGCTCGACCGGTGCCTCGTCGTCGACGAGAAAACGCACGATCTTGCCGCCGGCATCGGCATGGAGTTCGGTGAATTGCTTCATCACTTCGATCAGCCCGATGATGTCGCCGTTGGCGACCGGATCGCCGACCTCTTTGTAGGGCGGCTTTTCCGGCGCCGGACGGCGGTAAAAAATTCCCGGCAGCGGACTTAACACCTCGTGCTTCGCCATGCGCGCACCCCCTGTTCAGCGTGACCTAGCTTAGATATTCCGCGACCGCATTCTTCACCGTTTGGGCAAGCTCGATGGCGTTGGGCGTATCGGAATGCACGCAAATGCAATCGGCGCGCACGCGCACTTCCTTGCCCGTGACCGACACCGCAACCCCCTCGCGCACCGCCCGCAGCGCCCGCTCGCCGGCGCGCTGCGGGTCGAACGCCTTGTGCTCGCGGGTGATGATGACCATGCCGTCGTCGTTGTAATCGAGATCGGCATAGTATTCGGAGATGAATTCCAGCCCCTCGGCGGTGTAAACCTCCTCGTGCTTGGTGCCGACCATCCCCATCACCGGCACGTTGAACACCTTGGCCGCGTCGGCGATCGCCTTAGCCACTTCCGGCGAACGCGCCGCCATGCCGTAGAGGGATCCGTGCGGCTTTATATGGAACAGCGGCATGCCCTCGCGCTCGAGAAAGCCCTTGAGCGCCCCGACCTGATAGATGACGCAATCGGTGAGCTCTTCCGGCCGCATTTTCATCTCGCGCCGCCCGAAGCCTTGAAGATCCGGCAGCGAGGGATGGGCGCCGACAATGACATTGTGCTGCCTGGCGAGCCGCACAGTGCGCGCCATGACTGTCGGGTCCGAGGCATGAAAGCCGCAGGCGACGTTGGCGATCGTGATGTGCGGCATCAGTCCTTCATCGTCGCCCATTTTGTAAAGGCCGAAGCTTTCGCCCATGTCGCAGTTGATAGCGAGCTTCGTGTTCGGTCTCGCCGTGGCCATCGTTTCGGCTCCTTGCTTGCAGCTGCCCGACCATTTCATGTCGGCCCTGAGATCGCGCGCGACATCCTAATCAATAAAGCCGACGTTGTGGAAGCGGTCGTGCGGCGCGCACGGAGCACCGCAAGGTTTGCATTTGCGGACGGACACGGTAGCTTCGACCTGATGGTTTGGCGCGGCAAAATGAATGGTGCAATCCTAGCCGGCGGCAGCCTCGGGGGTACGTATGGCAAGCAGAACACGCAGTCAGGGAAAATCGCGAACGAGACCGGCGCGCCAAACCAAACCCGCTGCCAAAAACCCTGCCAAAGCTGCGCCTAAAGCTCGAGCGAACGCTAAAACCAAACCCGGGGTCGATCCGATCACGCTGTCGGTAATCCGTGGGATTCTCGAGACGACGCAGCGCGAAATGACGCTGTCGCTGGAGAAAACCGCGCGCTCCAGCGTATTCAATCTGGCGCACGACTACTCAACGGCGTTATTCAACCACGTACCCGAGATGATCCTGCAAGGGCAGGACATTCCAATTCACCTCGGTTCGCTGATCCCGGCGATGAAGGCGGTGGCGCGCTATTTCGGCGACGATATCCACCAAGGCGACCTGATCCTGCACAACGATCCGGCGTTCGGCGGCAGCCACGCCATCGACGTCTGCATGTACAAGCCGGTTTTCTACAAGGGCAAGTTAAGCTACTGGACGGTCTGCAAGGGACATCTCACCGACATCGGCGGCCCGGTTCCCGCCGGCTACAATCCCAATGCCAAGGAAATCTATGCCGAGTGCCTGCGCATCCCGCCGGTGAAAATCTGGGACCGCGGCAAGCCGCGCAGCGACGTGATCAATCTCATTTTCACCAACATGCGTGCGCGGCGCGACCAGGAAGGCGATTTCAATGCCCTGATCGGCGCCTGCCAAGTCGGCGAGCGCAATCTTCTCGGCATGATCGAGAAATACGGGGCCGAGCAGACCGATGCCTGTGTCAAAGAACTCCTCGACATGGCCGACCGCCACATGCGGAGCCTGATCAGGGAGGTGCCCGACGGCGTCTACGAGGGCACCGCCATCCTTGAAGATGCCGGCCACGGCTTCGGCGATTTCGCCATCACGGCGACGGTAGCGATCAAGAACGACACCTGCCACATTGCGATCAAAAGCCCGCCGCAGGTGCCGTATTTCATCAATTCATACGAAGGCAATTCGCACTCGGGCGTCTATCTCGGCCTGATGATGTTTGCGCAATTGCCGCCGCCTTATAACGAAGGACTCTATCGCTGCGTCACCGTCGATTTCGGTCCCAAGGGAACGCTGTGCAACGCGGCCGAGCCGGCGCCGCATATGAACTGCACGACGACGCCGATGGAAACGCTGACCGACGCGGTGCGGCTCGCCTTCGAAAAGGCGGTGCCGGCGAAAGTGTCGGCGTCCTGGGGCCACGCCAACGGCTTCAACATCGCCGGCTGGGATACGCGCACCAACGAAGAATATGTGACCATGGTGCTGGCGACCATCATTTCCGGCGCCGGCGCCACGCCGCAGCAGGACGGCTGGCACGCCTGCGGCCCGGAATGCTGTTTCGGCGCGCTGACCTCCGGCGACGTGGAGCTGTTGGAATACTCCTACCCGATCGTCATTCACCGCTATTCGCTGATCGAGGACTCCGGCGGCGCCGGCAAGTTTCGCGGCGGCTCGGGCACCGCCTGGGAAGTCGAGCCGCTCGATCGCGAGATGACGTTCATCACTTTCGGTGAAGGCCGGCGCATTCCGGCGGTCGGTGCCGCCGGCGCGGTGTCGAAAATGGTCGACACCAAAGTCGGCCGCATCGAAGTCAAGCGCAACGCCAAGGTGGAGACCATCCGCAAGAACGTCATCGAGAATCTGAAACCCGGCGAGACGGTGACGAATCTCAACCCCGGCGGCGGCGGCTACGGCAATCCGTCAGAGCGCCCAATCGAGAAAATCGTCGCCGACGTCAGGAACGGCCTCGTCTCCATAACAGGTGCGCGCGAGGACTATGGCGTCGTCATTACCGACGCGAAGACGCTCACCGTTGACATGGCCGAGACCAACAAACTGCGCGGGGCAGCTTCGGCGGCCGCACAGACCGCCGCGCGAACCGCTACGGATCGGTAATTGCAATGCGCACCAAATATCGACTTCGGCATCGATGCCGGAGGCACCTTCACCGATCTCGTCCTTGCAGCCCGCTCAGGCGATGTTCGCCTGTACAAGGTGCTGTCAACGCCGGAAGACCCCACCCGCGCCATCAAAGAAGGCATGAAACTCATCACCGAAGACCTCGGCGAAAGCCCCGCGGAGATTGTGTCGAATTCAGACCTCTGCATCAACGGGACGACCGTCGGCCTCAACGCGCTGATCCAGCACAAAGGCGGCAAGACCGGGCTGATCTGCACCGCCGGCCATGAGGATTCGATCGAGATCCGACTAGGCCACAAGGAAGACGGCTACCGCTACGATCCGGAATACCCGGCGGCGATCATGCTGGTGCCACGCTACTTGCGCAAAGGCGTTCGCGAACGCATCCTTTCCGACGGCTCAGTGCGAACGCCGCTGCATGAAGACGACGTGCGCGCCGCCTGCCAGTTCTTCCTGGACGAAAAGATCGAGGCGGCGGCGATCTCGTTCGTCTGGTCGGTGCTCAACCCGAGCCACGAACGGCGCGCCGCGGCCATCGTACGCGAGATGATGCCGAACGTCGCGCTCACTGTCGGCAGCGAGCTCTATCCGCAGGTGCGCGAATATACGCGCACATCGACGGCGGTGGTGAATGCTTACCTCGCACCGATCCTTTCTCGCTATGTCGCCGCAGTCGACGGCTATTTCCGCCGCCTCGGCGCCAAATACCCGGTGCGCTATTTTCAGTCGAACGGCGGACTGGGTCTCGGCCAGGCGCTGTCCGAGCGCTCGGTCTACGCTATCAATTCCGGACCGGCCTCGGCCCCGCAGGCCGGCTTGTTCGTCACCGCCCCGTTCAAGCAGAAGAACGTCATTACCATCGACATGGGCGGGACATCGTTCGACATCACGCTGACCCGCAACGGTATCACCAACATAAACAAGAACATCGACATGCTGCGGTATCGGATCGGCATCCCGATGATCCAGGTGGAGACGCTCGGCGCCGGCGGCGGTTCGATCGGCTGGATCGACAGTATGGGGCTCCTGCAGGTCGGACCGCAGAGCGCCGGCGCGCAGCCGGGCCCCGCCTGCTACGGCCAGGGCGGCAAAGAGCCGACGGTCACCGACGCCAATCTGGTCCTCGGCTATCTCAACCCCAAGGGGCTGCTCGGCGGCCGGCTGCCGCTCGACCTGGAAAAGGCGCGCAACGCGATCAAGACCATTGCCGATCCGCTGGGCATTTCGGTCGAACGCGCCGCCTATGGCATGTTCACCATCGTCAACAGCAACATGGTCAATGGCATCCGCCGCGTGTCGGTGGAGCGCGGATACGATCCACGCGACTTTGTGCTGGTCGGTGCCGGCGGCGCCACGGCCGCCCATATCACGTCGCTTGCCGGCGAGATGGGCATCGGCACCATCATTCTGCCGAAGCTTGCATCAGGGCTTTGCGCGTTCGGGCAAATCATCTCCGACGTGAAATACGACTACATGGCCACAAGCCCGCTGCGGCTTGACGGCAACGCCTACCCCAGGATCGAAGGCTTGTTCGACGAGATCGAGGCGCAAGGCATCGTGCACCTTCTCGCCGACGGCTTTAAGCGGTCGGCGATCCGTATCGAGCGCAGCCTCGACATGCGCTATGTCGGCCAAGTGCATGAATGCACCGTCGAGATCGGCAATTTCTCCAACGACGCCAAAGCGATCGAGAAGGTGAAGAACGCATTCCACAAGCGCCACGAGGAATTGTACACCTACTCAGAGCCGCACAACGCGGTCGAAGTGGTGAATATCGAAAGCACGCTGTACGGACATATCGACAAACCGCAACCGCCGCGTGTGAAGAAGGGTCTGCAAGCGGCCAAAACGCTGACCGGGCGCCGCAAGGCAATTTTCTCGGCCGACGGCAAGCTCACCGAAACGCCGATTTATGACGGTTCGAAGCTCGGCGCTGGCGCCATAATCAAAGGTCCGGCGATCATCGAGGAAGTCACCACGACCATCGTGGTCGAGCCGAAATGGTCGGCGCGGCTCGACGTCAGCGGGTCCTACGTGTTCACTCGAAAGTAGAAGCTTCGTCGTCGCTTCCGCCGCGAGCAGCGCCGCTAAAAAGGGCAATTGCCCGCAGGATGAGATTGCGCCGGCGCTGAATTCTTGCGAAAATTCCTTTTGCAGACGCGGCATTTCCAGGCAACCGGCGTTTTCTGTTCGCTTATCAGAGGGGAGTCGTCAAATGAAACACGCAACGCTCTTAGTAGCAGCGGCGATCGCCGCTACTGCTGCGATCACGGCTGGCACGGCGCAGGCTGCCGAGAAGTGGTGGCCGGCCAAATACTACAACCTCGATTCGGGCTCGCCGAAAGTGGCCGAGTATGTCCCCCTCGAGAAGGCAGCGAAGCCGTGGAATATCTGCGTGCTGTTTCCGCATATGAAAGACACGTTTTGGGTCGCGGTCGATTACGGCGTGGTCGAGGAGGCAAAACGGATGGGCGTCAACATGACGCTCTATCAGGCCGGCGGCTACGAGAATCTGCCGAAGCAGTTGTCCCAGTTTGATGACTGCTTGTCGGGCAATTTCGACGCGATCGTGATCGGCCCGATCTCGGAAGCCGGGCTCGACAAGGAATTCGCCAAGGGCGTCGCCTCCGGCAAGCCGATCATCTCGACTGTCAACCCGGTGGCGAAGTCGACAGTGACGTCGAAGATGACCGTCGATTTCGATACGATGGGCAAGCAGACCGGCAATTATCTGGTCGACTATCTCAAAGGCAAATCGGCGAAGGTCGGCACCTTCCCCGGTCCCTCCGGCTCGGGATGGGCGGAAGCGTTCCTCGACGGCTTCAAGAAGGCGGTCAAGGGCAAGAGCAACATCGCCATGCTCGACGACAAGTTCGGCGACTCCGGCGTCGCCGTGCAGCTCGGCCTGATCCAGAACGCGCTGCAGGCTTATCCGGACATGAACGTGATCTGGGGCTGCGCCCCGGCCGCCGAAGCCGCTATCGGCGCGGTCGCCCAGGCCGGTAAAAAAGATGTGCTGATCATGTCGTCGTACGAGAACCAGGCGATGCTCGACGCCCTCAAAAAGAGCGAAATCCTCGGCTTCGCGACCCAATATCCGGTGCTGCAGGGCCGTATCGCCATCGACACCGCAGTGCGCGTCCTCGAAAAGAAGGACTATGTGAAGAGCGCCAAGGCGATTCCGGACATGATCGCAAAGAGCAACCTCGACAAGATCAACATAGGCCTGGTACTCGCGCCCGCCGACTTCAAGGCGGTCTATTCCGTGAAGGCGCCGTGATTGCGGTCAACCCATGACCGACTGTTGCGCAGATGACCGCGGTCGGAACTGACGACGAGACGCGGGCCGCTGTGGCGGCCCGCATCGGCGCCGACCTTCTTCTCGAACTTAGCAACATCTCCAAGCGGTTTCCCGGCGTCGTCGCGCTGGAGGGCGTCGATTTCGACGTGCACCGCGGCGAAGTCCACGTCCTGTTCGGCGAAAACGGCGCCGGCAAATCAACCCTGATCAATATCATCGCCGGCACCTATCCACCCGATACCGGCACCTTCAAATATCAGGGCAAGGAAATCGTCCATCTCACCCCGCACGACGCTCGGGTCATCGGCATCAGTCCGGTCTTCCAGGAATTCAGCCTGGTGCCCGAGCTCACAGTGGAGGAAAATCTTTTTCTCGGCCGCGAAGTGACTGCCGGCGGCTTTCTTAATCGCCGCGCGATGCGCGCGCGGGCCCGCGCCATCGTTCGCGAACTCAATTTCGATCTGCGGCCCGATTACAAGGTCACGCAATTGTCGCGTGCCCACCAGCAGATGGTGGAGATCGCCAAGGCGTTCCTCACCGAGGTGCGGCTGCTGATCCTCGATGAGCCGACCGCTTCGCTGACCGACGCGGAGGCGGCTAAGCTGTTTGACCTGATCGCCAGGCTGAAAACATCCGGCGTCGGCATCATCTACGTGTCGCACCGCATGCGCGAGATCAAACAGATCGCCGACCGCGTCACGGTATTGCGTGATGGGCACAAGATCAAAACTGTCACGGCCAGCGATGTCTCGGAAAGCGAACTGGTCGAACTGATGACCGGCCGCAAGATCGGCGTTCTGTTCCCGAAGATCGAGCACCGACCGGGCGAGAAGCTGCTTGAAATCGAGCACGTCACGCTCTCGGACCGGTCAGTGATCGACGTGAGCCTCTATGCCCGCGCTGGCGAGATTACCGGCATTGCCGGCTTGGTCGGCTGCGGCAAGTCGGAGATCATCCGTGCCATCGTCGGACTCGAACCGATCGAGTCCGGTGTGATTCGCATACGCGGCAAGGAAATTGCTTCCCCTGCTCCGGCGACGATGATGAAACAAGGCGTATGCTACTTTCCGTCAGACCGCGTGGCCGAAGGCCTGGCGTTGGCGCGGCCGGTGCGCGAGAATGCGTCGATGGCGGCGCTCGATCTGCCGATCTTCTCCCATCGCCGCATCCTCCAGCGCCGCAGCGAGCGGCGCATCGTGCAGGGCATCGTGGAAAAGCTGTCGCTGCGTCCACCGCATATCGAGCGTGCGGTAGCGTCCTTCTCCGGCGGCAACCGGCAGAAAATCCTACTGGCGCGCGGGCTGACGCGCGACATTTCGGTCTATTTGTTCGACGAGCCGACCGTGGGCGTAGACGTCGGCGCCAAGGTCGAGATCTACGAATTGATGAAATCGCTGGTGGGAACCGGCGTCGCCATCGTGCTGGTGTCCTCGGATTTGCTGGAGGTGCTCAACCTCTCGCACCGACTTTATGTCATGCATCGCTCGCGCGTGGCGGCCGAGCTCACAGGCGCCGACATCAACGAACCGGAAGTGCTGTCGCACTTCTTCCGCGAGCGGCATTCTGACGAGGCCACGGCACGCGATGTCGTGGCAACGCCCGAGGCAGAACTAATGGAACGGCAGTGAGCAGCAACGCGACCAGCGACGAGGTGCAGCCGATGTCAGTCATCGATCGCATCTTCCGCTCCTACTATGCGACCGGTTTCCTGCCGGTGCTGCTGACCGTGCTGCTAGTCGCATTTGCGCTGTTCATCCCCAATTTCGTCGCCGTGCACAATCTGCTTAACGTGCTGCGCAGTTCGTCCTATCTGGTGATCATTGCCGCCGGCCAGATGCTGGTCCTGATCGTCGGCGGCTTTGACCTGTCGCAGGGCGCGGTGGTCGCGCTCACCAGCGTTTCCAGCGCGCTGGTCATGGTCGGCCTCAAAGACACCTTCGCCGGTGAGCCCGGCCTCATTATTCTGATCGGTGTCCTCGCCGGCCTTGGCTGCGGCGCCATTGTCGGACTGGTCAACGGCGCCTGCGTCGCGTTTCTGCGCATCTCGCCGTTCATGGTGACTCTGGGCACGATGTCGATCGCCACCGGATGTGCGCTGCTTCTGACCAGCGGCATTCCGGTCTACGGCATGCCGAAGAGCTACATTGAAGGGTTCGGCCGCGGCTTGTGGCTGCAATTGCCGACCGCGTTCTATCTCGCCGCCGCCGTCGTCGCCGTGATCTGGGTGATACAAAACTATACCCGGATGGGCCGCTACATCTTAGCTATCGGCGGCAATATGCAAGCCGCAATCGTTTCCGGCGTGCCGGCGAAGACCTATCTGATTCTCTCGTATGTGATCTGCTCGCTCCTGGCGTCGGTGTCGGGGCTGGCGCTGACGGCGCAGATCGGCTCGGGCCAGGCGGTGATCAACGCGCAGCTGACGCTAGAGAGCATCGCCGCCGCCGTGATCGCCGGCGTCAGCATCAAAGGCGGCGTCGGCCGCGTGGAAATGGTGGCGCTCGGCGCCATCCTTCTCCTCACCCTGACCAATGCCATGGACCTGTTGCGCATCGACCCGCGCATTCAGGCAATTTTCCTCGGCATCATCGTCGTCCTCGCCGTGGCGCTCGACGAGCTTTCGCAACGGAGGGCGGCGCTTGTCTGACGCCGGCATTTCCGGCGTGAGACTCGCCGCCGGCGGCGACGGAAAACGGCATCGCGGCGCGGCGGCGCGCTGGGGCTTCGTTTTGCTGCTGCCGCTGCTGATCGTCGCCATGGAGCTTGCGGTTTCGCTTGTCGAACCACGGGTGCTGTCACCACGCAACGTCATCAACGTCCTCATGCAGTCGAGCTATCTGCTGCTGTTCGCCTCGGCGCAGATGGTAGTCATTCTCACCGGCGGCTTCGATCTTTCGCTCGGCATGGCGGTGTCGGTGATCAGCGTGGCGACGGCGCTTGCGACCACCGGTCTGGCTACCGCGGGCGCGCCGGTATGGCTCATTCTGCTCGCCGGACTGGTCGCCGGCCTCGGCGTCGGCTTGCTGATCGGCACCTTCAACGGGCTGTTTGTCTCCTTCGTCGGCATCAACCCGTTTGTCGTCACCCTCGGCAGCCTCAATATCTGCTACGGGCTGGCCACCACCATTTCCGGCGGACGGCCGGTGTTCAACGTGCCCGACGCATTCACTCGCCCGCTCTATGACGGCACCTTCATTCCAGGCGTTCCCATACCGGTGACGCTGGCCATTGTCGTCGCCGTGCTGCTCTATCTCCTTCTCGACCATACGGTGTTCGGCCGCGCGCTCTATCTTATCGGCAACAACCCGCGTGCAGCTAATCTCGCCGGCCTGCCGAGCAAGCGGTATTTGTTCCTCGCCTATGTGACCTGCAGTCTGTTGGCGGCGTTCGGCTCGCTGATGCTGACCGCGCGCACCGGCTCCGGCGAACCCAATTTGGGCGGTAGCCTCATGCTCGAAAGCATCGCCGCCGCGGTCATCGGCGGCGTGAGCCTTCAGGGCGGCGTCGGCGGCATCATTCCGGCGATACTCGGCTCGGTTTTCGTCACCATGCTCTCCAACGCCATGGACCTTCTCGAAGTCGGCGGATACGTTCAGCAGATCCTGCTCGGCTGCGTGATCATCGCCGCGATCTTCCTCGACCGCGTTCGTACCACGCGCGCCTGAACAGGTTGACCGGCCGGCGCGCGGTCTCGCGATTATCAAAAGAGGAGAGGACAGTGAGCACGGAGAAAGCCACGCCGACGGTGCAGATCGACAATAATCATTTGCGCGTCACCGAGTGGCGCTTCGCGCCCGGCGCGGCCACCGGCTATCACCGGCATGAACACGACTACGTGGTGGTGCCAACGCGCGACGGCGAACTCAAGCTCATCGGCCCCAACGGCGAAGTCTCCTTCGCCCGGCTGCTGCAAGGTCTATCGTATTTCCGCAACGCCGGCGTCGAGCACGACGTGATCAATAACGGGTCGGGCGAGATGATCTTCATTGAAATCGAGCTCAAAGACACCGCCATCGGGAAGGCGCTTTGAGCGGCCTCCCGCAGTCGCGCGGGCCGCTCGACTATGTGATGCTGCTCGCCGCGGCGGTGATCTACGGCTCCGTTTTCAGCGTCAACAAGATGGCGGCAACCGCCGGGGGGCCGGCGCTGGCTTATGCGTTCTGGCAATCGTTCGGCGCCGGCGTGCTTCTCTCCATCGTGCTGGCAGTGCGCGGCGAACGCCTCAGCGTATCGCGCGATGCGCTCGTGAACTACCTCGTCATCGGCGCGCTGGTGATCGGCATTCCGATTTCGCTCTTGACCTATATCGCGCCGAAGCTTCCGGCCGGCGTCATGACCCTCGTCCTGGCGCTGTCGCCGCCCTTCACCTTCATCATCGGGGTGGCGGCGCAGGTCGAGCGATTTCGCTGGCTCGGCCTGCTCGGGCTGCTGTTCGGATTCGCCGGTGTCGTCCTGATCGTCGCGCCCGACGCTGGTGTGGCGGAGCCGCTCGCATGGAGATGGTTCCTGCTGGCACTGCTGGCACCGGTGATGTTTGCCGGCTCGAACGTGGCCGCGGCGTTGTTACGGCCGCCGGCCTCCTCGTCGGCGGCGACCGGCGCCGGCGTGCTGTTCGGCTCGGCATTGGTGCTGCTGCCGGTGATGCTGCTCGCAGGACAAGCGTGGGTTCCCGCGCGGCTTGATCAGGCGGCGATAGCGACCCTGCTGGCGATTGCGATCAACGCGATCTTTCTCGTGTTATTCCTGGAAATCATCCGCCGCGCCGGCCCGGTATTCTTTGCGCAATTCAACTACCTGGCTGTGCTGGCCGGTGTCGCCTGGGGCGCGATAATCTTCGGCGAGCGGCTCTCGATCTATTTGCTTCTGGCGATGGCGCTCATGCTCGTCGGTGTGTTTCTGGCCGGTTACCGCCGCGCGCCGGCCACCACAGCAGGAGCAAAGAGGCCGGCTTAGATCGCCGACCAGCCGGCATCGACCATCAAGGTCGCGCCGTGGATCGCCGAGGCGTCATCAGAGGCGAGAAACACTGCCGCGCCGGTCATCTCCTCGACGGAAAGAAAATCGCGTCCGGTCGGCGTCATTGTCCGCATCAAGTCAATATATGTCTCGTTGCCCGGTCCGCGCAGGTGCGCATTCAGCGGAGTCGCGACATTGCCGGGCGCCAGCGAATTGACGTTGATGTTCTGCTTGCCGAGTTCCGCGGCCAGCGCCTTGGTCAGGATTTCCAGTCCGCCCTTGGAGGCGCAATAAGCCGGGCAGTTGGGAAAAGCGCCGACGCCGGCGATCGAGGTGATGTTGATCACCTTGCCGCCGCCCTTTTTGCGAAACTCCGGCAGCGCCGCCTTGACGCAAAAGAAAGCGCCGCGCAGGTTGAGATCGAGCTGTTCGTCCCAGATCGCTTCGGTGGTTTCCGCAATCGGCACGGTGCGGAACACACCGGCATTGTTGACCAAGATGTCGACCGAGCCGAAGTGTTTGATAACCTCGGCGACCATGCGCTCGATCTCGGGGACCTTCGAACAATCGGCCTTGATCGCCAAGGCATGGCCACCGGCGCCACTGATACGCTGCACCACGGCCTGCGCGGCGCCCTCGTTAAGATGATAGACGACCGCGACCCGTGCGCCCTCGGCAGCGAAGCGCAGCGCGATCGCCTCGCCAATGCCTTGCGACCCGCCGGTGACAATCGCGACTTTGCCTTCTAGCCTCATGCCGCTCCCTCAAACCTTGTCCGCTAGATGACAGCGCGCCGCCGCAATTCAGCTCGTGTCTGGTCGAGCGTCGCCGCCAGTCGGTCGAACAGTTGATCAACCTGCTCTTCATCTATGATCAACGGCGGGCAGATGGCGAGCGCGTCGCCCGCCGCGCGCACGATCAGCCCGTTGTCCAGCGCCAGATCGGCGCCGAGCGCACCAGCGGCGACGGCCGCGTCGAACGGCTTCTTCAACCGCTTGTCCTCGACCAATTCGACCGCGCCGATCAATCCAAGACCGCGCGCTTCGCCGACCAGCGGGTGATTGGCGAGCTGCCGCAAGCGCCCCTGGAAGTGCGGCATCACCGCGCGCACGCGGTCGAGGATGCGTCGCTCCTCGTAGATTTTCAGCGTCTCCACCCCGACCGCGGCGGCGACCGGATGCCCGGAGTAGGTGAAGCCGTGGGCGAACACGCCGATCTTCTCGCTCTGGCTCACCAGCGCGTCGAAAATCGCGGCGGAAACGACTGTCGCTGACATCGGCTGGTAGCCCGAGGTCAGCTGCTTGGCCATGGTCACCATGTCGGGCTTGATCTCGAAATGATCGAGGCCGAACATGGTCCCGAGCCGTCCGAAGCCGCAAATGACCTCGTCGGCGATCAGCAGCACGTCGTGCTTTTTGAGCACCGGCTGGATTTTTTCGAAATAGGTTCGCGGCGGCACCAGAACGCCGCCGGCTCCCATCACCGGCTCGGCAATGAAGGCGGCGACCGTATCCGGGTCTTCCCGTTCGATGAGCGCGTCAAGTTCGCGCGCCAGCCGCGAGGCGAACGCTTGTTCGCTTTCGCCCTGCTGGGCGAAGCGATAATGATGCGGACAACCCGCATGCATGATACCGGGAACGGGCAAATCGAAATCGCGATGATTGTTTGGTAAGCCCGTCAGGCTGGCGCTGGCGATGGTCACGCCGTGATAAGCCTTAATGCGCGAGATGATCTTCTTCTTCTGCGGCCGACCGAGCGCATTGTTGTAGTACCAGACCAGTTTGATCGCGGTGTCGTTCGCCTCCGATCCGGAATTATTGAAGAATACCTTTGACATCGTATCCGGCAGCAAATCGAGAATGCGTTCGGCAAGCTCGATCGCCGGTCCGTGCGACTTCGAGGCGAAGCTGTGATAGTAAGGCAGCGTCTCCATCTGCCGCCGCGCCGCTTCCACGAGCCGCGGCTCGCTAAAGCCGAGCGATACGCACCAGAGTCCCGCCAGCCCTTCGATATATTCCTTACCCTGGTCGTCATAGACGTAAACGCCACGGCCGCTTGTGACGATCAGCGGCCCCTTGGCCTGATGCACCTTAAGATTGGTGTAAGGATGTAGCAGCGTCGCGATATCGCGGCTGGCCGGCGAATTACCATGAACTCTCAATTGACACTCCGAAACCTGCAACAACCGTGCGGGCGTGCGCCGCGGCGCTCACTGCTGCGGCCGACATAACCTGCCGCCCAGCTCGTATCATACGCCACAGACGAAGTGCGGGCGAGTGTAGCGCCCGGCACCGGCACGGTTCCCGTTGAGGTTGCTCACCTGTCTGGCAGGGACCAACGCGAGCGCGGAAAGCGACGGAAGCGCCCGCGCCGAGAGGGTATTGTAAGTCGATACGCATCGGGCATTGCGCGACTGCCGCATTGTCAACAAATTCGAACCTCGCCCCGCAAGTTTCCGCGTGACCTCGCAGAACGCGCCCGTCGCCGGCCGCGATTGACAGAGGTTTCCGTGCTGGTCGGTGTGTCGAACGAAATCAAAGACAATGAGTAACGCGTCGGCCTTATGCCGCCGACGGCGCGCGAGATGCGCTCGGCCAAAGCGCCATGACGAAAACCCTGGCAGTAGAACAAACAGGAACACACAATGTCAAACGCGATCCGAAGTATCAAAGCCGTTGAGAATGTTGACTAAATAGTCTCCGCAACGATCCAGGCGTGGTAGTCGGGGTCGACACTTTCCAGCGGAATAACGAGAATCGCCGGCGTGGTGTAGGAATGCATCTCTTTGACCGCGGCGCGCACCGCCTCGGCCAGCGCGGCGCGGGTTTTTATGATCATCACCACCTCATCGCCCCGTTCGATTGCGCCCTGCCACCAATAAAGCGAAACCATGCCCGGCAGGATATTGACGCAGGCGCACAAACGGCGCTCGACGAGCGTACGCCCTGCCCGCTCCGCCTCGACAATGGACGGATAGGTCGTATAGACGAACACCGCGCGTTCCATGCCAAGCTCCCCGCGACTGTCTGCCCGTCGCGCCGAGAAATCGAAAAGGCCGCCAAGTCCAAATCACCGATGCCAAAGCGCCGCACCGCCGCCCATTACAAGCACATCGCCTTCGTCGCCAGCGACACCCCGTCAGCGCAAAAGGCGCAGCGGCAGCTCGTTCGCCGCTACGGTGACGCGCAACCAGAGACCGCCGACGTCATCGTCGCGCTCGGCGGCGACGGTCTCATGCTCGCGACCCTGCAACGGTTCATGAATTCCGGCAAGCCGATCTACGGCATGCATCGTGGCACGGTCGGCTTCCTCATGAACGAGTTCTCCGAGCAGAACCTCGTCGAACGGCTAGCTGCAGCGCAGGTCACGGTAATCCATCCACTGCTCATGCGCGCGCGCGATGCAAGCGGACGCGTGCACCGACACCATGCCATCAATGAGGTCTCGCTGTTTCGCCAGAGCTATCAGGCGGCGCGGCTGCGCGTTCTCGTCGATGGCGAGGAGCGGCTTTCCGAGCTGGTGGCCGACGGCATCCTGTTGGCCACACCGGCCGGGTCGACCGCCTACAATCTTTCCGTGCAGGGACCGATCATCCCGATCGGGGCGCCGCTCCTGGCGCTGACGCCGATCAGTCCGTTCCGGCCGCGGCGCTGGCACGGCGCACTCCTGCCCGATCGCGCCCGTGTCACCATCGAGGTGCGCGAAGCGGCGAAGCGCCCGGTCGCCGCCGTCGCCGACCATAACGAGGTGCGGTCGGTTCGCAGCGTCGAGATCTGCATGGACCACTCGATCTCCATGCACATGCTGTTCGATCCCGGCCACAGCCTCGACGAACGCATCCTGCGCGAGCAATTCGGCTATTGAAGCCCATCGCGAATCGGAGGCTGGGGCGATTCCGGGCTTCCCAAAGCTCCGGCGGCCGAGATCCGACCCTCGATTGTATGCTTAATTCCGAACCTTAAACCACGGATTTGCAGGAAGTGCCTCTGCCTCAGTGCTTTATTCGCTTTCTTCAGGTCGGCTGGCTAATAGCCAGCTAACGAGACGAAGGCCCAATCGAGGGTCGTCGGAATCGAGCGGTGATCCGTCAGCCTAGCCAGCGAAACCGCATTCCAGCCCTACCGCCAGGGCAATATCGGCTCTGGTGATTCGGCGATGTCGCGGCCTGGGACACGCAGCCTGGATGACAGCCGGGGATTCATCCGGGACAGGGCCTCCCCTTCCTGTCCCAGTCGTAGCCGGGCTTGCACCGTCTGTTGCCCGTACCCCGGCACCATCCGCCGAAACCGCGCCATCGGCCCGGACCGCATCCCTGCGCCACCTGAGTGACAGCTATTTCGCTCCTTAGTGGCGGTACTGGCATTTGGGCTTCAGAAGCAGTTGCCAAAAACAGCGCCCCTGCGCCCAAAACAATAGCGGAAGCGTGAGCGGACAAAGTGTTCATCGAACAATCTCCCTGTATTCGCGCTCGGAGGCCTGGGGTCGGCTGGCCCAGCCAGCGAAAACGCGCCCGCGGCTTCGGCTGGCCCGGCGCTGGCCATCCTACGGGCTATCGACCTTCCGGCGCAGCAGGTCCGGCAACTTTGCGACATGGAGCCAAGTGCTCACGCGGGGCCGGCTGCGATGCTCGCCCGACGGAAGTTCGCCGCCTCTAATACAGTATGCCTTTGCGGAATCCGATCGCGACAGCATGCGTTTTATTGGCAGCGCGGAGCTTCTTCGTAATTGATAGCGTGTGCGCCTCGACGGTTCTCGGGCTGATGCCTAACAATCGGGCGATCTCTCGACCTGTCTTGCCTTGGGCCATGAGAGCAAGGACTTGCTTCTGCCGATCGGATATCGGTGTCGCGTTTGACATTTGGTCGCTGTGGGGCAAAGTCAATTTTGGGCGCGCCGGGATTGCGGCGGGTCAGGCACGACCTCGCCCCGCTCTCTGTAACTGCGGAGTCTATCGCGCAGCGACCGCACGGAAATGCCAAGGAAGTCGGCGGCGTATGTCCGGTTCCCTTGCGTGCATCTCAAGGTTTGGAGAATAAGCTCGCGCTCAATGCGCGCGAGCGTGTGGCCGACCAACCACCCGATACGTGCGCGGTCGAGCCCCGAAAGCTCGAACAACCGAATCGGCGGACCCTCTCATCGCTCGGTAGCTTAGCATCAGCACCTCCAACGGTACGTTTGGAGTGTGCCCCTCGCCCGCGAAGAGGCTGCGCTGACGTGCTTAACAATTCGCTAACGCACGAGCACCCCATTTGAGGGGGTGGCTGGTCGCTCCTTTTCGGGATAGCTTGGGGTCGTTAGAACGCTTCCACCTTTTGCCCCAGCTTGCTCGCATCAGGCTGGGGCATTTTCGTATAGATGATACCTCTAGCGCGACCTCAACCCTCTCGCCGCAGCAGCTCCGGCAGCTTGGCGACGTTGACGGCGAGCCTGGGGAAAACTAGACGGCTGACACAACAGTGGCATTCATCCGTCACAGACGCTGAAATATCTTGATAGCGAGCCCTTCTGCCGAGCGAAGTCCCGCATCCTCGCATCCCCAACCCCAGCGCACTGGCCGGAGGGCTCACCTAAACGAGCGGGCTAGCGGGACTTTCGCGGACGGTAGCGGCCGTCTTCCGCCATCCCTTTCGTCGGCTTGCCTTCCGCAAAAGGAAGTATTTCAGCACGAATTCCCCGTCGCGTCCGGCAAGCGGTCGACCGCAAATCCGGCAGTTTGTTTCACTGTCGACGGTTTCTGGTCCGGCTTTGCTTTTGATGACCTGATAAAGCGCGTCACAATGCGCGCACTTGAAATTGATGATCGTGGCCCCGGACATGCCCATGCCTTCAATCGAATTGAAGGCTATCCGATTCTCGGCCCATGAGCCAATATCAATGCTTGCGCAGCAACTCCGGCAGCTTGGCGAAGTTCGCCGCAATGCCCGGCGCTAGTGGTGCGCGGGTCGTGATGCTAGCGATGCAGGAAAGCCAAAGGGACCGCAATAAAGAGCCCCAGAAAAAACAGCAGAAGCGCGATGCGCCGGACCGGAGCACGCAACGGCATTCCGCAGCGCGAGCAGGTGTAATCAAACCCGCTTAACGGCCCTGAGCAAGCTGGGCAGGTTGTCATCGGCCTGAACCCCGCGAATCGTTTTCACAATCGAGCAAAATAAAATCGCAACGGCGCTGATCGCGCAACGCCTAATTGCCTCCTGCCAGTCGCTCGGGCGCTGACGCCGCAGAAGTTCGGCTGCTTGGCGACGTTGGGGGCAAAGGAAGGTCGACTCGTCGCCGTTAGCTCGCTACGTTTGCCTATGTAGCGCTCGCGTCGACAAATTTGACGCTGACGAGCCAGCACTACTTGAGAAGCGACGATTTGTGCGTCCGGCGAAGTGATCAACGGAATGCTGCATCATCGGATCGCCCGGATCGTTCGCGACGCAATTGCAAAGGTGTTCGATGGCTCGCGGTTGGTCGCGTTCATGCACGTGCCGAGAACCTCCGGCACAGCGCTAGGCCAAGGACTAGCCGGGGCATGTCAAATCGCACCCAACTCCGACCCCCAGTCTCGCGTGCAAGAACGACCCTTTTGACGGAGCCGAGACCGGCGGCGCGGAGCCGCAGATAGCGGAGCAGAGCCGGTCTTGGCGGGCGGCGAATGGTGAGCGGGAGGTTATGCGCGGTTCTTGAAGCGCCAACTCTCGTTGCCGGTCTCGACGATATCGCAGTGGTGAGTGAGGCGATCGAGCATGGCGGTTGTCATCTTGGCATCGCCGAACACTTGAGGCCAATCAGAGAACGCCAGATTGGTAGTGATCAGCAGCGAGGTGTTCTCATAGAGTTTGCTGATCAGGTGGAATAACAACTGTCCGCCAGACTGACTGAACGGCAGGTAGCCGAGCTCGTCGATGACGATGAGGTCGTGGCGCAGCAGCTTCTCGGCGAGGCGGCCGCTGCGACCGGCGGCCTTCTCCTGCTCCAGCTGATTGACCAGATCGACTAGGTTGAAGAAGCGGCCTCTGGCGCGAGCCCGGATGACCGCAGAGGCGACGGCGATGCACAGATGGGTTTTACCGGTGCCGGTGCCACCGATGAAGATCGCATTGCGCTTGGCGTCCAGGAATGTACCGGTGGCGAGTTCGCGCACTTGTCCTTCATCGATCGGCGTATCGGCGAAGGCGAACGTATCGATATCTTTCAGGACCGGGAACTTGGCTCCGCCGATGCGGTAGCTGATCGAGCGTGCCTGCCGGTGGGTGCGTTCCGCCCGGATCAGACTGGCGATAAGCGGATAGATCTCATCGCGTCGGGCCAGTCCCTTACCGGCAATCTCATCGAAGTTGGCGCGCATGCCGTAAAGCTTCAGTTCGCTCATGGCTTCCAGAATCTCGTGGCGTTCCATCAGGCGATCTTCCTTATGCGGTCGTATCGGCCACAATCGGCCGCGGGTTCGATCTTGAGGCGAAGCGCGTCAGGCGTTGTGATGCTGGGCGGCGTCGCGGGCTGCTGCCGGCGTGCCAACACAGTCAGGATGACATCGCCACTGGCGATGCCGGCCTCCAGCGCTTCCGTACAGGCGGCCTCGACCGCGGCCATGCCGTGATCCAGCACCGCGCCCAATACTTTGACGAACTGTCGATCCCCGTCGGCGTGTTGCTTCAGCTTGGCGCGAACCTGGGTCAGCGCGGGCGGCAGTGCCCAATCCTTGAACGGGGCGCCGTTGCGCAACGCACCGGGCTTCTTCATCAGGACCGGCAGATAATGCCAAGGGTCGTAGATGATCTGGTCGCGCCGGAACTGGCGCGGATGGTCGGCGACCACCTCGTCACCCAGCAGAACGACGATGCGTTCGGCATGGGAGCGCACCAACACCATCCGACCGGCGGCCCGCGCATCGACGCTGTAGCGATTATGATCGGCCATGATCAGGCATGTGGTGCTGACCCTGACCGCCTTCTCGACAAACCCATCGAAGGGGCCGCGCAACTCCATCAGGCTCGTGCGTTCTTCCTGGAACACCTCCCAGATCGTGCGCTCTTTGAACTCCGGATGTTGGGTTCGTTTGGCGTAGGCAATGCACTGATCTTCCAGCCAGGCATTCAACTCAGTGAGGCTCTTGACCCGCGGTTTGGGCCGGAACATTTGGTCGCGCAGATTGCCGACTTGGTTCTCGACCTGACCCTTCTCCCATCCTGAGGCGGGCGTGCAGGCCACCGGCTCGATCAGATGGTGCGAGCACATCTGCAGAAAGCGAAGATTATATCGGCGAGCCTTGCCGACGAAGATCGCCTCGACCGCCGTCTTCATGTTGTCGTAGATGCCGCGCCGGCACACGCCGCCATAGAACCGGAACGCCTTGTCGTGGGCGTCAAACACCAGCTCCTGGGTCTCGCGAAAGTAGACGCGCACAAACGGCATGCGGCTGTGCGACAGCTTCATGTGCGCCGCCTTGACCGTCAGCGGCAGGCCCGCAAGCGTGATCGTCTCGTGGCTCCAGTCAAACTGGTAGGCTTCTCCTGGCGCGAAGCTCATCGGCACATAGGCATGCACCGGAACCCGGACGTGCTCATTGCGCCAAGCCTTGACGAACCGATGCACGCTGTCGTGAGCGCCGTCATATCCGCGCCCGCGCAACTCCTCGAACAGCCGCTGCGTCGATCGGCGTTCTCGCTTCGGCAGCTTGGCTTCCTGCTCCAGGATCTCCCTGAGAACCTCGATCCATGCGCCGAGCTTGGGCGAGGGCTGAACTCCGCGCTCGTACTTGAACTCGGTCTGGTGACCACGCACGACCTTGCGCACCGTCGCACGCGATACCGACAGCGTTCGCACGATCTCCTTGATCGAGCGATGCTGCTCAAAATAGGCGCGTCGAATCTCGCCGATCTTCTCCACGCCAATCATCCCCCAATGCCCTTCCCGGCCCCGCAGGGCCAAAGGGAAGGACGCTGACACAACTCATCATAGGGGGGTCGGTGTTGGGCGCGAAAAGCCCCCTTAGGGGGTCAATGTTGCAAGCAATTTTGCACGGTAATCCGTTGCTGAATGAAGCTATTCAGCCTCGCTGGCCAGCTCCGCCCCATAGCGTGCCCGTGCGTCTTCCACGGCTTGCGATTGCGCCGCCGCGAGGCCCTCGCGGACTTTCTTAGCGCGGTGCGCGGCGTCGAGCGTGCTGTGCGCGTGGCCCTGGAACTGCGGCATCACTTCGCGTGCAATCAGTTCGTAGCTGCGCAGCGTAGCTTGCGGGTTCGCCCAGTTGTGCGCCAGCATGAGATAGGCGCCGAACCCGCCTTTGGATTGCTGCCACAGCCGCTCGATCTGAGCGGCGCATGCCTCCGGCGTGCCGATGGCGCCGAGGCCAGAGCTGTTGATGAACTCGATCATCTCGCCGACCGAGTCGCCAGCTACCCCCATTTGCGGGAATGCAGCGACCTGTTGGAAATAGCGGAACCAGTGCTCGATTCCATATTCCACGTCGTGATACGCCTGCTCCTTTGTCTCCGCCACATGGCACAAGCCCACCAGCCGCCATTTGCTGCGATCGGCGGTTTTGCCATGCGCCTTAGCCTCGGCCGTCAGCACGTCCCAGTGCAGCGCCAGCGCATCGAAGCCGGCGGCGGTGGTGGCTCCAACCGACAACATTCCAACGCCATGTCGACCGGCGAGCTTGGCGCCGGTTGGCGAGGCGACGGCGGCGACGGCGATATCGAACACCGGGTTGGAGTACGGCCGCAGATGCAATCGAGCTTCGCGCAGGTCCCAGCGGTCGTTCTTGAACGTGACGGGCTCGTCGTCGGCGAGCAACTTGGTGATGATGCCCAGTCCGTCTTCAAGCAGCCCGCGCGTCTGGCTCTGCTGCAGTCCAATCATGATGCCGTCGGTGGGTAGCGAACCTGGGCCAACGCCAAGCATCGCTCGCCCGCGCGTCAGATGGTCGAGCAGCACGATGCGCTCCGCAACCCACAACGGGTTGTGGTACGAGACGCTGACCACGCCGGTGCCGAGCTTGATGTGTCGGGTGCGCTCGGCGGCCGTGGCGATCATGATTTCCGGCGAGGCGGAAATCTCGGTGCCGGCGGAGTGGTGTTCGCCAAGCCACGCCTCATCGTAGCCGCAGCGGTCGAGCCATTGGATCAGCTCAAGATCGCTCTGCAGGGCCAGGGTCGGGTTGATACCCGGCTTGTGGAACGGCGCGAGAAAAATGCCGAAGCGCAGGCGTTGGCTCATGGGACGGTCCTCCACTTATTATTATGGAGGCGCGTTTGGCCTCCTTGGCAGCAGCAAGCTAGCACTCGGGTCACGCGTACGCGCGCTATTTTAGGAGACCACAGAATAAAGTCGAATTGGAGCCGGCCACCTTGTCGGTCGTCGCCAATACAGTCGATCAGCGTGTTGCACGCCTGATTGAGACTAGGCGCCTCAGTCTGCGAACGCGTTTAGAAAAGCCTGCCGTTGGCTTCGTTGGGAGGTTGTTAGGGACACAGTCCCCGAGCCCAACGATCCCGCATTGTGGTAGCTTTGCGAAGGGGCGGTCAACCGACCATTCAAAAGGCAGGCGGCAAGTGAGCCGACGAGGCGCCATCCTTACGCGATGCCTCGTCCATCCAGGTTCGGGCCATTGCGAAGTAAAGCCGACGCTCGCCCTCAGTCTGAGCCTCTTGCGCTCGCCGGAGGCATTCGTCGGCCATCACGCGATATTCGTCCGAACTTAGCATGAAACGCGCAGCAAGCAGTCTTTGAGCTATTGCCGGTCCATTTATCCCCTGTAGTTTCTCGCGGAGCAATTCAGGCTGCATGGCGAAATTCGCCGCCTTCCGCCGCGCCTCATCCTTGGTGAGCACTTTGGCAGCGGGAGCGGCGGCTCGGCTCATCAATCGCAATAGAGATAGCGGAGCAACTTGGCCGGTCGCGTCGCGTGGTGCCTCAGTGATGGATGCCTTGGTACTCACGGAGGGCTACCAGCCGCATCGCCAGCGTCTTTTTGCTTCTGCCGCTCTTCGGCAAGCAAATTGATTATGGCTTGTCGGTCTGATTCCTCGGTCACACGTTCTAGAAGACGACGGTAGCGCTCAACGTTTTGGGATCGGACGAACTCATCCATGTTTGCCTCGGCTCATCAGAGCCACTCAAGCCCTCATTTTGAAGGTTGCGTCAGTCGGAGAAGACAGTCTGAGCAATTCTGACCACTCTCAAACTGGGCACCACCCGCGTCTGTGACGATGAAGCAGTCCGCATGCTCCTCGATCACCCAAGGCGACGGGAGACGCAGCTAGCGCTTGACGGCGCAGGGGCGGGCGAGCGCTGCTGCTTTTGTGGGCTGACAAGTGTCTAAGGGAAGGCGCGAGAATCTGCTTCCCCGTCAGGAGCCGTGCCATGGTAGACGCCCTCATCCCTGACCAAGAAATCGTGATCCTTTGCGACGTACTGGAGGGACGGGGCGCGAATTTGATTGCAGATAGAAGGGCGTTTCTTCATCACCTCATTGCGACGGGATTTGTCGTGCAAGAGACGTCGCCTGCAACGTACAAACTTACCTCCAAAGCTGAACAACTTCTCGCCGAGCGCGGCGTTGGACTAAGCGGCGGCTAACGGACCTCGGGGCCCGCTGCTCAGCCAAAGCGCTTAGCGCGCAGCGAAACGGCGCGATGCAACGTGCGTTCCGCGCCGGAAACCGCATAGCCACCAGTGGCTAATCAATTTCCATCAACGGGTGAAAATGATGGCCACGTCGAAAAGACTGAGCAGAATGACTGACGGCGAACAGGTTGATGTGAATATGGACACTGTTCTGCACATGCAACAGTTCAAAGATCATACCACGATCCATTTTGCAGTACCGCAAGGTGACACAGTTTACACTCTGTCCGTCAGAGAGATGCCAGACGAAATCCATACCCGGCCTCCCCAGGCCGCCCGCGGATCGTGACCGGCCTGGCTTGCGAAGCAGCTCCGCACCTTGGCGAAGTTCGCCGCATTCCGCTACGCCTGATCCTTGATCGCGGTAGGCCGCGACCGCATTAACCATGCCGAAGGGTCTCGCAATAGTGAGGTTAAGAGACTGTTAATTTGAGCGCTCCCATGTCTGTCGGAGCGGGCTGTGACGTTCCTAGAGCGGCTCTCGTTCAAAAAGCGGTTCGGGTCGCCAGTGTCGCTCGCGCTCTTCGGCGCGCTCGCGGCGCCGGAGCCGCTCGGAATGTTCATGCTCATCTGTGCTGCCATGTGGTGGTGGCAATCCCGCAAATTGAAGGGCGAGCGCCTTCCCGTGGACGTCGTTCACGATGAAGCAACTCCGCATGCTCGTCGACGATCCTAGGCGACGGGAAGCGGACCGCTGTGCGCAATTGGTCGCCAGATTTCCACGGCCCTAAGCAGATTGCGATAGTAGTTCGTCACCTCGCCTCTGCCACAGGACACCAAAAGCTCGGAGCGGAGGTCTTCCGGCAACGGCATCCAGTGCGTCCAACATGCGCACATGCTATGAGTTGGAGTTGGCGCCGTCAGCTTTGAAGGGCGCGGTCAGCCGACCGTTCAAAGAGTGGGCGCTGTCCTCTCTGCCGCCGCGCTGGCCCCTCGATACCCCTCAGCTGCACATTTTTGCGACCACGCCTTGGAAAGCCGCGCAACAAAAAAGAGAAGCCCCGGACCCAGGGAAACTGGAAACCGGGGCTTCTCCCTATTACCGGCACTCAGACAGATCATCGGGCAGACTGTCGATAACCGAAACAGGTCAACCAAAAAGGAGCGGCCTGGCGGCCAGGGCTATCCGACTATGAAATGAGCTAGGGAACGCGCGACCGCCTCGTGAGCGGCCTATTTCAATTGCGTCGAGACCGAAGAAAACGTGGTGTTGAGCTTGGTCCCGATGCCGTTCACCGCGGCGACAATAACAATGGATATCCCGGCAGCGATGAGAGCGTACTCGATCGCGGTTGCCGCGGTTTGGTCTTTGAGGAAGGCACTGATCTTTTTGACCATGGCCAAAATCGTAAACACAAAGCTCTAAAACATACGTAAATTCCCATACCGAAAATCTAAGACGTTCATCCTACGTTAAGGACGCCAGGCATTGGAATTACGATTTGATGGTGGGGCGGGGTGCGGCTCGTCGTCGAAGTCCCGAGCGCTTACCCGTTGGCGTCGAGGACAATGAAGCAGGCGTCGTTTGAAGCTGGATTGGCTGAGGGAAGGCGCATGGCATTCTTGACAGCGGCAAGGATCAGGGCCGACGCTAGGTGTGCGCATGCAACCCGCCGTCGACGCGCGTGTCCGGCACATGCTTGCTTATCATCTACTCGGAAGCCTTCCAGGGCGCGAAATTTAAGCGGCGGCAGCCGGTCCCTTGGAAACCGATCGTCCTTGCCCAAGGAGCTGAGTACGAATTGCATCTTCGATTCGGGCAATCGCGTCCTCACTCTCTTTGGCGCGCGCCTCGGCCGTGCTGGCACGAACCTCCAGCTGCCGCAGCTCGTCTTCAGCAGTTGTGACCCGCGATCTCTCTTCTTTTAATGCGTCTGCTAAGTCTCTAATCGTGACGTTAGATTTATTGACGTGAATCTCGGCTGCTCTTCGCTCAGCCTCAAGCTCTTTGACAAGCTCTTCAATGCGACTTTCCGCTATACGCAATTTTTCAGCGATGCCGTCGGCGTACGTTTCCTTTTCTTTTGCTCGCTTCTCTATGCCCCTAACTAGCTCGACGGCCTGATTAACAAGGTCTACGGCTGACTGTCCGTCCCTCGTCTTTACAAGTTCCAGGGACTGTCCGCTTCTCGTAGCTGCAGATGGAGACGCTTCTTTCATCGGCCTGGCAACAGTTGGGTCAGCGGCAGCGAGATATTTTTCCATGTGCTCTTGCAGCCAGTCTAACTCTTCCGTTGCCGGTTCTTCTTGCGGGGGAAAATTTAAATTCATTGACTTGCTCATCGATGGACGGCAAACCGTAACTTATCTCGATTCGGCCTAGTAATACCAACGCGCGGAGTGGCTAACTCTTCGGGATTCCCAAATCATCTGCGAAATGATTCAAGGTGGCAAACGGAGGGTCGTTTGCCATGGGCCAGGCGATTGCGGTGAGGGCTGATTATACGGCGGGCGAGGTCCGCGGGTTCGCCAAGCGGGCGAAGGACGGCGGGCAGGCGCGGCGGCTTTTGGCGATCGCGGCGGTGCTCGATGGAGCATCGCGGACGGATGCGGCGACGATAGGCGGAATGGACCGTCAGACGTTGCGGGACTGGGTGATCCGGTTCAACGAGCAAGGGCCGGACGGTCTCATCAACATTCCCTCCCCGGGCGTGCCGCCCAAGCTGGGCAAAAAACACAGGGCCTTTCTGGTCCGGCTCGTGGAGGAGGGTCCGATCCCGGCGGTGCACGGCGTGGTGCGCTGGCGGGCGTGCGACCTGATCATGCAGCTGCACCAGGAGTTTGGGCTCTCGGTCTCGGACGACACGATCTATCGTGCTTTGAAGAGCCTGGGCTTCACGCATGCGAGCGCGCGGCCGAAAGCCTACAAGCAGGACCCTGATGCCTTGGAGGCGTTCAAAAAAACTTTGCCGATCGCGTGGCGGAAGTCCGCGCCAAGCTCGCGCCGGGCACACCGGTAGAGGTCTGGTTCCAGGACGAGATGCGGGTCGGCCAGAAGAACAAGCTCACCTATCGTTGGGCCAGGAAGGGCTCGCGTCCCCGCGCCGCGCATGATCAGCGCACACAGTCGACCTATCTGTTCGGCGCGGTCTGCCCTGAACGCTGAGCTGGCGCCGCTCTCGTTCTCCCGTTCTGCAACACCGAAGCCATGCAGCTTCATCTCGACGAGATCGCCACAAGAGTAACCGCCGGCGCGCACGCCATCCTTATCCTCGATCAGGCCGGCTGGCACGGCGCCAAGGACCTCAGGATTCCCAGCAATCTAGCGCTCCTGCCGCTGCCGCCGCGTGCGCCAGAGCTCAACCCCCAAGAAAACATCTGGCAGTTCATGCGCCAGAACTGGCTGTCGAACCGTATCTTCCGATCCTTCGACGACATCGTCGATCACTGTTGCTACGCATGGAACACACTGATCGATCAGCCCTGGAAAATCATGTCCATCGCACGCCGCGACTGGGCCGCCGTCAGTCACTTAATCTGAGGATTGGTATAACCCAAACTCGCGGTGCGATCGCGGCGAACACCGTCTAAATATCTTCGATCTTGATCAAGCGAACAAACAACTCGATCGGCTCGGCGATCGACAGATCGTCATTTTTTCCCGCTTGTTGATGGCGTCGATATCGCCCACATCCGCATCTCGGCTTGAACGGTCGTTTATAGCTGTTTTGTTTGGACAGCGAATCAGGTAGTTTGAGCTTTGTTCTGTCCATCGTGCCGACGCGCGGCAAACCTCCCTCGCTATGCGCATCGGTGATGGACCCTGGCACGCGGGTTCTTGGCCCCGACCGTCAAACATCGGGGCTCTTTTTTTGCGCCCGGCGCAGCGGGGCGATCCAGCCGCTAAGGCGGGCCAGCGTGGCGGATTGCCTGTGCACCACGCCAGCCCTCACCACAGCCAAGGGGGCACCGTGGCTGTGGCTAGATGCAGCATAGCATGCAAAGACACCGCATTGACGCCGCGGCGAGGTTGGGTTTGTTGCGAGAATGCGAGACCAACTCCGCGACCTCAGCCCTTAGCAACCAAAGCTGCACTTCGGTCCTGCAACGCTACTCAGCGCTGCGGCCCCGACAGGTTCAGCTCGCGTTCGGCACGGAAGACGTTGCTATAAAGGCTCGCGATCCATCTCCGTCCACTCGATGTGACATTGAGATATCGAATAGCTGTTTGGAGGTACGCTGAGACACTGTTGAAGTAAAACTGCGGATATAAATCCATTAAGTCAGCAGGCGAGGCGTAGCCAAATTGCTTGTTCATGCCGACTTCTTCGAATTCATGATACAAAGCATTGGCCTTGCGCAGATAATGCGGATCACCGAGCTGTCCGATTAGATTGGCTGCCCTAGCGAGGGAACCCTCTTCGTCATCTTTATCGTCCAGCTCAGCCGGTGTTGGAAACCGAGTGAATTCGATGGCGCGGGAGACTCTCGTTGCGTCGATAAGTGGGCTCTTCCCAAGCCGATCCATGACAAAGAGCTTGGAACGCTCAACATGATATGGCATCAGGGCCGCGTCAGACGAACCGCGCGATAGTTTTGCTTTGCGCGCGTCGGCATCGATGACGTAACCATCTTCGCCATCTCCCAGAAAATCCCGCGCACGAAGCCGATATCATGAAAGAGGCAGGCAACGATTAGATGGGCGTAATCGCTGGCCGATGTGGCGATGAGCAGCGACCGGCCCTTCATGATGTCGTAACCGACCAGTGTCACGAGCATTGTATGTTCGACGTTGTGATAAAGAGCATCGCTGTTACCGATGCACTCAAGAGCAAGACGGGCTGCTGACGCAATGGCTTCAATCAGATTTGAATGGGTCGATCCAAATCTGCGATGCAGATGGGTGGTCAGAAAGGACCCCAATGCCTGTGCCGCCATTTCGGGAACCGTAATCATGCAATTCCCCAATCTTGGCCAAAACCACTCTAGCCTGCTGCCAGCTTAAGAAATTTGCAATATCGATTTCGTCGGGCTCAAGACGCCAGTTCAACTAGTAGCGCCTTCGCCTCCTTCAGATCGAGCGTGTTGAAGCCTTCGGTGAACCAGTTGTAGACCGGAGCGAGCAGATCGCGAGCTTGCTGCGGTTTCCCCTGGTCACGCCAGAGCCGCGCCATGCTCATTGCGGCGCGGAGTTCCCAGGACTTCGCCTGGTGCGCACGTGCGACCGTGAGTGCACGCTCGAAATGTGCTTGCGCCTTCGTCGCATCGGGCTCCGGCGACTTGAGCACGACTTCCCCGGTAATGCGATGGAGATCGGCTTCCCACCAACTTTCCTTGGTAGTTTTTACGGCCGTCATCATTTCGCCGATGCGACGCCATGCGTCATCGAATTGGCCGAGTTCCACATGGGCTCGGGTCAAATAAGACAGAAACCAAGCCATAAACGTGGTTGCGCCTGTTGACTGATAACCAATAATTCCGTCGGTCAACCTCTCAATCGCCTCCGAAGATTTGCCTGTCGATGCCAACACGCACCCCTCAAACACCATTCCGCTCGCCTTCCAGAGTAAGGCACCTTTTTCATCGGCGACCAAAAAAAGCTCCTGGGCCTGTGCAGTAGCCACCGAGTAGTTCCCACAAAGGATGTGGAGAATCGCAGTCACGTACAAAACAAACATCAGGGAAGCAGCTTGGCCCGTCTCTCGGCCATACTTGACGGCATTTTCAGCGTCTCTGAGTGCGGCCTCGGGAAAGCCAAGGAGCCACAAGGCCAGTGAGCGATAGGACAAGATAGCAACCTGAATGTCTTGACCAAACCGCGTCGCCAAGGGCCGATGTTCACTGGGATCGTAAAGCGCAATCCCTTTGTCATAATGCTCCCGCGCCTTGTTGAAGTCGCCTCCGTTTAATGAGGTGTGGCCCATAATGGCATGTGCCATCAGAAGCGGACCCGTCGCTCTTTTTTTCTCGGCGAGCGTCAAGAATTGAGCAGCGAGGTCTCGACAGATATCGCCATTGAACGCCACATAATTCATGACCCAGACGCCATAGAGTGCTGAAAACAGCAACAACGGGTCTTCTTGAGGCTCACCCAGCGCCTCCGATTGCTCGATAAACACTCGTGCCTGCTCAATGGCGCCTTTCGTTTCGGGTGCCGCATAGCCTTTAACGTGCATCAGAGCGTTTGATAGGCTGACCTGAAGCTTGATCTGCTCGCGACGCAGAGAGGGCGTGGCGGGCAGGGTCGCGGTCTGGTCCAGGGCCCGAGTGAGCTGCGCTGCGGCTTCGATCAGCGCCGAACGCTCGAGCGACCGGTGCCCCGCTTTGCCCCATAAACCCGCAGCTTTTTCAATCTGCCCGGCTTCCGTGTAGTGACGCGCCAGTAACTCGGGCTGGCTTTCAGCAATTTCCCCGAACTGGCTTTCCAGCGTTTCGGCAATTCGCGCATGAAGCGCGCGTCGCGGCTCGCGTAAGAGCGTGCCGTAGGCCGCGTCCTGCACCAAGGCATGTTTGAACAGATAGCTCGTGTGTGGCGGCACACCCTGGCGGAATAGCAAGCCGGATTGAATGAGACGATCGAGCGCCGAATTGATTTCGGCTTCCGATCTGCGCACCACGGCGGCAAGAAGAGCGTGGGAGAATTCCCGCCCGATCACGGCTCCGATTTGCGCTACTTCCTTGGCCGAGCCGAGCCGGTCGAGCCGCGCCATCAGCGAGGCGTGCAGGCTTGCGGGAACCGCCAGGGCCGGGGATGGAACAGCGGCAGCAGTTCGACCGGCTTCGCCCTCGTTTTCCGCCTCCAGTACTGCCTTAGTCATCTCCTCGACGAAAAGCGGGATGCCATCCGTGCGCTCGACAATGTCTTGCCGGATGCTCGCTGGCAGCGGCTTATTGCCGGCGACCCGGTCGATCAGCGCGGCGATTTCGCGCTGGCCAAGCCGATTGATGTTGAGTGCAGTTACGTAGGACCGTCCAATCCACGGCGGCTCAAATTCCGGTCGGTGCGTAACGATCAGCAACACGCCAATGGCATTGATCCGGTCGATGCCGCGACCCAGCGCTTCCAAACTCGTGGGGTCAATCCAATGGACGTCGTCGAAGATCATCAGCACCGGACTTTGTTCGGCAAGTGAAACGATTTGTGCAGCGAGCGCTTCAAGCGTTCGGTGTCGGCGCTGCGGCGGCGTCAGCTCGACTTTCGGATAGCGGCCATCGTTGGGGAGAGAGAGCATCTCGGCAAAGAGCGCCCGATCTTGAGTCGGGGTGAAGTTTTGAGCCAGCACAGCATCTAGCTTGTCGAGCTTTGTTGCGGCGGTGTCGCCATGGGCGAACCCAGCGGCGCGCTCCATCTGGCTAATAATCGGGTAAAGCGCGCTGTCGGTGTGTTGTGGTGAACAGAAATATCGCAGCCGCCTATGCGGCTCGGTTGCGAGCCGCTCAAACAGCGCAGCGGTCAATCGCGACTTACCAATGCCTGCCTCGCCGGAGAGCAATACCACCTGTCCTTCGCCATCGAGAGCCTTTGACCAGCGCCGAAGCAGCAAGTCGAGTTCTTCTTGCCGACCAACGAGGTCGGTTAGCCCACTCGTGTGGAAAGCTTCGAAGCGACTTTCCACCGAACTCGGTCGCAGCGCAGCCCAGGCTCGCACCGGACCCGCGATACCCTTGAGGTCCCTGGCTCCCAGGTCTTCAAGCTCGAACAGGTTCCCGAGGAGCCTACGGGTGCTCTCGGCGATAACGACCATATTTGGCTCAGCGACGCCTTGCAGGCGTGCCGCTAGGTTTGGCGTCTTGCCAACGACGGCTTGCTCCTGGGAGGCACCCGATCCGATCAGATCGCCGATCACCACTAAACCGGTGGCGATGCCAACACGGGTCTGCAGTGCAGCGTGGGTCTTCAGATTGCCTACCGCAGCAACCAACTCCAACCCTGCCCGTACAGCCCGCTCGGGGTCGTCCTCATGGGCCTCCGGGTAGCCGAAATAGACAAGGACGCCGTCGCCCATGTACTTGGCAACAAACCCATCGAAGCGCTGCACGGTTTCGGCGACACACTGCTGATATGCCGAAATGACCTCGCGTAGGTCTTCGGGGTCCATTTGAGCGGATAGCGCCGTGGAGCCGACCAGGTCTGAGAACATTACCGTAATGTGGCGACGTTCGGCAGCTTCGGGAATTTTTGGATGCTCGGAAAATACGTCGGTGTTTAACTCAATAATGGTGGCCTGCTCAGGTGTTCGGATGGGTGATGTCGAGGTATGAATGGCGGCGAGCATTTTCCGCCGATGCCCGAGAAGAACGCCGATGTCCTTGAGGTCTTGATCGGTCAGATGGGGGAGTGCCGCGACATCGATCCCGTTATCGGCAAAACGCTCCGCGTACTCGGACATGCCAAGCTTTTCGAGCCAATCCGCAATTTGCTGCATCGCCGTACCGTTGCCTGCGCTTCTCCTTCGCATAGGCAGCTGCAAACATTAATCGTGCTTAGTGTGACATCAGCACTGGAGCCGTCATCGTGCGCAGAATACTGCGGGTCACACCGCCGAGCACGAATTCACGCAACCGCGAGTGGCCGTAGCCGCCCATGACGATGAAATCGGTTTCAGCATCGGCGGCGTGCGAAAGGAGCATGTCGGCGACATCGACGTCGCTGGCGACAATGCGTTTGACCTCGACGGTCAGTCCATGGCAGGCAAGGTGCCGGCCCATATCGGCGCCTTCGACCGCGTCCTGCTTGTCGCGTTCATTGGCGACGATGACAACTTCAACGCGCCCGGCCCGCTCAAGGAACGGCATGGCATCGGCAATCGCGCGCGTCGCCGCCCGGCTACCGTCCCAGCACACCATGACGTTGTTGAGCTTGAGCGGCGCTTTCTGGATGTAGGGCACGACGATAACCGGCCGGCCGGAATCGAACAGGGCGGCTTCAATGATCTTCTCTTCAATCGCGCTCGTCTCAGGTTCGGCCTGCTCGACAACGGAGAGATCGAAGTACCGCGCAATACGACTGAATTGGTCGCTAACGCCGGCAAAACTGGCGCTGATTGTGAGCGGCCTGGCCGAGACCCCCGCGCGCGCACTCGCGGTGGCGAACCGGTCGATGGCGGCCTTCGCAGCGGCGGCGTTGTCGAGCTGCTGCGCCTCAATCATTTCAGGGGGGATGTTACCGGCGCCCGACCTCGAACCGTAGACGTCGGCGAGGGTGTAACCGACGTCCCCAACTGGAACGACGGGATGGTATAGGAATGCGATCCCAGCGGCGTGCGCGTGGAAGGTTGCGGCGACAGAGATGGCGTAGCCTTCCGCAGGGCTCACTCGTTCGCCGACGCTAAGCTTGACGACGAGGTCTTTGATCATGATGGCGTCTCCACCAGTCGGCCTGCGGCGAATAGGCTATGTCATGCGAGATCAAGCAACAGTCGCCCACATCCGGTACTTTTTTGACAGTGCCTCGGCTGACACAAGCCCATTGGTCGTTGAACTATAGCTGAACCCAACTCGCCTCTGGAAGCAAGCATCCGCAACAACTCGGCGGCAGATCAAAGATTCCGACCTTGGTCCAATTCCGGACGAAGCGCTGCACCTCAGCGAACCGGCTAGGACTGGAAGTCGCAACGACTTCGACGGCGATCATTAGCGATAGGCATCGAAGGCGATCGCCTAACACTTCCTGGTACGCGTGCGCAGATCGGGATACGTCCAGCACAGTAGATACTCTCACCACCGATTTGCGGACAGGCCGGCACAATTGTTTGAAGGGCGAGCAGCCGCTTTCTTAGCTGCCGGGGGGGCGAAAGGCCATCGGTTTTGTCAATGCGCCGTCCACTTCAGCGCCCGTCAGCAACTCGATAATTTTAAAAAATGAGAAAGCGCCGCTGGCGTCGACAAGAGCAAGGAGCGCCGCTCCGCTGGCAGCGTCCGGCAAGTCAGCAATCGCGATGCCGGTGTATTCGCCCGAAGCTGCCCAATAGAACGTCTCAAGTTTTCCGCCGACGCTCTCGAATGCCTTTCTAGAGGCTGCTTCGCGTGCCGCTGTCTTCTCCTTTAGGAAGCCCTTTGAACCTTCCGGACTATATTTAAACAGCGAAAGATATCTCGGCATAATTTCCTCCCCGTTTTGTATTGGAAAATCAGGCCGGCTTGTCGCGAACCGTGCTGTTCTTCCAGTTGAACCAAAATCTTGCAGACGCTGCAACCTCGGCGGGCTCGGCCTCGTGGGCGCTTCCGAGTTGGGTCGTGTGTCACGAGCGCCGCGTGAGTAGCATCATCCATGGCGGCGGAGCGGCGGGTAGAGGTCAACTGCCGGATGTCAGCCGCTCAAAAAGTTGCAGCACTTTGGCCTGAATGAATTCCTCAGTTACTTGGCTTAGCTCCACACTTCCCTGGCCGCCTCCTTGGGTAATGGATTGGGATGCAACATTTATTTTCGGCGAATAAGCGTCGGCCGCGAAAGTGATCGATGGCCGCTTCGAAGAGCCCTGTGCGAACATGGTTCCCTTATAAACTTGCATGGTGATTGCGCGGTCACTGTCCAAAGTTCGTACCTCCGAAGTCCAATTGGCTGGCCCCAAAATTTCCTGGGAAATCTGTTCCAGGGCGGGCTTCAGGATGCGATCCACAACACGACGCCACTCTGCTTCAAATCGCTGTCGTTCGCTTACCTTGTTCTCTTGCGCCCGTTGCTGATCGGCTTGACGGGCCTCATACACCGATGCTGCTTTTCGGAAGGCCTCCCTAATTTCCGATTTCATAGGTGGGTCCTGCTTGAATCCGTTCACAAGTTTTCATTGTCGCGCACCCATGTCGCACAGAGTTGCCGCTCATTGTAGCTCGTTGAAACGCGAAGGGAACGGTTGCGACAAGCTGCAACATAGCTGAGGTACCTCAAACAGTGCAACGCGAGCGGGCGTAAGGTGGCGTTCCGCGATAACCGTTGCTGCCGACCAATCGATGGACGCGCTGGCCACGGAGATCGTCCGCTTCTTCAGCGACGCGCCCCAGAACGGTTCCGTCGTCGCCAGCGTAGAAAGATGTTAGACTAACTTTCTGGCAGTCAGTCCGGCATTGGCTGTTAGGGAGGCCGTCATGCGATACAAGGCCAAAAACGTTGCCGCGGTCCAATTAGCTCTTGGTGGCTTGCCAGATCGAATGCGGGTTGAGATGGCAGCAAACATCGGCGTATCCGCCACGACCGTCGGTGAACTTCGGAAGGTGACGGCGTGGCCGGAGAATTTGGCGATAACAACGCCGCTGGAACGCGGTCCCGAGAGCACCGTAAAGGTGCATATGGCACTCACGTGCCGGGTGGAGGAGCCGTCCACAGCATCATTAGGCGACATTCCGCGCCGCAGAAAGGCAGGGAGCGCCGACAAGCCGTTGCGCGGCCAATTACGAAGCTCTCCCGCCAAAGACCGATCACGCGCCGTGTGTGCTTACGCCTTGGCGGCGTTCTGCGCAGCCGCGAAGACGTCACGTGCGGACGTCGTACCCGCTACGTGCTCCGTACCCTCGACTTCGAGGTCCATCCATCCTGCATTCACGGCCTCAAACATTTCTTCGGCGGGTCCGGTGTGGCCCTTCGGGATGCCGAATTGCTCGAACGCTTCCGCCCACCCTGCACGCGGGACTGCAAAGGCTTTCACGTCGAGATTCAGGACTTCACCCAATTGCTCCGCGACTTCATCCGCGGTGACCATCGAACCAAGCTCGACGACGCGCTGCCCTGACCACGCTGGCCCGGTCAAAAGGGTTGCGACCTCCGTGCCGATATCGTTTGTCGCGACCATGGTCGATTTCCGGTTTGTCGGATTGTAGTAGACCGGTAGCGTTCCGCCCTGGGCGACCTGCAAGCCGTAGAGGAAGTTTTCGAAGAATCCACCTGCGCGCACAAATGCGATTGGCGATTTCAGGTCGCGAAAACCTTGCTCCAGGAGCGACAAGGCCGTGATCATCCCAAGCCCGCTGGTCCTGTTCGCACCCATCGACGAAAGCGCTACCACCCGCGGCGGCGCTGCCTTGGTGAGCGCCTTGACATAGGTCGCAATCACGCCCTTGGCTTCTTTGTAATCAGGCGAGGGGTCCCAGACAGCCGGCAACATGACAAACGCGCCTTCGACGCCTTTGAGCGCCCGCTCGATGGCTGCCGAATCATTCCAATCGCCGTCAACCAGTTCCACGCCCTGCTTCGCCCAGCTTGACGCCTTCTCGCGATTGCGGACTAGCGCGCGTACTTCCTTGCCGTGCGCCAACAGATGTTGTGCCGTTGCGCCACCCACTTTTCCCGTGATTCCCATTACTAGAAACATGCGTTTTCTCCTGATCTTGAGGGACAGAGCACTGCCCCTGTTGGTTCAACGGATGAGCGGCAGAATGGCCCGGATACGGGGATCGCGCGCGTAGAGGCCGCCCCATGTCATCGCGCCCAGAAGCAGGGAAATGATTTCCGGCGGCGACCCCAACTCACCAATGCGGACATGGGCACAGATGGCACCTCCCAAAAGCCGGTTACTAGGATCGCACCGAGGACGGCGGTGGCCGGGATGGCGTAAAGGATGGCGCAGGCGAGTATGATCGGACCCACGACACGGGTCAGGTCCATCGCGAACCCGGTTTCCTGCAACATGCTCGCAATCTGTGCCGGCGCGACAAGCTGAATAGTGCCGTCTGCCACCAGAGCGATAACGACAAACGCGCTCATTATCCGGCCGGCCCACAGGGCGCGATGCGATGTCATAGTTTCAGGCGCCTGATGCAGATCTGCCCATCCGCATCAGCCCTAAAACGCCAATATGCCAGCCTAGTTCCGCCACAGGGCAAACTGACGCATTGCGTAAATTTGCGCTGCAGCAAATTCTTAGCTGCTCATATCGGTTCAGGGTCAATCGCTGCAGATCGTTGCCCGCCGAAAACCGCGCTATGGCTGCAATGCCCCCGATAGCGAGCAAATTCTGCCGCGTAGCTGAATGTCGCGAAGGGCCAAGGGGAGACATTCGTCGGATCATGCGATCGTGAAGTGCGTCACGGACCAGCCGATTGATGCATGATATTGTTGGGTAGTGGTACAGTTTGAATGAGCGGACGGGCGCGGGTCGGAATGGGCGTCGATAGAAGCTCCGCGTTGCTGTTCAGTCCGCCTTTAGCCAGCGGGCGGCGGCATCGGCGCTGTCCTCTGGGTGCGTGTTGAACGCGATAGCGGCGCCCGGCGCGGCTCTGTGTACCGCGTTGATCACGGTCTCTAACATCGGCAGGTTGCGGGACAGCTGGCGGATGCCAGCGCCGATCACCACACAGTCGTAAGTTTGGGCTTTGAGGCTCCGCTCCACGTCGGGGCCGGCTGTTTCATCGGGCCGAAGCAAGCACAGGTCCGCGTGCCATCCGCGTTCGGCCATTTGCTTCAGGGCCAGAGCGATGCCGGCATTGATTTTCTCGGCGTTCATGCCCGGCGGCAGTATGGGATCGGTGAAATCCACGGTTTCCGGTTGCTGACCTACGAACAAAACGCGCGTCATCTGACCCTCCCTCTATGCGGCTTTAGTGCGCTACTTCCCAATTCTCTAGCACCTTCGCCATATCAGACATTTCCCAAAAGCGATCCGTGACCACAGCGGCCATCGCCATCGAAACTTTCAGTACCACTACCTATTGTTGTTGCAATTAGCCTGGGCGCGATCTTTCTGGCAGGATCGGTTCGATCGCCTGAACGGGTGCAGGCAGGCCATGACTGGCACCGCAGCGTGCCGTCTCCCAGTAGGAACCGAAAAATGAAGCAGGTATCCCGCTATCACCCACTGCTGGTGACGCTGCATTGGGTGCTTGCCGTCCTGATCATCGCGGCATTGACCATAGGATTTTTCGTGCTCGCGGCGACGCCCAACGCCGACCCTCAGAAGATTGGCGTTCTGCGCATACACATGGCGGGCGGAATGCTGATACTCGCCTTAATGGTCATCCGCTTCATCGTCCGAATGCTGACATCGCGTCCGGCAGGTGCGACGACAGGTTATCCCCTCCTGGATCGGATCGCGCCGATCACCCATTACGGCTTTTACGTCCTGGTCCTCTTGATGGTGGGGAGCGGCTACACGACTGGGATTTTTGCGGGGCTCCCGGCGATCGTGTTCGGTGGCTCAGGTGCCCCGCTGCCGCCCTCCTTCGAGATTTATCCGAGCTTTATGGCACACGGCTACATTGCGACGATCCTTGCCGGCTTCATCGTTTTGCACGTGCTTGCCGCGCTCTACCATCAATTCGTTATGAAAGACGGATTATTCCGGCGAATGTTCTTCGGGCGACGTGTCCAAAATCTCTCGATTCCGACGGAATGATTGCACCGATCAACGACTTTGCCCTGCAAGCGGGCGATGTCTCGGCTATTCGACTCTGCCATGTCCCTTAATGGGTCTTGTGTCACGAGCATCGCCGGTCCAAACGGCGATGCGTAACTGTACGAGAGATGAAGGTAGGTCCTTCGAGTTCGGCAATCAGGTGTTGATCTCAAGCCACCGCAAGCTCCTGTGGTCAAAAGCCATAGTGGTGAGCGTTGGGGAAACGCTGAAACGAGATTCCGGCAGGCAAGATTGAGCGAGGCGAGCTAAGCAAACCGTCGGTGAAGTGTCGAAAAGCGATTAGACGACGTCAAAACCGGGGGCTGGCCCTTCTCCCTGGGTCTACTCGGCATTGACGCCGGTTTGCGGCGTTCGCGTCATGTCCAGTGTTCACCCACTTGCGACCGAAAAGGCGACGCGGCGTCAGGTCGGCAAAAGGGCCATTAGCGTCGGCTGCGGCGCCGCTGATCGGAAACAACCACTGACCAGAGAACACCAAGCAAGAAATACCGCTTTGCGCGTTGTACACCTATCGTGTACCCAAGATGGTGAACGTCCAGGGAGATGACTTGGTGAAGTCGGCATGCTCAGCGATTGTTGCATCGATCTGTCTCGTCGCGCTGACGGCGAACGCGCAGAACCGCCCAACTGCGCCGGGGGTACCGCCGGCGGCGAAGGCGCCCGACTTTCCCGGCCTTGGTGAAATCATGACGTTGCAGCAGCTGCGCCATATCAAGCTCTGGTTTGCCGGGCACGCGGGAAATTGGCCGCTCGCCGATTATGAAATCAGCGAGTTACAGGAGGGCTTTGAGGACGCCGATAAATTGGTTCGCGGCGGGACGGTGGAGGTAATGGTCGGCGCGCCGATTAAGGAACTGCAGAAGGCGGTCGACGAGAAAAACAGCGCGGCGTTTAACACCTCATTCGACGGGCTCAGCGCCGGCTGCAACAACTGCCACCATACGCTCGGTCGCGCGTTTATCGTGATCCAGCGCCCCACATTGGTGCCGTACAGCGACCAATCCTTCGCGCCGGCCCCCAAGTGAACATCGCGCGCTTCATCGCGGCTAATGATGCAGCATCTACAATCTGTTGCGCGAACGCTGTGGCCTCTCACAAGCTGAGGCCGCTGCCTTCGTTCACGAGGTCGCCTAGCTACTGCCTCGTCTGCGGCTGATCATGCAATGCAGCAATTTGTCAGTCAGCAACGGCAGCTGTGGGTCATTCACGACCGGGCCGTCTCGCTCGAAAATTCACCGATGACCGCACTGCCTTAAAAGTGGACATGTTTGGGGGCCTCTACCCGCGACTATCCAGAACCCATCCACGGGCTCGGCTAGTCCGGCGCGAGCGACCCATCGATGGCCGGGCACCGATGGCCTTGGTTTAGAGCCTGCTTATATTGCGCTGGCTGGCCACGAAGCGCTCCCGCGCTTCTGCATTTTCGCGTTCCTCCTGTTCTCTGGTCACGCGCGCGTAAAAGTCAGCGATGCGTTGTTGCTCCGCTCGCTGCGCCGCGGCACGCCGTTCTTTGTCTTGTGCCCAATTGGCGCTGAAGCGCGCATTATCATCGGGCACCGTTGCAGCAAAAGCCGATTGCGCTGACTGCCGCCGCGGTGGCCAGATTTGCTGACCGCTGCTCCAATCGAACAACTGCACCGCAGTGCGCAGCGACGGCATGTCCCGACTGAAGCCGTCGAGCCCACGGGCATGCAATTCACCGGAGAGCAAATGCAACGTCACACCGGGCGGCCGAGCTTGGTGCAGCTTTGACAGCTCCTCATCATTGCCGTTGATGCGGAGAAACAAATCCACCAGCTTAGCCAGGGCGTTGGGATAAACCTCGCGCAGTTCTTCGGCCAAGGCGTCACGCTTGCGCATCAAAACCTCATATTCAGGCAGCCACGCCGTTACTCTCTCTCGGTAGTAAACTTCCTCGTAGCGCGCCTGCAGTTTCGACAGCAGTATGCGTAATCGCTTCGCCGTGAAAGTCGCATCTTCGATCGCCTGACGCGCCGCCTTCTGGTCGAGTGACAGTGTGTGCTCGATCGAGCACTCTTTCTCGGCTTCGGCGATGGCGGTCTCAGTCTCCTCAATGAGCGCAACGATGTCGGTAGATGTGATGGCAGCGTCGGGCTGAATGGCGAAATCGATCCGCTGCTCCAGCGTTTTCAGTTGCGTATTCATGATTGTCTCCATACTTCCGGCATCATCGATTGCCGGCATCAACGATTGCGGCTTCGGTGGTGCTGATCAGCGCGGCCAGATCGGCCGCGATGGTGTCGGCCGTCAATGCTGCCGTGATCTTGATTTCCAGATCAGTCATGGGTTCCGCCAGGCGTTTTCCAGATCGCGAGAATACTCTTCATAGGCGGCCTCGACCGCACTCCGATCATTGACCGAGCGAGCATCACGACGGCCGGTATCATCGTCACCGCCTTCCTCCTCCTCTTCCCAATAGCCTTCGGAACGGCCTTGTGGATCGAACCGTTGCGTCTTCTTGCGACGCGCCGCATCGTCAGCCGATGCTGGCGATCGATCGGCGACGCAGACGAGCTTACCGCCGACCATCTTGACATGGCCGCGGATGCCGAACTGGCCAACGTCATCAGAACCCTTCAGGGTACAACTATCGCCCTCCCTCTTACCGACCAAGTCGCCGCTACTGAATCCGATCGGTGGGACTTGTTGGTCGCCAGGTGGGTTGGCGTCAGCGAGGCCGATCGGGTGCCGCCAGGCCTCGCTCATTTCTTTTTCGTAGGTGCTATACATAAGCGGCTGCGTGGTGCGACGCCTCTCAAGCGCATCGTCCAGCATCTTGTCGAACCGCGCCCGGTCGGCGGCGACATTGCTGGCGCTGTCAGCGGTCTTCGATTTCGCAACGCGATAGCCGGGCCTGTTGGCGGCACCGTCGAGCTGACCGTGGCGTTTTTGGCGCAGCTGATCGATCATATCGCGTTGCCATCCGTCCATCATCGTAACTGGTACCCGAAAACTCTTACCTTCTTTTAGAACGCCGTTGCTATCAAAGATTTCGTCATCGTCGTCGTGTCGATTGCGTTGTTGGGTCATGAGACGACCATCCTTCTCGGTTGTCCGGTTGTTGGTTGGAACGCTGGCGGCATCACGGAACGCGCGCTTGCCATCGATGATCTGGTCGCCGAGGATGCGTCCAGCCTGGTCACGCAAGAACCGGCGCGGTTGACCTATTTTGCGGGCCGTCGCCAACAGTGCCTCGACGTCATCGTTCATTCGCCGGGTGGCGTTTTTGTCGATCATCGGACCAATCCGTGGTTGGCGAACAGCATCTGATAGCGCGCCATTTGCCAGGCATCGGCCTCGCTGCGTTCCGGGGTCCGAGGTTCAACCCAAGCGCCGTACGACCGGTCATATCGAAACCGTTGCGCTGCCGCGACCAACGCACCGGCAGCCGATGTGGCGAGGTCGTCATGGGCGCTCGCCGTCGCCGGATGGCGCACAACCTCGTGGCCATTGGCCTGGGCATAGCGCTCAAGCGATGTGATCTGGGAACGCAAACTAGCGTGATCGAGCAGCCGCGCACGCCCGGACAGCAGCAGCGGCAGCGCCGCGAGGTAATTCTCAGAGGTGCTGTTGTCGCAAGCCTTGAAACGGACGTGTTGCCTCGCCCACTCATCAGCATGGAAGCCGCCAGCAAAGCTGTCGCCTTGCACTTCGCTGATGTTGTAACTCTTCAACAACTGTGCCCATTCGGCGATGACATCACGCGGGATAAAGCGCGGCTTGCGCTCGCGCAACACATCGAGCACGACCCGATCGGTGTCGGGCTCAGCGTGGGCGATGCCCAACGTGATGCTGTCGCTGCCGGTGCCCCCCGCCGCATCGACGTGGCACAAATAATTGATGCCGCGCATTGGCGGCCGTTCAAAGACACCGCGATCGGTATCCACCTCGACCACGTCATGCGGGCAGAAGTCGGCCATGTCCTCGCGCCAGATGCCGAGGAACTCGGCGCGAGCCTTCGGTGGGTTTTCAGCGAGCGCCTGGTCGACCACGCTCTGCGGCAGCTTTTGGTTCATCACCGTCGATGGCGCGAACCAACAAATACCGCTGGCATCGGCAGCGTCGTTGTTTCCGTGTAGCTCGCGGTATTTCCGAAACATGTAACCACGTTTGCGGTAGACCGACGAGCCCAACAACAGCAAGCCACTATCCGGGCACATCGCCATACTGGGCTCGGCGGCACCAACCACTTCTTCGTCGGACGATGACGAATGCTCGTCGGTGCGCCAATAGCAACATTCGCTCCCCAACACCGCGATGGCACTTCTGCCACGCACCAGCCGCGCATCATTGGTGGCGATCTCCAGGCTGGAGCCGTTCTTGAATTCGATGACTTCGTCGGTGGAGCGCGTCACCTGCTCAGCCAGCAACGGCGCTTCCAACAAACCCCGGCAATAGCGTCGCAGGATTGCAGCTTGTTTCTTATCGGCACCTAACAGAAGAACGACAGCTTGCTCGCCAGGACTGATGTATTTGCGCCAGTCGGTGCAGAGCGCGGAACGCCATACTCCGACGCCAGATAAGAAGCGATCTTTGCCAGCGCGACGACCAGCAAGAAGGATGAAGCGGCGCACCGCGGCGCGACGGGTTTGTCCGTTGTAAGTGCGGCCGGTGCATTGCTCAAAGAGATCGATCTCACGCGGCTCAGTCAGCGGCAGACCATCGATCAACTTGGCTACAACCTTCCAGGTCCAGAACGATGAGGACCGATATGCTCCACCAATCAGCGACTGGTTTGCCATCGCTTCCGTCAGCGTGATGTCGGGCGTCATCATGACCCGTCACCATCAAGCTGATCGGCGCCATCGGCGGTGGCGTCGTGGTGATCGACGACAGTCTCAGAATTGATCGTCGTGTCCTTCAGCGACGCGAGATAGTCCTGCAAGCTCTGCACCGGCTTTGGCACTCGTTGGAGCCCAAGTCTGCTGGCAACCCTCACCATGGCGCCGACACACTGCGAATGCTGAGAGACATCGACGGGCAAGCCGAGCGCGAGTTTAGCGTTGAGAGCATCCAACGTGACGGCGCTGCCGCAGAAAGCTTCGATTAGTGCTAGCTGGATGGCGGAGCACTGCTCGCGACCGCCAAGATCGGCTTCGATGGCGGCGGCCAGGCGATCGAAAGCCTTGGCGGCATTGGTCCGGCTGTCCAGCGATGCACGTGTGAGGAGCTGGGGCCGGGTTGCCCGCTTCGAGCGCCGACGAGCAGGCGGCATCTTGCCGGTATCGACTGGGCGACTGACTGTAATTTCCATAATCCGGTAGCCATACCACTGGCCCGATATTTAATCCACTGTTAATCGAAATCATCAAGCTAAGTGGCTGATTATGCATCAAATACGTATGAAATCACATAATCCATCTAACGTACAGCTAAGTTTGTGCTCGGAAAAACGGGTTTTAAGTGATTGCTGGTGCAGTGGTATTTTGAGACGGCGCCAGGTCGATTTGGACCGGCACTAAGACCGGCAAAACCACCAAGAAGCACCTGATTGACGCGAAGATTCCACTGTTTGATCGTTGCTGTCGGATATTGCTCGCTGCCGAGGTGTGAAAAAGCTTGGATTTTTTGGGGTTTTGAGGGGGCTGAGCGGGTAACCTTTGAGCGGCGAGACCGGCCAGCGCCACCATCGCGTCTTTCTCGTAAGCCTCTATCCGTGCCGACACATCCAAATTTGTCGCGAGCCATGCTGCGGACTCACTCACCACCGCTGGCGCTGTTGACAGCGCGCTCGCGTGTGTGATCCCGAGGGCGAATTTCCGAGTAATGACCGCGTGACCGGATTCGTGGTACGCTCTAACGCTGCGAAATTTGCCCGCCATGTTCGCCTGCCTGGAGTTTCACTTTTTTGGGGCTCTATGCACTGCACTCGTAGCTCACGCTGATTGTTGACCAGCTTGTTGCTGGACACGACCGTTCTCGGTCGCGTGGTAGCTTACCCGACTTGCCCGCATTGGCCAGACAAACGGCTTCCCGTCCCACAGCAAGAAATCTTTGGTCGGCTTCTCCTTCATGTAGCCCAGCTCAGTGAGCCGCCAACACAGCGAATATCCGGGGCGGCGCTCGCCCTGCTGCACGATGAAGCCGAAATGCTTCAGTTCGCGGAACCAGTTTCTGATCTCCTCAAGACCGGAACCTAGCTCCAGTGCCGCTGTGCGCGTGGACAAAATGATCTTGCCGTTGTTTCGCGCTCGCACGCTATAGTACGATTTGAGGATGACATAGAGCGCCTGCGCACCATGCGACATCGCTCGCCAGGCCGGGCTCTCTAGCGTTTCTCCCAGCAGCAGCACGTAATCGTCTTCGTTGTAGCCGTTCATCATGGGTTGTCGTTCTCCATCTTTTGTCAGTTTTCCCCGAAATTGGGCGCGGTTAGATCACTCGCACATTCGTGCTGCTAGTGGTTAACTAGTTATGCTCCGCATCTGCAGAGCGGTCCTGGCCGTCCTATGCTCAGCATCTGCTGAGCGCTTTGTGGGGGAAGTGCTCAGCATCTCCGGTACGGGCTTGCTCAGCATCTGCAAAGCGGTCCGCTCAGCCGATGCTGAGCGGGATTCTGCTTTTTCGCGAGGATCGCGATGACCGCGTCCGGCGCTGATACTTGCTGCCGTTCCAGTTCAGAAAGTCACGTGTGGGCGGCTCGGTTGTGGTTGCAAGCTCAGTTAGCCGCCAATGCGAAGCCAAGCCCTTGCCCTCGATACCGATGCGGCCATGCTGGGTCATTACGATGAAACCGTAGTGTTGCAGCTCTCGGTACCAAGCGCATATTTCCTCCTGGCCCGAGCCTAGTTCTTTGGCAGCGTCGCGGACTGATAAATATACCTTGCCGTTGTTGTAATCGTTGATGTTGCTCTTGAGAGCGGTATAGAGTGCCCGTGCACCGAATGACAAAGCGCGCCATGCTGGCGTCTTGAGCGTCGCCCGGAGCAGCGGCACGAAGGGTGGCAGGCGGCCTTTACGTTGCTGGCGGCGGCCCATGATGATCACACCCGCTTGCGCTGCCGCTGGCGTTTGCGCGCATACTCTGTCGTGTTTCGGTTCTTCTTCCGGCGCCGTCCGTTAGGCGTTTCGTTGATGATCTGGGTAAGGGCGGCATCCCATCGCAATATAGGTTGCTGCTTAAGCAACTTTTTGACGCGCCTCTGCAAATCCCTTGGCGGCCTGAAATCCTTCATGTTGATCTCGTCGAGATTCTCGACGGCTTCCTCTAAGCGCCGACCTCTTTCGAATCCGGTGTAAACTTCGGCTAGCAAATCCTGGTCGGGGACAATCTTCGCGATACCGTTTTCCTGGAATTTGCGTTCGAGGAAAGCAATGAACTGAGGGCTCGTCATCGCGTTCAGCTCGACCCGGCGAGTGGACCTAAGCCTGTCGAAGTCTTGAAACATGAAGGCGATCTCGTCGTCGCGTGCGCCGTTCTCGCGAAGATTGTTCATCATCGCAATTTTGTCGCCCTTCGGATGGTGCTGGTATTCGCTTTCCAACCTCATCGTCTTGACGTCTTCGAGGCTCAGACCAAGATCGACCACCATGATGTTGTTTTGAAATTCGTAGCGCCGGGTATCGCGCTGAAGGGTTCCCGCAATTGCGAAACCGCTTTTGTCAAAGTCGTGCAACAGCAACAACGGGATGTCGTGGTCGTAGCACATTTTGTCGGCCAGTACTCTTGCTGCAACGACGCTCATGCCTTTGGTCGACATTATCGAGATGTCGAACTTGTCGGCGATCTTCGCCGCCTCGAGCAGCGGGCCGTAGCCCTCTTTTTCGATAAACAATACCGCACCAAAACTTCCGCTCGGGCCGCGGGTTTTGACTTCCGCTTGACTGACTTCGGCGTCAACGACTTTAGGATTGTGCAAGCCTGCGAGATAATTTCGCACTTCCAAAGTGCCGATTCCGAAGCCACTTCCACCATGTGGTTCGTTGAAATGTCCGCGCGCGTCGTAGACGACATTCCATACGACGCCTGTCTCCATCACGTAATCGGGCAGCAGCGTCTGTGTGAAATACCCGGACTTTAGCTCCTGGCCGGTGACCTTCTGGATGTGAGGACGCGCAGCGTACATGATCTGTCGGGCGTTGGCTGGCAGCTTGCCGTTGTCGCTGACCTTGAGGTAAGCCTCCTCCATGATCTGCGCGGCCGCTTCCTTGAACTGGACACCTCGCTCGCGTGTCATTCGCGCGTACCGAAACGAGCGTGAGGCCGGGCTACGCTCTTCGGCTTTTCTTGTCTTGGTCCACTTCTTCGTCCCCTCGCGCACAAGGTTGATGATGTCGTTCGCCATGTCGCGTGGCGCGCTCTTCTTATTCGGCATCGTCGTTTTCCTTGGCTTCGCCTTCCACCACAATCGCCGACTTGCCACGGTCGGTGTACGTCACGCGCGGACAAGCCATATGCAGCACTGCGATAACCGGTTGCGAAGTGTTGGCGCGGACTTCCGACAGGACCGCATCTAGACCGATGCCGCCGCGCCCGAGTTGCCGAAACGGATTGTTGATTCCGGGCGACCAGTTGACGCCGGTGATAACTTTCCGGCTTGGCCCGCGACCAGCGTTGAGGCCATCGCGGTGAATGCCAAAGGCAAATTCGACGACCCGAGGGACTCCACCGGTTTCGCCCAAGCGTCGATTGTAGGTGAACGTCTTGGGATCGCCGCCCGCCGCCTCCATGAGGCGATAGAGGTGCTCCTTGCCGATGACGCCAAGCTCGGCAGGCTGGATCGGCCTGGTGTGCTTCTTGAGCGACGCCAGCAGCTTTGCGATGTTGTTGGTATTGGCCTGATGAAGTCCGAAAAAATTATGCAGCGAGACGTGCGAGGCACCGGTCTCGGTCAATACTTCTTTCTGCTTCGCGGTCGACGACATGCCGCGAAACTCGCTTACGAATTCCCGAACTGTGATGTTTCCGCGGTTGGCGATGTGCGCCGCCATGTAGCGACGGAAGCGACCTTGATCGTACCAATGAGCCGATGTCGGCCACGACGGCAGCCATTTGCTCCACGTTGGATTTGACGCTTCGATGTTGATCTTCAGCTCGCCGTTCCATGACATTCGAAGACTCAGGTGTGGATTGAGCCAAGCGTAAGCTTCGGCGAGGTGCAAAAAAATCTCCTCGCTGTCCGCAACGATATCGTGGGCTTCGTATTCACCTTGTTGGAATGGCGGCAGATTGACCGTAATCCTGGTCCCGCGGACCACGAATGACGGCTTCGTCGTATGTTCGATTTTCGGTTCTTGTTTGATGTGATCGACCGCGAACGAAATATGATGCGCGAGCCCGTTCGCCTCGATTATGGTTTTACCGGAAGCCTCTTCGCCGCGGCGCTCGTTGAGCACGTAGGCCATCGGCAAGATAGTCTTCAGCGCGTTTCCTTGAGCACCACGAGTTGGCGACGCATAGGCTTCTCGCGACGATACTCGGATGTTGTAGTCGAGGATGCCCTGGATAGTCTTCTCTGGAATGCCTGGACCGTTGTCCCTAACGACGATCGAGGTGCCTTTCACGGTGATCGAGACGACCGGCGCTATCTCGGCTTCCTCAGCCGCATCGAGCGCATTGTTGAGCGTTTCCTTGAGCACGACGAGCGCCCACTCGAAAACATCGTGGCCAGTCTGATTCACCAGCTCCCGACGGGTACAGAATTCCATCAATCGGGACACCGTGAAGGGCACGCGCGCTAGCTTCTTTTTCGCCAGCTTTGCGGGGGTTTCTTGCTTTTCGGCCTTGCCACAATTTGTAAAAATCGAGGATTTCGGTGACGCCGATTTAGCCGGCTCAAAAACTGCCGGTTTCGTTGCCGATGCTTTCGGCACAAGGGCGCTCATATGACGCCCCCGCTCGGAATCGCGCGGCTCGCTTGTTTTTGCGTCGCGAAGCAGCCGACGTGTTTTCCGCTGGCGTCGTAGGCGTCGAAGCCAAAATCGGCGCGCTTGACGACGCTACCGGCGAGAACCGTGCCATCATAGACCGCGACGGCTTGCGGTATGTTGAAGTTGGAAGTAGCCTCACAGTTCTCCGGCTTGCCAACCTGAGAAACCGTGGAAGGTCCGTGCACCGTTACGTCGGTGGCGGGCCTTCTAGCTTTTGCGCGGCCCACCTCACACCGCTGCCTTTTCGTCGGCGTCGTCACCCTTCAGCCGCCGGATCGGCAAGCTGCTCAGCCATGCGTCGATCTCGGAGGACACCCACGCGCTCTTGCCGCCGACGACGCGACTACGGGGGAATTTTCCGCCGCGCATCTAACTCCAAAGAGTAGGAAAGCTCACGTTGGCGATTACGCAAACTTCGCTCTTCGAAAGCAGCCTTGGCGGGCCTTGCGATAGATGGGCTGCGCTTATGCGTTCAGGCTGGGGAGGCTGCGTCTCAACGTATGCTGGCAGAGCGCCTTGTTGTTGTAACCAAAGCGGTTGCGGCTTCTTGGCGGCATTGGCGGCTTTCAGCCCCGCCGCCTTCTTGGCGGCGGCGACCTGGGCCGCCGCCGGTCCCTTCTTGGTATTGCTCGACATCGATCGGTCATCCTTTTTTTGGACGCCCGAGCGAGCACAAAAAATCAGGCCCGCCCGGAGCATCGCAACGCTCCTGGAACGGACCGATCATTGTTCTTGGGTAAGAGGGACCCCGAACTCTAAAAGGTCTGGCCCCTGCCTTCGGGTACACCTAAAGCTGGCACATCTGAACCGCGGCTTCCTTCCGGGAACACCCGACCATGGTTAGATCGAGCCTCATGACGCCACGGAAAACGTCGGAAGCTTAGGACCGCTTTAGCCACGCTTTTAATAGCTCTGAAAACTCCCGTCCGCAAGCGTCTCCGACCGAAATTTAACGTGCGAACGTCACGACGTTGCCGCCCTCCGCGCTCCCCTCGATCAAACCGATGATGTGCGCCGCCACAGCCTCCATGACGTGTTTGATCTCGCTGGCGTATTGGTGCCGATCGTAAACCGAGGCAATGCCGCCCTCTTTATGGTTCTGAACCCGGTTCATGATGTCGCGACCGAAACCGAGCGCCGCGATGGTGGTGCCGTGGGTACGCCGCAGATCGTGCGGTGTGGCTCGCTCGGCGCCGAGCGCCTGACAGACCTCGCGCATGGCTAGATCGAGTTTGTCGACGGCGCCGCCACGGGCGTTGGCGAAGACAAAGCCAGTCGTTGCGCCATCGTCGTTTAAGTCCGCGAGCAGCTTCTGCACCGGTACTGGCAGCCACACGCGATGGTTCTCGCTGTTCTTGGTACCGACCCAGCCCAGCTCCGGCACCTCTTCGCCGGGCATCTCCCACCACCCGTCCTTAATGTGCTCATGGCGCCATGCAGCTACTTCTCCGGGGCGTTGTCCAAGCAATAAAATCGCCTTGAGCGCCGCGCCGGCCATCAGGCCGACAGTGTCGAAGGCGGCCCAGAATTTCGGTATCTCGCCGTCCGACAAAACGCGCTCGCGAGACTTGGTCGGGTTACGGGTGACGCCGATGCATGGATTAACCTTCACGCCGCCCTCTTCTTCGCGGATCGCCCAGGAGAAGATGGCGCTCGCCGCCGCCAACACTTGATTGGCGACGATCGGTGCCGTGATGCTTCGCATCATGGCTTTGACGTCGGAGCGGGTGATGTCGCTGGCCTGGAGCTTGCCCCACTTTGGAACCAAGTAACGGCGGACCAAGGCATCGGCCTGCTGCCAAGATCGATTGTGCTTCTTGGCGTACTGTTCGACATACGTCGCCGCCAACTCGGCGAAGGTGCCCTTGCTACGTGCTGCCTTCTTGTCGGCTGCTGGATCGCCACCCTTGGCGACCGCCACCATGGCCTCCGCCGCCAGCATTCGGGCATCGGCGAGGCCGATGGCACTGGCGTCACCGATACGATACCAGCGCGGTCGGCCGTGGCGTGAATAGACGCAGTACCAGCTTCGTGCTCCGGTCGGACGGACGCGTAGCGCCAGCCCGCTCTGCTTGGTGTCCCAGACGAGGAAGGGCTCCTTGGCCGGTCGCAAGCGCTTCAAGGTCAGTTCTGACAGCCGCTTCTTGCGGGCAGGACGACGCATGTTAATAGGAGTCTCCAGCTAATGCCGGGCTAACGACCCGTGCTTAATTCACGCTAATGGTACTTAATAGGATTTGGGCTGATAAACAAGGATTTCTGCCGACTATATCGCTTTAGCTAATGAGACTAAACAGGGCTAAAGGGCTGTTTAAGTTAACCGAACCTTAACGGCAGAATCTTACCTTTGATGGCGCGGGACGGGCGCTGCAGCGTCCGCCGTGGGGAACCGTATGGTCCGCATCAATTTCAACCGCCTGCGTTTTCTGGTTATCGACGACAACGCCCATATGCGGCGCATCCTGCGCACGCTGCTGCACGGCTATGGAACGCGTGAGGTGTATGAAGCCGAAGACGGTGCCGCCGGCCTTGAAGCCTTCACCCATTACATGCCGGACATCATCATCACCGACTGGGTGATGCCGATCTTCGACGGCCTGGAATTGGCGCAGATGATTCGCCAGCCGGGCGCAAATGCCAATCCATACGTTCCGATCATCATGCTGACCGGACATTCCGAGAAGAAGCGCGTCGTCGGCGCACGCGATGCCGGCATCACCGAATTCCTCTGCAAACCGATTTCCGCCAAGGCGCTTTACGAGCGCATTCTCAACGTGGTCGCCAACCCGCGGCCCTTCATCAAGGCCAAGACATATTTCGGTCCGGACCGGCGCCGCAACGTCAACGCCAACTATATCGGGCCGGAACGGCGCAAGGGCGGTAAAGTGGACACCATCCGCCAGCAGCCGCTGCTCGACAAAGTTTTAACCTGACGTCAGGAGCAAGAACAAAAATGGCCCAGCGCAAGGACGTCACGCCGTTGATCGCAACGTTCGCCGACCACGAAGTGGTCACGCCCCCGAACGCGCTGCGCAAGGCCATTGCGTCAGCGGCCGATGGCGCCGACGATCCGGTGGCGCGCGCCGAAGCGGCGCTGTTGGAACTTTCGAGCGAGTTTTCCGGCTGGATGCATTCCGAATGCGAACGTCTAGAAGCGGCGCGCCAGGACGTCGGCCGCCTGGGCTTTACGGAAAAGACACACGACGAGCTGTTCCGCGCGGCGCATGACATCAAGGGCGAGGCCGCCACGTTCGGCTATCCCGCGGTCGGCGCCGTCGCCGAGAGCCTTTGCCGGCTTATCGAGCACACGCCGGAGATGACCCGCATTCCTCTTACCCTGGTCGACCAGCACGTCGACGCCGCGCGCGCCATCGTCCGCGAGCACACCAGCGCGGATATCTCCGGCGTCGCCGGTGCGCTGACGCGGCGACTGCGCGAAGTCACCGACGAGTTCCTTCGCGCCGAGAACAGCGATCGGCCCGATTATCTTGAAAGCATTTTCGCGCCGCCGCTGGCGCCAGGTGAGGGCTAAACAGCAGCCTTCACTCGTCCCAGGCTACGCCGCTTCGGACTGCTTTGCCGGATCGAGGGCGTCGGCCACCAGTTCATCGCAGAACAGCCTCGCCTCCTCGCGCGCGGCCTCGGTGGCGAAGCGGCGGAGCAGCGTGAGCAACGGCGCAAGCTCGTTCAGCGCCTCGTCCTCGCAGCGGGTAAGGACCCGCTCGATCGTGCGCCGCTTGAGCCGCGCGGGGCCGCCCGGCTCGCTGAGCAGGTCGCCCTCGCGCATCGACTCGATCGCCTCCTTGAAGGCGGGATAGGTCGCAATCGGCAATCCGGCTTGATCGAACAGCGCCCGCAAGCCGGCATTGCCGCGGTCGTGAATGAGGCTCGCGACGCGCTCGACCGGCATGTCGGTCAGCTCGGCCAGGGCTTCCTCGAACAGGCCCACATTGCCGGACAAGAGGGCGCGCAGAATGAGGCCGGCTGTGAGTTGTCCGCTAACGCGCAAATGATGGACCAGCGGGCGTATTTGCGTTGTCGGCGCGTCGGCCGCAAGCGTCAGCGTGGCCCGCTCGCAAGCCTCGCGCGCAATGCGCTGGGCGTGATGCATGTCGAGCCATTGGCGCCCGGCGACAAAGCCGACGAGCGTCTCCGACACCTTGGCGACCAGCGTCAGCCGCGTTGCCGCCACGACATCCTCGCGCGCGAGCAGCGTTTCGCGAATCACCGCAAGATGGCCGAAGCGCTCGACCATCCGATCGATCGAGAACGATGCGATTTCGGCATCGCTGTTTTCCACCAGAACCAGACAGGACTCCGCCGTCCCGACCTCGGCGATCGCGGCTGCCACCGACCGCGGCAAGCCAGCCCGGCTTGCGATCGCGACCTGGACGGCGCCGTTGCCGGTGGCCACCGCGTCGACCAGATCGGCATCGACGAACAGCGGCGAGAGGGCCAGCACGGGCGCCGCGATCTGCGGCTGGTCCGCAGCCAGCGCCATCACAATCGCCGGCGGCGCGCTCGAACTTGCCGCAAGCGCATCGGCGAGCGCCCGGCGCACCAGTGGCGAGGGATCGTCGAGCAGCATCAGCATGGCGCCTTCGGCAGCGGCGGCATCGTCGGACGAAAGGCCGGAATAAAGATAGGCGCGGGCAAGCGCATAGGTGGCTTCGGCTCGTTTGCCGGCAGAGGCCGTACGTACCCAGTCGAGGAAATGGCGGACGATCATCTTTCGCTCACGCCAACGAGTCCTTGTTGCCTCAAAACGGATCGTAGGCGACCCGGCCTTAACAAACGGTTCACCATAAATTTCCGCGCGGCGTAACGAGCAGCAGCGGCAAGCCGGTCCGGCTTACGTCCCCTTTACCGGATCCTTGAAGAGATCGAGCATGCTGCCGGCGACCGAGTTTTGCGGTTGCGTAGCGGCGGCGCTCGGAGCGGAGTTCGGCACTCCCCAGAGCGCACTGACGACCGGTGCGAGCGCCGCGCGGTTGCCGTCGGCGAAGAGCCCGTGAAAAACTTGATGGTCGCTTGCGGAACGCGTTGGCACGGCGGCGGCAAAGGCGTTGGCGATTCCCGCGGTATCCGGCGCGGCCGCAGCGGGCGGCGACATGGTCTGCGCCACGGCGGCACTCTTGGCCTGGCTTCCGCGGGCCACGTCATAGCGCGCGGTCAGGATATTGCGCACCTGCGCGACCGTGCGGGCCGCACCGCTCGCCCGGTCAAAGAAAATCGGCGAATTGGCCTGCGCGGCGTTGGGGAAATAATCCGCGGCTTTGGCATGCGGATTGCTTGCCGCCATGTTGATGAGTTGCGCCGCACCGCCAGCGCCGAGAAAATGCGCAATATAAAGTTCGCCCTCGCTTGGTGAGCGGCCGAACTGCTCGCTCAGCAATGCGGTATTGGCCTTGGTGAAGGCCCCTGCCATCACCGCGTTCGCCGTCGGATCAGTGCGCAGCGCGAGGATCTCATTGCGCAGCGCCGGGTCGCTGACCTGATATTGGCCGCTCGCGGTCTGCGAGATTGCATCCGCGAAGCGGCCGTAGCCGAGTGCGGCGCCAGCCTGCTTCATGGTGGCAAGCCAGGTCTGCTGGATGAACTGGAACAGGCCGCGTGCGGATGAAGTCGGGGCGCCGGCCTGCGGATTGAGGCCCGACTCGACCTGCGCGGTCGCCAGGAGGTAATTGAAGCTCGTGCCGGTGGCCTGTGACGCCTGACGAATGGCGCCGGCCACCGCCGAGCCGGCGGCGGAATTGCTGGAATTGACCAGCATGGAAACACTCCCCTGCCGGCTCCCCCCGGCTTGCCCCTTGGGGCGCTAGGAAGCATTAACGATTATGGTAAACAGGACCTTAACAGGGAGACGATCATGACGCAGCAAGCGGCGATGCGGCACAAGCGCGGCGGACTTTATTTCGAGGACTTTGTACCCGGCGAAGTCATCGAGCACCGCTATACGCGCACCGTCACCCAGATGGACAACATGCTGTTCTCCAACATGACGCTCAACCCCCAGCCGCTCCATATCGACCGGCATTTCTGCGAGCAGGAGACCGAATGGGGCCAGCCATTGATGAACTCGCTGTTTACGCTCGGCTTGATGATCGGCATGTCGGTGAGCGACCTCACCGTCGGCACCACGATCGCCAATCTCGGCATGAGCGAAGTGAAATTCCCCCATCCGCTGTTTGAGGGCGACACCGTGCACGCGTCGACCGAAGTCATTGGCAAGCGCGAATCGAAATCGCGGCCCGGCGCCGGCATCGTCGAACTCCATCACCGCGCCTATAATCAGGACAACAAGCTGGTTGCCGAATGTCGCCGCCAGGCTTTTATGCGCATGCGGCCGACGTGAAGTCCCGCCCTGTATCGGCTGTTGGCCCCTCGTCCGACATTATCCGCCGGATAGAAACCGAACGTTGACGGCTCCGGCGCAGCCGAATACCGTTGACGCGACGGTTCCCCTCGGTCGGGGATCAAAAGGGAACGCAGTGCGGGCGTAACAGCGCCTTATGCTGCGGCTGCCCCCGCAACTGTAAGCGGCGAGTCTTCCGTCATATGTCCACTGGGATCTCGGGTCCCGGGAAGGCGACGGAAGGTTACGACCCGCGAGCCAGGAGACCTGCCGTCAGCCGTGGTCATGCGCGAGCGCTGTCGGTCGGGGTGTACTGGCGGTAGAGGCGAACCAATCATCCGTCTTGGATGTGCGGGGACACTTCAGTTCGCGGTGACGTGCCACAGGGCGTGTTACCCGAGGTGTCTCCATGTCTTCCCAGATCGCCGCCATGCGGCGCAGCTTTGGCTGCGCCGTTCGTCTCTTCGTGTGCGTTGCAATTATCCTACTTCTATCTTCTCCGTGGATTCCGGCCTTTGCGCAGGATGCGCAACAAACCGCGCCCGCTCAGGCGGTTCAGTTGCCGGTAATTTCCGTCACCACGGCGCCGCCATCGAAGCCGACAAACCAAGCATCCAGCGATTCGGTCGTGGTCAGTCCCACGACGGTTCCCACCCCCAGCGAGCAGTCCGCGAGTTCGACCACGGTCATTACCGCCGCCGATATCGCAAGCCAGCAGCTCCGAACCGTCCCTGATGTGCTGGCGGCGGTGCCGGGCCTCAATGTCGTGCAGACCGGCGGCCCGGGCGGCCTGACGTCGGTGTTCATTCGCGGCACCAATTCCAATCACGTCAAGGTTCTGATCGACGGCATCGACGTGTCCGACCCGAGCAATCCTAATCAATCATACGATTTCGGCCAGCTGTTGGCGGGCGACATCGCGCGTATTGAAGTCTTGCGCGGTCCGCAAAGCGGACTCTACGGCTCGGACGCAATAGGAGGCGTGATTTCCATCACCACCAAAACCGGGGAGGGTCCGCCGAAAATGACGGTCATGCTGGATGGAGGATCGTTCGGAACCTTCAACCAGAGAGTCGGAGTTAGCGCTGCTCAGAGCAACTTCAACTATGTGTTCAATGTACAGCATTTCTCCTCGACAAATACTCCGGTTACGCCGCTCAATCAACTTGCGCCGGGCGAGCAAAGAAACAACGACGTCTATAACAATTGGACGTATTCCACCAAATTGGGCGCCAATCTGACCGACAATTTCGCCGTGAATTTCGTGGGCAGATATACCGACTCAACGCTTGGCTACACCGGAGAAGACTATGTCGATTTCTTTCCGCCTGCGCCTGAAGCGCTGCAGGACACGCAGGTTGACCATCAATTTTATGGGCGCGGCGAAGCCGTCTGGTCGCTGTTCGATGGCCGGTTCAAGAACTTCTTCGGCGTGAACTACACCAATTCATGGAGCTTTAACTTGGACCCCAATCCGGACAGCTTCACCGCGCCGCCAGCGGTGGCGCCGCCGACGACGAATCTGGGGCAGCGCACGCAGTTTGACTGGCGCGGCGAAGCCAGAGTGCTGCCGGGACAAACTTTTGTTTTCGGCCTGGAAGACAAGACCGAAACGCTGTGGACGAATTCGACCGGCGCCTTCAATTCTTTCGGCACTTATACGCCGACGACAACGATGGCACAGCAGGGAGAAAAGGGCGGCTGGCTGGAGCTTCAGTCCGCATTTGCCGATCGCTTCTTTGTCGTTTCAAATATTCGCTACGACGACTATGACAGCTACGGAGATCATACGACTTGGCGCATTGCGCCGGCTTTTATCGTTCCATGGACTGATACCAAGCTCAAAGCCTCGTATGGGACCGGCTTCAAGGCACCGACTCTGACTGAGCTTTACGTCAATAATCCGTCATTTCTGGTCGTCGGCAATCCCAGCCTCTTGCCGGAAACCAGCACCGGCTATGATGCCGGTTTCGAGCAGCCGTTTCTGCACGATCGGGTCCGCGTCGGCGGGACCTATTTCCACAATGACATCATTAATCTCATCGAGGGAACCACCAATCCGACCACCTTCGTGTCGACCTATGTGAATGTCGGGCAGGCGACCACCCAAGGGGCCGAAGGTTTCGCGGCATTCGCTGTGACCAGCCGCCTCAATCTGCGCGCCGACCACACCTACACCGAGGCAAGGGATGACCTGACTGGCCAGGAATTGCTGCGCCGGCCCGCGAACAAGGCGAGCCTCACGGCATTCTGGCAAGGGACCGATCGCCTCACCGTAACGGGGCAGGTCATCTACGTTGGACCCTGGCTGGACTACAACCGACCGGGAACGGCCGAACTTATGGCGCCCGGCTATACTCTGGTCAATCTCGCCACGACCTATGCCGTCGCCGACGATCAGCGTATTTGCCCGCATCAACAATCCGCTCAACCAGCAGTATGACGATCCGCTCGGCTTCATCGGCCGGGTTTCGGCATTTATGCCGGCCTGTCAGTGCAGATCGGCGGGGACTGCCGTCGAGCCGGTGTCATCGCCGAGCGCCTGCGGCGACGACGGCGCCAGCCAAGCTCGGCCCCGTCAACCAAAAGGTGGAGGTGTGCTGTGACGAGCACACCGCCACCTCTTGGATTTTCTTGCCGAGCAGCGGCGCGACGTCGACACCGCGTGGAGCATCGGCAGCGTTCGGCGCCATCGCCGAATTCACGCCGCGATGCCGATCGCAGACCGGTCAGCGCTTGATCGCAACGACGATGCGATTTCAATCGGCATGAGATCCGCGCGGGGCGGCATGCCGCATCGTGGCATCATGCAGGCCTCCGTGCCGCCCTATCGCTTCGGAAGCGCTCACCACACAGAGCTGGAATCAACGGGTGGCTTTGTGCCTACCGCAAGACGCCGGCGCCATGAACGGACGCACGGTGCTGACCGAGATCGGCACGGACCGCGACGGGCTGCGCGGGCAGGATCGCGCGGCCACGATCTTCGATCTCGGGCTTGGGACTCTCCAGGTCGATGCCTGCGTGCGCACCGGCGACGACGACGGTCGTGGCCGCGCTGTGCGCCTTCGCCGGACAATCGCTGTTCGCCCCCGGCAACGGCGCGATGGGCGTGATCCTGGCGGCAAACCCGCATCGCGTCTTTCTCAGCCGGCTGGGCCGTGTCGAGGTCTTTCAGCCGATTCCGCCGGCGGACGGAAAAAGTCCCGACGGTCCGCACACCCACGTTCTCCCCAGGCTGTTGCGCCACAAACGCACCCATGCGGCCACGGAAGCTTTGCCGGCAGGATGGATTCCGTGCGCACATTTCTATCCGCCGCATCCGATGCGCGACGCCTTGGGTCATCATCGACCGTTCCAATCGGAGCGCCATGCGGCCTTCCAAGCGCTCCTGGCCCGCTACGGTGACCCGCAACTCGTCGAAATCAAGCGGCGCGTCGCCGAGTCTGGTCATTGCCGGACAGAGACCGCCGGACCTCGCGATGGCCGCCGACCGGCTCGCACGGGCTGCCGTCCGCGTCGCACTGCGGCAGCTGCAGGCGGTTGAGCGGAGTTCGCCGGCGCTGGCGGCTTGGCTCGCGGCGCATGACCGGCTCGACCCGGACGAACCGAACGATTCGACGGGTGAGCACCCCTGCACGGCCTGACCTACTCCGCCAGCGACGCTTTGTGCTACATTCCACAAAAGGAGATCAACCATGCTTCGCGATACTCTGCACTCACTCCCCGCTTCATCAGCCCGGCTCGCTCCGGTCGAAGAGCGGCTCGCGCCGCTGTTTTGCCTGGTGCTCCTGACCGCCGCCTGCGCGCTGGCGAGCTTCGCTCTTGCCTGCGCCACGCCGTTCGCGGCGTTTGCCGTGATAGCCGCTGCCATGCTGCCGCTGCGATCGGCGCTCGCGATCGTGACCGCCGCGTGGATCGTCAACCAAGGCATAGGCTTTGGTTTTCTCGGCTACCCGGTCGACGTCAATACGATCCTGTGGGGCCTGGCCATTGGCTTTGCCGCGCTGGTCGCAACCGCGACGTCCACGCTGGTGCTGCGCCCGGTGGCGCGGACGATGGGCTTTGCTGCTATGGGCCTGGCATGGATCGGAGCATATGCGGCCTGCGAACTTGTCCTCTTCGCGGCTGCGCCGATCCTGGGCGGCGCCGGCGCCTTCACCTTGGCGATCGTCGGCCGTCTCGGCGTTTTGAGTGTACTCTGGCTGATTGGGCTGGTCGCCACCTGCGAGGTGTTCCGCCTGCTCAACCCCCTTCGCCGGCATGAAATGATGTCGTGATTGTTTCGAAACGCGGGAAGCACGCCATCTGACATCATCGTGCCTACAACCGGGACAACAAGCTCGTCGCCGAATGTCGCCGCCCAGGCTTTTATGCGCATGCGGCCAACGTGACCCGCCGCGAGGCGCCTTGACTTGCGACTAGACCGTTCGCATGATGAGGTCTTGCTTGGGGGCGGCGGCATGTTTCGGGGCGGCATAAAGTCTCGGCGCTTCTGGCGACCGCTAATCGGGGTCGTTGTCGCCTATGCCGTCGCCGCGCAGAGCCTGCTGATTGCGCTTGGCGGGTTTGCGCTTCCGGCGCACGCCGATGCGGGCCCGCCGGCGTTCGAGCTTTGTCTTCACAGCACCCAGGGCGCACCCGAGCTACCGGCCGGTGCGCCGAATCATCCCGGGTGCAGCCATTGCATCTTCTGCTTTGCCGGCGCGCATCACGCGCTGATCGGGGCACCGCTGGTTCTGTTTCATCGCGTAGACATTCAAATTGCCCCAGCGGCATGGGCGCCTGATAAGCACTGCCTCCCTCATATTGCTGCCCATTCGATAGCGAGTCCACGGGGACCTCCGCCTCGCGCGTGACCGCTCGCGGCCGCTGTTGCGGCCGCAGCGCTAGGCCTTCGCCTAAAGTCATTCCATTTCGCTGAGAAGCCGAACCCAAGCGCCGTCAGGTGCGAGGGCCAGGCGGTGCGCCAAAGCGCGCACATCGACTTTTGCTCAGGGGGACACCATGCTCAATCCATTCACACAAGCACCGCCGGTTCATCGATTTGCGCGGCTCGCCTCTCTCATCACAGCAACACTTGCGCTCGCGTGCGTAACGACCGCCGCGATCGCAGCCGATCTGGCGCTGAAGGCGCCGCCGACTGCGGTCTATCAATGGACCGGCTGCTACGGCGGCGTTAATTTGGGCGGCGGTGCCAGCGGCACGAATTTCAGCAGCACCGTCGACCCGGGAAGCTATCTGGGCGCCGGCGATGCGGCCACGGTCAGCAGCAGCGGCGGCGGTGGCGCCGGCGGCAGCAACCATGGCGAGAATACCGACGGCATCCTCGCCGGCGGACAGGTCGGCTGCAATCTGCAGACCGGCACGTTCGTGTTTGGCGTGGAAGGCGATCTCGACTACTTCCGCAGCAATCCCAATTTCAACAACAACACAAACACGCTGGCCAACGGAAATGCTTTTTCCATCTCACAGTCGCTGACGACCAACTATCTCGCAACGGTGCGCCCGCGCATCGGCATCGGTGCGGACCGCAATCTCGCCTACATCACCGGCGGCGCGGCATTCACCAGCGTCAGTTACACCGAGAGCTACGTGGACGCCAACACCCCGCTCGGCGCAGGTGCCGCGACCGCCTCGAAGTCGCCGCTCGTCGGTTGGACCGCGGGCGCCGGTTGGGAATACGCCTTCGCCGACCACTGGACGGTCAAGGCCGAATATCTGTTCGTGAGCTTCCCGACGATTACTGCGAACGGCGTGATTACCGGCACCGGAGGCACCAACGCGCTGCATGGTTCCACGGATCTCGTGGTCCAGCTCGTCCGCGCGGGCGTCAACTTCAAGTTCTGATCGCCCGCGAGAGCACGATGTTCGACTCCACCCATCTTCCAACCTTCATTGCGTGCGCGCGCGCCGTTCGTCCGGCTGCGTCGCGACGCGAAAACCACAGCGGTGAGACCATGTCGACCAACAACGACGCCACGATATCGCCGGCACGCGGCCGCGCGACGCGACGCTGCCTGAGTGCCCTGATAGCCTTTGTCGTCCCCATCCTTTTATCGTTCGTACCGCTAACGAGCTTTACTACCACTGCCGCACGCGCCTGCGCCTGCGGCTGCAGCGTGTTTGACGTCGGCGGCCTCGATTTGCCGCAGGAGCAGGACCACGGCGGTCGTGTTTTCTTTGAATTCTGGGACAGCGACCAGAACGAGAATTACGTCGGCAGTTCCAGAGCTCCCTCAGCGCTCAATACCGACAAAGCAATCGTGACGCAGTGGTACAATGTCGGTTTCAGCTACAACTTCGATCGCAATTGGGGCGTCATGGTGCGGATACCCACGACCAACCGCAGCTTGACCACCGATACCCAGAATCCCGCGTACGGCATCGCCACGTTCAACTCCAAGGATATCGGCGACATCGAAATCATGGGCGTTTACACCGGCTTCTTCAAGGACATGTCGACCGGTATCATCTTTGGTATGAAGCTCCCGACCGGCACGTTTACTGCCCCCGGGATCGACCGCGACACTCAGATCGGATCGGGCAGCACCGACCTTCTCCTCGGCGCTTTCCACCGCGGCCTGCTCACTGGCGATAATGCCTGGCAGTATTTCTCACAGATCATGTTGCGGCAGCCGTTTCTTTATCAGAGCGCGGCCGACCCGCAGGGCTTTTTCGACGGCAACCCCGGCGTGGTGCAAACCTACTATCCCGGCACGCAGGTCGATGCCGCCGCCGGCATCGTTTATAATAATTGGTACCACGTGCTCGGCCTCGACAAGGTCACGCCGCTCGCCCAAGTCATCGTCTCACACCGCGATGCCGACAGCGGCACCGGCGCCGATCCGTACAACAGCGGTTTCGACCGGGTCATGCTCTCGCCCGGCGTCGAGCTCACCAGGGTGGTTGACGAGGCCAACAACAGAGTCGTCAAGCTCTATGCCGACGTTGAGATCCCGGTCTATTACCGGGCCAACGCCGCCGATAATGCCGGGACCGAAGGCCAGTTGGTCGCTCCCTACTTGATCAAGGTGGTGGCGAGCTACAATTTCTGAGCAATCAACGGCCAGTGCGCTCTCGCAGCGCGCCGGCCCGTTCAAGGCGTCACCCTGAACAAGGCGTCAGAATGTCGGTTGCCGCGCGAAAAGCCCCGATGCCATTGAACGTGCTTACACGCGTACTTGACCCGCGCACAAGGCGCAAGCGGCTTCGGCCGATAGTCCGGCATGTCGGTGAAATTGGTGAGGGGCATCGACTCGGCGGGACCACCGCCATGGGCACTCACTGGTCCGGCACATGCCAACGCCACGAGCAGGACGGCGGCGAATATTTTCAACATATCGGCCTCTCGCCGTGCTTAATAAAGCCTTCGGGCCGGTGGCACCAGCCTTCCGCCAAAGGAGTCAAACCGCGGCGAGCTTACACGGTTCCGGCCCGGCACGCGACCCACGGCGCGAGCTCCGTCGCTCGGGCGCATTTTAAACAAATTGTCGCGGTCGCAGCTGTGTTGTGGCTCGCCTTCGCATGCCGTGGCGCAGCCGCAGCGCCCGAGATCGATAAGGCGGCGCCAGCGCTTGTGCTCACTTCGCTGGATGGAACGGCTTTCGACCTCGGCAAGCTGCGCGGCAAGGTCGTGCTGGTCAACTACTGGGCGACGTGGTGCGCGCCTTGCCGCAAGGAAATGCCGAAGCTTGACGCGTTCTACCGGCGCTATCACGCCCACGGCCTGGAAATGATCGGCATTAGCGTCGACTTTCCGCGCGACTTCGCGAAGATGCGCAAGGCCGCGCAGGCGGTTACCTATCCGATGGCGGTCGTCAAAGACATTTCCGACGACGGCTTCGGGCCGCCGACCGGCGTGCCGATCACTTGGATCGTCGACGCAGACGGCAAAATCCGCGACCGGCTCATCGACGTGCGCGACGAGTTGCTCGACGGAATTGTCGTCCCGCTGTTGCCGCATTGAGCGAAGGATCGAGTGCATGGCAAGGAGCTCGAAGATCACGCATGGTATCGCAGCGGCGGCGGCTCTGTTGGCCTGGATGATCGTTGCGGCCCTACCGGCGCGCGCCGGCGAGTGGGTGGCCGATGCCCAATCGGGGTGTCAAGTGTGGGATCCCAATCCGCAATTGGAAGAATCGGTCGCGTGGTCGGGTCGGTGCGCCAGCGGTCGCGCTGAAGGACACGGGATTGCGCAATGGTCCAAACGGAATGTTCCCTTCGAATCCGATGAAGGCGAGTGGCACGACGGCCGCCAGATCAACAAAGGCGCGCAATCCTGGTCCACCGGACGTTACGAAGGTGACCTGATAGACGGTGAGCCTAATGGCCACGGCGTATTGACGGTGCAAAAGCTGCGGTATGAGGGCGACTTTCGAAATGGGAAGCCTAATGGGACGGGAACTCTGACGACTGGAGGGCAAACCGTAGGCGGTACGTGGAAGGATGGATGCTTGCAAGGACAACGAAAGGCGTCGATCGGCGTTCCGTTGTCGGCCTGCCGGTAATGCGACGGCATGCTAGGTGCTGTTCCAAATAAAGGAGAAAACGATGCTTGGACGAATTTTGCTGCTTGGCTGTGGAATGATCGCGCTGATTTCAATCTGCAATCCCACGCATGCTTCCGCTCAGGATGTGAAAGGCAAGAATTGCCGTATGGAACAGCAATGCCATTGGGAGAACTTCAAAAAGATCTGCGTGTGGGTGAAGGTTTGCCGTTAGCATGATGCAAATGAACAATCATTGATATTTTTCTCAGTCACCCAAGCCGAGGTCGCCCAGCCAGAGGCAGAAAGAAAAGCACCTGATGCGCTCGTTCCTGTTCGTCCCCGCCGACAGCGCGAAAAAACTCGACAAGGCGATGGCCAGCGGCGCCGACGCGCTGATCGTCGACCTCGAGGATTCCATCGCACCCGACGGCAAGGCGCGGGCCCGGCAAAGCGCGGCGGCCTTCCTCAAGGAGGCGGCGGCGACCACGCCGCGGCCTTACCTGCTCGTCCGCGTCAACAGTCTGCAAACCGGCCTCACCGACGCCGATCTCGACGCGGTCGCGCCGGCAAGGCCCGACGCCATTGTGTTGCCGAAGGTGGAAGGCGGCGCGTCCATCGTCCACGCCGACGCCAAGCTCGCGGTGCGCGAGGCCGTCAGCGGCCTGCCGGACGGCCACATCAAGATCGCCGCCATCGCCACCGAAACCGCCGCCGCATTATTTCGCGCCGGCACCTATGCCGGCTCGAGCGCGCGGCTGACTACGCTCACCTGGGGCGCCGAGGACCTGTCTGCGGAGCTTGGCGCCGAAACCAATCGCGACGAACAGGGCCGATTTCTCGACCCTTATCGGCTCGCGCGCGCATTGTGCCTCGCCGGCGCGGCGGCCGCGGAGGTGGCCGCGATCGATACCGTTTTTGTTGACTTCCGTGACAACGACGGCCTTCGCGGTGAATGCGAAGCCGCGCGCCGCGACGGCTTTGCCGGAAAGCTGGCCATCCATCCCGCGCAGGTGCCGATCATCAACGAGCTGTTCACGCCGACGGCGGCAGTGTTGGCGCAGGCGCAGGCGATCGTCGACGCGTTTGCCGCCAATCCAGAAGCCGGTGTCGTCGGCATCGCCGGCGCCATGGTCGATCGGCCGCATCTTACGCGCGCCAAACGTGTACTCGCCAGAACCGCAACCAAAACATGCTGAGGCGTTCGCCTCAAGACTGTCTGATGCCCAGAAGTCCGCACCGGTTGTTTACCTCAAATTGACCGGTGCGGCATGATACTTCGCAGTCCGGGCCGGCGAGCGCAGCGCCGATAATCCAAGTTAGCCACCAACCGCCTCGGCTGATCGCCGGGCTTATACCAATCCTCAGATTAAGTGACTGACGGCGGCCCAGTCGCGGCGTGCGATGGACATGATTTTCCAGGGCTGATCGATCAGTGTGTTCCATGCGTAGCAACAGTGATCGACGATGTCGTCGAAGGATCGGAAGATACGGTTCGACAGCCAGTTCTGGCGCATGAACTGCCAGATGTTTTCTTGGGGGTTGAGCTCTGGCGCACGCGGCGGCAGCGGCAGGAGCGCTAGATTGCTGGGAATCCTGAGGTCCTTGGCGCCGTGCCAGCCGGCCTGATCGAGGATAAGGATGGCGTGCGCGCCGGCGGTTACTCTTGTGGCGATCTCGTCGAGATGAAGCTGCATGGCTTCGGTGTTGCAGAACGGGAGAACGAGAGCGGCGCCAGCTCCGCGTTCAGGGCAGACCGCGCCGAACAGATAGGTCGACTGTGTGCGCTGATCATGCGCGGCGCGGGGACGCGAGCCCTTCCTGGCCCAACGATAGGTGAGCTTGTTCTTCTGGCCGACCCGCATCTCGTCCTGGAACCAGACCTCTACCGGTGTGCCCGGCGCGAGCTTGGCGCGGACTTCCGCCACGCGATCGGCAAAGTTTTTTTGAACGCCTCCAAGGCATCAGGGTCCTGCTTGTAGGCTTTCGGCCGCGCGCTCACATGCGTGAAGCCCAGGCTCTTCAAAGCACGATAGATCGTGTCGTCCGAGACCGAGAGCCCAAACTCCTGGTGCAGCTGCATGATCAGGTCGCACGCCCGCCAGCGCACCACGCCGTGCACCGCCGGGATCGGACCCTCCTCCACGAGCCGGACCAGAAAGGCCCTGTGTTTTTTGCCCAGCTTGGGCGGCACGCCCGGGGAGGGAATGTTGATGAGACCGTCCGGCCCTTGCTCGTTGAACCGGATCACCCAGTCCCGCAACGTCTGACGGTCCATTCCGCCTATCGTCGCCGCATCCGTCCGCGATGCTCCATCGAGCACCGCCGCGATCGCCAAAAGCCGCCGCGCCTGCCCGCCGTCCTTCGCCCGCTTGGCGAACCCGCGGACCTCGCCCGCCGTATAATCAGCCCTCACCGCAATCGCCTGGCCCATGGCAAACGACCCTCCGTTTGCCACCTTAAATCATTTCGCAGATGATTTGGGAATCCCGAAGAGTTAGCCACTCCGCGCGTTGGTATTATTTATCATTCCTTGCAATGCCGCGTACCAAGGCCGTCAAGGCGAACAAAAATGCAATCGCAACCTGAATCGATCATTGCCGACCTCGAACTGGCGGTTCGAAGCGGCTCTTCTGAAACGCGAGTCAACACGCTTCGCCAAGTCACCGACCTGTTCCTGCACGATTCAGACCGGCTCAATGATGAGCAGATCAGGGTCTTCGACGACGTCATATGTCTGCTGGCGCGTCGGATCGAGAGCAAGGCGCTCTCTGAACTCAGCGAACGTCTTGCGGCGGTCGATAACGCGCCTATTGATGTCATCAAGCTCCTTGCGCGCGACGACGAAATCAGCGTTGCCGGGCCGGTGCTCGCGCAATCGAAAAGGTTGACCACCAGCGAGCTTTCGGAAATCGCTCGAACCCGGGGAGACGCCCACCTGCTGGCAATCTCCGGGCCGTGAAAGGCTCGAAGAGACGGTCACGGATTTGCTTGTGGACCGCGGCAGCGGCGAGGTGGTTTACAAGCTGGCGGCAAATTCCGGCGCCCGCTTTTCAGCGACCGGATTTCGGAACTCTTGTGAGGAAAGCGGAGGGCAACGATGCCCTCACGGAAAAGGTGGGACAGCGGCTCGACCTGCCGACACAGCTGCATCGCCAGCTTTTATCGCGTGCCAACGAGGCGGTCCAGTCCAAGCTTCTGTCGCGCGCTTCCCCCGAGGTCCGCGCCGAACTTTCGCGCGTGCTGGCGACGGCTACACATGCGATCGCCAGCGAGGCGGAAAGGCCACACGAATTCAGCGCGGCGGAACAACTGGTCCGGGCCATGCACAGCGACGGAGCGCTGAACGACGCTGCAGTCCTGGACTTCGCCACGCGCGGCAAGCTCGACGAAGTAAAGGCGGCGATTGCGCTATTATGTTCCGCACGGCTCGATGTGATTTCCGAACTCCTGGCCGGAATGCGCAACGACGCTGTGCTGATACCGTGCAAAACTGCCGGCCTGGAGTGGCCCACCGTGGAGGCAATTCTGCGCAACCGACACGGCAATCAAGCCCCTTCGAGCAAAGTGATCGAACTTGCTCGAAAGGATTTCACGCGATTGTCGCTTCTGACCGCACAGAAAACGCTACGGTTTTTGCAGGTCCGCGCGACCGTAAGCGGGTGATGAGGCTTGCGGTCGTCGAACCCACCGGGCGAGAGCCGCTTCGATTAAGTCCATGCCTCATCGATCTTTGTCCCGATAGACCGCCTGCGGATCGAACACGCGGTCGTCGCGGAATTCGAGCGCGACCAACTCTGTTTGCCCCAACGGCACGGCACGATAAAAGCAGGAGCGCCGGCCGGTGTGGCAGGCACCGCCCGCCTGCTCGACCTTGATCCAGACTGCGTCCTGATCGCAGTCGACTAGGATTTCGACCACGCGTTGGATATGGCCGGAACTTTCGCCTTTGCGCCACAGTGCGGCGCGCGAACGGCTGAAATACCATGCCTGTCCGGTCGCAATGGTCTTGGCCAGCGCCTCGGCGTTCATGTGCGCGACCATCAGCACTTCCCCGGTAGCGACGTCGGTGGCGACACAGGTGACGAGCCCGTCGGCGTCGAATTTCGGCGTCAGCGCCACGCCCTCCTCATGGTCGGCGGCGGTGCCGGACGGTGCGAATGATGGTTTGTCAGACATGGCGGTTCGTCATTCTCGCGGTGGCCGTGGGACTCTCGCCGCCGCCTGGCCGTACCTATATAGTTTATTGGCACGTCAACACAGTCGGCTTTCGAAAATCGCGATCTGGCAATGCTAAACGAGGTCTATAATCGCCGCATCATCGAGCTTGCCGGGACAATTCCGCGCATCGGACGGTTGGCCGATCCGGACGCGACCGCGACGGCGGTTTCGCGGCTGTGCGGCTCGACGGTCACCATTGATCTGAAGATGGATGGCGACAAGGTGACCGACTTCGCCCACGAGGTGAAGGCTTGCGCGCTCGGCCAAGCGTCGTCCTCGATCATGGCGCGCCATATCGTCGGCTCCAACGCGAACGAGCTGCGCGCGCTGCGCGAGGGTGTGCGCAAAATGCTTAAGGAGAACGGCGCGCCGCCGGCGGAAGGCAAATGGGCCGATATCGCGGTGCTCGAACCGGTGCGGGATTACAAGGCCCGGCACGCCTCGACCATGCTGACCTTCGACGCCGTGGTCGACGCCATCGGCCAGATCGAAGCCAAGCGCGCCGCCGAGGAAACGAACAAGGCCGCGGCGGAGTGATTGCTCCCAGCCTGGACTCGCGCCATGTCGCTTGACCACCTATTCGATGCTTCACGCCGCGCTCCGCGGCTCGCCGGTCGTGGGCTGGTCAAGGCCTATCGCTATACGCTTTCTCCGCTGGTCGGTTTCCATTGCCGGCACCTGCCGACCTGCTCGGATTATGCCGACCAGGCGATCGAGCGCTTCGGCCTGTGGGCCGGCGGCTGGATGACCCTGGCGCGTCTGCTGCGTTGCCAACCCTTTGGGACTCACGGGCTCGATTTCGTACCCGACGCGCTTTCGCCCAAGGCGCGATGGTATTTGCCGTGGCGCTACGCCCGCTGGCGTGGCACCAATGCGACGGCAAGTGCCAAGCATTTGGCGTGAAGGAACGATGCCATGGCAATGGTTTATGTAAAGATCGCCGCCGCGTCGGCGTTGATGCTGGTCGCGATCGGAGCTGGTTCGCTCCGCGCTCAGGAAAAGGGCGATCGTTCAGTCGATCAGTACACCTGCAAGGATATCATGCGCGACAGCGGACCGAGTCGCGATGTAGCGATCGCGTTCGTGCACGGGTATCTGCTTGGCAAAGCCAATGCGACCACATTTAACGTCGAGATGCTGCAACAGCAGACCCAGGCGTTCATCAATCGCTGCCTCGATAATCCCAACGAAAAGGCCCTGGAGGCCATGATGAAGGTGAAAGGCTAGCGGCCGCCGTCAAGCTCGTTCAAGCGAACTTTTTAATTGCAAGCCCCGCGGCGCAGAAGACCGATGCAAATCGTACCGCCGCTGTTGAACGTGATTGCCCCCAAAGTCCCCGGCTGAGTTTGGCCCAGGGAAAGATCACCTCCGAGGCTTTGAATGGGGGCCATGCTGACTTGCGATGGCCCCGCTGTCGAGAGGCGGCCTCCCTGGGTCGCGCAATAGGTGCCGTCAATCAGCGGGTCGCATGGTTGCTGCGGCGATACTTGCGCCATTCGATCGGCCGGCGGTTGAGCGCCCGCTGCTTCGCCACAGCAAGCAATCAAAACGGCGGTCACGATCCTCAACGCCGGGCCCCGGCTGTCCACTGTCCAAATCTCCCCACTGTCCACGTCTTAGCGATGCCAGCGACCGTACAGCCAAGCTCCCGGCGGCAACAGCTCCAATTGCGCGCCGGGGCCGAAGGTTTGGCTGGTTGACGTTAGGCGGCCGCCTGCTCTGGCGGGGCCATGAACTCCGGCCCGATCGGCGTGCGCACGTGCTCCGCCACGATGCGGTCGATCTCCGCCATTGCGGTGGCATCGATTTTCCAGCCGAGCACGTCGCCCACCGGATCGAGCTGACGCGGGTGCCGAGCGCCCCACAACGCGATCGTATTGGGGGCGCGGTCGAGCAGCCAGCGCAGCGCCAGATGAATCACTCGTTTGTTGAAGTTTTCTCGGGCGAAGCGGTCGAGCGCGGACACGGCGGCGAGATATTCGGCGAAATGCGGCGCCTTGAATTTCGGATCGCTCGTGCGCAGGTCGCTTGCGGGGAATCTGGTATCGGCCCGCATGCGCCCGCTCAACAAACCGCGGCAGAGCGCGCCATAGGCCAACATGGCCAGATTTTGGCGCCGCGCATAAGAAAATGCGTCCGCTTCAATGGCGCGCTCGAACAGGTTGTAAGGCGGCTGCACCGCGTGGAGCGGCGCGACGGCGCGGAAGGCATCCATCTGCGCCGGAGAAAAATTGCTGACGCCGATGGCGCGGATCTTTCCGGCCCCTAGCAGCTCAGCCATGGCGCCGGCAGTTTCCTCGATCGGCGTATTCGGGTCTGGCCAGTGCACCTGATAAAGATCGATCGCGTCAGTGCGCAGCCGCCGCAGCGAATCGTCGATTTCCTTCATGATGCGTTCGCGGCCGCCATTGCGGAACGGCTGCTCGTCTTTCCAGTCGAGCCCCACCTTGGTGGCGAGCACAACGCGCGCGCGCCGGCCGCCTTCGGCCAGGGCCTTGCCGACGATCTCCTCGGAACGGCCAAAGCCGTAGACCGGCGCGGTGTCGATCAGCGTGATGCCGCGGTCAAGCGCGGCGTGGATGGTGCGGATGGATTCCGCTTCGTCGGTGCCGCCCCACATCCAGCCGCCGATCGCCCAGGTGCCAAGCCCAATGCGCGAGGGACTGAGAGTCGTGCCGGGAATGCGGAAGGTTTCCATTTGCGGCGTTTCGGTTCGCGATGTCGCGGTCATGGCAGCCTCCAAAGAAGGTTCCGGTCGCGCCCAGACGTTCGGCGCGCGTATCAGAATTGAACGATGGAGCATGCGGACCGGCATCTCGCACCCGAACACATAGGGACAGGCTTGACCGGCGGCACTGAAGGCAGCGCATGGGTCATGGTGCACCGCCGCATGGCTTGCCTTAGCGCCCGTTTGCGCTAAATACCGCTCGATCACGCTTACCTGCATTCGTAGGCAGCGAGTGATTTGTTGCTGCTTTTCTGCTGATTGCTCAGATGTTTGACGCGCATCTGAGAACACGGGCCAACGTTTCGACCAACAAAACGAATGCGCGGGTCGGCAACCTTGCACGGCATGTCAACAGTAACCGGAAAGCAGGACCGCAGATTGCCTGCCTGGTAGAAGCCGAGCCCCGCGCTGCCCGACCAGGAATATACCCCACTTCCGGCAGGTCGCAGCCTAGCAAATTGCTGATCCTAGCGAGCCAGGAATTCGTCCAGGGCCGCGATGACGAGGCCGACAGTAAGCACCAAGGCAATCATCGCGATGGCGAGGCTCCACCGTGAAGTGCTCAGCCGCCTGCCGCAGCGCGGACAGGTATCAACCAAATGGCTGACAGGCGTTGTGCAGACAGGGCAGGCTTTCATCGGTCAGGTAATTCGGCACTAGCCGGTCCGGTTCCGGTGACCAGCGGCGCAATGACGCGCGTTACCGATCAGGCAGGCCCGTTATACTGAAGGATGCTCCTGGCACTCACACCTGGATCATTGCCGATTGCCGAGTGGGCACCGGTCGCTGTGTTCGCGCTTGTCGCGGCCGCGGTCGGCTATGGCGTGCTGGGGCGATAGCGGGGATGGTCCGCAGGAAAGAGCTACCAAAGAGAGAGATGATCAACAAACAAACATAGGTATTCGACAGCCTTTCCGCAATGACAGCGGGAGCAAATAAAATAGATAATGTAGTGGACGTAATCGGGGGGTAAAGTGTATAAGTTACGTCAACCTCCGGAGGAGCTATGGGCAGGCGCACAAGCCCGACCGAGCGGAGAATGAAGCGCCCCCACCGGGGCGTTTTGCATTTCTGCAACACGTCCAAGAAAGATCGGTAATACGGACGTGATTAGAAACTGAAAATTGTTATAGACAAGATCGGCCTCGAACCCCTATAAAAACATCAACATCTGGAGTCGTGCGCGCGCAGGCGCGGGGGCTTCAACCGGACCGAAGATAGACCGCCCGCTGGGCGGTTTTGCGTTTCTGGACCCCGTCGATGACCTGATCATCGATCGGCACCGTCGTCGTAATCGCCAACATCGCCATCAGTTCCAAGCCGCCTTCGGGCGGCTTTTTCATTTGCTCAACAATCCGAAAATCTGGAGATCGAGATGAATTCTGAAACCCGACCACATTACCGAATGGCGAATCCACCAGGTCGCGCTCGCCGAGTGCCGCACCTTCGCCAACGCCTTGGCCACCATGGTCGCCGAGGCGTGGGATCATCGATCGAAGGCCGCGACGGCTGCCGTGCTGATGAGCGGATTACCCGCCGACGAGTCACCGGGGACCGATGCGTTGCACGCGACGGTCAGTGCCCACCTCGATGCCGGCCTGATCAGCGCCATCAAGAAGATCGGCCGCGCCGAAAATCGCTCGGTCTCCTCAACGATCGGCACGCTCATCCGCGAAGCCATCCAGACCCGGAACGCGGCGCCGGCCAACGCCGCCTAATCAACACCGCGCCGAGATCGGCGCCGTCAACCACCATCACCAACGGAAACCAAAATTTGCGCCGCCTCGGCAATGGCGACGCGAAGAAAGGACTCTCATGTCAAATGCCACCGTACTACCGCACTCGATCGACGCCGAGCAGTCACTGCTCGGTGCGTGCCTTCTGAATGAGGCCTGCTTTCATCGCGTGCCGGCGTATCTGAAGCCAGAACACTTCTTTGGTGAAAAGCACGCCGAGCTTTATAGGGTCATCTCCACGATGATCCAGGCCGGGCGACACTCAGCGCCAGCCTCGATCCGCCAGTTCCTGCCGGCAGACTTCAAGGTCGGCGAGGCGAATTTCGATGACTATATGCACGAACTCGCCATGCAGGCGACGACAATTCTCAATATAGGGGAATACGCACTCACGATCTATGAGCTGGCGCTCCGTCGCGATCTGATCGCCGTCGCCGACGAGATGCGGCACAACGCTTTAAATGGCGATCTTTTTACGGACCCGTTTAAGCAGATCGAAACAGCCGAAGGCCATCTGGCCCGGTTAAAGTCCGGCCTCAATGGCAGCGTGTCCGGCACCGCCTTGCAGGTCACCTGCGTTAACGACATCGAGCCTGAAGCAATCAAGTGGGTTTGGCCCGGTCGCCTTGCTTGCGGTCATGTCACGTTGCTCTCTGGCGCACCCGGCACTGGCAAGTCGCAAAAAAGCTGCGACGTCGCTGCCAGGATCACAACCAGCGCCGCATGGCCAGACGGCGGTACGCTCCACTTGGAAGTGTCTTGATGCTCTCGGCGGAGGATAACGTCAAAGACGTAATCCGCCCAAGGCTGGAGGCCGCCGGCGCCGATCTACAGCGAGTGCATGTCGTTGAAGCGGTCCTCGGAAAGGACGGTCGTTGCCCGACCTTTGACCTGCAAAGCGATCTCGCGGAGCTGAAGCGCAAGGTGACCGAGATCGCCGACGTCGCGCTGGTGATCATCGACCCGATCACGTCCTACATGGGGTCGAAGATCGACTTCGCATCGGACGACCGATGTTCGCAGCGTGCTGGAACCGCTGGCGCGTTTCGCCGATGAAGTCGGTGTTGCCGTCCTGGCGATCTCGCATCCGCCGAAAGCTACTCAAGGATCGGCAATCAACTCAGTCACCGGATCACTCGCATTCGTTGCCGCAGCGCGCATGGTTTTCATTACGACCCAGGAACCCGAGACCGAGCGGCGCTTGCTGCTGTCAGCAAAGAGCAACCTCGGCGCCCTGCCGAAAGGTCTCGGCTACCGTATGGAACAGCGCATCGTCAGCAAGGGCATCGTTGGGTCGCACATCGTTTGGGATAACGCCCCAGTCACGATTACTGCCGACGAAGCCATCCGGCAGTCCGGTTCTCACACCAGCAAGACAGCCGAAGCTAAGGAATTCCTCCGCGACTATCTGTCGGCTGGGTCGGTCGCAGCCGATACCGTCACCGCTGCTGCGGAACGGGAAGGCATCAGCGGCGGCACCTTACGCCGGGCTCGTAAGGAGCTAGGCATCGTCCCGAAGAAATCCGGATATCAGGGGCAATGGGTTTGGGAGCTGCCAGAGTCTCCGTCCACGGACAACGTCATCCCGATCAAAGGCGCTCACCGATGAACACCTTTGCTCCAAAGGTGCTCAAGCTCTCGAACTTTGAGCACCTTTGAGCTTTTAAAGTAATTATACGAGCATCTTTGGGAAAAAAGCCAAAGATGCTCAATGGCTTAGAGGGTTCGAGGGAGAGCCCGTCCAAAGATGCTCAAATTCAAAGAGCTTGAACACCTTTGGCATTGAACAAGCGGAGACATGATCATGTTCGACAGCAGCCTCGATCAGCATTTGACGGCGACGACAGATACCGTCGCGGCCGCAGAGTCCACGAGGCGCATAACCGGAACGGTCAAATGGTTCTCTGCGATCAAAGGATATGGCTGGGTTAGTCGGGACGACCTGGAGCCCGACGTCTACCTGCACATTTCCGCAATCGAGCGAGCCCGGCGCCGTGGACATTTACCTGACCTGAAACTCGCGCCAGGACAGCGGATCAGCTTCAAGGTCGAGCCCGGCACCAGAGGGCCGAAGGCTGGCGATCTCAAACTCATCGACCGGATAGCAGCGTAATCCGGGCGGTGATATTGTTGAGATAGTGGAAGATTGGGAGCTGGCGCCAGAATGATTGAACGAGAGCGTATAAGGACGCTGTTTGATCAATTAACAAATGCGCCGCTTAATGATTTTCCTCGCCTTCGAGGCGCGCTCAAAGTACCAAGTGAGGATGGTGTTTACATAATCTCTGGCCCCCAAGGGAAGATTTTATACGTTGGGAGAACGCAACGCGCTTTGGTTGGGGGTGGACTACAACGGCGCCTGTCTACCCACCGAACAAAATACGGCCATATGCGCTGTAAATTCCGTTTTCTGGTTATAAGAAATCCACGTCAGCGCGCATTGTTGGAAGCATATGCGACAGGTTGCCTTTGTCCGTCCGATCTTGGACTTGGTAACAAAAGCAAGCCATGGACGGCATCGCTGCCACAATCAGAGTAGCCGAACGAGTCCCAAAAATGTCTGACCGAACATGGAAAATAGAGGGCTGGGATGGTTTCAAACAAATCTATACTGGTGAAGTTCCCGGCACTTTGACCGAAGAGGAAATCCTCAAGATGTTGCAGCGGCTACAAGCTCGGCATTTGAGCCACGAAGAGGTCGTTTCCGCATCGCTGAGAAAAAACTTCAAAGGGTATTCGGTGTTACTCGAACGCACGAACCGCGACCGCACTGGGGACAAAGGGACCTCGGTCGCCGTGGGCGACAATCCGCATTACATCGCGTTTCGCAAGCGAGCCGTGGGATAGCGATCTCTCTTCTCCTGCCCCGCGCTCACGCTTCCGCTTTTTTTTCTCGCGCCCCTTTTCCGCCGACCGGCCGACCGGGCTCGTACCGAGCCCGGTGCGAACCCCCGGCATCTTGTGATGCCGGTGCCGAAACGTCGCGACCTCGCGACCTTCTTTCCTTCGATCTCTTGCCGCCGCCCGAGCGCCCCTTGCGCGGTCGGCATCGCGGGAGGCCGCCGATCGGCCTCGACGGCTTCCCGCACCCTATCGCCTCTCGGTTCGCCGAGTTCGATGGCGAGATCGCTGACCGCGGATGTACCGGCAGCGGTCTCGCCTATGCCCCTACCTGGTAGGGGTATCACGGCCTTGTGAGTTGATGCCTGTCGGCACCCCTGTCAAAAGCATACGACCGTTTGCTGTTGACAGTGGAGGCGATCATGCAGGCCAAAACCGCTCAATTCATCGCTTACTACCGGGTTTCGACTGACAGGCAGGGCCGGTCTGGCCTCGGCTTGGATTTTCAGCGGGAGGCGGTTCGGCAATACCTGGCCAGCATTGGCGGCAATCTTGTCGGCGAGTTTACCGAGGTCGAGACCGGCAAGCGTAACGACCGCCCCGAACTGCAAAAGGCCCTTGCAGCTTGCCGGCGCCGACGCGGGACTCGCCTGGTGATCGCCAAACTCGACCGGCTCTCGCGGAATGTCGCCTTCATTGCCACGATGATGGACTCGAACGTCGAGTTCATCGCTGTCGATAACCCCCATGCCACGCGGCTTACCCTGCATATCCTGGCGGCCGTTGCCGAGCATGAGAGGGAGATGATCTCGATACGGACCAAGGGCGCCCTAGCGGCTGCTAAGGCCCGCGGGAAACAACTTGGTCGCTACGGCGCCGAGCACCTGGCGCCAGCGTACCATGCCGCTGCCAAGGCCAGGGCTGAGGAGCTACGGCCGATCCTGGCTGAGCTGGCGGAGCAATCGACCAGGCAGATCGCAGCCGAGCTGACTGCCCGGGGCATCACGACGGCCCGCGGTGGCCGCTGGCAGGCGCAGAGCGTCGCCAACGTCCTGAAGCACCTGGCGGCGTAAGCCACACCAAAACCGGAGTTACGGTAACTCCGGTCAGTCCGCGAATAAGAGCCCGCTGAGGCCTTCGACTTGTCGGGGGCTATTACCCCCTACCCGTACCGAGATAACGCACTAGCGGCCGTCTAATGGGCGGCGCGCTGGCAATTCATTCCAATCAGATCGCGCGCTCGCCAGCCACCGCAGCCCCTTCCCGAGCCGCGGAAGTGCCCAGCGCACGAGAGGGGCCAGGCGGCACCGCAAGCGCCTGGCCCCGCCCCTATTCACTGCCTCGCGCACGCGCACGAGGCCGTTGCCGGCAAGGAGTCGGATACATGGCAGATACCAGTGAGACGCCCGCAGACACCCCGCAGAAGCGACGGCGATGCAAGCGCAATACCGGTGTGTTCCGAGGCATCGATTTACGCACCATCAGAGGCCGCAAATCCAACGGCTCTACGCCACCTACACGCAGCAGGCCGGTCTCGATGGCGACAATCTGGTCCACCAGGGCGCAGCTCTGAAGGTGGCGAAGTTGCAGGTGATCGTCGAGCGCCTTCACAACGAGCTGCTTCGACCCAAGAGGCACGATCAGCGCCTCGGCGATGAGCTGGTCCGGCATGAGAACATGCTGCGCCGAGCGAAGCTGGAATTGAATGCGATGACACCGGAGCCGGTCAAGTGGTGGGAACAGGAGGATGACGATGGCCAAGCAGAAGAAAACTAAGCCCGTCGAGGCCAACATCATCGACGCCATGACCGGCCGCTTCGGCGACTGGTTCCCTGGCGACACCTGGTATCCTTGGAAAGCCATCCTAAAAGCCGCATTTGCGTTGCCGATGACGGCCGATGAGGCCGCATTCTTTCATGAAGTTGCCGGCGGCCGCCCACCGCCGAAGCAGAAGGTCAGGGAGCTGTGGGTCATAGGCGGCCGGCGCGGCGGGAAAAATTCCATAGCCAGCTTGATTATCGCCCATGCCGCCAGTTTGTTCGATGGCAAGCGCCGTCAGCTCGCCGGGATCACGTTGCCGGCACTGCGACGTGGCGAGCGCGCAACAATCTTCCTGCTCGCGAAAGACAGAGATCAGAGTCGTATCGCGCTCGATTACGTCCGCCCGTTTTTCCAAGACATCCCAGAGCTGGCGGCGATGGTGGTGCGCGAGACACGCGACGGCTTCGAGCTGGCGAACGGTTGCGACATCGTGATCGTCACAAATGACTTCAAAGGAATCCGCGGCCGGGCCGTTCTAATCGCCGTCCTTGACGAGGTTGCCTTTTACAAAGACGAAACCAGTGCGTCGCCGGACACCGAGTTGTATGTCGCGATCAAGCCCGGAATGTTGATCCTGAAGGACCAGGCGATGGTGATCGGCATCAGCACTCCGCACAAAAAGGCCGGCCTGCTGTGGGCCAAATACCAAGAATGCTTCGGCCGTGACGATCCAAATGTCCTGGTCGTCAAGGCCACCTCGATGCAGCTCAACCCAACGCTCGATGCCGAGTACATCGCTGGCGAGATTGCAGCTAACCCGGACTTGAACCGCGCCGAATATCTGTGTGAGTGGCGGACCGATATCAGCAGCTTTGTCATCCCAGAAATCGTTGACGCCGCGATCATGCGGGGCAAGCAAGTTCTGGCACCAGCCGGTGAAGCGTATGTCGAATTCGTGGACGTCAGCGGCGGTGTCAACGACGCCCACGCCATCGCTATCGCTTTCAGGGATAACGCGACGGCGCACGCGGTGCTCGCCTGTGCCCGTGAAGTCAAAAGCGCCGACACCGAGGCCGTCGTTAGCGAATTCGCTGCGATCTTGAAAAGCTACGGCTTAACCTATGTCTACGGTGATCGATACGGTGCGCAATGGGTCGTCGACGCCTTTAAGCGCCATGGCATCGATTTGAGGAAGTCACCGCACGATCGTAGCGGGATTTATCTCAGCGCATTGCCAGCAATGAACTCCGGTCAGGTGAGGCTGTTGGACCTGCCGCGCATCCGGTCGCAGCTCTTGGCGCTGGAGCGGAGAACGATACGCGACAGTGGCCGCGACGTTGTCGATCACCCGGCTGCTGGCTCGGACGATCTTATTAATTGCGTTTGCGGTTCTTTGATGCTGGCCGTCGCCAATGCCAATCGCGGCTTCGCCGTGATCGATCCCGCCGGCCGCATGATCTTCAGTGAAGGCGGCGTGATGAAGGTTGTGCAGCTCAACGACGCCGGAGCCCAGATCGGCCCGACCCACGTCGTCACGCAGGACGAGTTGGACATCAGTCCGCTAGAGCATGTTTCGATCGAAGTGAATCGGCGGGATTCCCAAGTGCTTTTGGATGGGAAAGTCTCTCGACATTGATTCGCCCTGGGGAGACGGAACAATGCCGGGAGCCTACTCTGCTGATATCCGGGGTCGGGTGATTGCACGAGTCGAGAGCGGGTCGTCGCGACGCGAGGCGGCGGAGCAGTTTGAGGTCAGCCCGAGTTCAGCGATCAAATGGGTCTCCTGCTATCGGGCGACCGGAAGCTGTGCGGCCAAGCCGCGGGGCGGGAGCACGTCTCCGCTGGAGGAGCACGGGGACTTTTTATTGGCGCTGATTGAGGATCAGCCGGACTTGACGCTGGATGAGATGGTCTGCGCGATGCGCAAGAACAAGATTGCGGGCAGCCGCACTTCGGTGTGGCGCTTCTTCAAGCGCCACGACATCACGTTCAAAAAAAAGCCTGCGCGCGGCAGAGCAGGAACGTGCCGACGTGGCGCGGGCGCGCCGGCGCTGGATGCGAGAACAGGGCATGTTTGATGCCGCCCACCTGGTGTTCATTGACGAGACCGCCGCCAATACGAAAATGGTTCGGTTGAGCGGGCGTTGCGCACGGGGCAAGCGCTTGATCGGTCGGGTTCCGAACGGCCACTGGAAAACGATCACCTTCGTGGGCGCTTTGCGCCGCAACGAAATCACAGCCCCATGTGTGGTTGACGGCGCTATGAAGGGAAAGACGTTCCTTGATTATGTCGAGCAGTGCTTGGCTCCAACACTGAAGCGAAACGACACCGTCGTCATGGACAACCTCCCCGCACACAAGGCAGCGGGCGTGCGCGAAGCGATTGAAGTGCGTGGCGCCACACTTCGCTATCTCCCACCATACTCACCGGATCTGAATCCGATAGAGATGCCATTCAGCAAACTCAAAGCGTATCTGCGCAACGCGGCGGAGCGAACTATTCCACGCCTGCGCCGCAAATCGGAACCTTCGCGCGTAATCTCACCGCCCGCGAAGCCCGCAACTACTTTAGGCATGCGGGCTATGCGTGAAATTGACCGGAATCTGCTCTCTAGACCGCAGCCGCCGTGCTGCGCTGGGACCGGACTGGCGCAGCAAGATCGCGTCGAGTGACCCCTCTTACCGGAGACCCGAGTGATGTTCGATTTCTTTGGAGACCTGTTTGCTCGCCTCGGCATCGTTGTCGAGAACCGCGCCGCGCCTCAGCTCCCGGGGGTAACTCAAGTTCGGGACCACGCCGCAATCAGTTCGATCTTCGCGGGCGACGCCATTCGCCAGCAGGCGGAACTCAATGTATTTCAATCAAGGCCGCAGCCGCCGCGTCGTCATCGCCGACAACAGTGCCGCGCTGGGCGCTGACCCTCAGCGTCGCCGACGCTGATCCCAAATCATAAATTCGACGGCTGCGCCGAGCTGGAGCGCACCGTCCCATTCATTGCCAGCATTTCAAAAGGACTTTTTCAATGTTTCAAGCTTCAAACCAACTGTCGAAAGTTGAGGTCCATGCCGCGCATTTGGAGAAAATCGCGGATGACATGGCGGCGGCTGGCATCGGTAATGATCCGGTACGTGGTCACGTCGTGACGGCTCGCCAGATGGCGGCTGATCTCCGCGCCAACGCGGCGAGGGGCACGCTGCCCAGCGCGTTCAATCACCTATACGCCATGAGCGACGTCGCCGGCGTGCATGCCAGCGGCAAGGGCAAGACCAGTGCAGCCGAGATCGAGGCAGCACTCGCAACGGTGCCCGGCTTCAACGCCAATCTCCGTCGCGCGGTGATCTCGGCGATGGTGGCGAAGGGCGTAGTCGGTGACGACGTCGACAAGATTTCTGCCGCGGCGTCGCGCCAGAAGACGATCGCGTCGGTCATGGCCTCCAATCCCGCAGCGCAGTCGGGGCTCAAGCTGGTCCTGGCGCAAGCCAGGCGCCTTGGATTTGAGATCAAGGAGAATGAGCCGATCTCGCTTGTCGAAATGGACAAGGCGCTCGCGGGCAAAGATATCGATGCTCGCCTAGCATTAAAGGTATCTCTGAAACGATACGGGTTGCTTTAAGCAACAACAATTCGGTGCCGGCGCTTGGTCTCGCTAGTACCGAAAGTCGCGAGCGTCATTCATGCTCGCGCCACGCGGCGGCGATCATCTCCTTTCGCGCGCCGCAGGCAATGCGACTGAGAAACGCATTGCCAAAGGGCGGTCTCGTCTCAGGTTGGTGACCGAGACCGCCCTACCATTTCCGAACCAATCGCGCGGCGCGCACCGCACAGTGAGATACCAAACATGCTTGACCAGAAAATCGAAAAATTCACGCTCACCCAGACCGCTACGCTTATCGCCAACGCAACGGGCGAAATTTCAAAGGCGTTCGGCCTCTTGAAGAAAAAGGCCACCGGGGGGCAAGAACAGGGATGGTTCCACCGAGCCGAACATATCTTCGCCGAGGCATCCAGAACCGGTCGCGAATTGCTCGCCTCCACCACGCCTAGCCTCCGCGCGGCGATCGACGCCCTGGCGCCAATTCCCGTTCTAACTTTTGAGAATGGTGACGATCAGCCAGATCGACGCGACGATGGCGAGGCCGCAGACCGCACCGGCGATCACTTTGAAGATCGTGACTAGGACACTGGTGCCGCGGTTCCGTGTCACGCGCACACGCAAATCGCAACCTGGATCATCTGGCTGAAGGCGGCTTCTGCCGCGACCTTCCGGTGGAAAATCCCAGAACTCGACACGCCGCGCGCCCATGCGGCAACATTATCACAAGGCATCGGAAATGACCACGATCATCGTGCCCGCCGAGGTGTTCGATCGCATTGAGGTCGAGCTGATCAGGTCCGGCCTTGGCCACCGACTTGGGACCGACAAGATCGATCTCACAGATGTTTCAATCGCCCGCGGCGAGCACTCCGGAATGACCCAGCCCAGACCGCGACGGCGCGGTAACTTAAGAGGATAACAAAAATGGAATTCTATCCAACAGACGACGCAATGAGCGAAGCCGCCGCAGCGAGGCGAGCGCCGCCGACGCGGCGACATCTTCGGCCAGAGGTAAACGACAAGTTGACATTGGTCAAAATCTGGCTCAACCCATACCAAATGAGAACGCTGCGAACGCTTGCAAACCGCAGCGGCCACACCGCCTCGAAGGCGGCCAAACACTTGCTGAAGAACTCGATGAGCTACGCCGTGAGGAACGCCCGCGACAGCAGCGGGATTTCCGGGGCTACCGAGGTAGCGGGCTCCTCAAAATAGCCAACCACGAAGTCATCCCTGTGGTCCGGTCTGGCCGCCGGCATCCCGATCCGACCAGCGGCCTTCTCGCTTGGCTGCTTGCTCCTCAAGTTGCGCCAAGGCGAGATAATGCCGCGCGACGGAACGGTAACGCTCTTGGACGCCGTGGTTGGGTTCGGTGTCGGCGAGTTGCAGCATTTCTGCCGCACGAGCCCGATACCTACCCACTAGCACCCAAGAGGCTAATTCGCCTGACGGTTCCGTGTCTGCCATTCCGCGCCGCGGCAAATGGTAGGGGCTTCATTGCACATGGGACAGTTCATTTCGGTGCGGCTGTGGACAATTTGCCCGCCACGAGCCGACCCACCTTCCTTTCTTTTCGGCGCACGTCCATTGGCGCCCCGCGACCACTTGGCAGGTGTCGCGTCAATTAGAACAGCCAAGAGCTGGCGCGGCGCCCTTCTCGCTGGTGGCCGGCATCCTTCACCCCAATGCCGGCATGCCGGCTCAATGAGGACTACAACATGACCAAAGCATATGAACAGATCAATCGCGACACCGAGGCATCCAAGCGCGGCATTGCTGCCACCATCTTGGTGAACACCTACGGATCGCGCCCACCTGCCGCTGCCGTTTTTGATCGGGGCACATCAACCGTCGAAGGCGCACGCGAGGCGACCGACGCTCGGCGCTCGCAGCGTCCCGGCGACGCCGAGCGATAAGGAGCAAACAATGTTCAGGACCAAACAGCCCGCGACTCCCGCCGACGCGGCGGTCGACTTCGGCGCCGCTCTCGATGCTCTTATCGCCACCGCGATGAAGGCCCATGTCGGAATGCGACAACTCGCCGACGTCATGGAACAGAAATCCCAGCAGTTAAGACGCCAATTTGCCGTCACGGCGCCGCTATAGCCGTGCCTCACGGCATGACCTAGAATGTGGCTCCAGGGTCGGTTTAGATCGGCCACGGAGGAGAAGTTGCCCTATGCGCACCAAACGTCATCCGATTGACCAACATGTCGGCAATCGTATCCGCGCGCGGCGTAACATGCTCAAGCTCAGCCAAACGGAACTCGGCCAGGTACTCGACGTCACGTTCCAGCAAGTACAAAAATACGAGAATGGATCGAACCGGGTCTCGGCCAGCGTCCTCTATATAATATCCGGCACCCTTGATGTGCCCGTCGAGTATTTCTTCGACGGGCTGCCAAAGAGCAACATCAAGGGCGTCTTTCCAAGTCCAAAGAAGTACGACCCCTTCCTAACAAGCCGCGAAGCCATCCGCCTCATTGAAGCCCTCGACCGATTGGAACCAAGTGCGCGTAAGATAGTGATCCAACTCGCTACCGAGGCCGCTAGAATAGCGCCCCGCAAGCGGAAAGCCGATTGATCGGTCCCCGACCCGTTGTGGTGCTATTGCCGGACGCTTCTCCTCTACTCATCGGGTTTTCCCAAGACCTTGCCGGTGGCTGGATTCACAACGTGGACCCGCTTGCATGCAAGGCAAACGATCGAACTCATAGGTGTCGTCATCGTCTCGAATTTGCTCGGCCGTAAAGCCCTGGACGCGGAGTCCGGTATCGGGGCATCGGTAGAGGAACGGCGGCATTGAATGCCCAACGCTCCTACCGCTTTAGTCGATCCAGGGCGCCTAGGATCAAACGCTGGCGATTGCGCTCGCCTTGCAAAGCTATGTCGACTATGTGCTTGGCAACCAAATCGCGGGCAGCCTCTGGGTCGCCGCCTACACCATGGGTAATCTGATTTCGCGCTGGCGATCTCCCATGTGTCCTCAAGAGCATCGCTGAGCATGCGAACAGTTTCAGGATCGAAAACTTCCGGGTACTTGGTCAGATACCGGATCACCGCTAAGCCGGCTTTCTGCCGCTGTGAGGCAGTGGCCCGCTCAAGGCAACAGGGTGCGAGCAGCGGCGGAGCGGATAGTCGTTGCTCTCATACAAACTTCGTATCTCATCGCTGTTGAAACGGTCATCTTCAATCTGCATCCAAGGGCCAAACCTCTGGACAGCAGGGAAATCCTCGACGGCAAAGCGAATAGCCTCCGCCGCACTGGCGAAACGCCGATAGCCAATCGGCTTACGCGGACCAGCCCTTCGCTTTGGCATAAACAACTCGGCCGGCGCCTGATAGTCGAAACTCATGATCTCACGCTCTGACCATCGGGTCTCTTAGGCCAGTCTACGCCTAACCCGATAGCGTTCCAATGAAAAGAGAGCCGGGCAACGAGCCCGACCCTCTCGGTTTCTTGGTAGGGAGGTTCTGGAGCTACGCGGCCCGCTTGCGCCTCGATGATCTCGGCGACGCTGAGTTCGCTGATTCGCCGTAGCTGAGGACCTGCCACGCAAGAGCACAATACAAGGCGGAAATCTCGAAGATGACGCTGGCGTGTTCGATGGCGTCCTTGACCGATTCCGTATCAGTGCCGAAGTCTGGGTTCTTGCCTATGCCGATCACCGCGCACGCGATGCGCAGAGGAATCAACAGCTCCTCGATAACCGCGTTGCTGTCATAGGGATCGGTGCCAGCTATACGCGGCCGCTCGCCTTCAGCCACAAGGTCGACTTTCGCCGCGCTCAGCTCATCAGGGCTATGAGCGCCAATTTTCTTCGCCAGCTCCATTAGCGTCGGCCGATCAGCCGACAGAGCGGCACCGCCGTGAAGTGGCGAGCCGTCGAGATGGATGATACCCTTGGAATTGGTCATTAGATCAGCTCCTCCAGTGCTGGTTTGATGCACAAGTCGTCCCGGTGCGTAGCTCGCAACTGCGCACCGGGGCGCGCCGGATTCGGCGTCCCTAAAACAGCATTTTCCAACGGCCGTGTCAAGTCATAAGCCATTGACACCACTCGGGTCTTTTACCAGGACTTACCCGATTTCCTCGGGTATTTTCCGGGCAAATTAAGCGTAGAATTTTTTCTCTTTCACCAACATTATTTTTCATTCGGCAGGCTAGACGAAGGCCATGTGTTCCGCAGGACCGCCGGAGTTGGGGAAGCTGACCGTGAATGGGGTTGAATATGAGAAATCTGCGGGACCTGTCGGTGATCACCGACGAGATCAAGGTAGTTTTGAAGCGCAGAACCGCCGACATAATCAAGCTCGGCGGTTTGCTATGTGAAGCCAAGAAGCAAGTCGGTCACGGCGAGTGGTTGCCGTGGTTGAGTCGGGAATTCTCGCTATCCGAGCGCAGTTCCCAGCGGTACATGAAGGTGTACAAGCTCGCCGTCAAATACGACACGGTGGCGGATTTGAACATAAGCCCCTCGGCTCTCTACATGTTGATCGAGGATTTTGCGGGCTTCGCCGAGGATTGCGTCACCCTCTCGCGCACAAAGCGTGTAGGCATAGAGGACGTCTGGGAGTGCTACCGGCTCCATCGAAATGCGGCGCGGGAGCAGAACTCTCCGTGGCGCCCGGACAACTGGGAGCCGAAGCCGGAACAGGGACGACGGACCGCGGCCGAAAAGAGAGAAGCTCACGAGCGGTGGGTAAATGAAGGCAAGCCAACATTCGATGCTGCGCAAGAGGCCGAACGGAAACGCGCCGCACGACACGCGGCAAAGATCGCGCTAAGCCGGTTTAAGGAAGAATGCGACACTTGGCTTCCGCGTATGACGCCAGAAGAACGGAAGGAGGCGCTGCGGCATCTAACTGAGATAGTGGCGCAGCAGGAGCTACCATTCGCACCAGCTTCCATAGAGCATCAACCAGAAAAATCACTAACGCTGCCTAGTAAGGGCGCCGTCAACGGCCAGCCGATGGATATCGGGAGACTGGGTCCGGCTGCGCAGCAGCAAATTGCATTGGCTATGGCTTCGACGGATGGGGCACCTCGCGAGCAAGCTGAGGGGATGGCAGCATGAGCGCCCTCGCCTTCGATATCGATGACGACACTCCGATCAGACTCTCGGAGGCAGCACGTCGCTGCTTCCCTGACGGGTCTATGCCTGCAACGGGGCTCCGCCGACTTGCGAATAAGGGGATGCTCGCTATAGAACGGATCAATCGCCGGGATTACACGACTCTGCGCGCAATCAAAGAGATGAGAGAGCAATGCCGCGTAGCTCCAAAGGCCCGCACCTCTGGCTCCGCCCCGGCCGCCGCGACCGCGACGGGAAGCAGCATGGTGCCGTCTATGTCATCCTCGATCGAGGACGCCAGATCGCGAACTCGATGCGTTGCTGATCAATCCGGCGAAGCCGAGCAGGTCCTCGCGGCCTACATCGCACAGAAGCACCAACGGGAAGTAGGCCAGCGAGACCCGAGCCGGATTCCGGTCGCCGACGTCCTCGCGGTCTATCTGACCGATGTTGTCCCCGAGCATGCCCGTCCCGATGAAAGCCGGCGCCGGATCGCTCGGGTTGCCGAGTTCTTCGGCCCCAAGCTTCTATCGGAGATCAACGGCCAGCTCTGCCGAGCCTACGCTCGTGCTGCCGGCACCGACACGATGGCTCGCCGCGATCTCGAGGAGCTGCGCGCCGCCATCAACCACCATCGCCGTGAAGGCCTGCACGATCGGATCGTATCGGTGGTGCTGCCAGCACGAAGGGCGCCGCGGGAGCGATGGCTCGATCGAGATGAGGTCGCCAAGCTGTTGTGGACGGCCTGGCGTCGCCCCAAGTGCAAGCAGCTCGCCAGGTTCATCCTGTTCGCCCTGTACACTGGGCGGCGCTCTGCGGTCGTCTGTGGGGCATCATTCCACCGAGAGTCGGGACGGTCATGGGTTGACGTCGACGGTGGCTTCCTATGGCCTCCGGAACGGGCCAAGAAAACGAAGAAGCGCAACCCCCCTGCCCCAATCGCTGATCGGCTTCTCCCGCATCTGCGCCGATGGCGTGATGGTGGTCGGCGTTATGTCGTCGACTGGAACGGGTCGCCGATCACCCGGATCGGCCGGACCTTGAAGGAGGTAGCGATCGCTGCCGGGCTCGGCGATGAAGTCACCCCGCATGTGCTGCGCCACACCGCGGCGACCTGGCTGATGCAAAACGGGACCGATATGCTTAAGTTTGGTCGGTTCCTTGGTATGACCACCAGGACATTCGAAAGCACCTATGCCCATTACCGACCTGAGCACTTATCTGCAGCCAAAGGAGCGTTCACTACGCACCGTTCTCATCGTGCTAGGGCCAATGGAGGGCCAACGGTAAACGTGAACCGATGAGGAACGAATAGAGACCTGCGGCTTCAAGAAACCCGAAAATAGCGGGGTTCTACGATGTACAGCCCGTAGGCAGCGAGTGAGCATAAGGAGCAGAGCAAATGGTCGCCGTGACCTTTCCCGACGGCGCGCGTCGGAAATATCCCGCCCACACTACCGGCCTCGACATCGCCAAAGGCATTTCGCCGTCGCTCGCCAAGCGCACGGTCGCGATGGCGCTCGACGGCAAAGTCGCCGACCTCGCCGATCCGATCGAGCGCGATGCCAAGATCGAGTTCCTCACCCGCGACGATCCGCGCGCGCTTGAACTCATCCGCCACGATGCCGCGCACGTACTGGCCGAAGCGGTGCAGACTTTGTGGCCGGGCACCCAGGTGACTATTGGGCCGGTGATCGAGAACGGGTTTTATTACGATTTCTTCCGCAATGCCCCGTTCACGCCGGAGGACTTCGAGGGGATCGAAAAGAAAATGCGCGAGATCATCGCCCGCGACGAACCCTTCACCAAGGAAGTGTGGTCGCGCGACCACGCCAAGAAAGTGTTTCGCGACAAGGGCGAGCTGTTCAAGGTCGAGCTGGTCGACGCCATCCCCGAAGACCAGCAGCTAAAGATCTACAAACAGGGCGATTGGTTCGATCTCTGCCGCGGCCCGCACATGACTTCGACCGGCAAGGTCGGCAACGCGTTCAAGCTGATGAAGGTGGCCGGCGCCTATTGGCGCGGCGATTCCAGCCGCGAGATGCTGTCGCGTATCTACGGCACTGCGTTTGCCAAGCAAGAGGAGCTCGACGCCCACCTCAAGCAGATCGAGGAGGCGGAAAAACGCGACCATCGGAAACTCGGCCGCGAGATGGATCTGTTTCACTTCCAGGAAGAAGCGCCCGGCTCGGTGTTCTGGCACCCGAAAGGTTGGACGCTGTTCCAGACGCTGGAAAACTACATCCGCCGCCGCCAGGCCGACGCCGGCTATGCCGAAGTCAACGCACCGCAGCTGATCGACTCCTCGCTGTGGGTCGCGTCCGGCCACATGGCGACATTTCGCGACGGCATGTTCCTGGTTGAGCCGCGCAAAGAAGACGAACGCACCTACGTCATTAAGCCGATGAACTGTCCCGGCCACATCCAGATCTTCAAGAACGGGTTGAAATCCTATCGCGATCTGCCGTTCAAGATCGCCGAATTCGGCAAGGTGCACCGCTTCGAGCCGTCGGGCGCGCTGCATGGGCTGATGCGCGTGCGCGCCTTCACCCAGGACGACGCGCACATCTTCATCACCGAGCAGCAGATCGCCCCCGAGGTCATCAAGGTCAACGACCTGATCCTGACGATCTACGAGGATTTCGGCTTCGATGACGTGCGCATCAAATTCTCCGACCGGCCGGAAAAGCGCATCGGCGACGACGCTGTCTGGGACAAGGCCGAGGCCGCCTTGATGCAGGCGCTCGAAGCCTCGGGCCGACCACGGACCCTGAACAAGGGCGAAGGCGCCTTCTACGGCCCCAAACTCGAATATGTGCTGCGTGACGCCATCGGCCGTGACTGGCAATGCGGCACCGTGCAGGTCGATCTCAACATGCCGGGCCGGCTTGGCGCCTTCTACATCGACGAGCACTCGAACAAGGTGACACCGGTGATGCTGCATCGCGCCATGTTCGGCTCGCTCGAGCGCTTTACCGGAATCATGATCGAGCATTACGCCGGCCATCTGCCGCTGTGGCTGTCGCCGCTGCAGGCAGTGATCGCCACTATCACCTCGGATGCCGACGACTACGCGCGCGAAGCCATCGTGGCGGCACACCGCCTGGGCCTGCGCGTCGAAGGCGACCTGCGCAACGAGAAGATCAATTACAAAGTCCGCGAACACTCGCTGGCGAAGGTGCCGGTGCTCCTTGTCGTCGGCAAGAAAGAAGCCGCCGAGAGCACCGTCTCGATCCGCCGCCTCGGCAAAGAAGGCCAACAGGTCATGGGACTCGATGCGGCGCTTGCGTCGCTCGCAGAGGAAGCCGTGCCGCCGGACGTGAGGCGGCTAAAGAAGGCGGCGTGAAGCTCGCATTGCTTTCATTTGTTTGTTGGTCTCCGCGAAAGCGGGGACGCAGCGCTGGTCGCGCTTTCGCGGGAATGAGCGGCTCAACTGAGCCCCTCACCGCGCCAGCACCTGCACCTCGCCGTCGACGCCGGTGATGACTTTGAAATCGCGCTGATAGGTCTTGCCCTCGTTGCGCGCGATAACGTGATAGTCGCCTTCGGCTAGCACGACGCGGGGGAAGGCCCCGATCGATTCCTTGATCACGTCGCCACCCGGCGTCAGCACCGTCCATTGCGTATTGGCGAGCGCCTCGGCACCCGGATCGTTCACCAATTTGAGTGTGATCACCGCAGCGCGATGGGTAACGACAATATCAGTGAGCTTGGCCGCCTGCACGCGCACGTCCGAGCGCACCACCGAATTGCCGTCGCCGTAATTCGACACGATGTAATAGGTGCCCTCGGGAAGCAGCACGACGTCGCCAGTCATGACGTTCTGCGCGATCGGCGGGCGCTCAGTGGTGTCGAACTGGCTACCGGTAAAGATGTCGAAGGCGATCTGCCCGCTGGGAATGCGGGCATCGCCGACGCGGCCCTCAAGCCGAATGGCGCCGGCGGGAATATCGAAGGTTTCGCGGACGGTCTCGCCGCGCAGTTGCACCGCCTTGGCCGCGCTGGCCAAACCGAAGCTGGCGTGGATGACGTAGCTGCCGGGCGGCAGCGCGAAGGTCGGCGCCGCCGCTTTGTCCTCCTTGAGCAGGCGGAAAACTCCGGTCGCGTCCGGCTTTGCGGCATAAACCCGCCAAATCAGCCCGCCGCCGATGGCCGGCGCATCGCGGCCATAACGGGCGGAAACCACCAGCGCCACGTGCCCGGCAGGCACCATCGGCACCGTTTGCGCGAGCGGCGCACTTGGCATCGGGGCCATCGGCACGAGCGCAGCGCCCGGTGAGCCCGTGCCGGCCGTGAGCGGCGCTGGAAGCGTCATTTGCGGTGAAATCAGGTCGCGGGTCTGGGCCGAAGCATGAAGCGGCGCCAGCACCAGCGACGCCCACATGGCCGCCCCCGCGGCGCAACGCCAAACCCTACCTAGGCCCCGCCCTGGCATGGCGGTTTTTTTCGATCTCAATCACGGCAATTTCATGCCGCCTTTATCGTGGTCACCCGCGACCGGTCAGCAAGTCGGGGCCTTTCACCATAATAAGGCTGGCAGCTTGTCGTGGTTCGCTCCGTAGCCGATCATAGATGACGTCGTAAGCGCCTGGTTCGCCGGGGAGCTAAGAGGATTCCGGTGGCTATTACCGATGTAGGACCCAGGCTCCTCCGAGAGAAACCAGGCCGGCCTTTGATCGGACTGGTTCTCGGCAGCGGCGCGGCGCGCGGCTTTGCCCACATCGGGGTCATTCGGGCGCTCATCGGCCACGGCATCACGCCGGATATCATCGTCGGCACCTCGGTCGGCGCCCTGATCGGGGGCTGTTATGCCAATAACCAACTCGACGAGCTGGAAAGCTGGGCGCGCTCGCTGACGCTGCGGCGCATCATCGGCTATCTTGACGTCAGAATCGGCGGTTCCGGACTGATCGGGGGCGGCCGGCTTGCCAAACGGCTCGAAGAAGCGATGGGCACGATCTCGATCGAGGAGCTGCCGGTCCGCTTCGCGGCGATTGCGACCGAAGTTGGGACCGGGCATGAAATCTGGCTGACGCGGGGCTCATTGTCGCTGGCGATGCGGGCGTCCTACGCGTTGCCGGGGATATTTCCGCCGGTGCGCCTCGGCGGACGCTGGCTGGTCGACGGCGCTCTGGTCAATCCAGTGCCGGTCAGCGCGGCGCGTGCGTTCGGGGCGCGCGTCGTCATTGCGGTCAACCTCGACGCCGATCGTTTCGCCCGCGGTGCCACCATCGCCAGCCATGGCTCGGATGCGAGCGACGAACCGCCGGACGCCGCACCGGGAGCGCCCCGCAAAGGGGCACTGCAGAGTTTGCGCGGTATGTTCGGTGCCGAGCGGACGTTCAAGCGCCAGATTTTCGGCAGCGACGCGCGGCCCGGCTTTTCCACGGTCATGATCGAAGCGTTCAATATCATGCAGGACCGCCTCACCCGCATGCGGCTTGCCGGCGACCCGCCGGACGTCCACATCACGCCGCAAATCGGGCACATCGGTTGGCTCGATTTCCAGCGCGCGGCTGATGCGATTGCGGCAGGCAAGACGGCTGCGGAGAGGGCGCTGGAGCCTATCCTCGAATCCATCGAGGCGCTTGGCTGAAGCGCACTGCCGCCCCGGCCCGGCGGCCGAAAATCTTTACCGTGAAGGTGATTGGAGCCCGCAATTCGTCTGGCACGCGACCTGCGTGGTGCCGCAGTTCAAGTTGCACATGGTATTTGCCGTTGGGTTTGGGCTGTTGGGTACGGGTGTAGCTGCGGCTCCCGAGGCGGCCGAGCTCGGAAGCACGCAGCCGGTTCGACAGTTTGCCGCCACAGCATTGCAAGCCATCATGCAGGTGGTGACCGTCGAGGTTTGCGCAAGCCGGATTTTTCCTGCGGCGCGAGCGTTCGATGCCGCCACGCTGATCGCCGCTACGGCCAGAACAAACGCAATGCCCCTCATGATGACCCTCCAGACCCCAATTCACGCCATCTCAGCATAGCGCAATCGCCGGACGTGCGGAATGTGTCCCGCGCGCCAAAGCCGCTCCTGCGCGGCATGCCGAAAGCTCGATCGGTAATCCGGACGCTATCGCGGCCGCAAGATTGCTTACGCCGTCATGATGTAATCGCGCATCGCGACCGATTTGCTTTCCATCTCATGAAGCCGATGCTTGACGATGTCGCCAATGGATACGACGCCGACAAGCCGACCTTGCTCGACTACCGGCATGTGGCGAAACTTGCCAGCGGTCATCCGCTCCATGATGTTGGCGACCGTCTCGCTCGCTGTGCAAGTCTCGACCTTGCGGGTCATCGTCCTGCTGACGGGCTCGTCGAGCACGGCAGCGCCGCGCTCGGCCAATGCCCGAACAATGTCGCGTTCGGAGATGATACCGGCGATGCGGCGGTCGGCGCCCAGAATGAGCGCGGCGCCAATGCGTTTCTCGGCGAGCAAGCTCACTGCTTCGCCCAGGCTGGCGTTCGGTTCGATGGTGAGGACCTCGCGGCCCTTGCCCGCAAGAATGATGCTGACAGTCATCGTAGCCTCCCTGGCTTCTCACCGTCCGCCCGCGTGTCGGGTCGCAGCGATGTGAAGTTATGTTTAGGGTCGGCGCTGAGTTCCATCGGCGAATATTTAAATCGGCGGGCCGCAGCTCAAACGACAGCTGACCCGTCCTCGCCTGCCTGCCCCGCGTTGCGGTGCAGCATCGAGCCTCGCCTGGGTCGCCCATAAAACCAGCGCTGACTCTTAGATTACCTATAGCACACGAATGCGGCTGCGGCGAGGCTCAATCAGCCGCTGCGCTTGGCATCCAACTCGCGGTGCGGAACTACCGGATCGAAGGCATTGAACAATAACAAACCGGCGAGAAAGCCTCCGATATGCGCTTGCCAGGCGATCTGCTGCCCCTCCCCGACCATCGAAATAGAGCCCAGGCCGAAAATGGCGTTCAACCCGATCCATACTCCGAGGAAGATCAGGAACCGCGGATCGCGGAGCGTGGCCATCAGCGGCGCGGCCGGGACGCGATAAGCATCGCCGACGCGTTCTCCGCGCCATAACCCCAGCGGGCCGCCTTTCTGGAAAACAAAACGCAGCGCCGCCGCCATGGCGCCGGAAATCGCCGCGGAGGCGCCAATCATCGGCACCATGGCGCCGGGGTGGGTGATAAGATGCGCGAACGCGCCCACAGCGGCAACGACCAACATAAAGACCACATAGCGCCATGTCCCAAAACGGCGCGCGAGCGCGGTGCCGAAGGGCAGCAGCCAAGCCAGATTGACTCCGATATGCAGGAGGTCGGCGTGAAGAAAGGCATAGGTGAAGAAGGTCCACAGATCGGCGCCGAAGCCGCCGGGCAACGAACCGCCGACCATCAGATTGGTATCATAGCGCGCCGGAATGAACGCGAAGGTCAGCAGGAATTGCAAGTCCTCGGCGTCGGTCAGCACCAGCACGCGCAGCGCATGCACCAGCAGAAGCACGGCTACCGTCGCCACCACCACCGGCGGCACATTGAACATCGGTTCTGATCGCTGATTTACTGGGATGCACCTGACGCCCCGCCGACATAGGCCGCGATGGCCGCGGCGGCAAGCGGGACATCGGCGACTTCCGGTGGGCTGATAAAACAAAAGGGAGGACGACAGTCCTCCCTTTTGCAGCTTGCGCGGGGTTCCGCACGCGACGCCGACGAACTCGGGCTCGCCCGACTCGCTTGGCATCCGTCACATCCCCTCGCCTCCCTTTGTTGCCAGCACTGACACGGAGCCCGTGGCAGCGCGTTTACCTCGGTGAACGCCACCTTAAAACGCGGCGCGCTTTCCGCCAACGTCAACGTTTCGTTAAGACTAATCGAGCGTTGCCGCCCCCCGCCGCGGCGAAATGCCCAGGTCGGCACAAGCCCTGCTCGATCCTGCCCAGTACGGCCGAAACCGGCGACCCGTGTCCCAATCGGGGACAGGCTTGGCGCAATGGGGCACGCACGCGTGCCAGGGCAGGTTCGTTCATGAAAAACGCCGCGAGCCGAGAGCTCTATGCTTACTGGGAGAAGAAACGCGGGACGCGTTCGGCGCCCGAGCGAGCCGAGATCGAACCCGGCGCCATTCGTGGTGTGCTGAGCGACGCCTTCATCCTGGCGCTCGACCGTAGCGCCGGCCATCCCGTTCGGCTCGCCGGCACCCGGGTGTGCGCGTTGTTTGGCCGCGAAATCAAAGGCGAATCCTTCCTCGCTTTATGGGACCGAGCGAGCCAGCCCATCGTCGGGAGCCTGCTTGCGATCCTGGCGGACGAGTGCACGGGCACGGTTGCCGGCGTGACGGCCCGGAGCGCCGGCGGCGATCCGATCGACCTCGAGCTTTTGTTGCTCCCACTCGGCACGCGGCGGCCGAGCTTCGCGCGCACGATCGGCGTGCTGGCGCCGCTGAAAGTTCCGCAGTGGGTGGGCGGGAGCCCGATCGGCGCGCTGACGCTGGGAGGCCGCCGCCACGTCGGGGCGGCGCTTGAAAGGCGGCTTCTGCCGCGCTTTATGACGCCGCGCGGCCGGCGCGGCCTGACGGTTTACGAGGGCGGCCGCCTATCGCCGCGTGATGATGAAAAAGGGCCGAGCGCCGCGTAAATCCCGCGTTCGGCGAAGCCCGCGCCAGCCCGCAACTAACGCACCATTAACATCGCCCGCCTAGGCTTACGGGCCGACGGCAAGCAGATGGGCGGCATGGCGTTGCTTGAACCGAAACCGAAATTGCGGGCGCTCAGCGAAGAGCGCCGCCGCTTTCAGCGTGTGCGCGTCGACCTCCTGGGTCGCTACATGCTTGCGGATCGACGCGAGTTCCCCTGCCAAGTGGTGAATATGTCGCCGGGCGGAATGGCGCTGATCGCCCCGGTCGCCGGGCAACCGGGCGAGCGGGTCATCGCCTATGTCGATCATCTTGGCCGCCTCGAAGGACATATCGCGCGAATCCTTGAGAACGGCTTCGCGATGACGATTGCGGCAACAACGCGCAAGCGCGACAAGCTTGCTGCGCAGCTAACGTGGCTCGCCAATCGGCAGATTCTCGGGCTGCCCGAAGATCGCCGCCACGGCCGCATCGCGCCGCGCATCGCCATCGCGCGTGTGATCATGCCGAACGGTACTAACGTCAGTTGCCGAATCATCGACGTGTCACAATCGGGCGCCGGCATTGCAAGCGACCAGCGCCCGCCGATCGGCGCCCTGGTCACGCTCGGCAAGGTGCAGGGCCGCGTGGTGCGCCACCTCGAGGACGGCTTTGCCATTGAGTTCACCCGGCTGCAGCACCCGGATTTTCTCGAAGACAATGTGACCGTGGGCTAAACGTATCCGGCGTTGCGGCGGCCGGGGCGCGGATCGTGGTTTCAGTCGTCGTCGCCCACAGCCGACGTAAGCTCTTCGACAGTAGTCAAAACATCACTGGCGCCGAGTTCCGCGCCCGCTTCACGACGGCCGATGTCTTTGAGCGCGGCGCGCAGGTGTCCTCCGGCCCGCTCAAGCGCGCTCGAGGCCTCGTCGAGACTGCAGCCATGCAGCAGCAGGACCGCGAGCTTGACGCTTCCATTGGCTCGATCGAGCGCATCGCGAACCTCTTCGCCGCTGCGTCCGGTCAGGCGGCTTAGAATGCTCTCGCTCCGCCGCGCCAGCTTGGCGTTGATTGCTTGCACATCGACCATCAACCCGCCGTGCACGCGGCCGAGGCGGATCATGACCAGCGACGACAGCAGATTGAGCGTGACACGCTGCGCAGTGCCGGCCTTCATCCGGGTCGAGCCGGCAATCGGCTCCGGGCCGGTATCGAGCCAGATCGAGCAATCGGCTTCGGTCAAGACCGGCGTGTCGCGATTGTTGGCGATGCCGATCGTCAGGGCGCCGCGCCGTTTGGCCTCGCGCAAACATGCGAGCGTGAACGGCGTGGTGCCGCTTGCCGCGACGGCGATGAGAACGTCCGGCGCACCGATCCGGTGGTGTTGGATGGAACGGACCGCGCGACCAGTCTCATCCTCGGCGTCCTCCGCCGATCGCAACAGAGCGTCCTTGCCGCCGGCCATGAGCAGCAACAATCGCTCCTTTGGCCAGTTGAAGGTCGGAATAAGCTCGGCGCCGTCCTGGACGGCAAGCCGGCCCGAAGTCCCCGCTCCCACATACACGAGACGGCCGCCATCCTTAAGATTCGTCTCCATCGCGCCGGCAGCATGCTCGATTGCGGCAAGCGCGGCACGCACCGCCGCCACGGCCGCCATTTGGCCCTCGATCATCGCGTGGAGGATCTCCGAGGGATCCCACAGGTCGATATCCGAATAGCGTGGACTGGCGTGCTCGGTATCCATGGTGTCACAAAGGCCGGTAGAGCCGGCCGAAGCTTTCAAAGAAGCAAACTATTTCGACCCCAATTTGTTCTTAGTCTTGAGGGAAGCGAGCTGACTGAAGATGGAGCCTGCGTGTGAATACCAATGTGCTCTTGCTCGGGGTTGACGGCGGCGGCACCAGGTGCCGGGCGCGACTGTGCGCCTTTTCCGGTGGTGTCCTTGGCGAAGCCACAACCGGACCTGCAAACCTCCGCCTCGGCCTGGAACAAAGCTTTTCGGCGGTCCTGGACGCTGCCGCACAAAGCCTCGACCAAGCCGGCATATCGCGTGCATATCTAGCACGAGTCGTGGCCTGCCTGGCGTTGGCGGGGGCGAGCGAGCCCGAGCATCTGACGGCCGCGCAGGCGCATCCGCATCCCTTCCGCAAGGCCGTCGTCACCACCGACGCCCATGCCGCCTGCGTCGGTGCCCATGGCCAACGCGATGGCGGCGTCATTGTGGCGGGCACCGGCACCGTTGGCTGGGCAATCCTGGAAGGGCAAACCCACCGGGTCGGTGGCTGGGGCCTGCCGGTCTCCGATGAAGGCAGCGGCGCCTGGCTCGGCGGCGAGGCGCTACGCCGGGTTTTATGGGCGCTCGACCGCCGTGTCGCCTGGACCGAACTCCTTCGCGCCCTCGCTGCCGAGTTTGGCAGTGATCCGCATGCGATCGTGCGCTGGACCCAAACGGCGTCGCCGCGCGACTTTGGCGCACTGGCGCCGCGCATCTTCGATTACGCCGGCCGCGGCGATCCGGTCGCCGGCGAATTGGTCGGGTTGGCTGCCGGCCACATCGATGCGCTTGCCGCGCGCCTCATCGAAGCCGGCGCCACCCGATTGGCTCTGGTCGGCGGCTGCGCGCCATTCCTGCGACCGCGGCTTGGCGATGAGACCAGGGCACATCTGGTCGAGCCCTTCGGCGATGCCTTGTCCGGCGCACTCGAAATCGCTCGCGCCACCGCCCGGTCAGCAGCGCGGGTGGCATGATGTCCACCCGGGACGAAAGCGCCGGACGATGATACCGCTCGGGGCCGGCATGGCCGCGGAGTTGCGCGAGGCGCCCGCCTGTGTGCGCCGGCAAGCGCAGGATCTGGCGGCACCGCTCGATGAACTGGTCGCACGGCTCGACCGCCGGCCGCCGGATGTCGTTCTCACCTGTGCGAGAGGCAGCTCCGCCCACGCGGCAACCTTCGCCAAGCATCTGATCGAACGCCATCTCGGGATTCCGGTAGCAGAGTCGGCGCCGAACATCGCCACCATCTATCATCGCAGTCTGCATCTGCGGGATCAGTTGTTCCTCGTCATCTCGCAATCAGGGTTGAGCGATGATCTGATCGAAATGACGGCTGCGGCGCGCGCGGCCGGTGCGCTGACCGCGGCGATTGTCAATGATCCGAAAAGTCCTCTGGCATCCGCTTCCGAAATCATCCTGCCGATGGCGGCGGGGCCCGAACGCAGCGTAGCGGCGACAAAGACCTTCATCGCCTCGCTTGCCGCCGTGCTGCGATTGACGGCGCGGTGGACCGGCAAGGATGAAATACGCGCGGCCTGCGACCGGCTGCCGGGCCGCTTGACACAAGCGGGCGAGCTCGACTGGAGCGAGGCGCTGGGGCCCTTGGCCAACGCGAACAGCCTTGTTGCGATCGGACGCGGGCCAACGCTGGCGATTGCCCGCGAGGCCGCTCTTAAACTCAAGGAGACCTGCGCTCTGCACGCCGAGGCTTTCAGCAGCGCTGAATTCCGCCACGGACCTATCGCTCTCGTGGAAAGCAGCTACCCCATTCTCGTGCTCGCGCCGACCGACGAAGCGGCGCTCGGTTTGTCCGACCTCGTTGGCGATCTGCGCCGGAAGGGCGCGGCCGTGCTCATCACCGAACCGGGCGCCCGCGGACCGGGCCGCCTGCCGGCACTCCCGCCCGATCAGCCCGACGCCGATGCGATCTGTCTCATTCAAAGTTTTTATGCGTTCCTCGTCCGCCTCGCCGAGGCGCGCGGCACCGACATCGATCGCCCCCGCCATTTGCAGAAAGTGACGCGCACGCGATGAACGGAGGAGTTCACGCCGTTGCCGCCCGCCGGGTATTCGACGGGATGATCGTGCGCGAGGACGCGGCCGTGATGATCGACGGCGATACGATCGCCGCTGTCGTTCCGCGCCTGCAGGTCGCCACGGGAACGCCAGTCCACGACCTTCCTGAAAACGCCTGGCTCGCGCCCGGCTTCATCGACATCCAGGTCAATGGCGGCGGCGATGTGTTGTTCAATGACACACCGACGCCGGCGGCCATTCGCGCCATAATCGCGGCGCACCGCAAGTTCGGAACCACGGCGCTGCTGCCGACGCTGATCAGCGACAGCGCGGAAAAAATGGCGGCCGCCATGGCGGCGGTGGAATCCCTGGTCGGAGTCGAGCCCGCCGTGCTCGGGATTCATCTCGAGGGCCCGTTTCTGTCGCCCGCAAAACCGGGCGTCCATGATCCGCGCGCGCTTCGGCGACCCAGCGCAGAAGACCGCGCAACGCTGGCCGCATCCCACAAAGGCGCGATCATCGTGACCCTGGCACCTGAGGAGGTGCCGGCGCCATTCATTACCGAGCTCGCGGCCGCCGGTGTCCGCATCTCGCTTGGTCATTCGATGGCCACCTATGCGCAGACGCAAGCGGCAATGGCGGCCGGGGTTACCGGCTTCACACACTTGTTCAATGCCATGCGGCCGCTCGAGGCCCGCGAGCCGGGGCCGATCGCGGCCGCACTTGAAGTCGGCGCAAGCCTGGTACGGAATAATCGTCGATGGCGTGCATGTCGCGCCGCCGATGCTGCGCTTGGCGTTGCGCGGCGCCGGCCATCCGATTTTGGTCACCGATGCGATGCCGCCCGTGAGCGGCAGACGGTCCTCATTCATGCTCAACGGCGAGACCATCACCGTGCGCGACGGCCGTTGCACAACAGAAGACGGAACGCTTGCCGGCGCTTATCTCGACATGGCCGGCGCGGTGCGCAATTGCGTTCGGTTGCTCGGCGTACCGCTTAGCGACGCACTGCGCTTTGCATCCAGCCATCCGGCAGAATTCCTCGGACTCGGCCAAACGCTCGGCAAGCTCGCGCCGGGCTACCGCGCCGATATGGTTGCGCTCGACGGCACGACCATTGAGGTACTCGAAAGCTGGGTCGCCGGCAGCGGCTCGGCGGGTTGAGACTGGCTCGACGACGGCGATCACGATGCCTCAGGCGTCGAGGAAGTTCGTCACCAGTGGCTTGACGGTTTCGAGTTTCTCGACTTGCGGCACGTGACCGCAATCCTTGATGATCTCGATGCGCGACTTGGCGATGCGATCGCCGAACTCCTTGGCGTAGACCGATGAGATGAGCGCGTCATCCTCGCCCCAGATGATCAGCGTATCCGCCTTGATGCGGTGCAGACGCTTCTTCAGCCCCTTGTCGGGGATCGGCCAGACAAACTTTCCGGTCGCGCCGAGCGCCCACACCAGGTCGGCGGTGATCACCGCCACCTCCTTGGGATCGTCGGGCATCTTGATTGCCTGCTGCACCGGCTCGGAGTCGAGATGCTTGTAGAGCGTCGCCAACAATTTCTCCGGCGGCATCAGCATGTAGGGCGCGACCGGCGCATCGTCACGCCACAATCCGATCGGATCGAGCACGATCATCTTGCTGACACGGTCCGGCCGATGCGCGGCAAGTTCGCATGCCATCATGCCGCCGAACGAGGTACCGATCACGGGCACTGACTTCAGATTGAGTGCATCGAGGATTTCCTCGTAGATCAAAACCAGATCCCACAGACTGTCGACCGCATAGATCGCGTCGCGCGCCGTCTCGCCGGTGCCGGGATGGTGCGGAGCGTAAACGGTGAAGTGCTCGCACAGGCCTTCGACGAACGGGTCCCAGATCGGGCCGCCGGCCGCATGCAGATAGAGCAGCGGCGCACCATTGCCCGCGGTCTTCACCTTGGCTTCGAAGTTGCAATGCCGGACCGGGATGGTCTTCACAGTGGCGGTAACCATGGCTTATATCCACTCGGGTTGAACGAAGGGTCTTGCGGCTGAACGCCCGCTCGGCGATCGCGCCGAAACGGAGCCCGCGATCACGCTGTCGCCATCTCGCGCTGACGCACCGTCCGCTTACGCAGCCGTTTCGGCCACCAGTGGTTTTCCCATGGCTTGTCCTCCCAGACCTGCTGCAGGTGCGGGAGAACCTCGCGCCCAAACAGCTCAATGTTTTTTTTGGTTTGCGCGTGCGACATCGAGCCGAACTGCAGCGCCACCATCAAATGGCCGACGTTCAAGCGCTTGGCCATGGCCTCGAGCCTCTCGCGAACCGTCGCGGGGCTGCCGACCACGACGAATTCCTTGTCGATCATGTCTTTGGCTTTCAGCGGCTTCAGGTCGGTGGTGAAGTCGCCGATTTGCAGGAGGTTCGTTCCCGACATCAGGATGTTGAGAAAGCTCTTGTAGTCGGCGTTGCCGGGCGGGCTGATATAGTACAACGGCAAATGCAGCAGCTTGTGATAGAAATATTCGACGTGCTTGCCGAATTCCTCCTCCGCCTTGCGGTCGGTCTCGGCAACGCCGACGATCTGAAGGAAAGAGGCGCGGTACGGGTTGGCGTCCTTGCCCTTGGCGGCCGCGCGCTCCCAGAACCGGTCCATGACGTTATGCGCCGACTTGCCGCCGAAATAACTCAGATAGGCGTAGGGCAGATTGCGGTCGTGGCAAAAATCCCAGGTCGATGAGCTTGCCGCCCCCGGTATCAGCAGCGGCGGGTGTGGATCCTGCACCGGCCGCGGCCAGAGGTTCACTTTCGGCAGCTGCGAATACTTGCCGTTCCAGGCGAAGAATTCCTTCGCCGTCCATGCTTTCAGGATGAGATCGATGCCTTCCCGCCAGCGTTCGCGATGCTCCATGGGCGTGATGCCGTTGCTGACCGAGACGTCGTTGCCGAGACCGGTTGGCAGGCCGGCAATCAATCGGCCGCCGCTGATACAGTCGAGCACCGCGTACTCCTCGGCGAGGCGGATCGGCGGTGAAGACGAAATGGTGGCGCCGAGTTGCAGCAGCGCGACATCATCCAATCCCTGGTCGCGGGTCATTTTGGCGAGAATGGCCCCGAACAGGTTCGGGTTGCACATGAAACCGTACGGATTCTGATGGTGTTCGTTGGTGCCGATGCCGTCAAAGCCGAGCCTTGCCGCCAGCATCAGCTCGTCGATCGACCAGTTGTAATAGTCGGTGACCTTGTTGGCGTCGCCGTATTCCCACCATGGGGCGTCGATCCAGGCCGAAGAAAGCCCCCGGGGGAAATCCTCCGGCAGGTCACGATACGGCATGAAATGAAACATCGTGACCTTCATAGCCGCCTCTCCCTTTGTCGATTTGGAGCAGGCTCGTCCGAAAACGATGCCCGCCTGTTTTTATGCTCGGCGATTTAACAAGAGAACGAACGCGCCGACAAGCTTGTTTGCTGATCGGCGCGTTGCAAAGATCCGCGGCAACGACTTTGTTCGCTAATCGAACTCGGCGCTAGTCTAGTCGAAATTATTGCGTTTTCCTTTGCGCACGTAGGCCACCACGTCGCTGATATGCTTGCGTCCGTGCGCCGGCGCGTTCTTGGCCAGATGCGCAAACATCTGCATGGCGAAACCGCCGTCGAGACTGTCGGTGATCTGCCGCCGCCACGGCCGGCGTACGATCTGTGCGGTCATGCGCCGCGTGGTGCGCGGCTGTGTCATGATGTGATCGGCGATCTTATAGGCGCGTTCGATCAATTTCGCGCGCGGCACAATCTCGTTGACCATGCCGTATTCCAGCGCCAATTTGGCGTCGATCGCCTGGCCGGTGAGCAGCGCATAGGCAGCGCGCTTGACCCCGAGGATTTCCTGAAAGCAGCTATGGATGCCGTCGCCGGGCACCGAGCCGATGTCGTAATGCAGATCGTAGATGATGGCGTCTTCGGCACAAATGGTGATGTCGCACATCAAGCACATCTCGGTATGAAATCCCGGACCGTTGATGATGCCGATGGTCGGAATTTCAAGATCGTTAACCAGCGAGCTGACGTTGATGCGGCCGTCCTTGTAGGCGTATTCGTAAGCCCAATAGGCCAGATCCTCCTGCTCCAGTTTGAAGCCCTCAGGATCGGCGTCCATCATGAATTCGTCCCCCGATCCGGTGAAGATCAAGATTTCGTTCTCCGGATCGGCGCCGACCGTCTTGAACATCTGCCCGACCGATCGGTGGTTCTCGACGCTGAGCTGGATCGGCCCGCCCTTGGTGTGCGCTTGCACCAGAATGACGCCGTCGGCGCGGCGCTCCATCTTGTAAAAATCCTTGAAGCGCTCCTTGTAGTCCTCGAATTTCGGCGGTGGCACGAAGTTGGCCAATGACATGACTTTCTCCTCCCTGGCTTTCGTCGGCGAGACTAACAGGCGCGTTCACGCGCCGGCAAGCATACGCGCCGGGTCAGCCATGCGTGGATTAAGGCCGGGCCGTGGCGCACTTCGGCCCGCGATCGGCCGAAACCGTCCGATACGCGCGGTTCGCCGATAACGTCACTGCCGGGTAAAGCATCAGCTGCCATTTTTACATCTTTGCGGCGGCGCCGTCGCAAAGCGCGAGCCTGCAGACCTGGCGCACAGCGCGTGGCGTGACTCACAGAGGAGACGTGCGTCGCGCATAGAAAGCCGCTGCAGCAACGAGCCGCGACCACCTGCGCGCAATTTGCATCAAATTTTAACAACTAAAATTCTACATAAGTTTTCTGGTTGAATATTGCCCTGATTTTCGCGGCTCTTGATTGGTTTTTACTTCAAATTGAAGCACCCAACTTAGCCGGCCCGCAAAAGCTTTGTGAGCAACATGACCCCAACAAGACGGGAGAGGGGTCATGAGTTGGGGTGCCAAGACAATCGTCGGACGCGGTGCGGCTGCAAGTCTGATGATGATCGCTGCACTGGCCATGCCGACGGCCGGCAAGGCGGACGAGCGTCCGCTGTTCATCTCGCTCGGCGAAAGCACGCGGGCGCCTATCGGCTGGATCGAGTTCTGCGTCGAGTACGACCCGGAGTGCAAGACCAAGCCGTCGCAGCCGCGCGACGTCATGCTCACCGCCCAAGCTTGGAAAGACCTCGAGCGCGTCAATCTGTACGTCAATACGCATGTCAAACCGATGACCGACATGGAGCATTGGGGCGTGGTCGAACGCTGGAACTACCCGGACGACGGCTACGGCGACTGCGAAGACTACGTTCTGCAGAAACGCCGCATGTTGCTGCAGGCAGGCTGGCCGCGCGAAGCGTTGCTCATCACCGTGGTGCGCGACAAACACGGCGACGGCCATGCCGTTCTCACCGTCAAGACCGACAAGGGCGAGTACATCCTCGACAACCAGAACGACCAGATCGTGCTGTGGACCGACACTGGCTACCGCTTTGTCAAACGTCAGTCGCAGGCCGATCCCAATGTGTGGGTCGCGCTCGGCGAGCCGCACCCGGCATCGGCAACCGCCACCGCGCGCTGACACGAAATTACGCGAAAGGAGTTTGCGACCCCGGTCACGTCCCCACCCCTCCCCGTCCCCAGACCGGGTTCGCGCGGCCGGCTCTTCCCCAGGAGCCGGCCGCACCTTTTTATGAGCCAGGAAAGCGCGGATTTCCTTGGATTTTTTTGTTTAGTGCTGCTGATTGGCGACGGAACGAAGCGGGAAACTGACGCTTGGATGTGGGGAAAATCCGGGGAATTTGTTCCCTTGGCGTTCACGGCCAGAGCAGCCCCCTAGCCGCCTACCGCCGCGGCGACATGCTGGCGAAGCGCCATCAACTGATGGCAGATTGGGATTCGTTTTGCGTCAAGAGAGAAACGGATCAGGGGCGCTAACATGCTCCCGGAAGATTGGAAGAAAGACATTGCCGACTGCATAGATGTTGCCGCCGACCAAGGAAGTGAAAAGCTTGCCTGGACAGCTCGGACCGTATTGGAGATGTGATTAGCCGTCGCGATCGGGATCAGTGATCGGCCTCGGCGTCAACGCCCTTCTCGTATTCGTGAGCGCCGTAATTTTCTATTGCCAGCTTCGCGGCTCGCAAAGCAGCGACACGACCTTCAAAGAAAAGCTTGGTGGCCGCGAACCGCGCCGGATGGCACCCACAAGGCTTGAATTTCTGAGACCAATAAATGCCGCAGATGGACCCTCGATCATGGTCTACTTCCAAAACGTCGGACACTCTCCTGCCCTGGATATCAAGACGAGCGGCGGACGGCTGCCGGGCTCTCTGTCCAAACCAATCAGTCGCACGGATGCCTTCCCGGGATACTCTTCTGTGGTCTGATATCGACAAGCAAATAAGAGAGGGGTGCTCGCCGAAACAAACCCCTAATCGGCGGAAATGCCACTTTTCCGGTCCCAAACATCGAAGGGCACTACGTTGCCTCGCCGCCCGATCCGATGCCACCAAACCTGCGACCGGTTAGTGATAGGACCGCAGTAATCATTGTAACCGGGTGTCTTACATACAACACCTTCGAGCAGACCCATCATACCGGGTATTGCCGTTACGGCACCGACGTGAGGACGGCGCCACAGTGGGAGTTTAACAACTGCCCGGTGGGAAATTTCGCGGAATAGGATGAGGACTGCCGCCGAGACCCTGGTAGAGCCGCCAACGCAAGGGCCGATGACACCCCGTCGCGCGTCATTTTGACGCTGCGGCATCTTGTCTATTTACTTTTCAAAAATGTTATTGACGCTCGCCGGGTTCACGATATGTTCACGGTCAAGCGGCCCAGATTGGTCGCCCCCGAGCCCTAGCAACCGGCCCGGCATATAGCGGCTCCGATAGCCATGAGGTTGCGACCGATCTCCCAAAAGGAGAGGACGTCGCACGCCTTCAAATATCACACACAACTGGACGCGCAGACCTTGCAGAAGCTTAGCAGGCTTCCGCTTCGCGTAGGATCAACCCCGTGCTTAGGCCGTGAACAGACACCGGCCTATAGCGATGCCGCGTGCGTTAGGCGCGGCCCGGCACAGGATGCGTGCGGGCGGGTAACTCTCCATCCATTAGAGATCACAACTTGCGCCCGGAGCCCAAACTCCGGGCGCACGGTTGAATTCCGACCACCACCGAACGCATGCAGATGGTGATCAGAGTTCAAACACCAAAATGAGGTATCCACATGAACGCAAGAGTCCGTCCCGAGATCGATCCTGTTGCTTCTTGGCGCGTCGCCGAGCTGGCACGCCTCGAGGGCCGAAGCCTCGCCAACGCCGCGAATCGGCTGATCGAGGCCGGTTGGAATTCAAAAATGGCCAAGGCCGAATTTGAGATCATGCCCCATCGGCTCGATCTCGACATGGCATCGTCCGAGAAGTCGACGATGGCCCATCACTTACCAACCGCGTTGATCGACGAAATTCGTGCAACCGCGGTGCGGGAAAGACGAAGCGCGAGCGCCGTGGCAGCAGCGTTGTTGCACGGGGCACTCATCAAGGCCCGCGCTGCCAACACGGCGCCGGCTACCGCCTGATCTACGGGCCAGGCCGGAACCTGGCAATCACCGAAACTTCGCCTTGCGGCTCTTGAAAATAGAGCGCCGCCCGGTCGGCAAAACCGGACGGCGAAGTCGAATGAAAGTAAAGCAAATGTATAGAACAAAAGCCGAGAAGTCAAGCACTAATACGGACCCAGCGTTGGATTTTACTATACCGCGGGAAAACAGTATAAAACAAGAACCGGAGAATTTTCAAGCCTGGCGTCGCAAGATTATCGATGAGATTCTGTTTCAGCCGGAGCCAACCAATCGCCAATACCGGCATGCGGACGGCATGCGGCTGGCAAGCAGTTTCGGGCTCGACCTTACTCCCCTCGAACAGCTCGTCGCGATTGCCATCGCGTACTCGACCAACAAAACGTCCTATCAGACCTTCGAGAGCTACGGCCGTTTCGCACGGCGCCTGCATCTCAAGACCCGGGCCGTCCAGAAGGCTGCGGAGAGTTCTACAGGCGAAAGGGCGGCTCGAAATCGAGAACTACCGCGGCAAGCCACACTTTCAGCTCGTCGCCAAGGGCGACGCCGAATATCGATCGACCAGTGGCGACAAGAACTTTTACGCGAAGCGCGGTGCATTCTGTGAAGCCGCGCTCGGCCTCGGCCTGACACCATATGAGCGCATCGCCTACATCGGGATCGCCGCGCTGACGGACCCGACTACAGGCAAATGCGCCGAAGGAGCCGCTTGGGTCGCCGGCAAGATCGGCATCTCGAAATACCGGATGACCAGCGCCATCCAAAAGCTGGTCGAGATCGGAATCCTGAGCGTCACCGAAGGCGGTCGCGCCGGTGCCAAACGGGAGTCAATCTTGTCGGTCCGAGACCCGAAAGGGGTCTTAGCAACATGCCAGCAAGTTGCTGACCCGGCACCTCACCCGGCACCTCACCCGGCACCTTACCCGGCACCTACTCAACGGGCTTCTTCAGCAGTTTCAATGGCCTCGGCGGCTACTACCGTGACTCCTGTGACCATTCCGTATGCTTCGCATACGGCCACGATGGCTTCGCCGTCCTGGCGAGGCGTTCAGAGGGTCGATTTAGGAAGGGTCGACTTAGAAGCGCAAGACGATCGCAGGCATCGTTGAGATCAGCCGACGCGACGATACCGGCTTCAATTCAGTCGAATATGCCGACATTCAAGAACTGGTCCGCGCGGGGGCGCTCGCACGCGATGGCCAGCACATCGAAGTCACACCATACGGCTACGAATTTTATGACCAGCGGGAGGCAGCTTAAATGTCGACAGCAGAATGGCAACGGGTCAGCGCAATGTCGAGAGCAATGCGCGAGCGCATCGACAAAGCCAATCAACCGCCGACGCCGACCAAACAAGGGACCGCGGAAGTCATTCCGTTTCCGGTCAACAGGCAGCGCCGCATGGTCGACGCCGAACTGAAATCGGTTCGCCACTACGATAACGATGCTGCCTATCGATGGCTAAGCCGTATTGCCAAGCAACACGGTAAGCGTCTCACGCAGCTCGGCGTCGCGCCGGACCGTATCGAGGCGGACGTTGCGGCACTTAATGCCGCCTTCGGTATCGGCGATACCGCACAGCAGCCGATCTCGCGCGGCGAGCCGCTTGCCCTCGCGAGGACTCGCGAACCTTCGATGACTCTGTTGGGTGCCTGACCCAATTTTCGGAGCTGCAAAAGCCAAATGATTTAACGAAACGGCATTGCCGCCGGCTTCCGCCGGCATGCCAACATCATCATCATCAATAGCTAAACAACTGAGAGGTTATTCAACGTGCCCACAGGAACAATCAAATTCTACAACACCAGCCGCGGATTCGGATTTATCGTTCCCGACTCCCTCGACCGTGACATCGACGCCGACGTCTTTGTTGGTGCCTCTGCCATCGAGCGCGCCGGATTGAAGCCGTTGGTCGAAGGCGACCATGTCAGCTTTGACGTCGAACCCGGCAAGAATGGAAGAATGCAGGCGACCAATTTGGCCCCCGCCTGATCATCGAACCCACACCAACACCCCGCAATCTGGAGAACACCAATGAACGAATCTCCCCACTATATGAACACGCTTGGGTCGGGCCAGCACTTGTCGTGCGGCACCTACTGGAACTCTTGCAGAGGAAAGACGCGATCTCTGCGGCAGAAACGGTCGTGCTCGTTGACCAGGCGCTCGCCGATCTGGACAAAATCCCAGCCTTGCAGGGGGAGGACTATTTGCGGGCGCAACTCACCGTCCGGACGATCAATCTGGTCCAGTGATTGCTAGGTCGTTCGTGGGTGATGAATGCCGGCGCCATTCCGGCACCGATCCAAAAAAAGAGCCCGGTACGCAACAGTGACGCATCCGGGCTCTTTCATGGACATGCTGTAACCGGGGGCGACCGAGTTACAGCGGTGTCAAGCTGCCGGGCTGCGATGGCCGGATGTGGCCCGTCGTGTGTTCAAACAAAGAAAAGCCCGGTGCGCTGCACAGCGACCCGGGCCAGTTGGTCGGTAGTGGAACACCGCGGCAATGACCTGGGGGGCACATCACCGCGGTCAGCAAGCTACGCGGCTGCTGTGACCGGATTATGTCCCGACGCATAGCTGAATAGAAAGAGCCCCCAGCTTTGTCTGCTAGGGGCTAAGGTGAACAAAGGAAGCGCGAGTTCCACTGTGTCAAGTAGAACGACATAGCTAGGGTCTGATTCTGCGCTGCCGCGTCAACGCAGTGTCTGACCTTCATACTTCCTCCGACACCTCGGCGAGCAGCATTGTCGGGGCCGCTATAGCAAGCTTAGAATAGCACGGGGCTAGAGGGCTGAACCGTGCGGATCATCGCCGCGGGTGCAATCGCACTGATGACGACACTGGTTTTCTTTGCTGTGGTAGCGGCGACGGCAGCGCGCGGGGAGACTTTCACGCCCCAACAGACGGATGCGCTCAATAATTTGCAGGAAGAGCTTACGACCTGTGGGGCATACTACCGTATTGAAATAGCCTGCGCCGCGCCTGGAGGGAAGGAGAAGCTACGAACACAGTTGGACCCGACCATTGAGCTGTTCGACGAAATGGCCGTTTCAATCGGGTCGAGGATTGGCATGACAAAAGACGCAATCGAACAGCGCCTGAGGCGAGTTCTTGAGCAACAAAACCGGCTCACCAACGACAATGTTTGTCTCAACATTGATACCCTCTTTGCGCGGCACAATTTGCGATGCAAGCAACTTGCCGGGCATCCCGAAGCCATCATGGACGAGTATTTGCGTCGGCCATGACCAAAGCAGCGTCGGAGCCCCCGACGCTACAGGCCCCCGCTTGGCTCGATCTGAGGCCCGGAATGCCCGGGAAACCCGTAGCAGGCGGCCGAAGCTGCGCTGCGCCAGCGCGCGAGGGAAGCAGAGCAGGCGCGCCGCCCTCAAGGTGGATACGGCACCAAGCTGAAGTTCCCGATTCCGGCGCACCTCCGCTGATCACTCAATCATTCTGACGGCCGCGCCGCTGGGGCGCCTCGTCATTTCCCATTGCCCAGCAAAAACGGCCGCTGGCCGAAAAGGAACATTCAAATGACGATTGATGAAATTGCAAAAAAATCATCGAGTTAAAATCCGAGGAGCGAGTTAAGTTGGTAACCGTGCTCAACACCGCTGCGGCGGCGTCCGGCTCACCTGCCGAGGCTGACGAGAAGACTCGAATCCTTGGGAAAATTCATGCTGCGCTGGAAGACCCGAATCGGTCCGCGCGCATGAAGATTTGTCTCGGTGAAATGCACCGCAACGGCGTGGCGTATGAGGACTTGGCTGATCGCGTCAGTCTCGATCGAGCACTCAAGGGTACTGATCTTGAGAAGCGATTTGTGGTCAAGGCCTCCATCAAGGCCGCCGGCCTCTACCCAGCCGCCTAATTTAGATTGGCGCCGTCGTTTTCGTCCATGGCGACGGCGTCATCGGCGCGTCGGGTGCCCCGTGAAGGCCCCTGGCGCGCACCGCTCCGCACCGGAGTAATGCACCGGTTGGCGAAGCGGCGGCAGCGCATTGCGGCGCTGCAACGCTGGTCGCATCCAAGCAAAGGGGCGGCGCCGCCGCCCCACCTTCAACATTTTAAGGATTATACCCGATGGGTTTATTTCCACCAAGCGACTGGCGGAGCGGTCTGCCAATCACTGTATCATTTCTCGAAACGATCGGCGCCGACGCGGCGCGCGTCGCCCGCTCCTTTACCGCACACAAGGCCGACGCGAGCCATGAATTGTCGGCGTTCTGTCACCGCAGCGCGCACATCTGCCAAGAGTTCGCTCGTTGCGTCGCTGATCTTTCGTTGGCGGCAACTCCGGAAGTGAAGCTTGCCGTAGACGCATTGCAAGCCGCGATTGGTTCCCAGTCGTGATGGAATTGATCTTGCGGGAATTGCATCAGGCGTGCGACGTAGAGTCCGCCATGCCCCCAAAGCAACCCACACCCATCTCAGCACCGCATATCGCGATGGGCCATGAGCCGACAGTGCGAACGCTGTCTAGATCGCCCTTATTGAGCGACAATTAACGTCACGAATGGAGGCGGCGGACATACAAACGGCTATTCGCGGGTGCTGTCCTACTGACCACGGTCAAGGTTTCAAGATCAGCGAAAATGTGCGGGCGTCACAATCGGACGCCCGCCTGGTCGTCTGGTTGAGCTATTCGCTCGGGTGCGTCGACGATTGCTGCACTGCCTTCAGGATGCTATCCAAGTTGTAGGACTCCGGCGCCTGGAGCGGCGGGAACTCTTTGTAAGATAGTAGCTCCTTCTCCCACAACTGCTGGCCGATCGGCAGCATATTCCAGTCGTAGATGTAGGCGGTGGACGGACTGGCTAATGCCCCTTGAACGGCGGCAAAGGTTTTATCGCTCGCCACCCCGGCGACGGCCTGCTCGAAGGGGTCGCGCCTGATGTTGTCGACGATGGTCCAGTGGAAGGCGATAAGTGGCTCGACCCAACCGGCCGCCCCAGCCGCCGTCATATTGTAGTACATCTTCCAATTCTTGTAGCGCACCGCTGATGGCGTCGAACCCGAGAAGTAAAAGAAGACATCGCGCGCCGCTTATCAGACGTGCCTTCGAGATAGGCGCGCTGATCAAAGCCGTCGAGCTTGGTCTTGACGATGCCGGGATATTGGCCGGCCTCGATCTGCTTGTTGAGATCATCGCCCTTTGGCCCACCGGCGATGTCCACGAACGTAGGTACCCAGTCGAACGACGCAAACATCTCTGTCTTCAGAGTGCCCGGCTGGATGTGCCCGGGCCAGCGGACGACCATCGGAACGCGGTAGCCGCCCTCCCAGGCCGAGCCCTTCTGCCCCCTGAAGGGCGTGACGCCGCCGTCCGGGTAGGAAACGGCTTCGGCCCCGTTGTCGGTGGTGAAAACGACGATGGTATTGTTGAGCTGGCCTATGTCCTCGAGCTTCTTGAGGACATAGCCGATATTGTCGTCCAACTGCTTCATGCCGGCTTCGTTGGCGCCCCAGTCCTTGCCGCCCGTCTCTCCGATCATCGCCTCGTATTTCGGCGACAGCACGGTCGTGACGTGCATGCGCGCCGGGTTGTACCAGACAAAGAAGGGCTTGTTGGTCTTCTTGGGGTCGTTGCGGTCGAGGAAGTCAATCACCTTGGCCGAAATCTCCTCGTCCACGGTTTTCGACCGCTCCAGCGTCAGCGGTCCCTGGTCCTGGCAAGTCTGGTTTTTTTCCGTCCCGTCGGAGGAGTGGCACCAGAGGACGTTGCGCGGCGGCGTCAGGCAGGTCGTCGTCCTGGGATCTACGGCGCCGGGAACCTCGGGGACACCGGGGATCGGAGTGTTCTTGCAGGGTGGAGCAATGGTTTGTTGGGTCGTGCTCTTGTTTATGTCGGGGAAGCTCACCTGCTCCATCGCATCTAGGTGGTACAGATAACCCCAGTATTCTTGGAAGCCGTGCGCCGTTGGTAGAGCTGCAGTGTGGTCACCAAGGTGGTTCTTGCCGAACTCGCCGGTGGTGTAGCCGAGATCACGCAAGAACACTGCGAGCGAAGGAGTGCCGGGCTGCAGATAGGACGGACTGCCTGGCAGTTGCGGCGGGATCATGCCCGTGCGCAACGGATACATGCCGGTGAAAAAGGCATTGCGTCCGGAAGTGCAGCTCTGCATGGCGAGGTAGTCCATGAACTTGGCACCCTCACGCCCGATGCGGTCGATGTTGGGCGTTTCGCCTAGCCCAATGCCTTCATGGTAGAGCCCGACCTGCATCCAGCCGATGTCGTCTCCCATGATGAACATGATGTTGGGCTTCTGTTGCGCCTGCGCGGCTGCTGGCGCGCTTGCTACCATCACGGCGGCGAGCATTGCGAGCAGACCGAGCAAGGTTTTTCCCGTCGTACTCATAATCTCAACTCCATTTAGCTGCCTGTATTTGGGCGACAGCCTGCGGGCTGTCGCAATTGCACACCGCGAGATTATGGATCATCCATGACCATCAGGCGACTGCGAAAAAGGGCGGTCGTAATTCACATAGGGCGATCAAGGACGAGCTGGCGACGTCGGCTGTGGGTCATTCGCGACCGGGTAGCGCCAATAGCAGGACCGGCCATGTCCGCAATTCCCCGAAAGCGGAAGCAGCAGATTACCCCCTTCATCCAAATAGCATCCATCACGCCACGGCTGCGCATTCACCGCATTCATTGTACCGGGCTTTTTTCATTTCATCGGCACGTCGTCCATGTGCCGACGCGATCAGACGGCTAGTGTCGCGACCGTAACCCGGTACAACAACCCCGTCAGCCGGCGAGTTGTAATTCTCGGCTCGGTGGCCGGCAACTTATCTCATTTCAAACAACAAAGGATTTTAAGACGATGCCCCTTCCCCACGTCTTTACTGATAGTCAGTCACGACCCGTCGTAATCGGCACGCAGCTCGGCGTCCCCAACTCGGCTGGCGGCTCTGCCGGTGCCGCCGTCACGGTCGCGGTTTCTTTCGTCGACCAGTTCAACAACGGATTGTTGCCAACGAATTACACGGCCCACGTCACGCCAAGTCAGACGTGCTTCGCGACCATCTCAGCCCGTACCAACACCGGCTTCAACGTGGTGCTGACGCCGTCTCCGTCCACGGCCACACTGGCAACCGGCACCTTCGACGTCTCGGTTATCGGACTCTGATTTCAACTTCACAGGTGATTACAATGTTGATGTTCAACAAGCAGAAGCACCCCGCAACCCCCGCCGACGCCGCCGCTGAATTCACGGTCAGCTTGGACGCCGCCATCGCTGTGGCCGAGCTTGCCCACGTTCGGATGCACCAACTGGCGGACCTGATAGAATCGCGCGCTCGCGATATCCGCGTTCGCTTCGCTGCGATGGCACCGCTACGGTGAAGCACTTCTGCCCGGCGTGGCTGTCGGTCACCCGCTCCAGGCCTTCTTGGTATCACGCGCTCCTACGCTTCGTCGGCGGGAACTAGAAGCCGGCCTGCGCGTTCGCTTTCCAGGACGGGGAGCTTCCCCAGCCCCCCAGCCCCGAACTCCCTGTCCCAAGCCCCGCCTCATCCGCGGGGCTTTCGCTTCTTTCGGTCACGGGCGACGAACTCAACTCTCATTCGATCGATTGCCATCATTGCGGCGTATGAGAAGGCGTCGAATGCCGAACGACGTGACGTCGCCCCGCCGCTTTCCGCCCCCTTGGTCCGTCGAGGAATCAGAGGAGAGCTTTATCGTCCAAGACGCAACGGGACAACCGCTTGCCTACCTTTACTTCGATGATCAGCCTCAGCGCCGATCTGCAACTAAGCGGCTGACCCGCGATGAAGCCCGGCGCATAGCCGCCAACATTGCGAAGTTGCCGGAGCTGTTGCGGCGCTAATCTGCTGGCGGCGAGCGACAGACCCAAAAGGGCGAGCCCCCTCCAGGGGGCTGGAAGGGGCTCGGGCGCACAGTGTGTGGTCGGACGCGCGTTTGGGGCGTCGCGTCCGCATTTCTTGTAGCATGTTTTGGTTGATGGGCGGAAGGGCCACCACCGCTATCGCCAATCATAGGCGCGATGATGGCCCCGCCCCCCCCCGCCGCAGCGGCATCGGCCTAACGTTTCGGATTTCGCCGTTCGTCGCTCTCACGAGAGACCCCCAAGCGATCGATGCTCGTTTGCGCCGTCCTTTACAGAACCCCAGCAATGGGAGTATCTTTCCCTGACTTCAATCGGCGGCTCCTGATTGCTCGTGATCGGGGCCGCCTTCTTTCCTTTCGCCCATTCGGGCACACCGCGGCACCCAAGACATTCCCATGAATTCAGATCAAGCTCGACAACGGGCTGAACAAATCTTCAAGCAGGACGACAACGCGCAGGATGGTCGAGACCCGGCGACCGACTATGAGGCGCGCGCTGCTGCTACACGCGAAAAGACCGCACATTTGAGAGCACTTCGGTTGGCCAAAGAAGCCGAAGCGCAGAGCTCAACGCGCGACAAATAATTGAATTCCGCCAACGCAATGCAAGCAGCACTTTGTCAAGCCCACCTGAAATTAGTTCCCTGAGTTTAACCCCCTCCTGAAACCGTGCCACAGGCACTGTCCGCTTCGGCGAAGCGGACTTACTGTTGCTCTTTGATTCTTAGGTTCGGCCGCAGACCCTCCAGCCCCCCAGAGTGAGGGGCTTTTCTTTTGATTGACTTCCAGCTACAAGACCGCCGCTCATACCGGGAGATTTGTTGATGAAAAATGGAAAGAGACGCGCGTGGACATCCGTCCAGGTCCGCGAACTAAAGACAATGGCGAAAAAGAAAACGCCGGCCGCAAAAATAGCTAAAAAGTTGAAACGAACCGAAGGAGCCACCCGGCAAAAAGCATTCAGTCTCGGCTTGTCAATCAACTCGCGAGCCTGACGAACCGACGCTTAAATACTCGACTCTTTATTCAGCTACCAAAGCCCCGCCACTCACGTGCGCGGGGATTTTTTTTGCGCATCAGATGGACACGAGCCTAGGCCAACTCAAGCCCAGGAAATCGGGACGTGAAGTACGCGAAGCGTCTGACTGCCGCTTGCATCTTCTTCACCTCTTTTAAGTCAATATCATCGGTCCGGGCCGACCCTCGGATGGCGATCCGCTCCGAGAGTGTGGACTACCCCATCCCCGATGATGGAGTCTCCTGTTCCGACTCCTCCGACGCCATCGTCCGCGTGCCTATCTTTTCTACCCTCAGTCCACACAACTTTCTGAGAAGTTGGCTGATACTTTGATTCCTAATGCCTCAGGATCGAAATCGGGATAGTCGTCGGTCAGCATTCGCCCAATACCTGATACTGACGCCTTAAAGCCAGGCTCTGACTCGGCAAAGTAACGCTTCACCCGCTCCTTTATGCGCACATCCGTCGCGGGAACAATCACCGAGGGCGCGGTGACGGACGTGATCGGCAAGACTCCGCCGACATCGTCGGCTCGGGCATCGTCTTGGTACAGTTCAACGATGGAAGACTGAGCTATCTCTGAGTCGCACGCGGCTTTGTACGCTGCTGCCGTCTTCGGGCTGGAATATACAATAGTTGTCTTCATGTGCTTTCGCAGTCGGATGACGAGTGGAGTGTAATCGGCATCTGCCGCCATGATCACGTACTCTGTAACAAGCGGGTACGAGCTGACCGTATCCAGCACATCCATTACGATATGAATGTCGGCGCTCGTCTTGCCTTGATTTGTAAGTGGTGGGGTATCAATTACCTCCCATCCTTCACGAACGAAATTTTGCCGGTACTGAGAGTAATACTCCCCGCCAGGGACCCGACCGACAGGATTCATGTAGCATCGACGAACAACAAACCGGTGGCGTGTTTCCTCCGTCTCAAGCCCCCGCATTCCGGAAAGTGCATCCATCCAACGTCGCGGCTCATTCGCAAAATTAATCGCGACGTCAGGGTCTTCAGCGTGTAGCGAACTGAAGATATTGTCGAAGTCCAGAAATATGCCCGAAACGTACTCCGGCATTCTATTTCCCCAGAACTGTGAGGGAACCAAACTTTGCATACAATCTGAAGGCGTGCAATCAGCCAAAGGACAACTGTCAACCACATATTTTTATGTGGTTTCGTCTGGCTTGGATGATCGGCATCCGGCTGCCCGCCGGAAATTGAAACTACGCCGCGAACTCCAGCCCTCGCCACCCACGTGCGCGGAGCCTTCATTTTGGAAGCCTGGTCGCTGATGCAGCTCCGCGCATAAATAGCTCAATTTCCCGGATTAGACGTTCCTGCAATGACGTGCCACGTCCCGCCGATGGCTTATCGCAAATCCGCCGGACAGAATATCTCCGCGGACGTAGCACCGGCCTTTTTCCATTAACAAACAGATTCCATAGTGCATCGTACAGCGACAGCAGAAAGATAAGAAGGCGCTGCAGCTCACGGACGTTTGTCTTTGCGGACAACGCTTGCACATCCGCGCCGTCGGACAATTCCTTATGGGCAAACACCTTGCTGCGAAGGTCGCGATATCTTGCCTCATAAGTTCCTCGATGCTTCCGCACCAGAGAGCGAAATCGCCGGAAGTCCCCTGTCTTCGGGACATAAGCGTTTTGCAAATACTGCGCTAACCATGAGGAAGCGGTTCGATCTGCTTTTTGCTTCCGCGCGCCGAGCGCGGCTTTTGAAAAAATCGCCGGATTGCTTTGTGCGATTTTCAGTAACCGATCCACATTGTGCTTCGACTGCTGATCGAAGACGCGCCCAAGCGCAACAAATGTGGACGTTTGTAGTGCTCCCAGATTTGTATTCCAGAAGAGAGGTGCAGTGTTTAGAAGTCGATGCACTGCGACATCGTCACCAGCGACTGCGTGTACTGTAAGGTATGCGTAAAAGAATTGGGTGGCAGCCTCGACCTCAGTACGAAAGATTTCCAACTCGTGGTCAAATTCGACTTCCGGATCGGACATAATCGGCCCAGGCCTGGTCTGGAAATAAAAGCACCGCTCTCGCGGTGCTCCCTCATACACGTAATCCACCACAGATAGCGCCTGCCATCCATTGCACCTGTGGACAACCCTCCCCGCCGCCCGTACGCCTTCCAATATCGCTTGGCGCGCCTGATCCCCTAAGCCCCGAGCGGACCCACTCCGCGGCATCCTCGAACCTCACTGCGCCAAACACCACATCGCCTATCCGAGAAACGCTTCAACCAAAGAAAATCTCGACAGCAATAATGCTCCTTGAACGAAACAGAAATTAGCCTTTGTCAAGTGCACCTGGCTCCGTCCTAAAACGTCGCGTGCACCGGCACGCGTCCGCTCCGCAGGAGCGGACTATATAAATCTACGCCTCCTTATCAGTCAGTTCCCTTCCCCACCGAGGCTGAGCTAAACCCCGCGCTACAATTAAGCGCGTATGAAATCGCTAATGCTGACTGCGTCGCTTTTTCTGGCCAGCCTGCTTGGCGGTTTTCATGCGGCTAATCCGTTTCCCCCTGCGCCCGCGGCCGTCGCGGTTGCACCCATCACCGGCCCGCAAGCCGACCTCAACCTCGGCCTCAAAACATTCCTCAACGGCACGCTCGTCTCAAATATCGTCATAGACACGAGCGCAGTAGCCACCGACACCATCGACTACGTCGCCACTGACAGCGCCGGCCTCACCGCCACCAGCACAAGGACCATCATCATCGAGCCCCAAACAATGGCGTCTTCAACCGCCTCTTCAACTTCACAATAAGTCAGCGTTCTACTCCAAAAAAGTTCTCAACGGGAAGTATGGATGCCCTGGCCAACCGCGCTTTCTTCCTTTCCGGAACTTGCGCTGACTGAACCTCTTCCAGAAATTGGCGGAACAATTAGAGGACGGGCATGTTTGCAATACGCCCGAGCCGGAACATCGCCATGCCAAGAGGTTACGTAGTGCGAGAAATGGCTGCTTCCAACCGTAAGATCCGAGCGCTTCTCGGACAGCGGCTCAGGGAACACTGGAATAGTGTGCGGCAAATTCCGATTTCCGAACGTCTCACTGAAATTCTTGAACAGCTTATCCAACATCTCGAAGAGCGCGTGAGCGGACCGAGATAATCACCCTTTATCAAGCACCTGCTACGAAACAGAGCCGATTTCGTGGCTCAACCAATCCCGTTCCCCGGCTCAGTAGAGCCGCAGATCACGCGCCAACCGTCCAAAATCCGTGACGTAATTTTCGACCAAACGCCCAACCGCTTTTTGGCGACGTCTGCCTCCTTTTTCTGGTATTTCCTGATCTACATCAATTCCCTACCCACTCTGGAGGCGCATAAAGCCTCATGTGGCAACCGATATCGACCGCGCCGTTTGACCGCGATCTTGAGCTCGCCGTCCTCGACGGCGGCGACCACCACGCAGTCGTCTTCCCCTGCCGCAAAACTCCAGGCGGCTGGTTGCATGCCGAAACGAACAAGTGGCTCCCGATACGCCCGACTCATTGGCGCGAATGGGCCAAGCTCTGAGCACCCTGCGCCGGGCCTACTCCCGGTCTTTCACGAGTTCCCGCGAGACCCTTCAAATCAGCTGTGATCACTTTTACGCGCTTTTGAAAGAACCTATTGCGCCGCGCAACTTAACGGCGATATGAAGTTGAGCCGGTGCGTTCGCGCTGAAATTGCGACGCCGTGGGCAATCACAGACATCGGACCAGCGCTCAGGGCGTCGCACCGCTTGTCCCAGTAGGAAACGCCCTGAGAACGAGTGTCTCATGGATACGAACAAGACGACAGCCACGCAAACCAAGCAAAATTTTGAGACAATGAGCGCCGCGTCGACCCAAGCGGCCGGTTTCATCAAAGACAATTGCTCGACGGCGTTCAAGGGCGTGCAGGACTACAACAACAAGTTCCTGGAGTTCGCGCACACAAACTCCAATTCCGCATTTGACTTCGTTCAGAAGCTATGCGGCGTGAAGTCGCCTTCCGAGTTCATGGAACTTTCGACCGAACACGCACGCAAGCAAACTCAGACCTTAACCGACCAGACCAAAGAGCTTGCGGAACTTGCACAGAAGATTGCGCTCGCGGGCGCACAACCAATGCAGACGGGCGTTGCGAAAGCGTTCAATCGCGCCGCGTGACCTCGTCTAACATTAGTGGGGTGTTGAAGCTGGAGGCTCGCTCCGGCTTCATTAGGCGTGGTTGCCAGCGACACGAGCCATATAGCGACCGACACCATCGACGTCGCCGCGGCCCTCATTGAACCTGTCATCGCAGTTACCTCCACCGCAAATTAAATTCCGACCGCCCTTGCGCTTTGACTTCGGCACCACAGGTGAATGGATACTGGCAAGCAGTCGCTTGCCCGAGAGCTGCCCATAAAGCGGCGACGTACCGATGTCGCCGTTCACCCACAGGCAGCGCTAATGCCATCGGCCGGCGCAATTCTAATCTAAAAGTTGTTATTGGTTTGCGTTGCGGATGCTCTAGGCATCCGTAGATGAGTCACGCGCGCACCTCCGGTTGCGCGCGTGCTAAACAGATTCACAAAGGAGACTACCCATGAATAACGAAAACCTGACACTTCACTTCAAGGTCAAGGACTTCAACACATGGCGTACGAGTTACAATGGAAACGAAAAAAACCGCACCTCTGCCGGCATCACGAACGGCAAAGTGTTCCGCAGCGCGGATAATCCGAACGAGGTCGTCATCCTCCAAGATGTCGCCGACGTGGCAAAAGCCCGCACGTGGTATGGCTCCAATGAAATGAAAACGACGATGGAGAATAGCGGCGTGCTGGGCTCACCAAGCATTCGCTTCGCCGCCGCGGCCTAACTCGTAGCTGAAAAGATCGTAACCGGGATGGTGTGTAGCGTCAGCGTTTTGTCGCGTGACTTGTCCCGGAAGAAGGAAAGCTCAAGGAAGAAGGAAGCCCCAACCGCCGTCCCCCGACTATGGCTGGGGCAACCAGAGCAGTACTGTGTATCCCTAGAGGTGTTAGATGCCCCGCGCGACCCGCGAAGAGGAACGGCTAACCGAAGACGACATCGCCCGCAGAAAACTCGGGCCTCGCGGTGTGCCGGGCGCTCAGGATACCGCGAAAATGACGCCGCAGCAGGAAAAGAACATGCCGAAGACAGGCGAGTTCGACGGCCATACTGCCTGAACGGGTGGAGCCTTTCGTCCGTGCGTACGATTGTGTTGGTTCCGCTCCTTCTGTCTGAAATGTGACCTCGAAAACGGTCCTCATCGATCTTATGTATGCTTCATCACCGACAACGGCCCCGTGCCAGGCGTCGGTGGCTGAGAGTTCGGTAGCGCTCCCGCCTGTGTCAATGGAGCAGCACCATGCAGTATTACGCACCCTCAATCCCGGCCGTCGAAAGCGTCCCGCTAGTACCGGACAACACGCCGGTCCTAATATGCCCCTCTTGTGGCGATACCATGCAGCACCTCCGGACGATCCCAAAACGTGGCGTGCGTTTGGAGCAGTTCATCTTCGTCTGCCCTTCCTGCGAAGGGGTCGATACGAGGGAAGTTTTATATAAGCACGGGGCATGGGACAGCCCCGACAGCTCGCTACTATGATCAGCGTTACGTCCGGGAGGGACCACGATGACAGTCACCGAATCCAAGGGCCTCAAGAAAGGCGCCTGCGTGCTGAGAAGATTTACAAACAACTCACAGGAGAATGTCATAAGTAGAGCTAGCGCGCTGGGACTGGCAATGCTCGCCGGCTGGGTCATTGGAGCCACAGCTGTCAATGGACAGCATGCTCAGGACGCGGCTTCGGGACCGTACGCTGTCCTCGACCTGAACACCATCAACAACCCCGACGTTTTCAAGACGCTTCCTTCCAAGACAGGCGACTTCGACGACCATACTGCCTGATCGCGCAAAGGCTCGACTTGGATGCCGGCACAGTCAGCCGATGTGGGTGCCTGCTACCACAGCCTCACATCCTGCGGGCTGGTCAATACTTCTCCTAGGCGTCGCGCTGGCGGCCTTGCTGGTGATGCGCTTCTGATCGGCCACCACCCGCCCAGAAGACCAATCCCCCGCCGCGGCTCAACGAAGCCACATCATTACCCCCTCCCTTCCAAAATCCGTGACGTGCTTTCGCGCACCAAAGCTATCGCTCTCGCCGACGAGGTGATCGAGTGAGAATGGTGCGACCGGTCGACACGACTATCTTGAGAAATCATTAGATCGCAACACCACGGGCCGGTCGGCCTGGACCTGCTCCTCGAAAAACTTACGTGATGCTCGCTCTTCAATTTCTTCGCGCAATCGCATAAACTGGGCTACGCGCTCGTCCGGCTTCACGTCACGCCTGCCTTCAAGATCGTCCATCGCCGCGGTGCTGATCGCGCAACGAATTATCTTGTCCTGATTGCGCATTGTGAACTCAACGACCATTCGATCGAAGTCGTAGCCCTGCACCTCGCCTTGCTGTAGCGGCATCGCAATAATCCGCGGCTTACTCTCATCAGAATGTTTTTTGTTTTTCCCCGCATTCCTTACACGTGTACGGCACCCGAACCTGCCCTTGAGTTGCTGAGACGCGATTGAGCGCGCCGCACTTTCCGCATTTGCTCTCTATACGAGTTCTTACCCTGCTTAATGGTGAGCGCTTTTCGCTCCAATGCCTCTTTCACCAGACGTTCGGTCTCGTCGCGCATCGCTTGTTTTGACATTTCACGCTTTCTTGTTTTCTGCAGGACAGGTCATACAGTCGGGCGCGGACCTCAGCAACGAACTTCTTGGGTTTCCATCGTGCAAACGCGGATAGGTCGCTGTGGGCGTTGTTATCGCGGGCTCGGAAGGTTATCGTAGACCGTCAATGGCGGAGATTGAGAATGGCGCGCGGCACGGTGAAGTGGTTCAAATCGCAAAAAGGGTACGGATTTATTCAGCCGCAGGGCGGCGGCAAGGATGTGTTTGTCCACATCTCTGCTGTCGAGAGAGCGGGCCTCAGCGGCCTCAATGAGGGGCAGGGTGTCGAATACGAGGAAGTCGCGAACAAAGGAAAGACATCGGCAGACAATCTCAAGCTTTAACGCTGATCTTGCCGCTCACGATCCATGAGCAGCTGCCATGCAGGAACAGTACGTGGCTGCGGGATAGGGTCCCCAACTCGGAAGCAACCCGATGCCTTTTAAGTTCTTTGTTGGGCAAATAGTTGAGTACACGCCTATCGGCGAGAAGACGGCCGGCCTCTACAAGATTGTTAGGCAGATGCCGGAAGAAGAGCGAGCGTTCGACCTGAGATATCTCATACAGAGCAAGTCCGAGGCCTACGCGCGTAACGTACCCGAGTGCGATCTAAGTTCTGACGTAGGCCCCGAGAGCGAATATGCGACGACGCAGCCTCGTCTTTCGCGGGGCTTACACCATAAGTGCCGGCTAAGGTGAATTCGCCGATGCAGAGGACGGACCACCATGAGGACGCGGAGACGGTTTTCGGCTGAGTTCAAAGCCAAGGTCGCGCTTGAGGCGATCAAAGGCGAGGCGACGGTCGCAGAGCTGGCGACCAAGCACGAACTGCACCCGACCCAGATTGCGGCCTGGAAGCGCGAGGCGGTCGAGAAGCTGGCCAAGGTGTTCGACGAGAAGGGCACCGAGCGGGACAAGAGCCGTGATGGCGAGATCACCAAGCTTCACGCCAAGATCGGTCAGCTTGTTGTGGAACGAGATTTTTTGTCGAAAGCCTTCGACCGCTGAGCCTGGATCGGAGGAAGACGATGATCGACCCCGGTCATCCACGGCTCTCGATTGTGCGCCAGTGCGAGCTGGCATCGATCAGCCGCTCGTCATTCTACCGTGAGCCGACAGCGGAGAACGAAGGGACGCTGCGGTTGATGCGTCTCATCGATGAACAGTTCCTCGAGACGCCCTGGTACGGCTCGCGGCAGATGGCGCGACATCTGCGCCGTAACGGCTGGTGCGTTGGGCGCCATCGCGTCCGTCGTCTGATGCTCAAGATGGGTTTGGCGCCGATCTACCAGCGCCCGAAGACCAGCGAACCGCATCCGCAGCATCGGATATGGCCATATCTGCTTCGCCATCTGACCATCGATCGACCGAATCAAGTCTGGTGCGCAGACGTGACCTACATCCCGATGCGCAGAGGCTTCCTGTACCTGGTCGCGATCATGGACTGGTTCAGTCGCAAGGTTTTGGCGTGGAGACTATCGAACACGATGGATGCTGACTTCTGCGTCACGGCACTGCAGGAGGCGATCGCCCGCTTCGGCAAACCTGAGATCTTCAACACCGATCAAGGCTCGCAGTTCACCAGCTTTGGCTTCACCAACACCTTGAAGGGTGCCGACATCCGCATCTCGATGGATGGTCGTGGCCGCTGGATGGACAACGTCTTCATCGAGCGGCTGTGGCGATCGTTGAAATACGAATGCGTCTACCTCAATGCCTTCGAGACCGGCAGTGAGGCAAGAACAGGGATCGGTCGTTGGGTCGGCTACTACAACGCCGATCGACCCCACTCGGCCTTCGGCGGCAGGACGCCCGACGAGGTCTATGCTACGCAAGCAAACGAGGAGAAATTGGCGGCGTAATCGAACCCAAAATCCACCTTAGCCAAGCCGCCATTCTGTCCCGCGAAGGAACTCTATAACGTTGGGACATGCTCTTTCGAGGCGACAGCCGCCTGGATTGTTTGAAGCTTTTTCCGGCCTCCCTTCCAATATCCGTGACGTGCTGCCGCAGAAAATATTCACCGAATGGCGTCAATGCGAATGGCACAATGGCGGCTTGATCGTTCAACTGAACGCGACGCCAAGCTTGCGTTCTGTTCGCCAAATCACACGACAACGTCGGCTCGACCGAGCGCAGTCAAAAGAGAGAGTGAACACATCGGGGATACCGACGGTCGATGGCACTTGTACACACGAGCCCAGGTTCGTCAGATTGATGACGGTGCAGTCGAAGAGATGCGAGTCATCATTCAAAATGATGTTGGCGCCTTTAAAGGTGCGCGTGCGCGTAACCCGTCGGTTATCTTGCATCGCAAACTCCTGTACTTCCTGCTGCAAAATGCGTTTGACCCCATTACGCTTTTGCTAAAAGGCATGGAATTTTGTCGGGCAAGCTACAACGGACTGTTAAGGACGGGTGCCGCGTCGTTCGTCAATGGGTGCGGGTCCGTCGCGCACCTGCGCACAGTTGGCTGAGTGCTATAAGCTGCCTATGAATACGGAGACGTGAGATGCCCCGCCCGACCCGCGAAGAAGAACGGCTAACCGAGGACGACATTGTCCGCAGAAACCTCGGGCCTCGCGGTGTGCCGGGCGCTCAGGATACCGCGAAAATGACGCCGCAGCAGGAAAAGAACATGCCGAAGACAGGCGAGTTCGACGGCCACACCCGCCTGATCGCGCAAAGTTCAATGTGGAGTCCCAGAACCAATCCCCTTCCCCGGCTCAGTAGAGCCGCAGATCACCCGCCAACCTTCCAATATCCGTGACGTGAATTTGATAGCGCCGCCGCTCGGGCAGGAGTGCCGGTTCCAGGCAGCCGACTGCTTTTTGGTTAAGGCAACTTGGGTCGGTTGCGTTCCATATCTTCCTTTTGCCGAGCAAGTTCCTGCCACTGTCGGGCACATTCGACAAATGCAGTCTTGGCTTTGCGGTCTTTTGCCTGCGAAGCCATCAAAGTACAATCGTTCGCCTTGTCGAGACATTGCTGAGCACTATAGCTCATGTGACAATTCTAGGATTTTTAAAGCTTCAAGTGCGTGCACGATACCACCAATCTCCAAAATCCGTGACGAGAATTTCATCGTTCCGCGGCGCATGCACGCCAGCCGTTTCTGTCGCCCCTTTGCACGTATCGGGGCTTTGTGTTATACTGTATATGTATGAATACAACGACGTTTTCAGTTCGCGTTGGCCGCTCGACCAAGAGCCGCCTTGAGAAGCTAGCCAAGAATACCGGCCGCTCCCGGTCATTCCTCGCGGCGGAGGCGATTTCCGCCTACCTCGACACCAACGAGTGGCAGGTCGCCGGCATCACCAAAGCGCTCACCTCGCTTGATCGCGGCAAGGGTATCCCGCACGAGCGCGTGAGCCTTTGGGTCGCTTCCTGGGAAACTTCAAAGGAGCGCCGATCTCCGAAGGGCGTATGACGCTCCAATGGTCTCCGGAATCCATCCACGATCTCATCGCTTTGCGTGCGCACATCGCCGAACATGATCCGGCAGCCGCAAGACGTGTCGCCCTGCACATCCTCTACTGCGTGGAATATCTGCTCTCGGAAAACCCGAAACTCGGCGCGCCCGGCCGCGTCCCGGGCACGCGCGAACTCGTGATACCGAAAACGCCTTACATCGTCCCCTACCGCGTGCGCGGTACAAAAATCCAAATCGCCCGCGTCTACCACGCCTCCCGCCGCTGGCCCGACCGCCTCTAGCTCTCCGCCGATGCAGAAATGCAACACTTCAGATTATCTTCTGCTGAAGGGCGCCGCGATTACGGGGTCGGTCCTTTAATTGCCTGATACGACACCTAAAACTTGCGTGCCTTAATCACGCATCGATTCTCTTTGTCGTCGGCCGTTGCGCGCGCGCAACAGTCCAGCCTCCGTTTGCCTGCTACGTTGCGGATTGGCCCTGCCAAGTCAGGTGCGAGGGAAACATGTCCGCACATACGAGGACCGAACGTCGGCTTCTTGGCTTTGATACCGGCGACTGGTCAATACTTCTTGTAGGACTCGCGCTGGTCGCCTCGCTGGCTTTGCTGGTCTGATTGCCGCAGTCCCTCTCGCCGTAGGCAAGACACAGGTATCTCATAACTTCCTTCACCCCTCTTTATTACCATCGCGACGGACGCCGCCTCCTGGGCGCAATGAAGCGCTCACTGAAGGAGTTTGATTGTTCCTGCCGGAAGCTCGCCAAATATTTGCATCTCATCTTTGGATGCTTCTCTAATCACCTTTATGGAAAACTCTGCTCCTAAATACCGCATCTTCCTTTCTTATTGCTGTTGCGGGGACAAGACCCCGCACCCACATGGCCCCCACCATCATAAGATCAAGTCATGTTTTAATAGCTCTATGATCAGATTTTCTTATAGAGACTGACTTCAAAGTGAGCCGCAGCATCCGTGAAAGATGCCTTCGGGGTCATAGTCGCTGCACAACTAGCTTCCGCGGGGCGCACTGGGAATCAATCCCCTGCCGTGGCTCAACCAAGGCGCGCCGCCCCTCGTATCCTTCCAAAATCCGTGACGTGTCGAGGGCGTGGTAAAGTGCAGCCATCCTCTCCCGTATGGCCACTCCACTCGCACACGCCCATCGCGTTCCGCACACCCGTCAAACCTCCCGCGCACTGTCCGCATTGCGGCAGCACGCGGCTTATACGCAAGGGCACGCGCCGCAAGAAACTTGAGGTAGTCCAGCTATGGCAATGCAAGGTTTGCCTGCGCGTGTTCACGCCGGCTCCACCGGCACTGCGCTACAAGACCTATCCGCTCCGCATCATTCTCGACGGCGTCACGCTCTATAATCTCGGGTATTCCCTTCCCGAGGCCGCTGCCAAACTGAAATCCCGGCACGGCTACAAGGTCTCCCCTTCCACCCTTGCGAGCTGGATGACCGAGCATCGTGAACTCACGACCTACAGCCGCATGCGACCGCAGCTTCGGCATCTATTTCCGCCAACTAAGATAGTTCGCCGGTCAAAACTGTATCACCGGCAGGTCTACAGTTTCGCCTACCATCGCGCAAAGTTGGCCCTATCGTCCGAGGGCGGGCAGCATGCGCGCTTTGCCCCACTTGCTGATTTTCTTGAGCGCGTTCCCAACGACTGCCCGCATGAACTCTTTCGGGAAAGCTCCCGAGCCTCGCAGGTCCCGAATTTCGTAAAGCGCAATCATCTCATCGTTGTCGAGAAAGAGAACTTCGCAACACGCACCGCTGCGCTCATCGTGCCCACCGTTGGCAACAATCGCTTGCGGCACGAGACGCTACAGCGCTTCATGCTCGCCAACAATTCCGTGACGGTCGCCGTTGAAATTCCGATTTGGTTGACGGTCGCCGACATCGACGCACTTGAGGTTGAGTACGGACTTCAGCTCTTACCCGAAGGAGCCGAGCCCCGCGTCCTCACCGGCCACATCGACTTTCTGCAGGTCCGCAACGGCGCGGTTCACATCCTCGATTACAAGCCCGACGCCCGCACCAACAAGCCTATAGCCCAGCTCACCTTGTATGCGCTTGCGCTGACATCCAAAGGTTTTCCGCGTCGACCAAATCCATTTCCTCTATGGAAAAGCGGCCCACAATAAAGCCCCGACGCACAGCCGGAGCCGCGACCAAGATCATCGGCACGTCTACAACGGTCTTGCCGTAAGTGACCACCTGGTTCTGATGCACTGCTAGACCGCGCGCTCTTAATTCGTTGAACCATGAAAGACCAGGAACTACGATTGTTAATGAGCTATGCCACTGGGCAACTGCGGCTCTAGCGGCCACAGGAAGGCCCACGGGCGCGTTTTTCGCTTCCACCAGGGCGGATGGCTCAAGGAGTTGCTTGCGCGAGCCAAGCTCGCTGCGTGTGGCCTACCAGCGCCCGTTCGACCGAAGAAAGGGCAGCGTCGCCGCCTGCCGCCCTATCGCCTTTCCTGGGTGAATTTTCACACCTTCCGGCACACCTGGGCCAGCTGGATGCGTCGCTACGCTGGCGCCGACCTTCAGGGGCTGGTCGCAACTGGCAACTGGCGCGACCTCCGCAGCGCCAGCCGCTACGCGCACGCTGTCGCGCGCGACGAGTGGAAACGGGTCGAAAGTCTTCCTCCGCTGCCGAGCCGCGGAAAATCCGTGGAGTCGGCTTAGCCCGAACGGTAACTTGTTGATTTCGCTAATTCCAATCGGCTCTTCCCCAGGAGCCGGCCGCACCTTTTTTTTGCACAGCCGCCCGCTCTCCAAGCTGGAAGCTGTTTCGCGATCGGCTTTGAAGCCCCGAGAGCGGACATTCGAAGCAAAAACTGCTACCCCGTCTGGGCAAAACTTGTCGCCTTACTCAGCGCGCCAAGCGCGCAAGGCGCGAACTTTGAGGACATTGGCCGTCCGGGGGAAACGTGAAGCGGAGTGTCGATCGAATTCTCACGACCCATGTCGGCAGCCTGCCGCGGCCGAATGACCTGGTCGAGCTCTACCGCGACAGCGCTCCTGAAAGCAAGCTGCTGCCTCGATTGCGAACGGCGATTGCCGACGTGTTTCGCCGCCAATCGGAATGCGGTATCGACATTGTCAGCGACGGCGAATACGGCAAAGCGATGCGCAGGTCGCGTCCACCATCAGCTCGCCTGGGCAAAGCTCGTCGCGCTGTCCGAAGGTGCAAAGCTCGCCAGCGGAGAGCTGTGGCAATAGCACCGCCGGGGTCGTCCGCGCCTCTTGCTCGATTGGCCTGCAACAGCGCAATCGGAGCTGCGGCCAAACCGGCCGAGGCGAACCCGCATCGCGCGTGCGGGCCGCGCCTCATGAATTCGCATAGCTGTTTTTTGATCTGCGCATAGCTATTGCGCGCGCAGAGCCAAAAGCATCCTAAATCCAAACGCTTTTGTGAGTTGTTTCGCGCCATAGGTCCGCTATGTTGCGCTGCGAAGCGGGAACTTATCGCTTGGGGGTGATGTCCATGCCAGCCATGGCGGCGGCCATGGTCGCGTGTTGGGGAGCCGGTGCCGAATGACTGCCATCGTCCGCATCGCACTGCGGCGCCCCTATACGTTTGTCGTCCTCGCGCTCCTCCTCCTCCTCATTGTTGGACCGCTCGCGGCCTGGCGCACACCGGTCGATATCTTCCCGGAGATCCGTATTCCGGTGATCGCCGCGATCTGGAACTACACCGGATTGCCGCCGGAACAGATGGCCGGGCGCATGGTGTCCCAGTTCCAGCGGGCGTTGACCACGACGGTCAACGACATCGAGCACATCGAAGCGAACAGCTATACCGGCGTCGGCATTGTGAAGATTTTCTTCCAGCAGGGCGCGGACGTTCGCACCGCGAATGCCCAGGTCACCGCCATCTCACAGACATTGCTTCGGCAGATGCCGCCCGGCTCGCTGCCCCCGCTGATCCTGAACTACAATGCCTCCACCGTTCCGATCATCCAGCTTGCCTTGTCGGGCAAGGGCCTGCCCGAACAGACGCTGTTTGACCTCGGGCTTAACTTCGTGCGCGTTCCGATCGTCACCGTGCCGGGCGCGGCGATGCCCTATCCGTTCGGCGGCAAGTTTCGCGAGGTTCAGATCGATATCGACCCGGAAGCCATGCGGGCGCGCGGCCTTTCCGGCCAGGACGTCGCCGCCGCGCTTGCCGCTCAGAACATCATTACCCCGGTCGGCACCGAGAAAATCGGAAGCTTCGAATACGCGATCAACCTCAACAACGCCCCTTCGGTGATCAAGGCGCTCGGTGACCTGCCGATCAAGGCGGTCAACGGCGCTATGGTCTACATCCACGACGTGGCCCAGGTGCGCGACGGCAGCCCGCCGCAGCAAAACATCGTGCATGTCGACGGCAGCCGCTCGGTGCTGATGTATGTGCTCAAGAACGGCGCGGTGTCGACGCTCTCCATCATCGAGGGCGTGAAGAAAAAAGTGCAGGAGATGAAGGCGACGCTGCCCAGCAACCTGGTGCTGACGGCGATCGGCGATCAGTCGATCTTCATCAACGCCGCCATCGGCGGCGTCATCCGCGAAGGCGTCATTGCGGCTGCGCTGACCAGCCTGATGATCCTGTTGTTCCTCGGCAGCTTCCGCTCGACGCTGATCATTGCGACATCCATTCCGCTTTCGGTGCTCGGCTCGATCGCGACGCTGTGGGCGCTCGGCGAGACCCTCAACATCATGACGCTGGGCGGGCTGGCGCTGGCGGTCGGCATTCTCGTCGACGAGGCCACGGTGACGATCGAAAACATCAACTGGCACCTCGAGCAGGGCAAGGAAGTCGAGACCGCCATTCTCGACGGCGCCGAGCAGATCGTGACGCCGGCGTTCGTTTCGCTGTTGTGCATCTGCATCGTGTTCGTGCCGATGTTCTTTTTGACCGGAGTGCCGCGCTTTCTGTTCGTGCCGCTGGCCGAAGCTGTCATGTCGGCGATGGTCTGGTCGTTCATCCTGTCGCGCACGCTGGTGCCGACGATGGCGAAGTACATGCTGCACAAGCACGCCCAGCACACCGACATGCACGGCCTTGATGGCCCATTGCCGCAATCGCGCAATCCCCTGGTACATCTGCAGCGCGGCTTTGAGGCGCGCTTCGAACGCGCGCGGCTCGCCTATCGCGAGCTCTTGACCCTGGCGCTGCGGCATCGCGCGGTCTTCGTGACCTGCTTCATGGCCTTCATCATCGGGACGTTTGCGCTGGCGCCCTATCTCGGCCGCGATTTCTTTCCGTCCGTCGACGGCGGCCGCATCCTGATGCACGTGCGCTCCCGCATCGGCACGCGGGTCGAGGAAAATGCGCGCCAATTTGCCGAAATCGAGAAAGTCGTCCGCCGGATCATCCCGCCCGATGAGCTCGAAACGCTGGTCGACAACATCGGCTTTCCGGTCAGCGGCATCAACATGACCTACAACAATACCGGCACGATCGGCTCGCAGGACGGCGAGATCCAGATCGGCTTGAATGAAAACCACCGGCCCACCGCGCAGTATGTCCATGCCCTGCGCGAAGAGCTGCCGGCGCAATTCCCGGGCACGACTTTCTCGTTCCTGCCCGCCGATATCATCAGTCAAATCTTGAATTTCGGCGCGCCGGCGCCGATCGAGGTGCAGATCCGCGGGCCCCATCTCGATCAGAATTACGCCTACGCGCAGGATGTGCTGCGCCGGCTGCGCCACGTTCCCGGCCTGGTCGATGCGCGCATCCAGCAGTCGCTCAGCGAGCCCAGCTTTAACGTCGATGTCGACCGCACCCGGGCTAAGTACGTCGGTGTGACCGAGGGCGACGTCACCAACAGCATTGTGGTCAATCTGGCCGGATCGAGCCAGGTGCAGCCGACTTTCTGGCTCAATCCCCAAAACGGCGTGAACTACTCGATCGTCATGCAGACGCCGCAGTATCAAGTCAATTCGCTCAACGCGCTGCGCAATTTGCCGATCACTGCGCCGGGGGCGCAACCGCAGACACTCGGCGCCATCGCCGATATCAAGCGCACGGCCATTCCCGCGGTCTATTCGCAGTACAACATCCAGCCGCTGATCCAGATTTACGCCGCGACACAGGGGCGCGATCTCGGTGCGGTGGCCGCCGACGTACAGAAGATTCTGGATGAAACGGCGAAGGACGCGCCGAAGTCCGCGCAGGTCGCGATGCTTGGCCAAGTCCGGACCATGAACAACTCGTTCTCCGGGCTGATCTTTGGCCTCGCCGCCGCTGTCGTCCTCATCTACCTCCTGATCGTGGTCAACTTCCAATCCTGGACCGATCCGTTTGTGATCATCACGGCACTCCCCGCGGCGCTCGCCGGTATTGTTTGGATGCTGTTCGCCACCGGCACGACGCTCTCAGTCCCGGCGCTGACCGGCGCCATCATGTGCATGGGGGTGGCCACCGCCAACAGCGTTCTGGTCATCAGCTTCGCCAAGGAAAGGCTGGAGGAGCATGGTGATGCGGTCATGGCCGCAATCGAAGCCGGATTCGTCCGGCTACGGCCGGTGCTCATGACGGCGCTTGCCATGATCATCGGCATGCTGCCGATGGCGCTCGGCCTGGGCGAAGGCGGTGAACAGAACGCACCGCTTGGCCGGGCGGTGGTCGGCGGTCTTTGTTTCGCAACCGTCGCAACTCTGATATTTGTGCCGGTCGTGTTCAGCATCATCCATCAACGCCGCGGTTCGGTGGGGATCCGCGCAATTGAGGAGCCCCATGCCGCCTGATCCCGCTCCGCCCCCGGTGTCGCGCCGCGGGCTCTATTTCGCCGGTGTTTCGGTGGCCACGATCGCCGTCGTGATTGTCGTCGCCGGTATTACGACGCGCAAGGTGGCGGACGCCAAGCTGCAGGAATGGACTGAGAAGCAGGCGACCCCTGTCGTCGGCGTCGCGGCTCCGGATGCGCGCGGCAAAACCGCGACGTTCAGCCTTCCCGGGCGGCTGGAAGCCTATATACAGGCGCAAATGTACGCGCGCGTCAGCGGCTATGTGAAGAACTGGGAGGCCGATATCGGCACGCCGGTCAAGGCCGGCCAGCTGCTCGCTGAACTCGACGCTCCGGACCTCGACCAGGAGATCTTTCAGGCCCAGGCCAACCTAGCGAGCGCGCAGGCCAATTCGACACTCGCCGACGCCACGCTCAGGCGCGGTCAGTCTCTGATCACGTCCTACGCCATATCGCAGCAGGATCTCGACCAGAGGGCCGCGGACTCTCCAACAAACAGGGGCTGGTGCGCGCGGCGCAAGCCAATCTCGACCGGCTGCGCGTGCTCGAAGAATATAAGCGTGTTGTGGCACCGTTCGACGGGCTCGTCACTGCGCGCACGACCGACATTGGCGCGCTGGTCAACGCCGGAGCCGGCGGCGGACCGCCGTTATTCGTCGTTTCGGAGACCACCAAATTGCGCGTCTATGTCAACGTGCCGCAAGCCTATGTGCCAAGCATCCCGGTCGGCACCAAGGCGCAGATTTCGGTGCCCGAATATCCGGGAAGAACGTTTCCGGCCACGGTCGAGAAGTCCGCCCAGGCGGTCGACATCGCTTCCGGCACCACGCGGATGCAGCTTGTGGTCGACAATTCCCGCGGCGAGCTGATGACCGGTGACTTCACCAATGTGAGTTTCGATCTGCCGCACCCCGAGATCGTGATGAACGTTCCGGCGAGCGCCCTGATTTTCAACAAAAGCGGGCTGCAGATCGCGATCGTGGGCGCCGACAGCCGGATCATTCTCAAGCAGGTTACGATTTCCCGCGATCTGGGAAACGAGGTTGAGCTCGGCTCGGGGATAGCGGCGGATGATCGCGTGGTCGTCAATCCGCCGGACGGCATTGCCACGGGCGATAAAGTCAGGATCGCCGGCGCGCCAGAGGTCCCGGGCCAACCGGAAACCGCCGAAGCGAAATGAGGGCTGGGTCGAACCCTATCCGATCGGCTTTAGTCCTTTCGCGTATCGCTTGAAGTTGCGGACGTAAAAATCGGCGCCGGCCGCGATCGCCGTCGCCGCCGAATCATCGAGCGTGCGCAGGACTCGTGCCGGGGCCCCGACGATCAGCGATTTTTCCGGAAACGACTTGCCCTCGGTGATAAGTGCGCCGGCGCCAACCAGGCAATGAGCGCCGATGCGCGCGCCGTTGAGCACGATTGCGCCCATGCCGATAAGTGCATGCGCACCGACCGTGCAGCCGTGGAGAATGACGCTGTGGCCGATCACGCAATCCGGGCCGATGGTGATTGGAAAGCCAGGGTCGGTGTGCAGCGTTGCGTTATCCTGAATTTGCGAGCGCTCGCCAAGCTCGATCCACTCATTGTCGCCGCGCAGCACGGCGCCGAACCAGACGCTACAATCGATCTTCAAGCGCACCTTGCCGATGACGGAAGCGCTCGGCGCGACCCAATAGCGGCCCTCCTCCGGCAAATCGGGCTTCTGGTCGTCGAGTTGGTAGATCATGTTATGAACCCGATTGGCGCTCGTGCCCGCGAAAGCGGAACGCAGCAAGCCCTACCGGATTCCCGCTTGCGCTGGAATAAGCGGAAATTCGCCAGCCTGCTCGAAATCTGCATCAGCCGTTGAGCAGCGCTTGCAGCGCCATCACCACGGCCGTTCCCGACATCAGGCTCCACAGACCCGCGATCACGGTCGCGATCATGACGAATTCGGCCGGGCGGCGCTCAATGCGCCGGCCGCGCAAGGTGTTGCGCATTATGAGGAACGGAGCGGAGAAGATGAGCAACGGCACGGCCGCGAGCCGCGCCGCCTTCGGCCCGGTTTCGAGCAGGCGGAAACTCGGGAAGTGCAGGCCGAACAGCCGATAGGCGCTGGAACAGAGCCCGGCAACTGCAAAACCGATGGCGAGTGCAAAGAGGGATTGGATAGCTTCGGGCGAAATCGCCGGCCACACAGCCTCGGTCATTCGGAACGCCTCCCGGTCTTTCCGGAAGCAATTGCAGAGCATGCGGCGCGTCGCCACGGCTTGCTTAAGAAAGGGTTAACGACCGCGCGCTCCTCGCCCCATGTCATACTGGCCGGCGATTCGCAGTGAGCGACGGGCACGGCATGACGGCGCACGCGGTTCCTCGATCAAGACTACGCCGCAAATCCCGCAGCCTGTTGCTGCCATTCGTGTTGCTCGCGGTGCTGATCGCCGCAGCCGCAACCTTTGTTTCCTACGTGTTGTGGCCGACCTGGCCGGCTCCGGCCGCACGCGATGCCCCGGCCGTTCCGGTCACGGTCGCCGGCGTGATCTTCAACGTGCCGCCGGCGGCGATCCGCGCCGCCGTGCAACGTAACCCTGGGGCCCATGAGCGGATCGACCTGGTCTTTCTTTGGCCCTCGCTCGCGCCGCCGCGTGCGGACGACAAAGGCGCCGCTAGGCCGCTGGCTGCGAACGAAGGTGATGGTGTGCCGGTGTGGCCAGGCGACGACCGCTTGTTCGTCACCATCGCAGGCCTTGGCGCCGTGCTGGCGCCTGCCGAGCGGCTACGCACCATCTATCCGCGTTATATCGAGTTGCAGGCGACGGCCGGTCCGGACGGGCTTGCCATTCTGCCGTTTCGCCCCGGCACGCCGTATGAAGGCGAAGACCTGATCTACCTGGCGGACAAGCCCGAGCAATTCTTTGCCCGCTGCACGCGGCCGGTTCGCACCGTGCCCGGCACCTGCATCCAGGAGCGATTAGTTGCAGCCGCCGAGATCACGCTGCGGTTTCCGCGCCAATGGCTGCGGGACTGGCGTAGCGTCGCCGCCGGCTTCGACCGGCTGATCGCGGAGCTGCACGCGGAGATCAGATGACGGCGGTCAGCGGCCGGTCGTCATCCGTCGTCCGATCTCGAACATCAGATTTCAGCCTAGTCCAGATCGCTGCCCAGAATCGCCATCTGGAAATTGTAGGAGCGCTCATCGTCCTCGTCGTCGACAAAAAGCACGCCGATGAATTCATCGCCGACATAGACCTCGGCGGAATTGTCCTTTTTCGGCCGCGGCACCACGCGGACGCGCGCATTGCCGAACAGCTTCTTCAGATAAGCGTCGAGCTTTTTGACTTCCTGCACGTCCACTGAGCGTCTCCTGCCGCAAACCGCATAGCACGCGTCGGCGGGAAATCAAATCTCGTCGTAGAGCATCTGGTCCATCAGACGCGCAGGCTCAGGGCAACCGGCGCGGCCCACAACCCTGGCCGGCACCCCGGCGACTGTAACGTTATTCGGCACCGTCTTGAGCACGACAGAGCCCGCCGCAATACGCGCGCAATGCCCGACTTCGATGTTGCCGAGAATCTTGGCGCCGGCGCCGATCATGACACCGTAGCGAATCTTCGGATGCCGATCGCCGGCCTCCTTGCCGGTGCCGCCGAGGGTCACGTCGTGCAGCATCGACACGTCATCTTCGATCACCGCGGTTTCGCCGACCACCAGACCGGTGGCGTGATCAAGAAAAATGCCGCGTCCGATCCGCGCCGCCGGATGGATGTCGCACTGGAAGACCGCTGACGCGCGGCTCTGCAGGTAAAGCGCGAAATCGCGGCGGCCCTTGGTCCAAAGCCAGTGCGCAAGCCGATGCGTCTGAATGGCATGAAAGCCTTTGTAGTACAGCACAGGCTCGAGCAGCCGATGGGTGGCCGGATCGCGATCGACGGTCGCGGCGATGTCGGCGCGGAAACTCTCGCCGATCGCGGGCGTGTCCTTGAGCGCATCGCTATAGGCTTGTCGGATCAGCTCGCTTGCCAAGCCGGCATGATCGAGCCGCTCCGCCAGGCGATAGACAATTGCTCCTTCAAGCGCGTCGTGGTGGAGGATGGTCGAATAGATGAACGTCGCGAGCTCCGGCTCGCGCCGCAACACCTCTTCCGCCTCGCGGCGAATGCGCGCCCAGACCGGATCGACCTTATCGAGGACCGGCTTCGTCTGATATTGGGCCATCAGATGCCTCCCGGAGGATGGCGCGGTTCTGTCATATTGCCGCGCCGCAACACAGAAGGTAATTCTATCATATTGGGGAACCGCAGCATAGAAACCAGAGGGGGACCGGATGGCGGTCAATGGCCGATCAATGCGGCCTTTGGCCCAGCTGGAGCTTTCCGGGGAGCGCTTAGGAGCGCTGTGCCAGGAAATCCAGTACGCCGGCCTTGAAGACCCGGTCGCCAACTGAGCGCTGATGGTCCCGGCCCGGGATGACGAGCACCTGCGCGCCGGGAATAAGCGCGCCGAGTTGCTCCGGCGAGCCGGCGATGTCGTCCTTGCTGCCGACCGCGACCAAAACGGGCACTGCAATGCGGCCGACCTCGGTCGGCGTGAGCGTTTGCCGCGAGCCGCGTATGCACGCGGCCAGCGCGCGCACGTCGGAACGCGTCTGCTCCGCGAAGGCCCGGAACGTACGCCCCATCGGATCGGAGACGTCGGCCAGCGACGGCGCTTCGAGTGCGTGCGCAATCGTCTCCGACAGCCCACCGCCCTCGACAAGATGAAAGCCGAGGCCGCCAAGCACCGCCGCGCGCACGCGTTCGGGATGCGCAAGCGCCAAGAATGCCGTGTTCCGCGCCCCCATCGAATAGCCCATGATGTCGGCGCGTTGTAGGCCGAGATGATCGAGCAGCGCGCGCAGATCCCCCGCCATCATGGCGCTGTGATAGGCGGCTGGATCATAGAGCTTGGTAGATTGGCCGTGGCCGCGATTGTCGAGCGCAATCACCCGGCGCCCCGCCCGCGTCAGCGTCGTCACCCAGCCCGGGAAGACCCAGTTCACCTCCTTATTGGAGGCGAAGCCATGCACAAGCACGATAGGCTCGCCCGCGCCTTCGTCGAGAAACGCGATCTCCACATCGTCACGCACGAACCGCGGCATGAGCGTGACCATAACCGATCCGGGCGCCGATGCACGTCACCGACCCGCGTCGTTCGTCCGCCCTCGTCTTGACCGCCACGCCGGGCTTGCGTAGCGTTGCGAAAAAAGCACGCAATTCATAATCAATACCGGGCAAATCCCCGGCTTTCGACGTGCATAAAACCGCTCAGGGAGGAGCACATGGACATCACGCGACGTTCGTTGGGACTCGCCGCGCTTGGCGGCGCTTTGCTTCCCGCTTTCCCGGCTGCTGCGAAAGAAACACCCGCCGGCGCACAGGTGGCAGGCGTCTACCGACTTAAGGTCGGCAATTATGAAGTCACCGTGCTCAATGACGGCTGGGCGCCGCTTAAGACAGAGCTGTGGTCCGGCGATCCTGCGGGCGCACAAAAGCTACTGAAAGCCGCATACCAACCGGCCGACATCCAGCACACAGCCGTCAACGAATGGCTGATCAATACCGGCGACAAATTGATCCTCATAGACACCGGCACGTCCAACGTCTTTGCACCATCGCTCGGCCGCCTGCCGAAGAGCCTTGCGGCCGCGGGTATCAACCCCGCCGACATCGATGCTGTCGTGATCACCCACATTCATCCCGATCACGCCGCCGGCTTATTGACGACCGACAAGAAAATCGCGTTCCCGAACGCGACGATCCACGTCAACGGCGAGGAATACGCGTGGTGGACGGAGGGCGACATCAAGGTGCCCGATGCCAAGCCGTTCTGGAAAGACTTCGCCATGCTTGGTCGCGCGGCATTCAAGCCATACGCCGCCGCGGGCAAGGTGCAGACATTCAAGGACGGCAGCGAGATCGCTCCGGGAATCTCGACGGTCTCTGCACCTGGCCACACCGTCGGCCACACCATGGTTCGGCTCGCTCCGACCGGCAGCCAGCTCCTGCTGTGGACCGACATCGTCCACAACGCGACGCTGCAATTCCCCGAACCGGAGCGCGCCATCGCGTTCGACCTTGACCCGGCCATGGCGATCGCAACCCGCAGGAAGGTGATGGACATGGCGGCGGCCGACAGACTGACGATCGCCGGCACCCATCTGCCGTTCCCGGGCATCGGCCATGTCGCCAAGTCCGGAACCGGTTACGCCTATCTGCCGATTGCGTGGGACGCCGATCTCTGAGCAAACGGACCGTTCTCTGCAGACCGGCACGGAAGCGGCAAACCGCTTCCGTGCCGAATAGCTCGCACACCGCGCTTTAAGACCAACTCCACCTCGCGCAGGACGCCGGAGGCCACGAACATGATGCAACGCATGGGGCTCGTTTTTCTCGCCACGCTGTTGGCGCTTCCGAGTGGCATCGCCAGGGCGCAAGTTTCCGACGACGTGGTAAAGATCGGCGTGCTGACCGACTTGTCAGGTCCGGCAGCGACGGCAACCGGGCCGGGTTCGGTGGCCGCGGCGCAAATGGCGGTCGAGGATTTCGGCGGCGCGGTGCTCGGCAAGCCGATTCAGGTGATTTCCGCCGACCATCAGATCAAGCCCGACATCGCTGCCGGCATCGCCCGGCAATGGTACGACCGTGACCAGGTCGACCTCATCGTCGACGTGCCGGTCTCGGCCGTGGGCTTGGCGGTGCAAAACGTCGCCAACGAGCGCAAGAAGCTTTTCATCACCCATTCGACCGGCACCGCTGATTTCCACGGCAAGTTTTGCTCGCCTTACGCGATGCAGTGGGTGTTCGATACCCGGTCGCTCGCCGTCGGAACGGCGCAGGAAGTGACCAAGCGCGGCGGCAATACCTGGTTCTTTCTCACCGCCGATTACGCATTCGGCCATGCGTTGGAGCGCGACGCCTCGCAGGTGATCGAGCAAAACGGCGGCAAAGTGCTCGGTTCGGTGAGGCATCCTTTCGCGACACCCGACCTCTCGTCCTTCATCCTCCAGGCCCAGGCTTCGAAAGCCAAAATCATCGGCATCGCCAGCGGCCCGCCCGACAATGTCAACGCCATCAAGCTCGGCGGCGAATTCGGCATCTTCAAAGGTGGCCAGCAGATGGCCGGCCTGTTGGTCCTCATTACCGACGTCAATGCTTTGGGCCTGAAGGCGGCGCAGGGGTTGCTGCTGACAACGTCCTTCTACTGGGACATGGACGAGCAGACGCGCGCATGGTCGAAGCGCTTCTTTGCCAAGATCAACCGGATGCCGACGATGTGGCAGGCGGGGGTGTATTCCTCGGTCATGAGCTATCTCAACGCCATCAAGACCACCGGCACCGACGACCCGCTCAAGGTCGCGGCGAAAATGCGGGAGACGCCGGTCAACGACTTCTTTGCGCACAACGGCCATCTGCGCGCCGACAATTTGATGGTCCACGATCTCATCCTGGTGCAGGTGAAGACCCCGGAGGAATCAAAATATCCGTGGGACTACTACAAGATTTCTCACGCATATCCCGGGCGAGCAGGCGTTCGGCCCGCCCAATCCGGCCTGTTCATTGGTCAAGCAGTGATCGCTGCGATCAACGGCGCAGCGCGCGCCGATCGTGGCTGAGCAATCACATACTGGAACGGGTGCGGTGGCTGCGGCCCCTGCCCCGCCGGCGGCCGTGGCCGGCTTCGACTTAAGGAAGCTGTCGGCAGAATTCCTTGACAATCCTTATCCGACCTACGGCGCGCTGCGCCAATTCGATCCCGTTCATCGACTGCCGGACGGATCGTATTTTTTGACGCGCTATGACGATTGCCTGTCCGTCTACCGCGACACCGAGACCTGGAGTTCCGACAAGAAGCTCGATTTTCGGCCGAATTTCGCCGACAGCCTTCTCTATGAGCATCACACGACCAGTTTGGTTTTCAACGATCCGCCCTACCACACGCGGGTGCGAAAGCTGCTTGCGCCCGCCTTCACACCGCGCGCCTTGCGCGCATTGCAACCGCGAATCGAGACTCTCGTCGATCGCCTGCTGGAGACGGCGGCGGAAAGGGGCGAGATCGACTTGATCGCGGATTTTGCTGCAGCAATTCCGGTACAGCTGATCGGCGACATGCTGGGCATTCCGCCGGACGAGCGCGGCCCGTTACGCGGATGGTCGCTCGCCATTCTCGGCGCGCTGGAGCCGCTGCTCAGCCGGCAACAATTCGACACCGGCGTCCGGGCCGTTGCAGACTTCAAGGCTTATTTGAACGACGTCGTCTCTCGCCGTTTGCGAACGAGCCATCACGATCCGGCGGAAATCCTGTCGAAACTTGTCGAGGCCAGCGACTACGCCGCGCCAGGCGGCAACGATGAGCGGCTCTCGAAGCTGGAATTGATCCACAATTGCATTTTCCTGCTCAACGCCGGTCACGAGACGACGACCAACCTGATCGGCAACGCGGTCGACCTTCTTATTCGCCATCCCGACGCGATGCAGGACCTGCGCGACCACGCCGAAGCGCTTGAAACGGCGGTCGAGGAATTTTTGCGGATGGAAAGCTCGAACCAGCTGGGAAATCGCAGAGCCGTCACCGACACTGCGCTGGGCGGCACCGAGATCGCCGCCGGGACCTACGTGCATATCTGCATCGGCGCCGCCAATCGCGACCCGGACCAATTCCCCGATCCCGACCGGCTCGATATCCGCCGTCGGCCGAACCGGCATCTCGCCTTCGCGACCGGCATTCACGCCTGTGCCGGAATGTCCCTTGCCCGCATGGAGGCGCAAGTCGCGATCGGCAAATTGCTGCGGCGGTTCGCCCGTATCGAACGAACGGGAGCCCCGGCGCGGGGCGGCCGCGCCCGATTCCGCGGCTTCACCACTTATCCCGTGCGCCTAAGCAGCTGACGGCACCGCCAGCGCGCGCAGGTCGGCTTGCGCGCGGCGCATCTTACGCCGGTCAACGTGGCGTTGGGTCGCGCGCTCGACCGTGGCTTTGCAGGAAGCGAAGAAGCCCAGCACCGCCAGCGCCGCCCAAATGAGCCAGGTGGCGAGATCGAAGGCGGTTACCGCGAGCAAAATAGCGCTGCGGCCGAGAAGCTTGATAATGGCGCGTGTTTTGCCGCCCTTGGCCGCCGAAAGACGCGCCAGCCGCGATACGTCCCGTGGCTCCTCGGCAACCTTCAGACTGTCCAGCGCGGCTTGCGACCCAGCCTTGCTTTCGATCCTGCAGACATCGCTTACCAGATCGACCAGCCCGCCCGCCTTTTCGACCTTCACCGCTTCGCGCGCGACACGGACGGTCAATGCGGGATTGAGCCGGCCGGTACGACGCGCCGCCTTGACGAGGGTCAGACCGACACGCGTCGGCGCCCCAACACCGAGCGAAGCATAGGTGCCCGCCGTAATCGCAATTCCGACACTGGCAAGACCGAGTATCCAAAAATCGGTCGGCTGACCGGTCAAATAGCGTGTCCCCTCGCGCGCCGCATCGCGAATATCTCCGAACACGAAGAGATCGCCAACCGCAGTACCGGCAAGGCTCGCGAGATCGTGGGGCTCACCGGTCCACAGGCCTTGCGCAAATCGTCCGGCGGTATGGGTCACCGATCCGGCTTTCGCCTTCGCCTCGCGCACCTTGTCGGACAGACCTGGATCGACCGCCACATTGCGGTCGGCCGCCAGATCCAGAAAGCTTTGCGCAAGGTCGACATCGCCGGCGGTGAGCGCCGATCGGATTTCGCCTTCGGCGACGCCTCGGCTGAACACGCGGTCCAGCGCCCGATCGGTGATTTGGACCGGATCGTCAGCGGCGGCAAATTGTTGCGCCACGTCGAGCGCACCGCGACCAACCACGAGGGCCGCACCCCCGAAGATGACAGCAGCAGCGAGCGCGAGCGCCGGGTGGCGCCAGTTCCGCCCGAGCAGTTTTTGCCCCATCGTCCGAATCCAAGCCGCCTAAATGTTATCGGCGATGCTCGCGGTAATTTGCGGCTTTTTGACAACGGATTGCTGGAAATTCCAGCGCCGCACGGTTATGCTGCGGCCCGGCAAGGCGGACAGAACATGGCGGAAGCGATCGTTCCTCACTTTCACAACGACGTCGGCGTTTCGGTGATCGAAATCGGCGCCAAGGAATTCATGTGCGTGGGGGCCATGCCGCCGTTCGATCATCCGCATGTATTCTGCGACATGGGGGAGGACGCCGAGTACGTCTGCCCCTATTGCTCGACGCTCTATCGCCACAACCCGACGCTCGCAGCGAATGCCGCGCGGCCGCCGGAATGCGCCTTGCACGACGTCTACGCCTGAGCCATTGGCCGGAGCGCCTGCCCTGACGTCCGCGCGCAGGGTCATCGTCACCGGGGCCGGCATCGGCGGCTTGACCACTGCGCTTGCACTCGCCCGCAACGGCTTCCGCGTCGTCGTGCTGGAGCAGGCCGAGCGGCTGGAGGAAACCGGCGCCGGCATTCAGCTCTCGCCCAACGCCACCCGGACGCTGATCGATCTCGGCCTGGAGAGCCGGCTACGACCGCTTGTCGTCGCGCCTTTGGCATTGCGCGTGCTCAGCGCGGCAAGTGGCCGCGAAATCGTGCGCATGCCGCTCGGAGAGGCTGCGGAACGGCGCTACGGTGCACCTTATTGGCTGATCCATCGCGGCGATCTGCAGGCGGCGCTGGTGGCCGCGGCTTCCGAGCAACTCGGCATTACAGTCAGGCTGGGCATGCGCGTGGACGACTGCGTCAGCTATCCCAACGGCGTGACCGCCTCGGCGCGCGGTAACGGCGGCGTAACCGAGCAGCGTGGCGTCGCGCTCTTGGCGGCGGACGGCCTGTGGTCAGTGATGCGCCAACGCTTCGGCGACCGCGAGCCGCCGCGCTTTGCCGGACGTATCGCCTGGCGCGGCCTCGTTGCCGCGCGCGAGGTGGCGCCGGAATTTCGCGAGCCGGTGATCCATCTCTGGCTCGGGCGTGATGCCCATCTGGTGCACTATCCGGTCAAGTCGGGCCGCGTGATCAACATCGTCGTCATCACGGCGGACGGCTGGAACGCACCCGGATGGAGCGAGCCCGCAGGCCGTGCCGAAGTCATTCCGCGGCTTACGGCCGAGGCTTGGGCGCCTGCGCCGCGCGCGCTGGTTGGTTTGCCCGAAGCCTGGCTGAAGTGGGCGCTTCATGACCGTCGCCCGCTGCGGCACTGGTCAAAGGGGCCGGTGGCGCTCCTCGGCGACGCCGCGCACCCTATGCTGCCGTATTTGGCGCAAGGTGCCGCCATGGCTATTGAGGATGCCGCAGTGGCGGCGCAATGCCTCGCGAAAAATCCGGAGGACGCGCCGGCCGCACTGCAAACCTACTGCGCCATCCGGCGTGCCCGGACGCGAAAAGTGCAGCGTTTGGCAGCACGCAACGGCGCCCGCTATCACCTTGCCGGCGTCACCGGCCACCTGCGCGACACGGCGATGTGGTTGATCGGCGGCAAGCGCCTGCTCGCGCACTACGATTGGATCTACGACTGGCGCCCTCCGCCGGCATTTTCGATCGGTTGAGACTGCAACGATTCGCGTCTGGAGCCCGTTCCAGAGCGGCGGCTTCGCTAACATTGTCGCTTCTCGATTGCGGAACATTTCATCTCGGCGCCGGCATCAGCAGGAACATTTGATCAACCCCGGTGTTCCATTTGCGGGGCAGCCCTGTGGCTGTCCGAAAAATTCTCTGAAAATTAGCTGGAGAGGAGTGCTTCCATGTGCGACTACAGTTTGCATCTCGTGGCTTCGCGGCCAGCCAAGGTCGGGGACACGCTGATCGCGACAGATTTTGCCAAATCGATCACGCGCGGCTTTGCCGCCGTGGGCGAGCCCAGCGTTGCGGTGTGCCTGCTTCCGGGCACCGAGCTCGCCTTCGACAGCGACGTTCAATATGACCGCGCCTTCAGCCTGTTCGGCAAGGCTCGCGTGAATCACAAGGTGGCGCGTTTCCGGCAGATCAATATGGATGACCCGAATGTCCACCACGACGCGCTCGAATTTCCGGATGGTCAGATCGTTCTTGTTACACGCTTGACCGTCGGCCAGCACGCAACTGTGCTGCAGATGCCGGCGTCCGTTCAGTTCGCAGGGCATGACTTGGGCGAAGGCGCGGCGCCAACGGCCTCCGAATTGATCGAAGGATAAGGTCGGCGGGCGACTAAGCGCTACCGGCAAAGATCTCTTGAGTCTGGGAGTTGAGCGGCGGGACGGTGCGCCCCGCCGCCGGATGTAACAATAACGTCGCGCGACTAAGTATTTGACCGGATGGTCCTGTTAGGATTCGCGAAAGGGACGGATTTTAAAACTCCCTTTGACGTTCCATTTACCACGATTGAGCGCCCGGACATGACGCGCAGCACAGGGTTCCTAACCGCGTCGTTCGTCGCGGCAATTGCCTTGGTCGGATTCGTCACCACCGGCCGTGCGCCGGCGGCAGAGCCACAACTTGCGAGCATGCAAGTGATCGGCAGCGATGCCACCGCCCGGTTCCTGGCGCTCGGCGTAAGCAAATCGATCGCGATCGACTTTCCAACGGACGTCAAGGATGTGGTGGTGGCGGACAAAGGCATCGCGATTGTCGTCGTACAATCAAGGCGCCGGGTCTACGTCATCGGAGCGGCGCTCGGTCAAACCAACGTGTATTTCTACGCCGCCGACGGCCGGCAGATCGGCGCGCTCGACATTGCCGTCGCCAGCACCTCACTGCCAGCCACTTTGGAAAATTACCCGTTTCCCGCAAATGTGGTCCTGGTCTACAACGGCGCCAGGGGTCAGACGCTTAGCTGCACGCCGATCCTGTGCCTGGATTCCAACAAGCCGGGCTCCGATCAGGTACCTGGCACGCAAAATATCAATGTCACGGGTAGTTCCTCCACGGTGGCGGTGACATCCAAATGACCGCATGACTTTCATGACGGATCGGCTGCCGCAGAACCGGGCCGCCCGCCACGTTATGGTCTAACTGGCGCGCTCGGAGAGATTCGAACTCCCGACCCTCAGATTCGAAGTCTGATGCTCTATCCAGCTGAGCTACGAGCGCACTAGGCAGGATGCCCGCACAATAGCCGGTTCCGCCCGCCGTTCAACACGTCGCACACCCGGCGCGTTTCAATTTGTTCCAGTGCGCTTACGCACAAATGCTGAGTGTTATGCGGGCTCGGTAGGGCCGCTATCCCGTCGTGCGGGAGCGGCGAGGAAACCAGCCGGGCTGCGGCAAGTTGTCATGCGCACCACTCGGAGACGGAGGTTCGTCATGTCCGACTATCGGAACTTCAACGATGATCCGCTGCGGCCCGGCACGCCATACGAGTACGAGCCGGTGGGGCGAGGCGGAAATACGAGCTGGGGCTGGATCGCCGGCGCCTTGGTCTTAGTCGTCCTGGCGGCGCTTGCCTTCAGCATTGGTCACGAACCGACCCAGACGGCGTCCAACGAGACCGTGCCGCCGGCAGCAACGCGCATGGCGCCTTTGGCACCGCCTGCGACCACGCCGCGTCCGCTCAATCCGGCAAATCCAAGCCTGGCGCCGGCGCCCGCACCACAGACAAACACCCAACCTCAATAACACACGCTTTCATACCGAGCGCGAGGCGGCCCCGGTCCTACCGGGGCCGCCTTTTGTCGCGCCGGATCTCCAATTACGTCGTTTGCAGCCGAGGCGCGGCCGCTGGGCCAGGTCTTCCTCCCGTTTCGCAGGCTTTGAAATCGTCAGCCCGTCCGAATGACGGAACCCAATTTCCTGCCCCGGCATTCTCCTTCAGGCGCCGACCACAAAGGCGTTTCCGGGAGGCCACCATGGCTGATGAAAATATGAACCGCGGACCGAAGCAAAGGATGGCCGACTCGTCCGAAAGTGACCGGCCGCCGACCGCCCGCCTGCCGACGCAAGAAGTCCATCAGCCGGACCCGATGCTGCAGATTTCCACGGGATGGGTTGGCGCCGGGGGCATCACGCTGGCGGCGCTCGCCATTGCCGTCATTCTCGGTATCGTGTTCTACGGGCTCAACGGGCGCGAAACCACGCAACAGACCGCGGCTGTTCCACCAAACCCGCCCGCGGCACAAAGCATGAAGCCTGCGGCCGGCGGCAAAGGTGGTGCGGCAACGCCGGGCGCGCCGCGGGCCAACACCAGCGGCGTGAAGGGCTAAGCCCTCGGTATTACTTCTCGAACGCTGGATCGATCGGCACACGGTAGCCGTTGGCCAGGCGATTGGTTTCGTTGGCCATGCCGACGACGGCCATCAGCTCGCCGAACATCGCTTCGTTCATGCCGGCCTTGCCCGCCGCGGCACCGTGGCTGGCAATGCAATACCCGCAGCCATTGGTGACACTGACCGCAAGGTAGATCATCTCCTTGGCGAGCGCATCGAGCGCGCCCGGCGCCATGATCTGCTTGATGCTCTCCCATGTGCGCTTGAGCGTCGCCGGGTCATGCGCGAGATACTTCCAGAAATTGTTCACATCCTCGATCTGCCGCGTGCGCTTGATGTCGTCGAACACGGCGCGGACTTCCGGGAGGCGTCGCGATAGTCGATCGGAGTGCGTGGAGACATCGGGTTAATCCTTGTTGCGAATATTGGGGAGCCGGGAAGAAAACCGCTGCCTTATCAGTGTGCCAAGCCGCACACCTTAACCTCCACTTTTATTGCACGCGAGACAGCCGTGGGAGGCGGCCCGATGTAATTCCGCCAGAGCACGCTTCAGCAATTTCCGCGCGCAGAAGGCTTGAGGATTTGGCACGGCGACCTATGCGACCGCGACTGCCTTCGCTTGTTCGGCGCCGATCAGATCGCCCAGTTCGGACGCCGGCCGCGGCGGACTGAACAGATAGCCCTGCACCTCCGTGCATCCCTCCGCGCGCACGCGCTCGAGCTGTTCGGCGGTTTCAATTCCCTCCGCCGTCGTCGCGATGCCGAGGCTCAGTCCCAGTCCGGCGACAGCCCGAATGATGGCGACGCAATCCGGCCGCTCGGATAGCTCGCTGACGAACGAGCGATCGATCTTGATCTTGTCGAATGGGAAACATCGCAGATAGCTCAGACTCGAATACCCGGTGCCGAAATCGTCCATCGAGATGCGGACGCCGATTTCGCGAAGCTGGTGCAGGGTCGCAAGATTTGCATCGGTTTCGCCGAGCAGTACCGATTCGGTGATTTCCAATTCCAGGCGATCGGCCGGCAAGCGCGAATAGGCGAGCGCGGTCAGGGCGGCTTTTACCACGCCGCGGCTCCGGAACTGCGCGGGCGACAGATTGACAGCGACCTTGAGTTCACCCGGCCATCGCATCGCTTCCATGCACGCGTTGCGCAGCACCCATTCGCCCAGCGGCACAATGAGCCCGATTTCTTCGGCGAGCGGGATGAAGTCGCCCGGCGCGATCATGCCGCGGTTCGGATGCCGCCAACACAGCAGCGCCTCGAAACCGCTGACCGCGTTGCTATTGAGATTGATCAGTGGCTGGTAGAACAGCTCGAACTCGCCGTTGGCAAAAGCCTTGCGCAGATCGAGTTCCAGAAGCCGGCGCGCCTGGATGCGCCGATCCATCTCCGGTTCGAAGAAGTGCGCGGTACCGCGACCTTCGGCTTTGGCGCGGTAAAGAGCGATATCGGCATTACGCAGAAGCCCATCGGCTTCGTCGCCGTCGCTGGGCGAAAGTGCAATGCCGATACTGGCGCCGATGACGAATTCGTGTCCGTGTACCTCGTACGGCTTGCTCACCGTCTCGATCAGCATGCTGGCCAGCGCGCTGGCTTGGTTCGGATTGTCGAGGGGATATTGCACGACGGCAAATTCGCCGCCGCCCAGGCGCGCCACCATATCGCTGTTGCGCAGACATTTTTGTAAACGCTGCGCGACCGCTTGCAACAGCGCATCACCCATCGGGTGGCCGAGCGCGTCGTTGACGCCTTTGAAGTGATCGAGATTGAGGCAATGCACCGCGAGATTTTCGCCATGCCGCCGCACCTGCGCGAGCAGTTCGTTCAGCCGCTCATGAAACAGCACGCGGTTGGGCAAATCGGTCAAGGCATCGTGATGCGCCATGTAGGCGATGCGAGCTTCGGCCGCTTTGCGTTCGGTGACGTCGACAACGGCAACCAGAATGGCATGCATGCGGCCGAACGGCACCCGGCGGGCATAGATAAGGACTTCGATTTCGCTGCCATCGGCCTTAAGATGGCGCCAAGTTCGGTTCGACTGGTATTTTTCGCCCACCGATTTTGCCACCTCGCGATGAATTTCCCGTTCGTCATGCGGCCAGAGCTCGGGCAGCGCCATGTTCTGGAACTGCGCACGGCTGTAGCCATAATGCGACAGCGCGGCATCGTTGACGTTCAAAATCCGCAGGTCGCTCGGATCGTACAGCCACATCGGCACCGGATTGCCGTCGAACAGCAGGCGAAACGACGCTTCCCGCCGCTTGAGATCGCCAATATCGGTCAGCGTCATCGACAACAGCTCGCCGACGGACGCGACACCGATATTCAGATGGACTTCGGCGCTGTCGCGCCTGAAGGCGAACTCGAACTGGTCAAATTGCCCGGTCCCGATGCTGGCAATCAAGCGGTCGCGAATGCCAAGCGAAGCCGCTCCCAGCGGCAGCTCGGAAAGCCGGCACCACTGTAAATGCCGCTCCTCGATGCCGAGCATCTCCGCGGCGCCCTGGTTGAAGGCCACGATCTGAAAATCAATCGGGGCGCCCGCCGCATTGCGGATGGTCGCCAGCGCGAGAATGCCCTCATTGGTCGAGCGGAAGATTGTGTCCACCAGATTGTACCTGGTGCCGGCTTCCGCCACATACACGCCGACCAGGGCCTGTCCCCAGCGGCACGCCATCGGGAAGGCCAGCATCTCATAGGTCTCGATCATGCCGTCGGCGACGCGATGCATGCGGTAGGGAACCGGCGCCGACGCTTCGATCGATTGATCCAGGACCGCACCGAGCGCGATCGCGCAATCGCGCGGCAGATCCGCGATCTGCTTGTCGCGGACGTCGAAGCCGATCCACTCGCGGATCTTTCGGCCCGCCCGCAGCACCTTGAAAGCTCCGGCCGGCGCATTGCGCTCGAACAACAGCAAATGATCGGCAAGGCGCCCGAGGCCGCCAAGTACGACATCCTCGTATTGCGGGAGCTTCTTGCCGGGAGAGAGCGCAGCGCGCCACATCCGCTCGACGACCGTGATGTCCGCCAGCAGCGGCGGACGCTGAACGCTGAGCTTGCGGAGTAGCGCGATCACGACGGTGAGCTGAATTTCGGGCGGGCGATCGGAGAGGCGTCGATTGCGAAATTAATTTGCTAGTCGGAATTTGATAAAATCGCGTTAAGTGAGGCGATCTTTGATTGTGACCGTCATATGACAGTTTTTGTTTGATCCGCGTTTTTACGACGACCAATAATTTCTTTTGTTGCTCGGGCAGGCCGCGCCAAGCACATGGTGAACAATCTGTCGCCGCGGGATGACCGGCGGCGATTATGACACCGGCGGATATCCAATTGTGACAGAGGCAGGGAACGGGCAAACTCAGACCGATTACATAGGGGACAAGAGCCGCCATGCCGAAGACACCGGATTATTTTGCGGGAAAGACCGTCATCATCACCGGCGCCGCGAGCGGGATCGGCCGCGCCACTGCGCTGATCTTCGCCCGCGAGCGCGCCAATGTCGTGTGCGCCGACATTAACGATGGCAGCGCTCGTGAAACGGCTGCCGCGGTCAGCGGCAACGGCGGCAAGGCGCTGGCCTTGAAGGTCGACGTCACCAGGCGCGGCGAGGTAGAGGACATGGTCAGGACCGCGGTCGAGACCTTTGGCGGCGTGCAGTTCCTGTTCAACTCGGCCGGCGCCGCGATTCGCCGCGCCAAATTTCTCGAGATCGACGACGCGCTGATGGACAACACCTTTGCGCTCAACGTCAACGGCACGTTTTACGCCATGCAGGCGGTGTTGCCGCACATGCTCGCCAACAAGCACGGCGTCATCGTCAACATGGCAAGCATGGCGCACCGGCGCGGCGGCCCGGGCTCGTCGATCCACTACGCCGCGGCCAAGGGCGCGGTGGTGACCATGACCATGGGTGTGGCGCGGGAGTTCGCGACCCAGGGCATTCGCGCCTTGTCGATCTCGCCGGGACCGATCAAGACCCCGTTCCAGGACGCCGCGCAGTCTTCGCCGGAACTGATCAGGCGCTTCCTCGACGACATACCGATGGGCCGCTTCGGCGAGCCGGAGGAAATCGGCGAACTAGTGCTGTTCCTCTGCTCCGCCGCCTGCCCGTTCATGACCGCGGATACGGTCTATGCGAACGGCGGCGGCGGCTGGCGGTGAACACTCGCGACCGCGCAGCGATGTGATCGCGCCGTGTGCGCTCAGTGCTGGCGATTGCTAAGTGCGATGCGAACGAGATCGGCAGTGTTCTTGGCCCCGAGCTTGGTCATGATATGGGCGCGATGGACCTCAATGGTCCGTGGACTAATTCTCAGATGTTGCCCGGCTTCCTTGTTCGATGCGGCGGCGACGATTTCGGCCAGAACCTCCGCCTCGCGCACCGTCAACATTTCGCGGCCGGGGAATTCCGCCGGCGGGATTTCGCCATCGGCGCCGTCCGTTCGATGCCGCCGCCAGGCAGCGATGACGTCGCGGACGCGATCGACGATGGCGCCTGCCGCGAACGGCTTTTCGATGAAATCGAAGGCGCCGTTTCTTATCGCCTCGACCACGGTCGGAATGCCGCCCTTGCGCGACATGGCGATAATGGGCGCGGCATAATGGTGAGCGCCGATCTCCTTGAGAATGTGCGGTCCCGAATGGCCGGGCATGAGCACATCGAGAACGACGCAGGCCGGCGGCGCCCGTGATCGCGCGGCAGCGCAAAACGCATGCCCGTCGCTGAACGCCGTCACTCGATAGCCTTCGGAGCTGAGCGCGGTATTGAGAAGATCGCGGATCATCGGATCGTCGTCGGCGATGAAAATCTCGGCGCCGAGAATACGTGTCTGCGCCGTTGGAATGCTCGTGTGCGCGGCCTCTGACGAACGCGCACCCGCATCCAAGCTTGCTTTGTCGAGCATGATCTGTCTCCCGTCGCCGTGCGCCAAGCGATCAGATGTGACGCATCAGCCTAGCAACTTTGACGGACATCTCGACGGAGTTGCGTCGACTGCAAATACAGTGCCTGCACCGCCTCTTCCTGTCTGTGCATATTTGGACAACGCAATCGCGCCTTTCGATTTAAATATGATCGCGAATTTAGATTTGTACGATTTGATTTAGAATGAAGGAGTGCCGCGCCGTGTCGGCAAAGGGTTCGCGTCCAGGGAACAAGCCGCCGATATGAGACATTCTGCCTGTGCACAGCCCAATTTAGCGACTTGACTTCAATCAAAGACATTCCATCGCTGGAATTGTTAGCTCTATACTCTGTTGTGCTGCACCGTTTGCCGGCGAAAGGCGATGCGGGGCGCGGCGGCACTATCGAGCCGCCGCTTCCCGCGTTACCGCTTACGGCCGCTCGGCCTTCGCCGCCGGCCGCTGCCTGCGAGGATGCCGGCGGAAAAACCGGCCAAGGGAGGAACGGCATGATCAACCAACCGATCAACCAGGCTCGAACCGCCGCGGTTAGCCGTTCGCCCTTTGACAGCAGCCGCCATGTTGCCGCCCCGGACGACGACCGGGCCCTGCAACACCTGGACGACATGACCCTGGCCGCCGCCCAATCGGCCAGGGATTATCGGTCCTGGATGCTGGAGAACGTCAAGGTCAATATCAACGCCGCGCTGGATTATGCGAACGGGCTTGCCAGCGCCAGCGGACCGCGCGACCTTTCCGGCGGAGCGTCCGGCCAAGCATGCGAACAAACGAGCACAAGCGGCGCGCCCGAACTGGAACGGCCGGCCCCTAGCCTCGCCCAAGCCGCCGAAGACTATCGCACCAAGGCGTTCGAACTGATGAGCGCCAATGTCAACGCCACGCTGGAATATGCGCGGCTCTTGGCGAGCGTGACATCGCCGGCCGAGTTCGTCGAGTTGACGACCGATCACGCGCGCAAGCACTTCGAGCTGATCATGACGCACGCAGCCGCGCTCGGCGCGCTGTCGCGGTCGTTGACGCCGCGCCAGCCGGACGAATAGCCGGCCGCGCGATACCCGCGACATAGGCGAGCGAGAGCGACGCCGTTCCTCGAACGGCTATGCGCCGGAATGACAATCAAACAACATTACGCACTGGCCGGGCGCCAGTTCACCAGAGCCACGCCGACGACGCAGACCGCCATGCCGGCAAGCGCCAGCGGTGCCAGCCGCTCGCCGAACAGCGCCCACGCCATCAGCGCCGTCATCGCCGGGGTCAGATAGAACAGGCTGACCACGCGCGTCGCCGCCGCCCGGCGGATCAGAAAATAGAACAGCCAGATGGCGCCGAACGACAGCACCACGACCAGATAGCCGACCGCGAGCACAAACGCCGGCGTCCAGTGCACGACGCGGGTTTCGAACACAAAGGCGCCGAGCGAGAACAGGATACCCGCGGCTACATATTGGATGCACAGCGCCGGCCGCCAATCCATGCCGCCGCCGAAACGCTTCTGATAAAGTGTTCCCACCGTGATCCCGATCAGCGCCACGGCGGCGGAAAGCCAGCCGAACGCCGTCGCCCCGCCCGATCCCGTCTTCTCGGAAAGCACCACATGAAAAATTCGAGCATCGACTAACACAGACATGCATTTCCCCTTGCGGCATCGCTGAAACCCCTCCATTTACAGGCTAAATGTAAGCCGATGTACAGTCAGTGTTAGTCGGTGTTACAAGGGCACCTTGTTAGCCCATACGTTAGCCCAAGGGGTTTTCTCGTGGATTCCAAGATATCGACGGTCCGCCGGCGCCGTCCGCGCCGCCGGGTGATGACCGATGCCGACGTTGCCAATCTGCGGCGCAAGCTCAAGCGCTACCCGGAGCCGGACCCCGAGCTGGTCGGGCACTGGATACGGGTGATGCCGGTCGGCGCGCACGTCTTCACCGCCACGGCACGCGATCCGTCGGGGCGGCAGGTCTGGGGCACGATCGGCAACACCGACACCCACACCATCGAGGCGGCCAGAGCCGAAGCCCGCGAGGCGATTCGGCGCATCAAGCAGGGTTTGCCAGCGCGCGAGCCGCCGCCACCTCCCGAGGTCAAGCCCGACACCGTCGCCGACGTGGCGGCTACCTGGTTGACACGCTACGCCCGGAAAAATGAGCTGCGCACCGCCGACGAGATGGAGCGCATCCTTGACCGGTACATCTTGCCGCGCTGGGCCACCCTGCCTTTCGTTTCGATCAAGCGCTCGACCTTCGCCAGGCTGCTGGATGAGATCGAAGATGCGCACGGTGCGTACATGGCTGACAACGTCGCCAGCGTGTTGCGCTCCATCGGCACTTGGTATCTCGACGTCAGCGACGACTACGTGTCACCGTTCGCCAAGGTCAAACCGCGGGTGCCCGAGCACAAACGCAGCCGCGATCGGGTGCTGGAAGATCACGAGCTGCAAGCGATCTGGAAAGCCGCGTCGGCGCCGGATGCTGGCGCGTACGGAGCAATGGTCCGGCTGGCGCTGTTGACTGCGCAGCGCCTCAGCGTCGTCGTCGGCCTCAAATTTAGCGACGTATCGCCGGACGGCGTCTGGACGATGCGAAAAGATCATCGGCGTGAGAAGGAGAACGGCGGCAAGATCAAGCTGCCCAAGGCGGCGCTCGATATCATCAATGCGCAGCAGCGGTTCGTCGGCGACGACGACGTGTTTGCTGGACATCGGAGCTTCAATTTCGACCGCATGAAGAAGGCGCTCGACGTCAAGTGCGGCGTCACAGGTTGGCGCTTCCACGATCTGAGAAGAACCGCCAGGACGCTGATGTCCAGGGCGAAGGTCGAGCGCGGTATTGCCGAGCGCGTCTTAGGCCACGCCGTCGGTTCGAAGGTCGAACGAACTTACAACCGCTTCGACTTCGAGAAGGAGAAAAGCGCCGCGCTGCACACGCTGGCGGCCTTGATCCAGACGATCGTCCAGCCACCCGCGCCCGAGCCGAAGCGCAAGCGTCAGCCCAAGCGCGACACCAACATTCTGCCGTTCAACAAGATGCCAGCGGTGTCATGAGCGACGACGATCAGGCTCTATCCCGAGCCGACAGAGCTTTTATCATAGACCGGATGCTGGCGCTGGACGCCGAAGCTCAACGAGACGCCGCGACCGCCGAAGATGCCTATCGCCGCGCCATTCTCGACCTGCTGCGCAGCGGGACACCGCCGAGCCAAAAGACGCTCCGACTGATTGCGGGCGAGCTGGATCGGCTGTGGTGGCCGAAGGCATACAACCAACAACGGAAGCGAGCCAGTGAGACAGCGTGGCTGGCAGTTGAAGATGATCTGAAAAATAATCTGGTGGCAGCCGAACTTGAGCAGGGCGAGCCCAAGCCGAGAACCGAGGCTGAGAAGAAGGTCGCCGAAATACTCGGTGTAGACGTGGGGGCGTTGCGCAGGCGCCGCACCCGCTACCGGAAACGCACCCGCATATAGGGACATTTTTCCGGCAAAAATGTCCCTAACGATTGTCCGTTAGACGCCGACGATTGTACCTAGACGGCCTGAAATTGGAGGTGTACGCGGCTCACATCAACATACAAAAAATGTGTGAGCCGAACATGCTTCCACTACCTGTTGAACAACGCGACGACGTGGTGAACCGATGGGCTGGTGATCAGCCATCGGAGCTACCAACGACGAACAAGAACAAACAGCCATCAGCAGCGGCAACTATTACGCCACACCGACGTCAAGATCGCGGCAGCGGCGATGATGCCGATGCTGATCCGCCAAAACGTAAGAAGAGAAACCAAAAACAACGGCCAACATTGCACCTCCGCCAAGGCGGCGAATTGTTGCCGATTTACTGTCGTTTCGCCGACTTGCAGCGGTCCGGGATTGTCGACAGCCGGGCGGCGCTCAAGCGCTTAATCGAACACGACGGTTTCCCGGTTGGCCAGCCCTTGAGCCGAAATATCCGAGTTTGGGAAATCACTGAAGTCTGGCATTGGTGTGCGACCCGGCCGACAGATGCAAAGATCGTAAAGCCGCGGCGGAAAAAACCGGCGATCGGTACTGACCAAATCTCGACCTAAAAACCGAGAGCCTGGCGCCAGAGGACACCAGGCTCTTTTTTTGACGACCGGGTGGCTGAACACCCAGACAAAAGGCAGTCACTATGCATAAGCAGTATAACGTCCATCAGCCCCAAGCGCAACACTTTAAGCACCGACACACCGGCGGCCGGATGAACACTGCCGCAATTGAACGCCGGGGGTCGGCATCATGACCGCCGTTCCCGACTCGCCGCTCATCATAATCTACGCCGTCACCCAGGACAATTTTGACGGCTCACCGTGGCCGCCCGACGGCAATGATTTTTGGAGCGTGGTTAGGCGCACCAATAATTTCACGACCTGGCGCCACGTCACGCTCGACCTTAACAGCAAAACATCCCCCGCGCCGGAGGCGCTCGACGCGTCGGATGGCAACAAGTCAAGCAGCGCCACATGCCAGGACAAGGAGAAATAAGTCATGGACATGAGAAAATACTCGGGAACCTCTTTCATCGGTCTCGAAGACGTTAAGGAAAAGCCCAGGCAAGAACGGATCGCTGACATCGCCATCGGTAAGTACGGCCGACCCGATCTCCTTTTCGAGGGCGGCAGAAAATTCAGCGTTAACGTCACCAACAATGAAATCATGTGTGACGCATACGGCTGGGATAGCGCTTCGTGGCTCGGGCACGTCATCGAACTTTACGCCGGCGAGCTGCCTTATCAGGGCGCTATGCAGGCCGGCGTGTTGGTGCGGCCGATCTCGAAGCCGGAGCATTACGGCAATGATGCAGTGAAGCCGGCAGAACAGGTACGCAAGACACCAAATAAGCCGCCGTCGGCGTTAACGAAGGCCGGCGGCAACGATATGGGTGATGCCACCCCGTTTTGAAACACAAATGCGGGCCGCCTCATGCGGCCCGCACCCTCACGGGGAAGCGGCAAAACCTAAAAAAAATGGAGAACGGCAATGGGCGGTATGACTGATTTTGTGATTGCCAATTGGCAACAGAAGGCTGGCATCAAACCAGCGACTGGCGAGCGTACGCGGCTGTTGGAAGCGCTCTCACAAGCGGCGTTCAAGGCGATCAAAATTATCGAGCTAGAACGTTCCGGCATTCGCGACGGCGATGGGGGTTGGCATGGCGGTGATGTGATCGCCGGCTTCACCGGTGACCTCATCAGCTTGAGCAAGCAACTGCTGAAAAACTACGACGCAGAATTCCGCGCGATGTTGCCACCGCAGGCAAGTGACGATGACGAAATGCCGTTTTGATCGCCATGACGCCAGCATCATCGGCAAGCGTTTCGGCTATTGGGGTGAGGTGTGAGCGGCGGCGCGCCCATCCCGAGCGAAATCGTCCTGCTGATCAAATCTAGCGGGCCACTCACCAAATGCATATCCCTCACCGCCGATGGCGCGATTAAGTGCGACGGCAGTGCCTGCATCATGGTGCATGGTGATGCGCAGCGTATCCAGATCGCTGATGTCGGGCAGCTGGCGGCCTTGATCGGCGGCCTTGAGCCCAACCAAGCGATAGCGCTCGGCGCCCTGCGGGCTGGCCTACCGGAGCAGGTGCAGGTCGTCACCAAGGCGAACCTTAACGGCGTGCCGCACAACGTCATTGCGCGCACTAGTAATGACATTATTTACCGCAAAGGACAGCCGGCCTTTGTCCTCATTGATTACGACGTCAAGGGCATGCCGGACGAGATAGCGGACGCGATCAAGCGTCTAGGCGGATTCTGGCAGACGCTGCTCACCTTATTGCCGGACTTGAGCGGCGTGGCACGGGTGACGCGGTATTCCACCAGCGCCGGGCTATTCCGCTCCGATACCGGCGAGAAGCTGCCTGGATCAGGCGGCTTGCATGTCTTCCTCCTGGTGCAGGATGGCGCCGATGCCGAGCGCTTCCTCAAGGTGCTGCACGCGCGCTGCTGGCTTGCCGGTCTCGGCTGGTACATGGTCGGCGCCGGCGGCCAATTGCTGGAGCGATCCATCATCGACCGTATGGTGGGTGCGCCCGAGCGGCTGGTGTTCGAGGGCGCACCAATCCTGGTGCCGCCGCTGGCGCAAGAACAGAACAGCCGCCGTCCCATCACCGTCGATGGCGTGGCGCTCGATACAGTCGCCGCCTGTCCGCCGCTCACTGTCGTTGAGCGCGCCAAGATCGAGGAACACAAGGCCAAGCAGGCCCATCAGCTGGCGCCCGAGCGCGCCAGGGCGCGATCGAGCTACGTTGAGCGCAAGACCGGAGAGATCGTTGAGCGCGCGGGCCTATCGATGGCCGCGGCCCGGCGCGTGATCGGGCGCCAATGCGAGGGCATTCTACTGTCGGACGTCGTGCTGCCCTTCGACGATGAGGAATTCGTCGGCTGCAGCGTCGCCGACGTCTTGCGCGATCCGCGGCGCTTCGTCGGCGCGACATTGGCGGACCCGATCGAGGGCCCCGATTACGGCCGCTGCGTCGCCAAGGTCATGCGCCGGCAAGATGGCACGGTTTGGATTTACAGCTTCGCCCACGGCCGCACCGTATATGACCTGAAGTATGACGCTGCCGCTGTGCGCCAGGCCATCGAGCAGACCGCCAACCGAGACCTTCGTCCAGCTGGTCGTCACCGCTGACCTCACTGATATCGAGGAAGAAGAGCTGCGCACACTGACCGTCAAGCTCTCTGGCGCCGGCGCCCGCTCGGTGTCGGCGATGATTAAGGCGGCACGGAAGCAGCAGGCCGCCGAACACGCCAAGCAAGAGCATAAGCGGCGCGCCGCCGAGCGCACTGATCCACGCCCGGCGCTCGATGTCCCGGCCGATGATGCACCGTGGTTGCCCATGGTGCAGACGCTGGGGGACGTCCACGGCACGTCGCCAGCGAGTAAGCCGCCAGTACGCAACATCGATGGTGTCGTCACCCGAGCGCGAAAACTCCCCATCCCCAGTATGCACGCCTTCACCAACATTGAGGAGGAATAACCATGACCAGGCTGCCGCCGCCCGAGCAGTGGGTGTTATCAGCAATGAACGAAATGGAAGTCGCCGAGATGATCGAGCAGCACATCGACTTCGTCGACAAGAACGGTAATTCGGTTCATCTGCCGATGCCGTTTGTCCGCCACTTCATGAAGCGGCACGACAGCAAGCTGCCGACCGTGGTGGCGATCGCCACGCTGCCGATCGTGCTCGCCGACGGCGGCCTGCTGATGCCCGATGGTCTCGACCGGCCGCGCGGCATCATCTTCGAAATTCAGAAAGAGGTACGGGCCATCATGCCGCGCCGCGAGGACTGCGACTACGAGGCAGTGCGCGAAGCGATGCGGTTCTTATGCGATGAGTGGCTGTGCGATGTTAAAACCAGCTACGCTGGAAAGTGCACTATCATCACTGCCGCCCTCACCATCATCGAGCGTTCGCTGCTGCCCGACCGCCCGGCCTTCTTTGTTACCGCCGGACGCCGCGGCGGCGGCAAGACCACGACGCTGATCATGCTGATCGTAGCGGTGACCGGGATTAAGCCTGCGGCGGCGGCGTGGTCGACCAACGAGGAGGAACGCCGCAAAGCGCTGTTGTCGTACTTCCTCTACGGCGTGAGTTATATCCTTTGGGACAATATCGCCAAGGGCACGCAGATCAGCTGCCCGCACATCGAGAAATCGTGCACATCGGCCTACTATGCCGACAGGAAGCTCGGTGTCTCCGAGATGGTGGCAACCGCGGCGTTAACAACCACCTCTTCACCGGACAACATTGGACCACGCGGCGACCTCGCCTCACGCAGTCTGCAAATCCGTATCGACGTCGATCGTCATGATCCAGAGAATCGCGAATTCAACATCCCGATCCGATTGGTTGGACGGAAGATCATCGCGCCGAAATCCTGCGGGCGCTCTACACCATCCTGCTCGGCAACCCCCAGCTCGATATGCCGCGCGATGCCCCAGCCAAGACACGTTTCAAGATGTGGTGGCGCCTGATCGGATCAGCGATCGAGCACGCCGCGGCAGAGACAGAGACGATCAACTTCCAAGACCTCTTCATCATGCAAGAGACGGACGACGAGGAATGAGCCTCGCTCGCCGACATCCTCGCCATCCTGGCTGCCAAGTGGCCGAACCGGGCGAATTTCCGAGCGTCTGATGTAACCGCCATGATCAATGGCCTTATGACCAACGATGAGGTCGCTGAGCAGACCACTACACTACGAGACTTCTTCTTTCCTGGCTTGCCGATTGGCCACACACCACGCCGAAGAGCACGGGCAGGCGCCTCATGAAGTACATCGACGGCCCCGTAAAGCAGGGGGAGCGCACCCTCGCGCTGCGGGCGCAAAAGGACAAGGATGGTGTGATGCTATATTTTGTGGAAGTGAAGCAGTGAATGCTGAGGGGGGGTTTCTGTATTATTTGGGGTTTCCTATGCCGTACCACCGGGAAGCATACATGTAATTTCCAATTTCTAATTCCCAAATCACCTAAGTCTCGCGTAGCTAGATAGGTGGAGAAACCCTCTAAAACCCCGACCCCCCCCACCTACCATAGCCACACCACTACCGGCCCACCCAGCCCCCCGCGACCCCACCTCCGAAGCTCAAAAAATCCAGGCACTTCTCGCTCTCGCCGCTCGGTAATTTCCAGGCATCAACACTGAGCCATCGCCAACCCCTCGCAAGGGTTGCAAAGCCTGCTTTCGCCGATGTTGAATAAGCTCGCGCCACGCGCGTGTGTCCTGCCTCTCAACGAGATAACAAATGCTTATGTGACAGGCATTTCATGTCGATACTTGCTATTGGGCTAACATGCGGGCTAATATCTGCCAGCTTAACGAGGCCATTTTGCCTCCCGGCCGAGACCGCAACCAATACGTGAGCTGGTCCGAAGCCCAAGAAGGTGCTCAAGGCACCAGGAAAATGCTCGATCACAGCAATGGCGTACCTCAGTCGCAGCCTGCCGGTAACCCCGCCAGCGCTCCATCGAAGCCTGGTCGTGGCGGGCGACCAGGCGATTACGACAGCCCAGAGCGTCGCAAGAAGCTGCGCGTTCCCGCATCTCCAATGGCGTCGATCTGTTGCCTGGCATCGACGGCCGATCGCTTGTTGCCCGGCGGTATCGCGATATCGCCAATGCCATCCTTGCTGATCAGTCTGGCTCCGATCAATGCAGTGAGGCTCGTCGACAGCTTATCCGAAGGTTCGCTGCTGCCAGTGTCATTGCCGAGCAGCTGGAGAGCCGTCTCGCCAATGGTGAGACAATTTCGATTGTGGAGCATTCGACACTGTTCAGCACGTTGGTCAGGTTGGCTGCGAGAATCGGGATCGATCGTGTGCCACGCGACGTGACGCCGAGCGTCAGCGACTACATCGCTGCGATCAGCAAGACATCAACAATCGACGACGAGATTGTTGAGACCTCAGACGCTGATGACGGTGACGCCTCATGAAGCCGACCGTCACCTTGCGCAAAGCATTTCAGCCACCTGCAGCTGCTCGCCCACGTCCTCCCTGGCGAAAGCCGGTCGACTTGGCGCACGCTCTTGATTGCCAGCATGGGCGAGAAGCTGACCGCCAGTGAACGTGAGGTCTTCAAGAAGATCACCGGCCGCGATCGTGAACCGTTGCAGCGTGTCGCCGAGCTGGAAGCTGTCGCTGTTGTTCCAGCTGGTAATCCCAAGCGATAGGGGCAGTGACAACGTATGTCAGCGGTCTCTGCGACCATCGCGATGTGTTAGCTCCGGGTGAGACCGGCGTGGCGCTGTGCCTGGCGCAGGACCAACGCATCGCCAAAAAGATATTGGATTACGTCGAGGAGAATTTCATCAGCTCGCCGATACTGAAGCAGCTCTTCGTTGCTCGCACCGCCGATGCGATCGAGTTGAAGAACAACATCCGCATTGAGGTGAGACCGGCATCGTTCCGCAAACTGCGCGGCCCAACGTACATCGCCATCATCTGCGACGAGCTGGCGTTTTGGTATGTCGAAGACGGCTACGCCAATCCCGATGTTGAAGTGCTTGCTGCAGCCCGGCCTGGTCTGTTGACCACACATGGGCCGCTAATCCTGGCATCCTCGCCTTACGCCAAGCGTGGTGTGTTGTGGGACACTTTCAGAAAGCATTACGGTCCCAATGGCTCACCGAGCGTGCTGATCGCCAAGGGCACCACCAGAGACTTCAATCCGACTGTGAGCGAAGAGAGATTGAGCGCGAGCTTGAACGCGATCGCCCCCGCAACACGGCCGAATATTTGGCCGAGTTTCGCTCTGACCTGCAGAGCTACGTCAGCCTCGAAATTGTTGAAGCTTGCATCACCCTAGGCGTGCGCGAGCGCCCACCCGAGCGTGGCACGCGCTACTGGGCCTTCGGAGACCCAAGCGGTGGGTCCGAAGATCGCTTTGTAATTTGCGTCGGCCATTTGCGGTACGGCAAGGACACGCTCACGGTCGATTGCGTGCGCGAGATGAAACCGCCGTTCTCGCCCGAGCAAACCACCAAAGAGTTCGCCGAGGTGCTGAGGTCTTACGGCATCTCGAAGGTCATCGGCGACCGCTATGCCGGTGAATGGCCCCGTGAGCAGTTCGGCAAATACGGCATCAGATACGAGGCCTCGGCGCGGCCAAAGTCGGAGCTGTACGTTGACTTCTTGGCGCTGCTGAATTCCTGCCGGGTCGAGCTGCTCGAACAACCCACGTCTTGTTGCTCAGCTAGTCGGCCTGGAGCGTCAGGTATCACGCGGCGGGAAAGACAGCATCAATCACGCGCCCGGTGGTCACGATGATTTGGCGAATGCCGTTGCTGGTCTAGCCTCGATTTCGTTGAACAAATACGGGGGCTATGACAGCTCGTATTCGGCTTGGCAAGATAGCGACGTCGACGACCAGCGCACTGCCGCCGAGCAGTATCGGATGTCGCGCTATGCCATGTTACTTGAGCAGCCACGGCATGATTACGCCATGAACGATAAAACCGCCCTCAGTGAGCTGCGCAAAGATGTCATCGCTGCCGCGTTGGTGATCGTGGTGCTGACGACAGCGGCTTGGTTGCTGACGATGGTGATGTGATGACCAGCACCAACAAGCCGCTCGGCCTCACCGATCGTCAGCTGGCGGCGATCAAGCGTGCCGCCAAGCGGCTTCCGGGCAGCGAGCGCGCCGAGTTTCTGCAGGCGGTCGCTGCCCATCTTGGCGCCAAGCCCACCGATAGCGCGGTCGAGATCGCGATCGACGCCGAGCTGGCGCTGAATCGCTTACCAGCGTTCGTCGGGAGCAAATAATCCCCCACCCTCACCGCTGCCCAACGTGTCCAGCTTCAGCAGGCCGCAGCGACGGTGCCCGCCGACCTGCACGAGACGTTCATGCACGACGTCCAAGCCCGGCTTAATGGTTATCTGCGGCCGTCCGACAAGGTCGTCGACGATATCATCCGCATAGCGGTCGAGCGGCTGAGCGAAACCCGGCAGCACGTCATGTTTTGCGACAGCACCGATCGCGAGCTTGAAGCCGCCGCCAAGCAGATGCGCGATGGCGTCGCGGCAGTGCTGGCGATGGCCAGCAAAGTCGGTCAACCGCGCGCCATCGTGCGCGACAAGACCGGGCGCATCATTGGCGACCAGATCGTCAAGAACAAGCGCACGTTCCGTGATGCTGGCAGCGTTCCAAACCAACAACCGAACAACTAAGGAGCCCACTATGGCCCGACGCAAACACGACGATGATGACGATAGCGTTTTCGATGAGAATGGTGTTTTACGCGACGGGAAATCTTCCGTGTGCCCGTCACCATGATGGACGGGTGGCAAGAGGACATGATCAAGTCGCTGCATCAAAAGCGCCACGGCCTGATCGATGGTGCCGGATCACGGCCAGGCTATCGCATTGCGAAATCGAAGACCGCCGACAGCGCCAGCAATGCCGCCACCGATCGGGCGCGATATCGACAAGATGCTGGACGATGCGGTCGAGAGGCGTCGCACCGCGCTGCCGATTTCATACCACAATTATGAAACCGAGATGTCTGACGCTTGGCGTCACCCGGTCGGCCTATCTGATGCTGACGCCAATCCGCCCGGCGACCAACAAGTCCCGCCGATCGGGTTCAGCAGCGGCGATCTCGTCGGCAAGCAGGTCGGCGATAGTTGCATATTGCGAGGCAGTGACGATGTCGGCGTTTTCGGCGTCCGCGGGCATGTTGAGCAGCGCGGCGGCCGCTTGGTTTGCGTGGCTGATAGATCGCCAGCCGATGCCGCGGACGCGGCGCGGCGCACGAAGAGCCAGCGCTTCGATCCAGAAGGCCGCTCGCAAGGTTCCTTTGAAACCGAAGAGGAGGAAGTGCCTCAGGAGCAGGATGCCCGCGATGCGAAGCGGAGCGCCTACGACGAATACGATCGTGATCTGCAGAATGCTTGGCGGAACCCATGACGTTGCTTGAGCAACGCATCACCCACGGCGCTTGCGGTCGACACCACCGCGGCCGATCACGCCGCGCTGATCAGCACCACCGAAGCTGCAACCAATGAAGCCGGAAGTATGGAGACGATTATGAACACACAACCGACGCTGGACCAGCGGATCGATTTTCGCCATTCGGCGAGACGCTGCCATCACATCTGCCGACCTCGCTGCGCTCATCGAGGAGACCGAGACCGCCGTCGCCAAAGCAGAGAAAGAGTGCTCGATCGAGCACACGCTGTCGCTCGACCAGAACGCGGCGCGTCAGGCGATCGAAGATGCGACTTTCGCGGCGAAGCGATTACGCATACTGCAGTCGAAACTGCAGGCGCGCTATGAGGAAGTTTACTACCGAGAGAGAGTGGCGGCATGGCTACCTGAATATGACGTTTTGATGCGCCAGCGTGACGCCTTCGCCGAAGAACTGAGCGAGGTTTATCCCGACGCCGTGGCTAAGCTCGTAGATTTGTTTCACCGCATCAACGGCAATGATGAGGAGCTGTCAAGGCTGCACCAAGCTCGGCCGCCCGGTGTGACGTTGCATTTGCTCTCCAGCGAATTGGAAGCCCGTGGGCTCGACGGCTTCAGTCGGGACATGCCGTCGCTGCGCACTGCGGTGCAGTTGTTCGATTGGAGCAGCGGTCAGCAAATCTGGCCACCGCGGCGGCAGTCAGCGCAATCGGCTTTTGCTGCAGCGGTGCCGGTTGATGATGCGCGCTTCAGCGCCAATTGGGCACAAGACAACGAACGGCGTGCTGCGGCGCAGCGAGCGGAGCAACAACGGGTGGCTGACTTTTATGCGCGCGTGACCAGGGAACAGGAGGACCGCGAAAATGCAGAGGCGCGGGAGCGTTTCGTGGCCAGCCAGCGCGAGATAAGCAGGCTCTAAACCAAGGCCATCGGTGCCCGGCCATCGATGGGTCGCTCGCGCCGGACTAGCCGAGCCCGTGGATGGGTTCTGGATAGTCGCGAGTAGGCCACATGTCCGCTTTAAGGCAGTTGCGATCATCGGTGGAGTTTCGAGCGAGACGACACGGTCGTGAATAACCCGAAGCGGTTATTGGACCTTCGATTAATCTAAATAATCTTTATGCCGAACCCAGCGCTCGTGATCCTCAAGCATCTTCAGCGTGCCGAGGTAGGTATCGAGGTTTCGTTCGGCCTCGGATGTAGAGCAGCCCATGGCCTGAAGCTTGGTTATATGAACGCGCTGAACTCGCAACGATCTCGCGTGTCATGGCGACGTGACGGCCGACCAATTCGCGCACGCTGGTTTTCGGCTGGGGTGGCGCGGCTAGGCTTTGGAGGGGGCCACCGGTAACCCGGCTAGTTCGATCATTCGGCATGGCGTATCAAGCAAGACGGGGCTTCTGATTTATCTTAGATCGCAATGGTAGCTGACGCAAATTGACGGCTCGCCCACCGTAGCCAGGATTGAGAGAAGGGTCGCTGTCGGAGGCGAAGCGGACATGCCCGAGCCTGGGCTTTGACCGCCTCGGTCGAGAATGCCGAGTAGACCCGGGGAATTTCACCCCGAGTCCCTCACAGATCCGGACGTGATACTCTCGCATCATCCGGCTCGTGTCATCGCACGAAGGCTGCCGCCTTCCGCCGAACCTTCGGGCTCCTCCCAGTTTGACCCAGTTGGCCCACGTCGCAATGGCGATGAGGGTGTTCCCTTTGCTCCACGGGCATTACCCCGCTTCATAACTACTACGAGGCAGTGCGCCCCTCTCCGGCGCATCGGTACTTTGGGCCTCGCGGTTGGAGCCGTCTGCGCCTTTTCCCTTAGCATCGCCGGCCAGGTTCTCACGTTCCGTACAAGAGCCTGATTGAGCTTCGCGCCGTCTACATGCCGGATGCCGCTTGGGCAGTCTCAGTGCATCCCCCAAGCTTATCCCGGGAGAAGGGTCAGCCCCCGGTTTTGACATCGTCTAATCCGCTTTCGACACTTCACCAACGGTTCGCTTACGCTCGCCTCTCTCAATCTTGCCTGCCTGGACCCTCGTTCCGGCTTTTCCGCAACGCTCACCACCGTGGCTTTTGACCACAGCAGCTTGCGGTGGCTTGAGATCGGCACCTGATTGCCGAACTCGAAGGGCCTCCCTTCATCTCTCGTACAGTTGCGCATCGCCGTGTGGACCGGCGTTACTCGTGACACAGGACCCGAAGCAGACCTGAGAGACTCTCGACTAATAGGCAATCACCGCCGTGCCGACCCGACCTCTTCGTTCACAAAAGATTGGACTGCCTCAGCGACAAGGGCGGGGAATTCCTCATGAACCGCGAGCTTGCCGACGGGCAGTTCAAGGGATTGAACGTTCGGAAGACCGCATAGCGCTTCCATCTCGGCCTTTGAGCGGCGCGGCGTAGCCGACCCGTACACCACGAGAATAGGATCGGTGATTTCACGTGCAGTCGTCATAAACAATTCGTGGGTGGGCAACAGGATCGAGTTCACCGGTGACAAAGCGGAAGGAAGCATGGCGCGCGCCCGGCGCATTGATCGCTGTAAGTTTCTCGGCAAGGCGACGCTCGTCGAGCCAGGCAGGATCGGCGTAGACGTGTCCACGGCCCATCAGGCGGATCATCGGCCGGTTCACGTTCAGTCTGTACAACGCGGAACCGATCACTGGCAGATCGACGAGTTTGGATATGTACCGGAACATGGCTCGCCGTCCGCCCATCATCGTCGGTAGCGGCCCTCGCCAGGTCGGCGCAACGAGACAGAGCCGCCCCGTGGAGCCAGGATGCTCGGCAGCATGACAAAGCAGGTTGCCAGCTGGATCACCCGCTGCAACTGTGGCCGTTGGTCTCGGCAACTTTTGTAAGATTTGCGCCAGGAATTCTCGATAGGCGTCCGGTCCCCAAGCAACTGACGGCCGCGGTCGGTCCCCGAACCCAGGCCAATCGATTGCGATGGTCGTGAAGATGGATGCAAGCCGCTCACCCAAGGGGCGCATTTCGCAGCGCGTCGAAATGGAACTGAGCGCGGGGAGCATCAAGATTGTCGGTCCTTGCCCGCGGTAGTCGATGCCAACGCGGATCGTCTTGTCGCGCCAAGTCCATTCGAGACTATCCAACGTCATTTGCATTGCCTATCGATGCTGACAATATCATCAGCCTGACATTCTTACAGGTCCGGAATTGATCCGGTCTGGACTGCGTAAGAAATCGGCGCATTCTTACGCGACCACAGTTGCGTGCCGACATTGGCACAGGAGGCGATCAGTGGAGACCAAACTCGAACACAGCCATACCAAAGAAGCAATCCACGCTCGGCTCGCGCGAGACCCGCGGATTAGTTATCTGCGTGACTGGATTTATGGGGGCATCGACGGAGTTGTTACCACTTTGGCGGTGGTTGCGGGTGTAGTCGGCGCCGACTTGCCCGCAAGGATCGTGCTTGTGCTTGGGCTTGCCAATCTCGTTGCCGACGGCTTCGCCATGGCAGCGGGGAATTATACTGGCACTCAGGCAGATCTGGACGATTATGATCGTCTGCTCGCTGTCGAGCGCAAGCACATTGCCGTTGTCCCGGATGGCGAGCGAGAAGAGATCAGGGAGATCTTTGGTGGCAAGGGTTTCTCGGGCGACGAGCTTGAGCGAATAGTCAACGTGATCACGGCGGATGATTTCCGTTGGGCAAAGACGATGGTGGTGGAGGAATATGGAGTTGCTCCAACACCAAAATCGCCCTTATTGGCCGCGCTAAACACCTTTGCCGCGTTCATGCTATGCGGCCTGGTACCACTTGTGACGTTTCTCGGGGCGGGTGGACTTGTCCCGTGCGGGGTCGCGACCGGAGTAGTTTTCTTCGCTATCGGAGCAATCAAGAGCCAATGGTCACTGACAAGCTGGTGGCGATCGGGATTTGGCACTTTCGTCATCGGCATAAGCGCCGCCGCGCTGGCCTTTGGCGTCGGCTTTGGCTTCAGGATGCTATTTAACATGTCCGCAGGTTGAACAAAATCCATGATTCCGGCGCTGATCACTGTGTGCTGTTGCCGACCCCGACGCACGTTGCAGTGCAAAGCTGACGCGAGTTTCGATTAAACCGATATGTCCGATGATGGCCCATTCGACGTTCGTGGCACGGCGAGATCATGTCTGAGTTTGAGAGATAAACGGACATGACGCGGACATCGCATTCGGCGGCGATTGACCCGAAGGCGACATGCGCGCTCCTGCTCTCTTTGGCTTTGAGAGCCCGATTGATGAAGCGTTTCGTTCGCTCGCGCGTGGCGGGCCGCGGCGATCGATCGCATGGCTGTCGCCACCATGGCGGGATGGCGAGGGATCGGGTATGCTCGATGCGATATGACGTTACAGGCACCGGCAATCGTTGACGTTCGTCCGATTGGCACCGGCGCGGCGGCCGGCATTGCCACTTGGCTGCGCGGCATCGGCGTCCGACAGGTACGCATTGCCACCGGCCTCGTCCTGTTCGCCTACATCTTCTCGCACTTCTTCAATCACGCGCTTGGAAACATCTCCTACGCCACGATGGAGGCGTGGCTTCAATACCACATCTGGTTTTGGAGAATTCCTGTTGTCAATTTCGTGCTCTATGCGGCCGCAATTACGCACGCCGGCCTCGGCCTGTGGGCGCTCTATCAGCGCCGGCATTTTCGCTACACCTTCGCCGAGATCACGCAGCTCGCATTGAGGCTCAGCATTCCGCTTTTGATCGCGTTGCATCTTGCAGCCGTACGCTTGCTGGGAGTGCTGTTCGACCGCCCGCCATCCCATTATGCCGGTATACTGTTCTTCTACTGGGTCGCGCGCCCGCAGTTGCTCGCGGTGCAATTCGTTCTGCTCACCGTGGCCTGGACCCACGGCTGCATCGGGCTTTATTTCTGGCTGCGCTTGAAACCGCTTTTCAAACGGCAGCACCATTTTTGCTCGCCGTGGCCGTGTTGCTGCCGGCGCTTGCCATGCTGGCGCGAACCAGGGCGCCCGCGAAGTCATGCGGCTCGCAGCTCAGCCGCAATGGCGCGCCGAGCATCTTAAGCCGCTCCCACCGGATCAGGATTCGCTCATCGAGCAAATTGCTTATATCTTCATCCCGATCGGCTACCTCGGCCTCATCGGTCTGGTTTTTGTTGCCCTGTGGGGCGCGTGCGCTGCGCGAGCGGCGCCGTGGCATGATCACGATCTCGTATCCCGACCGGCAGGTGCGGGTGCCGAAGGTTTGAGTGTTCTCGAAGCGAGCTTGCGCTTTACCGTGCCGCACGCGAGCGTGTGTGGCGGACGGGCGCGGTGCTCCACCTGTCGCGTTCGTGTTGTCAGCGATCGTCGCACATTGCCACGACCGTCGGGCCGCGAGACTTTCGTGCTCGCCCGCGTCGGTGCCGCCGCCGATTTTGCAATCCGGCTCGCGTGTCAGCTGCGCCCGCAGGCCGATGTGGCCGTCATTCCCGTGCTGCCCCCGAATGTCGGCGCCAGCTTTGTGCGCAATCGACATCGCATCAGCATCGGCGAGGAGCGCTATGTTGTCAGCATGTTTGTCGATATGCGCGGCTCGACCAAGCTGGCCGAAGCGCGTCTGCCGTTCGACATCGTATTCCTGATCAATCGCTTTCTGGGCGCAGCGTCACAGGCGGTGATCGACGCGGGAGGCGAGCCCAACCAATTCGTCGGCGATGGCATGCTCGCCTTGTTCGGACTTGCTGTCGCTCCGGCGACCGCGTGCCGGCAGGCGATGCGCGCCGCGGCGAACGTTGCCGCGAATGTCGAATATATGAATTATCAGTTTGCCACCGAGCTGCGCGAGCCGATCCGATTCGGCATCGGGATTTACGGCGGCGAGGTCATTATCGGGGACATCGGTTTTCGCGACCATACGGTGTTCACCGCGATCGGCGATGCGGTAAACGTCGCGGCGCGGCTGCAGGACATGACCAAGACGCTCAATTGCACGGTCATCGTGTCGGAGGAAGTTTGCAAGATGTCGGGCATCTCGCCCGATGAGCTCACGCAAACGAAAGTGTCGATCCGCGGTCGCGATGAGCCGATGAATGTGTTTGCGGCTGATGACGCGACCGTGCTGGCCGGCTTGGTCGATCTCAAGAAGCATCGCCCATTATGGATGCCCAAGTCGCATGATCTACGCTATAGAGCCTGACCGGGGTATCCTCTACGCATCGCTGATGTCGCCTTTTGGGCCCTTTTCGACGTTCGCCGTAGTGCAGCGGCACGTCCGAAGTTAGGAGTAGACCGGACTCTTCACCGACGGCTTGAACCGGGCGCTGATGACCCATAACGGTCCATCAAATACTCGGGCGACGGCCGGTTTTAATGATGGTAGGCTTTCGCCATTATTGACGACGGCTTTGCTCAAGCATCGGTACGGAGGGTCCGATGGTGCAGCGCGAGGTTGAGTTAAAGCTCGAGTTTGCCGAGACAGAGGCGGCTTCCGAGCGTGCAGGGCGTTTAGCTAATCTGCTTACTTTGTCCTATGAAGCGATGTTTGCTTGGCGAATGGGATGGACCAATCGAGTTTTGGAACGCGGGGGCCGAACGACTTTACGGGTTTTCGCCGAGCGAGGCGGTCGGGCGTTCCAGCCACACTCTATTGCAGACAAAATTCCCAGTCGACTTTTCCGAACTGCGTTCGCAGTTATTGGAATGAGCGTTGCTGGTCAGGGGAGCTACACCATATCTGCAAGGATGGCCACGAAGTCATCGTAGACAGCCGGATGCAGTTGCTCGGTGATGACACCGTGCTTGAGGCCAATCGCGACGTTACGCAGATGCAAAGCTCTTAATATCCAGCAAGCCAGGTTACTGAGAGAGCTTGGCGAAAGCGAACAACGATTGCGTTGGCTCGCATCCATCGTCGAGTTTAGTGACGACGCAATTATTAGCAAGAACCTCGATGGTATTATCACGAGCTGGAACAACGCGCGGAACGTTATCTTCGGTTATACCGCGGAAGAGGCTATTGGCCAGCCCATCACAATTGTCATTCCACAAGATCGGCTTGACGAAGAGCGTACAATCCTAACGCGTATCAGAAGAGGCGAACGTATCGACCATTTCGAGACTTATTCGACACCGTAAGCATGGCAGCTCAATCGTCGTTTCGCTGACCGTTTCTCCCGTTAAAAATGCCGAAGGCAAGATCGTTGGCGCATCAAAGAGCGCGAGGGATATTACCGAACAGAAGAGGGCACAGGAGCAGATCACCACCCTAGCTCGGGAAGCAGAGCACAGAAGCAAAAACTTACTTGCGACTGTCCAAGCAACTGTCCACCTTTCCCAGGCCGACACGCCCGAAGGTCTCAAGCGCGCGATCGAAGGACGCATCTCTGGCGCTTGCGAATGTTAACTCAATATTTGTTAATTCCGTTGGGTCGGCGCCGAGTTATCGACAATCGCGAAACAGGAGCTTGCTCCGTATTCCGAAACGGACGAAAAGCGGGTGCTAATTGACAGCCGCAAGTTCTGTTAGAGCCGAACGTCGCTCAGACTATTGCCATATCCTTGCACGAACTGGCGACAAATGCCGCCAAGTATGGGTTCGCTATCTCTGCCTGACGGTCAGATTAGCCTGACATGGCCGCGCAGGGCGGAAGGGAAGATAACCCTCCGCTCGACCGAGATTGGCGGTCCGGTCGTGCAGCCGCCGACGCAAGCGGGGTTTTGGTACGCGAATTATTGCACAAATGATTCGCCAGTTAAGAGGCAAAGCGCGCTTTGACTGGCGCACAGATGGACTGGTTTGCGAAATTACCCTTCCGGCATGAAATCGACCTTTACGCTCCTCTATGTATGGTCCGGCCGTGCGTTGCAGGAGAACTTCGTTGAGTTGGCGGTGAGCGGTCCACGAACGTCACCCTTTTGACTCCACTGACTCTCGTCCGCTTAACCCCCGTTAGCGACCAAACAACGGACATCGAGCGCGGTCGCAAAAGGGCCAATGAACGAACCCGCTACCGCGGGAGGGGTGTGGCACGTGCAGTCTGGCTATGGCCTCGACGGCCGGTAACCACGTTGATCGAGCGCAGGATGACGAGGCGGGCGCTCCGTCTTGAGGATCGAGGGGTCAAGCACTCCAACCTCAAGACAGGAGCCCCCGATGAGCGAGAAGCCCATCAGCCCGCTGCGCCAACGCATGCTCGAAGACATGAGCGTGCGCCGGTTCACGCCCGATACGCAACGCGAGTACATCCGCGCCGTCAAGCGGCTCGCGGCTTTTCTCGATCGCTCCCCCGATACCGCGACGGCGGAAGAGCTGCGCGCGTTCCAACTGCATATGACCGAGAGCGGCATGCGGCCACTTCTTCTTCCGAGTGACGCTCGACTAATGTAGCTACGCCTTCTGATAAACAATACACCAACCGTTCGGACTAATCGTTCCATCGACGGTCTGGCACGAGTTCGGAGCTACAAAAAGCTTGCAGTTGCTGCACATCTGGTTGCCCTTGGGTGTTTCCTGGTACTTGACCACTTTTTGCGATGCCTTCGCTGCGTGAGCAGATTGGATCGCTGCCGCAGTGAGAATTGTTGCGGCGCCACTTGCGCGCGCCGCGCTCGCCAACAAACAGCGCCTGGAGATTTGTGCCGGCCACGTCTTGCTCATGTTTGTCATGATTAGCGTCCTTAGTACCGCGCGGTCGGGACCGGCGGAGCGGCTGATCAAATGTTTTCGCGACAATCCCAACTGAAGACCTTGTCTTTGCCGGAACTTAGTGAAGCTCCGTGCCAAAGCGATTACTGATCAGAATTGCTCACATGAGAACGCTATCACTTTAAATTGTGCCGCTCGCTTGTCCGATGCAATAGGGCTTGTTATTGAACGCGCCCAACTCGGCGATCTGCCAGACCGCTTGTCCGGTGAGGCGGCGAAAACAGTCATTGGATCGCCGCTACCGGTAACCGAGTTTTCCACCCTCGATCGCGATGCAATGGGGCGCTGTATGCGCGGCCGCTGGAAGCGCTGTGCGCGATACGGCAATCTCATCAAAGCGTGCTTTGTTTCCTCCTACACGGATTAGGCTGGGGGTGGTACGGCGTCGTCGATGAATTAAGTGAAATATGGAACTTAAGCTCAACCAAAACGTTCCGCATACGAGTGCTGTTCCTTCACGTTGAAATCGCGCATACGTTCAGTGGAGCGAAACAATGAACGTCTTTTACATCATCGGCGTCGTTGTCGTAGTAATCCTAGTCGCAGGGTTCTTCGGAGTGCATCTTTGAACGTTCTTCGGGGCGCACCTTTGAAAAGAATCCGACACTTCAAGAGCATTCTGATACATCACGTTGATCGGCGCGTTTCTAAGCGGGCGTTCAGCCGCATTAGGATGGGCCCCCTGGCGTAACTAAAGTCAGCAGTTGGTTTCAGAAGACGTCTCCGTCCCTGAACAGCCGCAAGTGGCTATCGCGATTGCCTCGGCGACGTGAAGCAGCCTCAAGGCCGCTGCTCAAGGGCGTTGGAAAGCAGACGACCCATGCTAGCAAAGAATTCCGCCACTGAGTTTCGCGGCTTTCCAGCAGCTCCGCCGAAGTTGCCCAAACCTATCACGGTCAACCCCGCAGAGTTGCTCGCGCTGCGTGCAATCGTTTTGGCGCTTGTCCATGAGATAGCGCGGGCGCAAGAGCATTCAGGAGGGGGTAATGCCCAAGATTGGACTAATGAACTTTCGGCCGTGTGCCAACACGTCATGCACGGGCACGGAGATCAAGGTCGAAGACCGTGATCCTGAAGAGGTTCGGCGGGAAGCCAAAGGAGAGATAAATAACATCCTCCGCGGCCTACGCTTCCGATCGCTCAAGCGGTGATGATAACGCGCATGCCGCCATCCCCGCGCGGCTGTACCGCGTGTTATCTCACGACGCGCGCGGAGCGCGCAAACACTGAGGGTGGGATCTGGATGCTGGAGAGATACCCATGCTTAGTGAAACTGTCCTGATTATCTTGGTGGTAGGTTTAATCGCCGGATGGCTTGCTGGCCAAATCGTGCAAGGCACGGGATTAGGGATCATGGGCGACCTTATAATAGGTATCATCGGCGCATTCATCGGCAACTGGTTGCTTCCTCAACTCGGCACCCACCTGGGAGCGGAGATCGTCTCCGCGATCATTAACGCCACAATTGGCGCCGTCTTGCTTCTGCTTGTGGTTCGGCTTCTGCGAGGTGGAGGCCGCTTCAGGGGCGGCTGGGGCGGAGGCTGGGGCAGACGCCGATGGTGGTAGCGGTGCTCGGCATGTCCGAGCCGACTAAGTCATTTTGGTACCGCGCCGTTTTCGCGGCGCGCTAAGTGCTTTTGCGAGGGACCTTTTCTTCTGCAAAGCGTGGGATTATTCCAATTTTGCACTGCCGTTTAGAGTGAGCTGTTTTATACAGATATCGAAAAGCAATCGGTCCAAGGAAATAAATGCCGGGCGCCGTCCATAAACCCGTTACCCCGAGGGCCTGTGCCTGTGTGTAAGCGTGCGCGCGTACGAGGACCCGGCCTGTGGCCACAGGCGGGGTCTTTGGTTATCTTTATCCGGCCCGAACTTTGTTTTCCGCCTACAGGTTATCTGTTGTTGGTCCACTCCCAGGAGTAATCGATGAGCAAGTTTGCTATTGCCTTGGCGGCTTTTGTATCGCTCGGCGTCGCCATCCCTCCCTTTGCACAAGAAAAGAAGGAGATGTAATATCCTGCACAGAAGATGGAGGGCAAGCACGACAATAAGATCATCAACCATCACCACCACCACCACCACCACCACCATCACACGATAGTAAAACCGGAACCGAAACCGCAATAGCGATCATCAGTTGAACTGCATGGCCGGTTGTTGATAGCGAGGGACGAGCATCGCAGCAGCCTGCACCTCGCCGCTTCCCGCCACCATGAGTGATCGAGGAGCGACGCCGAGTGTTCTTCACCATCCGCGACGCCCACGGACAGGCGCTCCGCTATTTCTATTTCGAGGAGGAAGAGAAAAACCAACTGACGTGAGTTGCTCACCAGGGACGAGGCACGGCGGATGGCTTGCCAAGCGTCAAAGTTTATTGGCGGGAACGCGCCATACTCCGCAATCTCGCCAAATTTCAACCGCCTTGGCCAGCACCATCAAAGCCCGCATGGGTGCCACGCATTTTCTAATGAAGACACTGCCGCGAGACTGCCTCAGAGATGGCGCTACACGTACTCGCCTACAATCTCACCCGTGTCATGAACATCATGGGCATTCGGCCACTCATGGCCGCGGTGGGGGTATCATGAAACCCGAAAAAATACTACCGCCAGCGCTACCCGGCCAACATCGCGATGCTCTCTCTCGGTAAAGCGTTTTTACACAACCAAGACCCTAAGCACATGCCGTGTGAAGGTCTATTTGCGGCGCAAAAATCTGTTGCAACGTCGGGTGATGTCCCTGAACGAGCCGCATCGACCAACCGTTGCAACGACCGACCGCTGCACGCGAAGCAAGCCGGCCAATAAGCGGCGCAAATCTACGCCGCGGAACCATTCTGTTACGAAACAAGATCATGAGTTCTCCGTCAGGGCGAGAATGGTAATCAAGACAAGGAGAAAATCCGATGAGGAAGCGAACAATCATCGTATCAGCGGCCGCGCTGCTGCTGTGCGGCGTGACAACGGCATCGGCGGCACCACAACGTACCCCTCCGATACTGTTATCCTATCGACCGCACAGCGAAAGGCCGTCTGGAAAGACTTGAACAAGCAAGCGACAAATCAAAGTGTTTCGGGCTTTGATGCCACGATCGGCAGCTTCCTGCCGGGTAATGTGAAGATCGCGCCGATACCGAGCAAGGTGGCGACCGCTGCTCCTTCGTTGTCCCGTATGTTTCGCAATGGTCGACCACAAGCTGGTGATCGTGGACCGTCCAACAAAGTGATCGCTAACGTGTTGCCGAAATAGCGAGCGGGGCCACTCAGCTTCGGCGTCGATCCGGGGCCACACGACGACACGGAAAATATTGTTCGCCTGCTGTATGGCGCAGTAGACGGCATTCAGTTGATGCGACAGATAACTTCGGCAATTCTTTCGCAATGCCGAATGTCTGGGCACCGAATAGCCGTGCCGCGCCGCGTAGCCGCCTGCATATTGTCACGCGACACGATGGACCTGCTTGTGCCGGCCAACGCGCAGGTCGAGCCGTTCGGCAGTCTTCGTTGCCACAAACTTCATCGTCGGACGTTGCACCGCTTGCGATCGTGGTTGCGAAGGGATGGCAGGACCATGCAGGCAGAGCAGAGGCGGGTTAAGCTGATCGATCGCTTAGGCAAGTCGGCAACGACCGGGACAAAGTCTCCAATCGTCATGGACGACGAGGTAAACGACGTCGGCGTGCAGGTTCGAGGAATTTCACGCTTGACTACACGTTTGAAGGGCGTCGCCGAAGGGTCCACGTCGCCGATTTTCTCCCGGTCGATGACCGCCGCGCCCAGACATCCGGCCCCGGACTATTCGACGGATTGAAGACACCTACAGGGCGTTTGGGGTTGCCCGAATTGCTGCGGTGCCAAAGCGACGCGATTGGCCCTTAACGCCGCATCGCGTTTTGACGGCTGACTGTCGCTATCGGAGCGAAGCGGACATGTACGAGCCTCGGCCTTGACCATCGCAGTCGAGAATGACCGAAGGCGACTTGGATGGGGAGGGTGTGTGCGGTGGCTTCGTTGACCCGCCGATTGTGGTCTGTTCGCCGACCGGCACGTGCCAAGCCGGTGCCAGGAGAATGGGCGTTTTAGTCCGAGCGACGGAGTTGAGCAGCGATCGTGCGACGCGGGAAGAGATTCCAGAGAGCGAAACCGCGCAAAATGCCGCGGGAACCGCGGTCTATCCTCGCGCTTTAGTGTATAAAATGCGGTCCTGAAGAGCCAAGGAGTCACCATGCAACACATGTTCGGAATCGCAGTGATTGCAGCGCTCGCTTTGGCAGCGCCGCAAATTGCCCTGGCGCAAAATTCTGTATCACGGGCCTGTTCAGCTTCGATCCATACCAGCGCCACAATTAAAGCGCCGGCGCGAGCCGACCAAATTATAGAGGGCAGAAAATCCCCGGTTGCCCGAATGGAATGGTCACTGGGTTGGACCAGAATCTAAGCCGCAACAGCGCACGGCGCAACTGTTGACAACTTACAACGGACTGTCCGCCCGACGTTTGAGGCGCGATCAGAGGGCGGCGATGTTGGCCCGTAGCGACGGGCTAGCTGCGATCGCTCACGGTCGCTTTCGGCGCAAAGCGGAAATTGCGCTATGATCTTGCATGCCCTCCGCGTGCCGCTTGCCGCAGCTGGATCGCCTAAGAGACCGATTGCACATTTCCACAGGTGACAGCACAAGGCCGATCAATTGAGATGTCTTGGAGGGAATGTTTATAATGCTTTCTCGGCTCTTAATGATGACGGCGGGCGGCCGATTGGAGCCGGGGCGGCCTTTACCAGACCCGATCGGTATGGTCCTGGGCCGCTTTTAATTTTTTAAGCCATGCCATCTGCGCGCAGCTTCCCGCCGCCCTCTGTTTACGGGCGAAGGCCACACCCGCCAGCGCGTCGGCGTCATCTTAATCCATCTGTTGGTTGCGGACGCGATCCAGCCGCCGACAACGCGACCAGACTGGAAATGCGCAGCAATTCGTCAGCAATTAAGGGTAAAAGCGGCCTCGCTCGCAACGCTGCGCAATGGCTCCGAAGTTTATCTTGAACGCTTACATCTCGAACTTCGATTCAAATAACGCGGCGAGGGAACTTCGCATTTGGGCAATAGTCATTATAGCTGCCCTGTGCGGCGGTGCCTGCTGCCAAATCATGCTCGCACTGGTCTTTATGCCCACAAGTAATACAAACGCGCTCCAGGCTCCGCATCGTCGCAGGGTCGACCGACGCCAGTCCTGCGGATCAACGCCGAGTGCGCGCAGAAGTTTTGGCAGCTGATCGGCAGCGTGTGGACCCTTTCGTGCAAGAGCATGTAACTCGTCAGAACTCATGCCAAGATCGTGAGCTACGCGCGCGACTTCGTCTGCTCCGCAATGCGCCAGTTCGTCGGACGATCCGACCGCATAACGGTAGTTTTGACCCAATTGGCAATCGCACCGAAACGGGCTTCAAGCTGGGATGACATGATAACACCCTCCATAAACAAGAGCGTGCCACTGCTCTTAGATAGATAATTACAGTGCATCGGCGGTGTCGGGATTGACGTGGATCAAAGCACCACTGCATTTTCGTGGCGCTTGATTTTTTTACGATGACCAGGCTGGCCGCTTGCTAGGCGCGACATTGGCCTTTCGACTGTGATGTCCGCGACGCCACCGGACGGCGCATAGCTGCTTCTATTTCGAGGACGAGTGCGGTCGCCGCTCAGCATCCAAGCTCCTCACCGAGGACGAGGCGCGCCGCATGGCGGCGAACTTTGGCACGCTGCCGGAGCTTTTGCGCCGAACTTAAAATCAGACCTGCAGCCTGTCTGAGTTTGCCGGTCTCAAGGGAGTCGATTCGATGCTCGATTCAGTGGGTTTTGGCGCCCCTCAGCAGGTCTCGGTACTTAGTGAGATTGGCGTTCAGTACGGCGTCACGTAGCACGTGGGTGCGCACGCCGGGCATGTTGCTAGCTACGGTATCACCCCAGAGGCGCAGGTCCAGTCGAGATCGCTGTGCCAGTAGCTCCCAAGAATCGCGCCCGAGGTTTTCATCCAGATCACAGCGAAATTCATCTGGAGGCGCGCCGGTCCCGTTGACCCGATCATGATCAACTGAGCGGCCAATGAAGGCGCCGAGGCTGCCAACGAGGTCAGGATTTTCAATCACATCAACATGGGCAAATTTGCCAAGTTCAATATCGCGCCTCCTGAATTAGTGCGGCGTCGTTAACCGGGTTTATAAAATCGTCGTCGGGTACAAGGGGATGCGGCCATAGGAGCATTCTGACGACGATGTTATCTGTCTGACACGCCACCGTCGGCGAACTCAGAAAGTCCGCGAGCGGCCGCCGAGCCGTGCGCACTCGGTCGGCCCACAAGCCCCAGGGCGCAAGCTGTTCGTCGCTGTGCTGTCGCCAGAAAAGCCAGTGAGAGAACAAACGGCAGAACGGCTCGCGTAGCACGGTCACGAGCCGAGCGTCGTCATAGGCGTGACTGATGGTTGAATAGGCGAAGTGCCCCATAATCAAAGGTGCGCGGGCTGGCATGGACGCAATGTCCATGTGAACTATCGTTCGAACGGTCTCATGGAGGGTATCGAAGCGATCAAAGCTGCCGAACAACGATTGATCGATCCCGTTAACGTACAAGCTATCTGATCCGGCAGTTTGCGGTGCCGATTAAATGCCCCGACTAGTCCTTGGCCTAGCGCTGTGCCGGAGGTTCTCGGCACGTGCATGAACGCGACCAACCGCGAGCCATCGAACACCTTTGCAATTGCGTCGCGAACGATCCGGGCGATCCGATGATGCAGCATTCCGTTGATCACTTCGCCGGACGCACAAATCGTCGCTTCTCAAGTAGTGCTGGCTTGTCAGCGTCAAATTTGTCGACGCGAGCGCTACATAGGCAAACGTAGCGAGCTAACGGCGACGAGTCGACCTTCCTTTGCCCCCAACGTCGCCAAGCAGCCGAACTTCTGCGGCGTCAGCGCCCGAGCGACTGGCAGGAGGCAATTAGGCGTTGCGCGATCAGCGCCGTTGCAATTCTATTTTGCTCGATTGTGAAAACAATTCGCGGGGTTCAGGCCGATGACAACCTGCCCAGCTTGCTCAGGGCCGTTAAGCGGGTTTGATTACACCTGCTCGCGCTGCGGAATGCCGTTGCGTGCTCCGGTCCGGCGCATCGCGCTTCTGCTGTTTTTTCTGGGGCTCTTTATTGCGGTCCCTTTGGCTTTCCTGCATCGCTAGGATCACGACCCGCGCACCACTAGCGCCGGGCATTGCGGCGAACTTCGCCAAGCTGCCGGAGTTGCTGCGCAAGCATTGATATTGGCTCATGGGCTGAGAATCGGATAGCCTTCAATTCGATTGAAGGCATGGGCATGTCCGGGGCCACGATCATCAATTTCAAGTGCGCGCATTGTGACGCGCTTTATCAGGTCATCAAAAGCAAAGCCGGACCAGAAACCGTCGACAGTGAAACAAGCTGCCGAATTTGCGGGCGGTCGTTTGCCGCACGTGACGGGGAATTCGTGCTGAAGTACTTCCTTTTGCGGAAAGCAACCCGTCGACAGGGATGGCGAAGCAGGCCGCTACCGTCAGTGAGAGTCCCGCTAGCCCGCTCGTTTAAGTGAGCCCTCCCGCCAGTGCGCTGGGGTTGGGGACGGCGAGGGACTGCGAGGCCTCGCTCGGCAGAAGGGCTCGCTATGAAAGTATTTCAGCGTCTGTGACAAATGGATGCCATTGTTGTGTCAGCCACCTCGTTTTCCCCGGTTTTGGTATGACACCCCGCTCCCCGCGCCGCCAAGCTGCTCATCGAGGCGAGGCCAGGCGGATGGCAGCAAACTTCGCCAAGCTGCCGGAGCTGTTGCGGCGAGAAGGTTGAGGCCGCGCTCAAGGGGCGTCAAATACAAAAATGCCCCAGCCTGTGGTGCGCAAGCTGGGGCAGAAAGTAGGAGCGTCTTAGCGACCCCAAGCTATCCCGAAAAGGAGCGACCAGCCACCCCCTCAAATGGGGTGCTCGTGCGTTAGCGAATTGTTAAGCACGTCAGCGCAGCCTCTTCGCGGGCGAGGGGCACACTCCAAACGTACCGTTGGAGGTGCTGATGCTAAGCTACCGAGCTGATGAGAGGATAGAGGGTCCGCCGATTCGGTTGTTCGAGCTTTCGGGGCTCGACCGCGCACGTATCGGGTGGTTGGTCGGCCACACGCTCGCGCGCATTGAGCGCGAGCTTATTCTCCAAACCTTGAGATGCACGCAAGGGAACCGGACATACGCCGCCGACTTCCTTGGCATTTCCGTGCGGTCGCTGCGCGATAAACTCCGCAGTTACAGAGAGCGGGGCGAGGTCGTGCCTGACCCGCCGCAATCCCGGCGCGCCCAAAATTGACTTTGCTCCACCGCGACCAAATGTCAAACGCGACACCGATATCCGATCGGCAGAAACAAAGTCCTTGCTCTCATGGCCCAAGGCAAGACAGGTCGAGAGATCGCCCGATTGTTAGGCATCAGCCCGAGAACCGTCGAGGCGCACACGCTATCAATTACGAAGAAGCTCCGCGCTGCCAATAAGACGCATGCTGTCGCCATCGGATTCCGCAAAGGCATACTGAATTAGAGGCGGCGAACTTCCGTCGGGCGAGCATCGCAGCCGGCCCCGCGTGAGCACTTGGCTCCATGTCGCAAAGTTGCCGAACCTGCTGCGCCGGAAGGTCGATAGCCCGTAGGATGGCCAGCGCCGGGCCAGGCGAGGCCTTGGGATGCGATTCCGCTGACTGGGCGAGAGGAGAGAGATGGCCGGGCGCCGCTGCGGTGGCGCGCGACGTCTTCAGCGCGTTGGAGGCGTGAACTTGCTGTAACACCAGCTAACACACTTTCCCGACTTTTGGTTCCCGACTTTTGGCCCGACCAGACGCTGAAAAGCCCTGGTATCACGCATCTTCTGGTGAAAACGCCGCTCCGAGACCTCAATTTATTAGCCTCAGCGTTAGCCCAATGGGTATTGCCCCGATTTTGTATTACATAACACGTTGAAAATGCATAATATTTCGCTATCAAGTCTTCTCGGAAAGCACCAGATAAACGCCGAGCAGGCCGAGCACGAGGCCGAGCCATTGCCGCGCCACGACCCGCTCGCCGAGCCAGCGGTTGGCGATGGTCGAGGTCAGGACCGGCTGCAGGCTGACGACGAGCGCGGCGAGGCCCGCGGAGACCCCGTGCTCGATCGCCACGAACACGCCGCCGAGATAAAGCCCGTGCACCATCAGCCCGGTCAAGGCCGAGTGCACGACGCCGGCGGCGTTCGGCCATTTCGGCCGCGTCAAGGCTGTGACGATGCCAAGCAGCACCACCACCGCGATCATGCGGATCGACAGAAACGTCAGCGGCTCGGCATAGGCGAGACCGAGCTTGGCGAACACGAAGCCGGACGACCACAGCAGCACGAACAGGCCCGGCGCCGCGAACACGGCGAAGTCTTCGAAGCTACGCGGCATTGATGTTGGCCCGGCGGCAGTTAAACGAGCCGAGAGAGGTACCTGCCGACTGGCGATTGGTCGAGGGCTCGGACAGACGATCGGCTATGCGGAGGGTGCAGGCGCCTAGGGCATTGATCACGTCATCGATAGCGCCGCACTCGGCGGTATCTTGCCTCCAGCCGAACGATAAAATCCAGTCAGCTGCCGCGCCAACAGCGCGCCTAGCAGTTCTTCCATCTTCGAAACATCCACCCCGCCCTCTTTCCACGCGACATCAGCTGCATCCAAAGCATCAAAATACGGATTGCGATTGTCGACAATCTGATCGGGGATCGTAGGCGTGCCCGGTAGAATGACCCCCGCACGAATGGACAGAACGACGTACGACACAATGCGCGACGTCCTTCCATTTCCGTCTGCGAAAGGATGTATCCAATTAAGTCGCCACATGACGTAAGATGCCAAATGGATCGGCGAGCTTTGCTCCCATTTTTCATTAACGTAGTCGCATAAATCTTCGGCCAGTTCCGGTACAAGATGAGCGCCGACCGGCTCATGCCTGCTGCATAAAATTCGACCCCGGCGGGACGAAAATTTCCGGCGAACATACTGATGCCAAACAGCGCCTCGCGATGAAGCGCCAGGATCAGTGACGGCCGCAGCTTGAACGCGCCCCGTTCGATTGCACTTTGAATAACGGCTATGCCGGCGTCGTATTGCCGAAGGACGTTTCGTGCTTCCGCCTTGGCTCTCGCCTGAGGGTCCGTAACGAGCTGCGGCTCTAAAGCGCGGCTATCCCGCTTCTCTGTCTTTTCGCTTACCATCGCCCTCTCGTGAGAGCTTTTCGGCCTCACGATCGATCATATCTCTCGTGATCAATTCGTTCTCGAATGCAGCATTACCATAGGCAAAACTGCGCCGCTGCTGCTCACGCTCCTCGGGCGTTGGCTGTGCTTTTTTGGCGGCTTCGATGAGGTCTTTGAGGGCGTCAGTCATGATCCGTCATATATACCGAATCGATCAATACTTCCACCTTCGATGCAGCTGCGTTTGACCCCCTACACCGGCAAATTGTCGTGCTTGCGCCCCGGCATCTCCACGGTCTTGCCGCGCAGCATGGCGAGCGCGCGGGCGATGCGGGGCCGTGTGGCGTGAGGCATGATGACGTCGTCGATATAGCCGCGCTCGGCGGCGATGAAGGGCGAGAGAAAGCGCTCCTCGTATTCGCGGGTGCGCGCCGCGATCTTGTCCGGGTCACCGATGTCGGCGCGGAAGATGATCTCGACCGCGCCCTTGGCGCCCATCACCGCGATCTGCGCCGTCGGCCAGGCGTAGTTGACGTCGCCGCCGATGTGTTTTGACGCCATCACGTCATAAGCCCCGCCGAACGCCTTGCGCGTGATCAGGGTGACCAGCGGCACGGTCGCCTGCGAATAGGCGAACAGAAGCTTGGCGCCGTGCTTGATCAGGCCGCCATATTCCTGCGCGGTGCCGGGCAGGAATCCGGGCACGTCGACGAAGGTGACGATCGGAATATTGAAGGCGTCGCAGAAGCGCACGAAGCGCGCCGCCTTGCGGCTAGCGTCGCTGTCCAGCACGCCGGCCAAGACCATCGGCTGGTTGGCGACGAAGCCGACGGTGCGGCCGGCGATGCGGCCGAAGCCGATGACGATGTTGCGGGCGAAGGTTTCCGAGAGCTCGAAGAAGTCGCCCTCGTCCACGGTTTTGAGGATCAGCTCCTTGATGTCGTACGGCTTGTTCGGATTATCCGGCACCAGCGAGTCGAGCGAGGGCTCGATGCGGTCGATCTCGTCGAATGACGGCCATTCCGGGACGCCTCCGGAAAAATTCGCCGGCAGGAAGTCGAGCAGCCGCCGCATCTGCAGCAGGCATTCGACGTCGTTGTCGTAAGCGCCGTCGGCGATCGACGACTTGCTGGCGTGCACCGAGGCGCCGCCGAGCTCTTCCGCGGTGACGATCTCGTTGGTCACGGTCTTCACCACGTCCGGGCCGGTGACGAACATGTAGCTGGTGTCGCGCACCATGAAGATGAAATCGGTCATCGCCGGCGAGTAGACGTCGCCGCCGGCGCAGGGACCCATGATCACCGAAATCTGCGGAATGACCCCCGAGGCGATGACGTTGCGCTTGAACACCTCGCCATAGCCGCCGAGCGCCGCCACGCCCTCCTGGATGCGGGCGCCGCCGGCGTCGAACAGGCCGACGATCGGCGCGCGTGCGCGCATCGCCATGTCCTGGATCTTGATGATCTTCTGCGCATGGGTTTCGGACAATGAGCCGCCGAACACGGTGAAGTCCTTGGCGAAGGTAAAGACGCTGCGGCCGTTGACCGTGCCCCAGCCGGTGACCACACCGTCGCCGGCGATCTTCGATTTCTCCATGTCGAAATCGTTGGAGCGGTGCTCGACGAACATGTCGAACTCCTCGAACGAATTCTTGTCCATCAGGAGCTCGATCCGCTCGCGGGCGGTGAGCTTGCCGCGCTTGTGCTGTGCCTCGATGCGCCGGGTCCCGCCACCGGCGCGGGCGTTGTCGCGGAGCTCTTCGAGCTTGTCGACGATGTCTTTCATGGCGCGCCTTTTTGCCCCCTTGGCCTCATCCGGCCGGTCCGGCGGCTCGAATCCTCCGGCGGCCGGGCTGCCTTCGCAAGGTCTCAATGAGGCTCAATAGCAAGGCTTGTGCCTATCGTCACGGCCGCGATGAGCGGAGGTGCACGAAGCTGAAATGAAACGAAACTCGAGCACGACGTTCTCGCGTTCCCCTCCCCCTTGTGGGGAGGGGTTAGGGGTGGGGGTCGCGAGGCATGCGAAAATCGTGGAGCATCTCGCGGAGCCTCTCGACCCCCCTCCCCTCCCTCCCCCACAAGGGGGGAGGGAGCGCACTTGAGTGGCTTGCCCCGTTGTGCATCAAACTCCCTGCCAATGCAGCAGACCGATATCGTCAAATGATTTTTGCCCGATTGATCGATGCGGTGGAGCGCCGGCCGCAAGCGGCGTTCGCCGGCTTCCTTGTCGTCCATGGGCTGGTCTGGACGGTCTTGCCGTCGCTCCTTTACTTCAATCTGCCGCTCGACGTGATCGAGGCCATGACTTACGGCCGCGAGTGGCAGCTCGGCTACGACAAGCTGCCGCCGCTGCCGTGGTGGCTGGCTGAGGCGGTGCATCGGGTGTCCGGCACCGATGACGCGCTCTACGCCCTCTGTCAGGTCCTCGTGATCATCGCTTTCGTGGCGGTGTGGAAAACTGCGCGTCCGCTGGTCGGCGCGACCGGTGCTCTCGCCGCGATCCTGATCATCGACGGCATGCATTATTTCACCGCCAGCGCCACCAAGCTTAATCACAACGTCGTCGAGCTGCCGTTGTGGGCGCTCGCCGGCTTTGCTTTCTACGCCGGGCTGCGGCACGGGCGCCTGCGCCATTGGGCGCTGCTCGGGGTGGCGCTCGGGCTCGCCCTGTGGGCCAAATATTTTGTGGTGATCCTGGCGGCGCCGCTGGCGCTGTTTGTGCTGCTCGACCCGGACGCGCGCCGTCGGTTGGCCGGGCCCGGCCCGTGGCTCGCGGCCGCCGTAGCGCTCGTCGTGATGGCGCCGCATCTGATCTGGCTGGTGCAGAACGATTTCCTGCCGTTCGCTTACGCCGAGGCGCGCGCGGCGCCGCCGCAAGGGTGGCTCGATCATCTCACCAATCCGCTCGAATTCTTGGAGGGACAGGCGTTCTTTCTCATTCCGTCGCTGCTGATCGCCGCGCCGTTGTTGTGGCCGGCAGATAAGCCGGTGCCGCACGCTCACGCCGACGCCTTCGACCGCCGGATCGTGACGCTGCTCGCATTCGGGCCGGCGCTCACCTTGGTCGCATTCTCGCTAATCACCGGACGCGGCACCAACGCGATGTGGGGCTTTCCGCTCTGGCTGTTTCTGGGTCTCTGGATCGTGCTGTTTGCTCCTGCCCTGCTCGACCGGATGCGGCTTACCTGGGTCAGCGTGCTGTGGGCGCTGGTATTCGCGATCTCTGCCGCTGTCTTCGTCGCCGACTACTCGGTGCTGCCGCACTTCGATCATCGCTACCGGGCGGCGTTCTTTCCCGGCGATCTTCTGTCCGCAGCGATCACGCAACGGTTCGAGCAAGCAACCGGGCATGATCCCGCCTACATCATCGGTTCGATGTGGGATGGCGGCAATGTCGCGCATTACTCAAAGGAGCGCCCGCAACCGCGCGTGCTGATCGACGGCCTGCCGCGCCGCGCGCCGTGGATCGATCTCGCCGACCTGCGCCGGCGCGGCGCCGTTCTGGTGTGGACCGACAGCGACCCGCGCGTGCTGCCGGCACATTTCGCCGCAATCGCGCCGGGCGCCGAAGTCGGCGCACCGCTCGATCTGCCGTACCATCGCGGCGACGGCGCGGTGCATGTCGGCTGGGCGATATTGCGCCCTCAGGCGCCGTAATTTACCCCGTCCCGCCACGGTGCTAATTTCCCGCAACCGGGCGGTGAGAAGGCGGCAAAAAAATGCTAGAGACAACGAATTATCTGAGACTCGAGGCGTTCCGGGCGACGCCGCTGGTACGGGAGCCGTTCGAACATCTGATTGTGCCCGGATTTATCAGGCCGGCCGGGCTCGCGGCGATCAATGCCGACTACCCGCAGATTGCTGCCTCCGGCAGCTTTCCGGTCGATCAGGTCAGCTTCGGTCCGGCCTTCCAGACGCTGCTCGACGAACTCGAGGGCGACGAGTTTCGCGAGGCGTTCGAGGAGAAATTCGGCATCGATCTGTCCGGCCGTCCGACCGTGACAACGGTGCGCGGCCGCTGCGATTTAAGCGACGGCAGGATCCACACCGACTCGACCAGCAAGATCATCACCGTCCTGATCTATATGAACGAAACCTGGGAGCAAGCCGGCGGCCGGCTGCGCCTGCTGCGCTCCGCCGACGACCTCAACGACATCATCGTCGAGGTGCCGCCGGTCGCCGGCACGATGCTGGCATTCAAGCGCAGCAACAATTCCTGGCACGGCCATGAGCCGTTCGACGGCGAACGGCGCGTCATTCAATTCAATTGGCTCACGTCGCAGGGCAACCGGCAGATCGCCATGCTGCGCCACCATACGTCAGCGTCTTTCAAGCGCGTACTGCAAATGATCTTGCCGGGCCGCGTGTAGCAGCATAAGACGCGCCCAGCGTTGCCGGAACCGGCGCGCGACAGGAGCTACTTTTTGAATTTGCCCGCGACCGATCTGCGCCATCGCGACTTTGGCAAAATTCTGCTGATCAAATTATCGGCGGTCGGCGACGTCATTCACACCGTCCCGGTCCTGAACAAGCTGCGGCGGCGCTATCCGGCGGCGCAATTGGACTGGCTGGTCACGCCCGGGATCGGCGAGCTATTGGCGCACCATCCGGCCATCACTAACGTCATCACGTTCGAGCGTGAGGATTGGAGCGCACTCTGGCGGCTCACGCCGCTCGTCGGCTACGCCCGCTTGGCCGCGAAATTGCGGGCAGCAGGCTATGATCTGGTGATCGACATGCACGGCCAGTTCCGCACCGCCCTGTTTGCGCGCGCCACCGGTGCCCCGGTGCGAATCGGCTTCGACCGGCCGCGTGCGCAGGTATGGGACGCCTCGCCGCGCACATTTCCGCCGGAGGCGCGCAAGCACGCCTGGCAGGGCGCCCGCGAGGGCAGCTGGCTAGCCTACACCCACCACATCCCGGTGCCCACGCTCGACCTGCACGCGGTCGATCGCTATCTCAGCATCGGGCCGATACTCGGTCTCGACGACGGCGCTGCCGACTTTTCCTTTCCAATCCCGCGCGAGGCGACCAACCGGATCGAGGCGCTGATGGATTATTACGGCGCCACGAACAAAAAGCTCGCGGTGCTGGCGCCCGGCACGATCTGGGAAACCAAGCAATGGCGCAGCGACGGTTTCGCCGAGGTGGCCCGTCATTTCCTGCACAAGGGCTTTGCCGTGACGCTGATCGGCGCGGCGCGCGAGCGCGCCGTGTGCGCGGAAGTCGCGGCCCTTGCACCGGGGGTTGTCAACCTCGCCGGGGAGACGACGCTGAGCGAGCTGGCGGCGCTGATCCGCCGCGCGACAATCTGTGTGACCAACGATTCCGGCCCGATGCATCTCGCGGTCGCCGTGGACCGTCCGGTGGTGAGCATCTTCGGCCCGACCGACCCGATCTGGATCGGTCCTTACCATCGCGCCGATGCGGTGTTGCAGGCGAAGATCCCCTGCTCGCCCTGTTATTTGCGGCAACTCAGCCGCTGCCGCCACGCCCACGCCTGCATGCATGAGGTATCCGCGCAGGCGGTGATCGAGCGGGCGGACGGCGTTCTGCGCAAGCACGGCGGTGGCGTCGGCCTCGTCAAGGCGCAGGCGGGCCGGGCGTAGCGTCCTTGCCCCGCCGGATTGCCAGCCAAGCTTTCATGTAAGGATAATAGCTGGTCTCGGCGCTGACGACCGCGAGCAAAAATCCCTCGGCGCCGTCGAGAAAGCCCAAGCGCAGCACGTAGGCGCGCAGAAACGAAATCAGCCCGCGGCCAATGCCGGCCAGGAACGACACTTTCCGGCCCGAGTCGACGAGCATCTGCGCTTTTGCCGTGGAATAGCGGTCCACGCGCAACAGCGCGTCTTCGAGCTTGGGCATGGCGTAATGAATAAGCGGCGGGCGAAGCCGTTTCACCACGCCATCGCAGATCACGCGCTCATGGACAATGGCATCGTCGAAGCGGGCTTTGCCGCGCCGGAACAGCCGCAACACATAGTCCGGATACCAGCCCGAATGGCGAATCCAGCGCCCGCAGAAGTTGGAAAGTCGCGGAAATTCCCAGGCATCGGCGCTGCCTTCGGCAATCGCACCCTTGATCGCGGCAGCGAGCTCGGCGGTGACGCGCTCATCGGCATCGATCGTGAGAACCCACGTTCCGGTAGCGAGCGAAAGAGCATAATTCTTTTGCGGGCCGTAGCCGCACCATTCGTGAAACTCGACGCGGGCACCTTTGGCCCGCGCGACCTCCACGGTCGCATCCGTGCTGCCGCAATCGACCACGATGCGCTCGTCGCAGAAGGCGACGCTGTCGAGGCAATCGCCGATATTCGCCGCCTCGTCCTTGGTGATTACGATGGCGCTGAGCTGCCGCATCAGTCCCCGTCCTCGCCGTTCACGCCGGCCGCTCGCGTGCGGCCAGAATCGCGAGCCACAGATAGAGGCCGAGCAGCGTCACCTCGACGAGCACGATGACAATGCTGCCGCCATAGACTTGCGGAAAGAATACTTCCACCACCGCCATGGAAACGACGGAAGTAAGCCACACCACCGCGCCCCAGGCTGCGGCCAGCCACAGCCCGACTGCGGCGACGAGATCGATGACGGCGAAGAACACCGTTGCCGTCCGCCAGGCGAGGCTGTGCGACTCGAAACCGCCGTCGGCCGGCGCGGCGATGCCGCAGAGCTGGGCCCAGTGGTAGAGGCCTTTGCCGAGCGACACCACCGCCATGAAACGCAGGAACAGAACGAGATATTCGGCCCAGGATCCGCTGGCATTCACGGCTTTGCCGGCATGCACCGGCTCGAGCATATCGCTCGGCCGCGTCGGTCGCCGTTGCAATTGGTCGCGCATGTTACCGGGGCCTTTGACATTTGCGGCGGGCGGAAGTCAATCCGTTGGCATCCCTAGTGGCAGGTCGAGCGCGGAACGGGTAAAAGGAGGCGCCGCGATCAGGAGTGCATCATGGCGATCAAATTCGGCCGCCCGCTGCAACGCGGCCGCCCGTTCCCCGCCAGGGCGGAACCCGTTACCGAGCAACGTCTCGAGCTGGCGATCCGTCCGCGCCGCAACCGCCGCGCCGAATGGGCGCGGCGCATGGTGCGCGAGCATGTGCTCACCACCGACGACTTGATCTGGCCGCTGTTCCTGGTCGATGGACCAAGGGTCCGGGCGCCGGTCGTTTCCATGCCCGACGTCGAGCGCCTCTCGGTCGATGAAGCCGTGCGGGCGGCGGAGCGGGCGGCCAAGCTCACCATCCCGTGCCTTGCGCTCTTCCCCTATACCGATCCGGACAAGCGCGACGACACCGGCTCAGAGGCGCTCAACGCGGAGAACCTCGTTTGCCGGGCGATTCGGGCCATCAAGCAGGAGGTGCCGGACATCGGCGTCCTCTGCGATGTGGCGCTCGATCCCTACACCAGCCACGGCCATGACGGCCTTCTGCGCGACGGCGTGATCCTCAACGACGAGACCGTCGCGGTGTTGGTCCGCCAGGCGCTCGTTCAGGCCGAAGCCGGCTGCGACATCATCGCACCGTCCGACATGATGGATGGTCGCGTCGGCGCGATCCGCTCCGGCCTCGACGCCGCCGGTTTCAGCGAAGTCCAGATCATGGCCTATGCGGCCAAATACGCCTCGGCCTTTTACGGTCCGTTCCGAGACGCCGTCGGATCGAGCGCCACGCTGGTCGGCGACAAGCGCACCTATCAGATGGATCCGGCGAATACCGACGAGGCCCTGCGCGAGGTAGAACTCGACATCGCCGAAGGCGCCGACCTGATCATGGTCAAGCCGGGCCTGCCCTATCTCGATATCCTGCAGCGGGTCAAAGACACCTTCGGCATGCCCACCTTTGCCTACCAAGTGTCGGGTGAATATGCGATGATCATGGCTGCCGCGGGGAACGGCTGGCTCGACGGGGAAAGGGCGATGACCGAAAGCCTGATCGCCTTCAAGCGCGCCGGCGCCGACGGCATACTGACGTACTTCGCGGCCAAGATTGCGGAGAAACTGAAGAAGGGCGGGGCTTAACGCATGATCCCGAAAGGCAAGCCCGGACTTCCTGCGAGGTAAGCACCGGGCGTAGCGAGATGATGCGCGACTAGGTGCCAACCGCCCCGCCTGACAGCAAATAACGAGGCGGATGTCATGCGTGAGGACGAGGACCAGTTCCGGTATTATGTGCCGCTGCTGCGCCGGATCATCATCCTGGTTGCGGTGCTCACTGCTGTGCCGGTGATACTGTGGACCATTACCGCTTTCGTGCGCTCGTATGTGGGGCCGCCCAGAATCCCGACTTTCCATCAACTTGCGGCGACGGAGCCGAGCGAGGCTTCAGCCACCTCGAGCCCGGACGCCGGCAGCGCGGTCCAATCGGCGCCGGAGCCGGCCAAGCCTTCCGATCCGGCCGCGGCAACCCAGGAAGTGCGGACCGCAGCGGTGGACACCCGTGAGGTATCGGTTTCGTCGAAGGGATCGTCGCTCGTTGATCGGTCGCCGGATAATGGCATCAACCTGCCAGCGAGCCCGGCTAAACTGTCCGACGCGTCACCGATCACTTCGCCGACCCTGAAAGCGTCGGACGTGCTGCCGGCTGCGGGCCCGAACTCCACCGGCATGCTCACTGTACCGGCCACGCCCAACGCACCGCCAGCAACCACCGGCACGCTGGCGGCGCAGCAGCCATCTGCCGCGAGCGAACCGCCGGCCGACGCCATGCCGGCCTCACCGCCGCTGTCCGGCCCGATTCCACTTCCGCGTCGTCGTCCGCACTTTATTGCTGCCGAAGCCCCGATGACGCAGATGGCGCAGATGGCGCAGATGAATGTGCCGATGCCGCGGCCGCGGCCCGACTCCGCCGGCCCGGCACCTCAACCCGAAACGGCTCCCGGGCCGCTCGACTTTCTGCAAAATATTTTTCACCACTGAACTGCGGGAGGCGAACAGCGAATAGCTCGCTGCTCGCTACGTTTTTGGCCCGCGGCCGTCCGCGTATACAATATCCGCCGGCTTGTTCAATGCGTCCATTGTAACGGCCAAGCTGACCGCCATCGAGCTTTGCCGATATCCCCCCAAGCTTATTTTCAACAAAACCTGCGTGCGCGCCGGCAAGCGGACCTCATCCGGATCGTCAGCGACGGTCTATCGCTGCTGTCGTGAGCAGGAAATAGCGAGCAGGACGAGAGCCAAGGGCTGCGGGCCGGGCCGTTCTCGAATTCCGCCATGACGGCGGGGTCGTCAATGTCGAAGGCCTCGCGCCCATCATCGCCAATTTACGGCTTGCCGGCGCGCTTACTTCAACGCCGTGCCGCTCGGCATGTGCACCGGCTGATAACCCTCGGCTGCGAACGCTGCAAAAATCTCCTCGGCGTGGGCGGCGTTGCGCGTCTCCATGGTGACGTCGAGCTTGGCGCCCTTGGCGGGAACGTCGAGGAACAACCGGTGATGGTCGACGCTCAAAATGTTGGCGCCGAATTGGCCAAGCCGGGTGGCGATCTGGCCCAAAACTCCTGGCCGATCGGGGATGGTGAGGCGAAACGAGACGATACGGTCGGCGCGCTCCAATTCGCGCACCATGATGGACGCGAGGATGCGCGGATCGATATTGCCGCCGCACAGGATGAGGCCGACCTTGCGGCCGCGGAATCGCTCCGGCTCGGCAAGCATCGCCGCGAGCCCGGCGGCGCCGGCCCCTTCCGCCATGGTCTTCTGCAACGTAAGAAAGGCATTGACCGCGCGCTCGATCAGCGGCTCGTCGACCAGGATGATGTCGCTGACCAGTTCGCGGACGATCGGCAGCGTTAGCTTGCCGACGTTGCTCACCGCAATGCCTTCGGCCAACGTCGCACCGCCGCACGGCCGGTTGCCCTGGTGGATCGCATTCCACATTGATGGATAATGCGTGCACTCCACGCCGACGATCTCGATCGAGGGTTTCTTCGCCCGCGCGGCGATGGCGCAGCCGGCGGCCAGCCCGCCGCCGCCGATCGGAATGATCAGGACGTCAAGCTCGGGCACTTCATCCAGCATTTCCAGCGCGATCGTCCCCTGTCCGGCGATGACGTGCGGATCGTCGTAAGGGTGAACCCAGACAAGATCGCGCGCGGCCGCGATCGTTTCCGCACGCACCTGCGCATCGGTAATCGTTTCGCCATCAAGAACGACTGTGGCGCCGAGGGCCTCGGTGGCCTTCACTTTGACGAACGGCGTGGTCACCGGCATAACGATGGTCGCCGGGATGCGGAGACGACGGGCGTGATAAGCCACCGCCTGGGCGTGGTTGCCGGCCGACATTGCGATCACGCCGCGGCGGCGTTCGGCCGCCGACAGCGTCGCCAGCTTGACACAGGCCCCGCGCTCCTTGAACGAATTCGTGACCTGTAAATTCTCGTACTTTACAAACACCTCGGCGCCGGTGAGCGCCGACAGCGGCGGCGCCGCCAGTATCGGCGTGTGCAGGACGTGACCGGCGATCGTGCGCCGGGCGGCCTCGATGTCAGTTAGCGTCACCATGACCGGCCTTTTTCCCCATTTCCGCCGGCGTTACAATGTCAGAATTACAACAAGGCCAGGTTGTTCATGACCGAATTCAGCCCAAATTCGGGACAGGGGTCTGGACCCGGCGGCACTGGCGTACCGGCCGATGTGCAGCCGCATGCCTACGACCCGCACGCTTCGCCGGAGCTGTTCGAAGGCGTGCTGGCTCGCCGCGTGGTCGCCTTCATCATCGATCTGATCATCATTGCGCTGCCGCTCGTCGCTGCCTCGATGTTCATTTTTGTTCTCGGTCTTGTCACTTTTGGTCTCGGCTGGGCGCTTTTCTGGCTGCTGTCGCCGGCTTCAGTCATCTGGGCACTGTTCTATTACGGCGCGACGCTCGGAAGCCCAGCGTCGGCCACGCTCGGCATGCGTGCCATGGAGATCGAGATGCGGACCTGGTACGGTGCGCCGGCCTACTTCGTGCTCGGTGCCGTCCACGCGATCGTCTACTGGGTCAGCGTCAGCGTGCTGACGCCATTTATCCTCGTGGTCGGCTTTTTCAACGCGCGCCGCCGGCTGCTGCACGACATGCTGGTCGGTACCGTCATTATCAACAATACGACACGTACGGCATCGCTGCGGGCGCCAGCAGCGGGTTACGGGCGATTTGGCCTTTGACGCGCCGCTTTTCTCGGGCAATCTAGGCGGCGGTCGGGCCGGTCTCGGCCGTACGAGACCAAAAGGCTAGCAACAGGCCGCAACGCCCCGTGACCCAGCACTCGCGCGACACGCCGCAATTCTACCTCACCGCCCCCTCCCCCTGCCCCTACCTCGCCGGCAAGGAGGAGCGTAAGGTTTTTACTCACCTGGTCGGCGAGCGCGCCGGCGAACTCAACAATATCCTCACCCAGGGCGGGTTTCGCCGCAGCCAATCGATCGCCTACCGGCCGGCCTGCGAGGGTTGCCGCTGCTGCGTGTCGGTGCGGGTGATCGCCAAGGAATTCCGTCCCACGCGCAGCATGCGGCGCATCTTCAACCGCAACGCCGACATCGTCGGCGACATGAAGATCGCCGTCCCGACGTCGGAGCAATACGCGATCTTCCGCGGCTATCTCGATTCGCGTCATCGCGACGGCGGCATGGCCGACATGACGGTGCTCGACTATGCCATGATGGTCGAGGACAGCCACATCGAGACCCGCGTCATCGAATATCGCCGGCGCGAACCGGGCACCTTGATGGCGCGGCGCGGCTCCGGCGACCTTATCGCCGTCGCCTTGACCGACGTGCTCGCCGACGGCCTGTCCATGGTTTACTCGTTTTTCGAGCCGGATGAAGCCGCGCGTTCGCTCGGCACTTTCATGGTGCTCGACCACATCGCGCGCGCCCAGCGTATGGGGCTTGCTTACGTCTATCTCGGCTATTGGGTGCGCGGCTCCCGCAAGATGGACTACAAGAGCCGCTTCCTGCCGCAGGAGCGCCTCACGCCCGACGGCTGGGCGCGGGCGGAATAACGATCCCGCGGTACCGCTGAAGTATAAATCGATGCCGACGGCGCCAATGGTCGTTTCACCGCCTGAGCCTCCCGCCGCAGCCAAGCGCCCTGCAAAATCCAGCTCTAGGCGAGAAAGCGGCCCGACGAAAAAGCGCCGGCCCGACAAAGCGCGCGCCGCCGCTGCGACCGAGGGTACCCGCGAGCGCATCCTGCGCGTGGCGATCGCCGAATTTTCCGAGAAGGGATATAGCGGGGCCCGCGTCGATGTAATCTGCAAATTATCGCGCGCCAATCCGCGGATGATCTACCACTATTTCGGCGGCAAGGATCATCTTTACATCGCGGTCTTGGAGCAGGTTCTCGGCGAACTTCGCACCGAAGAGCTAAAGCTCGACGTCGCCCATGTCGCGCCGATCGACGGCATGATGCAATTGTTCGATTTCACTTATGAGCACTTCGGCGGCCACCCCGAGCTCATCCATCTCCTCAGCGGGGAAAATCTGCTGAAAGCGCGCTTTCTGCGGCAGTCGATCAAGACCCCGATCGTCGCCTCCCCGCTCATCAAGCTGATCGATGAATTACTGCGCCGCGGCGAGAAACAGGGCGAGTTCCGCCGCGGCATCGATGCGCTTCAGCTCTATGTCACCATGGTTGGCTTCGCCTATTTTCACCGCTCCAACGCCTATACGCTTTCGGTTATCTTCAGGTCCGATCTGCTGGCGCCCGCCTGGCAGGTGGCGCATAAGCGCTACGCTAGGGAGATGGTGCTGCGCTTTCTGCGCCGCGACCGCGCCTGATCGGCTCCGTCTTTTTCATCATGGGCTGCATAAAATCTGTTCAGCAGAGCCGCGTCCGACCAGGGGCGCCGAATGACTATTTCCCGCCGAATGAAAAATTCGTTCGCCTTATCAGCTGCTTCGTGGATCAAGCGAGAACTGGCACGCTCCTTGCTGGTAAATAAACACTTACTTATGCGCGCGATTTCCCTGCCGCATCGCCAAAAGGAGGTGACCAATGGAGTTTCCCGTCCGCTTCGCCGCGCTCGCCCTGATCGGCGCCGCGGCGCTCGCCAGCCCGGCACAGGCCAACGACAAGATCGGCTTCATCTATGTCGGGCCGGCAGCCGACTACGGCTATAACACGTCGATGGATCTGGGCCGCCAATACGTCGAAAAGCACATGCCCGGCGTGACCACAACCGCCTTCGAGCTCATTCCCGAGACGGCCGAAGTGGAACGCGTCATGGAGCGGCTGATTGCCAGCGGCCATAAGATCATCTTTGCCACCAGCTATGGTTATCTCGACTACGCCATCAAAGTCGGCGAGAAGCACCCGGATGTGACCATCCTGCATGCCGGCGGCCTCAAAACCTCCAAGAACGTCGGGACCTATTGGGCGGACAGCGACGCCGGCATGTATCTGGCCGGCGTCACTGCTGCTCATGTCTCCAAAAGCGGCAAACTCGGTTTCCAGGGCGGATTTCAAATTCCGCAATTGATGCGTTCGGTGAACGCCTTCACTCTCGGCGCTCAGTCGGTCAATCCGAGCATCACCACGACCGTGGTCTGGAACGGCGGCTGGTGGGAGCCGCAAAAAGAAACGGAAGCTACCAACGCCTTTGCCGATCTCGGCATCGACGTCATCGCCGAACAGGTGGACAGTCCGATCACCATCGCGCAGGCGGCGGCAAAGCGCGGCATCTTCATGATCGGCAAGGACGTCGACATTCACGACCGGGCGCCAACGGCGCTGTTGACCGGCGTATCGTGGGATTGGGGTCCGATGATGGTGGAAGAGATCAGGGAGATCAAAGCGGGGACCTGGAAAGCGTCGAACATGCGCGGCGACCTTGCCAGTGGCAACGTGGTCCTCGATCCCTTCGGCGCCGCGGTGCCCGAGGACGTTCGCAAGGAGGTCCTCAAGCTCAAGGCGGACATCATCGCGGGCAAGAAGTCGATCTGGGAGGGTCCGATTGCCAAACAGGACGGAACCGTGGTCGTACCCGCCGGCCAGAGACTGTCGATGAAGCAGGTCGAGACCATGGATTACCTCGTCAAGGGCATCACCGGCGCGACGAAGTAGTGCAATTGCGCCGACGCACCTTCGGTACAGGAGACCAGCCATGAACGTCACCGCCAAGCCGGCAAAGCCGGTCGAGATGGGGGCAAGTCCGGGGCAATCGTGGCTGGTCACGGCAGAGCGGGTTGATATGACGCGTCCGGCGCCGTCGGTCCGGCCGTTGTCGATCGAAGCCGAGCCGCAGAGTGTCGTCGTCGATGCCGCCAAATCGGCGCTGTTGATTGTCGATATGCAGAACGATTTCTGCAGCGAGGGCGGCTGGCTGCACAGCCGCGGGATCGACGTCGCACCGAACCGCAAACCGATCAAAGCCCTGCAAGCGTTGATCGGCGCGTTCCGGGATGGCGGAATTCCGGTGATCTGGGTCAATTGGGGCGTACGCAAAGATCTCCTGAATATCAGCCCGTCGTTGCGGCACGCGCATAACCCCAAAGGCGACGAGCCGGGACTAGCTCAGCCGGTGCCCGGTACGCGCTCCGAGGTCATCAAACTGGGAAGCTGGGGGGCCCAGGTCGTGGACGAAATCAATCCGGGCGAACGCGACGTGCAGATCGTGAAACACCGGTTCAGCGCCTTTTGGGACACGGAGACCGACGCCGTCCTGCGCAACCTCGGTGTCAAAACCTTGTTCATCGGCGGTGTGAACATGGATCAGTGCGTCATGACCACACTCGAAGACGCGAGCTTCCTCGGCTACGATACCGTGCTGGTCGAAGACGCAACCGCGACCACGTCGCCGGATTATTGCGTGCAAGCCGTGCTCTACAATGTAAAGCTCTTGTTCGGCTTCGTCGCGCGGTCCGCGGCTTTGCTCGCGGCACTTTCCGCATTGCCACGGTCGTGACCGCACAATGGCGACGGTCGCCGATTTCGACTCAGTCGACGCACGACTTTCGGCGTTGGCGATCGAACTGCCGCGCGTGCCGGTACCGGTCGCGAATTTCGTCCCGTTTCGGCGCTGCGGAAGTCTGGTCTTCCTTGCCGGCCAGGTTTGCGAATGGAACGGCGTGGTGCGCTATGTCGGCCGCGTCGGGGTCGATTACGACCTTGCCGACGGTCAGAAGGCTGCGCGCGTCTGCGCACTCAATCTGATCGCGGCGCTGAAAGCGGCTTGCAACGGCACCCTCGATGGCGTCAGCGGCTGCATCCGCCTTGGCGGTTTCGTCAATTGCAGTCCGCACTTCAACGAAATCCCGCAAGTCATTAATGGTGCTTCCGATTTGATCCACGAGCTGTTCGGCTCCAACGGCAGCCATGCCCGAACCGCAGTCGGGGTCGCCAATTTGCCCCGCGGCGCCGCTGTCGAGGTCGATGGCATCTTTGCATTAGGATGACGGAGCATGCCCTCCGCCCTCGTCACCATGACCGGCGTTCGGAAACAATTCGGCGCCGTCATCGCCAACGCCGACATTGATCTTGAGATTCGCGCCGGCGAAGTCCTGGCGCTGCTGGGCGAGAACGGAGCCGGCAAGAGCACCTTGATGAAGGTGCTCTATGGCTTCTATCGTCCCGACGCGGGCGAAATGCGCATCGACGGCCGAGTGACGAGTTTCGCATCGCCGCGCGAGGCCATGGCGAACGGCGTCGGCATGGTGTTCCAGCAGTTTTCGCTGGTGCCGGCGCTATCGGTGCTGGAAAATCTGCTCGCCGCGTTTCCGCAAGCCCCCTGGCTGCAGACCCGCGGCCGAGCGCGGGTGAAAACCGCCTTGCGCTGGCTCAAGCGGCTGGCGCCGAACCTCGACCCGGCGCGGCCGGTCCGCGAGCTCGGCGTCGGCGAGCGGCAGCTCGTCGAGCTTGCCAAGGTGCTCAACCTCGACGCCCGCGTCGTCATTCTCGATGAGCCGACATCGGTGCTGACGCCGGCCGAGACCGAACGGCTTTACGGCTTCATCCGCTCGCTGGTCGCGGAAGGAAAGGCGGTGGTGTTGATCACGCATAAGCTCGCCGACGTCGCCGCTTGCGCCGATCGCATCGTGGTCATGCGCGGCGGACACGTTGTGGACCGCGCTACCGCCGGCGAGCGGACACCAGAGGAGCTGATCGGCGCCATGGTCGGTCGCGAAAGGCTCGCGGCGGTCGAGGCGCCTGCGTCTGTTTCCACTGCCGTGCCGGTGCTGCAGGTTCGCGGCGTATCCGCGACCGCGCAAGGCGCCTATATTCGCGACATCTCGTTCGAGATGAGTTCCGGCGAGATCCTCGGCATCGCCGGGGTCTCGGGCAATGGACAATATGCATTGGCGCAGGCGCTCGCCGGGTTAGCTGCTGTTACGGCCGGTGACATTGTCTTTGGCGGCGTCAGCATTGCCGATCGCAGCGGATCTGGGGCCATCCCCGATGACGTCGCCTACGTGCCGGAGCGCCCGCTCGACAACGCCGTGGTCGCCGATCTCGATCTCGCCGTTAACCTGACGCTGCGGCAAATCCGTAAGCTGCCGCTTTTTCCGCACAGGAGCGCGATCACGGCACGGGCTGACGCGCTGCTCGCCCGCTTCGACGTACGCCCGCCGCGCCCGGAGCTGCCCGCCGCGGCGCTGTCCGGCGGCAACCTGCAAAAGCTGGTAATAGCGCGCGAGCTTTCCGATGCCCATCGTTTAGTCGTCGCCAGCTATCCGACGATGGGACTAGATGTCCTGGCGACGCAAGCCGTTTATCGCACCCTGTTCGCGCAAGCCGCCGCGGGCGCGTGCGTAGTCTGGATATCGGAGGAGCTTGACGATCTTCTGGCTTATGCGCACCGCATTGCGGTGATCTATGGCGGAAGCTTTGCCGGACTGGTCAGGCGGGAAGCTGCCAGCCGCCGGATGATCGGCCACTGGATGGCTGGCATGGATCGCGGAGCAGCGGCTTGAACGCCCGCCTTGTCCAGCGCTCGCTCTATGGGTTGGGCGGCGTCGTGTTATTTCTGGCGCTGGCCTCGATCTTTCTCCTCTCCATTGGCCGGCCGCCTTTGCTGACGCTGGCGACGATGGTGGGCTACGCCTTCGGCGATGGTTATTCGACCTCTGAAAGTCTGGTCAAAGCGACCCCAATTCTTCTCTGCGCGCTCGCCGTGATCTTGCCGGCGCGGCTTGGCCTCATCACGGTGGGAGGCGAAGGCCAGCTTTACTTCGGCGCGCTTCTCGGCACGGCCGTGGTGGTGAATTATCCTGGCGCCCCGATGTTCGCTCTGCTGCCGGCGATGCTCGCTATGGGGGCTGCCGGCGGCGCCCTGTGGAGCGGACTGGCGGGCGTTTTGCGCGCGCGCTTCGACGTCAATGAAACAATATCGACGTTGCTTCTGAACTACATCGCCGTCCTCCTGGTGAACTATGCTGTCTACGGCGCCTGGAAAGACCCGGCCAGTCTCGGTTGGCCGGCGACGATCCAGTTCCCGGCGGCGGCGACCGTGCCGAGCCTGTTGGGGACGCGGGTCCATCTCGGCTTTATCGTCGCGCTTGTCGCCGCGGTCGTTTTGCATATCGGCGTGACCCACACGCGCTGGGGCCTTGGCCTCAAGGTTCTCGCCGGCAACCGCAAAGTCGGCGCCATGGTTGGGCTGCGTTTCGCCAAAAACACGCTGATCGTGATGGCGCTGGGCGGCGCGCTGGCCGGCTTTGCCGGGATTTGCGAAACCTCGGCCATTCAGGGGCGGCTGCAATCCGGATTATCGGTCGGCTACGGTCTGACCGGCTTTCTGGTGGCGTGGTTGTCAGGCCAGCATTTTCTGCGCGCGGTACCGATCGCGATTCTGATCGGCGGTCTGATCGCTGCCGGCGATGCGCTTCAGCTTTACAGCAAGATTCCGAGCGCCAGCGCCACGATCCTGCAAGGCTTGCTGTTCGCCGCCGCACTCGCAGCCGGCGGCCTGGCGGCACGGCGCGAGGCCAATCGTGGATGACCTCACTGTCATCGGGCACTGGACCGCGGCGATGCTGCGGTCATCAACGCCGCTGCTGATGGCGACTTTGGGCGAGACGCTGACCCAGCGGGTCGGCATCATCAACCTCGGGGTCGAAGGCCAGATGCTGGGCGGCGCCTGCGCCGGCTTCGCCGTCGCCGCTGTGACCGGCGACCCGCTGTTCGGCTTCGCCGCGGGCGCCGGCGCCGGCGTTTTGCTGTCAGCCGTGCATGCGGTCCTGTGCCTTAGCTGCGGCGCCAATCAGATCGGCAGCGGCATCGCGGTGTGGACTCTCGGGCTTGGCCTCACCTCATATTTCGGCCGCGCCTTCATCGGCGGCAAGGTGACGGGTCTTGCCGCCATCGGCGGACCGGACTTCGCCGGCGTGCCGCTCGTCGGTCCTATTCTCACGCAGCTCACGCCGACGGCCCCGGTGGCGTTGCTGCTGGTGGCGGCGGTCGGCTTCTGGCTCTACCGCACCAGCACCGGCTTGAACTGGCGCATTGTCGGTGAATTGTTTGAGACCGCACGCGCGATCGGCTTGGCGCCGCTGCTGGTGCAGTTTCAAGGCATTCTCGTCGGCGGCCTGTTGTCCGGTCTGGCGGGCGCGATTTTGTCGGTCGATTACACCCAAACCTGGGCGAACGACATGACCAAAGGCAGGGGCTTTGTTGCCGTTGGTTTAGTGATTGTCGCACGCTGGAATCCTTTTCTTGTTCTGCCGGTCGTACTGATCTTCGGATTAAGTGAAGCGGCGACGCTGAGATTGCAGGCCGGCGGGCTGACTTTGTCACCCTATTTGATCGCTTGCTTGCCCTATGTCGTCTGCTTGCTGTGTGTCATCGTCGCTTCGATGCGCGAAGACCGCATCGGCGGCATGCCGGCCGAACTCGCCTCGGTCTTCGGCCGCCGACGGTAGTGGTCCAGACGACATTGAAAATCTGTAAAGTCTTAAACGAAAGAATGGGGTGCCGGCATGAGCGATGACGAGCACGAGATTTACGCGATCCGTTACGGCCATCACGCGCGCCGTTCGCCCGAGAACTTCATCGGCGGCGATCCGCATGACGTGCTGCAGCCACTGGATTTCTTCGTCTGGGCGATTGTTGGCGCCGCCGGCGCGATCGTCGTCGATACCGGCTTCGATGAGCCGATGAGTCGTCGCCGCCAGCGCGAGCTGATCAAGCCGGTGCGCGACGGGCTCGCCGCGCTCGGCATCACGCCGGAAGAGGTCACCACCGTCATCATCAGCCACCTCCACTACGACCATTGCGGCAATCACGAGCTGTTTCCGCGCGCCCGCTACCGCCTGCAGGATCGCGAGATGGCCTATGCGACCGGCCGCTGCATGTGTCACCAGGCGCTGCGGCTACCGTTCGAGGCCGACGATGTCATCGCCATGGTACGCAAGGTGTTTGCCGGCCGGGTCGCCTTCCACGACGGCGACGATGAAATCGTGCCCGGCGTCACCGTGCACCGCATCGGAGGCCACTCGATGGGTCTGCAGTCGGTGCGGGTGAAGACCCGGCAAGGCTATGTCGTGCTCGCCGCCGACGCCGCACATCTCTACGCCCATATCGACCAGGGGCGCATTTTTCCGATCACCTACAATGTCGCCGAGGTGCTCGAAGGCTATGAAACGTTAAAGAAGCTCGCGAGCTCGCCGCGCCATATCGTGCCGGGTCACGATCCTCTGGTGCTTAAGAATTATCCGGCGGCAAAACCCGGCCTCGAAGGCTGGGTCGTGCGCCTCGACGCGGCGTCAACCGGAGCGTGAACACCCGCGCGAATCACGACGGCTCCGAACTCTTGCCGTTTCCAGCCATACGACCTGACGAATCCTCGAACCTGTTGCTCTTCGGAAACCCCTTGGGCGCGAGGCGCCCGGCGTCGGCGCGGTTACCGCGCCAATCGGCGAGTTCTTTGAGCGAGAGCGTGAAAACCCGGCCGGCGGAATCGGTCCAGGTCAGGCCCTTTTCCACTTCGAACGTCTTGATGTCGGAGAGGCCGCCATCCTTGTGCCGCTGCAGCCGCACGCCGCGTCCGCGCGCCATCTCCGGTACCTGCTCGATCGGGAAGACGAGCATCTTGCGGTTTTCGCCGATCGCCGCGACCAGTTCGCCGGTAACCGGCGCAATCGCGCGCGCTTCGTCGGGCGGCGTGACGTTGAGCACCTGCTTGCCCTTGCGGGTATTGGCGAGGCATTCGTCTTCGGCAACGATAAATCCCCGGCCCTGTTTGCTCGCCACGATCAGCCTGCGCGCGCCTTCGTGCCGGAACACAGCGATCACGTCGGCCTCCTGTTCGAGGTCGATGAACAACCGGATCGGCTCGCCATGCCCGCGCCCACCGGGCAGCTTTGCCGCCTCTATCGTGTAACAGCGCCCATTGGTCGCGAAGACAAAGAGCTTCGACGTCGTCTCGGCAAAGAAGGCGAGCTTGAGCGCGTCGTCGGCCTTGAAAGCGAGGCTGGAGAGCTCGGCAACCTGCCCTCGCAATGCCCGGATCCAACCCTTCTCCGAGACCACCACAGTAATCGGCTCTCGCTCGACCAACGCCTCCTCGATCGCAGCCTCGTCATGGGCCGGCGCTTCGGCGAAACTCGTGCGGCGCTTGCCAAGCGACGTTTTCGCGCCGTACCGGTCGCGCACGTCGCGAATTTGGCCGGCGATGGTTTTCCATTGCGCTTTTTCCGAGCGCAGCAATTCCTCGATCGATTTCTTTTCCGCGCGCAGCCTCTTGTCCTCTTCGCGGATCTCGATCTCTTCCAGCCGGCGCAGATTGCGCAGCCGCATATTGAGGATGGCGTCGGCCTGAACCTCCGAAAGCTTGAACGTCTTCATCAGCACCGGACGCGGCTCATCCTCATTGCGGATGATCTTGATGACCTTGTCGATGTTGAGATAGGCGACCAGATAGCCGCCCAGAACTTCGAGCCGATGCTCGATCTGACCGAGCCGATAGCGCGAGCGTCGGAGCAAAACGTCGCGCCGATGCGCCAGCCATTCGTTGAGCGCCTCGGCAAGCCCGACGACCTGCGGGATGCGGCCGTGCACCAGGACGTTCATGTTGAGCGGCACCCGGCTTTCCAGCTCGGTGAGCTTGAACAGGCTCTCCATCAGCAGCGCCGGATCGACGCTGCGCGAGCGCGGCTCGAACACCAGACGCACGTCCTCCGCCGATTCGTCGCGCATGTCGGCGAGGAACGGCAGCTTCTTCTCGTTCATTAATTCGGCGATGCGCTCGACGAGCCGCATCTTCTGCACCTGCCAGGGGATTTCGGTGACCACCACCTGATAGGTGCCGCGCCCGGTGTCTTCCGTTTTCCAGCGTGCGCGCAGCCGGAACGAGCCGCGCCCGGTCGTGTAGGCTTCGGCGACGGCTTCCGGCGGATCGACGATGACGCCTCCGGTCGGGAAATCGGGACCGGGGACGAATTTCATCAGCGTGCGGGTACGCGCCTTCGGCTGCTCGATGAGATAGAGCGCCGCCTCGCACAGCTCGGCGATGTTATGCGGTGGGATCGAAGTGGCCATGCCCACGGCAATGCCTTGGGCGCCGTTGGCGAGCAGATTTGGGAAGGCCGCCGGCAGCACCGCCGGTTCCTGCATGACCCCGTCGTAGCTGGCGCGAAAATCGACCGCGTCCTCGTCGATGCCGTCGAGCAGAAGCCGCGCCGCTTCGGTCAGCCGCGCCTCGGTATAGCGGTAGGCGGCGGCGTTATCGCCGTCGACATTGCCGAAATTGCCCTGCCCGTCGACCAGCGGATAGCGCGAGGAAAAATCCTGCGCCAGCCGCACCAACGCATCGTAAATCGCCTGATCGCCGTGCGGATGGAAATTGCCCATGACGTCGCCGACAATCTTTGCCGATTTCTTGAATGCCGCGCCGGGATCGAGGCGGAGAAGCCGCATGCCATAGAGGATGCGCCGATGCACCGGCTTGAGGCCGTCGCGCGCGTCCGGCAGCGCGCGATGCATGATGGTGGACAACGCGTAAGCGAGATAGCGCTCCTCGAGAGCCTCGCGCAGCGCGATCTCCTGCACGTCGCCGGATCCGGGGGGAATCAGCTTCTTGTTCATGGCGGAGACGGGTAGCGCGGTTGGCCGTCGCGAACAAGAACGGCAGCGACGAAGCGTGCGCGCGCATCCGGCACAGCGAGACCGCGGGGCGCGAAGGCGTAACGCTCGAGGAAGAAGCCGGTCAGCGTAAAAGCATCGGCCAGATCGGCGGCGGAAACCGGCTCCTCGTCCGCATGCAGAAAGGCCGGCAGACGCATGAGCTTATCCCGATAGGGCTGGCCCGCCGCGCGCGAAACCGCACGGCCAGAGCGGGGCGAGACGTAGATGAGATCGTCGGTCACTCCGGAGGCGGCGCAGGAAGAAAGGTCGAGGCCGAACCCGAGCTCGGCAAGGAAAGCGAGCTCGAACTGCGCGATCATGGGGGCGACCGCGGCGGTATCGTCCAAAGCATCAAGGATCGCTTCGAGGGCGCCGTGGATGCGCGCGTGCGGCTCGCGTTCGGCAAGCAGACGGCACAGGGCCGCGAGATGGGTGACGCCATGGACCGCATGCGCCGCGGCGAGAAATCCGGCGGCGCGCAGATTGATGCCCTCGACTGCGTAATTGCCGAGATGATCGTCGAGCCGCGCTCGCCAGGTGGCGAGCAGCGAATTCCCGGGCTGCAGCACCCCGCGCAGCCGTTTTCCGGTACCGCCGCGAACCAGGCCGAGATGCCGGCCGCGCTCTTGCGTCATCAGTTCGAGAATGACGCTCGACTTGCCGTGCCGCCGCACCCCGAGCACGATGCCTTCATCGGTCCATTGCATGGGCGCTTATGTAATGCGCTCGGCGATGATTTGCAGGCTTTGAGCCGCCATGCCCGGCGATGACGAGGTCACTCCTTCGGAAACTCCAATCCCATCTCGCGATAGCGCTCGGGGTCGTCGCCCCAGCCTTCGCGAACCTTGACGAAGAGAAAGAGGTGCACGGGTTGCTCGATCGCCGCGGCGATGTCGGTGCGCGCCGCCGCCCCGATCGCCTTGATGGTCTGGCCGGCCTTGCCGAGCACGATCTTACGCTGGCTTTCGCGCTCCACATAGATGGTCTGCTCGATGCGCACCGAACCGTCCTTGAGTTCCTTCCAGATTTCGGTCTCGACCGTCGACTGGTAGGGCAATTCCTGGTGCAGCCGAAGATAAAGCTTTTCGCGCGTGATCTCGGCGGCGAGTTGGCGCATCGGCGCATCGGAGATCTGATCCGCGGGGTAAAGCCACGGCCCCGCCGGCACGTGCATAGCAAGAAAGCTCTTGAGGTCGGCGACGCCGTCGCCCGAGCGCGCGGACACCATAAAGGTTGCGGCGAACGCCGCGCGTTCATTGAGCGCTTGCGTCAGAAAAAGCAGCTTCGGCTTGTCGACGAGATCGACTTTGTTGAGCACCAGAACTTTGGCCGCCCGAATATCAGCGAGCTTGTCCAGGATCGCTTCGTCGTCGTCATGGAGGCCTTTGTGCGCGTCGATCAGGAGTGCAACCAGGTCGGCATCCTGCATGCTGCCCCACGCGCTTCCCACCATGGCACGGTCGAGCCGGCGGCGCGGCGAGAAAATGCCAGGCGTATCGACAAAGATCAGTTGAGCTTGGCCCTCGATGGCGATGCCGCGGATCAGCGTCCGCGTCGTCTGCACCTTGGGCGAGACGATCGAGATTTTCGCGCCGACCATGGCGTTCAGTAGCGTCGATTTGCCGACATTAGGCGCCCCAATCAACGCCACGAAGCCGCAGCGGGTGACGGGAGCAGCTTGTTCCGCCGCCTCAGCCATCGAACCGTCCGGGCTTGACGCGCTCGCGCGCCATCATGGCGGCGGCGGCGGCCTGCTCCGCGGCGCGCTTCGAGCGGCCGGAGCCTTCGGCCGGGTCGAGCTTGGGAAGCTGCACGGTGACGCGAAATACCGGGTCGTGGTCCGGCCCGCTGCGGGCAATCTCGCGATAGGCGGGTGTCGGCAAACCGCGTGCCTGGGCCCATTCCTGCAGGACGGTCTTTGGATCGCGCAGCGGCTGCGCCGTTGTGCGGAGCCGGGCTTCCCACAGCCGTCCGACCAGCGTCTCGGCGGCGCGAAAGCCGCCGTCCACATAAACCGCACCAATCAACGCCTCGCACACGTCGGCAAGGATCGCAGGCCGCGTTCGCCCGCCGGCGTTAGCTTCCGACGCGCCGAGCCTGATCGCGGTGCCGAGATCGATCATGCGCGCGATCTCGGCGCAGGTCTCCTTGCGCACAAGGTCGGCAAGCCGGCGCGACAGCTCGCCTTCGTCGGCTTTAGGGAAGGCGCGGAACAGCATGTCGGAAATGACCAGGCCGAGAACATGGTCGCCAAGAAACTCGAGCCGCTGATAACTGGCCGCGCGGTTGCGCGCACCTTTGAGCGCGGAAATATGGCTTAGTGCGCTGTCGAGCAAAGCCACGTCGGTGAAGCGATAGCCGATGCGCTCCTCGAGCGAGCCATCGCCGCGGCGGCGGCGGCGGCGAAGTTCTTTCGGCCCGTCGCTTGTTGCGGTTGACGCGGCTGGCGCCGGGACGACCTCAACGACAGACGGCTGTTGCGGCGCGGCGCCCGATTTGCCTTTGCCCCGCCCGCTCATCGCACCAGTGTGAACAACCGGGTCCAGCGCACCGTCCACGGCCAGCGCCAAACCTCCCAAGCATGCGCGCCGTCCCTGATCGAGAAGAAGATGATCTGCGCTCTGCCGATGATATTCTCATAGGGCACGTAGCCGACGGCGCTCAGCACCCGGCTGTCGGTCGAGTTGTCGCGATTGTCGCCCATCATGAAATAGTGGCCGGGCGGCACGGTGTAGACCTGAGTATTGTCGTAGAAGCCGTTCTCGGTCAGATCGAGTGTCGTATAGGTCACGCCATTCGGCAGCGTCTCGCGATAGCGCTTGACGCGCTGGACGGCACCGTCATCGTCGCTGACAAAATCCTCGACGCGCTCGCGCTTGACCGGCTCGCCGTTGATGTTGAGGACCCCGTCGATCATCTGAATGCGATCGCCCGGCAGCCCGATGACCCGCTTGATGTAATCGGTGGTGTCGTCTTTCGGCAGCCGAAACACCACGACGTCGCCGCGATTGACCGGCTGGCCGAAAACGCGGCCGGAGAAAACCGGTGGCGAGAACGGCAACGAATAATGGGTGTAGCCGTAGGAGTATTTGGAAACGAACAGATAATCGCCGACCAGGAGCGTCGGGATCATCGACCCCGACGGAATATTGAAAGGCTGAAACAGAAAGGTGCGAATGACCAGCGCGATGATGAGGGCGTGGAAGATCACGCGTAGCGTTTCGGCGAATCCACCCTCTTTCCGCTTTGTCCCGGTTTGCACGCTCATCGCCTATGGTTCCGTTGTGGTAGCCCGCCCCGCGACCTTGTAGCCCTTGGGGCACACCCGCGCAATTGCACGCGAGATTTCGCCGCGGGCATGCGGCAGATCGGGTTTAGCTAGGAATGCCATAGGCTTACCGCCAGGGCGCCGCCACGATGACGTATTTTTCATCGCTGGCAGGCGCGGCAGGCGACCCTGGCATTCACCCGCCGAAACCCGGCACGGAGACTTAAGGGCTCCGCACCGCGATCGCCGAGATGATGACGAAGGCATGCGCCATAGGGCCTTCGTCGGTAATGGTGAGATCGATTCGCGCCTCGTATCCTCCGGGCGTGATGGCATCGAGACGCCGCTTGGCGCCGCCCGTGAGTTGCAGCGTGGGGCGGCCCGAGGCGAGGTTGATCACGCCCATGTCGCGCCACCACACGCCGGCGCGCAGCCCGGTGCCGAGCGCCTTGGCGCAAGCTTCTTTGGCCGCGAAACGTTTGGCGTAGGTCTCGAGCCGGTTTCGCCTTTTGTCCGCCTTCGCCCTTTCGGTCGCCGTGAACACGCGATCGAGGAAGCGCTCGCCGTGGCGTTCGATCACCTTGGCGATGCGGCGCACGTCGGTGATATCGGAGCCAATGCCAAGGATCACGGCGCAATCCCGCCTTTGGTCCGCCCGCGATCCATCGCTGCGCGCATGGTGCGCACAGCAGGACCAAGGCCTTCGAACAAGGCTTCGCCAATAAGAAAATGCCCAATGTTAAGTTCGACGATCTGATGGAGCGCCGCGATTTCCTCGGCGGTGAAGAAATCGAGGCCATGGCCGGCGTGAACTTCGAGCCCGGCACTTGCGGCGAGCGTGGCGGCGCGAACAATGCGCGCGAATTCGGCGGCGGCGCCGGCAGCGTTGCTTTCAGCCACCGCCTCGCACCAGGCGCCGGTGTGAATTTCGATGACCGGCGCGCCGACCGCCACCGCGGCCTCGATCTGCATTGGCTCTGGCGCAATGAACAGCGAAACCCGAATGCCGGCCTCGCCAAGTTTGCCGAGGACCGCGCGCAACGTTTCGCGCTGCCCGGCGACGTCGAGGCCGCCTTCGGTCGTGCGCTCCTGCCGTCGCTCGGGAACAAGACAGGCGGCATGCGGGCGCAGCTTGCGGGCGATTCCCACCATTTCGGCTGTCGCCGCCATTTCGAGATTGAGCGGCTTTTCGATGCCGGCCTTGAGGCGGATGACATCGTCATCGATGATGTGACGCCGGTCTTCGCGCAAGTGCGCGGTGATGCCATCGGCGCCGGCCGCAAGCGCGATCTCAGCGGCCTTCACCGGGTCCGGGTGCTTGCCGCCGCGCGCGTTGCGCACGGTAGCGACATGGTCGACGTTGACGCCGAGGCGGATGGAAGGTTTCGCGGGCATCGGATTTTTTGCGCCTAGCCGTTCACCCGCTCGGCATTGGCAATCACCTTTTTCGCCCGCAATTGCGAGAGGATCGAAGTCAGGTGCTTGAGGTTGTAGACCTCTAGATCGATGATCAGTTCGGTGAAATCCGGCGATTGGCGCGACATGCGGATGTTGTCGATATTACCGTCATGATCGGCGATCACCTGGGCGACCTGGGCCAGTGACCCTGGCTCATTGACCGACTGAACCGCGAGCTGCGCCGGGAACCGCTGCGGCGCTTCGTCGTCCACGTCCCAGCGGACATCGAGCCAGCGTTCCGGCTGGTCCTCGAACTCCTTGAGCGCCGGCGAGTGGATCGGATAGATCGTGATCCCCTCCCCCGGTGTCATGATACCGACAATGCGATCGCCGGGAACCGCGCCGCCATTGGGCGCGAAGCGCACCGGCAGGTCGGTGTTGATGCCGCGGATCGGGATTGCGGCGCCATGTTCGCCGGTTTCCGGAAGCTTGAATTTCACCGCCCTAGCCCGCTTCAATCCGAACCAGCCGCTCTCCGCCTTCGGCGCCACCGGCGTGACGCGTTCGTCCTTGTAGTCGGGATACATCGCGCGCACGACGTCTGAGGCTTTCATCTCGCCGCGGCCGACCGCCGACATGACGTCCTCAATCGACGCGCGGGCAAGGCGCGGCAAGGCGCCTTCGAGCTGCTCATCCGAATAGCCGATCTTGGCGCGCTGGCAGAGCCGTTCCACGATGCGCCGGCCGAGGCCGGAATATTGGCTGCGCACGGCGGCGCGGGTGGCCCGACGCATGGCGGCCCGCGCCTTGCCGGTCACCACGATTGATTCCCACGCCGTGGGTGGAGCTGTTTGTGCCTTGGACGTCAGGATCTGGACCTCGTCGCCGTTCTGCAGCGGCGAACTCAAGGGGCCGATCTTGCCGTTGATCTTCGCCCCGATCGCCATGTTGCCGACGTCGGTATGCACCGCATAGGCAAAATCGATCGGCGTGGCGCCGCGCGGCAGTGCGATCAATTTGCCCTTTGGGGTAAAACAGAACACTTGGTCATGGAACAGTTCGAGCTTGGTGTGCTCGAGAAACTCTTCCGGATTGGAGCCTTCGGCCAGGAGCTCGATGGTACGGCGCAGCCAGACATAGGCGTTCGATTCGCGCGACAGCATCTCGGTCGGCGAGCCGACATTGTCTTTGTAGAGCGCGTGCGCGGCAATGCCGTATTCGGCGATCTGCTGCATGTCGCGGGTGCGGATTTGCAGCTCGACGCGCTGCTTGCCCGGCCCGATCACGGTCGAGTGGAGCGAGCGGTAATCGTTCTGCTTGGGCGTGGAGATGTAGTCCTTGAAGCGCCCGGGCACGACCGGCCAGGTGGTATGGACGATGCCGAGCGCCTGGTAGCACTCGGCGAGGGTCCCAACCACGACGCGGAAGCCGAAAATGTCCGAAAGCTGCTCGAAGCCCACCGCCTTTCGCTCCATCTTGCGCCAGATCGAATAGGCGCGCTTGCGACGGCCGCTGACTTCGGCCGCGATGCCGCTGTCGGCGAGCTTTTTGGCGAGTTGTTGCTCGATCTCGGTGATCCAGCCCTTGCTGCGCGCAGCGAGCGCATCGAGCCGTTCGGAGATGACCTTGTAAGCGTCGGAATTGAGCTCGCGGAAGGACAAATCCTCGAGCTCATCACGCATCTCCTGCATGCCCATGCGCCCGGCAAGCGGCGCATAGATGTCAAGCGTCTCCTCCGCCGTCACGCGACGGGCCTCGGGCGGTCGATACTCCAGCGTGCGCATATTGTGCAGCCGGTCCGCGAGCTTGATCAGCAGCACCCGCACGTCATCGGAGATGGCAAGCAAAAGCTTGCGCAAGTTCTCCGCCTGTTTCGCCTCCTTGGAGACGAGATCGAGCTTCTTCAGTTTGGTCAGGCCTTCGACCAGAACGCCGATATCGTGACCGAACAGGCGCTCGATCTCGGCGCGGGTGGCGTCGGTATCCTCGATGGTGTCGTGGAGGAGCGCCGCGGCGATGGTGGCGTCGTCGAGCTTGAGATCGGTGAGGATCGCGGCGACCTGCAGCGGGTGCGAGAAATAGGGATCGCCCGAAGCCCGTTTCTGCTCGCCATGGGCGCGCATGGCGTAGACATAGGCGCGGTTGAGCAGGTCCTCGTTGGCCGCCGGATTATACTGCTTGACCCGGTCGATCAGCTCGAATTGCCGCATCAACCGCGGCTTGCGGGGCTTCGGTTTCGGTTCGTCGCGCTGCGGCACGAGGTCCGGAGCGCGCGCGACCGCAACCCTCAGCCGGGGCTGATTCTGCATCCGCGGCAAATCGATCGGCGAGCGCGACATGAACAAAACCTCGGCTCCGCCGCCCAAGTCGGCGGATGAAAGCCTTTAAGGATATCATGGCATCAGCCCGGCGCTACAAGCCGCGCGTGGGTGGCGTCTCGATGAGAATCAATTCGCCGCAGTGCACAAACTTAGCGTTAACGGCACGCAATGCGCTTCGCCTAGCGCTCGTCGATAACCTTGTTAATCAGGACCATGTCGGCGAAATATTCGCGGCGGCGACTAAATAGGCAGCGACTATTGAGACCGTTTCGGGACGCAATTTCGGCCCGGCCGGAGCGCCTCATTCGTCTTCGTCGCCGACCTCGACGTCCGGTTCCGGCTGGCTTTCCGGAGGCGTCAGACCCTCGAGGCCCTTGAGCAACTCTTCCTCGCTCATGCGATCGGTAGTCACTTCAGTATCGTCAGCATCAACCCCGGTGCCGGGCGCGCCAATCAGCGGAACCCCTTCGGGCTCTGGCTCGTCGACCTCGACATATTTCTGCAGGGAATGAACGAGTTCCTCTTTGAGATCCCCGGGCGACACCGCCTGCTCCGCGATCTCGCGCAGGGCCACGACCGGGTTCTTGTCGTTGTCGCGCTCGACGGTGATTTGACCGCCCGACGAGATCATGCGCGCGCGATGGCTGGCGAGCAGAACCAGATCGAAGCGGTTCTCCACCTTGTCGATGCAATCTTCGACGGTAACACGGGCCATGATCGCTGCTCCTGGCGGGGCTCCTGCAATGGAATGTCGCCCCTGCCGGGGCGTTACGTATCGTCCCCGGCCGCCGAGCGCAAGAGCCTTGTCACGAGCGCAGTTTCAGGTTGTGATATCTTTTAACTTGGCGACGGCGCGCGGCTCTGTTACCCCAAATTTCGGGAACATGGTCGCGGCGTCCCGATTTTTCTAAATTTCCGAGCTGCCGCGACGGCGTGCCGCAGTGCTCGCGCCGGAGGGCCCGCGCCATATGGCTCGTGCCAGGGCTTGCGCAAATACTCGTACGCAATAAGCGACAGTACCGTGCTTTTGCCACCGCAGCCGCGTACTTCAGCCTATCGATTGTTCCCGGTGGCGATAAACCAGTTTTGTAGAACGCCGGAACGTCGAAACTTTTGCGGCTAATCCGGTTTCATCACGAGAGACGCATCGAGAGACACCATGTCGGCACAAATCGAAAAAATCGCACTGTTCATTGACGGTGCCAACCTTTACGCCACGGCGAAGTCGCTTGGCTTCGATATCGATTACAAACGCCTGCTGCGCGAGTTCCAGTCGCGCGGCTATCTGGTGCGGGCGTTCTATTACACCGCCGTGATCGAGGATCAGGAATACTCATCGATCCGGCCGCTGATCGATTGGCTCGACTATAACGGCTACACCGTCGTCACCAAGGCGACCAAAGAATTCGTCGACCAGACCGGCCGGCGCAAGGTCAAGGGCAACATGGATATCGAGCTGGCGGTCGACGCCATGGAAATCGCGCCTTACGTCGACCAGATCGTGCTGTTCTCCGGAGACGGCGACTTTCGCTCGCTGGTCGAGGCGGTGCAGCGGCGCGGCGTGCGTGTCGTCGTCGTGTCGACGATCTCCACGCAGCCGCCGATGGTCGCCGACGAGCTGCGCCGTCAGGCCGACCAGTTCGTCGACATCATCGAGCTGCAGAACAAGATCGGCCGCGATCCGACCGAGCGTCCGATGCGCGAGCCGCGGGAACCGCGCGAACAACGCGAGCCGCGCCATACCCCGCAATTCCTGCAGCGCAGCACCGCCGGGCAGCGCGTCGAGGTCGAAGTCGAAGACGAATTCGACGAAGAATAGACGGCGGCGATGGCGGCGACGGCGCGCCCGAGCGGCAAGCCAGGCCGCGATTGTCCACGTTGCCCGCGTCTTGTGGCGTTTCGCCAGGCGTGGCGGCAAAGCGAACCGGACTGGTTCAACGCCCCGGTTCCGTCGTTCGGACCGATCGACGCGCGGCTATTGATCGTCGGTCTTGCGCCCGGGCTGCGCGGCGCCAACCGGACTGGGCGGCCGTTTACCGGCGACTATGCCGGCGACCTGCTCTACGCCACGCTGAAGGAATTCGGCTTCGGACAAGGCAACTACCAAGCCGACCCTGACGACGGCTTCACGCTCCTCGATTGCCGTATCACCAATGCCGTGCGCTGCGTGCCGCCGGAAAACAAGCCGGCGCCGCAGGAGATCGCCGCCTGCCGCGATTTCCTTGTTGCGACTATCAAGGAAATGACCAGGCTTCGCGCCATCGTCACGCTCGGCCGCGTCGCTCACGAAACCTTCCTAGCGGCGCAGAGCGCCAAGCGACGCGACTATCCCTTCGCCCACGGCGCCGCACACGTGGTCGGCGACATCAGCTTGTTCAATAGCTATCATTGCTCGCGCTACAACACGAACACCGGCGTGCTCACGCCCGCAATGTTCCGCGAGGTGTTCGCCAAGGTGCGCCAACACCTCGACGGGTTGTGTTAATCTCTGCGCCGCCGCTCAGTTGAAAATCGAGGCTTCGTACTTGCCGCTGCCCATTTCGCCGGGCGGGAAGATACCGTGCCGCTCGATCCATGCGAACGATTGATCGAAGCTCTCTTTGCTGTACGGCTCGAAAACCAGCCGCTCGCCCGGGCCCCAGCGCCGCGTATCCATCTGATCGTGGAAGCGCGCCGGGAACTCCTTCTTATAGTAGTGCGTGTAAAGCTCCGGCCGCAAATCGATGTCGCGCTGGGCACGGCGCAGCGCCCGAAAATATTTGCGGACATCCTCGGGATCGGGCGTCCCGGTAACCATCGCCGCGATCATGAACGTGGTGTCGATGATTTTGCGGAAGCCAAGCTGCTCGACGAAATAATACGGCCCGCTGAACAGCGAGGCCGCCGGCACTTTGCCGTCGATCAGCATCTCCATGCGGCTGAACAGAAGGCCGTCGGCGAACGAGAGCTTGATCTGTTCCGGCTTGAGGTATTGCTCCAGGCCCTGGATGGCCGAATAGTGGCTGCCCGACTGAAAACCCACCGAGATCGGCACGCCCGCGAGATCCGCCGGCTTCTTTACCGCCGAGTCCGGCGGAACGAACACGCCACAAGGCGAGACGGAATAGCAGTCGGCATAGAGCTTGCCGTGGCCGTTGGAGGCAGCGACATTCACCGTCCAGTGGCAAGCGCCGCTGACATTACAACTACGGCCGGCTTCGAACGTCTGATAGGCGCCGACCTTGTTGCCGATCTGATGGCTGCTGGCTGCCTTTGAATCCATAGTCTCCCGGAACTCGTAATCGAGGCCCTCGGCGGCGAAATAACCCTTTTCCTCGGCGACCCATTCCTGCAACCGGAAATGCGGCGCAACGACGAATTTCGACATGGCGCTTTCCCCTCCGTCCCCCGCTTGCGAACCCTACGGCCGGCAAACCGACGCCAACCTACGTCGGATCACCGACTTGATCATCGGAGCGGAGCGAAATAGATTGTCAACGCTAAATTGACAATCAGAGGGCCCCGGTGGATCGCTTTGAAAATGCGCGCGTTTTCACAACCGTCATCGAGGCTGGGGGCTTCACGCGAGCCGCGGAGCGGCTTGGCCTGTCACGGGCGGCCACGAGCAAGCACGTGTTGCAGCTTGAGGCGCGGCTTGGCGCGCGGCTGCTCAATCGCACCACGCGCCGGGTCAGCGTCACCGCCGCCGGGCGAACGTTCTACGAACAATGCCGGCGCATCCTCGCCGAGCTCGATGAGGCGGAGCGATCGGCGAGCCAATTGCACAATGAGCCGCGCGGCGAACTGCGCGTGGTCGCGCCGACCAATTTCGGGCTTGCGGAGATTGGAACCGCGATCACCGATTTCCTCGTCGCCTACCCGCAGCTGCGCATTAACCTCACACTGAACGATCGCCTCACCGATCCGATCGAGGGCGGCTATGATATCGCCATCAGTGTCGACATGCCGCGTGGAGCTTCGACAAGCCTGGTGGTCCGTAAGCTCAATACGTCGCGCCGTATCCTATGCGCCGCGCCGGATTACCTGACACGGCGGGGTACGCCACAAATGCCCGAGGATCTCGCCGGGCACGAGTGCCTCAGCTACAGCTACGTCGCAGCTCCCGAGGAGTGGCATCTGATCGGCGTTTACGGCGAGCGCGTCGTCAAGGTGAGCGGACCGATTGTCACCAGCCACCGGCACGTTCTCCGGGCCGCGGCGGCGCGCGGCCTCGGTATCGCTTACGGCCCAGCGGATTTTTTTCGCGACGATCTCAAAGCCGGCCAGCTGGTGCCGGTTCTGCCCGACTATCAATTGCCCGAGGCGACGATCTATGCCGTCTATCCGGTCAGCCGGCAGCTTTCGGCCAAGCTCAAGGCCTTCAATGATTTCATGGCCCGTTATTTCGCCGCGAGTCCGATATTTCGTTGAGTTTAGGCTCGATTTAAAACATCGCGGCGCAGCCAGGCGACGACTTCGGCGGCGCTCTTGTCGGGCGGGAACACCGGATAGAAAACTTTGCCAATGATGCCGTCGTCGATGACCAGCACCATACGCTTGAGCAGCGTCATGCCGGCGACCGTGAAAGTCGGCAGTTTCAGCGCGCGCGTGAGCTTGAGGTCGACATCGGACAGAATCGGGAACGGCAGATGCAGCCGTTCGGCCGCCTCGCGCTGATAGTCCGTGTCCTGTGTCGACAGGCCGAAGACGTGGGCCACGCCCAGCGCTTTGAGCTCTTCGAAATGGTCGCGAAAGCCGCACGATTGCGGCGTGCAGCCGCGCGCGCCGGGGATGTCGTCCCAGCCCGGCGGCAAGTCGACGCCGGGCACGCCGGTGCGCGGATAAATGTAGAGAACGGTACGACCGTGAAGCAGCGCCGGATTGAAGGCACCGCGCCGCGTCGCCGGCAAGGCAAGGTCGGGCAATTTCATGCCGGTGAGATGCCGCGCGGCGCCATCGTCGTGCGGGACCGGAATGTCGGGCGGCAAAATGGTCGGATCGTGCTTCCCAGGTGCCTCTCTCATGGCGGGTGCCCCATGCGCGTAAGAAATGAATTCCATCAGCGAGCCGTCGGGATCGCGGAAGTATACGCTGGAGCCCTGCCCCTTGGCGCCGAAACGCTGCAGCGGCCCGCGCTCGATGGCAACGCCGCAGCTTTGGAGATGACTGACGGCGTCAGCAATCGGGCCGCGCCATTCGAAACACAGGTCGCTGTTGCCGGGAGCAACCGGAAGCCGCGCCACTTCGGCCGGCGCGACGCCGGGCCCATGGACGTTGAGCTGGCGGTCGCCGAAGCGGTAGGCATAGCCGACCGGCCGGGCAATCAACTCCGCCCCCAGGACCTTCGTATAGAACGCATTGGAACGCTCCCAGTCAGTCACGTGGATCACGCAATGGTCGAGCGCCACCGGAAGCATCGTCGTTACCCCTTTTGCCGCAGCAGCCGGCCGCGCTCACGCTCCCAGGAGCGTTTCTTCTCGGTGTCGCGCTTGTCGTAGAGCTTCTTGCCGCGCGCCAGCGCCAGCTCGATCTTGGCGCGGCCTTTTTCGTTGAAATAAAGCTTAAGCGGGACCAGCGTCATACCCTCCCGCTCGACTGCGCCGATCAATTTGTTGATCTGCCGGCGGTGCAGCAGCAGCTTGCGCGGCCGCTTCGGCGCATGGTTGAAGCGGTTGGCCTGCTGATATTCGGGAATGTTCGAGTTGATGAGCCAGATCTCGCCGCCGCGGGAGTCGGCGTAGGACTCGCCGATGGTGGCCTTGCCCGCCCGCAGCGACTTCACCTCCGTGCCGGTGAGCGCGACGCCCGCTTCCATGGTCTCGTCAATGAAGTAGTTGAAGCGGGCTTTGCGGTTGTCGGCGACGACGCGCAACTTCCTTTCAGGCTTCGCCGCCATGCCGTCGTCCTGCGCTCATCGAGTTTTCAGCGTGTCGCGGATTTCAGTCAGCAACTGAACCTCTTTGGAGGGCCCGGCGGGCGCTGCATCTTCCGGCGTCTTGAGCTTATTGATGCCCTTGATGGCGGCAAACAGGGCGATAGCGATGATGATGAAGTTGATACAGATGGTCAGGAAGTTGCCCCAAGCGAACACCGCGCCTTGCTTTTTCGCTTCGGCCAACGATGTTGCGGTCACTTTCGACGACAGCGGAAGGAAGTAATTGGAGAAGTCGAGCCCGCCGGTGACGGCGCCGATGAGCGGCATGACGATATCGTTCACCAGCGAATTGACGATGGCACCGAAAGCCGCGCCGATGATGACGCCGACGGCAAGATCGATGACATTGCCGCGCATGGCAAATTTCTTGAATTCTTCGAGCATGGCCCCCTCTCTAATTCAATCCATTCGAGCTCCGCCGGTCTCCGCGTAAACGGCGATCCAACGCTTGTCGCCGACAGCCGCTTTCGCCGGACGGGGACGGACAATCAGTTGATCAGACCGGCGTGCACCATGGCCTCGCGCACCGCCTCGCGCGTCTTCTGTGCAAGCGGCACCATGGGCAGTCGCACGGTTTCGGAGCATTTGCCCATCAGCGATAGCGCATACTTTGCCGGCGCCGGATTGGTTTCGATGAACAGCGCGGTGTGCAGCGGCATCAGCTTGTCCTGAAGCTTGAGCGCGCTCGCATAGTCGCCCTTAAGGCACGAGGCCTGAAACTCCGCGCACAGCCGCGGTGCCACGTTCGAGGTTACCGAGATGCAGCCGTGACCGCCATGGGCATTGAAACCGAGCGCGGACGCATCTTCGCCGGACAGCTGATTGAAATCAGGGCCCATCGCGGCGCGCTGTTGCGACACACGCACCACGTTCGCCGTCGCGTCCTTGACGCCGGCGATGTTCTTGAGCTCGTAGAGACGCTTCATGGTATCGACCGACATGTCGATCACGGAGCGTCCCGGGATATTGTAGATCAGGATCGGAATGCCGATCGCGTCGTTGATCGCCTTGAAGTGCTGATAAAGGCCTTCCTGGGTCGGCTTGTTGTAGTAGGGAGTGACCACGAGCACGGCGTCGGCCCCGGCCTCTTCCGCATGCTGCGCCAGCGCGATCGCTTCCTTGGTCGAGTTGGAGCCGGCCCCGGCAACGACCGGCACGCGACCTTTCGCCTGATCGACACACCACTCGACCACGTCATTGTGCTCCTGGTGCGAGAGTGTTGGGCTCTCTCCGGTCGTGCCGACCGGAACCAGGCCCTTAGTCCCCTCGGTGATCTGCCAATCCACCAAGGCCCGGAACGATTTCTCGTCGACCGAGCCGTTCTTGAACGGCGTGACGAGCGCGGTGAATGAGCCTCTGAAGCCCGTCTTGGCAGCCATGACACGATCCTTGATGAAATGCCCGGTCAGAAGCAGGTCGTCGGCGGACGATCCGTGCTACCCGCAAATAGATATCGGGTCGGTGCCGGCCTTGAAAGCCCCTTCCCGGGCCGAGGACCTGGCTTTCCGGTGTTCGCGGGCGGTCGGCGACATCGGCCGGCCCCGGATTTGCCTTGAAATTTGTCGATTGCCGTGCCTGAGCGCGGACATTAGTAGTTTTTTCAATCCTGCTAGCCGAAGACGATGATCAAATTGCCGGCGGTGGGCGCTGCGCCAGAAAGGTCCGTGCCTGTGGCGGTTGTTCGGCTTATTGTTACGCTTATTGCAGCCGGCTTGCTGGCCGGCGAAGCTTGCGCGGCACCTCCCTCAGGCGCGATCCCGCTGCCACGGCCCCGGCCTGCGGTCAAGACCGGGGGAACCGGAAAGGTTGCGGCACGCGTCGCGCCGCGAAAGGGAACCGCCACGCCCATGCTGATCACGCCAGAGGTCTCCACGGTGGCGTCCGTGCCCGCCTCGGGCGTCCTCGGTTCTGCGGCCCTTGAGACCGCGAGAAGTTCCGCGCCGATTCCGCTTCGGTCGTCGGTGGCGACGGCTCCGCCGATTCGACAGAGCCCGCCGCTAGCGATGGCGGCAAGCTCGAACACCTCGCCACTCGATATCGCCGCGGTCAAACAAGCCATCGACCTGGTGCACAGAGGCCGGCCGGACGAAGCGACCAATATCGCCGGCGGCATTTCCGATCCGCTGGCCCGCAAGCTGGTCGAATGGGTCATTCTACGCAGCGACGAGGCCGATCTCGATTTCCCCCGTTATGCGGCATTCATCGCTGCCAATCCGAGTTGGCCGGGGGTTGTGGCGTTGCGCCGACGCGCCGAGGCCACACTCTGGCAGCAGCAGGCCGCGCCGCGCACGGTCATGGGGTTTTTCGCCGGCGAGGCGCCGCACACCGCCAGGGGGCGGCTGGCGCTGGCGCGCGCGCTCCTCGCCCAGGGCGACCGCATCGGCGCCGAGGCGCTTGTGCGCGAAACCTGGCGCAAGGACGGCTTTTCCGCAGATGTTGAGGCGCAAGCCCGCGTCGCCTTCGGCGGTCTGATCACTGCTGCCGACGATAAAGCGCGCATGGATGCGCGCTTCGATGCTGAGGACGACGACGCCGGTTTTCGGGCGGCGCACCAGCTCGGCCCCGACGAACTCGCCATCGCCAAAGCGCGTTCTGCCGTCATTAACAAGTCGGCCAAGGCGAAGACGTTGCTCGACGAAGTACCGGCAGCGGCTCGCCACGATCCCGGCTACATTCTGAGCCGCATCCAATGGCTGCGCCGTACCGACAAGATCGCCGAGGCGACCCAGTGGATGCTGGCCGCGCCACGCGACCCGCAGCGGCTCGGCGACCCCGACCAATGGTGGGTCGAGCGTCGTCTGATTGCGCGCAAACTGCTCGATCTCGGCGAATACAAGTCCGCGTACGAGGTCGCCAGCGGTGCCGCCGCGCCGATCAGCGAGAATCACCGCGCCGAGCAAGAGTTCACCGCCGGCTGGATTGCGCTGCGCTTCTTGCGCCAGCCGGCGACGGCGCTGACGCATTTCGCGCGCATCCCCGAGGGAGTCGTCAATCCGATCACGCTGGCACGCGGCTACTATTGGCAAGGCCGCGCTGCCGAGGCGCTCGGACGCGGGCAGGAGGCGCGCGCCGCCTACGAAACGGCGGCGCGTTATCCAACTGCCTATTACGGCCAACTGGCGCGCGCCCGACTCGGCATCGATGCCGTGTCGTTGCGCAATCCGCCGGAACCGACCGCCGAGCACCGGCGCCTGGAAGTCGCGCGCGCCTTCGAAATCCTCTACGCCATCGATGAGCGTGACCTCGCCGCGGTGATGGCCGTCGAACTCGGCGACAAGGCGACCGACGCCGGCGCGTTGACGACCGTGGCCGAGATCGCCGCACGTCACCACGACGCGCGGGCGGCGCTGCTGATCGGCAAGACCGCACTGGGCCACGGTTTGCCGCTCGAACATTACGCCTTTCCGGACTTCGGCGTGCCCGACTATCAACAGATCGGGCCCGAGGTCGAGCGCTGCGTGGTCTTTTCGATCGTGCGCCAGGAAAGCGCATTTAATCCCAGAGTAGTCTCCAGTGCTAACGCGATCGGTCTCATGCAGGTCACGCCAGCGGCGGGCCGCGACACGGCCAAGAGATTCAAAGTCACGTTCGATCAGCGGCGCCTGTTGGCCGACGTCGCCTACAACGCTCAGCTTGGAACCGCCGAGCTCGGCAACGACATTGCGAGCTGGCGCGGTTCCTACATCCTCGCCTTCGTCGCCTACAATGCCGGCCCGCGCCGGGCCCGGGAATGGATCGAACAATACGGCGATCCGCGCGACCCGAAGGTGGATCCAATCGATTGGATCGAGCGTATTCCGATCTCGGAGACGCGCAACTATGTACAACGCGTGATCGAGAATATGCAGGTCTACCGCGCCCGGCTTGGCAACGATCCGCGGCTCTTGATCGAGGCCGACCTGAGGCGCGGCGGGTAATCTATCCGGCGTTTGGCATTTTGCAGTTGCCCCTTCGCCCAGCTGGCAGTTAATGTCGCTTTTGTGACCCGCCCTAAAAAAAGAGAGCATAAGGGCGACTTAGAGCGAAGGCTTGGCGGCGAAGATTTGACAGTGAAGATTTGGCCATGAAGCGTTGGCGATGAACAAGCCCTCCCTTCATCTGGTGCCGGACCCGGATCACGACACCATCGATCCGGGCAAAAGCCTTTTCATAACCGCACAGGACGGGCTGCGAATTCACGTCCGCGAATACGGCACGCGCTCAGCGCCCGGATTGCCGGTGGTATGCCTGCCGGGGCTGGCGCGCACCGCCGCCGACTTCGACGAACTCGCGCCGGTGCTGGCGGCCGGTCCGCCACAGCGGCATGTCATCGCGGTCGATTTGCGCGGCCGCGGTCATTCCGATCACGACGCCGATCATGCCAACTACAACTGCATGGTCGAACTCGCCGACATCGTCGGCATTTTGATCGCGCTCGGAGTCGGCCCGGCCGTGTTTGTGGGCAGCTCCCGCGGCGGCGTTCTCACCATGATGCTTGGCGCCGTGCATCCGGTGGCGATTGCCGGCGTCGTGTTGCACGACGTCGGTCCGGTGACGGAGGCGAAGGGCGTCGCGAGGCTGCGAGGTTATCTCGGCAAATTGCCGCACCCGCACACCTACGAAGAAGGCGCCGACGTCCTGCGCGACCTGATGAGCGCGCAGTTTCCCAACCTGACTGCAGATCAATGGCTCGGCATCTCGCGGCGGACATGGCATCTGAAGCATGGCGGTCTCAAGCCGGCCTATGACATCGGCATCGCCCGCGCCCTTGCCGGCATCGACATCGAGTTGCCGATGCCATCGCTGTGGCACGAATTCGACGCGCTTGCCGATGTGCCGATGCTGGTCATCCGCGGCGCCAATTCCGACATTCTTTCGGCGGCCACGGTGGCGGCAATGCGCGCGCGACGCAAAAAAATGGAATTGATCGAAGTCGCCGACCAGGGACACGCGCCGCTGCTTGAGGGCGACATCGTGCACCGGATTGTCCGCTTTGTTGAAGGCTGCGAGGTCGCGCGCCGCGCGGCACCAGCAAAATCCGAATAGCAAACGCCCGCGGGCAACGACGACGAACCGGCTACCAGCCCGCTTTATAGTTGAGGCGACCCAGCAGGCTTTGGCTCTTCAGCGCAGTCGAGTACATTTCGGGCGAGCCGGTAATCGGCGCCCCACCGATCGAACTCGACCCGCTGCCGCTGCCAAGATCGGTGTAGAGATACTCAAGGCCTAAAGACCATTTGGAAGAAAACTGATATTCGACGCCGAGGCCGGCGGTCCAACCGTTGACTTCCGAACCTTGCGAAAATGCCCCGATCGGGGCTCCCTGCAGCGACGATCCGACGTCGGCCGCGGCGAAGCCGCCTTTGACGTAAGGCAGCCACTGACCAACCGAATAACCGACCCGCCCGGTTACAGTGCCGAGCCAATTCATATTGGGCGCCCACGCCCCGGTCGCGGCAGGAAAATATGGACTCGTGAACCTGCCGTCGAAATTAGCCGCCGCCAATGCGCCTTCCAAGCCGAACACGAAGTTTCCAGATTGGAAGTTGTATCCGAAGGTCTCGTTGACCGGAGCAGTCGCCGGATTCGGTGACGCAAACCCATTTGCGGTCGTCGGTGTCGTCCACGGAATGCCGGTGGCGCTGCCAGGATTGGCCCGGAGATAAAAACCAGCCCAATCGGGCTTTTGCGGCGGTGGCGGTATGGTCGGAAGATAATTCAAATCGGTCGCGGCAGCGCCTTGCGTGAGGCAAGCCCCCACACTCGCAACGAGCAGCAATGCGCAAGCCCTGCTGACCAGCACCAACATTATCCCGTTCGCGGCCGTTCGGTCACCGGCAACCCGCAACGGACCAATAATTTCTCGAAAGCGACGCGCAGACCCGCACGTGCCCCCAATCTATCTTCCCCGCCGCAAGGATAATATACCCCTAGGCAGGCTCGGTCAATTCCGAAATCAAATGAGGCGAACGGTCGAAGTCATTCTTGGCACTACGTTTTCTCTATTGGCCAACTCTTTCCGGAGGAGTGTTGCAAATATGGCTCACGCTCAGCGCCTGCGCCGGTGGGCGGTGGCGTCCGGCTGGCCGCCAGGCTTTGAAAGCGAAAGCGCCGCCGGTTTTGCCGGCGGCGCCACTGGTCAAATCCAGCCGGTCCGTTGCGTTAGAACCGGAAGCGAACGCCGGCGGTCGTGGCGACGTTGTTGCGGGCGAGGTAGCCGTTCGACAGGCCGGCGTTGACCTGCGACCAGAAGGTGCCGATATAGGCGTCCCACTTCGGCAGGAATCGCCAGTCAAGCACGCCAGAGGCCATCGTCTCTGTACCGGCGCATTGGCCGTGAGCGGTCGGATTGGCGCAGATACCCGGTCCGCTTACGTATTGGTTCTGGAAGTATTCGTAGTAGGCGCCGATGAGATCCAGGTCTCTGGTGATGCCGTATTTGAAGCCAGTCCAGACAACCTGGGCGACCTTATCACTGCAACCGGTGCCGGTTCCGCAGAGGGAATTGAAAGCGTTGTTGGCGATCGTAGTGGCGTTATTCCCTGGGGCCGTGGGCGCGCCACCAGCAGCATTCACAAAGTCGAAAGTGAATCCATCATCCAGGAATGAGGTGGTTACCGGATTGCTGGGATTCGCAACCTGCAACCATTCATACCCAGCATACAGGGTGAGCGGGATGCCGACGACTGCCGGCGGAGAAATAGGCCCTTTGCCGACGATGGGCGGCGTAGCCGCAGACCAAGAACCAAACGAGTATTTGGCCAGCGCCATGACGCTCGTGTTGTTCGAAAGCGTCGCTGACAAGTAGGTGTTGGGGGCGAACGGAGCCACTGGAACGCCCGCCGCGTTGGTCGCCCCACCGGCCGGCCCGATATTGACGGAGTTCACGACATATGAGCCGATGAGATCGAGCGACAGCAGGCCCGAAAGCGCACCCCCAGGGATCTTGATGTCACCGCCGATGTCACCCTCGACTGCGCCATTATTCGGATTATAGGCATTGTACGCCGAGGTGCCGGTCATGGGCTGCCCCATCACCGCCAACCGGGCGTTCCCGATATCGACGCGATATTTGATCGCCGTGGTCCAGCGGCATTCTTCAGTATCGCCGGCGCCACAGGTAAAGCCAGAAAAGCCGATCGGCGAGAAGGCGTACGCGCCGCCCATCGGATCGTAGGCATTGACGCCGTCCGTTAGCAGCGCGTTTTGCCGGCCGAAGGTCAGCGTTCCATAAACCGGGTTGCTGACGCCGGCATAGATCTGACCGGCCAGCCAGCCCCAGCGGCTCGAATCGACGGGAATTTCCTGCTGATTGAGGGGGACATGAATGGCGTCCTGCAACGCCTGCGGCGCGTTGGCCAACAGCCCCGAATAGGGATCGAACGCAAGTTCGCCCTTGGCGACGAAGGCCCAGCCGCCGGGCGCAACCGGCTCTTTGATGTCAACGCCGACAACTGACTGGCTCATGCCGTTGGGCGATTGGATCCACTCAGCCTGTCGGCTCGGCTTGTTGATGAAGTAGGAAGCGCCGGTCGTGAAGTTCGGATCGAACGGCGAGCCGTGGGTCTGATAGCCGACGCCCATGTCGACCGTGCCGTAGAACCGCACGCCGTACCATGTCAGCGGGCAAGCCGTGAAAAAGAAGTCATAAGCGCTGCCGCAGGTGGCCGGCGGCGCCACAGCGGGCGCCACCATCGGCGGCGCCTTGGTTACCATCGAATCCATATCGGCGGCAAAAGCGGGGGCGGTACTCAGAAATGACGCCCCCATCGCCATGCCGGCCAACAGGAGACCCACGCTTCGTTTAACGACCATCACCCCCTCCACTTCTGTGAGTGTTTGAAAAAAATCGACGGAAGATCGCCCTCTTCTCGTCTATTTTTCGGGCATGACGGTAGGATGACATTCGGTTCCACACCATCCTTTTGCCGCTTGTTAACCGCAAATCGGCCGTAGCCGTGGCAAAAATGCAACATTGCTGGCTAGCCGAGTTCGAGAGTGGGTCAGGCGCGGCGAATGCCGGCGCCAAGGTCGAGATCGCATGCCGTGGCGGCGTTTATTCCCGATGGCGCGCTATGGCGCGGCGTTCGGTGCCAGCAGGCTCCGGAAGGCGGCCGCAACGGCCGGTAGCGGGGGCCGGATCGGCGGGAAGACCTGATAGCCCTCCCAACCGCCGCCAAGCGATTTGTACAGCGTCACGAATTGCGCTGCAGCGCTCTCCTGGGCGGACACGTATTGCTGCTCGATCTCGTATTCTACGCGCTGCGCGTCGATGACGTTGAGTGAATCGATCAAACCCCGATCGAAACGCTCGGTTGCGAGCGTCACTGCCCGCTTGGCTGCGGCGAGCGCATCGGCCAAATGACGCAGGCGATCCTGTTGAGCGGCGTAGGCGTCGATGGCGGTGTCGACCTCGCGGAACGCGTTGAGCACCGTCTGCTTGTAGTTGAACAACAGCTCGCGGCTGCGAAAGTCGGCCTTCTCGACGATGGCGTCGAGCCGGCCGAAATCCAGCAACGGCGCGGCCGCCGCCGGCCCGACCGACCAGATCGGGTTGAGGGGTGCGCGGGTGAGGCCGGAGCCTTGCTGCCAGCCGAAGGAGCCGGTCACCGCCAGTTGCGGAAACAGGTCCGCGGTCGCGACGCCGATGAGCGCGGTGGCGCTGGCCAATTGGCGTTCGGCTTCGACAATGTCGGGGCGGCGCCGCAAAAGATCGATCGGCAAGCCGGCGCGAATGCGCCCGGGCAATACGGGAAGCATTCCCGGCCTGGCCAATTCCTTGCCGAGGTTTTCGGGAAATTCTCCGATCAGGACGGCAATCACGTAGCGCGCTGCGTCGATCTGGGCCATCAGCGGCGCGACTTGCGCCTGCAATTGTGCCAATTCGCGCTGCCCCAAGGTGACGTCCAACTCGTTGGTGATGCCGCGATTGAAGCGCTCCTGGACGAAGTCGACGTATTTCCGGGCTACCTCGATGTCCTTGCGCAGCACCGCAAGTTGCATCTGCAGCGCGCGTAAATCGAGATAGGCGCGAGCGACATCGGCGACAAGCGAAATCAGCACGACGTTGCGGTCGGCGATAGCCGCTTCCACGTCGTATTGCGTCGCCTCAATCGCGCGCCGGAATTTGCCGAATACGTCGACTTCCCACGCGGCATCGAAGCCGACGAGATTGTTGATCTGACTCAGGCCACCGGCGTTTTCGGCCGAAACAAGAGTTTGCGAGGCACGTCCGCGGCCCAAATCGCTTCCCGTACCCCATGCTCCTCCTTCGCTCGCCTCCAGCGCCGGCAACGCCGCGCCGATGACCACAGCCTCTTCCGCGCGCGCTTGCTGTAGGCGCTCCAAGGCGATCTCCAAGGTGGGGCTCCCAGCGATGGCGCGATCGATCAATGAATCGAGCTCCCGATCGTGCAGGGCACGCCACCACTTGGCAGTGTCGACGCTGCCGCCGGCGCGATGATCGTCGGCCGCTTTGATCGACGGCGCCGCGACAAAACCCGCGGGCACTGGCGGCTCGGGAGGATGATAATTGGGACCGACCGCGCAAGACCCCACGCCGACGGCGGCCAGCAAACCGGTAAACAACCGCGCCGCGCGCCCCCATTGGCGGCCGCCATATCTGCGCGGAATACGTCTGCGCGGAAGCTTCGCTGGCGCCGGCACGAGACGGATGCACTCCAACTTATCGGAAGCGACGACGACTCAAGCTTGACGATCGTCGACCATCCGCGGCCACGCGGCACGCGAAAATCCGCCTGCAGATGGTATCCCCCGCCATTGAGAATGGGCGGTTTTTGCTAAGGGCGCAAGCAACCGTTAGCCGCTCTCCCCGGGAAAGCAGGAAGCAGCGGCTTCACGGCAACAGTGCAAATTTCAGCTCGAATTGCTGCAAGATCGCTGGCGGCCTAGGCGCGCGCCGCCATCAGAATGTGTACCGTATTGTGGCCACCAGATTGTTGTAGACGACCGGATTTGGCGTTACCGCGAACTGATAGCCGACGCCGAAAATCAGGTTTTGTCGGGCTGGCCCAAGCGGAAAGCGGCCGAAGACGATGCCCGGTGTGAGCAAGACCTGACTCAAACCTGAGTGCTCTCCATTGGGCCAGTATTCGTAATTGACCTCCAATTCTGGCCAGAAATACTGCATGAAATGATATTGAAAGACGGTGTTCCACAATATTGGGTCGCCGAAATTGGTCAGCGTTGTCCCCGTCGAGCCCATGCCATAGGCGGCGACCGGATATTGCTGACTGATCGTCATTTCAATATCGAAATCGCCCCAGCCCTTGCCACCCGCGAGGGTCGGTTGGGCAACCAGAACGTTGTTCGATATCTTGCCGGGTGTAGCGAGCGGAGCCGACATCTGAAAGAAACCGCTCAGGATATAGTTGCCGTCTTGCTCGTTCGCTGAGATGAAGCGGTCTTTCACAAGAAACATCGGCCAATCGCCCGGCCCTTGTCCTGGCCCCTTGGGGCCCCAGGCGTTCTCGATGGGCGGGGCTGCCAAAATCAGTTCGGTATAATAGGTCGGGATGAGTTCGGCTCTGATGCCGCCCGGCCCCCCGTAATTGTAGATGTGTTGGCCGTTCCCCTGGCCATTCGATACACTGCCGTTTTGCTGGTCGTAGAAGTCAAAGCGCAATTCTTGCTCGAGGCGAGGCGTGACCAGAACGAGCGGGGTCATCCAGTGCGGCTGCGCCGCTTGGGTGGCCGTCGCCATCTCCATCCACTGCTGCACGAAGGTCGGATCCAGCGGGTCGGCTTGCGCAGCCAGAGGCACAAGCGTCATCGCCAAGCAGGCGACAAGGCACCCCGACCCGCCGACGATCACTGATTTCACAGCGCACGCGCGCGCCCCACCGTCTTCTTTTTTCATAACCCAGCCCCCGCTATATACCAAAATATACAACGTTAACTTCAGGCGCGGGCTTCTCCTTGTCAATACGCCGCCTGCGGAGCATTGAACGGCGCCCGGTGGTGTGACTTTGCGGCAACAGATAGCGGCTCTCGTTATGCCCCACGGGAGGCCGACCGCGTCAGCGCTCCAGGCTTCCTTCAGGCGCCAGGGCCGGCGCGTAGTGGGGCGGTACCTGGAAGAGCTCCGGAGATTGCCGGCCGTAGCTCACCGAGCGCGCTTGCCTCACAGTCTGGCCATCCACGACGTGCCTAAGCAACACGCCGTCCGCCGTGGCGCACACTGTGTGCGACTGCACATCGTCGGTCCATGACCAGTCGACGCATCGCAATCCGGCTATGTCGGCGTCATTACCCCGCGTGAGCACAGCACCCGGTTCGGGCACCGGCGGCCGGCCCTGCTCGCCTTCCAGTTTGCGATAGGTGCGGGTTGCCGGGCTGACGAGCGTAATTTCATGCCCGTTGCGGTTGAAAATCGTCGACGATTTGTCGGCACCGTCGATGCGCTCGAGACCTTCGCTGGCCAACCAACGGACCCGCTCCCTGATCTTCGGCTCATGTGGCCGGGTCACGTCGTAGGTGATATCGACGTCGCGCGTGGGAAACAGCTGCGGCCGCTCGTCGGCCCGGGGCTGCGAGCCGGCTAGCAACAGCGCCAGCGCGACGGTTGGCGGCAGGCTGCGCAGCGTGCTCATCGCCAGCTTCTCCGTCGTACTAACCCCTTCCGCACCCCCGGCGGCAGCATAACGATCCGCCTACCAATTCGGCTCCAGTATCTTTATATAGGCCTCCTTCGAGGCCTGCGGCAGCATTGTCGGTTACGCACCGCCGCGCTTCGTATAAACTACGGGTGGCGGCGCGATCCGCGGGCCGATTTTCGGCGGCCGTGGCCGGCAGGAGATGACGGTAGTGTGGGTCGTTCAAATCGCCTTGCGGCGGCCGTACACCTTTGTCGTTTTCGCCCTGCTTATTGCCATTTTCGGGGCACTGGCGGCGCTGCGGACGCCGACCGACATTTTCCCCAATATCAATATTCCGGTGGTCAGCGTCGTCTGGACCTACAATGGGCTGCCGCCCAACGATATGTCGAGCCGCGTCATCTACTATTACGAGCGCACCTTAACGTCTCAGGTGGCGGACATTGAGCACCTGGAGTCCCAGTCGCTCAGCGGTTACGGCGTGGTCAAGATCTTCTTTCAGAAGGGCGTCAACATCGCGACCGCGGTGGCGCAGGTGACGGCGGCCTCGCAGACGGTGCTCAAGCTTCTGCCCCCGGGCATCACCCCGCCCTACGTGCTCAGCTACAACGCTTCCAGCGTGCCTATTCTTCAGCTGGCGCTGTCGAGCAAAAAGTTGCCGCAGATGCAGCTGTTCGACCTCGGGCAGAACTTCATCCGCCCGCAGCTTGCCACGGTGGCGGGCGCCGCCGTCCCCTCGCCCTATGGCGGCAAGGTGCTGCAGGTGCAGGTCGACCTCGATCAAGGGGCCATGCAGGCACACAGCGTCTCCGCCGACGATCTCGTCAATGCCATCACGGTCCAGAATCTCATCTTGCCGGCCGGCGACCAGAAGCTCGGCAAATTCGATTGGAACGTCGCGTTGAACGCCAGTCCGGTATTGTTGGAAAAAATCAATGACCTGCCGGTCAAGAAGGTCAACGGCACGATCATCTATATGCATGACGTCGCCTTTGTTCATGCCGGCTCGCCGCCGCAGACCAACCTGGTCCGCGTCAACGGCTCGCGGGCGGTGCTGATGACGATCCTTAAGGCCGGCTCGGCTTCGACGCTCAGCGTCATCGACGGCATCAAATCGTTATTGCCGCGCGTCGAGGAGACTCTGCCGTCGACCCTCAACCTGCACGCCGTCGGCGACCAGTCGGTCTTCGTCAAAGCCGCTGTCTTCGGCGTCATTCGTGAAGCCGCATTGGCGGCCGCCTTGGTCGGCCTGATGATCCTTGTGTTCCTCGGCAGCTGGCGCTCGACGGTCATCATTCTCATCGAGATTCCGCTCGCCATTTTGTTCTCGCTGACGCTGCTTTCGTGGCTGGGCGAAACCGTCAACGTCATGACGCTTGGCGGCCTGGCGCTAGCCGTTGGTATCCTGGTCGACGACGGAACGGTCACCATCGAGAACATCAACTACCATCTCGAACAGGGCAAGCAGATCGAGCCCGCGATCCTGGACGGCGCGCAACAGATCGTCGTTCCGGCCTTCGTGACGCTGCTCTGCCTGTGCATCGTCTTCGTTCCGATGTTCCAGCTTGGCGGGGTCGCCGGCTACCTGTTCCGCCCGCTCGCCGAAGCCGTGGTTTTTGCCCTTGTCGGCTCGTTTCTGTTGTCGCGCACGCTGGTTCCGACCATGGCGCATTACCTGATGCGCGGTCATCATGGCGATGCCGAAGAGGGTTCGCCGGCGCCGCCGCGGCGCTCGCGCAATCCTTTGCTGCGCCTGCAGCAGGCGTTCGATGATCGCTTCGCTCGGGTACGGGCGCGTTATCGGTCGCTGCTTGTGCTCGCCCTCGGCTCTCCGAAGCTGTTCATTGCCGGATTCCTCGCCTGCATCGTGCTTTCATTCGGGCTCTGGCCGTTTCTCGGCGAGAATTTCTTTCCGACGGTCGATTCCGGGCAGATCCTGATGCACGTGCGCGCGCAGCCCGGCACTCGCATCGAGGAGACCGCGCGGCTGTTCGATCTCATCGAGCAAACCGTGCGCCGCACCATCCCGCCCGATCAGCTCGAAAATATCGTCGACAATATCGGCCTGCCGTTTTCCGGCATCAACATGGCCTACCAGAACACCGGCACCATCGGGCCGGCGGATGGCGACGCCCTCATCAGCCTCAAGCAGGATCACGCCCCGACCGAGACCTTCATCAAACAGCTGCGCACCATCCTGCCGCGGCATTTTCCGGGCGCAACCTTCTCGTTCCTGCCGGCGGATATCGTCTCGCAGATTCTCAATTTCGGGCTGCCGGCGCCGATCGACGTGCAGGTCATCGGCAACAATCAGGCCGCCAACTACGCCTACGCGACCGCTCTTCTCAAGCGCATCCGCACGGTTCCCGGCATTGCCGATCTACGTATCCAGCAGGTGTTCAATTATCCGCAGATCAACGTCAAGGTTGATCGGACGCTGGCTGGAGAAGTCGGGCTGACCCAACGCGACGTCGCCAACAGCCTTTTGGTCACCTTGTCGGGCAGTGCCCAGGTCCACCCAAATTTCTGGCTGAACACCGAGAATGGCGTCTCCTATCCGATCGTCGCGCAAATGCCGCAATACCGGATCGACACGATGGCGGACCTCGTCAACGTGCCGATCACATCGCCGGACATGCAGACGCCGCAATATCTGGGCGGCCTCGCGCAGATTACTCCGGGACCGAGCCCGGGGGTGGTCTCGCACTACAACGTGCAGCCGGTCATCGACATTTACGGCGCCGTCCAGGGACGCGACCTTGGCGCCATCTCCGGCGACATCGATCGCATCCTCACCGAGACCCGCAAGGACGTACCGCACGGTTCCTATGTCGTGCTACGCGGCCAAGTCCACACTATGACCAGCGCCTACAGTCAGCTCTATTTCGGACTTGCCGGCGCGATTGTGCTCATCTACCTCGTGATCGTCGTCAATTTCCAGTCGTGGCTCGATCCCTTCATTATCATTACGGCATTGCCCGGGGCTTTGGCGGGTATCGTCTGGGTGCTGTTCATGACCGGGACGACGCTGTCGGTGCCGGCTCTGACCGGTGCTATCATGTGCATGGGTATCGCCACCGCAAACAGCATCCTGCTGGTCAGCTTTGCCCGCGAAGGCCTGGCGCAAGGGCTGGATGCTGCGGCCGCCGCGATCGAGGCCGGTTTCACGCGCTTTCGCCCCGTGCTGATGACGGCTTTAGCCATGATCATCGGCATGTTGCCGATGGCGTTCGCGCTCGGCGAAGGCGGCGAGCAGAACGCTCCGCTCGGCCGCGCCGTGATCGGCGGTCTCTTGGTCGCCACGGTGGCGACGCTGTTCTTCGTTCCGACTGTCTTCAGCGCTTTACATTCCCGGCGCAGCCGCTCGCACATTGCGCCGGAAGCGCCTCAAGCCGAACCGACTGTCTGACCGGGAGAGCCCATGGCTGCCGAAGAACCCAGGGTCCAGCACGAGATGGCGCCGCCGCCGCGCAACCTGCGCCGGGTCGGGGTCATCGCCGTCATCGGCGCCGTCGTCATTGCCGTGTTCGGAATATTGCAACGACGCGGTCATGAAGCCGAGGTCAACCAGTGGACACAGGAGCAAGCAGTCCCGACGGTCGCCATCATCGCGCCGCGACAGGGCGCCTCGGCCGAGCACGTGGTTCTGCCCGGCACCGTCCAGGCATGGTACGAGGCGCCGCTTTACGCTCGCGTTCCCGGTTATCTGAAGGACTGGTACTTTGATTTCGGCGCTCATGTGAAGAAGGGCGACGTGCTCGCCGAGATCGAGACGCCGGATCTTGATGCGCAACTGGCCGCGGCTCAAGCCAAGCTGAATTCGGCGAAAGCCGAGGTCGTGGTCAGGCAGGCCGAGAAGCAGTTCGCCGAGACAACTTACGAGCGTTGGCGGAACTCACCCAAGGGCGTCGTCTCGGTGCAGGAACAGGAGGGTAAGCAAGCCGACTACAATAGCGCCGTCGCTCGCGTCAACGCTGCCCAGGCGGAGGTCGCCGCCGACCAGGGCGAGGTGGACCGTCTGCGGGCGCTGGAAAGTTTCAAGAAGATCATTGCGCCGTTCGACGGCGTCGTGACCGCGCGCGAAACCGATATCGGCGCGCTCATCAATGCCGGCAGCGGCACCGGCGGCGGCAGCGGGCCGGAGCTGTTTCGCGTGGCGGACATTCACGAGATGCGGGTTTACGTGCAGGTGCCGCAACAAATGTCCGCCGGCATTCACGAGGGTCTGACCGCCGATCTGCATCTGCCGCAATATCCGGAGAAGACCTTCAAGGCGAAAGTCGCCACCACCTCAAGCGCCATCAACACGAGCGCACGCACGTTGCTGGTGGAACTCCATGCCGACAATCCAGATGGCCGGTTGCAGCCGGGCGCCTACGCGCAAGTCGATTTCGAACTGCCGAGCAACCCCAACGTTGTGCGCATACCGACCAGTGCACTGCTGTTCCGCCAGAACGGACTGAAGGTCGCGACCATCGGTGCAGACGATAAGATCGAGCTCAAGCCGATCACCCTTGGGCGCAATCTCGGCACCGAGGTCGAAGTTCTCAAGGGGCTGACAGTTTCCGACCGGGTGGTGAACAGTCCTCCGGATTCGCTCGCATCAGGGGATACTGTCCGCATTGCCGGTCAGCAGTCCGGTGTCGGCACCGGAACCGTCGGGCAGGCGGCCGATCCCAGCAGCGACGATCTCGCAGCGGTGCCGAAATCGAAACAGCGTTGAGCAGCGGCAAGGGCGCGCCGAAACAAAGCGCCGGCTGTGTTGTCGTAAGTTACAGAATCACATAGGGATTTTGAGCCTGGGCCACGCCGCGCGCAGCATAAATTTCGTCCGCGGCGCGATTTGTAGGGAAAAATCTGGCTATTCCCCGGGGATCGAGGTCCTGTAGTTGACAAAATCTATAGACCAACATTTGATGCTGAAGTTTCGTTTACCGGGGCAGATGTCGGGGGCCTTGATGACTGGGTACTAGGCAAGCTTACGCTCGCACTGCGCGTACGCCACGGCACAGTCGCGCAGCGCTGCTCGCTTCTCCGCACGTAGGCACATTGTGCGATATGGCGCCATGGCCGATCCAACCGCACTTCTTTTGGGGGCTAAATGAACAGGCTTGGCTTGTTCGCAGCATTACCGGCGGCAATGCTTCTCGCCGCTGCCGTTGGGATGACGGCGGCGTTAGCGGACGATCCGATTTTGACAAAAGCGCCGGCCGTGAGCGCACCCCCTGCACCGACTTCATGCGACAACGTCCCCGATTTCTTTCTCACCACCTGTCAATTGGCGTGGTTCGGGGTCAGGCTTTACGGCGTGGTCGACGTGGGCGGCGGCTACCAGACCAACGGCGCGCCGTTCAACCCGCAGTACCCGCAAGGAAGCTCATACGTAGTCCAGAAGATGAGCAGGTCCTCGATGTGGACTCTGGCACCGAACGGGCTGAGCCGATCAAGCGTCGGCGTTCGAGTCAACGAGCCAATCGCGCCGGGTTGGGCTTTCGTTAGTGACCTCGAAGCCGGGTTCGATCCTTACTCGCTACAGCTCTCCAATGGTCCGGCATCGATCGCGGAAAATAGAGGCGTGCCGCTCGATGCCCAAAGCGCGAATAATGATTCGAGCCATGCCGGCCAGTTCTACAATGCGCTGGGGTTCGTCGGGGTCAGGTCCGATGTCCTCGGGACGCTGACCTTCTTCCGGCAGAACGCGCTCACCCTGGACGGCGTTTTCGCCTACGATCCGATGGCCGGCTCCTACGCCTTCTCGGCGCTCGGCTTTTCGAGCTCCAACTGCGGGGCAGGCGACACTGAAACGTGCCGCATCACCACGGCCATCAAGTACCGCGAAAATATCGGTCCATTTCGCGTCGCCGCCCTCGCTCAAGTCGGCGGCTACAGCTTGGATAACGGCTCGAACGGCGACTACGAGGGCCAAATCGGCGGCGACATTCCGATCGGCAACTTCGGTTGGGGCGACGGCGTGCTCTCGCTCGACGCCATTTACAAATGGGAAAAGGACGCAGTGAACCTTTCGCTTAGCGGGGTCTCCAACGCTGCCGGCGTGCCGGTCGCGCCGTTCCTGCCGCAGACGCTCACGGCCACGATCTCCAACAACCAAAGCGCCATGGCGCTGGCCAAATACACCGTCGGGTCCTTGAAACTGTACGCCGGCTACGAATGGTATGAACTCGCGCCGCCCAGCGATCCGGTGAATACCGTGACCGGGTTTACCAATATCGGCGGTCTCGCCATGGGCAGCGCCTATAACAACCTGACGGCTATCAACAACGTTGCCTACTCGGCCGGCTGCGGGACCGGCACTTGCAGTGACAAAATTATGCAGGTGATGTGGACGGGCGCAAGATATTCGGTCGCCAAGGATATCGATGTCGTCGGCGCTTATTATCATTACATCCAGAATACCTACACCACCGCAAGCTGCGCCAATCCCACCGCGCACTCGCAATGTCAGGGCACGTTCGACGCCGTATCCGGCTTGATCGATTGGCACTTTGGGCCGAAGTGGGACGCCTATATCGGTATGATGTTCTCGCAAGTGAATGCCGGTCTCTCGAACGGCTATCTGGCTCGCAACAACCTCGATCCGACCGTAGGTATTCGCTTCCGTTTCTAATGACGATGATCTGCGAAACGGCTTTAAACGATGCAACAGGAATATGCGGGGTCGTCATGAAAGCATTACTGATCGCGGCAGCTGGACTGCTGGCCATTAACGCTATCGCGCCGGCAAGTGCAGCCGACCTGGAGGTGCCGGCAGCCAAGGCACCGCCAATTCCCGTCTTCAACTGGACGGGACTTTACATCGGCGGCAACGTTGGCGGCGGGTGGGATAACCTTAATTATTCCGGATCCAGCCCCGCCCACGGGACAGTTCCGGCCACAACCTTTTCAGGCGTCGAGGAACTGACCGGGATCGTCGGGGGCGGCCAGGTCGGCGGCGATTACCAATTGCCGACGACGCATTTCGTGTTTGGCGTCGAGGCGGATATCGATGGGAGCACTCTCAAGGGCTTTACCAACGGCTGCTCTACTAACGCGGCCGGTGTTACACAGAACTGCAACAGCAACAGCAGTAAGCTCGATGACTTCGGTACCGTGCGGGGTCGCCTCGGTTATGCGTGGAACAACGTCCTCGTATACGGAACTGGCGGCTGGGCCTATGGCAACGGGTCGTCAAACTCGATCTTAACCTGCACAGGAGGATCCAAGTGTCCGGGGACTTCGGTCCCGTTTACCGGTGGCACAGCTTCCGCGTCCTCATCACCGAGCGGATGGACGGCGGGCGGCGGCCTTGAGATCGCCTTCCTGTCCAACTGGATCATCCGAGCGGAGTATCTCCATTTGGGCTTCAGCGGGATCGGTACCAATTTCACTTTCACCGGGACTGCCGGCGCGCCGCCCGTGGCTTTTACTGCCACGTCGCACAGCTCGGCGAACGCCAGCATCGATGTCTTCCGCCTTGGCCTGAGTTATCTGTTCAAGCTTTAGTCGCCTCGGCGGCTACGGTTGAGGCGCCACGCTTATGAGCAGGCTGCCAAGCCAGCAAACCGGGCGATGCGGAAAAATACATTCTCGCAGCGAGAACAGCCGTCCAGCGGCCCACGTGCCTATCAGACACCACGCGGGAGTTCGGCGATCCTTCAGCCAAGGACCCTAACGGCCCCCGGTACCATGATAGTCGGACAACCCTTCAGGGAAGGTCGTATCACTTCGAAAGTTCAAACAACGACGAGAAGGCGGCGAATTGACATAGCTACAATGTTTCACGGCCGCTGTCTTAGTGGGCACGCCTTGCTGCGCTTGCGCGACCGACACGAGCGGCAGCGAAAGCGCCAGTGCCGAAATCGCAGCGATCGTCACTCGCCGCGCCGAGAGTCCTTGTTTCTGCATGGCACTTCTCCTTTGAGCACCCCTCAATAGACGATTTCGTCGAATATCCCGACACTGTAAATGGGTAGCGATTTGGGCAATGCAAATTAGACCCATTGCCGCGGTGAATGAAAGTCTCGTGGACCGTTTGCACCTATACGTGGCGCTGTTTCGGCAGCCCTTTAGGAATATGCTGGCTGAGTGCGTCAGCTCGCGCGGGGTTGGCTGGTACTTTGCTTTCCAAGCGCTGATGATGGTTGTAGCGCCGAACGCGAGGGTATTTGCAGGTGGTCGTTTAGGCACGGTCCCCTAATTGCCGCCAGGGCTTCGGCGCAAAACTGGCGCGCATAAGAGTGTTCTTGTAATTAGCCGTCCTTACGCGCCCGCCAGCACCAACCTCGCGCCCGACGTGCGTTCCTGTGGCCAAGTATCATCAGGAAGATTAATGACGATCGGCGTCGAGGTACTCCGCACCACCACCCATCGGAATGGCTCCGAGTTCGAAAGGTTGATTTCCATATGAACCAAGAGAGCAGGCACATGGATGAAGTCGCCGGCTTTGGCCCTCGCCGCATATTCGCCTTTTTCGCCCCAGCTGAGTTCGCAGATGCACGACAAGACGTATGCGATTGTCTGTTGTTCACCGTGATGATGAATTCCGGTGCGGGCACTCGGCCCGACCTCGAACAGGCCACCCCACATTGCCGTTTCAATACCCAACCGTGGCGAGATCGCCTCTACTCGCTCGGAGCCAGGGGTCTGTGCCGTTCCCAGATTAAATTTCTCCGAACCGACGACATGAACACACGGATAGTTGCTCATCAAATCCTCATACGATTTACGGTGAGGCGCGGGTAAAGCCGTCCCACCTGTGCACGGGCAAATAGCAATTTTGTGGATGTGGCGCTTGTCGGGGCTTGCTATGCCTGCGGTGCACTTGCTGCGAATTAGCAGCGACCGATAACAACGTGCATCGCCTCGAGACGCCACATTTGCGTATTTGCCAGCGCGATGATGAGCCGAGCATCGCTGCTTTGGCTGTTAAGCCGCAACTGTAAACTTACTGGCATTCGCGGTGGGACGCAGAGCTGTTGCCGCCAACGCGCAACGAAGACCGCTCGGCACTTGGATTGCGAATTTCCCGATAGGCTTTGTTGCTGTTGCTTATAGCCGTTACTTAATGGCCGGTTTTTCCTTCCCCGAAACAAACACCGTCAGCATGTTTGGCCCGATGGTCTCTTTCAGCTCCGGTACCTTCATGCTGCCAGGACCTCCCGATGCGACCAACACGTAACGCTCGCCATTTAAAGAAAAGGTCGACGGCGGCGCCCAAATCACCGCGCGGGTGTCGTATTTCCACAGCAGGTTGCCGGATTTGCCGTCGAAAGCGGCGAAGCGTCCGTCAAGCAATCCGGTGAAAACGATCGATGCGTTTCCTTCGGGATGCGGCGCCGTATAGTTCATCACCAGCGCGCCCCCGTTGGCCGGCAGATCGAGGTGATTTCGCCAATTGAAGATGCCGGTTGAGACGCTGATGGCGCTGAACCATCCCGAACTTGGCCCGACCAATTCCGGCTTCGAGCCACCAAGGTAAAACTGGCCGGGAACGAACTCGGCCTGTTCCTCGGCGCTCCACTTGGCGCACTGATTGCTGCTGGGAACGAAGAAAGTGTTGGTCGCCGGATCGTACGCGCCGCCGTTGAATTCGACGCCTCCGTTCCAACTCGGACAGGCATAATTCGCGCCGTCGATTTGCGGCTGGCTGTCTTGATTGAACTGGAAGCTCAGCGGCGTCTTGCTGACGACGTCGCCGTTCTCGGCGTTGAGGATCCAAAAATTGCCGGCTTTGTCACCGGTGGCGGCAAGCTTCATCGGCTTGCCGTCAACGGTGCTGGTGAAAAGCACCGGCGGCATGGCCGGATCATAGTCATGCGCGTCATTGGCGATGAACTGGTGGTACCATTTCAGCTTCGGCGCCGAACCGGCGATATCCAGCGCCACCATCGAGTCAGTGTAAAGATTCTTGCCCCGCCGTATTTTCCCAAGTAGGTCCGGCGATGGATTTCCGAGGGTTAAATAAAGCGTGTCGCTTGTGGGATCGATCGCCATCCCGTTCCACACTGCGCCGCCGCCGCGCTTCCAGGAATTGCCGCTCCAGGTTTCGTTGCCCGGCTCGCCGCGTTTCGGGATCGACTGCCACTGCCAGATGCGCTCGCCGGTCTTCGGATCGAACGCGCTGATATTGCCGATGCCACCCCAGTCCCCATTCGATTCGCCGATGAGGATTTTGCCCTTGTAGGGAACCGGCGCCATTGAATAGTAACCGGTCTTCGGATCGTCGACCGTCTGCTTGTTCCAGATCTCCTTGCCGGTCTTGGCATCGAGCGCCGCCAGATGGCCATCGATCATGCCGATAAACACCGTCCCCTCGTAGATCGCGACGCCGCGGTTGCGGGGAAAACCGACTTGTTGCTGCGCATTCGACCTGTATTGCCACTTCAGATCGCCGGTCTTGGCATCGAGCGCAAAGACGTCATCCTGTCCCGAGCTGACATAAACGATTCCATCCCAAACGATCGGAGCCGTTTCGACCGGATCGGTGCCAGGTAGCTTGAATTTCCAGGCAACCTTCATCTGATCGACGTTTTGCGGGCCGATCTCGCTTTCCTCGACTTGGCGATTTCCGCTGTAGTTGCGTGCCGGCAGAATCCAATTTCCGTTGTCGTTGTCGGCGTTCAAAAAACTTTCCGTCGATGGGCCCAGCTCAGCATGTGCGAGAGTACCCACACCGACGGCAAGAATGGCGCCGGCGATCGCGGCCGCTTCCCGGAAAGTGAAGAGCATCTTGGCTGCACAGATTAGTCCTGGGATGCAACTGCGTTCTTTGAGCGTCATTTTTAGGCTCCTTGAGTTGTTGCTGTTATTTCGACAGAAAGATCGCTCGAACGCCCCCACGGACCGATCTTTCTGCTTGAGTGGGCAATGGGTGCTGAGCTGATCGCGACCGCTTCGGTGCAGGTTTCGGTCGCCGGATGACAGGACTATCGGCGCGATGATACGGCCGGCGACCGAAAACTGCCTCACCGCGTTGCATCACGAGCACGACTTGGCCCGGCAGGCTAGTGAACCTGCCTAGGCCGGGTCGCTTTGGCCGTTTAGCCGCCGTTATCACTCTGGATTGGATTGTCGATGGGGTCCGCGAAATATCCGCCTCAGGCGTCGCGGGGGTCTTGGAGCGGCGGCGCGCCGAGACCGTACCAGGCGGCGGCCGGCTCTCTGACTCCTGCTGCGGGCTGGTACCCGTACAGGCCGCGGTAATCCGCAAACGCCCTCTTCGCCTGCCCTACCCGTTGAGCGTGAACACTCTGTTGAGCACGAGCGCTCTGCTGAGCATGAGCGTTAGAAGTCGAGACTAGCGCAGCGGAGACCATTAAGGCCGCGGCCAGGCTTGTGACGAACAGCGACTTTATTCGATACTGGACGACGCCTCTTTGTAACATCACACATTCCTTTCTGAAAGAAGTTCACCGCCAACTCAAATATTGGCCCGGTGCAAAGGTGCTTGATCGCCGATGCCGCGTTTAGCTTGGAGTTGCGGAAATGCACCTACGAAGAATTGCTACGCGCGCTAGAGAAGGACGAGATTTACTAAAAGGTCGGGCGAACCTTTGCTTAAGTAAGCTGCCGCTTCAGTTGCAATCGTTGACCTGTCCTGCGCGGGAAAGTGCATGCCGCACGGCCTCAAAGGCGCCACTGTGTGCGGATTAGCGACGTTCTGCGCAAGAATAGTCCAAACGCAGCAAAGTATGAAGAGTGCCTTCCCCAGTCGTCGCTACATGACCAAGCGAACAAACGGAAGCGGCCCGGACTATCGGACAGCGTCCGTCAAACCTCTAGTGATCTCTCTTACGAGGCAGGGACATGGTCAAGGATTTGCACGAGCCGCGTACCAACAGCATCAGCGCAGCGTTCGCGAACGGAGCCGGCGCCGCAAGGCCGAGCCTCGTTGGCTTTATCGGACTTGGTCGGATGGGCACGGCAATGGCCGCGAACCTCGCCGCCGGCGGCCATCGGGTGATTGCGTATGTCCGCCACGCAGATCAGATGGACAAGCTCGCTGCGCTCGATCTCAAGCCCACAACCAAAATCGCCCACCTATTCGACTGCGAGGTCGTCATCAGCATGGTGCCGGACGACGCTGCCGTTCGCGACGTCGTGCTTGGGCGGCAAGACCTCGGCATCGCCGGACTCGCTCCCGGCTTAAAGCGCAGCGCAATTCATCTTTCCATGAGCACAATAAGCACATGCGCATCGTCTGATCTCGCCAAGGAGCATGCACATCACGGGCAAGGCTACGTCGCCGCGCCGGTCTTCGGGAATCCGGATGCCGCAAAGGCGCGCCAGCTCTTTATTGTGGCCGCTGGAGCCCAAGCCAACGTCGAACGCTGTCGGCCGCTATTCGACAGTCTCGGGCAAAAAGCATTCGTGATCGGCAGCGTCCCTGAACACGCGAACCTGATCAAGCTGCTCGGTAACATGATGACCGCGACCACGCTGGAGATGCTGGGAGAGGTTGTCGCTGTGGCTCGCAAGCGCGGACTAGACCCCAAGCCTTTTATCGACGTCATGACCAGCACGATGTTCGGCGGTCGCGCGCATAAAATATATGGCGACAAAATCGTCAGGCAGTCCTACGCGCCCGGATTTGTCATGCCGCTGGTGCTCAAGGATGTGCGTCTGGCGCTCGCCGAGGCAGAAAAAGCTGGCGCCCCGATGCCATCGGTAGACGTGGTGCGAGACCGGCTCATTACCGGAATTGCCCGCGGGTATGGCGATCTCGACTGGAGTGCGCTGGGTTTGATCGCAGCTGAGGAAGCCGGACTGCAGGCGAGTTTTCCGCACGGCGGCCGCTAAGGCAAAAAAACCAACGAGTAAAGAAAGGATCCAAGCCATGACCTCGCAGATCAAATCTGATAACCCCGAGATAGAATATCTTACCGCCCCGTTCAAAGTATCGCGCATCGCGCTTGGAACCTGTGCGATCGGCGGCTGGATGTGGGGTGGCACAAACGAGGACGAATCGATTCAAACGATCCACGCGGCGCTCGACCGTGGGATCAATCTGGTCGATACGGCGCCGGTCTACGGGTTTGGTCGCTCCGAGGAGATCGTCGGCAAGGCGCTGGCTCAGGACGGCCGCCGCAAGCACGCCTTCATCGCGACCAAAGTGGGTTTAGCCTGGAAGGACGACAAGCCTTATCGCAACGCCAGCAAGAGCCGCATCGCCCAAGAGGTCGAGGACTCCTTGCGCCGTTTGCAGACGGACGTCATCGACATCTACCAAGTCCATTGGCCGGACCCAAGCACGGCGATCGAAGAAACAGCGGAAGCAATGGCATCGCTGTATCGTGCCGGCAAAATCCGGGCGATCGGCGCGAGCAACTTCAGTCCGGCACAGATGGAAACGTTTCGCGGCGTCGCTCCGCTTCACACCGTGCAGCCGCCCTACAATCTGTTCGAGCGCGGCATCGAGAGTTCTGTGCTTCCCTATTGTCGCGACAAGGGCATCACCACTCTGGTTTACGGATCGCTGTGCCGCGGGCTGCTTTCCGGGCGGATGAATGCCGACACTCGCTTTACCGGAGATGATCTGCGCCGCGACGATCCCAAGTTCCAAATGCCGCGCTTTCGTCAATACGTCGCCGCCGTCGAAAAGCTCGATCGTTTCGCGCAAGAAAATTACAACAAACGCGTCATTCACCTGGCGTTACGCTGGCTGCTCGACCGCCCGGGCGTAGGCGTTGCACTCTGGGGCGCGCGACGCCCCGATCAGCTTGCACCTGTGGCCGAGGTCATGGGCTGGCGGATCGATGCCGGCGCGATGACGGAGATCGATCGCATTCTCGCAACATCGATCGCTGAGCCCGTTGGCCCCGAATTCATGGCGCCGCCGGAGCGTGTTGCCGCCTGAATGGACCGGCTGTCGGCTATGATGAAGAGTTAAGCTCGGAACCAAGTCAACGCCCTGAGCATTCCGGATTAGCCAAAACGGGGCAAACTCATGAAACTTGGCATCATCGGCACTGGTAATGTCGGCTGCGCCATCGCGCTTGCGGCGGTTACGCGAGGCAGCGCGCGTGAAATCGTGCTCGTCAATCGGACCATCAAGACCGCTGAAGCCGTCGCTACCGACCTCCGCTATGGCACGCCGCTGTCCCCGAAGGTCGATATCAGGCACGGCGACTACAACGCGCTTGCCGGCGCCGGCGTGGTGCTGATCACGTCGGGCGTCAACGAGAAAACGGGGGGCGCCACGGATCGCAACGATCCGCAGGGGCGGCTCAGGCTGCTGGAAAAGAACGCTGCGATCTATCGAGAGATCGTCCCGCAAATTGTGCGAGCTGCTCCGGAAGCGGTGCTGGTCGCGGTCACCGACCCACCCGATCCGCTCGCCGATATAGCGCGCGAGGCCGCAGGTCACGATCGCGTCATAAGCACCGGCACATTTCTCGACAGCCTGCGTTTTCGCGTTCATCTCGGAAAGCATTTTGACGTCGACCCCGCGCATGTGGAGGCGCAAGTGATCGGCGACCACGGCACATCGCAAGTTTTCCTGTGGTCGTCGGCGCGCATTGCGGGAGTGCCGGTATCGGCACTGCTGGAGAAGCGTGGTGAGAGGCTCGATGACGTGCGCACGCAACTCGAAAGAGAGGTGCGCTACGCCAACATCACCATCATCGAGGGGCACGACGCGAGTCAGTATGGCATCGGTATTGTATCGGCGCGGATCGCAGAAATGGTGTTGCGCGACGAACGTGCGGCGATTCCGGTTGGCAGCTACCAGCACGCATTGGGCGTCACGCTCTCGTTGCCGAGCATCGTTGGCCGCGATGGCGTTGTCGCAGTTTTGCAGCCAGAGCTCTCGCCCGACGAACGGAGTGGGTTGAGAGGAGCGCGCAGAACCTGAAGAACGCGTCGGAAGCGGTCAGGAACTAGCGCGTCAACTTTAAGAGGAAGGACCGGACATGTACATCACGCCGCCGTACGCTCAAAAAATCGAACAACTCGTGCACACGCTTTCATCCGCGGAGGGACGCAACCCGGCCGCCACCCGTCGCGGCCTTCTACTCGCGCCACTCCTTGCCGCGCTGCCGGCCGGGTTCTTCAGCGATTCCGCGCTCGCGATCGATCCGAACGAGACCCAAGTCACGCTGCCCGATCAGATGCAGTGGAAGCCGTGGAACGCCAACGGCCCGGCTGGTGCGATGGAGAGCGCCGCCGTGTTCGGATCGATCGATAAGCCCGGCCCGTATGCGATCCTGGTACGATGGCATCCGGGCTACATGAGCGCGCCGCACACTTACGTCACCGACCGGATTTGCTTCGTCATCTCCGGCACCTGGTGGGTGAATTCGGGCGAGAGTTTTGAGCCGGAGGCAACCGTTCCGGTGCCTGCCGGCGGTTTCGTGCGCCGCGGTGGCGCACACCCCTCACTATGATGGCGTGAGGAACGGCAATAAGGAGCCCGCCGTTATCGGCATTTTCGGTCAAGCCCCAATCGAGTTCAAGCTTATCGATCCGTCCAAGCCCCCGGTGCGGGAGGTGTAGGCGTTTACGGGTGTCCTGGTCTGCGCTGAACGATTAGCGCATCGCTGCAAGAAAGTACGACCATGTTTCACGAAAAGAGGCGCAATTCGAGGATGCCCAACGCATCGGCCCGGAAAAGGGCCGCTACGAGTAGTGGTACTTCGACGCCCATCTCGATGACGGCGCGACCGTCATCGCGCTGTTCTACAGCAAGCCAAAAGTGAGCCCGATTTTGTATCGGAAATGCGGCATGCCTCGAGGCACCGACGGGAGCCGGGCGAACAGCTCCTCCAAATCGTGGGAGCCTTAACAGCGCCCACTTCCATGGCACTCACGTGCCGGTGGAGGAGCCGTCCACAGCGTTAATAGGCGACCAAGCGAAAGCGGTTGCCCTAACGTGTGCGGCCGGTAGCAGCAGGCGCCTCGCCATCGGCCTCCGTCGATGCGAGCGGCGACGGCGGTGCGAAGCGGATCGATGAATTCCCGGCTCGAGATCGTAGGCGTTCCACTAAATGAGCGGTGGAACTTGACGGGAAATAGGTATCTCCAGCACGGTCGGCGTTTGTTTTGCCCAGGCTTCGGTGGCGGCCTTTTTGATCGCGTCAATGTCGTCAAGTCGCGCGGCATCGCAGCCATAACCTCGCACGATAGAGACGACATCGAGACCGGGAAGGTCAAGACCGGCAGTCCTAAAGGTCGATAATGTCGAATTGTCAAAGGCCGCACGCCTGGTCGGACCGAGTTCAGTAGCTCATCGTCTCCAATACAGGACCCAGAGAATGCCGTTGGCGACGCGCCAGTCTCATCACGGATGCAGCAATCGTGGGCCGAATTCCTGGACACATTCGGCGCCGCTCCACCTCGGACTTACTTCGATGGACCGACGACGCAAGTCGTGCGGTGCCGTCGCGCTTTGTGTTGGAATTCGATATGGCGCAATCTCCAGCGGCATGAGGTTATCGGTTCAGGCGGCGAGGTCAATTGGGTGATCGATAGTCGTTGTGGCAAGGGTTTGCCAGCCGTCGACCTTGCGCATGTTGATCTGGCCGGAGGCGAGCAGGGCCCAGAACAACATGCCAGCAGTCTCTGCTGATGGCAGCACGGTCTGGGTTTTGATCCGACGTTTAAACTCCTCGTGCAGGCGTTCAATTGCATTCGTGGTACGCGCGCTGCGCCATTGGCTCGGCGGCAAGAGTGCAAACGTGAACAACCGATCGCCGGCTTCTTCCAGGCTGTCGGCGACCGCGCGGTGCTTGAGCCGCCATTTGCGGATGAACCCCTTGCGGCGCATTGCGATGTCCTCCGGTGTGGCCGCGTAGATCATGTCGGTATAGTCGGCGCCGATTTCCTCATGCAGGCGTTCCGGCGCGTGCGCGAGCAGATTGCGATGCTTGTGAACCGTGCAGCGCTGCACCGGCACGCCGTCCCAGACGGCGGCAATCGCTTTCTCCAGTCCTGGCGCGCCGTCGACGATCAGGAATGCCGGCCGCCGCAGGCCACGCGCGACCAGATCGTCGAGCACAGTGCGCCAAGCCTGGCGGATTCGCCGCCCCTGTGCTTGACCGCGAGCAGCACCTTCTGGCCGTCCGCGCGCACGCCGATGACCACGAGCAGCGAGATCGCCGTGGCCTTCCGATCGAGCCGGACGCGAGCCACGGTGCCGTCGAGGATCAGCCGCACTATCGGCTCGTCGGTCAGCGCGCGAGCATTCCAGACGTCCCAATCGCTTTTGATCTTGCGCCAGACCCGGCTCACGATGTCCTTGCTGACGCCATCGCGGAATAGCGCTGCCAGAGCCCGCCGCACCCGGCGCGTATTGGTGCCGGCGAGATAGGCGCTCGCAATCAGCGCATCGGCGGTGAGCGTGCGGCGCTGATAGCTTCGCAGCACCTGGCTATGCCATTCGGTGGTGCCTTCGCGCGTTTGCAGCCGAGCCCGCGGCACGCTGATCTCGGTCTTGCCGAAGCTCCCGGTCAGCGAGCGGGTGCGCCTGCCATGCCGATGGCCGACGAAGCTTGCTTGTCCGCAGTCACCATTCTTTCCGCGCCCATATCGAGGGCGAGCGAGCGCCGCGTCGAGCTCACACCGGATCAGTTCTTCGATGAACCCTCGCACCCGATCGCGCACACCGCTCTCGATCGGATCAAACCAGTTATCGAAAAGGTGGGCCGCAGTCTCGTTTCCAGGCGCGAAAGAATCAGTTCCTGTGGTAACCTTGATCATGGCGTTGGTCTCCGTTCCGGCGCTCCAACGCCGGGTGATTTCGAGGTTGAACACGGAGACTACGCCAACCAAATTCCAACCACTCCCGCTACGCCACCAGTCGTGCCTCCCAGCACGACACGCTTCAAAGACAGCGCGTCCATGGTCGGGAACCGCTGCGTGCCGTCGCCGGCCGGTGGCACGCAGTCATAGCTGAGAAGATAGGCCATTACCGCCGCGTATTCGTCGGGCTTGAGCGTCCCCGGCGCGGTCGCCGGCATGGTCTAACGACGATGCTCCGCAACTGCGCGGCGTCGAGGTGCGAGCGGCCGAAGCTCGGACCGGTCAGGGCCGATGCGGACACACCTTGGAGGTTGCTGCCGTGGCAGTTTGCGCATTGCGTGCGGTAAATTTCGGCACCCTGGGCGACCTGCTCCTGGGTGTACGGAGCCGAGCCTCTGGACTTTATCGGCGCGCCGGCGCCTGCGGCGCGATTGGGCGCATTTGCAATCACCACTTGCCCGGTCGCATCGTTGGCAATCGTCGGCGCGTCCCCACGCATAGGTAAGGACCAGGCTGCCGTCCGTCGGGGGCAGGTTGGGCGTCTGCTGGCCACCTGCCTCACCGACGACAACCGTCAGATATTCGTTTCCGTTGATGCTGTAGGCGGCGATTGGCGCGACGATCGAGGAACCGGTCACTTCCTTCCAATATTGCTGGCCGGTCGCGGCGTCGAAGGCATAGAGATTGCCCCCGACGTCGCTGGTGAAGGCTAAGCCGGTCGCGTGACGAGAACGCCGCCTTGGGCCGGGTAAGGCAGAGGCTGACGCCAGCGCAGCTTGCCGCTGTCAACATCGATCGCGGTTACTATACCTGTGGCGTCCGCCTGGCGTTTCGGCAGCGCGCCGCCGAGATAGAGCTGACCGGGAATATAAGGCGGGACGATCAGTCGCGATCTTAAAGACAGCGCATTCGTTGGTGCTCGGGACGATGAAGATGTTGCTGGCGGGATCATATGCACCGCCATTCCATTGTATGCCGCCACCATGATTCGGGCAGGCGAGCTCTGCCCTTTTTTGTCGGCGGCGTCCCCAGCCCTTCCTGTGTATCCACGACAGTACGATGCACGACCTCGCCATTTCGACGATCCAGAATGACGAAGTCGCCGCCCTTGTCTCCGACCGCGACCAGCGATCGCTTTCGGTTGTTGACCAGCCCCTCGAACAGTACCGGAATCATCGCCGGGTCGGTGTCGTGCGTGTCGTTCTCGGACGAAGCTGGTAATACCACTTCATCCTGGGCTTCTTGCCGGAGATATCCAGTGCCACCAGCGAGTTGGTGTACAGGTTTCTACCCTTGCGACCCTTCAGCACCAGGTCCGGCCCGGGATTTCCGGGCGTGACAAACAAGGTTTCGCTTTCTTGATCGATGGCGACGCCGTTCCACATCGCACCTGCACCATGCTTCCAGGATTCTCCAGGCCAAGTTTCGTGACCGGGTTCGCCCGGACCGGGAATGCTCCGCCAATCCCACAGACGCCCGCCATCCTTAATGCTGAAGGCGCTGACCAAACCAGTATTGCCGCTGTCGCCACCTCCGGTGCCGACGATGAGCTGATCCTTGTAGATGTAGGCGGCCATCGAATAGAAGCTGTTCGAATAGAAGCTGTTGCTGGTATCGAGGCAGCCTTGCACGTTCCATATGCTTTTGCCGGAAGCGGCGTCGAGGGCGATGATCCGACAATCCGCCGTCGCGACGAACACTTTGCCGTCGGAAAGACCTACACCGCGATTAACGGCATAAAGCAAAATGTAGGCCGGGCTGTAGGGCACCTGCCAGAGCAGCTTGCCTGTGGCGGCATCGAGCGCCATCACGCCGTCATGCGCCGTGGACAGGTACATTCTGCCGTTCCAGATGATCGGCGAGGTCTCCTGCTGACCATTGTCGGCAATGCGAGTGCTCCAGACCAAATGCAACGAGCCGACATTGGTCTTGTCGATCTGCTTGAGAGCGGTGTAGCGATTACCAGCGTACGTCTTGGCAGGCAGAACCCAGTTATTGTCGTCTTGTCCCGCCCTCAGCAGATCATCTGCCGTCGGCGTGTTCGGAGGCTCGCCAGCGCCAAATGCGGCCTGGACCATTCCGGCGAAGCACGCGGCAAGCGTCACAAGCGACATGCGGATTTTTGACGATCGGGCTTGCACGTTGTTAGGTCCCTCGGATTTTCGCTCGTGCGGCTATTCCTGCACGGCATATCGCCGCCGTGAGGGCCGGGCTAGCTGGGGCGACCATGTCGTAAGTACCGAACATAGCAGCGATCTCACTCGAAGCTTGTTCGCGATTGCTTGATTGTGCCCCTTGTTGCCCTGAAAGTCCGTGCAGCGTCTCCGCGCAGATGGCAGGAGCGCGACGTCTTACGAGCTAGTGTCACTGGTTGGCCGAGTGCGGAGGCGGGCGCCGTGCAAGGACCAGTCATGACAGGTGCAGGCCCTTGTGCTGAACCGACGTGTGTCGGGCCCCGATATGCGGTGAGACATCTCGATCATCTGAACTCGCTTCGATGCGCGTCTTGCCGCGAAACACCCAGTATGCGTGAAACTGATAGGCCAACACGATGGGTAGGACGAAGCACAGACCTGTTCCGACGAACCATAGGGTCTGAGGGTCGGCTGCTCCGCTCCAGATCGTGATGTGCCGTGGCACGATGTAGGGCCAGAGGCTCACGGCGAGGCCAAAAAAGCCTAGGAGAAAAATCAAAATTGATACAAGGAATAATCGCAACTCGGGGCCGGACCAGAGTGCCTGCCAGGCGGCCACGAGGGCTGCGACGCTGAGCAGCGGTATCGGCGCCAACCATGCGATGTTCGGCCACGAGAACCAGCGGTCAGCGACTTCCGGATCACTCAAGGCGGTCCAGGCGCTCACCACCGCCAGCATCGCCGCAGTTAGGACTAAGGCGGCATGACCGATCTCTCGAGCGAACACCTGCGTCGGTCCGTCGGTCTTCCAAATGAGCCATCCTGCGCCCATCAGCGCGTAGCCGCCGATCAATCCGAGTCCGCAAAGAATTCCGAGGATGCTCAAGAAGCTGAATGGGCCGCCGTGGAACATGCCATTCTGCACGTCCACGCCGTCGATAAAGCCGCCGAGTATCAGGCCCTGAGCAAATGCCGCAGCAAGGGACCCGCCGGCAAATGCAAAATCCCAAATCCGGCGGGAGCGGCCGGCTTGGCCGCGAAATGAAAATGCAACCCCACGAAAGATCAATGCGAAGAGCATGAATATGATTGGCAGGTAAAACGCGGGCAAAAGAATGTAGTACGCGGCGGGAAATGCCGCGAAAAGGAAGGTGCCGCCGAACACCAACCAGGTCTCGTTGCCGTCCCACACCGGTTCGATGCTTGCCATCATCACGTCGCGATCTGCCTCGCGAGGCACGAACAGAAAAAGAATACCAACTCCGAGGTCAAAGCCGTCCGCGAGCACGTAGACGGTAACGCCAAAGACCGCGAGCAACGCGAAAATGAGTGGAATATCCATGTGCTCACTCTGCCGGGACAGAAATAGTGCCGGCGCCGATCGGCACTGTCGAATGTTGGCGAGGGCGCCAAGGACGGCCAGCGATGTCGGCAGCACTGATGCTAACCGGACCCTTGAAAATTAGGCGAACGGCGAACCAAATGAAGCCGGCGAACCGGAATGCATAGATGAGGAGAAAGCCGAGCAACGTCGCGGTGATGGCGCTGGAGGAAACTGGAGAAGCCGCATCCGCCGTGCGCAATAATCCGTAGACAACAAAAGGTTGGCGTCCTGTTTCCGTGACAGTCCAGCCAGCAAGCACAGCAACGAAACCAAGTGGCGTCGCGGCGAAAGCAGCATAATGAAACCACCGCGCATCATACAGCCGTCTTCTCCAGCGCAGCACCGCGCCCGTAATGGCTAGACCGAGAAGAAGCACGCCAATCCCGACCATGACCCTGAAGGCAAAGAACACAACTGGGACGTACGGCCGATTTGCCGGTGGCGTCGCCTTGAGGCCCTGCACTTCGCCGCGCCAGCTGTGCGTTAGATAGAGGCTCGCAAGATGCGGAATACTGATTTCATAGAGGTTCCTTTCGGCCCCCATGTCGGGCCAGGCAAACACCGTCATCGGTACGTCGTGCTCCGTGTCCCACAGCCCCTCCATCGCCGCGAGCTTGGCTGGTTGGTATTGCTCCGTATTCAGACCCTGCCGGTCGCCCAGGGCGATTTGCAGCGGGGCCAGTATGAGCGCGGCCCACATCCCCATAGAAAAGGCAACACGAGAAGTATCGACCGATGTCCGCCGCAAGAGCTGAAACGAAGAGACGCCGGCTACCACAAAGGCTCCAGTCAGAAAGCTCGCGCAAACCATGTGCATGAAGCGGAACGGAAAGGACGGGTTGAAAATGACGTTCCACCAACTGACGACGTGAAAAACGCCGTCGGCGTCGGCCAACGCCCCTGCCGGTGTCTGCATCCACGAATTTGCTGCGAGGATCCACGTAGCACTTATCAACGAGCCCAGCGCGACCATGACGCACGCGAACAGATGGAGCCCGCGCGTCACGCGCCCTTCAGCGAACAGCATGATGCCAACAAAACCCAATTCGAGGAAAAAGGCCGTCGCCGCCTCATACATGAAGAGCGGGCCGAGTACATTGCCGACCGCTCTGGAAAAGCCGGCCCAATTAGTTCCGATCTCGTAACTCATCACCAACCCGGTGATGACGCCGATGCCGAAGCCGAGGGCGAACAGCTGCATCCAAAAGCGCATCAAGTCGCGGTAGACCGGCTTGCCAGTCCACCACCACAACAGGCTCAACCAGGCAACGAAGGCTGAAAGGCCGATGGTTAGGGTCGGCCACAGAATATGAAAGCCGATGGTGAAGGCGAATTGCAGACGCGAAAGGACGGTCGCATCCATCGGTCAACGAGCCTCCGTACGATCTGACGACGTCTGTGGCTCGTCCTTGGAATCGACAGTGACAATCCGAATCGGAACGGCCTTTGCAGAAGGAGTGTGACTGAGCGGGTCGCGCGCATAGAGCGGCATCAGCGGGTTAGTTTCCGGATAGTAGGCAGCGCAGCAACCGTCAGGTACCTTGTACCTGACTACGCGAATGCTTCGGACCGAACGCGCGATGCCGTCGGTAGAAGCTGTGACAAGATCGACCCGATCGCCCTCCGACAGGCCTCGTTTTGCCATCTCGTGATCATTGAGTAACACTATGTCGCGCTGGCCAAAGATTCCGCGATAGCGGTCTGAGTATGAATAGATCGTCGTGTTGTATTGATCGTGGCTGCGAATTGTCGTAAGCTACAAAATTCTGTCATCAGCTTCCTGAGGATCCTCATTGAGGCCCTTGAGCACCAGGAAATTTGCACGGCCCGAAGCAGTCATCCAGATTCGTTCGCGGGCGGTTGAGGTGAGATGGAAGCCGCCGGGAACACGAATGCGTGCGTTGTATGCCTGAAAAATTGGAAATACGTCCTCAATACCGTTTCGGATGCGGTCATAATCGGCGATCAAATCTTCCCACGCGACTTTCGAGTGGCTGCCCAATGTTGCGCGTGCGAGGCCAGCGACGATCACCGGTTCGCTTTTCAAATATTCGCTGGCCGGAGTATTCATGCCTGTGGACGCATGCACCATCGACATGGAATCTTCGACTGTGATCGACTGCGGCCCAGTCGATTGAACGTCGATCTCGGTCCGTCCGAGGCAAGGCAAGATCAGAGCTTGCTTGCCGTGTACGACGTGGCTTCGGTTGAGCTTGGTGGAGACTTGAACCGTTAGGTCTAGTCGACGTATCGCCGCGTGGGTGCGCGTCTGGTCGGGAATAGCGGCAGCAAAATTGCCCCCAAGCCCGATGAACACTTTAGCCTGGTCGCGGAGCATTGCTTCCAGTGCGAGGACCACATCGTGGCCGTGGGCACGCGGGGGCTTAAAACCGAATCGTCGTTCGATCCGATCGAGAAGTTCTGGCGTCGGCTTCTCGGTTATCCCGACCGTGCGATCGCCCTGTACGTTGGAGTGGCCGCGCACCGGACACACGCCAGCACCGGGCCGGCCGATGTTGCCGCGGAGCAGCGCGAGATTTGCAATCTGCTGGACAGTCTCGCTGCCGCGCCGGTGCTGCGTTACACCCATGCCGTAAACCAGGATGGCGCTATTCGCTTCCATGTAAACGCAAGCCGCCGCTCGGAGCTCGCCGCGGCTCAGAGCAGATTTACGCTCAATGCTTTCCCATAATGTCGACCGTAGGTCGGCGGCGAGATTTTCGAAGCCCTGCGTGTGGCCATTGATGAAGTCGATGTCGACAATGCGTGGGGCATCATCGGCAAGCGCCATATCGTCAGCTTCGATCACGGCTTTCATCATGCCCTTGAGGGCAGCGGCATCGCCGCCGACGCGAACCTGATAGATGTTCGTGCTGATGGGCGTAGACGTCAGCGTCACCATTTCCACCGGGTTCGCTGGTGCTTGAAACCGCTCAAGGGCGCGTTCGCGTAATGGATTGAAGGAAATGATGCGGGCGCCGCGGCGCGAGGCGTTGCGCAGGGTCGTCATCATTCGTGGACTGTTGGTGCCCGGATTCTGGCCAAAAATAAAAATTGCGTCGGCGACATCGAAATCCTCAAGCAGGACCGTGCCTTTGCCAACGCCCAGAGATTCCGGCAGGCCAACGCTGGTCGCCTCATGGCACATGTTGGAGCAATCAGGAAAGTTGTTCGTGCCGTATTCCCGCGCGAAGAGCTGATACAGGAAGGCAGCCTCATTCGAGGTGCGACCGGATGTGTAAAATTCCGCACTGTTTGGATCAACCAACGAGTTGAGATGCCTGGCGACCAGCGCGAACGCATCGTCCCATGAGATGGCAACATAGTGATCCGAAACTGCGTCGTATGCCATCGGGTGCGTCAAACGTCCCGTGATCTCCAGATCGTAGTCGTTCCACTTTTCGAGCTCGGTGACAGCGTGAGTGGCGAAGAATTCCGGAGTGCACCGCTTGCCCGTCGCTTCCCAGGCGACGGCTTTCCCGCCATTTTCGCAGAACTCAAACGAAGACGTGTGCTTGGGATCGGGCCAAGCGCAGCCGGGACAGTCGAAGCCCAGTGGTTGATTCATCCGCAGCAGCGTCGCGCCGCCCTTGATAGCGGTGTCTTGCTCCTCCAGGGCAGTGGCCAATGCCTTGAGTGCGCCCCACCCCCCCGCAGGTTCATGATAGTCGCGTACAGAAGGACGTCTTGTCATGTGCCTCAGCCGTCGTAGTGGTGGAAGCTTAGCCGTCGTAGCGGTGGAAGCCGATCGTCTCTAACCTGAGCCGGGCACTTCGCAGTTTCTGTTCGATTCTTGCGATTTTTGGCACGTTCTTGTCGGAGATGGATACGCTAAATCCGACCATCATGATCAGCAGCCACGGAATTGCTGCCAGAGGTAAAGGTCTCGATCGACTATCGCTTTGCGCTTACGACACGCCACCTGGCGTTATGATCGGTTTCGCGACATAACCGAAAATTAAGAATCCGGCCACGCCACGGTAATGCTGCCCACACATATCGGCCGCAGCCTCGCCTTTACTAAAAACTCGTTGGCGAGTTGGACACTTCGTCATGTGGGACAAATACGATCACGATTTGGCGCCTAACTCGCCGCGTCCGCCGCACTGCTTCGGCTGTGCTCGTCAAATGCAGCTTGTTCGAAGAACGCCGCGATTCCGAGGACTGCCCGATCTGTGTACTTTCGAGTGCCGCGAGTGTGGCGTGTGGCACATCGAGGAATGCGGTGCTGGGGGTCGGCCGGTCTGTTTGCGGCTCAGCCGTATTCCGAGCAGCGATACACCGCATTGGGTCTAGCGTGTTCAGGCGTAGCGCCGTCCGACTAACCCCGAACTGCGACCTGCGAACACGGCTACTGCTGAGACAGTATGCCTCGTACGTCAACCAAGGCGTATTCGCGCCCTCTCTTGTCGCCAACACGATCGGCTTCGCGAGCCCGGGCCATGGCTGCCTTTAGTGCCTGTACCGTCTCAGGTAAGATGCCGCCAAGTTTGGCCTCCGCGACTGCGATTGAGTTGGGCGTTGGCTGATGATTTGACGTGACTGCGGTGCTTTCGCGCGCGGTCCCGCCCGCCGCTTTCGCTTCGAGCTTAGCGTCCAACTGGGCCTTCAAGTTGGCGGTCGCTAGCGAATACGGGCCGGCGTTGGCGATCGGTCTCGATGCAACAAATACAATCGTGTATTACTAGCGACCGCTGAATGCTCATCATCATGCTTTTGCAAATGGAGGGTGCCGCAAGCCCACCCTAGCGCGCAATAAAAGCTCGAACCATCGCACTTTAAAATTGGCGAATACGCCAGCATTTAAAGCATGCTCGCCGTTTGGGTAAGAAGACAGCCGGCCATCGCGGGGGGCATGGGCCAAATCGGGATTAGATCGGCGCCGCGAGAGCCGTACGCTCGGTCACTGGCGGCGCCCTTACAATCGCGGCGCCCCGCGACCGGGGTCTAAAAAATCCGACACAGCGGTCGCCCTTCCAATTGCGGAACATCTCGCAACGGGTCCGAGGTAGAGCGAAAAAATCGTCTTGCGAAGGGGGCGCGGGCAACCATATCACCAACTAATTCCGTTACAGCTGTTTGGGTAGTAGTTTGGGTAATAGTACGGATTGCAATCGCCCCAGTCAGAATCCAATCCATAGCCACCGTAAGCATAGAGACCCCTACCAATGCGACGGCCTTCGAAGTGATTGTGCGCGAACCCGCCACGGGTTACCGCCAAGCCGTGGCCTCCGAAATCGCCGCGGTTTATCGCGAACCCCCGGCTTCCGAGACCACCGTAGCTCCTCGGGCCGTAGCCCGTCGCTAACCCACGGCCTCCGAGAGCGCCAACGCCAAGACCGTGACCTCCGCCGCCAAAACCGCCACCGTGCCCTCCCCCACCGCCGTGGCCTCCACCTCCACCGCCGCCTCGCGCGAATGCGACCGTGTCAGTCGCCGTTGTTGCGATGCCGAGCACGATGGCCGTGGCTGCTGCTATCATCTGTTTGCGCATCTTTCGAACTCCTAATGTTCCCCGCAATTGAGAAATAGATAGCCGCAGCACGACCGCTGTGCCCGTGTTGCTGTGATTGGATCGCGATTGCACCAATCTAGGACTAATACATCTGGATGGCACTTCATGCGCATGAGTTAGAGGCGAGCGAAACACCCGGTTCTGCTCTGGACGCTGTGCTGCAGACGAGAAAGACGCAGGGCCAGTCAGGCAACTTTCGCAGGCCGCAAATCGAACTGATCTGAGGCTGCCTGCTTCTTTCTTCGTCGCATCATCCAGCTTTGTAACTGGTCGAAGTAGATATAGATGACTGGCGTCGTATAGAGGGTTAAAACCTGCGATACGGCCAGGCCACCGACAATGGCGTAGCCGAGCGGTTGGCGAATTCAGAACCGGTCCCCCTCCCCAGCATCATCGGCACGGCACCGAGCAGCGCCGCCATCGTGGTCATCAGGATCGGCCGAAAGCGGAGGGTGCACGCCTGGTAGATCGATGCCTCGGCCGTCAAGCTTTCGCTGTGTTCCACTTGTTGAGCAAAGTCGACCAGCATGATGCCGTTCTTTTTGACAATGCCGATGAGCAGAAGAATACCAACAATCGCGATTACGCTCAGATCGAAGTGAGCCGCCATGAGCAGCAATAGCGCGCCAAGACCGGCCGCCGGCAGGGTCGAAAGGATTGTAACCGGATGGATCAAACTCTCGTATAGAATACCGAGGATGAGGTAGATGACGAAGATCGCTGCGGCGATGAGAATTGGCGTACTCTTTAGCGATGCTCCGAACGCTTGGGCGTTGCCCTGAAAGCTCGTCTGCAGCGAGAGGGGCGCGTCGAGCCCCTTTGCAGCCTTCTGAATCACGACTACCGCCTGGCCGAGCGCGATGCCCGGCGCGAGATTGAACGAAATCGTCACCGAGGGAAACTGCCCCTGATGGTTGATGACGAGCGGCGACACCTTGATGACGCTGTCAACCAGCGTCGATATCGGTACCTGCTGGCCGCTCGACGATTTGACATAGATGCCGGTGAGCGCTTCGGGCCCGTACTGAAACTTGGGGTCGACCTCCAATATCACATGGTACTGCTGCAAGGTAGTATAAATGGTCGAGACGATGCGCTGGCCGAAGGCGTCGTCAAGCGTGTTGTCGATCATGTAGGGGAGGATGCCGTAACTTGAGGCAACTTCGCGCTTGATCGTGATGTTGAGCATCGGCGCGGTATTGAGCTGGTCGGTCGCGATGTCGACGATTTCGGGAATGGCTCTAAACTTGTCGAGGAACAACGTTGCCCAGTGGTTGAGCTCGCCGGGGTCGGCGTCGTTCATAGTGTATTGAAACTGCGTCTTATTCAGCCGCGCGCCGATCGTAATGTCTTGGGCGGCTTGCATATAGAGCGTGATGCCCTGGATCCTGGCAAGATTGGTTCGCAACCGCGCCATCACCTGGTCGATGGGGTCACGCTGGCCATGGGCCTTAAGCTGAATGAAGACGCGCCCGTCGTTGAGCGTATAGAGGCCACCGCCGGCGCCCACCGCCGACGCCACTGTCGCGACCGCAGGATCCCGCATGATGACATCGAGCAAAGCCTGCAGGCGTTCTTGCATTGCCGCGAAGGAAACGTCCTGCGCCGCCTCGGACTGGCCGATGATTAGTCCCGTGTCCTGCTGTGGAAAGAAGCCCTTGGGAATGACCACGTAGAGATACCCGGTCAGGGCAATGGTGCCGAACATCACCATCAGCGTCATGAAGCGGTGACGTAGAACGACTTTCAGGCCTGCTTCATAGAGGTGTAGCAGGCCATCGAAGCCGCGCTCGGAAAACCGGTAGAGCCATCCGTGCTCCTTGCTCTCCGGTTTGAGCACATAGGCACATATCATCGGCGTCAACGTCCGTGAGATAATTAGCGAGAGCACAAGAGCCGCGCTCACTGCGACTGCGAACTCCCGGAATAGCAATCCGACATAGCCGCTCATCAGAAACAGTGGAATGAATACGGCGATCAGCGAGAATGTAATTGCCATGACGGTGAAGCCGATCTCTCCGGATCCCTTGAGCGCCGCGTCGTACGGCGAGAGCCCCTCCTCGATATGCCGCACGATGTTCTCGATCTCGACGACCGCGTCGTCGACCACAAAGCCGACCGCAATCGACAAGGCCATCAGGGAAAGATTGTCGAGGCTGTAGCCGAGCTCGTAGAGCACCGCGAAGGTGCCGATCAGCGAAAGTGGCACGGTGACGGCCGGAATAATGGTCGCCCAGAGATTACGCAGGAATAGAAAAATCACCATCACCACGAGTGCGACCGTGAGCAGCAACGTGAACTGCACGTCGGCGACCGAAGCGCGGATGGTCTGGGTCCGATCGGAAACCACATTTACCTTGACAGCAGCCGGAATTGACGCCTTGAGCACCGGAAGCATCGCTTTGACGCGGCTCACAGTCTCGATGACATTGGCTCCCGGCTGACGCTGAATGGCCAAGATGATCGCTCGCTTCTGGTTGAACCAGCCGGCAACCAGCTCATTCTCTCCCGCACTGATGGCGTGGCCAATATCGCGTATGCGGACCGGCGACCCGTTGCTATAAGCGATCACCAAATCGGCGTATTGCTCGGGCTTGAACAACTGATCGTTAGTGTTGAGCGTAAAGGTCTGGCGAGGGCTGTTGAGCGTGCCTTTGGGGAGATCGACATTTGACTTGGTCGATAAGGCCGCCAAAAAACCCGGATTCCTCTTTTCGATAGCGTCCAGGAAGCGCAACCTTGGCGCGTCGTACTCCAGCGTCAATTTCGTAACACTGCCCCTCTTGCAGGTATGCAATTTCATCCGCTGGTTCGCGCTGTCAGCGGCAGGCGCATTTCCAAGCCCTTGGTCTTCACGCATCGCGGCCTGCTCCTGCGAGGAGGGCTGCCAATTTGATTTCGCGCGCACGGCTTGTTTGGTCATCACTCACCTCTCGAGGCCGCATTCAAACCTTCGAGTTATGCGCCGGATGACCGGCCCAGACATCCGCGCCACGGTTATTAACGCCGATTGTCCGATAGAGTTCATCCAAAGGGGCTCCATGCTTAGGATAATTTACCTATAAGACTACGTTGCATGGGGTTGTTCTTAAATATTTCAAATTCCCCCACCCTCTCCTATTCGTACCCCTCCCCCTCCCGGCCCCACGGCAAACCGCACGGGCCCTGCGGAGCCAGTTCGATCTCATCCGAACTCGTGGCGATTAGATGCGAGCTGCGCCTTCTGCGGCGAGGCCTCGCGATGGTGGTTAGATGCCGTGCCCGCCGGCCGGATTATCGGAAACATTCACCCGGAAACGCTGAAGCTCCTTGCGGCCGCCCACCCACGTGATCTCGAGCGCGAACGCATCGGTGCCGCCGTAGCCATCCTTGGCACGATAGAAAGCGACGAAGGCCGGCGCTTCGGTCGCCAGGCACTGCTTGAAATTGGTGGCCTTGAACGTGCCGCGCTTGACGCTCACCGCCCCGTGGGCCGGCGGCGCGGCGAGCCTGATCGCCGGCAGCGGGCCCGAGGTGCAATCCGGGCGGATGTCGATATAGATGCCGACGCGTACGTCGCGGCCGGGTGCTGCCTTGACCTGGCGTTCCACGATATTTCCTTGCGCGTAAGCAGCGAGCATGGACACACACAAGAATGCCGCAGCAACGAGCCAGCACCGGCTCATTGTACCTTTCGGGCTGGCCTTCTCTCGCTGCAGCATCGGAGGGCTCCTCGGATAGAAGCCCATTACCACAAATCGCGGGGCGCCGGACCGCTGGCCGACGAGGGGTGGCCTAGCTCAGTGATTGGCGCCGTAGTTCTGCGCCAGATAGTCGACGATGCCTTTGGCGTCAGCGGGCGCAATCGGCGCGCCGAACGCTTTGATCATCTTGTTCACCTCGGCCTCCCACCCCTGACGATCGAGGAATGGCGCGTTGATGCGCGGATAATCGAGCGAGTGACAGGCGTTGCAGTAGTTCTCGACGATGTCCCGGCCCGCGCCGGCTTTTAGCGGCACGGGATTTTCCTGCCCGTAAGCGTTTGCGCCAACCAGTAATGCGGCCAGAACGCCAAAAACTTGCCGCATGGCGGGCTCCCTACACCACGGTGATGGTGACAGGGCGGACCACATTGTTGTGGTAGCCGGCCGGATTGAAGATCAGTGCCTCGGCCTGAGTCTGACCGGCGCCATTGCTTGCTTTTGCCCTCACTTGATAGGTACCGGCTTGCGGTGGCGCAAAGGAAAAGCGAAACGAGCGGAAGGCGAAACGGCCGACATCCTTGCCCAGCTCGGCCTCGCGCCACACTTGGCCGCCGTCCACGGAAATTTCCACGCGTCGGATGCCGTAGCCGCCGTCCCAGGCAAAGCCGCGAACTTCGACAGTCTCTGCCGCGTGCGTGGTATGGCCATCTTCCGGCACAGTGATCAGCGAATTGACCACCATCTCGGTGATAGGCTCGTTGGCCGCAGCCATCTGGGTAAGGAAATGCTGGATGACCGGAAATTTCCCGTTCGGAATCCGATACGCGTTCTTCATCCAGAAACCGGCGAAAGGCTTGGTCGAAGCTTCGATGGTATCGAGATGTTTCATCCAATAGGTGGCGGTCCAGCCAGGCACGATCAGCCGGATCGGAAAGCCATTATAGAGCGGTAACGGCGCGCCATTCATCTCGTAGGCAATGATAGTGCTGTCCTCGAGCGCCTTGTCGATCGGGATACTCTTGACGAAATCGGGCGTCCCATCGAGCACTGGGCCATCGGAGCCGTTCACAACGATCTCGACCGCCTCGGTGCGCACGCCGGCGCGGCTCAGCACGTCCTTGAGCCGCACGCCTTTCCATATTGCGTTGCCCATGGCGCCCGAGCCCCATTGCACGCCGGCGACATGCGGCTCGGAAAAGCCGCGGCGATTGCCCGAGCACTGGCAGACCGCGGCGATCTCGACTGCTTCAAAACCGGATTGCAGCTCCTGCAAACTCAATTGCAGCCGCTTCGAAACGCCATCGCCGCCGACACGCAGTTGCCAATGGGCGGCATCGATCTCCTCCGGAATGCCGGCGAGGTGATAGCGAACGAAGAACGAATCGTTTGGCGTGAACTCCGAAGTAAAATAGGACAGCGGCGTTTCATAATTCGGCGGCCGATAGCTGAGCTTGATCAGCGGCTTCTTGCCAGGCAGCGCCTCGAGCATCGCGGTGTCGTAGACCCCTTCGGGAAGTCCCGGCGACAGAAACGACGGCTCGGCGGCCCGCGCCACGCGCCCGAGCAGCCCTGAACCGCCAACCGCGACAAGCCCGCCCGCGACCAAGGCGCGACGATTGATCATCCTTATCCTCACTTACGGTTTCCCGCTCCACGACAAGGCGGTGACCTCATGCGGGCGCATCTGCTTCAATCGCCAGAAGATCAATCTCAGTACAGTATTCGCCGGTCAGAACGTCGGTATCAAACAGGTCAGCGACCACATCTGGCTCGTCACCTTCATCGACTACGATCTCGGATACTTCGACCACGAAACCTGCAGGCTGGAACCCCTCGACAATCCTTTCGGACCAAAGGTGTTACCTATGTCTCCAGTATAAACCGTAACCCGTGTGTCCGGAACGGACCCGAAAAGGGCTGGCGGAGAGGAAGGGATTCGAACCCTTGATACGGCTTTAGACCGTATAACGGTTTAGCAAACCGCCGCCTTCAGCCACTCGGCCACCTCTCCGGTCTGGCAGTATGACTAAAGCATCATCCGAAAAAATGGAAGCCGGTTTTCTGCAACGATCATGCTTCGCCAAAATCATCGAGCGCCGATCGTCTCCCTCTGAAGCGATTGGCGCTCGACAGGCTGCGCTGGCGGTAGCCCGGGCGGCCTTAGGCCGCGATCGCCGGCCTCGCCAGGTCCGCGGTTCCCTTGAGCCAGTCGCGCGCCGCGCGCTGGGCGGCGGCAATCTCGCCGTCCGACATCTGATCGGCAATCTCGCGCCGTAGCCGGATCGCTTCGCAGTTGCCCTTCATCGCTGCAAGGTTGAACCATTTGTGCGCAGAGATGAGATCGATCGGCACCTCGCGGCCGACCGAATACATCATGCCGAGCTCAAACAGCATGTCGCCAGCCGCCGGCCCCTCGCCGAGCGGCGCCACGTTGCAGTCAAGAATTTCAAAACGAGCCATGTGAACTCCCCTGTCCCTTTTTTGACCCTGTCGCGAGCCCCAATTCGCGTGTCGGCGGCGTTCGTTTGCCGTCGATCCGCTGATAATCCGCAGAACATTTGAACGGTGGTTTAAGTAATGCGATAAATCAAAGCTGAACTTGCCGGGCGACGACCGCGCATCTTTGGCAAGGCGGCGTTAAGTAACCGGCGGCGCGAAACCACGGGTCGACAGCGCCCAAGGCGCAGCACGAACCGGGCGGTTTCGGCGCCGAGAAGCTTGCAATGCAGGCCTCGTTGGCTATCTTCTGACCCCTGCGATCAAGCAGGGGCATCGGGAGGGCGGTCATGAAGATTTTTCGCATCACGGCAGCGGTTGTCGTTTCCGCGATCGCACTTGCGCTGATTTTTACCGCGCCCGCTTTCGCCGCCGATCCATTCGCCACGTGGTTGACGGGGGATAAAAAAGGCAAGGTCAAGATCGTCAATTGCGGCGGCGCGCTCTGCGGCAACCTGATCTGGCTCCTCGAGCCGAATGATCCCGAAACCAACAGGCCGAAGACCGACAAGCACAACGTCAACGCCAGCAAGCAAGGTCGGCCGCTATTGGGCATTCCCATCGTGCTCAACATGAAGCCGGAAGGCCCGGATCAGTGGAAGGGGCAGGTTTACAACGCCGAAGACGGCAACACCTATTCCGGCTCGTTCGCCATGACCGGCGCCAATACCGCCGAGCTCAAGGGCTGCATCATGGGCGGGCTGATCTGCAAATCACAGACCTGGACGCGATCGAATTGACAGCTACACCATCATCCTGAGGTGCGCGCCAAAGGCGCGCCTCGAAGGATGCTATCTCAGAGGCGGAGGCCGTCGCCCTTCGAGGCTCGCCGACTGCGTCGGCAAGCACCTCAGGGTGACGGAGAACTCCGCGCCCGTTGTCCGAACAGAACGGCGCGCACCTTTGGATCGTGAAGGTCAACGGCGGACGCCGCTTCGACGCGGATGGCAAAGGCGCGCTTGACCGCCGGCCGCGCCCGGATCGCTTCGAACCAGCGCTTGAGGTGAGGAAACTGCGCCAACTCCTGGCCCATCCGCTCGGCAAGCCTGACCCAGCCGAGTGAAGCCATGTCGGCGATGGAATAACGCCCGGCCAGAAACTCGCGATCGGCAAGCCGCGTGTTCATCACGCCGAACAGGCGATTGACCTCGTCGGTATAGCGCGCGATCGCGTAGCCGATCGGCTCCGGTGCATAGCGGCGGAAGTAGTTGGCTTGGCCGGCCATGGGCCCAAGTCCGCCAACCTGCCAATACAGCCACTCTTCGACGGCGACGCGCGCGCGCTCCTCGCGCGGATAGAATTTGCCGGATTTGCGGCCGAGGTATTGCAGGATAGCGCCGGACTCGAATACCGAGATCGGCCGCCCGCCGGGGCCGCCAGGATCGACGATGGCGGGAATGCGGTTGTTCGGCGAGATCGCGAGAAACTGCGGCGCAAACTGCTCGCCCCTGGAGATATCGACCGGACGCACGACGTAGGGAAGGCCGCATTCCTCGAGCATGATCGAGATTTTCCAGCCGTTCGGCGTCGGCCAGTAGTACAGCTCGATCGGCTCCCGGCGGCGACTTGCTCGCCGCTTGGCGACTTTCCGCTTGGCGGTGACGGCGAACTTTGTCTTCGAAGCTCGGTGCAAGCGGGTCATTGCCTTGCAGAAAAACGGCGCCGCAGAGTAGCTCTACGACGCCGGCGAAGTTCTTGGGAGGAAATTACCAACACACCGAGGGCGTCGGCGAGATATCCGAGGCTTAAGTCCGTTGGCGATCTGCCAAGGAGAGGTCCGGATCGCCCGTTCCTGCTCTTCACCACCGCGCTTTCGCAAACGATCGTGAAAACCTAAGCCTCCGTCCCGCCGACGCCCCCTGTCGTTCACCTGAGCCGGCCCGTCTTGGGTAAACTTTCATCAACCCTCGACCGACAGCCGGCCCGTGTGACGCGATCTTCGACGTCATGCGATGTCGAAGACCGATCGCGACGATGACTATTTCTTCTTCTTCCGGCGAGTAGTCTTCTTCGCCGTCTTCTTCGCCGCTGCCTTCGTCTTTCTCTTCTTCGCCATTGCTGCCCTCCTAGCCTGAGTGGATGGCGACATCGGTGCAGTGCAGTCGCGAATCGAGCTGCACTACCTTCCGATTACTACAGCAGGAAAAAAATAATAGTGACTCCGCTTAATTTTGTGTGTAAGTGCCGCGCCCCCGCTTGGCGGCATCGGCGCGGCGATCGTCAGCAAAACGCGCAGCGTAAAATTTTCGCGGCCGCGCAATCGCGCACGAAAAATTTCGACGTGATCAAGAAGTGCCGATGAAATGCGGGTTTCCAGCACATCTTGCGGCGGCACGCTGCGCTGTGTGCGCACCCATCGCGCGCCGCGCCGGCACGTTTGCACGCACACAATCACGGCAATGTCGGCGGATTAAGCTCGCGAAAAAAATTTGCGCCGAACGCCCCCGCGGCGCGCATCGAAAGCCCGTCGCGGCGCAAAAACGCGCGAATCAGTGTCAACCGATTCGGCCGGCGACGCGTTCCGCGGTCGCGCGCGGCGCCTCACGGCGCTGCCGCGAGCGAAATTTTCGGTTCGGTTTCGGCTCGCGAGGACAGTGCATGGAGTCTTTTCGGCGCACGCGGCGGCGACGCCGCCGTTGCGTCTAAATTCCGATCCGCTTCTTCAAGAGATCGTTGACCACCTGCGGGCTGGCTTTGCCACCCGAAGCCTTCATCACCTGGCCGACGAACCAGCCGATCGCCTTCGGATTGGATTTGGCGTCGGCAACCTTGTCCGGATTCTTGGCGATGATGTCGTCGACCACAGCAGCGATCGCGGACACGTCGGTCACCTGCTTCAATCCGCGCGCTTCGACGATCGCGCGCGGGTCGCCGCCCTCGTTCCAGACGATTTCGAACACCTCCTTGGCGATCTTGCCGGAGATGGTGCCGTTGCCGATCAGATCGAGGATCGCACCGAGCTGCGCCTCAGTCACCGGTGACGCGGCAATGTCCTTGTCTTCCTTGTTCAGCCGCCCGAACAGTTCGTTGATGACCCAGTTCGCCGCCGTCTTTCCGTCGCGGCCCTTGGCGACCGCTTCGAAGTAATCGGCGGTGCGGCGCTCGGCGACGAGTTTGGCGGCTTCGTGCTTCGCAAGCGCATAGTCCAGCACAAACCGGGCCCGCTTCTCGTCCGGCAACTCCGGCAGCCGCGCCTCGAGTTCGTCGACTTCCGTTTGCGTCAACTCGAGCGGCAGTAGGTCCGGATCAGGAAAATATCGGTAATCGTGCGCCTCCTCCTTGGTGCGCATCGACCGGGTCTCGTCCTTGTCCGGATCGTACAGCCGTGTTTCCTGCTCGATCTTGCCACCTTCTTCTAGAATATCGATCTGGCGACGTTCCTCACATTTGATTGCCCAACCTATGAAGTTTATCGAATTGAGATTCTTGATCTCGCAACGGGTGCCAAGCGGTTCGCCGGGCCGGCGCACTGAGACATTCACATCGGCGCGCAGGTGGCCCTTCTCCATGTCGCCATCGCAGGTGCCGAGGTAGCGCAGAATAATCCGAACTTTCGCAAGGAAGTTCATAGCGTCATCGAATGAACGCAGATCGGGCTTCGAAACGATTTCCATTAGCGCGACCCCTGAACGATTGAGGTCGACGAGCGACATCGTGGAATGGCGGTCGTGTAGCGATTTGCCCGCATCCTGTTCCAAGTGAATACGCTCGATGCCGATCCTCGCCGTCCCGCCATTCTCAGTGTCGATGGTTACGTAGCCCTCGCCCACGATCGGCGACTTGTACTGGCTGATCTGGTAGCCCTGCGGCAGATCCGGGTAGAAATAATTCTTCCGGTCGAACACTGATTTGAGATTGATCTTGGCGTTGAGGCCAAGGCCGGTGCGCACCGCCTGACGCACGCATTCCGCGTTGATCACCGGCAGCATGCCCGGCATGGCGGCATCGACCAGCGACACATGGGCGTTCGGTTCGCCGCCGAATGCGGTCGACGCGCCGGAAAACAGCTTCGCCTGTGAGGTCACCTGGGCATGCACCTCCATGCCGATGACCACTTCCCAGTCGCCGCTTGCTCCTTTGATCAGTTTCGATTTCTTCTGTGCCGGTGCATCCATTTTAAGTTCACACGCTCTTGGTCGCGGCTTTCGGTTACGCGGTCCGCATGCCCACTGCAAGCCTTGCTGAATCCGGTGGGCACGCCAGCCCGCATGAGGCACGAGACGATGCAACCTGCCGGCCTTAGACAGCCCTCCCGCGGCAGCGATAGTGTCAGCAGACAACGATAATCATACCGCGGGAGGAAAGATCGTGAAATACGTTGCCTCGATTTGCGCTGCCGCCGTTGTGCTGCTGGCTGCCGGCCAGCTGCGCGCCGAAACGCCTTACCCGAATGTCGCCGATACCTCTCATGCGACACCGGAGGCGGCGAAATTCTTCCAGTCCTACTTTACCGCCAAGAGCGAGCACAAACCCGTTCCGACGACGGACCATTTTTCGGAAGCGCATCTCACTTACATCGACGCGGCACTGGGCTGGCCCTTCTACAGCAAGAAGGGCATGACCGATCTGTTCGAGCAGTACATGCCGAAATGGCCGCCGACGGGCCTTTCCTATCCGACCCGCATCAGCGGCGACACCCATTCGGCGCTGGTCGCCTTCACCGATACCCCCGAGCTGTTCGGTGGTGAGATTCGCATTCTCGCCGCCATTGATTTCAAGGACGGCAAGATCGTGCGCTGGATCGACTATTGGGACGGCCGCTCCTTCGGTGCCGAAACTGCGGCCAAGTTCCGCACGCCGCCGGACAAGTTTCCGACCAACTTCGATTACGACGTCGCCAGTGACGGCGCTTCGGCGAAGATAAAGGACGTAGCGCAGAAGCTCGCAGCGGCGTTCGCCGCCGGCGACGCCGGCGCCGCCGATGCATTGTTCAGCAGCGACGCGATTTACGCCGACCGGGCCCTGCGCACCGTCATCCTCGGCAAGCTCGCGATCGGCAAGTACCTGGCGCGCGTGCTGGCGACCGTCCCCTACGGCAAAGGCGCCAAGCTCAGGCACATCGTCGGCAGCGACCAGGGCGGCGGCTACGAATGGACCAATGCCGACGGCTCGGTAAAGCGCGGCATCGTCGCCATCGATCTCAATGCCGCGGGCCAGATCGAGCGCCTCAACACGACCTGGGATAACGGCGTGATGAGCGACGCCGATCTACAGGCGCTGGTGCTGCAGTCGATCGAGAAGTAGCCTCTTTCCGGGACCCGCGCCTTAACCCGCGCGCGGCCCGGAAGACCGGTCCTACTTCCCCTCGCGCCAGATGCCGAGCGCTTCCTGCGCCGGCCGGTCGGAGATCGAGAACAGCACCGATTGTTTCGCCGCGGTGTGGCTGTAGCGCTTCCAGGGCGGAACCACGAACACATCGTTGGGGGCCCATTCCAGCACCTGACCGTCGACGCTAGTGGTACCCTGGCCCTCGGCGCAGACGAACACGGTGCCGTCGGTCGAGCGGTAGGGCTCGCCGCGAAAGCCCTTCGGCAGCATGGCGAGATAGGCACCCATGGTCGGCAGCACCGGGCCGCCATTGATCGGATTGGCGTAATGCACGCGCGCGCCGTGGCGCTTGTCGATCTCGCCGGTCTGCATCATGCGCTCGATGATCGGGCGAGTGCGGGCGTAGGTGTAATTGATCACCGGGGTGCGGTTCATGGCAGTCGTGCCGTCGGGCAGCACCCCGGAACCGTAAAAGCTCAAAGAATTGCCGTCCTGGCGCCTGGTCGCCTGTATCGGCTCATCGAAATCTTCGCCAAACGACGTCTCGAAGAAGTTGACCGTCGGAGCGTCGAGCACGTCGAGCCAGAGCATCGGCTGGTCGGACGGGTTGCCGTGGTCGTGCGGCGCCCAGTTGGCGGTGATTACGAAATCGCCGGGTGACATGAAGGCCTTCTCGCCCTCGACCGCGGTGTAGGCGCCCTGGCCGTCGAGCACAAAGCGGATGGCGGAGGAGACGTGGCGATGCGCCGGCGCGACTTCACCGGGCATGATCATCTGGATGCCGGCGAACAGCGTGTTGGTGATGCGGGATTCGCCCTGCAGCGCCGGGTTCTTGAGGATCAGAACGCGGCGCTTGGCTTCCTCGGCGGTGATCAAGCCGCCGGCTTCCATCACCAGCGATTTCACATCGTCGAAATGCCAGACCGCCGGGGCGCAGCGTGTCACCGGCTCGTCGGGCACCAGCGTACTCATCACCTTCCACAGCGGCGCCATGGAATGCTGGGCGATCCGGGCATAAAACGCTTCCCGCATCGCCTCGATATTGTGTTTGCGGTCCGGCGCGCCTTCGTTCTGCTTCTTTTCGATCGCGACCGCCACGAGGTCCTCCGTAGATTGGCTATGATGCTTCCGCCCCGAAATATAGTGGAGCGGCGCCCTGACTGAAATAGCGCGTCGGCATGGTTGCGCTGCGCCCGGCATGTGTCGTGCAGGTCAGGTATTGGAGTTGCCGCCGTCGATCAGCACATTTTGCCCGGTCATGAAGTCGCTGTCGGCGCTGGCGAGAAAAACCAGCGCGCCGAGCAGATCCCGCGGCTGCTGGTCGCGCTTGAGCGAGCGCGCCGCCACGACCCGATCGCGCGCGGTGGCGACATGGCCCGGATTCTCGGCGACGAGCGTCTCGCTCATGGTAAGCCCGGGCGACAGCGTGTTGACGCGAATGCCGTGCTCGCCGAGCTCCAGCGCCAGCACGCGCGTCATGGCCATGATCCCGCCCTTGGACGTAACGTAGTGCAGCATCCACGGGATGCCGTGAAAGATGCTGCCGGATCCGATATTGATGATTTTGCCGTAACCCTGCGCACCCATGTGCGGCGCGACGTGCTTCACCATCAGAAACGGCCCGCGCAGATTGATCGCCATGACGCGGTCCCACACTGCCGCATCGATCTCGGTGCACTTGGTTTCCCGCAGCGGCGCGAATAAAGCGGCATTGTTGACCAGAACGTCGATCTTGCCGAAGCGCTCCATGGTTTGATTGACCAGCGCCTTCACCGCCGCCTCGTCGCTCACATCGGCGACTCTGCTCGCGACAGAATTGGCGCCATGGGCGCGCGCGATGTCATCCGCCACTTCGGAGCCGTCGGCGATGTCGGCGATCATCAGTCGCGCGCCCTCGGCGGCGAGTGCATGCGAATAATGCTTGCCGATGCCCTTGCCCCCGCCGGTGACAATGGCGACGCGGCCATCGAGACGCCCCATGATCCGCCCTCCCCCGTTCAACGCGACTTAGTGCCTGCCGCCGTGCTGCTCGATGAACTTTGCAAACGTGGCGAGCTGCTGCCCGATAAATTTCTTGGTCGCTTCGTCGGTAATCTCCCCGGTCTTGGCGTCGATCTTCTGCGAGCAATTGCCGATGAATATTTCCGGCTTGCCCAACGTCACCGCATCGAGAAACTGCATCGCCCGGCGCAGATCGTATTGCATGCGGCCGCCACCGAGCGGTCCGCCGGTCGCGGACTGGATCGCGACCGGCTTGCCGGCAAACGGCTGGTTGGGCACCCGCGACACCCAATCGATCGCGTTCTTCAAGCCGCCCGGAATCGAAAAATTGTATTCCGGTGAATTGAAAATCACGCCGTCGGCGGCACGGATGGCATCGGTCAGCTTTTGAACGGCGGGCGGAACGCCGCTCGAATTCCTGCGTGTCGGCGTTATAGAGCGGAAATTCGACAAACGGTGGCGCTTCCGTCAGCTTCATGGCGGCCGGCGCCAGGCCAGGAAGCGCATTCATGACCATCCGGTTGTAGGAAGCCTTGCGCAGGCTGCCGCAGATGCAAACAACGTTGAGCGTCCGGTCGGCCATGGGCGTTCCTCAGCCAACTCTCTCGTCGGCGATCGGATTGCGCAGCACGCCGATCCCTTCGATCTCGATCTCGCAGACGTCGCCGTTTTTCATCCATACCGGCGGCTTGCGGGCAAAGCCGACACCCGAGGGCGTGCCGGTGAAAATGATGTCGCCGGGCTCGAGCGTCATGCCCTGGGAGACATAGACGAGCATCTCAACGACCGGGAACATCATGTTATCGGTGTTGTCGGATTGCATGACCTGCCCGTTCAGCCGGCTCTCGATCTTCAGCCCCTTACCGCCAGGCGGCAGTTCGTCGGCGGAAACAAGCCACGGGCCAAAGCCGCCGGTGCGGTCAAAATTCTTGCCCATGTCCCATTGCGTTGTCTTGCGCTGGAATTCGCGCACCGAACCCTCATTGCCGCAGGAATATCCGGCGATACAGGACAGGGCATTGGCTGCAGTCAGATGCTTGGCGCGTTTACCGACCACCAGGATCATCTCGGCCTCGTAGTCGAGTTGCTCGGTCACTTGCGGGCGGATGATCGGTTGGCCGTGCGGGACCATCGAGGTCAAGCCGCGCATGAAGATGGTCGGAAACTTGGGAATGTTGTCGCGCTGCGCGCCTTCCTTGACGTGCTCGAGATAATTCAATCCGAGGCAAATGATTTTTCCCGGCCGGCCGACGGGCAGCGCATAGCTCGGGCCCGCGAGCGGCTTGCGGGCGCTTGCAGGAGCGCGCTTGGCGATATCGGCGAGCGGCTTTAAGTCGCCGTTGTTGCCCTTGAGCCATTCCCCGAGATCGGCCGGCACCTTGCTGTCGGCGGCCTGCAGATCGACCACCTGCTCGCCTTCGACAATGCCGAGGCGCAGGCCGCCCTGCCCTTCGAATGCAACAATTTTCATGAACTTTCCTTCCTTGACCGATCCGGGTCGTTGCGCGGGCGGTGACTATAACGGGCAGCACCGGGCCGATCTACCGGCGTAAATCTCATGCCACGCCTGCGAAGAAATACTCCTTGAGCCGCTCCCGCGCGGCGAGCGCGGCTGCGAAATCGAAGCCGTTGATGACGGCGAGGCGGAAGCCGCCTGGCGGCATGGCATGACGGTCTGGCGCAGCATTGTGGAACGTGATCTGCAGGCTGGTGACGCCGGGAATACGTTTGATCCGATCGATCAGCTGGACCGGCGGATGGCGATAGCGCCGGCCGTTGGGTCCGAACAGCACGACGCTGTAGCCGCATCGCCGGTCGGCGTCGGCGAAGTCCCAAGCGCCGCTCTCATACAGCCGCACCACCGCCTCGATCCAGCCGGCGCCGTAAAGATCGGGCCATTGATCGGCAAAGCGCAGATGCGCTTCGATGATGGTGCCGCCGATGGTTTCGAGGTTGAGCATACCGGTGTAGCCGGCAAGATGGGTCCGCACCCAGGCGCCGCAGCGTTGTTCGATATCGGCGTCGGCCTCGGCATGCACGGTCCAATAATCGAAAGTGCCCTCACCCGCGGGCTTGCCGGTGACGTGCCGCCACCAGCGCGGCACGCCGTCGACCACGGCGAGGTCAGAGGAAACATGGCGGCCGTCGAGCAGCGTCATCCAGAGATGGCCCGGCGCGTAATACCGCTCGTAGTCGGCCGGCGAATTGAGCACGCGGCTGCCGACGCCCATGCCCTTGAGATTGGTGATCGGCTTGGAGAAAACCGGAAAGCGCGGCGGCGGCGTTCCATGCGGGCCGGCCGCGAGGTTTTGGCTCAAGGCCACCGCGAGCTTGTCATAAATCCAGCGATGCGCGGGATACCATTGCCAGGCGTCGCTATCCTCGGTCGGGATGTTCGCTGCGGTTTTGACGTGGACAAAATATTGCAGGCGCCAGGGATCGGCTTCGCAGATCGGCATCGGAAAAAGCCAAAGGGTCGGCCGCATTCATACGCCAGAGCAGCGACCTCTGCTACCCGCTACCGCTCGTTTAACGTCACCGCGCCTGCGCCGCCAATGCGTCGCACACCAGCCAAAAGGCTGCCGCCAATTCCTCCGACATCACGCGCAGATCGCCTTGCAGCGAAGCGAGCGAACTGTCTGACGCCGGGTCCGGCTCCAGACTGAAGGTCGTATCGGGATTGTCGGCGTCGGAATGGGTCGGTACGACCTGCCAGTGCACCGAAAGCCGCTGTGCGTTGAATAATCTGGTGGCCGCTTCGGCCAGGGCGCGAACGTGAACGACTGAATCTGCGTAGAACCAGACCCGCGGAACGTTGCGCATTGTCCCGGCCTGATCGGTGTGCCCCTCGCACGACCAGCAGGGATGGAACACGCCGAGCTTCTTTAATTCGAAGACCAGCGGCGCTACCAAAGGCTCGATCGGACTGCGCTCGCCTTCGCTCGACAGGCGCCGCGGCGCTGCCGGCAATAGCGATGACAACGGATCGACGGCGCATAATCCGTGCAGTGCGAGCAGCACACCGGATCGGGGATCGGCCCAAGCGCGTGCGCCCGCCGAACCTCATGCACGACGTGACTTTTCCGCGCCTTCGGGCGGGGCTGGATGCGCAACTCGACCTCCCCGGGGGAATCAATTGCTACAAAGAAATCGTAAATGAATTACGGATGTGGCGGCGGTAATGACGTCCGTCGCCAAGATGCGGTGATTGTGAGGCGTGGAATTGCCGCTACTTCCGCCGCGCCCTGGTCCGGGCGGCCTTTTTGGCGGCGGCGGAACGCGCTTTGGCGCCTTTGGTGCGGACGGCCTTGCTGGCGGCCACGGAGCGTTGTGCGGCGGTGCGGCGCGAGGCGGCGCTGTGCGCTTGCCGCCACAACGCCTTGCGGGACACCGTGCGGCGCGGCTCGCGCTTGAGCGCCTTGGTCACGGCGCGCGACACCCGCGGGCGCCGCTTGGTCTTGCGCCGGCCCTGGCCGGCCTCGTAGGCATATTCGGCGCTCTCGCGGGTGCGATCGGTGACTTGGCCGCGCTTCGGCGGCGGCAGGTCGACGCCGGCGCGCCGGGCCTCCGAAAGACCGATGGCGATCGCCTGTTTGGTCGAGCGCGCGCCATGCTCGCCATGACGGATTTTGTCGATCTCCTCGCGCACGAATTCGCCCGCCTGCGTCGAGGCCGACTTGCCCTCGCGCTTGTCCCGGCGAGCCTTGTCGATGGTTTGCCGCCGCGGCATTGCCGTCCTCCAATCACACCCAGCCGTGGCGACAACGCAGGCCTGGAGGATTTGTTCGAACCGCGACCGCCGACAGGGTCAGCGGGCGTCGGTCATCCGCAGCGCGTGGATGCTGAACAGGCCGTCGGTCCATGCCGTAATCGGTGACCAGCCGCTGCCATGCGCCAGCGCTTGGAACGAGTCGATCGAATATTTGTAGCTGTTCTCGGTGTGGATGGTCTCGCCGGCGCGAAATTCGATCGTGGTTTCGCAGACCCTCACTTTCTGACGTTTCTTGCTGGCGAGGTGCATCTCGATACGGCTGCGCTCGGCATTGTAACAGGCATGATGCTCGAAAGCCTCGAGATTGAAATTGGCGCCGAGCTCGCGATTGATGCGGGCGAGCACATTGAGATTGAATTTTGCGGTAACCCCTTCGGCGTCGTTGTAGGCCCGGTAGAGAATGTCGGGCGCCTTGGCGAGATCGACCCCGACCACGAGCACCGAGCCTTCGCCCAGTATCCGCCCGGCCCGGCGCAGAAATCCCGCCGCCTCATGCGGCTCGAAATTGCCAATCGTCGAACCGGGAAAGAAGCCGGCGCGCGGCATTCCCGCGACCTCGGGCGGCGGCTCGGCTATTGCGGTGAAATCCGCTACCACCGGATGAATGGCAAGATGCGGAAGATCGCGGCGCAAGCGCGCCATGTCCTGCTGCAAAAAGTCTCCGGAAATGTCGATCGGGACATAGGCTTCGACGCAGGCCGCCGCGCGCAGCAGAATGCGCGCCTTGCGGCTCGACCCGCTGCCGAACTCGAGCAAAGCCGCGCCTGGCGGAAACAAGGACGCCATGGCCGGCGCATGTTCGCTCAGCAGTCCAAGCTCGCTCCGCGTCGGGTAATATTCCGGCAATCGGGTGATGCGCTCGAACAACGCCGAACCTGTCGCATCGTAAAAATACTTCGGCGGCAGGCGTTTCGGCTTTACGGTCAGGCCGGCGATAACATCGGCGGCGAATTCGTTCGCCGTCTCAATTGGTCGGGGGGCGCGTAGAGCGGTTTGGGCTGTCATGTGAACGCTCGGCGTTCGAACTCCGCCAGACGCAATCCGCTGAACTGCCAGCGCGCCGACGGATAAAAGAAATTGCGATAAGTCGCCCGCGAGTGACCGGCCGGCGTCGCCAGCGACGAGCCGCGCAATACCATCTGATTGACCATGAATTTGCCGTTGTATTCGCCAAGCGCGCCGGGCTCGGCCTGATAGCCCGGATACGGCAGGTAGGCGCTGCGTGTCCATTGCCAGACCGCGCCGAAGGCGTCGTCGAGCGCGCCCGCCTTGGCGGCGACCTCCCATTCGGCTTCGCTCGGCAGGTCTTTCCCGGCCCAGCGCGCAAATGCATCCGCCTCGTAATAGCTGATGTGACACACCGGCAAAGCCGGATCGACCGGCTGAAAGCCTCCAAGCGTCATCGAGAACCAGGCGCCATCAACATCTTGCCAATAGCCCGGCGCATGCCAGCCTTGGGCTTCGACGGTCGCCCAGCCATCGGACAGCCACAGGCTCGGCGTCGTGTAGCCGCGCTCGGCCAAGAATTCCAGCCACTCGCCATTGGTCACGAGCGCCGGCCCGACGCGGGCCGGCTGTAGTAGCACCTGATGCGGCGGCCGCTCGTTGTCGAAGCAGAAGCCCGCACCCTCGTGGCCAATGGTATGAATGCCGGCGATCGCCGCCGCATCTGCCGAACGCTGGCTTTGCGGCCAACGCCAGCTCGGGTCATAGACCGGGTGCGTCGGATTTTGCGCAAACGCGTGCAACAGGTCGGTCAGCATCAGCTCCTGGTGCTGCTGCTCGTGATGAAGCCCGATCTCGACAATCGGAAACACCGCCTCGACATCGTCCGTCGTCTCGATCAGCGCCACCACCGCGGCATCGACATGGGCGCGATAGGCGCCTGTTTCTGCGACGCCGGGGCGCGTGATCAAGCCGCGCCGCGGCCGCGCATGGCGCGGGCCGGCCGCCACGTAATAGGAGTTGAACAGATACGCGAACCGCCCATCGAAGGCGCGGTACGACGGTGCGAAGGGCCGCAACAAAAATTGCTCGAAGAACCAGGTCACATGGGCGCGATGCCATTTCGCCGGACTGGCGTCGGGCATCGATTGCACCACCTGGTCCTCCACCGAAAGCGGTGCAGCGCGGCGTTCGGTCTCGGCGCGCACCGCACAAAAGGCTTCCAGCCAAATTTGCCGCGAATCGGCGCGACCAGCCGCGACAGCGGCGGTGGCGTCCTTACTGACTAAATCGTGCAAGCGAACCGCGGGGCGTGGCATCAGTTGGGTCCGGAAAACCGGAAGGGCGACGAATAGCTGAGCGTCAATACTAGAACAGTAATCAGCGCATGGAAGGATAGTTCCATATCCCATCATATGGCCAGGGCAATGCCAAGGATTCATGCTAACGGGGATGTGATCGTCGAATGAATTCGCGCCAGGGGATTGACGTTGGCGAAAAAGTACCTACCGACATGCGGCTTGCGCTGCGACGCGAAGGGGGACGTGCAGGATGAGCGACGCGATGCTGCCGCGCCAACGCTGCGACTTTTCGGCCATTGTTGACCGGCCGCCGCTCAAGCTTCCCGGCGGTGCGCGGCTGGTGTTCTGGACTATCGTCAATCTCGAAGTCTGGGACATCCGCAAGCCGATGGCGCGCCAGGTGCTCGCCGCACCTACTGGGCAAAGTCTGCTTCCCGACGTGCCCAACTGGAGCTGGCACGAATACGGCATGCGGGTCGGCGTCTGGCGCTTCTTCGACCTGTTCAAGCGCCTGGGCGTGCGGCCGACGCTCGCGCTCAACGCTCGGGTCTGCGAGGATTATCGGCGCGTCGCCGAACAGGCGCGCGCCGCCGGTTGGGAGTTTATGGGCCATTCCTACGAGCAGGGGCCGATCCACGCCGAGCCGGATCAAAGGGCTATGGTGGCGCGCGCGCTCGACGTCATCGCCCGGTTCTGCGGCAAGCGGCCGGTCGGCTGGCTTGGACCGGGGCTGACCCAAACCCTGGATACGCCCGAGATCCTCGCCGCCGCCGGAATCAAATATATCGGCGACTGGGTGTACGACGACGAGCCCACGGTAATCCGCACCGCCGCCGGACCACTGGTGACGCTGCCTTACACCGTCGAGCTCAACGACATCCCGATGATGATCATCCAGCATCACGAAAGCGATTATCTGCTTCAACGCGCCATCGACCAGTTCGACCGGCTTTATGCCGAGGGTGCGGAGCGCGCCAAAATCCTGGCGCTCGCCATCCATCCCTATATCAGCGGCCAACCGCACCGGATCAAATATCTCGAAGCGATCTACCAACATGCCCGAGCTTTCGACGGCGTCGTCTACTGGACCGGAGAAGAGATTTTGCAGTGGTATCTGCAGTCCGGCACCTCAAAGCCTTAAGTGATACATTCAATCGCCCTGACCGGACTTGCTCCGGCCTGCGACGTCATTTCGCTCGACCGATGGTCAGACATGGATGCCCGCGACAAGCGAGCCAGACGTAGAGAGAATGCGAGAGCCAAAATGATGATGCGGGGAATTGCGGCGACGGCATTGTTGTTTGTAAGCCTTGTTCCATCGACCCTTGCCCACGCGGCCACGCCGTGCCGCACCAGCGGGACCTACGACGCCTGGCTCGCCGCCTTCGAGCGTGAAGCGATGGCGCAAGGCATTTCCCGGCGCAGCATTGCCGCCGCCGCGCCGAGCCTCACCTACGACCAGAAAATCGTCTACATCGACCGCGGCCACCGCGTGTTCACGCAGACCTTTCTCGAATTCTCCGGCCGCATGGCGGCCGCCTACCGCATTCAGCGCGGCCAGGCGCTGATTAAAGCCAACGCGCCGACATTCGCGCGCATCGAGCAGCAATACGGCGTGCCGGCCCCGGTCATCGTCTCGTTCTGGGGCCTGGAAAGCGATTTCGGCGCCAATATGGGCAAATACCATTCGCTCAGTTCGATCGCCTCGCTGGCCTACGATTGCCGCCGCAGCGACCGATTTCGCGCCCAACTCCTCGATGCGCTCCGCCTCATCGAGCGCGGCGATTTGACGCCGGATGAGATGATCGGCTCCTGGGCGGGCGAACTCGGACAGACCCAGATGATGCCGTCGGAATACTACAAGTACGCGATCGACTACGACGGCAACGGCAAACGCGATCTGATCCGCAGCGTGCCTGACGTGCTCGCCTCGACGGCAAACTATCTCGTCGGCCTGGGCTGGAAGCGTGGCGAGCCCTGGCTCACCGAGGTGCGCGTGCCGGCAAACCTGCCCTGGGACCAGGCCGACCTTTCGATCCAACTGCCGCGCTCGAAATGGGCGGGCTTCGGCGTCACGCTCGCCGACGGACGGCCGCTTCCCGCCGATCATCTCCCGGCTTCGCTGCTGTTGCCGATGGGGCGGTTGGGGCCGGCCTTCCTCGTCTATCAGAATTTCCAGGTCTATCTGCAGTGGAACAACTCGCTCGTCTATTCGACCACGGCCGCCTATCTTGCAACCCGCATTGCTGGCGCTCCCGCATTGCAGCGCGGCACGCCGCCGCCGGCGTTGCCATTCAACGACGTCAAGGACATGCAGGCGATGCTGCTGCGTGCCGGTTACGACGTCGGCGCCGTCGACGGCTTTATGGGCCTGAAAACGCGGCAGGCGGTCAAGGCCATGCAGGTCAAATACGGGCTGGCCGCCGACTCCTATCCGACTACAGAATTGCTGACGCGCATGCGTAGCGGCCGCTCAGCCGGCGCGGCCCGCTCGCGCGGCGCAAATGCGTCGGAGGAAAGTCAATAGCGCCAATTGGCTTTGACATAGTAGGTGCGCGGATCGCCGACGAAGCCGCCCGCGCTTTCCGCAAACGTGTAATAGGTGACGTTGGCGATGTTCTTGACGCCGACTTGCACGTCCCAATGCGGCGAGTAATAACTGAGCATGCCATCGTACACGGTTGACGGCGGTATCCACCCGGTATTGGCGGTATTGGCATAGGACTTGTCATTGTAGGAAAGGCCGCCGCCGACCCGGAATCCTTTAATTCCCGCAATGTCAAAGTCGTACGTGGTCCACAAATTGAAGATGTGCGGCGGCACGCCGACCGGCTGATTGCCGACCTGCGACGGCGTAAGAGGCACGCCCGTCAGCACGGACTGCTGCGCGATGCCGTTGGCAATGAGCTTCCATTGCGGCGTGATCTGCACCGTAAGATCGCCGTCAATACCCTGGCTCTGTTGCGCGTTGAACGCGATCTAAATCGGCACGGCTGCGCTGTTCTCGGTGAACACGTTGGTGCGGAGGATTTTGAAAGCGGCCGTCGTGAACACCACGCGACTGTCGGGCGTCGAAAGCTTGATGCCGGCTTCGTATTCGAGGCCGAACTCCGGCGCGACAAGGCCCTGCGACGTCGCCTCCGAATTAAAGTTGGTCAGATAACTCTTGGAGATGCCCGCGAACGGCGCCACTCCGGGCAGAACTTTGTAAAGCGTGCCGACGCTCCAGCTCACCGGAGCATCGGTTTCCCGCTGGGTCATGCCGGGCTCGAGCGGATCGTTGCTGAAATCGACGCGGCCGGGGACGAAGACCTTCGGCGCGAGGCTTTCCAGCCAATAATCCTGGCGCACGCCGAGCCGCACCTTCCATTGGTCCGTGACGTCGATCTGATCGGTGGCATAGACGCCCAGAAACCAGGCGCGCAGGTCATCGACCATGCCGCTGTGCTTGGCGTCGCGCAGAAAATTAAGTCCGGTCGTCGACGTCTCCGGTATCACCGGCGCGAAGATGTTGCTGATATTCGGCAGGTCGGCGGTGGCGCGGTTGTCGTCGATGCTATCCCATTCGGCCTGCGCGCCGGTCAACAAGGTGTGGTGGACGAACCCGGAGTAGAATTTCCACACCGGCTCAAACTGATAAAACAGATCGTTGTCATTGTCGATTTGCTCGCGCAGCTGCCGCGACGTGAGCATGGTGCCGCTGACCGTCCCGCCGGAGTTGCGCACGATGTCGACGTCCCGGTGCAGGAAGGAAAAGCGATCGTTGATGGTAACGTAATCGGCGTACCACCACAGAGTCGGCGATGGTGGCCCGTTCGACGTCCTGATTTCCGAATGAAAACGGCGTCGAATACTTGGCCGTGTTCGGCACGACCGTGAGCGCGGACCGTTGAAATAGACGATGCCGTAACTGTCGGGGGTACGCTGAATGTCGCGAGCATCGACGGCAAACGTCGTTACATGGTTGTCGTGGTTCCAGCTCACCACCGGACGGAATTCGTAGTTCGCGCTCTCCAGGCCTCTTGAATCCGTCGGCATGCTGCAGCAAGCCGTCGAAGCGGTAGTCGACGCCGGGGACCGTGGTCGGGCCGGTCGCGTAGAAATTATTAAACCATGAGCCGAAGGAACCGGCTTGGGCGGACATCCCGTAGGCCGGGACCGGCGATGGCAGGAAGTGAACAATATTGATGATGCCACCCGGTGTCGCGCTGCCGAAAAGCGCGGAGCCCGGACCCTTCAGCACCTCAACCGATTGAACGCCATTAAGCGAGTGCGGCAGCCCGTTGGATTGATCGCCGTCGGGAAACCCGTCGGTATAGATCCGCGCGTCGAGACCGCGGATGGTAAAACGATCGAAGAAGCCGTAGGTCGAGGTGCCGCCAATGTTGACGCCGCTGACGTCATGCACGATGTCCGCGACCTTCGAGCTGCCTTGTTCAAAGATCAGCGAGCTCGGAACGATCACCACGCTCTGCGGCAGGTCGGCGAGAGCCGTGCCGGTCTTGCCGAGTCCAGGGGCTTGCTGCAAACCGCCCGCAGCCGGCGTCGCGTTGCCGGGTATAGACGCAGGCTGCAACTCCTGTGTCGAGGACGCCGCAGGGCGCGCGGCACTGCGTCGCCGCTTCTTGGGGGTTGGCGCCGTCACGACAATTTCCGGCACGCTGTGCGCTTGCGCCGGCGCCGGGCCATCCGCCTGGGAGTGAACTTCTGCCGCCGGGACGACACAGCAGGCCCCCGCAAGCGCCACGCGGAGCGCGCGCCGCACGCGCCCAGGCCACAAGACCAATAATCGCATTACTTGTCTCGCCCCGTATTACTTTAGAAATACTACACACTTCACTGTAATAACTAGTCTATTATCAGACATCGCCAGGACGCAACGAATATTGTTTATAATATATCAAAATTATAACCGTTAAAAACTGCACTCTATACTAATTCCAAAGTGGTTTGACGCGACGGTCACTTGACGTTGACCATGCGCCGCGTTCAATAGCGGGCAGAAGATGCGCTGGCGCGGAACCACGCTCGTCACGATCCCTGCCTTGGCGGTCAGGCTGCGGGGCGCTGGTGCAGCTATTTGTTCGGGCGCGACAGCGGCGCGCATCGTCATGCCACTTTTGCGGCGTACGTTGCTGGCATGTTAGGAACGGGACGGGAGAAGATGCCAGATAGGATCAGCAAGTTGCGCGCGCAAATAAATTGGCGCACCCCGTTTCGTTGCGGCCAGTCGATGTCGGTGTGGCCTCTCGCTTACGCCAGAATGAGCGCAAAAAGTTCATGGCTGCGGCGGTCGCATTTACGCGTGGTCGCAGCATTCGCAACCGCTGTTCTTTTGGCCGTCACCTCAGTCCCAACGACCTTCGCACAAGGCAACACCGCCCCCGCAGGCGGACAGGCTGCGGCGCCTGCTGCGACCCCGGCTCCCGCGAGCCCTGCCGTCCCCTCCCGGGCCGTCGCCGAACCGCCACCAGCGTCGGCGGCCGCTCCGCCTGCCACTACCGCGCCTGCGGCCGCACCGGCTGCAAACTCATCTGCGCCGCCGGTAGGCGAGCACTCCGTCGCCACCGCCGAGCTGCCGCAGGATCTCTCGCCCTGGGGCATGTTTCTCCACGCCGACATCATCGTGAAGACGGTGATGATCGGACTGGCGATTGCTTCGCTGGTCACCTGGACGGTCTGGGTCGCCAAGACCATCGAACTACGCAGCGCCCGCGCCGACGTACGCCGAGGGCTCCGCATCCTCGCCAATTGCGCGACGCTGGCCCAAGCCCACGAGCAGTTGCGCAACGGCAAAGGCCCGGTCGCGCAATTGATCCAGGCGACGGCAAGCGAAATCCGGCATTCCGCCAATCTGCGCAGCGAGGGCCTCAAGGAGCGCATTGCCTGGCAGCTCGAGCGCATCGAGATGGCGGCCGGCCGCAAAATTTCGCGCGGCACCGGCGTGCTTGCCACCATCGGCTCGACCGCGCCTTTCGTTGGACTGTTCGGCACGGTCTGGGGCATCATGGACAGCTTCATCGGCATCTCGAAAGCGCACACCACCAATCTCGCGGTGGTCGCGCCAGGTATCGCCGAGGCGCTGCTCGCCACCGCGCTCGGGCTGGTCGCCGCGATCCCCGCAGTGATGATCTACAACGTGCTGGCGCGCTCGACGGCGCACTACCGCGCGCTGATCGGCGATGCCTCCGCCCAGGTAATGAAGCTTGTGAGCCGCGACCTCGACCGCGCCAAGCTGCCGCTGTCGCAAGCCGCCGAGTAGCGGGTATCCCCATGGCGATGCGTCTGGATCATGGCGAGGACGAGCTCGGCGAAATCCACGGCATCAACGTCACGCCGTTCATCGACGTCATGCTGGTGCTGTTGATCATTTTCATGGTGGCGGCGCCGTTGGCGACCGTCGATATCGCCGTCGACCTGCCCTCCTCCAATGCCGAGCCGCGGCAGAAGCCGGACAAGCCGATCTACCTCACGCTCAAGAGCGATCTGAGTCTGGCCATCGGCGACGACGCCATTCCGCGCGCCGAACTGGCCGGGGCGCTCGACCGCGCCAGCGGCGGCAACCGGGACGAACGGGTCTTTCTGCGCGCCGACCGCACCGTGCCCTATGGCGACGTCATGCAGGTGATGAACGATCTGCGCGCGGCGCGCTACCTCAAGGTCGCTCTGGTCGGACTGGAAATGCGGGAAGCGAAATGAGCACGCTGCCGCTGTGGTTCGAGGATGAGAACCCGCGCGACCTGTTGCGCTGGGCGGCGGCCGCCGCCGTTGTTGTCGGCATTCATGCCGGCGCGGTAGCCTACTTCCTCGCCCACCACGAACCGGTCGAAATCGGCGACAACACCGACATCGTCACCGTGGAGCTGGCGCCGATCGACTCGACGCCGGACGCCGTGGAGCAAGATGTCGCGCCGGCGCCGGAGACCATGATCGAATCGAAGCCGCTTCCGCCACTGCCGCAACAAGAGAAGCCGCCTGAGCAAGTGAAAATCGAGCAGCCGCCGCCGGATGAAGCGCCGGCCATCGTTCCCTTGCCGGAGACAAAGCCGCCGGAGAAAGTCGAAGAAACACGCCCGCCCGCTCCGACCACCGCGGAAAAGGTCAAGGGCGGCGCCCCGCGTATCGAACCGTCCTGGCAGGCTACCCTCGTTCGCCAGCTGCAGCGCCACAAGCGCTATCCGAGCGAGGCGCAGGCGCGCAGCGAACAAGGCGTCGTGCTGTTGAGCTTCAGCCTCGACCGCACCGGCCACGTGCTCGCGCATCGCATTGCCCGCAGCTCCGGCTTTGCCGATCTCGACAACGAAGTGATGGCGATGATCATGCGCGCGGAGCCGCTGCCGGCCTTTCCGGCCAGCATGCCGCAACCGCGGCTCGATTTGACCGTGCCGATCCGCTTTTCGCTGCGCTAAGTGCTAGATCTCAGTCGCCGTTGCCGAGCGGCCGAGAATAAGGATCCGGCGGCGCGTCGTTGAAACCATTGCCTTGAAAGTGGCTAAACGGGCCCATCGCGCCAATCGGACCCTGGCGCGCGCCGAATTGGACCATCGGACCATTCTGGCCGAACGGCTGCAGCCCCTGCGTTCCCTGACCGAAATTCTTGACCTGGTCGTCCGGATCAGCAAACCTCGAAATCCGGATTTGCGCTCAGGCTTTCCATGGTGAAGGCCTGCGCGGAGGGGCCTGTCAGCGAAACCACCGCAATGGCCAGCGCCGCGGCCGCGAAATGAAGCTGCGTGGATCGAAGCATCATGTTCCCCCTCGCTCGCGTCGGTTCGCGACGCGCGGTGCGCAGGCTACGGGCGCACCGTACTCGGCGTCAAGCCGTCCCATCGCCGCACATAAGGAGCCACAATGCGTAACAAACCGTGTCTGACCTGGGCCGACGTGAAGAAAATGCTGGCGGCGTGCGAAGCCGAAGCGGCCAAGAACAAATGGGCGGTGGCCATTGCCATTGTCGACGACGGCGGCTACCTGCTCGGCTTTGAACGCATGGACGGCGCGCCGACGATTTCCGCCGAAGTATCGTTGGGCAAGGCCCGCACCTCGGCTATGACACGGCGGCCGAGCAAGTTCTTCGAGGACCGCGTCAAGGACCGGCCGGCCTTCATCACCTTTCCCGCCGGTTTGCTCATTCAAGGCGCGCTGCCGATCATCTATCATGACGAATGCGTCGGCGCGATAGGCGTGTCAGGCGTTCAATCCCACGAAGATGAGCAGATCGCACTCGCCGGCGTGATCGCGCTCGGGTCGTAGCAGCGTAAATCGAATCGGCTGGCTAAAAAGGTTCATCCTTCACTAGAAGGGAAGCTCAGCCATCCAGCTCCTTGAAATAGCGGTAAATTCCCCATTGGCTGAACGGAATGCGCCGGTCCGATGCGATATAGGCCTTGATTCGCGGCCGCCTGGCCACGCGCTCATGTAGCGCCACCAGGCCCGGGACTTTCTTCTCGAAGCGCTTCATGCGCTTGGGAAAGGCGTAGCGCAGTCCCTCGACGATCTGGAACAGCGACAGGTCGACATAGCTCAAGCGGTGGCCGATCAGATATCGGCCGCCGTTCTTTTGCAGTACGCGCTCGAAATAGCCCAAAAATTTCGGCACGCGGTAGCGCCAGAAATCCTTGGTGCGCCGCTTCGCCGCCGGGCGCTGCTCCTCGTAATAAAGCCAGCTGGTGATCGGATGATGGGTATCGTGAATTTCGACCACGAGATCGGTGATGGAGAGCTGCAATTGGTGCGCCCATAGTCGGCTCGCTTCGTCGCGCGGCGCCAAATTCAGGCGCGGCCCGAGATAGAGCAGAATGTTCGCGGTCTGGGCGATGATGAGCTTGCCGGCCTTCAGAAACGGCGGTGCGAACGGCGGGCGCGCGCTACGTTTGTCCTCGATGATCTTCATCATCGCCGGCACGCCGGCCTTGCCCTTGCGGCGCGCCACATCGACGTAGTCGGCGCCGGCTTCTTCCAGCGCCAGCCGGACGAACTCGCCGCGGCCCTGGACAGTGGGGTGATAATAAAACTCGTAGCGCATCAGATGACCTCTCACGCCGGGAAGTTACCGGCAACGGCGCGGGCGGTCATACCTATTGCGAGGCTGTGCTCGGCCGCGTGGCCATCCACGTGCCCGCGCAACGGCCATCGGGGCCATCACCGGTCCAGGTCCCGCTGCCCCGCGTCAGCGTCATGTGTCCGTGCGCCTCGCCGCGCGCCGTGCCGTACGTCACATGCACCATTGTCGCGCCGCTCGGTTCGACGTGGCCGGTCACTTCCAGCGAGCCGTAGGCGTAAGAGATTTGGCCATTCACGATTTGCCCGCTGAAGCGGTGCGCTGCCTCGCATGGCCCGCTCGAGGTATAGACGACGACGCTCCAGGCGCCGTCGTACTTCGCCGTTGCGCGCACATCGGCCGCCTGGGTCAAAGTCGACGCCGCGAATGTTGCGGCAAGCGGAATGATAGCGGCAGCGTAACGGATCATGATCACACCCCAAGCTTTGCGGCCGGTACGCCGCAATTTCATACCCCTTTATATTGCGCGTCGTCGACTTTCTCCATCCAGTCGACGAACTTGCCGTCGCGCACTTCGGTAATGGCGATGTGCACCATCGTGGTCGATGGAGCGGCGCCATGCCAATGCTTCACATTCGGCGGGAACCAGACAACGTCACCGGCGCGGACTTCTTCCACTTTACCGCCCGCCGTTCGCACCCGGCCAATACCGGAAATGATGTAGAGCGTCTGCCCGGCCGGATGGGTGTGCCAATTGGTGCGCGCTCCCGGGTCGAAGCGTACAAGAGTTGCCCGAACGCCCGGCGGCGGGGCCGGCGCCTCGATAATCGGCTCCTGCCAGACAATGCCTGTGAAATATTCCGCCGGAGCTTGACGCGACGGCTGCGAGCCACACGGGCGAATGTCCATGGAAGTTTCCTCTTTCGTTGTGAGCCGTTAACTCAGGCCGGCGGTAGCGTGGTAAGATAACCGAAATCGGCGCGCGATATGCTCACGATATCGCCCGGCGCCGCAAGAAGGTCGCAGTCGGCCGGTAGTGGGATCCGATTGGGGACTGCGGTCAAATGGTCGAACTGGGGTAGTCATGCCGACAATCGCAACTATTGCCCGCGACCGCATGTTGCGGCTTTTACTCGTCGCCGGATTCGGCCTCACACTCGCTGCCTGCGATAAATGCAGCGTCCCGACCTGGCGGCACGACGCACCAGCCCCGCAGTCCTGCCACGACGACCCCCCGGTGCAGTAGTTATTACGCTCTGGCCGCATGCCTCCGCAAAAGCAGGGGACTCGATCTAAATTCGCGCTTGCCGGGAATAAAAGGCGGTCTCAAGCCACGAGCGCTTCCTTGACCGCGGCCACGAGTTGCTTGAGCGTGAATGGCTTGGGCAGGAAACCGTACTGGCCCTTTTCGCTGTCGGGCAAATGCTTTTGGAAAGCGTCCTCGGCGTAGCCGGAGACGAAGATGATCTTCAGGCCAGGATTGCGGCTGCGTAACTCCCGCGCCAAGGTTGGACCGTCCATTTCCGGCATGACCACGTCGGAGACCACGAGGTCGACCCGCCCGTCGGATTTCTCCAGGACGTCGATTGCCTCGACGCCATTGCCGGCTTCGAGCACGGTATAGCCGCGTGAGGCCAGGCCGCGCGCATTGAGCGCCCGCAATCCCTCTTCGTCCTCCACCAGGAGGATGGTGCCTTGGCCGGTAAGATCGGCACTTGCCGCGCGCTTGACCTGATCGGCCGCAACAAGCGTGTGGGTGATTGCCGACACTTCGACCGCGGCGATCCGCTCCGCGGCCGCCTCCTGCGCACTGGCAATATGCCGCGGCAGAAAGATGCGGAACGTGGTGCCCTCGTGCACCGCCGAATCGACATACACAAAGCCGCCGGTCTGTTTGATGATCCCGTAGACCGTAGAGAGCCCAAGCCCGGTGCCTTTGCCGACCTCCTTGGTCGAGAAGAACGGATCGAAAATCTTGTCGCGGATGGCCTCCGGAATGCCGGTGCCGGTGTCGCCGACTTCGACCAGGACATAGTCGGCGGCCGGCATGCCCTTGGCATGGAAGCGCTCGCTGTCCTTCGCCGTGACGTTGCTGGTGCGCAGGGTGAGCCTGCCGCCCTCTGGCATGGCGTCGCGCGCATTCACCGCGAGATTCACGATCACCTGCTCGAATTGCGAGATGTCGACTTTGACCGGCCACAGATCGCGGCCGTGCACCACGTCGAGGGTGACCTTCTCCCCGATCAGCCGCCGCAGCAGCATGGTGAGATCGCTCAACACCTCGCCGAGATCGAGCACCTGCGGGCGCAGTGTCTGCTTGCGCGAGAACGCCAGCAGATGCCGCACCAGGCTCGCCGCCCGGTTGGCGTTCTGCTTGATCTGCATGATGTCGCCGAACGAGGGATCGGTCGGTTTGTGCGCGTTGAGCAGAAAATCGGTCGCCATGATGATGGCGGACAGCACGTTGTTGAAATCGTGCGCGATCCCGCCGGCGAGCTGACCGACGAGCTCCATCTTCTGCTGCTGATTGAGCTTGTTCTCAAGTTCGCGTTGCGCCGTGGTCTCGAGCGTATAGACGATGGCGGCTTCCTGGTCGCGTTCCTCCTCCTCGACTGCGGTGACGTAGAAACGCCCGAAGCGCTCGCCCTCCCCGGCCAGCACGGCGTCGACCGGCACAATATCGCCTTTGCCTCCCGCCGCGTCGGCGATCGCGCCTTCAAGCGCCGCGCGGTCGCGATCGACAACGACTGCGCCGATCGAGCGGTCGCCGTGTTCACGGCTCAGCACATTGTGAAACAACCGCGCGAACAGCGGATTGGTGCGCACGATGCGGCCGTCCCGGTCGACCGTCGCGATCGCCATCGGCGTATTGTGGAAGAAGCGCATGAAGCGGATTTCCGCTGCGCGCTGCGGATCAGTGCCGTCGTCGCGCGCGCGATTAAGCACCAGCGTGCGCGAAGCACCGGGGGTGCCGTCGGCGCCGAAGGCGAGCTTGTGAAACAGCCGCACCGGCAGCGTGCGCCCACTGCGGGTCTTGAGATCGAGATCGAGCACCTCGGTCTTGAGCTCGCCGGGGGCGGCGCGCAGCGTCGTCAGCAGTGCGGCGCCGTCGCCGGCCACAAGATCATTGAGTTTGAGGCCGCCGGAGCCAACCTGGGCGAGGTCCTGATCAAGCCAGTTGGCCAGCGTGGCATTGAGGTAGACGACGTCGCCCCTGGCATCGACGGAAAAAAATCCGGCCGGCGCGTGATCGAGATAATCGATGGCGTGCTGCAGTTCCTGAAAAATGTTCTCCTGCCGCTCGCGCTCGCGGGTAACGTCGCTGAGCGACCAGACGGTGAGACGGCGCGCGCGGGCACCGTCGCCGAGCGGCCGTACACGTAAACGCAACCAGCGCGCCGGCCGGCCTCTGGCCGCGGCGACCCGCACTTCCTCCTGCAGGCGCTTGCCCTCACGGGCCGCCTTGAGCAGCCGGTAGATCGCCTCGGAAGCGTCGGCGTCGCCGATGAAGACGCGCTCGACCGGCCGCAAGTCGTTTTGGTCGGCGGCGTCGATGAGATCGAGATACGCCGCATTGGCGTAAATCACGCGACCGTCGCCATCGGTGACCAGGACGCCGTCGAAAGCGTCGTCGACCACCGCCTTGATCAGCGGATTGGCGGTTGGCGCCGCTGAAAAACGCAGGATGCCGGAGGCGAACGCGAACAGCGAGAACACGCCGACAGTGGCCAGCAATGCCAGAAAGCCGAGGATGTACGGTTCGGCGTTGCCTTGGCCGAGCACCACAAATCCGGTGGCGGCGACGACCAGCATAGCAGCAACCAGCAGCACCAGGACGACGCTGCCGGCGCCGGCCGCGCCGGTGCCACGGTCGACCGCCCTGCGCGCCGAACTGGTGGAATTTTCGCCGATGCCGTCGTGCGTCGTCATCCGTGCCCTATCACCACCCGCCCGTCCCTGCGGAAACGGCACCCAGCTCTCAGCGCTTTAGCCGGATTCCCGCTTGCGCGGGAATGAGCGGGAAACGACTTACTCTCGTGCCTCGTACCCAGGCCCTGCGCAAGAGGCTTGGCGTGACACTTCACAGCGATCGCGGCCGGCCCGCCAGGCGGCGCATCCGCATGATGTAGCCGATGATTTCGGCAACGGCGCGGTAATGTTCTGCGGGGATTTCCTGGTCGATCTCGACCGTGCCGTGCAGCGCGCGGGCGAGCGGCGGGTTTTCGACCACCGGAATGCCGTGCGCCTCCGCTACTTCGCGGATCTTACGGGCGATCAGGTCGACGCCCTTGGCGACGCAGATCGGCGCGTTCATGCCGCGCTCGTATTTGAGCGCCACGGCGAAATGGGTCGGATTGGTGATGACGACCGAGGCCTTCGGCACCGCCGCCATGATGCGCTTGCGCATCCGCGTGTTGCGCAACTGTTTCAGTTTGCCTTTGACGACCGGATCGCCTTCGGTCTGGCGGAACTCCTCCTTCATTTCCCGCAACGACATTTTCTGCCGCTCGAACCATTGGCGGTACTGAAACAGGTAGTCGGCGATGGCGATAATGGCGAGGATCGCCACCACCGTGCCGAGCATCTTCAAGGTCAGCACGCTGGTAAAGGGCAGGATCATGGCCGGATCGGTCGAGACAAGGCCGCTCAGAAAATGGCGCTGCGGCCACATCAGCGACGCCATGACCCCACCGACGAGACACAGCTTGGCAAGGCCCTTGGCGAAATTAGCCAGCGCCTGCTGCGAGAACAGCCGTGCCGCACCGGCGCCCGGCGAAATCCTCGACAGCTGCGGTCTGATGGCCTCGGTCGAGAACACGATGCGGTGCTGAACGACGTTGCCGGCAAGCGCGGCGATGCACAGCAGCACGAGCGGAATGCCGAAGGCCGCGGCGACCTCCGTCGCCAGCGTCTTCGCCAGCGCCGCCAGCGCCGGGCCGTCGGTGGGCAGCTGATAGGATTTGGCCAACAGGCCGGCGAGCGTGGCCTGGAGCCTTGTGGCCATCGGGGCCGCAAACACCATGAGCATCAGCGTGCCGCCGGCAATCATGAACCAGGTGTTGACTTCCGCGCTCTTGACGACGTCGCCGCGCCGGATCGCTTCCTCGAGCCGCTTCGGAGTCGGATCTTCAGTTTGCTCGCTGGCGTCGTGTTCTTCGTCGGCCATGGCGGGCGATTACCCGTGCGGTGCGAGCATGTGCATCACGTCGCCGGCGTAGTCGAGAAACATTCCCATCATCGCACCGAGCACCAGCACCAAAAAGACGAAGCCGAGCAAAATCGACAACGGCAGCGCGACGAAGAAGACCTGCATCTGCGGCATCAATCGCGAAAGCACGCCAAGCCCGACATTGAAAATGAGGCCGAACACCAGAAACGGCGCTGAAAGCTGAATGCCGATGCGGAAAGCGCCGGCGAACGTCCGCGTAATCAGCGCCGCCGCATCGCCGGTCGAAGGCATTTCGCCGGGCTCGAACAGGTTGTAGCTGTCATTGAGCGCCGCTATGATGAGATGATGCATATCGGTGGCGAAGAACAGCGTGATCCCCAGCATGGTGAGGAAATTGCCGATGATCGCACCCTGCTCGCCCTGGGTCGGATCGACCGTGGTGACAAAGCCAAGCCCCAGTTGCTGGGCGATCACCGAGCCGGCGACCTCAAGCGCGACCATGGTCAGCCGCGCGGTCAGGCCGAGCATCACGCCGATCAGGATTTCCTCGACCAGCAGCACCAGCACCGGCCCCAGCGCGCTGGTATCAATGTGAAACGCGTTGCGATGCAGCGGCAGCAGCATGGCGGCGAGGACGAGCGCGAAGGTCAGCCGCATGCGCGACGAGATATTCTGCTCGCCGGTAAGCCCCGGCATCAGCATCATCATCGTACCGATGCGCGCGAACACCAGCAGGAAAGCTGCGGCGAGCGCCGGCAGGAATGACAGGTCGATGCGCACGTGCTGAAGAACCCGCTCATCCGCTGGTGATGTGGGCGGTAATCCGCAGAAAGCTCGAATGCAGCACGTCGGCCATGAACGGCAGCGCGATCAGCAGCGCCAGAAAGATCGCCAGGATTTTCGGCACGAACACCAGCGTCGTTTCCTGGATTTGCGTCAATGCCTGGAACAGCGAAACGGCAACGCCGACGATCAATCCGACCAGCATCAACGGCGCCGACACGAGAAGCAGCGTCACGATCGCATCGCGTGCTACGTCCAATACTTCCGGCCCGGTCATTTGCACTCCTGCTATGTGTGATTCTGCGCCGCCGGCGAAGCCGGGGCGGCTGACGCGACGTCTCAGATCGGCATTTTCAGAATATCTTCGTAAGCTGCGATCACCTTGTCGCGCACCGACACCAGCGCCTGGATCGCCGTCTCACTCTCGGCCACCGCGGTGACGACATCGATCATATTGGCCTTGCCCATGGCAACGGCCTGCGCCTGGACATCAGACTTGTGCCCGACGTCGGTGACACTTGCCATCACGTCTTTGAGGACAGAGCCGAAGTTGAGCCCGCCCTCGGCGGTGCCGCCGTCGCGGCCAAGACTGGCAGTTTGTTCGGTAAGCCGCGCGAGGGCGGAGTAAGCGCTGGCGGCGGCGGCTGGTGTCGGCATGGTTCACCTTAGGTCTTGAGAATATCGATAGTGCGCTGGAGCATGCGGCGTGTGGCGGTGATGACGTTGAGATTGGCCTGATAGGACTGCTGCGCATCGCGCAGATCGGTCAGCTCGATCAGTGAGTTCACGTTCGGATATTTGACGTCGCCCTTGGCGTCGGCCACCGGATTGTCGGGCTCGTGCTTGACCAGAAAATCCGAACCGTCCGTCGCGACGCGACCCATGGAAACCACCTGCGCATCGAGCTCGCGGTCGAACTGGGAGCTAAAGGTCACGATGCGGCGGCGGTAGGGATTGCCACCGGGCGTCGTCGCGGTCGAATCGGCGTTGGCGAGGTTCTCGGAGATGATGCGCATGCGGCCGGATTGCGCCTTCATCCCGCTGGCGGCGATCGCGAGTGATTTGATGAAGTCCATCATCGATCAGGGTCTCCCGGCGGCAGCGAGCATCATGTCGTTAGGGTCTTCCGATCGCGGTTTTGATCAACGACAGACTGTGCGTGTAGAGCGAGGCGGCGGCGTCGTAATCCATTTGATTGCTGGCGAGCTTCATCATTTCGTCTTCGTGGGTGACGGCGTTGCCGCGCGGACGCACTTCGAAGTGCTGATCGCCGCCCTCGGCGAATTGCGAACCGCTGTCGGCGGCGGCGTCGATGTGATTGGCGTCGGTGCGCGTAAGCGCGAGTGAAGCCGTTTGCAGCGCATGCTCGAAATTGAGTGGAGCAAGATCGCGCGGCCGGTAATTGGGGGTATCGACGTTGGCGACATTCTCGGCCAGGAGGCGCTGGCGTTCCTGATGCCACTGCATGCGGGTGCGCAGCATCGAAAGGATCGGGATATCGGAAATCGGCATCGGCCCCACCTTCAGTGAACTGGGCAGACTTTGCCGAGGCTATGGTTAATGGCAGGTTAAAGGCCTGTCCGAGGTCGATTCGCCATTAAACCGCCGTTTACCATGAGAATGCTTGAATCATGGCCGTTGGGCGCGATCTGGCTCGCCGGCCTTAATCCTTTGTTAGTATTCATGGCGGCAAATGTTTCCGGCGCCGTTAACCATTGGCTATCCTATTGGCTGCGGCGACGACTCGGGGAGTAAGGCGCATGTTTGATTTGTTCGGCGCGGAAATGCCACTCGCCGTACGCTTCTTCCTGGCATTTCTCATCGTGCTGGGATTGATCGGAGCGGCGGCCTGGGCGGTGCGCAGATTTGGCAGCGGTCGACTTGGCGGCGCCGGATTGCGCGGACGCCAGCCGCGGCTTTCAGTCATTGAACGCACCAGCGTCGATGCCCGCCGCTGGCTCTATCTCGTGCGCCGCGACAATGTCGAGCACCTGTTGCTGATCGGCGGTCCGACCGACGTGGTGGTCGAGCCCCATATCGTGCGGGCGACACCGGCAGCGCGCGATGTGACAGTTGCGCGCCCTCCGGCCATAGCAGAAACCTCGCCGCGCGTGCTCCCACTGCCGGAACCGGCATCGAACGGTGCTTTGCCGCTGCAGCCGGAAGCCCCGCCGCCACCGCCGCGTCGGGTACCGCGGGTTGAGCCGCTTTCTGAGGAACCGGCAATCCCTTCGCAACAGCCGCACGCCGAAAAGCCGCCGCGCCCGCAGCGCGAAGCATTGGCCGCCCTCGCCGACGATCTTGCGGCCAATCCAGTTTCGCCCCCGGCCCCACCACCGGTGCCGTCGGTCAGCCGCGCGGCATCAGCCGCGCGGCCGCACCCGGTCGAACCGCGCGTGGAGCCACGTGCCGAGCGTCGTCCGGAACCTCGCCCTGAACCACGTCCGGAACAGCGCAGCGAACCGCACCCTGAACCGCGCATTCCGGCGCAGTCGCCTTATTCCGAGGCCGCTTCGGCCGCCGATAAAAGCCTCGCGGAAATGGCGCAACGACTTGAAGCAGCGTTGCGCAAACCGAAGACGCCGGACTCTCGCGACGCAACCGTCCCCTCGACCGCCGGAAACTCGGGGCCCGGGCCGGAGCAAGCGGCCGACCCGGAAGCCGCAACCATTGCGCCCCCTGCCCCGCCGGCCGCTTCGCCAGCGCCGCCTCCACTGCCGCTGCGCACCGCGCGACCGGCCGAAATCAAGCCGGCTCGCCTGGAGGCCAAGGCCAAGGAAGGCAAAGCGCTTTACGAAACCCTCGAGCAGGAGATGGCGAGTTTGTTGGGCCGTCCAGCAGGCAAGACCTGATGACATCAGCTTGGGGCCGCCGCGTCCGTGTACAAACGGTGGCGGCCTCAGTAGCGGTCCTTCTAGTTTCGGCGACGCCGCTCACCGCCCAGGATATCAGCATCAATCTCGGCCAAGGCGGCGCAGCCGGCGGGCTGAACGAACGCATCATCCAGCTCATTGCATTGTTAACGGTGCTGTCGCTCGCTCCGTCGATTCTGGTGATGATGACCTCGTTCACCCGGATCGTGGTGGTGCTGTCGCTCCTGCGCACGGCGCTGGGCACGGCGACTTCCCCGCCCAATTCGGTCGTCATTTCGCTTGCTTTGTTCCTCACCGCCTTCGTGATGGGGCCAGTGCTCACGCGCGTCTATGACGTCGGCGTCAAGCCGCTGATCGCCAACGAAATCAACGTCAACGAAGCGTTCGACCGCGCCTCGGGTCCGCTGCGCGGTTTCATGGAGAAGAACGTCCGCGAGAAGGACCTGCAATTGTTCCAGGACATGTCGGGCGAGAAGCCGCCACAGAAGCCGGAAGATCTGTCGATGCGCATTCTCGTTCCGGCCTTCATGATCTCAGAGCTGAAGCGCGCGTTCGAGATCGGCTTTTTGCTGTTCCTGCCGTTTCTCATCATCGACCTCGTGGTCGCCTCGGTGCTGATGTCCATGGGCATGATGATGCTGCCGCCAGTCGTCGTATCGCTGCCGTTCAAGCTGATTTTCTTCGTCCTGGTCGACGGCTGGACTCTGGTCGCCGGCTCGCTGATCCAGAGTTACGGGACTTAGGACGCGCCGCCGTCGCGCCGGTGGTGAAGCTCCAATCCGGCTACAATGACGTTGCGGGATATTTGCGGCCATGCTATCAGAGATTGTTAGTAAAAATGCGTGCTTGGACCGTGAAAAACGGAATGGAGGGAGACGGAGGGCGTAAGGAGTGTGAAGACCGGTCGTTTAGCGTAGCTGCAAAATCTTCGGAAATATCTGCGGCGAAATTGAACTCCTGTTCCATCATCAGGCTTGATGGCGGTTTGCCGTCGCCAACGCACCCTTGAACGATCCCCCGCCGCCGTTTCAAAGCGATTTTAGCGCCTGACTGACGAGGCGGTTCCGCCATCGCGACTGACGACCGACCCGTCTTGAGGCGTCTTTTGGGAGGCGATCATGCCCTTGCCAGGATACGGATTGCTCATTGGAAAAATAACGGCTTCGCGGCCGCAACGGCGTGGCACACCGCATTGGTTGCTGATGGTGCAGCCCGGCGATCTCAAACATCCGCCCTATCGCGTAGCCGCCAATCTACAGGAGACCGAGAAGGGTAGTATCCCCGAACTCCAATATCAGATCGTGAAATTTGGTGGCCGAGCACGCAGCGCGCAAACCGGCACCGCGCTGGTCCGGAAGTTGGACAGACTTGGGATGACGCCGAGCTTTCTAACGGCCGATTCGACACCTTCTTTGCCGCTGCTCGATTTCGTGCGCGGCGGCATCATCAACCCCGACAAGTTTGCCGATTTGACGGCAGGCTCGACTTCGCTGCGGGATGAATTTGAAGCCACCGCGAAAGCCGCGGCCGAATTTGATGTCCTGGTGGCCGTGTTTGGAACGGGCTATCCGATTGACGAGAATGCCCCGCGCTCAGTCCCGACCGGCTTCACCGGCATCGAAAACATTCACATGAACCAGGGCGCCTTGAATCTCATCAACGGCGAACCCCGCTACGTCGAAAACGGACCGAACCAGGATGGCGGAATTATTTTTATGTTTCCGGCGGGCGCAACGGGATTTTTTGTCAAATTCCGGTCGCAGACGACGAGCACGGACGAAAACGGCAATCCCACAATAACCGGCATCAAGGAAATCGACGAAACCTCGCCGGCGATCCGCAAAGCCATCATGCCGCCGTTCCCGCGCCGGTCAATGGCTGCCCGGCGCACCGACGCGCACACCCGGGCGACGCATGCGACCAAATCGTCGGCGACATCGCGGAAAAAAGCGACGCGACGCTCGACCGCGAGTCCAGCCGAGACGAACGCAAGCGGCACCGCGAACGCAGAGGGTTATCTGTTCGCCGACTTCGATCCGAATGATTCGTCGGGCAAGTACATTCCGGATAACGACGCCGACACCTACAAGACGCAGTTCGTGCAAAAGCAGTCAAAGGGCCAAACTCGCGGGGTCGTGCCGACTCCGCACGTTTATCCCCGCGTCGATCTGGCGACGATCATCGGTTCAAATCCACCTGGTTATGCCAGCAGCAGCGCAAGCAAGAGCATCGCGTTTGACGTTATCGGCGACAGCGGCGCTCCGAGCCAGCAGAAGCTCGATTCGTACGAGCTCAAGGTCACCGAGTTGATGGCGACCAATGCCGCGCAATCGCCGCCGGCATTTTGTTCCATGTCGGCGATGTGGTCTATTTCTATGGCGAAGAAAATTACTATTACAGCCAATTCTAAGAGCCGTTTAAGGCCTATCCAGCGCCCATTTTCGCCATTCCGGGAAATCACGATGGCATCACCTACAACGCCTCGATGATTTCGCTGGATTTGTTCCAGAAAGCGTTTTGCGCGAAAGCGCCCGGCCGCTGGGAAGGTTCGGGAGGCATTCTGCGCAGCAGCATGACCCAGCCGCCCGGCGTCTACTTTACGCTTGACGCTCCGCTGGTCTCGATTATCGGCCTCTACAGCAACTGTGGCGAATTGCTCGGCTGGCTCAACGATGCGCAGCTGACTTTCCTGTACCAGGAACTCGTTCGATTGAAGGGATTGCGCAACAATGGCCTACCTGCCGTCATCATGGCGATCCACCACTTCCCGCGCTGGTTTCCCGGCCAAAAGGATCCCGCCAGCACCGCGATCGACGCCGCCTGCAAGAAGGCGGGTTTCTGGCCGGATGCGGTGATTTGCGGTCACGCCCATCTCTACCAACGCGTGGTGCGTCAGGATACCGGACAGGACATACCTTATGTTTTGACGGGCGCCGGAGGCTACGCAATTACGCCGGGCGAAGAGGTCGGAAAATCCTACATGGCGCAGCTCATGCAGAACGGCACCCGGTTGGCAAACAAAATGTTCGAGTCCGGCTATGTGCGCGCCACAGTCACCCGCCCCGCGAGCGGCGATCCGACGCTGCACTTCGAATACCGCAGCGTCAAACCAAAGAGTGACGCACCCGACGACGCCTGCGCCGTCAATCTGCGAACCAATAAGTTGCTATAGCGGGGCCGAGCGTTTCACACCCCTCATCCGTCGTTCGTCAATCTTTCGCCTGCGCGCTCGCCTTAAAGCGGGCGCCCGCTACATGCTCTGGAAACAAGCCCCCGATGCCAGCGGCGAAGTTGAGACATACGTAGTGCCTAGTCGCGCGTTCAAGACATCTTCCACTTCTGCGATGCGAGCCTGAAAAGCTTCGCGAAGCGTTGAAACCCGTGGTTGGGAACTCCGGCCGATGATCGGCGTTGTTTAGCCGACACAAACCCCGCTGAGGAGAACGTTATGGGATTCGGACGTGGAGCGTTACTGTGGCTGCTCGGTGTGCCGCTGCCAATCATCATCCTATTGGCCATCTTCTGGCACCACTAGCTCATGATTTGGAAAAAGCGCGCCCGTTGACCTGAGTCAAAAATAGGCTTCGGTTTTTCCGAATGATGGTTCGCCGCCACAAATGCTAGAGCGCGAACCGGTTGATATGCGCTTCAGCCGACCTGCCGGAAACTTCTCACATGATGCCCGCGCCCGCCGCGGGCATCATGCATTTGCGATCAGCGTTGCGCGGTGCGTCCGCTGGCGCGCGACGGGGTTGCGGCCGGGGGCGTGGGTGCTGCGCCGGGGACAGGCCGCGTCGGCGCGTCACTGACATGAGGCGGCGCCGAACCCGGTGCCGTCGCCGCCGGGCGCGTTTGCGGCACGGCGGAAGCGCTCGGCTGGCCGGCACCTAGCCGCGGGGCCGCAGACGGCTCGGTCGGCGAAGTCGCGCTCGCGTCCGGATAATGCGCCTGCATGTCGCGCAAGAAACTGTCGAGCGTATCACCGACCGCCGCGGCGCGGGCGATGCTGCGGAATTCTGCGCCGCTGGTGCCAAGCGGTGCCGAAACGATTTCGAAGGCGCGTGCGTCGGGAGTTTTCGCCATTTTCGCGGCGAATTTCTCGCGGAAGCGGCTTAGTCCAAGCGTATCCTCGCCGAGCGCGTAACCGATCGCCGCGCGCAGAAGGTCCGCGCGCTCGACCTCGTTCAAAGGCTGCCATTCCTTCCAGCGTTCGCCATAATAAAGCTCGATCTGCTCCGCCGACTGGCGCCAGTGCCGCGCCGCCCACAAGATGTCGGATCGCAGCCGGATTACTTCGCGCCCTTCGATATTGGCGATGACTTCGAGCGCCAGATCGTGCCGGCCAAGATCCGAAAGAGCCCGCGCCTCAAGGAGCAGGCGTTGATTGCGCAGCTCACTGGCGAGGTCGCCGGCGCCGGTCGCCCGCAGCGCCGCCAGCGCCCGATCGGGCTTGCGGTTCATGAGATAAATGATCGCGAGCCGGGTCGCAATTTGCGCGCGCGCGGCCCCCTGCAAGCGGCGATTGACCTGGTACTGCAACAGGTCGGCGGCCTGATCGAGCAAGTCTACAGACACCAAGCGGTCGGCGAGCCGCCGGATCATCTCGTCGCCGCGCCGCCCGATCGGCGTGAGTTCGCGAAAATCATAGAACAAAGCCAGCGCATCAATCGCCGGCATCGCGTCGCCTTTGCCGGTAAGAAACAGCGAATTGAAAGTCGCTGCCGCCTCCTCCTGGATGCGACGGGTCATGTCCGAATTCGGGTGCGCCGCCATGGCGCTGCGCATGACTTTAAACGAATTGCGGTAGCGGCCCTCCTGCGTATAAAGCCGCGCCAGAAGTTGCAGCGCCTCGATTTCGGTTTGGTCGCCGCGCCAAATGGTGGTGAGCGTCTCCAGCTCGGAAACGACGTCGCCGCGGCTGACGTCGCCCAGTGAATAGCGCAGTGCGACCTCGCGCAGACGACCCTGCGCCGCAGCCGGGCGATCCCACGAATCCGCCGCGGTCCTATAGGCTGAAAGCGCATCCTCGCTGTGACCCATGCCCTCGGACAATCGTCCGATCAGCACCGATATCTCCGGCTGCAGTTCGCGCGGCAAGCCGATCGTCTCCAGGTCGTTGAGCTGGTCGGCGGCGGTAGCGAAATCGCCGACCTCGATCGCGGCGCGCATCTCGTCCTCGAGCGCGACCCGTTGCAACTCGATTGGCAGAGTGGCGATCGTGGCCTCTACGGTCTTGAAACCGTCGCGGGCCTGCGCCCATTTGCCTTCGCCCGCATAGGCGAGCGCGCGCCACAGCGGTGCGTCATGCTGGTCGCCGACCGCCGGATTGGCGAGGTCTTTGAGCGCGTCGTCGGGCCGGTTCATCATCACTTCGACGATGGCGCGCAGCACGTCGGCGGAAACGTCCTCGACCGCGGGGCGGTCGTCCGACAGCGCCACGTCGAGGACGCCTTTGGCCTCGGGATACATGTCGCGAGCGATATAGAAGCGCGCAAGATCGAGCCGCGGCTGCAGTCGCTTGCTCGCCGGCGCCGCCGCGGCGGCGTCGATCAGCTGCGATTGCCGTTGGATATAGGTCGCCTGGCGGTCAAACCCCCACAATTGCGAGTTGAAGGTCATCGGCCGCAACCCGCTGCCGCGCAATACGCTTTGCAGCGAGCTGGACAGCGTCAAGCCGCCGGGCCGGCTGACCATGATTTTGTCGGCCGCAAGCTCGACGTTGACGTCGTCGGCGAGCGGCTCGACCACCACCCCTTGGGTGGAGGCAAGGGTGCGGAATTCAATGAAATCCTGCTCGTTGATGAAGCCGCGGGCCGGCGCAAAGCCGGTCACGACGAGGAGCTGGTCGCCGGCCTCCGGATCGGTGATGCGGTGCAGTTGGTGCGGCTGCTCGAACGGTATCGTCACGCTGGCGCGATTTGGACCGGTCATGTTGCGGGCGAGGTCGAGCGCGCGGGTGGGATCGATGATGGTATCACCGATGGTCACAGTCCATGCCGGCCCCTCGGTCGCGATACTCGACAGCAGCGGGTGATCGAGCCGCAGGCGAACGACGTCGGCGTCCGCGGCGCGGAAGAATTCGGCGCCACGGATGGTGCGGCTGGCCTCGCCCTGGAGCGCGGAAACGTCGATGGCAGATTTGGCGTCGAACACGATCCAGAGAGAGTCGGCACGTTGGAAGACGGCGGCGGCCGTGGGCGTCAGGAATGGAAACGACAATTTGAGATTGGCGTCCTGCCGGGACATTTCGACGGCGACCGCATCTCCGGCTTGGCGTGCGGGTGCCATGGCGCCAGCCCGCATTGCGGCGGCGGCAGTTGAGGCCGCGGCCGGTGGCGGCGGCACTGTGTTTGCCGCGGACTTTGCTGGCATCGCGGGTGCCGGCGTGGTTGCCGCACCGACTGCAGCGGCGGCGCTCTTCTCATTGCCTGCGGCGGGCGGCGCCGCGGGCGCCGCGGGCGCCGGGGGCGCGGCGGATTGAGCAGCGGGATCTGAACGCGCTTGCGCGGTTTCGGGCGCCGGTTCTGGCGGCGCTGCGGCCGAGGCTTGCGCCGGCTTCGTTTCCTGCGCCGGGACCGGCGGCGACGGCAGTGCTTGCGCAGGCTTTATCTCCGGGACCGCCGGTGGGAGCGCCGCGGCCGGGCTCTGCCCCGCAGGTGTCGCCTTCGCTGCGATGGTGGGCTTGTCCGCCGTCGTCATCGGCGCCGCAGGGGCGCGCGGCGGCGTCGCTTCGGCCGCCGGCTTTTCGAAAAAGCCGGGATCGAGCGGCGGATTTGCCTGAGCCTTGCCGCCGCCCTCCGCGCGCGCGTCCGATTTTGAGTCGGTGCCGGCGACAATATCGACAACGTAGGCGTTGCCGTCACGGAAGGTGCGCACATCCACTTTGGTGAGAAAACTAAAGCGCACCAGCGCCGAATCCTGTTCGACCTCGGTATTGATCGCTGCGACAGCCGTCGGCAAAGCCGCCTCGGCATCGGCGAGGTCGAAGGGGATAGGAGCGTCAAAGGTCAGCGTCAGCCGCTCCTTGGTCCGATCGGCGGATACTCCCGTCTGATCCGGAACATCGAACACGTAACGCACAAAGGTCGGCTGGACCGCGGCGTGGACGCGAACCGGCGCGAACTTTTTGCTTTGGGCGCTCTGCTGTTCAAGGCGTTCGAGCCGGTCCGCCTCGCGCGCGCGGCGCGCCAAGTCCTCAACCACCTGCTGCGGCAGGCCGGGCGGCGGCCCGCTCCACGTGCTCGGCAACAAATCGACGAAGAATTTCTGGCCCGCCACGATGGAATTGACCGTCACCCTGGAAGCGAGCGCAACCCGCACCGCCCGGCCGTCGGGATCGCGCCGCGCCGCGCCGATGAAGTCGGGCGCCAGCATTGGCAGGCGATCGACCGAAACCTGCACCGGCTGGGCAAAACTGATGATCAACACATTGCTGGAGGTGTGAACGCTGGCATCGACGTCATCGCTCATGGCGAAGATGAGCCGGGCGTAGCCGCCGCTGAGGTCGACGGTAATGTCGCCCTTGATCGGACCGGCCGCGGACGATGCCGGGATCGCAAACGCGACTGCTAGCAAGACCAGACCGAGCGCAAACGCCTTTCGGAAGGTGCGACCGCACGCCATGTTTGAACTCGACCGACGCCACATCACGCTGACAGCATGCCGAGACGGCGACAACGCGCCGGCACCGCACTCAAGAGAAGAGTCTGAGGATAGAGCGGCGCGTTTAACGTCCGATTAACGGCTTTTTCAATGATTCCAGAAGGTTATGTGCCATCCGCTGCCTCAAATGCGATGTGCCGAGGGGCGTCCTTCGCCATTCAATATTCGCCTTCGCTTCCGAACGGGAACAATTAGCGGTCAGCCGGCGTTCCCCGACACGCAAAAGTTTCACCCTTTCCGAAGGATGGCCATCATGTCGGGTTCGTCGAGATATTCCCGGGCAATTGCCGCCGAAGTCGGCGACGTCGAACGCCGTCTGCGTTCGCTTGAGAAAACCCTGGAAAAAATCGGCACGCGGGCCTCGACCAACGCTCGGGACACGGCCGAGGGCTTTGGCGACGCCATCGCTTCGGCATTGCTGGGCTGGTCCGACCGCTTCCGGCAAAGCGCGACCTCCTTGGGCGATCAATCGGCAGCCATAAGCAAGGATGCGACAAAGCTGGGCGGAGTTGCGCTGCGCCGGGTTTCCGAGGAGACCGAAGCACACCCGCTGTTTGCGCTTGCGGTCGCGGTTGGCGTCGGCGTGCTCATCGGCATGGTCAGCCGAAGCTGGGATTAACCGCCTGAACTGACGCAATCTGCATCACGCGAAATTAGGGTACCGCGGCGGCGCGGGACCATGTACATGCATGCGCCGTGCATCCATCGGGCGGTCCCATGCTTCGCGCCTACCCCACGCTTCCTGCTGAAGACGCTCCGCTGAGCAGCGCCGCTTGGGTCGATCTCATCGAGCCGACCGAGGCGGAAAGAACCGCATTCGAGCAGGCGTTCGGGCTGCGCGTGCCGACCAAGGAGCAGCTCGCCGAAATCGAAACGACCAGCCGGCTTCGCATCGACCAAGGCGCGCTCTATCTGACTGCGCCGCTGATCTTTGCCGGGGAAAACGAGCCCTGGATCCTGGTCCCGACCGGATTTGTGCTGGCCAAACATATTTTGCTGACCGTGCGCTTCGCGAAATCGGCGGCCTTCGACACGGTAGCCACGGAAATCGGCGCCGGCGCGCAATTCGCGCCGGCGCACGCCTTCACGCGGCTGCTCGAGGTCCTGGTCGACCGCATGGCGGACCTGCTGGAAGGCACCGGCCGCGAACTCGACGACGCCTCGCACGTCATCTTCCGCCCGGACGCGCCGCGCCAGACCTTGGCACGAGAAACCGCGCAGTTGCGGCGGCTGATGATCCGCACCGGCCGCACCAGCGAGCGGATGGCGCGCATCCACTATACCCTGGTGTGCCTCGACCGGATGGCGAAGTTCACCGGCGATCGGTGCTGCGACTGGCTCCCGCCGGATGTGGCCAGCCGGCTGCATACGGTGTCGTCGGACATTTCCTCGCTTATTCATTTCGCCGAGGGCCTGGTGAGCCGCGTGCAGCTGCTGCAGGACGCCGCCACCGGCATCATCAATATCGACCAGAATAACGTGATGAAGGTCCTGACTGTCGCCTCGGTCGTCGGCATTCCGCCGGTCCTGGTCGTCGGCGTCTACGGAATGAATTTCAAGAATATGCCCGAACTCGACTGGACCTGGGGCTACCCCTACGCTTTGGCCTTGCTGGTCGTTTCGGGACTGGTGCCGCTGATTTGGTTCAAATTGAAGGACTGGATTTGATCGGCCCGCAAAGCGTCACATTGTTCGGCAAGTCAGGGGTCTCGGGGTAAAGCAACAACGGCCGACTGCGCGGGGTGGTGATGGAAATGGAGAATGCGGCGAGCTGGAACGGCAGTTGGGCCTGGAGCCTGCCATTGATCATGCTGAGTGTGATCTTTCACGTCATCGGGCTTGGCTTCATCAATGTGAAAATGGTCCAGGTGCTGAGCGTCGCCAAAGAACACCGCTATTTCGTTTATGTGTTTGCCGTGGTCATGGGCATCACCACCATTCTGGCGACGCTGCTGCACGGCATCGAGGCCAGCATCTGGGCGGTGGCTTATCGGGTGTTGGGGGCGCTGCCGGACAACAAATCGGCCCTCCTGTACTCGCTGAGCGCGATCACGACCTACGGTCATTCGGAAATCTATTTGGCCAGCCACTGGCGGCTCATGGGCGCGCTGGAAGCGCTGAACGGCGTCATCCTGATTGGCCTGACCACGGCCTTCATGTACGGCATGATTTAGAGGGTTTGGCCGATCGAGCAGCGAGAATGGCGCGCGCCGCTGACGTGGTCGAAGCGAAACGCCGCGCCGGAATAAGTGCCCTCTTAATCCTCCCCGCCCGGTTTCGTGGCAGGAATTGGTTTGCTACCGCATCAGCGCGCCGCCATCGACGCTGATGGTTTGTCCGGTAATAAAATTGCTCTCGTCCGAACAGAAATAAATCAGCGTCGAAATCAAATCGGCCGGAACCTGCTCGCGCGCGATGGCGCGGGCCGCAATGCCGGCGGCGCTGGCCTTGCCGGTCCAGTCGGGATGGACGGTGACCGCTTCGCTCATCGTCAGCCCCGGAGCAATGGCGTTGACGCAAATATTGTGCGGCCCAAGTTCGCGCGCGAGCGAGCGCGTCATCGACACCACGGCGCCTTTCGAGGTGACGTAGTGCAGCAGGTGGGGCGTCCCCTTGAACGCCGTGCCCGATGCGATGTTGACGATGCGGCCCCGCTTGTTCTCGATCATGACCGGGGCGACAGCCTTGGCGCATTGGAACGTGCCGCGTACGTTGACCGCCATCACCCGGTCCCATTCCTCCTCGCCAATGTCCTGGAATGGCTTGGTGCGGAGATCAGCAAACAGGCCGGCATTGTTGACCAGAATATCCACCGTGCCGAATGCTCGTACGGTTTCCCCAACAAGATTTTCGACCGACTGTTTCGAGGTGACATCGGCCTGCACGTACATCGCCCGCCTCTGCATTTCAGCGATGCGCTCGGCCACCGGGCTGCCGTCGAGTATATCTGAGACGACCACGGTCGCCCCGGCAGCCGCCAAACCTTCACAGAAGGCCGCGCCAATCCCGCGCGCCCCGCCGGTCACGATCGCAACTTTATCTCCAAGCCGCATATCCATTATCTTTCCCTCAAACGACAAATCTGTACCCCGCGTACGCAAATGAGGCGTGACGCGGGCCATCGCTTCGAACGCTTTCAATTTCGCGGCGCGAATTACGCCGGCGCCGGCGATGCCAACGGCTTGTCTTTTTCGACCACGTAAGTAATAGCCAGTTTCGCCGGCTTGTCGCCGTTCTTTGCACTGTGTGGAACTTCCGGTGGAATCTGAAAGCCCTCGCCCGCTTTGACTTTCCGGTCGGGCTCACCCTTCACAAAAAGCGCAAGCTCCCCATCCATCAGGTAAGCGGATTCGACGCCGAGATGCGTGTGCCTGGCCACCGTGAAGCCCGGGTCGATTTCGACGGCGACGAGCACGGTCGCGTATTTTTCGCCGGGAAATTCGATCTTGTGCAGGATCGTGCGCTTCAGCCCAGCGGACTGGGCGTGTGCTTCGCTGACTGCGGTAGCGGCAAAGCCGGCGACCGCACAGATCGCGCAGGCGCCGAATTTTCTTCGCGACAGCATGGCATGACCTCCCTCGCTTGGACGTCGGGAGATTACCGATCGGAACGCGGTGGCCATAGCGGTAAATGAGGCCCCTACCGAGAGCCCGAAAAACAAAAGGTCCCGTCGCGGCTCGCGCCGCAACAGGATCTGATCGCACTTGATTATCGAGGCGTCCGAGTGAGCTAAAGCGGCCGGTGCATCCGACCCAGCAGCCATCCCAGACCAAGCGCGATAGCCGCCGCCGTGTAAGGCTGGGTTTCGATGGTATTGCGGATCGCCTGCTCGAAAGAGCCAACGGTTTTTCGCGCTGCCGAGCTCGCGGTATCGACTACGTCTGCGGCGCTCTCGCGGGCCTGGCCATAGACGTCTTGCGCGGCATCGGTGACGGCGTCGGCGACGCCGCCGGCCTGCTTTTTTGCATCGCCAAGAGCGCGGTTGAAATCGGTGGGCTTGGTCGACGGCTGTGACATTGGGGTTTCCATTATTTTTCGGGTGTGGTCGGAGAACTAAACGCGCGGCGACCCGATCTGGTTCAGCTAAAATGCCGATTTTTCGCCAATCTTTGCGTGCCGGCTGGCGATTTCCGGGCCGGATGCGGACTATGGGCGGTGCTCGCGATACCCGCCGCCCGCATCGCTTCCAATTGGCGCGTGAGCCGTTCGGCGAACACGGCAGTGGCGACCGGGAGGTACGCCCGCGCAGCCGCCCAAGCACGAGGTTGGCACGCGGCACGTCGCGGCCGTCGATTTCGCGGGCGATCACGCCAAGCCTGTTGCCGGCCGGCAATGCCCCGATGCGAATTTGGAACGAAATCAGTCCGGCGTTGATCACAAGCCCGCGCAGCATCTCGAACGAGTTCAATTCGGCGGCGATTTTGAAAGTCAGCCCGGTGCGCGCCGAGACCTCATCCAACAGCTGCCGACCGCCGATCGATCGCGACGGCAACGCGACCGGATGCGCGGCGCAGTCACTCAGCCGTAGGATGCGGCGTGACGCCAGCGGATGGTCCCTTGCCATCACGACGATCAGTTGCTGCTCGAGTGTCATCAAGGGTTGGAAGTTGGCGAGAAACGGCGGCCGAAACACAATGACCAGATCGACTTCGTAAGCCGCCAGCGCGGCCATCGCCCATTCGTGATCGACCACCTGCAGGTCGAATGAGACCAGCGGATGCGATTTGCGAAATTCGGCGATCTGGCGCGGCAGAAAATCCAGCGCTAACGCCTGGCTGCAGGCGATCCGCACAGTGCCGCGGCGCAGCCCCTTGAGATCCTCGATCTGCGATTTCATGCGCTCGACTTCGCCATTCTGGCCGCGCAGATAATGGACAAAGACCTCACCGGCGGCGGTCAGCCGCACGCCGCGTGGCCGGCGATCGAACAAGGCAGTACCGAGTTCCTCTTCCAGGTCGGCAATTCGGCGATTGACCGCCGAGGCGGTGACATTGAGGCGGTCGGCGGCTTTGCGGATCGATCCGGCGCGGGCGACCTCGTCGACATAGTTCAAAATCCGCAGGTGCTTCATGACTGCCTCGATCCGCCCGGTGGTGCTTTTTAGGCACCAGTCTAGCAAGAAATCGGCGGCAGATGGCAACACTGGTCTGCGCTAGTTTTTGCCATCTCGTGCTGCGCGATTCGGCACCGCTGTCGAAGTCCGCCAGCGCCGTTGCCGCCGGTTCATACGAGACGGAATCCCGGGACAGACGCCAAAAAAACAGCCGTAAACTCAGAAGGACCTAATCATGACTCTGATCACCCGCCGGTCCGTCATCGCGTTTGCTGCCGCGATCGGATTGGCCGCTCCGTTTGCCATCCCGGCGCCGGCCGCCGCCACCAAACTCAAAATGGTACTGAATTGGAAATACCAGGGCCCCCAGGGCTGGTTTTTCCTGGCCGACGACCGCGGCTACTTCAAAGCAGCCGGCCTCGACATGACGATCGACCAGGGCAACGGCTCAGGCGCCCCGATCCCCCTGGTAGCCAATGGCACTTACGATGTCGGCTTCGGCGACGTGAACGCTTTGATCGAGTTCGCCGCCAAGAAACCCGAACTCGCGCCGATCGCCGTCTATGTCATCTACAATCGTCCGCCGTTCACGATTGCGGTGAAGGCCGACGGCCCGATCAAGACGCCGAAGGATTTGGAGGGCAAGACGCTCGGCGGCTCTCCCGGCGATGGCGCGCTGAAGCTGTTTCCCGCTTTCTGCAAGATCACCAAGATCGACTGCTCGAAGGTGACTATCACCAACATGCAGCCGAACCTCCGCGAGCAGATGCTGATGCAGGGCCAAATCGACGGCGCCTTTGGCTATGTCAATACCATCCGCTTTTCCGCCAAACTGATCGGCGTCGACCCGGCCAAGCAGATCCGCTTCATCAACTACGGCGATTACGGCATGGATCTTTATTCCAACGGCATCATCGTCTCGAAGAAGCTGGCCAAGGAAAATCCCGCTGCGGTGCGCGGGCTGGTCGCCGCGATCAATCACGGCATCGAAGACGCGCTGAAGGATCCCGATGCCGCCGTCGCCGCCGTCGCCAAGCGCGAACCGCTGATCAAGGTTGCGGTCGAGCGTGAGCGACTGGACGCCACGCTCAAGGACGAAATGAGCCACCCCGAAGTCGCCAAGATCGGGCTGGGCAATGTTGACCCCGCCCGGCTCAAGCGCTCGATCGATATTTTGGTCGAAGCCGTCAACCTGCCGCGCACGCCCGCGGTCGACGAGATTTTTACGCCGTCGTTTCTGCCGCCGGCCGGCGAGCTGCCGAAAAAATTGTTCTAGGCCGCTCTTTTTTTGGTCGCGCATGATCTTTTTCGGAAAACCGGATTCCACTTTTCCGGATCGTGCGCGCTGCGGCCGCTCCGCCTGGGGACGGAGCGGCCGCTTTTTTCCCGGCAGAACGTCTTTCGTAGCGAGGCCCGATCATGGATCTGAACCTCAACGGACGAGTGGCGATGATCACCGGGCCGGCCAAGGGGATGGGTGCTGCCATCACCGAAGCCTTCGCCGCCGAAGGCGCGCATTTGGCCCTCGTCGGCCGGGACAGCGCTGCCATCGAGCCCATCGCCAAATCAGTCAAGGCAGCCGGCGGCGGCGCCATCATCGTGCCTTGCGATCTCACGGTGCCGCAGCAGTGCGCCGTCGCCGCCGAGAAGGCCAAGGCCGCCTTCGGCGGCCGCATCGATATCCTCGTCAACGTCGCCGGCGGGTCCGGACCGATCGGCAAAACTGGCGTGGAAACCACGCCGGAAGAATTCGACGACATCATCAAGCTCAACATGAACGGCGCATTCCACATCATGCATAGCGTGCTGCCGATCATGATCGGCCAGCGCTACGGCAAGATCGTCAATGTCGGCGGCACGTTCGGCATGCGCGGGCGCGCCGGACGCATGGCCTATTCCGCCTCGAAATGGGGCTTGCGCGGCATCACCAAGAGCTTCGCGCTCGAGGTCGGGCAGTACAACATCAACGTCAACTGCGTCGCGCCCGGCATGGTCGACGGACCGCGCTTTCGCGACAAGGTCTGCGCCGACATGGCCAAGCGCCTCAATATCAGTATCGAGGAGGCCGCGCAGCGACACGCCGCGGATTACGCGCTCAAGCGCGTGACCGTGGACTCCGACGTCGCCAATGCCTGTCTGTTTCTCGCCAGCGACGTTTCCCGCCAGATCACCGGCGCCGACCTGCCGGTCGACGGCGGCTGGGCGATGTTGTGAGCTCGCCCGCAATGGCCGCCGCGACCGCCGACCTCGTCATCCGCAACGGCACCGTCGTGTCTCACGACGCCACGATGGCCGCCAGCATCGCCATCAAGGATGGTCGCGTGCTGTCGGTCGGCGCCGACGAGGCGATGCCGCCGGCGCGCGAGACCTTCGATGCCCGCGGCCTGCATATTCTCCCCGGCGCCATCGACGTCCACGTGCATTTCCGCGATCCCGGCTACCCGCACAAGGAAGATTGGGCGACGGGGACAGCCGCCGCCGCCTTCGGCGGCGTGACCACCGTGTTCGACATGCCGAACACCGTTCCGCCGACCGGTACCGCCGAAACACTCGCCGCCAAGCACGCTATCGCCGCGAGCAAAGCCTGCGTCGACTTCGGCCTCTACGGTCTGCTCGGCGAGGACACCATTGCGCAGGTTCCGGCGCTGATCGACGGCGGCGTCATCGGCTTCAAGCTCTACATGGGCAATACCTTCGGCAAGATCCCCTCGCCGTCGACCGGCGCCATGCTGGAGGCCTTCGAATCCGTCGCGCCAACGGGAAAGCGCGTTTCGCTGCATGCCGAGACCAATTCGATCATGGAGCGGCGGCAGGAGCGTTTGATGCGCGCGGGCCGGCGCGATCCGCTGGCGCATATCGCGTCCCGGCCCGCCGTCGTCGCCGTCGAAGCCGTCAGCCGTGCCGCCGTGCTCGCCGAATGGACCGGCGCGCGCGTTCACATTCTTCACATCTCATCCGCCGAAGAGTTGCGGCCGTTGCGCGACGGCAAAGCCCGCGGTGTCGACATCACCGGCGAAACCTGCCCGCACTACCTCCTGCTCTCGACCGACGACTATCACGATCTCGCCGGCATCATTCGGGTCAATCCGCCGGTGCGCGAAGCGCGCAACCACGAACCGCTGTGGTCGGCGCTCGCCGACGGCACCATCGACTTGATCGCCACCGATCACGCCCCGCACACGCCAGAAGAAAAGACCCGCAACGACATCTGGGCGGTGGATTGCGGATTTCCCGGCGTCGAAACGCAAATGCCGCTAATGCTCACCGAGGTCAGCGCCGGACGCCTGTCGCTCTGCGATTACGTGCGCTTGAGTTCTTTCAACCCGGCAAAAATCTGGGGACTTTATCCGCGCAAAGGCGCGATCTTGCCGGGAGCCGACGCCGACCTGGCGTTGGTAGATCTTGAGCGCGACCACACCATCACCGACGCTGCCCTGCAGTCGCGCTCCAAAATCTCGCCGTGGAACGGCCGCCGCGTGAAGGGACTGCCAGTGCACACGCTGGTGCGCGGGCGCTTCGTCATGAAGAACCGCGCGCTCGCCGAAGGCGCTTCCGGTTGGGGCCGCTCCGTACACGAAATCCAGCACATGCCGGCGCCGGCCCCGCGCCACGCCGAACAGACGATGGCGGCGATCTTGCATCAGCAATAGCCGCAGCGTGGAGCACCGACCATGATTTCCGCAATAGTCCCCGACCCGTGGATCCATTCTCAGTATTTCGTTGAACTTGAGGAAGTTACGCTAAGCTACGGACGCGCCGCGAAAAAAATCCACGCTCTGGGACTGACGAATCTGCGCTTGAAACAAGGCGAATTCGTCGCGCTGGTCGGTCCCTCGGGCTGCGGCAAGTCCACCATCCTCAAGCTCGTGAGCGGGCTCATCAACGCCACCACCGGTTACGTCTATGTCGCCGGCCGCCAAGTCGGCGCGGAACCGGTTCGGGTCGGGATGGCGTTCCAAAACCCGACCATGCTGCCGTGGCTGACGGTGCGCGAGAACGTCATGCTGCCGCTGAAGATCGTGCCGCCCTTTCGCCAGCAATACCGCGCCAAGCGCAAGTCGGAATTTCGCGATCGCGCTGATGCCCTGCTGAAAGAAGTCGGTCTTGCCAATTTCGGCGACAAACGACCATGGGAGCTTTCCGGCGGTATGCTGCAGCGCGCCTCGCTGTGCCGGGCACTGGTGCACGAGCCGCAGCTTCTGATGCTCGACGAGCCGTTCGGTGCGCTCGATCAGTTCACCCGCGAAGAGCTGTGGGCGATCATGCAGGAGTTATGGACCAAGCTGCGCCCGACGGTGCTGCTCGTCACTCATGACCTGAAAGAGGCCGGCTACCTCGCCAACCGCATCTGCGTGATGCGGGCCCGGCCCGGACAGATCATCGACGACGCGGAAGTGCCGTTCCCGCGCCCGCGCACGATCGAGATGTCGTACACGCCGGCGTTTGTGACGCTGACGCAACGGCTACGTGAGCTCATCGTCACGGCGCGTCCGGCCAAGGAGGCCGCGTGATGAACCCGCAGCTGCGCCGCCATGTCGGCTCCGGCCTGTTCATCCTCGGATTTTTCCTGCTTTGGGAGGCGCTGTGCTGGCTGTTCAACGTCAGCGACATCGTGCTGCCGAAGCCGAGCGAGATCATCATCACGCTGATTGCCCGCATGCCGGCGCTGTGGCCGCACATCTTGCAGACGCTTTACACCACGCTGATCGGATTTGGCCTCGGCATCGCCATTGGCATCGCGCTCGGCGTGCTGATCGGCTCATCACGGCTTGCCTACGACGTCGCCTATCCGCTGCTGATCGGCTTTGCCACCATCCCCAAGGTCGCGGTGGTGCCGATCTTCGTGCTCTGGTTCGGCGCCGGCGGCGTACCGGCGGTGCTCACGGCGATGATCATGTGCATCTTTCCGATCGTGGTGAATGTCGCCACCGGCCTTGCCACCACCGAGCCGGAACTCGAGGACGTGATGCGGGCGCTGCATGCGAGCAAGCTCGAAATCCTCTGGAACGTCGGCCTGCCGCGGACCATGCCCTACTTCTTCGCTTCGCTGAAAGTCTCGGTTACGCTTGCTTTCGTCGGCACCGTCATCTCCGAAACCGTGGCCTCCAACCGCGGCATCGGCAACGTCATGATGATCGCCAGCTCCAACTTCGACGTGCCGCTGGTATTTGCCGGCCTCCTCATTCTGGCCGTGCTCGGCGTGGCGCTTTACGCGGTCTTCTCGGTGATCGAGACCAACATCACCGGCTGGGCGCATCGCAAGGACGAGATGGCGATCGGGTGACTGTACGTTAGCGGGCAACTCCCAATGCCGACTTCGCCAGCATGACGTGGATGCCTTTATGCACGTTGACGAGCTGGGTGACGTGAACGTCGGCGGCGATGCTGCACAGCGTATAGGCATCGGCGGCGGCAAGGCCGCTGAGGCGCTCGATCAGCTTGACCATTTCGTGCACGGCGGATTGCGCGGCGGCATTCAGGTCCGGATCGAACGCCATGGTGATGACGCGCGATGGCGTTTCCGCCCAAGGTCGGTCGATGCCGGTGGATTTTCTCAGCGTCACACGCAGCATGCCAGTCAGCGCCGTCTCAATGGCCGTGAGACAAACTTCGCCATCGCCCTGAACGGCGTGGCCATCACCGACCGAAAGCAGCGCACCCGGATTGAAGACCGGAAGATGCAGCGTCGCACCAGCGCCGAGATGCCGGTTGTCGATATTGCCGCCGAACGCACGCGGAATAACCGAGGTCACGCGGCCCATGGCAGGCGGCGGCGCAACGCCGATGATCCCGAAGAACGGCGACGCTGGTAACTGCAAGCCCCATGGCAGGGTCACCGCGCGGCGCACGCGATCGATCACGGCGTGAATGCGGCGGCCCTGCGGAAAATGTTCCGGCAGCGTGCCCTTGTCGGGCGCAATGACATTCCAACCCCAATCCTGCGCCAGCGCCATGTGCAGGATCTCGACGATCAGTTCGTCGCCAGGCAGCGCATCCCTAACCGCGATCGGTCCGGTCATGAAATGCGGGCCCTCCCCGGGCGCGGTGCCCGCCAGCACCGCCTGATGCTCGGGCAGCACGTGAAATCCGGATCGGGAATCGGGAAGGTCTTCGACGTTGCCCGACAGCGTCGTCACCTCAACGATGTCGCCGGATTCAATCGTCAGCACTGCGCGCAAAGCGGCATCGAAAACGCCGCGGTGCACAGTGCGCACATCCGCCGGCAAATTGTGATGTTTGGTCACGAAAAGCAGTCTAGAGAAGCGGATTCCGGTCATTTAGAACCATAGCCTGCGTGGGAGAAGTAGTTTGTGCATTCTCTGGCGCTGAAAGCGGCAATCAGTTTCCCGATTCTGCGGCAGAGGCCGGGAATGGTTCGCTCAGCAGCCTTGCGCAGAAGCGCTTTCAATTTGCTGAAGGCCAGTTCGATTGGATTGAGATCTGGCGAGTATTTCGGCAAATAAAGCAGCCGGGCTCGCGCAGTTTTGATGGCCTTCTCCACAGCAACACCTTTGTGGGCTGGAAGGTTGTCGATGATGACGATATCGCCGCGCTTGAGTGTTGGCCTGAGGCCCTGTTCGAGATAGGCGAGAAAGGTTGCTCTGGTCATCGGCCCATCGATCACGAAAGCGCAACCATTTTGTCATGGCGCAGGCCCGCCACAAAGGTGATGCTTTTCCAATGCCCCTGCGGCACGCGGCCGATCAATCGCTCACCGCGCGGGCAGCGACCTCGAAGTCGCACCATGGCGGTGTTGGTTGAGGTCTCGTCGATAAACACCAGTCGGGCCGGATCAAACATACCCTGTTCTCGCATCCAGCGCCGCCGAGCGCGGGCCACGTCGGCGCGCTCTTGCTCCGCTGCCCGCAGACTTTTTTTTGACGCTAATTTTGTGCCGCTGAAAGAAGCGCCACACCGCGCTGCGGCTGAAGACGATCCGTCGCTTGCGCATCGCCGCGACGATTTCGTCGAGCGTTAGATCCGGTTGCCGAGCAATCAGCACCAGTAAAAAGTCCGCATGCGCTTCCAGCGGCGAGATGCTGCCCCCGCTCGGCTTGGCAGCGATGCTTCCGGTCGCCTGCCGACGCTGCATCCATTTGATTGCCGAACTCGGGCTCACGTCGAACCAATCGGCCGCCGCGCGACGCGACGCGCCGGATTCAACTGCGTCCACAACGCGCTCACGTAACTCCAAGGAGCATGGCTTCGGCATCGATCCGCCCTCCAAAATCCGAATCAACGCCGCAAGTTTCAACCATCAAAGCCCGCCAGGGAATCCCAATTCAACCCAGCCGAAATCCGCTCTAGGTTGCGCACAGCGGGCTGCTGTAAGAACTGCTCCCGCGTTGGAAGCTGTGCATCATAGCCAGAAAAACCAGCCTGACCTGCCACTTTGATAGCATCGTCTTCTTTGATGATAACCGCGCGCGCCGTAACGACCGATCCAATTAGAACGATGACTAAGCCGAGAACAGCAACTGATGGGAACATCACTGTGAGGAAGGTCATCATTATGTGTCGAAGCACCTGCGTTTTTACTAATGCAACCCTCACCTAAGCGGTGGTGCGTTCTGAATAGCGATGTCCGTAAGGTCGGAGACATCGGGGGCACCCGGAAGCTTTGCTGCGTAGGTCATGATTATTTCGGCAATGCCCTGCTTAATCATCACGAAAAGCCCATGCATATCGTCATGGGACAGCATGATCGTCGCATCGGGCTTCATGAGACTACCCATTCTTTTTAGCTTTCGATAGTCGGCCGCTGAAAGCACACCTCTCGCATGGATGATACTCTTCCGAAGAACCCGGAGATCGCCTAAAGCGTCGATCTTTACATCATCGGTCGGTACTCCGCGCACGCGAGCGATCTGCGGTCTGATCTCCTCGTCCCAATAGGCGAACAGGAACACAATAATCGACCAGCATACCTGCTGCTCATTAAAGCCGGTTTCAGCGTTGGCTGAAACAAATTCGCTGGCGCGAATGATCCGGTGATGGATAACGTCGGGAGAACTGGGATCCTCGATGCTTGCATGTACGATGACGGGTCTGCCTTGGTCGATCTTTCGGCCGGCGGGGCGCAGAACACGCGCGACCTGCCGCCTGATTCGCACGACGTTTCCTTCGAAACCTGATAGGCAATCCGTATAGACGCCGACTTGTCTATTAACAAAGTCGATCAAACCCCGAAGGATGGTCAGCTCGGCGACGGCTTTGTCGTAGTCTAGCATTTAGCTGCTCCGCTCCGTACCTGCCCGAGCGGCACATCGCAAAGCGCGCGTTTTGCTACGCATGGTTGGTTAGCCTTCCACCAGCGCGAGCACATCGAACCTACTAGGTCGCACACGCCGGGGCATGGTCATTTTCGCGAAGGCGGTACGCAGGTGTGGCATCAGGGCGTCGATGGGACGCTGAGGAAAAAACGATCCGCGGGTGTGGACGGGGTGCCGACCGCACTTAAATCGTTAAACCCTTCGCTTCTATGTTTGGGCGGCGGGGGCATCCGGCAGCCGACGGCGCTACCGGACGCCCAACCCGCTCCAACCATTGGTCAGCCTTTGCGCTATTGGCTTCGACCGGCACCGGGGGCTGCGCACCAGCCTCCGGTCCCGCCGTCATATGGCCCTTTCTGACCTAAATGAACTTTTCGGCGCTGCAAGCAAAAATAGAAAAAACCACTGGGCAATTGTCGCGACCTGTGAACAACGGTGGATGAGGGACAATTGACGAACAGCTTCGAGCGCCGCCTTAAAGGTTATTTAGCGCCATGCTAATCACGCAGGGCCCCCGCAGCTTGGAGGCGAGCATCCCATGGGGCAGATTGCCTAGTACCTCTGCACAATGATTATGACTCTTTGGTCGCGCCGATTGGTTCGGGGTAGGCGCGGCCCATTTTGGTGCGGGCTTTTTCGGTCGTGAACATCCAATTGATGCGGGCTCCTGAGGCATTGCGCTGGCGTTCCCAGGCTGCGATTTCGGATACAAGTTGCTCCTTGGTAGCGATGCGTCGGTCCAGGCATTGGCTGCGCAGCACGCCGATCTCGATCTCGACCATGTTGGGCCAACTGGCGTGCTTGGGGACATAGTGGAACTCCAGCCGGCGCAGCACCCGTCGCGCTTCGCAAGGCGGGAAGGCCTGGTAGAGCGAGCCGGGGAAGTGCGTCGAGAGATTGTCCAGTACGACCCGGATGCGCTCTGCCTGAGGAAAGTGAACGTCGGTGAGTTCGCGCATGCAAGCGGCGAAGTCGACCGCGGCACGGCTATCGGTGACTTTGCCCTTGCGCCACGGTCGATGCACATCGAGGAAGATAAACAGGTTAGCGGTTCCGTTTCGCTTATACTCGCAGTCGTAGCGCTCGATCTGGCGCGGTTCGGCCGGGATTGGCTCCCTCACCTCGCCGATGAGCTGGGTTGGGCTTTCGTCGAAACAGACCACCGGGCGCTTGGGATCGGGGGCTTCGGCATAGAGATCGAGCACATCCTCCATGCGGGCGACGTACTCGCCGTCGACCTGCGGGATGCACCACATGTCCTTGCGCCAAGGCTTGAGGTGGTTTTCGGCCAGCCGCCGGCGCACAGTCTCACGGGAGATACTGTCGTGCTCGGTGAGCCTGATCAGCTCACCCGCCAACAGCTCGAGCGTCCAGCGGGCACGGCCCTGCGGTGGCTTGGAACAGGCCGTCGCGACCAGCAGCGCTTCCTCTTTGCCCGAGAGCTTGCGGCTTGCTCCAGCGCGCGGCTCTTCACGAAGCGCCGTCTCCAGGTTGTCGAGCACGAAGCGCTGCTTGGTCCGGTAAACGGTCGAGCCCCCAACGCCCACGCTCCGCGCGATATCGTCGTCGCTGGCCCCCGCGTCGGCGGCCAGCAAAATCTGCGCCCGCTTGAGTTTGCGCGCCGCATGCTTGCCGCCGCTAAGAAGCGCGGTGAGTTCGGTGCGCTCGGTTTGGCTGAGTTCGACCCGATAGCGTACATTCATCCATGCCTCCTCCTCGTTCGAGGCACGGACGAACAGCTAAATCGGATGGCCGGCGTGAGACGCCCTGCAAAAACCTTCACGCCCAAACAGGGCCAGTATTTGGCGTTTATCCAACTCTACACGCGCCTGCACCGCCGGCCTCCGGCCGAAACCGACATGCAGCAATATTTCCGCGTCAGCCCGCCTTCGGTTCACCAGATGGTGTTGACGCTCGAACGAGCAGGCTTCATCAGAAGGCAGCCAAGGGTTCCCCGCAGCATCGAAGTGCTCGTTGATCCAAAGCACCTGCCAGAGCTACTTTGACCCCCGATTGAACCTGTCATAATCACTGTGCGGAGGTACTAGTCCCATTCTGCTCAGCAGTCTCTCTGCTCAACGAGGTTCGCCGCCATCGGCGGCAGCCCGATGAAAGTTTTATTTGCTCCAGCGCGTAGTTGCGCTGGCCTTCAGTATGTTCCGGTCACGAAAATTGTTGGGCGATGAAGGGGTTATCGCGCATACCTGCTTATGAGGTCCGACTCTGTCACGAATTCCTGTGCGCGAGTTTATTTGTTCCGATGACTACGTCAGCCCGATGTAGCCTCGGGACGAATGAAACAAAATTATGAATTAGCATGATTAATCAACGTCTTACGCGTTCACCTTTGGTGTCCCGGCGCATCCGGTTCTGAAACCCGATGTTCGCTGAGGTCCTTTTGCCGTTGCCGACAAACGGTTGGAGCGTATCTTCCCTGAACGGGCGTAGCTCCAACGGATAGAGCGCCGCGCTGACCGATACTTATACCAATCCTCAGATTGAGTGACCGACGACCGCCCAGTCGCGGTGTGCGATGGACATGATTTTCCAGGGCTGATCGATCAGTGTGTTCCATGCGTAGCAACAGTGATCGACGATGTCGTCGAAGGATTTGAAGATACGGTTCGACAGCCAGTTCTGGCGCATGAACTGCCAGATGTTTTCTTGGGGTTGAGTTCTGGCGCACGCGGCGGCAATGGCAAGAGCGATAGATTGCTGGGAATCCTGAGGTCCTTGGCGCCGTGCCAGCCGGCCTGATCGAGGATAAGGATGGCGTGTGCGCCGGCGGTGACTCTTGTGGCGATCTCGTCGAGATGAAGCTGCATGGCTTCGGTGTTGCAGAACGGCAGAACGAGAGCGGCGCCAGCTCCATGTTCAGGGCATACCGCGCCGAACAGATAGGTCGATTGGGTGCGCTGATCATGCGCGGCGCGGGGACGCGAACCCTTCCTGGCCCAGCGATAGGTGAGCTTGTTCTTTTGGCCGACCCGCATCTCGTCCTGGAACCAGACCTCTACCGGTGTGCCCGGCGCGAGTTTTGCGCGGACTTCCGCCACGCGTACGGCAAAGTTTTTTTGAACGCCTCCATGGCATCAGGGTCCTGCTTGTAGGCTTTCGGCCGGGCGCTCACATGCGAGAAGCCCAAGCCCTTCAAAGCACGATAGATCGTGTCGTCCGACACCGAGAGCCCAAACTCCTCGTGCAGCCGCATGATCAGATCGCACGCCCGCCAGCGCACCACGCCGTGCACCGCCGGGATAGGACCCTCCTCCACGAGCCGGACCAGAAAGGCCCTGTGTTTTTTGCCCAGCTTGGGTGGCACGCCCGGGGAGGGAATGTTGATGAGACCGTCCGGCCCTTGCTCGTTGAACCGGATCACCCAGTCCCGCAACGTCTGACGGTCCATTCCGCCTATCGTCGCCGCATCCGTCCGCGATGCTCCATCGAGCACCGCCGCGATCGCCAAAAGCCGCCGCGCCTGCGCCGCCGTCCTTCGCCCGCTTGGCGAGCCCGCGGACCTCGCCCGCCGTAAATCAGCCCTCACCGCAATAGCCTGGCCCATGGCAAACGACCCTCCGTTTGCCACCTTGAATCATTTCGCAGATGATTTGGGAATCCCGAAGAGTCAGCCACTCCGCGCGTTGGTATTAGTCGGTTCACCGAAATCCTGTCTGACAACTGGATACTAGGGGCGCGGAGGGTGCGGGTTCAAGTCCCGCCGCCCGGCCAACACGGATAATCGGCGGGACCTTCCGCTTCGGGCGCGGGATTTTCCCTATTCCCTATTCCCTAATCCCCTATCGGCGCAGCAGCCCCGGGAGCTTGGCGACGTTGGAAGCGATGCACCGCGTTGCCTAGCGCCGTACGGATCACTCGCCACAGGCGGCGTGGCGATGCGGCAAGCGCTTGCGCGCAAATCCTCGGCCAGAAAAGCGCGTTCCGCAAATCTTAGAACCTAGCGATCGCGCTCGACCTAACGCGGTGACGTCACGGTGCACCCGCGTGCGAAACCTCCGACGCCTGCCGCGGCCGCCAGATGGCGGTGTGGGCGATTTCGGCGACGCTTCTTTCGCCTTCAGCGATGACGATCGCGTCGAATTCAACGATCGCATGACCCTTTGAGAGGGCGTTCGATTTGATCTCGGAGTGCAGCGTCAATTGTTCGCCAACGCGCACGGCGGCGTAATTGCTCACCTTGCTGCCGATGTGAATCCAGGGGCCGAGGACGACATTCTGCACCAGCGCCATATTGGCGAGCCGCAGCATCTGCCCGGGATGAACCAATCCCTCGGCGCGATAGATCAGCGCGGCCCTAAGCTCACTGCCTTCTTCCGTCGCCGTCACGCGGGCGACCGCACCTTCGTAAACGACTTTACCGACGAGACGTCTCTCGATCGATCGCGCCTACCCGGCTCAGCCGTGCACCAGCGGGCAGCCTCCGTCCTTGAGCGGCCGGAACGCCTCTTCGGCCGGAATGGTCGTCAGGATCTTGAAATAATCGAACGGGTATTTCGATTCCGCCGGCGACTTCACCTCTTCGAGATACATGTCGCGCATGACGCGGCCGTCCTCGCGGATCCAGCCGTCCTTGGTCATGAAGTCGTTGATCTTCATCTTGCGCATCTGGGCGGCGACCTTATCGGTGTCGTCGGTGCCGGCAGCCTTGACCGCCTTGAGGTAGTGGGCGACCTCGCTGTAGATGCCGGCCTGGAGGTAGGTCGGCGGCAAGCCGTTGTGGTTCCTCGCCATGAACCGCTTGGCGAAGGCGCGCGATGCCTCATCCTTGTCCCAATACCAGGCCGACGTGATGGTCAGGCCCTGGGCGGTCTTTAATCCGATCGAGTGAACATCGGTCAGGAAGATGAGCAGCCCCGCCAGCTTCTGGCCGCCGGCGACGACGCCGAATTCCGAGGCCTGCTTGATCGAATTGATGGTGTCGCCGCCGGCATTGGCGAGCCCGATGACCTTGGCCTTGGAGGCTTGGGCCTGCAGCAGAAACGAAGAGAAGTCCTGGGTGTTGAGCGGAGCGCGCACGGCGCCAAGCACGGTGCCGCCTGCCGCCTTGACGGCGTTGCCGGTATCGCGCTCCAGGGCATGACCGAAGGCGTAATCGGCGGTGATGAAAAACCACGAGGTGCCGCCTTGTTTGACCAGAGCGCCGCCGGTGCCGTGGGCGAGCGCGTAGGTGTCGTAAGTCCACTGGAAGCCGTAGGGCGAGCAGGCCTTGCCGGTCAGGTCCGAGGATGCCGGGCCGGACATCAGGAACAGCCGCTTCTTCTCGCGCGTGACCTCCTGGATCGCCAAGGCGACCGACGATGTCGGCACGTCGACGATGACGTCGACATGGTCGGTATCGATCCATTGGCGCGCGATGCCGGCGCCGACATCGGGCTTGTTTTGATGATCGCCGGAGATGACTTCGATCGGGGCGCCAAGCACCTTGCCGCCAAAGTCCTCGACCGCCATCTGCGCCGCCAGGAGGCCGCCTTTGCCGGAGGCATCGGCGTAAAGGCTCGACATGTCGTTGAGCACGCCGAGCTTGACGACGCCGTCCGAAACCTGGGCGGAGGCCGCTCCGCAACTGAGCAGGCTCGCTGCAATGGTCAGGCCAAATAGCCGCTTCATATGTTCCTCCCAACTAAAATGTGGGTCGAGATGGGCCCGCTCGATGTTGGGGTACTAATGCACCAATTTTCGGGCGCGAGTCCAGCGCAGGCGGGCGCCCCGGGGGGCCTATAAGCCCGCCGCAGGCCTATTCCGCAGCGGCGTTGTGCCGCTATTTCAACTGCGTGGAGATCGAGGAAAACGTGGTGTTGAGCCTCGTGCCGATGCCCTTGACCGCCGTGATAATGACGAGGGCAATGCCGGAGGCGATCAGGGCGTATTCAATGGCCGTGGCGCCGGACTCGTCTTTGACAAAGGCGCGCAAACGATCCCGCATTTCTTACCTCGGCTGCAACAACGTCTTGAAGAGAACGCAAAGACGAGCGTTTCGCATACAGTGTCGATCTCAGTTGGCGGCCGGCGCCCCGACATGCCTTGCCGACTGCCAAAGTACCGCCGCCAGCACGCTCAATCCGCCGACCGCGCCGGCAACAACGCCGAGAACGACCTCGCGGCCGGTCATGCCGACGATCTGGGCGACAACGAAGAAGGTGGCATCAAAAGATGCTATCGAGATCGCGGCCGGGAGCGTCAGCCGATTGAGTTGCTGCAACATGATGGCGTTTCCAGATGGAGGGTGGTGTGAGCCTAGCTTTTTCCGGGCGCGAACGCCCGCGAAACAGGAGAAGTCCGCAGCTGTGTACCAATACCAAAGAGATATTAGGTCGCGATTAATGCCGCCGACGAGTTTATGGCGCGCAGGATCAGAAAATATTAACGGCGGCGCACCGGGCCAAAACCGGCCTGTTTGCCAATAAAGGCGCTTAACCGGTCGTTTGGTTCGCCATTCCCGCGCGCCAACCCATTACGGCCCGCGTTTGAGAAAGCCGAGCAGGGCTTCGGCGCAGCGCTGCGGTTCGTCGTGCTGCACCCAATGGGTGGCGTCCTTGAAGGAAAAGGCTTGCGCGCTGTCGCACATGGCCAAGGTGTCGTCGGCGAGCTGCCGCACGCCGTACGGATCGCGCTCGCCCCAGATCAACAACGCCGGTGTGGCAATCCGGCATTGCGCACTGATCGGCAAATCCTTCACCAGAAAGGCGCGATACCAGTTCAGCATGGCGGTCAGCGCGCCCGGCTGCGACCAGGCGGCGCGATGACGATCCAATTCCTGAGACGTGACCGTGCCGGGCCGGGCGCGCCGGCTGATGCTTTCCGCCAGCACACCGAAATGCCGGCGCCGGAGCAAATACTCCGGCAGCCAGGGCAGCCGGAACACCCGCACATACCAGCTCCGCCGCCGCTGCTCCGGATTGTCGCGCATGGCTTCGCGCCAGACGCTGGGGTGCGGCGCGTTCATGATGACGAGCTGATCGAGCTGTTCGGGGTGTCTGGTCGCGATCCACCAGGCGACCAGCCCGCCCCAATCGTGGCCGATGACGGTGTAGCGGCGCTGGCCGAAATGGCCGGCGAGCCCGCCAACATCGGCGGCCAGCGTGTCGATGTCATAAGCACGCAGCCCGGCCGGCTTGTCGCTCAGATTATAGCCGCGCTGATCGGGGACCACGACGTGATAGCCGGCGGAAGCGAGGCGATCGATGTAGGAGCGCCAGCTCTCCCAGTACTCGGGAAAGCCATGCAGCAGCAAAACCAGGCGGCCGTCGCGCGGACCGGCCTCGGCGACATGCAGCTTGACGCCGTTGACCGTAACGTGCGCGAACCGAATGTCCGCCATCTTGCGCCTCTCCGATCAGAGGAAGGCGTCGCCGCCGTTGGGGCTGATGCACTGGCCCTGATAGTGCCGCGCCTCGTCGGACGCCAGGAACACATAGGACGGCACGATGTCGTCGACCTCGGCGAGGCGGCCCTTGGGGATGGCGCTTTCAATCTCGGCCATCAGGTCGTCGGAAACGCCGGCGAGGATCGGCGTGCGGGTGGCGCCCGGGGCCACGCAATTGGCGTTGACGTTGCGGCCGCCGATCTCGAGCGCCAGACAGCGCGTGAAGGCGATGATCGCCGCCTTCGCCGCCACATAGTGCGACAGCCCGGCCGACGCCTTGTAGGCGAGCTGCGAGGCGGTATTGACGATCTTGCCTCCGTCCTGCCGGTACATCATCGGCAGCACCAGGCGCGTCACCAAAAAGACGCTGCGCAGATGCACCGCGATCATGCGGTCCCATTCGGCGATGGTGATGTCCTCGACAGCGTTGCTGCCGGCGATGCCGGCGTTGTTGACCAGAATGTCGATGCCGCCGAAAGCCGCCGTGGCGCCCTCGACCAGCCGCGCCACCTGCCCCGGTTCGCTGACGTCGGCCTGGATCGCGTTGCTGCGCCGGCCCGCCGCGCGTACCTGTTCGGCGATTTTCTCGGCCGCCTGCCGCTGCTCCGGACCGGGATAATTGACGACAACGTCGGCGCCCTCGCGCGCGAAAGCGAGCGCCACGCCGGCGCCGATGCCGGAACTGCTCCCGGTGACCAGCGCCCGCTTGTTCTCAAGCTTCCCCATGTCCAAACGCCCCCATGCTGTTGCCGACCGCAGTACGCGCGCCGCCTGCCGGCGCCCGCCCCACTTCATCGTGACAGGTCGAAATATCCCCGCCGGCAGGCACCGCGTCCAGCGCGTGCCCGCTCGCGTCGGACTAGACAATCAACCAGGTTTACCAGACTCGTCATGCCGGCGCTTGTCGCGGGCATCCACGTCTTCCAGCGGCGCAGCAAAGACGTAGATGGCCGGAACAAGTCAGAACAAGTCCGGCCATGATGAGTAATAATGACACGAACCTGAATTCATACGCTCAGGGCGCAAGCGCCGCGAGCAGAGATTGGGCTTGTGCAATCTCCGGAAATTCCGGCGTCGGCGAGAAACCTGCGAGCGCGGTTGTGAGCACTGCGCGGGCATCGGCAGCGCGACCGGTCGATTGATAAAGTTTCGCCAGCGACAGCGCCGCGCGCAGCTCGAAGCTCCGCGCTTTCTGCTCTCGCGCGACGGCGATGGCGGTGAGTAAGGCTTCCTCGGCGGGAGCCAGATTCGCCGGATCGCGCTTGAGCAAAATCTCGCCGCGGACACGGTGCAGCTCGGCTTCGATCCAGCGTCTCCCGTGTGCTGCCCAGTCTCCGCGAGCGCTTGATCGACGCTGGCCGAGCGCGGCGTCGATTTGGCCGGCCTCCGCTTCAGCGCCAGCCACAGGCCTTTAAGCAATGGCGCGTAGAGCGCAATTTTTGCTCGTGAGCTGTGCAATCCCGGCGCGCATGCCCAAGATCGGCATCGCGATGGCCGTCGTCGCCAAGGACCCCAGACTTGAGAATATCCGCGTAGGCCATCCAGACCGGCATCCCATGTCTTGCGGGCGAGTATGGCGAACGCGCCGACTTCGATTGCGGCGTGGACGGGATCGCGGCGCACGACAAGTTTCAAACATGGCCTGGAGGTGCAATGCGCATAAACCATCGTCGCAACATGACCGGTTCGCCGCATGTTCGACGCTCTTCCGATGGCAAGATCGTTCGCGCCGACGGATTTCCCCTTGCTGCCCACAATTGTCGTGGGCCAATTGGCCACGGTCGCCGATACGCCGATGTCCGGACGAAGCGGAACGCCAGGTCGCGATCCCGTTGCGGATCGTAACCTGGCGAGCCTTCTCAAGGCTGCGCGCGCGGCAACGAAATTGCCTTCATACGAGCGGGTCACGCCGACGCTGCGCCACCCGGTGCAGGCTTCGCTCAGGCCTGGGTTGTTTTCTGCATCTCGGCTGGCGGCCTCCGCGATATCGCGCATCACCGAGATTCGCCCGCGGACCAAGCTGCCCACCCAAATCCGTAATAAATCGGGAATCGCTCGGCCGGATCCTCGATGTTGGCAGCGAGATCGCGTGCCCGTGCGAAGGCGGCGTTCGTTTCCTCCGCGCCATGGCCCCGTGCCGAAATCATGCCCAGCGTAGGCTGCCTGGAGCTTTACCGGCGCTGTCGCCGAGCCGCCGTTGCGTTTTTCACCTCATCAGTTGCGGCAAGTGCGGCGAGCAAAGTCTGCGCCTGCTCGATCTCGGGGAATTCCGGCGTCGGCGAAAAACCTTCGAGCGCTGGCGCGAGCACTGCATGGGCGTCGGCGGCGCGGTCTGTCCACTGATAAAGTTTTGCCACCGACAGTGCCGCCTGCAGCTCGAAGCTCCGCGCCTTCTGTTTTCGCGCGATTCGATGGCGGTGAGGAACGCTTCCTCGGCCGGCGCGCTGTTTCGCCGGATCGCGCTTCAACAAAATCTCGCCACGGACGCGGTGGAGGAAAGCATCGGTCCAGTGTTCGCCCGTCTCGCCCGCGAGCGCCAACGCTGCGTCCATCCGGGTCAAGGCGCCTTCCGTTTCCTGGCCCTCGGCCTCAAGTTCGGCGAGCAGACCTTGGTGGAGTGGCACGTGGCCCTTGTTTCCTTGACCAGTGTATGTCTCCAGCGCTTCACGAAATTCCGCCACGCCGGCCTCGCGATCGCCGAGCCGAGCGCGGGCCCAACCTGAGCACATTGTTCCGAGGGTCGCGTAAACCGAAATGCCGTGCTGGCGCGTGAGTTCGAGGAGAGAGTTGGCGGTACGCAAGGCAGCTCCGGTGTCGCCGCGAAGCACCTCGAATACGGCTCTGAAGTAGTCGACGTTCGTCACGGTCGGCGCGTGTGTGGTTTCGCCCGCGCGCGTCACCGCCTCTTGCATCAGTTCCCTTGCCTGATCGACGTTACCGAGCAGCCAGTTCGCCTGCGCAAGGTGAACCGTGGCTACGGCGAGGGTATCGGTGCCGAAACGGAACTTGGCGTCGCGATCGCGTTCGGAATCATAAATCCGCAGCGCCTCATCGAGGCGCGCGCGCGCCTCGATAAAATCGGCCTGCCAAAGGCAGGTCAGGCCCAAGAAGCGCAGAGCGACCGCCGCCTCAGTCGGTCGCCCCGCGCTCCGCTTCACGCCGAAACGGTGGCAGTTTCCCGTGCCGAGTTCAGCTCGGCCCGCAGCAAACTGCCGGCCCACTGCCCGTAATAGGCAGCAAATCGCTCGGCATGTTATCGGTATTTCCAGCGAGTTCTTGGGCACGGCTGATCGCGGCCTTGGTTTCCTCGGCGGCGTAGCCCTTGGACCACATGAGGGCCTGGCCGTAGCTGGTCTGTAGCTTCAGCCGGCGCTGGCGCGAGGCGGCAGCGTTCTTCACTTCGTCGCTTTCGGCAAGCGCGGCGAGCAGCGCGTGCGCTTCCTCGATCTCCGGGAATTCCGGCGTCGGCGAAAAGCCTGCGAGCGCTGGCGCGAGCACGGCGTGGGCATCGGCGGCGCGGTTTGTGCTCTGATAAAGTTTCGCCAGCGAAAGCGCCGCGCGCAGCTCGAAGCTCCGCGCCTTCTGTTCCCTCGCCACGGCGATAGCAGTGAGGAAAGCTTCTTCGGCGAGCGTCGGGTTTGCCGGGTCGTGCTTCAATAAAATTTCGCCGCGGATGCGGTGCAGGAAGCGCGTCGGTCCAGTGTTCGCCCGTTTCGCCGGCGAGCGACCAGCGCCTCGTCAATCCGGGCCAAGGCTTCTTCTACGCCCTCCCCCTCGGCTTCAATCCCGGCAAGCAGGCCTCGGAACAGTGGTCCAAACAGCCTGCTTCCACGTTCAGAAAAGGCCGCAAATTCCCCGCGCATCTCCGCAGGCCGCCTGCGCGATCACCGAGCCGTGAACGGGCCCAGCCTGATATATCGCTCCGTGGTCAGTAGAGCGGCATCCCATGTTTTTCGCCGAGCTCGCCGAGCGTTTCCGCGTCTCGCTGAGCGGAGCTGGCTTCGCCACGCAGGACATGAAGATTTACTTTGTAGTCGTATACTGAGCGAGCGTCGGGACATGGGCGGCGGCGACCGCGCGGTTTTCCGCGGTCTCGATCAGTTTGCGAGCGGCCGCCACATCGCCGACCAACCAACTCGCCTGAGCGAGGTAGGTCATCGCCGTGACGTCCGAATCCATGCCAAAACGGAATCTGGCACCGCGATCACGCTCGGGTTCATGACTGTTTAGGGCATCATCGAGGAGTTTCCGGCCTTGGGTGAGCTCGCCCTGATAGAGACGCGTTAGACCCAAGGTGCGCAGCGCGACCCCCGCTTCCAACGTTGGCCCGCCACCTTCCGTCTCACGCAGGAAGGCTTCGGCAATTTCGCGAGCCGCTTCGCAGGTCGCTGCGTAACAAACTCGCGCCCCACTGGCCGTAATAGCTTTCGAATTGCGCAGCGGCATTACCCGTTCTCGCAGCGAGGTCTCGGGCGCGCGCGAACGCAGCTGACCGTCTCCGGCGCGGCGTAACCCTTGCCCCAGATCAACGCCTGGCCGTAGCTGGTTTGTAGCTTCAGCCGGCGTTGCCGCGCCGCGGCGGTGTTCTTCACTTCGGAGGCTTCGGCGAGCGCGGCGAGAAGGGTTTGCGCTTCCTCGATGTCCGGGAATTCCGGCGTCGGCGAAAAGCCTTCGAGCGCGGGCGCGAGCACGGCGTGGGCATCGGCGGCGCGGTTGGTGGATTGATAAAGCTTCGCCAGCGACAGTGCCGCGCGCAGCTCGAAGCTGCGCGCCTTTTGCTGTTGAGCAATCGCAATAGCGGCGAGGAAGGCTTCCTCGGCCGGCGCCGTGTTCGCCGGATCGCGTTTCAACAAAATCTCGCCGCGGATGCGATAAGTTTCCGCATCAAAGCAACATACGCCCGATTGTTTTGCTTCGATGATCGCCTGATCCACTGTCGCGAGCGCCGCCTCGACGTCCCCTACATCGGCTAGACCCCCCGCAAGTTGCGCCCGAGAGATCGCGTCCGTGAATGGCACGACGCCATGCTCGCCATAGTCCGCCAGCCGGCGACGCATTTCTTCCCAACCTGCCTGCGTCCGGCCCGAGCACGCATCGGCCCAAGCTGCAGTCACGGGCAGCAAGAGGGTCCAGAGCTTCAACCCGTGCTCGCGCGCAAGCACGAGACCAGCCTCTGCGTGGCGTTTGGCGCCGCCTGGATCGAGGCGCATGGTTTCGAGCCACGCAACATGGTAATGGGCATAGACAAGCGTCGGGATATGCTTGGTTTCCGTCGCCAGTGCCAACGCCTCTTTCATCACGTCCCGTGCCCGATCGCACTCGCCGAGCACCCATCGAACGAGCGAGAGATAAATCATCGCGGCAACGCCAATATCCTGAGCGAAGCGATGGGCGAGCTCGCGGTCGCGCTCCGGACGATAGAGCGCGAGCGCCGTCTCAAGATGTTCACCGGCGGTCGCGGCATCACCACCTACAACCCAGCAGGTTACTCCGTGGATGCGATGGGCGACGCCGGCTTCGGCCGAGTCCGGCCGGGACTCGGCCTCCTTCAGCAACGCCTCCGCGGCTTCAGTCATGGTCGCTTTTTCGCTGCGCACATAGCCACCGACCCAGAGGCCGTAATAGCTGGAGAAACGCTGCAACGGGTCGTCGACGCCGCCAGCAAGCTCGCGGGCGCGGCTGAACGCTTGTTGTGTTTCAAGCGAATGCATCCCGCGCGCCTGGAGTAAAGCGTTGCCATAGCTTGTCTGCAGCTTGAGCCGGCGCTGTCGCGAGGCGGTGGCATTTTTGACTTCGCTAGTTTCGCCGAGCGCGGCGAGCAGCGTTTGCGCGTCCGCGATTTCCTGAAACTCCGGGGTCGGTACAAAACCTTCCAGCACGGTGGCGAGCACCGCATGGGCGTCGGCAGCGCGGTTCGTGCTCTGGTAAAGCCTCGCCAACGCAAGTGCTGCCTGCAGCTCGAAGCTGCGCGCTTTTTGTTGTTGCGCGATGGCGATGGCGGTGAGAAAGGCTTCCTCGGCCGGCGCCGTGTTCGCCGGATCGCGTTTCAACAAAATCTCGCCGCGGATGCGATGCAGAATAGCGTCGGTCCAGCATTCTCCCGTCTCTCGCGCGAGTGTTAGCGCCGTATCGACATCGTTCAAAGCTTGTTCGGAGCTGCCTTGCTCCGCTTCAAGTTCGGCGAGCAGGCCTCCAAGGAGCGGCGCCACAAACTTGGTTCCCTGTTCAAGATGTGACGCCAAAGTCTGTCGAAGCTCTGATGCACCGCTCACATGATCGCCAAGCCGAGCACGCGTCCAGGCGGAAATTGCCAGCCCCAACGACAGAAACAGTGTTGCTCCGTGCTGTCGGCTCAAGTCCACTAAATTTTCTGCGACGCGGAGCGCAGCCTCGGCGTCGCACCGAACCGAATCGAAAACGGCCGTGAACAGGCTGGCGCTAATCTGGTTCGGGACATGGCCGGATTCGACAGCGCGCTTCACCGCTTGCGCGGCCAGCTCTCGCGCGTGCGCCGACTCTCCGAGGGCCCATTCAACTAACGCGAGATACAGCATTACCCCAACATCTGTACCTATGCCAAAGCGAAACCGCGCCTCACGATCGCGTTCCGGATCGAAGCTATTGAGCGCCCTGAGCAGATGCTGTTTCGCCTCGGAAAAATGACCATGCCATAGGCAAGAGCCCCCCAAATAGCGGAGTACTACCCCGACTTCCATTGGCAGTGCCGCCGCCTCCGCTTCGCTTAAAAAGCGCTCAGCAGCACCCCGCGCCGCGCCGATCTCACCCCGCATCCACCCGCCGACCAATACTCCGGTGTAGGCCCCAAATCGCTCTGCGGGACTGTCTATCCTGTCGGCAAGCTCGTGGGCGCGCGTGAAGGCGGCCTTCGTTTCTTGGGGACCGAAACCGCGCGAAAACATCATCGCATGGCCGTAGCTGGTTTGTAGTTTCAGACGCTGGTCAGGCGAAGTCGTTGTCGGAACTGCCGCCGCGTGTAGCTTGGCCTCGCCCTCCTTGTCGGCCATCTCGATGGCCTTGCCGAGATGCGCGATCGCTTCCTGGAAGGCGGAGCGGCGCAGCGCCTGGTCGCCGGCCTTGCCCCACCATTCGATCGCGGCGTCGGTCATACCGGCTTGGGTGAAGTGATAGGCGAGCGCTTCCGGCTCGGCCGCGGCGGTGTCGGCGAAGCGGTCGCGCAAGATTTCGGCGACGCGGCGGTGCAGGACCTGGCGGCGGCTCCTGAGGAGATTTTCGTAAGCCGCGTCCTGGATGAGCGCGTGCTTGAAACGATAATCGCTTTCCGGCGGCAGGCCTTGCACCAGAAGAGTGTCGGCGTCGGCGAGCTTTTCCAGTGCGGCTTGCAGCGGCGCATCGTCCATGCCGGCCACGTCGCGCAGCAGCTTGTACGAGAAACCGCGTCCGATCACCGAACCGATCTGCGCCACTTCGCGCGCCGGCCCGAGCCGGTCGAGCCGCGCCATCAGCGACTGCTGCAGCGTCGGCGGGATGTCGTGGATGCCGCCGCCGCCCTCCCCGCGCTCCAGCAAAAGCCGCGTCACCTCCTCGACGAACAGCGGCACGCCGCCGGTGCGGGCGGCGACATCCTCGACCACGTCGCGCGGCAGCGCGTGACGGGCGGACAATTCCGCCACCATGTTGCGGACCTGGGCGCGGTCGAGCGGCGCCAGCGAGACGGTGCCGTGATGCGAGCGCATGCTCCAGGGCGGCCGGAATTCCGGCCGCGTCGTCGCCAGGATGAAAAGCGGCGCCAGTGCGCCACGTTCGGCGATGCCGCGCAGCACGTCGAGCGTGGTCGGATCGGCCCAGTGCAGATCCTCGAACGCCAGCACCACCGGCTGCACCTTCGCGCCGGCCATCACCCAGTTGGTCAGCGCGGCGAGTTGCCGGCGCCGCAATTCCTCCGCCGCCAGAGCCGGAACGCGGTCCTTCGGCAGCGGAATGTCGAGCAGCGGCGCGAGCAGAGAAGCGTTCTCCGCCGGATCGAGCTTGACCTGCGAAAGCGAACTCTCCAGCTCGGCAAGCCGCCGCTCCGCCGGCACATCGGCGCCGCCGAAGCGCTGCCGCCCCCATTCGGCGATCGGGTGCAGCGGCGTGTTCTGCAAAAGCTGCGAGCAGCTCCACTCGACCCAGGTGTGCGGCGTGTCGGAGAGCCGGGCGTGAAATTCCTCGATCAGGCGGGATTTGCCCAAGCCCGGCTCGCCGACGATCATCACCAGCTGGCCGTCGCCCTGCTGCGCCCGCTTCCAGCGCCGTAGCAGCATCGCCATTTCGTCGTCGCGGCCAACGAGCGGCGTGAGATTGCGCTGCGCCGAGCGGCGGCCGCCGCCGCTGGCCCGCACGAGGCGGAACAGCACCGTCGGTTCGGGCACGCCCTTGAGCGCATGCGTGCCGCGCTCTTCCGCGACAAACAGCCCGGCGACCTGGCGCTGCACCCGCGCCGTGACCAGCACCGCGCCGGGCTCGGCCTGCGCCTCGACGCGGGCCGCGATGTTGGCAACGTCGCCATAAATCTCGCCGCCCGCATCGACCACGGCAGGACCGGTTTCCAGCCCGATGCGGGCTTGCAATTGCGGCTTGCCGGTGCCGGCATTCTTGCGGTTGAGTTCGCCAAGCGCGCGCTGGATCGCAAGCGCCGCCCGCGCCGCGCGCTCGGCGTCGTTCTCATGCGCAACCGGATAGCCGAACAGCGACAGAAGCCCGTCGCCGAGCTTCTTCGCCACGTGCCCGCCCATCTCCGTGACCGCAGCCGAGGCGGCATCGAGATAGCTGGCGACGAGGTCGCGCCACTCTTCGGCATCGAGCTTCGCGGAAATGCCGGTCGAGCCGACCAGATCGCAGAACATGACCGTGAGATAGCGGCGCTCGCCGGCCGCCTCGGCGGGCGCGGAGATCGGCTGCGGTCGCGATGGCGGAGGCGCAACGGGTGACGCTGCGGGCGCCGCCGGGGCCGCCGGGGCCGCCGTCTCAGGCGCGCCTCCCATTTCGCCGATCGCGCGCAGCAACTTCCGGCGATCGCCGAGAACGACACCGAGGTCTTTCAGGTCCTGATCGGTCAGGTCGCGCAGGACCGAGAAATCGATGCGGTTTTCGGCAAAGCGCCCGGCGTACTCGGACATGCCGAGTTTTTTCAGCCAGTCTGCAACCTGCTGCATCGCACGGCCCCTACACGCGCGTTTTCAACAATCCGGCTTTCTGGATCTTCGCCCAGCGAGTGTATCCGACAATTTTCCGGCGCAGTAGTCCCGCGGAATGCGACGCTAAGCCGTCCTTGCCACCGGGCGGATGTCCACCGTATCGTGTCCGTCGAAAACGGCGACCGGATCAGCATCGACGTGGCCCGCAAAGCCGTCGATCTGCACGTCGCGGCCGAGGAGATGGAGCGCCGCCGCCCCAAGCCCCCCAAATTCGGCGCGCGGAACCTCAAGGGCTGGTCGCACACTTACCAGCATATTGTGCAGCCGCTGCAAAGGCGCCGTGCTCGATCAAACCGGCTTCGCGGGCGTCACGGGGTCGCGCGTGAGGGGTCCATGCGGCCGATGCTGGCCAGGCGGTCGCTCAGGCTCGCCGGCGGGCGCATTTGCCGGACCTGCGGCGTTTCGCTGTCGCTCTTTTTCAGCTGGGCCTGGACCCAGTTCCACAGGGTTGCAACTTCCTGGGCCGCTGCGCCGTCGGCGGCGTGCTCGGTGACGCCGAGGCCCGCAGCAATCGCATCCTGAAAATCGATGCGCGCCGACAGCATCGGCTCGGCCAAAACGCCAAGCTGCGTTAACTCGTTCGCGGCCGCGCTGGCCCGCGAACTCCGATAGGTTGACGGGCATTGATTGAGAACGAACGCGGCCCGCCGCTTGGCCAGGGTGACGGCGCGAAACGTCGCCGCCGTCGCCTCCAGATCCAGATGCGTCGGGCGTGCCGGCAGAAGGCAGAGGTCGGCGGTTTCCGCCACCATGCGGACGGCTCCGCTGTCGGCGCCCGGCGTATCGAAGACCGCAAGCGTGAAGCCGACATCGGCGAGCCCCTCGACCGCGGCTCCGAGCCGCGGCAGGCGGGCGATCTCGTAGGGCTGGACGATGACGGTGTTGGGGGCATTGGCGCTGCCCCGGCGCTGGCCCCAGCGCGCCAGCGATCCCTGCGGATCAAAGTCGAGCGCTATCACCCTTTCGCCGGCACCCGCCGCGGCGACGGCAAGCGACGCTGCGAGGGTCGTCTTTCCCGCGCCGCCCTTCTGGGTGAGGAATGCAACCGTGCGCACTTCGAATCACCTCCAGGCCGCTTGACAATGTCATAGAACTCAGACGCCGAACAGTCAGCGACCGGCCGTTTTGGTCGCCGCCGCGAAAAAGTCTCGAAACGCCCACCGGTCGAGCCGCGCGACGCCTCAGCGTCGATAAAGATGCCAGCCGATCGCGGGCGGGTGCGCCGGTCCGTTCCAGGTCCGCCCCGGCCGTCTCTGCGATACATCCGGCGGTTAACCGGCACGCATCGGATCAATGTCTTAGATGTGACAACCCGCGGAAATCGTCGGCCGAAGCCACGGCCGGCTCCGGCCCCTCACGCCTGGCCGACGGTCTCGAACATGACACTATCCATCGCTTCGCGCGCGGTTTTGCCGGCCCATACCACGAACTGAAAGGCGCGATAGTAGCGCTCACAGGTATCGAGCGCGCTGCTGAGCGCCACCTCGCACTGTCGACCGGATACCGGGACGCCGCCGACCAGAAGCAGCGAATGACGAAGCATCACTACGCTGTTGCGGGTCCAGACGTCGAAATGCCCGAGCCACAGGAGCTCGTTGATGCCGACAATCAGCCGCTGCACCTCGGACAGCCGCCGGTCCGGCACTTTCATCTCGAACGCGCAGGCCAGATGCAGGACTTCGATGTCTTCCATCCAGGTAAAAGAGACCTGGTAATTGGTCCAGTTGCCGTTGATCACAAGCGCAATCTCGGCATCCGCCGAGCGCTCGAACGGCCAATTATTGCCGGTCGCCAAACATTCGACGACCTCAAGGGGATTTTTGCGCTGCCCCTCCCCGCCTTCAACAAGCAACATAATGTCCCCCGCCAGATCGTTCACATCAATTCAGCGCCGCGTCTTTCCCGGCTTCAAAAGGAGTCAGGGAAAACACGGCATGTTGGTACGCAGCATTGAGCTTTTTGGTTTCTGCTTCGGCGAGCCTCCTGAAGGCTGGCGACATCCCGAGCACCCGGTCCGGATGGTTCTGTTTGATCAGCCGCCGGTACGCTTCTCTGACCTCCTCAAGCGTCGCCGCGTGCGTGAGGCCGAGTACCGCAAAGGGACCGTAATCGTTGCCGCCGTCGCCCCAACCGGCCTGCCGCCACGCCTCCTGATCAGCCGCATCGGCCTTCAGCTGCTCCATGGCCTGACCCGGATCGGCTGCCGAAAATTCCTTCAACGTGCGAAGCTCGAGCGCGTATTTCCGGCGCAGATCCGCTCGTCGCAACAGAAAGAACAGCAAGGCCGCCGCGGCGGCAAAACCGGCAGCGACCGCGTTGGCGTAGAACACGTGCTCATCGAACGGATACCAGACGAGCGGGCTGTTGGTGGGGGCGGATAGTTCGCTGGCCGACGAAGCATGAAGCGCGATCAGGAGCCCAATAGATACCAGATGAGTCGCCAGCGCGGCGCCCAAGGCGAACCGGCAGTTCAGGATGTGCAGCCACGCTGTCAGGCGCTGCAGCGGCCGTCGTTTGAGCCGCGCGATGGTGACGCGCAAATGCTGGGCGTGCGCTTCAAGGTCGTCGCATTCGTCGGCGTGCGGCCGGCAGGTATCGAGGTCGCGAGCGAACAGCGCGCGCCAGCGGGTGCCGTTACGCTGGGCGTTTATTTCCTCGAGGCGGCCGCAAACTTTCTCGTACAGCAGCAGCGCCCGATCCAATTCGTCCGCCTCGGACCTTCGCAGCGCGTATTCCGGGCGAACCGATCGGGCCGCCAACGAGAGCCGGGTGTAGCCGAGAAATAGTCCCGGCAGCACCGCCCACAACGCCAGCAAAGCCGCGTTGGCCAGTGCAGCCCTCAATTCGTCCCCGACCCCAACACCCGCCTCAAGCATAGCACGCGACGCTTACCTGAACAGCGATGACGCCACGAAGGCACAACAGATCGCCTTTGGCATTTTCAGGCTAATGAGGCTTCCTGTCGGAATACGGGCAGCAGATTGTCAAAAACCGGACATGTCGTGAGCAATCGTGTGCGTTCGAGCAGATCAACCTCGGATTTTGCCACATCTTCGCCGCCTCACCTAGGCGTGTAGTTTCTGATATCGCGTCGGGCCGGCAGGCGGCTCTCAACTCTCATCATCGGTGACCGCAATTCCGCGATCGCGATTGTCGCCGACAGACAACGCGTTATCCTACGCCCGTGCGACTTATGCCGCCGCGCGGAATTCGCCGGCACGCGCCATGCGCCAAGGAATCTCGAACCTTTTGTCGGCTGAGCCGGCGAGCAATTCGCCAGGCTCCAAAGCCGGATAGAGCTGGTCGAAGCTCATCACCTCGTGCGGCGAAACGCGCCGCGAAAAATGCACGGGACGCAGTTCGGTCGGATGATCGAGGCCGGCGGCGGCGACAAGCTCGGCGAGCGCTTGCATGGTGGCGTGATGGAAGTTGAAGACCCGTTCGGACTTGTCCGGCACCACCAGCGCGCGCTGCCGCAACCGGTCCTGGGTCGAAACGCCGGTCGGGCAGCGGTCGGTGTGGCAGGATTGCGACTGGATGCAGCCCAGCGCGAACATGAAGCCGCGCGCCGAATTGCACCAGTCGGCGCCGAGCGCCATGGCGCGGGCGATATCGAAGGCGCTGACGATTTTACCGGAAGCGCCGAGCTTGATGCGGTCGCGGGCGTTGATGCCGATCAGCGCATTGTGGACGAAATTCAAGCCCTCGCGCATCGGCATGCCGACATGGTCGACGAATTCGAGCGGCGCCGCGCCGGTGCCGCCTTCGTTGCCGTCGACGACGATGAAGTCCGGATAGATTTCCGTCTCCAGCATCGCCTTGCAGATCGCCAGAAACTCCCAGGGGTGCCCGATGCAGAGCTTAAAGCCCGCGGGCTTGCCGCCCGACAGCCGCCGCATCGTGGCGATGAACCCCATCATCTCGATCGGCGTCGAGAACGCCGAATGCCGCGACGGCGATATGCAATCGACCCCGATCGGCACGCCGCGGGTCGGCGGCGATTTCGGCGCGAGACCTTGGCGGCCGGCAGCACGCCGCCATGGCCGGGCTTGGCGCCCTGGCTGAACTTGAGCTCGACCATCTTGATCTGATCGTCTGTCGCATTGGCCTCGAATTTTTCGGCGGAGAAGGTGCCGTCGCCGTTGCGGCAACCGAAATAGCCGGAGCCGATCTCCCAGATGATGTCGCCGCCGTTTTCGCGGTGATAGGGGCTGAAGCCGCCCTCGCCGGTATCATGGGCGAAACCGCCCTTCTTGGCGCCGATGTTGAGCGCGCGCATGGCGTTCGGGCTGAGCGCGCCGAAGCTCATCGCCGAAATGTTGAAGACCGACGCCGAATACGGCTTGCCGCAATCCGGGCCGCCGATGGTGATGCGGAACGGCTCCTTCGCGGCACGCTTCGGCGCCATCGAATGGTGCATCCATTCGTAGCCGCTCGCATAGACGTCGTCCTGGGTGCCGAACGGCCGCTTGTCCAGCGCCTTCTTGGCGCGCTGATAGACCATGGCGCGCTTGTCGCGGGAAAACGGCATGCCGTCCTTCTCGCTTTCGAGAAAATACTGGCGGATCTCCGGACGAATTTCTTCCAGGATAAAGCGGATATGCGCCGAGATCGGATAGTTGCGCAGCACCGCGTGCCGGGTCTGGATGAGGTCGCGGGTGCCGATGATGGCCAGCACGCCAGACACCGCCAGCAGCGGGATCGCGAGATAGAGCGGCGGCGACGCAAACAGCAATGCAAGGACAAGTACGACCGTGACCAGCATCGCGAGCGTATAGGCGATAAAGCGCGCGCTCAGCGGCAACAGCAGTGTGTGCATGGTACCCCCCAAGCCCGGCAAAAGCCCGTCCACGGGATTATTCCGACTCCCGCGTCTGCGCGATGTATAGCAGAAATGGTTTGTCAGTTTGATGAGGGCGGCAGGCCCGCTTGAACACCCTCCTCGCTGGACAGCTTGGCCACAAAACCGCTACCTCACCCGGTGGGCGCGGACTTGGTGAAGCCCAATAACAAGAGACGTCGACTTTGCTGAAGCTTAAAGGCCGGACGGCGGTCGTAACCGGGGCGGCAGGGGGGATCGGTCAGGCGATTGCCGCATCCCTGGCGCGCCGCGGCTGCCATCTCGCCCTCGCCGATATCGACGACGCCGCGCTGGCGCGCACCGCGGCCGCGATCGCCGCACCGGACCGGCACATCAGCCGTCATCATCTCGACATCGCGGACCCGGCGGCAATCGCCGCATTTCCGCCGCGTGTAGCGGCCGAACATTCGGGCGTCGACATTCTCGTCAACAACGCCGGCGTGGCGCTTTACGGCAGCTTCGAAGAGGTCGCCGAAGCCGATTTCGAATGGCTGTTCGCGATCAATTTCTGGGGCGTCGTGCGGATGACGCGAGCTTTCCTGCCGCTGCTGCGCAACAGCGGGGAAGCGCGCCTGGTCAACATGTCGAGCCTGTTCGGGCTGATCGCCCCGCCGGGCCAGGCCGCCTATGCGGCGAGCAAATTCGCCGTGCGCGGCTTTTCCGAGTCTTTGCGGCATGAGCTTGCGGAAACCAATGTCGGCGTCACCGTTGTCCACCCCGGCGGCGTCGCCACCTCGATCGCCAAGAACGCGCGGATGCCGCCAGGCTTTACCGCCGACGACGCAACGGAACGACGGAAATTCTCCGAGGCCTATCTCACGCTGTCGCCCGAAGTGGCCGGAGAAACCATCGTTCGCGCGATCGAGAACCGCAAGCCGCGCGTCCTGGTCGGCTCCGATGCGAAGAGGATTGCGCTCATCGAGCGGCTGATGCCTGTGTCATACTGGAGCTTGCTCGGGCGGGCGTTGAAGAAATGAACGCAATCGCATTGCCTGCGGCAGCGCCGGTGCGCGAACCGGCGATGGGAGCGCGCGAATGATGATGTTGGCCTGGATCATCGGCGTTGCCGTCGTTGCGCTCGGCCTCGTGCTGGCCGGGCTCGCCCTGTTTACTGCATGGACGGCGCGGCAGGTCGAGAAGGCGGTGCCGCCGCTTGGCCGCTTCATCGAAATCGACGGCGCCCGCATCCATTATCTGGATGAAGGCTCGGGCCCGCCGATCCTGTTCATTCACGGCCTCGCCGGCCAGATGCGCAACTTCACCCATCCATTGCTCGAACCGCGAAGCGCGATCACCGAATCATCATGCTGGATCGGCCGGGCAGCGGTTATTCCACGCGCCCGCCGGCGGCATCGGCCGCGGTCGGTGCCCAGGCCGCCACGATTTCCCGGTTCGCCGCAGCGCTCGGGCTAGAGCGGCCGCTGATCGTCGGCCACTCACTGGGCGGCGCGATCGCGCTGGCGCTGGCCTTGAACCATCCGGAGCAGGTCAGCGGCCTTGCCTTGATCGCGCCGGTGACGCGGCTTCCGGAGCACGTGCCAGCCGTGTTCAAAGGCCTTGCCATCGGATCGCCACTGGTCCGCCGGCTGGTGGCCTGGACGCTGGCAGTCCCATTGTCGATGAAGAACCGGGACGTCGCGCTCGGCAGCCTGTTCGGTCCGCAGCCGGTGGCCCGCGACTTCGCTGTCAAAGGCGGCGGCCTGTTGTTTCTGCGGCCGCACAGCTTCCTCGGCGCATCCTGCGATCTGATGGCGCCGCGGCAAGACCTCGACGCCATGCAAGGGCGTTACGCCACCCTGAAAATCCCGGTCGGTATTCTGTACGGCGCAAGCGACGGGATTCTCGACGCCACGGCGCACGGCCGGGGGCTGCTCGAAAAATTGCCGGGAGCCGACTTCGAATTGATCGAAGGGGGCGGCCATATGATACTGATTTCGTCCGCCGACCGCTCCGCGAAATTCATTGTGCGTATGGCGCAACGCGCCATCGCCCCGGTCGAGCGGGCTTCGACCTCCTGACTTCGAGATGAATTAAACCGTGACGCAAACGGCCATGACGCAGAAACATTTTGACGTCATCATCATCGGCAGCGGCCTGTCCGGCGTCGATGCGGCTTATCACGTGCAAGCCTATTGCCGCGGCAAGGACTACGTCATCCTCGAAGCGCGCGACGCCATCGGCGGCACCTGGGATCTGTTCCGCTATCCCGGCATCCGCTCCGATTCCGACATGTATACGTTCGGTTATTCGTTCCGGCCCTGGCAATCGAACGCCGCGATCGCCGACGGTGAATTGATCCGCACCTACATTGGCGAGACTGCAGCCGCCTACGGCATCGATCGCAATATCCGCTTCCGGCACCGGGTCAAGCGCGCGGCGTGGTCGTCGGCCGATGCGTTGTGGACGGTCGAGGTCGAGCGCGGCAACGAACATGAAACGGTTCGCTTGACCTGCAATTTTCTGTTCGGCTGCACCGGCTACTACGACTACGGCGGCGGCTATACGCCGGAGTTTGCCGGCGTCGAGACGTTTCGCGGCCGCCTGGTGCATCCACAAGCGTGGCCCGAGGATCTCGATTACACCGGCAAGCGGGTGGTCGTGATCGGCAGCGGCGCCACCGCGGTAACGATCATTCCCGCCATGGCCAAAACCGCGGCGCATGTGACCATGCTGCAGCGGTCGCCGACCTATATCGTCTCGCGCCCGACGGAGGACGCCATCGCCAAATGGCTGCGCGGCCATTTGCCGGTGCGGCTCGCTTACGGTCTGGCGCGCTGGTACAACATGTTGTTCGGACTTTATCTCTACAATCTCTCGCGGCGGAAGCCCGAAGCGGTCAAGCAATGGATCGTCGCGCAGGCGCGCGCGCAGCTCGGCGACGACTACGACGTCGCCACTCATTTCACGCCGCGCTACAATCCATGGGACCAGCGGCTGTGTCTCGCGCCCGACGCCGACTTCTTCCGTGCCATCAAGTCGGGCAAGGCGGCCGTCGTCACCGACCGGATCGAGCGTTTCACCGCGAGCGGCATTCGGCTGCAGTCGGGCCGCGAACTCGACGCCGATATCATTGTCACCGCCACCGGGCTCCAGCTGCAATTGCTCGGCGGCATCCAGATCGTCGTCGACGGCCAGCCGGTCAAATTCGCCGATACGATGAACTTCAAGGGCGTCATGTTCAGCGACGTGCCGAACCTGGCCGCGGCGTTCGGCTACACCAATGCCTCGTGGACGCTGAAATGCGATCTGACCTGCGCCTATGTCGCGCGGCTGATCAATTACATGGATCGGCACGGCTATGCCGCCTGCACGCCGCGCCAGCGCGACGCTTCGGTCAAGCCGGAGCCGCTGATCGATTTTTCCTCAGGCTATATCCGGCGCGCGATCGACCAATTCCCGCGCCAAGGCTCGAAGAGGCCGTGGAAACTCTACCAGAATTACGTGCTGGACCTGGTCAATCTGCGGTTCGGTTCGGTCAACGATAAAGCCCTGGAGTTCTCGCGACGGCACCCGAGCAAGATGGCCGCGTAGGCCGCGCGCAGTTCTCTCAGTAGCTCAGCCACGTGTTGGTGCGCCGTTGCCGGCAAGCACCGCCTCCATCCGCCGCTCGTCGAGCGCATTCTCCCACCTGGCAATGACCAGCGTGGCGACGCCGTTGCCGACGAGATTGGTCGGCGTCAGCCCCTGCGACAGCAAACGGTGCACGCCGAGAATGAGCGCCACGCTCTCGACCGGAACGGTTCCGACGGCCGCGAGCGTTGCGGCGAGCACGACAAAGGCCGCGCCGGCAATGCCCGCCGCCCCTTTCGAGGCCAGCAGCAGCACTGCTAGAAGCCCGATCTGATGCTCAAGCGTGAGCGGCGTGTCGGTGGCCTGCGCCAGAAACACGGCCGCCGTAGCAAGATAGAGACAAGTGCCGTCGAGATTGAACGAATAGCCGGTCGGAATGACGAGCCCGACCACGCTCTCCTCGCACCCCATGGCTTCGAGCTTGCCGATCATGCGCGGCAGCACCGTCTCCGACGATGTGGTCGCGATCACGATCAAAAGCTCCTCGCGGATGTAGCGGATGAACTTGAGGAGACTCACGCCGCAGAAATGCGCGATCGGCCAGAGCACGGCGAAAATGAAGATCAGGCAGGTGACATAGAAGGTGATGATCAGCTTGCCCAAAGCGAACAGCGAGCCGGTGCCGAACTTGCCGACGGTAAAGGCAATGGCGCCGAACGCAACGATCGGCGCCGCCCACATCACGATGGCGACGATGCGGAAGAACATCGCCGTGGCGGTCCCGATCAGATCGTGCAGCGGCTTGCCGGCTTCTCCCATCCAGCCGAGCGCGAATCCGCTCAACACCGATACGTACAGAACCTGGAGGACGTTGCCCTCGCTGAACGCGCCAATAAAGGTGTTCGGAATGATGTTGAGGAGAAACTGCGCCGTCGTCCGCTTATGGGTCTGTTCGAGATAAGCGGCCACACTCGACGTATCGACCTGCGAGAGGTCGACATGCATGCCGGCGCCGGGCTGGAACAGATTGACGGCCACAAGCCCGATGACGAGCGCGACCGTTGTCAGGACCTCGAAGTAGATCAGCGCCTTGAGCGCGACGCGGCCGACCCTGGCCATGTTGCCCATGCTGGAAATGCCGTGCACGACCGTGCAGAAAATGATCGGCGCGATGAGGACGCGGATCGCCTTGATAAAGGCGTCGCCCAGCGGCTCCATCCGCGCGCCGACGTTCGGATAGAGGTGGCCGAGCGCGATGCCGATCGCCATTGCGACCAGCACCAGGAACCAGAGCTGCAAATAAAACGGCCGGGTGTTTTTGCTTGCGACCAAGTCCGCCGGTACGCCTTGATCCATGCGGTGCCCGCGCCCGGTGTTTGGAGTTGCAAGGAGCGGAAGTTGTGCACGGCCCCTCCCCCTCCCGCAAGAGAGGGGGAGCAGACCGAACCCAGCGAACCAGCGCTATTTCATCTTATCGGCAACGCGCGCGCCGGCATTCGCTTGCCGGCATCACGCGTCATATTCGGCCGAGATATCCTGGCCGGTGTAGTCGGGCATGAACGCCGCCGACACCAGGCTGATGACGGCGCAGCCGGCGATGTAAATCGCGACCGCATAGCCGGTATGATAGGTGGCGAACAAGGCGGTGGCGATGATCGGCGCCGGACCTCCGGCGATGATCGACGCCAGCTGATAGCCGAGCGAGGCGCCGCTGTAGCGCAGCCGCGGCGTGAACGATTCGGCAATCAGCGCCGCCTGTGGCCCATACTGGATGTCATGGGGAATGAGCGAGAGCACGATGGCGATGAACACCGCCGAAGGAATTGCCGTATCCACCATGCCGAAATAAAGGAACCCGAACAGGCCCATGATGACCACGCCGATCAGGTACATTTTCCGGCGTCCGATGCGGTCGGAAATGTGCCCGGACAGCGGGATGGTGATGAAGGACACGCAGGCCGCCACTATGACCGCGCTGAGAATGAAATTCCGCGACATATGCAGCGTGCCGACCGCGTAGGCAAATATGAAGGCAGTGAAGACGTAGAACGGCGCCTGCTCGGACATGCGCAGCAATGCCGAAAGGATGATTTCCCTCGGCTGCTTTCTGATCACCTCGAGAATCGGGGCCTTCTCGGTCTTGTCCTCGTCCAGGAGTTTCTGGAACACCGGCGTCTCCAGGATGCCGAGGCGAATCCACAGACCGATGCCGACCAGGACAATCGAAAGTGCAAAGGGAATGCGCCAGCCCCAAACCAGGAACTGGTCGCCCGACCAAGTGCTAAAGACGGTAACCGCTAGCGTCGATAACAGTAGCCCGCAGGGCACGCCGAATTGCGGCCACGAGGCCACCAGCCCGCGCTGACCGTGGGTGCGCGACCATTCCATCGCCAAAAGTACCGAGCCGCCCCATTCACCGCCGACGCCAATGCCTTGAACCGCCCGCAAGACGGTCAAGAGTACGGCGCCCCAGATGCCGATCGACGCGTAGGTCGGCACAAAGGCGATGGCGAAGGTGGCAAGTCCCATGCATAGCAGCGTGCCGATCAGCGTCGCCTTGCGCCCGATCCGATCGCCGTAATGGCCGAAAATCGCGGCGCCGATGGGTCGGGCGGCAAAGCCGATGAAATAAGTGCCAAAGGCGGCGAGCGTCGCCGCCAGCGGCGCCTGGTGGGGGAAGTAAAGCTTGCCGAAGACCAGACCGGCGGCGGTGCCGTAAAGAAAGAAGTCGTACCACTCGATCGCGGTGCCGATGGTCGAAGCGATCACAGCCTTGCGCAGTTGCGCCGAGTGTTCAGCTTCCGGTAGTGCCCCGTATGTCGTTGCCACAGCCATGGCGTTCCTCCCCGTACTTCGCCCCTCGGGCGGACGGGACCCATTGCGCGGCCCGTCTTGCCTGCGGCGACGATACTTCAGAGCGCGGGCGCTGGCTATATGGCTGTCGATGACCGGACGCGTCGTGTCGCCGCTTCGCACGGGAGGGAGCAAAGAACCTCCTCATCCGTGACGGGTTAGGCTGGCGGGAGAGCGGTCGTGAACGCAACGGCGACCGTGGCAAACACCCTGCCCGGCCGCTCGCTCAACTATTCGCCCGGCTTGCTCGATGCCATCACGGTGACCGGCGCGGCGCGATAGTCGGCCGCGAACAGGCGCTTGAGATTTTCCACCTTGGGGAGGTCGTTGAACACGATATAGGGATAGGACGGATGCACCACGGCGAAGTCCTGGTGATAGTCCTCGGCCGGATAGAAGCCGTGCAAGGCTTCGAGTTTCGTCACGATCGGCCGCGGAAACGCCTTGGCCTTGTCAAGCTCGGCGATATAGGCGCCGGCGATCCGTTTCTGTTCGTCGTTGGCATAAAAGATCGCGGAGCGATATTGAGTGCCGGTGTCCGGCCCCTGCCGATTGAGCTCGGTCGGATTGTGCGCGACGGAGAAGTAAATCTGCAGAATTTTGCCGTAGGAAATCTGCTGCGGATCGAACGTCACCGCGACCGACTCGGCGTGGCCGGTTCGCCCGGAGCCGACCATCTCGTAATGCGCCGTCTGCTTTTCGCCGCCGGCATAACCGGAGACCGCCGCGGTCACGCCTTTGGTGTGCTGAAACACCGCCTGCACGCCCCAAAAGCAGCCGCCTGCCAAAACGACGGTCTGTTTGCCGCCGGTCGCCGGCGCATCGAGCGCCGGAGGCGGTATCACGACCGCAGGCTCCGCCGCCGACGCGGCGTTCGCCGTCAGGGCAACAAACGGAACGAACAACAAAACCCCTAACATTTGCCGAGGCGAAAATCTCCCACTGACCGCCATCTGCTTCCTCCGAAACCTGGTGCGCCGCGCGACGCGGCAGCGAGGGTTTGGTTTTAAGGCAAGGCGCTCATAGGGCGCCAATCACAATTGGCCCCCGCACCTCGGCCGGCACGGTCACGACTTCGTGTGTTGCTCGGCCGGCAACGCCTGCGCCCATTGCTGATCGACTGCCGCGACGGAGCTGCGCGATGAGTTTGCAAGTGCGCCGGGTTGTGACCGGCCATGACGCGCGCGGGCGCGCCGTCGTCGCCATCGACGAGGTGGCGACGAACGTCAAGGCGACGCGGCCGGGCGCGTCGGCAAGCGTGATCTGGACGACGGAAACAATCCCGGCGGACAACTTCGGCCAGGACGACGGCGCAGCGCGCACGGTCGGCACGACGCTCGCCGGCGGCACGGTCTTCCGGGTCATCGAATACCTGCCCGGCGTCGCTCCGCGGGTGCATCGCACCGATTCGATCGACTACGCCGTGGTCATGTCCGGCGAGATCGACATGCAGCTCGACGACAGCGAAGTGCATCTGCGCGCCGGCGACGTGGTTGTGCAGCGCGGCACGATCCACAATTGGGTCAATCGCGGCGACGCACCCTGTGTCATCGCCTTTGTGCTCATCGATGCCAAGCCGGTGACGGCCGGCGGCAGGACGCTGCCGGCCGTCGGCTGATACCCGCTTCATTTTCGGCATGCGCCGGCGCCGACGAAACTGTCGGTTAACAATTTCCTTCAATGATGCTCCGTCTACTTTATCGGCATGGATTGCCAATGACCGCAGCAACGGCGCAGCCGCTGTCACCCGCGCCCGGCACGGCGATACCCGACGCCGAGAAACACGACGACAATGTGCGCGTGCCGCTCTGCTTCGTCGTCGACGGCGACGCCAGCATCCGGCATTTCTTGTCACTCGTCCTGCATGGCTCCGGAATTGATACCGAGGCGTTTGCCGACGGTCAGACCTTTCGCGCGGCGCTGGCCCGGCGCTCCCCCGATGTGGTTTTCCTCAACATCCCGCTGGAATTCGCCGATGCGATCGAATGCGTGGTCGCGCTCGGCAGAAAGGGCTATTTCGGCTTCGTCCAGCTCATGAGCAGCCGCGGCTCCGCCGTGCTGGAACACGTCAAGAGCATCGGCGAACAACACGCGCTGCAAATGCTGCCGGTGCTCAAGAAGCCGTTCGAGACCGCCGCCGTGCTGAAAATCCTGGGGCAGCTCAAGCTCGGAGATCCGCCGGCGGTCGCGGCGCGCATCGATCTCGACGAGGCCTTGCGCCAAGGCTGGGTCGAGTTCTGGTACCAGCCGAAGATCGATCTGCGCAGGAAGCAGCTGATCGGCGTTGAAGCGTTCGCACGCGCGCGCCATCCGCAAAACGGGGTGCTGATGCCGAGTGCGTTCATGCCCGGAGCCACCGAGCCGAGCCTGATCACGCTGTCCGAGCAGGCGCTGGCGCACGGGCTGAAAGCCAATCTCAGCTTCGCCAAGCTCGGCGTCCAGCTGCGCCTGTCGGTCAATATTCCGGTCAACGCACTGGTCAAGATCGCCGTGGCCGACATCGTGCAGACTTATCGACCGAAGTTCGAGAAGTGGCCGGGCCTGATCATCGACCTTGTGGAAGAGCAGATCATCACCGACCTTGCCCTGGCGAACGAGCTGGCAAACAGTCTTCGGCCGCTCGACGTGCATCTGGCGATCGACAATTTTGGCCGCGGCTACTCCTCATTGGCCCGGCTCAAGGCGCTGCCATTTACCGAACTCAAGCTCGACCGCGCCTTCATCGCCGATTGCGGTACCGACAAGGTCAATGCGCCGCTGTGCAAGACCGTCATCAATCTTGCGCACAATTTCGGCAGCGTCGCGGTCGGAATCGGCATCGAGAAGGCGTCCGACGCACTCGCTCTGGTCAGCATGGGCTGCGATTACGGCCAGGGATTTTTGCTCGGCCAGCCGATGCCCGAAGACCGGTTCATGTCGCTGTTGCGTCAGCGCGCGGCCTCGCGAGGCCGCCAGCTGGCCGCCGAGAGTGCCACCGACGACGCCGCCGAAGAAAAACAACCGGCCTAGGCGTTCTCCGGTCGCAGCTCAATGCGTCCAGGCTTCGCGCCGCGGATAGGCGAAATTATCGGAGTAGGAAATGCGCTGGCGCACCGGCGGCTTGGTCTCGAACACCTGGTAGGGGATGCCCTCGCGCTCGCAAAAAGCGACGGCTTCTTCCCTGGTGTCGAAGTTAAGGTGGACTTCCTGCTTCATGTCGGTCGAACTGGTCCAGCCCATCAGCGGCTCGACCGTGCGCGGATGTTCCGGCTCGTAATCGAGCACCCATTCCTTGGTATTGGCGCGGCCGGACTGCATCGCGGTGCGGGCGGGCTTGTAGATGCGGGCGGTCATTGCGGGACGTGTTCCTTGTCGCCGAAAGCCAAGCGAAGGCGGGATGGTCGGGGCAGCAGGATTCGAACCTGCCACAACCCATTGTAATTACTCAATACGATTCTGACAAACAGCCTCATAACCGGTGTGTCCGCGGGGCGAAACAGGCCGAGGTTCTGACTTTCCTCCGCCGCGGCTGCCAGTGCGCGAAAGAGCTTTCTGGCGAACTGGCTAGTCAACCACCAGATCGACCGGCTGATCCTGGACATGCCAGTCCCGGGGCCGTGGGCACGGACCACGCCCGCATAATTGGGGTGCGCGGCGTCGTCCCATCCCGGAAGCCGACGGGATTCTTCGGAAGCATCTTCACAAAAGCCGGGGCGGGACCTTCAGGCCCTACGATCGGCCTACCGCTCGATCATTTCATTGAGGCTCGACAATGAGCGAAGCCCATGCCGGCACGGACGAATTGAACTTTATACCGCCGCCGGCTCTGGCCAGGAGATTTTGGGAGTATCTGCGCGCGCTCCAGATTGCGCCGCCTTCCGAGAAGCTCGCTGCATTTGTGCGCGCCAGTCAACTCATCGCGGGGTTGGTTGGCCCAGATTTTCCGCAGCGGGAAGCGATCGACAGACTGTGGTTGACGGCAGAGGTCAACGGTCTTTTTGAAGAGCACGACGAAAATGTTGTTCAAGCTGCCTTGGCTGAAGGTTTCAGAGATCCAATTTTTATCGATGCGAAAGACGGGAGCACTGAAAATAGTCCTCATCCACCAGCCTTTACCGACGAAGCCCTCGCGCTGCGGTTCGCCGAGCGGCACTCTCTTGATTTGCGCTACGTTGCGGCCTGGTCAAAATGGCTGAGTTGGAACGGGAAATGCTGGCAGTTTGACGACACCCTTCACGCGCTTTATTTCGCCCGCCGGGTGTGCCGAGAGGCGGCCGCCGAGTGCAAGTATGGCCAGGGTCAGCGCGGTCCTTGCGAGCGCGAAGACAGTCGCTGCGGTGGAGCGGCTGGCCAAATCCGACCGGCGCCTCGCCGCCACAGTAGATCAATGGGACGCTGATCCGTGGCTGCTGAACACGCCCAACGGCGTCATAGATTTACGCACCGGCGATCATCGCGACCACGGCCCAGCCGATTACTCAGCGCAGATTACTGCGGTCGCATCTGGTGGCGTATGTCCGACGTGGGAACGCTTTCTCGGTGAAGTGACGGCCGGAGACAAGTCTCTGCAGAAATACCTGCGCCGGGTAGCCGGCTACTGCCTCACCGGAGTAACGAACGAGCATGCACTATTTTTTGGCTATGGGACAGGCGCAAACGGGAAGACTGTATTCACGTCAACCATCTCCGGAATTCTGGGGGACTACCATCGTACCGCCCCGATCGAGACTTTTACGGCGTCGCACCAAGACCGTCACCCGACGGAGCTGGCTCGTCTGCGCGGCGCTCGTCTCGTTACCTCAATCGAAACCGAGGAGGGTCGGCGCTGGGCCGAAAGCCGGATCAAGTCGCTCACTGGGGGCGATAAGATCGCGGCACATTTCATGCGGCAGGACTTTTTTGAGTTCATCCCACGATTTCAAGCTCGTTATTGCCGGTAATCACAAACGTGGAAGCGCCTTAAGAAAGCTCTTGGCACGTCATCGAGCGACTTCGTGAACGCCTCGTTGGCCCAACTGCAAGCCGCCGCTCGGTTGCCCAGCGGCACCCTCTCAGAAGTCGGCCTGAATGCTGCTCTCGCCGTGATCGAAGCCGCTGCCCCTAAGGATGAGATCGAGGGAGCGCTCGCGGTTCAAATGGCCAGCACTCACGCTGCCGCCTTGGCGGTTCTTAATAGGCTCGGAGGCGGGAGTGGCACCGAGCGTCGCGTGGTTGCGTTTGCAACAGCGGCGGCGCGATTGCTGCGAGCTTTTTCACTACAAGTCGAGACACTCCGTCGCCTGCGGCATGGTGGCGACCAGCACGTTCGCGTCGAGCACGTTCACATCAATGAGGGTGGGCAGGCCATAATCGGAAATGTGAAGCCGGCTAGGTCGGGCGCTTCCGGATCGCCCGAGCACGAGGCCAGCGGGATGATAGCTCGAGCGGGGCAAGATCCGTGCGGCGATGCGAGCAGTTACTCAGGAGATTGAAGCGCTGAATGAGTTCGACCGGTCCGCGCGTGGCAGGCGATTGAAAGCGCACCTAGGAGCGTGCGTCGATATGGCGGCCGCGGGGCGGGACCGGCTTCGAGGTCCGCAGGGCGATCCGGAGCGCACGCCGTAAGACCATGTTAGTGATGAGTAACGCACAGCCGTTGAGCTTAACGCTGAGCCTATGCGTGGATGTCAACAAACGCATAACGCGAGCAAGAGCCACGGAGATGCACTACCCGGTCGGCGTCTCCGTTAACAGCGAGTCTTTCCGCCGTTTTGACACTTTGCTGCGAAGCGTTTGGGCAACGCCGCTTCCGCGTTCGCTAAGAGCTGCTCTTCGTGGCTTTTGAAGAAGCGCCAGAGAATAAAGCCCGCCACAAGGGCCAGTGCCAAGGCGGCCCAGCCGATGGGCCCGGCAATCCGGTGGACGCCTTCGCCGAAAAGATAGCCCCCTAAACCAAATACGATCGCCCATGCGATGCCGCCCGCCGCATTCAAAATGAAGAAACGATACGGTGAGAAGCGATTTACCCCGGCGAGGATCGCGGCCAAGGCGCGTAGAAGCGCGACAAAGCGTCCGAAAAAAACGATCTTGCCCCCATGCCGCATGAATAAGTATTGGCCGAGCTTGAGCTTTCGTTCGTCTAGTCCGATTAAATAGCCCCAACGGGTCAGAAGCCTAAGGCCGAAGGTCCGCCCGACCCAGAAGCCGATGTTGTCGCCGACAATGGCGCCGGCCGCAGCGGCGCTGATCACGAAACGTATGTCGAGGCCCCGTGTGGTACTGGCGTAAATCGAACCGCTGACGAGGATTGTCTCGCCGGGCAGAGGAATGCCGGCGCTTTCTAACATCACCAGGACGAAAATTGCGGCATAGCCATACTTCGCGAGAAGCATTTCCGCCAGCGCTGGATCGACGATATGCACGCTACGGGTTCCTTGTCGTCCCGAGAATCATACGCGCGCGTAGCGATGATGCAATGCGCACAAGATCGGTCGCGACGTGCCAACAGCGACATCGCGCCTGTCTGCGAGGCGTCTCATTTGTCTGATGAATGAAAAGAGCAGCCACAAGCAGGGGCGCCTGGCTGGTGAGCCACAAGGGAGCGCCGCCAATATCATCACGCGACCCGTATCGTCCGCGCCGTACCGAAGCGTCAGCCGCCTCAGGCGCCTTCATTTTTGTGTGGCTCCTCCGAACGTGGGGGTCTTAACAGCACCCACATCCATGGCACTCACGTGCCGGTGGAGGAGCCGTCCACAGCATCCCAAGCAGACATCACACAGCAAGCGAGCCACACAGCTAGACAGCTAGCGGGTTGGTTCTGGCCTTTTTTCGCGCCCGACAAAAGCTCTACCCAAACGCTCCAAATCCTGCACGTAGCAGTACAGGCTAAACAGACCCACAAGGGTCACGACGTACCGAAAGGCCGGAATATGGAAGCCCGGCTTTTGCGTGATAAACACAAAACCGAAAACCGATGTGGCGAACACGAAGCTCATGCGAGCCAGGAACAGGATAACGTTGCCAATCAGCGCATTGGCATACTGAGGCACCGGCGAATTAACGCGATGAGAAATCCAATAGCCAGCCTGCATCAAAACGATCGACGAAAGCGCCCAAACCAAGTGCTCGGGCTGCGCTTCGTGCGCCGCAGGATCAGCGAGAATTTCTCGGTAAAGCGGGACGGCATTCCAGAACAGAATGATCGCGCCGATGGTTTGAACCCCGAACAGGGTTGGAAACCGCCAGCGGGTCGCTAATGGAACCTCTCGGCTCGGTCATGTGCGTGGAAGTCGACGCGCGATGCGGGTGATGGGACCACCGATGAATACATACGGCACGATTGCGAGAGCTGTGCCGACCAGCAGTGCCTGTCCTGGAAATATCCAGCGATGAACGATCAGCGCGTAGACTACATCCAGAACAACCGCAACGATGAACACTTTGCCGATATCCTTCCACCCGTCTCGCAGCAGGCCGCGGTAGTCAGGCGAATTTGTTAACACAGACCAAAAATGCGGTATTCAGCCCGAGCGAGCGTCTTTCAGTCCGGCGCGAATTGCGAGAATGGCAGCCACCGTCGGCTGAAAGATCAATCGAAAGGTCAATGGCCCATCAGCGCGGCCGATGATCATCTCCGAGACGCGAGCGAAATATTCTTGGATCGTCATTCGTTGCTCGCGTGAACGCCGGCGTTCTGACTTACTGCCTATACTCCACCGCGCTTCAATTCCTCAGCTAGAATTGGTACGCCTTTGGCACAAGCTTGAACGCCCATCGATACGCAAAGTTGAAGTACAGTCATTATTTCTTCCGGGGTCGCGCCGGCCTTAAGCGCGCCCCTGATGTGTCGGCGCGTGCCGGGTGCGTACATGTGCGTGACGGACGCATCGAAGGCAATGCTGATCAACTCCATGAACCTAGGCGTGAAGATGCCGCTCTTGTAGATACTGGCTCCGAAAGCGAAGAATTGATCTGTCCAGAGCGGGGAAAGTTCGTAGAACGGGTCCCACGCGTTATTCCACTGACCGATCGCCCGCATCACGTCGCAGGCAGGAGTTTCCGGTTTTGCGACGCTTACAGGTTCGATGCCCGCGGCCTTCATCTCCTCGATGAGTATGGGGGCGCCGAGGCTGCATGAGTGGACCGCGAGACCAACGCCACATTTGAGGACGAGCAGAATCTCGTCCCGCGTTGCGCCGGCTTTGAGCGCCGCACGGATATGACGTCGCGTGCCCGCCTCGTCGAGGTTGGTACAGGCGCAATGTAGCGCAAGCGAAATCAACTCGACCTCCTTGCGCGGTAGAACCCCGCTGTTCCAAGGGTTCATTGCAACGCACATCAGCAGTTCCGCCCCGTCGGGGTCCCAATCCCAAAGTTTGTCCAGCGAGGAACCCCACGGGCTGGCTGGCCGCGCCGGTTTAGGAGGCCGTTTCCCTTTTGCCGCCTTGATGTTCTTGGCTCTGCTCATTGCGTGAGGGCCAAGTCCGGAACGTCCAACCTGTCTTCCCAGTCTCCGGCGTGGATGTGTCCGCATCCGCCTTGCGCGGCCGGATGAAATCTGCCGTCAGTTTTATGCACCAAAAAGCCCATGCTGCCCGGCTGCCGATTGGGCGGTAACCCAAGGTTGGCGAGGGTTTCCTCGGTCGACTTATAGGTTATGCCGATCTTGAGCATCTGCCGTGCCTGCTCGGGCGTGGCAATGGCCCGTCCTAACTCCTTAGCCATCCGAACGTGGCGTTCGATCATTTGGATCGTGTTCATGCGCACGCCTTTTTTGGTGTCCCACAGGTTGTCCTCGATGCCGGCGCGCGTGTGTTGTCCGAGCGCAATGCAGATAGCCGAGACTGGGTGCGTCAAGCGAAACGTTGTTTGGTACGTAAAACAGGAACCGTGCGGCGTGCGGCGTATCAGCTCCATCAGGTCGAAGGGATTGGCGCCACACATGCCGCCGCCGCCGATGCTGAAGAAGCCGTTCATAGGCCCCATGTAGTAGCCGCGGCGGATGAGGCGTTCCACCAGCTCAAGGCCGTGAACGTCGGCAAGTGCAAAGTAGGGCTGGATGCCGTGTTGAACCATTTGCTTGATATTTTCGAGATAGAAATCCGGCGTCGAGTCGGCCACCAGGTTTGCCATCGCGTGAAGCATCGCTGGGTTGGTGAACCGAGTCCCCGCAAACTCATCGACCGGGTGTAATGCGGTCAGATCGTACAGAGAGGTCCCGCACGCGACGGTGACTTGGTCCGGCTTGGGGTCGATCTCGGCGAGCTTGTGGCGGGAGTCGTAACTCTGAAACTTCGCCTCTTCGCCGGGCTCCGGCGCGAATGAGATCGAACCGCCGACTTGCAGGATCATCTTTGGCACAGCCTTGCGCAGCCGCGCGATTTGCTCGCCATATTCCCTCAAGTTCTTCGAGATGTGGCCGGTCTTGGGATCGCGCACATGGATGTGGAGAACGGTCGCGCCGGCGATATGGCAATCCACTGCGATCTGCGTTTGCTCCTCCCAAGTGACGGGGAGGCGCTGTTCCGGGGTGCAGTCCCCCGGCATCCACATCGGTCCATAGGGCGCGGCGGTGATCATCAGCGGCGCCTGATTTTCGGGCAACAGCGAGTCGTCGGTGAAATACATGGGCACTTTCCTCCCTGGCTCTGTTTCGCGGTGGCAGCATCGCTGCCGGAAGGACAGCTGTATAGGACGGCCGCCACCGAGTGATCGCGGACGGTGTGTCAGCTTAGGCGAAGGGCTGGCAAATATCGAGCGGATAGGCAGCCAAGCACACCACTGAGGAAGGCTCGCTTATTTCCGTCCTGGGTCAAAACTGGGACACGCTCTAACGGCCCACCTACTGGAGGAATGGTCAAGCGGCGGTGGCTTTGCAACGGATCCACCCAACGCGACTGTGTCGGTTTTCAACAAGGACGCTTCTGACGTGCGCGATGCCGTTGTCGTGCTGAAGTCCCGGAAGCTCGACGGTGATAAACTCACCTTTGACGTTTCAGTGCTTTGGGGTGACCTAGGAAGCGCTGACGGACCAGCTTCGGTCTTTATCGATATCATCGGATTGCCGCGTACGCCCCTGTCGTTTGCGGGCGTCGCGCGGCGTACCGCGTACCGGGGGGCATTTTACGCAGGTGCAGCAGTTGCAGGTGCAGCAGCGGTTGGAGCGGCCGCTGCCTATGCTGCGCCGTATGCCTATGCTTCGCCGTATGCCTATGCTTCGCCATACGCCTATCCGTACGGCCGTCCTGCCTGCGGCTACTACCCCTATCCGCCCTGCTACTGAGGGCGGGTACCAACCTTGTCCGGCGAGGACATTGCTCGAAAATCGGGGCGTTCGACCCCACGGCACGCGATCGATCTCTTCTCGATATCGTTTAAGGGTTGCGGACCCTCATGGTCACGCTAGTTAATTGCGACAGGGCGTAGGCTGCCGGCCCTTTGCAGGCGGCTAACAGGGGCACGAACATGCCTAGGATCCAGAAACTCTGGCTCAGTCTGCTTGCGTTGTCTGCCGCCATGATGGTGGCAGCCGCGCCGGCGACCGCGCAGCAGCAAAAACCCAACATCCTCGTCATCATGGGCGACGATGTTGGCTGGTTCAACGTCGGCGCTTACCACTGCGGCATCATGTCCGGCAAGACGCCAAACCTCGACAAGATGGCCTCTGAAGGCATGATGTTCACCGACTACTACGCCGAGGCCAGTTGCACAGCCGGTCGCGCCAATTTCATCACCGGTGAGCTTCCGATCCGCACGGGCCTGACCACCGTCGGCCAAGCTGGCGCCGATGTCGGCTTGCCGGACCAAGCTGTGACGTTGGCCACCGTGCTGAAATCGCTCGGCTATGAGACCGGGCAGTTCGGCAAAAATCACCTGGGCGACCTGAACAAGTATCTTCCAACGGTGCACGGCTTCGATGAGTTCATCGGTTACCTATACCACCTCGACGCAATGTCTGATCCCTACTGGTTTGACTACCCGCAGGACTGGATCGACAAGACCGGCCCGCGCGACCTGATCCACTCCTACGCGACCGATGTGGACGATCCGACTGTGATGCCGCGCTGGGGAAAGGTTGGCAAGCAACGGATCATCGACGAAGGCCCGCTTGCACCGTTCCCGAACATGACCGGGTTGCAGAATTGGCAGGAAGGACGCAAGGCCAAGTATGACATGGAGACGTTCGACGACGTTCTGGTCAAGGCCAGTTCGGACTTCATGGACAAGGCGAAGAAGGACGGCAAACCGTTCTTCATTTGGCACAACACGACCCGCATGCACGTCTTCACCTACATCCCGCCCAAGTACCAGGCGATGATGAATGCCACGAATAACTACGGCCTTGAAGAAGCCGGCATGGCACAGATGGATGACAGCATCGGCGCGCTCCTGAAGCACCTTGACGATATCGGCGAGGCAAAAAATACCATCGTCATCTTTACTACGGACAACGGCGCCGAGGTATTCACCTGGCCGGATGGCGGCATGACACCATTCAAAGCCACCAAAGGTACTACATTCGAGGGTGGCTTCCGAGTGCCGGCCATCATCCGCTGGCCGGGTATGGTCAAGCCGGGTTCAGTGGAGAATGGCATATTCTCTGGCCTCGACTGGCTGCCGACACTCGCCGCTGCGGCAGGGAACCCGAACATCACCGATCAGTTGCTGAAAGGCGTGAAGCTCGGTGATCGGACCTACAAGAACCACCTCGACGGTTACAACCAAATGGATCTTCTGACGGGCAAGGGACCCTCCGCTCGCCATGAGATCTTTTACTTCGGGGGGCCGCATCTCGGCGCCATTCGCATCGATGACTTCAAGTATCAGTTCCTCCAGCAGCCCTATGGATGGCCCGGGGAGAAGGTGACGACCGACATGCCCACGATTGTGAACATCCGGCAAGATCCGTTCGAGCGAACGCCGTCTGTTCGCGGCGAGACGCTGAACAATATCGGTGGCGGTTACATGAACGATTTCTATGCGCGAGAATTCTGGCGCTTTGTAAGCGTGCAATAGACGGTCGCAAAGATGACGGAGACGGCCATCGAGTTCCCCCGATGCAGGCGCCGGCGACCTTCAACCTTGATGCGATAAAAAGGCAGATCGAGGAAGCTTATCAGGGAGCACGAAGGGCAATAGATTGGACCTTCAAGACAGCGGGCGTCCCGGACGGGGATGCCCGCTTAGTTCTTAGTTTTCCCGGAAGGGGCCATCGACGACATCAAACGGTGATTTTTTGGCTTCGGTCGAGGTGCGCCGCTCGCATGCGGGGAGTACTCGTTCTCGCCCAGGCTTCGCGCTCTATCGTCGGTGATCGGACATCGTATGCCGTTCTGTATAAATCTCCGAGACATATTTAGAGGAGGCGACCGCTGCTGCATCGCCTGTTAAAGGGCCGTCGCAATTGTCGATTGCGAAAATGATAACAAGAATAATGATAAAGGGGACCGGAGAAAAATCCGCGATCCGCGTGAGCAATTGAGAGTCAGTGCGGCATCGTGGCGGCGAAGCCGGTGACGGAGCCGCCGTCTAGACGGCGGCGTGTTTCGCCGTGGCCCCAAACAAAGCGCCGGTTCCCGAAGACCTCGAAAGTCTGGGCTTGGGACTCCATGGTAGCGCGCATTTTTAAAAAGACGCGAAGCTGTGCTACCGATCACATCATGCGCGGGCCGCCTGAGATAGCGTGTGATGTGTCATCGCCGGGCAATGGGGTCAGCCATGGGCCCGATGAGCCTCAGCAGGACCCCCGTCCGTTCGCGTCGCCTGCCACGTTGGAGTGAGTTGCGTGCAGTGTTCATCGAATGGCGCCAGCGTGTTCGTTCTCGCTACGAGCTGATGATGCTCGATGACCGCGAGTTGTGGGTTATGGGGCTGACGCGCGGGGACGTCGACAACGAGGTCAACAAGGCATTCTGGCGACCTTGAGCACAAACATCACCACCATTCAGGAACTCGGAACCAGAAGAGTGGAGACTGTCATGAGCAACAACCGACACGGTTCATTCGCTGACCTGAGCAAGCGCGTCGCCATCGTTGGGATCGTTGTCTACGCGGTGTCCTTGCCGACGACGAGCTTTGCCCTCGGAACCGACGAAGAGCGCGGCGCCTGCACGCCGGACGTGTTCCGACTTTGCAGCTGGGAAATTCCTAACGTGGACCGCATCATTGCCTGCATGAAATCCAAAAAGGCCAGTCTCAGCGCTGCATGCCGGTTGGTATTCGAACGGCCCGCGCCACGCTCTGCGCGGGCCTCGGAATAGATCGGTCGGGACGAAGAGCGTTTGCCTTTTAGTGGGGTTTCTTCGGTGGCCCTTGCACGGTGACACGCGGCGTACCGGTGGCAAGCGGCGCGACGCGGATAGTGGCCGGTCGACCTATGGATCGGGCAATTCCAAGTTAACCGGCGTTTTGTTTTGTAAATCGCTCCGCACCAACGACGGCTTAAACGACAGTATAGGTTCTACAAACCAAGACACCACTCAAATAGACCAGCGTAGGATAGAGCAAACCGGTTCCGCTGACATAGGTTGATGACGCAGACCAGAGATGGGCCAACAAAGTGGCCGTCAGTCAGGTTTGAGAAAGGTAGGGAGACCATGAGCCTTCGAGCCAGCCGCAGAAATCGGTCATTGCAGCAAATCGTGCCTATCTTTGGTGTCTCCTTCAATCCTATTGCCGGCACCTGGTTTGCATTCAACGAGGGTACGTTGACCAATCTCTCGGAGCATAAAGCCGAAGCCCAGGCTCATGCCGCCTGCCGGCGTTACGAAGTAGCGGCATTTCGGCGGCTCATTGCGGACATCCCCTTGGCCGATCTGGCGCACCGGGCGATCTAATCGAACAACGGCATCGGCGGACGGAGAGAATCCCCAGCTCCCCCCCAACCTCCGCTCTTCGTCCGTGTGGCTCCGGTCTCCCTCCCGGCCGGAGCCACCTCTTTTGCGAAATGATCGCGCCGAACGTGCGGAACGATTGCAGTGCGCAGGCAGAATTTGGTCTGCAAGCGGCATGCCCGAACTGAGTGACCGGTAAAGTCGAACCCCCCGCGAAATGAAAAAGTCAAGCGGCGGAGCGGTGGAAACTCTGCCGCCACGCCACCGGCTAGAGGGGGCAAACCACGAGCGCGTGGTGCGGACTTTCGCGCGATTGGAATGTGCGGGGGCAGTTAGTTTGAGTTCATTTTACCGACAGTAGACGACACGACAAAAGTAGCCGTGGAGGTTCCCCCCTGCGAGGATACACCTGCGCAACGCGATGCCTCGCGCCCTTTCAAGTATGATGACGCCGACGGACGAACCCGACGCTCCATTCGGACTGCGCGCCAAGCACTGGAATGCTGATGCTGACGTTGATGGCCAGCACCCACGCTGCCGCCTTGGCGGTTCTTAATAGGCTCGGAGGCGGGAGTGGCACCGAGCGTCGCGTGGTTGCGTTTGCAACAGCGGCGGCGCGATTGCTGCGAGCTTTTTCACTACAAGTCGAAACACTCCGTCGCCTGCGGCATGGTGGCGACCAGCACGTTCGCGTCGAGCACGTTCAAATCAATGAGGGTGGGCAGGCCATAATCGGAAATGTGAAGCCGGCTAGGTCGGGCGCTTCCGGATCGCCCGAGCACGAGGCCAGCGGGATGATAGCTCGAGCGGGGCAAGATCCGTGCGGCGATGCGAGCAGTTACTCAGGAGATTAAAGCGCTGAATGAGTTCGACCGGTCCGCGCGTGGCAGGCGATTGAAAGCGCACCTAGGAGCGTGCGTCGATATAGCGGCCGCGGGGCGGGACCCGCTTCGAGGTCCGCAGGGCGATCCGGACCGCACGCCGTAAGAGTGTGTCAGTGATCAATAACGCCAATGCCGTTGAGCATCACGCTGGGTGGCGTAGCGGGAGTGGTTGGAATTTGGTTGGCGTAGTCTCCGTGTTCAACCTCGAATCACCCGGCGTTGGAGCGCCGGAACGGAGACCAACGCCATGATCAAGGTTACCACAGGAACTGATTTTTCGCGCCTGGAAACGAGACTGCGGCCCACCTTTTCGATAACTGGTTTGATCCGATCGAGAGCGGTGTGCGCGATCGGGTGCGAGGGTTCATCGAAGAACTGATCCGGTGTGAGCTCGACGCGGCGCTCGCTCGCCCTCGATATGGGCGCGGAAAGAATGGTGACTGCGGACAAGCAAGCTTCGTCGGCCATCGGCATGGCAGGCGCACCCGCTCGCTGACCGGGAGCTTCGGCAAGACCGAGATCAGCGTGCCGCGGGCTCGGCTGCAAACGCGCGAAGGCACCACCGAATGGCATAGCCAGGTGCTGCGAAGCTATCAGCGCCGCACGCTCACCGCCGATGCGCTGATTGCGAGCGCCTATCTCGCCGGCACCAATACGCGCCGGGTGCGGCGGGCTCTGGCAGCGCTATTCCGCGATGGCGTCAGCAAGGACATCGTGAGCCGGGTCTGGCGCAAGATCAAAAGCGATTGGGACGTCTGGAATGCTCGCGCGCTGACCGACGAGCCGATAGTGCGGCTGATCCTCGACGGCACCGTGGCTCGCGTCCGGCTCGATCGGAAGGCCACGGCGATCTCGCTGCTCGTGGTCATCGGCGTGCGCGCGGACGGCCAGAAGGTGCTGCTCGCGGTCAAGCACAGGGGCGGCGAATCCGCCGAGGCTTGGCGCACTGTGCTCAACGATCTGGTCGCGCGTGGCCTGCGGCGGCCGGCATTCCTGATCGTCGACGGCGCGCCAGGACTGGAGAAAGCGATTGCCGCCGTCTGGGACGGCGTGCCGGTGCAGCGCTGCACGGTTCACAAGCATCGCAATCTGCTCGCGCACGCGCCGGAACGCCTGCATGAGGAAATCGGCGCCGACTATACCGACATGATCTACGCGGCCACACCGGAGGACATCGCAATGCGCCGCAAGGGGTTCATCCGCAAATGGCGGCTCAAGCACCGCGCGGTCGCCGACAGCCTGGAAGAAGCCGGCGATCGGTTGTTCACGTTTGCACTCTTGCCGCCGAGCCAATGGCGCAGCGCGCGTACCACGAATGCAATTGAACGCCTGCACGAGGAGTTTAAACGTCGGATCAAAACCCAGACCGTGCTGCCATCAGCAGAGACTGCTGGCATGTTGTTCTGGGCCCTGCTCGCCTCCGGCCAGATCAACATGCGCAAGGTCGACGGCTGGCAAACCCTTGCCACAACGACTATCGATCACCCAATTGACCTCGCCGCCTGAACCGATAACCTCATGCCGCTGGAGATTGCGCCATATCGAATTCCAACACAAAGCGCGACGGCACCTCACGCTGAGCCGATGCGCGGACATCACCTGCGGGCGTTACGCGTAACGCCAGGGAGCGCCGCGGATGCATTACGCCGTCGGCCTCCCCGTTATGCATCACGCACAGGCCGGCTAGCGCACAAAAGTAAAGCCGTCTGCGTGGGCGATTGACCGAACTCAGCTTTGACCCAATCTGTCTGTCTTCGGCTGCGCGTGGAGGTGCTTCCCCACGCCATGCCCGCCATCACCGACGTCTGAGGACTTGAAGGCGGAACTCGACAAGGCAGCGGCAACCCGATTGTGCACCGAAGAACTCGTCACCCGGGTTCTGCGGTTATCTGGCGGCTATTCTTGACGCTTGGTCACGACGCGTCGTGGGTTGCGCTATCAGCGTTCAGTCGATGCGCGGATTGCTATTGCGGCGTCGAGGGCGGCTGCCCGAACGAGGCGACCGCCGAACGGTTGCATCCACCACTCGGACCGCGGCTCGCATACGCTTCCGATCCTTACCGTCGCGTGCTTGCCGAACATGGGCTCATCGGCGCGATGGGCCGACGAGGTAATCCTTACGACAATGCCAAGGCCGAGAGCTTCATGAAGACCCCCAAAGTCGAGGCCGTCTATTTGATGGACTGCAAAACCGTTGAAGACGTCACCGCCGACCTTCCACAGAAGAGGCCTACAACACCCGCAGACTCCACTCCGCGCTCGGCTACCTAAGCCCGGCCCAGTTCGAAGATCACAACGCCCTGCAAACGGTCAAAACCGCTGCCTGAAAGAACACGCTGAAGCGGCTCGCCATCACATGCGCTGACGGGGGTTTGAGAATTACGCGGCTGCCAACGACGCCAACACGGCTGTAAGCCTTCCCTCATGGAGGTACAGCTCCTCCAGAACACTGTGATGGTGACGTCCGGGCAAAGGGATAAGCCGCCCTGACAAATCCCTACTCGTCCAAGCTCCAAAGAATTCGTTGGACTGCTTGCAGAACGCCGCCAGTTCGTTGGCGCCATGGGCTACGACAAACGGTCCTGACCGTGGGGGCAAGTTGAATGTCGGACTGTTACGCTGAGCCTCATCGCGTTCAAGCTTCAGCACGTCGTTGATGCTCGCGTGCCGAAGTGGTTCGAGATCGTAAATGCCGCTGATGCCAAGGCCGGCGGCGACTTGGGATTCGCCCATCGTCATGGCGGCAAGCTGCGCGCCCGACGACCAGCCGATCATGATAAGCGGACGTGATGCGAAATTAAACTCTTTCAGATGTCCGAAAACCCACCGCGTTGCGACGCGCACCTCTTCCACCATCTGGTCCATTCGAGCGCTCGGCGCGAGCGTGTGGCCGACAAACACAGCATTCAACCCTGAAGCATGAATTCCGTCGACCAGAAAGCGAAACGTCTCCTTTGAATTCCTACTCCAAAAGCCGCCATGAACGAAAACAGCAGTAGCCGGGGCAGGATCAGAGTGTGGAAAGACGTCAAGCCTCTGCGCAGGGGCGAGACCGTACTTAATGTCGAGCCGGGCCGGCGTGCCAGTTGAGACCGCCTGGCTGCGTCGCCGCCATGCCTCGCGCCACTCCGGCACATCGGGGAAAGCGGCGGTATTGTCGTAGGCATGATCGATCAGCGCGCGATCGAAAGTAGGCACTGCGTCTGGCGCCATCCCGCAGGAAGATGGGTTGGATTGCCCGGCTTCGACTAGCCGCTCAATATTGCGAGGCATAGGCCGCTGAAGTCTCAGGATTGCGGCGCAGACGCTTGGCTGACACGGCGAAGCCACGCTCGTGCATCATGCGTGGCCGTTCCGGCACCCGGGCGCGCGAGACCTCCTCGCCGCCCTTGAAGATAGCGACAATCTTGTCGCGCTTTTGCAGGATGGAAACATCGTCGAGCGGATTGCCCTCGACCAGCAGGATATCGCCAAAGCGGCCGATCTGCAGGGTACCAACGTCTTTTCCCCAGCCGATTGCATTGGCGTTGTTGCGGGTCATGGCCAATATCGCGTCCATTGGAGCCAGGCCGAACAGATCGACGAGCAGCTCGATCTCGCGCGCGTGCCACTCGCCGTACGGTGACATGGAGAATCCAGTTTCAGACCCCGCCATGATCGGAATTCCCGCTTCGTGGGCTCGCGTAAAAGTCTCGACTAATCCGGCGATCTCGCGCTTGCGGAAATCGACGTGCCCGGGCTCACTCCCACACTCGTCGCCATAGTCGACGATGTTCTGCGCGAACGTCACCGTTGGACACAACGGCACACCTGAATCGCGGACGAAACCAATATCTTGTCTGCGAAGGTGACTGGCATGCAGAACCCAATCGATGTGGTGTCGAACCATGGCGACGATGGTCTCGGCATAGCGGGCGTGGACCGTGACCTTGCGGCCAAGCTGGTGCGCCATATTGATCATGGAGTCTAGCTCTTCATCGTTGAAGCAGGGGCCAGCTTCGGAGTTGGTCTCCTGCGCCTGGGAATCGCCGCTCAGCTTGATGAAATCGACCTTGCTCTTCACCTGCAGGCGAATTTCCTTCAGCATGTCTTCTTTAGTGCTGCAGAGGACGCCTTCGGCAGAATTGGGCAGACCCATGTCGATTGGGAAATAATCGGCAAAACCGCCGTCAGCCGTGATGTGTCGACCGGCAGTGCAGATCCGCGGGCCCTGAAACATACCGTTGTTGATGGCGTCGCGCACTGCCACGCCAACATTATAAGTGCCGCCCGGATCGATGATGGTCGTGACACCTGCCTTCAAGACTTTTTGCGCATTCCACGCGGCGCGCAGCGCGTTCCACTCCGGTCCGCCATAAACATCAACCTCCTCCGCATTGCGGCCTTCGCCGTACGAGATATGAACGTGCGCGTCGATCAATCCTGGCATGATGGTCTTGCCTTTGGCGTCGACCACGCGGTCTGCGGGAGCTTCCGCCTCGGGCGGACGCGCCTCGCCTTGCCAGATGCAGGAAATCCGGCCGTCCTTCACGCGCAGTGACATCCGCTCCCGCGGCTTGGCTCCGGTGCAATCCAAAATAAGGCCGTCGACAATGTCGAGAATGTGCGTGGTCATGATAGGACTTCCGTCAAGCTTGTTGAAAGTGGCCGGGCCAAAGTCTCAAGCTTGTCGATGGATTTCCGACCGTGAATTTCAAATGGCTTCGCTGTTTAGTGAACAAGCTGAAGCTCATAGTCATTCCCTTAGCTGCGCATCGCTGCCGTGAACCGTCCCACCTGATGCGATCACTGCGATGGCTTCGACCTCGACCAAGAACTCTGGATGCGACAACCGGCGGACCTCTACCGTAGTGCTGGTAGGCAACGCGGGCCCGAAATACCGCGTGCGCATGTCCGCATGTTTGAAGAACTCCTCGATGTCCGTTACGTAAGTCGTCGTCTTTACAAGATTCACGAGGTTTGCACCGGCCGCTTCGAGGCACGCTTGCAGGTTTTTCCCGACCTGCTCGATCTGCGCTCGCATGTCGCCGCGGCCGACGATGCCACCCTCCGCGTTGCGCGCCAATTGACCGGACACGAAGATTTGCTTGCCGCCGCTCACTGCAACCACGTGAGAGTACAATTTGCTGCCGTCGATCGTGCGGATATTGACCCCGTCCGGCTGTATGCGCTCTACCTTCACCGCCTGTTCCCCCATTTAAGCATTCTGGCTTGACTCCACCGTTCCTTTCCGCCGTTCAGGCCCTTTGCCAAAACAATCCCAGAGCCGCAGGCGCGCCGAGCCGTCGCCGACGACGATAATGCGCCCCCAAGGCGAGCGCGGCAACGGTGAAAAGATAGGGCATTGCCTGCAGCGCATAGCTCGAAATCGGCAGGTTCAGGGCTTGCGCATGAAACGACAACGCTTCGACAACTCCGAACAACAGCGCGCCGTACAACACGCGAAACGGGTTCCACGAGCCGAAGATCACCAGGGCAAGCGCAATCCAGCCGCGCCCAGCGGTCAGGTTGTCGGTCCAGGCCGGCGCGATCGATGTCGATAGATGCGCGCCGGCGAGACCGATGATGGTGGCCCCGGCGATCGTGGCGAAATACCGATAGCCGATGACCGAAATGCCGGCGGCATCCGCGGTATCCGGGCTTTCGCCGACCGCGCGAAGATTGAGGCCCCAGTGCGTCGCGAAGAGGCACAGCGATACGAGCGGAACAAACAGAAAGCTGACATACGCCATGATCGGCTGCCGGAAAAAGATCACCCCGACGGCTGGCAAATTGGACAAAACTGGCAATGGCATCGGCCCGAGCACCTCGCTTGGCGCGACGCCGACCAGCTTACGTCCCAGATAACTGGTCAATCCGAAGGCGAGAATATTGAGAGCGAGACCAGCCACGACCTGATCGCAGGCGAGGCTAACGGTTAGCAGCGCGTAAATTGCGCCGACCACGCCAGTGACGAGCGCCGCGATCAGGATACCATACCACGCGTTGCCGAAGCTCGTGCTGCCCCAGAACGCGGTCATGGCAGCAACCAACATCATGCCTTCAACGCCAAGGTTGAGCACGCCTGAGCGTTCGATCACGGTCTCCCCGATCGCCGCCAACAGCAACGGTGCCGCCGTTCCGACCGCGGTCGCGGCAATCAGGACCACGAGCGAGTCATGCACCGCTGTCACTCCATTTGGCGCCTTTCTTGCGACCGAAGCCGAACGCCATGCCATGCGTCGATATGCCGACGCCGATCAGCGCAAACAGCAACAGAAGACCGGAAAGAAAACTCGCGATACCACTGGGCACTCCGGTCGTTTCCATGCCCTGACTGCCGACAAGAATGATCGCAAGGAGGATCGAAACCAAGACGCATCCTCGTATGCTGGTCAATGCGAGCGACGCGACGATGATGGCGAGGTAGCCGTAGCCCGGGGAAATGTTGGGTAGGAGCTGGTGTGTTACACCAGTAAGCTGAAGCATGCCGGCGAGGCCGGCAAGTGCGCCGCTCAGGCAAAGCACCGTGACGTCGATGGCGCGAATCCGATAGCCCGCATACGCCGCGGCGGTCCGGTTGTTTCCGGCGGCCCTGACGCGAAAGCCAAACGTCGTATGCCAGAGCGTGAAATCCATGATCGCGGCAATGCCCAGCGCGATGACGAACCCGAAATGCACCGGAAATCCGGGCAGGATCGGCAGAAACGCGTTGTCGGTGAATTTGTTCGTCACCGGGAAATTGAATGAGTTCGGACTTTTCCACGGACCGTACAGGAAATAGTTCATAAGCGGAACGGCGACGTAATTGAGCATCAACGTCGTCAGTATTTCGCTGACCCCTCCGTAGGCGCGCAGCAACGCCGGTCCAAGAATCCAAAAAGCACCGGCCGCAAGGCCGACGATCGCCATGGCGGGCAGCATCAGATAAACCGGCAAGGTCGGAAAGTATTGGAATATCGCGACCGAGGCGAGGGCACCCATATAGAACTGGCCCTCCGCGCCGATATTCCAAAGTCCGAGACGCGCCGCAAAGGCGATGCCAACGGCACACATCAGAATCGGAACGGCCTGTTGTGCGGTCTGTGCGATCGAATATCGGGAGCCGAAGGTCGTCGTCAAAAGGCGCACGAGCGACGTCGCAGGGTCGAAACCGGTGGCCCAAAGCAACAGCACAGCAATCGCGAACGCAGCGACAATGGATCCGACCGCGGTGATGGATCCGGCTTTAATCCCAATCTTGGTCACGACAATCTTTGCACGACCGCCGGCCGCCGATTACCCACGCTCGTTGCCCCACGCCCTTGGTCGCGCACGTGCATTCCGGTCATGGCGAGGCCGATCTGCTCACGGCTTGCTTCCGGTTCGAACTCGGCCATGACCTCGCCGCCATAAAGCACGATGAACCGGTTCGAAAGCTTGATGATCTCGTCGAGATCGTCTGAAATGAGCAACACCGCGCCGCCGCGGCAGCGCATTTCTTCGAGCATCGTATGCACGAATTCCGTGGCCGCCACGTCGAGCCCGCGGGTGGGTTGGGCAGCGACCAGTACTTTGGGTGCGTCGCCGAACTCGCGCGCCAGGACTACTTTCTGCATGTTGCCTCCTGAGAGCCATCGTATTGGCCGCCACAGATCAGCAAGGCGAATATCGAATTGCTTTGCCTTCTCCTCGGCCGAGCGTCCGACCGCCTGCCAATTCATAACGCCGTAGCGTGCGAATGGTCGGCGCCCCGGGTGCCGCAGGATCAAATTTTCCGCAACCCCGAGATCGGGGCATACGCCGGTGCCGATGCGATCTTCCGGCACAAACGACAGCCCGGCGCGATTGACCTCTGAAGCAGATTTCTTTTTGACGTCCCGACCGTTCAACCGGACGGTACCAGCCGACGCGCGGCGCAGTCCCGCGCAGACGTCGGCCAATTCCTTCTGGCCGTTACCCGACACGCCGGCGACGCCGAGAATCTCGCCGCCATGCAACGCTAAGCTGAAGTCCTTGAGCGCCAGGCGACCGCCGTCGGAATACGTGCAAACGCTGTCGAATTCTAATGCGGTCGGCCCCAGAGCTACCGGGCGAATCGCCTTCGGCTGCGCAGGCAGCGAACGGCCAATGGTGAGTTCTGCAAGCTCGGTGGCCGTCACTATCGCGCCGCCACGTTCGCCAACGACACGACCGCGCCGCATCACGGTGATGCAATCGCAGTGGCGCATCACCTCCTTCATCTTGTGACTAATGAAGATGATGGCCTTTCCTTCCCCCACCATCTCCTTCAACGCTTCGAATAACTGATCGGTCTCTTGTGGCGAGAGCACCGCCGTCGGTTCGTCGAGCACCAGTATCCGCGCGCCGCGCTGAAGAACGCGCAGGATTTCGACGCGTTGGCGTTCGCCAAGCGAAAGCTCCCACACCCGTGCGTCGAGGCGCACCTTCAACCCGTAGCGGTCACTGATGGAAGCAATCTGCCGGTGCAATTTGCGGCGGTCCCGGGCCATAACGTGGCCGAGCATCAAATTTTCAGCGACAGTGAAGCGTTCCACGAGGCGCCAGTGCTGGTGCACCATGCCAATGCCGAGGCTGATGGCGTGCTGCGGGCCGCGAATGCGCACCGGCTGGCTGTCGATGCGGATCTCACCGTTATCCGGCTGCGTAAAGCCGCTGAGAATCCGCATCAACGTCGTTTTTCCTGCACCGTTTTCGCCAAGCAGCGCGTGAATTTCTCGCGCGCGAACCGAGAAATCCACGCCGTCGTTTGCGGCGACATCACCATATCGTTTGGTGATTCCCCGCATCTCAAGAAGCGGTGTGGTCACGACAGGATTTGTCCCGGCCTCAGGGAGGGATCGTACCCTCAATGTTGTCCGCAAGCCATGTCTGGCCGGTGACTTCGGATTCGCTACGCGAGGCGCCGGCAGCAAGCTGTTCCCTACCAGTGTTGTCCTTGATTGGGCCGGTGAAGATTCGCAGGTTGCCGCTGATAATCTCCTGCTTCTTTTTGTCGACCATCGCTGCGACGTCAGCCGGAATGGCCTTGTTCAAAGGTCCGAGCTGAACCGTGCCGTCGGCGAGATTGCCCCACTGCGTGCCCGGCTTCCAAGTGCCGTTGCGAAGCTCCGATAAGATTTTGACGAACAATCCCGTCCAATGCCAGACGTGGCCGGTCAGATAGTATTTCGGCGCGAACTTTGACAAATCCGAGTTAGAGCCGACGCACCATTTGCCGGCAGCCTCAGCGGTCTGGCATACCGTAGGGCTGTCAGCGAACTGGCCGACGACATCCGCGCCAACATTGATTAGGCTCTGCGCCGCTTCGCGCTCGTGTGGTGGATTGTACCAGCTTTGGGTCCACACTAGGCGCACTTTCGCCGCCGGGTTCGTCGCTTTGACACCGAGCGCGAAACCGTCAATCGCCTGGATGATGGTGGGTACCGGAAACGGTCCCACAAATCCGATGGTGTTGGATTTTGTCATCTTGCCGGCAACGAGACCGGACAGATAGTACGGCTCCTCCATGTGCCCGTAGAAACCGCCGACATTGGGAGCCGACTTCCAGGCATTGGCGACGAGGAAATAACGATCGGGATATTTCTTCCCAAGCTCGATTACTAGGTCCATCACCGTAGGCTCTTGCACCATGAGAACCTTGGCGCCCTGGCCGATGAAATCCTCGATAACTCGTTGCATGTCCGATGGGCTGACATTCTCGACCTGCATGGTCTTGACCCAGCTGAGCTGCTTTTCCACTTCGCGGCGAGCGACATCCTGCTGGTAGGTCCAGCCCGCATCGCCAACCGGCCCAACCTGGGCCCAGGCCACTTTCCAGATGTCTTCGGCAAACGCCAACCGGCCATTAAGCATAGCCGCACCTGCGCCGATCCCCATACCGTAAAACATGTCGCGACGGGTCAATCCGCCGCGCGATTCGAACTTGCCCATGTTAGTTACTCCACTTTCTCGGTTGCACTTTCGCTGTGCGGTTGCCCGTTCCTAAACCGGCGCCCACTTCAATTCGCGCTTGAGTTCGTTGTTGGCCAAGATTTCTCCGGCGCAGATCACCCATGCCGGCGGCTGCTGAAGACGCAATACATGCTGGACCGTTGGCGCAGCAAGCACATTTAAGTCGGCGCGATTTCCAGGCGCCAAGCCATATCCCTCCAGACGAAGAGCGCGCGCAGCATTGTTGGTGACAAAATCGAACACCGCTCGGATTTCGTCCGGATATGTCATGTGACAGCTGTGACAGACATAAGCCGCGACTTCCTGCTGGTCGTTGCGGCCGAACGGATAATAGGGATCGTTGACGTCGTCCTGGCTGGCGAAAAGATTGACGCCATGGCGCCATAGCTGCTTCACGCGGGTAACGCCACGCCGGATCGGTTCTTGGTCGTATCGGCCTTGCGCGGCCAGGCTGATGTGAGGATTGGTGGAGATCGAAATGCCGGCCTCCCGCACGAGCGCCATCACTTTGTGCGCATGCACCTCGTCATAGGACGCCAACGCCCCGCAATGGCTCGCTGAAACGCGCCCCTGATAGCATTCCCGCAGGGTCTTGACGGCGAGATATTCCAAGGACCGGCTGTTCGGGTTGTCGGTGTCGTCCACCAGCATGTGGATGTCTTTGTCAAATTTCTGCGCCAGCGCAAAACAGCGGTCGATATGAACCCTCGCATCCTGGTCGAGATGCTCGTGCCAGGGCAGGCCGCCGACCACGTCCGCGCCCATGCGCAAGCCCTCCTCCATCAACTCGAAGGTGCCTGGATCGCGAACAATTCCTTCCTGAGGAAAATCGACGACCTCGATGCGCACGATGCCAAGCCACTTTTCACGCAGTGAGAGAATGCCCTCGAGCGGCCGCAAACCGCCGATGCTGTCGACATCGGCAAAGACTCTGAAAACCGTCGTGCCGTTGTGAATTCCCTCGATGATTGCACGGCTGGCCCGCGCGACTATGTCGTCCAGCGTATAGCAACGCTTGTGCTCCCAGGTGATCTCTAGGCATTCCTGAAAGCTGTTGGTACGGTTTGGCCGCATGATGTCGCCGAGATTGCACTTGTCGAGGTGCACATGCCCGTTGACGTAAGTCGGTGCGATCAGGCGGCCGGCGGCGTCGATTTCTCGGGCTGCGGTCGTGTCGATGCGTTCCGCAATCGCCTCAATCAGGCCACCGCGGGTCCCGACGTCCACAAGGCCCGAGCGATCGAGCAATCGACCCTGACGTATGATCAGGTCCATTCTATGATCCCAGTGCGAGACGCGAAGGGTGGTAGGCCGGCCGCTGCTTAATGCAAGTTGCGATCATGTCTGCCAGCCGCCTCTTGCAGGGCGCGTTCCACCAAAACATTCACGAGTTGCCGGCGATAATCCGCAGAGCCTTGCCGGTCATCCATCGGTTGCACGTCATCAGCGGCGCGGCGTGCCGCCTCTTCGGCGAGCGCAGAGCTAAAAGGCTCGCCCCGTAGCACCCCTTCAGCGGCGGCTAATCGCCGCGGCGTTTCTTCGACGCCGAATGCGGCGAGTCTGACCTCGTCGACCACATCGGGCCCCAACGAAAGCACGCACGCTATCCCGGCGATGGCATAATCGCCGTGTCGCCGGCTGAATTCTAGAAAGCTCCATCCAGCGCCGGCCGGCCAAGCCGGCAGCGAAATCTGTATCAGCATCTCGTCCGGCTCAATCGCCGTGGTCAAAAGACCGAGGAAGAAGTCTTTGGCGGCGATGACCCTCTCGGCGCCGCCGTGTTTGCGCAAAGTCAGGCTCGCGTTGAGCGCCAGCGCTAAGCCGCCCCACTCGGCGGCCGGATCGGCATGCGCGAGACTGCCGCCAACCGTTCCGCGGTTGCGGATTGCGCGATGGGCAATGAACGGTATGGCGGTCGCAACCAAGGGCTGCCTGGAAGCGAACGTGGAATCGTCCTCCAATGTCGCTTGGCGGGTCAGTGCTCCTATAGTAATTCCTCCGGAGCTCGGCCGACGGTAATCGAGCGCTGTAATTCGGTTGACGTCGATCACTGTTTGTGGCGAGACAAGACGCAGGTTGAGCATAGGGCCGAGCGTCTGACCTCCAGCCAGGAGTCTCGCTTCGTCACCGCATTTCGCGAGCAACGAGAGCGCGTCATCGACGGACGCCGGATCAAAGTAGCGGAACGGTGCCGGCTTCATGTCTCAAACTCATATGAATGCGCGTTGTGATCGCCGATCAATCCAAAAGCGGGCACCCACCACAGGTGACGTGAGTGTAATTCGGCAGGAATGGATCCCTCCGTGCGAGTATTGTCACGCGCACAAGAGAAAATTTCAAGTCGAGTTATGGGATTATTCGACATAGAGGCATTTAGTCGGTTATCCTGTAAACAGAAACGACTGACGGTGTCTTACAGACGCACGGACAATTCCGACGTGTATTTGCAATGGAAAGAATGAAGTGAGCGTATTGGAGCAAGACGAGGAAGCCGCGTATTTTCGAAACGTCACCCTTTCGATCAATGGGCGCGAGCAAAGCCGCCGCGTCAGCACGCGTAAGAACCTTGCCGACTTCGTGCGTGAAGACATCGGACTCACTGGCACCCACGTCGGCTGCGAGCATGGCGTCTGTGGGGCCTGCACGGTCGTGGTCGAGGGCGTTCTGGTGCGCTCCTGCCTCATGCTCGCCGTGCAGTGCCAGGGTCGCGAGGTCACGACGATCGAGGGCATCGCCACCGATCAGCTGCACGGCGGTTCAACAGGCCTTCTGGGAAAATCATGCCCTGCAATGCGGCTTCTGCACGCCGGGCATGGTGCTAACTGTCGTCGATCTCCTGCGTCGGCACCGGGAGTTGTCCGAAGCCGAGGTCCGGGCCAATCTCAGCGGAAACCTCTGCCGCTGCACCGGCTATCAGTTCATCGTCGATGCCGCGATTGCCGTAGCTCGCCAGAGAGCTAAGAGCACCGCGTCGTGACGGCACATGAGGTGAGAAAGACGAACCGTCTGATCGGTGCGCCGGTCAAGCGTAAGGAGGATTTGCGGCTGCTGCGCGGCCGGGGTAATTTCGTCGATGATTTAAACCGCCCAGGAATGTTGCATGCTGCCTTTTTTCGCAGCGACGTAGCGCATGCTTTGCTTAAATCTGTCGCGGTCGGCGATGCCGCCAACATTTCCGGCGTTGTCGGTGTCTTCACTGCGGTAGACATCGCGCCCTTCTTGCGGCCGCTCGTCGCGCATAGCACCAATGCCAGCTATCAATCGTCAGAGATTCCAGATTCTGGCGCGCGAAAAAGTCATTTTCGTAGGCCAACCGATCGCCATGGTTGTGGCCGAAAACCGCCATAAGGCGGAGGACGCCGTGGACGCGATCCGCGCTGAATACGAACATCTGCCGCCGGTGCTCGATCTCGAGAGCGCGATCGCTCCGGGCGCACCGCTGGTCCACGACAAGGTCCTCTGCAACGCCTACAATCATTTTCACCTGGTTCAGGGCGATATCGAGAAGGCGTTCGCGACGGCGGATTTCGTCCTCGAGCGCGAATTCCAGCAAGCCCGGTGCGCCGGCGTCACGCTCGAATGCCGAGCGCTGTTAGCCGACTGGGATCCGATGACAAACACGATCAGCGTTTGGGCCTCGCATCAGGCGCCGCATCTCTTCCGCACCGGGATCGCCGAGGTCTTCGGCATTGGCAAGTCAGACATCCGAGTCATATCGCCTGACGTCGGCGGCGGCTTTGGCGTCAAGCTTGCATTCTATCCCGAGGATGCCGCCGCAATTGCCGCATCCCGCCTCGTCGGCCGGCCGGTCAAATGGATTTGTGACCGGCGTGAAGACCTGATTACAACCATGCAGGGTCGAGAGCAAACTCAGCGGGTCCAGGCCGCGGTCACCAACGAAGGCCGCATCCTGGGCGTCAAGGTGACGCTGCGTGCGAGCAACGGCGCCTATGCGGTCTGGCCATTTACCGCGGGCTTGGATTCGGGACAGGCCTCGGAGAATGTACCGGGCCCCTACGACTTCGCTGCCTACGAGCGCGACGTCTGGGCGGTCGCCACGAACAAGGCGCCGATGGGACCCTACCGCGGCGTCGGGCGCATTGCCGCCTGCTTCGCCATAGAGCGTACACTCGACGAGATCGCCTGCCGCTTGGGACTTGATCCACTGGAAGTCAGACGGCGGAATGTGGTGCACAATTATCCCTATACCACCATCGCCGGGTTGCGCTTTGAAAGCGGCAGCTCCGCAGAAACACTCGACCAGATGGAGCATTTGCTCGATCTTCCGCGACTGCGGCGGGAACATACCGAGCTCCGCAAAAACAACATCTATCGCGGTATCGGCGTTGCCGCAATCGTCGAGCACAGCTCGTTAGGACCCAAATACTTTGCGGCGCGCGGCGGCAGCATGGCGCTTTCATTCGAAACCGCCTGTGTGCGCATCGAGCCAGATGGGCGCATCACACTCATCGTCGGCACCCACAGTCACGGGCAGGGACATGAAACGACCTTCGCTCAGCTTACGGCCGACGAGTTCGGAGTTAGCATTGAGGATGTAGCTGTTCGTTTTGGCGATACCGCAGTTGGCAGTTACGGTCTCGGCAGCTGGGCTAGTCGCAGCCTGGTTTACGTCAGCGGTGCGGTCGGCCTCGCCAGCCGCGACCTGAAGGACAAAATGATAAAAATCGCCTCTCATGTTCTCAAGTATCCGGAGTCGGAGCTTATTTACGTCGACGGTTCGGTGATGGTGGCGGACGACAGATCGCGCCTGCTCACGCTGCGCGAAATCGCGAGGCTTGCTAATCTTCGCAGCGATCATCTTCCCGATGACCTCGATCCCGGCCTCGAAGCGACGCGGCGTTACCGCGCCCCGGATCCGGGCACCTTCGCCAACAGCTTGCATGCGGCAGTAGTCGAGGTCGACATCCGCACCGGAGCGGTCGCCATCCTTCGCTACATTGTCATCGAGGATTGCGGCACTTTGCTCAATCCACTGATTGTCGATGGACAGGTCATGGGCGGCGTGGCGCAGGGCATCGGTCAGACGTTCTTCGAAGATGCCCACTACGACGCCCAGGGTCAGCCGACTGCGACCACGCTAGCCGATTATCTGTTGCCAACGGCCAGCGACGTTCCGCGCATCGAGATCCATCATCGCGAAACGCCGTCGCCCTATACTTATGGCGGCTACAAGGGAATGGGCGAAGGCGGTGCGGTAAATCCTCCCGCCGCGCTTGCCAATGCGATCACCGACGCGCTTAGGCCTTTCAACATCGAAGTCAATCACGTGCCGATCACACCGGAATGGATCGCGATGGCGGTAACGAAGGCGGTAGGTGATACAACACGTTAAAGAAACAACCGCACCGCACCGAAAGCATCAGCGGGTGAATGGTTTGCGAGTTTCTCAGCTTTTCGCGCTCGCAGGCGGAGCCGAACTCCGCCGCACAAAGGCAGATCGCTCCCCATGACGCGCGTGAACGTGTTGCGCACAAACTCAGCCCGAAAGATTCTAAACTCCATGACGCGTGTGCGCGTGTTGCGCAGAAACTCAGTCATGCCGGCCGCGCACGCATTCACCTGTTTCTCCTGTTCGCTGGATTGCTTACGCATCGGCCCGGCGCAGCGGCGCGCAGAAGTCAATAACGTAAAACTCAATGACTCTATGACCTGTTCTTGTCACGAAAGCGATCCATGAGTGGCTTATCCTGACCACCGTCGATCTCGATCATGGTCCCGTTGACCATCTGCATGAGCGGCGAGGCTAACATGACGACCAGATTGGCAACCTCCTCCACCTCAGCGATACGGCCTATGGGAATGGAGGTGGGCGCCAGCGCGTCGGCCTCGGCGTAGGAGATTTGCATGTCGCGCGACATCGCCTTGACCAATCCGTTCCAACGTTCGGTGCGTACCGGGCCTGGGTTGACCGCGACAAAGCTGATGCCGTCCTTGCCGTATTGGCCGGCGAGCGAGAGTGTAAGATTCTGGCCCGCCGCGTTAGCTGCGCCCGGGCATATTTCCCAATAGGATGGCTTTACGCCGTCGTTACCGATCAAGTTGACGACGCGACCGCTGCCCTGTTTGACCATGATCGGCAGCACGTAGCGCATGCAGCGCACGTAGCCCATGAACTTGAGCTGAAGGCCCTTTTCCCAATCGTCCTCGGTCAGATGCTCGATCACGCCGCCCGCCGCCGATCCGGCATTGTTGACCAGGATGTCGACACGGCCGAGCGCCTTGTGCGCTTGCTCGATGAACGTCTTCGCGTCAGCGTCCTTGCGCAGATCGGCGGTGATGGGCACGATCTTGCGGTTGGTCGCGCGCGTTATCTCCATGGCGGCGGCCTCCAACGGCTCCTTCCGACGGGCGCAAATGGCGACATCCACGCCTTCCTGAGCCAGCGCTAGCACGATGCCCTTGCCGATGCCTTCGCTGCCGCCGGTCACCAACGCCGTCTTCCCTTGAAGCTTTAGGTCCATAGGTGGCTTCTCCTCACCAAGTGTGAATACATTGAGCCGCTGATCAGTCAACTATTGCTACGGCCCCATTCGAGCGGTCCAGCAGATATGCTTTCTCCTCAAGACTTTGATCCGCCGGCGCCCGCTAGATGAGGCGCCTGAACCGCTGCGGCGTGATCGGAAGCTCGGTCACGGCATTAGCAATGCCCAGCGCACTGTCGATTGCCGCCGCGCTTCCCACCCCGATCGCTTTCGCGCCCCGGTGGCCCACACCCTTCAAGCCCATGAATCGCTACATCCGCAGCAGCCGCTTTGCGTTGCCGCTTGAGATCTTGATCTTGTCTTCGGTCGAGATCGGCGCGCGCCACAGCCAGTCGACCGCTGGCTTGTTGTCGGCGACGAAGGGCCAGTCCACTGCGAACAGGATGTGGTCGATGCCCATCTCCATCATCGTGCACTGCAGCGCTTGATCGGAAAAGAAGCCGCTGGTGGTAACCCAGAAGTTGCTTGCGAAGATGCCGCGGAAGTCGACCTGCTTGCCGCCCGGCCGTCGCAGCGCCAAATCCACCCGCCAGGCCAGGAAAGGCAGTAACTCGCCGAAATGGCCGAGAATAACCTTGAGCTTCGGATGCTTCTCGAACACGCCGGACAGCACCAGACGGATGGCCTGTGTCGCCGCCTCCACCGTGTAACCCCAGGCTGGCCGCGCAAACAGCGGAAAATCCTTGGCATAGTCCTGGTAGTAAACTTCGGACACTCGCGAATCTGGATTCGCCGGGTGAAAATAGATCGGCACGTCGAGTGCTTCGGCCCGCTGATAGATTGGCCAGTATTTCGGTAAGTCGAGGAACTCACCGTTTGTCAGGCCGTGCAACATCGCACCTTTAAGGCCGAGCTTGACCACCGCGCGCTCGAGTTCATCGGCGGCTGCTTTTGGATCGGCGCTCGGCAGCGCGGCGAAGCCAGCGAACCGCTGCGAGTGCGCGGCTACGCGCTCGGCCAGACGATCATTGACCGCACGGACAATTGCCGGACCCGCACGGGCCGGCAGCTTCTGGCCCGACGGTGCACTATGGGACAGCACCTGAACGTCGACGCCGGCTTCATCCATCTGCTTGAGCCGGATCTCCGTGAAATCGTAAAGCCACTTGTCCGTCGGAGCGCCCCGCGGCGCGTCCGCACCAGTAAAGTGCTTGGCGAGTTCGGGATCCAAATAATGCTCTTCGATGGCGATCACCGGGCATTTCGGTTTCGACAACATGACAGCTATTTCCGTGGGGCGTTGGGTATCAATCGGATCGGCGCGCATCACGACACTGTTTGCCTGATACGCGATGCTCGTGCTTTACCGCCCGTCGTGGCCGACCAGCGGGTTGGAACCGCCGCGGCGCGGGCCGTGCAGGGCCTTGGCGACGTCACCGACGGCCGTTACCGCCTCATCCATGCCCTGGAAGCAGACGATGCGGCATGGGCAAGCCTCCAGGCCGTCATAGCGCCAGGGGAACGCTCCGATCACCGCGCGCTGATTAAGCATCAGTTCGATGTCGCCGCCGATATTTTCTGCATGAATCAGGCCACGGTCGAACGCGTAAGAGTGGAAAGGAAACATGTTGTCCGCCACCTGCCGGTTGGACAAAGCGTGCGTGTAGTGGAATTCCCCGAAGAACTCCTCGCACGACATGCCGACCTTTTTCTCGAAGCGGCGGGCCAGGTCGGGCCGCATTTCGCGGATCGATGTGTTCATCGCGTGATCGCCTGAGCCGCAGTCGATGCCGAACCACTTGATCTTCTTCTTCAGCATCCATTCTAGCAGTTCGATCTTGCCGCCGGGATGCATGCAAAAATAGCGCACCAAGTCCTGCTGCGGCTGTCCTTCCCAGTAGCGGTACCAGCCGGTGTGAATGATCAGGATATCGCCGTCCTTCACCTCGACCGGCGCATCCTCGATCATTTTGGGCGTAATGACCGCCCAGTCGTCCATATGTTTCGAAACGTCGATAACCGCGCCAGGGCCGACCAGGACATTGAGCGGATAGGACGCCATGTCGCCCATGCCGTTCCTGCATAGCACCGTCAATATGAGTGCCGGCATGTAAAGAGGTGTCGATGCGCTGGGTAACAATCCGCTTGGTCTGCAGATTTTGAGCGTAGTACATTTTGTTCCCTGCATACCCGACCCATCCGGGGGTATGAATATTCATCAGATGCGTAAGATCGACGATTTTCACGGGTACTCCTCACCGGCTGGATATTCGATGTACTTAAATAATTGTTGATTAATATCAAAATTCAGGGCTTATGCAAGGTGTGGATTAGAACCTCGCCCAACCCGTTCGTTCGGTTTTTTTGGATGGGACGAAGAGGCAATGGAACCAGCAACGGACATCCCCGTCACTTCGGCAGTCAACGGCTTTACCGAGGCGACCGCCTCGGCGCTGACCGCAATTGGCATCCGGATCAAGGAAATCCGCCTCGCGCGCGGCATGACGTTGCAGACGTTGTCCGACGCGAGCGGGCTCAGCCCCTCGATGCTCAGTCTCGTGGAGCGCGGTCGCGCCTCGCCCTCGATCGGGTCGCTCGTCGTCATCGCGAGTTCGCTCGGGGTCACGATGTCGGACTTGGTGGCGGGCGATGAGACCTCCGAGGAAAAGCTGGTCGTCCGCGCGTCGGAGCCGAAGGCAATAGAGACGGCTCAGCACGTCATCCGCCGGGTGCTACGCGAGGACAGGTCGCGGGGACTCTCTATTGCCGTCAACGAATACGTCCCCGGCACCGGAAATGCCGATCAACCGATCAGCCACGATGGATTCGAGTTCGGCTTCATCCTTGAGGGGCGACTCACTGTCACGGTCGACGGAATGGCCAATGTCCTGGAGGCCGGGGACCTCATCTCCTACAGCTCGCGCCGGCCACATCGGATTTGGAATTACAGCGAATCCCGGGTTCGCACGATTTGGTTCAATCTTATCCGTGACTGACGCGACATCCGCGCCGCGCGTCGGCGACGCACACGTTCCCAGGGTGGGAGTGCCATGGCCAGATTATGGTTTGTATACGAATGATCGTCCCGGCACTCCTCCAGCGCTAAACGGCCTCCATGAAGCCCGCACCCTTCGTTCGCCACGTCCCGAAGACGCTCGATGAGGCGCTGACGATTCTCGCCGAAGTGGCACCGCAGGACGGGCGGGTCCTCGCCGGGGGTCAAAGTCTGGTTCCGATGATGGCGTTCCGCTTGGCGCGGCCGGCGCACCTCGTCGACATCAACGAAGTGGCTGGACTCGACAAGTTAGCAGTCGACAACGACAGGCTGATCGTCGGCGCGTGCGTGCGCCACGGCGCGTTCCACACGCCGGCCGCGCCGGGACCGCTGGGCGCGCTACTCGCGTCCGTCGTTCGCAATATTGCGCACTACCCGATCCGCACGCGCGGAACGATGTGCGGAAGTCTTGCCAACGCAGACCCGGCATCGGAGTGGTGTCTGACCGCGGTGACGCTCGATGCAGAAATGGTCGCAAAAAGCGTCGACGGCGAGCGCGTCGTCCCAGCGCACAAGTTCTTCAAAGGTATCATGTCCACGGCGCTCACGGACAATGAACTGCTCACCGAAGTCCGACTGCCCTTGCTGCCCGAGGACACCCGGTTCGGCTTCAACGAATTCAGCCGCCGCGCCGGCGATTTCGCGATGAGCGCCGCACTCGTCGCTTACCGACTGAAAGACGGCAAGATCGCCGAGCCCCGCGTCGGCGTTGGCGGTGCCGAGTCACATCCGCGCCGCATCGCCGAAGCCGAGCAGGCGCTCACTGGCCAGGCGCCCGGGGAGAAGGCCTTTCGGGCGGCCGCGGACGCGGCCGGCGCCGCCATCGACCCGCTCGAGGACCTGCAGACCAGCGCCGACTATCGGCGCGATCTGGTCCGCGCCGTCGTACGCCGCGCGCTGGAGGCAAGTGTCCGCCCATGAGCGCAAACGTCCAACTTCCGTTCGTCTCCGCGAGAGCGGCAGCGCAAGACCAAGGAATCAGACCCGTCAGTGCCGACCTTAATTCCCACTCATGCAGGAACAAACGGAGTTCTGGGCTCGCCGTGACAAGCCACACCTATTCTCGGGAGACCAAAGGGTCCGGCACCAAGTGGGTCGGCCGTGCGATCCGCAGGCTTGAGGACCCGGCGCTGGTGACCGGCCAGGGCCGCTTCACCGCGGACCTGCCCGCCGTTCACCACCTTCGGTTTTTCCGCAGTCCGGTCGCGGCGGGCGTTATTAAGTCCGTTTCGGCCCCCGCGAGCGCCACGGTTTTCACGGCCAAAAATATAGGCAACCTCAAGCCAATCCTGCCGATGCTACACAAGTTCAACTACAAACCGCTCGGCCAGCCGATCCTTGCCAATGGCACCGTGCATTTCGTCGGCGAGATTATCGCCGCCATCATCGCGCCGACCGCTGCGCAAGCAGAAGACGTTGCCGAGCAGATCGACGTCACCTTCGACGAAGTGACACCGGTGATCGACGTGCACGACGCTCTAGCGCCGAAAGCCCCGGCCGTTCACGAGGATGTCCCCGGTAACGTCATTGTCGAAGGGCGGATGAAGACCGAAGGCTTTGACTTGGTTTGGTTAAGTGCCGCCAAATTCGTCGAGGTCGATCTGCGCTCTCGGCGCCAGAACGCGACACCGATGGAAGCGCGCGCCGGCCACGCCGCCTATGACCCCGCAACGGGCCGCATCACGCTCACCTGCACGACGCAGATGCCGCATCTCACCCGCACGGCGATCGCCGATCTGCTCGACATGCCAGAAAGCGATCTACGAGTGATCGCGCCCGATGTCGGCGGCGGCTTCGGTCAGAAGATGTCGCTGGCGCCGGAGTATGTCTTGCTGGTGTGGCTGGCGCGCAGATTGCGAAGCTCGGTGGCCTGGGTGGAGGACCGGCGTGAGAACTTGATCGCCAGCTTCCACAGCCGCGACCAGTATCTGAATCTCAAGGGCGCTTTTTCGGCCGAAGGCAAGCTGCTCGGCCTGGACGCCGATGTTGCTGCCAACATCGGTGCATATTCCTGCTTTCCGACCACTTGCGCCGTCGAGCCGCTGATGGCGATGGCGGAGATGCCGGGGCCGTACGACTTCCGCGCATATAGCTGCTTCGCCCGCGGGGTCGTCACCAATACCTGCCCGATGGCGCCTTACCGCGGCGTGTCGCGGCCGGTCATTACCTTGGCCCTCGAGCGGCTGATGGACAAAGCCGCTGCAGCGTGCGGCCTCGATCCGGTCGAAATCCGGCGCCGCAACCTGATTGAGAAATTCCCCTACACATCGGTCACCGGCCTGGTGTTAGACGAAGGCAGCTATCGTGAGACGCTCGACATGGCGGTCGAGGCGATCGAACTGCCTGCATTCCGCGCCCGCCAAGACGCTGAGCGCAAGCGCGATCGGCATCTCGGCATCGGCTTTGCGACGTTCTCCGAGCGCACCGGCTATGGCAGTGCGGCCTTCGCCGCACGCGGTATGGCAATCACGCCGGGCTGGGAGACGGTGATCATTTCGGTCGATCCGTCCGGCTTCATCGAGGCACGGATCGGGTCCTCGCCGCATGGTCAGGGGCTGCGAACCACCCTCGCCCAAATCATCGCCGACGAGATCGGCGTCTCGCCCGAACGCGTCAGGGTAGTGCACGGCGACACCGACCGCGCGCCTTACGGCTGGGGCACGTTCGCCAGCCGCTCGCTCGTGATTGCGGGTGGCGCCAGTCTGATGGCGGCGCAGAAAGTTCGCGCCAAGTTGACTAAGATCGCGGGCGACATGCTCGAAGCGGCGCCGACCGATATCGTTCTTGAGAACGGCGAAGCCAAAGTCGCGGGCACTGACCGTTCGCTCACGATCGCGCAAATCGCGCGTGAATTCTATACGCAGACACATCGCTTCAAGGGCGAGATCGAGCCAGGCGTGACGGAGAGCGGCACCTACGATCCGTCCGGGACTTTCTCGAACGCCTGCCACGTGGCGATTGTCGAGGTCGATATCGAGACCGGCAAAGCCCACATCGAGCGCTATCTGGTAGCGGCAGACGCCGGCCTCCTGATCAATCCGATGATCGCCGACGGCCAAGTGCACGGCGGAGTCGCGCAGGGCATCGGCAACGCCTTGCTCGAGGAAATCATATACGACGACACCGGCAACCCGCTGACGACGACGTTGGCCGATTACCTGCCGCCGACCGCGCATGAGATTCCGTTCATCGAGCTGCATCACGCCGAGACACCTTCGACCAACTCGGTCACGAAGGCAAAGGGGCTGGGCGAAGGTGGCAGCATCGGCGCGCCGGCCGCGGTGATCAACGCGATCAACGACGCGCTGTCGCCGTTCGGCGTCGTGATCGACGAGATGCCCGCGACGCCGCAACGCATTCGCGCGGCGATCAGGAGGGCAGAGGAGGCCGCATGATCGAGAAGACCAACATTACCCTCACCGTCAACGGCCGCGACCACGCCATCAGCGTCGAGCCGCGCAAGACGCTGGCCGACGCGATCCGCGACGATTGCGGCCAGACCGGTACGCATATTGGCTGCGAGCATGGCATCTGCGGGGCCTGCACGGTAATCGTCGACGGCGCGCCGCTGCGCTCGTGCCTGATGTTCGCGGTGCAGGCAGCGGGCAAATCGATCCGCACCGTCGAGGGGCTTTCGAAAGGCGATGATTTGCATCCGATGCAGCGCGCTTTCATGGAGCACCATGGCCTGCAATGCGGCTTCTGCACGCCAGGCTTCTTGATGCTGGCAGTCGGTGTGCTCGAACGCGAGCCCAACATCAGTGACGACGACCTTGTCGACGTGCTCTCGTCGAACCTGTGCCGCTGCACCGGCTACCAAAACATCATCAAGTCCGTGCGCGCCGCGGCCGGGGAGATGCGCGGATCGTGACGGCCTCCGGCAAATTCGTCGGCCGCTCGGTTCGCAGACTTGAAGATCGGCCGTTGCTGACCGGCCGCGGCCGGTTCGCCGCCGACGTCTCGTTCCCTGGCCAGCTTCACATGCGCGTCGTGCGCTCGCCGATCGCGCACGGCCGGCTGATCGGTATCAACGCTGAAGAAGCGTTGAAGCTTCCGGGCGTGCACGCGGTGTGGACCGCGATTGACGTCGCGCACCTTCCGCCGATCGGATTTCGTCTCACCGGACTGACGGAGCTTGAACCATACCGACAACACGTGCTGGCGCGCGACCGCGTGCGCTACGTCGGCGAACCGGTCGCCGCGGTGTTCGCATCCGATCCGTATCTCGCCGAGGATGCGGCCGACCTTGTCGAGATCATGACCGAGGCTCTGCCGATCATCATCGACGCAGCCGAAAATCCGGGACTCTTCGACGAAGATCATTCGACCGAGGCGACCATTCTCAATAAGGGCTTCGGCGACGTCGATGCGGCCTTCGCCCAAGCGCAACGCATTGTCGAACTCGAGCTTGCCGTAGGTCGCCACTCCGGCGTGCCGATAGAGACACGCGGCGCGATCGGCCGCTACGACGAGGAAAACGATGTTCTGGAGATGCATGGCGCCGCCAAGGTGCCGCACTGGAATTGCGACCGCATTGCCCTGATGCTGGGGCGAAAGCCCGAGACGGTTCATTTATTTGAGGGTCACGTCGGGGGTGGCTTCGGCATCCGCGGCGAACTTTATCCCGAAGATCTGCTGGTGTGTGCCGCCGCGCTGAAGTTTCGCACGCCGATCAAATGGATAGAGGACCGTCGCGAGCATCTGATCGCCGCCAACCACTCGCGTCAGCAAAGCCACAAAATCAGGGCCGCAGTCGACGCAGAGGGGCGTATTCTCGGCCTCGAAGACACATTTCTCCACGACAACGGCGCCTATATGCGCACGCACGCCGCGACCGTTCCGGATCTTGCCGCCGCGATGCTGCCCGGGCCCTATCGCGTGGAGGCCTATCGCGCGCGCGGCCACATCCGCCTCACCAACAAGACCCCATGCGGCACCTATCGCGCGCCCGGCCGTTTCGAAAGCACCTTCGTGCGCGAACGGCTGCTCGATGCGATCGCCGCGCAGGTCGGCGTCAGCCGGGTCGAAATCCGACGGCGCAACCTGATTGGCAAAAGCGCCATGCCCTACGCGCTCGATCTCGAGACGCTGGGCACGCACATCGTCTATGATTTCGGCGATTATGCCGGCCTGCTCGACAAGGCCCTCACCGCGGCGAACTGGGACGATCTGCAGGCGCAGCTTCGGTCTCGCCGGACCAACGGCGAAACCGTTGGTGCCGGACTTCGCAATGTTTGTCGAGAAGAGCGGGCTCGGTCCATTCGACGAGGTCAAGATCGAAATCTTGCCCTCTGGTCATATCGAGGTCGTGACCGGCAACGCGTCGGTCGGCCAAGGCATCGAAACCGTGGTCGCGCAGATCTGCGCCGACGCCCTGGGCGTCGACTATACGCAAGTAGGCGTCATCCATGGCCAGACCAACCGCATCGAAAAAGGCATGGGGGCGTTCGCCTCCCGCGTCACGGTGATGTGCGGCGAGGCCACGCGTCTCGCCGCTATCAAGCTGCGGGACCTGGCGCTCGAACATGCCGCCGGGATGATGCAGGCGCGCGCCACCGATCTCGACATCGTCGATGGGCGGATCGTTCGCATCGGCGCTGCAAGCGGACCATCAATAACGCTCGGCGAACTGGCGCGCGCCGTGCCGAGCGGACTGACCGCCGAGGACGCCTTCAAGTCGACGCACATGGTGTACCCCTATGGGGTGCATGTTGCGGTCGTGCTCGTCGACCGGGAAACCGGCGGCGTCACGATCGAACGCTACATTGTCGCGTATGACGTCGGCCGCGCAGTCAATCCGATGCTGATCGAGGGCCAGATCGTCGGTGGCTTGTCACAGGGTGTCGGTGGCGCGCTGCTGGAGGAGTTCCGCTACAATGAGGTCGGCGAGCCGCTTTCAGTCACGCTGGCGGACTATCTGATGCCGACGGCACGGGAAGTGCCCGCAGTCACTGTCCTCGTGACCGAGGACGCGCCCTCGCCGCTGAATTCTCTAGGCCTCAAAGGTGCCGGCGAAGGCGGCGCCAATGCGGCAGGCGCCGCGATCGCGTCCGCGATCGACGACGCGATCGGGATTCCCGGCGCGGTGACCGAGCTGCCGATTACCCCGGCACGCTTGCGCGCGCTGATGACAGGATCAAAGGTCGAGTGATCGCGGCCAGCACTTGGACTTGTTAAAGCCGAAAGCCTCGTGGCCGCTGTAATCGCTTCGAAAGTCGCGGGTTCGAAGGTTATTGCTTAGAAAGGGGGCATCCAGCAAACAATGAACCAAGACAACGAGCCTCATTGGATATCGGGTCTCCGCCAGAGCCTGTCATTGGGCTGCTTCGAGCGGACCTGTTGGCGGGGACGCCATCGAGAACAAAGGCCCCTTCACGCTTGCGGGACTACATTGCACCGGTTAGCAACTGGCTAACAGAAATGATCGGTCATCGCTTGCTTTCTAGTGCTGTTCGCCTCGCGCGGGCTTCTACGCCATGCGAACATGGGCGGCCCGACTGCCCCAAGCCGCGAGGATATCCTCACTATCCATCACCAGACCGAGATGCAGCGAAATGATCTTGAGCGCCGCGTCCTCCATCTCCGGGTTGGTACCGCGCACCAAGTCGCGCGCAACGATCACGCGGTACAGGCGATTGCCGGCATCGAACGAAGTGTTGAGCACGCAGCAATCGGTAAAGCCGCCGTCAAGCACTAACACCGTCACGCACATGTTACGCAGTAGGAAATCGAGATCAGACGGGTAGAAGGCGGAGAGCCGCTTCTTGGTTTCGACAATCTCATCGCCCTCTACCACCTCGGTCACGAAATTAGTCCAGCGTGAACCGGCAAGTCCGTGCGCGTCGGCGTTCGGGATCGGCCCGACGTACAATGGAAAGGTCCTTCGCCAAGCGGAGGGAACTCCCTTTACATCGTCGGCGCCGCTCTGGCGCAGGACACTGCGCACATGGATAATCGGAACATTGAGAGCGCGGGCCCGTGCATGGAACTTGTTGATCGGCCCGACAATGTCGCGCGCACGGGGTGCAGGGCAAGGGCATGCCGGATCATCGGCGAGGTGCCCTTCGTGCATGTCAATCGACACGATTGCTGTGCGCCCACGCTCGAAATAGTCATCGAAATCCTTGGGCAATTCGCGCTTGGCACCATAAACATAAGCGTCCATCACGTCCTCACTGACTTTAGTTCTCCATGCCCCACATCGTATCTAGTATGGGCGAAATGATATTGCCCGTTGCTCCGGCGAATGAATTGTCAATGACCGCCTGAGCGGAAGTGCCAATAGGCATGAACTGCAAGGTCTCGTGGATTTTTGCGCCAGCATTTCAGCGCATCGAAGCCGTCATGCATAAGACAGATGTTGCATGAGACACAATCGACGCGTCCGCGCTGTCCTGCCTTAAGCGCATTGGGAAAATCCGGTTGGCGGATGAACGGCCTTGCAAACGAAACGAAGTCAGCATCGCCCGATCGCAGAACGTTGGACATGACCTCGGTCGATCGAACGCCGCCAACGAGCATGACGGGAATGTCAACCGCTGCCTTTACCGCCTTGGCGAGCGGCAAGTAGTACGCCTGAGGCTCCGCCGGTCGCCACAGCCGCGGCACCACCCAATCGGCGAATGCCCGTGCCATGCTGACGTCGACGTAAAGCCGGATGTTCTCAAGATAGGACGCCATGATCGCGTAGGTCGGCTCGACCGCGTTCAGCCCGCGGTCGGCCAGGACCTTCACCCGCGTGACGCCTTCATCGAGTGTAAGCCCGTCCGGCACCGAGTTGGCGATGCCAAAACGAGCGCTTATTGGGATATCGTCGCCAACCACTGCGCGAATGGCGTCATAGACTTCGATGAAAAAACGGCTCCGCCGATCTGAATCACCACCCCAGCCGTCCGAACGTCGATTGCTGACCGGAGAGCAGAATTGTGAGACCAGATAGCCATTGCCGCCATGGATATGGATGCCATCGAATCCGGCAGCGAGCGCACGGCGTGCGGCGCCGGCGAATGCCGCAATGACGCGCCAAATATCATCTTCCGACATCTGGCGTGGTCGGCGCGAGAATATGGCATTTTCGACGATCGACGGCGCGATCGGCGTGACATTAGGCATGACCGACTGGCTACCGGCGTGCGACAACTCACAGAAGATCCTGCCACCGTGCCGGTGCACCGCGGATGCCAATCGCTCCAGGCCGGGAACAAGGTTATCGGTATAAATGCCGATCTGCCGCGGCGAGCATTGGCCGTCTGGATCGACATAGGCGTGACCCGTGATGAGAAGTCCAGCGCCGCCCTGCGCGAGGGTACTGTAGAAATCAATAAGCTTGTCGGTAATCTCGCCGCGCTCGGTCGCCATCGTTTCGGACGTCGCAGTCCGGATCAGCCGGTTGGGCAGAACGAGTGAGCCGATCTGGCCCGACCTGAGATATTCGGCATCGTCGGTCATCGTGAGCCGCCCATCCGGCTATTGAACAAGCGTCCGCGGCGCATTGGACCGCATTCTGGCGCTGACGATCAGCATCAGAAGGACGATAATCCACGGCAGCGCGCCAAGAAGCTGGACCGGAACATGCGGCTCCTGCGCCAGCGAAAGCTGCGTCGCGTCCAAGAGGCCTAACGCCGCGGCTCCCGCAACGGCGCCGGCAACAGTCCAGCGGCCAAGAATGACAATCGCGATGACGATGAAGCCACGGCCGCCAATGATATTCAGTACGTAAGAACCGACGCTGCCCAACGCGAGCGCAGCCCCGCTCAGTCCCGCCAGGGCACCGCAGGCCAGCAGCGCGAAGGTTTGCACCCAGTTCGGCGAAATGCCTTTTGTCGCGGCGGATGACGGGCTGTGCCCCACGGCCGTTATGATCAAACCCATCCGCGTATAGCGAAACATCAGCCAGACCACGATGGTGAGACCGACCGCTAGGTAGTAGAATACGTTCTCGGAAAACAGCGCCGGACCCAGCAGCGGAAGTGTCGCCAGCACCGGGACCGCGACGGCCGGCAACGCCGGTGTGCCCGCAGTCCAACCAGCTTGGATGAAGACGAAATTTGCCATGCCCGGCAGAAGGATAAACAAGGCAAAGCCGACAAGGATGGGATTCCCCTTGAACCAGACCGAGCCCAACGCCATCAGCATTGCCGCACAAGCGCCGGCAAGCGCGGCAAAGACGATGGCCGCCGGAAGACCCCAGGCAATGAGAACAACGGCATATGAGACAAAGGCGCCGGCCGTCATCATGCCCTCGAGCCCAACATTCATGATGCCGGCTCGCTCGGAAATCATTTCTCCTAACACGGCAAGCAGCAACGGCACCATTAGGCGTACGCTGCTGTTTGCGATGACCTCAATGACTTCCATAACGTTCCCGATGGCTAACCAGATTGCCGCCCGGTGGGAGCATTCGCTGACGCCCGCCGCGGTGTCGCGGCGTAAGCGAACAGCACGAGGCCCAACAGCACGTTGATGATCTCCGGCGAGATATTCGCGCCGACCTGCAACGCGTCGCCGCCATGCAACAGAACGCCAAGAAGGAAGGAGGCGACGGTGATGCCGATTGGACGCAGTCCGCCAAGCAGCGCCACGAAGAGCCCGGCGTAACCGACCGGAGCAGACAGTGTCGGGTACAGCCGGTGGTCGATCGCCGTAACCTGCATCCAGCCGGCCAAGCCGGCACCGACGCCGGCAACGAGAAACAACCATACGGTGTAGCGGGCCGGATTGACGTTGGCGCGCCTAGCTAGAGCGACGTTCGCCCCGAACAGCCGCAACCGGTAACCGATCAGCGAGCGGTCGATCGCAAGAAGAATGGCGACGGCCGCCAGCGATACCAGCAAGCCAATGTGAACGCGGGTGCCCGGCAAGATAACCAGAAGGCCGCTGCTGGCCGGCAACGCCCGCGACTGCGGCAAGTTGGCGAAGTCGCTTTGCATCGGTCCATTAAGAAGATACCCGAGAAAAGAGGCCGCAATAAAGTTGAACGCGAGCGTCGGGACGATCTCGTTGATATTCAGACGCGACTTGAGAAGTCCCGGAATCAATCCCGTTGCCGCGCCTGCAGCCGCTGCCGCAACTGCGCAGGCCGGAACGACGAACCATCCGCTGGCGCCGGGCAATGCCAGGGCGACGACCGTCGCCGCTAGCGCCCCCATATCCATCTGGCCTGGCGCGCCTATGTTGTACACGCCGGCGCGCAACGACGGTGCAAGAGTTGCGGCGACGACCAGGAGCGGAATGGCCCGGATCAGGGTTTCGCCAAAACTTCGCAGTGAACCGAATGTCGCCCGCCAGATAGCGTACGCGGCGAGCGCCGGCTCGCTGCCCACCATGATGAGCAGGCCGTAAATGATAATGAGGACGATGGTGATGACCGCGGCGACAGTGACAATTGATGAAGACGACAATACGCTCCTGATCTTCCACGTCATGCTAGGCCGCCCATCATCTTGCCAAGCCCATCTAGCTCGCCATCGCCGACGACAACTTCCCCCACAGCGCGTCCGGAAAACAGCACGACTACACGGTGGGCAAGCTGCAGATCTCTTCGAGATCCGAGCTGATCATAACAACGCCGGCGCCATTGTCGCAGGCCTGCACGATCGCGTCACGCACATCTTGGATGGCCCGCACGTCGAGCCCGCGGAAGGGATTGTGAACGACGAGCAATACCGGATTTTGCTCAAGCTCGCGTCCCAGCACGAGTTTCTGTTGGTTGCCGCCGGACAAGGTCGACAGAGCCGCGCCGTGTCGCGCGTCCCTCACGCGTGACGCGCCGAGGACTTTCTCGACATATCTCGTGATTGCGTCAGTTCTCGGCCACAGCACTCGCACAAATTCGGGGCGACGATGAAAGTGGACCATCATGTTTTCGCTGATGCTCAGCGACAGCGCCACCGCATCGCGGAGACGGTCTTCAGGCACGTAGGCCGTCGGCCCGTCGGGAGGGTCATAGGCACCGCCTTTAGGCGCGACCAACCCCGCGAGGACCTCGGCCAATGTGGTCTGACCGTTGCCGATCACGCCAGCGATGCCGACAATCTCCCCAGCGTGAACCGCGAGATTCACGTCGACGAGATCCGACTCGGAGCGATAAACGGACCGCGCCGAGACATTGCGCAACTCACAGACGACCTTACGCTGAGCCGCGCCGACCTGCATGCGCGCGCCGAGCGCAATATCAATCAATTCGCCCGACTGCGACACGCCTTTTCCCGCCTGGCCCAGAGCCTCGCCGGCGCGTATTTCGCCCACCATCTCCGACGCAAGCTTGGCTACCGAGACCTCACTTGCGGAGTGCTGACCGACAATCGCGCCGCGTCGCAGTACAGCGACACGATCGGCGATATCTTTGATTTCGTTGAGCTTATGACTGATATAGAAGACCGATCCGCCGGTGCCGACAAAAGTCCGGATAATGTCCTTCAACCGCTTCGCGTCGTCGCCGCCAAGTGCCGCCGTCGGTTCATCGAGAATCAAGACATCGACGCCTCTTGCTAGCGCGATGAGGATTTCCAGCCGCTGGCGTGGGCCCATCGGAAGCGTGTGAATAGGCACGCTCGGATCAACGACACCGCCAAATTGCTTGCCGAGTTCGCTGAGCCTGCTCTCGGCCTGGCGCCGATTTGCCCAAAGTCCCTTCGCCCCAGCAATAAGAAGGTTCTCTGCGCCGCTGAGCTCGCCGATCAGACCGCCCTCCTGTTCGACAAACCCGACCCCGGCGCGGTTCCCGACCGGACCTTGCCGAAGGTCGATGCTACTGCCTTCCAACGCCATCGAGCCGGTATCCGCCGTGAGATGACCGGCCAGAATTCGCATCAGCGTCGACTTGCCGGCACCGTTCTCACCGACGAGGGCATGGACCTCGGCGAAATTTAGGGTGATGCTCAAGTCACGCAGCGCGTGGTTTCTGCCAAACGACTTGGCAACATGACTCATACTTAGCCGCTCGCGCCGCGTCACCTTGCTATCCTGAGATCAAGACCCTGCCGGCTGAAGTAGCCCGGGCGTGCATCCTTTCATGACGCCCGGGCGATATCCCATCAACGATAACCTGGGTGGGCTTTGCTTTCCGGCAACTTAATCTTCGTACTGGCCAAATCGGCCACGACCGTCTTGAACTCGGCTTGCAAGGTGGGGCTCACGGCATCCGTCTCGGAGAAGTCGGTAACGGAAAGCCCCTTGTTGCCAAAGGTCAGGTCCCAGGACTTGGGCGGCCCAACCTCACCGGTGCGCGCCTGCTTCACGAGGTCATCGAGCACGACGTCCCAGTTCAGGACCGCGGTCAGAACGCATCCCTTCGGAGCCCAACGCCGTGAGTTGCCGCCCCACGTCGCGCAATGAGCATTACTGGTCTCGCAGAGCCGCAGCCCTCCGACGGTATCTTCGGTGCCCGACCCGAGCATGATCTCCGTGATGCCTTGGTCGAGCAACTTCTTGACCTGCTCGTGATTGGCCTGGGTATCGGTGAAACTGTTAGTGTAACCCTCGACAATCTGGACCTTGGGATTGGCGGCGGCGGCGCCGACCTTGCAGCCCGCCAGAATCTCGGCCTCGAACGGAGCCTTTTGCGCGCCGACATAGCCGATCTTTCCGCTGTGCGACATCTTCGTGAGCAGCCAGCATGACGAATAGCCGATCTCAAGATAGCTCGCGGTGCCCGAAGACAGGTTCGGCGGCTGGGTGACACCGAACGAAGTCAGAACCATCGGGACCTTGGGGAATTCCTTAGCGACCGTCTTGGCGATATCGGTCAGCACAAAGGTCGACAGCGCGAGAACGCCTGCCCCAGAATTGAGCATTTGCCGGATGACGGGCTCGGCGCGCGTCGCGTCGTAGGCATTATATGTTTCTATGACTGAAATACTTGGGTCTCTATTTTTGAGGGCCTGGACTGAGTTGTGCCAGGCCAGGCTCCACGGCTCGACCTCGGGCCTTGCCTCCTCGATCAGGCCGATTTTGATCGGCTTTTCAGCCGCTATCGATGTCTGCATCGCTATGCCGACCAGCGCGAGACCGCCGACAAGGCTCAGAGCTGCCCCAAACAATGACATCCTTTTCATTGAACTTCCCCTTTGCTGCTAACTTTCATAAAGCTCATTCCGCAATCAGTCGATTTGTTTGAGACGTCCTATTTTCGCATCTCGCTAAAGATCGATCGTGATGAAGTCGGACTTGGCGCGCGAACAGCAAATCGCGATTTTGGTCGCCTGCTCGAACGGTAGGAGCACCTTGTCGCGATGATCGACCTCGCCTCCGAGAACGGACACAACGCAAGTCCCGCACGTGCCCTCCGTGCAGCTGTAGTCGACGTCGAGCCCCGCGGACAGAAGCGCGTCGAGAATTGTTTGTCCCGGGGCCACATCGATGACACGACCCGTTCTCGCCAGTCGTACAGTAAATGGCCGATCGTCATCGCGAGGACCGACCGCATCGTTGCTGAAGTATTCAAAGTGCACGGCATCTTTCGGCCAAGCTGATGTAGCGTGGCGAACGGCATCCATGAGGCCGACCGGACCGCAGCAATAGACGTGCGTGCCCGGCTTCGCCCCATTCAGAAGCGCGCGAATATTGAACGACCGTTGCGGATTTCCCCGATCAAAGTGGTAGCTGATCCTGCCCCGGCCGGCGATGGAGTTGATCTCTCGGAGGAAGGCCGCGCTTTCAGGATCGCGCGCCAGATAGATAAGGTCGAAGTCGCGCCCGCACCTGGCGAAGTAACGGACCATTGACAAGATCGGCGTAATGCCGATTCCACCCGCAATGAGAAGCGTATTGCCATGATGCTCGCCAAGCGGGAACAGATTCCTTGGCAGAGAGATGTCAAGCGTGCTTCCAACCTGGAAGGCGTTGTGCACCTCTACCGATCCGCCGCGGCCGGTGTCCTCGCGCTGGACTGCGATGCAATAACGGTCGATTTCGGCCGGATCGTTACAGAGCGAGTAGTGGCGCTCGTCACCGGACGGAAGGTAGAGCGTAATGTGCGAGCCCGCCGTGAAGGAAGGCAGATGGCAGATGTTGCTGGTCGGGACCAATTCATAGGATCTGATGCGCGCTGTAAGGTCTGTCACGGCATTAACCTGAACGTGCAGCCTCTCGGTCATCGCAACGCCGCCCTCACCGACTGAGCCGGCGGACTTATGGATTGAACGCTTCTGCTTTGTCGAGCTCACGAAGCATCCGTCGATAGGCTATTGAGGCGGCGTCCGGAAAGCGAAGATGCAACTCTTCCCTGACGTCAATCGGGATCTCTTCCGGTCGCTGCGCCTCGACGATCACGCGGTCCTGCTCCATCACGGTATCAAATCCGCCGGTGAATGCGGCGTCGTCCTTATCGAGCGAGTGATTGCGGCCGACGAAGACGTATATGCGCGTGCGCGATTCGCTTACGGGCGCGGCGATGAACGAAAGTGTGGTCACGTCACCGGGCTTCGATTCGTCGGCGTCGGACCAAGTCTTGGTATTTCCAATTGCAACGACGCTCTTACGGTCGTGTACAATGAAAGGAAACTCGACCACGTAGTTTCGCAGCAAGTGTCCGTCATCATAGGCGTAGTTCAGGCCGCGCTCCGTGCGCGCCACGTCGTGGGGCTTGATGACAGGACCGTCGGCCAATTCGGTGTAACCGACGTGAATGAAATTGAAGTGCGAAAAGTCCATGGCGTTCTCGACAACGCGGCCCGCCGTGGCCTTCCACTCGTAAGCTTTGACGAAGACGACCCTGTAGCCGTCCCTGTTCCAGGCGTCGTCCGGCCATTCCGGGAATGGCATCGCCGGTAAGGCGAGACAAACCCAAACGAGGCCGAATGCTTCGCGCACCCGATAAGCAATCGCGCGCGCCTTTTCGGGGATCGACGCACCGGGCGGCAGGGACGGGATGTGTACGCATTCGCCCGTCCGAGCGTAACGCCAACCGTGATAAGGGCACACGATCGTCCCGTCGCAGAGGGTCCCGCCTGACAACGCCGCACCGCGATGAATGCAGACATCTTTGAGCGCTGCGGCGCCCTTGTCGTCGCGGAAAGCAACCAATCGTTCGCCGAGGATTGTAAATGCTTTAGGCCTGTCAACTACTTCCTCGACCGTCGCGAGAGGATGCCAGAAATTCCGCAAGGACAGCTTTGTCATCGCCTAGCTCCGCCTCCGGCCTTTAAGCCCATTGCAATTATTTTTAACTATATCCAAAATTAGTTCTGAGGGTTTGTCAACATCCGACGACGCGCCAAGTCTGCGTTCAAGCGTGGGCGGTTGCCCGGATAACGGGCCATGTTGCCATTGTGCGTCACCGAGACGCACAGGTTTGAAGCTTGGAATCGACCCCTTTATTGCTATGAGAGGTTCAAGCCAATGCTGGAATTTTTCTCGCGTTTGCCGGCATTTCCGCACTTTCCCGACAAGTGCATTCCGCTGCCTCCCGACGCCAATGAGGAGGCACTTTCGCGGCTTTGCCATGAGTATTGTGCGCGCCTCGACGACTGGGTCGCAATCCAAAGTGCCAGCGATGTGCAAGTGCAGCCGGGCTATGATGGCACGGTCCTGTCCGCGTGCCAGCTTTACCAGCGACACCCGTACTCGCGCTTTCACAAGGTCAAGCACAACACACGCAAGAGCTACACCGACAGCTTGAAAATCATCGAGAAGACAGTCGGCAAACGGTTGATCCGCAATCTTACAGTTCTCGACGTGCAACACTGGTATGACGAATGGCGAAAGCCCGCCGTTAAAGATGGCCCCGAGCGCATTGATCGCGCGCACGACGCTGTGTCGATTTTCAAGACCGTACTTCGATTTGTAGCCGCAGCATTACGCCGGCCGGAGTGCAAGGAACTCATTAGCGACCTTGAGAACGCCACCAGCTTAGTCCGCTTCGAAAAGGGCGGCGCCCGTGAAGAGGAAATGACGTTCGCCCAGGCGAGCGCCTTCATCCGCAAGGCGCTGGACTTGGGCAACGCCGGCGTCATCCCGGCCGATCGCGCCCGCTACATGGCGATCGGCGTCGCGGCGCAGTTCGAGCTGCTGTTGCGGCAGAAGGACATCATCGGGGATTGGGGCGGCCCGAACGGGGAGAAGTGGACCGGCTATTTCACCTGGGAGAGCATTCCCGGCTGGCGCTGGAGAATGAAGACATCGACGTCGAAGTACCGCACAGCTGCTGAGTTTGACCTGACTAGGTATTCGATGCTGTTCCCGCTGCTGGAGGCGGTCCCACACGACGAGCGCACCGGCGCCATCGTCAAAGGCGAGCATGGACTGCCGGTGCGCGAACGCAGCTATCGGAAGTGGTTTCGGCGGATCGCGCGGGCGGCCGGCATCCCCGACGAGGTTTGGAGCATGGACAGCCGCGCCGGCGGCGCCACCGAGGCGGAAGAAGCCGGCGCCGCAATCGACGCCATCCAGGGCGCGCTCACGCACTCGAAGAAGGACACGACTCTGCGCTACATCCGGCGCAACCGGGCAAAGATCGCCACCGTTGCCGAGGCGCGCGGCCGCAAGCGCGCGGCCGACGAAAGCGGTGGCAGAACAACGTAAGAACCGGGCGTCAGAATCGCGTCAGAATCACCAGGAGAAAATGATGCAAAATCAACGGGGAAATTGGTCGGGGCAGCAGGATTCGAACCTGCGACCTGCAGTACCCAAAACTGCCGCGCTACCAGGCTGCGCTATACCCCGCCCGGCGCGGGGTTGGATACATCTTTCACCGCTTGCCAGCAAGCCGCGAGCGGAAAACGTCCCATTTAGTGGCCGGTGCCGAAGATCGGGCTCTCGACACGGTCGCCGGGCGCAATGCCCAGCTTGCGCGCGGTACCGCCGATCACTTCGAGCACGGCGCGCACCGGAGCGCCGGACGGGATCAGTCGATCGGACAGCGGTTCGGTGTTTTCGGCAATGCGAACGATCTGGCCATCGCCGCCGATGAAGATCATGTCGAGCGGGATGTAGGTGTTGTGCATCCAAAACGAGACCGGCTGCTCGTGCTCGAAATCGAACAGCATGCCGCGACCCTCCGGCAGCTGCTTGCGGAACATGAGGCCGCGCGAACGCTCGGCTTCGTTGGTCGCAAGCTCGACTGCAAAGGCATGGACCCCTGTCTTGCTGACGATCTCGAGGGTTGCCTGTCCCGCCGCCTGCACGGCAGCCACCGTGCACAACACCCAGAACGCGGCGCAGACGGCGGCAAGAAGCCCTGCGGCGACGCGCGATGCCGCGTTGTCGCGCCTCATAAGATAAGTAGCGAGCGGTGTTAGTGGGAAGCGAGGCCGAGCGACCCGCCTTCGGGACGCACCTCTGCCGCCATCAGTCCCTTGGGCCCCGGGCCAAAGCGGACGAGCACGAACTGGCCCGGGCGCAGCTCCGTTATGCCGAACCGGCGCAGCGTCTCCATATGGACGAAAATATCCGGAGTTCCCTCCCCCCGTGTGAGGAAGCCGAACCCGCGCAGCCGATTGAACCATTTCACCTGTGCCCGTTCGAGACCGCTCGTCGGAGTCACAGTAACATGGGTTCGCGGCGGCGGCATCTGGGCCGGATGAATCGCCGTCGAATTCGTCCATGCTCAGAACGCGGAACGCTTGGAGGCCCTTGGGACGGGGCAACACCTCGCACACAACCCGCGCGCCCTCGTAGGCTGTCTGGTAGCCGTCGCGGCGCAGGCAGGTCACGTGCAGGAGGATGTCGGCCATGCCGTTATCCGGCACGATGAAGCCGTAACCCTTGGCAACATCGAACCATTTGATGACGCCGGACACCTCAATGACATGAGCCGCCGCCTCATCGCTGAGATCGACGTCGGGTCCGAGCCCCGCTCCGGTAGTTTTTGGTTCGATCCCGTCGGACGCCATGACGCAGTGGCCGCCGCTTCTGTGCTGGCGCCCCGCGCGGGCGCTTTCACGAATCTCTTGAATCGAAGATAACACCGAGCCTTCGAGTGGGAAGCACAAAATTGCAACACTCGGCCAAAACTTCACAACCTGTGAACATCGGTGGATGAAGGACAATTGACGAACGGTTCGAACACCGTGCCGATGTCTTGGCGCACGACGAGGTCGGCAATGTCGTCGAAATCGGTCGGCTCGCGGTTGACGATGATAAGTCGGGCGCCGTTGCGCTTGGCCATCAAGGGAAATCCGGCCGCCGGCCAGACCACGAGCGAGGAGCCGATCGCCAGAAACAGATCACAGGACAGAGTGAGTTCCTCCGCGCGCCGCATTGCGGAATCCGGCATCGCCTGGCCGAACGATATGGTCCCGGTCTTGATGTAGCCGCCGCAAGCGGGACAATCGGGCGCACATTCGTTGCCGGCATCCATGCGTTGACGCACCCACGACAGTTCGTAACGCTGCTCGCAATCGAGGCACACCGCATAGGTCGTGTTGCCGTGCAGCTCGACGACGTGTTCGGGTGCGATGCCAGAGGCTTGGTGCAAATTATCGATGTTCTGCGTGATCACCGCGGGCACCTTGCCGGCGCGATAGAGGGCCGCCAGCGCCCGATGCCCCCGCCCCGGCTGGGCGTGGCCGAACTCATCGCCCATGGCGAAGCGCCGCCGCCAGGATTCGTTGCGCGCCTCCTGGCTGGCGAGGAATTCATCGAACGGGATCGGCCAATTCTTGGTCCAGATCCCACCCGGCGATCGAAAATCCGGGATGCCGCATTCGGTCGAGATGCCGGCGCCGGTGAACGGCAGCACCACGCTCGCGCCGACGACCATGTCCTTGAGGCCCGCGAGCGCACGATCGAGATCGGGTGCAGTCATCCTTTCCACCTTCACAGCGTTGCATACATAGCCGGGAGAGGCTTAGGGAAGAACCGTAAGTCAACTCCGGCGAAGGTGCCATCATGCGCTATCTGCATACTATGCTCCGTGTGCGTAATCTCGACGCGGCGCTCGATTTCTACTGCAACAAGCTTGGACTGAAGGAAGTACGCCGCAGGGTCGACGAGAAAAACAAGTTCACCCTGGTGTTCCTGGCGGCGCCGGACGACGGCGAGCTGGTGGCCAAGGGGCCGGAGAGCCGCGCGGCGCCGCTGGTCGAACTGACTTATAATTGGGACAGCTGCGAGGATTACGGCGATGCTCGCTACTTCGGCCACCTCGCCTATGAGGTCGACGACATCTATGCGCTCTGCGAGAAGTTGATGAAGGCCGGCGTCACCATCAACCGCCCGCCGCGCGACGGCATGATGGCGTTTGTGCGCTCGCCCGACCGGCAATCGGTCGAGTTGCTGCAAAAGGGTTCGCCATTGTCGCCGAAGGAGCCTTGGACCTCGATGCCCAATACCGGACACTGGTGACGCCGCCGAATTCCTTGGTGCCCGCTGCCCGTCCTTTGGCCTCGCTTGCCGCCCGCGACAAACCTCTCTATATGTCGCGCCGCCTTTTAGGCGCCGCGCCCGTTTGCGCGCGGCCTAGCGCCCTTCGTCTAGCGGTCCAGGACATCGCCCTTTCACGGCGGTAACACGGGTTCGAGTCCCGTAGGGCGCGCCAAACTTGCGCTCGACGGCCCCGGCCGGAGCGGCGAGCGCCTTCTAACGGACAGCCCATGTTCGCATCGGTGGCGATAGCGGCCCAGATTCGGACCCCGAAAAAGACCCGCGCGCGCAAGCAAACTTGCCATTTTGTGATCCGGATCAATTACGGCAGTTCGCTCGCCTCATAAAAGGAAAGCGTTGGGCCCGCGGGCGCCCCCGTGTCTGCCCTCCCCAGACACCAGCCCGATCGAGGCCGTAGCTAGGAACCCCAAGGCCGTCCCCCGCCTTGGGGTTCTTTTTTATTCCGACCTGTCCCGGCGAGAGCCGCAGCGAAGCAGTCCGCTGTTCCAGATCAGTATGAGCATACGCTCGGGGCAACGAAAAAGGCGCCGGCGGAAAGCCGGCGCCTTCGTCGCATCGTGCGCCGTCAGCGTTACATCCCGGCGTTGATCTCGGTCTGCAGCGTCGCTGCGTTCGCCGCATCGTTGGCCGCTTCCGCCGCGGCCATGGAGGCTGTCTCGGCGTTGGTGTCGTTCATCTGCTGGATGGCTTGATCCTCGGCGGCGGCGGCCGCCGCGGTATCAGTTCCAATCGAGCCGGTATTGTCAGTTGACGAATAATCATACGACGGCGACGCAGACCAATCGTAGGATCCGCCGGCCGCCCGCAGGCTTCGAACATCGCGAACGAGATTGCCGTAGGGGATCGGGCCGCCGCCGAGCATGCCGCGGACAAATCGCGCCACGTCGACATTCAATCGCCTGCGGAGAAGCGGCCTTTGTGCCGCAACATGGACGACCGCCCGCGCAGCCTGCAGCACGCTCGGAACCGGGTTGGCTGGTGTCGGCGCCGCCATCGCTGCATTTGCGGTCAGCGCGAAGGTGAGAGCGAGGACACTGGTGGTGATCAATAATTTCACGACACACTCCTCTTTGTTGTTCTGGGCTGAGAAGGGTCCAACAAGGTTTCAAGAATTTTCAACACGAATAAAAGGCTAGGCTGCCGGAACTTTCCGCTCGATGGCCGGCGGATTAATTGTTGGTTATGTCTGGTGCAAAACGTCAGCAAGCTTGACGCGTTTTCTTCCACCCAGCAGCTTACGTCCGATCTCAGCACGGACCGAGATTCGCCGCGCACCCGCGCACGGGCTCGCAGCCGGCGTCGCGAGGGCAAGCCCGCAGCGGGGTGGACAGCGTGCGTAGGACCGGCGGTCAGGGCAAGGCGAAGTCGTGGGTCCTAACAAATTCAACGGCGTCCGCGACCGATATCAGCGCCTTTGCCAGTTCGCGCGCCTTATCCGCCGTCAGCGTCACCGCCTCAGGCTCGGTTTTTGAGTTAGGCCCCGCAGTTCCACTGTCGAGCGTAACGAGGGCCAGCTCACCGGAGACGACGTTGGCGCCTATTGCCGCTTCGTCACCATTGTCCGCTTTCACAGCAATCCGCATTGGTGTCGCTCCTCTGGGTGAACTGGTCCCAGGATCACGTATGCAAAGCTAGACTTGCATTTGAGGCTTCGATGTGATGCCGGGCACAAGAATTCAATTTTTTCCGATCAGGCGCGAGCGCCGGAACGACGGCGGCAACCGTTGCGGTTCAAAAACTCGATTTCCGCAACATTGAGCAGGTTCCTCGCTGAACCGCAGAAATTGACCATCGGAATTTAAATGATCGTTGCGGGAATTCGGAAAAATTTGAAGACTTTTCGCCAATGCGGCCTATCGCGTCCCAAGTTTCGGCGAGAAATGCCCGAATTTTCCGTGTCGGAGTTTACCAACGCTTTAGAGCTTGTTGCCTACGGTCTCGGCATGGTCGAAAAGCTCAAGTCTTTTCTGAAAGACCAGACCGCAGCCACCGCGATCGAGTACGCGCTCATTGCTGCTGGAATTTCCATTGTAGCCGTCGCCGCGGTAAACGGCATCGGCACCAAGCTCAACACCACGTTTTCGTCGGTCTCAACGCAATTGAAATGAGCCGCGCCAAGCGCTAAGCGGCAAGTTGTGCTGCCGATCACATCAACTGCCGCAGCTATCGCGTAGGTTTCCGCCAACGTCATGGGCATGGAGAGGTCGCCATGGGCACGCCGAATACGCTCTTCGACGCTAACCACCGAACTCACGGGATCGAGACTGTATGGTCTCGGGTCGTCACGGTCGTCGCCAATCCCAATCTGCTCGCGATCGTGGCGTTCTGTCTCATCGGTTTGTTGCTGTCGCTTAATTTGATTCTTCGTTTTCCCGATTTTGGTGCGGTGATCGAGCAAGCTAACCAGTTTTGATTGGGGACTTTAAGAGCCTGAACAATCCTGGTCGCCGGGGTCGTCGTCTGCCGCCCGCGTTGGTTTGCGCGTCGGCTAGGAGGCGGCGGCGTGGCCTGCCTTGGCCTTGTACGGAAATTCCTTGGCCTTGACCGTCGCAGCCGGCCGGCGCGGCGCGTTTCATTATCTCAACGGTTTAGCCGGCGCTCGCGATATCCGCCCGGCTGTTTCCCGAAGCCCTCTCTATCGAATGTTGCAGCGCTGGCGCGACTTTCGGCGCCGCCATCGCCCGCACTCACTGTCGCGGGCGACGATGTCTTGCTAAGCTTGCGGACGAAACACACAGAACATCAGGTGCTCCGCCATGTCCGAAGCTCTCAATCACGCCAAGCTCGCCATGCTGTTTCGCAAGGAATTTCAGCTCTGCAATCTGCAGAGCGGGGAAACCATCGTGCTGTTGAGCGATCTCGGCGCCCGCCGCGACTACGTGTCGGCGGCCTTTGCCGCCGCGGAAGATCTCGGCGCCGACGCCTACGAAATGTGCGTCAATTCGATGCCGTCATGGACCAAAGTCGGCGTCGAGACGGTCGGTCGCTGCAAGGGCACGCTCGAGGCTATCAAGGCCGCCGACATGCTGGTCTGCCTGAATATCCCGCTGTTCACCCGCTGGCTCAAGCAGGCCCGTGACGCCGGCACGCGCGCGTTGATGGTCATTGACGGACCGGACGAACTCGAGGAGCTGATGGCCCCGCCCGGCTTGAAGGACGCCGTCACCCATGCCGGCGAGCGCCTCAAGCGCGCCAAGACGATGCGCATGACCCGCGCAGGCGGCACCGACCTTACCGTAAGCCTCGGCGAATACCCGACCATGATCCAATACGGGTTCGCGGAGGCGCCCGGCCGCTTTGATCATTGGGGCGCCGGGCACGTGCACACTTTCCCGAATGAGGGCTCGGCCAACGGCACGGTGGTGTTTGCGCCCGGCGACATTGTCGTCCTGCCGTACTGCCGTTACGTGCAGGATGAAGTGCGGCTCGACATCCGCGACGGCTTTATCCGGAAAATTGAGGGCGGGCTCGACGCCAAGCTGATGAGCGACTGGCTCGAGGGCAACCGGGCCACGCCCGATGACATGGATGGGCATGCCATCTCCCATCTCGGCTGGGGATTAAATCCGCAAGGGCGCTGGGATGCGATCGCGCTCAACGGCGCCGATCCGACGCGCCATCACGCCGGCGCGCGCTGCTTTGCCGGCAACTTCCTGTTCTCCACCGGTCCAAACTCGCAAGGCGGCGGCAAGCGCACCACCAAGGGGCACTATGACGTGCCGATGCGCGACTGCACGGTCACGCTGGACAACGACGTGATCATCGATCGCGGCCGTTTCGCCGACGAGAAAATGCGCGTTGCCCGCGTGGCGCGCTGACGCCGAGACGCCACAGGCATGACCATTCCGGCGGGCAGCGCGCGCGGCGTGTCCAAGCATTTCGGCGCGACGCGCGCACTCGACAGCGTCGACTTCGATGTGCTTGCGGGTGAGGTGCACGCGCTGGTCGGAGAGAACGGCGCCGGCAAATCGACGCTGGTGCGCATTCTCGGCGGGGTGCACCGCCCGGACCGCGGCGAGATCGCCGTCGACGGCACGGCGCGCCGATTTCACGGTCCGCGCGACGCCATTGCCGCGGGGATTGTCGCCATTCCGCAGGAGCTGCGGCTGGTGCCGGCGCTCTCGATCGCCGAGAACCTCACGCTCGGCAATCCGCCGCTGCGGCGGGTGCTGGGTCTTTCACTCATCGATCGTGCGCGCATGCGGCAAGAAGCCAAGGAACAGCTGGCCCAGCTCGACTTTGCGCCCGATCCCGACCGCCGCGTCGACCGCTTGAGCTTCGCCGAGCGCCAGCTCGTCGCCATCGCCAAGGCGCTGCGGCGCCGTTGCCGCATCCTCATTCTCGATGAGCCCACCGCAGCATTGGAGATGCGCGAGATCGAGCGCCTGTTCACTTTGCTGACACGCATGAAGAGCCAGGGCACGGCGATCATCTATGTGTCGCACCGGCTCGACGAGGTCGTCGCCCTCGCCGACCGTTGCACCGTGATGCGCGACGGCCGCATCGCCGCGAGCAGCCGGCGTGGCACCTTCAACGTCGCCGATTTGATCGAGGCCATGACCGGCGGCGGCATGGCGGAGGCCGACGCGTCCGCTTCGACGCCCGGCGCAATGCTCGTGGAAGACGCCACCGATCGGCCGGATGCCGTCCGGTTGCGTGCCCGCGAAGTCATAGGCCTTGCCGGCCTCCTCGGCAGCGGGGCGAGCGCCGTGCTGCGGCGCATCTTCGGCTTGAGCGACGAGACAATGGAGCTTCGCCGCGGCGGCGTGCGCAAGCGGATCACAAATCCCGCGGCCGCGGTTCGCAACGGGATCGGCTTTGTGCCCGACGAACGCCGGCTCGGCCTAATCATGAACCTGTCGGTGCGCGACAACATTCTCTTGCCCAGCCTCGATGCGCTGGCGCGCGGCGGTCGAATCGATCGCGCCCGCGGCGATCGGCTGGTCAAGCAATTGATGGAAACGCTCGACATCCGCCCAAAGCAGGCCGATCTGCCGGCATCGGCATTGTCCGGCGGCAATCAGCAAAAGGTCATCCTGGCGAAGTGGCTGGCGCGCGAAGTCGGCGTGCTGCTGCTCGATGAGCCGACGCATGGCATCGACGTCGCCGCCAAGGCGCAGATTTACGCCCTGATCCGCGAGTTCGCGCGACGCGGCGGCGGCGTGCTGATCCGATCGAGCGATCTTGCCGAGCTCGCGCTGACCTGTGACGCGATTCTGCCGGTGCGTCAGGGGCGTATCACCGACCGCCTGGAGCGCTCCGAAGGCTTCGACGAGAAGCGCCTGCAGGCCGCGATCGGCGGATGACCATGCCGCCGTCGCTGCAGCGCTTCCATCTGGCCGGCCAGGTTCCGCTGCTGACCTTGCTGGCGCTCTGCCTAGTCACCGCGCTTCTGACCGGCCGCTTTCTCTCACCGCTCAACCTCACGAATATTCTGGTCCAGTCCTCGATCATGGCGGTCATCGCCATCGGCATGACGTTCGTGATCGTCGGCGGTGGTTTCGATCTGTCGGTCGGGTCGACCGTCGCCCTCGCCGGCTGCATTGGCGCGATGTCGATGGTGAAATTCGGCTTGGCCGCGGGCGTCCTTGCCGGCATCGCCACCGGCATCGCCGTCGGGCTGGTGAACGGCATCATCATCGCCAGCCTCGGCGTTAATCCGTTCATCACCACGCTTGGCACAATGGTGCTGATCCGGGGCATGGTCTATCTCATTACCGGCGGCGCTCCGGTCGGAGACGACCTGCTGCCGGCCGCGTTCATCGCGTTCGGTTCGGCGCGCCTGTTCGGCATCCACTACCTGGTCTGGGTCCCCGCCGTTCTGCTGGTGGTGTTGTCGTGGGTGATGCAGGCCACCCCTTACGGCCGGCGCGTCTACGCCACCGGCGGAAACCGCGAGGCCGCCTATTTGTCCGGGGTGCCGGTCCAGAGGATCATTGCCTCCACCTATGTGTGGTCGGGGGCGCTGGCCGGCCTGGCCGGGGTTATGCTCACGGCCCGTCTGCAGTCCGGCCAGCCGACCGCCGGCGAATTCTACGAGCTAACGGCCATCGCCGCCGTGGTTCTCGGCGGCGCCAGCCTGCAGGGCGGCGAAGGTACGCTCTACAAAAGCGTCATCGGCGTCTTCATCATGATCGTGCTCGGCAACAGCCTCAATCTTCTCAACGTCGATTCTTATTGGCAGCGGGTGGCGGTGGGAGCGGTGATCATTGCCGCCGCCGCGGCAGATCGGCTACGCTCCCGCCATTGAACAGGAGTTTGACATGGTGAACCTTCGTCCTGCCGCGCTGGCGGTGGCCGTGCTGGCGGCCGCGTTCGGGCTCGGCGTCCTACCGTCGCAAGCGCAGCAGAAAATCACGATCGGCGTCTCGCTCGCGCAGGACGACAATCCGTTCTACATCGTGATGCTCAAGGGCATTCGCGCCCGCGCCGGAGAGCTTGGCTGGGACGTCGCGACCGTTTCGGCCAACGAAGACAAGGTCAAACAAATCAACGGCGTGCAGGACCTGATCGCGCGCGGCGTCAAGGGCATCCTGATCTCGCCGGTCGACGCGGTCGGCGTCAACGCCGCCTACGACGCTGCCAAGGCCGCGAACATTCCGATCGTATCGGTGGCGCGCGGCTCGACATCGCCAAATCAGACCCTGCATGTGGCGATGGACGAAAAGCAGATCGGACGCGACATCGCCGAATGGACCGCTAAGGCGATCGGCGGCGCAGGCAAAGTGGCCATGCTGCTCGGGCCGAGCGGCGCCCCCACTTTCCGCAATCTTGGCGACGGCTACACCGAGGCGATGGCGAAATATCCGAACATCAAGATCGCATTTCGCGCCGATGGGCCTCTCACCCGCGAGCGCGGCGTGAAACAGGCCGAAGACGCCATGGTCGCCAATCCAGACCTCAAGGCGATCTATTGCGCCAATGACGACGTCGCGCTCGGTGCCGCGCAGGCGGTGATCGCCGCCGGCCGCGCCGACAAGACCATCGTCACCGGCATGAACGGCGTGCCGCCGGCGCTGCACGCGGTCAAGGACGGCAAGCTTGCCATGACCGTCGAGCTTAATCCGTTTCTGTGGGGCCGGTTGGGTGTCGACGTGCTGGCCGCCTATCTGAAAGGCGAGAGGGTCGAGCCGCGCGTGTTCATCAAGCACGTCATCATCGACAAGACCAACATCGACCAAAAACTGCCGAAGACCTGAGGTCCCGAACCATGGCTGATGTCGCGGTTGCCGCAAAGCGAAGCGACTTCGTCGCCCAGCTGGAGGCTGCCAACCTGCATCCGCTGTGGGATCGCTTCCGCACGCTTACTCCGGTCAAGCCGCAAGCCAAGGATCCGCCGCTGATCTGGCGCTGGCGCGACATCGAACCGTACACCGAGCGCGCGGCGTCCGAAATGCCGATCGACGACGTCGAACGGCGCGCGTTGATCCTGGTCAACCCGGCCTTCGCCGGCGAGACGGTGACGACGTCGAACCTCATCGCCGCCTTTACCGTGCTCGATCCGGGCGACCGGGCGCGGCCGCATCGCCACACCTTCGCGGCCATCCGCTTCGCCACCCGCGCCGAGGGCGCAACCACCATTGTCAACGGCCGGCGCTGCGACATGCATGACGGCGATCTGATTCTGACGCCGCCGATGTGCTGGCACGGCCATATCAATGACAGCGATCACCGCATCATCTGGTTCGATGCCGCCAACATTCCGCTGATCCGCAACCTCGATGCCAATTTCTTCGAGCCAGGCGCCGCCAAATCCAATCAATTCTGGCAGGTCGACGAAGGCGACGAGAAGCTGTGGGGCGAATCCGGGTTGGTCGGCGCCGATGTAACGCAGGCGGCGGCGCATTCGCCAAAGTTTCATTATTCGGGCGCCGCGACCCGCCGGCTGCTGGGAGTGCTGCCGGCCGGTCCCGACGGCGCGCGGACGGCGCGCTATACCAATCCCGCCACCGGGGGTGCGGTGATGCCGGCGCTTGATTGCTACGCCATGCGGCTGCCGAAGGGCGAGACTACCCGGCCGAAGCGGATGACCTGCAACATGATCTGCCTTGTGGTGTCGGGAACGGGCCGCTCGACTGTCGGCGAACACACCTTCGACTGGTCGCAGCACGACGTGTTCTCGGTCCCGCACTGGAACTTGGCGAGCCACACGGCAATCGGCGACAGCGCCGATCTGTTCATTGTCTCGGACCGGGTCGCATTCGAGCATCTCGGCCTCCTGCGCGAGGAATACCAATAAATCCACGACCCAAATCGGCGCTCGAAGGCATCGGCGCGCCGGTTCGCCGCGTCGAAGATCAGAAATTCCTGCGCGGCCTTGGTTGCTACGTTGCCGACTTGAAGCTGCCGGGCGAGCTGCATTGTGTGCTGGTGCGCTCGCCGCACGCGCATGCGCGCCTCCGGCGGATCGATGCGCAGGCGGCGGCGACCGAGCCCGGGGTGGTGGCCATCCTCACCGGCGCGGACATGGCGGCCGATCATGTCGGCCCGATGATGCCGCTGTGGGCGATCAAATCCGCCGACGGGACGCCGATGGCGGAACCGCCGCGCTGGGCGCTGGCGCGCGGCACCGTCCGCCATGTCGGCGAGGCAGTTGCCGTCGTCGTCGCCGAGACTCTGGCGCAAGCGCGCGATGCGGCTGATCTCCTGCAGGTCGATTACGAGGCGCTGCGGGCCGTGATCGACGCCAAAGCCGCGATGCGCAGCGACGCGCCGTCATTGCACGACACGGCACCCGGCAACATTTGCTTCCGGTTCGCCCGCGGCGATGACGCCGCCGTGGACAAAGCGTTTGACGGCGCCGCCCGCACGGTGCGGCTCGAGCTTATCAACAACCGGCTAATCGGCGCCGCCATTGAGCCGCGCGCCATCCTGGCCGACGGCAGTAACAGCGAAAAACTGACACTATATTGCGCGACCCAGGTGCCGCATCACATCCGGCGCGCGGTCAGCGAGCAGCTCAATCTGCCGCAGACTGCGATCCGGCTGGTGGCGCCCGATGTCGGCGGCGGCTTCGGCTACAAGGGCAAGCACTATCCGGAGGAAACCATCGTCGCCTGGGCGGCGCGGCGCCTGCGGCGGCCGCTGAAATGGATCGCCACCCGCAGCGAGTGTTTTGTCTCCGATTATCAGGGACGCGATCACCAGACCCATGCCGAGCTGGCGCTTGATGCCGACGGGCATTTCTTAGGCTTGCGCGTCGAGACCGTCGCCAATCTTGGGGCCTATGTCTCGACATTCGGCGCCGCAATCCCGAGCGCGATCTACAGCGCGCTCCTGGCCGGCGTCTACCGCACCCCTGCCATTGCGGTCCAATCGACCGGCGTGTTCACCAATACGCTGCCGACCGACGCCTATCGCGGGGCCGGCCGTCCCGAGGCGTGTTACGTGCTCGAGCGGCTCGCCGATGAAGCCGCCCACGCGCTTGGGCTGGACCGCGCCGAGGTCCGCCGGCGTAATCTGATTTCAGCCGATGCTATGCCCTACAAGACGCCGATCGGTCCGACCTATGACTGTGGCGATTTTCCAAAAGTCTTTGCGCGCCTGCTAGACATCTCCGGCTACCAGCGCTTGGCCAAAGGGCGTGCGGCGCGCCCGGGAAAACTGCGCGGCTTCGGCTTCGCCTGCTATGTCGAATCCTCGGGCGTGGCGCCGTCGCGGTTCGCCACGGCGCTCGGCGCCCGCGTCGGCTTTTTCGAGGCCGCGACGATCCGGGTGCAACCCGATGCCAGCGTGCAAGCGTTGCTCGGCACCCATAATCACGGCCAGGGCCACGCCACCACCTTTGCCCAGATCATTGCGTCCCGGCTCGGTGTGCCGATGTCAAAGGTCGAGATTATCGAAGGCGACACCGACATGGTGCCGTTCGGAACGGGGACATTCGGCTCACGCTCGATTGCGGTGGGCGGCTCGGCGCTCGATCGCGCGGCGATGAAAGTCATCGACAAGGGCAAACGGATCGCCGCCCATTTGCTGGAAGCCTCCGCCGGCGACATGACGTTTGCGGATGGCGTGTTTTCCGTCATCGGCACCGATCGTCGCGTCACGCTGAACGAGGTCGCGCGGGTGGCCCACATTCCCGCGCTCTATCCCGCGGAGCTCGAGCTCGGGCTGCAGGACACCGCAGTCTACGATCCGTCCGGCTTTGCCTGGAGCAACGGCGCCCACGCCTGCGAAGTCGAGATCGATCGCGACACTGGAGAAGTCCGCGTGACCGGTTATTGGTGCGTCGACGACATCGGGACCGTGATCAATCCGATGATCGTCGAGGGACAGATCCAGGGCGGCATCGCCCAGGGCCTGGGTCAGGCGCTGCGCGAGCGTTGCATCTATGACGGTGCCAACGGCCAATTGCTGTCCGGTTCGTTCATGGACTACGCCATGCCGCGGGCAGACGACATGCCGGCGATCGTGTCGGAATTGGACGAAAGCCAGCCCTGTACGCACAATCCCTTGGGCGCCAAAGGCTGCGGCGAGGCCGGTTCGATCGGCGCGCCGGCCGCGATCGTCAGCGCGGTGCTCGAAGCGCTCCGGCCGCTTGGTATTACCGACCTCCAATTGCCGTTGACGTCGGAAAGCATCTGGAACGCCATTCACGCTGCAGAACGGCGCTAGGGGTTTGCTCGGTCAGCGAGGAACAACAAGCGTCGCGGGCTCCCGCCCGCATTCAGCAAGGTCCCAAATTCCCCGCTCCTCCAGACGCATAAGGGCTCGCCGACCGGCCAGGGCCGCCGGGACCCTGCTCGGGCGCCATGATTTGCGGTATGCCATTGAGCGACAGGGAGCTTCCGCCGGAACAAGGCTGGCCGGTTACCGGATTAATTCCGGTGCGCAGCGCTCCGCTCCCAGCGGTCATGCCCGGCAGCGTGCCCGGAGTCGTCGGCGACACCGGCGTCTCCATTGGCGCCGGCACAATCAGCGGTGCACTCGGCGTGCTGGGATTAAAGACCGGTGGCGGCGCCGGCGGCGGCGCCAATGCGCCCACCTGCGCAACCGCCGTCGCAGCTCCGGCGAAGACCAGCAACGCCGCTGCTGCCGCCAACCAATGAGGTTTTGCCCGCATGATCATACCCTCGGTTTCGACACCCAATGCCCGCATCTGAAATGCAGCTTGAATGCGGTGTGTTCCCTTCAGCACCGCGCAGGGCTGTTCCCGCTTGTCCGCATACGGACGCAGTTGGGTCATGGGGATGCCACAGAGCCCGCCTACCGTCGCGGTGTGGGAGGAGCGAGGCAGGAGGAACCTCATGGCATTGCACATCGATGCTAGCGCGCGCAAACGCTTGGCAACTTACGATAAAAACGTTTGTCCGCAATGCAGCGCGTGGTTGCTCGCGCCGGACTGGTCCGAGCATCTGACCGAACGCTGCGTCCGCCACACCTGGTCATGCGACGCCTGCGGCTATGGATTTGAGACCGCGGTGTTCTTCCCGGCGCCGGAACAGGCGGCCGCCTAGCGCCGAGCCGCTCGATAAATTTTTCGGATAATCAGCCGCCCGGCGGATGGAAGAGCCACCATCGAAACGACGTGCGCGGGGATGCCCAGCCATGACTGGCTTGTTGTCGTCAGGGCGATGAAGCTTTGGCCGGCTGTGTCGGCGTGAGTGGCGATGGCGCGCTCCGCCATAACGATAACTCAACTGACGATTCCGCACGTTGATAGCCATAGTAGCTTATGTCGCTTGGAAAAAGATCCCCGGCCTTGTTGCGGGCGACCTCCTCGTGCCGGCCGTTCGTGACGGATGTGACCTCGAATTGAGAGCGGTCCGACTTCGGCCTATACCTAAAAGTTAAGTCGGACGTGCCGCGTTGCGCAGGATTTTCCCGCGACGTAGTGGGCAAGCTCACGTTAACAAATACAAGATCGTAAAGGTGTTGCAGGACGTAGAAGACGAACGTCGCGGAAATTTTTTCGTTGGCGTGCAGCGCAGTATCTGAGAAGACCGGCCCCGCCGAAACCAAAGCTACACCCTCAAATTGGTAGTATTTGCCGGCGGCGGCCACACCCTTGTTGTTGATTCTCTCGGTCGCATCGCTCAGCCAATCTTCGCTTTGCTCACCGGCCTGTCTGCGTGGGCCAATCGTAATCCCCCACGCCGCCCAATAATTGTTACGCAGATAAATGGTGCTAGAGCTCGGGTTACGTGCAGTAATCACGAGTTCGATGGCCTCAAGATTCCCAGCTTTGGCTACCGCCGCGGCGCCGAAACCAGCCTCGTGAACCGCCACCTCTGTCGTAAGATTGATCGCTGAAGCCGGCCACCAAATTTCCTTCAGGTAAAATTGCCAAAATCCGGCCACAGCCAAGACGACGGGAATGCCGACAGCCGCCAGCCAAAGACGGATGGAATCCCAGAATTTTCGATCCGGCGCGCCAGACATGATGCACCATCCAATAGTACGCACCGGCTACAGATTCAACTTTAAATTACCTTGACGTTTTAGGAGTAGCGTCCTTGATCGACGTCAATACCGCCCCGCCCGATGAGCCGGCCAGAGAGCCCTGGATTGGGCGCCTCATTCATGGCGGCCAATGGAAATGGGCAGGGCCCTGTAGTTACGCCTGTATTATTGCCGGGGAGCCTGTCAGCCCGAGCGCCTTCCGGCGCTCTTCGAGTTAGGGCGCGGCGGATACAAATGCTGCCGGCCGTTAAAATCCTCGACCACCGCGCCATCGTCGCTCAGGTAGTTCGGGCCGATCGGCGATTTGCCGTGGCCGCCCGGAATATCGAGCACATAGGTCGGCTGACACAGGCCGGAATAGCGGCCGCGGATGGCGCGCATCAGGTGCTGGCCTTCGGCGATGGTGGTGCGTAAATGCGTCGTGCCCGGCGCCAGATCGGCGTGGTGCAGGTAATAGGGCTTGATTCGGCACTCGACCAGGCTGCGCATCAGCGTGCCGAAGGTTTCGGCGTCGTCGTTGACGCCGCGCAACAGCACCGATTGTGCCAGCATCGGGATGCCGGCATCGACAAACCGCGCGCACGCCGCCCGCGCTTTGTTGGTCAGCTCGCGCGGATGATTGACGTGGAGCACGACGAACGTCGCCTTGGCTTCGGCGCGCAGCGCGCGCACCAGCGCGGCGGTGATCCGTTCCGGCGCCACGACCGGCACGCGGGTGTGCACGCGGATCACCTTGACGTGGGCGATGGCGGCGAGCCGTGAAACCGCGTCCTTGATCCGGCGCGCCGACAGCACCAGCGGATCGCCGCCGGAGAGGATCACTTCCCAGATCTGCGGACAGCCGCGAACGTAATCGAGCGCCGCCGTAAGCGCCGCCGGCGACAGCCCTCCCCGCCCCGGCCCCACCATCTCGCGCCGGAAGCAGAAGCGGCAATAGACCGCGCAGGCATTGACGACTTTCAGGAGGGCGCGATCAGGATAGCGGTGGACGATGCCTTCGACCGGGCTGAACGCCTGATCGCCGATCGGATCGTCGCGTTCCTGCGGATGCTGCTCAAGCTCGCGCGCGTCGGGCACGAATTGCCGCGCGATCGGATCGCGCGGATCGCCCGCATCGATCAGCTCAGCCATCGCCGGCGTGATGGCGACGGCATAACGCGCGGCGACCGCGGCAAGCTCGTCGAGCCGCTCGCGCGGCACCAGAGCGCGATCGCAAAGCTCGTCAACGCTACGCACTATGGTCGATGGTGACTTCATCCAAGCGGATTCCATAATACCTGTTCGATGCGCGCGGCGCCGGTCGCCAGCATGACCAGGCGGTCGAGGCCAAGCGCGATGCCGCAAGCCTGCGGCATCTCTCGGAGCGCGGCAAGGAAGTCTTCGTCGAGCGGATAGCGTTCGCCGTAAATGCGCGCCTTCTCCGCCATTTCCCGCTCGAGCCGCCGGCGCTGCTCGACCGGATCGGTCAGTTCGGCAAAGCCGTTGGCGAGCTCCACGCCGCAGACATAAAGCTCGAAGCGCTGGGCGATCCGCGGATCGGCCGGCGAAGGCCGCGCCAGCGCCGCCTGCACCGCCGGATATTCGTCAAGGATGGTGGCATGGCCGATGCCGAGCTGGCTCTCGATTTTTTCCACCAGCACGCGGCTGAAAATATCGCCCCAGCCATCGTCATCGGCGACGCGGACGTCCGCCGCCCGGGCGGCGCGGGCCAACCCCTCGCGATCAACGCTGCCGCCCGGCAGCGTCGCCAACAGGTCGATGCCGGCGAAGCGCTCAAAGGCCTCCGCCACGGTAAGGCGCTGCGGCGCGGCAAACGGATCGGCGACGCGGCCGCGAAAACTGAACTGCTTCGCGGCCGCCGCGTCTGCCGCCAGCGCCAGGATCGCGGCACAATCGGCCATCAGCGACGCATAAGGCTCGCCGGCCCGGTACCATTCGACCAGCGTGAATTCCGGATGGTGCAACGCGCCGCGCTCACGATTGCGAAAAACCTTGGCGAATTCGACGATGCGGCGCTCGCCAGCCGCCAAAAGCTTCTTGCAGGCGAATTCCGGCGAGGTGCGCAAATAGAGCGGCGATGCAGCGGCCCCTGGAGCTACGAGCGCGGTCGCAAAGGCGTGCAAATGGGTCTCGTTTCCCGGCGAAACCTGCAGGGCGCCGGTATCGACCTCAATGAAATCGCGCGCGGCGAACCAGGCGCGCAGCGCCGCCACGATCCGGTTGCGCGCCAACAGAATCGGCCGGCGGTCGGCGTGGACATGGGGCGCCCAGAAGGGCGAGGCGGCGGGGAAGCTTTCCGGCATGTCCTTGTGCGTCGGGCTTTAAGGAAATATGTGGCGATCGGGCTCAAGATCGGTATGTTGCGCCCCGACTGTAGAGCCAAAACCGAGGAAACCGTGAAAGTCATCGCCAGCTCGCTGCGAAAAGGCAATATCGTCGAGATTGACGGCAAGCTCGGCGTCATCGTGTCGACCGAGAACATCCATCCGGGCAAGGGCACTCCCGTGACCCAGATGGACGTGCGGCGGATCGCCGACGGCGTGAAGGTGGCGCTGCGCTTTAAGACCACCGAACAGGTCGAACGGGCCTTCGTCGAGGACCGCAAGCACCAGTTCATGTACCAGGACGGCGACGGCTTTCATTTCATGAATATGGAAAACTACGATCAGGTCGCGCTGCCCGCCGACATTATCGGCGATCAAGCCGCCTATCTGCAGCCCGAGATGGAAGTGACGATCAGCATGCACGAGGCAGTACCGGTCGCCATCGAGCTGCCGCCGCGCGCCACCCTCGAAGTGGTGGATACCGAGCCGACGATCAAAAGCCAGACGGCGGCCTCTTCCTACAAGCCCGCGGTGCTCTCGAACGGCGTGCGCACCATGGTGCCGCCCTTCGTCACCGCCGGCACCAGGATCGTGGTGATGACCGCCGACGGCTCCTACGTCGAGCGCGCGAAGGACTGATTTCCAGTTCCGTCACCCTGAGGCGGCCGCGGAAGCGGCCCTCGAAGGGCGACGGCTCGGGCACCTCGGCCGCATCCTTCGAGGCTCGCTTCGCTCGCGCCTCAGGATGACGGTCACAATCAGAAGAACGCGAGAGTCCGGATCTCGATGCTCTCGCGCGGCCGCGCGTTGGGCGGCGAAGTCGGATCGTCGAAGGCGGTATGCGCGGTCCAGCGGGCGCGGCCGTCCTTTTCTGAATCGAACACCTTGAACACGATCGCCTCGTCGCGCCGCATGCGCGGGAACCAGAACCATTTGTGGTTCGGATTATGGGTGATGGCGTAAGTCTGGCCGACCCGGTGCTGATAGCGCCGTTCCGAAATCACCAGATCGTCGGTCGAAACCGAGCGCGCGTCACAGATCGCCAGCGGAAAGCTTTCGACCGGAAGCCGGATCGGCCGCCACACCTGGACGATGGCAAAGCGCCGCTTCAGAAGCGCCTCGGCTTCGTCCGGCAAGAGATCGCGCACCCGCTGTGGGGCGGACCATTCGGTGTAATCATTGTGCACCCGCGGCACCACTTCGCGGATTTTGCGCTGCTCGCGCAGCGCGTCGTCGGCTGTCCGTAAAGTATGATCGAAGACGACGACGCGCGTCGCGCCGCTCTCGGCCTTCACCAGCGCTTCCATCTCCGGATAGTAGACCCGCCGCACTTCGTCATCGTCGTAGAAGTCGGCGACCTCGGTGTCATGGCGGACGAAGCGGAAGCCTTCGCGGTCGAGAACCAAGCCCTGCGCCCGCGGCCGGCCGTTGCGGATCGTGACCTTGTGCGGGTCGAGCTTGCCGCCGCGCATGTCGGCGACGCCGCCTGGGCCAGCGGCGGTGACGATCTTCTCACCGGTATCGATGAGGTAATTGAGCGTCGCTTCGATCGCCGCTGCGGTTTCGGGCGATGACCGCCGCTCGAGCACCTGATCCATGGCCGCCTCCTTTTGCGTAAAGCCGCGGGGTAACACCTATTCACAAGATAAAGCCGACCGCGCATCCGAGTAAGAGCCGCCGGCCGGCGCGCATTTCAATCCCGTTATGCGCCCCGAGCACGCGCGTGCCAGCCCCCACTCTGAACGTTCGTTCATCCAGAGCATGGGCGTTCCAACATCCGGCCGCGACGCACAAAGTTTTATGCATGTTTCTTGCTTCGACGTCATGGCACCGCTTGGCACGCGGCGCGTTGATAAGGATAGTAGGGCGTTTGACGTTTTTGGGATTGAGAGCGGTGTGCGTTACGGCACGAGTTGACGACCTCATGCGCGCAGGTCTTCGGGCGAAAACGATCGCGGCGGGACTGGCCTGCGCGATGCTCGCTCTTTCAACGCAGGGCGCGCTGAGCGCTCGCTGCAAGCCTAACCACTTCCGGCCGCCCTTCTTCGTCAAGACCATGGGAGCCTGCGGCTTCGACCCGCAGACCTTGAGCTTCAGCGGCACTGCGGTGGAGCAAGCCAGGTGTCTCATGCGCGGCATGGATCATTCGCGCAATCTGGCTCCGCCCATGGAAACTCTGCCGCCTGCGCTGGCCGCGCGCGTCGGCAGCGAGGCCGGCCTGCCCAGCCGCGAGCTGCTGAGCAGCTTTCTTTCCAAGCAGGATCTGGAATGGGATTTCGCCGCCTATCTGTGGCAACCGGTGTCGCGCGCCGACGACAACGACCCGAACGCGCCGATGGCGCGCTATTTCGTGATCCATGACACCAGCGGACCAAATTTCGGGCACCGCTCCTTTCCCGCCGACGTCGACGCCACCGCGAAGTTCAACAACCTCTATAACTTCGCCTGTTCGGACGGATGGGGGAAGGCGCACATCGTGGTCAATCGCGCCGGCGACATGCTGGTCGACCACGAGTTGGCAATTCCCTGGCGCGAGACCAAGTTCGAGCAGGCAGCGAATTTCAACGGCGCCCTCAAGGGGCTTTTCCTCCACGTCGAACTTGTGCAGCCGCGGCGCAGCGCCTCCGGACGCGGCCGGCGCAACGACGCGCAAAGCCCGGACCCCGCCTTTACCACCGCCCAATACGACCGGCTGGCGTTGCTTTACATAATCGCCAGCGTGCGGGCCGAGCATTGGCTCATCCCCGCCTTCCATGCGGCTATCGATGCCGACATCCGCAACGGCCACGACGATCCGTTGAATTTCGATGTCGAGAAATTTGCCGATGGCCTCCAGGGCGTCGTTGCAAAGCTGCAAACGCCGGCCCATGCGCAAACGGTAAGTTCCGCTCCGGCCGGTGAGACTGATGCAACGCCCGGGCCCGATTCCGCGGCGGCGGCTCCAGCCGCGGCAGCCGACATGACCCCTTCGCCGCCGCGCGCACTTGTCAAACCTGACGCGCCCGCGCAACGATCGGCCGAGAACGCGCCGGACAGTGAAACCGAGCACCCGGGCGACGCCGCTAGAGCGATCAGGATCGAGAGCGAAAGTGCACGCAAGCAAGCCGGCCGCGCGCCCATCAGCGCCGAACATTGCCAGACGCGCCTCTCTCATGGCCATCGCGGGCGCGTTTGCCGGACTGTTGCTGCCGAAACCGGCCGGCGCGCAAAGCCCGCGCGTGCCGTTCGATCAGTGGATCGCGGCGTTTCGCAGCAAGGCTTTGGCGCGTGGCATCACGGAGCAGACGTACACGCGCGTCATGCTCGGGGTGCGTCCCGACCCGGCCGGGCTTGAGGCGATCGGCAATCAGCCGGAGTTCAACGAGCAGCTCTGGCAATATCTCAACCGCCGCGTCTCCGACTGGCGCATCATCGCCGGCAAGGAGAAGGCGAAACAGTACGCGCCGCTGCTGTCCCGCATCGAGCGCGATTTCGGCGTCGAGCCCGGCATCATGCTCGGCGTCTGGGGCGTCGAATTGACCTATGGCGACCCGACCGTGCAGAAAAACCACATGCGCCCGGTCATTCCTTCGCTCGCCGCGCTTGCCTGGGCCGCGCCGCGCCGCCGCAACTATTGGGAACAGGAGCTGATCAACGCACTCACTATTATACAGAGCGGCTGGAGCACGCCGGAGGACATGATCGGTTCCTGGGCCGGCGCCATGGGCCACACCCAATGGATGCCGGAGGTCTGGCTGCATCTCGGCGTCGACTATGACGGCGACGGCAAGATCTCGCCGTTCGGCGCTCCCGACGACGCGCTGGCCTCCACAGCCCGCTACTTTGTCGAGCGCGGCAAATACCGGCGCGGCGAACATTGGGGTTACGAAGTGCGCCTGCCGGCGGGCGTCGCCGGTCATGCGTCGCGCAGCTATGCCGACTGGCAAAAGCGCGGCGTGGTCCGCGCCGACGGCGAGCCGTTTCCGCAACCGAACGCCACCGCGCGTCTCTGGGTCCCGGTAACGGGCGGCCCGGCTTTCCTGCTCGGGCCGAATTTCTTTGCGGTGAAGACCTACAACCCGTCGATGAACTACACGCTGGCGCTGGTGCATCTCGGCGACCGGGTGATGGGCGGCGGCGCCTTGGTGCAACGGTTCCCGGGCAGCGAACCGGCGCCGACCCTGGCGGAGGTGCAGGAGATTCAGCGCCGCCTCACCGCGCTCGGCTTTAACACCGGCGGTGCCGACGGCCGCGTCGGCAACGACACCATGCTCGCGGTGCGCGATTTCCAGCGCAAGGCCGGCATCGATCCGGCCGACGGCTATGCCGGGATCGCATTGCTCGCCCGCTTGCGTCAAGGGTCGTGATCCGGTTCGATCACGCCCGACAAAAACAGAATGCGAGGAACGCCGCCAATGACGCCACCCAAATCCGCGACCGCGCGGCACCCGGAGCAACCGGCCGGTGCAGACACGTCGATCGGCGCGCTGGAACGCCCGACGCCGGCCGGCGTCAACGCGCCCGGCTTCGGCAGCGATGTGGTGGCCGAGACGCTGCGCGCGCTCGACATTCCCTATATCGCGGTGACGCCGGGCGCGAGCTATCGCGGTCTGCATGACAGCATTGTCAATTATCTCGGCAACACCACCCCCCAGATGCTGCTGTGCGTGCACGAGGAATCCGCCGTCGCCATCGCCCACGGCTACGCCAAGGTCACCGGCAAGGCGATGGCCGCCGCCGTGCACTCCAATGTCGGCCTGCAACACGCCACCATGGCGATGTTCAACGCCTGGTGCGACCGCATGCCGGTCCTCGTGCTCGGCGCGACCGGCCCGGTCGACGCGATGAAACGCCGGCCGTGGATCGATTGGATCCACACCGCCCGCGATCAGGGCGCGCTTATTCGCGACTACACCAAATGGGACGACCAGCCGGCCTCGCCCGGCGCCGCGCGCGAAGCGCTGCTGCGCGGCACCTGGATCGCCAACACTGCTCCGCAAGGCCCGGTGTACATCAATCTCGACGCCGAGATGCAGGAGGCAAAACTCGCAGAGCCGCTGCCGCCGATCGACGCCGCCCGCTACATGCCGCCGATCGCGACCGCAGCGCCGGCCGATCTGGTGGGCAAGGCCGCGGCGATGCTGAAATCGGCCAAGCAGGTTGTCATCCTGGCGGGCCGCGCGTCGCGCAATCTCGATGCCTGGAACGCCCGCGTCGCGCTCGCCGAAGCGCTCAACGCCAGCGTCGTCACCGATCTCAAGATCGGCGCCAGCTTTCCGACCGATCACCCGCTGCATGCCGGCGCGCCGCGCGACGTGACGCCCGACACTGTCCCGGCCATGCGCACCGCCGACGTGATCTTAAGCCTCGACTGGGTCGATCTCGCCGGCGCCTTGCGCGCGGTCGGCCCCTCGCCCGCGGCGAAGATCATTCAAGTGTCGCTCGACCACCGCATCCACAACGGCTGGAGCATGGATCATCAGGCTTTGCCGCCAGTCGATCTCTTTATTTCCGCCGATCCGGATCTGGTCGTTCCCGAGCTGGTCACAGCTATAGGCGCGAGCGGCAAGCCGCGCGCCGCGGCGCATCCGCGCGCGCAAGCCGACCAGGAGCCGCCCGGCTTTACCAACGAGCATATCGCCCGCGCGTTGCGGAGGGTGCTCGGCGAGCGGCCGACGACGCTCACGCATCTGCCGATTTCCTGGGAGGATCGCTGGTGGACGTTCCGCCATCCGCTCGACTTTCTCGGCTCCGACGGCGGCGGCGGGGTCGGCGGCGGGCCGGGCATCTCGGTCGGCGCAGCGCTGGCGCTGAAAAACTCCGGCCGGCTGCCGGTCGCCGTCTGCGGCGACGGCGACTTTCTGATGGGTGTGACCGCAATATGGACGGCGGTGCACTACAAGATTCCGCTGCTGTTCGTCATCGCCAATAATCGTTCGTTCTATAATGACGAACTCCACCAGGAACGCATGGCGCGGATGCGCCACCGTCCGGTCGAGAACAAATGGATCGGCCAGCGCATGGCTGACCCGGACATCGATCTCGCCGCCATGGGCCGCGCCCAGGGCGCGCAAGGCTTCGGCCCGATCACCAGGCCGGCCGATCTCGGCGTGGCGCTGGAACAGGCGATTGCCGCCGTCGATGCCGGTGGCGTCGCGGTCGTCGATGTGCGCGTCGAGCCGGGCTATACCGGCGCCATGACCGCGGCCATGACCCGCGCCAAAAGTTGAGGAGGAACCATATGAACACCGCAGTCCCGCTCAAATCCGTCAAAGCCGAAACGCTCCGCCTGCCCGAGCACCGCGACGCGTTCTACGGTGGCGCATGGCACGCGCCGAAATCCGGCCATCATGTCGACAGCGTCAATCCCGGCACCGCGGAGTTGCTCGGGCCAGTAGCCGATTGCGGCGCCGCCGATATCGATGCCGCCGTCGGCGCGGCGAAAAAAGCCTTCGACGGCTGGCGCAACACGCCGCCGCTCGAGCGCGCGCGGCTGCTCAAGCGCATCGCCAATGTGCTGCGCGAGAACGCCGATGAGCTCGCTATGATCGATGCCGCCGATTGCGGCAATCCGGTGCATGAGATGGTGACGGACGCGACCATCGCCGCCGCCCAGATCGATTTCTATGCCGGCCTCGTCACCGAAATGAAGGGCGCATCGATCCCGATGGGCCCGGGCGTGGTGAATTTCTCGGTGCGCGAGCCGCGCGGCGTCATCGGCCGCATCATTCCGTTCAATCACCCCTTCATGTTCTGCGCCGGCAAGGCCGGCGCGCCGCTGGCGACCGGCAACACGGTGGTGATGAAACCGCCGGAGCAGGCGCCGCTGTCGTCGCTCCGGCTTGCCGAGCTGATCGGCGGCCTTCTGCCGCCGGGCGTGCTCAACATCGTGCCGGGCGGCCGCGAAGCGGGCTCGGCGCTCACCACCCATCCCGACGTCGCCATGATCGCGCTGATCGGCTCGGTACCGACCGGCCGCGCGGTGATGAAGGCCGCCGCCGATACGCTCAAGCCGGTGATGCTCGAGCTGGGCGGCAAGAATGCGCTGATCGCCTATCCCGATGCCGACGCCGACGACGTGGCGGGCGGCGTCATCGGCGGCATGAATTTCACCTGGTGCGGGCAATCCTGCGGCTCGACCAGCCGCGCCTTCGTCCACGAGAAGATCTATGACGCCGTGCTCGCCAAGGTGAAAGCCAAGATCGGCCATTACAAGCCGGGCATCGCCACCGACCGCTCGACCACCATGGGCTCGATCATCTCCAAGACCCAGTATGAGCGCATTCTCGGCTTCATCGAGTTCAGGCAAGCAGGAAGGCGCGCGGCTTCTCTGCGGCGGCGGGCCGCCGGCCGATCCGGCGCTGGCCAAAGGATTTTTCATCGAACCGACGGTGTTCGCCGACGTGCAGCCGGCCATGCGCATCGCTCGAGAGGAAATCTTCGGCCCGGTGCTCTCGATCTTCAAATGGAGCGATGAAGGCAAGATGCTCGAACAGGTGAATGCCGTCGAATACGGCCTCACCGCGTCGATCTGGACCAATGACCTCTCCACCGCGCACCGCACCGCAGGCGCGGTGCAGGCGGGCTTTGTCTGGATCAACGAAGTCTCCAAACATTTCCTCGGCGCGCCGTTCGGCGGCTACAAGCAGTCCGGCATCGGCCGCGAGGAATGCTTCGAAGAGATGCTCGCCTACACCCAGGAAAAGAACATCCACGTGAAGCTGCGGCCGGCGAAGGTTTAATCCGGCCGGCCTCTAGCGCCCGCCATAGCGGCTCGCCAGCTCGTTGGCGCGCGCTTCGGTCTTGTCCAGGATGCAATGCTTGGTCGCGGCGCCCATACCAGTGCCGTGGCCCCATTCGTAGGCCGTGAGCGCGCCGCAATCGAGGTCGCGGAAGCTGATCCAGGCCTGCTCGGCCTTTTTGAGCTCCGCCTTCCAGGCGGCGGCCTGCCCGGTTTCCGAGCTGTCGATGGTTTTCAGGGCGTTGCGGTAGACTTGGTTGAGCCTGGCGTCAGCGGCGTTGGCGAGCTTTTCGAGGCAGCCGGATTGCGCGATCGTCGCCAGCTTCTCGCACGCCGCCGCGGCGGCAGCAGTGTCTTGCGCATGAGCGGGCGACAATAGCGCCAGCCAAATCGCCAGTGCGCACCATGTGCTCGCTCTCATCCGGGATTCCTTCGAAGTGAGCCGGCGATCGTCCTGTCGGCGCATGCATCAAAGTTTATACGTCTCATACGTCGCCGGATGAAACAATTCGTCGACCGACACCCGCCGCGACGACAGCCCCTGGGCGTGATGCTGGCCGAGGAAATAATCGAGCACCTTGCGGTTTTGTTCGACCCCATAAGACCAGAAATCTTCGCCCATCAGCGCGCGCGCATCCTTGAGCGCCTCTTCGACGAACGGCAGCGTCACTTTGGTCGAGGAGGTATCGGAAAGCTTTTTAAGCCCGAGCTGCTTCGCCTGCTCGAATGCCTTGAACACCGCGCCCGGCAGCCAGGGATGGCGTTCGGCCAGGGTGCGGCGGATACCGACGACATGCATGATCGGAAACATCCGCGTGCGCTTGAAATAATCCTTCGCCGCCGCGGCCGGGTCGGAAAACAGCCAGCCGATATTCGGATGGCCCTTCTCGACCAGCGTCGGCGGCCGCGGCGCGATGAAGCCGTCGATCTCGCCGGCTTCCAGCAAGCCTGAGATCGTCGCGCCGTCCGGCGCATTGTCGAGGCGTACGCCGGCCGGCAGATTGATGGTCAGCTTTTCCGGCCGGCCCGGCTCCTCGATGCCGCCACGGATCCAGTGGATGTCCGCGGGCTTGACGCCGTAATCGTCGTCCAGCAGCGCGCGCGCCCAGACATTGGCGGTGAGCTGATATTCCGGCACCCCGACCTTGCGGCCCTTGAGGTCGGCGGGCTTTTTCACCCGGTCAGTGCGGACATAGATCGAGGTGTGGCGGAAGGTGCGCGAGACGAAAGCCGGCACCGCGATATAGGGAGAATCGCCTTGCGCGGTCTTTACGGTATAGCTCGACAGCGACAATTCGCAGATGTCGAATTCGCTGGCGCGCAAAGCGCGAAAGAAAATCTCTTCGGGACCGAGCGTCATGTAGATCGGATCGACGCCGTCGATGGCGATGGAGCCGTCGATCAGCGCGCGGGTGCGGTCGTAGTCGCCGACGGCGACCGAGAGATCAAGTTTGGCCATTGAGGTCCTCTTGCGGCGCAGCTTCCGGCCCACATAGCCGCGTGGGACGGATTGTGCCAAGAGCTTGCGCGGCTTTTGTGCAAACCAGCCCGGAGTGGGAACGATGCGGCTGCCGATCTATCAGGTCGATGCCTTCACGGACAAGCTGTTCGGCGGCAATCCGGCCGCGGTCTGTCCGCTCGAGACTTGGCTCCCCGAGGCCACCATGCAGGCCATCGCCGCCGAGAACAATCTTTCCGAGACCGCCTTCTTCGTCCGCGACGGCGGCGATTACGCCTTGCGCTGGTTCACGCCCGCGGTCGAGGTCGATTTGTGCGGGCATGCAACGCTGGCGTCCGGCTATGTCGTCATGCGCTTGCTCGAACCGCAGCGCGAAAGCGTCTGCTTTCACACCAGGAAAGCGGGGACGCTGGTCGTGACCCGGCGCGCCGACAGGCTGGTCATGGATTTTCCGGCGTGGCCTGCCGCACCCTGCGAGGCACCGCCGGATCTCCTCGCGGCGCTGGGCGGCGCGCCGCGCGAAGTCCTGCGCGCCCGCGATCATCTCATCGTCTATGACAGCGCAGATGAGATCGCGGCGCTCAAGCCCGACTTCGCCGCGCTCGGCAAGGTCGACTGCTGGGCGGCGATCGTCACGGCGCCGGGCGAGGATGGAATAGATTTCGTGTCGCGGTTCTTCGCGCCGGCGCAAGGCGTGCCCGAAGATCCGGTGACCGGCTCCTCGCACTGCACGCTCACGCCCTATTGGGCCAAGCGGCTCGACAAAACGGAACTGGAAGCGCGGCAGCTGTCGCGGCGCGGCGGCGCGCTCCGCTGCACGCTTCACGGCGATCGGGTGAGCATCGCCGGGCGCGCTGCGCTTTATCTCGAAGGCCAGATTTCAGTCGAGGCGCCGTGACGTGGAAACGCGCCAATATCATCGATCAGGCGCCGCCGGCTTTTGCAGTGGAGTTCGGCAACACCTCGGGCTGCGCCTCCGCGCCGCCTCCCTCGCCTCCCTGACCGCTGCCGCATCCTCGCGCACCCAGTCGTTCAGCGGTTGATCGAGCCCACGCGCTGATCGCGTCTTTTTGCACTTTGGCGGCTTGCACAAAATTGGCCTGATCGAGCAGGGCGACGCGAGCAACCTTTTGGCGGTCGGCGCGCGCGGCGCTCTCGATCGCAGCCTCCAGCTCTGCACGTTGGAAATCGAGCAGGCGCAAGCCATCGCGGATCGCGGTAGCAGTACAGGACGAGCCGTCAGCCTTCTCCCTTGCGATGGCCGCGCCAATCTCCTTGAGCGGGAACTCAAAGCCGTTGAGCGCAGCAGCGATGTTTTTGGCGGCGCGCTCCGGATGAAACTGGTTGTTCATGCAGTCATATGCCACACGCGCTCGCGCCAGCAGTGCCAGGTAGATCTCGCGCATGATCAACTCCCTCATAGCCGAGACGCGGCCGGGCGCAATTTGTGAGGTCAGCGGCGAGGGCCGGGTGACGCCGCATGCAGGAACGCCCGCTGCCACGACGCGACGGCATCTTCCACCGTGCCGGCCGCGGGCGTCTCGCTCGCATCATTTCCGTCTGGCGCCGCTATCCTGTCAATGGGTTGCGGCAACGCGGCCGCCAATTGCGCACGCACTTCGGCGGCGACCAGCGTTCTGATGGTCGCAACAATGCCGTCGGCGATGCTGCGCCGGAGCTGGAGCAAAGACTGACGTCGATCCTCCTTTCCTCCCAAAGCGGCGTCGCCGGCCAGCGCGCCCGCCATGGGCGCCGCGCCTGTCAAACCGGAAGTCGCAGCCGCAGCAGCGGCCTTGTTTGTTTGCTTCGCCTGCACCGCCCGGATCGGCGCCAGCGCGGCCTCGCGCTGGTCGGCTACGGCCTTGAGAATCGCGGCCCGCTGCCCAGAGAACGCGTCGAGCGCCTGATCCCGCCGGGTGGACACCGCTTCGTATAGATGGACGCGCTGCTCGGCGGCCGCAGACTGCGGCGCGGCGCCCTGCGGGCCAGCGCCGGGTTTTGCTTCGGGGTTGGCGTCGCGGACCGAGCCTGGTCGCCATCCGCGCTCATTGCTGCCGCCCCGGCTCGGGCTTGCGGCGCGCCTGCCGAGGAGCACGGCGCGCGTCTCGCTCCAGGCTGCGTGCACGAGGGCCGGCCGCCGTTGTGGTCCCAAGCGCCCTGCTTACGCTTTCCCTCAACTGGCGGATCATGAAGTCGGTCAGCAGCCGCAACTGCAAATTCGGCCGTTCGCCGTCAGCCCCTGGCTGCAAGGTGTGCGGCAATTTGGCCTGCAGTTCGCCAAACGCTTTCACGATGAATTTCTCCAGCGCTTTGCTGGCAACTTGAATGATCGGGTTTTGCGGCACGCGGGCGCGAAGCGAGTTTCGCGAACCGGATGCCTGGTCGCTTTCGGGGCTCATGGCTTCCGGCGTGACGCCGGCTTGCGGCGGCGCCGGGCGCGGCGATTGTTCCGCTTCTCACCGCTGGCAGGCTGGTCGGCGGCCGCGGTCGTCATCCCGAGGACCGTATTAATGCCCTGGCTCATCTGGTTGATCATCTCTTGCACCAGCTGCAAGGAGAGACCGTGCAGCGGATTGGCGTCCTGCTTGGGCTCCAGATTACCTGGCAGTTTGGGTCTGAGCTGCTGGAGGGCGGTCAGGAAGGATTGGCCGAGCGCTTCGCGGGTTTGCCGAACGATCGCGCTCTCCGGCAAGCCTTGGGTTGCTTGCGGTCGCGCGCTGGATCTGCCGTCGCTCATGGGTTGCTTCCCGACCCTGCTCGCGCGATACGCCCCGTCGGGGCTCGCATCGAAACGTGCCGCGCAAAGTTTTCGGCGCTATTTCTTCTCGCCGCGCGGCGGAGGACCCGACAAAGCGCCGCGCCCGGGCTGAGGGGGCGCGTCCGCTCGATCAACTCCTTCGTTGATGTATGTGATGATCTCTTCGACCTGGACGACGGACATTAAGGGCGAGAGCCTCATGCTGATCGCGGGACAGCGCCGGGTCGTTCTGCAGCTGCTCGCACACCTGATCCAATGTCTGTGCGGCGTCGAGGAGGTCGGAGTATTTGGGAGTGACCGGGGGACCGCCGTCGATCTCGTTGACGATAGCCGCTATTTTGGCGCCGACGTCATCGAGAAGCCGGCGTTGGTCGGGAGTAAGTGCCTGGTCCTGAAGCGCCTGGCATAGTTCACTGAACACCTGCGCGGCCAAACGCAATTCTGCGAAGTCGACGATCGGGCCGATCCACGGATGTCCGCCTCACTCCCGCTCCAGGCCGCGGGCCTCGCGCTCCACGGCGTGGGCGTCCGCGATCACTCCGCGCACCGATTCATCGGGCCATATCGGCCAATCTGCCGGCGGCAGGGTGCCGGCCGTCCCAGTCTGTCGATTGTTGGCCATCGGATGGACTCCTCCTGCTGATCTGGGCGGAAAGCAGATTGTCTTATACCACTTGTAGATGTATTATACAATCTACACAATCTTGTCAAAGCCGCCTGGCGACAGCCGCACGGCGCGCTCCCTGATGTAGACGGTCAAAAAACTGAACTGTGAACCACGACACGCCGTCGTTCAAACAGACGGCTGCGACAAATTTACACGCTCGTATTCCGTGGCGCTGGTTTCAGAAAAGCGCAGGTCTTTGATCCAGTTTGTTTTCACAACTGACTTCCCTGAACGTCTCTTTGTAAACGCTGTGGTTGCAGGGCCAGAGCTACTGATTTGTTGTGAAAGAAGGGGAGCGGACTTTAACGTCCCAACCGCGCACGCGCCGCGAGCGGTCATCGTCTTCAGATAGCGGGCAATGCACGCGAGCGACGCTTCGCAGTCCTGGCGGTTGGACGTGACTGTCCGCGAGAAACGTGAAAGTCGTACCGTTTCCTGCGTCGTCAGTCTCGGGTGCCGATCGCGCGGCGGCCGTTACGAATTTTCAGATCAAATTCAAATCGACGCCACCGAGAGCCCGCGGCGAACCAGGCGGGCGCGAGCACGCGCCATCGGCTGAACCGGCACCCGCAGCGGAGACAGCTGTGCCGCGGCCGCCGCCCGGCCGGAAAACCATCAGAAGAAAAAAACGGCGAGGCATCAAGCGGTCCGCTGCAGTCGCGGTGCTGGCGCGCGCCATTGACGGTCCGCCGAGCCGCATCCACCGCGATTCCATGCGGATCATGGCGCAGCTCTTCGACGTTTAAGCCGGCGCCCGGCGCCGCAGCGCACCCTGCCCCGCCCGCCGGCGAAGCAGCCACCATCAGCAGCGACAGGCAGAAGGTGATCGACACCCGCGCCGCCGCAGATGCCGTCTTTTGGCCGATCTGGCTGACGCATCGGGATTATCTGTACCGCTACAGCTTGCGCTTCTCGAGCGGCAATGCGGCCGACGCCGAAGATGCGCTCGGCGAGGCCATGCTGAAGGCGCTGCACGCCTTTTCCGATGCCGAGATCCGCAATCATCGGGCCTGGCTGCTGCGATTAGTTCACAACGCCTGCATGGACCGCTACCGGCTCAAGGAACGGCAGAATTGCCTGATGAACGATATCGTCGATGACGACGGGCAGTCGGTTCCCGCCATCGTGCCCAAACCCAACCGCTCGCTGGAAGAACTGCTTGGCGCGCTGCAGCTGGTCACATGCCTCCAGGACGCGATGATGACACTGCCACGCTCGCTCGCCGAGCCGCTGCTGCTTTATCTCGACGATTTGTCCGACGCCGATATCGCCTCAAGCCTCAATGTCACCAAGGAGGTCGTCCGCAAAAGACGGCAAATGGCGCGGGATTGGCTGCGCCAAAGAATGCTGCTCTAGCAACAGCAAAGGTTTTGCTTTCAAGCGGCACGTGCCCAATTTAGCCGCCCGCTGCGGCCGCGATTTACGATTTGGGAAAATTGATCGCCACCTCCGCCGCCACCGCGTCGACCGCCGCCGCCGTCACCACCGCCGCGATCGGGGCGAGCATGGCCAGCAGGAGAATCTCCAGGTACGGATCGGTCTTCTTTTCGGCGAACATCAACGCCAGCGCTTTGCCCTGCGCCACGGCGCTGATCGACATGATGTTGCGCTGATAGTCGGCGGCGTCCCTGCACCGACAGCGCCGCGGCCTGCGCGGCCTTCTGGTAGGCGATCGCGGTGCCGGCATTTGATCCCGTCGCGCCGCTGGCACCCGGATCGAAAACGAAGCCGGTCGACGTCTTGACGGCGTCGACGATCTGCGAGTTCAAGAGCGGAGGCGTCACGGGATCATCCGGCATTGCTGCTCTCCCATACCCTTGGCGCGGCTATGCGGCGCGCCGGCGGCTCATCATCCGGGCTTCGCGTTGGCGGCGTTCAAGATCATCGTGATGGCGCTCGACGTCACCGCATTGCCGATCTGCTGCAGCCCGCCTTGCGCCTGCTGGGCATTTTCCATGGCGAGCGAGATCGAGTGCGCCATGGTCTGATAGATCAGCGCCATCGATTGCGCCGGCGCCTCGCCCAGCACCTTGACGTTGGCCTGCGTCACGGCGTCGGTGATCTGCGCGTTAACCGGAGTAGAATCCGCCATGATACGTGCTCCTGCCGACCCCTATCGCGCTCCAAGGCTCATTTTGGCTCTCGCGCCGCTCATCGCAGCCTTCTCAACAAATGCAACAGCGCCACCAGGTCGGCATTCGAGGCGCGCTGACTGACTTTCTTCGCCGCCATCGCGCCCGCCATGTGCTAGCTGTAAATCTGTATCACCCCTTGGTTGGTGGCCGCCTGCGCGCAGATTGCGGCGCTGCGCTGGGCCTGGACGGAGTTCTGATAAAGAATGCTGATCGAGTGAGCGGCGCTCTGATAGATGAGCCCCATGGCGACCGTCGGCGCATTGGCCAGCACGGCGACGCCCTGCTGCGTAAGGGCGTCGGTGATCAGGCTGTTGACCGGCGTTGGATACGCCATGACGATTCTCGTTGTTCCTCACTACGCCCATCGGCGCCGCCTAGCGTTCTTCAACAGGACGCCCGCCGATTGGGCCTGTGAACTGCCGCACCGCTCATGCCACGCCTCCCGCTTTCATGATCATCGCCATCAGGGCGCTGGTCGAAGTGTTGTTGACTTGCTGCATGCCGCCCTGGGTTTGGCTGGCATTTTCCATGGCAAGACCGGTCGCGTGCCCCATGGCCTGCGTCGACACCGCCAGCGCCTCCGCCGGCGCCTCGCCCAAGACCTTGACGTTGGTCTGGGTGACCGCGTCGGTGATCTGGGTGTTGACAATGGGTCCGGTAACCATTCGCTGCTTCCTGTTTCGTTTCAGCCCAAGCCCGGTCAGGTGACAACCGGCGCGCCGGAATTTTGATTGAGCAGAGCCTGCAACATCTTTTCCACGTTTTTGATCGAGACGCTCTTCGGCGGGCTGGGCTGCCCGCCGAGAACCAGCGCCACGCTGTTGGCGGTCGTCGCCAGATCGAGTGTCGCCGCATTGGCGTTTTGCCGTACGGCGGTGTGCGCGGCTTCGGTCTGCGACGTAATGAACGAGAGGATCGACATAACCGGTATTGCCGCTGCGAGCAGAAGCATCGCGTCGGCCAGTTCCTGCTCGACAATAGGGTCAGCCATTTTCTTCCCCTTTATCGCGCCCGGCGCGCAGCGGCCACAGCGCCTCCTCCAGGATATCGGAGTCGTCGTCGTCGTCGGCCTGGCCAACGTCGAACATGTATCTGACGCATTTGGCGGTGACCGACATGCCGAGAATGTTGGTCTTCTGCTGGTTGGCGACCGCGTTGTAGAACATGAGCGCATCGGCGTGATTGACGGCGCAGCCGGCCATCGCCATGGCTTCGCACAGGATCACGGCAGGATCCAACGCTGACGCCCGCCCGCCGAGCTTGCTGCAGAGTTCTTCCCACGCCCGATCACGCCGTCTGCGGCGGCCGGCTTTTTCCTGGTCCTGCTCCGACCCGGCAGGTTGCCCGGTCTGGGTCTTATCCTGGTCGGATCCGGCACGCTCCGCCGCCCTGTCGCTGCGTCCGCGTCGCTTGGGCATCGCCTTTCTCCTCCATCAGATGACGGAGGCGGTCCTTCGCGCCCGCGCATTTCGCGGGTTGAAGGACCGCAGCCGTTTTGCAGCAGGTCCAGGCGTCATGAGCGAAGTCATGAGCCAAGTCCGGCTGTCATCGGGCATGAACGGCTTGCTGTTCATGCCACCAACGCCCTCTGCTCGCCTTGTACCTGTTCCATCTGCCGGACCAGACCATGCTGCGGCATGCTGCGGAATTCGCTAGCTCGGGATCGGTCCCGTCGCACCGCGCAGCGCCGTCAACAGCGACAGCATATTGTCGGGTACGTCGCTATTGCCGATCTTGGCCGCCGCGACCGCACCGGCCATGGTATCGACGCTGTAGATCTGGATGACGCCCTGGTTGGTCGCCGCTTGCGCTGCGATCGCCAATTGCTGCTGCGAGCTGGCGGCGTTCTCATAAAGAATGCCGGTCGAGTGGGCGAGCGATTGATAGATCGCGCCCATCGCCATCGCGGGAGCGTCGTCAAGCACCTTGACGTTGGCCTGAGTAACGGCATCGGTAATCTGGCCGTTCACGGGAGTGGGAAGTGCCATCTATGATCTCCTTTGTCCTCGGAACGGCGCCGCTCGGGTTCTGCCCGATCAGATGGCCGTCGTGTCAAAGACGATCCGGCGTGCCAAGTTGTGAGTATGGGACGGCGATTATTTGCTCCGGTGCCGCCTGATAGGTGCTGCGCAATCGCGATCTCGCGCGGGACACTCGGCAAAAAAGGGGCGCCCTCGCGGGCGCCCTGGCGGGCGGTTGGTCGGCGTGAGTGCGGGTTGTCGGCCCGCACCGATCAGGACGTGAACGGCATCGTGCTCGCCCGCAGCGCCGACAGCAGATCCAACATGTTGTCGGGCACGTCGCTTTGCGCGAGCTTCGCCGCCGCGACGGCGCCGGCCATGGTATCGACGCTGTAGATCTGGATGACGCCCTGGTTGGTCGCCGCCTGCGCCGCGATCGCCAATTGCTGCTGCGAGCTGGCGGCGTTCTCATAGAGAATGCCGGTCGAGTGGGCGAGCGATTGATAGATCGCGCCCATGGCCATCGCAGGACCGTCGCCGAGCACCTTGACGTTGGCCTGAGTGACGGCATCCGTGATCTGGCCGTTCACAGGAGTGGGTATCGCCATGCGTTGTCTCCTTTGTCCTCGCGACGGCGTCGCGCCGGGCCTGCCCGATCAGACGGCCGTCGTGTCAAAGACGATCCTGCATGTCGGGTGTGAGCCAGGGACGGCAATTATTTGCACCAGCGCCGTGCGATCGGCGGCCGAGCGCGAACGCAACCTGACAAGTTCGCGGACAAGCGGGCGCCCTTGCGGGCGCCCTTCGGGCGGTTCGTTGGGACGGGTGGGGTCGTGCGGAACAGGCCGATCAGGACGGGATCGTACTCGTGGTCGCGCGCAGCGTGGAAAGCAATGACAGCACGTTGTCGGGCACGTCGCTTTGCGCGAGCTTTGCCGCCGCGACGGCGCCGGCCATGGTGTCGACGCTGTAGATCTGGATGACGCCCTGATTGGTCGCCGCTTGGGCCGCGATCGCCAGCTGCTGCTGCGCGCTGGCGGCGTTCTCATAAAGAATGCCGGTCGAATGGGCGAGCGACTGATAGATCGCGCCCATCGCCAGCGCCGGACCGTCGCCAAGCACCTTGACGTTGGCCTGAGTGACTGCATCCGTGATCTGGCCGTTCACCGGAGTAGGTATTGCCATGGCATATCTCCATCACCTTGGCACCGCCAAATCTTCCGCAATGCGGCGCGGTGCACAAACCACAGACGCAGGAGGCGCCGTTTTGTGAGCGATAAAACGATTTTTCGCTGGCTTACCGCCCGGCACACGCCGCACCGCCGATTACGATCGGGTTCGCATCAGCGTCGCCGACGGCAATTCGCCGAATGCCCGATAATAATCCCTGCTGAAATGTCCCACATGACCGAAGCCGCAAGCGGCGGCGACGTTCTTTACCGTTGTCGTTAAATCGGCGGATTGCAACTGCCGCTGCCAATGCTTCAATCGGATTTGCTTGACAAAGCTCATGGGTAAAATCCGCGACTGTGCCGGAACGTGCGAAAGACGCTGCGCGCGCTGGTACCGGCCGCTGCCGCGATGTCTTCCATCCTGATCGGGCGGTCCCAATCCGCTTCGATATATTCCTCGACGCGGCGGACCTGCCACGACGCAATCGCGGACGGTTCGAGCTCCAACAGGCAGTTGTAATTGTGGCGTTGCCGTAAAGATACGCCACCATCAGCCCGTGTTCCAATTCGGTCAAGACCAGGCTCGGCAGCGTCTCGTCGGCCCCGCCCAGCTGGCCGACCACAAGCAGGATAAGATCGCGCAAGGCCCGTGCCTGGGGCGACGCGAAATCCTGTATCGGCTGCATCTCCAACGGCTTGACCGCCGGCGCACCGATGATGCCGGTCAATAACCGGGCGAGTGCGCCCGGATCAATTCGCATCGACAGCTGTTTTTGGCCGACGTCGAAATTCATACTGAAATTCACGCCGGGAGAAATGACCACGCCGCGCTCGGGAAGCTGATACCGCGGTCTTCGCCAGCACGAATTCACTGCATCCCGCTACCGGTATGACCTGCGTAAACCAATGAGCCTCAGGAAAATTAAACCGGATTCCTGCGTAGTCCGCGTAAGTCAATACGATATGCTGAAGATGGCAGCTGTTGATCGACGCGTCAACCTGCTCCCCGCGGCCGTTCATTTCGATCGACGGCTTGCTGCATATCAGGCCGAGCGCGTCCTCCATCAACTCGATTTTACTCGTCCGGACGATGCAAAACCGGCTCAGTGGCTCACCGTGCATCATGCTGCAAGCGTGTCATGCCAAAAAGGTGGACGCGACAAAGGGACCCGCCGCAAATCGAGCGTTTCCAAAGACAAGCTCCCAGAAACAGCGCGCGCGCCGCATCTCACAGGATCGGCGCGTCAACATCAAAGTCGAAGAGCCTTTCGCAATCCAGCAATCGTCAGTTGCAAGCCGCCGACAAGTCAAACTCAAACGCATTCACAGACTGTCGCGTCAGTCGCCGCGAGCCGATGCTCGGGCCATGAGCCGCGGCGCTAAAGCGATCGCCAGCGGCAAAATTGCAGCTGCCGTGATTGCCGTCGCCATCATGGCCCCGTGTGACCCCACCGAATGACCCAACATCCCGAAAAGGATCGGCGCTATCGCACCGGCCCCGATCGTGCCGGTATAGAAGATTGCGAAAGCCCGCTCGGTGCGACCGGAAGGCGCCAGTTCCGGAACGGTGCCGTACAGAACCGAGGAGGTGCCGTTAGCAAGAGGCCGACAACCGGCAAAAGCGCCAGCGCCGGTACGAGCGGCAGCGCCAGGACGAAAAGGATTGCAGCGGCCGTGCCCGCCTCGGTCAGTAGCACCGTCGCGAGCACGCCGAACCGTGCCCCCAACCAGCCGCACGCGAACTTCCCGGCAGCACCGCCAACGAACACCAGGGCAAGCGCCGAGCCGATCGTCGACAAGGCTGCTCCCTGTTCCCTCAGCAAGAACGGCAGGAACGTCAGAAATCCCATGCGCACGCTGAGTTCAAGATTCCGATGGTCAGAAGCAATGTAAATCCTCGATGGGCGCCGGAGGAGCGGTGTCCGGGTTTTTTGCTTGGGGCAATCGGCTGCAGGTTGGCCGGAAAAAAGATCGCCACGGCCACCGCCACGACCGCGCCGAGCGCGGAGAGAAACCACACCATGTGGTGCCAGGACATCAGGCCCAGCAAAAGCGACGCCCCGCTCGGAATTGCGGCCTTGCCGACATCGCCGGCGAAATTCTAGGTGCCGAGGGGACCGCGGGCGTCGCTTTGGTAGGCGCGCGACACCGCGGCCGACCCAATGGGATGCTGCGTGCTCAATCCGCATCCGGTCACAACGAGCGCAACACATAATCCGGCCAAGCCAATCGCCGCGAGTGCGGTGCCGAGAGCCAGCGTGGTGCGCCCGCCGAGATGCTCCGCTGCCCGTCCGGCCGGCAACTGCAGTCCCGCCATGGTGACGGCAGCCAGTCCGCGCAAGAACGCCAACGCGCCGTAGCCGAGCCCAAATTCGGCCTGCCAAATCGGCAACAGGAGATAGATCAGATCGGTGTAGCCGTCATGCAGCGCGTGTGCCGCACAGGCAGTCCAGAGCGCCCGCCCGCGAGAGGCAGCCCGGGCATCCGCATTTCTGCTGTCTGCGTCCAGCGCCGTCATCAGCCACCCGATTTCGCACTCGGCCCATTGGGAGAATTCCTCCCGAGGTGGTTCCCTAAGCTCGCGGCCATTCGCTTCGCCAGGCCGACCTTGCCATAGCGAAATAGTCCGGTGGCGGCGCGCCTTCAACTGAGCTATTTTCTCGTTAGATGGGAGAAAAGCTCACCTATGGGCGGAGATGAACTGCCCCCCTTGAATGCCATCAGGGCCTTTGCGGCGGCGGCCCGGCGCGGCAGCTTTGTCGAAGCGGCCAAAGACTTGCACGTCACGCATTGGGCGATCGGAAAGCAGATAAGGCATCTGGAAGACTGGCTCGGCGTCGCGCTGTTCGAGCGGCGCACACGCGGCGTCGCGCTGACGGACGCCGGCGCCGGCCTCCTGGCAGATGTCAGTGCGGCACTCTCGCGCCTGACATCGGCAACCGGCAGGCTTCGAGAGCCTCAATCGGTACCGCGCGTGTCCGGTATCGTTCGCGTCAACGCGTTGTCGAGTTTTGCCCTGCGTTAGCTGCTGCCGCGGCTCTCGCGATTCCAGGAAGCGTATTCGAACGTCGAGGTGAAAATCTCAACCACGTCGCGCAAGCTCCGTTATGTCGGCACCGCTTTCGACGTCGGCATACGCTTGGGCGCGGAGTACGGGTCTGGAATTCAATGCGAGGCGCTGATGCCCGACCGACGGCTTCCGGTGTGCAGTCCGAGAATTTTGCGCGACCGGCCGGTGGAAACCGCGCAAGACTTGCGGCGCCACGTTCTGCTGCATTCCACGACAACGCGCTCGGCGTGGCCGCAATGGTTTTCGGCGGCGGGGGTCTCAGGCTCGGCGCCGCTTCGACACCTTGAGCTGGATCACGTTTACCTTCAGCTGCAGGCTGCCGTCGACGGCCTGGGCGTCGCCCTTGGATCTCTGCCGCTGATTGAAGCGGACCTCGCAGCCGGCCGTCTGGTTTGTCCAATCGCGGCCCCCGAATTGCGCGCCGACGACTATCAACTCGTCATCAGAGATGATCGCCTGCGTGATCCTGCGATCAAGGCATTCCGAGGCTGGATTCTCGCCGCCGCCACGGAGCCATTGGCGGGCGTCGAAACACCCTCCCGCCAAAATCACCCTGCGAGCACGCCACGGGGACGGAGAAGATCCGATGCTCAGCGTAGCGACCGATAGGTCGGCGGAGCAGAAGCGGACGCGACGGCGGCAATCGACGAGGTCGGCGTCCGCATCGTTGCCGACACTGCGGGCGCAAGATGGATACTTGCCGGAGGCCTTTACCGACCGCCGAACGGCTCCGCCGCCGCGATATCGGTGATCCGGAACTGCACGCGCGCTTCGCCCTGAAAACGATCGAGCGCGAAGGCGCCGGCGGCATGCACCTGCCGGCCGCGGTTTTGCAACAGCGCTGCGCCGAGCTTTTGTCCGGCGGCGCGGAACGCGATGGCGCTGACGCCGGCACCGTCGGCGGATTTGAGCCGCACCCGCATGTGCGCCTGACCGACCTCCTCGGCATAGGCGACCGTATGCGCCGGCAGCGCGATCACCGGCTCCGGATTGCCGGACCCGAACGGGCCGGCGCGTTCGATCATCGCGACGAGATCGGTATTGGCCGCGGCCGCAGTCACGGCGCCGTCGATCAACAGACCGTTGGCGCGCCGCGCGACTTCCACGTCGGCGCCGAGCGTCGCCTCGAAGAACGCCCGCAGCGGCGCCAGCGCCTCTCGGCGCAGCGTCACGCCCGCCGCCATGGCATGACCGCCGCCCTTGACCAGCAAGCCTTCGGTCACGGCGCGCCGAACCGCGCGGCCGATATCGACGCCGGCGACGGAACGGCCCGATCCGGTGCCGATGCCGCCGGGCTCGAGCGCGATGGCAAACGCCGGACGGCCGAATTTCTCCTTGAGCCGCGCCGCCACAATGCCGACGACGCCCGGATGCCAGCCTTCGGCGGCAGTGACCACTACGGCGCCCTTTTCCTCGATGCCGAGCGCGGCCATCGCCTCGGCCTCGGCCTGCGCCAGCGTGTCCAGCTCGATGGCCTGGCGTTCGCGGTTGAGCCGGTCGAGCTCGGCGGCGATCCGCGCCGCCTCGATCGCGTCATCCTCGAGCAACAACCGCACGCCGAGGTCGGCGCGACCGATGCGCCCGCCGGCATTGATGCGCGGGCCGAGCAGAAATCCGAGATGCCAGGCTTCGGGCGGACCGGACAGCCGCGCCGCATCCATCAGGCTGACATGGCCGACGCGCTCGCGCCGGCGCAGCGCAATGAGCCCTTTGGCGACGAAGGCCCGGTTCAGTCCAATCAGCGGTACCACGTCGGCTACGGTGCCGAGCGCGACATCGTCGACGAACGCGAGCAGATCGGGCTCCGGCCGCTCCGTCGTCCAAAACCCGCGCGACCGCAACAGGCGGTTCACCGCCACCACGGTCATGAAGACAAGCCCGACCGCAGCCAGATGACCGAGGCCGGAAAGATCGTCGCGCCGGTTCGGATTGACGATGGCGACCGCCGGCGGCAGCGCCTCGTCGGCCTGGTGGTGATCGATGATGACGACATCGACACCAAGCTTGCGCGCCTCCGCCAGCGGCTCGATGCTGGTGGTGCCGCAGTCGACCGTCACCAGGAGCGTCGCGCCGCGCGCGGCGAGCGCGCGCACCGCCTCGACATTCGGGCCGTAGCCTTCGAACAGGCGGTCGGGAATGTGGATCAGAGGCTCAATGCCGGCTTGGCGCAGAAAGCGCGCGAGCAATGCCGCGGAAGTCGCGCCGTCGACGTCATAATCGCCGAAAATGGCGATGGTCTCGCCGCGCTCGATCGCGTCCGCGATCCGCGCCGCCGCCTCGGGCATGGCGATGAGCACGTTCGGATCGGGCATCGAACGCTTGATGGTCGGGTCGAGAAACGCCTCGACCGCGTCGACCTCGATATTGCGCCCGGCAAGAACCCGCGCGAGCAGTTCGGGAACATCGTGGCGCTGCGCGATCGCCAGCGCGCGCGCGGAGCCGCGGGCGTCGAGCCGGTCGCGCCACGCCCGCCCGGTCGCAGAATGTTCGACGCCGAGGAAAAGCCCGTTGTTCAAGGCGAAGTGTCGCGATTCGAAGCCCATCGAATCACCCTATCCGATTTACGGCGGCTTGGCTCGATGGCCGGGTGTGACCGCCCAAAACCCGCACCTTGTCTTCGGTTTCACGGGACAAAGCGGTGCACCCCCACCACCTGGGCGTCGCGATCACATGGTTAACGATTGGCGCGGCGAAAAAACACAAAATCTCCTTGTTTCCGGCGTGACGGGGTCTAAAACAGGCGTTTGAATTCCAATCGAACGTTTGAAAACGCATGATGGACCGCAATGAGGTGGACAATGTTGGCGATGCAAGATTCGGCGGGGCCGGTCAGCGACCGCTTCGCAGTTCGGCCGGCCTGCCCGAACTGCGGCAGGCCGATGCATCTGGCGCGCACCACTCCGGGAAAGGCCGGCCTTCCGGACCTGCGCACCTATGGCTGCGGGGAATGCGGAGTTTGGCTGACGCAGGCTGTCGGCGACCAGGTCGAGCAGCTCGGCTGAGATTTGCTGACGTCACGGGTTTTATTAGTACCACGGTGAATTGACACCGCTGGCGTGAGCCCCAAGCGCTTTGGTCCCCTCCGCGCGCTTGGGGCTCTTTCTTTGCCCGGCATGGGTGCGCGGGCCCGCTTTCCCGCCGGATGCTTGCCCCATCACTTCACGATCGCCGGCCCAGGGCATTTGAGGATTTATCGATTTTGCCGCAAAAATTCGCATGCTTGTAAGAGATTTTTATAAGCCATGCGCATTAGCCTTGCCCCCCTCGGAGCAAGGAGCGCGAAGATGCTGCTCGACCATTGGCACGATTTGCATGCGTTCTCGCCGCACTGCGGGCACGGCGCCTCCGGGCTCGGCCAGGAATATCTCATCAATGATGCCGGGGACGTATCGCCGGCGTACGAGGCAACGACGCACGGGGCTCTCGCGAACCTTCTGACCTTTTTAGCCGATGAGTTGCCGCCCGCGCCGACATTGGTCGGCTCTCGCGGCGGCCTGCAGATCGACCTCACCTGGGATTCCTCGGTGGCCGACGCCCCGCGTGGTTTCACCCAGGCCATCACCGATGCCGCCGAATATTACACCAAGCTGTTTTCGAACGACGAGGTAATCAACATCCATGTCGGTTACGGCGAAATCGACGGCTCGCGGATGGCGGCCAATGCGCTGGGCGAAAGCGAGAGCTACGGTTATCTGACCAATTACAGCACCGTCACCGATGCGCTGGCCAAGGACGGCTACAGTTTCTCGGCCAGAAACGAACCGACCGGCAGCCAGTTCTTCGTCACCAGCGCCGACGCCAAGACGCTCGGTATGATCAGCCCCACGTCGAGCGCCGTCGACGGATACATCGGTTTCAGCAACTTGAAGGGCACCGGTTACTCCTGGAACGAAACCGCCAGCGTCAGTGGGTCAACAAGCGGCACCGGGTCCAGGCAATTCGATCTGGAGGCGACCGCCTTCCACGAAATCAGCGAGGTCATGGGCCGCATCGAAATGGAAGGCGCGCTGGTGAACGGCAAGCCGACTGATACGCCGCTCGATCTCTTCAACTACCAGAGCCAAGGCGTGCTCGAGCTGTCAGGGAACGGCGGCGACTTCTCCGTCAACGACGGGACGACGGATCTGGGCACCTACAATAATGCGTCGGCCAACGGCGGCGACATCGCCGACTGGGCGTCGGCCGCCTCACCGACACAGTCGGACACGCTCGGGCTGCCCGGAGGCGTCAATGTTTACGACGCCTATGATGCATTTGCGTTCCCGGGCTATAACGGCGATCTGTCGCAGAGCGACATCCTGGAAGATGCCGCACTCGGCTATCGGTTGACGCCGGCCGGCGCGGCGGTGGCGTAGCCGCCGTTTCAAAATCGGCTGATTAGCTGAAGTCCGCTGCAAGCACCGACATCGGGACGCAAATACGCTGCCCTAAAACTTCTCCAGCTGCCGGTGCTCGGCCCTGATCCAGCGCACGGTGCCGGTGACCGAGCGCATGACGACGGTCTGGGTCTCGACAATGCCGTCGCCGAACTTGACCCCCTCCAGCATGCGGCCGTCGGTGATGCCGGTTGCCGCGAACAGGCAGTCGCCGCGCACCATGTCCTCGATCTGATATTTTTTGCGCGGGTCTTTGATGCCCATTTTGGCGGCGCGCTCGCGTTTCTCCTCGGTGTCGACGACCAGACGGCATTGCATCTGGCCGCCGATGCAGCGCAGCGCCGCCGCCGCCAGCACGCCTTCCGGCGCGCCGCCGATGCCGAGACAGATGTCGATGCCGGTCTTTTCGGGATCGGCGGTGTGGATGACCGCGGCGACGTCGCCGTCGGTGATGAGACTCACCGAGGCGCCGACCTTGCGCACCGCCGCGATCAGGTCGCCGTGGCGCGGGCGATCGAGGATCATGGCGGTGATGGCTTGCGGCGGCACGCCCTTGGCCTTGGCGAGATTGCGAATATTTTCGCCGGCGGGGGCGTCGAGATCGACGACCCCCCTGGGATAGCCCGGACCGACCGCGATCTTGTCCATATAGATGTCGGGCGCGTGCAGCAGCGTGCCCGCCTCGGCCACGGCAAGCGTGGCGATGGAGCCGGGCATATTCTTGGCGCACAGCGTCGTGCCCTCGACCGGATCGACGGCGATGTCGACCTTGAAACCGCCCTTGGCGCCGACCTTCTCGCCGATGAACAGCATTGGCGCTTCGTCCATCTCGCCCTCGCCGATGACGACGGTGCCGTCGATCGGCAGCTTGTTGAGCTCGCGCCGCATGGCGTCGACGGCGGCCTGGTCGGCGGCTTTTTCATCGCCTCGCCCCCGCAGCCTCGCCGCGTTCACCGCCGCGCGTTCGGTCACCCGCACGATCTCGATGGCGAGAACGCGCTCCAGCATCATGCTGGACGGAACGGTAATCGAGGCCATCTAGTTTCCCTATATCCCGCGTGTGTTACGCCTAGTTCTTCTCGATCCGGATCACCTGCGGCCAGCCCGAGATTACACGGTCGCGGCGGACGGCGGCGAGCGCCTTGCGGACCGCGTCCTCGCTGGTCGCATAAGTGATCAAAATGACCGGAACCGGCTCGCCCGAGCGTCCGCGCTGGCCCGAGCCTTGGGCGCGGGTCTCCTGGCGTTGCACGATCGATTCTAGCGAAATCTGCTGTTGCGCCAGCCGCCGGGCGATGGTGGCGGCGCTGCCGGGGCGATCGCGCGCCAACAGACGGATGTAATAACCGCCTTCGTGATGCTGCATCGGTGCTTTGCGGATCGCGGTCATGCGCGCGGCGGGACGCCCGAACGGCGGCGTGCGCACCCCGCGCGCGATATCGGCGATGTCGGACACGACGGCGGACGCGGTTGCCATGCCGCCGGCGCCCGGCCCCACCAAAGTGATCGGCGAAAGCCCGTCGGCATCGACCGTCACCGCGTTAGTCACGCCCATCACCTGGGCGATGGCGGAATCCTTGCGCACCATGGTCGGATGCACGCGCTGTTCGATGCCGGCATCGGTGCGTACCGCAACGCCGAGGAGCTTGACCCGGTAGCCAAGCTCGGCGGCCGCATCGAGATCGGCGAGCGTGATCGACGAGATGCCCTCGACGTAGATCGCGGCCGGATCGAGCTTGGTGCCGAACGCCAAACTTGCAAGGATGGAAAGCTTTTGCGCGGTGTCGTGGCCTTCGACATCGAATGACGGATCGGCCTCCGCATAGCCGAGGCGCTGCGCCTCGCGCAGGCAGTCATCGAAGGCGAGCCGGCCTTCTTCCATCCGCGACAGGATGTAATTGCAGGTGCCGTTGAGAATACCGTAGATGCGCGTGAACGAATTGCCGTTGAGCCCCTCGCGCAACGTCTTCACGATCGGGATGCCGCCGGCGACCGAGGCCTCGAAATTGAGCGCCACGCCGTGGCGCTCCGCCAGCAGCGCGAGCTTGTGGCCGTGCCGGGCCAGCAACGCCTTGTTGGCGGTCACCACCGGCTTGCCGGCTGCAAGCGCAGCCTGCACCGCGGCCTTCGCCGGATTACCCTCCCCGCCGATGACCTCGACCAGAACGTCGATGCCGGGATCGACCGCCAGCGCCACCGGATCGGCGACCCAGCGGGATTTCTTCAGATCGATGTCGCGCTTTTTGCCCCGGGAACGGGCGCTGACGGCAACCACCTCGATCGGGCGGCCGCAGCGCGCGATAAGCTTGTCACGCTCGTGCTCCAAGAGCTTCACGACTGCCGTGCCGACCGTCCCCAGTCCGGCAAGACCGACTTTCAACGGCTCGGCCATAAAACGTCGCTAACCCGGGATAGCGCGCGCTCGATTACCGCCGCGTCGCCAAGGGAACGACGTTGTGCAGCATTTCCGGCCCGGTTTCAAGAAAGCGCCGGATGTTGCGGGCGGCCTGGCGGATGCGTTGTTCGTTCTCCACCAAGGCGATGCGCACATGGCCCTCGCCATGTTCGCCGAAGCCGGCGCCGGGCGATACCGCGACGCTCGCCTTTTCGACCAGCAGCGTGGCGAACTCGACGCTGCCGAGAGGCTGGAACGGCTGGGGTATCGGCGCCCAGGCGAACATCGACGCCTGCGGCGGCGGTACATGCCAGCCGGCGCGGCCGAACGATTCCACCAGCGCATCGCGCCGGCGCCGATAGATCGCGCGCATCTCGTGGATGCAGTCGTCGGGGCCGTTGAGCGCCGCGGTCGCCGCCACCTGCATCGGCGTGAATGCGCCGTAGTCGAGATAGGATTTCACCCGCGCCAGCGCCGCGATGATGCGCTCGTTGCCGACCGCAAATCCGAGACGCCAGCCGGGCATCGAGTAGGTCTTCGACATCGAGGTGAATTCGACGGCGACATCCATGGCGCCGGGAACCTGCAGCAACGAGGGCGGCGGATCATTCTCGAAATAGACCTCGGCATAGGCCAGATCCGACAGCAGGAACAGCGAGTGCTTCTTGGCAAACGCGACGAGCTCCCGGTAGAAGTCGAGGTCGGCGACACAGGCTGTCGGATTCGACGGATAGCAGGTCACGATGGCAATCGGCTTCGGAATCGAATGCATCACCGCACGTTCCACCGCGCCGAAAAACGCGGCGTTGGCCTCGACCGGCACCGAGCGGATGGTGCCCCCGGCCATCAGGAAGCCGAACACGTGAATGGGATAAGTCGGATTGGGAACGATGATGACGTCGCCCGGCGCGGTGATCGCCTGGGCGACATTGGCGAAGCCTTCCTTGGAGCCGAGCGTGGTGACGATCTGCGTGTCGGGATTGAGCTTCACGCCGAAGCGGCGGGCGTAATAGGCGGCCTGGGCGCGGCGCAGCCCCGGTATCCCCTTGGAGGCCGAGTAGCGGTCGGTGCGCGATTTGCCAACGGTCTCTTTGAGCTTTTCGACCACGTGCGCCGGCGCCGGCAGGTCGGGATTGCCCATGCCAAGATCGACGATGTCGGCGCCGCCATTGCGCGCCACCGCTTTGGCGCGGTTGACCTCTTCGAACACGTAGGGCGGCAACCGCCGAATGCGATAAAATTCTTCCATGATCTGACCGGCACGTCGGCTATGACGACCCTGACATTCTTATCACGGCTTGGCGTAGGCACTAGGGGGCAGCGTCGAACCGGCGGTCGAGCCGGTGACGGTCGGCTGCGCGCCGGGCGGTTGCGGGCATGATGATGCCGGTTTCTGTGCCCCCGCCGCCTCGGCCGGCGGTGGAACGGGCGCCTGCGCCTCGGTGGTCAGGTGCTCGCGTTCGCAAATGAGATTGTCGGTGAGCTGCTTCACCTGATCTGGGGTGAGCGGGGTATCGGCACGGGGCGCCGGCATGTCATGGATTGACGGGAACCCGACATCGGAACAGCCCGATAGTAGGACAGCCACCGCAGCGGCAATCGCCAAGGTTCCCAACACAAGCCTCGCGTTGCGTCCGTGGCCGTTCACGCAGCACCCCGTTGCGCTTTTCATGCCCCAATTGCGATCGGCCGGATCCCCGTTTCCCGCCGCCCGCCCTTCGGCGAAAATAACTTAGCGACTGAATTGTTTATAAATATCAACTTAAAGGTTACATAAGTTATCCGGATAACGCGATAATATGGTTGAAACAAGGTCCGCGGGCACTGGCGCATCCCAGGGCTGGCAGCTCGCCGGAAGCCCGCCGCCTGGGGCATGCGGCGGCTTGCGCGGGCGAACCGAGCGGGCCATTTTCGCTGAGGGCCATCGCCGTTAACCCAAATGGCCATTGAGGGACGCTCGTGTGGGCTCCATCGCAGGAACCGGTAAAGCTCGGGACCGTCGACGTTGAGCAGCTTTCACGCAATCTGGCACGCGTTGTCGAAGAGGGCGGCCGGGCGCTGGCCGCTTATCTCAAGCCCCGCGAGGAGACCCACGATAACCGCGAACTTGCCGATGAGTTGACCGACGCGGTCAAGACTTTCGGGCAAGTGGCGCAATACTGGCTGGCCGATCCGCAACGCACCGCCGAGCTGCAGGGCCGGCTCGGCAAGGCCTATCTCGAACTCTGGGCGCTGGCGGCCAAGCGGCTTGCCGGCGAACAGACGCCGCCGATCGCCATACCCGCCGCCGGCGACAAGCGTTTCGCCGACCCGGAATGGACCACGAACCAGTTCTTCGATTTCCTCAAGCAGGCCTATCTGCTCACCACGCAATGGGCCAACCAGTTTGTCAGCGACGCCGCCGGCCTCGATCCGCACACCAGGCACAAGGCCGAGTTCTACATGCGGCAGATCGTCAATGCGCTGTCGCCGTCGAACTTCGTTTTCACCAATCCCGAATTGCTGCGCGAGACCCTGACCAGCAACGCCGAGAACCTGGTTCGCGGCATGCGCATGCTGGCCGAGGACGTCGAGGCCGGCGGCGGCCACCTGAAGATCCGCCAGTCCGACGCTTCGATGTTCGCCGTCGGACGCAATCTCGCCGCCACGCCCGGCAAGGTGATCTTCCAGAACGACCTGATGCAGCTCATCCAATACGCGCCGACGACCGCGACGGTGCTCAAGCGCCCGCTGCTGATCGTGCCGCCGTGGATCAACAAATACTACGTGCTCGATCTCGCGCCGGATAAATCCTTCATCAAATGGTGCGTTGATCAGGGGACTCACGGTGTTCTGCGTTTCGTGGGTCAATCCCGATGCGCGGCTCGCGCAAAAGACCTTCGAGGACTATGTCCGCGAGGGACCGCTGGCGGCGCTCGACGCCATCCGGCAGGCGACCGGCGAAGACAAGGTGCACGCGGTGGGCTACTGCGTCGGCGGCACCATGCTCGCCGTGGCGCTCGCCGCTATGGCGGCGTGGCATGACGATCGCATCGTCTCGGCGACGCTGTTCGCCGCCCAGGTCGATTTCACCTATGCCGGCGATCTGAAAGTCTTCATCGACGAGGCACAGGTCAAGGCCATCGAAGAGCGCATGGCCGAGCGCGGCTACCTCCCCGGCATGTCGATGGTCACCGTTTTCAACCTGCTGCGCTCGAGCGATCTGATCTGGCCCTATGTCATCAACAACTATCTCAAAGGCAAGGCGCCGTTTCCGTTCGATCTGCTGTATTGGAATTCCGACGCCACCCGGCTGCCGGCCGCCAACCACTCCTTCTACATGCGCAACTGCTACCTCGATAACCGGATCACCAAAGGCAAAATGCTGCTCGGCAACACGCCGATCGATCTGAAAGCGATCAGGGTGCCGGTCTACAATCTCGCCACGCGGGAAGATCACATCGCGCCGGCCAAGTCGGTGCTGCTCGGCTCGAAGTATTTCGGCGGCCCGGTGAAGTATGTACTGGCCGCGTCCGGCCACATCGCCGGCGTGGTCAATCCGCCCGACAAGCACAAATATCACTATTGGACCGGCCCGAAGCCGCGTAGCGCCAACCTCGAAGGCTGGCTGGCGAAGGCGACGCAGCACCCGGGCTCATGGTGGCCGGACTGGCTGGCCTGGCTCAAACGCCAGGATTCAACCGAGGCGCCGGCGCGGGTGCCGGGCGACGGCGCGCTCAAGCCGATCGAGGATGCGCCCGGGAGCTATGTGAAAGTGCAGGCGTAGAGGACCGGCAAATAACGAAGGCACGTATCGGACAGCCCGACGGAGCACACCGTCACTATCTCCGAATTCAAGGCCAATTCGCTTCGCCTCCTCGAACAAGTCGAACGAACAAAGATTTCGATTGTCATTACGAGACGCGGAAAACCAATCGCCCGGTTAGCGCCCCACTTTCTCGGACTTCTAAAGGGCCGCGTGGAAATCGTCGGCGACATCATTTCGCCAATCGACGTCGAGTGGGAATACGACGAGCGGAATTTGCGAGATCGATAAGGCCCCGCGTCACACCGCAAATCAAGGAAACAGCGCCACCTGCTCGAGCCCCATGGTCTCGGGAAAGCCGAGCATCAGGTTCATGTTCTGCACCGCCTGGCCGGAGGCGCCCTTGGTCAGATTGTCGAGCGCCGCGCCGATGATGGCGCGGCCGGCAATGCGGTCGGCGGCGATGCCGATGAAGGTCATGTTGGAGCCGCGCACATGACGCGTCTGCGGGGTGGCGCCGAAGGGCAGCACATGGACGAACGGCTCGTTGGCGTAAGACTTTAAAAGTATGGCGTGAAGGTCCGCCGCCGACGCCTTCGCGCCGCGCACGTAAATCGTCGACAGGATGCCTCTGTTCATCGGCGCCAGATGCGGCGTGAACGTCGCGATCACCTCGCGGCCGGCGGCTAACGAAAACTCCTGATCGAGCTCGGACATGTGGCGGTGATGACCGACGCCGTAGGCATGAAAGCCTTCGGAGACTTCGGCGAACTGCATATCCTCGCGGGCGCCCCGGCCCGCCCCGGTCACGCCCGATTTGGCGTCGACGACGATTTCGTCGGGATCGATCGCTTTGGCCCGCAACAGCGGGATAAGCGCCAGCTCGGCACAGCTGGTGTAGCAGCCGGGATTGGCGACGAGCTGCGCCGCCTTGATCTGGGCGCGATAAATTTCAGTGAGGCCGTAGACCGCCTTTGGCTGCAGCTCGGGCGCGGCATGGGCGTGGCCGTACCAGCGCTCATAGGCGGCCGGATCGGCGAGGCGGAAATCGGCCGAGAGATCGACGATCTTGAGCGCCGGCAAGCGCGCCAACAGATCTTTGATGACCTTCTGCGTGGTGCCATGCGGCAGCGCGCAGAACACCAGATCGAGGCCCAGCGCCGGCCAATTGGCGGCATCGACCGAGGAGAGGATCGGCAGCGGATACGGCGCGAATTGCGGGAACACATCGGCCATGGCCTTGCCAGCGCGGCGGTCGGCCGTCAGCAGCGCGATGTCGACCTGCGGATGGCGGATGAGCAGCCGCACCAGTTCCGCACCGGTATAGCCGGAGGCGCCGAGGATGCCGATCTTCGCTTTCGCAGACATGATTCAACCCCGATACGAGCTTGTGGGCTTAGCGCACAAAGCCGGTCCGCGGGCAGGATTTTCGGAAACGTGAATGCCGCGGAGCCGGCGGCACGAATGTTACGCGCGAACGCGTATTCGTGCCGTGACAGTACGGCGGCGGCGCCTGGCGGCGGCTGCGGTCATCGACCGGATGATCGTGGACAATCGGATCATGGGCGGCCATATAAAGCCGGTGCGCGGCAGCGTCAATGTACGCACGCGCCGCTTTCGCCACCCGCCTCATGTTTTTGCCACCGGCATGGCATAGTTGAAAATTGATTCGTCGCCCTCGGGCGCACGGACCGATTCCGCCCAATATCATCGCCAGAAATGAAAGCTCCGCATGGGAAAAGCTGCGAAAACGCCGCGACCGCCGAAGACGCCCGACCTGTTCGCCAGCTTGAGCGAATCCCGCGGCGCGGCGCGCCGGGCTTCCCGCACCGGCAGCGCTGTAGCGAGAGGCACGGCCGGCGAGTCCGGTTACACGGCCAAACACATCGAGGTTTTGGAAGGGCTAGAGCCGGTGCGCCGCCGCCCCGGCATGTATATCGGCGGCACCGACGAGAAGGCGCTGCATCACCTGTTTGCCGAGGTGATCGATAACTCCATGGACGAGGCGCTCGCCGGCCATGCCGACTGGATCGAGGTCGAGATGGAAGCCGACGGTTTTGTCACCGTCACCGACAATGGCCGCGGCATTCCGGTCGATCCGCACCCGAAATTCCCGAAAAAATCCGCGCTCGAAGTGATCATGTGCACGCTGCATGCCGGCGGCAAATTCGACTCCAAGGTCTACGAGACCTCGGGCGGCCTGCACGGCGTCGGCGTCTCGGTGGCCAACGCGCTGTCGGAGCGCATGGAGGTCGAGGTCGCGCGCGGGCAAAAGCTCTACCGCATGGCGTTCGAACGCGGCAAGCCGAAGAGCAAATTGCAGGATGCCGGCAAGGCGCCGAACCGGCGCGGCACCAAAGTGCGCTTCCGACCCGATCCGGACATCTTCGGCGCCAAGGCGCATTTCAAGCCCGAGCGCGTATTCAAGATGACGCGCTCGAAAGCCTATCTGTTCGGCGGCGTCGAGATTCGCTGGTCGTGCGCCAAGGAGCTGTTACGTGGCGTCGAGGGCGTACCGGAGCAGGCGACGTTTCATTTCGCCGATGGCTTGAAGGACTATCTCTCGGAAACGCTCGCCGGCGCGACGCTGGTGCATCCGGACATCTTCACCGGCAGCGTCGGCAAAATCGGCGCCCACGGCGCGGTGCAGTGCGCGGTGGCATGGACCGCCGATGCCGACGGCTTCCTCAACTCCTATTGCAACACCATTCCGACGCCCGACGGCGGCACCCACGAATCCGGCCTGCGCGCCGCGCTGACCCGGGGCTTGAAGGACCATGCCGAGCGCGTCGGGCAAGGCAAGCGCGCCGCCGCCATCACCTCCGACGACATGATGACCGGCGCCGCCGCCATGCTGTCGGTCTTCATCCGCGAGCCGGAATTCCAGGGCCAGACCAAGGACCGGCTCGCCACCGCCGAAGCGCAAAGGATCGTCGAGCAGGCGATCAAGGACCCGTTCGATCACTGGCTTGCCGGCAATCCGTTGCAGGCCAACAAATTGTTCGACTTCGTGGTCGAGCGCGCCGAGGAGCGCATCCGCCGCCGCCAGGAAAAGGACATCGCGCGCAAGTCAGCGGTGCGCAAGCTCCGCCTGCCCGGAAAGCTTGCCGACTGCACCAACTCCGCCGCCGAAGGCTCGGAGATTTTCGTCGTCGAGGGCGATTCCGCCGGCGGCTCGGCCAAGCAGGCCCGCGACCGCGCCGCGCAGGCCATCCTGCCGTTGCGCGGCAAAATCCTCAACGTGGCGTCCGCCGGCAAAGACAAGCTGGCGCAGAACCAGCAGCTCGCCGATCTTGCGCAGGCGCTCGGCTGCGGCACCGGCACCCACTATCGCGACGAGGATCTGCGCTACGGCCGCGTCATCATCATGACCGACGCCGACGTCGACGGCGCCCACATCGCCTCGCTGCTGATCACTTTCTTCTATCGCGAGATGCGCGGCCTGATCGACAACGGCCACCTCTATCTCGCGGTGCCGCCGCTCTACCGGCTATCGCCACGGCGGCAAGATTTTTTACGCCCGCAACGACAAGCACCGCGACGAAATCCTGAAAAAGGAATTTCACGCCAACGCCAAGGTGGAAGTCAGCCGCTTCAAGGGGCTCGGCGAGATGATGGCCGCCCAGCTCAAGGAAACCACCATGGACCCGAAGAAGCGCACGCTCTTGCGCGTCGTGCTGCTCGCCGAAGCACAGAAGGACACCGAGAAATCGGTCGAGCGGCTGATGGGCACCAAGCCCGAAGCGCGCTTTGCCTTCATCCAGGAGCGCGCCGAATTCGCCGCCGAAGATATGCTGGACGTGTAGCTCGTGGCCTAGATTGGCAGCGACGAGATCTTACCGGCGCCTGAAGAACCACCTACACTCGCGTTGGGTGAGCCGACCACGATAGGAGCCGTCCATGAGCGAAGTACAAGTCGGGCAGAAAACCTATCGGATGCCGCCGCAGGACGGGATTTCCGTCGCACACTTTATCACCGTTGCCGACGTCGAACGGTCGGCTCGATTTTACGAAAAGGTCTTTGGCGGGCGCATCCTGACCATGGGCAACAGCGAGGGCGCACCGGGGTTCATCCAGATCGCGAACACGTGGCTCATTGTCTACTTCGGGGGCGGTCCCACACCCGACAAACCGACGGTAACCCTCAGCGTCCCCGCCGATCCCGATTCCGTCAGCAGCTTTATGAATATCCGCGTTGCCGATATTCATGCATGCTATGAACTATGGAAAAGCCGGGGGGCCGAGTTCATCACCGAGCCAAAGCCCAAATACGGCGAGACGCGCTGCTACATTCGCGATCCTGACGGCTACATTATAGAAGTTGGGCAAAGCAACCCGGGCGTCAATTACGGCTAAACGGAACGACACCCATCGGAGGATCGGTCATGCGGGCGCAAATCTGCTTTTTCGTCAGCATCGTCTTCAGTTTCGTTGCTTGGGGCGTCGTCGTCGGCACTGTGATCTGGCCGGAACTGCGCCGCCGAGGCCGCAACGAAGCCTTGCGGCCCCTGCTGATGTTTCATTCCTTCCGCTTCGTCGGCCTGGCGTTCCTCGTCCCTGGCGTCGTGTCTCCCGATTTGCCGGCGGTGTTCGCCGAAGGCGCCGCCTACGGCGACATTGTCGCCGCGGCGCTCGCTTTGTTGACGCTGGCGCTACTGCCCGGCCGGCTTGGCATCGTCGCGGCTTGGGTATTCAACCTGTGGGGCAGCGCCGATATCCTCCATGCTAATTACGAAGGCATCCGCTTGGGCGTCGAGGCCGGTCAGTTGGGCGCTGCCTACTTTCTCCCGACGTTTATCGTGCCGCTCTTTCTGATCACGCACGGACTCATGTTTTGGCTTCTACTACGAAACGAAAACGAAGCCGCCGTGGCGGCCGCGCGGCGGCTGGGCTAAGCCAGCCGATCTGCCTGTCCAACAACCAGCGAAATTTGATTTTGCCTTCAATCTGAAGACCGCAACGGTACGGCAGAAGAAGACGGGGCGCGATTAGGTTGACGTACGTTCCTGCTTAATCGCGCGACTTGCTTGACGGACTGCGCCGACGCGTCAGGTCCGCTTTGGTCATCTGCGTCGTTTGGAGCGCGGGCCGGGCATGTCCATTATTGCTCCGATCGCTACCAAAATGGCGTCACCCCCAATTTGCAGCGCAATGCCAAGAGCAGGCATGCCGCCGCATCCTCGGCTCTGGCGTAGGGGCCATTGTTCTCACGGCTGGACGGCGCTGGGTGCGCTGGTCCCAGGCGATCGTTCGGGGCCCCTTCCCTCGCGCAGGAATAACGTCTGCAAGGCCGGCACCACCACAAGCAGGATGATCGGCCCGATGAACATGCCGCCGACCACGACGGTGGCGAGCGGGCGTTGGACTTGGCTGCCGATCCCTGTCGAGACCGCCGCCGGCAACAGGCCGATGCAGGCGGAAATGGCCGTCATCAGCATGGGGCGCATGCGCTGCGAAGCGGCGTGAAACATAGCCTCGATCGTGCCGATGCCACTCGTTCTAACCTCATTGTAGTAGGTCATTATCAGGATGCCGTTCATCACCGACACACCGAACAGGGAGATAAATCCGACGGCCGCTGAGATGCTGAAGTTCAGGCCGGAGAAATAGAGCGCGAGTATGCCACCGCCAGCGGCGAAAGGAATTCCCGCAAGCACCAGCAGACTGTCGCGCAGCGAATTGAACAAACCGTAGAGCAGCACCACGATCAGAAGCAGACTGATAGGAACAATTACGGCCAGCCGCGCCTGTGCGTTCTGCAAATCTTCGAATTCGCCGGCCCAGACAATGCGATAGCCGCCCGGCACCTTTACATTCGCGGCGATTTGCTGCTGCGCTTCGGCGACCGCGCCCGCGAGATCGCGGTCGCGGACGCTGAACTTGACCGGAATGTAGCGCTCCCCCGATTCGTGATAGATGTAGGATGCACCGGTATCGAGCGTGATGTCCGCAAGTTCGGTCAAAGGAATGTAGGCGTTGTTGCCGCTCGGGGTCTGGTACCCGACTTTGACGTTACGGGCCGCTTCCAGACTGGAACGATATTCGGGCGGCAGCCGAACGACAACGTTGAATTGACGGTCGCCCTCGAGCAGGGTGGTTGCCTGGGTACCGCCAAGCGCAGCTTGCACTATGGTGTTGACGTCGCCGGTATTGAGGCCATAGCGCGCGGCCTTTTCCCAATTCACCTTGATATTTAAGTTCGGCTGTCCGAGCACGTGGAAGATTCCGAGGTCGTTGATGCCTCTCACCTGCTTCATCTGCCGCATCACCTCGGTGGCAAGCCGCTCGATGGTCGGCAGATCGCGACCGATGATTTTTACCGAGTTGGCGCCTTTAACGCCGGAGAGCGCCTCCTCGATATTGTCCTGGATGTACTGCGAAAAGTTGAAGTCGATACCGGGCAGTTCGTCATTGAACTCCTTCTGCAGCTGCGCCACCAGCATGTCTTTGGTGAGACCTGCCGGCCATTGGTCGAATGGCTTCAACGGCACGAACAGCTCGACATTCGAGAACGGCGATGCGTCGCTGCCGTCGTCGGGCCGACCGTGCTGCGACACGGCGGTGATGACTTCAGGATGACGAAGCAGAATCTCGCGCATCTTCGCAGTCGCCGGTTCGCCAGCCTCCAGCCCGATCGTCGGCGGCATAGCCGCGCGAATCCACAAATTGCCTTCTTCGAGCGCCGGCAGGAATTCGCTGCCCAGCTGCGTCATCAGCCAGCCGACAATGGCAAGAAAAATAACGGCCGTAGCCACCATGGTTTTCCGGTGGACCAGCGACCAGCGCAGGACCGGCACGTAAATCCAGCGCAACACGCGCACCACGACGGTTTCGGTTTCCTCGACATGCTCGGGAAGCAGAAACGAGGCCAGCACCGGCGTGATGGTAAATGTCGACAGCAAGGCGCCGAAAAGGGCCAGTCCATAGGTTCGCGCCATCGGGCTGAAAATCTGGCCTTCGACGCCCTGCATGGTGAACAATGGCACGAATGCCGCGACCGTGATCAGAGCGGAGAAGAAGATCGCCATATCGACTTGCAGCGCGCTGGCCAGAATGAGCCGCAGGCGGTCGGTCCAGATCGGACCACTGGCGGTACCGGCCGTTCTTGTCCGGTCGGGTCCAAACCGTCCCTCGACGAGGCTTTGAAGCAGGCCTTGCCGTTCTGCGGGGCTCTGAAAGTTCCTGAAAATGTTCTCAATCAGGATCACTGCCGAATTGACGATGATGCCAAAATCGACGGCGCCGACCGACAGCAGGTTGGCGTCTTGTCCCATCATCACCATGATGATAACGGCAAAAAACAGCGCAAAGGGGATATTGACGCCGACGATAATAGCGCTGCGCAAATTCCCCAGAAAAATCCATTGAACGAAAAAGACCAGCAAACAGCCAAAGACCAGGTTGTGCAAGACAGTATGGGTGGTGACCGACACCAGCGTCGAGCGGTCATAATAGGGAACGAGCTTGACCCCCGGCGGCAAGGTGCCGTCGCTGTTCATCTGATCAATTTTGGCTTGTATGCGGGGTATGACGTCGTTGGTGTGGTAAACTCGGCCCATCACGACGATCGCCAATGCAACGTCGCTGTCGTGGTCCTTGCCAGCGATGCCGAGCCGGGGGACGTGGCCGACTGAAACCTTGGCGACATCCTTCGCTTGGACCGGGACGCCATTCGCCTGAGCGAGCACGACATTCTCGATGTCGTTGACTCTCCAGCCCTGTGTCAAATCGGTATCGCCGCCCGAGTCCATCAGGCCGATGCCGCGGATGTTGACGGATTGCTGGCCAACGGTGATCTCGCGGCCGCCGACATTGATGTTGGAATTGCCCAGGGCGGCGATGATCTGCGGTATTGTGACGTTGTAGGCGTCGAGTTTGTGAAGATCGATGTCGACGTCATATTGCTTGGTCGTGCCGCCCCAGGAATTCACGGCTACCACTCCCGGCACGGTGTAGAGACGCCGCGTGACAATCCAATCCTGCACGGTGCGCAGATTTGTGAGCCCGAAGTGCGGCGGACCGATCACCCGATAGCGAAAAACTTCGCCGACCAGGCTCGATTGCTGAATGACCGGTGACTGGCCTCCCGGGAGGCTGACGTTTTGCTGCAACATCAATTGCGCCTGCGTAAATGCGAAGTAATAGTCGACGCCGTATTTGAAGGTTACGCGAACAAAGGACAGACCGTAGAACGAAGTTGAACGGATGTTGTCTATTCCGGGGGTGATAGACAGACCGACCTCCATCGGAATCGTGTAGTAGCGTTCCATTTCCTCGGCCGAGAGACCGGGTGCCTGCGCGGTGATCTCCAGGATCACCGGCGCCGGGTTTGGGTACGCCTCGATATTCAGCTTCGTGAAGGCAAGCACTCCGGCTGCGACGAAGACCAGCAGGCCTAGGAGTATGATCGGACGGCGGGTCAGTCCGAATCGGAGTACCCCTTTCAGCACAGACTTGCCTCAGGGTTGATCAGCCCGTCAGCCACGGCCTTGATCGCCGCTTCTGCACGCGTCGCCGCCTGCAGCTTGATCCGAGCATTGTTGATGTGAAAGTCTACCGTCCGCTTGGACAATTGCAGCTTCTGTGCAATTTCGGCTGAGGTCTTGCCGCGCGCCACCCAGGTTAAAATCTGGGCTTGACGCTCATTCAGCTTGACTGGTTTGGCAGCCGGTTTGGTACGCGCGATACCGGAAAGCCGGGCATTAATAATCAAGACCAGCCGATCGAAATCGATGGGCTTAGTAACGTAATCGACAGCTCCGAGGCGACGCCCCCGGATTTCGTTGTTCCGGTCGGCCAGCGCGGTTAGAAACAACAAGGGTATCCTGCCAAAGGTCGGCGCGAGCTCGTTCAATCTCTCAAGGACCTCAAAGCCGGTCATGGACGGCATACTGACATCACATAAAACGAGATCCGGCGTGGCCTTCATGATCGCCAGCAGACCCTCTTGACCGCTATGTGCGAGGCTTACCTTGAAACCGCGTTCGACCAGCTCTTCGGCGATCAGGGCAGCGGTTTCACGATCATCCTCGATGCACAGGATTTGTCTGCGCGCATCAGCCATGCGGTCCTCGCATCGGAGCAGGTCGCATCGCCTGCCAAATTGGCCGGCTGTCGTCGGGTGGCTCCGAAACGACGAAAAAATAGAAAAGAAAATTCGTCCGTGTAACTCGCATAAGTCACAGGTGGAAATACCATTTTTTACTCGTATAAATCACAGGCAATCGACCCGTATAAATCACAGGTCGGTCGTGCAAGACGATAATGCTAGTCGGCGCGATTCCGCGGTGAGCCTGGCGCAACGGCTTTGCCAGAGGCCCTTCCGCTGCTGGCAAGGACGTCCCTTCGCATTGCCGGCGCGCCTTGGCTCCACGAAGTCGCGGGATGGGGCGATTGCGGATCGCTTCGAGCAGGTATCGAAATCGAATACATCGGTGCCAGGACGGAGACCGAGAGCTTGAACACCCGGCCGCTGGCCGAGCAGATCGACGACAAGTTCATGGACTTCCACGACAACGAAAAGAACGGTCCGACGGCTTTCGGCAAAGATCGTCCGGGAAGTGTCAAACGATCCGGAAGCAACCCGTCGCCAGGGGCCCCGTTTCCGGACTTCATCCCCCGCAAGCGGTGGCGTTAAAGCGGGAGCTTGGGCGCACTGACGACGACATCAGTCGTAGAATGCAGGGATCAGCTTCAGAGCGTCGGATTCCGCCTTGTCGTGATTGATAAAAAACTTCGCTTTGTATGTTGCGATCATCCGCCTGATCCTTTCCATGGAGGCGATTGAGGCGGTCTTATCCGTATTCAAGGACGGCACCGTGTCCTTTTCAAAATTCTCTTCCAGATGAACCACGTCACCAGACAGAATGATGAAGCCTGAATTCTTCAGATGCACCATCAATGATTGACTGCCGGGAGTATGTCCTGGTGTGGAAACCAAGGTAACGCTGCCATCGCCAAATACATCCGTATCACCATCGAGCAGCCTGAGATGTTTTGGAGTGCCCATAAGCTTGCGTGCCAGAGCCTTCAGTTGATTGACGTTGTCGTTCGGGCCATCGGGAGAGCTGATCCATTCATACTCGGCCCGCTGTATCAGAACCGTTGAATCCGGGAACAAGCGAACATTGCCAATGTGGTCGCCGTGAGTATGAGACAGCGCAACATAGGTGATGTCGGTTGTCTTAAGGCCAATCTCAGCGAGTTGATCGGTAAGCGTCTTATCCAAATGGTAGACGATCAATTTAGGCAGGGTTGACCAGCCTTTGGGGTCGTTCAACGCCGATTCAGGAACACCCGTATCCCAGAGTAACCATTGGTTTCCCCGCTGTATCAGCCAGCAAGTCGACGAGAACTGGATGCTCCGCCCGACATTTTCGCCGGGGGTCCAAACCAACTCGTCGTTCGCGAGGGAGTGACCGCCGTCCAGCCGATAAAGCTTGTCGGCGAAGCCAGCCGCGGTCGCGTCCGGCAGCCTCGAGCCGGCGGTAGCAGTCAGCGTACTATCTGGCGACATATCTGAGCCTCCGGTCAGAAACCTGAAATGCGCGTCGAGATTTGCATTCGTTGGTCGCTCCGCTCAAATGCAAAGACACCGCCCGCTGCGCGGGGAGCTTGCCGGGCGTAATCGGCAAATTAGAGCAGGGATTTGTGACCTTCGGAATGGGGCTCGGCCATCAATTTACGCGAGTTCAGCAGACAAGCATGCCTTGCAAATTGGTCGATGAAACGCCAAAGACCCCGTTCTCGTTCCGCCTCTCTTTCTTGCTGGAAGCGAGTTCGAAAAGAAGGAACTTTGTAGCCTGGATGTAGCGCAGCGAAATCCGGGGCTTTCTCTCGGCACCAGCGAAGTCACCGTGTAACCGGTGGCCGCGGAAGTTCGATGAGTGTCAACGTTTTGATGTCGACCTTGTACCTGTGAGAGGGGTCGCAATCCTTTTCAGAAACATGCAATGCTTTAAGCTTGGAAGCGTCCGTTCCAAAGCTTGCAGCCCGCGCCAAGGTCCTGCGTTCAACTTCCTTGTCATCGACTCTTTGGCCGCCGGGAAGCACGACGACCTTATGATGATGAGCAATACGACCGTCCTTAGGGTCGTATAGTACGCAGATTTTCACCTCTTCAGGTTCCAGCGCCTTTCGTCCCTTGGCGGAATGACCCATGTGGTTGCCTCTAGTCCAGGCCGACGAACACCGTAAAAGAGCCCATCGCCTTCGCAAAACCATCTGAGTAACAGTTCCATGCGAGGGTGATTATGATCACGTCGTCATCAAGAAAAGATGGTGCAAGCCAGCCCAAACCATAAATATTACCGCCCATTCCGGATATCACATGTTCTGAAGGTACTCCGGTATCCGGGTCCTGGGTCACATATGACAGAAATCCGACACTGGCCCCGCTCTCCGCCCTCTCCTTCATACAAATTGAGACTTGCAAGGCCGTACACCGAACTTGGCGGTATATTCACGTCGGAGGTCCACGGTGCGGTGTTGCTTTCGCCGCCACCGCCGCTCGCCCAAAACGCCGGAGAGATCCAGTAGTATGGCATACCCGGTAACCTTGGCTTTTACTATTTAACACCATTTCATGAGCAGCGCACCATCGATCAGCGGATCGAATCAAGTCCGCCACTTTCCAGTCTCGAAGACATACTCAAAGACATAATTGGATGCGGCCTCAGTGAGACCACCGCAAGCATCGCCCGGATGAGCGCGGCGCTATCCGTGTCTCTCTCGGCTGCGCAAACCACATTTCGCTTCACTGATGCGGCTACACACCCTGCCCGCCCACTTTCAGGGGAAGGCAAACAAACAAGGTGGCTTCACGCCCGCATCCATTCGACCAGCGCCTCGGTTCACCGCCTGCGGCCGCTCAAGAGTCGACAGGTGGCCGCAGTCGGGAACAACGACGAGCCGCGCGCCGGCGGATGCCGGCAGCAATCTCCTGCGCCAGCGCCGGCGGCGTCAGTTCATCGCCGTCGCCGACCAGAACCAGCGTCGGGCATGCAATGGCCGCCGAGCGCCGGGCGCGAATCCGCCCGGCCCATGATCGCCTGCTGCTGGCGCAAAAAGACCTCGGCGCCGGTCTCCTCGCCCATGGCGCGCACGATGCTTTTGAGCGCCGCATCGCCGTGACGATCGCGATGGACGAGCAGCGGAAACAGGCCGTCTTCCACCTCGGCAAAGCGGCCGGCCCTGGCCAGTTCGATCCGCGGCCGGCGGCCTTCGGTCTGTTGCGGCGTCTCGGCGCGCGGCCCGGTATCGAGCAGCGCCAGCTTCGCCACCCGCTGCGGCGCCTGCCGCATGATCTCGAAGGCGATATAGCCGCCCATCGAGAGGCCGGCGAGCGCGAAACGCGGCGGCGCGGCGGCGAGGATCCGGCGGGCGATCGCCGCGATCGTGTCATCGCGGGTGTGATCGGCGACCGTCACCGGACCAAACCGCCACAGCGCCGGAATTTGCTCGGCGTAAAGCCGCGCCGAGCAACTCAAGCCCCGGGACCAGCACCACCGGCAAATCGTCCAGACGCAGCGTCGGGCATCGGCTTTCGCTTTCTCGCAGGACTTCGAGAAAAGTGAAGCAATCCTTTTACTTACACGGGCGATGTAGGTTGACTTTCAGCGCGTTCGATCCTATGTTCCGGCGCACCGAAAGCACGGCGGATTCGACCATGCAACGCGTTTCCTCCGTTTATTCCAGTGGTTCTCCGCGCCCGGCGCGGCCCTGATTTGAGGGTTTATGTCCTTTTCACATCTCGGCTTGTCCGAAAAAGTTCTCGCCGCCGTTGCGGCGGCCGGTTACAAAACTCCCACCCCGATCCAAGATCAAGCCATCCCCCACGTGCTCGCGCGGCGCGACGTGCTCGGCATCGCGCAGACCGGCACCGGCAAGACGGCGGCGTTCATGCTGCCGATGCTGACCATGCTGGAGCAAGGCCGCGCCCGCGCGCGCATGCCGCGCACGCTGATCCTCGAGCCGACGCGCGAACTCGCGGCGCAGGTGGAGGAAAGCTTCGTCAAATACGGCGCCAACCACAAGCTCAACGTCGCGCTGATCATCGGCGGCGTCTCGTTCGACGATCAGGACGCCAAGCTGATGCGCGGCGTCGACGTGCTGATCGCCACGCCCGGCCGCCTGCTCGATCATTTCGAGCGCGGCCGGCTCCTGCTCACCGGCGTCGAGCTCCTGGTCATCGACGAAGCCGACCGCATGCTCGACATGGGCTTCATTCCCGACATCGAGCGCATCTGCAAGCTCGTCCCGTTCACCCGCCAAACCCTGTTCTTCACCGCGACCATGCCGCCGGAAATCCGGCGCATCACCGAGCAGTTCCTGCACAATCCGGTCCGCGTCGAAGTCTCCCGCCCGGCCACCACCGTCGCCACCACGACGCAGCTCCTGGTCAAAGCCGGCCGCGAGCCGCACGACAAGCGCGACGCGCTGCGCCGCCTGATCCGCTCGGCCGACGGCTTGAAGAACGCCATCATTTTCTGCAACCGCAAGCGCGAAGTGGCGACGCTGCATCGCTCGCTGCTGCGCCACGGCTTTTCGGTGCTGGCGCTGCACGGCGACATGGACCAGCCGGCGCGCACGGCCGCGCTCGAGCAATTCCGCAAGGGCGAAGTGACGCTCCTGGTCGCTTCCGACGTCGCCGCCCGCGGCCTCGATATTCCCGACGTGAGCCACATCTACAATTTCGACGTGCCGCATCATGCCGACGATTATGTGCACCGCATCGGCCGCACCGGCCGCGCCGGCCGAACCGGCACCGCGATCACCATCGTGGCCGGATCGAACGACGCCAAGGCGGTGGCGGCGATCGAAAAGCTGATCGGCCAGCCGATCCCCTGGATGAGCGAACGCGCCGGCGCCGCCGCTGCCGCACCGGCGGCATGCCGGCGCGCCGGCAGCGCCGCAACGCCGCAGCGGCCGCAAGGAGAGCGGCAACAGCCGCGCCGCGGCCGCGCCGACGGCCGCCGCCAGCCGCACCGGTCGGCCTCGATCGCCCGCATGCCGCAGCGCGCCGCGCACACCGCCGCCCGCGAACCGCGCACCGAAGACGGCGACGCTTCGCATCTGCCGGCCTTCCTGCTGCGCCCGGTGCCGCTGAAGGCTTAGCGTCAACTCGGCGCTACTTGCGCGGCAGCGTCGGGCGTTGCCGGCACAGTTCCCGTTTACCGGTCCTTCACCGCTTTCTCCTAGGTTTTGCCGCAGTGATTCGCGGCAGCGTCGCGCTGCCGAAAATACGTTCAGGACTTTTCGGCGCGATTGGAGACGAGTCGATGGCCGTGCCCGGCGACGAGCACGAACGCACTCTTGCCTTCGCCGAGATCGCGCTCGGCAGATCCGCGCCCTGCGCAGCCCGCATCGCCGCGAAATTTCGAAGTCTGGTACCACTACGCCACCGGCTACAATCCGGCTCTGAACGAGTCGATCAACGAGACGCTCGAGCAAAAGGGCACGCTCGAGCGACGCCGATCATCGAGCAAATCTACGCACCTATCATCTCGCCGAGCCGCGTCAGCGAGCGCATCGACACGGTCGGCTCGCGCGTGCTCGACGAGATCAAGCAAGTGCTCGACATGATCGACGCCGCCGCCGGCTCGGCGACCAGCTATTCCGAGAGCCTGGCCGACGCCAGCGAAAAGCTCGCCGGCGACCAGCGACGGCGACGACGCTGCGCGCCATCATCGAGCGCCTGGTCGAAGGCGCCAAGGAGATGGAGATCAACAACAAGAAGCTCGAAGCGCGGCTGTCGGCTTCGCAGGCAGGAGATCGAGCAGCTGCAGCAGAATCTCGAGACGGTACGAACCGAAAGCCTCACCGACCCGCTGACCACGCTGTCGAACCGCAAATTCTTCGATGCCGAGTTCGCCAAGGCCGTGGCCGACGCCAAAGCAGAAGAGCGAGCCGCTGTCGCTGCTGATGGCCGACGTCGATCACTTCAAGAGCTTCAACGACAGGTTCGGCCATCTGACCGGCGACCAGGTGTTGCGCCTGGTCGCCATGTCGGTGAAGCAGAACGTCAAGGGCCAGGATATCGCCGCGCGCTATGGCGGCGAGGAGTTCGTGATCGCGCTGCCGAACACGGCGCTGCGCATCGGCGATCACGGTCGCCGACCACATCCGCCACGCGGTCATGACCAAGGAATTGATGAAACGCTCGAGCGGCGAGCGGCTCGGCCGGGTTACGATTTCCATCGGCGTCGCGGTGCTACGGCCCGACGACACCCCGCAATCGCTGATCGAGCGCGCCGACAACTGCCTCTACGCCGCCAAACGCGGCGGCCGCAATCGCGTGATCTGCGAAAACGATATTGCGGTCACCGGCGCCGGCCAAGCCGGCGACGCACGGGTGGCGTAGCCGGTCATCGCGCGAAGGCGGGCGACCTTCGCACAAGCGCGGCGACCAGGCGATACTGGGGACGGTGGCTTTGAGACCCCGTCGATTTCAGGCGCGCGCCTGGTCGCCGCCATCGTTAAGTATGCCCTGCCGCAAAGCGACCAGAACGAGCTCGATGTCGGACGCCGCGCCGAGCTTGCTTTTGATGAGGTACCGCGTGTTCGCTACGGTTTTCGGACTGACGTGGAGAAGGTCGGCGATGTCCTCCGTCGTCTTTTCAGCGAGCAGCATGCGCAAAATCGCAAACTCTCGCGGCGTCAGCACGTCGGTCGCGGACGGCCTGTCGGCGATCCGGCTCAGGGCAAGTTCATGGTCGATGTCGGTGCTGAGCGCGATTTTGCCCCGCAACACATCGAATACGGCGCGCACCAGCGCTTCCGGCGGGCTGCTTTTGGTGACGTATCCTTTGGCGCCGGCACGGATCGCTTGCACGGCATAGGCGGCATTCTGATGCATGGTGAAAACCAGGATGCGCGCCCCGCCATCCCACTGCCGGATGCGCTTGATGGTTTCGACACCGCCAAAACCGGGCATTGTCAGGTCCATAATGACGAGGTCAGGTCTGATCGCCTTGTACAAACGGTAGGCCTCGGCGCCATCGCTCGCCTCGGCCACGACCTTCAGTCCGGGCTGCTTTTGCAGCAGCGCGCGGTAACCCTCGCGTACGATCGCGTGATCGTCGACCAGCAGGATGGTCGTGCCGTCGGTCATGCCGCCTCGCTCATTTCGCCCGGGCGGCTTGCAATCAGCGGAACCGGGATTTGCGCGCGAAGCATGAGACCGCTCCGGCCGGACGTCTCAAAGCTCAATCGGCCGCCAAGCGCCGCAATCCGTTCGCGCATGCCGAGCAAGCCCATGCCGGATTTGACGCCGGCATCGGCGCCGCCCTTGCCATCGTCGTCGACAGAGAGCTCGATATGCGCCCGCTCATCCGCGGTTGCGGCATCTTGCATACACAGACGAACAATGACCCGCGACGCCTGCGCATGCTTCGCGGCGTTGGTCACGGATTCCTGCGCCACTCGGTAAATGCTCGCCGCGAAGTCCCGCGGCAATGCATCGAACTCGCCCGACAGCTCGATCGAAAACCGCGTGCGTTCGCCGCTGCGGCTGTTCCATCCTGATATCAGGCCCTCGAGGCTGACGGCCAGGCCCAGCTCTTCGACGTCCGGCGGGCGCAGCCGCAACAACGCACCGCGCAACGCCGCCATCATATGGCCGGCGGTGCGCGCAATGCTCTGGCACTCGGGCAACAGCGGCGGACACTCCCGCGCCGCGGTTTGACCGGCTGAGGCGGCCAAGGCGCTGATGCCCGCGAGGCACTGGCCGAATTCGTCGTGCAATTCTCGGGCGAGATGCTGACGCTCCTCATCCTGGACCGATATCAGACGCCGGGTCAGGGCATCGCGTTCCGCGAGCGTTGTTTCGATCGTCGCGGCAAGGTGATTGAACACGCCGGCGACAGCGGAAAGCTCGGCGAGATCGAATGCCGGCAAGCGCGTCGACAGATCGCCGGCGGCGAGGCGCGCAAGCCCCGCTCGAATGAGCCGCGTCGGCCGCAATGCCCTTGCCAGCGCGACGTAGGTGAGGATGCAAAGTCCAAGTAGGGCACAGCTCATGACGACAAGCAGGCGGCTCGTCTCGCGCCAGCTTTGCGCCATGAGGACCTGGGGGTCGAGCCATACGACCGCTTCGCCCTGCGCCGAACCGCGGAACAGCACCGGGCGCGCCGATTCCAATCTGGTCTCGAAAAGCCGCCGGTAGAGGCGGACGAAAAGCTCCGGCGCGGCGACGTCGCCGGGCGCCGCGCCGCTGCACAGCCGCTGCACGATGTCGCCACCGGGCGCGCGATAGCCAATACAAAGGCCGGGGCTCGCCACCGCTGCCGCCACCCTTTGCAGGTCGGGAAACCGGTCGGGCGCAGCCCTGATCCAGTGCAACTGGTCCTGCTGCAGCGCGAGGTCCCTGGCGACGACATCGGCTGTCCGATCAGCGCCGGCACGCGCGTCGCGATCCGCCGCAACGAGCGCATACGCCACCGCGGTGACGCAGCAGAGCGCTGCGATCGCAGCGACACGCAGCGTGAGCCGAAGCTTGAGATCGATCGCCGAGCCTTGCATTGGCGTTGTCCACACATATGAGCGGCCACAGCCGCAACGGCGCACCAATTTAGAGCCGGAACCCGGGCCATGGAAAGCGAGCGAACTGAGATCGGGAAATTTGCCCGGCCGTCGCCGGGACGCATTCGGTTTCGCCGCCCGGCTGCGATTTGCAAGATGCTCCGCCCACGGGCTTGGATTTGCCGCATGCGCCATTCTCTTTACCCGGTTTTCGTTCTTGTTTTGACACTTGCCGCCGCGGCTCCTGCGGTGCTGACGCCCGCTTTGGTCTCCGCTGCGGACGGCCAGGAAAACCGAACCGCGATCGCCGTCTTTGACTTCAACTATGTCGACACGTCGGGCGAGGAGCGCGATCAGCGCAGCGAGCACAAAGCGCGCCTCGATCGCTTTATGAACGCACTCAAAAACGATCTCGGGACGCCGGGAAAACTCCGCGTGGTCGTCCCGGTCTGCCGCCCGATCCGTGCCCGCTCACGGGCGTGACGCAAGACGATATTTTGGCCGCAGCCCGTGCGGCCGGAGCGGACGTTCTGCTGATCGGCACGATCCATAAGATGAGCACGCTTGTGCAATGGGCGAGCGTTGAGGAGATCGACGCCAAAACCGGGCAGGTCGTGCTTGACAGGCTCTTCAGCTTCCGCGGCGACAGCGATGACACCTGGGCGCGCGCCGAGGCATTCATCGCCGATGAAGTCACCACGCACGAGGAGAGCAACCGATGAGATACGGCTCTTTCTTTCCCCATCGACGGCTAGCCGCCTGCATCGTCATCTTGGTGTTGACTGGCATGCTGGTGGCTTCGCACGCCAGCGCCGATCCATCGCCGATCAGGATTGCGGTGTTTGATTTCGAACTGGACGATCTTAGTGCCGCCGCCGGGATCGCCGGCGACAAAGCCGCCGACGCCGAGCAACTGAACCGGGCCACAAGCGAGGCGCGCCGGCTTATTGCACAATCGGCACGCTACGTGCTGGTCGATGCCTCGGCCACCGAGGCCGGCGCGGTCAAAAGCCATCGCCTGCGGGACTGCGACGGCTGCGAGGCCGCCATCGCGCTGAAGCTCGGCGCCGAGCAGTCCCTTCTCGGGGTCGTGACGCGGATCAGCCGGACGGAATACGTCGTACGCTTCCAAATCCGCGATGGGCACAGCGGCCATGTTGTGCTCGCGCGGCAAAGCGGCCTTCGCATGGGCGCCGACTATTCCTGGGATCGCGGCACGGCTTCGTTGATCAAGAGCAGCCTGCTCGACAATCCCTAGGTTCATGCGGAAGTTCTGCCATGCGGCCAATTGCGCGACAGAACGGCTCGCAACCGCGAGATTGACGCCCTACTCGGCGGCGCCGTGCGCCGGCTCGAGCTGGACCAATTCGCCGCAGCCGCAGGCCGAGGTCTGGTTCGGATTATTGAAGACGAACTGGGCGGAGAGCTTGTCGACCTTGTAATCCATCTCGGTGCCGAGCAGGAACAGCACCGCCTTGGGATCGATCAGGATGCGCACACCGCGGTCCTCGATCACCTCGTCCAGCGGGTTGACCTTTTCGGCATATTCCATGGTGTAGGCCATGCCGGCGCAGCCGCCGTTCTTGACGCCGACGCGCACCGCCGCGATCGGGCGCTCGGCGTTCGCCATCACCGCCTTGATGCGGTCGGCAGCGGCTTCGGTAAGCCGCATCACCTGAGGTCTCGGCCGGGGGCTGGCCATGGTCTTCATCTCTCCTTGCTCGCCTCCTCGGGAGGCGACCCAGACATTTCGATCTGGAATAACTCAAAAATCTTAAGCGACCTCACAGCTTTATGTAATGCGCGCGCGCCGGGCGCGCAACTCACCACATATTGAGCACCGCGCGCGCCTCGTCCGACATGCGGCTCGGGTCCCATGGCGGATCCCAGACGATATTGACCTTGGCTTCGCGCACGCCGGGCACGCTGGCGACGGCATTCTCCACCATGGCCGGGAGTTCCGCCGCCGACGGGCAGTTCGGCGTGGTCAGCGTCATGTCGATCTTGACCAGGCGGTCGTCCTCGACGTCGACCTTATAGATGAGGCCGAGCTCGTAGATGTCGGCGGGAATCTCCGGGTCGTAGACGGTCTTGAGCGCGCCGACGATCTCGTCGGTCAAGCGCGCCAGCTCATCCGCGGGAAGGGCCGAAGGCTGGTCTGCCGTGGTGGCGGCTGCGGCGGCTGTGGCGGCGCCGCCGATATCGGGGCTCGGTTCGTCCATCATGCGAAGAAATCCTGAGCTTTGAGCAGCGCCTGCGCCAGACAATCCACCTCCTCGCGGGTATTGTACATGGCAAAGGAGGCGCGGCAGCTCGCGGTCACGCCGAAGCGGGCGAGCAAGGGCATCACGCAATGGGTGCCGGCGCGCACGGCGACGCCCGAGCGATCGATGATCGTCGCCACGTCGTGCGGGTGCGCGCCTTTCATCTCGAAAGAAACGATCGGTCCTTTATCTTTTGCGGTGCCGAAAATGCGAAGCCGGTTGATCTCCCTCAGGCGGTCGTGGGCGTAGCGCATCAGGCCAGCTTCATGGTTGCGAATGCGCGATTTGCCGACCGACGCCACGTAATCGATCGCGGCGCCGAGCCCGATCGCCTGCACGATTGACGGCGTGCCGGCCTCGAACTTGTACGGCGGCTCGCCGTAGGTGATGCGGTCCTCGAACACCTCGCGGATCATCTCGCCGCCGCCGTTGAACGGCGGCATGGCGGCAAGGTGCGCGTATTTGCCGTAGAGCACGCCGATGCCGGTCGGCCCGTACAGCTTGTGGCCGGTGAAGACGTAGAAGTCGCAGTCGATATCCTGCACGTCGACATCGGCATGCACCGCCGCCTGGGCGCCGTCGACCAGCACCGGCACGCCGTGGGCGTGCGCGATCCGCGTGACCTCCTTCACCGGCACCAGCGTGCCGAGCATGTTCGACATATGCGTGATCGCCACCAACTTGGTGCGCGGGCCGATCAGCTTCTCGAATTCGTCGATCAGGAAATGTCCCTCATCGTCGACCGGCGCCCACTTGATCACCGCGCCCTGGCGTTCGCGCAGGAAATGCCAGGGCACGATGTTGGAGTGATGCTCCATGATCGAGAGCACGATCTCGTCGCCGGCCTTTATGCGCTCGCGGCCGAACGTATAGGCGACGAGGTTGACCGCCTCGGTGGCGTTGCGGGTGAAGATGATCTCTTCGGGCCGAGCGGCGTTGAGGAACGCCGCCACCTTGCCGCGCGCGGCCTCATAGGCCTCGGTCGCCTCATTGGCGAGATAGTGCAGCCCGCGATGCACGTTGGCATATTGCGTGGTGTAAGCCCGCTCGATGCGGTCGAGCACCGCCTTCGGCTTCTGCGCCGAGGCGGCGTTGTCGAGATAAACCAGCGGCTTGCCGTAGACCCGCGTGCCCAGGATCGGGAAATCCGCGCGGATGCGGTTCACGTCATAGGCGCCGTTGATCACTGCTGCATCCATCTCATGCCTCGATGCCGCGCTCTTCAGCCATGCCGCGACTTGTTCCATCAGCGCCTCGCGCACACCGGCATGTTCGATGCCCTCGACCGCCTCGCCAAGGAACGCCTGAATCAACAGCGCTTCGGCTTCGGCCGCCGGAATGCCGCGCGCCATCAGGTAGAACTTGAGCTCCTCGTCGAGCGCGCCGGCGGTGGCGCCGTGACCGCACTGCACGTCATCGGCAAAGATTTCCAGCTCCGGCTTGTTGTCGGCCTCGGCGCGCTCGGACAGGAGCAGCGCCCGCGTCATCATCTTGGCGTCGGTCTGCTGGGCATGCCGGCGCACGATGATGCGGCCCTGGAACACGCTGTGGGCCTCGTCGTCGAGCACCGCCTTGAACAGCTCCCGGCTCTGACAGCCGCGGGCGATGTGGTTGGCAATCAGCGTAGTGTCGGCGTGCTGGCGGCCGTTGATCAGGGTGGCGCCACGAATGCCGGCGACAGTGTCTTCACCGTCAAAATTCAGGAACAGCTGATTGCGCACGATGGCGCCGCCGGCGGTGAAGGTGAAGGAGTTAAAGCGCGCTTTGGCGCCGATCGCCGCCGCCAGCGTCGACACATGCAGCGCCTGCATGCCTTCGCCGATGATCTTGACGTGGTCGACATGCGCCTCGTCGCCGACGAACATTTCGAGCGCGGCGTTGACCTGATAGTCGCTTCCGGCCGGGCCTTCGTGGCTCTCGATCAACATGGCGCGGGCGCCCTTCTCCACGACCACGAGCGAGCGCACGAAGCTCGCCGCCGGCGTTTCCGAGGCGACGAAGATCAGATGCAGCGGCCGTTCGATGGTCGCGCCGGTCGCCGATGCGGATGACCGCGCCGTCGCCCATCAGCGCGGTATTGAGCGCCACGGCGACGTCGCTCGACGGCGCGAGCTTGCCGAGTTTCGCCGCGAGCGCCGGATCGTTGTCGGTAAGCGCCGCGGCAAGCGAACCGATCGTAAGCCCGGCTTCGAGCGCCGCGGTGTCGGACAGTTCCGGCACGAACGCGCCGTCGACAAAGACCAGCCGGCGGCATTCGACGTCGCCGAGCAACTTTCCCGCCGTCTTGGCGCCGGCAATCGCTGCGGCATCGGGCGGTCCGGCAAGCGGCTTGGCATCGCGCATCAGCGCGCGCAGATCGGTGTACTTCCAGTCCTCGATGCGGCGATGCGGCAGGCCCTCGCGGACGAAAAGGTCGAACGCGGTGGCGCGCTGTTCGGCGATCGCCGCCCCGCCGGGCAGCCGCTCGCGCGCCTCGGTAAAGGCGTGCGCCAAGGCGGTCTCCGCCGCCGTCTTGATGACCTTTACTTCCGCCATGGCATTCATTCGTTTCGATCGGCGCAAGCCTTACCGGCTTACGCCGCCGCTTCCTCCTGATATTCGGCGTAACCGCGCGCTTCGAGTTCGAGCGCCAATTCCTTGCCGCCGGTGCGCACGATGCGGCCCTTGGAGAGCACGTGGACCACGTCCGGGACGATGTAGTTCAGCAGCCGCTGGTAATGGGTGATGACCAGGAACGAACGCTCTTGCGAGCGCAGCCGGTTGACGCCGTCGGCGACGATCCGCAGCGCGTCGATGTCGAGGCCGAAATCGGTCTCGTCGAGCACCGCAAGCCGCGGCTCCAGCAGCGCCATCTGCAGGATCTCGTTGCGCTTCTTCTCGCCGCCGGAGAAGCCGACATTGACCGCGCGGCGCAGCATGTCCTGATCGATATTGAGTTTCTTGGCGACCTCGCGCACGCGTCTTGAGGAATTCCGGCGTCGACAGCTCGGCCTCGCCGCGCTTCTTGCGTTGCGCATTCAACGCGGTGCGCAGGAACGTCATGGTGGCGACGCCGGGGATTTCCAGCGGATACTGGAACGCGAGGAACAGCCCGGCGGCGGCGCGCTCGTCGGGCGCCATGTCGAACAGGTTGTTGCCGTCGAACCGCACCTCGCCGGCCGTCGGCGCATAGCCCTGCTTGCCCGACAACACATAGGCGAGCGTCGATTTGCCCGAGCCGTTCGGGCCCATGATGGCATGCACCTCGCCGGCATTCACCGTGAGGTCGAGGCCTTTGAGAATTTCCTTGCCGTCGATCGCGACGTGCAGATTTTCGATTTCCAGTAACGGCATTTCTTGACCTAGTTCTTCGAGTTCGTTTCCCGCTCATTCCCGCGCAAGCGGGAATCCAGTCTGGGTCCCCGCCTTCGCAGGGACGAGCGCCAATGACCTATCCGACACTTCCTTCCAGCGAGACCGAAATCAGCTTCTGCGCCTCGACCGCGAACTCCATCGGCAATTGCTGCAGCACGTCCTTGACGAAGCCGTTGACGACCAGCGCGGTCGCCTCCTCGGCGGAGAGCCCGCGCTGCATGCAGTAGAACAGCATGTCCTCGGAAATCTTCGAGGTGGTGGCCTCGTGCTCGAACACCGTCTTCGAATTCTTGGCCTCGATATAGGGCACGGTGTGCGCGCCGCATTGGTCGCCGATCAGAAGCAAGTCGCAATTGGTGAAGTTGCGGGCGCCGGTGGCGCGGCGGTGGGCGGTGACGAGCCCGCGATAGGTGTTGTTGGAGTGGCCCGCGGCGATGCCCTTACTGATGATGCGGCTCGTCGTGTTCTTGCCGAGATGCAGCATCTTGGTGCCGGAATCGACCTGCTGGTAGCCGTTGGAGATGGCGATCGAATAGAACTCGCCGCGCGAATTGTCGCCGCGCAGGATGCAGCTCGGATACTTCCAGGTGATGGCGGAACCGGTCTCGACCTGGGTCCAGGAAATCTTGGCGTTGCTGCCGCGGCAGTCGCCGCGCTTGGTGACGAAATTGTAGATGCCGCCGCGGCCCTCGGCGTCGCCCGGATACCAGTTCTGGATGGTCGAATATTTGATCTCGGCGTCGTCGAGCGCAACGAGCTCGACCACGGCGGCGTGCAGCTGGTTCTCGTCGCGCATCGGCGCGGTGCAGCCTTCGAGATAGCTCACGTAGGAGCCCTTGTCGGCGATGATCAGCGTGCGCTCGAACTGGCCGGTATTGCGCTCGTTGATGCGGAAATAGGTCGACAGCTCCATCGGGCAGCGCACGCCCGGCGGCACATAGACGAACGAGCCGTCGGAGAACACCGCCGAATTGAGCGTGGCGAAGAAATTGTCGCTGATCGGCACCACCGAGCCGAGATACTTCTTCACCAGCTCGGGATGCTCATGCACCGCTTCGGAAATCGGCATGAACAGCACGCCGGCCTTGGCAAGCTCGGCCTTGAAGGTGGTCGCAACCGACACGGAATCGAACACCGCATCGACCGCGACGCGGCCGTAACCGTTGCCGCCCTCGCCTGCTTCGCCGGCTTCGGCCCCCTCACTTCCCTCCCCCGCTTGCGGGGGCGGGTTAGGGTGGGGGCTCTTCTGGATTCCCAGCAGCGCCTCGCGCTCGCGCAGCGGAATGCCGAGTTTCTCATAGGTGCGCAGAATCTCGGGATCGATCTCGTCGAGCGATTTCGGCCCGTCTTTCTTCTTCGGCGCGGAATAGTAGTAGAGGTCCTGATAGTCGATCGGGCCGTATTCGACCTTGGCCCATTTCGGCTCGCGCATGGTCAGCCAGCGCTTGTAGGCATCGAGCCGCCACGCCAGCATCCATTCCGGCTCGTTCTTCTTCGCCGAAATGAACCGGATGGTATCTTCGGAAAGGCCCTTCGGAGCCTTGTCGGATTCGATCAGCGTCTCGAAGCCGTACTTATATTGATCGACGTCGATACGGCGGACCTGATCGACGGTCTCTTGTACTGCCGGCATTCGTCCCTCCGCTCACGGTTTCAAGGACCGCGGGTTGGATGCAAGTCGGTTATGGTCCGGTGTCCGTCCCTGGTCACCTCTTAGCCGTTCGAACCATCCAAACGACCGTAAAATCCGTCATTTAAGCAGCCATCCCACGCTGCTCTTTAGAACCCTTAGATAATGCACCGGCGACCTTTCTCCAAGCGCCCAGGAACCGCTCGATATCGGCTTTCGTCGTCGTCCAGCCGAGGCTTACCCGCACCGCGCCACGCACCAGCGGGGGCGAAACCCCCATGGCGGCAAGGACATGGGAGGGCTGGACCTTGCCCGACGAGCAGGCGGCGCCTGACGACACCGCCACCCCCTCAAGGTCGAGGGCGATAATGGCGGTCTCAGCCTTGACCCCTTCAAGGGCGAACAGCGTGGTGTTCGGCAAACGCTCGGCCCCGGCGGCGAAGATGACGGCTTGCGGCGAGATGGCGCGCAGCCCCTGCTCCAGCGCCTGCCGCAGCGCCAGCATATGGGCGGCTTCGTCGGCAAGCTGCCGGCGAGCGGCCGCCGCCGCGGCCCCGAATGCCGCGATCCCGGCGACATTCTCGGTACCGGCGCGCGCGCCGCGCTCCTGGCCGCCGCCGCGAATAAGCGGATCGGGAAAGTGAATATCCTCGCGCCCGCGCACCAGCGCCCCGACGCCTTTAACTCCGCCGATCTTATGGGCCGAGAGCGTCAACAGGTCGGCGCCGAGCGCCGCGATATCGCAAGGAATGCGGCCCGCCGCCTGCACCGCATCGACATGCAGGAGGCCGCCGGCCGCATGCACGATTACGGCGGCCTCGGCCATCGGCTGCAGTGCACCGGTCTCGTTATTAGCGAGCATGATCGAGACCAGTGGCCGGGAGGTTTTGGCAACAGCGTCCGCGAGCACCTCGAGCTTGACCCGCCCAGCGTCATCGACCGGGATGTCCTCGTTCGCCTCGCGCGGGAAGCGGCCGCCGGTGCGCACCGAGGCGTGCTCGACCGCCGAGATCAACAAACGGTCACGCGGCCGCTTCTCGTCCGCGGTCTCGATCGCGGGCGTCAGCGCCAGCGTGTTGGCCTCGGTTCCGCTCGAGGTGAAAATCACATCGGCCGGCCGCGCCGCGACCAGTTGCGCCACCTCCTCCCGCGCGTGCTCGATCAGGTGCCGGGCCGCGCGCCCCTCGGCGTGCACCGAGGAGGGGTTGCCGGTCAGCGCCAGAGCCTCCCGCAAGGCGCGCTCCGCCTCCGGCCGCAACGGCGCCGTGGCGTTCCAATCGAGATAGACCCGCTCTGCCATGCTCGTGATGCTTGCTTTTTAACCCCCGGCCTGTGCTAGAAGTCGCGACCCAATGCATTCGCCGGCTGCATGCACGTCGCCAGTTTTGAAAATCTGAAATGGTTTTAAAGGCTTACGTGCGACCGGCGGCAACGTCAAGCGCCGCTGATTCCGCGGCCCCCGCGGCCCTGACCGCTCACTGATCGAGGTTTGAAGAAACATGCCCGAGGTCATCTTTACGGGGCCGGGCGGCCGCATCGAAGGCCGTTACCACCCTGCGCGACAGAAAAACGCGCCGATCGGCATCGTGCTGCATCCGCATCCGCAATTCGGCGGCACGATGAACCACCAGATCGTGTATCAGCTGTATTACTCCTTCGTGCACCGGAACTTTTCGGCGCTGCGGTTCAATTTCCGCGGCGTCGGGCGCAGTCAAGGCGGCTTCGACCACGGCATCGGCGAACTCTCCGACGCCGCGGCCGCGCTCGACTGGGCGCAATCGGTCAATCCGGAGGCAAGAAGCTGCTGGATCGCCGGCTTCTCGTTCGGCGCCTGGATCGGCATGCAGCTCCTGATGCGCCGGCCGGAAATCGAGGGTTTCATCTCCATCGCGCCGCCGGCCAACCTCTACGACTTTTCCTTCCTCGCCCCCTGCCCGTCCTCCGGGCTGATCATCCACGGCGACAAGGATGCGGTGGTGCCGCACCGCGACGTCACCACGCTGGTCGAGAAGCTCAAGACCCAGAAGGGCATCGTCATCGAGCAGAAAGTCATTCCCGGCGCCAACCACTTCTTCGACGGCAAGATCGAGCCCTTGATGAGTTCGATCAGCGCCTATCTCGACAAGCGGCTCGGCACCAAGGCCGGACGCACCAACAGCGCGGCCTGATACGTCAGGCGCGGCCGAAGACCTCCGACACCACCAGACCCATCGCCTGCATCGCCTCGCCGAGCTCGGCGACATACCCGACCGTGCAGTCGGCGAGTTTCTGTCCGTTCGGCATGATGATGTCAGTGAACCGTCCGCCGCGCTCGGCCGCCGCCTTCATGCGGCCGACCAGTTCGACGGCTTGCTCCAGGCCGACTATTGCTTTTGCCATTGTTGTTACTCCCCCAGCGTCAATCTCCAGGGCGGCGAACCGGCAAGCCGACGAACACGTGCAATCGGTTTATGCAGCCTGATCGCGGCTCGCGGCTACCGCCCCGCGCGCCTCGTTGATCGCCGCAACCGAACGCTCGATTGCCGACCACAGGCGCGCGAACTCGGCGGCGGCCACCGAATCACGCGTAGCCTCGCCTATGCTCGCGCCAGCAGCAAGCGTGAGAACGTAGCCGGCGCGCTGACTGATCTGTCCCGCCCACACCGGAATGCCGAGCTTGTCCATGAACGCCCGCGATTGCGCCACCGCCGGCGCTTCCTTGTCGTCGCGCTTCGGCGGCGCGGCATTGAGCACGACCGCGTACGGCTTGTCGCGCTCGCGCGCCGCCGCCACCGTCTCATGGACCGCATTGAGATCGAAGAATCCCGGCCGCGCGGGAATGAGCACCAGCGTAGCCGCCCGGATCGCTTCCTGCGCCACCACCCACATGCTCGGCGCCGTGTCGATAAAGGCCCACTCGTAGCCTTCGACCATCGCATAGGCGAGCGCGCGCTCGATGCCGCGGGCGGCGCTGCGCAGTGGCGGCTGGCCGTCGGCGCGCAGCGAGTGCCACAGCGAGAGCGAACCCTGCGGATCGGCGTCGAGAACCACGCAACGGTGCCCGGCACTATGGGCGAACCCCGCGAGATGGGCGGTCAAGGTGGTCTTGCCCGCGCCGCCTTTTCGGGACGCCACTGCGATGACATTCATTGCGTGATCCCCCAATTCCAGTCGGAAATCATGCTCGGGCATTTATGGTTAACAATTGGTTGCGGCGACACCCTGCGGTTGGGATCGCGCAGCGCCGAACGCCAACCCCTGCCCGCCAGAACCGCAGACGGTACGCCAAGTTAGAGCCGGTACTTAAGGACGGACGAGAGGTTCGCTGTCACGGCCGGGCCAAAACGCCGCCGGTCAGCGGGCGCGGGGCGCCGGTCGTGCCGGGGAAGCTGATCGGGAGCCCGCGCAGGCTGCGCACCGCCATATAGGCGAAGGCCTGGGCCTCCAGCGAGTTGACCGACCAGCCGGCGGCATGCGCGCCTTCAACCCGCGCCGGCTTGAGCCGTTCGGCGAGCATGCGCATCAGCGTTGGGTTGCGCGCGCCGCCGCCGGCGACGACCCAGGCGTTCGGCACCCGCGGCAGCAGCGGCACGATACGCGCGATCGCCGCCGCGGTGAGCGCCGTCAGGGTCGCAGCGCCATCCTCGACGCTGCGATCGGCGAAGTTGGCGCCAACCCAGTCGCGAAACTCGTTGCGGTCGAGCGATTTCGGCGGCGGCTTTGTGAAAAACGGATGCGCCAGAAATCGCGCAATGGCGTCCTCGTCAACCGCGCCCGCCTGAGCCGCGCGGCCGTCGGTGTCGAGCAATTGCCCGGTGCGCAAGCGCACGAAATCATCAACCAGCGCATTGCCGGGCCCGGTGTCGCAGGCGATCAGTTCATCGCCATCGATGAAGGTGACATTGGCGACGCCGCCGATATTGAGCACCGCGATCGGAGGCTCGCGGCCGAGCTGCCGCACCAAAGCGCGGTGCAAGACCGGCGCGAGCGGAGCGCCCTGCCCGCCGGCGGCGACGTCGGCGGCGCGAAAATCGTACACCACCGGAATAGCCAGCCGTGCCGCCAGAACTTGTCCGTCGCCGATCTGCACGGTCAAGCCGCGCTCCGGCCGGTGCAGCATCGTCTGGCCGTGAAAGCCGATCACGGTCACGTCGGCCGGATCGACGTCATTGGCGGCAAGGAAGGTTTCGACCGCCTCGACGTGCGCCGCATTCACGCACGCCTCGGCTTCGGCGAGAACGCCGGGCCGGGCCGTGCGCTCGGTGACGTTCGCCGCCGCCGCGGTGGCGCTGCGCAGCAGCGCGCGCTCGGCCTTCGAATAGGTCCGGTAGGCAGTCGGCCCGAACCGCGTGATGACCTCGCCGTCGGTCTCGATCAAGGCGACGTCGACGCCGTCCTGCGACGTGCCGCTCATCAGCCCGATCGCCAGCACCGGCGCCGCGGGCGCCGGCGATTGTGCGGATGAAAGCGGGTCTGAAGGCATCGATCTAAGTTCAACGGTTTAAATCGGTCGCGTGACCTGTTATATCAGCCGCGGCTGAATTTGACTCGTCATGCCCGGCCTTGTGCCGGGCATCCACGTCTTAAGTACCAAAGAAGTTAAAGACATAGATGTCCGGGACGCAGGCGAGCGAAGCGACGCCGTCCTTCGGCGGCCAGGCCCGGCCATGACGGTATGAGTCACATGCATCGATGAGCACCTACAAGTCCGATTTTCTCAACGTCCTCGCCGCCCGGGGCTTTATCCATCAGGTCTCCGAGCCCGAGGTGCTGGACGCGCTGGCGCGTTCGTCAACGATCACCGCCTATATTGGTTTCGACTGCACGGCGCCGTCGCTGCATGTCGGCTCGCTGTTGCCGATCATGCTGCTGTACTGGCTGCAGCAGACCGGCCATCGGCCGATCGCGCTGATGGGCGGCGGCACCACGCGGGTCGGCGATCCGTCCGGCAAGGACGAAAGCCGGCGGCTTCTGACCGATGAGGCGATCAACGAAAATCTCAAGGGCATCCGCGCGATCTTCGACAAGTTCCTGAAATTCGAGGGCCACGGCGGCAACGCCATCATGGCCAACAATGCCCATTGGCTCAATACACTGAACTATATCGATTTCCTGCGCGACGTCGGCCGCCACTTCACCATCAACCACATGCTGGCCTTCGATTCGGTGAACCTGCGGCTCGAGCGTCAGCAGGAATTGTCGTTCCTGGAATTCAATTACATGATCCTTCAGGCCTATGATTTCGTCGAGCTCTACCGCCGCTATGGCTGCGTGCTGCAGATGGGCGGCTCCGACCAATGGGGCAATATCGTCAACGGCATCGATCTCGGCCGCCGCCTGCAAACGCGCAGCTGTTTGCGCTGACGTCGCCACTGATCACCACGTCGTCCGGCGCCAAAATGGGCAAGACCGCCGCCGGCGCGGTCTGGCTCAATGCCGATCAGGTGAGCCCGTACGATTACTGGCAATATTGGCGCAACGCCGAGGATGCCGATGTCGGCCGCTTTCTAAAGCTGTTCACAACGTGCTGCCTCTCGACGAAATCGAACGGCTTGCGGCGCTCAAAGGCAGCGAGATCAACGAAGCAAAGAAAGTCCTCGCCACCGAGGTGACCGCGCTATTCATGGCGTGCAGCAGCGAAGCAAGCCGCTGAGACCGCGCGCGAAGACCTTCGAGGAAGGCAGCTCGCGGATTTGCCCACACTTGTTTAACGTAAAAGTATCCTTTCGCGCGAATACCCGAGAATGGCTTGAGTGCTCAAATGCTAGGGCGTAAGTATTGATGACGTGTCATCCAGTCAATAAGCGAGGCCCGCCGTCAAATAGAAACTGCCTGGGTTTGCGGATCCACGATGTCGCGTCGTAACTGGACGAGAATATGATACTTACGCGTAAGGATTTGACGCCCGAAGGCGTGATCAAGCTCTCGCTCGGCCGCAAGCGCCACGTCCTGCTCAAGCCAATCGACTGAGAAATTAGCGAGCGTCGTCGGTGCTGCCGGCATCGGCCGGAAATTCGAACACCTTGCGCAACAGTCCCGGCGCCAGCGCCGAGATCGGGTTGATGCGCAGCACCGGAGTGCCCGGCCGGCCGACCACTTCATAGGTGATGCCGAACAGGCCCTCCTTGTCACCCCCCATAAACAAGCCGACCACCGGGATCTGACCGAGCAGATTATTGGGACCGTAAAGCGGAAGCAGCGTGCCGCGCATGTGCATTTCATCATGCGCGTAATCGACCAGCCCTTCGATGGTGCCGCCGAGCAGCGGTCCGCGCGCGACGCCGTCGCGCAACACCACGCGCCCGGGCAGGCGGGCAAATTCGACCCGCATGCCGGAAAAATCGATCGAGTTGGTGATGCGCCGGCTCGATGTCCCGCTGGTCACGGCGCGCTCGAGCTGGGTCTCATCATGAACGGCAAAACTGCGGACGCTGAGCACGCCCTGCTGCGCCGAGCCGTCCGCCGACGGCGGATCCATGGCGATCGACATCTGCCCGCCGGTCATCCGCGTATAGATGTCGGTGAAGCGAAAGAACGCTCCGGCGTCGGTGCTTTCCAGATAGACCACCTGGCGTCCATTGGATCGTCCGCGCAGATTGCCGGTCAGCGTTGCATCGCGGCCGATCTTGGCGCCGAGGCCGAAGCTGCGAATTTCCCCGGCGCGGCGCGACATTTTGAGGTCTACACCGCGCAGCGCCTCGCCGTTGAAGCCGACGACGGCGCCGATTTTCATGTCGAGGTCGAAGTCCGGCGCATGGTGCTTGGCATTCGGGGCCGACGCGGCGCCGCCGGCGGAGCTTTTGACGAAACCGCGCCCGTCATAGACCTCGCCGCGCATGATCACGCGCAGCGCTCCATCCGGCGCGCGTTCAATCCTGAGATTGGTGCGATCGCCGTCGGAAAAACCATAGGCCGGGAAATTGGCCGATTGCACGTCCCCCGAGCCGTCGAAGTCGATCGTGCCCTTGACGCCGCCGCCGGCGCCCTCGATCAGAAGATCCTCGATGCGGCTCGACTGCGGCTTGGTCGTCAACGTGAAGGTGGCGCGCGCCGGTTTGCCGGATGGCTTTTCCCAGCCCGGCAACAGGCCGTCGATCCGCGCCGGCGTGAGATCGGCTTCGACCGCGAAACGGCCCTCGCGATCGGACGACGTGGCGACGCGGCCGGTGAGGCGGATCGGAATTACGCCCGAGATCGCGTCGCCGGTATCGAAGCCGAGATTGGCGCGGGCCGCCTCATCGAGCGAGCCGGTAAGGCGGATTTCGGCGTCGGCATCGCCGCGCGCCTTGTGATATTCGAGACTGGCCGGCGTGCCGCCGATCTTGACATCGCCCTTGAGCTGAAACCCCTGCGGCGTGGCGTTCGCCCGCAACAGCGAGGATTCGACTTTCTGCCCCATGATCATGTGGTCGGCGGAAAAATTCGTCGCTTCGAGAGCGATCGAATAGGTGGTCGAGCCCGGCGGCAGATCGGCCTGGATCGGTATCCCCAGCGTGACCTGCGCGGTCATCGCCCCGTGAATCGCCGAAGGATCGAACGGGGCATCCGATGAATTTTGCAGGGCGTCCATGTGCACAAGCTCGGCCGCGGCCGGCGCCGGCCCTTCGAGCTTGAAGTGGACGCGGGCCACCGGCGGTTTCAGCGACGTATCGGGCACCTCGAACGTGCCGGACGACAACATAAGCTTGCGGCCCGACGGCATATCGGCCGTCGCCTTGCCGAGCGCGACCGCGGCACTGCGACCAACAATATGCACGGTGAGGTCGGCGTCATGCAGCGCCGGCAAATTATCGACCGGCCGGATCACGCAGTTGGTTGCCAGCGCCTCGATCGAGAGGCCGTCGTCGGGAACCGGCGGGCCGCCGGCCTTGAGCGTATCGAGCGGGGCATTGGCCGCGATCACGATGCGCTCGAGCGTGCCGCTCGAAAGGTGGGTGTTGATCCAGTCCCGCACCTCGGGATTGGCGAATATCGGCCACATCCGTTTCAGCGACTCGACCGGCATGCGGGTACCGGCGAGACCGGCCGCTACGCGAACGGTGCCGCCGGAAAAATCCACAGCGCCCGACATGGCCACGCCGACAATGGAATTGCCGATGTCTCCCTCCTCGATGACAAAGCGCTGCTTGGCGCCGTCGTAGTGGCCGCTTATGGCGATGCGGTTGAGGACCAGGGGATCGTTTGGCGGGCCTGGTGAGGTCAGCACCATCGTGCCGCCGCCGACCTTGAACAACCAGGCGCCGCTGGCTTCGGCCGGCGCCTCGACCTGTCCGATCAGCGTGATGCGGTCACCGCCCGATAAAATCTGAAACGGCACCGAGAGGATCCGGGTCGTGGCGTCCCAATTCAGCTGAAATTCGGCACGATCGATCGCCATGTGGCTGTTCTGGTCGTTAGTGTCGACGACCGAAGTGCTGTCGGCGACGATGCGACCGGCGAGGGTTTGCGGCAGCCCGTCCGGGCCGATCTCGCCGCTTAAGCTCGCCGACAACGGCATGTTGATGCGCCAACTGCCGGTATCGAGACGCGCGGCCAACAGCAGATCGCGGGCCAGGACGCGGCGGGCTTCGAGTTGGATCCTGCGGAAGCCTTTGCGGGTCGGCGTGACCGCAGCGCTGATCGACCATGGCTGCGCCGGATCGGCCGAACCGATGCTGACCTCGATGCCGCCGTGCGTACGCTCGGCGCCGATGCTGATATCGTGGAACGCCCAATGCTTGCCGGTGCGCGCGTCGTCAACGGTCAGATTGCCATTCTTGAGTCCGAGTTCGCCCAGGTCATGGCCGTCGAGGCCGGTTTGGCCGATGCTGTCGATCCACGACAATAGCGCAGCAAAAACATCACGGGCGCGGCGCGACGCGGCCGGCTGGACGTCGGCGGCAAGATTGCCGGCCGGAGCCGAGCCCGCGGGCTTGGCGCTCGCGGGCGGCGTGGACGCGGCGGGCTCGCGTTTTTCCTGTGCCGAGCGCAACAGCGCGGCGGCGGCGGAGGCCGGCACCGATGCGCTCGCGATCGGATAGGCGTTGGCGCCGGCGAACACGGTGACGCCGCCGTCCTTCTCGATGCGCACCGCCATTTCGGCGCCAACCAGGTTGAGGCTTTCCGCTCGCAGATGCCCACTCAGCAGGCCTAAGCCGGACAGGCGGACCTCGGCCTTTGGCGCACTCGCCACGACGGCGCCGTCGGCATCGCGCACCACGATGTCGCGGATGCGCACCGCCATGCCGCCATTCTCGGTGCGCTCGATCTGAGTGCCGCCGACTTCGACCCGGTGGCTGCTGCCGAAATTTTCTTCGATGGCGGAAGCCAGCCACGGCGTCACGACGTCGAGTTGAACGGGCCCGCTGCCGAGTCGCCACCACAAGGCGAGGCCGCCAAGGATGACGACGCCGCCGAACAGGCAAATCCCGATCGCGAAGCTGCGGATAAAGTACCAGTGGCGGGTGAAGAACAACCGCAACACCAGCTGCAGCCTGGATTCGAGCTCTGGCTCGCTATCGCCCGAAGTTGGAGCGGGATCGACTGCAGAGAACCGCGCCGGCCGGCGCAGGCGCATAACCGAGCGCCTTCGCGGAAGCGCCGCGCGCTGCCTGTCCTGATTGGTCATGCCCCTCGGGCGTCCCCTCGTCCGTGGTGCGTTCAGCGCTGCGTTCGGAACGACCCGCCACCATCGACCCGGTCCACGCGCACGCCTAGTGTGCCGTCGAGAATGGCCCTTGGAAAGCGTCGAAAGGAAGGCACATGCCGAGCGATCTCGTCCCCGGCGCAAAGGCTCCTGCCTTTACACTGCCCCGCGACAGCGGCGGAACCGTTTCGCTGTCCGACTTCGCCGGGCGCGCGCTGGTGCTCTATTTCTATCCGCGGGCGGACACGCCCGGATGTACCAAAGAAGCGATCGACTTTTCCCGCCTCAAGGGCGCCTTCGGCAAAGCCGGGACCGAGATTCTCGGCGTCTCCGCCGACCCGGTGCCGGCGCAGGACAAGTTCAAGTCGAAGCACCGGCTATCGATCGCGCTTGCCTCGGACGAAAAGCATCGCATGCTCGAGGCCTACGGCGTGTGGCAGGAGAAATCGATGTAAATGGCCGGAAGTTCATGGGCATCGTGCGCACCACCGTGCTGATCGGGCCCGACCAGCGCATCGCCCGCGTGTGGCCGAAAGTCTCCGTCAGCGGCCATGCCGACGCAGTGCTGGCCGCCGCCCAATCGCTGTGAAAAACCGCGTTTGCGCTGAATTTTTCGAAACCCGGCGGACGGTCCCGATCACTGGCGCTGGCTGTTCGGGACCATCCGCGAAGTTGCCGAAGTCATTTACCCAAGACCGCAAAATGTCAGCGGCGGTTTCCTGATTATTAACCATGCGCCGCTCAAATGCGCCCCCGGGGCGTGCCGGACCGCGCGTTCGGGCCTCGGTGGGAGCGTCAATGTCGGGTGGGAAAGCGGCTCAGGCGCGGCAGACCGCGCGCTTTAATACGCATTTCAACACGCATATCGAGCCGCGACCGCGGAATCCGAACCAGGCAACCACGGCCGCGGGCTACACGATCGCCCATGCCGGACGGCAGGTCAGGTTCGGGCCGGTGGCGTTCTGGATCGCCGTCGGCAGCGTCGTCATCATGGCGGGCTGGTCGGTCGCGACCGCCACCTATTTCGCCTTCCGCGACGATCTCCTCAAGGGCCTGGTGGCACGTCAAGCCGAGCAGCAATACGCCTATGAGGACCGTATCGCCGAACTGCGCGCCCGGATCGATCGCACCACCAGCCGCCAGTTGCTCGATCAAGAGCAGTTCGAGCAGAAGCTCAACGATCTTTTGCGCCGCGAGTCGACGCTCGAATCGCATGCCGCGGCTTTGACCGGCGTTATCGATCCGATGCCGACCGGCTCGATCAGGCCGGCGCGCGGTAATCAGGAACCTGCGGCAGGCGCGCGGCAGTCCGGCAACTCCCTGCGCTTGCCTGAGAGCCGCGATCGGCGCTCCTTCCTCGAACCGGAATCGGCACCGACGAATCACAAGAGCGGCAGGGACGCCGACCTCAACACCAAGCTCGCCCGCGTCGAAGCCTCGCTTGACCGCGTCGAGCGGCGGCAGACCGTCGCGCTGGCCCAGATGCAGGAACGCTACGACAGCAAAGCCCGCAAATTGCGCGGCGTTCTGGCCGACCTCGGATTAAAGCTCCATGCCGCGCCGCCCTCGGGCAGCGGCGGCCCCTTCGTCCCCATCAAATTGCCGGGCGAAGGCAACGGCTTCGAACGCGCGCTCACCCGCGTGAACATCGCGCGGGTGCAGACCGATCAGCTCAGCCGCAGCCTCGTCTTCGTGCCGGTGCGCAAACCGGTGACCGGTGAAATCGACGTCAGCTCGACCTTCGGCGTGCGCGTCGATCCGTTTCTGCATGTTCCGGCGATGCACACCGGCATCGATTTCCGCGGCGACGCCGGCGACCCGATCCACGCCACCGCAGCCGGCACCGTGACCGCGGCCGGCTGGAGCGGTGGCTACGGCAAGATGGTCGAGATCGATCACGGCAACGGCCTGTCGACCCGCTATGGCCATCTGTCGCAGATCGACGTCTATGTCGGGGACAAGATTCGGATCGGCCAGATCGTCGGCCGTATGGGCTCGACCGGCCGCTCCACCGGCCCGCATCTGCATTACGAAACCCGCGTCGACGGCGAGGCGGTCGATCCGCAGAAATTCCTCAATGCCGGCGCCAGGCTGCTGGGCGCGAATGGTGAATAGGGAATAAGGCGCAGCGAATAGCCGTCTCGCTATTTCGTTGCGCGCCGCTTAGCATTCGTCGCCCGCCACTCGCTATTCGCCTCGACATGATCCGCGTGCACCATCTGAACAACTCCCGCAGCCAACGCGTGTTATGGCTGCTCGAAGAGTTGGATATCCGGTACGAGGTGGTGCGCTACCAGCGCAACAAAAAAACCATGCTGGCGCCCGCGGAGCTAAAACGCGTGCATCCGCTCGGCAAATCTCCGGTGATCGAGGACGGCGGCAAGGTGTTCGCCGAAACCGGATTGATCGTCGACTATCTGGTCGAGCGTTACGGACCCGCTTTGGCGCCGCCGCGCGATACCGACCTCCATTGGCGTTACAAATATTGGCTGCATTACGCCGAAGGCTCGCTGATGCCGCCGCTGCTGCTGAAGCTGGTCATCGGCAAACTCGAACTGCTGGGCTTGCCGGCCCGCGGTTTCGTGGATGCGCAGCTCAAGCTTCATCTCGACTATTTGGAGGCGGAGTTGGCGCGTGCACCGTGGTTCGTCGGCGAGCGCTTTTCCGCCGCCGACATCATGCTGAGCTTCCCGCTCGAAGCGGCGCGCGATCGCGCCGGCCTCGATCAGACGCGCCCGAAGCTGTTCGATTTCCTGCAGCGCATTCACGCCCGGCCCGCGTACCGGCGCGCCATCAAAAACGGCGGCGCCTACCGATATGGCGGATGACCAGGTGTTCAGGCCAAACGGGCGCGATGCCGTGTGTCCGGCAATATCTCTCACCGGAAGCCGCGGGACCGCCGAGTAAAGGCAGCAGCGTGATCGGGACCAGCGCCGAGGATGCTTTGCAGTCCGCGTATACGATGAGATTCTTTTAGCGCACACGGCGCCGCTATTCCACATCCTCGACATCCGCCGGCGCCGTGCCGAAGGCCTTTTGCGCCAAAGCCGCCGCCATGAACGGGTCGAGGTCGCCGTCGAGCACGCCGCCGGTGTTTGAGGTGGCAACGCCGGTGCGCAAATCCTTCACCATCTGATAGGGCTGCAGCACGTAGGAGCGGATCTGGTGGCCCCAGGCGATATCGGTCTTGGCGGCCTGGTCGGCGGCGGCTTTCTCCTCGCGCTTCTTCAGCTCGGCTTCATAGAGCTTGGCGCGCAGCATCTGCCAGGCCTGCGCCCGGTTGCGATGCTGCGAACGGTCGTTCTGGCACACCACCACGATGTTGGTCGGAATGTGCGTGAGGCGGATCGCCGACTCGGTCTTGTTGACGTGCTGGCCGCCGGCGCCGCCGGAGCGCATGGTGTCGACCCGCACGTCGGCCTCCTTGATGTCGATATTGATGCGGTCGTCGACCACGGGATAGACGGTGACGCTGGCAAATGAGGTGTGCCGGCGGGCATTGGCATCGAACGGCGAGATGCGCACCAGCCGGTGCACGCCGTTCTCGGTCTTCAGCCAGCCATAGGCGTTGCGGCCCTTGACCTCGATGGTGGCCGACTTGATGCCGGCTTCTTCGCCGGCGGTCTCCTCGATGTAGTCGACCTTGAAACCATGCTGCTCGGCCCAGCGCATATACATGCGCATCAGCATGTTGGCCCAGTCCTGGCTCTCGGTGCCGCCGGCCCCGGCATGCACTTCGAGATAGGCGTCGTTATTGTCGGCCTCGCCCGCCAGCAGCGCCTCAAGCTCGCGGCGCGCCACCTCGGCCTTGAGATTGCGCAGCGCGGCTTCCGCTTCGGCGATGACTTTCTGATCGTTCTCGGCTTCGCCGAGCTCGATCATGGTCAGCTGGTCATCGAGCTCCTGCTCGATGCTGGAAATCGCGCCAAGCTGGTCGTCGAGCGCGGTGCGTTCCTGCATCAGCCGGCTGGCGCGCTGCGGGTCGTTCCACAGATTGGGATCTTCGGCCTGCCGGTTCAGCTCGGCCAGCCGGGCGCGCGCCTTGTCGACGTCAAAGATGCCTCCTCAGCAGCCCGACCGACTGCTTGATCTCGGCGACGATGGTTTGGATTTCCGCGCGCATGATAGCAGCCAGATATCAGGAGTCGGGGATCAACTGTCAATGTCGGCACGATTTCACGCTAAGCGTGATATCTCACGCCCGATCACCGACCCTGTCCTTAGTACAAGCCGCCGGTCCCGGTACGGATGGCGCGCTCGGCGTCGGGCGAGACCTGTTGCGGTACGCCGCTGACGGACTGCGCCCCGATCACCGAGTAGTTATCGGGCGGGGCAGTGCCGGGCTTGAAGGCTTCGAGGATGACGTGGGTGTCGCCCGGGCCGGCGCGCATGCCGGTTTTGGCATCGACGCGGATGAGCTTGATGCCGGGCGGGACGCGGAACGGAATCGGCGGCTTGTCGGCCAGAGCGACCTTCAGAAAATCGCGAACGACGGGCGCCGCCAGATGGCCGCCGGTCGCCAGCCGCCCGATATGGCGCGGCTTGTCGTAACCCATATAGACGCCGCACACGATATCCGGCGAAAAGCCGATGAACCAGACGTCCTTCTCCTCATTGGTGGTGCCGGTCTTGCCGGCGATCGGCTTGCCGACATCGCGCACCACCGTCGCGGTGCCGCGCTGGACCACGCCCTCCATCATCGAGGTGATCTGATAGGCCGTCATGGGATCGATGACCTGCTCGCGGCGATCGATCAGCGTCGGCTCCGGCTGGTTGTGCCAGCTATCGGCATCGCAGCCGCGGCACTCGCGCTCGTCATGCTTGTAGATGGTATGGCCATAGCGGTCCTGAATGCGGTCGATCAGGGTCGGCTTCACCCGCCGGCCGCCATTGTCGAACATCGAATAGGCGGTGACCATGCGCAGCACCGTGGTTTCGCCGGCGCCGAGCGCGTAGGACAGATAATGCGGCAGATTGTCATAGACGCCGAACCGTTTGGCATATTCGGCGATCAGCGGCATGCCGATGTCCTGCGCCAGCCGCACCGTCATGACGTTGCGCGATAGTTCGAGGCCGAAACGCAACGTCGAGGGACCGTAGAATTTGCCGCCGTAATTCTCCGGCTTCCAGATGCCGCCGCCGCCCGGTCCGGTGTCGACCTCGATCGGCGCGTCGAGCACGATGGTCGAGGGCGTGTAACCGTTGTCGATCGCCGCGGCATAGACGATCGGCTTGAACGATGAGCCGGGCTGCCGCAGCGCCTGGGTGGCGCGGTTGAACTGGCTCTGGTCGAAGGAGAAGCCGCCGACCATGGCCAGCACGCGGCCGGTATGCGGATCCATCACCACCATGGCGCCGGAGATTTCCGGCACCTGGCGCAGCCGGAACTGACCCTGCTCTTTCGCCGGCTCGACATAGACGACGTCGCCGGGCGAAAGGATCTGGCTCACGCGCAAGGCCTGCTTGGCCGGGGCGCCCGCGGGCTTCGCCCACTTGACGCCGTCGAGCGGCATGATGCCGACTTCGCGGGCCTTGACCACGGCGCCGCCGGGTTCGCGCGCCGGCTGCAGGCCGATGCGCGCCGATTGATCGTCGATCTGCAGCACCACGGCGAGCCGCCACGGATCGATATCGGACAGCGATTTCACATCGGCGAGCTTGACGCCCCAGTCACCGTCGATGTCGATCTTGGTGACGGGCCGCGCCAGCCCTGCGACTCGTCGAAATTGACGAGCCCGTTGATCATGGTCTTGCGCGCCAGCACCTGCAATTTGGGATCGAGCGTGGTGCGCACGGAGAGCCCGCCTTCGTAAAGCTTCTTCTCGCCGTAATTCTCGAAGATGTAGCGGCGGACTTCCTCGGCGAAATATTCCGCCGCGAAAGTATGGGCGCCGGTCGGCCGCACGGTGACGTTGAGCGGCTCCTTCTTGGCCTTTTCACCGGCCTCGGCGGTGACGTAGCCGTCCTCGACCATGCGGTCGATGACGTAGTTGCGGCGCGCGATCGCCTCGTCGCGGCGCCGGAATGGGTTGTAATTGTTCGGGCCCTTGGGCAGCGCGGCGAGATAGGCGGCCTCGGCGATCGTCAGCTCGTGCACCGACTTGTCGAAATAGAGCAGCGACGCGGCCGCGACGCCGTAGGCGCCGACGCCGAGGTAGATTTGGTTGAGATAGAGTTCGAGGATCTTGTCCTTCGAATAGGTCCGCTCGATGCGCAGCGCCAGCAGCGCTTCCTTGATCTTGCGGGTGATCGAGACCTCGTTGGTCAGCAGGAAGTTCTTGGCCACCTGCTGGGTGATGGTCGAGGCGCCCTGCGGCCGTCGGCTGCTTCCCAAATTCTGGACATAGAGAAGGGCGGCGCGGGCGATGCCGTAAACGTCAATTCCGCGGATGCTGGTAGAAGTTCTTGTCCTCGGCCGCGATGAAGGCATTGGTGACGAGTTTCGGTATCGCCTGGATCGGCAAATAGAGGCGGCGCTCGTTGGCATATTCGGCAAGCAGCGAGCCATCGGCGGCGTGGATCCGCGTCATCACCGGCGGCTCGTAATTCTGCAGTTGAGAATAGTCCGGTAAGTCCTTGGAGAAATGCCATATTACCGCCGCGGCACCCGGCCACGCCGACGATGAAAAAGATGGTTCCGACGGCAAACAGGAAGCCCAGGAACCGGAGCAACATTTTCATTGCAAACGCTCTGCCCCACCCGCTGCTGTGTCCGATTGGCCAACCGCCGACCGCGTGACGAGCGCCCAGTGCGGCGCTATGGACTCCAGCCCCCCGGAAGCTCTCCCAAGCATCGCGTGTCGTCGCTCCGTTTTTTGTTCAAACTGAGGCCATTGGGGCATGACAAGGGCGCCGTCCGAGCCTCAGTTGGCGCCGGCACGGGCGCCGGCCATGTGGGTTGCGAAATACAATCAATCGCCCGCGCGATCGTCTCGGCCGTGCGGTTGCGCCAGGTATCGGAGAGAAGCGATTTCAGATCCGCACGATTTGAGACGTAGCCGAGTTCGACCAGGACCGAAGGCACATCCGGCGCCCGCAACACCCGAAACCCCGCCGATTTGAGCGGCGTCTTGTGCAACCGCGTCGCCGTTTTCAATTCGCTGACCAGCTTGTGCGCAAACTGCAGGGAAAAGCCTTTGGTCTCGCGCTCGGCAAGATCGAGCAGGATGCCGGCGACATCGTCCGGCTCGGATTTGAGATCGACGCCGGCGATGACGTCGGCCCGGTTCTCCTTCTCGGCAAGCCGGGCCGACTCCGAATCCGAGGCGGTATCGGACAGCGTGTAGACGCTGGCGCCCTGCGCGTCGCCCTCGCCATGCGGCAGCGAGTCGGCATGAATCGAGACGAACAGTGACGCGCCGGCATTGCGCGCCATGTGCACCCGCTCGGCCAGCGGCACGAAGGTGTCGTCGCTCCGCGTCATGAGCACCCGATATTTGCCGGTTTTTTCGAGGCGGTCGCGCAAGCGCTGGGCCATGTTCAGCACGATATCCTTTTCCAATTCGCCGCTTGGCGCCTTGGTCCCGTTATCGATGCCGCCGTGACCGGGATCGAGCGCGATAAGCGGCCCCGGATCGTTGCTGTTTGCCTCCGGGACGCTAGCGCGGGGCAGCTCGGCGCGGCTGAGCCGGCTGTCAAGATCGATCCGGCGCAAAAAACTCGCGCGATCCGTGGGCGCCAGATCGAGCACCAGCCGCGCCGGCGCACCGTCGGCGGCGTCAATGACAAAGGCCTTTTCGATACGCACAGGCTTGGCAAGGTCGAAAACCAAACGCGAGCCGCCTTTCATGACCAGGCCGAAGCGAAAGGCCTTGATCAAGCCGCGCCCGGTCTCGCCAGCCTTCGGCGGCAGCTGGAATGTCACCTGGGGAATATCGAGCACGACCCGATAGGGATCGGCGAGCGTAAAAGCGTGAAGATCGACCTTGCGGCTGAAATCCATCACGAACCGCGTCTGCGATTCGTCGCCGCCGAGCCGCGCATCGGTGGCCACCGGAAACGAATCGGCAGCCGGCGGAACCGGCGCCGACAACCGGTCTTCGGCCGAGGCGGCCGTGGCGCAGAGAAGACCGAGGAAAGCCCAGATTGCCACCCGGACAGCCATCGGTTTCCCCACCCTCCGCGCCAGTCTTACTCCATTAGGCATGCGTGGTTAATCGAAACTTAAGTACCTATATCGGAGGTGCACGGACAGCTGGCGCGGCCGCCTACCAAGGTCACCGATTTTGGCAAATGTCAGATGCGGCTTGCCAATTCCGCACCTGCGGCCTTAAGAAGATAGGGCTGACGGTCAAAGGTTCCGGTTGTGTCCCGTCAGGGCATCCGGCAGGTCCGCCGCGATGGCTCCCGAACCGATAGCGGGAGCTCAAGGTGGATGCCGCTTATCGACCGGTGCGGCGCAAACGAAGCGCCGACCGATGCTGGCGAATAAGCGAGCCCGATACCCTAAAGGAGAAGGGGCAACCGGCGCCCACCGTGCGGTGCGCGTGTCGACAGCTTTAAGGGCTGCCGAAGCGGTGTCGCTGATACCGTGAGCACTCAGAGTAATCGCGGCGGCTTTAGAGCGCCGCCGTCCACCACGGTTTGGAGTTCATGTTCGAGGCGCAAGAGGTTCGATCGGCTCGGTACGGCGACGCTCAGTTAACGCGCGCCGGCCAGCGGGCCGATTTCCGTTTGCCGCGCTCGGAGTTCCCGATCCGTTTCATTCACCGACAAATGGGCGGCTCACCGTGCGCTTCATCGCCGCTACGGCGCGAAGCGTACCGCACGCCAGCCTTTACGAGATTTGCCAATGGCCAACAAAATGCTCATCGACGCGACCCATCCGGAGGAAACCCGGGTGGTCGTCTTGCGCGGCAACCGCGTCGAGGAATTCGATTTCGAGTCCGCGCAGCGTAAGCAACTACGAGGCAACATCTATCTGGCGAAGGTGACGCGCGTCGAGCCGTCGCTGCAAGCCGCTTTCGTCGATTATGGCGGCAATCGCCACGGCTTCCTGGCGTTCAGCGAAATCCATCCCGATTATTACCAAATTCCGGTCGCCGACCGGCAGGCGCTGATCGACGAAGAAGGCCGCGCCCAGCGCGCCGCCGACGACGAGGACGATCGCCGCTCGCGGCGGCATCGCGGCCGCGGCCGATCGTCGGCAGCGCATCGCGACGATGAAGTCGTGCGCGGCCAACCGGCCGAGTCGGCGCCCGTCGAAGAAATCCCGACCGAACACGGAACCGAGGAACAGGCCGCGGCCGGCGAAGCACCGACCATCGCCCAATCGTTGGTCGAGACCGAAGCCGATGAAGCGGCCGTCGAAGCCGAGGATACCGAAGGACCGACGACGCTGCCGGAGGATCAGCTGCTGTCGGCGCTAACTCCGCCAGGTGCCAGCGAGGGCGTCGAACCGCCCAGCATCGAAGCGCCGGAGCCAACCGAAGCGACATCGGGAGAGGAGACCGAGGAGCAGTACGGGCCGACCGGAGAGCCGACAGCGGACGCCGAACTCATCCCCGATCATGACGCCGCAATCACCGCCGCCGAGAATGCCCACGCAGCCGACGCGACAGAGCCGCGCGACCTCGCCGACACCGGCAAGGCCCCGGAAGCTGGCGGCGACGATCACGGCGGGGAGAACGGCGAGGAAGAGGCGGAAGACATCGTTGAATTGGTCGGCGGCGCCGACGCGCTCGAGGAGGTCCCCGATCGCGCGCCGCGCTACCGCCGCCAGTACAAGATCCAGGAAGTCATCAAGCGCCGGCAGGTCATGCTGGTGCAAGTGGTCAAGGAGGAACGCGGCACCAAGGGCGCGGCGCTGACCACCTATCTGTCGCTTGCCGGCCGCTACTCGGTGCTGATGCCCAATACCGCGCGCGGCGGCGGCATCAGCCGCAAGATCACCAGCGGCGAAGACCGCTCCCGGCTCAAGGAAATCGCGCAGGAGCTTGAAGTTCCCGAAGGCATGGGCGTGATCGTGCGCACCGCCGGCGCCAGCCGCACCAAGACCGAGATCAAGCGCGATTTCGAGTATCTGCTGCGGCTGTGGGAGACCGTGCGCGACCTGACGCTGAAATCCACGGCGCCGAAGCTGGTCTACGAAGAGGGTTCGCTGGTCAAACGCTCGATCCGCGACCTCTACTCCAAGGACATCGACGAGGTCATCGTCGCCGGGCCGGAGGCCTATCAGGAGGCCAAGGACTTCATGCGCATGCTCATGCCGAGTCATGCCAAGAACGTGAAGCTTTACGCCGATACCCAACCGCTGTTGTCGCGCTACGGGGTGGAGAACCAGCTCGACGGCATGTTCTCGCCCATGGTGCAGCTGCGCTCGGGCGGCTACATCGTGCTCAACCAGGCCGAGGCGCTGGTCGCGATCGACGTCAATTCCGGCCGCGCCACGCGCGAGCATCATATCGAGGACACCGCGCTCAAGACCAATCTGGAAGCCGCCGACGAAATCGCGCGCCAGCTGCGGCTGCGCGATCTCGCCGGGCTGATCGTCATCGACTTCATCGACATGGACGAGAAGCGCAACAACCGCTCGGTCGAGCGCCGGCTCAAGGAATGCCTGAAGCAAGATCGCGCCCGCATCCAGGTCGGCCGCATCTCGCATTTCGGCCTGCTAGAAATGTCGCGCCAGCGCATCCGCACCAGCGTGCTCGAAAGCTCGACCGAGAAATGCCCCTATTGCGGCGGCAGCGGCCATGTCCGCTCGGTGTCGTCGCTCGCTCTGCAGGTGTTGCGCGCCCTCGAGGAGCAATTGATCAAGGGCGCGACGCACAATCTGATCGCACGCACCCGGCCGCGATGTTGCGCTCTACGTTCTCAACCAGAAACGCGCGCATCTGCGGGCGCTGGAGGAACGCTTCGCCATTACCATCACCATCAGCGCCGATGACACGCTGATCGCGCCGCAGGCGTTCGCGATCGATCGCGGCGAGCAGGTGCATACGGTCGAAGCCGCCAGGGCGCTGGCGGCGCGCAGCGAGACGGTCGCGGCCGCGCCGCTCGAAGAGGAGGATGACCTCGAAGAGGCCGACGTCCTCGAAGCCGAAGACGGCGAGCAAGCCGAGGCGACGGCGGCGGAGGCGCGCCCCGAGCCAGCCGAAGGCGAAGGCGAACCGCGCCGCCGGCGCCGCCGCAGGCGCCGCGGTCGCAATGGCGGCGAAGCCCACGGGCAGCCGCACCGCCACGAAGAATTCGCCGAAGCCAATGGCGAGCCCGGCGACGAGGCGATTGGCGACATGTCCGCTGACGATGTCGCCGAAGAGATCGGCGAGACCGTCGTCATCAACGGAGCTGAGAACAGAGGCGAGGCGCAGCGCGACGGCGAGCGGCGGCGGCGGCGGCGCGGCCGCCGCGGCGGCCGGCGCAATCGGCAGGAACGGGAGCAGGACGGGATGCCGGCGGCGTCGGATCACGAAACGCCCGAGCCGGAGCCTGCGTTGACGACCGCCGAAGAGCTGGTTGCGCCGCTCGCGACCGAACCGGATCTGCAGGAGGCCGTCGCCGACCTCGATGCGGCGCCACCGGCGGGGTCCGCGCCGCGATCCCCCGAACCCGCGGAGGCAGAAGCCCGAACCTCGCAGCCGCCGGCACCCGCCCAACCGGAGCCGCCGCGCCGCCGTTCGACCGTGCGCGAACCGGCGCCGATCACCGGTGCCGCCGATCTGTCTCATCCGGCGCCGGCGACGGCGGAGCCGCCGTCAGCTCCCAGCCCGGATCCCGTCATCACCGAAGTCGGCGACAGCGAGGACGCCGATCGGCCGCGCCGCAGCGGCTGGTGGTCGCGCCGCTTTGCCGGCGGGTGATGGACCGGAGCTTGAGACCGGCTGCCACAAGGCGGCTCGGAGCGCGCCATGAAGAGCGCCTGGGTCGAGCGTGACGCCGAAGCCATTGTTGCGCACGGCGCCAAATCCGGCGTCGCGCGCGACCTGGCGCTGCGAATCTACACGACCCGACTGCTCGGCCGCGATCCCAAGCTGGTACTGCACGGCGGCGGTAATACGTCGCTGAAGACCCACGCGGTCGACCTCCTCGGCGAGAAGGTCGCGGTGTTGCGGGTCAAGGCCACCGGCGCCGACATGGCAGCGATTGAACCCGAAGGCCTGCCGGCGGTGCGGCTTGAGCCATTGCGGCGGCTGCGCGCACGCGACGCCATCGCCGACGATGAGCTCATCGCCATCGAGCGTGCCAGTCTCATCGATCCTTCGGCGCCAAATCCGTCCGTCGAGGTCATGCTGCACGCATTTTTGCCGCACACATTTGTCGATCACAGCCATGCGCGGGCGGTTCTCAGCATCATCGATCAACCGGATGGCGAGAAAAAATGCGCCGACGTCTTTGGCGACCGGCTGGCCTTCGTGCCGTATCTCATGCCCGGGTTTGGTCTCGCCAGGAAAGCAATCGACGTCTTTGAGCGAACCACGCCGAGCGACGGCCTCATCCTGAGCAAACACGGCATTGTCACGTTCGGCGAGAGCGCACGCGAAGCCTACGAGCGCATGATCGAAATGGTCACGCTCGCCGAGGATTTCATCGAGCGCAACAAAAAGACGGTCGTAATCGCAAGGCTCCGGCGCGACACCGCGCCGGTTGCTGCAATAGCGCCCATCGTCCGCGGCGCCTGCGGCTTTAAGGACGAAAAAATCGACGGCGCCTGGCGCCGATCGGTGCTCGAATTTCGCACCGGCGATCCCGTGCTTGATTTTCTCGCCAGCACCGATCTCCAGCGCGTCCGTCAGGCCGGGGTGGTTACGCCGGACCACACCATACGGACCAAAAATTGGCCGCTTGTGCTCCCCCATCCGGAGCCGGGAAAGCTCGACGATTTCGCGCAGGCGACCCGCCAAGCCGTCGAGGCATTTGCCGCAAGCTATCGCGAATATTTCGCGCGCAACAATCGGCGCGTCGGCGGCATCAAGCGAGAGCTCGATCCCCTCCCCCGCGTCGTCTTGGTGCCTGGCTTGGGCTTTTTTGGCCTTGGTCGAAGCAAACGCGAGGCTGCCATTGCCGCCGACATCGCCAGCGAATGGATGGCTGTGGTCGACGCCGCCGAAGCCATCGGCCGCTTTGAGTTTATTTCCGAAGCCGACATGTTCGATGTCGAATATTGGCCGCTGGAGCAGGCCAAGCTTGGCGCGCGCCAGGAACCGCCGCTCGCCGGACAGATTGCCGCGATCACCGGCGCCGCCGGCGCGATCGGCGCCGCGACCGCGAAGGCCTTCGCCGCGGCCGGCGCCGAAGTCGCCCTGCTCGACGTCAACCTTGCCGCCGCCACCGAGAAGGCCGCAGCGATCGGCCCGGCCGCGCTGCCGGTGCAGTGCGACGTGACCGACGCCGCCTCCGTGCGCACGGCGTTCGATCAGGTGGCAGAGAATTTCGGCGGCCTCGATATTCTGGTCGCCAATGCCGGCGCCGCCTGGCAGGGCCGCATCGGCGAAGTCGACGAGGCGGTTCTGCGGCAAAGCTTCGAGCTGAATTTCTACGGCCAGCAACGCGCGGCGCAGGCCGCGATCAAGATCATGCTGGCGCAAAAAACCGGCGGATGCCTGCTGTTTAACGTCTCCAAACAGGCGGTCAATCCGGGCCCCAATTTCGGCCCCTACGGCATCCCCAAGGCGGCGCTGCTGGCGCTGATGCGCCAATACGCGCTCGACTATGGCGCAGACGGCATCCGCGCCAACGCGGTCAATGCCGACCGCATCCGCTCAGGCTTGCTGACGCCGGAGATGATCGCCGCGCGCGCCAAGGCGCGTGGCTTGAGCGAGCACGATTACATGAGCGGTAATCTGCTCGGCCGCGAAGTCACCGCCGACGACGTGGCGCAAGCCTTCTTGCACCAGGCGCTTGAACTGAAAACCACTGCCGACGTCACCACCGTCGATGGCGGCAACATCGCAGCGGCGATGCGGTAAGGGTGCGCGTATCGGCTCCTAGCTCGGCTTCTCGACCGCGCCGCCTGAGTCGGCCCAGTCCTTGAACCCGCCGAGGTTATAGACCCGCTCGTAACCCAGATCCTTGAGCATCTTGCCGGCAAGCGCGGCGCGGCCGCCCGAGCCGCAATAGAGGAGGACGGTCTTGTCCTTGGCGAAATTCTTGTCGTGCGAGGGCAAGTCCGGATCGGCGCGGAATTCCAGCATGCCGCGGGAGACGGCAATGGCGCCGGCGACCTTGCCGCTCGCCTGCACCTCGGGCGCGTCGCGCACGTCGACCACCAGCGTATCGCCCTTGGCGATCATCTCCTGCGCCTGCGCCGGCGTGATCTTCGGCACCACGGCGTTGGCGGCTTCCAGCATCTGCTTGACGCTTGTGGCCATCTTCGTCCTCGCTTGTTTGCCGGGCCGCTCGACGGTCACCGTTCCGTCAAGCCGGCCCCTTTTTTGGTTTTGTGCCACGCGCCGAACGCTTTGAGTACCTGATTGAAAAACCGCGGCGGCAAAAAACCGTAATCGTACCGCGCGGGATTGCCCGGCACCTTGCGTAAATCATACCCCGGCCAGACGAATTCATTGCCTTCATCGACGACAACCCAGGAACGTTCGGCATCGAGGGCAAGCAGATTCTTTACCGGCGGCGGAATTTCCACAGCCGCGGCGGGGTCGTGTGGCGCGCGATGCGTGATCGGAAGCACCGTTACGACGGTTACCTCATCGCGCGCACGCTCGACGGCGAGCACAATCACGCTCGGGCGATCCTTCCGCCCCTCCTCTTGCCCGCTCTCGTGTTTATGGCGTCACAAATACGCGTAAGAGATGACGAGACCCAGCTCGGGATCCGGAAGCGCCATGCGCCGCGTTACTTCCGATCAAGCACTTTGTTGAGAGGATCGTGACGTTTGGCCATGCGCGAGGACGTGATTGCCCGGACCTTTTCGTCCGACAGCTCTGCCGTCGCAAAGCTCCGCCGGTTGCCTTTCAGCTTGAGCAATTCCTCATACTCGTGCGCGCTGACGAAGTACCCGGTGATCTGTCCATGGCTGGAAACGGCCACCGCCTCGCGCTGCGCCAACATTTTATAACGGCCAAAATTCTTGGTGAATTCCGAAGCCGGCACTTTCTCACTCATGCCCCATAATCCTTGTCGCTTGTGAAAATATACTCCTTTTCCGTAATTTCCGCAACTTCCGTTGATTTTCTACGCAACCCGCAAAGCCGCTAATCGCTCGACAAAATCACATTCTTCAAAATCGGATAGACTTGCTTCTCCCAGCGCTTGCCGGAGAACACGCCGTAATGGCCGACGCCGGCCTGCATGTGGTGGCGCTTGAGATACGGGCGAAGCTTGCTGCACAGGTCGTGCGCGGCGACGGTCTGGCCGACGGCGCAGATGTCGTCGCGCTCGCCCTCGACGGTGAGCAGCATGGTGCGGCGGATCGCGCTCGGCTCGATGGTCTCGCCGCGCCATTTCAGCTTGCCGAGCGGCAGCGCGTATTCCTGGAAGATGATCCGCACGGTCTCGAGATAGAACTCGGCGGTGAGGTCGAGCACGGCGAAATATTCGTCGTAAAAGGCCTTGGTGGCTGCTGCCTTCTCCAGTTCGCCGTTGGCGAGATTGTCGTACAGCTCCTTGTGCGCCTTTACATGGCGCTCGATGTTCATGCTCATGAAGGCGGCGAGCTGGACGAACCCCGGATAGACCCGGCGAAACGCGCCCGGATAGCGGATCGGCACTGACGCGGTCAGCATCCGCTCGAACCAGGCGATGTCGCGCTTGTTGGCGAGCTCGTTGACCTTGGTCGGGTTGACGCGGCAATCGATCGGCCCGGCCATCAGCGTCATCGAGCGCGGCTGCGCCGGATTTTGCGTCTGCGCCATCACCGCGACCGCCGAGAGCACGGCGACGCAGGGCTGGCAAACGCCGAGAATGTGCGAGCCCGGCCCCATGACTTCGAGAAACTTGATCAGGTGCTCGACATATTCGTCGACGCCGAAACGGCCCGCGATCAGCGGCACGTCGCGCGCGTTGTGCCAATCGGTGATGAAAACGTCATGATCGGGGAGCATGGTGCGCACCGTCGCCCGCAATAGCGTGGCGAAGTGGCCCGACAGCGGCGCCACCAGCAGGACCCGCGGCTGCGCGGCGGCGATATCTTTCTTGAAATGCAGGAGCGTGCCGAATGGCGTCGAATGCGCCGCCTCCTCGCGCACCTCGACCTCGCGATTGCCGACGGCCACGGAGCGGATGCCGAAGGCCGGCCGGGTATGGGTGAGCCCCATCCGCGTGATCAGCTCGTAGGCCGCGGTCAGGTTGCGCAGCCCTTGACCATTGAGCGGCTGGCGATGCCCGGCGGCCGTGGCCAACGTGGCCCAGGCTCGCACCGGCGTCATGAAATCGGATTGGGCCTGATAGGCGAAATACAGCATCCGTTGTCCACCGGCGCCGCGGTCCGCCTGGCGACGGCATACCTCGACCACCCCCCCAACGCGGAGAAGCTAGTGCATTTTTTGTTGCGCTGCGACAAAATTGTGTACCATCCTGCACAGGGGGGACAGGGCGCGGGAATCGGGCAAACAGAGCACACGCCGTCGTCGCCCGGCAGGCGATCAATTGATCGCAACCATTTGATATGGCTTGATTTTACGAGACGAGCGCGATGTCCAAGGCCACCCTCACCATTGCCAGCAAAAATTACGGCTCATGGTCGCTGCGCGGCTGGTTGCTCTGCAAAATGGCCGGCCTCGACTTCGAGGAGCAGCATGTCGGCACCGACGACCCCTCGACCCGCGCCGAATTGCTGCTGCTGTCGCCGTCTTTCCTGGTGCCCTGCCTCATCCATGACGGGCTCAAGGTCTGGGACACACTGGCGATTGCCGAATACCTGCATGAAATCCGCCCCGAGGCCGGCCTGTTGCCAGCCGATCAGGCCGAGCGCGCCCATTGCCGCTCGATCTGCGGCGAGATGCATTCCGGCTTCAGCAATCTGCGCTCGGCGCTGCCGATGAACCTGAAAGCGCATTTCCCGGGCTTCAAGTCGTGGGCCGGGGCGCGCGGCGACATCGAGCGCATCACCACGATCTGGCGCGAGTGCCTCGACAAGTACAAAGGGCCCTATCTGTTCGGCGCCAAGCCATGCGCCGCCGACGCCATGTACGCGCCGGTGTGCGCGCGCTTTATCACCTACGACGTCGCCCTCGACCCGGCCTCGGCGCAGTATTGCCGCACCATCATGGCGCTGCCGCTGATGCAGGAATGGATCGCCGCCGCCAAGGTCGAGCCCGACGAGCTCGAAGAGCTCGACGTCGAGTTCTGAGCGCTCAATCCCATTTCGGCTGGCCGGAAAACGCGAAGTTGATCAGGCGGCCGTCGGGGCGCGCGAGCTTGGCGATCTCGGCCATTTCCGCCTCGCTGAGCGAAAAGTCGAAGATCGCCGCGTTCTCGGACAACCGCTCGACCCTGCTGGTGCGCGGAATGACGACGATATTCTGCTGCACCAGGAAGCGGAGCGACACCTGTGCCGCGGTCTTCTTGTGGGCGGCGCCGATCCTTTTGAGCACCGCGTCATCGGGGGCGTTTCCCTTGGCGATCGGGCTGTAGGCGACCACGGCCATGCCGTACTCCCGGCAGGCGGCGATGACCTTCGACTGGTCGAGAAACGGATGGCATTCGACCTGATCGCACACCAGGGGTTCGCCGGTGGCCCGCGAGGCTTGTTCGATCAGCGCCACAGTGAAGTTGGACACGCCGATATTCCGGGCGAGCCCCTCATGCTTGACCTTGGCGAGCGCGCCAAGCGTTTCCCGCAGCGGGATCTGCGGATTGGGCCAATGCAACAGCAGCAGATCGACCTCGCTCAGGCGCAGCCGCACCAGGCAATCGCGGGCGGCGCGTTCGAGATCGCGCGGGGCGAAATGCGCCGGCCAGATTTTCGTCGTCACGAACACATCGCCGCGCCTAACGCCGGAGCTGCGCAGGCCTTCGCCGACGTCGCGCTCGTTATCGTAGATTTCGGCGGTGTCGACGTGCCGGTAGCCCAGCCGCAAGGCCTGCTCGACCACGCGGGCGCAGCCGCGGCCGCGCAGCTCCCAGGTGCCGAGGCCGAGCTGCGGGATGTGCGCGCCCTTGGCGGCGACGACCGGGATGTTGGCTATGTTCGCGTTCACCTCAGCCACGTCAGCATGGTCCGGAAAAAGCCTGTCCCGCACTTGATCCGGAATGGAACCCGGTTTTCCGGAAGCGTCATGCCCCACCAAAATCACAGGGCGCCATTTGGTTCAATCCAAGGCGGCTGCAAAAAGCCCGGCGGCGATAAACCCGTCAGCGCCGCTTGCCGCCCAATACCGCAAAGGCGGCCTCGGGCGCCCGCTCGATCACCTTGAGCAGCGCCCGCGCCGGCCCGCGCGGCGAACGCTTGCCCTGCTCCCAGTTGCGCACGGTCTCGACCGGCACGCCGATCCGGGCGGCAAAAGCGGTCTGCGTCAGGCCGGTCTGGCCGCGCACATTGCGGGCATAGGCGGCATCGAGAAAACGGCCATTCGCCGACAGCGCGGTGTCGCCATTGACGCGCGCCGCGCCTGGCTGGCCGTCGGAAAACGCGATGGCACGCTCGCTGCCGTTAGGCAGGATTTCCACCAAACGCCCATCCGCTTTTAATCGCACGCGCAGCATGGCGCTCGCTCCGGCGCTGTTTCGGTGCGCAGCGCCATCATAGCTGATTTGTCGTCGATTCAGTGAGTTAGTCGGTTTGCGGCAGTGCCGATACGCCAATGAATGAGGGTTGTCCGATGACCGAATCGGCCAATGGCCGGGCAATTCTCCATCGCAGCCGATCCGCTTGCGGCTTTGGCGCGACGATCATAAAGCGGAGCCCGCAGCGTCCTCATCCATCGCATCGGAGCGGACCCATTGAGCAGTTCTGACCGCAAAGTTCTCGTCTGGGACGCACCGACGCCGTTGTTTCACTGGCTGATCGCGGCGCTGGGGTTCGACGCCCACCGCTGTGGCGTGGATGGCCGGAATTTTTATGGTTCGCCCCGGGCGGTTGCGGCTTTCACGCAATCAGCGGTCGCAGTCTAGCCGGTGTTACAAGGCCAGTCGATGACAGCGCCCCGCAGGACCTTGCGACCAGTGCTTTACATCCGGGTAAAGAACTTCAGCAGCAAAGCCCGCCGCGCCGTCTCGCGGGCGAGGCAGGCCGCGCCCATCGGGATGGCGATCGTGCCCTGGATTTTGGCGTCGTAGAAGGCGCAGGTGGCGTCGCGCGATGCGATCCAGGCGCGCTGCATGTCGCGGAGCCCGGCCGCCTGTTGCGGATCGAGACCGTCGCGCAGGCTTTTGTAGTTCGCGTTGAGCAGGTCGTCCCAGATCAACGCTTCGCGGCGAAAGCAGGCCGCCATCCCGTAAGTCGATTGACCGCCGTCGGTGGTCTCCTGGCACGGCGTGGCCACCAGATTGAACAGGCATTGCCGTTCGGCCTCGGTGACGTCGTCCTCGTTTTTCTCGGCGCAGGTGCGAATGGCCACGATCTGCTGCGCCGTCGGCTTATCGTCCTGGGCGCGGCCGGTGTCCGGCGCCCCGCCCGCGAGGAAAATCACCAGGCACGCCGGCACGCCGCCCTTTGACCAGCGCGACATTCATCGTCTCCTCATTGCCGGCTTTGACGAACCGCCGGCAACTCGACAAAAATGCGTCGAGAGACCCCGCGCAGGCCGGGTACGGCCAGGAGGCAGACCGACATGTTAAAGCTCATACGCGGCGGCACCGTCGTCAACCACGACAATTCGCGCCGCGCCGACGTCCTTCTCCGCGACGGCGTAATCGCCGCGATCGGCGCCGATCTCGAGGCGCCGGCCGGCGCCGAAGTAATCGACGCCGGAGGCTGCTACGTCATGCCGGGCGGCATCGATCCGCACACCCACCTCGAATTCGAGTTCATGGGCACGGTGACCGCCGACGACTTCGAATGGGGAACCAAGGCCGCGCTCTCCGGCGGCACCACCATGGTCGTCGACATGTGCATTCCCGCGCCCGGCCAGTCGATGCTCGCCGCCTATCAGGACTGGCGACGGAAGGCCGAAGGCGCGGCATCCGACTACGGCTTCCACATGGCGGTGACCTGGTGGGACAAGCCGGTATTCGACGAGATGGAAACTTGCGTCAAAACCTACGGCATCAACACCTTCAAGCACTTCATGGCCTACAAGGGCGCGTTGATGGTCAATGACGACCAGCTGTACAATTCGTTCGCGCGCTGCGGCTTCCTCGGCGCCATGCCGATCGTACACGCCGAGAACGGCGATCTGGTCTGGCACCTGCAGCAATATTATCTCGGCACCGGCATGACCGGCCCCGAAGGCCATGCCTATTCGCGGCCGCCTTCGGTCGAAGGCGAGGCCACCAACCGCGCTATCATGATCGCCGCCATGGCCGGCTGTCCGGTCTATATCGTCCACACCTCGAGCCGCGACGCCCATGAGGCGATCGCCCGCGCCCGGGCCGCGGGCCAGCGCGTGTTCGGCGAGCCGATCATCCAGCATCTCGTGCTCGACGAGAGCGAATACCGCAACAAGGACTGGGAGTACGCCGCGCGGCGGGTGATGTCGCCGCCGTTCCGCACCCGGGAGCACCGCGATAGCCTGTGGGCCGGCCTGCAATCTGGCTCGCTGCAAGCGGTGGCGACCGATCACTGCGCCTTCACCACCGAGCAGAAGCGGCTTGGCCGCACCGACTTCACCAAAATACCGAACGGCACCGGCGGGCTCGAGGACCGGATGCCGGTGCTGTGGACCGCCGGCGTCAATACCGGGCGCATCACCAAAGAAGAATTTGTCGCGGTGACGTCGGCCAACATCGCCCGCATCCTCAACGTCTATCCGCGGAAGGGCGCGGTCGCGGTCGGCTCCGACGCTGATCTGGTGATCTGGGACCCGACCGCCAGCAAAACCATCGCGGCCAAGAAGCAGGTCAGCCGCATCGACTATAATGTGTTCGAGGGCTATCGCTGCACCGGCCTGCCGCGCGCGACAGTCTCGCGCGGCGCGATCGCCTGGCTCGACGGCGATTTGCGCGCCACCGCCGGCGCCGGCCAATATGTCGCGCGCGATCCGAGAGCTGGTTCCGGAACTCTGCACAGGACGCTAGGTGGAGTTTCTGCCTGACGGCGGGCACGCTGTGGCCTGCGAATCAGGAGCAACCATGACAAGACGACCGCGCCGGAACCACACACCGGGTTTCAAAGCGAAGGTGGCGCTTGCGGCCATCAAGGGCGATCGCACGCTGGCTGAACTTGCGGAGCAGTTTGACGTCCACCCCAATCAGATCACATCGTGGAAGGCGCAGCTCGAGGGCGGGGCTGCCGACGTCTTCGGTCCAGGGGGCGGCAGCGGATCGACGCAGCCTGCCGTCGACGTGAAATCGCTGCACGCGAAGATCGGCGAGCTGACGCTCGAGAATGATTTTTTAGAGGGAGCGCTCAGCAAAGCCGGGCTGCCGAGCGCAAGGCGATGATCGACCGTGCGCACGATCTTCCGATCACCAAGCAAGCGGAAGCTCTGAACATCAGCCGTGGTAGCGTCTACTACTTGCCGCGGTCGGTGTCGGAAGCCGACTTAGCGACCATGCGGCGTCTCGACCGACTACATCTGGAGTTCCCGTTCGCGGGAAGTCGGCTATCGAGAGGCCTGCTGGTGGCCGAGGGGTGCAAGATCGGCCGCCGTCATGTGAAGACGCTGATGCGGCGGATGGGGATAGAGGCCCTCTATCGCCGTCCGCGCATGACGAAGCCAGAGCCCGGCCACAAGATCTACCCGTATCTGCTGCGCGGGATGGCGATCACGCAGCCGAACCAGGTGTGGGCGATGGACATCACCTACATCACGATGGCGCGTGGCTTCGTCTATCTGGCTGTTGTGCTCGATTGGTTCAGTCGTCGCGTGCTGTCGTGGCGTGTATCGATCACAATGGAGGCGGCATTCTGCGTCGAGGCGCTTGAGGACGCTCTCGCCCGCTATGGCAAGCCCGAGATCGTCAACACGGATCAGGGCAGCCAGTTCACCGGTGCGGCGTTCACTGGTGTGCTGATCCAAAACGGGATCGCCATCAGCATGGACGGCAAGGGGGCTTGGCGGGACAACGTGTTCGTCGAGCGGCTTTGGCGCAGCATCAAATACGAGGAGGTGTATCTGCGGGCCTACGAAGGCGTCAGCGAAGCCCGCGCTTCGATTGGCCGCTATCTGGACTTTTATAATGGCCGACGTCCACACTCGAGCCTTGACGGCATAACACCCGATCACGCCTACTTCACGCCGCTGCCTATCCGCTTGGCAGCCTAACCCCGGCAGAGGCTCCACTTATCGATGCGGAAAATCTGTTCGGACAACCGGGACCAGCTCTCCGTTCCCGGCCGTGCATGTCGCCAACGCCGCCTGGCGCGAGCTTACCGCCCCGCGCCCGGTCGAGCGCGTCGATGTCACGCCGTAGCGAGCCACCCTTCCGACTGAGGGAGCCCATGCAGAACCTGCAGATAAACGCCCAGCGGCTCTGGGACACGCTGATGGAAACCGCAAAAATCGGCGCCACCGCCAAGGGCGGCATTTGCCGGCTCACCCTGACCGATCTCGACCGGCAGGTGCGCGACTGGTTCAAGGCGCGCTGCGAGGCGCTCGGCTGCACGGTTTCGGTTGACGAGGTCGGCAACATGTTCGCGCGCCGGGCCGGCAAGAACCAGGACCTGCCCCCGATCGCCATGGGCTCGCATCTCGACACCCAGCCGACCGGCGGCAAGTTCGACGGCGTGCTCGGCGTGCTCAGTGCGCTCGAAGCCATGCGCACGCTCGCCGAGACCGGCTACGAAACCAACGCGCCGATCGAGATCGTCAACTGGACCAACGAAGAAGGCTCGCGCTACGCGCCGGCCATGCTCGCTTCCGGCGTGTTCGCCGGCGTGTTCACGCCCGAATTCGCCTATGCGCGCACCGATCGCGACGGCAAGACCTTCGGCGAGGAATTAAAGCGCATCGGCTATCAGGGCGAGGAGAAAGCTGGCGCCCGCAAATTCACCGCCATGTTCGAACTGCACATCGAGCAGGGCCCGATCCTCGAAGACGAAGCCAGGATGATCGGCATTGTCCAAGGCGTGCAGGGCATGCGCTGGTACGAAGTCACCGTCACCGGCCAGGAAGCGCACACCGGCGCCACGCCGATGCGGCTGCGCAAGAATGCGCTGCTTGGCGCCGCCCGCATGATCGAGCGGATCGATGCCATCGCGCTCGAGCACGCGCCCAACGCCGTCGGCGCCGTCGGGCTCCTTGAGAACAAGCCGAACAGCCGCAATGTCGTGCCCGGCGAAGTGTTCTTCACCGTCGATTTCCGCCACCCCGACGACAACGTGCTCGACGTCATGGAGGCGAAATTCCGCGCCGCGCTCGGCGACATCCTGCAGCCGCTGAAGCTGTCCTACAAGGAAGCGCGCATCTGGGAGTCGCCTTCGGTCAAATTCGCGCCCGAGCTGATCGACTGCGTCCGCGTCGGCACCGAGAAAGCCGGCTTCAAGTCGCGCGACATGGTGTCGGGCGCCGGCCACGACGCCGCCTACATTGCCCGCGTCGCGCCGACCACCATGATCTTCGTGCCCTGCGCCGGCGGCATTTCCCACAATGAAGCGGAGTCGACAAGCTTCGACGAATGCGCCGCCGGCGCCCAGGTCCTGCTCAACGCCGTGCTGGAATACGATCGAAGGCTGGGGTGAATGCTTCTTCGTCCTGCCCCGCGAAGCGGGGAAGGGGGACCGTCCTGCACAGCAGGACGGTGGAAGGGGCGCAGACGGCGAGGTTTGCCTCTTTGCCGCACGCCCCCTCCACCACCCTTGCTCGCTACGCGAGCTGCGGGCGGTCCCCCTCCCCCGCTCCGTTTCACTTCGCGGGGGCGGATAGCGCTCTAGAGCAGATTCCGGTCAATTTCACGCATAGCCCGCATGCCTAAAGTAGTTGCGGGCTTCGCGGGCGGTGAGATTACGCGCGAAGGTTCCGATTTGCGGCGCAGGCGTGGAATAGTTCGCTCCGCCGCGTTGCGCAGATACGCTTTGAGTTTGCTGAATGGCATCTCTATCGGATTCAGATCCGGTGAGTATGGTGGGAGATAGCGAAGTGTGGCGCCACGCACTTCAATCGCTTCGCGCACGCCCGCTGCCTTGTGTGCGGGGAGGTTGTCCATGACGACGGTGTCGTTTCGCTTCAGTGTTGGAGCCAAGCACTGCTCGACATAATCAAGGAACGTCTTTCCCTTCATAGCGCCGTCAACCACACATGGGGCTGTGATTCCGTTGCGGCGCAAAGCGCCCACGAAGGTGATCGTTTTCCAGTGGCCGTTCGGAACCCGACCGATCAAGCGCTTGCCCCGTGCGCAACGCCCGCTCAACCGAACCATTTTCGTATTGGCGGCGGTCTCGTCAATGAACACCAGGTGGGCGGCATCAAACATGCCCTGTTCTCGCATCCAGCGCCGGCGCGCCCGCGCCACGTCGGCACGTTCCTGCTCTGCCGCGCGCAGGCTTTTTTTTGAACGTGATGTCGTGGCGCTTGAAGAAGCGCCACACCGAAGTGCGGCTGCCCGCAATCTTGTTCTTGCGCATCGCGCAGACCATCTCATCCAGCGTCAAGTCCGGCTGATCCTCAATCAGCGCCAATAAAAAGTCCCCGTGCTCCTCCAGCGGAGACGTGCTCCCGCCCCGCGGCTTGGCCGCACAGCTTCCGGTCGCCCGATAGCAGGAGACCCATTTGATCGCTGAACTCGGGCTGACCTCAAACTGCTCCGCCGCCTCGCGTCGCGACGACCCGCTCTCGACTCGTGCAATCACCCGACCCCGGATATCAGCAGAGTAGGCTCCCGGCATTGTTCCGTCTCCCCAGGGCGAATCAATGTCGAGAGACTCTCCCATCCAAAAGCACTTGGGAATCCCGCCGATTCACTTCGATCGAAACATGCTCCAGCCGCCGTTCCGCCACGTCCGCGCCAGCACCCGCAGCCAGTTGCGGAAGCACACTTTCTCGATCAGCGGCTCGCCGAAGCCGCGCGCGCGCATCGCTGCCACCAGACTTTGCAGGCCGGCGGCATTGCCGAGGTCGGCCGGGATCAGGGCGCCGTCGAAATCGGAGCCAAAGCCGACGCTGTCCTCGCCGGCATGTTCGAGCATGTGCGCGATATGCTGGACGATCAGCTCCGCTGGCGTGTCCTTGTCCTGACGGCCGTCCGGACGCAAGAAGCTCGCCGCGAAATTGACGCCGGCGAGGCCGCCGGATTGGCCGATCGCCGCCAGTTGGGCGTCAGTCAGATTGCGCGAATGCGGGCTGATGGCGTGGGCGTTGGAGTGGGTGGCGACCAGCGGCGCAGTGCTGATCGCGGCGACGTCCCAAAACCCGCGTTCATTCAGGTGCGACAGGTCGATCAGAATGCGCAGGCGGTTGCAGGCGCCGATCAGCGCCTTGCCGAGGTCGGTCAGCCCGGGCCCGGTGTCGGGCGACGACGGGCAGCGGAACGGCACGCCGTGGCCGAACGCGTTCGGCCGGCTCCACACCGGGCCGAGCGAGCGCAAGCCCGCCGCGTGCAGCACGTCGAGCACCTCGAAGTTTGCATCGATCGCTTCGGCGCCCTCGATATGCAGCACCGCCGCCAGCACGTCGTCGGCGAGGCAGCGTTCGATATCGCCGGCGGTGCGGCAGACGCGCACGCGCCCGCCCGATTCCCGCTCGATCCGGAAGAGCAGCGATGCCATGGCGAACACGACCCGCTGCGCCTCGGCCACATCGACCGCCGGCGCCGCCGAGGTACTGCCAACATCGCTCCCGATGACGCCGCCGGCTTCCTGCGAAGGCTTCTCGCTATCGGCACTGTTGTTGCGTCGAGCCGGGGGAACGAAGATCGCGAACAAGCCACCGGCAAATCCGCCCGCCCGCGCCTTGGGCAGATCCAGATGGCCCTTGTCCTCGCTCTGCAGGAACGCGGCCACCGCCTCCGCGCTGGTACGTTTATGCAGCCGCAACAGCACGTCATTGTGGCCGTCGAAGATCGGAACGGGCTTGGGTGAGGTCACGTGGGGTCCTTGTTCCTTGGCAAAGCATTCATAGCGCGGCACGGCAAGTGTCGGGTGGACAAAGGCGCGCAGCGCCGAGCCCACGTTAGCGTCAGTGCAAACTGCGAGTTAGCACGCTTCGCTATGCCCACCCCACACTCGCTGAAAGCATAATCCGCCGGTCCTCGGCAGCGCATGGCGGCAATGCGCTCAAGGAGGCTTTGCTCGGCGAGGCACTGTGCGCAAGCACTGACGAAGCCGAGTTCACGCCGCCGCCACGGCGCCTTCAATCGGCAAGGAATGGAATAACTCGCCCTCGGCATTGCGCACCTCGACCGACCAGCCGATCCAGGCGTCCGATAAGCTGCGTTTCAAATCCTGTGCGATCGCTTCGGCAAATTCGATCGCATCGCGGGGACCTTGGAATTCGGCGCCTTCAAGATCGTACGCTGCCTCGTCCTGCCGCGTGTAATCGAAGTAAAGGCGGGTCATGAAATATCTCGCCGTTGACCACAGGAGCGATTTCACCTTCGCCGGACTAAGCCGGCCGCTTGCTCGAACGCTTCGCGGGGAACCGGACGCCGACGGTATTCTCCTCCTGCCATGCCACCGTGCAGGAACGGCGCAATTGTCCGTCGTGCGACAGCAGCAGAACGAATTGCTCCGGCAATGCGTCTGGCGTCGCCAGCTTCAGTCGAGCGCCGGTGGCGGAAATGTCGAGCATCGTGCAGACTCCCAAAGCCGAGCCGTCGACACCGACCAGCCTCGCACCCTGGCGAACAAATCGTCGCAGAGTTTTGCGTTTTTCTGAACCCACTGATCATCTCGCCCGAGCTTGCATTGGTTCTCACTCATGTCCGGCGACGCCGATCGACCCGATCGAGCGTGCGGCAGCCTCTCCCCTTCAGTCGCTATCGCAGCCCGCCGACTGCTTTGGTCGGGTATTTGATCGTCGCTTGTTATTCCTCGCAGCGTATTGAATTACGTCCTGCGTTTTTTGCCTCGTAGAGGCTGGTATCGGCGCGCTCAAGCATCGTCCGCGGCCGCTCACCATGCCGGTACGTCGCTACCCCGATCGAGACGGTGATCGCGCCGAGGCTGTCACCCGTCGGGCGTCTCTTTAATTCGCGGCTGATAATCCGCTGGCGAATTTGCTCGGCCAGCACGGCGGCGCCCCGCAAGTCCGTTTCCGGCAGGATGACGGCAAATTCTTCGCCGCCGTATCGCGCAGCCACGTCCTGCCCCTTGGTTGACTGCTTCAGCGTGACGCCGATCAATCGCAACACGCTGTCGCCCATCAAGTGGCCAAAGCGGTCGTTGAAGCTCTTGAAATGATCGATATCGATCATGAGGACCGACAGCGGCTGACCGTCTTTATTGGCCGCGTCCGTGGCTTGCTCGAGCGCGCTGTCGAATCTGCGGCGCGTCGCGAGACCGGTAACGGGGTCGAGGTTTGCTTCCGCCGTGACCGCGGTCAGGGCCTGCTGCGCCGATTTAAGTTCCTGCTTCGAGGCAATAAGCCGCTGCTCCATGGCAATGTGCTGCAGCTCGATGGCTCTTAATGATTTGATGAGCGCGTCGGAGATTGCACGCACCGCCTCTCGATCGATCGAACCTGTGAGCTGGCTTGAGGCGTCGGCGAGATCTTCGCGGCCCTGCGCGGTCGAGAGGATCAACTCGCCAAGCATGCCCACGACATTGTCGACTTCGGCGGACAATTTGGTGCCGACGCCGCCCAGAACCGAGCCGGTCCGCGACGACGACAGGAATTCATGATAAATATTATCATGCTCCGTCATCGACAACGCGCCGCGGTCTTCGATCAGGCGGTTGATGCGGCGATTGAGCTGCTCATTACGTCCGCTCACGTAAGTGTACCAAAGCTCGAACCCGGTCGGATCCGCCGGCAACCCTAATGCCTTGATCCTTTCGATCGCTTGCTCCGCCATCTTGACCGTATAACTGTGATCGCGGCCGGTCATCGTTTCGATCTCTGCCAATCCCATCCCTTACCCCAGCGGACCTGTTGCGCCATTCGACCAGGCAGTTGGGCGCGTCTCGTTTTCAGTAGCGGCCCAGTCGGCATGCGTGGCCGCCAACCCGGCTCTGCTTGCGTCATTACGGTGGGCCCCAATGGGATAAGCGGCAATGTGGACGTCGTGCGCGAACCCGTTGGGGTAGGTCGATAATATTTTCGCTGTTTATCATGCTGGGCTAAGGAAAAAGGTTTAGTTAACGCGCAACGGCCTTGGCCCGCGGGCCGGCGCCGGCGGCAGCATCAGCGCTGTTGCAAGCCGTACCGGCTAACGGTTCAGCTCCGGCGCGCCTGCCGTGCCGGCCAGGTACGAGGCGCGATTTTGGTGCGGCAGGCGAGATGGCCGTCGCCGGAGGCGCCTAGACGAACCGCACCCCCACGTACCTCGAGTTCGATCCAGACAACCTCGCAGTTTCGCTGGACGCTCCGGTCTTTGAACAGGGCCAATGTGAAAGTGCGCGGCAAAGTCTCTAACGGGTGGGCGACCGCCAGTCGCGCCCCGCCGTCTGAAATATCCCAAATCACGCAGCGCACCGGCGGCTCGCACTCGCCGAGGATGACTTCTGCGGCCCGACGCATCGGGCGACGCTGGGTCTTTCGTTTTTCCCGCGGCTGCAAAAGCATCGTTGCCTGTTCCAGGCGTCGGGCCGTTACGATGGCCGCAAAGCTTTAACAAATAGCCACGAATGGCGGCTTCGACGAACAAACTGCTATATTAATCTGCTATTCAGTCTCTGATGACAGATTTAACCGCGCCAAGATGATCCGGCCGCTCCGATCCGATCTGGCGGACCGCAAGCGTCGGCGTCCCGCATACTTGCGCAGCGCGGAACCAAAGCCATGGCCGTAGACCCCTCAATGCCGGTGCTCGTGGTCGACGATCACAGCACGACTGTCCGCATCATCTGCAAGCTGCTGTGGCAGCTTGGATTCGTCAACGTCGACGAGGCCGGCAATGGCAACGCCGCACTCACCAAGATGCGCAGCAAGTCTTACGGGCTGGTGATTTCGGATTGGAACATGGAGTTGATGACAGGATTTGATCTGCTTCGAGAAGTGCGAGGCGATCCGGCGCTGAAACGGACGCCATTCATTCTGGTCACGGCCGAGTCCAAGACCGAGAACGTGGTCTCGGCAAAGAAAGCCGGCGTCGACAATTACATCCTCAAGCCGTTCGATGCCCACACCCTGAAGGCCAAGATCGACTCCGTATTCGCCACAGCAGGCGACCAGCCGTCCTCCAGAGCGGTGTGAAAACCAGCATCCGCCGGTCAACGACATTGAAATAGCCGCCGCGGCCCGCGAGGACCGGGGTGTGAACCGCATAAGCCGGGTAGCAATTCATGGCCAGCAAGTCATTTTCCCGGAATTGATATTCGGCGCGACGCGCCAAGCCGCAGCTTCGGACGCGCAAAGACGCCGCCGGTGCCCGAAGCTCCGACGGCTTCGTTCCACGGCCGAGGGGCCTACTTCCACCTGTCGCGGTTAGGGAGCACGGACCATTCAAGAACATCGCCGGTCCGCATCTTCAGCATTGCAATAACGCCGCTGGGCAACGGCTGCCAGGTCGTATACTCGACGCCCCGCAGCCGCTCGCGCAAGAGACCCTGAGCCTTGGTCATGTTTGACTCGGCTACCACGAACAACCGCACGCGGCCCCTATCGTTGACCCAAAATTCGATGCCACCCGATGCGTCCACAAGCAGCCGCCGTCGTTCCAGATCGATTTCAATCGGCAATGGATTTTTATCGCCGCCCTGATGAATTTCAGCAAGTCCATAGCCGGTCTGGCCATGTTTAAGACAGCCGAGGAACGGGTATGAGTTGCAAATGGCGGCGTGGCGCACCGCCTGATTGAAGATCGCGGTGCGCGATCACTTAAGCCTGGCCCAAAAGCGATCGAGGAAGTCGGCGCACGGCGCCGCCCCGGTTTCCTCCAAGCCTCGCCTCGGCTTTGACCTCAAGGCGAACCATGGCGCGAAATGATCGACCGGCTCATGAAGCCTGGCTTGTGAAATTCGCAATCGAGGCGCCGATCTGCTGCATCGTCATCGGCTTGCTGAACAGAAACCCCTGCCCCATGTCGCAGTCAAACCCCGCGAGCGTTTGCAGCTCGGCCTTGGTTGAAATGCCGACCGCAACGGCCCGACTTCCGAAATTATGAGCCAGTTGGATCAGCGTCTTGCAAATGTTTGCATCGCCGGCGTTGCTGGCGGCGCCCTGGACCAGAGAGCGATCGATCTTGATTTCGGAGAAAGCAAGTTGCTTGAGCGCGCCGAGGCAGGACGTTCGCAGCGCGAAGTTGTCGATCGCCAGCGAAACTCCGGCCTGCTGCAGTTTGGCGGAGCGCGCCTTCAAAGCCTCGATATTGTTGACCACCTGGCGCTCGGTCACTTCCAGGATCAAGCCCGCCCAGTCGCCGCTGTCGGGACGGTGCAGCAGCGCCAGATCCGCAACCGGCAGCCGCAGCAGATTATCGGCGCTGATATTGATCGCGAGCTGGAGCGCGACGCCCAATTTGTGGAACTGCGCGCTCGCCGTCAGCGCGTTGAGCAACGCCAAGCGCGACAGCTTGAGAAGCGCATCATCGTCGGCGCCCTTGAGGAATTGCTCCGGCGTCAGCAACCCAAGCTTGGGATGGCTGACCCGCGCCACGGCTTCAACGCCAACCATCAGGTTCGCCTTCAGGTCGAACTTCGGCTGGTAGAGAAATGTAACCCGGTTTTTGGCCAGCGCATCGCTCAGCGAGACGCCGGCCGATGACGGCGCCGGCGTGCCGAGCCGCCGATCGATAATGATCCGATGAATGGTCGCGGCCTTGATCGGCTTCTGAACCGGCGGCAGCATTGTCAGCGAGCAGTCCGCGCCGACGGCAAAGAAGCTCTCGAGTGTTTTCGGTTCGCAGCGGCCAAGCAGTTGTACGGCGCCGGAATAGTCGCATTCCTTGAGCGCCAGCAGCGCCCGGACGCACTCGTGCGGCGCCGCGCTGTTCAGATTGAGAAAGACGATGTCGGGATTTTGGTCGTCGACCATATCGACGAACCGGGCGCTGGTCGAGAACTCGACGACGTCGATGCCGTCGCGACGCAATTCCTTGGCGATGCCCTGCCGGAAGGCAAAATCATCGTCCATCAGGAAGCACAGCGGGTTTGCCGCGCCGCTTGGCTTCGCGTCGGTTGCGACTTCTCGTTGCGCGTCAATCATTTAAAGGCCTCAGCTCCGGAATCGTTTCGGAGCGACAGCGTTTAACGAATAAGGGTTAAACATTATTAAGTGTTCGGCCCGCCGGGATGGAGCGGAAGGGTAATCCGGATCGGCATTTCAGCTGCTCGATCGTCCCGGCAACGCTACGACCGCTCCGTCGTCATTGCTGGACTTGATCCGGCAATCCATGCTGCCGTTCCCTGAGCGAATGCTCGGCAACCGTTTTATGCGCTGAAGAGCCTTTGTTGCATAAATCAGTAGGGCGAGTTAGCGCACCCGTCGACGGAAGCGCAGAGCACGAAGGCGGACGACGTAACACGGTCCACCGCATCGGCAACGTCGTCTGGTGGATTACGCTGTCATGCCCACACCGCGAGATCGGCCGCCCCGGCAATGCTGGGCGACCAAGTCGCGGTAGAGCGCGTAATCTGCATCGGAAAAAAAGGTGCGCGCGTGACCGCGGCGCAATTAAATGCACTGTCACCGTAATGACGACACCGGCTGATGGAGCGGGAGCGGTTCCCGCGGGCGGCGGCTCGTCACCGCCGCTCCCGGGTGGCTCCGGGGAATGACGCCCGGCCGGCATGATGGCCGGTCTGCGGGGCAACCCGCTGGACTTGGACAGGAAAGAGCGGGTAACGGCCGCTAGTGACGCGCGATCCGGCTTTTCGGATCAGGCGTTGCCAAGCACACGGTCTTTCGAACCATCGGGGCCGTGCGCCCGACCGGGTCCCAGGAAGCGCGTCGCTGGAGCTGAGCTGCGGTGTTCGTTCGCTGCAGCAAGCGCCGTGGTGGAACGCCGACAGGCGAGCGCGCTGCGCTTTCAGCGCGCGCCGCGCCCCCTCACCCGGCCGCTCCGCGGCCACCCTCTCCCGCACGCGGGCGAGGGCAAGAGGACAAGGCGCGGAGGATGGATACATACGTTTGTCGGCGTTCCGCTTCCTTTCGATTGCCGGAAGCGAGCCTAAAAGAAGGAAGTAGCCCGGGTTGAGCGCAGCGAAACCCGGGAGCGGCATCCGAGCCGGACAATGGTCCCCGGATGGCGCGGAGCGCCATCCGGGCTACGGATTACGCCGGAGGACGATCGAGCCGAAAGCCGGTCCCACCGCCGGCTTAGGCATGACGCGATGGTGCTCCGCCGGATGTTTGACAATGACGCCGGCACAACTCGGGCGCGGAGCGCGTCGCGGGAACGAGTTTGTTCGTTCACCCTCTCCCCGCACGCGGGGAGAAGGGGGTGCGCGGAGAGCCGATGAAGCGATCACCGGGTCTTTTCGAAGATCTCGCGGCCGATCAGCATGCGCCGGATCTCGCTGGTGCCGGCGCCGATCTCGTAGAGCTTGGCGTCGCGCAGCAGCCGTCCGGCGGGATAATCGTTGATGTAGCCGTTGCCGCCGAGCACCTGGATGGTCTCCAGCGCCATCCAGGTGGCGCGCTCGGCGGCGTAGAGAATGGCGCCGGCGGCGTCCTCGCGCGTGGTCTCGCCGCGATCGCAGGCTTGCGCCACCGCATAGACGTAAGCCTTGGAGGCGTTGAGCGTGACATACATGTCGGCGAGCTTGGCCTGGATCAGCTGGAAGCGGCCGATCGGCTGGCCGAACTGGGTGCGCTGATGCACGTAAGGAATGACCAGGTCGAGGCAGGCCTGCATGACGCCGAGCGGTCCCGCCGCCAGCACCGCGCGCTCGTAATCGAGGCCCGACATCAGAATGTTGACGCCGTTGCCGACCACGCCGAGCACGTTGTCGGCCGGCACCTCGCAATCCTGGAATATGAGCTCGCCGGTATCGGAGCCGCGCATGCCGAGCTTGTCGAGTTTCTGGCCGGCGGAAAATCCCTTGAAGCTTTTCTCGACGATGAAGGCGGTGATGCCGCGCGAGCCGGCGGTCGGGTCGGTCTTGGCATAGACCACCATGGTGTCGGCGAGCGGACCGTTGGTGATCCACATTTTGCTGCCGTTGAGCACGTAGCGGTCGCCGCGGCGGTCGGCGCGGGTGCGCATCGACACCACGTCGGAGCCGGCATTGGGCTCCGACATCGCCAGCGCGCCGACATGCTCGCCGGAAATCAGCTTCGGCAGATAGCGCTTCTTCTGTTCGTCGCTGCCGTTTCGCCGCAGCTGATTGACGCAGAGGTTGGAATGCGCGGCATAGGACAGGCCGACCGCGGCCGAAGCGCGCGAAATCTCCTCCATCGCCACGCAATGGGCGAGGTAGCCAAGCCCGGCGCCGCCCCATTCCTCCTCCACCGTGATGCCGAGCAGGCCAAGCGCGCCGAGCTGCGGCCACAGCTCGCGGGGAAATTTGTTCGAGGTGTCGATCGCGGCGGCGTTGGGCGCGATCTTTTCCTGCGCAAAGGAGCCGACCGTGTCGCGCAGCATGTTGATATCGCTGCCGAGGCCGAAATCGAGGCCGGGAAGGCTGTTCGGGATCATCACGCGCTCCCTCCCCGGCTCTACCGGCGGCCGGCTGAACATCGAACGATAGCCGCTGGCGGCAAGGCTGTCAGCGTGGCGGCGCCGTCAGGCCATGGCCGAGCGCGACTGGCGCGCGACCAGCTTGTCGATTTCGGCCGCCGGTTCAGGCCTGGCGAACAGAAAGCCCTGCATTTCGTCGCAGCCGGCGAGCCGCAGCAGAACCCGCTGTTCGTCGTTCTCGACGCCTTCGGCCAGCACTTTCATGCCGAGCGCGTGGCCGAGCGTGACGATCGCCTGGATGATGGCGCCGGTGCTGCCGGAAGCGCCCAGCGAGGCGACGAAGGCGCGGTCGATCTTGAGCCGGTCGATGGGGAATTTTTGCAGATAGCTCAGGCTCGAATAGCCGGTGCCGAAATCGTCAAGCGCGATGCTGACGCCGAGCGCGCGCAGCGCTTCGAGCCGGGCCTGCGCTTCCTGCGGATTGTCGATCAGGATGCCTTCGGTCACTTCCAGCACCACGCGCGAGGACGCGATGCCGGTTTCCGCCATGATGCCGCCGACCAGATCGACGATCCAGCGGTCGCGAATTTGCAGCGGCGAGAGATTGACCGCGACGGACAGGTTCGGCCACCGCGCCGCATCGGCGAGCGCGCGGCGCAGCACGATCTCGCCGAGTTGCGACATCAGGCCGGCCTGTTCGGCCAGCGGAATGAACACCGACGGCGCGATCGGCCCGCGGCTCGGATGGGTCCAGCGCAGCAGCGCTTCGACGCCGACAATGGCGCCGCCGTCGGCCGCGACCACCGGCTGATAGTGGACCTCGAATTCCTGCAGCGAGATGGCGGTCTGCAGTTCGCGCAGCAGGAAGCGCCGTTCGGCGTATTCGATTTCGATCTGCGGCTCGAAAGCGCGCGCCCGGCCGCGGCCCTCCTGCTTGGCGGCGCGCAGCGCCAGGCCGGCGCGGCGCGCCAGTTCCTCGCCGGTCGTGCCGTCCTCGGGCGCGCGGGCGACGCCGATGCCGGCGGTCACCTGCCAGATCCGGTCGACGAAGATCGGACGCTGCAGCGACGCACGCAGCGCATCGGCCAGCGCCGTCGCGGTGCGGCGATCCTCGCCGATCATCGATCACGGCGAACTCATCGTCCTCGAAGCGCCCGAACAGCGCGCCGGCGGCAATCCGGCTTTAAGATGTTCGGCGACCTTCGATCAACACCGCGTCGCCGCCTGGCCGGCCGAGCGTATCGTTGACCTCGCCGAAAGCTGTCGAGATCGACGAGCGCAAAGGCGACGATGCCGGAGCGGCGGCTCGCCAGCGCCTCATTGAGACGCTCGATCATGACTCGATGATTGGGCAGCCCGTCAACGCGTCCTGACCGGCCAGTTTGCGCTCGCTCTGGCCGCAGCGAGTGCACCAGCCGCCGCGATGCGCGCAGGCCGAGAAACGCGCCGACCGCCAGCGCCGCGCCGACCGCCGCCAGCAGCGCCCACAGCCGATCCATGCACGGCAACAAAGTCGCGCTCTCGCCCGCCCAACTGAACCAGCCGACGATGCGGCCGCGGAAATCATGAAGCGATTGCAATCGGCGTCCGCTGTCGCCCGGAGGATCAGCGTCGAAGCGCAGGTCCTTGAGTCCGGCGCGACTTTCGATGAGCCGGATCTGGGCATCGTCAAATTCGTCGGCGTCGCCGGAGGCGGCGTGGAACTCGTCGAGCGCGCGCTGCAGCGCCGCATGCTGCTCGGCCTCGAGCCGGCGCTCGCCGAGCCGCGTGCCGGCAAAACCGATCGCCGCGCACAGCACCAGGGCGCCGGCAACGAGCATCGGCACGAGCGACATCAGGCGCGCGCGCGCCGTTCTGATATTGCCATCGCGGGCGGGCCGGAGCATCGGCTCGCGTGAACGCCGCCGGTGTGCCGCCCACCAATTCCGGGCTGCCGCAACGACCGTCATACTCACGCCCCACGTCAGGAGATTGCCAAGCGGAAGTTGTAAACGCCCGGGATTAACGGCAAGCAAAGACCGCAGGACCGCCGCCGGCCCGTTTTCAACAGTCCGAACCGGCCCTTGCCGACCGTTAATGCTGCATTAATCCGCGCTTCCCTAGTGTGAGGCTTAAGGGGCGGTCCCGGCCGATAACAGCGCGGGTACCGAGAAGGGGCATGCGGGACTTCGGGCGTCGGTTGCTTTCGTTTCTGGTGTTGCGCTTGGCGCGACCGTCGGCCTGGCCGGCGCGCTGGTTGCCGCGGCGCCGGCGCAGGCGCAGGAATGCCCCGGGAATCCCGACGCACTCGGCACCAGCCGCGTGCTGGTTCTCGAACCCGGCGAGCTGACGCAGGTCGGCCTGATGCAATACCGGCAAACGCTGCCGCTCGCCGACAAAGAAGTGGTGCTGACCTTCGACGACGGTCCGCTGCCGCGCTATTCCAACCAGATCCTCGACATTCTCGCCGCGCAATGCGTGAAGGCCACGTATTTCCTGATCGGCAAGATGGCGCGGGCCTATCCCGCAGGGGTCCGCCGGGTCTACGAGGAAGGGCATACCGTCGGCACGCACACCGAGGATCATCCGTCGCGCATGCAAAAACTGCCGCGCGAGAAAGTGCGGCAGGAGATCGACGACGGCATCGCCGATGTAAGCGCCGCGCTCGGCGATTCCGCAGGAGCTTTCGCCCTTCTTCCGCATCCCCGGCCTGGCGCGTTCCGACATTATCGAAGAGGAGCTTGCCGCCCGTTCGCTCGTCGTCTTCAGCGCCGACGCGGTCGCCGACGACTGGCATCGCCGCATCAAGCCGGCGCGAGATCATCCGCCGCGCCATGAGCCGTTTGGAGGCGCGCGGCAAGGGCATTTTACTGCTCCATGACATCCATCCGGCGACGGTCGCAGCCTTGCCGGAGCTGCTGAAGAGGTTGAAGGAGGAAGGCTTTCATATCGTCCACGTGGTGCCGGCCGCCGCCGATCGCATCGAGACGGCGGGCGGGCAGCGAACCGCCGAGCGGAGCAATCCGAGCTGGCCGACGTCCGCCGCCGGGCCGGTTGCCAATCGCATCGAGCTGCCGGCGCCGGATGCGATGTCCTTTGCCACCGACTATCGTCCCGGGCACCGGATCATGCTCGCGGACCGCTCGGCAGGCGCCGCTTACCTCGCCGCCATCGCGCACCGGGAGTGGCCCGATCCGGCGGGCACCGCAGCCGCCTCCACGCCGGCGGAATTGCCGGCCCCGGCGATACCGCACTATTCGAATTATTTCGGCGGCGCCCCGACCGTGACCTCGATCGCGGAATAATAGGCGGCAAGATCGTCGATGTCTTTGTCTTTGAGCGTCGGCGCGACCAGAGACATCATGTCGTTCTTGCGCGCCCCGTAGCGGTAGTCCTTTAGCGCCTTGACGAGGTAAATCTCGCTTTGCCCGGCGAGGTTCGGCGCCTCCGGGATCTTCGCCTTGCCGTCGAGCCCATGGCAGGTCTGGCACATCAGGGCCTTTTGCCGCCCCGCGGCGACATCACCTGCCGCGAACCCATCGCTTGGCGACACAGTGCGACCACGCAGCCGACGATCAAGGCCGACCTATTCGCAGCATCATGGGGCAATTCACGTGTTCGACTGTCCGCCGTGGTGATTGCGTCGATACAAAAAGACGGCGCCGCGCCATCCAAGCGCGGCGCTGCCGACCGACAATCTCACGCTCTATTTGCCGTCGTACCAGATGCGATAGAGCGCACCGGCAAAATCGTCCGATACCAGGAGCGACCCGTCGCGAAGCTGGGCGACATCAACCGGCCGTCCCAGATATTCGCCGTTCTCGTCGAGCCAGCCCTCGGCAAACGGTTCGCTCTTGTCCGCCGTGCCGTCCTCTTTGAGATAGGTCACCATGACGCGGGCGCCGACCGGGACAGTACGATTCCAGGAGCCATGCTCCGCGGAAAAGATGGCGCCCTGATATTTCTTCGGGAACATTTTTCCGCTGTAGAACGTCAGGCCGAGATCGGCGGCGTGGGCGACAAACTCGACCTGCGGGAACACCACGTCGGCCGGCGGCGTTTCGTTCTTGTACTCCTCGGTGCGGACATGGCCGCCGCCGTAATACGGGAACCCGAAATTCTGGCCGGCTTTGGTCGCGCGATTGAGCTCGCCGGGCGGAACGTCGTCGCCCATGCCGTCAACCTGGTTGTCGGTAAACCAAAGGGTCTTGTCCTTCGGATTGAAGTCCATGCCGACCGAATTGCGGATGCCCCAGGCATAGACCTCGCGATTCTTGCCGTCGCGATCCATGCGGATAATGCCGCCGATGCCCAATTTCTTGAACGCGTCGAGCTTCTCTGGCGCCGGCACGTTAAACGGCTGGCCGAGCGTGATGTAGAGCTTGTTGTCCGGGCCGACGCGGCAGGTCCGCGCCGTGTGGTTGTAACTTTCATCTTCCTTCGGAATGAGCTCGCCCTGCGGCACGATCGGCACGGCCACGACATCCGGACTTTCATAGAAGAACTCGGCCGCCGGATACATCAGCACCCGGTTCTGCTCGACGATGAACAGAAAGCCGTCCTTGGAGAAGCATGGACCGTTCGGAATGACGAGATCGATCGTCGAAGCGAACCGCTTTACCTCTTCAGCAACGCCGGTCTTCGACCGGTCGGTCACGGCGTATACCTGGGCCTTGCGGGTGCCGACGAACGTCACGATCCCTTGCGGCCCGACCGCCATGTGACGCGCGTCGGGAACGATCGCGTAAAGACCGATGTGGAAGCCGTGCGGCAATTTGATCTTTTCCAAATTCTTCTTGAGCGCAGCGGCCTTGGCGCCGCCTTGCGGGATCGTCGGAATATTGGGTGACGCGCCCGTGGTCTTGAACTGTCCAAGCTTTTCCAGGTTGCTCGGATTGTTCTGCGCGAACGCCGTGGCGGATGCGAGCAGCACCGCGGCCGAAACGGCTAGCATTGTACGCTTGTTCATGAACAAACCTCCCTATGCTGAAGTTTCGATATTCCAGCGTAATTGTGACGATCTTTGCACATCGGCGAAAAGGCGAGCAAGCCAATGTCGGCGATCGAGGCCGTTCGAGCGGCCCGACCGAGCGAGGGCAGGCGCCCAACTTATGACCTGCCGGGGCCGAAACCCGTCAGGGTTGCGTTGCCATGAAATGGGCCAGCGCCTGCATGTCGGCGTCGCTAAGTTCGTAGGTGACGTCCGCCATCGAGGCGACGCCGGAGCCAACACGTGCGCCGGTTTTGAACTCGCGCAGCGCTTTGAGCAAAACATCTTCACGCTGGCCGGCGAGGCGCGCTGCGGCGCGGAAGCCGGTATAATCATCGGAGTGGCAAGATTTGCAGCGATGCTGCACCGCGAGCTTTGCGCCGCTCTGCGCCAGTGCGTCGGGCGCGGCCGTCGGCTTGGGCGGCGGGAGCGACGCGTAATAGGCGCCGAGATTGCGAATGTCTTCGTTATTCAAGGCTTCCGCGATCGGCTGCATCACCTCGCTCTTCCTGGCGCCGGAGCGGAAATAGACCAGCTGCCATTGCACGAACTCGTCGGGCTGGCCCGCGAGCGACGGAGTCAGCGCGGTTTGCGAGACGCCGTCCGCGCCGTGGCATCCGGCGCAGCCTTCCGCCAAAGCCTTGCCGGCGGCTACGTCGGCAGCCGATGCGGTCCCGCAACCGACGAACCAAACAATCGAGCTCCAAGCGAGGATGAGAATATGTGCTTGCGTCATGTCAGGTGCAAAACGACGGGTCCAAGCCGGATTTTTCCAGCTTGGACCCGAAGAGGATCAAACGGTCATCGCTCCAGCGAGCGCTTGGAGCGATCGCAACGGATCACTTGCTGTAGCTGATCCGGTAGATGGAGCCGGTGAAGTCATCGGCAACCATGAGCGAGCCGTCCTTGGCCTGCAGAACGTCGTTGGGCCGGCCGCGATACTTGCCGTCGGCACCGATCCAGCCAGAGGCGAACTCAACTTCTTTGACGTTCTTGCCGTCCGGATCGGCGGTAATGCGCATCAGCCTCGCACCCTGGAACTTGTGGCGGTTCCAGGAGCCGTGCTCGGCGAGGATGATGTTGTTCTTGTAGTCCGCCGGGAATTGATTCCCGGTGTAGAACTTCATGCCCAGCGGAGCGACATGCGCGCCGAGCTTTAGCGCCGGCGGAGCAAATTCCGAGCACTTATGCCCCATGGCCAGTTTCGGATCCGGTATGTCGCCCTGGTGACAATACGGATAGCCGAAATCCTCGCCGATCTTGGAGATATGGTTGAGCTTGTCGCTCGGGATGTCGTCACCAAGCCAATCGCGCGCGTTCTCGGAGAACCAGTAGTCTCCGGTGCGCGGGTCGACGTCGCCGCCGACGCTGTTGCGCACACCGAGCGCGACGATTTCCGCCAGACCGTTAGCCGGGTTGACATGCCTGATCTGCGACGTCGATGTCGGCGGCAGGCAGATGTTGCACGGCGGCCCGAATGGGACGTAGAGCCAGCCGTTCTTGTCGAACACCAGATATTTCCAGCCATGGGGAATGTAGGGCGGCATGTCGTCGTAGACGACCTGCGGCGCCGGCATCTTGTCGAGGTTGGCCTCGGCATTCTCGTACTTGTAAATCTTGTCGATGTCGGCGACGTAGAGTGCGCCATCCCGATAGGCGATGCCGGTGGGCATCTTCATGTCTTTGAGGATGGTCTTGACCGTCTTCTTGCCGCCCTCGTCGACGACGGCATAAACGCTTTTGGCCAGGAACGAGCCGACGAACAAGGTGCCCTTGTCGCCCCACGCCATCTGCCGGGCTTGCGGCAGGCCGGTCGCCCACAGCTCGATCTTGAAACCGGGCGGCAGCTTGATCTGCTTGAGAGTGGCTTCGATCTCTTCTTTGGTAAAGCCGGTCGGCGGCGGCAGCGTGTTGAGCACGTGGGTGCCCTTCTGCTCCTGGGTCTCGTCGCCCATGAACCAGTCATCCGGCGGATGCAGCCAGAAATCCTTTTTGCTGGAATCATAGTGCGTGAGTTCCTTCGGTTCGGGCGCTGGATGCGAACAGCAATCCCGCGACCGCCACCGCGGCGGTGGCCGCGACGATCATCGCCGGCCCCTTCCGCAACTTCGCTACAACACTCATTCTCTTTCTCCTCCCGTGGTCGTTCATTGATCGTTTCGGTCTGGCCCTTGCCGGTCGGTCAGCGACCGCCCGCAGCTGCGGACCCCGATGTCCGCCGGCCACGCTGCAAATTGCGCCATCGGCGTCGCTTCGTCGCGGACATTTCGGCCCGCGCGATCTGCGCCCGAGTTCAGAACGTACATAAGGCTCGACCAGCTGGGGCCGTCGGTACCTCCCTGTTTCGCCTCTTTTTGCGGTCTTTTGGCCGATTGAGGCGTCTAAAACCCGCCGATCTGGTGGTTTTCAGGGTACGTTACTCCCGGCATCTGTCAAGCGCAGCTTATGGGCAAGTACCGCACGGAGCTGGGCGTCTGCGCCGGGAAGCGTCGGCAGGCACGCGACGCCGGCCACTCGCAGCCGCGGCGGGAATCAACATCTTTATCAAAAAACGCTGCGATCGAAAGGAAACGGCCGTTGACTGCATACCCTATTGACTGACAAAGGAAATTCGACGCGCTTTGTTTGAGTTTTGCAGCGCCTGTATGCAGCAATCGCCATCGCCAAGTTCGCTTGGCGTTGCCGGCGTGATGGATATCCGCGTTCCAACGGTTACGCTCGCTACCCTCCGGCCTTCCTTTTGTCACACAGCGGTGGCCTCTTGTTGCATTAGCTAGCCGAGCGGGAACCGGCTGTCCCCCTGCGATTGAGCCTCAAGCGAGGTGCCGACATGCAAAGCCAGCCTGTGAATGACCTGTACGAACACGACGTTGCCCCGCTTGTGCCGGAGCCGCCGCTCCGTGCGCCTCCTCGACACACCGATCTGATCAATGATCGGTTCGCGAACAAAAGGCCTTCGGCTGGCAGGCGAATGTCGCGCGCGCTTGCCCGGTTTTTCGTCGCCATTTTGATTGGTGTTGGCGCTACCCTCGCATGGCAGTCTTACGGTGACGCGGCAAAGCAGATGCTTATCACCCGGGCTCCGTCGCTGGGCTGGTTGTTATCCGTCTCGACGAAGTCACCGCCCGATGGTCAGGTGCCGACGCAAGATGCGGCAGTTCCTCAAGCAGCGCCGGCCACTCAGACACCGGCACCTGCTGCGTCCGTTGCTTCCGCCGAAATCGTGCAGCAGCTTGAACCCGTGACGCACGACCTCGCCGCGGTACAGCGCAGCTTAGAGCAGCTTGCTGTCAAACAAGATCAGATGGCGCAGAGCATCGCAACGTTGCAGGCGGTCGAGGAAGACATCAAACAGAGGTTGGCATCCCCGCTTCCGTCCCGAGCCGTGCCGATTCCGCCGCGGAGACCGCCGCACTCCGCCACGCGGTCATCGGCCGTGCAGTCATCGTCGGTGCCACCACCACCGGTTCCCACCCAACAACCACTGCCATTGCACTAAATCGCGCGGCAATCTCTAGGCCGCGCGCGAGCAGTTGGGGCGCAGTAACAACTCCCCAAGGACGAAGACCACCCTCAGCGCCATTACGACAGGCGCAAATTGCTGATCGAATCAGCAATTGCAGCAGTGGTGCGGTCGAGAGAGGTCGCATTCTGTTGCGACACAAGGACTTATTTTCCCTCACCTGCAAAAGGCGCTCTCCAGGCCGTAAAGGGAATTTCCGAGCGCTCCCTCACCAGGCTGTCCAAACTTCGGACAGCTTTCCATGCTAATCTCGCGCAGCTACAGCCGACGCGCCTTGGCGTGTGTTTAGGGCCGGCGTGGTGTAACCGCAATCCATCACGCTGGCCCGCTTGGCCACCGCGCATCCGGCGAAGTTGGATCTTTGTGACACGCCAGCATCGCTAGAAAGAATCACTGTTCCCAGCCTAAAGGCCCTGGGCCCGAGACTCAGAATCGGTCAGGCCAAAGGGAGCCGGCATCCTATCTTGTCTTAAACAGAGGCGCGGCATCGCGCGTCGTCACGTCGCGTATCGGTCCTGGCCATTCCATCGCCCCAGCTTGATTGAACTCTGCCCAACGGCGTCGAAGCTCTTCGGCGAACAAGATCGCCGCTCAAAATCCCGGTCCGATTGCTCTATGATCATCGCATTTTGCTTTGCCTGTGGCGAGCCGCGATAAAAGATGACGCAGGTCTCATCGACACCATCATCGATAAAATCTACGATGAGATGATGGTCTTCGACGGCAACCGCGCGGAAAGCGTCATCGAGCTAATAGTGAAGCGAAGCTCGGCGGCGAAACGTCTATTCCAAGATCTGCTGCAGGATATTCAGACGGCGTCTCCAAACCTTACCCAGCCTCAAGGCTCAGCGGCCGTGGCGCGTAGTTGAAAGCCTCGCCGCCGTGTCCATCCAAACCCAAAATGTGTGAGGGAGATCGAGCGATGCGAACCGGATTTATTCTGGCGGGCGCCCTAATCCTCATAATGGCGACCGGTGCGCGCGCCGAAGGCTGGTGCGGTTTTGCGTCGCACGAAAGATCCCGGCTCGAGTGCGGCTATTCGGGCGCAACGGAATGCCAGAGCGCCCGCCGTAAAGGCGGTATGTGCTTCGTCGATCCTGAATTCGCCCTCAATGTGAAGCCCGCCCTGCCGATATCCGTAACTGGACTTCAGAAATCGTTTCAACGCTCAATCGATTAAGCCTGGACCGCGCGGCGCGGCTTGGAATGGTGCGATGCATCGCGTTGGTCGCGTGTACGTGGCTGTCCAAAAGAAAAGCCCCGCCGAGATCCTAAGTGCGGGGCTTCGGACGGGCCGGGGGGAGTCCGCTCGTTTAGAATTCCGCGCCTCTGGCACGGTAACGACACGCTCGCCGACCAACCCCAGGAGAGAAGGTGCAATACACGGTGACCATACCGGGACTCCCGAAGCGCAAAGTGGAATTGCGGCTCACCCCGCGAAAAATCTGGAGGCCGCGCTTAGGCTCGCTCGCCAGTTCCTGAAAGAGCGGCGACCGGACGTGACAATCGAGGACGGTAAGGGTCACTCAATTTCTGGCGCCGATCTAGCGGCCTGCTGCCGTGGCGAAAAGAAGCTGACGGCCGATCTTCGCGTCGTCGTGAGGCGCTGACCCTATGTTGTCGTAAGCGCGGCCTCGCCGTTGCCGTTGAGTTGTATGCGACGGTTTTCCATGGCAGGGCCCCTTCAACGAAGTCCGACGTTCGCGCTTGGGCCCGATGGCAGTCCATTGACCATCGCCGATTTGCCGACGCCGGACACGAAACGTTGGGTTGTCCGACGCAAGGCTAAGGTTGTTGCAGCGGTGCGCCGTGGCCTGCTGTCTATTGAGAAAGCCAGCAGCCATTACACGCTTACGGTCGATGAACTGCTCTCGTGGCAATCTTCAATCGAAAAACATGGCCTCGCCGGATTGCGCGTGACCCGTATCCAGCAATATCGGACGGCATGACGGTTTCACCTGGCGCGCGCCGTTCTAACGACATTACAATCCAGCAGGGTCCGTCGGCGAATCTCTTTCATGATCCGCTCGAGTGGATTGTTGGTCCGGATCTTCTGCCAGTGAATGTCGGGAAAGGCATAGTAGGTCAGCGTCTCTGACACACTGCGCTCGACGAGATCGGCCGCGGTGTTCATCTTGGCGGTGCGCAGGCCGTCGACGATCGCTCGCGCCTTCCGATCGGCCGCTTCACGGCTCTCCTGGGCATGGATAGCCTTGAGCATATGGCTCACCTCGCGGACCTTGGTCGCGGGCACGTGGCTAAAAACATTCCGATAGAAATGCACCATGCAGCGCTGCCATCGCGCCTCAGGCAGGTACTCCGCAGCGCTCTCCATCAAGCCGCGGCAGGCATCGGAAATGATGAGCTGCACGCCCTTGAGGCCACGATCAACCAGGTGCCGCAGAAACGCCGACCAGCCAGACTTGTCCTCTTTGGCACCTTCGCAGATGCCCAGAAATCTCCCGAAAACCCTCGGAATTGACGGCGCTGGCTACCAGGAGTGAGACATTGCGGATCTCGCCGGCCCAAGTGCGCTTCATCACGATGCCGTCGAGATAAAGGTACGGGTGCTCGCCTTCGATACGCCGGTTCCGCCAAGCCTCGATCTTGGCGTAGATCTTCTTATTGAGGTTCGACACGGTGCTCGGGCTCACCCGCGTACCCCAGAGGGCTTCGGTAATGTCCTCCACCCGCCGCACCGAAATCCCCGCAAGATACATCTCGATCAGCGCTTCCTCGACCGAGCTCTCCCGTCGGCGGTAGCGTTCGATGATCGCAGTCTCAAAGGTCTGGCGCCGCAACTTCGGTATCTTGAGATTGACTTCGCCGGCGCTGGTCTGCAGCGTCCGCTCGTAACTGCCAGCACGGGTATCCTGCCGAGCTTGACTGCGTTCGTAACGTCCAGCGCCGCAAAGCTGGTCTGCCTCAGCATCCAGCATGGCGTTCAACGTCTCCTCCACTGTGCCACGTACCATCTCGCCAAGATGGTCTCGAATCCGGGTTTCGTCGATCTGGATCACCTGGCCCATCGGCTTCTCGTCACTCATCGGTTGCTCCTTCATTCTAGAAGAAGCCGTCAGTCCTGAAAGTGCGAAAGATTTTGTACGTTATCAATCTTAGAGCCGATCCGGAAACTTCTTGAGTTGAATGAATTGGATGTGATTCCTGATGGGCGCTTGATTTTTTGGGAGCGCCCGATGTGGAAGCCTGAACACCGCCGTTCTGCGGATCGCAACGGCCTTCGTTATCCGAGTGATCTGACCGATACCGAATGGGGGATTGTCGAGCCGATGATTCCGCCTGCGAGACATGGCGGGCGGCGACGGTCGGTGAATGTGCGCGAGGTGCTGAACGGGATTTTCTACATCTTGTGGACCGGTTGCCAATGGAAGGCCTTGCCCAAGGACCTGCCGCCCAAGAGCACGGTGTATGACTATCTCGAGCTCTGGAACTGGGACGGCACGTTGGAGCGCATTCATCACGAACTGTACGTCGCGGTGCGCGAGCAAGAGGGCCGAGAGCCGAGCCCGACCGCAGCCATCATCGACTTGCAGACCGCGAAGGGGGCGCAAAAAGGGGGTCTTTGCTCGATCCTTCGGGCTACGACGCGGGCAAGAAGATCAAAGGTCGAAAGCGGCACATCCTGGTCGACACACTGGGCCTCTTGTTGAACGTCGTCGTTCATCCCGCTGATGTTCAGGACCGTGATGGGGCTTTCCACTTGCTGCGTTGAGCGCGACGACTGTTCCCGTTCATCGAACGCATCTTTGCTGATGGCGGATACGCGGGACGCAAGATGGCGTTGACCGTGCGGCATACCGGTGCCTGGAGTCTGCAAATCGTCAAGCGATCGGACATTGCCGGTTTCGAGGTGCTGCCAAACGGTGGATTGTCGAAAGGACGTTTGCCTGGATCAGTCGCAATCGCCGCCTGGCCCGCGACTTTGAGCGCTACACCACAACCGTCGCTGCATTCATTCGCCTCGCCATGATCCGCATCATGCTCAGGCGACTTGCTGCAAACCCCTCGCCATGAATTCAAACTTCCCGGATGGGCTCTGAGAGTGAGCACACCGCGGATACCCTGGCAGCGCGCACGAGTTGTCACGCGGTTGCGTCATAGAGTTTGATCCTGTTTCGGAACCTCGTCGGACGCAACGATTACCGGATCTAGGCGTTGCCGCTCCGGAGGTCGGTATGAGTTATACTAAACGTTTGCGGGTGCAGGCGCGAAAACTGCGGTTGACGGCGAATCATCTTCGTGCGACGGGAAGCTTCAATTTGCCGACAAACTAGAAAAGAAAGCTGTCGAGTATCTGGACGAAGCCGGCGGCATCGAGGCTGGCGACAAGGCTGAGTAAGAGGAGGTTACGCGCTTGAGGCTCCCCGGTGCCCCGGACCGAAGCGGAATTATCTCAGTTTGAATTTGACTGTGAGCCCGCCCTGTCCTGCCCCGTTGCGCAGATAGCTGAGGTTCACTCCAGGGAACTAACCATCTTCTAGCGAGTTTATTCAGCAGCAGCAAACAATTAGGCGACTATGAAGTTTATTGTCGAGGTTGTCCGTTCCAGCTACAAGAAAGGGACGAACCCGCCGGAAGGAAAGCGCGGACCAAGGCGCAGCTACTCTTAGCCCCTTGGCGCTGAAGAGGCGCCACCAGCACCCGACTACGCCCCTATCACCCAGAAGCACGTCAGCCGCCCTATCGACGGCGGACAACCGGCTGGCTCACCGCCGAGGCCGCCAACTGCGGCGCGGTCGACGCGACCTCATCGGTGACAGCGGGGTACGGAACATTGTTGGCTGGCCGTATTTCCCTGGAGGCCGGTCCAAAAGACGCCCCTTCAATCAAAATAACCGACAGCTTCGGTGGCCGCCTCAGTACGCAGTCCCACCGAGCAAAGGATCAGCCATGGACGAAAATTGTTTAAGCGGAACCGCCAAAAATATTGGCGGCAAGTTAGAAGAAGGCGTTGGCCGAGTTACCGGAGATACCAAGACCCAGGTCGAGGGAATAGCCAGACAGGTTAGCGGAACTGCTCAAGATATGTATGGCCAGGCCCGTGATGCTGCGTCAGACATGGCGGACACCGCACGTGGCACGGCGTCATCATTTGAGAAACTACTGCGAAACACGATCGAGACCCAGCCGTACACATCTGCCTTGGTGGCCCTTGGGATCGGTCGGCTGCTGGGCAGGATGCACCGGCCATTGTAGCGGCACATCATGCGGGAATGGCCGACCGGTGAGCATTGCTCGGCTTGCCGGCCGAGATCCGTTCAGCGTGCGCCCTCGCAGCAAACCCCTAGGAAACGCCCATGTACAATCCATGGCTTGCCATGAGCTTCAAAACTGTCCAGCTTGGTCTTGATGCTCAGAACGTAATTGCGCTTCGCATGATGCGATTGGCGTCCGGTGGCGCCAGAGAGAAATCCGAAATGAACCGCATGGTGATTGAGAAAGGGACAGCTATCGTGGAAGCTCAAGTCGCCGCCGCGACGGCGGTCATGACCGGGAGCAAAGATCACGTCGTCGATGGCAAAGCACTTAATGTTTTCAGAAAACGTGTGCGGGCCAACAAGCGAAGGCTCTCTCGCCGCTGAATTGCCCTCAACTCTGTTATCGCGTGAACAGCGCCGGCAATGCCCTCATAGTGAACCGCCAGGCTGATGGGGACGCTCTCCAAATCTCATCAGGCACACAAACATGTCATGTTCCTGTGCCGCTCCTTTTGCAATGAAATCAACATACTTTGTCGTGTTCCGCATCCGAATAGCCGGAGACGACGACAACGCGTGACCTTGTCGCATCCGCGCTATGCTCACCTATTTAGCCTGCTCCAACAACAAATCCGCTTCATCGGCCGGAAACTGGCTGCGAGGCAGCGGCCGTAACAGTCGCGATCGGCGCCAGTCCGCTTGGCGCGGTATTCGGCCGGCAGCCGCTTGTGGACCAGCTCGCGACGTCAGAGCGTCGAAAGCGTCAGCGGGATTTTTGGCAGGACGATCGGCGGCGGGAACCGCCGCGACCAGTTTGGGCTAGGCATTTATATCGACCCTACTCACGCAACGCTACTCTTGTTAGATAGGAGCGGCGCGACGATGAGTTGAGACGGTGCATATTAGCTCTAGCGCCGTTTGGTATGGGGTTGAAATGGGCAAGTCCCGCTGCAAGCCGTGGCTGCACCGTATCGGGTGTCAGCCCCAGTCGTCATCCGAACCCAAGACTTTCGCGGTCTTTGGATTGAACGAATGAACTCGGCCGCAAGCGGCGCAGAGTATTCCTTCATAGATGTCGTCGTCGAAATCGGTCGGATCGTTGGTGACGAAACCTTGGACGTTCTGTCCAGTGTTCGGGCAGCGGTAGACAAATAGCGGCCCGCTGAAATAATGCCAACTCGCCCGCGACCCGCTTTGACATATCGCAAACGAAATTGCGACTGGCACAATGGAAGCCCAAGCGGAGAGATGGGGCTCCCGCACCTGGGTCCCAAGGCAGACGCTACTAAACAAAAGCGCGCCGCTCTGTCGTTACGGGAGCACGCGCCGGCCGGCGAACTCCATCACGATCAGAGATTAAGGTTACGGTGGGCAGGCCCCCGTACTGAAGCCTATTTCAACTGCGTTGAGACCGAAGAGAATGTGGTGGTGAGCTTGGCCCCGATGCCGCTAACCGCGGCGACTGTAACAATCGAGATTCCAAGGCGATGAGCGTACTCAATCGCGGTCGCGCCGGAACTCGTCAGCTAACAACTCCGGAACTTTGCAAACATGGCGGTCAGTGTCGGCCCTTTGAGTGAAGCGTCCCTAAATGATCCGCTGTAAACCGAGCAGCCGCGAAAAGCAGCCCCCAGCGCGCGGGATCGCCCCTACCGGCGTACCCCTGTTCGATGGAAGCCTACATCTCCTCGATCGACCAGGGTGGCGGGAAGTGGCGCGCAGAGGGCATGGAAGATGATAACGTCATTTCCGCTTTGCGCCGAACGCAAATTTGCCGGCGGCTTTCATTCCGACGAGTGGCGCCGCAACCAAATAACTTTCACACCGTGCGGCGTACGATCCCAGAAAACTATTTGTTCCTGCTGCCGATGATCTTGTCGGGGCGGGCACGCCTGCTCAACAGCGGCGTGCTCCGCAGTCAGCTGGCTGGGCTCGAGCGCTCGCTCACCGCCGGCCACGAGAAAGTCACGCACGCCGCGGTCGCCTCCGCGAATGCTACGTCGCCACCGCAGTCGCCGGGGCGCTGGTTGCGGCCGGTCATGGTTACGGCTTCGATCCCCGCTATCAAGGTTTTTGCGACGGCGACGACGCCAAGGTCAGCGCCACCAGGACTAGCAGCAATTATGCGATCAAGCAGATGCGTCTCTCGATCCTCAGTGGCGGCCGAATGGGCACGCCCGGATTTGGCAAATGGTAGTGCGCTTCTCCGGGCGATTAAAGGACCAGAGCGATGCGTCGCACGCTTGATACCCGGCCAGTTGCTGCGTTGCTGCTTGAGACGACTGCGACGATCAAGCCGGTCGCCCGACGCGTCATCAGCAGGCCGATCAACAATTCGGCGCGCGTCCACTGGGCCGTGCCAATCGAACGCCCAGTTAAGATAGCGACACCGCCTCCCCAGCGCCGGGCTCGGCAGTCTCTGAGGCCACTCGGCTTGCGGGGGTTATCTTGGCAACCATCGCAGCCACTGAGGCGGCTACGGCGCGGCGAACTGCCGACCGGTTCGCCGTTGCTGCGCCATTAGACGCCGCAGCCAATCGCGAGCTGGCGGCGCGGGTAGCGGCAATGGATAAGAGCGACCCACAGGTCGCCTTGATGGCTGCGCTGTTCGACAAACTTAATCAACGAGCGCTACCGCGAAGAATTGTCAGGGATAGCGATGGTCGCCCAATCGGATTTGAAATCGTCACTGACGAATTAGACGCGCGAGCGACCCGACACCTCAACCCAGCAAACAGGAGAGCCAATGGCCACCCCCACCCAACGCCGCCGCGCTGACGACGACGATGACCGCATCCTCCGCGACGGCGAGATTTTAAGATTTCACTCCAGATGATGGACGCCGCGTCGGTATCAAACAACGCGGCGGCGCAAGGGCGTCGCGCCTTGTTGGTTGACCGGGACAGCTACCCGGAGAAGTGTGTCGATCAGCCAGGCTTTGCGCACGAGCCGGCACCGAAGTTCCCCGACGCCGCTGCCAGCGTGACCCGGATGAGGGCCTACGATGAATACGACGCAGCGCAAGCTATCGCTTATCAGACGCCCAACGGTATCAACGGCGCTGGTTCACGCGGGCCAGTTGGTCCGACGCTTGGCGATATTTGTACTGTCCGGGGCGGTGCTGGCCGATTTGGCAAAGAAGGCTCGCCCGGAACCTACCAGCGCGTTGACGGTGAGCTGGTTTGCGTGGCGGTCGCCCGCAGCAAGGAGAGCACGAGCGTCACTATGAAACCTTCGCCATCGGCGAAGCCCGAAATTTACGATCAGCGCGTGGCGCGATTAGGAAGCAGGGCGCCCGGTACAATTCAGACAGCCTCGCCGACGCCGTCAAGCTCACACCTCAGCAAGCGCTCGCAAAGTACGGTAGCGCTGCCGAACGGTCCGCCATGTACGACGATTACGACAGCGAAATCGCCGATCTTTGGCGAGGCGGAACATAAATGAACTCAAGCAAAGAGAGTATCAAATCATGAGACGCGCAGTTCGAGAAGCAAGTGATCGCCGCGCTCGGTAGCGACGACGCGCCAGCCGCAATGCTTGGCTGGGTTGATTGCTAAACTCGAAGACGCCATCGCCGCAACCGAAGCTGCGGTCATCTGCGGCGTGGTGGCGACGGCAAGCTTCATTGCGTCACGCGGAAGAAGGACGCGATATCGGTGACGGATGCACGCGAAGCCGCTTATGCAGAATACCGACACTTCATCCAAAACGCGTGGCGGAACCCGTAGCTGCCAACGGGTCGGTCGCCTGAGTTGTTCTGATAACCAGCAACGAAGTGGATCAGTTAGTCAATTGGAGGCTCAGCCATGAATCAAGGTTTGGACAAGCGCATCGGCGTCGCGCTTACTAGCGCCAGCGTGTCCAGCGACATTACGGCGTTGATAGCGGAGGTCGAGGTCGCGCTCCCAGCAGCCGTCGATGCCGTTGAGCGGGAGTACGTCAAGGCCTACGATCCTACCGTTGATGCGCAAAAGGCGCGGCAGTCGCTGGCCGATGCTGAGTTCGTCCGCGACCGTTTGCAGGCTGCATTGGCAGCATTGCAAGCGCGTCTGCGGGAGCTGCGAGCGCAGGAATATTCGGAACAGTGGCATCGCGAGTACGCGGAGGTCGAAGCCGACTGCCATGCGGTGGCGACGGAACTGCGCGAAGTTTATCCGGCACTGGTCGCCGAACTCATCGATCTTTTCACCCGTCAAAAGGTATGCGACGCGAAGGTTAGCCGTATAAACGGTTCGGCCCCGGCCGGCGTAAAACTACGACTGCGCGAGGTCGAACTGGTCGCGCGCAATCTGGAACGTTTCACGCGTGACACGCCGTCGATCACCAAGGAACTTAGGTTGCCGGACTGGAAAAAGTCGGACAAACTCGCCTGGCCGCCGCGGCAAACGCCTCTCGGGGTGTTGGTGGCGCAGGGTATGGGTGCCGCCGTTGACCAACCGGGCGACAATCGGTGGCAACAGCGCGATGAGCGTCAGCGTAAACATCAGACCAAATGACGCGTGACCGGGAGGATTTCGCGGAGACGGTCTAACCGACGCGATACCGCCTGGCCGATAACCTTGAAGTGTTCGTTCCGGAGCAGGCCCAGTCGGCCGATGGCTGAGGCATCTCGGTCTCCTGCAGACGGCGCGGACTTCTTTGCAACACGCGTTTCGAACCAGAGGGTCCATGAGCTGCCGATATCCGCCGGATCGCGACCAAGCATCGCTTGGACTGCTCTACGCCGACCTTGAACGAAATCTTTCCGAAGGCTTCGTCGCGAACCGAACGCACGGCGTCAGGTGGAATCGAGAGAGACGGTGATCCCGATTGTAATCGCTCGTCTGGCCGGCGGCGGCGAAACGTGGATCGATTTGAGTTCGCCCGTCGCGCCCGGTGTTCCGGTATCAGCTGGGCTAAGGGAGCCATGGCCCAACGCGACCGACCGGAAATCCACGGTAGACCGTCGCTTTCGGGTGAACAACGGACATTCACGTGAGCGGCGCATCCCTTGGTTCACGACGTGATTGATCCAATTCGGAAGTGGTGCGTGCGACGCAGCAGCCGAGACAACGTCGATGTGCGCGGCAGCGGCGACGAGGATGCGCACCCGGCCGCCTATTCTTCGGGCAACCCGGCCTTCAGAAGACCGTCAATGAATTTTGGCTTAAGGGTGCTCTCAGCACGCGGACGCCGGTAGACCGCGAGTGACAGCCTTGGCGCGAGTTCCCGCGCTTTACGAATCGCCCGCGCCGCCTCCTCTGTGCGGCCACTTTCGGCAAGCGCCGCTGCCATGTAGACCCACGAATTGGGATAGCGCGGCTTGGCTTGCGACGACCGCTCGCACCACCGGATCGCATCGTCAAACCGGCCGCCGAGGAAATGGCAAAAGCCGAGCATGTTGTGGAAGAGATAGGTCTGAGGGTCACGTGGGCTTAGCCGCATAGCGCTTTCTATCAGTTCAATCCCCTCGTCGGGCGGCCAAAATCGCCTGTGCGTGGCCAAACATGGCGCACGCCATTGCATTGTTGGGATTTAGTTCGGCTGCTCGCTCGAGCAAAGCATGCGATTTCTTGAACTGTCCAAAAAGAAGTACGCGGTACCGGCAGCGAGCAACACGTCCGGGTTGTCGCCGTCGAGTTCGACCGCCTTGCGGGCTTCGGCCGCCGCTTCGCGGCCCATCGCCATAAGGTCGTCGCTGACTGCCGGTGTAGGACCCGAAGCCCAGCGCCGCCGAAAGGATTGCGTGCGCCGGGCCATAGTCGGGTTGCACACTAATAGCGCGGCGCGCGAGCGCCACGACCTCCACGAAGTTCTCCGGCGTGATGTAATACCACTTCACTAAGGCGCGAACCGTATATCCCCAGGCATCGAGACTCTGCGGCGGCTTGCGCTGAGCGAACTCGGCCTCGGCAAGGAGCAAATGGGGCTTCAACGCGGCATAGATGCCCTGGGTGATCTCGTCCTGCACGACGAAGATGTCTTCGACGTTGCGATCGTATTTCTCTGCCCAGATTTGGTTTCCGGAGTTCGCCTCGATCAACTGCGCGGTCACCCGAGCGCGCTGGCCGGCCTTCTGCACGCTGCCCTCCAGCACGTAGCGAACGCCAAGTTCGCGAGCGACCTGGCGTGTATCGACCGCGCGCCCTTTGTAGGTGAAGGTCGAGTTGCGGGCGATCACAAAGAAGCCCGGCAACCGCGACAAGAGCGTGGTGATGTCCTCGGCAATACCGTCGGCAAAGAATTCCTGCGATGGATCACTACTCATATTATTGAAGGGCAGAACGGCAATCGATGGTTTATCGGGAAGCGCGAGAGCTGGCTCGGTTTTAGTATTCCGGTTCATCGTCACGCGATAGACGCGCACCGGCCGTGCGATGTTCTTGAGGCTCTGTTCTCCGAGATCGACGAATTCTTCCTTCAGCTTGTCGCGCACCTGTTCATAGGCGGCGTGGGAAAGAAGAACTCCACCTGGTTCCGCGATGCCTTCGAGCCGCGCGGCGATGTTAACGCCGTCGCCCATGAGATCGCCGTCGCTCTCCTCGATCACGTCGCCTAGATGGATGCCGACGCGGAACTCGATGCGGCGGTCGGGAGGAAGGCCGGCGTTGCGCTCGACCATGCCGTTCTGCACCTCAGTGGCGCAGCGCACGCCATCCACGACGCTTCGGAATTCGATGAGAATGCCGTCTCCAGTGCGCTTCACTACGCGCCCGTTATGCACAGCAATGGTCGGATCGATCAGATCGCTCCGCAGCGCCCGCAGCCGCGCCAGCGTGCGATCCTCGTCGGAGCCGGCAAGCCGGCTGTATCCGACCACGTTGGCAGCGAGAATCGCGGCGAGCTTCCGGGTCTGGGTCATGAGGTTCTTTCGCCACCGATAACGTGCGCGAGGGCGAGTGCATGCCGAAATGTGGGAAGGATACCACGCCTCAAAATGGAGGTCTGTGACCTATTTCACGGGTGCTTCGAGCGACCCGGGGGAACGGCACTGCCCCTTGAAAGGCAAGGTTCCCAGGGACTCTTTTTGCAGTGCATGAGTCTCTTCCTTGGCCCTTCGCGACATTCCGCCACGCGGCAGAATTTGGTCGCGATCGGGGGCATTGCAGACATGGAGCGGTCTTCGGCGGCCAACGATCTGGAGCGATTGACCCGTAGTGTCGGTTGTGATCATTGACATTTCGTTTGAGCAACTAAAGCGCCTTCGCGAGAGGTGCTATTGGGCGCTGGAGTTTCCAGGAGGTGCAACCTGAACCCCGTGCAAGTTGCTGCGCTCGATGGCGCTCTGCATCAAGCCTGATGCCTTCGCCTCCTCGACAAATTCGCTGATGTAGTCGAGCCATTCCGCGTGGCCCTTCGGGATCGCGATCCCTACGCGATTGACACCGTAGGCGTCCGGCAACACCCGTGAGCCGGGCAGCTCGACAGAATAGTCGAGCAGGATATACCGCGGGAATGCGAATGCGTCCGCATTTCCGGTACGCAGTAGATCGAGAGCGACATTTGGAAGCTCGGCACCGACCATTTCGGCGTGCTTCACTACGCGCGTTAGAGCCAAAGTCGAAGCGTGACTGCGCACGACCGCAATGCGAACCCCGGGCCGATCCGCCTCGTCGGCACTGTGGATGGCAGAGCCAGCCGGTACGAGATAGGTGTAGTCAAGGTGGAAAACCGGAGATGAGAAGTCTACCTCCGCGGCCCGAGATGGCTCGATACCCATAAATGCCATGTCGCAGGCGTTGGTCTTGAGACGTTCCACAACGCTGGAAGGTGTGGGATATCCGACGATCTGCGCTTTAACGCCGAGCCGCGTTGCGAGGACGTGAGCGATTTCTATCATAACAATCCCCACCCCACGCCCTCGTAGCTCGCCGGTCGCGGCATCTTGGGTGTACGTTGGGAGAAACATTGCGACCCGAATTTTGCCAGCTTGCATAATATCCGCCACCCGAGCGTCGGCTGCCATCGACGGCGTTCCTGACACTGTGACGGCAGGTGAAAGGACGGCAACGCTGATCGAAACGGCATTGCATCGAGTGCGTCGCTCGCTTGTTTTCCCAACTTCACGGAAAATCTGGAGTCCTTCTGCGCCTTAATAGTACGGAGCCTCCCCGACATTCAGGTTGCAGCTCGCTATGGAAAGTACACCTGCGGTCCGCATGACGGAAGGCCATGCTAATGTCGCATCTAGCCCGTTTCGACTGATCGGGCACAGACCGTCATGTCCGAAATTTGGGGATAAGCGGACTCGTAGCGGACATCACCGAAACGACGCTGATGACCCAAGAGAGACATTATGCCGGGATCGAAATTTCCTCACGCAGACATTTGCAGCGGCTTGCCCGCGAGCCAAGCGGCGCCCCGTGCATAGACGGCGTCAAGCGCGGGGCCGTCCAAGCCCGGCACGTCGGTCCGAACTTTCTGGCCGGCGCGGACCAGCGAGTAGGCAAGATGGCGATATCCATCCGGGTAACGTGCGAGCAATTCGCCGTTGAGCTTTAAGGTCGCCGACGGATCGACAGGATCGAGGCGATCCTTCTCCAGGATAGGCTGGAACAGCACAATCCCCCAGCGCCCTTTGCGCTTCTCTAGAAAGAAATAGAAGCGTCCGGTGCAGACCACATCGCATAGCACGCCGTCGATCGTGACACGAGACGAGATCATCTGCTTCGTCTGAGCGATGGCGCGATTGCGCTTGAGGTCGATGGTGGTGCCGCCGAGGAAGTGCAGGAAGCGGACACCTTTGTCGTAGCCAGCTTGGCTCGCCTTGGCGAATTCCTCGAAACTGCCCTCGATCCACGTGGTGATCATCCAGCCTTCTTCGTGCCACAGCTTCGAAAGCGATCCCACCTACGCGCATCGCGCAACAACGCCCAGTTCTCAACGATTTCGCGGATTGTCAGTCGTTCCAAAAGCTCTTTTGCGCTCGCCATTGCTTCGCCTCCCATTAGATAGGAAAACGCCGATCAAGTTCGCACTTCTGCCGAAGGCGTGGACAAATGAATGCCACGACCCGGCGCATCTATCCTCATCAGATTATCGTGGCTCTGCATGTGTAGGTAAGGGGCAATGTCGCTTGTTGGCCCCCGTGCAGACATTCGGGCCAAGGATTTTCCGCTTTGCACAATAACTGTTGATGCCCATTCCACCCGTCGTAAATCCCCGCTCTAATTGCGTCATCGTCGGCACACTCCCGAGGACTGCGGGAGATAATGCGACGACGTGATTTCATCAAAGGAATAGTCGGCTCCGCGAGGCCGTGGGAGGCGGAAAAATGCCGAGCACAGCACACCATCAAGTTCTCGTCATCGGCGGCGGCGCTGCCGGAATCACCACCTCGGCGATCTTGAAGCGGCGGGCGCCAAGTGCGGACGTCGCCATCGTCGAACCGTCGCCCGACCACTACTATCAACCGGCCTTCACTTTGGTCGGCGCTGGCGCGTACGACCTAGCGCGCACGCGGCGTGACGAGGGAAGCCTTATTCCGGTTGGTGTCCGGTGGATTCGCGCCGCCGCGCAGAGCTTCGAACCGGATAAGAACACGGTGCACCTCAACAACGGCGATACCGTGACCTACGATTATCTCGTGGTCTGCCCTGGCCTCAAGCTCGACTGGGGCAAGGTCGCCGGGCTCGCCGAGACGCTCGGCAAGAACGGAGTATGCAGCAACTATTCCCCGCCCACGTCAATTACACCTGGGAGTGCGTGCAAAAGTTGAAGGCCGGCAGCCACGCCGTGTTCACCCAGCCGCAGCTGCCGTTCAAATGCCCAGGCGCGCCGCAGAAGGCCGTCTATCTCACCGCCGATTATCTGCAGCGCCACGGCATGCTCAAGGACTCCACCCTGAATTACTACGTCCACGCGCCGGTGATTTTCGGCGTGCCGTTTTTCGCCCGCGAACTGGTGAAGGTCGCGGCGCGCTACGGCGTCAACGTACATTACGAGCACAATCTGGTGGCGGTGGACGGCGCGGCCAAGACGGCGACCTTCGAGAAAGTCGGCGCCCAGAACAAGGGCGAGCGGCTGACCGTGCCGTTCGACATGCTGCACGTGGCGCCGCCTCAGAGCCCGCCGGAGGAGATCAGGTCGAGCCCGCTGGCGAATGCCGCCGGTTGGATCGAGGTCAACCAGAACACGATGCAGCACCTGCGCCATGCCAACGTGTTCGCACTCGGCGATGTCGCATCGACGCCCAACTCCAAGACCGCTGCGGCAGTACGCAAACAGGCGCCCGTCGTCGTCGGCAACCTTCTCGACCTGATGGGCAACAAGGCGCTGGAGGGCAAATACGACGGCTATGCGTCCTGCCCGCTGACCACGGCCTATGGCAAGGCCATCATGGCGGAATTCATCTATGGCGGCAAAGTAACGCCGACCCTGCCGCTCAATCCGGCCAAGGAATACCGGATCGACTGGTGGATCAAGACGAGTTTCCTTCCGCAGCTCTATTGGAACTACATGCTTAAGGGGCACGTCGCCTTCCCCAAGCACAATACCGCATTCAAGGAGGCCGCCTGATCGGATACGGTCTCAGCAGTCGGGGGCACGATGGCGGCCGATACCGCGGCGGCGCCGATCTTGAGAAATGCGAGGGCTCCCAACCGGAGTCGCCGGTTATTGGCTCATTCCGCGGCTTAGGCACTTCACGGCGCTTCATCCTGATATCGACGTGCGGATCTCGGCCACGACCGAAGCGCTCAATCTTGAGCGAAGCCTGATCGATCTCGCTATCCGCTACTGCAAGGCCGAAACTGTACCGGACGGAGCGGTCCGATTATTCGGCGAGGAGATGATTCCGGTGTGCAGCCGCGTGCTGTTGCGTGACAAAACGCGGCCGCTGAAACGGCCGCAGGATCTCGCGCGCCACGCTCTTCTGCATTTCGATTATGCCGGCGCGGAGACCATGTACATGGATTGGGGCACCTGGCTCACCGCGCTCGGCGTCGGCGAACTCAAATTCGCCGGTGCCCTGCATTTCAGCCAGTACGAGCAGATGATCCAGGCGGCGATCAGCGGCCAGGGTGTAGCGCTCGGCCGTCAGCCGCTGGTCAGCGATCTCATCAAATCGGGCGCACTCGTCGCGCCGTTCAAACAGACGCTGGTAGGATCACGTGCATATTTCATCATCGAATCCCGACTCTCAGCCGGCAAGCCCCACGTGAGCGAATTCGCGCGGTGGCTAATCGCTGAAGCCAGTGGCAATTCCACGTAGGAGGGCAGCTAGCTAGGGGTGGGAGGTGGCCGCGCCCGGCGTCGGCATGTTCAAGCCGCCAAGCCACTCCTGATGCGTATGCCGCTCTCGGCGACGAGAGTATTACACCTTTCCCGACGCGCCGGCCGCGGTGCGCAATCTCTACCGCGACGCCGTCGATGCGGCGCTAAAGCGCTGCGCTCCACTACATTTCAGCAAGGGCATGGCTGGAGCTATCGCCGGTCGCCCGATCGCCACTCGCTTCGCGGACGACCGCACTATAGACAACGGGCAATGATCGCCAACGGCAGCGCAAGCGAGGACGCGCGTTGGCCGCCGCGGCAGCTCCGGCAGTTTGGCGAAGTTTGCCGAAACGGTAGCGACGCCACTCGCAAAATTAGCGAAGAGGCGATGGGTGTCATGAATTGGACGCCGGTCGGGGCGCCGACGGCTGTGGCGCCAAGAGTGCGCAGGGATTGTGGCTTAATTTTCGGTCCTTTTACATTCGGCAAAACCAGAGTCCGTTAGTTTAATTGTGTGCGTGGATGGTAGTTCAAACCAGCCGTTATCCACGCCATATTTCAGCCCAGATGTAAAATCTGCGGCCTTTCCACCGTTTACGCTGAACTGCATTTGTACGGGGTCTTTTTCGAGAACTGCGCCAGATCTAAAGCCCATGACTTTGAAGATAGTAAGAATGACTTTAGCAGACTCCTCGGGAGTTGGTATCGTGGGCATATTGATAGCCCCTTGCGTTAAGCGACAATTATGCCCCAACCCGCCAAAGTCGAGAAGTGTCGCGGCAAAGGTGATCGGCGATGCGATCAAAAACGGGCGGCGTCTGTGCTGAAAGCCGCGATGAGCGTGCTTGTTCATCTCGCGACTTCCACTGAGGTCAAACACGTCGTATCGAGGTGCGCTTTCTAGTTATCCCAGGATTCCAGACATATCGCTGCAATGCCCTAACTGACGGCAGAAGAGGGCCTATTGCGGAAGTGACCGAACCAATCAGAGGTTTGATCGCTTCGCAATATTTGACGTTGGCTATGTCGCAAAGGCATTTATACGCATTCCAAGGAGTAGCGAACAATTATAAAAGATGTCATATTGTTCGTTCGTTGGAAATACGCCCGAACTGGCGCGTAATGGAAGGCTGCATGACCGCGCGGCCCAAGCCCGACGAAATCGAAACTAGCACGGCAATCGCCGGCCAAAAGGTAGTCAACCTTGCGCTACAAGGCGTTGGTAGCCACGGCGCCTTTACATGGGGCGTGCTCGACCGCCTACTCGAGGAGGACCGGCTGGCCCTCGACGGCATCAGCGCGACGAGCGCTGGCGCCGTCAATGCCGTCGTGCTCGCCTATGGCTTGGCTATTGGCGGACGCGAAGGGGCAAAAAGATCGCTCAGGGACTATTGGCGACGGCTATCCGCAATGGCATCCGCCGGCATTTTTCAACCTTCTTTCCTGGACAAGCTGGATGGGAAGTTCGGGCTCGATCATTCGCCCGGTTATCTGTTTGTTGAAATGCTTAGTCAGTTTTTGTCACCCTACATACTCAATCCGCTAAATTACAATCCGTTCAAGAGCCTCCTCGAAGAGGTTGTCGATTTCGAACTCTTGCGCCAGCAATCGGCTGTCAAGCTATTTCTCTGCGCAACCAATGTGCGCAGTGGCAAGGTGAAAATTTTTGGTTCCGAGGAGCTTCGCTCGGAGCACGTGGTGGCGTCGTCGTGCCAGCCGCTCATGATGCACGCGGTCGAGATCGAGGGCGAGCACTATTGGGACGGCGGGTTCATGGGGAATCCCGCGATATTTCCTGTGATTTACGCCTGCCAGTCGCGCGACATCATCCTTGTTCACTTAACGCCAACTGAACGGCCGGAGAACCCGACCACATCACCTGCCATTCTAAGTCGCATGCAGGAGATCACGTTCAATTCATCGCTGATGCGCGAAATGCGGGCTGTCACCTTCGTCACCAAGCTTATTGACGACAGCAAGCTGGTCGGCGGCAAGAGAATGCTTATTCATTCGATCGACGGCGAGGACGTCATCGGTGCATTGTCAAATTCCAGCAAAATGAACGGCGACTGGGATTTCCTGCGGCACCTTCACAAGATCGGCCGCCAACGCGCTGACAATTGGCTAAAGTCCAACTTTGACCGCCTCGGCGTGGAAACAACGATCGATCTGCACTCCAAATACTTTTAGCGACCTCCACCGCTTGACCGCTTGCGCGGCGCGAGGGATTTGTAGATGAACCACATCTCGTAACACGCCTCGCCGTCGATAACGCCTGAGCGCGCCGGTAGCGCCGCGATCAATCGACGGCGCCCACAGGCGTCGGCAACGCCGCATTGCCGGTGCACTCGAACAACTAAGTTGGAAACGGCTCAAGAAGGATTGGGAGGGTAAGCGCTGGTGGACGAAGGCGTGACCAGCGCCTCTGCACCACTCTAAACCGCACTCACGGCATGTCCGGCGGACAAACACCGACATACTGCGCCATTCTAGATTCTTCTCAGTAGGCCCTGAGTTCATTTTGTGTCTGTTTTTGCCAGGATACGATCTGCCTCCGTCGATCCTAATTCGCGGGCTCGTTGATACCAAGCACGCGCCTTTGTTTCGTCACCGACAATGCCGATAAGATTATGTTGAGCGAAGTAGCGAGGATCGTAGGTGGTGGCCAGCGCTAACGCTCCATCGGCGATGCCTGCATCCGCGAGACGCCGGAATGCAAGTTGCGCTGACGCAATGTCCCCGTTTTTTAGCAAATCACGACCCCGCTCCATTAGACCAATAGCATCTTGTGAGTCCATCGGTTTAATGACAACGGCGCTCGTGTTTCCTGAACCGATCGCCGGCTTGCCAGGTTGCAAGGAGGCGGGCCTAGCAAGCCACTCGAGCTGCATTGCCCGGCTGTCAATGAGGCTTTTAGTGGGCGAGAGCAGGTCGACCACGGCATACATCATGCCGACGAACGTCTGGGGCGCGTAAACGTACACGCCGCCAATATCGCGCAGCGGGATTTCCCAACTGGCTCCGGTGACCGGTACGCCTGCCGACAGTCGCGTGCCCTCGGCTAGGCCGCCAACCAGGAGGGATCCGTCGCCGACTGCAGGGGCAACGGAAACTCCGAGCGCAAGAGGTTCGTTCGCGAAAGCCCGTTGGTCTTCGACCACCAGCCGCGGCGACTGAGGTGGTTCATTTGCAGCCTCATGCAATGTCGATGTAACTGGGGCAACGTTATCCTTGGCGACAGGTACGCCTGGGGCAACGGAAACTCCCGAGTGCAACAGGTTCGTTCGCGAAGGCCGGTTGGTCTTCGGCTGTCACCAGCGGCGACTGAGGTGGTTCATTTGCAGCCTCATGCGATGTCGATGTAACCGGGGCAACGTTATCCTTGGCGACAGGTACGCCTGGGGCAACGGAAACTCCCGGCGCAACAGGTTCGTTCGCGAAGGCCGGTTGGTCTTCGGCTGTCACCAGCGGCGACTGAGGTGGTTCATTTGCAGCCTCATGCGATGTCGATGTAACCGGGGCAACGTTATCCTTAGTGCCCTTCAGCCTGCCGGATTGGAAAGAAGGGAACGTCATGATGGCGAAGGCCACGATTGCGGCGAGGCCGCTCACCAGCGCTAAGTAGGCCAGAGAGGGCCCGACGCTCGGCGGTCGCGTGGGTCTCAGTAGCTCGGGCACGATTTCCGGATCGAGGCTGGACCGCAGTTGGAGCCCGTTGGAACTGTCACCTTGTCGCAAAACTAAATTCGCAGCTGGCGGAAGATGAGATTGCAGCTCGCTGAGTGAGTTAATGGCACCGATGGCGTCATTTGTCCGCGCCAGCGCCGCCTGCGTAGCCTCAGCGTCAGCCGCCGCGTTCCGCTGCTCGTTGTTCTCCCCGCGTACCAGATTCATATTGCGGGCAGGCTTGCAATCGGGGAATTTCGCTCTCTTGGGCGCAAGCTGCGCTTCTGCTCCTGGCGAGTTGGGGTCTTCCAATTTGGAATTTTTCAGACTTGGAATTCTCATACTCGCCCTCCAAGCTACTCGTCCAAGACCTCACGCGGGGTCAATTGTTCGCCTTCCTTGCTCTGATGGCTTGGTTGCTTCGCGAAAGGCCTACTTCGCTTCGGTCCTGCTGGGCTCGCGGCCAAAAAACGATCAAGATCGTCGCGCTGCTGGTGGCGCCCGCGGATCAGCGCGCTTGACGCCGCCGGCCGTCTCAGACAGGCCCACATCAAAAACCTGCGCGTCGAGCCCTACCTATGCAACGCAGCAACCGTTTGCTGACCGATCCGCCCCCAACCCCAAGTGTTTTGATCTCTCTCAGCCTGATTAGCACAAAAAAAGCCTTTGAAAAAAATCCGGCAACTGCATGACCGAAGTATGACTACCGGAAGGCAAATCGCGTTTATGGGATAATGAATGTTACTCTGCGTACGGTTCCACGTCCGTTATTAGGGCCACGGCGCACTTGCTATACGAGGGACTGGACGTTTTTCCATGTACTGGCTAATCAACCCCCTAAATCAGCGGCTGGTGCGCTCGTTTCAGTGTTGTCGCAAAAGTTTGTCGTCGTGACGCAGAAAGATCTCGCCCGCCTCGCCGCGGGATTAGCTGCAATTCCAAGGAGACGCGAGTTCGGAGGGCGCCCATGGAGTGGAATTGGAATGATGCCCGGCTTTACCTTTGATTGAAATGAGAAAGGACAATCGACATGTCACCTTCGCCTTTGATCAGAGCTTCGCCTTTGATGAGAGCTTCGCCTTTGATGAGAGAATTGCGACGCAAATTTCCGTCGGCGCGCGCGGCGCTTCGGGCGCTCGGCATTGATGAAAAACTCGTAGCCATTCCCCGACGCGCTACGTCGTCGGCGTCTGTGCGCGACGCTTCAGACAGATGACGGCTGCCGGGGCCACCCCGGACAGGTCGTCGGCGAGCTGCTCGCCGAAGCCCTTGAGGCCGCGCAGGAACAACTTGAAAATCAAGTTTCGAAATCAAGATCAACTTGGAGCACGAAGTCCCTCCGTACCTGACACTTTTGAGTTCATCAACAAACGCTCGGCTCGCGGCGCGCTTTATGCCGCGCGCTGTCCAAGAACTTTTGCGAGTATCCGGTGCGTCTCCTTGAATTCATCACTCAAAAGACTGTCATCGACGCGACCAGGTACGAGGTCCGGCGCAGGCGCCGCGTCCTTGGCGTTACTGGGCTCGCCTACGAAGCTCTCAGTTCCACCGTACTTCCGTCGATCGACGTAGATTGCACGCCGTCGCGCGGACCCGATTCTCGCGATCCGGCGCACCAACATTCCGGAAACTGTCAATCCGACTGCGAAGGTCAAAAGCAAGGTAACCGGCATCTGGCTACGAGAACCTGATATCGCGATCGTCGTAGCGACCCACCTATCTACTCCGGCGCCAATGCTTGTGTCTTTGCCAAAATCTGCGAGCGTAACGGCATCTTTCTCCTCTACGCTACTATTCGCGGTGACTGGCAAAGGAGCATCAGGCCACGCCGCGCCGTCTGCGGCCCCCATGGAGGGAGGGTCGGGCCATGGCACAGCGCGGGCTCCCGCTGGCCCCGAGGCTGCCGGTACTGCCGGAATGGGTCGAAGTTCTTGGGGTTCTGCCCCGGTATCGCGGTCCGTTTTTGGTGCCGCCGCTCCTGGCACTTTTGCAACAACACTGGCTTCGGAATTTTCCTGCAAGACTGGTTTTTGAATTACGTGGCCTTCTGTTCGTAGATACCAGCATTTGCTTTGCTTGATTCGGTTCAAGTGGTAGTACCAATGGCTACCCTGAGGCGGCGGCGCGTTAGGCGTGGCCAGGCACTGTTCTTCCGCATGCGCGGACTGTCCACTCACACTCCCGTCCCAAAGCACCACAAGCAACACACCGACTACTGCGATCAATCCAACTTTCGCAGTCATGGCCCCTCCCCTCTCGCAACGCCCCTCCCTTTCCCAAGGGCTAAAATGTCTATGTAAATTTTGGTTTCAATGCGTCGCAAACCAGACAATTCCGGCACCTGGTTGGCGACGCAGTGCTTGGCTTGTTCCGCGTCGAGGGTGGGCCTGACGAGGCTTGCGGCCGGGCACTTGCCGCAGCGCTCGAGTCGCGCCGGCGGCTCGGTGCGTCGCCGCCGGTGGACGGCTTAATTCTTGATTTTGGCATCGCGCTCCACTTTGGCGAAGTTAGAGGCCGCTTCTTCAACCTAGGCGATCTGGTCAATCAGCTGGAGCAGGAGAAGGCCGCCGGTCGCAGCGGCCGCCTCGCCGAGAAGCTGCTGCGCCACGACCTCATCGTCATCGACGAGCTCGGCTACCTGCCGTTCAGTCAGTCTGGCGGACAGTTGTTATTCCACCTGATCAGCAAACTCTATGAGAACACCTCGCTGCTGATCACTACCAATCTGGCGTTCTCTGATTGGCCTCAAGTGTTCGGCGATGCCAAGATGACAACCGCCATGCTCGATCGCCTCACTCACCACTGCGATATCGTCGAGACCGGCAACGAGAGTTGGCGCTTCAAGAACCGCGCATAACCTCCCGCTCACCATTCGCCGCCCGCCAAGACCGGCTCTGCTCCGCTATCTGCGGCTCCGCGCCGCCGGTCTCGGCTCCGTCAAAAGGGTCGTTCTTGCACGCGAGACTGGGGGTCGGAGTTGGGTGCGATTTGACATCCATCCCCGCCGACCAGCTTTCCGCACCCGGGCGGACAGCAGGTTCATGGCACGATGCGTCACACACTCAGGAGACATCGATGATGACCAAGACCGAACAAATACGCGCCCTAAACGACAGCCTGCGTCAGAACTTTAGCGAAGGCACAGCTGTAATGATTTGCGGCGTCGCCGCACTTGGTGCCGAAGCTGTCGCACGCATCGTCAAAACAATTTCCGCGTTCGACGATTTCTGCCACGCCAACGACCCACACGAACAGCACGACTTCGGAGTCGTTTGAAGTCGATGGCCACAAGCTCTTCTTTAAGATCGATTACTTCGACAAGTCGCGCTGCTACCACTCGCCAGATCCCTCCGATCCCTCGGTCACCGAGCGCGTGATCACCATTATGTTGGCTGAGGAGTATTGATAGGCCGCGAGTTACACTTTGCCACTTTGAAAAAAAAAGCACGAGCATGATCCGCTCACACTGCTTTCATTTTTTGTAATCTCAATGTTTCCGTTAAGACTCTAGTGCCCCACGGCAGTGCCGCGTCTTAAAGATACTGATCCAGTAGTCCGTGGTCTGTTTTGAACAAAAAACAGCCGAAAGGCCGTGATTGCAATTTCTCATAAGCAACCTAATCGCCGGAAATGGTGGATGCCTCCTTTTCCCTCCGGATCAACCTCTTGGCGCAAAGCGCAATAACGCTGTAAAGACGGTGGGTAGCCGGGCTCAATGGAGCGCCCGATTGATTCCGCTCTGCTGATCAAAGCAATATATAGGATGTCCCTCAAGGGGTGATTAGGCAATCGGACAAGGACCAGAATGATGGCTGAGTTGTACGCCCATGGCTCTAAGCATCGGGCCGTGATGAGCTACCCGGAGGTGCTCGATAAGATGCGTCAATTGATACCAGTTTTTCGCGAGCGCGTGCCCGAGACGACTTGCCTGCGACAGCCTCCGAAGGCCACCTGCGACGACATCCGAATGAGCGGCATGGCCCGTATATTGCAGCCGGCACGCTACGGAGGCCTTGAGGCTCGGCTCGAATCGATGGTTGACGTACTGGTGTCGGTCGGCGCCGCATGTGGCTCGACGTCCTGGTGCCTCGCCCAATACATCATGCACAACAACATGATCGCGCGCTGGCCGAAGGCAGCACAAGACGCAATCTGGATCGAGAAGCCGGACGCACTCGTCTCGGGGATTCTCATTCCGCTCCTCGGAAAGGCAAAGCGCGTCGACGGCGGTGCCACGCTGACTGGGCGCTGGCCGTTCGTAAGCGGCGTCAGCTGCGCAGACTGGTGCATCCTCTCCGGCATGATGGAGAATCCGGAAGGCGGCCCGGCCGTCGAATCCTACTTCCTTCTTCCGGCGAGCCAAGTGGACATCCTTGACACATGGTACAGCATTGGGCTGAAGGGCTCAGCCAGTCACGACATCCAGGTCAACGACATCTTCGTTCCCGAGCACATGACCGTCGGCATCGAGGACTTGAAAGGCGGAGACTTCGCCGGGCGCTCGACCAATCCCGGCCCTCTATTCCAGCCTCCCGTCTATATGACCTTCGGTATTTTGCTGACTTCGGCGGTCATTGGCATGGCTAAATCGATAGTGGAGGAATATCTCACGCAATCGCGCAAGTGGATTACGATCATGTCGGGCAAAGAAAGCGGAACTTTTCAAGCGCAGCAAATCAAGGTCAGCGAAGCTACGGCCGCGTTGAACGCAGCTCAAGCGCTTCTGCGCGCGGATTGCCGAGAGATTGAAGCGGCCGCTGCCGCAAATTCCCAGCCAGATGACGCCACTCGATCAAAGTATCGCAGCAATGCTGCATACGCGGGGCAGCTGGCCTATGACGCCGCTCAAAAAATCTTGGACCTGGCCGGCGCGCGCGCCGTGTATGCAAATAGCCAAATTGGGCGGATATTCCTGGACATATTAGTCGCGACGCGACACGTGACGCAGAACCTTGACATCAATGCGACCGATCATGGTCGAGCGCGCGTCAATCTCCCGCTTATGAATTCTTCGCTTTAGGCTTGGTCCAATCGCGAAATAGCTCCGTACACATTGGAAGCGATGGCTGGAGCACAAGCTTAGAACGGCAAACACGATTCCCAACGATACAGCTCTTCAGTCATTTCCTCCCGTTAGTATCCTGCCAAGCGGCTCCGCCGCGTGGCGATCTGCGACAGGATGACCCGGCGAAAATCCACTTTTGACTCCCTCCAATACTATGACACTACTGCTATGGCATCGATCTCTACAAGGAAACGAGGGTCGAACAATCCGACCTTCACCGTGGCGCGCGCTGGCGGGGCCTTGGCAAAGTATTCCCGAAAGACTTCGTTCATGCCTGCAAAGTTTGCAAAGTCGGTCAAATAGACGGTCGTTTTCGTCACGTCGGAGAGACTTCCCCCGGCGCTGCCAACGAGTTCCTTGATGTTCTCCAGAACCTGACGGGTCTGCGCTCTTATATCGCCATCGCCGACAACATTTCCACTGGCGTCCAACGCGATGATACCCGCCACAAACACAAGGTTCCCCGCCTTCGTAGCCATCGAAATCGGCACCGGCATGGGCGCCACCTTTGGCGCAGATATGACTTCCTTAGTCATGGGTGTCTCCTACGGTTGCGTGTGCGCGACGTCTTGCGAACGATTTCTTCCCCTCTCGGACACGATTACGACCCGCTGCAATTGCGGCGGGCCGCCGCTAGCTGACGTGAACTTGCTTGTCCCAAACCGGTTCGCTCGTCGCAAGTATCACCTCGGTCTCGACCAGCGCCGCACAAGACGGGCAAAAGTACTGCCGGAATTGCATCTCCGGATCGATGAAAGTCTTCGGATCGACAATCAGGCGATTAGCCTGCCGTAGGTCACTGTCCTTTCTTATCAGCTGCAGCTTATAGTTCTTCCCCGGCAATCCGATAACGTGGCCGCAGTTCGCGCACGCGACGTTTTTGTCGGGCTGAAGGACGAGGTGCCTGCTGACGGGTGTTCCACGATATCCAATCTTCGACGCGCTCTGGGGATTGACGGCGGCCTTCCCAGAGTCGGTCTGTTCGGATTTGGACGCGTTTTTGCTCCGTCGCTCTTTTGTCGACAGCGCGATTCTTGACGATTACACCGTAGAGCGCTTCTGCAAACTCGAGTGACACTGCGTCGTTCAGGACATCAACTAGGACCCTCTCCGGCTGCCGGTCGAGGGGGTCGCCGTAGCCGCCGCCGCCCCCCCACGTGTGTTCGAAGACGTCCTGCGGCATTTCCTGCGTCTCGAATTTAGGCGGCAAGTATTCGAGCTCGCCCTTCAACAACGATATGTCCGTGGGAATTTCGCCGCGGGCGAACCACTGATCGACATCGGCTCTGCGCATCATCTTGTACATCGAGGTGTTTGCGGGGTAGCCGCCGTCAACGCCAAACGCCGCCGGGAACGCTTGACCGAACGTGGCGAGGACGAGCTGAAATCGGTCGTCCATCGGTGTCGTGGGGAATCCAACACGACATCGCGCCCATGCCGCCACGATATTCACCCGGTCCACCAGAATCCTTCGTTTCCCGCCGGTAAAGATAGAGGATGGGATAGAATCCTTCATTCGTCTCGACGTTTGGGCACTGGCCGGTAATCGCCGCCATTAGACCGGCAGTATCCACGCCGTCAGCGAACGAACGCGCACCCCAGCCGCCGGCCATACAGTCCATAATCATGGTGACGAATGGGAGCTTGTTGTTGTCAAGGCCCGAGGCGATGACCGTCGTCCACGACCCAACGCAGCCCGAGAGCAGCCGGTCCTGTAGCCCTGGCGCACTGGTAAGCATCCGGGCAACGCAGTTGTTGGCAGCGTTCGTAGCCGACCACGTGCCGGCGATCGACCCCATCGACACGCCGCTAGGGAATTCAGCGTTGATGATCGTGCCGACGGGTGTGATGAACTTGAGCGCCCGGTGAAGACCGCCTAGAGCCCAGGGAATATCGTAACAGAGCAACGGCAAAATAGCGACAGTGGAACCGCCGACAGCGCCCGCGCGGGTGCAGTTGATCATACCGACATTTGGATCGGAGCCAGTGAAGTCGAATTCGAGTTCGTCCTCCCGTTTTGTCATCGCCAGCGCGGTTTTGTAGACGCCGCGATCTCCGCTCTTACAGACTTCCTGATAGGTCTCGCAACGCCAGGTCCCGTTTGGAATCTGCCGAAGCCGTTCACGCAACCGCTGTTCGGCGTAGTCCATCTGTTTCTTCATGACCACGTTGATCATCTTCGCCCCATAGCGATCAACGAGCTCGAGCATTCGCTGCTTCGCGACGTTGTTCGATGCAATGTGGGCGCGAAGGTCGAGGCCGACCAGAGCCGGCGCCCGCGAGCGGCGCAGATAAACGTCCTCGATGTCCTTGCGGATCACACCCAATTCGACGATCTTGATCGGCGGATAGGTCATGCCCTCGGCGAAGTGATCCTCGGCGTCGACGCACCACGACCCGATATTCACCCCTCCGAGATCAACCTGATGGATCGTCGAGCCGGTCCAGGCGAATAGCTGATCGTCGACGAAGATGGGGGACAGGACCGCGACGTCTTGCGGGTGCAGCGCGCCGATCCAGCAATCGTTACACAGGAACATGTCGTCGGGGTGGATGCCGGGATTATCGCTTCGGTTGACAACGGTCCACTTGACCATGAAGTCGACGTTCGCGGCATGCGGCAGATAGTAAGGACCTATGTTGACGATATCCCCGAGCTCATCGCAAAGGACCACGTTGAAGTCGTTAGCGTCGGTAGCGACCGGGGATCCGGAGATCTTCTTCAGTGCCTGGCCCTGCTCGTCGTTGATCTGCCAAAGTTTGTGCGCGACCACTTCGAGTGTGATCGGGTCGACCTCGTGGTCCTTGTCGTAGGGGAAGAGCTTCAGCTTTGGAGAGATCTCGCTGAGTTCGGGGCGTCGCCCGTCCGAATAAAAGCGCTCGGAACCCGGGATTTTCAGAATAGATTTTGCCATGATCAGCCTATCTGCCTTGCGTAATGCGGACGTTCCCGTAGCCATCTATGCGAGCTCGCTGGCCGGGATGGATGAGCGCGGTCGTCGAACTCGAAGCGAATAATCGCCGGCCCATCGAACAGCATTCCGGCGGCCAGACCGCTGCCATAGATGCCGGTCTCCACTTCCTTGCCGATTTCGCGCCAGTAAAGTTTCTCGCGGCCAATGAGAGCCGGTGTGGCGTCGCCACTCCCCTCCTGTTTCTTCTGGACTGAGGCGTCCTGCACATGGGTCGAGCCAATTACTCGGTAGGTCACGAGCTCGATGCCCGCCTGACGGAAGCCGGAACCGCGGCCGAATAGCCTTTCGTAGCGCCGCTCGAACTCCTCGATGACGTCGTCGAGAGTCGCTTGTGTAACGTTGCTGAGCGGAACCGGCGTGTCAACCTGATGGACCTGGCCTTTGTAACGCAGCTCGACCACACGCTGGAGCACAATGTTCGGCCGCTTCGCTCCCCCCGCACTGAGATTCTCGATGGCTTCCTTCTCCAGCGCCTCGAAGTGCTCGTTGAACCGCGTTGGCTCGAACGGCGCGAGCGCAAGGTCGGAAAGCTGGGTCACCATAGTTAAGTCCGATACCGCCAGCCCGAGGGCCGAGAAGGCGGATGCGATGTTGCCGAGCGGGAAAATCACTTCCTTTACGCCGAGCTCGCGCCCGAAGGCGCCCCCATGCAACGGTCCGGCCCCGCCAAACCCGTAGACAACAAATTCGCGAGGATCGTAGCCGCGCTCGATCGTCATCTTCCGGATCAGGTCGGACATATGGTGATTTACGATCTCGATGATGCCGCTGGCGGCATCTCGCACGCTCATATTTAGAGGACGCGCAATCTTCTCCTCAATAGCCTTGATTGCGAGCGAGCGATCAAGCTTGAACTGGCCGCCAAGGAAATAATCCGGATCAATATAGCCGAGGACCACGTCGGCGTCGGTGACGGTCGGCTGCACGCCGCCGCGCCCGTAACAGGCCGGCCCTGGATCTGCGCCGGCGCTTTGCGGGCCGACCCTCAGGCGTCCGAGATCGACCCACGCGATTGAGCCGCCGCCGGCGCCGATCGAAACGATATCAATCGTCGGCGCGAGCAGCGTGTATTGGTTGACTGTGGACGTCGAAGTGATGATCGGTTCGCCGTCGACGACAAGCCCGACGTCGAAGCTCGTTCCGCCGACGTCCGCACAAATGATATTCTTCTGCTCCAGGAGGTCTCCGAGAAACCTTGACGCAACGACGCCGCCAGCCGGACCTGACGAGAGCGTGTTGACGGAGCGGCGTTCCGATTCCGTCGCGCGCATTGCTCCGCCCATCGACTGCATGACATATAGGGGCGACCCAAGGCCACGCTCCTCGAGCGAGTGCTGGAGCCGATTGAGGTAGCTGGTGAGGAGCGGCGCAACATAGGCATTCACCGCGGTGGTCGCCGACCGCTCGTATTCCTTTATTGCCGGCACGATCTCGCTCGATATTGAAACGTGGAGATTCGGCGCCTCCTCCTCAATGATCTCACGCATACGTTGTTCGTGGCTTCTGTTCTTGAAAGACCACAGAAAGCAAACTCCGATCGCCTCGACGCCTTCCTCCTTCAGCTCCCGGACGGCTCGGCGAGCGCTCTCCTCATTGAGCGGCACAACCACGGCGCCCTTGTAGTCGATGCGCTCATGCACCTCCTTGATGCGGCTCTTGGGCACTATGGCGGCTGGCTTGTCACTGTAGGAATATTGCTTCAGCTCGATCTCCGAGCGGCCGGCCGAACGCCCGATGATCCGCATCATGGGAAGCGCGTCTCGATGCCCGGCAGTGGTGATGAACCCGATCTTCGCGCCGGAGCCGGTAATCATCGCGTTCGTCGCCACGGTAGTCCCGTGAAAGAAGTAATTGAGTGTGGTCAGGATGCTGCGACCGTTATCGATCGCCTCCACCACGTCGATGACGCCCTTCGAAAACTCGGGGGGTGTGGACGGGCGTTTGGCCACTTCGATGCCGCCGTCATCCCGCAGATAGATCAGGTCCGTGAAGGTGCCTCCGGTATCAACACCAATCGTGCTCATGGCTTCTGCTCCAACGTCAACATAGCTTGCCGCGCAGCACCTGCCGGTCCCTCAGGCATCTGCTATCAAGTTTTTTCCAATGAAGGCCCCGACGGCTCGCCCGTTCGCTAAGATCGCGAGCCGAGCTGCTTTGCCGGATGGCTTTCCGGGGAGGCGTCATCGCGGTAAAGCGGCGCTCAATTGGCGGCAAGATGTTCAGCTGCGGAATTAGGAATATTAAACCCCAATCGAGCAGCGCTCGACCGACGGATTGGCGGGGACCTGTTCGGCCGGGTCGGGAGACCGGTGACCCGGGTGTGAATCCGTCAACTGGCATCATATGCCCCGAAGGACATCACTGCATACGTTTGCACCACCATAGGCTAAAAAGATCGTATCTGTCCAGCCGATCAACAAGGCCAATCCGTCGGACGAAGTGCAGCGCAAACCGCTGTCTTTGGGAAAAAGAGATGATCACTGCGCGAATACCGGGGGCGCACCTGACACAGCAAGCGAACGCGCGGACCCGCGCTGAATGAGGCGCCCGGGTACAAGCAAGGTCGCTGGCTCGCGTTGCGGATTTGACATCCGCTCGGCAAGAACCCTTAAGGTCTCCTCGACCATGCGATTGATTGGTTGCCGAAAAGTCGTTAGCGAGTAACTCGGCCAGGAAGCGGCCGCAATGTCGTCGAATCCAATTACTGAGACCTCGTCGGGTACACGAAGCCCGAGCTTAATGCGTAGCGCATCGAGGGCTCCTAGCGCCATGATGTCATTCGCGGCGAAAATTGCGTCGGGAGGGTTGGGCTGATCGAAAAGGGCAAGGGCTGCCCGGCCGCCCCCCGCATATGTAAAGCCTCCATGGGTCCTCGCGAGCTCTTCGCCTGTCCTGGCGAAGATGCGCTCACGGAAGCCGCGCTCTCGCTCGACGCTGGTGGAGGCCCCTTCGAGTCCCGCGATGAACGCGAGGCGCCGATGACCGGAATCCAGGAAAACATCAGCTACGATCCGGCCCCCGGAGAGATTGTCACAACAAACGGCATCGACGGGCGCCGACCATACCGTGCGGTTGAATAGAACCACTGGCGCGTGGGACTTAGCGCAAAGTTCGGCGACGGACCGTCCTGGCAGAGCCGTCGCAATAATCAGGCCGTCCACTTGATACTGCAGAACGTCGGGAACCGCCCGATCTATGGACTCATCGCGCGATACATTGAACAACATTACCCGTTTGCCGGCGGTTTGCAGCCTGCTTGCGAAGATCTCAAGCACTTCCGGATAGAAGGGATTAGTGATGTCGCCCATGACAAGGGCGATCATCCCTGTGCGCCGGGTAATGAGGCTCCTCGCATGGACATTCGGCCGATAACCGACTTCTTCCGCGACTTTGAGAATCCTCTCGCGGGTCTTCTTGGCGATTTTGCCTCCGTCAGTGAACGCCCGCGACACGGCGCTCTGCGACACGCCCACAACGCGAGCGACATCCTTCGACGTCGGCTTCCGCGGGGGTCTTTCATGTTGCTGATTGGACGGGCTCGGCATCAAATTCTCTGCCCGCGGAAAGTGCTCCTGCTAGGCGATCGGGTCGCAATACTTTGCCTGTGTGTCGCACGGCGACGGAAGCGATTAGCCTTCCTGGTTTCTTTCGGGTCGAACATTGGGTATTGGCTGAACCCTGCAGGGCGATCCATACACGCGTACCCGTTGAAGCGCCAGTGCCGCCTTCCATTTGAGCACGCGGCTAATTTTTCCCCTCCCCAATCGGATTGGACCAGTGCGCGTGAGGCCTAAGCCTTCTAACTCCCGGAAAATGCAAACGTATGCAAATTGCAAACGTATGCACATTGACTCGGCTGCCGACAACCTGTTAATTCTGCTCTAAAGCGTGAGTGAATTGGTTCTCGGTCGCGTCGACGCAGGGTGGTCGATCGATTAGATGCCTCCTTCTTTTTCGGGAAGTGGAGCCGCGCGTCCCGGGCGCGCGGAGGGCACGAAATCCCGGGCGCAGGGAGCACGGCATGAAACAGCACACGTGCGGCGCATTGCGGTTGGGCGTCTGGCTACCTGTTCAGGGTACCTGGGCCAGTCTTAATCATCCTGATGAGCCACTCGACTCAAGCTATCTACGCAACCGAAGGATTCTTGTTGCAGCCGAGGCTGGTGGATTCGCGACCGCCCTTTTGGCGCAGCACTTGAGCTGCCCATACGGACAAGAGCATGATCAGCTCGAGCCGTGGACGGCGTCGGCTGCCCTAGCCGAGGCAACGGAGCACATCGAGATCATTGCAGCGGTAAAGTCGCTCTACTTTCACCCGGCGATCCTTGCCAAGATGGCGCTTGGCATCGACGCCGTCAGCAATGGTCGCTTTGCGATCAATCTTGTATCTGGATGGTTCTTACCTGAACTGCACCGCACGGGCTTGCCGGCGCTGGAGCATGACGATCGCTATCGTTACTCGACGGAATGGATTTCGGTCGTGCGCCGGCTGATGAATGGCGAGCAGATTGAGCACAAGGGCGAGTTTTTCGAGTTGCACGAGCTCTATTTGCGGCCTTATCCGGTGCGACCCGGAGGCCCGGCGATTTATGCGGGCGGTGAATCACGGCCCGGCCGTGCGCTGGCTGCTGGAAGTGCAGACATTTTCTTGATGAACGGCCGTCCCCTGGAGCAGATTCCCGGCGTTCTCGCCGAGGTCGCCCGCCTACCGCGCAACCTGCCTGAGCCCGTGAAATTCGGCATGTCGGCTTTCGTTATCGCCCGACCGTCGAACGATGAAGCACTGGAGCAATATCGCTATCTGCTGGAACTCAGCACGGCTGACGACTTTAGCGCCGTATTCAAGGCGGCAGATGACAAGGCGGCGATGTTCAAACTAAACGCTGAATTGCCGGTCGTCGGCACCAATGGCGGCACGACATCTGGCTTGGTGGGCAGTTATGACGAGGTGGCGCGCCGAATTCTCGCCTTCCACGAGGCTGGAATTGACACCTTCATGCTGCAGTTCCAGCCAATCGAACCTGAACTCGATCGCTTCATCGCTGAGGTCGCGCCGCGCGTTCGCCGGCTCGAGCAGGTGCATGCCTAAGCAATGTCGCACCTGTCGCCCAAAGTGGCACGTGTTTTGCTGCGCTCTTCGTGGTCTTCCACTGCGTATTCGTGAGTTGAATCGTTGCCGAATGCAAACCCGTCAAGTTTTCAACAGGAGTTCCGGCAATGCAGAATAAGTTCCCCCACTGCTCGCGCCGCCTATTCGTGCTCGCGAGCGCCATCAGCGTTGCCGCATTCGGCGCCACTTCGCTGTCCGAAGCCGCAGGTGAGAAAGTCATCCATATCGGCAGCTTTTCCAAGGCTGTGGACTACGCGCCGTATCTGGTTGGCCGCAGCAAGGGTTGGTTCGGCGAAGCCTTTGGCAAGCTGGGGTACAAGGTGGAATACACCGAATTCCAAGAAACGCCGGCCATTACCGAAGCATTCGGTGCGGAAAAGGCCGACTTCGTGCTTCTCGCCGAAGTACCGGCGCTGGTCGTCAAGGCGTCGAAGATTGATGTCCGCATTACCACCGTGGCGTCCGCCCTGCCGACCACCATCATCGTCGCGCCGAATTCGCCCATCAACACAGTCAAGGACTTGAAGGGCAAGAAAATCGCCATCCTTGTCGGCACCGGCGAGAATTACACGCTGCTCAAGGCGCTTGCCAATGCGGGACTTGGTCCTGATGACGTGCAACTTCTCAATCTCCTGCCGCCAGACGCAAAGGCGGCGTTCGAACAGGGTCATGTCGACGCTTGGGCCGTCTGGCCGCCATTCCCTGAGCTCGAAGAAGTCACCAACAAGGGACGCGTGCTCGCCGGAACAGAGGACATAAAGATCTACAGCGTCGCCGCCGCTCGGGGCAAGATTCTCGACCAAGAACCGGATATCGCTCGCACCTTCGATGCGGTAATGGCACGGGCGCTCAAGTGGCAAACCGAGAATCTCGAAGAGGCGCAGAAGATTACGGCAACCGAGCTCGATTTTCCCCTCGAGGTGATCAAGCGTGCTTGGGCAATCAACGATTTCACCGCTAAAATTACGCCGGCCGTGGTGGCCGACTTTCAGGACAAGGCCGATTTTCTATACAAAGGAGGCTTTGTCCAACGGCGGGTCGATGTGGTTAAGGAACGCTTCGTCGCGCTTCCCAATCACTAGGGGCGGCGTCGGGGCACGAACGCTGTCTAGCCCTCCGCCCGATGATCCGCGCACATGAGGGACATGTTGACCGCCGAGATGGCCGATCAAGTCGAAAACAGTTCCTTATTGTTGGCGACGAATGGATCATCGGAGGTTGGGCGGCGAGTTTGGCTGGTTAGGCTACGCGCGGCGTTGACCTACGCCATCATCCCCATCGCCTTTGTCGTGCTGTGGGATCGAGCAATCGCCTATGAATGGATACCCAGCACGTTGATCGCTGCGCCCCTCGACGTCGCGTTACGTCTCGCCGATCTGCTCAGCAGCGGCAAGCTTGAGCATCAGACGGCGGTCAGCCTGGGCCGGTTGATCAGAGGTTTTGTTCTCGGCTCGGTAATAGGCATCGCCGCCGGAACCGCCGTCGGCACTTCGCGCTTCTTCAGCCGGCTGATCGAGCCGAGCGTCCTTACGATCATCCCGATTCCGGCCGTGGCCTGGATCCCACTGCTGATCGTGTTGTTTGGAATCGGCGAAGGTTCGAAGGTTCTCCTCATCGCGCTTGGCAGTTTCTGTACCCTGTTTCTGCACAGCGCACACGGTGTCCGCAGTGCCGACCGCAAACTGAGCGAAGTCGCCAGCGTCTTCGGCAAGAGCCGCGCAACGTTGGTCCGTCGCGTCCTGTTTCCTGCAGCACTGCCCGAGATCTTCGCGGCCGCACGCATCGCCATGGCATTGTCTTGGGCCCTGCTTATCGTCGCCGAAGTCGTCGCATCGTCCAGCGGTCTAGGATGGTTCATTTGGGATGCACGCAATTTCAATCGTCCGGCCGACATGATCGTCGGCATGATCGCCATCGGCGTTCTCGGAAAGCTGAGCGACACGGTACTCGCCCGGATTGGGAACTTCGCGACGCGCTGGCGAGACACTTACGGAGGCTGAGACGAACGAGATTGTTCACCCGGTTTCCCTTGACGGTCCAGCGTTAGCCACCGCGCAGACGCCACTGCTTAGCGTCGCGATCCTGGAGAAAACCGTTGGAAGCGGCAGGAGCCGTCGACAGATTCTCGATCAGATTCGCTTTACCGTAGCGCCGGGCAGCTTTGTTTCCGTCGTCGGACCAAGTGGCTGTGGAAAGACTACGCTGCTGCGCTGCATCGCCGGACTTGACGTCGACTTCGAAGGGCAGATTGCCATTCAGGGGCATCAAGTGCGTGGCCCGGGACTAGATCGCGGCGTTGTTTTTCAAGAACCCCGGCTGTTCCCTTGGATGGACGTACGGACCAACATCGCTTTCGCGGCTGACCGCGAGCGGGCAAATCTGCAGCGCCGCGTTCAGGAACTTGTCGATCTGGTCGGACTTTCTGGCTTCGAACGACTCTGGCCGAAGCAGCTGTCGGGCGGAATGGCTCAGCGAGTGGCGCTGGCCCGTGCTTTGCTCAATGTTCCTCAGCTCCTGTTGCTCGACGAGCCGCTCGCGGCATTGGACAATTTCACCCGCGCTCGCATGCAAGCGCAGCTCCGCCAGGCCGTAGAGCGTGAACACGTCACCGCCCTACTGGTCACGCACGATATCGACGAGGCCATCACGCTCACCGAGCAAGTCCTAGTCATGGCATCCAATCCCGGACGAATTGCTCGCACAATCAATGTCAACCTCCCCTTCCCGCGCAACCGAAACAACGCAGCGTTCGTGCGGTTGCGGGCGGAAATCGACCATCTTCTGTCCGCGTCGGAACATGCTGAAACGTGATCGCCACGCATCGCCCGCGCCCTGAGCGGACAAGGATGGGGCCCAATCGGGCTCGAAAAGGAGGAGCCGCATGACCATTCGTCTTGAGTATGGCATTCCGACTGAGCAGTCCGGCTTGGCCGTTCGCTTCGGGATCGCGAAGCGGTTCTTCGCCGATTTGGGGATCGACCTTGCCATGCGAACGATTCATGGCGGGCCCGAACTGGCGGCCGCACTGGACAGCGGAGAGATCAAAATTGGCGAACTCGGGTCTCCGCCCGGCATCACCGCAATTGGCCAGGGCAAGCACCTTAAGATTGTTGCCAGCGCGGTCGAGCGCGGTCTCGGCTTTTTTCTCCTCGTCGATCCGCGCATTACAAGCTGGGCGGATATCAAGGGGATGACCGCCGGGGGTTTGTCTAGAGGCAGCTGCGGTTATTGGTACCTACAGCAGGTCCTGGCCGAGCACGGTATGGCGCTTGAAAAGGATGTCGCCTTCAGCGAACTTGGCGCCGATTACGACCGCCAAATAGAGTTGCTTCGCTCAAACAAGATCAACTTGATTCTGTCGACCGAGCCATATTGCGCGCAAGCCGAGGCTCTCGGAATCGGCAAACTTTGGGGCGGCGTGACGGACCTCGCTGACCTACCGCGAATCCAGTGGATGGTCGTGGTGGCCAACGGCAGCTTCGTTGACGAGCAGTCGAATCAAGTCCGGGCGATTTTGCGAGTTGCGCGGCAGGCATCGCGGTATGCCGTAGCGCATCTTGAGGAATGGATCGATTTCTACGCAGCGCATTTCGGCATCGACCGCGAGATCGCCGAGCAAGCAATCCACCGCGAGCTGCCCTATCATCATTTCAGCGGCGAACTAGATCTGCCGGGGCTGCAACGCGCCATAGAGCTGCAATATCGCCTCGGCGCCATTCCGAAAGTTCTGCCTATGAGTGAGGTGGCAGATCTGCGCTTTCAATCCGCGCTGGCGCTCGAGGCCGCGCCTGTTGTTGGTCTTAACCTCGAGTAGAGCGTGACCGCCATGCCCGAGGATCTAGCGATACTGCCGCAGCCACAGCTAAATGGTTCCTGTCTCGAGGTGACGCGCGAACTGTCGCGCCAGCTTGCAGCCGCCACGCCGCTCCGGGAGAAGAATGGAAAGCCGCCGTTCGAGGAGATCGATCTTCTGCGCCGGTCCGGCTTGCTAAAGCTACTGGTGCCTCGCTCCTTTGGTGGCGCCGGTGGAAGGTGGACGGAAGCATTGTCGGTGACGCGTGCGGTCGCCGCGGCGGACGGCTCGATCGGTCAATTGATCGGGTATCATTACGTCAACTGCGTGATCGGAGAGCTGCTGGCCACGTCCGAACAGATAGCCAAGTTCTGGACCGATTTGGTGCAGAACAATTGGTTCACCGGGGATTCCGTCAATCCGCTCGATCCAGCGCTGACGGTTGAACGCGAAGGCGACGATGTTCGCCTCACGGGGCGAAAGAGTTTCGCGACGGGCGCGCTGGTTGCGGATCGCAATCTGATCGCCTTTGTCATCGGCAATCGCCCTCGCCTTGCCTACATCCCGGCTAATCGCGAAGGCTTCCGCGCGAATGACGATTGGGACAATATCGGTCAGCGCCTGTCGGCCAGCGGCTCCGTCTCATTCGACAACATGAAGGTGGAGGGCGAGGAGATTCTCGGGACCGGGCTTGACGATCTTTCCCCGCCGTTGCCTCGCGCAACTCTGTACGTACCAGTCGTTCATTCGGCGATAACGCATGTGCTACTCGGTATCAGCGAAGGTGCGCTCGACGCCGCCGCCAAATATACGAGAGAAGTGAGCCGGCCTTGGCTAACCTCTGGGGTCGATGCCGCCGTTCGTGACCCGTACGTGCTGGCGCAATACGGCCAGCTCACTGTCGAGTTGTCTGCATCCCTTGCTTTGGGCGAACAAGCCGGTAAGGAGCTCGAACGAGCACTCGACTGCGGTCAGGCGCTGACGGCTCACGAGCGTGGCACTGCCGCCGTGGCGACTTACAGGTCCAAAGTGCATAGCACAAAAACCGCATTAGAGATTACGACTAAAATATTCGAGCTGATGGGCGCACGGTCCACAGCGAGCAAATATGGCTTCGACCGTTATTGGCGCAACGTCCGTACTCTCACTCTCCACGATCCCGTCAGCTATAAGGCTAAGGAGGTGGGTGACCATTTCCTCAATGGCAGAATTCCGGACGTTACGTTCTATAGCTAGGATGGAGCACGGTAGTGTTCCCCGAAAACAGTAGGATCAGCAGACCATGACGTCCACGCAAGCTAAAATGATCATCGCCGAAGAAACGACCAACAAGATCGACGACATTGTCCCTGTCCAGAGTCCTCCGCACGGAGGCTGAGGCAGTGGAAGCAGCAATCATGTTCGCTGACGAGATCCGCGCGGACTCGTCGGAGCGCGACCGGCACCGGCGACTGCCGTTTGCCGAGCTTCGGCAGCTCGCCCGGATGGGACTGCTGGGCATTACCGTGCCCAAGAGCCACGGCGGTTTAGGTATTTCCTGCCGGAGCCTCGTGGAAATCTTCAAGATCATCTCGGCGGCGGATCCTTCGATTGGACAAATCCCGCAGAATCATCATGTCTTCGTGCGCGCTATTGAGCTCGAAGCAGACGAAGCTCAGAAGGCCTTCTTTTTCGAACAGGTTCTCGGTGGTGCGCAGTTCGGCAACGCGTTGTCAGAGCGCGGCACCAAGACCGTGCTTGAGTTCAAAACGCGGCTGATCCGGTCGGGGGATGATAAGTTCCGCCTGGATGGGCGCAAGTTCTATTGCACGGGCGCGCTGTTCGCGGCATGGATCCCAGTGTTTGCTCTGGGTGAGGACGACAAGCTCGTCGTTGCTTACGTTCCCAGGAACGCCAAAGGTTTGACTGTCATCGACGATTGGTCAGGTATTGGCCAGCGGGTGACGGCTAGCGGCACTGTGCTGCTTGAGGATGTGGAGGTTCCGGCTTGTCACATTGTGCCGCTGTGGCGCAATTACGAGCGACCGCACACATTGGGTGCCTTCGCCCAGATCATGCACGTCGCGATCGACGTCGGGATAGCGACGGCAGCGCTGAGCGATGCGGCGCGTTTCGTTCGCGAGAGGACGAGACCCTGGTGTGAAAGCGAATTGGCACGCGCGGCGGATGAACCGCATCTCATCAAAAGATTTGGCGAGCTTTACGTAGCGCTTCAAGGAGCGGAGGCGCTGCTTGAGCGAGCGGCGGTCTCGATCGATGAAGCCGGTTTGAAAAATATTATCGAGGAAGCAGCGACGCGCGCATCGGTGGCGGTTGCTGCGGCAAAGTCCTTTTCCACGCAAGCGGCGATTGAAACGACCAATGCTCTGTTCGAACTTGCGGGCACGGCGTCGATGGACGTCAGCCACAATCTCGACCGCCATTGGCGAAACGCGAGAATCCACACGCTGCATGACCCGGTGCGTTGGAAGCAGTTTCATCTCGGGAACTGGTACCTTAATGGCGTTGCTCCACCGCGCGTATACTCCTGATGAAACCCGTTTTATGAAAATCCGCGCAGTCACCGCTTTTTACCGCTGGAAAGCCGCAGCCTCGTTGTGTGCTAAGCGAGAATCGTTGAAACGGGCCGCGCTCTACACCGCGCTCGGGAAACATCCACGACGCTCGCGAGATCCATCGACGAGGGCTTCCGGGAAATCCCTTCTGCTGCTGATCGAATGCTGGACATCAGGTTCTCTGCGAGCGCAACGCGCCCGTTATGCACAGGGACGCATCGCGCGGCTGGTGTTGTTGCACTGCAGTAGATGCTTAGGCACGATCGGAATCTCCTGCGCCTGCCGTGTTCCTTTTTGAGATTTTCTTGTCCTCGACAATGAGTGCCGTCCCCCTATTTGGACGGGAGTACAACGGCAGGCTGGACAGCGACCGTCATGACCACTATCAGATGCAGATGAGATGCAGGCCCGTATTCAGGGGTTGCTGAGCTGATGTTTGGCTGAAGCAAGGGGCGTCGATGCTTTCGCGAAGATGACAGTTCTGGAATAGGAGACAAGCATGGCTAGTTGGCTCAAGCGCGGAGTAGACCCAGGCGAAATCAAAGTCGTCGACGCCAAGGTGCGTGCAACGGTCGAAAGCATTTTGCAACAAGTGGAACATCACAAAGAGGCGGCGATCCGCGAGTTGTCAAAAAAATTTGACAATTGGGAGCCGAAGGATTTTCGGCTGACCCCGTCAGAAATCGAGAACGCGATTTCGCAAGTCGCCCGGCGCGACCTGGATGACATAAGGTTTGCGCAGGCGCAGGTACGCAACTTTGCGCAGAAGCAGCGCGAAAGTATGCACGATCTCGAAGTCGAAACGCTGCCCGGCGTCGTCCTGGGCCACCGCCACATCCCCGTGAATTCGATTGGCTGCTACGTACCTGGAGGGCGCTATCCGATGGTAGCCTCAGCGCACATGTCAATCGTTACGGCCAAGGTCGCCGGCGTCAGTCGCATTGTCGCGTGTGCACCGCCGTTCAATGGCGCTCCGCATCCAGCCATTGTCGCCGCTATGCATTTCGGGGGCGCCGACGAAATTTATGTACTCGGCGGCGTGCAGGCGGTGGCAGCGATGGCGCTCGGAACGGAGACCATCCAGCCGGTAGACATGATTGTCGGGCCGGGCAACTCATATGTGGCAGAGGCCAAACGGCAATTGTTCGGGCGCGTTGGTATTGATCTGCTTGCCGGCCCAACCGAAACGCTGTTGATTGTTGACGACAGCGTCGACAGCGAGATCTGCGCCACCGACCTTCTTGGCCAGGCTGAGCACGGGCCGAACTCCCCAGCGGTACTGCTTACTAATTGCGAAAAGCTCGCGCGTGAAACTATTAATGAGGTCGAGCGCTTGCTGTCGATCTTGCCCACCGGCCAAACCGCGAGCCAGTCTTGGAAGGACTATGGCGAGGTGATCGTCTGCGAGAGCACTGAGGAGATGGCACGAGAAGCTGACCGCATCGCCTCGGAGCACGTGCAGGTGATGACCCGTGATCCCGAGTACTTCCTTGCCAACATGAAGAACTACGGCTCATTGTTTTTGGGGCCGCGCACCAATGTCGCCTATGGCGACAAAGTGATCGGTACCAACCACACGTTGCCGACGAAGAAGAACGCGCGCTTTACCGGCGGCTTGTGGGTGGGCAAGTTCATGAAGACCTGTACCTATCAGAGGATCTTGACCGACGAGGCGAGCGCAATGATCGGTGAATACTGTTCGCGGCTGTGCGTGTTAGAAGGCTTTCTCGGCCATGCCGAGCAGGCCAATATCCGCATACGTCGTTACGGCGGGCGCAATGTCCCCTACGCCGAGGCGGCGGAGTAGAGGTGGAACTAACCAAGACCCGTTCCTTCGGTCTTGACGGCCGGCGTGCGCTCGTAACCGGTGCAGGACGCGGAATCGGACTAGCAGCAGCTTCGGCTTTAGCCGCCGCCGGTGCGCATGTGGTGCTGGCCGCTCGCACCGCGACGGAAGTGGCGGAAGCCGCGGACGCCATCTGCGCGCGGGGACAACGGGCGGACCCCCTAATGCTCGACGTACGCGATGTGGAAGCGGTGCGATCAACAGTCGCCGCGCAGCCGCCGTTCGACATCCTTGTCAACAACGCGGGCACCAATCGTCCCGGGCCGTTTATTGATGTGCAGATCGATGATTTCGATTTCGTTTTTGGCTTAAACGTGCGTGCGGCTTATTTCGTGGCGCAGGCGGTTGCGCGGCGGCTCATCGAAGCAAAGAAAGAAGGCTCTATTATCAACATGTCATCACAGATGGGACATGTCGGCGGGCCGAACCGTACCGTCTATTGCGCGACAAAACACGCAATGGAGGGATTTACCAAAGCGATGGCGATCGAGCTGGCCCCTCACAAGATACGCGTCAACACCCTGGCACCGACATTTATCGAGACGCCGATGACGCGGCCGTTCTTCCAAAACGAGGTGTTCCGCAAGGATACACTCAACCGCATCAAGCTCGGCCGCCTCGGTCAACTAGAGGATCTCACCGGCCCCATCGTGTTTCTGGCGAGTGATGCGGCAGCGCTAATGACGGGCACGTCGCTAGTCGTCGACGGCGGCTGGACTGCCGAGTGATCTTCCCAAGATCGGCGAAATAAGCAGAGCCGGACATTGCCATGGCAAGAGGCTTCCTGGCGCGAGAAAAAGCCGCTTCTGAAAGATCCGACTGTTTCTCGGACAACGGCTCAGGGAACACTGGGATACTGTGCGGCAAATTCCGGTTTCCGAACGTCTCGCGGAGATTCTCGAGCGGCTCATCCAACGTCTCGAAGAGCGAGTGAGCCGACCGAGATAACCCCCGGTTACCGAGCACAACGACACCGAACGCCCACTAATAAAGTTGGAATTGGCCGCAAGATATCACGGTTTGAAAAAGTTTTCTCGTCTGCTGAAAACTCTATTTTGGCGACGGCATCCGGTTAACGAAGAGCCGATGACCGCTGCGTGTGTCTCGCTGTCAACGACGAGACCGGTGGCGATCACTACAAGCCGATGAGCTCGCCTTCGATCGCGTACTCATAAACGCCCCTCTTCGCGTTTAAACGGCGTGCGCGGATGCGTTCTTGGAATTCTGATGAGCGCTTTCCACGTTTGGAAGAAAAACGGTGAGCAGGCCGATCAGCGGTAGGAAAGAACATACGCGGTAGACAAACTCGATGCTGGTCCAGTCGGCAAGTTCGCCCAACACCGCAGCTCCAATACCCCCCATTCCGAAGGCGAGTCCGAAGAAAAGCCCCGAAACCATACCAATTCGACCGGGCATCAGCTCCTGTCCATAAACAAGAATTGCCGAAAACGCCGACGACAAAATGAGCCCGATAAAGACCGTGAGAACGAGTGTTGCCGTCAAGCCGACATAGGGCAGCACGAGCGTGAAAGGCAGGACGCCCAGAATTGATCCCCAGATGACTTTCTTGCGACCAAACCGATCACCGATGGGGCCACCGAGGAACGTGCCGGCAGCTGAGGCCGCAAGGAACACGAACAGATAAATCTGCGACGTCTCGATCGATAAATTGAAGCGGTGTATCAAATAGAAAATGTAGTAGCTCGTGATGCTCGCCAGATAGAAAAATTTAGAGAAGATCAGAGCTATCAACAAGGCGATCGCCTGCCGCACCTGCGGCGTGGGTAGCGTGGTATGCCCGACTGATGAGCCGGGTTTTGTCCGCCGGGCGTGACCGGCGCCTTTGTACCAGCGTCCCAACGGTACCAGGACGCAAATGCCTAAAAGCGCAACCAGCGCGAACCAGGCGATGCTACTTTGTCCGCGCGGTAAAATGACGAACGCCGCCAACAACGGGGCAATAGCTTGTCCAACATTGCCGCCGACTTGGAAAAGGGACTGCGCGAGCCCATGGGCCCCGCCCGAGGCCAATCTTGCGAGACGCGACGATTCCGGATGAAAGATCGCGCTGCCGAGTCCGAGGAATGCCCCTCCGGCAAGCAGTACTGAAAAGCTGGGCGCCCAGGCCAGCGTGACTAGACCCAGCAGCGTGCATCCCATGCCTAAAGATAGCGAGTAAGGCTGGGGCCGTTGGTCGGTGTAGTGACCAACTAGGGGCTGTAGAAGAGAAGCGGTAACCTGGAAGGTCAGCGTCAAAAGACCAATCTGCCCGAACGACAAGTGGAAGCCGCTCTTCAGCATTGGATAGATCGCCGGCAGGAGCGCCTGCATCACGTCGTTCAGCAGGTGGCAGAAGGTAATCGCACCCAGAACGGCAAACGCCGTTGCGCCGGCCGGTGAGCGGGCAATGATGACCTGGCTCAATTAGAAATCCTTTTCGTCCCTATGCAGGACTGTGGGTATGAAGCGTTGCCTTTCGCCCAAGGAGCGGAAACTACGACGAGAACTGCAGGCTTGCTACCGCAAATCAACATTGGACCTATGAAAGATCACCGTGACGGATCTCATATTTTCCACCGCGTCTCCGAAGTCATCCGACTTGAGACCCAGAAAGTACGATCGGTACGGACCCACAGACATGGGATAAGTCATCCACCCGGCGCCCGAGATTGGGAGCTCGAGGCCGGGAAAGATTTGGAGACGCTGAAGTCCTGGATGTCCTGAAGCAGGTCTTGGAACAGATGCTTCGCTCGTGAGTTTCGTTTCATGTAAGCTCAATGACACCTTCTACGCGCTCGCTGTCGAATGCCATCATCTCACCGCAGATTTTATCGATGAGAGCGTCGACGAAGCCTTCATAATCCTTTATCGCGGCCGCCATAGCTGAAACACTTCGTCCTCTGTGAGGTGGCAACCGGCGGACGTTCTGGCAGATCGACTTTCCAAGGGGCTGCATCTCTCTCATTGCTTGCTCCAACCCTGGATCGAAATCATTGCCCTCGCACACACCACCGTGGACGGTAAACCCTTCTTCAATCGCACAATGTAATGGCGACCACAGAATTCCAGTAAGGCAGACGGATAGGAATTAAGGATGATCAACAAAGCTGACAAGGCCCTTGGCCCTGTAAACAGTATACATAGCTCGAAACGGGGATGTCGCGGTTTACCCGGGAATGTCTGCTTAGAGCGGATAGAAAAACGGACGGGGTGGACACTTTGCTGCATTTTTTTGGACCAATTCACCTCACCCACGGCTAAAGACGTTGGGTCGACTTCACTGCCTTGCTTGCGTTTCGAAACAGGAATCTCTCTGCCGCGCCGTTTCTGTTCGGCGAGCACCGCGGAGAGCAGTCGGTCGAACTGCTGGTCATCTAGGTGCTTGATCGCGTTCGGCAGATCAGAGGGCAAGACCTTCCTTGGCGCAGAAGTCGCTGCGGTCGCGTCAGTGATTTCCGGTAAGGATGATGGTGAATTTGCCGACGGCGTAGAATTTTCGCCCGCCGATTCTTTCCATGACTTCCGTGCGTCGGCGGGCTCGCTAAAACAATATACGTCAAACCATTGCCCGTTGTGGTACAGCGCGTGTCCTCGCGAACACAACGTCAGCCCGGCATAGAATTCGTGAATCTCTTTGTAGCCGCCGCTCTCACAGAGCCGCGCCGGCAACACAACTTGGTCAGAAAGCCGGCCACTGAGAAACTGGCAGTAAAATCAGACTTTTTTTGCAAGTTGGAGCGTCATTGCGATTCCACGTCTTCGCAAAATGCTAAGGCTCCCAACGGCCACGTCGCCCGTAATACCTCGCATACCTTGTGGCACACATATTGATCCCACCCGCCTCCTTCATGAACGCTTCCAGCTCCGTGCCAGCAACCTCGCAATAGGCGACATAGCGCAGCGCTCGCGCCCATTTGCTGATGGTCTTGTTGTCGAAGCGCTGCTCACTCGTGCAGCGAATAACGGTTGCAAATGGGTCTGCATTTCTGTCGAATGACTGACCGGCACACTCGAACGCATCTCGGAGTAGCTTATTGGTCTTCCGCCGCACTTTGTAATGTACGATAATCTCGAATACAGCGCCTAGATAACCATACACGGCATCTCGAGCCCGACTCTTTTGAAAATCTTCCACGCGTCAGCTACCTTCGCAAACCTTTGCCTAAGCCGTGCTTCAGCAGTTTCATTTTTGGCGTTGTTGTTCGATCGAAATAGGGCTCTTGGAACCCGCGTCGTTCTTCGGATGAGTGGCGGAGCCGAATTTTTCCAATGCAACGGAGCCATTCGGCGTATTGACCAGAGTCCTGATTTCCGGGGTGGTTGATCGGCCCGAAGCGAGGTTTCCAGCCGCGCTTTTCGCCTGCGCCTCGTCCTCTTGCACCCTTTGAAACCACCTCCAATAATCGAACTTTTCACCTTCGCTGTTCATGGCCTCGATATATTTGCGCGTTCTCGGTGAGTGCATTACTCTTCCTCGTCATTGAACATTGAATCGAACAGGTTCGACTTAGACGTCGGTCGCTGGCGTGGCAGGAACCGTGGCGAAATCTCAACGGTCAGATATGATCCCTGCTGATCGCGATTTCTCCAACCAGCAATGTTGCAGACCACCTCGTCACCGCCAGTCTCCTCAAATGCGTCGCAGATTGCTGAGAGGGTATGACGTTGCAGGCGAAGCGTTCCTGTCGCATCAGGCGACTTTGGTTTGGTCTTTCGCGACTCGCGCAATGCCCCCAGCGACCTCTTGCTCCTTTTCGGCTCACCGAATTACCGTTCCACTTATTATTTCGATCACTGCTTTTCCGTCTTCGATCACCAGCGTTTTTATTCGACATGTTTTTGGTCCTTACCGGCCACCTGTTCGAAATTGCTTTCGTTCGGGCCGTTTGTTGAATTTAAAGATTGTCATCTGAGGCGTGATTAGGCGATTGCATTACTTTGTCATCTCGCCGAGAAATCGCGCTTTGATGATAAATTAGCGTCTCACAAAACGGCTTCAGTCGGCACTTTATGCAGCCCGATTAATCGCCGCTTTTTTCGCTTACCTCGAAGGGTTCATGCCGCTGAAGACCAAAAATGGTGGAAACGAGGGGGAACTCCGGAGCAGCGACACCTACTGAAAAAGCGACAACTGATAAAGAAAACAGATTTTCCTTACCAGTGTTAACTTGCCCTACTGAACACGCTCTTTAGCCGGCTGCCCGCAGTTAGAGACCCTTTCCGCGCATGATCGGCGCAAGGCTAGGCAGCGTTACGAGCAGCGGAATTATGGCGCACCGGGAATTCACGCACAAGCTCTCCATCAACCAAGCCTCCTCCCTTCCCACAATTGTCTGCGCGCTTGGCCTCTTCGGCACTCATACCTTCTTCCACTACGAGTGGATTATTTTGGTATGATCCCCACTGCTTGTGGAACGGCGCAACACCCCTGAGGCGACAATCCGCAATGACATCCCGCAGCCACTGCGGATCCAAGGGCCGCGCTCCGCCTCCACTTTCACCGCCCGAAATAAGCCAGTCTGGGAAAGGCCCGTGTTTCGGTAACCGCAAGGGCCCAATTGCCGGCTCGTAGGAAATGAACTTGATTACGGCGGGGATATTCCGGAGATGCTTCCATCGATGATCAAACCACTTCTGGTCCTCGGCGGTCACGCCAAGCCACACATTGCGGTACCCGTCGCCCCAGTCTAAAGGCACCATTTTTTCAATGTTTTCCGGTCGCTTCGTCAGCATCAACCAGTCCAGCCGGCGACACTCGCAGATCAGTGCAAACAAGTCTTGACGCCACTCTGCCGGCGCCTTGTTATCGAACACGTCGGCAAGCGACGCACAAAATACCCGTAGTCGGTGGCCATGCTGGCGTTCAAAATCACGAGCGTTCGCATTCCATTTTATGGCGTTTTTCCAGTAGGCTTCCGTCGTTCGCTTCCGGGGCGCATGCGGGCCCCAGGTACCGCCATTCCACCTGCGGTAGGCATTTTGCGCTTCGGCATAGCAATGGTCACAACCGGGCGACACATGCTGGCACCCGATCCACGGATTAAATGTATGATCGGTCCATTCGATTTTTGAGTTTTCACCCATATCTCTCTCCGCTCTCATATTGTCCATCAAGCAACATTCGGCCTAATCAATCGTATTTTACAATTTCCCGATCGGGTGCTTTAAAACCACGACCATTTTTCAAAAACCGCGGTGTGCGCGATGAGAGCGCATTATCGTCTCGAGAGGCGTTTTCTCAGCTTCGCGTTTTTGAGGGCGAGATTTACGACTAATGCGCGCAGCGCCACATTCTCCTCTCGCAAATCCCCAACTCTTTCTGTATCTCCAGCGCTTTTCGCATTGTCGAGCTTCAGGCGTCCCTTCGCTAAAGCAAAGGCTTTGAATTCTTCTTCAAAATCCTGCGCAGCTGCTCCTCGACCTTGAAAGGTTATCTTACCGCGCGATTTCCACCAATTTAGGACGGCACCCTCTTCAGTGCGATATTGCTTCCCATTATATTTAAGGTCACGCCATTTTCCATTGGGGTCGATTCGAGACGCATACTCTTGCAATTTTCTATAGCTTCCTTGGAATCGCAAACTCATGAATAGCTCCGTCGGGTCAGGAATGAAGCGCCTTTCTGTGACGCATCGCGGTCACGATAATTCGCGACGGAAATACTTTACAGTTTGAGGTTGCAAGGCGTCTGGGATCGCTGGAACGGCGTCTAAAGATATCGCTTGGCGGCGCAAAGGTTACAAAGTTTGCCTATGGGAATTGTGCGGCGCGTTTGCGCCTAAAGAGCAATACGGCACCCGCCTTGCTGTCCGCCGTATGACATCCTTGCGCTTCATTAAATGGCTTAATTGTTTGTTGCGATGGAGGCGCTGGACAGGCGCCTCCATCGACTAATCAAGGACTGCTACTCAAAAGACTTTTTCAAACTGCCCGATGACTTCCAAGCGAGGCGCCCTTGATCGTCTCGATATGCAATTGCATCGCCGGTTATTTCTAACGTCCACAGCGTCGAAATTACCGCTGAGCGTCTGCCAAGCTTACCTTTAAATCTCCGCTTGCTCATTTCATAAAAATGGCCGGCCACCGTATCGAGCGCTTCGTCCATTTGGATTTCCGATGGACAATTGGGTGTACTGGCAATGCCATCCTTGCCCATCTGAAAGCAATCGATGAGGTGCGGGCTGGCGACCCAAATAGAGCTGTCGTCGGTGCTGTTGCCAAGCGACGCCAGCCCTTGCCCGGCCAAAATAAGCAACGTTGAGTTAACAGTAATATTGTCGGAATTCTCCGGCTGGCTCTCTTTGCAAGCCGCCATCATATCCTCAATTATTAGCCGGAGGGATTCCGTCATTTCCGGCTCATTACCATCGTCACCGGTCGCCGCCATAAATGGCGTCAGATCGATTGGTGCAGTCGGTGTCTTCTCAAGCTCTTTCAGCTTGTCAGTACGGGCCCATATAACATCTTTGCTCCTACGGACCTGCTTTGCGAGCCCCATGCCGGCAAATGTAAAAAGCACGGTATCTTGCAGCTGCTGGTCGTCAGTGTCCTTGGCGAAAGTAGCCCGTGCGATCTTAATATATTGATCCATTACGGATTGAAGCGACGGCGCGATTTTCATTTTGATATTCCTTATTTTTTGCTCGGCAGAAATAACGCTCTCGCGCGAGACGAATGCTCGCCCGAACGATATTGCCGATTAAGTGGGATATTTGATTTTGCCGACCTGAGCGGTTTTCGCTTGTTGTCGACTATCAATATTATACAACATTGAAGGCGCATTTATCAAGCGGCAAACGTTGCAAAGAAACGCCGTTTGTTGGTAAAGAATGGCGATTTTTCACAATGTGCGTTTTTGGACAACGTAACCATCAGCGAAGAAAGTCAGCAAGTTGCGTCTGAATTTGTGGCATTTCATTTTACCGCTTGGTCAATTTAAATTACGAAGCCGAATTACGGGCGACGATCATTCCAACCATTTTTGGCTCGATATTGCCGAAGTGCCGCATATTTAATTTGCTGCAGCAATTTACGACCATTACCACCGGCCAACGCCAATTGATCGAGATAAATTTCGCGCATTAAAAGAAACAGCTTTACGCGATTACCGGGTCGCATTTTGCGGGCATTCTGCTTGTATTTTGCCGCTCCGTTCTTATCGAGCTTGCGACGTCTGCCAATTGAATATTCTTTGCTGGGCGATTTTATGATGTACCAGAGCTTGTACCCGAATTGATCCCGATTGATTTCTTTGTAATGCACGGCGTTCATGCGCGGCATAGTCGGCGTAAATCGCGGCTTTATTCGCCTCAGGTGCTGTGCGAGCTGTTCCCTGGAAATACCCCAGACCAGAAAATGCCCATGCCAACTGACCACGTTTCTTTCGATTCGCCCGGCTGAACTATAAATGTTGTTGAAATACCCGGGTTCAATTATTCCGATATATGATAGCCCTTTTAATCCCGAGGCGAGTTTGCCTTTAATGCACCCGAGATTGATTTGCTGCGGCTGATCTGTAGTTAAATGCGATTTGTCAGCGACGGTGACAAAAAACACCGGTTCATTTGGACCATTTTCGTCCGCAGCGATATCAAAGAATTGAAATACGTTCGTGATGAAAATACGTCCCCACTTTATCCGTGCTCGCGTGTTTACAGCGGGCAAATAAAAGGCCTCAGAAGGATAAAGAATTGGGAGACTCATCCATTGGCGATGTCGTTTCAACGAAAGCGCCGATTTGACCATGGAGGCCGATTTGCGTTCCCTTCTGCGTAGTAGCTCCAAGGTTTGATTGAGGTTCATTTCATGGCTGTGGCGTGTGTGATTACTCGAAAGCAATTTACAGTTTTGAGAAAAAATACGGGGGGTGCTGAAGGAAGGGTTCTCGGGGCACTTTTAACGGCTGGAATGGCCCAACGTCGAAATGATGTGTACTTTCACGGTACCCGTCATTACCAACTCTACGTCCTAAATTCCTTGCCCACTCGACATCCCCAATCATTCGAGAATCGCCCCTCGAATTCGAGGTTTGGGCAAAAATAATGCGTTTGGGCGCCGTTAGAAGGCTTCCTCGGCTGATGCGTTATCCGTCGATTTAGCGGGCTCGGCGGTGTGTCGCGTAAATTATGGCGTAGTTTCGAGCGTCGGCATAATTGATCGCTTTCACCATTAGTCCGAAAATTGCAATTTGCTGAAGGAAGGTCTTTTACCACCGTTTAAACGGCTCCTTCGGTCGATTCTTCAAATCCGTCGATTTATTATCACAGCGGCCCATCGTGCAAATGACGTGTGCAGCGTGTGCACGTGCACGCCCTGCACATCCTGTAACGCCGAACACATATCGCGAGCATTCCGAGTTGTTGCGAGATATCGCGCAGAAGTTCGTAATACGCGTGGAACCCTATTCCCAGAAAGCGAAAAATGACTTTCGGAAATATGGCTTCGTACCCGGCGACAGCACCGATAAAATCCGTTGTGAAGAATCGCGATTTTTAGCAACAAACGGCGATTTTTTGAAACGTTTGGGCCTTGAGTTAGCACCTGCGATGTTGTATAATTTCTTCACTCGGCAAAGCGAGAGCAATTTTGCGTCGCCGAACATTTTCATCAAAAAATAAGACATTAAGAGCGCGGCGGAGCTGAGTTTAATTCGGCCGCGCAGCGCGAATGTAAATTTCGGTTTGCAATTATAGTGACGTAACGAACGAATAAGTCGATTTCGAACAAATCAATTGCCGCCCCGCCTCTTCTCATTTCGAAGCGACGTCAAGCGCGCGTGCGCGCTGACGTTGGGGTGCGGCCTCTCAGCGATACAAAAAAGGACATGGCAATGAATACGAAACAGATCGCGAAAATCCAGAAGATTGCTCGTATCCGCGACAAGGCAACCGAAAAATTTCTTGAGGTCATTGAATTTTCGATTTCCCTTTCCGAAGTCGGTAGGCTTGAGTTCTTACCTTCAGTGGTCAGTGACCTCAGCAGCTTTGAGAAAAAACTTCGTGATGCAGGTGCCATCCTGCCCAAGGATGACGAGAAGCTGGAGAGGCTGCTCGCCTCTGTGGCAAAATCGGACGCGCCCGCGGAGTGGGTTTACGAAGCGCGAACCGGATGGACGCGGGACAAAAATACCTTCGTTCTGGTGGACCAGGTGATCGGCAACTCCAAGACCAAGGTCATCGGCGTCAACCGGCAAACACTGTCAACGACCCCAGCGGTCGGCTGTCGAACAGCGGCAATTGGAAATCCTGGCGCGATACGGTGGCGAAACCGGCCAGTCTCTCGAGCGTTTTGATGTTTGGGATCTGCGTTGCATTGGCCGCTCCGCTACTTGCCATCGTCAGTCGTTCGTCTTTCACAGTGTGCTTGTTTGGGCGCACGCGGGTTGGGAAAAGCATCGCAACGTTGGTCGGGGCCTCAATCATAGGAATATCGCGAATTATCGAAATGATTACGTGGAATATTACGGATGCTCGTCTCGAGGAGCGCATCTCAGAGTTCAACGACGCACTTTTCCCAATCGATGATCTCTCGAATATGGAGGGCAGTGACAAAGAAAAATACCTGCGCATTCGCGATGTTGCATACCGGGTCAGCCAAGGATGGTCGACAGCACGGCATAGTTCATTCACCACGGCGCGTGGCGGAGTGCATGGCAGTTGGCGTAGCATCGCGCTCACTTCCAGTGAAAAGTCGATTTGGGATCTTGCCCAGACCGTGAAGCTGGAGCGTCAGCATGGTGAAGCACTTCGACTGATCGACCTACCTGTAGTTTTCGATGGCCTGGATCATATTTTTGATCGGTTGTCCAAGGATAGGACAAAGGGAATTCTCGTGATTGGAAACGGGACAAGTTCAAGGAGATCGCCGCTGCGTGCGAGAAGGATCATGGCAAGGCATTTCGTAAATACATCAAGACCCTCATCGCTGATCGAGCCAACCTGGAAAAATATGTGGAAGCGAGAATTGCCTATTTTGTGCAACGTGTTTGCGATGAATACGATGGCGACGTTGCACGTGATGTCGCCGAAAAATTCGGGTTGATCTATGCTGCGGGAAGGCTGGGCATTCGCTGCGAACTGTTACCCTGGGGCAAGCTCGAGCTGCTGGATGCACTTACCAAGTGCTATATGGCTGCACGCGACCTGTTGCCCGACGATGGCGTGGCAATTCGCCAGGGCATAACGGCGCTCAGCGCGAAGCTCCGTGGGCTGTCACGCATTTCCAAGAAGGCAGCCGCACAAACTGATTATGATGTGGTTGACGGGTACCGTCGGAAGGCGAACCGGTATGTCATCAGGCGAGACGCATTCAATTCCATCTTCGCCAGTGGGACCCAACGGGCTCTCGTTATCGAGTGGCTGATTCAAAATCAGCATATCACCCTTGCGACTCCAAAAACGTCTGCTGGCGCACCGTCGCCCACGCCTCAGGAACAATTCATTTGGCCGGATGACAAGAGGCGCCGGTCGCTTGAAATCCGACGGCCGCGCAAAGTCCAGGAAGGGGGTAAAGGCGCCCCTAAACGGGAGAGCGAGGAATAGCGGCTCGACCGGTAATCAGGGGCCGCCGCATGGCGACCCATCAGGCACTTGCCGATTTTGGGATGGCACCTCGCCTCCGAACAATGAGCACCGGCACATGATGCGCACATCTCTCCTGCCGCGCGATGAGGTCAGGCCGGACACACCGCTTAGGCTGTCCGTTGCGGCGGCGCTTGCCTTCCCCGATGGTTCAATGACGGCATCCGGTCTGCGGCGGGAATGCGCTCGCGGTCACCTCGTTGTCGAGCGCGTCGTCTGCAAAAACGAATGCCCAGCACGCCGGACACCTCTACATGGACGCCCGCGCCGCATGCGAACGGCTGCGTGGATGAGTGACATGGCGCGGTCGACCTTCCTCCCCACTGTCCGGCCCCACTCCAAGGCCCGCCCTCTGGCGCGTTGAGGCCGCGATGTGCATCGGCATTTCCGCTAGCAAGTTCGATGCGCTCGTGCGCGACGGCCGGATGCCCGCTCCGAACGCGCCCAGCGCGGGGGACCCGACGCGAGGTGAACCGTGACGCGCCGCCCCGCCACGATCCGGCAAGCCGACGTCGCCCGCATCATCCGGGCAGCGAAGCAAGCAGGCGCGTCCGAGGTCATAGTCAAGATCGGTGACCAATCGGTCATCGTCAAACTCGGAAAATCCACAGCCCCGACTAAGACCCTTGAACAGGACGAGGAGATCGTCCTGTGATGGGTACGATGCCCCGCCCACGCCCCCCGCACCTACATCCTCAGCGGACCCGCCACGGCAAGATCGTCTGGTACGTCCGCAAGGGTCACGGCAGACGTATCCGCATCAAAGCAGAATTTGGGACGCCCGAATTCGACATGGAATACCAAGCGGCGATAGCAGGCTGCGAGCGGCCCGCCAAGCCGTCGATAAAGGGAGGACCACAGCCGGGATCTCTTGCGTGGCTGATTGCCCGCTACCGGGAAACCGCCTTGTGGATGACGCTCTCGGCTGCGACCAGGCGACAACGGGAGAACATCTTTCGGCGTGTGCTTGAGACTGGCGGCAATCAGCCTTTCGCCAAAATCACGACGGCCACCATCACTGCGGCGCGGGATCGGCGAGCGCTCACGCCGGCGCAGGCACGAAACTTCCTCGACACCATGCGGGGCGCTTTCCGTTGGGCGCTGGATGCAAAGCTCATCAGCACGGACCCCACCGCGGGCGTCAAGAACCCGCCGCGCAAAAAGGGGCCCGGCTTCAGGATGTGGACCGAGGATGAGATGGCGGCCTATGAGCGACGTTGGCCGATCAGTACGCGCCAGCGCGTATGGCTTGATGTGCTCGCCTATACCGGCCTTCGCCGCGGCGATGTCGTGCGCCTTGGCCGCCAGCACGTCCGCAACGATGTAGCAACGATCAAGACCGAAAAGGGCGGCTTCAACGTGACGGTCACGTTACCGATCCTGCCGGTCCTCGCGAGAACGCTCGCAGTAGGTCCGTGCGGTGATCTTACTTTCGTCGTGGGAGCCAACAGCAAGCCGATGACGAAGGAGTCCTTCGGTAACGCATTCAAAGACGCATGCAAAGCCGCTGGCGTCCCCGGTTCGGCTCACGGCGTACGCAAGATCGCTGCCACGCGCGCCGCCGAGAATGGTGCCACCGTCGCGGAGCTGGAGGCCATCTTCGGTTGGCACGGCGGAGCGATGGCGGCGCACTATACACGAGAGGCAAATCGCGTGCGCCTCGCCAAAGAAGGAATGCACAAACTAGTGAACGATGCGCGAACTTTTATTCCCTCACCTACAGCGGCAGACGATCCCTCACCTACAAAAAATGAGCCGAAATCAAATACTTAAAAATCCGCTGGTGCGGTCGAGAGGACTCGAACCTCCACGGGTTGCCCCGCTAGCACCTCAAGCTAGTGCGTCTACCAATTCCGCCACGACCGCATGTGGGGGGAACGCGCCATCAAGCGGCGCGAGACGGCGCGGATGTAACAGTTCGCCTGTTGCCGGACAAGCCCGGAGCGCGGGCGCTGGGTCGTCGCCCGCGACAAGCGCGGGCAGAGCATGGTTCTGCGAATCAGAGCGGCTCGGGCGAACGCGGCAGAAGCTGCTTGACCTCGACGGCGATGCGGTTGCCGCTCACGATCACCGTCCCCTTCGCCACCGGCATGTTATTGGCGAGGATGCGAACCTCGTCCTCCTCGGAGGAATCGAGCTCGATAATGGCGCCGCGGCCAAGCCGCAGCACCTGATGAATTGGCATTGAGGTCTTGCCCAAAACCACTGCAATGTCGATCGAGACGTTGTCGAGTGTCGCCAAGGGGTCCTCGCGCGGCTTTGTCGATGCTTGTTATGTGCGATATTGTTTGGCCCCGGCATGGTTACGAGGTGGTTAACACGCGCGATAATCTACAGATCGGCCTGCATCCGGTTGCCGGCTCGCCGCCGGTCGAGTGGCTGGTGAGCGAGGCCGCCGTTGACTACGAGAGCGCGCTCGCGCGCATGGCGGCGCGCGCGGCGGCCATCGCGCGAGGCAGAAGCGCCGGAGCTGGTCTGGCTTCTCGAGCATCCTCCGCTTTATACCGCCGGCAGCTCGGCGCGGCCGCAGGAGCTGATCGAAGCGCGCTTTCCGGTGCATACGGCCGGCCGCGGCGGGCAGTTCACCTATCACGGCCCCGGCCAGCGGGTCGGCTATGTCATGCTCAACCTCAAGCGCCGCGCACCGGACGTGCGCCGCTTCGTCGCCACCATCGAGGAATGGATCATCCGCACGCTCGCCGCGTTTGAGGTGCGCGGTGAGCGCCGCGACGATCGCATTGGCGTCTGGGTGCGACGCCCGGAGCAGGGCGAAGGTGCCGAGGACAAGATCGCCGCCATCGGCATCCGCGTCCAGCGCTGGGTGACGCTGCACGGCTTTTCGCTCAACGTCGCGCCCGACCTGTCGCACTTCTCGGGTATCGTGCCGTGCGGGATTTCCGTGCCAGGATACGGCGTCACCTCATTGGCGGATCTTGGCCGGCCGGCATCAATGATGGAGGTCGACAAAGCCCTGCGGGCCGAATTCGAACCGCTGTTCGGCGCAACCGCCGACGCTCAAACGCCCACCAATACCGAGAACAGCTCGCCCGGACGACGGAACGCCAAATCTGCGGGCATGGCCTCACGCTGATCGACCGCCTCCACGCGGGCGCCGGGCGGCCCGTCGCGGCACAGTTCGATCATCGTCAGCACGACCTCCTCGGGGCCGGCGAGCACGGCCTCGACCGAACCGTCGCCGCGGTTGCGAACCCAGCCTTCGACCCCAAGTTCAAGCGCCGTGATCTCGGCCCAGGCACGAAAGCCGACGCCTTGCACCTGGCCGCGGACGACGACCTGAAAAATCACGTCCATCCGAATTCCCCGAGCGTGCTCTGGCGCGCCCCGGCCGAATCCGGCGGCGACCAACGCCGTAGCGAGGCAATGTAGGTTTGCGGCAATTGCCACTCCAGTGCCGCCGCGATCACAAGTTCCATGTAGCCGGCCTTTGCGCACGCCGTGTCACCTGGCCGCGCCAGATAGATGAGCGCCGCGTGACAGCGGCCGGCCTGCTGCACCGGCATGGTCTCGGCGCGATAGAGCCCGGCAGCGATGTCCTCCCAGGCATCGAGCGTGACGCGGTCGCGCGTGCTTACCCGCCACAGCACGCCGTGGACGGTTTCGGTGTGCTTCGGCACGACCGAAGCGTAACCGTCCGCCGAGATCACGAAGCGATGGTCTTTGAGCGCCGCAACCCCGATCGGCTCCGCCTCCGGCGCGTGCTTACGCATGACCGCGCGGCTCATGTTCGCGCCATAAGCAAAGTGCAGGATCAAGCCGTATCCCCTTCGACGCTTGCTCGCGTCGCCGCCCACAGCGTAACGGCGACCGCGACAATCACCGGCACAAAGGCAAGCAAGAGCAGGACCATTACCAATACCGAAGCCAAATCGTATTGCGGCGCGCCGAGCAGCAGCGCGACGATCGAGACCAGCAGGATCAGCCCGAGCGCGCTCGCGGAGTTCGCGTCCGGCATCCGCCCGGCGAGCGGAACATAGAACGAAGCGGCTAAAACCAGCAGCAGCGCGACCGAAAGTGCGTACAGAACGCTTGCACCGGCAGCGAGGCCGATAGGGCGGCCACCGTCGCGCAGCCGCTTGGCGTGCAACACGAACCAAATCCAGGTCAGCAGCACCTGGCCGGCCGCGAAAGGCCACAGCCCGGCGCGGATTATGACCTCCGGCCTGGTGAGAAACTGCGCCGCGGCGCCGGCGAGATAAACGACGATGGCAGCAAATATGAACGACTGCGGGCGCACCCGTCCGGACGGCGAGAAGAGAAAGCGGAGCGCTTGCATGCAGGCTGACCGTGATTCCGAGGCACCGCACCGGCGGCGAGCCAGGGATGAGCTTTAAGCGAACTCCATGATCACCGCATCAACGGCGACGCTGTCGCCCGGCTTGACCGGAATTTTCTTGATGATGCCGTCGCGCTCGGCGCGCAGGATGTTCTCCATCTTCATCGCCTCGACCACGGCCAAAGTCTCGCCGGCCTTGATCTCCTGACCCTCGGTGACGGCAATCGAGACCACCAGGCCGGGCATCGGGCAGCGGACCGATTTTTCGCTGCCGGAGAGCTTCTTCGCCGGCATCAAACGCGCATATCGCCCTTCGCGTTCGGTGTAGACGAAAGCCTTTACCTCAATGCCGCGATAGGCGAGCTCAAACCCATTGGGGACCATTCGCACATGCATCGCGATGGCGGTACCGTCGAGCGTGCCCGCCCACACCGGCATGCCGGGAATCCAGCTGGAAGAAAAAACGTGGCGATTGCCGTCCTCGAACAGCACAGTGATGGTTTCGCCTTCACGTTCGACGTCGGCATGCAGCTCTTCGGCGCCGAGCCAGATGGCGCGCCGGCGCTCGCGGGTCACGGTGCTGTTCATTTGCCCGGAAATGCGGCGTTTGCGCTCGCCGAGCAGGTGGTCGATCGCCGCGGCGACGCCGGCAATGGTGCGCGCCATCACGCCCCTCGAATGCCCACGCTCGAAACCGTGCGGGAATTCCTCGGCGATGAAAGCGGTCGACAGCCGGCCCTCGCGCCAGCGCGGGTGCTGCATGATGGCGGCGAGAAACGGGATGTTGTGGCGGATGCCTTCGATGGTGAAAGCATCGAGCGCGTCGGCCTGCGCATCGATCGCCTCGATGCGGGTTTTCGCGTGCGTGACCAGCTTGGCGATCATCGGATCGTAATAGAGCGAGATCTCGCCACCCTCGGCGACGCCGGTGTCGTTGCGCACCGTCACCCCGTCATGCTCGCCCTCGGCCGGCGGACGGTAACGAATGAGCCGCCCGATCGACGGCGCGAAATTGCGATAGGGGTCCTCCGCATAGACGCGGCTTTCGACTGCCCAGCCGGAGAGCTTGATGTCGCTCTGCTTGAGCGCCAGCGGCTCGCCGGCGGCGACGCGGATCATCTGCTCCACCAAGTCAATGCCGGTGACGAGCTCGGTCACCGGATGCTCGACCTGTAGCCGCGTATTCATCTCCAGGAAAAAGAAGCTGCGATCCTGGCCGGCCACGAACTCCACGGTGCCGGCGCTGTCGTAGCCGACGGCTTTGGCGAGCGCGACCGCCTGCTCACCCATCTTGGCGCGGGTCTTGGCGTCCAGAAGCGGGCTCGGCGATTCTTCGATGACCTTCTGGTTGCGGCGCTGGATCGAGCACTCGCGCTCGCCGAGATAAATGACATTGCCGTGCTTGTCGCCCAGGACCTGAATTTCAATGTGGCGCGGATCGGTGATGAATTTTTCGATGAAGACGCGATCGTCGCCGAAGCTTGATTTGGCCTCAGAGCGCGCGCGGGCGAAGTTTTCCGCCACCTCGCCTTTGCTGAAGGCGATGCGCATGCCCTTGCCGCCGCCGCCGGCCGAAGCCTTGATCATGACCGGATAACCGATCTCTTCGGCGATCGCGATCGCCTCAATGTCATCGGTTATGACGCCAAGGTGGCCAGGGACCGTCGAGACCTTGGCGCGGGCGGCGGCCTTCTTCGACTCGATCTTGTCGCCCATGGCGGCAATGGCCTTCGGATTCGGCCCGATGAAGACGATGCCGGCTTGCTCAAGCGCCTCCGCAAAGGCGGCGCGCTCGGAAAGAAAGCCGTAGCCCGGATGCACGGCTTCGGCGCCGCTCTCCTTGCAGGCGGCGACGATGCGGTCGATGACGAGATAGCTTTGCGCGGCCGGCGGCGGCCCGATCGGTATCGCCATATCGGCCATTTCGACATGGAGCGCGTCGCGGTCGGCCTCGGAATAGACCGCAACGGTTGCAATCCCCATCCGGCGGGCGGTCTTGATGATCCGACAGGCGATCTCGCCGCGGTTGGCAATGAGAATGCGCTTGAACATTGCGGCGATGACACCCGCGAGCCGGCCCCCTTGGCTTAGCGGGGTTGTCGCGAAAATGTCAATGCAGGCAGTCTAATAGCCGGGTGAGCGTTCGGCCCGATAGCGGCCGCCCTGGGGCTGCGTTTGCCCTGCGCGACCCGGTTTTCCCGTCCCGTCACGCCCCCGTCACGACTTATATTCAAAGAGCAGCTTTCGCCTCCGATGGAGCTTCTCGTGCCTAGGCCGCTTGCGATACTCATAACCCTCGGGACAACGATCGCGGCAACCGCGGCTGGTGCGCAAGCGCCGACGCCGCGTCCCCACAACGTGGTTCTGTTCGTTGCCGACGGCTTGCGCTTCCGCATGGTCGATGATTCGACCGCCCCGACCATGGCGGCGATCGCGCGCGACGGTGTGAGCCTGCGCAACAGCCATGCGCTGTTCCCGACTTTTACCACCGCGAATGCGTCGGCCATGGCGACCGGCCATATGCTCGGCGACACCGGGGATTTCTCCAATACGATCTATACCGGTTTCCAAGTTCCGGGCGCCGGCAACACTTTGACCCCCTTCCTGGAAAGTGACCCGGTCCTCGCCGACGTCGATGAGCATTTTTCCGGCAACTATCTCGACGAGGCGACAATCCTGAAGCTCGCCCGCGACAAGGGCTACAGCACGGCGGCGGTCGGCAAGATCGGCCCGACCTTGATCTTCGATCATACAAAGCAAGGCCGAGAGCAGACCATCATTGTCGACGACGCAACCGGCAGCGGCAAAGGCGTCCCCCTGTCGGCGGAAATGATCGACCGGCTAAAGGCGGAGAGCCTGCCGCCGGTGGCCCCGTCACGCGGCACCAACGGCAATTCCGGCAACTGACCACGCCCGGAACACTCACGCCCAACACGGTGCAGCAGAATTATTTTGCCGCCGTTACGACCCAGGCGGTGTTGCCGCTGTTTAAGACCCGCGACAAACCTTTCGTTCTGGTGTTCTGGTCGCGCGACCCGGACGGGACCCAGCACTATCAGGGCGACAGTTTGAATGCGCTCGTCCCCGGCATCAACGGCCCGACGTCGCTTGCCGCGATCCGCAACGCGGACGACGATCTGGCGCGCATCCGCGCCGCGCTGAGCGAACTTCGGCTTCTCGACTCTACCGACATCATCACCGTCGCCGACCACGGCTTTTCGACGATCTCCAAAGAAAGCCACACAAGCTCGACGGTGAAAACGAGGTTCGCCGACACGCCGGAAGGGCACCTGCCGCTCGGCTTCGTCGCGCTCGATCTAGCGGCAGCGCTAAAGGCGCCGCTGATCGACCCAGATGATCATTACAAGACGATCGCGCCCGGCCAGCACACCAGATTCGGCAACGGTCTCATCGGCGGCGACAAAAACAATCCGAAGATCGTGGTGGCGGCCAATGGCGGCTCCGATCTGATCTATCTGCCCGACGGCGATCGAGCCATGGCCAAGCAGGTGGTCGACGTGCTGCTGGCGCAGGATTACGCCAGCGGCATTTTCGTCGATCGGAAGCTCGGCAAATTTGCCGGCACGCTGACGCTCGACGACATCGCGCTCGACGGCAGCGCCGTGACGCCGCATCCGGCGATCGTCGTCAGCTTCCGTTCCTTCGACACCGTGTGCGGTGAACCGGTGCGCTGCGCCGTCGAAGTCGCCGACACCATCCTGCAGGAAGGTCAGGGCATGCACGGCTCGTTCAGCCGTGCGGACACCTGGAATTTCATGGCCATGCAGGGACCGGATTTCAAATCGCATTTCGTCGATCCGGCGCCGGCGAGCAACGCCGATGTCGGCCGCACGATCGCGCAGTTGCTGCAGCTTGACGGCAGCGACAAGGGCAAGCTCGTTGGCCGCGTGCTGTCGGAAGCTTTGCCGAATGGCGCCGTGCCTGAAGTAACCGGCGGTGTGGTGATTTCAGACCCCGCCCCTAACGGATTGACGACGGTCCTCAACATACAGACTGTCGGACATACCCGCTACTTCGACGCCGCAGGGTTTCCCGGCCGCACCGTGGGATTGTCGAACACGCCATTGTCGGGCGTAGCGCCCCCCTGAACGATCTGATCCGAAGATCACATCCGGACGAAGCTGCGGCCAAGTCGCCGGCCTTCGGCGGCGATCCATTCGAGGACGGCGACGTCGTTGTCGTCAAAGCGGGCGGGCAGGCGCGCTGCGGGCTTTGCGAGCTGCGACACTACGATCGGCGAACGCGCAATAAGGCCGGCAATAGCTTCCAGAACGAGGTGGCCCGGATCGATCGACAGCTTCATCATCGCCTCCCGCTCGCCGAACCAACAATGTGGCGTGCGCGCGGTTCCATTAGGTTGTCCTCGGCCCAAAGAATCACGGCATTGCAGCGGAAACTGGAATGCGACGCGGGCCGCCGAGAGGCAGGTCTAAGGCAAAGTGGAGGCAGGCACTGTGACGGCGGTCACGTCGCGGTGATCAATCGGCCGCCTCCACGATCGGCGGTTGCGGGCCACCCCGGTCGAGCCATCGAAAATTTCTTCCAACTGGGGCTTGGGCGGCAGGTCAATCGTGCTTTGTTTTCCGGCAAATCGAACGAGCGCTGCTCGGGCATACGCCTAGTATTGTGGGCCTCTCAAGGCTATGTAATACGGGAAAATTCATTCCCGAATATCTCGGATCAGCTCACACGATGGAGGTTTCCATGGCACTCCAGATCGGCGATACCGCCCCGGATTTCGAGGCCGAAACGACGGAAGGCAAAATCCGCTTTCACGACTGGATCGGCAGCAATTGGGTGGTGCTGTTTTCGCATCCCAAGGATTTCACGCCGGTTTGCACGACCGAGCTTGGCACCATGGCCCGTCTCAAGCCCGAGTTCGACAAACGTGGGGTCAAAATCATCGGGCTGTCCGTCGACCCGGTCGACAACCACAAGAAATGGTCGCAGGATATTAAAGATGTAGTCGGGTTTGCGCCGAACTATCCAATGATCGGCGACACTGACCTGAAGGTTTCCAAGCTCTACGGCATGTTGCCGGCGAGCACCGCTGGCACCTCAGAAGGCCGCACGCCCGCCGACAACCAGACCGTCCGCAACGTGTTCGTCATCGGACCGGACAAGAAGGTCAAGCTCGTCCTTGTCTACCCGATGAGCACCGGCCGCAACTTCGATGAAGTGCTGCGCGTGATCAACTCGCTGCAGCTCACCGCCAAGCACCGGGTATCCACCCCGGCAAACTGGAAGCAGGGGGAAGACGTTATTCTCGGCGGCGCCATTACCGATGAGGAAGCTAAGAAGCTTTACCCGCAGGGCTGGAAGACGCCGAAGCCCTATATCCGCATCGTGCCGCAGCCGCGGCAGTAAGCCGGCCCGCAAAATTTGACGACCAAAAGCGCGGCCCCGGCCGCGCTTTTGCTTTTTGGCGCCGCTGGCGCGCCGCCAGCGAATGAATTACGGAACCAGAAGGACTTTGCCGACATTCTTGCGATCCTGGATGAAATGATGCGCCTGCGGCGCTTCGGCGAAGCGGAAGCTGCGTGCGATCTTCGGCTTGACGACGCCTTGCGTCCACAAATCCAATAATCGATCGGCCCATTCACGCTGGCGATCGATCTCGCCCCACATGTGGCCGAGGTTAACGCCGAACACGCCCTTGTTCGCATTCATGAGCGACAGTGGATTGAACTGAAACCACGGAACACGCGCCAGCGTCGCCAGCATACCGAGCATGCTGCGTTCCTTGCCGCTCACCGCCGCGGAAATGCCGAACATGCCAAGCCGCCCCGTCGGTGCGAGAACGCGGTAGCCTTTCTTCCAGGATTCGCCGCCGACGGCATCGAGAATGAGCTCGACGCCGCGACCATCGGTTATCTCGCGCGTCCGCGTTTCGAAATCCTCCGTTCGGTAGTCGATGAGGTGATCGACTCCCAGAGCGCGCAGCTCGGCGTGCTTGGCTGCGGAAGCGGTTCCGATGACGCGCGCACCGATATGCTTTGCGATCTGCGTCGCGGCAATACCGACGCCGCCGCCGGCCGAATGGATCAGAACGGTCTCATTGCGTTTGAGGCCGCCCATGACCACGACAAGTTGCCAGGCCGTGAAATAGTTGACCGGTATGGCAGCGGCTTCCAGCGCCGACATGCCGGACGGGCGCGCAAAGACCTGCTTTATCGGCACGCAAACGGTATCGGCGTAGCCGCCAAATCGCGTCGCCGCTAAAACATCGCGTCCGTTCCATTCGTCTCCGACGCCGTCACCTGCGGCGTCGACGCGGCCGCTGACCTCGTAACCCGGCACGACCGGTATCGGCGGCAGGTCCGGATAGACGCCCAAGCGGCCCATGATGTCGGCGAAATTGACCCCGCTTGCCTCAACACGTATTCGCACCTCGCCGGCTTTGGGTTGTGGATCGGGTGCTTCCTTGACTTCGAGGACTTCAGGCGGGCCGGCTTTCGTGATCCAGATCTGCCGCATGGCTTGGTCTCCGGTTTCGCACTCGGGCGCGGGCTTATATAACAATGCTGCTCCAGCCGTGCTCTTTCCCGGATTCAGGACGCGGCCTGTCATTTCCGCGAAGAAGACCCGGCATTGCCGACCGCGCGACAAGCATTGCATTGAAGTTATGAGGATGACCATGAGCGGAACTGACGAACTGCGAGCACCCTTCGCCGATTATTTGGGCATCGAGATCACACATGTTTCGCCGGAGCGGGTCGAGGCAGAGCTTGCCGTCCGCCGCGAGCTTGCAACCATCCCCGACATCCTGCACGGCGGCGCCATCATGGCGTTCGCCGACGCCCTCGGCGGTGTCGCCACGGTAGCGAACTTACCAAAGGGGGCCCGCACGGCGACAATCGAGAGCAAGACCAACTTCTTTGCCGCCATTCCCGTCGGCGAAACGGCGCGCGCCGAATGCACCTCTTTGCATCGCGGCCGTACCACCATGGTGTGGCAGACAAAAATCACCCGCAATGACGGCCGGCTGTGCGCGCTGGTGATCCAGACCCAGATCGTCATCCCGGCGGAAAAAGCTTAGACCTACTTTTCAACGAGTTCTTCGGTCGCCGCGCCAAGGCGAAGCGCCAGGCGCGGATCAATCTTCTCCGCCAATGCACCGTGCGCATCTCGCCAGAACGGAATGGCCGCCTGCAGCCTGCGAGCGCCCTCTTCCGTCAGCCATACCGCGCGGCGGCGCTGATCTTTCTCGGCGATCGCGATCTCGACCAGGCCCGCCGCCTCCAGTCCACGCAGGTTCCGCGACAGCGTCGATTGCTCGAGGCCGGTACGTTCCGCCAAGGCCCCGAGCGTATCGTCGGGCGCCGCCGCGATCTGTGCCATCAAGCCGAACTGGGCGAGGCTCAGGCCGCTGCCTCGCATGCGCGCCTCGAGGAAGTTCGTGATCCGCCGCGCCGCCAGCCGGCTGGCCCAGCCAGCGCAGACGTCGATGGCGGCGCGCGCGTCGCTGACGAGAGTTTTCCTGGGGGCTTGCGGTCGCTTGGTCATGGTTGTATGTATGTACATCATTTGTATCTACAAGGAAAGCCGTCATGCTCGCGACGTCGTCGTTTGTTTATGGCCTTGCGAACCCGCAGGATGTCGCCGGCATGTCCGGCCGCGAATTGCTGCAGGCGATGATCGACCGCAAAATCCCCGCCCCGCCAATCGCGCAGACGCTGAACTTTTGGATTGTCGAGGTTGGCGATGGCTACGCGCTGTTCGAAGGCGAGACCAAAGCGGATTTCCTCAATCCGCTCGGAACGGTGCATGGCGGTTGGGCGCTGACACTGATCGACACCGTAACAGGCGTCGCGGGCCACACGCTGCTTCCCGCCGGGGTCGGCTATACGACGGTCGAGACCAAGGCGAATTTCACGCGGCCGATCAAACCGGACACCGGGCGCGTACGGGCTGAGGGACGGGTCGTCAGCCGAGGCCGCCAGATCATGTCGGCCGAAGGGCGCGTGCTCGATTCCGCCGGCCGCGTGCTAGCCCATGGCACGTCGACTTTGATGGTGCTGGGTAACGGCAAGTCCGAAAGCCGGACGACTGCAGCCAAATGACCACGGCCAAGCCGGCTCGCCGATTCCGCATCAAGCGCGTGTATGAGCCGGCCACCGACGCCGACGGCTTGCGCGTGCTGGTCGACCGGTTATGGCCGCGCGGCGTCACCAAGGAGAAGGCGCGCATCGACCTGTGGCTCAAAGACGTGGCGCCAACCGATGGGTTGCGTCGCCTCGTGCATGGCGACCCGGCGAAATGGGACGAGTTCGTGACAGCCTACCGCCGCGAACTCGCACATGAGCCGGCAAAGACCGCTGCCGCCGGCCTGCACCAACGGCTCCATAGCCAGCCTGTGACCCTGCTCTACGCCGCTCGCGACCAAGCCCACAACAACGCGGTCGCGCTGAAAGAATGGCTGGAACAGATGCCGTGAGCCGCCAAGTTGGCCCCCTCACGGCATCTGAAAAAACTTCAGCTTCACGCCTTTGGGCTCGCGTTCGCCGGTACAGACGACGATGTGCTTGCCGAGCCAGGCATAGCGCGCCGCGCTGGTCTCGAAAAACGTAGCGCCGCGGAAATAGTAGCTCGCGGGATCAACCGGCCGGCCCGCGGCAAGCGCGGCGATCACATCCGGAGGGCCGTGCCGGAGCGCGTGGTTGCGAACATAAATCAAGGCGCCGTCGTCGGTGCGTAGCGTGTAGTGGGCTTCAAGTTCAGCCACCCCGTCGCTCCGCAAGATTTGCCAGTCGGCACCGCCCGGCAGCACTATGCCGCGCAGCTGCGGCCCGGAAAATTCGCCGCCGGTGATCGGGACGATGCGCCGGCCACCCTTGCCGATGTCGCCGAGATCAAGCGGTGGATCGACCGTCACATGCGCGGCCAAGACGAATTCGAGCTGCGGAAGAGCTTCTGCGTCCGCCATGGCATCCTCCCGAGACGATTGCGCACTGCCGCTCCGATCTCCGATAATCAACGGAAAGCGTCAAGACGTGCACACCGGGCCCCTCATGCCAGCAAGCGCCACCGCCAGTTTGTTTCCGACCACCATCGCCGGCAGTTTGCCGAAGCCGTCCTGGCTCGCCGCCCCGAACCGGCTGTGGGCGCCGTGGCGTCTCGAAGGCGAGGAGCTGGAAGCAGCCAAGGACGACGCCACGCTGCTGGCGCTCAAGTTGCAGGAGGATGCCGAGATCGACATCGTCGCCGACGGCGAGCAGTCGCGTCAGCATTTCGTGCATGGCTTTCTCGAAGCGGTCGAAGGCATCGACTTCGCCAAGCGCGTCGAGATGGGCATCCGCAACAACCGTTATAAGGCGATGTGCCCGACGGTCGTCGGCCCGCTGCGGCTGCGCTCGCGCGTACACGCGCGCGAAGCCCGCTTGGCGCGCGTCCATACGACGCGGCAACTCAAATTCACCCTGCCCGGTCCCATGACCATCGTCGACACCATCGCCGACGCCCACTATGGCGACCGCGTGGCGATGGCCATGGCCTTTGCCGCGCTGCTCAACGAAGAAGCACGCGGGCTCGCCGCTGACGGCGTCGACGTGATCCAGTTCGATGAGCCGGCGTTCAACGTCTATATGGACGAGGCCGCCGGATGGGGAATCGAAGCACTGCACCGCGCGATCGACGGCGTGGCCGCCAAGAGCGCGGTGCATATCTGCTACGGCTACGGCATTGCCGCCAATATCGAGTGGAAAGCGGCGCTCGGCACCGAATGGCGGCAGTACGAGAAATTCTTCCCGGCCTTGGCGCGCTCGCGCATCGACCAGGTTTCGGTCGAATGCATCAACTCGCACGTGCCGATGAGCGTGCTCAAATTGCTCGACGGCAAGGATGTCCTGATCGGGGCTATCGACGTCGCCACCGACAGGATCGAGACGCCTGAGGAGGTCGCCGCCGTGATCGCCCAAGCAGCCGGTTACGTGGCCAAAGAAAAGATCATCGCCTGTACCAACTGCGGCATGGCGCCGATGCGCCGGGAGGTTGCGATCAAGAAGCTTGAAGCGCTCGCGCGTGGTGCGGCTCTGGCGCGGACGAAGTTCAGCTGAACCGGGAGCTCGTTGGCTCGTCCAGCGAAAGCGTTCCCAGCGTCAATCCGTGACAAGACACCCCGCCCCATCTCAATTCCCGCTTTCGGCGGAATAAGGGGGAAATCACCTGTCGCTGCGCGAGAGCACCTCGATCAATTCGCCGACCTTGCGGCGCTGCTCGCCCTTGTTGCCGGAGGCGATGGCATTTTCGACGCAGTGCGCGACATGGTCGGCGAGGATTTCTTCCTCGGCCTTACGCAAGGCGGCGCGGGCCGCCGACAGCTGGGTGACGATGTCGATGCAATAGCGGTCGTCCTCGACCATGCGCGAGAGCCCGCGCACCTGGCCTTCGATCCGCTTGAGGCGTTTGAGCACCGAAGTCTTGGCATCCGCTCGCATGCCCGCTATATACCCCTACCGGGTACCCGTTTCAAGTGAATTCGCTGTGGACCATCCAGCTCACGCGCACCGCCAGCAGGCGGCCGCCATCGATCCGGTTTGCGGCATGAAAGTCGATCCCGCGGCAAGCGCCCACCGTCACATTTATCAAGGTCAGCCCTACGCCTTCTGTTGTGCCGGCTGCCGCAGCAAGTTCGTAGCCGACCCGAAGAAATTTCTGCGCAAGGCGCCGGCCACCGCCGCGGCCGCACCGGAAGGCACGATCTACACCTGCCCGATGCATCCCGAAATCCGGCGGATCGGCCCCGGCGCCTGCCCGATTTGCGGCATGGCGCTTGAGCCGGCAACGCATACGGCAGAAACCGGCCCCAACCCCGAGTTGGCGGATATGACGCGGCGGCTCTGGATCGGCTTGGGTCTGTCAGTTCCCGTCGTCGTCCTCGAAATGGGCGGCCACCTGACGGACATGCATCTGCTCGGCGCGGCGTTCTCACATTGGGTTCAATTCGCGCTGGCGACGCCGGTTGTGCTGTGGGCCGGCTGGCCGTTCTTCGTACGTGGCGCGCAATCGCTGCAAACGCGCAATCTCAACATGTTCACGCTGATTGCGCTCGGTACCGGCGTGGCCTGGCTCTACAGCATCGTTGCCACGCTCGCGCCCGGACTCTTTCCCGCCGCCTTCCGCAGCGCCGACGGTGCGGTGGCGGTCTATTTCGAGGCCGCTTCAGTCATCACCGTGCTGGTGCTGCTCGGCCAGGTGCTGGAGCTGCGTGCGCGCGAGCGGACTTCAGGCGCGATCCGCGCTCTCCTGAACCTGGCGCCAAAAACTGCAAGGCGCTTGAAGAATGATGGAGGCGAAGAGGAGATTCCCCTCGATCTCGTCGCCATCGGCGATCGCTTGCGCGTGCGCCCGGGCGAAAAGGTCCCAGTCGACGGCACCTTGCTTGAGGGTCGATCGTCGCTCGATGAATCGATGGTGACCGGCGAATCGATGCCGGTCACCAAGGAGCCGGGCGCGAAAGTCACCGCCGGCACGCTCAATCAAAGCGGCGGCTTCGTCATGCGCGCGGACAAGATCGGTCGCGACACGCTGCTCGCGCGGATCGTGCAGATGGTCGCTGCGGCGCAGCGCTCGCGCGCGCCGATCGCGCGCCTGGTCGATCAGGTCGCGTCGTGGTTTGTGCCGCTGGTGATCGCAGTCGCGCTTGCGGCTTTTGTGGCATGGTCGATCTACGGACCCGAACCCCGCTTCACATTCGGCCTTGTCGCTGCGGTCAGCGTGCTGATCATCGCCTGCCCTTGCGCGCTTGGCCTTGCCACGCCGATGTCGATCATGGTGGGCGTGGGCCGCGGCGCGCAGGCCGGCGTCCTGGTCAAGAATGCCGAAGCGTTGGAGCGGATGGAGAAAGTCGACACGCTCGTTGTCGACAAGACCGGAACCCTGACCGAAGGCAAGCCGAAAGTCGTCGCCATTGTCCCGGCTGCTGGCCACACCGAAGACGAGGTGCTGCGGCTCGCCGCCGGCGTCGAGCGCGCAAGCGAACACCCGCTCGCGACAGCCATCGTTGCTGCCGCAACCGACCGCGGCGTCACGCTCAGCGCGGTCGGCGATTTTGATTCCCCGACCGGAAAGGGCGTGGCCGGCAGGGTCGAAGGCCGCAAGGTCGCGCTTGGCAGTTCCACGTTCCTCGGCGAACGCGGCGTGGAAACGAGTTCGCTCGCAAGCCATGCGGAGCGTTTGCGCCGCGACGGCGCCACCGTGGTGTTTGCCGCAGTCGACGGCAACGTCGCCGGACTTCTCGGCATTGCCGATCCCGTCAAGGCAACGACCCCTGAAACGCTGAACCAGCTGCGCAACCAGGGCCTACGCATCGTCATGCTGACCGGCGACAACCGCACCACGGCCGAGGCGGTGGCGCGGCGGCTTGGCATCAGCGAGATCGAAGCCGAGGTGCTGCCGGATCAGAAAAGCGCCGTTGTCGAGAAGCTGCGCCGTGAAGGCCGCGTCGTCGCCATGGCCGGCGACGGGGTGAACGACGCGCCGGCGCTTGCCGCCGCCGACGTCGGCATTGCCATGGGGACTGGCACCGACGTCGCGATCGAGAGCGCCGGTATCACGCTCCTCAAAGGCGATCTCCTCGGCATCGTTCGGGCGCGCCGGCTTTCGCATGCGACCATGAGCAACATCCGGCAAAATCTGTTTTTCGCCTTCATCTACAACGGCGCCGCCATCCCGATCGCGGCCGGCATTCTCTATCCGAGCTTCGGCATCCTGCTGTCGCCGATCATCGGTGCGGCCGCAATGGCGCTGTCTTCGGTGAGCGTGATCGCCAACGCGCTCCGGCTGCGCACAACCCGGCTTTAGCCGTTGAGCTAGATCAAAGAACTGGCTCCTGTCGCCGGCTAAGTGTAGTTTTTGCTTGGTTTTGGGAGTGGCGTGCCGTGCTGCAGCGGCTCAGCGATCACATCCAGGCTTGCTATCAGCGCGCGGCGGAAGCCGAGGAGCTCGCCACCCGTTCCGACGCAGAGCTGAAGTCCCATTATCTGGACATGGCGCAGCGCTGGACCTACTTGGCCAGGAGCTACGAATTCACCGAGCGCCTCGAGCGTTTTCTGCTCGACGTCGATAGAAACGGCCCGACGCCATCGACAGAATGGCAGCCGATCGCATCCGCTCCCTTCGATCGCAATCTTCGGCTCGCAATCGTCAGCGCCCAAGGGGCCCATGCACTGGCTTTCCCGGCGCGCCGGATACTGCGCGGCTGGATCAACGCGGGTACGAATGAGCAGATCCAGCTAAGGCCCACGCACTGGCAAGAGTGGGGCGAATAGGTTCCGGCAGAAGCCCCGCTCGCGTTGCGTCCTAGCGTGGCGTCGCGTCAACCCCACGTCCGGCGCACGCGTTCGCGGATATCGACCGGCACCCGGGCCGGCCTTGCCGAAACTTTGGCCGCATCGGCTCTCGGCCAGGCGCAACACTCAAAGCGGTCGAGCAGCGCAGCCGGGATAAATCGCGTTCGCGACGCATACATGTGCCGGTCACCATTGCTGCGCTGTCCATGCACGAAGAACCGTTGCGGCACGATGACGTGCAGATGGTCCCTGGCGCGCGTCATGGCAACATAAAGGAGCCGGCGCTCCTCCTCGATTTCGGCGCTTGTTCCGGCGGCGAGGTCGGAAGGCAGACAACCGTCGACCGCGTTCAGGATGAAGACCGACTTCCACTCCTGCCCCTTGGCGGAGTGGATGGTGGAGAGGATGAGGTAGTCCTCGTCGAGCAGCGGCTCGCCGGCTCGATCGCTGGTGGCGTCCGGCGGATCGAGCGTAAGCTCGGTCAGAAACCGTTCGCGGCTGCCATAGGTCGAGGCGATCTGCACGAGCTGAACGAGATCGGGTTGGCGCAGCATCGCATCGTCATACATGCGCTCAAGCTGCGGCTCGTACCAAACACGAACGAGGTCGAGCTCGGCGGGCCATCCGGCGGCTTTGCCGCGGACCAGGCGAACAGCCTCGACGAAAGCGGGCCAATGCTCGGCCGCAGCCGCCGGCGGTTTGTATTCGCTCAAGGCCTCGACCGGATCGGCACTCTCGCCGACGCATTCCAGCACGCGCGCCGCGGTCGCCGGCCCGGCGCCGGGAATGAGCTGGACGACGCGGAACCCGGCCATGCGGTCGCGCGGGTTCTCTGCCCAGCGCAGGAACGCCAGCACGTCCTTGATGTGCGCGGCTTCGAGAAATTTTAAGCCGCCGAATTTCACGAACGGAATGTTGCGGCGGGTCAGCTCCACTTCCAGAGGGCCGGAATGGTGCGAGGCGCGGAACAGGACAGCCTGCGCCTTGAGCGCCAACCCCTGCTCGCGGTTCTCAAGGACCTTGTCGACGATGTAGAGCGCCTGGTCGGCCTCATCGCGGACGCCGACCAGTTGCGGCCGCTCGGCGGACTTTCGTTCCGACCACAGATTTTTGGTAAAACGCTCCTCTGCCAATTCGATCACGGCGTTGGCCGCCGCGAGGATCGGCTGGGTGGACCGGTAGTTTTGTTCCAACGTCACTACCTCCGCCCGCGGGCTGAAGTGACCGGGAAAGTCGAGGATGTTGCGCACCGTCGCGGCGCGGAACGAATAAATCGACTGCGCATCGTCGCCGACGACGGTGAGCCCCTTGCCGCTGGGCCGCAGCGCCAGCAGCACCGATGCCTGGAGCTTATTGGTGTCCTGATATTCGTCGACCAGCACGTGATCGAAACGTTCCGACACTTCGTCCGCAATCGACGGCTCATGCATCATATGCGCCCAATAGAGCAGGAGATCGTCGTAATCGAGCACGTGTTGCCGCTGCTTGACCTCGACATATTGCGCAAACAGCGCCCGCAGCTCGTCCTGCCACATCGCGCACCACGGAAAATAGGAGCCGAGAACCTCGTCGAGCGGAAGCTCGCCATTGACCGCGCGCGAATAGATCGCGAGGCAGGTATTTTTGGTCGGAAAGCGTTGCTTGGTTTTGGAGAAGCCAAGATCGTGGCGCACCAGGTTCACCAGATCGGCGGAATCTTCGCGGTCGTGGATGGTGAAGGCGGGCGCAAGCCCGATCGCGTCCGCGTATTCGCGCAATAGCCGCGCGCCGATGGCGTGAAAGGTACCGGCCCAAGCCATGAGCGACCGACACGCCTGCGGCGACGCCGCCCTCCCCTGCATGAATTCGGCGAGGATCCGATCGACGCGCCGGATCATTTCCGCCGCGGCGCGGCGCGAGAAGGTCAGCAGCATGATCCGGCGCGGATCGGCGCCTTTGTCGATCAGCCAAGCAACGCGGTGCGCCAGCGTCGAGGTCTTGCCGGATCCGGCGCCGGCGATGATGAGGAGCGGGCCGGCCTCGGCCAGCGGCAGGCCGCCGTGCCCGGCGGCGCGGCGCTGTTGCGGATTGAGTTTTTCGCGGCGCGCGGCGGGCATGGAGTCGCGTTGGGCTCGAAATCATTAACGGAGCGAGCCGCGACTGGATCACGATTCCCGTTTTGTTCGCAACGGCCTTCGGGATGCTCTGCTAATTTCGCGCTTCCGTCTGTTTCACGGATCGAAAATGCAGCCGGCGGGTGCCCCAGTCGACGGCCTGATTGTTCAAGCCGCTAGTTCTCCGGCAGCGGGATGAACTCGGTCTCGTCGCCCGGGATCAGCGCGAAGCGGCCGGTTTTCCATTCCTCTTTCGCCTGCTCGATGCGCTCCTTGCGCGAGGAGACGAAATTCCACCACAGATAGCGCGGCCCCTCGAGCGCCGCGCCGCCGAGAAACATCAACCGCGCCGGTGCGTCGCGGTCACGGTGATGCGATCGCCGGGACGAAACACCAGAAGCTTCGGCGCCGCGAATTTGTCGCCGGCGATATCGACCTCGCCTTCGGTCACGTAGATCGCGCGCTCCTCATGGTCGGCATCGAGCGGCGCGCTGGCCCCGGCTTCGAGCAGGACTCGGCATAGAACCATTCCGACACCATGCCGACGGGGGACTTTTGGCCGAAGGATGAGCCGGCAATGACGCGGGCGCGCACGCCCTCATCCTCGATGGTCGGCAAGCTCGCGGCATCGAAATGCTCAAACAGCGGCGCCATTTCCTCATGGTCTTGTGGCAATGCGATCCAGCTTTGAATGCCGAACATGCCGCCGCCGCTGGTGCGCATGCTCGCCGGCGTACGTTCGGAATGGGAGATGCCGCGGCCTGCGGTCATCAGGTTCATGGCGCCCGGCGTGATTTCCAGTGCATTGCCTTCGCTGTCGCGGTGTATGACCCGACCGTCGAACAGATAAGTCACGGTGGCAAGCCCGATGTGCGGATGCGGGCGCACGTCCATGCCTCGCCCGGCCAGGAGCTGCACCGGCCCCATCTGGTCGAAGAAGATGAACGGGCCGATCATCTGGCGTCTGCCGTGGGGAAGCGCGCGACGCACGGAAAAACCATCGCCAAGATCGCGCACGCGCGGGACAATGATCAGTTCGAGCGCATCGCAGGACGCTTTGTCGCCAAGCACCGGATCCTTGTCAGGTAACCAGCTCATCGCATTCCTCCCAGAATCCGCAATTCCCCGCACCGCAGCAGCGCCGCCGGCCGCGACGCTCGCTTAAGATCGCACTAAGGAACTATGTATGATAGGCCCGGTCGCACTGCCAAGACGCGTCCCCGGTCAAAAACCACCGTCGGCCCATGCTTCAAGCACCTTCATTGACAAGTCTGGCCCTGCTGCTCGGCTTGAGCCTGTTCCTCGGCTTGGCCTTTGAAGATTTTTTCGGCCGCACCGACACCAAGCGCCCGGGCGGCATTCGCACCTTCCCCATGCTCGCACTGGGCGGCGGCGCGCTCTACTGGTTCGATCCGACCCATCTCATACCGTTTACCGCCGGCCTCGTCGTCCTCGGGGCGTGGCTGACGATCTTCTACCGGCAGCATGTCCGCGAGCCGGCCGAGAAAGGCGAGCCGAATGTCGGACTGGTCGTGCTGGTGCTCAACGTCCACGCCTATCTCCTGGGCGCTATTGCGCTGGCCTTGCCGCCCTGGGTGGCGGTGACCGTTACCGTCGCGGCAGTTCTGCTGCTCACCGGACGGGAGACCCTGCACGCTTTGGCGCGACGTGTCGAATTGAAGGAAATCGTCACCGCCGGCGAATTCTTGATCCTGACCGGAATTATCCTGCCGCTGTTGCCGAACGAGCCGGTGACGACGCTGACCAGCATCACCCCGCGACAGGCCTGGCTCGCGCTCGTCGTCGTCGCGTCGTTGTCCTATGCGAGTTACCTGGCGCAACGCTACTGGACCGCGGCGGCGCGCGGATTATGGATGGCGGCCTTGGGCGGCGTTTATTCGTCGACGGCGACAACGGTCGTGCTGGCGCGGGAGGCCAAGACCGGATCGGTGATGCGACAGTACGCGCAAGCCGGAATTACACTCGCCACCGCCATCATGTACCTGCGCATTCTCGTGGTCATTGCGGTCTTCAATCTGACGCTGGCGCGAGCGCTCCTGCTGCCGCTTTGCAGCCTTTCGCTGGGCGGGTTGATCGTATGCGCGCTGCAATACCGGTTCGCGAAAGCGCCGACGGAGGAAACAAAATCGCCGCAGTCGACCATGCCGCCGTCCGGCGGCAACCCGCTAGCGCTCGGTTCGGCGGCGCTGTTTGCGGCGCTGTTCATTATCGTATCTTTGGTATCCAAATGGGTGGCGTCCCAATTCGGGATTTCCGGCATCTATTCGCTGGCCGCGGTGGTCGGGGTCACCGATATCGACCCCTTCGTTCTCAACTTGGCGCAAGGCGGCACGTCGGGATTGCCGGTAAATGCGCTCGCAGCGGCGGTCCTCGTCGCCGCTTCGTCCAACAATATTCTTAAAGCGGCCTATGCTGCCTTTTTCGCCGGCGGGCGCGCGACCGCAGCAAGCGCCGGCGTTCTGGTGCTGCTTGCCGTTGCCGGCATCGCCGTCGCCATGGCGGTGGGCGGCTTGTAGTTACGTTCCCGCTCCTGCCATGAGTCGTCTCCCGTCGCTGCAATGAAGTCGGGTCCCCAGACCCGCGCCACGGGCGCAAAGCTTCTGCGTTGCAACGTCGCGCCCTCGGCCTCGGTTCCCAGCTCTTCCCGGCTCCTCGCGGCTCTTGGCGGACCGGCGGGCCCGCCCGCTCCCGAGATCATCGAATGGTCTGGTCGCTCTGATAAGACGTCGGGGTAGACGATGGAGGCGGGACAACAGACGCTGCGGGCTGAGGCGGGGGCGGCGGCGCGGGCGTTGCGGAGGGAGGCAGTTGGCATTTCTTCTCGGCCGCGGTGCGCCGCAAGAGTTTCTCCTCACCCAGCGTTTTTTCGTAATCGGGGCGATAGGACAGCGTTCCGATCACGGTTCCACCGCCGCCTTCGCTCGCAATATCCATGAGGTTGCGCAAGTTCTTTTCCTCCTTGAGCAACTCATCCAATCGCGTCACAAGCGCATCGCAGTGATAAGCCGAATAGCGGGAGGGATTGACCATCAACGAACCAACTCCGTCGCTCATCGAGCAGCCGACGAGCGTACCGGCGATCAGCACGCAAATGAGCCCGACGGCTGACGGTCCGGCGCGCCGGCAGCGCGAAAATCCCCGAACCGGGCCGCTGCGGCCGCCATAAATCAGCACCGAAACGCCATTGTTGGAAATCATGGCAAGCGTCCAGAAAGGAAAAAGGCGCATACAGCACCGCGCGATCGAGCGCAAATACGGCGCTTCGTTTGCAGCTTCCTGCACTGCAAATAAGGCAAGTATCAGTCTGACTTCCCGAGCCGCGAATACTTCAGCCCGCAGCAGTTTCTGCCGCCGTCGCATCGTCGGGCTTGGCGGTCACACCGGCGACGCGCTCATGCCGCGTCGCTCGCTTGAAACTCGATTCACAACATCACCGAAGCAGCGACAGCACACGGCGTCAGCGCGGTCGCCGATCCGCGGTTACCTCGACCGCTAAAACCGCTCCGACTACGTCAACGCTGGCAGCCGGACCGATCGCTGGTGGACGGCGGCATTTTCCCAATGTTGTGAACGAATCCACGGCGCCACACCCCGGCAACCGTAACGTGTTCTTTACGATATTTTGTAACGTTCGCCGGTATTAATACGTATTCGCCGCACGGGCGAGCGTCCGCCAAGCCGTCGGCTGCCGCGGGCGGGCGGGGCAAACGGTTAACGAGCGGACAAATGGCTCCCCGGGTCGACGGGAACGCGGTGTCACGACCAACGATTTGGCGGCGTGCGCAACTTGGCGTCGGCGGCAAACTTCAGTTTGCATTCAGCGTAGTTGCCGGGCTTACGGCGATCTCAACCGCAGTGTCGCTTCTGTGTTTCTCGGCCGTCGAGATTGGTCTGAGCGATTTTTCCGCACGGCAGATGCCGATCGTAGCCGATGTGATTCAGCTCTCCGCAATTTCCGGGGAGCTTTCGTCCGCGGCGGCCCGGTTGATCAACGCCAGGACTGCGGGCGATCAAAAGCAAATCGCCGCATTGATCGCGCGCAAGCGCAATGAGCTCGGCGAGACCCTGCAGCAGCTGCAGCAGCTCGACAGAGCAAACCCGGCGATCGGCAATCTGTTCACCCTATCGCAGCGCCTCAATGCCAATCTCTCGGCACTCGAAGAAATCATCGCCGAACGAACCGGTCTGCGCTCCCAGATCGTGTCGCTTGTTGACACGTTGCATCAAACAGATGCCCGGCTCGTCGATCGGCTCTCGCAGCTTCCTAGACTCCCGGCCCGCGCTCGAGGTTTCCGCCAAGGCTCATCTCCTGGTCAGCCTGATCAGTGAAGCTTCGACGCTGCGAGAACCGGCGGAATTCAAGCGCATCCAGGATCTTCTCAAGTCCGCGTCGGAGGGGCTGCGGCAATCGACCGCCGCGCTGTCCAACGACGACGTCACAGCTATCGCGGCGCAGCTTCTCAAGCTCGCGACCGGTGCCAACAGCATTTTTGCCCGCCATGCGCGCGAAACGTTCATCGCGACCGGCGCCGATGCAACCATCGACGAAAACGTCGCCATTCAACGCGAGCTGGATGCGACCGTCGCCAACCTCGTGAGCGCGGCGCAAGGCGGTGTCAAACACAGTACCGCGAGCTTGAGCCAAAGCCTCGACTGTGGGCGGATTTTACTGCTGATTGTGGCTCTTGCCAGCATCATCGCGGCCGCCGGCGTCAGCACGTTCTACGTCCAGAACCGGCTGGTCAGGAGATTAACATCCATCAGCAACGCCATGCGGCAGCTGGCGTCCGGCGATGTCGATACCGGGCTCCCCGCCATCGCTACCGGCGATGAAATGGGCGAGATGTCGCGCGCCCTCCAGGTGCTGCGTGCCGGCGAAATCGAGCGACGCAAGCTGGTCGAGCGCGAGCGCGGCGAGCAAATGGCGCAACGAGCGCGGGCGTCTTCCATTGATGGCATCATCGAGGATTTTCGAGCCACGGTGACCGCCATCGTCACCACGCTCACCGGACGGGCTGCCGCGATGGAAACGACAGCGCGGGGACTGTCCACCATTGCCAGCGAAGCGGACAACCAAGCACGCACGGTCTCCTATTCGTCCGATGCAACATCGAAAAATGTCCTCACCGTGGCCGAGGCGACGGAGGAACTCGGAGTATCGATCCGCGAGATCAACGACCAAGCCGCGCAGACCCGCGGGGTCGTTCGGCGCGCTGCCGAGATCGCGCGGTCGGCCCATGAATTGGGCGATAAGCTTTCGGCCGGCGCAAACCGGATCGGCGACGTGGTCAAGCTCATTCGCAATGTCGCCGAGCAGACGAATCTGCTTGCGCTCAATGCCACCATTGAAGCGGCGCGCGCCGGCCAGGCTGGTCGCGGTTTCGCCGTTGTAGCCAGCGAGATCAAGCAGCTGGCGAGCCAAACCGCGCAAGCGACAGAAGATATCACAACGCAAATCGCGGCAATTCAGACCTCAACCATCGAGGCGGTCGATGTCATTCAGTCGATCAACGCGGTGACCGACGATATCGCGGGCTTTACGGCAGCAGTCGCTTCCTCCGTCGAGCAGCAGCACAACGCCGCGCAAATGATCACGCGGAACGTCCAAGGGGCCGCCGCCGGAGTAACGCAGCTTGCCGGCAATATGACCCAAGTCACCAACGCGATCGGCGAAACCAATCGCTTCGCCTCGGAGGTGCTCGAAGTCGCACATACGCTGTCGGCACAAACCGGCACCATCGACAAGGCCGTAGAAGATTTTCTTAGAAGGGTCACGGCGGTTTGATCGCCCCGCCGGGCGGATCGAAGGAGAGCGATATGCTGGCATGTGTCGCGTTCTTTACCCGGCGGCTTTTCCACTGCGCGGTCGGCTCGCGATCCGGGGTAGCGGTCGTCTGCGCGATCACCGCGAGCCTGGTGTGGCTGTAACCCTGTCTTTTGGCGCCAACGTTCCGCCCCCCGGGCGAACGGCAGAGGACGACGCGCAGACCGCTAAGAGCCTGGCGACAATGCTGGGCGCCGCCCGCACCGTCATTTCGAAAAATCAGGACCGCATCAACGACCCTAATGTCGGCAACAAGGGCATTGACGGAAAAATGGTGCTCGCCGAAGCCGACAAGATCTATCAGCAGGCAACAAGCGTTGATCCGGCTTCGATCGATCCGACCTCGCTGCAGGGCAAGCTCATTCGCATGCAGATGGATTTTATCGCCGAAGTGATGGACGTGCACCAGGAGACCATCAATCGCCAGGGCGTCGGATTCAAAGGCTTTATTCCGGCCGTGTTCGCCCGGTTGGTGAACAAGGCGTTCAGCCGCCGCGCAGCCGGCATAGCGGAAGTCAAGGTCACCGCTCCGCCGTCCTTGATCCGCAATCCGGAGGTGCAACCTGACGAATGGGAAATGGAAGTCATCAAGGCGAAGCTTGCTTCATCGTCCTGGCCCAGGAATTAGCCCTACACGGCTCTGGCGCCAAAGAACGGCAAGCTTGCCCAGCGTACCCTGATCCCGGAGTATTACGGCCGTTCCTGCCTCGGCTGTCACGGGTCGCCACGAGGAGAAATCGACATCACCGGATTCCCGAAAGAAGGCGCCAACGAAGGCGATCTCGGCGGCATTATCAGCATCGCACTGTACCGGTGAGCGTTTAGTTTCCGTAGGCCCGGGCGGGCGATTCCTGCATTGATATCATTCTGCATTCGCGGAAGCTGGGACGGCTTCACACTCCCGAAGGCTACCAAACGGTGGCAACTTCGCGGTACGCTGACGTCCCGGACGGGACGCGGCGTGCGTTCTTCCGCAATGACATGATTTGGCGCAGCACCGATGTTGTCCAAAAGGGAGACTAATATGCAGTTCGAACGCGCGAGCCTGGAGCTCGATGGGGCGGTCGCTGTTCTGAGCATGAATCATCCGGAAGTGCTTAACGCGGTATCGGCCGAGATGATCAAGGGCATGACCGATGCTCTCGACGCGCTTGCCGGATCGGCCGCTCGCCCCCGATGCCTCGTGCTCACCGGCACGGGTCGCGCGTTCTCGACCGGCGCCAACCTCCAAGGACGCGGCGGCAACGGACTGGTGCGCGGCGCCGGTCATACGCTGGAAACTTTGTTTCACCCGTTCGTGCGGCGCTTGCGCGATCTGCCGTATCCGATCGTGACCGCGGTCAACGGCCCTGCCGCGGGCGCCGGTATGAGCATCGCACTCATGGGCGACCTCATTTTATGCGCGCGCTCTGCCTATTTCCTGCAGGCATTTCGGCGCATCGGGCTGGTGCCCGACTGCGGCTCGACCTGGCTCTTGCCGCGGCTGATCGGGCGGCCGCGAGCGCTCGAGCTGTCACTGCTCGGCGAACGGCTGCCGGCCGAAACCGCCCTCGCCTGGGGCCTGGTCAATCGCGTCTTCGACGACGCGGCGCTCATGGGCGAAGCGCGGCGGCTGGCGCAGGAGCTGGGCAATGGCCCGACCATCGCGCTTGGCCTCATCCGCCGTCTGTATTGGGAAAGCCCAGAGAACTCCTACGAGCAGCAGCTCGATCTCGAATGCCGCATGCAGCGCCAGGCCGGCGCCACCGAGGATTTTCGCGAGGGCGTGAACGCGTTCCTGGAGAAGCGGCCGGCGAAATTCGTCGGGGCCTGAGTGCACCGCCACGCAATCGCCGTTGCTGGAAGCGTTCGCGGCCTCCGACGAATTGCATGACTTTCATAATGCGCATGCGAGCGCCGCCACGGGTCCCCACCGGCTGACTCGGTCGAACCCGGTCGCGATCTGGTTGAGCTTTCTTGATCTTCGTCAGCGCCGGCAACGTCGCTTTGCTGCCCAACCGGACATTATGTTTCGCAAGAGGATCTGGGTAAGACCGCGCAAGGTTTCCCTCACACGGGTTGTAATCGCCAAGCCGAAATCGGACCCTGTTGGTTACCAACCGCCGCAGCCGCAGCCGCGGCGCGGAACGTAAATGACGTATCCTGGCGCGTATCCATAGATCGGGCTCGCGCCGTAGCCGCCGCCGTTTGCATAACCCGGATAACCCCCATACGCGTAACCTGGCGAACCGCTATAGGCATAACCTGGAACTCTCCGTACGCATAGCCCGGAGCAGCGGCATACGCGTAACCGGGACCGCCTTCGCCGAGACCAGAGCCGAGATCAGCCGCCGCCAATCCCGCTCCAACATCGGCACCCAAGCCCCAGCCGCCGTAACCCCATCCGTAGCCGCGACCAACAAATCGACGGCCAACGAATTCGCGGCCAACGACACCGCGACCAACAAATCCGCGGCCGACGAAGCCGTGAGCGACAAAGCCGTGACTAACGACCCCGCCGTGATAGCTGCCGCCGCCGTGATAGCCGCCGCCGTGACCGCCGCCGCCGCGCGCCGACGCATCGGTTATTGTCCCAGCAGCCAGAAATGCCGCCGCAACGGCCCCGAATATCAGATGTTTTGACAACATAGCAGCCTTCCCTCCGGGTAATCGCTCCACGCCAACTTTTTGAATTGCCGGTGCGCCATCGTGCGGGCGCCGTCGGTGCCGCTCGATTAAGCAAAGACGATCTTACGATCGTAAGCTGAAACGCTCGGCTGGCGTCGAGCGGCCCAGATTGCCCACTTTGCAGTTTGCAAAGCTCGCGGCAATCGCTTGTTTCCGTCAGCGTTAATTCGGCGGTCCGGTTCACGTGGCCCGCGGAAGAAAAAAGAAGGTGCGCAAGCCAGCGATGCTCAACTGACCGACTTTGGTGCGGACGGAGGGACTCGAACCCTCACAGCCTTACGGCCAAGGGATTTTAAGTCCCTTGCGTCTACCATTTCGCCACGTCCGCGGAGCGGACCTTAAAACAGTCCGCGACGGCAGCCGTTGTAGCACCAGCCGCGCCCGCGCCGGAAGCGCGGACCGCGACGCCGCGGGGTTCACCTATTGCTGCTGCTTATTCTTGGACGCCGTCGGCGAAGTCGGGCGAATATTGCCCCATGGGTCGGCGGACGGTTTCTTGTCGGGTATCTTCTTGATAGCCGCATCGTAGGCTTGCTCAGCGGCCCTTTGCCGTTCAAGCTCTTCTTGACTGGGCGGCCTTTTGGGGTTGAGCGGAATGCTGCTTTGCGCCTGGGCGCCGGCGCATCCGGCGAAGAAGACGACGATGGCGCCGGCTCGGATCAGTTTTCGCGGCATACTTTGCTCCCAGCAGGCGTTTCGAGCGCCTCGTTTCAGCTCGGCACACCACCGAAACGAACGGCCTATTCCTTGAACACGTGCCCCCACAGACTATCCCAATCGGCGCCCGAAATGTCGGTGACGCGGCCGTCACGTTCAAAAAACTTGTTGGGTACCTGGAACATGGCGAGCATCAGGCCGCCCTCGGGCGTCCAGGCGACGTGGCGGCTGCCAGCTTCACGCCAGACGAACTCGCCCGGGCCGACCGTTAGCCCCTGCGCCGCGCCTTCCTTGTCGACCAGATTGCCTTCGAGAATATAGGTCTGCTCGATCTTGACGTGCTCGTGGTCGGGCAGCACCGCGCCCGGCGCGAATTTCATCAACGCAGTGACCAGGCCGCTCTCCTTATCAATCAGCAGCGCTTTGACTTCACAGCCGGGGAATCGGGTCTTTTTCCATTCCATGTCCGCGGGGCGCACAATATGCGAATGCGTCTCGACGGTATCGTGCTTTGATTTCGGGGTGATGGCGTCCATGGCGGTCTCCTGCTCTACAATCCGGCTTCGTTGATCGGCGGCTGGAAGGCAAGTCCGGTGTCCCAGGGAAAGTAGATCCATGTGTCCTGCGAAACCTCGGTGATGAAGGTATCGACCAGCGGCCGGCCCATCGGCTTGGCATAGACGGTGGCGAGGTGCGCGCGCGGCACCAGCTCGCGCACCACCTTGGCGGTCTTGCCGGTATCGACGAGGTCGTCGACCAGAAGTACACGCGCCCCCTGGCCGCCGCCGCGCGCGACGATTGCCTGGGCGACACCCTTGAGCACCGTCAATTCGCCCTGGCTGGTGCCGGTGTAGCTCGAAACGCACACGGTCTCGATCAGCTTGATGCCGAGCTCGCGCGCCACGATTGCTGCCGGCACCAGTCCGCCGCGGGTGATGCAAACGATCGCCTCAAACGGCCCGGCACCGCTTAAGCGCCAGGCAAGCGCGCGCGAATCGCGATGGAATTGATCCCACGAAACCGGAAAGATTTTCGCGGGATCACGCGGGAGCGGTTTTTCGGGCTGCTGCAGTTCGACCTGGCTCATCGAAGGTCCTCGTGGCGCGTGGATGGACCCAGAGCATGACCCCGGAAAAGTGTAAACCGGTTCTCCTCGGAAGATCGTGCTCCACGAAATAAAGCCGATATCAGACCAAGCGGACCGATGGCAATCAGGGAATCTCGTACACCGTCGTCTCGTCGGCGATGCCGCGCAAGGCCGCACGCTGCATGGTCGGCTCCAGGCCCGAGCTTTCGAGGATTTTCGCGGAGTTGATGTCCTCGACGATCGACTTGGTGACAATGATGGCGCGCGAGGAAGCCAGACCCTGCACGCGCGCCGCCATATTCACCGTCTGACCGAAATAATCCTGGCTGTTGTTGAGGGTGACGGCGAGGCAAGGCCCCTCGTGGATGCCGATTTTGAGCAGCAAATCCTCGTTTCCGCGCTCGGCGTTGATGCGCGTCATCTCCTCGCGCATGCGCAATGCCGCCGCCAGCGCCCGATCCGGGGTCTCAAACGTCGCCATGACCGCGTCGCCGATGGTCTTCACCACTGCACCGGCCTCCGCCGCCACGACATCATAGAGGACGTGGAAATGCTGGCGGACCAGATCGTAGGCGACCAGATCGCCCACCCTTTCATACAGCGCGGTCGAACCCTTGAGATCGGTGAACAGGAAGGTCAGGCTCGTGATCTTGAGCCGCTGATCGACATCGAGCGTATCAGTGCGATAAATGTCGCGAAACGTCTGATTGGTGAGGAGGCGTTTCGCCGTAAGAAATGGCCGGCGACGGCCAAGCAAATGATGAAGCGGCTCGGCGGCGATCCACAACGCCGGCAGTACGCGGCGGTCGGTGCGGTTCTCGAGCGACAGCCGCAGCGGCCCCGGCCGCATCTCGATCGTTCCGACTGGCGCCTTTACCTTGTTGAACACCATCGTCAGCGCCTGCCGTTCGCGCGTCGGCTCGCCCTTGACATCGATGAACTGCGTGCCATGCGTCACCGGATCAAACACGATGACAAAATCGTTCGGCAGCTGCACCGAGAGCACCGCCTTCTCGCCCGGCGGCAACTCGATCGAGTCCACAGTGAACTCGGCCAGACTGTCTCCCAGTGTTTCCGGCAAATCGACGCCCGAACTCCAGAAAATCTGACGGTAGTATTCGGCTTCGGACAGCGTATCCGGGCTGTGCGCGGCGATGCGGCGCACGCGCGGGTTTACGGTGAATGTCACTTCCACCATCTCATCGAGGGTCGGCTTATAACCCGCCGCGCAAAGCCCGCAATCGTATTCGTCGCGGTTCACCGCCTTGAGCGTCGTCCCGGCCTCGAGCACGCCGCCACAGCCGGGGCACAGCACGTTCCAGGATAATTCGAAGATGCCGAGCCGCGAGGCATGCAGGAACGCCGCGATCGTTGGTTCTTCCGCGAGGCCGTGCTTGGCGGCGAAAGCCAGCGGATTGATGCGGCAAAGCTCAGCATCGGATGCTCCGGCGACCGAGCGCTCGATCGCGCCGGCGCAATCGGGATCGGCCGAATTGCGCAGCACGCTAAAGAGAGCCTCGGCTTCGCTCATCGGAGACCTCGTCGAGCTGATTGTGCCGCCGAACGTAAAACTCGCCCACCGTCGCCGCAAGGCGCATGGCCGTGAAGCTTGCGGCGGCTCATGTCACGGCGATTTGAGCTTGGCGGCAGCGCCCACGCCCGCAGATCCTACTCGGCCGCAAGCTGCGCCTTCACGCGTTTGAGCATTGCCTCCACGGCAACCTTGACGACGGCGAGATCGCCCGGGTCGCGCGAGCGCATCACCACATGGGCGTTGGCGCCACGATTTTCGTCCATGAAGGGGTAGGAGCCGATCAAGACGCCGGGATGGGCTTTTGCGATCGCGCCGAGTTCGGTGCCGATGTCGCCCTCGCGGCAATCGGTGCGCACGGTTTCCGACAGCATTTTTGCGCCGGTCTTGAGCTGCGGCGTGACGTATTCGAGCATGGCTTGCATGATTTGCGGGATGCCCGCCATGACGATGACGTTGCCGATGCGGAAGCCCGGCGCCGCGGAGATTTTGTTGAGCACCAATTCGGCGCCGGCGGGAAGGCGCGTCATGCGCATGCGCGCTTCGTTCATCACGCCGCCGGTCTGGGCAAGCCGGGTCCGCAAGATTTCGACCGCGCGCGGATCGTAGTCGATGGTCACGCCGAACGCCTTGGCGACCGCGTCGGCAGTGATATCGTCATGAGTGGGGCCGATGCCGCCGGTGGTGAACACATAGGTGTAGCGCACGCGCAGCGCGTTGAGCGCGGCGATGATCTCGGGCTCTTCGTCGGGCACGACGCGGACTTCCTTGAGATCGATGCCGATGGCGGTGAGATATTCGGCGGTAAAGCCGATGTTCTTGTCCTTGGTGCGGCCGGAAAGAATTTCGTCGCCGATGACCAGAAGGGCGGCCGTGACGATCTCGCTCTGTCCCTGGCTCCCAGGCGTACCGGTCATGAGCAAAATCTCCCGCGCGTGAAGGCTTCCTCTAGCGCGACGGCAACGGCTGCTCAAGCACAGTACCGCTCGTCGGCCGACGCGCACCGGCAAGCCGATCGAGCGGAATATGTCGTTCCCATGGCTTGAGGCCTTTTCGCATCGGCGATTTTGCGTGTAAGTGTCACGCGAGCCCCAGGGAGAAAACGTCATGGATTTCTCGATGTCGGAACGGCAGAAACACTGGCGCGAACGCGTCATCGCTTTCATGGATGCCCATGTCTATCCGGCGGTCGATACTTACGCAGCGCAGGACGCCGAAGGTGAGCGCTGGAAAATCATCCCCGTCCTTGAACAGCTAAAGGCCAAGGCCAAAGCCGAGCGCCTGTGGAACCTCTTCCTGCCACCGTCGCCCGATCACGATGAAGGCGACTATCACGGCGCCGGCCTCACCAACCTCGACTATGCCCTTTGCGCCGAGCAAATGGGCCGCGTCTCCTGGGGATCGGAAGTCTTCAATTGCTCGGCGCCCGACACCGGCAACATGGAGGTTCTGCATCGTTACGGATCGCCCGAGCAGAAGGCCAAATGGCTCCGGCCGCTCCTTGCCGGCGAGATCCGCTCGGCATTCCTCATGACCGAACCGGCGGTGGCTTCGTCCGACGCCACCAACATCGAAACCTCGATTGTTCGCGACGGCGGCGACTATGTGATCAGCGGCCGCAAATGGTGGTCGTCGGGGGTCGGCGATCCGCGCTGCAAGATCGCCATCGTCATGGGAAAGACCGACCCGAGCCGCGCCAGACACGAACAGCAGTCGCAGAATTCTCGTTCCGCTCGATACGCCGGGCATGAAGGTTGTCCGCATGCTGCCGGTGTTCGGCTATGACGACGCCCCGCACGGGCACGCCGAAGTCGTGCTCGACAACGCGCGCGTGCCCGCCGCCAACCTCCTCCTCGGCGAGGGCCGCGGTTTCGAGATCGCACAGGGCCGACTCGGCCCGGGACGGATTCATCATTGCATGCGCACGGTGGGTGCGGCCGAGGTCGCCCTGGAAAAGATGACCAAGCGGCTTCTCTCCCGCACTGCCTTCGGCAAAAAGCTCGCCGAGCAGTCGGTCTGGGAGCAACGCATTGCCGAAGCGCGCATCGACATCGAGATGACGCGGCTCCTCTGTCTCAAGGCCGCCGACATGATGGACAAGGTCGGCAACAAGGCGGCGCAACTGGAGATCGCGATGATCAAAGTGGCCGCGCCGCGCGTGGCGCTGCGCGTGATCGACGACGCCATCCAGGCGCATGGCGGCATGGGCGTGACGACCGACGCTGGCCTGGCGAAGTCTTATGCGCACATCCGCACGCTGCGGCTTGCCGACGGTCCGGACGAAGTGCACTGCCGCGCGATCTCCCGGCTGGAGATGCGCAAATATACCAACGCGCGGGTGTGAACGCGGGTGGTGCGGCAATCAGAGCGTCATCGCTCGAGTACGAGCGCTTGCTTGGCGTTATCCATGGACCATGATTTGAAGCGGCTAAGGAAACTTTGACCAAGCAGCAACGAACCGTCTACCGGAGTAATCCCGGCGGTCACATTTTCAACCACCGTATCGCCGACGGTCAACGACTTGAGCCGGAACCGTGCCGACGGCAATGTCGAGCCGTCGGCCAGCTTATAAATTTGCACGCCGACAAAGTCTGATTCTCGCAGCGTGCCGGTCTGCAACAAGGTCTCTACCACGTCGGCTGGAATGCTGACGTCACTGGCGCCGCTGTCCACGACAAACTTAAGAGTGATCGCTTTGTTGACAAGCACGCGGATCTTGTAAGTGCCGCCTTCACTTTCCAGCGATACTAATATCGGATTATCGACTTCCTTCGGCAGGCGGCTTTGCGCCGCCCGGGCATCGGCCGTTGCCACAGTAGCCGGCGACGCAATCTGGGAAGCGTCAATGGCCAGGACTTGCAAAACACTCGGTCCGTCACCGTCGAAGGTTGCCGCCCACAGGTATCCGGCGCCGCCCGCCAGTCGGTAAATCGGCACTTCTGCTTTTGCCGATTTTTCCAGATCGCCAAGGAAACTGACCAGAAGCCCCTTGTGAGGTCCACCAGAGGCAACGACTGACACGTCGTTGGTATCGAGCGGCTCCAGTTGAATTTTGCCCCAGACGGCGATGACCGCATTTGGCAGTCCTTCGCGCTGCGGCATGTCAAAGGTGCGGGGGGTTTCTCCAAACCTAGCCGATAGCTTCGCGAGTTCATTTTGAATATCGCTCTTTTTTATTGAAGCGGGTGCAATATAGCTCTTGATGTACCATGCAATGCCGTCTTGCGTTCGCAACATCGAATTGGACGAAACGGTTTCGTCCTGACCTTCCGTCTTTCTTTCCTCCTTGCGGCACTGAGTGAATCCGGGAAATCTGTCGCTCGCCGCGCATTGATATTGCTTATAAGCCTCGCTTGCGACATCGACTGGATTGCCCAGCGCAACGCCGTCAACAACATACGAAGAATCTGCTGCGCTGATTTGAGCAGGAGGCTGAACGGTGGTTCGCTGCGAATTCTGGGTTATTTGAACACGACAACTGGAACGCAGCTGGAGCAAGCGCCGGTCGGATGGAGTCACGCCGCGGCTGACCAAAGCGCGTATGCTAAAGCCGCGCCGTTGTAAAAGCCTGGCGAGACAGGAAGCCTCAGCGGGTGGAAGATTTTGCCACGCCAGCCGCGTAGCTGCTTGCTGTTGAAGCGTAATTGGTTGGCGCGCCGAAACGGCCGGATTCGGCGCATGGTAATACCAATCATACGGCGCACGCCGCCATTGGGCGGACGCCGAGCCCGAAACACAGATTCCGGCAAAAACCAGCGCCAGAGCCGTGACACGTAATGCGTTTGAATAATCGGCCATCACTGGGAACCGGTGCGGGAAGTGGTGATGGTAGGGTAAGTCGCAGCCGGACTCAACCAGCGCGTTCTCAAACCTTGCCGCGTTGGAACTCCGAACGGCGGTGCGGATATTGGCGCGGACCGCTCTCAGTCCGTGCCCGTTCCCATGCGTGCGCCGCACGAACGCTCAGCTATTGGCGGTAGTTGACGATCACGACGCGCCAGCCTTCGCTGTCGCCGCTGCGATAATGGTCGAGGCGGGTGAGCGAACAATTGTCTGTCGTGAAGGCGAGGCCGCCGCGCGGCGGCAGGCCGAGCGCTATGGCCAGCGCCGCGCGAATGGTGCCGCCATGCGCAACGGCGACAATGTCGGAACCCCGATGGGCTTCATTCAAGCGCGCGATCGCGGCACCGACGCGGGCGACGACGTCGACGAAACTTTCGCCATTCGGCGCCCGCTCGTCCGCGGGCGCGTACCAGAACATACCCGGCTCTTGTTCGCGGTCCTTGAGAAAACTCTCGCGATCCAGCCCTTGCCAGTCGCCAAGGTGCTGTTCGGCGAAGTCTTTCTCCTGCAACAACGCTTGAGGCGTCTCGAAATCACCGGCAGCCAAGATGGCCTCGGCTGTTTGCCGTGTGCGCGAGAGATGGCTGGTGACCCAAACCGCGCGTCGCGGCAGAACTGCCGCGAGCCGGGAGAACAAGTGTGCGTCGGTGCAATCGCACGGCAAATCCCGTTGCCCGTAAATGCGGCCTTCGTCCACACGGACCGGCGCATGCCGAATCCACCACCAGCATGTCCGGACCAACTCGCCGGCATCAGCAGCTACGGGGGCGCGGGACTCCGGGACCGGAAATTCAGACAAAACTCGTTTCCCGGTTCGCTCGCAAATTCCTGGATGTCATGCCGGCGCTCGATCGCCTGCGGCCACCATGCGCTGCCGAACCAGCCTCGCTATGCATTTTCTGCAAACAGCCCCTTGAGTTCTTTCTTCAGAATTTTGCCGGTCGCATTGCGCGGCAGCATGTCGGATGAAAACAGCACCTTCACCGGCACCTTGAAGGCTGCCAGCCGCTCGGCGACGAAGGCGCGAAGCTCGTCCTCGTCGGCGTGCGTTCCCGGTTTGAGGGTAACGACCGCTCCCGGCTCCTCGCCGAGCGAATGATGCGGGATAGCGATGACGGCCGCGTCGATGACGGCGGGATGTTCGTAGAGGGCGTTCTCGACTTCGATGCAATAGATGTTTTCGCCACCGCGGATCAGCATGTCCTTGGCCCGGTCGAGGATGTAGCAGAAACCCTCTTCATCGAGCCGGGCGATGTCGCCGGTACGCAGCCAGCCGTCGACGAACGTCTCAGCAGTGGCTTGCGGATTTCGCCAATAGCCCTTTACGACATTCGGGCCCTTGACCCAAAGTTCGCCAACACCGCCAGCCGGCAACTCCTTGTCATCCGCGCCGACGACTTTCATGTCGCCGACCGGCAGCGCGGGACCGCAGCTTTCCGGACGCAGCAGGTAATCCTCGTCGCCGTGGCCGGTAAATGCGCCGGACACCTCGGTCATGCCCCAGCCGAAGCCGGGCATCGACAGCGGGAACTTTTCTTTTAGCTTCGGCACCAGCTCGGGCGCCGCCGGAGCGCCACCATAGGAAATGCTTTCCAGCGACGACAGGTCATATTTCGCAAGCGACGGATGTTCGAGCAACTGCCAGGCGATGGTCGGCACGCCGCCGGTCACGGTGACGCGCTCACGTTCGATGAGCTGCATCGCCAGCTCCGGGTCCCACTTGTGGATGAACACCATCTTGCCGCCCGCCGCGATGAGCGGAATCATCGTGGCGTGACAGCCGGTCGTGTGAAAGAGCGGAACGACAAGGAGCGCAGCCTTCGGCGGCGCGTTGGGGTCAGGTTGCGGCAGCGGCTCGCCACGGCGCAGACAGCTTCGCGCCAACGTGAAGGGCCTGAGCATGACCGCCATGGCTGAATTCCGATGGGTGCCAACAGCGCCTTTCGGCTTTCCCGTGGTGCCGGAGGTGTAGAGGATGGTGGCATCGTCCTCGGGGTCGAGCGGCACGTTCGGCAACGGGCGATCGGGCAACAGACCCCAGGAATTCACTTCTCCGACAATCGATTCGAGCTTGACGACCTTGGGATGGGCCACCTCCTCGCTCTCGCGGCTGACGAAAATGCGCTCGAGCGTCGGGCAATTGTGCAGATGCTCGGCAAGCCGCTCGAGGCGTTCGCGATCGAGGATGGCGACTCTCGCGCCGGAATCGTTGAGCCCATATTCGAGTTCCGGGCCGGTCCACCAGGCATTGAGCAAAGTCGCGACGCCGCCGGCGAGCAGACAACCGAACATGGCCGCCGGCCATTCCGGCACGTTGCGCACGGCGATGGCGACGCGATCGCCTTTAACGACGCCGGCTTGTTGCAGCGCCGCAGCAATGGCGAGCGCGGCACGCGCAAAATCTCTATAACTCGCGCGCTCGTCGCGGTAGACGAGAAACGTCCTGTCGCCATGGCTCTGCGCCAAAAGAAACACCTCGCGCATGGTCGGCGGCGCGTTTTTCCAGATGCGGGTGCGCATGCCGCGAATGTCGCGTTCTTCGATCTCGAACGGAGAGCCCGGGCCGGTCAACGCCGCATTGACTTCCCCCAGTGACATGACCGGAAAGGTTTTGGCTACCGCCACGTTTGCCCTCCAAGCCGAAAATCAATCATTGTGCAAACGGGCAACGCAGTCGGGGTGGACGCCGGCGTTGCCGAACAATTCTTGCCCGAAGCGCGTGAACGTTTCATCGCAGAAAACTTCGCCATCGGACATTCAGGAGCTCTCCTTCCGCAGCGCGCGCCGGCGCGGTCCCGACTAGGCAATCGTAACGCCGCCGTCGACGACGATGGTTTGTCCGGTCATAAAACTTCCCGCCTGCGAGGCCAAGAGAATCGCGGCTCCGGCGATCTCATCCGGCTCACCGATGCGGCCAAGCGGTGTCTGCGCGTTCCTCTGTCGAAGACTTTCCGGATTCTCCCAAAGCGCGCGCGCAAAGTCGGTGCGAATGAGACCAGGCGCGATGCAGTTGATGCGGACGTTGTGCGGTCCAAGCTCGACGGCAAGGTTGCGCGCCAGCTGCAAGTCCGCCGCCTTGGAAATGCAATAGCTGCCGATGACCGGACTGCCTCTGAGCCCGCCGATGGAAGACACGATGATGATCGAGCCATCCTTGCGGGCGATCATTTGCGGCGCGACCAGCGTGATCAGCCAGTGATTGGACACGATGTTGTTGTCGAGGATCTTGCGCAATTGCTCGTCGCTGATCGTATGCATCGGTCCGTAATGCGGGTTCGAGGCGGCGTTGCACACCAGGATGTCGATTTGGCCGAAAGCGCGCGTCGTCTCTTCGACCAAGTGCGTCAGCTGCTCCTTCGAAGAAATATTCGCAGCGACGGCGACGGCACGGCCGGCGCCGAATTTCGCATTCACCGCGGCGGCGACGTCGCGGCAGGGTTCGAGTTTGCGTGAGGAGACAACGACCTTGGCTCCCTGTTCCGCCATCCGCTCGACGATGGCGCGGCCGATGCCGCGCGATGAGCCGGTAACGACAGCCACCTTGCCAGTAAGGTCGAATAGCGACACGATTGTTTCTTCCCCTTGGATATTCTGTAGTTTGCGCGAAGCTTATTGCGACCTTTATAACCCGGCAAGCCGAAGAGGAAACGCCTAATGACCGCTATCAATGCCGTGACCGATCTGACCCGCGAAGGCGATATCGCTGTGCTCACGATCAATTCGCCGCCGGTGAATGCCTTGTCGGCGGAGGTCCGGAACGGTCTTCGCGATGGCGTCGGGCAAGCCGCCGCCGATCCGGCCGTCAAAGCGATCGTGGTGATTTGCGCCGGCCGCACATTCATTGCCGGGGCTGACATTTCCGAATTCGGCAAACCCACAAAGGGCGCGTCGCTGCCGGAGCTTCAAACCGCACTCGAAGGCAGCCCCAAGCCGGTCATTGCCGCCATGCACGGCACGCCCTTGGGCGGCGGTTTTGAAATGGCGCTGATGTGCCACTATCGCGTTGCCGTGCCGTCGGCAAAGTTCGGCTTTCCGGAGATCAAGCTCGGCCTCATTCCCGGCGCCGGCGGGACGCAGCGTCTGCCGCGCTTGAGCGGCGTCGAAAATGCGCTCGAGGTCATTCTTTCGGGGACGCCGTTCGGCGCCAAGCAGGCGCTCGAATGGGGCGTCATCGACGCGCTGGCCGAGGAACGGAAATTGCGCGAAAGCGCGCTGGCCTTCGCCCGTAAAGTCATCGACACGGGCATGCCGTTGCGCAAGATCCGCGACCTCAACGACAAGATCGAAGCCGCCCGCGGGCGGCCGGAGATATTCGACAAGGTGCGGCGCGAGTATGCCCGCAAATACCGTGGCTTTGAAGCCTGGCAAGCCGCCTTGCGTGCGGCGCGGGCCGCGGTCGACTTACCGTTTGACGAGGGCATGAAGCTCGAACGGCAATTGTTTCTTGACCTCGTCCCGACGGCGCAATCGCGCGCCCAACGCTATGTATTCTTTGCCGAACGCAAAGTGTGGAAAATCGCCGACGTGCCGGACGACACGCCGGTCTTGCCGGTCAAGAAGGTCGGCGTCATCGGCGCCGGTACGATGGGCGGCGGCATCGCGATGAATTTCCTCAACGCTGGAATTCCGGTGCGGATCGTCGAAACGGCGCAGGACGCGCTCGACCGCGGCATCGCCACGATCCGCCGCAACTACGACAATACTGCCCAGAAAGGCCGCATGACCCAGGCCGACGTCCAGACCCGGATGGGGCTCCTACGTGCCGACTTGAAGCTCGACACATTGTCGGACTGCGATCTCGTGATCGAGGCGGTCTACGAGAATATGGACATCAAGAAGGACGTGTTCGGCAAGCTCGACAAGGTCGCCAAGCCGGGCGCGATCCTCGCCTCCAACACCTCTTACCTCAACATCGACGAAATCGCCGCGGTAACGAGCCGGCCGGAGCAGGTGCTCGGCATGCATTTTTTCTCGCCGGCCAACGTCATGCGACTGCTGGAAGTCGTACGCGGCGACAAGACGGCGAAGCCGGTGATCGCTACTGCGATGCAGCTGGCAAGAAAGATCGGCAAGATCGGCGTCCTCGTCGGCGTCTGCCATGGCTTCGTCGGCAATCGCATGCTGCATCAACGCCAGCGCGAGGCGCAAAAGCTCATTCTCGAGGGCGCCATGCCCTGGGACGTGGATCGGGTGATTTACGATTTCGGCCTGCCCATGGGCCCCTTTGCCATGAGCGATCTCGCCGGCCTCGACATCGGTTGGTCGAAAGAGACGAGCAAATCCTCGACCATCCGCGAAATCCTCTGCGAAATGAACCGGCGCGGGCAAAAGACCGGCGCCGGTTTTTATGACTATGACGAGAAGCGCAACGCCAAACCGTCGGCCCTGGTCGAAAAGATCATCCTCGACTTCGCCGCCAAGAAAGGCATCAACCGGCGCACAATCTCGGCCGACGAGATTCTCGAGCGCTGCATCTATCCGATGATCAACGAAGGCGCCAAGATCCTCGAGGAGGGCAAGGCGCAGCGGGCTTCCGACATCGATATCGTCTGGATCAATGGCTACGGCTGGCCGGTCTATCGCGGCGGTCCGATGTTCTATGCCGATCTGATCGGGCCCGGCAAAGTTCTCGCCAAGCTCAAGGAATTCGAGGCGGCCATGGGCGAGGATTTCAAGCCGGCCGCGCTACTCGAACAGCTTGTCGCCGAGAACAAGCGTTTCCAGGATTTATAGAATATCCGCGTCAACGCGCCCCGCGTCCGGTCGAACTCGGGCGAACCGGGCAACGACAAGGGTCGCTGCCTCGATGGTCACCGCGCCTAAAACATGGGCAATAGCGGGCGGGCCAGCGGGTGGTTATGCTCCCCCCTCGTCCGCTGGAGTTGGCGCAAGGTTTGCAATAAAGGGCCTAGCGCCTTTGATGCGGCAAGGATTTTGCGTACGAGCTCGCATGGGCCGGGGGCCGGCATGTTCGACGAGATGAGGGGAAGCGAGGGCGCCGTTCGGCCGGCCTACACCGAGCTGTCGCACTGGCTGGGCGAGGTTCCGCCCGATGTGCTCGATTTTCGCCGGCGCGAAGCAGAGCTGTTCTTCCGCCGCATCGGCATCACCTTTGCGGTCTATGGCGACGCCGAGGCGCAGGAGCGTCTCATCCCCTTCGACGTTATTCCGCGCATCATTTCGGCGGCCGAGTGGCAAGTTCTGGAACGAGGGTTGGAGCAGCGCGTCAAAGCCCTCAATGCCTACATCAAGGACGTGTACGGCCGCCGCGAGATTCTCAAGGCCGGCATCGTACCGGAGGATCTGGTTTTTCAGAATCCGGTTTTCCGCCCGGAGATGAACGGGCAGAAGGTACCGCACGACATCTATGTGCATGTCGCCGGTATCGACGTTATCCGTGTCGACGCCGACAGCTTCTACGTGCTTGAGGACAATGCGCGTTCGCCATCCGGCGTGTCCTACATGCTGGAAAACCGCGAGATCATGTTGCGGCTCTTTCCCGAACTGTTCTCACGCTACCGCGTCGCGCCAGTCGAGAATTATCCGGACGAGCTATTGGCGACGCTGACATCGATCGCGCCGCCGACCGCTTCCGCCGAGCCGACCGTCGTGCTGCTGACCCCCGGCGTCTACAATTCCGCCTATTACGAGCATTCATTTCTCGCCGACAAGCTCGGCGTCGAATTGGTCGAAGGCCGCGACCTCGTCTGCAAGGGCGATGTCGTCTACATGCGCACGACCGAGGGCTTGAAGCGCGTCGACGTGATTTATCGCCGCATCGACGACGACTACCTCGATCCGCTGGTGTTCCGCCCCGACAGCGCGCTCGGCGTGCCCGGCCTGATGTCGGCTTATCAGGCCGGCAATGTCACGCTGGCCAATGCCGTCGGCACCGGAATAGCCGATGACAAGGCGGTTTACAGCTACATGCCCGAGATCGTGAAGTTCTACCTCGGCGAAGAGCCGCTGCTGAAAAACGTGCCGACCTGGCGCTGCCGCGAAAGCGAACATCTCGCCTACGTGCTCGAGCACATCGAGGAGCTGGTGGTAAAGGAGGTGCACGGCTCCGGCGGCTACGGCATGCTGATTGGTCCGAAAGCCGATAAGGCCACGGTCGCGGGTTTCCGCGCCAAGCTCAAATCCGACCCGACGAATTTCATCGCCCAGCCTACGCTCGCGCTCTCGACCTGCCCGACTTGCGTCGAGGAAGGCATCGCGCCGCGCCATGTCGACTTGCGCCCCTTTGTGCTGTCGGGCCGCGATCGCGTCCGGATCGTGCCTGGCGGGCTGACGCGCGTCGCGCTGAAGAAGGGTTCGCTGGTGGTCAATTCGAGTCAGGGCGGCGGCACCAAGGATACCTGGGTGTTGGACGGGTGAGCTTGAGCGATGCTGTCGCGCACGGCCGATAATCTGTACTGGCTCGCCCGCTACGTCGAGCGCGCTGAATATCTGGCGCGCATTCTCGACACCACCTACCGGCTCACCGCGTTGCCGCTCACCTATGTCGGCGTCTCCAACGAATGGGAATCCGCGGTCGCCACCGCCGGCTGCGCCGCCGCCTTTTTCGCGACCTATTCTGAAGCGAACGAGGAAACGGTCACCGAATTCCTCGCCTTCTCGACCAGCAACCCGTCCTCGATCCGCAGCTGCTTCGAGACGGCACGCGTCAACGCGCGCGCGGTGCGCACCGCGCTCACCATCGAGATGTGGGACACCATCAACGGCGCCTGGCTCGAGCTGAAGAAGTGGGGCAACGGTCCGCGCTCGCGCGAGGAGTTCGCGCGCTTCCTGCGCTGGGTGCAGGAATCCTCCTTGCGTTTCGATGGATCGGCCTACCGCACCATGCTGCGCAACGACGCCTACTGGTTTTCGCGTCTCGGCGTCCATATCGAACGCGCCGACAACACTGCACGCATTCTTGACGTCAAATATCACCTGCTGTTGCCCGCCGACGAGAAGGTCGGCGGCCCGCTGGATTACTTCCAATGGGCCGCGATCCTGCGTTCGGTGTCGGCGCTAACCGCCTATCACTGGGTCTATCGCGAGAACGTCAAGCCGTGGCTGGTTGCCGATCTGCTCATGCTGCGGGACGAGATGCCACGTTCGCTGGCGAGTTGTTATGAGAATCTGGTGCAGAATCTCGATCGCATCGCCAACGCCTATGGCCGCCAGGGAAATGCGCAGCGGCAGGCGCGCGCGGTTCGAGCGCGACTGCAAAACAGCCGCATCGAGGAAATCTTCCAGACCGGATTGCATGAGTACATCGACGATTTCGTCGAGGACAACAACCGGCTGGGAACCGCCATAGCGCAGCAATATCTGCTGTGACCGGGACCGGCCGCCCGAGGTCGGTGGTCCAGAGGCCAGTCGTCAGAAGTTAGAGGACAACGACGCCTCGCGTCGTCTATTGTCGGCCTGCTGCCGTCGGCTTTCTGATACCTGACTTCCGGCTTCTGATACCTGATATGCGCCTGCGCATCGCCCACAGCATTATCCATCGCTATGACCCGCCGGCCACGGGCGTGATCCAGGTGCTGCGGCTCACGCCGCGCAACCACGACGGCCAGTATGTGATCGGCTGGCGGATCGATGTTTCCGCCGACGCGCGTCTGAACGCCCATGAGGATGCTTTCGGCAACCTCACTCACGTGTTCACCGCGGACGGTCCGCTCGAGGCATTGAGCATCAAGGTCGACGGCGAAGTCGAGACGCAGAATACCGACGGCGTGGTCCGCGGCACGCTTGAGCGGTTTCCCCAGAGCCTGTTCCTGCGCGACACGCCGTTGACGCAGCCCGACCACGCGATCCGCGATTTTGCCAAGGATATCCGCGCAACCGATGGCGGCAATATTCTCGGCGAACTTCACGCCTTGATGGATCAGCTGCACGACGCGACCACCTGCGAATATGACCCGTTGCAGCCGACGGCGGTGACGGCCGTGGAGGCTTTTGCGCGCAAGCGCGGCACGACCCGCGACCTGGCGCATATTTTCATTGGCGCCGCGCACAGCCTGCAGATCCCGGCCCGCTACGTGGCCGGCTATTGTTGCGCCGACGGCACCGGCGAGCAGGACAGCGATCATGCCTGGGCGGAGGCCTTCGTGCCTGACCTCGGCTGGGTCGGTTTCGACCTGGCAAACCGGATGTGCCCGACCGACGCTTATGTCCGGGTCGCCGTCGGGCTTGATGCGCTCGGCGCCGCTCCCCTGCGCGGCACCCGCTACGGCAGCGGTGGCGAGACACTGGCGGTGGCGATCAAAGTCGACCAGTGAGTTTGGCCGTTTGGGCGCGCGCGTCAGGCGCCATTGCCGCTAACCGACCGCTGCCGCTATGCTGCCGCAAAGATCGCTCCCGGGGCTGGCGAAACGATGACCTATTGCTGCGGAATTCTGGTGCGCGAGGGACTGGTGATGTTCGCCGACACGCGCACCAATGCCGGCGTCGACAACATCGCCACCTTCCGCAAGCTGCACGTCTTCACCAGCCCCGGAAAGCGCATCATGGCGCTGGCTTCGGCGGGCAACCTTTCCATCAGCCAGTCGGTGGTGAGCATCCTGACCGAAGGCCTCGACAATCCCGAAACCGGCGAGCACGAGACGCTGATGAACGCACCGTCGATGTTCCAGGCCGCCCAGCGCGTCGGCCATGTGATCCGCACCATTCACGCCGCCGAGGGCAAGGCGCTGGAAGCCTCGGACGTTGGCTTCGACGTCTCGTTCCTGTTCGGCGGCCAGATCGCCGGCGAACGCATGCGGCTGTTTATGATCTATTCCGCCGGCAATTTCATCGAATGCACCACCGACACGCCGTACCTGCAGATCGGCGAGCACAAATACGGCAAGCCGGTACTCGACCGCGCCATCTCCTACGGCATGGACCTTTACGACGCGCTCAAAGTAGGCCTCGTTTCCATCGACTCGACCATGCGCTCGAACCTGAGCGTCGGGCTGCCGATCGACCTTCTGGTCGTGCGGCGCGACACCTGCGATGCCGAGCTGATCTATCGCATCGAGCCCGGGGAACCCTATTTCACCGATCTGCGCGAGCGCTGGTCGGCTGCGCTTCGCGCCGCCCACATCGCCATCCCGCGGCCGCCTTACAGCAATAGACGCTAAATCGGGCGCCCGGCAGGCGCGCCGGGCCCGCCGCCGCGGCTGGATTTTACAAAGCATTAACTCCCCCAACCGGTTTAACGTTTGCCCGGCGCGGTAACCTTTCGCACGCGTGGACTGCAAGCGAATGGCAATCATTTTCGCCCTAGGGTGGCCGCGAACCAGAATCCGCCAAGGGTATAAAAGGTGGGAGCGTGATCGCTTCGGCGCAGCCACAGATCGCCGAGGAAACCAAGCGGTCGCGTTGGGACCCGACGCGGCTCCGCCTGGTCGTGCCGATCGGCGTGATCGTGGCCGTCGCCATCGTCTGCATCGTCGTTGCCGTGCTCAGCTCGGCAAAGCGGGCGGATGAGGTTTCGCTCAATCGCGAACAGGAACTGATCCAGCAGGCGATCGCCAATCGCGGCGAACGCGTGTTGCGCGAAGTCGCCAGCGTCGCGGCGACCCGAAGCGCCACCGAGGCCATTCGCGTCAACTACGATGCGAAATGGGTGGAACGCCGGGTCGGAAAATGGCTGCAGACCTACTTCGACCACGACATCGTCGTGGTGGTCGACGGCTCCGACAAAGTCGAATATGCCCGCTCCCGCTCGGCCGGTGACGTCGATGCCGCCGGCCTCCACAAGGAACTTGCGGCAAGCATCGATCTGCTGCGCCGCCACGTCGTCGGTCCGCTCAGCCGCGCCATTTCCGTCGGCGCCGTGCCGGATCTGCCGCGACCCGACGGCTTCGCAGCCTTGATCGAGCGCTTCCGCGACCGGCCCGCGATCGTCGCGGCGGTGGCGGTCGGCTCCGACAGCGAGCTCGCCTACGGCAACGCCGACGCGCCGATCGTCATCGCCGTCAAATATATCGACGATGGCATGCTGCGGGAGATCGCCCGCCAGTTCCACCTCGCCGGATTGCATGAGATCGCCGATCCGGCGCATCTCGGCGACATGCAGGTCACCGCCATTACCGACCCTCAGGGCAACCCGATCATGCGCCTGGCATGGGAACCGACCAAGCCCGGCGGCCTGATCATGTGGCGGGTGCTGCCGTTTGTCGTCATCGCGATTGCCGGATTCGCGCTGCTGGTCGGCCTCGTCATGCGGCACATGCGGCACACCACCGAGGCCATCGCGGCCGGCGAGACGCAACTGCGCCACCTCGCCTTGCACGATCCGGTCTGTGGGCTGCCCAACCGCATCTATTTCGGCGAACGGCTGGAGACCGTGATCGGCAAAGTGCGCCGCGGCGGCGCCTCGGCGGCGGTGTTCTACATCGATCTCGATCACTTCAAGGACGTCAACGATACGCTCGGCCACCATATCGGCGACGCGCTCATTCTCAACGTCACCCAGCGCCTGAGCCGCATCATGCGCGGCGAAGATCTCGTCGCCCGGCTCGGCGGCGACGAGTTCGCCATCATCACCACCTGCCCGTCGGATTCCTATTCGCTGCAGGCGCTGGCCGGGCGCATTATCGCTGCGGTCTGCGCGCCCTACACCATCAGCGGCCACGACATCAACATCGGCGCTTCGATCGGCATCGCCGTGATCGACCGCCGCGCCGGCGATGCCGGCGACATCTTGCGCTACGCCGACATGGCGCTCTACCGCGCCAAGAACGAGGGCCGCAACCGCGCCTGCATCTACGATGCGGCGATGGACGCCGATCTGTCGCAGCGCAAGCTGCTCGAAAGCGATCTGCGGCATGCGATCCAGACCGACGGGCTCGATTCCGCCTACCAGCCGATCGTCAACGCCAGCGGCGAGATCATGGTCGGCGTCGAAGCGCTGGCGCGCTGGACCCATCCGACCGCCGGCGTCATCCCGCCGTCGGAGTTCATCCCGATCGCCGAGCATTCCGGGCTCATTGTCGAGCTTGGCGAATGGATGCTGCGCCGCGCCTGCCTCGACGGCCGGAACTGGCCGGGATTGACGGTCGCGGTCAACGTCTCGCCGCTGCAGTTCCGCCGCTCCGACTTCGTCGACGTGGTCGAGCGCATCCTGAAGGAAACCGATTTCGACGCCAAGCGCCTGGAACTCGAGCTCACCGAGAGCACGCTGCTTGGCAACCTGGAAACCGCGGAATTGTCGATGCTGCGGCTCAAGGCCATCGGCGTGCGCTTTGCGCTCGACGATTTCGGTACCGGCTATTCCAGCCTGCTCTATCTGCGGCGCTTTCCGTTCGACAAGCTCAAGATCGATAGTAGTTTCGTGCGCAGCATCGAGACCGCGCCCGACGCCGCGGCCATCGTGCATGCCGTCGTCAGCCTCGGCCGCGGGCTCGGCATGCGCGTCACCGCCGAGGGCGTAGAGACGGCCGAGCAGCATCTGTTCCTGCGCGCCGCCGGCGTGCATTCGATGCAGGGCTATCGCTTCGGCCGGCCCGGCCCAGCCGCCGACGTTTCGGCGCGGCTTGAGTCGCCGGAGGATTACAGCGCCGGCAATCCCGACCAGGAAATCGCGCTGGCAAGCTGACGCCCCCGTCATTCCGGAGCCGAGCGAAGCTCGGAGCCCGGGATCCATAATCACCGCCATCGAAACCCTCTGCTCCGCCCTTCCGCAACTCCACGATCCGTGGTTATGGATTCCGGATAGCCGCGTTGGCGGCTTCCGCAATGACGGACAACAGGAGACGCCGGGATGGCCGCGCAAAAGATCGCATTGGTGACCGGAGCCGGCAGCGGCGTCGGCAAGTCCGCGGCGCTGGCATTGTCGCGCGAGGGCTATGCGGTGGTGCTTGCCGGGCGCCGCGCCGACCGGCTCGAGGAGGTGGCGAAGGAGGCCAGCGGCGAAACCCTGGTGGTGCCGACCGACGTCAGGGAGCCGGCGTCCATCCTCGCCTTGTTCGCCAGGACCACGGAAGCCTTCGGCCGGCTCGACCTTCTGTTCAATAATGCCGGCGTCAGCATGCGCGGCATGCCGCTCGAAGAGGTGCCGCTGGAACGCTGGCTCTCGGTCGTCGCCACCAATCTGACCGGGACGTTCATCTGCACCCAGGAAGCGATCAAGATGATGAAAGCGCAGCAGCCGCGCGGCGGCCGCATCATCAATAACGGCTCGATCTCGGCGCACACGCCGCGCCCCGGCACCGTCGCCTACACCGCGACCAAACACGCCATCACCGGCCTGACCAAGCAGACCTCGCTCGACTGCCGCGGCTACGACATCTGCTGCGGCCAGATCGATATCGGCAATGCCGCCACCCCGCTCACCGAAAAGATGGCCGAAGGCATGCTGCAGGCCGACGGCCGCACCATGCCGGAAGCGCGCATGAACGTCGACGATGTCGGCCGCGCCGTGGTCTACATGGCAAGCCTGCCGCTCGACGCCAACGTGCTGTTCATGACAGTGATGGCCAACAAGATGCCGTTTGTCGGCCGAGGCTAGCCTATGTTAGACGGCTGGCATGAATTTTATACCGTGCTCGGCAGCTCGGCCGCAGCGCTGGTGGGGCTTCTGTTCGTCACCGCTTCGATCGGCGTCGGCTATCTCAGCGCCGAGCGCGGCAGCCCGACGCGCACTTTCACCAGCCCGATCGTTTTCCATTACACCTACGTCCTGTTCGTGAGCCTGGTGTCGCTCGTTCCCGTCAACACCGATCGGTCGCTCGCCGTCATTGTCGGCCTGAGCGCGGCCGTGGGCTTCGTCTATTCAAGTTTCATCCTGGTCCGCGTGCTGCGCAGCACCACAAGAGACATCGACGACCGCCTCGGCTACGGCGCCAGTCCGCCGGCCGGCTACGCCGCCGCGCTGGCGGCGGCGGTGTTGATCTTCTGTCGTTCGCCCGTCGGGCCGCCGCTGTTGGCCGGGGCTTTGATTCTTTTGTTGATCGTCAACATCCGCAATGCCTGGGACCTGACGGTGTTCTTTGCCCGCCGGCGCAGCGACGGCGAAGCCGGCTCGTCGAACTGAGCATGACCCGTTCGCGGGAATGAGCGGACATGCGTCGATATTCTCTAATCCAGCGCCCGCACCGTGATTTTCGTCCCGGCTGTCACTTTGGCGAGGGTCTTCACGTCGCCCAGCGCCTTCGCCCAGATGTTGCAGGGGCTCGCAAGCCGCGTCTCGCCGCGCTCCGAAATCGGCGTCCGGCCAAAGCCGATGGCGATGGCGTGGCCGTCCGGCCAATAGGCGATCTCGCCCGGCGTGACCACCGCCCGGGCATCGCTCTCGCGCCCGGCCTTCACCGGCACCTCGAAATAGACCTCCTCGCCCCAGGTCAGCGCCGCCGCCTTAAACGGCAGCACCGCGGCGATCGCCTTGGCGGTCGGCGTCTCCAACAGCTCGGCGTCGAGCGTGACCGCGCCGAAATCAAACCGGATGCGCATGGGCAACTCCTTATTCATCCTGCCCCGCGAAGCGGGGAAGGGGGACCGCGCGGCGAAAGCAGCGCGGTGGAAGGAGCGTCAGCGGCGGGGTTCACCTCTTTGCCGCACGCCCCCTCCACCGCCCGGAGCCTGTCATCGGGCCGGCCACTTCGGGCCGGACGCGTTGGGGCGGTCCCCCTCCCCCGCTCCGTTTCACTGCGCGGGGGCAGATAAGGCAATCCGCCCGCACGCTCAAACCTGCTCCGCCAACATGCCGGGCATCAATTCGCGGCCATGCGTTCCGGCGCGCCGGCATCCTTGGGCGTTGCGACCAGGATCTTCTGCCGCGCCTGCCACTGGGCTTTGCGCGGCACCTCCCGCTCCCGCCGCTTCAGGCAGGCGTCCGGATCGCCGCTGCAGCGCCGGGGCCGGCGGCATCGCTTCGACGCGCAATCGCGCCAGAACTTGAAGACATCGCACTAGTGCTGCGACAGCGCCGTCTTCTCAGCCCGAAACCGCGCCACATAGCGCTCGGCCGTCGGTTTGTCGGGTGCGGTTTGCTTCAAGGTGCGACCTCTCGATCATCCTGCCCCGCGATAGCGGGGAAGGGGGACCGCGCTGCGAAAGCAGCGCGGTGGAAGGGGCGTCAGCGGCGAGGTTCAGCTCTTTGCTGCACGCCCCTTCCACCACCCTCCGCTCGCAAGCGCGCTACGGGCGGTCGCCCTCCCCCGCTCCGTTTCACTGCGCGGGGGCGGATAAAGCGGTATCCTTCCCGCCGCGCATCCGCGCCCGAGTTTTGCAAACCAGTAGCCCGGATAAGCGAAGCGCAATCCGGGACAGCATCGAAGCTTCAAAGCCGACCCCGGATTTCGCTGCGCTCATCCGGGCTACTAACTTGTTCCTAGGCTCGCTTCCGGCAAAAAAGGGAGGCGGAACGCCGGCAGACCTGTTTCCTAACCTCCGCATCTTTTGGATGCGGCGCGCGCCCTGATCTCTTTTCCCTCGCCCTCGCGGACAAGGGTCGGGAGGGGGCACGCTCGCCTGTCGGCGTTCCACCGCGGCTCTGACCGTCGGGGCTCTCGCCCGTTCGGCGCAACTCCAGGCCAGGCTTCCTGGGACGTGGCAGGGCGCTCGGTCCGGTACGGTCGCCCCAACCGGGGGGCGAAGACCTTGCGCTGTTCCACGGGCGTTACCCGCGCCCGCCTGTCCCAGTCCAGGGAAAGCACCTCCCGGACCGGTCGTAATGCCGGCCAGCATGATGCCCGAAGCTGCCCGGGAGCGGATTGCAAATCCGCGCGCGGGCACCGCACTCGCTCCGTGTTCGGGTGTGCCTCGAGAACACGTCCCTCAAGTGAGCGAGATTCGCAGCGGGTTTGTAACTGGTTTGGGGACCTTTGTCAACACGTCACCATTAAGCGGACAGTCTGTTTTTGAGCGCCCATAAGCCGGCGAAAGAAGCGAGCAAAATGGCCGCACCTGCTAACGGAGTTGCGAAATGCAATCTATGCTTATCCAAAACGACCTTGGAGCGTTTAATGGCTGCGCAATTGGTGCAGGTAGGGAACTTGAGTTTGCTTCGCGGCTGCATGGATTGCCGGGTCAAGCCCGGCAATGACGAGAATAAAGCCGTCTTGTCCGCGCCCGCGGCGGGCTCGCTGCTCGTGAGAGCCCCTGCCCGCAGTGTCGGCCGTTTGGCGATCTCGCAGCCGGGCGAGAAGCTGCCGCCAGCGCAATCGCTTGTCCGTGCGCGACGACTGTCAGGCCGTGTACTCAGAAATCCGGCTCAATGTTCGGCTTCGCCCCGAACGTGACCGAAATGGGGCATTGCCGCGAAATGACTCGACAGGCCAACAAGCGACATCATTCCCGATTCACTCGATCACCTCGTCGGCGCGCAGGATTGATGTCGGCAGCGTCACGCCGATTGCCTTCGCGGTTTTCAAATAGAGCGCGAACTCGAAATTGCTCGTTTGTTCGATCGGAAGGTCGGACGGCCTTGCACCTCTGAGAATCTTGGCGAAGTAGGAAGCGGTGCGACGCAATATCGGGACGGCATCGATGCCGTACGACATTAGTCCGCCAGCCTCTACATAATACCTGAAAGTGAACATGGTCGGCAGGCGGTGCTCGATCGCCAGACCGGCGATATGTGAACGCTGCGCGCCGAATGATGGGCCTGACAAGACAAGCACCACACGCGACCCGTCATCCACGACCGCTCTGAACGCTTCATCGAAATCGATTGGCAGCCCGTCGAGCGACGGTGGATGGCCGATGTCACTATTCGCTTTTTGCGATTGATTACGATCAAAGCGCTGATTAACGCGGCGCGTATTTTTAATTCTTACCTGTCGGCCGATTTGCAAAAAACCGCCATTTCCATCGGTCGGCCGGGCAACGCCGCCTGAGGAGGAAAACAATGCTGGCAAAAACCGCAGTATTGCTGGTGATTTCGATGTGGTCCGGTTCGGCGTTTGCATTCGGCGGAGGCGGCGCCGCGGTCGGCGCGGGCGTCGCCAACCCGTACAAATATTATCCCGTTTGTGTACGCGCCCGGGTCGGCGACAGTTGTCAGTGCCGAGTTGCCGGCGCCTCGGAAGCCAACATGCTTTGCCGTCCCGGCGAATATTGCGATACGCACAGTGGAACCTGCGGACCGGTGCCGGCGCGGCGTTAATGTGCTGAGGTTGACATGCGTGGAAGCATGTTCCCGGCGGCTCGCGATGGATAACAGCACTCGCCGCGGGGAAGCATCTCAAGGCCGGTGACGACTGCGCGACCAATCAGGCGCGCAAAATAACAACCGGGAAAATGCCGTGGCGGACGGAGCGATCGCGCGGCGGCCGCGCGCCGTCGCTGCGCTCAACCGGCCCGCCATACTTCAAGGGCTACATGGCGCGCGAGCGCCGACGCTCGGGAGAGCCCCGACCCGCATGGTCCGCGTCCGCCGCTTGGCGATCGCGCAGCCGGGCAAGGAGCTGACGCCAGCGCAATCGCTTGTCCGTGTGTGATGCGTCGTCCGTCGCGGCGGGATCGGGTTCGCGGTCGCGGCGCTAACGGCGTGTCCACATGGTCGCGGATGGCGCGATTGGGGCTGAGCTTGGGTGACGACATGGCGGTCTCCGGGGCGCTGCCTATAGCCATCAGTCGGAGCAGCCGGAAAAAGGTTCACAGTCACGGGTGCAGTAATGCGACTTGATTGCGCGATTGCGACATTGCCCGATAAAATGCGCGTAAATTCACGCCCAACAAACGGAACCGGGAGGATGCCATTGGCGCGCGGAGCGATCGCGCGCGGCGCGGCGGCGGCCGCGCGCCGCCGCCGGCGAAGCCGCTCTCATCGAGCGGGCGGGATTATGCCTGGATCGGTGCGAAACTGACGGCGCAGCCTTGTCAACGCGACCCACGGGCTTGACGTGACGAGCGATCGGCCGGAGCGGCCTGCGGACGTGCCACCGCGAGTGTCGCGGCGCGGGCGGCGGATGAGCCCTTGCGGGCCGCGAGGTTTGCCGACGGCGCCTCGATCCAGTCGTCGCCGAGCGGATAGGCGTACTCGGCGCCGGCATATTTGAACACCGCCGCGCTGCCGGCCTCGATGTAGGACGCATTGCGGGCGAAAAAGCCCTGCTCGCTCAGCCAGGCGTGCAGCGCCGGCAACCGATAGCAGGGAACGTTCGGATAGAGGTGATGCTCGAGATGCAGATTGTTGCCGAAAAACGCCGCGGTCCAGAACGGCGAGGAAAACGACCGCGCGGTGCGGCCCGGCTTGGCGTCGGTTCCGGCGTGTTCGATGTAAACCCGCAGCCCGCTGCCGACCACGGCGCCGAGATACGGCACCGCAATCGCGACCACGAACCACATCACGTCGACATAGGCGACCGCGGCATAGACCGCGATCCAGAACAGCTGGTAGACGAGGTTGATCCGCGCAAAGCTGCGCAGCTTCGCCAGGCCGAACGGCAGCCGCTCGCCGTCGAAGGCGCCGCCGAACGCCAGCTGGTAGGTGGTGCCGCGGTACAGCTTGGTCAGATACATCCGGCTGAGAAAGCATCGCGACCAGAAGTTCTTGAAACGCGAGCAGGCCTGGACGTCCGGATCGTCGGCGGTGTTGGTATAGAGGTGATGCTGCCAGTGCGACACGTAATAGCCGGTGACCAGATAGCTCACGACCATCGAGGAAAAGAACAGGCCGAGATGAACGCTGAGGAGCCGGTTGCGATGCAGGTTGCCGTGGAAGCCCTCGTGCCCAGCCATGCCGAGCAGATGGATGCCCTGTTGCGCGGCCAGCCACAGCGGCACCATCAGGACCACCGCCAGCCATAGCGGCCGCACGCTTTCGTAGACCCAGACGCTCAGCGCCGCGGGGACGACGAACAGCAGCAGCGCATAGGCGCAGAAGACGAGGCCGAGCGGACCGGGCGGCGCCCGCAGATATTCGGGGAGGCGCGGCCTTTCAACCAAGGCATCCATGTCCGATACGCCCTTTCCAAAGACCAACCGGCCACGACCCGGCGACGAGCACAGAACCGGCACGGTTCACATTTAAGTTGAATTGTAGCCGTTCAAGCGGCGCCCAGCAATCCATGCTCCTTTCGGGCGCGGGCGGACCGAGGCTTTTTCTGAAGGGCGACGCGGGTGCTTGGAAATGAGCGGCAGGCTTTGCAGCCCTATGGTTAAAAAAAACGGGACCTTCAGGGCCCCGGCGATGGCGGCGGGACTTCGGCGGCGAGCGCGCCGCCGTTTGCCCTGGCTTTGGCCGCGGCGCCGGCGCGCAGCTCCGATCGCAGAAATTCGATCAGCACGCGCAGCGCCGCCGGGTTCTGCCGCCGGCTCGGATAGAACAGAAAGAAGCCGTCGGTGACCGGCAACACCGGCGTGTCGAGCAGGCTCACCAGCCGGCCGCTGGCGACCAGCGGCGCGACATATTCCTCGTAGAGGTAGGCGACGCCGATGCCTTCGAGCGCGGCGTTGATGACGAGCTCCGGATCGTTGATGACGACGACGGAGCCCGCGACCTGGATTTCGACGGTCTCGCCGCCGACGGTAAACACCCAGGGAATGAAGCCGCCGCCCGGCAGGCGATAGCGGATGCAGTTGTGGGCGTAGAGGTCGTCCGGCGTCCGCGGCCGGCCGCGGCGCGCCACATAGTCCGGCGAGGCGACCACCAGATAGTGCATATCGCTGGTGACGCGCATGGCGATCATGTCGCGCGCCACCAGATTGCCGCGGCGAAAGCCGGCGTCGTAGCGGCCGGTCACGATATCGGTCAGGCCGGATTCGACCGTGGTCTCGATCGCGATCTCGGGATAGCGCCCCAGAAACCGCGCCAAGACCGGCGCCAGCACGAACTTCGCCACCGGCGGCGGCATGACCAGGCGCAGGTGCCCGGCCGGCTTGTCGCGAAACGCATTGACCGAATTCGATGGCGGCATCGAAGCCGTCGAGCAGCGGGCGGAGCTGGCTCAACAGCCGCTCGCCGGCGTCGGTCGGCGCCACGCTCCTGGTGGTGCGGTTCAACAGCCGGACGCCGAGCCGCTCCTCGAGCGCGCGCACCGTCTGGCTCAGGGTCGCCGTCGACAGCCCGAGCCGCTTTGCGGCGTTGGTGAAGCTTGCCTGCTCGGCGACCGCCACGAAGGCGCTCAGCTCGGTAAATCGATTGCCTCGCATGCTTCGTTCCATGGGCGGCTGGCGGCGGGCCACTCGCAGCAAGTCTGTATTTATTGTCGGCGGCCGGCGGGCGCGCTCCGCGTCTGGCGCGGATCAAACCTGTCGAAAACGCAATACGGAAGCGTCCCGGGATTTCTTCGCTCAGCGCGCGCCGCACCTTCGGCGTCAGATTTGATTGTTCGCCGCCGCCGAACGGACCTTTCATCATTCCGGCGATACCGGACAGCGGCGGCCTCCCCCATTTGCGAAAGCGGCGGCGGAGCGGAGTGCTTGGGTTCGCCGAGGCTCCGCTCAACCACGCCGCCGCGTGGTCACGATGTGACACAATGGAGGTCGATATGATTGGTAAGCTTACAGCCGCGGCAGCCGTGGCAATTCTGGTGGTCTCTGCCGGCGCCGCGTCGGCGCAGACGCGATCGCATCTGGCGCGGCCGGACGCGCAATGGCAGACCCCGTACGCCAACTCGTACTACAGCAACGAGTACTGGCGCGCGATCGCGCCCTTCGGCCAGCCCGAACGGCGCGATCCCTATGCCGGCACGGTTTTTGAGGGCGTGGCGCCCTACTAAATCCGCCGACGGCGTGACGCGCCAACTCTATGCATTTTGCGAAAACAGCGGCCGCGATTCTCCGCGGCCGCTATTTGTTCGATGTGCGGCGACCGATCGTTCAGGAGTTGAGCCGCGACACCACCACCAGGCGCTTGATCTCGTGCTTCAGATAGGCCTGCAGGAACGCATTGTAGTTCCGGAACGACACGCAGCCGAACGACTGGCCGTTCGGGCCCAGCATGTAGGTGTGGGCGAGCAGACCGGCGCGGCCGAAGACTTTTTTCTCGTCGACCGGGATGAGCCGCAGCGCCTGCACGCCGTGGAACGGCGCTTCGCGCAGCTGAAGATCGTAGACATTCGGCGGCGTGGAGCCGCGCATCCGCTCGTCGGTATGGAGTGGATCGTCCAACCGCGAGCCGAGGCCCGAATGCGCTTCCAGTCTGGTGCCGTCCGGCAGGTAGACGGTATGGGCGGAGATGTCATAGACGGCGGTGTCGCGGTCGTAGCGGCCCGAGGCGAGGCGCTGCCCGACGCTCAAGCCGCCGTCGTCGGGTGCGGCGTAGGCGAGTGTCAGCGGCGCCGGCTTGCCGAACAGCCTCTCGAAGATCGTCGGCCGGTCGGCGCTGGCCGCAGCCGGCGCGGCATGGCTGTCGTCGCGGAGCGACGCGGTGCGCAGCGACGGCGGCAGCAACTGCCGCGCCGCCGCTGTTGCGCTGTGCATGATCTGACCGGCGCGCGACAGCGTCGATGTGACGGCTTGCGTTTTCGCCAGCGTCGATTGCTGCTCCGGTGCCGGCGCCTCGCCGTCGGTCCGCAGCGCGACGGTCCTGGCGAATGTTCCAGGTGCAGAGCCGAGCCAGCGCGAATCGAACAGCGCCAGATAGCCGTTCGCAGCCGCCGCCCGCCGCGCATAAGCGTTCAAGGCCGCCGACAGCCTGGTGTAGGCCCTGGCATAGGCGATCGAGGCCGCAGGTGCTCCCGGCCGCACCGCCGCGGCCTGATCGTCGCCGGATCCGCCGAGATGGGTCCACAGCAACCAGGCGCACGCCAGCGCCATGCAGGCGAGCGCCGGCCGGCCGATGATCTTTTGCGGCAGCAGCAGCGCACTCCCCGACAAGCGTCCCTGGCGGCATCCGCCAGGACTCCCACGCCATGCATTATTGAGCGCCATTCCCCCTCGAATCCCGAATGCAGACTGCTCGTCCCAAGCAGCCCTTCCACGGCCGCACCGCGGCACGTCGAAGCCAACAAACGCGCGTCGGGTGCGCCCCCGGCTAACGAAAGGCCAGGCGCGAAACCCATCCCGCCGCTGATCTGCCCGAGCATTAAGGCGACTTTTAGTTAAACGGCGCTTAAGCCGGCCTGCCCCGATCCGTTCACCGTTTATTCCGGCAGCGGGCCTCAAAACTCTCGCCAATGGGTTGCCGCTTTCGCGGCGACGCGCGGATACCGTTATATTCGCGCCGCCGGGGAATGGGGCTCGTCCATCAATGCCAAACCTGCAGTCGGCGCTTGGCGTTGCCGCGATTATCGCTTTTGCCTGGCTCATCAGCGAGAACCGCCGCGCGCGTGTCGTGGCGGCAGGCGGCGATCGGGCTGGCCGTCACCTTTGCGCTGGCGCTGCTGCTGCTCAAGGTGCCGCAGGTCAAGGTCGCCTTCGTCTGGATCAACGACGCGGTCGACGCGATCGCCGCCGCGACCAGGGCCGGCACCTCGTTCGTGTTCGGCTATGTCGGCGGCGGGCCGCTGCCGTTCGACCTCAAAACTGCCGGGCGCGGATTTCATCCTCGGCTTCCAGGCGCTGCCGGTGGTGCTGGTGATGAGCGTGCTGTCGTCGCTGCTGTTCTACTGGGGCATCATGCCGCCGATCGTGCGCGGCGTTCTCCCGGGCGCTCGAGCGCACCCTCGACGTCGGCGGCGCCGTCGGGCTGTCGACCGCGGCCAATATCTTCGTCGGCCAGGTCGAGGCGCCGCTGTTCATCCGGCCCTATCTCGCCAAACTCTCGCGCAGCGAAATGTTCGTGGTGATGACCGGCGGCATGGCCGGCATCGCCGGCACGGTGTTCGTGCTTTATGCGACCATCCTGGCGCAGGCGATTCCGGACGCCGCCGGCCATATCGTCGGTGCCTCGATCCTCGGCGCGCCGGCCGCGATCCTGATCAGCTTGATCATGGTGCCGGAGCCCGACCGAGACGCACACCGGCGGCGCGCTCGGCGACGTCGAGCAGGTCGCCGGCAGCACCATGGACGCCATCGTCAAGGGCACCGGCGCCGGCCTCGAGCTTCTGCTCAACATCGTCGCCATGCTGATCGTGTTCGTCGCGCTGGTGCACCTCGCCAACGCCGTGCTCGGGCTGTTGCCGGATTTTCTCGGCGCGCCGCTGACGCTGCAGCGCGCTGCTCGGCTGGATCATGGCGCCGGTGTGCTGGCTGATGGGCATCCCGTGGTCGCAGGCGGTGACCGCCGGCGGGCTGATGGGGATCAAGACCATCCTCAACGAGCTAGTCGCCTACCTGCAGCTCGCGGCGCTGCCGCCGCGGGCACGCTCGATCCCGCGCTCGCGGCTGATCATGCTCTACGCCATGTGCGGCTTCGCCAATTTCGGCTCGCTCGGCATCATGATCGCGGGGCTCGCCACCATGTGCCCGGAGAAGCGCGACGAGGTGGTCTCGCTCGGGCTTGAAGTCGATCGTCTCCGGCACGCTGACGACCTGCCTGCTCGGCGCCATCGTCGGCGTGCTCAGCTAAAATCGGCGCCAGTACCATTGCACGTGATCGATCATGCTGCAAGCGTCTGCCTGCCGGGCATCCTGCTGTGCGTTGCGATCACCATTTGGCGCGCTGCTGCTGCAGGCGGTCGAAGTCGCGCTTGGCCGGCCAGGCCTATCTCGAAGCCCTGGTGCTCGCGATCCTGATCGGCGTCGCGGTCCGCACGGCGCTGGAAGCCCGGGCCGCGCTGGATGCCCGGCATCGACTTTTCAGCGCCAAGCTTCTGCTGGAAGTCGCCATCGTCATGCTCGGCGCGTCGGTGAGCGTCAGCCACGATTGTGGCGCTCGGACCGGTCCTGATCTTCGGCATCGCCGGCATCGTCGCGGTGGCGATCGGCTCGAGCTATCTGATCTGCCGCGCGCTGGGCTGCCGCAGCGCATGGCCATCCTGATCGCCTGCGGCAATTCGATTTGCGGCAATTCGGCGATTGCGGCGGTTGCGCCGGTGATCGGCGCCGACAGCGACGACATCGCCTCCTCGATCTCGTTCACCGCCGTGCTCGGCGTCGTGGTCGTGCTCGGCCTGCCGCTCCTGGTGCCGATGCTGCAATTGTCGCTGACGCAATACGGCGTGCTGGCCGGCCTGACAGTCTATGCGGTGCCGCAGGTTCTGGCGGCGACATTGCCGATCGGGGCGCTGAGCAATCAGGTCGGCACCGTCATCAAGCTGGTGCGCGTGCTGATGCTCGGGCCGGTCGTCCTGGTTTTTCGCTGTTGGCCGGGCGATTGCGGACGGCGCTCCGATCGGCCGGCGCCGGCACCGGCGAAGCGCGGCCGCGCCTGCGCGAACTCGTGCCGTGGTTCATCGTCGGCTTTCTGATCGTGCTGATGGTGCGCTCGCTCGGCCTCATCCCGCAGAACCTGCTGCCGCCGATCACCCGCAGCGCCGCCACCCTGACGACGATCGCCATGGCCGCGCTCGGATTGGGCGTCGATGTTCGCACCGTGGCCCGCACCGGAATCCGCGTGACGCTTGCTGTGACGGCGTCGCTGATCGTGCTCGGCATGATGAGCTACGGGCTTATCCGTCTCGTCGGCATCGGCTGAGCCGAAGCTCGCGCCGGTCAGTGCAGCCGGAACTCGCCGTCGACGGCGCGGATCTCGGCGGGCTTGATCAGGCGGGCATGCGCGACCGTGACCGAGTGCAGCGGGCCTTCGAGCTTCTCCAGCCAGAAATTGAGGAATTTGTTCAATTGCGGGAACAGTTGGGCACAGGTCGTAGTCCTGCCAGACATAGGTCTGCAGCAGCCAGGGATGATCCGGCCGCCGGTAAAGAATATTGGCGGTCGTCAGCCCGTAGCCTTCGAGCTGGCGGCGAAAGTCTTTTGAAGACCGGTGTTGCGAAACCATCAGTGTCCTCCGTCCCATCCCGGGAATTGTTCCGAGACTCGCTCCTCCATTGCAAGCCTCAAAAATAAATAAGTTGTTTAGTTTCAAGGCATTAGCAGCATTCACTTGTCCGTGCTAACAGCCTGGTTGCGAGCCGCCTGATGCGGATTCAACAAGCCCTCATGCGAACGGTTTCCGCCCCTGTCCTAGCGTATATTTTCGTCACCCCATGGGAACTTTGCCGGGCGGTGGAACCTGGAATTTCCCGGCGTTAACCGTCCGCCCGGGACGTTTATTGGCAATCCATGCCAATGAGTGCTAAAAAATTTTCAGGCGCCTCTTGCGGGCAAAAAACCACGCCCCATCTGCGTGCCAAGCGGCCAGCCGAGGAACTACGCAAGGAGGCCGCCCACAACCATCAACTCTCGTCTTTTCAATAGCTTAGGAGGACACCATGAAGTTTCGTCCGCTTCACGATCGCGTTGTCGTCAAGCGCATCGATGCCGAAGCGAAATCAGCCGGCGGCATCATCATCCCCGACACCGCCAAGGAAAAGCCGTCGCAAGGCGAAGTGATCGCCGTCGGTCCGGGCGGCCGCGATGAAGCAGGCAAGCTCATTCCCATCGACATCAAGGTCGGCGACCGGGTGCTGTTCGGCAAATGGTCGGGGACCGAGGTCAAGATCGACGGCCAGGATCTCCTGATCATGAAGGAGTCCGACATCATGGGCGTGCTCGACGAGCCGCTGGCCAAGAAGAAGGCCGCGTAACACCAACTCAACCGTCATCCTGAGGCGCCCGCCATAGGCGGGCCTCGAAGGATGCCACTCAGTGCCAGAGTTACCCACAAAGGTTCGCCCTTCGAGGCTCGCGGCATAGCCGCTCGCACCTCAGGGTGGAAAAACAGGAGAAACTGAAATGGCTGCCAAGGAAGTCAAATTCTCGGTCGATGCGCGCGACAGGATGTTGCGCGGCGTCGACATTCTCGCCAACGCGGTGCGGGTGACGCTCGGTCCGAAGGGCCGCAACGTCGTGCTCGACAAATCGTTCGGCGCTCCCCGTATCACCAAGGACGGCGTCACCGTCGCCAAGGAGATCGAGCTTGAGGACAAGTTCGAGAACATGGGCGCACAGATGGTACGCGAGGTCGCGTCGAAGACCTCCGACATCGCCGGCGACGGCACCACCACCGCGACGGTTCTTGCCGCCGCGATCGTCCGCGAAGGTTCCAAGGCGGTTGCCGCCGGCATGAACCCGATGGACCTCAAGCGCGGCATCGACCTCGCGGTCGAAACCGTCGTCGACGAGCTGCAGAAGAACTCGAAGAAGGTCACCTCCAACGCCGAGATCGCACAGGTCGGCACCATCTCCGCCAACGGCGACAAGGAAATCGGCGATTATCTCGCCAAGGCGATGGAGAAGGTCGGCAACGAGGGTGTGATCACGGTCGAAGAGGCCAAGAGCCTCGAGACCGAGCTTGACGTCGTCGAAGGCATGCAGTTCGACCGCGGCTATATCTCGCCCTATTTCATCACCAATGCCGACAAGATGCGGGTGGAGATGGAGGATCCCTACATCCTCATCAACGAGAAGAAGCTCTCGGCGCTCAACGAGCTCCTGCCGCTGCTCGAAGCCGTGGTGCAGACCGGCAAGCCGCTTCTGATCGTCGCCGAAGACGTCGAAGGCGAGGCGCTGGCTACGCTGGTGGTCAACAAGCTGCGCGGCGGCTTGAAGGTTGCCGCCGTGAAGGCGCCGGGCTTCGGCGACCGCCGCAAGGCCATGCTGCAGGACATCGCCGTCCTGACCGGCGGCCAGGCGATCAGCGAGGACCTCGGCATCAAGCTCGAGAACGTCACGCTGGCCATGCTCGGCAAGGCCAAGAAAGTGATGATCGACAAAGAGAACACCACGATCGTCAACGGCGCCGGCAAGAAGAAAGACATCGAAGACCGCATCACCCAGATCAAGGCGCAGATCGAGGAGACCACCTCCGACTACGATCGCGAGAAGCTGCAGGAGCGGCTGGCCAAGCTCGCCGGCGGCGTCGCGGTGATCCGGGTCGGCGGCGCCACCGAGGTCGAGGTCAAGGAGCGCAAGGATCGCGTCGATGACGCGATGCATGCGACCCGCGCCGCGGTCGAGGAAGGCATCCTGCCGGGCGGCGGCGTCGCGCTGTTGCGCGCCGGCGAAGCCCTCAAGAAAGTGCGCACGCAGAACGAGGACCAGAAGCACGGCGTCGACATTGTGCGCAAGGCGTTGCAGGCTCCGGCCCGGCAGATCGCCACCAACGCCGGTGAAGACGGCTCCGTCATCGTCGGCAAGATCATGGAGAACTCCAACTACGCCTTCGGCTTCGATGCCCAGGGCGGCGACTATGTCGACATGGTGAAGAAGGGCATCATCGACCCGACCAAGGTCGTGCGCCAGGCATTGCAGGGCGCTTCCTCGGTCGCGGGCCTGCTCATCACCACCGAAGCGATGGTCGCCGAGGTGCCGAAGAAAAAGGACAGCATGCCGGCCATGCCGCCGGGCGGCGGGATGGACTTCTAAAGCAAATCCGTCGAAAGCCGCCGCAGCTTCTTGAAGTGATCGAAGTCGGCAACAGCCGACTTCGATTGGCGGCGGAATGGACTTCTAAGCCCACGTCAGGCGACGTGAAGAGACGAAGGCCCGGGAGAAATCCCGGGCCTTTCGCTTTGCACTTTCCTCGCCACGGCCGGCGATCTACGGCCCAAGACCTTGCACATAAAAAATTAACCAACCCGGTCCGATTATGATCCAGCAATCGGACGACGGGGGTCGGACGTGGACGTGCGGGGTTATCTGATAAGCGTCAATGACGGCGTCACTGACCGTCATACCGTCCTGCTGGCGCCCGACATCGAGTTCGCGCGGCAAAAGGCGGCGTCGTGCTTTGCCGGCACCAGATGGCGCGTGAGAGCCGTCGCCGAGATCCCGAAATAGCAGCGTCGGTTGCGCTCACCGACGCCGACCCGTCTCAGACGTCGCCCGGCACCGTCGCGTGTTCGCGCGTCGCGCGATACTGTGCTGACTCAGAGGCGTTCTGCGTCAGCACCTGATCGATGACGAATAGCGGCCGGCGCTTGGTTTCCAGATAAAGCCGCCCGACATATTCGCCGAGCAGGCCGAACAGAATGAGTTGCGCCGAGCCCAGTATCAGCACGATCGTCAACAGGCTGGTCCAGCCGGTGACCACATGGCCAAGCGCCCAGCTGCCGAAGGTGTAGGCGAGCATGAGCAGGCTCAGAGTGCCGAGCACCAGCCCGAGATAGGACGCCAGCCGCAGCGGCATGATCGAGAACGAGGTCAGCGCATCGAACGCCAGCCCGACCATTTTGGCGAGCGAGTAGTTGCTTTCGCCGGCTTGCCGCGGCGCCCGGTCGTAGGCGAGCGGCAGCTGGCGCAGCCCGATCCAGCTCACCATGCCGCGGATGAACCGGTGCTGCTCCGGCATGCTGTTGAGAATATCGAGGACGCGCCGCGTCATCAGGCGGAAATCGCCGGCATCGACCGGCATGTCGGCGTAGCCGACGCGCCGCATCAGCCGGTAGAACAGCGCCGCCGTTCCGCGCTTGAGCATCGTCTCGCCCTGCCGCTCTTTGCGCTGCCCATAAACGACGTCCGCCGCGGCGCGGTCCATGAGGCGCCACATCTCGCCGAGAAGCTCCGGCGGGTCCTGCAAATCGGCATCGATGGTGAGGATGCGGTCGCCGCGGCAGGTGTAGAGGCCGGCGGTGATCGCGAGCTGATGACCGTGACGGCGCGACAGATTGATGGCGACCACACGCGGGTCACGGCGGACCAGATCGGCCATGATCGACCAGGTGCGATCGGCCGACCCGTCGTTCAGCACAATCAGTTCGTAGTCGGAGCCGACGGTCTCTTCGGCCGCAACGGTCATGCGCCGGTAGAATTCTTCGAGGCCCGCCTCCTCGTTGTAACAAGGCGCAACGATGGACAGCCGCGGACTCAAGCGCGCATCCAAAGTCACCGGCATCGAGGCACCTCCGCCCGTCGAAGCGCTTGCCGTTGCATTCTAATGTAGCGGTGTCAATCGAATTACGGCGGGTCAAGCGGCGGTCCGATCGCGCCGGACAAACGGTAAATCTGATAGTCCTGAATCGGCACGCCATGCCGCGCGCGCGTCAAGCTCGCCGCCAGGTCCACGGTCGTGAAGCGTTGCCGAAGCAGCGGCAATTCCAGGCACTCGACAATGCAGACATACATCATCGGGCCGCGAAACAATGCCGGATCCGGTTCGGGAGCGTTGGCGTACCAAATACGCTCGTTGATCTGCTCGACCGGCGGATGCGAGGGCAGATAGAACGAAAGCCAACCGGTCAGCCCGTAATTCCTGGTCAGGACGACCGGTGCGCCAAGCCGCGCGCGCACCTCGTCGATCTGCACTCCCAATTCTTTCCAGCCCGCGCCCAGAGCGCGCGCGGTCGGATCGATGGGGCCGAGCGGGAGAATCCCGAACACCGCCTGCACATAAATACAGGCCGCCATGACAAGTGCGACCGGTACGGCAAGCTGTCGCGACCACCGCGCGATCGTCGCCCAGGCGCCGTTCCATTTGATCCGCTCCGCGGCGGCGGCGGCCGCGATCACGAAGGCGACATAGATCGGCTCCGGCCAGTTGCCTTCGACGCGGCCGTGGAACGTGTGCCACGCGAAATAGAGCACGATTGGCCAGACCATCGCATTGAGGAGGACGCGGGCGCCCGGCGACCCGCCCTCGCCCCGCAGCATGCCGACAAGTCCCATGACGCCGAGGATGAAGATCGACGGCGTCGCAAGGCCCATCTGGGTGACGAAGAATTCGCCGAAATAACGCAGCGACCATTCGTAAACGACCAGCCGGTGGAATTGGTAGACAACCGAGGCCCAGCCATGCTGCGCGTTCCAGATCAGCGTCGGCGAAAACACCGCAAGCGCGATAACGCCCGCCGCCCAGGGCCAAGGCGTCAGCAGCCATTTGCGCTGGCTTGGCACCAGCAACAGCCAGGCGAGGATGCTGACGGCAAAAAAGATCGTGGTGTATTTCGACAGCATGCCGATCCCGAACGCGGCGCCGATCGCGAGCCACCACGCGCCGCGTCCGGTTTCGAACAGCTTGACCAGCGTCAGCAACAAAAATGCAGCGGCGGCCACCACCGCATTGTCGGGCGTCGCAAGGACCGAGCCCACGGCGATGACCAGCGTCAGGTTGAAATAGAGCGCCGCGGTCGAGCCGACCTTCTCGTCGTTGAAGAAGATTGCGGCCGAACGCCAGACCGCCCAGCTGGCCGGCAACGCCAGCAGCACATTGAACACGCGCACGCCGAACTCGGTGTTGCCGAACAGCGTCGTACCGAACCGGATCAGAACGGGATTGATCGGCGGATGGCTGTAGTAACCGCCGGCGATATGTTTCGACCACAGCCAATACAGGCTTTCGTCAAAGCTCAGCGGCGTCAGCGCCGCACACACCAAGCGCACGCCGACAAGAACGAGGATTGTGACGACAACCGCAGTCTCGTAGCGCCGCTCCGGCAAAGTGGCACTGCCAAACGCAACCAAATCGCTGTCCTTCTCTGCACGGCCGCGGGCTTCGGACCCGCAGGCGCCGACGGCCGGCCCGCTCCATAGCAGGACCGGGAAGATCGCGCCAACCAGGCCCGATGGCGGGGCAATCGTCCTCGATCCGGCCGGAAACTGCGAAGGGCCCGGGGAACCCCGGGCCCTTCGTAAGGTCGTGCGGACCACGTCTTCGCGAAAATATGGGGCAGGATAAAGCAACGACCACGAATGAAACGGTGCGCGTTCGTCCGGCGTCACCGCTCATCGTGGCCGCGATCGGCATCAGGTCGAAACCCGCTGCCTAGTGCGCTAGTAATATGCCGGGAGGGCGTGACGGCGCTATGACGGTATCGGCGGGCCACATCTACGTCGGGATCGGCGGCTGGAATTACGAGCCGTGGCGCGGCGTATTTTATCCCGACGGTCTCGCCCAGGCCAAGGAACTCGGTTATGCCGCGAGCCGCCTCACCTCGATCGAGATCAACTCAACCTTTTACGGCTCGCAGAAGCCGGAGAGCTTCCGCAAATGGGCGAGCGCGGTGCCCGATGGGTTCAAGTTTTCGGTCAAGGGACCGCGCTTTGCCACCAACCGCCGCGTCCTTGCCCAGGCCGGCGATTTCATCAAGCGGTTTATCGATTCCGGCGTGCTCGAATTGCGCGACCGGCTCGGACCGCTGCTCTGGCAGTTCGCGCCGACCAAAAAGTTCGATGCCGCCGATTTCGGAAAATTCCTGGAATTGCTGCCGGCCAAAGCCGGCGGTGCATCGCTGCGCCACGTGGTGGAAGTGCGGCACGCAAGCTTCCGCGCGCCGGACTTTATTGCGTTAGTGCGGAAGTTCGGTATTCCGGTCGTGTTCACCGACCACGAAACCTATCCGTCGCTCGCCGATGTGACCGGCGATTTCGTCTATGCCCGTCTGCAACAGGGACAAGACGCGATCCCGACCGCCTATCCGGCCAAGGAGCTCGAGGCCTGGGCTGGCCGCCTGCAAATGTGGGCGCAAGGGAAAGAGCCGAGCGATCTGCCGCGGGTCGAACCGGCACACGCCGCCAGAAAGGTCGCGCCGCGCGACGTCTTTGCCTACGTCATTCACGAAGGCAAGATACGCGCACCCTTTGCAGCTATTGAGTTAATCGCTCGAATTCGAGCCGGAAAACCGTGAACGTACTGCGAACATCCGCCTATATCTGCACCGTATCTGCACCACGTTTATATCCGTTTTGAATAGCGACATGCTCGCCGAGTTCGCTCTGCCACATATGGGGCGCAAATTGCATCCCCACTACCTCCACGAGCCGCGATCTGATTCTGCGGTAACGGCAGGCTGGGATTTCATGAGCTACACCCGCAAGCAACGAAAGCGCAGAGCACAACGCGACCGATCGGCCACACACAGCCAAGCGGTTGAGAGAGTCCGCGAACTTGAAAGCAACCCGAACCCGCCTTGGCTGCGAGCGGAACGTAGGCGGGCTGCCGAACGCTGGGCGCAAGCAGAGTTCGGCGGCGATCTTCCATTTCTGTCTCTGGTTCGCGGCGGCTTGCCTTCGCTCGGCAAGCATCGGTGACGGCTAGGAACCGGACCAGGAGGTCTGACATGGTCGACGTGACACTGCCCCCGGTAGCGGCGCCAGGCCGATGGCGGACGGGACCGCGGATCACACCTGTACTATTGAAGCGAGCGGCGGGGCTGGTGCTGGCCTTCCTGATCGCCTTGGGCTGGAGCGCCGTTATGTCCAAGACAGCCCGCGAATGTAACGAAGCTCCGGGCGCCTTCAGTTCTGGTTTCAATAGAGGGTTCGACATTGCCCGGCGGGAGTGTGCTTCTCAATCGGACCTGCTGCCGTTGGGTATCCCGTAACGCTTGAACCGCGGTCACGGGGGAATACGATGGCGATGACATGGGATTGCCCGATCTGCTGGCAACGTGTCGAGATCGGCAACGGCAAACTGCCGCCCGGTTATTTCGAGACTTGCAAACTGCGCGACCACATGATCGGAGATGAGTGCATCGCTTACCGCGATCCCCAGCGAGCACAACAGCTTCTGAAAAGAGAGATGAACAACAAACTCGTATAGGTACTCGACAGCGTTTCCGCAATGACAGCGGGAGCAAATAAAGTCGCTGAAACTGCAAATATGTTGTAGACGTAGTCGGAGTTTGACCCCTATAAAAGCATCACTCTCCGGAGGAGCTATGGGCAGGCGCACAAGCCCGACCGAACTGAGAATGAAGCGCCCCCACCGGGGCGTTTTGCATTTCTGCAACACGTCCCAAAAAATCGGGTGACGCAACCGTGATTGGTTTCTGAAAAAAAGAGTTTACAACTGGCCGTGGGATCGGGTATAAAAAACCCAACATCTGGAGTTGCGCCCGCGCACGCACGAGGCTTCAACCGAACCGAAGATAGACCGCCCGCTGGGCGGTTTTTGCGTTTCTGGACTCCGCTGAGCCGCTGATCAATCGGCACCGTCGCCGGTATCCGTCAACAGACATCGCCGCCGCATTCCAAGCCGCCCTTCCCGGGCGGCTTTTTCGTTTCGCTCACCGATCTCAAAAACTAGAGGACACCATGCACCTAAAACCCGACCACATTACCGAATGGCGAATTCACCAGGTGGCACTCGCCGAGTGCCGCACCTTCGCCAACGCATTCGCCACCATGGTCGCCGAGGCGTGGGATCATCGATCGAAGGCCGCGACGGCTGCCGTGCTGATGAGCGGATTACCCGCCGACGAGTTACCGGGGACCGATGCGTTGCACGCGACGGTCAGTGCCCACCTCGATGCCGGCCTGATCAACGCCGTAAAGAAAATCGGCAAGGCCGAAAATCGATCGGTTAGCTCAACGATCGGCACGCTGATCCGCGAGGCCATCCAGACTCTGGAACGCGGCGCCGGCCGAAGCCGCCTGACCCAGCGGCGCCAACACCGAAATCCGTGTCGCGAAAACCAGGCTCCGGAACCTATATCAAGGTCAACCCAGACTGCCGGCGATCGTCGGCGACGACATCCACCCCACCTGACTTGCCTTGCGGTATCTCCAAAAAGAGATGCCGCCTCGATTGGCGTCGAGACGGCAAGTATTCATGAAGAAATGGAAATGTACCTCGAAAGTATCTTTCAGTCAACACCAAATACGCATAAAACATCAGATTTTTTAATACTGTGCAAAGCCAGTATAGAGGCCGACTCTATACTTCGCGGCCCCTCGATCGGGAGGGCTGCATCATGAGCATCAACGCAATCAACCGGGCCTATACGGTCACGGCCGGCGGCCCTCGCAACAAGGCGGTGCTTCAAGCACTCGCCGACTGCGTCAACGAGAAAGACGCCGATAAGTGCTGGCCTCGCATCTCGGTGTTGGCGGCCAAGACGGAGCTGAAGGAGCGCGCCATTCAAATGGCGCTTGCCGACCTGGAAAAGCGTGGCCTAATCACCCGGCAGGCACAGTTCCTTGACGGCACCAAATATCGCCGCAGCAATCTAATCACCCTGCATCTCGATACGGTGCAGCAAGATGGTGCAGCAGATGCACCCCATGGTGCAGGAGATGCACCATATGGCGCAGCAGATGCACCATCCATGGTGCAGGAGATGCACCCCCATGGTGCAGGAGATGCACCACATATAGAACCAGAAGATAACCAGAAGGTAGAACCAGAAAAGAACCAGGCGATCGAGTTCGACGAACAGTTCTGGCCTCTGTATCCGAACAAGGTGGACAGGAAGGCGGCCTTCAAGTCTTACATGAAGGCGCGGCAGCGCGGAATCCCCTTTGACGACATCATGAACGGCCTCAAGCGTTACGTCGGTGCACATCCTGCCGATTACGGGTACTGGAAAGGGCCAGCAGCATGGTTGAACGGCGAACGCTGGAACGACCAGCCGGCAGCGCATCAAAATGGACAACAATCTTCCCGCGGTAATGCCGTCGATGCCGCCGACCAGCTTGAGGCAGCAATCGCTGACGGATTTAAGTTCCCGCCTCGACCTGATGGATTCCAACCTGACGTCGGGCGAGCGGCATCAGCACGCAAACCTGATGCCGTACTGGAGGGATTGAGAAACCACTACAATCGATTGTTCCCAGACAACGGCACCGATGTCCGCCAGGAAGCGGCATAGGTGCAGCATGGGAACCGAACTCGCAAAAATCGAACCTCTACCGGTGCCGGCACCAACAAACCCGACGCCGTCATGGCCGACATGGCTGACCACACTCGGCAAGTGTGTGGTTATGAGGGAAATGCTCATCGATCCGTTGACCGTCAAATATGGAGACGTCCCGACCCTGGAAACCCTGCCGACCGATAGCCAACGACTGTCGATGGAAGGCCACCGCAATCAGCTCACGGCGCTACTCGATCAGGTGCCGCTCAACAGCGAAGTGCTGCATAAACAGATGTTCGGCTTGGTCGCCAAGTTGATGCTGGCGAAACCGTCGCGGGCTGGCGGTCCCGAAACGGCCGACGCGCGGATCGAGGCCTATCTTTTGGCCTTGGATGACACCCCGGTCTGGGCCGTCGCCACAGCGATCCGTAAATGGCATCGGGGCGAGTGCGACGATTACCGCAGCGGAGCTGAAAAGTTCGATTACAGATGGGCTCCAGAATTTGCCGATCTGCGCAAGCTTGCGCTGCGCGAGGCCGGCGAAGTGCGTCGGCGCATCATGCTGATCGATCGCATCTTGAGCGCCGTCCTCTATCAGGAACGAACTGGGGATCGGCCGCTGCCGCAATCGGTGGTGCAGTACCTTTCACGACGACCGCGGCAGCTTCCAAAACACGGCCACTACCAAGATCAACACCAAACATGAGGTTTAAGATGCCTACTGGAATTGTTATCAAGTGGATTGCCGAGCGTGGCTGTCAAATCGCACCCAACTCCGACCCCCAGTCTCGCGTGCAAGAACGACCCTTTTGACGGAGCCGAGACCGGCGGCGATTTGGATTTATCCGCGCGTCTGACGGCTCTGGCGAGACTTTCGCGCACCGCTCGGCTTTCGAGGCCGCCGGCCTGGCTAAGCCCAGCGTGGGCGACAAACTTGAATATGAGATCGGCGAGGGCCGCCACGGCAAGCCGATGGCCATGAATCTTCGCGCGGCGTGATCATCCCGAAAGAGGCTCGGCTCAGGAAAAAGCCCGGAGCTGGGCGGCGTCCGGGCTTAAGTTGGCTAAGTCTCAGAAGTGGGATGCGGCAACGCCCTAGGGGCACGTCGCCGCGGCGCTAAGTTACCCGACCGACATGACCGATTTATGTCGCAAGGCATAGCTGAATAGAAAGAGCCCCCAGCTTTGTCTGCTAGGGGCTAAGGTGAACAAAGGAAGCGCGAGTTCCACCGTGTCAAGTGGAACGACATAGCTAGGGCCTGATTCTCGCTGCCGCGTCAACGCGGTGTCCGACTCATGTTATTGCTGCATGCAGCCATAGCCGAGACCCCGCTTTGCCAACTTGGTTGTGGTCAGGGCTGGCGTGGTGAAACCAACACACACGCCGGCCCGCACCTATTCCGGCCTGTAAGCTGCCAGAGCTATTAAGCACTCCGGAAGTCCTGCGCTCATGATCGGCAACCAGCTAGTTCTATTCATCATGCCCGTACTTGCAGGCTATGCAGGCTTTGAAGCATGGCCGCTGTACGCGATCGTAATCGTCGGAGCCGCGTCGAGCGTGTGGAAATCTACTCTACTTCGGAACCACGCCATTGAAGATCGCTTCGGGCGGGCCACTCGCCTATCTGTTCCGCGCCGCAATCTTTAACAGCATCCACGTGGCAATCTTTTACGCGGCCGGTTTTGGCATAGCCCGATTGGTCGGTCAGTAAACATATCAGCCTCGCCGCTGAGAGATAATTTTCTCGCGCCCCGATTTCCGCCGATCGCCGACCGCCCGACCGCGCTCTTAAGAGCGCGATTGGTGGCCGGGCTTGGTTCCAGCCCGGCCCGCCGGCATCGTGCGATGCCGGTGCCGAAACTTCTCGTCGACGAGAAGCTCTTTCCTTCGATTGCCTGCCGCATGAGCGCCCCTTGCGCGGCTTGGCATAGCGGGGAGCCGTCGATCGGCCTCGACGGCTTCCCGCACCTCTTTGCCGTCCCGGCTTGCCAGGATGGCTCGATAGCGGTTGTGCAGTTCGGATGTAAAACGCGCCCCGCTATCTCCTATACCAGTACCCGCCTATGCCGCTTGACTTTGTTCAAAGAAGGACTATTCTTTGAACAGTTGAGACCTTTCTTTGCTCCTTTTTCGCTAAGGGCGCTTGCTTTGATAATTGCTCGCGCCACGTTATTTTCTTTTGCATACCCCGCAATTTGCTGATGCATCACGCGGTAAGCTGATAGCCTGAGGTCCCTTTTGTAGAGGCCATGAATTATCTCCTTGGATGACGACAGGTTTTGCATCGTCGTCGGGAATTTCGGCATCGACGACTTTGACGTTATCGGCCCCCACTACGATGCCAAGCCAGCGTTGCGGCATTATCGAACTCCCTTTGGATCAAGATCATTATAAGCAATCCTGGGTAGTATCCCGTGTCGAAGCTAACTCACAATAGGCACCCGCCCTTTTGTTTTTTCAATTTCATCGGCGCCATCGTCAACGTGCCGACGCGACCTGACGGCCGGTGTCGCTACCGCAAACGGCAGAAAAACCCCGTCAGCCGGCGGACGCCTCTCTCCTGGTGGCCGGCAATATCAACTCGATTTTCAAAACAACAGGGATTTCCCAAATGCCACTTCCGCATATTCTAATCCTGACTCTCAAGCCCGACAAGTCGTTATCGGAACGCAGCTCGCCGTCCCCAACTCGGCGGGCGGCTCTGCCGGTGCTTCCGTCACGGTCGCGGTCTCGTTCACCGACGCATTCAACAATGGATTGCTGCCGGCGAGTAACGCCGCTTTCGTTCAAGCCAGCCAGGCCTGCTTCACAGGCATCTCGGGCCGCACCAGCACCGGCTTCAACGTCGTACTGACGCCTTCGCCGTCGACTGCCACACTGGCTGCCGGCACCTTCGACGTCAGCGTCATCTCACTCTAATCGGAAAACGGTGATCACCATGTTCAACAAACAGAAGCAGCCCGCAAGCCCGGCCGACGCGGCAAATACATTCACCGCCGATCTCGACAATCTGCTCGCGGCGGCTGCCAAGTGCCATGTCGCCCTACATCGGCTTGCCGACGTCCTGGAACAGCGTGCGCAGGACTTGAGAGTCGGACTTGCCGTCACCGCACCAATGCGATGACGCGACACTACGCGCCATCATGGTTGACGATACCGCGCGCTAGGTCGAGCTGGCTTCGGCGTCTGCTACGGCGGTTCCGTCAAAAACGCTGAAGAATTTCGGGCCGCCATACGCAAGCGGACCGCCACCGCCGCATGACGCCAGGGTGCCCGCGGTGAGAATCCCCATGCCGGCCGCAATCAGTGACGGCGTCTTTGCCCTCGGACTCCAGGACGACCCACAAGGAAGTATTTGAGGACCATGTGTCCTTCCCGCGAAGGGAAGGGCGCGCCGCAATTACGGCAAGTGATTTGGCGATCAACGGTCTCCGAACCGGCCTCGGCTCGAACGAGCTTGTATTGACGCTGCAATTCGGGCAGTCGAAGCGTGTTGAGGGTGGCGCATTCGTCATGCGGGGCGATTTTTGTCCGGGGCAAAAACGGCTTGATTAGGGCTTTCTGGTTTCGGTCTTTCTGGACCTGCGTTCCTCTCTGATCCTGCGTTCGTGACCCTCAAGGTTCTCTAGCATGGCGACATAGATTTGAAGCAGGTTCTCCGCATCAGACGTCGGCTGTCCTGAAACCTTGAGTTTCGCTAAAAGGTCACGTTGATTACCGACAACTCGCCTTGCCTCAGCGGCGCGTTCGGCAGCTACAATCAGCTTGGAGTTCTTCCTCGGCATACATCCGCCGCGTCCGGGTAGTCAGTCTGATTGGCTGACGTGACAATCGCGTAACACTTCGTCCCATCCGTTCATGGAACGTCCTGAGATCGCAAAGTTAGACTAATAATTGAGATTGCTAAGGCGAACGGTGAGCTAAATGGATCAGCCCCCGATCAACGGCGGTTGATCGAGGGCTCGGGCGCAAAGTGGGCAGACGCGCAATTTGGGGCCGCACGTCCGGGGTGTTCATAGCACGTTTGCTGCATCCACGAAAGAGGGCCACCATCGCTGCCGCCAATCTATATGGCGCGATGATGGCCCCACCCCCCGCTATTCCACCTGAACGGGGGCGTATCTCATTATCGGGCGAGTGAGAAAGCAAGACCAAACGCCGGTACGTGCCCCGCCGCCGTCGCGGGGCGCTCTGGTTTCTCCGCGTGCCGCGGCCGCATCATTTCAGCAGAGGAACCAAACCGCTTCGGATTGGGTTTATATTTCCGAGGAGACGATCGCGTGTATAAGAAATTCATCGTCGAGGTCGTCTGTGCCCGCGAAAGGGGTGAAGCAGTCTTGGCTCGAATCGTAATTGTAGAACTCGGTCGAAGGAAAGCGCGGACGAAGGCCCAGCTACTTTTAGCTCCGTGGCGTGCCAGGGGCGCGACCGGCACTCGACTACTTGATCATGGTCGAGAGGCACATCGTCCGCGCTATCGCCGCCGGACAACTGGCGGCAATCAATCTGAGAACCTGTCCCTCGCCCCCACCTATACGGCGGCATAGTCCCGAGCATTTGCCAAGCTGCCGGAGCTGTTGCGCCGCCAATAGCCTGGAGGCTCAGGCAATGCTGCACTCTACATTGAGCCCCACTGCCCATCGGGATGCTCCAAATGGAAATGCTTCTCCATCATCCAAGGCGGCGGGGCTCGCCACCCAGCAGCGCCCTTGAGACGCAAAGAGGGCCGGGCGACGTGCCCGACCCTGTCAGTTTCTTCTTGGTAGCTTCTTTGGTAGGGACCGGCTTAGAGCGCGTCCTGCACCGACATGTACTTGGCCTGCACTGCTTGATATAGGGCATCATATTTCCGGTCGAGCACTCGGAACTGGCTACCGAGAACGACTTCTTCCCAGTCAAGGATTACCCGAACCTTGTCTAGCGCACTCAGCAGCTCGCTTAGTGCTTCGCCTTGCCGTCGACGCAGTATCGGCTGATACATCTTATGTCTCCTCATAAGGCGCCGAGGCGCCCCCGTGATTGCCCAAAGCCATCTCGCTCACGCGCCGAACGGCGAGTGCAGCGCGAACGTCGACGCCAGCGCCGACGATTTACGTCTCTTGATTTGCTGAGTGCTTTGCCTCCCCTACCAAGGGCCCAAGAGAGCCGGTAACCGGACGGGCGTCCTTTGGTAAGGAGGACTGGATCAGCCGGCGGCAATGTTTTGCTCTCACCGACGATCTTGAACTCCAACCGATAGCTTAAATCACAGGCGAGCACAACAAAAAGTTCCAGTCGGCGACAAGGTGCCCGTCGCGTGGTATGTCGGCTACCGGGAGAGTGGTGCAGCTATGCCAAGAAGAAGATCACCGCCAAGGCTCTACCTCGACAAAGCGCGACGTCAGTAGATTATCCGAGACCGAGAAACGCGGCTCCGCACTGGCTGCGCTGAATCGGACCGTGTCGGCGCTGAAAAGCGGCTCGCCGAATACCTCGGCGAGAAGCACCAGCCGACGTTCGGTCCGGACCCGCTGATCGCCGACATCCTCAACGTCTACTCGCTCGAGCATTTGCAGCATAAGGTCTCGGCGCCGAATTACGCCTACGGCGTCGGCCTTCTCGCGAAGTGGTGGAGCGATAAATCGGCTATCAGACGTCACGCCTGCGAACACCCGCGCATACTGCAAGGGTAGAACCGACGCCGCCGTGCGGCACGATCTTGAAATTCTACGCGCTGCAATTCGCTATTGGCATAAACATCATGGTCCCCTGCCCGCCGGTCCCGCAGATCATCCTGCCGCCGAAGCCGCAGCCGCGTGAGCCGATGGATGAGGCGGAGCGAGGCGGCAAAGCTACTCCGCGCAGCACGCCGCACCAGCACGCGCCGCCAGGCCGAGCGTGGCGCGGTTTATCCTGCTCGGCCTCTATACCGGCAGCCGTTCCGGCGTGATCCGAAATCTGCGCTGGGATTGGATTGACTTCGATGCCGGCACGATGCGGCGACGTGGTCCGCGTACCGCTGAAACGCAAGAACAAGCGTGCGCCGATCGCCAAGCTTGGCCGTCGCATCCTAGCGCACCTACGCCGCTGGCGTCGGCTTGATGGACCTACCGCGGTCTATGTCTGCGAGCACGATGGCAAGCCATTTGACCGCATGGGCTACTCGTGGGGCAAGGCTCTGAAACTCGCCGGCCTCGATGACAACGATGGCAAAGTTACGCCGCACATCATGAGGCACACGAGGGCAACGTGGTTGATGCAAGCTGGTGTCAATCCGTGGGAGGCGGCAGGACATCTCGGCATGAACGTAAAGACTCTGCTCGACAACTACGGGCATCATCACCCGGATTTCCAGAGTCGAGCAGCAGAGGTGTGATTGCCTACCGCGAAGCGGCACCAATCACGAAGTCAGAATGCGTTTCCGCACCCAATCTGCGCCATAAACCTCAAAGAAGCCCAATAACGGCGGCCTTTTCTTCAACTCGAACTCGTCATTCACGAAGGCAAAATCCGGGCGCCTGCGGCAGCGATGGCGCTGATCGAGCGATTGAAGAAAGCGAGCGAATAGCGAGTGGCGAGTTAAAGGCAACAGATTCTATTCGCTATTCGCCATTTTGCTATTCGCTTATCTTGCTAATAGACCACGGTATTGGATGAGCGCAGGCGCTGCACCAGGACGCGCATTACGTTCAGCGCGAAGTAGGGCGTGCGGCTTACCATTAGAAGGAATTGCTTTTCGCCGACGGGAACGAGGGTCGCGTCGGTTGCCGCGACCGCGGTCGCACTGCGGGGGCCGCGATCGATCAGGGCCATCTCGCCGAAAATGCTGAGTTCCGGCAGGGTGTCGAGCAGGCGGTTGCCGAGCCGGATCTCGACTTTCCCGGTTTTGACGATGAACAGCTCGTCGGCCGGATCGCCCTCCCGAAATATGACCTCGCCAGCCTTATAGTCCCGCACCGGAGCCCCAGCGCCGGCCAAGATAGCAAAATCGACGTTCGCGTCCGGCATATCGCATCCCCTGCCATTGGCTTAATTATTTCAATTCCATGACGGCGGACGATTACAATTTTATGACAGCCTGTTCGGTGTTTTCGAGGGAAATGCCGGTTTTCGCGGCGAAAAATGCTAACGGCCACGAACGATGGTGCGCGTACATCCGGCGTCACCTGTCGTTATCGTGGCCGTCCCGCGACGGAGCCCGAAGGTCTCAACGTCGCTGGAATGATAGATAGTCGTACTGATGCGCTATACAAGGCCCGCTTTTGTGCATAGGGCGCTTTTGTGCGAGATTGTGCGTCTGCGCTTGTCTCGGACCGGGGCCGGCAGGTCGCTGCGGAACGGCAATTATTGGTGCCCATTTCAAGGGAGATGACTATGACGATCAATCAAAATGAAGCCGAGCGCTTCGGACAAGCGCTCGCCGGTGCAATTCATCAGCATTGGGGCCTGTTTCTCGCCGAAGGTATCATCCTGGTCATCCTCGGCATTGCCGCGATCATGGTGCCCCTCATCGCCACGCTCGCTTTCACCATCATCATCGGCTGGATCTTCCTGGCCAGCGGCATCGTCGGGCTGATCACGACTTTCTGGGCGCGGCACGCGCCGGGTTTCTGGTGGTCGCTGCTCTCGGCGATCGTCGCCATTGCCGCCGGCCTCGTGCTGCTGGCCTGGCCGATCACCGGCTCGGTGTCGCTGACGCTGGTGCTGATCGCGTTTTTCGTGGTCGAGGGCATCGCCTCGATCATGTACGCCATCGAGCATCGCAACCAGCTCACCGGCCGCTGGGGCTGGATGCTGGTGAGCGGCATCATCGATCTGATCCTTGCCGGCATCATCTTCGCCGGGCTGCCGGGAACGGCGGTCTGGGCGCTCGGCCTCCTCGTCGGCATCAATATGCTGTTCGGCGGCGCGGCGTTGATCGCCATGGCGCTGGCGGCGAGACACCCGGTATCGGCTTCGGCTTAAGCAGGAACGCGTCCCGGCGTCCCCCCGCAACCGGGGACCCCGCTGTCGCCGGAATGACGCGGGCGGATCACTCCGCCGGCACTGCCTGAGGCACCCGTGCCTTTTCGACGTTGTTGGCGATATAGGCGATCGCCAGCACCGCGATCAGGAAGCCGAGCGCGACCACGGCGGTGACGCCGAGGACGAGGCCGAAGCCGCCGCGGCCATAGAGCAGCGCGATCATCGAGACCGCCACGCCGGAGATCATGAAGGTCAGGAAATAGCGCACGGCGTAGACCCGGCCGCGCCACGCATCCGCGGTGTAGCGGGCAATGACAAGATCGTTCACGGTCACTTGGGCGTAGATCGCCGCCATGGTGAAGGCGAGCGCAAACAACAACGTGATGCCGTTCGCGTAAGCCGCCCACACCACGCCGATGAACTGCATCACCGCGGTTGCGGCAAACAGCATGTGCGCCGGTATGCGCTCGGCCAGGCGGCCGATGGTGAGCTGGGCAAACGCCCCGCACAGGAACACCGCCGTGGTCAAACCGCCGACGGCGACCAGTGAGATATCCGGGATCCGCTCGTCGACGATCTTCGGCAACGCGACCGACAGCGTGTTGAAGACCAAACCCGCCGACAGCGCGACCACCATGAACAGGCCGAACAGCAACGCCGCGGTCGCGTTCGACAAGCCGACCTCGGGCGAGGCGTTGCGTGAAGCCTTGTGCCGCGCCTCGTCGGGCACGAGCCAGAGATAAACCGGCCCGGTCGCCAGACAGATCAGGCCCGGCACCAGAAAGGCGCCACGCCAGGACACCGCTGCGGTCAGCACCGCGGTGATGCCGGCGGCGAGCGAGACGCCGAGATTGCCGCAGACGCCGTTGAAGGCCAGCGTGCGACCGCGTTGAACGGCGGACTCGACCACCATTGCGGTGCCGACCGGATGATAGATCGCCGCGAACACGCCGAGCGCAAACAAAGCGACGGCGAGGAACCAGAGCGAAGGCGCCAGCGCCGCGCCGACGAGCGAGGCTCCGCAGCCGACGTAGAACGCGACCATCATGTTGCGGCGGCTCCAGCGATCGGCGAGCCAGCCGGCCGGCAGCGAGAACAGCCCGAAGGCGATGAAGGAGGCGGTCGAGAGCGCGATCAGCTCGGAATAGGAGCGGCCATAGACCACTTCGAGCTCGATGACCACGGTCGGATAGATCAGGATCACAAAGTGATCGAGCGCATGCGCCCAATTGAGGAAGCCGATGGCGAGACCGCCGGCGGGAGGCTTCGGTGGCGGGCGACGGGGAGAATTGGTCGGAAGTGGAAACCTCGGCGGTCATGGCGCATTCCCGGGATAATCGCGCAAACATATAGCGTGCGCCGCCGCCGCGACCTATCCCCGATTTGCAAGGCAGCCCGGCGCCGGACTCGGCGGCCGCTCAATCCATGTAACCTGCAAGAACGCAACCTAACGTCGCATTTTGTGCTCGACCGGAGCTGCCTTAGCCGGTATTGGAGTAGTGCGGCGGTTGTTGGGGCGCACCGGGGGGAGCGGCCTCAGTGGGCGTGTTGCGGTGTTTCGCGGCGGCCGCCGTCGCGACCTCTGTGCTGTTCGTTGTCGCGGCCCAGGCCGGCGCCGATGGGCCGGACGACCATTCTTTTCTCCTCTTCGGCGGCACCGATCTGTGGCGCGACGGCGCGTTCTTTTACGGCGGAACGCTGTGGTCGCCGGCCGGCCGGTTCGAGGCCGAAGGCTTCACGCTCAAGCTCCTGCTCTCCGGCGGCGCGTACACGTACCCGTCGGGCGGGCTGCACACGGACGTGGACGGCACGCTTCTTTCCGCCGCCGTCATGCCCGGGTGGCGGGCGACGCGCGACGGCATCAGCGTCGGTTTTTATGCCGGACCTGCCGTGCAGGATTACCGGCTCACACCCAACGATCCCGGCAGCCGCCTGCACGGGCTTTATGGCGGCGCCGAGTTCGACGGCAGCATCTGGTTTCAGATAAGCCCGGCCATGATGGCCACGGCGAACGGATCGGCCATATCCATCGGCCCAACCGACTCGGTGCGGGCCGCCGTCGGCTGGCGACTGTTCGAGCCGTTCTATGTCGGTCCCGAGGCGCAGGGGATATGGTGCTCCGATTACCAACAGCTGCGGCTCGGCGCGCATGTGACCGGGTTTCGTATCGACGGCGTCGACTGGTCGGCCGCAAGCGGCTGGGCCATCGAATCCGACGGCCGATCGGGTCCTTACGTTCGCCTCGGCTTCAACGCGCGGTACTGAGGCCACTATGCTCGTTGGCCGCGGCAAGGCTACTGATGCTCAGCCTTTTTCGTCGCAGGCCCAGGCGCGCACCACGCAATCGCGGCCGCCATACTGATAGCAGCGGCGCAGCGAGGCGTTCTCGGCTCTGCCGAGGTGCGAATTGATCGCCCAACCGTACGACCCGCACGGGTTCTTGGCGTCGACCGCCATCGCCGCGCAGCCGCGCCTGATATCGCCGACCACCTTGCAGGCGGCGCCCGAGCACTTTTTGACCGCGGCGGCGCGTGCGTCGCTCACCTTGCGATAGTCGTAGCCGTAGCCGTACGCACCGCAGGCGCCAACGGCGAAAGCGCCGGCGGCCGCGGCGGCGCCGATCGCCGCGATCAGGATGCATGCAGCCGCAACCGCCAGTACAGAACTTCGGGTAACGCCGATCATATGAAGGCCCTCTCCCCAGAGGATGCCCAACGCTAACCGCCAACGGTTTCCAGTTGGTGAATCACGTCTGGCCATTCCGGGCCGAGCAAAGCGAGCCGCCCGGGATCCATAATCGCCGTTCGGGGCCATGGATTCCCGACTTGCCGCTGCGTGGCAATCCGGAATGACGAAGAGACCAAACTGACAATAGACCCTACGTGCCTTCCAGCTCAGCCCTCACGGCTTCGAGCGCTTCCGGTGTGTCGACGTCGGTCAGCGCCGCATTGCCGGTCAGCGGCACCTCGACCACGGCCTCGCTGTAGCGGCCGATCAGGTGGCGGGCGCCGATGTCGCCTTCGACGCCCATGAGGTCGGAGAAAAAGCGCCGCGACCAGACCACCGGATTGCCGCGCTGGCCGTCGATGGTCGGTACCGCGATCAGCGCTCCCTTGATGGGATCGAGCGCACCGACCAGGCGGTCGATCATGACGCCGTCGACTTGCGGCATATCGCCGAGACAGACGACGGCGCCGTCGGCCTGCGCCGGCAGCACGGAAATGCCGGCGCGCAGCGAGGTGCCGAGGCCGTCGGCGAAATGGGCATTGTGCACGAAATCGACCGGCAGGCCGGCCAGCGCCGCCTCGACCCGCTCACGCTGATGGCCGGTGACCACGATCACCGGCCGCGCCCGCGAGGCGAGTGCCGCCTCGGCGACGATGCGGACCAGCGGCCGGCCGCCGATCTCGGCCAAGAGCTTGTTCGGCCCGCCCATGCGGCTCGAGCGGCCGGCGGCCAGCACCAGCGCCGCAATGTTGTGGGCGGGGTGCAGCGGCTCGTCGCGCGGCTGCGGACGGGTGACGATCTCCATCAGCAGGCCGCCGACGCCCATACCGGTGATATCCTCGCGCGGCACCGGCAGGCCGGCCAGCAACCGCATCAGCACCCAGTCGAAGCCGTTCTCCTTCGGACTGCGGGCGCAACCGGGCGCGCCGAGCACCGGGTGGCCGGCTGCGGTCCCGATCAGCAACAGATTGCCGGGATCGACCGGCATGCCGAAATGCTCGATGCGGCCGCCGATCGTTTCCAACGCCGCCGGGATTACGTCGCGGCGGTCGGCGATGGCCGAGGCGCCGAACACGACCACGAGCTCCGCGCCCTGCTTGAGCACCTCGCCGATGGCGCGGGCGAGCGCCGCGCGCTCGTGCGGCACGCGGCGTTCGGCGATGATCGTGGCATTGGCAGGTGCCAGCCGTTCGGCGGTGATCTTGAGCGTCTTGTCGATCACCTTGGGGGAGAGCCCGGGCAGCAATGTCGACACGACACCAACCTTGCGGATGCGATAGGGCGCGACGCGAATGAGCGGCCGCTGCGCCGCCGCCAGCGCCAGGTCGCGCGCCGCCGCCGCGACCGCAAACGGAATGATTTTCACGGTGGCGATCATCTCGCCGGCAACGATCGGTTTGTAGGCCGGAAGCGTCGCCGCCGTGATCGCCTCGTCGACCCGATTGAGGCGATCGATTGCATCCTTGTCGACGACGAGCACGCCGGCGGCCTGCGCAAACAGGTTGGCGCGGCCGGTAAAAGCGCGGTCGACATGCACGCCTTGGCCGGCGATAGCGGCCGCGATGTCGGCCGCCGCCACGTCCTCGGACACGTCGCCAGCTTCGAGCCGTGCGACCACGATGTCTTCTACGCCGGCCGCCTCGAGGGCGGCGGCCTCGACGGGACCGATCAGTGTGCCCTTTTTGAGCACCAGCGCGCCTTGACGGATGGTGTGCACCGAGGTGGCGCCGACAGCCTGTTTGGACGCAACCGCTCCGAACTTCATGACACCGCCTCAGCCACTTTACCTTCCCCCGTTTGCGGGGGAGGGTATGGGCGGGGGTCGGCTTCCGGTTCCTCGCGCAGCCGCTCGGTAATCTGCGCGATGATGGCGACGGCGATCTCCGCCGGCGAGACGGCGCCGATATCAAGACCGATCGGCGCGTGGATGCGCGAAATGTCGGTCTCGCTCAGGCCTTGCTGCTTGAGCCGGTCGACGCGCCGCGCATGAGTTTTGCGCGACCCGAGCGCACCGATATAGAAACAATCCCGGGACAGCGCGTGGAGCAGCGCCGGATCGTCGATCTTCGGATCGTGGGCGAGCGCGACGAAGGCGGTGTAACGGTCAACGCCGAGCGGCGGCAACGCCGTGTCCGGCCACTCGGCGATCACTTTGACATCGGGAAAACGCTCCGGCGAGGCGAATGCGGTGCGCGGATCGACGATGGTCACGTCATAGCCAAGCAGCTTGGCGATCGGCGCCAGCGCCTGGCTGATATGCACGGCACCGATGACGACAAGTTGCGGCGCCGGGACGTACACGGTGAGGAACGCGCGGCCTTCGGCGGTCTGCTCCATGCCGCTCCGGCCGCTGCGCAGATGCTCGGCGAGCGTCGCTTTGAGCGGATCCTTGCCAATATCGGCGGCCTTCACCAGCCGCTGCTTGCCGCTTTCCACGTCGGTGACGACGATCGCGGCGCGGCGTGCGGCGCGCTCGGCATTAAGGCTTTCAAGCAGGTCGAGTTGCATGACTAATCATAGCGCGAACAGGGAATGGCGGATAGCGAATGGGGAATGATGCTTTACTCCCTATTCGGTACTCGCCGCTTCGCCATTCGCCCCTTGCCTACTCCACTTTCTCGACAAACACCCGGATCGTGCCGCCGCAGGACAGCCCGACTTTCCAGGCGGTCTCGTCGGCAACGCCGAATTCCAGCATTTTCGGCTTGCCTGAATCGATCACATCGAGCGCTTCGGTGACGACGGCGCCCTCAACACAACCGCCGGAGACCGAGCCGAGGAAATTCCCTTCCTGGTCGATGACCAGGTTGGAGCCGACCGGACGCGGCGCCGAGCCCCAGGTTTCCACCACCGTTGCCAGCGCCACGGCACGGCCCTGCTTGCGCCAGTCCTCGGCGGCTTTGAGGATATCGCTGTCGGTTGAGAGCATGGCAGCCTCCGTCGTTTAGCGAGTAGTGAGTAGCAAATAGCAAATGGAGCTAAGCTGCTATCTATTCGCTGTTTGCTGTTTGCTGTTTGCTGTTTGCTATTCGCTATTCACCATCGCTCGCTCCAATCAAATATAGGCCATCAGGCGACTTTCTGCATCCATACTTTGGGGTCGCCAGCCCGGCCACCGCCCTGAAGGGCCGTCACCAATGCGCCTATCGAACTCGAGGTTATGAATCGGCCGGAATTCATCGACATGCGGCAGCATGGTTTTGATACCGCGCGCACGCGCTTCAAAGCCTTCGAAACGCAGCAGCGGATTCAGCCAGACCAGCCGGCGGCATGAGCGGTGCAGCCGGTCGATCTCGAAGGCGAGCGTGTCGTCGGCGTCGCGTTCGAGCCCGTCGGTGATCAGCAGCACGACAGCGCCCTGGCCAAGCACGCGACGCGCCCATTGCTTGTTGAAGACGTGGAGCGATGACGCGATCCGCGTTCCTCCGGACCAGTCAGGCACATTCGCCGAACAGGCGGCCAGTGCCTCGTCGGGATCGCGCTCGCGGAGCGCGCGGGTGACATTGGTGAGCCGCGTGCCGAACAGGAAAGTGCTCACGCGCTTGCGCGTTTCCGTCAAGCTATGCAGGAAATGCAAAAACAGGCGGCTGTACTGGCTCATCGAGCCCGATATGTCGAGCAACGCCACCACCGGCGGCGGCTTCGACTTCGGCCCGACGAAGCGCAGATCGATAAAATCGCCGCCGCCCTTGAGGCTCGAACGCAAGGTGCGGCGCATGTCGATCAGATGGCCGTGCGGATGCGGCTTAAGCCGCCGGGTGCGCACTTCGGCAAGCGGCAGCACCAGCCGCTTCATCGCCGCCTTGGCGGCGGCGATCTCGGCATTGGTCATCTGCGCGAAGTCTTTCTTTTGCAGCACTTCGCGGTCGGAGACCGTCATGCGGGTGTCGAGCTCGATCTCCTGTTCTTTTTTGAGCTTGTCATCGAGGCCGGAGAACAACGCCTCATGGACGCGGGTGGCGCCGGCCTCGGGCGGCCGCGGCGTATTCGGCGCCTGCGGCGCCATCATCGCCATCAACTGATCGACATAGCCGCGGCGGCGGAAAAAAATGCGGAACGCCTGATCGAACAGTATCGAATGCTCGTGCCGCTTCACAAACACGGCGTGCAGCGTCCAGTAAAAATCCTCGCGGGTGCCGACGCCCGCGGCCTCGACCGCGGCAAGCGCGTCGAGCACGGCGCCGGGCCCGACCGGAATGCCGGCCGCGCGCAATGCGCGGGCGAAGTAGAGGATGTTTTCGCCAAGGCGGCCTGACCGCTCGTCCGTCGTTGGTTGATCTGCCGTCATTGCCGTGCGTACCGCATCGCTCACTCCGCCGCGCGGAGCTCCGTCTTCACCTCGTCGAGCAGCTCCTTGACTTTGCTGCCTTCGAGCCGGGCGATGTCGTCCTGGTATTTGAGCAGCACGCCGAGCGTGTCGGAAACCGTCGCCGGGTCGAGCGCGACCACATCGAGCTCGGACAGCGCCGCCGCCCAGTCGAGCGTCTCGGCGACGCCGGGCGACTTGAACAAATCCTGCTTGCGCAGCACTTGCACGAACGCCACCAGCTGCTCGGAAAGCCTTTTGCCGACGCCCGGGACCTTGGCGCGCACGATCGCCAATTCGCGCGCGGCGCTCGGATAGCCGACCCAATGATAAAGACAGCGGCGCTTGAGCGCGTCGTGCACCTCGCGGGTGCGGTTCGAGGTAATGACCACGATCGGCGGATGCGCGGCCTTTACCGTGCCCATCTCCGGGATGGTGACCTGAAAATCGCTCAACACTTCGAGCAGAAACGCCTCGAACGCCTCGTCGGTGCGGTCGATCTCGTCGATCAGCAGGACCGGCGCGCCGGCGGTATCGGGCTCGAGCGCTTGCAACAGCGGGCGCTTGATCAGAAAGCGCTCGGAAAACACATCGTGCTCGAGCCGGGCACGGTCGTGCTCGCCTTCGGCCTCGGCGACGCGAATGGCGATCATCTGGGCGGCGTAGTTCCACTCATAGACCGCGGCGGCGACGTCGAGACCCTCATAGCATTGCAGGCGGATCAGGCGCCGGCCCAGCGTCGACGAAAGCACCTTGGCGATCTCGGTCTTGCCGACGCCTGCTTCGCCCTCGAGGAACAGCGGCCGGCCCATTTTCAGCGCCAGATAGAGCACGGTGCCGAGCGAGCGGTCGCCGAGATAATCGGCTGCGGCCAGCAGCGCAACGGTGGCATCGATCGAGGCCGGCAGCGGCCGGGGCGAGGACTTATTCATTCTCTCAATCTATCCCGTCACTGCCGGGCCTGTCCCGGCAATCCACGTCTTCCTGTAGTTAAAGCTGCATGTAAAGACGTGGATGCCCGGCACAAGGCCGGGCATGATGTTTGCCGGATTGGTGCAACTATTCCCGCGTTGCGTCCCTATTTTCCCAACGCCTCGGCGACGGCGCGACGGGCCAGTACCCCGATCAGGTGGGCGCGGTATTCGGCGCTGCCGTGAATGTCGCTGTTGAGACCATCGGCGGACACGGTAAGGCCTTCGAGGGATTTCGGTGAAAACCGCTTCTTCAGCGCGTCCTCGAACGCCTTGACGCGGAACACGCCGTTGCCGCCCGCGCCGGTGACCGCGACACGGATGTCGCTGCCGCGCTTGCCGACAAAAACGCCGACCAGCGCATAGCGCGAAGCCTGGTTGCGGAATTTCTGGTAGGCCGCCTTCTTCGGCAGCGGGAAGCTGATTTTGGTGACGATTTCCGCCGGCTCGAGCGCGGTCGAGAACATCCCGGTAAAGAAATCGTCGGCCTTGATGCGGCGTTTGTTGGTGATGATGGTGGCGCCGAGCCCGAGGCAGGCGGCCGGATAGTCGGCGCTCGGATCGTTGTTGGCGACGGAGCCGCCGATCGTGCCCATGTGGCGCACCGCCGGGTCGCCGATCAGGCCGGCAAGCTGGGCCAGCACCGGCGCCGCCTGCTGCACCACCGACGACGTGTGTACGTCGTTGTGCCGTGTCATCGCGCCGATTTCGATCGAGCGGCCTTTCAGTTCGATGCCGTCGAGGCCTTCGATTTTCGACAGGTCGATCAATTGCGGCGGGTTGGCGAGGCGAAGCTTCATCGTCGGCAGGAGCGTATGGCCGCCGGCGAGAAGCTTGGCGTCCTCATTCTTGCTGAGCAGAGCAGCGGCTTGCCGCAGCGTTTGCGGACGATGGAAGGTGAAGCTGTACATCCTGAGCTCTCCGTTTATCCCTCGCGCATCATGCCGCGGGCGGCAGCGATCCGCGCGTCGAAGCGCCGATCCCAGCCGCATTCATGTTGTCCTCCGGCACGATGCGGCTGGTTGCTACTCGGCGGCTTTGGCTGCAGCGCCGCTCGCCATGGCGCGGGCGCCTGCCGCGATCGCCTTGACGATGTTGTGATAGCCGGTGCAGCGACAAATGTTGCCTTCCAGCTCCTCACGAATGGTGCGGTCGTCGAGCTCGTTGCCCTTGCGACGCACCAAGTCGACCGCCGTCATGATCATGCCGGGCGTACAATAGCCGCACTGCAGGCCGTGATTTTCGCGAAACGCCTCCTGCATCGGATGCAGCGGCCCGTCTGCCGGCGCCAGGCCCTCGATCGAGAGCACATCGGCGCCTTCGAGCTGCACGGCAAGCACCGTGCAGGATTTCACCGCCTCGCCGTTCACCAGCACGACGCAGGCGCCGCATTGCGAGGTGTCGCAACCGACGTGGGTGCCGGTCAGGCGCAGATGCTCGCGCAACAGTTGCACCAGCAACGTGCGCGGATCGACGTCGGCGGTGACGGGTTTGCCATTCACAGTGAGGGATACGGCGGCCATAAGCGCCTCCTCGGATTCTCTTAAAACGTCTTCTTTGCAGGACGGCTCGCGGCCGTTGGCTGCTTTCGAGGCCGAAACTCGACGATTTCCTGGATTCGCACCCTGGAACTTGAATTACTCTGAACTGCGGGCCGGCCCGCGGTCAAGGGCATATCGCGTGCCGAATAGCCGCTCCGCCGATCGGCCAGGTGCGTTGCCCCGGTCAGGCGGCGGGCGGGCTGACCGTTGCCGCGAATTTTTTGAAAAAGTCATCGGCCATCTTCTTTGCCGCGCCGTTGATCAGACGCTGGCCGAGCTGAGCCAGCTTGCCGCCGATCTGCGCCTCGACGGAATAACTGAGGAGCGTGCCGCCGTCTTTCGGCTCAAGCTTCACCGTGGCGCCGCCCTGGGCAAAACCGGCGACGCCGCCGTCGCCCTGGCCCGAGATCTTGTAGCCGTTCGGCGGATCGAGATCGGACAGCGTTACCTTGCCTTTGAATTTGGTCTTGACCGGCCCGATCTTGGTGGTGGCGACCGCCTGGAATTCGGTATCCGACAGCTTGTCGAGTTGCTCGCAGCCGGGGATGCAGGCCTTGAGAGTTTCGGCATCGTTGAGCTTTTCCCACACCGTCTCGCGCGGCACCGCAAGCTGATACTCGCCGCTCATCGTCATAGCCATGCACGTCACTCCTCGGCCGGTCGCTGCGGCCCGCTATCGCATACCGCCTCGGGAGGCAGGTGGGAAGCCCGATTGAATGAAACTGATTGGTGTACGAAACTGAGGAGATGCACCTGCTTCGTTGCGAGGAACCATGCCGCAGATCAATGTCGATGGCTGCACCATCCATGTCGAAGTCGAAGGCCCGGAGCGCGCGCCGGTACTGATGTTATCGAACTCGCTCGGCACCAATCTGCATATGTGGGATGAGCAGGTGGCGCCGTTCACACGCCATTTCCGGTTGGTGCGCTTCGATCGTCGCGGCCACGGCAAATCGGCCGTGCCGAAGGGCCCCTACTCGATGGCGCGGCTCGGCCGGGACGCGCTCGCCGTTATCGACGGGCTTGGCATTGAAAAAATCAACTGGTGCGGGCTGTCGATGGGCGGCATGGAGGGCATGTGGCTCGGCGCCAACGCCGCTAGCCGCATCGACAAGCTGATCCTCTCCAACACCGCCAGCTACTTTCCCGACAAGGAAATATGGAATGGCCGCATCAAGCTCGTGCGCGAAAAGGGACTGCCGGCGATTGTCGACGCCAATATGGAGCGCTGGTTCACGAAAGAATTCCGCGAACGCTCGCCGCAGACGCTGGCGCGCATTCGCGACATGTTCCTGGCCACCGCGGTCAAGGGCTATGTCGGCTGCGGCGAAGCGATCCGCGACATGGATCACCGCCCGCTGCTCGCCAAGATCAAAGTACCGACACTGGTCATCGCCGGCCGCCATGATCCCGCTACGACCCTCCAAGCCGGCGAATTCATTGCCGAGCACATTCCCGGCGCCGCACTCGCCGTGCTCGATGCCGCGCACATTGCCAATATGGAGCAACCGCAAGCCTATGCCGACACGGTATTGGGATTTTTGCTGAACAAATAACCGCTCAGCCGCGCTGATCGCGAAACTCGTGCGGCGTCGTCCCGGTATGCTTGCGGAAAAACCGGGCGAAATGCGAGGGATCGGAAAAGGCAAGCTCTGCCGCGATGTCCTGGATCGGCTGGGTGGTAAAGACCAGTTGGCGCTTGGCCTCGGTGAGCAAACGCTGCCGGATCAGGTGACCGGCGGTGACGCCGGTGGCGCGCTTGACGTGGTCGTTGAGCCGATCGACCGTCATGCCGAGTTTTTCGGCGTAAAAACCGAGCTGGTGTTCACCGCGGAAGAATTCGTCGACCAGTGCGCGCAGTTGCGCGACGGTGGCGTCAGCCGGTTGCAAGGTGACGCTGCCGGTGCGCGCCCGGCTGGCGGCGAGTTGCGCCACGCCCACGGCGATCAGCGCCAGGAGACTGCGCATCGCCATGCGATAGCCCTCGCGCCCCAGGCTTCCCTCTTCGAACAGCTCCGCGCACAAGGCCGAAAGCCGGGCCCGCTCGGTCTCGTCGGCGATCGGAACGATCGGATGCGCAGCCAGCGCGCGCAGCCGGGACAGCGCCTCACCCGCACGATCAGCGAGCGCCAGCGCCGCATCCTCGGTGAAGGTCAGGACCCAGCCTGCGGTAACGTTCGGCTCGAAGCGGAACCCGTGGGCGATCGCCGCGGGAACCAGGATCGCGGCGGGTGCGGCAAACGGCAACCGCGCCGCTTCGAAGGTCATTTCACCGCCGCCGCGCTCGATCAGCAGGATCTGGAACAGATTGCGATGCCGATGCGCCCGGATGGTCCAATCGTGCAGCGAGGAGCGTGAGACGACGGTCTCAACGTGGATAAAATCGAACGCGTGATCGTCAGGGGGATCGCCGTAAAGGTGGAACAAAGGCAGCGCGCTGACCATGGCGCCAGCATAGGCCGATCACGCCAAAGAAGCAGCCGCCACAGCAAGCTAATCGGCGCTTTACACAAAAAAGCGACGGCCCGCCGGTTAGCGGGCCGCCACCTTCTAATTCTCACGCGGAACTTTAGCGATCTTGCTGATCGCGCTGGCCTGGCTTGTCTTGGCCGCCCTGCTGCTGACCGGGCTTGCCCTGGCCGCCTTGGCCGCCCTGATGCTGCTGGCCCGGCTTGTTCTGACCGCCTTGGCCGCCCTGCTGCGGATTTTGCTGCGGGTTGTTTTGCTGCTGCTGGTTCCGTTGCGGGTTCTGTTGTTCATTCGCCATTGGGACGTTCTCCGATCATTTTGGAAAAGCCCTCCGCCCACTGTGACAACGCCCCGCCGCCCCTGCGGTTCCGGTTCCGTTTCAATTCCCATGCGCAACAATTTGTAATCATAGGGAAAATACGTACGAAGGCGCCACGTCATTTTTGCAGTCTGGCGCCCTTGGCCCCCCGGCAGAGTGCCTAGCCTCGCTCGTTGTCGCCAATCAACGCCCCTGTTAAGACTTTGGCGGGATTCGCAAGGCGGCGGACGCATGGAATATTTCGTCCAGCAGCTCATCAACGGCATCACGCTCGGCTCGATCTACGGCCTGATCGCCATCGGCTACACGATGGTCTACGGCATCATCGGCATGATCAATTTCGCCCACGGCGACATTTTCATGGTCGGTGGTTTCCTGGCGCTGATCGCCTTTCTCGTGCTGGTGGCCATGGGGGTGACGGCGGTGCCGCTGGCGCTGCTGCTGGTGCTGCTCGTCGCCATGGCGCTCACGGCGCTCTACGGCTGTGCGGTCGAGCGTATCGCTTATCGGCCGCTGCGGCATTCGTTCCGGCTGGCGCCGCTGATTTCCGCGATCGGCATGTCGATCGTGCTGCAGAACTACGTGCAGGTGGCGCAGGGTGCGCGGGTCAAGCCGCTGCCGCCGTTGATCCATGGCGGCTACACGCTGTTCGAGGGCAACGATTTCGCGGTGCGGCTCTCCAACGTCCAGATCATCGTGGTCGTCACCACGCTCCTTCTCATGGCTGGCTTTTCGTTCCTGGTCGCGCGCACCCGGCTCGGCCGCAACATGCGCGCCTGCGAGCAGGATCTCAAAATGGCGGCTCTCGTCGGCATCGACGTCGACCGCACCATTTCGCTCACCTTCGTCATCGGCGCGGCGCTGGCCGCGGTCGCCGGGCTGATGTTTCTGCTCTATTACGGTGTCGTCGATTTCTTCATCGGCTTTCTCGCCGGCGTGAAGGCATTTACCGCGGCCGTGCTCGGCGGCATCGGCTCGCTGCCGGGCGCGATGATCGGCGGCATCCTGATCGGCCTGATCGAGACCATGTGGTCGGCGTATTTTTCCATCGAGTACAAGGACGTCGCCGCATTCGCCATCCTCATCATCGTCCTGATTTTCCTGCCGACCGGCATTTTGGGCCGGCCTGAAGTCGAGAAGGTGTGAGGACGCTGGCGCCCGTGCCGGACAGAGCCGCGTCGGCAACCGGGCGGCTTGACGGTCCAGCCGCGCTGAAGGAGGCCGCGCTTGCGGCCGTCGTCGCGTTCGGTCTCTTTGTCCTGATGATCGGCATCCGCACCGATCCGGGACCGACCGGAGCGCTGACGGTCTCGACGCGCTTCGGCGCGCTTGGCGCCATAGTCGCGGCGGTATTTGTTGGCGCGCTGTTGCGCGCAGTCTTTCGGCAAACCGTGGCCGGCTCGTTCGCCCGGCCGCTGCCGGCTTTCATCAAGTCCGCGGCATCGCGCCTTGCCGTTTACGCCGCCGCAGGATTTCTTGTATTCGCGCTCGCCGTACCGATCATTTTCTACGGCAACCGCTATCTGCTCGATCTCGCCATTCTGATCGTCACCTACACGATGCTCGGTTTCGGCCTCAACATCGTGGTCGGTCTCGCTGGCCTGCTCGATCTCGGCTATGTCGCCTTCTACGCCGTCGGCGCCTATTCCTACGCGCTGATCGCCCAGAACTTCGGCCTCTCGTTCTGGATTTGCCTGCCGCTCGCCGGCATTCTCGCCGCCTTCGCCGGCGTGCTGCTCGGCTTCCCCGTGCTGCGGCTGCGCGGCGATTATCTGGCCATCGTCACGCTCGGCTTCGGCGAGATCATCCGCCTGATCCTGTTGAACTGGCAGAATTTGACCGGAGGCCCGAACGGCATTTCCGGAATTCCGCGGCCTTCATTTTTCGGCCTGCCCTTCACCGCATCCGAGCATGGCTTTGCCGCGGCCTTCGGGCTGCACTATTCGCCGACCCATCGCATTGTGTTTCTGTATTACGTCATTCTGGCGCTGGCGCTCGTGACCAACTGGGTCACCCTGCGGCTGCGCCGCCTGCCGATCGGCCGCGCCTGGGAAGCCTTGCGCGAGGACGAGATCGCTTGCCGAGCGCTCGGCATCAACACTACCAACACCAAGCTGACCGCCTTCGCCATGGGCGCCATGTTCGGCGGCATTGCCGGCGCCTTCTTCGCCACCCGGCAAGGCTTCATCAGCCCGGAATCCTTTACCTTCAGCGAGTTGGCTTTCGTGCTCGCGATCGTCGTCCTTGGCGGCATGGGCTCGCAGCTTGGCGTGGCGGTCGCCGCGACCGTGATGCTCGGCGGCTTCGAGCTGTTCCGCGAATTCGATCAATACCGCATGCTGGTTTTCGGCGCTGCCATGGTCGCGATCGTGATCTATCGGCCGCGCGGCCTGGTGGCCACGCGCACGCCCTCGGTATCGCTGCGCCGACGCAAGGATATTCCGGCCGAAGTCGTGCGTGAGGCGCGCACGGAAAGCTCGGCATGACGGCGCCAATCCTCACGGTCGAGCACCTGACCATGCGCTTCGGCGGCCTCCTCGCGGTCAGCGACCTCAGCTTCGCCGCGCGCGCCCGGGACATCACCGCGTTGATCGGACCAAACGGCGCCGGCAAGACCACGCTGTTCAACTGCATCACCGGCTTCTACAAGCCGACGGTCGGCCGATTGCTCCTCGCCCATCCGGCTGGCGCTTCATATCTGCTGGAGCGGCTGCCCGAGTTCCGCATCACCAAGGAGGCGCGCGTCGCCCGCACCTTTCAAAATGTGCGGCTGTTCGCCGGCATGACGCTGTTGGAAAATCTTCTGGTCGCCCAGCACAACACGCTCATGATCGCCTCGGGCTTCACCATACTCGGCCTGCTCGGCTCACGCGCCTACGCGCGCGCCGAGGCCGCGGCCATCGACAAGGCGCGCTACTGGCTCGACCGCGTCGGCCTTTCCGATCGCGCCGACGAGCCGGCCGGAGCGCTACCCTATGGCGCGCAGCGCCGGCTCGAAATCGCGCGCGCCATGTGCACCGATCCGGTGCTGCTGTGCCTCGATGAGCCGGCTGCCGGCCTCAACAACCGCGAGAGCGCCGAGCTCAATCACTTTCTGCGCACCATCCGCGACGAGCATGGCATTTCGATCCTGCTGATCGAGCACGACATGGGCGTGGTGATGGAGATTTCCGACCACATTGTCGTGCTCGATTACGGCGTGAAAATCGCCGATGGCGCGCCGCACGACGTGCGCAACGACGCCAAAGTGATTGCCGCCTATCTCGGCGTCGCCGACGAGGATGTGGCGCAGGCCGAGGCGGAGGTCGGGCTGTGAGCGCGTCGAGCGGGCCTCTGCTCTCGCTGCGCGGCGTCAAAGCCTATTACGGCAACGTGATCGCGCTCAGAGGCGTCGATGTCGACGTCAACGAAGGCGAGATCGTCGCGCTGATCGGCGCCAACGGCGCCGGCAAGTCGACGCTGATGATGACGGTGTTCGGCAATCCGCGCGCGCGCGAAGGCAGTATCTGTTTCGCCGGCCGCGACATCACCGCACTGCCGGCCCACGAGGTCGCCAAGCTCCGCATCGCGCAATCGCCCGAAGGCCGGCGCATTTTCTCGCGCATGACGGTGATGGAAAATCTGCAGATCGGGGCCACGGTGACGGATGCCGCCGACTTCGACGCCGACCTCGAGCGCGTGTTCGCGCTGTTCCCGCGATTGCGAGACCGCAGCCGCCAGCGCGGCGGCACGCTGTCGGGCGGCGAGCAGCAGATGCTGGCCATCGGCCGCGCGCTGATGAGCCGGCCGCGGCTTATTCTGCTCGATGAGCCGTCGCTCGGCCTGGCGCCGCTTTTGGTGCAGCAAATTTTCGCAGCCATCCGCGCGCTCAATGAGCGCGACAAGCTCACGGTGTTCCTGGTCGAGCAGAACGCCTATCACGCACTCAAGCTGGCGCACCGCGGCTATGTCATGGTCAACGGCGAGATCACGCTGCAAGGCGCCGGGCGCGAATTGTTGCAGCGGCCGGAAGTCCGCGCCGCCTATCTGGAAGGCGGGGCGCGCTGACGGACGGCGGGCGGACGGTGGCGGACATGGACAGGCTCTACGCCGGCGAAAGCATCACGGCCGTGATTTTGGTGACCGGTGTGCTTGGCGGCGGCGCTGCCTGGCTGTCCGGCCGCGCCATTGCCGACGCCTGGCGGCCGCAACGTCAGGTCGTCGTTGTGGCGCTTCTGCTCGGTGACGCGGCGCGTTTCTTTCATTTCGCACTGTTCCATGGCGAGCTGCTGTCGGCAGCTTCCTATGGCTGCGATGCGCTGATCTTCCTTATTGTCGGGTTTGTCGCCTGGCGGGCGACCCGCGCGCACCAAATGGTGCGACAGTATCCTTGGCTCTATGCGCGCAATGGTCCGCTTGGCTGGCGTGAAATCAGGCAGGAAAATGGGCCATAGCGGTGCTATCGTCCGGCCGATACCTTCCTTGCCGGCAACCGAGGCACAGACATGAGCAAGCTTTGGCTGAGCGCCTTGACGCTCCTTTCAGTCCTGTTCGCCGGTCCGGCGATGGCCGAGGACATCGTGGTGGGCTCCGCCGGCCCGATGACCGGCGGTCAGGCGACATTCGGCCGGCAGATGAGCGACGGCGCCACGCAGGCCATTGCCGACATCAACGCGGCCGGCGGTGTGCTCGGCAAGAAGCTCAGGCTCGAAACCGGCGATGACGCCTGCGATCCCAAGCAGGCCCGCTCGGTCGCGGAAAAGCTCTCCGGCATGGGCGCGGTCGTCGTCGTCGGCCATTATTGCTCGTCGTCGTCGATCCCGGCGTCGGACGCCTATCTCGACGGCGGCGTGTTGCAGATCACGCCGGCTTCGACCAATCCACTGTTCACCGAGCGCGGGCTGTGGAACACGTTCCGCACCTGCGGCCGCGACGACCAGCAGGGACCGTTCGCCGCCGGCTACCTGGCGAAGAACTTCAAGGGCAAGAACATCGCCATCATCAACGACAAGACCACCTACGGCAAAGGCCTCGCCGACGAGGTGAAAAAGGCGCTCAACGCCGCCGGCGTCACCGAGAAGCTCGATGAATCCTACAATCAGGGCGACAAGGATTTCACCGCGCTGGTCTCCAAGCTCAAGCTCAACGCCATCGATGTGGTCTACGACGGCGGCTATCACCAGGAGGCCGGGCTGATCGTGCGGCAGATGCGCGACCAGGGCCTTAAAACCATCCTGATGGCGGGCGACGCGCTGGCCTCGCGCGAATTTGCTTCGATCACCGGTCCAGCGGGCGAAGGCGTGCTCTTCACCTTTCCGCCCGATCCGCGCAAGCGGCCGACCGCCGCCGCCGTTGTGAAAAAGTTCAAGGACAAGGGCGTCGATCCCGAGGGCTATGTGCTCTATACCTACGCCGCTTATCAGGTTTGGGCGCAGGCAGCCGCCAAGGCCGGCACAACCGATCCGCAAAAGGTTGCCGCCGCGATGCATGCCGGCACCTGGGACACGGTGCTCGGTCCGATCGCCTTCGACAAGAAGGGCGACATCACCGGCGGCGGCTGGGCCGTGTATCGCTGGGACAAGGACGGCAATTACGACGAAGTCACCGAGTTCAGGGCGGACGTAACGCGCGACGTCCTAACCGATCTTTCCCAGCATCGGGAATGTATCAAGCAGCCAAAAACTTGCCTGCGTCACGGCGCCGGTCAGAAAGGCAACGCCGGTGAGAACCAGAAGCCCGCCCATCGCCTTCTCGACCAGGCCGAGATGGGCGCGGAAGCGGGCGAGGAAGGCGGCGAACGGCTCGACTGCGAGCGCTGCCGCGATGAACGGAATGCCGAGCCCGAGTGAGTAGATCGCCAGCATGCCGGCGCCTTTGGCCACCGTCTCCTCGGACGCCGCGACCGCGAGAATCGCCGCGAGGATCGGGCCGATGCAGGGCGTCCAGCCGACCGCAAACGCAAGTCCCATCAGATAAGCGCCCCACAAGCCGACCGGCTTGGCAACGTCAAGCCGCTTCTCGCGCATCAACATTGCGATCGGCGTCAGGCCGAGGAAGTGCAGGCCCATGACGATGATGGCGATGCCGGCGATGATCGCGAGCACGCCCGAATAAGCGCGCAGCACCGCGCCGATGGCGCTGGCGCTGGCGCCGAGCGCGACGAACACGGTGGAGAAGCCGAGCACGAACAGCAGCGCGGCAATAAGAGTTTCGCGCCGCACCCGCGGTTCGGCTTCCGCATCGGCGAGACGTTCGAGCGAGGTCCCGGTGAGATAGACGAGATACGGCGGAACCAAAGGCAGCACGCAGGGCGAAAGAAAGCTCAGCATGCCGGCAAGGAGCGCGGCAGCGATGGTCACATTCGGCATGGGAACAACTCATGCCCGGCCGGTCCCGATCGCGCAAGCGCGGCCGTCTGGGTCCCGCGAGGATGTGATCGTTGACGATCGCGGCAAAATCGTCTCCGTTGAAGGCTCTGGCGAGGCATCCTCTTGCGCAATCTCATCACCGACGTCGCCGGGATCAACATCGGTCATGCCGAGGATGCCCGCCTCGGCTCCGGTGCAACCGCGATCGTGTTTGACGAGCCGGCCGTAGCTTCGATCGATGTGCGCGGCGGCGGCCCGGGCACGCGCGAAACCGCGTTGCTCGATCCGGCGCAGACCGTCGAGGGCATCCATGCCATCACGCTGTCCGGCGGCTCGGCCTTCGGGCTTGACGCCGCGTCCGGCGTGCAGGCCTGGCTCAAGGAAAAAGGCCGCGGATTTGCGGTGCGGGCCGCCCGCGTGCCGATTGTGCCGGCGGCGATCCTGTTTGATCTGCTCAACGGTGGCGACAAGGACTGGGGTCGCTATCCGCCCTACCGCGAGCTTGGCTATGCGGCGGCGGCCGCCGCCGGCGTCGATTTCGGCCTCGGCAGTGTCGGCGCCGGCACCGGTGCGACCACGGTCAATCTCAAAGGCGGCATCGGCTCCGCCTCGGCGCTGACCGAAGACGGCCACACGGTCGGCGCGCTCGCTGTCGCCAATGCGGTCGGCAGCGTCGTCGTCGATCGCGGTCCGTGGTTCTGGGCCGCACCCTTCGAGCGGAACGGCGAGTTCGGCAACTGCGGCTTGCCCTCACCGTTTCCCGCCACGGCGCTGAAGCCGCAGACCAAAGGCAGCGCGGGAGAAAGCACGACCCTCGTCGTCGTCGCGACCGATGCGATCCTGACCAAAGCCCAGGCCAAGCGCCTCGCCGTCATGGCGCAATCGGGGCTGTCGCGCGCGATCTATCCTGTGCACACACCACTCGATGGCGACGTGGTGTTCGCGGCCTCCACCGGCCGCCGGCCGCTTGCCGATTCGCTTTTGGGTTTGACCGGCCTTGGCGCCCTGGCGGCGAACGTGGTGGCCCGGGCGGTTGCGCGCGGCGTTTTTGCCGCATCGTCGCTTTCCTTCCCGAACGCGTTACCAAGCTGGAAAGACAAATTCGGTTGATGAAAGAGGTTATCAGCTACCTCTTAACCCTCTGGTCGTCCTGTGGAAAAAGGTGGCGCTTGTTCCCCGCAATTAAGGCGCGCCACGGTTGACACGTGCGCCGATTGCGCCTTCACTTTGCCGCGAGCGTTTTGTAGCGAGGGATCATGCGGTCCACTGTTATTATCATTGGCGCGTTGTTGAGCTTGGGGCTTGCGGCCCTCGGGGTCGTAGTCGTGCAAAAATCGGCGGCCCCGACGATGCATGCTGCCCCGCCGATGCGAACTCGCATCAAACGCCAACACGCTGCCGGCGCGGGCGCCGATCCAACAAATTGCCCAAGCGCAAGCCGCCGAAGTGCCCGCCCCAAGTGCTGTAACACCGGCACCTGTAGCTCCGGCGGCAGAGCCCGCGGCGGTCGCGCCGGCGCCAGCGCGTATCGCCCAGACCGCGCCCGCTCAAAATTCGCCTGCCCCCAATGCGCCGGCGCAGAATGCGGCCGCAAGCTCAGGCAAGGCCGCGCCGGCTCCGAACAGCGGCCCGACGGCCAGCAACATTCCGGCGTGCGACAAGCCCGGCGGGATGGGCCTTTCGCGCATCGTCGAGATCGACACGACGGGCGGACCCGGCTTCGGCTTCGAGCATTTCAAGCAGTATGATTTCCTGCGCGATAAGGAAGTCGTTCTGACTTTCGACGACGGGCCTTGGCCCGGCAACACCGCCGCGGTCCTCAAGGCGCTCGCCGACAATTGCCTCAAGGCCACGTTCTTTGAGATCGGCGAGCATGCGATGTGGCATCCGGAAATCGCCAAGGAGGTCGCGGCGGCCGGAATGACCATTGGCACTCATACCTGGTCGCACAAGGATTTAGCCCGAAATCCTTATGCGAAAGATCTCGATCTCGCCAAGCAGGAGATCGAAATGGGCGTCAGCGCCGTGCACATGGCGGTGGACGGCCCAATCGCGCCCTTCTTCCGCTTTCCGGACCTGCAGCATCCGCCGGCGATGTTGAGCTATCTGGCCGAACGCAACATCGCCGTGTTCTCGACCGACATCGATTCCTTCGACTTCAAGATGCACAAGCCGGAGCAGGTGATCAAATCGGTGATGACCAAGCTCGACAAGCGCGGCAAGGGCATCATCCTGATGCACGACTTCCAGCGCAACACGGCCGAGGCGCTGCCGGAACTTCTGCAGCAGCTCAAGGCCGGCGGCTACAAGGTCGTCCACATGGTGCCGCGGCACCCGGTGACGACGCTGCCCAAATACGACGAGATGGTGCAGCAGAAGGACAAGCTGTCGTCGAACAATACGCGGCCTGAAGCCAGCGTCGTTCGCACCATCGGGCAGTAACGCAGTCAGCCTGCAAACCGCTCCGCGCCGTAGGGCGTCGGATCGCAGAACGGCGTCGCGCCGGTCATCATCTCGGCGATGAGCCGGCCGGTGGCTGGGCCGAGCGTCAGCCCCCAATGGGCGTGCCCATAGGCGAGCCAAAGGCCGTGCTGGCGCGGCGCCCGCGCGATCAGCGGCCGTGAATCCGGAAAGCACGGTCGCGCGCCGAGCCATGGCTCCGGTTCGGCCGGCGCGCCGAGCGGAAACAATTCGCGCGCCGCCGGCAGGACGCGATCAAGCTGCACCGGCGTCGGCGGCGCATCGCGCGCGGCGAACTCGACACCCGTGGTGACGCGGATGCCCTGGGCCATCGGCGCCAGCACATAGCCGTTCTCGGCATCGAGGACGGGCCGGCCGAGCGCGGCGTTTCCCTGCGCACGAAAGTGGCGATGATAGCCGCGCTTGACGGCGAGCGGCAGTTTGATGCCGAGCGGGCCGGCGATGTCCGGCGTCCACGGGCCAAGCGCAATCACCACCTCGCCGGCATCGAGCGGCCCGGCTGCGGTCTCGACACGCCAATAAGAATTGGCGCGATGCAGCGTGCCTGCGTCGCCGCTGAAAGCGAGCCCGCCGATCGCGGCAAAGCGCGCGGCATAGGCGCGCGTCAGCGCCAGCGGATCGCTGACACTCACAGCGCCGGTCCAATGCACCGCATGACGGAAGACGCCCGACAGTGACGGCTCGAGCGCGAGCGCCCCATCGCGATCGAGCGGCACATTGGCGATGCCGAGCTGCGCGGCAAGCTCGAGCTCCGGCGCCAGCGCCGCGAATGCGCCGTCGGTGCGATAAAGTTTGAGCCAGCCGCGGCGGCTGAGATAGCCCGCGGCGCCGGCCTCGCCGGCCAGCGCCTCGTGCTCGGCGACCGCGCGCGCAAACAACGGCCGCATCAGCCGTGCGGTCTCGATCAGCCGCTCCGGCCGTGAGTGCGCGCGGAAGGCGGCAAGCCAGGGCGCGATCCGCAATAGATGCGCGGCGTGGTAATTGACCATCGGCGTGCGTTTGCGCGCAATGCGGACGAGGTCCGTCCAGTTCGACGGGAACGCCGCCGGAAAAATGGTGTTGCCCTCAATGATACCGGCATTGCCGTAGGAGGTGCCCTCCCCCGGCCCGCGCTTGTCGACCAAGGCGACCGACAGCCCGCGCTTGGCGAGATGGACTGCAATGGCGGTGCCGACAATACCGGCTCCCAGCACGACGACGTCGGTTCGCGCCAAACAAGACCTCCGCTGCGGCTCACGTCTCTATCGTATGCGCAGCCGAAAGCCGGACCACAAGGCCCGGACGCTCATGATCGCCGAGAGCACGATCTTGCTGAACCGCGGCCAGGCGAGGCTTCGCCACGGGCTCCAGATGCCGCGCCTGACGTCCGATCAGTTATCGCTCTGCAGCGCCAGCAGGGCTTGCAGCGTCTGCGGTTCGAACCGCGGAAATGTACTGCTGGTGGTGGACGTCGCGCTGCCCGGTGATGCGGCGGCAGTCGATGTGGCGGGCGCCGACGACGCCGCGCTCGTGCTCTGCGGCGCCGTCGCCGCGAACTGCTGCGACTGCGGATCACCCTGTGCCGCACTGCTTTGCGGCTGTCCCGGCCGCTTGGTCGGCTGCAGATAGGTGTATGGATTGTTGCCAGTCGGTGCACCGACGGTAGTCATGGCACACTCCCGAAAGCCATCGGCTCTGCCGATGGAAGCTTTGCCCGGCAGCGGAGATGCAAGAGCGAGGCCGCGGCCCAAGTGGCGGCATGACAACGGATTTCCGGGCGGCGGGCCGACCAGTGCGTGAGAAAATCTGCCCGATCGCCGCGGCGACCGGCAAATCTTGCCGGGACAGCGCGCCCCGCGTTGCCGGCTTATATGGGGCGTGTTAGGCGAAGCCTCCCTGACGGAGGACCCGGTGCACCGCCCGCTCGTTATCGCCCCGTCGATCCTCGCCGCCGATTTCGCGAAACTCGGCGACGAGGTACGCGCGGTCGATGCCGCCGGCGCCGACTGGATCCATGTCGACGTCATGGACGGCCATTTCGTCCCCAACATTTCGATCGGACCCGATATCGTGAAGGCGCTGCGCGCCCACACCAGAAAGACGCTCGACGTGCATCTGATGATCGCGCCGTGCGATCCCTATCTTGAAGCTTTCGCCAAAGCCGGCGCCGATGTCATTACCGTGCATGTCGAAGCCGGTCCGCATATCCACCGCTCGCTGCAGGCGATCCGCGCACTCGGCAAGAAGGCGGGCGTGACGTTGAACCCCGGCACGTCGGTGGACACAATCGAACCGGTCATCGACCTCGTCGACCTCATTCTGGTCATGTCGGTCAATCCCGGCTTCGGCGGCCAGAAATTCATTCCCGGCGCGATCGAAAAACTAAGCAAGCTGCACGCTCTTGCGGCCGGACGGCCGATCGATATCGAGATCGACGGCGGCATTACGCCGGAGGTGGCACCAGAGGTGGTGCGCGCCGGCGCCAATGCGCTGGTCGCCGGTTCCGCCGTATTCAGGGACAAGACTGCCGAAATCGTATCGGACCAATATCGCGGCGATCCGCCAGGCGGCGGCGCTCGCCCGCGGGGAGGCTGCGTAATGGGTATTCTGGTCGACGGACAATGGCGTGACGAGGAGCTGGCGCAGGAAACCGGCAAGGCCGGCAATTTTCAGCGCATCGACAGCGTCTTTCGCGACCGCATCACCGCCGACGGCTCATCGGGCTTTAAGGCCGAGGCTGGGCGCTATCACCTCTATGTCGCCTACACCTGCCCATGGGCGCATCGCACCCAAATTTATCTGGCGCTCAAGAAACTCAACGCCGCGATCAGCGTTGCCATCGCTATTCCCGGGCTGCGACAGCAAGGCTGGATGTTCGAGGACAATTCCGCTTTTCCCGACTGCACGCCGGATCGTATCAACGGCTTTCACTATCTGCACCAGGCCTATACGGCCAGCGCGCCGCACTATACCGGCAAGGTTACGGTGCCGACGTTGTGGGACAAAAAAACCCGGCGCATCGTCAACAACAAATCCTCCGAGATCATCCGCATGCTCAATTCGGAGTTCGCCGGGGTCGGCGCCGACCCGACCGACTTCTATCCAAAGCATTTGCGCAGCGAGATCGACCGCATCAACGCCGAGGTCTACGCCAACGTCAACAATGGCGTTTACCGCTGCGGTTTTGCCCGCACCCAGGCCGCCTATGATGAAGCTTACGATGCGCTGTTCGCAACCCTCGACGACATCGAGGCCCGCCTCGGCCGCCAGCGCTATCTGGTCGGCAATCAGATCACCGAGGCCGACTGGCGTTTGTTCCCGACGCTGGTGCGTTTCGACGTCGCCTATTTCTCTCTGTTCAAATGCAACCGGAACCGCGTCGCCGATTATCGCAATCTGCTGAACTATATGCGCGAGCTCTATGCGCTGCCGGGCGTCGCCGAGACGGTCAAACCGCGTTATTACGTCATGGGCTATTATTCGATCACCCGCGTCAACCCGACCGGAATCATTCCCAAGGGCACGCCGGTCGATTACCGGCAGCCCCATGACCGCGCGCGGTTTGCGGCGTGAGCCGAACAACGACCGCGATGAGCGGAATAAAAACCCGAACGGCCTTTTGCTCGCCAAGGCCGCAGCTTGCGTTTTTGTAGCCTATAGACTACACTGGCGGCATGGTCGAATTAGACGTTCGCCAGACCGATGAATTTCGGGACTGGCTGCATCGTCTGCGCGACGAGCGGACCAAAGCGCGCGTCGGCAACCGTATCCGCCGCATCGCACTTGGAAATCCGGGAGATACGAGGTCGCTCGGCGGCGGGTTGATGGAAATGCGGATCGACTATGGTCCAGGTTACCGCATCTACTTTGCGCTTCGCGGCGCCTCGATTGTTCTGCTGTGTGGCGGCGACAAACACGCCCAGCAACGTGACATCGTAAAAGCGCGGGAGCTGATGAAGGAGCCGAAAGGATGAGAACCACACCGTTTGACGTGGCCGAATATCTCGGCACCCGGGAAGCGCAAATCGAATACATCACCGCAGCGTACGAAACGGGGGATCCCGAGTTCATACGAGACGCCTATAATATCGTTGCGCGTGCTCGCGGCATGGCGCGGATTGCCGAGGAAACCGGCCTCAGTCGGGAAAGCCTCTACAAGGCGCTCGGCGAGAGAGGTAATCCCGAATTCGGCACCGTGATGAAGATCAATCGCGCATTGGGTATAACGCTTTCGGCCCATATCGCCAGATCGAACCGGCCCCGGAAGCGGAAAGCTGCCAGGCGGCGCGGCTAGACGAGATTAACCAATGATCCTGCGCTACACCCGTCCGGAAATGGCGGCGATCTGGTCGCCGGAAACGCGCTTTCGCATCTGGTTCGAGATCGAGGCGCACGCCGCCGACGCCATGGCCGAGCTTGGGATCATTCCCAAGGAGGCGGCGAAGGCAATCTGGGCCAAGGGCAAGAACGCCAAGTTCGATATCGCGCGCATCGAGGAGATCGAGCGCGAGACCAAGCACGACGTGGTCGCCTTCCTCACCCATCTGGCCGAGATCGTAGGCCCGGAAGCACGTTTCGTGCATCAGGGCATGACGTCCTCCGACGTGCTCGATACCTGCCTCAACGTGCAGCTTAAGCGCGCCGCCGACCTTCTCATCGCCGACGTCGACAAGCTCAACGCCGCGCTTGAGCGCCGCGCCCGCGAGTATAAGCTGACGCCGACCATCGGCCGCTCGCACGGCATCCATGCCGAGCCGACCACGTTCGGGCTCAAGCTTGCTTACGCCTATGCCGAGTTCGCCCGCGCCAGGGAGCGTCTGATCGCGGCGCGCGGCGAGATCGCGACCTGCGCGATATCCGGCGCGGTCGGCACCTTCGCGCAGGTCGATCCGCGCGTTGAAGCCCATGTGGCGAAAGCGATGGGGCTTTCGGTCGAGCCGATCTCGAGCCAGGTCATCCCGCGCGACCGCCATGCCATGTACTTCGCCACCCTCGGCGTGGTGGCCGCCTCGGTCGAGCGGCTGGCAACTGAAATCCGCCATCTGCAACGCACCGAAGTTTCGGAGGCGGAGGAGTTTTTCTCCGAAGGCCAGAAAGGCTCCTCCGCCATGCCGCACAAGCGCAATCCGGTGCTGTCGGAAAACCTGGTCGGGCTGGCGCGCATGGTGCGCGCCTATGTAACGCCGGCGCTCGAGGACGTCGCGCTCTGGCACGAGCGCGACATCTCGCACTCTTCGGTCGAGCGCATGATCGGGCCCGACGCCACGGCGACGCTGGATTTCGCCCTCAACCGCCTCGCCGGGATCATCGACAAGCTGATCGTTTATCCCGACGCCATGCGCCGCAATCTCGATCGGCTCGGCGGCCTCGTTCACTCCCAGCGGGTGTTGCTCGCGCTCACCCAAAAGGGCGTGACGCGCGAAGACGCCTATCGGCTGGTGCAGCGCAACGCCATGAAGGCCTGGCGCGGCGAAGGCGATTTCCTGGCCCTGCTCAAGGCCGATAAAGATGTGCGCAAGCACCTCAGCGACAAGGAACTCGCCGCCAATTTCGACCTTGAATTTCACTTCGCCCAGGTCGACGCGATCTTTCGCCGCGTCTTCGGCCGCCCCTGACGCTGTTTGCAGGCTGTTCACCGGTTCTACGGTGATTCGTTTTTATCTGGTGCGGACTTAGTGTTTGCCCAACTCAGTGCGCTGACGTAACGTCGCGCACCTTTTGGGGAGCGAATCTTTTTAGGAGAACCGCTATGGGCCGGTTGGTGCGCAAGCCGCAAGCTGCACAGTCAGAGCTCGATCTGCAAATCGCCGGACTTGAAGAAGTCGTGCAGTCCGGCCTCGCCGGACTTCCGGCGGCAAAACCAGTCGCTCCCGACGGCTACCTCGAGCGGATGGTGAAATATGTTCCGGCCGAGATCATCGCGTTCTCGATGATCGTCAATGCGATCCTCGATCAGGCGATGAAGTCCGGCGGCGCCGACGCCGCGATGGCAGGCATTCCCGTCCCGGTGATCGCCGCCGGTGCGTTGGTCGTGGCCTGCATGCTCACGCCGTTGTTTTGCTGGTATGTGCGCCAGGATGGCGACGCCTGGGTGCTCAACGCCGTCGTTTCCACCATCGCACTGCCGTTCTGGGCCTATCTCATGGGCGCAGTTGCCTTTGCCAATTATCACGACGGCAATCTTGCGGTCATTTTGTTGCTGTCGTTTACGGTGGTGAGCGGCATCGTGGCGCCGTGGCCTGACAAACCGAAGCTCCGCGAAGAGGAACAGGTCCTCGTCGAGGAAGCGGCGGTGGTCGAGGTCCGTCCCACGGAAACGCCGCGCTTGGTGAACGTACTGGCAGGATGAGGAAATCAGCCTAATCTCTTGATTTTGCTCGTCCCTAAGGGGAGCAGTCCGCCCGCCAAGTCACCGATTGCAGGCTGCGGTCCCTCGTGTCATGTGTCGCCCATGGCGGCCGGGGAAACCATTCTGGTCTTCAATTCCGGACTTGGCGGTCTGACGGTTTTCCGTGAGATCGCAGCGGTGCGGCCGCACGCCGACTTCCTCTATGTCGCTGACGATGCGGCATTTCCTTACGGGGCGATGCAGGAGCCGGCACTCACCACCCGGCTAGTCGACCTGATGGGCGAGCTGATCACGAACCATCACCCCGACCTCGTCGTCATCGCCTGCAACACCGCCTCGACCATTGTGCTGCCCGATCTGCGCAAAAATTTTTCGCTGCCCTTTGTCGGCACCGTGCCGGCGATCAAGCCAGCCTGCGCAGGCTCGGCCAGCCGGCGCATTTCGGTGCTCGGCACCGAGGCCACGATTGCGCGCGAATATACCCGCGCCTTGATCCGCGACTACGCCGGCGACTGTCGTGTGACGCTGGTCGGGTCAAAAGCCCTCGCCGGCTATGCCGAGGCGGAGCTTGCCGGCACGCCGGTCAGCGACGAAGCGCTTTACGCCGAAATCGCACCGTGCTTCCGCGACGATGGCGCGCGGACTGATACCGTCGTTCTGGCGTGCACGCATTATCCATTGCTGATCGACCGTTTGCAGCGGCTCGCCCCCTGGCCGGTCGCGTTTCTTGATCCGGCAGCAGCAATTGCACGACGCGTCAGCGATCTTCTCGGACCGCTGCCGTCGCCCGGGCACGCTGGCAGCACGCGAGCGATTTTCACTTCCGGCCGCGCGCCGACGGCGCCGCTCGCCCGCTTCGGCATCCGTTCGGTTCAGCCGGCCGCGACCGGCGCCCGCTGATTGCTGCCTAATTCCAGGTCACGCTTGCGCGCAACTTCGGCTTGGCTCGGCTTGCCGCTCTGACCCGCGGGACGCTACGTTCCAACGCTGATATTGCCGGGTAGACAGGGGCGCCGCCATGACTGCCGCAGTCCAAACCGAGCCCACGGCTTGGTATCTCAATCGCTGGGCTCAACTCGCCCTCGGCATCATCGCCATGATGGCGATCTCCAGTCCGCAATATGTCTGGACGCTGTTTACCGGGCCGCTCAATCAGAAACTCGGAACGACGCTGGCGCAGTTGCAGTGGACCTTTTCGCTCTTGATCATCCTGCAGACCTGGCTGTCGCCGTTCCAGGCTTATCTGGTCGATCGTTTCGGGCCGCGGGCGCTGATCGCACTCGGTGCGCTGTTGTCGGGCGGAAGCTGGGTGCTCTCCGCCCACGTGGACAATATCTGGCTGCTCTATTTCACCTATGGCGTGCTTGGCGGCTTCGGCACCGGCATCATCTATGTCGGCATCATCGGTCTGATGGTGCGCTGGTTTCCCGACCGGCGCGGGCTCGCCACCGGGCTGGCCGCAGCGGGCTACGGCTTCGGCGCCGTCTTCACCAGTTTCCCGATCGACAGCATGATCAAAAGTTCCGGTTACGCCCACACATTGGTCGTCTGGGGCGTCATCCAGGGCGTCATCGGAATCCTGGCGGCGCAGGGGCTGCGCGTGCCGCCGGAGCATTATCAGCCGCCGAAAACCGCTTCGGCCGCGCCGCTCGCCGCCCAGCAGAGCGGGCGCAGCTTCTCGCCGCGCGAGATGCTGCAAAGCCCGGTGTTTTATCTGTTGTTCCTGATGATGAGCATGATGTCGACCTCCGGTCTGATGGTCGTTTCCAATGTCGGACCGTTCGCCAAGGAATTCGGGGTCGCCAACATGCTGGTGCTCGGCATGGCGGCCCTGCCGCTGTCGCTCACGCTCTCGCGCGTGACCAACGGGTTGACACGGCCGTTCTTCGGTTGGGTCTCCGACCATATCGGCCGTGAAGCAACGATGGCGCTCGCCTTTTCGCTCGAAGCGACCGCCATCCTGATTCTGTTCGCCTTCATCAACCAGCCGGCGCTGTTTGTGGTGTTGACCGGGCTGGTGTTCTTCGGCTGGGGCGAAATCTTTTCGCTGTTTCCGTCAACCCTGACTGACACGTTTGGGCCGAAATACGCGGCGACGAATTACGGCTTCCTCTATATCGCCCAAGGGGTCGGCTCCATCCTGGGCGGGCCGGCGGCGGCTTTTCTCAAACAGACGACGGGAAGCTGGACCGCCGTGTTCATCATCGTTGCGGTGCTGGACGCCGTGACCGCGCTGCTGGCGGTGACCGCGCTGCGAGCCATGCGCCGGAAGCACTTTGCCAGCCAATAGGCCCCGTCTGGGGGCGAATGCCCCAGCGGTTTGACACTCTGGCGGTTTCCCCCTATCTACCGCGCACTGTGCGGGCCCAAGCGGCCCGCACAGTGTTTCGCGACCCGTGGTCCACGCCGGCGCTTCGGCGGCTGAGACCTGTCGGTTCAACCCCCTCCCTACCTCCCCCGCGTGCGGGGGAGGTAGCGAGGGGGATAAGGACAGAGGAGGGCGCGATCCTCAACCATCACGGCATGATCCCGAAAAGCGGTTACCGGTTTTCGGACCAGATCATGCCCAAACAAGTTCATGAGGACGCGAATGACCAAGCGCCATGAGGCGAAGTACAAGATCGACCGCCGGCTCGGCCAGAACATCTGGGGCCGCCCGAAATCTCCGATCAACAAGCGCGAATACGGCCCCGGCCAGCACGGCCAGCGGCGCAAGGGCAAGCTCTCGGATTACGGCGTGCAGCTGCGCGCCAAGCAGAAGCTCAAGGGCTATTACGCCAACATGTCGGAGCGGCATTTCCACGGCATTTACGATGAGGCGCGCCGGCTCAAGGGCGATACCGGCGCCCATATGATCGGGCTTCTGGAGCGCCGGCTCGACACCGTCATCTATCGGGCCAAATTCGTGCCCACCGTGTTTGCCGCGCGCCAGTTCGTCAATCACGGCCATATCAAGGTGAATGGCCGCCGCGTGACCATCCCGAGCTTCCGGGTGAAAGTCGGCGATCTCGTCGAGGTCAAGGATAAATCAAAGCAACTGGCGCTGGTGCTGGAAGCGACCGCGCTGGCCGAGCGCGACGTGCCGGATTACATCGAGGCCGACCACTCGAAAATGACCGCCAAGCTCTCTCGCGTGCCGGTGCTCGGCGATGTGCCCTATCCGGTCCAGATGGAGCCGCACCTCGTGGTCGAGTACTACTCGCGCTGAGCGCGCGCAGTGGCCCGGCGTCGCTGGCGGAATTTCCGCCTTAAGCTCGGGACCTGCCGTAGCGCCGCGCCCCGGCTTAGATGAGCGGCTATCTTGCTTGGGCCGGCGCGCAGCTAGACCTGCGCGCTCTCTTTCACCGGCAGGCCCTTGTCCTTGAACAGCGACTGCAGCTCGCCGGCCTGGAACATCTCGCGGATGATGTCGCAGCCGCCGACGAACTCGCCCTTGACGTAGAGTTGGGGGATCGTCGGCCAATTCGAATAGCTTTTGATTCCGCCGCGCAGATCGTCGTTCTCTAGCACGTTGAGCCCTTTATACGGCACGCCGAGGTAGTCCAGGATCTGGACCACCTGGCCGGAGAACCCGCACATCGGGAACTGCGGCGTGCCCTTCATGAACAAAACGACGTCGTTTGCCTTCACCTCATTGTCAATGAATTGCTCGATCGACATCACAGTCTTCCTTGCTAGGGCCGCGGGCTGCCCCCGCGGCAACTCTCGCCAACTTCCAATATATGTAGCGCAAAGCATCGGCAAAACCCATGCGCGGATGCTGCCGGATGATCAAAATTTCGTCGGGGAATGATCGGTCGTGGCGGCCGCCATCGAGGGCACGTCGTTCTCCGGCAGGTGGGAAAGGCGAAAAAGCTGCCCGGCCTTTGCGGCCTCACTGTTCCGGCGTGCCGGTCTGCAATGCCAGCGCGTGCAGCTTGCCGCCCATCTCGCCCTTGAGCGCGTCGTAAACGATCTTGTGCTGCTGCACGCGCGATTTGCCGCGGAACGATTCGGCAATGACGGTCGCGGCGTAATGATCGCCGTCACCGGCGAGATCGCGGATCGTCACCTTGGCGTCCGGAATGCTCGCCCGGATCAGCCGCTCGATATCGGTAGCAGCCATGGCCATGGCCGTCTCCACACACCCGCCCGGCGCATTGGGCGGCTTATCAGATCACCCCTTCGCAGGGAAGGCTGCTGACAGGACCGTTCGTCCATGTCCCCGCTTTTGCACCGCATTCTGGCGAAAGCGTGTGCGCCCGGCGGGGCGCGCTCGCCGCGGATGCGGCTGATCGACCGGGGTCTATGGCCAAAGCTCGCTGCTGGCGAGCTTTGCGCCTTCGGCCAGCGCCTGCAACTTTGCCCACGCGATTTGCGGATGAATGCGCCCGCCAAACCCGCAATCGGTCCCGGCGATGACGTTCTCCCGGCCCACCACGCTGGCGTAGCGGATGATGCGGTCGGCGACCACGCGGGGGTGCTCCACGATGTTGGTGGCATGGCTGACCACGCCGGGAATGAGCAGCTTGCCGTCGGGCAGTTTGACGTCTTTCCAGACGCGCCATTCGTGCTCATGGCGGGGGTTGCCCGCCTCCACCGAATAGGCGCCGGCGTTGACCCTGAGCACCAGGTCGACGATGTCCGACAGAGGAATATCGGTGGTGTGGGGCCCGTGCCAGCTCCCCCAGCAGATATGGAAGCGGATGCGGTCGGCAGGCAGGTCGCGCAGCGCGTGGTTCAGTGCATCGATGCGCACCCGTTCGAATTTCTTGAATTCGGCAAGCGGCGGCTCGGGATTGATCATGTCCCAGTTGTCCGGCAGGCTGGGATCGTCGATCTGCAGGATGATCCCGGCGTCCACGATCGCCTTGTATTCCTCCCGCATGGCGTCTGCCGCGGCAAAGACGAATTCCTCTTCGGTCTTGTAATAGAGATCTTCGCCGCGCGCGAAGCTGCCCGGCCCGATCGAACACATGAAGCCTTCTTCGGCGCCCGCGGCCGCCATCGCCTGCTTCAGATTGGCGATATCGGCGGCGATCGCGGCGTGGCCGGCATATTTGAGCGGCGCGGTGCAGACTGGGCGGCGTCCGCGCCGGCGGGCGGCGCTTCCCAATAAGCTGCCGCTCGATTCCGGATCCTGATAAAACTCGTTGAACTTCTGCCAGTCGCGGCGATTGGTGAAGGCCGTCAGCGCGACATCGGCAACGCTCGACTTTTTGTGCATGGATTCCGGCACCGACTCGGCCGGCGTAAACCCTGCCATGCGCGCAAAGGCATAGCTCCACCACACGCCGTAATCGTAATTCGCCGCCATCGGCTTGCCGAATTCGCCGTCGTCGGGAATGTCGACGCCGACCTCGCGCTGCTTCCGCACCACGTCGGTGACAGCCGACGCCAGGCATCGCGCGTAAGCGGCCTCCTCCACCTTTTCGCCCTGGGCGCGCGCGCGGTTGAGCGCGATGAGATCCGCGGGTCGCGAAAGGCTTCCGGAATGAGTGGTGAGAATGCGATGGGTGCTGCGTTTCATGATTGGCTTGCGCTTCCTCGCTGCCGCAGCAGGCTCACGCGCGGCCGCCGAACAGCGCCGCAATATTGACTATGCGAGGCAGTCTTGTCACTGCATTTGCCGTTGCAAACCGGGGCCCCAAACTGGGAGGACAAGGATGGCTTTGATGCAGGTCGTGCGGAGCGGAGCGACAACACTGAGTTGCTGCTTGTTTCTCGGTCTGACAATTGCTCAGGTACAGGCGCAGCAGCCTACGCCGGCTCAGACGGACGCTATCCGCAAGTCCTGCCGCCAGGATTTCATGGCGAACTGCTCGGGCGTGCAGCCGGGTGGGAAGGAAGCGCTGGATTGTCTCAAGCAGAACGTGGGCAGGCTGTCGCCGCCCTGCCGGACCGCGGTAAGCGCGATCATGCCGGCTGCACCGCCGAGCCCGCCGCCTGCGGCGGTCGCGGTCCCGAAACCGCCGGCACCGCCCGTCCCGCCGCCAGCTCCGGCGACGGAAATGCCCGCTCCGGCGCGGCAGCCAATGCCGACGGAAATACCCGCGCCACGACAGCCAACGCACGCCCAGACCGACGCGATCCGGCAATCCTGCCGCACCGACTTCGCCGCGAATTGCGCGGGCGTGACGCCAGGCGGCAAGGCGGCGCTGCAGTGCCTCAAGTCGCACATCGCGCGGCTGTCGCCTGCCTGCAGGACCGCGGTGGCCGCCGTCGAACGCGCGCCATCCGGCGCCGGGCAGCCACCAAAAAGGGCACCGACAACCGCGGTCGCTGCACCAATGCCGGTCGAACCCCCGCCGGGTAACCCGGCGCCGATGGCCGTACCGCCGGCGGCGCCTCCGACCTCCGTATCGCCGATCGATCCGGTGGTCATGCTGCGGGCCTGCAAACTTGACCTGATCCGTCACTGCGCTGGAGTTCAGCCCGGCGGAGGGCGTGAACTTGCCTGCTTGGCGGCGCATGGTGAACGACTGACTATTCGCTGCCGGATGGCGCTCAAGGTCGCGGCGCCGTTGCGCTGATCACAAGCGGCGGAATTAAACGCTGCCGGCCATGTAGGCCGGCAGCCAATGCTCGAAGCGCTTGCGCAGCTCGGCGATCGGCAGAGGCCGTTCATCGCCGAGTGCCAGCGCGCGGCCGCCGGTGGCACCCAACCTCGTGAGCGGAACGCCGGCCGACTTTGCCCGCTGGGCAACGAGGTCGGCGTTCTTCGCCGTGACCACGTAACGCGCCTGGTCCTCGCCGAACCAGAACGCATGAGCCGGAACGCCGGTCGGAGCTTCGAGCACGGCGCCGTTCCCGGCAGCCATCGCCATCTCAGCGAGCGCGATCAGGACACCGCCGTCGGAAACGTCATGGGCCGCCGTGACCAGCCGATCGCGAATGAGCGCGCGGACGAAATCGCCGTGGCGTTGTTCAGCGACAAGGTCGACCCGGGGCGGCGCGCCCTCCTCCCGCCCGCAGATGTCGCGCAGATAGAGCGATTGCCCGAGCCAGCCATGCGTGCTGCCGATGAGGAGGATCGCCTCACCTTCGGCCTTGAACGCGAGCGTCATTGACGTGGTGAAATCGTCGAGGATGCCGACGCCGCCAATGGTCGGCGTCGGCAGGATCGCCCGGCCGTTGGTCTCATTGTAGAGCGACACATTGCCGGAGACGATCGGGAAATCGAGCGCGCGCGCGGCGGCGCCGATGCCGCGGATGCAGCCGACGAGCTGGCCCATGATCTCCGGCCGCTCCGGATTGCCGAAATTAAGGTTGTCGGTCAGGGCCAGGGGGCGCGCACCGACGGCCGAGAGATTGCGCCAGGCTTCAGCCACCGCCTGCTTGCCGCCTTCGAACGGATCGGCCTCGCAATAGCGCGGCGTGACGTCCGACGTCAACGCCAGCGCTTTGGGGCCTTCGTTGATACGAACCACGGCAGCATCGCCGCCCGGCCGCTGCACCGTGTTGCCGAGAATGACGTGGTCGTATTGCTCGAAGACCCAGCGCTTTGAACACAGATCCGGCGAGCCGATGAGTTTCTCCAGCGCATCGGCAATGCCCATCGGCGGGTTGACCGAGGCCGCCGCGATCACCGGCAATGTCGCGCTTTCGATGAACGGCCGATCGTACAGCGGCGCTTCGTCGCCGAGTTCTTTGATCGGCAGATCGGCCATGACCGCGCCACCATGTTCGACGATAAACCGCTTGGTCGGGCTGGTCTTGCCAACGACGGCGAAGTCGAGGCCCCATTTGCGAAAGATCGCTTCGGCCTCTTTGTCCTTCTCCGGCTTGAGCACCATGAGCATGCGCTCCTGGCTTTCCGACAGCATCATCTCGTAGGCGCTCATGCCGGTCTCGCGGCACGGCACTTTGTCGAGGTCGAGCGTGACGCCGAGATCGCCCTTGGCGCCCATCTCCACGGCCGAGCAGGTCAGCCCCGCCGCGCCCATGTCCTGGATGGCGACGACGCAGCCCCGCGCCATGATTTCGAGACAGGCTTCGAGCAGGAGCTTTTCCGAGAACGGATCGCCCACCTGCACCGTCGGGCGCTTCTCCTCGGCGTCGGCGCCGAACTCCGCCGACGCCATGGTGGCGCCGTGAATGCCGTCGCGGCCGGTTTTCGAACCGAGGTAGACGATCGGCATGCCGATGCCCGACGCGGCTGAATAGAAAATCTTGTCCTTCTCGGCGATGCCGACCGCCATGGCATTGACCAGGCAATTACCGTCATAGCGGCGGTGGAAGCGCACCTCGCCGCCGAGGGTAGGAACGCCGAACGAATTGCCGTAGCCGCCGATGCCGGCGACCACGCCGCCGACGAGGTGGCGGGTCTTCGGATTGTCTGGGTCGCCGAACGAAAGCGCATTGAGGCAGGCGATCGGACGCGCCCCCATGGTGAAGACGTCGCGCAGAATGCCGCCGACGCCGGTCGCGGCGCCCTGATAGGGCTCGATGTAGCTCGGGTGGTTGTGGCTCTCCATCTTGAACACAACCGCGAGCCCGTCGCCGATGTCGATGACGCCGGCGTTCTCGCCGGGCCCCTGGATCACCCACGGCGCCTTGGTCGGCAGGGTGCGCAGATGAATCTTCGAGGATTTGTACGAGCAGTGCTCGTTCCACATCGCCGAGAAAATGCCGAGCTCGGTGAAGGTCGGCGCGCGCCCGATCAGCTTGACGATACGCGCGTATTCGTCCGGTTTGAGGCCGTGCCCGGCGATCAGCTCAGGCGTGATGGCGGGTTCGTTGGAGGTCACGTGTCCTTGTAGTCCGCCATCACATTAAATTCATCCGTCATGGCCGGGCTTGTCCCGGCCATCCACGTCTTATTCGCAGCATGTAAAAGACGTCGCTTCCCGGCACAAGATCGGGAGCGACGGCAGCGCTTAAGCCGCCAGCTTGAGATGATCCACCAGCCCGGCGAACAGGCCGCGCCCGTCAGTCCGCCCCATCGACGCTTCGACGTGGTTCTCCGGGTGCGGCATCATCCCCAGCACGTTGCCACGCTCGTTGACGATACCGGCGATCGCGTTCATGGCGCCGTTGTGGTTCCAATCCGGGTCGACCATGCCGTCGGGCGACGAATAGCGGAAGGCCACCCTGCCCTCGCCTTCGAGCCGGGCGATGGTCTCGCCGTCGGCGATGTAGTTACCCTCGCCATGGGCGACTGGCACGCGGATCACCTGGCCGGCATTGTAGCCACGGGTGAACGGCGTATCGGAGCGCTCGACGCGAAGGTAGACGTCGCGGCAGATGAAGCGAAGCTGCGCATTGCGCATGAGCACGCCGGGAAGAAGCCCGGCTTCGCAAGCGATCTGGAAGCCGTTGCAGACCGCGAGCACCAGCCCGCCCTGTTCGGCAAAGGCCCGCACCGCATCCATGATCGGTGCCCGTGCCGCGATCGCGCCGCAGCGCAGATAATCGCCATAAGAGAAGCCGCCCGGAATGACGACCAGATCGGTCCCCGGCGGCAACGCGCTGTCGGCGTGCCACACCATCGCCGGTTCGCGCCCGGAGATGAGCCGCAGCGCGCGCGCCATGTCGCGCTCGCGATTGATGCCGGGGAAAACAAGCACCGCCGATTTCATCGCACCCCGCGGCCTCCTCTTACCCCGTCACCTCGACGCGGTAGTTCTCGATCACCGTGTTGGCGAGCAGTTTCTCCGCGGCAGCTTTAAGCGCGGCCTCAGCGCCGGCCCGATCGGCCCCCTCGATCTCGATGTCGAAGACTTTGCCCTGGCGGACGCTGGCGACGCCGCCCACACCGAGCGACCGCAGCGCGCCCTCGATGGCCTTGCCCTGCGGGTCGAGGATGCCGGATTTCAGCGTGACGGTGACGCGGGCTTTCATGGCGAATGACTCCAGCCTCACCCGTTCAATAGGGATGAGTTGCAACAACCGCAACGGTCCACGCCGCGGACCACGTTCGGCTACTGCAAACCGGTATCGCGATAAATCTCCGACAGCGGCAGTGAATTGCCGAGCGGCGGCAACTCAATCGATTCATTCATCGATCGATAGCGTCGCTCGGCGAACCCGGCTTCACGCGCAAAAACAACGACTTCAACTTTGTCCTGGGCGGCGACGATGTAGTGGGTCAAGGAGGGCAAGCCGGTATACGCCGCGCGCTTCCAGCGCAAATCGCGATGCTCAGTCGAAGGCGACAGTATTTCGAAGGCCACGATCACGTCGCTACGATCGCGTCCCAAGGGATCGAGGGAGGGCCCGGTGCGCGGAAGCACAAGCACGTCCGGCTCCGGCCGATTGCTGTCCGAGACACGGACGCCAAGTCCAGGCAGCACGCCCCAGGGAGCACGAAGCTTCAACTCCCGATTGCCGAGCGCCAGCACAAGATTTCTCACGATCCACTGGTGGATCGGTGACGGCGACGCGTTCAAGACCGGCTCCCCGTCGATCAGCTCCCACTTTTCCTCGTCGGGCCGCGTGTCGGTGAAGGAATAGAACTCCTCCACCGTCATCGGACCGGTTTTGATCGTTGGGACGCCCACGGGACGCGCTCCCGGGCTCAGCCTTTGACGAGGATCGGGCCGGCGCCTTGCGGCCGCTCGTTTTCGCTCATGATGCCGAGCCGCTTGGCGACCTCGGTGTAGGCTTCCAGGAGGCCGCCGAGATCGCGGCGGAAGCGGTCCTTGTCGAGTTTCTCGTTCGACTTGATGTCCCACAGCCGGCAGGAATCCGGAGAAATCTCGTCGGCGACGACGATCCGCATCAAGTCGTTCTCCCACAGCCGGCCGGTCTCCATCTTGAAATCGACCAGACGGATGCCGACGCCGAGGAACAGGCCGGAGAGGAAATCGTTGACGCGGATGGCGAGCGACATGATGTCGTCGATCTCCTGCGGCGTCGCCCAGCCGAACGCGGTGATGTGCTCTTCCGACACCATCGGGTCGTTGAGCTGATCGTTCTTGTAATAGAACTCGATGATCGAGCGCGGCAGCTGCGTGCCTTCTTCGATGCCGAGCCGCTGCGACAGCGAACCGGCCGCGACATTGCGCACCACGACTTCGAGCGGAATGATCTCGACTTCGCGAATGAGCTGCTCGCGCATATTGAGCCGGCGGATGAAATGGGTCGGCACCCCGATATCGTTGAGGTGCTGAAAGACGTATTCGGAGATCCGGTTGTTAAGGACGCCCTTGCCTTCGATCACCTGATGCTTTTTGGCATTGAAGGCGGTCGCATCGTCCTTGAAGTGCTGGATCAGAGTTCCCGGCTCGGGTCCCTCATAGAGGACCTTCGCCTTGCCTTCATAGATGCGGCGACGGCGGCTCATCGGAGTGTACCGTGGCTTGGTGAAATCCATTGGATTGCCGTGGCTCCAGTTCTGGTGTCGAGGTCCGCGGCGGCGGCAATGGGCGTGCGACTTAAAACGCTGCCCCTCCGCGATCCGAAGGCTAGCTGAACGCGACGCGGAGTACAATCGACATAAACCCGCGCAGCCTCCACCGCAATGACCATGTTTTCCGAGTTTCGCCGACAGCACGGTTGCCTTGACGAGGTACCCTCGATATGCAAGGCCGCAAGCGCTTCAAGCGAGTTCCACTTCAAGCATCAGGACGAAGGGCATGACCACGTTCGACAAGCGCGAGGAAGCCTTCGAGCAGCAATTCGCACATGACGAAGAGCTTCGGTTCAAGGCCACCGCGCGCCGCAACAAACTGCTCGGTCACTGGGCCGCGGAAAAACTCGGGCTCGGCGGCAGCGATGCCGACAGTTACGCGTTGTCCATCGTCATGACCGATATCGAGCATGTAAGCGGGCAGGACGCGATGAGCAAGATCCGCAAGGACTTCGATGCCAAGGGCGTCGCGCAGTCCGATCATCAGATCGGCCGCGTCATGAGCGAGTTGATGGAAAAGGCGATCGCCGACATCAAGGCGGGCAGATAGCGCGCAACAGCGATACGGCGATCATCCATGGCCATTCCAGCTTTCAGCCTCGCCCGCCGTCTGCGCGCGGGAGAAACCGTGTTCAGCGGCTGGTGCAGCCTGCCCTACCCGCTGGTCGCCGAGACCATCGGCCGCGAAGGGTTTGCCGCCGTGACGATCGAAGGCCAGCACGGGCTATGGGATGTCGGCGCGATGCTCACCGGCATCGCCGCGGTGCGGCAAGGCGGCGCGGCGCCAGTGGTGCGCGTCCCGGTCGGCGATTTTGCGCTGGCCTCCCGGGCGCTCGACTTCGGCGCCGAAGGTATTATCGCGCCGATGATCAACACCGCCGCCGACGCGCGGGCCTTTGCGGCGTCGGCCAAGTACCCGCCGGTCGGCGAGCGCAGCTGGGGGCCGCATCGCGTCACCGCACTCGCCGGGCTTGCCGATCAATCGGTCTATCTGCGCGAGGCCAACGATCATGTCATTACGCTGGCGATGATCGAAACCCGCGTCGCCCTCGACAATCTTGCGGCCATCATCGACACGCCGGGCATTGACGGGCTGTTCCTCGGTCCGTCGGACCTTTCGATCGCGCTGTCAGACGGCAAGAGCCTCGACCCGCTGGCGAAGGAAGTCGATCGCGAGCTCGACCGGATGGTCACGGCGGCGCAGAAAGCCGGCAAGATCCCCGGCGCCTTCTGTCATACCGCCGAACGCGCGGTGGCGCTGGCCAAGCGCGGCGTGCGCTTCCTCGCGGTGATGAGCGACCTCGCCATGCTGCGCGCCGGCACCGCGGCGGCGTTGAAAGTGCTCAAGGGCTGACCGCCCGCCCGACCCAAGAACGTTTTCAGGCCGTCAGGATCGGCTTGGCAGCATTCGCACCAATGTCCTGTCCCGAAACACATAGTGGTGGATCAACGCCACGGCGGCGTGAATCCCGGCGAGAATTAACAGCGCATTGGCGAGATAATAGTGCACGGTGAGAACGCTCCGTGCGACGGCGCGGTCGGCCGGCCATGGTGACGCCACCGCGCCCAGGCCAAATACCGGCAGGGCGTTGCCGCGCTTTAATTGCACAACGATGCCGACCAAAGGCACCGCCACAAGCAGCGCATAGAGCGTGTAGTGGCTCACGCGCGCGGCAATCTCCAACAGCCGGCCGAACCGCGTCGGCTCGGGCGGCGGCGGCCGATCGACGAGCCGCCACAATAGCCGCGCGCCCACGAAGACAACGACCAATTCGCCGAGCGTTATGTGGGCCCACAGGCTAAATGCGCGAGGCGGTCCTTTCGGGAAGGCATCGTGAAACTGGCCAAGCAGCCAGCCGGCGACCACGCAAAGCGCGGTTAGCCAGTGCAGCGCCCGGGGAATGCTGCCGTAACGAGCCGGTGAATTCGCGAATTGCATGTTGTGCCCGCTCGCCCGTCACGAGGAATTGGTGCGATGTTATAAACGGTATCGGCCCGGCCTGACCTGCCGCCTGCCGCCTGCCGCCTGCCGCGATTTGTAATTCAGGCAAGCGCCTCGGCGATACGTTGCAGTACGCCGGTCACGTCGGATTCAATCTCTTCGGTTAGGAATTGGATCACCGTGTACCCCCGCTCGCCGAGCCACGCGCGCTTTTCCGCACGCGCCTTGGCCGCGACCGGGCTTTCCTCGTTCGGCACCAGATCGAGCACCAGCTTGAGGGGAAACGAAACGAAATCGCAGATATGCGGCCCGATCGGAGTCTGGCGCTTAAAACCGCGCCCGGCGAAGCGCCGGTCGTTGACCAGCGCCCGCCACAGCGCGCGCTCGGCCTCGGTCGGATTGCGGCGGAGCAACCGCGAAAGCCCACGCACCGGGCCGCGCTCCGACGGCACGCGGCCGCCGCCATGCTCGGCGAGCAGCGCGCGCAGCATTTCGGCCTCCTCGCCGTCGAGCACGCCGCCGCGCGCCGATCCCTTGCGGCCTTCGGCGATCGCCATGATCACGCCGTGCAGGGTCTGGATGTCCTGCTGCGTCGGCTGCATGCGGGTAAAAATGTTGCGCAGGTTGATCTGCATGGTTTCGCGCTTGTCCGGCGGCCGGAAAAACTCGACTTTTTCCAGTTCGCGTTCGAGCGACGCAAAAAACGCCAGCAGCTGCTGTTTCGGCGCCGGCGCGGATTTTTCCGGCATGGCGAATGGCAGTGTGCCGCCGCCGGCCAATTTGAACCATTCGTAGCCGACGATCACCACCGCCTGCGCCAGATTGAGTGAGGCGAAGGCCGGATTGACCGGCAAGGTGAGGATGCGGTCGGCGAGCGCGACCTCATCGTTTTCGAGCCCGTTGCGCTCGCGGCCGAAGACGATGGCGACGGTCTCGCCGGCGGCGACCCGCGGCGCCATCAAGGCGGCCGCCTCCGCCGCGCCGACCACCGGCTTGGCCTGATCGTGGGCGCGCGCGGTCGCAGCGAACACGAAGCTGCAGTCGGCGATGGCTGCGGGGAGACTGTCGTAAAGCGCGGCGGCGTCGAGGACCCGGTCGGCGCCGGCCGCCATCATCCGCGCTTTGGCATTGGGCCACGACTGGCGCGGCGCTACCAGGCGCAGATGCGACAGCCCGAAATTCGCCATGGCACGGGCGGCGGCACCGATGTTCTCGCCGAGCTGCGGCTCGACCAGCACCACGACCGGGCCCGGCGCCGCGACCCAATCCCTGGTCTTGTCAGTCCCTGCCCCGGGCATGCGGAAAACCTCCAGCGAAGGCCATGAACAACGGCAGCGCAATAGGCGCAATGCCGGCTTTCTCCGGCATCACGCCAATGCTATAGCGACGCGCCGGGCGGCCGGCGTCCCGCCTTCAGCTGGAGGCGCCGGCCGCTTTTTCTTTATCCAGCCCGGGATGCAAAGGTCTTTAGCGCAAATGGCGAAAATCAAAGTGGCCAATCCGGTCGTCGAACTCGACGGCGACGAGATGACCCGGATCATCTGGCAATACATCAAAGACAAGCTGATCTATCCGTATCTCGACATCGATCTCAAATATTTCGATCTCGGCATCGAAAAGCGCGACGAGACCCGCGACCAGATCACCATCGACGCGGCCGAAGCCATCAAGCAATACGGCGTCGGCGTCAAATGCGCGACCATCACACCCGACGAGGGCCGGGTGAAGGAATTTCACCTGCACGACATGTACCGTTCGCCCAACGGCACCATCCGCAACATCCTCGGCGGCGTGATCTTCCGCGAGCCGATCATCTGCAAGAACGTGCCGCGGCTGGTGCCGGGCTGGACCAAGCCGATCATCATCGGCCGTCACGCCTATGGCGATCAATATCGCGCCACCGACTTCAAGGTCCCCGGCAAGGGCAAGCTCTATCTCACCTTCGTCGGCGACGACGGCGCCGAGATCAAGCGCGAGGTGTTCCAGTTTCCCGGCTCCGGCGTCGCCATGGCGATGTACAATCTCGACGCCTCGATCCGCGACTTCGCCCGCGCCTCGATGAACTTCGCGCTCAACCGCGGCTATCCGCTTTATCTGTCGACCAAGAACACCATCGTCAAAGTCTATGACGGCCGCTTCAAGGACATCTTCCAGGAGATTTACGACAAGGAATTCAAGGCCGAGTTCGAGAAGAAGCAGCTGTTCTACGAGCACCGGCTGATCGACGACATGGTGGCGGCGGCGCTCAAATGGTCGGGCGGCTACGTCTGGGCCTGCAAGAACTACGACGGCGACGTGCAGTCGGACACGGTGGCGCAGGGTTACGGCTCGCTCGGGCTGATGACCTCGGTGCTGACGACCCCCGACGGCACGATCGTCGAGGCCGAGGCCGCCCACGGCACGGTGACGCGGCATTACCGCGAGCACCAGAAAGGCCGCGAGACCTCGACCAATTCCATCGCCTCGATCTTCGCCTGGACGCGCGGGCTGGCGCATCGCGCCAAGCTCGACAACAACGCCGCGCTGGCGAACTTCGCCGCCACCCTGGAGAAGGTCACGGTCGGCACGGTGGAAGCCGGCTTCATGACCAAGGACCTGGCGCTCCTGGTCGGTCCCGAGCAGAAATGGCTTACCACCACCGGCTTCCTCGACAAGGTCGACGAGAATTTGCGCAAGGCGATGGGTTAGCACATGATCCGCAAAACTGGCCGCCGGTTTTCCGAACCGATCATGCACACTAAAAAGAGCTTGGAGCGCGCGATGGCGATAGGCAACATCACGGCTCTGCTCCTGCTGCCGATCGCGCTGGTCGCGGTCGCGGCCGACGATGCGCGCGCGCAGACGCCGGCGGCGATCGCCGCTCCCGGCGAAACTCCGGTCGTCACGCTTCATGCCGAGGGCGCGCAGCTCTACGAATGCAAAGCCGGCAACGACGGCAAGCTGTCCTGGGCTTTCCGCGAGCCGATCGCGACGCTGCTTCTCGATGGCCGCACGGTCGGACGCCATTACGCCGGGCCGAACTGGGAATATACCGACGGCAGCACCGTGACCGGCAAGGTCGCCGGCTCCTCGCCCGGCGCGACGCCGAACGATGCCGCCTGGCTCAAGCTCGACGTGGTCGGCCGGCACGGCCAGGGCCTGCTTGCCGACGTCGCCACTGTGCAGCGGATCAACACCCATGGCGGCGCGCTTTCCGGCGCGTGCGAGCACGCCGGCGCGTTGCACGCCGTTCCCTATTCCGCCGAATACGTTTTCCTGCGCAAAGGCCACTGACGCTTTCGCCAGCAAACGCGGGCAGGCCCGCGTCCGCGCGCGCTTCCGGCGGGTGGCGAGCGAGCACCCGCGCGCCTATCTCTCAATCCATGCAGACGTCAAAGCTCGGCTTTGGAACAATTGCGCTGATGGTTGCGCTGCTCGCCATCCTGGCGGGCGCGCTGTGGTTTGCCGCCGGCGCCTGGATTTCGGTCAGCGGGCCGCCGATGCCGACCGCGGGCTACGTCGCCATGATCTTCGGCATCGTGTTTTCACTGATTGTCGGCTGCGGGCTGATGGCGCTGTTGTTCTATTCGAGCCGCCACGGCTACGACGAGCCGTTCCAGCCCGAAGACCGGGACTAAAGACCCTCTTGCGAGGACCCGGCCATTGCGGATGGCCGCTAAGGGGTCCAAGGGGGCCGGCGCGAACGGGCCGGCCCGATGCACGAGCGCCCGCGGCGGGTGCGCGCCATCCATATTCACCAACGGCGTTCGCTAACGGTGATTGTGGATTCCGGCCCGGCGCGCGTGGCGCCATGCCGGACCAACAAAGTCAGCCTTCGGCGGCGTCATCGTCGTCGCTGTCGCCCTGCTCGCCGGCGAGAATCTTTTCCGCGATCAGCCCGGCATTCTGCCGGATCGCCGCCTCGATCTTTCCGGCGATGTCGGGATTGGCCTTGAGGAAGCTCTTGGCGTTCTCGCGGCCCTGGCCGATCCGCTGGCTGTCGTAGGAGAACCAGGCGCCGGACTTTTCCACCACGCCGGCCTTGACGCCGAGATCGATCAATTCGCCGTTCTTTGACACGCCTTCGCCGTACATGATGTCGAACTCGACCTGCTTGAACGGCGGCGCCAACTTGTTCTTCACCACCTTGACCCGGGTCTGGTTGCCGACCACTTCGTCGCGCTCCTTGATGGCGCCGATCCTCCGGATGTCGAGCCGCACCGAGGCATAGAATTTGAGCGCATGGCCGCCGGTGGTGGTTTCCGGCGAGCCGTACATGACGCCGATCTTCATGCGGATCTGGTTGATGAAGATCACCATGGTGTTGGAGCGGTTGATCGAGGCGGTGAGCTTGCGCAGCGCCTGGCTCATCAGCCGCGCCTGCAGCCCGGGCTGGCTATCGCCCATCTCGCCTTCGAGCTCGGCGCGCGGCACCAGCGCCGCGACCGAATCGATGACCAGGACGTCGACCGCGCCGGAGCGCACCAGGGTGTCGGCGATTTCCAGCGCCTGCTCGCCGGCATCGGGCTGCGAGATCAGCAGGTCGTCGACATTGACGCCGAGCTTTCGGGCGTAGATCGGGTCGAGCGCGTGTTCGGCGTCGATGAAGGCGCAGATGCCGCCCTTCTTCTGCGCTTCGGCGAGGCAATGCAGCGCCAGCGTGGTTTTCCCTGAGGATTCCGGGCCGTAGATCTCCACCACGCGGCCGCGCGGCAGCCCGCCGATGCCGAGCGCGATGTCGAGCCCGAGCGAGCCGGTGGACACGGTGTCGACGTCCATCGCCGCCATGTTCTTGCCGAGCCGCATGATCGAGCCCTTGCCGAAGCTGCGCTCGATCTGCGAGAGCGCGGCATCAAGGGCCTTCGATTTGTCCATGGACGATCCTTCGACGAGACGAAGCGCTGCACTCATGTTCCTGCTCCTTATGGCGGGGATTCGACAGCGCCACAACGACGCCCAAACCGACCCGATTGCCCCTTGGCAATGGCGATCGGAGCACCGTACACGATTTGTTCCCAGTTCGCAATATGTTCTTTTTTTGGGGGGTGCGGAATTATCCCTTGACGCCAAGTAGCGGTTATGGACAGTCTTAGGGGGTAGTTTCGGGTTCCATAATGGAGCCCGGAAGTGCATCAGGTTTCAGTCTATGACTTACAGTTCCAAACTCGACGCGTTCGATGCGCGTCTGCTATCGGCGCGCCGGTTCATCATGTCGTGGGCTTGGTATGCCGAAGCTAGATCGAGACATTCTCAACGCGGCGTTTTATCTGTACGGAAAGGAACCAAAACCGAATGGCGGGACCAAAATTACGGGTCCTTGGGGTACCGGAGGCGTAGTCGCCCGCAGGGTTCCTGACACGAACCGATATCATTTTTATGGCATAACTAACCGTCACATCGCTCATAGTGCGGGAGCCTCGATTATCCAGAGTCATTGCACATGCTGATGGCAACGACTTCGAGCATGTTGCACGATCGAAGTGAATCGGCGGGATTCCCAAGTGCTTTTTGGACTGGGCAGAGTCTCATCGACATTGATTCGCCTTGGGGAGACGGAACAATGCCGGGAGCCTACTCTGCTGATATCCGGGGTCGGGTGATTGCACGAGTCGAGAGCGGGTCGTCGCGACGCGAGGCGGCGGAGCAGTTTGAGGTCAGCCCGAGTTCAGCGATCAAATGGGTCAGCCGTGCTATCGGGCGACCGGAAGCTGTGCGGCCAAGCCGCGGGGCGGGTAGCACGTCTCCGCTGGAGGAGCACGTGGCGACTTTTTATTGGCGCTGATTGAGGATCAGCCGGACTATGACGCTGGATGAGATGGTCTGCGCGATGCGCAAGAACAAGATTGCGGGCAAGCCGCTACTTCGGTGTGGCGCTTCTTTCAAGCGCCACGACATCACGCTTCAAAAAAATAGCCTGCGCGCGGCATCGAGCAGGTAACGTGCCGACGTCGGCGCGGGCGCGCCGGCGCTGGATGCGAGAACAGGGCATGTTTGATGCCGCCCACCTGGTGTTCATTGACGAGACCGCCGCCAATACGAAAATGGTTCGGTTGAGCGGGCGTTGCGCACGGGGCAAGCGCTTGATCGGCTCGGGTTCCGATACGGCCACTCGGAAAACGATCTACCTTCGTGGGCGCTTTGCTAGCCGCAACGAAATCACAGCCACTCATGTGTGGTTTGACCGGCGCTATGAAGGGAAAGACGTTCCTTGATTATGTCGAGCAGTGCTTGGCTCCAACACTGAAGCGAAACGACACCGTCGTCATGGACAACCTCCCCGCACACAAGGCAGCGGGCGTGCGCGAAGCGATTGAAGTGCGTGGCGCCACACTTCGCTATCTCCCACCATACTCACCGGATCTGAATTTCCGATAGAGATGCCATTCAGCAAACTCAAAGCGTTATCTGCGCAACGCGGCGGAGCGAACTATTTCCACGCCTGCGCCGCAAAATCGGAACCTTCGCGCGTAATCTCACCAGCCCGCGAAGCCCGCAACTACTTTAGGCATGCGGGCTATGCGTGAAATTGATCCGGAATCTTGCCTAGACGTTTGGATTATGAGCCTCACGATTGGCAGTTTATTCCTCAACAAGACGATCTTGCCGCGATTGATATTACAGACGACATAAAAAGTGGCGATCAAATATCATTTGTGAGTGAGGATGTATTTATCTCTCAGGCCGCCTTTGCCCATTATGAGCTAAGCCCCGGAGATGATGTTTTTATGGTAGGGCTATTCGCTAATGCTCACGGCGGCCATCGAAACGTTCCCTGCGTGCGATTTGGCAACATCTCCATGACCGCTAATGAAAATGCCCTGATCAAACAGCCCCACGGAATTCGACGGCCAAGTTATCTTACTGATATGCGTTCGAGAGGAGGATTTTCCGGCTCTCCTGTGTTTGTTTATCGCAACCCTGTAATGGACCTTGACCGGAAGCCTGGTGCACCACTGCCTCTACGTCATTATCCGAAATTTCTTGGATTGCTCGGTATCCATTGCAGTCAATTTTGGGAGCCGATAAAAGTCTCAAAGAAGCCTCCAAAACCTAACGAGCAAGCTGGCGATCTTATTCGGGAGGGCGACACGCTATATGTTCAAAGCGCGATGAATGTTGTAATTCCCGCATGGCGACTTAGCGAAATTCTCGATTTGGAGGTTTTTGAGATGGCCCGAAAGAAGCGGAAGCCTTTATTGCGCGACGAAGCAATGAAGGACGCTCAACCCGAGTCCGCTGAAGCTTCCCTTCCTGCCAGCGACGAGAACCCCAATCACCGAGGGGATTTCATGCGTCTTGTAGACGCGGCAGGGCAAAGGCGTGAACCAAAAGATTAAACATCGACCAGTGTGAATGTCGCATGTTGCGGCGATAGCTAAACTCGCTCACATATTTCCAAGCGTGCTTGCTCGAAATGTGGACGTGCGTGCCCTTCACCGCGCGCTTGAACAGCGACCAATGGCTTTCTAGGCTATTCACATGATGAATGCCGCGTACATACTCTTTAGCTGAATGATTGACCGCGCCGTGCTCGTAGGAGTGGCGCAAGCCCTGGTATGAACGGTGTTCATCTGTGCTGATGGCACTGCCCTCGACCACATTCTCATTGATAATCCCTTCGACTGTGTAATTGGTCACATCGGGGATTGGTGCTGCGACGATCTTGCCGTCGCGTTGAAGTAGTCCCATTACGATTGTTTTGTTTTCCGGTTCGCTTGCCTTGCGGCGACCGCCGACATGCGTTTCATCAATCTCTACATGACCCTTTAGTGTGGGGCCGCCTCCAAAATCATAGTCCGCGGCAGCCATAAGCTTGCGCAGTTCATGGCACATACGCCATGCGCATTTGTAGGTGACGCCTAGCTGCCGCTCGATTTCCTTCGCGGCGACACCGTGCCGCGTACTCGTCATCAAATACATCGCGAAAAACCATTTGGTGAGCGGCGTGCGCGATTTGTGAAAGATTGTTCCCGCTGCGGGGTAAACGTGATAGCCGCAATCTTGACAAGCATAGGCGCGGCGCTTGTGCATCGGATGAAAAGTGGTCCGCCGAGCGCAGCCGGGGCAAACGATGTCCGTGCCGCCGTAGTTGATTTCCATCAAGCGAGCGAGGCAATGCGCGTCGGTCGGGTATTCGGCTTGGAATTGCTTGAATGTGTACTTGGTCATGCCCGCCACTCCCCTTGGTTGAAGGGAATACTGGCATTTGCATTACTTGCTGTCAAGGGATAATTCCGTGGGGGTGGGTACTGGCCCCTTTCCATCCCGACTGGTCCCTTTTGGATTTCACGGTTGGTCCCTTTTGAAGTCCGAATCTTCGCGATCAGTACTGGCCCCTTTCCATATCCGCTGGTCCCTTTTGAATTTTGCGGTCGTCCATTTCGACCGGACAGGAACGATCCAGAGCAGTCTACGTTACGCCCCGAGGATGGGACGCCGGGACGAAGCAAAAAATGCAGCACCGCTACACCTGCCCGGTTTGCGGGACAGCCTACAGTGTCGCCGTGCAACCCGAACCGGCTGAACACGAACCATTCTGCGAGGAATGTGAGTTTCCTATCCCGGATGAAGCGGATGGCGGATGGCTTCATTATGAGCGCCAGCCGGCCGACGCGCGCCCAGACCGCTAAGTTCACGGCCTTTAAAAACCGCACGGCACCATTCGTCTGCCGCCGCCCGAATACGGGCTTTCGTGTCCAGGGCTTTAGCGCCGAAGAAATTCCGGACGGGGATGTCGAGACCTTCGTCACGGTGACTTGCGCCATGTGCAAGGGAGTGCACCTCGTGAACCCCGCCACCGGCCCGGGTTGTGGGAATTGACGACAGACAAGGCCGCCTCAATCGGCGGCCTCTTTCGTCTCTATGTGTTCAAAGGTGCTGGCCCCTTTCCGAAGCCTGCGGGCCCTCTTTGCAATGACGGTGATCCCTTTTGAAAAGCGACGGCTTGTGCCGCCCATCACATCGGCCGGTTCGGCAATGAGCGACAAACCATCCATTGAACTAGGGGACGACATTTGGAGGACTGCAAATGAGCGAACAAAGTTACGTTCATGACCTGACGCATGAAATTCTGGTAATGGCAGATCTCGCCAGTGGAAGGCCAGAGCAGCATGAAATTGACCACGATCTTGCGGTCATAAATCCGCATGCGGACCCGTTGTCGTTCTACTTCAGCGTCCAGGCGGCAGATTCAAACCTGCTCCAGGAGGTGAACTACCTGGGAGCGGGTCACGAGGGCTTGTTCACGGCAGACTATATTTACAGCGACGTAGGTGCTTTGCAGTACGACTACCATTATTGGCTGGTGTGAAAGACAGGCCGCCGCGGTTGGCGGCCTCGTCTTCATCGTGATCGCTCCGACGCGGTGATCGGTCGGCGCGCGCCGGGCTGACAACGATCCCGCCTCCCTCGTAGATCCGATCGAAAATGTGGCGCTGGCCGCTTTCCATCCCGCTGGTCATTTTTGACTTGGCGGGATGGTCCCTTTTGGACGGGGCTAATTCAGCTTAAGCATGAGACATGGACATGGACGACGTGGACGTGGACATTGCAGCACGGATTCGGGCGAGCTTTGCCAAGCAGGGCCTGATGAAGACATTAGGTGCGGAGCTGGGGGCGATCTCACCCGGCGCCGTCGAGATCATCCTTCTGCCAATGCCGTCGATCACTCAGCAGCACGGCTTTGTTCATGGCGGAGCGGTCGGGGCCGTCGCCGACACCGCGGCAGGCTATGCGGCGCTCAGCCTCGCACCGATCGGCACCGGCGTCTTGACCACCGAGTTCAAGATCAACCTGGTCGCACCGGCCGCGGGCGATCGCATCATCGCCCGGGGACGAGTGGTCAAGCCGGGACGTACGCTCACTTTGGCGCAGACCGACGTTTTCGCCGAGAGTGACGGCAAAGAGAAACTGATCGCGCTGCTGACAGCGTCGATGATGATGATTCAAGGCCGGGACGGCATTGACGATTGAGGGCCGCCGCATTTGGCGGCCTCGTCTTTTTGCTCACCGGTCGCCTGGCGCGTCGCAACAACAATTCAATTCGGCCGGCAAGATCGGCGCAGCGCGCGCCTTTTCATGGACGCTTCATGGACGGCCGAGGGACCGGAAGTAGAAGGCCGCGGACACCAGGACAATGCCGATGTTCACTGACAGCCGTTCCCAGAAGCGGTTTCTGAAGAACAGCAAATCTACACCGACGATGACGGCAATCATCGCCGCCACGTAAAGCACTCCGGCTGCCTGTCTGTTCATTGCGGCCAACATTCGGATGATGCCATGGTGGAGCGGATAAAAGCGGCTTTCTCAAGCCCATGGACACGGGGCGCCGGCCTGGTTGGCGGCCGGCTCACAGGCCGGTCCCGCCATCCTGCTTACTGTCGCGATCGAATGAGAGTTGTTGGCCATCCTTTTTGGCCCTGGCTTCGGCTCTAAGCCGCCGCTCGTGGCCCTCGAGATTCTCTTGCAGGGCGATGTAGGTCAAAAGCGCAATTTTGGCATCGGCCGTAGAAAGCCCGGCAGCCGTCAATCCGACAATGAGCGCGCGTTGCTGTGCTACGATTCGCCGCGCTTCGGCGGCGCGATGCGCAGCCACAATAAGCTTGGGGCTTCTTCTCGGCATGCAGGCGTTGTGGCGGGCAGTCCTGGATTGAAGTGTATAGCACTTATGACCGAACTTGTGCCGCATGCGAAGGGTGCCGTCATGGCCAAGACGCCATCATCGAGCGCTTTCGATTGTCCGAATTGCGGGGCTCAATACCGGCTGGTTCGGGCCGACGCCGGTACCGAGACCATGGACCGGCAAGTCACATGCCGTAGGCTGCGGCGCGCCGTTTCATTCCCGGGACGGCGGTCTCGTTCTCAAATATTTCCGGGTGGATCGCGGGGTCCAAGCGCAGGCGCAGAGCCATCGCATTTAGACGATGTCACGCAGCCGTCACCGTGGCCGGTCAAACTGATGAGGTTGACCTACTGATCCCAGGACTTGTCCCGAGCCCCGGCATGGCCCATGCCGGGGCTCACTCCTTTAAGGGTACCGTTGAAAGGCTACCGTTTAAGCGTACCGTCCCGTCTCCGACGCGCGGACCATGCGTGGCCCGCGATTGCTTTGCGCATGTGCAAATTTGCACATGTTGATCGCACCATGCGCGGGCACGGCCCCCACCATCCTGGCTGGCCCCTTTGAATTTTACAGTGGCCCTTTTTTCCTGAGGCGTTACTGTGCCGATGCGTGCCCGGGGGAAGGGTCGCGTGACATCAATTCTACCATTCGTGGCCAACGGCGTTTTTGACGACGCAACGCTGCGCATCATGGGCCACGCCTTCGACGCCGCCTGCAAAGAGCTCCACGACCAAGGGCAACCCCCGGTGGTTCAGGAGGTGATGGCGGAACGGATCATCGCCGCGGCGCATCGCGGCGAGCGCAATGTGACGCGGCTTCGCGACGTGGCGCTGGCCGCCTTACGACCGCGCCGCTAGCCGCCTCGCAGTTCGCGGCCGCATGTTCCAATTTAACTCGCGGACTGTGCGCATTTGCGCTAACCATATTTTTCGGGTGAGGGGAACACTGCGCCAAGTAGGTTCCCGCAATGCTGCGAAAGCTCAGTCACGAAGCGAGCGACTGCTTCGCTCGCGCCGAGGAATGCGCCTGTAAGGCGGAAGCCGCCGTTAGCGACCAGCAACGCGACGATTACCTTCGGCTGCAGCGAAGCTGGCTCACTCTCGCCAACAGCTACGAATTGGCGGACCGGCTGCTCAGCTTCTCGAAGGAGAACAGACACCGGCGCGTCGAGTTTTATGGAGACGGCGAGAGCATGGACTAAGGCCGGTAGTGAGTGCCTGCCCCCGTCATTGCCCTTTAGGATGCCAAACCACCGAGCCCATGTTTTCGCCATGTGTCCGGCGCTGTCCTCTCGACCGCTCCCGAAGCTCGGGCGCTGCCTTTGAATTGGGCCCGGCGGCTTTTTGCGATTTGTGAGCCTTGAGCGTCTTTAGCGGCTCGACTCATCCGATTTGGGGGCGCACGGTCACGCCATGCTCCAGAAGCTTGGCGAGCATATTGTGAGTTGCCTGGCGCGAGCGGATGAAGCCGAGCGCCGGGGCTCGGCAACGTCGGACGCAGAGATCAAGGCCGAAGCCAAGCGCCTGGCGAAGGCGTGGCGTCATCTGGCCCGCAGCTACCAGTTTGTCGAGAGCCTGGAACGTTTCCTGCTCGACGGCGGAACAACAAAAAGTGAGCTCCCGACGCCGCCGCTTCACTGCCCGAAGTGCAATCATGACATGCGCTTGCTGGGAATTGAGGCGGACGACGATGCCAGCGACCTGTTCACCTTTGAATGCACGGCTTGCGGACGTTTTGAAGTGATGGGCGTTCCCACCGAGTAGGCCGCCGCAGCCGGCGTAACGACTTACGCCGATCCCGATCCTAAGCGTTCGACCGGGAGATTTAAGTGCCGGCCTGGCCGGTACCGCTATACGGTATTGTCCTAAAATTTCGAGGAGCTGGTCCTCATTTCTTCCGGCGGTTGTCCTGATTGATTATTAGAATCGGGAACATTCGTTGCCTCTTGTTCATGTGCCATCCGCTATAGGAGGCGCGGCTGTGGGGCAAACGTCTGGAAGGAGTTCCGATGCTCAAATCAATGCTGTTTGTTTCGGCCGTCGCCGGCACGTTGGCGTTCGCCGCCTCCGCGGGAGCGGCAATGCCGCTGTCCGGCGATCTTGGCGGTGTTTCGTCACCGCACGTCGTCCTGGTCGCCGGCGGCTGCGGTGCCGGCTTTCATCGCGGCCCCTATGGCGGCTGTGTCCCCAATCGGGCTGTCGCTGCACCTTATTGGCGGGGCCCGGGATGGCGCTATTACAACGGATGCTGGCGCGGCCCGTACGGCCGGGTGCATTGCGGCTGATACGACTGCGAGGCCGCCTCGGTTGGCGGCCTCGTCATCCGCCGAATTCTGTCTGGTTTTCCGGCCGTCCTCACGTCCGGCCGTCGACGGGTCATTTGCTATCAATCCGGGCCGTTGCCGAATTGAACCTCGTTTGATTGGCAATTTGGCTTCATTCATTTGCCCGCATTCATTTGCCGCATTCCATCGGCATGAAGGTTGCCGTTACATTGCAGCGGGGGGCCTCGAGGCCGGCAACCGGGAGAAGTCTCCATGATACGCGTTCTGGCGATTGCGGCGCTGGTTGGGTTTTGTGCGCCCCTGCTGACGCCGACCCCCGCAGCGGCGATATGCGAGTGCTATCAGAAGGGCCGCTTGCTGCGATGCCACCCGAGCCTGGCCTCGTGCCGCGCCGAGGGCGGCGATTATTGCGACGACAGTCTCGGTTGCCGCAGCGAAGGGCGATGACCGGCAAGATTGCGGTCCCGCGCGCATTCGCGGATTGGCCGCCGCAGTTGGCGGGCTGTGCAGTTTTGGCCAGCGCGTCCCCAGGCTTCCGGCTATAGTGGATATCGTCGCCGATTCGGCGGCATCATCGCTTCTTCAACCCTGGCCACGGTGGCGAGCCGTGGCCAGGGTTTTTTGCCGCCGCAGCGCGCCGCCCTCGTCCTGCTCGGTAGCGGATACTGCATGGCGCTTTGCATCGCTTTTGGAGTGCGCCCTTGACGGTGGACAGATTGCAGGTTGGGAATTGACCGGACCTATCGGGCTTTCAGAGGATGAAAGCCATGGCCAAGCACCGCGCCCATAGCGTCGAATTCAAACGGCAGATCGCCCAGGACTTCATTGCAGGCGAGACGCTTCATGCTCTCGCCAACCGACACGACATCTCGCGCAACCTCATCCGCATCTGGGTGCGGAAGTTTGAGGCCGGGGCGTTCGATGATGACGCCCAGGCGGCTGATTTGCTTCAGGACTACGAGGCAAAGATCGCGGCGCTGGAGCGTATGGTCGGTCGGCAGGCCCTCGAAATCGAGTTTCTAAAAGGGGCTCTGAAAAACGCACCGCGGCCGAGAAGCGCGAGTACATCCGTCATCACCGGCCCCATGGTCTCTTCATCGCCGAAGGATGCCGGCTGATGGGCCTGTCTCGCTCCACCTACTACGACGTTCCGTCATTGCCGATTGACGACGCTGCGCTTGTCGCGACCATGAGAGCGATCTGCGATGAGTTCGAAGCCTATGGTTATCGCCGGGTTGGCCCCGAACTGCGCCATCGCGGCATCATCGTCAATTCCAAGAAGATCCGCCGTCTCATGCGCGAGAACGACTTGCAACCCAAGCGCCGCAAGCGGTTCGTGGCAACGACCGACAGCGACCACAACGGGCCGATCTTCCCCGATCACGCGCGCGACAGGATTTTCGACAGCCCGAACCAGGTCTGGGTGGCGGACATCACCTACATGGCGATCGCCATCGGCTTCGTCTATATGGCCGCCATTCTCGATGCGTGGTCACGTCGGGTAGTCGGATATGCGATCAGCCGCTCAATTGATGCGCGTCTGGCAGTTGCTGCGTTGAAGGCAGCCATCCGAGCTCGGCAGCCACCGAAGGGCTGCATTCACCACTCGGACCGCGGCTCGCAATATGCCTCTGAGGTCTACCGCAGCCTGCTCACCAAGCACGGTCTCGTTGGTTCGATGGGGCGTCGCGGAAACCCCTACGACAATGCGAAAGCAGAGAGCTTCATGAAGACACTGAAGGTCGAGGCCGTCTATCTGATGGACTACGAAACCTTCGAGGATGTGACTGCTGATCTTCCCCGGTTCATCGACGAGGTTTACAATACTCGCCAACTCCATTCCGCGCTCGGCTATCTCAGCCCGGCCCAGTTCGAGGACCACCACGCCCGGCAGACGGTCAAAACTGCCGGTGCATTTAAGCGCCCATTTGGACAGGGGCGTCGGTGACCGAGAGTTCGGTAACGCTTCCGCAGCCGGGCTCCGACAGCGCGTTGCCAATACGGGAAAAATTCGACCGGAGGTTGATCTGTTGCGATCGACCGGAAATCATGGAGATTTCTCGCGCCGGCACGATCGCCGAAGCGGAAACCAATTATTAAAGCTGCGTAAGGCAGCCTACGGCGCTGCGGAGACCGGGCCGGTGACGGAAGCAATTGCCATAGACGCGACCGCCAAGACCGCGCCATGCCCAAAGTGCGCGACGGCCATGGTTCTGGCGGCCATCACGCCACACCCGATCGTGGCTCACATGCAGCGCCACACCTTCCTGTGCGCCACCTGCAATCAAACCAAGACCTACATGCTCTCGGCCAAGTAGCCCGCTTTCCTGAAGGCCTCAGCGTCACGGACAGTGCCGCCGCAACGCTGCGGCGACATCCGCGTCGGCTCCGACCCGGTGGGAGCGTGCGGATTCCGCGGCTTTTGTTCTAATTTTCCCAGCAAACCGCCGCATATTTGCGATAAGTGAATTTACGTACCGACAAGAAGGTGCGGCTAGCTTACGGCCCGGGCGGGGAGGACAACCCCCAGGGGCCTGTCATATGTCTCAGCTTGTTATTCGTTTCGCCAAGGATCAATCGGCAGCGACCGCGATTGAATACGGCTTGATCGCCGCGGGCATTGCCGCCGCCATCATCGCAGTCGTGAACGGGCTCGGCAGCCAGCTCAACACCACCTTTTCCAGCATATCGACGCAGCTCAAGTGAAGCCGGCTCGGCGTCCAGCTAAAGGAGGGCCGCTGCGGTTTGGCGGCCCTCCTTCTTCGCCCTCGCCTCTGGAAATTTACGCGTGAGGGGAAGCATCAGCCGGTTCGGCCGGCCGGGCGATTTTTCCGATATTTGCTTCTGATCACTTTTCGGCGGCCGTCTTGTTCGAAGCGGGTGCTGCTCGCGTGATCGTCCTGGCCCGCCGAATCGTCGAACAACGGGCATCCTCCGCGGCCAGCCATAAGTTGCGGAAAGGCGCGATTCAGGCTAGGATTGCAGCAATATCGGCGGCAGATGGCGGGACATTTGCTCCCGCCCGAGTGTTCCTGCCGCTGCCCTTGTTTCGCCGCCTAAAAGAACCTCGCCCGTTGATTTTACAGCACAAATCAGCGTTAACAATGTCTTAACGCTGCACTACCAATTGTCATGGTCGCTGGTAGGGTTGGGGGCGGAAAGGATGAACCAACTATGTTGCAACATCTCAGCATAACTCTCGACCTTCCCGTCAATGGAACCGGCAGCGACTATGCCGGTGCGATCTCGCAGGCCATCAATCAAGCGGCGCGCCGCGGCGATCTTTCCGGCACCGATGCTTTGGCCGGTCTCTTGGCAGTACTCCGCTTGACGGCCGAAGCCAGCCGCAACAGCCATCCGAGTGTGCTGCAAAGCACGGCCGGCCGGCTGCGGACACTCTAATTCTGCCTGTCGAATAACGTTCACTCCGGGGCCGCCGCTTCATGCGCGGCCTCTTTTTTTCCGGCCGCGGCCGCGCGCGCGCCGTTGCCCTGGCGCGATTGATCGCCGATTGATTGGCTGATTGATTACGCCACATATCGATGAAACGCGTACATTTCAGACAGGCGGGGATAGATGCGTGCAGCAGTGGCAGTCATGGCCGTGATCGCGGCCTTCACGCTTGCGGGATGCTTCGAGGGACCGCAGGGGCCGGCGGGGCCAGCCGGACCGCCCGGAGCTCAAGGTCAAACCGGCGCCGCGGGGCCCGAGGGGTCGCCAGGGCCGGCCGGTCTGCCCGGCCCGGCTGGCGCCCAGGGACCTGCCGGTCCGCCCGGCCCGGCCGGATCGGCAGGCTTGCATCCGCTGCGCCAGGATGTGTGTTCCAACGATGCCTGCCAATTCATCTGCAGCGCCGGCGAAACCTTGGTCTCGGTGACCTGCCCCGGCGCCACCATCATCATGAATAACGGCGGCGCCACCTGCAGCAACACGCCGGGACCGGCGATTGCGCTGTGCATGCGCCAGTAGTCCCTTAAGCCTCGATCACGATCTTGGGCGCCGGGCGGCTTTCGGCCCGCAAGCCCTCGCGGACGCGCGCGGCGATGTCGCGGAAGGTTTTTGCGTGCGCGCCATCCGGTTCGGCGGCAACCACCGGCGCGCCGGAATCGGATTTTTCCCTGATGTCGATCGCCAGCGGCACTTCGCCCAGAAACGGCACGTGCAGCCGCTCGGCTTCATGGCGGGCGCCGCCATGACCGAAAATGTCGGACCGTGTGCCGCAATGCGGGCAGATAAATGTCGACATGTTCTCGATGATGCCGAGCACCGGCACGTTGACGCGGCGGAACATGGCGATGCCGCGCCGGGCATCGATCAACGCGAGATCCTGCGGCGTCGAGACGATGACGGCGCCCTTGAGCGGCACCTGCTGCGCCATGGTCAGCTGCGCATCGCCGGTGCCCGGCGGCATGTCGACCACCATGACGTCGAGCGTGCCCCATTCGACCTCGCGCAGCATCTGGGTCAGCGCCGACATCACCATGGGGCCGCGCCAGATCATCGGCGTTTCCTCTTCGACCAGGAAACCGATCGACATCACCGGTATGCCGTGACGCACGATCGGCTTTAATCGCGTACCACCGACCGTCTGCGGCCGTTCGCGGATAGCCAGGAGCTTCGGCAGCGACGGACCGTAAATGTCGGCATCGAGGATGCCGACCTTGAGCCCCAGATCGCGCAGCCCCAGCGCCAGGTTGACCGCGACCGTCGATTTGCCGACGCCGCCTTTGCCGGACGCAACCGCGATGATCGCGGCGACGCCGGGAATGCCGGCCGGCGCCGCCGCTCCGCGCCCATGTCCCGCCGGCGCTCCCGGCGCCCTGCCCTCGCCCGGCCGCGCGACGCCGGGCGGCGTCGCCGGCCGCCGCGGCGGCGGAGCGCCGGCCGGGCCGCGACCCGCGCCGCCGGCGCGTTCGGCGGTCAGCGCGATCATGACCGATTGCACGCCCGGCACCGCGCGCACCGCTTCCTGCGCGCGCTCGCGCACGGCCTCCCATTGCTGCACTTGAGCGGCGTCGACCGTGATCGAGAAAAACACCTTGCCGTCGGTGACCACGATGTCAGACAACGTCGCCGTTGCGGCGAGCGGCTTGCCTTCCGGGCTAACGATTTTGCCCAGGGCGGCGACAACGTCATCTTTCGAGACGGCCATGCAATGATCTCCGGACACGCGGCTCAAAGACGCGGACCACTCATCAGGATAAGCCCCATCTAGATAGACCCATCGGTGCCGCGGTCAATCGGCTGGGCACGGTTGACATCGCGCCCCGGCAATGCAGGCTCTCGCCATGCTCGCCTATATCTTCTGGCATCGGCCTCATCCGCACATCGATCGGGCGCGCTACGAAACGGCGGTCGTGCGCTTCCAGAACGACCTTGCGGCAGCCAAGCCGCCCGGCTTCGTCGGTGCGGCATCATTTCAGATCGAGCCGGTTGCCTGGCTCGGCGGCCTGCCCGGCTATGAGGATTGGTATCTGCTCGAAGGCGCCTGGGCGATCGATCCGCTCAATGCGTTCGCCATCGCCGGCCATGTGCAAGCGCCTCATGACGACGTGGCGGCGCTGATGGAGGAAGGCTGTGGCGGACTTTACGCTCATGCCGGCGGTGAAACAGTCACCGCTGTGCAATCCACGATGCACTGGTTGACCCGCCCGCGCGGTATTTCGTGGCAGCCGGCGCTCGACGCGGTACGTGACCGTTGCCCGCAAGCCAATAGCTGGCGCCGGCAGATGGTTTTGGGACCCGCTGCCGAATTTGCCGTCGAAGTCCCAGATGCGACGGCGATCGACATCCCATCCGGTTGGCAGAGCCGCAGCATAAAGCGCATGCGTTTGCCGCGCCCGGACGCGCAAGCTCGCACAGACGGGAATCGAGCGAATTAAGGAGGCCATGATGGCGAAGGTGGCGTTTGTCGGTTTGGGCGTGATGGGCTACCCGATGGCGGGACATCTTGCGGCCAAGGGCGGCCACGATGTCACCGTTTTCAACCGCACCGCCGGCAAAGCGCAGGCGTGGGTTTCGAAATACGGCGGCAAAAGCGCGCCGACGCCCAGGGAAGCGGCCGCGGGCCAGGATTTCGTCATGGCCTGCGTCGGCAACGACAATGATTTGCGCGAGGTGATGCTCGGCGAGAGCGGCGTCTTTGCCGGCGCGCGCAAAGGTGCCATCGTCGTCGACCACACCACCGTTTCGGCCGAGATCGCGCGCGAGCTTTACGCCGAAGCCAAGAACCGCGGCTTCGATTTCATCGATGCCCCGGTCTCCGGCGGCCAGGCCGGCGCCGAGAACGGCGTGCTCACCGTGATGTGCGGCGGCGACGAAGTGCCGTTCGCGCGCGCCGAAAAGGTGATCGCCGCTTACGCGCGCGCCTGCAATCTCCTCGGCGCCTCCGGTTCGGGCCAGCTCGCCAAGATGGTGAACCAGATTTGCATCGCCGGCGTGGTCCAGGGCCTCGCCGAGGGCCTGCACTTTGCGCAAAAAGCCGGCCTCGACATCGAAAAGCTTATCGCCACCATTTCCAAGGGCGCCGCGCAATCCTGGCAGATGGAAAACCGCTACAAGACCATGACGGCCGGCACATTCGATTTCGGCTTCGCGGTCGACTGGATGCGCAAAGATCTGACGATTTGCCTGGGCGAAGCCCGCAGCAATGGCGCGCACCTGCCGCTCACCGCTTTGGTCGATCAGTTCTACTCGCAAGTGCAAGCGATGGGCGGCCGCCGCTGGGACACGTCGAGCCTGATCGCACTATTGCAGCGCTGAGATTTTTACATCGCGCGTCGAGTGGACGAAGATCGAAACTTCCGGGACGGTGTTAGTAACAAACACCCCGAGCCAAAAGACGCTCAGCCGGCCGCGGCCTTTTCGACATAGGGCCGGAACGTCGTTTTTTCCGTTCCGCAATCCGGACATCGCCAGTTCGCCGGGATGTCCGCGAACGCCGTTCCCGGCCCGATCGACTGCTGCGGCAGCCCGTTGGCCTCTTCATAGATGAAATAGCAGCCGCGGCAGATGAAGCGGCGCTGCGCGCCATTCATCGCCGGTGCCGGCGCGTAGGCGACCGGGGACGCGGGCATCGACCTCGGAACGAACACAGAGTTGCCGACCGCCACCTGGCCGCCGTCGCGCACCACCAGATAGACACCAAGATTTTTGTGCCCGAACGCGGCACGCAGCGAACTCGGAATATCGAGATCGCGGCGGCCGGTCGTCGGATTGACGTTGGTCGCGCCGCAGCGGCCGTTCTTGCGATCGACCGTGAAAATAGCGCCGCCGATTCTGATCTCGCTGCCGATCCAATCGAATTCCTCCCAGGGCTTGGCGCCGTCGATATAGACGTTGGCGCGAAAGCGCAGCGGATCGATTTCGACGCCCCATTGCGCTTCGAGGGCGCGGACCGTCGCCAGATTGATCAAGGATATGACGTTGTCCGGCTTGTCCATGAAGTGTCCGCCGGCGGAGCGCACCAAGGCCGGCGCCGCCGGCAGCGTCGGCAGCAACTGCCAGATGAAATTCTCGATTCTCGGTGCGATCCGCCGCATCGGCAAGCTGTGCCGCGGCGACCTGCTGATTGCCCTGCTTGACGGTGAGCCGCAGCGACTCGAGATCGAGATAGGTGTTCACGCGCGCCAGGTTTTCCTCCAGCATGAGCATGACGAACAGGCCCTTCTTGGCCCATTTCGGATCGTCTCTGTCGATCGGAGCGCCGGGCCTGGCGAGAGCGAAAACGCGGTCGTGGGGGAAGGGCTTTTCGGTCTCGAGGAGGACGTTTGCCAAGGGCTGGGCGCTCAGTCCCTTGATCGGGTAGCGATAGATCTTGCTGACCGCGATCATCACATTGCCCGCTTGCCTCGCCGCGCCGAGAGCCAAGCTTTGCCGGCGGCGGCGCCGCCCCGCTAGTGCCGGTTGGCGGAGAAACTTGGGGTCCAGATTGCGCAGCTTTCGCGCGGTCTTCAGAGCCGCGGGCGTCGGCACAGCCGCTCTGACCAACAGCGAATTCACATCGGCGTTTGGATCGTCAACCGCGTCATCGATGGCATCCGACAGCCGCGAAATACCCTGGTCGATCTGTTTGCGCGAAAGCGCCGCGTAGCCGAGGATCAACCCTCGCTGGGTCAAGGTCGACGCCCGCGCGACATAGGCGCCGCCGGAGCTGAAAGAATAGACGCCGATGCGCGCCCGGCGGGCCAGGCTTTCAACGATCGCGGCATTCGGCACTCCCGGCGGCAGATACCAGACCAGATGCAGGCCGGCAGCTTCCCCGGTCACGCTTACATCGCCGAAGTGGCGGCGGAGCGCGGCGATGAGGTTGTCACGGCTGTCCTTGTAATGGGCGCGGATGCGCAACAGGTGCGCCGCGTAGGAGCCGGCGCGCATCATCTCGGCAAGCGCGGCCTGGTCGAGCCACGGATTGCCGTTATCGAGGAGCCCCTTCGCCGCGGTGACCACCCCGGCGAGCTGTTCGGGAACGACCATATAACCGAGCCGCAGCCCAGCACCGAGCGAGCGCGAAAACGTGCCGAGATAGATTGTGCAGTCCGGCGCGGAGGCGGCAATCGCCTGCAGCGGCGAGCCTTCATAGCGAAGCTCGCCATCGCGATCGTCTTCCAGAATATAGCAGCCGTAGCGCCGCGCCCAGCCGATCACGGCGTGCCGGCGGTCGAGCGAGAGCGTATGCCCGGTCGGGTATTGGTGCGACGGCGTGGTATAGAGCAGCGCCGTAGGCCGCTGCGGCAGCTCCGCCGGGATCAAGCCGTCGAAATCGACGGCGACGCTCGCCACCTCGGAACCGCTGGCCTCGAACGCGAAGGCCGCGCCCTGATAGCAGGGATCCTCAATTGCGCTCGGCGTCCCGTGATTGAGAAACAGCCGCGCGGCAATACTGATGCCTTCCTGTGCGCCGCCAACGATGACGATGCGGCCCGGATCGGCGGCGATGCCGCGCGTCGTGGCCAGATGATCGGCGATCGCCGACCGCAACGCCGGCAACCCCGCTGGATCGCCGTATTGCGACAGGCCGCTGGCGCCGCCGTGCGACAGATTAGCCTGCAACAAACGGCGCCAGGTCTTGACCGGAAACAGTGCCGCGCTCGGGCGGCCGGGAAAGAAATCGAACGACAGGCGATTGCGCTGCTGATCGACGAGGTTCTGTACGCGCAGTGGCACGGGCGGCATCGGCATATGCGAGAGTGCGCCGGCGCCCGCCGGCTCTTGCGCGCTCGTGGTCACACTGACGGGAGCTCCGGGCAGGTTGTCGGAAACAAAAATTCCCGAGGCCGGCCGGGATTCGACGTAGCCCTCGACGATCAAGGCGTCGTAGGCGCGGATCACGGTGTTGCGCGAAACCGAAAGCTGCTCCGACAGGCGACGCGATGACGGCAGTCGCGTGCCCGCGCGGATACGTGCATGCCGGATGGCATCGCGAAGCTGGTCGACCAGTTGGCTCGTTAACGGCTCGCGCCGGGAGCGATCAAGGAGCACGGGTATCTGCATGCGCTAAAGAGCCGCCTGTCGGCGTATTCTTGATAACCCGGCAGCCGATTTTAGTCCGCCGGCCGGAGTCTTTCAAAGGCGGCGCGCGGCTGGCCCCCTCAATCCAAAGACAACTGGACCCATCGCGATACCGACGGCGCCGTATTTGCCTAAGACACAGGCACGAATTGCGCGAAAGATAAGAACTCGGACCGTCTGCTGAGGCAATTTCGCGCGGCCAAGCGGTTGTTTGCGGCGATATTCCGGTGCCATCGCATTTTTGCGCCGTGGCTCTCGGCGTGCGGGCAACCACCGGGCATGCTTTGCCACAGCCGGAACAGAGGCGAAAGCCCGGCGCATTTGCTCCGGGCGTTCCTTCCTTCGAATGGAGAAAGCTCATGCAGACCGCCAGACATTCCTGGCTTCCCGCCATGGTCGCGTCGGCGTTTCTTCTCGGCAGCGTAGCGAACGGCGCCGCGGCCGAAGACACGATCAAAATCGGAATTCTGCACTCGCTCTCGGGCACGATGGCGATCAGCGAGACGATCCTGAAAGACCTGATGCTGATGCAGGTCGCCGAGCTCAATCAGAATGGCGGCCTTCTCGGCAAGAAGGTCGAGGCCGTCGTCGTCGATCCGGCGTCGAACTGGCCGCTGTTCGCGGAAAAAGCGCGCGAACTGCATCAGCAAGGACAAGGTTGCCGCCGTATTCGGCTGCTGGACTTCGGTGTCGCGCAAATCGGTGCTGCCGGTTTTCGAAGAGCTGAACGGACTGCTGTTCTACCCGCTCGAATATGAAGGCGAGGAATCGTCCTACAATATCTTCTACGGCAGCTCCGTGCCGGACAACAAGGCCATCCCTGCCGTCAAATATCTGATGAGCAAGGACGGCGGCGAGGTGAAGCGATTCATCCTCGAAGGCACCGACTACGTCTATCCGCGCACCAGCAACAAGATCATCCGCGCGTTCCTGACGTCGAAAGGCGTCAAGGACGAAGACATCATGGAGAAACTACACGCCGTTCGGCTTCGCCGACTGGCAGACCGAAGTCGCGGCAATCAAGAAGTTCGGCTCGGCCGGCAAGAAGACCGCGGTGATCTCCACCATCAACGGCGACGCCAATGTGCCGTTCTACAAGGAGCTCGGCCAACCAGGGCGTCAAGGCGTCCGAGATTCCGGTCATTGCCTTTTCGGTCGGCGAGGAGGAACTGGCCGGCGTCGACACCAAGCCGCTGGTCGGACACTTGGCGGCCTGGAGCTATTTCGAATCGGTCAACACGCCCGAGAACAAGGCCTTCATCGCCAAGTGGCACGCCTACAACCACGATCCGAAGAGTGTGACCAACGACCCGATGGAATCGGCCTATATCCTGTTCCACATGTGGGCGCAGGCGGTGCAGCAGGCCGGCACGACCGACGTCGACGCCGTGCGGCAGGCGATGATCGGCCAGAAGGTCAAGTCGCCGTCGGGCTTCGAGGTGACAATGCTGGCCAATCACCACATGGCGAAGCCGGTGATGATCGGCGAGATCCAGGCCAACGGACAGTTCGCCATCGTCTACAAGAGCAAGGCGCTGCCGCCGAAAGCCTGGAGCCCGTATGTCGAAGCGAACAAGGGCAAGGTCGCAGACTGGTCCTGGCCTTGGGCATGCGGCGGCTGCACCGCGCCGAAATACCGCACGTTCTAAGCGCGCTACGATCTGAAAACCGCGCGCTTGAGCATCGCGCGCAAAGGCCTGGCGACGGCGCCACTCGCCGTCACCAGGCTTGCGTTTCAGAATCACACTTGTTCGATCCGCATCGCGCTACGCCGCGCGGCGGACCAAAGGATAGTCCGCGCTGTCATACAGACGGCGAATTCCGTTGCCGTCGTACCTGTCCTCGTCAACCTGGAGATGAGCTCCCAGAAGGAACTCAGGCGGAAGCTCCTCAATGGCGAACCGGACGGCGTTCGCAGCGTGGGCGAAGCGTTTGTAACCAACGGGTTGCCGCATGGCTTTTCGATTGCGCCTGGGGAACAGCTCCGCCTCGGCGCTGTAATCAAACCCGGCCGTTGGTTTAACCGCGACAGCATCAGTCATTCGTATCACCAATATAAAAGTCGAAGTATTTTCGAATTGGCCGCGCTCAACGCGCCTTTGTCTATATATGATCGAAATGCGAGAAAGGTAGCCGGGGCGGCACGAGTATTTCAGCCGCCGTTCGGCTCCGACGAAACGACCGGGCGCAAATCTACGCCGCCGCGCTCGGACGCGCCGAGACCGCTTGGTGCCAGCGCCGCAGATTGGCGAGTTCCTCTGGCACAGCGAGCTTCGACACTTTCATGAAATCGACCGCGACCAGCGCCGTGATGTCGGCAACGGTGAATTCGCGCCGGCGACGTAAGGCCGGTTCTTGAGCTCGCCGTCGAGGAATTTCAGGAATTCGAAGCACGCGCAGCTTGTTGGCCTCGCCCCATGCCGGCACCTGCGGGATCGACCAACAGCTTCATGAACGGATGCAGATGCTGGAATACGGTCGTGACCGGACCGAACAGATTGAAGCTCGACGCGCCGGTTCCACATTTCGACCAACGCGCTCTCGAGCGCGCCGCGGCCGAACAGCGGCGGATCGGGCTGCAAGCGCCTCGAAATAACGGCAGATGGCTATCGATTCGGCGATCGACGGTGCCGTCATCGAGCACGAGTGCGGGAACCCGCCGCATCGGGTTGATTGCGGCGTAACGCTTCAGTGCGGTGCTGCAATGCGCGGCGATGTCCACCGTGCTCGATCGGGACTCTGATCCCCTTCTCGGCGAGGAATATGCGCACCCGGCGCGGATTGGGCGCGCGGCCGCCATCGTAGAGCTTCATTGCAATCGCCTCCTATCCCGTTGACGGCGCGAACTTATCGCGCCGGCATACCCGGCGGCCAGGCGCGCACCAGCCGTCGCCGTGCGACCGTCGCCGGCCCGCCCAAAGTTGAACGATTGCTTGCATTAACGGCCGCCTCGGCCGCGCCTTAAGCCTCGTCTTAAGGAATTTGCGCGACTTTTATCGCGAATTATCGCCAGCCGCGGATTGCGATGCCACAGACGACCAGCGAACCGCGCGAGCCCGCCTCGCCGGGCGCCGCCGTCGCCCGCTCGACGAAGCGCCGCCTCGCCACCCAGCACGTGCGCGAGGCGCGCGACCGGCTGACATCGACCAGCGGCACGCGGCCGGTGTTCGACTACGAATTGCTGCGCCAATTCGCCCAGAACCGGCTGTCGGCCTCGCCGGTCATCCTGCTCCTGATCGTCACCATCGGGCTGCTGTCCAGCCTGTGGACCGGAGCGCTCACCTCGGGCGTATGGACCGGCGGCGCGCTGATCATCCACCTCGTCATCATCCGCGCCAATGCCGGCAGTTTCTCGACGAACCGCCGTCGACCGCCAATCTGCGCTCCTGGCGGCTGCGCTTCATCATGCTCGATCTGTTCTTCGGCATGGCGTGGACCTTCATCCTCATCCATCCGGTCGGCGTCGACGAGCAGTCGGGCACGTTCATGCTGTTCGTCATGCTGTTGGTGGTGGCGATCTCGAGCATGCTGGCTTCGAGCCTGCCGGTCGCGGTCTTCGCGCTCACGCTTCCGGTCACCATCGCGATTGCGCTCGATTTCGCGTTCAAGGGCACGCTGCACGACTACATCCTCGCGGTCATGGCGCTGACCGCCGAGGGTTATTTTTCGCTGCTTGGCTTACCGGCTCTATTCGACGACGCTGGCGACGCTTGAGGCCCGCGCCGAGAAGGACGCGCTGATCGGCGAGCTGGAACAGTCGAAGTCGATCTCCGACGAAGCGCGCCGCCGCGCCGAAGCCGCCAACATCGCGAAATCGCGTTTCCTCGCGCAGATGAGCCACGAGCTGCGCACGCCGCTCAACGCCATCCTCGGCTTCTCGGAGGTGATGAAGGCGCGAGATTTTCGGCGCGCACGCCGTGCCGACGTACAAGGACTATGCCGGCGACATTCACAATTCCGGCGTGCATCTTCTCAACCTCATCAACGAAATCCTCGATCTCTCGCGCATCGAAGCCGGCCGCTACGAGCTCAACGAGGAGGCGGTGTCGCTGCATCGCGTGGTCGAGGATTGCCACCATCTGCTCAAGCTGCGCGCCGGCAATCGCGGCATCACCATCCACGAACTGTTCGAGCCGGACATGCCGCGGCTGTGGGCCGACGAGCGGGCGGTGCGCCAGATCTGCCTCAACCTCCTGTCCAACGCGCATCAAGTTCACGCCGCAGGGCGGCGAGATCTGGCTGAAGGTGGGCTGGACCGCCTCCGGCGGCCAGTACATGAGCGTCAAGGATACCGGGCCCGGCATTCCCGGAAGAGGAAATTCCGGTCGTGCTGGCTTCGTTCGGCCAGGGTTCGAACTCGATCAAGTCGGCCGAACAGGGCGCCGGCCTCGGACTGCCGATCGCCAAGAATCTCATCGATCTGCATGGCGGCACGTTCACGCTCAAATCCAAGCTGCGCATCGGCACCGAGGTGATCGTCACCTTCCCGCCGGAGCGGGTGATGTCGGCGCTGGCGCCGATCGCCGACGGCGCGCCGCCGATCCAGCCGCATGCGGATGTCGTCATCCTCCGACGACGGACGCGCCGCGCCCGAAGGCGCTGTTCGGCGCGGCCGGCTAGAGATGTTCGACCGCGCATATCCTCGCCTGCGCGCCGTGCGTTGTTCTCGGAGACGCGTCTGACCGCGCTGCGCCGATCGAAACCGTCGCTGAGAGACGCTGGCCGAGCACGACTGGCACGCGATGGCGGCATGCCAATGAGCGCGATGAGTCGCCGTGCGCCAACGGCTGTTGTGGGTTCTGCTGGCCGGCCTGTTGATCGCGATTCTCGATCGCTCATCGCGCGCCGCGGCGAAGGCACGGTCGGCCCGCTGTCGAGCGGGGATTTTGTCTCGCTCGCCTACAAGATCGCGCTGCTCGTCTTCGTCGGCGGCACCGTGCTGATCGCTGTTCCGCGAGCGCTTTGCGCAGGCGCTCACCGCCGCGCTGCTCTGGGTCGTCATTGGCCCTGTTCTTGGTGGTCGGCTATTCCTATCGGTTCGAACTGCGCGATGTCGCCGACCGGGTGCTGGCGGAACTCATGCCCGGCCATGTGATCGGCGCACGGACGCACGGTCGAGGTCGCGCGCGCCGCGAACGGCGATTTCGCATGTATCGCGCAGATCAACGGCGCGCGCGTTGCCATGGTGCTCGATACCGGCGCCAGCTCGGTCGTGCTCACCCGCGACGACGCCAAGGCCGCCGGCCTGCCGCTCGAAGTGCTCGCCTATACGGCCAACATCGATACCGCCAACGGCCGCACGCGCGCGGCGCCGGTCACGCTCGACCGCATCGCCATCGGCGGCCTCGTCGAGCGCTCGGTCGAGGCGCTGGTGGCGCAGCCCGGCCAGCTCAAGACCAGCCTCCTCGGCATGAGCTTCCTCAACCGGCTGCAGAGCTGGGAAGTGCGCGGCGACCGGCTGCTGCTGCGCGGCTATCGTGAGCGCAGCCGAACGCCTTATAGCCGCTCAGATCAGGCTGACGAGGAAACGCAGCGAGACCAGCAGCAAAAAACATGCCGAACGCGATTTCGAGCGTGCCGCCGCGACAGCTTGTGGGCAAGCCGCGCCCCGTAAGGCGCGGCGAAGCTCGACACCGGCGCCATCACCACGAGACCGATCAACGAAACGAAGCCGAGCGACAACGGCGGCAGCAGCGCCTGGTGCGGCAGGCCGGCGAGAATAAAGCCGAGCGTGCCGGCGATGGTGATCGGCACGCCGATGCCCGGCCGAGGTCGCGACCGCATTGTGGATCGGCTTGCCGTAGAGCGTGAGCACGATGGTGGAGAGCGCGCCGCCGCTTACGCCCATCAGCGAGCCGGCAAGCCCGATGCCGAATCCGTAAAGCGCCATCGGCAACGGTGCCGGGCAGATCGGTGCCGAGGTTCCAGCGATCGCCGGCGAACAGCAGTTTCGATCGCGATGAAGCTGGCGATCAGCACGAAGGCGAGCATGAAGACGGCGGCCGGCGCGAAGGCCGCGATCACCGCGCCGCAGGCGACGCCAATCACGGCGGGAACCGCCCACAGCCTGATCACGCCGCGGGATGACCAGCCCCTTGGCGCGATGGGTGAGATAGGAGCGGATCGCCGTCGGCACGATGATGGCGATCGAGGTGCCGACGCAAAGCTGCATGCGCACCGTCCTCCGGCACGCCGAGCGCGCGAAAGACCTCGTAGAGCACCGGCACGATGACCGAGCCGCCGCCGACGCCGAACAGGCCGGCGAGCAGTCCGGTGATCACGCCGCCGATGACGATCGCGAGCGCGAGCCAGAGAATTTCGTTCAAGCCGACGCCGAGGAACATTTTTGGTACTTACGTGATCTTTCCGCGATTGATGCGTTCAGGCGGCGACATGTCGCCAATTCGCGATCCCGGTCCCCGCACCAGCAGCGAGCGCGGCGGCGAACATTTCGCGCCTCGCGCCTCGGGTTCGTCGCGGCGCCGGCGAGATGGCGGCGGAACGCGCGCGCTCCGGGCACGGCGCGGAACAGGCCGTGCAGATGGCGCGTGATGGCGTGGAGCCGCGTGCCCTGCGCCAGTTCGCGCTCGATATAGGGGATCAACGCCGCTGCGGCCTCCTTCGGCGACGCGAAGGGCGCGTGCTCGCCGAACACAAGCGGATCGACGGCGAGCAAGCGCCACGGCTCCTGATAGGCGGCGCGGCCCATCATGACGCCATCGACGCGAGCAAGGTGCGCGCGCGCCTCCTCGACACTGCCGATGCCGCCATTGAGAACGACGGTCAGACGCGGATGCGCCGCCTTGAGCCGATAGACGCGGCGATAATCGAGCGGCGGCACCTCGCGGTTCTCCTTCGGCGACAGGCCCTTGAGCCAGGCCTTGCGGGCGTGGACGATGAGCGCGTCGGCGCCGGCCTCCTCGACCGCGCGCGCAAAGATTTCCAGCGCCGGCTCCGGGTCCTGATCGTCGATGCCGATGCGGCATTTGACCGTGACGGGAATCGACACCGCGGCCTTCATCGCGGCGACGCAGTCGCCGACCAGCGCCGGCTCCGCCATCAGGCAGGCGCCGAAGCGGCCGTCCTGCACGCGATCGGAGGGGCAGCCGACATTGAGATTGATCTCGTCGAAGCCCAAATCGGCGCCGATGCGCGCGCAGGCGGCGAGCGCCCGCGGCTCGGAGCCGCCAAGCTGCAGCGCGAGCGGATGCTCGGCCGGATCGTAACGCAGCAGCCGCGCCCGATCGCCGTGCAGCACCGCGCCGGTGGTGAGCATCTCGGTGTAAAGCAGCGCGCGGCGCGTCAGCAGGCGATGGAAGAACCGGCAATGCCGGTCGGTCCATTCCATCATCGGCGCGATAGAGAATTTACGTGAAACAGCGAGCACGAGTTACCTTGTTCGGGCATGATCGATCAGCAGCGAAATAGCAGAAGATGCCCATCAAGTGCTAGAGTTCAATGTCGTCCAACAAGCAGGCTGGATCACGGCCATTGAACGGCCGGGTAGTTCCATGACCAGCACCGCATGCGCCACGGCCATCCGGAAGGCGTCCGGCGACCAAGTCATCGCTTCCTTTATCCCTGGCCTTTGACCATCGCGGCCTTTGCGGCGTGCTCGCGGATGCGGGGGCCGGCGAAATCGAGAAATGCGCGCAGCTTACGCGGCAAGGGATGTTGACCGGCATGGACGATGTTCACCGGCAGCGGCGGCAACTCGAACCTTGCCAGCACGATCTTCAGCTTGCCCTGCGCCACCGCCTGCGCGGCCTGGTAGGAAAATACGCGAGTCACGCCGACGCCGGCGACGGCGGCGTCGATCGCCGCCTCCGCGGTATTCACCGAGAGCCGTGACTGAACTGCGATTGCCCGCCCCGCCTTGCTCTCCGGCATGGTAAAGCCCCACGACGCGACCGAAAACGATCCGGCAAATGTGACGCAGTCAAGCTTCGACAGATCGGCTGGCGCCTTCGGCGTGCCATGCTTGGAGAAATAGGCAGGGCTTCCGCACACAACCCGCCGGACGAAACCGACGCGCATGGCTACCAGGCTGCTGTCGGGCAGCGCGCCGATGCGGACCGCGACATCGATTTGTTCGTCGATCAGGTCGAGGTGGCGGTCGGAGAGAAGCATTCGCACATTGATTTCCGGATAGGTCGCGAGAAGCTCGGTGACAGCCGGAAGCACGTGCAGCCGCCCGAACACAATCGGCGCGGTAACCACGAGGTCGCCTTTCGGCGCGCGGTATTCGCCGGAGGCCGCACGCTCCGCCTCGCCGACCTGTTCGAGGATGTGCTTGCACGCGGCGACATAAGCCGCGCCGGTCTCGGTGAGCGTCAGCTTGCGCGTCGAGCGGATGAGGACTTGCGCGCGCAGACGCGCTTCAAGCTCCGACAGCTTCCGGCTCACGGTGGGCAGCGGCACGCCCAGTTTGCGGCTGGCCGCGGTGAGGCTGCCGGTTTCGACCGCCGCCACCAAAATGGCCATGGCTTGGAGCCGATCCACGGATTGTTCCGTAAATTGAAATAATCAATTTTTCATATACATCATTATTGTCATTTCCAAAATACTCCAGATTCGCCTGCGGGAGGCTTTTAGGCCGAAAGGGTTGCTTCCCGCGGAGAACTATCATGGCGTATCGTTTTCTGGACATTGCCAGCACGCCTAGCGTCAAAGCTGCGCAAGCCGCCAACGGCAGCGGCGGTTTCTGGAACGGCTTTAAAGGTAACAGATCGTTCGACCGGTTTACCGAGGCCGAAGCAGACTTCATCGCCGCACGCGACAGCTTCTACATGGCGACCGTTTCGGAAAACGGCTGGCCCTATGTACAGCATCGCGGCGGCCCGGAAGGCTTCGTGCGCGTTCTGGACGACAAGACCCTCGCTTTCGCGGATTTTCGCGGCAACCGGCAATATATCAGTCTCGGCAACGCGGCCGCGAACGATCGCGCGGCGCTGATCCTGATGGATTACCCGCGGCGCCGCCGGCTCAAGATCTATGCGCGCATTGAAGCGAAGGACTTAAGCGCAAACCCTGCGCTTGCCGAGAAGCTGGCTTTGCCCGGATACAAAGCAAAGCCCGAGCGCGCTTTCCTGCTGCATCTGGAGGCGTTCGACTGGAATTGCCCGCAGCATATCACGCCGCGGTTCAGCGAGGCCGAGCTTGAACCCGTGCTCACGTCGCTGCAGGCACGGCTCGAACAGCTCGAAGCAGAAAACAAGGCACTGCGCGAGAACGCCGGTAGCGCGAAAGGGAAATGACAATGCCTGCCGAAGCCCGCCCACCATTGCCGCCTTTCACCACCGAAACCGCACGGGAGAAAGTGCGGCTTGCCGAAGACGCCTGGAATAGCCGCGATCCGGCGCGCGTCGCGCTGGCCTATACCGTCGACAGCCAATGGCGCAACCGCGTGGAATTCATCGGCGGCCGCGCGGCGATTGAGGAGTTTCTCACGCGCAAATGGAATCGCGAACTCGACTACCGGTATCAAGATTATGGGCGTTTCGCGACGACCGCATCGCCGTGCGCTTCGCCTATGAATGGCATGACGACGGCGGCCAATGGTTTCGCAGTTACGGCAACGAGAACTGGGAATTCGACGAGCGTGGTCTGATGCGCCGGCGTATCGCCAGCATCAACGACATGCCTCTCGCGGAAACCGAGCGCAAATACCGCTGGCCGCTCGGACGCCGGCCCGACGATCACCTGGGCCTCGGCGACCTTGGGCTTTAGCTGGCGGATGCGCGATCATCGGCCGAAAAGACCGAGGGCCGTCGCTAATTGACCGGGAGATGGGCCCCCGGTAAGCCGTCGACGTCCAATATGCGCCGCTCTGCGCGATCTTGGCACCGCTCATCGGCATATCCGCAGGCACGCAACGTTGTGCCGAGGTCCGGCATGAACGAGAAGGAAAAAGCCGCGCTCGGATCGATTGCCGCCTCCGCGGCGCTTACCGCAGCGAAAGCGATTGTCGGCCTTCTCACCGGTTCGCTCGCCATCCTGTCGGAGGCCGGCCATTCGCTGCTCGACCTCGCCGCGACGGTGCTCACCTATTTTGCCGTACGCATTTCCGGCAAGCCGGCCGATGCGGAGCACCAATACGGCCACGGCAAGGTCGAGAGTGTGACCGCCCTGGTCGAGACCGGTTTCCTGTTCTTGCTCTCTGCGGTCGTGATCTTCGAGGCGGCGCAGCGCCTGTTGGGCGAGCGCACCTATGCCGTCGCTGCGACGCCCGCCGCTTTCGCCATCATCGCCGCATCGATCGTTATCGACTTCTTTCGTGCGCGCACGCTGCGGCGGGTCGCCAGAAAGACATTGAGCGAGGCGCTCGAAGCCGACGCGCTGCATTTCGGGTCCGACATGTGGTCGTCGCTCGCGGTGCTGATCGGGCTTGGCGGTGTCGCGCTCGGTTACTTCCGGGCCGACGCCGTGGCGGCGATCGTCGTCGCGGTCTTTATATGCGTCGCCGGCTGGCGGCTCGGCCGGCGCACCATCGATACTCTGACGGATACGGCGCCGGCCGGGGTGAGCGAACGGATAGCCGCGATCGCGCGGCGCGTCCCCGGCGTCGTCGCCATCGAGCGGGTGCGGGCGCGACCGGCCGGCGCGGTGCTGTTCGTCGAACTCGGCGTCGGGGTGAGCCGCACGCTGCCGCTCGACCGCGTCACCGCGATCAAGGATCGTTTGACCCGCGCCATTCGCTCCGACCTGCCCGAGGCGGAGATCACCATCACCACCGAGCCGCGCGCGCTCGACGACGAGACGGTGCGCGAACGCGTCATCCTGATTGCGCATAACGCCGGCCTGGCCGTTCACCACGTCGCCGTGCAGGCGATCGGCGAGCGCTTGTCGGTGTCGGCCGATCTCGAGGTCGAAGGCACGCTGCCGCTCGCCGCCGCGCATGAGACCGCGAGCCGGCTCGAGGAGGCGATCCGGGAAGAACTGGGACCGGAAGTCGAAGTCGAAACGCACATTGAGCCGCTGGCGGCCGTTGTCCTCGCCGGCCGTGACGCCACCACCGCCCGGGTCGTGGAGATTGGCGAAGCCCTCGCCGCGCTCGCGACCGGTTTAGTGGGCCTTGGCGAAATGCATAATGTGCGTGTGCGCGAAACTGCCGACGGCGAAATCGTCAACTTCCACTGCCGCGTCGATCCGGCGCTCTCGGTCAGTACCGTCCACGATCTGGTTGATGCCGTCGAGCGCGGGTTGCGCCGGCGCTATCCGGCCATCCAGCGCGTGATCGGCCATGCCGAGCCGCGGCGCTAGGCCAAGGCAGGCGACGCGTTGGCGCTTCTTGCCCGAAGTCCTGCTTGATGTCCCCCGCCGCCCGCAAATGGAACTATGGAACTTTTTCGAATCTTGCGTGTTGAGACTGGCTTAGGACGCCTTCGGACGGCTCGCCGAGCTGCAGGCGGGGGGTCGAAATGGATGAGGGACCGGCGCTGGCCGATACCTACGTTCCAGTGAGATTGGTTAAGTCCGAGCGGCCATTGCTGGGCAACAGCGAACTTGCCCGGTTGATGCGCGTGTTCGACTGGGAGAGTACGTCGATCGGCGCGCCAGAGGCTTGGCCGAAAAGCCTGCGCACCGCGGTCGGCATCATGCTCACCTCGCGACAGCCGATTTGGATCGGCTGGGGGCGGGAGCTCATCTATCTCTACAACGATCCTTACAAGTCAATCATTGGCGGCAAGCATCCTTGGGCGCTGGGCAAGCCCGCTTCCGTGGTCTGGCGCGAAATTTGGCATGACATCGGGCCGATGCTCTCCCGAGCCATGGACGAAAACGAAGGCACCTACGTAGAAGACCAGCTCCTGATCATGGAGCGCAATGGTTATCCCGAGGAAACCTACTACACCTTCTCCTACAGCCCGATCCCCGCCGACGACGGCACGGTCGGCGGCATTTTCTGCGCCAATAGCGACGACACTCAGCGCGTCATCGGTGAGCGGCAGCTGGCGCTGTTGCGCGAGCTTGCGGCTACGACCGCGGATGCCCGCAGCCTCGAACAAGCTTGCGAACGAAGCGCGCGCGCCCTTTGCACCAATACCCGCGATCTGCCGTTCGCAATGATCTACATGCTGGAGCCGGACGGACGCACGGCCGTTCTCGCCAGCACCGCCGGGATCGACCGCGATCATCCGGCGGTGATGGGCTCCTTGTCGCTGGACGGCGCCGGCCCGTGGCCGCTGGCGGACGTCGCCGAGCAGCATCGGCCGCGGGTGGTTTCGGGCCTCGAAACATTATTCCAGGCGACGTTCCCAAGCGGCGCCTGGCAGCAGGCGCCCGATCGTGCGGTCGTGCTGCCAATCATGCCGAGCGGCGAAACCGGCCGCGCCGGCTTTCTCATTGCCGGCCTCAATCCATTCCGGCTGTTCGACGACAATTATTCCGGCTTCATGAAATTGATCGCGGGGCAAATCGCGGCGGCGATTGCCAATGCCGAGGCGTACGAGCAAGAGCGCCGCCGCGCCGAAGCGCTGGCCGAGATCGACCGCGCCAAGACCGCGTTCTTTTCCAACGTCAGCCATGAATTTCGCACCCCGCTGACCTTGATGCTGGGGCCGCTGGAAGACACCCTGCGCCATGCCGATGAATTGCCGGGCAAGCGGCTGGAAGAGGTGACGGTCGCCCACCGCAATGCGCTGCGGCTACTGCGGCTCGTCAATACGCTGCTCGATTTTTCGCGGGTGGAAGCCGGCCGCGTGCAGGTCAATTTCGAGAGCACCGATCTGGCCGCGCTCACCCGTGAGTTGGCATCGAATTTCGAATCGGTTTGCCAGCGCGCCGGGCTGACGCTCAATATCGCCTGCGATCCGCTGCCGCGCCCGGTCTATGTCGACCGCGACATGTGGGAAAAGATCGTTCTTAATCTCCTCTCCAACGCCTTCAAGTTCACCTTCGCGGGCAGTATCTCCGTCCAGCTTCGCGACGTCGGCGGCGGCCGCGTTGAGCTGTCCGTCAGCGATACCGGCGTAGGCATTCCGTCCGGCGCATTGCCGAACGTTTTCGAGCGATTTCACCGCGTGGACGGCCAGCGAGGCCGCACCCACGAAGGATCGGGCATCGGACTGGCGCTGGTGCGCGAATTGGTCAGCCAGCTTGGCGCTGAAGTGCGGGTGGACAGCGAAGTCGACCGCGGCACCACGTTCACGGTGTCCTTGCCTTACGGCGTAGCGCGCGCCCCCGCGGCTGCAGCGACCGCGCGGCGGGACATATCCACCGCCACCAAGGCGATGGCATTCGTGGAAGAGGCGCTGCGGTGGCTGCCGCAGGCCGCCGATACGAGTCCGGCTCCATCGGAGATTCCGCGGGAAGCGGCGAATCCGCCGTCGAACGATGCAGCACCTGGAACGCGAGCGCGCGTGTTGGTTGCCGACGATAACGCCGACATGCGCGACTATGTGCGGCGGCTGCTGACGACCCGCTACGACGTCGAAACCGTTGCCAATGGCGTTGCAGCATTGCAGGCGGTCCGCCAACGACGGCCGGATCTCCTTCTGTCCGACGTCATGCTGCCCGCGCTCGACGGCTTTGGACTGTTGCGCGAGATCAGGGCCGATCCGCAGCTCAGCGGTCTGCCGATCCTGCTGCTGTCGGCGCGTGCCGGAGACGATGCGAAAGTTGAAGGCCTCGATGCCGGGGCCGATGATTACCTGACCAAGCCGTTCAGCGCCCAGGAACTGCTGGCCCGCGTCAATGCCAATATTACGATGGCGCGATTGCGCCGCGAAACCGCTGCGGAAGTGGAAGTGCAGAAGACACGGCTGCAGGCGGTGCTGGATACGGTGCCGGTCGCGGTCTGGTTCACTTTTGACAGCGCCGGAATGAAAGTCATCGGCAACCGGTGCGCCGCCGAAATGCTGCGGATGCCGGAAACGGCGAATGCTTCGCTGTCGGTACCGCCGGCAGAAGCTCCACAACACTTTCGCGTTTTCAAGGATGGAGCGGAGCTCCCGCCCGATCGCCTGCCGCTGCGGCGCGCGGTGCGAGGCGAAACCGTAAACGACGAAGAGATGGAGCTGCGCTTCACCGACGGCTCCACAACGTCAGGACTGGTGCAGGCGGCGCCGCTCCGCGATCGTTCCGGCAACATCGTCGGCGCGGTCAGCGTCGGCGTCGACATTACCGAGCGCAAACGCATCGAGGAGCACCGGCTGCTGCTGCTCAACGAACTGAACCACCGCGTGAAGAATACGCTCGCCACCGTGCAGGCCGTCGCCGCGCAATCGTTCCGGCGACCGCGCAGCGACGGGAGCGGACGTGAAATGTTCGAATCCCGGCTGATGGCCTTGTCGCGCGCGCATGACGTGCTGACCAGCGAAAGCTGGGAAGGCGCCAGCCTCAATGAAATCGTTGCCCAAGCCATCAGCCCCTATCGCGGCGGCCCTCCGAGCCGGTTCGAGGTCAGCGGGCCGCCGGTGCGGCTGTCCGCAAAGATGGCGCTTTCCATCAGCATGGCGTTGCACGAATTGGCGACCAACGCGGTGAAATACGGAGCCCTGTCGACCGAAAAGGGCCGCGTCCGCGTCGCCTGGCAGATGCATTCTCAAGCCGATGGTCGCGAATTGCAGCTCGAGTGGCTGGAAACGGACGGACCCGGGGTCAAAGTGCCGCGACACAAAGGATTTGGCTCGCGGCTCATTGAACGCGGTTTGGCACACGAACTCGGCGGCGAAGCAAGAATTGAATATCGCCCGGCCGGGGTTTGGTGCGAGATTAGAGCTCGCCTCGGCATTTCGTGAGCCCAGGCATTCGGGACTTTAAGGCGCGTGAAGTTGGCAATGTGAAAGAGGTGATGAAATGACCGGGAGTGATGAAAAGAGAAGGCGCAAATTGGTGGCCGGCCTGCTGGCGATCGGCACTCTGTTCGCTGCGTATTGTCTCGCCACCGTGGGCGTTGCGGGTCTGCTGATGACGGCGACGACTATGTCGGCACAGGCGAGAGGCGGCGGCGGTCATGGTGGCGGACACGGCGGTGGCCACGGTGGCGGTCATGGCGGCGGTCATGGCGGCGGCCACGGCGGCGGCCATGGTGGCGGTCATGGCGGCGGCCATGGTGGTCACGGCGGCTGGCACGGCGGCCACGGTGGACATGTTGTGGGGCACGGCGGGCGGGTGGTTCACGGCGGCCACGTCGTTGCCGGCGGTCACTATCGGGTCGGCGGACGCTACTACGGCGGCGTCTGGTACGGTCACGGTCGGCGCTGGTATGGTGGACGCTGGTGGCCCTATGGCGTCGGCAGTTGCTGGCGGATGTCCCCGATCGGCTACGTCTGGATCTGCGGTTAAGTCCGGCGACTTAACGCGACGTCACTGCAAGATTTCCAAGCTGAGGCAATCCAGACATTGCTCTGGATTGCCTTTGCTTTTTTTCATCGATCGCGGGCCTGTGGCGCTCGGCGAGCGGTGACGCACTTTACGGAATTAGCGCCGCCGCTCCTTCGAAGCGGCCAGCCCGCAAATCGGCCAGCGCCTCGTTGGCGCGCTCGAGCGGATAGCGCGTCACCTGCATCTTGATGCCGGCGCGCGGCGCAATCGCCAGAAATTCATAGGCGTCCCGGCGCGTGAGATTGGCAACGGACAAAAGCTGGCGCTCTTCCCAAAGCAGGCGATAGGGAAAGCCTGGAATGTCCGACATGTGAATGCCGCCGCAGACCACGCGCCCGCCTTTCTTGACCGCGGCGAGCGCCGCCGGAACGAGCGCCCCGACCGGCGCAAAAATGATGGCGGCATCGAGCGGCTCCGGCGGCATCTCGTCGGAGCCGCCGGCCCAGACCGCGCCGAGCGAACGCGCAAAGTTCTGCGCCGCCGTGTCACCCGTGCGCGTGAATGCATAAACCCGCCGCCCCTGCCAAATGGCGACCTGCGCCAAAATGTGGGCGGCAGCGCCAAAGCCATAGAGGCCGAGTGCCGTCCCCTGCCCGGCCATGCGGTAGCTGCGCCAGCCGATCAGCCCGGCGCACAGCAGCGGCGCCGCTTCTGCGGCATCGGTATCGTCCGGCAATGGAAAAGAAAATCGCGCGTTGGCGACCGTGTGCGTCGCATAGCCGCCGTCGCGCGTGTAGCCGGTGAACAGCGGCGCATCGCACAAATTCTCCCGACCGGAACGGCAATACGGACACACGCCACAAGTCGCGCCCAGCCAGGGAATGCCGACGCGCTCGCCGAGAGTAAAGTCGGTCACGCCCGACCCCAGCGCCGCGATGCGGCCGACGATTTCGTGTCCCGGTACGATCGGGAGCTTCGGACGCGGCAGCTCGCCGTCGATCACATGCAGGTCGGTGCGGCAGACCCCGCAGGCTTCGATCTCGACCAAAATCTCGCCATCGGCCGGCTGGGGAATCGGGCGCTCCCGCAGCGTCAGCAGCATCTGCGGCCGATCGAGCACCATCGCGCGCATGGCTGGCATCGGGTGAGCATCCTTGTGCGACAGGCCAACTCCCTGCGCTTTCAATTAGCCGTCAAACCTTCTACATCAAGCCGATGCGCACTGAAGAACCGCGTCCCATCCGCCTGAAGGACTACCGTCCGCCCGACTGGCTGATCGAAACCGTCGACGCTCGACGTATCGCTCGATCCAACCGCGACCATTGTCCGCGCCAAGCTCAAGCTCAAGCCGAACAGCGCCGGCACGCCGGCGCCGCTCATCCTCGACGGCGAGGAATTAAAGCTTCGTTCGCTTGCGCTCGACGGCAAGCCGCTGCCGAGCGGAAGCTTCGTCGCCACGCCCGAGCGGCTGACGATCGCCCAGCCGCCGAACCGGCCGTTCGAGCTTGAGATCGAAACCGTCGTCGACCCGGCCGCCAATACGCAGCTCATGGGCCTTTACCGCGCCGGCGCGACCTATTGCACGCAGTGCGAGGCCGAGGGTTTCCGCCGCATCACCTACTTCCTCGACCGGCCGGACGTGATGGCGGTCTACACCACGCGCATCGAGGCCGACAAAAACGAGGCGCCGGTTCTTCTTTCCAACGGCAATCTGATCGCGCAGGGCGACGTGCGCCGGCACCAACCGCCATTTCGCGGTCTGGCACGACCCGTTCAAAAAGCCCTGTTATCTGTTCGCGCTGGTCGGCGGCAATCTCGCGCGCGTCGCCGACAGCTTCACCACCATGTCCGGCCGCAACGTCGCGCTGCACATCTATGTCGAGCCGGGCAAGGAGGAGCGCTCGCTCTACGCCATGGACAGCCTCAAGCGCGCCATGCGCTGGGACGAACAGGCGTTCGGCCGCGAATACGATCTCGACATTTTCATGATCGTCGCCGTCTCCGCCTTCAACATGGGCGCGATGGAGAACAAGGGCCTCAACATCTTCAACGACAAATACGTGCTGGCCTCGCCGGCGACCGCGACCGACACCGACTACGCCCATATCGAGGCGGTGATCGCGCACGAATATTTCCACAACTGGACCGGCGACCGCATCACCTGCCGCGACTGGTTCCAGCTGTGCCTGAAGGAAGGCCTCACGGTTTTCCGCGACGAGGAATTCTCCGCCGACCAGCGCTCGCGCGCGGTCGAGCGCATCGGCGACGTGCGCGCGCTGCGCTCGCACCAGTTCGTCGAGGATGCCGGCCCGCTCGCGCATCCGGTGCGGCCCGAGCTCTACCACGAGATCAACAACTTCTACACCACCACCGTCTACGACAAGGGCGGCGAAGTCGTGCGCATGATCAAGGTCCTGCTCGGACCCGAGCTGTTCCGCCAGGGCATGGACCTCTATTTCACGCGCCATGACGGCGAGGCCGCGACGGTCGAACAATTCGTGCAGTGCTTCGCCGACGTCAGCGGCCGCGATTTCTCGCAGTTCATGCGCTGGTACACGCAAGCCGGCACGCCGGAGATCGTGGTGGCGCCGCACTACGATGCGCGCGCCAAAACCTACCGGCTCGATATCGCGCAGACGATGCCGCCGACGCCCGGCCAGCCGGACAAGAAGCCGATGGTAATCCCGCTGGCGCGTCGGGCTCGTCGGCAAGGACGGCGGCGATCTGCCGCTCATGCTCGACGGCCGCCCGCTCGACCGCGGCGTCATCGAGTTGACGAGAGCCGAGCCAGAGCTTTGTCTTCACCGGCATCGCCGAGCGGCCGATCCCTTCGCTCAACCGCGGTTTTTCGGCGCCGATCAAGCTCGTCGTTGCCGATCGAACCCGATGACCTTCGTTTCCTTGCCGCGCACGATCGCGATCCGTTCAATCGCTGGCAGGCGGTGCAGACGCTGGCGATGTCGCTTCTGACCGCAAATGTCGCGGCCCTGCGCGAGACGCGCCGGCGCGCGAGGACGACGGCCTCATGGCCGCGCTCGGCGCGATCCTTGCCGACCGCAATCTCGAGCCGGCTTTTATCGCGCTGACGCTGACGCCGCCGAGCGAAGCCGATATCGCGCGCGAGATCGGCCGCGATGTCGATCCCGACGCGATCTTTGCCGCGCGCCGACAGCTTGCGGGCCGCGATCGGCGAGCGGCTCGGCGCGGCGCTGGCGGAGGCCTACCGGCAGATGATCACGCCCGGCCCCTATCGGCCGGACGCCGCGAGCGCCGGGCGGCGCGCGCTCAAGAACGTCTGCCTCGACCTTTTGGCGGCGACGCAGGGCGAGCGAGGCGATCGCGCTGGCGTTCTCGCAATATCGGAGCGCCGACAATATGACCGACCGCATGGCGGCGCTGGAAACGCTCGCCAAGTACGACCGGCCCGAGCGCACGGCGGCGCTGGACGATTTCTATGCCCGCTATGCCGACGATCCGCTGATCATCGACAAATGGCTGGCGCTGCAGGCGGCGATCCCGGAGCCGGCGACGCTCGAACGGGTACGCGCGCTGACCGCGCATCCGGCCTTCTCCATGGCCAATCCCAACCGCGTGCGCGCGCTGATCGGTTCGTTCGCGCAAGCCAACCACACCCAGTTCAACCGGATCGACGGCGCCGGCTATGATTTCGTCGCCGACATCGTGCTCGCGCTCGACCCCGAAGAATCCGCAAGTGGCCGCGCGCCTGATGGGCGCATTCCGCTCCTGGCGCGCGCTCGAAGCGGAACGCCGCGCGCGCGCGGAAGCGACGCTGCGGCGGGTCGCCGCGGCGCCGGCGCTGTCGCGCGACGTCCACGACATCGTCGCGCGCACGCTGGCGGAAAGCTGAACGGCGTCAGACGTTTGTTTCCGCAATTGCGCCCGGGGACCGCGATCCCGACATTGAATCATCGTGCTGCGTGGCCCGTAGGTGAGCCGATGATGATCGATAATCCGCCAGGCCCCAAGAACCGGAGACGGATCAAGGCGCTGCTGTTGAGCGATCGCATCGACACGTCGAATCTGAGCACGATCGACGTGCTTTCGACCGCACCGCTGACCTACAAATTCGGCGCCGACGGCTTCGTGACCTTGTTTCGCTATGGCGTCGCCGTCCTTATGGGACTGACGGCGGCGGAGGAGAGCGAGGTGCTGCGCAGCCTGCAGCCGCGCTTGATCCGTCCGGTAAGGCCCTTCGAGGAAGAAACGCGTGCCGATCGAGATTGCCTCCGACAAGGACGATCAAATTCTTCCCGGCGGACCGATCTCACTGAAGACGATCACGCCCGAGCACTTGATCGTCATCGCCGACGCCTTGTCGAAGAGCGTCGTGCTGGCCCGCGACGAGCGCGAAGTCACCGCGCGTCTTCGATCTGGTCGAGCCGTTTGCCCGGCAGCTGGCCGAACGCGGCCGCGCCGCCGCCGGCCGCCGCGCCATCCTCAAGCACGTCGGCAACGCCTTGCTGGTGCAGCACCGCGTTTCCGGCCGCGTCGCGGTCGCCGAAAAGCCCGACGTGGTCTGGGATCGTCCCGATCTGACCGGCTCTACGCGCGGCTCGAGGACGAGTACGAACTGAAGGAGCGCGCGGAAGCGCTTGCCCGCAAGCTTGCGGTGATCGCCGAGACCGCGGAAGTTCTCACCGACATCATCGACACCAGACGATCGTTGCGTCTGGAGATCATCATTGTCGTCCTGATCGCCGTCGAGCTGGTCATCGCCGGCTATCAGACGCTGCATTAACGGCGCGAAGGGCGCGGGACGCAGTCACATCTTTGATCGCCGCTCACGCTTTTCGACGCAGCAGCGCGCGACAAAAAGCGTGGATGGCGTTCAAAAAAATATTGACTCCTGCTCGCCGATTCTCGACAAATCAGCGCGCATCGATTCTTATGGAGAGTGATTCGGAGGAGATGCGGCACGTCCTTCCGAACGCGGGTGCAGGGGACCGTCCGAACGGAGGCAGGCGATGGCGCGCGCCGACACGGCGAGTGCGTCTCTACGTTCCGATTCGATTCAAGGGTTGGCAAAATCGATTGCCAAACCCGCCTATCGGCGGCTGTTGAGCGCCGAGCCGCTGCTGCGCCGCGCCGTCCCGGTCCTCATCATCGCCTTTCTCATCACCGTCTGCATCGGCGCCGTGGTGCAGGTGCTCGAACAGCGCCGCCAGGTCATCGGCGACGCGCGGCAGGTGATCGAGGCGCTCGCCGACGACCTTGCCATCGGCTCGGACCATCCGGCGAAGGACGCAAAAGCGAATTTCGGCCGCGCCTCCGCGGCGCTGGAGCATGCGCTGCCGGCCTGGGCGGCGGCCGGTGATCGGTCGATCCTCGTCGCCGACTGCCGACGGCACGATCGTCGCCAGCGTGCCGAACGATCCGCAGAAGCTCGGCCGCCAAATCCTCGACGTGCTCGGGCCGTCGCAGCCGCTGACCACGTTCGGCGCCGCCGCCGGCACGCTGGAGATCACGCTGCCGGACGGCGCCGCCGCGCTGGCCACGGTGCGGGCGTTGCGCAATCCGCTCGGCATCCTCGCCGTCGTCGAGACCGCATCGAGCGCGCTTGCCAGCTGGCGATCGACCACCGCGCTCACCGTTACATTGTCGGCAACCACCGGCTTCGTGGTGCTGATCCTCGGCTTTGCCTTTCACTGGCAGGCGACGCGCGCGCGCGAGGCCGATCTCATCCACGACACCGTGCGCGGCCGCATCGACACCGCGCTCAATCGCGGCCGCTGCGGGTTGTGGGACTGGGATCTTGCGCGCGGCCGCGTGTTCTGGTCCCGCTCGATGTTCGACATGCTCGGCCTGCCGGCGAAGGACGAACTGCTCACCTTCGGCGAATTGAACGCGCTGGTGCATGAGGGCGACATCGACCTTTACGAGCTCGCGACGCAACTCGCCGACGCCGAGGTGACCTCGATCGATCACGCTTTTCGCATGCGTCACGCCGACGGCCGCTGGCTGTGGCTGCGGGTGCGCTGCGAATTGGCACGCCAGGAGGGCGAAACCGGGCTGCATCTGATCGGCATCGCCGTCGACGTTTCGGAGCAGAAGAACCTGGTCGAGAGGACCACGGCGGCGGATTTGCGGCTGCGCGACGCCATCGAGACCATACCGGAAGCCTTCGTGCTGTGGGATGCCGACAATCGCCTGGTGTTGTGCAATTCAAATTTCCAGGAGCTGCATCGCCTGCCCGACGCGGCCGTGGCCGCGGGCACGCCCTACGAAACGGTCGTGGCCGCGGGCAGCAAGCCGATCATCCGCACCACCATCGCCAACGAGGACCGCCAGCCGCCAGGGCGCGCGCACCTTCGAAGCGCAGCTGAACGACGGGCGCTGGATGCACATCAGCGAACGCCGCACCAAGGACGGCGGCTATGTCTCGGTCGGCACCGATATCACCAAAATCAAGCAGCACGAGCAGAAACTCATCGAAGGCGAGAAGCGGCGGATCGCCACCATCAACGATCTGCGCCAATCGCAGCAGACGCTGGAGCGCCAGACCGGCGAACTCGCCGACCTCGCCGGGAAATACGCCGAGGAGAAGACCCGCGCCGAGGAGGCCAACCAGGCCAAGTCGAAGTTCCTGGCCAATATGAGCCACGAGCTGCGCACCCCGCTCAACGCCATCATCGGCTTTTCCGAAATCATGGAATTGGCGATGTTCGGTCCGCTCGGCGCGGACAAATACACCGAATACTCGCGCGACATCCGCGACAGCGGCCAGTATCTGCTCGACGTCATCAACGACATTCTCGACATGTCGAAGATCGAGGCCGGCGGCATCCATCTCGCGCCCGAAACCGTCGAGCTCGACCGCATCGTTGCCGACAGTCTGCGCGTGGTCTGGGGCCGCGCCACCGAAAAGCGCCTGACGCTGAAATCGCATATCGATCCCGGCATCAGGCTCAAGGCCGACCGCCGCGCGCTCAAGCAGATCGCGCTCAATCTCCTGTCCAACGCAGTCAAGTTCACGCCCGACGGCGGCGAAGTCGACGTACGCGGGCGGCTACGCGGCGGCAAGGTCACCATCGCGATCGAGGACAACGGCATCGGCATCCCGAAAGATGCGCTACGCAAGCTCGGCCGTCCGTTCGAGCAGGTCGAAAGCCAATTGACCAAGCGGCACCAGGGATCGGGCCTCGGCCTGGCGATCGCCAAATCGCTCGCCGAACTGCATGGCGGCACGATGCGCATCCGCTCCGTGCTCGGCGCCGGTACCGCGGTCGTGGTGCGGCTGCCGCTGGAGGCGCGGGAAACGGCGCCTGCAGACCCCGACGCGTTTAGCCCTCGCCCTGAGGCACTCCTTGCGTAGCGCGTTACGGCGCTCTTCCCAAAATCCGCACGAAACACTCGCGCACCTGGCGCTGGGTTTCGACGACATAAGCCTGCAGCGCCGGAAAATCCGGCAGGTCGGCGGCGCGAGCAAGAAGGCCGAGCACGCCGGCGCTCGCCGCTTTCGGGTCGAAGGCCCCCGGCAGGCAGAGCCGCAAAATCTGCGTGAGGTCGTGATAGAGCCGCACCGCCGGCCGCAGCACGGCAACGCCTTCGGCGCCGAGCACGCCGGCGCGCGCCGCCTTCTCCAGCGTCCGCGCCGTCGAAGTATCGAGGATGTCCGGCGTTGCGGCGGCGTGCACGAGCTGCAGATATTGGGAGATGAACTCGATATCGACCAGCGCGCCGGCCGCGTATTTAAGATCCCACGGATCGGCATCGCCTTTTTCCTTGGCGATCGCGGCACGCATTTCGACCACGTCGCCGGCAATGACGCGCGGGTCGCGGTTGCGGCGGAGCACGTTGTGGATCGCCGCCTCCACCCGCGCCGTGAAAGCCGGCGAGCTGGAGACCACACGCGCCCGGGTGAGCGCCATATGCTCCCAGGTCCAGGCTTCGCGCTCCTGATAGCCGACAAAGCTGTCGATATGCGTCGCCAGAGGACCGGAACGGCCCGAGGGGCGTAATCGCATGTCGACCTGATAGAGCACGCCGTAATTGGTCTTGACCGTGAGCGCATTGATCAAGCGCTGGGTCAGCCGGGCAAAATACTGGGCGCCATAGAGCGGACGCTTGCCGTCGGAATTCGGATGCTCGGCGTCGAAATCGTAGACCACGATGAGATCGAGGTCGGAAATTGCGGTCATCTCACGCGCGCCGAGCCGGCCGAGCGCCAGGATCGCCGTTTCCTGGCCGCGGACGCGGCCGTGCATGGCGGCGAAATCGTCTTCCACGCGGCGGTGCAGCGCGCGAATGAGGACATCGGCCAGCTCGGCGAAAATGCCGCCGGCTTGCTCGGCGGAGACTGACCCCGAGAGCGTGCGAGCGCCGATCAGGAACATGTGCTCCTGGCCGAACAAGCGGATCGCATCGAGCACGTCCTCGTGGCCGTAGCTCTCGCCCAGCGCCCGCACCAGGTCCGCTTCGAGCCGTGTTGCCTCAGGCAGCGCGCCGAAAAATCTTGGCTCAATCAGCGGATCGACGACGTGCGGGTGCTGCGCCAGAATATCGGCCAGCCGCGGCGCCGATCCGAGAATGAGGGCGATGAAGCCCATCAGCTCCGGATTTTGCCGCAGCAGCGACAGCAAGCGCCCGCCGGCGCGCAGGCCAGCGAGAAACCGATCGAACGCGGCAAAGGCGGCATCGGGATTTTCCGCACGCGAGAACTGATCGATGATGACCGGGACCAGCTCGGCGATATTTTTCCGCGCCTGTTCGCCGCGCAAGGAGCGGTAGGTCGGCGCCTGCCAACGCTGCACGGCGGCCGCGACCTCGCGCGGCTGCCGAAAGCCCATTTCCGCAAGGCGATCGAGCGTCTCGCCCTCGCGCTCCGGCGGCGTTGCGAACGACAGGTTCTGCCGCTGCGCCAGCAAAGCCGGCGCGCTTTCGAACAGCCTGACATAATGCTTCTCGACCGTGCGCAAATGCGTCAGCAGGGCGGCGGCGAAATCATCGCGGTCCTCGAAGCCGAGAAAATGCGCGAACTCATCAGCGCCTCGCGCTCAGTCGGTAACGTGTGCGTCTGCTCGTCGGCCATCATCTGCAAGCGGTGTTCGACGCGACGCAAAAAATCGTACGCCGCCGTCAATTCGTCGCGCGCCACGCCGTCGATCCAGCCATCGGCGGCGAGCGCCGCCAGCGTCGCGACGGTCGAGCGGCTGCGCAGCTCGGCATGCCGCCCGCCGGCGATGAGCTGCTGGGTCTGTACAAAGAACTCGATCTCGCGGATGCCGCCGCGGCCGAGCTTGATGTTGTGGCCTTCGACGGCGATTTCGCCATGGCCCCGATAGGCGTGAATTTGTTGCTTCATGGCGTGCACGTCGGCGACCGCCGCGTAATCGAGATATTTCCGCCAGATGAAGGGCGAGAGCTCGCGGATCAGTTTGTCGCCGGCGGCGAGATCGCCGGCGCTGGGGCGCGCCTTGATCAACGCGGCGCGCTCCCAGTTCTGTCCCCGGCTCTCATAGTAATCGAGCGCCGCTTCGGTCGAGATCGCGATCTGGGTGGAAGACGGATCCGGGCGCAGCCGCAGATCGACGCGAAAGACGTAGCCGTCGACCGTGCGCTGCTGCATGATCTTCACCAGATCGCGTGTCAGCCGCACATAGAATGGCGAGGCCTCAACGCCTGGCGCCAGCATTGATGCTGCACGGTCGAAAAACACCATGAGATCGATGTCGCTGGAGAAGTTCAGCTCGTAGCCACCCATTTTGCCCATCGCCAGCACGACATAGCCGGAGCCAGCTTCGGGATTTTGCGAGATCGCGGCAGAGCCAGCTTGCCGCGCCCGGCGGCCTCGGCGAGCAGGTGGCGTACCGCGGCGCCAAGCGCGGTCTCGGCGACAGCGGTGAGCGCCGCGGTGACGCGGGCGACCGGCCACACGCCGCCGATGTCGGCGAGCGCCACCAGAAGCGCCGCATCCGCCTTCATCCGGCGGAGAATGCGCATCACGTCAACGGACCCGCGGGCCGCGCGCGGCGGCGCCGCGTGTCGCGGCAATGAGCACGGCAAGCTCATCGTCCGGATCGCGGCTGAGCAGGCGGACCAAGCGCGCCGGATCGGCACCAATAAGGTCCCAAAGGTAGGGCGCCGCTTCGGCGATGCCGCCAAGCAGATTTGCCAGCGCCGGACTGCTCCGCGATCAGCGATTTGAGCGCTCGGCCGGCGGCTTTTCGCGCACTGCTCGCGAGCCAATCCGCAAGGCGGGTGCGGCCCAGCGCCGAGGACAGCGGCACCGCGCCGGCGATTCGCCGGACCAAGGCTGCTTCATCGGGGCTCTCGAGCGGCCGCTTCCCGGGCGCGGGCCGCCGCATCACGCCCCCGCCGGTCCGGCGCGCGGCAGAGCGATCATGCTCCGCAAACCGGGATGATTGTCCTCGAGCTTGAGCTCGCCGCCGTGCAGGCGCGCGACCGCGGAGGCAAGGCTCAGTCCCAATCCCGAACCGGGCTGCGACCGGCTCTGCTCGAGCCGCACAAAGCGCTCCACGACGCGGCCGCGATCGGCATCGGGAATGCCGGGGCCGCGATCCGCCACAGTCAGCGTGATGCGTTCGCCGTCGGCGCCGGCGCCGACCACGATCTCGGCCGCTTCACCGTTGATTTTGCTGGTCTCCGGCCCGGCATATTTGATCGCGTTGTCGACGAGGTTTGCCAGCGCCTGGCTTACCAGCTCGCGATTGCCGCGCACCGGCGCCGCCGATGGCGCATCGACTTTGAGCAAAACACCCTTCTCGTCGGCGAGCGGCTCGTACAATTCGCCGACGTCGCGCGCGATCTCGGCGGCGTCGAATTCCGTCATGTTGCCGCGCGCCTGCCCGGATTCGGCGCGTGCAATCATCAACAACGCGTCGAAGGTGCGGATCAGATCGTCGGATTCGGCGATGGTGGATTCCAGGACTGCGCGGTAATCGACGTCGCCCCTGGCGCCGCGCAGCGCCTGCTCACAACGGTTGCGCAGCCGCGTCAGCGGCGTTTTGAGGTCGTGGGCGATGTTGTCGGTGACTTCCTTCAAGCCGCCCATCAGCGCTTCGATGCGCTCGAGCATGGCGTTGAGGTTGCCGGCAAGCCGGTCGAGTTCGTCGCCGGTGCCGGCGACCGGCAACCGGCCGGCGAGATCGCCGGCCATGATGGTTTGCGCCGTGTCGGTCATGGCATCGATGCGGTTGAGGACGCGGCGGCTGACGAAGAAGCCGCCGGCAAGGCCGAGCACGACGACCAGCGCGAACGACCAGCGTCCGGCGTTGGCGATGATGCCGTAGATGCGCTCGCGCTCCTCGAGGTCGCGCCCGACCAAGAGGCGGAAACCGTCGGGCAACTCCACGACCTCCACCAGCGCGCGATGTTCGGCGTCGTCCGGCGCCTCGATCCGGCGATAGGAGGTTTCGAGCCAGCCCGGATGGTCGAGGACGCCCGGCTCCAGCGAGCCGACATTGCCGGCAAGGCCCTCGCCCTTGGGGGTCGTCACCAGATAAACGCTCGACCCCGGGCGGCGCGAACGCAGATCGATGAACAGCACCAATCCCCTGATGCCGGTCTCATTATACTGTTCGCGTAAACGGCTGATCTCCGAGTTGACCGTGCGGGTGATCTGCTCGGTGATGAGCCGGCGTGTGTTGAGGGCGAAATAGCCCAACAGCGAGACCGCGAACAGAACGAAGATCAACAGATAAACAAGCGTCAACTGAAACGCCGTCGTGCGCAACAGCTTGCCCAATGCCGTCATGAAGCAATTTCTCTATGGCAATAAAAGCGCGTGTGTGCGTTCATGATTGGCCAGTCTAGCGCAGGCACTTCTGGGTCGGAAGGACGGCAGCGATCATGGGGCCTTTGCAGGGTTTTCGCATCGTCGAGTTCGCCGGCATCGGCCCCGGACCGATGGCGGCCATGCTGTTTGCCGACCTCGGCGCCAGCGTAATCCGCGTCGACCGGCTGACCCCGAGCGGCCTCGGCATCGGCATGCCGACACGCTTCGAGTTGCTGGCGCGCTCGCGTCCGTCGGTGGCGCTCGATCTGAAACATCCCGACGGGCTTGCCCTTACATTCGATCTGATCGCCAAGGCCGATGCCCTGATCGAGGGATTTCGGCCGGGCACGATGGAGCGGCTTGGGCTCGGCCCGGAGCCCGTGCTGGCGCGCAACCCGCGCCTGGTTTACGGCCGCATGACCGGCTGGGGACAGTCGGGCCCGCTGGCGCAGGCCGCAGGCCATGACCTCAACTACCTCGCCCTGACCGGCGCGCTGCACGCCATCGGCCGCGCCGGCGCAAGCCGACGCCGCCGCTGAACCTGGTGGCGGATTTCGGCGGCGGCGCGCTCTATCTCGCCTTCGGCATGGCCTGCGCCATGATCGAGGCGCAGCGCTCCGGCAAGGGCCAGGTCGTCGATGCGGCGATGACCGAAGGCGCCGCTTCGCTGATGACGATGTTTTACGGCCTTTACGCCGCAGGCCTGCATCAGCCTCGAGCGCGGAACCAATCTGCTCGATTCCGGATCGGCGATCTATGAAGTCTACGAATGCGCCGACGGCGGTTTCGTCGCCGTCGCACGCGCTCGAGCTGAAATTCCGCAAGGTCTTGTTCGAGCATCTCGGCCTTCCCTACACGACCGATGACGGGCCGGAGCTGCGCCGCAAACTCGAAAAGCTTTTCAAGACCCGGACCAGGGACGAATGGTGCGCGCTGCTGGAAGGCAGCGACGCCTGCTTTGCCCCGGTTCTCACCATGGCCGAGGCGCCGCATCATCCGCACAATGCCGCGCGCGGCTCGTTCGTTGAAGTCGGCGGCGTCGTGCAGCCGGCGCCGGCGCCGCGCTTCTCCAGAACGCCCGCCGGTCGGCCGACGCCGCCGCAGGCGCTCGGCGACGGCACGCAGACCGCGCTGGCCGACTGGGGCATTGCGGCCGAAAGGATCGACGCGCTGTTCGCGAACGGCGTGCTGGCGAAGCCGGAAATTCAAAGCGTCCCAAAACAATAGATCATCAGTCTTCGACCCACCGAGGGGTGAGGAGTACGTCGTGGATTCCGCGGGCACGACGATGAACGGTTCGGCTACCTCGCCTCGTCGCGGATCATGTAGCCCGCGCCGCGCACGGTATGCAGCAGCGGCTGGCGCAAACCCCTTGTCGATCTTCGAACGCAGCCGCGAAATGTGCACGTCGATCACATTGGTCTGCGGATCGAAATGGTAGTCCCAGACGTTCTCCAGCAGCATGGTGCGGGTGACGACCTGGCCGGCGTGCCGCATCAGATATTCGAGCAGGCGGAATTCGCGCGGCTGCAACTGCAGCTCCTGCCCGGCGCGGCTGACCTGATGCGACAGCCGATTGAGCTCGAGATCGCCGACGCGATAGACAGTCTCCTCGCCGCGGCTGCCGCGCCGGCGCGCCAGCGCTTCGATGCGCGCCAGCAATTCCGAGAACGCATAGGGCTTGGCCAGATAATCGTCGCCGCCGGTGCGCAAGCCTTTGACCCGGTCATCGACCTGGCCGAGCGCCGAGAGGATGAGCACCGGCGTCTCGACCGACTTGCTGCGCAAGGTGCCGATGATCGACAGCCCGTCGAGCTTCGGCAGCATCCGATCGACGATCAGCACGTCGTACTGGCCGTCGAGCGCGAGCGCCAGACCCTCCTCGCCGTCGGTCGCGCGGTCGGCGACGTGGCCGACCTCGCGGAACGCCTTGACCAGATAATCGGCGGCGTCGCGGTCGTCCTCGATGATGAGAAGGCGCATGATGGCGTATCGCCGCACCGGCAAAGCAATTCGGGCGAAGACAACCGTCCCATTACTATCGATCATATCGTTTCGCGCAATTCACCCGGCAATGCACCGGTCCGGGAAAAGTGAGGGGGCGGCGGGCAAGCCCGCCACCCCTCGACCAACTCCACCCCGGCGGGGGCGACGGATGCCGGGAGGTAGAGTTGGTATTCGGCGGGGACGGGCCTTGCGGCCCGTCCCCAGGGTACGCCCGCCAGCGGGGGCGACGGATGCCAGCGGATCGCCCCATTCCTCAGGCGTTGCCGAGCGGCAGAGCGACGAATTGCGTTCCTTCGCCCGACTTCACCCGAAACAGCACCGCGTGCTTGCCCTCCTTGCGCGCCTCCGAAAGTTGCTTGCGGACGTCAGCCGGGTTCGAAACCGACTTGCCGCCGACATCGAGAATCACGTCGCCGACCTGAAAGCCGTGATCGGCGGCGACGCCGTTCGGATCGACCGCGGTGACGACCACGCCATTGCCTCCGAGCCGGCCTTGTTCGCAGGCGCCAGCGTCAGGCCGAGCTTCGGCATGTCGCTGTCGCGGGATCTCGCGCTCGTTCTGCTGGTTGGCGGCCTGCTGCTCGTTGGGCAGCGTGCCCAGCGTCAACGTCACGGTCTTTTCCTGGCCCTGGTGGATCAGGCCGAGCTTGACTGAGGTGCCGGGCGCCATCGTGCCGATCCGCCGCGCCAGTTCGCGCGCATCGGTGACCGGAATTGCCATCGACCGAGGTGATGACGTCGCCGCTCTCGATTCCGGCCTTGGCCGCCGGGCTGTCGGCCTGCGGCTCCGCAACCAGCGCGCCGCTCGCCTTCTTCAAGCCCATGCTGTCGGCGATTTCGGGCGTCACCGGCTGAATCTGCACGCCGATCCAGCCGCGGGTGACGCTGCCCTTGTCGCGCAGCTGCGCGACCACGCTCTTGACCGTGTCGGCAGGAATGGCGAAAGCGATGCCGACCGAGCCGCCGGACGGCGAGAAGATCGCGGTATTGACGCCGATCACGTTGCCGTCGACATCGAACGTCGGGCCGCCGGAATTGCCCTTGTTGACCGGCGCGTCGATCTGGATGAAGTCGTCATAGGGACCGGCGCCGATGTCGCGGCCGCGGGCCGAGACGATGCCGGCGGTCACGGTGCCGCCGAGGCCGAACGGATTGCCGACCGCGAGCACCCAGTCGCCAACCCGCGGCGTATGCTCGGCAAACTTCACATAGGGAAAGTCCTTGCCGTCGACCTTGATCAGCGCGAGGTCGGTGCGCGGGTCGGTGCCGATCACCTTGGCAGTGTAGGTCTTGCCGTCGTCGGTCGTGACCTGAACGTTCTCGGCGTTCTGGACCACGTGATTGTTGGTCACCGCATAGCCGTCGGCGGAAATGAAAAAGCCCGAGCCCTGGCCGGTAATGACCTGATGGCCACCTTCACCGTTGTTGGGCATGCCGAAGCGCTTGAAGAAACGCTCGAATGGCGACCCCGGCGGAAACGGCACTCATCTTCACTAAGCGAGGAGGCAGCTGGCCGCTCCATTTTGACGCGCACCGAAATCACCGCCGGCTTAACCTTGGCGACGATGTCGGCGAAGCCGACCGGATGCTGCGGGCAGCTGCTGGGCCTGCTGCGACAGGTTCTGCGCATGCGCCGGGTTGGCGAACAATGCAGCATTGGGTGCCAAATTCGGCGCCACGAAGATTGCCGCCGCGCCCAGACCGGCGATCGTTGTCGCCAAGAGCCCAACCGCCGCGCCGACAGAATGCGGCGTGAGGGTTGCGTGTTACCGTTCATTACCGTCTCCAAATCCGTTGTCCGTCTCGCGACGGGAGGTGCCCCGAGGCCCTTGCTTCGTTAACCGGCAATGTGGGACACGCTCCTTACGGCGCGCTGTCGGCCGCATTAAAAGTTCGTAATGTCGCGGGCGGATGGAATGCTGCGGCTCAAAAAGATCTGCTGCTGGATCGGGGCCGGGTCACACATGGCGATGTCCCAGTTGCGAAATCGAGCCTTCATCCGAATCGATGGGCGCATTAAACGTCCACCCGAGCAATGCTTGGCAACTGTCATAAATCGCAGGTGGCGGGGCTATATTGTCGCGCCTTCGCCCCGCGCCGGCATGGCGTGCGAAAAGAAGCCTCCGTGGGCAACCGCGCGACGCTTGGTCGCTGCTTGCGATCAAGCCTGCGCCTTAGCTTTCCTCGCGCAACAGCTCGGACAGCCGGGCTTCCTCGGCGGCGGTGAGATTCGCGGTTTCCTGCGCCTTCGGCATCGCACGACGCCGCCGCACGACGACCACGATCATTGCGATCCCGACCAGCAATACGGTGGGCGGCAGGCCCCACAGCAGCGCCGTGTGCCATGACAGCCGCGGCTTGAGCAGCACGAATTCGCCGTAGCGAGCGACGAGAAAATCAACCACTTGGCTGTCGCTGTCGCCGGCCTTCAGTCGTTCGCGCACGAGCACACGCAGGTCGTGCGCAAGCGGCGCCTCGGAATCATCGATCGACTGGTTCTGGCACACCATGCAACGCAATTCCTTGGACAGCACGCGGGCGCGCGCTTCGAGCGCCGGGTCGGTCAGCATTTCGCCAGGCTCAACCGCGCGCAGCGGGAACGAAGCCAACAACAACAAAAAGAGTCCCAGGCCGATACACAGGATCGGTGCGCGAACGTGCAACATTGTCACCGCATTCACTCCGCGGCCTGGAGCCCCGCCCGCGCCTTCGCGGGACGCGGAGCACCGATGCGCAGCCGCCGATCCGAGAGCGACAGGCCGCCGCCGATAAACATGATCAGCGCCCCAATCCAGATCATCAGGACCTGCGGCTTGAAGTAGAGACGCACGGGGACGCTGCCGTCGGGATTAGGATCGCCGAGCGAAAGGTAGAGCTGGCTCGCCCCGCGCGTCATCAGGGCCGCTTCGGTGGTCGCCATATTGCGGGAGGGAAAGGTTCGCCGGCTCGGTTCCATGGCCCCGATTAAATCACCGCTGGTGCGGCGCACGGTGAAATGACCGACGACATCGCGATAATTGGGACCGGGCCGGTTAAACACGCCGTCGAAGGTGAGCCGATAATGCGCGAGGTCGATGACGTCGCCCGGCTTGAGCGAGGCTATGCGCTCGGAGCCCCAGGCCGTTACGACAACGATGCCGAGCAGCGTAACGCCGATGCCGAAATGGGCAAACGCCGTGCCCCACGCCGAGCGCGGCAACCCCGCCGCCCGCCGCAGCGCCGCACCGAGCGGCATACGCATGATCATGGTGCGCTCGGCAATATCCACGAGCGCGCCGGCCATCACGAAAATCGCAAGTCCGACACCGAACGGCGCCAGAACCGGCCCGCCGTGCTGCAAGGCAAAGCCCGCAGCCACGGCGACGGCGGCGACCATGGCCGCGGCAAGGAGGCGTTGCGCGGCGCCAAGAAGGTCGCCGCGCTTCCAGCCGAGCAGCGGCCCGAACGGCATCGCCAGCAGCAGCGGGACGAACAACGGGCCGAAGGTGGCGTTGAAGAACGGCGGCCCCACGGAAATCTTCTCGCCCGTTACGGCCTCTAGCGCCAGCGGATACAGCGTACCGACGAAAACCGTCGCGCAGGCCGAAGTCAGGAATAAGTTGTTGAAGACCAATGCGCCCTCGCGAGAAATCGGCGCGAACAGACCGCCTTGCTTGAGGAGCGGCGCGCGCCATGCGTAGAGCGTCAGCGCGCCGCCGATGAACAGCACGAGGATGGCAAGGATGAAAATGCCGCGCCTCGGATCCGTCGCAAACGCGTGGACCGAGGTCAGCACGCCCGATCGCACCAGAAAGGTTCCGATCAGCGACAGCGAAAAAGTGAGAATTGCGAGCAGAATGGTCCAGACTTTCAGTGCGCCGCGCTTTTCCATCACCACGGCGGAGTGCAGCAACGCCGTGCCGGCAAGCCACGGCATCAGCGAGGCGTTTTCCACCGGATCCCAGAACCAGAAGCCGCCCCAGCCGAGCTCGTAATAGGCCCAGTACGAGCCGCCGGCGATGCCCAGCGTCAAACACATCCAGGCACCGAGCACCCACGGCCGTACGAAGCGCGCCCAGGCGGCGTCGATGCGGCCTTCCAGCAAGGCGGCAATGGCGAATGAAAATGCGATCGAGAAACCGACATAGCCGAGATAGAGCATCGGCGGATGGAAGGCGAGACCGGGATCCTGCAGAACCGGATTGAGATCGCGGCCCTCGAACGGTGCGTCGGCGATGCGCAGGAATGGATTCGAGGTGACCAGAATGAACAGATAGAAAGCGGCGGCGATCCAGCCCTGCACCGCGAGCGCATTGGCCTTGAGCTTCGCCGGCAGATTGCCGCCAAAGGCGGCCACCAGCGCGCCGAAAAACGCAAGGATGGAAACCCACAGCATCATCGAGCCTTCGTGGTTGCCCCAAATGCTGGTGAGCCGGTAAAGCAGCGGCATCGCCGAATTCGAATTCTCGTAAACATTGAGCACCGAGAAATCGGAAGTGACGTAGCAAGCGGCAAGCGCAGCGAACGCCACGGCGACGAAAGCGAATTGTACGAGCGCAGTCGGCGCCGCCATGCTGGCGAGCACCGGATCGTCGCTGCTCGTGCCGATGATCGGCATCGTGCCTTGGATCAAGGCCAAGCCCAGCGCGAGCATCAACGCGTAATGGCCGAGCTCGGCAATCATTTGGCGCCTCCACCGACCGGCATCGCCGCGCGCTGCGCGTAATCGTCCTTCCAGTGCCCCGACTTCTTCAAGGCGTCGGCCACCTCTTTCGGCATGTAGGTTTCGTCATGCTTGGCCAGAATGGTGTCGGCATTGAACACGCCCGATCCGTCCAGCGCGCCCTCGGCAACGACCCCCTGCCCTTCGCGAAACAGATCGGGAAGGACGCCCTGATAGACGACGGGTATCTCGCGGCCGCCGTCGGTGACGTCGAAGCGGATTTTCAGATTGTCGGTGCGAACGAGGCTGCCGGTCTTCACCAATCCGCCGAGCCGGATGCGTGTGCCGGACGCAATATGCTTTTCCGCAACATCGCTCGGCGAATTGAAGAACACGATGGAATCGCGGAACGCATTGAGCATCAGCGCGACGGCAATGGCCAGCACGCCAAGGCCGCCGCCAATCAAAACGAGGCGTCGCCGTTTGCGAGTCATGACTATCGTGCCCCCGGCATGATGGCGGTCCGTCAACCGTCGAGACCCAGGCCTTTGACCAAGTCGTCGATCTGCCTGATGGCGTCGGGATGGTCGGCAAGTGCGCGTTTGGCCTCGGCGGCGGCGCTTTTCGCCTGGTCGCGGTCGCCGAGCGCAACATAGGAGCGCACAAGCCGCAGCCAACCTTCCACGTCGGCGCCGTTATTGTGAAGCCGGTCGGCGAGACGGGCGACCATACCGCGAACCATATCGCGGCGCGCGTCTTCGCTCATGTTGGCTGCCGCCACGACATTGTCGGCGCTTGGCCCGGCCGCGGAGACCGGAGCGCTGGTCGCACGCGCCAGCGCCTCGCGCACGAATTTGACCCATGGCGCGCCGGCCGGGGCGTCGGCCAACAGCGAGCGCCAGATCGCGGCGGCCCGATCGCCATTGCCGTCCTGCGCGGCTGCGAGGCCGACAAAATAGCGGGCTTTCGCCTCGTGCGGATCGCGGGCCATGGCGCGCTCGAATGCCGCTTTGGCGTCCGCGGTTACCACACCGTTCGCCGCCGCGGTCAGCGCCTCACCAAGATCGGCCTCTCGGGTCGCGGTATCGCCGTTGAGAGCCAACGATTTTTTTCGCGCCTCCACCGCGTCTTCGAAGCGGCCCATCCGCATATAAACCGGAGCAATCACTTCCCAGCCGGAGCCGTCATCCGGATGGTGTGCAAGGTGCTCTTCGACTTTGCTCACGAGACCCGCAATCGACTGGTTGCCCTGCGGGGTATCAACGCGGGCAAAGGCTGGCTCGCCCGGAACATTCGGCGAGCCGAGCGCGACATAAAGGCCGGGGACTCCGAACGGCAAAATGACCAATGCGGCGATCGCCGCCGCCCGGCGCCGCTGCAGGTTCCGCGGCGCAAGAGCCGGCGTCGCGGCCGCCGGCTTTGCGTCCGCCGCCGCGATGAGTCGACGCGATACTTCCAGCCGGGCGGCTTCCGCCTCCGCCTCGCCGATCAAACCGGCGGCGCGGTCGTGATCGATTTCCTGCAGTTGATCCTTGTAGACAAGAAGATCGCTGCCGCCGCGCATCGCCTGCGGATTGCGCCCGAGCGACCACAATGCGCCTAAAACTGCCGCAGCGGTCATCAATGCAAAAATGAACCACAGAACCATGGTCACTTTCTTCCGCGGAACGGGAGAAGCCCAGCAGCGGCGGCAGGCCATCAAGCCATCAAGCCGCCGTTACATCATCACGGCGCCATTGCGGCCGCAATGGGAGCACCGGCGCGGCAATTGCGCGCTATGAAGCGGCGGCCTGGGATTATGCCCGGACCGGCTTGCGCTCGGCCGCCGCCGATTGCACCGCAATTTCGGCGGCCTTGGCCAAGAGACCCGCATAATCGGCTCCAAACACGGTCCGGCAGAACCGGGTCGCTGCTTCCATCTGCGACTGCCGGAACGGCCGATCGGCGTCGCCGGCGTGACGCAGCGCATCGAGCAGGACCTTGGTCCCGGTTTCGAGATAGTGCTGCAGTTCCGAATAGCTGCGGATGGTCACTTCATTGATCGCAAGTTCATTGGCATAATTGCGGCAGGCGCCGACGAACTCGACCAGCATCTCGACTTCGCTCACATCCATTGCATCAAGCAGCGAGCCGGGCGCAATCTCTTTAGCCGGCCGCGGCCGCAACAGCCGGCGGACGCGACCCGGCGCCGACTCGATTTCCGTTTTCAGCATATTGGAGACTTCGACGCGGACAGCGGCCAGCTGCCGGCTCCAGGGCGAATCGACGGAGAGATCCATTTCCGTGCGCAAGCCGCGTGCCGCGTCGTGGATTGCCTTGAGGAACGAGGTGACCGCGCGGTGCGCTTTAAGCTCGGTGCGGAGGTCGGCCACCATGCATTCGACTTCGCCGAGTACAATCGTGACCGCGACCGCAAAAGGCGTTTCGGCGATACGAGCAGTGTCGTCGCTCTCTGCCGCACGGGTCGCGATGCGGATGAGCTGCCAGGGCGCCGCCAATCGGCCCATCACCAGGATGAGACCGTAGAGCAGCAGGTCGGCCTTGCTCGCCGCGCCGGTTCCCGGCGTCTTCTGCGCTATCAGCCCCTCGAGCAGGATTTTGACCGGCTCGATTTGGTCGCGTTCGAAGGCGCGCACCTGGCTCGGCAGCCGCCGCGCCAATTCGGCAAGCACATCCCGGCTCGCGAGGATGCCGGCAAGCGTGCCGAGATCCTCGAGCGCGCGCGGCGTTCCAACTTGCACGGCGAGACGCCGGCGCGCCTTGTCGTCATAGTTGAGGGCGGCCATGGTTTCCTTGATGCGCAGAATCGCGCGCTCATGCATAGCGCGGGTCAACTGTTCGGCCTTGACCCGGTCATCCTCGGCCAGGGCGCGGTTGACGTCGGCGCCGAGCGCCTTGGCCTCGGCGGGCATGAGATCGCGGCCCACCCATTCCCAGATCGGTCCGAGCGACACGCGCGCGATGCGTCCGATCCGCTTGTGATCGGCGGCATCGTCGATGAGAAAGGGCTCCAGTGGCGCGAAGAACAGACGGGCAGCATCGCCGATGCGCTCCGCCGGCTGTCCGGCAGCGCGGATCGTGCGCCGCAGCTCCTGCAGGATAACGTCGCCGCCGGCGACCTCCTCGCCGCGCAGCATGCCGCGCTCGAGCTCGGCGACCAGCATCGCGCGCGCCTCGGGCTTCAGCGTCCGCAAGTAGTCGCGCAGCCGTTCGACGGCCGGCCCGTCGCTCGTCATAGGCACCCCATTCGGGCACACCACCTCACCTGGAGGGTAGCGGTCATTTTTAGTCGTCGGGCGCTTAAGAAGGAGTTACGCAAAATGCCGGAAACTCAAGGCTATGTGCTCCATTTTCCGCGCACCGCCCCCGCTTTTGACGCAAGTCCTGTCCATACCGGCAAAAGCCGCCCACTCAACTCGCAATTGTCCGGGTGCCGTCGCGATTGCGGCAGGCGGTGCCACCGGTGCCACCCTGGATCTACGGCTGTTCATCGATACGGACCATCCGCGTGTATTGCCCGCACAGAGCACCGTTAGTCAGTGTCGCAGTGCCCCTAATCGGGGTCGCGCCAAGCCACCGGTGCGCCCGATGGCCCGGTTTCAAGAGCCTATATCTGCGCAGCGTAAGCCGGCCGCCGGTCCTCGTCGTCGGGCGCGGCGTCGATGCGGTGAATTGAGCAAAATTCCGCCCCGCCTGGACCCACTTGACATCAAGACATCGCAATAATTATGCTTTGATGCATGCGCACCACATTGACGATAGACGATGACGTGGCCGTTCAGCTTGAGCGCCTGCAGCGCGAACGCGAACAGAGCTTGAAGGAGCTTGTCAACGATGCGCTGCGCCGCGGCCTTCGCGACATGCAGGCACGCCCGAAGGTACGTAAGCCATTCCACACGACGACCTACGACATGGGTGAGCCGCTCGTGAGCATCGACAACGTCGCCGAAGCAATCGCCTATGCGGACGGCGAAGATTTCAAGTGATCCTCATCGACGTCAACATTCTGGTTTATGCAACCAACTCAGCCGCAAGCCGCCATGCGGCGGCGTGTGAATGGCTCAATCAAAGGCTCGTGGACACTACGCGGGTCGGTCTGCCATGGGCGACCTTGCTCGGCTTCTTGCGCCTGGCCACAGGCGCAAGAATATTTCCGCGCCCTCTGACGATGGCAAACGCCTGGAAGCAAGTGTCGCAATGGCTTGAATGCGAGCCAGTTTGGATTCCCATGCCGACCGAAAGGCATGTCGAGGTGCTCGGCGACCTGCTCGCCGAACCCGGCGTTTACGGCAACCTTGTCCCAGACGCGCATCTTGCCGCGCTCGCCATCGAACACGGTTTGACGCTGTGCTCAATCGACGGCGACTTCGCCCGCTTTCGCGACCTGAAATGGGTGAATCCGTTGGCGCGCTGAACGCTATCCGCCGGGCAGTGCGAGTTCCGCGCGCAAGCCGCCGATCGGCGCGGTGCCGAGCGTCAGCACCCCGCCATAGAGGCCGGCGAGCTCCACGACGATGGAAAGGCCGAGGCCGGACCCGGGCTTGCTCTCGTCAAGCCGTTGTCCGCGCAACGCCACCTGCTCGCGCTCGGCCGGCGAAAGTCCCGGCCCGTCATCATCGATAACGACGCGCACCCGCGCTTTGCCATCTCCCGCCGGACGATCGGCCAGAACCTCGATCGCTACCCGCGACTGCGCCCACTTGCAGGCGTTGTCGATCAGATTGCCGATCATCTCCTCGAGATCCTGCTGTTCGCCGCGGAAATGCGCGTGGTCCGGCAGGTCGATGGCGATGGCGATGTCGCGTTCGCGGTAGAGCTTCTCCATGGTTCGAGCGAGCGCGGTGACCACCGGCGGCACGTCGATCAGCGTACCGACGACAGCCGAGCGGGCAGCGAGCCGCGCCCGTTCCAGCTGGCGCGCCACCTGGTCGCGCATGATCTCGGCCTGCTCGAGCACTTTTTGCGCCAGCGGATCGCTTGTTCTCGCCGCCGCTTCGTTGACGATGACGGACAGCGGCGTCTTCAGCGCATGGGCGAGATTGCCGACATGGGTGCGGGCGCGCTCGACGATCTCGCGATTGGCCTCGATCAGCGCATTGGTCTCGCGCGCCAGCGAAGCGATCTCGACGGGGAATTCGCCCGCCAAGCGTTCGGCGCGTCCGGAACGGATCGCTGCGAGACTCTCGGAAATGCGCTTGAGCGGTGAGAGCCCGAAGCGCACTTGCAGGGCCGTGGTCAACAGGAGCGCGACGGCAAGCGCGGCAAAAATGCCGCCGATGGTGCGATCGAAGCTGCGCATTTCATCGTCGATTTCCGAGGCGTCGCCCGCCACCGCGATCCGATAGCGGCCGTCGTCGCCGAGGTCGATATTGCGCTCGACCAGGCGCAGCCGCACCTCCTCCGGACCCTGCGCATATCCTTTCAGGTACCCGCCGGAGGCTGATGCCATGTCTTCGGCGTTACGCAGCCGCGGCAGGTTCGAATCCCAAAGCGAGCGCGAGGAATGCAATTCCGGCTTCGGCGTGTCGAGCCGTGTGACTTGCCAATACCAGCCGGACAGCGGCAGCTCGAACAGCGGCTCGCCAATCGACTGCGGGAACTTGTCGTTGCCTTCTTCTGGGGAGGCTACGTCGGCGACAAGCGTCCGCAGATAGACGTCAAGGCGCCGGTCGAAGGCGCGCTCCACGGCGTGACGGTAGAGCGACGACAAGGCCAACCCGGTGACGATGAGAATCACGACCGTCAAACCGGTCGCCCAAAGAAACAGGCGAAACGCAAGCGAATTAGCGCGCATCGGGCGGGGTGAGCAGATAGCCGAGACCGCGCACCGTTTGGATCACGTCAACGCCGAGTTTCTTGCGGATACGGCCGACGAACACTTCGATGGTGTTGGAGTCGCGATCGAAGTCCTGGTCGTAAAGATGCTCGACGAGTTCGGTGCGCGATACCACCCGGCCAGTGTGATGCATGAGGTAGGAGAGAAGCCGATACTCATGCGAGGTGAGCTTTATCGGGTTACCATCGACGGCGACCCGCCCGGTGCGGGTGTCCAGGCGGACGGGCCCGCAGGTGAACTCGCTCTTGGCATGTCCGGCCGAACGGCGCAGCAGTGCACGCACGCGCGCCAGCACCTCTTCAAGATGGAAGGGCTTGGCGACGTAATCATCGGCTCCGGCATCAAAGCCCTGAACCTTGTCGCTCCAGCGATCGCGGGCGGTGAGAATCAGCACCGGCATGGCGCGGCCGGTGCGCCGCCAGGATTCCAATACCGAGATGCCGTCCATTTTTGGCAAGCCGATATCGAGAATGACGGCGTCGTAGGGCTCGCTCTCGCCGAGGTAATGGCCTTCCTCGCCGTCGAACGCGCGGTCGACGACATAGCCGGCGTCGGTCAGCGCGGTCGCGAGCTGCCGGTTGAGATCGGGATCGTCCTCAACGACGAGAAGGCGCAAAAATCACTCCACTCAACGCTCGCCGACGAGCGAGCCTTTGACGGCATCGACAGCGACGTGCGTCACTTTGCCATCATGGGCAAGAACTGTCAGCACGTAGGCGAACCCTTCCGGCCGGTGGCAGAGGCGCGCGCGCACAAGGGTCCCCGACAATTTGCTCCTGACCGCATGCAGGGCTGCGGCAAGCCGCATCACCGTGCCGTTCTCGACCAGCGCACGGCGCTCCTTCTGGTTAAGACAGGTGCGCTGAAAGTCGACATGGGTAGGGCGCAATGCCTCCTGCGCGCGCAGCGGCGCCAGCGCGACGGCGATAGCGATCAGCGCACCCACAACGACTCGTTCGGGGGTACCCATGCGGCCTGCCTAGGTGTTCACCAGTGAACAAGACCTGAACGGCCGGTTCGGTGCGCCGGCGCTCGCGCAAGCGTGAACAGGACCTGATAAAAATCCCAAGCGGTTCACATCCGCCTATTCGACGGCATTGGCAAGCCGCACCGGCCCGTGCAGCGGGCGCTCTTCGACCGCGATCAGGCAGGCCAGCGCAATGGCGAGGAAGGCCGCGGCCGCGGCGAACACCAGACGGAAAGCCGGAGCGAAATCGGCATGTCCGGCCGAGAGACTCTCAAGCGTCTTGATGCCGACATGCTCGCCGGCGCTGCCGAGAACGATGGCACCGAAGGCGGCGACGATGATTGCCCCGCCGAGCAGACGAAAGAAATTCAACGTCCCGGTCGCGGTGCCCATCTGATGCAGCTTCACGGCATTCTGCATGACAATCGTACTGGTCGGATACATCGGTCCGATGGCTATGCCCAAGACGCCAAGCACCACGGCAAAAGCGCGGAGCGGCAGCCCCGCCGGATCGAAGGCAAGGAAGGCAAGCGTAGCGATGGCGATCACGACCCCGACGATAGGCACGCGCATGTAATGCGTCAGGCGCACCAGCAGCCGCCCGGTCACCAACGAGCCGAGCGTGGCACCACCCATGAATGCAATCAGCGCCAATCCCGAGACGCTCGGCGAGGCGCCGAGCACCATCTGGCAGTAGAGCGGGGTGAAGATCGTCACGCCGATAATCGTGCCGATGGCAAAAAACGCGGCGCAGGTGATCGTGCCGGTTACCCTGCCGCGCAATATGGCAAGCGGAATGAATGGCTCCCGCGCGGTCAGGAGCCGTACCGCGAACAGGACCCAAAGCGCCGCCGAGGCGGCGATCAATCCTGTGATCTGCCACGAGGTCCAGGAGTAATGCGTGCCGCCCCAATCGAGCGCCAAAAGCAGCGCAACAGCGGCGGCAACCATCAGTGTCACACCGGGAATGTCGAGCTGATGCGGGCGGTCATGGCGCGGCAGACGGCGCAGCGCGCGAGCAGTCATCACCAGCGCGACTGCGCCGAGCGGCAGATTGATCCAGAAAATGAACGACCAGTGCAGATAATCCGTGAGCAAGCCGCCAAGCACCGGCCCCAAGATGCTGGCGCTCATGAACACCACCGCGGTGTAGCTCTGAACGCGCGGACGTTCGCGCGGCGACAGCAAGTCGGCGATGATGGTCTGGGCGATTGGCAGGATGCCGCCGCCGCCCATCCCCTGCAAGCCGCGTCCGACGACCAGAACCCAAATCGTCGGCGCCACCGCGCAGGCCAACGACCCGACGATGAAAATGCCGATCGCCACCAGCATGATGGTGCGCCGGCCGTGAATATCGGTGAGCTTGCCAAACAGCGGCGTCGCCGCGGTCGCAGCGAGAAGGTAAGCAGTCACCACCCAGGAGAGATCGTCAAGATCGGCGAGGCTTTTGCCGATCGCCGGTAAGGCGGGCGCAACGATGGTCTGCTCGAGCGCAGACAAAAACATTGCCAGCATGATGCCGGCAAGGATGGTGTGGATCGCGGCCTGATCGAGCGGCGGCAACACGGCCGTATCTTGCGGTCCACGCGCAAATGCAGCGGATTCGGCCGACGCGCGCGACGCGACCTCGTCCCTATGCCCCGCTCCGCCACCGGTCATACCGGGGGCGATGCTATGGGCGTCGCTGGCAGCAATTTCGCAAGGCATGTTCCGGCTCATGTCGCGCGTCGTATCGCGAGGTAAATCCATTGTAAGTCAGCGCACTATGGGTGAGACATAATTTCGGATGCCAACCCCGCGCCATCACTTGGCTGGCATCAGGCCAGGGCGCAACCGTCCTCTGTGCAGAGCAGGGCTGCTGTTGGCGGATGATACGCACGAAATCGTTTCAGCACGTGGACCAGGAACCGGGCGGTCCAGAATCGCCCGCCTACTCCTCCGGCTTCCGCCGCCGCGCCCCCTTCGGCAGCTTCAGCGGCCAGCCGACGATGTGGTCTTCGAGGTCTTCGTCCGGCACATGGTTCTCGCTCGCCAGCAGATGCGAGCGCACCGAGACGCCGGCCGCGTGGACGCTGTTGCGATCACCGGAGACAAGCGGATGCCACCAATAAAGCTCCTTGCCCTGCGCGAGCAGCACATAGGCGCATGACGGCGGCAGCCAGGTGATGGTTTTCAGGCTCTCCGGCGTCAGCTGCACGCAGTCTTCGACTTGCTCCAGCCGATGCTCATAGTCGCGGCAACGGCAATTTCGGCCGTCGAGCAGCCGACAGCCGACGTCGGTGTAGAAGGTGCGGTCAGTCCCCTCCTCTTCGAGCTTGTTCAGGCAACAGCGGCCACAACCGTCGCAAAGGCTCTCCCATTCCGAATCCGTCATTTCCGCCAGCGACTTGCGCCGCCAGAACGGAATCTCTTCGGGGCCTTGGTCGGTCGCCATCTTGCTCTCAGCGGCGTTCGCACTGCGCCCGCGGCGCCTGGAAACCATATTTACGTTCGGGCGGTTTAGGCCCTGGCACGGCTGCTATTCGAGTTAACAACGGCGCGTGAGTCGCCAGAAAGGGTCTTACGCCCAATTTGCCCCCAATTTCCATTCACACTGTCATGCTCGCGTCATTGGCGGGCGGCCCTGCCTCGGCTAAATCTGCGTCGGCCGTGGCGGAGCCGAAAAGACAAAGAGCGCTGGCGAACCGCGTTCCGGGAGTGTCTAACGCGTGACTGAGCTGTTTCCCGATCCGGGTGACGACTGGCAGCGCAAGCTCAAGCGGCTGCTGCTCGACCTCGACGCGCGGATCGATTTCGCCGTGTTCCAAAGCGGCAAATGGGCGCGCGAGCTGTTCGAGCGCTTCACCGCGATCATGGACCATTTCCATATCGCCGGGTGGCGGCGCTGGCTCATTGTCGAGCCGCTGTCGGAAGTGGCCACCTTGGGTACCGGCGGGCTCCTCTTGATGCTGGCGCTGGCAATACCAGCGTTTCGTGAGACTTCGGACGAGGACTGGCTGAAGAAATCCGAGCTCGCGGTCACCTTCCTCGACCGCTACGGCAACGAGATCGGCAACCGCGGCATCAAGCACAATGATTCGGTGCCGCTTGAAGAAATGCCCGACCATCTCATCAAGGCGGTGCTGGCGACCGAGGATCGGCGCTTCTACGAGCACTACGGCATCGACTTCTACGGCACCTTCCGTGCCCTACTGACCAACGCCAGAGCCGGCGGCGTGGTGCAGGGCGGCTCCACCATCACGCAGCAGCTCGCCAAGAACCTGTTCCTGTCAAACGAGCGCACCATCGAGCGCAAGATCAATGAGGCCTTCCTCGCACTCTGGCTGGAGTCCCGCCTCTCCAAGAACGAAATTCTCAAGCTCTATCTCGACCGCGCCTATCTCGGCGGCGGTGCTTTCGGCGTCGACGGCGCGGCGCAATACTATTTCGGCAAGTCGGTCCGCGACGTAACCCTGCCGGAGGCGGCGATGCTCGCCGGCCTGTTCAAAGCGCCGAGCAAATTCTCGCCCTTGGTCAACCTGCCGGCGGCACGCGCGCGCGCCAACGTCGTGCTCGACAATCTGGTCGACGCCGGGTTCATGACCGAGGGTCAGGTCTACGGCGCCCGCCGCAATCCCGCCACTCCCATCGACCGCCGCCAGGAAGACGCGCCGAATTACTATCTCGACTGGGCGTTCGACGAGATGCGCAAGCTGGTCGACACGTTTCCGAAATCGGTGAACGAGAGCTTCTTCGTCGTGCGCACCGCGCTCGATCCCAACTTGCAGCATTACGCCGACCATGAGGTGGAAGCGCAATTGCGCCAGTACGGTCACGATTACGGCGCCAGCCAGGCGGCGGTGGTCATCGCCGATCTCGACGGCGCCGTACGGGCGATGGTCGGCGGACGCGATTACGGCGCAAGCCAGTTCAATCGCGCGGTCGATGCGCTGCGGCAGCCCGGCTCCTCGTTCAAGCCCTATGTCTATGCCACCGCATTGGCCAACGGATTCACGCCGACCTCAATCGTTGTCGATTCGCCGGTCTGTATCGGCAATTGGTGTCCGCACAATTATTCCGGCGGCTATTCGGGCTCGATCACGCTAACGCAGGCGATCACCAATTCGATCAACGTCATACCGGTGAAACTTTCGATCGCGCTCGGCGACGGCAATCCCAAGCTCGGCCGCGCCAAGATCGTTCAGACCGCACGCAATTTCGGTATTTGGACGCCGCTGCCCGACACTCCATCGCTGCCGATCGGGGCCGACGAGGTCAATGTACTCGAGCATGCGGTCGCCTACGCCACGTTTCCGAACCTAGGCAGGGCAGTCACGCCGCATGCCGCCCTCGAAGTGCGCACCGGCACCGGCGATCTGGTCTGGCGCTTTGACCGTGACGGCAAACGGCCGGAGCAGGTCATTTCCCCGCAGGTCGCTCTGGAAATGATCGGGATGATGAATTCAGTCGTTCAAAATGGCACCGGCCGGCGGGCACAGCTCGACGGCGTCGCGGCCGCCGGCAAGACCGGCACCACCAACGGCTGGCGCGACGCCTGGTTCGTCGGCTACACGGGCAATTTCGTCGGTGCGGTTTGGATGGGCAACGACGACTATACGCCGACCAAACGTATGACCGGCGGCACGATTCCGGCGCTGACCTGGCACAACATCATGGCCTATGCGCACCAGGGCATCGAATTGCGGCCGCTGCCCGGCCTGCCCCCTCCGCAGCACGCGCCGACGGTGGCCGACGCCGCGCTTGCCGGCGCACCGGCGCCACAGCAGATCCTGCTCACGCGCAAGGGAACCGAAGCTCTGACCCGCGTCGAGCGGATGCTTGACGATGCGAGCCGCGAGCTGGGCGCCCAGCCCGCTGCCGCCGCAGCGCCTGGCACGCTTGGCGACGGCGAGCATCGCGCCAACGCGATTACGGCGGCGAGCGAGCTTAAACCTGCCGGCATCTCCCGCGGCGACTAAGAGTTCTTCGGAGCATCCATCGGGTCGAACGTGCGCTTGTTCTTCGGTTCCTGTTTCACATTGCTGCTTGCGGCCGTCATCGGGCTCGGCGCCACGTGGCTGACGCTCACGCGCGGCGTTGCATTCGGCGCGCTGACGATCGGTGCATGGACGGCGTGGCCAAAGAGCGGATCGGTGGACATCGATCCCTACGCCCGCGCCATCATCGCCCGCACCGGCGAACTGCCGGTCGGCGCCGGCGACGGCGTCGCCTTCTACGCTCACACCGATGATGCGGGAAATGTTTTTGATGGACGCTGCACGTTCGTGATCAGCGGCATGACGCCGGCGGCGCGCTATTGGACGGTGACGCTCTATGATGCGCAGGGCCGGCTGGTCGCCAATGCGATCGACCGCCACGGATTCACCAGCGCCGAGATCGTGCGCGACGCGGGCGGCCGCTTTGCGATCAGCGTCGGCCCCCGGGCGCGACCGGGAAATTGGCTGCCGAGCGGCGGCATCGAACAATTCGTCTTGGTCTGGCGCCTGTACGATACGCCAATCGGCGTTGCCTCGCTGACCACGAAGGAAGGACCGATGCCCGCGGTCGTGCGAAAGGGCTGCTCATGATCCGCCTGCCGCTATGGATCCTCGGCGCCCTCCTGCTCGGCGGCATCGTGCATCTTTCGACTGTCCTGGCGATGCCCAGCGCGGCGACGCAGGACGCCTACTCGCGGCTCGCGGCGATCACGCCGGTCAACGCCGTCGTGCCACTCCCGCCGCCGACCGCGTCGGCCGCGACCATGCCGTTCATGGACCCGGCCTTCGCCGTTGCGGTGTGCCGCTACGATCTTTCAACGGGTGCGATCCAACTCAGCGCACCGCTCAGCCAAGCCTACACCTCGGTCACGTTCTACACGCGCAACAGCGTCGCCTATTACGCGATTAACGACCGCGCCGCCGGCCGCCGCAGGATCGAGCTCGATCTCATGACGGCGGGGCAGCATGCCCAAGTGCCCGAGGAGGAAGACGTGACCGCGGCCGACCGGCTGATTATCGACTCGCCGACCATGCGCGGACTGATCGTGCTGCGGGCGCTGGCGCCCGAGCCGGGGCTCATGGCGATGGCCCGCACCGCGCTTGCCGGCGCGCAGTGCCACGGCGAGCCGGTGCCGACAGAGTAGTACCGCTGGAGCGCGATCTTCCCGCGAACAATCGTCACCCGCCGATCAAGTTCAGGTTAGCTTTTCGACAGTCCCGCTGCTGACCTTATCTGACCACCGGCTCCGCCCGCGCCGCCAGGTGGAGCGGCACGGCGGCGAAGCGGGGTATCGGAACCAACTGATTGGCCGAGACCTGCTGCTGCAAGAGGGTGAGCGCCACGTCGGCTTGGGCGGCAATGTTCTCCGGCTCGGCGACGACCAGATGGTCGAGAGCAAAGCGATAGCCGGCGCAGCGCTGCGCCAGCGAATACTGCACCCAGGCAATGGTCAAATTGTTCTCGCCCACCCGCGCCAGCGCGTTGGCCCGATCCGGCGGGGTAAGATCGGGGAGGTAATTCATGCTCATCTCGCGCCGCCGGTCGAGCTCGACGACGCGGTGCGCGACGTCGAAGAACGGGCCAAGCCGCGTCACGTCATCGCGGATATCGTCGATCAATTTGTTGTAGCGGCCGGCTGTCGAGCGATACGCGGCCGCCTGCAGATGATTGTAGTAAGCGGCGACGTCGACCGTCCACAATTGGCGCTGCAGCCTTTGGCTGACGCCATATTCGTAAACCACGGCGTCCCAGCGCCGGCGGTCGTAAGACGGCTCGATCAAGGGAAAGGCGAGGTCGCGGAGCGTACGTTCTTCGTCGGTCAGATTGTAGAGCGAGATCGGCGCACCGACGCTGGCCGCAGCCTCTTGGCCGACCCAGGCGTGGATATCGTCGGTGACCACCGGGCTTTGCAGCCGGCCGAAGTCGCCAATGCTGGTACACCCGGAGAGGACCAGCAAAGCGAGCACGGTCCAAGACAGCTTCACAGACTGCTTTGCCTCGCGTGAGCAACCGGCCGCCGGCGACATCGACGCCGGCCCACTCAGCGGCGTCTCATGCGTCGGCGACCGCCATTGTCCGCCGGCGGATGAGTGTGAGGTTCGGCACTCTCGACGCCCGGCTCGTCATGCCGCTCGATGCGGATGACGGGAAGGATGATGACGGTGGCGGACTCGTCCGTATCGGCGCGGCCAAAGCGTACGATGCGTCCGTCGTCGGGGAATTTGACAATGGTACCCATGAGCGGCCAGCCGATGTCCGCTGCCTGCCCGGCACGGACCCCCTGCCCCGATGCACGCGCATCGGTATCGACATGAATTAGCGGCATGCAGGGTTAACGCTCCGCTAACGGCCGCAACTTAAGACTTATGCGAGGTTCACATCGGCCGGCCGTCCGGCGTCACCCATCCGGACCTAAGTCCGCTGCTGTGATCGAGTCACGGACCATGGAAGCTCGGAACCATTTCGGCCTCGGCAGCCATAGCGACCTCGGCTTGCGCCGCGGGATCGACATGCGTCCGACCTTGCTGCGTGTCCTCACCGACCTCTACGTCCACAGGCTCAGCCATACGGCCGATGAGGAGCGTCATTACACCGAGCTGGCGCTGCGGCTGCTCGAAGCCGTGGATGTTGCGACACGCGTCGCCGTGGCGAAACGGTTCGCACGTTATCTTTCGCCGCCGCTGCGCGTGCTGCAATCGCTGACGCGCGATGTGCCGGAAGTGGCCGCCGAGCTGCGCTCGCATCCGCTGCTGCAGCCGCCGGCTCCGGCCGGCCACGCCGCGCCGCGATCCGCGGCGCAGCCCGACGCTCGGAAAGATGCGGCCGACGAACACGCGCGGCTCGCAGCCTCGCCCGGCGTGATCGATCTGACGACCGCCGGCGAACTCACCGAGCGCTTCTTCGCGGCCAACGTGGACGAACGCCGGCTGATTTTGCTCAACCTGCATATTGTCGCGCCGCTGGCCCCCGACCGCATCCGCTTTTCGCGCGACCCCTCGATCGGGCAACGGCTGGAAGCCGCCGCGCTCGCTCGCAATCGCGAAGATTTCGCGCAGCACCTCGCGCACTCGCTGCAGATACCGCGCGAGCTCGGACAGCGCATCGCGCTTGACGATCTGGGAGAACCGGTGGTGGCGGCGGGCAAAGCGCTCAGCCTGCGGCGCGACGTGCTGTATCGCATCCTCATGTTCGTCAATCCCGCCGTCGGCCACTCGGTCGAGCGCGTGCACGCGCTCGCCGCACTTTATGACGAGATGACCCAGCCGGCGGCGGAAGGAATGGTCGCGATCTGGCAGGCGCTGCAACAGAGCCAGCGCGCACGGGCCACGCACCGGCCGCTCGCCTGGGACGACGAGACGCGCCGGCGGCCACGGCCCGCTCTAACGGCGCAACATACGCCTGCCGCAGCGCGGCCGAGCGAGCGTCGCAACGCTTCGTAAGCCGCGGGGCTTTAGCCGGCAACGACATCGAGGAAATTGCGTCCCGCGCGATCCTCGACTTCGACGATCCAGGCATCGGGATCGAATTGCAGCTGGCGCGCCAGATAGGTTTCGACCGCCGCATCGGGCGCCGACTGCGTGGCCAGGCACGGCGTGAACGCACGCGCCGCAGCTTCCGTCGCTGCAAAAGCGCTTTGCGGCGCCGGACCGAACAAATCCGAGGTGCCATCGAGCCGGCTGATGCGAACGAAAACGGCGCCGGCCTCTTCCGCTCCGTGGTTGCGCACGACGGCGAAAACGCCCTCGACGTGACAGCGGCGCAGGTAGGCGGCAACCCAAAGCGCGGTCTTGAGGCGCATCGTCATCTTTCCGGCTGCGCTCGAGCGTGTGGCGGATTCCATAATCACGGAAAGCGCGCTTTGCGAAGCTTCAAATGCTTTAGCGCGGTCCGGCCAAGAGCGATTTTATTGGATCGGACGGCCGGTCATGGCGGAAAGCTCGCTGAGCAGGTGAGCCGAAAGTCGGCCGGTCACGGGCAATTTGTGTTCGCTTTCAAATTTCTCGATCGCCGCGCTCGTCGGTGCGTCCAAAATCCCCGAGGGCTTCATCTGGCCGTAGCCAAACTCGGAAAGGACGCGCTGTACCGCCGCGACGTGCGACGACGACGCAAAGGATGAACCGATGAGTTCGGCGATCGGATCGTTGGGCCGCGCCGCGATGGGTTGCGGTGCGCGCGAGCCCGTCGACCGTGAAGGGATAGCCGCGGCGGGCTTAGGCGTCATCGTGCCAGCAGGGTTGGAACGACGTTCAGCCGCCTGAGGCGGCGGCGAGGTCGGATTGGCGAAGAATTGGTTCGGATGCGAACCCGATTGCAGAAACACCGCATTGACGACAATGACGAGGCTCGCGGCAACGGCGCCGAAGAGCGCAAGCGAATCGACCGGGCGGTAGGTAGCTTTCGCCCATAGCCGCGATCCGATCGATGCGACGATGCCGGCGCCGCCGCCGGCGCGTGCCGCGGTGCGGCGGCTGTCTTTACGGCGCTCACGCACTTTTCTTCACCCGAATTTCGACCGGCGACAGGGCGTATTCGCGGGCGGATTTCGTCGATTGAGCCGACATGTCATTTCGCCAATGAGCGGGCAAGGTGTGTGGCACGCCCGCCGAGTCCTGATCGGAGCGTTGCCCTGCCGGACGCGCGCGCTCGCAATCAAGCGGCAGCCGGACGCTGACGCGCGTGCCCTGGCCGATGCGGCTGCGGATGCTCACCTCGCCGCCGTGCAATCGCACCAGGCCTTTGACGATCGACAAACCGAGACCGGTGCCGCCGTGGCGGCGGTCGTAGGAGGCGCGCGCCTGAAAATACGGCTCGCCGACACGCGCGAGATCCTCGTCGCTGATACCGACGCCGTTGTCCTCGACGACGAATGTAATGCTGCCGGCCTCGCCGCGAGCACCAATTGTGACCAGGCCGCCGCGGTCGGTGAAACGAATCGCATTCGACAGCAGGTTGAGCAGGATCTGATTGACCGCGCGCTTATCGGCGACCATGTCTGGGAGATCGCCGGTCGCAGTTTTGTCGAGCACGACGCCCGCTTCATCGGCCCGCAATGCCAGAAGGTCGCAGCAACCGGCAATGACCTGTGCCGGCGCGAACGGCTCGGGCGTGATCTCGAAATTGTCGGTCTCGATTTTCGACATGTCGAGAATGCCGTTGATGACGGCGAGCAGGTGGTGGCCGGAATCGTTGATGAGGCCCGCATATTCTTGGCGGCGTCCGGCATCGAGCATCAGCGTCAACTCTTTGGTCAGCATGTCCGAGAAGCCGATGATGGCGTTGAGCGGCGTCCGCAATTCATGGCTCATGGTGGCAAGGAAGCGGCTCTTGGCGGCGTTGGCGCGCTCGGCCTCGGTGCGCGCCTCCTCGAGCGCCTGCTCCTGCTGCTTGCGTTCCGTTACATCGCGAAGCACGGCAACGACTTCGGGGCGGTCATGCTTGCCGGCTTGCACCGTCGGCTGTTCGAGCGGGCGGCAGCGCATTTCGATCCACACGAATTGCGCCGCCGGACGGCCACCGGCGTCGGCACTTTCGCGGCGGACGCGGAACTCGACCGACCGGCTCTCGCCTAATGCCGCCGTATCGCCGAGCGCAGTCAGATAAGCGGGCCGGTCGGCGACGTGGACGCGGCTGAACAGGCCCTGCCCGTGCAAGTCGGCAATGCCGCACCCGAACAACGACTGTGCGGCCGGCGACACGAACAGCACGGCGCCGTCACGGCCGTGACGCGTGATCATGTCGGTCATGTTGCGCGCCAGCAGCCGATATCGGTCCTCTTCTGCGTACAACATCCAGAAACTGGTACGCGTCAGCACCTCGGCGCCGAGCGCAAGCCCGGCGGCATAGAGTACGGCCGAGGCGACGCCCAGCGTAACAAACCCAGCGTGTCCGTTGAGATCGGCCGGCGGCAGCAGGTCGAATTGGCCGCCCAGCATCAACAGTCCGGCGGCGGCAAGCGCCAAAGTCGAAGCCACCGCGACCACACGGCGCGACGCCGATAGCGCAGCCTCGAGTGGCACGACCACGAGCCAAATGGCGGCGAAGGAAAAAATGCCGCCGGTCAACGCGGCCACTCCCGTCACCAGTCCGGTCAGGGCGAGCGATGACAGCACATGGGCGCTTTCATAGCGTCCGGTGCGGGAAAGAAAGTAGGCGGTCAGGATCGGCGCAACGAGCCAGGCAAACACGATCAGCTCGACTGCGCTCGGCGCGCCGCGCACGATCAGGTAGGCTGGGAACGCCGCCAGGGCGACAATGCTGCCGAGCAATCGTGGGGCGATAAAAGCGCGATGGCGCGCCGCGGTCAGCGCATCCAGCTGCGCCGACGGGTGCACCAAACTCGCAATATAATCTCGCACCGGCGCGAAGAGGCCCACGTTCCCGATCGCACGCCCGGCTTTGCAGACGCGCTCCCCTTTTTCTGTGGAGCGATCGTGTCAGACGGCGCTTAAGCGAACGCTAAACCACAGCCCGCACAACGCGCCGCGCCGTCGCCGGCGCGTTTCGCGCGCCCCGAGATCGCCGGGATTTGCCCGTCATGGTGAACGGGTCGTTGCCGCAGAAGCCGATTGCCGGGCGCATGCTTCCGCCGTTTACAAATAAGGCGCGCGGCCGCCGCGCGCGTTCCGGTCGAGTCCACGCTAAAGGCCCACTGGCGCGCGTTCGTTCAAATTTTAGGTAAATTCTATTTTGTCGAATTGATTGAAAATTTGCGGCGTATTCTGTTCGATTATGGGCAAAAACGTTCCTGCACCGCCAACGCGGCTTTCAAAGCTGCCTGCTAGGTTCCGCATGCGTGCGGCGATACCGGCCGCTGGGGATGCGGGTTTCATGTTCTTTCTCCTGCGAATGACATTCTGGCTCGGCCTCGTGCTGATCCTGCTGCCCACCGGTTCGGCGCAACGAAGCACGCCGAACAACGATGTCAGCGCTTCGGAAGCCATTTCGGCGGCCTCGGCGACAGTCGGAGACCTGCGCGGGTTTTGCGCGCGACAGCCCGACGCCTGCACGGTCGGCTCGCAAGTGGCAACAGCGCTCGGCTACAAGGCGCAGGCGGGCGCAAAGATGCTTTACGATGTGTTGAGCGAGGCCCTGGCGCCGCGCGAGACCGGATCGGTCGCGGGCGTTCCGCCGCGGCGCGCCGCGGGCGCAAAAACGGCGCTGGAGAAACCTGCAGTCCAGCCGGCCTCGCAGAGCACCTTGACGCCGGCCGATCTGACGCCGGCCTGGCGCGGGCCGTCACCGCGCAAAGACAGCAGGCACTCCGTATAGGCCCCCAGCGCCGGCGAGCCCGTCGGGACGTCCGAGAATGACGTCGCGAGCGCATCGACCTTGCCGGCCCGGCGCTCTATATAACGGGCGACGGGACGCGGATCCGATGGCCGATATCGAAGACATCGTCGACAACTTCTCGATTCTTGACCAGTGGGACGATCGCTATCGCTACCTGATCGAACTGGGGCGGGAACTGCCGCCGCTTTCGGACGCGGCGCATAGCGACGCCAACAAGGTGCAGGGATGCGCGAGCCAAGTCTGGCTCGATACCAAAGTGCATCCGAATGGCGCAGGCGGGCCGGTGCTGACATTCGCAGGCGACAGCGACGCCCACATCGTGCGCGGACTGATCGCGATCCTGTTCGCCCTGTTTTCCGACAAGCCCGCAACAGACATCCTGACGATCGATGCGCTGGCGCTGTTCGAGCGCATCGGCTTGCGTGAACATCTGACGCCGCAACGCTCGAACGGCTTCCGCGCGATGGTTGAGCGCATCCGTTCCGACGCCCGCGCGGCTTTGACGGCCGCCGCCGTATAACCGTCTCCACGATGGTGTTATAAATTCCCGCAGGTGCTGGCGCGTTGGCGCCCGGGGGAAGTGCAAGCGATGGCCGTCAGCCATGTCGGGGTAGGCAGCGCGTTCAGCAATCAAAAGTTCCGCGCGGCGCTGACGGATGTGTTTGCCGGGGCGATCTGCAGCATCCTGTCGGTCGCCTATTGCCTGTCTTACGCGGCGCTTATCTTCACCGGGCCGCTTGCGCATCTGCTGGCCTACGGCGTGGCGGTTACGTTCTTGTCCGCCGCCATCGGCGGCGCGGTCGTGGCAGTGCGCAGTTCGCTTCCGTTCGCGGTTGCCGGACCGGACAGCTCCATTTCTGTTGTCATCGCGGCCATGGTGGCGACCGTCACCCAGCGCATTGTCGCTCACGGCGGCGGTGATCTTCTTGAGCCGACCCTGATCGTCATGTCGCTGGCGACCGCGTTCACGGGGCTGGTGCTTTGCATCCTCGGCTTCACGCACGCCGGACGGGCTATCCGTTTCGTGCCGTTCCCGGTGATCGGCGGCTTTCTCGGCGCCACCGGCTGGCTGCTGATCACCGGCGCGATGCAGGTGGTCACCGATCAGCGGCCGGCGCTGAGCAATATTGGCGCCTTCGTCAACGCCGCGATTGCCGGCAAGCTCGCGGCCGCGCTGATCGTCGCAATTGCGCTGCATCTGGCGATGCGGCGTTCCAAGAGCCCATTTGTCTTGCCCGGAATTCTCTTGGGATCGATCGTGGCAACCTACGTTGTTCTGCCGTTGATCGGCTTGTCGCTCGCCGGGGCGCAAGCGGACGGCTGGATGTTCCAGCCGCAGCCGGTCGCCCCGCTGACGTTGCCGTGGAAAGCCGGCGTGCTTCACAGTTTTTCCTGGACCTCGCTGCCTGCGCTTGGCGGTGATCTGCTCGCCATCCTGTTCGTCACCATCACCACCTTGTTGCTCAACACGACGGGTATCGAGATCGCGACCCGCAGCGAGGCCAATATCGAGCGCGACCTCAAGGTGCTCGGGTTTGCCAATTTGCTGACGGCGGCACTCGGCGGCTATGTGAGTTGCACCTCGCTAAGCCGCTCCATGTTGGTCCGCACCGCGGGAGCGACGAGCCGGCTGGCCGGGCTGACGGTGGCCGCGATTTCGGCGGCGATTCTCGTCGCCGATCCGTCGTTCCTCGGCTATGTGCCAAAATACGTCCTCGGCGGACTATTGATCTTTCTCGGCTCGGGGCTGGTCTATCAATGGATGATCCAGTCGTCGCGGCAATTGCTGCCGCTCGAATATCTGTCGCTGATCGCCATCGCGCTGCTCATCATCAATTGGGGATTTGTCGCCGGCGTTTTGATCGGCGTAGTGATTGGCTGTGGCACCTTTGCGCTCAGCGCCAGTCGCGTGAGTGCGATCAAGTTCAATTTCGACGGCTCGGAATACCGGTCCTCGCTCGATCGCGGGCCGCATGAACTCGCGCTGTTGGCCGACCACGGCCGGCAAATCCAGGGCATGGCACTGCAGAGCTATTTGTTTTTCGGCTCGGCCAATCGGCTCTACCAGCACGTCAAGGCGCTGCTCGCGCGGCAGCCGGAATGCCGCTTTCTGATTTTCGACTTCCGCCGGGTGACCGGCATCGATTCGTCGGCGACGCAGAGCTTCGCGCAAATCGAGCAGGCGGCGACCGAAGCCGGCGCGCAAATCGTGCTCGTCAACCTGACGCCGGAACTGGAGCGGCCGTTTCGCAGCGCCGGATTCATTTCCGATGACATCATCGTCGCCCCCGATCTCGACCGCGCGCTGGAATCCTGCGAGCAGGCGATCATCGACGCAAATCGGGCCGAAGGCAGCGACTCGCTATCGTTGCGCGCCTGGCTTTCCCAGGCTCTCGGCGACCCGCGGCTCGCCGATCAGCTTGCCGAATATTGCCGGCGCCTCGACGTTCAAACCGGCGACCTCATCGCCCGGCAAGGCGAACCGGCGGCCTCGATGCATTTCATCCTCGAAGGCCGCGTCGGCATTATCGTCGGTATGCAAGAAGGCCGCACGACCCGCGTGCGCAGCCTCGGCCGGCATACGACCGTGGGCGAAATGGGCCTGCTGACCCGGCGACCGCGCAGCGCGACTATCCAGGCCGAGGCTCCGAGCGTGCTCTACGAACTCGATGCCGATGCGTTCGAACGAATCAAACAACAGCACCCGGCACTGAGCCAAGCGCTGCTCGCTTACGTCGTTCGCGTAATGACGGAGCGGTTAAGCTTCGCCAACCGCGCAATCGGCGTCCTGCAGCGCTGAACCGCCCAGCGCGAATTCGATCAGCCGCGCTCCCGGCGACGGCGACGCTGCTGGCCGAGCCCCATCTGTTTGGCGAGTTGCGACCGCGCTGCCGCGTAGTTGGGCGCCACCATGGGATAATCCGGCGGCAAGGTCCATTTCTCGCGATATTGTTCCGGCGTCATATCGTATTGCGTGCGCAGGTGGCGCTTCAGCGATTTGAACTTTTTACCATCCTCCAGGCAGATGATATATTCGGCGGTAATCGAACGCTTGACCGGAACCGCCGGCTTGAGCGGTTCCGCTAACGCCCCCGCTTGGCCGCCCGAGATCCGCGTCAACGCCGCGTAAACTTGCGCAATCAAGTTCGGTATTTCCGCTGTCGCGACTGTATTGTTGCTCACATAGGCCGAGACAATATTCGCGGTCAGCTGAATGTAACTGCTCTCACCCAGATTTTCAGCCATGTCATGAATGATCTCTCACGAGTAGTCGCCCCCCACTCGGTTGTTCTTGCGAACACTTCTAAAGATATGACACTTTCGTAATTAAAGCCAATAGAGCTTGGCACCGCCTTGGTCGACCGTGAATAGAGCAAAAATATATTAGCAATGTACAGAATTGAACACCGGCTCAATTGGTTTGCCAAGGTAACTATCCAAGAAAGCCAAGCCTGCGCCGAACCGGCTCGATTTAACCCGGGCGCGAAAAACGGCTCGCTTTGCGGGGCAGCAGTCCAAGAAGCCGAACGCTAAGAGCTCTCCTCGATGTGATGGCGCAGAGCCGCGATCGAGCCAAACCGCAAGGTGCCATGCGGCAACTGGGCCTCGATCGATCCGTCCGAGTAAAGGGTATAGGCCATCCCTTCGATCACGCCTGATTTGAGGATCGAAGCGGGTGCCGTCGCCGCAGGCTCAGGGGCGGTGGCGCCGGCATCGCCAACCACTTCGCTGCCATTCGCCGGCTCGGTCGGCGCCGGCGGCGGCGCGGCGACAACTTGAGCAGACGCCGGCTCAGCGTCCCGCCGCCCAGACCAGACCGCGCTGAACGCTGAACGTTTCGCTTTGTCCGGCGGGGTCGCCGGGCGAGTTTTTGCATCGAAACGCGGCGGCAAGCGATCCGACGCGACTGCAGTCGCGGCAGGCTCGCCAGTCGTTGTATCTTTCGCCTCGCCGTTGCCTTGAGGAGGAGCCGGCGGCCGCGGCAACAACGACACGTCTGCCCCATCCAAGACCGGAGCGCTTTCGATCCGGCCGAGGGTCGGGAATTTTGCCCGCAAGCGGTCGATGGCTGCATCGCCGGCCGGCACCGGCGTGACGTTTGCACCGGGTAACGGCGGAGGACCAGGAGGGGCCTGTAGTTTGGGCGGAACTGGAATGCGTAAGGCCGGCTCCGGCGGCTCAGCGATGGCCGCGACAGGCATGACCGGTGACTTGCCGGGGCCAGCAGGACGCAGCATCGGCCGTGCCGCGATGGCGCGTTCGATGCGCCGCAACTCGCGAACCGCAAGCCCAATGCCGATGAGAATGAGCCCGCCGACAGCCGCGATCGTGCCGGGGGTGACAACATCGGTATCGAAGACGCCGTCGTGGATCGTCAGGCCCGACGCGACTAGAGCCAAGCCGGCGGCGGTCGTCACAATACCCAGGAGCAACAAAAACACCGACATTCGCGCCCGTCCCATCAGACGCCCTGCGGCGACAATGAAAACTATATTTTGGTCGGCATCTTGTGACGCTGCAAGGATTTAATGACCGGGTCGGTCGCCGGCCTTCGGGCGGTTACCTCTGACTGCCGCGCTCTCGATCGTGGTTCGGATGCCGCCTGAAGCCAGCCGGCAAGCCAGTAACGCCTTGCGCGGCTTGGGAAATCTGCATGGCACCGGGGGCGTGCGGATTGGCGCGGCGGTTTCCTCGCAGCGGACGTTGCCGAACCCCTCTGCTTGGGCCTATTTAAGGAAACCTTGTCCGAGCTGGGCCGTTTTACGAACACCCGCCATCCCGCCGCGCCGTTTCCGGATTCACATTGAGGAGCAAACCAATGGCATTCACCCTACCCGACCTGCCTTATCCGTACGATGCCCTGACCCCGCACATGTCGCGCGAAACGCTCGAATACCATCACGACAAGCATCACCAGGCCTACGTGACCGCCGGGAACAATCTGGCCAAGGGCACCGAGTGGGAGAACAAGCCGGTCGAGGAGGTGCTGATGGGCACGTTCGGCAAGAACCAGGCCCTGTTCAACAATGCCGGCCAGCACTACAACCACATCCACTTCTGGAAATGGATGAAGAAGGGCGGCGGCGGCGACAAGCTGCCCGGCAAACTTGAGAAACAAATCGCCACCGACATCGGCCCGCTAGCCAAGGTGAAAGAGGATCTCGTCCAAGCCGGCGTGACCCAGTTCGGCTCAGGCTGGTGCTGGCTGGCGGTAAAGGACGGCAAGATCACGGTGATGAAGACGCCGAACGGCGAGAATCCGCTGGTGCACGGCGCCAAGCCCATCCTCGGCTGCGATGTCTGGGAGCATTCCTACTACATCGATTATCGCAACCGCCGGCCCGACTACCTCAAGGCCTTTCTCGATCACCTGGTCAATTGGGACCACGTGGAAGAAATGTACGAAGCGGCCATGAAATAGCCCTACGGCGACGGGCATGCCGCGGGCGGGCCCCGCTTCGGTCCCGCTGGTGGCGAGCTGCGCGGCGCCGCGAAATCGCCTCATCGATCGGCACGGTAAGGCATTGCCCGGGATGCAATGAGAATCGTGTGCTGAATTCTGACGACGAAGAACTCTCCGCCAATCGGTCCGATCGCGTCTTTGGTTGCGGTGACGTTCACGACTTCGCCGCCCGACGCGGTTATTTGGACGCGGCTGTTCGATGCACTCGCGATCGGCGCTCTTGTTGTCGTCGCGGCGATCGCCGCCGTGACGTTCCGCGACTACGGCCTGGGCTGGGACGACTACACGCACTCCCAGTACGGCGATCTTCTGGTATCGCTTTACGGCTCTGGCTTTACCGACAAACGTGCGCTGTCGTTCGTCAATCTCTACATGTATGGCGGCGGCTACGATCTCCTCGCCACGCTCGCCGCCAAAGTTCTGCCGTTCGACCTGTTCGAAACCCGGCGGCTTGTCGGCGCCGCGGTCGGCCTTGTTGGCCTGTTGGTTACCTGGCGGCTCGCCCGCCGGCTCGGCGGTCCATTCGCCGGCCTGATTGCACTCGTTCTCCTCGCCACCTGCCCGCTCTACTACGGCCACATGTTCATGAATGCGAAGGATGCGCCGTTTGCGGTAGCCATGGTGATCGCGCTTCTCGGCATTGTGCGCGCGCTTGAGGAATATCCGCGTCCCACGCCTCCAACCGTCACGCTGTGCAGCGTCGGCATCGGTCTCGCCATCGGCTCCCGGGTGATGGGCGGCTTCGCCATCGTGAACGCGCTGCTGCCGCTACTTTTTGTCGTCGGCGTCAGAACGCGCGCGAGCGGATGGAAAGAGGCGCTCGGCGAGGGCCGACAATTCCTCGTTCCGTTCATTCCCGGTGCCCTCCTCGCCTATTTGGTCATGGGCCTGGTCTGGCCCTGGTCGGTGGTATCGCCGCTCAATCCCTTCCGCGCCGTCGAATATTTTTCCAACTTTTTCGAACGGCCTTGGCGCGAACTGTTCGACGGCCGATTGATCCTGGTCCCCGACATGCCGCGCAGCTATGTGCCGACGCTCGCGGCGCTCACGCTGCCGGAGCTGATGTTGGCGCTGGGGCTCGCCGGCATCATCGGCGCGATTGTCGTCGCCGCGCGCGGCGAACCAGGCCGACCGGGCGTATCGGCCGGGCGCCGAGCCGCGCTCTTGGCCGTTGTGCTCGCCGCCCTGCTCCCGGTTCTGGTGACGGTCGCCACCCGACCGGCCATGTACAACGGCATTCGCCATTTCGTGTTCTTGACCCCGCCGCTCGCCGTGCTCGGCGGTCTGGCTGGCGCATGGATGGCCCGGCGGCTTGAACCTTACGGCCGTGCCGCCATGGCCGCGGGCGCCGCCATCCTGATCGCGGGCTTGGCCTTCCCCGATCATCGACATGGTGCGGCTGCACCCTTACGAGTACACGCATTTCAACCACATCGCCGGCGGCGTGGCGGGAGCGCGGCCCTTCTACATGATCGATTATTGGGGCTTGTCGATACGACAGGCGTCGCTGGAACTGCACACGGTTCTGGCGCAACGCGGCGAAACGCCCAAGGGCGAAAAATGGACCGTCGCGGTCTGCGGTCCGCATCCGGCGGCCGTAGTAGCGCTCGGCCCGCAATATTCCGCCATCTGGGACCCGAAAGGCGCCGACTTCGCCATGATGCTCGGCGAGTTCTATTGCGCCAAACTCGATGCCCCGGTCCTGCTTGACGTCGTGCGCGACGGCATCGTCTATGCGCGCGTCTATGATATTCGCGGCCGGTCGATACCGAGCCTGCTCACGGTCAAGGGGCCGGATTCCTAGGTCGGATTACGCGGTCCCATGCGCAAACTCCCAATACAGCTCACGGGCGCGACGATAGAACGGGCCAGGCTGCAAATTCCGGTCGTCGATGCGGGCAATCGGCGACACCTTGGTATAATTGCCGGTGGAGAAAATCTCGTCGGCCGATCGAAAATCGTTATAGCGGAGGGTCTTCTCGACCACCGTGACGCCGGCGTCGCGCAACAGCCCAATCACCCGCGCGCGCGTGATGCCGGCGAGAAAAGTACCGTTGAAGGCCGGCGTGAACAGCACTCCATCCTTCGCCATGAAGATATTGGCGGTGGCGAGTTCGGCGACATTGCCGAGCATGTCGCACATCAGACAATTGTCGAAACCGCGCGCGCGCGCTTCGGTCATGGCGCGTGCGTTGTTGGGGTAGAGGCAGCCGGCCTTGGCGTCGACCGGGGCGGATTCACGCGTCGGCCGGCGGTATGGCGACAGCGTGATGGCGCTGCCGGTGGGCTTCGGCAAAGGCGCGACGTAAAGCGTCAGGCACCAGCGCGTCGTTTCGGGATCCGGCCGGACCGCGCCTGTGGCGGCGTCCTCCGGCCAGTACATCGGCCGGATATAAAGTTCGGCATCGCGATCGAACCGCTTCAATCCCTCACGCACCAGCCCGAGCCAAGTCTCGACCGGAACGAGCGGCTTGAGGCCCATGGTCTTGGCGGATTCGTTGATCCGCGCACAGTGCAGATCGACGTCCGGAGCGGTACCCTCGAAGGCGCGAGCGCCGTCGAACACCGAAGTGCAGAGCCAGGCTGCATGGGTGCGCACGCCCATGATCGGCACATTGCCCTCGTGCCAGTCGTCCTCGAAAAACGTCACGGTCTTCGACCAGGTAACGGGCCGGCTCATCGAATCATCCTTGCATCGGCCTATTGTCCCGGCGACACGGCCTTTGTCACCATGATTACTTCAGGAGATCGGGCATGTTGAGCACCTATGTCTTCGATGCCTATGGCACGCTGTTCGATGTTCATGCCGCCATCGCGCGGCATCGCGCCGCGGCCGGACCCGAAGCGGAGCGGTTGTCGGAGATCTGGCGCACCAAGCAGCTCGAATACACCTGGACATTGACGCTTGCGGGACACTACGTCGACTTCTGGACGCTGACCGAGCGCGCGCTCGACTATGCGCTGGCACGCGTGCCTTCGGTTGACCGCGCGTTGCGCCCACAATTGCTGGACGCCTATCTCCGGCTTGAGGCTTTCGCCGATGCGCCCACCATGCTGGCCGATCTCAAGGCGCGCGGCGCGCGCCTCGCCATCCTCTCGAACGGCTCGCCAGCCATGCTGACGGCTGCCGTTGATGCGGCCGGGATCGGAGGGCTGCTCGACGCGGTGCTCTCGGTCGAGGCGGTGCGCGTGTACAAGCCGCGGCCTGAAGTCTACACGCTCGTGACCGGCGGGCTCGGCGTCGCGCCCGGTGAGGTCGCCTTCATCTCGTCGAACCGCTGGGACGTTATGGGGGCTGCTTCGTTCGGCTTTCGCCCGCTATGGGTCAATCGCGCAGGGATGCCGCCGGAATACCCCGATCTCGCGCCGCTGCACGAAATCTCTAATCTTGCGGCCTTGGCCGACTTACCACTGGGCAATGAGCGAGGCTAACGCCTCAGGCCGCGTCGTGGTGCGACTCGATCGCGTCGGGATTCTTCAGCGCCGTCACGATTTGCTGCTTGGTCAGGCGCGTTCCGTCATCGCCTTCGATCAGCAACGCGACGCGGCCGCTGTCATTGATGTGACGAGCCCAGCTCATGGCCTCGTCGAGGACGCTGAACTCCTTGAACAGATGGCGATCCTTCTCCAGCGGTGAGATGGACTGCGAGCCGCGCGGGCCGGAATAGACGCGATAGGTCATTTGTTGGACCTCCCGTTTGCAGGCAAACATCGTCGATGACCTACATATCGGTGCTAAATGCGCCGCTCGTATGCCGCGTTCCGCGGCGCGTTGACGCGGGCGGCCGGCTATTTCTGCGGTGCAAAAATCTGATCGGTGAAGGGTAACGACGCCGGGCGCTGGATGACGATAAAACCGTGATCCAATGTGCGATGGCAAAAGTTGCAGCCAGCGGTCAGGTTGTCGAAGGCGGTGGCGAACGCGGCGCTGTCCTTGGCCTCGACCGCCTTTTCGAGCGCGGCGATCGGGGCGCCGACCGCCTTCTCCACGGTGTCGCCACCGAGCATTCCGTTCAGCTCGTCGAATCCGTCTTTGAGCGCGTCGATCTCGTAATCGGCCAGCGGCCAACCGCCGCCATGGCCGGCAAACCAAAGCTTGATATGGCGCGCTTGCTGTTGCGCCATGATGTCGCTGATCTTCGGCGCGCGTGGCTCAGCTGCGTCGCCTTGCTGGGTCGACGCGTCCTGCGCGCTCGCACTGATGGTCCGCAGCAGTGCCATCGCGATCACGGCCGCAACGATCGGCTTCACGAGATTCCCCTCCGCAATGCGCTCTTTCAAGCCTCGAATGCTTGCTTCTTTGCCACTCTTCAGCTTAAGGGCTCAAGCCGTTCACTGCACTGCTTGGAATAGGCCTGCTGGCAAACCCGATAAAGCGCGGGGCAGGCCTTTGCCGCAGCGAGCGCGGCGTCGATGGTCTTGAGCCGCTCGCCCGCCGCGCGCGATTGTCCGTCATAGATGAGCACGGCATCGACGCGCTCGAGCCCGCGCTCGGCCATCAAAAAATGCTCGGCGCCGTCGAAATAAGTGGTCGCCGTTCTGATCGCCTCGTTGAGTTTTCTGGTGAATTCGGCGTTGGCCCTGGGGTCGGGCTTGATGACGCGGGCGTGCACCGCGGCGTCGGTGTAAAGCACATTCAGCTTGAAGTAGATGCCGCCGCATTGAGCGAGTGCGAGCCAATAGGGTCGCCCACTAAACGCGCCAGGCGCCGCCACGACGCTGTCGCGCTTATCGACCGGCACGGCGGGGATAGCCGGTTCGGCGGGGTGGGTCTGTCCACGCCTGTGCCGCGACGTCTGCGCCTGCGCAGCTGGCGCGGCAACGATAAGGACGAGCGTGACCAGCGCCGCCGCTTTGGCGATCATTCCCGGCATGGCGCGATTATAGCCGGGCCTTACGGCCGAACTCAAAACCGTTCCAGCCAGGGCCGCAGCTCGATTTCCCAGGCCCAGGCGCTGCGATGTTGCTGCAGGAGATTGAGATAGTCTCCGCAATGGCGTCGGGATCGAGCATGCTGTCGGGCTTTTCCGGCGGCTCGGTCCGGCTGGCGCTGCGGATGCCGCCATCGATCACGACATGGGCCACGTGGATGCCCTGCGGTTGGAGCTCACGCGCCATGCTCTGCGCCAGCCCGCGCAGGGCGAACTTGCCCATGGCGAACGGCGCCGACTGCGCATAGCCCTTCACGCTGGCCGATGCGCCGGTGAACAGGATGGCGCCGTGCTTATGCGGAAGCATGCGCTTGGCCGCCTCCTGCGCCACCAGGAAAGCGCCGAACGCGGTGACGATCAGCGACCTTTCCACCTCGGCGGGAACGAGTTCGATAAACGGCCCGCGCGTGCGATAGCTCGCATTGTACACAACCACGTCGGGCGCGCCGAAGGCGGCTTCGACGTCGGCAAAGAGCGTGGCCACCTCTACGGACTTGGTCGCATCGCAGGCAAACGCCTTGCCGCCGACCTGCTTGGCCAAGGGCGCCAGATCGGCCGCACGCCGCGCGGCCAGCGCGACCTTCAGGCCGGCTTTGGTGAAAGTCCGCGCCAGCGAGGCGGAAAGCCCGGCTCCGACCCCGACAATGAGCGCCGTACGATAGGAAATCTCGGCCATGGGGCCCTCCCGCTTTACGCCGTTGAGTTTAGCAGAAGCGGTTCAATCGACCACGGCGATCGCATTGATTTCGACCAGGCAGCGCGGGTCGGTGGCAAGCCGCACCACCTGCACGGTGGTCGTTGTGGGCTTGGCGTCGCGAAAATATTCGCCCCAAACGCGGTTGAGCGCATCCTGGTCGGACAAGTCGGTGACAAAGCGATCGGCGGTGACCACGTCGGCGAAGCTGGCGCCGACGGCTTCGAGCCCGCGCTTGAGATTTTCCAGCGCCGCCCGCGCCTGCCCCGCCATATCGCGCGGCATGGCATCGAACTCCTCCGGCCGATGCGGATGATGATGATAGACCGGCGCGGCGGTGACACCGGCAAGATAAACCGTTGTCCCGCCTCTCACCTTGATCGCAGGCGCGTAGGGCATCCACAGGTCCGGCGCGTCCGGCCAGTGAACGTGCTCGATGGTCTTGGGCATGATTTTGCTGCTGCTCCTGTTGCTCCAGGTCGTAGTTTATCGTATATACATTAATTCAGGATGGCGATCACCTACGATCCGGCAAAGCGCGACTGGACGTTGCTCAAGCGCAGGCTCGATTTTGACGACGCCGGAACGGTGTTCTCTGGAACGACAATCGACATTCCCGATTTGCGACGGGACTACGGAGAGCCGCGCGTCGATACCGTCGGCCATCTGGGTACCCGGATGGTCATCGTGTGCTGGACGCCGCGCGGGAACGATCGACGCATCATCTCGATGAGGAAGGCCAATGAGCGAGAAAAGGCGCGCTATCAAAAGCGATTTGAAGGCAGTTGATGCTTATCAGCTGCGCCGGGAGGACTACGACGAAATTCCGGAGCTGACCGACCAGGATTTTGCCCGCGGCGTTTGGCACAAAGGCGGCAAGCCGCTTCCACACGGTCCCCGCGGCCGGCCAAAATCGAACAATCCGAAGCGACCAGTAAGCTTGCGGCTCGACCCCGACGTGGTCGCGCATTTCCGGCGCAGCGGTCGCGGCTGGCAAAGCCGTATCAACGCGGCGCTGCGCAAAGTGGCAAAGCTGCCGGAGAAGGAGAAGAAGCGCAAAAAGGCGTGAAAAGGCCTAGAATTAGAATGCGAGTGCTCGAAAATCCCCATCCGGCGAAATCCTACTGGAGGAGTTTCTGCAGCCGATGGCGCTGTCTCAGACTGCGCTCGGCCGTGCGATCGGCGTGTCGCCGCGGCGGATCGATAAGATCGTGCTCGGCAAGCGCGCTGTCACGGCGGACACCGACCTTCGGCTCGTCCGGTCCTTCGGCATGTCGGAGGGATTTTTTATCGGACTGCAAACCGACTACGCGCTGATGGAACACAAGCGCGCATTTGGCGAAAAACTCAAAGCGATACGTCCTAGCGCCGCGTAAGCCGTGCCGGATGAAACTCACATCCGAAAAACCCCGAACTTCGTCTCCGGAATTGGCGCGTTGAGCGTCGCGGAAAAGCACAACGCCAGCACGCGGCGCGTTTCCGCCGGCGTGATGATGCCATCATCCCAGAGCCGGGCGGTGGCGTAATAGGGGTTGCCCTCGATGTCGAACTGCTCGCGGATCGGCCGCTTGAATTCCTCCTCCTCGACTTCGGACCAGGTCTTTCCCGCGGCTTCGATGTTGTCGCGCCGCACCGTGGCGAGCACGCTCGCCGCCTGTTCGGAGCCCATCAGCGAGACGCGCGCGTTCGGCCAGGTAAACAAAAAGCGGGGACTGTAGCCGCGGCCGCACATGCCGTAATTGCCGGCGCCGTAAGAGCCGCCGATCACCAGCGTGATCTTCGGCACCTGCGCGCAGGCCACCGCCGTCACCATCTTGGCGCCGTCCTTGGCGATGCCGCCGGCCTCGTACTCGCGCCCGACCATGAAGCCGACGATGTTCTGCAAGAAAAGAAGCGGAATGCGGCGCTGGCAGCAAAGCTCGATGAAGTGCGCGGCCTTGCGTGCGCTCTCCGAAAACAAAATCCCGTTATTGCCCAGAATGCCGACCGGAATGCCGTGAATATGCGCGAAGCCGGTAACCAGCGTCGTGGCATAGAGCGCCTTGAACTCATCGAATTCGGAGCCGTCGACCAGGCGGGCGATCACCTCGCGGACGTCGTGCTGCTTTTTCAGGTCAACCGGCACGATGCCGTCAAGTTCTTCAGGGTCGTATTTCGGCCCGGCTGGCTTGGCGAGTGCAATGTCGACTGACTTTTTGGTGTTTAATGTGCCGACGATGCGCCGGCACAGCGCTAGCGCATGGCGATCGTTCTCGGCGTAATAATCGGCGACGCCGGATTTCCTGGCGTGCACGTCGGCGCCGCCCAGCTCCTCGGCCGAAACCACCTCGCCGGTTGCGGCCTTCACCAGCGGCGGGCCACCGAGAAAGATGGTGCCCTGGTTGCGCACGATGATGGTCTCGTCCGACATCGCCGGAAGGTAGGCGCCGCCCGCGGTGCACGAACCCATGACCACGGCGATCTGGGCGATGCCGGCGGCCGACATCGTCGCCTGATTGTAAAAAATGCGGCCAAAATGCTCGCGGTCAGGAAACACGTCGGTCCAGTGCGGCAGGTTGGCGCCGCCGGAATCGACCAGATAAATGCAAGGCAGACGGTTTTCTCGCGCCACCTCCTGCGCACGCACGTGCTTCTTCACGGTCATCGGATAATAGGTGCCGCCCTTGATGGTGGAATCATTGCAGACGATCACGCATTCACGTCCGGCGACGCGACCGATGCCGGTGATGATGCCGGCGGCGTGGATGGCATCCTCGTACATGCCGTTGGCAGCGAGCGGCGACAATTCCAGAAACGGCGCACCCGCATCGATGAAGAGTCATCACGCGCTCGCGCGGCAGGAGTTTTCCGCGCCCAAGCTGACGCTCTCTGGCGCGCAATGGCCCGCCCTCGGCAGCCTGGCCGCGCCGTTCTTGCAGTTCCGCGATCAGCGCGCGCATCGCCGCCTGGTTGGCGCGGAACTCCGGCGATGCAGTATCGATGACGGATTTGATTGCAGTCACGACCCCCTCGTCGATTTGTGAAGTCAGCCGTGGCACACCGTTGGCGACATGAACAAACAGTCAGATTTCACGAAACTCGCTGTGTTTGTTGACGCGCCGACCCACGACAATTATTCGCGAGTGCAAATTATCACATGGAACCGAAACTTTCCCGCCGAACTCGCGTTCGCCCAGAGGACGCTTTGGACGTTCCGAATTCACCAATTGCAATGCAGAGGAGACAGCCGAATGAGGACCCAACGAAACACTTTGCTGGCCGGCATCGCCGCCCTGGCGCTGGTCGCCGGGACCGGTTTTGCCTCGGCGCAGCAGCCGGGAAAAGATCAAAACGGCGCCCATGGCAAGCCGCCGCATGCCACGCAGCAGATGAACAAACGGCCGACGGCCGGTAAAATGAGCCAGAATGCCCAGGAGCACAACCGCACGGAAGGCAAAATGGGCCGCAGTGCTCAGGAGCAAACCCGCAAAGCGGGTCCCAACGCGCAAAAACTAGGCCAGAAAGCCGAGATGAACGGCTCCAAGGAGATGAACCGCTCCAGCAAGACCGCGAAGGTCAATTCGGAAATGGACCGGCGCAAGGAAGGCGCGATGGCCCGGCATGAAGGCGCCAAAGCGCGCACCGCCGCGCAGGAGCAGGGCCGCTTTAACCGCGAAAATACGGCGCAGGAACGGCGCAACGGCATGCCGAACACCACCGAGCGGCAGCGCAAAGGCTTCGAGGGCCTGCAGGGCAATGCCTCGGGCATGAACGTGCAGCTCAATGACCAGCAGCGTACCCAGATCCGCACCACCGTGATCGATCGGCGCGGCGCCCCGCGCGTCGGCAACGTCAACTTCGACGTCACCGTCGGGACCGTCATACCGCGCGGCAGAATCCACGCCGCGCCGGTGCCGGAAACCCTGGTCCGCATCGAGCCGGCTTGGCGCGGCTTTCTCTATTTCGTCTACCAGGACGAAGTGGTGATCGTCAGCCCGCGCAACATGAGGATCGTTGCTGTCGTCAACGTCTAGCCGATCGGCGGGGATCAACAACGAAGCGAGGGCGGCTCTTCGCCGCCCTCGTTCGCTTTTCTGATGTCTTTTCGGATCACGCCAGGTGCTAGGCGCGTACTTCCTGACGCTGGAAGATCACGTAACCGATGACGAACAGCAGGATGGCGCTCGCGATCATGCCGACGGTCTGCGGCCAGGCGATCAGCATGCTTTCGCCGATCGGCAGCGGCGCCCCCAGCACCGCACCTTGAAGCTGACTGAGATAGATCGGACCGAGCGAACGCGTGGTCGGATCAAGCAGCGCCACCACCGTTTCGGCGAACAGAGTTGATGGCGACAGCCGCGCCAGGATCTGTTCCGCCAGGGTAGTCGCCGGCGTCGGCAAACCGAGCGCGATGTAGCGCGGGTCGGGCGGCGCGATGATTTGTGCGACAGCACCAGCAAGCACCGGCCATATGAAGGTGATGAACAGCCACAGGCCAAGGGTCACAAGGGCTGCGGTCGCGGCCGAGCGGAACACGATCGAGAACAGGAGCGCCAGCGCGAGCCATACGCCGGCATAGATGATCGTCACCAGGAGAAACAGAAAACTGCGGCCGATTTCTTCGGCGCCGGGCGGGATGCCGATCAGCAGCAGACCGAGTCCGACCACCAACAGCCAAAGCGTGATCAGGCTGATCGCCAGCGTCATGAGCCCGGCGAGAAATTTGCCGAACAGGAGCGCATCCCGGTAAATCGGCTGCGAGAGGATGCGCGACAGCGTGCGGCGGTTGTATTCGCCGTTGACGGCGTCGAAGCCCAGCCCGATCGCCATCAGCGGCACGAGAAAGGAGATGAAGGAAACAAACGAGGGCAACGGCTCGCGCGAGGTTGTGAACAGGCGCAGAAACAGGAACGGATCCTCCGCCGTCGTCTCCTTGATCTGCTGAATGGCGCCATAGAGCGCCGCGAGCGCCACCAGCACCACGAGCCACTCGAGCACGCGCATGCGGATGCTGGTGAGGTGGTCCGACAGCTCCTTGAGCGTGACCACGCCGAGGCCTGCAAAGGCCGAGCCTTCACGCCGCATGGCGCGTTCCTTCTTTCATGGCCATTTCCTCGTCGGGCCTGGATTCGAAATAGCGCGCGTAGATGGCCTCGAGGCTCGGCTCCTGGACGCCGAGAAATTTGAGCCGGCCCTGCATCGCGACCACCTCGACGGCGGCTTCCGGTCGGACGTCGCGATCGGCGTGCAGGCGCAGCTTGCCGATGCCGGTTCGCTCGACCCCGCTGACGCCCGGGATCAGCGCCAGCCGCTCGGCAAGGCCGGCGCCGTCAGCCTCGATGTCGACGACATAGCCGCCGCCGAGGACCTCCCGGCCGAGCTCCGCCACGGTGCCCATCAGCGCGATATGGCCGCCGGAAAACAGCGCGACCCGGTCGCACACGCTCTGCACGCGCTCGAGCAAATGCGAGGACAGCAGCACCGAAACACCCTCCGCTTTGAAGCCGCGGATGATGCCAAGCAATTCCGAGGTGGCGTGCGGGTCGAGCCCGGATGTCGGCTCGTCGAGAATGGCGATTTGCGCGCCCTTCATGAGAATCTCGGCAAGCCCGAGGCGCTGCCGCATGCCGCGGGAGTAGGTGCCGACGCGCTTATCGGCAAACTCGGCGAGACCGACTCGATCGAGCGCGTCGGCGATCCTCGCTTCGCGGTCGTTCTTCTTGAAACCGATCAGCCGCGCCGTGTAGCGCAGATTGTCGGAGGCGGTGAGCTGGTCGTAGAATCCGACAGTATCGGGCAGGTAACCGACCCGGCGCTTGACCGAGAGCGGTTGGCGCGCCGGATCGAAGCCGAGCACCCGCACCTCGCCCGCGGAAATATCGGTAAGGCCGAGCAACATCAGGATGGTCGTGGTCTTGCCGGCGCCGTTTGGCCCGAGCAACCCGAAGATCTCGCCGCGCCCGACGCTGAACGAGATGTGATCGACGGCGGTCGCCATCCCATACTTTTTGGTGAGGCCCTTCGCCTCGATGACCATGTCCTCGTTCATCGCCGGCCGAACCTTGCGACGGCACCGACCATGACCAGCAGCGCGACGCCGATGATGCCGACGCCGGCAATGCCCCACATGGTCGAGGTCGTCACTGTGACGCGGAACGTCGTCGAGGCGGACTTCGCCCCGAGCAGAGGCGCGGATCGTTGCCACATAATCGCCGGCGATCGCCTTTTCGGTGGGTGTTATCAGCGCCTGAACTTCCTTGTTCTCGTTTGGCGCGATGCGATCGACCATCTTCGGATCGAACGTGACCTTCCATCCGCTTGGTGCCGAGCCGCTCAGCTCGACATCGTCCGCCGGCGCGGTACCGCTATTGGTGATGACGACCGGCATCGTGGTTTCCTTGCCAGCCGAAGCGCGGGTCGAAACCAGGCCTTCGCGGCCGCTGACATCGAGCTTCGGCTGGCCGGTGATATCGAGCGTCAGGTCGGCGGTGGCCGAGGTGTCTTCGGCTCCGATCCGGGCCACGACTTTATAGCTGCCGGCGGCGGCCGTATTCGGCGGCCGCACCTTGAGCTTTACGTCCTTGGTCTGGCCGGGATCGACCGGCACGGCGTTCAGCTCCTGGCTGCCGTAATTCTCGGTGAATGAAGCGTCGAAATTCGGCGGCGCCTGGGCGGCGAGGCTGACGGTGAGCTTCTTGCCGCTGTCGTTCTTGATGCCGAGCTGATACTCAAAGCTCGACCGCGATGTGCCGCGCAGTTCGGGAAGCTGCGGCGTGAGCGTGAGCTTGGCCGGCAGGTCCTTGGCGAGCGTGACCGCAATCGGCAGCTCCGCGTTCGTCGAGCCCCCGGTCGCGGTGACTGTCAGCGTTTGTGTGCCGATCGCGGCTGTCTTCGGGACATCGAGCCGCAATTCGAGCGACACGCTGGCGTCCGTCGCCGGCATCGCTGCCGCAACCGGCTGGCCGCCGCCCATCAGCGTTGCGGTCCAACCGGCAGGCACACCCGAAACCGACAGCGCCAGACGTTCCGGCGGCAGGTTGTAGTTGCGCAGGCGCAGACTGACGGAGGAGGTCTCGCCGGGCCGCAACGTCACGGCCGGAAAATCGCTCATCAGATAAAGACCCTTGACGTCCTTGGGGGCGTCTTCGGCCTGGGCGGCGGCCGTAAACAGCGCCGCAATAGCGGTAAAGGCGACAGCGGCGATAAATCGATATCGCATTGGCGTTTGGCTCCCGTTCAGGAAATGGACCGATGCCCCCCCGCGCTGCTCAAAGAGCATAGGCGAGGAGGTCGGCATTGTGGGCGCAATCGTGACAAAATCATGCAGACAGTAGCCCATTTGGCAATACCTGCGGTAGAGAGCCGCAGTTTTAGAGTTAAATTGCGCGGATGCGTCGCAGGGCAGAAATCAGCGCCGGTCTCCTCGCCTTCCGCCGCAAGCACGAACTTGAGGTCCTGCTCGCGCATCCGGGCGGGCCGTTCTGGACGAAGAAGGACGATGGCGCGTGGACCATCCCCAAGGGCCTCGCCGAACCCGGCGCCGATCTCGTCGCCACGGCGCGGCGCGAATTTGCCGAAGAGACCAACCTCGCCGCCGCCGGCGCCTTCGTTCCGCTGATGCCGGTCAGGCAAACCAGCGGCAAGGTAGTGCACGCCTGGGCTTTCGAGGCGGATTTCGATCTGGCGGCGTTCGCCAGCAACACGTTTGAGATCGAGTGGCCGCCGAAGTCGGGCAAACGGAAAAGCTTCCCGGAAATCGACCGCATCGGCTACTTCACCCTGCCGGCGGCGATGATGAAGATCATCGCCTATCAGCGGCCTTTTCTCATGGAACTGCAGCGAATCGCCGCGGCCCAGTCGGCTTCCCAAACCCACGGTCGCCTATAGCCTCGAACGCGCCGCCCACCCGTAAAGGCCTGCCCGGTGCGCCAGCAAACTGTCCTTATCTCCGGCGTCGGCATTGCCGGCGCGACGCTCGCCTACTGGCTGGGCCAATTCGGCTTTAAGCCGACACTCATCGAGCGAGCTGCGCAACCTCGCACCGGCGGTTACATCATCGATTTTTGGGGCCGCGGTTACGACATCGCCGAGCGAATGCGACTGGTGCCCGAACTTAGGAAGGAAGGGTATGACGTCCACGAGCTGCGCATCGTCGATACCAAAGGCAAGCGCGTCGGCGGGTTCGGCGTTGACGTCTTTCGGAAACTCACCGGCGGGCGCTACGTCAGCATAGCGCGCGCCGATTTGGCGAAGTTGATCTACCAGAAGATCGAGCGCAGCTTCGAGACGGTCTTCGGCGATAGCATCGTGAGCGTTGGACAGGACGAGGACGGCGTGCGCGTCGAATTCGCCCACGCGCCGGCGCGGCGCTTCGACGTCGTAATCGGCGCCGATGGCCTGCATTCCGCGGTTCGCAAATTGGTGTTCGGGAGCCAAGACCAATTTGAAAAGTATCTCGGCTATTACGTGGCCGCTTTCGAGGTGGCAGGTTACCCAAACCGCGACGAGCGCGTTTATGTCACCTATGAGCTTCCCGGCAAACAAGTCGCCCGCTTTGCGATGCGGGAAGATCGCACGTTATTCTTGCTGGTGTTTGCGGCCGATCGGGCCTTGCCGATCGCACCGCGCGATGTTCCGTCGCAGAAGGCGCGGCTTCATGCCGAATTTGATCGGGCCGGTTGGGAATGCCGTCGAGTCCTCGCGGCGCTCGATGACTGCGATGATCTTTATTTCAATTCCGTCAGCCAAATTCACATGAATACGTGGTCGCGCGGGCGGGTCGCGCTGGTCGGCGATGCTGCATTTTGTCCTTCGCTGCTGGCCGGCCAGGGCTCGGCCCTGGCCATGATCGGCGCCTACGTGCTTGCCGGAGAGCTGGCTGCGGCCGGCGGCCGATGGCAAACCGCGTTTCATCGCTATCAGAACCTGTTGCTGCCGTTCATGGAAGGCAAGCAAAAGGCCGCCGAGCAGTTCGCGCGCTCGTTCGCACCGAAAACGCAATTCGGCCTCTTCGTGCGCAACCAGATCACGAAAGCGCTCGCCATTCCTTTTGTCGCCGAACTGACGCTGGGGCGCCTCATCCACGACGCGATCGATTTGCCCGATTATCCGGGCTAGCGGAGCGCAAGGCGCGCTCAGGCTCCATCCGGGTTGACCATGGCGCAAACGATCTGGCGTTTGCGTACAAAATATCCAAGATCGACTGGCCGCAGAGCAGCCGGAAATGAAATGAGCGATCGAAGTACCGTAACCAACACCGCTTCCGGGGACCAGGCGAGCAAAGTCCCCGAAGTCACGCTGGTGTTCTGGGTCATCAAGATTGCCGCGACTACGCTCGGCGAAACCGGCGGCGACGCCGTAACGATGACGCTCGATTGGGGATACCTGGCTGGAACGGCGTTGTTCCTTTCTGCATTGGTTGTGCTCGTCGCGATTCAGATCGCGGCCAAGAAATTCCACCCGTTGCTGTACTGGGCGACGATCGTCGCCTCGACGACGTTTGGCACGACCATGGCCGATTATGCCGACCGCTCGCTCGGCATCGGCTATGCTGGCGGCTCGTCCGTGTTGTTTTGCGGCCTGATCCTGGTGCTCGGCCTGTGGTACTGGCGGCGCGGCTCCATTTCAGTTGAGACCATCAACAACCCGCAGGTCGAAGTTTTCTACTGGGCGGCGATCACACTCTCCCAGACTTTGGGAACCGCTCTCGGCGACTGGACGGCCGACGACACCGGATTAGGCTATGAGGGCGGCGCGTTTCTATTCGCGGCCGTGCTGGCGGCGGTCGCCGCCGCGTACTATTGGACCAACGTCTCGCGGGTTCTGCTGTTCTGGATTGCTTTCATCCTCACCCGACCGCTTGGCGCCACCGTGGGCGATTTGCTCGACAAGCCGGTGCGTGAAGGCGGATTGGCGCTAAGCCGCCCGATCGCATCGGCGGCGATCGCGGCTTTCATCGTCGCCTGCATACTCGTCCTGCCGCAGCGCGAGCCCAGCGTGACGCCGTGAGCGGAGCGGCGCTCATGTCCTTCAATCAATATCTCAATTGCAACGCGGGGTAATCGCGGCAACATCGTCGCCGATACGATGCGGCCTAGCCGTCCTCTCGCTTGACCTCCGGCCAATCGATCTCATCGTGCGGAAGCACCCAGGTCTCACGCCGTGCCGCCTCGCGCCATTCGCTCCATGCCGGCAGCGCCATGAGCGCGCGCATATAGGCGCGCGCGGCGGCGCTCACCTCGACCGCGTAAGTGTGAAAACGCCAGACAACCGGGGCGTACATGGCGTCGGCGGCGCCGAACGCCCCATAGAGAAACGGCCCGGCCGTCGCGAACCGCGTACGGCAGTCGTTCCAAATTGCGTCAATGCGCGCAACGTCGGTTGCCGTGTCGGGGTCGAGCGGGTGCGGCATCACCGGCCGTTGCACATTCATCGGCAATTGCCGCCGTAGCGGCTGAAATCCGGCGTGCATCTCCGAGCAGATCGCCCGGGCATGGGCGCGTGCCGGCGGCTCGGCAGGCCACAACGCGGCGGCGGGAAATTTCTCGGCCAAATATTCGAGGATCGCCAGCGATTCCCAGACGCGCGTGTCGCCATCGACAAGCAACGGCACCCTGCCCGCGCCGCTCAACGCTGTTACCCGCACCTTGAAGTCGGGCGCATCGAGGGAGATCAGCGTTTCCTCGAATGGAATGCCGGCGACTTTCATCGCCAGCCAGGGGCGGAACGACCAGGACGAATAGTTCTTATTGCCGATGATCAGATGGAGCCCCATAGCTCGCCCCTTTCAGCTTGCATGCGAGAATGAGCACAGCGTTCCTGGACGAGCAAGAACGCGGTGGCGTGCGTCAGGGACCGGGAAACAGGGCATCCGTCTTGCCGGTGAGCCGATAGGCGAAAAGACCGATCCACTCGTGCACGGCCGTATCCGTTCGCCGCAGACCTTCGCTCACCGAAGCAAACGGCCGCACCAGATCGTTCGGTCCGCGCGTACGCCAATCGACCGGATAGGCCTCGACCGGAAAACCGGCTGCCCTGAATGCCGCTATCGCGCGGGGCATGTGGTAGGCCGACGTCAGCAAAAGCCAGCGCTGCCCCGGCTTCGGGTTGGCAATCAGGCGCGCGAACACCGCGTTCTCGATGGTATTGCGCGATTGCTCCTCCGCCGTGATGCGGTCACGCGCGACACCCAGATCCTCCAATTGCCGCGCGGCGAAGGGCGCCTCGACGCCCTCGTCGAACAGCACGGCATTGGTGCCGCCCGAATAGATGATGCGCGCGTTTGGATAGCGCCGCGCCAGTTCCGCGGCGACGGTGATACGCTCGGCCGCTTCGTCGAGCGCTACCGCGCCGCGCGCGGCCGAGATATCCGGCGAGATGGCGCCGCCGAGAACGATCATGCCGTCAGGCGGTCCGCGCGAAGCATCCCACGGCGGTAAACGCTGTTCCAGCGGCAGGATCAACACATTGCCGAGCGGCGACAGTCCGGCGACGGCAAGGAGCACGAGGCTTGTCACGATCAGCCAACTGGCGAGCCGCGTAAGCCGCGTGCACAGGAGAACGAGACCGGCGAGTCCGATTGCCATCAGGAAGTTCGATGGCAGGGCGAAAAAGCCGAGCACTTTTGAGAGAATGAAGAACATCCGAGGGAGCAATGACGATCTAGGCGATCACGACCGCGACTTTCGCCATGCCGCATAGCGCGCTTTGGCGTCGTCGTTCGGCGGGTACAGGCCGGGCAATTTCACGCCGTTCTCGACTTCGCTGAACACCCAGCTTTCGTAGAGCTCATGCTCGGCGCCCTCCTGCGCAACGAATTCCAGCATCGCCTGCGGAATGACGACGGCGCCGTCGTCGTCGGCCACGATAACGTCGCCGGGAAATATCGCGCAGCCGCCGCAGCCGATCGGCTGCTGCCAGCCGACAAAGGTCAGTCCGTTGACCGACGCCGGCGCCGCGACGCCGGCGCACCAGACCGGCAACGCGCTGGTCAACACGCCGGCGCGGTCGCGGACGGCGCCGTCGGTGACCAGCGCCGCCACGTTTCGTTTTTTCATGCGGGCGCAAAGAATATCGCCAAAGATGCCGGCGCTGAGCACACCCATGGCGTCGGCCACCACGATCACGCCTTCCGGCATTTCCTCGATCGCGGCCCGCGTCGATATCGGATGGCCCCAGCTTTCCGGGGTGGCGACGTCCTCGCGCACGGGTACGAACCGCAACGTGAATGCGTGCCCAACAAGCCGCTCGCCCCGCGGAACGAGCGGCTTTGGACCATTCATCCAGCAGCGCCGGATGCCCTTCTTCAGCAGCATGGTGGTTATGGTCGCGGTCGTCACCTTGTGCAGAATTTCAAACAGCACGTCGCTCATCATCCGCCTCACCTAACCGGATCTTTGCTCAGCCAATGTGCGATGCGCTCGATCGCCTCGCGCATGTCCTCGCGCGCGCCGGCATAGCAAAAGCGCAAATAATTCCCGCCGCGCAGCGGGTCGAAATCGACCCCCGGGGTCGCGGCCACGCCCGCCTCCTGCAGCATGCGCGTCGCGAATTCAAAGCTATCGGTCGAGAACCGCGAAACATCAGCATACAGGTAAAACGCGCCATCGGCCGGCAGAAATGTGCCGAGGCCGGCGCGCGGCAAGCCGTCCAGCAGAATGCGCCGGTTCTCCTCGTAACCATGCCGCACGGCTTCGAGCTCCGCGCGCCCGTCGAAAGCAGCTTCGGCCGCGATCTGCGCCAGCGTGGGCACCGAGATCGCGAAATTCTGCTGCAGCCGCTCGACCGCCCGCACCAGCGGCGGCGGCACCACCATCCAGCCGATGCGCCATCCGGTCATGCAGAAATACTTGGAGAACGAGTTGACGATGATGACATCGGACGAGATGCGCGCCGCGCACTCCGCGGCAAACGCGTAGTCGAGGCCGTGATAAATTTCGTCCGAGATGACGGTGATGCCGGCTTCTTCGGCGCTGCGGATCAATTCACCGAGCGCCGGTGCGGTCATCATCGTGCCGCTTGGATTGGCGGGAGAAGCGACCACCACGCCCTTGAGCGGGCTCAAGCGGTGGCGGGCGATCAGGGTCTCGCCGGTCATCGACCAGCGCGTCGACGGGTCGGTTTCGATCCCGACCGGCTCGCAGCCCAGCGCCGCGAGGATGTGGCGATAAGGTGGATAGCCGGGCAACGCCATGGCTACGCGATCCCCGGCTTCGAAACCGGCGAGAAAGGCAAGAATGAACCCGGCCGAGGAGCCGGTGGTCACGACGATGCGGCCGGGATCGATGTCGAGCCCATGCCATTCGCCATAGGCGCGCGCGATGCGCCGGCGCAGCGATCCGATGCCGAGGGTTTCGGTATAGCCGAGGCGACCCGATGCGAGCGCGGCCTGCGCGGCGGCAAGTGCCGGCGCCGGCGCGCCGGCCGCCGGCTGACCGACCTCCATATGGATGATGCGGCGGCCTTGCGCCTCGAGACGGGCCGCCGCGGCCATCACGTCCATGACCATGAACGGCGGCACGGCGCTGCGCGCGGACGGTTGCAACAGATGTCTGGCTCGCTCGAGCATCTTTGCCCCCTGGCGGATAAGTGGCCGGGCGAAACTGCCCCGCTGCTGCCGTATTCGACGGGTCTCGTGTGGTGTGGCTTCGCCGCTGACCAGCCCTTAAGTTGACCCTATCCGGTTCCATCAATAGCTTGGGTCCCGGACCGAGGGACCGGATGCTTTGTCCCAGATGATCGCCGCCAAATCTCCTAGCAAGGCGCGCCCGGCGGGGCCAGCTTCGCGCGGCGTCGCCCTCGCCGCAGCAGCGGCGGTGGCGCTGAGTTGCGTGCCGGCGCGGGCGCAGACCGGATCCCAAGCCGGGATTCCGATGATCCGCGATGCCGAGATCGAGCAACTGCTGCGCGACTACGCGCGGCCCATCCTGCGTGCCGCCGGTCTCGCCCAGCAGAATGTCCAGATCGTCATCATCGACGACAAGTCGTTCAACGCGTTCGTCATGGATGCGCACCGCATTTTCGTGAATTCGGGCGCGCTGATGCAGTCGACGACCCCCAACCAGATCATCGGAGTCTTCGCGCACGAGACCGGCCACATTGTCGGCGGCCACCTGTCCAAAATGCGCCAGGAGCTCGCCAACGCGCAGACCGCCGCAATCGTCTCCATGCTGCTCGGCATCGGCGCCATCGCGGCAGGGGCGAAGAGCGGCAGCATCGACACCGGCAATGTCGGCATGGCGGCCATCAGCGCCCCGCAGTCCTACCTGCAACACACCATTCTGTCCTATCAGCGCGCCCAGGAAGAGCAGGCCGACCGGGCCGGCGTCCGTTTCTTGACCATGACCGGTCAGTCGGCCAAGGGCATGTACGACACGTTCAAGCGCTTCGCCGATGAGATGATGTTCTCGGCAGCCTATATTGATCCCTATGTGCAGAACCACCCGATGCCCGCCGAGCGCATGGCCGAGCTGACGGAGCTGGTCAAGACGCCCTACTGGGACAAAAAGGACCCGCCGGAGCTGCAATTCCGTCACGACATGATGCGCGCGAAGCTTTACGGCTTCACCGAGCGGGCCGAGACGGTATTGCGACGCTATCCGTCATCCAATACCAGCATCCCGGCGCGCTACGCACGCGCCATCGCCACCTACCGGTTCGGCGACACCCGCGCCGCACTGTCCCAGATCGAGAGCTTGATCCAGGCGATGCCCAGCTATCCGTATTTCTACGAGCTCGAAGGCCAGGCCTTGCTCGAAAGCGGCCACGCGGCGGAGGCGATTGCGCCATTGCGCCACGCCGTCCAGCTGGCGCCCAGTCCTGCGCTCATTCAGATCATGCTGGCGCAGGCGCTAATCGCCACCAATAATGCGAAGATGGCGCAAGAAGCGATTCCGATTCTTCGGGCCGCTCTTATCAAGGAACCCGAATCCGGCGATGCCTATGAGCAGCTTGCCATGGCCTACGGCCACAGTGGCGACCTCGCCGACGCCGACCTTGCCTCAGCCCAGGCCGCTTTCTCGCGCGGTGACAACAAGACGGCGCGCGAACTCGCGGCCCGGGCCAAGACGCGATTCCCGGTGGGATCGCCGGGCTGGGTGAAGGCCGACGACATCGTCGCGTTCAACAAGGGAAAGAAATCCCCTCCGCTTCGGTCAATGATCGCAAAAAGGACAATCGCAATGACATCGAGCCCGCGCACCGCACTCCTGATCGCAGCGGCAATCTTCCTGGCGTCGCCAGCCGCTGGTCCCGCGCACGCGCAGACATTTTCCAGCGATCAACGCCAGGAAATCGAAGGCATCATCAAGGACTACCTGCTGGCACACCCCGAAGTGATGCAGGACGTGATGACGGAGCTGGACAAGCGTCAGCAGGCGGCCGAAGCCGAGAAGCATCGCGCCGCTGTCGTAGAGCATAACGCCACCCTGTTCGCTTCGCCGCATCAGGTCGTGCTCGGCAATCCACACGGCAATGTCACCATGGTCGAGTTCTTCGATTACAACTGCGCTTACTGCAAGCGCGCGCTTTCGGACATGCTCGATCTGCTCAAGACCGACCCCAATCTCAAATTCGTGCTCAAGGAATTCCCGGTTCTGGGCGAAGGATCGGTCGAAGCCGCCCATGTCGCCGTCGCCGCACGCATGCAGGACGCCACCGGGAAAAAATATATCGAGTTCCACCAGAAGCTCTTGGGCGGCCGCGGCCGGGCCGACAAGGCGCGCGCACTCGCCGTCGCCAAGGAAGTCGGCTTCGACATGGCGCGCATCGAGAAGGACATGGGCAGCGACGAGGTCAAAAAGACGATCGACGAGAATATGAAGCTTGCCGACGCGCTCGGCGTCAATGGCACGCCGAGCTATGTGGTCGGCGACGAGGTTGTGGTCGGGGCGGTCGGGCTCGACGCACTGAAGGAAAAAATCGCGGCGGAGCGGAAGTAGCGCGGAGCGGCCGCCGCATTAACCAACTCGGTGCGCGCCCTGAGCGCGCGCAAAGTCGCTCCGGCCGCGGTGTCCGACAGGCTTCCCCTTTGCGGGTGCGTTCCCTATAAACGGACCCCGGCGTAGCGACCGTCCGCGCGCGCCGATGATATCCGGATATAGCTCGCGAAATGGCGAAGACCATCTACGTCCTCAACGGGCCTAATCTCAATTTGCTCGGCACGCGCGAGCCGGACATCTACGGTCGCGCCACGCTTGCCGACGTGGAAAAGCTTTGCCGCGCGACCGCGGACCGGCACGGACTTGGGATGGAATTCCGCCAATCCAATCACGAAGGCGAGATCGTCGACTGGATTCAGGAAGCGCGCGCGGAGAATGCGGCGGGCCTTATCGTCAATGCCGCGGGATACACCCACACCTCGATTGCAATCCTTGATGCGCTGGCTACCCTGCAAGCACCCGTCATCGAAGTGCATATCAGCAACGTGCACGCCCGCGAGCCTTTCCGCCGGCGCTCCTACGTGTCGCAGATCGCGCGCGCCGTCGTTTGCGGATTTCGGCATCGACGGCTATGCACTGGCGATCACCGGCCTCGCCGCCATGATCAACGCCAAGGATTGATCGTGGCGCGCAAGCTCGGGAGCCCGCAAATGCCGAAGACGCCTGCGATCGATCATGACGCGATCCGCGATCTGGCGAAATTGCTCGATGAAACCGGTCTTACCGAGATCGAGGTACAGCGCGACGGAGTGCTGATTCGCGTCGCACGAAATTTGAAGGGCCCCGGCCGTGGCCGAGTGGCGGAAACCGCCGTTGGCGCCGCCCCTGATGTGGTCACGTCGCCTTCCGCTGCGCCGATGGAACCGACCCAGCATCCCGGTCTGGTCGCTTCGCCGCTGGTCGGTACCGCCTACCGCGGTTCGGCGCCCGGTGCCCGACCCTTCGTCGAGGTCGGCGGCCAGGTCAAGACCGGTGAGACGCTGATCATCATCGAGGCGATGAAGACGATGAATCAAATTCCCGCACCGCGTTCCGGCACGGTCATCCAGATCCTGGTCGAAGACGGTCAGCCCGTGGAGTATGGCGAGCCGTTGTTGATCATCGAATAGCGAATTGAGAGTAGCGAATAGCGAACAGCAAATGAGAGTCCAAAGCCACCATTCGCCATTCGCTACCACTATCACTACCTATTCGCTACTCCCGACTCGCCTCTAAGGCCCAGATGTTCGACAAGATCCTGATCGCCAACCGGGGAGAAATAGCGCTGCGGGTGTTGCGGGCCTGCAAGGAGCTGGGCATCCCGACCGTGGCGGTGCATTCGACGGCGGACGCGGACGCCATGCATGTCCGCCTTGCCGACGAGAGCGTTTGCATCGGCCCGCCGCCCGCGAAGGACAGCTACCTCAACGTTCCGGCGTTGCTTGCCGCTTGCGAAATTACCGGGGCCGACGCCGTGCATCCGGGCTACGGCTTTCTCTCGGAAAATGCCCGCTTTGCCGAAATTCTCGCCGACCACAACGTGCAATTCATCGGTCCGCGCCCGGAGCACATCCGCCTGATGGGCGACAAGATCGCTGCCAAGCGCGCCGCCCTCGAACTCGGCATTCCCACCGTACCGGGTTCTGACGGCGGCATCGGCTCCGACGAAGAGGCGAGCCGGTTGGCGCGCGACATGGGCTTTCCCGTCATGCTCAAAGCTGCCGCCGGCGGCGGCGGCCGCGGTATGAAAGTTGTCCGGGCACAGGGCGAACTCGCTGTAGCTCTCGCCACCGCGCGCGCCGAGTCAAAGGCGGCGTTCGGCGATGACACGATCTACATGGAGAAATATCTGGAGCGGCCGCGGCACATCGAGATCCAGGTCCTTGGCGACGGCAAAGGCCGCGTCATCCATCTCGGCGAACGCGACTGCTCGCTGCAGCGCCGTCACCAGAAAGTCTGGGAGGAAAGCCCCTCGCCGGCGCTGAACACCGCCACCCGCGATCAGATTTGCGAGACCGTCGCCAGAGCCATGCGCGACATCAAATATCTCAGCGCCGGCACCGTCGAATTCCTTTACGAGGATGGCAAGTTCAACTTCATCGAGATGAACACCCGCATCCAGGTGGAGCATCCGGTCACCGAGATGATCACCGACATCGACCTCGTCGTGGAGCAAATCCGTGTCGCGACCGGCAACGATCTTGCGCTGACGCAGGGCGACGTGAAGTTTCACGGCCACGCCATCGAATGTCGCATCAATGCCGAAAACCCGGTATCGTTTCGCGCCTCACCGGGAAAAATCATCCACTACCACCCGCCCGGCGGCCTCGGCGTGCGGATCGATTCCGCCGTCTACCATGGCTACGCCATTCCGCCGTTCTACGATTTGCTGGTCGGCAAGCTCATCGTGCACGGCAAGACGCGCGGCGAATGTCTGATGCGTCTAAAGCGCGCGCTCGACGAATTCGTCGTCGACGGCATCGAGACCACGCTGCCGCTGTTCCGCGCCCTGGCCCGGGAGGCCGCGATCATCGATGGGGATTACCACATCCACTGGCTCGAAGAGTTCCTTGCGCGCGGCGCTATCGAGCAATAGCCGTTCGCGCCGCGCCCCACGGTCGCTTTCACCGCATCCCTGAGCAGCGGCCCAACCAAGACCGGCGCGTAGGGCTTGGCTACAAAAATCGAGCCGGGCACGCGCAGCTGCGGCCCGAGCATGTTGACGCGTCCGGAGGCATAGACAACCGCCAGTTCCGGCAACAGCTCCCGGGCGCGACGGGCGAGCATGACACCGTCCATCCCGCCGGGCAGATTGATATCCGTAAACAGGAGATCGACGGGCGCCGATGCCAGATGCCGCAGCGCCTCCGCCGCATTGCTCGCGGTGGTTACCGCGAAGCCCTGCTCCGACAGCGATTCCGCAACCCACTCGCTGATCAGAAATTCATCCTCAACGAGCAAAACACGGATCGGCTGGATGTCACTGATGACAGTTTCCATGACGGCAGGCTTTAAGCTTGTGCACTGCAGCGTAACACGGCAACGGTCCATGCGTTCAAGCTGGCGAAAATTTTACAGAAACTGTAGTTTACAGTTGATTAAAATGACCCGCGGGGGCGGAGCCGTGTTGGTGCCCGGGGAGCCATTCGCCCGGAGCGTTGCGCCGACGCTTGAAAGAACCGCCGGCTGTTGGCAAACGAGGCATATGGCAAGCCGCGAATCCGCACTCGTCGACATCACGCCTGAAGTGCTGCTGAAGGCTTATGCCTGCGGTATCTTTCCCATGGCGGAAAGCGCCGACGACCCCGCGCTCTATTGGATCGAGCCGGAACGCCGCGGCATCATTCCGCTCGATCGATTTCACGTGCCGGACCGTCTGGCGCGTACCGTGCGTTCGAGCCGTTTCACGGTCGTCGTCGACCGCAATTTTGATGCCGTGGTCGATTGCTGTTCACAGCCGATGCCCGGGCGCGCCCGCACCTGGATCAATGCACGTATCCGCAACCTCTACCGTAAGCTTTACGAGCGCGGAGACTGCCACACGGTCGAGGTATATGAGAGCAGCGAACTGGTCGGCGGCCTCTACGGGGTCAGCTTGGGCCGCGCCTTCTTCGGCGAGAGCATGTTCCACCGCGTCCGCGACGCTTCCAAGGTCGCCCTGGTACACTTGGTAGCCCGGCTCAAGGCCGGGCATTATCGCCTGCTCGACACCCAATTCGTCACCGAACATCTGCGGACCTTCGGCGCCGTCGAGGTTTCGCGGCCCGCCTACCACAAGCTGCTCGATGCCGCGCTGGTCGGCGAAGGAGATTTTGGCGCGCTGCCGCTCGATCGGCCGACGTCCGGCAGCGCTGCGCTCGCGCGCCTTGCGGCTCTGTGAGTGCGCTATCGCGCTTATCGCGGCTGCGCCGGGACGGTTCGAGCCGCCGGCACCTGACGGGAAGCTGCGCCCTGACGGGGCTTAGGAGCCGGAATGCGGGCGGCGGTCGGCGTCGGTTGAACGGCGGTTTGGGCGACCGGCGTCGGCAATGGCGAAGCGCAATCAGTCAACCAGACATCGTAGATCGGATGCTCGACCGCGTGCAGGCCCGGACTGGAAGCAAACATCCAGCCGGTGAAGATGCGCTTGATCTCCCCCTGCAGCGTTACCTCATCGACTTCGATGAAGGCATCGGTATTGGTCGCCTCGGTTGGGGGGCGGGTGTAGCAAACCCGCGCCGTGACCCGCAGCGCGCCGAACTGGACGGTTTCGCCGATCGCCGCATCGAACGTGATGGTTCGGCCGGTGATTTTGTCGAGGCCGGAAAACACCGCGCGAGCATTGCCGATCTTTTGCGTCGGCATCTCGGTAACGACGGTGTCGTCGGGCTGCGGCGAGGTGTCCGCCGGTTGCGGCGGCGGCGGGTTGGCCAGTAGCGGCGTTATCCCTGCGCGTTGCGGGGCTGCTGGCGATTGCGGAGCGATCGCCTGGGTTGGCGGAGCCGGCGGCGCCATGGTCGCTCCGGGAGGCGGCGGCAGTGGCTGGGCCTGGATGTTGGACGGCGGCGGCGCCGGAAAGGGCGCCGGGAGCGGGGCCGGCCCCGGGTAGTTGACCGGCGGCGGCTGTGCCGGCAACGCCTCGTTGGGGATATTGGCCGGCGGGCGCGGCGGCGGCGCATCGCCGAAAATTGCTCCCAGCTGGGCCTGAGACGGCTCGGCTATGAGCATCCCGCCAAGCGCTGCCAATAAGGCGGCAATACGCAGCATGGAGCCTTGGGGTGCGCTATCGGATGAGGGCATCATCGCGTTCGCCCGTTAACACGGCGAATACGGCGCGGAAAGGGCGAACACCTACCCGCCCGGGGTCCAAGCCTTGTAGTCGCCCGTCGCTTTGGGGCGGCGCCCCTGCGCCAAGGTCGAGCCGCTCGGCCGGTGGGCGCCCGGCGTGCCGGTTAGATTGGGCCGGTGCGGCTTCTCCCAAGGGTATGGCTTGGTCTTGTCCTCGGTCGGCGGCAGGTCGACAACGTGATGCAGCCAGCTATGCCAGCCCGGCGGCACGGTGGAAGCTTCCGCGACCCCGTTGTAGGTCACCCAGCGTCGCTCGATGCCCAGGGTCGGATCGATCTTGCCGTTCGTGGTGCGGTAATAGCGATTGCCGAATTGGTCTTCACCGACGAACTCGCCGTAAAGCTTCGTCCACACCTGGGTTCCAAAGGTCTGGCCGTTCCACCAGGTGAAAAAGCGCAGCAGGAAAGTCTTCATTGCCAACACCGCCGATCGCGCATTAGCCGTTGCCCGTAAACGCGGCGTTGATGCCACTTCACGCCATGGCTGTCCAGGCAAGCTTAGCCCGGAACCGGCAGCACCGCGCGCCGTTCTTTCAAACGGCTGATTGGGCTTCCGTGTTATCGTTTACGGCATGTGGCAAGCGGTTCTTCGGCAGATACAGAGTTCGGTTTGGCGTGACGCTGTCATCCGCAACCGATTGGGCCATCTCGGCGGCCTTGCTGGCGGGCGCCGCCATTGCGGCGTTGCTGTTATACGCCGCCGCCCTCGGCCTGCTGCGGCGATTTCTCGGCGAGCGACGGCCTTTCCTGCGAACCGTCCTCGGCGCGACCAAAGGGCCGGCGCGGCTTGGCCTCTTGCTCTTTGCGCTGGCCGTTGCCCTGCCGACGACGCCACTGACCGCCGATACGCAAGGCGCGCTGGCGCGGCTCTTGGCGCTGGCGACCATTTGCCTGCTCGGCTGGATTGCCGTGACCGTTCTGCATATTGCGGCCGATCTTTATTTGTTGCGTTTTAGAATTGACGTCGCCGACAATTTGCTGGCGCGCAAACACGTCACCCAGGTCCGTGTTCTCGTGCGTGTGCTCGACGTGGTGATCGCGCTGGTCACGGTCGGCTTCGCGCTGATGACCTTCGACGCGGTGCGCCAGTGCGGAGTCACCTTGTTCGCCTCGGCCGGTGTCGCGGGCATCGTCGCCGGCCTCGCCGCGCGGCCGGTGCTGAGCAATTTTCTCGCCGGCGTGCAGATTGCCATGGCGCAGCCGATCCGCATCGACGATTCCATCATCGTCGAGAACGAATGGGGCAATGTCGAGGAGATCACGTTCACTTACGTCGTCGTCAGGCTCTGGGACTGGCGGCGCATGGTCGTCCCGCTCAGTTATTTCATCGAAAAGCCGTTTCAGAACTGGACCAGGATCGGCGGCGAACTGATCGGCAGCGTTTTTCTGTACGTCGACCACACCGCGCCGGTCGACGCCATCCGCAAGAAGCTCACGGAGATCGTGTCGCAGTCCAAATTATGGAATGGCCAGGTCGTCAATCTGCAAGTCAGCGACTGCAAGGAAACAACGATCGAGCTCCGCGCGCTGGTGAGCGCCGACAACGCGTCGGCAGCCTGGGATCTGCGTTGCGAGGTGCGCGAAAAGCTGATCGATTTCCTGCAGCGCGAGCATCCCGCCACGCTGCCGCGGCGTCGCTACGAGGTCGCCGAGAAGACTGATGCTGCAGGGAAGCCTGCCCGGCCGTCGGACGCGGTGCGGGGAAATCGCGCGTCGCGTGGGAGCTGACAGCGTGCCGGCCGCGGCGTAAACGCTTACCACCACCGTTCCGGCGTAAAACGCCCGGCCGCCTGCTCGATGACGGCGCCGAGCGCGAACAGCGTTTCCTCCCGAACGGCCGGCCGATGAGCTGCAGCCCGAGCGGCAGGCCGCGCGCGTCGAGACCGCTCGGCACCGAAATCCCCGGCAAGCCCGGCCATGTTCACCGTCACCGTGAACACGTCGTTGAGATACATCTCGATCGGATCGGCGCGGCCCTTCTCGCCGACCGCAAAGGCGGCGGACGGCGTGGTCGGCGTCAGGATGGCGTCGATGCCGTCGGCAAAGCAGTCTTCGAAATCGCGCTTGATCAGCGTGCGCACCTTCTGCGCCCGCAGATAATAGGCATCGTAATAGCCGGCCGAGAGCACGTAGGTGCCGATCATGATGCGCCGGCGCACTTCCTTGCCGAAGCCGGCGGCACGGGTACGCTCGTACATGTCGATGACGTCGCGGCCGGGAACGCGCAGCCCGTAGCGCACGCCGTCATAGCGCGCGAGATTGGACGAGGCCTCCGCCGGAGCCACGATGTAGTAGGCCGGCAGCGCGTATTTGGTCATGCGGCAACGAAATTTCGACCGTCTCGGCGCCGGCGTCCTTGAGCCATTGGGCGCCGCGTTGCCACAGCGCCTCGATCTCCGCAGCCATGCCCTGCATCCGATATTCCTTCGGGATGCCGATGCGCATGCCTTTGACCGAGGCGCCCACGGCCTTCTCGTAATCGGGCACCGGCAGGTCGGCGCAGGTCGTATCCTTCGGATCGTTGCCCGGCCATCGAGCGCAGCAGGATCGCGCAGTCGCGCACCGTGCGCGCAAACGGTCCGGCCTGATCGAGCGACGACGCGAACGCCACGATGCCCCAGCGCGAGCAGCGGCCATAGGTCGGCTTCAATCCCGACGATGCCGCAAAACGCCGCCGGCTGGCGGATCGAGCCGCCGGTATCGGTGCCGGTGGCGCCGACGCAAAGGTTCGCCGCCACCGCCGCCGCCGAACCGCCCGAGGAGCCGCCGGGCACGAGCTTTGCGTCGGCGCCGCGCGGCCGCCACGGCGACACGACCGGGCCGAAATAGGATGTCTCGTTCGACGAGCCCATGGCGAACTCGTCATTATTGAGCTTGCCGAGCAGCACCGCGCCGTCGCGCCACAGATTGGCGGTGACCGTCGATTCGTAGGTCGGAACGAAACTTTCCAGAATGTGCGAGCACGCGGTGGTGCGCACGCCGGCGGTGCAGAACAAATCCTTGATGCCGAGCGGCAGCCCTTCGAGCGGACCGCCCTCGCCTTTTGCCAGCCGCGCATCCGCCGCCCGCGCCATGGCGCGGGCGCGATCCGGCGTTTCCAGCACGAAGGCGTTGAGCGCGCGCGCCTGCTCGATGGCGGCGAGGATACGCGTCGGCAAGTTCGAGTGCGGAAAATTCTTGCTTGCGCAGCGCATCGCGCGCCTGCGCCAGCGTCAGCGAGGTGAGATCGGTCATTCAGCCGTCGGATCGTCGCAGGAGAACTCGTTCTTGGTCCGCAGCTTTGCTCGCGCTTTCTTCCTTCCTCTCCTCCGGCGCGGCATTCGACCGGATCCGCCAAGAACAGCGGCGGCTCCTCGACGCACCGGCCGTCGGGCGTGATCAGACCGCGCCTTTGCAGATAGGCGAACCACATGGCGTCCTGTTCACAAGCGAGGCACATCACTCCACCACCTTGGGAACAAGGAAGAAATGATCTTCCCGCGCCGGCGCATTCGCGAGCACGTCGTCGGCGATGCCGCCGTCGGTCACTTCGTCCTTGCGCATCTTCATCGCCATGGGCGTCACCGATGTCATTGGCTCGACGCCGGCGACGTCAACCTCGGCCAGCTGTTCGACGAAGGCCAGGATGGCGTTGAGTTCGCCCTGAAGGTGCTCGACCTCGTCCTCGGCAACCGCGACGCGCGCGAGATGCGCGACCCGGCGGACGGTATCGACATCGACCGACATGGCGACAGCCTCGATCCTCAAATACGCAAAGCACAGCGCTCAAGGCTATAGCAGAGGGCTCAATTTGAGCCAACAGCGGGTATTTTCACTTCTTCCGCATTGTTTTCGCTTGCATTGTGCCGGCGGCGCGATGGGCCTAATTTCGGACGGCGATGCACGATTTTCAACCGGTTCATGTCATTGGCGGCGGCCTTGCGGGCTGCGAGGCCGCCTGGCAGATCGCGCGCCGCGGCGTGCCCGTGGTGCTGCATGAAATGCGGCCGTGCGCTCGACCGCCGCGCACAAGACCGGGCAATTGGCCGAGCTCGTCTGTTCGAACTCGTTCCGCTCCGACGACGCGCAGGCGAGCGCCGTCGGCCTGCTGCATGAAGAGATGCGCCGGCTCGGCTCGCTGGTGATGCAGCGCGGCCGACGCCCACAAGCTGCCGGCGGGCGGCGCGCTGGCGGTCGACCGCGACGGCTTTGCCGCCGCGATCACCGCGGCACTCGAAGCCGAGCCATTGATCGAGATCAGCCGCGAAGAAATTTCCAGTTTGCCGCCGGCGATGGGACAACGTCGTCATTGCCACCGGTCCGCTCACCTCGCCAGCGCTTGCCGAAGCGATCGGCGCACTCACCGGCGAAGCGGCGCTGGCATTCTTCGACGCCATCGCGCCGATCGTGCATCGCAATTCGATCGACTTCGACATCGCCTGGTTTCAGTCGCGCTACGACAAAGCCGGCCCCGGCGGTACCGGCGCCGACTACATCAACTGCCCGCTGACCCGCGCGCAATACGGCGCCTTCGTCGATGCGCTGCTCGCCGGCGAGAAATTCGCGTTCGCATGATTTTGAGACGGCGACGCCCTATTTCGAGGGCTGCCTGCCGATCGAAGTGATGGCCGAGCGTGGCCGCGAAACCCTGCGCCACGGACCGATGAAGCCGTTCGGCCTCACCAATCCGCGCCAGCCGGCGGAAAGACCCTATGCGGTGGTGCAACTGCGCCAGGACAACAGGCTCGGCACGCTGTTCAACATGGTCGGCTTCCAGACCAAGCTGAAGCACGGCGAGCAGGCCCGCATCTTCCGCACCATCCCGGGCCTCGAAAAGGCCGAGTTCGCCCGGCTCGGCGGTCTGCACCGCAACACCTTCCTCAATTCGCCGAAGCTGCTCGACGAAACGCTGCGGCTCAAGGCGATGCCGCGACTGCGCTTTGCCGGACAGATCACCGGCTGCGAGGGCTATGTGGAATCGGCGGCGATCGGGCTTCTGGCCGGCCGCTTCGCCGCCGCGGAACGGCGCGGCGAGCGGCCGTGTCTGCCACCGGCGACCACGGCCCATGGCGCGCTCATCGGACATATCACCGGAGGCCACATCGAGACCATCGATGCCGGTCCGCGTTCGTTTCAACCGATGAACGTCAATTTCGGCTTGTTTCCACCGCTCGGAGGCCGTACTTCGCACGGCGCCAAGAAGAGCTTCCAGAAAGGCGTTCAGAAACCGGCGCTGTGCGCACGCGCGCTCGCCGACCTCGAAGCCTGGATCGGCGCGGTCCTGCCGCATGCAGCCGAGTAACTTTGAAATTTTATGTTAGACGCACCGGGCATGATTGAAGGCGAAGACGCAAAAATACTCGCGGCACGATGGCGCAGCGGCGTCATGCTCAAGCGCGATGTTTTCTCGACGATCGAACGCGGCCGATTTCACACCGAAGCCGGCGAGGTCGACGCGGTGCTCCGCAGCATTGACGCCGTGCCGTGGTGGAGCCGCGGGCTGGCGCACCTTTTGTTCCGCCGCGAACGCCGGGCGCTGGCGATCGCCGGGCCGCTTGGCATCGGCCCGCCGCTCCTGTTCGCGGGACGCCGGGCGCTGGTGCGCGGCTGGATCGATGGCGTGCCACTGCATATCGCCAAGCCGCAGGGCGACGCGGCCTATTTTCGCTCCGCCAAGGCCGCATTGCGAAAGCTCCATCGCGCCGGGATCACCCACAACGATCTCGCCAAGGAGCAGAACTGGCTCTATGCCGACGGCCGCGCCTCTCTCACCGACTTTCAGCTCGCGTCTCGCTTTCCCCGCCGCAGCAGCGCGTTGTTCCGCATCGCGCGCTATGAGGATCTGCGCCACCTGCTCAAGCATAAACGGCGTTATGCGCCCGCCGCGCTTACCGCCGCCGAACGCCGCGTCCTGGCGCGCAAAAGCTTTCTCACCCGTATCTGGATGGCGACGGGCAAAAAGGTCTACTACGCGATTACCCGCGGCCTCAACGTCACCGACCGCGAAGGCCGCGGCATCCGTTTCACCCGCGAAGCACCGGCAATCGCCGCGCGGCTCAAGGCGCACCCACAGGTGCGCGATGTCGCCATTGTCGCCTTTCCCGACCGCCGCGCCGGCACCGGGCTTTATGCGTTTGTCGAAGGCAGCGCCGGAGACCGCGAGCTGAGCGAGTTCCTCGGCGGCACGGCGCCCGAGCATCTGCAAGTGGTCGACGCCCTGCCGCGCAATGCCGAGGGCGAAGTACGGAGCGAAATTCTCGAACTCGTCGCAATAAATCAGCTTGATCTGATCGGTTCGCTCGTTAAGACCGACGCCGAACGCGCCATCGTCGGCCGCATCGTTTCCGAGCGCCGCAATCTGCGCGACCGCTTCGCGTTTTGAGTGCAAAGGCGCCGACGTCGTCCTGACATTTCGAATCGCGTATCGTTGCATCGTCAAGATTGCGACCCGATGACGCCCATCGGCCGCCATTATTACAGCAAACAATTTCAAAGTCGGGGTTGCGGGGGAAATCAGCACAAAACAGAGAATGCACCACCGCGCCACACGCGGCCGTCTGCAGACGATCGAGTTGTGGCCAGGGCAAGCCCCCAAGCTCCCAAAGCCGTAAGGCGCCCTGGCCACGGGCCTCGGCGGGCGTATTTCCGCCGAGGCCGCCTTGCTTCCTTTCTGCACCCGCCCGCCAAAATCACCGTGACGGACATCACAGGAACGCCAGTTTGGCGCCGCTTCGCATCTCGCGCGCGGCTTACCCTGCGATCCGCGCCGGATTGCCGGCCGCGCGCCAAAGCAGCCATTGCCGCCGCCACGGCGGTATTTCGGCAGGCGCGAACGGCTCACTGCGCTCTAATCGGTCGAGTGAGGGGCGCACCAGCGCCAGCGGGAGAAACGCCGTTATGGCTTGGGGCGGCAGTGTCTCCATGAGCCCGCCGGCGGCGAGGAGTTGGCTGCGCGCCAGACTTCGCAGCTCCGCGAGCACAGCCTTCAGGGCCGCCGAAGATCGGCCGGAAAATATCTCGTGGGGCGGCACGTGATGGCGATCGAGCAACTCCATCGGCACATAAAGCTGGCCCCGTGCCGCGTGCAGCGGAAACGCCCGCAACAGGCCGGCGAGCGCGTAAGCTATGCCCGCCGGTCCAGCAACGGACTCGGCGTCGACCTCGGCAAGGATTTGTGCCGCAAGAGAAAATAGCGCCGAGGACGTCGGTTTCGCGTAGTCGGCGAGATCGGCCAGCGTCGGCATCGGATCGTCGTAGAGGTCGAAGCGGCGCGCCTCGATAAGTTCGATCAGCTTGGCCGAAGAGAGGCGATGGCGCTCGACCGTCGCCAGCAGGGCCGCGGCGACCGGATTGGCGCGCGCCTCGTCGCTCCGTTCGCCGTTGATGACGTCGCTCCACCACTGCAGCCGGATTTCTCCGGGCAGCGCCGCGTGGGCCGCATCGCGGACCCGCGCTATCTCGGCGTTGAACGCATAAAGCGCTTGCAGCGCGCCACGTCGATCGGCGGGGGCGAACAGCGTGGCAATAAACCGGTCATGATCGGCCGCGCGAACAAACTCGGCGCAATAGGCGAACGCATCCTGCATGACGGCGAGCTTAGCAGCATTAGACCGCGATCAGACCGGCACCGACGCGGCGGCTCTCCATCAGCATCACATTGTAGGTACGCACGGCAGCGCCGGTGGTCATGGCATCGAAGGAAACGTGCGCCGCGCGGAACCGAATGCGCAGAACCTCCGGTACTACCCAAGGCTCGGCACCAGTGCCGAGCACGAAAAAATCCAGGTCGCGGGCGCGGGCAAAGACCAGCGCCAGCGCCTCGTCAGTCACTTCGCCGGGCGTCGCCACCGGCCAGGGCCAAATGCCGTCGGGCAGGCACAGCAGCGAGCCGCGATGCGACATGCCGGCGAAGCGAAAGCCACCGCCGCCATGGGCATCGATCAGCGCCTGGCGCGGCAGATGCGGCGGATCCACTATCGGCGGGCTCGCGCGCGCCGCGGCGACGGCGCCGGTGACGTTGGCGCGGTCGGCGGCGCCAGCGGCGTCGCCGCCTCGGTATCCTCCGGTTCGCCTTGCCGCGCCCGGCCGACGCCGAGATAGATCAGGATCGGCGAGGCGATGAACACCGACGTATAGGTGCCGACCAGCACGACGCCGAACATCATCGTCGCCGTGAAGCTGCGGATCGCCTGCCCGCCAAACAGCAGCAGGGCGAGCAGCGACAGCGACACCGTCAGATGGGTGACGATCGAGCGCGACAGCGTCGCGTTGATCGACGCATTGAGCAGATCGGGCATCGGCATGCGCTTATAGCGGCGCAGCATCTCGCGGATGCGGTCGTAGATCACCACCGTGTCGTTGAGCGAATAGCCGAGGATGGTGAGCAGCGCGGCGATGCTGGTCAGATCGAAATCGATCCGGGTCAGCGACATGAATCCGACGGTGAGCACCAGATCGTGCACGTTGGCGATCATGGCGCCGAGCGCGAACTGCCATTCGAAACGGAACCAGAGATAGATCAGGATGGCACCGATGGCGAGCACGAGGCCGATGGTGCCGTAGGACAGCAGCTCGGTCGACACGCTGGGCCCGACCACTTCCACCCGCCGATACTCGACCGCGTTGCCGAGCGCGTCGCGCACTTTCTGGACCGCCTGCTGCTGCGCCGCGTCGCCGCCCGGCTGCTCGGAAATGCGGATCAGCACGTCGTTCGGCGCCCCGAACTGCTGGAGCTGGAAATCGCCCAGATGCAGCGAGCCGATGGTGCCACGCATCTTGGCGAGATCGGCCGGTCCGGCTTTGGTCTGCACCTCCATGAGGGTGCCGCCGACGAAGTCGATGCCGAAATTCAAGCCGTGAAAGAAGTACAACAGGATCGCGGCGATCGACAGCATGGCCGATATCGGAAAGCTGATGCGCCGGAAGCGCATGAAGTCGAATTTTGTGTCATCGGGAACGATGCGAAGGAGGCGCACGGCAATTCTTTCTTGTTAGATCTTTGGTTTGAGCATGAGCTTTTCCGAACACCGGTATCCGCTTTGCCCGATCATGCTCTAGATCGGAACCGTGCGCGGTCGCCACATCCGCACCCAATAAGCCACGATCAGCCGTGTCAGTGTAAACGCGGTGAACAGGCTGGTGAGGATGCCGACGCCAAGCGTCACGGCAAAGCCGCGCACCGGCCCGGTGCCGATATAGAACAGAACCGCGGCGGCGATGAAGGTGGTGATGTTGGAATCGAGAATGGTCGCGAGTGCGCGGGAAAATCCGGCATCGATGGCGTTTATCGCACTGCGGCCGGCGCGAACCTCCTCGCGGATGCGTTCGTAGATCAGCACGTTCGAATCCACGGCAATGCCGACGGTCAGCACGATGCCGGCGATGCCGGGCAGCGTCAGCGTGGCGCTGAGCATCGACAGCACGCCGAAAATCATTGCCACGTTGACCGCCACCGCGAGGTTGGCGAACAGCCCGAACAGGCCGTAGGTCACCAGCATGAAGAACACGACCAGGGCTGCGCCGACATAGGCGGCGTGCTCGCCGGCATTGATCGAATCCTGGCCGAGGCCCGGTCCGACCGTGCGCTCCTCAATGACGGTGAGCGGCGCCGGCAACGCGCCGGCGCGCAGCAGGATGGCGAGATCGTTCGCGGATTGGACGGTGAAATTGCCGGAAATCTGCCCGGAGCCGCCGAGGATCGGCTCGCGGATGACCGGGGCCGATATCACCTTGTTGTCGAGCACGATGGCGAACGGCTTGCCGACGTTCTGCTGCGTCGCCTCGGCGAACTTGCGCGCGCCGCTGGAATTGAAGCGGAAGCTGACGATCGGCTCGCTCGAGCGCTGGTCGAAGCCCGGCTGGGCGTCGACCAGGTCGGCGCCGGAGACGAGCACGCGCTTCTCGATAAGAAACTTCTCGCCCCGTTCGCCGTCGAGAATTTCGGAATCCGCCGGCACATGGGTGGCCAGCGCCTGCTCCGGCGTCATCGACTGGTCGACCATGCGAAAGTCGAGCTTCGCGGTCTTGCCGAGAATCTGCTTTAGCCGCGAAGGGTCCTGCAGGCCGGGTACCTGGACCAGAATGCGGTCGGAGCCCTCGCGCTGGATCGTCGGCTCGACCAAGCCGAGTTCGTTGACGCGGCGCTCGATGATCTGAATCGATTGATCGACGGCCTGACGGATGCGCTCGACCAGCGCAGCGTCCGAGGGGGTGAGAGTGATGAGACCGCCATTCTCGGTGATATCGACGCTGCGCTGTCCTGAAGAGCCGAGGATGCCGGACAAGGGCTGCGACAGCTCGCGCAGCTTGCTGACAGCGTTGCCAACCTCGTTCTCGCGGGTGATGTGCACTTCCACGCTGTTGCCGTGGATGGCACGCCCAGTGAACGGGATGCGCGCCTGGCGCAAAATGCGCAACACGTCGTCGTTGATACCCTGCAGCCGCTCCTTGCGCACGGCGGCGGTATCGACCTCGAGCAGGAGGCTCGAGCCGCCCTGCAGGTCGAGGCCGAGCACGATGTGGCGCTGCGCCCAGGACGGCCACGACCGTACCGTGTTCTCGGAGAAGAAATTCGGCACCGCAAACAGGCACACGATGAGCGCCATGAGCACAATACCCGCCGCCTTCCATCGCGTGAAAAACAACATCCGTTATTCGTCCTCGTTTAAGGTCGCGCCGCCGACCCATTGACCCTTCGCCCCACTGGCGGGGAAGGAACTGGTGCCAGGAACGCGTCAGCTTGCGCTGTCGTCCTTTACCGGCTCGCCCTTGGCCCGCACCTCGGACACCATCGAGCGCATCTGCCGCACCCGGACGCTCTTCGGCTCGCCTTTTGCTACGTCGACGTTTGCGATTTCGATCTCAATCTCGTCCGAGTTCTCTACGACTTTCGTCACTCTGCCGACGAGGCCGCCATTGGTGACCACGGTATCGCCGCGGCGCAACGCCTTCACCATGGCCTGATGCTGCTTCACCTTTTGCTGCTGCGGCCGCAACACCAGGAAATACATAATCACGACGATCAGAATGAGCGGTAGCAACGACGTGATCATTCCGCCATTGTCGCCGCCGAGGCCAAACGGCAGGCTTTGCGCGTATGCGGGCGTAATCAGCATTGCTCCTCCGGTCCGCTATGGGACGCGCCGGCCTAGCGGTGAGGGCCGATTTTGCGCGGGAAATCGGCGCGGACTATAGCGGCCATTGGCCTAATTGCAATGTTGCGGGGCGGTTTGACCGGCCGCGCTTGCGAGGCCTCGGGAGCCCCGCTAAGGGACTGGCGGGAACTGGGCAAAGGCATGGCCAAACGTAAACGACCTGTTCGCAACGGAGCCACGGATAAGCGCACCGCCGGCAATTCAAAGAAACAATCCGCCAGCGCCGGTGGCGCGCTCGATCGGATCGCCGAGGCGCTGGAGCGTATGGCTCCGGGGTCGCCGTCAGGGCCTGATTTTTCCGCCGCGGAAGCGTTCGTCTGGCACCCCGAGCAGCGAAAGCTTGCCGCGGTGCACCGCGTCAACCGTGTCGAGATGTCGCTATTAAAGGGCATCGATCGGGTGCGCGATCTTCTGCTCGAGAATACCGAGCGTTTCGCCCGCGGCTTACCGGCAAACAACGCGCTGCTGTGGGGCGCCCGCGGCATGGGCAAATCCTCGCTGGTCAAGGCCGCCCATGCCGCCGTCGGCGGCGCCCATCCCGCCGCCGCGCTCAAGCTTGTCGAAATTCACCGCGAGGACATCGAGTCGCTGCCGGAGCTGATGGGGCTTCTTCGCCATACGCCGCAACGCTTCATCGTGTTCTGCGACGATCTCTCCTTCGAAGCCGAAGACACCTCCTACAAAGCACTGAAAACGATGCTCGAAGGCGGCATCGAGGGGCGGCCCGAGAACGTGATTTTTTACGCCACTTCGAACCGGCGTCACCTGATGGCGCGCGATATGGTCGACAACGAGCGCGCCACGGCGATCAATCCCGGCGAAGCGATCGAAGAAAAAGTCTCGCTGTCGGACCGGTTCGGATTATGGCTCGGGTTTCACCGCTGCAGCCAGGACGAATATCTGGCGATGGTGGACGCCTATGTGGCGCGCTACCGCATTCCGCTTGCGGGCGATGAGTTGCGCCGCGAAGCGCTCGAATGGGCGACGACGCGTGGCGCCCGCTCCGGCCGCGTGGCGTGGCAATACGTCCAGGATCTGGCGGGGAGGCTCGGTGTGAAAATGGTCGCAGACGAACGCCTGCGCACCTGAGAGGCGCCGATGAGCTCCGATCCGAAGCTGCGCTGGTTTGAACGGGTGCGTTAGGACTGTCGGCCGCGCGTCGTTCGCCTTCACGCGCCGCTGAGATACTGCGCCGGATCGACTGGCGTCGAGCCTTTGCAAATCTCAAAGTGCAGCTCGGGCGACGTGACGTTTCCGGTCTGGCCCGATTTGGCAATCACCTGGCCGCGTTTGACGGCATCGCCCTTCTTGACCATTAGCTCGCTGGCGTGCGCGTAGGCGGTGACGAAACCGTTGCTGTGGCGCACCAGAACCAGGTTGCCGTAGCCCTTGAGCTCGTTGCCGGCATAAGCAACGACGCCGTCTTCGGCCGCCTTGACCAGCGTGCCTTCGGGCACGGCGAGATCGATGCCGTCGTTCTGCAGGCCGTTCGGCTTCGGGCCGAAGCCGACAATGATGCGGCCGCGCACCGGCCAGCGGAAGGACGGCAATGCGCCGACCGCTTCCGCGCTCTTGAGGACGCCCTTCGGTTCGGCAGGCGCAACCGGCGCGGCAAGGCGCGCGCTATGCGGGGAGTCGGCGGTCGCAAAGTTCTGGTTCGCGGGTGGCACCGCCGGCGCCTCGGCGCGGGGCGCGGCGGGCGTTGCCGCCATGCGCGCCGGCATGTCGGGAATGACCATGCGGTCGCCGACCTTCACCCGCGTATCCAGCGCAATATTGTTGGCTTTGGCCAGAACCAGCACTGACTTGCCGTAAAGCCGGGCGATGCTGTGCAGTGTCTCGCCCGCCGCCACAATGTGGATGCCGGCGCCACGGGCAAGCGCGGTCCGCGACGGACCGGCCGGCATCGCAGCCGGCATTGCCGGCGCGGATGCAGCGATGCGCGTTTGCGGCGGCGCAACCGCGGTCGCGGGCCCGCGGCGGCGTGGGATCACCAAATGCTCGCCGGGATGTACAGTCCCGGGATTGGTGATGTGGTTGGCCTCCATGATGGCGGCGACTGGCACTCCATAGCGGCGCGAGAGCATTTCGAGGGTCTCTCCCGGCGCCAAAATGATCGGCGTGCCGCCTTCCCAGGTCCAGGTCGGGGGTGGCGGCGTTTCGCGGAGCGAGCCGGTGACGTCGCCGTTGGCGGGCTGGTACGAGCCCATGCCCCGGCCGCCGCCGGAGGTCCCGTCCCCGGCATTGCTGGCGAGGTGCGGCAGGGGCCGGCTGTCCACGGCGTACGAGCCCTGCGGAATCGAGCCGGTTACTTCATTGCGCGGAGGATTGTCGCCAGCGAAAATATCCGACGAAAAACGGCCGGAATCGCTGCTGCAACCGGCGAGACCGAAACCGATTAACGCAATGGTACCCAATTGCGGCGCAATGGCCGAACGACGCGACGCGTACATGGTTACTCGCTCGCACGCAAAATGACCCGTAATGAATAAACATCGTTGGGGTAAACAGGCCTTTAAGTATTTCGGTAAGAACCTGAGGATGCCGGAAGTGTTCTAATATGGTTACAATTCTCGTGCTTGGCCGCGCAAAAGCGGCACGAACCGCACAGCGATCAGATTTTGCCGCGTCAACCCGCCCGCCGCCTTGGATAGCTTGACGATGTGTTGTGTGCCGTGGCGCGGACCGAGCGGCAGCACCATCTTGCCGCCTTCGGCAAGTTGGTCGACCAGCGCCTCGGGGATTTCCTCGGCGGCGGCAGTTATGATGATGCGGTCGAAGGGCGCCCGGTCCGGGGCGCCGGCAAATCCATCGCCGGCGAGAACGGTGACGTTGGTGTAACCCAGCGTCCGCAGTCGCTCGCGCGCCGCATCCGCGAGCGTCCGATAGCGCTCGATGCTCACCACTTCGCGTGCCAGCCGCGACAGAATGGCGGCCTGGTAGCCTGAGCCGGTGCCGACTTCCAGGACGCGGTGCTGCGGCTCGACCTCGAGCCGTTCGGTCATATAACCGACCACATAGGGCTGGCTGATGGTCTGTCCGCAAGCAATCGGCAAGGCCTGGTCGGCATAGGCGCTGTCGGTGAGTTCGGCAGCGACGAAGTGCTCACGGGGCACCTCGTCCATGGCGCGCAGCACTGCCTGGTCGCTGATGCCGCGCCGGCGCAGCGCGAGCTGAAACTCCATGCGTTGCACGTCGGCTGCTCTGATCTCGGCCACAATGACCTCGCCTTATGAACGCGCTGCGCCGCCTTTCCGCATTATGCCACTCCAGCTTGTGTTGGGACTCCGGAATCCCGCCTCGCCGGCGGCATCGCGCGGGCAAATTCGCCAAGTCTGGAAAATATACGCCCCAAGTGGAACCGAATGAGCCGACCCGGCATTGATCCTATCACTTGCGGCGATTCGGTCTGTCTCCGCCATCCTGGGGAATCGTTGCAGCGGGGGAATCGGGGAAGTACTCTCACAAAAATATCTGTACAGGCACGGGATTGCGAATGACGCCTGAAGAAAACTTTGTCGGCAAGCGCGTCCTCGTGGTTGAGGATGAGCTGATGATCCGGCTGCTTTTGCAGGACATGCTGGACGACCTCGGCCACACGCTTGCCGGAGAGGCCGGCCGCCTCGACGAAGCTTTGACGCTGGCGCGACAGGGCGAGTTCGACGTCGCCATCCTCGACGTCAATCTCAACGGTCAGCCGATTTCGCCGGTGGTCGAGGTGCTGGTCGCGCGCGGGTTGCCGTTCGTGTTCGCGACCGGTTACGGCCAGCGCGGCGTGCCCGAAGCCTATCGCACCACGCCGACGCTGCAGAAGCCGTTCCAGGCGGACGCGCTGGCGCAGGCGATCGAGGCCGCTTCACCGACCGCGCGGAATTAGCCTCTTTTATTCGAACAGCGCGGCGAGCTTGGTCAAGTAGGGCTCGTCGGTCATGTCGAGCCGCAGCGGCGTCACCGCGATGCAGTGGTCCTCAAGCGCGGCCAGATCGGTGCCTTCCGGCGCTTTCACGAAAGCGTGGCGCACATAGGCAATCCAGTAATACGGATTGCCGCGCCCATCCTTGCGCGGCTCGATCTGCAGCCGTTCCTGGCCGCCGCGGCGTCCTTGGGCGGTGACCGCGATGCGCCTGACCTCGTCGGGTGGGCAATCGGGAAAATTGACGTTGATCAGCACGTCGCGCGGGATGCCTTCGGCGATGACGCGGCGAATGATCTCGGGGCCATATTTGAGGCTCGTGGTCCAATAAGGCGGCCGGCCGCTGCGACCGGCATAGGCTTGCGACAAAGCAAGCGAGGGCACGCCGATCACGGTGCCCTCGACCGCCCCGGCAACGGTGCCGGAATAGATCACGTCCTCGCCGGCATTGCGGCCGCGGTTGACGCCGGACAGGAGGAGATCGGGCCCCTTGCCGTTGAGCACATGGCGTGCGCCCATGATCACGCAATCGGTCGGCGTGCCGCGCACCGCGAAGCGCCGCTCGCCGACCTGGCGCAGCCGCAGCGGATCGTTGAGCGACAGCGAATGGGCGACGCCCGACTGGTCGTATTCCGGCGCGATCACCCAGACGTCGTCGGAGATTTCGCGCGCGATCTGCTCGCACACGTCGAGCCCTTCGGCGTGGATGCCGTCGTCATTGGTGACCAGGATGCGCATCGGGCTCATTGTTTCTCGATCTTCTTCATGCTGCCCATGTAGTTCTGCAACACCTCCGGCACGGCGATCGAGCCATCGTCCTGCTGATAGGTTTCCATCACCGCAATGAGCGCCCGGCCGACGGCGACACCGGAGCCGTTAAGGGTGTGCACGTGGCGCACCTGGCGACCCTCTTTGGTGCGATAGCGCGCGTTCATGCGCCGGGCCTGAAACTCGCCGCACACCGAGCAGGACGAAATCTCGCGGTACATGTTTTGTCCGGGCAACCATAGCTCGATGTCGTACGTCTTTTGCGACGCAAAGCCCATGTCGCCGGTGCACAGCGTCATGACGCGGTAATGCAGCCCGAGGCGCCGCAAAATCTCTTCGGCGCAGGACAGCATGCGCTCGTGCTCGTCTTTGCTCTGCTCGGGTGTGGTGATGGACACCAGTTCGACCTTGGTGAACTGATGCTGGCGGATCATGCCGCGGGTGTCTTTGCCCGCCGCGCCGGCTTCGGCGCGGAAGCACGGCGTGCAGGCTGTGAGCCGCATCGGCAGTTGCGCTTCGTCGACGATGGATTCGCGCACGAGATTGGTCAGCGGCACTTCAGCGGTGGGAATGAGCCAGAGACCAACGGGATTCATTGATCTCCACGTTTCACCCGCCTTACGCCACGAAAAATCAATGAATGCCGCCTGGTCATCATTCTTAAGTCCGGCAAGGAAGGGATCATTGACCCCAATTCCAGTAGTAAGTAGCCTTTCAAATACAATTCGAGCGCTTTTGTTATCGACCTGTCGTCGCTCGGCGCAAAACTGCTGTACTAACCCGTCGACCAACTCGTAGATGTCGACCGGGCGGGCAGTGCCAAATTGATCTTCCCTGAATTTCGGAAGTTGCGCCGTTCCAAACATCACCTCATCCCGGACTAAAAGAGGCGGCGCGACTTCGGTGTAACCGTGCTCGCTGGTGTGCACGTCGAGCATAAATTGCCCAAGCGCGCGCTCAAGCCGCGCGAGGCCTTTTTTCAAAACGACAAAGCGCGCGCCGGAGAGTTTAGATGCGGCCTCGAAATCCATCTGGCCGAGCGCTTCGCCGAGGTCGAAATGCTGCTTGGGGGTAAACGCATACTCGCGCTTGGCCCCGAAATGATGCCGCTCGACATTGTCGTTGGCGTCCTTGCCGTCGGGCACGTCGTCGAGCGGCAGATTGGGAATTTCGGCGAGCGCGTCTTCCAACTCTTTCGAAGCTTTCTTCTCGTCCGCCTCCAGCGCCGGGATCGATTCCTTGAGTGCGGCGACTTCGATCAGTAAGCCTATGGCTTTTTCCTCGTCCTTCTTCTTCTTCGCTTCGCCGATATCCTTCGACGCCGCATTGCGGCGCGCCTGCGCGGTCTCCAGCGCGAGGATTTTTTCCCGCCGCTTTTCGTCGAGCGCGATCAGCCGCTGCGCCTGCGGCTCGAGCCCGCGCCGCTCAAGCCCGCGGTCGAAGGCCTCGGGATTCTCGCGGATGAAGCGGATGTCGTGCATATAAGTGTCCAGTGCCGTCATGCCCGGCCTGGTGCCGGGCATCCACGTTTTAACTTACGCGGTGCTAAGACATGGATGGCCGGAACAGCACGCGCAAAGACGGCGCTTGGCGCCTTGTGTCCGGCCATGACGAATCAAAAACGCGCGTCAGCAACATGATAAGCGCCAATCACTCCGCCGGCTTCGAGGCCGCCGCCGCGGCGGCTGCAGCGCGTTCGGCGGCCGCCCGCTTCTCCACCCAGCGCACCGACCAGACCGAGCCCTCGTAGAGGGCGACCAAGGGCAGCGCAAGCGACATCTGGCTCAAGACGTCCGGCGGGGTCAGGATCGCCGCGATGACAAAAGCAACGACGATGAAATAGCGGCGCTTCGATTTGAGCTGGTCCGAAGTGATGATGCCGACCCGGCCGAGCAGCGTCAGGATCACCGGCAGCTGAAAGGCGATGCCGAAGGCAAGCACAAGCTTCATCATCAGCGAGAGATAGTCCTCGACCTTCGGCAGAAGCTCGATGGTCGCCTGGCCGGGACCGCCCATCTGCTGCATGCTCAGCGAGAAGCGAGCCAGCATCGGCCAGACCAAAAAATAGACGACCATCGAGCCGAGGAGGAAGAAGATCGGTGTGGCGATGAGATAAGGCAGGAATGCATGGCGCTCGTTACGATAAAGCCCGGGCGCCACGAACATGTAGATCTGCGTGGCGATCACGGGGAAAGCGATGAAGGCCGCGCCGAACAGCGAGAGCTTGAGCTGCACGACGAAATATTCGAGCAGCCCGGTATAGATGAACTTCGAGTTTTCCGGGCCGGCCACCCAGACGTATGGCCAGGTCAGCACGTTGTAGATGTGCCTGGCGAAGAAGAAACAGACCACGGCGGCAATCGCGAAGGCGGCGAGCGCCTTGATCAGCCGGGAGCGCAGCTCGACCAGGTGCTCCATCAAGGGCGCCTTGGTGGCTTCGATCTCCTTTTCTTCTTCCTCGCGGGTCATCCGGATCGCCCCGTGCTGTCCGGTTGGGCGACGGTCTCGGCCGCCTCCGGCACGGCCGGGCCTATGGCCGCAGCGACGATGTCACCTTCGGGGGCTTCCACACTCGTGCGGCGCAGGAAGCTCAGGCGCGGAATTTGCGATCGCTTCCCGCACGACCGGGCCGGTGCCAGCAGCGATGGCGTCTTGCTCAATCGAAGCGCCGGATTGCGCCGGGTCGGCCGTCGCCGTCATCAGCGCCGGCGTTTGCTCAAGCGACGTCTGGATGTCTTTCCCCGCTGCTTCGACGTCGGCGCGCACGTCCTTGAGCGGATCGTAGCTCTTGATGTCGTGCGCGATATCGTCGACCTGCTTTTTCAGGTCGGCCATCTCGGCTTCGCGCATCGCCTCTTGGAACTGGTTCTGAAAGTCGGTGGCCATGCTGCGCACCTTGCGCGTCCACTGTCCCAGTGTGCGCAGGACCGCCGGCAGCTCTTTGGGCCCGATTACGATCAGCGCCACAACGCCGATCAGCAGGAACTCGGTCCACGAGATGTCGAACATGGAAACTCCCCGGCCGGCTCACCCGCCCATTCCGCGCGCCAACCGTCGGCAATCTCGCCTGGCGGGACGGGCCCGCAAGCGCCGTCAGGAGACCTTGGTTCCGGCCTCGGCCCGGGGTTTGACCGCTTCGGCCGACTGATGGTCGATCGACTTGACCGGCGCGTCGGCCTTGCCGCCGGCGTCGGCTTCCTCCTCGGACATGCCTTTCTTGAAGGCCTTAATGCCCTTGGCGACGTCGCCCATCATGTCCGAAATCTTGCCGCGCCCGCCGAAAACCAGCAGCAGGACGGCGCCGACGATCAGCCAGTGCCAGATGCTCAGGGAGCCCATGAAATCCTCCGTGCGCCACAGCGCCCGCGCCGTATGGGGGTCGCGAATTCAGCCTGAAACTAGGCGTCGGAAGCGGCAAAAACAAGCGCAACAGGAAACCGCGCCGCGCCATGGGCGGCGCGCCGGCCGAAGTGGGAGATTTTGGGCGCTTTTGGCCTATTCCTCGGTGCGTTCGGCCGGTGGAACGAGCCCGAAATCGAGATCGCCCGGCTCCAGCGGCTCTTCATCCTCGCGCAGTGCCGGATCGTCGGACGGGACCGGGACCGTGAACCCGGCCGGCAGCGATTTTTCGATCAGACCCGCACCTTTGAGCTCGTCGAGACCGGGAAGATCGGTGAGCGCATCGAGCCCAAAATGCGACATGAACGCCTCGGTGGTGCCATAGGTTACCGGCCGGCCAGGGGCCTTGCGCCGGCCGCGCAGCCGTATCCAGCCGGTCTCCAAGAGGACGTCGAGCGTCCCCTTCGACGTGGTCACACCGCGGATCTCCTCAATCTCGGCGCGCGTCACCGGCTGATGATAGGCGACGATGGCCAGCGTCTCGATGGCGGCGCGCGACAGCTTCTTGGTAACGACCGTCTCGCGCGTCATCAGCCAGCCGAGATCGCTTGCCGTCCGCAGCGACCATTTGCCGCCGACGCGCACCAGGTTCACGCCGCGCGGTGCGTATTGCTGTTGCAATTGCAGCAGCAGCGCGTGCGCGTCGGCACCGGCCGGCAGCCGGGCCGCGAGCGCCTTCTCGTCAAGCGGCTGTTCGGCGGCAAACAGCAAAGCTTCGAGGATGCGCAACTCCTCGGCGCGCTCCTCCACATCCCCGTCATTCTGGTCGCCGGCGATCACACGCATCTCCACTACATTTGCAATCATTTTTGCCCCCTCACTCGTTTCCCGGCTGCGCCGCAACCTCGACGCCGCCCTGGTCCGGCCGCTTGCGGACGTAAAGCGGAGCAAAGGCCGCATGCTGGTGCATCTCAAGGCGACCTTCGCGGACCAATTCGAGCGTGGCGGCGAAGCTCGAGGCCAGAACCGTCGCCGCGTGCGAGGGATCGACCATATAGGCGAGCAGGTACTCATCGAGCACGCACCAGTCGGTCGCGCGTCCGATCAGACGTTCGAGCGCCTCACGCGCTTCGGCGAGCGACCAGACTGTGCGTTTGGGCATTCGCACATGCGCTCTGGCCTGTTTCTGCCGCTGCCCCGCATAGGCGGACAGCAGATCGTAGAGCGTTGCTGTCCATTCCGGCCGCTTGATCTCCGCGATCGCTTCCGGCTGGCCGCGGGGAAAGATCTCGCGTCCGAGCTGCGGCCGATTCAGCAATTGCTCCGCTACCTGGCGGATCGCTTCGAGCCGCCGCAGGCGCTGAGCCAGCGCCGTCGCCATGTCTTCGGCGCTGATGCCGTCGGGCTCATGCTGGTCCGGCAGCAGCAGGCGCGACTTCAGATAGGCGAGCCACGCCGCCATCACCAAATAATCGGCGGCGAGCTCGAGCCGCAACTTACGCGCCTCCTCGATGAAGGCGAGATACTGATCGGCCAGCGCCAGGATCGAGATCTTGGCAAGGTCGACCTTCTGCTGGCGGGCCAGCGTCAGGAGGAGATCGAGCGGTCCTTCGAAGCCCTCGACGTCGATTACCAGCGCGGGCTCGTGCGTCGCCCGCTCCGGAAGTTCGGTGACGAATTGCAAATCCTCGGCGATCATGCGTAACCCTGCGCCGGCTGCCAGGCGCCGGTCATGAGCGCCAAGAATTCGGCGCGACCCGCGGCGAGATCGATCGGCACCGCGGGCCGTTTCATTGCCAGCGCCGCCGCGGCGCGGCGCGCAGCCGCACCGGACAGTTCTGGCGCCTCGGCCGCCACCGCGACCATTTCCGCCATCTCGCCATTGCAGTGAAGCACCACATCACAGCCGGCCGCGATCGCGGCGCGGCTGCGCTCGGCAATCGAGCCGGCCAACGCGCCCATGGAAATGTCGTCGCCCATCAGCAGGCCCCCGAAGCCGATCGAATCACGAATCACGTCACGCACTATAGTTGCCGAAATGGTGGCCGGCGCGATGGGGTCGATGGCGCTAAACACAACATGCGCGCTCATGGCGAGCGGGAGCGCCGCCAGCGGACGAAAAGCGGCAAAGTCGGTGGCCTCGAGCACCGCCCGCTCAGTGCTGACCACGGGCAGCTTTTTGTGACTGTCGGCGGTTGCGCGGCCATGCCCGGGAATGTGCTTGACGACCGGCAGCACACCGCCATCGGCCAACCCTTGCGCAATTGCGCCGGCGATGGCCGCCACTTTGCCGGGCTCGCTGCCATAGGCCCGGTCGCCGACAATCGGATCGGAACCCGCGACCGGCACGTCGGCGATCGGCAGGCAATTGACATCGATGCCGAGCGCCGCGAGATCGGCAGCAATCAGCCGCGCGCCAAGCCGCGCCGCGGTGAGGCCCAAGTCCCGATCGCGGTCGTAAAGCGCACCATAGGCGGCGCCTGGCGGATAAATCGGCCAATGCGGCGGACCAAGGCGCTGCACCCGTCCGCCCTCCTGGTCGATCAGCGCTGGCGCGGCGCGTCCGAGCGTAGTTCGGACGTCGTCGACCAGTTTGCGCAGCCCTTCGGGCCCCGCGACGTTGCGCTGAAACAGAATAAAGCCCCAAGGCTGCGCCTCGCGGAGGAATGCGCGTTCCTTATTCGTCAGCGCAGGTCCGGCAAGGCCGGTAATGAAAGCGCGCATCGCGCCGCTTAGCCCGCGCGCGACCGGAGGGTCAAGCACCGGTGCGGCGGATTTGAAGCTCCTGCAGTCCAGCCGGAAACGCGCATAGCAATTTCAAAGCCAAAAGCCGCACTGGGATCATTAGTTTGCCAGGGATCCTTTGTTTCCAGGGTTCGCATGCGACCGTGTCGCAGGGTTTTGCGAACTTCGGAAATCGGGACACTCGCCGTCAATTCCTCTGGACAATGCAATTGCCGCCGGCGGCTTTGAGCCCACTGCACAGCCCGGCGGCGGCTTCTGCCGAGGCAAAGGGCCCGACGAGGGCGCGGTAGTAAGTGCCCTTGGCGCCGAGATCGGCGCGACGGATGATCGGCTGCCGGCCGCTGAGCTGATTGGGGAATTTGGCCTGCAGGCTTTGGAACGAGGCCTGAGCCTCAGCCTCGGTGCGCTGGGAGGTAACTTGCACGGCGTAGCCGCCCCTGGACGGCGGGCTGGCGCCAACCGTGGCGACCGGTTCTGCACTGGCCACCCGTTCCGGGGTAGGCGCCGTGCGTGCGCGCACCGACGCAGGCGCGGGCGCATCACTCCCAGCACCTGGAATGATCGATAGCGGCGCGTTCGACCCGCTTGGCGGCGTGGCGGTGACTGAAGCGCGTGGCTTCGCCGCGCGCGCCGGACTCCGCGTGGCCGGCGCCGGTGTGGGCGGTTGCGGCGGGAGCGGCACCGCGTCCGAACCGCCAGACTGATCGGCGCGGATCGTGACCGTTTGGACTTTCTTCGGCTCCGGCGATGCCGGAGCCGGCGCTTGCGCGGCCGGCTGGGGCGGCGCTGCGGTCGGCGCGGGACTGGCCGCACTGGTTGACGGCGGTACCGGATAACCCGGAACCGGGGCCGGCGCCGGCGGCCAGGGCGAAGGCCCGGGTGTCGCGGCCGGGGCCGGGCTCCGCCCGGACGTAATCGGAATAGTCGACACGACACGCGGGGCTGCAGGCGGCGGCTCCACCTTGACCGGCTGCTCTTCGCGCGAAACGAGATTTTCGGCGGGCCCTGCGCTCGCCACTTTGGTCTGACCCGGTGTGTTCGGTTGGGTACCCGAGGAACCGGGCACGATCTTGTTCGGACCGATGTTTGCTTTGATGATCGGCGGCAGCGTGGGCAGCATCGAGCCGCCGAACATATAGCGATAGCCAAATGCGCTCGCGGTTCCAATCACAACCAGACCAAGCACTGCCATAACGACGATAAGGCCACTGCGCTGGCGAGGGCGTGGCGCATCGTCGCGATAATCCTCGCCGGCGTAAGCCTCTCCGCCACCATACTCCGGCTCCTCGGCCGCATAGGGTTCGCCGGGCACGGCGGACATAAAGGCCGGCAATTGCCGGCCGGGCGCAACCGGCGCCGGCTCGTTGCCGTAATCGGCATCAGCGTCTTCGTGGAAGCCGTTGAATGTTGCCGCAGGGCCAGAAAAATATCGACCGCTCGGCGGTGGCTCGGTCGCGTAGCCGCGCTCCTGCGGCGGATAAGACGCGGCGGGCGGTGGCGGCGGCGCAACGTGGCGGTCTTCCGGCCGGTCGTAGCGCGGATCGGCGTAGCTCTCCTCAGCGGCCCAATCGACGCCGGAGCCTGTCGCATCGCGATCTGATCGCTCCGGATTGAAGGCTTCGTGCCCACCCTCGGCATACGGGTCGCCCTGTCCGATCAGCCGGGCCAGCTCTGCAAGCGGATCGCTCGCGCCCTTGCGTGCGGTCGAACCACGCGCATTGGGATCGCGACCGCGGTAGGATCTAAAATCGTCATTAGCCATTGAACTGGCTCCGACTCAGGGTGTCACAACCTATTATCGTGCTTGCGATGCCCGGCGACCATATGCTCGCGCTCCGAGCCCGGAGGGCAATTATCGCATCTCGTTGGGCGCTCCCACCCCGAGTAACGCGAGCCCCGACGCAATTACCGTCACCACGCCTTGCACAAGCACGAGGCGGGCCACGGTCTTTTGTCGATCATTCTGGATAATGAAGCGTAAATGTGGCGCGCTGTTGCCCAGCGTCCAAAGCGCGTGAAATTCGCTAGCTAAATCGAACAGATAAAAGGCGATTCGATGCGGCTCATGGGCCGCCGAAGCAGCCTCGATGACGCGCGGATAATGCGCAATTTGCCGCACCAGCGCGAGTTCCACCGGGTCTGAAAGCTCGGCCAGATTCGCGGCTTCGATCAGTTTGGTGATGTCCGCAGGAAGATCGTGAAACGCCTCGCGGGCATTGCGAAATATCGAATGGCCGCGGGCATGCGCATACTGGACATAAAAAACCGGATTGTCGCGCGATTGCTCGATCACCTTGGCGAGGTCGAAATCGAGCACGGCGTCGTTCTTGCGAAACAACATCATGAAGCGGACGGCGTCGCGCCCGACCTCATCCACAACCTCGCGAAGCGTGACGAACTCCCCTGCCCGCTTCGACATTTTGACCGGTTCACCGGCCCGGAGGAGCCTCACAAGCTGAATGAGCTTGATGTCGAGCTCGGCGTTGCGATCGCTCAGAGCAGCTACGGCCGCCCGCATCCGCTTGATGTAACCGCCGTGATCGGCGCCCCAGACATCGATCAGGGTGCGAACGCCGCGGCTTATCTTGTCGGCGTGATAGGCGATATCGGAGGCGAAATAGGTATAGGTGCCGTCTGACTTCTTCAGCGGGCGATCGACGTCGTCGCCGAATGCCGTCGCGCGAAACAGCGTCTGTTCGCGATCTTCCCAGTCTTCCACCGGCGCGCCCTTCGGCGGCGGCAGCCGGCCCTCATAGACCAGGCCCCGCGTGCGCAGCCAATCGATCGTCGCGGCTACGCGATCGACCTCGCCGTGCATCAGCGATCGTTCGGAAAAAAACACCTCGTGGGTGATGTTCAGCGCGGCAAGATCGGCGCGTATGGTCGCCATCATCATTGCGATGGCTCTGGCGCGGACCACCGGCAGCCATTCGGCTTCCGGCTTCTTTGTCAGCGCATCGCCAAACGCCTCGGCGAGTGCCGCCCCGACCGGCTTGAGATATTCGCCCGGGTAGAGCCCTTCTGGAATCGCGCCGATGTCTTCGCCTAACGCTTCACGGTAGCGCAGATAGGCCGAGCGCGCGAGCACATCGACCTGCGCGCCGGCATCGTTGACGTAATATTCGCGGGTGACGTCAAAGCCTGTGAAGTCGAGCAAGTTCGCTAGTGCGTCGCCGAATACGGCGCCGCGGCAGTGGCCGACATGCATAGGCCCGGTGGGATTGGCCGAGACATATTCGACATTGACCGGCACCCCGCGGCCAGCTTCGCTTTTGCCGTACTCAGCGCCGAGTTGCACCGCGTTGCGCAACTCATCGATCCACGCGGAAGATTTGAGCGTCAGATTAATAAAGCCGGGTCCCGCGATCTCGACCTTGGCCATTAAATCGTGATTCTGACCCCGAAGTATCTCGACGTACTTTTCAGCGACTTCGCGTGGCTTTTTGCCAGCGTTCTTGGCAAGAACCATGGCAATATTTGTCGACATTTCGCCGTGTGCGGGATCACGCGGCGGCTCTACCTGAGGCCGGGACGGTTCAGTCGATGACGATAGATAGCCCACAGTCATAAGCGAAGTAGTTGCGCTTTGGATACGAAGCGCGACCGCTTCGAAGATGCTTTGTTGTTTGAAATTCGTGGCCATTCGCAGCGATCCGCGAGCGCGCCTAACGCAATTCCGGGGTTGAGTTAAAAAGCCGCGCGTGTTCGGCGAGCGCGTAGCGGTCGGTCATGCCGGCAATGAAATCGGCGATCCGGCGGGCGCGCGCCGCCTGGTCGGCACGGGCGAGCCCTTCCGCCCATTCCGCCGGCAGGTCGCCGGGATGGCTGCTGTAGCGCGAAAAGAGTTCGGAAACGACGCGGGCGGCCTCGTTCATGACCCGTTGCACCCGCGCATGACGATACATGCGCTGTTCGAGGAAGACCTTGATCGCACGCTCGGCCTCGGCGACCGCCGGCGAGAATCCGGCGACCCCTGACCAGGCTTGCCGCACGTCGTCGGCCGAGCGCGGCGCCAATGCCGCGAGCCGTCGCCCGGTCTCGGCAATCACATCTTCGATCAAAAGACCGATCAGCCGCCGGATGAGCTCATGGACCACCCGGCCGGCGTCGAGCGCCGGAAAGGCCGCACGGATGTCGGCGATGATGTCGCCCGGGAGCGCGACGGCGGCAATTTCGTCGATGCTGAACAACTCGGCGCGCAAGCCGTCGTCGATGTCGTGGGCGTCATAGGCAATGTCGTCGGCGAACGCGGCCACCTGCGCTTCCGCGCCCGGGAAGCTCGACAATTGCAGGTCCTGCAAACGGCAATAAGCGCTGACCGCCTCGGGAATGCCGTTGACGCGATAACGGCCGCAGGGCTTGCCCTGGCGGTCGGCGAGCGGCCCATTGTGCTTGACCAGGCCTTCGAGCGTTTCCCAGGTGAGGTTGAGCCCGTCGAAGGCCGGGTAGCGGCGCTCCAGCGCCGTCACCACCCGCAAGGTCTGGGCGTTATGATCAAAGCCGCCGAAGGCGCGCAGGCACTCGTCGAGCGCCCGCTCCCCGGCATGTCCGAACGGCGGATGGCCGAGGTCATGGGCGAGCGCCAGCGCTTCGGCGAGGTCCTCGTCGAGGCCGAGCGCGCGGGCGAGCGCACGCCCGACCTGCGCGACTTCGAGCGTGTGGGTCAGCCGCGTGCGGTAGTGGTCGCCCTCGTCGAATACGAACACCTGAGTTTTGTGCTTGAGGCGGCGAAACGCGGTCGAATGGATGATGCGGTCGCAATCGCGGCGGAAGGCGTTGCGGCCTCTGCTGGCGGGTTCAAGATGAGCCCGCCCGCGGCTTGCTCCCGGGTCGCATGCATAGGGCGCGCGCGGCATTGCGGCATCGATCGCCATCGGTCCACCGGCTCGGCAATTGACCTCGTGCTCGGCTGCACTTAACTAACGCAGTGACGCCGTGGCAATCGGCACGATTTCCCGGCTGGAGTGGGACTTATGGCAACGAACGTCACCGTGACCGAGCGGGCGGCGCGCAAGATCGGCGAGATCTTGGGCAAAGAGCCGGCTGGCACCATGCTGCGCGTCAGCGTGGCGGGCGGCGGTTGCTCCGGTTTCCAATACAAATTCGACACCGACAAGGCCAAGGCAGACGACGACATCGTGATCGAGCGTGCCGGCGCCACGGTGCTGATCGATCCCGTCTCGCTCAATTACATGGCCGGTTCCGAGATCGACTTCGTCGACGACCTGATCGGATCGGCCTTCAAAGTCCACAACCCGCAGGCCACCGCCTCCTGCGGCTGCGGCACGAGCTTCGCGCTCTAAGATCTGGTCCCGAAAAGGGCGTCAGCCCGTGCGCATCGCCACCTGGAACGTCAACTCGATCAAACAGCGCCTTGACTCGGCGCTGACCTGGCTGACCGAGCGCCAGCCGGATCTTGTCTGCCTGCAAGAGACCAAGTGCGTCGACGATGCCTTTCCCCGCGAGCCGTTCGAAGCGCTCGGCTACAATCTCGCGGTCCACGGACAGAAGACGTTCAACGGCGTGGCGCTGCTCTCCAAACTCCCGTTCGACGAAGTGACCATCGGCCTGCCCGGCGACCACACCGACGATCACGCGCGCTTCATCGAAGCGGTGGTTTCGACCGCCCGCGGCGCGTTGCGGATCGCGACCATCTACCTGCCCAACGGCAATCCTCCCAACAGCGAAAAATATTCGTATAAGATGGGCTGGATGAAGCGCCTCGCCAGCTACGCCCGCGAACGGCTCGGGCTGGGCGAGCCGCTCATTCTTGCCGGCGACTACAACGTCATTCCGACGACGGCGGACGCGCGCAATCCACAAGCCTGGCTCGGCGACGCACTGTTCCTGCCGCAGACCCGCGCGGAGTTTCGGGCGCTGATGAATCTCGGGCTGACCGATGCGGTGCGCGCCGCGAGCGAGGAGCCGGGCCTTTATACGTTCTGGGATTACCAGGCCGGCGCCTGGCAGAAGAACAACGGCATCCGCATCGATCACCTGTTGCTGTCGCCGGAAGCCGCCGACCGGCTCACCGACGTCGGCATCGACCGCCACGTCCGCACCTGGGAAAAACCCTCCGACCACGTGCCGGTATGGCTCGATCTGGCGCTTGAGGCGCCGACCCGACCGTAGCCCTGCGAGTCGCTCGCGCCTACACCGGCTGCGCCGCGTAACGCTGCGGTTGCCGCGCCGATTGGCGGACTTAACCCAATATTCACCGTAGCGGCCGAGACTGTATCGGCTTACCCACGCCTTTGGCCCCGCATGCAATGGCTCTCCTTAAAGCGCAGGCAAGGCGTTGATCAGTCCGACGCGCCCGAACCGGATTCGCCGGATGGCCGCATCGAACCGGACTATTCCGAACGCCGCGGCGAAGCGGTTTCGACGGTCGAAGTCAGCAGTATCCGCGAAACCATCAATCTTCTGGAGTCCGACCTCGGCGCCATGATTGCCGAGGTGCAACGGGCGTGCGTCCTCGTTTGCCGTGAAGCCGAAGATTCCGCCGCCGCAACCGATAAGATCAGGCAGAAGACCGACAGCCTGGTGACTCAGGCCGCCACCGCCGGCAGCGATCTGACACAACTGGCGGCAGCGATCGAGGAGCTGGCGCGGTCCTCGGACGGCATCGGCTACCAGGTGCGCAAGGCCGACGATCTCACCGATCAGGCCAACGAGTTGGCCGCACTCGCCGGTCGCGGCGTCGAGGGGCTCAAAAACTCATCGACGCAAATCGGCCACGTGTTGAGCCTGATCTCGACCGTAGCCCGGCAGACCAATTTGCTGGCGCTCAACGCCACCATCGAGGCCGCCCGCGCCGGCGAGGCCGGCCGCGGCTTTGCGGTCGTCGCTTCCGAGGTCAAAAAGCTGTCGCAAGAGACGCAAAAGGCCACCGAAGAGATCTCGCAGAAAATCGACGCGCTCCACAACGACGCCGCGACCTGTTTCGAAGCGGTGCAGCGGATTACCGAAGTCATCAAGGTGCTGCGGCCGCTGTTCGGCGAGGTGGCGTCCGCGGTCGAGCAGCAGGGCAGCGCGACGACCGCGGTGGCGCGCAGCGCCCAGGAGACCCTGCAATTCGCGGGTGCGGTATCCGAAGGTGCATGCGAAATCCGCGATGGCGCCGCCCATGCAAACGGCTACGGAAAATCCGTCGAACAGCACGGCCATGACGTCATCGCGCTGACCCAAAAGCTCAGGACGCGGGTCACGATGTTCCTGCGCCAGAGCGAAGCCGGCGATCGCCGGCGCCACGATCGTCTGCCGTGCCAGCTCAGCGTCGAGCTGCGGACCGACGGCGGTCTGATTATCGGCCACAGCGCCGATATCTCCGATGGCGGCATGCTGGTCCGCGTCGACGACATGCCGGAAATGGCGCCGCTCACATCGAACGCCATCCTCCAGGCCAAGATCGACGGCATCGGCGCCACGCGGGTTCGCCTGGCCGGCAGTTCACCGCTCGGCCTGCATCTTGAATTCCTGGAGATGGGCTCGACCGTGCGCGCGGCGCTCGAGCACAAGCTCGCCGCGATCCGCGAGGAAAACCGCGAGATCATTTCCCGAACCGTCGATGTCGCAAACGACATCTCCCGCGTCCTTGAAGGTTTGCTCGAGCGGAAAAACCTGACCCAGGAGGACCTGTTCGACAACGACTATGTCACCATCGAGGGCAGCGATCCGGTGCAATATCGCACACGGTTTCTGCCGGCGTTGGAGGACGCATTGCCGCCGATTCTGGAAGGACTGCTGGCGAGCGATCCGCGCATCGTCTTCTGTGCGGCGGTCGACCGAAACGGCTACCTGCCGGTTCACAATCGCAAATATTCGCTGCCGCAGCGTCCCGGCGGGCGAGCCTGGAACACGGCGAACTCGCGCAATCGCCGCATCTTTGACGACCGCACCGGTCTCGCCGCCGGCCGCAGCGTACGGCCCTACATCATTCAGGTCTATCCGCGCGATATGGGAACCGGCGTGACCGTCATGATGCGTGAGATCGATGCGCCGATCCGCGTGTTCGGCAGGCACTGGGGAGGTTTTCGCTCGGCCTACAAATTTGAGTAAGCCCAAGATCGGGAGCCGTTTAGGTTATTCCCGGCGCCCCTTGATCCAGCCTTCGAGAAAAACCAGCGCCAATGCCCGCTCGTCGTCGCTGGCGCGGTGGAAGGCGTTGTCGTAGAGCGGCTTGACCCAAGCTTCTTCCAGACCTGCGCAGTCCTTGCTGAGCGTAAGCCACATCAGGCCACGCGCCGCCTGCCGCGGCACTTTCTGGCCTTGGAACAGCATGTCGCCGAGCGCCGCTTCGGCGCGGCAATGGCCTTTGGTCGCCGCAAGCTGGAACCACCGCGCTGCCTGGTGTGGGTCGCTGGGCGTGCCTTCGAGATAAAGGCGTCCAAGCTGATACTGCGCGTCGGCATCGCCGAAATAGGACGCCGCGTAGGCGAACATCTCTTTTGCCCGCGCTGCATCCTGCACGACATTCGAATTGGGAATGCCCTTGAGATAATAGTGCCCCAGCGCCACGAAAGCGTTGGCCACGATGCGCGCCCGCAGCGTACCGGGAGTTTCATCCGGATGCGTGTTGGCGATCTGACTGAAATAGGCGAACGCGCGCTGGTCGTCCTGGGGAACGCCATCGCCGGCCGCGTACATGCGGCCAACTTTCCATTGCGCGGCGATGTGGCCCTGGTCGGCGGCGTATTGAAGCGCAGTTAGCGCCTTGACCTTTCCGTCTTCCGCCGCGCTGGGGGAAGCGCGCAAGCCGTTGCCCGGCGCCAACGAGGCCGGGCTCGGACTGGTCGTGCCGTCAAAGGCGAAAGCCGGCCCGGGCGCGGCGCCAAGCCCAAGCCCGCAGAGGGCGGCGATCAGCATGCCGCCGCCGACCACACGACCCGCTCCATTAAATGTCCGCATAGCACGCTTTCTCGACTGTCGCGCCCGGGTGGGTGATGGCGCCCTGACGCGCCGGCCCAACCTGTTGAGCGTATTTCCACAAATAGCCGGAGGTGTATTCGTCCGCCCGCGGCTTCCATTCCCGCCTGCGCTGCTCGAGCTCGGCTTTGCTCAGCTTGACGTTGAGCGTCGCTTTCTCGGCATCGAGCTCGACGATGTCGCCGTCGCGCAACAGCGCGATCGGGCCGCCGATCGCAGCTTCCGGACCGACATGGCCGACACAGAAGCCACGGGTGGCCCCGGAGAAACGCCCGTCCGTGATCAGGGCCACCTTGCCGCCCATACCTTGTCCGTACAGCGCAGCCGTGGTCGCCAGCATTTCGCGCATGCCGGGCCCACCCTTGGGACCCTCGTAGCGGATGACCAGCACGTCGCCTTCCCTGTACTTTTTGTTTTTCACCGCCTCGAAGCAGGCTTCTTCGCCATCGAAGCAGCGCGCCGGTCCGGAGAATTGCAAGCGCTCCATCCCGGCAACCTTAACGATCGCGCCGTCGGGCGCGAGATTGCCTTTGAGGCCGACAACGCCGCCGGTCGATAGGATCGGCTTGTCGGCCGGACGAACTACGTCCTGGTCTTTGTTCCACTTCACCGATTTGAGGTTTTCGGCCAGCGTACGGCCGGTGACGGTCAGACAGTCGCCGTGCAGGAAGCCATGGTCGAGCAGCGTCTTCAGCAAAAGCGGAACGCCGCCAGCTTCGAACATGTCTTTGGCGACATAGCGGCCGCCCGGTTTCAAATCCGCGATATATGGAGTCTTTTTGAAGACTTCGGCCACGTCGAACAGATCGAATTCGATGCCGCATTCGTTGGCGATCGCGGGCAAGTGCAGTGCCGCGTTGGTCGAGCCGCCGGTGGCGGCAACCACGGCTGCCGCGTTCTCCAGCGCCTTCCGGGTGACGATATCGCGGGGGCGAATGTTCTTGACGATCAGATCCATGATCATCTCGCCCGCGAGCATGCAGAACCTGTCGCGGATCTCGTAGGGCGCCGGCGCGCCCGCCGAATAAGGCAGCGCCAAGCCGATCGCTTCCGAGACCGTCGCCATGGTGTTGGCGGTGAATTGGGCGCCGCAGGCCCCCGCCGAAGGGCAGGCGTTCTGCTCAAGCACGTCGAGATCGGCGTCTGACATGGCGCCGACCGAGTGCTTGCCGACCGCCTCGTAGACATCCTGGATGGTGACCGGCCGGCCTTTGAACGTGCCGGGCAGGATCGAGCCGCCATAGATGAAGATCGAAGGCACGTTGAGCCGGCACATGGCCATCATCATGCCCGGCTGCGACTTGTCGCAGCCGGCGACGCCGACCAACGCATCGTAGGAGTGGCCGCGCACCGTCAGTTCGATGGAGTTGGCGATGACTTCGCGCGAGGGCAACGAGGACTTCATGCCGGCGTGCCCCATGGCGATGCCGTCAGTCACCGTGATGGTGCAGAATTCGCGCGGCGTAGCACCCACCGAGGCAACCCCGAGCTTGACCGCCTGGGCCTGGCGCATCAGCGCGATATTGCAGGGAGCGGCTTCATTCCAGCAGGTCGCGACGCCGACGAACGGCTGGTGAATCTGCTCGCGCGTCAGACCCATCGCGTAATAGAACGCGCGATGCGGCGCCCGCTCGGGCCCCTCGGTGGCGTGCCGACTGGGCAGCCTCAGTTTCAGATTGGTCTTGGCATCCATCTAACACTTGCGGGCCAACAGGCCCCCTCGCCCCTCGATCCGAATTTTCAGGGCCAAGCCGCCGTGAAATCGGAAGCGCCGCAACGGCTTGTCATGACGGACTTCACCGTCGCGCTCATCGATTTCAAAAAATCCTATGGCTAAAAAGGGGCGCTTTGTGCGAGTGCAGTGCGGTAGGAGCAAATGTTCCAAGCCTGTTGCACAGGAGACACAAATTCCGCCTCAACGCTGTCAAAAGGTAACTCTCCATTTACCGTCGGCCGAGGGGCCTGCGACGATGCGCGCATGCGCAAGCGCCTGAGCCGAGCCTTTTTCCGCCGAGAGGTGCATGAGGTTGCCCCCGACCTGATCGGGGCAACACTCCTGTTCGGCGGGGTGGGCGGCCGCATTGTTGAGGTCGAGGCCTACGATCACACCGACCCCGCAGCGCACAGTTTTCGCGGGCTGACCGAGCGCAATGCCATCATGTTCGGGCCGCCCGGATACGCCTACGTGTACCGCTCTTACGGCATCCACTGGTGCCTCAACCTGGTTTGTGAGCCGAAGGGCTCGGCCAGCGCCGTGCTTATCCGCGCTATCGAGCCGACCGACGGCCTGGCGGCGATGCGCCGCCGGCGGGGAATGGCCGATGAACGGCTGCTGTGCTCCGGCCCGGGCCGGATTTGCGAGGCGCTGAGCATTACTAGGGCGCAAAATGGCCTCGCGCTCGACGCGCCACCCTTCGAAATGTTCGCACGCGCCGGTTTGGCGGAGGTCGTGGCCGGGCCACGGATCGGCATAACCAAGGCCATCGACAAACCTTGGCGCTATGGGCTCAAAGGCTCGCGGTTTCTCAGTAAGCCGTTTCCGGCGCCGGCTAAGGCTTCAGTCTAAAGGCCGGGTCGAAGCCCAAATTCCTGCGGGCCTTTTCGATGCTGACGGCGCCATCATCCTCGGCAATGTTGTAGACGCCCGGCGCACCGCGCGTGACGGCCAACAGCGCCGCCTGCGCGGCGGCATCGACGTGAAGCGGCGCGCGGGCGTTCGGGGTGTTCCAGGTGCCCGGGCCGTACAGCCGTCCGTAACGCAGGACGATGCCGTCGATATCCCGCGCGGCGAGGACCGCCCGTTCAAGCGCGCGCACCCCGCGAGCGGTGATGGCGCCCGGCGCGTCACCCTCACCGGAGGCAATCGGATCCTGCTCGGCGTGAGGCTCCGGGCCGGCCGCGTAGGCAAAAGCGATGCTCTGGGCGATCAGCCGCCGCACGCCTGCCGCCTGGGCCGCGGCGACCAGGTTGGCGGTGCCCTCGATGCGCAGCCGGGAATTGCGCGCCAGCACCTCGGCAAACCGCGCCGGATCGAGCGCGTCCGGCAGATCGGTCAATTGATGGATGAGGACATCGGGCCGGGCGTCGACGACGGCGTCGCGCAAAGCGCCAGCGTCGAACACGTCGACGACCACGGCTGCAACGCCCCGCGCCTTAAGTTCTTCGGCTTTGTCGCGCGAGCGTGTCGTTCCGGTCACAGAATGCCCGGCGGAAAGAAGGAGCGGTACGAGCCGCCGCCCGATCACGCCGCTGGCGCCGGCCAGAAAAATCCGCACGCAAAAACACCTTCAGTGATAGGCGACGATGAATTCGCAGCCGGCCGCGGTCGGAAATGTGCGCGTGACAGCCCCGGTCGCGAGCTCGAACTCGAACACTTCCGCATCGTCATGGCAGCACAGATAGGCGTGCTCGCCGTCGGGCGCGAAGCCGAAGCCCATGGGGCTTTTCTTGGTCGGGAACGAAGCGATCGGTTCGTTGCCGCCGACAGCGTAGATCGCCGCGTGGTTGCCCTTGTTGGACGACACGACCAAATAGCGATTGTCCGGCGACACCCGCACCCGCCGCATCTGCGGATTGATCGCGTTCGCCTCGTCGATCGGAACGGTTCGCAAAATGGCGTGGGAGCCGGCATCGATGGCATAAAACTCGGCCGCAGTTTGCGCGCACACATAGAGCGTGGCGCCGTCCGGCGAGATGGCGAGCCCTTCCGTCACCTGCGGCACCTCGATACGATCGATGACGGCGCGGCGGGCTACATCGACGACCACCATAAATTCACTTTTGACCGAAACGAACGCCTTGCCTTTCGCATGGCTGATCGCCACCCAGTGGGCGGTGTTGCCGATGTCGATCCGCTGCACCTTGTCGGTTTCCGGATCGATCACCAGCACCGCATTGCCGAGCTCTCCCGAGCACCACAGCGCACCAAAGGCGTCCATCATGACGCCGTGCGGAGCGTAGGTTTCGCCGAGGTCGATCACGCGCGTCAGCGATTGTGACGGCAGATCGATGACCACGATGCGCCGGTCCGGGTTTATGCGTTTGATGAAAATCCCGTCGCCATAAACCGAGCCGTAGGCGGTGCGGCCGTCGGCGGAAAGCGCCAGCTCGTGCGTCGAGCCGGGCATGTCGATGGTATTCGCCAGCGCGAGCGTCTCGGCGTCGAGAAAATGCACCTTATGGGCGGTCTTCGCGGTGACGATCAGGTTCGGCCCGCCCGGCCGGTTGTTGAGATCGAGCATATATTGACTCCATTACCGCGGCGAATGCCCCAACAGCGCGCCAAGCCCTAAGCGCGTGCGGCAAAGCGCTGATTGAACATCCACAATCCGATCGCGAAGGCGAGCATCAGGAGACCGCCGACAAGAACCGACATCGGCTCCAACCCGAGCCGCTCGAACCATTGCGTGTAGAAATGGATGGCCGCGAACACCGCGACGATGTTGACCACCCATCGCCGGTTCTCCCGAACCGCCCAGATGCCGGTCCCAAGCAGCACGACCGCCCAGCCAATGACGAAGGCAAGGGGCGGAATCATTGGCAAGTCGTGCTGAATGCCTGGATTGCCTCGTGAGAGCAAGTGGATGAGCAGTAAATCGTCGCCCCAAAGCGAGCCGATCCAGAAGCCGAAATTGACCATGAACACCGACGTCCGCGCCGCAATCAAGGCCAGTCGCTCGTAATCGGCCGGCAGCGACTTCGAAAGGTAATACGTGCCGAGCGCGAGGAGACCGAAAAGCACGATCGTGATCAGTGGCTCGTAGATGGCGAGCATGTATGTCGCGTGCCAATAGCCGCTGCGGGCGCCGAGACAGGCACCGAGCGCCAGCACCGCCGCGGCCATGAGCAAGCCGGATCGTGCGACGATGGCGGCTCCGGCGAGGGCTGCGGTGACGATCAGCATCGCGGCAAGCGCGCCCTTGCCGATCGCGAGCACACCCCCGCAAAACATCAGCGCGCCGACCACGAGACAGATTTGTCCAAGCAGGCTCCATCGCGCCTCGCGGCGGAGCGTGAATGCCAGTCCAATCGCGAACACCACGAGACCAATGATGAGCGCGGTCAGCGGCGTCGGGGCCAGCGCCAGCGCTCCCCCGCTCACAGCAACAATTCCGAAGCCGACGAGGATGTTGATCGCGAACGCGCCGGTGTCATCGGCCGCCAAAGCGCGCAGCCGATCGGCCTCGGCCGGCGTGAGCTTACCTTCTTCCAGCAGCTTGGAGAGATCGAGTGTGACTTTCACAATAGCTCCCGATCCGCCTGGTTATTCACTCTCGTCTTGCACAGCGTCAGCGACCACCGGCGACGCCATGAGCGCCGTTCGCAATATCGAGCGCGCCTGCTGTCGACCGCTTCATACCACAGATCAGGGTGTCCAAACCGACGGTGGCTATTTCCTTTCAACGCCGGCACTCGGGCGGCGGCCGAACCGGATCGTCGGCGCCAGCAGGATCAATGGCAGTGCCGAGAGGCCGATCGGCAGAAAGGCGAAGCTTTCCGCTCCGAAGAGATCCCAGGCTGCGCCGCTGAGCACCGACACCACCATCGTGCTGCCGTAGCTGATGGTGAACATGGCCGCCGACACGCGCGCGACCTCGTGCGGCGTGCTCAGGAGCGGCGGCAAGGTGAGGCAGAGCGCGAACGCCGCACCAATGGCAAAGCCGAATATGCCGGTGGCGGCGATCACTGTCACCGCGTTGGCGGTCGCGACAATCAGGGCGACGCAGAGAAGACTGAGCAGGCCCGCCAGCACGAATGGCCAGGCCCTGCGCTCGAGCTGCCTGCCAAACGCTATGAGCATCAGCGAAGCAGGGAGCTGGCCGAGATTGAGCGCGGTCAGCGCCGGATTGATGAGGTCGGCGCGGCCGGCCTCCGTCAAATGTCCGGGAAGAAAGGCGTTGCTGGCATAATACAGCGCGCTGGCGCTCGCGAAGGTCAGGCCCAGGCGCCAGATATCCCGCGCCGGCCAATCGGGCCACCAGCGCGCCGGCGCGGCGAGGCTTGCGCCTTTTTCCCGCGGCGCGATCGCCATGACCAGAAGCGCGATAACGAAAACCGGCACCGCCCAAAAAACAAATGTCGCGCGCCAGCTTCCGCTCAGCATTGGCAACAGAAACGGAAACATCGCGACCGGCAGGATTTCGCCGACCAGCAAGCCGTTCGTGTAGACGCCGGTGCCAAGCGCAATGCGCTGCGGCAACCAGCGCCCGACCAGCGCCGGCATCGCCGGCTGGGTCACCGCGACGCCGGCGCCCATGACTATCGTCGCGGCGAACAGCGTCATCACGTCCGGCGTGATGGCGCGCAGGGCCGAGCCTAAGGCTGCGAGCGTGAGCCCGATGACCACTGCAACCACCGCACCGAGCCGGGCCACGAGCCGCGAGCCGACCAACGCCGCGGCGGCAAACAACACCACCGGCAGGCCGGTCAGAATGCCGATGTCGGTGCCCGAGAGATGAAATTCATCGCGCAGCGCCGGGATGACCGGCGGCACCGCCAGGATGGTCAGGCGCAACGCACTGCCAATCAGCCACAGTAGAACCAGCGAAGTCGAGAACGATCGGGAGGTTGTCACGGAATTTACCTGAGAAGCCACGGGCCGGACGGTCACGCGGCGCCTTGCAGCCGCTCCAGCGCTTCGGCGATTTTGGTTTTGCGCGCCTGGGCTTCTTCCCGCTTCTCGCGCTCGCCTTCGACTACGTCTTCGGGCGCGCGTTTGAGGAAATCCGCATTGCCGAGCTTCTGGTCGACGCGGGCAATGTCGGCGTCGCACTTCGCCATTTCCTTGGCGAGCCGCGCGCGCTCGGCAGCGAGGTCGATCACGCCTTTAATCGGCAGCGCGGCAACTTCGCCCCGAACGACCAGCTGTACCGCGCCCTGCGGCGCCGTCTCGGCGAAGGAGATATCGGCGACACGCGCGAGGCGCTGCACAAACTCCGACCAGCGCCCGGCCCGCTGACGCGTCTCACTCGACGCGCCGGCAAGCATCAGCGGCAACAGCGTCGCCGGCGGAATATTCATTTCCGAGCGCACCGAACGGATCGACGTGATCAGATCGACAACCCAGCCGATCTCCGCCTCGGCGGCGGCGTCTTCGAGTCCGTCGTGAACGGGCCAGGCATCGAGCGCCAGCAAGTGATCACGTTTCGGGCCCTGCTCCGCGGTGACGCGCCATAGCTCTTCGGTGATGAACGGCATGAACGGGTGGAGCAGCTTGAGGATTTCGTCGAGCGCCCAGGCCGCCGCGGCACGCGTCTCGTTCTTGGCCGCGCCATCGGGACCGGTCAACACCGGCTTGATGAGCTCAAGGTACCAATCGCAGTAAATATTCCAGACGAAGCGGTAGAGCGCGCCAGCCGCGTCATTGAATTTGTAGGCCTCGATTGCCGCCATAACTTCGCTGGCTGTCTTGGCGGTCTCATGCGCGATCCAGCGGTTGAGAATTTCCTCGGCATGGCGCGGATCGAAATCGGGATCGCGCGCGCAGCCGTTCACTTCGCCAAAGCGGGCGGCGTTCCAGAGCTTGGTCGCAAAATTCCGGTAGCCGGCGACGCGCTCCGCCGACAGCTTGATGTCGCGGCCCTGTGCGGCCATGGCGGCAAGCGTGAAGCGCAAAGCGTCGGCGCCGTATTCGTCGATGACTTCCAGCGGATCGATGACGTTGCCTTTCGACTTCGACATCTTGGCGCCGGTGGCGTCGCGGACCAGCGCGTGGATGTAGACGGTGGGGAACGGCACCACTTTTTCCAACGGAGCGTCGGGCCGCTCCTTTCGCATGAAATGCAGGCCCATCATCATCATGCGCGCGACCCAGAAGAAGATGATGTCGAAGCCGGTGACCAGAACGCTGGTCGGGTAATAGCGCTTCAGCTCTGGCGTCTGGTCGGGCCAGCCGAGCGTCGAGAACGGCCATAGCGCCGAGGAGAACCAGGTATCGAGCACGTCCTCGTCGCGATGCAGATAACCGTCGGTGAAGCGCGCGCGGCGCTCGGGATCAGCGGCGATGTCGTGGCCCTCTTCGGGAGTGATCTCCTCGATGTCGGTGTAATGCGCCAGCGCATCGGCAACGACATCGTCCTCGTTCTCGGCGACGAAGACCTTGCCGTCCGGCCCGTACCAAGCCGGTATCTGATGGCCCCACCAGATCTGCCGCGAAATACACCAGGGCTGGATGTTCTCCATCCAATTGAAGAACGTCGACTCCCATTGCGCGGGAACGAACACGGTGCGGCGTTCGCGCACCGCCTCGATCGCCGGCTGCGCCAGCGTCTTAGCGTCGACGTACCACTGATCCGTGAGATACGGCTCGATGACCGCCCCGGAACGGTCGCCGTGCGGCACTGTGTGGGTTGTCGGTTCGATCTTTTCGAGCAGGCCGCGCACCTCAAGGTGCTCAACAATTCTTTTGCGCGCCGCGAAGCGATCGAACCCGTGCAAGGAGAGTGTCTCGTCGAGCGCAGACGAGGATGGCACGGCGTGGAGGAACGCCGCGTTGTCGCGGAGATCAAGCTTGCCCTCGACGTCGAGCACATTGATCAGCGGCAGATTGTGCCGCTTGCCAACCTCGAAATCGTTGAAGTCGTGCGCCGGCGTGATCTTCACCGCGCCGGTGCCCTTTTCTGGATCGGCGTATTCGTCGCCGATGATCGGAATGCGGCGCCCGACCAGCGGGAGGATCGCGGTTTTCCCGATCAGGTGCTTGAGCCGCTCATTGTGCGGGTGAATGGCGACCGCGGTGTCGCCTAGCATGGTCTCCGGCCGCGTCGTCGCCACCACGACAAACTCGTCGCTGCCCTCGATCGGGTATTTGATGTACCAGAGCGAGCCCTTGGTCTCGACCTGCTGCACTTCAAGATCGGAGATGGCGGTTTTGAGCTTGGGGTCCCAGTTGACGAGGCGCTTGTCCTTGTAGATGAGGCCTTCGCGATAGAGGGCGACGAAAACCTTCATCACCGCGCGCGAAAGTCCCTCGTCCATGGTGAAGCGCTCGCGCGACCAGTCGCAGGAGGCACCGAGACGCTTGAGCTGGCCGGTGATCGCGCCACCGGATTCCGCCTTCCATTCCCACACCCGCTCGATGAAAGCCTCGCGGCCCATTTCGCGGCTGCCGGGCTCTTGCCGCTCCATCAATTGCCGCTCAACCACGGCCTGGGTGGCAATGCCGGCATGGTCGGTGCCCGGCTGCCACAGCACATCCTTGCCGCGCATGCGCTCGAAGCGGCAAAGAATGTCCTGCAAGGTGTTGTTGAGCGCATGCCCCATATGCAGCGAGCCGGTCACATTGGGCGGCGGAATGACGATGCAATATGGCGGCGCCTTGGCCCGCTCGGGCCGGCCGGCGCGGAAAGCACCGGCCGCCTCCCAGGCCGCATAAATGCGGCCTTCGACCGAAGCGGGCTGATAGGTCTTGTCAATCGTCATGGCATTGCTTCCGCCGCACGTCGCTCACTGCAAGGCGGTCATTCCAGAAAACGGGTTTCCACCGGCGCGACGGTGCCTAAGAAACCCGCGCCGCGCGCACTGTCAACGCCAGGGTTCCCGCGCCGCTCCGGCCCTCCGGTCTGGCTTGAGAGTTGCTCCGCGCCGTGCTGTCCCCGCTGCAAACGGCTCCCGCTTCGGCGCAGAAAGTTCCGACGCGCTCGATCCTGCTCCTGGCGGCGGCGGGCTTTGCCGCCCAGGCGCAGGTGCGCGTAACCGATTCGCTGCTGCCGCAAATCGCCAGCGACTTCCAGACCACCGTGGGCGTCGCCGCCATCGTGGTCACGGCCTACGCCGTCACCCACGGCACGATTCAGTTCGTGGTCGGGCCGGTGGCCGATCGTTTTGGAAAATATCGCACGGTCGCCATCATCAGCGTGCTTGCCGCCGTGCTGGTCGCAGCCTGCGGCACCGTCTCGACGCTGCCGCAACTCGCCCTCTCGCGGCTGGCGACCGGCGCGGTGGTCGGCTGGGTGATCCCGGTCTCGTTGGCGTATCTCGGCGACGTGACGCCGCATGATCGGCTGCAGCCGCTCTTGGCGCGATACGCCTCCGGCTACATTTTCGGCCAGCTGTTCGGTCAAGCCGCCGGCGGCGTGCTCGGCGATCTGTTCGGCTGGCGCCACGTTTTCTTCGCGCTCGGCGCCATGTTCGCGGTCGCGGCGGTTGGCCTGGTGGCCGAGCTCATCTTCAATCCGCAAACCCGCGCAACGGGCAAATCGGTCGACTCCCGAAGCTTCGTCGGCAACTACTCCGCCGTGCTGTCCAATCCGCTTGCACGCATCATCATCGCGGTCGGGTTCATCGAAGGCGGACTGGCATGGGGCGCGTTTGCCTATATCGGCGCGAGCCTGCATCTGCGGTTCGGGCTGAGCTACACGTTCATCGGGCTTACCGTCGCCTTCTTCGGCGTCGGTGGATTGATCTATTCGGGACTGGTCCGGCTGTTCGTACACCGGCTGGGACAGATCGCGCTGCCGATTGCCGGCGGATTTGTCATCACCGCCGCTTATATCGTGCTGGCATTTCAGTCGGTGTGGTGGCTTGCGCCGATCGCGGTCACGGCGATCGGGCTCGGCTTCTACATGTTCCACAACACCCTGCAGACCGTGGCCACGCAAATGACCCCGCAGGCGCGCGGCACCGCCGTCTCGATCTTCTCTTCTTCGCTTTACCTCGGGCAGACGGCGGGCGTTGCCCTGGGCGCGCTTGTTATCGATCGCGCCGGCGCGACGCCGGTATTTCTCGGCACCGCGGTGGCATTCCCCGTGCTCGCCGTGTGGTTCGCGTACGAACTCCACCGCCGGCCGGCGCGGTAAGATCGCCCCGCAATGTGAGCTGCAGGACGGTTCGATGAAACCCAACCGCCCGCTCGTCCCCGCGAAAGCGGGGACCTAGTTTCTTGCGTCCCACCTGGATTCCCGCTTGCGCGGGAATTGAGCAGTAAACGCTCTACACCTTGACCAGCGGCACCTTTGGCACCGAGCCGCGGCGCGGTGGCGGGTTGCCGCCCGGACCGCCGCCCGGCGGCTTCCTTCGCGGCGAGGCGCGGCGCTTCTTGGCGCGGCGCGGTTCCGGCAGTTTCTCCGGCCGCGGCAGGATCGGACCGTCGGGATACTCGAACCCGAGTTCGCTCTTGCCGGCTTCGTCGGTTTTCACCACGACGCGGACGTGGCCGCCGGATTTCAAGCGTCCGAACAGCACATCGTCGGCCAGCGGCTTCTTGATGTGCTCCTGGATCACCCGCGCCATCGGCCGGGCCCCCATCAGCTCGTCGTAGCCGTTGGCAATCAGCCACTTGGTCGCCTCGTCGGTCAGCTCGATGGTCACGTCGCGATCGGCGAGCTGGGCCTCCAGCTGGAGGACGAACTTCTCGACCACCATGGAAATCACTTCGGGCGACAGATGCGCGAAGGTGATGATGGCGTCGAGCCGGTTGCGGAACTCCGGCGCGAACAGCCGCGTGATCGCTTCCATGTCATCGCCCTCGCGCTTGCTGCGCGTAAAGCCGAAGGCGGCCTTGGCCATGTCGGAGGCGCCGGCATTGGTGGTCATGATCAGGATCACGTTGCGGAAGTCGACCTGCTTGCCGTTGTGGTCGGTCAGCTTGCCGTGATCCATGATCTGCAACAGCACGTTGAACAGATCCGGATGCGCCTTCTCGATTTCGTCGAGCAGCAGCACGCAATGCGGATGCTGATCGACGCCGTCGGTCAACAGCCCGCCCTGGTCGAAGCCGACGTAGCCGGGCGGCGCCCCGATCAGCCGCGAAACGGTGTGCCGCTCCATGTACTCCGACATGTCGAACCGGATGATTTCAACGCCGAGCGTGGCGGCGAGCTGCCGGGCCACCTCGGTCTTGCCGACGCCGGTCGGGCCCGAGAACAGATAGCAGCCGATCGGCTTTTCCGGCTCGCGCAGGCCGGCGCGGGCAAGCTTGATGGAGGCGGCGAGCGCCTCGATCGCCTTGTCCTGGCCGTAGACGACGCGCTTCAGGGTCTCCTGCAGGTGGCGGAGCACTTCGGCATCGTCCTTCGACACCGCTTTCGGCGGAATCCGGGCCATGGTGGCGATCGTGGTCTCGATCTCCTTGATGCCGATGGTGCGCTTCCTTCGGCTCTCCGGCAGCAGCATCTGCGCCGCGCCCGAACTCATCGATCACGTCGATGGCCTTGTCCGGCAGCTTGCGGTCATGGATGTAGCGCGACGACAGCTCGACCGCCGCCTTGATCGCCTCGTTGGTGTATCTGAGCTTGTGGTAATCCTCGAAGTAAGGCTTGAGGCCCTTGAGGATTTCGATGGCGTCGGGAACCGTCGGCTCGTTGACGTCGATCTTCTGGAACCGGCGCACCAGCGCCCGATCCTTCTCGAAGTACTGCCGGTACTCTTTGTAGGTCGTTGAACCGACGCAGCGGACCGTGCCGGAGGCCAGCGCCGGCTTGAGCAGATTGGACGCATCCATGGCGCCGCCGGAAGTGGCGCCGGCGCCGATCACGGTGTGGATCTCGTCGATGAACAGGATCGCGCCGGGATACGCCTCGAGCTCCTTGATGACTTGCTTGAGCCGTTCCTCGAAGTCGCCGCGGTAACGCGTGCCGGCCAGCAGCGTGCCCATATCGAGCGCGAAAACGGTGGCATTGCGCAACACATCCGGCACCTCGCCGTGGACAATGCGCCGCGCCAGCCCCTCGGCAATCGCGGTCTTGCCGACGCCGGCCTCGCCAACGAACAGCGGATTATTCTTCTGCCGCCGGCAGAGCACCTGGATGGTGCGGCTGATCTCGGAGTTGCGGCCGATCAGCGGATCGATCTTGCCCTCGCGCGCCTTCTTGTTGAGATTGACGCAATAAGCGTCGAGCGCATCGCCCTTCTTTTTCGGCTCGTCGCCGTTCTTGGCATCGGTGTCCTCGTCGGCGCCGCGCACCGGACGGGCTTCCGACATGCCCGGCCGCTTGGCGATGCCGTGGCTGATGTAGTTGACCGCGTCGTAACGCGTCATGTCCTGCTCCTGCAGGAAGTATGCGGCGTGGCTCTCGCGTTCGGCGAAGATCGCGACCAGCACATTGGCGCCGGTCACCTCCTCGCGGCCCGAGGACTGTACGTGGATCACCGCGCGCTGGATGACGCGCTGAAAGCCGGCGGTCGGCTTGGAATCCTCGGCGCCGTCGGTGACCAGATTGTCGAGTTCGGATTCGAGATAGGCGACCAGGCTGCGGCGCAGCTTGTCCAAATCGACATTGCACGCCCGCATCACCGCCGCAGCGTCCTGATCTTCGATCAGCGCCAGGAGCAGGTGCTCAAGCGTGGCGTATTCATGATGGCGCTCATTGGCTAGCGCCAAGGCCCGGTGGAGCGACTGTTCGAGGCTGCGCGAGAACGTTGGCATTTTCAGTATCTCTTCCTTTCGACTGATCGTTCCCCCGGAATCACTTCTTTTCCATGATGCACTGCAAAGGATGCTGATGTTTGCGGGCAAAGTCCATGACCTGCGTCACTTTTGTCTCGGCCACCTCGTAGGTGAAGATCCCGCATTCCCCGATTCCATGCTGGTGTACGTGCATCATGATCCGATGCGCCGTCTCATGGTCCTTGTTGAAGAAGCGCTCGAGCACATGGACCACGAACTCCATCGGCGTGTAGTCGTCGTTGAGTAACAGGACACGATAGAGGTTCGGCCGCTTGGTTTGCGGCTTCGTCTTGGTAATGACCGCCGTCCCAGGGCCGCCTTGATCGTTTTTGCGCTTGCGGTCTTCGTCCGCCAGGCGGATGGGCGGTTTGCTCGGGAAATGATCGTTCGGCGGCATTGCTTCGTCTATCGTCCGGACCCGTTATGGCGCGAGCGGAGCTCGGCGGGGATTTATGCGCGTATTCCGCCCCGCAAGCTTCCGGTACACTATCATAGATACGGAACGGACCGCTTTCCAGATCGGCGAAACTCCCACCGATCGCCGGTCGGCGCGGCCTGGCCCTGTGTCCGTTTTGCATTGACAACCCGCTGGTGGTGGACGAGGCAAGCCCAGAATCGCTGCAAGACAGTGCAAAAGCTCCGGCATTGGCTGAGTTATCTGGCAACGAACCCTTATTTAACTTCGACACGACGGTGATTGATCCGCCATCCCGGCGGACTATTTTTCAACGCCACCGCCGCACAGCGTCGCTTGCACGTTGTCACTTGCACGTTTGATGCCAAGCGGCGACTCGGATATTCGTCGAAGGCGCCAGGAGGCACCCATGGTCGACTCGCCACGCCGCGCAAAGCTGCTTCGTGAACTGGAGCAGGATTTCGTCCCGGATTACGATGCCCAGAACCTGCCGTCGGCCGATAAGCGGGCAGCGTATGCGCTCGAGCACATTGCGTTCCGGGTCGGCCGCATGGAGCAAACGTTGGTCCGGCTTGCCGCCGTCATCGAGGCCGTACTGTCGAAACCGTGAACGTAGCGCGCAGTGCCGTCAATCGGCGCCGCGCTGAAGGCGCGCGGCGCGCAAAGTTCTCAAACTAAATATAGGTACAAACCCGACGTGCAAAAGCCCGGCGCGACTTGGCTCACCGCTGAGCCTCACTTCATGACCGAGGCCTTCGCCATCACGCCCTCGAACGGCTTGTACGCCTGTTTGGCGAGATCGGCATAAAGCTCGCCGAGCTTGGTCGATTGGGCGACAAAATCTTCGTACGACGACTTGAGGTATTCGCTCTGCACCTCCATCGCCTTTTCCACGCTCTTGGCGCCCATGAGTTTTTCCCAAGCGGCCGCCGAATCCTCGAAGGACTTCTTGGAGTAGTCGGCGACCTCGGTCGCTATCGCCTGGGCATTCTTGGTCCAGGCGCCAAGAGACGCCATCGCCATCTCCATGCTGTCTTTGCCGAACTTCTGCATCTGATCGGTGGTGGTCATCTTGTTCTCCCCGGCAGGCGGCAGCCTGTCGCTAGGGTTAACCTCAGTCGGCCTTGCCTTGAAAAGGCCTTCCCCGGCATCAATCATAGCTATAGTGCGCTGCACAAAAAAATACAATGGGTGGTAGTGCAGTGCACAATCGTCGGGCGCTAAGGCCGGGGCCCTTTTGGGTTAACGCTTTTGCAACGGCGATCGCCTAGCGTGCTTGATTGTGTCGTCCGGGTGACGACCGGTCCTCGGTCGGGGAATGTCTCACCATCGAGTGGCCAAAGCCGGCTGCTCACGCGGGGGACGCATCGTCCCGAAGGAGCAAACAGGGTGAGCTCCCAACGGAGCTGCGTGCGCGTCAGGGACGGGGTGCGTAATGGGTCGAGTGCGTTCTGGAGCCTCGTATGGGCTTCGCTGTTGCGTTATCGCTCTTGCCGCCGCGGTAGCGGCGCTCATCTTCACCAGCGATTCGGCTGACGCGCGGCGTCACTACTACGTGCATTTTGTTCGCCACGCGGCGAGCGTTCCGCATCGCGTTCACGCCGAAATCTACGCCCCGCCATCGGCCTCCATTGTGATCGACGGCAACAGCGGCGACGTGCTGCAGGCGTCGAACGCCGACGCGCTGCGCCATCCGGCCTCGCTGACCAAGATCATGACGCTCTACCTGCTGTTCGAGCGGCTCGACGCCGGCAAGATCAAGCTCGATACGCCGCTCAAGGTTTCGGAGCACGCCGCCGAACAGGCACCGACGAAACTCGGCTTGAAGCCCGGTCAGACCATCGCCGTCGAAGACGCGATCAAGGCGGTGGTCACGAAGTCGGCGAACGACGCCGCCGTGACCATTGCCGAAAATCTCGGCGGCGGTGAGAGCGAGTTCAGCAAGCTCATGACGCAAAAGGCCCGCGCGCTGGGCATGAGCCGCACCACCTACGTCAACGCGTCCGGCCTGCCGGACGATGATCAACTCACCACCGCGCGCGACCAGGCGTTGCTGGGGCGCGCGATTCAGGAGCGCTTTCCGCGTTATTACCGGTACTTCTCGACCGAGCAGTTCGTCTACCACGGCAGCGCGATGCGCAATCACAACCACCTGCTGGGCGTGGTCAGCGGCGTCGACGGCATCAAGACCGGCTATACGCGCGACTCCGGATTTAATCTCGTCACCTCGGTTCATCGCGACGGCCGTTACATCGTCGCCGTCGTGCTTGGCGGCCGCTCGGCGCTCGAGCGTGACGCGCACATGCGCGAATTGATCGGCGCGCACATCAAAGAAGCCGCGCTGCGGCGCACTGCGCCTCTTCTCGCCGAGGCGGCTCATCCGCGCGACGAGCCGCAACTGGCCGCTTTTGCCAAAGCGCCGTTGTCGGCGCACGCGGATCCGGCGCCGCCGGCAAACGCGAACGCCAAAGCCAGTGCCGCCGGCGCGGCGGTCGGCTCCAACGATCCGATCCAGCCGCTTTTGGTGAGGACGATCTCTTACCGGACCGCGCCGGTGCAGACGGCCTCGCTCGCGCCGATGCCCACGCTGGTGCCGGTCGGTGCGCCTGCGCAGCAACCAGCTGCCCCGGCGCCGGGCCGCACGCCGCCGTCGGCGCAAGTACCCGAAGCACCAAATACCATCGTTGTGGCATCGACCGAGCCGGCTGCGATCACGACCGCGCCAAAAGTTGAGCCGGGCAGGAGCGATCCCGCAACATTGGCAAAGACGGAACCGGTCAAGGTCGAGCCGGCCAAGGTTGAGCTGGCGAAGGCTGAAGCGGCCAGGCCGCAAGTCCACGCGCGCGGCGGCTGGCTGATCCAAGTCGGGGCCTTCGATGGCGAAGACGAAGCCAAGCAACATTTGAGCGCGGCGCAGATCAAGGTCCCCGCGATCCTTGCTGCTGCCGATGCATTCACCGAGCGCGTGCAAAAAGGCGATAAGGCCCTTTACCGCGCCCGTTTCGCCGGTTTCGACAAGGCGACCGCTGAGGCCGCCTGCAAGCTACTCAAGCGCAGCGACATCGAATGCATGGCGCTGAAAAACTAGAGCACGATCTCGAAAAGCCGGTCCCCGGACTTGATCGCGGTGGATTTTCGGTTTTGCGAAAGATCATGCTCCGCTAACAAAACCCGGACGCACCGGGACCGGAGACGTCGTTCACGGGCGGGATGCCGCGCGCAGATTTCTTTTTGAGGAATCTCAACGATGGCGGCGAAGCAGAGCATCCTTGGCCTGATTGACGCGGGCCGCAAGGTACGTCGACCCCCCTTGGTCGGGATGCAGTTTCTTCATGAGGGACCGGTGAGCGCGACCGATCTGCTCGGCGCTCGCGCCGGGCTGAAGGCCAAGGATTTGATAAGCCTCCTCTTCCGTCATTTTTCCGCTGGGCGCGGCGCCGTTGTTGCCGCCGCCCGATGCCGCATTACCCTCCGCGTGTTCACGCCAGCGGGGCTCCCGGCGGTCAAGATACGCCATGAGTAGCTGGCGGCTGTCGTTGTCGATCTCGCCAATGAAACCGATCACGGTGGCAACGTCGAGCGAATCGAGCGAGATGCCCTCATACTTTCCGGCGAGAATGCGGCCGCGCATCGCGCCGGTGTCGTGATCGAGCTCCATCTCGAAAAACGCCGAGCGCACGCGCGACGCCTGTCCCGGACTTTTCTGCGTGCGTCCTCCGAAGCTCGCCGGCCATAGCGAAATCCAGCCGAGCAGCCCAAGCCCAACGGCGCCAATCGGGATCGCTACTCCGATCTCGCCGCGAAGCAGAAGAAATGCGGCAAAGAGCAATGCGGCGGCGCCACCGATGGAGCGCAACAGCCGTGCGGCCTGCTTCGGGTCAGCCTTGGAGAAGGCGTTGGCGGCCCACAACAGCAAGATCAGGACGATGATGCCGAGGAAAAAAGGCATGACTACTTCAACTGCTCGATCAGCCTGATCGCGCCGGTCGAGCGCCTCGCCTGCAGATCGGCGAGGGCTTTGATGCCGCCGGCAGCGTACGCCGCCGCCGCACGCAGGAGCTCGCCCAGCTCGTGCGCGGCGCCCGGCGTAAAGCGGCAATAGGCGCCGCGCGTGAGCCGGGCAATCTCGCGGAAGGCCTGCTCGCAAACCGGATCGTAGCCCTCCTGGAACATGAAAGCCGGGACGTTGCGCAGGCCAAGTTCGCCGGCACCGGCGCACAAATCGTCGAGTGATTCTTCCATGGCGTCGCCGACAAAGACCAGCGCGCCGATCTTGGCCTTGCCGTTTTCGCGCCGCGCGTGGGCGAGGATTTTTGCGATCTGAGTATGCCCGCCGCGACAGTCAATTCGCGACATCAGTTCGCCAAGCCGCTGCGGCTCGGCGAGCCAGGGCGAGGCGCGACACTCCGCCAGTCCCCGATAATAGAGGAGCTGGATGTCGAGACCGCCGGCGGCGGCCGCTTCGCGGAACATGTCGGCCTGCAGCACGCAGGCCTGGTCCCAAGTCGGCTGCCGGCTCATCGTCGCATCAAGTGCAAAGACCAGCCGACCGCGCCCGGCAGCTTTGCTCACAGCGCCGAGCGCGTTCACGTGCGACAGAAAAGCATCAAGCTCGGCGCGCGAGGAAGCCGCCGCGGCCCGATCGGGTGCCGGGGGATGGGCCGATTCAGAGCTCGGCGCCGTCGTACGGCCGGCTCGGTCTTTGCTCATCGCGCGGCCTTCGCGGCAGGGAGTTACATCCTCGCCATAAAGTGGCCCCCACGGGGAGCCGGCGCAATGGGCCCGCGTTTGCTTCAATCGGCCAGCAGACCTTGGGTGTCGATCGGTTTGCCGGTAGCTGCGGCCCACTCGGCCCGGGCGGCCGCGCGGCGCTTGCCGCGCTCGTCGATCGGCAGCTTCAATGCCTCGATCAAGGCTGTTACCTCATCGCGCGCAGGTCCGTGAGCAAGGCTCGGCCGCAGCCCAAGGGTATTCTCGTCGATCTCATCGAGCGCCGTGAGCCCGCGCGGAAAGTACTCACGGTAGACGACGCGCTCGGCAAATCCTTCGACGAAGCGAAAGCCGAGCTGCTTCGACAGGGTATCGACCCCTGCCCCGACCAGCCGCTTGTTGCGCGAGCCGAGCGTGGAGAGACGATTGCGCACCACCACCCAATCGGTCAGGCCGCCGTCCACCAGGCGGCGTTGCCGGCGCGCCTCGCGCACCATTTCCGCGTAATGGCTCACGCCGGTTACCTCGAAGGTGGTCGGATCGACCACGCCCAGCACATCGAAATCGAGGAAGCTGTCGTTCAGCGGCGTAATCAGGGTATCGGCCATCGAATGAGCCAGCCGCATCAGGTACGAGTCGACACCCGGCGTATCGATCACTACGAAATCGTGGCTGTTTTCGACCGCACTCACCGCCTCGGCAAAGGCGCTGAACTCCTGCGCCTCGATTTCATCGATCCGCACGCCGAAACCGCGCGAGACGCAATAATGCTGGGGATGTTCGAGCTTGATGCCGGCGCGGCTCGCCCAGTCACGGCGGTTTTCCACATAATGCGTGAAGCTGCGCTGGCGGGAATCGAGGTCGATCGTTGCGACGCGCTGGCCAGCCTGCAGCAGCGCGACAGCAACGTGCATAGCCGTAGTCGACTTCCCAGATCCGCCCTTTTCGTTGCCAAGGACGATGACATGCGCCGAAAACGGCTTGCCAACATCCGCCTGCATCAACATGGGTAGGCAACCTCTACGTGGCGATCGTTCTCCAGCTTGCAGCGCGTCGGGTCAAGATACAGCATCGTCTTCGATAAGTTAATCATTAACCACACGGAGCAGCACGAATGCACACAATGTGTGTTGGCGCGGCAACGCTGTGAGAAAAATTCTCGCAGCAGCACACCATCGGCGCCCGCGCGTGATTCGCACATTGCCGGCGCTCAAGCGCGCGCTCTCGGCGTGGCGCACGCGGCGCGATACGGTTGCGCTCGTCCCGACCATGGGAGCGCTGCATGCCGGGCATCTTGCCCTGGTGCGCCTAGCACAACGCCGCGCCGCTCGCGTCATTGTGTCGATCTTCGTCAATCCGACGCAATTTGCCCCGTACGAGGACCTCAGAGCCTATCCGCGAACATTCGCCGCTGATCGCGCCGCGCTGGCAAATCTCAACACCGACGTCATCTGGGCGCCGTCGGTCGATGCCATGTACCCTTCAGGCTTTGCGACTAGGGTCGTGCCGGAAGGACCCGCGACGGTCGGCCTCGAGGATGCCTTTCGGCCGCATTTCTTTGCCGGTGTCGCCACGGTCGTCGCCAAGCTCCTGATCCAATGCGCACCTGACGTCGCCGTGTTCGGCGAGAAGGATTACCAGCAACTCAAAGTGGTTACGCAGCTTGTTCGCGACCTTGGCCTCGACACGCGAATCGTCGGCTGCCCGATTGTCCGCGACAAGGACGGGCTCGCGCTCTCCTCACGCAACGCCTACCTGTCGCCCCACGAGCGGGAGGTGGCCCCGACGCTTCACCGCGTGCTCACCGATTGCGCCAGAACTATCGCTGCGGGCAGGCCGGTCAACTCAGTCCTCAAGCAGGGCGGCGCGGCGATCAGGGCAGCCGGCTTCACACTCGATTACCTCGAAGCGCGCCATGCCAAGACGCTTGCGCCGCTGACCTTAGCGAAGGAAGGGCCGCTCCGCCTTCTGGTCGCCGCGCGCATCGGCAAAACGCGGCTGATCGATAATGTGGAGGTATAAACGGGAGGTATAAACGGCGTTTCGATCACTTACCCCCGCCCTTGAGCGGATCCTTGACCGCTTCGTAGGTCGCGAACTCCACACTGTAGAGTTGCCCGTTCACCTTCTCGACCTTGCGGATGTAGATGTTCTGCACGATGTCGCGGGTCTGCGGATCGATCGAGATCGGGCCGCGCGGGCTTTCCCAGGCCATGCCTTTCATGGCCGCAAGCATGGCGTCGCCGTCGGCGTTGCCGTTGGTCTTCTTGAGCGCCTGGTAGATCAAGTGCATGCCGTCATAGCCGGCGACCGAGACAAAGTCAGGGCGAAAGCCATTGGCCTTCTCGAAGGCAGCGACATAAGCCTTATTGAGCGGAGAATCGTGCGCGGCTGAGTAAGGTCCGGCGGTGATCATGCCGAGCATCTGATCGCCCATGGTGGCGAGATCGTCGTCATCGGTCAGGTCGCCCGGGCCGATAATCTTGATGCCGGAGCTGCCGAGACCGCGCTCGGCGAACTGTTTGGCAAAAATGCCGGCCTGGGTCCCGGGAAAATAGATGAAGGCCGTGTCCGGATTGATGTCGCGGATGCGCTGCAGGAACGGCGCGAAGTCGGGATTGGCAAGCGGGATGCGGATCAATTCGATGATCTCGCCGCCGGCCTGGGTAAAGCGCCTCTTAAATGCGGTCTCCGCTTCGATCCCCGGCGCCCAGTCATTGACCAGCGTGACGACATGCTTGCTGCCGTTCTTGAACGCCCACTCCCCCATGATCCAGGATTGCTGGCCGACCAGGAAGCCGGCCCGCACCATGTAGGGCGACTTGGTGACCGTGATCGAAGCGCCCGAGCTCAACACCAGGGTAGCGATTTTGGCCTCGGTCACCAGCGGCGCGATCGCCAAACCGGTCGGCGTCGTCCCGATGCCGATCAGGCCGACCTTGTCGTTGACGATCATCTCCTGGACGATGCGGCGCCCGTTGTCGGCGACGCCGCCGTCATCACGGATGGTCAGTTCGAGCTTTCGCCCCGCGACCACGTCGCCGTGCTGCCGCACGTAAAGCTTGATCGCGGATTGAAGCTGCCGGCCAACGGCGTTGAAACCCACCCCGGTCAGCGGGATGCTGATCCCCATCTTGAGAACTTCCTCGGCGCCGGCTCGGCCGCCAAGCAGCACCGCGGCGGCACCTGCCGCCGCGCCCTTGAGCATCGTTCTTCGCAGCATCGCAATCCCTCCCCATTTTTTCCGCGCCCGCTTTAGCGCCGGCATCGGTAACGCAAGCAGGTCAGGCCGGCTCGAGGCGCGGAATTTGCGGCCGCTCGCCCTCAGCCTTCCCAGTAATCGGCGCTCGCGGCAGTCGCGCGGTGCCGGTTTCCATAACGAAGTTGTGCGCCAGCGAATACCACGGCGGCTTGACGTCGGCGGCCGGCGCCGGCCCGGCCTCATGCCGCACGAAATTACCGAGCAAATGGCGGGTGACGCCGAACTGCACGTCGCTGTCGATATATTTGTCGTCCGGCGGATAGATTTGCGAGACCAGCGTCTTGAAGCCGGGTTTGTAGGCCAGGAAATGCAGGTGCGCCGGCCGCATATTATGCCGGCCTTGGGCGCGCAGAAGCTCGCCGACCGGGCCGTCGATCGGGATCGGATAGCCGGCAGGCTTTACGCTACGGAAACTGATGTGGCCTTCCGCATCGGTGATGAACTTGCCGCGCAGGTTCATGTCGGATTGAGTGGGGTCCTGGTTTTCGTAAAATCCTTCCGGCGAGGAGTGCCAGACGTCAACCTCCGCGCCCTCGATGGGCTTGCCGTGAACGTCGCGATAATAGGCGTCGACAAAAAGGGCGGGTCCCGGCGTCGGCGAACGCACGATCGAAGCGCCGTTCGCCGTCAAGGGCGAGTTCAACCGCCAGAACGGCCCGAGCTGGCTGGCGTCGGTTTCGGTTTGCTCGTTGTCGCCGTTGTTGAGCAGACAGACGAGAGCCGACAGCCCGAGCGTTCCCGCCATCAGCACCGCTTCGTTGTGGTTCTCGTTGGTATGCTTGCCGAGCGCGTTGACGTAAGCGGCCGCGGCCTGGAATTCCTGTTCGGTCAATTTCACTTCACGGGCGAAATCGTGCAGGTGGCGGATAAACGCGGCCATGATCTGGCGGAACCGCGGATCCGGCGCACGCTCCAGTTCACTCAAGACCGCCTTGGTGACGTCCTTCTCATTCCCAATAATCATTCTCTCTGCTCCGTGACGGCGTAAACGGCCTGCCCGCGGCCGTTTACCGGAACCTTACGTTATCGCTTGGCGCTCCGCCATGCGGCGGCAGTCGAAAGAGCCGGCCGGCTCACATCAGGCCGAGTTCGCGAAGCTCGCGGCGCAATTTTTCCGGCATGGCCGTGGCGCCGGGCGCCGCCTTCTCGAGGTCGCGCGGGGCGTCGTTAGCTGCAAGATAACGCCAGCCCTGGAAGGCGCGATAGGGGCGCGGCGCCGTCAGCACCACCTTGGGATCGAGCACGATTGCGCAGCGCCCGATGCCGTCCTTGTCGCGGAACGGCCTGACGTCGCGGATGCGCTGGCGGCACATAACATCGCCGCGGATCACCCAATAGAGCGAACCGCCGTCGAGGAGCTCCGCCGCGCGCTTGGGCGTCATGCGGGTGCGGTGGATGTGCTCCGGCTTTTCGCTGCGTTTGCGTTTGTCCTTCAGCTTTTCCTTGATCCAGTCCCTGAGATCGCTGACCGAGTCGGCGCCGACGCAAAGCTTGATGAGGTGCAGTGTCATTCTTCCACGTTATCCTTCGCGGCCCGTCCGATCACCATGATCTCCCCGCCTTCCACAACTTGTGCGCCGGCCGCGACGGCGATCGTGTCAACGACGCCGTCGAACGGTGCGCGCAGCGTGTGTTCCATCTTCATCGCTTCGATCACGGCAAGGCGCTGACCGCCGATCACGGATTCATCGGCGAGGACCAAGATTTCCAGCACCTTGCCGTGCATCGGCGCCTTGATGACCCCGTCGCCGGCACCCGCTTGCGCGGCCGCGGTCGAAACATCTTGCAGACGGACGCGGGTCTGGCGGCCGTGACGCAGAACGTAGACCTCGTCTTGCGCTTCGAACACGCTCGCTTCGGTGGCCGGCGTTGAGCCGTCAATCGCAACGTGCATGCCGTCCTTGTCATAGGTAACGGCGGCGTTTGCGCGCTCACCCTCGATAACGACCGGAACGATGATCGCGCGCACGCCGTTGAGCTGAAAGCCATCGCGCGCCGCCCAAGGCGAATAGGCCGCGGCGGGGTCCTCACTGGGCGACGCCGTGACGTTCGCGCTGTCTCGCCCGAGCAGGCGCGCGACACCGAGCGCCGCCGCGGCGTGGTCAGGACCGCGCGGAACGGCGCCGAGCACGGCAAGATTGCGGTCAATGAAACCGGTATCGACCTTACCTTTCCTGAACTCCGGCGCGCGGCAGAGAGCGCCGAGAAAGGCCACGTTGCTGCGCACGCCGGCGATCAGGGTCCGATCGAGCGCGTTGGCAATCCGATCGAGCGCTCCATCGCGCGTCGCGGCGTGAGCGATGAGCTTGGCGATCATCGCATCGTAGAACGGTGTCACTTCGCCGCCGGCTTCGATCCCGCTGTCGACGCGGACATCGCTCGGCAATTGCAATCCCACGATGGTGCCGGTCGACGGCAGGAAACCGCTTTCCGGATCCTCGGCATAAATGCGCGCTTCGATCGCGTGCCCGTCGAAACCGACCTGCGGCTGCGCGAGCGGCAACTTTTCACCGGCGGCGACCTGGAATTGCCATGCGACCAAATCGAGACCGGTAACGGCCTCGGTCACCGGATGCTCGACCTGCAGCCGGGTATTCATTTCGATGAACCAGAAACCGTCCGCCCGCAGCTCCTTGCTGCCGTCGGCGACGAATTCGACGGTGCCGGCCCCGACGTAGCCAACGGCGCGCGCCGCCTCGACCGCTGCGGCGCCGATTTGCGCGCGCAGACCCTCCGTCATGCCGGGCGCCGGCGCTTCCTCGATCACCTTCTGGTGGCGGCGCTGCAAGGAGCAATCGCGCTCGCCGAGATGGATGATATTGCCGTGGCCGTCGGCAAAGATCTGAAACTCGATGTGGCGCGGCGCGGCGACATATTTCTCGATCAGGACGCGGCTCGACCCGAACGCAGCGGCCGTCTCCCGGACCGTGCCTTCGAGAGCGTCTTCGAAATCGGCATGCTTGTCGACGCGGCGCATGCCGCGGCCGCCGCCGCCTGCGGCCGGTTTGATCAGCACCGGGTAGCCGATTTCGTAAGCCTTCTCCTTGAGGAACTTCGCATCCTGCCGCTCGCCGTGATAGCCGGGCACGATCGGGACACCGGCCTTTTCCATCAGCGCCTTGGCCCGGTCTTTGAGTCCCATGGCACGAATTGCCGCGGCTGGCGGGCCGACGAAGACAAGATCGGCTTGCCCGCAGGCTTCGGCGAAATCCGCATTCTCCGACAGGAAACCGTAGCCGGGGTGAACACATTCAGCGCCGGTCTTCTTGGCAACCTCGAGTAGCCGTTCGATCGAAAGATAGCTTTCGTGCGGCTCGGCGGGACCGATGTAGTGCGCCTCGTCGCATAATCGCCGATGCAGCGCCCGCGCGTCGGCGGCCGAATACACGGCAATCGTGCGCATACCCAACCGTTTAGCGGTGCGGGCGATACGGCAGGCTATTTCGCCGCGGTTGGCAATAAGGACGGAGCTGAACATCAGGAGGATTGGCCGGAGCTTCGCGGCTTGCCGCTTAACTCATTGTGCCCGCGCTGCCGCGCCGGCACTGGCGCTCGGCAAAGGCGGATTGAGCTGAACCGGCGCACCCGCGGGCGCCGCTGCACTTTGGGACGACGATGGCGGCGGCGGGAGTGGCTCCGGCCAGATCGGCTCGGTCGCGGCCGAACTCGAGGGCGCGGATTGAGTAACAGTCTGTGGGGGCGGACTGGCTGTCGGCTTGCGCGAGCGGCGCGACGACACCGCGGCCTGCGGCCCGTTCGGGTTAGCGGCGGCGGCTGCGGCCACGCCAGGCAAAACCGGCCCGGTAGGCTCGGGGTTCATGATGCTCACCGGCGGGATCGAGGCCGCCGATGGGAAATCGATATTGATCGGCCGCTGCGGGCCCGGTGCGGTCGGCGGCGCTTGCGTAAGTTCTGCGAGGTTTCCGTCGGGCGCCTTGGCCCAAAGCTCCTGGTAATGATCCAGATAATGATCGAGCGTGCCCGCGCTCAAATTGGCCCGCACCCGGCTAGCATCATGCAGCAACGCCAACGCCTTGCAGTTCTGGCGTTCGCAGCCGTCGCGAATCGCGAGCACATGGGCGACGAACCCGAAGCGGTCGGCTTCAAGCGAGCGGCGCAGCGGCACGAGCACAGCATCGATGTCTGAACCGCCGCGCCCAGCATACGCCGCCATGCCCGCCAGCAGCGCAAGGCGTGCGGCCACGTAGGAGGAGGCCGACGCCACGCTTGCGGGTGAAACAAACAGCGCTTTCTCACACGCCGCCTCGACGCTCTCGCCGGCCGACGCATCGAGACAGGCAAGTGTGGAGCCCGGGGCCAGAGCATGCGCGCTCAGGTCCGCCGCGCGCAATTCGAGCGTCCGGCGCTCGGCGCTGCGGTCGCCCAGCGCGGCGCGGTCGAGGAAAGCCAGCGTCATCGCCGCGCCGAGAACCGCGCCCAGAAGCACAAAGCCGGCGCGCAGCGTTCCCGAGTGCGACCAATAAAATGCCAGGACAGAGAAGACGATAATCAACGCCGCCGATCCGGCCGCGACCCATAAGCGTAGCGCCGAGGTTCCAGTCTCGGGATCAAGGCTGAGCATCAACCCACTCCGGTGCGGACGAGGACGCCCCACTTCGAACGAAGTATGGCGCAGGGGCCCCGGAGACGCCAGCGCCATCGCACGCCGCCGCCGGCGATCGGAACAATTCCGTCGATCAGTGATCGAGTTCCAGCTGGCTTTCTTTGGCCACGCGCTCAAAGGCTTCGCCGGAATTTTTGATCCGGTATTGATAATCGTCACCGTCGGACGGCAACAGCTTGACTACTTTGTAAGTGCCGCTGGCCCCCGGGCGGCTGATGGGGCTCGACGTGTACAATACCGTTTGGCCGACACGGAATTTATGCGAGCGTAACATCGGCGCGCGCACCGCCACTTGAGCGATGCTGACTGTCGCAATCGGGATGGAGGTGCTCGGCTCTGGATTGCCGGAAACTTGCCGCGAAACAACCTTACGAGGGGCCGGACTGCGGCTTGTTTTTACCGGACGACTTTTCACTGAACGTTTGTTCATGGAACAGCACTATATATGCAATCAAACTCTTGAGCAAAAAATATAGTGTCATGAAATCGGGTTTTGCGATGCTCTCTTCAGTCAATCCTGAAGCCAAATTCAGTCAATGATTAACGCCAAAATTGTTTTTCATTTCAATGAGATAAAGAGTATCCTTGCATCAGACTTGCAGCCGGCGCCTCAGGCCTGCCGCCGCCAGCCGCCGTTTTCATCGGCCTGCCAGTAGGTAACCTCGAAGCCCGCGGATTTGGCTTCGCTCCAGCGCGTGCGCGCGGCCTCAACCGCGTCCGGATCTTGGCCATCGAACAGCAGCACGACGCGCTGATAAACGAGGGCATCGTCCGGCATGGTCGCGCCCTCGATCAGGAAGCGAACGACAGCGCCGTTGGGGTTATCCTCGTGGAGGGTCAGCACGATCGGCTGTTGAGCCGCCTCGGCGTCGCGCCAAGTCCCATGCGGAAGGAACGAGTCATCGCGCCATGTCCATAAATGGGCGTCGAGCGCTTCGATGCGCTCCTCCGAACAGCCCTGCACCACGACACGCCAGCCGCGATCGAGCGACTTCTGCAGCAGCGCCGGCAACACTTGCTCGGGCGTCTGTCCCTTGAGGTGGTAGAAGAGAATTTCGGTCATGTGAAAGCGCGACGCTCAAAACTCGCGGGTGGCGTTCACGCCATACTACCGGAACCCGCGACACAAAGCAGGCTCGCGCGAAATGCGCCGTCAGCGCTCATAATAGTCCTCGACCAGGCGGTCGAGCAGGCGGACGCCCCAGCCCGCGCTCCAGCTCTTGTTGATGTCGGTCTGCGGCGATCCGAGCGCGGTGCCGGCGATGTCGAGATGCGCCCACGGCGTCTTGTCGACGAAACGCTGCAGCAATTGGGCGGCGGTGATCGAACCCGCCCAGCGCCCGCCGGTGTTCTTCATGTCGGCGAACTTCGAATCAATGATCTTGTCGTATTCAGGACCCAGCGGCATGCGCCATACCCGCTCGCCGGTCGCGTCTCCGGCTTTCATAAGGCGCTCGGCAAGCTTGTCGTCATTGGAGAACAGACCGGCATATTCCTGCCCTAGCGCGACCATGATCGCGCCGGTGAGCGTTGCCAGATCGATCATGAACCTCGGCTTGAAGCGCTTATTGATGTAGTGCAGCACGTCGGCAAGCACGAGGCGGCCTTCGGCATCGGTATTGATGACTTCGATCGTTTGCCCCGACATGGTCTTGACGATATCGCCCGGCCGCTGCGCCTTGCCGTCGGGCATGTTCTCGACCAACCCGATGGCGCCGATGGCGTTGACCTTGGCCTTCCGGGTCGCGAGCGCGTGCATGAGGCCGACGACGCAGGCGGCTCCCGCCATGTCACCCTTCATGTCCTCCATGCCCTGCGCCGGCTTGATCGAAATGCCGCCGCTATCGAAGCACACGCCCTTGCCGATGAATGCAATCGGATCGGCGCCGCGCTTGCCGCCGTTCCAGCGCATGACGACGATCTTCGATTCATGCGCCGAGCCCTGCCCAACCCCGAGAAGAGCCCCCATACCGAGCTTTCGCATCGCCGCGACGTCGAGGACCTCGACGACGACGCCAAGCTTTCTCAGGTCCGACGCCCGGCGGGCGAACTCCGCGGGATAGAGCACATTCGCCGGTTCGTTGACGAGGTCGCGGGCCAGCACGACGCCGTCGGCAATTCCCATCGTGCTCGCCCAGGCCTTCTCCGCGGCGGCTGCATTGGTGCAGGCGAAATTCACTTCCACCTTGTCCGCCCGCTCGTCGCCCTCCTTGCGCTTGGTCTTGTAGCGATCAAACCTATACGCGCGCAGTCGCACGCCTAGCGCCAGATCGGCGATCTGCTCGCCCTTTAGCGCCCCGGCCGCAAACTCGGCAAAAATCGTCGCCTGCGCCGCGGCGGCCGGTAACGCTCCCATCGCCACACCGCCGAGCTTGATGAGATCGCGGTCCTTGAGGTCGCGCTCTTTGCCGGTCCCGATCACGAGAAGGCGCGGCACATTGAGACCCGAAGGGGCAATGATATCGAGAGTCGATCCGTTCTTGCCGGTGAATCGATCCGCGGCCGCGGCGCGGCGATACAGTTCGCCAATCGGCGACAACGCCTTCTGGCTGGCGGGGCCGAATTTGAGGCCCTCTGCACAGAACGTAACAAGAACCCCCCTGACGCGCTCGAATGAGGTAAAGCTGATCTTGGGTTTCTCGGGCATTGCGCGGGCCTCGTTGGGCAGTCCTGGGACTTCTTGACCGACTTATGAACCGGACCGCGCAATCGTGCAAAGCGCCTTCCGGCCAAGGCGGGCGTGGCCACCCTAGCCTCGGTGGGAGAATCTATTAACCCTTAGCAACCCTTAGCAATCCTTGGCTTTGCGAGTTGACTGGCTTTGCCTTGGCGAGGCCATTTTGTGAAAGCATGAAATTGGCCGCGTTTGGGGGAGCTCGACTCGGGGGTTAGGGGGTGTCCCGCCTTCGGGGGGCCGGGCCGGCCGTGGGGCCCGTCAGCGGGGAAGTTGAGTCCGATGGGGTCGATCGGCTGGTACATGTTTCGCACCACCATGGGTGCGTTCGTGATCACCTGTGTCAGCCTGACCATTGTGATGTGGTTCACGCAGGCGATCCGCGAGTTCGACCTGATCACGAGCCAGCGGCAAACCGTCTTCGTCTTCGTCGGCATCACCGGACTGCTGATTCCGCTGCTGGTGATGATGATTGCGCCGATTTCGCTGGTGCTGGCCACTGGCCACGTCCTCAACAAGCTCAGCTCGGATTCAGAGATCATCGTGATGAACGCGGCCGGCGTTTCGCCGTGGCGGCTGGTCAGACCGTTCATCGCCTCGGGGCTGGTGGTTTCGCTCCTGGTCTCGGCGATTGCGGTTTATATCTCTCCGCTCAGCCTGCGCGAGCTGCGCGACTGGGCCACGCAAGTCCGCGCCGACATTCTCACCAATATCGTGCAGCCCGGCCGTTTCACCACCATTGGCGGCAATCTGACTTTTCATATCGCCGATCGGCGACCCAACGGACTTCTGGTCGGCATATTCCTCGACGACCGTCGCGACCCCAAGGAGCACGCCACTTTCCTCGCTGAGCAGGGCGAGATCGTAAAGAACGACTCCGGCTCATTTCTGGTGCTCGAAAAGGGCAGCGTTCAGCGTCTCGAAGCGGGTCAGCGCGATCCGCGCATCGTGACGTTCGACCGCTACGCGTTCGACCTGTCAAAATTCGGCGGCGGCCCGCAAAACGTCGTCTACAATACCCACGAAAAATACATTTGGGAGCTGTTGTGGCCGCAGCCGGACGATCCGCTTTATGTAGCGCAGCCGGGCGAGTTTCGGTCGGAACTGCATGATCGTTTCGCCACCCCGCTCTATCCGCTGGCTTTTGTCATCCTCGCCTACGCGTTCCTCGGTCCGCCGCAAACGACCAGGCAAAGCCGCGCGCTCTCGGCCGCTCGGCCTGGTCGGCGTCGTGTCGCTGCTGCGGTTGGTCGGCTTTCTCAGCGTCATTGTCGGTGTGCACACGCCGAGCGTTCTTGCCGTACAATATGTCGCCCTGGTCGGATCGATCGTCGCCGGATTGTGGCTAATTTCGCGCGGACAGGCTCATCGAACCTGCGGCAGCGGTGGCTAAAATCGCGACCGCCATCACTGAACGCTTCGCGAAAGCAACAGCGAGTTGAGGAACATCCGATGCTTACCGGTACCCTTTCGCGCTATTTCGGATTTCGGTTTCTACGATCGGTCATCGGCACGTTCTTCGGCGTGGTCGCGCTCGCAGCGATGATCGACTATGTCGAACTCCTGCGCCGCAGCTCCGACTGGCCGAAGGCTACCGCCTTCGTCCTGGCCGAAATTTCCATGTTCCGGGTCCCCCAGCTGTCCGAGCGCATCATGCCGTTCGCGGTGCTGGTGGGAGCCATGTCGTGCTACCTTACGCTGTCGCGCCGCCTGGAGTTGGTCGTTGCGCGCGCCGCCGGCGTTTCCGCCTGGCAGTTTGTGGCGCCATCTATCGTCGCGGCATTCCTGTTCGGCACCGTCGCCACCACGCTTTACAACCCGATCGCTGCCGTGCTGCATGAGCGCTCCAAGCGCCTTGAAGCCGAGATGATGGGCGAGCTTCCCGCTTCGACGCTGCAGGAAAACAACGGCGGCTTCTGGGTACGGCAGAAGAGCGCCGACGGTGCAGCCATCATCAACGCCAAGTCGAGCCGCGAGCAAGGTTCTCAGCTCGGCAGCGTCAGCGTATACAGCTTCGATAATTCCGGCGAATTCAGGGAGCGGATCGAAGCAAAGAGCGCCGCGCTGGAGCAGGGCTACTGGCGGTTCGACGAAGCCCGCATCTATGCCAGCGGCAGTCCGCCGATACTCCGGAACACCTATCGTCTCGCCACCAACCTGACGCTTGAGCAGGTGCGCGAGAGTTTTGCCACGCCTGAAACCGTGCCGTTCTGGCAGCTGCCCTTCTACATCGACATGGCGGAGCGAGCTGGGCTGGTCGCCGCCGGCTACCGGCTGCAATACCAGCAGCTCCTGTCGCGTCCGTTCCTGCTCGCCGCAATGGTCCTGCTGGCGGCTTCGGTCAGCCTGCGCTTCTTCCGTTTTGGCGGCGTGCAAAAAATGATCCTGGGCGGCATCTGCGCCGGCTTCCTGTTGTTCGTTCTGTCCAAGTTCATGGAGGACATGAGCAAGTCGGAACTCATATCGCCGGTATTGGCGGCATGGGTCCCGGTACTGGTAGGCGGTCTCACCGGCTTCGTCGTGCTGTTGCACCAGGAGGACGGTTAGTGGCGTTTGCGATTGGCCCGTTCGGGCTCGGTTTCTTTGGTCGCGTTCGGACAGGCGCAGCGATTTTCGCTGCGCTGCTTGCGCTCGCCGCCTGTTCACTGCTCGCAGCGGCGCCGGCATCGGCGCAGGGCGTGAACAACCTGCTGCGTTTTCCGACGCGACCGGCGGCCCCGAAGCCGCCTGCGGCGGCGCCCGACGCTCCAATGCTCGTGCAGGCAACCGAGATCCGATACGACTACACGAACAATACCGTCTCCGCCGTCGGCAATGTTCAGCTCTACTACAACGGATCAACCGTCGAAGCCGACGAGGTGGTCTACGATCAAAAAACGAAGCGTCTGCAGGCGCGCGGCAATGTCAGGATGACCGAGCCGGACGGCAAAATCACCTACGGCCAATTCATCGATCTGACCCAGGATTACCGCGACGGCTTTGTCGATTTGCTCCGGGTCGAGACTTTCGACGACACGCGCTTCGCCGCGGCGCGAGCCGACCGCGTCAAGGGCAACTATACGGTCATGCAAAACGGCGTCTACACCGCCTGCGAGCCCTGCAAGAACGATCCCAAGAAGCCGCCGCTCTGGCAGGTGGAAGCGGCCCGGATCATCCACGACAACAACGAGAAGATGGTCTATTTCGAGGACGCCCGTGTTGAGTTCTTCGGTGTCCCGCTCGCCTACTTTCCATTCATGTCGTACCCCGATCCGTCGGTTACGCGCAAAAGCGGCTTTCTGTTTCCCACCTTTACCTACGGCACCGCCTACGGCGTCGGGGCCGAAATCCCTTATTTCTGGGCGCTGTCACCGGATAAAGATTTGACCGCTTCGGTGATGGCTACGTCAAAGGAAGGAGAGTTGTTTCAGGGGGTGTGGCGCCAGCGCCTGATTGACGGCTCCTATTCGATCAAGGCCGCCGGAATCTTTCAGACTGACACGGCCTACTTTGCCAATCGCGACGGCCCCGACAGCCCGACCGCCAACACGTTCCGCGGCGCCGTCGAGACGGCGGGCCAGTTCGCTTTGACCGACAAATGGGTGTGGGGGTGGACCGGGCTCCTGATGACCGATCAATCCTTCCTGTACGATTATCAGCTCGGGCAATTCCTCCAGGGCTTCGATCCGTTCCATACCGGCGTCGCTACCGAGGGCGTCTCCCAGCTCTATCTCACCGGCGCCAGCGAGCGCAGTTATTTCGACGTGCGGACCATCTACTTTTACGGCTTCTCGGGCCAAGACATTCAGTCCGAGATTCCCGTGATCCTTCCGGTGCTCGATTATTCCAATGTGCTGGCGCAACCGGTCATGGGCGGCGAGCTGAGCTACAAGGTCAATTTGACGAGCCTTACCCGGCAACAGGCAGAGTTCGACGCCATCAATCAGAACTCGCTTGCGGACTCGCTATGCACCTCGGACAATCCCGCAGTCGTCAACCGAGCCAATTGCGTCTTGCGCGGCATCCCGGGATATTATGCACGCGCTTCCGCCGAAGTAGATTGGCGCCGCACGTTTGTCACCGACAACGGCCAGATGATCACACCGTTCCTGGGGGTGCGCGGCGACGCCGCCCAGCTTGACATCCAGGACCAGCCGGGCGTGTCCAACTTCATCAACCCCGGCGAAAGCGAGCTCGCGCGCGCGATGCCCGATGTCGGCGTCGAGTATCGCTATCCCTTCGTCGACGTGGAGCCATGGGGAACGCAGACGATCGAGCCTATCGCTCAGCTCATTCTCCGCCCAAACGAAGCCGAGATCGGAAAATTCCCCAACGAAGACGCGCAGAGCGTGGTCTTCAGCGACGCAAACCTGTTTTCGATCGACAAATTCTCCGGCTGGGACCGCGTCGAAGGCGGCGGGCGCCTCAATGCCGGTTTCCAGTATACCGCCCAGGTCAATAACGCCGGCTCATTCAACGCCCTGTTCGGGCAGTCCTATCAGCTCTACGGGCTGAACTCCTTTTCCGCGGCCGATCTGACCAACACCGGCCAGGATAGCGGTCTTGACAAGACCCTTTCCGACTACGTCGGCCGCGTTACGTATCAGCCGAACCAGGTCTTCTCATTCACGGCGCGCGGACGTTTCTCCTCGGGAGGCACTGAGCCGGGGATCGGCGACGTCGCGGCATTCACGCCTGAACGCCTCGAGTTCGAAACCCGTGCCAATTTTGATCGCTGGACGTTCCAGCTGATGTACGGCGACTACGCGCCGGAACCGGAGATCGGCTTTGTCAACCGGCGCGAGGAAATTCTCGCCGGTGCCTCGGTCAAAATAACACAGAACTGGATCGTCCTCGGCTCAGTCCGCTATGACCTTGCCGTCGACCAGTTCGAGCAGACGCGGTTTGGCATCGGCTACACCGACGATTGCCTGCTGCTGTCGCTGAATTATCTCACCTCCTATATCTATACTGGAACGACGCCGACGCCGAACAATTTCGTCATGTTTCAATTCAGCTTGCGCACGCTCGGTCCGGACTATCTGGCACCGATTGCAAGTAGTTTCTAAGTTCATGGAAGTTACGGTAATGTCGAGTTTCGCGAGCATGCCTGGAAGGAAGGGGGCAACCTGCAATCTGCTGGGGAGCTTAACTTGAGGGAGCATAAGACGTGATCGTGCAAATCCCGCCCCGTATCTGCCGAACGGTTGTCGCTGCGGCGATGCTGGCCGCGGCGCTGATGCCTGCAATTCCTTTAGCCGCGCATGCGCAGCAGGTGGTGGCGTTCGTCAACGGCCAGCCGATCACGACGCTCGATGTCGAGCATCGCAGCAAGTTCATTCAGCTGAGCACCAAAAAGCCGGCAACGCGGAAGGAAACGCTCGATAGCCTGATCGACGAGATTTTGGAGCTGACCGAGGCCAAGCGTTTCAACATCGAACCCTCCGATTCGGACGTCGAGACTTCCTACGCCAATATTGCGAGCCGTATGGGCATCGACAAGGAGAAGCTGACGCAGATACTTGTCAACGCCGGTGCGAGCGGCGACACCCTGAAGCGCCGGCTGCGGGCTCAGATTGCCTGGACCAGTCTGGTGCGCGGACGTTACAAGGCGAGCCTGGAAATCAGGGACAAGGACGTCGAGGCCCAGCTTGAGTTGCACAAGTCCGAGGAGAAAAACGACGTCGGATACGAATACATTTTGCGGCCCGTCGTCCTTATCGTGCCGCGAGGATCGCCCGATGCCGCTTACGAAACCCGCAAGCGCGACGCCGAGGCCCTGCGCGCACGCTTTCTCAGCTGCAACGAGGGAATTGCCTTTGCGCGCGCACTCCCGGACGTCGCGGTGCGCGATCAGGTATCGAAGTATTCAGCCGACCTTGCGCAGCAGCTGCGCGGAATTCTCGACGCCACGGCAGTCGGCCATCTGACACCGCCGGAACAGACGGCGGAGGGCGTGCAGATGTTCGCGATCTGCGACAAGAAGGTGACCAAATCCGATACGCCGGAAATGCACGAAATCCGCGACCAGATGCTGCAGCAGAGGTTCGGCGCCAAAGCCAAGCGCTATCTCGATGATTTGCGGCGCCAGGCAATGATCGAATACAAGATGCCCGAGGATAAGTAGGCGACAAGAAGCAAAACCGTGCAGCCACTGGCATTGACGCTCGGCGAGCCGGCGGGGATCGGTCCCGATCTCGCCCTTGCGGTCTGGCATCGACGCGCCGAACTCGGGGTTCCGGATTTCTACGTCGTCGCCGACCCGGATTTTCTCCGTCGCCGCGCCGCCCGGCTTGGGCTCGACGTTCCGATCGCAACCGTGACGCCGGCCAAGGCCGCTGCCGCGTTTCCGTCGACGCTGCCGGTTGTCGCCCTGGACGTTGCGGTAAGTGCCGAGCCCGGCCATCCCGACCGCAGCAGTGCCCCGGCCGCCATTGCCTCCATTCGCCGCGCGGTCGCCGACGTCCTGGCCGGCGCCGCCGCCGCAATCGTCACCAATCCGGTGGCGAAGAACGTGCTCTATAATTCGGGTTTCGCCGAGCCCGGCCACACCGAGTTTCTGGCCACGCTGGTGCACGAGGCGACCGGCAGGACGCTGCGGCCGGTGATGATGCTCTGGTCGCCGGAGCTTGCCGTCGTGCCGGTGACCATCCATCTGCCGCTCAGAGAAATCTTTCAGCAGCTTTCGACCGAACTCGTGGTCGAGACCGGACGCATCGTGGCGCGCGATCTCGCCGCGCGATTTCGCATTCCGCGGCCTCGGCTTGCCGTCGCCGGGCTTAACCCTCATGCCGGCGAGAACGGCACGCTCGGCGAGGAAGACCGCCTGATCGTTGCCCCGGCCGTGGCCCGGCTTATTGCCGAAGGCATCGATGCGAAGGGTCCGCTGCCGGCCGATTCACTGTTCCACGAGCGCGCCCGTGCGACTTACGACGTGGCCTTGTGCATGTATCACGATCAAGCGTTGATCCCGATCAAGACACTTGCTTTCGATCATGCGGTCAACGTCACGCTCGGCCTGCCGTTCGTGCGAACGTCGCCGGATCACGGTACTGCCTTCGACATCGCCGGCACCGGCGTCGCCGATTCCGCTAGCCTCGTTGCGGCGCTGCGGCTCGCGGCGCGGCTCGCCATGGCCGACAGCGCGGTGCCGGTGCCTGCATCGTGACCTCCGCGCCGGATGGGCTGCCGCCGTTACGCGACGTCATTCGCCGCCATGGTCTCATCGCCAGAAAATCTCTCGGCCAGAATTTCCTTCTCGATCTCAATCTTGCCGCGCGCATCGGCCGCGCGGCCGGTGAGCTGACAGGCGTGACGGTCCTGGAAATCGGCTCCGGGCCGGGCGGCCTCACCCGCGCGCTGTTGGCCCTCGGTGCCGCGCGCGTGATCGCGGTCGAGCGCGATGTGCGGGCAATCGCGGCGCTGCAGGAAATCGCCGACCATTACCCCGGCCGAGTCGATATCGTCATGGCGGACGCGCTCAGCTTCGACCCGCGCGCCCACCTCGATGGCAGCCCGGTGCGCATCGTCGCCAATCTGCCCTACAACATCGCCACGGCTCTGCTCGTCTCGTGGGTCTCCATCGAGCCTTGGCCGCCCTGGTACGAGACCGCCATCCTCATGTTCCAGCGCGAGGTCGCCGAACGCGTCGTCGCCGCGCCCGGCTCAAAGAGTTACGGCCGGCTGTCCGTGCTGGTGCAATGGCGCTGCGAGGCGCGCATTGTTTTCGACGTCAATCCCTCGGCCTTTGTGCCGCCGCCAAAAGTGACATCCTCCCTGGTTCGTTTGCTGCCGCGGGCGGCGCCGCTGGCCTGCGATCGCGCGTTGCTTGAAGCCGTAACCCAGGCGGCGTTTGGGCAACGGCGCAAGATGCTGCGCCAGAGCCTGCGAACGCTCGGTGCCGATGTCTCGGCGCTGCTCTCGACCGCTGGCCTCTCGCCGACGGCGCGGGCCGAGGATATTTCCGTCGCCGGCTTTGTATCGCTAGCGACGGCTCTCGCCGCGCAGCGTCGCCTCGGGCATGATGGCGAACCGAATGCCACGGAGAAGAAGAGCAATCATGACTAAAATGCACCGCCAGTCGCTGGTCGCCTATGGGCAACCCCTCTGCGAGACCGTCGCGGACTGCCCCGCGCCGCGCGGCAGCGAAGTGCTGGTGCGCATCGAACGCTGCGGCGTGTGTCATTCCGACCTGCATCTGCAGGACGGCTATTTTCTGCTCGGCGGCGATAAACGGCTCGACGTGACCGCGGGCCGCACGCTGCCATTCACGCTCGGGCACGAGATCGCCGGCGTGATCGAAGGCGCCGGAGACGAAGCCGGCGGCGCCACCATCGGCCGCCGCGTCGCGGTCTATCCCTGGATCGGCTGCGGCCTCTGCCCCGCGTGCCTGGCCGGCGAAGAAAACCTGTGCTCCAATCACCGTCATCTCGGCATCGCCGTCGATGGTGGCTACGCCACCCACGTCCTCGTCCCGCATCCGCGCTATCTGCTCGACTATGCGCCGCTGTCACCCGCCTTTGCCGGCCCGCTGATGTGCTCCGGCTTGACCGCCTATGCGGCGCTCAAGCGGCACACGAGCCGGCCCGAGCGCGGCCCGGTGTTGCTGGTCGGACTCGGCGGTGTCGGCATGATGGGGCTCGCCATTGCCCGGGCGCTGTTTCGCGAGGCGCCGATCGTCGCCGACATCGACGCCGACAAGCGCAAGGCCGCTGTCGCGGCCGGCGCGGCGCAGGCCTACGATCCGTCCGATCCGCAAGCGCGCAAGGCGGTGATGGCCTCGACCGGCGGTGGCGTGCTCTCGGTCTGCGATTTCGTCGGCTCGGAGAAATCGCTGCAATTCTCGACCGGCGTGCTGGCACGCGGCGGCAAAGTCGTAGTGACGGGACTGCTCGGCGGCAATTTTTCGATGGCCGCCGCCATGTTCGCCATCAAGGCGATGACGATCGAGGGCACGCTGACCGGCACGCTGGCCGAGGCGCGCGAGTTGCTCGAACTGGCGCGCGCCGGCAAGATCGCGCCGATCCAGACCCACGACCGTCCGCACACTGAAGCGCAGGCGGCGCTTGAGGATCTGCGTGCCGGCCGCGTCGTCGGCCGCACCGTATTGTCGGCTTAGATCGTCGCGAGCGACGCCGCCGACAAAAATCGCCGCGATGCGCCCGGCCGCTCGCGCGTTCTCAATCGTGCGTCAAACCGGAAGCGTCGCCTTGGCGGACCCGTCATCGGCGGAAATCCGCTCCACATCGTGGGCGACGAACCATCCCCGGAACAAAATCACAAAGACCGCCGCGATCACGCCGCCGCAAGCGATGACGCTCATGATATCGCTGGCCGTCCAGCCGGCGCTCAAGAACGCTCCCGCAATCAGCGGACCGACGATCTGGCCGAAACGGCCCATGGCCATGCCCCAGCCGACGCCGGTAGATCGGATCGGCGTCGGGTAGATGATCGCGGCCAAAGCGATCGCGCCGCCGGTTCCGAGCCCCATGAACAGCCCAATCAGCCCAATGAACGTCGCAGCCAGCGCGACCGACGATGCCCCGTAGCCCAATCCCACCGTCGCTGCGGTGCCAAGCAGAAAAGCAGGAAACAGCACGCGCAAGATGCCAAAGCGTTCGATCAGCCGCCCCGCCGTCGATTGGCCGATAAACCCGCCGAGGCCATTAAAGGCAATCACAAAGGCGGTTTGCGCGGCCGGAATGCCATTGAGCCGCAACAACGCCGGCGTCCACAACGTGGCCACCGTCAGGATTCCGAATCCCATGAAAAACGGCACCCACAAAAAAACCGTTCCGAGCGCGCGGCCGTCGGTGAACAACTGCCGAATGGACGCACCCGGCATGCGCTTCTCCTCAACAACAAAATGGGCGTCGTCGCGGACCAGGGCGGAGCGGAAACGGGCAACGATCCGTCGGACGGCGTCGGTGTCGTTGCGGCGGAGCAGAAGAAACTTGATCGATTCCGGCAGGTAAAATAGCAGCAGCACGGCAAGAAAAAGCGGTGCGACGCCGCCGATGTAGAAGATCGGCCGCCAGCCGATCCGCGCTATCAGATACGAGTTCAACAGCCCGCCGAGCATCCCGCCCAGGGGAAACGCCGACCACATCAAGGTCACCAGCGTCGCGCGCAGCCGCGCCGGCGCGTATTCCGACGTCAAGGCGATGTAGCACGGCGTCGCTCCGCCGAGGCCGAGCCCCGCCAACAGCCTGAAGATCATCAGCATCGGCACCGAACTCGCCATGGCGGTCAGCACTGTGAAGACGCCGAACAGCACCAGGGCGACGATCAGCAGCGTCTTGCGGCCCAGCCGATCCGCCAGTGGTCCGAACGAAGCCGCGCCGATGGTCGCGCCCAAAAGCGCGGAAGAGAAAATCGGTCCGAAATGGGCGATCTTGACGCCGAGCGTTTCGGCGATAAACGGCGCTGCGACACCGATCGACTGGGTGTCGATGCCGTCGAACATGCTGACCAGCGCGCAGCAGACAATGGTGGCGATCTGAAACCGGGTCAGCGACCCCTCGTCGATCAGGCGTGTGACATTCACTTCGCTGGTTGAACGCGCCATTTGCATCATGGCTGACCCTGGTCTCACAACTTCGCCTGCAGGGCGCGCACGAAGCCGGAGAGACCGATCTGTCGTTCGCGCTTGAGCCGTTCGGCCGCAAGGATGGCACGCACTTCGACAAACGCGGCGGCTTTATCGCGGTTGACGATGACATAGTCATATTCCGGCCAATGGCTCATCTCGCCGGCAGCCTTGGCCATGCGCGCACCGATAATGTCGTGACTGTCCTGGGCGCGGCGTTTGAGACGCCGTTCCAATTCCCCGACCGAAGGCGGCAGGATGAAGACGCTGACCAGATCGTCGCGCGCCTTCTCACGCAATTGCTGCGTGCCCTGCCAATCGATATCGAACAGGACGTCGCGCCCGGCTCGCAACGCCTGCTCCACCGGCCGGCGCGGCGTGCCGTAGCAATGGCCGAACACCTCTGCCCACTCCAGAAGCTTGCCGGTTTTCACCATGGCCTTGAAGCGGGCAAGGTCGATGAAATGATAATCGCGGCCATCGATCTCGCCGCGGCGTTGCTGGCGCGTCGTCACCGAAACCGAAAGCTCGACGTTGCGATCGGCTTTCAACAGCAGACGCGACAGCGTGGTCTTGCCGGCGCCCGACGGCGAAGACAAAACCAGCATGAGGCCGCGCCGCGCGATCCTCACTTGCTTTCGCCCCCCGCGCGCCATGCTCTATTCCACGTTCTGCACCTGCTCGCGGAACTGCTCCACCGCGGCCTTGAGTTCCAAGCCGATATTGGTGAGCTCGACGTCGTTGGCCTTGGCGCACAACGTGTTGGCTTCGCGGTTGAGCTCCTGCGCGAGGAAATCCAACCGGCGGCCGATTGGCCCACCCTGCCCCATCAGAAGCTGCGCCTGGGCAACGTGTGCCGCAAGACGGTCAAGCTCCTCGCGCACATCGGCCTTGGTCGCGATCAGGATCGCTTCCTGGTGCAGCCGATCCGGATCGAAACGATCGGACTGCCCCAACAGCGTGGCGATCTGTTCGGCAAGCCGGACACGGATCGCCTCGGGCCGTCGTCCGGGCGTGAGTTCCGCACGCTGCGCAAGCGCGGCGATTTCGCTCAGTCGCGCCGCCAACACGCGGCCAAGCGCGACGCCTTCGTGGCGGCGCATCTCGACCAGCGCACCGAGCAACTCGGCGAAGCCGGTTGTCACGGCCGTCTCGGCGGCGCGTCTTTCGTCCTCGCGCTCTTCGGCATCGCCGACCTCCATCACGCCTTTGAGCGCGAGCAAGCCATCGAACGACGGCGGCGAGGCCTCGATCCGCGATGCAAGTTGTCGCACCGTGGTCAATATCGCTTCAAGCACCGCGGTGTTGACGCGGACAACAGGCAGAACGCCGCTGCGCTCCACCGTCAGGTTGGCTTGGACGGAGCCGCGCGCGAGCTTTTCAGCGGCAAGGGCGCGCGCCGGTACCTCGATCGCATCCCAGCCGGGCGGCAGGCGAAGCCGCAGATCGAGACCCTTGCCGTTGACCGATTTGACTTCCCAGGCCCAGGCATAGGAGCCGCTGACGCCGTGGCCGCGAGCAAACCCCGTCATGCTCGACAGCGCCATTGAACGACGTTCCCCCCAGAACTTGCAAAGAAATTCGCGCCGAACTTAGCGGCGCCGTTCCACCCTCACAAGGGCCGATCAGCGCATATCGGGGGGCGCCGCACCGAAAGCAGCGCTTGAAGCCGACGCATTAGTGCGTCGTTTGCGTGTTTTGGTTGTGGTGGTTGGACGAGCGGCGCTGCGGTGGCGCCGGGGCCGACGGTGCTGGAGTGACCGGCGGCGATGAAACCAGTTGGGCGTCCGCGGGAGCCTGATCTTTCGGATCGGATTCGAGCTGGCGCAGGCGTGCGACGTTTTTCTGGTGTTGCTCGTAGGTCTCTGCGAAGGCGTGACCACCGGTGCCATCTGCGACGAAATAGAGCTCACGCGTGCGGGCCGGATTGGCGGCGGCCTCAAGCGAGGCGCGCCCCGGGTTGGCGATCGGGCCGGGCGGCAGCCCTTCGATCTGGTAGGTGTTGTAGGGCGTCGGCTGATCGATCTCGCTCTTCATGATCGGCCGCCCGAGCGTCCCCTTGCCGCCGACCAGCCCGTAGATGATGGTCGGGTCGGATTGCAGCTTCATTTTCTGTTTCAGCCGATTGACGAACACCGCGGCGACGCGCGTGCGTTCGTCAGGCTTGCCGGTCTCCTTCTCGACCAGGGAGGCGAGGACAACGAGCTGATCCTGCGTTTTGATCGGCAGATCGGGAGAGTGGCGGTCCCAGATTTCCTTGAGCACGCGTTGCTGCGCCTGCTGCATACGCTGGATAATCTGTTCGCGCGTCGTCCCGCGGGTGAAATTGTAGGTATCGGGCAAAAGACTGCCTTCGCGCGGCACCTCTTTGATATTTCCGGTCAATACGTCGTCATCCAGGAGTCGCGCGACGATCTGCTCGGAGGTCAAACCCTCGGGAATGGTGAACTGGTGCGTCACGACGCGGCCGTCAACAATGGTCGCGACCACATCGCGCAAGCTGGCGCGGGCCTTGAACTGATATTCGCCGGCCTTGAGGTCTTCGCGCGCCTTGAGCACAAGCACGCCGCCGACAAACACCCAGGGCTGATCGATGACGCCTTCATGCATGAGGACATCGGCGATATCGCGGATGCCGGAGCCGCGCGGGATATTGACGACGCGGTCTTCAGGCAACGGGCCCGGCGCATCGAAGCGCTGCTTGCCGATCACCAGCGCGACGCCGGCGGTGATCGCCAGCAGCACGAAGATGCTGATAATGGCGTTGCCAATGACAACGAATGGGTGCCGCGCGCTCTTGGAGCGGCGGGTCGGCATTTCGACGGTGTCCGGCTCGAGCGCCGTCCGTGGGCTGCGCGGCGTGATCGGTTTGGAGTTTTTCGCACCCATCGGGGCCGTGCCGATTCCGTTCACCAGTCGCCCCGACAATGGCGGATAAGGCTCGCGCGCACCAGCCGCGCTTCTACCAGCTTCCCGCGAGCTCGGCGCCGCGGCGCGCGGCGCTGCGGGCTTGCGCACCGTTGGGGTCGGCGGCGCGCCACCGACTCCATTGCTGGCCCGCTCTGCCGCATCCTTGGGCGGCTTGGCGACCGCCGCAACGGCAGGAGACCTCGGCGCGACCGACGCGCTTCGCGCGGATGCGGCCGCGCTCGACCCTGCGCCGGGTGACTGCGGCGGCTGCGCCGGTAGCGCGGATTTCGGTTTGGTCGAAGCTTGTTCCGGTGCTGCGCCTGCGGCGGGCGTGCCCGATGGAGGCTTCGCGCCGGCGCGCGGCGGCAACGGAGGCGGAGCCGCCTTAGTGCGATCGCCGCCATTGCGCGGGGGGTTCGAGTCGGTCACCGCCGCATGTCCACGTTACATTTTTTCATGATCAGCGAAAAAGGTAAGCCGGCGAGCGCACGCGCGCCGTTCGCTCGCCGGCGCCCATCGGTCGGATGATGCGCTTGCAGTGAATTGCAGGCGAGTGCGGAGCAAATATGGCGGAACGGTGATTGGCGGCACTATTCGGACACCCGACGGAAGACGAGGGACGCATTGGTGCCGCCGAAACCGAACGAGTTCGACAGCGCGATGTTGACCGAGCGCCGGCGCGGCTTGTGCGGCACGAGGTCGATTGCGGTGGCGACAGACGGGTTGTCGAGATTGATGGTAGGCGGAACCACCTGATCGCGAATGGCGAGCAGGCAGAAGATCGCCTCGATCGTGCCGGCTGCTCCAAGCAGATGACCGATCGAGGACTTCGTCGACGACATGCTGATATTGCCGGCGGCGTTGCCGACCAGCCGCTCGACGGCTTTGAGCTCAACCTCATCGCCGAGCGGAGTCGATGTGCCATGGGCGTTGATGTAGTCAATCTCCGCCGGCGAAATTTCGGCGCGGCGGATCGCGGCCTTCATGCAGCGGAGCGCACCGTCGCCATCCTCGGCCGGGGCCGTGATGTGAAACGCGTCACCCGAGAGGCCGTAGCCGACGAGTTCGCCGTAGATGCGGGCACCGCGCCGCTTGGCATGATCGTATTCTTCCAGCACCACGGCGCCCGCGCCCTCCCCCATCACGAATCCATCGCGATCGCGATCATAAGGTCGCGAGGCGCGTTCGGGCGTGTCGTTAAAGCCGGTCGACAGCGCTCGGCAGGCGGCAAACCCGGCAACCGAAATGCGGCTGATCGGCGATTCCGTCCCGCCGGCCACCATTACGTCGGCATCCCCGAGCGCGATAAGTCTGCCGGCGTCGCCGATGGCGTGAGCGCCGGTCGAGCAGGCGGTTACCACGGCATGATTGGGACCTTTGAGCGCATGCGCGATCGATACGTAGCCCGACGCCAGATTGATGATCCGGCCGGGAATGAAGAACGGCGATACGCGGCGCGGACCGCGGTCGCGCAGGGTCAAAGCCGTCTCCGCGATGCCCTCGATGCCGCCGATGCCGGAGCCGATCAGAACACCGCTTGTAATCTGGTCGTCATATTCTCGGGGCTGCCAGTCGGCATCGTCGAGCGCCTGTTTGGCTGCGCCCATGGCAAAGATGATGAAGTCGTCGACTTTGCGCTGTTCCTTCGGCTCCATCCACTGGTCGGGATCGAAGGTCCCGTGCGAGCCGTCCCCGCGCGGAACTTGGCCGGCGATCTGACAGGCAAGATCCGAGACTTCGAATTTATCGATGCGCGTGATCCCGCTGTCGCCGGCGAGCAGCCGCTTCCACGTTAGCTCAACCCCGCAGGCGAGCGGCGTCACCATCCCCAGACCAGTGACGACGACGCGTCTCATCAGCGGCGCTCCCGGCAGACACTTTGGCCGATGCCGCGTCGGAAAAGCCCGCCGCTACAGTGCGCGCTCGCGCGTGACGGCGTGCCGCCCCTGGATGCACGATCCATGCAGCGCCGCAGGGCCGTGCCGGCAATCAGCTCTTTGCGTTTTTTTCCAGGAACTTGATGGCGTCGCCCACGGTCAGAATTGTTTCCGCGGCGTCGTCGGGAATCTCGCAACCAAATTCCTCCTCGAAGGCCATGACGAGTTCGACCGTGTCGAGGCTGTCGGCGCCGAGGTCGTCGATGAAACTGGCGTTTTCAGTCACCTTGTCGGGCTCGACGCCAAGATGCTCCACGACGATCTTCTTCACCCGCTCGCCAATATCGCTCATCGTTTCCAACCTCTTCTTTCAACGCGACCCGATCAACTGCAATTCGGCCCCGTCGTGGGCGATGGCCGCGGGTCGATAGCGATCAGAGGCGGACGTTCACTGTCCCCGCTCTCCGGCTTTCCAGTTCCCCCAGCCAAGTCACGGTCGGTTACCACACTTCCGTAGCGTTGACCAGCGCGGCCGCGCCGTCTCGCGGTGCTGTCTATCGCCTTCAAATCATGGCCATTCCACCATTCACATGCAACGTCTGACCGGTCACATAGCCGGCCTCATTGGCGGCGAGGAAGGCGACCGCGGCCGCAACTTCCTCGGTCGTACCGGGACGGTTGGCCGGGATTCTTGCGAGGATCGTCTCGCGCTGTTTGTCGGTCAGCTTGTCAGTCATCGGCGTCACAATAAAACCTGGTGCGACGCAATTGGCGGTCACGCCGCGCTTGGCATATTCCTGCGCGATCGACTTGATCATTCCGGTAAGTCCGGCTTTGGCGGCGACATAGTTGGCCTGTCCAGGATTTCCGGTCGCCCCCACCACCGAGGTGACGGCGATGACGCGCCCGAAACGACGGCGCATCATGCCGCGCACCGCGACCCGCGCGAGGCGGAACGTGGCGGTGAGATTGACGGCCATCACCTGGTCCCAATCCTCATCGCGCAGCTGGACAAACAGATTATCGCGCGTCACTCCGGCATTGGCGACCAGCACGTCGAGCTGACCCATCGCCGCTTCGGCCTGTCCAACCAGGCCATCCGTTTCGGCGGCGTCTGCGAGATTGCAAGGCAGGATATGGACCCGGTCACCGAGCTCGGCGGCAAGCCGGTCGAGGACGTCACGCCGGGTGCCGGAGATGGCGACGGTTGCGCCCTGTTTGTGCAGGACCCGCGCGATGCTGCCGCCGATCGGGCCGGTGGCGCCCGTGATCAATGCGGTCTTTCCATCAAGTTCAAACATAGCCGTCCTCGCGAGAGCGCAAAGCTTAACGGTGCGCGGCCTTGAACCGGGCGATGTCATCTGGCGTGCCGATCGCAGATGCGTCAGCCGTTTCGGCGATGCGCTTGATCAAACCGGTCAGCACTTTGCCGGCACCGACTTCATAGAACACGGTCACACCCTTTTGCGCCATGAACAGAACCGATTTACGCCAGCGAACCGTGCCGGTCACCTGCTCGACCAAACAGCGTATGATGATCGCCGGGTCGCTGGTCGGCTGCGCCAATATGTTGGCGACAAGCGGGACCCGGGGCGGCTTGACGACGACGGCGGCCAGGGCCGCAGCCATGGCATCCGCCGCCGGCTGCATCAACGTGCAGTGGAACGGCGCTGAGACCGGCAACATCATGGCCCGCTTCACACCCTGCGTTTTGGCAATCTCGACGGCGCGCTCCACGGCCGATTTTTCACCCGACAACACTACCTGCCCGCCGCCATTGTCGTTCGCGGCCGTGCAGACCCCGGCGCCGTCGGCCGCGGCGGCGATCGCTTTGGCCTCGGCGAACTGAACCCCGACAAGCGCGGCCATGGCGCCGACGCCGACCGGCACCGCCTTTTGCATGGCGCGGCCACGAATGCGCAGAAGTCGGGCCGCGTCCGCGACGGCGAGCGACTGAGCGGCGGCCAAAGCCGAATATTCTCCGAGCGAGTGGCCGGCAACGAAAGCCGCATCGCGCTCGAGATCGAGCCCGGCTTCTGCCTCAAGAACCCGCAGCACGGCAAGCGAGGCTGCCATGAGGGCCGGCTGGGCATTTTCGGTCAGAGTGAGCTTCTCGGCCGGACCGTTCCAAATGATGTCGCTGAGTTTTTCCCCGAGCGCCGCATCAACTTCCTCGAACACCGCACGCGCCGGCGCAAAGCTCGCGGCGAGAGCCTTGCCCATGCCGACGGACTGGCTGCCTTGGCCGGGAAAAACGAAAGCGATTGCCATTGCTTGCCCCTAAGGAGGGGGCGAAAGACACCGCGATCACGGTCATGTCAAGTCAGGGGGTGCGGTAACCAAGCGACAACCGAGAGTCGGTAATCTCGATGAAAGCTCAAGGGCCGCCGGCCACAGGTGATGCTTACGCAACCGCTCGCCATGCACCCATTTTCACCGGTCACCGAAGCCGAGCTCGCCCGGGCGCGCCAGGATCCCGCATTCCGGCAGAAGCTTTTAACGCAAAACCTCGAGATCCTCCTCGGCAGGCTGCAGAAACAGCGCCAAGCGCTCTCCTCCGCCGCAGGGTCCGCCAAAGAGATGCGAGAGGGTGTAACGCTCGCCGTACGGCTCGCGGAGCTGATCGAAGCGGCCGCCGGCGCCTCGCCGGGTTCCTGATCCGTCTTGCCTTTCCGCCCAGGCCGCGTATAAGGCCTTTTTTCCGCTCGACCCCGGCCGGGGGCTAAACGGACGGCCGCATTGATCTTTAGTCTTGCGGCAGGATCGATTGGTCCGGCGTCCCGTGTTCCCGCCTTCAGAGCATTCGAGCCTTTCCCGAAGGGTTCGAGGGGCTTCGCGCCAGGAGCGAGCGACGACAAAAAGGAAAGGACATTTATGTCGCTCTATGAGCACGTCTACCTCGCGCGCCAGGACGCCAGCGCGCAGCAGGTCGAGGAATTAACGGCACATCTAAAGAGCGTCATCGAAGGCTTGGGCGGTTCAATCGCGAAGACCGAATATTGGGGCGTGAAATCCCTGTCCTATCGGCTGCGCAAGAACCGCAAGGCGCATTTCACTTTGATGAACATCGATGCCGCGCCTGCCGCGATCAACGAGATCGAGCGGCTGGAGCGTCTCAACGAAGATGTGTTGCGCTATCTGACGATCAGGGTCGACGAACACGAACAGGGCCCGTCGGCGATGATGCGCCGGGCCGAACGCGACCGCGACCGCGACGAGCGCCGCGGCGATCGTGGCGATCGGTTTGACCGCGGTGACAGAGGAGACCGTCCGCGCGATCGCGATCGGCGACCGCGCGAGGTCTCTGACCAAGCTGAAACGCCCTTGGCGACGGAGGAATGACCATGACCATGTCACCGCAATCCGGCGGGGCGCGCCGGCCGTTCTTCCGCCGCCGCAAGAGTTGCCCATTCTCGGGCGCCAACGCGCCCAAGATCGACTACAAGGATGTCAAGCTGCTGCAGCGCTTCGTGTCGGAACGCGGCAAAATCGTGCCCAGCCGCATCACCGCAGTATCAGCAAAAAAACAGCGGGAACTCGCCCAGGCCATCAAGCGCGCACGCTTCCTCGGGCTGCTTCCCTATATGATCCGCTGAGCGAGGAGAGATCGAGATGGAAGTGATCTTGCTCGAACGGGTGCCGCGATTGGGCCAGATGGGCGAGGTGGTGCGGGTCAAGGACGGCTTCGCCCGCAATTTCCTGTTGCCGCGCGGCAAGGCGCTGCGCGCCACGGCGGAAAATCGCACACGCTTCGAAGGCATGAAGAGCGATCTGCAGGCGCGCTCGCTCGCGCTCAAAAGCGAGGCCGGTCAAGTCGCCGAGAAGATTGACGGCAAAAGCTTCACGGTGCTGCGCCAGGCCTCGGAAGCGGGGCAGCTGTTCGGGTCGGTTTCGCCACGCGACCTCGTCGGCCTGCTCGTGACCGCCGGTTTTAATGTCAACCGCGGTCAGATCGCGCTGCACGCGCCGATCAAGACGATCGGCCGGCACAAGGTTCGAGCTGCTGCTGCATCCGGAAATTGAGACCTCGATCACCGTGATCGTGGCGCGTAACAACGAGGAAGCAGCGCGCATCGAGCGCGGCGAGGATATCACGCGGTTGCGCGAAGAACCGACCGCCGAAGAAGCCGCGGCGCTTGCGGCGGAAGCGTTCTTCGAACCCGAGGCGGCGGAATCGCTGCGGGCTCAAGAAGGCGCCGAAACAGCCGAAGCAGGTGAAGGCTCGACGTCGACCGACAAGAGCTAGTCGCGGCGAAGTACTATTCTCAGTCGGGAATGTCGTCGCGCGGTACCGGCGCAGTGTCGCCGGATTTACCCGACGAAGCGTCCGCAGGCGTGGCTGCGGTTGCGGCGGGGGCTGGGGCCGGCACCGGGCTCGGACTTGCTTCCCGCACCGGCGTCTCACTCGGGGCGGGATCGGTAACGACCGCAGCCGGCGCACGGGCGACCGCCGCCGGCGCCTCGGGTGCCGGTGTTTTCGGCTCCTTGCGACGGACACGTGAAGCGGTGGCCGGGTGCGGCTCTGGAGCCATGATACTCGGCTGCTCGGCCGGGTTTGCCTCGTCCTGGGGCTTGTTTCGAGGCCTGGCGGACTCATCAGCCGGCCGCTGCAACTTGGCGGCGGGCGTGGGCTCCTCCGGTTTTGCGAGCGGCCGCGCCGGGTGCCTCGCCGGCTTCGGCTCCTCGGTAGAAGCTGTGGCAGGCGTACCTTCGTCGGGCTTTGCCGGTTGCTTGGCCTGGCGTTTTGACGGCTTCGGTTCCTCCGCTGAGGCGCTCGCACGCTCGGCCGCTGGCTTCTGCCCGCGCCCTTGCGCTGCGGCCCCGATCGGCTCGCCGCCCCGCCCACCGAGCACATAGGCCGCCAGCGCCGCCGCCTGGTCGCGGCTCGTCGTGTAGTGCTCGCGCAGGAAATCCGTCAGCGTGGCGGCATTCTTGCCGTTAGCCAGTCCACGCGCAGCCTTGTGGCACTCGGCGCAATCGCTCGCAAAGATCTGCGAGGCCGATTTGCCCTGGTCGAGATTGGTCTGTGCATAGGCTATTGCCGGCGTGAGCATCGCCAGCAGGCCTATGGTGGGTGCGAAACCCCGGATCTCCCTCAACTCCCTCAACTCCCTCAGATCATCGATGGTTTGGCCGGTTACTCCTTACCCCAAAACCAGCCAAATGTGAGCGGCGTTTCGCCGGCCCCTGGGAAGAGACGCTCTTCGCCTGCATTGCTGGTCAACGAGGATTTTGTTTTAATAACGGCAGGCGAAAAAGCGCCGCCGGCCCTCGACTTAAATCCCAAGGGCCTTCCCGGCGCGCGCCATGCCGGATGACGCCGTTCTCGGCCGCGTCCGGCGGGGTGAGGCCAGTGGGGCGTGGAGGCGACGTTGGACCGGTTATTATCGACATTCTTAAGGCGCTTTATCCGTCACGGCTCGTTTGCGGTCACGACGGCCTCGGGCAAGACCCACCGCTTCGGCGATGGCAGCGGCCCGCCCATCGCCGTGCGCTTTACCAGCGCAAAAGCGCAACGCGCGGTCTTGCTCAATCCAGAACTTCGACTGGGCGAAGCCTACATGGATGGCACATTTGTCGTCGAACAAGGCTCGATCGCCGATGTGCTTGCGCTCCTGTTACGGCAGGAACATATCGCCGCACCGACTTGGGCGCTGCCCTGGCGGCTTGTGCGCTATCTGTTCCGTCGGCTGCAGCAGTTCAACCCGCGTTCGCGCTCGCGGCGCAATGTCGCGCATCACTACGACCTCGACGGCCGTCTCTACGCGCTTTTCCTTGACGCCGACCAGCAGTATAGCTGCGCTTATTTCGAAGCCGAGGGCCAATCGCTCGACGACGCCCAGCTTGCCAAGAGACGCCACTTGGCGGCCAAGCTTCTGGTCGAGCCCGGCGCCCACGTGCTCGATATCGGGTGCGGTTGGGGCGGACTAGCCCTCTACCTAGCCGAGGTCGCCGGCGCGCACGCCACCGGCATCACGCTTTCGCGCGAGCAATACGCCCGCGCCCAGCAGCGCGCGCTCGAGCGCGGTCGGGAACGGGATGCGATTTTCCGGCTCGAGGACTATCGCGATGTCGACGGCCGCTTCGATCGCATCGTGTCGGTGGGCATGTTCGAGCACGTCGGCGTCGGCTTCTACGACAGGTTCTTTCGCAAGTGCAGCCAGTTGCTCGACGAGGATGGCGTTTTTCTGCTGCACTCGATCGGCCGCAGCGGCGCGCCGAGTGTCACCAACCCGTGGATCGCCAAATATATCTTTCCCGGCGGCTACATCCCGGCGCTGTCGGAAATATTGCCTGCAATCCAGCGCGCCCGGCTGGTCGCTACCGACGTCGAAGTCCTGCAACTGCACTACGCCGAGACGCTCAAGGCCTGGCGCGAGCGTTTCCTCGCCCACCGCGAGGACGTCGAGCGGCTCTACGATCAACGCTTCGTACGGATGTGGGAATTCTACCTGGCATCTTCGGAAATGGCGTTTCGCGAGAGCGATATGGTGGTGTTCCAGATCCAGATGGCCAAGCGCAAAGGCGTGGTGCCGCAGACGCGCGACTATATCGGGCGCGAGGAAGCGCGGCTGCGGGCGATCGAATCCGGCTACTCCACCCCGCTGCGCCTCGCCGGAGAGTAACGCGGTCGCGCGTGCGCGCTCAAAAGGCGGTCGTCAAGAGCCTTTGCTACATATCAACGGCGTGAGCGCGGCGCGCGGTGGTTAACGGGGAAAGCCGCAACGAGCATTTCCCATCCTGGGTCCGCTCTACTATCCACGAAGCGTTCGTGGTTTAAGTACAACGGTTGCGAATTTCAAAGTGGCACTGTCGTAGTGGCGCTGTCGTTGAGTGATCCGCGATGTTGAGTGACCGCAGACCGGCTGATTTCCTGGCGGCCAACCCAAAATTGGCCACACGCGAACCACTTGATCGGGACCATGGCAGTATTCGATTCGACCGCACGCAAGCAGGCTCCCGCGGAACCGATGTTCCGCGCGCCGCCGCACAACATCGAGGCCGAGCAGGCGCTGCTCGGCGCGATCCTCGTCAATAACGAAGCGTTTTATCGGGTCTCGGATTTCCTTGAGCCCAAGCACTTTCTGGAAGCGATCCATCAGCGCATCTTCGAGCTGACCGGCGGCCTCATCCGCGCCGGCAAGCTGGCTACGCCGGTGACGCTCAAGACCTTCCTTCCGGTCGATCTCGATATTGCCGGGCTGTCCGTCAATCAGTATCTGGCGCGGCTCGCCGCCGAGGCGACCACCATCATCAACGCCGAGGATTACGGCCGCACCGTCTACGATCTCTCGATCCGCCGCGACCTGATCACCATCGGCGAGGACATGGTCAACCTCGCCTACGACGCGCCGGTCGATGCGACGCCGCAGAGCCATATCGAAGACGCCGAGCGCAAGCTGTTCGAGCTCGCCGAGACCGGACGCTACGAAACCGGCTTCCAGCGTTTCGCCCAGGCCCTCACTACAGCGGTCGACATGGCCGCGCGGGCCTACCAGCGCGACGGCAACTTGTCGGGGCTCGCCACCGGCCTGACCGATCTCGATTCCCGGATGGGCGGCTTGCAACAATCCGACTTGATCATCCTTGCCGGCCGCCCGGGCATGGGCAAGACCGCGTTGGCGACCAACATCGCTTATAATGTTGCCAAGGCGTGGGCGGGTGAGGTTCGCGCGGACGGCAACACGGCGACCGTTGACGGCGGCATCGTCGGCTTTTTCTCGCTGGAAATGTCGGCCGAACAGCTTGCGACCCGCATCATTTCCGAACAGACCGCAATACCCTCGAACAAGATCCGGCGCGGCTCCATCGACGAAGCCGATTTCGAGAAAATCAAGGACGTTTCGATCGAACTGCAGAACCTGCCGTTCTACGTCGACGAGACCGGCGGTCTTTCAATCGGCCAATTGGCCGCGCGCGCGCGCCGACTCAAGCGGCAGCGCGGGCTCGATCTCCTGGTGATCGACTACATCCAGCTCCTGCAGGGAACCAGCCGCCGCTCAAGCGAGAACCGCGTCCAGGAAGTCACGGAAATCACCACCCGGCTCAAGGCGCTTGCCAAAGAGCTGAACGTTCCCATCCTCGCGCTCTCGCAATTGTCGCGGCAGGTCGAAGCGCGGGAGGACAAGCGACCGCAGCTTGCCGATTTGCGCGAGTTGGGCTCGATCGAGCAGGATGCCGACGTGGTGCTGTTCGTGTTCCGCGAGGAATACTACCACCAGATGCGCAAGCCCACGGAAGCGAACCGGGAAAAGTTCGCCGAATGGCTGGCTGAAGGCGAGCGCGTTGACGGCAAAGCCGAAGTGATCATCGGCAAGCAGCGCCATGGACCGATCGGCACCGTTGAATTGCAGTTCGATGCCGCCGTCACGCGCTTCGCCAACCTCGATACCGCGCACAAGTCAAGCTTTTAGGCCGCCCTCCCCTTACCCCGCTTTACCCCCGCCGCGGCGCCGGTCATAAGGCGGCCATGGCACTCGCAGAATCCCTGCCCGAACCGGCGGGGCCGCCCACCGAGCCCGAGACCGGCGGCACGCTCACCATCGATCTCGACGCCGTCGAGGCAAACTGGCGTGCGTTGGTGCGCCAGCTCCTCGGGATCGAGTGCGCCGCCGTCGTCAAAGCCAATGCCTACGGGCTCGGTATCGAAGCAGTCACAGCCAAACTCGCGAAGGCCGGTTGCAAGACCTTTTTCGTGGCCGATCTTGCCGAGGCCCGGCGCGCCCGGGCCCACGCGCGCGATGCCGCGATCTACGTGCTTAATGGCTATTCGCCTGAGGCAGCGGGCGCCTTCGCCGAGCTCAACGTGCAGCCGGTAATCAACTCGACTGCGGAATTGGCGGAATGGGACGCTTTCGTCGCCGCCCATCAGTGGCGCGGTGGCGCCGCCATCCATGTCGACACCGGCATGAACCGGCTCGGCATTTCCGCCGACGAAGCCGCAGCGCTGGCGTTGCGCGTCCAGCAGGAGAATCACGGCATCACGCTGCTGATGAGCCATCTCGCCTGCGCCGAGATCCCCGACCACCCGCGCAACGCCGAGCAAATCCGGCTCTTTCGCGAGCTGCGCATGCTGTACCACGGCGTGCCGGCGTCGCTGGCCAACTCCTCGGCGATATACCTCGGCGAAACGGCGCATTTCGATATGGCAAGGCCCGGCGCCGCTCTTTACGGCATCAATCCCACACCGGGCCGCACCAACCCGATGCGCGCGGTGGTCGAGCTGACCGGGCGAATCCTGCAGGTGCGCAAGCTGCAACAGGGCGAGGTGGTCGGCTATGGCGCCGCGTGGATGGCGCGCCGCGCCTCCCGTATCGCCGTCGTTGCGCTCGGCTACGCTGACGGGATTTTGCGGGCCGCGAGCGCCACCGACCGCGCACCGGGCGGCGCAGCCATTATCGCCGGCACACGCTGCCCGATCGCCGGCAACATTTCGATGGATCTGATTTGCGTCGACGTCACTGACCTCGCTGATGGAGCCGTCCGCCGCCGCGACATCGCAACACTCATCGGTGAGACCATGCCGGTCGACGAAGTCGCCGCATCGGCTGGCACGATCGCCTACGAAATCCTCACCCGGCTCGGCCCGCGTTGCCATCTGCTCTATCGGGGCGGTTAAGGTTGTTCGAAATGGTCGCGCGCGCGCAAAACTTCGTCTGTCAAAGCTGCGGTGCGGCCTCGGCGCGATGGGCCGGCCGCTGCGAAGCCTGCGGCGCATGGAATACATTGGTCGAGGAAGGTGCCGCGGCGCCGGCCCGCGCTGCGCGCAAGGGCCGCTTGTTCGTCATCGAGCCGCTCAAGGGGCAGACCCTGGAAGCACCAAGGCTTGCTTCGGGCGTCGTCGAATTCGATCGCGTGACCGGCGGCGGTCTGGTGCGCGGCTCGGTGCTGCTCCTTGGCGGCGATCCGGGCATCGGCAAATCGACACTGCTGATCGAAGTCGCGGCCGCATATGCGCGCCATGGCCGCCGCGCGGTCTACATCTCCGGCGAGGAGGCGGTCGCACAAGTGCGGCTGCGCGCGGAACGGCTCGGTCTCACCGAAGCAGCGGTCGAGCTCGCCGCAGAGACATCGGTCGAGGACATCGTGGCGACGCTCTTGCAAGGCCACGCGCCGCAGCTTCTGGTCATCAACTCTATACAAACCATGTGGACGCAATCGGTCGAGGCCGCACCCGGTACGGTGACGCAGGTGCGCGGATCGGCGGCCGAGCTTATTCGTTTCGCCAAACGCAGCGGCGCGGCTGTCATCCTGGTCGGCCACGTCACCAAGGACGGGCAGATCGCAGGTCCCCGAGTTGTCGAGCACATGGTCGATGCAGTGCTGTCGTTCGAAGGCGAAGGCTCGCAGCAATTCCGCATTCTGCGCGCCATCAAGAACCGCTTCGGTCCGACCGACGAAATCGGCGTGTTCGAGATGACCGGAGCCGGCTTGCGCGAAGTCCCCAATCCCTCCGAGCTATTCCTGTCCGAACGCGACCTCGGCAGCGCCGGTACCGCGGTCTTCGCCGGAATCGAGGGGACGCGGCCGCTGCTTGTGGAAATTCAGGCCCTGGTGGCGCCGACGTCGCTCGGCACGCCGCGGCGGGCCGTGGTCGGCTGGGACCCGAGCCGCCTGTCCATGGTGCTCGCCGTGCTCGAGGCCCATTGCGGCGTCCGCCTCTCCGGCCACGACGTCTATCTCAACGTCGCGGGAGGTTTGCGCATCGCCGAGCCGGCGGCCGATGTCGCCGTCGCCGCCGCCTTGGTATCCTCGCTCGCGCACGCGCCTTTGCCTGCGGATGCAGTCTATTTCGGCGAAGTATCGCTGTCGGGTGCGGTGCGGCCGGTGGCGCAGACTGCGGCGAGGCTCAAAGAAGCGCAGAAACTCGGCTTCGCGCGGGCGATCGTCCCGGAAGCCGCGCACACCGAAGCCCCCGACGGCTTCTCGCTCGCCACCATCGGCACGCTGGCCAACCTCGTTGTCGATATAGCGCAGGACGGCACGCCGGCATTGCGACGTGTCGGCCGTCAGGACAATTGATCGGAATCGGCGCCGCCCCGCTACATTTCGGCGCGGCCGTTAATGATAAAGATCGAGGCTGTTGAGCGCCCGATAAGGCGGATGACGACGCCGCCCGGCCCGGCTATACACGCGGCGGACCTTTGCCATCGAGCCCCGCCTCCCGTTGAATAGGCCGGATCAGCCAGCAGCGAGCGGATAGCAGACCATGCCGATTACCCTGCTCGACATCGTGCTCATCGTGGTGATGCTGATCTCGGGGCTGCTCGCCATGGTGCGCGGCTTCATGCGCGAGGTGCTTTCGATCATTGCCTGGGTTCTGGCCGCCGGAGCGACGCTTTACTCGTATTCCAAGCTTTTGCCCTTCGCCAAACAGTACTTTAATAACGACATTGTCGCCGCGGTCGCCGTCATCGGCGGCGTGTTTCTGATCACGCTGCTGGTGGTCTCGGTTCTGACCGTGAGGCTGTCCGACATGGTGCTCGACAGCCGGGTCGGCGCGCTCGATCGCACGCTCGGCTTCCTGTTCGGGCTTGCCCGCGGTCTGGTGATCGTGGTGGTGGCTTTCATGTTCTTCACCTGGCTCGTTCCCGATCGCAGCCAGCCGGAATGGGTCAAAGCCGCCAAATCGCGGGTCGTCCTCACCGGGACCGGGCAATGGCTGATCTCGATGTTGCCGGAGGACCCGGAAGCCACCATCTTGAAGAAGTTGAAGCGGCCGCGGCCGGAGGAAACCGATACTCCGGATAGCGCGCCCGATCAGCACGGCGGGCTCGACAAACCGTCCGAAGCCCGCGCCGGAACGCGGTAATTGGCCGAGGTCGGGCGAATCGTGCATTGAGAGATGGCGGGCCGATGACCATGACCGAACTTGGCCTTCTCGATCTCGACGACGATCGCCTGCGGGAAGAGTGCGGCGTCTTCGGCATTTTCGGTCATCCCGACGCCGCCGCCATCACGGCGCTAGGCCTGCACGCCCTGCAGCACCGCGGCCAGGAAGCCGCCGGCATCGTCTCCTTCGACGGCAAGCGATTTCATTCCGAGCGCCGCCTCGGGCTCGTCGGCGATGCCTTTTCCGGCCGTGAAGTGATCGATCGCCTGCCGGGCAACGCCGCGGTCGGCCATGTGCGCTATTCGACCACCGGCGAAACCATTCTGCGCAACGTGCAGCCGCTGTTCGCCGAGCTCAATGCCGGCGGCTTTGCCGTCGGTCACAACGGCAATCTCACCAACGGCCTGACGCTGCGCCGCCAGCTGGTGCGCGAAGGCGCCATGATGCAGTCGACGACCGACACCGAGGTCATTCTGCATCTCGTCGCACGCTCGCACCGCAACCGTTTCGTCGACCGCTTTGTCGAGGGTTTGCGCATGCTCGAAGGCTCCTACGCCTTCGTCGGTCTCACCAACAAGAAGCTGGTCGGCGCCCGCGATCCGCTGGGCATCCGGCCGCTGGTGCTCGGCAAACTGGACGGCTGCCCGATCCTTGCTTCGGAAACCTGCGCGCTCGACATGATCGGCGCGCAATACGTGCGCGACGTGGAGAACGGCGAGGTTCTGGTTTTCGACGAGGACGGCGCTCATTCGCATAAGCCGTTCCAGCCGATACCGCCGCGGCCCTGCATCTTCGAATATATTTATTTCTCGCGGCCGGACTCGATCATCGGCGGCCGCAGCGTCTACGATGTGCGCAAGACCTGCGGCGCGGAGCTGGCGCGCGAGGCGCCCGCCGCGGCCGATGTAGTGATTCCGGTGCCCGATTCCGGCGTACCCGCGGCGATCGGATACGCCCAAGCATCCGGCATTCCCTACGAGCTCGGCATTATCCGTAATCACTATGTCGGACGCACCTTCATCGAGCCGACACAGCAAATTCGTGCGCTCGGCGTTCGGCTCAAGCACAGCGCCAACCGCGCCGTGGTCAAAGGCAAGCGCATTGTGCTGATCGACGACTCGATCGTGCGCGGCACGACCTCGGTAAAGATCGTGCAGATGATGCGCGATGCCGGCGCCCGGGAAGTGCATTTCCGGATCGCTTCGCCGCCGATCACCCACCCCGACTATTACGGCATCGACACGCCGGAAAAGGACAAGCTGCTCGCCGCCACCCACGATCTCGAAGGCATGCGGAAATTCATTGGCGCCGATTCGCTGGCCTTCCTATCGGTCGACGGCATCTATCGCGCCATGGGCGAGCAAGGCCGCGATCCGGCGCGACCGCAATTCACCGACCATTGCTTCACCGGCGAATATCCGACCCCGCTCACCGACCGTACCGCGCAGGACGCCCCGCCCCACCAGCTTTCCCTGCTCGCCGAGGCGAGCTGAGCCGCCCTGCGATCCGGGGTCGCAACGCGCCTCGGCGCAACGTCCGAAACGCCGCCGCACTCTCGACCGCCAGCCGAAGAAACCCATTGACTCGGTAACCCAGCGGACCTGTGTTATCCTTCGTTGAGCCTTTGGCCTCAGTGATCGAGGGCACAAACCATGAGAGAACACCTCAAATTCGTGGTCGTACATCTGCTTTCCGCGGTCATTGTTGGAGCAATCGGCTATCTGATCTTCACGCACGGCTTTAAATTCGCAAAGACCTTTCTGTCACCCAATGACGCCGAATACCTCCAAGAATATCATGTTGATTTTATCGTCCTGATCCTGCTTGGATTTTTGACGTACTATGTTGTGAGGATACCTGATGATTTTCTGCGCTACATATGGTTCCGCTTTGTTGGCGAAGAGCGCCAGGCGTGTGGTCTATATATCGAGGCTTATTTCACGGAGAAAATGGGAAAAACCATTTCTGTCGTCTCGTTCATCGTCGTTTACTTCGACGTAAGAGCAGAGCAACTGAAGATCGACGGCCACGCTTACATTCAAACTGAAGATGGCGCTGCGCTTTTCAAGCGCCATGCGAGTTGGAACAGCCAAGCGCTTTTTTTCCAACCAAAGACGAACGATTTCGATATATTTTATATCCACGAAGGCGACCTGGCCGAGGGAGAAAACGGATTGCGCGGCACGACCATGTTCAATCTTCCGTCCAGCGACGATGATCGCAAGGGCTACTTTTGCGATTTGGTGGAGGTTGAGATGGACGCCGCGAATGCGCAGCATAAAGAGGAAGCTCCCACGCGTTTTGGAGCAACCCATTTTGATATCATGCGTGCGCCAGATAACCTGGAGGGCATTTTCCACGCCAAAATCAACAGCTGGTTCGAACAGGTGTGCTACCGATTAAAGCTTTCCTGCCCCAAGCAGCAGGCATTTAGAGATTTCCTCAATTTCACCGGCCGCGATCTGATAAAGAACTGCGGAGACACAACGATGAAGCGCGTATGGGGCGAACTGAAAGCATGAAGCCGGCGACCATGGCACAAGAAGATACTGTCCGCGGTATTCTTCAGCAACTTCTCTCCAACTCATATGCTCCCTATTCTCAATTTCGCGTTGCCGCCGCGGTCGTGGACGAAAACGGCCGTCCCCATTATGGCGTAAACGTCGAGAATCAATCGCTACCTGTCGGAGTTTGCGCAGAGGCCGGCGCGATTACGGCACTGCGCGTAGCAGGCGGTAAACGGATTAAGAAGCTCTACCTTCTCTCGGAGCCCAACATCGCGGTCGTACCGTGCGGCGCATGCCGTCAACGGTTAGCCGAGTTCGGCGACGGCGATATGCAAATCGTCACATTCGGCACGACGGGCGATCCGGTCGTCTATTCCGTCGATGAATTGTTCCCGCACAGCTTTCGTTTCAAATGAAGTAAATCGATGCTATCCGCTGCGGATATTGCCGTGCGTCGGTTAGAGCCGGAACATGCCTGAGCGAGTCCCCGACCGTATCGCGCTCGTCACTGGCGCCTCGCGCGGCATCGGCTATGCGACGGCTTTGGCGCTTGCGCGTACAGGGGCGCATGTGGTCGCGGTCGCCCGCACCGTCGGCGGTCTCGAGGAGCTTGACGATGCGGTGCGCGCCGCCGGCGGTTCGGCGACGCTGACGCCGCTCGATCTGCGCGACTACCCTGCGCTTTATCGGCTCGCCGCCGCGCTCAACGAGCGCTACGGCCGGCTCGACGTGCTGGTCGGCAACGCCGCGATCGCGGGCGTGCCCTCCCCGCTCGACCACATCGAGCCGAAAGCCTGGGACGAGACGATGGCGGTCAATGTCACCGCCAACTGGCATCTCATCCGCGCCATGGACCCGCTGCTCAAACGCTCCGCTGCCGGCCGCGCCGTGTTCATCACTTCGGGCGTCGCGACGTCGGCCCGCGCCTATTGGGCGCCTTATTCGGTGTCGAAGGCAGCGCTAGACGTGCTGGCGCGCACCTACGCGGACGAGACGAGCTCGACAGCCGTACGCGTCAACTTGTTCAATCCCGGCCCGACCCGCACGCGGATGCGCGCCTTGGCGATGCCGGGCGAGGACCCGATGACATTGCCGACACCGGAACAGGTGGCGGAGAAGATTTTGGACCTATGCCTGCCGGGCTTTTCCGAATCGGGGAAGCTTTACGATTTTCGCGTCGGCAGGCTGCTTGAGTTCAGGCCGCCGGCCTGAAAGCATTTTCGCGGCGGGACGGCCGCGCGAGCCGCAGTTCAGTTCAATGCCTTGCCGGCGTTGATCCGCACAAAACGCACCGGCGCGCTCAACCCGCGCAGCGTCGCGGAGTCCTCAGCGAGCGCCCGGCCGGCGAGCGCTTCGCGCGCCTCGGGATCGGCGAGCACCGCCTCCGACACGATGGCCTCGCCGCCGCGGCATTGGTGTTCGAGCCGCGACGCCGTGTTCACCGCGGAGCCAAAATAATCGAGGACGCCGCCGACGGTGACGGCGATGCAGGAGCCGAGATGCAAGCCTAGCTTTAAAACAACGCCGGCGTCGTTGCGTCCGCGATTAAAGCTCGCCACTTCGTCCTGGATCGCCAGCACAGCGCGCACCGCATCGGCTGGATCATGGAAAGCCGCCATCACGGCGTCACCCACGGTTTTGACGATAAAGCCGTGATGGCGCTGCACCAGCTCCGACAGAAATGCGAAATGATCGCGCACCAGACGGTAGGCCGACGCATCGCCCAGATTGTCGTAAAGCATGGTCGAGCCTTGCAGATCGGTGAACATGATCGCGACGCGTCCGATCTCGACATCGTCGCCGGGCCGCAAAAGCTGTTCGGGACACAGCCGCCGGAACGCCGGCATGGCGATCACTTGCTCTCCGGTCAGAGCGTCCTTGGCCCAATTGCGATCCTCGACGACGAAAAAAAGCGGCCGGTCGGTCTCGTTGTGGATGGCGAGTTCGTTCGGTTGGGCGCTTGGCGCCAACAACAGCTCAGAGCCGCGCGCCCTGATTTGCGGGATCAAGCCATCGTCCCCGATGTCGGCGTTTGCTTCGGCGCCGGCCTCGATGGTGCGGAAGCGATAGGGCCCGGACCGCAATGTCAGCGCAAAATTTTTGCTGGAATGCGCGACAACATCCGCCTGGAATTTCACGTGCGGTGTCGTCCCCTGTCCGAGCAGACACAGTTCGCCTTCGGGCAGCGGGCGCAGCCACGGCTCAGGATGGAAGGTCAGCTCCACATTGCGGGTGAAATCGCGCTGGTAGTCGATGTTGCAGGACGAGCAGTGCGCGCCGCGCGGTAACTCGTGTAAGTGCTCGACCCGCGACTTCGCGCCCCGGCAACGCGGACACAGCAGTTCCCAGCCCATGGCGAGGATGCCGAGGCGTTGCGCCGCGAGGAACAATTCCACGGCATCGTCCGGTGGCGCGCGCCAAAATCGCGCCATCGACAACGGCCGAATGCCACGCAGCGCCACGATCGGCGCATGCAGCAGAAACCGAGCGAGCTTGGGCGCTAGGCCGTGACTCGCCGGATCGCGCTCAAGCTCGGCAATCAGCGCGGCAAGCCGGCGCCGCGCCGGCGGTTTTGCCGCCTCCCGCGTGCTGGCGCCGAGGATATGATCCGCTGCATCGGCCTCGCCGATAAGCTTCTCGATCGTCGCGAGCCGCTTGGCGGCTTCGCGGTCGATCTGGCCGGACAGCTTCGCCAGCCAGCCGAGCACGCCGACGCATTCGATCTCGGAGCTGAACACCAGTCTGCTTCCAGCGCCATCGGGGTAAAGATCGAAACCCGCCTCGAAGCGGCAGAGCGGACCGTTGAGGAAGTTCCGGACCTGAATGAGCCGGCGGTTTTCCTGCCACTCGCCGAAACCTTCCTCCCATTTCACCCGCAGCGGCCCGAGCCCGACGCTGGCGAAGCGATGAATGCGTCCTTGGGCGTCGGCGCGTTCCTCGACCCGATAGGGCGGCGAGCCCGAAAGCTCGTTGATGCGTTCGGTGTCGGCCACGATCGGCCAAATCGCCTCCGGCGGCTTGGCGAAATGCCGCTCCTTGCGATAGCGATAGATGGTCTTCATGCGTTACCGGCGGGCGGTGGCCACTTGGCTAAGGAAATACGTCGGATATTTTAAGGAGTTTCGCCGACAATCAACACATTGGTCAGCGCTGGGCGGCCGTTATGAGCGCGTGACCCGCCAGGCCAGAATGCCGGCACCGGCAAGCAGCAGCATCGCGATCAGAAATGGCGCCCCGGGAAGATCGAAGTGCCGCCCGGTGCCGATTGCAAATGCGAAAGTCTGGGTAAAAAGCACGGGTCCGAACAGATTGGCAATGCCAGCAATACTTGCATTCGCTCCTTGCAGCCGGCCCTGCTCGTCGGCGCCGACATGACGGCTCATCAAGGCCATGCAGGCCGGCTCCTGCAAACCCCACAATGCCAAAAGTGGAATGCCGAGCCAGAGCTCGACGCCGGTTCGCGCCCAGGCGAACACGAGGAAGCCCGACACGCCGAAGGCTAATCCGAGCACCAGTGCGGCACGCTCGCCGATCCGCTTGGTGACCGAGCCGACCACACCCCCTTGCACGACAATTGCCGCGACGCCGACAGCGGCGAGCGTCAAGCCGACGGCACGCTGATCGAAGTCATAGCGGTAGAGCATGTAGATGACCGCAATGCTCGGCAGCACGGCGTGAGCGAGGTTGCCGAGAAAATTGACGACCGCAAGTCCGAACAACTCGGCATGAGAGCGCAGCAGCGCCAGCGCGCCAAAGGGATTGGCGCGTCGCCAACGGAACTTGGCACGGCGCGCCGGCGGCAGTGATTCCGGCAATACCAACGCGCCATAGCACGCATTGGCCAGGCTCAAGCCTGCGGCGATCCAGAATGGCAGCCGCGGCGAGAGGCTGCCGGCAAGCCCGCCGAGCGCCGGCCCCAGCACAAAGCCGGCGCCAAACGCCGCGCCCAAAAGGCCGAACCGCGCCGCTCGCTTATCAGGTGGCGTGACATCGGCGACATAGGCGTAGGCGGTCGCGATGCTCGCCGCCGTGATGCCGGAAATCAGGCGGCCGACGAACAGCCATGGCAGCGTCGGCGCCAGCGCCATCAGCACATAGTCCAGTCCGACGCCGAAATTGGAGATCAGGATCACCGGGCGGCGACCGAAGCTGTCGGACAGCGCGCCTTGAAACGGCGAGAACAGAAATTGCATCAAGGCCCATGCGGTGCCGAACAGGCCAAAGATTTCCGCCGCCACTTTAGCGTCGCCGCCGACAAAATCGACAACGAGCTTCGGCAACACTGGAATGACAACGCCGATGGCGAGCATGTCCAACAGCACGGTCGCGAAAATGAAGACGAAGGCCGCCTCGCGCCGCACCACGCCGAGTTTTGCCGTCGGTCGGTCGATCGGTTGTTCCATCAGCGGCGCTTTCGGCCGGCATAAGGGTTGGCCTTGGCTCGCAGTGTGAGCCGGATCGGCGTTCCCGGCAGCGCGAAGGCCTCGCGCAAGCCGTTGACCAGATAGCGGCGGTAGGTCTCGGGGAGCGACGATGCACGCGAGGAAAACAGAACGAAGGTCGGCGGCCGCGACTTCGGCTGGGTGATGTAGTCGAGCCGGACGCGACGCCCGGCGACGGCCGGCGGCGGATGTGCCGCGACGGCCTCGGCCAGGAAACGATTGAGCGCGGCCGTCGGCACGCGGCGGTTCCAGACGCCATGGGCGTCCATCACCGCCGCCATCAGCCGATCAAGCCCCTCGCCGGTGCGCGCCGACAGCGCGACGACCGGCACGCCCTTGATCTGCGGTAGCTCGCGATCGGCTGCCTCGCGCAGCCGCGCTCGAACGCCGGGCTGCCGCTCGATCAAATCCATTTTGTTGATGCCGATGACGACAGCACGCCCTTCGCGCTCAACCAGGTCGGCGATGCGGATGTCCTGTTCTTCGAAAGGCGCCTCGGCATCGACCAGCACGATCACGACTTCGGCGAACCGAATGGCATTGAGCGCGTCGGCAACCGAAAGCTTTTCGAGCTTCTCCGCAACGCGCGAGCGGCGGCGCAATCCGGCGGTGTCGTGGATGCGCAAGTGCCGCCCCTGCCAGTCGAGATCGACGGCGATGGCATCGCGGGTGATGCCGGCCTCGGGCCCCGTCAGCAACCGCTCTTCCCCAAGCAAGCGGTTGATCAGCGTTGATTTGCCGGTGTTGGGGCGTCCGACCACGGCGATGCGGATGGGCTTGTCTTCGGCAATCGCGGCGGCGCGTTCGTCGTCATCGCGTTCAGCAGTTGCCTCGGGCAGCGCCGTGCGCAACGCATCATAGAGGCCAGCCAGCCCTTCGCCATGCTCGGCGCTGATGGCGATCGGCTCGCCGAGCCCAAGCGCATAGGTTTCGATCGCCCCGGCTTCGCCGGCGCGTCCTTCGCTCTTGTTGGCAACAAGGATGGCGGGCTTGCCCGATTTGCGCACCAGCTGGGCAAAGGCGCGATCGGCCGGCGTCGCGCCGGCGCGGGCATCGACAACAAAGAGCACGGCATCGGCCTGCGCCATGGCCGCCGCCGTCTGCGCCTGCATTCTTCCGGAAAGGCTTTCGCGGCCGGCATCTTCCAGCCCCGCGGTGTCGATGACCCTAAAGGACAGGTCGCCGAGCCTTCCCTCGCCTTCCCTGCGATCGCGCGTGACTCCCGGCAGATCGTCGACGAGGGCGCGCCGGGCGCCTACCAGCCGGTTGAACAACGTCGATTTGCCGACATTGGGCCGACCGACGATAGCGATGGTGAAGGGCATGACGCGTCTTTGGCCGGCAATGGCGATAAAAGCACGGCGGGTCCGCGCCGAACGCGCCTCTTTACCACGAAGTGCTTAGTGTGAAGACGAAGCGGGAGGATTCGGCCAGTTGGGCTGCGCAGGCTGCGCCGCTTGCTGGGCTTGCCCGGTCGGCGGGGGCGGTGGCCAATTCGTCTGCGCCGGTTGTGTCGGCGGTGGGGACGGCCAATTGGTTGGAGCGGTCTGCGCCGCTGGCGCCGGCCATGGGGACTGGCCCGGGTTCGGGGGTGCCGCAGCTTTCTGGTCCCAGGCGGGATCGTGCGGTGGCGGCGCCGCCGCATGCGCGACGACCGGCTTCGGTTTCGGCTTTGGTTTCGGTTTCGGTTTCGGCTTTGCCGCGACCGGCGCAGGTTTAGGCGTTGTATCCGTGCTGTCCGCCGCCGCTTGCTCCGGCGGCGGCTGGTAGCCTTTGACCAGATCCGGTGGCACGCCGGTTTCCGCGCCAGGCACGCCGTTAGGGAACAGCGGCTCACGGTCGCCCGGGATCGTCTTCTTGGTATTGAAGATGTCGCTGGATAGAGCTTCCGTCGGATCGAACTGCCCCCCCGGCGTGCAGGCGCCGAGCGCAAGCATCAGCGCCAATGCCGAACCGACCGGAACCAGGGAAGAAAACCGTCGCGTCGGCATCCGCTCAGCCCTTGCCGCTCGCCGCGATGAGATCGTTCAAAACCTCGGCGCGGCTCCGCGTGCCCGGCGGTGTTTGCGGATCGGCCGCGATCATGTCGGTCCATTGCCGGACCGCACCCATGTCGCCGTTCTTCCACGCGGAGAGCGCCAGCAATTCGCGCGCGCTGTGACGGAACGTTCGATCCGGCCCGGTCAGGGGCTCAAGTCGCGCGCGCATATCGCCATAGGACGCGTTATCGACCAGCAGAAATCCGGCGCGCACCGCGGCCAAGTCCCGCATGACCTGCCCGGCGCTCTTGTCGGCGGCGATTTCATCATAAGCATTAACCGCTGCTTTGCGGTCAGTCCGTGCCAGCAGCGCCGCTTCACGCAATCGAGCCAGCACGCGATACCCGGCGGTGCCATCGGTCGCGAGCTTGCCGAACGCCACCTCGGCTTCCTCGTGCTTGCCGGATTCCGCCAGCGTCACCGCTTGCTCGAACGCGGCGCCGGCCTCCGCCGCCCGTTTGGTTTGCCACCATTCGTAGCCGCGCCACGCACCAACCGCGACGATCACGAGCAGGCAGCCGGCAATGATGTAATTGCCGTAATGCTGCCATAGCTTCTTCAGCCGTTCGCGACGAACTTCTTCGTCGACTTCTTGAAAAATATCGGCCACGGACCCTGCCCCAGCACCAACCCAGGTTCGGAAGCCTGCCCGCTCCGCGCAAGCATCGCCGGGTAGCGGCATTCCCAACCGAGGTCGACAATATCAAGGAATTCCGGGCGGTTAGGCTCGGAGAATTCCGCCGGGAGCTAGAATAGTCGTGTGGCGCAAGCAAGGCAAAGGCCGGTTCTGGCCTGCGGCAACGACGCCGCCGCCGGTCGCCGCGGGAGGATTCGCAAGAGGCAACCAAACCCGACCGGAGCGTCGCCAGCGCGCCTCTACTCCTTCTTCTTCCGCATCGGATAGACGTTGTCCGGCCCTGGGAAGCTTCGCGCGCGCACTTCCTCGGCGTAGCTCTTGACCGCCCGCTCGATTGAAGGTCCGAGTTCCCCGAAACGTTTGACGAATTTGGGCACCCGCGGCGACAGCCCGAGCATATCCTCGAGGACGAGGATCTGGCCGTCGCAGGCGACGCTGGCGCCGATGCCGATGGTAGGGATCGCGACCTCCGCCGTGATGCGGCGCCCAAGCGGCTCGGCGATCGCTTCGAGCACCACCGCAAACGCACCGGCATTGGCAACTGCGCGCGCGTCCGCTTCGATCGGCGCCCAGTCGCTCTCCTCTCGCCCCTGCGCGCGGAACGATCCGATCGTGTTGATCGCCTGCGGGGTCAAGCCGACATGACCCATCACCGGTACGCCGCGTTGAACCAGAAACGCGATGGTCTCGGCCATCCGTTGCCCGCCTTCGAGCTTGATCGCACCACAGCCGGTTTCCTTGAGCACCCGGGCGGCCGAGGCGAAGGCCTGCTCTTTCGAGGCCTCGTATGAACCGAACGGCAAGTCGACGATCACCAGCGCCCGCTTCGAACCGCGCATCACCGCGTGGCCCTGCAGGATCATCATGTCGAGGGTGACCGGCACCGTGGTTTCGAGCCCGTGCATCACCATGCCGAGCGAATCGCCGACCAGGATGACGTCGCAATAGCCGTCGAGAATGCGCGCGGTGTGGGCGTGATAGGAGGTCAGGCAAACAATCGGCTCGCCGCCTTTGCGAGCACGGATGTCCGGCGCGGTCAGCCGCCGGATGGCGTCATGCACCGACATTGGTCAGTGTCCCAGCGCCGGCGTCCCGAAGGCCGGCACGCCGATGACGATCGGATGAAACACAAAGCCGAGCGCAAGATAGAGAATGGTGCCGACGATGATCGCGATGATGTCGTTTCGCCGCCCGCCGACCGGAATCGGCGGAGCCCCGGGGTCGCTGCGGCGCTTCAGCGTGATGCGGTCATAAACCGCCCACGCCAGTACCGAGCCGAACAGGATGATGCTGCCGAGGTCGCCGTTCGCGCACAGATGTGCGAAGGCCCAGATTTTGACCCCGACCAGCATCGGATGCTTGAGCACCCGCTTGATGTCGCCGGGAATATACGCGGCCACCACAGCGATACTCGCCGGCCACATCAGCGCAACCACGATCTGGCGCGTCCATGCCGGCGGGTACCATACCGGAATGAGACCCGCGGCGCGATAACGCGCAAAGCCGAAGCCGATGAGCAGGAGGCCGACGATCGAGACCAGGCTAAACAGGCCCAGATATGGTCCCCGCCCGATCCGCGAAATCAATGCATCGCGTTCGCCGCGCCTGGAGACGAAGACATGCGCGCCGAGGAACAGGACAAGCCCGAGGATTTCGACAGCGAGGCCCATGGCTCAGCCGCAAGCTCCGAAAGTTCGCGACGACGGCCGGATCGGATGGAGACGCGTTTTAGGCCGTTCGTCGCGCGGCCGCGATCATCACGAGCAGAAGGCTCTTGTCAATGACGGCGGAAGGCCGGTCGCTTACGCGCACCGGCCCCGCAAGGTAGATAGTCACTGCCGACTGTTACGTCCGATGACCGGAAAACCTCATGGCCCGCCGAAGCGGAAGTTCACGCCCGCTTTGATTTCCTGGACGTTGAGATTGGCGCTCGAGGTGTACAATGGCGTGGTCGGGGTCGTGAAATTCAAATTCTGCGCGCCGAAGCCGAGATAATCGTACTCGATCTTGGCCGACCAGTTCCTGGTAATGCCGTATTCCAGTCCGGCGCCGGCGGTCCAGCCGGTGCGCGTGAAGGTGGAGCTGGCGCTGTTGGCGAACGCATCGGTAAAGCTGCTCTGGTCCTGCGCGAAAGCAACACCGCCCTTGCCGTAGAGCAGGATGCGATCGAAGGCCGCGCCGACCCGGCCGGTGACCGTCGAGGTCCAGTTGGTATTGGTGTTGATCAGGTTCCCGATCGAATCGGTGCCGCTGCCCTTCAGATCGGTCCAGCTGAAGTCGCCTTCGACGCCGAGCACCAGCCTGTTGAACTGCAGGTTGCCGCCGACTTGCGCACCGCCGAGGAAGCCCGAGCTGTTGAAAGTGTTGCTGCCGCCGCTGAACGGATCGCTCCACGACGAATTGCCGAAACCGCCGCCGGCGTGACCGCCGATGTAGAAGCCGCTCCAGTTGTAGATCGCATCGGGCGCATAGGCGACCGGCGCCACCGGAGCCTTCGCGACCAGCGGCGGCAGATCGGCCGCCAGCGCCGAGCAAACGGAAACAGCGGAGCCGGCGGCGAGCGCCAGCCCGGCAACGAACGCACGCAATGACATGTAACCCTCCACCGTCACCCCGAACACCTGCACCCGAACACCTGCACCCCATTCGCGCGACGGGAACCGCGAACGCCCCGTCAACGGCGCGCTACAGAGCCGCATGTCTTCGGACAAAGCATGGTCGCATGGTGGCGGGAAAAAGATGCCAGACTTTGTCGTTAATCAAATTTGAATTTTGCACATCGACGGCGGAACTGAGGCGGCGAGTTTTTTTGTTCCGTCTGCGGTCAAACTTGCTCGTTGATTTTCAGCGATGACGACATTGCCGCATCTTTGGCGAAGGTCGCAAGACGCAATTGCTGCGAGAGCTTTGTCACCGCTTGCGCGATCGCTTCCGAAATTTGCACTCCCAATCGTTTGTTGTAACGGATCGCCGCACTGGCAATGCTGATCGCGCCGACCACATTGCCGCTCGGTGCGAAAACCGGCCGTGCCGTGCCCACGATCCCCGGCACATGCTCTTCGAAGGAGTAAGCGACGCCGTCTCGCCGGATGGTTTGCAGCTGCGCGCGCAGCTCCTTCAGCGAGCCGATCGTCTTTGGCGTCATCGGCACAAGTTTGACCCGGGCCAGATAGGCCTCCTGCATCTCGTCGGGCAGATAGGCCAGCAACACCTTGCCATAGGAGGTGGTATAGAGCGGCGACCGTTCGCCAAGCCGCATCACCGCCAACAGGGTTTCAGTGCCAAGCACGGTTGCAACAGTTTCGCCGAAATCGCCGCGCAACACATTGAACGCCGCGGTTTCGTTGGTCGCCGCCGCAAGCTCCGCCAACACCGGCCCGGACAGCGCGACGATGTCTTGTGCCTGGGCGGCGCCGCGCGCGAGGTCGATGATGGCCGGTCCGAGGACATATCCCCTGGTCTCGGGCGAATAGCCGAGCCAGCGGCGCCCAACGAGATTCCTCAGGAGCTGACTCAAGCTGCTTTTCGGAATGCCCATGATGTCCGCGATTTCCGTGTGAGACATTTCGCGCCCCCAGCGCCCGAGCAGTTCAAAAAGAGTGAGCACGCGGTCGGCCGATTTGACGGTGGAGCGGCCGCGCACGCCCTCCGTCGCCTCTTCATCGTCGTCCACGCTGCTGACCACCGAGAAGCCCCCTGCTTTGCCCGCATGTCGGGCATTTCCCGTCACCCAACCATGTCTTGCCGGCGCCGATCAGATTGCCATATTCGCGCCGTCGACCGCGAGAGCGTGCCCGGTGATGAAGGAAGCGCCGTCGGAGCAGAGAAAAAGCGCCGCGCTCGCCACTTCCTCCGGCCGGCCAAAGCGGCCGACCGGGTGCTGAGCGAGCAAAATTTGTTCCAGTCCCGGCATCTTCACGAACACGCCCTCCTTGGTCATCGGCGTTTCGATGACGCCCGGCATGATCGCGTTCACCCTGATATTTTTGGTGGCGTAATCGAGCGCAGTCGCCCGGGTCAGTCCGAGAATACCGGCCTTCGACGCACAATAGGACGGCATATTGTACTGCCCGACCTGGCCCAACGCCGAGGAGGTGTTCACAATCGCACCGCCGCCGGTCCGCAACATGGCGCGGGTCTCATGCTTCATGCACAGAAACATGCTGGTCAGGTTGACGCGAATGACCCGTTCCCATTCCGCCAAGCTGTAGTTGGAAACCGGCTCGGCGAGATCGCTGATGATGCCGGCATTGTTGAAAGCGCAATCAAGCTTCCCATAGGTTCGCACTGCGTTCCCGACAACGTCTTCGACGAACGGCTCCGACGAAATATCGCCAGCGAGAAATTGGGCCTTGCCGCCGGATGCGAGCACCAGCTCGAGGGTTTCGCGGCCGCGTTGCAGATCGCTGTCGGTGAGTGTCGCAAGAGCCCCGGCTTGGCAAAACAGCACCGCAGCGGCCCGACCGATGCCTCCGGCTGCTCCGGTAATGATCACCGAACGATCTCCCATCGGTCGTTCCATGTTTCCCTCCTCCGCGGCCATTTGTTCATATACATGACCTTGTTCACAATGGTATAGTAAGCAATGGGCGGTTGCCCAGACCAACGCGTCGACCCTTCAAGGGTCGCGGAGACAAAGCGGGAGGCTGAACTTCATGAGAAAATCATTCGGTATCGGTATGGGACTGGCGGGTGGGCTGTGGCTCGCGGCCGCTCGACGGCGTTGGCGGCGGACAAGCCCCTGACCATCGGCGTGTCCCATCAAAGCCTGGGCTTTCCCTACGCGGTCGCGCTGCAGAATGGCGAACTGAAAGCCGCCAAAGAGCTCGGTGCCAAGACCGTCGATCTCGATTCTCATCTCAACACGCTCACGCAGGCCAACGACATCGACAAGCTGATTGCGCAGCACGTCGACGGTATCGTGATGGATCCGGGCGACAGCATCGCCGCCCAGGATTGGGCCGATAAAGCCAAGGCTGCCGGCATCCCGATCGCTTCGATGGGTGTCTTTGTCGGCGATCCCAAGAAGCATCAGCCGCCGTGGGTGTATCCGGCCCTGGTTGGCCTGGCGGACCGCAACGATATCGACCAAGCCTATGCGATCGGCAAGATCGCAGTCGCCGACAATCCCAACGGCGGCAAAGTTGCGATCGTCGAAGGCCTGCCCGGTTTCGCCGCGGTGCTGTTCCGGACCCAAGGCTTCGAAAAAGCGCTGAAGGAATCCGGCAAAAAGTTCGAGGTGATCGCCAAACAGGCCGGCAATTGGGACCCTGAGCGCGCGCATCAGATTTGCCAGGATGCGCTGCAAGCCCATCCCGATACCATGATCATGTTCGTGCACGATCAGGCGATGGGCCAAGGCTGCCTCGCGGCGGTCAAGTCGGCGAAATCCAAAGCCAAGATCTACACGCTCGACAGTTCAAAAAGTGTCGAAGCTCTGATCAGGGCCGGCGAACCGATCGTGACCACCTGTGCCAATCCGGAGACCAGCGGCTATCAGGCGACCGCGGCGGTCATCAACTACGCCCGCACCAAACAGATGCCGGCCGATCGTTATCTCACCTACAAGTGGGACACCGTCAGAAAGGATAATGTGGACAGCTGTCCGCCGCAGTTCTGAGGATGTCGCCTTGGTCCTGAATGACGCTGTCCTGTCGGTCAGACGCCTAGAGAAAGTCTATCCGAACGGGACCGCCGCATTGAAAAGTGCGAGCTTTGACATTGCCGGCGCCACCATCCATGGCCTCATCGGGGCCAACGGCGCCGGCAAGTCGACGCTGATCAAGATTCTTTCCGGCGCGATCCCGGCGTCCGGCGGCGAGATCGTCTGGTCGGGGGAGCGCCGCGACTGGCGTCGGCCGGCCGACGCCGCGGCCGCCGGCATCGCCACCATCCACCAGCACATTCCGCTCGCCGGCACCTTGTCGGTGCGGGAAAATGTGTTTCTGGCCTCATCGCGGCCTTGGCGGGAGTCCGGCTTCGAGCGGCGCCGCTTCGACGAGCTGCTCGAAGCGGTCGGTTACGACATCGATCCCGAGGCGATTGTGGACGAGCTGCCGATCGGACGACGGCAGATGGTCTGCATTCTTCAGGCGCTTGCCGCCGACGCGCGCCTGTTGATCATGGACGAGCCGACCGCATCGCTGTCGGACACCGAACGCACCATGGTGTTCGACACCATCCGCCGCCTGCGTGACGCCCGCGGCACGTCCGTCCTGTTCATTTCTCACTTTCTCGATGAAGTTCTGGAGCTCTGCCAGCAGGTGACGGTATTACGCGACGGCGTGACCGTTCTCAACGAGCCGCGCGAAGCGATCGACGAGCGAAAGCTGATCGTCGCCATCGTCGGACGAGAAGCCGCACTCGCCGGCGAGAACCGCGCCGCGTTTGTGCGCGAGGCAGATGCCCCGCTTCTCGATGTGCGCGGCCTCTCGTCTCCGGGCCGGCTCGAGCAAGTCGCGTTTTCGGTCAAGCCCGGCGAGATTGTCGGTTTGGCCGGGCTCCTCGGCTCGGGGCGCAGCGAGATCATGCACGCCATCTTCGGCGCCGACCCGGCCGCGAGCGGCAGCGTGACAATTGCCGGAGCACCTGTGCCGCGAACGATCGCAGCCGCAATCGCGGCCGGCATTGTTCTCGTGCCGGAGGATCGCATCCGACAAGCGCTGTTCGTCAATGAATCGATCCGGTGGAACACGACCCTGCCCAACCCGGCGCCGGTCTCGGTGTGGGATGTTTTCCCGGTCGAAGCGCTGGAGGAAAAGCGGGCGGACGAGATCATCTCCGCCTTTTCCGTGGTCGCGGCGGATGCCGATGTTCTGGTCGCCGAGTTGAGCGGCGGCAACGCGCAGAAGATTGCGCTCAGTCGTGCGCTCGCCGCCGATTGCCGCGTGCTCCTGCTCGATGAACCGACCGCGGGCGTCGACATCGGCGCCAAAGCCGACATTCGCCGCGTTGTTTCGGAAATTGCGGCAACCGGCACGGCGATTGTTGTTGCGATTTCGGATTTTGAAGAGCTGCTGGCGATTTGCGACCGCGTGCTTGTCGTCTCGGAGGGGCGCATCATTGCCGAGCGAACCGCCGCCGGCACCAGCGAGTACGAACTGATGGCGCTCGCCGGCGGATTGACCGACTGAAGTTGATTGCATGGCGCAAGTGATCCAATCGCAGCCGCTCGTTGCCAAGGCGCCACGCTGGCGGGCGGCACTTAAAGGCTTTTCGCTCGGTGAGGCCGGCATCTATTACGCGCTGGCCCTGGTGCTGATCGTACTCACCATTCTGTCGCGGGTGTTCGCGTCGCAAAACTTTCTCGATCCGGCAAATCTCGCGAATATTCTCTATCAGGCCTCGTTCGTCGCAATCATCGCGGTGCCGATGACGCTGGTCCTGATCAGCGGCAATTTCGATCTGTCGGTCGCGGCGACGGCGGCGATTTCGGCCGCCTGCGTTTTGTTATTGAGCGACCAGGTCGGCATTTTCGCCGCGATGGCCATCAGCCTGGTGCCAGGCGTGCTGGCCGGCCTGATCAATGCCGCCGTTGTTCAGGGGTTGGGCATCAACGCCTTCATCGTGACGCTGGCGACAATGACGGCGTTGCGCGGCGTTCTTCTGATCATCACCGGGGGGCATACCGCCTCCGCCGATGATCGCGAGGCGCTTTGGCCGCTGAAGTGGATCGAGAACGGTTTCTGGGTGACGCCAAATCTGCTGTGGTGCGGCGGGGCAATTGCGATCGTCGCGGCAGCAATCGCCTGGTATCGGCGCCGTCGCGTCACGCCGCTGGTTTGGACCGCGGCCGCGGCCGGTGTTGCGCTCCTGATCGCCGGCCACTTTATCCACGCCTCATGGCCGCTCGCCAAGCCGGTCTACTACATGGCCGCAGTGACTGCGGTCGCCTGGTGCGTAACGCGCTTCACCATCGTCGGCCGCCGCCTGCAGGCCGTCGGCGCCAACCCCGAAGCGGCACGGCTGATGGGCATCAGCGTCAACCGCTATCGCGTTGTGCCTTTCGTGCTCAACGGACTGGCGGCGTCGTTCGTCGGGCTTTTGTTCGCGGCGCGACTGGGCGCGGTATTGCCGAATGCGATGTCCGGCATGGAGCTGACGGTCATTACCGCGGCGATCCTCGGCGGTACGTCGTTGTTCGGCGGCTCGGGAAGCGTTCTGAAGTCCGTCACCGGCGCGGTCGTGCTCTACAGCCTGGTCAACGGCTTCGATATTCTCGGCCTCGGCACCAGCTATCAAGGCGTGATCGAGGGTGTCGTCCTGATCATCGCCGCCGCGATCTATACGGTCGGCAAACGCGGCCGCCGCGGCTGAGAGATTCGCAAATTGGAGGTAAGTGATGGCGGGACGCTTGAAGGACAAAATTTGCATCATCACCGGCACCGGCAGCGGCATGGGCCGCGCCGCGGCGCTGCTGTTTTGCGCCGAAGGCGCCAAGGTCGTCGGCTGCGACATCGATGCCGCGAGCGCGGAGGCGACGCTCCGCGAGGCGCGGCAGGCCGGCGGACAAATGGTCTCGTTGCAGCCGGCTGATCTGACCAAGCAGAATCAATGCGACGCGCTGGTGGCGCTGGCGCTTTCGACCTATGGCGGGATCGACGTGGTCTACAACAACGCGGCGACCGCCTATTTCGGCTGGATGGATACGTTCACGTTCGAAGAATTTGCCCGCACCATCGAGGAGGAATTGCTGATCGTGTTCCGCTTCTGCAAGACCGTCTGGCCGCATCTGGTCGCGCGCGGCGGCGGTTCGATCATCAATGTGGCCTCGACCTCGGCGAAGGTCGCCTACAAGGCGCTGCCGGGCATCGCCCACACCGCCGCCAAGGGCGGCGTTCTGGCCATGACGCGCCAGCTCGCCATGGAAGGCGGCAAGCACAACATCCGCGCCAACACGATCTCGCCGGGCTTGATCGCCACCGGCGCGACCCGCGAATTGTTGAAAGATCCGAACTTCCTCAATCCGATGATGGAAAAGCTGATGCTGGGGCGCGTCGGCAAGCCGGAAGAAGTCGCGCCCGCCGCCGTCTATCTCGCCTCGGACGAAAGCTCGTTCGTCACCGGCGCCGATATTGCCGTCGATGGCGGCACCACGGCGTGGTAACGACACCACCATCACTGTAAATACCATCGACAGCAAAGGGAGAGCAACAATGCCCAGCACTTTGGCGCAAGGCGCATATCAAATCGGCGTGGTCGTGCCCGACATTCATAAAGCCATGGCCTTCTTCAAAGGAAAACTCGGCGTTCCCGAATTTCTGTTTATCGAGAAGCCGGAACTCCAGGACGAAACCTATCTGGGCAAACCGGCGCCGTTGCGCCTGCACCTGGCCTTTGGCTGGGCCGGCGATATGCAGGTCGAGCTGATCCAGCCGATCGCCGGCGTCAGCACCTATTCCAAGTTCCTCGACCACAATCCGCAGGGCGGCATTCATCACTATGGCATCGAGATCCCGAACTACGCCCAGGGCGTGAAGGAAATGGAAGCGGCCGGCTATTCGCTGGTCCAGGGCGGCCGCCACAACGAGACGCGGTTTGCCTATTTCGACACCGTTGCCGAGATCGGGACCTTCACTGAAGTGGTCTATCTGCAGCCCGAAGAAAAGGCCTTCATGCTTGGGCTGAAGCAGAAGAAATGAGAGGCGACGTTGCGCCCGCTTTGATCAGGCCGGATGCCTTGATTAAGTTATCAGCGAATGATATCTTCTTGGCATGGCTTTGCACGATCCGGGCCTCGATCGCCTGCTCGATCTTGACGGGTTTCTCGCGGAAATAGCCGAAGGTTACTGGGCCAAAATCGTTGCAAGGCGCGTGCCGGCTGACGAAATCCGGCCGTACGGCATTGCTTATGCACTGACGCTGCATGATTCAGACGGGAATCGCGTGTTCGGTATCGACAACGCGCATTTGGTTTGCAGCAAACGCGGCCCGGCTGGTCGATCATCGGTTTGGCGCGGCGTAAAGGCCGTGCTGAAAGAGGCGGGTATAGCATGAAGACAAAGATCCTGAGGATCGGCATTGCTCCGCGCGACGTGGTCATGCGTTACACGCGCGACATCGTGGCAGGCCGCCGGCGTCGCTCGGCCGACGATCCCGATATCTGGTTCAGCTCCGTCGAAAGCTTCGCCAAGGTGTTATCGGAGAAAAACCAGGCGCTGCTCGCGCTGATCGCCGACAAACGGCCGGATTCAATAAACTCGCTCGCGACGATCAGCGGACGCGCCAAGAGCAATCTGTCGCGAACGTTGCGGACGATGGAACGGTACGGACTGGTGCGGCTGGAAAAAGGCGATGGCCGCAAAATCAGGCCGGTGGTCACTTTCGGCGAAGTTGAGCTGCGGCTCAGGGTGGCGGCATAGCCGACGGATGCGAACCGCAGCTACCGGCTTTGTCGGTTGTCCAGTCGCTCAACTGCGCGCCGCAATCGCCTTGCCGTAAAGCTCTGGGCCAAACCCGACCAACAGCTTGCCGCCGCCGAGATCGAGAACCGGACGTTTGATCATCGACGGCTGCGCCAGCATCAGCGCCATGGCTTTGTTGGCGTTAAGGTCATTCTTGTCATTGTCCGGCAACTTGCGAAAGGTCGTGCCGCTGCGATTGAGCAAGGTCTCCCAGCCGACCTTCCTGCACCATTGCTCCAACCGCTCGCGCTCGACGCCGGCAGTCTTGTAGTCGTGGAATGAGTACTTGACGCCGCGCGCATCCAGCCAGGCGCGCGCCTTCTTCATCGTGTCGCAGTTCTTGATGCCGTAGATGGTGATCGACAAAGCATCGTCTCCCGCTCAATCGTTTCTCATTCGGAAAGCTCCTGCAACCGTGCGCCGCCCTTTCCCGATGCCTGCTTTGGCCAGCTCGCAAACCATCTGGCGCGCAACGCCGACGGTCGGCCGGGAAAACGTTCGTCCAAAAAGCTCGCCTTGACTACCCGGTCGACCCGGAAACTGCGGAATTCCTGCCGCAGCTCGCACCAGCCGATCAGCATCCGGACCGCGTCGTGATAAGCGACCACGACCGGCCAGACGACCCGCTCGGTCTCTCAATTCTCACTGTCGCGATAGACCAGCGCGATTTTTCGGCCCGCGCGCGTCCAAGCGCGGGCCTGCGCGACATCGAGCCCGTCCGGAGGAATTTTCCAGCCGGGCGGCGTCCGGGCGCCGGCGTCGACAATGAGCGGCCGCAGGCCTTCCGGCACCGTCGCTGCAATGAGGTCACGCGCCGCGCGGGCCAGCGCCGCATCGCCATGACCCGCCACCCACTGGGCTCCCAACACGGCCGCCTCGACCTCGTCCGAGGTCAGCATCAGCGGCGGCAAGTCAAATCCGCCTTCCAGGACATAGCCAAAGCCGGCTTCGCCGCGGACAGGTACGCGTTGGCCGATCAGCGCAGCAACGTCGCGGTAAATCGATCGTTTCGAGGTTTCAAGTTCAGCGGCGAGGTCAGCCGCCGTCACCGGCCGCTTCGAGCGGCGAAGAATTTGGATGATCTGAAACAAACGCTCGGCGCGGCGCATGGTCCGACCATAACCGTCGCATGCTGACAGCATGGTGGCAACAGGCCCGGCCTAGGCTTCGCTGTCATGCGAACGGCCACGAAGTTCCGGACAATGTTGAAGACCTATCGGGGAAGCTGTCATTGCGGCGCCGTCAGCTACGAGGCCGATATCGAGCTCGCCGCGGGCACGACCAAATGCAACTGCTCGATCTGCACGAAAACCCGAGCCTGGGGCGCGATCGTCAAACCGGACGCGTTCCGGCTGCTCGCCGGACAAGATGCGCTGAAGGATTATCAGTTTGGCACGATGACCCAGCATCATTTCTTCTGCGGCCGCTGCGGCGTTCATACCTTCGGTCGCGGCTATGTCGAACAGATCGGAGGCGCGTATGTTTCCGTCCGATTGGGCACGTTGGATGACATGATCCCGGCGGATTTTGTGGCGGCGCCCATCAAGTATGCTAACGGGCGAGACAACAGCTGGTGGACCGTTCCGGCGGAAACGCGCCATCTCTAATACGCGTCGGGCGCGGCTCAAACCCGCGCCAGCTGGTGGATACGGCCGCCGCAGATCTGCCGCATGTAATCGCGACTGCCGATAGCGACGCGGAAGTGGCGCAGGATGCTCCAAGTTCGCACTTGACTAATCCATAACTCCAGAGTTATGAAAAGATCAATAGCTCTCTGGTTATGGAAATGCCCCTGGACCCCCACGACACCTTGTTCAAGACCCTCGCCGATCCGACCCGTCGGGCGATCTTCGAGCGGCTCTGCCGCGACGGCGAGCAGACGGTCGGGGCTCTGACGGCGCAGGCCGGGGTCTCGCAACCGGCCGTGTCAAAGCATCTCGGCGTCCTCAAGCAGGCCGGGCTGGTGCGCGATCGCCATGAAGGACGGCAGACCCACTATAGCGCGCAGCTCGGTGCGCTCGCCCCGCTGATCGACTGGACCAGCCAGATGGCCGGCTTCTGGCAGAAGAAATTCGATGACCTCGAAGATCTGCTCAAAAGGATGGACCAATGAACAAGCCCGCCAGCGAAACGCTCTCCGTCATTGTCGAGCGGGAACTGCCTTATCCGCCGGACAAGATCTGGCGCGCGCTGACGCAGCCGCACCTGATCGCGGAGTGGCTGATGAACAACGACTTCAAGCCGGTCGTCGGCCACCAATTCAGCCTGCGCATGGACCCGCAACCGAACTGGAACGGCGTCATCGACTGTCAGGTCCTCGTCGTCGAGCCAAACAAGACGCTGTCCTACACGTGGGGCGCGCTGGGTCTTGAGAGCGCCGTGACTTTCACGCTCAGCCCGACGCAAACGGGGACCCATCTGCGCATGGAGCAGACCGGCTTCCGGCCCGATCAGCCGCAGAACTACCAGGGCGCCAAGTACGGCTGGCAGAAGTTTTTCGCCAACCTGGAGCAGGTATTGGCGCGGCTGGAGTAACGGCACTTCTATCCGGCACCCTGAAGTGCCCGCGCGCAGCGCGGGCCTCGAAGGGCGACGGCCGAGGCGCCGGGGCCGGGCATCCTGCGAGGCTCGCTTCGCTCGCGTCTCAGGATGACGGAACGCTGACAATGGAGGTTCTTTTGAACTGGAACACGTGGATTCGGCAAACCCACCGCTGGCTGTCGATGCTCTTTACGCTCACTGTCGTCGCCAACTTCGTCGTCATGGCAGTGGGGAAGCCTCCGTCATGGATCGTCTATTCGCCGCCGCCTTTTCTCTTTCTGCTCCTGTTCACCGGTCTGTACATGTTCGCGCTGCCATATGCCGCGAAGTGAAACCCGAGCACAATCGATCCCACGCGCTTTTTCATTTCGCACTCACTGACTAATGGAAGCCACCTGCGACAACAGCATCCCGGGCCGTTGCGTTCCCGGTGAGTTCAGGGCCCTTTCAAAAAGGTGCGGAAGCCGCCCCTTGATGTCGTGAAACCCAGCCGGGGCCGCGGCTGGCGTTTTCACCGGGCGAAGGCGGCGAGGCTCAAATCGGGCGGCGGCTATGGGCGGCGACAGTCCACGCCGGGTCAAAATAGCGATCCGCATCCCCATCATACGGCAGCCTGGTGATGTCCCAATGCTGGATGAGGTGCGCGTACGCGGCCCAAACCGGCGGCCCGCCGCCGATGAAGATCACGCGGTCGGAAAACCGCATGATCATCTCCTCCGGCCGCATGGAAGATCGTAGCTCCACAATCGTCCGGTCGTGCCGGGCGAAATCCGGAAACGAGCGCGCAGTCTTCGGGCCGCATATGATGACATGCCCGCGCGTCAGCATGAAAAAGCGGGCGACGTCGTCCTTGTATTCCTGCCCCCGCTCTCCCTCCCACGGCAGGCCGCCGCCCAGGCCGAGCTGGCCGCGTTGCCCGATGGCGCAGATGACACGGACGTCAGGCATCACACCCCTCGCAAACCCGCATTATCGCAATTTCCGGAAAGTTGCGAAGCATGTTGAAGCGTTACGCACACGAGCAGAGGATACCCTCCGCCGCTCAAGGACCAAGCCGAAGCGCGGAACTTTTCTCCAACGATCGGCAGTAGCTGTAGGGTGGGCAAAGGCGCGTCTTCGCGCCGTGCCCACGTCAGCGTCAATGCAAACGCAAACTCTAAGTCAGCACGTGGGCACGCTTCGCTTTGCCGACCCTACGTTTACTTTGACGCCACGCGCTCTAGCTCCGGGAGCTCGCCGGCGGCCTCATTGAGCACGGTGCATACTTCCGCCGCAGAACCACAATGCCAGATCGCGTTAGCGAACACGGCGAGCACTGGATTTTTGAAATGCCGCAACGGCTCGGCTATGTCGGGGTACAACATGCTCAACGCTTGAGCTGTCTGAGCATTCTTGTACACGTCACTTTGCCTGTAGAGTTGCGCGCCCCAAAAGTTGCTTATAATGCCGCGAATCAATCCGCTGTTGTCATACAGAAAAACCAACACGCCCATTTGCGCGATGGAGCAAACCACGACTTCCTTTGAGTTCAAGCTCGATTGTCGCGCCCTGACCGCGCTTCTCGCTCGAATAGACAAGTCGTGGCATACGTCCCCTCTGCCGCAGAACCATTACGGCAAGTAGCCGGATCAGGCGCAACGTCGATTGAGGAAGCAGATCTTTCTCAACTTATTTGGTGGCACTCACTTGCCTTTTCGAAAACTCGTCAATCGCCACCCAATGAATTTTACAATTGCTTACATCATCCATCAGGGATTTTATTTTGAAAGTAAACCCGCTAGGCGTGATCGGTTCTGCACTCAACCAAACGGCCAAATCTCCATTGTGGGTGGTCCCATGAATTGAATTGAGCGAAACGATGACCGAGGGGGCGCGCGTGAACGTCTTCTGGAATTTGACTTCTTCGGTGAAGATATTTGCCGCCTCGTCGAAGAGATTCTTAGCTTGCGGATTCCTCGGCCTATGACAGGGGCCGCATAAAAAATATCCCGAGTTCGATAACAAAATTCTTAGCTGCATCTGCCAGCCTAGCCAACTGCTCCTGGAAGCTAGCCCCGAATATGTTCCGAAAAGTGCGGTCAACTTGCTGATCGCTCGCGGTTTTGAGCTCTGCTTCGTTTTTGCTAACCGCCGCGTCAATAATTGGCGTCATCTTAGACGCGACGATGGTTCCTACCTTCTCGTCGCTCAATGCAGTGTTTCGAAGCGTGTCAAATTTGCCATCCATCAACTCGGAAATCTCTGCTTTCACTTTGTTGTCATAATAGCGTTCTACGGCGTCGCTCACCTTATTTTTAATTGTCGTCTGCATGTTATACCAACGCGCGGAGTGGCTGACTTCTTCGGGATTCCCAAATCATCTGCGAAATGAATTAAGGTGGCAAACGGAGGGTCGTTTGCCATGGGCCAGGCGATTGCGGTGAGGGCTGATTATACGGCGGGCGAGGTCCGCGGGTTCGCCAAGCGGGCGAAGGACGGCGGGCAGGCGCGGCGGCTTTTGGCGATCGCGGCGGTGCTCGATGGAGCATCGCGGACGGATGCGGCGACGATAGGCGGAATGGACCGTCAGACGTTGCGGGACTGGGTGATCCGGTTCAACGAGCAAGGGCCGGACGGTCTCATCAACATTCCCTCCCCGGGCGTGCCACCCAAGCTGGGCAAAAAACACAGGGCCTTTCTGGTCCGGCTCGTGGAGGAGGGTCCGATCCCGGCGGTGCACGGCGTGGTGCGCTGGCGGGCGTGCGACCTGATCATGCAGCTGCACCAGGAGTTTGGGCTCTCGGTCTCGGACGACACGATCTATCGTGCTTTGAAGAGCCTGGGCTTCACGCATGTGAGCGCGCGGCCGAAAGCCTACAAGCAGGACCCTGATGCCTTGGAGGCGTTCAAAAAAACTTTGCCGATCGCGTGGCGGAAGTCCGCGCCAAGCTCGCGCCGGGCACACCGGTAGAGGTCTGGTTCCAGGACGAGATGCGGGTCGGCCAGAAGAACAAGCTCACCTATCGTTGGGCCAGGAAGGGCTCGCGTCCCCGCGCCGCGCATGATCAGCGCACACAGTCGACCTATCTGTTCGGCGCGGTCTGCCCTGAACGCGGAGCTGGCGCCGCTCTCGTTCTCCCGTTCTGCAACACCGAAGCCATGCAGCTTCATCTCGACGAGATCGCCACAAGAGTAACCGCCGGCGCGCACGCCATCCTTATCCTCGATCAGGCCGGCTGGCACGGCGCCAAGGACCTCAGGATTCCCAGCAATCTAGCGCTCCTGCCGCTGCCGCCGCGTGCGCCAGAGCTCAACCCCCAAGAAAACATCTGGCAGTTCATGCGCCAGAACTGGCTGTCGAACCGTATCTTCCGATCCTTCGACGACATCGTCGATCACTGTTGCTACGCATGGAACACACTGATCGATCAGCCCTGGAAAATCATGTCCATCGCACGCCGCGACTGGGCCGCCGTCAGTCACTTAATCTGAGGATTGGTATTAGTACTATTAAGCGCGAACCAGGCAAGAAAAGCAGTAACAAATCCCGCCACTGGGGTTCCGTACTTCCAGATGTCAGACTTCTTGAAGGTCTTCTCCTCTGCGTCGGCCAGTTGCTTAGAGCCGATCCGGAAACTTCTTGAGTTGAATGAATTGGATGTGATTCCTTATTGGGCGCTTGATTTTTTGGGAGCGCCCGATGTGGAAGCCTGAACACCGCCGTTCTGCGGATCGGAACGGCCTTCGTTATCCGAGTGATCTGACCGATACCGAATGGGGGATTGTCGAGCCGATGATTCCGCCTGCGAGACATGGCGGGCGGCGACGGTCGGTGAATGTGCGCGAGGTGCTGAACGGGATTTTCTATATCTTGTGGACCGGTTGCCAATGGAAGGCCTTGCCCAAGGACCTGCCGCCCAAGAGCACGGTGTATGACTATCTCGAGCTCTGGAACTGGGACGGCACGTTGGAGCGCATTCATCACGAACTGTACGTCGCGGTGCGCGAGCAGGAGGGCCGAGAGCCGAGCCCGACCGCAGCCATCATCGACTTGCAGACCGCGAAGGGGGCGCAAAAAGGGGGGTCTTTGCTCGATCCTTCGGGCTACGACGCGGGCAAGAAGATCAAAGGTCGAAAGCGGCACATCCTGGTCGACACACTGGGCCTCTTGTTGAACGTCGTCGTTCATCCCGCTGATGTTCAGGACCGTGATGGGGCTTTCCACTTGCTGCGTTGAGCGCGACGACTGTTCCCGTTCATCGAACGCATCTTTGCTGATGGCGGATACGCGGGACGCAAGATGGCGTTGACCGTGCGGCATACCGGTGCCTGGAGTTTGCAAATCGTCAAGCGATCGGACATTGCCGGTTTCGAGGTGCTGCCCAAACGTTGGATTGTCGAAAGGACGTTTGCCTGGATCAGTCGCAATCGCCGCCTGGCCCGCGACTTTGAGCGCTACACCACAACCGTCGCTGCATTCATTCGCCTCGCCATGATCCGCATCATGCTCAGGCGACTTGCTGCAAACCCCTCGCCATGAATCCAAACTTCCCGGATGGGCTCTTAGTATTTTGTTCTTTTGCTTCCTCGATTTTTTGCGAGAAGCTTGCACTTAACTCGTCGAAGCGGACCTTGAGGAATTCGACGTCCTTCTCCAGCAACGCAATGTGGGTTCGCTGATCGGATGAATTTGGCTCAGGTGTCATGGATGCCCCTCCAACCCCGCCACCATTTGCGAGTATGACAACTTTATATTGTAATTTACTGGCGACAAGCCTTAAATTGCGCGCAATGGGTCCGCCGTCTGATAAGCGTAGCTTGGGTTGCCTGCGACGCAATCCGGCACTTTGGCGACTAGCACGTAGCCCGGATGGAGCGCGGCGAAGCTCGTGGACAGACTTTTAATCGTACCGGATTTCGCTTCGCTCCATCCGGGCCACAGCCGTCTAATGCAGATGCCGCAGCTTGTCGGGATTGCGCACCACATAGATGGCGGCGATCTTGCCGTCCTCGATGTCGAGCGCGGTGGTCTGGAGTTCGCCGTCGGCCTCGAGCGAAATGAAGCCGGGCAATCCATTGATGTATCCGGTGCGCACCAGCTTCGAGGCGTTCTGCCGGAAGTGCGCGGCCAGAAACTCATTGACCTTCATGACGGCATCGAAGCCGACGATGGGCTCCAGCGCTGCCGGCCGCTTGCCGCCGCCGTCGGCATGGACGGTGACGTCCGCCGCCAGCATGGCGCCGAGCGCCTTCATATCGCCGCTGCGCGAGGCGGCGAAAAACGCCTCGGCCAGCTCGAGGCCGCGTTGTTGTTCCACCTGGAAGCGCGGTCGCGCCTCGCGGACATGGCTGCGCGCGCGGCTGGCGAGCTGCCGGCAGGTCGGAGCGTCGCGCTGGATGGTCGCGGCGACCTCCTCGAACGCAAGCCCGAACACGTCGTGGAGCAGAAACGCCGCCCGCTCCAGCGGCGACAGCCGTTCCAGCGCCAGCATCAGCGGCAGAGTGACGTCTTCCTCCTGCTCTTGTTCCACGACCGGATCGGGCAGCCAGGGACCGACATAGGTCTCGCGCCGGCGGCGCGCCGATTTGAGCTGATCGAGACACAGCCGCGTGACCGAGCGGCGCAGGAATGCCTCGGGCTCGCGCACCTCGCCGCGGTCGGCCCGCATCCAGCGGATGAAGGCCTCCTGCACGGCGTCTTCGGCGTCAGCCATGGAGCCGAGCATGCGGTAGGCCACCCGCATGAGCTTGCCGCGCAGCGGCTCGAAACTGGCCGCTGCGTCCTCGGTGTCCCCTTGGCCGGCGCCCGCCATCACGCGGCGGCCTTCTCGGCGGCCCTGTCGACGGCTTTGGCCGCGATCGCCTTTGCTTCCGCCGGATCGACAAACTGGCCGAAGCCGACCGCGATGCGGTTCCAGCCGTTGATGATGTTGACCATCAGCGTCAGCCGGACCTGCTCCGGCGCGGTGAACTCCGCCTTCAGGGCTTCACGGGCAGCGTCCAGCCGGTGGCCTTCGGAGAGCCGCGTCAGCGCCTCGGTCCAGCCGAGCGCCGCGCGTTCGCGGTCGGTATAGCAGGGCGCCTCGCGCCAGGCCGACAGCAGGTAAATCCGCTGCTCGGTCTCGCCCTTCTCACGCGCTGCCGCGGCATGCATATTGATGCAGTTGGCGCAGCCGTTGATCTGAGAGGCGCGGATTTCGACGAGATGCACGAGGGCCGGGTCAAGGCTCGAAGCGATGGCGAGCGATGTGGCGGTCCACTTCTTCATGAGCTCGGGGGCCGCAGCAAAGAGGTCGTTCGGGGTCATGGTTCGCTCCCTTCTGTTGGGTTCCGACATCATGACGAGCCTGAAACCGCCGGTGTGACATCCACGCCGAAAATTTGGCGCACGTCGCCGAAGCTGGCGATCGCCGGGGCTGCATGCTACCAGCCGTCGGAGGCCGCACGCGCCTCGTGCGCTGAGCCATCCGGTCAACGGAAGACAACCAGCGATGACCAACGCCATCCTTTCTTGCGCCTCGATTCTTGCCCTGGTCAGCGCCGCGGTCCCGGCCGAGTTGGCTGAACAGGGGGGCCAACGGCAAGCACGCCTTGCCAGGTGCCGTTTCGGTAACGAATTCCGCTGCCGGCGATTGCGAAGCCAGGATGCAGACGCTCGATGCCTCGCCGGCCGAGGGCGAGGAGCGCCTGACCGAAAAGCACCTGGTGATCGAATACTGCGCCAGCCAGTACAAGAACGACAAAACCATCGAGCGGCTGGTGAAGGAATGCGCCAAGTACCAGGAGCAGCCGGTCGTGAAGCAGCAGTTCGTCGCCGAGTGTCAGTTGGCGGCCTTCAATTACGCCAACGCCTTGTACACACTGAAAGCGGAGTACCGGAAGTAGCCAGCAGCGCGGGTGAAGCGAAGAATCGCTTCTGACAACAGCCATAAAGAAGGCGACCACGAGCATGAAGAAGATGGCGAGCGGCCCGAAGGACGCCAAACGAGCCGACTTCCCCTCCCGGCTGATCGACGGCAGGATCAAGGAGCTGGGCGACTGGCGCGGCGAAACGCTCGCCCGGGTCCGAAGCCTCATCAAGGAGGCCTGCCCCGGCGCGGTCGAGGCGTGGAAGTGGCGCGGGGTTCCGGTGTGGGAACACGCCGGCATCATCTGCACCGGCGAGACCTACAAGGCGATCGTGAAATTGACCTTCGCCAACGGCGCCTCGCTGGAAGACCCCGCGGGCCTGTTCAACTCCAGCCTCGACGGCAACATGCGACGCGCCATCGATATCCGTGAGGACGACAAGATCAATGAGCGCGCGCTGAAAAATCTCGTCCGTGCCGCGGTCGATTACAATCAGGCGAAAAAGAGCAAGCAAGCGCCGGCGGCTGCGCGAGCGAAAGTGAGCAAACGCAAAAACACGTGAAGGCGTAGCTTTTTCTCGCTGATTGTCCCGCCGACCGGAGTCCGCGGCACTTCACTCCCACTCGATTCTCTCAATGCATCGTAATGCGCTGATTAATCAGCGCAAATTTTTTCTGCTGACGGTCCAAACCCGACCATCGAGCCGTCAAAATTTTCCGCTTTTGATTTCAAAAGGAAATTTGCGCGATTTGAATTTTGCTCGGCTTCGACAACTATCGCCAACAACCGGTCAATTTTTCGCGTCGTCGATCGCACGGCGCATTCTGCGGCAGGACGAAAAAGACCGTCAGCACTATAGCACAGGGCGTTCACGCTGGCCATGTTTGCGCCCTCCCGATCACACGAACCTGGCCTATTGAGGTTGATGGAAGGCGACTGATCCAATAGGGACACTTGACTGCGGCGGTGTGGAAGGACACACGGCCAACAAAGGCCCGAGATGGTGACGAGAAGGCAGCGGCGTAATGGCTCGGTGCGCTAAGCCCATCCAGTAGCCGGTTTCGAGTCCGGCCCGCAGCACCGTCGAGGTTCAGGCATTTCGATCGGCTCACGATCGAAATCCCAGAGCAAATTCTTAGTGGGCCATTGGCGCTAGGAACAATCTCTTGACTAACGGCTCCCGCTAGTAAAAAGTACGTTCTTAGCGTGGCCGGTAGGGAACGTGAGCGTTCCTTGCGTCCGGCCGCCGGAACGAAGTCGTCCCCGGGTTGAGCCGCCAAGTCATGCCGAAGCGCACAACAGGCCGATACGAAAGCGTGACCGCAGGGGGCGAAAAAGTCGATGCCTTCGTTCCCTTCGATCTGCCGCCCGTGCGGCCGGCGCTCGTCATCGACACGAAGCTCGAACGTCGCCTTGGGCAAGCCGAGCAGGCGCTTATCCGACTCGATCTGGCGGGAGAGATGGTGCCTTCGCTCGACTGGTTCATCTACGCCTTCGTGCGCAAGGAAGCGGTGATCTCGTCTCAGATGGAGGGCACGCAAGCATCGCTCGTCGACCTTCTCGCTTTCGAAGCCGAGGAACAGCCCCAGCCTAACGCCGATGTCGAGGAGGTGACAAACTACCTCGACGCCCTCAGTCATGCGCGTGGTCAGCTTGCGTCGAAGCGTGGCCTGCCGCTCTCCCTGCGGCTGTTGAACGAAGCACACAAGCGGTTGATGCGCGGCGTGCGCGGCGGGAGCAAGCAACCCGGAGAAATACGCCGCAGCCAGAACTGGATTGGCGGAAGCCGACCCGGGAACGCGGCTTATGTTCCACCGCCCTCCGAGAAACTCTCGCAGCTTCTCGGCTCCTTCGAGAAATACATCCATGCCGATGACCGGCTGCCGAAGCTCGTGCGGACGGGTCTCTTGCATGCGCAGTTCGAAACCATTCATCCCTATCTCGACGGCAATGGGCGGATCGGCCGCCTGATGATCGCCCTCCTGCTGGAACACTGGGAACTTTTGAAGGCCCCGCTTCTCTATCTCAGCCTATTCTTCAAGCGTCATCGCGAGGAATACTACCGACGTCTCAACCTCGTGCGGCTAGAGGGCGACTGGGAAGGCTGGATCGACTTTTTTCTCGATGGCGTCGCCACGATCGCCGATGAAGCTGTCGCCTCGGCGCGTGAATTGTTCAACCTCGTCAGCGCGGATCGCACGCGGCTGCTCGGCGTCGAATCGGCATCCGTTTCAGCTCTCCGATTGTTCGAGCGGCTTCCACGGCATCCGATCGTGACCGTCGCTTCGGCGATGAAGCTGCTCGACACGAGCAAACCGACCGCTACCCGCGCCATCGAGGTGCTGGCCGAAATCGGTATCCTCGTGGAAACGACGGGAAAGAAGCGCGACCGCAATTTCGCCTATCGCGCCTACATGGAACGTCTGCGAACCGGAACGGAACTGGACCTCAGCCGATGAGCGGCCGGCGGCGGATCACTCGACCCTATAGCCGAGCGCACGGTATCCAGATTCTGACCGCTACTGGGCTTCAATGAGGCCGAGGCGCGCGCGCCTCGGATGCCGCAGAATGCCGCTACGACCGCGGCGCCATACGCGACGCTTCAATGAGGCCGAGGCGCGCGCGCCTCGGATGCTGTCGGCACCTACGCAACAGCGCGAGCTGGAGCTATCGCGCTTCAATGAGGCCGAGGCGCGCGCGCCTCGGATGCCGTCGCCCTGGTACACCGCCGCGAGCGTCATCGCGTCGCTTCAATGAGGCCGAGGCGCGCGCGCCTCGGATGCCGACGCAGAGTCCGTGCGACACGAGCGATGCGCCGAATCGCTTCAATGAGGCCGAGGCGCGCGCGCCTCGGATGCCGAGACGTGGCCAACGGACTCGCACGGACGATCTGCGAGCTTCAATGAGGCCGAGGCGCGCGCGCCTCGGATGCGGATCGATCATCACGGTAGCCGTCGAGTTCGCGCGTCAGGCTTCAATGAGGCCGAGGCGCGCGCGCCTCGGATGCCGCAGGCGGCACCAGGGCACTGATCGCGTTATTGAGCCGCTTCAATGAGGCCGAGGCGCGCGCGCCTCGGATGCCGCGACGTGACGGACGATGCCGGTATCTGCCGCCGCGCTTCAATGAGGCCGAGGCGCGCGCGCCTCGGATGCCGGCAAGCTGCACGTGCGGATTGTCGCAGCCACCGCGCAGCTTCAATGAGGCCGAGGCGCGCGCGCCTCGGATGCTGGTCGCCGACCTGAGGGCGCCGACCTGTCGCCGACGCGCTTCAATGAGGCCGAGGCGCGCGCGCCTCGGATGCCGACTAGCGCGACTTCGCTCGACTGCGTCCGCTCGTCCACGCTTCAATGAGGCCGAGGCGCGCGCGCCTCGGATGCCGATCATCGCTGCCGATCTGCCACCGTCACACGACGCGACGCTTCAATGAGGCCGAGGCGCGCGCGCCTCGGATGCGCGTCGGGATTGTGCGACTACGCCGCGCAAGTGATCCGATGGCTTCAATGAGGCCGAGGCGCGCGCGCCTCGGATGCGCGCTGGTCGACGTGCCGCAGCTTGGTCGCTACGCCGACGCTTCAATGAGGCCGAGGCGCGCGCGCCTCGGATGCGCGCCGATCGCCAGATGCGAAGCGTCACTGACTCGGCGACTTCAATGAGGCCGAGGCGCGCGCGCCTCGGATGCCGCGTCACGGCATCGCCAACCGCTGTCTACATGTCAAGCTTCAATGAGGCCGAGGCGCGCGCGCCTCGGATGCCGACCGCGACGTCGATGGCAGCTGGCGCCGTGCGCTCGCTGCTTCAATGAGGCCGAGGCGCGCGCGCCTCGGATGCCGACGCGTCGTAGCCGCCGAGCCACGCTCGGCCGCTGACACTTCAATGAGGCCGAGGCGCGCGCGCCTCGGATGCGTCGACGGGACGTCGCGTACGCGAGCATGTCGCGGTGCAGCTTCAATGAGGCCGAGGCGCGCGCGCCTCGGATGCACGGCCGTCGATCCGCATCGACACGCGCGTTGCCATCCGACTTCAATGAGGCCGAGGCGCGCGCGCCTCGGATGCGAGCGCAACGGTCATCGCGAGCGGCCTGCGATGACTGACTTCAATGAGGCCGAGGCGCGCGCGCCTCGGATGCCGTCGCGGACGTCGGTTCGTGCACCGTGACTGCGCGACTTCAATGAGGCCGAGGCGCGCGCGCCTCGGATGCCAGCCGACGCGTCGGCGTCATCGGCGACCGACGTTGACAGCTTCAATGAGGCCGAGGCGCGCGCGCCTCGGATGCGCATCGACGGTCGACGCCGCTGGTCGTCGATGCTCGGCGCACTTCAATGAGGCCGAGGCGCGCGCGCCTCGGATGCAGCCACCCTACAAGCCCTTGGATACCAAGGCAATCTTGCTGCGTTTTCGACCGGTGGCCCACGACGATGGGCGAAACCTGCCAAATTCTACACGCCATCGTATTGACCATGTCAAAGAGCTTCGCGATTCCAACAATATACCGAGATTCGAGCGGGTGCGGGGTTTCGCGCGGCACATCGCCGCTCGAAAGCGTCCGGCGGATACGAAACACGTTTAACCAGAGCCGGCCTCCTTCTCCAGAACCGCGCAATCTTTCTATATGACGGTAGCTCGGCGTTCCATTTTCGAGAACGTTTTGCCGATGCTCTCCATGGCCAGCTCGATTTTGTCTGCCGGTCCGACATCAATCAGAAGGACGTGGTCCTCGCCATTCTTCACCAGTTCACGCAATTGCGTCTCGAGCTCGGCGCGGCGCCGCTGCGAGAGACGACACTGGAAAACGGAAAGCTGTATCCATTCGCCATACCCATGCATGGCTTTGAACACGCGCCGCCAGCGCTTTTGGTCGGAGATATCGTAAGTCACGATGAAGAGGCGTTCGTCGGCCATGGGGCGGGTGCTCACCGCGGCAAATAGTGAGGATAGGTCGGCAACTCTCCCAAAAGAAACCGGGACAGCAACCGCGTCTGAACCAGCAGCATGCGGCGCATGCTCACCTGATAGCCGAAGACAGGATGCGTCGTCTCCTGGGAGAGGCGACGCTCGAACGCCTCGACAAAGCGGCGGCGCCCTGCTTGCGTCAGTGCCGTACCCGTGATCGCCACGACGAAATCGTTCGGCGCGACCTCGCCGGTATTGACCGCCGACAGCACGACGGAATCGGCAATAATCGCGCGGAACGGCTCCATGAGGTCGAGCGCCAGCGCCGGGCGGCCATAGCGCGGTGCATGATAAAAACCCCGGTAGGGATCGAGCCCTACCGATGCCAACGCGATCGTCAAATGTCGGGTCAGCATCGCATAAGCAAGCGACAGCATGGCGTTGACCGGATCGGTCGGCGGACGACGATTGCGCGCCTCGAAACGGAATGGCGCCAGTTCGCCGGCGCCTTGCTTGTCCTCAGGCGACTTCAACAGACCCGCGAAGGCACGGAAATAAACGGCGGCCGCGTCTCCTTCGACGCCGAGCAGCTGCGCCAGCGTCGCCGCGCCATCCGCGGATTTGCGCGCGGCCCCAAGCCGGTCGAGCGCTGCCTGCCGCTCCTCCGGCGGACCGCGCCAATTCCGGCGCAGGATTGTCCGCTGGTTCGTGATCTTCGCCGCGACCAGCTCCTTGGCGAACCGCAGACACGCGGCCTCATCGAAGCTCAAGCGATATTGCGCCGTACGGATCTCGACATTGCGGTGACCAATGCCGTGGGCAACACCGCGAAACCAGCCGCTGTGACTGTGAAAGGTCACCGGAATCTCGCGTTCGAGCAGCGCCGCGAGCGCCGGCGTGGTGATCGATACATTGCCGAACAGCGCCACATCCGAAATGTCGATGAAGCGCACCTGCGCTTCGCCTTTCTCCTCGTCGGTGATCTTGAGCGTCTCGCCTTCCTTGCCGATCCGGGCGTGCTGGGATTGGACGATGAGCGGCAGCGCCTCGTCCGGCGGAACGGCGATCGTCCGCGGCGCGAGCGACGAGCCCGACAGAGAGCGAACCTCGTCCGGAAGACAGACCGTCACGAGCGCGCAGCGCGGGCATTTCGGACTGTCCTTGAGCGGCGGCGGGATATGACCTTGAGAAACGGTCAGACGAAGCTCGCTGACCGCCGCCTGCGCCGCCGACCGAAGCGTCTCGTCGAGCGTGATGCGCACCCGCTCACGGCTCTCGGCATAATAGATGGCGCCTTCCTCGACGTGGTAGCCGTTCTCTTCGAGCAACAGCGCCTGGAGGCAGACCTGGATGCGCTCCGGTTCGTAGACGCCTTGCGCAATATGCGGGCGCCGGCCACGCTTGTAATCGATCGGCGTCACCACGCCATCCTCGGCTTCCGCGACATCGAGCTTGGCGATGACGCCCAGCGTCGCCGAGGAAAGCGTCAGCGACCGGCTGACAATTTTGTCGCCGGTCGGAGCTTCGTCCGCTTCGAGCGTTTCGGGCGCCGGCAGCGGCGCGCTCGGGCGATCGACACGACCATGAACGCGCTTGCCCTCGACGGTGTCGCCCGTTTCCGACCATTCGCCCTGTGTCCACATGAGATAAGCCAGACGCGGGCAGTAGACGAACTCGTTCACCATCCGCGCCGGAATGAGCGGCGTGTCGCCGCTTATTGGCGGCGCGGGGAGGTGGAATTCGAGCTGGTTATCGGTCGGCATCGCGGTGCTCCATCTAAGAGAGCGGCCGTGCGCGCGCGAAGTTCATGAACTTCCCGACCGATATGCGCTGCGCGACGACAACATGGTCGACTCCCAGATGTTTGAGCCCTTCGGATTTGCGCAAGTTCGGATGGGAAAGCAAAGCACGGATGGCAGTCAGCGTCGCCGCATCACGCCAGATCGGAAAAGCAAAGGAAAAGCCGTCTACCCCGGACATGCCGCCGATGACGGTGGGGCGGACGCGTCCCGCCCGCATCTCGGGAACGAGAGTGAGTGCAGCTAGGCCGACGGCCGCAAGGCGATTGGCGCCATGCTGTGTACGTGCCTTGTAGGCGGCATCGGTCGGATCGCCGGCCATCAGCGAATAACGGACATCTTCCGCCGGGTCCCAGCGAAAAGAAAAAGTCGGATCGTCGCGGCGCCAAGGCTGGAACAGCGCCTCGGCCAGGCACTGGGATGCGGACAAACTAACAGCGCTTCTTCCTTTTCCGCGAGGCGGCGGTGCCGCTTCGCGCGGCACGCCGGCGAGCCGTTCAAGGAAATGCTGATGACCCTGGCCGAAGAGGAGGCACAACGGCGTCGGGTCCACCGGTTCTGTTTTGTCATCCTTGATGGCCGAGTCGCTCATCAAGCCCGCCAGGAGGTCGATGCGCTCGCGACGATCCGCACAAGACGCCGTCGCCTCCCGCGTCAGCAGCTCGCGACACTCCTTCCGCGAGTAGTTCAAGTCTTTGCGGTCATCGAATTCATAACCTGCCGCGACCGTCTCGATCCCTTCGGCGGCGACTCCTGAGATTTGCTCAGCGGTGACTTCCCGCGCGAGAACCAGCCGAGGCCTAAGCGGCGGCCAATCGATGTCCCAGGCGGCACGCGGATACAGCGTGTCGTCCGCGGTTTCCAAAGCCCGCAAAAGTCCCAGCAGCGCGAGAAAGGCGAGCAGGTTGTCCGGCTCCAACCCGTCGAGGCGATGCGATTTCGCGGCGGTCATTCGCCCTCCTCCTCTGCACGGGTCCGAGCTTCTTCGGAAGCACGATGGTCGGCGAGGCGTAAGATCGCCTCCATGCGCGCCAGTTCCCACACGCCGTAACGAGCCTTGAGTTCGTGTGAAAAGCGAGGACCAATCGAGGCCATTCCAGTCGAAGGCGAGAGACTGCGGCCCAACGTCCGGCGCCTTTTCTTCGGGATCTCGATGCGGAAAGAAAGGACGTCCATAACCGTGGTGAGAGCCGACGAGCCAGAGGACGAGATCGGGATCACCGGCCTGCGCCAAACCCACATGCGCACATGCAAGCCTGACCGACAGCGCCTCGTGCCGCCAGCGATCAGGCAGCCCCGCTTTTTCCCGCGCCACGGGTGGCAGCACACGGCCGGATTTGGCGAGAATGTTTTTCTCGTCTTCGTCGTCGAAGCCCAGTGGATCGCCGAAATGCAGCCAGGCCTGGAAGCGTGGGGCGCGCTTTCCCTGGTCGTGAAGGAAACCTGCAAGTTTCAGATCCGTGACGAGTCCGGCCGGCAGACCTGCGCGTTTCGCAAGATCTTCGGCTTTGCATTCGACGTCGCGGCTGTGCTGATCCAACGAAAGCGGGAAATCGAAGATCGATCCGGCCGAATCGTCTTCGGTGGAATTGGGACGCCCGTCTTCGTCACCATTGGTGCTCTTCCGCTCTTCACGGATTTTAACCCCGAAAGGCGCCAAGAATACCAGCCCACGGGGCTCGCCCTTCTCGTTTTCTCCATAGAGATCGAAATCCACGACGACGCGGGGCTTTCCCCGCTTGCCTTTGGCGTCTTTGAGCTGCTCAAGTGCTTCCCTGATCTCCGCTGGCAACTTGAGTTCAAGCAAGGTTTGCCTGACCGTCTCCGCATTTTCCCCCCGCAATTCGGCCAGCGTTCCAACGAGCATCTCGTCGCTCACATGTTGCCTGGACAACCCCAGCGCGACGCGCACGGCAAACTTCTTTTGTGCGAAGGGTTCGGCTGCTTTCTGCGCCACATCCTCAGCGGGCACCAAAGACTCGGGATTCCAGCCGAAGGTGTCCACGCCTCCATAGCTTGCCGGAACGACGATGGTATCGCCGGGCCTAAGCGCGAAAGGGTCTATCCATTGCGAACGCTCGTCCTCTCCTCTCCAGCGGAAGACGCGCCTTCTCTCGCGCCCTTCATCGTCATCAGGCCCTTGAGTTGGAACGTCCGCAACATCGGCAGCCGATTTGTGGCGCCCATCAAGCCAGCGCCTTACTGTCCAGATCGGCAGTTCGATCGCTTCGCGCGAGCGCGGCGGAACAACTGTCAGCAGGCGGATCAAATCCTGATCGTCCCAAGCGGGGTCGATGTCCGCCCGCCAAACGATTGTGATCGAATCCGGCTGGCGAGCCGGACCATGCAGATACAGCGCCACATCCGGATCGGCTGCCGGGATCGGCGCGGTCTGGCTCAGGAGATCGAGATGGGCGGGGAGAAGAACGGGCGCGTCCGGTTTTTCCGTCAGCGCCAGATGATCTGGCGGCGTCAGCGCGTCCATCTTGTCAATACCGAAATTGACAGATAGTGCGCCATTCTCTTTTTTCGCGACGCCGGCAAGATATTCCCAGGCCAGTTTGGTCGCCTTGCCATAGACGGGATCGTCTGCTCGCGCCGAAATATCGGTTCTGTCCGCGATGATTGCCGCATAGGGCTTGATGTCGCGGCCAGCGCGGTTGAGCCGGCCAAAACGCTGCCGCAGGGAGTCGAGCGGGGCAGCCTCAGTGATGAGCGCGTCGAGATCGATATCCACGCCGGCCTCGATACATTGGGTCGCAACGAGGACGAGCGGCCTTTCGCGCTCACGCGATTCGCTGGTGCGGATCGGCTTCAGCTTTTCAACGAGATCGTCCCGGTCCACCGGCCTTGCTGGTCCGATCATCAGGACGACTTCAGGAATTGGCTCTTCGGCAGCACCGTCCTCCGGCTTTTCCGGAAACTGCTTCCTGAGTTGCGCGAAAACCTCCCGCGCCCTGGCAACACGGTTGACGACCACACCTATCGCCGGTCGCTGAACGCCGTTTTGGCTGTCTTTGAAGTACTTGAGCCCCTCTTTGATCTGATTAACAACAGCCGGCGCGCGGCGTGCAGGGTCTCTCGCACTGCTACCGCTCCCGTCATCCGTATCATCGATTTCGGTCGCCTCCTCCGTCTCCTTTCTTGATTTGGCGGGCGCAACAAGCAGCGCAGGCTTTTCGGCTTCCAGCCGCTGCCTCAGAATCGGGTTTGCCCTGTCGTCGTCGTCGAGCGAAAAGACATCTTCCGACTTTTCTCCAGGCGTGGCGGAAAGACGCGCAAAACCCCAAGGCGCGACACCTTTTTCCTTACGCCATTTCTGTCCACGGTAGCGTTCAACCCAGTCCAGCGTCTGCCTGAACGGCTCGGCAAGATGTGCCTCGTCGAGCAGAATCAGACAATCGGAGCCGATCAGGCCGGCATGGACCGGCTTCATGGAATCGGAAACGCCGTAGCCACGAAACAGGAGCCGCGAACCGACCTGATCGACGGTGGAGCACAACACCGTCGGTTGCGAGGGCGTCCGCGCCCAATCGTCTTCGCGCGGAATGCCGCCACGCAGGCGCCGCGCGATGAGCGGCGGCCCATCGCCGGAAAGCACCTTGAGACGCTCGGCCACACGCGCGGTCACGTCGCCGGCCGGCACGGCAAGCGCCGCCTCAAGCAAACGCGCCCGTTCAAAGGCATCGTCCACCACCAACCGGCGGTCCACTACGAAGGCGATGCGGACTGGGGCGCGCCGCTCCGCGAAGCGATCGGCTTCCAGTGCCAAATGGAACAGCGCGATATCGATCGCCGCCGTCTTGCCGGATCCGGTGGGCAGATCGAGCGTGTGGGGCCACTCGCCTTTCGCCGCCACCTGCGCGAGCAGCCGTTTCTGCCACGGAAACGGCGGGTAGCCATGAACCTCGTGAATGAAGGTGCTGAAGTCCTCAGCGGTCAGCATCGGCGCCCTCGCTATCCACGGGCCGACACAATCCCAATCCCACGAACCGTCCCGCGCCCAAGATCACTGGGCCGTCGATGGGTTCGGCGAAGCGGATCACGGCATGGGTGAGCTGACGGCTGGCCAGCGATGGCGGCAGGCGCCAGTTCATCCAGCGCGGCGACTTGCCGGAGGGATAGGCGGCCGGCGCGCCCTCAATAGCCGAATGCTTGGCAACGACGACCGCCTCCGGTTCCGGAAGCCCGATATTGCGGCATGCCGCGGCAATCTGTCCGGCGGACTCTTCCTGACGCGCGGCCCCTGTCTCTTTCAGATGCCGGTCGAGCACGATGGGCGTCACTGTCGCAAAGACAGACGCCGTTCCGGTGTAAAGCGCGGGATTGAGCGACCGCTTGTCCGCCGGCGGCTCGAAGGTCGGGGAAAGACCGATCGAAAAGGCGGAACTGGCGGACGTTCCCGACTTTGAAGTCAGGGTGAGAATCCGTCGGCCCCGTTCTTCATCAACAGGCGAAAGGTTCCGCATGACTTTGCGAAACGCTCCGTCCGCCTCTATTCCGCCGTCCGCTGGCGGAATGAGCGCGAAACCCATCACATGACCATCGGCATAGGGAAAGCCGGCGAACGCCAACGGAATGATTGCAAGGTGCGGTGCGCGGGCTGGCGCTCCATCCGCCGCGTGGCCGCTGACTACCTCGGGGATTTTGTCTTCGAGTCCGATCTGCTGATATCCGCTGAGGAGTGTATCTCGCAGCGTTTTGGCGACGAGAGCACACGCGCGTACATCCGGCATATCGCCTGTGACATGCTCGAGAATCAGCCAGCGATTTCCATCGCCGAACAGATTTGACCGCGCGACTTTCGCCTCCGGCTCCGGCGGAACGCGCGCGCCCTTTTGCGGCCGGTCTTTCTTATCGGCCGATTTCTCAAAACGGACATAGGCTTGGCGCAACTCTTCCAGGCGCCCTTGATAGACACCGCGCTGAGGTCGCTTTACTGCGCCAAACTCCAGCGCGCCTGGGTCAAGCAGAAAACGGCAGCGCGTCAAGCTGGCGGAGTGGCCGATATAGGCCGTGTCGTGGGCCAAAGCCTGCAGCGCAGAGAACACCGCCTCATCGGGCTCTGCGGCAGACCAACACAGGCGGATGACAGGGTCATGCGGGCGCGCGGCGGGAAAGCCATATTCGCGTGCCTGCCGATTGCGCAATGCAGGCAAAACATTTTTTGCGTGCTTCTGCTTGTCACTGCTCGGATCATTCGCTGGGACGAAGACGGTTATGCCGGGGCGCGATTCCGCCTCCGAGGCGAAAAGACGCGGAACTGAAAGCATCTCCAGCCATTCGAGCGCTCTGCGCTCTTCTTCCCGTTCGCCTCGCGCAGCCCAACTTGCAACCAGCGCGGAAAAAATGCGATCGGGCTGCGGTGGCCAGTCCGGCGCTTCGCTGTCGGGACTTATGGCGGCAAACGAGACACCCAGCAGATATTCGACCTCAAGAATGAGACTCATTCTGGCTCGCCCCGTGCTCATCGCCACCTTCAAGCGCAAGGGCCAGTTTCTGGCTCTCGCGAACGATCTCAACGAGCTTGTCCTGGGGCTTGAGCTTCAGCGGTTCGGGCGAGAGAGCAAAGCCGGCGCTTTGCGCGGCATGGTATGCCGCATCGTAAAACGCTCGCGCTTGCGCGCGGTCGATGACGATTGCTTCCGTCGAGCCATCAGAGCGCACCAGTTCGAGTGGCGCACGCCCGTCGCAGACGAGGTCGCAACGCGATCGCAGTGCGTAGCCACGCGCATCCTGCTCGGTGAGCGCGACGAGGCCGAGCGCCGCAAGTAAACTGTGGCCCGCCACGTCCTTATCAGCGCCGCCAAAACGCAATCGGCGCAGCGCCGCAAAACTCAAGACGAAGCTGTGCTCGATGTGGTCGCAGGTCACGCCGAGCGGCTGAACCGAAGGAGCGATATTCCCGTGGTTGATCTCGGAGGGCCTGACCTCCTTTGCATTCTTGCCAGCGCTCGCCTTCGTCGTGCTCCAGCCGTCCTCCCCCTTGAAGACTTTGACCTTTCTAAGCACTCCCAAGGGATCTATGCGACTGCCGGTGCGCCGGCCCGATGTTTGAATTTCGACTTCACCGGTTCGCTGGTTCACAACCACGTCTTCGACCGGCACATCGATACCGACGATTTCGGAAATCAGGCAGCGGGCGAACTTGGCGCCGAGGCCGCCGCCTTGCCCGGTCGAATGCCACGCGCCAAACAAGAGCGCCGTCGGCGATGTTTCGAGCAGAACCGACGCATCCGCCGCTTTCGCCTTGGCGAGACGCTGGCCGACATCGCTCTCCATGAAAGGGACGTCCTTGTACAGGCTGTCACGCATAATGGCGTCGTAGACACGATGCGGGGCATCGAGCGACGTGATCTTGCTGATGCCGTCAAGCTTGGCTTCGGTAAAATCGACTTCGACATAGGGAATAGGAATGCCGTCAGAGACGGCGGCGAGCAGGCATTCCTCAAGTCGATTTGCCTGAGACTGTACGCTGTCGACCAGGACACACCAGATGTCTGCCCCGTTCAGCCGCCGGCGCTCATAGACGTGCCTGGGCGGCGCATTTCGGTTAGCGCGTTTGGCTTCGTCAGATGGCGGATAAGTCGGCGGAAAGATCTTGTCACCTTTGCCACCCACCGGCTGAAGCACCTGACGGCGGCGCAGGGCGGCATCTTCGGCCACCATGCCGTTCAGTTTACCGATATCCATGCGCCCCCCTCTGTCGCCGATGGCGACCCCTATCCGCGGTGCCAGCACTCAACGCCGCTTGAAACGTCCGTCTATTAGCCGTACATAATAGCCACGTTCTGAATGCAACTCAAGGTATGCGCGACATGTCAGGAAAAGCTACGATCAAGGCGCGAGATGAGCGGTTGGAGGCGCGGGTCTCCCGCGACCAGAAGGCGTTGTTCCAGCGGGCTGCCGAGCTGCAGGGACGCACACTGACGGATTTCGTGATCGCCAGTGTGCATGACGCGGCCGTACGCGTCATCGAGGAAACTCAGACGATCCGGCTGAGCGCCGCCGACAGCCGGGTCTTCGCGGAGGCGCTCCTCAATCCGCGAGAGCCGAACGCCCGGCTCAAAGCGGCCGCGCAACGATACCTCAAGCTGATCAGTGCTTGAGTGGCGTCCACTACGCCCGCACTGCGTATCGAGCCTTTATCGGATCAGCACGATCGAGAGAGCTTCGCCAGCGGCGTTGAGCCGCTGGACAGGTATCTGCGACACCAGGCCGGACAGGACGCAAGGCGGCGGGTCGCCTCGTGCTTCGTGCTGGTCAGCGACGGTGACCTCGTTCCGCTCGGCTATTACACGCTTGCGGCGACCAGCATCGCTCTTGCGGAATTGCCCGAGGCGCTTGCGAAGCGGCTACCACGCTATCCGGTCGTACCGGCGACGCTGATGGGACGGCTGGCGGTCGATGCGCGCCATCAAGGGCGAGGACACGGCGAACTCATGCTCCTCGATGCCTTTAGCCGCGTGCTGCGGAACGAGATCGCGTCCTACGCCTTCGTCGTCGACGCCAAGGACGACAGGGCGGCTCGGTTCTATCAGCGCTACCGCTTCAGATATCTCGTCGAAGGAGGCCAAAGATTGTTCGCCCCAATGGCCGAGATCGCCAAATTGTTTTCGTAGCATTCTGAAGATGGCGACCAGCGCCCGTCAGAAGAATGTAGACATATTTCTGACAGACCGGAACCAGAGGATCTCTTGCCGAGGACACACTGCTTGTTCCAGTAGTGATGTAACGGGTTTGCGTCAGCGCATCTTCATCAGTTCTCACCAGCACGTCGTAACGCTGCGTGCCGCGCGGCTGAGCGAATGCACATTTGGCTGCGGGAACGTGGGAGGAGGAGCGCGGCCAGCAACGGTCCGGGACAGTGCGTAGAAGGGATCCTCCCCCTCGGTGCGCCAAGCCCAGTCTTCTCGCCTAATACCATCTGGCCGGCGTGAAGTCGTGATCATCATCGTCACCGAACAGATGCTCGGCGGCAAATCGGCCTTCAATCGCTTGTCCCGAAAGTCGCGCTTCGCGCTTTGCCAAATGCTCCTTCGCCCAAGCCAGAAAGGTCGATAGCCGCGGTGTGGGTTCGGCTGGAACCTCTGCTGTGAGCAAGATGATGAGGCGGCGTAGCCGATCGAGCTCGCCGAGTTCGACCAGGATAGCGCCAAGTCCGGCGGTCCGGCGGTCTTCGATATGCTTGATGCGCGCCGCCAGTTCGCGTCGCCGCCGGTCCTCCTCGACCCTGCGCTGCTCTGCCTCTCGCTTGAGGCGTTGCTCCGTCTTCGCCGTAGCGAGAACCGCGAGCCCCACCGCAATGTCGCTCGCCATGTTCTCGAGGCGCTGGACCTTAGCGTCGCGGAAGGTGCGCCGGGGTGCAGCGCCCCCAAAGAGATAGACCTGCTCGAACTCGAATGAGAGTTGACCGGTCGGATGGAAATCCCATTCTGGAAAGCGCGGCCTGTCAAAGAATACATTATCCCATGAATTCCGTCGCGCAGCCAGGTCGCGCTTTCGTTCCCAAGCCTCCTCCTTGGCACGCTCGGCATCGGTCAGAAGGTGCTTCTCGCGCCTAACCGTCTCCGCGATTGAGAAGCCGATGGCTTCGGTTTCAGATTTGAAATGCGCCGATCCGTCGTCCGCCACTAGTTCGAACCCCTGCAACGATGCTGCGCGCACAACCCGTGGCAGGATAACCGCGAGACGGTCGATCGATGGCGATGCAACCTCGCACTTGATGAGCCCGGCGCCGTCGGCAGCGACGATGCCGATATGGGACGGCTTCGCTTTCCTGAGTTTTGCGAGTGTACGATCGACGATTGGGTGTGCCGGCGCAGCCTGATCGTCACTGCCTTCAGAGGCAAGGATCCGCGCCTGCTCGCGTACGTTGGCGAGCGCCGAGGATTCGCGACTGAGGTCGGCGTTTGCGATCGTGATTCTGTCAGCGGTCCCGGCCTTGGCCTCCGGCAACGGTATCTGCTTCACCTTCTTTCCTGCGGCCTTCTTCGCCCACCAGCCCAGCGGCGGATTGGGGATGCCGTGCTTTCTGCAGATCTTGTGAAGTGCGACATCGGAGATCGCGAACTCTTTCGCCAAGTGCGTCATCGGCTTGGACCAAACAAGCTCGTAAAATTGTTCACGCGTGAAGACTCGGGCCACGGTGATCCTTCCAGAACATACAAGCCGCCAAAGACGGCTGAAGGGCTGCTACCGCACGACATTCCAATGTATGCAACGTCCTCGCCACACTTGGGCTGGCGGTGGATCACTCAACTCTATAGCCGAGCGCCCGATATCCAGATCGCCGCTTTGCCGCCATCCGCGCAAGAATGGGCACGAGGTCATCGACATAGTCGACGACGAGAACCTCTGTTTTACCAGCATGCTGCCGGTGAAGCCGACCGACATATTGGGCCAACGTGCCCTTCCACGAAATGGGCATTGTCAAGAACAGTGCGTCCAATCTTGGATCATCAAAGCCCTCGCCGATGTACCGCCCTGTCGCGAGGACGAGCCGTTCCTGATCGTCCGCCACTCGCAGGGCGGCATTTGACGCCTTGTGTTCGGCTGCTGACATTCCGCCTCGAAGGACGACAAGATTGCGCACGAAGCGCGAAAAGCGGCCTTGCAGATATTCCAGATGATCCCGGCGTTCGGTGAGCACGATCGGTGAGCGTTTCGCCTCCAGCGCCTTCAACACATCGTCGAAGATCAGGTTGTTACGCGACTCGTCCTGTGCGATGGCTGCATAAATTGCTGGCATGGAAGGACGGTCCGCCCCCGCCAGAGGTGGCGGAAGTTGAAACTGCGTCGATCGAGGCCTGGCGCGGTGAACGATCCCCCGCCCGGCGGCCTGGGAGCGCGCATCAACGCGATGCCGAACAGGGCCGCATTGCATGAAGATGATCGGATGATGACCATCTTTGCGGGCCACGGTCGCGGACAGTCCGAGGACGTATCGCGCCTTCGCCCGGCGGGCCACAAGCTCAAAACTCGCCGCCGAAAGATGGTGGCACTCG
>CAVRDC010000031.1:0-232951 GCA_963719745.1 uncultured Alphaproteobacteria bacterium | reverse complement strand
GAAAGCGATGACCTCATTCTCCGCTCATTCCCGCGCAAGCGAAAATGCGGACAGCGAAGCCGCAAAGGCTGGGTCCCCGCTTGCGCGGGGACGAGCGGAATTTTGAATGTATGCTGACGGTGTCGCGCCGCGGGCTCCTGCAGATTCTCGGGGGCCTCGTCGGCTTACCGCAAGCGCTGCGTCCGGGTGTCGCCATGGCCGAAGACAACGCATTTCCCGCCGACTTCGTCTGGGGGGCCTCGACGGCGAGCTATCAGATCGAGGGCGCGGTCGACGTCGACGGCCGCGGCAAGAGCATGTGGGATGTGTTTTCCCATACGCCGGGTCGGGTGAAGAATGGCGACACCGGCGACATCGCCTGCGATCACTATCACCGCTGGCTCGAGGACGTGGAATGGCTCGCACGCGGCGGCTTCAACGCCTACCGCTTCTCGGTGGCCTGGCCGCGCATCCTGCCCGCGGGGACCGGCTCCATCGAAGCCCCGCGGCCTCGATTTCTACGATCGGCTGGTCGATGGATTGATTGCGCGCGGCGTGACGCCGTGGCTCTGCCTTTATCACTGGGATCTGCCGCAGGCGCTGCAGGACCAAGGCGGCTGGCCGCACCGCGACACCGCGGAAAAGTTCGCCGACTACGCACGGGTCGTTGCCCGGCGTCTGGCCGATCGCGTCAAGCACTGGGTGATGTTCAACGAGCCCAATGTGCACGCGCTGTTCGGACACGGCAACGGCTCCCATGCGCCCGGCCTGACCGGAATGGCCAACCTGCGCGGAGGCGATCCACCATCAGAACCTGGCGCAGGGCCGCGCGCTGCCGGCGAGCTGCGCGCCGAGCATGCCGGGCTTCACCTCGGCACCGTGATCAACGTGCAGCCGACGCGGCCGTCATCGCCAACCGATCAGGATCGCCGCGCCGCCGCGCGGTTCGATGCGTACTGGAACGGCACTTTCCTCGATCCGCTGTTCAAGGGCGCTTATCCGCCGGCGATTGCCGACGAGTTCGCGCCGCTGATCGCGGATCGCGACCTGCAAACCATCAAGCAGCCGATCGACTTTCTCGGGCTGAACTACTACGCCCCGATGTATATCGCCGACGGGCCGCAAAACCTGCTCGGCGCCTGGTACGGAGCGGTGCCCGCGGGTACCCGCTTCACCGCCTTCGACTGGCCGATCGACGCCGCGGGTCTGACCGAGGCATTGATCCGGCTGCGCGACCAGTACGGCAATCCCGAAGTGTACATCACCGAAAACGGCGCCTGCTTCAACGATCTGGTGGCGGCCGACGGCACCGCGCATGACGACGACCGTATCGCCTATCTGCGCTAGCATCTTGCGGCGGCGCGCGGCGCGCTGGCCTCAGGCGTCAAGCTGCGCGGCTATTTCGTCTGGTCGCTCATCGACAACTTCGAATGGGCCGAGGGCTTCAGCCGCCGCTTCGGCGTGATCCACATCGATTACACGACGTTAAAGCGCACGCCGAAGGCGTCGTTTGGCTACCTCGCCGACATCATGCGGCGACGCGACTGATCGAAAAAACAGCGCCAGCCAAAAACCCTCACCGCGAGGTGCCCGCGCGCATCAATGCCGGTCGCGCGCCGCTTTGCTGATGGCGTTGAGCATGGCGGCGCGGTCTTTGTCGAGCACGCCGCGCACGGCAGCTTGGGTGCCGAGCTGACCCATTTCGCGCTGGCGCCTGACGGTGGCCGCGGTCATCAGCGGCTCGACGCCAAGCTCGCGCAAAGTCTCGGCGACCTCTTCCATTTCGGCGGCGCGCCGCGCGCCATGGCGCGCCATGCGCTCGAGATTGTAGGGGATCACTTTCGACCAATCGAGCTCGGGATAATTGTTCTTCATCGAAGCGGCGACCTCGTCGACGACACCGGCGCGCGCCGCGGCAAGGAAGCACTCCAGCGTCAGCGCCTCGATGCCCTTCAGCATCACGCTCCGCACCATCTTGATCGCCGCCGCCGCCCCGATTTCCGCCCCGGCAACGCTCACACGCATGCCGAGGCCGGCGAGCTGCGGTGCCACGGGGGCCGCATCGGCGCCGGCCAGCAACATCGGCGTCTGATGCCGGGCCGGATGAATTGGCGCGATCACGCCGACATCGACATAGCGGGCGGTATCGCCGAGGAGTTTTGCCGTCTCCTGCTTGCGCGCCGGCGAGACCGAATTGATGTCGAGGAAAAACGGCTTGCCGGCAAGCTGCGCCTTGACCGAGCGCGCGGCTTCGACGCTCGACGCCGCAGTGACGGCAGATACGACCATATCGGCTTGGCGGACCGCTTCATCGGCGGACGTCGCGCAGCGCACGCCGATCGTCGCGCCGGTGCGCAACAGCGGCTCGCCCTCAGCCGTCGGAAACAAGATGTCCCAGGCCGCGATCCGCTCGACGCCGGCCTCGCGCAGGCCCGCGGCGATGGCTTGGCCCGCTTCGCCGAAGCCGATGAAACAGAATGTCGGCTTGTCGTGCCGCATGATCATTTCCCAGGCTTTCCAATTTCGCTAATGATGGCAGGTCAGATGCGGATTCGGCAATGGCCGCCGATTTCCGACCTCGCTCCGCCGGGGAGAGGTAAATCCGATACCGGACACCAGCATGAAACCGCTCTCCTGCCGCGATCGACTTGAACACGCGCTCGACCGTATCGCCGACCCGAAAGGCGAGGGGGCGCGGGCCTGCCTGACGGTCTACGCCGACGCCGCCCGGGCGGCGGCGGACGCCGCCGAAGCCCGCGCCGCGCACGGCGTGTCGCTCGGGCCGCTCGATGGCGCCATCGTCAGCATCAAGGATTTGTTTGATGTCGCCGGCGAGCCGACCCGCGCCGGCTCCAAGGTGCTCGCTGACGAGGCGGCGCCGGCCGGGGCCGACGCGCCGATCGTGCACCGGCTGCGCGCCGGCGGTGCCGTGATCGTCGCCAAGACCAACATGACCGAGTTTGCCTTTTCCGCGGTCGGCGCCAACCCGCATTTCGGCACGCCGGGTAATCCGAGCGATCGTACGCGCGTGCCCGGCGGCTCCTCGGCGGGTGCCGCCGTCGCCGCGGCCGACGGCATGTGCGAGATCGCGATCGGCAGCGACACCGGCGGCTCGGTACGCATACCGGCGGCGCTGTGCGGCATCGTCGGCTTCAAGCCGAGCAAACGGCGAATTCCGACCGAGGGTGCGTTTCCGTTGAGCTTCACACTCGATTCGGTCGGACCGCTCGCCAGAAGCGTTGCCGATTGCGCCAAAGCCGACGCGGTCATGGCCGGCGAGGAATTCCTGCCGCTGGATCCGGCCGCCCTTGCCGGCCTTCGTTTGGGCGTGGTCGAGGGATTGTCGCCCGACCGGCCAGACGACGTCGTCGCGCCGGCCTTCGCCGCCGCTGTCAAGCGCCTCGACGGCGCCGGCGCGCGCATCAGCCACGAAGTGATCTCGCTGTTCGACGATATGGCCGCGGTCAACGGCAAGGGCGGCATCCCGCCGCCCGAGGCCTGCGCCATTCATCGCGACCGGATCAAGCGCCGCGGCGCTGAGATCGACCCGAACGTTCGGCTGCGCATCGAGCGCGGCTGCGCCATGGCGGCGTCGGATTACATCCAGATCCTCCGTGAGCGCGAACGTTTGGTGCGCGCAATGGACCGTAGGCTAACCCCGCTCGATGCGCTGCTCCTGCCGACCACGCCGATCGTCTCGCCGACGCGACAGCACGTCGCCGATACCAAGAATTTCTTCGCCAGCCATAACGCGCTCATCAGCCATACGGCGTTCGGCAATTTCTTCGACCTGTGCGCCATCTCGCTGCCGCTTGCCGCCGCGCTTCCGGTCGGGCTGATGCTGGTCGCCCGCAACGGCCATGACCACGCGCTGCTGCGCATTGGCGCGGCGGTCGAAAGCCTGCTGGCGGGCGGTTAAAGATCGCGGATCGCGTCGAGCAGCATGCGGTGACGCTCGGGGCCGAGCCTCGCCGTCAGCCGTGCTTCATGCTGCGCGGCCAGCGTCTTGGCGCGCGCCAGGACAATGCGGCCCTGAGGCGTGAGCTCGAGCGCATGGCGGCGGCCGTCCGCGGAGGATTGCAGCCGCGAAATGAGGCGGCGCTCCTCGAGCCGGTGCAATAGCCGCACCAGCCGAGCCCGCTCGATCCCCAGCGTAGCCGCGAGCTCGGCCTGCGAAAGCCCGCAATTGGCGCTGATCACCACCAGGACCGAAAACTGCGCCGGACTGACGTCGATGCGCTCGAGCGTGCGGATAAAATCCTGGAACACCCAGACTTGCAGCCGCCGCACGAAATAGCCGAGATGGCTGTCGAGCGCATCGAGCGTGATCGGCGTATGCTGGCCGCGGCGCGCCGATGCCGCACGGCTTGGCGGTAGCGGGCTTTTCCTCGGCCTCCGCGTTCCGGCCATGACGGCGTTCTCCCTGCGGATGACGGCCCTCTCTGGAGCGTATTACCACCGTACCGGTATTGACGTAATTGTTGTCCAGGTCAACAATATGCGCTGCGGGCAATCGAAGGCCGCCGGATCGGCAGTCGCGACGTTTTCGCGCCTGTGACCGCATGAAAAATTCCGGCATCATTGGGCAAAAGCCCGACCGCATGATCATGGGAGGATCGCAATGGATCGCAAGTCCCGTCAGAGTTCCGCGCGCATTACCCGCCGGACTTTTGCCGCCGGCGCCGCGGCTGGTTTGGCCGCCGGCGTCACACCCTTCAATGTTGTGCGCGCCCAAGGCGGCGCGCTGAAGGTCGGCGTCCTGCTGCCGCGCTCGGGGTTGCAGGCCGGGATCGGGCAGGATTGCCAGCGCGGCGCCAACATCGCCCCGGCGATCCTGAAATCGCTCGGGCTGCCGGACATCACGCTGATGGACGGCGATACCGAATCGAACGTCGACACTGCGCGCGCGAGAGCCGAGAAACTGATCAGCGAAGGCGCCCAGCTTCTGGTCGGCGCCTTCGATTCAGGCCAGACCACCGCCATCGCCCAGGTCGCCGAACAGAAGGGCATTCCGCTGGTCATCAATATTGCCGGGGCGCCGCAGATCACCGAGCAGGGTTACAAGTTCGTGTTCCGGAATTTCCCGACCGGGCCGATGATCGTCGGTGACGCGTTCGCCAATCAGAAGGAGATTTTCGCCGCCGCCGGCACGGCGCCGAAGACGGTGGTCTTCATGCACATCAACGACACCTACGGCACCGCGATTGCGGGCGCGGTCGACAAGGTGATGCCGAAATTCGGCATGCCGTACACGATCGTCGAGAAGATCTCCTACGACCCGGCGGCGCGCGACCTCTCCGTCGAAGTGGCGAAGGCCAAGGCGACCAACGCCGATGCGTTGCTCGTGGTCAGTCGCCTCAATGACGCGATGCTGATGACGCGGGAACTGGTCAAGCAGCGCTGGACGCCGCAAGGCATTTTGAGCATGGGGCCGGGTTGGTACGAAGATCAATATCTGAAGACGCTGGGCAAACTTTCCGACGGACCGATCAGTCTCGCGCCCGCCCCGGACCCGCACAAGCGACTGACGCCGGTGCTCGCCGCCGCCTTGGCCAAAACCAACCCGGGCATCAACCTCAACGCCAACCACGTCTTCACCTTCGAGGCGCTTATGGTCGCCGCCGACGCCTTTAAGCGCGCCGGTTCGACCGATCCCAAGGCGCTCGCCGACGCCATCCGCACCACCAACATCACCGACAATGTCAGCATCGGTCCCGGCATCACCTTCAACGCCAAGGGCCAGAACGACAAGGTCAAGGACGGTGCGTTTCAAAATCGCCGCGGCAAGCTCATCATGCTGGCGCCCAAGGAAGCCGCCGAAGCCAAGCCGGAATGGCCGATGCCGTCCTACCTCAGCCGCGGCTGAGGTCGCTCGGTGCCATTTGACGTTTATCTGAACGTCGCCGTCGGCGGAGTTTTGACCGGGCTGGTCTACGGCCTGATGGCGCTGGGGCTGTCGGTCATTTTCGGCGTGGTGCGCGTCGTCAATTTCGCCCATGGCGAGATGATGACGATCGCGATGTTTATCGCCGTGGTGCTCTGTTCCGGATTTCACCTTGATCCGCTGATCCTGCTCATTCCGATCGCGGCGGTGCTGTTCGCATTCGGTTATGTGCTCCAGCTCGGCTTGATCAATCCGTTCGTCACGCGGCCGGAGCATTCCCAGTTCCTGCTGCTGGTGGCGCTGGCGATCATCATTACCAACACTTTGCTCATCGTCTTCGGCCCTGACGCGCGATCGGTGCAGACCTCCTATGCCTTCGACAGTTTCCAGGTCGGGCCGCTCATCATCGACGCCGCCAAGGTCTATGCCGGCTTGGCGGCGATCGTATTTGCTTGCGGGTTGTTTGCGTTCTTTCGTTATTCGCTGATCGGCAAGGCGATCCGGGCCTGCGCTGACAATCACACCGGCGCCCAGGTGGTCGGGCTCGACGTCAAGCGTCTTTATGCGCTCACCTTCGGGCTGGGCGCCGCCTGCGTCGGGGCGGCGGGCACGATGATGACCCTGATCATCGACGCCACGCCGATGCTCGGGCCGAGCTATACGCTGCTTGCCTTCGTCATCGTGATCACCGGCGGGCTCGGCTCCATGCCGGGTGCGCTCCTCGGCGGCGTGCTGATCGGGATCACCGAGGCGCTCGGCGGCCTGTTGTTCACACCGTCCGCCAAGAGCATGTTCGCTTTCGGCATTCTGGTTCTGGTGCTGCTGTTCCGGCCACAGGGTCTGCTCGGCAAGAGGCTGGCATGATCGCGCGCTTGACCGCCGGGGTGCCGCGCCGCAACGCCGTCGTGCTGGTTGCGTTGCTGGCGGCATTCCTGGCGGCGCCGTGGCTCGTCAACGATTATCTGCTCACCGTTCTGATCATCATTCTTTATTTTGCTTATGCCGGACAGGCCTGGAACATCATGATGGGCTTCGCCGGGCAGCTCTCGCTCGGGCATGCGATCTATCTGGGTTTAAGCGGTTATGTCGCGGCAACTCTGTTCGTGCGCTTCGGCCTCGGTCCGTGGCTCGGTCTGGTGGCGGCAATTCCGGTCGCCGCGGCCTGCGGCGCGGTCATCGGTTATCTGGCGTTTCGCTTCGGCGTCGCCGGCGTCTATTTCGCCATATTGACCATCGCCTTTGCCGAGTTTGCCCGTATCGGCTTCGATCATTTGGACTTCGTCAACGCCTCGAGCGGGCTGTTCCTGCCAGTCAAGCAATACGCCCACAACGACGTGTGGCGGCTGCGCGGCGACCCGACCATGTTCTACTACGTCATCCTGGCCGCGACGGCGCTCATCTTCGTGCTCTGCCATTTTCTCATCCGCAGCCGCGTCGGCTATTTTTGGCTGGCCATCCGCGAGGACGAGCAGGCGGCGCGGGCGTCCGGCATCGACACCTTTCGTTACAAGATGTATGCGGTGATGGTTTCCGCAGGATTGATGGCGTTTGCCGGTGTGTTCTACGCGTTTTTCTACAATAACCTGTTTCCCGAGCAGGTCTTCAGCATCTCCCGTTCGATCGAGATCATTCTCGGTCCCGTCATTGGCGGGGTCGGAACGCTGTTCGGGCCGATCCTCGGCGCGTTCGTGCTCACCGGCCTCGCCGAAACGCTCAATTCGGCGATGACGGCTTTCGGGTTTGATCTGCCGGGAGCGACGCAGGTGTTCTACGGCATTTGCCTGCTTCTCGTCGTCGTCGGGCTGCCGGACGGCGTCTGGCCGCCGCTCGCGCGCCGGCTCGGCCTGGGGACGGACAAGAAATGACCGCGCTCCTGGAAGTCGAGGCGATCAGCAAGCGTTTCCGCGGCTTGATCGCGGTCGATCAGGTCAGCTTCGCCGTGCCGCGGGGCGCGATTTTCGCCGTGATCGGCCCGAACGGCGCCGGCAAGACCACACTGTTCAGCATGATCGCCGGCGCGATGACGCCGGATGGCGGTGCCATCACTTTTGCCGGAAACTCGATCAGCGGCTTGCCGGCCGATACGGTGTGCCGGCGCGGCATTGCCCGCACCTTTCAGATCGTGCGGCCGTTTCCGGCGCTGAGCGTCGAGGACAACGTCACCATCGGCGCGTTGCTGCACCGGCATAATGTCGAAGCGGCCCGACAGCACGCGCTCACCCTGCTGCGGCGGCTCGATCTGTTCGATAAGCGGCATCGGATCGCCTCGACCCTGACGCTTCCGGATCGCAAGCGCCTCGAAGTCGCACGCGCTTTGGCCACCGAGCCGCAGTTGTTGTTGCTCGACGAGGTGATGGCGGGTTTACGCCCGACCGAGACCGACCGCATGGTCGCAATCCTGCAGGCGATCAACCGCGACTTTGGATTGACCATCCTTTTGATCGAGCACGTGATGCGTGCGGTGATGGCGCTGGCCTCGCGCGTCCTGGTGCTTGACCATGGCGTCGCGATTGCCGAGGGCAGTCCGGAAACGGTGGTGCGCGATCCCGCGGTGGTGCAATCCTATCTCGGCCAATCCGCTCTTGAAATTGGGCCGGCGTGATGCTGCGGGTCGACGATCTCGACGTCTTCTACGGCGACGTCCAGGCGCTCGACGGCGTGTCGCTCGAAATCGAGGAAGGCGCAATCGTTGCCATTGTCGGCGCCAACGGCGCCGGCAAGACCACGCTTATCCGCGCGCTCGCCGGGATGCTGCCGCAGGCGCGCGGACGCGTCATGTTCCGCGATGTCGACATTTCGCGCTGGCCGAGCCATCGCGTGTGCGACCTCGGATTGGGCCAGGTCGCCGAAGGCCGTCAGGTGTTTCCGACGCTGACCGTCGCCGAGAATCTCGATATCGGGGCGATGCTGCCGCGCGCCCGCGCGCGGCGCGTCGCCAACCGCGAGCGGGTGCTGGCGATGTTTCCGCGGCTGGCCGAACGGGCGCGGCAGCCGGCCGGCACGCTGTCCGGCGGCGAGCAGCAGATGCTCGCCATCGGGCGCTGCCTGATGGGCGCGCCGCAACTCATCATGTTCGACGAGCCCTCGCTCGGGCTTGCGCCCAATATCGTTCGCGTCGTGCTCGACACCATCCGCGATCTCAATAACGAAGGCATCACCTGCCTCCTGGTCGAGCAGAACGTTGCGCTCTCGCTCAAGCTCGCCAGCCGCGCCTATGTCCTGGAGAATGGGCGGGTGACGCTATCCGGGAGCGGCAGCGAATTGCTGGCGGACGATCGTGTGCGCAGCGCTTATTTGGGGTTATGAAACTGGACACTTCTATCAACGAGCTATTTGTGCGGGAACGAGGGCTTTCGATGGTGTTCGGCTGTTAATGTTTGCTTGGTCTGAGGTGGCCGGTGCTGAATGGTTCGCCTTGGGTCTCTGAAGCCCGTCATGCAATAACGGCTCGCCGCAGGAAGATTAGGCGTTTGATGTTATAGACGAGATTTGCGAGGCCGATCTTAGTCGTTGCCCGTGCGATGCCGACGGTTCGGATGAACAAATCCATCCGCTGCTTCTGCTCGGCGAACACATGCTCGATGCGCGAGCGGATTCTCGATTTCGCATTGTTGGCTCGCCGCGTCGCCTGCGGCATGGTACGGCCCTTCGGTTTCTTGCGGTGGATGTGGCTGACAAAGCCGTTCCGAACCAGAAAAGCCTCGTTGGCCGCTGATCGGTAGGCGGTATCGGCCCAGACGCCGCTCGCGGTATTACTTTTGTCGAGAAGGCCTTCACGCAGACGGCGACCCTCATAGGCAGCGGCGTCTGTTGCGGTCCATCGGCGGATGAAGCCGAAGCCGCGATCGATCGAAACGTGGTTCTGATAGCCGAACAGCGGTATCGCCAGATCGACCGGCGGCATCGAGCCGTCCTCGCGCGGCTTGGCCTTAGTGAATTTGACCGTCCAGCGCGCATCGCGGTCCTTCTGGCGCAGCTTGGCGGGCTTGTCCTTCCAATCCTTCGGGATGCGGCCTCCCTTGATCACCTGCTTCTCGTTCTCGTTATTATGCTGACGGGGTGCGGCAATTAGGCTGGCATCAACGATCTGTCCCGACATGGCAATATAACCCGCTTGCCTCAGCGTCGCGTCGAGCCGCTCAAACAGCGTCTTGATGGCAGCGGCCTTGGTGAGCTTCTCCCGAAATAACCAGATCGTGCGCGCGTCCGGAACGCGGTCGGCTAGCCCCAGTCCCAGAAACCGCATGAACGACAGCCGATCATTGATCAGAAACTCGGCGCGTTCGTCGGAGAGATTGTTGGCCGCCTGGATAACAAGGATCTTGAACATCATCACCGGATCGAATGGCGGTCGCCCACCTTCCGATCCATCCGAGTAGGCGAGCGCCGCGTTCAGTTCCGCGCGGAACAGCTCAAAATCCACCGCTGCCTGGAATGCTTCCAGCTGATCGCCGAGATCGCTCAGCCGCTTCAACCGATCATCAACGTCAAAAAATCCCGGCTGGCCTTGCATGCTTTCGCTCCGATTCCAACTACCCAATGGAATCAGAAACGCTGCCAACTTGCCAGGTTCTTAGAACCCTCCAACTTCACCAGCACTCGACCCGGACTGCAGGTCCGTCAGAGCAGCACGCGCTACTGCTCTCTCAGTGCCTTCAGGCGTCGCTTGTCGGTAGTCAACGCTTCCTTCGTCGCCACAGCCGCATTCGGAGCTATCCGTATCATATATGCGTCATGTTTCGGTTGGCCTATTTGATCCGAGTACCTAACAAGTTCGAGGCCGTTCTCAGCAGCGCGCATTGCTTCATCGAGCCGTGCCTCTTTGGCGGCGTCGCTCTCACTGTCACGCTTCGCATCCGAATACAAAATCGCGTTACGAGCATATGCCTCTAGAATCTGTGCGCCAATAACCTGTGGTTTGTAGTACGGCACCAGACAGGCCAAATCCAACTGCCTCAATACACGTAGGCTGTTCGTGGTCAGACCGGCATAGCTGTCGTATTCCGGATGGAGCATTCTATTAAGATCATCCGTCAGCTCGGTCGTAACATATAAGGTGAACACATATTTCCAAAAAAATTTCGCTTCGTCACCGCTTTTCGTCCTATCGTCGCCCTTCAAATCTTGCCCCCTATATTGGCATTCTCTTTACGCCATCAAAGGCATTGAGTGGTCTTCACGCGCTGTCTCCGCGGTCTGCAAGACTGCCGAAAAAAAGGCGCTTTGTTTCAATGTTCGTCGCAAGCCCCCAAGCAGGTTGTCCAAATTTTTGAGATGCTCGTTGCGAAGAGGTGTACCAACAGCAGCTTCATTCTTTTCGATCCATTCTTCGGTGTAGGTTGCAAGTAGCGATCGCGCTCGCAGGTCGAACCATTCATCGGCGCGGGTTTTCGTTTCTTTTTGCGAATGCGTGTCAAGCCAATCTCCGAGGATGGCTCCGCTGGAAGGATATTGTCCGAGCTGCGCCATTAAGCTCGCGTGAGCGATTGCGAGGTAGGGTCGTTCTTCGAATTCGCCATTATCAATTAGCTTTTCAATACTTTCAGGAGATATTTCGGACTTCACGAACTCTTCGCAAGTGACGCCTGTTTTCCCCCTTGCCTTTAATACTTTAGGAAAAAATCGAACATCGTCAGCGAGCGACTGGCGTTCGTTGACGAACCCTTTGCTGAATTTCTTGCGATGATCGGGATCTTTTGGATCGTGCAAATACCGGAAAAGTCCGGCTAATACGCGCAAATGCTGATTGGTGAAAGGTGCATCGTCCGGGACTTCTTGAGACCAGCGATATAGACATTCAAGGTACGGTTCTATTACTTCATTTGCAAATGTCCTCGAAGCATCGAGCTTACGCAAGTCGGGCTCCTTCGTCCAATTAAGGTAGTAATTATCGAGATCAATGAACCAATGGGTCAAATGGCTCGCAAATTGTAGACCTTGAGAAGGTGCAAAAATTCTGTCGGCATTTTGGGTCGTCCCAGTAGGTGGAGGAGGAGCTGGAGGCGTTACGTCACCACGACTTTTCTCGGCAAACTGGAGTTGTGTGATTCCGGCCAGGTTGAGGCTCGTGATCTGGTTGGCGTACTTTCGAAGAAAGTCGGCGCCATTATCGCCGACCGATCCGAGGACGGCGAGCGCCGCCAAGCCGCACAGGCCGGCGATCTGTCCTTTGCTCAACCCTTTGTCGGCCGGTGAATTGAGGACCGAATTGACCCAGATCGCCAGAAGGGGCCCGCAAAATAGGCCGGCGATAACATTGACGCGGGTGGATGACGTGTCGATGTGGAACGGCCAGGCGTGGACAAGAAGCAGCAGATACAAGATCAAAGCCACCAGGGCGGCAAATGAGTCGCGGCGCAGCCAAGCGACCGCTCTCGGGCCTAGCCCATGTCCAATCTTTGCGACGAAACGTTCGGTGAACGCTGGGGGCGCGTAGGCAATGATCTGATAGACGATGAACGCAAGCGCCGTCGAATAGAGAAACTTTTCCATGCGCGCCCCCTGACCAAACGGATCACTGGCGCGTCGTTGGGAATGTCAAGCTCGGATTGTCGCCGCAGTCGACCGCGCCGCCGTCGTTGTCGATAGAAAGAATTCAACTAGAAAGAGAGCGTGTCAAGGGTGAGGGCAGCGTGCCTGCCCAGCGCAGTCATGGAAAAGGCCTGCCATCCGGGGGTGGACGCCTGCTTTCCGAAACAATTTGCGCCAATGCGAGATTGAGTGCGCATCCCGTTTCAGTCGAAATGGGATACTCAGAACGAACTCCGCAGGCGCTCCATGATGACGCCGAGCGCTGCCACGCGCGTACTCAGCGGCGCCAAGGGAAACGACTGCCGCAGCCGGTTGAATATGTCGGCCGCGCTTGGCGCTTCGACATCGGCGAGTGCCGCGGCCATGGCGCGGGCCATATCGGTCTCCGGCCGTCCGCTTAAGCCCGCCGGTACCATTGTCACCTCGCCGAACGGAATTGGCGGTTTTACGCGCAACGTGATGCGGCGGGCGCCCATGAGCGAACTCCAGTGCGAATTGATCTCACACCTAACCCGCCAATTTTACGAAAGTTCCATTCACGGGCAGATGACAGCGCCCAGGAATGACGGATGACAGCGCCCGGGAATAATGAGTGCGCCCAAGCTCCGGCCCGTCAGCCGACGGCGAGCGGCTCGCGTGTCGGTCCCTGCTCCTTGAGCTGCAGGCGATGGAAGGAGGCGTAACGGCCACTCTTGCGCAACAGCTCGTCATGACGTCCCGACTCGACGATCAAACCGCCTTCGACCACGAGAATGCAATCGGCATGCATGATCGTGGAAAGCCGGTGCGCGACCACCAGGGTCGTGCGGCCTTTGCGCAGTTCGGCAATGGCCTCCTGCACATAACGCTCGAACTCCGAATCGAGTGCGGCGGTCGCCTCATCGAGCAGGATAATCGGCGCGTTTTTGATGAGCGCGCGCGCAATGGCGATGCGCTGGCGCTGGCCGCCGGAAAGCTGCATGCCGTGCTCGCCGACCGGCGTGTCGTAGCCGGCCGGAAAGCCGAGGATGAATTCGTGCGCATGCGCGGCCTTGGCCGCGGCGACGATCTCCGCTTCGCTGGCGCCGATCCGGCCGAGCCCGATGTTCTCGCGGATGGTGCCGCGGAACAGCTGAACAACCTGGCCGACATAGGCGATCTGTCCGCGCAGCGAGCCGCGCGACACGGTCGCGATATCCTGGCCGTCGATCAGGATGCGGCCGGAATTGATGTCGTAGAAGCGCAGGATCAGATCGAGCACCGTCGATTTGCCGCCGCCCGAGGGGCCGACAAGCGCCGTGAGTTTGCCGGGCTGGGCGAGGAAACTCATGCCGCGCAGAACCGGAGCGCCGGGACGATAGGCAAAGCGCACGTCGGCGAATTCGAGCCGTCCGGTCGCGAGCGTGAGCGGCGGACGATCGTCATCGCTCGATTCGCCCAGCGGGCTGTCGATAACTTCGTAAAGAACGCGGACGCCGACGAAGCTGTTGTTGAGGTCCATGTTGAGCCGCGCCAACCGCTTGGCCGGCTCGTAGGCGAGCAGGAATGCCGCCAGAAAGGAAACGAACGCGCCCGGCGTCTCGCCACCATGAATGCCGCGGTAGCCGCCATAGATCATGGCCAGGGCGACCGCGCAGCCGCCCAGCGTTTCCATCAGCGGGCCGGCGCGACTGGAAACGCGGGCCATCTTGTTGGCTTGGCCCTCGACCACGATGACGCTTTCGCCCAGCCGTCGCCGCATCTCGCCCTCCAGCGAGAAGGCCTTGACCATGCGCAGCCCTTGCAACGCCTCCTGCATGGTCTCGATGATGCGCGTACCGCCGGTGAATTGAATTTGCGCGATGTTGCGCACCCGGCGGATGAGCTTGCGCAGAACGAATATGGCCGGCGGCGCCACGACCAGCCCGGCGATCGACATCACCGGATCGCGGACTACCATGACAATCGAGAGTCCGATGAGCGACAACAGATCGCGGCCGATGGCGGTGATCAGGAGATTGATCACCTGGCTCACGGCATTGGCCCCGGTGGTGAGCCGGGCGATGAACTCGGACGAATGGCGGTCGGCGAAGAAGCCGATATTCTGCCGCAGCAGCTTGTCGAACATGCGCCGCTGGTTGTCGGCGACGATGCGGTTGCCGATCTTGGAGAGCATCACGGTCGACCCGTAGGTCGCAGCACCCTTGATGGTGAACATCGCCATCGTGATGATGCCGATGACGACGATGCCCTGGAAATTGCGATTGACATAAGCCTCATTGGTCATCGTGCCGATGAGGTAAGCGCTGAGCGCCATGCCGGCAGCGGCCACGGCCATCAGCAGGAAGGCGATCGCATAGCGCGGCCAGTGCGCAAGAGCCTCGTCCACGACCAAGCGGCGCATCAGGGCGAAGGCGGGGTAGTTATCCGACAACCCGGCCGTGGAAGCGTTCATGCGCGATCCGTTATTCGTCCCGCGGCGGCCAGTTTGCGACAGGCCGACGCTCCCGCGCGTTCCATGCCCGTAAGAGGCGGCATTTTCAAGCCAATTCAGCGGGCGCGACGGCTGCTCGGAACCGGCAATTCATTAAGCCGCGCGCCGCGCCATCAGCTCGAGTTCCCACGCCAGCGCGTGCGCAACGATGGTCGGAAGATCATCGAAGCGGGGTTGCCAGCCGAGCGCCGTCCGCGCCAACTGCGAATTGGCAACGATCTGCGCGGGGTCGCCCGGCCGCCGCGGCGCAACCTCGACCCGGAAATCGACGCCTGATACCCGCTTGACCGTCTCGACTACCTCGAGCACCGAAAAGCCGCGCCCATACCCGCAATTGAGCGTCAGCGACGCTGAGCCGGCGCGCAAATGACGCAACGCATCGGAATGCGCGCGGGCCAGATCGCTGACGTGAATGTAGTCGCGAATGCAGGAGCCGTCCGGCGTCGGATAATCGATGCCGAAGACTTCGAGCGTCGGCCGCAAACCGAGCGCCGTCTCGACCGCAACCTTGATCAGGTGCGTTGCTCCTTTGCTCGATTGCCCGGCGCGGCACGCGGGATCGGCGCCGGCGACGTTGAAATAGCGCAGGATCACGTAGTTGAGATCGTGCGCCTGGCCGGCATCGCGCAGCATGATTTCGCTCATCAGCTTGGACCAGCCATAAGGCGAGACCGGTTGCGTCGGCGCGTCTTCGCTCACCGGCACTTCCGCCGGATTGCCGTAGACCGCGGCGGTCGAAGAAAAGATGAAGCGGTGCACCCCGTTGTCGATCGCGCATTCGATCAGCGCGCGCGAATTGACGGTGTTGTTCCGATAATAACCGAGCGGATCGCGGACCGAGTTGGGGACGACGATCGAGGCGGCGAAATGAATGATCGAGTCGACGCCGAATTGGCGAATGAGGCGTGCGACCAGCGCCTGGTCGCCGGTATCGCCGACGATGAGCGGCGCGCCGTCGGCCACGGCCCACCGGAACCCGGTGGAGAGGTTGTCGAGTACCACGACGTGCTCGCCGGCATCGAGGAGTTCGAGCACCATGTGGCTGCCGATATAGCCGGCTCCGCCCGTGACCAGGACCGTCATGCCCGTAACCTGTTTCCCTAAACGACCCGGCAGATATGGCTGATTTCGATGAATACGGCGTTATGCCGGCACCGCCCCGCCGCTGATGGTGGCTGCCGTCGCCAGCGCGCGCCTGGTGGCGGCCACAACCTCCTCAGGACTGATCTCGCGCATGCAGCGATGATGGCCGAGCCGGCATACCGGCTTGTGGCACGGCCGGCATGGAAGTTCGCTGTTGGTCTCGACGACGGCGGCGAGCGGATTGAGCGGCGCCCAATGCCACGGACTGGTGGGCCCGAAAATGCCGATCGAAGGGGTGCCGAGCGCCGCCGCGACATGCAGAAGGCCGGAATCGTTGGAGACCGCGACCGCGGCGGACGCGAGCGCCAGAATGGCGTTGCGCAGATCGGGGCCGGTGAGGTCGTGGGCCTTGGTGTCGCCGATGATCTCGGCGGCAAGCGGCTTCTCATCGGGACCGCCCAGCACCCAAACGGCGAAACCGTCGTCGATCAGGCGGCGGGTGAGGACGGCATAAGCGGCGCTGGGCCAGCGCTTTGATGGCCCGACGGCGCCGGGGGCGAGTGCCACAACTGGGCGATCGCCCTCCGTCAGGCCGCGACGGCTCCGCCACGCGGCGGCTTCGGCTGCGGGCACTTTGAGCGCGGGCATTGGCCAGGTCGAAGGCCGCGAGGCGCCGCGCGGAAGCGCGAGCATGGCGCATTGATCCACCATGCGCGGCAGTTTGCGTTCGCCGAAACGCATATCGTTGAGAACAACAAGACGCGCCTCGCCGAAAAAGCCTACGCGGTGTGGAATGCCGGCGAGGAAAGGCGCGAGCGCGCATTTCCAGGTCCGCGGCATCATCAGCGCCATGCCGTATCCCTCGGCCTTGAGGCGTCTCGCCAGCGCGGCCTGCCGCGAAAGCGCAAGCCGGCTGCGGGGAAGGTCCGCGACAATCGTCTGGCGAAGACCGGGCATATAATCGCCGAGCGGCGCGCACAGCGTCGTCGCCAGCATGTCGACCGGACGATCCGGGAAGCGCTGACGCAGCAGCGTCACTACCGAGTGGCAGCGAACGAAATCGCCAATCCACATGTAGGGAACGATCAAGATCGGGGTGTCACCGTCGCGGGCGCGCTCCCGGGCCTCTGCCGTCAGCGGTAATTTTGAATTGACATTCATTTATAATACTGAATTTGTGTTCATTTTATCGATCAGTTCGCCGGGGCTTAGCTTGTCCCGGTTATGCTGTCCAGTGTTGCGCTGCGGATCAGACTGGGGCAAACGGGATCAACAGCAATCTCAAGCGGTGTCACGGCGTCGATGTTGTTGGTCACCGGCGGCGCCGGCTTCATCGGATCGAACGTGGTCGCGAGCCTCAACGCGGCCGGGCACACCGACATCGCCGTCAACGACATCCTTGGCAGCGAAGGCAAATGGCGCAATCTCGCCGGCCGCCAGCTTGCCGAATTCGTCCCGCCGGCAGATTTGCTGCGCTGGCTCGACGGGCGCAAGCTTGACGCCGTGGTGCACCTTGGCGCCATTTCCTCGACCACGGCGACCGATGCCGATCTGCTCGTCGAAACCAATGTCCGGCTGTCTCTGCGCTTGTTCGAATGGTGTGCATCGGCCCGCACGCCCTTCATCTATGCCTCCTCGGCGGCGACCTATGGCGACGGCAGCGCCGGCTTTTCCGACGACTGGTCGCTCGATGCGCTCAAGCGGCTCAAGCCAATGAACCTTTACGGCTGGAGCAAGCACATGTTCGACCTCGCCGTAGTCGAGCGCGTCGCGCGCCAAGACAAACTGCCGCCGCAATGGGCCGGGCTTAAATTCTTCAATGTCTTCGGCCCCAATGAATACCATAAAGGCGAGATGATGAGTTTCGTTGCCAAGCGTTTTGACGAGGCGAGAGCCGGCGAGCCGATCCGCCTGTTCAAATCGCACCGCGAAGGCGTCGCCGACGGCGAGCAAAAGCGCGACTTCATCTACGTCGATGATGCGGTCGCCGTGGTCCGCTGGCTGCTCGAGACGCCCGCGGTTTCCGGTATCTTCAACGTCGGCACCGGCACGGCGCGCAGCTTCCGCGATCTCATGATTGCCATGTTCGCCGCGCTCGGCCAAAAGCCGAACATCGCCTATATCGACATGCCGGTTTCGATCCGCGACACCTACCAATATTTCACGCAAGCCGAGATCGGAAATTTGCGCCGCGCGGGCTTTGGCGCCGAGTTCGCCACGCTCGAGGGCGGGGTCAAGCGTTACGTGAGCGGTTATCTCGATCGCACCGATCGCTATCGGTAACGAGGGCCACGGAGGCTCCGGCAACACGATGTTCGACTTCGAAGAAGCGCTGCGGCTGGTTTCCCAGCAGACCGTTCTTTGCGTCGGCGACATCATGCTCGACGATTTCGTCTATGGCGAAGTCACGCGGATTTCGCCTGAAGCGCCGACGCCGGTTCTGCAAGTCACACATAACGCGGTCGAAATCGGCGGCGCCGGCAACGTCGCGCGCAACATCGCCGCGCTCGGGGCGCAATGCATTTTCGTCGGGCTGGTGGGCGACGACGAGGCCGGCCGTATATTGAGCAATGCGCTCGCCAGGCTTGGACCTGTCATTCCCGACCTGGTCATCGACCCGACGCGGCAAACCACGCGCAAGGTGCGCTACGTGTCGGAGCACCACTCGATCCACCTGATGCGGGCCGATTGGGAGACCACGGAACCTGCCGGCGCGGAAGCCCAGGCGGCAATCATCGCCTATGCCGAAGCGGCGATGCCCAAAGTTGGCGCGGTGGTGCTGTCCGACTATGCCAAGGGCGGGCTCACCGAGCGGGTCACCCGCGCGATCATTGACGCGGCACAGCGGCTCGGCAAACCGGTCGTCGTGGACCCAAAATTCCACGACTACGCCATTTATCGCGGTGCATCATTGCTCACACCCAATCGCAAGGAACTGGCCGCCGCCGTTCATCGCCCGCTCGCCACCGAGGCGGATATAGCCGGCGCTGCGGCCGAACTCGCCCGCATGGTCGGCAGCGAAGCTGTCCTGGTGAAGCGGAGCGAACAGGGAATGAGCCTGCATGTGGAGGGTCGCGCGCCGATCCATATTCCCGCCTATCCGGTCAAGGTGCGCGACGTCTCGGGCGCCGGCGATACTGTAGCTGCGGTAATGGCTGTGCTCCTGGCGATGGGGACGCCCTACGAGTTCGCCATGCGCGCGGCGAACGCCGCGGCGGCCGTGGTTGTCGGCAAGCGCGGCACCGCCACGGTGTCGCTCGCCGAATTGCGCCACCGCATCCTGCCGGCGGCATCGCTCGCGCCCGAGGACAAGATCGTCTTCGACTGGTCGGTGCTCGATGAGCGGCTTGGGCAGTGGCGACGGCATGGCCTGCGTATCGGGTTCACCAATGGCTGTTTCGACCTGCTGCATCGCGGCCATGTGAGATTGCTGGCGGAAGCGCGGGCGGCTTGCGATCGGCTTGTGGTTGGCCTCAACAGCGATGCTTCGACGGCGCGGTTGAAGGGCAAAGGCCGGCCGATCAATCCGGCAGAGGCGCGCGCCGAGGTGCTCGCGGCGCTCGAGGCCGTCGACCTTGTCGCCGTATTCGAGCAGGACACCCCACTCGAACTGATCAAACGCGTCCGCCCCGCCGTGCTGGTCAAAGGCGCCGACTACCGGACCGAGGACGTGGTCGGCCGCGAGGAGGTCGAAACTGCAGGCGGCGATGTCATTCTTGTTGAGCTCGTGCCCGGGCACTCGACCACCGGGCTGGTGCGTCGCTCGGCCGAATTCGGCGCAATCGCCGGCGCGATCGACCAAACCGGTGGGGTCGTGACGGGCGGTGGCGCCGCGCATGACCAGCCTTTCACTCCCGCGCGGCTTTGATCGCGCACGCCTGCTGCTGATCGCCGACTGGCTTGCGGTGGGCGTCGCCGTGTCGCTCCCCTGGTCGACGACCGCGACCAGCATTCTGATCGCGCTGTGGCTTATCGCCATTCTGCCGACCTTGAATACCGACCAACTCGGGCGCGAACTCAAGACCGCCGCCGGCTTCCTGCCGGTCCTGCTGTGGGTGCTCGCGGCGGTCGGCATGCTGTGGGCCGACGTCGGCTTCGCCGAGCGCATCGGCGGTCTCGGCAAATTCCACCGGCTGCTTTTCATCCCGCTACTGTTGATGCAGTTCCGGCGGTCGGAACACGGCAGCTGGGTTCTCCATGGATTTTTCGGTTCGGTGCTTGCGCTTCTGGTCGCGTCCTGGGGGTTGGCGCTCATTCCCGGCTTGCCCTGGCGCGGGATGCATCAGGTCGGCGTCCCAGTCAAAGATTACATCTTTCAGAGCGCAAACTTTCTGCTCTGCGCATTCGCACTGCTTGGCTGCGGCTGCGAAGCCGCACGCGGGCGACAATGGCGCCCGGCCCTGGCTTTTGCTGCCCTCGCCGTGGTTTTCCTCGCCAACATTTTCTTTATCGTTGGCAGCCGTACCGCGTTCGTCGTCGCGCCGGTGCTGCTGCTGTTGTTGAGCTGGCGGGAATTCGGTTGGAGAGGACTGATCGGCGCCTGCCTGTTAGGCAGCATCGTCAGCGGCGCGATCTGGTTCGAATCGCCTTATTTACGCGGGCGACTGACGATTTCGCTGCGCGAATTGCAGGCCTATCGCGCCAGCGGCGCCACGAATTCCACCAGCCTGCATCTTGAGTTTTTGCGCAAGTCGCTGTCGTTCGTCGAGACCGCGCCGATCATCGGCCACGGCACCGGTTCGATACCGGAGCAGTTTCGGAACGCGACGGTCGGCCAAGCCGGCGTTGCGTCGGTTTCTTCCGGAAATCCGCACAATCAGGTTTTCGCTGTAGCGATCCAACTCGGCATCGTCGGTACGGTCGTGCTGGTGGCGATGTGGATCGCGCATTTGTCGCTGTTCGGTGGCAGCGGTTTGACCGCCTGGTTCGGTTTAATGGTCGTCGTCCAGAACGTCGTGTCGTCGCTGTTTAATTCGCATCTGTTCGACTTCACCTCGGGTTGGCTCTACGTTTTCGGCGTCGGCGTTGCCGGCGGCATGGTCTTGCGCAAGCGCAACTGCGCGTGAGCGAGCGCGGCCAGGCCTGCGCGCGTATCGTGTTCCGGCCGCCACCCGGCGGCGATGAGCTTGCCGGGATCGACCCGCAAATTGCCGCCCAATCGCTCCCACAGATCGTCGCGGTGCATCAGCCGCAACGGAGTTTCCAGATAGTGCGGCGGCAGCGGCAGGACGAGCGGCCGCCGGCCTTGGGCCTCGCGCAGCGTAGCGATCACATCTGCCAGCCGCAGCGGAATTCCCGGATCGGCGACCACATAAGTCTCGCCGATTGCCGCGGGGCTGGAGAGTACAAAGTGCAGTGCCGAGGTGAAATTCCCGATGCCAAGCAGCGAGCGCCGGTTGACGAAATCCTTGACGGGCATTGGCCAGGGCGATAGCGCGGCGCGCAACAACAGAGCAAAATTTCCTTTCACACCGGGGCCATACAGCAAAACCGGGCGCAGGATCGTGAACGGGACGCCGCTGGCGCGGAGGGCTGTCTCGGCGGCGAGCTTGGAGCGACCATAGGCGTCGATCGGCGCGGCGGTATCGCGCTCGGTCAAGGCATGATCCGCAGCCGGTCCGCTTTGCGCCCGGATCGATGAAATCAGCACGAATTGCCTGACGCCCGCTTCGGCGGCCGCGGCTGCAAGCTGCGCCGTCGCCGCGCAATTGATGCGGTCGTAAAGCTCGGGTGCGACGCCGCGGCCGGTGTGGGCAATGCCGGCAAGATGGATCACCCGATCGACGCCGTCCAGCAAGGGGCGCCAGTCGAAGGACTGCGACAGATCCGGGTGCTGCATGACTTCGATGCCGGCCGGAAATGCCGGCTCCGGCGCCCGCCGCACCGCGGCGCGCAAGCTGCAGCCATGTCGCGCGAGCGCCGCCATTGCGGCGCGACCGATGAAACCGGACGCGCCGGTCAACAGCACCCGAGTCACGGCGAACACCCGGCCCATGCGTTGCGCACGCCGGGAATGCGCAATGGCCGGTTGAAGAGAACGGCCGCGGAAAGGTCGTCGAGTATGCGGAGCGCGATCATCCGATGCACCTAATGCAATGGGTCCAAAGTGACCGCGTCCGGCGGTTTTGTTGAGCCTGTCTTCAGATCAAGCGGCAAATAGGTCTGAGTGCCGCAGCCGTCGCTCTCGACAGCGTAGCGATTATCGATGATCGCCCCCTCTCTGATAAACAGGGCGTAGCTGCGCATGTGACCGCGGTCCTGAAAACGAACGCAAGTCAGCCAGGCCCAGCCTTTGAGCGAGTGGACCCAGCGCGGGTCCGATATCTCGAATGTGTCGTAGGTAGCGAAATCTTTAAAAGTTTTGAGATGATTGATGATCAACTGGTCGGCGCCCTGGCCCGGCCCCGCTACTGGCGCGTCTTCCTGCTGCTGCGCAAGGCTGCTGCAGCCCAGCAAGACGAGCGGCAGCAGGAGCGCCGCGCGGCCGGCGCTCCGCACCGGCGAAGAGATGCCGCGCTGTTGCCTCGGGGCCACCTCTTGCAAATCTTCGCTCATCCGTTCCGGCCTACGACATTGCTGGACACGCGTCCGAAGCAAATTGATGGCCCATTAGCAAATCCTTGATGCCAAAACGATACAAGCGTGGCCGGGATTGTCACTCCGGGCCTTTGCACAGACACAGTGCCGCCATGAATGCTCTCCTTCATCGGGGCGCTTGTTGGGATCGGAAGGGGTCGTTATGCGATGGGGCTTAAGGTCGTAGGCTCGCCGGAGGTCGTAGGCACACTGGCTCGCTCCGAGCGCCGAGGGGGCGAGGCTCAACTTCAGCGGCCGGCATGATCAAGCGGATATTCGCGCCAACAATGGCGCTCCTTGCCGGTCTGGCCCTGGGTCGTGCGCCTCCGTTTCCGGAGCCGTGTCTGATAACTGGCCGACGTGGCTTGGCGGTATGCCAAAGGACGTTCCACCGCGTCCCGGGGCTCCCGGCTATGACGAGTTCCTGGCTCGGCAGCGGGGCCAGAACACGACTTCTGCCGTGGCTCCCGCCGCAGGCGCCAACGTCCAGGCGACGCCGGCCGTCGCTCCTGCGGAAAAAGTCGGTACCCGGGCGGTGGGTCCGGCCAACGCCGCGCCATCCCGCGACCAGGCGGCAGTGCAGGGGGGCCTGTACTAGCGGAAACCTTATGCCACCCCGGCGCGCAACAGGTCGTGGAAATGCACGATGCCGACCGGTCGACCCATGTCGACGACGATGAGTGCCGTGATCTTCGAGGCATTGAGCAATTGCAGCGCCTCGCCGACCAGCTGGTCGGGCCTGACGGTTTTCGGTGATGCGGTCATGATCTGGTCGACCGGCAGCTGCAGCAAGTCGACGCGCATGTGACGGCGCAAATCGCCGTCGGTGATGACGCCGGCGAGCTTGCCCTCGGTGTCGGTCACCGCCACGCAGCCAAAGCCCTTGGCCGACATTTCGACGATCGCGTCCGACATCAACGCGCCGCGCGCGATCAAGGGGATGGCATCGCCCGGATGCATGACATCGCGGATGAACTTCAGCGCCGCGCCGAGCTTGCCGCGCGGATGAAACACGCCGAAATCGATCGCGGTGAATCCTCTGCTTTCGAGTAGCGCGATAGCCAATGCGTCGCCCAGCGCAAGCTGCATCAGCGACGAAGTGGTCGGCGCGAGATTGTGCGGACATGCTTCGCGGGCCTGCGGCAGCCCCAGCACGATGTCGGCGGCCTTGCCGAGTGTGCTCTCCAGGCTGTTGGTCACGGCAATCAGGGCGATGCCGAAGCGGCGCGAATAATCGATCAAGCTTTTCAATTCCTCGGTCTCGCCCGACCAGGACAGCACCATCATCACGTCGTCCGACGTGATCATGCCGAGATCACCGTGGCTGGCATCGGCGGCGTGCACGAAAAAGGCCGGTGTCCCAGTCGAGGCAAGCGTGGCGGCGATCTTTCGCGCGATGTGGCCTGACTTGCCCATGCCGGTGACGATCACCCGGCCACGCGCCCGGCAAATCGTGTCGACGGCCGCGACAAAGGCCGGTTCCAGCTGGTCGCACATCGCCGTCGCCAGAGCGGCCAAGCCTTCGCGCTCGGTCTCGAGGGTGCGCAGCGCCGAGGCGATGAACGCTTGCGTAGCGGGTTTGCGCATCTTGGCGTCAACTGCGGTCATCTTCGGATAGGCCCCAACCAGCTCCAGCAGCGCAGCCACGCCGTCAGCGCGGCCACAAAGTCTACTTCTTGTCCCAGGCGGCGAAGGCCTCGGCGAAGGCGCGGTCGCCCGGCGGGCCCTTTTCCATCGCCAGGATGGCGCGGCCGCCATTGGTGTAGACAATGGGTATATCGAACCACGGACGATCCTTGAGCAGCTGGATGTTGCGCTGCAGGTCGGTGTCGACCGCGGACAGCCCAATAAGAAAGAAGCCGTTTGTTACCTTGACGGCGAGCCCGGCGAGCGGCGTGCCGCGCGCCTGCTCGGACTGCTTCATGAGGATTCCCGGCACGTTGGAAATGCCGCCGCCGGGAAAATCGGCCGGCAGGTTGAACATGATCTCGATGGTGTGGCTGGCCGGCAAAGCCTGATCGGTGTTGCGGCGCATCGACCAGGTCACGGTCATCCGTCGGTCGGGAATCTCCACATCCGCGCGCACCGCGAGTTCGGGTGCGAGCCCCGGTCCGGGCGAAACCGTTTCGGTGCGCCAAATGGCCGAGCCGACATAGCGCTTACCGGCGGGATCGCCCGAATCCTCCTCGTACAGCACGACGCGTTGCGCCACCGCGGGCGCGGTCTGGCTGGCCGCTCCCGTTCCGGGCGCCTGCCCGGCGCTTTCTTGAGGGACCCGTCCGGGGAATTTGGGATTTGCCGGCGCTTGCGCCGTCTGGCTTGGCGGCTTCGATCCAAACTGGGAGACCCGATGGTAAAGCCCGGTTATGTTCGACCACTGCCAGGATACCGTCATCGCCACTCCCGCGATGACGATCAAGACCACCACAGCCTTGATCAGGCCGCGAAATGAGAACGGAAAGCGCGGTGGCTGGTGATGCTCCTCCTCTAGGGCGGCCGGGTACGCCGGATGCCGCGCAAACTCGTCGTCGAGCCCGGAGGGCGCTTCGCGGCCATTCCGTCGCCGCGGCTCGAAATGCGGTAAGCTTGGCTGCTCCGCTTCCAATTGCTGCGGCTCGAAGGCGTCCACGGGAGACGCGGTGGAGTCTTCGCGCGGCGACCACTGTTGCGCCGAGCCCGGTCCATATGAATCGCGCGCTTCGCGCGCGGACTGCGCCGACTTGGCGGTCGCGGCGCCGAGATCATGGACGTCATTCACGACGCCGCGGAAGCCCTTGATACCTTCTCTTGGAGGCGGCGTCCGGGCTCCCAAAAGCCGCTCGCGGGCGGTTGGCGACGCCGCCCGCAGCGTTTGGGCTTCTTCCGCCGCGTCGGGAACCGGCGGCGGTGCTGCCGGTTCCTGCCGGCGGGTCTCGGCTCGTCCTGCATCCGCGGGCGGACTTGCCCGGTCGCGCCGCGGTAGCGGGGCGGCTGGCCGCGGTTCGCGCAGTTCGGCGCGAGACCGGCGGGCGACGTCGGCTTCGACCTTGCGGATCGCATCTTCGAGGGCGAGCCGTTCCTTGGTGATTTCCGTCTCCGAGAGCGCGGGATCCACCGAGCGCAGCTGTGTGACCAGTGCGGTGCGCGCCCGTTCGTAGAGGGCCCGGCGGGTTTCTCCGGTACTCGTGTCCAGCCCCTCTACGGCGCGGGCAATGAGCGGATGATAGTCGGTCATTGGTTCAGTTTACGCTGACCTTCGAGGCTTTTCATCTTGATTTCACAGTTTCATGTCTCGAACGGGTTCTGCATCAGGATAGTGTCCTCGCGTTCCGGGCTGGTCGACAACACCGCCGCGGAACAGCCAATGAGTTCCTCCAGGCGGCGAACATATTTGATCGCTTGCGCGGGCAAATCGGCCCATGAGCGCGCCCGCGCGGTGCCCTCCCGCCAGCCGGCGATGGTCTCGTAGATCGGCTCGACCTTGGCCTGGGCGTGCTCGCCGGCGGGAAGATAGTCGATCTCACGGCCGTCCAAACGATAGCCGATGCAGACCTTGATTTCATCGAAGCCGTCGAGGATGTCGAGCTTGGTGAGGGCAAGCCCGTGGATGCCGGAGGTGCGCACGCTCTGCCGCACCAGCACGGCATCGAACCACCCGCAGCGCCGCGGCCGTCCGGTCACCACTCCGAATTCCTTGCCGCGTTCGCCCAGCGTTCGGCCGACCTCGTTTTTTTGCTCGGTCGGAAACGGACCGGCGCCGACGCGCGTCGTGTACGCCTTGCAGATGCCGAGCACGTATCCGATCGCGCCGGGTCCGAGCCCGGAGCCGGTCGCCGCCTGGGCGGCGACGGTGTTGGACGAGGTCACGAACGGATAGGTGCCATGGTCGACGTCGAGCAGCGCGCCTTGGGCACCTTCGAACAGTATCCGCTTGCCCTCACGGCGTTTCTGCTCGAGCAACGACCACACCGAATCCATATAGGGCAGCACCAGTGGCGCCACGTCGACGAGTTCCTTGTGCACCTCCTGCGGGTCGATCGGAGTAAGGCCGAGACCTTTGCGGAGTGCATTATGGTGCGTCAGCAGGCGTTCGATCTTGCGGTCGAGCGTCGCGCCGTCGGCCAGGTCCATCAGGCGGATGGCGCGCCGTCCGACCTTGTCCTCATAAGCGGGGCCGATGCCGCGCCGCGTCGTGCCGATGCTGAGCGCCGCGTTTGCGGTTTCGCGGATCGCGTCGAGCTCGCCGTGCAATGGCAATATCAACGTCGTGTTCTCGGCAATACGCAGATTGTCGGGAGTGACATCGATACCTTGTTGTTTGAGGTGAGTGATTTCCGCCAGCAATGCGCGCGGGTCGAGAACGACGCCATTGCCGATGACCGATAATTTTCCCGGACGTACGACGCCCGAGGGCAACAGCGAGAGCTTGTAGGTGGTCCCATTAATCACCAAGGTATGGCCGGCATTATGGCCGCCCTGGAAGCGGACCACGATGTCGGCTTGCTCGGACAGCCAATCGACGATTTTGCCTTTGCCCTCATCCCCCCATTGGGAACCGACCACGACAACATTTGCCACGAGGAATTGTCCCCAGGAGAACGATGAGCGCCCGTTTGTATCGGATACCGGCCGCAGCCGCTGTTCCGATAATGGATGCCGCCCTGCGAAGCAAGGTGAAAGGGCTGCCGCAGAAGACCGCCTCGCGGCCTAAGTGGCTGCAATATTTAACATCTTTATGGCCTGCGGAGGGCGGGCTTTGCCGCCTGGGGCGGCGCGCGCGGATTGTCGCAGCGCCCGTATGGATCAGTCATGCGGCGCAACACTGGTGGTCCGGCCCCGTCCGCGATAGCTCGTGCGGGCGCGATTCGCCCGCACCGGGTCCATTGCGCTTGGGGTAGGCCGATAATCATGCCAGGCGCAGGCGTCCAGTTGCAAAGCCGCAAGCGCGGCGGGTTGTTCGATCAGCCATATCTTTTGCTGTCGCTGACCTCGCTGTTCTGGGCCGGCAACACCGTGCTCGGTCGTTTCCTCGCCGGGCATGTTCCGCCGATTACACTTGCCTTTATCCGCTGGGGCGGCGCCTTCCTGATCCTGCTGCCGTTCGCCGCGCTGCATCTCATCCGCGATTGGCCGATCATCCGTAAACACCTCGGACTGATGGTCGTGCTGGCGGCGACCGGGGTCTCCGCTTACAACACGATGGCCTATTACGGTTTGCAATATACCAGCGCCATCAACGGCCTGTTGTTGCAATCCATCGGTCCGTTGTTTGTCGGACTGTGGACCTTCGCGCTGTTTGGCGATCGATTGACGGCGCGCCAGGCCGGCGGCATCTGCGTGTCGCTCACCGGCGTGCTGGTCATCATCTGCCACGGCAGTCTCGCCGTCCTCACCGGCATCGCCTTTAATCGCGGCGATCTTTGGTTTCTGATCGCGCTCGCGATCTACGGTTTCTACACCGCCTGGCTGCGCAAGCGGCCGCCGATGCATCCGCTCTCCTTCCTCGCCGTCAGCATGGGCTTGGGAGCACTGCTGCTGGTGCCGGCGGTCGCCCTCGAGCTTGCCGGCGGGCGCACGTTCGAGCTTGACGCTGTCAGCTTGGCGAGCTTCGCTTATGTCGCGGTGTTTCCCTCATTGCTCGGCTATCTGTTCCTTAACCGCGGCATCGAGTTGATTGGCGCCAACCGGGCGGCGCCGTTCATGCATCTCACGCCGGTTTTTGGCTCGGTGCTGGCGATCGTGCTGCTCGGCGAGCGGTTCGAGCTCTATCACGCCGTGGGCTACGCGCTGGTCTTTACCGGGATCACGGTGGCGACGCGGAAGTGATTCCTTAAAACCGCAGCGGCTTGGCCTGCTGTACCTGCGGCAGCGCCCGCACTTTGTCGAGCACGCCGGCCGGCAATTCGCCGTCGATCTCGATCAGTGCCACGGCGTTGCCGCCCGGCGCCTCGCGGCCGACGTGGAAGGTGGCGATGTTGATGCCGGCCTCGCCCAGGGTCGAGGAGAACTTGCCGATGAAGCCCGGCTTGTCGAGATTGGTGATGTAGATCATCGAGGGGCCGAACTCGGCGTCCATGCGGATGCCTTTGATGTTGACGATGCGCGGGCGTCCGTCGGCATAGACGGTCCCGGCCACATGCCGCGACTGGCGATCGGTCGTCACCGTGACGGTGATGAGGCTCTCGTAATCGCCTTCGGCTTCGCGCCGGGTCTCCTCGACGATGATGCCGCGATCCTTGGCCACGCTGTGCGCTGAAACCGCGTTGACGTCCTGCAGCATTGGGCGAAGCAGACCGGCGATCGCGGCCGAGCTCAGCGCTCTGGTATTCATCTGGGCTACGATCCCCTCATACGATATCTGCACCTGCTGGATGCCGGTCTCGGTGAGCTGGCCGGCGAAGGAGCCGAGTTTTTCCGCCAACGCCACAAAGGGTTTCAGCTTCGGCGCCTCTTCGGCGCTGATCGAGGGGAAGTTGACGGCATTGGAGATGGCGCCGCGGGTGAGGTAGTCCGCCATCTGCTCGGCGATCTGCAGCGCGACGTTTTCCTGCGCCTCCGTGGTCGAGGCGCCGAGATGCGGCGTGCAGACCACGTTCGGCAGCGCGAACAGCGGATTGTCGGTCGCGGGTTCGGTCACGAAGACGTCGAGCGCCGCCCCGGCCAGGCGCCCCGAGGACAGCGCCTCGAACAGAGCCGCCTCGTCGATCAACCCGCCGCGGGCGCAATTGATCAGCCGCAGGGTCTTTTTCGTCAGTTTCAGCGATTCGGCGTTGATGATGTTGCGGGTCTTGTCGGTAAGCGGGGTATGCAGCGTGATGAAGTCGGCGCGGCGCAACAGCTCTTCGAGCTCGACTTTCTCGACGCCGAGGTCGAGCGCCCGTTCGGCGGCGAGAAAGGGATCGTAGGCAATCACCCGCATTTTCAGCCCGAGCGCGCGGTCGGCGACGATCGAGCCGATATTGCCGCAACCGATGACGCCAAGCGTCTTGCCGAAAATCTCCACACCGAGAAACTTGTTCTTCTCCCATTTGCCGGCGCGCGTCGACGCGTCAGCCTCGGGGATTTGCCGGGCTAGCGACAGCATCAGTGTGATGGCGTGCTCGGCGGTGGTGATCGAATTGCCGAACGGCGTGTTCATCACGATGATGCCGCGCGCAGTCGCCGCCGCGATGTCGACGTTGTCGACGCCGATGCCGGCGCGGCCGATCACTTTCAGCTGTTGCGCCCGCTCCAATATCTTGGCGGTGACCTTGGTTGCGGAGCGGATCGCCAGTCCGTCGAAGCCGTCGATTGTCTCGGCGAGCTTGTCCTTGTCCTTGCCCAGGCCGGGCTGGAATTCGACCGCGAGCCCGCGCTCCTTGAAAATCGCCACCGCGGCGGGTGACAGCGCGTCGGAAATGAGAACTTTGGGCGGCATGAGTAGGTCCTACTTTGTTTGAACCGTCACCCCGAGGTGCGAGCGGAGCGAGCCTCGAAGGGCAACGGCCTCGGCCGCGCATCCTTCGAGGCCCACTTGGCCGCCTCAGGATGACGGATAGAATGTTGAACTACGCTGCTTGTGCGAGCGCATCCTTGGCTTTGGCATAGGCCCAGTCGAGCCATAGCGTGAGCGCTTCAAGATCGGCCCGCTCGACCGTCGAGCCGCACCAGATGCGCAAACCGGGCGGTGCGTCGCGATAGGCGTCGATGTCGTAGGCGACGCCTTCCTTGTCGAGCGCGGCCGCGATCGCCTTGACAAATGCCGCCTGCGCGTCGGGCGGCAGCCGACACACGGCCGGATCGACGACTTTCAGGCAGACCGAAGTGTTGGAGCGCACCGCCGGATCGCGGGCGAGAAAATCGATCCATGGCGAGCGCGCGATCCAATCGGCGATGACCCGTGCGTTGCCGTCGGCGCGGGCGCGGAGCGCCGGTAATCCGCCAATTCCCTTCGCCCATTCGAGGGCGTCAAGATAGTCTTCCACGCACAGCATCGACGGCGTGTTGATGGTTTCGCCCTGGAAGATCGCCTCAGCAACCTTTCCGCCTTTGGTGATGCGGAACAGCTTCGGTAACGGCCATGGCGGCGTGTAGCTCTCCAGCCGCGCGACCGCGCGCGGCGACAGAATGAGCATGCCATGCCCGGCTTCTCCGCCGAGCGCCTTCTGCCAGGAGAAGGTGACGACATCGAGCTTCGCCCAATCGAGCGGCTGCGCGAACGCAGCCGAGGTCGCGTCGCAGATGGTGAGTCCGCCGCGATCGGCGGCGATCCAGTCGGCATTGGGAACGCGCACGCCCGAGGTGGTGCCGTTCCAGGTGAAGACGATGTCGCTTTGCGCATCGATCTTGCCGAGGTCGGGCAATTCACCATAGGTCGCGCGAAGCACGGTCACGTTCTTGAGCTTGAGCTCCTTGACGGTGTCATTGACCCAACCCTCGCCGAACGATTCCCAGGTCAACATGGTGACCGGGCGCGGGCCGAGCAGCGACCAGAGCGCCATCTCAACGGCACCGGTATCGGAGGCCGGCACAATGGCAATGCGGTAGTCGGCTGGGACGGCAAGAACTTCGCGCGTCAGATCGATGGCGCGCTTCAGTTTGGCTCTGCCGGGTTTCGAGCGATGCGAGCGTCCGAGGAAAGCGTTGCCGAGGTTTTGCAGGCTCCAGCCCGGGCGCTTGGCACAGGGGCCGGACGAAAAATGCGGCACGGATGGCCGCACGGCAGGCGTGGCAATCGTCATGGTCTATCCTTCCAGATAGGCGCCCCTCGTTGGGGAGGGGTGTCCCGCGGTCGGAGATAAGGAAGCGCACCGATGACGTCAAGCCGGATTTGAGATGACGAAAAACGCAAGCGGCCGAAGCGCCCGTTATCAGGCGCCGTCGGCCGACGTCTGGCTTTAGAACTTGAATCCGGCGCCGACCCGGCCGGTGGCGACGGTCATCAAGAAATGGGGGGCGGGTTGAACTGGTCAAACTCGAACTCGGCGCGCAGGAAGATGTTTTGAATCAGCGCCACATCGACGCCGCCGCCGACGGTAAAGCCGTACAGCACCTGCGAGTTCGCGTTGAAGCCGTTATTGATGGATTGCGATCCGCATGGCTGACTGACAGTGCAGACGCCGACCGTGCCGGAGGTGTACTGCACCACCGTACCGGTAACTGAAACGTTGGTGTTTGCCATGCCCAGAGCAACGCCGACAAAACCGTAAGGCAGAAAATTGCCGGCTACCCAGCCGGCCCGCAGCCGCAACGTGGCGAAGTCCTGGTCGGCAATCGAGCCGTTGCCGTTGAAATTGACCGCGTAGACGCTACCGGTACTGTCGCTCGTCGTGCGTGCGATCGGCGAAGACGGCGCGTGGAGAGAAAACGAGGCTTGGTTGAAATTGGCCTCCATGCCAAGCACCAAGTCCTGCCATTGGGTGTTGTAGCCGATAAACGCGCCGTAGCCGATCGCGCTTTGGTTGGCAACGCCGAGCACCGGCCATTGCGACGGCGCTTGCTGGTTTTCCAATGTGGTATCACGCAGCGTGTAAGCCACAAGCGCTTGCGTCGAGTTGCTGAAATCGGCATTGGCGTTGCTCAAGCCGAACTGACCGCCGATATAGAAGCCGCTCCAGCGGGTGAAGGTTGCGGGCCCAACCGGCAACGGCGCCGGCGCCACTATTTCCGGTTCGCGCAGGATATCGACATCGAGATCGGCGGCGACGGCGGGCGACGCCAAGCCCAGCAGGACCGGAGCACAGAACACCCAACGCATCGGCCGCCCTTTCATCCCTCTGGCGCACAGAAAGCTGCCAGGATCATCAGGCATTAACCTTAATGGAGCGTTAGCTGGGCCTTTGCTGCCGCTACGCTCAGGACTTTTCCGGATCATGCCGGATCAAAAAAAAGCGGCGCGGTTGCCCGCGCCGCTTTCCATCGTTTGCTCCGCGTGCGGCGGTCAGCCGCCGCGCATCAGCCGCGGCTCGTCAGCGGCGGGTATTGCGGCGGATATTGCGGTGGCGGCGCGTACATGGGCTGCGGCGCCATCGGCATCACCGCCGGCGCTATGTCGGGTTGCAGCATCCAGCGCAGGCCGACGCGGAAGTCCTGCGAGGTCATGTCCCGCAAAGTGTAAAACGCGCCGGGGCATGAGGCCGTGTTCTGGCATGCCACGACGCCCGTCTCCGGCGAGCCCAGATTCAAATAGCGCCAGCTGAGGTCGATTTTCAGATTGTTGCTGACGTTATAGGTCAGGCCCGCCTGGATGTTCCAAGCCAGGTTCAGGTTCGACGAATTGGGTCCATAGCCGAAACCGACGGTGCCGCTGGAAATGATGCCGTTGTCCTGGACGCCGCTGATCATATCGTATGCGCCGCCGACGCCGGCGCCGATAAACGGGGTGATGCACCACCAGGTGCCGAGATCGACATAGGCATTGGCCATGAACACCGCTGCGGAAAAATTCCCGGTGTTGACGTCGAAGCAGACGCCGCCGCCGCAGAAGTCGGTATAGCTGCCGGTCACCTTGTACCCGGCCTTGGTGCGGTATTCTCCGGTGACGTCGAAACGCAGCCAGTTGTTAAACTCATAACCGATGCCGACGCCGAAGAGGGCGGTGTCCTGGACATCTTGCTGGACGATCGTCCAACTCGCCGGCCAGACGAAGGCGGAGTTGGTCTGGCTATGCTCGAACGACGAGAAAGTCTGAACGCCAACGCCGACGTCGCCGCGCAGGTACCAGCCGCCCAGCGGCGCCTCAACGACCATCGGTACCGGCTGGTACGGAATCTGGGGCGGCGGAGGAAGCGCCATGTCGGCGGCGTACACGGCAGTACTGGCGACGACGGCGGCTCCAGCAAGGATGAAGGATTTGACGCTGACCATGGGCTTCGTCCTTTCGTCGGCGCAGCCACGCCTGCGGGCGGGCGCGCGTCGTTTAACGGAGCAAAAATGTCAGCAAATCCTTAAGCGGGCCTTAACCTTAACGCTTAACCGTGATCATTAAGATTTTACCTCCGCGGCCGGGCCCAGCTTTGCCGAGTTGAGGTCGCACGCATCTGAAAAACCATGCGCTCCCGCCGCTCGCCGGCGACCGGTCACGTTAACCTTCCATTAATGCGACGAAGCCGAGCGCTTCGCTCAGTCGTGGTCGTCCTCAAGCTCGCCGATGTGGTGCTGCGCGTAGAGTTCGGCACCGAGCTTGGCGACCAGGTCGAGCTGCGTTTCGAGGAAATCGATGTGCTTCTCCTCGTCATGCATCAGCTGCTCGAACAGGTCGCGCGACACGTAATCTTTGACGGAATGACAGTGGGTGGCGGCTTCCTCGTAGAGCGCGCGGGCGTGCATTTCCGCCCGCAGATCGCACTCAAGGACTTCCTTCACGGTCTGGCCGATATGCAGAGGGTCGAGCACCTGCATGTTGGGAAAGCCGTCGAGGAAGATGATGCGCTCGATCAGCTTGTCGGCATGCTCCATCTCCTCGATCAATTCCTTGCGCCATTGCTTGGCGAGCGATTTGTAGCCCCAGTTGTCCAACAAGCGATAATGCAGCCAGTACTGATTGACCGCAGTCAATTCATGCCGGAGCGCCTTGTTGAGGTAATCGACAACTCCGGGCTCGCCTCTCATGATCGTGCTCCTGTAGCAATGCCGCTGCCGCCCGCGAATGCCGCGGCCACCGCGATTATAACCTCCGCGGCGAATGCGAACAGCCGCCGCCGGCGTAAAGCCGGATTAAAGTGGGGCGGGGGAGACTTTAAGAATCGCCGGCGCGGCAGCAGGTCGAGCCGGTGACGGCCAGCGCTTCATCCATGATGCGACGGATGGTTCTTGCACAGCGTCCGCATTGGGCGCTGCAGCCGAGGCAATTATAGACTTCACCGGCGGTACGCGGAGCCGCCGCATCGCTGGAAAGTGTCCCGCGGACGTCATGGTCGGTGAGCACGTTACAGGAGCAAACGATCATCGCAGGCCCGGCAGAGTTCGGTTGGTATCAATCGTAACTATCGTATTTAGTCGCAGCGAAAAATGATTTCAACCAAAAATGCTACCTTATAGTAATTCTAACCTTTCACTGTAGTGATTCTAACCTTGCGCCACTCCGGGTGTTTCTCTTGGCGCCTGCGGACGTGGCCGTGTTATCGCGCCGGCGGGCAGTCTAGCGCCGCAATGGTTACAAAAATCGCTGCGCACGCCGTCGTTTAGCGCGGATGGTCAAAATCAGGTAAGGGCAGCGCGGCTTAGGCCGCAGCCAACTCCTCGGAATCATCGTCGCGGGAACGACGACGGCGAGAGCGCAGCCGGCAGATGCGCGAAGGGATGTAACACAGATCGTCGAGGAAGCCCGCAAAGCGCTGACCACGCGCCAGCGCCCGGTCGAGCGCGGCCATGGTGCGGGCCTGCCCCGTATCGTCGTCATCGACCCAGGTACGCAGAACCGAACCGAACAGCATGGCCAGACCTTGCGCGCGGACCATGCCGCGGGGGCCCGATGCGCCGATCCCGGCCGCCGTCAGCATCCATTGCTGTGAGCGCACCGCAAGCCCATTGAGCGCGACGGCGAGCGGGGGGTTGCGGCGAGCCGAGCGCAGCAGCGAGCGTATCGCCTCGCGGTGCGGCGCCAGCGCTTCGAGGCGGCGCATCAAAATGTCGAACAGGCGCTCGCGCTCGGGCTCCTCGGCCATGTCGCTCAGATCCTCGGCGAGCACGGCGCGGTCGGTGGCCTTCATGTGGGCGGCAAGAATCGCGAGCGTGGAGGCGAATTCGCCGCGCAATTGCGCAAGCGACACGCCGGCGCGGCCGGCGATGTCGGCAAGGCCGATCGCCTCGAATGGCTTGTCGGCAAGCAGTGCGAGCAGGGCGGCGATGATCTTGTCACGCTCAGTCGTTGGAGCGGCCGGGCCGCTGGCGGAAGCGGCGCGGGCGGCGCGTGCGGGCTTGGCTGCGGTCTTGCGGGAGGGTCTGCGGGCCATGACCGAACTCCTGAACAGGGCCACGCGAGCACGTGACTGACAAATTCAATGTAGGCCGCCCGTCCTCCCGTTCCAAGGCGGTTCGCGTCAGCCGGCGAGCTTCCGCGAGCGCTCGGTCGCGGCAGCTACGGCTTTCTTGAGCAGCGGTGCCAGGCCGGTCGGACCCATCAGCACATCGAGCGCGGCCGCGGTTGTGCCGCCCGGCGAGGTGACGTTCTCGCGCAACACAGCCGCATCAAGGTTCGATCGATGGAGCAGCTCGCCTGAGCCGGCGATGGTTTCGCGCGCGAGCTTGTCTGCCAGGTGACGCGGCAGACCGGCCGCCGCGCCGGCATGCGCGAGCGCTTCGGCGAGCAGGAAGACGTAGGCCGGTCCGGACCCCGACACTGCTGTCACCGCATCCATCAGGGCCTCGTCTTCGATCCACTCAACGGTTCCTGTTGCCGAGAGCAGGCGGTGGGCAAGCTCGCGCTGTACGCCGCTTGTCCGCAGCGGCACCGCGACAGTGATGCCGCGGCCGATGGCGGCCGGGGTGTTTGGCATCGCGCGCACCACGGCGCGGGGGACGTTGAGGGCGTCGGAGAGGAATTGCAGCGTCCGCCCGGCCATGATCGACACCACCACGGTTGAAGCGGCAACCATCGGTACGAGGGTAGGCATCACCTCGGCGGCGACTTGCGGCTTCACCGCGACAACAATGGCGGCCGCACCGGAAAGTCCGCCGGCGTCCGGATTGATCCGCACGCCGCGACCGGCAAGCGCGGAGATTTGTGGTGAAGGCTGCGGTTCGAGGATCGCGACGTTCGCCGGAGGAAGGCCAAGCCGCAGCCAGCCATCGAGCAGCGCGCTACCCATCTTGCCGGCGCCGACCAACACCAGCAGTCCGGACACGTTGCGCAAATCCAGGCTGTCGCCGGCAGAAGAAGAGCGTGAGGTATTCATGGCCGTCATTCCGCGTCATTGCGAGCTCGCGCCCTCGGCGGGCGCCGGAATGACTTAGACCCTACGCCTCGCCGGAGGTCTCGAACATGGCGGAGTCCATCGCTTCGCGCGCGGATTTGCCCGCCCAGACTACGAACTGGAACGCCGGGAAGTAGCGTTCGCAGGCGTCCAGTGCGGTCCCGAGCAGCGCCTCGCACTGCCGGCCCGAGGCGCTGATGCCGCCGGTGAGCAGCAGCGCATGGCGAAACATCACCACGCCATTCTGCATCCAGACGTCGAAATGTCCGATCCACAGTTGCTCGTTGATGAGGCCGACCAGGTGCTGCACATTGGAGAGCCGCGGTTCCGGTATCCGCATATCGAAGGCGCAGGCAAAATGCAGCGCTTCGATCTCGCTCATCCAGGTGAATGAGACCTGGTAATTGGTCCACCGGCCGGTGACGACGATCGCAATTTCGTCCTCGCCGGCGCGCTCGAACGGCCAGTTGTTGCCGGCCGCCATGTGTTCGACGACGTCGAGCGGATTGGTGCTTGTGTCTCGCGCAATTTCGATGAGCGACATGCAGCCTCCACAGCGCTGGTTGAAGTGGAAATGCGCACGCCACTGGGCACCGCCAAAGCCCGGGCTGCGATTTGACGCAGGGACAAGCCTCGGCCGCAGATTGACTCAAACACCGAATCAGTCCGCCACGCCGAATATAGACGGCCCGATTCCTTCCGCCAAAGTTTCTGAGAACCGCTAAGCGCCTCGACGCCACTCAGAAGTGATTTGCCGCCTTGGCACAATGCGGGACCGGCCTACCGTCCACAGACCCGGCCTGCGACAAGTTGACTCGGGGTCAGGGGAGGGAGCCTTCGTCCGCTCGTCCCCGCTCCGGCCACGCATGGCGGGTGCGACAGCGGCTTTGATTGGCCGCACGCACAGCGCGAGGGCGCAAAGTGGGGAGCCAATCATCGACTCATGATCGATGCACTGCGCCGTCAGTCGAACAGGCTCGAGACCGATTCCTCGGCGGCGGTGCGGTTGATGGCCTCCCCGATCAGCGTGTCGATCGACAGGACGCGAATGTTGGGAGAAGCACTGACCGCCTCGGTGGGCTGAATCGAATCGGTGATCACCAGCTCTTTCAGGGTTGATTTGTTGATACGGGCGACTGCGCCGCCCGAAAGCACGCCGTGACTGATATAGCCGTAGACCGCGCTGGCGCCCTTTTCCAGCAGCGCATTGGCGGCGTTCAACAGTGTGCCGCCGGAGTCCACAATGTCATCGACCAGAATGCAGATGTGGCCGTCGACCTCGCCAATGACGTTCGCCACTTCGGACTCGCCCGGCCGTTCCCGCCGCTTGTCGACAATGGCGAGCGGTGCATTGATGCGCTTGGCGAGCCCGCGCGCACGCACCACGCCGCCGACGTCCGGCGAAACGACGATCACCTTGGTGACGTCGAAACGTTCCCTGATGTCCCGCATCATGACCGGCGCGGCGAACAGGTTATCGGTCGGAATGTCGAAGAAACCCTGGATCTGTCCGGCGTGAAGATCGAGCGTGAGCACGCGATCGACACCGGCGCGGGTTATGAGATTGGCAACAAGCTTGGCGGAAATCGGCGTGCGCGGGCCGACTTTGCGGTCCTGTCGCGCATAGCCGAAATAGGGGATCACCGCCGTGATGCGGCGCGCCGACGCGCGCCGCAGCGCGTCGATGATGATCAGCAACTCCATCAGATGGTCGTTGGCCGGATACGACGTCGACTGGATGACGAACACGTCAGCGCCGCGTACGTTCTCCTGAATCTCGACGAAAATCTCCATATCCGCGAAGCGGCGGACCACCGCTTTGGTCAGCGGGGTGCCGAGGTAGCTGCCGATGCCTTCGGCCAGCGTAGGGTTGGAATTGCCGGCAACGAGCTTGATTGCTCCATTGTTGCTCGCCATTCCGCTCTCCTGCGCCCCACTCAAGCTTTTCGCGGACCTGATACAAGCCGCCCGGGGGGGCTGGCAACATGAATCAAGGCCTTGTCCCTAATGAATAGCGAAATGGCCAATAGTCGGTAGATAAACGGATTTTCGCTCGTTTTCGCCGCTATTTCACGTACGCCATTGGCCAGCACAATGGCGTTGACGTGACGGCCGTAATCGGCTTCGGCGCGGTGGGTCGAGCGGCGAAAGCTGAAAAATCGCGCCGGATCGGCGTAGGTGCACAGCCCCAGACCCTCAGTCTGCCGGATGCCGGCCCGGATCGAGCCACGTCTCAACCGGCGGGGGTTGCGAACACCGACTTTATAAGCCCGCCCGAGTGCCGTGGCAGCGCCCCTGCTTGCCGCCCGCATGCCCGCGCGCCGCGCGTCTCCGCGGGAAAGGAAATTGGCGGCGAGACCGTCAATAGAGCGAAGCGACGTAATGGGAATTACGCAACCGTGATACACTTGCGGTTCGTTAAATCGCATTCTCGCCATCATCTGGGAATGGCGCTTGAGATATGGACTTACCGTTAGGCAACCTAATTTTCGCAGCCGCGGGTGCAGCTGGGGGCTACATTCTCAAATACCTTCTGGACAAGCGAGGCGAGGCTGAATCTCGTCGTTTCGCAGACAAGCGCGAACACTATCGGAACCTCATATTGGTAATTAAGAATTTAGCTGAGCGTGGGAGGCAGCATGAACAGATGTTTTGGTTTGAGTATTCGTTCTTATGGCTGTACGCCCCAGACACGGTATAGCGGGCCGCCAACACAGTGGGTGAAATTCTAAAGAAATCGCCTTCATCGACTGATGATCTAAACCGGGCGCTCGGTGAACTCTTGCTTGAGATGAGACATGATATCGGGTTCAAGGGCAGCGGAATGACCGCTCTCGACTATTTGGCAAAGTCAACATCGGACCTCACCGTGCGGGATAGTTGATTTTCTGGTTGATGCACCTCAAGAATTTGGCACCTCAAAAAGAGCCTATTGGATTGAAAAGGGCTCTTCCGGGGGGCACAAGACCGCGGCACGATACTGCCTCGAGAATACTTCCGTGCGGACGGCGAAAGGTCTATGTTTAGGTTGTGACGAAACTACTAGAACAAGCTGTCGAGGCCGTGCGCGGTCTGCCCTCTGAGATGCAAGACGATCTCGCCCGTATGCTCCTGCAGTTGGCTGGGCAAGACCAGCCCGCGCTTCAATTGAGCGCCGAGGAAGAAGCCTCGTTCGACGAATTGCTGGCGCAGTCAGATCGCGCTGAATTTGCAACGGACGAACAGGTGCGCGCCATCTGGGCGAAGCATGGCCTGTGAGGCTGCGTTATACCCGGAGGGCAGCTGCCGAACTCGATGAGGTCTTGGCCTATATCGAGGCGCGATCGCCGCAGGGTGCCCGCCACGTTCAGACGCGCATTCAGGTCATCATCAATCTTTTATTGGAGCATCCCCATGCCGGTCAGCTTACGAGCAAGGGCCGGCTGCGGCGCATCATTGCCTCTCCCTATCCATACCTGATTTTTTACCAAACGACTGAGGACGAAATAGTGATTCACGGCGTGCGTCATAGCGCCCGCCGTCCATCCTCCATGCCGGGGTGAGGCCTCTACGCGGCCTCCGCGCGCGTCACGCCATCGCAATGGCGTTGACGTGACGGCCGTAATCGGCTTCGGCGCGGTGGGTCGAGCGGCGAAAACTGAAAAATCGCGCCGGATCGGCGTAGGTGCACAGCCCCAGGTCCACGATTTGCGAGATGCCGGCTCGCGTCAGCCGCTCCCGGATATAACCGGCGAGATCGAACAGGGCATGCCCGTCGCGCGGCGCCGGGACGAAGAAGCGATCGTTCGCCGCATCCTCGGCGGTAAAGCGCGCGATGAGGTCGGGACCGACTTCGTAGTTTGCTTGTCGGATCATCGGGCCGAGTGCGGCGCGAACCTCACTGCGTTCGGCGCCGAGCCGCAGCATCGCCTCGATGGTGGCCTCGACGATGCCGGCAAGCGCTCCGCGCCAGCCGGCATGGGCGGCGCCGATCACACCGGCCTGCGGATCGGCCAGAAGGATCGGGCCGCAATCGGCCGTGGTCACGCCGACCGCCAAACCGGGGACGCGGGTGACGACGGCGTCGGCACGCGGCCGCGTTTGCGCAAGCCATGGCGCGTCGGCGACCAGGACGTCGGGCGAATGGTTCTGATAGGCGGTGAGCATGCAATGCGGTTCGACGCCGAGAGCCGCCCCCATGCGCGCGCGATTTTCAGCGATGTGAGTGGCGCTGTCATGCGAGCCAAGGCCGCCATTGAGGCTTGCATAGAGCCCGCCGGAAACGCCGCCTTGCCGCGTGAAGAAGGCATGGCTGATGCCGCTGAGCGCAAGGTTCTGGGCCTTGACCATCATCTCTTAGCCCTCGAATCCCGGGAGCGGACCGAGCTTCGGGTCGGCGATGGCGAGGACTTTGAACAACTCGCCCATACCCTGCGGCCCGGGTGCAGTCAGGCGGGAGAGCGCCTGATCGATTTCCATCGCCTTCTCGGCCGAGGCGCGTGCCTTAAGAGCGGCCGCCCGTTTGTCGATGCCGAGCCGGCGGAGGAAATCGCGCTGTGAGACGGGGCCATGGATGCGCCCGCCGATGATTTCGGCGGTTTGCGCCAAACCGAGGAAGTCGACATGAGCGGTGAGATCGGCCTGGCCGGGGAAGCGCAGCGGGTCGGCAAAGGAATGCCCCGCGACAGCCTGCAGTGTCTCACCCAATCCGTGCCAGGCGTGGCCGTAATCGATGATCAGAGCCGCGCCGTCGCTGCGCACGCGCCGTCCGATTTCGATTGCGACAGTGCCGGAGCGCCATTCATAGATCGAGCTCTCGGGCGATTGACGCAATTCCCGCGGCAGCGTCGCGTCGAAATGCGGCAACGGATCGGATGCGGTACCGATGGCAAGATTGCCGTCGGCGGCAATCTCGACGACTTGCTCGTGCCAGCCGTCGGTTTGTTTGACCGCCTGGTGAACCGGCAGCGCATCGATGAATTCGTTGGCGACCATGATGATGGGGCCGCCGGGAATGTCGGCGAGCGCGGTTTGCCACAGCACCGGTATGTCGAGGCCTTGCAGTTGCCGCTCCTGCAACTCTCTCAGCTTCGGGCTGATTTCGACCAGATGCACGACGATTGCGGCGCCGAAGTCTTTGACGATTGCGGCTGCCCGCAGGGCGTCGCTCATCAATGTCCCGCGCCCGGGTCCAAGCTCAACGACGCGGACGTTTTCCGGCGCGCCCATCTGTTGCCAGACGGCGGCCATCCATAGGCCGATCAGCTCCCCGAACATCTGGCTGATCTCCGGCGCCGTGATGAAATCGCCAGCGGCGCCGATCGGATCGCGTGTGAGGTAATAGCCGTACTGCGGATGGGTGAGGCAGAGCCGCATGTAATCGGCGACCGGCATCGGTCCGGCGACGGCGATCAATCGGCGGATCTCATCTTCGAGCGGTGACCGATCATCAGCCATTTTTCGCTGTCGGTTCGCGCGTCAGGGCGAAGGCGAGGAGCGCAATCCCGGCCACCATCAACGGAATGCAGAGCAGCATTCCCATGGTAAGGCCGCCCCAGAGAAAGCCGAGCTGAACGTCGGGCTCACGGAAAAATTCGCAAGTCACGCGCGCGACGCCATAACCGAGCGCGAAGGCGCCGGTGATCAGACCAGGCCGCTTGAGCGCGCCCAGGCGGATCAGCACGCCGAGTACGATCAGGAGCACAAGGCCTTCGAGCGTCGCTTCATAGAGCTGGCTGGGGTGGCGCGGAATCGGCCCGCCCTTGGGGAAGATCATCGCCCAAGGCACGTCGGCCGGCCGGCCCCACAATTCGCCATTGATGAAATTGGCGATGCGGCCGAGAAACAGTCCGATCGGCGCGACCGCAGTCGTCACGTCGCCGAGCGACAGGATCGAAATGCCGCGGTACAGGGCAAAAGAGACCACGGCGACGACGCAGCCGAGAAAGCCGCCGTGGAACGACATGCCGCCGTTCCACAGCTGGAAAATCTCGAGCGGGTGCGCCGTGAAATGCGAAAGATTGTAGAACAGCACGTAGCCGATGCGGCCGCCGAGGATAATCCCGAGCGTGACCCAAATGATGAAATCGTCGAAGTCGACGACCGTCAACGGCGCCGGTCCGCCCCATAATCGCGGCGATGCGATAATGGCGCGCGCATAGTACCAGCCGGCGATAATGCCGACGATGTAGGCAAGTGCATACCAACGCACGGCAAGCGGCCCGATGGAAATCAGCACCGGATTGATGTGGGGAAAGGGAATGACCGGTAGAACGAGCATTTCGGGCTTCCATCGGGTGCAAACGGGTCTTCACCGCGCGGCGCGGCGCCACTTGCGGCTGGGCCGCACCATTGCCATTGTCTGCGGGCATGGCAAGCGGAGTTGGCGGGCTTGCTCCGCTGGAAAGGTTCGGAGGCAGTCATGGTGCAGACAACGAACCGGTTCTTCGACGAGGTCGCCCGGTTGATGAACGACACCGCCGGCGTCGCGCAAGGCGTTCGGCGCGAGTTCGAGACGCTGTTCCGCGGCCAGGCGGAGCGCTTCCTGCGCGACCTCGACGTCGTCAAGCGCGAGGAGTTCGAGGCGGTCAAGGAGATGGCGCGTCTCGCCCGCGAGGAAAACGAGGCTCTTAAAGCCCGCATTGCGGCGCTGGAAGCGCGCCTGATGGGCGCGAATACAGCGAGCGGGGCCACCGGCGGTCCGCCGCCCGGCGGGCTCTGACGCGTTTTAAGACTGCACTCTCGGCTTCCTTGTTTTTCGCCACCGGCACCGCTATAAGCGCGCCACCGCGGCAAAAACGTAAGACCTTTGGCACCCCTGGAGGCTGCCGCGGAAATCCGAAGACATCGTAAGGGTTAACGACGAGGACTACATCATGGCGACCGTCAATCTGATCAAGGCGGCCGCACGTTCACGGGCCGGCAAGGGGGCCGCCCGGGCAGAGCGTCGCGCCGGCCGCGTACCTGGAATCATCTATGGCGATGGCAAGCCGCCGCTCCCGATCTCGCTCGATTACGCGGATCTGCGCCAGCGCATCTATGCCGGGCATTTTCTCACCACCGTTCATGACGTCGAGATCGACGGCGTGAAGCACCGCGTCATTCCGCGCGATTTCCAGCTCGACACGGTTCGCGATCTGCCGCTGCATGTCGATTTCATGCGGCTGGGTGAAGGCGCAACGATCCGGGTGAACATCCCGGTCCATGTCAGGAACGTCGACCAGTCGCCCGGCGTCAAACGCGGCGGCACGGTGTCGATCGTCACCCATACTGTCGAAGTGCGCTGCCGGGCCGACGCCATCCCTGCGTCCATCGAGGTCGACGTGAGCGGCCTTGAGATCAACTACTCCCGGCACTTGAGCGATATCACGTTGCCGGAGGGCGTACGCGTCGTCGCTGCGCGGGATATTACGCTGGTGACGGTGGTGCCGCCGTCGGGTTACGCGGAAGAGATGAAGGCCGCGGCCGAGGCCGCTGCTGCCGTAGCGGCAGCAGCTGCCGCTGCAGCGGCTGCCGGCCCGGCAGCGACCGGTGCCCCGGGCGCTGCTCCGGGCGCTCCGGGTGCGGCTCCAGGCGCGGCGGCGGGTGCCGCGCCGGCGGGCAGTGCGGCCGAGAAGAAGTGAGGCCTCATTCCGGGCTAGGCAAATGCGGCTCCTGGTCGGACTTGGTAATCCGGGAGCGCGCTATGTCGGCACCCGCCACAATATCGGCTTCATGGCGGTCCAGGCGATCGCCAAGCGCCACGGCCTCGGGCCGTGGCGCCGGCGCTTCCAGGGTGTCGCGACCGAAGGAACCGTCGGCGGCGAGCGCGTGCAGTTGCTGCTGCCGCGGACGTTTATGAATGAATCGGGCCGCCCCGTCGCCGAGGCGGCGCAGTTCTACAAGCTTGCGCCCGGTTACATCACCGTGTTCCACGACGAGATCGAGCTGCCGCCCGGCAAGGTCAGGGTCAAAGTCGGCGGCGGCATTGCCGGTCACAACGGCTTGCGCTCGATCAGTGCGCATGTCGGCAACGACTACCGGCGGGTACGCATCGGCGTCGGCCATCCGGGCCACAAGGACCTGGTGGAGCGCTACGTACTGAGCGATTTCGCCAAGAGCGAGCGCGGTTGGCTTGACGCACTGATCGCCATCCTTGCCGACAACGCCGATCTGCTGGTGCGCGGCCAGGACGCGAGTTTTCAGAACAAGGTTCACCTCGCCATGCTCGCCAAGGGTTTCGGCGAGCCATCAGAGCGCGAACCATCAGACGACAGGTGAAATAAGCTTCCATGGGGTTCAAATGCGGCATCGTCGGCCTGCCGAATGTCGGCAAATCGACGCTCTTCAACGCGCTGACCGAGACGGCGGCGGCGCAGGCGGCGAACTATCCGTTCTGCACCATCGAGCCGAATGTCGGCGAGGTGGCGGTGCCGGATCGGCGGCTGGAAACGCTTGCCGCCCTTGCCAAGTCGGCGACGATCGTGCCGACGCGGCTTACTTTCGTCGATATCGCCGGCCTGGTGCGCGGCGCCTCGAAGGGGGAGGGGCTCGGCAACCAGTTCCTGGCCAATATCCGTGAGGTCGATGCGATCGCCCACGTCGTGCGCTGCTTTGAAGATACCGACGTCACCCACGTCGAAGGCCGTATCGATCCGATCGCCGACATCGAAACCATCGAAACCGAATTGATGCTCGCCGACCTCGACAGCCTGGAGCGACGGCTCGACGGCCTCGAACGCAAGGCGCGCGGCACCGACAAAGACGCGAAGGAAGCAAAGGAGGCGCTCGACCTCATCAACCGCGCGCTCGCGCTGTTGCGTGACGGCAAGCCGGCACGCCTCACCGAGCGCAAGCCGGAGGAGGAGCGCAACTTCCACATGCTCGGGCTCCTGACCTCGCTGCCGGTGCTTTATGTTTGCAACGTCGATGAGGCCTCGGCCGCGGACGGCAACGCGTTTGCGCGCAGGGTCGAAACCAGGGCCAAGGAGGAGGGGGCGGCCGCGATCGTCATCTCGGCCAAGATCGAAGCCGAGATCGCCGTGCTCGCGCACGACGAGCGCGACGATTATCTCGCCGCCGTTGGCCTCAAGGAGGCCGGGCTCGATCGCCTGATTTCCGCCGGCTATGCGCTGCTTGATCTCGTGACCTTCTTCACCGCCGGTCCGAAGGAGACGCGGGCCTGGACGGTAACCCGCGGCACCAAGGCGCCGCAGGCCGCCGGAGTCATCCACACCGATTTTGAGCGCGGCTTCATCCGCGCGGAAACCATCGCCTACGACGATTACGTGGCAGGCGGGGGCGAAGCCGGTGCACGCGATGCGGGTAAAATGCGGCTCGAGGGTAGGGACTACGTCGTGCAGGACGGTGACGTCATGCATTTCCGTTTTGCGACCTAGGCGTCAGGGCTCAGAATAGCGAGCGTGAGGGTACGACCATCACGGGCACGGATCAGAATTCCGATCCCTGACCCCTGAGACCCGTTCCCTGGTTCCTGATCGCCCCGAGATGCTCATTGATGCGGAACACGATGAGCACGAACTCGGCCATGATGCGTGCCAGGATCACGCCCATAAAGGCGCCGAGTAAGCTGGCGATCAGAAAGATCATGCCGACGAAGGGATTGAACGCCATGGTGGCGAGCGAAGAAACCGCGCCGGCAACCCCGAGCAGTAGGGAAATGACCACGGCGAGCCAGTAGAAGACTTTGATTACCGTGGGTGTCACGAACCGTTCCCACTGGAACAGGTCGCCGATGCCGAACATGCTTGTTTCTCCTGCGCAAACCGAAGGGGTCGTTACTGCGCCGCTGAGGCGTTGAAATCTACGCTGCTTGAAAAGCCGGCACAGACTGCACTGCGCCATTGGGGCGGTCAATCGAACGCGGTTCCGCAGCGGTGTGGCGCCGGGGCGCGAAAAGTGTGGCGCAGCAGCGGTGCAGCCCGGTCGATTTTGCGGCGCCGGATTGGCCCGGTTCCGCGTGCGCGCCCGGCAGGAACGCGCGGCGCAGCCAAGCGTTGGGCCCTTATCCGCGGATCGTGAGTTCAGTTCAGGGTCCGACGCGAAATGCATGGAGTTCTCGATGAGAAACCACATCTCCCTTACAGCCCTTGGCGTTGCCCTGTTGGCGGGAGCATCCGTCGCTCAAGCCCAAACGATCATTGCGCCGCCGGCCGAGACCGTCATCGCGCCGCAATCCGGCGCAACCGTGATCGCGCAGCAACCGGCGCCCACCGAAACGGTAGAGACGGTACGGACCGTGCAGTCGAGCACCACGCCCAGACGCAGAATGGCCAGCCGTACGTTCGCGAATGGTCGAACCACGCGCCGCGTAATCACGACGCGGACGACAACGGTGCGACAGGGCATCGTCACCACGCCAGCGGCGGCCGCCATCGTGCAGCCGGCATACACCGAGGTGGTGCCTGGCTCAGTGGTGTCCGCATCGACTTATCCGGCACCGCTCTATGACGTGGTGCCGGCGACCGCCATGGCCGCGCCGACACTTGTCGCCCAGCCGGCAATCGGTGGCCCTGTCGTCTCGCCGGCCCCGGCCTACCGTTATGTCTACGAGCCCGATCGGATCCTGGTGATCGATCCGTACAGCAACATCGCGGTGCAATCAATTCCGCGCTGAGCTTTTGGGATTGATGAATGCCGCCGGTGCGCTGCCGCCATGGCAACGCACCGGCGCAGCGGGAAAGCGAGGAGCTCATGAAGAGTTATCTTATCCGTCGACTGGTCGTGATGGCCCTTGTTGGCACGGCGACGGCGTTAGTTGGTGCGGACATTGTTCGCGCTCAGACCAACGACATCGATGAAGTGATGAGCGCCAACGGCCTGGCGCCGAAGCTCGAACTGACCGCTGCGCAGAAGAGCGCGATCTATCGAGCCGTCCACCAGGAGAAGAGCAAAGTCGCGCCGAGCCGGTTTGCCACCAACGTCGGAGCCGACGTGCCGCCGATGATCGAGCTCTACACGTTGCCCGACGATATCCTCGCCAACAATCCCGTGACCAAGCTCTTTAAATTTACCAGGGTTGACGATCAGGTCGTGCTCGTCGATCCGACCAATATGCGTGTGATCGATGTGATCGGCCCCAAGCCGGCCGAACGATGACGGCCGGCGCTATCGCCCGGCGTTCTTCGCCCCCGCCATAACCGCCTTGGGCAGCACGTCCAGATAGGGGCCCATGAAGAACGCCTCGCCGGCTCCCGCGCCGTAATACCGGTCATAGGCGTCGATCATCGCCCGCACCGGCGTCAGGCACGACGGCATCGTCGCGACAATCAAATCGCCGAGTTGCACCCCCGATTTGCCGGCATAGCGCGGATCGGCGACGACGGCATGGACGATGCAATCGGTCGCCGAGCGGACCAGCGGCTCTGTTGCCGCGAGCTTTTCCTGCGAAGATAGACTGGCTTCGCCGGTCAAATCATGCAGTGGATCGGTGGTCACGGCGACGAGAAGGACCGTCCCGAAAAGCGGCGCCAGTAGCATGCTCTATCCCTCACCCGGCGGCCCAGCCATAGCGGGCAAAATCCCCGCCGGTCAACGCTTCTTTTGCGGCGTTGCAAAAAAGCGCTTGCTGGCTCCGCGGGGCGGCGGTGTTATAATCACGAAAATCTATTCACGGACAATTCAGCGGATGCAGGGAGCATGGTGATGATTTTGTCCAAGGCGTTGGCGCTCAGCGTGCTGCTCGTGATCCCGGTCGCCGGCGCCGTTGCCGACAGCGTTCCCGACCTTAACGTCGAGCAGGTCTGTCAGGGGATCGCCCAGCAGGGTGGCGTTACGTTCCACGATCCCGCCATCGCCCAGGAGAAGAAGAACTGCATCGACAGCGAGCAGGTGATCCGCCAGGAGCTGGTCAAGCAATGGCCGAACTTTAATCCGGCCGACAAGGTCTCCTGCGTCAACGAATCCAAGATGGGCGGCGAGTCGAGCTATACCGAACTGCTGACTTGCCTGGAGATGGCGCGCGACGTCAGAGCCATGCGTCTTGACCAGGAGGGATTGGCGCCGCAAGGCGCGGCGAGCGGTGCAATTTCCGGCCCCGCGGGCGGCGGCAAGCCGCGGCACTGACGGTTTAATAGCCGACCAGAATCTCACTGACCGTTGGGTTGACCGAGCGTAAAGCGGCATCCGACGAAGAAAATTCACGGTCGGCGGGCAAGGCGCTGAGCGCTGACGCCGAGGCTCTCAGGGCGGCGCGCAGGCTCAGCCCTACCTTGCAGCCGCCCGGAATTGCCGCAAGCGCGCCGCCGTTCCAGCTGCTTAACGTCGTCACGTTGTTCTTGTCGAACCCCGAGAGCTTGAACGGTTTGCCGTTGAGCCGCTCGACATCTGCAAGCGTCTGCCCAAGGCGCAAGTCGCCCGGCGCTATCCAATCCGACTGAGCATTGATCACGATAAGATGGGTGTCGCTGCGGCTCGCGGGCTTCGACCACCATACTTCCAGCCGCTGCTTTGGGTCCTTGGGGAACAGGACCGAAGCCATCACCTTTCTACCGGAGCCGGTTTCGACCTGCGTGAAGGCGACGTTCTTGCCGTGAAAGGCCGCCGCCAGTTTGACGTGGCTCGAGTCTTGTCCGAACGGGCCGCTGCAGGCGACGATGCGAGGGCCCGCCAGCCGCGATGGCTTCGCCGAAGCGGCGGGTTCCGGGTTAAGGTCGCTGCCGCGCGTGGCCGCGTGCACGCGGCCGCCGCCGCTCGGTTCGGCTACCGCGGCCGGCATCGGCTGCCTGATCTGCGAAGGGGCAAGTTGATCCCGCGCGTCGAGGTCGGGATCGGGCTCGAGTGGCGGGACGGCCATCTGGCCGCGGCTACGCGTAGGTTTCGCCGGCTGCGGCGGAGGAGTTGCCGGAGCCGTGTCTTCGTCCTCATCCATGATCGAAGGTTGCGCCGACGCCGGCTGGCGTTGCTGCGCCTTCAGCGCACCGGCTGTTGCTATGGCGAGGGCGGCAACGAGCGCCGCCCCAATCCATCGTCGCTGCATTCTCAATGCGCCTCCCGCGCCGCGCCGTATTAAGCTAGCACAGCGGACCATCCGAGCCGCAATTGTTCAGGAACGCCGCTACCGATAGCCGCATCGCACAACCGGGAGAACGCACTGTGCAACTCCAGCAAAACACCGATCGCATCCAGACCACTCACATCGGCAGCTTGCCGCGGCCGCGCCAGCTGCTCGACGTCATGAAAGCGAAATATTCCGGGCAATCTTATGACCAAAAGGCTTATCAGGAACTCGTTGCGCAAATCGGTCGCCGAAGCGGTGCGCGAGCAGGTCGATTGCGGTATCGATATCGTCACCGACGGCGAGTTCTCCAAGCCGGGTTTTTTCACCTATGTTCGCGAACGTCTCGAAGGTTTTGAATCGCGTCCCGGCCTCAAGGTGAAGCTATTTCAAAAGGAGATCGCTGCTTTTCCGGAATACTACGAACAGTACTTCAAGCAGGCGATGATGGGCGGGGCCATTGTTCCGCTCGCTCCGGTCGTCTGTGTCGGCCCTGTCACATACCGCGGCGAAAAGCTCCTGCGGGCCGACATCGATAATGTGAAAGCCGCCGCTGCCGCGGCCGGCGTCGCCAATGATCACGTCTTTTTGCCCGCGACCGCGCCGTCGGGGGTGGGGCAGAACGAGTACTACCAATCGGACGAAGACTATTTTCAGGCTCTCGCCGCGGCAATGAGCAGGGAATATCGGGCCATCGCGGATGCCGGCATCCTTGTTCAGATCGACGATCCGTTCCTGCCCGACATCTTCTCCGAGCCTGCTCTCGACGACGCGCAAAAGCGGCGGCGCGCACAGATCTACGTCGAGGCCATCAATACCGCGGTGCAAGGGATTCCGGCCGAGCGCGTGCGCTTTCACACCTGCTACGGCATCAACCAGGGTCCGCGCATCTACGAAGCGGCGCTGGCCGACATCATCGAATACGTGCTGAAAATCAACACCGGCTCCTACAGCTTCGAGGCGGCCAATCCGCGCCACGAGCACGAGTATCACCTGTTCGAGCGCGTCAAAGTGCCGGAGGGGAAGGTCCTCATTCCCGGCGTGATCACTCACGCCAGCAATATTGTCGAACATCCCGAACTCATCGCCGAGCGCATTGTCCGTTTCGCCCGGCTGGTCGGGCGTGAAAACGTCATTGCCGGCGCCGACTGCGGCTTCTCATCGCAAGCCATGTATAATACCGAAGTCCATGAAACCGTAGTGTGGGAGAAATTTAAGGCGATGCGCGCCGGCGCCGATCTCGCCACGCAACAGCTATGGAGTTAGCTCGGCAAGCTGAAATTCGTTGAATGGCGCCTGGGCCGCGGAACGGGCACTTCAGCGACGAGGCGATTTCAGGGGATCCACGACCACATTTCGACGCGCACGATGCGGACGATTTTGCCGAGAAAGGCTTCCCAGACGCGCATATCATCTCCGTCGATCTTGGCATAGCCGGTCATGGCCGGTCGCAAATTGGCCTCTTCGTTGGGAATGGACGCGCGCACGCGCACGATCGTTCCGTACGGCCTGGCCTGCGCCGCCGGAGCGATTTCGGTCACCGTGCCCCCAATTTCACGATCCTCGTTTGACCACGGTCGTAACCGGACCTTGTCGCCGACCTTGACCCCGCCGATGTCGGCTTCGGGAACATCGATCTGCGCCTCGAGCGTGCGCGTATCGGCAAGGATCAAAAGTTCGGTACCACGGCGCAGCCAGATTCCTGTCAAAAGGTGGACGTTTGGCGTCATCACCCGCCCATCTTTCGGAGCGCGGATGGTTGTATCGCCGAGTTGATCGCGGGCGTATGCGAGTTTGCGGGTCAGCCGTTCGACATCGGCCCGTGCCGCACGTTCCGCTTGCGTCCTGGTATAGTTGGTGGCGGTTGCGCCGTCTTTTGCGCTTGCCGGATCCGCATCGTCGGCGAATGCGTCGGCGATTGACCGGTTCAGCGCGTCCATTCCTGGATCGCTCTCCTGCGTCGTTGATTTGCCGGCGAACTGCGCGAGCTGCGCCCTGGCCCTGTCCAGTTCCGCACGCGTAACGGTGATCTCGCGCTGCTGGTCATCCGATGAAAGTTTGGCGAGCGCCTGATTGGCTTTGACCCAATCGCCCTCGTGCACCAGGATTTGTTCAAGGTCTCCGGAGGTTCGCGCCGCTACGACCGTTCGCTCCGTCGGCAGAATTTCGAATGTTCCCGAGGGATTGTAGCGATAGGGCAGGAATGCGACGGCAAGGAGCGCGCACGCGATCACGGCCCAGAGCACTTTGCCGACAGAGCCGATGGTAGCCGACCGGTCGATCGCGAGATCGGCATGGCCTCTCCAGTTCGCTAGCACAAGCTGCGTCGCATCGGAATTGAGGGCCTCGATTTGGCGGCCGCGCCCGTAATTCCAGAGCGCGATGCTCCACGCCGCGAATGCGATGCAAAGTCCGAGCAGAAGCGCAGCGGTGAACAGCTTTACATCGCCGGTCGTCGCCACATCGGAGTAGCCTTGCGCCACCAGCGCCAGTGCCGACACAGCCAATGCGACCGCCAACACATAAAAGGTGACGGCGGGCAAAGCGCTTGCTGTATCGCCGTCCTCTGACATTTCCGACACCTGACCGGGCATACTGCCAAGAGCATCCGCGCGCAGTGCCGGGCGGCCGAAATACGTGGCCAACCAGCGATAGCCGTCCGACGGCAGCAGCGGCAAGGCAGAGAGCAGGAGTGAAAAGAGTCCGATTTGCCCGACTACCAACGCCAGATGCGCCTCTTGCGCGGCAGACTGCCGCAATGCGAACCACAAGAGCGTGCCGGCACAGAACAATCCGAGACGGGCAATCAGCGGGGCGGCTTGGACCCAGAGCTGGCCGCGCCGGTCGAGCGCGGCGGTTCCGCCAACATCGACATAAAAGTGCGGGACTCCGAACGTCAATGCGATGCCGAACTGTTTGACCTCGCCACCGAAGCCGCGGACGAACATCGCCTGTGTGAGACGACAAAAGAAATTGGTGATCACCAGGCTCAGAATGATTGTGCCCACGACCGAGGCATCGAACGCCCTGAGATCCTGCGCCAGGATGTCGCGCTGCGCATAGGTGATCCCGAGAGTGGCGGGAACAAGCAGCAGAAGCGGCACAAATAGATATTTCAGCGGCGAGGCCAGAGCGGCGAGGATGCCGAGAACGGCGTTCGGATTGAACAGGGAGATTCGCGCCGGTCCGCCATCGGCAGCCGCTTCCGCATCCTGCAGCCCGCCGCGCCCGCGCTGCGCAAGGCCGGCTAGAAGATTCTGCATCCCGCCGCCGCGCAGACCGCGTCCCTCGAGTGCACCGCCGAGCATTGAACGGAGTTCGCCGTCCCCCATCCCTCCGCCGAATGCGGCGCCGAACTCGTCGGCGCCTATCGAATTGGGCGGTTCGCCCGGACCTCCGGGGCCGGCGGGTCCTTCGGCACGTCCCGGACCTTCAGAACCGGCCGAAGCCGTTGAGCGGGCTGCGCCGCGAGCCTCGGCGCGGCTCGCGCCGCGCTGTCTGCGGCGCGCGCCCGGCCGGGCTCCGCGGCCGCCGGTCTTGCCGCTCTCCAGCAACCCCAGTAACTCCAGGTCCTCGCGGGACTTGCCGGTCCTGCCTGCTGCAGCCGCCGGTTTTTCGGTCTTGTCGGCCTCGCCGGCCCTTGCCGCGGAGATCTCCGACTTTTCAACTTCGGCCCCTGTTGCGGGAGGGACCTCCGCTGAGGTCTTGGGCGAGGTCGCTTTTTCTGCTCCCCAGCGGGACTGGATCAATCGGCGCCGGCGCATTTGCCGCTCTTCGCCGGAAGCTGCAGCGGCCGGTTCCGATGGCTTTGCGCGCGCGGACGTGGCGGCTGCAGTTGGCTCCACAGCAGGAGTTCCGGTGCGGATTAGATCAGGTGTAGCCATCGTAACGGATTTATTTTGTTCTATCGACAAACCTGCGGCTTCACCGGAGCGCGCTTCGGTGGCTCGCGCAAAGTCCTCCACGGCCGCGGTTGCAGGTGCGGGTTTGTCGCCCGCACTCTGAGGTGCGCTTTCTTCGAGGAGACCCAGGCCGCGCAAGCGGCGAAAAAACGAAAAGAGCTTCCCATGCGAGATATCGCGACCAGTTTCAGCCTTGAAGGTCTGGCGGATGGCCGCAAGCGTGCTGGCGCCGTCGGCTGCGCGGCACAATCGGAATTCGTCCGCCGTGAAAACTTGCCGCGCGCCGGATCGAAGATCGATAACAGTCACGTCGGAGCCGGTGTCGGTACCATTGTTCGCCACAATTTCCAGATCAGTGCGAAACCGATATCGCCACCGTGACGACGCGTCGGGCGCTTCTTTCGACGTGTCGTGATTGACTGTCTTGGGATCCGACTCCGAATACGCCATTAGCTGCTGAAAACCTCCGAATCAGAGAAGACCGTAGGTGCGAGAACCAAGCCGACGATATATGTAGGGTGCCAATTTATCTGGCTAGAGCGCATCGTAGCAGAATTGCGGTTTTTCGTCGAGGCGCTCCGTGGCTTTTGGCCGATTGCGCGTCTGGACCATATATAAAACCGCATGCTCGCCAATCCGCCCCCCGGCGCAGCTTTGGGTAGACAGCGTGGACAGCGACGAACCAACCGACGGATCAGGGCCGGAGCGTCGTCTTGGCGAGGCTGCAGCGGCGCCTGCGGCCGCCCGCGCCGGGATGACGCCGGTCTTTAACGGCCGCCAGGCCAGTCCTGCAAGTATTGGGCTTTTCGATCCGAGCCGGTTGCTCGCTGCTATCGCGGTGCTGTTCTGGCCGCTGAGATTTTTTCCCGTTGTGCTGATCCCCGCCCTCGTTTTGGCGGGCCTCACGATGTTCAAGCACTGGAACGGCATGATGGCCGATTTCCATTCCCTGTTTGGCCAGTTTTCATTAATCGTTCATTTGCTTTTGAGCCTGCTCATCATTAATCTCGGCGCTCGGTTGACCATGGGCGTGGTCGTGCGGGCGTTCGGCGGCGCGGTCCAAGATTTCGGCCTCGTTTTTTTCTTAGGGATTATTCCGCGCTTCTATGTCGATCGAAGCGCGATACCGCAGCTCCCCCGAATTCGGTCAGCTTTGGGCCTACGGCGCTCCGCTCGTAGTCCGGCTCGGCTTTTTCGCTTTCGGCGTGCTGGCCTGGGCCACTTATCGATCCAACGGAACGTGGGTGGCTAATCTTGCGCTGCTCATCTCGCAAGCGGGCCTTTGGTCCTTCCTGTTCGCGATCGTGCCCTTTCTGCCGCTCGACGGGTACAGCTGGCTGGCCATCTATTTTGGTCAACCAATGCTCCGCCAAAAGGCGCTGATTGCGCTGAACGCCAAGTTACGAGGGAAAAAGCTTCCGCCGAACCTTCGACGCGATGAACTGCCGTTGCTGATATTTTTCGCCATCGGGTTCTTCTTCACCATCATCGCATTCGGACTTGGCGTACTGATCGTCGCAGCCGCATTCCTTACTAGAAGCCTGCAGGGAGTAGGTTTCGTCATCTTTCTAATGCTCGTGGCCGTGTTTGTTGTTTGGTATCTCAACTTCAGGGCGATGCGCCCGCAGCGTCTGCGGCAGCAGGTCAATTTGCTGCGGGCCACCAAAGCCGGCCGCACCAATGCCGCCCAACCGCAAACCGCGCCTGCCAGATCGCCGTGGGCGCGGCGGTTCATCGTATTGGGCGGCGTTGGCGTTGCGCTGATCGTGGTCGCGTTCCTGCCCTACGCGTATGACACGGCCGGACCATTCGAGATTTTGCCGAGCCAGGGCAGCGAAGTGACCGCTCGCACCGACGGTCAGGTCGTGGATGTGATGGTCCACGAAGGCGACCGGGTCGATGCCGGCCGGGTGCTCGCCCATCTCTCTTCAGCGGACCAGCAGCGTGACGTCGGCTTGACGCGCGAGGAGTTAGCCCGTGCCGAGACGCGGCTGGGGCAACTTCAGAAGCAGGGCTCTGACCAGGAGTTGGTCGAAGAGGCGCGCGGCGAAGTCGAACGGCTGCACCGGCAACTCGATAACGACGAGGCCCAATTGGACCGGACCACGCTTCGCGCGCCGGTTTCGGGATTGGTGATGACGCCCAACCCACAATTTCTGACCGGTGCGTGGTTGAACGCCGGCGACAAGTTCATCCAGATCGCAGATACGAAAGTTCTCGATGCCGAGATCGAGATCCCCCAGGACGATATTGCGCTTGTCAAACGCGGCGCCAAGGTGCGACTGCGGCCATGGTCGGAGAGAGACCAAGAAATCGTTGGCCACGTCATTAGCGTAGCCCCGGCCGGAGCGGACATTGCCGAGGGTAACACCCGCGGCGCGGCCGCGTCGGCCGCAAATACCGGGAACTTAATGGGTGCCGCCAGGATCCGGCAGGAGCCGAGTGCAACCCCGGCGGACGAAAATAGCAGCGCGGTTGACGCAGACGAATTGGCCACGAACGTGGGAGCGCGATGGCGCCGAGCCTTAAGCCGCCGCGAACTCGCCCAAAGTTCCGAGGAGAAGACGGACAGCATTGGTGCCATCCGGGTGAAAGTGTCGGTTCCGAACGCGAAGGCGCTGCTGCGCCCCAACATGACCGGCTACGCCAAAATAAGCGGCCCGGATATGAGAGTAGGGCAGGCGTATCTTCGGCTCGGCATCCGGTTTTTCACGGTCGAACTATGGTCTTGGGTTCCATGATGAATCCATCAGAGCCAAATTAACTATAGCTGTTCCGTAGAATTACTGCGAAGGAAATTAGGTATATTGGTCAGAGCGATCAATTCAATCCGACAGTATATCTGCACAGAACATTTGCTTTGCTGTGGAATGGGCGCCCCTGTATAATTGTTTATTGAGGTGGCGGCTGCGGGAAGGAGCGTTCGGTAATGCGAGGAGACATTGTCGCCGGAGCAGGCGCAGCGGCCAACGCGCGGGTGCGCAAGCAGCTTCTTGCCGGGATCGAAGATCTCAAGGCAGGCGAGCTGGAGGCTGCGCGCACGGCGTTCTCGGAAGTCATCGAGATCAACCCCGAGACCTCGGCGGCCCATCTGGGTCTTGGGCGGGTCAATTTCCAGGAGCGCAATCTGCAGGCTGCACTGCAATGCTTCCAGCAGGCGCTGGCGCTCGATCCGAAATCGTCGTTGGCGAAGGCTCTGATTGCGCACGTGCGTGAAGAGCTGGGCGACATCGACGCTGCGATGCAGGACTATGAGGAGGCAAGTGAAATTGATCCCTCGCGCGGCTTCGCGCAAAGGCGGATCAGTCGCCTCTTCGCGCAAAACGAAGATTATGGCGAGGCGATAGCCCGGCTACGGGCTGCCCTGCAGCACAACCCGCAGCAGGTGGCGACGCGATTCATGCTGGCGAACTGGTTGGAACGCTCCGGCGACGCCGCGGCGGCGAAGATCGAATTGCGGCGAGTGCTGGATTTAAGGCCTGATATGGGGATTGCTGCATACCGGCTCGGCCGAATTCATCTGCGTGACGGCGAAATAAGTGCTGCGCGGCCATTGTTGGAGCAGGCTGTGCGCTTTGCGCCTGACAACGCTGCGGCGCGGCTCGCACTGGGCGCCGCACTCAAGGGGCAGGGCGCTCATGAGGAGGCGGTGGCAGTGCTCAAGGAGGGGCAGCAGCTAAGCTCGAATCCATCCTCGGCCGCGCTGATGATCGCTGATTGCCAGGTCACGCTGCGACAACCAGAGGAGGCGCTCAAGACGCTGCGCCAGGCGGTGCGCCGCAGCCGGCGGCCGGGCTTGGTGCACAAGCGGCTCGGCGACCTGTTGACGACGCTCGGAAAATACACAGAAGCAATCGAGGAATATCGGGCGGCGGCGCTGAGCCAGCCGGAGCTGGGCGAAAAACACCCGGAATTGGTGTCGCTGATCGACAAAGCGCAGTCGCCTGGTGAAAATACCGAAGCGCTCGCGAAGCAAATTCAGGCCATGATGGCATCCATTACCGCGGCAAAGCGCGCCGCAAAGGAGGGCCAGACCCAGGTGATGGACGACGATCCTGATGCCGCCGACATACGCCGCCGGGCCACACGGCGGTTCGGTCGACCTCGCCGGGGCGCAAAATAGTGCCGCAGCCCGCGCAATCTGGTGCAGCGCCAGACCACCCAACGAACTGTGGCGTGACGGGTTCTGCTCGCAGAACGACCCATGCGGAAGGGGAAGTTTGAAAGTACGAAGGTTTCTTCAGGCCATTTCCGGCAGGCCGTCGCTCGTTTCGAGGTGCCGCGGCCGCGGATCGGCGTTCGCAGAAAGGGGCGAACAAGATGAATGCCAGTGATGAAGACGAGCGCCGCGAAAAGCTTCGTGCGCTGGAAAAAATGCGGGGACAGCCGGCGGCTCAGCCGCCAGTAGCCGCCAAGCCGCCATCGGAAGGCAACAATCAACGTGGGGCAAAGCTCCGCGAGCTGTTGCAACAGCGTCGCCAAGGAGGCAATGCCGGGAACGCGCAGCAGGCGGGGGGCGGCGGAATGTTACTGCGCGCGCTGGCGGAACGCGGTGGCGCTGGCGCTGGCGGAAACAGGCCTGGCGGTGGTGGCGGCGGCGAGTTTTTGCGGATAGCGCTTGCAAAGCGTGGCGGCGGGGGCCAGCAGGGCCTCTCGATGGGCCCCGACGCCAAAGGGGCAGGAGCCGGCAATCGCGGCCAGTTGCTGCGTCGCATTATGGAAGCTCGGCAAAATCGTGAAGGCGGCGGCCAGCCGAACCAGGTTGCGGAACAGCTGTCGGAACTGCAGAATCGCGTGCTTCAGCTCACGGAGGAAGTCGAGCGGCTGCGCGCTAGTCAGGGCGGACAGCCCGCTGCCGCTGCGAAGGATGCCGCCGCGAATCCAAAAAAGGCCGAGCGGGCGGCGCCGAAGATGGGAAGGGACAAGACATAGAGCGCAAATCGCTTCGGATTGAATCGATTGGCGCTCCGTGGCTTTGGTGGAGCATGATCTTTTCGGAAACCGGATCATGCTTTGGAGCGTGACCGCTTCAATAAATTGAGGCGGGTGTCCGTTCTTTGATTTGCCGCGGCAGGTCTAACCGGAACGTCCGGACACTGGATGCGCGAACTGGCGCCGCCGTCAAAAAGCGACTTCGCGCACCATCCGCAGGTAGATCTCTCGGCCAGGATCGGTGAACGGACGCCGCCCGTGCATGGCGCGCGTATTGTCGATCGCGGCAAAGTCACCGTGCTTCCACGGCAGCGGGATGATCAGGCGCTTCTGCGCCGCGACGACGTCGTCGATCAGGTGCTGGGGAATTTTCGAGCCGTCGTCGAGCCGCACAATGCTGCTTTGCCGCCCCAGCTGTTCTTCCTGCCAGACGACCGGGAGGATATTGTTGATGTACACCGAATGGTCACCCCAGCGACTTTTTATGACGCCAGGAGCGAGGTACTCAGTGGTGAGCACGCGGCCGTCCTCGACGTGGGCGGTGAGCCCGTTGCCGCTGCAGAATTTCACTGCCTTGTCGAGATCTTCGGTCTGATAGATCAGCTGCCATTCGCCATCGAGATAACGGCGGATGTATTTCACCTTTTTCTTGGCCAGCAGATCCTTGGATTCTTCGCTCAGCGAATCATAGATCTGTGCGCCGTCGACAACCGTCGTTTCACCCTCGCTTGCCGCCGGTCTTTCGCAGAAGAACCACAACATCATAGGGCGCCGGTCTGTGTAGTACAACTCACCGTGCATCGGCAGCCCAAAAGTATCTTGCTTTTCGCGACCGTAATCATGGCTGACTGAAAGCAGCGTCTCGTCCTCCGACACCTTACGGCGGACGTAAGAGCCGCCCTGATAGGTCATGAAGTTGTCGCCGAACTGACGAATGTACTGCTCGAACTCCTTCAGCGGCGTTCCGAAGCCGCTGAACATCACGACGCCGCGTTCCTTGATCAAATCCCGGACGGTAGTCGGGTCGACGTCGGAAACCTTTTCCTGCGGCGAACCTTCGATCTTCGAGCCAAATTGATCGGAAATTTGAGTAATGCGCATTCCCGGACCCCTTCTCGCGCTCGCCGCCAGCCTACGGGAGCAGTCTTTCGGGTCCTTATACATTTTCGCCGCAGCGTCAGCAACATGCAACCTGGTCGGCGGGCTGTTTGCTGTCGCCGCGTCAGCCGATTGTTTGGCACAGTTCCGAAGAGACCTATCGATCCGCCGAGTGGTGTTACGCCGCGGCTAATTGAGTGTGAAGAAAATCTGTCACCTCGGTGATGCTGAGGTCGTCGACATAGGCGCCGTCCTTCATGAATAGCCGTTCGAAGGGGAGGCCCTTGCGATCGAAAGCGCGCTCGATTGCGACCGCAAATTGAACGATATCCATTGATTCAAAATTTAGGTCTTCGACCAATCTGGTGTTGCGGGTAACTCCTCCAGGTAGATCGAGACCCCAATCCGCAATTGTCTCATTCGCAATCGCGATCACCTTATTTTCAATCACGGTGCGATCTTCCGCCATTGTCATCGAGGTGTCTCCTTGAATCAATGGAGCTTTTCGGTGCTCAAGCGATTGGCTCGATGATGGAAGGGTAAGCAGCACTTCCCATCACGCACGTGCGCTGCTCTCTGCTGTAGTGGAGAGAGTCCGGGGACTTCTATCAGACAGACCTAATCCGGAAAAGAATTCCATGATGAGATCGGTGGCGTTGAACGTATCCGAGGGAGCGGACGATGCATCGCCCCAACGTGGCCAGCGATGGCCCCAATCGTCGATCGTGACGCTTCGCACCGGCGCGCCTCGCGGCGCGGCCGAATAATCCTCGACTTCGACTGTATGCCCGGCGCTGACCAAGCGCCGTGTTAGCGGCATCGGGTAGTTGCCATTGCGCATAAGCCAAAAGCGAACGGTATCAGCGACGGACACGACTTCACCACCGACGCCGAGCTGTGGTCCGCGCAGTATCGTCCCGCCCGCCCAGGGCGTGATGGGATCCAGGCGGCCGAAGATCATGGCCATTGGAACAGGCGGACCGGGTGGCGCCGATAGCCCGGCGACGGGCATGTTGGCGAGCACCGTCGCAAACCCGGCGAACCGCTGCGGACATTCGTACCCCAGGCGATACACGAACATACCGCCGTTCGAAACTCCCAGGGCGAAAACCCGGGACGGGTCAATCCGATTGCTGCGCACAAGCGAGTTGAGCAGCGCATCGACGAAATCGAGATCGCGCCGACCGCCGCCGCGCTCCGGCCGCGAATCGATCCAGCCGTCTTTTGCTTCGGGGAAAATTGCGATCCAGTCTTGGCCCAGGGCGGCTTCGGCTATGCCCGAGTGTTCCGCCAGATTTTCGATACGGCCGGCGCCGCCGTGAAAGCAGATCACAAGCGGCCTTTGGCGCGCGCGTCTGTCGGAAGAGCGCAGGATATAGCGACGTTCCAATCCATTGACATTGATCGTGCGCCAACGAACCGGTCTCCGGCGCTGCCAGAGCAGCCAGAGTACGGCAAGGAGCGTAATACCGAAGACGACAAGCGGTCCGATCAAGCTGCAACCCCGCTATTGCCCAAGCCAAACCTCCAAGCCGCCGCGCGCGTTATTCTCGTAAGCCCATTTCGACCCGTGACGGACCGCCACGCGCGGCCCGAAAAAATTGGCCGTTCCGCAAAACAGGCCATGCGGCGTCGAGACGAGATTTCTGATCCCGGCATTGTAGGGATTGTCAAACCCTTGCCGGGTGACCGGCATCCAGTTTTCGCCGTCTTGGCTGCGCCACAGATCGGCACCGCTCGAGTGGGTGATCATAAACTCCGGATTGAGGTGATCGAAAAATTGCACCACTTTTCGCGGCGCCTCACTGCCATTGGTCCAGCGGAGCATGACGCTCCAGTCGAAGGTCGCGGCGTAAAGCCAGCCATTGTGACTGGCCAGCGTCCACACATAGCCGTTAAAGAGGTTGCCGAAACCGGCTTGCAGTCCGCTGAGCGGTTCGCGACGCTCCCCGTTCACGACTCGTGGCGTGCCCATGATCAAGTCCCAGCTGCCGTCGCCATTGAGGCGGATAAGTTCCGCGCCAGCCGGGCCGATCTTGTTGACGCGGTCACTGCCGCCGCCCTGGATACCTGAGCCGACATAGACCGCGCCGTTAAAGGACGCCATTGACGCAACTGCCTGATTCAGCGGACCGCGTCCGGCGCCCCCATCAACGAGTTTGTCCCACTTGTACGGCGGATTGCCCGCGCAATCACTGGTCCAAACCTGAAAACCGGCCAGATTGAAGGTGCCGGCATAAAGGCGTGTGTCGTCGGCAAAGAGCGAAAAAATTCCAAGATTTCCTGGGTCGCCGAAGCCTGGTTCGCTCGCTGGCATCCAATTCCGTGCAGCCGGATCACGGCTTTCGAATACCAGCGGCACGCCGGCATTGTTTGCTTGGCCGCCCGTCCGCTCGGTGACCCGCCGCGCTGTGGGTGAAAAAAACATCCGGCCGCCGAAGGAGGTGAGGCTTCGCGTTGCCGAAACCGGTGGATCAAGTATTCCCGGGTCGGTCAAGGCTTCAAATGTCCGTCCGTCATAACTGCGTAAAATATGCCCGCCGGGGGCGCTGCCGGGGGCCCATCCGGCGACATAGAGTGCGGGTTGCGGGTCGGCTTCGCCCTGGAAAACTGCCATGGAGCGATAGCCCATTTCGCGGGCCACCATGCCACCGGCGATGCCCTTGATGAGCGGCGATCGGTAAGTCATTTCCCATTGCTTGACGACCGGATCGTAGCACCAGATCTGGGCGCACCGATCAAATTTATCGAGTTCCTCAAGCGTCTCGGGACACTCGATCGGCCACTGGTAGAACGGCGCAGCCTTGTATGCCGATTGCAGGCGGAGCATGCACAAGTTCGAGCGCGTAGTGCCGACATAGAGTTTGCCCTCGTACCACGCCATCGAGTGGGCGTAGCTGTTGTGACCATCGCCAAAGCCGCCCTGTGCGATGCGTTGGAAGTTTCTTATCGAGAGACCCGGGTTAGACTCGAAGCCTTGCGCAGCCTGCGCCGGTATTTTCATCGCAAGGTTCATGTTGAAATCGTTCCGTCGCGACCGGCCGTCGCCCAGTTTGTCATGGTTGCAAGAATCAAAAGTGCACATAAGTCGAAAACCATTTCCACTCACATTCGTTGCGTCAAGCTGGGATTGCGCCTGCCGCCAAATCGCCGCATTCGCCGCCGTATCGGCGGTGCTGGGCCGACGGTCTCCTGCCGTGTTAGGAAAGCTTCGATCACCCGGGCAAAGAACCGGGGCTTGACGATCGGGAAAAAATGTCCGGCGCCGGGGATAACGATCAGGCGCGAGTTGGGAAGGTAATCCAACAGCCTATCTGCGGTCGGCAGGCAGTGTGACAATTTTCCAAATGCCAATAGGGTTGGCGTTGAAATTGTTTTCAACGTCGACGGAACGAGAAATGATTCATCCTCGAATTCGCGGTCGGCGCTAGTGTTTGTCATCAGCTCCCGCCAACGCACCAAGCCTTTGTCGCCCATGTCTCTCGTGCGCAGCGATATGCGCTTGCGTCCCTCACTGGCGAGGTTGTCATGGGCCTGGCTGAGCTGCACAAGCAAACCGTGATTGATGATGGAGTCGTTGGTCGGCAAATCCCTTAAGCCATGGCTTTCCAATTCCGCCTTCCACTGCTCCCAATGCCCCCATTCTGATAGCCGGACCGCCGGCTGCAGCGCGCGAAGCTGAGTATCGGCAACGATAAGATTGCGGACGCGTTCCGGATGAAGCGCGGCGAAGGTCATCGCTACGCGTCCGCCGAAACTATGGCCGGCGAAGTCGGCGCGATCAATGTTGAGAAAATCGAGCAGCGCGACGAGGTCGCGGACCATTTGCTGCAGATCATAGCCTTGCCGCGGCATCGAGCTGCGACCGTGTCCGCGCAGGTCGTACATCAGAAGGCCACGCGTTCGCGCGAGCAGGCGTGCCGCGCCAAAATACCAGAACGAGAGATTGGCGCCGAGACCGTGGATCAACACCAGGTGTTCGCCACTTCCGAACTGCAAATAATTGAGCTTGACCTCTGCTGTGGCAAGACTCGGCATTTTCTTACCTTCGTATTGGACGCGAAGACCGCGCGCCCACCGAGGCCTTGGTCCGCACTTGAAAGCTGCGTCTTCGAAGATCGGCGGTTAGTCCATATAGCCCAGAATGAAGATCGGCGCTCAGTCCATATAGCCCAGAATCTTGAGCTGACTCATGAGCGCTTCGCGCTCTTCCTCGCTCGGCTCGGCCCGTTCCGAGGCGTCGGCGGTGGGCGCCGTGGTCGCCTCGCCCTTGCGCACCTCGTGGTCGCCGACCAGCACTTCGGTCGGCACGCGCCCCTCCATATCGCTCGGAACCGGAATGCCCATCAAAGTGAGGATCAATGGCGATATATCGAGAACGTCGAGTGTATCGACGCGCGCGCCCTTACGGAAGCTTGGACCGTGGCCGATGAATATGCCGGCGGGACGGTGCGTGCCGTCGGCTGCGGGCCGCCGGCTGACGATTTCGTCCGATTTGAGGATCGAGACGAAGCCGCCGTCGCGCAGGCGCAGCGTGATGTCCGGGCACGGCTCGACGAAGCTCTTGCCGCGCAGCTTGTTCAAATCGGCCCCGGTGACGATCGGCTGCCCGTCGACCGGATCGCGGATGGCGAGCAATTCGCTTTGCAGCTTGAGCATGAACGCCAGATAATCGTCATCTTTGACACCGACCCCGGTGCCCTTCTCCTTCATGACGAAAATGGCGTTGCTGCTCGGCGTTGTGCAGAACGCGAGCGATTTCTTCCAATCGATCATGCCGAGATATTCTTTGAGCGAATCGGCGACGAGCTGCCCGACGGCATCGTCTTTGGCGGAGTGCGACCATTGCAGATAGCCGTTTCGCGCCAGCCATTCGTTCAAATAGAAAATTTCGGTCGTCGGACCAAAGCCGTGGTCGGAGGTGATGAGGATATCGGTCTCGGGACCGGCCGCCTCGAACATCATTTTCACGTTGCGGTCAAGGTCGTGATAAAAGCCGACCGATAGACCCTGGATGCGTTTGTGCCAATCGCTGGCATCCTTATCCGCCATGTCCGGATCGACGAAGCGCCAGAACAGATGCTGCACCTTGTCGGCGCCGTCGAGCACTACGGCGGTTAGGTCGGTGCGGTCCTTTTTCATAAGGTGGCAGGTGACTTCGCTCCACGCCCGATCGCGCGTATTCTGGAGATTGATCCAAGGCTCGTGCTCACCCTGGTGCAGGCCCTGCGCGCATTTCTTTTCCTCGGTGTGGTCCATGCCGAGAACGCGCCAGTCGAGGTTCGGGATGGTGCGGATCTCGTCGAGGAGTTCTTTGGGATAGACCGCCTGCCGCAGATGTTTCCATGGGATGAAACCGGCGAAAACATAACCGTCGACAGCGGGTGCAGGCGACATGCCGTAGAAATTGAGGCTCGTCGCCCGCCGCTTGTGCCGGTTCACGATCGACCAGATCGTCTCGCAGTGATTATCCCGATAATCGTTCAACTTCAAGTAGACGCTGCCGTCCGGAAGGAACGCGGGCCGCAAAAAATCATAGATGCCATGCGCTTCCGGACTGCGACCTGTAATCATCGACGTCCATGCCGGGGGGGTTAGAGGATTGCGGGTCGACATCAAGTTCGCGCGTACGGAGTTTTTGAGCAGGCTGCCCATAAACGGCATGACGCCCTGCTCGATGAGCGGATCGAGGAGGGTGAACGTGGCGCCGTCCAGCCCAATCATCAAAACCTTGTTCGACACGAAGCCTCCTCGTAACCGCTGAGTGGGGCAAAGGCGGCGCGATGCTGCTCGAAGGATGTTGTTGTGCTCGGGGCGCCGCCGTTCGAGGCTCGCCTCGCTCACCACGTCATTCTGCAGGCAGCCCTCGCCATGTTTACGATCGCCTCGGCCATATGGCCAAATTGCGGCTGCGTATACCATATCCGGCCCTCTTACTTAATAGTGTAGCCTGAGTAAACTGACTAGCCGACGGTTGCCCTTTGTTTGCGCAAAACTTGCCCAATTGTTTGCGCAAGATAGCGAAGCGGGATCACTCGACCTAGATAGCAAGCAAGATCATTTGACCTAGAGAGAGTTCCGAAGGAACCAGTTTGTGTCGGCGGACGCACAATCCCTTGCTGCGCTGGATCGCGGAGCCGCGCGACCTGCGGAGCAGGCGCGATCAAGGACCGATAGCCGCATACCGCGCGTTCAAATATCAGCGCCCATTGCAAAACTTCATAACCGCGGTAACGCATCCGACACGTTCCCGACCATTTGTTGCGGAAGCGACTAACAATCACCGCCGAACTGCCGACGCGTTGGCACGTTCAAAGTTAGATTGACCGGCTAACACAACTCGCGATAACCAACGGGTCCGCGTTAAGGCATTGGACTGCGTCGAAGTTCCAACGAAGACTGCGGCCGTAAAGGCGGGAGAATGAGGCGCATGGCGAAACGTGACCGGCGAGACAGTTTTTCGCCGAAATCCAAGGCGTGGAGGCCGAACGGCCAGTCCGGCGAACGCGTCCCGTCCGCGCGGGCTCTTCCGCCACTACCTCCAGCGTCGGCTCAATCCGATACGATAGAGGTGCCGGGACCTTGCCTTGGCACAGGAAGACGTCTTCGGACGCCGTTGCCAGGCGCCGTTCTGTCCGATCCGGCAGGTGCGCCGAAATTATCCCCCGGGCCAGGAAGGCGAACCCAAACGCTGCCGCCGACTGCTGCTCAATCCGATTCGACAAATGCGCCGACAACACCGCTAGGAATAGGAAGACGAATCCGAACGCAGCTGCCCGGCCCCGTTCAATCCGAATCGGCTGGTGCGCCGAAATTACGCCTCGGATCGGGAAAGGAAACCCAAACGCCGGCACCGGCTGCGGATCAATCCCATCCGACAAGTGCGCCGACGACACCGCTGGGAACAGGAAGACGAATCCGAACGCAGCTGCCGGGCCCCGTTCAAACCGACGCTGCCGGCGCGCCGAAATTACGCCTCGAAACAGGAAGTGAAATTCAGGCGCCGCCGCCGACTGCTGCTCCATCCTATCCATCGGGCCCGCCAGCAATACCGTTGGGAACCGGAACACGGCTCCGAACCCAGCTGCCCGAAGCGGTGCCGGGAGAGCTGGAAGAAATAAATCTCGAAGTGCTCGGCGGCGGCCCGCTGGGGAAAATGCTGAGAGAAAAAGCTGCGCAGTTTGCGAATATTCAGGACTTCTTGCAGAATCCAGTACCGTTGGACCTGCGCAGTAAGGATCTTGACACCAGCAGCACGCCGGACGAGATCGAATTCGAGGAAGGGCGAAGTTCGCTATCAAATCGAAGTTATGCGCTCGATGTTGGCAGTCTTGTCGGACGAACTCAGCGAACTCGAGCAGGCTCGCCCGTTAGCACGCGCGGACCAAACAGCGGCTCACTCGTAGCCGTAGCGGGCGGCAAATCGCGCAACTTCGGTGAGCATGGGGTTGCCGCTTTGCGGCGATAAAGCCGGTGGGCTCAAAATAGTCTTGGGTGGAAAAGTCGGATCGCGCAGAAACGCGGGATCGTCGCCGAGGTTTGCGCCGACCGGGCCAAAGCTTGCGAAAGGCGAATTCTCCGGATGGAGCATCTGTGCCACGGCAGCTTCCTCATCAGCCAGTTCGAGCCGTGCGCACATTTTGTACAGTTCATCGGCCGGATTGGCAATCAGGTCTTCCATCCGCAATACTGCGCGTCGCTCCGGCGCCACGTGTTCCATGGCTTCAGAAATCAGGCGTTGGGCGCTGAGCCATTGCAGCTGATCCCGCGACGACATCTCGACGTCTCCATGCGGATGAGCGGCACCCAACGCGGGTTTGCGCTCAATCGATGCGGTCACCGCGCCCGGCGTCGACGGATGCTCGACGACGTGAATGTAATATGCGTCCGGCAAATTCTTTCGAATCCGCTCTAGAGACTTTGCATCCCGAGCATAGGCCGCGCTCTTGTCAACCAACCGCCGAGGCGCCACACGATCCCTCAACTGATCAAATACCCGAACTCGTCGACCATGACAGACGGCGCAAAACCCAGCGACGGGCCATGCCAATGGAAACGATCGTCTGCTCGCTGCCATAGAGGTAGGCCAACGCCCGAAGCAGGCCATGACTCTGGACCGGATCGAGCAACGTCGTCACCATTCCCTCTAGCGTGTCGCTTACAAGAAGGTTCAGTTGCGGAAATTCAAAAGCTGCGGGATGGCGACCGATCATGGCTCCGACCAGCGCCGTAGCGGCCGGTCTAGTACCGAGCACGAAGATCGGCGGCGGAAGCGCCGCAAGCCCTGGTTGATTGGCCGCAACGTCGGCACGCATGATCAATGCTCAGAGTCCGCAAGGGTGGCAATAATGGATCATAATCGCGCCGGCATTAGTCCAATTCGTACACACCCGATCGACTCTCAAACAGACCCGGCGACGCCACCTGCGGCCAGCTTTGGTCGTTATCATCGGCGCTTCCCGGCGTGGGTGGCCGAACCCTACGATGTCGGTCGCGCTATAGCAACGAAACGCTGCCCGTTTGACGCCTCACACGATACAGGGAAATTTACGAGACCGGTCACTGAAGAGTTGCCGCGCAAGCGGGAATGTTGAAGGTGGCCGGACTGAACCGGCTATAGTCGCGTTTCACGAAGAATACCATACACGATGCGAACGGCTATCCCCGATCCCCGCCGACGCAGGACAGATTGTCAGTCATCCGCGTTATGCCGGGCTGCGTCAGCGCTATCCCAACGTGCACCGAATGCGCGCCCGGGGGGGTCCGGTCCTCTTCCCCAGGGCCAGAATGCTCCCTATTTTTGGCGGGCACTCTGATGGCCAGCTAGCGCGTCCTCAGAAGGGGTGGCGCAAGACGGCGTAAAGATTTTGGGCGAAGGTTTGACCGCGGGCGACGACAATCGTGGCTCTCGTTTAGGATATTTTGACACATGAACAGAGCCGTCAAAATCGTTGGAATTTTGTTTCTCATTATTTTTGCCAGTGTCATCCGTCATCATTGGCGACAAGAAGCGCGTTCGGAGCCTGGACCGATGCGAGGGGGCCAAGCTTCGCAGTTCGCGCCAGGCAATTACCAAGGGTCCATCGTTGCTGCGGATGGCCGGACCCGCACGTATATTCTCCACGTCCCGAGCGGATATTCTGCCGCGAAATCCTATCCGCTCGTTCTCGTGTTCCATGGCGGCATGGGAACCGGTGCTCGCATCGAAAAAAGTACGAATTTCGACGCCAAAGCGGATGCGAAGGGTTTTTTTGTCGTGTACCCCGACGGCATTGGCCATAATTGGAATGACGGCCGTGGCACCGCGAATCCAACTATCGACGACGTCGATTTCGTGCGCCGATTGATCGCGAACCTCAAGTCGCGGCTGCCCATTGATGACAAACGGATCTATGCGACCGGCGCTTCCAATGGCGGCCATTTCTCGTGGCGTCTGGGCTGCGAACTCGCCGACGTGTTCGCGGCAGTCGGTTCGGATATTGGGCCGATACCGGTAAATCTGGTGCCGAGCTGCAGACCGGTCATGCCCATTGCGGTGGTCGGAATCCAAGGAGGTGCCGATCCAATCAGTCCGCTCGAAGGCGGAGAAGTCGAATTGTCGCAGCTCCTGGGCATGGGCAAGGGCGGGATGGTCGAATCCGCTGCCAAGACAATGAATTTCTGGGCCTCGGTGAATGGCTGCGATTCGAATCCCACGATCGTGCATGAGCCGCCCCGGGTGAACGACGGCACGAGTGTCGATAAATACACCTATTCGGGCTGCAAGAGCGGCGCACCGGTGATCTATTATATCGTCCGGGGGATGGGACATTCCTGGCCGCCCCAACTCGGACCATTACCGGAAATTACCGGCCCAACCTCCCATAATATCAACGCCACCGATGTGATGTGGGATTTCTTTAGCAGCATATTAGCGCTCGATCGTTCTCTGAGCGCGCAGGCATTCACCCGCGGCACGACGCGGAACTCGTTAGTCCCGTTTCCGATTGGCGCAGCGATGACATCTCCGAGTAAGTTGGGTCTTTGGCTGCGGCGTTGCATCGCCGCCGATCTGGTATAGATGATCACTGAATTGCGAACGCTCTGGTAAATCGTTCTTGACAATGAGATCGTAAACATGGCGGCCATGCTGGAATCCACGCCAAAGCCCCTTTTTATCCTGTCGCCCACGCGGTCATTTTCGTCGGTGGTCTGCGGCATGCTGGGTCAGCATCCGCAATGTTACGGGCTGCCCGAACTGCACGTGTTTTTCGCCGATGATCTCGGCGGCGTCATGGATTGGTCTGTGCGCGCATTCGGTGCGGTGGTTCTGGACGGCTTGCTGAGGACATTGGCGCAACTGCACGAAGGCGAACAGACCGAGGATGGCGTCAGGCGAGCGCGCGAATGGATGGAGGGGCGGCGGGACTGGCCCATCCGGAAGGTTTTCGACCACATCCAGGAACTTGTTGGCCCCCGCATACTCATTGAAAAGAGCCCGGCCACGACGTTCCGCCGCGAGTTCCTTGAGCGGCTGCTGCGAACTTTCCCAGACGCCAATTTGCTGCATTTGATTCGTCATCCGCGCAGCACGGCCGAATCGGCGGTGAACCTTCGCGCCCAGCACCAGGGGCTGCAGCGGCTCGCCGGCGGCCGACCGCAATGGGACCCGGAGCGGATCTGGCGTGTGTCGCATTCAGTTTCGGTCACCGTTACGGATGGTCTGCCACCCGGGCAATGTATGCGCTTGAAAGGCGAAGCCCTCCTGCGCGACCTCGGCCTTTACCTGCCGCAGATTTGCGAATGGCTCGGTATTCGCGCCGACGCCGAGGCGATCGAGGCAATGATGCATCCGGAGAATTCGCCCTATGCGCGGCCCGGACCGCGTGGCGCGCCATTCGGCAACGATCCAAACTACCTGGAACATCCGGCGATCGATCGCGAGCGTTTGGCAAGAATCAAGGAACCAAGCCTCGACGGTGATCTCAGCTGGCGTCCCGGCGAAATGTTTGCCGTTGAGACGTGTCGGCTGGCCAAGCGACTAGGCTACCGGTGACCAGAAGTAGGCGGGCGCGCCGTTTCATGAGCGCTGATGCCGCGCGAGCGGCGGGTAAATCCTCCCGACTGGATCTATGGTTCTAGGCGAAGTCGCCATGGTGACCTATAAGAAGTCTTGATCCATCGGGCCGACGCTTTAATCGCCGCAATTACAAGATAGTTTGCCTCAACCTGCAACAGTTCTCAACCCTGACGCACAAGCACCACTCCTGATGCCGGAACCTCTTTTCGTTCTATGTCCGCCGCGGTCGTATTCCTCCATTGTCTGCGGCATCATCGGCGAGCATCCCGATTGCTATGGCCTGCCCGAGCTGAACCTGTTTCTGGGCGACACCCTAGGCGAGGGTTGGCACAGATTTCCATTGATGAGGAGCATCACAGGAAAAGACGGCCTGCTCCGCACGCTAGCGCAACTGCACGAGGATGAGCAAACGGAGGACTCCGTAGCTCACGCCCGCGAGTGGATCGAGCAACACGGGGATTGGCCGGTGCGCAAGGTTTTCGACCATCTGCAGGAACTGGTCGGTAACAGAATTCTTGTTGAAAAGAGTCCAATCTACTCAATCGATCGCGATTACCTCAATCGGATGCTAAATGTCTTCCCCAAGGCCAGTATTTTGCACTTGATCCGGCATCCGCGCGGCATGGGAGACTCGTACATCAACCTGCGCTCCACCTTCGAAAATCTGGCTCGTCTTATCGGGGATGCCCCGGAAAGGGATCCGGAAAGGATATGGCGAGCGACGAACGAGCAGATTATGATAGTTACGGAGAACCTTCCGCTCGGCCAGTGCATGCGCCTCAAGGGTGAGGCATTGCTTTCGGATCTGGACATCTATTTGCCCCAGATCTGCGAGTGGCTCGGAATTCGCACCAACGGCGCGGCCATAGAGGCGATGATGCATCCGGAGAATTCGCCTTATGCGAGCCTAGGGCCTCCCAGCGCTCCGCGCGGGAACGATCCGAATTTCCTCTCGAACCCGGCTATCGACCAGACTCGTTTGGCCAAACTGAAGGAACCCAGCCTCCGCGGCGAGCTGGATTGGCGACCAGGCGAAATATTCACCCCCGAAACCTGCAGGATTGCAAAACAACTCGGTTACCAATGACCCAGACAAGCGCAAAAAAACGAAAACCCGTGAGCGATAGCCCGATGTTGACGGCTGACCGATTTACCGTGGTTGCATCGGGCGGGCTCGGCCGTGAGTTGGCTATTACGGCTCACTCAATGGCTTATTTTCGCGGCCATCTCTATCTCGGAACAACCTGCGCCAATCCGGTCGAAGCCAAGGACGCCCCGCGCATCCTGCGGTACGACTTCGATACCGGTGAATGGCAGACGGTGTATGAGGCGCCCTTGACCGAGCCCGTGGGCCGGCAGCTTGTAGCCGATCGCACGCTCGGCGACCTGAGCACGCTCCGCCGGGGCAAAGTGCCATTGCCTCGCCATTCCGGCTATCGTTCGATGTGCGTTTTCCAGGGCAAATCCGACGACGCGCCGGCGCTGTATGTCTCCTCGATGTCGCGATCCGGCGCCTCGATCTTGCGTTCGGCCGACGGCGAGACTTTTGAGACTGTCGGTGAGCCCGGCTTGGGCGATCCGGACATCTATTCGTTTCGTGGGCTCGTCGCATTCGACGGACGCATATTTGCCAGTCCGGTCGGGATGATTACGGACGAATTCTTGGATCGGAACCACGGACGCGACGCCAAGGTCTATGTTTCCGACGATCCACGGGCCGGGCATTGGGTCCCCGCAGCCGAGCCGGGGTTTGGCGACCCCACTAACTTGGCCGTTTATACCCTACGTCCAGCCTTCGGACGGCTGTATGCGGGCACCGCTAATCCAGATCGAGGCTTTCAGGTCTGGCAAACCGAAGCGCGAGGCTCGCCGCCGTTCGAGTGGACCCGCGTCCTCGGCGACGGGGCCGGCGCCTTCAATCACAACATGGCTGTATGCGCCATGGCCGAGTTCAAAGGCGCGCTCTATGTCGGCAGCGGAATCACTGGTTTCGGTTACGACACCACCCATGATGTCGGGCCGGCGTCGTGCGAACTTCTTCGCGTTTACCCGGATGGCAAATGGGATTTGATCGCTGGGCAGATGCGCTTTACGCCGGATGGGCTGAAGGTGCCGCTTTCCCTTCTTGGCCCCGGGCTCGGCGACTTCTACAACTCCGTGATTTGGTCGCTGGGCGTCCATAACGACGTGCTGTATATGGGAACGCACCAATGGGAGGCATTCCGTTGCCTGCATATTAATGCTCCCAATATTGTCGGCGGCTACCAGCTCTGGGCCAGCGCCGACGGTGAGAAGTGGACACCGGTCATCGAGGACGGCCGCGGTAATCCGGCGGACGTTGGCATTCGGACAATTCAATCAACGCCGCACGGGCTTTTCGTAGGCAGCAGCAATCACAGCCGGCTGTTCAACACCGTCTCGATCCGCTATCGGCGCCGATCGGAATTCGAGTTTCCGCACGGGTTCGAAGTGCTGCTGGGCCGTTGATCGTGCGTCAGGCGTAAACTTGGCGGCGTCGGATCGCTTGACCATCATCGCCAACGCCACGGCAGGACCAGCGAATTCTTTCGGACGAGTACACCACTCCTGATGCCGGAACCTCTTTTCGTTCTGTGTCCGCCGCGGTCATATTCGTCCGTCGTTTGCGGCATCATCGGCCAGCATCCGGATTGTTACGGGCTGCCGGAGCTTAACTTGTTCCTTGGCGACACCCTGGGAGAGGCTTGGCACAAATATCCAGTGCTGCAGCTTTTTATGGGGCGGCACGGCCTGCTTCGCACCCTGGCGCAGCTGCACGACGGGAAGCAGACGGCCGAGACGGTGGCTCGCGCCGAAGAGTGGATCGCGCAACATTCCGACTGGGCCGTGCGCAGGGTTTTCGAGCACCTGCAAGAGTTGGTCGGGAATAAAATTCTTGTTGAAAAAAGTCCCATGTTCACAGGCGACCCCGAGTACCTAGCGCGGATGATACACGCGTTCCCGAGCGCCAGCATTTTGCACTTGATCCGCCATCCCCGTGGCATGGGGGAGTTTTTCGTCAACCTGCGCACGGAATACAAAGCCTTGAACCAAGTCGTCGCGGAAGAGCCGGAAAAGGCGTGGCAAGCGACGCATGAGCTGATTATGACAATCACCGAGAACCTGCCGCTCGGCCAGTGTATGCGCCTGAAAGGCGAGGCGCTGCTTGCAGACCTCGGGACCTATCTGCCGCAGATCTGTGAATGGCTGGGAATCCGCACGGATGCCGAGGCCATACAAGCCATGATGCATCCGGAGCATTCGCCCTATGCCTCCCCCGGACCCAAGGGCGCTCCGCGAGGCAACGATCCAAATTTTCTTGCGAACCCGAACGTCGACCGCGCGCGCTTGGCTAAACTGCGAGAGCCAAGCCTCGATGGCGAATTGAGTTGGCGCCGAGGCGAAGTATTCACCTCGGAAACCCGGAAGCTTGCAAAGCAGCTCGGCTACCACTGACCTGTGGGCTGTCGGTGTCGCTCAGAGTTCGATTTTCTGCAACGATTCTAGGTGCTGAGCGGCGCTGATCAGGTGCTTGATCGCGCCGGTTGCTCAATTCTGATCCGCGTAGGCCACCGCCAGCACGGATTGGTCGTCAACAGCCAGTGAAACGCTGAGGGCGATATCGCCCGGAACGATAACCTGCGACCAGCCTTGTTGATCGTTGAGCGCACTCACGATGAATGAGCGGGGTTGACCGTTGAGACCGCTGCCGATGCATTTGGCTGCGGCCTCCTTGGCGCACCACGCCAGCAGCACGCGCAGCGGTGCCGCAGTCTCGGAGTCCATCAGGACCGCCTGCTCGCTGGCGGAGAAGCCGGCAGCTAGCAGATCGGCCGTCGCAATCCGCCCGGCCGTATCCAGATCGATTCCGACCGGCGCGCCCGGCGGTGCCGCGATGGCAACGGCTTCACCCGCGACGTGCGCCATCGAGACTTCCGGCATTTGGCCGATCGTTTCCAATCCTTCGCCCGAGACATAGGGCTTGCCGCCTTCGGCGACCTTCACCACGATATCGGCCGGCATCAGCCGCACGCCGTACATGGCCTCGATCCAGGTCCGCGCCGCCTCCTTGATGGCGATGCGTCCAATTAGCCATTCGTCGCGGCGCGGCTGCGGCATGCTCAACGCCTTCCAATCCAGTCGCTCCTCCGCCGACAGCACGGTGTTGCTCAGCACGCGTCGCCAAATGCCGCCGGCGTCGTCGAGAAAGCGGCGCGAGAATGCCGGCACCCGCCACACCAGCGCATTGTCCGGAAGATTCGCGAAAAGTCCGCTCACATCGTCGCCGTAAAATCCATCGCGCGGCTGGAAGCGCGCGAAAAAGAAGCGGGGCGGTACTTCGAAAAAGCGGTCACGCCAGCCGGTGGCGCGGAACAGCGGTACGCCGTCAGGACCAAAGCAGGTGAACTCGCCATAGAGATACGAGGGCTCGGCGCTCGATTGTTCTGCGCCAAGACGGCGGGCAATGAAGCTGCCCTGCGTATCCTCGCGGCCGGCGTCATAGAGGTCGATCGCCGCGATGCTGGAGGGAAAGCAACTGAAATTGGTTCCGAGATATTGGCCGACCCAGAACGCGGTGACATGGCCGACCGCATCGAGAAGAACCGGGTTGAGGAGGAAGTTTGGCCGCTCACCTAGCTGGAAGAAACCGTCGAGCGGCGTGTCCGCCAACCACGCATCCATTCCGCTTGCGTCCCACGCCGCCACGCTGGCGACGCTCTGAAACAGCGGCCCGTGGAACATGCCGGTCAGATAAAGATCTTCATCGCGGCCGATCGACGGCTGCGGATCGCTCAAGGGCGCAGGTTCCAGATCGGCGGGAGCCGGTGCCTGGGCTGTCACGGCAAGCACCACGACGGCCTCGACCAGCGCCATGCCGGCATCATCGCGGATCCGGGTGGAGACGCGTACGTGTCCGTCTGTTTCAGACAACGGAGCGGCTTCTAATCTGATGGTGCACGGTCGGTCGTCCAGCGCGATCCAATTGTAGGCGCGCAGCTGCTCCAGCCGAATAGGAACGAGGCCGCCGACCGATGCGACGGCCACTTCGGCGAGCATTTCCAGACTGACGGCGAGAGGCACCACCTGCAGGCCGGTCAGATCGGGATCGAGGTCTGAAACCGTGCTCGCGTACAGGCAATGCTGCCGCAGGAACGCGTGGCGGCGAACATCAAGATCGCACTCGGCCACCAATCCGCTGGCATCGTGCGAGATGATGCGATCGAGGAACGGAAAGGCGAACGCTGGAGAAGTTTCGGGAAATGCGGCCGCGCGTGCGGCGGCGCTCGGCTGTGGCGACAGCGCGGCGCGCAACTCCGCACCCGCCTCGGCCGAAATTTCCACGAACGGCAGCGTATTGGCGAACACGCGGGCGCGCCGGCGCTTAGGTTTGTCCTCGGCAGGAGCAGAGGGGGCTACAGGCCGGCCCTCATATAGCTTGCGAATGTCGACGCTGATGCCTGCCGACCACAAGCGGCCTACTGAATGCAAGAGCTGGACGAGACTTGAACGGCGATGGCTGTTAAGCGCGACGGCGAGCACGTCTTTGCCGTGCAGGATGTTGTCGATGAAACCGGTAAGCTTGGCGGACGCGCCGACCTCGACGAAGGTGCGTACGCCGTCGGCATACATCTGTTCGATCGTTTCGCTGAAGCGCACGCGGCTTCGCCATTGCCCGACGACCAGCTTGCGAATCTCATCAGGCGCGGACGGCATCGGCGCCGCAGTCGCGCAGGAGTACAGCGGAGTTGTCGGGTTCTGGAAATCGAGATTTCGATAAACCGCGTCGAGATCGGCGTTCGGCGAGAACAGCGGCGTGTGATACGGGCGGCTGAAAGGCAGAAAGGCACACAAGCCGCCCTCGCGTCCGAGCTGCGCGGCGACCGACTCGAGCTGCGAGCGCTGTCCGTAAAGCACCATCTGCTGCTGACAATTGTCGAGCGCGACGTGGATTTGCGCCTGCTCGGCCAACGCCATCACCCGCTCGCGCGGCGCGGCGCCGACGGTCAATAACGCGCCACCGGGAACCTCGTTCGATTCCTCCATGGCGTAATAGAGCCGCTTGATGCCGTGAAGGCGGACTTCGAGATCATCCCAGTCTTTCCAGCGCAGCGCCCCAGCGGCAAACAGCGCCGCATGTTCGCCGCTGCTGTGACCGACCATGAGGTCGGCGCGCATCCCCAGCCGCCGCGTGACGGCGAGTAATGCCTGGCATGCCACCAGGGCCGATTCCGAGCCCATCTCCAATCCGAAGAGCTTCTTTTCCAGGCGCTCTTTGGTTGCATCGCTAAGACCCTTGGGCGCGGGAAAAACGCATTCGCTCGGCCGATCGCCATCGGTGACGCCGTAGAGTCCATCCCAGAAGTCGAACCATTGCCGGGCTTCCGGAAACGCCTCCAGCAGGTCGCCAAGCATGCCTTCGTATTGGGAGCCTTCACCCGGAAACACGAAAGCGACCTTACCGCCGCGGATTTCATCGGAGCAATAGATGCCCGAACGCACGCTGGAATTGCGCGCTGTCGGCCGCGATGCGTTCGCGCGCCTTGCCCAGCTTATCTGATAGATCGGCGAGGTTTTCAGCGACAATCGCCAAGCGCGCCGGCCCGGCAATGTCTTTTGCCGCCAGTGCCGCGGCAACGGCTGCCAGCGGCTCCTGCGCCAGATGGCCGGCAAGGCTATCTCGCGCCTCATCGATTGCCACGACCAGCCGGTCAGCATCCGGCGCCGACAGCACCGCGAGCTCCGCGGCGAGATAAGCCGGACGCGCACCTTCATCCGGCTCAGGAGCCTCCTCCAGAACCGCATGAGAGTTGATGCCGCCGAAGCCGAAGGCGTTAACAGCCGCGCGCCGCCGCGATTTGCGCGATTCGATCCACGGCCGGGTTTCGCTGTTGATGTAGAATTTAGTCTGGTCGATGCCGATCGCCTCGCTGACTTCGCCGCAGATGGTCGGCGGCAGCACCCGATAGTGCAGCGCCAGCGCCGTCTTGATCAATCCGGCAATGCCGGCGGCCGGGATGCAATGGCCGATCATCGATTTGATCGAGCCAAGCGCAATGCGCGGCAGATCGCCCTCGCGCTTGCCGAAAACTTCGCCCAGCGCGCCGATTTCGGTGCGGTCGCCGAGCGGGATGCCGGTGCCATGCGCCTCGACCAGTCCGAGGCCGCCCGGTTCGACGCCGGCATCTTCGTAGGCGCGGCGGATGGCCAAAACCTCGCCTTCGAGCCGCGGCGCGAGCAGGCCTGCGCCTTTGCCGTCGCTCGACTGGCCGATGCCCTTGATCACCGCGTAAATGCGGTCGCTTTCGGCGCGAGCGTCTTCGAGCCGCTTCAGCACGACGATGCCGAGCCCTTCGCCGAGGAGCGTGCCGTCAGCCGCGGCATCAAAGGGCCGGACTGACGCGTGTTGCGATAGCGCGCCGAGATGGGTGAAGACCATGGTGGCGACTGCAGGAAGCGAGGCGTTGACGCCGCCGGCCAGCATCAGGTCGCTGCGTCCGCTTCTGAGTTCGTCCATCGCCGCCTTCACCGCAAGCAGCGACGAAGCGCAGGCCGCGTCGATCAGATAATTCGGCCCGCGCAGATCAAAGCGGTTGGCGATACGCCCGGTCATCACGTTAGGCACCAGCGCTGGCGCAATATCGGCGTTGAACGGGGGCAGCTGTGCCACCAGCGTTGCGCGCAGTTTGTCGAGCGCGGCCGGCGGCGCGTCGGGAAATAGTTGTTGGACGAGCTCAACCGTCTGATCGACCACCACCCCGTGCTGCACGGAATTGCCACTGCCGCGGTGCAGGTACGTGCTGTGGCCGAGGATGATTCCGGTACTGGTGTGATCGCAGCCGTTCAAGCAGCCGGCGTCGGCCAGCGCGTCGCGGGCGACCCGCAAAGCCAGGAACTGGTCCGGCTCGCCGCCGTCGATCGAACTCGGCATGACGCCCAATTCGGCTGGATCAAAACGGTAGAGTTCGCCGAGATAGCCGCCGGCCGCTGAGGCGACGTGGCTTGAGCCGGTGGCATGAAGATAGTGCTCGGCGCGCCATGCGGGCTGCGGCTCGCCGATCTGCACCTTCTTGCCGCGAATATTGCGCCAGAACTGGTCCGGTCCGTCCGCCCCGGGGAAGATGCAGGCCATTCCGATCACAGCGATGTCGCCGCTGCGATCACTGTGCTTCGGATTGGCCATTACAAACCTCGATTGATGCGACGCCGGACGATCATCCGCTCAGACGCGGATCTCGCCGTTATAACCGCGCAGCCGGTTCAGGCCCGGACTTGCCGTGCTCTCCAGCTCGTCGATAGCAAATACGAGCCGGCCCGCCGCGTCCAGAACCAGGACTTCTGCGCGCACCTGGGGCGTCGGCCGCGAATCGGGCTCGATGCGCAGGACGAGCTTGGCCGCTGGTCCGGCGCCGGCGAACCGGCGCACCGGACCCAGCCGATTGGGCAGGGCCACCGCGTCAGAATGCAAGCTCGACCATACCCAGGCCAATTGCGCCGCTGCATCGACCAGAGCGGGATCGAACAGCCAACGGTCCTGCAGGCCGGCGTCACGGATCATCGTGTAAGGAGCGCTGCCGGTGACTTCGGCCACGATCCCGGTCGCGTCCAAGCCGGCCAGGCGGTGAACAGCCTGAAAGCATGGTCCGTGAAACAACAGATCACGATAGGCTTCGCGCGCTGTGAGCGCCGACGGCCCCGGCGTGATCAAGCGGCCGGGCACCTCGCTTTCGGGCAGCGAATCGGTCAGCCGCAGCGACGCGCGATAATGCGGTTGGCCTTTCTCACCCGCGGAGCGGATTTCGACCGAGGCACTAAAACCGCTGGCGTCGCCGTGTTCGCTGCCGAGCACATTGATCTCGAGCGTACACGGCTTGTCGTCTTCCAAAAGTACACCCTTCAGCAGCCGCAATTCGGTGACTTCACTGACGCACCATTGGGGCCAGACGGCCGCCGCTGCTTCGGCTGCGAGTTCGAGCGCGATCGCGGCGGGCAAGACCGGCACACCGTCGATGCGATGCTGATCCAAATAGAGGTCCTGTTCGACCGATAGTGTACGCACGATGCTGCGCCCGCCGCGCGGCCCTAAGCGCTCGGCGGCGCCAGCGAGCAACGGTAACGCAGCAGCCGACGCCGGCTTTGCAGCCTGCGAGCCGGCAACATCCCATGTCGGGGCGACGCTCTGGTCGGTCTCGTGCTGCTCCCACGGTCCTTTGCCGATGACGATTTCGACGTTGTCGATCGGCCCGTGGAGAATCTCATTGCGGCACGCGATCGCTCCGCCCGCAGGCTCGACCAGCGCAACGCCTTTGGCCTCGAATTTGCGCCTGGTCTCATCAGACACCATGCCGGAGCCGTGCCGGGTGCCGAGCCACGGCCCCCAATTAAGCACCGCGACCTTGGCGGTTTGTGGCCACTGCGCGCGAAGCTGCCAGGCGAAGCGGTTGATGAGTTCGTTGGCGACGCGCGTAATCAGCCTGGCCGGAATTGCCGTAGCGGCCGGCGACCGAGCCGAACAGAATGAAAAACCGCAAGCCTTCCGGCTTCACCGCCCGCGCGATCGTGAACGCGCTGAAAGCCTTGGTCTCGACGACCCGCAGCCAGCTGTCGGCATCCTTGTCGACGATCATCTTGTCTTCGATCAACCCGGCGCCATGAATGACGCCGTCGAGCCGGCCGTGACGGGCATAGATTTCCGCGACGAGCGCTCTAGCCTCTTCGGCTGTCGCGCACGTCCGCGATCCGATAGACGACGTTGGCGCCGGTAGCGCGAAGCTCGGCGATGTTGGCGGCGATCTCGCGATTGCGCTGGATCGCTTGCACTTGTTGTTCGATTTCGCGCGGCCGGCGCGACTGGCCGGCGGCTAGTCCTTGCGCAATCAGATGCGCGCGTAATGCCGCTTCAGTTTTTAATTCGGCCAGCGCCGGTTTTTCCGGCGCCGGTAACGGCGACCGCCCGGCCAACACCAACGTGACACCCGGCCGCGCCAGCGGATACAGGACTTCGGCAGTGATGCCACGCGCTCCACCGGTCGCCAGGATCACGGCGCCGTTCGGCAGTGCGTCGCGGGGCGCAGATTTCAGATCGATTTCCGCGGCCTCGGTGCGGAAGATGGTCCGCTGCGCATTCGGATATCCGGCCTCGATGCGGCCGCCGGCGAATGCAAGTTCAGCAAAGATGAGCCCGGCCAGCTCGCGAACGGCGCGATCGCGCGGCAGGTCGATGGCCTTGGCGATGACCTCGGGCCATTCCTCGCGCAGCGTTTTCGCCAGCGCAGGACCGCCGCCGGCGACAAACACTTCGGCGCTCGCCGAATCGCCTCGGCCGAATGCGCCGCCCAGACCCGAGACCAGCAGAACGCGGCCCTTGGCCTGCAGGCTTGAGACGCGGCGGACAAATTGATGCGGAAGCAATTCATTGGCTTCGACGGCGGCACGCCAGGCTGATTCATCGCTGTCGGGCGCGATCGGTTCTGCGCCGAACGGAGCCAAATGGACAAAGCCCACCACCCTGTCGTCGCCCGGGGTTGAGCATCGGCGAACTCATGGGCGGCATCGAGGGTGCCGGGAATGATTTTCGTTCGACCGCCGGCGGCATTGATCAGTTCTGCCAAAGCGAACGCCAATCCGGCGCCATCGTCGGTGATCACATAGGTGCCGGCCGGCAATGCGGTCGGCACTGGCTGCGGCAAATCTTCGGCATGCGCCACGAGAAGAAACCGGGGCGGACGGGCACAAGTCCTGGCCGCGGGCGCGTCGGCCCCGGTACGGTCAAAAGGGCGGGTGGGCACTCCCGCTTCGGTTCCAATCTTCGACCACAACAGATCGAGGATGCCGTTGAGCGTTTTCTGCCCGTTGAGCGCGTCGCCGAGATCGGCAGTCTTCGCCTGCGCTTCGGCGGGCAGCCACTTCAGCAGCGCGCCCAGAATCTCCACCCGCTTGATCGAATCGATCCCAAGATCGGCTTCCAGGTTCTGGTCCATACCGAGCATGTCCCGCGGATAACCGGTCCGGTCTTCCACCAGGCTGATGAGCTGATCGGAGATCGTCGCCCGGCCAAACGCCGCCGGGCCATTCGTCGCCGAACCGTTCATCGCCGCCGCATTCGCGGATGCATGGCCGTTGACCGACGCAGTGCCGTTCACTTGCGGCGCCGCCGAACCGATCTGCGCCGGCGCATGCGGCCGAGTTTGGACGGCAGGTGCCGCGGCTGCGACCGGCGCCCTTGCTGCAGCGGCGAGCCGCGCAATCGCGGCGCTTGCGGTGCCGCCGGTGCCGTTGGCGAGCGGGCGGTCGGCTTGCGCGAGCGAGCCTCGCAGCGGCCCCGGTGCAATTGGGGCGCCCGCCGTGGGCCTCGTCGGCTGCAACACCGGCCGTGCGCTCCGCGCGCGCGGGCTGGCTGCCATTCAGATAAGCGAGCATAATGTTTTCTTGGGCTTCCAGAAACCGCTGCATGGTTGCCTGGAATTCGACCAGTGCGGCCTCGCGGTCGCCGGTCGGGTCGTCGCCTGTCATAACTTTTTTCTCCTCTCTCGCGGACCGGGATCTGCTCGCCTGTGCGCTGCGTGGGCCGATGCGCCGATTAATCAGGTGCGGCGCGTTTGATTCAATTCGTGAAAGTTCGGATGCACCCGGCGGCGCGGCCGTGGGGTCTTCCGTCGCTCGCAAACGCTGTTCTGTCCTCAGCCGCAACTGCGCCGCATCCTCAAGGGTGAGGACCGGCGCCGGCGGCGTGCCGTATGGCCGGGCGCCGCTGCCGTTGAGAAGCCACATATGCGCGGCCGGCTTTTCGCCGCGAGGCGAAACAGCCAGCGAGTCGCCAAGCAGGCGGCAATCACGCCCGCGCCAGAGCCGCGCTAGATCGAGTTCAGCACCTTCCGTCAGCAAGGCCCCGATGCTTTGCAATAGTCCGCTGATTCCGCCGGTCCCGTCATCGCAAACCACCGTGCGGTGTGATTTTTCGCCCAGGATATTGCGAATCATACTGGCTTGGGAGCCTCTCGGTCCAACCGATACGAAGACGCGAGCGCCATCGGCATACATCGCCTCGATCTCGGCTACGAATTGCACCGGGCTGATGAGATGTTCGGCAAGCTCTGCGCGCAGGCTCGCAACGTCGGTCGGGTAGGCTTTGGCCGTCCGGTTCGAATAGACCGCGATGTTCGGGGCCTTCAGCGGCAGCGACTGGATCAGAGCGGCGAGCGGCTCAGCGGCCGGCGCTACGATCGGTGAATGGAACGCCGCCCCGACCTCGATCGGCTGGACCGACAGCCCGGCGCGCTCAAGCTCAGCGCCGGCGGCCGCGACGCCGGCCTTGGTTCCTGAGAGCACCGTCTGCGTCGGCATGTTGTGGTTCGCCACCCAGACATCCGCCATCCCTGCGATGGCGCTTTCGACGGCCGGGCACTCGGCACGCACCGCCGCCATGGTGCCGAGATCGCGACCGGCGGCGGCTTCGATCATGAAGCGCCCGCGCGCCTCGGACACGAGCAGTAGCTCTTCCAGACTCATCACGCCGGCGGCATAGAGCGCGACAAACTCGCCGTAGCTGTGGCCGGCCGCCATATCGGCGTGCAATCCGAGCCGGCGCAGGACTTCAAGCAACCCTGCTTCGATCGCACCGAGCGCCGGCTGGGCGACATCGGTTCGAGTGAGGCGCCCCGCCACGGCTGCGCGCGCGGCATCGCCGTACATCGCGCGAGCGAAAATGGCGCGGCTGAGTTCGCCATTCGGCAGGCCTTTCTCCGACATTCGCGCCGAAAGGGTCGCATCGGCCTTTTCGACGACAGCCCGCATCTCGGGGAACAGCACCACTAGCTCGCGCAACATGCCGACATATTGCGATCCCTGGCCGGGGAAGATGAGCGCAAGCTTGCCGCCGCCGGCAAGCAGCGGCGTTTCGTTGAAGAAGCCGCCCGGGGGCAACGACGCCCCCGGCCGTTCAAGATGCGCGGTTAATGCCGCAACGCGTTCGGCCAGGTTCTCATTCGTGCCCGCGACCAAAGCGGCCGTCAGGCCCGATTTCGGCGCCTTCTGCGCCAAGGTATAGGCGAGGTCGCGCAGCGACGGCTGGGCGCCCTGCGCAAGCCGGTCAGCGGTCTGACGAACGGTCGAGGCAAGACTCGCGCGGTCGGCTCCGCGCCAGATCAGAAGCTCGCGCGGCCAGCGTTGACGCGCCGCCGCGTTCTCAGCCTGCGTCCAGTCCGGGGTCGTGCTCTTCGAGCGTGACGTGGAAATTCGTGCCGCCGAAGCCGAACGCGCTCACGGCCGCGCGCCGTGGCGTGCCGCCGCGCGCAAACCAGGGCTGCGCCTCGTTGATGAGGTAAAGCGGCGAATCGCTTTCAGCCAGCTTCTTGTTCGGTGCCGCGACATCGGCATGCGGCGGCAGCACTTTGTGATGGCAAGCAAGCGCTGCTTTGATCAGATCCGGCAATGCCGGCCGTCGCCTTGGTGTGACCGATGAACGACTTGATCGACCCGATGGCATGGTCATGCGGGGCGGCGTCGAATTTCCGCCAACAGCCGGGTAACGGTTTCCAGCTCGGCGGTATCGCCCGCCACGGTGCCGGTGCCGTGCGCCTCGAAAAGTCCGACCGTGGACGGAGCGTAGCCGGCCATCTCGTAGGCGCGCGACAGCGCGCGGATCTGGCCGTCGGGATGCGGCGCCGTCATCGATTTGGCGCGGCCGTCGCTCGAACCGCCGACGCCCTTGATCACCGCGTAAATGCGATCGCCGTCGCGCTCGGCGTCGGCAAGTCGCTTGAGCGCCACCACCGCAATTCCTTCCGAAATCACAATGCCGTCCGCCGCTGCGTCGAAGGCGCGACAGCGGCCGCGGGGCGACAGCGCGTGGGTCTTGCTGAAGCACAGATAGCCGAACGGGCCTTGCACGGTGTCGATGCCGCCGGTCACCACGACGTCGCTGCGGCCGGTTTCCAGTTCGAGGACGCCCTGATAGACCGCGGCCAGCGAGGAGGCGCAGGCCGCGTCGGTCGTGTAGTTCACGCCGCCGAAATCGAAACGGTTGGCGCGCGCCCAGCCGCGACATTGAGCAGAATTCCGGCGAAGCTATCCTCGGTCCATTGCGGCAGCCGCTCAGCTGCCGCCGGCGCGAGCGCACCGAGAAAGCGCGGCATCTCCGCGCGCACGGCATATTGCGCGCCGACGTCGCCGGCGCCGCCGCTTGCGCCCAGGATCACCGAGGTGTGCTCGTGGACGTCCGTTGCGTTCTCGATGCCGGCATCCGCCAGGCATCGCCGCACGACGTCGAGTGTCATCAGTTGCAGGGGATCAATGGATTTGAGCGCGCGCGGTGGAATTCCATAGCGCATCGGGTCGAACAGAAGATCGTCCAGGAAGCCGCCCCAGCGCGAGTAAATGTGGTCGGGCGAAGCGCGGTCTTCATCGAAATAGAGCCGCCAATCCCAGCGTTCCCGCGGGATTTCGACAATGCCATCGACCTTGTCGAGAACGTTGTCCCACAGCTCGTCGACGCTTTCGGCCTTCGGGAAGATGCCGGCAACGCCAATGATCGCGATGTTGGCCGGGCGCGCTCCGCGGCCTAAGATTTCGACACGCGGCCCAGTGTCGGCGAGTTGAGCCTCCAGCAGCTCATGCGATCCGGCGCTGACCGAAGCATGCAGGTCGGCCACGGTCTTGACCTCGCGGCGCAAGGTCGCGACCTGGCCGATCATGTACATCCCCGCTGCTTTTGCCGGGTGAGCGGCACACTCCGAACGGCGTTATCCTCGCCGCGGCGCTCCTGGCCTTTGCTCGCCACGCGCAGCCGCCCGAGCGATAGGCTTTCGAGATCCTCGCGAACAGCATCGCCGGAAAGCTTCTTCGGCTTCGAGCTTGCGCCGGCGCGCCAGAAACTCCTCGGCGAACGGGGTCATCGCCGCGCGGCTGGCGTGGCCGGGGCCGGTCTCAAGCGTGACGGTCCTCTCGCAGGCGATCGCAGCGTTCTGGAACTCCGGCACGATGCGCATGCGAGCGCACGATTTCCTGGGTGAACAGATAGGCCGTGCCCATGAGTACGCCGATCTTCATGCCGCGCTCGACGAGCGGCGCCGCCATGGTCGACACTATCGCGGCGGAGCGCGCGTCATGCACGCCGCCGGCAAACAACACTTGAATTTCGGCGTCTCGCGCCGGACCCGGCGGCAGGCAAAGCAGCGTCGAGACCATAGTGTCCCACAGCACCAAGCTCGACAGGGGTCCGACGTGACCGCCGCATTCGCGGCCTTCAAGCACGAAGCGTCTTGTGCCGCGTTCCAGGAACATGGTCAAGAGCCGCGGCGACGGCACATGCAGGTAGCTCGTGATCCCCGATTCGTTCGAGATCCCTGGCCTGCTCCGGCCGGCCGCCGGCGATCAGCGCAAAACGCGGCGCGTATCGCAGCGCCACCTTGACCTGATCGGCAATGAGTTCCGCCGGTGCGAAACCCAGTAGCCCCACGCCCCAAGGCTTGCCCGCGAGCCGTTCCGTGGTCTCGCGTAAAAGCTTGTCGACCGCCTCGGGCTGCATCAGCGCCAGCGCCAGCAACGGCAGCGCGCCGGCATTGGCGACGTCCTGAGCGAACGCCGCAACGTCGGTCACGCGTGTCATCGGCCCTTGCACGATCGGAAATTTGGTCCCGTGGTTCTCGGCGACGCCATGTCCGGCACCGAGCGGGTCGAGCGCAACCGCAGCCGATATCCGCCGTTCGCTTTCCGCCAGCAAACCCTGCGCCAGACGCCCAAAGGTTGAGAAGCGATCGGCAAACGGCTTAGCGAAGGCTGCGGCCTGGCCGAGCGGCAGGACCTGACGGCTCGGGTCGTCCCAGCCGAGAGCGCCCATCAGACAATCCGCCCCTCAGCGGCTGACGCCGCAGAAATTTTCTGGCGCATTGACGCAGATGCTGAAAGCCGGGCTTGTCGAACACGCGCCATTGTTTGTTGCCGACCGAGATGAGGCCGGTCTCAAGGCCGGTGAAATCCCGCAATGGCGCCTGCAACGCCGCGGCAACCGGCGATTCCTTCAAGAGCAGCAACTGATCATCGAGCACGACGCCTGCGGCGCCGGCCGCGCGAACCGCTGCCGTGCCGTGCAGGCCGACGCCGCCGCGCACGAAATACCGGCGCCGACTGTCGCTCGAGAGCCTTCTGCAGGAGAATGAAATGATGTCTCTTCGCCGATGAAGCCGCCAGCTTCATGGCCTTTCACCTGCAACGCGTGGTGGCCGGACAGTGCGGCTAATCTGTCGTCCCATTCGATTGTTTCGACGATGACGCGCAGACCCGATCTCGCCATCCGCGCAACAGTTGTCGGTCGGCGCAAGTCGAGCGGGGCATCCACCACCAACCAACCCAGCCCAGTCGGCACGTAGCTCTCGAGCCTCGTTAAAGTCTCGTCGTCTATCGCCGCGATCTTGAGGCCGATAGGTGCGCGCGTTCGACCGCGAGTATGTCCAGAACCGCGTAGGGTAACGCGCCCATTTCGGCGTTGACGATGCCGAGGCAGCCGGAACGATCGGCTGCAAGCACAAGTCTCGCGCCCGCAATGCCCGCAGGCGTCAGCGCGATGATCTGGAACGGCCGCTGGTCCATGCTCCGACCCTTTATCTTCCATTAGTCCGGACGCCGAGGCGCCGCGATGCGATGGCGGCGCCAATATATTGTGATGAGTTAGGCGGGCGACGACCACCGTCGTCGCGCTCACCATCCTCATCCGCTTATCGATCACCCGGCCCTTACGCGACGGCTTTCACGAGGGCCAAATTCCTTCGAGGAACGGCACCGCGAATGCGGCCTCGTGCATCACCGGCCCGTGGCCGAAATAGCCGCCTTCACCAAACGCTTCGCCGTGATCCGCCATGATCATGAAGTACGTATCCGGCGGGGATTTTTCGAGCAAGCGAGCGAACACCTGATCCACATATTGCACGCAGCGGATTTGCTGCTCATGCAGAAATTTGAGCTTGTCGGAGTCGAAGAAGTGGGCGCTGCCATTGTGGCCGTTGCCATTGCTGGGAGCGACGCGGCCGCCGGAGTCCTCGCCGGCCGCCAGCGCCTTGGCGGCGCCATGCACGCCCGAGATGTGCGGCAGGTCGGACCCTTCAGCATGTACGGATAGTGCGTCTCACCGAGGTTGAGGAAAAAGAAGGTCGGCCGATCGGGCGTGAACTCGATCTCGTCCACCATCCCGCTAAAGTCATTATGGTTCGGCATGAGCTTGTAATCGTCGAAGAACTTGCTGATCAGGGTGAACCCGTTGAGCACCGGCATCGACACGCGGCCGACGCAGCGATAGCCGTTGTCCTTGAGCAGCTTGGGGAGCGACAGCTGCGGGATGAAGCTCTGGAAACCGAGGTCAGGAATATCGAGCCGGTTCATCCACGCGGAGAAGTCTTGCTTGTAGACTTCCGAGGCATAGACGCCTTGGGGCGACTGGTGCGGCACCAATCCCATCAGGTACGAGTAGTGCGAGGGTGCTGTCCACGACGCATACGACCAGCGCTGCTCCGGAGCGCCGAACCGGTCGAAATGCGGCTTCTTGGCCCGCAGGAAGCTGTCGTACCGACAGCTGTCAAGCACCATGAAAACGAGATTTCTTGCCATGACACACCCTCTTATTGTTCGCGGCTGCGTAATTAGCGATTTGCCTTTCACGCGGGCCTTGGAGCTTCTCACTTATACTTGCACACCCACGCACGTCGTCCGACCAAGGTCGGGTTCGAGTACGCGCTTCAGTTGACACCAAAATTCTACGCAAAGCTGAAATCGGGACAAAACCGTCAAATTCCATGAGCGAAAGTAAACGAAATCCCAACTCCGTACCGACAAATCGGCGATTTACGCCATCCGCTGCCTTCTCGCCCGACCGTCGTCGTAAGTTCTCATTCCAGTCCGGCTCACTGGCCATCCCGCACTAGCGAGATAACTACCGCGACTACTGGCACAGGTGCCGTCTACTTCCATCCTCAGGCCCTAGATATAGGGCTTCATAGCACTTGAATGTGATTACAGGCACGTTTTGCCACTTTTCCGCAAGCAATTGATGTGGCATGAAAAATGAATTATCGGTGCCTCGGAACCGCTGCGCCAGGCCGGCTTGCGACGAAATATGCAAGATCGCGGCCATTGAGAAATTCTGGCATATAAACTTTACCATTATCTTTTGCACTGCATCATTTCATTTTGAGCGCCGTCCCCCACACCCGACTGCTGACCGTCCGGCGCAGCGTTGTGCCAAATCGGGGTTCGCTGTGTACTTCCCGCATTGGCTTGCACGCGGTTTCCGCTCGCTTGGCCATAGTCGTCCACTGACGGATGGCCGTTACTCCAATCCTGCGAACCTTTGTGCTGAGGATCGCACGTTCCGATCAAGTGACTCAAGACCCCGTTAAGTAACTTGGACCCTCAATCTTTTGCTTGAAAGCGATGCCGCCATGGACCAAGCCAACGGGCATAAATGGCCACCTAGCGGGGAGTGTTCTTCTGAAAAACAGCGCCCTTTTGGATGCACGGAGCCGGCAACGCCAAAAAAGGGGACAAATTTGTGTCCGCGGATGGTTGAATTGCTGGGTGACGGTGACCCGGATCGAGTACCTACCGCCCTGATGGCAGTGCTCCGGGCAGGCTTGAAGGTGGAGCTCCGATGGTTGGAAGCGTGGATTGCGATGATGAAAATTGATTTCAGTTAACGGTGGAGAGGAAATGCAGGGTCAAGTAAGCGGCAAGGCTCTGGCGCCGTCTCACCGACGCGTGTATTGTTTTTGTCGGCGGACTGTGCGAATGGGCGGCTGCTTTTAGCGAGATGATTACCACGGCCCCTTCCGGAGAGAACTATAAATGCCTGCTGTTCGTCGCCAAGGGCCAGCAAACGCGCACGAGGATATTGTCATGAACACCTGCGGTGTTGTTGCTCTGAGTACGAAGTCTATTTTCATGGCGACGCTCGCCGGGCTCGTGTTGCTTGCATTACCAGCTCGCGCCGATACGACGATCAAAAGCGACGACGCGGCGGTGCAGCTTACGGTTCCGAATGGCTGGCGTCAGACCAAAACGGCAGCACCTGCGATTCAGATACAGGCAACAGATGGCCGCGCCGTCGTGCTAGTCAGGGTGGTGCAGAAGGAAGATTTCAAGGATTTGAAGTCATTCGCCCAAATCGGATCGTCGAGATTCATGAAGAATCTCACTGACGCCGAGCCGAAGACTGAAGATGTTCAGGTCAATGGCAAGCCAGCCATCCGGATTTCGGCGGAGGGCACTCAGAGCAATGGGCAGCGACGGGGTTTCATCATGACATTCCTCGATACCGATGGGATGTTCGTCGAAGTCGTCGGAATCGCCAACGCGTCCGCCTTCAAGACCGAGCAACAGACTATTGTGGATATGGCCGGCAAAGTTAAAGTGCTGGCGGCGACTGGAACGGGAGCTGCTGCGCAAATTCCTGCGCGCTCCAACAATTCGCCACCGGCGGCGACGCAGCCACCGACGGCGCGGCAACCGCACTGACGATAGAATTTCCGCCGCTTTTGGGAGCCCGAAAGCGGAGGTGGTGATTGTAAGGGGCGCGTCGTCGATGGCCCTGGCGTGCGTTCAAATGAACTGCAAAACTGCCGCTTTTAGGGCCACTATAGCATAGGGCTTAAGCCGTTCGTTACTGGACCGAGCTTGATTTGATTCTGTCAGCGGCCGCGCTTGCCGCCAGCGAACGCGGTAGTCGGAAGCAGCAGCCAACTGAGTTAGCGGGAATCGGACGCGAGCAATGCGAATAAGAGTAGTTGCTATCGGTCTCGCCGCTCTCCTGATCCGCCGCGGGGGCGCGGGTCGAAGGGTCTGTTGGATCGAACGTGCCGTACTGGAATGAACGTTTCTGCGCCATTTATCCGTCGACCGATCGCCACGACCTTGCTGGTAGTCGCCGTCGTTTTGATGGGAGCGTTGGGCTACAGATTTCTCTCCGTCGCTGCGCTCCCGACGGTCGAGTTCCCGACCATCCAAGTGGTCACCAATTGGCCCGGCGCCGCGCCCGATATCGTGCAATCGGCGATCTCCGCTCCGCTCGAGGCGGGTTTCGGCCGCATCCCCGGCCTGACATTGATGACCTCGACCAGTTCGTTCGGAACCAGCGAGATCACGCTGCAATTCAAGCTCACCCGGCCGATCGCAGCGGCGGCGCAGGACGTGCAGTCGGCGATCAACGCGGCGGCGGGCTGGCTTCCGATGAGCCAGCTACCGTTCCCGCCCGTCTACCATCAAGTAAATCCGGCCGATATGCCGGTCATGGTCATTGCGCTGACTTCGGAAACGATGCCTTTGCATGCGATCACGGAATTCGCCGCGACGGCCCTCGTTCCGAAGTTGTCGCAGGTCGAAGGGGTCGGCGAGGTCTCGGTGCAGGGCGACCAGGCCCGGGCCGTGCGCCTGCAAGTCAACCCGAGACAGCTTGCCAATCTCGGCCTGTCGCTCGAGGACGTTCGCAAGGCTGTCTCTTCGACCACAATCGCTATGCCCAAAGGTCAGATCGAGGGGCCGCGCAATGCGTTTCAGGTCGGCGCGAACGACCAACTTTTCGACGCCGCGGCATATCGCGACGCGATAATCGCCTATCGGGAGGGGGCCCCGGTCAGGTTCAAGGATATTGGTGAAACCGTCGACGGGCTAGAGAACGACAAGGTCGCGGCCTGGTACAGCGGCAAGCCGGCACTCATCCTTAGCGTGAAACGCCAACCCGGCTCCAACATCATGCAGGTCGTGGACGGGGTGAAAGCGCTGCTCCCCGAGCTGCAGAAATTGGCGCCGAGCGATCTCAATTTTGATGTCGCGGCCGATCGCACCACGACCATCCGCGCTGCGGTTGCCGATGTCCAGTGGACGCTGGCGATCACCGTCGGGTTGGTGATTCTGGTGATATTCCTTTTCCTGCGAAAATTCTGGGCCACGGTCATACCGAGCGTAACCCTGCCAGTGACTTTGATCGCAACGTTCGGCGTCATGGCGGCCGTCGGCTTCTCTCTCGACAACCTATCGCTTATGGCGCTGAGCATCGCGTCCGGTTTTGTCGTCGACGACGCGATCGTCATGATCGAGAATATCGTGCGCTACATCGAAGCCGGCGACAGCCCTCTCGACGCCGCTTTGAAAGGCTCGCGGCAGATCGGCTTCACCATCGTTTCGCTGACCGTGTCATTGGTCGCCGTGTTCATTCCGCTGCTGCTGATGGGCGGGCTCGTGGGCCGCCTGTTTCGCGAATTTGCAATTACGCTGTCTGTCTCGGTAATCATTTCCGGGGTTTTTTCGCTCATCCTGACGCCGATGATGTGTGCGACGCTGCTAAAGCCGGAGACCATCGGCGGGCACGGTCGCCTTTTCCGCTTGAGCGAGCGCGCTTTCGACGCCATGCGCACGGTCTACGAGTGGGGGCTGCATTGGTCGCTGCGCAATCAACTCATCACGCTGGTTTTTACGGTGCTAACGTTTTTCGCGAGTATCTGGTTGTACGTCGCCATTCCGAAAGGCTTCGTGCCAACCCAGGATACCGGTCTCATCGCCGCGACGACCGATGCGGCTCCGGACGTTTCCTTCGAGAACATGTCAATTCTTCAGCAAAGGATCGTCAGCACCATCGCCAAGGATCCCGACGTAGTCTCAGTCATCAGCTTTGTCGGTATCGGCGACGAAAACTCGACCATAAATAGCGGTCGGCTTTACATCGATATTGGAACGCCGGATCGCAGGCAGGCTTCGGCCACGCAGATCATGCGACGGCTTTACGCCGCAGTTGCGCAAGTTCACGATATATCGCTGCATCTGCAACCCGTGCAGGACATCCAGATCGATACGCGTCTTACTCGGACGCAATACCAGTATGTCCTGCAGGGCCTTGATGAAGAAGAGCTGCAGCGCTGGTCCGATAGGCTGCTTCGGGCGCTCCGGAAGCAGCCGCAATTGGCCGATGTCACAACCGACCAGCACAATCTCGGCCAGCAGATAATGATTAAGGTCGATAGGGAGGCTGCGGCGCGATTGGGTCTCAACATATCGGCGGTCGACTCGGATCTCTATGACGCTTTCGGTCAGCGCCAGATTGCCACCATCTATTCGCAGACCTACCAGTACAAGGTCATTCTCGAAGTCAGTCCGGAATACAGCAACACCGCTGATGCCCTTGGCAGCCTCTATCTCACCAAAGCCGATGCGCTACAAGCAAATGCCCAGCAATCCTCGAGCGGCGTCAGCGGCGATTTCAGCAATCCGGCTCAGCAAATTCCGCTTCGCGCCTTTGCACAATTGGAGAAGCGCGTAGGGCCGCTCGCCATCATGCATCAGGATCAGTTTCCGGCAGTCGCGCTTTCGTTCAACCTGCCGGCTGGCGGTTCGCTCGGACAAGCGGTGCAGGCGCTCAACCGGACGCAAAAACAGATCGGTCTCCCCAGCACGATTGACACTAAATTGGTTGGCAGCGCCGCCGAATTCGCCTCCTCCCTTAAAACCGAACCGATACTGATCACCGCGGCGGTTATTGCGGTCTACATCGTGCTCGGTGTTCTGTACGAGAGCTACATCCATCCCATCACAATTCTCTCGACGCTGCCTTCGGCCGGCATCGGCGCGCTGCTTGCGCTGAGGTTGTTCGACCTGCAACTCGACCTGGTGTCGCTCATCGGCATTATCCTGCTGATCGGCATCGTGAAGAAGAACGGCATCATGATGGTCGATTTCGCGCTTGCCGCGGAGCGCACGGAAGCATTGACGCCGGAGCGATCGATCTATCAGGCATGCATGCTGCGTTTTCGGCCGATCATGATGACCACCATGGCCGCTCTCTTAGGCGCACTGCCGCTGGCCATAGGCTTTGGTACGGGCTCCGAACTGCGGCGCCCGCTCGGCATTGCGGTTCTCGGCGGCCTTCTGGTTTCGCAGTTTCTGACCCTCTACGCGACCCCGGTCGTTTATCTCGCTTTCGCGCGGCTTGAGCGACGCTTTCGCCGTACGCCTCGGCCGGACGCTGCGGTGCCAGCGGGAACCGGACAGCTGCCTCCGGCTTCAAGCGGAATCGTCGGAAGCTGAGGGAGCGGGGATGAACATCTCAGAGCCCTTCGTCCGTCGGCCGGTTGCGACAGTGCTGTTGACGATCGCAATCGGGATGTTGGGTGCTGTGTCCTACCGACTGCTTCCGATCGCTTCGCTGCCGCTGCTGGAGCGGCCGACGATCACGGTCGATGCCGGTCTGCCGGGAGCAAGTCCCGATACTATCGCACCCGCGCTAACCTCCCCGTTGGAACACCAGCTTGCGCTCATTTCCGGCCTGACAGAAATCTCATCGGCCAGCATCTCAAGTTCGGCCCGCATCACTCTGGAATTCGGGCTAGACAAGGACATTGATGCGGCCGCAGGCGACGTGCAAGCCGCCATCAATACAGCTGGTCCGCTGCTGCCTGCGACACTTCCTCAGGCGCCGCTCTACTTCAAGGCAAACCCCAGCGGCTTTCCGATCACGGCATTGGCGCTCACGTCGGATACCTACGATATCCCGGCTCTCTATGAGTTCGCCGACACCGTGATTGCTCCCAAGTTGTCGCAGATCGAGGGTGTCGCACGCGTCTTTATCAGCGGTGCAGGGCATCCAGCAGTGCGCATCCAGGTCAACCCTCGAGCTCTCGCCGATATGGGTCTGTCGCTGGAAACGGTCCGTGAATTCCTGATGAACACGACCAACGATCTTCCGAAAGGCGAACTCACCGACGGATACCATTCCGCCCCCATCGTCGCTAACGATCAGCTCTACACGGCTGAGGATTTCAAAAACGTTGTGCTCGAACGAGCCGGCGGTCCACCGGTAAAGCTGCGAGACATTGCTACCATCACCGACACGACAGCAAACGAGAACCGTGCCGGGTGGTTCAATGGCAAGTCCGCCCTGGTCATTTACGTGCTCAAAAAGCCCGATGCCAACGTCGTCGAGACCGTGGATGAAATCGTCAACACGATCCCGCAACTCAAGAACTGGATACCGGCATCGATCGACCTGCACGTCATTTATGACCGTACGCTGCTCATCCGCGCCGCGATCTTCGATGTCCAACTCACCATCGCGACGGCCATCGCACTCGTTGTGTTGATCCTCGCGCTGTTTCTGCGCCGGTTCTGGACGACCTTCATCCCGAGTGTCACCATTCCGGTTTCGATCGCCGCGACGCTCGTGGCGATGTATTTTCTCGGCTTCAGCCTCGACAACATTTCGCTGATGGCGCTGACGATCGCGGTGGGGTTTGTGATCGACGATGCAGTGATCATCATCGAGAACATTACGCGGCTCATACAGGCGGGAGAGACCTCCATCGATGCTGCTCTGCACGGGACGCGACAGGTGGGCTTCACGGTGATCTCGATCACAGTCGCGCTCATTGCGGCGCTGATCCCGATACTCTTCATGCCCGATATCATCGGTCGCCTGTTCCGTGAATTCGGGCTGACCCTGGTCGCCGCCATCGTGGCTTCGGCGGTCGTGTCGCTGACACTGACGCCGATGTTGTGCAGCCGCTTGCTCTCCGCAGACAAGGAGCGCGCGAGCGGTCGTCTCGGGCTGGCGAGCGAAAGAGTGATCGCGCGCTTTACCGGATTTTACGCAAGTAGCCTGAACTGGACCTTGCGCCACAATTGGCTGACTCTGCTGCTTGCAGCCGTTCTAGCTGCTTCCACGGTCGGCCTTTACCTGAAAATACCGAAGGGGTTTTTGCCAACTCAAGATACCGGCATCGTGCGCGTGCTGACCATCGCACTGCCGAACGTCTCATTCGAATTGATGTCCGCGTTGCAGCGCAAAACCGCGGCCATCGTACAATCGGATCCCGCAGTTGCAGACGTTGGATCCTATATTGGCGATTACGTGGTCAGTATCGGAGCGATGCTGGTGAATCTGAAGCCGCTGGACGTGCGGAAAGAATCCGTCGATCACGTCATCGCGCGGATCCGCAAGAAACTGGAGTCGGTCAAAGGAATGCGAGCGTTTCTCATTCCGGTGCAGGACGTTACGGTCGGCGCCGCCGGTGGCGCAAATCGATACCAGTATATGCTGAGTTCCCTGAACCAGGATGAACTTGTGCATTGGGCGAAGATCATGCTCGGGCGCATCAAAGCGCTCCCGCAGACCACGGATGTCGTATGGAATTACGACACGTTTGGGCTTGAGGCCACCGTCAACATAAATCGCGCGCGTGCGGCCGACGCAGGAACCACGGTCGCCGGCATCGGAAATGTGCTCTATGATTGGTTCGGCCAGCGGCCCGTTGCCTGGATTCGGCAACCGAATTATTTTTCACACGTCGTTTTGGAAGTTCAGCCGCAATTTAGGGAGGATCTTGAGGCGTTGCGAAACCATTTTCTGCAACAGGGTGTACCGCTGCAGGTCATGAGTGATCTCCGGCGCAACCATTCGCCGATGTGGTTTCGCCACTTCAATCAGCTTCCGGCGATCGCAATCTCATTCAATACGCCGCTCGGGGTCTCGATCGGGCAGGCCGAAGCAGCCATTCGGGCCGCCGAAGCGGAGGCGGGCCTTCCCCCCAATGTCAAGGCGGAGTTCAGCGGCGTGGCGCGGGTATTTGAGCAGGCCGCCCGGTCGCAACCGCTCCTGTTCCTCGCTGCATTCGTCGCAGTCTACATCATCCTCGGCATGCTCTACGAAAGCTATGCGCATCCGCTGACGATCCTGTCGACGCTGCCGTCGGCCGCGTTTGGCGCCTTGCTTGCCCTCTACGCAACGCATACGCAGTTCACGCTCATTACCGCAATTGGCTGTATTCTGGTAGTCGGCATCGTAATGAAGAACGCCATTATGATGGTTGATTTCGCGCTTGATGCAGAACGGCGTTTGGGCCTATCGGCCGATCAAGCGATCCGCCAAGCCGCAATGTTACGACTTCGACCGATCGTCATGACCACCTTGGCCGCGCTTCTCGGCGCGCTGCCACTCGCACTCGGAACCGGGGCTGGACATGAATTGCGCCAGCCGCTCGGCATTGCCGTGGTGGGAGGACTTTTCCTGTCGCAATTCGTAACGCTTTACACTACGCCAGTTGTCTATCTGGCGATAGACAGGCTGCGCCGCCGCCGCACTGTTTCGTTCGCTTCCGGATTAGTCCGGGGATGATGACGGGACTGGCGGGACGTCCGGTGCCGCCTCGTCCTCGCCGGAGAGTGCTGGCTGGGTCGCTTCTGGGGTCTTGCGGTGCGCGCCTTGGGTCAGACGCATTGATTTCGACAGAATGTAACCGTCGCGGCCATTCCAGGAAACCCGGCACCAACCGTTGCTGCAATCGCCGACCGAGATCGAGCCGCCTTTCGGGATTACCGCCAAGACTTTGCTTTCAGCTGCGGGCGCCTGCCGCAATTCCGTTTGACCAGTCGCCATTCCAGGGTCCGAGCAGCCGGTGACGTTGGCGAAGAGGTCAACTGTCAGCAGCGCAAGATAGGCCCTGTTAGTTCCGCGCATCGGCGTCCGATCGCATGTGTGCTTCAAACAGGTCCCAGCGCGCCATCGCTTCAGTCTGAATAGTTAGCGGACCATGATTTTACCGAGGCGTCATATTTTCGGAAAACCGATTTACATTCCGGATCAAACCCAGCCCAGGCGCTTTATTGGATCACGCCTTATTTACGTGCGTACGAAACGGTTAACAGCGGCCTAGATCAAGAGGCTGCCTGAGCAAGAGCTAGCGGGATATGGTGCTGAAGAAGTCCCACATCAGATCCGTGGCGCTGATATTTTGCGAAGTAGGGCCGGTAATTTGTGGCAGCGGCTGTGCCCGCGGCGGCCACACATGTCCCATCCCCTCGACGACGTAATAGACGACCGGCGCGTCATCTTTGCAGTCCGAATAAGAATATTTGTAGACACTTGTACCGTCGTCGACCCGCGGCGGTTCATGAACCAGTATTGCGTCACGGTTGCAGCCGTTGATTCTAGCCCAGAAATTCATCGTCGTTGCGGCAAATTCGACGCTGCCGCCCCTGCCCAACCCCATAAGCCGCGCTGACTTCACCTCCCCCCCGGTGAGCGGAGCGATCGGATCGGCGGCTCCTTGGATGCCGATCAAGGCGATGGGCCTGGCAGGTTTGCACATCGGCAAGAGGTTCGTTGGCATGGGACCAACGTCAGAGCCGATGGCGGCGAGCACCTCGGAAAGATCACAGCCCAAACGTAAGGCGAAATGGCCGCCATTTGAAACGCCAGTCGCATAGACGCGCTTGCTATTTATCGGCAATCGCAACTCAAGGTTGCCGATCAATTGGCGGACGAAGCCGATATCGTCAATGTCGGGGTTAGCGGTGCCTCGGCCGTCGTTCCAGTTGTGGCGGATGCCGTCGGGATAGGCGACGATAAAGCCCTTCTCATCGGCCTTCGCATCGAAGTTCGTTCCCCTCTCGATGCGCTCCGCGGTTCCCATGCCACCATGGAATACAAGTAGCAGCGGATAGGGTTTTGCAATCGGGAATCCACTCGGAACGTGAAGTACATAAGTGCGCGTGCGGCCATCAGCAGCAACGATCGACCCCCGGTAGTCACCGGGGGTGTAGGATGTCGTTTGCCGGGCGGGGAGCGGAGCGGGCTGCGATCGTGCGTCCTGCCGCCAGTTATGGCGAATGATGCCGATGAGCACCAGCAGGACGAGGATGACGGCAATTCTGATGGCTTTGTTCATGGGCTGTTGCGCGCTCCTTGGCACAGTGCCGGCCACGCTTGGAGCCGACGCCACTCACGAAATGCGGCCCCCGCCCGACATCGCCATCGCAGCATCGTCTTGCAATTGGTCAGCGCCACACACTACTCGCTGCGGTGCATCTTGGGATCGAAACGATTGCGTCGCCGCCCAATTGCGCGCCGCCGCTCTGTCTATCACAGCGATGAGGTCAAGCCGAGGCCTTATTCATTCGGCGGCGTACCCACGGGGGGCGGAGCGCTCCTCGCCGCCGGTGCTGCCGGACGCGGCGGGGGCATGTCCGAAGCGGCGGGCCCTGGCGGCGGAGCGTAGCCGGGGTTTCTTTGCGCGCCCCGTTCCGCACGCATTTGCTGCATGTAAGCATTGCAAATCGGCGACACTTCCGCGCGATGGGAGCCCAGGCACTTGGCCACATCTTGCCTAGGTACGCCGGTGCAAAACAGCCGGGCGTCCGGACCGCACGAGGCTTGAAAGGCGGCCCTATTATTTGGCGGCGGAGCCATGCCCGCAGGGGGCGGAGCCATTCCGGGCGGCGGCGGAGCCATTTCGGGTGGCGGAGCCATTCCGGGCGGCGGCGGGCCCATTCCGGGCGGCGGCATGGCGGCAACTCCGCCCCCGCCTCGCAGACCGGCGAGCTCGGCCCTGCAGACGTGAGACAACGCACCGCGATGCGCCATCAGACATTCGACGATGCGGCCACCGCCGCGCGGTATGCCGTAACAAAGTCGCGCAACGTCCATAGCGCAGGCGCCGCGAATCCCCGCTCCGGCGCCCCCCCGAGGTTGACCCGGCTGCATTGGCGGTGGCTGCATGGGAGGAGGCGGCTGCTCCCCTGGCATTGCCATGGGAGGCGGAGGCCCATTATCGGTTTGGGCAAACGCGGCAGGTACGGCCGAAAGCAATGCTAATGCTATGACGGTCCAACGAGCGATCCGGTGCGCCATCTCGGCATACTCCCTGCGCCCCCAATGAATTACTTGCTTGTATCCAATAACTGGCGTTGTCAAAATCAATTTTTCTGGACCGTACGAGAATTGCACAAAAAGTGCTGTAAAGAGAAGGCAAGGGAAAACCTGATCCATGGCACAAGTGTCGGATAATTCAGTGCCCACCATAGAGCCCAACGTGCAGTCGTCGCCACGAAGTAGCGGCCAAGGGCTGCCCGTCATTTTTGCCCTAGTCGGAGTTATTGCCATCGGAGCGGCTATCTATTTCTGGCATCAGCAGCAAACGGCCCTGGTTCAACTCGCCGAAGCGCGCGCACAGGCAGTGCTTGCCGAGCGGAACTTCAAGGTTGGCAAGTCTGCAATCGATGCCATCGTCTCCAACCTCGCCGACAGACTCGGCAAACCCGGCGGAATCCAGGCCGAAGACATGACCGTCATTCTCGCTCATGTCGAAAGCGTCATCGATACCTTGGCGACAACGACGGAGAGCACCCCCAGCGTGCGGCGCAGTTGGGCATCAATGTACGTCCGGTTGTCGACAACCTATGTCGCCCTTGGTGCCGCCAAGCTTGCGGTCACCAGCGCACGAAAAGGGACAGCATTATTCCGCACGCTTGCCGCCGCAGAGCCTAACAACGATGACATGCGAAGCGATATCGGACTGAGTTTGGAAAAGCTTGCCGAGGCGTTGCGTGCCAGCGGCGACGCCGGCGCCGCGCTTGCCGCCGATCGCGAGAGTTTGGACATTGCACGGACGCTCGCCGCCAAGGAGCCCGGAAACAAGCAGTTTCGCACCGATGTGGTGCTCGCCTTGTGGCGGCTTGCGTCAGCCGGCGACGATCCGCGCGAGCGCCTCACCGAGGCTCTCAAGATATTGAACAACCTCAAACTGGCGGCAATGTTGACGCCCTCCGAGGAAGGATGGATCGACTCGATTGCGAGCGAGCTTTCGAAATTGTGATGACCCCCAGTGATTTGCTTATTCCGCGGCGGATGTCCTCGATCCGACATCCGTGGTCTGCTGGGTGATCTCCACGCGACTTCCTATCTGCAACCGTGGATAACCGTCCAGTACCACATTGTCGCCTGCCTGCAGGTTCCCCTCGACCAAAGTGGTGCCGCCTAGCGACTGCCGGACCCGAACTCCGCGGGGATCAGCCGTATTGTCCGGTTTGATTAGCCAGACAAAATCGCCCTTCGGCCCGCGATGGACGGCCGCGGTCGGGACTGTCAGTCCGTCGGTTCGCGTGTCGACCTGGATCCGGCAATCGACGAAATCGCCGGGCCAGAGCTTGTATTGTTTATTGTCGAAGCTGGCCTTGAGCTTGATCGTGCCTGTGGTCTGGTCGACGATGTTGTTGACGGTATGAACCTTGCCACGGTCGAGTTGAGTAATCCCATTCTCCGCGTAGGCGGTGACCGGTAGATCGGCGATCCCCAGCGAAACATCATGCCTTGCCAATTCCTTCGCCGGCACCGTGATGATCACCGAAATCGGCTGTAGCTGGATGACCGTGACGATGGTCGTATTGTCCTGGGCTCGGATGAGGTTGCCGGGGTCGACTGCGCGAATGCCAATACGGCCATTAATCGGCGACCGGATGTTCGTGTAATCGACCTCCGCTTGCCAGTATTTCATCTCCGAGTTGTATTGCGCGATGTCCGCCGTATATTGACCAACCAGCATCCGTTCCTGGTCGGTCAGTTTTTGCGTGGAAAATTCATGCTTGAGGAGTTCCTCATCCCGCCACAGATTGGCTTTGGCATTCTCCATCTGAACCGTGGCCCGCTGCTTCTGCGCCGTCGCCTGTTCCAGCTTGGCTTGATAGGTCTGCGGATCTATTAGGACAATCGTATCGCCCTCCTTGACGTCTTGTCCTTCGTCGAAGGGCATTTTCAAAATCACGCCATCGACCTGAGCTTTGATGTTGACCGTGTAATAGCCCTGCACGGTGCCCAGCCCGGAGAGGTAGATCGGAACATCGCTCTTGCGCACCGGCGTAACGACGACGCGTACCGCACCCGAGTCCACCGGTTCGTCATCGCGAGAAGGAATGCCGGGCAGAGCCTCCGTATGGGCCGGACTTTTCGCTATTTCGGCCGGGGGTGGTTTCGCCGTCCCCGCGTCGGACGCGCGCTCGCTGGTCGCGGCATGGCCTAGCTCGACCCATTGTGCCGGCAGCCCCGTATTGGCGACATAAATGGCACCGCCGCCGAGCAGCAATGTGACGATCAGGAGAACGATTTTGACGCGCATGGAGGCTTACCCGGTTCAGTGGAGCGGCGGTTTTGCAAAACGCCCAGCGCCACAATCGCTTATGATACTGAAAATAATATTATATGGCTTTAGCGAGGCGATGTACACAATTGCCCGCGAGCGTCCTGTGAGCGGATTGCGTCCGGCCCCCCGGCATCGGATCGAGCCATCGGTTTTTCGGCTACGCATCCTTAAGGAAAAGCTTACCGGAGCCGCTGCACCCGCCGCTACCGAAACAGCGGTTCCACACGACATCTTCTTCGGATACGACCTATCAACATCCTGTGGCCGGCAGATTGCACGTTGTGAGCGTGCCCTTGCACTCACACCACCTCACAAATCTCGATATTGTGGCACTTGATCGGGTATTTGGCGGCACTTGATCCAGGCAACTCCAGTTCTGGCATTTGCCGTTGTCGTCCCAACGAACGGAAATCGTGTACGAACAGTGATTGAGCCAGTAGGCGATGTCGCCGACGGAATATACGCTCAGGCACTTTCCCCCAGAATGCAAAGGGGCAATTGGATGAAAAGGGATGCTTTCATCATCGGCGAGGCTTGGCATCGTCAATAGGCAAATCGCGAGTATAAATATCTTCTTCATGGAGTGCGCCCCTAGAGCCGGACAGGATTAGGCGGCAGTTTGACCGTCTGCCGGGCGTGGTGGTCCTCGAACTGGGCCGGGCTGAGATAGCCGAGCGCGGAATGGAGTTGGCGAGTATTGTAAACCTCGTCGATGAACCGGGGAAGATCAGCGGTCACATCCTCGAAGGTTTCGTAGTCCATCAGATAGACGGCCTCGACCTTCAGTGTCTTCATGAAGCTCTCTGCTTTCGCATTGTCGTAGGGGTTTCCGCGACGCCCCATCGAACCAACGGGTGAGCAGGCTGCGGTAGACCTCAGAGGCATATTGCGAGCCGCGGTCCGAGTGGTGAATGCAGCCCTTCGGTGGCTGCCGAGCTCGGATGGCTGCCTTCAACGCAGCAACTGCCAGACGCGCATCAATTGAGCGGCTGATCGCATATCCGACTACCCGACGTGACCACGCATCGAGAATGGCGGCCATATAGACGAAGCCGATGGCGATCGCGATGTAGGTGATGTCCGCCACCCAGACCTGGTTCGGGCCGTCGAGAATCCTGTCGCGCGCGTGATCGGGGAAGATCGGCCCGTCGTGGTCGCTGTCGGTCGTTGCCACGAACCGCTTGCGGCGCTTGGGTTGCAAGTCGTTCTCGCGCATGAGACGGCGGATCTTCTTGGAATTGACGACTATGCCGCGATGGCGCAGTTCGGGGCCAACCCGGCGATAACCATAGGCTTCGAACTCATCGCAGATCGCTCTCATGGTCGCGACAAGCGCAGCGTCGTCAATCGGCAATGACGGAACGTCGTAGTAGGTGGAGCGAGACAGGCCCATCAGCCGGCATCCTTCGGCGATGAAGAGACCATGGGGCCGGTGATGACGGATGTACTCGCGCTTCTCGGCCGCGGTGCGTTTTTCAGAGCCCCTTTTAGAAACTCGATTTCGAGGGCCTGCCGACCGACCATACGCTCCAGCGCCGCGATCTTTGCCTCGTAGTCCTGAAGCAAATCAGCCGCCTGGGCGTCATCATCGAACGCCCCGGCCTCAAACTTCCGCACCCAGATGCGGATGAGGTTGCGCGAGATGTCGTGTCGGTTGGCGAGAGCATGAAGCGTCTCGCCTGCAATGAAGTCCTGGGCGATCTGCCGTTTGAATTCGATGCTGTGGGCGCGGTGCTTGGCCATGGCTTTCATCCTCTGAAAGCCCGATAGGTCCGGTCAATTCCCAACCTGCAATCTGTCCACCGTCAAGGGCGCACTCCATCACAAGCCCCATCCCATACCAAAATTTCGCGTCCGTTACTGTTTGCCTCTTGGAGCTCATCGTTTGAGCGGCGGCTCATTTCTGAACCTACAGACTGCTGCCATGCGTTTAGGCCACCTTACCGAATAACCCCATTGAGGCGAGTCCGCAATTTTCTTGTCCAACGGTCAACGTTGCTTATCTTTTAATTGTTGCCTATGTAGCCTAGGGCCGTCACCGGACGCGTTACCAGCCACAGCGCGCGCTCCGAGACGATCGGAAGCCCGGCGTTTCTCCACCAAGCGACTTCATCGCCGCAGCGATGGACCTTGCGATGATGGCCTCGGCATAATGGGACGGTAAATTCGTCACTGACCTTGCGCCCGAGTGCTCGGCTTTGCGTGAAGCGAAGATGGTGAGCATCGGACGGTTGGCGCCCGTAAATTAGACAGGGATGCTGGGCGACAAACTTGACGTGATCACGGCCACGAAATCCGCCGCGGCTCTGGCAATGTCAGAACGCTCTTATCAATCACCTTGGACAGGGCCCGTTCTTTTGGCCTTTCTCCGTCCTGATGATGCGGCGATACAGCGGCAGGTTCCCATGCCGATTGAGGTAGGTCTGAAACGTTGGTCGTGAGCGTCGCCAGTCTTGCCTGGAAGGCTTCCTCCACACAGTGGGCGTCAGCCGCGGTCAGCCTGTTCTTTTCAACGATGGACCGGTGCGCTGATCGTCCAGCCAGGTATTCAACTCAGTGAGGCTCGTGACCCGCGGTGTGGGCCGGACATTTGGTCGCCAATTGCCGACTTGGTGCTCGACCTGACCGTTGTTCCATCCTGAGGCCGGAGTTCAGGCCACCTGCTCGATCAGTTGGCGCGACCAAATCTCAAATGCGCTAAGATTGTATGACGCGCCTTGCCGACGTAGTTCGACCTTCGACAAACGTCTTCATGTTGTCGGCGAGCGCGCCGCAAACGCCATGGAGCCGGAAGCCTTTCGTGAACGTCTATCACCATCTCCTGGATCTGCAAGTCGACGCGCACGATCGGATGCGGCTTGCGCAGCTTATGTGCGCCGCCTTGACCGTCAGCGGCAGGCCCGCAAGCGTGCTCGTCTGGCGGCTCCAGCCGAACTCGAGGCTTCTACTGGCGCGAATTTCATCGGCAGTTAGGCATGCACCGGAACCCGGACGAGCTCATCACACAACTCCTTAACGAACGATGCACGCTTACGTGAGCTGACGGCATATCCTTGGCGCCCGCGCAACTCATCGGAATTCTGGCGCTGCATCGATCCCGATCAGCTTCGGCTGCTGAGGGTGGATTGGCTTGTTGCGCCGGGATCTGCGGCTGACGACATCGATCATCCCGATTGGGGCAAGGCTAATCCATTTACTTGCACGGCCTGAACAAGCTACCAGCGAGCTGGTAGCGCCGTTTTGGCTTTCGCAGTACGCTATCGGCTCTTGCCAGTGAAATAGTGGTCGCCAACGACGATGCCCTCGTGATTGCCGACGGAGTTCAGGGCGTTGAGCGGAGTTGAGCGGGCGATTACGTTTCAGGGCATGGAGGGGCAAAGCGGATTCGCCGAAAGAGATAGCTCCATCGTTCTCACCTGCCTCAATCCTGAAAAATTTGCCGAGCTAACTAAACGTCATCGGTCAGTGGCTCGGTATCGAAGATGTCACAGACCGGTATTACTAGGACAGACCTGGTCCCCCGGTTGTCTGAATAGATTTTCCGCGTCGATACGTGGAGCCCTGCCGGGGTTAGGCTGGCCAAGCGAGAGGGAGCGGCGTGAAGTAGGCGTGATCGGGTGTTATGTCGTCAAGGCTCGAGTGTGGTACGTGATGACCTGACCCAGAGGACTAATATTAAGTCATGGCCGCTCCTTCTTGCTGTCCTGGTTGCGTTTAGCCACCTCCAGTTCAGCCAGGTTCGGGGCCGCCAGCCCCTACCTATTTGTGCGGAAAGATTCCGTACGTCATCGCAGGGCTGCATAAGTAAGGCCGGCTACCTCAATCAGCGGCGCGACCGCGGACGAAAACTGGGTGGAACATGGGGCGGCCGCCCTCGGCACTAATTGCGCCGCCTCACACGTGCGGGGCTATTGAAAACCGCCCCCGTGTTCCACGGTGGTTCCTTTCGGCGGCTGTTAAGCGTGAGACCGCCGAACCGCACAGAGAAAACTAACGCATTCCAATAAGGTGATTGGTGGAGCCAGGGGGAGTCGAACCCCCGACCTCTTGAATGCCATTCTAAGGCTATCCAATTCATTGAGCTTCCTTGCATTTCCCTGGCTGTCAGAAAACAGCTTGAAATGGGACTTTCCGCGGTTACCTTGCTTCCGGGGCGTTCCCCGAGGTTCATTTACGGTGTTTCCCCGGTGTTTCCCCCGAAGGTCATTGGTGTTTGGAGACGGGAAGCTATGGTCGGTTTGCGAATCACCAAGCGCGTTGTTGACGGGTTGAAGCCACGGGTGAGCGAGTTCGCTGTCTGGGACGCCAAGCTCCCCGGCTTTGGGGTTCGCGTGCGACCGAGCGGCGCAATGTCCTACATCGTCGTTTACCGGGCGGGCTCTGGGCGGGGCGCACCGGTCCGGCGCTTCACCATCGCGAGCGTCGGGAAGGCAGCGCCAGAGGCCGCCAGAAGGCGCGCAAAGGCCATTCTCGGCGCGGTGGCACATGGTGAGTTTCTCCCAAAACGACATTGTGCAGTCCCTGCTCGGCGGTAGCAATGCGGACAGTGCGTCGCCCTTTGCCGATGAATACGAGGTCGATCGTCCAGAGATAGAAAGCAAGGTTCCTTGCCTTGTCATGGATGCCGATTCGCTCTCGGTTCAGCACGCTGGTCGATATGGCGCAGGGCAAGAACCTCGCTGTCGAGGGGCCTCCCGGCACGGGCAAATCCCAGACGATTGTGAATGCGATTGCCGCGGCTCTCGCCGAAGGCAAAAAGGTTTTGTTTGTTGCTGAAAAACTAGCTGCGTTGAACGTCGTCAAATCGCGCCTGGAAGCGGCCGGCCTAGGGGAGTTCTTGTTGCCGCTGCAAGCCGAAAGATCGACAAGGGAGCAAGTGATCGAGTCCGTGCGCGAACGCATGGAGATGCGCAGCGGCGCGGCTGTTCGTGATTACGACGCGAAACTCAAAGAATATCGCGGAGTACGGGAGCAACTCGCCAAATATATCGAGCTCATGGCGCGTCCCTTTGACGAATCCGGCCTCACTATTCGCGAGATTCTCGGTAAGAGTATCGCGACTAGTCCCAGCCTTGCCGGCCTACCCCCTGAAGTTCTGGAAAAATGCAAAGTGCCGAAATCCTTATTGACCGTGTTCGGCCTCGCGCTGCTTCGCCAGCTCGGGGCCCGGATTGCGGAAGCGCATCGGGAATGCGCTGGCGTGCAGGCGCATTGGAAGGCCACCACGCTCCAGCACCCCGACCGTTTCACAATAGAAGAAGCTTGCGACCTGGCCGGACGCGCGAGCCGCGCATTTTTCGCGGTTGCGGATGCACATGACGGCCTAACTGATGTCGGCCTGTCCCAGGCACCAAGCGCGCAACTCTCGGAAATCGATGTTCAGTTGGAAGAGGCACAGCGGCATATTCAGGCGCATGGGGTGAATCTCCTCATCAACCTGCTTGACGGCAAAAATGCCGCAGCAACGAAACGTTTCCTTGAGCGCTGTGAAGCCTGCCAACGGCAGCGGGAGGAGCTCTCCGGAGTCCTTGCTGGGAACTCCGCTGACTGTATTGCATCGATCGGCAGGGCTGCTGAGATATGCGAGCGCCTGAACCTCAACACGATTGACCCCGCCACTCTTGGCGAAGAGCTGCAAAATAGGCGCAAATTTGTTGAGACAGCGCGGTCGATTTCATCCCTGCTTGCGCCGCGTGAAAAGCCGTCCGGAGAGCAGCGGCTGGTACTTGGGCGACATTGCCAAAGCACATGCCTTGCTCAAAGAGACCGGCCGCGACGCCGTGCTCAGCCGCAATGCTCGCACGAGCGAGCCCGATGCCCCGCATATTCTTCTGCAGTTATGCAGGGAAGGAAAGCAGCTTCAGGCCCAAAAAGCCGATCTTGCCGGCAGTGTGTCCTTCGCAATGGAAGTCTCGATGGAAGCTCTTTCCGAGAGCTTTTCCACCATCCGCGCCGCAGGCATGTTCGGGATTTTTTCGCGGCGTTATCGCAACGCTAAGCGGTTGTTCCTTTCGGTCGCGCGTGCCCGGAAGTATGACAAGGAGCAAGCGGTCAACACGCTTGAAGCTCTTATCGCTTTCCGCAGGAGAGAGATTGAATTTAATCGCCATCCGCACGTTGCCGCCTTTGGTTTTCACTTCCGGGGAATTGACACAGAGTTTGAAAGATTCGAACGGCTGGCACGATTTTATACAAGGGTCGATTCCCACTTTGGTGCGCCGGACAAAAAGAGCCTGCGGGGATTTTTGCGAGAGCCCGATGTCAGGGAGCTGGAGCTGCTGCCGGCGATTCCACCTATCGAGGTGGTAATAACCTATGATTCCCTGCAAGGGCGCATCAAGGCTGAAGAGGTTGAGGTCAGGTATCTCGAAGAAGCAATCACGGGACTCGGCTCCTGCGTGCATGTATTCGCCGATCCGAAATCCGTCGAACCAGGCCAGCTTGGCCGCCTCATGGAGACGACGTGCGCGCTCCTCGATGAGGAAGCCGCGTTGGATGTATGCGAGGAAGTGCGCATTGTGCTGGAAGACATGTTCGAGGGTTCGCGAACCTTACGCAGCAGTCTGGATGATGTCGTCTGCTGGGCCATGGCGGCTAATTCGTTCGGGAAGGTTCTTTCGCCCATTCTCAAGACGGATCAGACAGCTTATGCCCGGAGTCGGATCGGCGAGGTGCTCAAAGCGGAAAGGACTGCGCAGGAAATTATGGAACGGATTTCGGCAACAGCCAAAATCCACGCCCGGTATTTTACGGACGGCTGCTCCTGGCGCGAGATTGCGCAAAGGCTCGATCTCGCCGCAGGCGACCCGGACGGCCTGTTCAGTCATGCCGCCTTTGCAACCGTGCTGGAAGAAGTTCGGCCTCACGGGCTGCTCCCGCTCATTGAAGAACAAACGAAGCGCGCTGCAAGCCTTGAGCCGCTCGCGGATCAATTCGAGGCGATTGCTGTTCGCGGACTTGCCAAAGCTATCTACGCAAGCGCGGGGTCGGAACTGTCGAAGTATCGCGGCAGCAAGCTGGATGAGCTGCGCGCGGCCCTCGCGGAACAGGATCGCGAGATCATACGCCTTTCGCGAAGGCAGTTGCGAACCAAGGTATTCGGGTCCGCGCAGCCGCCTCATGGCAACGGTATGGGCCGTAAATCCACCTGGACCGAGCTGGCGCTGATCGAGAACGAAATCAGCAAGAAGCAAAAATTCATTTCGGTCCGGGATCTTACACAAAGAGCTGGGCGCTCCCTCCTAGAACTGAAGCCTTGCTGGATGATGTCGCCTCTCGCGGTCGCCCAATATGTCCCGAAAGGCTCAATTCATTTCGACCTTTGCATCATCGACGAGGCGTCGCAGATGCCTCCGGAATCGGCCATCGGCGCCTTGCTAAGGTGTGGGCAAACGCTTGTCGTTGGAGATACCAACCAGCTCCCGCCCAGCAGTTTCTTTAAGACGCTGATCGATGACGAGGAAGCCGACGAAGATGAAACGGTCCTTAACGAATCGATCCTTGAAATGGCCAACGCAACGTTCCGCCCGGCGCGTCGGCTTCGTTGGCACTATAGGTCGCGGCATTCGGGCCTTATCAAATTTTCTAATCGGCTGGTGTATGATGATGATCTGATCGTCTTTCCATCGGCGACTGAATCGATGTCGAGAATGGGCGTCGAGTTGCGACACCTCGACGGTCGATACAAGGCTGGGACCAATCCTATCGAAGCTAAGGCTATGGTGGAGGCGGCATTCGAGTTCATGCGGATAGATCCTAACCGCTCACTGGGCATAGTCACTCTGAACCAGAAGCAACGAGACCTCATCAGCGAGGAATTTGAGTACGCGCTTGGAAGCAATCAGCACGCCATTAAGTACATCGAATCTTGGAAAGAGCGGAACGATGGGTTAGAAGAGTTCTTCATCAAAAACCTGGAGAATGTCCAGGGCGACGAGCGTGACGTGATTTTCATCGGGACGGTCTACGGCCCGGAAGAGCCTGGCGCTCGCGTAATGCAGCGATTTGGTCCGATTAACGGGCTGGCTGGCAGGCGCCGGCTCAACGTGCTGTTCACGCGGGCAAAACAAAAGATCGTCACGTTTTGCTCAATGACGCCTTCCGATGTAACCGCCGAAGAGCATACCAATGCCGGCGCCTATATGCTGAAGCGATGGCTCGAATACAGCGCGGGCGGCGTATTGGAAGGCGGCGAGCGGACGGAGCGCGAGCCCGATTCTGATTTTGAGATTTTCGTCATAAATCAAATTCAGTCGATGGGCTGCGAGGCTGTCCCCCAGGTCGGCGTTGCCGGATATTTTGTTGACATTGGCGTGCGCCACTCTGACTGGCCGTATGGCTTTGTTCTCGGTGTCGAATGTGACGGCGCAAGCTATCACTCCGCAAAGAGTGCGCGAGACCGGGATCGGCTCAGGCAAGAAATTCTTGAGGGGCTTGGATGGCGCCTTCACAGGATTTGGTCCACGGACTGGTTCAACAATCCCCGGCGCGAAGCCGACAAGCTGCGCGCAGCCATTGCCTCACGCCTGGAAGAGCTGAAACGGCGGGAATTTGAATACGCAAAGCCGACCCCGCATCAACCTAAAAGGGCTGAATCTGGTCCGGCCCCCGCCCGCGATGCCATCGTCTTGCCGCTCTTCAAGGAAGAGAAGCCGTCCGCACTAACGCCTGCTGCTGCTCACAAAAGCGAGAGAGCTGAGCGCGGAATCGCCGTCGGCGATACGGTGCGCATGAAATACCTCACAGACGAGGGAAAAACCTTGCAGATCACGATAAGCAAGACGAAGTCTGACCCTTCCCTGGGAATCGTCAATTATGAAACGCCAGTTGCAAAGGCACTGCTGGGTGCGGAGGTTGGGGACGAAGTCGAGGTGCTTGTCGGAAGCTACGTGAGGCCTGCGGTCGTCGAACGCATCATTAAAGGCGCAGCCTGAGAAAGTTCGGGGCTACCAGCGTGCAAGCCGAAGACACCGCCAAAACGGGAGTGCGCGAGCACGGGGCCGTGGGAGAGGACCTTGGGAATCAGAGATGGCCCACTTCAAGCGCGCCACCCCATTTTTCATTGAGGTACTCGCAAACGAGGCGACGGTGGCAGTGTCAATTCAGAACACACGAGGCAGGCGCGGTCGAACATCTCAGGCTTGAAACGATCCTCGATATGGCGTTCCGACATCAGCTCGAGAAAACGCTCTTCGTCGGCACGCCAATCACCCTTTTCCCTTTTGTAGGCTTTGAGCATGGAGTCCGTCGGCGCCAGCAGAGGCTGGCGCATCGATCCTTTTCAGAAGATACGCAAGATCGTCGGCTTTGGCGAAGCCGGCAAGTTGCGATGTACTGTGCAGCCGCACGTCCACGACCTTCTTCACGTTGGCGTTTAGCTGCCGCTCAAAAAATCTCTCCGCGGTCGTCTTGGTGAAGCCGATCGTCGAAATCTTGGCCTTGGCCACGCTCGTCACTCCGCCGCGATCGGGCCGTGGGGATCAGGCCGCGGCTCAGTGACGATCGATCAGCCTTGATAACCGTCCGTATTGTGCTTGCTTTACGGACAGTGCTGACCAAACCACGGTTGAATCCCATGGCAAAATTCGCTCGAAAATCCACCCCCTCGACCATCGTAAACCGGACAGTTCCCCGCAGGGCCCCCAATTCCGAACTCCGGCCCAGGAGTACCTGACCGAAAAGGAGATCGAGCGGCTGCAGGAGGCCGCTCGCAAGCGGTCCCGCTACGGTCACCGCGATGCCACCATGATTTTGCTTGCCTACCGCCATGGGCTGCGCGCCTCGGAAGTGTGCGGTTTGAGGTGGGATCAAATCGACCTCAACACCGGCCGACTCCATGTCCGAAGAGCTAAGGGTGGAATTGATAACGTGCATCCGCTGAGCGGCAAGGAAATCCGGGCCCTGCGTCAGTTACGCCGCGAGAATATGGAATCTCGATACGTTTTCGTTACCGAGCGGGGTGGTCCGGCCACGACTGCAGGCTTTTTGAAGACGATCGCCCGGACAGGAGAAGCCGCAAAGCTCCCATTCCCAATTCATCCTCACATGCTCCGGCACTCTACAGGCTACAAGTTGGCCAACGATGGACATGACACCCGAGCGCTGCAGCACTACATGGGCCACAAAAACATCATGCACACGGTTCGATACACTGAAATGGCGCCTGATCGGTTCAAGAATTTCTGGAAGGACTGAGTTCTACGTCGGACCGCACTCTACGCGCGAGGGTACGAACGCAAAATCCAAACAGAGCTTGCGGTGCGAAAGGTCGGTCAGACGATCCTGGTCTTGTGGCCTTTCCAGTAGCGGTCCCGCAGCAGGCGCTTATAGAGACCTGACATCGACATCGAGGACGATAGGGATGGACGCATCCGCGTGCACGTGAAGGGCGTGGACGTGTTCGACCCGAACACCGGCGAAATCCGCTCGGTCGACGCGACGCATTGGTCGATCCGCTCGATGGCGGCGGAAACAAATGGACCAAATCTGCCGATCAAATCCTGGCTTCTGTTAAACGCTTCTGCCACAAAGCACAGCAGACATTATGTAGGAACTTTACGATTGTAGCAAGTCGTGTAAGGGCCAAAGTTGTCAGGCAGATCACGCCATGGTGCACCTGACCGCAGCACCCAAAAGATGCCGTTGAGCACCCGCCGGTCATTCACACGCGGCACGCCGCGCGGTTTGTTCGGCAGGAACGGCTTAATGGCGGTCCATTCATAGTCGGTGAGTTCGTAGCGCATGATTTCGAGGCCCCGGTTCGGGAGCTTAAATCACGCGCTGGTCGATACCATCAACCCGCAAAACGCTTATTGCGTCGGGCCGCTAATGCACTAATTTTACTTCCGCTTTTGGGTGCACAGCCGACATGGCAGGACCTGCCGCTTGTCTCGACCGGGTCGAAAATGACCCGAATGCGACATGAGCGGACCAATTTGTCCCCTGACGCTCGGCGGAAAAGTGATAACCTCCAAAGGGGGTCCGGGGCAGCGCCTTCGATGTCTGGCAGCATGACAATGCGGTGAACCATGAACAGGCTGTTGATCGGTTACTGGCGGGAATGGCGTCCTGACATCTTACGAGGGATCGCAGCCGCATTGACTTTCGCTCTGTTTGCTTGGGTCATGATAGATTATTTCGATTATTTCGATCATTTCCGCTGAGATAGTCCCCACGGAACGACCGATGGCTGAAATGTTATTAAACCGGCATGTCAGCACAGCGTGAGCTTCAGCGGCGCGTGCTTTTTGCACGACCAAGACCCATCATTATTGCTCCGTCAAATGCTGAAAGTCCGCCGGCCCAAAGTGAGGCCGACGGACTTGGCTGCGCGAGTTGACCTGCGTGACTTGGCTGGCGTCTCGCAGCTCACGCTGCCTTTGCCGAGCTCACACTCTTCGCTGCTTTTGAAATCAGCGCGGCCACGGTTTCCGGCTTGGAAACATAGATCGCATGGCTGCCCACCACTTCCGCGACCGTCGCGCCGGCGCGCGCCGCCATTTGGCGCTGAGCGGGCGGCGGGATCATCTTGTCTTCGGTCACAATCAGATACCAGCTCGGCTTGGTCTTCCAGGCCGGCTCGCTGATGGCACCGGCGAGCGCGGCAACGCCCCACGGCACCTGCGAGTCGGCGAGGAACGCGGCCTTGGCTTCGCCGACATCGGCGGCGAACGAGTTCGCGGAATTTCGCTCGATCGAGGAACAGAAAGCCGTTCTGCGGTGGCAAGATCGGCGGCACCGGGGCGCCGGGCGGCGCGCTCTTGATGAGGGTGTCGACCGACTCGCCCTTATCTGGTGCAAAGGCCGTAACATAGACGAGCCCGGCGACCTTGGGGTCTGTGCCGGCTTCAGTAATGACGGCGCCGCCGTAGGAATGACCGACCAGCACGACCGGCCCTTGCGCCTGAGCAATCGCGAGGCGCGTCACGGCCACATCGTCCGCGAGCGAGGTTGTCGGATTTTGCACGATACTGACGGCGTAGCCGTCCTTCTTTAGTAGGTTGTAGACGCCTTCCCAGCCTGCGCCGTCGACGAAGCCGCCGTGCACGAGGACGATGGATGCGGGTGAAGTTGAAAGTCCAGCCATGACAATTCTCCCTTCAGGTTGCTGCGTGCGACCAATGCCGCACTCGGAATTTGCGGTTTGGTACTTGCCAGATTTCGACATAGCTGATTAGCTCTAATTAATGTCGATACCCCTAACCATATGGCTAGGTCAGCAATGAAGCCCCAAAAGAAATGGACAGATCGGATCGGCCGCCGCGTTAAGCTGCGCGACCTGCATATTGCGCTCGCGGTGGCGGAAGCGGGCAGCATGACGAAGGCCGCCGAAGATTTGGCCGTGTCCTACCCCGTCGTGTCCAAGACGATTTCGGAATTAGAGCACACGCTCGGCGTCAAGCTGTTCGATCGAAGCATTTCAGGGGTCGAGCCGACGCATTACGGCCGTGCGTTGCTCAAGTCCGGAGTCGCGGTGTTCGACGAAATGCGCAAGGGCTTGCAGGAAATCGAGACGATCAAACAACCGGATACCGGCGAATTGCGTATCGGCTCGTCGATCGTGACGGATGCGGGTTTGCTTCCGGCCGTCATCGAACGGTTTTCGCAAGATTTTCCGCGCGCGGTGCTTTACGTGCTGCACGAAGACATCGCGGTTCAGCAATACGACAATCTGCGCGATCGAAAAGCGGAGGTGGTGTTCGGTCGGATTCCCGCCACGATGACAGAACCCGACCTGATCGCGGAGCCTCTGTTCGACGACCCGCCTGTGGTCGCCGCCGGCGCCGAGAGCCGCTGGGCGAAGCGGCGAAACCTGACGCTCGGCGATTTGCTCGGCGAGCCATGGGTACTAGCGCAACCGGGCAGCCTGGCCCGCTCGCTGCACGATGAAGTCTTTGGCCGAAACGGCCTCGAAGTCCCTTCCGCCAAGGTATTGACGGTCTCGCTTCACCTTCACATGCGCTTGATAGAAACTGGGAACTGGCTTGGACTCATCCCTGCCTCTCCGACGCGCTTTGGTGGCCAACGAACCGGGGTCAAGGCGTTGCCGATCAAAGTGTCGTCGCCTCCCGCGCCGGTCGGCTTCATCACCGTGAAGGATCGCACACTTACGCCACTGGCAAGACGTTTTATTGAGTGCGCCCGCAAAGTCGCCGGTTCGGATGCAGGCCGCCGCTCCGCGACACGGCGCTAATGAATGTCTGCGTTTGGCCCCTTTTCGACGTTTGCCGTGGCGCAGCAATTCGTCTGCAATTGGGAGCGAACCGGACTCGCGATCGAGCGCCGCGATCGGTCGCTCATGACCCACAGTGGTCCTCGCTGCGGTTGTCAACGTGCACTGCATCAAACGGCGCTACGCTTACTCGATCACTTCATTAGCGACGGCGAGCAACGACGTACTCCCCGCGGGTTCCGTATCCTTTGGCTGATTGCGAATTCATCGACGTCCGTTGAACCGGAGCGCAAGAAATCGAGAAAGTCGACACTCTTGTATTTGCATGTCTCGCAAATGCTCAGCAAGACAAGGAAATCGTGAAGGCCTGTTTCCGTAGTCGGCCCCTCTATCACGCGGCGAAGCGACGCAAACGCTTTTACCGCGTGCTCCGCATTGTTATTGTTCCAGGGGACGCCGTCGAAATCCAGGAACGTGAACATCTTGTTGCGGTTTTTCTGCAAACGCTCGACTAATTTCCCCGCGGCTTCGCCGGTACCAAGCCCACCGGCAATACGCTTGTAGAACCGTCTGACGGGTAACCGATGTTTTCTCAGGAAGCGCTTCTTTAGACCGTGCCGGTCTACCGTCTCCAGCATTGGCTTCACCAATCCGGCGAAGTCGCCGACCAGACCCTTGAGGCCTTCGTCATAAGGGTGCTTCAATAGCTCGTCGTTTAAGTCGCGGATAAAATGAATTAAACATTTCTGCTGGGAACAGCCTATTGCGTCATATACCGCGTAGAAATCCGACACTAGGACCCCAGAGAAATCTTTGAGCAATATCTGAATTGTGCTGCCTTCCCGGGTTGGCGTATAGAAATAGACGACCTCTTCCATGCTGGTGAGAACCCAGACATAGCAATCCTTGCCCATGACGCTGACGCGGGTTTCGTCAGCATGTAGCAACCGACCTTTGCAGAGCCTCTTCAAGAGATCGTCGTAGGTGCACTGATAGGTACGTGCCGCGTCTGCTTTGAACCTGTTCGGCGTTTGAGATGAGATGTGCAGATCGAAAAGCTTGTTCACGCTGGCAGCAATGCGCCTTTGGGGAAGCCGCAGTTCGATGTTTTGGTATAACGTATATGCGATCAGATTTGGACCGTATTTGTTGGCGTTCCAGCGCCGATCAGGCGGATAAAAAGCGCTTCGGCACGATTGACATCGGTATCGCTGCACAATGTAGCGAGTAACCCACCGTTTTATACCATGCCGCATAAATCGAAGATCCACTTCAATTTTGCTTCTTTTGCCATGACGGTAAATCAGATTGGATTGGCAGGCCGGACAAGACGACGGGCGCGGGCATTCAATTGTCGTGTTTGGCATTAACACGCTTCGGGGCATCAAATGTCGTTCGAGTTTGCGCGTGGATTTGTTCCGTGACTTAACGTAGATCCGCTCGCGTTGATAATCCCAATAGGCAGCCCTATTTCTGGTTTCCAGTTCGCGGAACGCAAACGCGTTGCGTCCAAAGCGTAACGGGAACGGGCTTTCGCGCGTCATTTCGGACGCGAGGATCACATCATTCTGTGACAATCGGCCGTTAGCGGGCACTGCGCGATGCAGATCGACGATGCTGTTCGCCACAAGTTCCAGGGCTTCGCAGTCCTTTCGGTTGTAGTCGAGGATCGCCTCCTTCTCCCTAAGGCCACCAGAAGCCTCCCAACGATGCCGCCAGACAATCGCCTCGAGCCCGGACGCGAGCGGGCCCGGCCAGTGGAAGCCGAGATATCCGGCGATTTCCTTCAATCCGTTGGAGAAAGTCGGGAAATAGATATGCGCGAAAATGAACGGAATAAGGTTCACGGCGTGCTCGATAGCGGTCGCGGCTGACGAGCTTTCGAGCGGCCCGCCGTGACGTTCGCGCATTCGCTTTAGAAAGACCGTCTCGTAGCTGCCGAAATGAATGAGCTGCGGATCAGGGATTGCCGAAATGACATCGAGGAATTCGTTCCATATACACTTCTCCTTCTCCTCGTTATCTGCCCAAAAGCCGTATTGAACAGCACCACTACCAGTTCCGACGCGAATTCCGATCAGGTAGTAGAAATCGCGGTCAGGCAGGCCTTCGACATCCAGATAGACGGGGGTGCCATCGAGTTTCGGGCCTAGGAGGTCGAGGGCGTGTATCTTATTTTCGCGGATCGCCAGCGCCCGCAACGAGTGGTGAAATTTCTCCTGCTTGCCTCGCAATTCTCGGCGGCGGCGACGCGGACGAAATGTATATGACAGCTGGGTGACCGTGATTATACCCTTGGCGTGTAGCTTCTTGCGTTCCTTCTCCGACATCCCGGATAGCAGGCTGAGCTCATCCTTCTCCTTGGCCTGCTTACGGCAGCGCGCTTGGAATTCGCACTGGTGGCAATGCCGGTTCAGCACAAGCTCGGGCGGCGAATTGTCGGCCAGGAGTGCAGTGATGACCTTGATCTGTTTTTGCACCTCGCTGGCCAGAGAAGAGAGCTTCACCTTCAGCGTAGCGTGGTCGTTACCGTGCGTGATCTTACCAAGGCTCACCTCGCGTCCAACCGCTTCGGAGAGTACGAGCGCGTCGAAAGCGAGCGACAGCTTATGATTTTTGGTGATTTTGTTAGCGAATTCGAAATGATATGGCACGAACTTGACGGTTCTGCCTCGTCCTTCGGAGCGCATTTTCTCCACAGCGTGCAGACGGGTTTCCAGGTTACTCGTTCGCAAGCGCAAGTCGATAGCGATGCGCCAAGTCACATCCTTGAAATTCTTTGGAATTGGCGGTCCCATCGCGCGGTCGCTCTCGGGAAGCATAGCGAACAAGCGCTTGAGGCCGTCTTCGTAATAGGCTTCATTCTGCGCGTGAGCCCACTCCGCATAAGCATTCCCGGTGATTGATTTGGCGCGTGAGCGGAGCCAGCACTTGGTAGAGCATTCGAGGTAGGCCTCGAAAATCTGGGAAGTGATGATCATCTGTGAACTCTCAATGGGCCCCCGCCAAATCGTTCAGGCGCCTAATTGCAGATTTGCCCCTGCCGAATCTCGCCGAATTTGCTGTGGTGCAAAAGGTCGTTCCTGGCCCGTTGCGTCATCCGCGACTTGTCGGCGATTTGGTCGCTCGCGGGGAAAAGCAGACATTGATACGCGCGAGCGCCGAATGGCTCGGTATCGATTGACCCGTAGCGGTCTTCGGACTGCGACGCTACAATACCAGCTTCCGGACCTTGGCCGCACGGGGGCGGCACATGGTATCAACCGACTCTCAAAGCTATCCCTTGGGCGGCACGCAGACCGAGCGTGATCGGCTTCTTTTGCAGGCGGAGCAATACGCGCCGAAGGCGAACTGGCTTCTCGATCAAATTCGCGTTCAGCCTGGCTGGCGAGCGGTGGATATTGGCTGCGGGCCAATCGGCATTCTTGACCTTCTCTCCGAGCGCGTCGGTCCGGGTGGCGCTTTCGTCGGCCTTGAACGCGAGCAACGCTTTGCGGAGATGGCTCGCACAGAAATCGTTAGGCGCGCGCTAGGCAACGTCACCATCGTACAGGCTGACGCGCTGAATACGGGCCTGGAGAAAGGCGAATTCGATCTGGTCCACGAGCGGCTGGTTCTCATCAATGTGTCCAATCGCAACGCGTTCCTGAAAGAAATGCTTTCGTTGCTTCGCCCCGGCGGAACAATCGCTCTCGAAGACGTGGACACCGCATCCTGGCTGTGCCAGCCGCCGCATCCCTCGTGGGACATCCTGTTGAACGCGTTTCACTCCGTCTTCCACGCGGCTGGCGGCGATAGATTTATAGGCCGCAAACTTCCGGCCTTACTTCGCGCTGCCGGCGTTGAGAACATCCAGATAAAGGTGACGGTCGAGACACCCCCGATGGGCGACGACCGCCGGACGCATCTAGTCTCGCTCATTGATTCTGTTGGCGAGAAGATCATCGCCGAAGGACTGCTAACGCAAGGCACGTTAAAGGAGCACAAGGAGGTGTTGGTACGCCATCTTAACGACCCCGGGACCACGGTTATCGACCAACTCCTAGTCCAATGCTGGGGAGAGAAATCCAAGTAGGCGAAGGCGGACACCTGGCTATGTCGGCGAGTGGCCCCCCGCGACACGTGACCTGAAAAGGTCGCCAGTCGCTTTCGGTGTCATCGCGGACATGGCCGGGATTACTGCTGCCGCGGCCCGGGCGCGAATGACCCAACAGCGACATCAGCCATCCACCGAACCCCCTGCCTTAACGACCGCCGTGTGCTAATTTAAGCCCCTACGTTGCTCTGTCCTGAGCCTGGGATAGGCACATGAGACGGCGCGAGTTCATCACGCTGATCGGCGCCGCGGCGACTGCATGGCCGCTCGCGGCAGGTGCGCAGCAATCGGGCAAGCTGCCGATCATCGGAGTCCTCGGGGTTACCGGTCAGATTTTCGGTCCATGGGTCGCTGCTTTTGCGGAGCGATTAAGTGAGCTCGGCTGGATCGAAGGTCGCACCGTCATTATCGAATATCGCTGGTCAGAAGGCCGCTCCGAGCGCGTTGCCGAGATTGCGGCCGAATTCGCTCGACGGGGGGTCGATGTCATTCTCGCGTATGGAGGCGCCGTCGCTGTTTTGAGGCAGGCAACAGCTTCCATTCCCATCGTCTTTGCACCCGCGAACGATGCTATCGGCGCCGGTCTCGTCGCGAGCCTTTCGCATCCGGGCGGCAACGCGACTGGTTTGTCGGTGCAGCAGGGCGAAATTGCAGGCAAGAGATTTGAGCTGTTGCGTCAGGTTGTTCCCAATATCCGCCGCTTAGGAATTATATTTGATGCAAGTTATTCCGCAGCTGTGCTTGAAGTGAGCAATGTGCAGGCTATGGCTCACGACGTCGGCCTCGAAGTCGCGCCGCACGGGATCCAACGAGCGGAGGATATCGTTCCCGCTTTTGGCGCTCTCAAAAGCCAAGCAGACGCGCTTTATGTCGCGCAAGATGCTCTGATTGACGCCAATATTTCACTCATCATTACGCTCGCGCTTAGCGCGAAGCTGCCGACGATTTCTACTACCCCTGATTTCGCGAAAGCCGGGGCTTTAATGTCCTACGGACCAAACATGCCAGCGCTATTCAGCCGCGCCGCCGAAATTGTCGACAAGATTCTGCGCGGCACGAAGCCGGGCGATATTCCGGTCGAACAGCCGACTGAATTCGATCTCATCATCAACCTGAAAACTGCAAAAGCGCTCGACCTCATCATTCCGGATAAAATGCTCGCAATCGCCAACGACGTGATCGATTGACGCAAGCCAATGACCGGTTTTTGGCCCACCGCGACCGGCTGGCTCACGATCGCTGACGGTCGCTTTCGGCCAAAGCGGAAATGGCGTTATGATCTTGCATGCCGTGAGCGTGCCGTTTCCCACCACCGTGGACGTCGAAAAGCGGGCGATTAATCTGTCGGAAAAAGACCAGTGAGGCGTAGCCCATGACCCACAACCTGCTCGAACAAGCGATCGACTGCAATGACGGTGACCGCGCCGCCAAGATCATCCAACACGCGCTCGGCATCGAAAGCGATAACGTCGTCAATTACGTGTTCCCGAAAACCTGGCCGACCGATCGTGAGCAGCGCGCCCGCATCATCGGCGAATGGCTGAGACCGAGGCTCGCTTTCTGGCCTCGTAACCAGCCCCGCCGATAATGGCTGAGCCTGCGCGCCGCTCGCCGCCGCCCTAGTTTATCGAAACCGCGGAATGCTTCATCGTGTGCGACAACGGCGGCCAGGCGCTCGTCTACGTCTATTTCGAGGATGAGCCCGGCCGGCGATCGGCGGCCAAGCTGCTCACGCGCGACGAGGCGCCCCGCCGGACCTGGTCAATTTGTAGAGTACGTTTACGAAGCTGCAACTTCCGGTACCGTAGCGTGTATTCGCTATGTTCCGCGTCGCGGCGATAACGTTGGTCGCCTTGGCGGCCTTCGATCTTTGTTTCCTCGACGGCGAGTATGTCCACGCCGTTGAGGCGATGGTGCTTTCTCTTGCTCATTTTATGGTCGGATAGGCGGCCTGCGTCGGCTGGCGTTTGTGGCGGCCCGCACGCCCTCTCCCTCGCCGCTTCCCGCGGCCCTGGCCGTCATACCGAATGCCGCTATGATCCAGGTCGGTCATGGCGTGGTCCTTACTCCGGTGCGCCGTGGCAAGTCCCGGCGCGTCGAATTGCATCGGCGCGTCGGGGCGCAAGAACGAAGCGCGGCGGATAGCGGCGAACTCCGCCAAGCTGCCGGATTTGCCACACAAGCATTGATATTGGCTCATGGGTTGAGAATCGGATGGTCTTCAATTCGATTGAGGGCATGGGCATGGCCGCGGCCGCGATCATCCATTTCAAGTGCGCGCATTGCGATGCGCTTTATCAAGTCGTCAAAGCCAAAGCAGGACCAGAGACGGTCGACAGTGAAATGAACTGCCGAATTTGCGGGCGACCGCTTGCCGGACGCGACGGCGAATTCGTGCTGAAATACATGCTTTTGCGGAAAGCGGGCCGTCGACAGGGACAGCGGAAGCAGGCCGCCACCGTCGGGAGACTCCCGGTAGCCCCCCGTTAAGGTGAGCCCTCCGGCCAGTGCGCTGGGGTTGGGGACGCGAGGGACTGCGGGACCTCGCTGGGCAGAAGGGCTCGCCGTCAGGATATTTCAGCGTCTGTGACGGATGGATGCCACTGTTGTGTCAGCTACCTAGTTTTCCCCAAGTTCTAATGCTGCTGGCCGGGTTTCCATGCGTGGTCGCTGGTTTTGAATTGTTCAGTGGCCGGAATTGCATAAACATGAACGTTTGTGGAACGAGCATCTCGCCGATTTTGCATATAAGGTATCGCAATTGGGTGGGCCTTAATTCCGAAACGTTTGGTCCAATTTGGTTTTTGCCTATCCTAAGATTTCTTGTTCGACAATCGTTCAGGGTTGTCGTAACAACCCAAACACTTCAAATATCAAAACGTGAACAACAAAACAGGGGAGCCGCCCCTTCGCTCACCACGGCCCCATCCATTTAACGGAATCTTGAGGGAGCGTAGCGCTTATCAAGCGGCACCCCCAATGTCGTAAGGAGCGAGATTCCGCTACCCATGTCGAGCCCTAGACCTATGTCTGATCGCGAGAAGCAGGTTCTTGCCGTGATCGCTCAAGGGAAGACGAGTTAAGAGATCGCCAGACGGTTAGGCATCAGCCCGAGAACCGTCGAGGCGCACACGCTATCTATTACGAAGAAGCTCCGCGCCGCCAATAAGACGCACGCCGTTGCCATCGGTTTCCGCGAAGGCATACTCAATTAGCCGTTCAGCGGACAGAGCGGCGTGGCTCGTCGCGGCGGCGACGGCGCTGCGGGCGCGATCGTTCGGCGGTGTCCTCTATCCATGCTTTGGGCTGTTTCCAGCGGTGGATTTTTCCGCAAGCGGGACAGACCATCGCAAACTTAATCCCTGCCAAGGAATCGAATCTGATCTTTTCTGTACTCAATCCAGTTGGTACGGGCCTCCCAATCACGGGACACCGAATCAGAATATGAGGCATTGGCCTTAAAGGGCTATAGTGGTCCGGCCGCCACGGCAGGCGGCAATCGAACCATCACCTTGGTCCCGATGTCCGCCCGGTCACCGGGACCTTCTTTTTGGCCGCCACCCCACGCCAGAAATAAAAAGGGCGGCCGAAGCCGCCCTATATCAGTCACCTTTAGTCCTCGACCGCGCTACGTTTTACAGGCTGCGCTCGCGAGATATTGAACGCGATCGGGGCGGGCACGATACCCAAGAATGAGCAAAGCGACTGGAAGAACAGCCGCAATCGTACCGTTTCCGAGCTGTTCGCGATTTCCGGGGCGCGAGCAGTCCACCACTCGGCATTATCCAGCTGCAAGTGCACGCGATAGTGCACCGCTAGGCCCGCAGCAGTTTGGGCCGTATGGGCGAGGATCTTGTCTGTAAGCGCAAGCCGCTTCCCATGTCGCGCTGCGCCTCGTGTTGCTTAACTGCTGCGCCAGCCATTCCCGGCTGATGCCGTCCAGTTCGGCGGCGAACTGTAGCAACTCGGCATCGGCACCAGGGACCGCACGGCTACCATTCGTTAACCGCACAACAACCTGGGGGATTTAAACTCGGTCCACTCACGCAGGCGCCATCCCATGCTTCGAGAACACGCTCTGCCTAAAATGAAATGGGGTCTTATCGTCTCACTAGGCGGCGTCGGTTTGGCGACGGGCATCGCCGGGTTTACTTTCTTCGGGCTCGACGGAATTTTTCGAATACTCAGCGATGCCCCCGTCGCAGCAGTAGCTGTTGTCACATCCGTGATGCTCGCGCTCGCCGGCATGTCGATCGGCGCTCTCATCGCGGTCGCGCGGGAACGTCGACGCAACCGGCAGGCAAGCATTGCGCTTAACAATATGACCCAAGGCTTGAGTATGTTTGATGGCGCCGCTCGGCTTGTCCTCTGCAATGTGCGCTACATCGAAATGTCTCAGCTTCCGCCTGAGGATTTCCGGGAAGGCACGCCGCTGCGTGACCTTCTTATTCACCGTGCGAAGGCGGGCACATTCTCCGGCGATCCAGATCAATACGTGACCGATTGCCTGCAACGGGCGGCCGCGGGGCGCACGGATGCAAGAACGGTTGAGCTCAAGGACGGTCGTACCATTACGCTGATATTTTGTCCACTGGCGAGCGGCGGCTGGGTATCAACGCATCACGACGTTACGCAGCAGCGCATGGCTGAGAAGGAGCGTGATTTGCTGCGTCAACGCGAGGAGCGCCGCGCCGCCAGCGACGCGGCGATCGCCGCCTTCCGCGCCCGCGTCGAGAGCATGCTCCTGACGGTGGGCCAGAGTGCCGTGGCGATGAAGATGGCAGCCCAGTCGTTGCTGACAACATCAGACCATACGCTGCAGAGGGCCGAGGGCGCGGTGCTCGGCTCAAACGAGGCATCGGCGAACGTGGAAACAGCTGCTGCGGCCGCTGAAGAACTGTCTGCTTCGATCAAGGAGATCAGCCGGCAGCTCGCGCAGATGAACGAAGTCGTCCAAAACGCCGCTGCCGCCGCAACCGCCACGAATGACGACATTGCGGCACTCGCGCGAGTCGCGCATAGGATCGGCGCTGTCGTCAAGCTCATTCAGGACATTGCCAGACAGACGAATCTTCTGGCGCTCAATGCTACGATCGAGGCCGCGCGCGCCGGCGAAGCCGGGCGCGGCTTTGCAGTTGTGGCTTCGGAGGTGAAGTCGCTAGCGGTGCAAACGGCAAAAGCGACCGAAGAAATCACACAGGAGATTTCGTCGGTCCGGGGCTCAACTGGCGACGCCGTCACGGCGATCCGCGCGATCACGCAGCGGATGCAGGAGATCAACGCCCACACTTCCAAAGTTGTCTACGCCATCGAGCAGCAGGAATTGGCGACGGGGGCGATTTCCCACAACGTTACCGGCGCAGCAGCCGGCAGCAAGACCGTGGTCGCCGCGCTTGGCGACGTCGCGAGCGGCGCAACACAGACGCGCAGCTCGGCGGAAACAGTGCTGGCGGCATCTGACGAGGTCGAAAAAGCGATGGCGAGGTTGCGCAGCGAAGTGGAAGACTTCCTCGGCACCGTGGCGGCTTGAGGCTGCCGACACTGCTTCGGCCCCGCCTTAACCCTGCGCGTACCGTGCGGAACCTTAAACGCCCAGCCGAGTTTGCTCAGGTCCACTATCAGGCTATCTAGCCATGTGCATTATTTCTTGCTCGGTCCCTCCGGTGCCTGTTGCCCCATCGGTTTACACTGCGCATGTAATGCCGAGTCAAACCTGCTTCACGGCTATCTCAGGCCGCACCGCTACCGGCTTCAACGTCGTTCCTGACCCCGTCGCCGGCCACTGCCACATTGGCGGCCGGATCGTTTGACGTTTCAGTCATCAGTCTGTGACCAGCACCAACAAGGAGCATAAGCATGTTCACGAAGCAAAAGGTCGCAACACCTGGCGACGCCGCGGCTGACTTCACTGCCAGCTTAGATGCGCTCGTCGCTGCCGCACAAAAGGCGCACGTCGGCATGCACCAGCTCGGCGACATAATGGAGCAGCGCGCCCAAGACCTACGGGTTCGATTTGCCATCACCGCACCAATGCGATGAGGCTGGCAGGCCCCGGCATCTCCGGCCTTCACCGGCGCCAGGTTGAGTCCGCCGTGGTCTGTCCGCTTGCTGCGGCCCATCATTGAGGAACCAAACCGCTTCGGATCGGATTATAGTGCTGCTGAGGAAACGATCGCGTGTATAAGAAATTCATCGTCGAGGTCGTCTGTGCCCGCGAAAGGAGTGAAGCGGTCTTGGCTCGAATCGAAATTGAAGAACTCGGTCGAAGGAAGGCGCGGGCGAAGGCACAGCTACTTTTAGCTCCCTGGCGTGCCAGGGGCGCCACGAGCACTCGACTAGTCGATTATTATCGAGAAGCACATCGTCCAAGCTATCGACGGCGGACAACCGGCCGCAATCAATCGGTGAACCCGTCCTTGGTCCCACCGAAGGCGGCGTAGCCCCAGCGCTTCCAGCCGCTTTGTCAAAAACGCTGAGCAATTTCTAGCTCTAATACGCAAACGGACGCCGAATGCCGCATGACGGCCATGGCGCGCCCGCGGTGAAATCCACATGCCGATCGATCGCCACCACAATCATGCCGGTGAGATTAAGGTTTTCTGGTTTCGGTCATTTTGGCCCTGCGCTTCTCTCTAATCCCGCGTTGATGACCCTCAAGGTGCTCAAGCATGCTGACATATGTTTGCAGCAATTGCTCAGCATCTGATTTGGGGCGCTCCGAAGCTTTTAGTCGTGCAATTAGATCGCGTTGATCAGCGACAACCCGCCGTGCCACGGCTGCGCGTTGAGCAGTTACAATTAGCTTTGGGCTTTTCCTCGGCATTAGAGTTGTCGCTGACGCGCGCGTGCGATGGTGCCTCAGGCAAAGAGAGCCCCGGCAGCGGTCTGCCGAGGCTCCTGGGCGTCATCTTAGGACAGGGGCGTGCCGATCGCCACCAACGCCAGTCTGACGGGCCAATATGACAACGCCGTGACGCTATTGGATGTGGCGCCCTTGCGCTTGGACTCCATGACGATCACGGGAATGTAGCAAGTCGTCGGTGCCGCCATGTTGGTGCGGCCGCTACTCAGCTATAGGAATTGATGCCGCCAAACATCCCCGATCGAAAACCGCGTTGACCCGCGAGGTAGGCGGTGGTCAACAAAGGATCGGCAAATCCGTGCTCCACGGTCGACCCGCCGGCACCCCGACAACGCCGATCTCTTCTGGGATAAGATTCTCGGTACCTATCGTGCGGGTGCATGAAATCAGACGCAGGTAAAGCTATTACGCTTTTCGTTCGCCTCGACAGCAAGGGTTCAGTTTGTTGTTTTTTCCGTGTCATTTCATCTCACGGCATTGCCCCGGTTTTACCTTACCTAGTCACACTTCCGCCGCTACATGCGCGTTCAAAGGCTTCCGGGGCCGGGCTGATGATGCTGCGGCCGACCCATGTTAGGAGGCCGCTTTGGCGACAATCGCTCTCGTCGACGACGACCGCAATATCCTGACCTCCGTGTCAATCGCGCTTGAGGCTGAAGGCTACCGCATCACGCCCTACACCGATGGCGTCTCCGCGCTCGACGGTTTCAAGACCATTCCACCCGACCTTGCCATCCTCGACATCAAGATGCCGCGCATGGATGGCATGGAGACCCTGCGCAGGCTGCGCCAAAAATCCGACCTGCCAGTTATCTTCCTCACCTCGAAGGATGAAGAGATCGACGAATTGTTTGGGCTGAAGATGGGTGCTGACGAGTTCATCCGTAAGCCGTTTTCGCAGCGTCTCTTGGTCGAGCGGGTAAAGGCCGTGCTGCGCCGCGCCGCGCCCAAGGACCGCGCCACGTCGAAGGAAGCTGACAACAGTGTCTTGGAGCGTGGGCTGCTACGCATGGACCCAGAGCGCCACACCTGCACCTGGAAGAACGCCCCGGTGGTGCTCACAGTCACCGAATTTCTCATCCTGCAGGCGCTGGCCAGTCGGCCTGGGATAGTGAAAAGCCGCAACGCCTTGATGGATGCGGCTTACGACGACCAAGTGTATGTCGAAGACCGCACCATCGATAGCCACGTTAAGCGGCTGCGTAAGAAATTCAAGGCCAGCGACCCGGACTTCGATATGATCGATACGTTGTATGGCGTAGGTTATCGTATCAAAGAATTCTCCGGAGCGCCAAAGCCAACGGCACCGTGACCAACCCGCGATGAAACGTCGGGAAAGAAAGTTGCCAAACCGCGCTCAACGAACGGACTTCATATCGAGGCCGTGATGAGCGGTAACGTTGATGGCGCGAGCGCCGCAAACTTTCTGGAGGAAGTGAATCAAGCGATCAACGATCTTGGGCTGCAAGCTAGAGCATGTTTCGATCGAAGTGAATTGGCGGGATTCCCAAGTGCTTTTGGATGGGAGAAGTCTCTGACATTGATTTGCCCTGGGGAGACGGAACAATGCCGGGAGCCTACTCTGCTGATATCCGGGGTCGGGTGATTGCACGAGTTGAGAGCGGGTCGTCGCGACGCGAGGCGGCGGAGCAGTTTGAGGTCAGCCCGAGTTCAGCGATCAAATGGGTCTCCTGCTATCGGGCGACCGGAAGCTGTGCGGCCAAGCCGCGGGGCGGGAGCACGTCTCCGCTGGAGGAGCACGGGGACTTTTTATTGGCGCTGATTGAGGATCAGCCGGACTTGACGCTGGATGAGATGGTCTGCGCGATGCGCAAGAACAAGATTGCGGGCAGCCGCACTTCGGTGTGGCGCTTCTTCAAGCGCCACGACATCACGTTCAAAAAAAAGCCTGCGCGCGGCAGAGCAGGAACGTGCCGACGTGGGGGCGCGCCGGCGCTGGATGCGAGAACAGGGCATGTTTGATGCCGCCCACCTGGTGTTCATTGACGAGACCGCCGCCAATACGAAAATGGTTCGGTTGAGCGGGCGTTGCGCACGGGGCAAGCGCTTGATCGGTCGGGTTCCGAACGGCCACTGGAAAACGATCACCTTCGTGGGCGCTTTGCGCCGCAACGGAATCACAGCCCCATGTGTGGTTGACGGCGCTATGAAGGGAAAGACGTTCCTTGATTATGTCGAGCAGTGCTTGGCTCCAACACTGAAGCGAAACGACACCGTCGTCATGGACAACCTCCCCGCACACAAGGCAGCGGGCGTGCGCGAAGCGATTGAAGTGCGTGGCGCCACACTTCGCTATCTCCCACCATACTCACCGGATCTGAATCCGATAGAGATGCCATTCAGCAAACTCAAAGCGTATCTGCGCAACGCGGCGGAGCGAACTATTCCACGCCTGCGCCGCAGAATCGGAACCTTCGCGCGTAATCTCACCGCCCGCGAAGCCCGCAACTACTTTAGGCATGCGGGCTATGCGTGAAATTGACCGGAATCTGCTCTCTAGGCTGACTGTGAGTCACGAATAGCGCATTACGATTTGATATAATGCGGATGTTTGACCACTCCGGCTCGCCGAAGTTTTTTTTCAAACTTCCGTTGAAAGCTGCGATCATCCGCCCGCCGATCCCGTATGATTAAAGTCTGATGGGCGTGCTGTCTGCCCGCCAAATGCTCCACGAGATTTTTTACTCTGAAGTTTTCTTCGGTGAATTCGACCCGGTCTAAGCGCTCGCAGAGCCGATCCACCGCTTCCAGATAGTACGGGCTTATGAATTTCATGAGTTCACTGAAAATTGCCCAACTCAACACATCGCCACCCCAAGTTCCACTCTCACGAGCGTACCAATCAGCCAAGGCCGGGATGTCTTCATTGCGGAGGCCCAGATCAAGCCGCAAGCGAAGGACGTGTTGGTAAAAGAGGCGAAGCTGACCGTGCGCCTCCTCCTGCATTTCCAATGAATCATCATGGTGGTCAACGTCCGACCGCAAATCTAAGAAGAACTGGTGGAACTGTGGCACTTCTTGCAGCACGGTATCCGTACCGCGCACGGAGAACCAGGAGGCGAGGTACGCGCTCAGCGGATCGATGTCGTCCCGGATATTGCTGCCCTTGTCGAACTTAATCGAGAGCGAGGCGCGTCCAGGCGCCGGATGATGGGCAAGGGCCGGAGTCCAGTAAATGCCTTTTCTTTCGGTATCGACGAGGAAAAGTACCGTCAGCAACGGCATCTCGCGCCACAAGTTGTAAGTTGTCACCCTCACCGAGACGCTCACCTCGTCATCGACCCACTCAACAGCATCACTCGATTTGATCTGGGCCTTGAACAAGCGCCCGGTGACATTATTGCGCTGCACGACTTCGATTTCCACATCGACGCCAAAATCGGTATCCCCCGCATCCTGCCGCCGGAAGAGCCAGGACTCCCGCTCGAGCCGTGCCTGTAGTAGGGTCACGCCACGCCGGCCGATGATATTGGTGCCGGCTGCAATCGGAAGCTTGGGGGTCATCTTTTCCTCGGACGTTCGCTAGTAGGGCGCCCGCACACGTCGCCGTGCTTCCCCGGTGCTACCCCAGAAGGTTACTAATGGTTGCGTAAGACGTGCAATCACTTCAATAATTAATAGAATCAATATGTTAAATGGTGGAGCCAGGGGGAGTCGAACCCCCGACCTCTTGAATGCCATTCAAGCGCTCTCCCAACTGAGCTATGGCCCCTCCAGGGATTGGTATTCGAAGATCAGATCCAGTAATGGGAAATCAGACATCAGTTGCAAGTCCAAAATCAGCGCCGGTCAAGCGAGCGATCTGACCACTTCAGACTTCTAAATACTGACACCTGCGATTACTGATACCTGATCAGCCTTCCTCCTCGTTCTCGATGTCGCCGCCAATGATATCGGTCACATCGGCGTCCTCTTCTTCCTGCTCCTCGATGAAAGCGGCATCGTCGAGGCTTTCGTCCATCTCGACCTCTTCTTCGAGGTCCGGCTCCGTGGTCTCTACGGGCGTCTTCGTCCCCTGCGCTTCGGCATCGGCCTCCTCCAGCGAGACAAATTCGGCCTCTTGCGGTTCGGGCACGGCGACTTCTTCAGGTGCGACCGCGGCGCGCGGCGCCGGCGCTGGCGGCTGTTCGGGCCGTACGCGTGTCGTCGGCGTCTCCACCGGCACCACTTTGCCCGTATACGGCGAAATGGCGGGGTCTTTGTTGAGGTCGTAAAACTTACGTCCGGTTTCGGGGCAGACGCGCTTGGTGCCAAGTTCCGGTTTTGCCACGGGGGGAAATCCTTCGATTTGGGGACTTCACTTGGCTAGTCACGGTCCGCCTGTCAATAGCGCATTGCCGTCATGCTGACCGCTCCGAGCCTTTCCGGCAGTGGGAGAGAGGTAGCAGGGGGGACGCGGCGTGGCAGCCCATGCTAGAGGGGGCCAAGTCACGCCACGAATTAAAAGGCCACCAACCGCTCCATAAAGTGACGGAGTTTTTGGATTTGACGCTCGTTGGCATGGGTGCCGAGGGATCGCGGTGACCTCAACTGCATCGCCCTAACTGGACGTCCGCCTAATGCAAGCCGAAGCTGCTTCGCTCACCGCCCGCCGTCATGGCCCGCTGAAAGGCCGTCTGCGCGTGCCCGGCGATAAATCGATCTCGCATCGGGCGCTTATCCTCGGCGCCCTTGCCGTCGGCGAGACCCGGATCAGCGGCCTGCTGGAGGGTGAGGACGTGCTCAATACCGCGAAAGCGGTGCGAGCGCTTGGCGCGCTGGTCGACCGCGGCGGCATCGGGGAGTGGCGCGTCCATGGCGTCGGCGTCGGTGGTTTTGCCGAGCCCGAAGCCGCCCTCGATTTCGGCAATTCGGGGACCGGCTGCCGACTCATGCTTGGAGCCGTCGCCGGCTGCCCGATTAGCGTGATGTTCGACGGCGATGCGTCGCTGCGTCGACGGCCGATGCGGCGGGTGCTCGAGCCGCTGGAGCGGATCGGCGCGCGTACGCTCGTTGCTACGGACGGCCGCTTGCCGCTGATGCTCGTCGGCGCCCGCGAACCTGTTCCCATCGTGTTCGAGCCGTCGGTTCCATCGGCGCAGCTGAAGTCGGCCGTGCTCCTCGCCGGGCTTTCGGCGCCTGGAGAGACAGTGGTACTCGAAGCGGAGGCGACGCGCGATCACACTGAAAAAATGCTGGCTCATTTCGGCGCCCAGATTCGCGTCGAAGAGTGGGGCGTCGAGCAGCACGGCGGCCCCGGCCGTCGCATTGCGCTCACCGGCCAGCCGGAACTGACGCCGCGGCCGATCATGGTTCCGGCCGATCCGTCCTCGGCGGCTTTCCCGGTGGTCGCCGCGGTGATCGCACCCGGCTCGGATGTGATCCTCGACGGCGTCATGATGAGTCCGTTGCGTACCGGCCTGCTCGCCACGCTCGGCGAGATGGGTGCCGTGATTGAGCGGCTCGAAACGCGCCACGAAGCCGGCGAGGAGGTCGCCGATTTGCGCGTGCGTGCCGGCGCACTGCGCGGCGTCGACGTACCCGCTTCCCGCGCGCCAGCCATGATCGACGAATATCCAATCCTTGCGGTCGCCGCGGCCTTCGCCGAAGGAACGACGGTCATGCACGGCCTCAAAGAATTGCGTGTGAAGGAATCCGATCGTCTTGCCGGTACCGCCGATTTGCTGCGCGCCAACGGCGTTCCGGTCGAGATCGTCGGCGACGACCTCATCGTGGAGGGCCGCGGTCGCGCAGCCGGCGGCGGCCAGGTCGCAACCCACATGGATCATCGCATTGCCATGGCGGCGCTGGTCATGGGACTTGCCAGCGAGCGGCCGGTGCAGATCGACGACGCGAGTTTCATCGCCACGAGTTTCCCGGACTTTGTGCCGATGATGCGCAGGCTGGGCGCGGACTTGGGTTAGACGCTTTGCCGACGCTTGCAGCGCTTCCGATCGATGTCGTTCATGCGCGGCCGAGCACCAGCACGGCGTTCAATCCGCCGAACGCAAACGAGCTCGACATGGCGTTCTGGATCGGCGAGTTGCGGGCGGTATTGGGCACATAATCGAGGTCGCAGTCTGGATCGACCTCTTCGAAATTGGCAGTCGGCGGGATCGTCTGGTGGTGCAGGGCGAGCGCCGTCGCCGCAAGCTCCAATGCCCCCGCCGCGCCCAGGCTATGACCGAGCACCCCCTTGCTGGACGATACCGCCAAATGCGCGGCGCTTTCGCCGAACGCCCTGTGTAACGCTGCCGTTTCGCCCCTGTCGTTGAGCGCCGTGCCGGTGCCGTGCGCATTGACGTAATCGATGTCATCGGCATTGAGCTTGGCGTCGTTCAAAGCCCAGCGCATCGCCCGCGCCGCGCCATCGGGATCGATCGCGGTGATGTCGCCGGCGTCGGCACTCATGCCAAAGCCGGTCAGCTCGGCATAGATCGGGGCACCGCGCGCCATGGCGTGTTCACGCGTCTCCAATATGAACATCGCCGCACCCTCGCCGAGCACAGAGTCCGGTGCGCGTTCGCGAGAACGGCCGGCAGGTGTCGGTGCTGAGCACCCGCAACGCCTCCCAGGCCTTCATCGTGCCGACCGTAATGCAGGCTTCGGTGCCGCCGGCGAGCGCGACCGGGGTCTGCCCGAGCCTGACCATCTGGAAGGCCTGGCCGATCGCGTGCGTACCGGAGGCGCAAGCCGAGGCGATGGTAAAGGTCGGGCCCTTGAGGCCGAGATCCATTGAAACCTGACTGCAGGCGGCGTTCGCCATCAGGCGCGGAATTGACAGCGGGTGCGCGCGCGTCGCATTCTGTGCGTAGAGCCTGTGATAGGAGTCATCGAGCGTATTCATTCCGCCGGCGCCGTTGCCGACAATGGTCGCCGCCTGCAGCGCAATGTCCTCGGTGATCTCCAATTGCGCATTCTGCACCGCCGCGCGCGCCGCGACCACGGCGAACTGCGCGAAGCGATCGAGCATGCCTATGCGCTTTGCGTCGAAATGCTGCGCCGGATCGAAATCAAGAACCTGGGCCGCGATGCGGGTGTTCAGACGCTCGGTCGGAATAATCGATATTGGGCCGATGCCGGATCGGGCTGCAACCAAACCCGACCAGAATTTTTCGCACGTGCTGCCGATCGGAGAAACGACCCCGATTCCGGTAACCACGACTCGGTTCATTGCGCGACTTTCGGCGATACTTTGGCGTCGACCAATTTTTGCACGATGTCCGCAACATCGCCGACCGTGGAAAACGGCATTTCCGGGTTGCCGCCCTTATCGGATGCCGCCAGTCGGGTCGCCTCATCGGCCTTGAGTGGAATGGTGATGTCGAATTTCTCCTCGAGACCGAAGACAATTTCGATCACATCCAGGGATTCGGCGCCTAATTCGTCGAGACGCGTTTCCGGCGTCAGCCGCTCGACGGCGATATTGAGCGACTTCGCAATTATGGATCGGACGTCGTCAATAATTGCCAAAGCGTTCCTCGCACCCGCGGTTGATCAATCAATCGAATGCCACTAACCGCGCGGCCATTATTCATACCCGGCGCTCAATCTCAAGCCGCTCCTGCGCCGGCGCCGATCGCGAGCGCTCTCAAGACCCTCGATCGGCAATGAGACGAGCGCGTTCGCTCGCCGCGTTGAGCGCTCTTTCCAGCGCCCCGCGCGCCTCTTGAAGGGCGCGCTTATCTGCGGCCTTGGGCACGCGGATCGGCTCGCCAACGACGATCGCGCCACGGCTGAAGGGCAGATTGATTTCGGAGCGATCCCAATTGTCGAGCACGATCCGACGGCTTGTCGCCAAGCTGACCGGAAAGATTGGCCGGCCGGACTCGTGCGCCAATTTGATGATACCGCGGCCGGCGACACGGGAGACCTTCGGCACGTCGGCGGTCAGCGCCATGTTCCAGCCCTCGGCGAGCGAATCCAGCATGCCTACGAATCCGGCGACGCCGCCCTTGATCTGGAAGCGCTGGCCATGGTCGCCCGAACCGCGCACGGTGCCAATGCCAAGCCGTTCGGCCGCGATCGCGTTGATTTCGCCGTCGCTGTGGCGCGAGATCAATACCTTAAAACGGTACTGTCGCTTAAGGAATGGCAACAGGAAATGCTGACCGTGCCACATCGCAATAATCACCGGCTGCTCCAACTCATACATCCGGTAGGGCTCGGACGGCTCCATCGTGAAGCGGCTGGTGTGCCATACCAAGCGCAAATACTCGGCGGCCAACACGCCGACCGTCTTCTGCACCCAAGGCTGATTTTTTAGCCGTCGCCGCAACGCCATCGACACGTATCCGCCGGTCAGGTCGGGGTTGGCGCAGGGATTTCGGCTGGGCCGAGCCGGCGGCACTGACTTTTGTCAAAGCGATACATGATCCACCGCAGGTAAATTTCGCGATCGGCAGCCGTCCAGCCTTACCATCGAGCCACCTCAGGGCGAAATAGACGTTGATTTTCGGGGCTCGCACATGAGGAATCGCGGCATAATGCCGAGCCGCCCGTGATCGGGACGTCATGTTCGCGACGCCGTTCTTCGTGCTTGCGGAATCTTCCGTCCCGTTTTTTGATCTACCAACTTCTCGGCCAAGGCACAACGGTCCGGGGTCGCCCGGCAGCGCGAGGATTCTGGTGTGACAATGATCATCGCCATCGACGGTCCGGCCGCCTCGGGCAAGGGTACGATCGCCAGGCAGATCGCGTCGGTGTACGGGCTCCATCATCTCGACACCGGTCTGATCTACCGGGCGGTCGCCAAAGCAGTGCTCGATGCCGGGCATTCGCCCGATGATGCCGCGTCCGCCACGGCGGCGGCGATCGCGCTCGATCCGAACAAATTCGACGAGAAAGCGTTGAAGGCGCAAGCAATTACCGAGGCCGCCTCGGTGGTCGCGGCGATCCCGGAAGTCCGTCAGGCGTTGATGAATTATCAGCGGCAATTCGCGACCAAGCCGCCCGGGGCCGTGCTCGACGGCCGCGATATCGGTACCGTCATCGCCCCGGGCGCCGACGTGAAGCTATTTGTCGTCGCGACCCCGGAAGTGCGTGCCGCCCGCCGCGTCCTTGAACTCCAGTCGCGGGGCGAATCCGTGACTAAGGAAGAGATTTTGGCCGATCTGCTGCGGCGCGACGAGCGGGATTTGCGGCGCACCGCGGCTCCGCTCAAGCCGGCGCCCGACGCGCACTTGCTCGACACCACACATTTGGATATAGACGCCGCATTCCGGGCTGCCGTCGAGATCATCGAAGCCGTCCGAACGGGCCGAAAGCGCCGCTGACCGCGCTTTCGTCATTGGAGGAACAGCCCGTTCGCGCTTTCGAATGCACGGCACCGGTCGAAGCTTTGTCCCGATCGTCTGGCCTTGGCCCCAACCGCCGGCATCACCGGCGGCTGCTGCGCGTTCGGGATTGATCCATTTCATGGGGCTCGGAGTATTTATGGCTCAAGTTGCAACCGCCGCGCCGTCGCTCGAAGACTTCGCCAGCATGATCGAGGAATTGTTCGGCGATGGCCATCTGCAGGAAGGCGCCGTCGTCAAGGGAACGGTCGTCGGCATCGAAAAGGACGTCGCCGTCATCGACGTCGGACTGAAAACGGAAGGCCGCGTGGCGCTCCGCGAATTCTCGGGGCCGGGCCGCACCGCCGAGATCAAGATCGGCGACACCGTCGAGGTCTATCTTGAGCGGGTGGAGAATGCGCTTGGCGAGGCCGTGCTCTCGCGCGACAAGGCGCGCCGCGAGGAAAGCTGGGGCAAACTGGAAAAGGCGTTCCAGAATAACGAGAAGGTGCAGGGCGTCATCTTCAATCAGGTCAAGGGCGGCTTCACCGTCGATCTGGACGGTGCCGTCGCGTTCCTGCCGCGCTCACAGGTCGACATCAGGCCGATCCGCGACGTCTCGCCACTCATGAATCAACCGCAGCCGTTCCAGATTCTCAAAATGGACCGCCGGCGCGGCAATATCGTCGTCTCGCGCCGCACCGTCCTCGAAGAGACCCGGGCCGAACAGCGCCAGGAACTGGTGCAGAACCTCGAAGAGGGCCAGGTTATCGACGGGGCGGTCAAGAACATCACCGACTACGGCGCTTTCGTGGACCTCGGCGGCATCGATGGCTTGCTGCACGTGACCGACATCGCCTGGCGGCGCGTCAATCATCCGTCCGAGGTGCTCAACATCGGACAGCAGGTCAAGGTCAAGATCATCAAGATCAACCACGAGACCCATCGCATCTCGCTGGGGATGAAACAGCTGCTCGAGGACCCGTGGCAGGGCATCGAGGCGAAATATCCGGTCGGCGCCCGCTTCAAGGGTCGCGTCACCAACATCACCGACTACGGCGCCTTCGTCGAACTCGAGCCCGGCATCGAGGGGCTGATCCACGTTTCCGAGATGTCGTGGACCAAGAAAAACGTGCATCCCGGAAAGATCGTTTCGACGTCGCAGGAAGTCGAGGTGCAGGTCCTCGAAGTCGATCCGGTCAAGCGCCGCATCTCGCTCGGTCTCAAACAAACCATGCGCAATCCCTGGGAGGTGTTTTTGGAAAAATACCCGCCCGGCTCCGAGGTCGAGGGCGAAGTCAAGAACAAGACCGAATTCGGCCTGTTCCTCGGCCTCGACGGCGACGTCGACGGCATGGTGCACCTCTCCGACCTCGATTGGAAACGGCCCGGCGAGCAGGTCATCGAGGAATACAAGAAGGGCGACAAGGTCAAGGCGCAGGTGCTCGACGTCGATGTCGAGAAGGAGCGCATTTCGCTCGGCATCAAGCAGCTCGCCAGCGGCGCCGTCGCCGCATCGAGAGAGGCCGCCGCCGGCGATCTCAAGAAGGGCGCGGTCGTCACCTGCGAAGTCACCGAGGTGAAGGAAGGCGGCATCGACGTGAAGATCGTCGGCACCGAATTTACCTCCTTCATCAAGCGTTCGGAGCTGGCGCGCGACCGGTCGGAGCAGCGCCCGGATCGCTTCGCTGTCGGCCAGAAGGTCGACGCCCGCGTGATCCAGTTCGATCGTCGTACGCAGAAGGTCACGGTCTCGATCAAGGCGCTCGAAGTCGCCGAGGAGAAGGAGGCGATCGCGCAGTACGGCTCTTCCGATTCCGGCGCGACGCTCGGCGACATCCTCGGTACCGCTTTGAAGCGCAAGGGTGAGGAAAGCGAAAAGGAAGAGGAAGAGACGGACTGATGCCATTTCGGCCGCAGGTCGCCGCGCGAGCGGCGACCTGGGTGTTTGCCTTTAGCCGCTGCATTTCCGCTTTCGCCGGGACGAGCGGAGCACCAGGGAACCTGCACCATGTCGCTTGATGCCGACGTGATCGTCGACCGCCGCCGCCTGCGGCGCAAGCTCACCTTCTGGCGCGTGCTGGCCGTCGTGGTCATCGCCCTGGTCGTCGTCGGGGCGGCGGCAGTGGCGAGCAATCGCACCGGAATTGGCGGCGCCTACATCGCCCGCGTGACGATTTAGGGGCTGATCCGTGACGATCAGGAGCGGGTGTTGCAGCTCGATCGGCTTGGCCGGTCGTCGCTGGCGCGCGCCGTCATCGTCCATGTCGACAGTCCCGGCGGCACCACTGCCGGCTCCGAGCAGCTCTACGACGCGCTGACACGGCTGAAAGCGAAGAAGCCGCTGGTCGTCGTCGTCGACGGCCTGGCCGCTTCCGGCGGCTACATTACCGCGATCGCCGGCGATCACATTGTGGCCAAGCAGACGTCGCTGGTCGGCTCGATCGGCGTTCTGTTCCAGTATCCCAACGTCGCCGATCTCCTGAGCAAGATCGGCGTCAAGGTCGAGACCATCAAATCGTCGCCGCTCAAGGCTGCGCCGGACGGCTTCGAGCCGACCTCGCCTGAGGCGCGTGCCGCGATCGAATCGATCATCAAGGATTCCTACGCTTGGTTCCGCGGCATCGTGCAGGACCGCCGTCATCTCGACAATGACGAGCTGCAGACGGTCGCCGATGGCCGCGTTTTCACCGGCCATCAGGGGATCGGGCTGAAGCTCGTCGACGAGATCGGCGATGAGACGACGGCCATCACCTGGCTCGCGCATGAGAAGAACGTCAACGCCAAGCTGCCGGTGCGCGACTACCAGCTGCACAATCGTTTCAGCGACCTGCCATTCCTGCACGCCGTCGCCGCCGCGGCGCTGGATGCCGCCGGGCTCGCCACGCTGGCGCGAAGTATTGACGAATGGGGCGGCATGCAGGCGGTCGAGCGGCTCAATCTTGACGGGCTGTTGGCCCTTTGGCACCCTGCCGGCGCGAACTGAGCCGGCAGGCAGGCCACCCATGATCAAATCCGAATTGGTGCAACGCATATCCGCGCAGAATCCGCACCTTTATCAGCGTGACGTCGAGAAGATCGTCAACGCCATCCTCGGCGAGATCATCGCGGCGATGGCGCGCGGCGATCGCGTCGAGCTGCGCGGCTTCGGTGCGTTCTCCGTCAAGCAACGCCCGGCCCGGACCGGCCGCAATCCGCGCACCGGCGCCCATGTCGACGTCGATCAGAAGTGCGTGCCGTTTTTCAAGACCGGCAAGGAAATGCGCGAACGGCTCAACAATCAGGCGGCCGAAGCCTGACCGGCTCGGCGATACTTTGCTCGTCCCCGGGGACGCGGGGACTTAAGCAAGCCCGGCGATAGTGATTATGTTTCGGCTGCCATCCCGCTTGCGCGGGAATGAGCGGCATGAGGGCAACCGGAGGTTCTTATCTTGCTGCGCAAGATCGTTGCGGCGATCGTCCTGGTGCCGCTCGCCGTCATCATCATCGCCTTTGCGGTGGCTAACAGGGAGCAGGTGACGGTTTCCTTCGATCCGTTCGCCGCCCGCGATCCCGCCGCAGCGCTGACGCTGCCGTTGTTCGCGTTGGTCATCGTTTTGCTCATCATCGGTGTCCTGATCGGCGGCTCGGCGTCATGGCTGCAGCAGGGCAAGTGGCGGGGCGCCGTGCGGCGCTTGGAACGTGAGCTGGCGCACTTGCGCGGAAAAATCGCTGCACTTGAGGGCGTGCCGGCCGGGCCCATTCCGGAGCAGGCACCTCCCCACGAGCGCCTGCGGCTCAAGCCGCCGGTCCGTTAGAAGACCTCACCTCTCGCGCAAGACAAGGCGCGCGCGGAGTTGTAGAACGGCGGCGATCAGGAACTGGCGATGTCGCTTATAGTAAAAATCTGCGGCCTTTCGACACCCGAAGCACTCGATGTGGCGATCGAAGCCGGCGCCGACATGGTCGGGTTCGTGTTCTTCCCGCCGTCGCCGCGCAACGTGTCGTTCGAGGCGGCGCGTGCGTTGAGTGCGCGCGTCAAAGACCGGGCGAAGAAAGTCGCCCTATCGGTCGATGCCGACGATGTTCTCCTGACGGCCGTCGTCGATGCGCTGGCGCCCGACTTCCTCCAACTGCATGGCAAGGAGTCGCCCGAACGTATCGCCGCCATCAAGGCGCGCTTTCGGCTGCCGGTCATCAAGGCGCTGGCAATCGAGACCAAGAGCGATTTCGCGCAGGTGAAGAACTATGCCGCAGCCAGCGACTGGCTGTTGTTTGACGCCAAGGCGCCCGCCGATGCGACGCGGCCGGGCGGTCTGGGTAAGCCGTTTGACTGGTCGCTGATGCGCGGCGTCGCCCCCGGCGTGCCGGTGATGCTGTCAGGCGGCCTCGACGCGAGCAATGTTGCAGACGCGATCCGGGTCGCAGACCCGCCGGCGGTCGACGTATCTTCGGGCGTGGAGAGTTTGCCCGGACGGAAGGACGTTGGAAAAATCCGCGATTTCATTCGCCGGGCTCGCGAGGCATACCTTGACGTGCATGCCGGCAGCATCGCGAGCCACGCATGACGGTGCAGCAGCCGAATTCGTTCCGCACCGGGCCGGACGATCACGGCCATTTCGGCATCTATGGCGGCCGGTTTGTCGCTGAAACGCTGATGCCGCTGATCCTGTCGCTGGAGCAAGCCTATGCGGAGGCGAGAGCCGATGCCGCGTTCCAGAACGAGATGAACGGCTACCTCGCGCACTATGTCGGCCGTCCATCGCCGCTTTATTTTGCCGAACGGCTGACCGAGCATTGTGGCGGCGCCAGGATCTATCTCAAGCGCGAGGAGCTCAATCACACCGGCGCGCACAAGGTCAACAATGTGCTCGGCCAGATCCTGCTGGCGCGGCGCATGGGCAAGAAACGCATCATTGCCGAAACCGGCGCCGGCATGCACGGGGTTGCGACCGCGACGCTCTGTGCGCGCTTTGGGCTTGAATGCATCGTCTATATGGGCGCGGTCGACGTCGAGCGGCAGAAACCGAATGTCTTTCGCATGCACATGCTCGGCGCCAAAGTCGTGCCGGTTGTCTCCGGCGCCAAGACGCTCAAGGACGCCATGAACGAAGCGTTGCGCGATTGGGTGACCAATGTCGAGAACACCTTCTATTGCATCGGCACCGTCGCCGGCCCGCACCCGTACCCGATGATGGTGCGCGATTTTCAGTCGATCATCGGCCGCGAGACCCGCGAGCAAATGCTAGCGGCCGAGGGCCGGCTGCCGGATTCGCTCATCGCCTGCATCGGCGGCGGCTCGAATGCGATGGGTCTTTTCCATCCGTTCCTCGACGAGCGCGCAATCGAGATTTACGGCGTCGAGGCCGCCGGGCATGGCCTCGACAGCGGTCAGCATGCCGCCTCGATCGCCGGCGGGCGTCCGGGCGTGCTGCACGGCAACCGCACCTATTTGCTGATGAACGACGACGGCCAGATCGACGAGGCGCATTCGATCTCCGCCGGCCTCGATTACCCGGGCGTCGGCCCCGAGCACGCCTGGCTCAACGATGTCGGCCGCGTCACTTTCCTGTCGGCGACCGATGACGAGGCGCTCAACGCCTTTCAGCTCCTGTCGAAGCTCGAAGGTATCATCCCGGCGCTGGAGCCGGCGCATGCCATCGCCAAAGTGCTCGACCTCGCGCCGCAAAAGCCGAACGATCACCTGATGGTGGTCAATCTTTCCGGCCGCGGCGACAAGGACCTCGATACGGTCGCGCGGCATCTGCAAAGCAAAGCACCATGACCACCCGGATCGATCGGCGTTTTGCCGCGCTGAAAGAAGAGGGCCGCGCCGCGCTCGTCACCTTCGTCATGGCGGGCGATCCGGATTACGACGCCTCGCTCGCCATCCTCAAGGCGCTGCCGGGCGCCGGCGCCGACGTGGTCGAGCTTGGCATGCCGTTCACCGATCCGATGGCGGACGGTCCGGCAATCCAGGCGGCGGGCCTGCGCGCGCTTGGCTCCGGCCAGAACATGAAGCGGACGCTTGCGCTGGTGCGCGAATTCCGCCGCGGTGACGACGCGACGCCAATCGTGCTGATGGGCTACTACAATCCGATCTACGTCTATGGCGGCGAACGCTTTCTGGCTGACGCCAAGAGCGCCGGTGTCGACGGGCTTATCGTTGTCGATCTTCCGCCCGAGGAGGATACCGAGCTTTGCCTGCCGGCGCTCAAAGCGGGTCTCAATTTCATCCGCCTCGCTACCCCGACGACCGACGACAAGCGCCTGCCGGCCGTGCTCAAGAACACATCGGGCTTCGTCTATTACGTGTCGATCACCGGCATCACCGGCGCTGCCGCGCCGGACACGGGCAAGGTCGCGGCCGCGGTCAAACGCATCAAGCGCCACACCTCGCTGCCGGTCTGCGTCGGCTTTGGCGTGCGCACCGCCGAGCAGGCCCGCGCCCTTGCCGAAGCGGCTGACGGAGTTGTGGTCGGCTCGGCCCTGGTCGAAGCGGTGCGCAAGAGCCTGGGCACCGACGGCAAGCCGACGCCGGCAAGCGCGCCGGCGGTCGCCGATCTGGTCCGGTCGCTCGCCGACGGCTTGCGCGCGTCGCGGCGGGTTGCGGCGGAGTCCTAAAGCCAACGCCTTCCGGCTTGATCCGCATCGGGGGAAGCTTGGCAGCCGCGTGCGCCAAGCTGGCCTAAGCCCCCGCGTGGGCGTTGAATTTCGCACCTCGGCTGCACACATAACCTCACCAGACTGGAGGGGATGCCCATGGCCCGCGATGTGGCCCGCGATTGGATGTGGTCGGAAGCGTGCGAAATGCTGGCGCGCGCGGAACGACTGCATCGCGACTTCTTCCGGCCGGTCGGCACGCAGGCGCGGCACGCCGCCTGGGAGCCGCCGGTCGATATTCTGGAGACTGAATTCGAGGTCCTGGCGCTGGTGGCGTTGCCCGGCGTCGATGCCGAGCAGGCACAGGCCGTGATCGAGGACGGCGATCTTGTCATTGCCGGAACGCGGGTGCTGCCGCCCGAGCTGCGCACCGCCGTCATTCATCGGCTCGAGCTGCCGCAAGGCCGTTTTTACCGGCGGCTGCGGCTTCCGGCTGGACACTACACGACTGTGCGCCGTATCGCGGCTGCCGGCTGTTTGGTGATCACATTGCAGAAAGCGGGAGCGAGCCGTGGCTGAAGCCGAAATGCGCTCGAACACCGAGGCGACCGAAGGGGCTCCTTCGCAGCCGCAGTTGCCGCCATTGCCGGCGGACGCGCTGATCATTGTGCCGGTGCGCAATACCGTGCTGTTCCCCGGCCTGGTGCTGCCGATCACCGTCGGCCGCGCCAAGTCGATCGCCGCCGCGCAGCAGGCGGTGCGCGAACAGCGTCAGGTCGGCATCCTGTTGCAGCGTTCCGCCGATATTGCCGATCCGACCCCGATCGACATGCACCGCATGGGCACGGTCGCCAATATCGTGCGCTACATCACCGCGCCGGACGGCTCGCATCACCTGGTCTGCCAGGGCGAGCAGCGCTTCCAGGTCGTTGAATATCTGAGCGGCTGGCCGTTCTTGGTCGCGCGTGTGCTGCAGATTCCCGAATCCGAGGCGCGCTCGGCCGAGATCGAGGCGCGCTTCGTCAATCTCAAGGCGCAGACCCTCGAAGCGATCCAATTGTTGCCGCAGGCGCCGCCGGAACTCCTCGCCGCGATCCAGTCGATCGAGGCGCCGGGAGCGCTCGCCGATCTGGCCATCGCCTACATGGATGTGAAGCCGGAAGAGAAGCAGGAGATTCTGGAGACGGTCGACATTTCGGCGCGCATCGACAAGGTCTCGCGCCTGCTTGCCCACCGCATCGAGGTTTTGCGGTTATCGCAGGAGATCGGCCGGCAGACCAAGGCCGCGCTCGATGAGCGCCAGCGCGAGGTGCTCCTGCGCGAGCAGATGGCGGCGATTCAGCGTCAGCTCGGCGAGGGCGAAGAGGGCAAGGCCGCCGAAATGGCCGAGCTCGACAAGGCGATCAGCGATGCCGGCATGCCCAAGGAAGTCGAGGACCAGGCGCGCAAGGAGTTGCGCCGGCTGCAGCGCATGCCCGAAGGGGCCGGCGAATACGGCATGGTGCGGACCTATCTCGATTGGCTGATCGAACTGCCTTGGGCGCTGCCCGAGGAGAAGCCGATCGACATCGTCGAGGCGCGGCGCATCCTCGACGAGGACCATTACGACCTCGACAAGATCAAGCGGCGCATCATCGAATATCTGGCGGTGCGCAAGCTCGCGCCGCAGGGCAAGGCGCCGATCCTGTGCTTCGTCGGGCCGCCCGGCGTCGGCAAGACCTCGCTCGGCCAGTCGATCGCGCGCGCCATGGGCCGCAAATTCGTGCGTGTGAGCCTCGGCGGCGTGCACGACGAGGCGGAAATCCGCGGCCATCGCCGCACCTATATCGGCGCGCTCCCCGGCAACATCATCCAGGCGATCCGCAAGACCGGCTCGCGCGACTGCGTGATGATGCTCGACGAGATCGACAAGCTCGGCGCCGGCATCCAGGGCGATCCCGGGGCGGCTTTGCTCGAGGTGCTCGATCCGGAGCAGAACAACACCTTCCGCGACAATTACCTCGCGGTGCCGTTCGACCTGAGCCGGGTGGCGTTCATTACCACCGCGAACATGCTCGACACCATTCCCGGGCCGCTGCGCGACCGCATGGAGATCATCAGCCTTGCCGGCTACACCGCCGACGAGAAGCTCGAGATCGCGCACCGCTATCTGGTGCGCCGGCAAATGGAGGCCAGCGGGCTCAAGGCCGGGCAGGTCGAAATCGGCGACGATGTGCTGCGCGATATCATCCAGAATTACACCCGTGAGGCGGGTGTGCGCAGCCTGGAGCGGCTGATCGGGCAGGTATTGCGTAACGCCGCGGTGCGCATTGCCGAAGGCCAAAGCGGTCCGATCCGCATCGCGCGGACCGACCTCACCGCGATCCTCGGCGCGCCGAAATTCGAGAGCGAAGTGGCGATGCGCACCAGCGTGCCGGGGGTGGCCACGGGCCTCGCCTGGACGCCGGTCGGCGGCGATATCCTGTTTATCGAGGCGACGCGCATTCCCGGCTCCGGCCGGCTCATTCTGACCGGTCAACTCGGCGACGTGATGAAGGAAAGCGCACAGGCGGCGCTGTCGATCGTCAAGAACCGCGCCGCGGCGCTCGGCGTCGACGCCAGCCGGTTCGAGAAGAGCGACATCCACGTCCACGTGCCCGCCGGCGCCATCCCTAAGGACGGGCCCAGCGCTGGTGTCGCCATGTTCATGGCGCTGGTCTCGCTGATGACGGACCGGACTGTGCGCAACGACACGGCGATGACCGGCGAAATCAGTCTGCGGGGGCTGGTGCTGCCGGTCGGCGGTATCAAGGAGAAAGTCCTCGCTGCGCACGCCGCCGGCATCAAACGCGTAATGCTGCCGGCGCGCAACCGAAGGGATTACGACGATATTCCGGAGATCGCGCGCAAGCAGATGGAGTTCATCTGGCTTGAACGCGTCGAGGAAGCGATCGCTGCTGCACTGGAGCCGAAAAAGCCGGGCGAAAATTCGCCCGCTTCCGTTCCCCAACTCGCCGACGCCGAGGCGTAAGTTCAGCTGCCGCTGGTCCCCGCGGAAGCGGGGACCCAACTCTTGTTTGCGGACTGGATTCCCGCTTGCGCGGGAATGAGCGGGATTATGTCGCTACCGTTGCGCCGACCGCTGCCGTGCGATTTCAGAGATGCGATCAGCTGACGTGCCGGGCGGGAAGAAGCCGAGGTATTCTCCCGACCGGCCCATCAGATAAATAAAGCCGGTGTGGTCGATCAGATAGGCGCCGCCGTCGGAAGGCGTGTATCTGGCGTAGTAGGCCTTATACGCATCCGCGACCGCGCGAATCTGCGCCGGCGTCCCTGTCAGTCCGATCAGGCGCGGATGGAAATTACTGACATATTGCGCGAGCACGCTGATCGTATCGCGTTCCGGGTCGACAGAGATGAAAAGCGGCTGCACGTTCACGCCTGCGGCGCCAAGCTTGTCGACGGCGAGGCTGATCTGTAGCAGGTCGGTCGGGCAGACATCCGGACAATAGGTGTAGCCGAAATAAACCAGCAGGAGCTTGCCGCGGAAATCTGCGTCGGTTCGTCTCTTGCCGGTGTGATCGATCAGCTCGAACGGGCCGCCGACCGATCCGCGACCCCACATCAAGTCGTCCATCAGCCGCGCGGCTCGTGCCGGATCGGCTTCCTGCGCCGCCGCCGGATGAGCGGCGAGCCCGGAAAAGATTAGCGCGCTTGCCACAAGCAGGGAGCGCGCGTACCGCAAAGATCGCGTGGTCCCGCGCATCATGCTCCGAATATCAGCGTTGCCCCGGTCGAACCGAGCAGCAGCCGGTCGGGAGCTATTTCCTGCATGGCTTGAACGAAGTTCTGGCCGCTGCAATGCATCGGCACCACCACGTCCGGATCGAGCTCTTTGATCTCGGTGACGATGTGCCTGGTATATTCCATCGGCGCCGGTCCGAGATGGAAGCCGCCGATCAGGGCGTGCACCCTGTCGACCCCGGCGACTTCCTTCGCCTGCTTCACCGCATTGACGACGCCGCGATGGCTGCAGGACGATATAACGACCAGGCCGCGGTCCTTTACGTTAAAGACGGTGGCGTGCTCGTGATAGTGCTCGTCGGGCACGGTCTTGCCGATGAGTTCCGCCGGCAGGTAGTGGGAGGCGTCGCAGCCGAGCCCGTCGCGGATGCCGAACTGCTCAAGCGTGTTGGGCAGGATTTTTTCATCCGTCCGCCGTTTGATTTGCCCGGTGGTGAAGGCGTGTCCGGCGATTACCGTCGGGGCCTCGCACAGCACGACGCCGACGTTGCGCGCCGCAAGCGCGCGCCGGTCGAGATAGCCGAAATCGCTGAATTCGCCGGCAGTCCCGGTTGGAATGACCCGGTGACAGAAATTGTCTTCGCCGCCGGCATAGAGCTTAAGGTTCACGGGCAGGGCGCCGCGATATTTGTCGAGGAAAGCGATCAGGCCGCCGTAGTGATCGAAATGGCCGTGGCTGACGATCAGAGCGTCGATCTTTTTCGGGTCGACATCCAGCAGCTCGATATTGTTGAGCAACGCTTCCGGCGTGTAGGCGTAATCCAGCATCAGCGTCCGCGTTTCTCCCCCTTTTGCCGACTCCAGAAGCAGCGAAAGGCCCCACTGCGCGTGCAGCTCCCTGGTGTAATCCTTGGCCCGCGGCGGCGGCACCAACGACATGCCGTTGAACGTCGTCGGCTTCAGGAAGATATTGTGTGTCAGGTCCACAATCACGCGCACCTTGAGCTTGTCGACAACAGGGGGATCGATCGGCGCCGCGGAGGCAAGCTCCACGCAGGAAAATCCGCCGGCTGCTGCACCGGCAAATGCCGCCGAAGCTTTCAGGAAATCGCGCCTTTTCATCGCATCCCCCGCTTGTTGAAATGACGATTTCGCCGGACCATTGACGCTATACCAGATCGTCTGGTCGGGCCAGCGTCTCAAGCCTCACTCATCGATGACGCGCGTGCGTAAAATGCCGATGCGGCTGATCTCGACTTCGAGTACGTCGCCCGCCTTCATCCAGAGCGGCGGATTGCGGCGGTGGCCGACACCTTCCGGCGTACCGGTGGCGATGATGTCGCCCGCGGCAAGCGCGGTGAATTCGGAGCAGAAGGCGACAAGATCGTGGACCGGATGGATCAACAGGTCGGTCGAAGAGTGCTGCACCTCGGTGCCGTTGAGCCGCGTCGTCAAGGTGAGCCGGCCCGGATCGGGAATCTCGTCGGCGGTCACGATCCAGGGTCCGAGCGGCCCGGTGCCGGGAAAATTCTTGCCGGCAGTAACCGAGAATTTCTGATAATCGCGCACGCTGCCGTCGACGAAGCAGGTATAGCCGGCAACGTAGGCTAGCGCGTGCTCCGCTTTGATGTGACGCCCGGGCCGGCCGATGACAACGGCGAGTTCGCCTTCGAAATCGAACTCACCGGAAACGCTCGGCTTGATCATCTCGCCGTCGTGGCCGAGGAGCGTATCGGCAAAGCGGCTGAACATGCTCGGTTTTGTCGGCAGCTCCCGCCCGGTCTCAGCGGCGTGAGCGCGGTAGTTGATGCCGGCGCACAGAATTTTTTCCGGATGCGGAATCGCCGGCAGGAATTTGATATCGGACACTTTGCGATCCGGGTTCGTTTGCGCCACGATCTTGCGCATCTCGTCCAGGGCGCCGGCAGCAAGCGCTTCGCGTAGCGTCGCTCGCCTGATCCGCTCGTTCATGGTGACGACACCGTCGCCGCTCAGCGCGCCAAACAACGCCTTGCCGTCGGCAACAAAACTCAACAGTTTCATTCTTCAAATCCCGGGTTTTGCCAATGTCGCAAGCTGGCTACCTAATTAACATTCAACCTTAGCGCGATTTTAACGCTGCGATCGCGCGTGACCTGCGGCTCATTCCGTGGTCCTATCGTACCGACATTGAAACGAGTGCAAACTTTCGTGATGCATGTCGCGGCACGATCGGCAAGCGGGAAGGACAGGTTGTAATGAACATCAACGTCGGCAAGAAGGCCATCGCGGAAGCGACCGAGAAGCTCAAGAACTGGGGCCGCTGGGGCACCGACGATCAGATCGGCACGCTCAATCACATTACGCCCGAGGACATCGTGCGCGCCGCCGGATTGATCCGCACCGGCAAGGTGTTTGCGCTCGGCATCCCGCTCGACCGCAACGGTCCGCAGACCGGCCTGTTTGGCGGCCGCTGGAATCCGATCCACACCATGCTGGCGACCGGCACCGATGCGGTGGCCGGGCGCCAGGACAAGGTGCCGAACATCCGCTACGCCGACGACGCCATCAACCTGCCGGTGCAATGTGCCACCCATTGGGATTCGCTCGGCCACATCTTCTACGAAGACAAGATGTATAACGGTTTCGACGCGCGCGAGGTCGACAGCAGCGGCCTGCACAAGCTCGGCATCGAGCACGCCAAGAACAAAATGGTCGGCCGCGGCGTGCTGCTCGACATCGCCCGGTTGCGCGGCGTCGACTGGCTCAAGGATGGCGAGGCCATCTCCAACGACGAGCTCGACCGGTGCGCCAAGGAGGCCAATGTCGAGATCAGGAGCGGCGACTTCGTCATCCTGCGCACCGGCCAGATGGAGCGCTGCCTCAAGGAAAAGAATTGGGGCGCCTATGCCGGCGGCGACGCACCGGGCGTGAGATTCGAGAACTGCTACTGGTGCCAGGAGAAGGAAATCGCGGCGATCTGCTCCGACACCTGGGGCGTCGAGGTCCGGCCGAACGAGACCAAGGAAGTCAACCAGCCCTGGCACTGGGTGGTCATTCCGGCCATGGGGCTGACCATGGGCGAGATGTTCTACGTCAAGGAACTGGCGGAAGATTGCGATGCCGACGGCATCTACGAGTTTTTCTTCTGCGGCTCGCCGCTGATCATCACCGGCGGCACCGGCTCGCCGCTCAACCCGCAGGCGATCAAGTAGCGTCAGTCGCCGTCATGCCCCGATCGCGGCATTGACCTTGGGTAGCACCTGCTCCGCCAGCAAGGTCATCGAGCGCTTGGCGAGCGCCGGGTCGCGCCAGTCCTTGCCGGCGTAAAGCAGCGTGCCGAAATCGCCGACGCGTTCGCGGAATTGCAAAATCTCGTCGGCGACCTTGTCGGGCGAGCCGTAGATGATCAGCGCGTCGCAGATGCCGTCGAGCGTCACCTCGTCGTCGGGCTGGTCGCGGCGCGTCTTGAACAACTCGATCCGGCCGCCTTTCTTCAGCTTGGTGTAGAGCTGGCTGTAATAGTAGCGATACGGGCCGTCCGGATCGGTCGCATAGGCCTTGGCGGTCTTGTCGTCGTCGGCGACGAAAATGCTTTTGGCGACCCGCCAGTTCGCCGGCTCGGCCTTGCGGCCGGCGCGCGCGCAGCCCTCGGCGTATTTCGGCCAGTGGCTCTTGACCCACTCCGGCATCAAAAAATTCGCCGAGATCGGGTCCCAGCCGCGCGCCGCGGCTTCGGTCACGCCTTTGGAGAACGGCGCCACCGCGGTCACCACGATCGGCGGATGCGGCTGCTGCAGCGGCTTCGGCAGAAAGCCCTGGCCGATGTCCAGCATAGCCTGCTTCTCGATTTTGACGTCCCAGTATTTGCCTTCGATGTTGTACGGCGGCTCGCCCGCCCAGATCTTCAGAACCGCGTTGATCGCCTCGAGGAACATGGCATTGCGGTCGGCCTCGAGATTGCCGAAGGCCTCGGCGTCGGAGAGCAAGCCCCCCGGGCTGATGCCGAAAATAAACCGGCCATCGAGCATGTGGTCGAGCATCGCGATCTGCGAGGCGGTGGCGACCGGATGGCTGTTCGGCATGTTGATCGTGCCGGTGCCGAGCTTGATGGTTTTGGTGGCGTCGATCAGGCTCGCGATGAACATCGCGCATGAGGTGATGTTCTCGGCGCGGTCGGTGGCGTGCTCGCCGACATAGCCCTCGACGAAGCCGAGCTTGTCGGCGAGCAGGAACGCCTCGCGGTCCTCGCGCAGCGACGTCCGCCAGTCCTTGTCCAGCGGATGAATGGGCATGGTGAAAAAACCGAGCTTCATGGGGCGTTGTCTGTCCGAAAAATCCAAGGCGTGCAAGCTGACATTGAGCGGCGGTTGCGGCCGTGTCATCGCGCTCTTTTCCGGAATGGCGTAAAGGAACTGGCGCGGGCTAATCGGCCTGCCCAAGGAACGCGCATGAGCAAAGTAACGCGGCGCATGCTGGCACGGAGCGGAGCCGCGGGCCTTGTCGGTGCCATGGCCGCGCCGGCGGGCGCGCGGGCCGAAACCCGGCGCTGGCGCATAGTCACCTCCTGGCCGAGACGGCTCCCCGGGCCCGGCCTGTCGGCGGAGCGCATCGCCACGCGGATTGCGGCGCTCTCGGGCGGCCGCCTCGCAATCACGGTGTCGGCCGCAGGCGAAATCGTGCCGGCCTTCGAGGTGCTCGACGCGGTTGGCGCCGGCGTCGCCGAGATGGGCCACACCGCCGCGTTCTACTGGCAAGGCAAGGAGCCGGCGGCGGCTTTCTTCACCACGGTGCCGTTTGGGCTCATCCCCAACGAGCACGTCGCCTGGATCGACGCCGGCGGCGGCCAGGCGCTGTGGGACGAGCTTTACGCGCCGTTTGGCGTCAAGCCGTTCATGGGCGGCAATACCGGCGTCTGCATGGGCGGCTGGTTCCGCCGCGAGATCAAAAGCCGCGACGACCTGCACGGGCTGAAGATCCGCTCGCTCGGCCTCGGCGGCGAAGTCTATCGCCGGCTCGGCGCCATTCCGCAGACCACCTCGCCCGGCGAAATCCTGGTGGCGCTGCAATCGGGCGTAATCGACGGCGCCGAATTCGTCGGCCCCGGCTCCGACATCGCGCTCGGGTTTTATCGCTTCGCACCGTTTTATTACGGCCCCGGCTTCAACAAGCCGAACGGCACCGGCGAGTGCATCGTGTCGCTCAAAGCGTGGCAGACGCTCGATGCCGAATTGCAGGCGATTGTCGCGCATGCCTGCGCCGCGGAAGCTTCGTTCGCGCTTGCCGAGATGGAGCGTCTCAACATCGAGGCGCTGGAAACGCTGATCGCGCGCGACCATGTGCAGCTGCGCAGCTTCCCGGCCGATCTCGTCGCCGCCGCACGCCGCACCGCGGTCGACGTTCTGGCCGAAGTCGCCGGCAAAAGCGCGTCCGCGCGCAAGGTGCACGACTCCTACATGACTTTTCGGGACAAAATCGCGGCCTGGTCGCGCATCTCGCTGCAGGCGGTGCTGGAGGCGCGGGAGGGGTGACGGACCGCGGCTTCTCACATCTTAAACTTCACCACCTTCTGCTGCTGCTCGCCTAAGCCGTCGATGCCGAGGCGGACCACGTCGCCGGGGTGCAGGAATTTCGGGTCCGGCTTGAAGCCCATGCCGACGCCGGGCGGGGTGCCAGTGATGATCACGTCGCCCGGCTCCATGACGAAGAACTGCGAGCAATACCAAACGAGATGGGCGACGCCGAAAATCATGGTGCGGGTCGAGCCCTGCTGCCGGGTTTCGCCGTTGACCGTGAGCCACATGTCGAGCCGCTGCGGGTTGCCGATCTCGTCCTTGGTGACGAGCCAGGGCCCGAGCGGACCGAAGGTCTCGCAGCCCTTGCCCTTGTTCCATTGTCCGCCGCTCCGTTCGATCTGGAAGAGGCGCTCAGAGACGTCGTTGGCGAGGCAATAGCCGGCGACCGCGTCCATCGCCTTGTTCTTGGCGAGATAGCGGGCGTGGCTGCCGATAACGATGCCGAGCTCGACTTCGTAGTCGAGCTTGGTCGAGCCTTTCGGGGTCATGGTGTCGTCGTTCGGCCCGCAGATGCAGGTTGGCGCCTTGTTGAAGATGATCGGTTCCTTCGGGATTGGCATGCCGGCTTCGGCGGCGTGATCGGAATAATTGAGCCCGATGGCGATGAAATTGCCGATCTTGCCGACGCAAGGGCCGAGCCGCGGCGTGCCGCGCACCAGCGGCAGTTTGTCGGCTTTGAGCTTGCGCAGCTTGGCGAGGCCTTGGGGCGAAAGCGCATCACCGGCGATGTCGGGAACGATTTTCGACAGATCGCGGATGCGGCCCTCCGCATCAAGCATGCCGGGTTTTTCCCGTGCGGGCGCGCCAAAGCGGACGAGTTTCATGGTTTCTCCTTGGGAGCGGCGTGAAGGAAGGCAGGAAAGCCAGTGCATATATTCGTTTAATCAACGCCGCAAAAGCAAATCCATTCGGCGGCGTTGGCTGCGAAACCGCCCGCCGACCTCACTCAGCGATGGGGCGCGGCGTGCAGACATGAGCAAAATAATCGAGCGTGGTGTCTACACCCAGCACAGTGCACAGCAGTCCGTTGGGCTGGTACTTGACGCGAAATTGCTCGATCTTGAACGTCGCCACGCTCATAAAATCGCTGAACCTCTGCTCCTGAAGCTTCGCCAGGGTTTTCACGCCGCCGATGTCCAGCTCCTTAGCTTTGGTCGCTTTGGCAGGTTGAGGCCCATCATTGCTGCCTTGTGACGCCCACCGGCGTATCTCTCCCATTTTTTCATGGGTGATTTCGAAGCAGTATTCGAGGGTCAACAAGTTGTCTTTGGCACTCTTCCAGTTGATGGCCAATAGCTTTTTGCCGCTGAGGTCACTGTCGCCTTTGGGCATGAGTTCAAGCCTGGAAGTAATTTTCCCGGTTCCGTCCCTGGCGAAAGGCATATGCTTGTCGTCACAGACGAAATCCGAGGCGCGGAGGTTCGAAGTACCGATTGGCTCGGCCTTGGCCGTGCTGCTGTTGTCGGCCGCATGATTCAGGTCGCCCGGCAAATCGAGATAGATTTCCATCTTTCGCGCAAGCAACTTGATGCCCGCACTCAGAGCTATGACTGAATCTTCGTAGTTTTTGGCGATCGCGCGCGCGCTTTTGGTCTCATACGCGTCGTCGTCGGCGTCGGTGTTGGCGTTCTTCGCAACCGAGTAAAACCAGATCAGCCGTCCCTGGAGTGAAAGCGGCGTCGACAACGCGGACACGGTGTCGGCAAGCGTAGCCACCGCCAGGTCCAAATCGTTTTTCGCCAGCTTGGCGACGCTGTCATTGTAGGCCGAAATATATTGAAGCAGGCCGATAAACGCCGCCCCCAGGGCGCCAAGAACAGCCGCGACACCGGCGGTGTTGCCAAGGAGAGCCCAAAATCCGCGTGAGGCCCGCTGGCTCTGGGCGGGCGGGCTTCCCGACGGCGCCGCTCTGCCGTTCTCACTGCTCGACATTTTCGCTCCCGCGAAAAGTTCGTGCCGAAAGAGTGGGGACAATTTACGATTGTTTTCTTAACCTACCACAACAAAAGCCGCAGGTCGAGCTTACGGCCACTTCACCACCGGCGGCATCGACGACAGGATCGACTCGACATTGCCGCCGGTGCGCAGGCCGAACACGGTTCCACGGTCGTAGAGCAGGTTGAACTCGACGTAACGACCGCGCCGGATCAGCTGTTCCTCGCGCTCGGCCTCGGTCCAGGGCTTGGCGAAATTTTCGCGCACCAGCGCCGGATAGATCGCAAGGAAGCCGCGGCCGACCGCTTGCGTGAAGGCGAAATCGGCCTGCCAGTCGCCGCTGTCGAGCCAGTCGTAGAAGATGCCGCCGATGCCGCGCGCCTCGCCGCGATGCTTCAGAAAGAAATACTCGTCGCACCAGGCCTTGAACCTGTCGTAGGGCGCGACCGCGGCGTGGGCATCGCAGGCGGCGCGCATCGCGGCATGGAACGCGATAGCGTCGGGGTCATCCTGGGTGCGCCGGCGCGCCAGCACCGGGGTCAGGTCGGCGCCGCCGCCGAACCACGATTTTGTCGTGACCACAAACCGGGTATTCATATGCACCGCCGGCACGTGCGGATTGTGCATGTGGGCGATCAGCGAAATGCCCGTGGCGAAAAAATGCGGATCGTCGGCGGCGCCCGGAATGTCCTTGCGGAATTCCGGGGCGAATTCGCCGAAGACGGTCGAGACGTGGACGCCGACCTTCTCGAACACACGGCCCTTCATCATCGCCATGACGCCGCCGCCGCCCGATGCGCCGGTATGGTCGGTGCGGTTCCAGGGCGTCGGCTGGAAGCGGCCCGGGGCGCGATCAGCGAGCGGCGCGGCGGCGGGGAGGGTGTCCTCCACGGCTTCGAACGCGGCTACGATCCGGTCGCGCAGGGTCTCGAACCAACTGCGCGCACTGTTTTTGCGTGTTTCGACCAGGTTGGCGTCCATGATCGGTCTGAAATCGCTCCCGGCAGCGGTGCGCGGTCTGCCGCACAACGGCAACCGCCCGCAAGCTTATCCAGGATGTCATAATCCGGGGCGAATATATTGATCTACGGCAACAGAGGCCTAACACCCATGACGCCAACGCCGCTGTCCTCCGATGCGCCCCACGCGCCGCCGCCTGATCAAGGGCGTGGCCGGGGCCGGCCTCACCTTGATCGCGGCGCCGGCTCTGTTGCGTTACGCCGCTGCTCCGAGCTGGGGCGCGGCTGCGGGCGACCCATTCAGCCTCGGCGTTGCTTCCGGCGCCCCGCGCCCGGACGGCTTCGTGCTGTGGACGCGGCTCGCGCCAGAGCCATTATCGAGCAACCCGGAGACGCCCGGTGGCATGCGCGGCGATGACGTCACCGTCGCCTATGAGATCGCGCGCGATCCGGCCATGCGCGACGTCATGCGGCGCGGTGAAGCCACCGCCGAGCAGGCTTTCGCCTATGCGGTGCATCTCGATGTCGCCGGTCTCGAGCCGGGCCGGCCGTACTGGTACCGCTTCATCAGCGGCGATGCCGTCAGCCGTATCGGACGCGCCGCCACCTTGCCGGCGCCGGGAAGCCAGCTCGATCGGCTGCGCTTCGGCTTCGTCTCCTGCTCCAATTACGAACACGGCTATTTTTCCGGCTATCGCCATCTCGCCGATGAAAATCCGGAATTCGTCCTGTTCCTCGGCGACTACATCTACGAATACATCGAGGAGCGCCGCCCCATTGTCCGCCGGCACTCCGACGGCATCGAGGCGGCGACGCTGCCGACCTATCGCAATCGCTACACGCAATATCGTCTCGACCCGGACCTGCAGCGCCTGCATGCCGAAGTGCCGGCGCTGGTCACCTGGGACGATCACGAGGTGCAGGACGACTACGCCGACAAATGGTCGAAGTTTTTCGACGACCCGGAGCAGTTCCTCTTGCGACGGGCGGCGGCTTACCGGGCGTTCTACGAGCACATGCCGGTACGGCCGATCCTGTCGCGGCCCGCGGGGCCGACCATGCGGGTCTATGATCGCTTCAACTTTGGCGACCTCATCCAGATCTCGATGATTGACGGCCGGCAATATCGCTCGCGCGAGGCCTGTTACGCGCCGCCGAACAAGGGCGGCACTCATCTGGAGAGCGATGCGAGTTGTCCGGAACGGCGCGACGCCGGCCGCACCATGCTCGGCTTTGCGCAAGAGGCCTGGCTGCACACGAATCTCGCCCACTCCAAGGCGCAGTGGAATTTGATCGCTCAGGACGTGCTGATGGCGCAGCTGCGCATCAAACAGGAGAATGGCTACGGCTTCTCAACCGACGACTGGGACGGCTATCCGGCGAATCGCGCCCGGCTGCTCAAGCGCATCCACGACAGCCAGGTGTCGAATCCCGTTGTGATTGGCGGCGATGCGCATTGCTATTTTGCCAACGACCTGCGGCTCGACTTCGATGATGCGGCGGCACCGGTAGTCGCGACCGAATTCGTCGGCACCTCGATCTCATCCTACGGGCCGCCGCACGACATGATCGCGCAGGCGCTGCCGGACAATCCGCATGTGCATTTCTTCGAGAGCCGGCGGCGCGGCTATGTCGCGGTCGATCTCGAACGCGCGCACATGCAGGTGCGCATGCGGGCGGTCTCCGACGCCGCCGATCCGAAAGCCGACATTGCGACGCTGCGCACATTCGCGGTCGAGGGCGGACATCCCGGCGTGGTGGCGGCGTAGGACGGCCACACGGCTTCTTACTCTGCATCGACTTTTTCGGCTAACCAGACCTTGATTAACGACTGATATGGTACGTCGCGCTTGTTGGCGGCGATCTTAATGCGGTCGAGCAGGCCCTGCGGCAGACGCAGAGAAATGGCCGTTGTGGACAGCTTCAGATTGGGAAAACGAACTCTTTGCGCCTTGCTGAGGTCGAAGTAATCCGCGGTGTCGTGGGATTCCCAGAACGCGCGTTCTCCCGCCTCGTCGCTAAACTTCGGAACGGTCTTAAGTTTCTTCTTCATAACGGGCCCTTTCTCTTCGGCTCATAGCACGAACCGAGATCACGCGAATCAGGGTCGCATCATCGCGCGTCGTAAAACTCACCTGCAGCAGACGGCCCTCCGGCGTCCTGCCGTATGCGTGATAGCGCAGCTCTTCAGCGCTATGCGTCTCATCGAAGAGGACCAACAGCTGTGGGTCGAGAAAAATCTGCTCGGCTTCTCGTTGGGTGACATGATGCTTCTCCAAACTCTTTCGGCTGTTGCCGTCATCCCAATCAAATCCGGTTACTTGGCCCAGATCGAGCATGTTGTATATTAACATAATATACGCTAATTACCAGTCTCGCCGGGCTTGCAAGAGAGTGCGGCTAGTTGCGCCCGATCTGCCGCAGCGCCTCGCCGGCGGCCATCGCCGCCGCGATTGCGACATTGAGCGAGCGCAGGCCGGGGCGCATGGGAATCTTGAGACAGGCATCGGCCGCGTGGTGGACCTCTTTCGGCACGCCCGCCGATTCGCGCCCGAACAGCAGAACATCGTCGGCCGAATATCGGTAATCGAGATACGAGCGGGATGCTGTCGTCGTGAACAGCACGAGGCGATGGTGCCCGCTGCGCCGCCAAGTGTCGAAATCAGGCCACGAGCGGTGCCGTACGATGGCGACGGCATCGAGATAGTCCATGCCGGCGCGGCGGAAAGCGCGATCGGAAGACGGAAATCCAGCGGGCTCGATTATATGCGCGTCCATGCCAAGGCAGGCGCACAGGCGCAAAATCGTTCCGGTATTCTGCGGGATATCGGGCTCGAAGAGGGCGATGCGCATGGGTGGTCTGATGGGCGGGCGCGGGAGCCGGCATTGGGGCGTGCTATCTGGGGGTGCGCGCGTTGGCACACTTGCACTCGCGCGGCAAGGGTGCCAATAAAACGCCGCCGGATTTGGTCGCTTCTGATCTCCCCCAGGTCGGGCGCGGCCTGCCTTCCGCTGCCGAACCCCGTTCCTACCCGCCCGCGAGCGGAGGGTGGGAAGGGGGAGGGTGGTTCGCAGCGCGGATGGATGTAGCCGGCAAGACGGGCGAGGGTAAGACGTTGACAACAATCTCCGCAACGGAGCCTCCGCGGCGTGACCCCCATCAGTTCGTTTCCGATGCCGCGACCCGGATCGGCGAAGCCGCGCCCAATTACGCATAAGGTTCGACCATGAGCGCACATTCGGTCTACACGCCGCAGAACCCCTTTATGCAATGGTTGGAGCGGCGGCTGCCGATCGCTAGCCTCGTCTATTCGTCGTTCATTGTTTATCCGACGCCCCGGAACTTGAACTACTGGTGGACGTTCGGCGGCATTCTCTCCTTCATGCTGGGCGCGCAGATCGTCACCGGCGTCGTGCTGGCGATGCACTACACGCCGCACGTCGACTTCGCCTTCAATTCCGTCGAATTGATCATGCGCGACGTCAATTACGGCTGGCTCCTGCGCTACCTGCATTCGAACGGCGCGTCGTTCTTCTTTGTCGCCGTCTACGCCCACATCGTGCGCGGCATGTATTACGGCTCCTACAAGGATCCGCGCGAGGTGCTGTGGATTCTCGGCGTCATCCTGTTTCTGCTCATGGTGGTCACCGGCTTCATGGGCTACGTGCTGCCGTGGGGCCAGATGAGCTTTTGGGCCGCGACCGTCATCACCAATCTGTTCTCGGCGATCCCCGGCGTCGGCGATCCGATCGTGACTTGGCTGTGGGGCGGCTATGCCGTCGGCAATCCGACCCTCAATCGCTTTTACTCGCTGCACTACCTGCTGCCGTTCGTCATCGCCGGCGTGGTCGTGCTGCACATCTGGGCGCTGCATATGGTCGGACAAAACAACCCGACCGGCGTCGAGCCGAAGACTGAGAAGGATACGGTTGCGTTCACGCCCTATGCGACCATCAAGGACGCATTCTTTATCGGCGTGTTCTGCCTGTTCTTCGCCTGGTTCATCTTCTACATCCCCAACTATCTCGGCCACTCCGACAATTACATTCCAGCCAATCCCGGCCAGACGCCGACCCATATCGTGCCGGAATGGTACTATTTGCCGTTCTACGCCATCCTGCGCGCGATACCGAGCAAGCTCCTGGGCGTCATCGCGTTGCTTTCCTCGATCGTCTTGCTAGCCTTCCTGCCCTGGCTCGATACCTCGCGGGTGCGCTCGGCGAATTATCGGCCGCTCTATCGGCAATTCCTGATCGTTTTCTTTCTGGTGGTCATTGGTCTGGGTTATCTCGGCTCGCAGCCTCCGGAAGGCGGCTATGTCATCGCGGCGCGCATCCTCACTGCGTATTATTTCGTGTTTTTGCTCATCATCCTGCCGTTGCTCGGGCTGTTCGAGACCACCAAGCCGCTGCCGAACTCGATCTCGGAATCGGTGCTGCACGAAGGCTTGCCGCCGGGCGCGTCGGCGCCGCCGCCGTCGGGCGCCAAGGCTTGAGGAGGCCGGCATGAAAATTCGTTGCGGCAGCGTTGTCGCCTTTACGCTCGCGGCCTTGCTGGCGGTGCCGGCGATGCGCGCGGCCACCGCGCAGGAGGCGGAAGCGCCGCCCCGCCAGCACTGGTCATTCCACGGCCCGTTCGGCTTGTACGATCCGGAGCAGTTGCAGCGCGGCTTCAAGATCTATCGCGAGGTCTGTTCCAACTGCCACAGTCTGAAGCTGCTGGCGTTCCGCAATCTCGCCGATCCCGGTGGCCCCGAGTTCACCGAGGCGCAGGCGGCGGCGATTGCGGCCACGTTCCAGGTTACCGCCGGGCCAAACGACCAGGGTGAAATGTACCAACGGGCCGGCCGCATTGCCGATCGCTTCCCGCCACCGTTTCCGAACGATCAGGCCGCCCGCAATGCCAACGGCGGGGCGCTGCCGCCGGACATGTCGGTACTCGCCAAGGCACGCAGCTACGAGGCGGGCTTCCCGTGGTTCATCATCGACGCGTTTACGCAGTATCAGGAGGATGGTCCGGATTACATTCACGCCATTCTCAACGGCTACGAGGATCCGCCCGCCGGGTTCACCCTGCCGCCGGGCGCGCAGTACAACAAATATTTCCCCGGTCACGCCATCGGCATGCCGAAACCCTTGAGCGACGGCCAGGTCGAATACACCGACGGCACGCCGACCACGGTCGATCAGTACGGTCGCGATGTTGCCGCCTTCCTGGCCTGGGCTTCGGAGCCGAAGCTCGATGAGCGCAAGCGATTGGGCTTCCAGGTGTTCGTTTTTCTGATCGTGCTGACGGGGCTTCTGTATTTCACCAAGAAGCGGGTCTGGCACCTGGTCAAGCACCACCCCGAGCTGCTCGAGTCGCGTCCGCCGAGCGAATATCCGCGCGCCTAAGGAGGCGTGGCGCGACGTTCGGAATGAACGCCGCTGCTCGGCGGTGACGACGGCAGCAGCACGCATCTCGCCGGCTGGGCCAATTCGCCGGTCATGGCGAAAGCACCGAAAAAGCGTATAGTCGCAATAGGCGGGGAGGCGGACAAGCACTCTTCTCCGCTAAGTCGCTGAACGATTGAGCTTAATGGGATCTGTCCCGCCAAAAGAGGTGGGACAGGGAGGGGGTGGGCGCGGCGAATGCACGTGTGCGCGCCGCCGGCGCAAAGGGGAGGAAAGGCTATGAGAATATCCACGCGTTTCATGTTGTTTGTTCAACTGCTGTTGGTTGTCTGCATTTCGTCGTTGCCCGCCTTGGCGGACGACACCAAGAAGTCGGCACCGAAAATGCCGGCAGCTCAGACCGGCCTAAAGAACAACGCCGGAAGCACCAGCAAAGGTACCGCCAGGGACAGTAAAGGCGCGAGCAAGGACAGTAAGAGCAAGGGTGGAGGCGACACCCATGAGGGGACTGCCGGTCGGGATAAAACCTCCCCCGGCGGGATCGCGGAGCAAAACGCAAGTGGCGGCGCGCCTTGTTCGGCTGGTAACGCGGTTGGCGGCGCGCTGGCCGGCGCCTTGGGCAATGCGCTAGGCGGGACGGCAGGCCAGCTTATCAGTGGTGCTGCCCCCTGCAGGTGAAATTGGTGCGCTGCCGTTTGGGCGACGCTGAGTTCGACCTCAGAACGACCACCGCCGCATCATGAAGAAGCCACCGTCGCCGACGAGCGCCGCCAAGAGCGCCGTCACCAGCATGAGCAGGACGCCGAGGATGATTGCAGCCGGAACGGCGGCAAGCGCGGCTTTGACGAAAAAAAACACCAAGCGGACAAATGGTATGCGCAGATCGACGATAACGAAGCGCTGGGCATTCTCGCTCATGAGGGATTCTCCGGTTGCGTCGGCTATCATGGTTCGCCAGAGTGCGGCGGCAAGCTGACTTCCAGTGTAACAGGGTGAGAGATGGGACACCGGCTATGACCACCGTCGTCTCGGAGGATGATCTCAAGGCCGCGATCCGGTCGATCCCGGACTATCCCAAACCGGGCATCATTTTTCGCGACATCACGACGCTGCTGGGCGATGCGCGGGCTTTCCGCCGCGCCGTGGATGCACTGGTGCAGCCCTGGGCCGGCCGCAAGATCGACAAGGTCGCCGGTATCGAGGCGCGTGGTTTCATTCTCGGCGGCGCCGTCGCCCATCAGGTTTCCGCCGGCTTTGTTCCGATCCGCAAGAAAGGCAAGCTGCCGTTCAAGCGCGTCACTATCGGTTATTCGCTCGAATACGGCATCGACGAAATGGAGATGCACGAAGACGCGGTGATGCAGGGCGAGCGCGTGATCCTGGTCGACGATCTGGTCGCCACCGGCGGTACGGCGGAGGCCGCTTGCAAGCTGTTGAAGCAAATGGGCGCCGACGTGTTGGCCGCCTGTTTCATCATCGATCTGCCGGACCTGGGCGGCGCGGCAAAGATCAGGAAGCTCGGCGTACCGGTCCGCACCCTCATCAGCTTCGAAGGGCATTAGCGCGAACGCGCTGCGGTTCTCCGCATTTTTGACACCTAACGGTCATGCACCGTTGTCATCCCTCTGCGGTCAGGCGAGCCTGCCCGGCGGGGTATCGTCTCGGCCCCGACGGTAAACGGTGCTGGCCGCTCTGACCGCGATCGGCGGCCGCAGGACAACGGCCGAGCGGGAAACTGCTCGGCCGTTTTGCGCTTATTTGGAACGGCGGGCCGATTACCTCACACCGCGGTTTCAAACTTGGCGGCGCGGCAGTCTGCCAGATCTCTGCGTCTCCTCGTGAACTTGCCGGTCCTGGCGCCCCGCTACGGGCGCGCCGCCGAGGGAGGAGGTAAGCCTGCCCATGAGGAGGCGCAGCTCGAACTGGCGAAACTCGTTGAAAATCTGCCCGACCCACTGATGGATTTCGGTCGGGCCGCCGGGCTGCCCGGTCATATAGGCGGAGAACGAAAAGCTCGGCCGATCGATCACGCCGCGAACGATCGGAGACAGGCGCGGGATGCGGAGCACGCCGCAATTCCGCGCGCGTCGGTGGAAAGTCCGGCGCGGCGAACATCAGCGATACCGATTCGTTGTGCACTGGCACGAAAGGTCGCGGCTACACGGCGGCGCAGTTCGGCGTAGCTGCGCACGGTCACCAGAGCCGGATCGGTCACAAACAAGATGATCGGCTCGATCAGCCGCCGCCGTGCCTCCTGGACGAAGCCGATCTGTCGCGACACTGCGAAGAATTGGTCGAATGGGCCATATCCGAGATCGATGATCTTGACGCTGGCATCGTCGGCGAGCAGCCGGTCGAACAATTCCATCTGGCCGCGGGTATCGGCGATATCGATCGGCCAGACCAGTCTGGGGAAACGGTCGGTCAGCGCCGGCTCGCGCGGATTGAGGTCATAGCCCACGACCGGCCGGCGGCTCTGGCGAAAAAATTCGATCAAAAGACGCGCGAGCAGCGTCTTACCCACCCTCGGGCGCGGCGACGCGACGATGTAAAGGGGGGTCGGCTGCGTCATCACTGCAATCGGCCTCGAGAACCAGGATCCGACCGCGGCGTGCAGCCGCGGGACGAGGGCGCGCCGCGCGATTTACGACCGGCCGACGACCTGTACGCGCGGACCGGGTGCCGGCGCGGCTCCGCCGCTCGCCACGATCTCGTTAAGCTTGATGCGGTCGTACTCGCCCCACACATTACCGAGCCAGTGCCGGACATAGCCGCGCAGCACGAAGGAGTAATTGGCCGATTCGCCCTTCGGGCCCTTGTTGGCGACGAAGGTGAGGAAGGGAACGGAAGCGAGCTCCACCTGCTCGATAGGCCATCTCGTTGAGCTTGGGGATGGTGATCTCGACGGCGTCCTTGAGCTTCTTGAAATATGACGAGTATGTCGGCCTGGTCCCACTCGAAGAAGCTGGTGTTGTTGATGAAGTTCTTGACCAGGAAATATTTGGCGTCGGCGGCGAAGCTGGCTGTCTCCTCGATCTCGTTCAGCGAGGCGATCGATGAGCCGAGGATATGGAAGACGGCGAAAGTGAGCTGCCCCTTCTTCACCGCGTCGAGAAAGCCGATGTCGCGCAGCGAGCGCAGCGTCGGCGACAGCAGGCCGGCGCGCACGTCGATGACCGTCACGCTGGCATCGGTGGTCGACAGCGTGTCGAAAATCCGCATCTGGTCGGAGACCGAGGTGACGTCGACGATGTCGGTGATGTCGGGATGAAAGCGCTTCAAGCGTGCCTTTGGGCGATTCGGTGTCGAACGCGCGCGTCGGCACGTGATGCGCGGTGAAATAGTCGAGCAGCGTGCGGGCGACCGTGGTCTTGCCGACGCCCCCCTTGTCCGCGCCGACGACGATCACCGTTGGCTTCGCCATGGTCGATCCCTCATTGACGCCGCGTCGGCCGCGAGCTCGTCGCTGGCATCGCAACTCCGCAGAATAACAGCGGCCAAATTCGAGCGCGTCGCGCCCATTTCCCCGAAATCGGTTCTACACACCCCGGGTCGTGTTTGGAAGCCTCAATATGTGGATCGCGCGACTGCGAAGTGCGCGGCCGCCGAATTGTCGCGCGATATGGTTAATTGTGACGGCATTGCGGCTCATGCGTCTCAGTCACAAACGTCTAGCTGCGTTGCGGACCCCATGGACCGCGGCTGTGCGGCCCGCACGGCCCGCTCGACTGGCCGCGAGCGGCCGTCGGGTTCTGCCGGAGGACGCCGCTCGCTCGCTCTCGGCTGAAGGTCCCCACGGGCCGCATTTGCGGGCGCCGATTGCCATGGACCGGACGCCGGTTGATCGGCCGGGCTGCGTCAGCTCGCGTGCGGCGGCAGCGCGAGCAGGCCCGGGGTCGTGGCCGCCGGCAAACTTGACCAAGGCCGCGACCCGGCTTTCGACCGTCGGATGGGTATCGAACAGCTCGCCAAAACCTTCGCGCGGGTTGTCGACGCACATTTCCATCACGGCGGAGGTCGCGCCCGGCAATTCGCCGCGGCCTTCGATCTTGCGCAGCGCCGAGATCATGGCATCGGGATTTTTGGTCAGCTCCACCGACCCGGCGTCGGCGAGGAATTCCCGCGAGCGCGACAGCGCCAGACGAATAATGAACGACAGCACGTAGGCGAGCACCAAGAGCGCGACGGCGATGAGTATCGCGACGCCGGCGCCGCCGCCGCGCCGCTCGTCGGATCGCGAGCCGCGAAAACTGAAGCCGTTGTAAAACCAGAGCCGGAATACCAGCTCTGCGACAAAGGAAATGGCTCCGGCGATGATGACGGCGATGACCATCATGCGGACATCGCCGTTGCGGATGTGCGTCAGTTCGTGGCCGAGCACCGATTCGATTTCGGCGTCGTCGAGCCGCCCGAGCAGGCCGGACGTCACCGTGATCGAATATTGCCTGGCGTTCATGCCGCGTGGCGAAGGCATTGAGGGCGTCGCTGTCCATCACCTTGAGCTTGGGCATGGTGATGCCGCGCGAGATGCAGAGGTTTTCCAGGATATTGTAGAGCCGCGGTTGCTCGGCGCGCGTGACCTCGCGCCCGCCGGTCACCGCGTCGATCATGCTCTGGTGGAAGAAATAGGCGATGACCACCCAGAGCGCCGTGCCGAGCGTCGCCAACGGCGCCGCCCTGATGAGATCGTTCCAGGCGCGCTGCATCAGCGTGTTGAGGTCGGCATTGATCGACAGCGCCTCCGCGGTCAGCGCGCCGGCATAAACCAGCACGTAGACGAGAAAGAACAGGCCGATCAGAAGCGCGATCGAACGGCGCCGGTTCGACTGGATGTGGCTATAGAGACCGTACGCGGCCATCGTGGTTGGTACCGCTCATCGCCGCAAACGCGGGACACCGGAGGAAAGCGTGGACCACGGGCTGGCGTGGCGCGGGGACGAGCGGACGATGGATATCGTTTTGGGGCTCATCGAACGGGCTCAAAACTTCACCTGCGGCGCCTCGCCGACGGTCTTGCGCTCGTCGCCGAGATCGAAGAATTCCTTCGGGGCAAAACCGAACGCGGCGGCGAACAAGGCGGCCGGAAATCGCTGGATGCCGGTATTGTATTCCTGCACCGCATTGTTGAAGAAGCGCCGCGCCGCCGCGATCTTGTTCTCGATGTCGGTCAGCTCCGCCTGCAGTTGCTGGAAATTGGCGTTGGCCTTGAGGTCGGGATAGGCCTCGGAAAGCGCGAAGAGCTGGCGCAAGGCGCCCGAGAGCATGTTCTCGGCGGCCGCCTGTTGCGCGGGTACCTTGGGCGGCCACGGCGGCGTTGCGGGCCTTCACTACCTCGTCGAGCGTGCCGCGCTCGTGCGCGGCGTAACCTTTCACCGTCTCGACCAGGTTGGGAATGAGATCGTGCCGCTGGCGCAGCTGCACGTCGATGTCGGCAAAGGCCTGATTGACCCGCTGCCGCATGGAGACGAGGCCGTTGTAGATCGCGATCACCCACAAGACCAAGACAACGATCACGGCAAGGACGATCAATGTCGAGGTGCTCATCGGCAAATTCCTTTTAGCCCAAGCTGGCGCAAATCGCTTCGTTAGCCACAATATAGGCAAGCATCGCGGCGACGGGGGTTTTCCGCGACGAACGGCCGGGCAGTCCCCGGCTGCAGCCCTCTAAATAGGACAATTCAGTCGGGGCCGTTAAGGTTAGCCGACGATGAATATCGCGCCGCCCTCGCTGGCCGGTTAGGAATTGTCAGGCAAGACAAAAAGGAGAGCGTCATGCCGAACCATCATCTCGGCTTCAGCTCCTCCGACGGCGCGGAGCGTGAGGCCGTCCTGGACGATACGCGGAAGCCCGAAGTCAATGCGGTCTGATGTCGGATACGCGAGTGCCACTGAATGCCGGCCGGCTTGCGACCTCCGATCGCGAGCAATTGGAACGCGAATTTGCGGCGATCGAGCGCGCCTCGGCCGCGTTGCGCAGGGCCGAGCCGGCGCTGCAATCGTGGACCAGCCCGCCGGCGGCGACGCTGCACAAGCCGCGCCCGGTATGGTTGCTGATCGGTGTGCTATGGCTTTCGACGGCGCTCGTTACTCTTGGCGCGGTCTTCGCCATTACTGCGCTGGTCGGCTGACCGCAAAACACGAGCGTCTTTTGCTCGGCCGTCTCGGCCATTCGCCTCTTCGCAATTTGGTCCGTTCGACGCCGTTTTCGAACGGCCATGGCCGGCCCGACGCCGAAGCGCTTTAATACGCGTTCCGGTACGCGGTGCGCGAAAGCACCGTGCGCACGATGATCTTCAGGTCGAGCCAGAGCGACCAATTGTCGATATAGAACAGATCGTACTCGACGCGCTTGCGCATCTTCTCTTCGGTGTCGGTCTCGCCGCGATAGCCGTTGATTTGCGCCCAGCCGGTGATGCCCGGCTTGACGTTGTGCCGGCGCGCATAGATTGAAATGCGGTGCTCGTATTCGCGATCGTGCGCCAGTGCGTGCGGCCGCGGGCCGACCAGCGACATGTCGCCGGTGAGCACGTTGAAGAGCTGCGGAATTTCGTCGATGTTCCAGCGCCGCAACCAGCGTCCGATCCTGGTCAATCGCGGATCGTCGCGCCGTCGCCTGCTGAATGACCGCGCCGTCATCGAGCGTGCGCATGGTGCGAAACTTGATGATGCGGAACGGCTGCTGATTGAAGCCGTAACGGCGCTGCACGAAGAAAATCGGTCCCGGACTGTCGAGCTTGATGAGCAACGCGACCAGTACCAGGAGCGGCGTTAGCCAAGACCAGCGCTGCCGCCGCGAAGATGAGATCGAACAACCGTTTTCTGGATGATCTCGCGGCGCGACAATGGCCGGCGCGTCAACTGCAGGCTCGCCAGCGGGCCGAGCGTGGAGAGCTCGACCTCCTCGAATTTGTGCAGGATCTGCTCGGGTCCGAGATGAATCTCGACCGGAAGCGAGAGGAACGTCTCGGCGCAACGCTCGATGGTTTCGGTGGCTGACCAGGGCAGCAGCACGAAGATCGCATCGGGCTCGAGGCTGCGGACGCTGGCGACCGCCTCGGCGAGGTCGCGATCGAGCATCGCACGCCGCATTTCCGCGGCTGCGGTCGCTGCAACCGGCGTGAGAAAGCGACAGCCGACGATGTTGATGCCGAGCACCCAGGGCTCATAGCGGTTGACGAAGCCGCCGACATGCGCGCCGGTGCCGATGAGAAAAATGCGTTGCGCGGAGAGCAGTCCCGCGGCGCGCGCAAGCGTCGTAACGCGGACGATGACATAGCGCAGCACGATCAGCGCCGCGAGCGTGGCGACATAGAAAAGGACGATCCAGCCGCGCGAATAATCGACGCTGATTTGCGCCAGGAAGCCCAGCATCAAGAGGCAGATCAGCGTCACGTTCCACAATTGAATGGTGCGCCGGGCATGCGGCTTGAAGGCTGAAGAAATTCGGCATCCGGTATTCGCGGCGAAACAGGTTGGAGATGGCAAAAATGCTCGCGGCGAGCACGCCGACCTGGACGAACGAGGGAATATTGCCGCGATTGCCGTAGGCCACGAGGTGGTAGGCAACGCCGGTAAAGCACGACATCGCGACGATCAGGGCGATGTCGGTCAGGAAAATCGCGCCAGAAAAGGTGCCGCGCGAGAGTACCGCCCAGCCGCGCAGGAACTGGCCGGTCTGCGGCGGCGACGCCAGCGTGTAGCTTTGGTGCGTGTTCATCAAACCGGCTTGCGTGCTGTCGCGCTTGCGAAACGCATCCCCGGCCGCTGCCCCGAAATGGGACAACGCCGGCAGTCTGGCCACTGCATCGCCAGAACCGTGCCAGGGAGTAACCCGAATGCGTGGCCCTCAATCGCCGCGCGCGAAATGCCGTGTTAGGGTTAACACCCCGGCGCCAGGCCGGTAACGCGACAGGGAAGGGAACATGCAGGGAAAGATTGCGCTTGAAGAACATTTCGCCATCCCGGAAACGATTGCCGACTTCGGCACGTTCTTTCCCGATCGCGTCTGGCAGGAACTGAAAGGCCGCATCCTGGATATCCAGGAGCGGCGGCTCGCGCTCATGGATGAGCACGGCATTGAGATGATGCTGCTTGTCGCTCAATGCGCCGGCGGTGCAGGCCATTCCCGATCCGGCACAGGCGAACGAGATCGCGCGCAAGGCGAACGACTATCTCGCTGCACAGGTGCGCAAGCGGCCGGACCGCTTCCAGGGCCTTGCTGCGCTGCCCATGCAGGATCCGGAGCGCGCCGCGCGCGAGTTGGAGCGCTGCGTGAATGAGCTCGGTTTTCGCGGCGCGCTGGTCAACGGCTTCTCGCAGGTCGGCGACGCCGCCGTTTTTTACGACCTGCCGCAATACCGTCCGTTTTGGGCGGCCGTGGAGCGCCTCGACGTGCCGTTCTACCTGCACCCGCGCAACCCGTTACCGCGCGATGCCAAGATCTATGACGGCCATCCGTGGCTGCTTGGCCCGATCTGGGCGTTCGGCCAGGAGACGGCGGTACACGCGTTGCGGCTGATGGGCTCCGGTCTGTTCGACGCCCATCCGCGGCTTTCGATCGTCATCGGTCATCTGGGCGAGAACCTGCCCTACGCCATGTGGCGCATCGACCACGCCAATGGCTGGATCGATGCGCGGAACAATTATCCGGCGAAGAAGCCGATCCGCGATTATTTCTGCGCCAATTTCCACATCACCACGTCGGGCAATTTCCACAGCCCGGCGCTGCTCGAGGCGATGCTGGTGCTCGGCGCCGACCGCATCATGTTCTCGGTCGACTGGCCGTTCGAGAACGTCGACCACGCCGCGAACTGGTTCGATGCCTGTCCGATCAGCGAGAACGACCGCCTGAAGATCGGCCGCACCAATGCCATGCGGCTGTTCAAGCTCGGTTGAGAAAAAGCCTCAGGCCGGATGACAAAGCGGGGCGAGACTGCAGGTCTCAGCTCGCCTCGCGCAGCTGCACGGCGCCTTCGAGATCGACCGACACAAGCTGCGAGACGCCGCGCTCGGCCATGGTGACGCCGTAGAGCCGGTTCATGCGCGCCATAGTGATCGGGTTATGGGTGATGATGACGAAACGGGTGTCGGTCGCGCGCGTCATTTCATCGAGCAGATCGCAGAAGCGCTCGACATTGTAATCGTCGAGCGGCGCGTCGACTTCGTCGAGCACGCAGATCGGCGCCGGATTGGTGAGGAACACGGCGAAGATGAGCGCCAGCGCCGTGAGCGCCTGCTCGCCGCCGGACAATAGCGACAGCGTCACCGGCTTCTTGCCCGGCGGCTTCGCCATGATCTCAAGCCCGGCTTCGAGCGGGTCCTCGCTCTCGATCAGCTGCAGCTCGGCATTGCCGCCGCCGAACAGCTCGGCAAAAAGCTTTTTGAAGTGCTCGTTGACCGTGGCGAACGAGGCGAGCAACCGCTCGCGCGCCTCATGGTTGAGGCTGTGGATGCCCTGCCGCAGCCGCCGGATCGCCTCGTTGAGGTCGTCGCGCTCGGCGATGAGTTTATCGTGCTGCGCCTCGACCTCGCGGAGTTCCTGTTCGGCCAGCAAATTGACCGAGCCGAGCCGCTCGCGCTCGCGCCGGATCCGATCGAGTCTCGCTTCAACGTCGGCGATGGCCGGAAGTTCGGCGTCCGCCTTGAACTCCGCGAGCTCGGCGGCGCCCGCCGGTTCGATGTCGAAAGTGTCGCGGATTTCATGCTCAATGTCGCCGAGGCGGCGCTTGGCGCCGTCACAGCGTTCCTCGGCCCGCGCCGCTTCGGCGCGCGGCTTCGCCGACAGCCTCAAGCGCGATGCGTGCCGCCTTGTCGGCATCGGCAAGTTCGGTCTCGGCCTCCGCCAGCCGGTCGGCCGCGGTCCGGCGCGCGGTCGTCGCGGTCTCGATCTCGCCGATCAGGGCCTGCCGCTGGCCGGCGAACTTCTCCGGCGCCTTGGCGAGTTCAGTCCGCTCGCTCCTTGCCTCCTCGGTGCGCACCGCGATGGTGGCGATCTGGGCCGCGGCGCTTGTCCTTGCGTTCGTGCCATTCCGTCCGCTCGGCGTCGATCGCCTGCAACCGGCGATCGGCGGCCTCGGCCTCGCGCGCGATGGTCTGGGCTTCGACCCGCACCTCGGCCAGCGCCGCGTGATCGCGTCGTGATCACCTCTTTGACCTCGGCGAGTTTGCTCTCGAGATCGCCGGCGGCGGGCAACCCGGCGAGCGCCGTCTCCGCCCCCTTCGCCGGCGGCCAACGCCTCGTCGTGAGCGGCGCTGGTCCGCTGCCTCGCTTCCGTGAGTGCCGAAATACGTGCCGCATTGCGGCTGATCTCGCGCTCGGCGGCGGCGTACTCCTCGCGCGCGGCATCGGTCAATTGCTGAGCCGCGCGCCAGCGGGAGCGGGCCTTGATCTCCGTGGCAGCCGCCGTGCTGACCGCGGCTTCGGCGGCGACCACGACATGGTGCTTTTCGTCGACTTCGCTGCGCGCGGTCCCAAGTTCGCTTTCGATCGCCTCCAGGCGCCCGCGTTCGGCAAGCCGGCGTGCCGCGCCGGTGAGCGCGTGCGCAGCGACGGCAAAGCCGTCCCAGCGCCAAAGATCGCCCTCGCGCGTCACCAGTCGCTGACCCGGCTTAAGCGCCGCGGCAAGGCGGGCGCCGTCGCCGCGTTCGACGACGCCGATCTGGGCCAGGCGGCGGGCAAGCTCCGGCGGGCCCTGTACAAAATGAGACAGCGAGGCGGCGCCTTCGGGCAGGGTGGGATCGGACGGGTCGAGTGCCGCACCCGACCAGCGCATCGGCGCGGACTGATCCACCGGTGCATCGAGATCGTCGCCGAGCGCGGCACCCAGTGCCTTCTCGTAGCCCTTGGCGACGGTCAGCGCGTCCATCACCGGCGGCCAAAGATTTTTGTTCTCGACCGCGAGGAGCTTACTGATGGTCTTGGCTTCGGTTTCAAGCCGTTGCACGCGGCGCTCGGCGGCCGCGAGCGGCGCGCGTGTCGAGTCGATTTCATCGCGCGCCTGCGTGTGTGCGACTTCTGCGGCGCGCGAGGCGTGCTCCGCTTCGGCGAGCGCGGTCTGGGCGGTCGCAAGGGCCTCGCCCAGAGAGGCGAGATCGGGCTCGCCACTGCCCGTTGCGGTGAGGCCGGCGTCGATGTTGGCAAGCTCTGCTTCCAAGCGCGCGGCGCGCTGTTCGTGGTCGCGCAAAGCGGCCTGAAGCTGATTGCGACGGGCCGTCAGATCGGCGAGTGCATTGGTCAATTCGGCAAACGATTTTTCCGACGTCGCGAGCGCGCCATCCGCCTCGGCCACGCGGCCATTGACCCCGGTCAGTCGCGTGGCGCTCGCCGCCGCTTCGGTCTTGAGCGTGGCTTCTTCGGCACCCAGTCGGTCGAGGGCAGCTGCGGCGTCGGCGGCGAGGGTGCGCTCGCGTTCGAGGTCGGCTGCGAATTGTTCAAGCCGGCGATCGAGTTCGCCGATCCTTTCCTTGGCGCGAATCTCCTCCCGCTCGAGCGCATCGCGCGCAATGAGGAGGCGTTGCAGCGCTGCCGCGGCCCTGGCCTCCGCTTCGCGCAAAGCCGGCAGCCCGGACGCGAACAGCGTTTGCTGCGTCGTGGCCGCGGTTTGTTCAGCGGTCCGTGCGGCGACCACGCGGACGGCCTCGTCCTTGGTCCGATCGGCATCGGCGACCTCAGAGCTCGCCGCAATCCAGCGCAGATGAAACAGCAGCGCTTCGGTTCGGCGCACCTGTCCGGAGATGTTGCGGTAACGCGCCGCCTGCCGCGCCTGGGTCTTGAGCGAAGCGACTTGCGCCGCCAGCTGCCCGATGACGTCCTCGGCCCGCGCCAGATTGTGCTCGGCGGCCTTGAGCCGCAGCTCGGCTTCGTGGCGGCGCGCGTGCAGTCCGGAAATGCCGGCGGCCTCTTCGAGGACGCGGCGGCGTTGGTCGGGGCGCGCCTGGATGATCTCGCCGATGCGGCCCTGATGGACCAGTGCAGGTGACCGCGAGCCGGTCGAGGCATCGGCAAACAATACCGTGACATCCCGCGCCCGCACCTCGTGGCTGTTGACGCGGAAAATCGAGCCTTGATCGCGCATGATGCGGCGCGAGACTTCAAGCGTGTCGGTGTCGTTGAACGTGGCCGGCGCCCGGCGATCGCTGTTGTCGATCACGACCGAGACTTCGGCATGATTGCGTGCCGGACGGTCGGTATTGCCGGAGAAGATCACGTCGTCCATCTCCGACGCTCGCATGGCCTTGTAGGAGGCCTCGCCCATGACCCAGCGCACGGCTTCGACCAGATTGGATTTGCCGCAGCCGTTCGGCCCGACCACGCCGGTCAGCCCCGGTTCGATCTCGAAGTCGGTCGGTTCAACAAAGGATTTGAAGCCGATCAGGCGCAGCCGCGTGAGCTTCATTCGCGTGTCATATCCATCTTGCCTGCCGCGGTGGCGAAGGGAGTCCTTGCCGGCTCACGCCTTTTGAGCGAGTCCACAGGGTGTCGGGGTGCCGCATCGGCGCGGAGAATGAATCGTCAAGGCCGCGAGCGCAACAGCGCCGCAGCGTTATCCAGACATTCCGCTCACGCGGCCAAGCCGGCAGTTCCGCGGCGGCCGCCCAGCGAATGCCGCCAAGCCGAAAAAGCCTTATCCTTCCTTGAGATAGGGGTCGATCTCCTTAGCCATCGCCTCGATCGATTGATCGCCGGTCAATTTCTTGCCGTTGATAAAAAACGTCGGCGTGGAATTGACCCCGAGCTTCTCGGCGGCGCGGTCGCGCACCTCCTGGATAGCGTCCAGCACCTTTTGATTCGCCAGGCATTTATCGAATGACTCCTGGGTGAAGCCGAATTGCTTGGCGATCTCTACCAGCGGCGGGATCGGCTTTTGCACCATCCATTCCGGTTGCTTGGCGAACAGCGTCTCCACAATCGGCATGAATTTGTCGTTGCCGGCGCAGCGCGCCAGCATGAAGCCCGCGGCGGCAAGCGGGTCGAGCGGGAATTCGCGGAAAATAAAACGCACCTTGCCGGTGTCGATGTACCGTTTCTGCAGCTCCGGAAAAGTCGTCGTCGAAAAATGTGCGCAGTGCGGGCAGGTCATCGAGGCGTATTCAATGATGGTCACCGGCGCCTTGTCGGAGCCGAGCACGACGTCACCGTCGGGTCCCGGCTTGGCGAGTTCCGCCAGGTCGGTCTCGCCTGCGGCCGCTTGCGTCGGCTGGGCCGGAAGCCACGGAATGGCACCCGCGGCGCCGGCAAGAGCAAAAGTCGCGGTGGCGGTGAGCATTTGGCGGCGGGTCAGCGTCAAGATCGGCTCCTCATTGGAGGGGGAAATCTTCGCCACAAATGTGGCACCGGTACGCCCATCCGCCAAGGCCCCGAACGGCCGCAGGCGGCACGGTCGGCTGATGGCGTGCCGCCGCTAGATTCTCAGCCGCGTTTGACCGCGGCGCCGAGCCGGGCAAGCGCCTGCCGTAAATCCTCGTCGGCGATCTCCGGCATGGTGGCGGCAATGCGCGCCGCCGCCACGGCATCGGGGGGAGCGCTGAACTTGCGAAAAGTCCGCCGCAGCGGGGCCTGGCGCAGCGCGACGCGTTCGATGGCGCGCCAGCCGACGAAGCGGTTGACGCGCTCGCAGATCACGTTGGCAAGGTGCTGGATTTCGATCGCACCCGGGCCTTCAACGCGCAGAACGAGCGTTCCTGGCGGCCGCTCCCACCCCAACCCTCCCCCGCTTGCGGGGGACGGTTGGGAGGGGAAGCTCGCGGCCATTGTATCTTGACGGGTTCGCTATGTGCGGCGATCTCCGCCCCGACGATTTCGGTCCAGCGCGTCACCAGTTCGGCCGATACAAAGCCTTGGCGCGTAAACGTCTCGCCGACGACCTTGCCGAGGAGGTCGCGCAGCGGCTTGGCGAAAGAGCGGGAGGGCTTGTTCACTCTGAGGCGCTCTGTCATCCGTGGGGGCAAGACGAAGCGGACATGACCGTAGCAGCGCAGGCGGCGGGGCGACAGCGCGTGAAGGTGACTGCGGGCGATTCATCCCTGCAAGCCGCCGCCTTGCTCGCCTGGTATGACCGCCATCGCCGGACGCTGCCTTGGCGGGCGCCCAACGGCGCGCGGCCCGATCCTTACCGGGTCTGGCTCTCCGAGATCATGCTGCAGCAGACTACGGTTACCGCCGTTGCCCCCTATTATGCCCGCTTTCTGGCCCGCTGGAGCGATGTGCGCGCGCTTGCGGTGGCGCCGCTGGAGGAGGTCCTGAAGGCCTGGGCGGGGCTTGGCTATTACGCGCGCGCCCGCAACCTGCACGCCTGCGCGCGTGCCGTGGTCGAGCGCCATGGCGGAGAATTTCCCGCCGGCGAAGCGGCGCTGCGCGAACTTCCGGGTATCGGCGATTATACCGCGGCAGCCATTGCCGCGATTGCGTTCGACGTGCCGGCCAGCCCCGTGGACGGCAATATTGAGCGCGTAATCGCGCGGCTATTCGCTGTAACGAAGCCGCTGCCGCGCGCCAAACCGGAGTTGCGCCGGCTTGCCTGCACGCTCACGCCGCCACGGCGCGCCGGCGATTTTGCGCAAGCGATGATGGACCTCGGCGCCACTCTCTGTACGCCGAAGAAGCCGGCCTGCGCGCTGTGCCCATGGAACCAAAGCTGCGCGGCACATGCCCGCGGCGACGCGGAGACGTTTCCCCGCCGGACACCCAAACGCGAAGGCGCACGGCGCCGCGGCGCCGCCTTCGTGGCACGCCGGGCCGACGGCTTCTTGCTGGTACGAACGCGGCCGGCAAAGGGCCTCCTCGGCGGCATGACCGAAGTGCCGACGACGGAGTGGCTGCTGGACTTCGATGAAGCCACTGCACTCGACCGCGCACCGCGGTTTCGTTCGACAGAGCGTCGAGGCGCGGCGGCGTGGCGCCGCCTTCCCGGCGTCGTGCGGCACGTGTTCACGCACTTCCCGCTCGAACTATCGGTCTATCTGGCTGAGCTTCCTTCAGATACGTCCGCACCGGCGGCCATGCGCTGGGTCGCGCTTGCGGATGTTGCGGGCGAGGCGCTGCCCAGCGTCATGCGCAAGGTGGTGGCGCATGCGCTCGATCGCTAAGCGAAAAGTCTAATCGGCGCCCATCTCCGCGCGCACTCGCGCGCGCAACGTGTCGATTACGGTAAGGCCGGCCGGCGTTTCGACGTGCCAAAACGTCCAACCGTTGCACGCCTCCAGCCCCTGGGCGAGCGCGCCGATGCGATGGATCGAGCCGACTGCTTCGCCGAGCGCAAGGGCGCCGTCGGCGCGAACCAGCGCCCGATGCCGCCTTTTGGCGTCGACGAGCTTGATTCCCGGCGCTACCAAGCCGCGCTCGAGCAGCGCCGAAAACGGCACCCGCGGCGCCTCGCGCGCGGTCATGAAAGCGGCGAGCGCCGGCTCAGGCAACGGCTCGGCGGCGCCAACGCGGCGCTCGGCGGCCGCGGCGTAATCTGCTTGCCGCTCGATACCGACAAAGCGGCGGTGCAGCCGGCGCGCGACCGCGCCGGTCGTGCCGGTGCCGCAGAACGGGTCCAGGACGAGGTCGTGCGGCCGCGATGCCGCAAGGATGACCCGGGCGAGCAGCGCTTCGGGTTTTTGTGTCGGATGCAACTTCCTGCCGTCGCCGCCCTTGAGCCGTTCCTCGCCGGTGCACAGCGGGATGAACCAGTCCGAGCGCATCTGGATGTCATCGTTGCCGGCTTTGAGCGCTTCGTAGTTGAACGTATAGTTGCGCTTCGCGGCGTTGCGCGCCGCCCAGATCAGGGTCTCATGCGCGTTGGTGAAGCGGCGGCCGCGAAAATTCGGCATCGGGTTCGATTTGCGCCAGACGATGTCGTTGAGAATCCAGAAGCCGTGGTCCTGAAGCAGCGCGCCGACGCGAAAAATGTTGTGATAGGAACCGATGACCCAAAGCGTGGCGGAGGGCTTCATGACGCGGCGGCAGGCGACCAGCCAGGCGCGGGTGAAGTCGTCATAGGCCGCGAAGCTGGCAAACTTGTCCCAGGCGTCGTCGACGGCGTCGACGCGCGAATCGTCGGGACGCTTGAGGTCGCCTTGGAGCTGCAGATTGTACGGCGGATCGGCGAAAACGAGATCGACGGAGGCGGCCGGGAGCTTTGCCATTTCGGCAACGCAATCGCCGACCAGAATGCTTGCCGATGCGGCGGACTCAAAACTCACGCGGGGCGCCCTTACGGACGCCCCGCGACGCGACACAACCATGACCCAGAACTCTGACTCAGGCGACGCGATCGGCGACGCGGGACCTACAACCGACGAAGCGTATGATGCCGGGCCAAGGTAAAGATCGACTTAACTGGCGAGGGTCATTGCTAGGCAATAAATGCCGGGAAACACTTAGTTAATCACGCGCTGCCGGCGGCACATTTCGGATACAGACGAACAGATGAAGTTGGCGCGCAGACAGCAGATTTGCGAACGGAGAATGACGAATGCGCACGGATGATTTTCGTCCCAGCGACAATGTCGAAGATGATCGCGAGGTGAGCGCGTCGCGCGGCGGCCTGCCGGGCGGAGCGGGCGGGCTCGGTATCGGCACGATCATCATTATCGGGCTGATCAGCTGGTATTTCGGGATCGACCCGAGCGCGCTGCTCAACGGGGCGCAAATTCTTACCGGCGGATCGCCGTCGCAAGAAACCGGTCCGGCACCACCGGTAACAGCCGGGACGCCGACCGACCCGACCGGCAAGTTCGTCGCCCTGGTGCTGGGCGACACCGAAGATCGCTGGAAGGAAATATTTGCGGCCGCCGGTAAAGCCTATCATCCGCCGCGGCTGCGTCTGTTCGCCGGCTCCGAGCCGACGCCCTGCGCCTTCGCGCAATCGGCCATGGGACCGTTCTACTGCCCGCGCGATCAGCGCATCTATCTCGATACGTCGTTCTTCGACGATCTGCAGAACAAGTTCGGCGGCTGTTCGAACAGCAAGGCCTGCAAATTCTCCGAGGCCTATGTGATCGCCCACGAAGTGGGTCATCACGTGCAGGACGAGCTTGGCATTCTCCCGCGCGTCATGCAGGCGCAGCAGGCGTCGTCGAGCAAAGCGGAGGCAAACCGCCTCCAGGTCCGCGTCGAGCTCCAGGCTGATTGTTTGGCCGGCGTGTGGGCGAACCGGGCGCAGCAAAAGCACAGTTTTCTCGATCCCGGCGACGTCGACCAGGCGTTGCAGACCGCCTCCGCCATCGGCGACGACCGCCTGCAAAAACAGGCGCAAGGCTATGTCGTGCCCGACGCCTTCACCCACGGCACGTCGGAACAGCGCAAGCGCTGGTTCACGAACGGCTTCAGTCAGGGCAAGGTTTCAGCTTGCGATACCCTATCGGCAGGCGCGCTTTAGTATAGTATTCCGCTCATTCCCGCGCAGGCGGCAATCCAGCAGGAATATGCTGGGTCCCGCTTTGGCGCGGACGAGCGGATCATCACGTTGCGTAAGGTGTAACGATGCCCGGGCTTGACGAGAGCAAACAGTTTGTGCCGCTCAAGATCGCGGTGCTGACGATTTCCGACACCCGCAATCTCAAGGACGACAAATCGGGTGCGCTCCTGGTGCAGCGCATTGTCGCCGCCGGCCACCTGGTTGCCGAGCGCAGTATTGTGCCCGACGACATCGAGACGATCCGCGCGCGCGTCAAAGCCTGGATCGCCGACCCGGTGATCGATGTGATCATCACCACCGGCGGCACCGGCTTTACCGGCCGCGACGTCACCCCCGAGGCCGTCGAGCCGCTGTTCGACAAGAAGATGGATGCCTTCTCGGCGCTGTTTCTGGTGGTGAGCTTCCCCAAGATCGGCACCTCGGCGATCCAGTCGCGCGCCACCGCCGGCGTCGCCGGTTCGACCTACATCTTCTGCCTGCCTGGCTCCCCCGGCGCCTGCAAGGATGCTTGGGATGAGATTTTGGTGCACCAGCTCGATTACCGCTACGGGCCGTGCAATTTCGTCGAAATCATGCCGCGGCTGGACGAGCATCTGCGCCGGCCCAAGGCGCAAGGCGCAAGGCGCGACCGCCTAACTACAGCACCAAATCCCAGTGCTCGCTGACCACCGGACGGCCCCAGCTTCTGTGCCGCTCGGTGCGCATGAGCTTGAAACCGGCTTTCTGATAAATGTGGCGTGCCGCTTTCAGCACGCTATGGGTCCACAGCGTGATCTTCTTGTAGCCGGCGCGCCGCGCGAAGCGGATGCATTCGTCTGTGAGCCGCGCGCCCAGCCCGAGTCCGCGCGCCTTGGGGTCGACCAGCAATAGCCGGATGCGGGCAACCTCCGCAGAATCCGTGGCGAGGAAAATGCAACCGACATTCTCGCCGTTCATTTCGGCGATCCAGCAACGTTCGCGCTTGGAATCGTTGTTATTGACATAGTCGGCGACGATTTGGGCGCACAGGCCCTCGAACGGCGCTTTCCACTGATATTCCTGGCCATAAAGCTCGGCATGGCGCTTGACCACCCAGCCAAAATCGCCCGGCACCGGCGCGCGCAAGCGGTAGTCGCGGCCGAGTGGTTTCGGGGCGGCTCCGCCGCCGAGCAGCATCTCGATGGTCTCCATCGCTGCGATCAGACGCGCCTGGTCGTCATGCGCGAGCCTGCCGAGCATCGCCGTCGCATCGTGCTGCGAGCGCCGCTCCAGCGGCGCGAAAGCCTTGCGGCCGCGCGGCGACAGCGCGAGATGGCTTTGCCGGGCGTCGCGGGCGGAAATCTTTCGCTCGATCAGCCCGCGCTTTTCGAAATTGCGCAAGGTCCGGCTCAGATATCCGGCATCAAGGTCGAGCGTGCGGCCGATCTCGCTTGCCGTCGGCGAATGACCATTCGCGATCTCGTACAGCACCCGCGCCTCGGCCAGCGAGTAGGGGCTGCCGAGAAAGGTCTTCCGCAGCACACCCATCTGCCGCGTGTAAAAGCGGTTGAACTGGCGCACGGCGGCGACGCCGCGCTCGCGCTTACGAATGGTCATCGGCCAAGCCTCGGCCAGATATTTGACTTAGTCAAGTATCTGGCCGGGGGACACGGCAATCTGCGCGGGGGACCGGTTTCCAGCCGCGAGGTCGAGACGCGGGCCAAGCGCTTTTCCGGATCGCCTTCTAACCGGTGTGAAAAGCGCGTGTCGACAATGTCACAAGCTGCCGCCGGCCGAGCCGTCGGAGCAACTCGGCCTCGGGATTGGCCGCCCGCTCCGAATGGCCGCCGATTTGCTGATAAAGCTGCTTCGAGATGATCAAGCCCTGCTCCGGACGCGGTCTGCCGCCGAGCGCGGCGGCGAAAAGCAAGAGCGCGTCGCGCGCGCCTGATTGCGCCGGCGCGGCGCGCCGGAATACCGCCGCGCGCGGCTCTCCGGCGGCTTGTTCCAGGAAGCTGCTCGCCTCGCCGGTCCATGGTGCGTCGAGGATGGTTCCGGGCCGCAGGAACAGCAGCCATGGCGCCCGCGCCGCGGCTGCGGCGGCCGTCAAGCGTCCGCCAAGGGGGCCTTTGACAAGCATGAAATTGCAGCCGGCAACATCGGCGACAACCGCCGTCTCGTCGCCGGAACCGCCGTCGGCGACGAGCACTTCGCGCACCAGACCGGCCATGGCCCCGGGAACGAGGGCCGCAAGCGTCGGCACCAGCGTCCGTTCCGAATCGAGAGTCGCAATGATGACGCTGAGCATGCGTTGCCGACGGCGGCGCCCGGGTCTTTTTCGCCGGTTTCCCGTGCAGACTTACGGCTCCCCCGAAATGTTTCAACCTTTTCCGTGGCTCACGAACATTTGTTCTTGTTTTGTTCACTCACGCGCGTTAGCTTAGCGCCATGACCCGCTCGTCCGCTTTGAGACGCCCGCCGGCGCCGCTGCCCTCCGCGCCGGCGGGCGAGACCGGAACCGCCGTCGACCAGGAGCGGCGGCGCGGGCGTGGCGCGCATTCCAATGCCTCGGGGCGTTATGAGCCGCTGGCACGCGTCGTCTTTGACGACGGCTGGCAAGGCTTGGAGGAATTGCCGCCGTTCAAGACCAGCGTGACCGCGGATGCGACACGAAAGATCATCACCCGCAACGATTCCCCGGACGTTTCCTTCGACCGGTCGATCAACCCGTATCGGGGGTGCGAGCATGGCTGCGTGTATTGTTTCGCGCGGCCGACCCACGCCTATCTCGGGCTGTCGCCGGGTCTCGATTTCGAATCGAAGCTGTTCATGAAGCCGAACGCTCCCGATTTGCTGGAGCGCGAGTTGTCGGCGCCAGGCTACGTACCGAAAGTGATCGCCATCGGCACCAATACCGATCCGTACCAGCCGATCGAGCGCCGCTACCAGATCATGCGGCGCATCCTCGAAGTCCTGGAGCGCGCCGGTCATCCGGTCGGCATCGTCACCAAATCGGCTCTGGTGCTGCGCGACCTCGATATTCTCGCCCGCATGGCCAGGCGCGATCTGGTCAAGGTGGCGATCTCGGTAACGACGCTGGATGCGACATTGGCGCGAACCATGGAGCCGCGGGCGGCGACGCCGCCGCGGCGCCTCGAGGCGCTGCGGCAGCTGGTGCGAGCCGGAGTGCCGGCTTCGACCCTCGTCGCGCCGGTCATTCCGGCACTCAACGATGCCGAGATCGAACGCATTCTTGAGGCCGTGTCGGCGACCGGGGTTCGTCACGTCGGCTATGTGCTGCTGCGCCTGCCGCTCGAAGTGCGCGACCTGTTCCGCGAATGGCTGATGGCCAATTTTCCCGACCGCTACCGCCACGTGTTCAAGCTCATCCGCGACATGCGCGGCGGCAAGGACTACGACTTCGACCTTCGGCACCCGGATGACCGGCTCGGGCCCGATCGCCTGGATGATCGGCCGCCGCTTCGAAGTCGCCTGCGAACGGCTAGGCTTCAATCTTACGAAGGTGACGACCACGACCGCGCATTTCCGGCCGCCGCGGGCGGGAGCGCGGCAGCTGAGCCTGTTTGGCTGACATTACCGCCGTTTCTCCCCGCAATTCTTATGACCGCGGCGCTCACGTTGCGGACCGAGTTTAGGCGTGGTCATGATGGCGCATGAGTCGCAAGGAAACCGCGGCCGCGCGCCTGCCGCTCGTCGAAGAGGTCATGCGGCCGACCTTTCGCCGCGAGCGCGCCGCGCTCAAGCGCGGCATATGGCCGGTTGCGGGTTGCGACGAGGCCGGGCGTGGCCCGCTCGCCGGGCCGGTCGTCGCCGCGGCCGTCATCCTCGATCCCGGCAATATTCCCCGCGGCCTCGACGATTCGAAGCGGCTGACGCCGCAGCGGCGCGAAGTGCTTTACGAGCGCATTTGCGCGCGGGCCCAGGTCGCGGTCGCCATGGCGCCGCCGTGGCGCATCGATCGCGACAATATCTTGCGCGCATCGCTTTGGGCCCTGGCGCGTGCGGTTGCTTCGCTGCCGGTGAAGCCGCGGCTGGTTTTCGTCGACGGCCGCGACCGCATCGATGCCGGCTGCGATTGCCAAGCGGTCATCGGCGGCGACGGCCTGGTGGCTTCGGTCGCCGCCGCCTCGATTGTCGCCAAGGTCACGCGCGACCGTCTTATGACCTGCCTTGGTGCCGCGCATCCGGGCTACGGCTTCGAGCGCCACATGGGCTACAGCGTGCCCGAGCATTTCGCGGCGCTCGACCGCCTCGGACCGACGATCCACCACCGCCGCTCGTTCGCGCCGATCGCAAGCGCTCTGGGTGGGCTCGGCGCCGATACGGACGATCTCGCCGCCGGCGTTTTGCCGCTTTAGACTTGACCCCTCCTTGTTCCTCCCCTTCTCAGGGAGCCTGTCATCCCACCGCCGTAACGGGGAATCGGGTCGGGTCATGCGTTCAACGCATTTGGATTCTGGGCTAATTACCCTCTCCCACAGGCACGGTCGCTCGGGGCCCGATGTTTTACGTACCCCTCTATATTGAAGGCTTGCGGTCGCGCCCGGCATTGGTGTTTTGGCTGGCGACGCTGGCTCAGGCGGCGATTTGGCTCCTGGTACCGCTATTGTTCTACGCGGCGCCTCCCGGCGAGCTGGCGCGCCTTCTCGCCATCGGCCACGAATTTCCGCTCGACGGTGCCTTCGGCCCGCCGCTCGCTTACTGGCTCGCCGAGATTGCGTTTCGCGTCGCCGGCCTGTTTGGCGTCTATGCGCTGTCGCAAGTTTGCGTCATCGCGACTTATTGGTGCGTGTTCGCGCTCGGACGCCCGATCGTCAGCCCGACGCACGCAGCGATGGCGGCTCTGCTGATGGTCGGCATCTCCGTATTCACGGTGCCGTCGCCGGAATTCGGGCCGCCTACGCTCGCCATGGCGCTGTGGGCTGCCGTGCTGTTGTTCTATTGGCGCGCCGTTGGGCAAAAGCGCCGCGAATACTGGTACGCGCTCGGGGGCGCGGCGGCGCTCCTCCTGATTACGTCCGACGCTGCTTTTATCCTTGTTGGCGCGCTCATTGTCTTCACCGCGATCACCAAGCGGGGGCGCACGGCGGCCGACGCGTTCGAGGCCTGGATCGCGGCCGCCGTCTTGGTCGGCATGGTCTTCATCCATTTGCTCTTGCTTGATCGGGCTGGCTTTGACCTGACGCCGATGCTGGAGCGGTTGCGCAGCGCCGCGAGTGCCGGGACGAACACCGCGGCATGGCTGCGGCTCCTCGGCGTGCTGATTGTCGCGCATGTCGGCCTCGCGGTCCTTCTGGTGCTGGCGAAAGGCTGGCCGCGAATCCGATCCGATCCGCTGCCCGCCATCACGCGCACGCCGGTCGATCCTTTCGCACGCTCATTTGTGAAGGCTTTCGCGCTATGGCCGGCGCTACTCGCCACGATCATTGCCGTGCTGGCCGGAGACCGGCTGCCGATCGGCGGCGTGGCGCCGCTTCTGGTGCTCTCCGGGCTGGCCGTCATCGTCGCCGCCGGCGACAGCATCGAGCTTTGCCATCCCCGGATTCTCGGCTTCGCCTGGACCGGCTTGTTGGTTGTGCCCGCGATCTTCGTGCCGATTGTGATCGTGCTCTTGCCATGGACCACCGGCACCGAACTCAGGGTCGCCCAGCCGGCAACGGCGATGGGGCGCTATTTCGGCGAGAGCTTCATGCGCAGAACCGGGCATCCGCTCGCGATTGTCAGCGGTGACGCCCCCCTCGCCGAACTGGTGGCAATCGCCGCGCCGAGCCGCCCCAGTGTCTATTTCGCCGCCGATCCGGTGCACTCGCCCTGGGTTACCGCAGCAGACATCCGCGAAAAAGGCGCGGTGGTTGTTTGGCCAGCCCCCGATACCAATCCGACCCCGCCGCCCGAGATCAAGGCGCAATTTCCCGATCTCATTCCCGAGGTGCCGCGAACATTCGAAAGGCTGGTGCGCGGCAGACTGCCGCCATTGTTGATCGGTTGGGGCGTGATCAGGCCGGCGAGCGCGCCTGCAAACGCGCCGCCGCATTGATCGGCGGCCTGCGCGTTATCCCACCAGCGCTTTCTTCAGCGCGAGAAAATCGCGCCAGGCGAGCCGCTTTTGCAGCGGGCTGCGCAGCAGAAAGGCGGGATGGTAGGTCGCGAGCGCACGAATTTCGCGGCTGCCGGTGTCGAACTTGAACCAGCGCCCGCGCGTGCGCGTGATCCCCTCCTTGGTCCCGAGCAAGGTCTGGGTCGATGGCTGCCCGAGACATACAAGAATGTCGGGGTCGGCGAGTTCGATCTGGCGGCGAATGAAGGGCAGGCAGATGGCGGTCTCCTGCGGCGTCGGCGTGCGGTTGCCGGGCGGCCGCCACGGCACGACGTTGGCGATGTAAGCTTTCGTTCGATCGAGGCCGATCGCCGCCATCATGAGATCGAGCAATTTTCCCGAGCGGCCGACGAACGGGACCCCGGCGATGTCCTCATCGCGGCCGGGCGCTTCGCCGACGAACATCAAACGCCCCTTCGGATCGCCGGCGGCGAAGACCAGCTGCGTTGCGGTCGCGCGCAGCATGCAGCCCTCGAAAGCCTCGAGCAGGGCCCGCAGCTCATCCAGGTTCCGCGCGCTTTTGGCGGCCTCGCGGGCCGCCATGACGGCGGCCTCGGGCGAGGCGGGCGCCTGTATTATTCCCGCCCCTGAAAGGTCGGGGTCGGATCGTCCCGCAAGTCGCATGTTTGCGAGTTGCTTATTTTGGATGCGTGCCGGCGAGGGTCCGCCTTCCGGGCCCGCCGCGCGGCCTTCAGCCTCGCGGTTCGGCGTCCCCCGATCACGGGCAGCGACGGCTTTGACTTCGTCCGCGAAGCGGTCGATCGGCTCCTCGCCAAGGAGGCTGTCGACCCCGGCATCGAGGTAGAAGGCGATAAGCTCGCGGGCGCTTTGGACGAAGGAATTCATGGATCGGCGGATTTATGGACGATCTCTTGAGTCTATGCGAGGGATGAAAGCGTGAAGTCCTCGTTGTCCCGCGGACTATGGAGCAGGCAGTGAACGCAACCGACCTTCCCGCCCGCGAGACCATGGAGTTCGACGTGGTCATCGTCGGCGCCGGGCCGGCCGGGCTCGCCGCCGCGATCCGGCTCAAGCAGCTTAAGCCGGAAACATCCGTCGTCGTGGTGGAAAAGGGCTCCGAAGTCGGTGCGCATATTCTCTCCGGTGCGGTGATCGATCCGATCGGGCTCGATCGGCTCATCCCCGAATGGCGCAGCGAGGAAACGCCGGTAAAAACGCCGGTCAGCGCCGACCACTTTTATGTGCTGCGACCATCCGGCGCGTTCCGCCTGCCAAATCTGTTGATGCCGCCGCTCATGAGCAATCACGGCAACTTCATCGCCTCGCTCGGCGACGTGTGCCGCTATCTGGCGCAGAAAGCCGAAGCGCTCGGCGTCGAGATCTATCCGGGCTTTGCCGCCACCGAAGTATTGTTCGAGAATGACGCGGTTGCCGGCATCGCCACCGGCGACATGGGGATCGCCAAAGACGGGCACCACAAAGCAGGCTTTGCGCGCGGCATGGAGCTGCGCGCCAAATACACTTTGTTCGCCGAAGGCGCGCGCGGCAGCCTTTCCAAAACATTGATCGAGCGGTTCGGGTTGCACCGCAACCGGCAGCCGCAAAAATACGGCATCGGCCTCAAGGAGCTGTGGCAGGTCGCGCCGGAGAAATTCCGGGCCGGTTTGGTCCAGCACACCATGGGTTGGCCGCTCGACAATGGCACCGGGGGCGGCTCGTTCCTCTATCACTTCGGCGACAACCTAGTGGCGGTCGGCTTCGTTGTTCACCTCAATTATCAGAATCCCTATCTGTCGCCGTTCGAGGAATTCCAGCGCTTCAAGACCCATCCGCTGGTGCACGACACCTTCGGCGGCGGCAAACGGATCTGCTACGGCGCTCGTGCCCTCACCGAAGGCGGCTGGCAGTCGGTGCCGAAGCTTACCTTTGCGGGCGGCGCGCTGATCGGCTGCGCCGCTGGCTTCATGAACGTGCCGCGCATTAAGGGCAGCCACAACGCCGTGCTTTCCGGCATGCTCGCGGCCGAGCACGTCGCCACAGCGCTCGCCGCCGGCAGGGCCCACGACGAACTGGCAAGCTACGAGGCGGCGTGGCGCGCCTCGCCGATCGGCCATGATCTTTGGCGGGTACGCAACGCCAAGCCGCTCTGGTCGAAACTCGGAACAACCGTCGGTGTGGCGCTGGGCGGCGTCGATATGTGGACCAACACATTCGGCTTCTCGCTCTTCGGCACGTTGCCCCACGGCAAGCCCGATTTTGCGACGCTCAAGCCGGCGGCGGAGTGCCGGCCCATCGCTTATCCGAAGCCGGACGGCAAGCTCACCTTCGACCGGCTGTCCTCGGTCTATCTCTCCAACACCAATCACGAGGAAGATCAGCCGGTGCACCTGATTGTGCGCGACGCGGCCCTGCAAAAATCATCCGAGCACGACGTCTATGCCGGGCCGTCGGCGCGTTATTGCCCCGCCGGTGTCTATGAATGGGTCGAGGAGGCCGGCCAACCGCGCTACGTGATCAATGCGCAGAACTGCGTCCACTGCAAAACCTGCGACATCAAGGACCCGAACCAAAACATCAACTGGGTGCCGCCCGAGGGCGGCGGCGGGCCGAATTATCCGAATATGTGATCCTGCCGGCGCCGACGGAACTTGCGTCGAAACAGCCCATCCCATGCCGCGATTTCGCCGCCCTTGGCGCCTAAAGGGCTTGCGTGCTTGCGGGGGCATGGCAAAAAGGTCATCTTTGGGTGCGCATCGGTATCCGGCCGCCTGATTCCCTGATTGCCGATCGAATTTTGCCAATGGAGCTGTCGTGACTTATTCGCTGCTGCCCCGGCGCCCCGCCATCGCTGGCGCCGTTGTCCTCCTGAGCCTGACGTCTGCATTTGCCGCGGAGACGCCAACCTCGCAGGAGCTCGCGCACGCGACCACTGCCGGCAGCTACCTGTCCGCCCGGCATGCCGGCGTCGAGCGCGATTCGGCGACCGCGGCCGCTTATTACCTCAACGTCCTTAAGGCCGACCCGCGCAATGCCGATCTGCTCGGTCGCACCTTTCTGTCCGTGCTGACCGATGGCGACATCGATGAAGCCGGAAGGCTTGCCGACCGGCTGATCCAGATCGATCGCACCGACCGCATCGCGCGGCTGGTGATCGGGGTGCGGGCGCTCAAGCAGAAGCAATACGGGGTCGCCCGGCAGAACTTCGCGCAATCGGTGCGCGGCCCGGTTACCGATCTCACGGCGACGTTGCTTTCGGCATGGGCGCTCGCAGGCGCGGGCGAAACGCATGCCGCTACTGAGGCTTTGGATCGGCTGACCGGTCCGGACTGGTATGCCATCTTCAAGGATTTGCATGCCGGGCTCATCCTCGACATCGCCAACAACAAGAAGGAGGCCGGCAAGCGCTACGAGCGCGCCTACAAGGCCGATGCAATGGCGCTGCGTACCGTTCAGGCCTACGGCCGCTTCCTGTCGCGCACCGCCGGCAAGGACGAGGCCCTGAAGATCTACCAGGAATTCAACAAAGCGGTCCCCGATCACCCGGTGATCGTCGAGGAGATGAAGGAAGTCACGGCCGGCGAGAAATTGCCGGTGCTCGCCGACTCCCCGCAAGCGGGCGCCGCCGAGGCGCTTTACGGCCTTGGCGCGTCGATCGGCCGCCGCGGCGGCGAAGACCTGGCGCTGATCTATCTGCAGCTTGCGCTGTATCTGGAGCCGACCCACGCGATGGCGCTGCTTTCGCTCGCCGACCTCTATGAGTCGCTCAAAAAGCCCGATCTCGCGATCAGGATCTACGACCGGATTCCGCCGTCATCGCCGCTCCACCGCAACGCCGAAATCCAGATCGCGTCCGACCTTGACACGCTCGACCGCACCGACGAGGCCAAAAAGCGGCTGGAACGGCTCGTCGCCGAGCACCCCAAAGACACCGAAGCGATCATGGCGCTCGGCAATATCTTGCGCGGCCGCAAGAACTTCGCCGAATGCGCTGATGTCTACAGCAAGGCCATTGCCAATGTGCCCGTGCCGGAAAAGGCGAACTGGGTGATGTTCTACTTCCGCGGCATTTGCTACGAGCGATCGAAGCAATGGCCGGCTGCCGAGGCCGATCTGAAAAAGGCGCTCCAACTCTTTCCCGACCAGCCGCTGGTGCTCAATTACCTCGGTTATTCCTGGGTCGATCAGGGCGAGCATCTCGACGACGGCATGAACATGATTCGCCGCGCCGTCGAGCAGCGGCCGGACGACGGCTACATCGTCGATTCGCTCGGTTGGGCCAATTTCCGCATCGCCAACTACGACGAAGCGGTCAAGGACCTGGAGCGTGCCGTCGAGCTCAAGCCTGACGATCCGACCATCAATGACCACCTCGGCGATGCCTATTGGCGTGTCGGCCGGGTGCTGGAAGCGCACTTCCAATGGTCGCATGCGAAGGATTTGCAGCCCGAGCCGGAAGACCTTCCCAAGATCGAGCAGAAGCTCAAATCCGGACTGCCCGCTGATACGTCTTCGGCGGCGGATGCTGCCAAGGCCAAGAAGGTCGGCAACGGCGGGTGAGGATCATCCTTGCCTGCACTGCTGGTCGAGAACGCGCCGGCCAAAGTTAATCTGACGCTGCGTGTGCTCGGGCGCCGCAGCGACGGTTATCACGACATTGAAAGCATGGTGGCATTCGCCGACTTTGGCGACCGCTTGAGCTTTTTGCGCGGCGACAAGCTTACGCTGGCGGTCGAGGGCCCGAGCGCCGCGGAGGCCGGCGGCGGCGACGACAATCTCGTGCTCAAAGCAGCGCGCGCGCTCGCCGCGCAGTGCCCCAATCTCGTCCTCGGCGCCTTCAGTCTCGACAAGAGGCTACCAGTCGCGGCTGGGCTCGGCGGCGGTTCGTCCGATGCGGCGGCCGCGTTGCGGCTCCTCGCCAAGGCCAACCGCCTGCCGCTCGACGATCCGCGTCTTTACGCCGCCGCCCGCGCGACCGGCGCCGATGTACCGGTCTGTCTCGATGCCCGCCCCCGGATCATGCGCGGCGTCGGCGAGATGCTCTCGGCGCCGCTGTCCTTGCCGCCGCTGCCCGCGGTGCTGGTCAACCCCGGTGTGGCACTGGCGACGAAGGCGGTGTTTGCCGGATGGACGCCTGCCGCGAGCCATGGTGTTGCCGCCGATCTCGGTGTGGTTGCAAAACTGACCAGCTGCGATCAGCTTTTGCAGTTTCTCGACACGCAGTCGAACGATCTTGAAACTCCAGCCATTGCACTTAAGCCGGTCATTGCCGATGTGCTCAGCGCCCTGCGCAAGCTCGCCGGCTGCAAGTTGGCGCGCATGTCAGGCTCGGGGGCGACCTGCTTCGCCCTCTTTTCCACCGTCGCCGCGGCGCGACACGGTTCGGAAATTCTTCGCAGCAAACATCCGGATTGGTGGGTGAGGGCCGGCGGGCTGGGCTAGTGCGTCCGCGCGATACAGAAATCGACGGCCTCGGCGAGCGCCGATTTCATCTTTGAGTCGGGAAAGAGGGCGAGCGCGTCGCGGGCAATGGCCCCGTAATGGTGGGCACGCCCGATCGTATCCTCGAGCGCGCGATGCTTGGCCATGAGCCCGATGGCGTGCTCAAGGTCGGTGTCCGTCGCTTCGCCGCGCTCCAGCGTGCGCCGCCAGAATTCGCGCTCGGCGTCGCCGCCGCGGCGGAAGGCGAGCACCACCGGCAGCGTGATCTTGCCTTCACGAAAATCATCGCCGACGTTCTTGCCGAGCTTGGCGGCGGCGCCGCCATAGTCGAGCACGTCGTCGACCAGCTGGAAGGTGATTCCGAGATTCATGCCGAACGACCGGCAGGCGGCCTGCTCGTCGCGCGGCCGCGCCGAGAGCACCGGCCCGACTTCGCAAGCGGCAGCGAACAGCTCCGCCGTCTTGGCGCGGATGACGGCGATATACTCGTCCTCGGTCGTTGCCGTGTTCTTCGCCGCAGCGAGCTGCATGACCTCACCTTCGGCGATTACGGCGGCGGCCGAGGAGAGAATATCGAGCGCTTTGAGGCTGCCGACCTCGACCATCATCTTGAACGCCTGGCCGAGCAGGAAATCGCCCACCAGCACGCTCGCCTCGTTGCCCCAGAGCATGCGCGCCGCCAGTCGCCCGCGCCGCAACTCGCTCTCGTCGACCACGTCGTCGTGCAGCAGCGTCGCCGTGTGCATGAATTCGACCGCTGCCGCGAGCTTGATATGGCTGTCGCCGGCATAACCGGTAAGCCGCGCCAGGGCGAGCGTGAGCATCGGCCGCAACCGTTTGCCTCCGGAATTGATAAGATGGTTGGCGACCTCCGGGATCATCGTCACCTCGGACCCCGTCCGCGCCAGAATGACGCCGTTGACGCGCTCCATGTCGGCGGTAACAAGATCAACCAGCGGGTCGATCGAGGGTTTGCCCGGGCTTTCAAATGGGACGATGACGGCCACTTAATATTTTCTCCACCGGGATCCGTTTGCGAAATTCACCAGCGTCCGCAGTATCCGCTGGCACGACTTCATAGACTAAAGACAGCGTAGCAATTTACGGTTCTGGCGTCGTTTTGGATTTGCGATTCCTGTGCCAGTTTGGCGTTCCATCTTGGATTTCAAATCCGCCACGTTAGGGCCCCATAAGCATAGAAACGCTATGGTCGGGCGGCAATATGTGCCGCCAGTTGCAGGGGTAGAATTCGCCAGGGCTGTGGCTGTTCCGCCAGCACCGATCACGCTCGGGCGCGGCAGTCGAGAGGAGCAATGTCAAACAACGAAGGCATTAACGAGCGCGCCGGAGCCCGGCTTCAGGTGGCGATTCTTGGTGCCGTGCTATAACGAAGAGCAGGCCATCGCCAAGGCCGTGGCCCACTTTCGCTTGGCGCTGCCCTAGGCTGCGGTGTACGTCTATGACAACAACTCCACCGACCGGACTATCGAAGCCGCGCGGACCGCGGATGCAATCGTTCGCCGCGAGGGCCATCAGGGCAAGGGGGTGCGGCGGATGTTCAATGACGTCGAAGCAGATGTCTACGTGCTCGTTGACGGCGATGCCACCTGTGACGCTGCGGGCGCGCCGGCGATGGTGAGCAAGCTCGTCGAAGATCGGCTCGACCTGGTCGTCGCCGTCCGTATCGATCGCGAAGAGGCAGCCTACCGCCCCGGCAATCGGCTGCTCACCGGTTTTGTCGCCTGCATGTTCGGACGCGAGCTCATCGCCTATCTCGCCTTGCGGGCGTCGGGCGAAGAACGGCGGCGGAGCTAAAGGCATGCGCGAGCTTGTCCGCACCAATGATCCGGTGGTGATCTCGGCGATCGAGGCATTGCTCAAGGGCGCGCAGATCGGCCATATGGTGGTCGATCAGAACATGAGTGTACTGGAGGGCTCGATCGGCATTTTCCCGCGCCGCATTCTCGTCGGCGAGGATGAATTCGAGGCCGCGCGGATGCTGCTCAGGGATGCCGGCTTTGCCGACGAGCTTCGCCCCGATAGCCGCTGACTTCGTAAAGGTGGGCGCGGGTCTTATTGCCGGTGTTCCGACCAAGCTCGGAGCGTGCGCGGGGTGATGAGTGCGCTGCGCCCTGCGCGGATTCGTCTTTCGCCGTTCACTCCCCCCGCGTCGGCAGGTCGATGATGCTCAGGAAGAAGGACGTCGAGGCAATCTGCATTGCCACGGCGATAGCGGTGAGCGATAGCACGAGTACCCGAAGCACCAGCGGATATTGGATCGGGCCGAAACTGAGCGAGACCCAGGCGTAGATCGCCCATAACAGACCGCAAATTCCGCCCAACCCGATCACGAGTGCGAGCATCAACCCGCGCTCGAGCGAAAACGCCGCAAATAGCGCGCCGTAGCGTTCCGATTTCGGCAAGAAGCCGTATGTCGTGGCAAAACGCCGGGCAATTACCCCCAGGCTGATGCTTTGCAGGCCCACCAGGATCGCGATCGAGGCGACTAGGAATGTGTGGATGTCGATCACAATTCCGTTGGCAATCTCGACCTTGCCGCGGAACAGCAGCGCGGCGCCAAGGAGGCCGAGCACCATGATCGCGACGCCCGGATAAATGAACAGCCATCGCGGGCTGAAAATGAGCAGAAAGCGCAAATGACGCCAGCCGTCGCGCCAGGTACGCAGATGTGGCGGCCGGGACCGTCCGGCCTTGGCCAGCGTGGTCGGCACCTCGGTGATGGCGTAGTCGTGCAGCGACGCGGCGATGATCATCTCGCTCGCGAATTCCATGCCCGTGGTGCGCAATTCAAATCGACGACGCGCGCGCGATTGAAGCCGCGCAGCCCGCAGTGGAAGTCGCCGATCTTGATCTCGAAGAACCGCCGGCCGATGAGGCTCAGCAGCGGATTGCCGAGATAGCGATGCAGCACTGGCATCGCGCCGGGCGATATGCCGCCGCGAAATCGGTTGCCCATGACGACATCGTAGCCCTGGCGCAGCTTGGCGACGAAGTCGTCGAGACGTGCGAAGTCATAGCTATCGTCTGCGTCCCCCATGATGACGTAACGTCCGCGCGCCGCCGTGATGCCGGCAGCGAAGTGCCGCGCCGTAGCCGCGTTGCTCGACGGCCACGAGACGAACATTTTTTTCGCTGCATATTGCGCGTGAATTATCGGTTGAACCGTTGTCCGCGACCAGCACCTCGCCGCGTATACCGGTCCGCGCCAGATATGAAAGGCCTTATCGATACATATCCCGATTGTTTCCGCTTCGTTAAGGCAAGGCATCAGAATGGTCAGTTCGATCTCGTCTCCATTCCGTTCGTCCATGAATCCTCCACCCGCCTGCCAGTCCTGAAAACGGATCGCCGGTGCGGCCGCACCCAAATGAGCGGTGTTGTATGGTAACAAGCCAAACTACTTTGCGACCCCGATTGGGACATACGATCGGCGCGGAATAGCGAACGCGATGCCCATGCGCCAGTCGCCGGAATAAACGTCCCGTTTATTGGATGGCCCGCGATGTCAGTTGAGACAGCTTTCACGCTGAGCGAGGATGCCGTCCTTGGCGGCCGGCTTATTCTGCGCCAGCCGCTTAAGGGCCATCGTGTCGGCCATGACGCCATCCTGCTCGCGGCGGCGTGCTCGGCGCATCCCGGCGATTGCCTGGTCGATCTCGGCTCAGGCGTCGGCGGCGCGGGGTTGGCCGTGGCCAGCCGCATCGACAAGCTCGCCGTTACGTTGGTCGAGATCGATCCCAAGCTGGCGGCTCTTGCTCGTCAGATTGCCCTGCGCAATGGGCTCAGCGAGCGGGTGCGCGCCGTGTGCCTTGATGTTGCGGCGCGCCCCGCGGCGTTTGCCGCCGCCGACCTTGCGCCCGCTGCGGCGGATCAGGTGATCGATGAATCCGCCCTTCAACGCCGCGCCAAACCCTTCGCCCGACCGCGGCCGGCGGCTCGCCCATGCCGCATCGCGTGACACGCTCGCCCGATGGGTGGGCACGGCGGCGCGGATCCTTCGTCCTAGGGGAGTGCTGACGCTGATCTGGCGGGCCGATGGTCTGGACGCCGTACTTGCCGCGTTGGCGCCCGGTTTCGGTACGGTCGCGGTTTTGCCGGTCTATCCCAAACCGCAGGCGCCCGCGATCCGCCTGCTGATCCGCGCGGTGAAGGCAACCCGCGCGCCGCTCGCTTTGTTGCCGGGTTTCATCCTCGCCGACGATGCCGGACGGCCGACCGAAGAAGCCGAAACGGTTCTGCGCAAGGGCGCTGTTTTGCCTTTGGCCCAAGGCTGAACTGCTTCAGCCGCGCCGCATCAGGCCGGGAACGAATCGGACGGAATCGGCGCAGTCACTTTCGCCCGGCGTCGGACAGGAAAATAGGAGAGCCCGACAATCGCCCCAATCAGCATCAACAGCAGGCATATCTTCATTGCTTGTCGCCTGTTCGCGCCGGGACTCGGTCTTTTGCGCAGGAGGCCGTAACAGGCCCGGGAGCCAGAGGCGCTTCAGAAGGTTAACAAACGGTTACTTGAGCGGAACGCTGGCGCAGCCTATGTGGATTTCATGACCGAACCATGGACGAGCGAGCGCGTGAAGGAAGGCTGGACGCGCACGCTGGCGGCGCTGCGGGAATTCGTTCCGCAGCGTTTTCGCGGCGACCGGCCTGTCGTGCCGGTGGTGCGCCTCACCGGAGTCGTCGGTTTCTCGACGCCACTCAGGCCAGGACTGACACTTGCCGGCATCGCGCGCATGCTCGATCGCGTCTTTGCCGTACGCCGGGCGGCGGCGGTTGCACTGTCCATCAATTCGCCGGGCGGCTCGCCGGCGCAATCGCATCTGATTTTTCGCCGCATCCGCGAGCTGGCGAAGGAGAAGGATCTCCGGGTGATCGCCTTCGTGGAAGACGCCGCCGCCTCGGGCGGCTACATGATCGCCTGTGCTGGCGATGAGATCATCGCCGACCCCAATTCGATTGTCGGCTCGATTGGCGTGATCGGCGGCTCGTTCGGCTTCGACAAGCTGATCGCCAAACTCGGCATCGAGCGCCGGCTGTATACGTCGGGCGAACGCAAGGGCACGCTCGACCCGTTTCTGCCGGAGAACCCCGCCGACGTCGAACGGCTGAAGCAATTGCAGCGTGAGATCCATGACGATTTCATCGCGCTGGTAAAGTCGCGGCGCGGCGATAAGCTCAAAGCCCCGGAAAGCGATTTGTTTTCGGGCGAATATTGGACCGGGAGGCGGGGGCTCGACCTCGGCCTGGTCGATGGCATCGGCGATTTGCGCTCGACGTTGCGCGAGCGCTTCGGCGACAAGGTCTACACGCCGCTCGTCAGCGGCGACCGCAGCTTTCTCGGGCGGCGCGTGTTTGGCGTCGGCGGGGGTGAGCTGATGTCGACTGGCCTTGCTGAGGACATGATCTCGGCGTTGGAAGCACGCGCCCTATGGGCGCGTTACGGGCTCTAGAACATGATCCCGAAAACTGGCTATCGATCTTCGGGTCCAATCATGCTCGGGTTCAGAGCGGGAGGGTAAGAATGCCGCCGGTATTCGCCTTGGCGCTTGGATTGATGGGAGCGGCGGCGTTGGTGCGCTGGTGCGCCAAGGAGGTGCAGCGCGTCAACGCCGAGCTCGATGATGTGCGGGCGCGCTCGCAAGTCGGGCCGGTCGACCGCGATGCGCTGCCGACATTGAAGCGCGATCCGCGGACCGGCGAATACCGGCCGGGTTAGCGCGATTTTGCGCCCGGCGGTGCTGGCCAACGCGCCTGCGTCCAGCCCCGAATGATCGCCGCTGCCAGCAACGCCGGCACGGCGGGAAGCAATACCGCGCAAGTGTCGATATAGCGCGTGGCCGGAAAGGCCACGAGCACGACCAACGATCCGGTTGACGCGAGCCAGGCCAGCGCAACGGCGCAAACCGCCGGCAAATCGGCCGCACCGGCTCCCAACGGCGTGCGTTGCGCGAATGCGGCCAGCGCGACGATCAGCAACAATGAAAGCGCCACCATCATCGGCGCGTCGGTCATGATCATGCGGCCGACAAGACGCGACGTCGCCCCTACGACCCACGCAGCCCAACGCAAGGGCACGGCCTTAATTGTTGCGAAGGAGAAGTTCGTCAGGCGCCGATTGAAGGCGACCCAGCTCTCGCCGGGCGCGCGGAGCTTGACGATTTCGCCCCAAATTAAGCCGTCATAAGAGCGCGCGTAGATATCAAAATATCCGAGCGCGGCCGAGATGAACGAGCGCTCTCCGGCGGAATTGAGCGGAGTGCGCGCCACGCGTCCGGCGGCTTCGGCCAATTCCCTCGCCGACAGTATCGCCTGCGCCGTTGGTCGTACCGGTTCGGGTAATGCGGCGACGATCTCTGGCGAGAGCATAAATCCCGCCATTCCCGACATGTTGAACCCGCCGAACGAGACGATGTTGAAATCGCCGACGGCCTTCCAACGGCAGGCGGACTGGATTACGAAGGGCGCGGTGATCAGAAAGAATAACAAAATCGCGCGCGTGGCGCGGCGGGCTTGTCGGTTCCGCAGCGCCAGCACGTACCACAGCGCCGGCACGGCGAAGATTGCCGGCAGGAAGCTCGGCCGCAGCAGATAGGAAAGCGCGGTCGCCACAGCGATCGGCAGCAGCAGCAGGCGATAAGCGAACACCGAATTTGCGGCCGCCAGCACGCCGGCAAAAGCAAGAACCAGCGCCGTGATGGCCGGCGCTTCCGGCAGGAGCAGCCGTAGGTGATAGAGGCTCGACTGCGACAACAGCGCCGCAAGGCTAAGGCACAACGCGCCGATGCTGGCAATGCCGCCGGCTCGCGCTCCGGCATAAAGCGCCAGCGCCGCAGCCGCGTGCAACAGGCCTTGGATCAATGCGACATGACCGGGCTCGCTGGCGCTGGCGCCAAGCCAACTCGCCAACAGGCCGTAGAGCGGGTATCGCATCTCACCCCACGGATTGTCGCCTTGCAGCGGCGTGAAGTAGCTCGCGGTGTCCGGGGCTGCGGCGCCGGCAAGCCCGCCGATGGCCCACAGAATCACCGACAGAATAGCGATCGCGGCGCACAGGGCGGCGATGCAAAGACGATCCGATTGAGAGATCACAACGGGCCCGCCTCCGGTAAGCGACGGCGTGCCGTCGCGGCACCACGATCGGCCCGCTCGCCGCGCGTTTGCGGGGCCCGAAATCCGCTCATATGGTCGAAATCCCCGATCCTGAAGCCTGCCGCGCAGCATAGTGGGCGTGTCGCGGGTCGTCATCACGGCTTACTTAAGGGCGGCACTTGACCGCAAGCGGGCGTTCCACCAACAACGTCGCATGAGTGAAGATTTGCCGCCGTACATGCGCCCCGAACGCTCGTTCCAGGGACTGATCCTGGCGTTGCAGCGCTGCTGGGCGGATTGGGGCTGCGTCATCCTGCAGCCCTACGACATGGAGGTCGGCGCCGGCACCTTCCATCCGGCGACGACGTTGCGCGCGCTCGGACCGAAGCCGTGGAATGCCGCCTACGTCCAGCCTTCGCGCCGGCCGAAGGACGGCCGCTACGGCGAGAACCCCAATCGCCTGCAGCATTACTATCAGCTGCAGGTGATCCTGAAACCCTCACCGGACGACCTGCAGGAGCTTTATCTGAAATCGCTTTACGCCATCGGCATCGACCCGAAGCTCCACGACATCCGCTTCGTCGAGGACGATTGGGAGAGCCCGACGCTGGGCGCCTGGGGGCTGGGCTGGGAGTGCTGGTGCGACGGCATGGAAGTCTCCCAGTTCACCTATTTCCAGCAGGTCGCCGGCTTCGAGTGCGCGCCGGTTTCCGGCGAGCTCACCTACGGGTTGGAGCGGCTGGCGATGTACGTGCAGGGCGTGGAAAACGTTTACGATCTTAATTTCAACGGCCGCGACGGCACGCAGAAGGTGACGTATGGCGAGATTTTCCTGCAGGCAGAGCAGGAATATTCGCGGCATAATTTCGAATATGCCGACACCGACATGCTGTTCGAACAGTTCCGCATGGCGGAAGCGGCGTGTAAGAAATATCTCGAAGCCGGCTGGCAGGGCGATGGCGGCGGTTTGAGCAGTGAGCGCACAAATCGCGGCCGCCATCTGATGGCGCTGCCGGCCTATGATCAGTGCATCAAGGCAAGCCACGTGTTCAATCTGCTCGACGCACGCGGCGTAATTTCGGTGACCGAGCGGCAGAGCTATATCCTGCGGGTGCGCGAACTCGCCAAGGCTTGCGGCGAGGCGTGGCTGGCAACAGAAGGCGGAGGCGGAACGACATGAGCGAGATGCCTGAAATCGGCGGACGGAAACCGATCCCGGTCAAGGTCGAGGCCGGCAAAAGCTACTGGTGGTGCGCATGCGGACGCTCGAAGTCGCAGCCGTTTTGCGACGGTTCGCATAAGGTGACGAGCTTCACGCCGGTCGAATACAAGCCCGAGGTCGCCGGCGAGGCGTGGTTCTGTGCCTGCAAGCGCTCGGCGAAGAAGCCGCTGTGCGACGGCACCCATAAGACGGTGTGAGCTTTTTCTCCTCAGCCTTTTCCCCTCCCCCTTGTGGGGAGGGGTAGGGGTGGGGGTCGAGAGGTGACGCAATGTCGGAGAAGCGACCCTGGGAGGTTGAGCCACGCGTCTGGGCAAGGCGCGACCGGAGCATTTCACCGCCGAATCAAAGTCACGCTCGTGCAATGCGCCTGTCGCCGACTGAAGCAGAGCGAAAGCTTTGGTGGCACTTGCGTCATCGGCTCCTCTTGTCTGAAACGTATTTTCGGCGTCAGGTTCGATTGGGCCGTTACATTGTCGATTTCGCCAGTCACCAGTTGAAGATCGTGATTGAGATCGACGGCGGGCAACACGCACGGCAGATCAGACGTGACGCAAAACGGACGGAATTTCTGGAGTTCGGAAGGCTACCGCGTCTTGCGATTTTGGAACAACGATGTGTTGGCGAATGTCGACGGCGTGTTGGAACTGATTCAGAGTTCAATCCTCGCGACCCCCACCCCTACCCCTCCCCACAAGGGGGAGGGGAAAGAACGGGTGCCGTAGTTCCATGCCCGACCTTCTGCTCGAGCTTTTCTCCGAAGAAATTCCGGCGCGGATGCAGGCGCGGGCGGCGGAGGATTTGCGTAAGGCCGTGACCGACCGGCTGGTCGATGCTGGGCTCGTGTATGAAGGCGCCAAGGCGTTCGTGACGCCGCGGCGGCTGGCGCTCGCGGTGCACGGCGTGCCGGCACGCCAGGCCGACATGCGCGAGGAGAAGAAAGGCCCGCGTGTCGGCGCGCCGGACAACGCCATTGCCGGCTTTGTGAAGGCTGCCGGCCTGACATCGATCGGCGACGCCAAAGTGCAGTCCGACAAGAAAGGCGACTTTTATGTCGCCGTGGTCGAGAAGCCGGGGCGCGCCGCGATCGACGTGATCGGAGAAATTTTGCCGGCCGTGATCGAAAGCTTCCCGTGGCCGAAGTCGATGCGCTGGGGCGTTGAGTCGGCAAAATCCGGCGCGCTTAATTGGGTCCGGCCGCTGCATTCGATCGTGGCGACGTTCGGGCCTGAGACGGAGGATCCGGACATCGTGCCGTTTTCGGTCGACGGCATCGCCGCCGGCAACGAAACCCGCGGCCACCGTTTTCTTGCGCCCGAGCCGTTCACCGTGCGGCGGCTTGCCGACTACATGCAAAAACTCGACAAGGCCAAGGTGGTGCTCGACGCCGAGCGGCGGCGCGACATCATCCGCACCGAGGCGAAGCAGTTGGCCTTCGCGCAGGGGCTCGAACTGGTCGAGGACGAAGGCTTGCTGGCCGAAGTCGCTGGCCTCGTCGAATGGCCGGTCGTGCTGATGGGCGCGTTCGACGAGAAGTACTTGCGCATCCCCGAGGAGGTGATCCGCGCCACCATCCGCAACAACCAAAAATGCTTCGTGCTGCGCGACGCCGCCCATGCCAGACTGGTCGACAAGTTCATCCTGGTCGCCAACATCGAGGCCGAAGACGGCGGCAAGGCCATTGTCGCCGGCAACGAGCGCGTCATCCGCGCCCGGCTGTCGGATGCCAAGTTCTTCTACGAAGCCGATTTAAAGACCAAGCTTGAAGATCGGCTGCCGAAATTCAAGGACATCGTCTTTCACGAGAAGTTGGGCACGCAGGCAGAGCGCATTGAAAGAATTGAGCGATTGGCCGCCGAGCTCGCTCCGCTCGTCGGCGCCGACGTGGAGAAAGCCAAACGCGCGGCGCATCTGTGCAAGGCCGATCTGCTCACTGAAATGGTCGGCGAATTCCCCGAACTGCAGGGCATTATGGGGAAATACTACGCCGAGGCGCAGGGCGAAGACGAAGCCGTCGCCCATGCCTGCGAGGATCACTACAAGCCAAAGGGCCCGGACGATCTCGTGCCGGCCGACCCGGTTTCTGTCGTCGTCGCTCTGGCCGACAAGATCGACACGCTGGTCGGTTTCTGGGCGATTGACGAAAAGCCGACGGGGAGCAAGGACCCCTACGCGCTGCGCAGAGCAGCGTTAGGAGCAATTAGAATTATCTTAGACAACAGGATCAAATTGCCGATATTGGAGCTTATCCGCGTTCCGCTGGCCGGCGCTTTTGTTGAAACGCATATGCGATACGCAAACATGGTGATGACGCAAGAATTTGTGGAGGCGGCACAGATTTCTAACCATTTGCGTGGGCGCTATCGGGATCGGATTGTCGAACAGGGCGCTCACGAATTGACACTTAGCGAAGATGCCCCTCTGGAACTCAAACAAATCGAATTAGGCCTGCTGTCCTTCTTCGCCGATCGCCTCAAAGTCCAGCTCCGCGAGCAGGGCGCGCGGCACGATCTCGTCGATGCTGTCTTTGCGCTCGAGGGACAGGACGACCTGCTTCTCATCGTCCGCCGTGTCGAGGCGCTGGGAAAATTCCTCGATACCGATGACGGCAAGAATTTACTCGCCGGCTACAAGCGAGCCACCAACATCATCCGCATCGAGGAGAAAAGGGACGGCCGCGAATTTACCGGCGCGCCTGATCCGAAGCTTTATGAGGTGACCGAGGAAGTGACGCTGGGACGAGAAATCGATCTTGTCAAAGCAGTGACCACTCAAGCCGTCGAGATGGAAGATTTTGAAGCCGCCATGCGCCCAATGGCCAGATTGCGGTCCAGTGTTGACGCCTTCTTCGACAAGGTGACGGTGAATGTCGAGGATAAGCCTCTGCGCGAGAACAGGCTGAAGCTGCTCAACGAAATCCGCGCCGCGACCCGGGCCGTGGCCGACTTTTCCAAGATCGAGGGGTAGCCGGTTCCCAATTTTACCCAAGGTGCTAGAACCGAATGCGCAGTTGTGCGTTCCTACAACACCGGTACGCCGGTATTGCACCCCGCCGCTTTCGACCCATCCCATAGCCGAGGAACATCCATGGTCATCACCGCCGCTCATCTCACGCCGATTGTCGCCATCATTGCCGGAATTCTCATACTGATCATTCCGCGATTGTTGAACTACATCGTCGCCATCTATCTCATTTTTGTCGGACTGGTGGAGCTCAACGCCATCCACCATTACATCAACTGGCATTGACCGACGCGCCGGCGGCGTTGCATTGGACGCCGGCATCTGTGCTCAGGCGAACGAGACCCCATGGCGAAATCGCGCTCCAAAAACTCCCGTCAGCCGGTGAAGAAATCGGGGCGAGCTGTGCCGCGCACCGCGCGCGGCGGCGGCCTGGCCAAATCCCGGCCGGCGAAGCCGGCTTCGGCCGGCGGGAAAAAGGCCAGATGGGTTTATGGCTTCGGCGGCGGCAAGGCGGCCGGACGCGCGAATATGCGCAATCTGCTCGGCGGCAAGGGCGCCGGACTCGCCGAGATGGCACATCTCGGTCTGCCGGTGCCGCCGGGCTTCACCATCACCACCGAGGTCTGCACCTATTTCTACGCCAACGGCAAAACCTATCCGCGGGATCTGAAGCCGCAGGTCGACGTGGCGCTAGCCGAGGTCGGCCGCATCACCGGGAAGAAATTCGGCGATGCGGACAATCCGCTGCTGGTCTCGGTGCGTTCGGGGGCGCGCGCGTCGATGCCGGGCATGATGGATACGGTGCTCAATCTCGGCCTCAACGACGTGACCGTTGCCGCGCTGGCGAAGAAATCGGGCGACCGGCGTTTCGCCTATGATAGCTACCGGCGTTTCATCACCATGTATTCCGACGTGGTGGTGGGTATTGCGCACCATCACTTCGAGGAAATCCTCGACGAGCACAAAGAACGCAACGGCTATACGCTCGACACCGATCTGGAAGCCGCCGACTGGGAGCAGCTGGTCGCCCGGTTCAAGGCGCGGGTCGCAGCCGAAACCGGCAAGCCGTTCCCACAGGACCCGCATGCGCAGTTATGGGGTGCCGTCGGCGCGGTGTTCGGCTCGTGGATGAACCAGCGCGCGATCACCTATCGGCGCCTGCACGCCATTCCCGAAAGCTGGGGCACGGCGGTCAACGTGCAGGCCATGGTGTTCGGCAATATGGGCGAGACCTCGGCGACCGGCGTCGCCTTTACGCGCAACCCGTCGACCGGCGAGAGAAAACTTTACGGCGAGTTCCTGATCAATGCCCAGGGCGAAGACGTGGTCGCCGGCATTCGCACGCCGCAGGAGATCACCGAGGCGGCGCGCAAGGAGGCAGGTTCGGACAAGCCGTCGATGGAGGCGGCGCTACCGAAAGCCTTCGCCGAGCTCAAACGCATTCAGGCGGCGCTCGAAAAACATTATCGTGACATGCAGGACCTGGAATTTACGGTCGAGCAGGGCAAGCTGTGGATGTTGCAGACGCGCAGCGGCAAGCGCACCGCCAAGGCGGCGCTGCGCATCGCCGTCGAGCTGGCGCAGGAGAAACTGATCAGCCAGGCCGAGGCGGTGACGCGCATCGATCCCGCCGCGCTCGACCAGCTCCTGCATCCGACCATCGATCCGGCAGCGGAGCGCAAGGTGATTGCCACCGGGCTGCCGGCCTCGCCGGGCGCCGCCTGCGGTGAAATCGTATTCTCGTCCGAAGACGCCGAGCTGCTCAAGAGCCAGGACCACAAGGTGATCCTGGTTCGCGTCGAGACCTCGCCCGAGGACATTCACGGCATGCACGCCGCCGAGGGAATATTGACCACCCGCGGCGGCATGACCTCGCATGCCGCGGTGGTCGCGCGCGGCATGGGCAAACCCTGTGTCGCCGGCGCCGGCTCGCTGCGGGTCGACTACCGGGCGCAAACCGTCAGCGCCGGCGGCACGACGCTGAAGAAGGGCGACACGCTGACCATCGACGGCTCGACCGGGCAGGTGCTGGTCGGCAGGGTGCCGATGCGCCAGCCCGAGCTCGCCGGCGAGTTCGGCACCCTGATGAAGTGGGCCGACGGCGTGCGCAAGCTCAAAGTGCGCGCCAATGCCGATACGCCCGCCGACGCGCGCGCCGCCGTCAAGTTCGGCGCCGAGGGCATCGGGCTGTGCCGCACCGAGCACATGTTCTTCGAAGAGGATCGCATCCGCGCGGTGCGCGAGATGATCCTGGCGGAAGACGAAAAAGCCCGACGCGCTGCGCTCGCCAAGCTGCTGCCGATGCAGCGGGCGGATTTCGTCGAGCTGTTCAAGATCATGGGCGGCCTGCCGGTGACGATTCGTTTGCTCGACCCGCCATTGCATGAGTTCCTGCCGCACAGCGAAAGCGAGATCGCGGAGGTGGCGCAGGCCATGGGCGCCGATCCGAAAAAGCTCGCCGACCGCGCCCGCGAGTTGCATGAGTTCAATCCGATGCTCGGCTTCCGCGGCTGTCGGCTGGCGATCGCCTATCCGGAAATCGCGGAAATGCAGGCCCGCGCCATTTTCGAAGCCGCAGTCGAGGCCGGCCGCGCGATTGGAGCCACAGTCGCGCCGGAGATCATGGTGCCGCTGATCGCCAGCAAAACCGAGCTCGATCTGGTGAAAGAGCGCATCGACGCCGTCGCCGCGACGGTCGCCGCCGAGACCAAGAGCGCCGTTAAATATCAGGTCGGCACCATGATCGAACTGCCGCGCGCGGCGCTCAAAGCCGGCGAGATCGCCGCGACCGCCGAATTCTTCTCGTTCGGCACCAACGACCTGACCCAGACCGCTTTCGGCATCAGCCGTGACGACGCGGCGACGTTCTTGGGCATCTATATGTCGAAAGGCATCCTGGCGGCCGATCCATTCGTGTCGATCGACCGCGAAGGCGTCGGCGAGTTCGTCCGCATGGCGACCGAGCGGGGCCGCAAAGTACGGCCAAACATCAAGCTCGGCATCTGCGGCGAGCACGGTGGCGATCCCGCCTCGGTCGCGTTCTGCCACGAGGTCGGGCTCGACTACGTCTCCTGCTCGCCGTTCCGCGTCCCGATCGCGCGCCTGGCTGCGGCGCAGGCGGCGCTCGGCAAACTCGCGGCGTCGGAGGAGTAGCTCAACTCGTCATTCCGGAAGCGGCCAACGGGTCCGGCCTCGAAGTCGACAGCTGGATGACAGGCTCAGCGACTGCCCGGAATGACCAATCAGGCGGCTACGCCGGCGAGGAAGGCCTCGACGTGCCGGCGCAGATCGGCGACGGCGGCTTCCACCGACTGGGAGGTATCGAGCACGACCTCCGCCGAGGTGTGCGTCTGCGTAGCGGCGTCAGCGACGTCGCTGAGCACTTCGGCCATGGTCAGCGTTGCCTGCGCCGCGCTCGTAACATTGGACGAGATGTTGCTGGTCGCGGCGCTCTGTTGCTCGATCGAAGCCGCGACCCCGGTGGCGTAGTGTTGGATTTCGTTCATCCGCTGGGTGATGCGGCGGATCGATTCGACCGCACTCGCCGTCGAAGTCTGCACGGCGAGGATCTGCCCGACGATCGCCTCGGTGGCCTTGGCGGTCTGCACCGCCAGCGATTTGACTTCCGAAGCAACGACGGCGAAGCCGCGGCCGGATTCCCCGGCCCGCGCCGCCTCGATCGTGGCGTTGAGCGCCAGCAGATTGGTCTGCCCGGCAATGGTCTGAATAAGCTTGACGATGTCGCCGATCTTCTGCGCCGACTCCGCGAGGGTCGTCATTTCGCCGTTGGTGGATTGCGCTTCATCGACCGCCATGCCCACGACATTGTTGGTTTGCGCGATCTGGCGGGCGATTTCGGCGATGGAGCTCGATAATTCGTCGGTGGCGTAGGCTGCGGTTTTGACGCCGGCCGAGGCCTCGTTCGATGCTTCGACGGCGCTGGCGGCGCATTGCGATGAGTGGTTCGAGGCGCTTGAAAGCGTCACCGCGGTCGATCGCATCGCCGCGGCGCTGTCGCCGAAGGTCTTGAGCAGCGTCTCCATTTCGGTGCGGAATGACACGATGATCGTGTCGATTGCGGCGCGGCGCCGTTGCTGTTCGGCGATGTCGTCGCGCTCCTTCTCCAACTGCCGCTGTTCGGTGACGTCTTCGTGGGTTGCGACCCAGCCACCGTCCGGCATCGGGTGGTTGAGGGTATGGACGATGCGGCCGTCGCTGGCGTTGACCGTCCACTTGGTGATCTTTCCGCTCGCGATGCTGTCCAGAATTTCCCGGCAGTATTTTTCCGGATCGCCCTTCAGCAACCCGGTGTCCTTGCGATGTTCGATCAGCCGGTGCAGCGTGCAGCCCGGCTTCACCACGTCCGGCGAGAGCTTGTACATGCGCAGATAGGGTTGATTGCAAACCTGGACGCGCGCCGAGCGGTCGAAGGTGCAGACGCCCTGCGACATGTAGTTCAAAGCATCCGTCAGTTGCTGGATTCTGCTTCTCATGCGCCACAGCGGGTAGGCCGATATGACGAGCAGCAGCAGCGCGCCGACGAGTCCGGCCGTTCGCCAGTCTGGCAGGTAAAAGGACAGCATGTCGGACATGAATTTTGCCGGTCCGGAGGTGCGCGAGTATTCCGGCGGCACATTGCCGTTTGGTTAACAAAAAGCAACGGCAGCGGCATGATCGAGCGGCCCGCCAAGCTGGATTGGTTCGTCGGCTTGCTATGACGCTCGGCCGTGCGACCAATTAACGGCTCTGCAAGGTTAACCCGACAATATCTGAATGTGTCGCATTTGCGCCACTGCGGTAGCTTTTGCTGACAATGGGATGCGTCGCCAACGAGCGTGCGCGTGAGGGGTGATGGTTGCGTTGCGTATCCGGTCGCCGGGCGCATTATCCGGGCCGTTCTGGCTCAGCGCTCTGTGTGCCGCATTTACGCCGACCTCGGTCGGCTCTCAGGACCTCGCGGCATTCTTCGCGCGCCGGCCGATCGTTTCCGAGCGCTGGCGTGACCACCTGATCGCTTCTCCGTTCGGTACCATTCACGCCGCGACCTTCAGCTTTTCGCGGCCGATTGGGACGGCGATGCCCGAGCCGCCCGGCGCGCAGCCGGTCAACTTCGACCCGCGCTCGCTCGACGTGAAGGTTTGGTCGGCGGAAGAGCCGATGGCGCGTCCGGCGCTGCATGTTGAATACCCCGCGGTCAATCGCCGCCTCAAGGGCGATCGGATGCCGCTGTCGCATGGCGCTCCCCCTTCGGGCGAACCTCAAAGCTTGCCGCCATTGCAGCCGGTCAATGCGCCGGCAACGCAGCCGCCAAGTTCTTCGCCGGCCACGACAGGACGGCGGCCCAAGGATGCCCAACAGCTCGACCCCGCGCCGGCCGGCGTTCGGCCGAGCTCTACGGATCGGCGCGTCGACGGCCGCGACGCCGATTTCGACGACGACAACACCATTGCCGACAAGCCGCCCGAGTTGCCGGCCGCCGACGAAAGCGACTCGTTCGAAGAGACGTCGTCCTCGCTGGCCTCGCTTTCATTCATTGATGAGGACGCAGCGGACCGCGACACGCAGCTTTATTTCGGCGTCGCCGCCATGGGTTCGCGCGGTGGCTTGGAGCGATGGCAGCCGGGCGCCGAGCCGGTTCCGGTGGCGCCTTCGCTCGATCCCGACATCAAGCTCTCGGCCCTCGAACCGCCTGCCGACGCCGGTGCCGGCGGCGAAACCGTGGCGGGCAAGGGCGATGCGAGCCGGTTCCAATCCCCGGCGCAACGTCTCGGTCTGACCGGCACGCCGCGCGCCAAGGCGGAACGGTGTATCGCCGACGCCGTCTATTTCGAGGCGCGTGGCGAACCGCTGCGCGGACAGGAGGCCGTGGCGCAGGTGGTGATGAACCGCGTGTTCTCCGGCCGCTATCCCAACGATGTGTGCGGCGTGGTTTATCAGAACGCGAACCGGCATCTCGCCTGCCAGTTCACCTTCGCCTGCGAAGGCAAGGATCTAAGCCGCATCGACGAGCCTGACATGTGGGAGCAGGCAAAGCACATCGCCAAGGACACGCTCGACGGCAAGATCTGGCTGAGCGAGGTCGGCCACGCCACGCACTACCACGCTTACTGGGTGCATCCGAGCTGGGTGCACGAGATGGCGAAGCTCTACCAGCTCGGGGTGCACACTTTCTATCGGCCGCGCGCCTGGGGCGACGGCTCGGACGCGCCGATTTGGGGCAGCGTACCGGTCCCACCCAAACCCGTCGGCGCCGCCGCGCAAAATCCGGAACCGGCGAAGGAGCCCGCTGCGAACAGTCAGGACGCGGCGGCGAAACTCCCCGAGGCGGCAGCATCGCCTGAGCCGGCCGCCGGCAGCAAGACCCACACTGCCAAGCTTTGACGGCATCGCCGGTGCCGGGCCAATAGGCGCGCGGCCGCGCCAGCGGCCGAAGTTTCGTTTGGGCGATCTGTGTCCAGGCCTTATGCTACGCGGCATTGCGAGCGTCTTTTGCCGGAATCAGCATGACCAGCGCAGCAGCGAATCCCAGCACGGCGCCCGGTGCGTCGGACGCGGGCGCGTGGCGAACTCCGGCCGTGATCATCGGCTTTGGCTGCCTCATTACCGTCGTCGGCTACGGGCCGAGCCGGACATTGGGTTTCTTTCTCACGCCGCTGTCGGCCGCCAATCACTGGGGCCGCGACGTGTTCGCCTTCGCGCTGGCCCTGCAGAATATCTTGTGGGGCGTAGGCCAGCCGCTCGCCGGCATGATTGCCGACCGTTTCGGCGCAACCCGCGTGGTCAGCGCCGGTGCGCTCCTTTTCGCTGCCGGTCTTACGCTCATGGCTTATTCGTCGAGCCCGCTGATGCTCGACGTTTCTGCCGGCATTCTGCTCGGCTTCGGTCTCGCCGGCTCATCTTTCATGATCGTGCTGGCGGCGTTCGCGAAACTGTTGCCGCCGCACTGGCGTTCGCGCGCCTTCGGCGCGGGAACGGCGGCGGGCTCGTTTGGCCAGTTCCTCTATTCGCCGCTGGTCGTTTTGCTCATCGACCAATATGGCTGGCAACAGACGCTTCTGATTTTCGCCGCAAGCATGGCTGCGGTGCTGCCGCTTTCGCTGGCCTTGGCGACGCCGAAGGCGGAGACAACAAGGCAGCGGCAAGTTGCGTCGCAGGCGGCGGCGCAATCGCTGCGGCAAGCGCTCGGCGAAGCCCTCGCCCAACGCTCCTACGTGCTGCTGGTGCTCGGCTTCTTCACCTGCGGTTTCCAGCTGCAATTCATCACCGTCCATCTGCCGGCCTATCTTGTTGATCGTGGTCTCACCATTGAGGTCGGCGGCTGGACCATCGCGACGATCGGGCTTTTTAACATCGTCGGTTCGCTCGCGGCCGGCTGGCTCGGCGACCGCATGCCGAAGCGCTACCTGCTCTCGATCATCTATTTTTGCCGTGCGGCCGCCATCCTGGGGTTCATTTGGTTCCCGATCACGCCATTCAGCTGCATCGTGTTTGGCGCAGTGATGGGCCTGATGTGGCTGTCGACCGTGCCGCCCACCAACGGCATCATCACCGTCCTGTTTGGCACCCAATGGCTGGCGACCTTGTCCGGTGTCGCCTTCTTCAGCCACCAGGTCGGCGGTTTCCTTGGCGTCTGGCTCGGCGGGATCGTGTTCGACCGCACCGGCTCCTACGATGCGGTATGGTGGCTGGCGATCCTGTTCGGGGTTCTCTCGGCGCTCATCAATATGCCGATCGTGGAGAAGCCGGTTCCGCGCGTCGCCGCAGTTCCGGCCTGAGGAGACCGGCATGGCAACATTCAAGGCGGTTGTTATCGACAAGGCGGAGGCCGGACAGACCGTGCGGCTGGCCGATTTTGACGAGAAGGATTTGATGGACGGCGACGTCACCGTCGCCGTGGAATGGTCGACGCTGAATTATAAGGATGGTCTGGCGCTCACGGGCAAGTCGCCGGTGGTGCGCCGTTTCCCGATGATCGCAGGCATCGATTTTGCCGGTACGGTGGAATCCTCCTCCCATCCCGGTTGGAAAAAAGGCGACAGGGTCATCCTCGATGGCTGGGGCCTGGGCGAGACCCATCTCGGTGCCTATGCGCAAAAGGCGCGCGTCAGGGGCGACTGGCTGGTGCGGTTGCCGGAGAACATCAGCGCGCGCGAAGCCATGGCGATCGGCACCGCCGGCTACACCGCCATGCTGTCAGTGATGGCGCTGGAGCGCGCAGGGATCGCGCCGGCGCGCGGGCCGGTGATCGTGACCGGCGCGGCCGGCGGCGTCGGCTCGGTTGCGGTCGCGCTGTTGGCGAAGCTCGGCTACACGGTCATAGCTTCGACCGGCCGGCCGGAGGAAGCTGCCTACCTTAAAGGGCTCGGTGCCACCGAAGTGATCGAGCGCAAGGAGTTGACCGGTCCGCCGCGCACGCTCGGCAGGGAGCGGTGGGCCGGCGGCATCGATGCGGTTGGCTCGACAACGCTCGCCAATGTGCTGTCGATGACGCGTTATGGCGGAGCGGTCGCGGCTTGCGGATTGGCCGGCGGCATGGATTTGCCGACCACGGTTGCTCCCTTCATCCTGCGGGGCGTGTCGCTGATCGGCATCGATTCGGTAATGTGTCCGCTACCGCTGCGGCAAGAGGCGTGGCGCCGCCTCGCAATCGATCTCGACCGCGACAAGATCGCGGCCATGACCTCCGAGATCGGCCTCGCCGAGGTTGTGGATGCCGGCGCACGCATCGTGGCGGGACAGGTGCGCGGACGCATTGTGGTAAAAATTCGGTAACCGACGCAAATTTTGGCCCGTGATTTGGCTGCAATTTCGATTATCATGCGGGGCCGCATGGTAAGGGGACGGTTAAGAAATTTTGTTAATTTAATCCTCCAGTTCACAGTGGAGTCGGTCATGTTGCTGCGCGTTGCTGTCGTCTGTGCGTGTGTTTTGGGAGCCGCCTCGGCCGTCGCCGAGGAACTCGGACCGGAGCAGGCCAGGGCATTCGTGGTCGGCAAGCTGTTCGCCTACAACTGTTTCGATGGCACCGCCGGCATGGGCCGCATCTTCTCTGACGGCTCCGTCGTCGGCACGATTCGTCCGGGCGGCCACGGTGACGTGCACTTCGCGACTTTGCCGGCCGGCACGCTCAGGGTCCAAGGCACATCGATGTGTGCGCATCTGTCGGGCTTGCCGATTGAGCCGTGCTTCAAGGTGGAGAAGATCGACTACCGAAGCTTTCGGGGCTCGATCGCGGGCTTGGGCTTCGCCTATTGCGACTTCCACCAGCATAATCCGCGCGCCCAGATCACGAGCCGCGGCTCCGAGTTGGCGCGGGCGATGCCGATCGCGACGTTGCGCCCGGCGATCAACGAATAAGGCGTGGCGAAAGAGCCTGGCAGGGCGACGCAGTTCACGCCGTTTGTCCGTCGCCAGCGCCAAGCGCCAGCCGCCGTCCCGCTCACTCCAGTTCGAGCCGGAACGGGGTTCCCTCTGCGGCCATGGCGCCACGGCCGATCATTTCGATCGCGGCGACCATGCGGCCACTGCGGCCGAGCAGGCGATCGGCGATCGACACGATCCGGCTGTTCGGCGTGGCCGTCGGCGAGGCGCGGCGCAAGGCGAGCGCCACGCTCTCCTCGTCGCGATGCGGGTTGAGCGCGCAGACGCTGGCAAAGGCGCTTGCCGTCGAGCGGCTGATGCCCGCATAGCAGTGCACCACGAGCGGCGCGCGGCGGTCCCAGCGGCGGACGAATTTCAACAGATCGGTGATATGCTCCTCTTCGGGAACGATATAGCCGTCGAGCGGCGCGGAGATATCGTGCAGGCGCAGCCACAGGTGGTTTTCCGCCACGATGGCGTCGGGCCGTTCGACGCGGGCCTCGTCGCCGATCAGCGATACGACGTGCCGCGCGCCGGTGTCGGCGACGGTTTCATGCAGGCGCGCAAGTGAGCAGACGTGAAATCATAGAATCAAAAACATGCTTCACCGAAGTCTCATATAGGCATGGTGGGCGGCACAAGTATGACACTCACTTGCTGACAAGCTTGCTGAAGCGTTCGAGATAACGCGCCTGTGCCGTCTCCGCGGGCCACGGTTTGAGGTAATCGCGCTCGAATGTCGGGGAAACGGCGGGCGGCCGGCCGAAGAAGCGCCGCGCTTCGGCGGCGTCGAAGCCGGCAAGGCGGGTCGCTTCCAGATAGGCCGCGGCGCGATCGGCTTTTTTGACCAGTTCGTCGAGCTCCAGCGCGGATTGCGCGGGCAGCCCAAAGCGCTGATGGATCGCCGTGAGCAGACGGCGCTCGACGGCCTTGTAGGCATCGCCGATCACCGCCTTGAACGGCGAGATCATGTCGCCGATCACGTATTCCGGCGCGTCGTGCAGCAGCACCGCCAACCGGCGGCTGCGGTCGAGCCCTGGCACGCGCGCCCGCGCCATGGCCTCGACCAGCAGCGAGTGCTGGGCCACGGAAAAGATGTGGCCCCCGTCGGTCTGGCCGTTCCAGCGCGCGACGCGGGCGAGGCCATGGGCGATGTCCTCGATCTCGATGTCGAGCGGCGACGGATCGAGCAGATCAAGCCGCCGCCCCGAGAGCATCCGCTGCCAGGCGCGCTGGGGTGGCGCCGCGGGTTTCGTCAGCTTGGCGTGAGGCGATTTCTCAGGCACGGCGGAAAGGCCCGCTGCTCCCTTCCCCTTGCGGGGCAGGGATGGGGGGAGGGGTTACTGCGACTCGTGGGTAACGCTACCCCGCTCCCGAGCATTCGCAAGCCTGCCTGCCAACGCTTGGCGTTCCCCGCAGGGGGGAAAGGCCGCAGCGAGGAGCCCGCCTCGGCGTCCGCGGGTGGCTACGCCGCCGCTTTCTTGCCCCACAGGCGCTTGCTGGCGATGTCGGCGCCTTCACGCAAGGTCTTGAGCTTCAACCACACCACGTCCTCGGCGACCCATTCCCAGCCGGCGAACGTGCCGAAGCCGCAATCCACGCCGGCAATGACACGCTCGCGATCGCCGATCGCCGCCACCGCCTGCTCGATGCGTTGCGCGACCACTTCCGGGTGCTCGACGAGATTGATCTTCGAATCGATGACACCCGGGATGAGGATCAGGTTGTCGGGGAATTTGTGCTTGCGCAGAGCGGCGTATTCATGCTGGCGGCGAGCGTTGGCGAACTCGATGCCGATCGCCCCGACCTTGGCCTGATAGAAAGCCTGCAACAACGGTTCGAGGCCGATGTCGAAAATGTGCGGGCCTTCCCAATTGCCCCAGCACACATGCAGGCGCACGCGATCCGGCGGAATCCCGACCAATGCCTTGTTGATCGCCGCGATTTGCAGTTCCACCAGCTTGACGAATTCGGCCTCGGTTTTGTCTTGGAACAGCAGAACCCGCTCCATTGCCAAATCGGGAGCATCGATCTGCAGGATGAAGCCGGCGTCGACGACGGATTTGTACTCGTAATGGATCTCGCGGGCGATGGCGTCGAGATAGTCCTCGTAGCTCTTGTAATACGCATTGAGCATCGTGCAGGCGATGATGCCGGGGGAGGGTTCGGCGAAGAACAATTCGGGGAACGGCGGCTTTATCGCGTCAGCGTGACTCTTGAAACGCGCCAGCTCGTCCTTGATGGCCTGCTTGTCGGTATATTTGATGTCGGCAATCGCTTCGGGACAGCCGAAGACCTTGCCGGTCTTTGGAAGACGCGCCATGAACTTTTGCGTAAATAGCGGAAGCTGGATCCATTCCTGGCCGAAGGGACGTTTCGATTCGCCGCCGAAGCCGGACATGCGCTTGGGAAGATAGGTTTGAAAGCCGACCCGGCCCTGCTCGCCGTCGTTGGCGACGCTGACGCCCGCCTCGCGCTGCTTCTGCATCACGTAGGCGACGCGCTTGTCGATCATGTCATTGAGCACGGCCTTGTCGACTGGTTCCCCGGCCTCGTCGGCGATCAACAGGTCGTTGAGCTCAGCGCCACGCGGCAGGCTGCCGGTATGCGTGGTGAGGATGTAGTCGGTGCTTTTTTTCATCGTTCCCTCCCGATTGAAGTTTTAGTTGGCCATCATCGGCGTGAAGTAATTATGCCAGCCCATGACCACGCAGCGCAAGCCGACGACTTTGCAAAGAATTGGGTGCGCGGGTAGACGCGATCGTTCCTCACCGCCTTGGCGACAAAGGGGCCGGTGGTAGGGCCCGCGACACCGCGCCTGGGGGCTTTGCCCACATGCGAAGGGCCACAGCCCACCGATTAATCATATAAATTTTTGTACCCTTCTCGCGCTGCGAAACTCGTTCCCGACTTGGCACCGGCTGCAAAAGGAGAGTATTGTTCATCCGCACAAGGCCATCTGAGAAATCGTTCCGGTTGAAATGCAATCTGCGTTTCGGGTGGGCTCGATCAAAATCAGATGCACAGGGGAGGAGTTCATGTCGTCACCACGCAAACTAATGGTCGGCGCTGCCGCGTTGGGCTTGGCTTTTGCATTTGCCTCGTCCAGCCACGCCGCCGATATCACCAAGGTCAAGCTCTATCCGGAAAAGAAAGGCACCGTCGCAGATTTCCTGCCGATCACGAAATTCTGCGGCACAAAGAAGATCAAAGTCGCGCTGTCCGACGGCTGGGGCGGCAACTACTGGCGTCACATCACCCGCGCCGAGTTCGAGGACGAAGCTTCGAAGTGCCCGAACATCACCGAGGCGCGCTACACCGACGGCGAGTTCAAGCCTGAGAAGCAGATCGCTGACATCGAAGGCCTGATCGCGCAGAAGTTCGACGTCATCGTCGCCTTTCTCGATACCGGTCCGGCGATTCTGAAAGCGACGCGCGAAGCAACCGCCGCCGGCGTCGCCGTGGTGCCTTACTCCGTTGGCGACAATTTCCCGGGCGTCATCGGCAAGGACTATGTCGATCGCGTTACCGAAAGCCAGAGCCAGGTCGGCGAGCAGTTCGCTGCTTGGCTCGCCAAGACGCTCAACGGCAAGGGCACCGTGATCATGTTCGGTGGCACTCCTGGCAACCCGATGACGGCGGCGCAGGTCGTCGGCTGGAAGCCGACCTTCGCCAAGTACCCGGGCATCAAGGTGCTGGAAGCGGAGCCGGTGCCAACCAACTGGGATCCGGCCATGGCGCAGCAGAAGACCGCGGCGCTGATCGCCAAATATCCCGAGATTGACGGCATCTATAGCGAGACCACCGGTCCGATCCGGGCCTTCCTTGCGGCCGGCAAGCCGGTCCCCGCCTACGTTGGTCAGTCGCTGATGGATCTGAGCTGCCTCGCTGCCGATCATCCGAACTTCAAGATGGCGAGCATGGACGCTCACACTTGGATGGTGCGGCTTGCTTTGCGCAAAGCGGTGGCGGCGGCCGAGGGTATCGACGAACCCGAGCCCAGCCTGATTACGCTGCCGTTCACCGAAGATAATACCTCGAAGAGCCCGAAGCTCGCCGTCAAGTGCGACAAGTCGATGCCGATGGATTCGATCCCGTCCTCGATGCTGACCAAGCCGCAGCAGATCAAGGCACTCGGCGGCAAGTAATCCGCCGGCGGTTCTTTGATCGCCTTGGCGCGCTGAAGCATTTGCCCGCGCCCGCCCCTGACCCCTTGTGGGAAAGGGTCGGGCGGGGCATCGTCACATCAACGATGTAGAGGACCGGACGCGGGATATGGCGGACGACCAGATATTCCGTCTGCGAATGCCCCGACTAGGCAGAGATTTGACCGAGCTTCCGCTGGCGGTGAAGGCGTTCGTCGCCACCGCGGTTTTGGTGTTGATCGGCGGCATCGCCGCGCCCAGCACGGTCAACTCGGCGGCGATCCTTTCAACCTTGCCGTATTTCGCCATCCTTGCCGTGGCTTCGATCGGCCAGCATCTGGTCATCCAGCAGCGCGGGCTCGATCTCTCAACCGCCGGCATCATGTCGTTTGTCGCGGTCGTTGTGACCAAGCTGCCCGACGGCAGCACCGATCTCGGCGTGGTGCTGTTCTATGTTGCGGCCGGGCTCGCGGTCGGCGCGGCAATCGGCGCCATCACCGGCCTTATCGTGACCTTGCTGCAGGTCCCGCCGCTGGTGACCACCATCGGGGTCAACGCCATTCTGTTCGGCCTGACCTATTTCGTGTCGACCGGCGCCTCGGTTCAATCGCCGATGATGATGGTCAATTTTTTCGTCGGCCGATTTCTCTACGTACCGATCACGGTCTGGGTACTGCTGCTGGTGGCGGGCGCCACCGTTTTCGTGCTGACCTTCACCGCGATTGGGCGCCGCTTCATTGCCGTCAGCGTCAATCCCCCGGCGGCGCATGCGGTCGGTGTACCGCTCAAGATCTACAGCATCCTGACCTACGCGATTGCCGGGCTCATGTACGCTATTTCCGCGATCATGCTGTCGGGGTATCTGGTCTCGCCGACGGTATTGTGCGGGTTGCCGTATTTGCTCGGCACCATCGCCGCGGTCGTCGTCGGCGGAAACCCGCTCGGCGGCGTCACCAAAGGAAGCGTGGTCGCGACCGTGATCGGGGCCTTCTTCCTGACCTACCTCGCCCAATTGGTGACGGCGCTTGGCTTCGGCGGCTCGGCCGAGGATTTGGCCGACGCGATCATCGTGTTGAGCGGCGTGGCGCTTCCCGAAATAACGCGGCGGCTGCGCCATGCATGACGTCGCCAATGCAGCCGTGCCGCTAATGACGGCGCACATACCGGTCATGACGCTGGCCGACCTGCGCAAGAGCTTTGGCCCGGTGCGGGCGCTCAAGGGTGTCGATGTCCTGATCATGCCCGGCGAAGTGCATGCCATCGTGGGCGAGAACGGCGCCGGTAAATCGACGCTGATCGGCATTGCCGCCGGCGTGTTGCGGGCCGATGCGGGCGCCATCTATTACGGCGGCAAGTACATCGCAGCGCCCGATCCGCGCCAAATGCGCGAGGAGGGGGTCGCCGTGGTCTATCAGCACCCGGCCTTGGCGCCGGACCTGACCGTGCTGGAAAATCTTCAGCTTGCCGCGCCCGCGCTCGCCGGTCCCGGCGGTGCCGCCGAGGCCGAGCGTCTCCTGGCGCGGATTGCGACCGACGAACTGCGCATGCCGGTCGGCAAGCGCGTCGCGGAGTTGTCGCTGGCGCAGCGCCACATCGTCGAGATCGCACGCGCGCTCGCCACCAATCCGAAAGTTTTGTTCCTCGACGAGCCGACTGAGCCGCTGCAACTGCCCGACGTGCGCAAACTGTTCGATCTGATTGGCGAATTAAAGCGCGACGGCGTCGGCATCGTCTATGTCTCGCATCGACTGCACGAGGTCGACGAGCTGGCCGATCGTATCTCGGTGATGCGCGACGGCGAGATCATCGACAGCCGGCTCGCCCGATCGATCACGCCGGCCGAGATCGTAGCGCTGATCGCCGGCCGGCCGCTCGGCCAGATTTTCCCGGCCAAGGCGAAATCGGTGGGCGCCCCGCTCTTTAAGGTCGAAGGCCTGAGCGGACGCGGCTTCGATCATGTCGATCTTGTCGTCCATGCCGGGGAAATCGTCGGCCTTGCCGGCATTGAGGGCGAGGGCCAGCGCGAATTCATCCGCGCCGCTGCCGGCATCGATCGCCACCATGGCGGCGAAGTTCGCGTCAAAGACAGCAAAATATCCGGCGACAGCCCCGGCGCCTTCCGTAAGTCGGGCATCGGCTTTATCACCGACGATCGCCACACCGAGGGCGTGTTCCTGAACCTGACGCTGCGCGAGAACTTCAGCCTCGGCTTCTTGCCGGCCATCTCGCACTTCGGCGTGATCGATCGCGCCGCCGAAGCCGTGGCGCGCCAGAAAGATCGCCGATGATTTGCGCATCCGCGCTGCATCGACCGAATCCAAGCTCAGTGAATTGTCCGGTGGCAATCAGCAAAAGGCGCTGTTGGGGCGCGAGATCTCGGCGAAGCCCATCGTGCTCCTGGTAGACGAGCCGACCAAGGGCGTCGACGTTGGCGCGCGCAGTGAAATTTACCAGCGTCTGCGCGCGATCGCCGACCAGGGTCTGGCGGTGCTGGTGTCGTCCTCCGATGGCCTCGAACTCGAAGGCATCTGCGACCGGGTGTTGATTTTCGCCCGCGGCCGGATCGTCCACGAATTATCAGGCGCCGAGGTCACCGACGCCGCCATTACCGAGGCCAATCTTACCGCGACGGTATCACGCGCAAGCAAAGGGCCGGTCGGCACCCAGGATCGGCGCTGGCGAGAGCTTTTGAAGAGCGATCATTTTCCGGCGCTGGTGCTGGCGGTTCTGACCGTGATTATTCTCGGCGGAACGCACGCCCTGAACGGTTATTTCCTGTCGCCATTCAGCATCAAGAGCATCCTGTCCTTCTTCAGCATCCTTGGCTTTCTCTCCAGCGCCCAGCTGGCGACGGTGCTGGTCGGGGCCATCGATCTTTCCATCGGCCCGCTCGCCGGGCTCTGTGTCGTACTGGCCTCATTCCTTGTGCCCGACGGCGTTGCCGCCGGTCCGCTCGCGGCCGGAATCATTCTGGTCCTGATGTTCACCGTCGGATTCGGCCTAATGCAGGGCCTTCTCATCACCTCGCTGCGTCTGCCGGCGATTGTGGTCACGATCGCCACCTTTATCGGGCTGCAGGGCGTCTCCCTGCTGTTGCGGCCGATAGCGGCGGGAAGTATCGACGACGCCATCTCCGACGCGGCGCAGTTTCCGATCTGGTTCCTCCCGGCCGGGGTCGTGCTGACCCTGGCCATGGTGGGGGTCGCCGAATGGCTGCTTTATCGCACCGCGTTCGGCAGGAGCTTCCGCGCCGTCGGCTCGAGTCCGCTCGCTAGCCAGCGGCTCGGCATCGACAGCGAGCGCCTGATGTGGCTTGCTTTCGCGATCTCCGGGCTGCTGACCGGCATTGGCGGCCTGATGCTGGCCGGCCAGGTCGGTATCGGCTCGCCATCGACCGGCACCGATTACACCTTGATGAGCATTACCGTCGTGGTGTTGGGCGGAGCCAGCGTCGCCGGCGGGCGGGGCTCTTTCTTAAGCATCCTTCTCGGCGCGGCCTTGGTGCAGGCCACTTCGAGCGCGTCGTCCTATATCGACGCCAATTCTTCGGTGCACTACACCGTGATCGGCACCTTGACCTTATTGGCCGCGATCTTTTTCAGCATGGCGCGACGGCGCGCGGTGAGCGGGTGATTGCTTCGCGTCACTCGCAATGACGATTAAGTTTTTAATTTCTGCACCGCCGCATGGCGATGGCATGTGATCAGATGATCGTTGACCATGCCGACGGCCTGCATGAAGGCGTAGACGATGGTCGGACCGCAGAATTTGAAGCCGCGCTGGGCCAGTTCCTTTGACATCGCGCGCGATGCCGCGGTCTCCGCTGGAACTTGCCGCATGGTTTTATAGCGGTTGATCTTCGGTCTGCCGTCGACGAAATCCCACAGCAACTTCGAGAAGCCGGGTCCTTTCTCCATGACCTCGATCCAGGCCCGCGCCGAAAGGACGGCGCCCTCGATCTTGGCGCGGTTGCGCACGATGCCGGCGTCCTGCATCAGGCGCTCGATCTTCTTCGGGCTGTAGCGCGCGATTTTTTCCGGCACGAAGCCGTTGAAGGCACGGCGAAAATTTTCGCGTTTACGCAAGATGATGATCCACGACAGGCCGGCCTGGAAACCGTCGAGCACCAGCTTTTCGTAAAGTGCGCGGTCGTCGAATTCGGGCACGCCCCACTCGTCGTCGTGATAGGCGAGGTAAAGCGTATCCTCCTTGGGCCAGGGACAGCGAACGATATCGACGGCGGCGTCGGAGGCGGTCATTCGGCAGCCTTGGCGGCTTCTGGAAAGGCAAAATGCGCCCATTCCGGCTTGATCAGCCGGATCGCAACGCCGCCTGCCAAGATTGGGTCGCCGCGCGAGAGCGCGTCGGCGACCCGGTCGAGCCGAAGCAGCGCGACCCCGCGGCCGGCGGCGGCCGAGCCCATGGTGCCGACTTGGCGTTCTGCGGCCGTCACGGCGGCGCCGGCCGGGGCGCAACCCCCTCATAACGGATCGGAACGGCGCGGGTGCGGGCGATGCCCCGGTGCTCCATGCGCGATACCACCTCCTGACCGACATAGCAGCCTTTGGCGAAATCGACGCCGCCGAGCTGGTCCATGTCGGCTTCGTGGGGAAATGCGTCGCCGTAGCTGAAATCGATGCCGCCCTGCGGGATGCCCAGCGCGATGCGATGCGCCGCGTATTCGCTCGCATCGACCAGCACCGCGCCGATCTCGGCGGACGCGTCGGCGGCCCGATGCGGCGGCAGCATCACCCGCACCCCGAGCGTCGGCAAGCGGGGATCGGCGTAGGAGACGCCGAGGGCAGTCGCGCCGCCTCCGTCCCAAGCCGCCAGGACGCCGAGGACTTCCGACAAGTCCTCGACGATCAGACGGGAACGCAGCTTATAAAGGTTGAGCCTGGCGACGAGCGATTTCACGAGCGTGCGCGGGACGTCGAGGAAGAAGCCGCCGCCATCCTGCGCCGGCGCTTCGACCGCGATGAAATCCGCGAGGATCTTGCCCTGAGGCGACAGCAGCGCACAAAACCGTGCCGCGCCCGGCGCGAGCTTGAGAATGTCGGCGCTGACCAGCCCATGGAGAAAGCCCCGGGCATCGTCGCCGGCAACCTTGACCACGCCGCGGTCGGGAAGAAGGGCGGCTTTCATACCGAGAGAGTCTCCTGGCATCGCAACAGAATTAAGCCGCCGGCCGTTCCCGCTCAAGACTTTGCACGGCCCGCGGCGGAATAGCCACAGCAGCGGGGATGCGCCTAGCGCATGCCGACGGCACAATGACTGTTTGGATTTGCGCGGCGCTATTGCCGCGATAGCTCGACCGAAAATTCACCGTTGCGAATACGCGGAGCGAGGTTCTCAGCGTACCGGGCGCTCGCTTCTTCGCCGTAAGTTGAAATCAGCTCGGCCAGTGCCAGAAAAAGAGCGGTCTGCGCCAGGCAATCGCCCTCGACGCCCTCGTGATGCGCCTCGGTCCAGGCTTCTTGCAGATAACCGAGCGCCAGACGCTTCTGCTCGTGATCGGCCATGGCCTCGCGTGCCGCCGGAATTTGCGTCGTCATGCTCATGGTAATCACTTGCCGCCGCAGCCCGCAGCGTCCCTGTGCAGCGCACGTTAGCATGGCGCCGCCGGGCGCTAAATCGAACCTTGAGGAAGGGTTAATGCTGGCAAAGACCGCGCACGTGCCGGATCAACTCATTTTGTTGAAGAAACCGGGCCATCGCCCGGAGGCGGCAAGGTAGGTGCAAACGCCCACGTCTTGATCCCTAAAGCGGCAGAGCATCAACCGCGGGTCAAGCTTCGCGTTACCGGCGGCTGATTTGCTCGGCCACAGCGAGCTTCTAATTGGCGTAGCGGGCAGTGATCTCGCGGGCGATCTTGGCACCTTCCTCGAGGTAGCGGCGAATGGCGAAGTCGGCCGCCGGCGTGCAGGTGCGATAGCTCTGCTGGAAGGCGCGATAGCCGCGGTTGAAGCTCGCGATCATCTGATCGTGGCGCTCGCCGGTCGGCGCTTCGGCGTCGATCAGCGATTGCGCCTCATTGCGCCATTTCGGGCCTTCATTTGATCCACAAATGCCGCGCAGGAAATGCAGCGCGCCGAGAATTTCCGAGAGCCGCCGCAAGTCATGATCATAGGGGGCAGACACCGGCCGGGGCGGGGTCGGAGCCTGGGCTTGCGGTTGAGGGGAGGCCTTGGGCTGAACCGGCTGCGGCTTGGGCTGAGCTTGGGGCTGCGTGGGTGCCTGGGTTGGGGGCTGAAATTGCGGCTGTATGAAAATCTGGGCACCGGCGGTGCCGGCCCCGAGGCTGAACAGGATTGAAAGAATGATCGAAGTGCGAAGCATTGGAGCAAAGATAACGTTCGAGGGGAGGGCACGCCAAGCACGGGAACGCGGCATGGTTGAGACGTCGCGGTTTAACCCAAAGCCGCAATCCGCTCGCCGGCGCTGGCGACGATGTCGGCAAGCCCTTCGGTGGTCTCAAGTCCGGAGAGTTCGGATGGCTTAAGCCAGCGCGCCTCGGCCAATTCGTCATTGAGCGAACACTCGCCTGCGAGCCAACGCGCCGCGAACGGCAGAATGACGAAATGTCGCTCGATCCGTCCAGCGGCGTCGCGGGCGATCATCTGGCGATAGCCGGCCAGCGCCAGCGGTTCGATTTCGAGGCCGGTCTCCTCGCGGACCTCGCGGATAACGGCCTCAAAAAGCGTTTCGCCAAGTTCGACGCCGCCGCCGGGCAGGGTAAAGAGGCCATTGGCGGGCGGTTGCGCCCGGCGGACGATCAGCACGCGGCCGTCGCGGAATATGGCGGCGCTGACCACAAGATAGGGCCGCGTCGGATAGGTTCGCGATTCGGTGCTGGTGCTGGTCAAGAGCCGATCCCATTTGGCTATTATCGGACGGGTGCGCCACCGTCATGTCGCTGGCCAGAAACGTCGTTATCCCAATGTGCGGACGCTATGTCATCACCTCGCCGGCGAATGCCATCAGGGCGCTGTTCGCCTATGACGAACAGCCCAACTTTCCCCCGCGTTACAACGTGGCGCCGACCCAACCCATTCCGATCGTGCGGCTCGTCGATGGCAAGCGCTCGTTCGCGCTCGCACGCTGGGGCTTTATTCCCGCCTGGGTCAAGGACCCGAAGACATTCTCGCTGCTCGTCGACGCGCGCGGCGAATCCGTGCTCGACAAGCCAGCGTTTCGCAACGCCATGCGGCGACGACGCTGCCTCATCCCCGCCGACGGCTTTTACGACTGGCGGGATGGCGCACCGAGACGCCCCTATTTCGTGCGGCCCAAATCCGGCGGACCGATCGCTTTTGCCGGGCTGTGGGAAACCTGGACCGGGCCCAATGGCGAGGAAATCGATACCGCTGCGATCGTCACTACGCGGGCAAACCGCGTGCTCGCCGCCATTCACGACCGCATGCCGGTCGTCGTGGCGCCCGAGGCGTTCAACCTTTGGCTCGACTGCGCCAAGGTCGACGCCTTGACGGCAAGCGCGCTCATCGCACCGGCGCCTGAGACGCTACTCGAATGCTACGAAGTCTCTCCCGCCGTGAACCGCGCGGCCCATGACGACGCCGGCCTCATCGCGCCGGTGACGGAAGTTGGGACTGCCGCAGCTGACAAAGGGCAAGATACCGCGGCCGCCGCACCGAAGAAGCGCAACGATCAACTGACGTTATTTTAGAACGCGGTGCTTCAAGGACGCCAGAACGGCCGCCCGGCCCAATCCCGCATGTCGAAAAGGATGCGCCACGAAATCGGCCGCTTTCCGGGCAAACTCGCACCGGATGCGTGGCGCAGATCGTGCGACATGACAAAGTGCTCCAAAAAGATGCCCTCCAGGGCGATCCTTCCCCAGATATCTTTTTGGCGCGACCCGTTTTGTAACGCCCTGTAACTTGGCCGGGTGCCGGTCGTGGAGACCTCGAAGCGGCGCTTCGCTTGCGAAGCGTCCTGCGAAACGCCACCGGCAACCTGAATACGACCGGCACTGGGACGAAATGATGACGGCCACTTTGCGGCGCAAAACGAAAATTTTTTTGCTTGTTTGTCACCAGCGAGAGTGAGCCAGATGCTCGCGGGTGCGCGGGCGCCGATTAATATTAGCCAACGATCTCTTCAGGATCCTTACATGGCGTCCGTGGAACTCTCAGCTTGGGCGACGATTAGATCGGTGAGAACGAGAAAAGGAGGAGTTGCCATGGCGAGCTTGAGAACCACTGCTTTCGCTCTCGCCTTGCTTGGATCAACCATGATGATCGGCCAGGCATCGGCGGCGATGCCGGTCAATGGACTGACCCCGGCCAAGGCGCAGATTGCCGACAACATTCAGGAAGCGCGTTGGTGGGGGCCTGGCTGGCGCGGCCGCTGGGGCTACGGCTACCGCCGCTGGGGATACGGTTACCGCCGCTGGGGATACGGCTACGGCCGCTGGGGGCACGGCTACCGCCGCTGGGCCTGGGGTTATGGCCCGGGCTGGGGTTGGCGCGGCTGTGGTTGGCGTCGCTGCTGGTGGTGATGACAGTCGCGAGTTGACGGCAATCGACGCGCGCTGGGTTACGACGCAGACGGCTCCGACCGGCGATCCCGGTCTGGGCCGTCGCGCATTACGGGCCCTAAAGCACCTTGCCGGGATTGAGAATGTTGTTGGGGTCGAACATGCGCTTGAGGCTGCGCATCAGTTCGAGCGCGACCGGATCCTTCACCGCCGGCAGTAGATCGCGCTTCATGACGCCGATGCCGTGCTCGGCCGAGATCGAGCCGCCGTATTTTTTCACGATCGCGAAAACGACGTCATTCACGTCGTCCCAGCGTTTGAGAAAGTCCGTTTTGTCGGCGCCGACCGGCTGGGCGACGTTATAGTGAATGTTGCCGTCGCCGAGGTGCCCGAATGGGAGCGGGCGCGCACTGGGAATGAGCGCGACCACCGCGGCATCCGCCTCCTCGATGAAAGCCGGTACGGCCCCTACCGGCACCGAAATATCGTGCTTGATCGAGCCGCCCTCGTGGCGCTGCACTTCGCCGAACATTTCGCGGACGCGCCAAAATGCCTTGGCCTGTTCAAGGCTTTCCGCAATGGTTGCGTCGGCGATAAGTCCTCGTTCCAATCCCTGCGCCAGCACCTCCTCCATCACCTCGCGGAGATTACTTCTGGCCTGCGAGGAGAGCTCGATGAGCACGTACCAGGGATGCGGTGACGCGAGCGGGTCGCGGCAAGCTGCGGCGTGGCGCAGCACCAGCTCGAGACCGCTGCGCGGCATCAGCTCGAAGCTGGTTACCTCGCCGGCGGCGCTTTGCGCGGCGATACCGAGAAGCGCGAGTGCGGCCTGCGGCGTGGGCACGCCGACAAAAGCGGTCTCGACTGCGCGCGGCCGCGGCACCAGGCGCAGCACGGCCGCGGTGATGACGCCCAGTGTGCCTTCCGCGCCGACGAACAGGTTCTTCAAATCGTAGCCGGTATTGTCCTTCTTCAGCTTTTTGAGGTCATTGAGGACGCGGCCGTCGGCAAGGACCACCTCGATGCCGAGCACGTGCGCGCGGGCGATGCCGTAGGCGAGCGCGGCGGTGCCGCCGGCATTGGTCGACAGATTACCGCCAATCGTGCAGGTCCCTTCCGACGGCAGCAGCTGCGGATACAGCCGATCGACGCTGGCTGCGGATTCGCGCGCGCGCTGCAAGGTGACGCCGGCCTCGCAGGTGATGGTGTTGGAGGTCGGGTCGACTTCGCGGATGCGATCGAGCCTCGTGAGCGACAGCACAATCTCGTTGTTGTGCGGAATCTGCCCGCCGACGAGCCCGGTATTGCCGCCTTGCGGCACGATCGGCGTCGCGGTGTCGTTGGCGAGCTTGAGAATCCGCGAAACTTCGGCGACAGAGCCGGGGCGCAGCACCATCGGGGTGCGTCCGTGGTACAGATCGCGCATTTCCACGACGTAAGGCAACTGCGCTTGCGGATCGGTGATGGCGTATTTCTCGCCCACGATCGCGGCGAAACGCGCGAGCAGGGATGGGTCGGCGGCAGGTGGTGACTTGTTGAGCATCACGGCATCCAACACGGCCTGCACAATAAATGATAGGCGAGGTTGCTCACCCGCGCATCACCTACCGCGCCGCCGCCGCGCGGGCGAGGCGATCGTTGATGGCCTCGCCGAGGCCCTCGGCGGGGATGGGCATGACCGCGATGGCATGAGTGCCTGCGGCATCGAGCGTGCGCAGATGGGAAAACAGATTGGCCGCCGCCTCGATCAGGTCGCCGCGGGCGGAAAGGTTAAGCACTTTTGCCGCGCGCTTGGCGCCGTCGGGCAGCGCCGGTCCGAACGCAAGCAGGGCTTCACCGCCCTCGATGCGACGGACATTGCGCCGCAGCTCCGTGCGCGGCGCATAATGGGCCGCAAGCATGCCAGGCGCGAGCGGCGCGCCGTCGGCACCCGTGCTGCTCATCGGCGCATGGACGAGTTTTTGCTGGAGCACGGCTTCGATTGCCGCGCGCGGCAGCCCGCCGGGTCGCAGCAGGACCGGTTCGCCGAGGCAGGCGACGATGGTCGATTCGACGCCGACCGGCGTGGCGCCACCGTCGATGATGAGATCAATCCGGCCGGCGAGATCCGCCTGGACATGCTCCGCCCTGGTCGGCGAAACGTGCCCGGACCGATTAGCCGAAGGCGCGACCACGGGATTGCCGAAGGCCGCCAGAATATCCTGCGCCACCTTATGGTCGGGGATGCGCACGGCGATGGTGTCGAGGCCGGCCGTCGCCAGCTCGGCGACGCGGCACTTGGCCGCCCGCGGCAGCACCAGCGTCAGCGGCCCCGGCCAGAAGGCTTTGGCAAGCCGCACCGCCTTGGGGTTGAAGCGCGCCAGCTTCTGCGCCGCTTTGAGGTCGACAGCGTGGGCGATCAGCGGATTGAAGGCCGGCCGGCCCTTGGCCTCGTAAAGGCGCGCGACGGCGCGGCCATTGGTGGCGTCGGCGCCGAGGCCGTAGACGGTCTCGGTCGGAAAAGCGACCAGGCCGCCGGCAGCGAGCACGCGCGCCGCCTCCGCAACCGAAGCTTCGTCGGCCTTCAGGATGCGCGTCGTCAGCGGGACTGTCATACAACTCCTCGGCTGCTTAGATTGTCTAGATAGCGGAAATAGCCGGCGCTTGCAGCCCGGCGGGGCCGATTGTATAAGCGCCGCCTTATGTCGGAGTGTAGCGCAGTCTGGTAGCGCACCTCGTTCGGGACGAGGGGGTCGCAGGTTCAAATCCTGCCACTCCGACCAACGTTTAGCTGATTTTTGCTTTCCTATCACCCACGATATCCCCCACGGAACGCATCCGCTCGAACGCAGTACGGGCGCCCGATAGATGGTCCGGATGGTGGTGACCGTAACGGGCCGATAATGCTTCGACCGTCATGCCCAGGTAGCCTGCGGCCTCCCAGATGTCGGTGCCGGCCTGCATCAGCCATGTTGCCGCTGTATGCCGCAGAGTGTGCGGTATGACGTCGGGGCCGAGCTCTGCATCGACGACTGCCCGGGCGAAGGCCTTCGAGATCCGCTTCACCGGCTCGTAGTCCCACTCCACGGCGAACCGTTGACCATTGCGCTTCCAGCGCCGGAGATGCGCTAGGAGACGGAGCGGCAGGGGTATTGGGGGCTGACGTTTCTTGGTTTCCTGCCGGCCTTTGGGCCGTCTGTAGAAAACACCGCGATTTAGGTCGATCCAGCCATGGCCCGGTGTTGGCTCTAGAGCTGCGCCACACACGGCGCTGGCGCGCGTTCCGGTGTAAAGCGCCACGAGGATAAATCGCGCAATATGCCGGCGCGAGCGTCGGTTCGTTTCGAGGCCCTTTTGCTTCTCGCGGTACCGCCACGCCACCCAGATCAAACGTGCGGCTTCTGATCGTGTGAGCCAACGATCGCGCGCGGGACGCTCGGGCGGGAAAACGACTTCAATGATCTTAGAGCACAAGCCTTCGCGGCGGTGATGGTTGATGGCTGCACGAAGGTCCTCAAGTTCGCGGCGTGCGGCGGCATCCGTCGTTCGTGTTCGGACGTACATGCGGCACAGCGCACCATTGATCTCGATGAGCATCTTGTTGTCGAAGAATGAGAGCAGCGCCATGATGCGTTGCGCGGTTTCTCTTGGACGCGCATGGCCGGGCGCGATGTCGCGGGCGTACAATGCGAGGACGTCGGCGATAGGGATATGTGCAGGGTCACGTTCGTCCTTCGATACCTGGGTGAGATGCTTGCGGGCTAGGTAGTCGGCGAGCGCTCTTTCAGCTCCCGGACGATCGTCAACGCCGCAGCCTGTGCTCTTTTCGCGTCGCCCGCTGACGGTGTCGAGGATGACCCAAGTGGCATGTTGGACGACACGACCCGTCTTCCCGCGTCGCTCTTTCCGGAGCAGGAGACGTGGTCCTTTACTGCGACGCGGCATAACTCCCTCATCCGTTCGATGTTGGCCAGCGTAGTATAGTCCTTCCCTGCGATACGCTCGACAACGAGGTGGCCGCGAGCGCATTCCCGCCTCAGACCAGATGCCGTCATTGAGCCATCGGGGAAGGCAAGCGCAGCTGCCACGGCGAGTTGAAGCGGCGTGTTCGACGCAATTAGTTTGCGATCGAGCTGCACATTATGCATCTTCTGACTAAACTTGACCAAAGTCGCCCTCACGAGCCGCGTTGCGTGACGGACAAGATACACACCACGTTGGTCACAACCAGCCGGGATGATTTTGCCCAATTTGTTATGTCGGTGCGGCGGTTAGGAGACACCGGAAAAGGCGGAGCTCAAAATAGCTACCGAAGGAAAGAATGCTTCTGAGAGATTGGCAGAATATTTTGCGGCAGCGCCAGACTTGGCGACTACAATAGAAAATACAATCTCTTATGTGGCCAGCCAATATGGCCTCGATTTAAGGATTGGCGATTTTGACTGGGCGGATCCAAACAATCCCTTTCTGACGACCCACATTAATAACGCATTTGCGGACGCGAAACTCGATCCCAAAAAACCTTGGCATTGGCGACTTCTGTTGTATTGTTTTGCCGCAGCGCACTACTCAACCAACAAACCGACAAAATGGGGTTACCGGGCCTACTGTCAACTTCTTCAGGATGCGAACAAAATTAAATCAGCTAATTCTGGGGAGTCAAAAGATAAACATATTTGTTGCCAGCTTCGCAAAATGGCCCGATACAAGAATTTCAGCATCGACCATCTGAGAAAGATGTTGAGACAAGCTCGCGATCCAGAGCGCAACGCTTACCTTGACTTTAGCGTACGCTCCATCGTGGAGCCGGTCGCGGACGTTTTCAGCCAAAGATACGGGTCGAAGCTCACTGAGCAACTCTTATCCGTTCTCAGACCCCTGATTATCGTTGAAGTGCGCGAACGTATCGCCACTGGCTCGCGTCTCCAAAAGCAAACGAAGGCGACGAAATAGGTTGGGCGAATCCCATTGGGCTGATATTGCCCATTGAAAATACGCATCTTGTCTCCTCCGCCCAAAAATCATTGGCGGCGCGCCTCACAGGAGAGACAAGATGAATAGAAACATTCCGAAAGCACGACGGCGGGTAGCCGTTCAAATCGACCATCGGAAGCGCAATCTTGGCGTGAAGCCGACAGACGCGACTGGAATGATTGTTTTGAAATCGAGCAACCAAGGTGCTGAAAGGTCAGGCGCACCCAACCCACACGCGCAAAACGCAGACGTTGCGCAATCCGGTTTGTCTGCGAGCTCGACCATAGCGGAAGCACACGCCGCCGCCGTGCTGACCAACATCACGCAGGCGAACGGCGACGATGTCGATTTCCGTATGGCGAAAATCGAGGAAATTCTGGGCCATGCGGCGATGCATTTGCTCGAGAAGTGCGGTCTAGTGGCGGAGTGGGTTCGCCACGCCGAGGCCAAGCTTTCTATTTTCGGTCAACCTGTCCAGAAAACCCAGCGCGGCAGACCGGAAGGCGGGGTAGCTCGCGCGGCGCGCGAACTGCGCGTTCCCGGCACAACCCACGACGCCCGCCGAAAGTTCATCGAGCGTGCCTTAAAAGTTGACGGCATTTGGCCGGATGCAAAGTCCGCAGTGACCGCTGCCGGCCTTGACGACATCCAGTCGGCGCTCCTCGCGATTGCAGGCGAGCGTTCGCAAGAGGCGCAGCTGGCGAAGGTGCAAGAGATCGCGGCACGCAAAGCGATTCCGCGCCATAAATCGAGTGCACGCGCGTCCAGAATAGCAATCAAGCAGACTACCAGAAACTCGAATTTCACTGTCTGACCCCAGAACTGGTTCAATTCCCGGACGAGGCAACGTCGATCCCCTCCGATTGGGCGCCAGGCGGCCCGAACGCCGCGTTTTCCAACGCATGTGAATTTCACTGGCAATTTTGCCCGGATGCAAGGCGAGAATTAGAAGCATATGACGTCGCCGTTGTGCAATCGAGGTGCCGCACCGGATCTTTGCGCGACATGCCACCGAGCGAAAACGTCGCCTAGTCGCCGAAAGAAATCGAAACAATCGGCGCGGCAAAAGTCAAATCACCCCGGGCCTTATGAAGCCCAAGTCGAGCCTCCTAGCTGTAATAGTTGACGAGGCAAAGATTGGGTGCCCAGACTAGCTAGTTGTCTGCGACCACAGATTCAGCAGCGATTTTGGAATCGGTAACGGGGTGTATGGTTTGATGACGATAGGCGCCATCGCGATCCGTAACCCAGCCAAATTCGCCGGCATTGCTCATGCGAACGCTCAAGGGAGCACACGTACGCGGCATTGCTTGCTTGAATAAGCGAGCCTCGTCGAGCACTTTCCAAACGTCCGAAAGCAAAGCGGGTTGCGAGCCCGCGCTGAGATAGCCCGGGAGATAGTGGAACCCCGCTGGGAAAGCGATAACTACAAATTTTTCGCACTTTCAGGACTGACGGCTTCTTCTAGAATGAAGGAGCAACCGATGAGTGACGAGAAGCCGATGGGCCAGGTGATCCAGATCGACGAAACCCGGATTCGAGACCATCTTGGCGAGATGGTACGTGGCACAGTGGAGGAGACGTTGAACGCCATGCTGGATGCTGAGGCAGACCAGCTTTGCGGCGCTGGACGTTACGAACGCAGTCAAGCTCGGCAGGATACCCGTGCTGGCAGTTACGAGCGGACGCTGCAGACCAGCGCCGGCGAAGTCAATCTCAAGATACCGAAGTTGCGGCGCCAGACCTTTGAGACTGCGATCATCGAACGCTACCGCCGACGGGGAGCTCGGTCGAGGAAGCGCTGATCGAGATGTATCTTGCGGGGATTTCGGTGCGGCGGGTGGAGGACATTACCGAAGCCCTCTGGGTACGCGTGAGCCCGAGCACCGTGTCGAACCTCAATAAGAAGATCTACGCCAAGATCGAGGCTTGGCGGAACCGGCGTATCGAAGGCGAGCACCCGTACCTTTATCTCGACGGCATCGTGATGAAGCGCACTTGGGCCGGCGAGGTCCGCAATGTCTCACTCCTGGTAGCCAGCGCCGTCAATTCCGAGGGTTTTCGGGAGATTTCTGGGCATCTGCGAAGGTGCCAAAGAGGACAAGTCTGGCTGGTCGGCGTTTCTGCGGCACCTGGTTGATCGTGGCCTCAAGGGCGTGCAGCTCATCATTTCCGATGCCTGCCGCGGCTTGATGGAGAGCGCTGCGGAGTACCTGCCTGAGGCGCGATGGCAGCGGGAGGAGTCGTCCGAGGGGACAGCGACGATGAAGACCGATCGATGTGATCACGATGCGGACCGCCGACCATCGAAGCTTCCCGGGTCACCTAAATGCCTGCCTACCCTAACTAGCGCACCGTATTTTGCCGTCGATTGTCCCCGGGCTATTTGGAATAATAGGTCGCTGTGCCGTCGAGCCAATCTTGACGACCAGGGGCAAAGATATCGATGTCGATTGTGTCTTCCACGAATACGAATTCATGAGGAACATTGGGCGGGATGACCATGACATCCCCTGCCCTCAGAATGTATTTTTCGTCCCTGTGAATAAACCTCAGCCGATCCATGCGTGATCCACGTGATTTGTTCGTTAACGTGGTGATGGAGCGGCACAACGGCACCCTTTTTCGCAGTCCACTTCACAAACGTGGCGTTGCTGCCACTGAGATATTGCCGCTGCAAAAGCTCCGAAGTCTGCTCCACCGGCTGTACGTCGAGTTGGTACATGTGGGGAGTAGCAGCATCATGTAGACTAATGTTGGGTAAGATGCCGCGGCCCGGAGCCTCGTGAATTTGCGAGAGCAGCTGGGGAGCAATCGCGGTATTTGGCTCGGCCTGCGCCGTCGTGGATTGGAACTTCGACATTTTGACCTCATTTTATAGATAGCTTTGTTACGATGCTGGATGTGTCTCGTCAGGTTTTCACCCAGGCGATACTTCTGTGACGTAAGCCCAGGAATGGCACCTTTCCGGGCTCAGCTGATTCTCCGCAATTATCGACGGCTTGAGCCGTAAAGCGCCCCAGTCCCTCAATCCGTAGAGATTATTCGTATCACGGTCTCAATTGGAGATAAGCGCTAAAGCTTGATCAACGCAATTCCCACCGCGGGGTCGAATTCTTTCCTTAGGTGGGCCGGACTCTCCGTTAACACCACTTCACAAGTCGGACGCACGTGAGCTTGCAACAGGTGCCCACCATGCGCTGTGCCGTCTCGTTTGCCGACTACGGCGTGGGCATGAACCTGGGGCTCTCCGTCTTTCAGGGCAACGTCGCCGATGAGTGAAAGTAATTCGACCTGTTCGTTCAGGGAAACGGAGGGTTCATATTGTTTCGTTTGCCAGTTGAACCACGCAAGCCTCACCGATGAAAGTGCCCCTATGGCCTTGAAACTTGCCGAAGCAAGCTTTTGCTCGGATGCAAACTCCTTTAGGCCTCCCGCCAATTCATCATTTGTCTCGAATACGAGAACGAAAGTCTTGGGCGTTTCATCTACCAATTTGTAATGCACTCATATCTCCTCAATTAAAAAATTGGTGCAATTCCGTTAGGACATCCTGAGGTCTCTCTTCCTGTAGAAAATGACCGCAATCGAGATCCTTCCCCGTTACCGATGCGGCGCACTTCGCTCGCCAGACGGCGAGCATGTCCCACAACGCGCCGACGGTATTCCTTGCGCCCCAGAGGACATGAAGTGGACATTCGATCTTTTTACCGGCTGCATCATCGGCTTTGTCCATTTCCAAATCGATGTCCGCAGCGGCGCGGAAATCCTCACACGTAGAGTGAATCGCTGCATCCGAAAAGGCACGTGTGTATTCGGCCATTTCCTCGGGCCCGATCGCTCCCGGAGTCTTATTCAGACCGCCGAATATCCGCTTCAAATAAAACTCTGGATCGAGCCCAATCGTATGTTCAGGAAGAGGGGTAGGCTGTATTAGAAAGAACCACCACATGTATGCGGTGGCGAACTGTTGGTTCGTTCCGTCATACATCGTGAGGGTAGGCGCGATGTCCATAAGGCAAGCTTTCTCAACGCTTTCGGAGTGATCAAGACAGAGCCGATGCGCGACACGCGCGCCGCGGTCATGAGCCGCGACCAGGAAGCGCTCGTGACCATAATGACGCATCACATCGACCTGATCCTGCGCCATGGCGCGAAACGAATAATTCTCGTGCCGTTCGCCGTCTTGGGGTCTTCCGGAATCACCGTAGCCGCGGAGATCGGGCACGATCACTGAGAATTTCTCCGCAAGCTGCAGCGCTACTTTGTGCCATGTTAGATGCGTTTCGGGGTATCCGTGCATCAACAGCAGCGGCCGACCGGTGCCCTTTCGCAAAACGTGGATGGTGGTCCCGCTTGTCTTGACCAACTCAGTCGAGAAGCCAGGAAAGAAGTCCCTGCCTTTAACACTCGGCAGGCGTGACGTTTTAGATTTTGCTGTCGCGGGGCGAACAAGACTGAATTGACCCGCTGCAAAGGCAAGAGCTGCCGCGCCAAGGAAGCGACGTCGGTTTAGATCGAACTCTCCAAGCATATTTTCCATGGAGACGCCTCCTTGGTTCACTAGGCGGCACGTCGACGCCACCATGGCCGCTGCGACGACCCGCGCGCAGTCGCGCACGGTAGTTTCCATGATGATCGAATGGCCCAGAATACTGATCGCCGAACGTTTGGATAGGTCGATTCGGGGGGCGGCCGCCCTGGTTCAAACCGGCGTAATGTTAGAGGTTGGCGTTCACCCGGGGGGTAATTTTGGCAACGCCTGCTTCCGCGCAGGCCTCGTCCCTATCGCCGCCTGGCGCACCGCCGACACCGAGCCCAGCTACGATCTCGTTGCCGTGCTTGATCGCGACACCGCCAGCAACGGCTATAATATCGGGCAGGTCAAAAAGCGACGAATTAGCACCGGCCGGATTTTTGCTGACTGTCTCGGCAAAAGCGCTTGTCCGGTCGAAACCGAAAATCGGCCCCATGGTTACCACGGTATAGGCTTTGCGGAATGCCCGAGTCCTTGGTGTGGATGGTGCTGTGGTCGCCCTTGAGATGCACCCTAACGACGCCGGAAGTATCCACTACAAACGCCGAAACCGGCCATCCCTTGGCCGCACAGGCATCAATAGCTGTGGTCGCCGCTTCCACCGCGAGTGCCAGCGGCAGCGAATATCCGGATTGTGCGACTTGCGCTGCCGCAAAGTACGGAAAGACGATTGAAGTGCACGCACCAAGGGTAAGTGCCGCTTCTACAGTTTTCATGACGAATGTCTCCCTTGCCCCCGGAGCCCCGATGGACGCGGGTCGCACACGACCTAATCACATCAAATTTTTTTCTTCGAGTTGCCTATCGCCGAAACGTCCGTTTTTTCTTTTTGTTCCTGTCGAAAACAAATAAATCTGACATAGACGCTAAGCCTTTGTACCGATTAATATCGTGATGACGATCGCTGCTGAGATGAGATTGAGCCGCAACGTCAATGACCTCTTGTACGCACCTTCACTCAGTTCCGTGCTTTAGCTGTCGCCGCTCGCCCGGCTGCGGACACGCTCAGAGATCGATCCGGGGCAATGCCCATCTTGCGGTATCATCTGAACCGCTCGATTCGCGATCTTAGGTGAGAACATCCATTTCAGAAGAGACCCCAGCGCTGAGAAACCGGGACATGTCCCGGTAAAAACTCCAGGTCCAGGCTGCCGTGGCCTCCATCGCCGCTACCGCGTCCAAGGCGCAGTAAGCCTCTTATCCCTACGCCGGACTCTCTCTCCTGATTTTTCGGCTGGTGAGAGCGAGGTCTTTATCTCTTGGTGCGGCACCCGCGACGATGGCGTGTTGGCTCGGTGGCTGCGCCGGCAATATTCTTTGTCGTTTATTGCCCGAGCTACAGGGTAGGGAGCACCGCGACCCGGTCGAAGAACCGGCGGTGCATATGCCTTTGCCTTTTTCTCACCTCGCGTGCGCGCGCGCGAGCTGGCGGATTTCTTTTTCTGATTTGCGCGTCGGTGTCGCTGCCGCGGCGAGCTACAGGGTCGCGATCACAGCCACCCGGTCGAAAAAACTGCGGTGCATAACCGCCCCCGAGTTCACCATATCTCTCACCCACTCGCGCGCGCGAGGCGCCGCCGATTCCAGCGAGCTGTGAGACCGAGCTGCGCCGAGCAGAACGACCGGCTCGAGCCGGCGCTGCGGCTGCTGGTCGACGTCGCCAGTTCTTTTTGGTGAATTGTTGTTCGCAGATCGGGGCGACCGCTGGTGACGTCGGCTTCGCCGGCTCGGGGCGGCGGCGATGGTGACGGCGCCGGTCGAGCGCAGCGAGCCACGGGGTCATCGACAACAGATCGGAAAATCTGCAGCACTAACAGTCGGGCAGAGTTTACTATTATCGCGCCCGTTTCGCGCGCGCGCGAGACGAGCGCCGATTCCAGCGAGCTGTGACGCCGGCCGACCTGCGCGAGCCGCCTGGGCGGTCCCGCGGGTGCCGGCCGCACGATGGTGAGGTCGCCGGCGGCGCCGTCGCCAGTTCTTTTTGGTGAATTGTTGTTCGCAGATCGGGGCGACCGCTGGTGACGTCGGCTTCGCCGGCTCGGGGCGGCGGCGATGGTGACGGCGCCGGTCGAGCGCAGCGAGCCACGGGGTCATCGACAACAGATCGGAAAATCTGCAGCACTAACAGTCGGGCAGAGTTTACTATTATCGCGCCCCTTTCGCGCGCGCGCGAGACGAGCGCCGATTCCAGCGAGCTGTAACGCCGACCGACCTGCGCGAGCCGCCTGGGCGGTGCAGCGGCTGCCGGCCGCACGATGGTGAGGTCGCCGGCGGCGCCGTCGCCATTTCTCGTCAGTGAATTGTTGTTCGCAGATCGGGGACGACCGATGGTGACGTCGGCTTCGCCGGTTCGGGGCGGCGGCGATGGTGACGGCGCCGGTCGAGCGCAGCAAGCCACGGGGTCATCGACAACAGATCGGAAAATCTGCAGCACTAACAGTGG
>CAVRDC010000030.1:0-7048 GCA_963719745.1 uncultured Alphaproteobacteria bacterium | reverse complement strand
GTGTATCAGGAAGTATAGCTCTCGAGCTGCTCGTCCCGCGGCCCGTCTGCGTTCGTCGAAATACCGAACCGGCTCGGTGCTGCGATGGCGCGGACGCCGTCGCCATCCAAGTGTGATTTTCTCCGGTTATTCGCCTTACCTTCTCAAACTCCAGAATTCGGTACCCTGATAATTGGCGCGATCGATCCGCTGCCGCTGCCCGGGCGATTGGTTGAACCGCATGAGATCGAAGATGTCGTGCAACAAAGCTTCGGCCTGGGCGAAATAGGAATGGCCCAACAAATCGATGTCAAAGTTCGGCACCGCTACCGTATCGAGCCCGGGCGCGACCGTGTAGGGCACGAAATAACCTGCGCGCGCCGCCTCGTGCAGTTTCGACGACATATGCACCGGGAGATCAGCATTGGAGGCATAAAGCGTGGTGCGTTCAGCATGTTGGGCATAGAGATCGGCGAGGTCAAGAAACAGATCGCGGTCGACGTCGGGCGCAGCGAGAAATATTTGACCAAATTTCACTTTGCCACGCGTCTGCGCGTTCGCCGCGATCCGCTGCAGGGCGCGCAGCAAGCCGCGATTGCCCATACTGTGGGCGATCACGTGCACTTTTTCCGCACCGCAGTTGGCGTTGAAATCGACGAGGAAATCGGTGATTGCCCGTTCGCTCGCCTCGATGGTCGCCTCATCGACCGGATAAGCCCACGCGCTGCCGCGGGACGGCCAACTGAAGAAACCCGTCGCTCCCTCCACGTTGAGGTCGACGCCGATCTGTGCGGCGCGGATGGCAGCATCCTCGAACGTCACATTGAAGCCGTGCAGGAAAAACAAGGCGTGCGGTACATCGCCGGCCTTGCGCGCCTCCGACATTTTTTGTTGAATTTGCGCGAAGAAATCCTGAGGTTCCAGCCGCTCGATGTCCTGCACCCGTAAGCGATCGTCGCGCAGGTCGCGCCGCTTCAGGCGTTGCCATAGACTGGAGCCAGTCTCGCCGAAACGATGCGCTTTCGGCACATGCACGTCGACGCGCCCTCGGGTTACGAGCTCGTGGCGCTCCCCGCTGTAGCCATTCCCGTCGGCGCTCGGCTTGCGGTTGGTGCCGAACCACACCAGATAGATCACGCCGTCGCCATTGGTCGGCTCGGCACTGAGCTCGCCGTCCAAACGATAGAGGGCGGTCGCGGGCGGGGTTGTCGCGGCGGTATCGAGGCTTTCCATCAGGGCGCGGACTTCACGTTCCACCGCCTCCCGCTCACGCGCTCCGGCGGCCAGAAGTTGCGATATTCGTCGCTCAAGCCGAGTCGCTTCATCGCGATCATTGTTGCGAACTGCGTCTTGCAGTTGCGCCAGCAGATCACGCAGCGGCGGTTGCAGGTCGGTCGGTGTGTCCATGGCCGGTGTACTTTCGATGTGATCACTCAGCCGGATCAAATATCGCCGACGGCCTGCAGCCCGGCCCAATGATAGGGATGCGCGAAGGGATATTCATCCATCTCCGCCACTTGCTTCAGCACATCGTTCAATTCAGGGCTTTGCGCCAGAATGGCGCGAACCCATTCGAAAAGCTGATCCCGCGTCATTGTCATTAGTTCGCGCTGCGCCGCGCAGAGCGCCGCGCAAACGCCCACCGTTTCGTCTTTGATCAGCTCCAGGTAACGCTTCACAAGGACGGCTGTCTCCAGCTGGGGTATGGTCCATAATGCGCCAATCACGTAGCGTGCGCCAGACGAAAGCATGGCGCTCGGCAAGCCGACATACTCGGCGCTGATTTCTGCGCGCGCCAGGCCGCTCTCGCAGGCTCCCATGATAATGCTGCGGCAGCCGCGCAGATCGAGTCCTTCGAACACGCGGGAGAACGAAACCTTTCCCTCATCGCCCTCAGATCCAAGGTCCAGGTAGCTGTCGTCCATATTGCTCGCATCGTATCTGCCATGGCAGGCGAACAAGACGTCGCGAGCCGGCTTGGCGGCCAAGGATCCCATCAACTGCGGCCAGCCAACTCGGCGATCCTCGACAAAATCGTTGCCGGCTCGACGAAGCTCGTTCAGAATGAGATCGTACCATGGTACCTCCGTTCCGACGACGCATCGCAGTGCGGCATCGTATTGCTCGGTCGAAGTGGAATGAGTGGCGAGGAAAAGGCCGAGCGTCTGCCCGTAGCTGATCGTCTGGCAGTGCTTGATCAAATACTTGCCGCCGAAGCGGAGCGCGTGGAACGGCACGGCGTTCATTTGCAGGCGGGAGAAAATCTTCACATGCTTGTCCGGCAGGAACCGCATTAGAGGTTCAAGTACCGGGCCAAGCAATTCGGCGTAGCGCGATGTCAATTTGTCCAGTGCGGCCTTTCTCGTCGTGACATTTGTGACTCCGTTCTTGTAGTCCTGATTGATCGCCCGGAGCTCGTGTTCGCCGAAATTGACCTTCCACGGACCAACCACGCCGCTGCTCATGTCCACGAGCACGAGATGGCCTTTGTCCTGGTCCACATGGAAAAGCAGAAATACCGTGTCCGGAAGTCGCAGTTTCAATAGGTGCTCAGCAATGGTTTCGTACGATTGCGTCTGTATGAGCTTAGCGTCGAGCGCGGCCAGTTCTTTCATGTAAGCGCGTCTGGCAGAAAAATGGTCCGTGAAGTTGGCCAGATAATCTTCGAACCGGCCCGGCAAGGTGCCTAAGCCGCTATAGCAAATCGCGCGGTTTCGCCGAAATTCTGCAAGCGACGTCGGCGCCGCTTCCCGTGCGGCCGCGATCTCCGTGACGATCTCGGTCGCCTCGCGGGGACCGCTCCATTCCACTTCGGCAAGGATATCGCCGGAGCTCTTCAGCATGCACGCGACTTGAACAGCATTTCCGGAGAAGGACCGGAAGATTTGCTGCTTGGCCGCGCGCCCAACCGGAAAGGGGCATTGGGCGGTCATATGGCTGTGCAGAAACAAACGCCCATCGTGATAGGCTGCCAGCGCCGGCCGCATCTTCTCGGGATCCTGAACCTCGACGCGAAAGCTCCCGTCAGCCTCAGCGAGGCGGCCTGCGAAACGCATTAACGTATCGCCCAATTCTCGAGCTGATAAGGCCTGCCAATAGGTTGTGTAGCTGAACCACACCTCAACTTGCTCGAAGGCGTAGGCCTGTTCAAATTGATGACGAAACTCGTCGAGCTCTCCGATCTTGCGCAGCGTGAATCCGTAGAGGCGGCGAAGGTGGCCGATTTCGGTATCGACATGGAGCGCGCGAGCTTCTTCAAGCGCCAGCTTGAGTTGCTGCGCGCTCAGATCGTACCGCCCCTCCGCGCCATGATACAGACCTAAAAATCGGCGGGCCACGATCCTATGATAGGCGAACTCCTCAGTCTTGCATTGTTCTATAACAGCAGCGAGCGCCATGGGGTCGGAGATGCGGAATTGCTTGTCATCCTCGGCAATGCTGTTCTCCAGCCAAACTTGACTTACATACATGTGCATGTGCTCGGCGCACGGATGGCATTGCAAAAAATCGAAGGGGCGCGACCACCGATAATAATAGTCATAATAGTATTGAAGCTTCTGCCGCAGATAAACCTCGACCGGCTTGAAAGCCTCACCGAGGGTCTCGCGATTTCGTACGTAGGCAATGTAGGCTGTTTCGAGCGAGTTTAGGGCCGTGTCATCGGCGAAGTTCGTTTGGGAGTCGGAGTACAGATCGCAAGCACGGAAAAAGTGAAGGGAATGTCGCTTTAGGGCAACCGATTGGAAGATGAAGGTGAGCCAGTAGGCCGGAAGCCGATGCCAACGTACCCAGCCGCTCAATTCATCCGACCAGGCGCGCAGGGCATCTTCGGTCGAACAGATATCGGCGAGCGCGTCGACGAGCCGCGGCAGGTGCGGCCTTATCTTGCTTTGACGAAAATTGCTTTCTTGCAGAGTGCGCAGCAACTCGCCGAGGAACGGGCGATGCTGGGCCGGCAGAAGCGAACCATCCGGGGCACGGCAGGGCTTCATGATTGCCTCGATCGGCTATCGTACAACTCTGACGTTCGCTCGAAAAACACGCTGCTTCAGGGAGAGTACTTGCACAGGCGATGAGTTGTCTATGTCTCAGCCGATATCCCTTGCGACCCAATCGAGGTTCGCTCTACCGCGAAACGAAGACGGAGATGGCTTGAGCTCCTAAATCGTCTGATTATACTCCCCGACTTCCTTGTGGGTGCGCAGCACGGCGTCGATCGCCGTAAACATCTCGCGCATGCGCGCTTCTGAGACTGGGCTTTCGACCACGACGACCAGTTCCGGCTTGTTGGAGGAGGCGCGCACGAGGCCCCAGGTGCCGTCCTCGACGGTGACGCGCACGCCGTTGACGGTGACGAGGTCGCGGATTGGCTGGCTGGCGACGATGCCGCCCAATTTCCTTTGCTCCTCGAAGTGCTTCACCACGGCATCGACTATCGCGTACTTTTCCTCGTCGGCGCAGTGCGGCGACATGGTCGGCGACGACCAGGTTTTCGGCAGCGCGTCTTTCAGATCGGCCATGCTCTTCCCTGGATTGCGGTCGAGCATGTCGCAGACCGCAAGCGCGAAGATCAGTCCGTCGTCATAGCCGCGGCCGAGCGGCTTGTTGAAAAAGAAGTGGCCGGATTTCTCGAACCCGGCGATAGCGCCGATCTCGTTGACGCGTCGCTTCATGTAGGAATGGCCGGTCTTCCAGTAATCGGTTCTGGCGCCATTCTTGATCAGCACCGGATCGGTCGCAAACAAGCCGGTCGACTTCACGTCCGCGACGAACAGCGCATCTTTAAGCTGCGCCGAGATATCGCGCGCCAGCATGACGCCGACCTTGTCGGCAAAGATCTCCTCGCCCGTGTTGTCGACCACGCCGCAGCGGTCGCCGTCGCCGTCGAAGCCCAAGGCCACGTCGGCGCCGCTCGCCAGCACCGCGTCGCGCATGGCGTGCAGCATTTTCATGTCTTCGGTGTTCGGATTGTAGTTGGGGAAAGTGTGGTCGAGCTCGCAATCGAGCGGGATGACCTCGCAGCCGATTTTTTCGAGCACTTGCGGCGCGAAGGCGCCGGCGGTGCCGTTGCCGCAGGCGCAGACCACACTGAGGCGGCGCCTGAGCTGCGGCCGCTTGGTGAGGTCGGCGATATAGCGCGCCGGAAAGTTCTCGACGAAGGCGTAGGCGCCGCCAGCCTGCATTTTGTAAGCGCCGCCGAGCACGATGTCCTTGAGCCGGCGCATCTCGTCGGGGCCGAAGGTGAGCGGGCGGTTCGCCCCCATCTTCACGCCGGTCCAGCCGTTGTCGTTGTGCGAGGCGGTGACCATGGCGACGCAGGGCACGTCGAGGTCGAACTGAGCGAAATAGGCCATCGGGGTCACCGCAAGCCCGATGTCGTGCACCCTGCAGCCGGCCGCCATGAGGCCGTTTGTGAGCGCCATCTTGATCGACGCCGAGTAGGAGCGGAAATCGTGGCCAGTGACGATGTCGGGCTTGACGCCGAGTTCGTGGATCAGCGTGCCGAGACCGAGCCCCAGCGCCTCGACCCCCATCAGGTTGATCTCGCTGCCGAACAGCCAGCGCGCATCGTATTCGCGAAAGCCGGTGGCTTTCACCATGGGCTCGGACTCGTAGGCGTAGGTATTGGGCTTGAGTTGCGCTTTGGGCTTCGGAAACATTCAGACCTCGCTGGGGCCGGCAGCGGCGCAGCAATAGCCTAAACGGCGCGCAACCGGAATGGCTGCTTGCTTCAGCGGCCGCGAGAAAGTCCGCGATCTGCGGAGCGGCGCGGGCAATCTCGTACAAGCAGTCCAAATGGCCGCCGTCGGTGTCGATTTCCGCCAACTGCACCGGCGTCCCTTGCGCCCGCAATCGCTCCGCCGCCCGCCGCGAATAGGCCGGGAACATGACTCCGTCGGTGCGCACCGCAATCAACAGCGTCGGCGCGCGGATCGCTTTGACCGAACCGCCCTGATCGACATCGTAAATGCGGCAGCCGCGCACCAGATGCACCAGATGCGCGGCATCGGCGTAACGGCCGCGCTGCAACACGACGGCATCGAGCGTGCTCTCGACGCTGTACGTATTCTCGGCGGCCGCGAGTGGATCTACGCCCGGCTTGGTCCAATTGCGGCCGAACAGATTTAGCGCCCAATCCGGCGCGCGCGCCGTCACGGTCACGATCTTCAACGACTGCCGCAATCCCTCGGCCGGCTCGGGACCGCCGAAATAGTCGCCGCCCTTCCAGTGGCGGTCCATCAGGATCGGCGTCGCCCACATGTCGATCTCGGCGATGAAATACGGCTCGGCCTGCAGCCCGGCGCCGGCGACCGGGATCAGCCGCTCCACCAGCTCGGGATATTGGGCGCCCCATTCCAGCGTCTGCATCGCGCCCATCGAAGGCCCGGTGACGCATTTCAGGCGCCTGACGCCCAGGTGGTCGATCAGCGCTCGCTGGACGCGAACGAAATCTCGGATGGTGACGATCGGAAAGGTCGAGCCGTACGGGCGCCCGGTGTCGGGATCGATCGTCGCCGGGCCGACGGTCGTGACCATCGGGTCCTTGGGGTTGACGTTCGACATCGTATCCGCGCTGACGACGAAATAGCGGTCGGTATCGATCGCCTTGCCGGGCCCGATGATGGCGTCCCAGTAACCGGCCAATTCGTCGTCGGGACGGTATTTGCCGGCGCAGTGGGAACTGCCGGAGAAGTAGTGGCAGACGAGGATGGCGTTGTCGCCGGCGGCGTTGAGCCGGCCGTAGGTTTCATAACCGACGCGGACGTTCTTGATCAGGCGTCCGCCCTGGGTCGTGAAACGGGGAATGCTGAAGCTTTTCTTCTCAACCAGCATCGTGGTCGCGGTGCCTTGCGGCGTTTGATCGCTCATCTTCGTCCCCCGTTTTGCCTGCCCAGCGCTGCGACGATCGGCGGTGGCGGATCGGCCGCATTTGATACGCCGTTTCCGCATTGCGTGCTCGCCGCTCGGCGCCTGTCAATCTGCACCGGCGGCAAGCGGATCGTGTGGCAGGGGGGCTTCGGCTCGCGAGAGCTTCTGAAGGCGGGTCGCGATGGGTGGTGTCGACGGC
>CAVRDC010000029.1:0-17132 GCA_963719745.1 uncultured Alphaproteobacteria bacterium | reverse complement strand
GGCCTTAAGGACGGTTCGCACGACGATCGGAGCGGCGCGGCCGCGAACGGCGACTTCCTTCAGTTGCAACTGATCGTGGGGCAGTCCAGCCGTCTGGTACACCTCGTCGGAGATGACAACCTCGCACTTGAGCTCCTTAGAGATATCCTGGAGCCGCGCGGCGACGTTCACCGCGTCGCCTAAAGCAGTGAACGCAACGTTTTCGCCATAACCGATATCACCGACGATTACCTCTCCCCCGTTGATTCCAATTCCGAACCTGATGACTGTGTGTTCAGCTTCGGCGAGTTGCCGGTTGAGATGTTCGACGTTCTCAGCCACCATCGCCGCAGCATAGAGTGCCTGCCGGCACGCAGATTTCCGGTCCGTGTCAACGCCAAACAAGGCAAGTAATCCATCGCCGAGGTACTGGTTCACGTTGCCCCCGGCACGAATCACGGCCTGCGAGATAGCTCCAAGGAAGCGATTGACAATGAACACGGTATCGAACGGAAGCTTGTCGGCCGCCATCTGCGTTGAGCCGCGCATATCGACGAACATGCTCACGATATAACGCTCTTCGCCGGGGTGAACGCGATTTTTGCCGTGCACGAAAGACGCGCCCACGTGCGGCGGAAGCAATTGGATGATCGTGATATCTCTCGATGGTCGGAGCTGACATGCGAGCCGTACGGCCGGATCAGCACTCGCACCGACTCGCTCAAGGACAAAAGCTTCACGAGCCGAGGGCTGTGGCAGTCCGCTACGGTCGCTCACTATCCAAATCCGGCAGGTCGAACATCGTCCCTTGCCACCACAGACGTTGGCATGAGGCACACGATGTCGATAGCTGGCTTCAAGAACGGTCAAGCCCTTGGGCACCCGGATTACTCTATCCGGATGAGTTAGCCGGATCATGCCGCCCCGTCGCTCGTTAATGAGGCGAACACCGCGCGCCGCAAAAACCAAGGCAATGGCGGCGGCGTAAAATATCAGGAAATAATCCCGCAGCCAGATCAGATTGTCGCGTTGGCAGCGGTCCCAATCCGCGCCGGAGCCAGGATCTGGGCACGCCATTCGGGCTGTTGCGCAAGGAGCTCGATCGTCCTTCCCTGTTGATAAAAGCCGAGCAGGGCGAGCACTGGGAGCAGAACAGCCAGCCCGAGCAGGACAGGCGCCATTTTTGGAAAGAAGCGCTTTAAACGCAGCCAGAAATAAACCCCGATGCAGCCGTGAATCCACGCGACGAGCAACAGCATCGCTTGCAGGACGCCCAGGTCCGGCCGCACTACCCAAAAGTTGTATAATGCTTGTGCGTAGCTTCTCTGAAGTCCGTATAACGTGACACCCAAGCGTTCCCCAATAAGGTGCGTACACAGTAATGCGGGGATGCTAAGGCCGAGCGTGAGCTGCACGATTTCGGTAATTTTCCAGCGAAAGTGGCGTCGCTGATAAAGCGCCCACAGTCCCAACGTGCCGTGTACCGCCAGGGCCGAGTATAGGAGCAGCGTGCCGATTACGCTGTGCCACAAAGCCACATGGAACCACAGCCCATATTCCATGGCGTCCAGCGACACATTACCCAGCGAATGATTGATGTAATGCGATAGTAAATAGCAGAAGAGGATCAGACCACAGACGAGCCGGATCTGCCGCACGCCGATGCTGCGCACAAAATTGATCGCCTGAGCGTGTGTCAAAGGAGTTCTGGAGATTTCGCTCGTCCCCTCAGGCTGCCGCTAAGTCAGCTGCAAGAGAATCTGACCACGCGAACCCTTATAGGTGTTCTCATTGCCACCGCTACACTGGGCCCAGAGCCGCACTCTATGTCCCGCGTTCATTCAGGACAACCTATAAAAACGTTTAGGCGGTGGTCGAACGAGCGTGTTGACGCTTTCGCGGATCGCATTCACAGCATTGTTCGTTGGCGAACCAAATGCTGCCGGCTGCGATGCAACATCAATCCCGATTGTTGCTATTCGCATTTCATAGGTACGAAACGCATTGATGGCCGCGTTACCGCCTTGCAGATTGCGGCAGTATCATTGGCATCGTTTTTGCCGTTAGCCAACTGTTATTCGATCACTTCGTCCGAGACCTAACCCGCTGCGAAACTGAAATCAGGCGTTTGCCCGTCGGCGGTAGCAATCAGACGTTTGGGCACCAGGAGGAGGGTCGGGAGGATCATGGCGTAGACAACCGTGATGGCGATTACGCAAGCGTAAAAGCCGCCGTAGTAGTCATAAAGGTTTGTCCCTAGAACATCGCCAAATCGCGAGGCGATAAAATAAAGTCCGCCGGACATCATTAGCGTCGTCCCCTGTAGACCCCGGGGGCACGACCGAATGATCAGGTCCAAGTAGGCGGCGGTCGCAATACCGCCCATGAGGCCGATTGGCGCCGCCGCGATCAAAGCTCCTGTCACCGAATGAATAAAGAGCAACGGAACCATCTGTGGAATTGCAACGACGGTCCCCCACAAGAGCAGGGTCTTCAAGGGAACCCTCTGGCAGAGAAGGCCGAACACCATGAAAGTCGGAATGAAGGAGGCGGCGAAGAGGGCGTTCCACTGACCCCACTGAGCATCCTCGGCGTGGAGGGTGTTTTGAAGGTAGTACTGAAGCGGTGTGGCTGAACCAGGCGCGAAGTTCCATAAGAGCCAGATCAGCAGAGCCGGGTAAATCGGCCAATGCCGCACCAGCCTGTTCAAATCCTTCAGCGGATGCGCAGCGGTCCCGTGTTCGGCGCGGACGTTGTCAAACACGCTTCGGGGCTTCCACACGGCATACGCGGCCACCGTGGCCATGATCGCGGCGCCGACGAGAAATAAGATGCGCGCGGCCTGATCGGCATTCCTGTCTTCGAGCAGGCCGCTGAGAGTGCCGCCGATGAGGAAAGCCCCGACGAGGGGGACAGACGCGAAGATGTTCCACACCGCGCTGATCTGGCCGGACATCGCATGCTGCTGGCCGATCATCGAAGTCAGTCCGTTCTGAGCGCTTCCGACGAAAAGGAATGAAGTAGTCAACAGCACGACCGCGACGAGGAGCGTCACATATGTGACAGGGGTGAAGGCAAAAAAGACGTAGAGGCCGGCGCTGATGGTGCCGAACAAGAGCATGAACCCTCGGTCTCGCATCCCGAAGGGATTCCACGTGTCGCGGATGAATCCGAAAACACAGGACAGGTAGAGGGGGACGGCGGACACAAGCCGGAACTCGGCGGCCTCGTGCGCCTTCAAATGCAGTTTGTTTTTAAGAAAAAAGCTTATCGGAATATCCATCAGTCCGCCGGAGGGGGCACCAAAGGCCAGCAGAACGATCAAGATGCCTAGGTAGAGGAAAATCCTCTGCCGCACCGAGTGCGGTAAGGGGATGGGAGCGATGGCGGCGGCCGCTACTGCAGCCGCTGGACGGTCAATCATCGCGCGCAAACTCTCCTCTAGAAACGGCTAAACGGAGCATGCTGACGGTGCTCTTAGCTCGACCGGCGCTTCTTGAGGCCTTCATGTCCACCCCTAAGATTAGACGGAGCATCGTACTGGCTCGCAGCGGGGGAAGAGCAATCCCTGGGCCACGCTGCGGATCAGGCCAAGGGCATCTGCTTTGCCTATTTAGTCCAGCGATCTACTACGCTGGGAATTTGTCGGATAAACTATCTGTCGCCAAGGTCCAGAAGCCCGGTCAAGCTCGATAAATCCACGGGAGGGGCCGCAATGCAGCAGATCGCGGACTGGCCCAAAACACTCGGCATGTCCGAGTACCGGAGCGGATCAGGTGATCGTTTGATTTCGGCGACGCGAGGAGGCGTCGTCATGGCTGATTTATTTTTGCTGTCGAAGGCGCAAATGCGCCGGATCGAGCCGTATTTTCCGCTGTCACACGGGATTGCGAGAGTGGATGACCGGCAGGTGATCAGTGCGATCATCTATGTCATCAGGAACGGTTTGCGCTGGCGCGACGCTCCGCGCGAGTACGGTCCGCACAAGACGAATTTTCCAAACGAACCCAACTAAGCCGGTGACGTTGAGATCGTCGACGATCTCTGAGGGCGACGCCATGAGCATCAGGCGTGGCGCGATATCTATAATCTGAAGGTGGACTTCTCGAACATTGCGTCCGGCCGTCGGTTGCCGTCTGTGCACCCGCGAAATCCTTCGCCACCAGACCTCGGCTGGGTCGCGGGATGGGCAAGCAGGGCGCCGCTATGGCGCTTGGTACGGAGAGATTCTATGCGCAGGTCGGCGTGGTGAAGCCGACACCACGGTCAACGGAAGTGCCCAAGGCAACCTAACCCAGCGACGCGCCTTAAAGTCGGTTCCGAAAGTCATGTAGCACGAGCGATCCGACGCACGAGCAGCATGATGGATGCGGCGTAGAGGAAGGCGCGTCTCGTGGCCTCGGAGTCCTTTGCCAGTCTCCGGTTGCGTCCAATCCAGGCGAAGAACCGTTCGACAACTCAGCGACGCGGGTTTACGGCGAAGCCGATTTGGTCGGGATTTTTGCGCACGATTTCGACGGCGATCAACCATGGCTGTAGTGACCTTCTCCCCGGCATATCCGCTGTCGGCGAAGACGCGCTGGATGAACGTGAACATGCGGCGGGAAACACGCAGAAGCGGTCCGCCGCCGTCGCGATCCTGGATGCTCGCCGGATGCGGTTCGAGCACGAGGCCACGCCCTTCGGTGTCAACGAGCGCGTGGCGCTTGCGCCCGTTGACCTGCTTTCCCGCATCGTAACCGCGTGGGCCGCTGGCCTCGGTGGTCTTGACGCTCTGGCTGTCGATGATCGCGGCCGAGGGGCTGGCGTCGCGCCCGACCCTTTCACGATCTGCCATCACGAGCGCATGGTTTATCCGTTCAAAGCGCCCATCGTCGCGCCAGGCGGCAAACCAGCGGTAAATCGTCCCCACGGCGGCAAGTCGTTCGGCAGCAGGCGCCACGGGCAGCCCGCCCGCATGACATAGAAGATGCTGTTGATGATCTCGCGCATCGGCCACGCGCGCGGCCGGCCCGTGGCGCAGCGCTTTGGCAGATGCGGCGCGATCACGCGCCACTCCGCGTCGGTTAGATCAGTCTGGTATCGCGTGACGGGGCGGCTATGCTGTTGTCGAGTGGTCGGTGTCCACATGGCGCGGTCCGAGGTTGGTTCAGGAAACCCCTTGGGAACACGGCGGGCGCCGATGACTCAACTGTTTTTCAAAAACTGCCGCTGACAAGAGCCCAGGGGACTGAACTTGGACATCGACGGTTGGCTTCGCGGGATCGGTCTGGCCCAGTATGCAGAGATTTTACGCACCAACGACATCGACGGCGAGCTGCTGGGGCGGCTGACAAACGACGATCTCAAGGACATCGGCGTCGCGTCGTTCGGCCATCGCAAGAAGCTGTTGGAGGCGATCGCCGAATTGGGTAGTGCACCTGCGGCCGGACCCACGGCACCCGCCATGCCAACGCTGATTCCCACCGTTGTGGCGCCGCCTCCAACCTCTGCATCGGTCGACGCCGTCAGCTCAGTTCGACGCCTTATGAGTTCGCGAATGGCGCTCCCGATCGATCGGCCGGAGATCATCGCGCGCCCCGGCCGCGAAACGCTCGATCCGGACGATTGGAGCGAAGCGCTGGCAATATCGCGCCGAATTCTAGATGACGCGGTTGCCTATCTCCGCGATGTCCGCGACCGCCCCGTCTGGAAAGAGATGCTGCCGGAGGTGCGCGCATCTTTTGACGCCCCTTTGCCAAGAAAGCCCGAGCTGCTCGCCGAGGTCTATCGCGAGGTCGCCGAGACGGTAATGGCCTATCCGATGGGCAACGTCCATCCGCGCTTCTGGGCCTGGTATATGGGCTCGAGCAATTTCACCGGCGCGATTGGCGATTTTCTCGCCGCGATCCAAGGCTCCAATCTCGGCGGCGGAGTCACGCCGCCGCATTAATGGACCGGCAGGTCGTAGACTGGCTTAAGACCATGGTCGGCTTTCCCCGTTCCGCTAGCGGCACGCTCGTAAGCGGCGGCTCAATGGCGAACATCGTCGGCCTGGCCGTCGCACGTAACGTCAAGGCGGGCGTCGACGTGCGCGAGCTCGGTGTCGCAGCGATCGAAAAGTCCCTGTGCTTCTACGGATCTGATCAGATTCATTCCTGTCATCGCAAGGCGATGGAGGTACTCGGCCTCGGCAATCAAGCGCTGCGGCGCATTCCGACAGACCGCGAGTTGCGAATGGACGTCGATGCGCTGCGCGCCGCCATCGCGAAAGACCGGGCGGACGGGTTGGCGCCCTGCTGCGTGATCGCGACCGCGGGCTCGGTCAACACGGGCGCCATCGACGACTTGCCGGCGCTTGCGGCTCTCGCCAGCGAAGAGGATCTCTGGCTCCATGTCGACGGATGCATCGGTGCCCTCATCGCCATCGCACCCAGGAACGCCCACCGGGTCGCGGGGATCGAAAAGGCGGATTCGCTCGCCCTCGATCCCCACAAGTGGCTGCACGCGCCATTCGAGGCGGGTTGCGCGCTGGTCAGGGACGCGTCGGCTCATCGCGCCACGTTCGCCGTTACGCCCGAATATCTCCAGTCGGCGCCGCGCGGCCTCGCATCCGGAGAGTGGTTGCACGAATGGGGCCTGCAAACCTCGCGCGGATTCCGGGCACTCAAGATCTGGATGGCGCTGAAGGAGCACGGCGTCGAAAAGTTTGGACGTCTGATCGACCAGGACATCGATCATGCACACCGCCTCAGCGCGCTGATCGAGGCCGAGCCTGATCTTGAACTCGTCGCCCCGACAAACATCAATATCGTCTGCTTCCGCTATCGCGCCTCCGGTCTGGACAGCGCGGCGCTCAAGGAGCTAAACACCGAGATTATGCTGAGACTGCAGGAGGAGGGCCTCGCCGCCGTGTCCGACACGACCGTGCACAGCCATCACTGCCTGCGCGCGGCAATCAACAATCATCGGACGCGCCGGGAGGACCTCGAGTTGCTCGTCCGCGAGACTCTTCGCCTCGGCCGTGCCATCGCAACGCATGGAGCGGCCGGCTGATTGTCGAAGTCCGCCGCTCGGTAGCACCCGTGTGACATTTGAGACGCAAAGTTTGTATGACGCAATAAGGACAGCTCGACGCAGCTTCCTTCGGGCGGTCGCGTTCGTCAGGAAGCGATCCCCACGTCTACAACCATAAATCTCGATTTGATTATTGAAGCCAGCTGGAATCGACTGGCGTCCGCGGCAAGAAGGTCGAAACTGATTGCGCCGGATTTCGAGCGCCAATAAGGGTCGGGCACTCGCGGATGGGAGCAGCGCCGACGTTGCTGCGGTCTGTTGATTGGCGTCGCAAGATCGGGCGCGTCCACGTCGTCGATTGGTTTCCCCATTCGCGCTTGCTTGTCATCTTCCGACTCGCGCACTGCGAAGGCGCGTGCCAGCATGACGTGGCGCCTCGTTTGGTGCTGATAACCTTCCGCACCCCTACAGAGTCGCCGTAGTATAGTAAGGCCAGTTATCGTAGCCGCTTCACCATCGCACACACCGGACGGACCCGGTCGTTTCTCGCGGCCGAAGCACTCAACGAATACCTCGACTTGAGTGAATGGCAGGTCGCTGGCGTCAAGCGGGCCATTGCCTCGCTCGACCGCAGCGAAGGCGTCTCACACAAACAAGTCAAGGACTGGATCAGTTCCTGGGGCCGCAAGCGCGAGCGGCTGCCTGCAATGCATAATCACGAACGTGCGTGGCATCGTGGCCATTTCGCCGAAGACCTTCTGCCACCATCGGCGATAGTGCATTATCGACTAAAAACCTCACGGAATAGCTAATGGCAGCTCGCGCTCGCGAACAGTATCCGCCGCATACCGCAAAGCCTCGTGAATATCCGCCTGTTCAAGGTCGGGAAACGCCGCTATAATTTTTTCTTCAGTCATTTGATCAGCGACCATTCCCACAACAGTTGCCACAGGAATGCGCAATCCTCGGATGCACGGGACACCTCCCATCTGCTAATGGAATGGTCCGGCCGTGGTCCTGCCCCGCCAGCGATCGAAGCTGGCAAGGGGCGCCAAAGACAAGGAGCACGCTATGTCTCAGAATCCAAACACCGCGATTGCGATAGTCGGCATCGATATTGGCAAGAACTCATTCCACATTGTTGGCCTTGATCAGCGCGGTGCGATCGTGCTGCGGCAGAAGTGGTCGCGTGGCCAGGTGAAAGCGCGATTTGCCAATATGCCGCCGTGCTTAATTGGCATGGAAGCCTGCGTCGGCGCACATCATCTCAGTCGCAAGCTTAAGGCGCTTGGTCACGATGCTCGGCTGATGCCGGCGAAGTACGTGCGGCCCTACTCGAAGGGACAGAAGAACGACTTCCGCGATGCGGAGGCGATCGCCGAGGCGGTGCAGCGGCCGACGATGAAGTTCGTGGCGACGAAGACCGCCGATCAGCTCGACTTGCAGGCACTGCACCGGGTGCGGGAGCGATTGGTCAGCCAGCGCACCGGCATCATCAATCAAATTCGCGCCTTCCTGTTGGAGCGCGGCGTTGCGGTGCGGCAAGGGTTACGGTTTTTGCGCGCAGAGCTGCCGCGCATCCTAGCTACACCTCCCGATGTCCTGTCGCCCCGCATGGTTCGGATCATCGAGGATTTGGCTGGCGACTGGCGGAGACTCGATGAGCGCGTCCAGAATCTATCGGATGAGATCGAGACGGTTGCGCGCCAAGATGGCGGTTGCGAGCGGCTGATGAGCGTCCCCGGCGTCGGCCCGATCATCTCCAGCGCGATGGTGGCCGCGATCGGTACTGGAGATGGGTTCTCCAAAGGCCGCGACTTTGCCGCTTGGCTGGGGCTTGTCCCCAAACAGATCTCGACTGGCGACCGCACCATCCTGGGCAAGATATCCAGGCGTGGCAATCGCTACCTGCGGGTCCTGTTCGTACAGGCGGCATGGGTCGTGCTGATTAAGCCGAAGAGCTGGGAGCGCCACGGCCTCAAACCCTGGATCGACGCCGCCAAGAAGCGGCTGCACCGCAATGTTCTCGCGATCGCGCTCGCCAACAAGCTGGCGCGGATCGCTTGGAGCGTTCTGGCTCGTGGCCGAAGCTTCGAGGCAAGGCCGGCCGTGGCGTCAGCCGCTTAGTTCTGCGCGAGAAATTGACTGTTACCTGCCGAGGTCTGCGAGAGGATGAGACGAGATGGAGGTTCGGTCTTCCCGGCGCATGCGAACACTGGTGACCCGAATGGCTCGGTTGAAGCCTATCCGCTAATGAGATCGCACGCGCGCTGATATCCATGATGGCCAGGAGCCCACGCTCCAACAAAAGGCCGGATACATTAGCAAGACCGCTTACCACCAACTCGACGAAGTTCTCTTGCAACGCACGGCCGGACCATACATTCGGGTCAACGGTAATACGCGTAAACTTCACGGTGCTCTCCAAAACTAGCTAATTACTATACACGAAGGCCGTCGGTTGCCGTCTGTGCACCCGCGAAATCCTTCGCCACCAGACCTCGGCTGGGTCGCGGGATGGGCAAGCAGGGCGCGGCTATGGCGCTTGGTACGGAGAGATTCTATGCGCAGGTCGGCGTGGTGAAGCCGACACCACGGTCAACGGAAGTGCCCAAGGCAACCTAACCCAGCGAGGCGCCTTAGAGTCGGTTTCGAAAGTCATGAAGCGCGAGCAATCCGACGCATGAGCAGCATGACGGATGCGGCCTAGAGGAAGGCGCGCGCGCGAAGTCGATGGTGGCCTCGGACAAGGCAGTAGCTCTTTGACATACTGTTCATAAAAGCAACGAACCGTTAATATGAGACGCCGTTCGCTGCGTTCTCGGCGCACTCGTCGTCGTCACCGAAGTCTTGGTTATCAGATCAACCAGGAACGCAGGACACGAAAGGTCATTTCAATGCCGTCGCAGAACGATAATGGCGGCCGACGCGGCCCCTGGAGTGGCGGGGCCGAGCCTGGTTCCGATCTTGAGGATCTAGTCCGGCAGGGGCAGGATCGACTCAAGCAGATCATGCCGAGTGGTGGCCTGCGCCCAGCAATTGTCCTTGCCGTCATCGCTCTGGTCGGCCTAGGCGCATGGACGGCCTATTACACTGTGCCGAGCGACTCTGTCGCTGTCGTGCAACGTTTCGGAAAGTATCTCAAGGATGTTCCGCCGGGACTGCATTTCAAGCTGCCGCTGGGCATTGATGTCGCGACCATCATTCCCGTCAAACGGCAGTTGAAGCAGGAATTCGGGTTCGCGACCCCGGGCGCCACCGATCCGTATCAGATTTCCCGCGACGGCAAGCGAGAAACGCAGATGGTGACGGGTGACCTGAACGCCGTATTGGTGGAATGGGTGGTTCAATACCGCATCTCCGATCCCGTCAAATTCCTTTTCGACGTTCGGGAACCGAGGGGGACCCTCCGCGATGTTTCCGAATCCGTCATGCGCGAGGTCGTCGGCGATCGCACCGTAGACGAGGTGATTACCATCGGCCGCCAAGAAATCGAAACGGAAGCGCTGGCCAAGATGCAGGCGCTCTCGACCAAATACGCAATGGGAATCAGCATCGATCAGGTGCAATTGAAAAACATCAATCCGCCCGAACCAGTGCAGGTGTCGTTCAACGAGGTCAACCAGGCCCAGCAGGAGAAAGAGAAGCTGATCAACGAGGCCCGGCGCGATTACAATAAGGTGATCCCGCTGGCCGAGGGCGAGAAGGATCAGCGGATCCGCGAAGCCGACGGCTACCGGCTCAAGAGGATCAATGAAGCGGAAGGCGATGTTGCTCGCTTCGGCGCCTTATTGGCGGAATACGTCAAGGCCCCAGAGGTTACCCGCCGTCGCATTTACATCGAGACCCTGCAGGACGTCATGCCGGGCCTACGTTCCAAGATCATTGTCGACGAGCAGACGCGCGGCATTCTGCCATTGCTAAATCTCGACTCCCAGAAGGGAGACCGGCCATGAGCAGGATCAAATGGGTAGCTATCTTGGCGGTTCTTGCCATCGGGACGTACATTTTGATGAGTTCGATTTATACGGTGAGCGAAGTCGAGCAGGCGATTATCACGCAGTTCGGTATGCCTGTCGGCGCTCCCGTGACGGACGCTGGTCTGAAGTTCAAGGTACCCTTCATCCAGGACGTCAACCTGATCGACAAGCGTGTTCTCGAATGGGACGGCAATCCGTCCGATATGCCAACCAAGGACAAGCTCTACGTTTCGGTTGACCTCTTCGCCCGCTGGCGGATTGTCGATCCTCTCCAGTACTTTCTTCGGCTGCACGACGAGCGCAGTGCTCAATCCCGCCTGGACGATGTTTTAGGCAGCGAGACCCGTAACGCCGTCGCCAAGCACGAACTGATCGAGATCATCCGCACCACCAAGGAACGTGTGCCGCTGCGCGACACCCTCATGACCAACGCGGGACGCCAGTTGGATGTGGGGTCACTGGTGCCGATCCAGAAGGGACGCAAACTGGTCGAGCAGGAGATCTTTGCCGAAGCTGCTGAGAAGGTTCGAGTGTTTGGTATCGAATTGCTCGATATCCGGTTCAAGCGGATCAACTACAATGAAAGCGTGCGGCCGAAGATCTATGATCGAATGATCAGTGAACGGCGGCAGATCGCGGAACGCTTCCTATCGGAAGGGAACGGCGAAGCCGCCAGAATTCGCGGCAATCGTGTGCGCGATTTAAACAAGATCCAGTCTGAAGCCTACCGTCAGGTTGAGGAGATCCGCGGCGTGGCGGACGCGAAAGCCACCGAAATCTATGCGAAGGCTTACAACCAGAGCCCTGAAGCGGTCGCATTCTATGAATTCACGCGGACCATGCAGGCCTATAAGTCCATCATCGCCGAAAACACGACCCTTGTCCTTTCCACGGACAGTGACCTCTTCAAATTCCTAAAGGGTATAACTCCGAAGGGCGGCGTCGTTCCCGCCCAACGGTTCGGCGACACCCGCTGACGATACGCGGACGCGAACGAGTGGATGATCCTTCATGCGGACGACCTTCTTCCTGACGGCTGAAAAAAGCCTCGCGCGTTGATGACTCTGGAAGTGTGAGGGGGGCCACGGCATGCGATGCTTGGCAATGATAGCGTTTGTGCTGACTACGCTTACTCCGGCTGTAAGCCAAGGGCAGACTGAAGAAAATCGGGGGAGCGCGGGCTATTTGCTTCAGCTTTGTAAAGCGTGGCTCGATTTTGCTGAGAAGGAAGGGGACACGGCCCAAAATATGGGTAGGACGGAGGCTGTTCGACTTGCAGCCGCGGGAGTCTGCATGGGCTTCGTTATTGGGGTCTTAGAAACATTGCGGTCGATCAAGCTTTCCTGCCCGCCGAAGGACGTAAGAAATCCACAAATTGTCCGAACAGTGCTGAGCGAAATCGAAAAGCACCCCGAGCGGATGCAAGAGGATTTTGTTGTACCCGTCCGTGCGGCCATGATGAAATCGTGGCCTTGCCCCAAGAAAAGAGGTCCTCATCGGAGTGGGTCAGGTAAACGCTAATGCCGCTTCCCGCCATGCCGTCGATCCCACCAATTTGGCGATGCTAACCAAGGACGCGCTCGGACCTCGACGAGCCTACCGGCGCAGTCACCCAGAACAATCGGGGACGCGGCTGGGCATCCGGGCCGAAGTCTCCAGGCGCCGAGTTATACCTCTTCGCTGGTTTTCGCACTTCTAGAACCGCCAGTTAATGCCGCCTCGAAGAAGGTTCAATTTCGCAAAGTTGCCTGATTTGCTGCGAGGATCAACAACAAGGAGAAGGGGAGGTGGAGCAATGACGAGCTGGAAACCTATCGGTAGTGCACCGAAGACCGGGACGCGAGTGCTGCTATGGGCTCGATGCAAAAGCATTCCGCCAGACGATGACTATAGTCCAATCGTTGGCTTTTGGCACAAATCAATCGAACGATGGAAGGTCGCGCCCGAACATTTAAACAGAGAGGAAGAACTAATGCCGACCCATTGGATGGAAATTCCAGAGCCTCCCAAGCCATTAAGGCTCGTGAGGTAATATGCCTTTGGCGGCCGTCGCTAACAAAGGCGAGTCCTCGGCGCCAGAAGGAAAATCACCGAGGGCTCGCCCGAGGAGACAACAAACGCTACTAAACGTGCATTCCCCGGTTGACGGACTGATTTGCGCAACGCTCGCGCCGATTCAGATATAGGCGATGACCGGCCGATCGCGAGCAGCGCGCTCGCATCATCGGCGAGTGGCTGCAAACCGAGGCGTGCTTCTTGGCCTGATGCCCGCCCTCCGCCCGCTTCCCGCCGCCATCGACGATCGAGGAGCACCAACTGTAGCCATGCCTTTTTTGAGCCCGAAACGACCAGTGCCACCGCTTGGGCCCTTGAGCGGACCCCGGTCTATCACGCCACCAGCTCCGATGAGCGAACCGCGGCCGATGAGATCGCCCGTTCCTATCAGCTCACCACGACCCATCAGCTCAACACGACCCATCAGCTCACCACGACCCATAAGGTAGCCAAGCGCGGCTCCAGCACCGCCAAACCTTCCACCTAGTGCGCCGGGCGGCCGTTATGGCTATATTTGTGGGCGCCGGGAAGTAAGGCGTGTCGCCGTGCCCAGCGAGTTCGAGTCGCTGGCGCAGCCGAATGACCTGCGTTGCGAACCACTGGCCGCCCGCCGGCGTCGCGACCTTGCGCCGATTGAGCTCGGCGGCGGCCGATTTGCCGAAAGGTCCGCAAGCTCAGTCAGGATCGGCCGTAGGCGCTCGGCGCGCTCGGTCGCCTCGGCCGCCGTCCTATCGGATTGTGCGTTGCGCCCGCCGAGCTTCACGCCGAGCGCCTTGGCCGCGGCCTGGCCGAGCTTGATCCGCTCGCTAATCAGCCGGCGCTCATTCTCCACAAGTGCGGATACCTATTTTTATTCATGACCAATTGAATGTAGGGCACTTTTTGTTAATGGCGCCCCCTCCAGTCATGTCTATTTTCTTTCTATTTTAGAGTTTCCTGTTAGCAGGGAATTTGAACCGGAGACTGGTTCGCAAACGACTGCGACCTCAGCCATAATCTCAAGGAGTTATAGTCTCCGGCTTTTGCGCGGTATCGGCGGGTCAGAAATACACCTCCACCTTCATCCCGACCAGCAGCGGGCCAGGATCGTCCAGATCAATCAGGACCTCATTCACGCTGAAGTCAGTGAGACGCGACTCGGGCGAACTGATGCGTCCCAGCCGGACGATCGGCGCAATGGCGGCAACCTTGCCGGCGAACTCGCGGCCGCGAAAGGCATCGGCGTGGACCACGGCCTTGTCTCCCTCCGCGATCTTGCCGACGTCATGTTCATCGAGTTCCGCACGCACGCGCAGGCGCGACAGATCGCCGAGCAACATCAGCGGCTGCGACGCGGTCGGCCCTGCCACTTCGCCGACCTTAACGTTGACCTGCAACACCGTGCTTGCGATCGGCGCACGGACGGTCAATTTTTCAAGCTCTGCGATGGAGAGCCAGAGTTCGCTGCGTGCAACCTCGAGCTCGCCTTCCTTCGGGGTCGGCAATGGCGTTCCGTATTCGGTCTCAAGCTTGCGCAACTGGGCCCGCTGCCGGTTGAGGTTCTCCTGTGCGCGCGTCCACGCGCCACGCGCGGTCGTCATGGCGGTCCGGACCCCCTGTTGGCCCGCCTGGCGAGGGCGACGACGTCGAACGCTGCGCGAGCCTCAACGAGTGTCGCCTCAGCATGAGCAACCTCATCCTCAGCGGTGCGCCGATTTTCGCCCTTGCCGGCAGATTGATCATTGCGCACCCGCTCGCGCATTGCGACCTGGGCTCGTGCCGTCGCCACACGCGCTCGGGCTTCCTCGTCATCGAGGCGAACGACCGGTTCGCCGGCGACTACTTTGTCATTGGCGGCAACCGGGACTTCGCTGATACGGCCGACAACCAGCGGCAAGATCTTGATTTCTCCCGAGCCCGGCTCCGCCACGCCGGGGGCGACGGCTCGCCAGCCCGCGCCGTTACCGCGTGTCTTGTCGCTTGCCGTTTCCTGAGCGCCGATCGGCCACGCAGTCGCTGCCGCTACCACCGCGGCCACGCCGAAAAGGCCCAGTACGGTCCAAAACGTCCTCTGTCCCCGCAGCGTTGTCATGCTGTTGGCAATGACCTCGTTTGTTCGGTGGGCGAGGCAGGGACGCCTTGCTCCTCGCCGACGATACGGCCATCGTCGATGCGAACAATCCTTTTTGCGAACGGCAATGTCCGCGCGTCGTGGGTGACGACCAGGACACCGCGGCCCGGCCCCTTGGCGACCTCGGCGAGCACCGACATAATGGAATGCCCGTTCTCGCTGTCCAACGCCGCCGTCGGCTCGTCGGCCAGGATCGCCGCTGCGTCTCCAACCACGGCGCGGGCAATCGCGACGCGTTGCTGCTCGCCGCTGCTGAGCTCAAGAGGATACGCATCAACCTTGTGCGCGAGCCCGACCATTGCCAACGCGTCCATCGCCTTGCCGACGGCACGGTGTGGGCGCTCGCCGCCAACCTCCAAGACCAGCCGCACATTATCGACCGCGTTCAACGTCGGAAAAAGATGATAAGTCTGAAAGACGAATCCAATATGGGCGCGCCTCAGCTTGGCCAGCGCTTCGGGCCGCAGACCCACCGTTGACTGGCCGCAGACCCGCACCGATCCCTCATTAGGCGATAGTATGCATCCGAGCACCGATAAGAGCGTTGTCTTGCCGCTGCCGGAAGGCCCCATCAGCAGCACCAGCTCACCGGCTTCAAGCTTAAGGCTCACCCCTTTAAGGGCTCGCACTTTACGGGCGCCGTCGCCGAGGGATTTCACCACATTGATTGCCTCAACGACCGGTTGGCTCATCGCGTGAACGCCGTCGCTGGATCGATGCGTACGACCTGCACGATGGCGGAAATTGCCGAAACGACACACATGACGACGGTCAGCAGGAACAAGCTTGCCATCAAGGTCCACGTCATCAAGACCGGCAGCGCAGTTTCGGCGGTCGCCTTCACGATGAGCATGCCCGTTCCGGCTGCGATAGCGAATCCGATGACCGCGCTCAACAGCGCCTGGATGATAATGACGGCATGAATATACGTGCTGGACGATCCGATAGCGCGCAGCGTCGCAAATTCGTTCAGATGTTCCTTGGTGTTCGAATAAAGAGTCTGCGCGACGATGACGATGCCGACAATCATGCCGAGCAGGGCACCGGCGAAGAGGGCGGCGCCGGCGCCGGTTTCGAACAGCCAGAACGAGCGGCTGCGGCTGCGAAATTCGGCCGGTGTCAACGCCTCGGCTTTGGCAAGCGTCGCGTTCAATCGGCTGCGAACGTTTTCCACGTCGGCGCCGGCGGCAAGATGGACGAGCAGATAGGTAACCTTGCTCGGCGGCGTCCCCGTATAGGTCCGCGCCCGGTCGAGCAGCGCGAATACATACGGGGTGGTCGTAAACGAGCGGATACCATTGGTGACTACCCGCACTTGCGCGCGTCGATCGCGGATCTCGGCAGTGTCGCCGAGGCCCACGGACCCGAGCCGCTCAAAATAGGATCGGTCGATCGCCACCGCATCGGGAATAGAAAGTGCGTCAAGGCCACCTTCGAAAATGTTCCAAGGGTGCAGCCCCGCAGTCCACGGATCGGAGCCGATGATAATGACCGGCGTCGTGGCGCCGCTCGGCACACGCCACTGCGCAAAGCTAATCAGGATCGGAACCGCATCAGATACCCCCTTGATTGCCATTGCTCGAAACCGCTCGCGTTCGTCCAGCAGCGATGAATCCTCGAAGCACTTGGTCCCGAGCGGCATGATCCAGAGATCCGCGGGCGCATGGTCAATCATTGTCGTCACCATGCGCTCAAAGCTTAGGAAAAGCCCCATCTGCACGGTCACGAGCACGATCGAGAAGACAATGCCAACGATCGTTGCAATAAACCGAAGTTTATCGTGAAATAGATTTTTCGCCGCGAGCTTGAAGATCAACGGCACAACGGCTTGGCCGGCCAGCATCATGAACACAGCTTAGCCATCAGCCGGGAATAATGGCGAGCGATGCGAACGCTTCGTAGTGCCAAGAAGCGGCCGCCGCTCGAATGCAGTCTGCGTCGGAAGCGTTCAAGCTGCTGCCGCACCGCCGACGGGACGATGAATTCCGGCCGTTTCATGGATATCCTTCCGA
>CAVRDC010000028.1:0-12536 GCA_963719745.1 uncultured Alphaproteobacteria bacterium | reverse complement strand
GGACGGCGAGCTAGGGGCAATGTCGCCGGCTCTTATGAGATTTACATTTCCTGCCCGCCCGCCTGATCTGGATTTCTTATGGACGGAAACCCCATCTTTGTGCTCGACCCTGAGACGGCTTGGGCGAGATGGCAGTGGCCACGCGCACGCTCGATTTTGCTCGACTTGACGAAAGGGTGCGGCTGGCCCCGGCAGTCTCCGTCGGCCTGCTGCAACAGATCGTCGAGGCTTTTCCTCGGCTGTCGTCGGCAAGGCAGTGCGGACTAGCGACGGACATCGATCGTTTTGTTGAAGCAGGCTCCTGGACCGACCTTGCTCTCGGCCTGGTTCGGCTCGAACTGCCGACTTGGCGCATTAGGCGCATAGCCTGTGAGGGGGGCGAATGGTTTTGCTCGCTTTCACAACAGCCACATTTGCCTCTGGCGCTCGACGATACGGCGGATGGGACTCATGATGATTTGCCTTTGGCGATCCTGAGGGCACTTGTCGAGGCACTCCGTATCAACGCGGCCCAACGGGACACCCCTGCCCATGTTCCTTTGATAGGCCCCACGTCGGCAATTCCGATCTGCTGCGACAACTTTATTTGAACGTAAGCTCCCGCGTAGCGCGGGATATAGGCCCCTATGCCTAGCTTATGAAGCGGAAGCTCACTCCATCTCGAATTCCTACGTGATCAAGCGCAGATTAAGAACGAACAGAAGAGGCGCGGATGAGCGTCGTTCCTGCCGAGGATCTGCTTCGCGCCGTCGCCGGCGCTGCCAAGCTGAAGAGGCTGTGGCTCCAAGTCGCGCAGCTCTTCAACCCAGTTCGGCTCCTTGCGCGAATTCCCATCGCAGTTATGGCGACCCGGCACCAATCTAACGGAGAATCTGATGGTCAACGCCAAAGAAAGTGACGAACCTCCCTCGTGGACCCGCCCAAGGCTGTTCACGATTGGACAGGACGGCCGGGGAAACTGGGTGGTTCAAGATCAAAAGGGAATCTGCGGAGGGTTATTCGTGGATCGTGACGCAGCGCTGCGATTTGTCCGCGCGGAGAACGGATACCACCCGGCTATTGTTGTGATGGTGTCTGATAGTATTGACCTCAAAGTGAGCCGCGATCCACCGGCGGCGCTCCATCATGGCAGCGCCGCGGATCTTGAGCTTCGGCGGAGGAGCGCCTGACGTCATGTCTTCCATCGGTCGCCACGTTTCGAAGCTTACCGGATACGCTCCCGCTCTGCCGACACCCTTCGGCGCCGAAGGCGACATCGACATTCCGGCATTCGAGCGGTTATGCGATCTGCAACTCGCCCACGGAGCAACCGCACTGATCGTCTGCGGCACGACCGGGGAAGCGCCCACATTGATCCCAGAAGAACATCGATTGCTCGTCCAAATTGCCGCTGCACAAACTCGCGGGCGAATTCCTGTCATTGCCGGGGCCGGCGCGAACGCAACGGCGCATGCGATCGAATTAACCCGGGACGCGGAGGCAGCCGGGGCGGACGCGGTCTTGTCAGTTGTGCCGTACTACAACAAGCCGATGCAGGCGGGGCTTTACGCTCACTTCCGGTCACTCGCGGAATCGACGGGGCTGCCGATCATCCTTTATGACGTGCCGTCGCGAACAGCCTGTGGTCTTTCAGATCATACGGTTGCGCGGCTGGCGGAGTTGCCGCGCATCATTGGGCTCAAGGATGCGGCTGGCGACGCGGCCGGCCCGCCTGCGACCGCTGGTCGGCACGAATTTCCGATTGCTGTGCGGAGAGGATGCCCTGGCTTTGCCGTATCTCGCACAGGGTGGCGATGGGTGCATTTCAGTAACGTCAAACGTCGCACCCGGCCTCTGCCGCAACATGTTCTTGGCTTGGAAACAGGGCCAATCGGTTCGTGCACAGCGTCTGGCGCGTCCGATTGCCGAACTGACGGCGGTGCTGTTCCGTGAGACCAATCCTGTTCCGCTCAAGCAAGCTCTAGCGCTGCTCGGTCTCATGTCATCGTTTGTTGTTTGCCGCTGGTTGGATTGAGTGAGCCGCATCGGATCGAATTGAGCGAGGTGCTTTTCCGCATTTGTCATGAACATGCCGGGCAAATGATTGGCTCTGTCGAAACCGCGTCGGCTAACCAGCGGGTCGCAGTTGGATAGGTCGAGAGGCTCGCCGACATCAAGCTGCCTTTTCGTAGCGAGAGTGACCACATGCCACGCAAGGACTGCTCTACAGACGGGCTAGCGGACAGGCCGATATCGGGTCCAATGGTGCCCTATCGCGTCTTTGTAGTCGGTGTGCCTTGCGACATTGCGGTATACTCGACTTTGAAACCCGACTGCATAGCGGTCGGCGAATATCGGGGCAAGCACATAGAGGTCAGAGGAGCAGACGCACTTGGCGCTGCTGACGCCTGGACCAGGGCCGCAACGGACTTTCCTGGTGAACAAGTTATCTGATGCCACGTGACGATTTTACGAGCGAGGCTGCCCGACGTTCGGCTGGTCAAAATAGCCAAGCATCCAATCGTCGGGTTTGCAGATTGTGAGCGTCGGCTGCAATCGACGCAGTCTGTGATGCAATCGATCCGGCGAGCGTATCCTGAGAACGGTCAGTTATTGTCCTCCAAATATAGGATACTGCGGGCAGTTCGCGGTTCGGCTGGGCTCCGATCCGCGAAGTTTCAAAGTTTATCCGATCGCTGCGTCGTTGTCGGACGCCTGAACACGCGCGTCCGGTCCTCATGCGGCCGACTTTGCTGCGGACCGGCTGAGCGGATTGCAGCGAATTGATCTGCCGTCACCGTTTCCTGCGCGAGCAGTAGGCGGGCGCCCTCGTCAAGGTCGGTTTGGCGCGTCTGCAGGACTTCGGTTGCCCGATCGAGTGCTTTCACCACGATGTCACGCACCGCAATATCGATCTCTCGCTCGGTCGCCTCCGACGCATCAACGCGGTTTGCCGTGGTCCCGGTCAGAAACGGCTGCGGCGGCGATGCATAGGTGCGGGGTCCAAGCGTGTCGGTCATCCCATAGCGTGTGACCATTTCGATGGCGATCTCGGTCGCCCGCTGGAGGTCGTCGGACGCGCCGGTCGAGACCTCGCCATCGAAGATCAGCGCCTCCGCCGCACGTCCGCCCATAAGCACGGCTGATGCGGTTTTCGAGTTCGTGGCGCGCCAGCAGAAAGCGATCCTCTGTCGGTCGCTGCATGGTGTAGCCCAGCGCCCCGACGCCGCGCGGAATGATCGATACCTTATGGACAGGATCGACGCCCGGCAGGGTCGCGGCCACCAGCGCGTGGCCCATCTCGTGATAGGCGACGCGTCGTCGTTCCTCCGGGCTGAGCACGCGGCTCTTCTTCTCAAGGCCGGCGATGATGCGTTCGATCGCCACGGTGAAGTCGTCGAGCGTGACCGCGTCGCCGTTGCGCCGCGTCGCTACGATGGCGGCCTCGTTGACCAGGTTGGCGAGGTCGGCGCCGGTGAAGCCAGGCGTCAGCCCGGCGATCTGGTCGAGATCGACGTTCGCGGCAAGCTGCACCTTGCGCGACGTGCACCTTCAGGATCGCGAGCGCGGCCGGCGCGGTCGGGGCGGTCGACCAGCACCTGGCGGTCGAACCGCCCGGCGCGCAGCAGGGCCGGATCGAGCATCTCGGGCCGATTGGTGGCGGCCAGCAAGATCACGCCGGTGCTCGGATCGAAGCCATCAAGCTCGGCGAGCAGCTGGTTGAGCGTCTGCTCCTTCTCGTCATAGCCGCCGAACGCGCCGAGGCACGCGGCTGCGTCCAGCGCGTCGAGTTCGTCGATGAAGATAATGCAGGGCGCCGCGCGTCCGGCCTGCTCGAACAGGTCGCGGACCCGCGCGGCGCCCGACGCCGACGAACATCTCGACGAATTCCGAGCCCGATATGGAGAAGAAGGGCACGCCCGGCCTCGCCGGCGACCGCGCGCGCCAGCAGCGTCTTTCCGGTGCCCGGCGGCCCCGACCAGCAGCACGCCCTTGGGAATACGCGCGCCGAGGCGGCCGAAGCTTTCGGGTCTCTCAGGAACGCGACGACCTCCTGGAGCTCGGACTTCGCCTCGTCGACGCCGGCGACATCGCGCGAACGTCACCTTGGTGTCCGTTTCGACGTAGACCTTGGCGCGCGATTTCCCGATCGTCATCAAGCCGCCGAAGCCCTGGCGCTCGGCCATGCGGCGGAAGCCGTACGTCCAGATCAGGTAGAAGATGAAGATGGGCAACGCCCAAGACAGAATCGTCGAGAGAAAGTTGCTCGACGGCGCGCCCGTGACCTTGACGCCATGTGCACTCAGCTTGCCGGCAAGTGCAGGATCGACACGGGTCGTGCTGAATAGCTTTCGTCCATCGGGAAACGGCTCCTTGAGCGTGCCTTGGATGGTTTCTGACCCGACGAGCACCTCGGAGATTTTGTTCTCATCGAGCAATTGCTCGAATTGGCTGTACGGAATTGTCTCGACCTGTGTGTATTGGATCCATAGATACTGGATCAGCATCACGCCGAGAAAAGCCGCGAAAATATACCAGGTGGCGAACTCATGTTTTCGCTCCTCAGGCTCCTTTGGCTGGAGGTTCTTCGCGTTACGCTCTCCTTGTTGTCGCGGCCTTTATCGAGGCCGAAAAACCGGAGGACGCGCCGGGTAGGCGCGGGTTCCGTATTGTTTGGCGCTTGTCGAGCATGTTGCTCTTCCCGGGCCGCCGCTACTGCACGATTATCCGAGAGGTCAGCCTATCGTTCAAGGCGCCTTGCTCTGCTAGCTGGACGGCGGATCAGTCCCCTAATGCCGGCGAGGAAAAGTGCGGAGCGGCATCGACACGGAGATTCACCTCGCGGGTGTTTGGATTGCGGGTGAAATATCTGGTGCAGACGCAGGCGCTAGCCGTCCTGGGTTGCCTCTTTGAGCGCGCGCATCAGGTCCTCGCGGAGATCATCCCCAGCAACTGGCGATGGTGCCAATAACCAGAACTTACGTTACTAAAGCTCACCATCAACTGAAGAACTCGTGTCAATGGTGCTGTCGGCTCGATATGAACGACGGCTTCGGTCTATCACGTCGGCGACTGGCCGCCGCATTAACTCGTCGTACAATGGGGCAACGTCTGACCGGTGGTAAAGGCAAACGCCCAGCGGATATTGAATTTTGTAACGATCCCCAACATCTTTTCTTCTTCCACTACGGGGAAGGAATTGAAATCGTATTTCTCGAACAGAGCCCCAGCTCACGCATGGTTGTTTGCCGGGTGACGGTCCTTACTGCACGCGTCATATATTTCTCTGCCGTGCCTTCGAGAAAACGATACATAGCTCGACCTTCAATGTGGCGGCAGGAGCAGCTTTCCGAGTTGCTGGAGAAGCTCGCCGTAGCGCGCGAAGTTGCCGGCGGCATATTCCCGCTGCATCTCGCCGAATAGTGCGCGTGCACGCTCCAGTATTTCGTTGCCCGTTCCCGTAGTCGGGCGTGCCTGCGGCGGCGGATGTCGGCGCCGATGCACCGACGAGGAGGCGCTCGGCATCTGTGAGCGTGCTCGCCCACTCGATTTTTCGGTCATCGGGCAAGAGCTGCCCCAATACCACGCGGGCGAGCATCGGGATCTTGGTCTGCTCCGCCTCGATATAGACCGGCTCGATCATGATGAGTTGGTTGTCGACGAGCGGCAGCACGATGAGATTGCCGCGAATGACCTGCGAACCGTGCTGATCCCAAAGCGTAAGATCACCTGAGAACCGGCTGTCCGAGCTGATCCGTGATTCCACCTGTGCCGGACCGTCGATGAAGGTCCCTTTGGGGAAGCGGAACGCCACCATTTTCCCGTAGTTCTCGCCATCGCAGAGACCCGCGAGCCAACCCGCCATCTGGTTCTTGCCGGCGACCGACAAGGCAACATGAGCAGAAACTCCGGCTTGCCGGAACCGGGAAGCTGCGTCGTCACGTAATAGGGCAGCATCGCGATCTCGGTGCTGCGATAAAGCTCGTGCGGAACCTCCCAGCGATCCTCACGATTGTAGAAGGTGGTCGGGTTGGTCATGTGGTAGGTGCCGTACATCTCGGCCTGCACCGTGAAGATATCCTCCGGATAGCGGATGTGCCGGCGCAAATTCTCCGGCATCTCGCGCGCGTCCTTGAAAAGTTCGGGCAGCACCTGCCGATAGGCGTTGATGATCGGATCGTTCCGGTCGAAGACGTAGAACGTCACCGAGCCGTTATAGGCGTCGATCACCGCCTTGACGGAATTGCGCAAGTAATTCTGCCCGCGGAAGGTAGGCAGTGATCCCTGATAGGCCTCGCTGTATGGATAATTCTCCGACGTCGTATAGGCATCGAGGATGTAGGAATAATGGTCGCCGTCCGCGACGATGTAAGGATCGCGATCAAAGCTCAGGAATGGGGCGAGCGTCTGGGCCCGCTCGACGATATTCCGGCGCAGCATCACCCGGCTCTCAGGCGTGAAATATCCCGAGATGAAAAGCCGCAGGCCGTCGAATTCGCGGGCAATGACCAGCTTGCGCCACAAGTTGGAGAGCAGGATTTCTCCCTTTTCCCTGGTATACCGTCTCGGCGTTGGCCTGGCCTTGCGGGAAATCGAATTCTTTCTCGGTAGTGTGCACATAGACACGGTCATCGGTCAGCTCGCCGAAATAAATCTCGCCACGGGTCACCGAGAGGTCTTTCTTGGCTTCGACCGGAATATCGTGCGCCCAGAGGACCGGATTGCCCCTCGCGTCGATCTCGTTCACCGGGACCGCGACGACGCCATAGCCGTGGGTGTATTTGAGCGCGAGATTGACCCAGACCTGGGCGGGCGCGGGAAGCCGCGTAACATCGAGTTCGCGCGCCGTGATCATGACCTGCCGCTCGGCGCTATCGATTTCGTACCGATCGATATCGACGCCGTTAAACGTGTAATAGGGCCGCAGGCCCTGAATTTGCTGTAGTTGCGGCTCGAGCGCGCGCCAATCCCAGATGCGCGCGTCCTGCAGCGTGGCGGCATCCTTTGTCAAATCGGCGGCAGTCAACGGCGTGGCGGATACTGCGAATTCTCGCTCTTCGACCGAGGGTCCTTCGAGGTTATAGGCCCGGCGGGTGCCGCGATGCTCCTGAGCAGATACGGGAGCTCCAACGTGATCTGGTTTGGTCCCACATAGAGATACTCGGTCGCCGCGGGAACCACGAACGCCCCCAGAAAAGAAGCGCCAGCGCCGGGAACAGCATGGATCCCAAAACCAGGCGCGAAACCGCGGCATGGCAGCTGCCAGCGCCAGGATCAGGGCCGCAGCGAACAAACAGGCGACGATGAGGTCGTATCCTGGTAGCCAGAAATTGACATCGGCATAAGAGGCGCCGGCTACGACCTTCGAATGTCCGTCAACGACGAGGTAATAGCGGGCTAAGAACCGACTTACCCCAAGTACGACGCATAACAGTGCGCCGAGAATCATGCCCTGTCGTATCCAGATCACCGGCCGCCCGACGTAGACCTGGCGATGCAAGGCTATGTTCCGTACGGATGAGGGGCTCCCCCTGGACGGGGCGATGGACGAACGCCGCCGTTCCACTGCGCGCTGCCACCCTGATCGCGACCCAAACCGCGATCGTGACGCAAAGGATTTCGATGGCGATGTCGACGATGTCGTTGTAGAGCGGCAATGCCAACAAGTAGAAAGAAAGATCTTTGCCGAATACCGGATCGACCGCGCCGGCCGAGATCGCGCCGCGGTACCGCATGAGTGGAATCCAGAGCGGCGTAGAGTAAAATCCGACCAGGGCGGCAAACACAAATCCGATGGTCCAAGGTGCGCTTGTAGGAACCGCCGCATACGGCCGGCACAGTGCGTGCAAATTGGCGCCGACAAACAGGCCGACGGAGAGCAAGACCACGAGGAAAATTGCCACGCGATATTCAAGCGACAGCCAATAGCGATGGCTCTGCCCAAGCTCCTCAAACCAATAGTTTTCGAAGGAGATGGTAAGCGCCGCTTCAAACACGATGATCCCAACAACGGCGGCTAGAATGTAGGCGGTATCGCGATAGAGCCGGTGCACAAACACGACGTGGTTGCCGCTTCCCCTTTGCAGCAGGGTGCGGACCAAGGGCAGCGCCGCCCATACGAGCACTAACAGGTAGGTGATATTAAACATCCAGCTTCCCTGCAAGGGATGCCGGATCCAAAGGTTTCAACCGAATATTCCGTATCTCGCCTTGAGTAAGAATGCACAACAACCTTGTCTCGAAATTCGAATTTCTTCTTGCGAGCACGCAAATACAACATCGCAAATCGCTCAGGCACTGTTTGATACAGATCAACGCCAGACGCCCAAGATGGCGATCTGGCATTGCGGCGTCGTGATGTCACGTCGAACATTTCATTTTTTTCATATGTTCAGTGGGCTTCACCACGCTGGCTTAGATAGTGTTCGGCGCAAAAGGGGCCAGTTCAGTGGCATCAACAAAGCCAAATCCAGCGGGCAGACCCTGCTTGTTGGCTGGCTCGTCGCAGCGACCGCCTGCGCCTGGCGCATACCTCCGATGGGTGAATGGCAAGTAACGACCAACGAACCCGTTTGAGGCAGTTTGGTGGCCCTGAGCGCCGCTTAGTGCGATGCAACGAGATGTCTGCAATTGGGAGCTAAGCGGGAAGTCGCTTTTGCGCGCTCGAAATGACGTGAATGACCCTGGCTGTTCTCTAATTCCGGGCCTGTGGTCAAGCTCTCCATGAACATCCTTGCCGGGTCCAGGGTTCTCTCCGCGGTAGGGACACGCCCTCCGCATGATGGCGTAAGATGACGGTGGCGGATCAATGTGTGAAGCGCGTTTTGCTCTCGCGGGCATCGCAAAGCCAGGGGCGATCGCGCCAACGCCAGCGCGACGTTTGCTTCGTTGCAAGATCATGTCTGAAATTGAGGGGTGGTCTTCAACGGGTGGACGCAACACTTTATCTTAGAAGGAAGAGATGGAGTGGATAGCGATGAGCGGGGATTTAGTCGAGGCTTTATGCGGCAGAGAAGACGGAGTTGTGGGAGCGCTGGCAGCGAGGGGAGTCGCTGAAGGCGATTGGGCGGGCGTTTGGCAAGCCATCATCATCGATCTATTTTCAGGTGGCCCCGCATGGGGGGATTCGTCCTGCGCCCCGGCGCCGTTCGAGACTGGCATTGACGCTTTCGGAGCGCGAAGAGATTTCGCGAGGGATTGCGGGGGCCGATCGATGCGCTCGATGGCGCGGTTCTGGGCCGTGCGCCCTCGACGGTAGCCCGGGAAATCAACCGCAATGGCGGTTATGATCGATACCGGGCGGCGAGGCCGATGAGAATGCCTGGGGGCGGGCCGTCGTCCGAAGGCTGCAAGCTGGCGGATAACCCGCCGCTACGCGGACGGTGGCGCGGAAGCTGAGAGGCAATTGGTCGCCCGAGCAGATCGCGGGCTGGCTGAAGAGTGCATATCCTGAAGACGAGCATATCAGGTGTCCCACGAGACGATCTATCGCAGTCTGTTTGTTCAAGCCCGCGGGGTGCTTAAGAAAGAGCTTCTTCAGCATCTTCGCTCGAAGCGGACGATACGCCGGCCAAGGAGCGCGCGGGCGACAGCGCGGGCAAATCGCGGATCTTGTCTCGATCCGCGAGCGCCCGGCAACGGTTGAAGATCGAGCGGTCCCTGGTCATTGGGAAGGCGATCTGTTGTCCGGATCGAAGAACAGCTACATCGCGACCTTGGTCGAACGGCATACGCGTTACGTGACACTGGCGAAGGTCGCCAACAAGGATACCCAAACCGTAGTTTCCGCGCTGATCAAGCAAGCGAAGACGATACCGAATGAGCTGTATAAGTCGCTGACCTGGGACCGCGGCAAGGAGCTTGCGGACCATCGGCGCTTGACGTTGGCGACCGACATCGACGTTTACTTCTGCGATCCGCAAAGTCCGTGGCAGCGTGGTTCCAATGAGAACACCAACGGCCTGCTGCGGCAGTACTTCCCGAAGGGGACTGACCTGTCCGTGTACTCGCAAGCCCAGCTCAACAAAGTGGCTCGGCAGCTCAACGAACGACCACGCAAGACTCTGGGATTTGCAACCCCAGCCGAACGATTTAATGCTTGTGTTGCATCGACCACTTGAGCCGGCAAGGGATAAACGGACGTAACGCGGATATCGCGTTTTGGTGCGATTGCCCCCCAAGCGGAAGTCGCGCTTTGCGGGAGGAGGCATTCAGCGATTGTAATCGGGTTTCGAACTGCGAGAGCAAGAAAGTGGGCGAGGCGACGGTATTACGATCCCACCGAGGGCATTCGCTCGAGGTGACTTAGCGCCCTCGGCTGACGTTCCAGTGCGGCGAGAAATCGGTCAGCCCAGTGCTGGATGTTGTTGTGTGAGAGCACCTGGAACAGCGCGTCGTGCCGTTCGCGCCGCTCGGCCAGCGGCATCGAGAGCGCCTGTCCGATAGCCGCCGCGACGCTATCCGGATCGTAAGGATTGACTAGCAGTGCCGCTTTGCATTCATGAGCCGCCCCGGCGAAACGCGACAGGATAAGCACTCCCGGGTCGTCGGGATTCTGCGAAGCGACATATTCCTTGGCAACGAGATTCATTCCGTCACGTAGTGGGGTCACGAGCCCAACACGAGCGGCGCGATAAAGCCCGGCAAGCGTCGAGTGACTGTAGGCACGGTTGATGTAGCGAATCGGCGTCCAATCCGCCTCACCATAAGCGCCGTTGATACGTCCCGCGGCCGATCCAATCTCCTGCTCCATAGCGGCATATTCTGGAATCTCGGTGCGGCTCTTAGGTGCGATCTGTAGATAAAGTCACTTTGCCCCGCCAGTCAGGCTGCGTCTGGAGGAACAACTCGAATGCCGAAAGGCGATAGAGCGATCCCTTTCGAGTAGTCCAAGCGATCGACCCCGATGATGAGGACCCGGCCATTTAGGCTCCTGATCACGCCGCTTAACGAAGGGCAACTGTACTTGAACGCCGGGAAAGATCGGCGAAAGCCGCAGTTTCGATGCCAACCGGGAATACGTCGATTCTGATTGTCCGATCGGCGAGGACGAAATTGAAATCATGGCTGTGCAGGCCGCATTCTCGGGTGAGATAACGGCTGAAGTTGAAGGCATCATCGCCAGTTTGGAACCCCACGAGATCGTATTCGCAAAGCGAGGGAATAAGACGCTCGTCGTTCCGGCAACGCGGTAAGGATCTTCCGGCGGCGGGCACGGGATATGAAGGAAAAAGCCGATGCGGTTCTTGTGCCCGCGCTCGCGCAGCGGCTTAGCGAGCGGAATCAGGTGATAATCGTGCACCCAGACGAGGTCATCCGGCTCGAGCACCTCGTGTAACTCCCGCGCGAAGTGATCATTGACGCGCAGATAACCACTCAGATCCCGGCGCGAATTTCAGCGAGATCGACGCGGTAATGCAGGATCGGCCATAGCACGCGATTCGTGAAGCCATTGTAGTATTCGTGGTGGTCCTCTTTGGAGAGATCGAGCGTGATATAGGTAATACCTTCGTCGTGCGCGATCCGGTGGGTATCGACATCTTGGTGCCCAGTGGCGACCTTTCCACTCCAGCCGAACCAAATGCCAAATTTATGCTTAAGCGCCGCTTTAACGGCGACTTCAAGCCCGCCGGCGCGAGCCTTAGCATTCTTGTCCGGAATCGCGACTCTGTTGGAGACTATGACAAGCTGCGGCAATAGCGGTGCTCTCCGCGAGACTGACCGGCTTATTAAATTATCCAACTCCTAATGTTATACACCCGCTGACTGATCCCTGCTAACTCGGTATCCTGCAATTCAGTTGGCTGGCAGGGCACCCAAAATGCAACGCCATCAATTGAGGCGGCGCGAGTTCATCGCTGATTGGCGGCGCGGCGGCATCGCCGCTCGCGCGCGCGCAGCAGTGCGCTAAACCGGCGCTGATTGGATAACTGTCATCCAGCTCGAAAGGATAAACACTCATGGCGGCAGGAAAAAGTATGAGGCGCCAAGTCGGTGCGCTGATGATATCGTCAGTCGTGGCTCTTGGTGTGAGTGTCATAAGCTCAACTGCAAAAGCGGAAGATGATGCTTCGCGGTTCACTTACGTGCGGCTGCATTGCACTCCGGACAATCAGTCGCACTTCACAGACGTGACAATCGAACTCGCCAAGGAAAATTTCGCACCTCCCGCAGCTCCGATCGCGATCGGAGGCCACAAGGCGACGTCAAGTGCATTCATAGCCGGATTTGGGGCGCATTGGGGGACTTCCGACCGGCGAACCCATCTCTACCACCCTACTCCGGCAGTCCAGCTGTTCACGGTGCTCAGGGGGGTATTTTCGATCACTGTGACAGATGGCGAGACAAGACATCTGCATGCCGGTGACGTGGTGCTGCTGGAAGACACCACACCGTGTAGAGGACACATCACCGTCGTCGGCGACAAGCCCGGATTTCCTGCTTTTCGCTCGCTGATTATGCTTGAGCCCGGCAGGATCCGTATCAATATCTTGGCACGACTACTGCATTTGCTGCGGGGCATGAGACCCGATTACGGCCCTTAACGTCGTTTGCTG
>CAVRDC010000027.1:0-140785 GCA_963719745.1 uncultured Alphaproteobacteria bacterium | reverse complement strand
AACCCCTCGATCGCGCCTGGGACATGATCGAGCGCCTGGGCGTGTGCATGCTGACCACGCGCTTTGATCGCGGTTTGCGGGCGCAGCCGCTGCAAGCGCGGCCGACCGCGCCGCAGGCTTCATCTGGTTCGTGACCGATCTGCGCAGCGGCAAGGAGCATGGGATCGAAGCGGCGCACGACGTTGAACTAGTGTTCATCGACGCCGCGGCCAAGGCTTACCTTTCGATCACCGGGCGTGCCGAAGTGCTTCGCGACCGCGCCAAGGCTACCGAAATCTGGAAGATGACCGACACCATGTGGTGGCGGGGGCCTGACGATCCGAACGCCGGCCTGCTGCGCGTCACCCCGCTGGCCGCGGAATTATGGGACGGGCCGGCGAGCAAGGCTTTGGCCGCGTTCGAATTCGTCAAATCGCGGCTGACCGGCGAACCGCCCGATCTGGGCGAAAACCGCAAAGTCACGATCCCAATGTGACAAAAGCTCCAACGCCAAAGGCATACGGAACGAGTTGCCGCCCAACGACGTTATTGGCTCGAACCCGCATCCGCCCGAACTATGGGCAAGAGCCGAAAGGTGGCGATGCAATGAGCCAAGCAGCGAGCGAACAGCCGCCCAAGCAACCACTTGAGGATCCGGAGCTCGGTCCGAAGGGGCAGCGCACCGCCTACCCGGTCGATGGGCCCGTCGACCCGAACGGCCCCGGCTCGGAGCCTGACTACTTCCCCGGCAAGCCCGGCGGCGATTTGCCGAAGCTTCGGCAGGTGGCGCATCATCACCGGCCTCGTGCCCGTCATCGCCGTATTCTAGTGACCTGGCACCAGGCGCATTAAGTCGCGATCCGGAAAAGTGAACTGCGTTTTCCGAAAAGAATCATGCTCCGCTAAAATCATAACGCGAAAGTGCGAAGCTACCGGTCGAGTTTCACCTTCCGCTTGCGCTGGCCGAGCGTCCGCAGCCGCAGCGCGTTCAGCTTGATGAAGCCCGCGGCGTCGAGCTGGTCGTAGGCGCCCTTGCCCTCCTCGAACGTGACCAGGTCCTGGTCATAGAGCGAATAGGGGCTCGGTCGCGGCCGATCACGTCGACGTTGCCCTTGTAGAGCTTCAGCCGCACCCGGCCGGTGACGCTTTCCTGGCTGCTGGTCGATCAGCGCCTGCAGCATCTCGCGCTCCGGGCTGAACCAGAAGCCGTTGTAGATCAGCTCGGCATAGCGCGGCATCAGCTCGTCCTTCAGATGCGCCGCGCCGCGGTCCAGCGTGATGCTATTCGATGCCGCGATGCGCGGCCAGCAGGATCGTGCCGCCCGGGCGTCTCGTAGACGCCGCGCGACTTCATGCCGACGAAGCGGTTCTCCACCAGGTCCAGCCGGCCGATGCCGTTGGCGCTGGCCGAGCTCGTTCAGCCGCGTCAGCAGCGCGGCGGGCGACAGCGTCTCGCCGTCGATCGCCACCGGATCGCCGCGCTCGAAATCGATGGTGACATACGTCGGCCTTGTCCGGCGCGTCCTCCGGCGCGATGGTGCGCTGATAGACGAATCCGGCGCCTCCTCGGCCGGGTCCTCCAGCACCTTTCCCTCCGACGACGAGTGCAGCAGGTTGGCGTCGACGCTGAACGGCGCCTCGCCGCGCTTGTCCTTGGCGATCGGGATCTGGTGCTGCTCGGCGAATTCCAGCAGGCCTGGTGCGGCTGGTGAAGTCCCACTCGCGCCAGGGCGCGATCACCTTGATGTCGGGCTTCAGCGCGTAGTAGCCGAGCTCGAAGCGCACCTGGTCGTTGCCCTTGCCGGTCGCGCCATGGGCGACCGCGTCGGCGCCGACCTTGCTCGGCGATCTCGATCTGGCTCTTGGCGATCAGCGGCCGGGCGATCGAGGTGCCGAGCAGGTACTGGCCCTCGTAGAGCGCGTTGGCGCGGAACATCGGGAAGACGAAGTCGCGCACGAATTCCTCGCGCAGGTCGTCGATGAAGATGTTCTCCGGCTTCACGCCGAGCATCAGCGCCTTCTGCGCGCGCCGGCCCGAGCTCCTCGCCCTGGCCGAGGTCGGCGGTGAAGGTCACGACCTCGCAGCCATAGGTCGTCTGCAGCCACTTCAGGATGATCGAGGTGTCGAGCCCGCCGGAATAGGCGAGCACGACCTTCTTGACGTCTTTCTTGGCCATGGCGACGCCCTCAAAATCGGGCCGGACTATAGGGATTTAGCCCCGAAAATCCACCCCGCTAGAACCGCCCGATCGGCCGAGAAAATGGCGGAAATCGCCAGACCGATCACGATGCAGGTAACGATGGGGAAATAGAAGCCGCCGTGCTCGCCCCGGATCGCGCGTCGCCCGGAAGCCGTCCCAAGCCCCAGCCGCGCCAGGTAGGGCCATAACAGGCCCACCGCCACCAGAATTATCCCGACCAGCGACCAGAAGACCGGGTCATGCGTCACCGCACCGGAACCAGCCGGCGAGGACAGGCGTCGGCCGGCGAAGGGCGAGGCATCCACCATGCGCACATGATCCATGCGGAACGGCGAAGACGTTCAGCGCACCGTACGTGGGAGGATGACCCTCGCGACATGAGCCCGGCCGGCGGGAACATCAGCCTCCGCCCCAGTCCTCAGCGCCGCTGGATGTCATTTATCGGGCAAGGGCCGTCGATCCGACCGTGCGTCATCGCTCCGTCATGTCGGTAGGAAATGACGTGGCCGGCCGATACGGGCCCTGCGATCGTTCAAAGCACGCCGGCTTGCGGTGAACGGCGCGCGAATCGAGCAGTGCACGCTCATTGAAAAAGCGGGCGCGGCCGCGATATGCGACGTTTCGGCGTGCCGCCTGCAGCGACAGCTTTGCCGACGATCGGCAATGAAAGCCGCCGCGCGACCAGGCCGCGTAATCAGCGTCGGCCTCGCGGACCAGGGTCGCCACTCCGCCGGTGACCGCAAACCGGTCCGTCGCCGGTCATGGCAGACCACGAGACGGTTTCTGCGATCGAGCAGCGGATGGAACCCGCCGCGATTCCCTCAGGCGAGAAGGCGGGCACATGAACAAGCCGGGTCCCTGCATGCGCTGCACGCGATGTAGCCTAGATCCAGCCCGATGAGGACGGGTACCATCATTCGGATGCGGGCGTTCAGGCCGTCATCGCCATCGCGCGCAGCGCCATCCGCTCGCGGGCCCGAGAGTTTTTCACGTCTCGCTCTTGAGCTGTCCACATGCCGCCATGATGTCGCGGCCGCGCGGCGTCCTGACCGGCGAGGCATAGCCGGCGCGAAGACGATTTCAGAGAACTTCTCGATCTGCTCCCAGTCGGAACATTCGTAGTCGCGCCCGGCCAGGGATTGAACGGGATCAGGTTGATCTTGGCGGAAATGCCCTTGATCAGCTGCACCAGTGCGCGCGCCTCGGCGATACTGTCATTCACGCCCTTGAGCATCACATATTCAAATGTGATGCGCCGCGCGTTGGACGCCCGGGATAATTGCGGCAGGCGTCGAGCAGCTCGGCAACGGATATTTGCGGTTGATCGGCACGATCACGTCGCGGATCTCGTCGGTCACCGCGTGCAGCGAAATCGCCAGCATGAGCCGATCTCATTCGCCGGCGCGCGGGATATTCGGCACGACGCCGGAGGTCGACAGCGTGATCGCGCCGCTTGGACAGCGCAAGCCCGTCGCCGTCGGCGACTACGCAGGCCATCGCGCACAGTCTCGAAATTGTAAAGCGGCTCGCCCATCCCCATCATGACGACATTGGACACGAGCGTTCTCGCGGTCAGTCCCCCTGGCGCGCGGCGGCTGCCAATCGCCAGCCGGTCGCGCGCCAGCACACCTGGCCGACGATCTCGCCGGGCGTCAGATTGCGCACCAGGCGCTGGGTGCCGGTGTGGCAGAACGAGCAATTGAGCGTGCAGCCGACCTGGCTGGACATACACAGCGTGCCGCGATCGGTTTCCGGAATGTAGACGCACTCGACCTCATGCGGCCGGCCGGCCCTCGCCGGGCAGCCGGATCAGCCATTTGCGCGTACCGTCGACCGAGATCTGTTCGGCGGCGACTTCCGGCCGCGCCAGCGTGAAGTGCTGCGCCAGCTCGGCGCGCAGCTCCTTCGACAGGGTCGTCATGGCGTCGAAGTCCCGCGCGCCGCGGACATAGAGCCAATGCCAGATCTGTTGCACGCGCATGCGGCGCTGCCGCTCCGGCACGCCGGCCGCGCCGAGCGCTTCGGCAAGCGCGCCGCGCGACAGCCCAACGAGCGAGGGCTGCGCCGGAGCGACATAACGCTCGAGCGGGCGCTTCTCGATCGCGGCGGTCGCTGCAATCTTCTCCGGTACGGTGGCGGCAAGTGGAGCAGTCATGGTCATTCCAAAAAGCGCCCGAGAACGTTTCACGGTTGTTTCGATGGGGCGATCGGCAAGCCATAGATGGGAAGCGCATTGCCGGCGCGTTAGGACCGCTGCCGCAACGCCGGCGGCAATCCCCTATTTGCAGTCCTGATCGGAGCGGTCGAGAGCCTGGGCGAGACCGCGCAGCGAGAACGTGTCGGTCGACCGCGTGCCCTTCGCCGACATGCCTTTCACCACCGCGCTCTGGCCGGCGCGCATGCTGTCGAGCAGATGGGTTTCGTCCGCCGCATTCTTGATCCAGGCGCCATCCTGCTGGGTATAAAGCACAAAGGAGGCCGAGCCGATCTCCATTGTCGCCTCGGTGTTCGGTTTGAAGGGATATCCGATGATGACCGACACCTCGTTGCTGACCTTGTCCGCCGGCCGTGAGGAAATGAACATGTAGGGAGGGTTGCGCGGCCGGTTGGGCGGATTGGTCTCCGAGGAGGTGGGCTTGGCGATCGCGAAACACACCTTCTTGCCGCCCGGCGAGGCCGTATAGGCGCCCCAATCGCCATACTGCCCCAAGAGCTTCGGCTTGACTCCACCGGCAACGACCGCGGCCGGCGCCGCGCGGTGCGCGCGCTCGGCCGGCAGGCGGCGGGCTTTGGCTTCGGGGGCTTTTTCGGCGCGGGCGCGGGCGGGGCGGCGGGAGCCGTCGCGGCAGGGGGCGTGGTCGGGGGTTGTTGGGCAAGCGCCGGCACGGCAACGGCCGCCGCAATGAGCAGCGAAAGCGCCAGCCGCTTTGGTCCATGAGTGCGCATCGGGCCCTCGCGTGGGCGCTGAGGATAAATCTAAGGCTTTCAAGTTTAACTTATTTCGGCCCCCTGGGAAACGAAGTCGGCATGGCGAAGACGGCGCCTGTGGGCATCTCACTGGTCACCGCCGTGTGATGGTTGCCCCTACTTCCCTGATCGCGGTGTTTCGTGGTTATGACATGCGGCGCCAACCGGCCGCCGCAATCCTTGCCCAACGACAGATCAAGCTCGCCATGAAAGCCATTCTCTGCACGCATTTCGGTCCGCCCGAGGAACTCACGCTTGCCGACATCCCGCCGCCTTCCGCCGGCCCAGGCGAGGCCGTCGTGCGCATCAAAGCCGCGGCGCTCAACTTTTTCGATACCCTGATCATTGCCGGCAAATACCAGCAAAAGCCGCCGTTTCCGTTTTCACCGGCCTCGGAATTCGCCGGAATCGTCGACAGCGTCGGCGACGGCGTGACGGCCTTTGCTCCCGGCGACCGGGTGATGGGCTCGTACCGGCTGGGGCGCCGCGCGCGAAAGCCTCGCCGCCAGCGCCAAGCAGCTGGTGAAGATTCCGGACAATCTCGATTTCGACCGCGCCGCCGGCCTCACCGTGACCTATGCCACCACCCTCTACGGCTTGAGAGAGCGCGGCGGGCTGAAACCGGCAGAGACGCTCGCGGTGCTCGGCGCCTCGGGCGGCACCGGCCTCGCCGCAATCGAGATCGGCAAGATCATGGGGGCGCGCGTCATCGCCTGCGCCTCATCCGAAGAAAAGCTCGCCTTCGCGCGCTCCCATGGCGCCGACGAAACCGTGAACTATGCCAGCGAGGATTTGCGCGACGCGCTCAAGCGGCTGGGCGGCGCGCGCGGGATCGACGTGGTCTACGATCCGGTCGGCGGGCCATATGCAGAGCCCGCCGTTCGCTCGCTCGGCTGGGAAGGCCGCTATCTCGTCATCGGCTTCGCCGCCGGAGAAATTCCAAAGCTTCCGCTCAACCTCGTGCTGCTCAAGAGCTGCGACATTTGCGGCGTGCTCTGGGGCGCGTGGGCGCTGCGCGAGCCGGACGGCCAACGCGCGCTGATGACCGACATCGTGCGCTGGTGCGCCGAAGGCAAGCTCAGCGCCCATGTGCACGCGGTCTATCCGCTGGCCGAGACCGCCAAGGCGCTCAAGGCCATCGCCGACCGCAGGGTCATGGGCAAGATCGTGCTGCGGCCGTAATCACTCGCCGCGCAGGCGCGCGAGCGTACGCTGCGCCGCTTCGCGATGGTCGGTCGTCATGTGAGAGGCGACGAGCTTGATGGCGGCGGCAAGCACGGCGGCATCGTCGGTATAGCCGATCACCGGAAGGACGTCGGGAATGGCATCCGCCGGCAACACGAAGTAGGCCAGCGCGCCAAGCAGCACCGCCTTGACGCGCAATGGGGTGTGCCGGTCGAAGGCGCAATAATGGGCGGCCAACAGATCTTCCGCGAACGGCAGACGGGCCGCGAGCCGCCGGAGCTTCTTCCAGAAGCTGCGCCGGACTTGCGCTTCGTCGGCGGCGATCCGCCGCGCCAGCGCCGCTGCGTCCGCCCATGAAGCGGTATTGTATTGAAACGACATTGAGCCCTCGTGCCGCCGTGCCTCAATCACCTTAGCCACCAAAAACATGGTCGCGAAAGGCGGCAACCGCAAGGCAAGGGCAACAAGGGCGACCTTCGCGGCAGGGCGGATTTCAGCGCCAACTCAATACCAACGCGGCGGTGCAAGCGATCTCGGTCCTGACGCTCTCGTAAAGGGAACCCAAAACGACTACCTACCGTAGCAGGTCGACCCCGAGAGCTGTCATGTCCTGGTCTCTGAACATCGGATCGGTCGCCGGCACGGCGATACGCATCCACGTCACCTTCGTCCTGCTGCTGGTCTGGATTTTCGGGGTGGAATACCTCGACCGCGGACTGCAAGCGGCTTGGAGCGGCCTTTTGTTCATCCTGCTCCTGTTCCTGTGCGTGTTGCTGCATGAGTTCGGCCACATCTTCGCGGCGCGCGGTTTCGGCGTGCGGACACCCGACGTGATCCTGCTGCCGATCGGCGGCGTATCGCGGCTCGAGCGTATCCCCGAACAACCGAGCCAGGAATTTCTCATTGCCATCGCCGGCCCGGCCGTCAACATCGTCATCGCGTTCCTGCTGGTGTTCGTCGGCGGCGCCAACCTGTCGGCAGGTCATCTTTCCGCGATCGAAAGCGCCAATGTCAGCATGATCGACCGGCTGGCGTTTGTTAACGTGTTCCTCGCGCTGTTCAATTTGCTCCCGGCTTTCCCGATGGATGGCGGCCGCGTGTTGCGTGCGCTGCTGGCGTCGCGGTTTGGTTATGTGCGCGCCACCGAAATCGCCGCCATGATCGGACAATGCGTCGCCTTCGTGCTCGGCTTCCTCGGCCTGTTCGGCAATCCGCTGCTGATCTTCATCGCCATCTTCGTCTATCTCGCCGCTTCTGCGGAAGCCCATATCGTGGCGACCCGCGCCATGTCGCGCGGCGTGCCGGTAACCGCCGCGATGGTGACGCGATTTGCAACGTTGACGCCCGACGAACATGTCGATGCGGCGGTCGAGACTCTTCTACATACCAGGCAAGGCGAGTTCCCGGTGGTTGACGGCCAGGGACGGCCGCTCGGCGTGCTCGGGCGCAACGACCTCATCCGCGCGCTAAAAGAGCGCGGGCCGGACGCGCGGGTTGCCGACGCCATGACCGTGCGCATCCCGACCGTGAATAAAAACCGCTGCCTCGACGAGGCCTTTCGGCTGCTGCAAGAGAAGTCGGCGCCGGCTGTGGGCGTGGTCGATGCGGCCGGTCGCCTGGTCGGGCTTATAACATCCGAGACCATTGGCGAAATGCTGATGCTGCATCACGCGCTGCCGACCGGGGTGCCGTTTGGGCCATGGGGATCGTCCGGCCGCAGCGCGGTCTAGGATGAAACCTCGGCGACCGCGGGCTCGCTTGGCGGCCGCCTGCCGAACCGCCAGCCGAATTTTCACCGCCGCCGGCAATTAACCAAGCCAATGGTTGGACCGGCACGCGCCGCGTTGTAGAGGCAACAGGCCCGAGCCGTGCTAACATTTAACCATGCCTGCCGGATCACCAAACCGTCTCGCCAAGAAGCTTCTGCTTTTCTGGCGGTTTCGCAAAGCAAGAAGGCCGAAGACGCCATCGGCCACGCCGGGCCATCTCGCGGGCAAAGCCATGTCGCTGGAACACAGAGTGCGAAATCGGGTCAGGATGTTTCTGCGTCACACCTGGCTTGTGACCATTCTGGGAACCATCATCATCGCCGGCGGCACCGGCTGGGCGATTTACATCACGACTGCGGCCACGGCGATGCGCATCGCCGCCGGGCCGGCCGGAAGCAGTGACGGGAAGTTTGCGCAGATTCTGACCGAGAAGTTCGCAGGCGACCATGCGCTCCGGCTGGAGCTCGTTACCACCGGCGGGCCGCGGCAGAGCGCACAGGCTATGGCCGACGGCAGCGCCGATCTTGCTGTTTTGCCGAGCACTGTGAACGACTCGCCGAATTGGCCGGTTGTCGCCATCGTGCGGCAGAACGTGATGGTGCTGATCGTGCCGGCTCCACCCCCGCCGCCGCCTGCCGTCACTGCCAAGACGGAACCCGCGCCCATTCCAGCTCCGCCGGCTCAAAAGGAGGCGAGCGCTCCCGAAAAGAAGGAGAACGCCGCCAAGCCCGGCAAGAGCGCAAAGGATATCAAGGCGACCGCCAGCGCCAAAGCCGCGAAAAGCAACAAAAATGCCAAGGCCGACAAGACCAACAAGATCGCGGCCGATGCCAAGAATGCAAAGGCCGCCAAGGCGGATGATGCCGATGCGGATGACGACAGCGGCGGCGACACCGCCGACGCCGGCAAGGCCGATACCGGCAACAAGGCCGATACCAGCAACAAGCTCGAAAAAGTGTCGCAACTCGCCGGCCGCCGCGTCGGCATTGTGACCGGCAATGCGGCGACCCCGGAGTTGCTCAACGTCCTGCTCAGCCACTACGGCGTCCCCGCCGACAAGGTGCAGGTGTCGCTGATCGATCCGAAAGATCTTGCCGACGCCGTCAACGCCAATCAGATCGACGCGATTTTCGTCGCCGGGCCTGTAACCGGCCAAGCCATCACCGATGCGGTCGCCGCGGCCACGCCAAACGGCCAGGCGCCGAGCTTCATCGCCATCGATCAGGCTGACGGCATCGCCAAGCGCAATCCCGCTTTCGATTCGGTCGATATCGACGCCGGCAGCTTCGGCGGCCATCCGCCGAGCCCGGACGACGACCTCAAGGGCCTCGGCTTCGCCGAATATCTGGTGGCGCGAAAATCTTTCGACCACGACAGTATCGCAGCGCTGGCGAAGCTGATTTACACGTCACGGTTCGCGCTGGCGGCCGCGATGCCCGGCGAAATCAGGATCGAGGCGCCCAAAACCGACAAGGATGGCGCCGTCCTGGTGCACCCCGGCGCACTCGCCTATCTCGGCGACGATCAAAAGTCTTTCTTTGACAAATATGGCGATGCCATCTTCTACGGCCTCCTGATCTTTCCGGTGTTCGGCTCGGCGATCGCCGGCGTGGCCGGCTATTTCCGCAGTACCGGCCGTACCCGGCGGCTGCGCCTGCTGCAGCGTCTCATCGATCTCGTGCGCAAAGCCCATACGGCGCCGTCGCCGCAAGCGCTCGATCAGATGCAGGTGGATGTCGAAAATCTGGTCGTTGCGATCATTCATCAGGGCGAGCATGAGGAATACGACCAGAATGAACAGATGTCCTTCTCGCTGGCGCTCGATCAGGTTCGCTTTGCCATCGCCGCGCGCCGTAAAGCGCTGCTCGACAATACCGCAGCTGACGCCAAGCCGGACTCCAAGCCTGACAGCAAGGCGGCGGCCGCCTGAGCCGAAGCGGTGCAGTCGCGCTCGAGCGCGCTCCGCGGTTCTTTAGGCCATCATGCCGACTTGCGCAGCAATGGCGCGGCTTGTTCGGCGCGCTCCGCTCTTCGCTGCGTCTTTTTGGTGGAGTAGAACGAGGCGTTGTGATCGCCGCGCAATGCTTCGCGCGTGAAGTGGATCAGATGGTAAGCCATGAAGCCCATGGCCAGCACCGCATCGATCCGGCCGCGGCGCAAGGCGTGACGCGCCGCCCGCCAGAAGGCGCGCCGATAGTCCGACTTCAGGCCAACCTCGACCAACACATTATAGGCGAGCACCGCGCCGCGCTTGAGGTTCGCAGCGGTGAGCTGGCCGCGCGCCGGCGGCTTGATCCGCTTCGCATAGGTAGCGTCGATCTGGTGCCGGAAGCGCACAAACAATCGCTCCGGATCGTTGGCGTAGCCGATCGACCGACGCCAGGTCGCGACCACCTCGTCATAAGGCCGCAGGAAGACGACATTGCTTTCGCGGCCCGGATCCTCATTCAGCCGTTCCGCCTTTTTGAGCCGATCCCACAACGCCGTCTTCGGCAAGGCCTGCAAGAGATTGATGGTCAGCGTCGGGATATTGGAGAGATCGATAAAATCCTTGAGCCGCGTTTCGGTATCGTCACTGTCGGTGTCGAGCCCGAGGATGATGCCGGAAATCACCTCCAGGCCGTAATCGTTGAGGGTCCCGATCGCATCCATCATCGGCAGCGAGTTGTTCTGGCCCTTGCGCATGGCCGTCAGCGCATCGGCCTCCGGCGTTTCGATGCCGACGAATATGCCGACGAACGCGGCTTCGCGCATCAGCGACAGAATTTCCTGCTGCTTGGCGATATTGAGCGTCGCTTCGCAGGCAAACTGCAGCGGGTAGCCGCGCTGCTTCTGCCATTCGACGATGTGCGGCAGCATCTCGCGCGCCGCCTTGCGGTTACCGATGAAATTGTCGTCGACAAAATAGACGCTTGGCGGATGGCCGGCTTGCGCGCACATGGCGTCGAGCTCGGCGGTAATCTGCTGCGGCGTCTTGAAGCGGGGTTGCCGGCCGTAGAGGTTCGGGATGTCGCAGAATTCGCACAGATAAGGACAGCCGCTGGAGAATTGCAGCGTGCACATCAGGTAACGCGGCAGCGGCACGAGGTGGTAGGCCGGAATCGGGAAGTCAATCATCGGCAGCCGCTCCGCGGTTTCGAAGCGCAGCTGCGCGTTCGGCGGAGCGCAGCTCTCGTCAAGCCGGGCAATGAGCCGGTCGGTGGCGTCACCGATCTCGCCGATATGCAGGTAGTCGAAGTCCGGGTACATTTCCGGAGCGCTTGAGACTGACGGGCCGCCGAGCGCGGTGACCTTGCCGGCAGCTTTGGCGTGGCGGGCAATGTCATGAATTTGTTGCGCCTGGATGTGCATGCCGCTGACCAGCACGACGTCGGCCCAGGCGAAATCGGCCGCGCTCGCCGGCGCGATATTCTCGTCGACAAAGCGCACCGGCCACCGCGCCGGCATATAGGCGGCGATCAGCAGCAGGCCCTGCGGCGGCATGAAGGCGCGCACGTCATGCATCAGCCGATAGGCGTGGGAAAATGTGCCGAACGACGGCGTATACGCGGGAAATACGCAGAGTATCCGGCGTGTGCTGGAAGTGGACTTTGGGAAACGCAAAGGGTCCCTCCGCAATCTGCCGCCGGCGATCCTCCATAGGGAACTCAGTAGCGGCGTTGTTGGCCAGCCAACTCTATCATAGCCGGTATCACGCCGGCCCGCATTGCGAATGGCCGGCGGCTGACTATATTCCCGCCGAACATCCGGACGAGTTGCGGGCCCCTCGGGGCCCGTAACGATTTAACACGGTCCCTATGAAGCTCCGCAACATTGCCATCATCGCCCATGTCGACCACGGCAAGACCACGCTGGTCGACCGGCTGCTGCAGCAGTCGGGCTCGTTTCGCGAGAACCAGCGCGTCGCCGAGCGCGCGCTGGATTCGAACGACCTGGAGCGCGAGCGCGGCATTACCATCCTCGCCAAGGCCACGTCGCTGCTCTGGAAGGACACCCGCATCAACATCGTCGACACGCCGGGCCACGCCGATTTTGGCGGCGAGGTCGAGCGCATCCTCAACATGGTTGACGGCGCGCTGGTCCTGGTCGACGCCGCTGAGGGGCCGCTGCCGCAGACCAAGTTTGTTGTCACCAAGGCGCTGAAGATGGGGCTCAAGCCCATCGTGGTCATCAACAAGGTCGATCGGCCGGACGCCCGCCCCAGCGAAGTCGCCAACGAGATCTTCGATCTTTTCGCCGCCCTCGATGCGACCGAGGAACAACTCGATTTTCCGATCCTCTACGGCTCCGCCAAGCAAGGCTGGATGGCCGACAAACCCGAAGGTCCGAAGGACCGCGGCATGGCACCGCTGTTCGAGCTGGTCCTGCGCCACGTGGCTCCGCCGCAAGTCGAGGACGGCCCGTTCCGCATGCTGGGCACGATCCTTGAGGCCAATCCCTATCTCGGCCGCGTCGTCACCGGCCGCATCTTTTCCAGCTCGGTGAAGCCAAACCAGCCGGTCAAGGTGCTCGACCGCAACGGCGAGCTGGTGGAAGAGGGCCGGGTCACCAAGGTGCTGGCCTTCCGCGGCCTGGAGCGTACCCCGATCGAGGAGGGCTTTGCCGGGGACATTGTCGCCATCGCCGGCCTGCCGGAGGCGTTCGTTTCGCATACGCTGTGTGCGCCGGAAGTGACCGAGCCGCTGCCGGCGCAGCCGATCGATCCGCCGACGCTGGCGATGACCTTCCGCATCAACGATTCCCCGCTCGCCGGCACCGAAGGCGACAAGGTGCAGAGCCGGGTCATCCGCGAGCGGTTGCTGCGCGAGGCCGAAGGCAACGTCGCGCTGCGGATTTCGGAGTTGACCGAGAAGGATTCGATGGAGGTCGCCGGCCGCGGCGAATTGCAGCTCGGCATCCTGATCGAAACCATGCGGCGCGAAGGCTTCGAGCTTTCGGTGTCGCGGCCGAAGGTGCTGTTTCAATATGGGGCATCCGGCGAGCTGCTTGAGCCGATTGAGGAAGTGGTGATCGACGTTGACGAACCCCACGCCGGCGTGGTGGTGCAGAAGCTTGCCGAGCGCAAGGGCGAAATGGTCGAGATGCGCCCCTCGGGCGGCGGGCGCGTGCGGCTGATCTTCTACGCGCCGACGCGCGGGCTGATCGGCTATCATGGCGAACTGCTCACCGACACGCGCGGCACCGCGGTGATGAACCGCCTGTTTCACGCCTATGGGCCGCATCGTGGGGAGATCACCGGCCGGCGCAACGGCGTGCTGATCTCAACCGACCAGGGCGACGCCGTCGCCTATGCCATGTGGAATCTGGAAGACCGCGGCCCGATGATGATCGAGCCGGGCTGGAAGGTCTATCGCGGCATGATCGTCGGCGAGCATACCCGCGGCAATGACCTCGAGGTCAACGTACTCAAGGGCAAGAAGCTGACCAACATCCGCACCCACTCAAAGGACGAGGCCATCCGGCTCACCCCGCCGATCCGGATGACCCTGGAGAAGGCGCTTGCCTATATCGAAGATGACGAACTGGTCGAAGTGACGCCGAAATCCATTCGACTGCGCAAAAAGCTGCTCGATTCCCACGAGCGTAAAAAGGACGAGCGGCGCAAGGAAGCCGAACGGGTCTGATCCCCTTTTGGGGGCCGCTCCTGGCTTGGCCGCTTCCCTGGCGAAAAATAACGGGCGACCGTGTCGCAACTGCAACAGCCGGCCAGATTGCGATGGGGCCTATATTTTTTCACGCGCGATGATGGCGCGAGCGGCGGCATTCAGCTAATAATCCACATCGTTAACGAAGAGTGAATCTCGGCACTTGAAGCCCGCGGGATCGCTTGCTTTGATTGCACCATGAGCACAGTCCTCATCGAAATCCGTCGCGCCAAGCCGCACGATGCCGGCGCGGTCGCCGACGCCCACGATGAGGCATGGCGCACCGCATATCAGGGAATCATTCCCGGGACCGAGCTCGACCGGCTCATCAACCGCCGCGGCCCGGCATGGTGGGACAGCGCCATCCGTAAGGGCAGCCGGATCGCGCTGCTGCAGTTCGGCGACAAAATCGCCGGCTATGCCAATTACGGACGCAATCGTGCGCGCAGCCTTCATTATGACGGCGAGATCTACGAGCTCTACCTGCGGCCGGAATTCCAGGGACTGGGCTTCGGCCGGCGGCTGTTCACCGCGGCGCGCCGCGACCTGGCGCAGAGCGGGCTCAAATCCCTGATCGTCTGGGCGCTGTCGGAGAACGACACTGCGGTCGAGTTCTACCGCGCGCTCAGCGGCAAGACCGTCGCCCGGTCGTCGGAAAAGTTCGGCACCCGGGTGCTCGATAAGGTCGCCTTCGGCTGGAATAGCTGAACCGACCCGTCCTGATCACCCAGTCTTCAATCATCGGCCTTAGCGATACATTCCAACGCAGCGACCAGCGCCGCCGGGTCGCCGACCGCACGAATCCGCTTCAAGCGCGCCGTCGCTCCGCCCACAAGCTCCAGCTGACTGGGCGCGACACCAAGCGTCTTGGCGATAAGCCGGCACAGCGCCGTGTTGGCTGCTCCCGCGGAGGGCGCCGCGCGCACCCGCGCCTTCAGCACCATGCGGCCATCGGCGCGACGCTCGGTCCCCTCGATCGCGTCGCGGCCGCCGCGCGGCGTGAGGCGCACATCGATGACGACGCCATCCGCCGTTGCCGTCCACGGCCGTTGCGCCACGACGCTCAGAAAACGTTCGGCAGGATGTAGAGCGCGATCACGTAACGAATGAAGATGATGATCAGGAACAGCACGACCGGCGAAATATCGATGCCGCCCAGGTTCGGCAGCAAATTGCGGATCGGGCGCAGCACCGGCTCGGTGATGCGGTAGAGAAACTCACCGATCATGCCGACGACCTGGTTGCGGGTGTTGACTACGTGAAACGCCACCAGCCAGGAGAAGATCGCGGCCGCGATCACGATCCAGATGTAAAGCTCGAGGGCAAGATCGATGACAAGGAAGAGGGCGCGCATAGCCGGCTTTCGCGGGTGACGATGCCGGAACCTAGCGATTTGCGGCCGCGCTCACAAGCCGATGCGCCGCGCCTGGACGCCACTCTCGGCGCTTATCCTTGACACTCTTCAGGCCCGGCCCTAAATGGCCCGGACTCGCCTGAAGCCGGCACCAAATCGGCCCGATTGTGCCCGCGGCGGGGCCGTAGCTCAGTTGGGAGAGCGCCGCAATCGCACTGCGGAGGTCAGGGGTTCAAATCCCCTCGGCTCCACCAGCCTTCGCTCGCTTAAGCGAGCTACGGCTCGGCAGGCCGATCGGGCGATCAGAGCGCAGCGAGCGAAGGCTGCCGCGCCGAAGTTGCATAGCAACGTAGCCGGGCTGGAGCCCGCGTGAAGTGCGTTTACATCCTCTATAGCGTTGCCTTCCCTGGCCGCTATTACACTGGCATTACTGAGGATTTGCCGGGCCGAATGGCAAAGCACAATGCTGGTGAGGTTCCTCATGATGCCAAATACAAACCATGGAGATCAAAACGTATTTGGCGTTCTCTGATGAGAAGCAAGGTTTTGCATTCGAGAAATACTTGGAATCTCCCTCCGGACGTGCATTTGCGAAAAAGCGCCTTTAAGCCTCGTGCGCGAGCTGCGGCTCGGCAAGCCGGGAGGCGAAATGGCGCGCAAGGTCGTAGGCCGCACCCCAATATGTGCGCTGGAATGTCCCTTCCCGCTGCGGCATCATATTCGCGACCCAATGCGCGGGACTTAATTGCCGCAGCAAGGACGACAATCCCATGCGCCGATCGCCACTCGACTGGCCTTTGTGGTCCTCTGGCTTGGCTGCATCTCGGCGCCGGCGCTGGCAGCGCCGCGCCCTGCGGCGGCGATTTCGACGCCTGGCTCGAAGGCGTCAAGCAGGAAGCCGCGGCGCAAGGCATCTCCCAGCGCACGATCCAATCGGCGCTCGCCGGCGTGACCTATGACCCCGGCATCATCGCGCGCGACCACGCGCAAGGCGTTTTCCGCCAGAGCTTTGAGCAATTCTCCGGCCGCATGGTGCCGCCGCGGCTCGCGCGCGGCGCAGAGCTTCTCGCAGCAATATGGCCCGCTGTTCGGCCGGATCGAGCAGCAATTCGGCGTGCCCGGGTGCGGTGATCGTCGCCATCTGGGGGCTGGAGACCGATTTCGGCGCCAACTCGCGGCAAATTCCCGACCATCCGCGCGCTGGCCTCGCTCGCCTACGATTGCCGGCGCCCGGACAAGTTTCGCGGCGAATTGCTCGCGGCGCTGCGCATCGTCGATCGCGGCGACATGAGCTCCGAGCGAAATGCGCGGCGCCTGGGCGGGCGAGATCGGCCAGACCCAGTTTCTGCCCTCGTCCTATCTGAAATACGCCGTCGACTATGACGGCAACGGCCGCCGCGATCTCATTCACAGCGTGCCCGACGTGCTCGCCTCGACGGCGAATTATCTCAAAGGCTACGGCTGGCAGCGCGGCCAGCCCTGGGGCGAAGGCACCGCCAATTTCCAGGTGCTGCTGCAGTGGAACGCGTCGCAGGTCTATACCAAGACGGTCGCCTATTTCGCCCAGCAGCTCGCCGGCAGGGTCGTAATTCGACGTCGCAGACGGGACGCGTCACTCAGCTCGATCCAGCGTTCGAGAAACACGCTCAGCCAGGCACGCGCGCTGTAATCGTAGACCGCGCGGTCGGCGAAATGCGCGGCGCGCGGCCGCGCGCCCGGCAGCTCCAGGCGCTCATGGCCGCGCGTGGTCCATTTGTGCATCATGGCGTGCGTCACGTCGGGATGAAATTGCAGCGCGTAGGCTCCGCCCGTAGCGGATCGCCTGCACCTCGAACGTGTCGCCCTCGGCCAGAAGCTCGGCGCCGGCCGGCAGATCGAAGCCTTCGCGGTGCCACTGGTAGACGCTGTTCCGGCCAGGATCGACGACGGCGAGGCCGGCGGCAGTCGGCCGGATCGGGTAATAGCCGATCTCGGCGTGGCCTTCCGGATGGCGAAAAACCCGGCCGCCGAGCTGCGCGCGCGCACATCTGCGCGCCGAGGCAGATGCCGAGGAACGGCTTGTCCTCCTTCAGCGGAACGCCGATCCAGTCGATCTCGCGGCGGATGAACTCGTCCTCGTCGTTGGCGCTCATCGGGCCGCCGAAGATGATGGCGGCGGCATGGTCGCACATCGTCTGCGGCAGCGGATCGCCGAAGCGCGGCCGGCGCACGTCGAGCGAGTAGCCGAGCTGCTGCAGGGCATAGCCGACGCGGCCCGGCGTGGAGTGCTCCTGGTGCAGAATGATCAGGATCGGCTGTTGCATGACCGCAGCGAATCGAACGCGCTTGCACGCAATTCCTATCGTGTTCGTCCTGCGAATTCAAAGTTTCGCGGCGCGCGGCCGCTATGGATCGCGCGCTGCCCAGCGCGTGCGCCGATCGGCAACGGCAAAGCAGCGCGTTCGGCATCGAAGCGCAGCAAAGAAGACCGCGATCCGATTGCCGAGCGCCGGCGACGACCACGCGCTTGCCGCGCATGAAGCCGTCGATAGCCGATTTCGCGCCACGCGCTCGCGCCGGCAGCGACACAATGTGCTCTGCGCCCGCTCGGCCCGCAGGCCGGCGCGCGCCTGGAATCCGGTCGGTACCGGTCCCGGACAAAGCGCGGTGACCCTGACGCCGCGGCGCGACAGCTCGCTGTGCAGCGCCTCGCTGAACGAGAGCACGATAGGCCTTGCTGGCGTAATAGACCGCCATGCCGGGGCCGGGCAGGAAAGCGGCGACCGACGCGACGTTGAGAATGACCGCCGCGATGGCGGGCGAGGCTTTCCACGAAGGCAAGCGACAGCTCGGTCAGCGCGCGCACATTGAGATCGATCATGGCCAGCTGCTCGTCGCGGTCGAGCGCGGCGGCCGGACCGGCCAAACCGAACCCGGCATTGTTGACGACAATCGCGGGCTCAAGAGCACGCGCGACGACAGCTCGGCGGCGATGCGGGCGACGGCGTCGCGCCGCCGAGATCCACGTCCAGCACCGTCGGCCGCGGCCGGCCGGCCGCGGCGATCTCGTCGGCCAGCGCCGTCGAGCTCGGTCGTTCGCGCCGCGCCACCAGCACCAGCTCATGCCCATGCCCGGCAAAGACCCGCGCAAGTTCGGCGCCGATGCCGGACGAGGCGCCGGTGATCAGCGTGACCGGCTTCATGGGCCGCCGGTTTCGCCGGTCTCTGCAGCCTTCCCGGCGATGCGCCGGCGCAGCTCGATGCGTTCGCGCGGCGACACGCCGAGGAGGTCGGCCGCGCGCCACAACAGATTGTCCTCAAGCTCGTCGCGCCGGCCGTCGGCGTAGACGATCTCCCACATCATTTCGATGACGCGGGCGCGGCCTTCCTCGTCGAGCGCGCGATTGAGCAGGCTGGTGAAATGATAAAGGTCGACGGCTTCGTGTTCGGCCGCCGTCGCCTTGTCGATCAGTTCGTCGGTTGCGGCGTCGTCGAGGTTGAAGCGCTGCTTGATCACGGCGTGAAGCTTGTCGCGCTCGCTCTGCGACATGTCGCCGTCGATGGCGGCGGCATGCACCAGCAGCGCCGCCGCCGCGAGCCGATAATCATTGTCGGCAAATTGGCTCGGATGCTTTCTCGCCGTCGACGAATTCGGCGACGAAGTTCCTGAACGATTCGAACATCAACCCTTCCCGTTGCGGCGGGAGTCGGCCCCGCGCTTATATCGCGACGTAGCGCGCACGGTTCAAGGCAGAACCAGGCGTCCGGCAGCACGGCCGGCGCTTACTGAATGGCCTTGCCTTCGCGATAGGCCTCTTCGAGCAGGCGCATATTGGCCTGCACATAGGGGTTGGCGGGGTCCTTGGCTTCAGCCTCCTCGAGCTTCTTGTGGGCGCGGGTGTAGTCGCCGCGCAGCATGTAGGAGAATCCCTGGTCATTGAGGATTTCCGCGGTCGGGCCGATGATGCGGATGGCCTCCTGATAGGCGCGGTCGGCGAGATCAAAACGGTGCAGCCGGTCATAGCAGGCCGCCAGCCCGACCCAGGCCTCAGCCTGGCGCGGATGCTTCTCGACCGCGCTGCGATAAGCTTTTTCGGCCAGGCCGTAATTGTTGGCTGCGGAAATATTTCTTGGCGAGCTGCAGATCGTCGTGGGGATCGTCGCCGAGGAGGCCGGGCTTCGCCAGCGGCGCCACCGGCTCGCCGCTCGGCCCGGGCTCGGCCGGTGTCACTGTGACGGATCCGGTGGTGTCGGCGGCGCCGGCAGCGGGCGCGTTCGCGGCGTCGCTGCCCTTCGGCGACCACAGATCGCTGAGTTTCGCCGACGACGAGCAACCGCCCAGTCCGATCAGGCACGGCGCGACGACAATCAAGACCCGGGCTAACTCGGATACTCATCACGGGCTCCAGGCCGCGATCGACCCGGCCAACTCCGTCTCCGCACGAGGATCGCGCCGGCGCCCCGGCGGATCGGGCAGCACCGGAGTCCAACGCTAGGCGACGATGGTTAAGGAACTCTCGCCACAGCGCGGCCACGCTCCGGCGTTTGCGCGCCGGGAGAAGGGGTTAGCGGTGCCACCCGCTGCCGCCCGGCAAAGTTTGAGGGCGACGTGTTGGGGTGAGGCCGGGCGCGGCATCGCTCATTCCTCGTTTCCGGCGTGCACGTAACTCTGCGACACCAACCAGTGCGTCTCGAGGGCATGCCCGGCAGCGGGGCCCGGCACGCCCAACACCAAATCCGCAATGTGTCTGGCAGAGGATTAAGTTCAGAGCGAACTGCATCGGCAAGCCGAGCAGATGGCCGTTCAGGATAGAGCCGCCCTCGCGCGCGCCCCAGCTGCCGGGAATAAAGAATGCCGCAACGCCGATGCTGGCGCCCAGGCTTTCCAGAATAATGGCCTGATGCAATGTGACGGGCCAGCCGATCTTGGCCTTGCTCCAACTCAATCCACATCCGGCCGTGCAAAGGCGCACGGCGTGCGCGTTCGCAATGGATCAGCCCCACAGCCTTGGGTCGAGCCAAGCGAAGCCAATTGTCCCGGCAACCTTCAAACCGTGAAATCCCCGGCTTCGTGAAAATTCAAACGGATTGCTTAAGCAGTATGGAACAACCGGTAAGTAGAACTACCTGGTGAAAGGCTGACACCTGCATTTTTCCGGACAACCCGTGGTGAGAGCATAGAGGACCTAACATGCTTAAGCTTGCCTTACGTTTTGCGAACGACCGGTCGGGCGCCACCGCCATTGAATACGGCCTGATCGCGGCCGGGATCGCGGCCGCCATCATCGCCGTATCGGCACCCAGTTGAACACCACGTTCAGCAGCGTTTCCACGCAGCTTAAGTAAGCGGATTGCCGTTGCTGGAAGCCAACGGTCGAAGTGAGCCCGCCGTGCAACTGCCGCCGACGCCGGGCGTGTCAGTAAGCGCACTGGCGCGCGGTCAGCCGGATGCAGCATCGGCATCGCGGCTGCAGCCATCATCGTTGGCTAGACCCAGCACCTCGGCGGCCCTTCGCGTCCTGCAAGTATCGAAGCGGCTGCGGCAGCGTCAAAGCCTCGGATACGCGGCGGCCTTGGCAGGCGTCGGGTTTGCCACCGCCCTGCAATGGCTGGCCCAGGCGCAGTTCGCCGGCGCCCCTTTCTTGACGATCTATCCGGCGATCATTTTGATCACTTTGATCGGTGGACTGGATGCCGGATTTCTCGGCGCGCTGCTGGCGGGCATCTCGCAATGGGGCCTGTTCATCCCCGGTCTGCATTGGGTCGCGCTGGCTTCCTATGCGTTTGATGCGACCGTATGCGTCATGTTGATTGATTTCATCAATAGGACCTTTGACGTGCTGCTCGTCAACATCGACCATGAGAAACAGGCCAAGCAACACCAATATCTTTTAGCCAAGGAATTGCATCATCGCATTCAGAACCTGTTCACGGTCATCCAGGCGGTGATTCGCTTCAGTCTGCCCGGCGACGAGAAGATACAGGAATCCGCCCTCCGGCAGCGATTGACGGATCGCCTGCAATCGATGGCCGCCACCAATCGGGCAATCACGGATTCGATGGGCGACGGTGTCTATCTGACCGACCTCATCCACAGCGAAATCCAGGGCTTTGCCTCCCAATTTGAGATCACCGGCAACCCCGGGCTGGTGCTGGGTCCGCAGATGACGCAGAACGTCTCGCTGATCCTGCATGAGCTCGTGACCAATGCGCTCAAGTACGGCGCCTTGTCGGTTCCGCAAGGTCGGGTCAACCTGCAGCTCGATTGGAAGTCCTGGGTGCTGACGTTGATCTGGCAGGAACGTGAAGGCCCGCCGGTGTCGGCTCCGGAAAGATCAGGGTTCGGAAGCCGAATCCTGGGAGATTTCGCCAACAGCTTTTGCCAGCACGTCAACGCCCGATACGCTCCAGGCGGATTTCGTTACACGTTGCAAATCTGTTCCGACGAGAACAGATTTGGCGAGCCGGCGCTGGCCATGGCCGCGGCACCGGTTCCGGCTGTCGCCGCCGAAGCCGATGCAAGCAAGACGCCCGCATCGCGGTCTTGGTTGGATCAGATGGCGGAGTTCAAACAGCAGATGGCGATGGTGCTGCACGACTGGGAGCTGCACCAAGCGCGAAAAGAACAAGCGACAAAATAACGGCGCACCGGAACGGCGCGCCGTTGGCGAACGAGAACCGAGGCCGAACAGCCTTTAAAGCTTGCCCGCCGTCAGCCCAGCAGCGCCTGCAGAAAAATACCCGGCAGTTTCAGCCAGGACGGCCGATACTGAAACTCGACCAGCCGGCGGGCGATCTTGTCCGCCCGCTTGTTGGTGACGAACCACGGCGGACGCGGCAACAGCGTCATCGAGCCATGCAGCAGATTGCGCGGATAGGGCCGAAACGGCGCGTAGACCACGGTCCGTTCGGCGCGGTCGAAAAGCAGCGTGTTGTGCACGAATCCGCGGCCGCTCTGGATATCGTTCAGCGGATGCCCGGGAAATGCGCCCCAGGGCGTCTGCGACAGCAGAAAACCGAGCCCGGTCCAGGCGTTCACGGCGATGCAACCGTAGTGCAGGTCGGCCACGATCTCCTCGAAGCGGTCACCGAGTTCGGCGAGCGTGCGCGGATCGATCAGGATGTTGGCGCCGAGCGTGCCTTGCAGGTTATCGTTGCAGTATCGAACCGCCGCGCGCAGATAGCTTTCGGCGTCGGGCGCCGGCAACAACAGCTCGCCGAGCGCCGGCGCAAACACCTCGTGCTGCATGGCGTACGGGTCGCCGGATCCGGTTTGAGGGAAGGCGACCACGACGCGCTCGGTATCCTGCCGCGGCGGTGTCAGCCGGGCGGCTTGCGGATAATGCCCGGCGAATTCGGATAGCCGTTGCTTGGCGCCGGGATAGTACAGCGGACGGCCCGGCACGCGCGACAGCACGTTGCGCAGTTCGCTCTGGAACGCCGGCGTCAGCGCCCAGCCTTCGGGCAGCAGCAGAATCTGGCAGGCGACGCAATTGAAGCCGGAATTGTGCAGCTTCTGGGTGGCGACATGCTCGGCCTGAAAACGCAAATCCGCCCTGGTCCACGGCCCCGGCACTACGATGGTTGGACATACGGCGCCGAGTTCGCTGGTGATCGGCCGCTTGTTTATGGGATCGTTGGCCTGCTTGCGGCGCCTGCCTTCCGGCCCGGCACCGAAGACGATCGCGTCGTGCGACACCACACTGCCGGTGATATGGATGTCCTCCACGAGTGCATGGTTGCAGAGATTCTGTCCGACGTCGGTGCCGCCGCAGACGATGCGCAGGAATCCGGGGTCGATGAGCGGGCCGAGCGCTCGGCAAAGCACGTCATACAGATAGTCGTTGACCGGATTGAGCTTCAGAATCACAACGGCATGTTCGGCGAACAGCTTGTGCAGCACGTCGAGCGGCGAGATGCTGGAAATGTTGCCGGCGCCAAGCACCAGGCTGACTTTGCCGTTGCGCGCCGCCACCGGTTGGCGATAGGCGCCGGCGGTGTGCTGCGAAAGATTTTCCGGCGTGACCCCGGGCTCCATCCACACATCGGCATGAACGCCGCTCAGCAACAGCCGGTCGAAAATCGATTGCGGGAAGACCCGCACGATGGTCCGGCCCGAGCGACCGACGCGCTTCTTCAATCCGGTGATGTGCCGATTGCCGTCGAGATGAGCGAGTGTGAAACTGTAGTTGTCGAGCGCAGCCAACAACGCCCAGGGCCCCGAGGTCCATTCTTCGCCGGCGAGCGGCGAGCCCTTGGCAATGCCCTTTTTCTCGGCGCCGAGTTGCGCCCAGGTCTCGGCCACCGCATGGGTCGCGGTCTTGACCGCTTCGAGCAGAGCAAGCCGCTCGCCGATCGACGTCCGCGCCCAGGCGCGCTTGCGAACGGCGATCTCGGTAAGAGCCCGGTCGAGCCCGGCCTGCGTTTCGCTGACGGCGACGGCGGCCGCGGGAATTGCTGCGCTACTGCTCATTGCTACGCTCCCGGCACGTGGCGCTTCGTCCAAAATAGGCGCAAGCGCACGCCAAACTATATCGATTAGTTGCCGGCATTGCACGCCCCACCGCTGACTCGCTGAAGACAAGCCGCTGCCGTCTCGGCACGTCATGCGCTGGCGGCAGGCGACCTAATCAGTCAGCAATTCAATATGACTGATGATTTCGGTCACGTCGTACGGCTTGTGAAAGAACCCGTCATGCTGGGCCCACCCCGCTTCCGACAAATGGGCCGAGGTCAGGATGATCTTGATCGCGGGATGGTCCGATCGGACCAATCGCGCGAGCGCGACGCCGTCCATGGTGCCCGGCATGCGGACGTCGCTGACCACAAAGCCCACCGGCGAAGTTCGCAACACGGCAGCGGCTTCGTCGCCGTTGGCGGCTTCGATTACGTTGTAGCCCGCGTCACGCAGCTGGTCGGCCAACGTCATGCGAAGCAGCACCTCGTCTTCGACCACGAGTATGGTCGAGCGGGCTTTGTTCTCGTCTTCCGGATTTGGCGCCCCCTCGGCAGCCCGCATTTTGCTCCCCCGTGCGGTACAACCTCCAACAACGCATTAATCCGCAATCGGTTCCCGATGGGAAGATTTTGTCCGTTCGGCAGGTGTTGTCGTGGCCGCCGGACTCTTGCCGTAGTCTTCCGCACCCAAGCCGTGTAGCGTGAGCAACCGGTCGAGCGGTCACACTGATCCTGGAGGCGTCGACGTGCATCTCTCTAATGAAAATCTTTTGGTCATCCTGGTAGTCGGGCTTGTTGCCGGCTGGTTGGCCGGCAAAATCGTGCGCGGGGCCGGTTACGGGCTCATCGGCGATCTCGTCATCGGCATTGTCGGCGCATTCATCGGCGATTGGCTGCTGCCGCGGCTTGGCATCTTTCTTGGCGCCGGCATTGTCGCCGCGATCATCAACGCCACGATCGGCGCCGTCTTGCTTCTGTTGCTGGTGCGGTTGCTGCGTGGCGGCGACGGTTGGGGCAGACGCCGGTGGTGATGCGCGCGCCTGTCGCGCAGGGGGCCCGGCAGAAATACCGCTCACGCATCCGGATAGGTAGTTGTACGCAATAGCGGCGCGCGCCATCTGCGGGCATTCAGGCAATCGCTTATTGATTCGCGTTTCTTTTCGGTACGCCGCTCAGCAGCACGGCCCGTCTTCTGCACGGGCCGCGAATGAGTGCGCGCAACAGTAGCGTCGCCGCCATTAAGCGCTCTGTCATCAAGCGTTCCCGCAAACGGCAGCAATGAGGCACGCGATGCACACGATCGCTTTGGTTTCACGCAAGGGCGGCACCGGCAAGAGCACGCTCGCCGTCGGTCTTGCGATTGCGGCGATGGCCGAGGGCCACAAGGTCTGCCTGCTTGAGGCCGACCCGCTTGGCACGGTTTCGAATTGGCGCCGCCGCCGCACCCATCAGGAGCCCTTGGTCGAGACCGTCAATGACGGATACGAACTGGCGCAGTGCCTACCGTTTCTCGCGCGCCGCGGCATCGCGGTGACGATCATCGACACCGCCGGAGGCTGGAGCGACGCCGCGACCGCGGCCATCGGCGTCGCCGACTTGTGCCTCATCCCGGCGCGTCCGAGCCCGGCCGATATCGAGGCATCGGCGCCGACGCTCGCCGCCATCCGCGAAGCCGGCAGGCCGTTCTCCTTCGTCCTCAACCAAACGCCGGTCCGCGGCTATCGCATCGGCAGCGCCGCGGCCTCGCTCGGCGAAACGGCGGCCTCGCTCAACATGATGGGTGTGCTGGCACTACCGTATATCGCGTTGCGCAACGATCAACAGGACGCGCTCGGCGCCGGGCTGGCGGTCACCGAATACGCCCTCAGTGGCAAGTCGGCCGACGAAATGCGCTACCTCTGGCAGTGGGTGTGGAGCAGGCTGCGCTTGACTGCAGACGCCAATGCGCAGGCGGCGTTGCACGCCGCCACGCTGCCGTCTGACGAGCAAGCCGAATTGCGCGCCCGTGGCTGAGAGCCGACGCCTTAGTTGCCGACCGGCCGTGGCGGCCGCGGCGGGTCTTCGTCGGACCCGGGCGAGGATGCACGCAGCAGGTCGGGGATGTGCTTGATGGCCGACAACAGGCCCGAGTCACCCTGACTGTTGTCTTGCGCGTCGGTTTGGGCCGGCGCCGCAGCGGCCGACGCTCCCACGTCGGCGACCGGTCGCGATTTAATCTCGACCGTGGTGAGCGGGTCCGGCTGGACCGGAGCCAGCTGAACCGGCGGCGCGAGATCGGCGGAACGCGGCGCCACGGCGTCGGCACTGCCGCCGGCATTATCGGCCGGTGGCGGCGTGGCGACGGCAACCGGCGTCTGCGGAACGTCGGCCTGATGCGGGGTCAACTCGGGCGGCACGGGGGCCGGCCGGCTGGCGTCTACATTCGCGAGCGCGGCCCGGACCTGGGCTTCGACCGCAGCTTCGTCGCTTGCCTTGCTGGTGTCGGCGCCGGTGTCAGTCGTCGCAGGCTTACGGGCGGCGGCGGCCGGGGTGACCGTTGCTGTCGTCCGCACCGGCACGGCCGCGGGGGCGGCATCCGGGGCGGCAGCGCGGTGTTTTTCGCCGGCATCGGCCGAAGCCGCCCGGGCCGGTTGGGCGCGCCGGCTCGTTGACGCAGCTTTCGACATCCCGCCGGTCGTCGGAGCGACCTGGACGGTGGCCGGCACCGGCGCGGTCGAGAACAGATAGCCGCCAAGGTGCGCGACCAGATAGCCGCTGACCGCGGTGGCGATCCCGGCCGCGACCATCTCGACAAGCTTAATCGTGAACCGTGAGAGGTAGGAATTCTTGTCCGCCACGGACATCCCCAAGCAATGGCTTCATCAACCGCCCGGCCCGGATACAACGGCCAGTATCAGGCGAAATTGAGATCGCCAAGTCACATCGCAATCAGATCGCCAGTCACATCACCAAGTCGCAAGGTACCGGTCACAAGGTACAAGTCATAAGGTAAATATATCAGGTAAATGCAACCCCGGGAGCCGGATTTGGCGCCGCACCGAACGGTCGGGCTTAGCGCAGACCGGCCTGCGCAAGAAGCGGCATGACCTCGTCGCGGAAGCGGGTCAGACCTTCAACCCAGCGCGGCCAAGTCAGCAGAATTCCGTCGAAGCCGGCCTGCTTCAAGACCTTCAACCCCTCGACGACTTGTTCTCTGCCGCCGATCAGCGGATAGCCGGCCCAGCCGGCGATAAAGTGCTGTTTGAGAAAATCGAGAACCGCGGGCGGCACCAGCTGCGAGGTGACGCCCATGACGTCGAGCATATTCTTGACGCCGGCCCGGTCCCCGAGCTCGCGCACGGCATGATTCCACAGCGCCTTGCCATCCGCTTCGCTGTCGCCCTGAAAGACATAGGCGTTCGACCAGACCTGGATCTCGCGCCCGAATTCCTCGCGGGCGAAGTTTCGATATTTGTCGACCTTCGCCTTCAGCTGATCGAGATCATGACTTTCCGGCGCGATAAAGCAGATGTCGCAATATTGCGCCGCGAACCGGCGCCCGCGATCCGAACCGGCCGCGCTCATCAGCGGCGGCCGCGGCCGCTGGATCGGTTTTGGCGCCAGCTCGGCTTTTTTCATTTGATAGAACCGGCCGCTGAAATCGAACGGTTCCGGATCGGTCCACAGCCGCGTCGCGATCTGCACCCATTCCTCGGCCATCTCATAGCGGCTGTCGTGATCGAGCAAGCTGATGCCGAACATCTCCATTTCCGGCGAATACCAGCCGGTGACAAGATTGAGCGTAAACCGGCCGTTGCCGATGTGATCGATCGCTGCAGCCTGCTTGGCGGCAAACAGCGGATGCACGGTCGGGATGTGCGACGTTGCGAACACGCTGGAATAGCGCGTTGAGGCCGAAAGCCCCGCCGCCCAGGCAAACACCTCAAAGCCTTCGCCGTTGAAATTGGTTTCGCCGCCGAATCCTTTCCATCGTCCGACCGGGACGATGGCCTCGAATTTCATGTCATCGGCGAGCCGGGCAAGCTCGAGCGTGGCTGGCCATTCGGCCTTGAGCAACCCTTCCATCTTCGAAATGGTGCCGCCACCGCTTAAATTTGTTGAGAAGGTGCCGAGCCGGAGCGGACAGTCGTTGAACAGCGGATTTGTTGCGGAAAAGGATGCGCCGTTGCGGCGATCGTCATCCGTCGTCTCCTCACCTATGTTTTCCCGATAGTGAAAATGCCGTCGGGCCTCGAATTGGGCAGGACACGCCAGCGGTCTGGCGCCAGGCGAGCCCGCAAGGCATTGCATTAGCGGACGACGCGAATGGCAAGTCGAGTGATTGAGAAATGCGCTGCCTGGCCCGCTACTTCCCCGCCGCCTTGCGCAGCGCGGCGTTGATGCGGTCCTGCCAGCCCGGGCCGTCTTCCTGGAAGAAATCGAGGACGTCGCGGTCGATGCGCAGCGTCACCGTTTCCTTCGCCCCCGGCAGCGACGGCGTCTTTGGCGGCAGCTCCACCGGCTTGGTGGTCGCCGCCTTGAATGCCTTCTCGGCGGCGGTGCGCGGATCGTAGGTGGTTCGCCGTGTCATCGCCGGCTTATAGCACACGCCCCGGGGGGCGCTACGTCAGCGAAACACCACCAATGCCAGGACCAGCAGCACCAGGAAAATGACCACGAAAATGTAGAACAGGATGCGGGCGATATCGGCGCTCGCGGCCGATATGCCGGTGAATCCGAAAATCGCCGCCACCACGGAAATCAGAAAAAACACCAGCGCCCATTTTAGCAATGACACGGTCGAGCCTCTTTGCCGGCCGCTTCGGCCGGCGGTTTCACGGGGTGGTAACCGAAAAATGCGGTTTTGGTTCCGCATCGTCGCCAGGCCGGCGGCCGGCGCGCATTCCCGGTGACGCCAAAGCGGGCTACTTCCCCGCCGCATCGTTGATGGCGCGGAGCAGCGCGAGCAGCGCCCGATTGAGCGGCATGGCGAGGCCGTGCCGCGCGCCGGCGGCGACGATGGCGCCGGTCAGCGCCTCGACCTCCAGCGTGCGCCCGGCGAGGCGGTCGAAATACATCGACGTGCCGAGCTCGCCGGAAAACGCGTGCAGCGTCGCGATCGTACGGTCGGTCTCGTCATCGAAAAGCCGGACGCCATCGGCACGCGCGACAGCCACCGCCTCATCGAGAACCGCTCGGCTAAGCTCCGCCACGTCGGCACGCCGCAGCACCGCTTGGCGCTGCAACGTCAGCGCGGTGATCGGATTGGCTACCGCGTTGATCAAAAGCTTGCGCCACGCCAGTGCAGCGAAGTCGTCGCTCAGCAGTACGCGCAATCCGGTGCCGTCCAGGAGTTCCGCGAACGCGCGCCCGTTCGCATCGTCCGCCACCGCGAGATCGTGCGCGCCGGTATGGCGTAGCCGCACGCGATCGTCGGCGAGGCGCTCGCCGTTGTAATAGACCAGCACCGGCACCACCGCGGCGCCCGCCGCAAACCGCGCCACACGCTCGACGTGATCGATGCCGTTTTGCAATACGGCGACCCGCGTCGATGGCGCGCACAAGCGCTCGAGCCATGGCGCCGCCGCTGCGGTCTGGTGGGCCTTGGTGCAGAGCAGCACCCAGTCGACCGGCGCCGCCTGATCGGGATCGGTCAGCGCCCGCAGTGGCAACTCGACCGCGCCCTCCGGCCGCTCGAGCAGCAGCCGCTCAATCGGCCGACGTCCGCAGACGGTCAGCTCGTGGCGGCCCGCGGCCGCGATGCTGCCGGCAGCGGCGCCGCCGATGCTGCCGATGCCCACCACGGCCACGGCAAAACAGCGCTGCGCCGACGCTTGTTGCGGTCCGACCATGGGCCATGGTCGGACAGATAGTTGACAAAGTCAAATATATTGCCGCCGCGCGGCTTCAATTCGATCGCTTCGCATCCGTGCCGGCGCTCGGGCACGCGCGGCTGCCGCCTATCGGAAGCCGCGCACATACACGCCGACTCTCGAACGCAGAGAGAAAGCGCAGAAGCGGCCGGGCGGCGGTGTGACCGTTTTGCCTCACTCGCTTCTAATCGCCGTGCGGCACCACGCATTGCCGCGCTGTTGCCGCCTTTGCGCCTTCATTGACCGCAACTTGGCGGCGTCTGAGCAAAGAAGGAAAGGGTCGTAGCGTGAAGTATCACATCTTGATTGGAACCGCCGTCGCCGCAACGCTCGCTTTGCCGCTCGCGGCGCAGGCGCAGGGCATTCCCGACGGCATCGTGCACGGTGCTTATGTCGGCAACAACACCGCAGGGCCGATCGGAGGCATTGTCGGTGGCGCAGTCGGTGGTGTTGTCGGCGGCGTCGAAGGCCTGCTCGGCATCGGACCGGTGTACGCCTACTATTCGGAAGGCGCGCCGCGCGTATATCATCACCGGCATTGGATCCACCATTCCTATCGGCACGTGCATCACAAGCCGGCGGCGAGCTAGGACTTGTGCCGGTCATTGTGAGGCCCATGGCGACGAAGCAATCCGGAAATCGATTGCTTCGCTCGCAATGACGGCCGCAAGCTCGAGCCCCGCGCGGTTGAACCATGAAGCTCTGATGGCGGCGTTGAACGAGACGTACGAGATCGTCAATCTCGGCGCGGACGGATTTCGAAATTGCCGGAAAGGAACGGCCGGCATGCTCGAAGCTTTTTACTCATGCGCGGTCTCGAATTGGTTATGAAGAGCGCATGGGAAAATCGGCACGCCCGCCCGTCCTGGCCGCTGGCGGGATCGTCATTCGCACCGGCCAAAAACCGCTGATCGCCGTCGTCCAGCGCCGCCGCGACAACGCCTGGGTTCTGCCCAAGGGCAAGCTCAAGCCTAACGAGAAGCCGATCGTTGCCGCCAGACGCGAGGCGACCGAGGAGACCGGCTGCGACGTGCGCGTGCACGAGTTTCTCGGCGTGATTTCCTATCTCGGCGGCAACGGCCCGAAGCTCGCGCATTTCTGGCGCATGCAGGCGGTGAACGGCGGATCCGGCAAGCCGACGGACGACATCAAGACGGTGCAATGGCTGCCGCTGGCGGCGGCCATCGATCGGCTGAGTTTATCGCATGAGCAGATTTTCCTGCGCAGCGTCGGCCAGCAGGCGCTGAAAAGGACCGTGAAAAAGACACGCAGCAAACCGTCGCTGCCGGAAGCGGCGCTGGTGCCGGCCGAGAAACCGCTACCGGTCGCGCCGCCCGAGTCCGCTGCGCCACAAGGTGCAAAAATGCGTCCGCGCTGGGACATGCTGGCGCGGCTCAAACGCTGGCAGGCCGCGATCGGCAGAACGGGTGGTCGGGCTGTCGCGGCGCCTTCATCCGGAGCCCGGTAACGGCGCGCCTCGGTTACTGCCCGGCCCCCTCGCGCTCCCGCACACAGCGATAGCGGGCCTGCTCCAGGGCGGCGTCCAGCACACTCGCGATTTGGTCCGGCAACGTGCAATTGGCCGAAGCGTCGCGCGCGGCGTAGGACGCATCGCAATAGGCTTTGGGCAGGTTGAGCTTGGAAAGGCAGTTGGCGCGATCTTGCTCTGTTTGATCCGCGAGGCGTTTACACTCTGCCGCCCACGCCGCGTCATGCGTCGCCGCGGCGCCGCTCACGCAGGCCTGATAGCGGACCTCCGCCGCGGCTTTGGCCGCCGGCACTGGTTGCTGGTCCTGCTGTTGCGCGAACGACAGCTTATATCCGCCGGCGAACGCCGCCAGCAGAGCCGCGATGACGCCGAGCCTGAGCAACGCGCCGATCTTTGCCACCAACGCCTCGCCCCCTCGGGTCGTCTGTTCAGGATAGCTTGCTGCGGCCGGCGGTGAAATCTGCGGATTTTTCACCGTTGCGGACATTTTCACCGGATGCGCACGCTACGGCAATGCCGCTTTACGCTCCTGCAGGCATCGACCGCGGGCCTTGTTCAAGCTGCCGTCCAGATCGGTGGCGATCGCGGGTGGCAGCGCGCCGGTCGGCGAGGCGTCGCGGGTCCGATAGGCCGCATCGCAATAGCCCCGCGACAATCCCGGCTTGGCCAGGCAATCGGCATGGTCTTGGAGCGCCTTCTCCGCGAGGCGTTTGCACGCCGCGGTCCAGGACGCATCGCGGGTCGCGCCGGCGTTGCTTACACAGGTCTGATAGCGATTCCGCAACGGCGGTGTCCATGGCCTGCCGTTGTGCCAGCTCGCGTCGATCCGCCGAACTGTTCGGAAATCGGGTGGTTCGCCGCGCCCTCCCGGCCCATGTGTCCTCCGCGACAACAAGGAGGACCGATCATGCACTTTCGCATTCGCGGCCTGCCGGCCGAAACATTCACGCCTTTGTTTGCGCTCTCGGACGAAGAGCTGAAGCAGCAGGGCGCCGTGCGGCGGATCGCCGACGCCCGCAACCCCGGCTATCCATGCCGCGTCAGCCTCACCGATTCGCGGCCGGGCGACGAGCTGATCCTCACCAACTACGAGCACCATGCCGTCGCCTCGCCTTACCGGATGCGTTTCGCCGTCTATGTCCGCAGGGGCGAGCAGACCTTTGATGAGGTCGACGCGGTGCCGGACCAGTTGCGCAAGCGCACGCTGGCGGTGCGCGCGTTCGATGCCGAGGCGATGATGATCGGCTTTGAGCTGATCGACGGCGCCAACCTCGAGGACGCGATCGAACGGCAATTCGCCGACCCGCATGCCGCCTATCTGCACATCCACTTTGCCGCCCCGGGCTGCTATGCGGCACGCGTCGAGCGGGCGTAGCCGCCTTTAACACCTTGGCGTTGAACGAGATTTTGTACTGCGCGGGGGCCGCGAGCGGGGCTGGGCGCGCTGTTGTCCGCCCACGCTCGCCCGGCCAGGCCGGCACCATTCCCAGGTGTCAACCGCTTGTCGCGCCCAAATTCGTGCTTCGCAGTGCCGCCACTCATTCAGAATGGCGGAAAGCTGGAGGGAAGAATTGTGAGACTTGCGACAGCCATCCTGATTGCCGCCGGCTGTGCGTTCACCTGGACGCATGCCGGCGCTGCAACCGCCGACGACGTGAAATGGATCAATCAATGCATCGCCGACAACAAAGGCGACGCGTCCGCCGACGTCGTCCGCAAATACTGCACCTGCATGAACAACAAGATGAGCGACAACGAGACCCAGTCGATCACCCAATGGGAAAAGTCGCATGTCGCCGAACGCAAGGCCTGCGACGCGGAAGCCGGTTGGAAATAAGTCCGGCTGGGCCGCCGCCCTAAGTGCGGGATTGTCAGGCGGCTCGATGCAAGCGTGATCCCGCGCGAAAGCGGCGAACGGCGGACGGCCGACGATCAGGCTTGATCCGCCGTTCGCACTTTTCCAAGCCTCGCGACGGAGCCTGCCGACGGGCAGAGCAAGATGCCAGCCGCGCTATCCGGTAGCGGCCAGCGAGTGCCCGGCATACGCATAGACCAGAATGCCGCCGGCCAGGATCAGGGCCATCAGCAAGAGCGGCGTCAAGAACCGCACGTCGTTGTTTCGATCGATGTCGCGTTGACTGGGCATGGTTTGCGCCTTCCGCTGCCTTTTTCGGCTAAACGGGCGGGCACGCGCTGCGGTTCCTTGAGCACGGCGCGGCACGCGGCGGCACTTCACCGCCGGGGCAACGCAACCGCGGGCCGAATCGCGCTTTGCGGAAATTGCTAGTCGCTGCCCCGCAGCTTCGGCGGATGGGCCAGCCGCCAATGATCGATCGCAAGTCCGGCGCCGAGCGCCAGCGCGATGGCGCCCACCGCGACCGCAAGGTTTTCGATCGAGCGCAGCAGAAACGCCAGGCCCAATTGCCACAGTGCTGTCGGCTCCTGATCCCAGGAGACCGGCATCACGTCCCACAAGAATATGCGCCGCAACGCGAAGGCCGCGGCAAACACCAAAAGGCTGAGCACCATCAACCTGAGAACGACGCGCACCGACATGGTGGCTCCTTAAGCCCGCGGCATCGGCTTGGCTTTGCAAGGTAGATGGGCCGCAGCGATCGCAAATTGACGCGCATCAAAGTTCGGCGGCGGGAACGGTTCGGCCGGCGCGGCCGAGAGCCGAACTTCACGCCATCATTGCGATCTGCTATCACGCCGGCTCAACATAAGCGGGGCGAGAACCAATGACGCACGTCACCTACAAAATCGTCCGCCACGAAGACGGCTGGGCCTACACGGTCGCCGGCGTCTTCTCGGAGAGCTTTCCCACGCATGCGGAGGCGCTCGACGCCGCGCGGCAGGCCGCCGCCGAACAGCGGGAGCCGGGCCGGACCGAGGCGATCGAATACGAGGACGAGAACGGCAAGTGGCACTCCGAACTCGCCCGCGGCGACGATCGCCCGGAAACCGACGTCGAGGACAGCGCCTGATAACAACCCGCTCGGGATCCAGCCGGCGCGGTTAAGGTGCGCAGGTCTTGCCGTTAGAACGGGAGATTTACGACCCCGTTACGGTAGTAATGGCAGCGATACGGCCCAATGACGAAATCGCGGTAGCACTTCACGACGCCGTGGTGGGCGCGGTGCTCTGCATATTGCGCCAGTTGCAATGTTGACGCGTTGGTGGCGGCGTCTTTCACACCCGTCGCAGCAGCCGGAACGGCGCCCGCGCTTTGGCAGCAGAGCAAACCGATACCGGCGGCGAAGCTCAAGACAGCGAACGTCTTTTGCATGGATTCCTCCTGACGTTGTCCCCCAAACCGAATTAACCGATGCGAGCCCGCCGGGTTCCATAACGCTCGCATCATTGTTTGCTCATCTCGGCGCACCCTTGCGCAGCACCTCGACCCGCAGCGGCAGCACGGCGCCAAACCAGACCGCATGCGCGGTGTGATCGCGGTAGTCATCGCCGGTCTCGGGGTGAAGGAGAATGGTCAGGCCGTCGCGGTGCAGCATCAGCCAGGGCAGGAACGACGCCAGCAGATCGCGCGGGAACGCGATCTGATACATCGATTGGGTATGCGGGCCGACCAGTTCGTCATGCCAGCGGCCGAGTTTGGCCTGCGGAAATTCGGCCGCCACGCGTCGGCGCAGACGCTCGGCCCGGTCGCGCGTTGTTGCCGGATCGTAATAGACGTGGGAGTGATAAGCTGCGATCGACTGCGGATCGGGCTCGGCCGCCGGCGCGCCTTGCAAATTCCCTAACATCGCGGCGCGGCCCGTTGTTCAGTAGGTATAATCGAGAATGTCGCCGTCGAAGATGGTGCCGCCAATGCCGGGATCGATCTCCTGAATCAGCGAACCTGCGACCGGGCCGCCGTCGGGCCCGATCGGCATCGGCGGCGCCTGCGGCGGCTGCGCCAGATCCCGGTAGTTCTTCATCGCCAGCTCATTGCCCAGGAACACGCATTTGCAGTAGTCCGGATCGGCGTAGAGGAAGTAGCGCCGCCCGTCCTTGCTGCGCGCGACAAAGGTGCGCGGCGGCAGCAATCTGAGCCGATCGATCTGCTGCGGCGTATTCGCCGGGCGCATGATGAAGCCGACATCCTCGAGCTTCATGTCCTTGCCTTCCTGGCCGTCGGCGGCGCCGCCGAACAGGCCAAAGGCCAGCAACGCGAGAAGCCGTAAGTCGCCCGACTGCATGGAAATCCTCATGGCTGCGGCGCACCGCTGCGAACCTTGCCGAAATAATTGGCAAGCCACAGCGCCATGACCAGCGCGCCGAACGCGGTGCAGACGGAAATGGCCGGCGGCGGCGGCAGCGGCGGCAGAAAAATCCGCAGCAGCGCGACCCCGACGGCGAAATTGAAGAACCCCCAGATGACGTTGACGATCGCCGAGGACTCGCCGACGCCCCGCGGCGAAGCAAACGGCGTCTGAAATTTATTGCCGCAAATGCCCTGCGCGAAATGCGGAACGCCGTTGGCGAGGAAAGCCCCGGCGAAGAAGTGCGTCACGTAATCGTACCACTGCATCACTCGATCCCCCTGATCCCCTGCCAAGCTTATCAACAAGCTGTGCAGCCGCTTTGCCTCGACCGCATCAAAGCGCGTAATGCCCCAATCTTGCAAGGCGCCCTCTGCCCGTCCATGCTGCGCCCGCACTGCGATGATGGGGAGCCGACATGTATGTTGTTGCCGTGGTTCTGTTGTTGCTCGTCTTCCCGGCGGCATCAGTTGCTATCGAAGCGGCATGGCGGGGAAGCGCAACGGACCTGATGCCGCTCGTCGGCAAATGGTTCGTGTTCTGGGGCGTTGGCGTGCGGCTCTTCCTCGCCGGTATACGCCAGGTGCTGCAGCCGCAATTCACCGCCGAGGACATCTTCGCCATCAAGGATCACGGCGCCTTGGCCATTGTGCGGGAGTTGGGCTTTGCCAACCTGTCGATGGGGGCTTTGGGCCTGTTGAGCCTGTTGCTGTCCGGATGGACCGTGGCCGCGGCGGTCGTCGGCGGCCTTTATTACGGTCTTGCCGGAGCGGGCCATCTGTTTTGCAGCGGGCGAAACTTTGCCGAGCAGACGGCGCTCATTTCCGACTTTTTCGTCTTCGCCGTGCTGGCCGCCTTTGTCGCCTACCGCGCATTTTGATCGGGCGGCTGCGGCGCCGCTACAGCCGCCCCCACGGCTGCGCGGCGGGCCGCCGGGGATGGTAAAGGCTCGCCAGCAGAACGGCGAGGATGCCGGTGAGAAAAATGCCGTCGAAGGTTCCGGCGCCGCCGATCGAAGCGACCGGCGCGCCCAGGCCGCGCACTTTGTCGAGATTGGTGAGATCGGCGCCGATCAGCGTGCCCATGCTGCCGGCGACGTAGGCGAGCGGCGCGGCGTTCTCGCGCGACAGCAGCATGGCGACCACGGCGGTAACCAGAGCCGGCAGGAACACCGGCACCGCGATGCCGATCCCGGGCACCGGATCGGCGAGCCAGTGCAGCACCAGAGCAACCGCAGCGGTCGCGATCGCGCCGTTGATCCACAAGCGGCGGGTGACGAGAAGATAGAGCGACATCAGGGCCGGGATGACGGCGCCGCCGACATTGACGGCGATCACCGTACCCTGCCAATGCTCGACCACCGGCACGTTGTATTGCATGCCGAAGAACTCGATCACCCGATTCGACACGATCCGTTCCGGCGGCAGCTCGGCGAGCGGGATATTGAAATAGCTCCCGATCAGCGAACCGAACAGCAGCAGCATCGCGGTCGTCGAGCTGACGCCGAGGTTCTGATAGGCCTGGCGGAGCGCGCTCAACACCAGAAAGATCGACAGGATGAGGAAGATGCCGACCAGAATGGAAAAAAAGCCCGGGGTCAACGGCAGGTAATGGAACTGGCTCATATGCATTGGCACGGCTCCAAAATTTTAGCTAAGCACGATAGCGCAGCGAGCGGGGATTGCCCATGACGGAAGTCGCGCCGGCACGCGAGGCGACAATGCCGCGGTGGGTGCCGGCGCTGCTGAGTTTTGTCGCCGGCTATGTCGACAGCTATACCTTCCTCGCGCTGTTCGGTCTGTTTGTCGCCCAGGTCACCGGAAGCTTCGTCACCGCTGGCGCCGAGCTTGTCACCCACGACATCGGCATTGCCGGCAAGGTCATCGCCATCGGCGCATTCCTGTTGGCTGCGGCCCTGACCGCGGCACTGATCGGGCTTGCCCGCGACCGGGGCCGCGATGCCCTGCCCTGGATGCTCGCCTTCGAGACGGTGCTGCTCGTGATCTTTTCTTTTCTGCTGCTTGCCGGCCCGCCGGTCACCGGCGCCAACGACTGGCATGGCATTTTCGCCGGCCTGTTTGGCGCCATGGCGATGGGAACGCAGAGCGTCGTGGTGCGGCTATTGATGCGCGGCATTCCGCAAACCAACGTCATGACCGGGAATATGACCCAGCTCGGCATCGAGACCACCGAGCTGTTGCTGGCCTGGCGGCGGCACGCGCGCGACCCGAACAATTTGGAAAACGAGCGCGAATTCGCCGGCGTGCGGTCGCGGCTGTTGGTCGTCCTGGCCATCACCATCGGGTTCATTCTCGGTGCCGCCTGCGGCGCCGTGGCGTTTGCGAAGACCGGCCTGCCAGGCACGCCGCTCGTCATCGTGCTGGTCGGCGCGCTGACGCTGTGGGCGGTCTGGCGCGAGCGAGAGGGATAAGCCTCTAAGCAGACGTCGACCGCGTCCGTGTCGTTGACCGCCTGACCCGGTCCATGCCGGATCTGGCCGCCGCCCTGCCGCCGCGATGCCGCGCATCTTTCGGACGCAACGGCGCGCGGCTGTGTTCGTTGTTGAGATGCACCAGCTGCTTCAACATGCGCATGAACGCGCCGCGCTCGCCGGCCGGCAGCGGCGCCAAAATCAGCCGCTGCGTGGACGCAACCGTCGGCCCGATGTCGCGGAGCAGCCGGCGGCCCGCCGGCGTGATGTAAAGCGACTTGGTGCGCCGATCGACCGGGCCGCTCAGGCGTTTGATGAGCTTCTTTTTCTCCAGGCGCGTGACCACATCGCCAATGGTGGAGCGGTCGAAGGCGATGATATTGCAAAGTGCGGTTTGATCGATGCCGGGCTGATTGCCGATGGCGAAAATCGCCGCGTATTGCACCGGCGTGATGTCGAATTTCCGGTTCTGATCCATGAACAGCGCAAACGAGATCTGCTGCAGGCGGCGGATGAGATGGCCCGGCCTTTCGTCCAGCACATCACGGCCGGGACGGTCGTCCTTCGGCATTGGCAGACCTCGGTTCCGCGCATCGGCTCGCGCATGACTATCATGCCGGTCCGAGCCAGGCCATCATATTGTGTGTACACTGACCATATTCTTCAGTATGCTGACCAATGCCGGTCGCGGACGACAGTGCGATCGGCTGACTTGAGGGACGGAGTAAACGATGCCGCAGCATCCCGAGGAGATCATTGCCGGTAAGCCACGCCCGTTCACCGGCGCGGAGTTTCTGGAGTCGCTGCGCGACGGCCGCGAGGTCTACATCTACGGCGAGCGGGTCAAGGACGTCACCACTCATCCGGCGTTCCGCAACGGCGCGGCGTCGGTCGCACTCCTTTACGACGCCTTGCACGCCAAGGAGACCAAGGACGTACTCACCTCGCCGACCGACACCGGCTCCGGCGGCTACACCCACAAATTCTTCAAGGTGGCGCGCTCGCGCGACGAGGTGGTGGCGCAGCGCGACGCCATCGCCGCCTGGGCCCGCATCACCTATGGCTGGCTCGGCAGGAGCCCCGACTACAAGGCCGCGTTCCTCAACACGCTCGGCGCCAATGCCGAGTTCTACGGCAAGTTCGCCGACAATGCCCGCGCCTGGCACAAACGCGGCCAGGAGGCGGTGCTGTTTCTCAACCACGCGCTGGTCAATCCGCCGATCGACCGCAACAAGCCGGTCGAAGAGGTCAAGGACGTCTACATCACCATCCAGAAGGAGACCGACGCCGGCATCTACGTATCCGGCGCCAAGGTGGTCGCCACCAACTCGGCGCTCACGCATTACAATTTCCTCGGCCAGAACATGGGCCAGGAGATCACCGACCCGAGCATGGTGGTGATGTTCATCGCGCCGATGAACACGCCCGGCATCAAGATGATCTGCCGGCCGTCGTACGAGTATGCCGCCGCCGCCACCGGCTCGCCGTTCGACTATCCGCTGACCTCGCGTTACGACGAGAACGACGCCATTTTCGTGTTCGACAATGCGTTCATCCCCTGGGAGAACGTCATGATCCATCGCGACATCGAGCGGCTGAAGACCTTCTACCCGCAATCGGGATTTTTCAACGGTTTCACCATGCAGGGCTGCACCCGGCTGGCGGTGAAGCTCGATTTCATCGCCGGCCTGCTCTACAAGGCGGCGCGCGCAACCGGTGTCGAGGCGTTCCGCGGCGTGCAGGCGCAGATCGGCGAAGTGATCGGCTGGCGCAATCTGTTCTGGTCGCTGACCGATGCCATGGCTTTCAATCCGGTGCCGTGGGTCAACGGCGCGGTGTTGCCCAATCCGCGCGGCTCCGCCAGTTATCGCCTGTTCATGACCGAGGCCTATCCGGCGGTGCGCAACATCGTCGAGAAAGTAGTTGCCTCCGGCCTGATCTACCTGCCCTCGCACGCCCGCGACTTCAAGAACCCGGACATCGACAAGTATCTGGCGAAATACGTGCGCGGCTCCAACGGCATCGACTACAAGGAGCGCATCAAGATCATGAAGCTCCTGTGGGACGCCATCGGCACCGAGTTCGGTGCCCGGCACGAGCTCTACGAAATGAACTATTCCGGCAGCCACGAGCTGATCCGCGTGTTCCAGCTGCAGCAGGCGCAAGGCAACGGCACGCTCAAGGCGATGGAAGGATTCGTCGAGCAGTGCATGGCCGATTACGACGAGGACGGCTGGCGTCATCCGGCCTACACCGGCCCGGACGATATTTCGGTGCTGGGGGAGGACTAAGCTGCTCGCCGGAACGGCGCGCTGTTTTAACCGGACATTAACCATACGCGGGCGAGACAGCACCGGGGCGACGAGACGATACCGGCGCGGATTGCCATGACCGTTTCGGGCGCACGTCGCCTGCAATCACATCATCTGGTCAGACTGCCTGGCGGTTCAGCCGTTGCTATCGGCCATCGCATCGATCGGCCGCGACGGCGTTCGCGCGACGTGCGTTGGCGGCGACATCCCAGCACGGAAATGAGCGAGCGAAATGAACCGCAAAATGCGGCGAGCTAACAAGCAAACGCTTCGCGCAGACACGATCCCGCCGGTGCACGGCGGGATGCCAGCCGACCCGGCCTTCTTCGCCAGACGCCTGACCTCGTTGTTCAACGAATTGCTGCGTTGCCTTCAGTGCGGGCAAATGGCCAAGGTGGTCGCGCTATGTGATCGGATTCTTTCGCTCAAATCCGATTTGCCCGACGTGCATTGCAACCGCGGCGTTGCGCTTGCCCATCTGGGCAAGCTGCATGACGCGGAACAAGCATACCGCCAAGTCATCGCGCTGCGTCCGGATCACCCCGAGGCGCACGGCAATTTGGGCGAAATCCTGCGTTGCCTGGGCAGGCTGGATGATGCCGAGAAGGCGCTTCGCTACGCGATTGCCCTGCGGCCGCAATTCGCCGATGCCTTCTCAAATCTCGGCAACGCGCTGCGGGAGCGCGGCAATTTTGCCGAGGCGGAAGCCGCGTACCGCGAGGCCATCGCCCTCAAACCGGGTTTTCCCCAAGCCCACAATAATCTCGGCAACGTCCTCGTCGATCTTGGCAGGCCGGAGGAGGCGGAGAGCGAACTGCACCAGGCCATTGCGCTCTGGCCGCCGTTCGCCGCGGCGTTTTGCAATCTCGGCAATGCGCTCAGGGAGCAGGGCAAACTGGCGGAGGCGGAAGCCGCCTGCCGGCAGGCCATCGCGCTCGAACCGCGCTTTGCCGAAGCCTACAACAATCTCGGCAACGTCCTGCTCGATCTTGGCAGGCCGGATGATGCCGAGACGGCCTTGCGCCACGCGATTGCGCTCAGCCCGCAGCTGGCCGCGGCGTTTTGCAACCTCGGCTACGCGTTGCGGGAGCAGAACCGGCTGGCTGAGGCGGAAGCCGCATACCGGTGGGCTCTGGCGCTCAAGCCGAATTTTGCCGACGCCTACAATAACCTCAGCACGATATTGAAGTACCTCGGTCGGTTGCCGGAAGCCCGCCGCGCCGTGGAACAAGCCGCGCAATTGGCGCCGCAAAATCCCTTGCCGTTGCTCAATCTGAGCGAACTCAAACACTTCGGCCCCGATGATCCCCATCTCGCCGCCATGGAAGATTTGGCCGGCAACATCGCATCGCGTTCCGTCAAGCAGCAGATCGAGCTGCATTTCGCCCTGGGCAAGGCCTACGGCGATGTCGGCCGCTACAGCGATTCATTTCGCGCCCTTGTTTCCGGCAACGCGCTCAAACGCCGGCAAGTCGCCTATGACGAGACCGCAACAATGATGGTGTTTGAGCGAATCCGGCAAGTGTTCACGCCCGGGCTGATGCAGAGGCTTCGCGGTGCCGGAGAACCATCATCGGTGCCGGTGTTTATCATCGGGATGCCGCGTTCCGGCACAACGCTCGTCGCGCAGATTCTGGCCAGCCATCCGCAGCTGTTTGGCGCCGGTGAACTGCCGATTCTCAGCAACACCGTCGCCAGCATTCAGCCGGCCGGGAGCGCCGCTCTCCCCTTGCCCGACCTGATGCTGAACGTTTCCGGCGAGGATTTGCGGCGACTGGGAGAGCGCTATGTCTCCGAGATCACCCGGTTGGCGCCGGCCGCGACGCACGTCATCGACAAGATGCCGTCGAACTTTTTCTTCGCCGGCCTCATTCATCTGCCGCTGCCCAACGCGCGTATCATTCACGTCGTCCGTGATCCGGTCGACACCTGCGTGTCCTGCTTTTCCAAGCTGTTCGCCGCCGGCCAGCCCCATACTTACGACTTGGCGGAGCTCGGCCGCTATTACCGGGGCTATCAGGCACTGATGCAGCATTGGCACCGCGTCTTGCCGCCGGGGCGAATTCTCGACGTGCGTTACGAGGACGTTGTCGGCGATCTGGAAGGCCAGGCGCGGCGCCTCATCGCTCACTGTGGACTGGAATGGGACCCGCGCTGCCTCGCCTTTCACGAAACAACGCGCCCGGTGCATACCGCGAGCGCGAGCCAGGTTCGTCAGCCGCTCTACCGAACCGCGATCGGACGCGCGCAATGCTACGAGCCGTTCCTCAAGCCGCTGCACGCGGCGTTGGCCGGCGGCGGCTGATCAAATGGGGCCGGCTCATTCGCACTTGACGGCCGCCCGCAAGGCTTCTCCGCCGGGCGCGGCATTCACGGCGGAGCGTCCTTCGGCGGCATGCGCGGCGGCGCCAGCGGCGCAAACACGATGCTTTCGCTTTGGTCGTGCGCCACTCCCGGGTCGAGCGGACCTCCCCCCATCGGATCGCCGCCGGCGGTCGTGGTGATCGAGCTTGGCGTGATCTCGCGCGCGGTGATCTGACCCTCGTCGCCTTCGCCGGTGCCGTGGTCGGCGGTGCGGCCGCCCTGCGGCTTGCCGTCGGCGCTGGCCTTGATGGCGGCTTCGGTCTTTTCCGCCAAGTGCACGTCATAAGGCAGGCGGTAGGCGCGCGGCACGCCGCTCGGCCGATTGTCGTCGTCGAGCTCCTCGACCCACAGATGGATCGCGCCGGCATCGCCGGCGAGCGAATGCGGCTCGACGATGCGCGCCTGCAGCAGCTTGAAATGCGCCGGCAACGGGTCGACCGACGACCAGCCGAGCAGGCCGCGGGTCGCATAGAAGCTGACGACGTAGAACGCGCTGGTGACGACGATGGCACCGGCTTTGAGCGGCAACGGCAGCCGCGTGAACAGACAGGCCACCAGCAGCAGCACGCCGACTACCGCATAGGCAACCGAAAGGCCGACAATGTCGGTGGTCAGGCTGGTCATAGTTTTTTCATGTAGTGGGTCTTCGGATCGAGGTCGGCGCCGTTCACATGCACGTTGCGGAACGTCTCCATCAGCGACTTCTGCCGCGAGTTGACGTCGATTACCTTGCCGTCGCCGTCGAGGGTGAAGCGCACCGCGGTCTTCTCGTCGCCGGTATGGTCGACGATGACGGTGTTGTCGAACACGACCTGCGTCGTAGGATTGAGCTTCTGCACCTTGACCGTCGCCGCCACCGGCATACCGGTGATGGCCTGAAAATGCGAGACGTTGACGGTGTACTCGCCGGGGACGATGCCGCGCATGGTGACGATTTCCTCGCGGATCGGCGACGGGATTTTCTTGCCGGCGACAAGAATAAAGTCATTGGCGCCACCGCGGTCGTCGCGCTCGAGCACCAGGAAGCCGGCCTCGCGATGCCGGTACCAGGCGATGTTGCCGGCGGAATCCTGCACCATCAGATCGAGATCGTCGGGATGATTGTCGGGCCAGTCGAGGGTGATGATGAACTCGGCCTTCGAATTGACTTTGCCCTGCTTGGATTCAGGCGTGATCGCCAAGAGCGCGATGAAGAACAGGAACGCGACCACCTGCAGCGCCTTGAACAACATGACGCTGAATGGATCGAACGGCTCCTCGCGCGGATAGAGACCGAAGTCGTCAAGCATCGTGACGTTCCAGCGCCGGCACGACGTGCGTCTCGGTGAGCCTGACGGCGTGCGAGAAAACACGCGCGGTGGCGGCGTCGAGCATGTAGTACTGGACTTTCAGGAGGATCGAGCCGACCAGGCCGGCCAGCGTCGTGTACATCGCCACCGCCATGCCGTCACCCATCAGCCCCATCGAGGATTTCAGCAGCGTGTGGTCGCCCACATCGAGGCCAGCGATCGGCGCCAGCATGATGATGAAGCCGATGATGGTGCCGAGAAGCCCGAGCTTCATCAGCGTGTCGCTGGCGAAAGCGCCCAGCCCGTTGGAGCCGCGCAGCCGGTCGGCGAGCGACCGCAGCAGCAGCGTCTGATCGAGCCGCCCGGCGCCTTGGGTCTGCGCTTTGCGCGCCAGGTCGCGGATGTGCTCGGCGACCAGTCCCGGCGGCAACGCGTCCGCGCCCGCGGCGGTGAATTTCACATTGCCCGCCAGGATCCGGTCGGCGGTGCGGCGCCCGGCGTCGCCCTCGCGGCCGATGACGATGGTGCGCCACAGGCAATGCAGCGACGCGCCGATATAGAGCACGGCGATGATCGAGGAGATGTAGGTGCGGTCGGAAGCGACCATGAGGCGGATGAGGCCGTAGTGCCAGAGCAGCACGGTGGCGAAAGCGCAAGCGCCGGTGAAGATCATCCAGCGCAGCAGCGGCGCGCCGTCGGCCGCCGAGGCGGCTGGCGCCGGGTCGGGCGATAAGGCGATCACGCTCATGCCGAATGTTCCTTCCGCGTGTTGGGTGCCGCGCGTCGAGGGCGCGAGCGCGCGCCGCCATCGTGCGGTCGCGGCCGGCGGCAGGCGACAAGCCTAACAACCGCGCGCCATTCGCCGCAAGTGAGGCTTTGCACCTAGGCCCGGCAAATTCTCGCGATCGTGCAGACCCGGAAAAGATAAAGAGCCCCGACGCGCGCGGCGTCGAGGCTCTCTTCACGCGCAATGGGAGGATATTGCGCGGTGCTCAGGCCGGCTGCGGTTCTTTGGCCAGCGCCGGATAGTCGGTGTAGCCCTTGGGGCCCGGCGCGTAGAACGTCGCGGCGTCGGGCGCACTGACCGTCGCGCCGGCCTTCCAGCGCTCGACCAGGTCCGGGTTAGCCAACATCGGGCGGCCGACGGCGATCAGGTCGGCTCTGCCGGCCTCGAGATCGCTTTCGGCGCGCGCCGCATCGTAACCGCCGGAGAGAATAAGCGCGCCCTTGAACTCCCTGCGGAACGTGTCTTTGATCGACTGCGGCACCTTCGGCGCGCCCATCGAGGAGTGATCGACCAGGTGCACGTAGAGCAGGCCGAGCGCATTGAGCTCCCGCGCCAGATACGCGTAGTCCGCTTCCATCTCCGGATAGGCCGGCATGTCGTTGAACGCACCGTAGGGTGACAGCCTTATGCCGACCTTGTCCTTGCCGATCGCCGCGATCACCGCCTTGGCGACGTCAAGCGCAAAGCGCGCGCGGTTCTCGATCGCGCCGCCGTAGGCGTCGGTGCGCCGGTTCGAATTCGGCCGGATGAATTGCTCGATCAGATAACCGTTGGCGCCGTGCAGCTCGACGCCGTCGAAGCCGGCCGCGATCGCATTCTTCGCCGCTTGCACGTATTCGCCGATCGCGGTCTTGAGATCCGCCTCGGTCATCGCCTGCGGCGTCGCGTGCGGCTTCATGCCTTCGGCGTCGGTATAGATCTCGCCTGCGGCGGCGACCGCCGACGGCGCCACTACGGTCGCGCCAGCCGGCAGATTGTTGGGATGGCCGATCCGCCCGGTGTGCATCAGCTGCAGAAACATCTTGGCGCCCCTGGCGTGTACGGCGTCGGTCGCGCGCTTCCAGCCGGCGACTTGCGCGGCGGAGAATGCGCCGGGTATGCGCGGGTAGCCGAGCCCGTTCGGCGACGGCGAGGTTCCTTCGGTGATGATCAGCCCCGCGGACGCGCGCTGTTTGTAGTACTCGACCATCAAATCATTCGGCACATTGCCGGTGGCGCGATTGCGGGTCAAAGGCGACATGACCAGGCGATTTTGCAGCGTGAGCGGGCCGAGCTTGGTCGGCGAGAACAACAACGACATGATGATCCTCCAAAATGACGACAGCGACCCGGCGATCGGAGGGTAGATGGTGCGTGCGCACGACCGCACAAGTGCGACGACCAACCCGGGGCGAAAACGGTCAACGCGCCGCGAGTAGCGTCAGCGGTGCGCTAATAAAATGCGCTTCTCCCGATTTATACTGAAATCAGAACGATCTTCTCGTTCACAGGCCGATGACGCGACGGGTGCACCGCCCTTGCCGACCGAGGTCGCGCGCACGCGCATCTGCATGGCAGCACTTCCATTCTCGCCAAGGCTCACGAGTGTTACCACGCAGGCTCACGCGTGTTACCGGCCGGTCTCAAGCCACTGCCGCTCGCGGGCGTAAAAGGCCTGGAGCAAATCGGGCCGATCGTCGCCGAGGAGTTCCGGGTTCAGCTTATATCCGCGCTTGATCTGGGTGTAGCCCATGAACTTGTAGGACGGCCGCAGCGTCGCGATGATGGTCCAGTCCACCGGCAACGGATTGCGCGGATCGACCGTCTCGAGCCGGTCGCGCTGATAGATGCCCTCGAACGAGCCGAGCTTCCAGCCGTCCGCGGTTTTGACGACGCGCGAGAAAAACCGGCAATACTGGAACATGTCGAACTCGATGCCGTCGAACGTCAGCCGGTCGAAGATGCAGGCCGGCGACTCGACCAGCGCACGGCCGTCCTTGATCTCGAGCCGCGCCGGCATGATCCAGTGCTTGGCCTGACTGCTGCCCGACGCCATCTTCTGGCGCGAGGCTTCGGCGAAATCCTCGACGGTGCCGTCGAACCAGGAGGTGCGCACCGGCGCGTTCGGCACATAGCAGGCGATCATGCCGGCAAAATCGCGCTGGTCGCGGCACAGCCGCTCGAAGCGGACCAGGTCGAAGATTTCGGTGCGGTCGAGCAGGCGCGTCAGCCGCGGCTGCAATGCAGCGTCCGTCATTGTTTCCCTCCCTTGCGCAAAACGCATCCTCCTGCAAAGTAGGCCAAGAGGAAAGCCGGTCGCGGCACGCGGCAAAAACCGGCGCGCAAGCATCAAGCACAGGGGAGCCCGCCGATGCCCGACGCCGTCATTGTTTCCACCGCCCGCACGCCGATCGGCAAGGCCTATCGCGGCGCCTTCAATATGACCCACGGCGCCGATCTCGGCGGCCATGTCGTGCGCCACGCGGTCGAGCGCGCCGGCGTCGCGCCCGGCGAGGTTGAGGACGTCATTCTCGGCTGCGCCCTGCCGGAGCGTGCCACCGGCCAGAACATTGCGCGGCAGGCGGCGATCCGCGCCGGCATGCCGGTTACCGTCGGCGGCATGACGGTGAACCGCTTCTGCAGTTCCGGCTTGCAGGCCATTGCGCTTGCGGCGCAGCGCATCATCGCCGGCGAGGCGTCGGTGATCGCGGCCGGCGGGCTGGAAAGCATCAGCCTGGTCCAGGACGGCAAGAGCCTGCAGGCTCCCGATGAATGGATCGTCGAACACAAGCCAGCGCTCTACATGCCGATGATCGACACCGCCGACACCGTCGCCGCGCGTTACAAAGTCAGCCGCGAAGCCCAGGATGCCTATGCGCTGGAAAGCCAGCGCCGCACCGCGACGGCGCAGCAGGCCAAGCGCTTCGACGACGAGATCGTACCGCTGCCGACCACCAAAAAGGTCGTCGACAAAAAGACCAACGCCGAAAGCCTCGAGCAAGTGACGCTCAAGAGCGACGAAGGCAATCGTCCCGACACCACGCTGGAGGGTCTTGCCGGACTCAAGCCGGTGCGCGACGGCGGCTTCATCACCGCCGGCAATGCCAGCCAGCTGTCGGACGGCGCCGCCGCCTGCGTGGTGATGGATGCAAAGCTTGCCGAGCGCCGCGGCCTGAAAACGCTCGGCAGCTTCCGCGGCTTCGCCGTCGCCGGCTGCGAGCCCGACGAGATGGGCATCGGGCCGGTGTTCGCCGTGCCCAAGCTTCTCGGCCGTCAAGGGCTCACGGTCGACGACATCGACCTGTGGGAACTCAACGAAGCGTTCGCCAGCCAGGTGCTGTATTGCCGCGACCGGCTCGGCATTCCGCAGGCGCGGCTCAACGTCGACGGCGGCGCAATCTCGATCGGCCATCCCTACGGCATGAGCGGCGCGCGCATGACCGGCCACGCGCTGATCGAAGGCGCCCGGCGCGGCGCCAAATTCGCCGTCGTCACCATGTGCGTCGGCGGCGGCATGGGCGCCGCCGGCCTGTTCGAGATTCATTAGCGGTCAACGGCCGCGGCGAAAGATCACGCTCAGATTGTTGGCCGGCATCGTCACGGTCTCGACCAGCGTGAAAGCATGGCGCATCGCCAGATGCGCGACGTCGGTGAGATCGCGAATGCCCCACGCCGGGTTGCGGGCGCGCAGCGACGCGTCGAACGCTTCATTGCTCGGCGCGGTGTGGCGGCCCTCGATCCGGTAAGGACCGTAAAAAAACAGCACGCCGCCGGACTGCAAGATCCGGCTGGCGCCGCGCATCAGGCCTTCGGTGACCGCCCACGGCGCGATGTGGATCATGTTGTTGCACACGATCGCATCGGCCTGGGCGACCGGCCACGGCTCGGCCGTGGTATCGAGAAACAGCGGCGCCAGCAGATTGACGGCGTCGACGGCGGCGCGGTGCGCGGCGATGCTGGCGAGCGCGCCGGCATCGACATCGGTCGGCTGCCACGACAGCGACGGCAAGCCCTGGGCAAAGAACACCGCATGCTCGCCGCTGCCGCTGGCGATTTCGACCACGACGCCCTCGCGCGGCAGCACGCGCTGCAGCACAGCGAGGATCGGCTCGCGGTTACGCCCGACATGCGCGTGATAGAGCCGCGGATCGGATGCTGCTGACATCCTGTTACTTTCCGTTTCTCTTTGGGAACATAGGATGAATGTTTGCCGATCGCACGTCCAGGCCGCTTCTCGCAATCATGAAGGCCGCATCGGATAGCCGTATTGCTGAAAATACCAGCGCCAGCGGGTCTCCACCTCGACTTTCTGCCGCGGCGAGAGCTGGTGAACGTTCGGCCGGTAAGTCTGGTGCTCCTGCAGATAAGCTTCGACGGCCGGGCGCGCGGTGTCGAAGGAGCCGAGCTTGAGCTCGGCATAAATTCGGCCCAATTCCCTGACCGGCTCTGCTACGAGATCCTCATAGCGGACCTGGCAAAACTGTCCCGGCGGAATGTCGGAAACCCGGGCGGCAAAATCTCGGTAAAGCAAATCCATGGTTTGCAGGACATAGTCCTCGACGCTCGGGCCGCCGCCCGGCAACGCACCGAATTCAGGCTTCTGCACCGCCTGCGTCTCATAGAGCCTCCGCCAGAGCCGGACGGTCGATGCGAAAATTTCATAAGGGTCACGCACGACGTGGATAAATTGGGCCCGCGGAAAGAGTTGCTGCAGAACGCCGAGGCGCGCGGTATGCGGCGGCGACTTGGCAACGACGCGGCGTGTTCGACCCGCTGCATCTCGCCGGCTTTGGCTGCGAAACGTCACCTGCTTGAGGAAGCGCGTCAGTCCGGATTTCCAGGCTTGCGTCTGCGCCGCGGTCGTCCCGGTCAGGTTGAGAAACTCCGGACGAACCGGACGGCGGTTCGGAAAAATCATGGTTTCGTAGGGCGAGCCGAGGCCGAGATTAAGCAGCGCGAACTCGTCTTCCTGCGGCAGGTCCCATCCGACGCGCACATTGTCCATCGGGCGAGTTTCCGGAAGGAGGAAGACAAGCTTCCGCAACAGCCAGCCGGCCACAAGGGCTTGACCCGGAGCGAAGCACTCAAGCGTGACCGGCGTAATGAAATTCTGGCCGAGCGCGAGCAGTTCGTGAATCCATGTGGTTCCCGTGCGCCAGTGCCCGATGATGAAGATTGGCGGCTCCAGTTCGGTCGCCGCGATGCGGCTGGCAAAGACCAGGTCCTGAACAAAAGCCACTACCGAGTTGATGACCGAATAGACCGACAGCCGCAAAGCAAATGGGATCCGGGCCGGCGATACCGCCAGACGATTGCGGGCCAGCATCGGGAACCACGCCGAGCCGGTCATGCCGGACGGTATCTTGAAGATGTAAAAAGGCGAGCGGTCGCGAGCGGCCGTTTCCGGATTTGAACCGGCGTCGCTTCCCCGGGTTTGCGTGATCGGCGGGCCCGATCCCGTGTCGTGGTCGGCCGCCGGAGCCTTTCCCGTACCACGGCCCGGGGCGCGAACTTCGCTCACGGGCTTGCCATGCCGTTCGGCGCGACGCGCTCCCGCAACTTGGTGAGAGGCTTTTTATCGCGGGCGACGCGGTCGTAGAGCGGCCGATAATCGTCCCATTCGGTCCTGAATATTTTGTCCATGACCCGCGTGGCCAACCCGTAATTGCCGGTGTACCGCGAATGGTGCAGCGAGTGATATGTGGTGCTGGTCAGCAAGCGGCCCAGCCGGCTGTTGAAACCTCTCGGTCGCAGTTCAAAATTGGCATGGCTGAACGAGTTGATGACCAGGTATGCGATGTACCAGACCGCTATGCTGAAAAAATTCAGGCGGTAAAATCCGCGATCGACAATCGCCAGGACGCCGAGCAGCCCGACGTCGAAAATCAGCTTTTCCAAAAACGAGAACGAGATCGCCGTAAAGGGGCTGTTAAGGCGGCTCTTGTGGCGTTCGACATGGATCCAATGAAGCGCCTTGAGGTGGAAAGCGCGGTGCGACCCGTAGTGCCAGATTTCGGCCCAGACGGTCGTCACGAGCAGCGAAAGCCAAAATGACGGCCAGCCCCGGTTCGCGAACAAGCCAAGCAGCAGGCAGGCCAGCAGGATCACGGCGTGGATCGGCGTGTGCAGGGAATTGCGCAGCTCGCGCCGGATTTGCCCGTCCTGGAACGGCAGGTCGTAAATCGCCCGCCTGCAGATCGGCCAGTTGTTTTTGACCCCGAGATACCAGACGAACGCCAGCGCATGTCCCAGCGCGGCAATCACGAGAAGAACCAGTATCTCCGGGGTGCCAAGCGGGTGCTGTTGCATTCAGCGCAGCGCCTTCATCATCGGATGCGACGGCCCATTCTCGCGGTGCAGGAACTGCGGGCCTATCATTCGAAATCCGAAGGCCTCGTAATACTGCACCAATGACGGCACGCAATCGATGTAGATTTCCCGGATTTTGTTGCGGACCGCATAGCGTCCGGCCGCGGTCAGGAGCCTGATCGATGCCGAGCTGCCGCGTCTCGATTTCTTGACGATGAATTTTGTGCAAATCGCCGTTGCCTTCGGGTGATGCGTCGATTGCTTCATGCCGTAAAGTTCCTCAAGCGCACCGATCGAGCCCCGGAATGCCAGGTTCACGCGCATGGTTCCGGTCGTCTCGCCGGCCTCGACGGCGACAAAGGTATTGCCCGCGTCGTCGAGTTCATCGGCGATTACTTTGCGCGCGTGGTCGGCATAGGGAGAGTTGCGCCCCAATTCGTCGACATAGACCTCGTAGCGCAGCTGCTGGGCGCTCTGCAGCATCGCCCGGCTGCGGCACAGAAAGATTTCGATATTGTCCGGCTGTGCCTGACCGTTCGGCGGAACCAGATAGGTCAGATTGAAGCTCGTTCTCTCCTCCGCTATTTCGGCAAGCGTCCGCAGGAAATGCGCGTTCCAGCCGTGCTGTTCGTTTTCGAGGCGCGCGAAAGTGGCATCGTCGATGACAAAGGCATCAGTTGCGGTATCGGCGGCGACGGTCGCCGTGGCCGGGCAGCCCCTGAGAAAGCCGATCTCGCCGATCGGCGAACCGGCGCCGAGAATTTTCAGCCGCGGCGCGCCGCCGGCTTCAAGATCGACGCTGACGCTGCCGGCCGTGACCAGGTACATGTCGGTATAATGCTGGCCCTTCTGGCGCAGCACTTCGCCGGGCTCGAAGTGAGCCTGCCGGCAATAGGCTTGCGGCACTCCTAGATCGATTGTCGTAACCCGCGCGGATTGGGACACTGCTGTTGCCCATGTGCAATCGGGATCGCGGATGCGCTATCATTATTCCTTCGCGTGCATATTGCAATCAACCCGGCCGCGTACCGGACGCCTTCGCCAGACGCCGCAGGCCGAGCAGACAGCGATATTCCCGGGCCATGGTGGCGCCCGCCGGAGCCGTAATCCCGGCCACATTCCGCCTGCGCTTGTCCCCTTGGGGATGCGGGATGAATGCCTATGTTCGCCAAGGCCTGTGTTCGCCAAGCCGCCTGTTCACGGCAACCCAAGCCGGCCGCGCGTGCAGTCATGTAACGCGTACGTTCTCCGTGGACCATTCATTCATCCAGCCCAAGGATCCATTCCATGCCGCAATCAATGTCTCAGGCCTCGCTGCCGAGCTTCGAAATCAGCCTCAACGCATTGTCGGCCGTGCTCGACAAGGCCGCGGCGTTCGCCGCCGCCAAGAAGATCGATCCCGCGGTGCTGCTGCATTGCGCGCCTGTCCCCCGACATGTTCGATCTGACGCGGCAGGTGCAGGTCGCGACCGATCAGGCCAAGAACGGCTCGGCGCGGCTCGCCGGCGTCGAGGCGCCGCGCCACGAAGATAATGAGACGACGATCGAGCAGCTCAAGGAGCGCATCGCCAAGACCGTCGCCTATCTGAAGACGCTCGACCGCGGCAAGATCGATGCCTCGGCGGATCGCGAGATCACCTTTCCGCTCGGCCCGGCCAAGGGCCACATGAAGGGCGACGACTATCTCAACCATTTCGTGCTGCCGAACTTCCATTTCCATGTCACCGCCGCGTACGCGATCCTGCGCCATTCCGGCGTCGACATCGGCAAGCGCGACTTTATCGGTGCGATCCCGATGACGATGACCTGAAGGCCGGCGCGGGCGTCGCCGCCTTTCACCGCCATGCCGTTTACGTCAATTTAGGACGCATCCGGGATACCGGGGACGCGCAGCAATGAAACCGCTCAGCATCAGGAAAGACGATGGCCGGCGATAACAAAAGCACCAAGGCCGATCCCGCTCCGAAACGGCAGGCGGCGGCAAAGCCCAGCAGCGCGGCCGGTGAATCCAAGGCCGATCCCGCCCCGAAAAAGGAGGGCGCTGCAAAGGACAAGAGCGCGGCGGGTGAAGCCGTAGCCAAGCCCGAGAGCGGCGACACCGCCGCCGCGGCGCCGTCCAACTACAGCCGCGGCGAAGGCCAGAAGCCGGTCACCGCGGCCTACAAGGAAAACTGGAACGCGATTTTTGCCAAGAACAAGGCAAAGAAAAGCGCAAAGAAGACGGCAAAAAAGAAGGCAAGGAAGACCGCGAAGAAGTCGGCAAAAAAGAACAAGCGATAGTTCGCGCGGCGCACGCGCCCCATCAATGCGCCATCTCCGTCAATGCGCCATCCCCATTAATGCGTCATGTCGAAGCTGACGGTGATGCGCACGCGCAGTGTGTCCTCGCCGGCGGCAATCGGCACCGGTGCCGCCATCGCGCCCGCGGTCCGCATCGCCATCGGCATCGGCGGGGCGTATCCGGAATCTTCGGTGATCCAGGTGACGCTGCCGAGCGTGAGGCCGGCAGCGTGCGCATACAATTCCGCCTTGCGCCGCGCGTCGGCGACTGCGGCCTCCCGCGCCTGGTCGAGCGCTTTGGAAAGGTCGGAATGCAGAAATTCGACGCTGCCGACATCGGTCGCGCCCGCTGTCACCAGCCGGTCGAGAATATCGCCGACTTTGCCGATCTGCCGGATCGTCACATTGATCTGGTTTGAGACGCTAAAGCCGGTCAGTCTCTGCTCGCTGTTGGGTGGATGCGACTCGTAAATTGGCTGCACTGAAAACCGCGACGTCTGAATGTCCTTTTGCTCGATGCCCGCGCTCACAAGCATCGCCATGATCGCCGCCATCGCCTTGGCGTTGGCGTCGGCCGCCTCCCTGGCGGTCTTGGCCCTGGTGGTCACGCCGCTGCCGATCCGCGCATAGTCTGGCACGAGGCTGACGCTGCCCTCGCCGATGACGACCACCCCTCGCTCCGGCGGCGATGGCGACGACTGCGCCTGCGCCGGCAAATTCGTAACGAGGACCGCAGCGGCGATGACAGCCGCCGTAACGACGTCGAAAACGGCGTTCACGAAGAGCTTCATGACCGTCCTCCGGATTACCGGGCCTGTTTGTTCGGTCTTTGCGGGATCAATAAGGCGGGTTTAGAAGGCCCGAGCACGCCAACCATTCTGTGTTACCGAACTTTTATTACTGCGTGTCGCTAATCTCCCTTAACCAGCCGATCTACGCGGAAAAAAGGGTCGCCTAGCTCAAGCGTCGGAAAATGCTTGCAGGGATTAACGCGAGCGTATTCGATTCTTGGGCTCGGCGACAAAACGTTGTCATTTCCGTTGTATTCAAAATACACGCCTTCGCCATTATTTGGGTGCCAGGGCGTCATCAGTTGCACGAATAAACCAATAGCGGTTGACGCAAGAACCCCATTGGCCCACACTACTTGGGGCCGCGGTCCTGCATCACCATAACGCACGGCTTCTTCTTGCAAATCGTCCTCTACGACGATTGCCATGCAACGCAAACACGGGCCGCCGGGCGAAGGCACAGCGACCTGTCCAACGATACGATGAGAGTTACGAAATCTAACGACGTCCATGCCGATATCAACATAATGGATTAGGAAGCGTCTACAGAAGCGATCTAGCTGCTCGCGTTCTCCGATGCTATCGACACAGCCAAATATCACTGCACAGTCACGCAGCAGCATCTGATGATTCTGCCAGTTGTCTCTTACGCAGGCGACGCGTGCAATTGGATTAATGCCTTTTATTATTCTTTCAGCGATGTCCACTTTGAAAGCACCGAATTTCACATCGTTTGCCGTCGCGCCAACGCACCGGTTCAAGTTGGATTCATCGATCTTCTGGGGATCAGCGGCCACATAATTTAACACCCCCAGGTGCGCGAGTTGCTGGGCTGCGTGAGAACCCCCTCCGCACAATCCGACAATTCCGACCTTTACAGAGCCAAAGATCAGGTCGCTTTCCGCCCCCAAAAAGGACTGGCGCGAGAAATCTCTCGTCATATGCGGATATCCACCAACCGAATGGACGCTCCTGACATCATAATCATGTCGAAAGTGATGGGCTCTTTTGCTTTGGCTATCCAGCACAGGCCAAACGCTCGATCCTTGCTAAGGATGACTGTCCCGTGAGGCATGAAAGGTGTGACGTTAAAAAAATCGGGAATTAATTTTCTGCTGTCTTCGAGATCGACGCGGCTCAGCCTTGGGTTTCCGAAATGTTCGTGCATGTGAACATGAAACATTCCGACGTTCTTATTTAGGCTGATTTGCAGAGCGGCTCTAATCGCCGAACCATTTATGAGCGCGCCAACGCTGGTATCTTCCAAATAATTTTCGTCATCCACAGGATAATACGATTTGGCAAGGACCATTACCCCATCTTCAATTTGCGCTGCGCGACACGCAACAAAGCCTACTCGTTCATGCGCGCGCTCGTGGCTGAGCGCGAGGTCTTCCTGAATGGTCCGCATCAGGGCTTGGTGGATTTTAAAGACGGCTTTCATCGCAGCGCCTTCAGATGTTGAGCAAGAATTTGAGCTGGCCTGTGGGTCTCGGGCACTCCTTGCCAAGACCAAGAGTGCCAAACGTGGGCCGCAACAGTGTGAACGGTCCAGTTCCGCGCTTTGTGTGGAAAGGGCTGCGACAAATATAGGCGAGTCGAGTACCCCTGGTGTTGTGAGAGACAGAGGAGTCCGGCTGCAACCTGGACACGCTTGCCGTCGCACTCGACTGAGAGATTGGGCAGGTGGACGAGCTGGAGGGGGCCGTCTGTTAACACGGCGGCACCAGGACAAACGGCCCGTAACTCCTCCAATTCGGTCAGCGAGACCATTATGAAGCCCGACCTTTTCGCTCATGGCTGATGAAGACCTCGCCGCCGGTAATCACGATCGTTTCATCATCATTTAGCGGCTTGATAACTCCGTCGACGATCTGATCGAGTTCTTTTTCCGGCGGAACTCCAACATCGTGCTTGAAAACGGACACCCGGTAGGGCCCTGCTTGAACCATTTTCCTTTCGCGATCCACCAGCACCTCTACGAGGTGTGCGGTAGGATGCGTGCTCGCCTTCAGGGCTTTATCATTCTGTGTTTCCATAGCTTTTTCTCCTTCAAGTCTCCGTTAGGGTGGAGGGCCTGCGCTTTGTCGGCTACCTGTAACTACGCGTATATGCCGATCCGCAGATATGCGGATCACGATGCCGAACGTTTTGCAAGCGCGCTGACGCCGATTTATGGTCTTTTAGAATAACGTTGGGTGGGGAGCCGTTTTGCCGAAGAATTTCAGGACCGAAAGCCTGACGCGAGCTGCATCCTCGGACACTTCAAAACCGGACATGATCATTTTGATCATTGCGCATCCATGATCGCTATCGGACGGTACCTCTCCGTAAAGTCCATGGCGCTCATGATAGACTCGCACGAGTTGTTTCACACGAGAGGCTGGCATTAAAATTGCGCCGCTTACGTATCCGGCCTGCCACTCGATCCAGTCTGTTTTCGCAGCGCTTATCATGCTGTCGCGCTTGCAGATGATCTTATTTCGGTCCGGGTTACTTCGCAGCAGGTCAACTGTGGGCAACTCAAGGTCCCACAAGTATGAATGAAAGTGAACGTGCCCGTACTCGTGGGTGAGGGTTGTTCTGAGCCGATTGTGACGATGTTTGGCGTCCATTAAGTCCTTATTGATCTTTACGATAGGCTTTTGAGCCTTCCGAAACTCGGTGACGCCTTCGACGTTCAAACCAAATTCCGAAAGATCAGCGTATAAATCAGGGTCTCCCGCTTCCCGCTCTATGAGCTTGGTCAGATCGTCCGTGTTTACCCGGAAATTCCTCCTGCCCGTGAAGCTCCCGGAGAAAACGGAGAATGATGGCCTCGCATTCGCGATCCAGTTCTGATGGCTCATAGTGTGGGCGTTGCGGGAAGCGCCCCGTTGTATCGCGAATATATTTCACCACGCGGTGCAACTCCTCTATCGTCGAGGGGGACCACCTCGAAATGCTCTAAACGCGTGAGTGACGTCTCGTTCGGACAAATTGCGCCGCCTGATCTCATCCGGGAGTCTGCCCGCTAAGTAATGAAGATAGTCAGCCTCGATATGAAGTACCTGCGCAATTTGGCTAATGAGGTGATCTGACGTCACAACTCGGCGATCTCGCTCGATATCATTCAGATACTGAGGCGAGATCGCCGATCCATCCTCTTCGTGGCGTATTTTGGCAGCCAGCTCCTTCTGGCTCATGGAGGCTTTCTTTCTTGCCTCAGCGATGTAGCTGCCCTGCGTCATCATTTTCTGTGCCATATCCCTTCCTGCTCATCTGCGGATTAGCGTATCGGCTGAATCGCGTCAACAATAGGTGAAAATCCTGCTCCAGAGAGAGCGAGTTCCTGTGCCCGCTGTGGTTTCGGTTGATAACCTTGGCAGCTTCTCCTTCACGGCTACGGGGTTCGCCTCGGCGTTAGTTCGCCCCGGTCAACAAGTGCCGAGATTGTTGTCTCTACCATGGTGACGAAATGCTTGACAATCGTCCCCATTTAAGTTACATTCACGTCGAATCTCGCTCGGTGAAGGACGCCTTCGGCCGAGGGTACTCCCGAAAGCGGAGCGAGTGCGGTGCCCGCGCGCGGACCGATACGGTCCGCTCCCGGGCAGCTTCGGGCATCATGTTGACCGGCACTACGACCGGTCCGGGAGGTGCTTTCCCTGGACTGGGACAGGCGGGCGCGGGTAACGCCCGTGGAGCAGCGCGAGGCCTGCGCCCCCCGGTTGGGGCGCCCGTACAGGGCCGGACGTCCCGCCACGTCCCAGGAAACCTGGCCTGGAGTTGCGCCCGCGGGCCGAGAGGCCCAACGGTCAGAGCCGCGGTGGAACGCCGACAGGCGAGCGTGCCCCCTCCCTACCCTCCCCCGCACGCGGGGGAGGGAAAAGAGATCAGGGCGCGCGCCGCATCGCAAGATGCGGAGGTTAGGAAACACGTTTGCCGGCGTTCCGCCTCCCTTTTTTGCTGGAAGCGAGACTGAATTTACCGGAAGCGAGCCTAAAAGACGTTCAAAGGCCCGCAAAATAGAATCGAACGGCTCGCTCGGTATTGCTTCGTTGTCGTACACAAAACTCGGGCGCGGATGCGTTGCGAGAGCGAGTTTGTTTGTTCACCTCTCCCCGCGTGCGGGGAGAGGTTGGAGCGGGCCAACGGGTCCGCCAACGAGGGTGAGGGGGCCTCTCCGCAATTCTGAGCGCCGCGGTTCTGAGTCCGGCGGACACGCCCCCTCACCCCACCCTCTCCCCGCACGCGGGGAGAGGGAGTCACGAGCGTGACGCCCGATAGCCTTTGCGGCGGAGCGTCCAGTGGCGGCGCAGCAAGGTGAGCGCGCGGTCGCGCTGCGCGACCGACCAGGTCCAGATCGCGGCGAACCACGGCAGGGTGAGGAGCTTCGGCTTGACGATGACGAACAGCCGCTCGGTGACCAACGGGCTCACCGCATAGGCGCCGAGCATGACGCATGTGCCGGCGAGCCAGTGGCCGTCGCCGGCGACCAGGACGGCGGCCAGCTTGAGCGGTTCGACGATCGAAAGCGGCACCGCCACAACGACCAGGGAAGGTAAGGCGGACCTTTCCAGGAAGCGACGCATGGACCGCATGATGGGCATGGCACCTGGCCGGCGCTTGACGCCCCCGCCGTCAACGCCATGCAACGTAAAACGTTCACCGCCATCGTAGCCTGCAATTGACCCGCCGCGGCCTTTCGTGTCACGTCGCGCGGCCTTAAATACCTGCAACACCTGCGAAAGCTTACGGAAACCACTGCAAATCCGATGGCAACCGACCGTTACAACGCCGCCGAGGCGGAGGCCCGCTGGCAGAAAGTCTGGGACGAGCGCGCCATCTTCGCCACGCCGAACGCGCACGCCAAGCCGAAGTACTACGTGCTGGAGATGTTCCCCTATCCGTCGGGGCGCATCCACATGGGCCACGTGCGCAACTACACCATGGGCGACGTGGTGGCGCGGTTCAAACGCGCCATGGGTTTTGCCGTGCTGCATCCGATGGGCTGGGACGCCTTCGGCATGCCGGCGGAGAACGCCGCCATGGAGCGCAAGGTCCACCCCAAGGCGTGGACCTACCAGAACATCGCGGCGATGAAGGCGCAGCTCAAGTCGATGGGGCTGTCGCTCGACTGGAGCCGCGAGATCGCCACCTGCGATCCGGCCTATTACAAGCACCAGCAGAAAATGTTCCTCGATTTTCTGCGCGCCGACCTGGTCGAGCGGCGCAAATCGAAGGTCAACTGGGACCCGGTCGATCAGACCGTGCTGGCCAACGAGCAGGTGATCGACGGCCGCGGCTGGCGTTCCGGGGCGCTGGTCGAGCAGCGCGAGCTGACGCAGTGGTTCTTCAAGATCACCGACTACGCGCAGGACCTGCTCGACGCGCTCGATACGCTGGACCGCTGGCCGGAAAAAGTGCGGCTGATGCAGAAGAACTGGATCGGCCGCTCGGAAGGGCTGCTCATTCGCTTCGCGCTCGACCAAAGCACCACGCCCGGCCGCGAAAGCGAACTGGAGATTTTCACCACCCGGCCGGACACGCTGTTCGGCGCGAAATTCGTGGCGGTCGCGCCGGATCATCCGCTCGCTGCCGCGGCCGCGAAAAAAAATCCCGCGCTCGCCGCCTTCATCGACGAGTGCCGGCACCGCGGCACCGCCCAGGCCGAGATCGATACCGCCGAAAAGCTCGGCTTCGACACCGGCATCAAGGCGGTGCATCCGTTCGATCCGGCGTGGACGCTGCCGGTCTATGTCGCCAATTTCATTTTGATGGACTACGGCACCGGCGCCATCTTCGGCTGCCCGGCGCACGATCCGCGCGACCTCGATTTCGTCAACAAATACGGCCTCGGCAATATTCCCGTGGTGTGCCCGCCCGGACAGGATCCGAACACTTTCGTCATCACCGACACCGCCTATGACGGCGACGGCCGCATGATCAATTCGCGCTTTCTCGATGGCATGACCATCGCCGAGGCGAAGGAGGAAGTGGCGCGGCGGCTGGAGCAGGAGAAGCGCCCCCTCCCTGACCCTCAAGCGGGGGAGGGAACGGTGGGGGCTGTAGCAAAGCGCCAGGTCAATTTCCGGCTGCGCGACTGGGGCATTTCGCGGCAGCGCTATTGGGGCTGTCCGATCCCGATCATCCACTGCGAAAGCTGCGGCGTGGTGCCGGTGCCAGAGAAGGATCTGCCGGTGACGCTGCCGGACGACGTGACCTTCGACCGGCCCGGCAATCCGCTCAACTGGCATCCGACCTGGAAGCACGTCCGCTGCCCGCAATGCGGCGCGCCGGCGACGCGCGAGACCGACACGATGGATACGTTCGTCGACTCGTCCTGGTATTTCGACCGCTTCACCGACCCGTGGATCACGACCGCGGCGACCGAGCGGCGGGTGGTCGACGCCTGGATGCCGGTCGATCAATATATCGGCGGCATCGAGCACGCGATCCTGCATCTGCTCTACAGCCGCTTCTTCACCCGGGCGATGCGAAAGACCGGCCATGTCGGGCTCGACGAGCCGTTCGCCAGCCTGTTCACCCAAGGCATGGTGGTGCACGAGACCTACCGGCTGGCAGACGGCGAGTGGGCGGCGCCGACCGAGGTGAAGATCGAAGGCGCCGATGCCAACCGCCGCGCCAGCCTGATCGCCACCGGCGAGCCGGTCGAGATCGGCCCGATCGAGAAGATGTCGAAGTCGAAACGGAATACGGTCGATCCCGACGAGATCATCGGCAGCTACGGCGCCGACGTGGCGCGCTGGTTCATGCTGTCGGACTCACCGCCCGAGCGCGACGTGGAGTGGACCGAACGCGGGGTGCAGGGCGCCTGGCGCTTCATGCAGCGGCTGTGGCGGCTGGTCGGCGAGGCCGCCGAAATCGCCCGCGCGGCGCCGGCCGAGCGGCCGGCGGCGTTCTCGCCGGCGGCCGCCGCGCTGCGCAAGGCCACCCATCAGGCCCTGGCGCGGGTCACCGATGACATTGAAAAGCTACACTTCAATGTTTGTGTGGCGGCGATCTATGAGTTTGCCAACACCTTGAGCGCAACGATTGGCGACATCGGCACCGATGAGCCGGACAGCCCCTCCCCGACCCCGGATTTTTATTGGGCCATGCGCGAAGCCGCCAACATTCTGGTGCAGCTGTTTCACCCGATGATGCCGCATCTCGCCGAGGAATGCTGGGCCACGCTCGGCCACCATAGCCTGGTCGCGGAAGCGGCCTGGCCGCAGGTCGAGCGCGATCTCCTGATCGAGGACACGCTGACGCTGCCGGTGCAGATCAACGGCAAGAAGCGCGCCGACGTCACCGTGGCGCGCAATGCCGGCGCCGCCGAGATCGAGACTGCCGTCCTCGCGCTCGATGCGGTAAAAAGGGTGCTGGACGGCAAAACGCCGAAAAAGGTGATCGTCGTGCCGCAACGGATCGTCAATGTGGTGGCGTGAACTTCGCCGGGAATCGCGCCGGCTCGTCCGGCTGGCCGTTGTGCTCGCCGCCGCGGGCCTCACCGCCGGCTGCTGGGAGCCGCTTTACGCCACGCGGCCCGCCGTCAACGCGGAAGGCGTGCAAAGCAAATTCGCCGCCATCGAAATTCCGCCGGTCCATGCACCCAAGGGCACGCCGACGGAGCGGGTCGCCGTCGGCATGTTCAACGCGCTGCAGTTCGACCTGCACAACGGCGCCGGCGCCGGGAGCGCACCGATCTATCGGCTGGTCGTCAGTGTCGGGAGTTCGCAATTCACCGCCGTCGTTGATCCCAACAGCGGACGCCCGGACGCGCAGATTCAGGCCGTCAGCGCCAATTACCAGCTGGTGGAAATCGCCACCGGCAAGGCCGTGGTCGCCGACACGGCATACGTGCATGTCGATTACGATGTTCCCGGTCCGCAGCAACGGTTCGCTTCGCAGCGCGCACGGCGCGATGCGGAAGATCATGCGATCGTGATGGCCGCCGAGGCGATCAGGAACCGGCTGGCGTCGTATTTCGTGGCCGGGACCTGAAGCTTCATCCGCGTTTCCGCGCGGCGGCGGGACTGCCGATGGCTCGGTTCGATCGGCTGAACGTTCAGCTCAAGAGGCGCTCGCACAGTGGTTGCCGTCAAAGCTTTTGAGGTCGAAGCGTTCCTGGCGCGCCCCAATCCGGCGCGGACCGTTGTTCTTATCTTCGGCCCGGACGCAGGCCTGGTCAGCGAACGCGTCAATGCCGTCATCGAGGCGTCGGTCGACGATGCCGGCGATCCGTTCGCACTGGTGCGGCTCGAAGGCGAGGACGTCGCTGGCAATCCGGGCCGGCTGGTCGAGGAGGCGCAGACCATCCCGCTGTTTGGCGGCCGGCGCGCGGTGTGGGTCAAGGCGGGCAGCCGCAACATCGCGCCGGCGGTCGAGGCGCTGCTGGCGCTACCGGCGAGCGAATGCCGGGTCGTCATCGAAGCCGGCGACCTGCGCCGCAGCGCACCGTTGCGCACGCTGTGCGAGCGCGCCAAGAACGCGGTGGCGCTGCCCTGTTATCCCGACACCGAGCGGGATCTGGCGCGGCTTATCGACGCCGAAATGCGCGCCGCGGACCTGGTGCTTAAACCCGACGCCCGCGCCGTGCTGCTGCCGCTGCTTGGCGGCGATCGGGTGGCCTCGCGCAACGAAATCCGCAAGCTCGCGCTTTATGCCCGCGGTCAGGCCGAGGTCGGCGTCGACGACGTCACCGCGGTGGTGTCCGACGCCTCCGCGCTGGCGCTCGATGATCTGGTCGATACCGCGTTCGCCGGCCGGCCGGCCGACCTTGAGGCGCTGTTGGCAAAAGTGCGCGCCGCCGGCAGTTCGGTCGGTTCGATCTTCTTTGCCGCTCAGCGGCAGGTCGCGCAGCTGCACAAATGGCGCACCATGATCGAAGCGGGTGCGCCATTCTCGCTTGACAGTATGCAGCCGCCGCTGCACTTCCGCCGCAAGAGCCTGGTCGAGGCGGCGCTCAAGCAATGGAACGCGGCGCGGCTTGCCGCCGCCATGGCCGAGCTGGCCGAAGCCGTGCTGGCGTCGCGGCGCATGTCCGCGCTCGCCGACACCATCGCCGAGCGCGCCCTTCTGGCGATCGCGGTGAAGGCGCGGCGCAGCGCCGCTGCTTAGGAAACTCCGTCCCGCCGCCTAGGTCGGATTTTCCAGGCTGAAGGTTTGCGAATCGTCGTCATAGGCGAACGCCTCGGCGTAACGGCCCCAAGCGGTGACCGAACGCAGCGTCTGCTCGGCGTCTTCCGTGCTCATGTGGTCTTCCAGTTCGTCGAAGAACCGGCTTTTCGGCGCCACGTGGTTGGTGCGCTCCTGCAGCACGCGGCGGATGTGGGCGGCGAGCGGCACGAAGGACAGAAGCTGGCGCTCGAAGATCTTCTTGCGATTGTCGGTGTCGGCGTCGACGAATTGCTTGCCGGTGTCGGCGAGCTTGATGTCGCCACCCTCGATTTCGACGAGATGCAGCATCTGCAGCGCATCCGAGACTGGAAAGAGGTCGTCGCCTTCCATGTGCAGTTCGTCGGCAATCACCGGAAGGTCGGCCTTGCCGTCAAAGGGCGCCGCGGCGAGCGCTTCCAGCAGACCGGACAGCAGATTGGCGGAAACCCGCGGCAGAATCGTGTCGATGGATATCGCCGCCGTACTGGGCGCCGACCCGAACCGCGGCGGCGGCTGGGTGCGCGCCGTCATCGCTGCATAGATCTTCTCGACCAGATCGTGAAACTGGGGATCGAGGCGGTTGCGCGGCTGCTTGAGGTCGACGGCAATCTCGCGAATGATGCGTCCCGGATTGGACGCGAACAAAAGGATGCGGTCGCACATCAGCACCGCTTCCTCGATGTTGTGGGTGACCAGGATGACGCCCTTGATCGGCAGCTTGCCGTCGCCCCAGAGCTCGAGGAAATCGGTGCGCAAGGTTTCCGCCGTGAGCACGTCGAGCGCCGAGAACGGCTCGTCCATTAGGAGGATATTCGGATGGACGACGAGCGCGCGGGCAAAACCGACGCGCTGGCGCATGCCGCCGGATAATTCGCGCGGGTAGGCGGATTCGTAGCCGTCCAGCCCGATCAGATCGATCGCCGCGAGCGCGCGCTTCCTGATCTCCGGCTCGGGAAGCCCGAGCGCTTCGAGTCCGAGCTGAACGTTTTCCAGCACGGTCAGCCAGGGGAACAGAGCGAAGCCCTGAAAGACCATGGCGATACCCGGCGCCGGCGCCAGCACCGGCTGGCCGAGATAGGTGATGGTCCCGCCCGACGGCGGCATCAAGCCGGCGATCGAGCGCAGCAACGTCGACTTCCCGGACCCGGTGCGACCGAGGAGCCCGACGATCTGTCCCTGCGCCAGTTCCAGCTCGATGCCGTCGAGCACCAGAAGCTCGCCGCCATCGGCGCGCGGGAAGGTCTGACGGAGCGCATGAATGTTGAGAAGATCGCTGCCCATGTGAAGCCCTTAACCCAACCGGAACTTGCGTTCCGCGTAAAAATACAGTGGACGCCAGAACGTACGATTGAGGAGAACGACGAAAAAGCTCATCACGGCGATGCCGAGCACGATGCGATGGAAATCGCCCACCGCGGTCTGATGGGCGATATAGGCGCCGAGCCCTTTGGCTTCGAGGTGTTCGTTGCCCCAGGTCGCGACCTCGGCGACGATGCTGGCGTTCCACGAGCCGCCGGACGCGGTAATGGCGCCGGTCACATAGTACGGAAAAACAGCGGGCAGCGCGATCCGGCGCCACCACAGCCAACCGCGGACGCGAAAATTTACGCCGGCGGCGCGCAACTCGGCCGGGATCGCAGCCGCCCCAGCGACGACGTTGAACAGGATGTACCACTGCGTGCCGAGGATCATCAGCGGGCTCAGCCAGATATTGGGATCGAGCCTGAAAGCGACGATCGCCGACACCGCGATCGGGAACAGCAGATTGGCCGGAAACGCGGCGAGAAACTGCGCCACCGGCTGAACCAGATTGGCGACATGCGGCCGCGTCCCGACCCAGACGCCCACCGGCACCCAGAACACGCTGGCAACCGCGATGAGCACGACGATGCGGCTCAAAGTCGCCAGGCCGAGCAGCAACGCTGTGCCAACGTCGGCAAGCGTGATGTCTCGGGTGACAAACAGTGCGACCTGCCATAGCGCGACCGCCGCGAAGGCGGCGACGACCACCGCCCATTGGAACGTGATCCAGCGGTGCTGCTTCTGCGGTCCCTGTTTTGCCGGCTCGGCATCCCTCGACCAGCGCGCCAGCAGCAATCGCCGCCACAGCGAAGCAAACGGCTGGATGATCCGGTCCACCAGCCGTGAGCGGCGCAGGACGTCAAGCACCCACGAACGCGGCAGCTCCGCGCCCGGTTCCTGCTCAAAGCGGAAGCGGTCCGCCCATGCCACCAGCGGCCGGAACAACACCTGATCGTAGATCAGGATCACGATCAGCATGGTCACGATCGCATAGCCGACCGCCGCCAGGTCCCGTTTCTCAATGGCGAGCGCGATATAAGACCCGACGCCGGGCAGCGTGATCGTCGTATTGCCGACGCTGATCGCTTCAGCGGCGACGACGAAGAACCAGCTTCCCGACATCGACATCATCATGTTCCAGATCAACTGCGGCATGGCGAACGGCACGTCGAGCCGCCAAAAGCGCATCCACGGGCTGAGCCGGAAGTTGCGTGAGGCTTCCACGAGCTCGGTCGGCACCGTGCGCAGCGATTGATAGAAGCTGAACGCCATGTTCCAGGCTTGGCTGGTAAAAATCGCAAACACGGCGGCGAATTCGGCGCCGAGCACGCGTCCCGGCGCCAGCGCCATGAAGAACACGATAGTGATGGAGATGAAGCCGAGGATCGGCACCGATTGGAGGATGTCGAGGAGCGGAACGAGCAGCCGTTCGGCCTGCTTGTTCTTGGCCGCGAGGGTCGCATAAGTGAAAGTGAAGAGGAGCGACAGCAGCATGGCGATGAGCATGCGGAGCGTCGTGCGCGCAGCATATTCGGGCAGATTAGCGGGATCGAGCGATACCGGCCGGAGCTGCAGCTCGGTCAATGGCTGAAGCAGGTGCCGGCTGGCTTCGGCCAGGAATACCAAAAGCCCGAGGACCAGCAGGACCGCGAGCACATCCCAGCGGGTGAAAAAGCGGCCCCACCCGCCGACTGAAATTGGCACGCTCAGCCGCATGTCCCGATGCCCGATCCGCTTTTGATGCTGTCACAAGATTTTCATGAAAATCGCGGCCCCGATCGTATCCGCGGCCGCGACTTTGCCGCGATCCCATAACATTCGCGCGGCGGCATTCAAACATTATTGCGCGCATTACCTGCGGAGTAATTTGAACGCGGCCATAGTCCCGCTAGGCGGTCATTCCTTAGCTCCCGGCCGACAGCAAACGGGACCCCCAAGGCTGCCCGATCTCACCGCCGACACTGGACCGTTTTTGACCGACATAATCTCCGCCGCCGCGACCTCGTGTTCTGCCGCAGCTGCGAGGTCGGTTGCGGCAATGAAGTTCCGGCCGCATAAATTCGTTGGCTCAGGCCTCGAGGCACCCCGTGGGCGGTAGACCGAACGAACAGACGATCGCCCTGCCACAGCCATTCGCGCGCGAGGTCGCCAAAGCGCAGGAGGCGTGGAATTCGAAGGGAAATACGCGCCGGCTGTGGGGCGCGGATGCCGCGCTCTGGACCGGTCACGATGAAAGCAATTGGCTCGGCTGGCTCGATATCGTTGACAGTGAGTTACGCAACGTCGAGCCGCTGCAGGAATTTGCCAGCGAGCTACGCACCGAAAGCGTCACCGACGTGCTGCTGCTGGGCATGGGCGGATCGAGCCTCGGTCCCGAAGTGCTGGCAAAGAGCCTTGGATCGGCGCCGAACTATCCCACGCTGCACGTCCTCAACTCGACCGACCCGCAGCAAGTGCGACGTTTCGAGAACCGCATCGATGTGCCGCGCACGCTCTTCATCGTGTCGAGCAAGTCGGGAACGACGCTCGAACCCAGTGTCCTCATGGATTATTTTTTTGCCAAAGCCTCCGCTGACCTCGGCGGCCATGCGGGCAAGCACTTTGTCGCCATCACCGATCCGGGCAGCGCGCTGCAGAAGACGGCCAGCGAGAAGCGCTTCCGACGCATCTTTTCCGGCGTTCCCAGCATCGGCGGCCGCTATTCGGTACTGTCAAAATTCGGCTTGGTGCCGCTTGCTGCAACCGGCCATGACGTGCGCTCCTTTCTTGAAGCGGCCGCAGTCATGGCACGGGCCTGCGGCCCCGAGATTCCGCCAGCAGAAAATCCCGGCGTCGCGCTCGGCCTGGCGATCGGCGTATTTGCGCGACGTGGGCGCGACAAGCTCACCGTCGTCGCCTCGCCTTCGATCGCCGCCTTCGCCGACTGGGCAGAGCAACTCATAGCCGAATCGACCGGCAAAAACGGACGCGGTGTGATCCCGATCGCCGGTGAGCCGCTCGGCGATCCTTCGGCCTACGACGCGCATCGCTTGTTTGTTTACCTGCGCGACAGCGCACATCCGCAAGGAACGCAAGACCGAGCGGTCGACGCGCTCCAAAGCACAGGACATCCGGTCGTGCGCATCGATGTCGCTTCACCGCCCCTTCTTGCGCAGGAATTCTTCCGCTTCGAGATCGCGACCGCCGTTGCCGGTGCGATCCTCGGCATCAACCCGTTCGACCAACCCGATGTCGAGGCCAGCAAGGTCGCGACCCGCGAGATTACGCAGGCGTTCGAGACGACGGGCTCACTGCCGTCGGAACCGCCGGTTTTGAGTGAGAACGGCATTGCGCTCTACACCGATGCGCGCAACGCCCAGTCGCTGCGGCAGATGGGGGCAAATTCGACGCTGGAAAGCTGGCTCAAAGCGCACTTGGCCCGCCTCGCCGACGGCGATTACTTCGCGCTGCTGGCTTATATCGACGCCGAGGAAGCGCGGCTGCGGGCGTTGCAGAGCCTGCGCGCCGCGGTGCGCGACCGCAGGCGCGTCGCGACCTGCTTGCAATTTGGACCGCGTTTTCTGCATTCGACCGGGCAGGCCTATAAAGGCGGACCGAACTCCGGTGTGTTTCTTCAGATCACGGCGCAGCCGGCTGCCGATCTCGCGATCCCGGGACGCTCGGCCAGCTTCGGTATCATCGAAAGCGCGCAGGCGCGCGGCGACTTCCGCGTCCTGGCCGAGCGCGGCCGGAGGGTGTTGCACGCCCATATCGGTTGCGACCTCGATGACGGCCTTGCCGCAATCGGCCGGGCGGTGCGGCTGGCATTGCGCTGACGCCGACGCCGGCTTGGCGCAATCGTATCGATCTCTCGATTACGGCGGGTCCGCGCTGCCGCGCAGCGAATTGTCGAAGCCGGCGTAAAGACCTGAAGCAGGCGGCACCAGCGACGTCGGTGCCGCAACCGCGCGGGGCGCTGCGCCGATGAGCCGGGCGCCGAGCGGCACACGCTGAAATGCCAGGATGACGATCCAACTTACTGTCAGCGTCACGCTAAAAACGATTGGCCCTTTGATCGCGGCAAACAAAGAAACGCCGAGGAGCGCGTATTGGAGCCAGACGACGAAAACGTAGTGCACGAGATAAAGGCTGTAGGCATTGGCCGAGAGGTACGCGCGCCCCCGCGAACGGCGAAGGCCGAAGCGCAGGCTGGCGGCGAGGAGGAAGCAGCAGCCGGTCGCGCAGGCCAGCACGAAGCCAAGATCGGACGCGATCTCGATCGCGATCGGCGCCGGACCATCGAGCGTCAGCGAGATCAGGCCCATCCAGAGAAAGAGCGCAGCGAGCGCCGCCGCGAGCCACAACCACCAGCGCCGCGCCAATCCGCCATCGGCCGCCACGAGGCCGTTATCGATGCCGCCGGCGCCGATTCCGACACCGGCAAAGAAGTAGACCGTGTAGAGAAGCGGACGCGAGAACTGGATCGCCAGCGGTCCGGAATTGGACCAGGCCCATGGGGTAAAGGCGAGCGCTAACGGCACATAGGCCAGCACGGTCGCCGCGATCAGGGCGGCCAGGTAGGACAGGGGACGCCGCCCCAGATGGGCCGACCGGCGGCCGAGGCTTTCGATCGCGTTCGGCGCGATCCAATTGACGCCGACGACAACGATATTGAGCGCCAACAGCTGCCACAGGAACCAGAGCTGTCCGTTGGGCCAGAATGGCAGCGCGAGGTAATCGCGCACGTAGCCGGCGACGCTCGGATTGGCGACGGTCACGCGGTACGCCGGATATTCCGCGATGGGAACCAGAACAATAACGCCGAAGACAAAGGGCACGCCAAGTCTCAGCAGGCGGTCGCGGACAAAACCCCAGCTTTGCTTGCGCACGAGACTCGGCCACACGAACAGGCCCGACAGCAAAAACATCAACGACATCAGGTAAACGTCTTGCCAGGCGCAAAACAAGTCGAAGCCGAACCAGCGGTGGCTATCCAGAATCGGAAATGCGCGCCAGCCGAATGGCGGCTCGTCGAAGCCGGACGAGCGCGACGGGATCCAACGCACATAGGCCAGCACCGAGTGAAATGCGAGCACAATAAGGATGACGACCGCCCGCAAGTTGTCGAGCGCCAAGCTGGAGCGGGACATCGTGACGGGGCGCGCCATAAACGTTAGATCCCAACCACTCGAATTGATCCCAAGCTCCCGATCGGATCATTGAAACACGCCGGCGCCGTTGCAAGCGAGAAAATAAGCTAACGGGGCAAATCCTTCGGTGGTTTCACCCTCGACCGACTGCAATCGCCGCGGGTCCAATGCCGGCTTGCTTTCGAATCCACCCTGGCACATTTTCGGGCTCCCGGGGGCCTCATCGCGAGCACGCTGGCGTCGTTAAATCACCGCATTGTGGAATGAATGGTTCTGCGCCATCAATGATGGCCTGTTTGATTCTCGCCGCTGCGAAGGGATGGAGGAGCCGTTTGGCCGTGCGATTGATAACGCTGGTAATGGCGGGCCTAACCGCACTTCTCGCCGCCGGCCAGCCGCTCGCCGCGGCGGAACCGACGGTGGCCGGGTTGTGGCAGAAGATCGACCCCGAGACCGGGAAGACGGTCATCTGGTTCCTGTTCGTCGAGAACGGCGGCACCTACGAAGGTGTCGCGGCCAGACTGTATCCGCCGCCGAACGGCGAGCCGCCGCCGACGGTGTGTTTGAAGTGCCGGGACGATCGCAAGGGCGCCCCCATGCTCGGCTTGCCAATTATCCGGGACATGAAGCGCAACGGATTGAAGTATCAGAACGGCAACATCCTCGATCCGCGCGACGGTAATATCTACAGCGCCTTGATGACGCTGAGCCCCGACGGCCAGACTCTGACGGTGCGCGGCTATCTTGCGTTCGAATTTCTTGGGCGCAACGATGTTTGGTATCGGTTGCCCGACGACGCCGTCAAAGAACTCGATCCCGTCATCGTCGCCAAATATCTGCCCGGCAGGGTGCCGACGACGTCCTCCGTCCGGCGTTCCCAGGGCACCGCAAAATCGGCGAATTCAATTCGCTGATCTGGCACGTCAGCGGGGCAGGTGCGCGGCCGCGCACGGGTCGCCGCGTTCACCGTCAATCGGCGCCGATGCCGAATTCGCAGCCCGGCGCGGCATAGCGATAGCGGGCGACGCCGTAACGGTCGCGCTCGATGATCGGATGGCAGCGGGCGAGCCACTTGCGGTCGCGCGCCGCAATTTGAGCCCTTTCGGCCGCGCCGAGAGCTTCCGGCACAGCCCTGAGAAAAGGATCGCCCGCTGTTCCCCATTGCGCCGCGCAATTGAAGCTGCTGCGGGCGCCGACGCAACTCAGCTCGACCACCGTGCCGGCATAGGCTGAGCTCAAGGTCAAGACCGACAGGGCAATCACCACGCTGACCTGTGCGGCCGACCACGACGCCGAAGGCCTCTCGGCAGAACGACTGGTTAACACCGCTCTCTCCCCGCGAGCGCGTCCCCGACTGGACTAGTCGGAGTCCGCTCTTGTTTCAGCCTTGCACATCGATTTCGGCGGCAAATCCCGCTATCGGAACATGCGCCAAGGTCGATCGGGGATGAGCAAGCCGAGTGCCAGCGAATTCTGCCCTGTTTTGGTACAGAGAGCGCCGCCGTGCGGTTAAGGTTACTTCGAGGCGGACAGTGCGCCGCCCAAGCGCCGCCAAGCGCGTTCATTGGGAGGCAAACCGAAGCGCAGCCAGGTCGCGCTCTCCGGGAAGGCGCGTACAAACATCCCGGCACGCCCCAGCCGATGGAATAATGCCGGCGCGGCCGGAGTCCGCGCCAAACGGAACAGGGTCGTGCCGCCGACAATGTCGAGCCCTGATCCGGTCAGGACCGCATCGAGCCTCCCGGCCACCTCGGCGAGCCGGCGGCGTGTCCGCTCGGCCCAAGCCGCGTCCGCAAGCGCCTTGACGCCGACGGCAAGCGCCGGTCCGGACACCGCCCAAGGCCCGAGCTGGGTGCGGAGCTTAACGGCAAGCGCCGGTGCCGCCAGCGCAAAGCCAAGCCTCAACCCGGCGAGCCCGAAAAACTTGCCGAACGAGCGGAGCACGACGACATTGCCGCACGCCACGTCGCTTGCGAGGCTCGCGCCGGGCGGCCCCACGTCCATGAATGCCTCGTCCACCACGAGCAGGCCGCCCCAGCGGCGCAGATCTTTGGCGAGCGCGAGCAAGGCGTCTCGCGCAAGCACTCTGCCATCGGGATTGTTGGGGTTGGCGGCAACGACCAGCGCAGCGTCGGCGCACTCATCGAGACTGCGCGCCATTGTGACGTGATGTCTGGCGGACATCACGGCACGCGGGTATTCCGGGTAAGTCGGCCCCAGAACCGCGGCACGACCGGCCGGCGCCAGGCCGGCGACAAGAGCCAGCAAAATCTGCGTTCCCGGCGCAAGCACGACATGCGCCGGAGAAGGGGCGCCATAGGCGCGCGCCGCGGCCGCAGCGAGCGCCTCAGCGGCTGCAGGATCAGGCAAGCGGGCGAATAGTCCGGAGGAAAGACGCGGCAGCGGATAGGGATTGGGATTGATCCCGGTCGACAGGTCGATGAAAGGTTCGGGCGCGCCTGGGAACAGACGCCGGGCGACGCCGAGGTCGCCGCCATGCAGCAGTGGCTCGTCTGCGCCGTTGATTGGAACAATGTCGGTCGCGCTTGCACTTATCGCCATGCTGATCGAGCTCTGTCTCGGTTACCCGGAACGGATGCTGAGCATAATCGGCCATCCGGTGACCTGGGGCGGTCGCCTGATTGCCGCACTCGAGCATCGGCTCAATCGCGAAGCGGCCGGCGAAACAGCACGCCGAGAGAGCGGGGTTGTCGCGCTGTTGATCGTTCTCGGCATCGTCGGCGCCGTTGCCGTCCTGGTCCAGCACACGCTGTTGCGGCTTCCCTTCGGCATCGTGGCCACCGGCTTGCTCGCCAGCACGCTAATCGCGCAAAAAAGCCTGCACCGGCACGTCGCCGATGTCGCTTGGGCGCTCGACAAAGGCGGAGTCGCGTCCGGCCGTATCGCCGTATCGCACATCGTCGGCCGCGATACCGAAGGGCTCGATGCCGCCGGCGTTGCGCGAGCGGCCATCGAGAGTCTGGCGGAGAATTTTTCCGATGCGATCGTCGCGCCGGTCATCTGGATGGTCATCGGCGGGCTCCCTGGCGCCGCACTCTACAAGGCGATCAACACCGCCGACAGTATGATCGGGCACCGCACGCCGCGCTACGCGGCCTTTGGCTGGGCTGCCGCCCGGCTCGACGACCTCGTCAACCTGCCGGCGTCGCGTTTTTCCGCGCTCCTTCTTGTCGCCGCGGCGGCGCTGAGCAAGGACACCTCCGCATTGGCGGCCTGGCATGCCGTGCGCCGCAATGCCGCCCGTCACCGCTCGCCCAATGCCGGTTATCCGGAAGCAGCGATGGCGGGAGCGCTTGGCCTTTCGCTCGCCGGTCCGCGCGTCTATGGCGGCGTGCGTGTCGAAGACGCGCTGATGGGCGACGGGCGTCGTGATGCTGGTGTCGACGATGTCCGTCGCGCGCTCGCGCTCTATTGGCGCGCCGACGCCATCCTGATCGCGCTTCTCGGTGCCGCCACCGTGCTCGTCATCGCGCCAACGTGAGTAGCCGATCGAGATCGAGATGAGCGGACAGGTGCGCGGAAAGGGCTTCAAGCGTCCGCTCGATCAAGCCGTCGTAAACGACATTGGTGGTGCCGGCGCCCAGCCGCGCGAGCCACGCCGCGCGTTGCCTGTCGTCGGCGAACAAGCCGTGCACATAGGTGCCGATCACCCGGCCATCGGGCGAGACCGCGCCTTCGGCCGACCCGTCGGCAAGGCGCGCGAAAGGTCGCGCGCAATCCGGCCCCGCGGTGACCCCCATATGCATCTCGTAGCCGGCAAACGGTGCGTCGTCCTTGGTCGTGCCGCGGACCTTTTCGAGACGCTTCTCCGCTGACAGAGTGGTTGCGAGATCGAGCAGGCCGAGGCCTTCAAAGATGGCAGGCGGACCTTCGAGGCCGTCGGGGTCCGCAATCGTTCGCCCGAGCATCTGAAAGCCGCCGCAAAGCCCCACAATCATTCCGCCCCGGCGCCGATGCGCGGCGATGTCGATGTCGAATCCGGCGGCGCGCAGCGCTGCAAGATCGGCGATGGTCGCCTTCGAGCCGGGCAGCATCACGAGATCGGCGTCGCCGGGCAGCGCCGCACCGGGGCGCACGCGCACGAGATCGACATCGGATTCGGCGTCGAGCGGATCAAGATCGTCGAAATTGGCGATATGCGGCAGAATAGGCACCGCGATACGCACCCGTGCTTTCGGCTTCGGTGGCCGGCTTTGCTCGAGCGCGAGCGCATCCTCCGCCGGCAGCAGGCGCGCCTCGGCAAAGTAGGGAATCAGGCCGAGCGCCTCCCATCCCGTCGCCTGCGCGATGCGTTCCATTCCGGCGGCGAACAGCGTCGCATCGCCGCGAAATTTGTTGACGATGAAGCCGCGAACCAGCGCCGCATCCTCGGGCGCCAGCACGGCGCTGGTGCCGACGAGGCTGGCGATCACGCCGCCGCGGTCGATATCGCCGATCAGAACGACCGGCACGTCGGCGGCGCGGGCAAATCCCATATTGGCGATGTCGTTGAGGCGGAGATTGACTTCAGCGGCGCTGCCGGCGCCTTCGACCAACACCAGATCGGCCTCGCCGCGCAGGCGCGTAAAGCTGTCGAGCACGAACGGCAGCAGATCGCGCTTCATGTGCTGGTAGGCCGCCGCTTTGGCGGCTCCGTACACGCGGCCCTGCACAACGATCTGCGCACCGATCTCGCTTTGCGGCTTCAACAGCACCGGATTCATGTGAACGCTCGCCGGCGTGCCGGCGGCGCGCGCCTGCAGCGCCTGCGCGCGGCCAATCTCGCCGCCATCCGCGGTCACGGCCGCATTGTTCGACATGTTCTGCGGCTTGAACGGACGGACAGCGAGTCCGCGCTTCGTAAATGCGCGGGCCAGCCCTGCGACGATCAAAGATTTGCCCACGTCCGAGCCGGTGCCCTGGAACATGAGCGCCCGCGCCGCCATGCGTTAGAACTCGATGCCCGGCTGGGCTTTTACGCCGGCGGCGAAATGATGCTTTATGAGCGTCATCTCGGTGACCAGATCGGCGGCGGCGAGAAGCTCCGGCTTGGCATTGCGGCCGGTCACAACGACGTGCAGGCCGGGCCGCCGGCCGGCGAGCGCGGCTACGACCTCTTCGAGGTCGAGATAATCGTAACGCAGCGCGATGTTGAGCTCGTCTAGGACGACGAGCGCAAAGCTCGGATCGGCCATCAGTTCGCGCGCTTTCGACCACGCGCGTTCGGCTGCGGCAACGTCGCGCGCGCGGTCCTGCGTCTCCCAGGTAAAGCCTTCGCCCATGCTGTGCCAGACGATCTGCTCGCCGAATTTTAAGAGCGCGTCGCGCTCGGCCGAATGCCAGGCTCCCTTGATGAACTGCACCACGCCGACGTGCTGGCCGCGGCCCAGCATGCGCAGGGCGAGGCCGAACGCGGCCGTCGATTTTCCCTTGCCGGTGCCGGTATGCACGATCAACAAGCCCTTCTCGACGGTCTTGCCGGCGACCTCGGCATCCTGCACCGCCTTGCGCTTTGCCATCTTGGCGCGATGACGCTCAGCTTCGGCCTTGTCGATCGGCTGGGTCATGGCGCCTTCTCCCAAGTGTCTTTGACCACGAGCGGCAAGCCCGCGACCATAAGCACGACGCGGTCGGCGCGCGCGGCAACGCACTGGTTGAGCACACCCTGGAGATCACGGAATTTCCGGGCGAGCGGGTTATCCGGCACGATGCCAAATCCCACTTCATTCGCGACCAGAACGACCGGTGCTTTCCGCGCCGCCAAAGCCCGCTCCAGGCGATGGATTTCCTCCTCGATGTCGGCGACCGCGAGCATGAGATTAGATAGCCATAGCGTCAGGCAATCGACCAGCACCGGCATGGTCTGGCATGCCGCGAGCGCCACCGGAAGCGCGCGCGGCGCTTCGATGGTCCGCCAGGACGGCCCGCGGCGGTCGCGATGCGTTTTGATGCGCGCGGCCATTTCTTCGTCACCCGCTTCCGCCGTCGCCACATAGGCCCAAGGCGGCCGCCAGATCGGCGGCAAGGCGGCGATCAAGCTCTCGGCATAGCGGCTCTTGCCCGAGCGCGCGCCGCCGATGACAAGGGTCAGCGGGACGCTCACAGGCCACCGTCGCGAATGATCGAATTCGTGTTCATCGAATGTGATCTGTCATCATCGCCGCATGACTGTCGTTCGGATCGCCCTGAAGATGACGGAACCTGGCGCCATTGACAAAGGCTCGTCTGCGACCGTTAACTGAGCGCCATCGACGGTCTCTCGTTATGAGAGCGAACAGGGAATGCGGTGCGGAACGCGAGTTCCCAATCCGCAGCTGCCCCCGCAACTGTAAGTGGGAAGTCTCGTCCGTATAAGCCACTGGCGGCGGTTTGCCGCCGGGAAGGCGGGGCGAGGCGCCGATCCGCGAGCCAGGAGACCTGTCGTCGACCGTGTCGACGCGACAAACACTGGTCGGGGTGTACCGGTGGATGATCCGAAAGACGAAAGTCTTTTGGTCCTCGCTCGCGCCGGCGGCCGGTTACGCGAGGGCTATGTTTTGCTCACTTTCGTGAAAACGGCGGCCGATGACGCGTCGGTCGACCAGCTCGGCCTCGAAGGGGCTTTCCGGGACATCATCGATAATCTCAACGACGGCCTCGCCAATTTCGGCTCTCTGGTCGTTGGCATTTTCCTCGTCCGTTGCACCGTCTTCTTCTGTTTGATCTGCCACTGGCAGCGCCTTGATCGAACGCTGCCCAAGCGCGTGGAGGCATGATGACCACCTCCGCCGACGAAGCTGTTACGGCAAAAGCGGCGCTGACCGCCCCGGTCATCTATGTTTGCATCACCTGCCGGCCGGTCGGCCAGCCCGACAGTCCAGTGAGACCGGGTGCGATCCTTGCCGCCGCCACCGCTCACGCCGCGGCCGGCACCGGGGTCGAAGTCCGCCCGATGCGCTGCCTCGGCAATTGCGACCGCGGGCCCAGCGCCGCCTTGCGCAGCAACGGCTCCTGGACCTACGTGTTCGGCGGCCTTGATGTGACCTGCGCCGAAGCCCTGGTCGATGGCGCGCGTCTGCTGGCGCGCGCGGCCGACGGCATTCTCCCCTGGCGCGGCCGCCCGGCACCCCTTAAGCGCGGACTGATCGCGCGCGTTCCTCCCATCGGTTTTCAGGAGGTTGACGAATGACCGACTCGCTTACGCGCGTTCCCTGCACCATCGTCACCGGCTTTCTCGGCGCCGGCAAGACCACGCTCATCCGCCATGTGATCGCCAACGCGCAGGGCCGGCGGCTTGCGGTCATCGTCAACGAATTCGGCGACGTCGGCATCGACGGCGACATCCTCAAAGGCTGCGGCAACAACGCCTGTCCCGAAGAGAACATCATCGAGCTGGCCAATGGTTGTCTCTGCTGCACCGTCGCCGATGAGTTCGTGCCGGCGCTCGACGCGATCCTGGCGCGCGCGGGCGTTGAGCACATTGTCATCGAGACATCGGGACTGGCGCTGCCGAAGCCGCTGGTGCAGGCGTTTCACTGGCCGGCGATCAAAAGCCGCGTCACCGTCGACGGCGTCGTGGTCGTGGTCGACGGCGCCGCGCTGGCCGACGGCCGCGTAGCGCATGATCTCAACGCGCTGGCCCTGCAGCGGGCGACCGATACGGCACTTGCTCACGACGATCCGATCGAGGAAGTCTTCGAGGACCAGATCGCCTGCGCCGATCTCATCGTCCTCAACAAACGCGACCTGATTGACGCCGACGGCGTCGAGAAGGCGCGCGCCGCAATTGCCGAGGTTCTGCCGCGCAGTGTCAAGATCATCACCGTCGCCGACGGCAAGGTGGATCAGGCGCTTTTGCTCGGGCTCGGCGTCGGCACCGAAGACGACATCGCCAACCGGCGCACCCGGCACGATGCAGAGGAGGAGCACGACCACGATGACTTCGACTTGTTCGTCGTGCCGCTCGGCGAAGTGGCCGATCCGTCCGTCCTGGCGGCGCGCGTCGCCGCGTTGGCCGAAAATTTCGACGTGCTCCGCGTGAAAGGCTTTGCCGCTGTAGCCGACAAGCCGTTGCGGTTGCTGGTCCAGGCGGTCGGCGCCCGCGTGACCCACCAATACGATCGGCCGTGGGGCGCCGCCCAAGCGCGTGAGGGCCGGCTCGTCGTGATCGGATTGAAAGGGCTCGACCGCGCGGCAGTGACCCGCGCCCTGGTGGAATAGACATGCACCTGCTCACGACGACCTCGATCAATCTCGACGAGATCGTCGAAGCCATCGACCTCGGCCAGACGCCGGGCGACATCGTCGTGCTGTCGTTCGCGGACAGCGACCTCGCCGCTCTCGCCGCCGCATGGCAGATGGAGCGCGCGACGCTGCCGAGCGTTCGCTTGGCCCACCTGCGCAATCTGCGCCATCCAATGTCGGTCGATCTGTGGATCGATCGCGTCGGCGCGGACGCCAAGGTGATCGTGGTCCGCCTGCTCGGCGGCCTCGACTGGTGGAAGTATGGCATCGAGCGGCTGTCGTCGCTCTGCCGCGCGCGCGGCATCGCGCTCGCCGTATTGCCGGGCGAAGACCGCGACGACGTTCGGCTTGCCGCGGCCTCGACATTGCCCGCGCAAGAGCTCGACGCGCTGCTGCGCTTTTTCCGCGAAGGCGGCCGCGAGAATCTCCGAGCGCTGTTGCGGCGGCTCGCGCGCCACGCCGGGCATCCTCTCGAAACGCGCGAACCAGATCCTGTGCCGCGCTTCGCCGGCTATCTGCCGGGAGAAGGCGCGGTCGGCCTCGATCGTCTCGCTGCCTCGTTTGATCCCGGCAAGCCGGTGGTGCCGATCATCTTCTATCGCGCACTGCTGCTTGCCGCCGACACCGCGCCGATCGAGGCGCTTTGCGCGGCGCTGGCGGCGCGGGGACTAGCGCCAGCGCCGCTCATCGTCACAAGCTTGAAAGACGAAGAGGCGGCAGCATTCCTGCGCGAGGCGTTCGCGCGGCTTGGCCCCGCGCTCATCGTTACCATGACCGCTTTCGCGGCCGGCGGCAGTGGCAGCAAGCCAAGCCCGCTGGACACATCCGAGGTTCCGGTGTTGCAAGTCGTCAGCGCCACCACCCGGCGCGCCGCTTGGCGCGACAGCGCCCGCGGGCTTGGGGCCGCCGACCTCGCCATGCACGTCGTGCTGCCCGAGCTTGATGGCCGCATTCTTGGCGGCGCCATCGCATTCAAGGATGCATTGCCGGCGCAAGAGGGACTTGCCTTCACCGCGCTGGCGAGCCGGCCCGAACCGGACCGGATTGCCATGGTCGCCGACCGCATCGCCGCCTTCGTCCGGCTGCGCGCGCTGCCGCGCGGCGAGCGCCGTGTCGCCGTGCTGATGCCCGACTATCCCGGCGCACCCGGCCGCGCTGGTTATGCGGTCGGCCTTGACGTACCGGCGAGTGTAGTCGCGCTGATCGATGACCTCGCCGCCGCCGGCTATGCCATCAGTGGCGCACCTAAGACATCGCGTGAAGTGCTCGATGCGCTTGTCAACGGCGCCAATGACGTGCGGCTGACGTTAGCGCAATACAAAACTCTGCTCGCCGGATTGCCTGCCGCCGCCGTCGCGCGCCTGGATGAAGCCTGGGGCGAGCCGGAGAATGACCCCGATTTCCGGGAGAGCGGTTTTGATTTCCGCGCGAAGAAATTCGGCAGGCTTTGGGTCGCACTGCCGCCCGATCGGGGCCGCGCCGCAGAACGACGCGCCAATTATCACGATCCAGTGCTGCCGCCACGGCACGCGCTGGTCGCCTTTGGCCTGTGGCTGCAACACGTGGCAAAAGCCGATGCGCTGATCCACATGGGTGCGCATGGTACGCTGGAATGGTTGCCAGGAAAGGCGGTCGCGTTGACCGCCGCGTGCTTTCCGGAGATCGTCACCGGGCCGCTGCCGGTGATCTATCCCTTCATCGTCAGCAATCCGGGCGAAGCCGCACAGGCGAAGCGACGCATTGCCGGCGTGACGATCGGCCATCTGCCGCCGCCGCTCGCTGCCGGAGGGCTTTCCGGCGACGCCCGCGAGCTGGAGCGTCTGGTCGACGAATATGCGCAGGCCGACGGCCTCGACCGCCGCCGCCGCGAGCGCTTGGCGAAGCTCATTGTCGAGACGGCGCAGCGAACCGGATTGGCGCGCGAGGCCGGAGTCGCGGGCGCAAATAATCCGGATGACGCGCTGCGCCGGATTGATGCCTGGCTGTGCGATCTGAAGGATCTCGCCGTCAAAGACGGCCTGCATATCTACGGCCGCGCGCCCGCAGGCGTTGACGATCCGTTGTGGCGAGCAAGTACCGAAGCCGAACGCGGGGCCGTGATCGCGGCGCTCGACGGCCGCCGCGTCGCGCCCGGTCCGGCGGGGTCGCCGACCCGCGGCCGCCGCGACGTGCTGCCGACGGGCCGCAATCTCTACACCGCCGATCCGCGTACGCTGCCGACGCCGACCGCGATGGATTTGGGGCGCCTCGCAGCCGACGAGGTTTGGCGCGCGCATTTGCAAACGCATGGTGAAGCTTTACGCGCGGCCGTCATCGACCTCTGGGGCAGCGCGACATTGCGCACCGGCGGCGAAGAGATCGCGCAGGGTTTTGCGCTGATGGGTTGCCGGCCGATCTGGGACCATGCGAGCGGCCGCGTTACTGGCGTCGAAGTCCTGCCGGCCGCGGCGATGGGACGCGCGCGCGTGGATGTCACCTGGCGCATCTCCGGACTGTTTCGCGATCTCTTCCCCGCGCAGATCGCGCTGATCGACGCCGCCGTCCAGGCGGTCGCCGCGCGCGACGAGGCCGACGACGACAACCCGCTCGCGAGCGCACACCGCGCCGCCGGTGCAACACGGCTGCATCGCATCTTCGGCACCGCGCCCGGCGTCTATGGGTCCGGCATCGAGGATCTGTTTGGCGGCCACGCCGACCGTCAGACGATTGGCGCGGCCTATCTTGCGGCCGCGTCACACAGTTATGGCGGAGCCGCCGGTGAAGGCGGCGCGACGCCTGGCGACTTCGCGCAACGCGTCGCCACTGCCGACATCCTCGTTCATCCGAGCGACGACCCCGGCCGCGATCTTCTTGAAGGCGGCGAGGATGCCGCCTTTGTCGGCGGCTTTGCCGCCGCGGCAAAAATGCTCGGCCGCGCCGTGGATCTCGTCATGCTCGATGTGACCGATCCGCAGCGGCCGCGGCCGCGCACGCTGTCGGCGGCGCTGGCGCGCATCGTGCGTGGACGGGCGATCAACCCGCGCTTCATCGCCGGACAAATGCGCCATGGTCCGCGCGGCGCCGCCGAGCTTGCCGAAACCGTCGACCGGCTCGTCGCCTTTGCCGAAACGACCGATGCGGTCGCAAGCGAGCTGTTCGATCTGTTGCATGAAGCCTACATTGCCGACCCGAGCGTGCGCGAGTTTCTGCTGCGCGAGAACCCGCAGGCTGCGGCCGCGATTGCCGACTGCCTGGAGACTGCACGCCGGAACGGCTTCTGGCATCCGCGGCGCAACGACGTCGATGCCGGCCTCGCCGCGCTGCGCGCCGAGGTCACGTCATGAGCATCCGCACCCCATCTTCTTCGCTGCGGCGCGGCGCCTGTCCCGGACTTTCGGCGCCGCTGACGACCGGCGACGGATTGCTGGTACGGCTCAGGCCGATCGGCACCGTTCCACTTGCTGGCTTCAGTGCGCTGTGCGGGGCGGCGCAGGAGCATGGCAACGGCATCGTCGAAATCACCGCGCGCGGCAGCATTCAGGTCCGCGGCCTGAACGCCGCATCGGTGCCTCGATTTGCCGATGCTGTTGCCGCACTCAACATTGCGGCGGCAGACGGCGTTCCCGTTCTCAACGACGCGCTCGCCGGACTCGATCCCCAAGAACTTTTGGACTCCAGCACGCTCGCCGCCGGTCTGCGCCATGCGCTCACAGAGACGTCTCTTGCTGCAAGGCTTGGCCCCAAAGTCTCCGTCGTGATTGATGGCGGCGGCGCGCTCGACCTCGACGAGGTCGCCGCCGACGTGCGCCTGAGCGCGCAGTTATCGAACAGCGACGTGGCGCTTCGTATCGGCGTCGGCGGCAATAATGCAAGGGCCGTCCAGCTGGGACTCATCGCGCCCAGCCAAGGCCTTGAGGCTGCTTTGGGATTGCTCGAAGTCATCGCGCGGCGCGGTCGCGGCGCGCGGGCGCGCGACGTGCTCGCAGCCGACGGCATGGCGCCGTTCAAATCAGCGCTGCGCTCATGCCCCGCATGCGCATCGAAAGAAACCAAAGACGTGGATGGCCAAGACAAGCCCGGCCATGACGCCGTGCGGATGCGCGGCCACGTGATTGGTCTGCACAGATTGCGGGACAAGTCGCTGGCTTACGGTATCGGTCTTGCTTTCGGCCATGCCGATGCGCTGTCGCTGGAACGATTGATCGAAGCGGCCGGAGCGGCCGGCGCGAGCGGCGTACGCGCCGCAGCCGGCCGGGCGCTCATGATCATCGGGCTCACAGACGACACTGTGCCCGCCTTCATCGCTGACGCCGAGCGCCTCGGATTCATCGTCCGCGCGGACGATCCGCGCCGCCATGTCATCGCCTGCGCCGGCGCGCCGATCTGTTCGTCTGCGTATCTCGCAGCGCGCGCCATCGCGCCGCTGGTCGCCGAGATTGCCGGCCCGTATCTTGACGCCTCATTCAAGGTTCACATTTCCGGCTGCGCCAAGGGTTGCGCCCATCCCGGGAAGGCTGCACTCACCGCAGTCGGCTCTCCCGGCGGATGCTCGCTCATTGCCGACGGCTCTGCACATGACACTCCGTTCGTGACGATCGGGGCCGATGCACTACCCGCCGCCATCGCGCGATACGTGCGCGAAGCCGAGCGCAAGGCAAAGTACGAGAAGAGCCATGTCTGAGCGCGCGGCCTATTTGCGTGACGGCGCAGCGATCTATGAGCGCTCGTTCGCCATCATCCGCGCCGAGGCCGATCTGTCGCGTTTTTCGGCGGAAGAGGCCGAAGTCGCGGTGCGCATGATCCACGCCTGCGGCGCCGTTGAGCTGGCGCAGAATATTGTGTTCGGCCCCGATCTCGTCTCCGCGGCGCGCGGCGCGCTCGCGGCCGGTGCACCGATCCTCTGCGACGCCGAGATGGTGGCGCGCGGCATCACCCACGCCCGCTTGCCGGCGCGCAACGAAGTGATTTGCACCCTCAACGACCCGCGGGTGCCGGCCCTTGCCGAGCGGCTCGGCACCACGCGTTCAGCGGCGGCGCTTGAGTTGTGGATCGAGCGCCTCGCCGGCGCGGTGGTCGCCGTGGGCAACGCGCCGACTGCCCTCTTCTGCCTGCTCGATCTCCTCGACGCGGGCGCGGCGAAACCGGCGGCGATTCTCGGCATCCCGGTCGGCTTTGTCGGCGCCGCGGAAGCAAAGGCGGCGCTCGCTGCCGATCCGCGCGGCGTGCCGTTCCTGACCGTGCGCGGACGCATGGGCGGCAGCGCCATGACTGCAGCCGCAGTCAACGCACTGGCGAGGGCCGGGCTGTGACCGCAGCGAGACTTTCGGGAAAGCTCCTGGGTGTCGGCGTCGGGCCGGGCGATCCCGAGCTGATGACGCTCAAGGCGATGCGCGCGCTCGGCGAAGCTGACGTGGTTGCCCATTTTGCCAAAGCCGGGCGGACTAGCCACGGGCGCACCATCGCCGCCCGGCACGTACGCGCCGACGTCATCGAGTTGCCGCTGCTCTATCCGATCACGACGGAGTTGCCGAAGTGCAGTAAGGGTTATCGTGACGCAATCGACGATTTCTATGAGGCAGCCGCGGCCAAGGTAGCGACGCATCTCGAGGCCGGATGCCTGGTGGCGGTAATCTGCGAGGGCGATCCGCTGTTCTACGGCTCCTACATGCACCTGCATGCCCGGCTGGCGCCGCGCTATCCGACCGAGATCGTCGCCGGCGTGACCGGTATGTCGGGCTGCTGGTCGGCGGCGGGGATGCCAATCGCGCAGGGCGATGACGTCTTTACCGTGCTTCCGGCGACGCTGTCCGAAAGCGATCTAGCGCGCCGGCTCGCGGACGCGGACGCCGCCGTGGTGATGAAAGTCGGACGCCATTTGCCGAAATTGCGCCGCGCGCTCCAAGCCAGCGGCCGCCTGCAGCGCGCCATGTATGTCGAGCGGGGCACCATGGCCGACGCGAAGATGATCCCGCTCAGTGCCAAGCTGGACGACGAAGCGCCTTATTTCGCGGTCGTGTTGGTGCCGGGCTGGGAGCAGCGGCCATGAGCGGTCACCTCGCCGTTGTCGGATTAGGACCGGGCGACGCCCGCTATCTCACACCGGATGCCGACGAGACGTTGGCTGCCGCGCACGCGCTGTATGGCTACGGGCCCTATCTCGATCGTGTACCGGCGCGCGCGGGCCAAAGCCGCCACCCTTCCGACAATCGCGAAGAACGCGCCCGCGCGGCCGCCGCGCTCCGTCATGCCGCGCAGGGGGCCCGCGTCGCCGTCGTTTCCGGCGGCGATGCCGGGGTCTTTGGCATGGCATCCGCGATCTGCGAGGCAATCGAAGCCGGCCCCGAAAACTGGCACGCGCTCGATGTCAGCATCGTGCCCGGCATTACGGCTATGCTCGCGGTCGCGGCGCGGATCGGCGCGCCGCTGGGTCACGATTTCTGCGCGCTCTCGCTGTCCGATAATCTCAAACCGTGGGACCTGATCGAGCGGCGCCTCGATGCCGCGGCAAGCGCGGGGTTCGTGATCGCGCTCTATAATCCGATCTCGCGGGCGCGACCCTGGCAGTTCGGCACCGCAATCGAACGGTTGCGTCGCCATCTACCGCCAAAGACACCGGTCGTATTCGGCCGCGCCGTCGGGCGACCGGACGAACGGGTGAGTGTGGCGACGCTCGATGACGCCGACGCGACCGACGCCGATATGGCGACGCTGGTGATTGTCGGCTCACGCGAGACCCGCGTGATCGCCCGCGTCGGACGAGCACCGCTGGTCTACACGCCGCGGGCCGTGGTGGAGGTCAGCGCATGATCGAGCCAGACGAGCGAGTCGTCGACGTTCTCGACGGCGGGCGCCGCCGGCGCCGGCGGTCGGCGCACCATGATCACACTGATACCCAGCGCCCGCGCTGCGGCGATCTTGCCGTAGGTCGCGGCGCCACCGCTGTTCTTGGCGATGACGACTTCGATCGCGTGCGCCGTCATGAGCGTACGATCCTCAGTTTCGCCGAACGGGCCGCGGCCGGTCACGTAGATCACGTGCGGCAACGGCAACGGCGGATCCACGGGATCGACGCTGCGGATCAGATAATGGTGCTGCGGCGTGTGGTTGAAACTAGCGAGTTCCTTGCGGCCAAGCGCAACGAAAACACGGCGCGGTGTCTCACCGAGCCTCCGTGCCGCTTCGCTTACGTCGTTCACTTCCGTCCATCGGTCGCCGGCGACGGCAACCCATGGCGGCCGTCGCAGCGCAACCAAGGGCACGCCGGTCTTGCGCGCGGCGGCAACGGCATTCGCCGAGATGATGCTGGCGTAAGGATGGGTCGCATCGATCAACGCATCGATCCGCTCGCGCGTCAGATAATCGGCGAGACCCGCAGCGCCGCCAAAACCGCCGCTACGGACCCGCGCTCGTTGGCGCGCGGGGGAAGCGGTCCGGCCGGCGAGCGACAGCGTGACGTCAAGATCGGGGCGGTCCGCCAGACGCTCCGCCAACATTCGCGCTTCCGTGGTGCCGCCGAGAATGAGGACGCGTTTCATGGCGGTGCCTGATCCGATCGAGCGCGACACTGCCGCATCGCCGCGTTGGCTGTCCATCGTCGGCATCGGCGAGGATGGCATCGACGGCCTGAGCGCGACGGCACGCGGGCTTATCAACGCTGCGGACATCGTCTTCGGCGGCCGGCGTCACCTTGGTCTCGCGGCGCCGCTTATTCGCGGCGCCGCGCGGCCATGGCCGAGCCCGTTTGACGGCGCCACCGACGATGTGCTGGCCCATCGCGGACGCCAGGTCTGCGTGCTCGCTTCGGGTGACCCATTCCACTACGGCATCGGTGCGGTACTGGCGCAAAAAATCGATGCGCGCGAAATGATGGTCGTGCCGGCGCCTTCGGCTTTCAGCCTTGCGGCGGCCCGGCTCGGCTGGTCGCTGCCGCAGACCGTGCTGCTCTCACTCCACGGCCGCGCGCTCGATCTTGTTCGTGCGTATTTGCAGCCCGGCGTGCACATTCTGGCGTTGACCTCCGACGGCGAAGGGCCTGCCGCCTTGGCACGGCTGCTGGTGGATTCGGGTTTTGGCGGCTCGCGGCTGAGGGTACTCGAAGCTCTCGGCGGGCCGCGCGAACGCATTCGCGCGACGACGGCGGCAAGCTTCAACCTCGCCAACGTCGATGCTCTCAACACGATCGCGATCGATGTCGAAGCAGCGCCGGATGCTCGCTTGATCGCCCACGCTCCCGGCCTCGCCGACGATCTTTTCGAGCACGATGGCCAAATCACCAAACGCGAGGTGCGTGCGGTCACGCTGTCGTCCCTCGCTCCGCGCCGCGGCGAATTTTTGTGGGACATCGGCGCCGGCGCCGGCTCGGTGGCGATCGAATGGATGCTGGCCGATCCGCTCGTTATGCGCGCGGTGGCAGTGGAGCGGCGCGCCGACCGCGCAGCGCGGATCCGCCGCAACGCGGCTGCCTTCGGCGTGCCGGCAATCGAAATCGTGGAGGGCGCCGCACCGGGTGCGCTCGCGAGTCTCGCCGCACCTGACGCGATCTTTGTTGGCGGCGGAGCTGGCGACGCGCGTCTGCTCGATACTGCCGTCGCCGCGCTGCGCCCTGGCGGCCGCCTCGTGGTCAACGCGGTGACGCTAGAAACCGAGGCGCTGCTCATTGGCCGGCACGCCGCGTACGGCGGCGAACTCATTCGCATCGCCATCGCGCGCGCCGGCGCGGTCGGTGAAAAAACCGGCTGGCGCGCGGCGATGCCGGTCACACAGTGGGTTTGGACAAAACCATGATCGTCGCCGGCATTGGATGCAGGCGCGGGGCGCTTGCGCCTGAAATTGAAGCGGCTATCCACGCGGCGCTCGCACGCGCCGGTGTGTCGGCCGATGCGCTCGGTGCCATTGCCACGATCGCAGCAAAGCAACGCGAGACCGGCATTCAAGTGGCGGCACAGAACCTTGGCGTCGCCGTTGTGCTTGTCGCGGATGCCGATTTGCGAACGGCAGGGCGGCGCACAAAAACGCGCTCGGAGCGCGTGCTTGCGCTCATCGGTCTGCCCTCGGTCGCAGAGGCAGCCGCGCTCGCCGCGGCTGGCCCGACAGCACGCCTCCTCGGCCCCCGTCTTGTCATGGGCTCCGCCACTTGCGCGCTGGCCGCTTCGGAAGCGGAACACATACCATGACGGTGCATTTCATCGGCGCTGGACCGGGCGCAGCGGACCTCATTACCATACGCGGCCGCGATCTCATCGCGCGCTGCCCGGTCTGCCTCTATGCCGGCTCGATCGTGCCGGGCGAGTTGCTCAGCTATTGTCCGCCGGACGCCCGGATCGTCGACACCGCCCCGCTGTCGCTCGACGAGATCGAAGCCGAATTTGCATCGGCGCACGCGGCGGGTCTCGACGTTGCCCGACTGCATTCCGGCGATCTCTCGATCTACTCGGCGTTGGCCGAGCAGCTGCGCCGGCTCATGCGCCGCGCCATCCCCTATACGCTGACGCCCGGCGTGCCGGCTTACGCCGCCGCTTCGGCAGCGTTGGCCTGCGAGCTTACCGTGCCGGAGATCGCGCAAAGCGTCGTGCTCACCCGCGTGCCCGGCCGCGCCTCGCGGATGCCGGAAACCGAAACGCTTGCGACGTTCGCGGCCAGCGGCGCGACCCTGGTCATCCATCTCGCGATCCACGCCATCAAGACGATCGTTGAGGAGCTGACGCCGCTTTACGGCGCCGACTGCCCGGTCGCTGTGGTCGTGCAGGCGAGCTCTCCGGCGCAGCGCATTGTGCGCGGTGCGCTCGCCGATATTGCAGCAAAAGTTGCCGCGGCGCAGATCGAGCGCACCGCCCTCATTCTCGTCGGCCGGGCGCTCGCCGCGCAGGATTTCCGCGACAGCGCGCTGTATGACGCCGATTATCGCCGCCGGTTCCGGGGAGGCGCCAGTTGAGCAGATGCCACCGGAGCGCCCCGCCGTGACCGCCTGGGATACGCTCGCGGCAAGACGCGCCGGCGTCCCGGTGTTTGCGCCGGGACACGTCTGGGTCGCCGGCGCAGGCCCGGGCGATCCCGGACTCTTGACCCTCGACGTGCTCGCCGGCCTGCAGCAGGCCGACGTGGTCGTGCACGATGCTCTGGTCGATTCCCGCGTGCTGGCGCTTGCGTCCGAGCAGGCGCGGCTTGAATACGCCGGCAAGCGCGGCGGCAAACCGTCCGCCGCGCAGGCCGACATCAGCGAGCGGCTTGTCACACTGGCGCGCGCCGGACAGCGCGTGTTGCGGCTCAAGGGCGGCGATCCGTTCGTATTCGGGCGCGGCGGCGAAGAGGCGATGGCACTTGCCGCCGCCGGCGTTCCCTTCCGCGTGATTCCTGGCGTCACTTCGGGCCTCGCAGCGCTGGCTGCGGCGGCAATCCCGGCGACGCTGCGCGGTGTCAATCGCGCCGTCATCTTCGCGGCTGGGCACGGCGCCGACGAGGATTTCGACTGGGCGCCGCTCGCACGTGCCGGGCAGCCCATCGTCCTCTACATGGTGATGCACAATCTCAAGCAGATCGCCGCTGCCTTGATGGCGGCCGGACTGGCGCCGCGCACGCCAGCCGCCATTATCGCTTCGGCTACCACGCCGAAGGAGCGCATCCTGACCTCAACACTTGAAAAGCTTTCCGCCGATGCGCTGAAGCAGAAATTCGAGCCGCCGGCGATCGTGGTGATCGGCGAGATTGTGAAATTGCGCGCGGTGCTGGGCGGAGAGGCGCTGACCGCTGCAAGCGAAGGGAACGACGAGGAGTGACAGCGCGCGGGCTTATCGTCGCCGCGCCGCATTCCGGCGCCGGCAAAACAACGGTCACGCTGGCGCTCCTGGCAGCGCTGAAGCGGCGCGGTGTCGACGTGCGCGCCGCCAAAGCCGGTCCCGATTATATCGATCCGGCGTTCCATGCCGCGGCCACCGGCTTTGCCAGTGTCAATCTCGATTCCTGGGCCATGTCAAAAAAGCTCCTCGATGCGCTTGCCGCGCGGGCGGCAAACGGTGCCGAGATCTTCGTCATCGAAGGGGTGATGGGGCTTTTCGACGGCGCACCCGGCTTGGCTGGCCGAAGCGGTGCGACGGCCGATCTCGCCGCTCACTTTAATCTGCCGGTCGTGCTCGTGCTCGATGTCGCCCGTCAGGCGCAATCAGCCGCTGCACTGGTGCGCGGTTTTGCCGGGCACGATCCGGCGCTGCGCCTGGCCGGCGTCATCCTCAACCGCGTCGGCAGTGAGCGGCATCGCGCCCTCGTCGCCGATGCTATTATTGCACTCGATATTCCGGTGTTCGGTGCGCTGCCCCGCGAGGCGGCGCTGGCGCTGCCGGAGCGCCACCTCGGTCTCGTTCAGGCCGGCGAGCATGCCGAGCTTGAGACCCTCTTCGATCGCCTCGCGGCGACCGCAGAGGGTCATTTTGATCTCGATCGAATCATCGGGAGCGCCGCGCCCCTCGCGATCGCCGCCCGTGGCGATCTCGCGGCACCCGCGCGCGCCGTGGTGCCCCCGGGTCAACGGATCGCGCTCGCCCGCGACCGCGCTTTCAGCTTTGTCTATCCGCATGCGATCGAGGCCTGGCGTAATGCCGGCGCCGAGATTTTGCCGTTCTCACCGCTCGCCGACGAGCCGCCGCCGGAAAATGCCGACAGCTGCTGGCTGCCGGGCGGCTATCCGGAACTGCACGCCGAGGCGCTCGCTGCGGCGCGAACTTTTTCCACCGGCTTGCGGTTTTTTGCCGAGACACGTCCCGTGCATGGCGAGTGCGGCGGCTACATGGTTTTGGGCGAAAGCATTGAGGATGCGGGCGGTCGCCGCCACGCGATGACCGGACTGCTCGGCCACTCGACCAGCTTCGCCAAACGCAAGCTCCATCTGGGCTACCGTACCGCGCGGCTTCTCGCCGACACCGTTCTCGGCCGGCGCGGAACCCTCGTCCGCGGCCACGAATTCCATTACGCCTCGATCACGTCCTCCGGACGCGATGAGCCGCTCGCCGACATGGCGGACGGCGAAGGTCGCGCGCTCGAGCGAACCGGCGGACGGCGCGGCCTCGTCACCGGCGCCTTCTTTCACACCATCGCCGCGGCGGATTGCTAAAGCAATGTGCGCTCCATCTCAGTGCGTCATCGCCACCGCCGGTTCCCCGCCGACAGCAGCCAAATAGCGGTGCAGAGCCGCCATCACCTGCGCTCCCTCGCCGACCGCCGCGGCGACCCGCTTGATCGAACCGGAGCGAACGTCCCCGATTGCGAAGATACCGGGGCGGGTCGTCTCCAGCTGCCTGCGATCGGCACCGGCGTCGGGTCCGGTGAGCACAAAACCCCGAGGGTCGAGCGCCACTCCGGAACCGGCGAGCCAGCCCGTGTTTGGTTCAGCGCCGATGAACAGGAACAGGTGACGAATTGCGCGCTGCGCTTCCTCGCCTGAAGCCTGACGCCAGCGAATGGTTCGCAGCATGCCTTCGTCACCTTCGAGACCGGTGATCTGGGTGTGCGTCAGCACTTCCACGTTGGCGAGCCCGCTGATGCGGTCGACCAAATAGCGCGACATATTCGTCGCCAAATCCGCGCCGCGCACAATGAGCCATACCTTGCCCGCCTGACTTGCCAGATAGACCGTCGCCTGGCCCGCCGAATTGCCGGCGCCCACCAAGGCCACTTCCTGTCCGCCGCAAAGTTTCCCTTCGAGCGGCGACGCCCAATAGTGCACGCTCGATGATTCGAATGCCTCGAGGTTTGGAAGTGCCAGTCGGCGGTATCGCGCGCCGCTCGCGATCACGACCGCGCGGGCGCGCGCGCGTTCGTTGTTGAATAAATTCAGGACGAAATGCTTCTGCGCCGAGCCGTCGGCCGCCTCGACGCTTGTCACTTCGTCCGGGATTGCCATTTCCACCCCGAACTTCTGCGCTTGGTTGGCGGCGCGCGCCATCAAGGCAAGGCCGCTGATGCCGGTCGGAAAGCCGAGATAGTTCTCGATCCGCGCCGAAGCGCCGGCTTGGCCGCCTCTGCTGCGGCAGTCGAGCACGAGAACTGAAAGGCCTTCCGATCCGGCATAAACCGCGGCCGCGAGGCCGGCAGGTCCGGCGCCGACAATGGCTACGTCATAAAGGCGATCTGGATCGATCGGACGCACCAAACCAAGACAACGCGCCAGCTCGTCTTCGCTCGGATTGCGCAACAACTGCCCCTGCGGACACAAGACGATCGGCAATTGCCCAGGGTCGATATGGAAGCGCTCGATCAATGCTTTCGCTTCCGAGTCGGTGTCGGGATCGAGCGTTTGGTGCGGATGCGAATTGCGGCGCAAGAAGTTGTCCAGCCGCAGCACATCGCCATTGTCGGCGCGGCCGACGATCACCGGTCCGCCGCCGCCGCTCTCAATCAGGCCGACACGGCGGAGGATCAACGCGCGCATGATCCGCTCGCCGAGCTCCGCCTCCGCGATCAACAAGGCGCGCAGCCGATCCGGCGGTATGATGAGGGCTTTGGCCGGTTCGCGGGCATAAGCATCCACCAGCCCCGGCCGGTCCGCCAATTGCGCCAGTTCGCCGAGGAACGCTCCGGGCCCAATCGTCACGATGGGCGCCTGGCGACCCGTGGCGTTCTGCTGAAGGGCTTCGACCTGTCCTTCCAGGATGATGCTCAACCCGTAGCCGATGGCGCCGGCTTTCTGCAGCGCCTCGCCGATAGCGAACGATCGCACGGCGCCAAAATGCCGAACGCGCTCGATTTCCGCCGCCGCCAGAATCGGAAACATCTGGTCGTGCCGCGTTTCGATGATTGACGGTCTCGTTGGAGATGCCACTTGCGTGCTCCGTGTGCGGTATAAGGGCAGCGCGTAGATCAAGTTCGGGCGTTTATTGCCCTGCCCGGACGATCTCCTCCTCGACGTCGCGCAACCGGTCCTTGCCGAAGAAGATTTCGTCGCCGACGAAGAAAGTCGGGCTGCCAAATGTGCCGCGCGCGACCGACTCCCGCGTATTGCGTAACAGTCGGTCCTTGACCTCGGGCTCTTGGCTACGGGCGAGCAGCTTGGCGGCGTCGAAGCCGGACGCTTGCAGCGCCGCGCGCACCACTTCGGGATCGTCCATGTCCTTCGGCTCGGCCCACATGTGGCGAAATATTTCATCAACGTAATGCGCAAATACACTTTCGAGCTGGGCCGCGATCGCACCGCGCATGATCAAGAGCGTATTAACCGGGAAGAATGGATTCCACGTGAATTGGGTGATGCCATGGCGCCGGACGAAACGCGTCAGCTCGAGTTGTTCGTATTCCAGCCGATTCTTGATGCCCGCCATTTTCTCGGCCGGCGAACTGTTGTTGGTGAGCTTGAACACGCCGCCGAGCAGGATCGGCACGTACTCGAATTTCGCGCCGGTGCGCTGCGCGATCTCGGGAATGACCAGATGCGCCAGATAGGCGTTGGGGCTGCCGAAGTCGAAGTGAAATTCCACGCGCGTCATCTCACCAGACCTCCCGATAGGGCCGCATGTCGAGCTCGAAGGTCCAGGCGTCGCGTGGCTGTCGGTAGAGTTGCCAGTAAGCCTCGGCGACCGAGGTAGGATGCATGAGCTGATCCGGGTCCAGTTTCTCCAAAGCTTCGGCGCCGGATCGCTGTCTGATGCGCTCCCGCACGAAAGCGGTATCGACGCCGGCATCGATGATCAGATGGGCGACATGGATGTTTCTTGGACCAAGCTCCCGGGCCATGCTCTGTGCCACCGCGCGCAGCCCGGACTTGGCGCCGGCGAACGCCGCATAGCCGACGCCGCCGCGAACGCTCGCGGTGGCGCCGGTGAAAAAAATCCAGCCTTTGCCGCGCGGCAGCATGAGCCGGGCGGCCTCGCGGCCGGACAGGAAGCCGGCATAGCAAGACAATTCCCAGACCTTGCGAAACACCCGCTCGGTCGTGTCCAGCAGCGGAAAATTGACATTGCCGCCGACGTTGAAGATGCAGATCTCGAGCGGGGCGTACGCATCGGCCGCACGCAGGAAGCCCGTGATGTCGTCCTCCTTGCGGGCGTCGAGGCCGCGGGCGACGATCTCGCCGCCGGCGGCTTCGATATCGGCGACCAGTGGCGCAAGCTTCTCGGCATTGCGCCGGCCGGCGAAGATCGCAAACCCTTCGGCCGCAAATTTCTTGGCAATGGCCGCGCCGATGAAATCGCCGGCACCGATCACCGCCGCCGTGGCATTTCGCGTCGCCAAATTCCATTCTCCTGCACGCCTGCGGACCGCATCGCATCGAACGGCCGGGCGTTGAAGTATATTGAAGTATTATGCGCCGCCGGTGCGAGCCGCGAAACAGGGGCTACCGAAGGCGCCTACCAGCCTGCGGCAACTTGCCAACGGCACGGCTTGCCCGCACCATGCTCGCATCGAAAATTCCCAGCGCCGACGGTTATGCTGTAATGAGTGTGGAAACCGGGGCTTCGTAAAAAATCGTGCCGGGCGAAGACAGCCAGATTGTAGCCGATACGGCGGCGCGGATTCTCGCCGACCTCGCCGATCCGCAAGCCATAAACCAAGCAAAAAATGGCGCGTGGAAGGAGCCGCTTTGGCAGGCGCTCACCGACGCCGGGCTGCCGCTCGCCTGGGTTCCGGAGCGATTGGGTGGCTCTGGCGCCAGCCTCGCTGAAGGCTTCGCCATTCTCGGCGTCGCCGGGCGCTTCGCCTTGGCGGTGCCGTTGGCGGAAACGCTGGCCGCCGGCTGGCTGTTGATGCAAGCAGGCCTCGAAGCCCCGGCAGCACCGATGGCGGTCGCTCCTGTCCGTCCGCATGACCGCATTACGGTGGATGCCGACGGCCGCCTCTCCGGCCGCGCTATCGGCGTGCCGTTTGCGCAAGACTGCCAATATATCGCCGTCCTCGCCGGAGGCACCGAGCGTTCGCTGCTCGCGCTGGTCGACATCAAAGACTGCCGGCTGAGCGAACGGCGCAACCTGGCGGGTGACGCCGCGAATGCCGTCACCTTCGAGTGCGTCAAGCCGCTCGCCATCGCGCCGGCGCCGAACGGCTTTGATCAGACGTCTTTGCTGCTGATGGGCTCGACCATTCGCAGCGTCGAGACCGCCGGCGCGCTGGAAGCGATCCTGTCGCTTAGTGTCGGCTATGCCAATGAGCGCGTCGCGTTCGAACGGCCGATCGGCAAGTTCCAGGCGGTGCAGCAGAATCTGGCCCGGCTCGCGGGTGAAGTCGCCGCCGCGCTCGCCGTGGCTGGATCGGCGGCCGACACAATCGCGCAAGCGGATGCATTCGACGAGGCGGTTTTCCTGGAGGCCGCATCGGCCAAGATCCGCACCGCCGAAGCCGCCGCAGAAGGCGCGGCAATCGCGCATCAGGTCCTCGGCGCCATCGGCTTCACGCAGGAGCACATCCTGCACCGCTTCACACTGCGTATGCTGTCGTGGCGCGACGATTTCGGCAACGAGAGCTACTGGGCGGCGGAGCTTGGCAGGCATGTCGCCCGCCGCGGCGCCGATGAATTCTGGCCTTTGGTGGCTTCGCGATGACGGCAGAACTGCATTTCGATCCGATCCGCCTGCCGCCCGAATGCGAGTTGTTACGCAGCGAGGTACGCGCGTTCCTGGCCGAAGAGATCGCCGCCGGCACGTTTGACCCGCACCAACCCGGCCATACCGACGCCTACAACCGCGCCTTCAGCCGCCGCGTCGGCGCCAAAGGCTGGATCGGAATGACCTGGCCGAAGCACTACGGCGGTCATGAACGCAGCCAGCTGGAGCGCTACGTCGTGACCGAAGAGTTTCGCGTCGCCAACGCGCCGGCGCACCTGCATTTCGTTGCCGACCGCCAGAGCGGCCCGATCCTGCTCAAATATGCCGCCGAGCACATCAAACGAGACATTCTGCCGCGTATCTGCCGCGGCGAGCTGTGCTTCGTCATCGGCATGAGCGAGCCCGGCTCCGGCTCCGACCTGTTCGCCGCCAAGACCAAGGCGACGAAAGTCGAGGGCGGCTTTCACATCACCGGCAGCAAAATTTGGACCACCAGCGCCCAAGTCGCGGACTACATGCTCGGCCTGTTCCGCACTTCGCCCTCGACCAAAGAGAACCGCCGGCATGGCCTGACGCAGTTTCTGATCGATATGAAAACGCCGGGCATCACGGTGAACCCGATCCGTCAGATGACCGGAAAGCCTGGCTTCAACGAAGTGGTGTTCGACAAAGCGTTCGTGCCGGACGATCACGTCATGGGTGAGATCGACGGCGCCTGGAAGCAGGCGACCAGCGAGCTTGCTTACGAGCGCAGCGGACCGGAGCGGTTTCTCGATACGTTTCATACCTTGCTTGAACTGATCCGCGCGCTCGGGCCGCAGCCCGACTTGCGCGGCGCCGAAGGGCTCGGGCGGCTGGTCGCACAACTGCACACCTTGCGGCGGATGTCGGTGTCGGTCGCCGGCATGTTGCAGGCCGGCAAGGAGCCGGTGGTAGAGGGCTCGATCGTCAAGGACCTCGGCACCGTCTGGGAGCAGAGACTCCCCGGCCGAGTGCGCGATCTCGCGGCATTTCTCGAGCCGGAAATCATGAACCGCGCCACGCTGGAGGATCAAATCGCCTACGCCACCACGATGGCGCCCAAGCTCACCATCCAGGGCGGCACCACCGAAATCCTGCGCGGCATCATCGCCCGCGGTCTGGGCTTGCGCTGAAGGGCGAACGGGCCGTGCCGGACATTGGAAAATTGCTGTGGCCGAAATCGCTGGCGGTGGTCGGCGCCTCTTCGGATTTGCACAGCCTGCGCGGCCGGATTCTGGAGATCATCCGCAGCCACCCCTTTGCCGGCCGGGTCTATCCGGTCAGCCGAAGCGCGGCCGAAGTTCAGGGCTTGAAAGCCTATGCGTCGGTCGACGCGCTGCCCGAGGTCGTCGATCTGGCGATCCTCATCGTTCCCGCCGCTTACGTGCCGGCAGAGCTCGAACGCTGCGGCCGCGCCGGGATCGGCGCTGCCGTCATTCTCAGCTCCGGCTTTGCCGAAGAGGGCGAAGCCGGCATCCGCATGCAGCGCGAGATCGTCGCTACCGCGCGGCGCTACGATATGGCGGTGAGTGGGCCGAATTCCGAAGGCTTTTCCAATATCGCGGCTGCGCTCTGCGCCAATTTCAGCCCCGCTTCGGACAAGAGCGCGGGACCGCTCCTGCCGGCCCGGCCGCTTGGCAGCGGCCAGCTGGCGGTGATCTCGCAGAGCGGAGGCCTCGGCTTCGCATTCTTCGATCGCGCGCGTCCGCGCGATCTCAAGTTCCGCTACATCGTCACCACCGGCAACGAAGCCGTTCTCGAGATTTCCGACTTCGTCGATTACATGCTCGATGAAGGCAAAACCGACGTTTTTCTGCTGCTGACCGAGGCTGTGAAGACGCCGGAGAAATTCAAGCGCGTGGCCGACAAGGCGCTCAAAGCCGGCAAGCCGCTGATCGTCGGCAAGATCGGTCAGACCGAACCGGGCCGCCGCGCGGTCGCATCGCATACCGCCGTCCTTGCCGGGTCGCAGGCCGCCTACCGCGCCGTCTTCGAGCATTACGGATTGATCGAAGGGCGCGACTTCGACGAGATGCTCGACCTCGCCGTCGGCTTCCTCGCTTGTGGCGACCGCATGCCGGCAGGACCGCGCGTCGGCATCTGCACGGCGTCAGGTGGCGCCGGCATATGGATGGCCGATGCCTGCGCCGCCGCCGGGCTTGACGTTCCGGTTCTTGACGACGCCACACGCGCCGCGCTCGACGTCTACGTACCTTCTTACGGCTCCACGCAAAACCCGGTCGATTCCACAGCTCAGGGCGTTCAGAAACTCGGCTACGCCGAGTTTGCCCGCCTGGTGGCGCGCTCGCCGTCGATCGACGGCGTCATCGTCGTGATCACTGCGCGCCGCTCGGCTTTCCTCGAAGCCGATCTGCCGAAACTCAAGGAGCTTAAACGCGAGTCGGCCAAGCCGGTGTTCATGTGGACCTACACGTTGCCGTCGGAACGCACGGTCGAGATTCTGAATGAGGCCGGCTATCCGCTGTTCACCGTCGCGCATGGCTGCGCTCGCACCATGCGCAAGATGATCGATTACCAGGCGCTGCGTGCGCGCAAGCCGGGCGGAACGAACGTCGCGGCGGCGCGGGCGCCGGAGCGCGCGAAAATCGGCGCCATGCTCGCGGGCTTACCCTCGATCCTGTGCGAATATCGGGCGCGACCGCTGTTGTCCGCCTATGGCATCGGTTCTGAAAACTCGGGCCGGCTCGTGCCCACGCGCGAGGAGGCCATTGACGCTGCACGGGCGATAGGACGCCCGGTGGCGCTCAAGGTTCAATCCGCCGAAATTCCGCACAAGACCGAAGCCGGTGCCGTCATCTTGAATCTCGCCGGGGCCGATGTGGTCGGCGCAGCTTACGATCGCGTGCTTGCCGCCGCAAAACGTTATGCGCCTGCCGCTCACATTGACGGTGTGCTGGTGCAGGCGATGGCGCTCCCCGGCCGTGAGGTGATCCTCGGCATCCACCGCGACCCGACTTGGGGACTGTTGCTGATGGTCGGTCTCGGCGGTGTTTTGGTCGAGGCGCTTGGCGATGTAGCGCTTGCTCCGGTGCCGCTTGATGAAGCGACCGCCCGCGCCCTCATCGGCCGCCTGAAGGCCGCGCCGGTATTCGAGAGCTACCGCGGCGCGCCGCCCGCCGATACCCAGGCACTCGCCAAGCTCATGGTACGCCTGTCGCAGTTTGCGGCCGATCATGCCGACGATATTGCCTCGATCGATCTCAATCCGGTGATCGTACATGGCCAGGGCGATGGCGTGTCGGTGGTGGACGCGTTGATCGTCAAGCGCGACGCCGAGTTCTCGGAACGTCGTGGCGTAGCTGAATAACGGCATTTGGGGAAAAGCGCATGGGTCCCTTCAACGACATCGGCGTGGAGAAAAGCGGCCATGTTGCGCTGGTGGAGATCAGACGCCCGCCGAATAACTTCTTCGACGTCGCTCTGATCAAGGAGATCGCCGACGCCTTCGAGGCGCTCGACGCCGACGCCGCGTGCCGCGCGCTGGTGCTGGCCGCGCAGGGAAAATCATTTTGTGCCGGAGCGAATTTCGGCGATGACGGCCGCGATGGCGGCGAGCTGCTGAGCGGGCCGAGGCCGGGCGCCGCCCATCTTTATATCGAAGGTAACCGTTTGTTCCGGACCAAAAAGCCGATCGTTGCCGCGGTTCATGGCGCCGCAGTCGGCGGTGGGCTCGGCCTGGCGATGGTCGCGGATTTCCGCGTCACGTGTCGCGAGGCGCGCTTCTGCGCCAATTTCACCCGGCTCGGCTTCCACCCCGGCTTTGGGCTGACTGTCACCTTGCCCGCCGTCATCGGCCCGACCAAGGCGGCGCTGATGTTCTACACCAGCCGTCGCGTGCCCGGCGACGAGGCCCACGCCATGGGCCTCGCCGACGTGTTGGTGGCGCAGGATCAGGTGCGCGGCGCAGCGCTGTCGCTCGCCGCCGAAATCGCGGAAAACTCGCCGCTCGGTCTGATTGCCACCCGCGCCACGCTGCGCGGCGATCTAGCCGATCGCGTGCGCGCCGCGACCGAACGTGAACTTGCCGAGCAAACCCGGCTTCGTAAGACCGAGGATTTCAAGGAAGGCGTGAAGGCGATGGCGGAGCGGCGGACGCCGATTTTCACCAATCAGTGACGTTACCCGGTGCGCTCGCAGCAAACAATCATCCGGAGGAGGAAACCCGTATGGCAGTCAGAGTGGAGAAGAATGGATCGGTATGGACGGTGATTTACGATCGGCCCGACGCCCGCAATGCCATGGACCCCGCAAGCGCCGACGCTCTAACCGCAGCCTTTCTTGAATTCGACGCCGACGACAGCGCGGCCGTTGCCGTGTTCTACGGCGCCGGGGGCGCGTTTTGCGCCGGCTGGGATCTCAAATATGTCAGCACGCTGAACGCCGCCTATCCGCTCGGTGAGCTCGATATCCCGCCGGCAGGGCCGCGCGGCAATGGCAGTGAAATTCCGCGTGGACCACTAGGTCCGTCGCGGCTCGAATTGGACAAACCAGTCATCGCGGCGATCGAAGGGCCGGCCGTCGCCGGCGGCATGGAACTGGGACTGTGGTGCGATTTCCGGGTGATGGCGCAAGAATCCTATTTCGGCGTCTACTGCCGCCGTTGGGGCGTGCCGCTGATCGATGGCGGCACTGTCCGCTTGCCGCGAATAGTCGGCCAAGGGCGTGCGCTTGAGATCATTCTGACGGGGCGCAAAGTTCCGGCCGAGGAATGCCTCGACATCGGCCTGTGCGAATACGTCACGCCCAAAGGCGGCGCCCGACAGAAGGCGGAGCAGCTGGCGCAAGAGATCGCGCGGTTCCCGCAGGTCTGCGTGCGCGCCGACCGCCGTTCCGCCATCAAAAGCCACGGGCTCGGCGTGCGGGAGGCGCTCATCCAGGAATGGTACAACGGGCGTGAGGCGCTGATCGCCGATGGCGTCGCCGGCGCAACCCGCTTCAAGGATGGCCTTGGCCGCCATGGCGATTTCGGGAAAATCGGATAGAGCGATCGCGAGTTCTAAAGGATCGCCGGCGAATCCCGGCGGTCGCGCGGCGGGCCGGAACCATATGCATAATCATTTGCTAACGCCGCTGAAGGGCTTCGTTAACGTGATTGTGGAGCGGGAAGGCATGCAATTTACTCGGTAGAGAGACTTTAATCGTATTGCTCGTATGCAATTTTACGACCTTTGCAGCTTGCGACGGTACGAGTAATGCGTTTCGCGCGCCTCCTGCGTCGACCTGTTTGGAAACCCGAATCCCTTCCGGCGGAAATTTATCTGCCGCTGGTCGATTCGCTTTATCAAGACCGTCGAACGCTGTTTTTGGGGACGATTTTTGTTACCGGCTCTATTTTCATCACATATTGGAAGACCGGCGAAATCCTTCTTCTCTACTGCGCGCTGGCGATCGTTCTGGTCGCGTGTGCGCGCGGAATAATGATGCAGGCGTATTTCCGCGCCCGCCCGACGGTCGTCACTACAGAAGATGGCAGACGATGGGAGCACCGTTACGTCGCGGGAGCTTCGGCGTTGTACGCACTGCTTGGCAGCTGGTGCTTCATTGCTTTCGCGCTGACCTCCGATCCCTTTGCCGAGCTTGTCAGCTATTCGATGACGGGCGCTTACGTCGCGGGCATCTTCGGACGAAACTTCGCAAACGCCCGATTTGTGATGGTGCAAATTTTGTGCACCTGGGGCCCGATGACCGCGGCACTCCTTATTTACGGAAATTGGTATCATTGGATCTTTGCCGGCCTCCTGGTGCCGTCCTTTCTCGCGATAAAATTGATAGCGGACAGGTTACGTCGCACGCTGCTCGATGCAGTGATCACGTCGCGCGACATGTCGCTGTTGGCAAAGCGCTTCGACACGGCACTGAACAACATGCCGCACGGTCTTTGCATGTTCGATGCCGATCGGCGCATCGTCGTCGCCAATCAGAAGCTCGGCGAGCAGCTTGGGTTGTCGCCGGATATCGGGCTCAAAGGCGCGACAGCGCGCGACCTGGTCGATAGGGCGGCCAAGGCGGGTCTGCTCTCCGAGGTCAATGCCCAGTGCCTGATCGAGGGCCTGGACGCGCGCCTCACCGGTAATGACGAGGCCGCCTTTGCCGTGGAGACGTTGCAGGGGCGGACGCTCGAATTTACGGTCCAGCCGATGGAAAACGGCGGCATGGTCGTTCTGGTCGAGGATGTCACCGAGCGAAAGAGCGCCGAAGCCAAGATCAACCAATTGGCACGATTTGACGCCCTGACCGGCCTGCCCAATCGCACCGTCCTGCGTGACCGCATGGAACGCGCCCTCGGCAAGTGGCGGCCCGACAACATGTGCGCCATTCACTTCATCGATCTGGACCAGTTCAAGCAGGTCAATGACACACTGGGACATACCAGAGGCGACATGCTGTTAGAGGCCGTCGCCGAGCGGTTGCGGGCCAATATTCGGGACGCCGATGTCATTTCACGCTTTGGCGGCGACGAATTCGTCATTTTGCAAGCGCCGATCCGTTCGCTCGAGCAGGGCGAAGCCCTCGCCACCCGTGTTTTGAGCGCAATCGGTGGCACCTACGATCTGGACGGCCACAAGGTCGTCATCACCGCCAGCATCGGCATCGCGGTCGCCAAGAACCGGATCGATCCGGAGCAGTTTCTGCGCAATGCCGACATCGCGCTCTATCAGGCCAAGGCCGACGGCCGTGGCACCTGGCGCTGGTTCGAAGCCAAAATGGAAGCCAGCGCCCAGGCGCGGCGAACCCTCGAATTCGACTTGCGCAGCGCGACCGAGAATGAGGCTTTCGAACTCTACTATCAGCCGCTTTTCAACCTGAAGACCAAACGCATCGAGGCCTGCGAGGCGCTGCTGCGGTGGCCGCACCACGAACGCGGGATGATTTCGCCGGCGGAGTTTATTCCGGTGGCGGAGGAAATGGGACTTATCGTCGAGATCGGCAACCAGGCCCTCTACAAGGCTTGCCTGGAATGCCGACGATGGCCCGGCGAAATAGCCGTGGCGGTGAACCTGTCCTCGATCCAGTTCGATCGTTCCAACGTTCCCGCGCTCGTGCGCGAGACGCTTGCCGCCACCAATCTGCCGGCCAGCCGGCTTCAGATCGAGATAACGGAATCGACTTTGCTCCAGAACACGAAAAGAACGCTCGCCGATCTGCGCAAACTTGCCGAGTTGGGCGTCAACATTTCCCTGGACGATTTCGGCACCGCCTATTCGAGCCTCAGCTATTTGCATAGTTTTCCGTTCCAGAAAGTGAAGATCGACCAGTCGTTCCTGCGCGGTCTCGGCGACGATGAGCGCCGGGTGACTTTGCTGCGCGGCATGACCCGCCTGAGCGCGCAATTGGGACTGCGCGTGGTCGTCGAAGGCGTTGAAACCGAAGAGCAGCTCGAATTGCTGGCGGCCGAAGACAGCATCGACGAAGTCCAGGGGTACCTGCTCTGCCGGCCCATGCCGGCGGCCGACCTGCGAAAATTGCTCTACGCGTCCTACGTCGCTCCTGTTCAGGCATCCTCAAGGCCGGCGCTGCTCCGGACCGATGCCGCATAGCGGTTGAATGACACAACCCTAGATAGAGTTTGCCATTTCGGTCGGGCGCGAAGGTTAACCCTAACCCGGCGTCTAAATTGTAACTGCTTTGACAAACTGTTAACTATGTCCCGGTGGCGCCCTCGGCGGCGCCAGCAGGGAATTCGCGTATGGTTCCGGTAGCATTGTCGTATCCGCGTCCCGTCGTGTCCGATCGTGAACAAGCACAACGCGCTTTCTCCGATCGTGTAGCGAGGCTGCTGGAGAAGATCGATTGCCGCCGCGCGGTTTCCTCTGAAGAGCGGGAAGCGATCTTTCGGCTTCGCTATGACGCCTATCTGCGCGAAGGAGCGATTCCGCCCAACTCGTCCGGGATGTTTTCCGACCGCTATGACGAGACGGCGAATGCCTATCTGTTCGGGTTGTACATCGACGACGAGCTAGCCAGCTCAATCCGAATTCACGTGGCTTCCAAAGAGCATCCCGGCTGTCTCTCATTGGAGGCCTTTCCAGATATTCTGCAACCCGAGCTCGATGCCGGTAAAGTCATCATCGATCCGACCCGCTTCGTCGCCGACGAGACCCTTTCTCGGCTCCATCGCGGATTGCCGTATGCCACACTCCGGCTTTCCATGGTCGCGGCGGAACACTTCCATGCCGACCTTGTCCTCGCGGCCGTAAGAGTGGAGCATCAGGCATTCTATCGGCGCGCCTTCAACCAGCGGCTGATTTGCGAACCGCGGCCTTACCCGAATCTGACAAAGCCGCTTTCTCTGATGGCGATCCATTACCCGACCGCCTTCGGCGAACTGTGGCGACAATATCCCTTTATTCCTTCAAATTTCGCCGAGCGACAGAGGCTGTTCGGGCCAGGTCCCACTTCACCAGATGAGGTGGCCGTCGGGCCGCGAGACAATCTCGCCGCTTTTGAACGCGATCCCGCACGTCGTCGCGGCTGATCTGGTCTCCGCGTGACTTTGAATTTTACGAAGCGTTTCGGCTGACGGCGCTTCGGCAGGCCGGGAAAATCCGACTGTGATTGCCGAACCAATGAATGGTTAGCCGAAATCTAATCCAAGCCATCGACTTTGACACCTCGTCTTCGCGGACTATTTCCGCGCGGTAGCTATAGGACTACCTGAAACTTCGACGCGGATGGCTTCACCGCAACAAGCGATCTCATCACCAATTATTGGGCGCCCATGGGTGCAGAACGACCAATCACGACAAGCGACGCGCAACTCGTCGCCTGTCCGAGGTGCAGCGCGGAGCTTCAATTCCGCAGAAGTCACACGCCAAGGATCGACACCTGCGGATTTGAAAGCTACAGCCTTGCGTGCCGTGAATGCGGCGCCCCGGTCGCCGGCATCATCGACCCGTCCGATGATGCGTTGCTGCTCTCGGATCTAGCGGCCTGAGATAGCGGGCGCCGCGTTTCACGGCCGCCCCGCCGCACCTTCCAACTCGCCATCGCATTCATCTTACAACTACAGTGGCCGCTTGGCGGCCTGGCGTTGAATGAGTAGTCATGGCGCCGATAAGCGCGGATAAGGGAGGGGTCATGCCGAACAGCCTCGATGGCTACGCCGTTTTCATCACCGGAGGCAGTACCGGCTTGGGTCTCTCGCACGCACGGGTGCTCGGCGGGCGCGGCGCCAAGGTGGCCATTACCGATTTCAAGCAAGACAACCTCGATCGGGCAAAAGCTGCGCTGCAGCAGGACGGCGTCACGGCGCTTTGCCTTAAGGCCGACAATCGGGTCGTCGCCGAGGTAAAGGCCGCTGTCGCGGCGGCCGAAAAGGAATTCGGCAAGGTCGATGTCCTCGTCAACAACGCCGGCATCAGCGGCATGATGGCGCCGATCGAACAAATCGACGAGGCTTTCTTCGACAGTCTGTTCGCCACCCACGTCAAGGGCGCGTTCTTCGCCGTTCAGGCAGTGGTGCCGGGAATGAAAAAACGCAAGTTCGGCCGCATCATCAATACCGCCTCGACATTCGTCATGACCGGGGCGCCGGCGATGAGCCACTATAACGGCGCAAAGGGTGCGCTTACGGCGCTCACGCGCGCCTGGGCGCGGGAACTCGCGCCCTTCAGCATCACCGTCAACACGGTCTCTCCCGGTTTCACCGACACGCCGATGACGCGCGCGGATGCGTCACCCGAAATCTTCGACGAGATCATTGCCGGCATGGCGCTGAAACGTCAGGTCCGGCCGGAGGAGATTTCCTACGCCATTGCCTGGCTCGCGAGCCGGGAAGCCGACGCGGTCACCGGCCAGAACATCAGCCCCAATTGCGGCCAGGCAATCGTCGGTATCTAGATCCGCGGCGCCACCACGAACAGGGCGGATGAAGCAACGGTCCGCGCCGTGGATCAGTGATGCGCGAGCGTCTCTTTGATGCAATTCTTGACCGCCTTGTGCTTCGCATACCATGACATTTCCTGGAACTGCGCCTGCTCTTTGACCCGGGCCTTGCAGATACCGGTGGCTTGTTTCAGGGCAGCTTGTCGGCGTCCGACATGGTCGCGGCGACGGCTGGCGCCGGCATGAAGGCCGTCGCGCTCAAGAGGACCGTTGGTCGTCAAGCGGACCTCGCAAAAAGCTGTTGAGCGCGATTTCACAAACTGTCGCAATCAGCTTCGCTGCAACTAACCATGCCGCTCAAATCGTCCGCGGTTGTGCGGTGCCAAAAAACTAAGCTCCGGTCCGAGCGGCACAATGCGGCTCGGATTGATGGCGGTCATGCTCATGTAATAGTGGCGCTTGATGTGGTCGAAATTCACCGTGTCGGCAATCCCGGGCACCTGATAGAGGTCGCGCAGATAATTCGACAGGTTTGGGTAATCGATGATCCGCCGCAGATTGCATTTGAAATGGCTGTAATAAACCGCATCGAAGCGAACGAGAGTCGTGAACAGCCGCCAATCGGCTTCGGTCAAGCGGGCGCCAACGAGATAGCGCTGACGCGACAGCAGGTCTTCGAGCCAGTCGAGCGCCGCAAACACCGTGCGGCAGCCTTCTTCGTAGGCGTCCTGCCGGGTGGCGAAGCCGGCGCGATAGACGCCGATATTCACGTCGCTGTAGACGCGGGCATTGACGCGATCGATCTCGCCGCGCAGCTCGCCCGGATAATAGTCGGCGCGGTCATTGGTCAGGGACGCGAACGCCGAATTGAGCATGCGAATGATTTCGGGCGACTCGTTATTGACGATGGTGCGCCGCTCATTGTCCCACAGCACCGGAACCGAGACGCGGCCGGTGTAGCGCGCATCGGCGAGCAGATAGATTTCGCCGAGGCGCTGCTTGCCGTTGACCGTATCCGGCGTCGTGCCGGGACCGCTGCCGAATTGCCAGCCCTGTTCACCCATGACCGGATCGAGGACCGAGATCGAGATCACGCTCTCAAGCTCTTTGAGCTTGCGGAAAATCACCGTGCGGTGCGCATAGGGACAGGCCAGCGACACGTAGAGGTGATAGCGCCCGCGCTCGGCGGCGAAGCCGGCCTCTCCGGTCGGCCCGGCGCTGCCGTCCGGCGTGACCCAATTGCGGAACACGGGTTCGGTGGGCACAAAGCGGCCGGCGGTCGCGGCGGTGTCGTACCATTGGCTGTGCCACACGCCGTCAACAAAAAGCCCGTGCGCCATCCCGATTCTCCCCGCCTGTAAGCGTAGCCCGGCTCGAACACAGTCTACAGGATGGCGCGCGAACGAGGCGAACCATGAAAGCGGCTTTTATCGAACGGTTTGGCGGTCCGGAGGTCCTGCAATATGGCGACCTGCCAGACCCGGTAGCGTCTGCGGGGGAGGTCCTCGTCGATGTGGTGGCGGCGAGCGTCAACGCCGCCGATTGGAAGGTGCGGGCCGGTCAATATTCGCAGGCGACCTTCCCCCTGATCTTGGGCCGGGACTTTTCCGGGACGGTCGCGGCGGCAGGCCCGGGCGTCGACGATCTGAAAGCCGGCGATGCGGTGTTCGGGGTCCTCGAAGCCGGCCGCGAGGGCGCCTATGCCGAGAAACTCACGATCAAGGCCGCGATTATCGCCAGGAAGCGTGACGCGCTGTCGCATGTTGACGCCGCCGCTGTGGCGCTTACCGGGCTCACCGCGATCAGCGCCGTCGAGGCGACGTTAAAGCTCAAGCGCGGCGAGACGATCCTCATTCAGGGCGGCGCAGGCGGCGTGGCAAGCTTCGCCATTCAGTTGGCGAAACACATCGGCGCCCGTGTGATCACCACGACCAGCGCGGCGAACATCGACTATGTGCGCAATCTCGGCGCCGATGAAGTCATCGACTACAGCGCGCACGACTTCAGCAAAACCGTAAGCGGTTGCGACGCCGTCTTCGATACCGTCGGCGGCGAAGTGGCGCAAAAATCATTCGCGGTACTCAAGCCGGGAGGCCGCGCCGCCTTCATCGCTTCGGGCACCCAGGCGCCCAAGCCCGATCGCACCGACGTGACATCGCTGCGGCCCGCAGTTGGCCGCGCCCGCGCGCCGCTCGAACGCATCGCGCAACTAGTTACGAGCGGAGCCGTGCGGCCTCCCGAGATCAAGCTCTATCGCCTGTCGCAGGCTGCCGAGGCGCAGCGCCTCAGCGAGTCGCGCCACTTCCGCGGCAAGCTCGTCTTTCAGGTGCGGTGAGGCGCCTTATTGTCTCAATCGCCTGCTTACTTTCCGGCAATGAGGGCCCGTTTTGCGGAAGCCCTCAGCTGTTCGAAGGCGCTCCGGGAAATTCCCGCCTCGGAGGAATAGGCCCGGAGTGCCTCCTCCTGCGTGGCGCAGAATTGCAACGCCAACTCAGCCGCGGAATTTTTGCTCGGCGTTCGACTTTCATAGGTCTGGTATGAGTCTCTGAGGCAGCGCTTCCATTGATCCTGCATCGATTTGGCCAGATCACCGGCTGACTGCGCGGCGCCGGGACCTGGTATTTGCGCAACGCAGATCGCGCCGGCCAGCACGATCATCCCGGCGATTTTTGATTGTCGCCGCACCGGCGCCCCCGGCGGCCTCAACAACATCCACACCGCGTGACCTCCCTCCCAAGAGATGACCTTCGTCATCCGCAGTGTATCATCGGCTTGGAGAAAACGAGCGGCCCGCGGGGCAAAGCGCCAACCGGCGCAGGGCCCCGGGGCCCAGGCAAGGAGCTGAAGGAGACGGTTAAAGCCCCGGGGTGGGCTTGCGCGAGATAGCCGAAGCGGCTTGGGTAGGGCGCGGAAAATCGGCAAATGAACCAAGGGTGGGGAATCAAAAGGAGCGGCGAGGCTCGGCGGCCGGTTGCTCGTCGCCGCGGCGGTTATCGCCGTCATTGGGCTGCTCGTTTGGGGCTTCTTTACCGGCCGCAACGAGGCGGCCGTCGAGAGTGAGCGTGAGCAGCCGGTCGAGGCGCCCGTTCGGGTCGCCACCAAGAACGGCGCGCCGGTCATCACGCTCGACTCCGAAACGCAGGAGCGCAACGGCATCGAAGCCGAGGCACTGCCCGCCACGCCCTATCAGGAACAGGTTCGCGCCTACGGCATGGTTGTCGATGTCGCGCGGCTGACGGCGCTGAGCAACAATTACGCCACGGCCAAGACGCAGGTGCTGACCGCACAGGCGAAGCTTGCGATGTCGAAACCGGCATTCGAACGCGCAAAACGCCTCTACGAGGATCAGCAGGCGGTCTCACAGGCGCAAGTGCAGTCCGCGCAGGCGGCTTTTGTTACGGACCAAGCCGGCTTGGCCGCCGCAGAGGCGCAGGTGCGCACGCTCGCCGCCACGGCATACCAGGAATGGGGTTCCGTGCTCGGCAAGTCATTGGTCGAGGACTCGCCGATAATCGCGCGGCTGATCGAGCGGCAGGACTTCCTGGTGCAAATCACCTTGCCGCCGGGTGTGTCGCTCGCGGCCCCGCCTGCCACGGCAGCCATGGCCATGGGCAAGGGCGCGCGTACGGTGATCACTTTCGTTTCACCGGCAACGCGCATGGACCCGAAGATCCAGGGATTAAGCTTTTTCTACACGGCGCCGGCGGAAAGCGGCGTTTTGCCCGGCATGAACGTGCTGGCCTTCCTGCCGACCGGCACATCGGTCGACGGGGTGGCCATACCGGCGTCGGCGATCGTTTGGTGGCAGGACAGAGCCTGGGTCTATCGGCGCACCGGCCCGGATACGTTCACGCGCGACGAGATCGCGACCGACCTGCCGGCGGCAGGCGGCGGCTATATTGTCAAGGAGATGCCGCCGGATGCGGAGATTGTGACGAGCGGCGCGCAGCTCCTGCTGTCCGAGGAGTTCCGCTCGCAGATTCAGGTCGAGGACAAGCAGTGAGCACAGCTGCTCCCTCTGGCCCGCAGGCCGTGATCATAGCGTTCGCCATCCGCTTCCGCGGCATCGTGATCGCGCTCGGCTGCATTCTCTTTGCCTATGGCGTCTATGCCCTTGGCAGCGCCAAATACGATGTATTTCCGGAGTTTGCCCCGCCCCAGGTCAGCATCCAGACCGAGGCCGTAGGACTGACGCCCGAACAGGTCGAGGTTCTGGTGACACGTCCCATCGAGAACGCCATCAACGGCGTGCCCGGCGTGCAGACCCTACGCTCGTCCTCGATCCAGGGCGTATCCGTGGTGACGGTATTTTTCGATTCGTCGAGCGACGTCTATCGGACCGACAGGTCGTCGCCGAACGGCTGGCGGCTGCGACCCAGCAACTGCCGCAAGGGATCGCGCCACCGATCATGACACCGCTGACCTCGTCGACCAGCCGCATGCTGGTCATCGGACTCACCTCGCGGACCCGCTCGCTGATGGACGTGCGCACCGCCGCCGAATGGACCGTGCGCTCTGCGTCTCCTTGCCGTGCCGGGCGTTGCCAGCGTCACGGTGTTCGGCGGCGACAAGCGCTCGATTCAGATCCAGGTCCATCCCGACGAACTGATCCGCTACGACCTGACACTCGATGACGTGGTCGACCGCAGCGCGCCGATCGACCGGCGTGCGCGGCGCCGGCTTTGTCGACACCAAGAACCAGCGGATCGTGTTCCAGAGCGAGGGACAATCGCTCAAGCCCGCCGACATAGCCCGCACGGTGCTGCTGAGCCGGGCAGCGGCGAGCGTCACCTTGGCGAACGTCGCCGACGTCGTCGACGCCCCCGAGCCGCCGATCGGCGGCGCCGGGATCCAGGGTGGCCCCGGCGTGATCCTCAATGTGGCGGAACAGTATGGCGCCGACACGCTCGAGGTGACAAAGAAGCTCGAGGCGGCACTCGCAAGAGCTGCGGCCGGGTCTGGAGGCGGACGGCATCACCATCGAGCCCGATCTTTTCCGTCCGGCGAACTTCATCAAGACCGCGACGCGCAATGTCCGCGACTCGCTGATCGTCGGCGGCGTGCTTGTGATCGTGGTCCTGTTCGCTCTTCCTCTTCGATCTGCGCACCGCCGCAATTTCCTGCACCGCCATCCCGCTCTCGCTGCTCGCCGCGACCATGGTGCTGGAGCGCCTAGGGGTCACGCTGAACACGATGACGCTCGGCGGCCTCGCCATTGCGATCGGCGTTGTGGTTGATGATGCCGTGATTGACGTCGAGAACATTGTTCGCCGGCTCCGCGAAAATGCGCGATTCGGCGCAGCCAGCGGCCGTTTGCGCGGGTCGTTCTTGATGCGACGCTCGAAGTCCGCAGCGCGGTAGTTTACGCGACGTTCGCGGTGATCCTGGTGGTCGTGCCGGTGATGACCTTGTCCGGACTGACCGGACGGCTTGTTTGCGCCGCTGGGTCTAGCCTACGGCTGGCGGTGCTGGCCTCGCTGGCCGTCGCGCTGACTGTGACGCCGGCGCTGGCGGTCGCGCTGCTTCCGGGCCGCGTGCCGCCGCGCGATCCGCCTGTGGTCCGCTGGGCGCGCGTCAGCTATGAGGCGCTGTTGCGGCGGCTCGCGCAGCGGCCGCGCACGCTCATCGCCGCAGCGCGCGACTGTTCACGATCGCCGGCTGTGCGGCGCTGCCGTTTTTCGCGGCGAGTTCATCCCCGAGCTGAAGGAGGGGCATTTCGTCGTCCACATGTCCGCGGTGCCCGGCACGTCGCTCGATCAATCGCTGCGCATCGGCGCCCACATTGCCGACGCGTTGCGGCAGATTGCCTGCGGTGCGCTCGGTCGCGCAACGGGCGGGGCGAGCGGAGCATCATCCGAGGACACCTGGGGTCCGCACTACAGCGAGTTCGAAATAGATTTGCAGGCCGGGGCTGACGGGAGACGAAGCCGAGGCGACGCAAGCCGAGCTGCGCCGGGTGTTCGCCGGGTTCGTCGGCGTGAACTCTTCGGTCATGACGTTTCTGATGGAGCGAATCGAGGAAACGCTCTCGGGCTATACCGCCGCCGTCGTGGTCAACGTCTTCGGCAACGATTTGGACGTTCTCGATCAGAAAGCGCAGCACATCGCCCGCGACGCTCGGCGAGGTCCATGGCGCGACCGACGTGGCAGGTCCAATCGCCGCCCGGCCTGCCGCAACTTACGATCCGACTGCGCAAGCCCGATCTGGAGCGCTGGGGTTTTGATGCGGTCGAAGTGCTCGACTTGATCCGCACCGCTTATCAGGGCGACGTTGTCGGCCAGACCTATGAAGGCAACCAGGTCTTCAATGTCATCACCATTCTCGACGACGCGAGTCGGGACAACATCACAAAAATCGGCGAGCTTGCCCTTGCGCAGCCCCGAGCGGCTCTTATGTGCTGCTCAAGCAGATCGCCGATATTTACGAGATCTCCGGCCGCTATCAGGTGCTGCATGAGGGCGCGCGCCGGGTGCAGACGGTGACCGCCAACGTCGCCGGCACCGATGTCCCCTCCTTCGTGCAAGCGGCCAAAGCCGCCATTGCCGCGAAGGTGGAGCTGCCGTCGGGAACCTACGTCCAGTTTGCCGGCACGGCGGAAGCGCAAATCGCGGTCGCAGCCGCGACCTGATGATCAATTCGCTGATCGCTGGCGTCGGCATCATCCTGCTGCTGTCGATCGTCACCCGCAACTGGCGCAATCTCCTGCTGATGCTGGCGAACCTGCCGTTCGCGCTGGTCGGCGGCGTTCTGGCCGTATTCGTCACCGGCGGGCTGTTGTCCCTGGGCGGGATGGTCGGCTTCGTCACGCTGTTCGGCATCACGCTGCGCAACTCGATCCTGATGATCGCGCATTACGAGCATCTGGTCGAAGTCGAGGGCATGCCCTGGGGGCTCAAGACCGCCATCGAGGGCGCGGCCGATCGGCTAACGCCGATCCTGATGACGTCGATCGTGACCGGGCTCGGCATTCTGCCGCTCGCCATCGGCAGCGGCGATCCCGGCCGCGAAATTCAAGGACCGATGGCGATTGTCATCCTCGGCGGACTTGTTGACGTCCATGGCGCTGAACCTACTGGTGCTGCCGACGCTGGCGCTGCGCTACGGTCGCTTCGCGCCGACGCGCGACGAATTGGTACAAATACCGACGTGACTGTTCCGCCAGCGCACGCACGGAGTTGCTACTCGACCTTGCCGCCGGCTTTCTTGCACGCCGATCTGAATTTTTTCCGTGCGCCGCCATGCAGGCCCTTCGCATTGGCCTGATCGGTGCAGGATTTGGAAATGGCCTTCTTGTCGGTCGCGCTCATCTTGGACGACATCGCGGGCTGGTCCGAAGCAGCCGGCGGCGGATTCTCTGCCCAAGCCAATCCAGTGCTGGCGACGAGAGCAAACAGCGATGCAGCAACCATCGATTTGATCATGTTTCTTCCTCACAATCCGCATAACGCGGTCGGCCGCGCGCAACGGCGGCAGAGTACATTCCTCCGCGCGTCCGGACCAGGGCGATGGCGGCCTTGCGCGCGGGAACGCCGGACGCGGCCTTTGATTTCGGTCAAGGCGCGCACGCGGCGAACAGCCATTGGTGTCTGCCATGAAAGCCAAGGATTTCATCGTCGTCGAGCGTCCGAAACTGGCGGCGATCACCAATTATCCCAAGGTCGGGTATGCCGACTACGAACGCAGCCTGCAATCGCTGCAGAGTGTCATGCAATCGATCCAGCAAGCCTATCTCGGCACGCGGGAGCGGGCCGCCGTCGTTCTCGAAGGATGGGACGCGGCCGGCAAGGGCGGCGTGGTCCGGCGGCTCGGATGGGCCTGGACCCACGAAGCTTCAAGGTCTACCCGATCGCGGCGCCGCTCGATTTCGAAAAAGGCCGCCATTACCTGCAGCGGTTTTGGGAAAAGCTGCCCGACCCCGGGCAGATCGTGATGTTCGACCGCTCATGGTACGGGCGCGTTCTGGTCGAACGGGTGGAGGGGCTCGCCAGCCGGAAAGAATGGCGCCGCAGCTACGACGAGATCAATCAATTTGAACGGATGATGGTCGAGGACGGTATTCGCCTGGTGAAATGCTTTCTGCACATTACGCCCGCGGAGCAAATTCGCCGATTCAAGGATCGTCTGGCCAACCCGCTCAAACGCTGGAAACTCTCCTATGACGACTTTCGCAATCGCGCGCGCTGGGCCGAGTATGAGGTCGCGATCGAGGATATGATGGAGAATACGTCGCCCAAACAGTCCCCGTGGTATCTGGTGCCGGCAAACGACAAGCTCTACGGTCGGCTTGCCGCGCTTACAATCCTGACCGATGTTTTGGGCGAAGGGCTGCAGCTGAAGCCGCGCCCGCTGGACCCAAAGGTCGCAGAATTAGCCGGCCAATTGTTTGATCTTGCGTAGCGCGGCGACCCCGAACCACGCGCCGCAAACGGCAAAATGTCGGGCTCCGATACGCGAAAGCCGCTATCCACCCGGGACCGTCGGCGTGAAGGTAGCCGTCGCGCGCGGCAAGCGAAAATCCAGCTAATTTTGCTTGATTTTGATCCTTGATCGAGCGTCAAAGACGCCGCTCAGCTGCCCGGACAAACTCCGAGCATGCTGCCGAGAGCAATGCTGACAAGCTTCGTCGTTTTGATCGGGTTCGTAAGCCTGCCGTCGCCCGGGCGGCCGGCCGATCCGTTCGGCGGCGACACTGTTATCGTTTCTGGAGGCCCTCTCGTCGAAGTCTGGAAGACTGTGCGCGAGCAGTTTGTGCACGACAGGATGCTGGTAAATTCTTGTGTCGATGACGAAATCTACGACTGCGAGCCGGCGCTCAAGCTCTCGAAAATTGTCGCGGAGGCTAGCGAATATCAGGACAAGGCTTTGCTCGGCCACATCAACAGGTCGGTCAACCTTTTTGATCAAGCCCGTACCGGGAAATTGGGCAAGCGCGCTCGATTCCATGAAACTGGGAGCTGGAGACTGCAAGGCCTATTCGATCGCCAAATATCTGGCGCTTCGGGAAGCCGGCATCTCGCGCGACAACGTCAGGCTGGTGATCGTGCGCAACCGACCGCGCAATGAAGACCACATGATCGTAGCGGTATATCAGAACGACCAATGGCTCGTCCTCGACGAACTCACGATGCTGCTGCTGCGTGATTGGCAGGAGCAGAATTACGTTCCTTTGTTCGTGTTGGATAGCCTGGGAGTCCGCCGCTACATGGCTGCAGTCCCGGTTGGTTAGAACCCGACCGATCGACCCTGCCCGCACATGCGGCAAACGCCATGTGACGCTCCATCGCCGGGGTAGCGGAATGCGATCGGCATGACTAGTTGACGAGAGCGCCGTAGTATGGCGGCAGCGCATCATTGCCAGCGGCCGGAAGCAATCTCATGTCGCCCGTATCCCTCCTGCTCAACCTGCTGTGGATTTTCTTCGGCGGACTTTGGATGGCCATCGGCTGGCTCATCGCCGCGGTGATCATGGCGATCACCATCATCGGCCTGCCCTGGGCGCGCGCCGCGTTCAATATCGCCTCCTACGCATTGCTGCCTTTCGGCCGCAGGGCCGTCTCACGCAAAGAGTATCTCGGTGAAGACGTTGGCACCGGGCCGCTTGGCGTACTCGGCAACTTGGTGTGGCTCATCCTCGCTGGCTGGTGGCTGGCGCTTGGGCATCTCATCACCGCCATTCTCCTGGCCGTCACCATTATCGGCATTCCGTTCGCCTGGGCGCATCTGAAACTCGCCGGGCTCGCGCTCTGGCCGATCGGCAAGATGATCGTCGATGCCGACGATGCGCCGCTGCGCTATCCGCGCAGTCAAGAAAGATATTGAGGGGGCCGTGATCGCTTGACTGCCCCAAGCACCGCGAAAATCGCAAAAAAATCGTCTGCGTGCTATCCTCTCTGCCATGAAGCGCGAGACCTTTGCCATCGCCGACATCTACGTCCCGGTCAAACGCCGCGCCACACTCGAGCAAACGCGCGTCGATGAAATCGCCGCCAGCATGCTCGACCGCGGGCAGCAGACACCGATCCTGGTGCGCCCGGACAGCGGGCGCTTCGTCCTGGTCGAGGGCCTGCACCGGCTGGAGGCCGCCAAGGCGCTCGGCGAGACAACCATCGTCGGCTTTCGCGTCGATGCCCGTAAGCACTGAACGACCGGAGCGGTCGCTCAACTTAGCGGTTTAGGATTTGATGGTCCCGCGCCGCGGGGCGGCTGGATCGCAGGAACTTCAAATTACCGCACTGGCGGATTACGCTTAAATCCCCTACATAAGACTTCCCCGCGCAAAGGAGCAGCGAATGGCCCCGCGCCAGATCAAGATGCCTGTGAAGGACGATTCCGAAAAGTCTGAAAAAGACGTCGAAGAGGTGTTCACCCAACGCAAGCGGCCCGAGAGCGGCAGGTATTTGCTTCAGGTGGACCGGCAGACAAAGGGCTCCTACAAGACGTCGGAGGCTGCTCAATCCGCGGCGCTGCAGATCAAAACCGCTCATCCGATCGTGCAGGTATCGGTGTATGACAGTGTCGATAACACCCACAGGCTGGTGGAGCGACCCGCCGCGGTGTCGTGACAATGCGCAATCTCGCGGCATCGGCCCCGATGTCGCCTTTTCGCTCGCCGAGCGGGCGGACGCGCGCCACCGACCGGTCCCGCGTTTACTGAGCACAAACGTGGCCTTTGGGCGTGACCGCCCCAGCCGTCTTAACGCGATTTAACGTTGATCGGCTTCGGCAGCGATTCGATTTGCCGGTTGGAAAAGAGTAGAACAAGGAGCTTCAAATTTTATTTTCAATATCCTCTGTTCCAGCCGCATTCTTCAGTGTTTTGTGATAATGTGCCTCGTCATGATCGATCATCCCGATTTTTCCGTGGTCGTAAAGCTCAGGGCGCCACCGCCGAAACCGTGGCGATGGGAAATCTATCGCGCCGGCAGAACCAGCCCGATTGAGCACTCCGAGGTTCTTTTCGAATCGATGACGGAAGCCAACCGCGCGGGAAAAGTGGCCTTGGGCCGCCTGCTGAGCGAATACCCCGACTGACGGCTCCATTCTAGCCGAACCGATTAAAGATCCGGCCGCCGCCGAACAAGCCGAGGCGCATCGCTTATCAGCCTACGGGCCCTTTAGAGGTCTTCAACCTCGTCTTTCCACGGCAATTGATCGAATGGCGGTTGGTAGCCGCGCGCGTGGTATCGCTCTTCCGCCAAGTCGAGCTCCTGACGTTCGTCATATTTGACGTGGGCGCTGTGCTGAGCGCCGCCCCAACCGTTGCGTTCTCGATAAATGCCGCGTGGTTCCATGTGGGACACAGTACAGGGCCGCGGCCTTCACGCCATCTTTGTCACGGGCGAGGCTGCTCAGGCGCGTCAGCGATTAACGCCCGCCGCTCATCGATGGACCAGCACCGGTATCTTGCAGTGCGTGAGCACTTTGACGGTCTCGCTGCCGAGCACGAGCGCCGAGATGCCGTGGCGGCCATGCGAGGCTATGACGATGAGATCGCAGCCTTTTGCCTCTGCAATGTCGATGATCGCCCGGTAAGGATGCTCATCTTCGACGTACACGGCCTCGCTGGCAACGGCTGCGGCTTTCGCCGCCTGGTCGACGGCGCCAAGGATCGTATCGGCATGCCTCTGCATGCGTGCCTGGTACTGCGCCGGCGTATCCTCGATCATCCGCGGGTCGGTCGTGAACACATGAAAGGGCGGCAAGACCATAAGCCCTGTGACTTTGGCGCCGAGCCGCTTGGCGAGCGCGATGCCGTGCTGCACAGCTTTCCCGGCGAGTTCCGACCCGTCGGTCGGTATCAGGATGTTGGCATACACCGCCCTCTCCCTCGTCGCTATCTTTCAGCAAGGAGCATCATGCGCGATAGCGTGCGCTGATATAGCATGGACGATGCGCGCTGCAGGGCAACACCGGGAGAGATCACAGTGGCAAAAATCGAAGAGCGGGAATTGGCCGGACATCGTGATGCGATTATCGCCGATGTAAAAAAGCTGGTCGAAAAATATCGCGCGATTTTCGATTGGGACGTGCCGGATATCGATCAGAAAGCGGCCGATAAGCTTATCCTGGGCGAGGTGCGCAAGGCCTTGGATGCGCTTGAGCAAAAATTGCTGGGTTGATGTCGGCATGGACCCCGAGTTCATCCGCGAGCTGTTTGCGCCATTTCGTCCGGTGGCAGTCAAGCGCATGTTCGGCGGCGCCGGTCTCTATGCCGACGGCCTGATGTTCGCGCTCGTATTCGATGGCGCGATCTTTCTCAAAGTGGACGACGCAAGCATCCCGGATTTCGAGCGCGAAGGCAGCCGGCCGTTCGTCTACACCCGCGCCAAAAGCCCCGGCCGTGTCGGGCGCCATTCGCTGTCGTATTGGCGCCTGCCCGAGCGGCTCTATGACGATCCCGAAGAGCTTGCGGTCTGGGCCGCTCGCGCGCTGGCGATCGCCGAGCGCAAGAAGCTTGCTTCCAGCCCGCGGGCAATGCGGAAGACTTCGCCCACCGCCGCGCGAAGCAAACGAAACCCGTCGTCGCGCGGCGCCGCCTGATGACAAGTTGCGCGAAAGCCCTCATTGATCCAGCTCACGGCGCCTTCGAGGAGGACGACAGCACCGATGATCGAGCGATATAGCGACCACGCCGCGAACGAGCGGACCTTCCTGGCCTGGGTCCGCACCGCGATTGCGATCATGGCCTTCGGCTTTCTGGTCGAAAAGTTCGACCTGTTCCTGGAGATTGCCGGTCAAACCCTCGCCCGCCGCCCGCTGCCCGCCGGCGGCCATTTCGTCGGCAATATCGCCGGCTTGATCCTCATTGCCCTCGGCGCCGGCACGATCGTCGTGGCGTTGGTGCGCTTCCGCCGGACCGCCATCGAGATCGACAGCGGGCAGACGCTGCGCGGCTCCGGCCAGCGTTTGGACGTGGCGCTCGCCGGCCTCCTTGTCATGCTCGGCGCCGCCTTGTTCGTATACCTGTCCTATACGGTGATCAGCAGTCTCTGAACGCTCACAGCGGCGGATCGATCACGCTGTCGCGCTTGAACGCGAGGCTTTCCTCTTCGAGGTCGAGCTCGCGCTCGATGCGCCGGCGCGCTTCATCGGTGATCTTGCCGTCCTGCAGCAGCTGGTAGATGTATTCGCGCTCGGCGGCGATCAGCTCCGCCCGCAACTCCGCCGCCGCCGCAGCGGCTTTGAGCCCGTCCGCGGTGTTTTTCGGCAGCTGTCCGCTGCGATGGTCGTGGCGCGCGCGCAAGAGCGCGAGGACCTCCGGTTCCAGTTCGCCATCGGCGGCGAGCCCGTCCAGCCGGCCCTGCGCGACGTTCAAAGCCTCGAGCCGCGCCACCAGCTCGGCCTCCTGCTCGCGGCGGCGCTCGTCTTCGGCGTCGTGCGGCAAAGCCAGCCAGCGCACGATGCCGGGCAAGGCGAGCCCCTGGCCGATCAAGGTGACGACGATGACGCCGAAGGTCACGAGCAGAATGAGATCGCGGTCGGGAAACGACTCGGCGGTCATGGTCGTGAAGGGAATGGCGAGCGCCGCGGCCAGCGAGACGACGCCGCGCACGCCGACGAAGCTCAGCAGGAACGACCATTGCCACGGCGGCAGCGGATCGCGGCGGCGGAGCGCGGGGCTCAGCCAGCGCGGCAGATAGACCGTCGGATAGACCCAGATAAAGCGCGCGATGACGACCACCACCACGGTCAGCAGCAGGGCCAAGCCGAGTTCGCGTAGCGAGACCGTATTGCTGCGATCGAGCAGCGCGCGCGTCTCCATACCGGTCACCAGGAAGACGAAACCTTCGAGGTAATAGACGATCAGATCCCAGAAGAAGATGCCTTGCAGGCGCGTCGCTGCCGGAATGAGCAGCGGTCCGTTCCAGCTTACGAACAGGCCGGCCGCCATCGTCGCCAGCACGCCCGATCCGCCCAGATGTTCGGGCACGAGAAACGCCACATAAGGCGTCATCAGCGACAGCGTGATCTCGACCCGGGGATCGCGCGCCCAGCGCCGCAAGCGCAGGCTCGCCCAGCCGACGCCGATGCCGTAGGCGATTTCGCCGACGAGAATGAGGGCGAAGGTCCCGGCCGCCGCCTTGAATGAGAACACGCCGGTCGCGACCGCGGCGATGGCAAAGCGGTAAAGGATCAGCGCCGTGGCGTCGTTGGCGAGGCCCTCGCCGTCGAGCACGACCAGGAGCCGGCGCGGCAGGCCGAGCCGGCGCACGATGGCGAGCGGGGCGACCGCGTCGGTCGGCGCCACGATGACGCCGAGCACAAACCCGACGGCGAGCGGCATGCCGAGCGCGACGTGCACGACCGCCGCCACCGCGCAACTGGTAAAGACGACGCAGCCGAAGGCGAGCAGCGTGATCGGGCGCAGATTGAATCGGAACTCGCGCCAGCTCATGGCGACGCCCGCCGAATAGACCAGCGGCGGCAGGATGCCGAGCAGCACGAGTTCCGGCGCCAGCTCGATCCGCGGCAGGCCGGGCAGCAGTGCAAGCCCGATGCCGGCGACGACGAGAAGAATCGACGGCGCGGTATTGAGCCGCCGCGCGACAATGGCGACGACCACCAGCACCGCGAGCAGAAACAGTATGGTCTCGATGGTCGCCGTCATGGATTGGACCGTTTTACGTTATATGATGCCGCTCTTGGAAGTAGCTCTTGGAAGTAGCCCCCCAACAACAGCCGGCCGCCAAGGTCGGCGATTAAAATTGGAGACGATTGCCATGAAACCCGGTGATGCCGCATCACGACGAACTGCGTCGATTAATCCTCCCACCGATCTCGGCGCCGACGCCACGCGCGACATTGCCGCCGCGCTGACCACACTGCTGGCCGACGTTTTCGCGCTCTACATCAAGACCAAGAACTTCCACTGGCACATATCCGGACCGCACTTCCGCGATTATCACCTTATGCTTGACGAGCAGGGCGAGCAGATCTTCGCCATCACCGACGATATCGCCGAACGGGCGCGCAAGATCGGCGGCACCACGCTGCATTCGATCGGCCAGATCAGCCGGCAGCAGCGCCTGCTCGACAACGACGCCGACTATGTGACGCCGGACGACATGCTCGCCGAGCTGCGCGACGACAACAAGCAGCTCGCCGCAGCGATGCGCGAGACCCACGGACTGTGCGACGAGCACGGCGACGTGGCGACCACAAGCCTGCTCGAAAACTGGATCGACCAGGCCGAGCGGCGGGTTTGGTTCCTGTACGAGGCGACCCGGCGCGGCTAGCTGGGTCAGCCAGCCCAAGTCCCTCTCGCGCCATGATCCGCGCCGGCGTTTTGTGGGAGGCGAATAGCGAGTGGGCGAAGAGCGAATGGTGAAGCTTTTCTGCCCCTATTCGCTATTTCGCCATTCGTTGACCGCGTCCTTAGTCGGTCCAGACCGAGACCCGGCGGCCCTGCTTGTCCTTGAAATGGCCGACGATGATGACGATGAAGTCGACAAAGGTCCAAATACCCAAGCCGCCCAGGGTGAATATCTGGAGGATGCCGGTGCCGATCTTGCCGACATAAAAACGGTGGGCGCCGAACAATCCCAGGAACCAGCACAGCAACAGCGCCACCAGCCGGCTCTTGGGACTGGCGTCCGGCGGGCGCACAACCATACCGGTCGGCGCGCCGCAGTGCGGACACGCCGGCGCCAGGCTCGAAATGACCTGACCGCAGCTCCGGCAAAACTGCTGGTTGGCACCCAGTGCCGGCATGGCTTGAGACATCAGACGACCTCGGATTGGTCGCATCAGCATGGATGGTTCGTGCCCGGGCGGCAACCGCGAAAGTCGCGTTCGAAAGCGATGCCGTCCGGAGCGGCAAAGCGGCGGATATTGCTTCGCCTATGGGATCGCGACCGCTATACTTTGAGTTGCACGCTGTGTAAGATTTTTTTAACCGGTGTGATCTCGCAGCGCGCGCCAATGCTGTCGGCTGGCGCGCGTTGTGGCGCGACGCAAGGGCACTGGCTCGCCGCTCGCGGCACCCTCTCTCCCCGCGTGCGGGGTGAGGGGGCCTGGACGCATGCGTAGCGCAAACGCAACCAAGGCGGATTTAGCCCGCCAGTTGCGCAGAAATTCGACCGCCGCTGAACGCAAGCTTTGGAGATACCTTCGCTCACGGTCGCTCGCCGGATTCAAATTCGTGCGTCAGGAACCGATCGGACCATATATCGTGGATTTTGTCTGTCGAGAGCGACGGCTCGTCATCGATGTCGACGGCGGTCAGCACGCCGATAACAGACGCGACGTCGCTTGTGACCAATGGCTCGTCGCGCATCGTTACGGCGTCGTACGTTTCTGGAATAACGAAGTGCTGAAAAATATCGAAGGCGTTTGGGACACAATCTTCGCAGCGGCGTCTGCGGCGGCGCCCCCTCACCCCGACCCTCTCCCCGCGAGCGGGGAGAGGGAGTCGCCAAGCCGGCCCCGCAAATGAGCACACCATTTGAGATGGGAAAGATGTCGAACGACACGTCGACTATATTCACTTCAATCGAGTAAAGCACAGCCTTGTCACGAGAGTTCGCGATTGGCCGTATTCCTCATTTCACCTCTACGTGCGGCAGGGCCTGTTGCCGGCGGATTGGGCGGGAGATACTGGGCCAGATCAGGCGAGCTTTGGCGAGCCGAGAGGCTGATCCCGGATTTCGCCGCCGCTCAATACTTCTCACTGATCTACAAAAAGCTCTGCGGGTCGACGTCGATGTCGAGCTTGATGCTCCCTCTCGCCTTCGGCGCGGCGTCGAGCCAGTCGCGCAAGTAAGCCGAGAGATCGAAGGCGCGCGGCGCTTTGACCAACAAGCGCTGGCGATGGCGGCCGCGGACCAGCGACAGCGGTGCGTCGGCCGGGCCGAGCACGCGCACGGCGTCGTGGAGCGGCGCGGCGCGGGCGAGGGTGCGTGCGAAGCTTTGCGTATCGTGCTTGTCCTCGCCGGAGACGACGATCGAGGCGAGCCGGCCGAACGGCGGATAGTGCGTGCTTTCGCGCATCGCGATCTCGGCGGAGTAGAACGCCTCGCGGTCCTGGGCGATCAGCGCGCGCATCACCGGATGCTCGGGCTGGTGGGTCTGCAGATAGCCGCGCCCGACTCCCGCATCGCGGCCGGCGCGGCCGACCACCTGATGCAGGAGCTGAAAGGTGCGCTCGGCGGCGCGCGGGTCGCCGTTGGAGAGGCCGAGATCGGCGTCGACGATGCCGACAAGATTGAGCTTGGGGAAGTGATGGCCCTTGGCGACGAGCTGGGTGCCGATGACGATGTCGAAGCGGCCTTGGGCGACGTCGTCGAGCTCGGCGCGCAGGCGATCGACCGTGGCAACCAGATCGGACGACAGCACCAGCACGCGCGCCTGCGGGAACAGCGCGCGCACTTCCTCTTCCAGGCGCTCGACGCCCGGGCCGATGGCGACGAACGAATTGACCGCCTGGCATTTCGGGCATTCGGCCGGATGCGGCATGGCGAAGCCGCAATGGTGGCAGACCAGCTGGCGGCGGAAGCGGTGATCGACCAGCCAGGCGTCGCAGTTCGGGCAGGAGAAGCGAAAGCCGCAGGCGCGGCACAGCGTCAGCGGCGCGTAGCCGCGGCGGTTGAGAAAAAACAGCGCCTGCTCGCCGCGCTCGATCGCGGTTTGCGCCGCGCCGGCGAGCGTCGGCGCGATGAAACGGCCGGGCGGCGGGCGCTCGCGGCGCAAATCGATCGCCTCGACCGACGGCATACGCTGGCCGCCGAAGCGTTCGGGGAGCGCGAGCCGCCGGTAGCGGCCGCGGCGCGCGTTGACCTCGGTTTCCAGCGACGGCGTCGCCGACAACAGCACTACCGGGATGTGGGCGATGTGGCCGCGCACCACCGCCATGTCGCGGGCGTGATAGCGCACGCCGTCCTCCTGCTTGTAGGCCTGGTCGTGCTCCTCATCGACGACGATCAGCCCGAGATCGGCATAGGGCAGAAACAGCGCCGAGCGCGCGCCGACGACGACTGAAACTTCGCCGTCGGCCACTGCACGCCAGGTGCGGGCGCGCCGGCGCGGCGACAGTTCCGAATGCCACTCTGCTGGCCTTGTTCCGAAGCGCGCAGCGAAGCGGTCGAGAAACTGCGCGGTAAGCGCGATCTCCGGCAGGAAAATGAGACTCTGCTTGCCGCGGCGGATCGTGTCCGCCACCGCTTCGAAATAAACTTCCGTCTTGCCGGAGCCGGTGACGCCGTCGAGCAGCGTCACCGAATAGCCGCCCTTGGCGATGGTCGCTTTCAGTTCCGCGGCGGCGGCGGCCTGGTCGGTGGTGAAATCCGTCTGGGTAAATCCGGATCGGGCTTTTGCGCCACCGGCTCTGGCGGCAGCACCACCGTTTCCAGCGCGCCTTCGTCGATCAGGCCGTCGATCACGCCGGCGGAGACGCCGGCTTCGCGCGCCGCCTCGCTTTTGCCGCGCAGCATGCCGTCGGCGAGAAGGTCGAGCACCCGCTGGCGTGCTGCCGTCATGCGCTGCGGCGCTGAACCGGCGAGGCGCACGCCGACCCGCTCGCGCTCGGCGCCGAGATGCTCGCCCATGCGCAGGCACATGCGCAGCACCATGCCGCGCGAGGCTATGGTGTAGTTCGCCACCCAATCGACGAACTGACGCAATTCTGGCTTGAGCGGCGGCAGTTCGAGCTTCTCCTCGACGTCCCTGAGCCGATTATCGAGCCGAGGATTGGGCTTCGGATTTTCCGCCCACACCACGGCGGTGGCCTCGCGGGCGCCGAGCGGCACCGAGACGATGTCGCCCGGGGCAAGCTGGAGCTGCCTCGGGAACCCGATAGGAGTAGGGCTTATCGAGCGCGACCGGGACGAGGACATCGACGACACGTCTGGCCATATTGGAAGTTGTGCCGATTCCGGCCGGTTTAGGAAGAGGAAAGGGCGCGGAGGCTAAGGTGGGTGCGATGGCCTCGGAAAAATCCCGCTCATTCCCGCGAAAGCGGGAATCCAGCGCCGCGCCTGGCGCAAAGAGCTGGGTCCCCGCTTCCGCGGGGACGAGCGGTCGCGGACTTCATCGCCGCCAAGGTCATGGCCGAGATCGAAGGCTGGCTTCGCCACCTTGGCGACGAGCGGCGCTATTCGCCTAAAACGCTCGAGGCCTATCGGCGGGACGCGCTCCAATTCCTCGCCTTCCTCGCCGGGCATCTCGGCGGCGCGCCGTCGCTGAAGGAACTCGCGGCCTTGGCCCCGGCTGACGTGCGCGCCTTCATGGCCGCGCGGCGCGCCGACGGGATCGGCAGCCGGTCGCTGATGCGTACGCTCGCCGGCCTGCGCGGCTTCGCGCGTTATCTTGAAAGGAACGGCAAGGGCAAGGTCGGCGCGCTTGCCGCCGTGCGAGCGCCGAAGCTCGGCAAGACTTTGCCGCGGCCGTTGCCAGCCGCCGCCGCCAAGCGCGTCGCCGATCCCGACCTCAGCGCCGGCGACGAACGGGAGCCATGGATTTATGCGCGAGATGCCGCGGTGCTGGCCTTGCTCTACGGCAGCGGTTTGCGCATTTCCGAGGCGCTTGGGCTTAAGCGCGCCGATTTCGGCGGCCGCGACGCCATCACGGTGACCGGCAAGGGACGCAAGCAGCGCATGGTGCCGGTGCTGCCGCAGGTGCAAAAACTCGTGGCCGATTATGTTGCGCTCTGCCCCTACGATCTGCCGCCAGACGGCCCGCTGTTCGTCGGCGCCAAAGGCGGCCCGTTGTCGGCGCGCATCATCCAGTTGGCGATGGCGCGGCTGCGCGGCGCGCTGGGTCTGCCCGAAACAGCCACGCCGCACGCGCTGCGGCACTCCTTCGCCACGCACCTCCTGGCCCGCGGCGGCGACTTGCGCGCCATCCAGGAGCTCCTCGGCCACGCCTCGCTCGCGACCACGCAGATCTACACCGAAGTCGATGCCGAGCGGCTGATCGAGGCTTATCGCCAAGCCCATCCGCGCGCGTGATAAAACTTCATGCTATGCGTCATTCCGGGGAATGGTGAGCAAGGGGGCGCAAATCATGTCCGACGCACACGAACAAATGGAACAGGCCGAAATCGCCAAGGAGATCTCGCGCGAGGACCGAAAGATCGCCTTGGTGATCGCGATCCTGGCGCTGTTGCTGTCCTTTTCCGAGACGCTGGGCAAGAGCGCGCAGACCGAGGCGATTAGCGCCAACGTCAAGTCGAGCGACACATGGGCGTTTTTTCAGGCCAAGGATATTCGCAAAACGGTCGTCAACGCGGCCGCCGACGAGACGACGCTGCTTGGAGCAACGCTGACCGATCCTGCCGCCAAAGCCGCCATCGACAAACAGGTGGAGGCTTGGCGCAAGACCGCCGCGCGCTACGAGTCCGACCCGAAAACGGGCGAGGGCCGCAAAGAACTCGCGGCTCGCGCCAAGGAGGAGGAGGAGGAGCGCGACCTGTCGCTGGCGAAATACCACCACTATGAGATCGCCTCCGCGGCCTTTCAGATCGGCATCGTGCTCTGCTCGGCGGCGGTGATCACCGGCATCATCGCATTGGTCTGGTTCGCCGGGCTGCTCGGGGTTCTCCGGGCTCGCCGTGTTGTCGCTCGGCGTCTACGCGCCGCATCTCCTGCCGCTGCCTTAGATTCGGAGCTCCGATGATCTCGCGCGGCAAGGCGGAGAAACAGGCGGCGCGCAGTGCGCGGCTGTCGGCAGCGTTGCGGGAAAACCTCAAGCGCCGCAAGGCGCAAGCCCGCGGCCGCGGGCAAAACCGCACCGATGAGCGGCCTTCAACGGCCGAAGAGGAAATCGAGCGGCAAGCTCCCGACTTTCGCCGCAATCAGGGACGCGATTAGCCGCTCGTTTCCGGGAGCAGGGCCGCGGGGGTTATTCATGGATCGCATTCGCATCGTCGGCGGCCAGCGCCTGAACGGCACGATCCCGATCTCGGGGGCGAAAAACGCCACGCTTCCCCTGATGATCGCGAGCCTGCTGACCGATCAGATGCTCATTCTCGACAATGTGCCGCGGCTCGCCGACGTGGTGCAGCTGCAGCGCATTCTCGGCAACCACGGCGTCGACATCATGGTCGGCGGCAAGCGCTCCGGCGAGACCGCCGATCACGGCCAGAGCTTGCACATCTCCGCCGCCCGCATTGTCGATACCACCGCCCCTTACGAGCTGGTCTCCAAGATGCGGGCGAGCTTCTGGGTGATCGCGCCTTTGGTCGCGCGCATGGGCGAGGCGCGGGTCTCGCATGCCCGGCGGCTGCGCCATCGGCACGCGGCCGGTCGATCTGCTGATCATGGCGATCGAGCGGCTCGGCGCCAAGATCGACATCGACGGCGGCTACGTCGTGGCGCGGGCGCCGAAGGGCTTAAGAGGCGGCGAGATCGTGTTTCCCAAGGTCACCGTCGGCGGCACCCATACCGCCATCATGGCCGCCTCGCTCGCTCACGGCACCACCGTGATTGAGAATGCCGCGCGCGAGCCCGAGATCGTCGATGTCGCCGATTGCCTCAACAAGATGGGCGCGCGCATCTCCGGCGCCGGCACGGCGCGTATCGTCGTCGAGGGTATCGCCAAGCTTGGCGGCGCGCGCCATAGCGTGCTGCCCGACCGGATCGAGACCGGCACCTATGCCATGGCGGTCGCCATGGCCGGCGGCGACATTCTTCTGCAGAACGCGCGACCGGAATTGCTGCAAGCCGCGCTCGACGTATTGCAGGCGACCGGCGTCACCGTGACGCCGACCAATCAGGGCATCCGCGTCGCGCGCAACGGCGACGATCTGAGACCGGTCGAGGTGACGACGGCGCCGTTCCCGGCCTTCCCGACCGACCTGCAAGCCCAGCTCATGGCGCTGATGACGCGCGCGCACGGCACCTCGCACATCATCGAGACGGTATTTGAGAACCGCTTCATGCATGTGCAGGAACTGGCACGGCTCGGCGCCCGGATTCATCTCGAAGGCGAACGGGCGACGATCGAAGGCGTCAAACGGCTCAAGGGCGCACAGGTGATGGCGACCGACCTGCGGGCCTCGGTCTCGCTGGTCATCGCCGGGCTGGCCGCCGAGGGCGAGACCATCGTCAACCGCGTCTATCACCTCGACCGCGGTTTCGAGCGGGTGGAAGACAAGCTCGGCCGCTGCGGCGCCGCCATCGAGCGGCTGGCAGGCTAGCTGAAAAGGGATACTGTTTCGTCATGCCCGGCCTTGTGCCGGGCATCCATGTCTTTGGGGGCTTGCGACAAGACGTGGATGGCCGGGACAGGCCCGGCCAAGCGCCGCCATGACCGTGGCGGGAAATTGGAAAAACGAGCGGCCCCGCAGCCTTGGGGAGCGCGATCCGGGGCCGCTCTTTGCAGAGGATGGTCCACTTTGCGAGACGGACCTTAGGCCGCCGAACGTTGCCGGCAGCCTAACGGACGGGTACGTGGCAATACGGCCCGGCATGGCCTATCTCTAAGCCGAAACGTCTCAAGCCAAGAAGAAGACCGGAGTTCCCGCATGGCTTCTGCTCCCACCTCGTTGGTCGATCGCGCCGGGCTGGACCGGCCGCGGCTTGCCAAGATCATCTCGCGCAGCCTCGACGGCGCCGACGACGGCGAGCTCTATCTCGAATATCGCCAGGCCGAGATGCTCGTCTTCGACAACGGCCGGCTTAAGCAGGCGACCTACGATACCTCGCAGGGTTTTGGGCTGCGCGCCGTGAAGGACGAGGCGGTCGGCTACGCGCACGCCTCCGACGTTTCGGAAGAGGCGATCGCCCGCGCCGCCGATGCGGTGCGCGCGGTCAAGGGCGGTTATTCCGGTCATTATGCGGGACCGCCGGCTCGTACCAACGTCAAGCTCTATGGCGAGGATAGCCCGCTCGCCGCTCCGGGCTTCGAGACCAAAGCCCGATTGCTCGAAACCATCGATGCCTATGCGCGCGCCAAGGACCCCCGGGTGCGTCAGGTGTCGGTCAGCCTGGGCGCGACGTGGCAAGCGATCGAGGTGGTCCGCGCCGACGCCGAAACCTATCGCGACGTGCGCCCGCTGGTGCGTGTCAATGTCTCGGTCGTGGTCGGCGATGGCGACCGCCAGGAGACCGGCAGCGCCGGCTATGGCGGTCGCGAAGGCTATGAGCGTTTCATCATCACCGATACCTGGCAGCACGCGGTCGACTCAGCCGTCGACCAGGCGTTAACCAATCTCGCGGCAGTCCCGGCGCCGGCCGGCGAGATGGACGTCGTGCTCGGGCCCGGCTGGCCCGGCGTCATGCTGCATGAAGCGATCGGCCACGGGCTCGAAGGCGATTTCAATCGCAAGAAGACCTCAGCCTTCGCCGGACTGATGGGCCAGCGTGTCGCCGCGAAGGGCGTCACCGTCGTCGACGACGGCACCATTGCGCTCCGCCGCGGCTCGCTTTCGATCGACGACGAAGGCACACCGACCAACCGCACCGTGCTGATCGAAGACGGCATCCTGGTCGGCTACATGCAGGATCGCCAGAACGCCCGGCTGATGGGCATGAAGCCGACCGGCAATGGCCGCCGCGAGAGTTTTGCCCATGTGCCGATGCCGCGCATGACCAACACCTACATGCTCGCCGGCACGCGCGAGCCCGATGAGATCATCGCTTCAGTGAAGAACGGCATCTACGCCGTGCATTTTGGCGGCGGCCAGGTCGACATCACCTCGGGCAAATACGTATTCGAATGCACCGAGGCCTATCGCATCGAGAACGGCAAACGCGGCGCGCCGATCAAGGGCGCCATGCTGATCGGCAACGGGCCGACCGATCTCAACCGCATCTCCATGGTCGGCAACGACCTCAAGCTCGACGACGGCATCGGCACCTGCGGCAAGAACGGCCAAGGCGTTCCGGTCGGCGTCGGCCAGCCGACCCTGCGCATCGACCGCATCACCGTCGGCGGGACGGGCGGATAAATCTCTCGAACGCACCGCTGCACCGGAGGTGTTTCGCATGCATCGCTGGACCGATGTCATCGTCGATACCGTTGCCATCCTAGTCGTTGTGGTCGCGGCAAAGACGGCCATCGCCGAGCCCTATTACGTGCCGTCCGGCTCGATGGAGCCGACATTGCAAATCGGCGATGAGCTGCTGGCGACGAAATACCCTTACGGCTACAGCTCCGCTTCGCTGCCGCTCTTTGTCACGCTTCCCAACTCGCCGCGGGTGCTGGGCGCATTGCCGCAGCGCGGCGACGTCGTCGTTTTCCGCTGGCCGGGCGACCGCTCGCAGATTTGGGTGAAGCGGGTGGTCGGGCTTCCCGGCGATCGCATCGCCCTCCACAACGGACGCTTGTGGATCAACGGCGCGCCGGTTGGCCTGCAAGCCGACGGCATGGGGCAAGCCGAGACGGACGACGGATCGCACCAGCCGGTTGCCCGCTTCATCGAGACGCTTCCCGACAACCGGCGGCACACGATTTTCAAACATCCCGCCGTCGGGCCGCTGGATAACGTGGCCGAAATCGTCGTTCCGCCGGACCATTTATTTGTCATGGGGGACAATCGCGACAACTCGGCGGACAGCCGCATCGCCGTCGATTGGGGCGGCGTCGGATTGCTGCCGGTCAGTGACCTGGTGGGCCGGGTCGAAGGATTGGTCGGATCGTGGGATTTGGCCGTCCGACGGCAGCCGCTGTGGAATTGGCCGTCAGGATTGCGGCTCTCGCGGTTCTTCACCCCGGTTCACTGACAATCGCATCAACGCACGACGCCGGATATGCAGCACGGTTTGTGCCGCGGCGGCTTGATGATGTCCTTGAGATAGCAGTGCGCGGCGGCCGTGCCGTATCCCGGCCGCCGATAGGTCCAGGCCCGGCAATGAGCGTCTGCCTGGCATGCCGCCGCGCAGGCCTTGCCCCGCGAATCGGAAGACGTCTCGAACGAGCGGAGATCGCCGCCGACCGCGATCGATCGAGTATTCGAGGTCGCCGAGCCGCGGCTCGATAACGCCGGCGCCGCGCACGCCCGACACACAGCAGCTTGCCTCGGTCCGCGGCATCACCTCGCGTTTGAGCCGGCACATGGCCGGCTCGCCGGACGTCGACGGATAAGCGAAACTCCAGGAACGGCAGCCTCTGTCGCGCTCACAGCGCGCGGCGCATACCGCCGGGTCGCCGCTCGCGACTGGAGCGCTGGCATAATCGCCGCCCGGCCGGTCATAACCCGATTGCGCCGCGGCCGGCGAGATGCCAGTAGCGGTTCCCAACGCAGCAGCGAAGGCGATGGCAAAGCCGGTAATGACTGGTCGCATGCGCCGCCCCTGGCGTTGCTTCGCAATGCCCGTACCCCCCTCCCAACAGAAGACCGCCCTTCCCGACAAAATGCCACAAGAATTTTGGACGCCACGCCGCGCGATCAGCCGCCCATACCCAAGTGATCGCGCGTGGCCCCGCCGCTATAGTTTACGGATGCTTGCCTTGACCGCGATGCGGATCGTTCCCCGGCTTCTCGCCACGATTGTGCTGCTGGTGCCGGCTATTTGGAATGGCTTCCCGCTCCTGGAATACGACACCGGCGGCTATCTCGCCCGCTGGTTCGAAGGCATTCTCGTCCCCAGCCGCTCGACCACCTACGGCCTCTTTCTTGCTGCGGGATGGCCGCTCGATTTTTGGCCGGTCGTCATCCTGCAGGCCGCCGCGGCGGTGTGGATCATCGGCATCCTGCTGAAACTGCACCGGCTCACTCTACATCCCGCCGGATTGTTGGCGGTGGTCGCCGCGCTGGCGGCGACGACGGCGCTGCCGTGGATTGCCAGCGAACTCCTGACCGACATCTTCGCCGGCCTTGCCGTGCTCGCCGTGCATGCGCTGGCCGGGCAGCGGCATCGGATCGCGCCGGGCCGGCGCGCGGCGCTCGTTGTCTTCATTGCCTTTGCAGTGTCGACCCACAGCGCCACCTACGCCGTGCTGCTGGTGCTGAGCATCGCGGCCCTCATCGTCTGGTTTTTCGATCGCAAACTCGTTCCCGGCGCCGCGGTCGCCGATGCCGGCCTTGCCATGGTGCTTGGCGCCGCCCTGCTGCTGGCCGGAAATTATGTTGTGGCGAAACAGATCGCCTGGACGCCAGGCGGTTACGGCATCGCCTTCGGCCGCATGCTGCAGGATGGGATCGTCGCCCGCTATCTCGACGACCATTGTCCGGATCCGCGACTCAAGCTCTGCCCCTACCGCAACGAGCTGCCGCGCGATGCCGATGATTTCCTCTGGGGCGGCGGCGCATTCGACCAGCTTGGGCGGTTTGACGGACTGGGCGATGAAATGCGCATCATCGTGATCGAAAGCCTGCGCGATTATCCCCTCCTGCAGATCCGAGCTGCGCTGACCGCGATGGGACGGCAACTCGTCGCCGTTCGCACCGGCGAAGGGATCCGCACCGATATTTGGCATACTTACGGCATCATGGAACACTACACGCCTTCGGTGGTGCCAGCGATGCGCGCCGCGCGCCAGCAGCGCGGCGAACTCGGCTTTGCCGCAATCAACGCCATCCACGTGCCGGTGGCGTGGGCCGTCATGGCGTTGCTGCCGGTCCTGATCATCGTCGGATTTTACCGCGCCGAATTCGCCGATCTGGGGCGCTTCGCCGCGACTGTTGCGCTTGCGCTTCTCGCCAACGCCGCCTTCTGCGGCGTGATCTCCAACCCGCACGATCGCTACGGCTCGCGCATGGTGTGGATTGCGGCCCTTGTCGCCGTGCTCGCGGTCTGGCGCGGGTTCGACGTCATGCGTGAACGACGCGCGCCCTTAACTGCGGAAGTGCTTCGATAATTTGAGGCCTTGCGCCTGATAATTCGAGCCGATGCCGCTGCCGTAAAGCTGATCGGGCCGCGCCAGCATCTTTTCGTAGACCAGGCGGCCGACGATCTGGCCGTGTTCGAGAATGAACGGCACTTCGCGCGAGCGCACTTCCAGCACCGCGCGGGCGCCGAGCCCGCCGGCTCCGGCATAGCCGAAGCCGGGATCGAAAAAGCCCGCATAATGGACGCGGAATTCGCCGACCAGCGGATCGAACGGCACCATTTCCGCGGCATAATCAGGCGGCACCTGCACGGCTTCGGTGGAGGCGAGAATGTAAAACTCGTCGGGATCGAGGATCAGGCTCCGGTCGGCGCGTGCGGCGAATCGGCTCCCAGAAATCGGCGACGTCATAAGCGGCGCGGCGCTCGACCTCGATGACCGCGGTGTGACGCTTGGCGCGATAGCCGACGATGCCCTCTGCGCTCCGCATGCCGCCGCCGGAAAGATCGACGCTCACCGCAACGCCCTCCCCCATGACGGCTTCGGCGCGGTCGACCAGCCGCTCGCGTGCGTGCAGCGCGCGCAGCGCTTCGCCATTGAGCACCGCATCGCCGTGGCGAAAGCGGATTTGCGACAGCCGCGAACCTTCGCGCACCAGCACGGGGAAGGTCTTCGGGCTGATCTCGGCATAGAGCGGCCCATGATAGCCCGGCGCCGACGCGATCAAAACCGCGGGTCTCGTCGGCGATCACGCGTGTGAAAACGTCGAGGCGCCCGGTCGAGCTCTTCGGATTGGCGGCGGCGGCGATATCCGCCGGCAGCGCCAGGCTCTCGATCAGCGGAACGATATAGACGCAGCCGGTTTCCAGCACGGCGCCGTCGGCGAGCGCGAACTCGTGCAGCTTCAGTTCGGCAATGCGGCGAACGACGGCGGTGCCAGGTCCGGGCAGAAAACTCGCACGCACCCGATAGGCGACGGCACCCAGACGCAGGTCGAGACTGGCCGGCTGGATTTGGTCGGAAGTGAACGGGCGCCCGGCCGCAATCGCGCCCTCTTCGGCCAGCGCCGCGATCATGCGGTCGGGCAGGATTCCGTTGTCCGAAATTGCAGAACGAGAGCTGGCACGGATGCGATCTAACCCGACCCCAGGCTTGACGGAAAGTCGCGTCGGGCGTATGAGCCAATTTATCCCGTGGTCATTTGAGCCGGCCGGCTTGCAGCCACGTAAAACAACTTGCTAAAAGGCCGGGGACGCGTGAGCCCGGCCCGAGGATTAGTCCTCCCGGCCGGGTTTTTGTTTTGGCCAAGGAGGAGGGCCGCAATGACCGCGTCCGCACCCGATCGCTATCGTCCCGAGACCCGTCTCGTCCATTCCGGCACGTTGCGCTCGCAATTCGGCGAGACCTCGGAGGCACTGTTTCTCACCCAGGGCTACGTCTACGAGAGCGCCGCCCAGGCCGAGCGGCGCTTCAAGAACGAAGATCCCGGTTTTCAGTATTCGCGCTTCGCCAATCCGACCGTCGCGATGTTCGAAGCGCGCATGGCGGCGTTCGAGGGCGCCGAAGCCGCGCGTGCGACTGCGACCGGCATGGCGGCCGTGACGCTGGCGCTGGTCGGCCAGCTCAAGGCCGGCGATCATGTGGTCGCGGCCAAGGCTCTGTTCGGCTCCTGCCGCTACATCGTGGAGGATTATCTGCCGCGCTACGGCATTGCCTCGACACTGGTCGACGGCACCGATCTGAACCAGTGGCGCGACGCAGTGCGGCCGAACACCAGGACGTTCTTCATCGAAACGCCGACCAACCCGACGCTCGAGGTGATCGACATCGCCGCTGTTGCGCAGATCGCACACGAGGCCGGCGCGACGCTGGTCGTCGACAACGTCTTCGCGACGCCGATCTTCCAGTCACCGCTCGCGCTCGGCGCCGACTGCGTGGTCTATTCGGCGACCAAGCACATTGACGGCCAGGGCCGCTGCCTCGGCGGCATCATCCTTGGTTCGGAGAACTTCATCCAGAAGCACGTCCATGTGCTGCTGCGCCAGACCGGGCCCTCGCTGTCGCCGTTTAACGCCTGGGTCCTGCTCAAAGGACTGGAGACGCTGCCGGTACGGGTGCGCCGGCAGACCGACAGCGCCGCGACGCTCGCGGTCACGCTGGCCGAACATCCGAAGATCGCTCGGCTGATCTATCCCGGCCGTCCGGATCATCCGCAGGCTGCGGTGGCGCAGAAGCAGATGCGCGGCGGCTCGACGCTGGTCGCCTTCGACGTTGAGGGCGGCAAGAAGGCGGCGTTCCGCTTCCAGGACGCGCTCAAGCTCGTGCGCATCAGCAACAATCTCGGCGATGCCAAGAGCCTCATCACCCATCCGTCGACGACGACGCACCAGAGGCTGACCCCGGCGCAGCGTGCTGAGCTCGGCATCACCGACGGCCTGGTACGACTGTCGGTAGGCCTCGAACATCCCGATGACATCGTCGAGGACGTGCTTGCCGCCTTGGAAGCGGTGTAAACTTATCGCGATGACCGATGACGCCGATCGCCTGATCACGCGCGGTGTCGCCGTGCGCGTCCGGCGCAGCGGAGCGGGCGCGCCGATCCTGTTCCTCCACGGCGCCGGCGGCTGGCCAGCGCGGCTGCCATTCTTCGATCGCCTGTCTCAGCATTACGCATTGGCGGTCCCCGAGCACCCCTGCTTCGGCGCATCCGACGATCCGCCATGGCTCCGCAGCGTGGCGGACCTTGCGATGCATTACCTCGACGTTCTGGATGAGGCTTTTTCATCGCCGGTCCATGTGATCGGCCATTCGCTCGGCGGCTGGATCGCGGCCGAAGCCGCGACCCGCAACACACGTCGCTTCGCCAGCCTGACATTGCTGGCGCCGGCAGGCATCCGCATCAAAGGCATGCCGCCTGGAGACATTTTCATCTGGTCGCCGGACGAGTTCGCGCGCCATCGCTTCCACGATCAAACTTTCGCCGCGGTAGCGTCCCTGATTGCGCCGACGAGCGAAGCCGACGTCGACATCGACCTGCAAAACCGGCTGGCCGCGGTGAAATTCGGCTGGGAGCCACGCCTGTTCAATCCAGACCTGGAGAAATGGCTGCATCGGATCACCGTGCCGACCCACGTCGTGTGGGGGCGCGAGGACCAAATTCTCCCCAGCGCCTATGCGCGGCTATGGGGCGAGCGTGTGCCCAGCGCGCAGGTTTCGATCATCGAAGCGTGCGGACATAGCCCGCATGTGGAGCAAAGCGATCTCGTCACTGACAAGATCGTCACCTTTCTCGATGGCGTGCACGCATGAAGTTCGTCTGCTTCCATCTGATGCCCTATCGGCCGCTCGATCTCGAAGCGGCCAGGGGCCATCGCTCGGCCTGGGTGGTGCTGCCCAACAGCTTCTATGATCCGAAAAAAGGCGCCGACGAGTACGATTCCTATCTCGACCAGCTCGTCTATGCCGAGCAACTCGGCTTCGACGCCATCGGCGTCAACGAGCATCATCAGACCGCGTACGGCCTGATGCCGGCCCCAAATCTGATCGCGAGCGCGCTCATTCAGCGCACCAAGGTGGTAAAAGTCGCCGTCCTCGGCCGCGCCTTGCCGCTGGTCGGCAACCCGGTCAACATCGCCGAGGAATTCGCGATGCTCGATGTGCTGTCGAAAGGCCGCGTCATCGCCGGCTTCGTGCGCGGCATCGGCGCCGAATACCACTCGACCGGCGTCAACCCGGCGTTCTCACACGAACGCTTTCACGAGGCGCATGATCTGATCATCAAGGCGTGGACGACGCCCGGCCCGTTCGAATTCGAGGGCGACCACTTTCGCCTGCGCTACGTCAATCTGTGGCCGCGCCCCTATCAGACGCCGCATCCGCCGGTCTGGATACCCTCGATGGGCTCGCGCGAGACGGTGGTCTGGGCATCGGCGCCGGAACGCAAATATCCGTTCATGGTCACTTTCAGTCCCGAAAGCGCCGTGATGCGCTATCACACCATGTATCGCGAGGCCGCGGAGGCTCACGGCTATACCGCGGCCGGCAGCCAACTCGGCTGGGCAGTGCCGATCTATGTTGCCGACACCGATGAGCGCGCTCGCGAAGAGGCGAAAGCGGGAATTGAGTCGCTGTTCAACAATTTTCTGCCGATGCCCTGGGAGATGCTGCTGCCGCCCGGCTATACTTCCAACGCTTCGCTGAAGGTGACGATGAAGATGCGCCCGGCGCTGTCGCGGCCACGCGCCGTAACCGTCGACGATCTTATCGGCGGCGGCACCGCCATCATCGGCAGTCCGAAGACCGTTCGTGAAAGGATCGAGCGGGTGCGCGATCAGACCGGTTTTGAGATTCTGATCACGCTGTTGCAGTTCGGGGTCATGTCCGACGAGCTGGCGCGGCGCAACATGGAAATGTTCGCGAGCGAGGTGATGCCGAAGCTACGGTGAAACGGCTCAGCGGGTCGACCGCGCCGCGGCTGACGCGACCGGCCGTGTCGCCGCCTCGCCGATCGCGGCAGCCAGGAGCTTCGCCACGCAAGCATAGCCCCAGTCGTTCATGTGCAGCTGGTCCGGCGAAACGAAGGCCTCGAAAGGCATGTGCTGGACCTCGTGCCAGTTGCGCATCAGCGCGAACCGATTGAACAGATCGACGCTCTCCTGCTTGGCGGCAAGCGCAATCTGATCTTCCATGCCCTGCACCTCGGGCTTGGCCAGCACCCGCGGTGCAAACTGCATATCCATCAGAATGACGTCGGCGCCGGCTTCCTTGAGCTGCGCGATGCCCTCGCGCAGCAGGGCGGAATGCGGCTTGAGCGGATGATCGCGCAGCACCGAATTGGTTCCGACTTGCCAGAGCACGAGATCGGGATGCGCGGGGATGACGTCGGTGGCGAACCGCGCCATCATCTGTTGGGTCTCTTCGGCGGCGACGCCGCGATTGAGCACGGTGATGTCGCGCGCCGCAAAGCGCTGCTTCAGCTCGACCGCGAGGCGGCTCGGATAGCTTGCGGCCGGTGAACTCGCGCCGGTACCGCTGGTCGAGGAGGAACCAACGGCGACGATGACGAGCGGCTCGCCGTTCGCGATGCGCCGCGCGGCATGGCGCAGCGGGTAGCTAAGCCGCGCGAATTCGGGCGGTCCACCGCAGCTGAACATTGACGCAAGCGGCGAAGCAGCCGTGGGCGGCGAACTCGGCTTTGCGGCAGCGTCGGCCGCCGCCGGAGCAACAGGCGCAATCGGATGGGTGGCCGGCATTTGCGCCCGCGCGGGCGCGGGCATGACCAGAGCCGCCGCCCAGAGCATCGCGCCGGCGATGCCAATGATCGCCGCTTTATGGTTGGATGATATCAACGCGTCGTCTGCATACTTGCGGCGTCGAGATGGCTGGCATTGATGATCTGCGACGCCAGGGCCCGGCCAATGCACTCGTGAACTCGTCGCGCCATAGCATAGCCGTTGGTGGCCGCATAGAGGTCAAATGTGCCTTCATCGCTCCAGTAACGCATGATGGCTAATCGATCGAACAGCGGAATGCCGCGCTGTTCGGCGACCCAGTGCATAACATCGGCATAGGGAGAAACACTGAGCATGGATTCGGTGCGCGGGCTGTATTGCATGTTCATCAGAATGGCATCCGCACCGGCGGCGGTGATCGCGTCAAGGCCCTGGTCGAGATTGGTGCGGAAATCCTCCGGTTCGACGCCGCGCAGCGCATCGACGGTCCCGGCCTGCCAGATCACCAGAGCCGGCTGGTCGTCGGCAAGAATTTTCGCCAGACCGGAGGCCAGATCCGCGGTGGTCTGCCGTGACGCAACGTGCGCGGTGACCTTGATTTCAACGCTGGGCAGCCGTTCTTTCAGCGCCCGCTCCAACTGCGCCGGATAGGCAAAGCGGGCGCCGTCGGGACCGGACAGCGCCGAGGACCCGGAGCCGACGACGCTGATATCCAAGCGGTGCCGATCCTTGATTTCGTTGCTGACCCGCGTCAGATCGCCGTTGGCTGCGATCAGCCATTCCGGCACGTCGCACTCCCGCGCCGACGGCTCGGCCGCGGCGGCGCCGTTCACGAACGCGATGGCCGCGACAGCGGCGATGATCAGCGTCATGCCTCGCCTCCCGCGAGGTCTGCGTCCGGAGGTTTGACGCGGGCCACAGGGCTTCGCCCTTCCATGAACTTGTACCACGCTATGAGGTTCGCTGTAGCAATCATGATGAAGATGCCTAACACGCTGATCGCCGTCTGCAACAGCGGGCCGCCGGAAGATTTAGCGATGATGAACTGAGCGGCAAAGGCGAGAAACACGCCGAGGCAGAAAATCTCGAGCGAATGCTGGCCGCAGCGGATCGCAAGTTGCAGGATCGGTGACTTGAGGCCGGGCCAATGGCGCGGGATGAAGCGAACCGTCACCGCGGCCAGCGCCAGGAAATGCGCGAAGCGCAGCACGTCGAGATTGGTCTTGTCGATCGGATACATCCAATAGGCCAGCAAACCCGGCACGAAACGGTCGAGCGACTCGAAATGCCAGGTCAGCGTTATGGCGAAGGCAAAGATCAGGTAGGCGATCGCGGCCCAGCGCGATGCGCGAGCGCAGCACGCCGGCCAGCCGCTGCGCGCCGCCGAGCGCCACCAGGCGCCGAACACGAACAGCAACTGCCAGGCGAATGGATTGAAGAACCAGACACCGTTCGGATAGGCCGGCAAGTTCAAGTCGAACTTCCACGCCAGCGCATAAACCACCGCGGATCCGAAGAGCGCCACGTTCGGCTGCCGCAGCAGCATAAACAGCATCGGGGGAAACAGCAACAGGATGATGTAGAGCGGCAGCACGTCCATGTTGACCGGCTTGAGTTCAGCAACAGCGCCTGAAAGATCGTGATATCCGGCTGCTTGAAGAAATCGAGATCTTTCATTTCCTCCGCATAGAGCGGATTGTCGAAGGTCGCCGCGACGTAGGCGATCTCGGCCATGAAGATCGTGAACAGAAAGTGATGCGCGACGTAGATCTGCCAGGCGCGCCGCAGGATGCGGGCGCTCGACAGCAAGAAGCCGCGTTCGCGCATGGTGCGGCCATAGACGAAGGCGGCGGTATAGCCGGAAATGAAGATGAAGATTTCGGTGGCGTCGCTGAACCCGTAATTGCGGATCGTGAACCAGTTCAGGATGTTTTCGGGAATATGGTCGAGAAAATCAGCCACAGCGCGATGCCGCGAAACAGATCGAGCCGCAGATCGCGTTCGCTGGCAGTCGCGTGGGGCTGGGAGGCCATCGCCATGGATTTCTGCAACCATTGCCGGCCGCCGTGGCTGACGCGAACCGATCGGCGGACGTCGCCGGACTATCTAGTGTCGCGATCGCGTGTTTCGCAAGCAATTGTGGCGCCGCTTCGTGCGGACTTCGGAACAACCCGACCGCGGCTTGAGAAAGCGCCGGGATTACGTCAGGATTTGTGCCGAGGAGCGCACCATGTATCGTGCCGTCACCCGTAATATCGAGGTCGTGGTGACCCCGCGCTTCGTCGCCGACCGCTCCTCGCCGGAGAACAATTATTTTTTTTGGGCTTATACAATCGCCATCACCAATCATGGCGACGACACGGTGCAGCTCAAGACCCGGCACTGGCGCATCACCGATGCGACCGGGCGCGCCAGGAGGTGCGCGGCGCCGGCGTCGTCGGCGAGGAACCGGTGCTCAAAGCCGGGGAAACCTCAAATATACCAGCGGGGTACCGCTGCAAACGCCATCGGGCTTCATGGTCGGGACCTACGGCATGGTGACCGCCAGCGGTGAGCACTTCGACATCGAGATTCCGGCCTTCTCGCTCGACAGCGGCAGCAGCAAGCGAACGCTCAATTGAAACGGCGTTGGACCGGCCGGCCCAATTCTCTTCCGCGGCCGACAGGATTGACTTTTGCGGACGTTAGAACAAAATAATGAACAACCGCGCCATTCCGGAATCGGGCTTAACGAGGATGCGAAGATCAGGAAGCGCCGACCTGCCGCTGCACGGCGGCCATGTGCCGCAGTGGCTCGCCGACCGCATGACGCGGCTCGGCGCCGTGATGACCGAGGCCATTGTCCATCATTACGGCCGCGACGAGTTCCTGCGCCGGCTGGCCCATCCGTTCTGGTTTCAGTCTTTCGGCGCCGTCATGGGATGGATTGGCATTCCTCGGGCATTACCACCAGTGTTCTCGGAGCGCTTAAGCGGGCTTGACGCCGCTCAGTCGCGAGCTTGGCATTCACGTCTGCGGCGGACGCGGAAAGCATTCGCGGCAGACGCCCGGTCGAACTCGTCGCCATTGGCGACCGCATCGGCTTTGATGGCACGGCGCTTGCCACCGCGAGCCGCCTTGTCGCCAAGGTCGATAGCGCCGCCGTTCAGGACGGTTTCGAGCTTTACCTGCACGGCTTCGTCGTCACCGAGGACGGGCACTGGGTCGTGATCCACAAGGCATGAATGGCGACAAGCGGCAAGCGCGGCGCTATCACTGGCTGTCCGAGGGCCTGAAAAGCTTTGTCGACGAGCCGCATGCCGCCATCGAAGGCCAGCTCAAGGCAACATCATCAATCTGACCGATCAGCGCGCCCGTACTTCGCGCAAACAGCTTGATCTTCTTGCCGCGCTGGGGCCCGACGGCATCGCCCGCGAGTTTGCCGCGCTCACGGGCAAAGACGGCGAACCGCCGCTCAGGCGTCTTGCCGCATCTCATCATCCCAGCGCATCATGATGTCCGTGCAGCGACGTTCATCTGCGGCGACTGCACGGCAATCTGGCCGCAGCGGCGGAACGAGGCCCTGTCGACTTCACCGATCTGCTGCTGACGCCCGGTGTCGGCGCCCGAACTGTGCGCGCGTTGGCGCTCGTCGCTGAAGTCATTCACGGCGCGCCGTGCCGCTTCAGCGATCCGGCGCGCTTTTCGCTGGCGCATGGCGGCAAGGATCGGCATCCCTTCCCGGCGCCGATTAAAGTCTATGATGAGACTATTCGGGTGCTGCGGTCCGCGGTTGAAAAGGCCAAGCTTGGCCGGACGAACTTCCAGCCTTGCAGCGGCTCGATCGGCAAGCGCGGCGGCTTGAGCGCGCAGCAGAAGGCCCGACCCTGGACGCGCTGATTTCAGATGAGCGCGAACAGTCCCACCGCTATGGCGGCCGCAGCGTGTTTGGCTGGGAGCGACCGCAGCAGCAAGCCGCCGATCATGAACCGAAGGCGATACGGCAAAAGTAAACCGTATCGCTGTCATTGGCTGAATTCGGCCGACGCGCTCTACGATACCTTGAATTCCGCGGGCGCTATTTCGTCCGGGGCGAACACATAGGTCGAACTGCAGAACTCGCAGGTCACGGTAATCTTGCCGTTCTCGACGATCTCGTCACGGTCTTCCTGCGGGAAACTCTGCAGCATGGTCTCGACGCTCTGGCGCGAGCACGAGCACTGCGCGTGCACCGGCGCGGTCCTGAACACGCGCACACCGCGCTCGTGGAAGAGACGGTAGGCCAGCCCCTCGCTCGACAGCGCTGGATCGATCAGCTCGATGTCGTCGACAGTAGCGACCAGCGAACGGCCCTCGACCCAGGCGTCATCTTCGGCCGGCAGGTGGGGCTCGGTGCCGGGCGGTGCATCGCCCGGATCGAGATCAGCCTGGCGCGCGCGTTCCGCCGCTTTGGGCAGGAATTGGAGCAGAATGCCGCCGGCGCGCCAGCGTCGGCGCGCGCCGTTTTCGCCGCCGCGGAACTCCTCGGCGACGGCAAGCCGCACGCGGGTCGGAATCTGCTCCGAGCGCACGAAGTACTCGTGGGCGGCGTGTTCGAGATCCTTACCCTCGAGCGGAACGAGCCCCTGATACCGGCTCATGTCGGCCCCCTGGTCGATGGTCATGGCGAGATGGCCGCGGCCGAGCAGCTGGCCCGGTGCGGCAGCGTCAACGGCAATGGCGGCGGCAATCCGTTCGGCGTCGAAGCGCGCGCAGGCTCGCACCTTGCCCGGCGACGTGAAATCGACGACCAGCATGCGCACCGGTCCGTCGCTCTGCGTCTGCAGAATGAAACGGCCCTCGAATTTGAGCGCAGAACCCAGCATGACGGTAAGCGCGATGGCCTCGCCAAGGAGCTTGGCCACCGGGAGCGGATAATCATGGCTGCTGAGGATGGCATCGACCGCCGGCCCCGGCCCGCACAATGCGGCCGCGCAGGTCGAGTGCGCTCACTTCGAACGGCAGGATGGTGTCATCGGGACCG
>CAVRDC010000026.1:0-261165 GCA_963719745.1 uncultured Alphaproteobacteria bacterium | reverse complement strand
CCTCCCCCGCAAGGCGGGGGAGGGGGGGCCACGCGCAGCATGGTGGAGGGGGCTGGCTTCTCGTGAAGAGTGCCCCCTCCACCGCTTTCGCGCGGTCCCCCTCCCCCGCTTCGCTGCGCTACGCGGGGGCGGATAATCGAGTAATAACATCCCGAAAAGTTCGTCGCCAGGCTCAACGAGTTCGTGGACGGGGAGCGCCGCATCGTCTTTGTCGGCGACAACGAGATCTGCGTGTTCCGGCACGAGGGCGAGTCTACGCCTACTCTAATTTCTGCCTGCACCAGGGCGGTCCGGCCTGCGAAGGACTGACCATCGCCATTTCGAAGAGCAGCTTGCGCCCGGACAAGACCTCGATGGGGCTGTCGAGAGCGAGATGCACTTCGTCTGCCCGGCATGGCATGGAATACGATATGAAGACCGGCGAATGCGTGTCCGACCGCCGCATGGAGTTGAAAAAGTACCCGGTCGTGCAGAGGAGATGGGGTCTATGTCCTCGCCTAGACGCGCCGCCAAAGACGCACTCGATCGCGCCGCCAAGGCCGCCCGTGCCTCGCGCCCGGCGCAGCCGACCGCCAAGGATCGAACGCCGCGAGCTCCGCGGAATCGAAGCGTCTGGCGGCGGCCATCGTGCGCGGCATCGCCGACGGTCGGCTCGATGTGGTCGACGCCGACGCGCTGCAGGCGTTGATCGCGGCGGCCTGCCGGCTTTATGCCGCGCGCCGCGAGGCCGGCGACGAATTGGCGCCGGTGGAAAGAATTCGCTGTCGGCGACCGACGTGATGGTCACGGCGAGCGGGCTGTTGCGCGCCGCCGACCTGGCCGCCTTCGAGCTCGGCATGTGGCAAGGCTGGACCGGGCGGTAAAATGAAGAAGAAATTAAATCCGCGCATTCCCGCGCAAGCGGGAATCCAGCTCCGGGTCCCCGCTTTCGCGGGGACGAGCGGACCACGCACCCGGCGTGGGGGACATCATGGATCTGATCTCCGATCGCGGCCGCCGCGTGCCCGTCGAGGAGCTCAACACCTCGCGGCTCTTGGCACACGCCCGCAAGCAGGCGCACCAGCGCAAATTCGACGAGATTTTGATCGTGGATGTCGACGCGCACCACTACGAGAACGAGCACTACGACGAATTCCTGCCGTTCATGGAAAACGACGTGCTGCGCCAGCTGGTGTTGTCCGGCCGCAGCAAGAAGCAGCAGCCCGGCATCGTTCCGATCCCGACCGGCTATCAGGACATGGGCGGGCGCGTCACGCGCTACCCGATGCGCGGCAGCGAAAACCGAAGACGGCAAGTTTCGCGACGTGCAGCTCGGTCATCGCTGGATGGACGCCATGGGCGTCGATTATTCCTGCCTGTTCCCCACCGGCATGCTCAATATCGGGCTGCATCCGCAGCCGGAAATGGAAGTCGAGCTGTGTGGGCCTAAATCGCTGGCTTACCGAGACGGTAATGCCGGAAGCCGGCGGCCGGTTCTTCTCGCTGCTGTGCCTGCCGTTTCGCGATCCCGACGCCGCCTTGCGCCACGTCGATACCTTCGGCGGGCGCAAGAACGTCGGCGGCTTCATGGTGACCACCGTGCGCACCAACATGGGCGTGCACGACAACGCTTACATGAAAGTCTATCGCGCGATGGAGGAGCGCGGCCTCGCCATCGCCTTCCATTCCGGCGTCAACTGGGCGAGCCCGCTTCGCCAGCTGCAACCGCTTCATCTCAGCCCATGCGCTCGGCTTCACCTGGTACAACGTGCTCAACTGCACCAATTGGGTGATCAACGGCCTCGGCGAACGCTTTCCCAAGCTGCCGGTGATCTGGATGGAATCCGGCCTCGCCTGGATTCCATTCCTGATGCAGCGGCTCGACCACGAATACATGCTGCGGCCGTCCGAATGTCCGCTGCTGAAAAAGAAGCCGTCGGATTACATGCGCGACATGTACTACTCGTCGCAGCCGATGGAGATTTAGGATTACGACGCCATGGCGACGACTTTCCGCATGATCAAAGCGGAAACCCAGTTGCTCTACTCGTCCGACTATCCGCACTGGACTTCGATCTGCCGTCGACCATCTGGGACCTGCCGTTCCTCTCGGAAAGAGGCAAGCACAACATTCTAGGCGGCACCGCCGCGCGGCTGTTCAAGCTGCCGCCGCGCAACGACCGGCAGAAAGAAAACCCACGGAAGTTCGGTAACTTGGTTGCCGCTTGACGGCTTCCACCATGTGGTATGCGCGATAACCCCCATCGCCGGCGACATCCTGAGAACGGCGGCAAAGCTGGCAGCGGCGGGCGCATTGGCCGCGCACCCGCCGGCCATCGCGCGGGCCACCGAGCCGGCGGGACTCGGCGCCGGAACGTTCCGCCCGATCCACGCACTGTTACATACGGCAACGACCGAGGGCGATCTGCCGGGCGTCGTCGCCTTGGCGGCGACTGACGGCGGCGTGGCCTATGAGGGCGTTTTCGGCAGCCGCCGGCTTGGTGAGGGACCGGCGATGACGCGCGACAGCGTGTTTCGCATTGCTTCGATGGTCAAGCTCATCACCTCGATCGCCGCGCTGCGGCTGGTGGAGCAAGACAAGCTTTCGCTGGACGCCCCGGCGCCCGACATCGATCCCGCCCTCGGCGCGCCGCAGGTGCTTGATGGATTTGATGTCGCTGGAAAACCGCGATTGCGTCCGGCCAGGCGGCCGATTTTGCTGCGTCACCTCCTGACCCATACCGCCGGTTTCACCTATCGGCTCTGGGACGCAAAGGCGTTGCGATATTTCACGACAATCGAAAAACTGCCGGCGCCGGCGCGCAGCAACTGCCGCGTACGCCGCTGATGTTCGATCCCGGCGAGCGCTGGCAATACGGCCCCATATCGATTGGGTAGGCCGCATCGTCGAAGCGGTCAGCGGCGAGCCGCTGGACGCGTATTTTCGCCGGCACATCCTCGACCCGCTCGGCATGAACGATACGGCCTTCATCATCGCGCCGCAGCAGCGCGCGCGCGAGGCGAGCGTGCACCGGCGCCAGCCGGACGGGTCGCTGAAGCCCGAACCGATGGAGCGGCTAAAGCAGCGGCCAGCGGCGCCGCAACACTTCTCCGGCGGCGGCGGCATCTATTCGACCGCGCCGATTATCGACGCTGATCCGCATGCTGTTGCACGGCGGTACGCTTGACGGCGTGCGCATCCTTCGCCCGGAGACCGTCGCGCTCATGGGCAGGAACCAGATCGGCGCCATCGAGGCCGGCGTGCTCAAGACGACAACGCCGGCGCTGTCCAACGATGTCGATTTCTTTCCCGGCATCAGCCTCAAATGGGGCTTCGGCCACATGATCAACATGCAGCCGGTCCCCGACGGCCGCAGCGCCGGCAGTTTGACCTGGGCGGGCCTGTTCAACACCTATTATTGGATCGATCCAAAACTGCGCATCGCTGCCGTCTTCATGACGCAGGTCTTGCCGTTCGCCGATCGGCGCGCGTTGCGGGTCTACCGCCAATTCGAACGCCATATTTATGCGGCCGCGACGGCCGGCTGACCGCGGCGCGAGGTTGAAGCATAAGCGCGCGTCGTTGTAGGGTCACTGCCCGGCCAATTGACGTACGAGCGCCCATGCACACGATCCGCATCGATCGCAACAAGCCCTTGGCCGCCGAGCCGCACAACGGCCACAACCGCTATCATCCCGACATCGCAGCAGTACTCGAGGTGGCCGAGGGCGAAGAAGTCGCGCTGGAAACACGCGACGCGCTCGACGGTCAGCTTCGCCCTGACGCGACCGTCGCCGATCTGGCAAACGTCGATTCCAATCTCGTGCATCCCTTGACCGGTCCGGTGTTCGTCAAGGACGCCGAGCCGGGCGACATGATCGAGGTCGAATTCCTCGACATCGTGCCGCAACCCACGGCATTCAGCGCCATCGTTCCGGGGCTGGGCTTTCTCCGCGACGTCATGACGACGCCGTTCGTCGTCAACTGGAAAATCCGCGACGGCTGGGCGACCGCCGCCGAAATTCCGGGCGTGCGGATTCCGGGCGCGCCGTTCATGGGTATTTCCGGGGTGGCGCCGTCGGCGCAGAAGCTCAAGGAATGGACCGAGCGCGAGCAACGCGCGCTCGATGCCGGCGGCTTCGTGCTGCCGCCGAGCGGGGCCGGTGCAGTGCCGGGCGGGCGCTGCGGCCTCGAAGGGCTGCGCACGCTGCCGCCGCGCGAGAACGGCGGCAATTTTGACGTCAAGCAATTGACCAAAGGCGCCAAGCTGCTGCTGCCGGTTTTCGCGAGGGGCGCGCTGTTTTCGACCGGCGATGCGCACTTTGCCCAAGGCGATGGCGAAGTCTGCGTCACCGCCGTCGAGATGGGCGCAACCGTCGCGGTCCGCTTCAAGATTCATAAGGGTCTGGCGCAGCGGCGAACTTTTGCCGGCCCGGTGTTCTCGCATCGCGGCTATTTTGCCGATCCCAAATTTGCCGCGCCGGAGAATTTTCTCGGCGTCATGGGCATGCCGATCAACGCCAAGGGCGAGATCGAAAGCGAAAATCTGACGCTCGCCGCCCGCAACGCGGTGCTCAACATGATCACGTTGCTGCAGGAGCGCGGCTTTTCCCGCGAACAGGCCTATGTCATCTGCAGCGTCGCGGTCGATCTTCGCATTTCCAATGTGGTCGACGTGCCCAACTACGTGGTTTCCGCGCTGCTGCCGGAGGCGATCTTCAGCGGCGATTAGCGGCTCCGCGCCCGCTCAAGCGCTCCGCCCCACCGGTAGGGCAGCTCAAGCGCCTGCCGGCAGAACCGGGTGATATCGGCGCACGGCCAAAACACCGAGCGCAACAAAGATCACCAGCACCACAAGCTGGGTGACCACAAATGGCGGTTCCGATTGGGTCGGCGCCAGCGCGTGCAGGGTCGGCACCTTCGCAAAGGCCTGGATGATGCCGACGAAGACGTTCAGGTAAAGCGCAGCGATGGCGGTGACGACGTAAGCCCAGCGCCAGACTCCGCCGGCGTGGAAGAGGTAAAGCGCCAGAACGGCGATTGCGAGCAGGATGAGCGACAGCGTGCCGACCGCGCGCGGCGGATCGAAGCCGAATGGCGGCAAGGGAAAACCGGTGACGCTGGTCAGGATCGTGGTGGCGAGAAACAAGGCGGTCAAGCCGCCGAACGCCTGGCCGGTCACCAGCCCATAGAGCACGGCCAGGCCCGATGCGATTCCGATCAAACTCAGAGCAACGTGGAGCGCGAGCAATGACATGACAGCCTCCTCGAAATTCACTTGCGGTTTCGCGCCCGCGCAACTTTGGAGCTGGGCACTTGCAAAGATGACGATGACTTAGGTCGGCGATGCTACATGACCATGAACGGCCTGACGACTCCGGGAAAGCTGCTTTGAGAGTTGTTGTTCAGCCGGAGCTCACGCCCGGCGAGTGAACGATTTGCCTAAAAAATATACAGCGTGTCACGCCGGCCTTGACGGACGGCGGCCCATCCGCCAGCTGGTCGATTTCTTCAAAAAACGCTACGATGCGAAACCATTATCAGAAAGGCGACGGGCGGCGTGGGAACGGCGCCGGCGATTGTTGAGACGACTGCGCGTCATCGATGGAGCGCCGCATGTTTCGTTATTTTCCGGTTGTCATTTCGACCGCGTTCGTTTCGCTGCAAGCTGCAGCAGGCATCCAGCCGTTTCCGGCAAGTCTGAGCGTCATGGAAGTTGTGGTCGGCGATGCCACCTATCACGTGCGCGTCGGCGGCTAAGGACCGGCTGTTGTCATGCTGCATGGGTTCGGCGACACCGGCGATATGTGGGCGCCGTTAGCAGCCGCGCTTGTCAACGATCATACGTTGGTTATTCCCGACCTGCGCGGCATGGGGCTCTCGTCGCATCCGCAAGCCGGCTATGAAAAGAAAGCTCAAGCCGACGATATCGCCGCTATTCTGGATCAACTCAAAATCCGGCAGGCCGATCTTGTCACCCACGACATCGGCAACATAGTCGGCTACGCCTTCGCAGCACAATTTCCCGACCGCGTAACGCGCTGGGTCGCGATGGATGCGCCACTTCCCGGCATCGGCCATTGGGACCAGATCATACAAAGCCCGCTGTTGTGGCATTTCAATTTTCGCGGGTCCGACGTTGAGCGCCTGGTGCACGGGCGCGAACGCATTTATCTGGACCGCTTCTGGGACGAGCTGTCCGCCAGCCCGAAGGCGATCGACGAGGCGACCCGCGAACATTACGCGGCGCTTTATGCGCAGCCTGGCGCGATGCACTCGGCGCTTGAGCAATTCGCCGCGTTTTCACAAGATGCCGTCGATAACAAAGCCTTCGCGGCCAACGGCAAGTTGACGATGCCGGTGCTCGCGATCGGCGCGGAGAAATCGTTTGGCACGGCGCTGGCCGACGAAATCCGCTTTGCCGCGCTCGACGTCACCGGCGCGGCGATTGCGAACTCAGGACACTGGCTGATGGAAGAGCAGCCCGCCGCCACCATGGCCGTCATCGCCGCGTTCCTGCACCGCGCCCCGCGGACCGGTGAAACGCGTCAGCGATTGGCGCCGGCCGACGTCGCGGCTCTTTCGCATAGCGCCGCAGGCGCTGGAACCGCCGGGCTCGGCAGCATCGAAACCACCGTGCTTCTCGGCGATCCCGGTCGGCCGGGCATTTATACGGTCTCGCTCCATGTTCCCGCCAATACGGTGATCAAGGCTCACACCCACAGGGACGATCGGGTCGCCACGGTCGTTTCCGGGACCTGGTATTTTGGTTACGGCACGCGGTATGACGCGGCCGCCCTGAAGGCGCTGCCGGCGGGCAGTTTCTACACCGAGCCAGCCGGAGAGCCGCATTTTGCTGAAACAAAATCCGAGCCGGTGACCGTGTTTATCACCGGCCACGGACCGACTGACACGGTCTATGTTGAAGGTGCGGCCTCAACAAGCAAGTGAGCCGGCGGTGAGCGAAGCCGTCAACGCGCGACTGATGGCCCCGGGGTGCGTATTGAGCCGGACAAGCGAAACGATATCGCCGTGAACAACGATTTGCTGTGGCCTGATCTACCGCTGTCGTCGTGGCGCCAGACCTGCGAAACCCTGCAGCTGTGGACGCAGATCGTCGGCAAGGTCCGCATCGCGCTCACGCCGCTGATCAATCATTGGTGGAATGCGACGCTCCTGGTCACGGCCCGCGGGCTGGCGGCGCCGGCGATGCCGTATGCCGGGATCACGTTCGATGTCGGCTTCGACTTTGTCGACCACCGCCTGATCATCGAAACCAGCGACGGCCGCGTTGAAATCATGGCGCTCGAGCCGATGAGTGTTGCCGACTTCTACGCCGAATTCATGCGGCGGCTGCGGCATCTCGGCATCGAGGTCCGTATCTGGACCATGCCCGGCGAAATCGAGAACGCGGTGCGGTTCGAGCGCGACACCGTACACGCGCAGTACGATCCGGTCTTTGCCGAAAGATTCTTCCAGGCGCTGGCGCAGGCGAACCGCCTGATGACTGATTTTCGGGCGCGCTTTATCGGCAAGGCGAGCCCGGTGCATTTCTTCTGGGGCAGTTTCGATCTTGCCGTGAGCCGCTTTTCCGGCCGCACCGCACCGCCGCCGAAAGGCGCGACGCCCAATGTGGCAAGCTGGGTGATGGCCGAAGCTTATTCGCACGAAGTTTCAAGTTGCGGCTTCTGGCCGGGCAATGGCGGCTACGGCCGCGCGGCATTCTATGTCTACGCCTATCCGGAGCCGGCCGGCTATGGCGACGCTCGGCTGCGGACCGCCGGCGCCTTTTACGACAAAGCCCTCGGGCAGTTCATTTTGCCTTATGACGCCGTGCGTCAGTCGAACGATCCCGACACGCTCCTGCTCGGGTTCTTGCAGGAAACCTACGAAGCCGCGGCCGACCTGGCGAAATGGGATCGCAAGGCGTTGGAGCGGAATCAGCACGCTGCTGTCTGACGATGCGTTTACGTGTATAATAAACATTGAATTGTACACGTGAAGCATAACGGCGACCGGTGGCGCGGCAATCTCGCGCGTAGGCCGCACACGCAAGGCAGGCGATGAAGCTTCCGTTCAAGGGCGCAATCGATTGCGACCTGCATCCCGCCGTGCCGGCCATGGCGGCGCTGATGCCCTATCTCGACGGTTTCTGGCGCGAGCATCTTGCCGAGCGCTATATCGACCATTCCCCGTTCACGCTGGCGAGCTACGCACCGAACCTGCCGCAATCGGCGCGGGCCGATTGGCGGCCGGCCAAGGGACTGGCCGCCGCCGATCTCGATGCGGTGCGCACCCAGGCGCTCGAGGCGTTCGGCACGCGCTTTGCCATCGCCAATGTGCTGCATGGCGCGGTGGCGCTGTTCAACGCCGACATGGCGGCGGCGCTGTGCAAGGCGGTCAACGACTGGGTCGCACGCGAATGGCTCGATCGTGAGCCGCGGCTGCGCGCCTCGATTCTGGTCCCGCCGCAGGACGCCGAGCTCGCCGCCGCCGAGATCGAGCGTTGCGCCGCCGACCCGCGCTTCGTGCAGGTGCTGCTTCTGGTGATGGGCGACCGGCCGCTCGGCCATCGCACCTATTGGCCGATCTATCGCGCGGCCGAACAGCACCGCCTGCCGGTCGGCGTGCATGCGGGCTCCACTTTCCGCCACGCGCCGACCGGTTCGGGCTGGCCCTCCTATCACATCGAGGACAGCATTCTGCAGGCCGCCGCCTTCGAGGACACGCTGCTGAGCTTTCTTGCCGAGGGCATATTCCAGAAATTTCCCGGCACCAAACTGGTGCTGATGGAATCCGGCTTCACTTGGCTGCCAACGCTCTTGTGGCGCACCAACCGGAGCTGGCGCGGCGTGCGCACGGAAGTGCCGTGGATCGATCGGGCCCCGGCCGAGATCGTGCGCGATCACGTGCGTTTCACCTTGCAGCCGGTCGACGTGCCGAACGCCGACGTGCTCAATCGCGTGATGGATCACGTCAAGTCGGACGAGCTGATCGTGTTTTCGACCGACTATCCGCATTGGCAGTTCGACGGCGACGACGCGTTGCCAGACGGATTGTCCGATGCGATCATTCGCAAGATCCTGATCGACAATCCGCTCGCCACCTATCCGCGCTTGCGGACGGCGGACGACGCGGCGGCGAGCGCGGGTCCGGAACGAGCCCCGATGCGTGAGGAGATGGCGCCATGAACAAGCCGGTGCCCGAACGCGAGGTGAAAGCCGCGCAAAAGCTGGGTTTCGTCGATTGCGACATTCATCCGGTGCCGCGCACGCCCAGGGACATGCACCCCTACCTTTCGGCGCGCTGGCGCGAGCATGCCGACACTTTCGGCGCTCATCTGTGCCAGGGCCTGATCGGCCAGCTGCCGTTTCCACGCATGATGGCGGCCGGCATGCGCGCCGATTCCTATCCCGGTAACGGCGGCCCGCCCGGTTGCGATTTGGAGCTGATGCAGCGCCAGCATCTCGACCTCAACGGCTGCCAGACCGGCATGCTGGTGGTGCTGTCCCGCGGCGGCATGGACGAACGCAATGTCGAGTTCGGCGCCGCGCTCGCACATGCGGCCAACGACTGGCAGCTCCACGACTGGGTGGCGAAGGACAAGCGCCTCAAGGCCGGCATCGTGGTGCCGCAGGAATATCCCGAATTCGCCGTGCGCGAGATCGACGAGCGCGCGCAGAACGACGTGTTTCGCCAGGTGATTTGTCGCCGCGCTCCAGCGAGCCGCTCGGCCGTCGCAAATACTGGGCGATCTACGAGGCGATCGCCCGCAACAACCTCGTGCTCGGGATCCACCCCGCCGGCATTTCCGGCGGCCATGCCACCAGCGGCACCGGCTGGGGCACCTATTACATGCAGGAACACTACGCCTTCGGCACCGGCGTGGTCGGCAACGTCGTCAGCCTGATCTTCGAAGGCGTGTTCGAGCGCTTCCCGGGGCTCAAAGTGGCGATGATCGAAACCGGCATCTCCTGGGCGCCGTCGCTCGGCTGGCGCATGGACAAGCAATGGCAGCGCAACCGCAAGGAGACGCCGCACCTCACCCGCCCGCCGTCGGACTATCTGCGCGAGCATTTCTGGTTCTGTACCCAGCCGATGGAGGAGCCGGAAGACCCCGCGCATCTGCAGGACATTCTCGGCTGGATCGGCTGGGACAGGCTGATGTATTCGAGCGACTATCCGCACTGGGACTACGACGATCCGCAGGTCGCGCTGAGCTTCACGATGACCGCACCGCAGCGCGCCGGCATTTTGCGCGACAACGCCAAGGCGCTGTATCGCCTGCCGTGATTCAAGCCGCATGATGATGAGACCGGATTGGCTGTGATTTTTCGCTCGTCCCCGCGGAAGCGGCGACTTAGTCCGCTCGCCCCGCCTTCGACGCACCCCGGCAGGATTGCCGCTTGCGCGGGAATGAGCGGAAAAGTGCGTCGGCTCGATCGGGTCATGCCCTCATGAGCCGCCACGTCGTCGGGCGCGTCGCCGAGGTGCCGCCGGGAACGGCGAAGCTCGTCACCGCGAAGAACCGCGAAATCGGCATTTTCAACGTCGCCGGCAAGTTCTACGCGCTGGCCAATCGCTGCCCGCATAAAGGCGGCCCGCTCTGCAGCGGCCGCATTACCGGGCTGACGCAGTCGAGCGGTCCCGGCGATTACCGCCTCATCCGTTCCGGCGAATTCCTGCGCTGCCCGTGGCACGGCTGGGAATTCGAGATCGCGACCGGACAGAGCTATTGCGATCCCAAGACCATGCGCATCCGCCAGTTCGAAGTCGTGGTCGCCGCCGGCGAGGAATTGGTCAAAGGCCCGTACATCGCCGAGAATTTCCCGGTCTCGGTCGAGGAGGATTATCTGGTCGTGGAAATGTGAGGCCGGCGCTTGGTTCTTCAGGCTGATCGGGAAGCAAGGGTCGTGACCTCGGCATCAGTGCGGGTCGCTGCCGCGGCGGCAAGCGCATAGAGCGCGATGTCGCTTTCCTTGCCGCGCAGTCGAAGCTGGCCGATCGCGCGCTTGGCGATGCCGGGCGGCAACGCTTCGAGGCGATCCACCAGCGCTGCCGAGGCGAGGACGCGACAGCCGGTGTCGCGGCAGGCTTCCTGCAGGCGCGCTGCCGTATTCATGGTATCGCCGAGGAACGCGATCTCCATCTTGATGGTGCCAAGCTCGCCGACAGCGACAGGCCCGCAATGCAGCGCGGCGCGGAAATTCGCCGGCATGCCGAAATCGCGAATGTAGGCGTCGGCATGCTCGTCCAGCTGCGCGAGCGCGTCGAAGCAGGCGCGGACGCAACGCCCGTCCTGGAGCCCGGCAGCAAGCGGCCAGGTGACGATGATCTCGTCGCCGACATATTTGTGAATCGCGCCGTGCTGCGCCACGATAGACTCCCTGACATCGGCGACAAAGCGGTTGAGAAAATCGAGAAAGCCGGTCTCGCCGAGACGCTCGGCGATGACCGTCGAAGCTTCCATGTCGATGAACAGCAGCACGCGCTCCTCGACACGGGGCCGGCGATAGCGGCCGGCGACGAAATTGAACAGGACGCCTTGACCGAGCAGGTCGTTCACGCCGTAGAACAGATTAAAGCCGAGGCTCAGGACGATGGAGAAGATCACGCCGCCGCGCTGGATCAGGGGTTCGCTCGGCGATTCCCGCACCAGCCACGCACTGACGGCGAGACCCATGAGGATCGCGGCAAGATAGCCCAGAACACGCAGCGTCAGATACACCAGGAACGGCACCCGGCGCGCCAAGGCGCTGCGCGTTGGGCCGAACACGGTAAACTGGAGCAGGATGATGGTGGCGGAAATCAAGATGCCTGCGACGGCGCCTTGCACATAGCCCCATACGCCGTCGTCCGGTGCGTTGAAATGTCCAAACGCGGCGCCGAGCACGATGCTGACCGGGAGTGCCCACACGGCTACCTTGGCAAACTCGCGTTGGCGCGCCGTAAGCTGCATTGATTTCTAGTGCTTTACCATGTGGACCGTCTCACACGCCTCACCAGAGGCACCTCTGTCACAGGATTCGATTTTCCCCGTCCAATTATCGCTACGCCATAAGCCGACGTAATTCGGACTAAGTGTAACTGGCGCAATTTCGTACCGATGCGAAATAGCTATTGCTATGGCGACCAAAAGCGCGCCGATGACGATACCGACTGCTTGATTCATTTGCGTTTGGAACGTTTCTTCCGTTGCGCCTTAACCAGCTTTGGAGTCACACTTTCCTTGTGCTGGGGACCAGCGATCCGCACGCCGCGTAAAAGCGGCTTCAAACCGTTGCTGCGCTTCTTCCTCACTGAAACGGTCTGACTTCTTAGTATCCGTCGGGCGGATTCCATGACAACTAGACACCAGTTATCACGTTTTCCGGATCATGTGGAGGCCATCGGCATGATTGCACTGGAAACTGTTGATCTTGAATTAGAGTTGGCGAGTTTGTTTTCGAATATGATGTTGATTTTCCCACGCGTTGGCGAAGCTATTTACAAGACACCTCAAAATGCTCAAGCACGACTGGATATTATGCGCAACGCAGCAAAGGAAACGTTCAGACTTCGCAAAAGATCACTAACAAGTTCCACAAGAGAAAAGCAAAATGCTGCGGCGTTGGAGAGAGTGCTCGATATACTCAAGCGAGCACAAAAGTGCATAGACGGACGCAATCGCGCCCTTCATGACGATTGGTATATTTCAACGGAAACAAAAGAAATTAGGCGTATTCGCGTTGATGGACTGAGCGATAGGGTAGGACGGCCTATTCTGTTGTCTGTCCTAAAGGTCGAAATAAAAGCGCTGCGCGCATTGATCGACGATGTAACGAAACTAGCGAAAGAATTTAAGGAGCATCCGCCGACACTCGTTTCGGTACGGCGCAACTGACAGTGCGAAAAAACTCAACCAATCACGCGCCGACATCGCGAGACCTCTGACAACGACTGATATTCATGACCGATAAAACGCCGGGGATGGACTTATCGCACCTCTGTTGGCCATTCTTTGATGGGAGTCACCGCGCGTTCGCCCCGGCGTTCGAAACCTGGGCATCCGCCGAGCTTCGCGAATTTGAACAGGACGAGGGCGGCGACGGCGTTACCGCCCGGAAAATATTCGAATTGCTGGCGCAGTCGGGTTGGTTGCAAAAAACCTTGACGACGCAAACGTCGTCGCACGACCGACCCAAGATCGATTTACGCAGCGTCTGTCTGCTGCGAGAAATCTGCGCATACTCGTCGGCAATGGCGGATGTCGCCCTGTCCGAGCCGTGGCTGGCGATTCTGCCGATCGCGCTTTATGCCTCGCGGGAGCTTCGAGAAAACCTTTTGCCGGGTTACCTGTCGGGCCGGCTGTTGCCGGCGTTCGCCCTGTCCGAGCCGGGCGCCGGATCGGATGCGGCCGCCATAACGACCACGGCTCGCCGCGACGGCAACCATTACGTCATCAACGGCCGCAAGACCTGGACCTCCAATTGTGGACTTGCCGATATGTATATCGTCTTCGCCCGGCTCGACGGCGACGACAGTGATACGGGCATTTCGGCCTTCGCCATCGACGGCAACGAGACCGGCATTAGGCTCGACCAGCGGCTCTCGGTATTGCCGCCTCACACCGTCGGAACATGGAGTTTGCGTAACGTCCGCGTGCCGACCGACCGCCTTATCGGCGAGCCCGGCGGCGGATTTAAAATCGCAATGAACGTCCTGGAGCTGTTTCGTCCGACCGTAGGCGCGGCGACGCTCGGCTTGGCGCGGCGCGCCATGGAAGAAGCCATCCAGCACAGCGTCACGCGCACCGCATTCAAGAAGCCGATATCCGAGCATCAGCTCGTGCAATCAAAACTCGCCGATATGGCAGTCAGCATCGATGCATCCGCTCTGCTGGTGTATCGCGCGGCGTGGCAGTACGACAAAGGCGGAACAGGCATCGCGCGCGAAGCCGCGATCGCGAAATATTTTTCGACCGAACGGGCTTTCGAGGTCATTGACCAGGCGGTGCAGATTTTCGGCGGCCTCGGCGTTCTCAAAGGGACAACGGTGGAACGCCTGTTCCGGCACTCCCGCGCGTTTCGCATTTTTGACGGGACCAGTGAAATTCAGCAACTCATCATCGCCAGGAACATCCTCAAGGGTCGGGATGGCGGCAAAACGCCCGCTTGATGTCGTGCAGCTGCATTCTCATGAACGACCTGCGAGGGATGAGTTTGCGCATGCGCCCGCGGCTTTGCCGGCAAGCATAATAAGGGCAAACTGGCCGGTGGCCACTGCCAGGAGAAGCGAGTCCGGCGCATGACAGTGAAGAAGAAGACTTTTGAAGAGCTACGCAGCTATCGCTGGCTCGGCCGCGACGATCTGCGCTCGTTCGGTCACCGCTCGCGATTGCAGCAGATGGGCTACGACCGCGCGGATTGGGTCGGCAAGCCGGTGATCGGCATCCTCAACACCTGGAGCGACATCAACGCCTGCCACGGCCACTTACGCGCACGGGCGGAAGACGTGAAACGGGGCGTCTGGGAGGCCGGCGGCTTTCCCCTCGAGCTGCCGGCGATGTCGCTGGCGGAGCCGTTCGTGAAGCCGTCGACCATGCTGTACCGCAATTTCCTCGCCATGGAATGCGAGGAACTGTTGCGCAGCCATCCGATCGACGGCGCGGTGCTGATGGGCGGCTGCGACAAGACCACGCCGGGCCTGATCATGGGCGCGATCTCCATGGGACTGCCGGCGATCTACGTCCCGGCCGGGCCGATGCTGCGCGGCAACTGGCGCGGCCACACGCTCGGCTCCGGCTCCGACGTGTGGAAATACTGGGACGAGAAACGCGCCGGCAATATCGGCGCCGCGGAATGGAACGAGATCGAAGGCGGCATCGCCCGCTCGTTCGGCACCTGCATGGTGATGGGGACCGCCGCGACCATGATGGCAATCACCGAGGCGCTGGGGCTGTCGCTGCCCGGCGCTTCGTCGATCCCGGCGCCGGACGCCAATCATCCGCGCATGTGCGCCGCCGCCGGCCGCCGCATCGTCGACATGGTCTGGGAAGACCTGACCCCGGACAGGATTCTGACGCCGGCCGCGTTCGACAACGCCATCCGCGTCCACATGGCGCTCGGCGGCTCGACCAACGCCATCATCCACGTCATCGCCATGGCGCGCCGCGCCGGCGTCACTCTTGACATGCGCCGCTTCGACGAAATCTCGCGGCAGGTGCCGGTGATCGCCAATATCACGCCGTCCGGCAAATATCTGATGGAGGATTTTTTCTATGCCGGAGGCTTGCGCGCGCTGATGTCTTCGATGCGGGACCTGCTCGACCTTTCTTGCGTCACCGTCACCGGCCGCACCATCGGCGACAATATCGCCGGCAGCGCGGTGCATCTGCCCGACGTGATCCATCCGCTGTCGGCGCCGCTTTACCCCGAAGGCGCGACCGCGGTGCTCACCGGCAATCTGGCGCCGCGCGGCTGCGTCATGAAGCCCGCCGCCGCCGACCAGCGCCTTTTGCAACATTGCGGCAAGGCGATTGCGTTCGAGAATTACGAGCACATGGCGGGCGAGATCGAGCGCGACGATCTCGAGGTGACGCCCGACCATATTCTGGTGCTGAAGAACGCCGGCCCCAAGGGCGGCCCCGGCATGCCGGAATGGGGCATGCTGCCGATCCCGAAGAAGCTTCTCAAAGCCGGCGTCCGCGACATGGTGCGCATTTCCGACGCGCGCATGAGCGGCACCAGCTACGGCGCCTGCATCCTGCATGTGGCGCCGGAGAGCTTTGTCGGCGGCCCGCTCGCCTTGGTGCAGACCGGCGACGAGATCGAGATCGACGTCGCCGCGCGGCGCATCCATCTGCATGTCGGCGACAAAGAGCTTGCGCGCCGGCAAGCGGCCTGGAAGGCGCCGCCGCCGCATTACGCGCGCGGCTACGGCGCCATGTACTCGCAGCATATCGGGCAGGCCGACGAGGGCTGTGACTTCGATTTCCTGGAGGGTACGACGCCCATCGCCGAGCCGGAGATTCATTGATCGGCGCCGTCACCCTGAGGTACGCGCAAAGCGAGCCTCGAAGGGCGACGGCCTGGGCGCCTTGGCCGCATCCTTCGAGGGCCGCTCCGCGGCCGCCTCAGGATGACGGGAATAAGGCAGGAGCAGACCAAAAATGACATTCAAGCGCTCATGGATTTGGACACTCGTGGTCAGTACTGTGTTGCTGCTCGCCACACTCTCCGCCCACGCCCAGGGGCCGGCGTTTCGGGTCGATCCGTACTGGCCGAAGCCGCTGCCGAACAACTGGATCCTCGGCCAGGTCGGCGGCATGGCGGTCGACGCTTCCGACAACATCTGGGTGTTTCAGCGACCGCGCTCACTGACCGACGACGAGAAAGGGGCGACGCTTGCGCCGCCGCGCTCGAAGTGCTGTGTGCCGGCGCCGTCGGTGCTGGTGTTCAATCAGAGCGGCGACATCGTGAAATCCTGGGGCGGTCCGGGGGAAAACCTGGGCTATGACTGGCCGCTGAACGAGCACGGCATTCTGGTCGACAACAAAGGTTTCGTTTGGCTGAGCGGCAACGGCAAGGGCGACAATATGGTGCTGAAGTTCACCACCGACGGCAAGTTCGTCAAACAGATCGGCAAAAGCGGCCCGCTGACCTCGAGCACCGATCTGAGCCAGTTCGGGCAGGTGGCCGCCCTCGAACTCGACAAGGACGCCAACGAGATCTATGCCGCCGACGGCTACGGCAATCACCGCGTCGCGGTGCTCGACGGCGACACCGGCGCGATCAAGCGCGTGTGGGGCGCTTACGGCCGGCCGCCGACCGACGACAACCTGCCGGCCCACAATCCGGAGTCGCCGCAATTCGCCAATCCGGTGCATTGCATCGCGCTCGGCAGGGACGGCTTTGTCTATGTCTGCGACCTCACCAATAATCGCGTGCAGGTGTTCCGCAAGGACGGCGGCTTCGTGCGGCAGTTCGTGATCGACCCGCAGACGCAAGGGCCCGGCTCGGCCTGGGGCTTGGCGTTTTCACCGCTCGACAAAAAGCAGAACTACTTCGTGCTGATCGACGGCACCAACAACGTCATCGAGACGGTGCGGCGCAGGGATGGGGTCGTGGTCGGCACCTACGGCCGGCCGGGCCGCGAAACCGGCGAGTTTCATTGGGTGCACGTCGGCAAATTCGACTCGCGCGGCAATTTCTATACCGGCGAAGTCGATACCGGAAAGCGCCTGCAGAAATGGGTGCCGGCGGAGTAGCCGTTATTCCGCCGGCAAGATCACGGCGCGGCATTCGCCGAAACCGATGCGTGGATAGCCGGGCTTTTGTGCGAAGCCGCGAAAAATAATCTCGTCGCCGTCTTCGATGAAGCCGCGTTGCTCGCCGCCCGGCATTGCGATCGGCTCGCGGCCACGGGCGGAAAGTTCGAGAAGACTCCCCCAGCTGCCTTTGTCCGGGCCGGAAATCGTGCCCGATCCGATCAGATCGCCGGTCAGCAGGTTGCAGCCGTTGGAGGCGTGGTGCGCCACCATCTGCGCCACGGTCCAGTACATCATCGCGAACGAGGTCTGGGTCAGGCGTAGCGGCACCGCACCGGTACGTCGCATCGCCTCCGTCGACATGTAGGCTTCGAGCGTGACGTCGAGGCCGCCTTGCGCGCGATCCGCCGGGTCGTCGAGATGCGGCAGCGGCGCCGGATCACCTTGCGCCCGCGTAAAGGCGGCGGTGCGAAACGGCGCCAAAGCTTCCTGCGTCACCACCCAGGGCGAGACGGTGGTGGCGAAATTCTTTCCCAGGAATGGACCGAGCGGCTGGTATTCGAAAGCCTGCACGTCGCGCGCCGACCAGTCGTTCAAAAGACAGAAGCCGAAAATATGCTCTGCGGCTTTGGCGACCGGTACGGTCTCACCAAGCTCGGTCGGCACGCCGATGTAGAAGCCGAGCTCGAGCTCGAAATCGAGATTGCGCGAAGGTCCGTAGCTCGGCGCCGATCCTTCGGCACGCTTGCGCTGGCCGCGCGGCCGCTTGACCGGCGTGCCAGAGACCCGAATCGACGAGGCGCGGCCGTGATAGGCAACCGGCAGGTATTTGTAGTTCGGCAACAGCGGATTGTCGGGCCGAAACGCACGCCCGGCATTGGTGGCGTGGAAGATCGAGGCGTAGAAGTCGGTGAAATCGCCGATCGCGACCGGCAGGACGATCTCGGCCTGTGCCATCGGCGTCAAATGGCTCCGCAGGCTTTGGTCATCGCGGCCCGCGTTCAAGCCGCGCGACAACGCCAGCCGGAGCGCCGACCACGCCGGCGGTCCGAGCGACATGAAGTGATTGAGATGCGGCGCGGCGCAGGCTGCCGCCGCCGCGGCGGCAAGCCCGTCGAAGGACGCTGCCGCCGCCGCAACATCGAGGATCTGATCGCCGATCGCAACGCCGACGCGCGGCGGCATCTTGCCCGCCGGGCGAAAGACGCCGAACGGCAAATTCTGAATCGGGAAGCCGCTGTCCGGCGCGTTGGCGCTTTCGACGTAGCTTCGCCGCGCGGGGTCGTGCGTTTCGTTGAGTTGCAAAATCATTGCTCGATGCTTGGAGAAAACCGGGATCACATTCATACGACAAGAGCGGCCTCGCGCGCCAGCATCGCCGCGGCGAAGCGCCCGGGATGGTACGGTATAGTGGGCTGGATTGGAGATTGCGCCAGCGCGGTCGTGCCTATCACCGATCGAGATTGCACGGCAGCCGAGCGCGGCGCGGAGGATAATCGATGCATTGGACCGACCTTTTCACCAGCGGCGCGTCGCTGTTCATCGTGGCGACCGCCTCGACCAAGACTATGGTGCCGTTGCGGATCCTGGCCATCATCGCGAACTGCTTCCTGATCACCGTGTTCGCGGTCGCGCACGGGTGGGTTCCGCTGGCGATGCAGGCGTTCGCTTTGCCACTCAACGGCTGGCGCCTTTATCAGATGATCGTCCTGATCAGGAACGTACGCGATGCAACCAGCGGCAGCGCTTCGATGCAGTGGCTCAAGCCGTTCATGGCCGAGCGGCGCTTCAGGAAGGGCGACATTCTGTTCGCCAAGGGCCAGCTGGCGGACGAAATGTTCTGTACCGTCACCGGCCGCTACATACTCGTCGAGCTCGGCATCGAATTGGAGCCGGCGCAGGTCGTGGGCGAGCTTGGTTTTCTGGCGCCCGACAATCGCCGCACCGCGACGCTCGAATGCATCGAGGACGGCACGGTGCTGTCGATCACCTATGAGCAGGTCGAGCAACTCTACTACCAGAACCCGACATTCGGCTTCTACTTCCTGCGTCTCTCGACCGAGCGGCTGTTCGACAATCTTCGCAAGCTCGAAGACGAACTGGAGCAGCGGCGCGGCGTGGAAGCCTGAAATCAGTCGTCTCAGTGGAATTCGCGGTCTTTTCGATTGAAAGTTCCTGTGCGGTCTGTTGCCGGGCGGTAGGAACTTCAAATCCACCCCACTAGGATGCCCCGTTGGAGCAGCGAGTCGGCGCTCCACGCACGCGCCCATTTCCGGTACGCCATGACGCAAAAGCCGATTTCACGGGTGGAGCTGGCGAGCTATCTGCTCTCGCCCTCGCTATTTGTTATGATCGTCCTGATGGTGATCGAGGCGATGCTCACGGCCGGCACGACCTGGCTTGTCATCAATGCCGGCCGCAAAGTCGCTACCGGCCAATTCCTGCTCAGCGATCTCATCTGGATCCTGACCACGCAATCCGCCTCCTATGTCAGCGGCGTCATCAGCTGGGTCTTCGCCGAGCGTGCCGGCTATCGCGGCTTCGGCAAATTCATGCTGCGTTTCGCGCGCGAGAATCGCGGCAAGGTCAAGCTGTTCGGCGACAAGCCGGCGCGGGAACAGGTCGAGCCGTTTCTGACCGGCGAGACGTTCCAGTGCTTCTTCAGCGTGATGTATGAGCTGGAATTCGCCCTGAAGCTGTTCCTCGGGCTGGTGTTCAATGCTTTCGTGCTGGGCGCGGAAATCGACGTCAGCCTGCCGTTCGCCTATGTCGGTGCGTTCGCCGCCCTGCTGCTGATGCAATGGGTGCTGCAAAATCCGATCGCACGCACCTATCTGGAAAACCAGCGCATGAACAACCGCGTGACCGCGCAGGGCTACACCGCCTGGGACAACATCTTAAGCGGCAATGCCTATAATCTCCGGCTCTGGCTCGCCGCCTTCAAGAGCAGGCTGCGCGAAGCGGTCACCGCGCAAATCCGCGCCATCGTGGCGCGCGAAGGCATGAGCGCGATGAGCGGCATCGTCAGTCTCGCCATCGTATTCGCGACCATGAGCGTGGTCGCCGTGCACAATGTCGGCAATACGGTGCTGCTTATCGCGTTGGCTACGACATTGCCGCGGCAGATCGAGATGACCTACGAGCTGCACCTGCTCGCCACCGGCTGGAACGATTTCATCGCCATCTGGACGCGCTTCGGCGGCGTCGCCGCCAATATGCTGCCGCAGCCTGAAGAGACCTTCGACAGCCGCATCAAGTTCGACCGGCTGGTGCTGCGCGACGGGGAAGATGCCCATATCGTTTCCTCGGTCAACGATGCATTGCGTATCGTCGAAGCGCGTCCGACCGGGCGTATCAACATCCGCGGCGCCAATGGCACCGGCAAATCCTCGCTGCTGGCGAGCCTTAAGACCGAGCTGCGGCGCCGCGCCTATTATTGGCCGACCTCGGACCGGCTGGCGTTCAAGTTCACCGGCGGCGTGGTGCCGGTCGACGTCGAAGGCGATGACGACGACGAGGTCGTGGTGGTGACGGAATCGATGGACAAGAAGCTCGGCTTCTCGTCGGGCGAGCGGCAGCTCAAGTCGCTGGAGGAAATCGTCAACTCGACCGATGCGCAGATCTATCTGCTCGACGAATGGGACGCCAACCTCGACGCCGCCAACAAGGCCAAGGCCGACGCGCTGGTCGATGCGCTGGCTACGCGCGCCCGCGTCATCGAAATCTCGCACCGCGACCGGGTCCAATAAGGCGGCATTCACTCCGCCGCGCGCAACGCGGCAGGCGGTTCCGCCGTCAGCGAAACCCCGAAAGTCTCCGCGAAACCGCGTTCGCCCTTGGCGGAGATTCTGAGCGCGCGCGAGTCGCGAATGTGCGCAATCCAGCCAAACTCGAAACAGCGGTCGGCAAAAGCGGCGCCGAGCGCGCCGGCAAGATGCGGCCGCCGCTCGCTCCAATCCAGGCATGGCCGGCAGAAGGTGCGGCGGCCATGTTGGACGTCGTCGAGCTTGATGCCGAAACCCGCAAGGTGTTTTGCGCCGGCGCGGGTGACCACGCCGCCGTCCTCGGTCAGCATAATGTGCCTGCGGTAAGTCAAGGCGTCCGTCAGCGCGACGCCAAGACGGCCGGCGATATGGTCATAACAGGTGCGCGCCGTGCGCAGTGCATCATCACCGTTCCAGCGCGGCCGATAGCGCTGCGGCCCATCAGCCGCCACGACCATGATGCCCTCGATCATGCGCGCAATCTTCGGCGAGGCAAGCCGGAAGTAGCAATGCCGACCCTGCTTGGTCAGCAATAGCAGGTTCGCTTCGCGCAATTGGGCGAGGTGCTCGCTGGTGGTCTGCGGCGACACGCCGGCGACATAAGCAAGCTCGCTCGCCGTCAAAGCGCGTCCGTCCATCAGTGCCATCAGCATGTTGGCGCGCGCCTGGTTGCCGACCAGAGCGGCGATTTCGGCGACGGCGGGCTGAGTTCCGACCATCGCCAACACATAGGCCTTTTTGCGCGGCCGGTTCCAGCGACGTCACTTCGGCAATTGCCGAAGTGACGAGGCGGGCTATCGGCGCCGATGGGCGTTATCAGGAAGTGAAATCGGAGCGTCGCTAATGAACATTTCGATCTTTCCGCACGCAACTTCGGCCAGGCACGTTGCCGGCGACACCGACCGGCACGTCGTGCCGCTGCGCGGGCGGCGCTCGCCACGGGCAAAGGCGCTCACGCTTGCCGCCATGAGCCTGGGCTACGTCGTCGTCCAGCTCGACGTCACCATCGTCAATGTCGCGATCAACAGCATCGGCGTAACATACGGCGGTTCGCTCGCCGATTTGCAGTGGATCGTGAATGCCTACACCATCACCTTCGCCGCGTTCATTCTGACCGCCGGTGCGCTCGGCGATTGCCTCGGCGCCAAGCGAGTCTTCGTGCTCGGGTTTGCAATCTTCGTATTGGCATCGCTGGCGTGCGCGCTGGCGCCGACACTGTGGGTGCTCATTGTCGCTCGTCTGTGTCAGGGCATCGGCGCCGCCGTCCTGGTGCCGAATTCGCTGGCGCTTCTCGACCATGCCTATGCCGCCGAGGCGGAACGCCACCGCGCCGTCGGCATATGGGCCGCAGGTGCGAGTTTTTCATTGACCGCAGGGCCGTTGGTGGGCGGCGCGCTGGTCGGCTGGCGCAGCATCTTTTTGATCAATTTGCCGCTCGGGCTCGCGGGAATTTGGCTCACGTGGCGCTATGCGAACGAAACCGGCCGCTCGGCAAGGCGGCAGCTGGATTTACCAGGCCAGACCATCGCGGTGCTGGCACTTGGAAGCCTTGCCGCAGCGACGATCGAAGGCGGTCAGCGTGGCTGGATCGATCCCTTGGTGCTCGGCGGGTATGTCGCCTTCGCCGTCCTGGCCGTGCTGTTTCTGGTCGTCGAGTTTCGCTCCGAGGAGCCGATGCTGCCGCTCGCCTTGTTCCGCACGCCGGCTTTCAGTGCGACCTCGCTGGCCGGCCTCCTGGTCAATGTCGGCTGCTACGGCCTCATCTTCGTGTTCAGTCTTTGATTTCCAGCGGCTCAATCATCTGTCGCCGTTGCAGACCGGGTTTGCGTTCGCCCCGATGATGGCGGCGGTGCTGGTGACCAATCTCGTCGCCGCGCGCGCCACCGGCGCTATTGGCGCCCGGCTTACGATCGCCATCGGCTTGGCGGTCATGGCCCTAAGCTGCATCTGCTTTTTCGGGATACGGGAGGGATCGAGCTACGCATCGCTTTGTGCGCAGCTCATCGCCTTGGGAGGCGGTGTCGGTCTCTTGGTGCCGCCGCTGACCTCGACGATGCTGGGCAGCGTCGCCAAGCAATATTCCGGCGTCGCCTCCGGCGTTCTCAATGCCATGCGCCAGACCGGCAGCGTGCTTGGTGTCGCGCTGTTTGGATCGCTGCTCGGCGCACCGGGCGGCTTCATGCCGGGTCTGAAAGCGGCGCTCACGATCTCGGCGGCCTTGGCGGTGACCGCCTTGCTGGCCGTCATGGTCGGGGTTCAACGTCGCCGCACCGCAGATTAGTCGATGAACCGGCTGGCCTTGGAGCACAAACTTTGATTCAATCGACTCCGATCTGATGGCTTTTGGGGTGCTCACATGATGCGGTTGTTGCTGGCGGGGATCATTGTCGTCTCATGCTCGGCCATCGCGTTGGCTCAAGACCGGCCGCAAAGCCCGCCGGCGCAGAATCTTCTGAAGACGTGGGCGGCGAGTGGAGCTTGGCAGGTCGACCTCGTGCGTCTGGTCGATGGCTCGCTCGGCTGCCGGCTTGTAACGATCCACGACGGCAAGAAAACCGGCGACCTGTACCTGTGGGGGATCAGGTGGCGCAAAGAGGGTCTCGGCGCCACCATTACCGATACCAAAGCCGAAGCCATTGCTGGTCCTTCGATCCAAATCCTGATCGATGGAGCTTCGATCGGCACCTATCAAGTCGATCGAAGGGCCGACGGCGCGGCTGGTTCAAATGTCGTTGCCGACCTCCCGCCGTCCGACAACGACAAACTTTTCAGCCTCTTGGGCAAGGGCGGTAAAATGCAGTTCGTCACCAATGCCTCCACCTATTCGGCTTCACTGGACGGAGCGCAAGAAGCGTTATCGAATTTCCGAGCCTGTACCGTCGAAGCGGGTCGTCTGACCGCGAGCTCAACCGGGCCCGATGAGAACCCGCCGAAGAAATAATCGCTTCGCTATCCCGATTCAGAATGCCTCAACGCTTGTGCGCAGCTCGCGCGCTGCCGGGCGGAAAATTCACATCGCCACGATCGGTCGCGCCGCCAGCACGGGTGCGTGCGGCACGACCCCGGAAAACGCCGAGCCTTCGTTGAACCATGAGGCGGGAGCCGGATGCCCCCACAAGGTTTGCCGCTGCCGATCGGTCAGCGACCAGCGGATCGGGGCGTGATCGGGATCGACGGTAAGATAGTCGGAGGTGAACAGCTCAACTCGATGGCCGTCGGGATCGCGGATGTAGAGGAAGAAGGCGTTGGAAATGCCGTGCCGGCCGGGCCCGCGTTCCATGTTGTCGAGATAGCCGCATGTCGCCATCACATCGCAAATGTGGATGATGTCGAGCACGCCCGGCGTCCACAACCCGATATGATGCAGCCGTGGACCCAGCCCATTGGTGAAGGCGAGGTCGTGCACGTTGCCCTTGCGATGCATCCACACCGCCCAGAGCTTGGCATCGGCGCCGTCGGTCTCGGTGTATTCGGTGAGCCGGAAGCCGAGCTCGCTATAGAAATCGTAGCTCGCCTGCACGTCGGGCGTAAAGCAATTGAGATGATCGATGCGCTGGATGCGCGCGCCCTGATGGGCGCCGTAGTTCTGCAGCATGGACCGCGACTGATCCATATGCGCGTAGAGGTCGAGCGGCATGCCGAATATATCCGCAGTGCGCAAAGTCCGGCCCTGATGCGGAACATCCGGGAACGCGGTCGGCAAGTTGCGACGGCCGAACCAGAACGCCGCGCGGTCGAGGTCCTCTTCGCTTGCCAGCTTGAAGCCGAGCGAGCGCACCTCGGGCGCGCGCTCGCGCCGCAGCACGATGGAGTGGTGGTTGCGCTCCTCGACGCCGCGCAGGTAGAGCGCATCGTCGGTTTCGTCGCTCACCAAGAGGCCGAGGCAATCGACATAGAAGGCGCGCGAACGCTCCAGATCGCTGACGCCGAGCTCGACATGGCTGGCGCGGACGATGTTGAAAGGCGGGTCGAAAACCGGGTCGTGGATCGGCATGCTCGGTCGCCGTTGACGGGTTGTGCGCCGACTTCTAACACATCGCGTGGAGGACATGCGATATGCGGCTTGCAAGCTATAATATGCGCGGCCGGCCGAGCTTCGGGGCGGTCGTCGGCGACGCCATCGTCGATCTGCGCCTGCGGCTCAGCCGATTCGCCACCCTACTCGAAGTCTTTCGCGCCGAGGCCGTGGACAAGGCCAAAGCCGCCGCTGACGGCGTGCGCCCCGACCTGACGCTCGCCGAGGTCGAACTGCTGCCGCCATTGGCCGCGCCGGAGAAGATCCTCTGCATCGGCATCAACTATGCCAACCGCGGCCAGGACTACAATCTGAGCGACGCGCCGAAATATCCGAGCATGTTCTACCGCGCGCCAAATTCGCTGGTTGGGCACGGGCAGAAGCTCATCCGCCCGAAGATTTCCGAACAGCTTGATTATGAGGGCGAGATCGCGATGGTGATCGGCCGCGAATGCAAACACGTAGCCAAGGAGGATGCGCTCAAGGTGATCGCCGGATTGACGCTGTGCAACGAAGGCACCATCCGCGATTGGCTCCGGCACGGGCAATTCAACGTCACGCAAGGCAAGAATTTCGACGCCACCGGCAGCATCGGGCCGTGGATCGAGACCGATGTCGATCTGACCAAGCCCTTGCACCTCACCGTGCGCAAGAATGGCGAGGTCAAGCAGGACGACACCACGGCGAACATGATCTTCTCGTTCACCGATCTCATCGCCTATATCACGACATTCATGACGCTCAAGTCGGGCGACATCATCGTCACCGGCACGCCGGTCAAAAAAGGACCGAAGACCGATGCGCCGGTCTGGCTCAAACCCGGCGATACCATCGAGATCGAATGTCCTGAAATCGGCGTGCTGCGCAATTCCGTGGCGGACGAGGCGTGACGACGGCCAGCCGCGCGGCTTGCGTCATCGGCTGGCCGGTCCAGCATTCGCGCTCGCCGCTCATTCACAATTATTGGCTCAAGCGCTACGGGATCGCCGGCGAATACCGGCACGAACTGGTGCCGCCGGAAGAGTTTGCCGCATTCGTCGGATCACTCGCCGCGCGCGGCTATGTCGGCGCCAACGTGACCCTGCCGCACAAAGAAGCCGTTCTGACGCTGTCGAAGCCGGACAAGCGTGCCCGCGCGGTCGGCGCCGCCAACACACTGTGGCTCGACGGCGGCGTGCTGCATTCGACCAACACCGACGTCGAAGGTTTTTTGGACAATCTTGACGCCGACGCGCCGCTTTGGGATCGTGGCCTTGCAAAGGCGGTCGTGCTGGGCGCCGGCGGCGCCGCGCGCGCCGTCATCTACGGTCTCCTCAGCCGCGTCGTTGAACGGCTTGTCGTCGTCAACCGCACCCTCGGTCGTGCCGAAGCGCTGCGGCAAATATTCGGCGCGCGCGTGCAGGTCGCGCGCTGGGATGAGCTTGATGCCGCACTCGCCGGTGCGGGGCTCCTGGTCAACACCACGACGCTAGGCATGGCGGGACAGCCCGATCTCGCGATCAATCTGGCTCGCCTGCCCGCTCACGGCGTCGTCGCCGATCTCGTTTACGTGCCGGTACGTACGCCGCTCATCGCAACAGCGAACGCTTGCCATCTGCGCACGGCCGATGGCCTCGGCATGCTGCTGCATCAGGCGGTGCGCGGCTTCGCATTGTGGTTTGGCAAGACGCCCACGGTAACGCCGGAACTGCGCGCTTTGATCGAGTCCGACGTTGCCGCCACGGCAGGAAAAGTTTCCGGATAACGCAGTTGTGGTTTGCGGCGGTCAATTCATGTCCGCTACCGACGGCACGTCAAATTTCGTTTCGGAGGATGAATCATGACAAAAATGTTAGGGAAGCTGCTCGGCGCCGGCCTTGCCCTCGTCTTCGCAGTCTCGATAGCCGCGGCGCAGGCGCCGGTGCGGGTGCGCGGCGTTATCGACAAAGTGGATGGCAAGACCTTGTCTGTGAAAGCCCGCAATGGCGCGATGGTGCAAGTGAAGCTCGCAGACGGCGCGCACGTGCTCACACTCGACAAAAAGTCGCTGGCCGACGTCAAGCAGGGCGTCTTCGTCGGTATTACCGCCATGCCGCAGCCGGACGGCAGCCAGAAGGCGGTGGAGATCCATATTTTTCCCGAGGCGATGCGGGGCACCGGCGAAGGCCATTACGCCTGGGATCTAATGCCGAACAGCACGATGACCAACGGCAATATCGACAGTCAGGTGGTCAAAAATGACGGCCAGTCCTTGGTTATGAAATACAAGGACGGGGAGAAAACGATCAGTGTGCCGGCAAACGTGGAAGTCGTGATGTTCGTTCCAGCGACGCTGGCCGACATCAAAGCCGGCGAAAAGTTTTTCGTGCCGAGGGGGAAAAAGCTGGATGATGGGTCGGTCGAAGCGGGCGTCATCATCGTCGGCAGCAAAGGCGTCGATCCGCCGATGTAAGCGGCCCGTTAGGCGTTCATCCGGGCGGCCCCGGGGATCAAATCCCGGCCGCGTTTTGGCACGGCACTTGCTCCTCTCGTTGCCGCCGGCAAGCAAGCCCACAGGCAACCGAGAGGGGGTCGTCCATGACACGCACCGAACTCACCGAGAAGCTGCTCGACATCAAGCGCGAAAACGGCTGGACCTGGAAGCACATCTGCGGCGAGATCGGCGGCATGTCGCCGCTGTTGATCGCCGGCGCGGTCCTCGGCCAGATGAAGCTGACGAAACCGCAGGTGGCGAGGGCGGCCGAACTGTTCGGCCTGAGCAAGAGCGAGCAGGCGCTGCTCAACGAGGTGCCCTACCGCGGCACGCCGATGCCGCCGACCGACCCGCTCATCTACCGCTTCTACGAATTGGTGATGCTCAACGGTCCGGCACTGAAGGCGCTGATCGAAGAGGAGTTCGGCGACGGCATCATGTCCGCGATCGACTTCGACCTGCAACTGGAAAGGCAAGCCGACCCCAAGGGCGACCGCGTGAAGCTCACCATGACGGGGAAGTTTCTGCCCTACAAATATTACGGCGCAACCGGCAACGTCCCGGGCTACGGGTACAAAGAGGACTAAGGGGCCCACGGCCCCTCCGCTCATTCCCGCGCAAATCGGTGCTGGCTCCAGTTGCGCAGGGAGGAGCGGTTTGGGGATTCTACACTTCCGCGATGACGTGGCGATCGATCTGGTCGATGCTGGCGACGCCGGTCAGCGCCATGCTGACGCTAAGCTCGTTTCGCATGATCTCGATCGCGCGCGCGACGCCGGCTTGGCCGCCGGCGCCAAGACCGTAGATGTAGGCGCGACCCGACAGGCACGCGCGCGCCCCGAGCGCGAGCGCGCGCATGATGTCCTGGCCGGAGCGGATGCCGCCGTCGAACAGAACCTCGATCGACGATCCGACGGCGGCGGCGATCGGCGGCAGTGCGGCGATCGAGGACGGTGCGCCATCGAGCTGGCGGCCGCCGTGGTTCGACACCACCAGCGCGGCCGCGCCGGTCTTCGCCGCAATAAGGGCATCCTCGACGTCGAGGATGCCCTTGAGGATGAGCTTGCCGGACCACAGGCCGGCGATCCATTCGACGTCCTTCCAGCTCAGTGCTTCATCGAACTGACCGGCGATCCAGCGCGACAGCGAATTGACGTTCTCCATGCCGCGGATATGGCCAGCGAGATTACCGAAGGTCTTGCGCTTGCCACGGGCGACGCTCAGCGCCCAGGCCGGCTTGCTCGCCATCTCGATGACGTTCCTGATCCGCAGCTCCGGCGGAACGGTCATGCCGTTCTTGATGTCGCGATGCCGTTGGCCGAGGACCTGCAGATCGACGGTCAGCACCAGCGCGCTGCATTTGGCCGCGGCCGCCCGCTCGATCAGCGCGCGTACGAAGCCGCGGTCCTTCATGACGTAGAGCTGGAACCAGAACGGCTTGTCGACGGACGCGGCGACGTCTTCGATCGAGCAAATCGACATGGTCGAAAGGGTGAAGGGGATTCCTGCGGCCTGCGCGGCGCGGCAGGCGAGAATCTCGCCGTCGCCGTGCTGCATGCCGCACAGTCCAATCGGCGCCAATGCCAACGGCAACGACGCGGGCTCGCCGAGAATCGTCGCCTGCGTGCTGCGCGCGGAGACATCGACGAGTATCCGCTGGCGGAGTTTGATGCCTTCGAGATCGGCACGGTTGGCATGCAGCGTCTGCTCGGCGTAGGAGCCGCCCTCGGCGTAGTCGAAGAACTGCCGCGGCACGCGCTTGCGCGCGGTTTGCCGCAAATCCTCGATACACGTCATCGTTCGCATGGTTACCGTTCCCGCCCTCGGCAGCTTCTCGAATAGCATAAAGTCGGGCGCAGTTCCCGGGCGGAACAGCGACCGCCTGTGACGCGTTTAAACCTAGCCAGCGGGCCGGCCAGCGCAGATTTCAGGACGAAGACCATGATGGACGAATGGAACCGGAGCCAAAAACTCGATCGCGGCGCCTTCGACCGCGACGCAAAGGATCAGGCCGATAAGCGGCGCGAACGTGAGGAAGAGCGCAAGGAAGCTCTCGATGAAGAGCTCGACCGCGGACTGGAGGACACGTTTCCCGGTTCCGATCCGGTCGCGATCACTCAACCGCCGCATAGCGCACGCGATCGACGCGACCGCTAGGCGGCGAACGGAAACCGCAGAGCCGTTCGCGCCTGCGCCAAGCAGGCCATTGAATTGGCACGTTATTTGGCCCTCGTACGATGGAAAAAGCGTTATCCGGCGCGGTAAGATTACTGAATATTTTTTGAGGCAGACGTCACCCGGAACGGGTTAATATCGCCGCGTCGGAAAGGCGGCGGTGGGGGAACATGGCCCGTAAGTATTTTGGCACTGACGGCATCCGCGGCCGCGCCAATAGCGTGATCACGCCGGAATTGGCGCTGAAGGTGGGGCAGGCCACCGGCCTGGTGTTCCGGCGCTCCGGCGAAGATCGCCATCGCGTGGTGATCGGCAAGGACACGCGACTATCCGGCTACATGATCGAAACCGCCCTGATCGCCGGCTTCACTTCGGTCGGCATGGACGTGCTCCAGCTCGGGCCGATGCCGACGCCGGCCGTGGCCATGCTGACGCGCTCGATGCGCGCCGATCTCGGCGTCATGATCTCGGCGTCGCACAATCCGTTCGACGACAACGGCATCAAGCTGTTCGGCCCGGACGGCTACAAGCTTTCGGACGAAGTCGAGCGCCAGATCGAAACTCTGATCGACGGCGACATGACCAAGCACCTGGCGAAAAGCCGGGAGCTCGGCCGCGCCAAGCGCATCGACGGCGTTCATGACCGCTACATCGAATTCGCCAAGCGCACGCTGCCGCGCAACCTGTCGCTCGAAGGCTTGCGCGTGGTCATCGACTGCGCCCATGGCGCCGCCTATCGGGTCGCGCCCGAGGCGCTGTGGGAGCTCGGCGCCGACGTCGTTTCGATCGGGGTTGAGCCGGACGGCTTCAACATCAATCGGGAGTGCGGCTCGACAGCGCCCGATGCGCTCTCTCGCAAGGTGCGCGAAATGCGCGCCGATATCGGCATTGCGCTCGACGGCGACGCCGACCGCGTGGTCATTGTCGACGAGCAAGGCCATCTGGTCGACGGCGATCAGCTGCTGGCGGTGATCGCCGAGAGCTGGCAGCAGGATGGGCTGCTGGCCAGGCCGGGCATCGTCGCCACCGTAATGTCAAATTTTGGTCTTGAGCGTTATCTGCAATCGCTCAAACTCTCGCTCGTACGCATGCCGGTCGGCGACCGCTACGTGCTCGAGCATATGCGCGAGAACGGCTATAACGTCGGCGGCGAGCCGTCGGGCCATATCATCCTTTCCGATTACACCACGACCGGCGACGGCTTTGTCGCTGCGTTGCAGGTGCTCGCGGTGGTGAAGAAGCTGGACAAGCCGGTGTCGCAGGTGTGCCACCGTTTCGCGGCGCTGCCGCAGGTGCTCAAGAACGTGCGCTATCGCAGCGGTAAGCCGCTGGAGAATGTAAAAGTGCGCTCGGCGATCGAAGACGCGCAGCAACGCCTTGACGGGCATGGCCGGCTGGTGGTGCGGCCGTCAGGGACCGAGCCGGTGATCCGCGTCATGGGCGAAGGCGACGACAAGGCACTCGTTGAGGAAGTCGTCGACGGTATCGTCGATGCGCTCGCCGATCACGCCGCGTAACGAACCCTCATTCCGAAGCCGCGCTGCCGGCCGGGCGCGGAATTCACGACCGCCGACCTGAAATAACGCGCTACTCGCGCGATTTGAGGAACTGCGCAAATGCCTTGAGCGTCGTTTCCGAGACGTGGTGTTCGATACCTTCGGCGTCTGCCTCGGCCGATTCGCTCGGAACACCCAGGGCGCGCAAAAGATCGACAACGAGTCGGTGGCGGACGCGCACGCGGTCGGCAAGCGCCTGCCCCTTGTCGGTTAGAAATACCCCCCGATAGGGCCGCGCCGTCGCCAGGCCGGCGCGCTTTAATCGCGCGATCGTCTTGACCGAGGTGGCGTGCGATACGCCAAGGCGCCGGGCAATATCCGTCGGTCGGGCTTCACCGGCGCTCACCAGGAGATCGGCGATCAGTTCGACGTAGTCTTCCAGCAACGCGGTTGACTGCGCTGACCGCGTCTTGCCAAAGCGGCGCGCCTGGGTGCCCTCAGCCGGAAGTTCTCCCGTGCCGCTGCCCTGCTTGCGTTTGGCCGTGTCCGCCGTTGCCGCTGTCATGGTCCCGCAACCGGCCCAGTCCTGCCCTGACCGCAAGGCGAGACCACGTTTTCCTGGTGGTGTCAAAATGTAGCTTCAGCTACAATTTGTAACCATTGACGCCGAGACACTCACTTCTTATAAAGTAGCCGAGGCTACACTATTCAGTCAGGGCTTCACGCAGTTCGATATGACCGAGACCGTCGTACCCCGCAGTTCGCTGACCGAACGCACCGTCGCCGCGGCGCGCCAAGTGCTGGCCGGACAGCGCGGCGGATGGCGCGCCTACACGGTGTTCGCCGGCCCGGCGGTCATCGCCTCGATCGCCTATGTGGATCCGGGGAATTTCGCGACCAACATCCAGGCCGGGGCGAAGTACGGCTATGGCCTGCTCTGGGTGGTGCTGCTCGCCAATCTGATCGCGATGTTGTTCCAGGCGCTATCGGCCAAACTCGGCATCGTCACCGGCCGCAATCTTGCGGAAATGTGCCGCGATCACTTTCCGCGGCCGATCGTTTGGGCGATGTGGGTGGTCAGCGAGATCGCCGCCATGGCGACCGATCTCGCCGAGTTCCTCGGCGGCGCCATCGGGCTTTCCCTGTTGTTTCAGATGCCGCTGCTGGCCGGGATGGTCGTGACCGCGATCGTGACCTACGGCCTGTTGATGGTCGAAGGCTTCGGCTTCCGGCCGATCGAGCTGATCATCGGCAGCATGGTGAGCATTATCGCGCTGTGTTACCTCGTCGAGATGTTCATCGTGCCGGTCGATTGGGTTGCGGCGGCCGTGCACACCGTCGTGCCGCGGATCGCCGACGCGCAGGCGCTGTTGCTCGCCGTCGGCATTATCGGCGCCACCGTCATGCCGCATGCCGTCTTTCTGCATTCCGGCTTGACCCAGGCGCGCATGCCGGTTCGCGACGACACCGAGCGGCGCAAAGTCCTGCGCTTCTCGAACCGGGAAGTCGTTGTTGCCCTTGCCGTCACGGGCCTCGTCAATATGGCGATGGTGATGATGGCGGCGAGCGCGTTCCACGCCGGCCATCCCGAAGTCGCCGAGATCGAAACCGCCTATCACACGCTGACGCCGCTTCTCGGTGTCGGAGCGGCCGGAGTGTTCCTGCTGTCGCTGATTGCCTCGGGGATTTCGGCTTCGACGGTGGGCACCATGGCCGGGCAAATGATCATGCAGGGCTTCATCGGCTTTCGCATTCCGATCTGGGTTCGCAGGCTGGTGACGATGCTGCCGGCATTCATCGTCGTCGCGCTGGGCGTCAACGCCACCAATGCGCTGGTGGTCAGTCAGGTGGTGCTCAGCATCGCGTTGCCGCTGCCGATGATCGCGCTGATTATCTTCACCGGCAGGAGCGATATCATGGGCGGCTTTGCCAACGGGCGGATGACCCGCCTGGCCGCGCTGGTCGGCGCCGCTGCGGTGCTGCTGCTGAATTTCTTTCTGATCTTGCAGACGCTGGGCGTCGCGCTTCCCGGACTTTCCACCGGGCACTGACCGCCAGATCGGCATTGTTCAATTTTGAACAAACCGCGCGGTCCTTCGACCGCATCTGATGCGATGCGGGCGCATGGACGAAGGCGGCAATTCGTGCTTACTGCCGGCAACAATTCGAAGAGCCGCCTGGGGACGAGCGGCCGACCGCAAAGGGAAAACGCATGAAGAAATTAAGGGCGGCGTCCGCCTTGGCGGCGTTGGCACTGCTATGGACTGCGGCATCCGCTGACGCCCAGCAATTCGGTACAGCGCAGGAAGCAAGAACGATGCTTGAACGCGCCGGTTCAGCGCTTGAGGCCAATAAGACCGCCGCACTCGCCGAATTCAACGACAAGAGCAACAAGCAGTTCCACGATCATGACCTTTACGTGTTCTGCTTCAATATGGCGGACGGCAAGACCGACGCGCATCCCAATCCCGCCCTCATCGGCACCGATGTGCGCGCCTTCAAATTCGAGGACGATCCGATCGGAAAGAGATTATTCGACGCGGCGAAGGCGGGAAGCTTTACCACGGTGGACTATAACTTCCCCAAGCCCGGAACCACCGAGCCCGTCCCAAAGCAATCCTTTGTGACGCGGATCGGCGACCAGGGATGCGGCGTCGGCTACTACAAGTAGCCGACGGCGACTAGCTTCGCGGGAGCTTAAACAGAGGCAAGACCAAGCTGAACTGAAGGTCTCGCCATTCGTCTTCAGACAGTCTTCAGGTTTTCGGCAGCCGACTTGCCGGTCTTGCGGTCCACTACGACTTCGAATGCGACCTTCTGGCCTTCTCTGAGCTCGCGCAGACCGGCGCGCTCAACAGCGCTGATATGGACGAAGACATCCTTTCCGCCACCGTCCGGCTGGATGAATCCATAACCCTTCTGCGCGTTGAACCACTTCACTGTTCCGTTGCTCACGGGACACTCCTGCTTAGGAATCAAGATATGGGCCGCGCGAGGTGCACGGCCCGGTTCGCTCGAGATTTTGGTGAAAGATCGTCAGTCAGGCGCGCTTTGTCGCTGCGTGGCCTAGTCGTTCGGCCCGAAAACTCGATGCCGTCTATTTAGCGGGAACTCGCCCCGTCCGCAAGGGCGGAGGCCGAGGTCGAGCGTGCAGAATTTTTCGAGTTCCGGCGTCACATTCAGTTCACACTCGCTGCGGGATGATCTCGCCGATCAAGCCAGCGTCGTATTGAGTGAAAAACAGCCGGCCGTCGGACATGGCAACGATGCAGCGCGCGCCACTTGCCGGCGTGGGAATATCGTACTCGCCGATCATATCGCCGTCTGCGGTCGATTCGACCAATTCTGTTAGCGAAGTTTTCAGTAAACCAAACATCGCCGTCGGTCGCCACGGCGACGCCGCGCACCGACGCATTCGGCGTCGGCAAGGCGAATTCGACGATCGCGCCGTCGCGGGCGATGCGGCCGAGCGCGTTGGCGCCGGTCTCCACGAACCAGATGCTGCCGTCGGGATGCAGTGCCATGGCACGCGGCCCGCTGTCGGGGCTCGGGATCGGAAATTCGGTGACCTTGCCGTCCAGGGTCATGCGGGCAATGCAGCTGGCGCCGGCTTGGCTGAACCAGAGCGCGCCACCGCGCACGACGAGGGAGAGTGGCCGGCTGCCCGGCGTGATGCCGGCGCCGAATTCGGTGATGCGGCCATCGGGTGTGACGCGCGCAATGCGATCAGCATCGCCTTCGGAGAACCAGATATTGCCGTCCGGACCGCGAGCGATGCCATCGGGACCGGCATTGGCGGTCGGCACCGCAAACTCCGTGATCGCACCAGTCGGACCAATCCGGCCGATACGATTGCCGGCCTTTTCGGTGAACCAGAGATTGCCGTCAGCGCCAACGGCGATACCGACCGGCATCGAATTGGCGGAAGGAAGCGCAAACTCGCGGAACGTGCCAGTTGCGGGCTCGAAGCAACCGATCTTCGCGGCACCGTTCTCGCAGAACCACAGCTTTCCGTCCGGCCCTTCGATCGCAATGTAGGGCTTGCTGTCAGCTGTAGGGATTTTGTGTTCGCGGATGACAGGGCTTGCGCGTGTAGGCATCGCCGACGGCGGTTTCGAAATGGTGCTGTGCTGCGACATCAAGAACTCCGCCCCTCCATTTCACCTAATTTTTCTTCGCATCGTTCGCGGCCTGCCAGATGCGCGCGGGGGTCAGCGGCATATCGACGTGTTCCACGCCCAGACCGCTCAGCGCATCAAGCACCGCGTTGACCACTGTCGGTGGCGCCGCGATCGTCCCCGCTTCGCCGATGGCCTTGATGCCCAGCGGATTGGTCGTGGCCGGAATTTCGACCAGTTCGGAAACAAACAGGGGGAAATCATCGGCCCGCGGCATGCCGTAGTCGAGAAAACTCCCGGTCATCAGCTGACCCGACGTATCGTAGACAATGTTCTCGAACAGCGCCTGCCCGACACCCTGGGCGATGCCGCCGTGAATTTGCCCTTCGCAGATCATCGGGTTGATCACCATGCCGAGATCGTCGACGGCGACGAATTGATCGATCTGGACTGCGCCGGTTTCCGGATCGACCTCGACTTCGCAGACATGGCATCCGTTGGGATAGTTGGGCGCGCCGCCGGGAACGCCCGACCAGGTGCCGACCCCGTCGAGGCCGAGGCCGAGCTTCATGACCGGCCCGGCCGGAGCAAAAAAAGCGTGAGCAACATCGGCGATCGACATCCGCTTATCGGTGCCTGCCACCGTGAAGGAGCCGGCCTCGAATTCGATGTCGCTCGGCGCCGCTTCCATGAGCGCGCCGGCCATCTCCTTGCCGCGGGCAATGACCGCGTTGGCGGCCATGCGAAGTCCGTTGCCGCCGACCAAAGAGCTGCGCGCCGCATAGGTGCCGCGGCCGAACGCCACTTTCTCGGTGTCGCCCTGGATGTAGTTGATCGCTGCGAATGGCACGCCGAGCCATTCGGCGACGAGTTGCGCGAATGCGGTGGCGTGTCCCTGGCCGTGCGAATGGGTACCGGCAATGATCGTGACCATGCCGCCGGGATCGAATTTTATTTCCATACGGTCGTTCATAACGCCGCCGAGCTCGATGTAGGGCGTGACGGCGCGGCCGCGCAGCTTACCCCGCCGTTCGCTGTCCTTGCGCCGTGCGGCAAAGCCGTTCCAGTCGGCGAGCGCCAGGCACTGGTCCATCAGCTTCTCGAACTCGCCGCTGTCATAGGTGTGATGCGTCGGCGTGTGATAGGGCAGCGCTTCCGGCTTGATGAGATTGCGGCGACGCAGTTCGACCCGGTCGATCCCGGTGACCTGCGCCGCACGCTCGACGAGGCGCTCGATCAGATAAATCGCTTCCGGGCGGCCGGCACCGCGATAGACGGACGTCGGCGCGGTGTTGGTGAACACGGCGCTGGTGCTGCAATGGATGGTCTGCACATCATAGAGACTGGGAATGAACATCAACGACCAGAACAGCGGCGCCGTCGCCGCCCCCCACCAATAGGCGCCGAGCGCCTGATAGGCGGCCGACCTGATCGCCAGGAACTTGCCGTTCTCGTCGAGCGCGAGCTCACCGTAGACGACCTGATCGCGGGCGTGATTATCGCAGAGCAGGCTCTCGCTGCGGGTTGCCGTCCATTTGACCGGTCGGCCGCAACGTTTTGCCGCCCACAGCACCAGAACGTCTTCGGGATAGAGATTGGCCTTCATGCCGAAGCCGCCGCCGACATCGGGCGACAGCACTCTGATCTTCGATTCCGGCACATGAAAGATGAAGGACGACAAAGCGGTTCGGACGCTGTGGGGGTCCTGCGACGTAGTGTAGAGCGTATATTTGCCGTCCGCGGCCTCGCAGCTGCCGATCGCGCAACGCGGTTCAATGGGATTGGCCGTGACGCGATTATTGACCAAACGAACGGTGGCGACGTGCTTGGCCTTGGCGAAGGCCGCATCGGCCGCGTCCTTGTCGCCGAACGCGATGGTCACGCCAATGTTGCCGTTTGGGCAATCGGCCCAGATTTTCGGCGCCTCTGCGTTCGCCGCCTGTTCGAGCTCCACAAGCGCCGGCAGCGGTTCGTAGTCCACGGTGACGAGATCGGCGGCGGTGCGCGCCTGCGCTTCGGTTTCGGCGACAACGAAGGCGATGCGATCGCCCGCGCAACGGACCCGATCAGCCAGCAGCACCGGACGCGTGGTCGAAAAACCTTTCGGACCGCCCCACGATTTCAGGCATGAAAAAGGGTGGAATGCCTCCGATCTTGTCGGTCACGGCGTCGGCTCCGGTGAGCACGCAGACAACGCCGGGCGCGGCCTTCGCCGCGGTCACGTCGACGCGCTTGATCGCCGCATGCGCGTGCGGCGAAAGCACCGCCACGCCATAACACTGCCGGGCAAGAGCGAAATCGCCGACATATTGACCGGTACCGGTCGTGAAGCGCTGATCCTCGACCCGGCGGACTGCCTGCCCGATCCCGAACTTGGTCATCGGTGCTTTCTCGGCATCGGGGTCAAGCGCAGAACCCGCCGTCGACCATCAGCGCGGTACCGCTGGTATAGCTGCTACGGTCGGAGGCGAGGAAACAGACGGCCTGGGCGATCTCGTCGGGCATGGCATGGCGGCCAAACGGTATTTGCTCGTCGAACCATTCACCGGCGTCACGCCCGAGCATTTTGCTCATGGACTTCTCGGCGGTGCGCATGAACACATTGTCGACCGGTCCGGGATTGACGCTGTTGACCCGGATGCCGCGCGGCGCGACTTCCTTGGCGATGCAGCGCATCAGGCCCATCAGCGCATGTTTGGCGGCAACATAGGAGCAGTTGAACGGCACTCCCTTCACGCCGACGGTGCTGGCGGTGATGATGATGCTGCCGCCGTCGTTCATGTGCGGGATGGCGTATTTGCAGGCCAGGAAACAGCCGCGCACATGCGTGGCGATGATGCGATCAAACAGGTCCTCGGGATAGTCGGTGATCGGCATCAGCGGCCCGTCATTGCCGGCATTGCTGAACAGCACGTCGATTTTGCCCCAGCGCGCGACGGTCTCGTCGACATAGCGGCGGGTCTGCACGGCGTCGGTGACATCGGCGGCGACGTAGGCCGCCCGGTCGGTATCAAGCTCGCGAACCGTTCTGGCCAGCTTGTCGGGGTCGAGATCGACCAGCATGACGCTGGCGCCTTCGGCCAGCAGCGCTCGCACGCTGGCAAGCCCGAGACTTCCGGCGCCGCCGGTCACGATGCAGGTTTTTCCTTCCGCCAATCCCAAGATCGCCTCCCATGCCGCCTACAGCGCGTTCCCGCCGTTTGGAGTGAGCATAGGCGAGCCGGGGGCCGCTCGGAAGCTCCACCGTTCGGTGGCAGGTATTCCGCGGGCATGGTTGAGCCAGAGGCGCAAAGTGCCGTACGGTGACAAAAGCGAGAGCGGCGCAAGCAAAAATCCCGCTCAAACGGTCATGCACGCGGGAGGGATATTTATGCGGATTATCGATCTTTCGGTTGCGCTGAAGGCTGGAATTGCCTCGGATCCCCCGAGCATGCTGCCGGGCATTTCATATCGAGACCATAAGGAAGGCGCCAAAGAATTCGCCGCGATGTTTCCCGGGCTCAAGCCCGAACAGCTCCCGGACGGCGAAGGCGCCGCGATGGAGCAGGTCACGATCACGACCCATAACGGCACCCACATCGACGCGCCGTGGCATTATGCGAGCACGATGGACGGCGGCAAGCCGTCGCTGAAGGTCGATCAGCTGCCCCTGGAATGGTTCTTTTCCGGCGGCGTCAAGCTCGATTTCCGCGACAAGCCGGACGGCTATGTGTGCAAGGCCGACGACGTCAAACGCGAGCTCGACCGCATCGGCTATACGCTCAAGCCGCTCGACATCGTGCTGGTGAACACCGCCGCGGGCACTGCTTATGGCCAGCCCAACTTCATCGACAAAGGCTGCGGCATGGGTCGCGAAGCCACGCTTTATCTGACCAAACAGGGCGTGCGGGTCACCGGCATCGATGGCTGGAGCTGGGATGCGCCGTTCTCGTTCACGCGCAAGCGGTTTGCCGAGACCGGCGACGCCGGCCTCATTTGGGAAGGCCACAAGGCAGGCCGTGAAGTCGGCTATTGCCACATGGAAAAGCTCACCAACCTCGAACGGCTGCCGGCTTTTGGATTCAAGGTGTGCTGCTTTCCCGTGAAGATCGAAGCCGCATCGGCGGGCTGGACGCGCTGCGTCGCGTTCCTCGACAGCTGAGTGAACGCGCCACGCGAGCGGGTTGGCGGCGGCGCGAGCGCGCTGCGGCGAAAAAGGGGACAGCTTTAATGGGCCGATTCAGCTTCGGGCCGCGCGATAACAGCATCATTCAGATCGCCTACACCGTTGCCGACATCGAAGAAGGGATGCGCCATTATGCCGAGCTCCTTCACGTCGGCCCGTGGTTTCTGGTCGGCCCGTTCGTGCCGCCCAAAGGCGTCTATCGCGGCGCGACGACCAGGATGCGGGTCAGCCTGGCGCTCGCCTACAGCGGCGAGCTCATGGTCGAGTTGATCCAGCAGCACGATCAACAGCCGTCGGTTTTTCAGGAGACGCTGAAAGCGCGCGGCGCCCATGGCTTTCATCACTGGGCGATCGGCGCCCGCGATTTCGAGAGGACCGCAGCCCGATACCGGTCCCGCGGTTACCAGGAAGCGTTCACCGATACCGCTCCGGACCCGCTCGGGTGCCGCGTCATTTATTTCGATACCGGACGCGACCTGCCGGGCATGCTCGAGATCATCGAGATGAACGCTCCCGCCGAAGAGGCCTTTCATAAGATTTACCGGGCAGCCCAGGAATGGAACGGAAAAGACCATATCGTGCATCGCGCCTAGCCGTGGCAGTCGGCATGAGCATCGTCCAGCGCGGTTCGCGGGACCCCCCGTTGCGCTTATGAATGACGCGCCCGAAATATACGCGCGGCCGAAAATCGTGGGCGCGCGCATCCGGCGCACCGAGGACCCGCGCCTCCTCACCGGGACCGGCGCCTATACCGACGACCGCAAAGTCGCCGATGTGCTGCACGTCGCCTTCCGCAGGAGCGACCAATCGCATGCCCGCATTCGCGCCATCGATTGCGCGGCGGCACGCGCCGCGCCCGGCATCGTCGCGGTGTTCACCGCGGAGGATTTAAGTGAATGCGTCAAGCCCATCGTCGCCACCTCACGCATGCCCAACTATTACGCGACGCCGATACTGCCGCTCGCGCGCGGCAAGGTGCGGTATGTCGGCGAACCGGTCGTGGGCATCGTCGCGCGAAGCCGCTATCAAGCCGAGGATGCGCTCGAACGCGTCGCCATCGATTACGAGCCATTGCCCGTGGTCATCGATCCAGAGCAAGCGGTAGGTTCGCAAGCGCCGCTGCTGCATCAAGAGGCTGGCACCAACGTGCTGGTCGCCCGCGAGTTCAAGCGCGGCGACGTTGATGCCGCGCTGCAATCCGCGCCGGTGCGCGTCCGGGCGCGGTTCCGCATGCACCGCAAGACCACAGTCGCAATGGAGCCGCGGGCCTGCCTCGCCGAGCATGAGCCCGGCCGCGACGCGCTGACGCTTCACTCCGCCACGCAAGTGCCCGGTATAGTGCGCGACGGACTAGCACTGGCCTTCGGCATTCCCTCTGATCGGATCCGCGTGGTCGCGCCGGACGTCGGCGGCGGCTTCGGCGGCAAGGGCTCGCTCTATCCGGAGGAGATTTTCGTCTGTGCCGCGGCGCTCCGCCTGGCGCGGCCGGTCAAATGGACCAGCGACCGCATGGAGGACCTCACTGCCAGCAGTCAGGCCTTCGACGAGATCGTCGACGCGGAATTGGCGCTGGACGGCGAAGGCCATATCCTCGCTCTGCGCGCCGACGTCATCGGCGATGTCGGCGCCTACTCGATTTATCCTTGGACCGCGGCACTCGAGCCGGTGCAGGTGGTCAGTTTTCTGCCCGGGCCCTATCGCGTTCCGCACTATCGCGGCCGCGTCCAGGCGGTGGCGACCTCAAAGCCGCCGACCGGTCCCTATCGCGGCGTCGGCCGGCCGACTTCTACATTCGTGATGGAACGGCTGATCGATATGGCGGCGGCGAAAACCGGCATCGATGCCAAGGAAATCAGGTTGCGCAACCTCGTCGCCGCCGCCGAGCTGCCATACAAGGTCGCCTCCGGCATTGTCTGGGACAAATCGGGCTTTCAGGAATGCCTGAATGCCGCGTGCGCGGCGGTCGGCTACGAAACGCTGCGCGCCAAGCAAAAGGTAGAGCGTGCCGCCGGCCGTTGGGTCGGCATCGGCATCGCCTGCTATGCCGAATTGACCGGTATCGGCTCGCGCATTTCCGTCGCCCCGGGAATGCCGATCAACACCGGCACCGAGACCGCGATTGTCCGGATTGAGCCGAATGGTGCGGTCACTGCAACGTTCGGGATCGCCTCGCACGGACAGGGCCTGGAAACGACGCTCGCGCAAATCGTTGCCGAACATCTTGGCGCGCACTTCGAGGACATCCGTGTGCTGCAAGGCGACAGCGCCCTCGTCCCCGGATCGACCGGCACCTATGCCAGCCGCAGCCTGGTGCTGGCCGGCGGCGCAGGAACGCTCGCCGCCCAGGCCGTGCGCGAGAAAGTGCTCAATGCCGCTTCGCACCTTTTGGAGGCGTCAGTCGCCGATCTCGTCGCCGAGGACGGACGGGTGACCATCGCCGGCACCGATCGCTCGATCACGTTTCGCGACATCGCCCGCGCGGTCTATGCCGAAGTCGACCAGTTGCCGCCGGACGCGCGCGATGAACTTGCGGCAACCAAGACCTACGATCCGGTCTTCGGCACCACAACATCGGCGACCCACATCGCCGCCGTCGAGATCGATCCGGAAACCTACGAAGTCCACGTCGACCGTTTCGTCGTCGCCGAGGATTGCGGCCGGCTGGTTAACCCGCTGATCGTAGACGGCCAGGTCCACGGCGGCGTAGCGCAGGGCATCGGCGCCGCGCTCTATGAAGAGGTCATCTATGACGATCAAGGCCAGATCGTTACCGCGAGCCTGGTCGATTATCTCGTCCCTTCGGCCTGCGAAGTCCCGCCGATGCAGGTCATGCATATTGAAAGTCTGTCGCCGACGACGCTGGGCGGGTTTCGTGGCATGGGCGAAGGCGGCACAATCGGAGCGCCGGCGGCGGTGGCGAACGCGCTCGCCGATGCGCTCTCGCCGCTTGGGATTGAAATCAATGAGCTCCCTGCAACGCCGGAGCGATTGTTCCGCCTTGTCGAGGCGGCCAAAAGAGCCGGCAATATGTAGCGAGCATACATGAAAGAGCAGACATGGACTTACGGCTGAAAGGAAAAGTCGCGTTGGTAACCGGCGCGACCAGCGGCGTCGGCCGCGAGATCGCGCTCAGTCTCGCCGCCGAAGGCGCCAGCGTCGCCGTCAATTACCGCTCTTCGGCCGAGGAGGCTGACCTCGTCGTCGCCGAGATCGTCGCCAAAGGCGGCAACGCCAAAGCCTATAAGGCCGATGTTTCCGATTTTGCCGCGGTCAGGGAGATGGTCGATAAAACCGTCAACGACCTCGGCGGCGTCAACATCCTCATCAACAATGCCGGACTCGCGATCCGGCAACGTTTCACGGAAACCAAGCCTGAGGACTGGCACCGCCAGATCGACGCCTGTCTCTATGGCGCTATTCATTGCTGCCACGCCGCCGCGCCGCATCTCGATGCCGCCAAGAATGGCCGCATTGTCAGCGTGATCGGGGATTCATCACGCGTAGGAGAATCGGGCCTGGCGATCGTCGCCGCGGCGCGCGCCGGCGTTGTCGCCTTGATGAAATCGCTGGCCCGCGAATTCGGCCGCTCCGGCACGACCGCCAACACCGTCTCGCTCGGACTGGTCGAAACGCCGCACGACAAGGAATGGGTCGACGCCAACCGCGACAAGCTGGTCAAGCTCTACCCGCTGCGCCGTCTCGGCGTGCCGAGCGACGTGGCGCCCATGGTCACGCTGCTGGCCTCGCCACGCTCGGGCTGGATCACCGGACAGGTGCTCAGCATCAGCGGCGGCTTCAGCATGGTGTGAGGGAATAGACGTGCTGCGCACCGACCTGATCGCTCCGTTAACGGAATTGCTGCGCCGGCACGCAGCTGCGCGTGGCGGCAAGTGCGCCTATCGTGACGCGACAACGTCGGTGAGTTACGCCGAGCTCTATGAGCGAACCGCGAAGCTTGCCGGCCATCTCGCCGACAACAGCATCGGGGCAGACGACACCGTCGCGATTTTCCTGCCGAACTCGGTGCCTTGGGTCGAGAGCGCGCTCGCCATCGCCCGCGCCGGCGCGGTCAGCGTTCCGATCAGCTACGACTCGACCGAAACCGAAATCAGCTACCGGCTCGTGGACGCAAATTGCAAAGCGGTTATCACCACTGCCGAGCGGGGCGACCTGTTGGCGCGGCTGCGGACGTCCGCGCCCAATCTCAAGACGCTGATCGTGACCGATCGCGGCGCTTGCAGCGCGCCGGCGTTGCGCTACGCGCATCTAGTGACCGCGCCGCCGCGGTCGGCCGCACGCGATCCCGCTTCGCTCCATGAGACCGCCTTTATTCTTTACACCTCCGGCACGACCGGCCGCGCCAAAGGCGTGCAGCTCACGGTGCACGGCATGTTGTGGGTGGCCGCCGCCTGCTGGGCGCCGATCACCGGCCTGAGCGAGCGGGATACCGTGCTCTCGCCGCTGCCGCTGTTTCATTCTTACGCGCTCAATCTGTCGGTGCTCGGCATCCTGGCGACCGGCGCGACCGGCTACATCATGGAAAGATTCTCAACCAGCGAAGGGGTGCGGCTCCTTAACACCGGAGAATTCACTTTCTTTCCCGGCGTACCGACCATGTTCCACTATTTGCTGCAAGCGACGCACAGTGAAAAAAATTTGAGATTCCCCAATCTGCGGCTGTGCGTCTCGGCCGGCGCCATCATGCCGGCGACGCTCAACCGCGAGTTCGAAGACCATCTCGGCGTCCAACTGCTCGACGGCTACGGCATCACCGAAACCTCGACCATGGTGACGATGAACTGGCCGACCGGCGGGCGGGTGCTCGGCTCGTGCGGCATCCCGCTGCCCGGCCTCGCGGTGCGCATCGTCGATCCGGCGGGCCGCGACGTCGCGCCCGATGAGGAAGGCGAGTTGATCGTGCGCGGCCCCAACGTCATGCCGGGCTATCACAACAAGCCGGAAGAAACGCGCAACGCGCTGCGCGGGGGCTGGTATCACACCGGCGATCTCGCCAAGAGCGACGAAAATGGCTTCATGACGATCACCGGGCGGCTCAAGGAGCTGATCATTCGCGGCGGCCAGAACATTGCGCCGGCCGAAGTCGAGGAGGTGGCGAGCAGTTTCGCGGCGGTGCTCGACTGCGCTGTAGTGGGAATGGCCCACGAACATCTCGGCGAAGTGCCGGCGCTCTTTGTCGTGCCGCGAACGGGCAACACTTTCGAAACCGACGCCTTGCTAGCGCATTGCCGGACGCACCTGTCGGCCTACAAGGTGCCGCACATCGTTCGACTGATCGCTGAAATCCCGCGAACGGGATCGGGAAAGATTATCCGGTACAAGCTGCGCGAATTGCTCAAGGCCTGAGGCGATACGCATGCAGCATGCTGCCAATTTCGTCGGCGAAGTTTTTCGGAAGGGCGATTCCGGCTACGAAGCCGCGCGGCGGTCAACGTGCCGGAATGCGGCACTACCAGACCGCTATCCCGACATCATCGTCCAGGCGACCCGCGAAGAACACGTGGTTGCAGCGATCCGCCTGGCGAATGGCAATGGATGGCGTGTGGCCGTGCGGTCGGGCGGACATAGCTGGTCCTGCAACCACGTCCGCGACGGCGGAATGCTGCTCGATGTTTCGCGTCTGAATACGGTGACGATTGATCGCAACGCAATGCGCGCGACCGTTGGCCCGGGTTGCCGGGGCGATCAGGTCAACGACTTGCTTGCCAAGCAGAAGCTGTTCTTTCCGGTCGGTCATTGCCAGGGCGTCGGCCTCGGCGGTTTCCTGCTGCAAGGTGGCTTTGGCTGGACGGCCGGGCAGTCGGTCCGGCCTGCGAGAACGTGCTGGCAATCGACTATGTCGGCGCCGACGGCGCGTTGCGGCACGCCAGCCCGAGCGAGAATGCCGAAATGTATTGGGCCGCGCGCGGCGCGGGTCCCGGCTTTTTCGGGGTTGTGACTCGATTTCATCTGCAGCTTCATCCACGGCCGAAGGTGATCGGCGGCAAATTCGCGTTTTATTCCGCCGACCATTTCGAGGAACTAGTCCGTTGGGCGCACCGCATCGGACCTGACGTGCCCGCCTCGATCGAGCTGATGCTGATCCTGTCGCGCCAAATCCGTTTCATCGACGGACCCGGCGTCATGGTGGTCGCGCCGGTGCTCGCCGACAGTCTGCGCGCGGCATGGAAAGACCTGTCGTTCATGAAGAGCCGGCCCCGCGGCGCGCGGCGGGTCACGCCCTTCATGCCGATGACGCTTTCGGCGATGACCGCCGGCGTGATGCATCATTATCCCGAGCATCACCGCTACGCCGTCGACAATATGTGGACGCATGCATCGTGTGACGAACTCCTGCCCGGCCTCGCGCGCATCGCCGAGACACTGCCGCCGGCACCGTCGCACATGCTGTGGATGAACTGGGCGCCGAAAACGGCGCGGCCCGATATGGCCTATTCCCTGGAAGATAACATCTATATCGCCCTTTACGGCATCTGGAAGGATGCGCCCGGCGAAGCAGCGGCCTCGACCTGGGCGGTCAACCGCATGGCGGAAATGGCGCCACTCGCCACAGGCATTCAGCTCGCCGACGAGAATCTCGGGCAGCGCCCTGCCCCTTTTATGGCGGATACAAATCTCGCGCGCCTCGACCGGTTGCGCGCCGCACATGATCGGTCCGGGCGCTTTCATCCATACATGAACGGACCTTCGGGCGGTCTCTGATGCGGAGCAAACCGATAGCGGGCCGGCATCTTGGCTGGAGCCATGCCGATCTCGGCTCAAAGCCTTACGCGCGCTTCTGGAATCCGCACGTGGCGCCGCTGCCCGAGCGCATTCGCGATGCGCTGGATCGCGGCCCGGTCGCGGAGCTGCTACTGCCGCCGGTCAGGGCGGCGGCTGAAAATCTATTTGGCGCTGCGCCGGTGCTCGAAGACGGTTTTGCACTCACGGCAGACGGCGCGATGCATGTGGCAGCGCGAACCGACATGCCCGGCGTCACGCCGGCAATGATCGATTGGTGGTTCGGCTGGCATAGCGACAGCCCGGAGCGCTACAAGCTGTGGCATCCGAAAGCGCATGCGCACGCCGCCTGGCTCTCGCCGCCGCCGGCCGGCACGCGCGGACGCCCGCGCTATGTCGGGCATACTTCGGTTGTCGACGAATATATCGGCAGCAATCTGATCCGTGCTGCCATCAGCTTCGTGCCGCCGGGAACATTGGGCTTTACGGATGCGAGTCTTGACGATGCCGAAGAAGCAACGATCGTTTGCGCGCGTACCGGCTTAGGCGATTTCCCGATTAACGTCGGATATCTGGCGCACCACGTCCGCCGCACTGCGACCGGCAGCGAGATGCGCTCGCGGTTCTGGATCGGCGGCCCGTATGCCGCCAGGAGGAGCGGTCCAATCGGCAGCGTCATGGCGCGAGCGGCGCGGCTCTTCATGCGCCCGACCGAGGCCGACGCGCGCTCCTTGTTCGTCCACTGTGCCGAGGAAATGCAGCACCTGGCGAGCTTTCTGCCGGCGCTCTACGCTGAGTTTCAATCGCGGGATTAGCGAGAGCAGCTGAAGGGAGTACCGAAGCCGTGGACAAGAGCCGGACAGCGGACAATAGAATCAAGGTCGCCAACACCCTCATGGACGAGCACAGCCGCGGCGTAAAATTCCGGCCGTTCGCCTCATCCTTCGGGATTACGCGCGTTGAAAGCGCTTACGCGGTGCAACGCGAATATGTGCGGCGGCAGATGGAAGCCCGCGGCGTCGGAGTGGCCGGATACAAGATTGGACTGACCTCAAAGCGCATGCAGGACATGTGCGGCATCGACAGTCCGGTCGCGGGGATCGTGCTGCAGGACCGCGTCCATTTATCGGGCAAGAGCCTGATGTCGTCGGCCTATGGCAGATTGGGCCTCGAGTTCGAGATCGCGGTCCGGCTCGGGCGCGATCTTCGCACGGACGGTGCCGCCCTCGAGCTTGCGGACGTCGCGGATGCGGTTGATGGGGTCTCTGCGGCGATCGAGATCGTCGACGATCGAAACGCCGACTACGGGACGCTGGATGCTTTGTCGCTCATTGCCGACAACGCCTGGAACGCCGGCATCGTGCTTGGCACGTTCGTTGGCGCGTGGCCTGATCTGGCGTCGATTGAGGGCGTGGCCTGCGCCGACGGCAAAGCGGTCGATCGGGGCTTCGGGCGGGACGTTCTCGGCCACCCGTTCAATTCCGTGGCCTGGCTCGCCAGCCATCTTGCCGCGACGGGATCGGCGCTGCGCGCGGGAGATATCGTCATGACCGGTAACCTGGTGACCACCAAATTTCCCGACAGATCGACGGTCTATCACTTCGACGTGATCGACCTGGGCCAGGTCGAAGTCGCGATCAACATGTAGCGCCGATCAAGTTTCCGTCGGCGCGAAAGCGGGAGCAAAGTGTGAATCTCGGGTTGGAAAACAAGCGCGCGCTGGTCACCGGAGCATCCAAGGGCCTCGGCAAAGCTATCGCCGGCGCCTTGCGGGCAGAGGGCGCCGTGGTGGCCATCTGTTCGCGCAGCTCCGAGCGCATCGAAGCGGCGGCCAAGGATATCGGCGCCGTCGGCCTGACCGGCGACCTTTCGATCGCCGGGGGTGCGGCGGACGTGGTGCGCCAAGCCGTCGATCGTCTCGGCGGCATCGATATCCTGGTCGCGAATACCGGCGGCCCGCCCGCCGGCGGGTTCGATACCGTCGCCGACGCAGCCTGGCGAAACGCTTTCGAGAGCCTGTGGATGAGCACGGTGGACCTGATCCGCGGCTGCCTCCCCGGCATGCGGCAAAAGCGCTGGGGACGCCTCATCATTGTCACGTCGATATCGGCCAGGGAGCCGTTGCCAGGCCTGATGATATCAAATGCATTTCGGCCCGGACTGCACGGCTTGGTCAACGCGCTCAGTCGTGAAGCCGCCGGAGACGGCGTGACCGTCAACGCCATCATGCCGGGTTACACATTGACGGAACGCTTGCGTGAGGTTGGGATCGACGACCAGCAGATAGCGTCGCAGATTCCCGCGGGACGGATGGGCCGCCCGGAGGAATTCGCGGCGCTAGCCGCATTCCTGGCCTCGGAACGGGCCGCTTACATCTGCGGACAGGCGATCGCTTGCGACGGCGGATTCCTGCGATCGATTTGAGAAATCCGCTTCCGCCGGTTGGCGGGATTGCCTCCCGCTCGTCGAGATGCCCAAGGACCCGCAAGGCCGGGGAGCTTACGTCCCGCTGCATGGTCAATTCCAGCTTCGGAATGAGGCGGTTAGGCGAAAGGCGGAACTGCGCGGCCGGAACTGACCGAAGGATTATTCGGTGCCGGGCCGTGGTTTTTCCCAAATGGCTGACTACCTTTGAGGGAAGCTCCACGGGTGAGGGTTTTTACGGATTCATGACCGAAGAACGCGTCAACCGTAAGCTCGCGGCAATTCTCGCAGCCGACGTGGTCGGTTATTCGCGGCTGATGGGAGCCGACGAAGCGGGCACGCTGGCCGCCCTCAAGCAGCATCGCCAAAGCATCTTCGATCCCGCCGTCGCCGCCCATAACGGGCGCATCGTCAAGCTGATCGGCGACGGCACGATTGTCGAGTTCGGCAGCGTCGTGGACGCCGTGAACTGCGCCCTGTCGGTGCAGCGCTCCACCGACGCGCTGCCGAATGAAGGCTTGCACCAACCGAAAATCATTCTCCGGATCGGCATCAATCTCGGCGACGTCATCATCGAAGGTGACGACATTTACGGCGATGGCGTCAACATCGCCGCGCGGCTTGAGCCGCTGGCCGAGCCCGGCGGCATCTGTGTCTCTTCGATCGTCAATGAAAGCATCGGCAACCGGATCGAGGTGCAGTTCCAGGATAGCGGCGACATCGCCGTCAAGAATATCGACCGGCCGATTCGTATCTGGAAGTGGCATCCGACCGCTGCCGCCGGTGCCGGCCAGAAATCCAACGGCGCCAAAGTGGGGCCGAACCTGGCGACCTCATCGATCGCCATTTTGCCCTTCACCAACATGTCAGGCGATCCCGAGCAGGAATATTTCTCCGACGGCATCACCGAAGACATCATCACCGACCTGTCGAAGATCGCCGGCCTGACGGTGATCGCCCGCAACTCGAGCTTCACCTACAAGGGGCGTGCGGTCGACGTTCGCGCCGTCGGTCGTGAACTTGGCGTGAACTCGGTGCTCGAGGGCTCTATCCGCCGCGCCGGCAACCGCGTGCGGATCACCGCGCAGCTCATCGACGCGACAAGCGGCGGTCACCTGTGGGCCGACCGCTACGACCGCGATTTAACCGACATTTTCGAGGTGCAGGACGACGTCACGCGCCGCATCGTCGAAGCGCTGAAAGTCACTCTCAGCCCGGCCGAAAAGGCGCAGCTTAACGACAGCGGAACATCCGACCTCGAGGCCTACGACTGCGCTCTTCGCGGCCGCGAGATTTTGCTTGGAAACCCCAAAAACCGCAGCACATTCGAACAATCGAAAGCCTTCTTCACAAGAGCAATCGAGATCGATCCCAAATATGCGCAAGCCTACGCCGGTCTCGGTTTTGCGTACATGTTCGATTACCAGAACCGTTGGAGCGATGATCCCGATAGCTCGCTGCCACTTGCCAAACACTACGCCGAACAAGCGATAGAAAAAAATCCGAAAGAGCCGCTGGCGCGAATCGTCGCGGCGGTGGCAGCCACGTTTGATAGGGACCTCGAACGGGCGAAGTCAGAGGTCGACGCGGCGCTGTCGCTCAATCCTAATCTCGCTATGGCCTACAACGTCCTGGGCGGTATTTGCAGCTATTCGGGACGGCCGCTTGAAGCGATTCCGATGATCGAGCGCGCCATGCGATTGGATCCCGCTGCCAGTCACCAATATCTTCACTTCCTGGGCATGGCCTATCTTCTTGCCGGCAAATACGAAACAGCGGCAACGCTGCTCCGGCAGCGTATTATCCTGGTGCCCGGAACAGATTTTTCACGCTCCGCCCTCGCTTCCGCTCTTGGTCATCTCGGCGAGGTTGAAGAGGCGCGTCGGATCTGGCGCGAGCTCAAAGAGATCAATCCAAATTATTCATTCGGCGAGCACTTCAGCCGGCTGCCGTTCAAGCGAGAGGAAGATGTGCAGCGGGTCGCGGAGGGCCTCGCGAAAGCCGGATTGTTGGACTGACCGCAGGCGCCGCGAAAGTTCTTCGTCTGGTGCTAGCCGCTGACGGCAACGGCAGCCGGCACGAGTTCCGGGGTCGGCAGATCGAGCGGCTTCAAGACCGGAGCCGTGTTGCCCGATCGTGCCTCATGCTTTCGATCCTCGTACTTGCGTTCCTCGTGTTTGCGATCCTCGTGTTTGCGATCCTCGTCTTCTTGCGCTCCAACTTCGGGAGCTGCTGGCCGGCTCCGTTATCCATCGAATAGATCCCGCCGGTAATGCTGGCGCCCTGCTCGATGGTCAGGATTCCGCAACTCAGATTGCCATCGACCCGGCTGCTCGAGCGCAGCATCAAAAGACCCTTGACGTCCAGCCTGTCGAACACCCTACCGGAAATGTCGGCATTTTGGACAACGCTGATTCTGCCTCTGACCGTACCGGTCTCGCTGACGATCAAGTTGCCGACCGATATATCCCCTTCGAGCACGCCGTTGACCACCACGGTATCCGACACCAGGACCGCGCCCTTGATGGTGACCCCTTCGCCAATACAGAGCTTGTTCGCTTCGGCCCTGTTGTCGACCGCTGCTGACATTTTGCTGTCCTTTCGTGCCCCACCTCTTGCGCAACGCGACTCAACGGAACCACACTGGGAATCTACAATTATTGCGCTATCTTAGGCGGCGTTCGGCGCGTTTGCTTGGTTATCCACAGAATACGCGCTCGCCCGCCAGAATGGCGCCAACTTCTGTTTCGGCGAAAACCCTCGCGATCAGATCGCTCCGGCGGCGCCGCCGGGTGGCGGCTGCTTCGCGAGGCTGCGCCGTACGGCGGCTTCGACCTTGTCCGCATCCGACGTGATGAATTTCTCCAGAGGTGCGCTGTTGGGCACCGGCACGTCGGCGAGGGCGACTCGCTGAATAGGCGCCTTGAGCAACCGGAAGTCGCGCTCCGCGACCATGACCTCGACCTCGATCGCCTCGACGAAAGCAGCCGCAAAGCTCACCTTGGAGCATTCCGTGCCGCCGCCTCGGCGCCGGCCGCCAGTTCCACAATCTCCGTCGTAATTTCTTCCTGGCGCAGCTGGCGCTCGCGTTGTTGGAGTCCGGTAAGCTTGCGTTCCGTATTATTCTTGGCAGCCACCATGGCGATCATCCTCGCCTCGTTCTCGGCGACAAACGCGTGCATGGCCGCTTCGCACAGTTGCGCGTAGACGTATTCCGCCGCTAGGCGTTCGAGCAACAGTTCCGGCTTAAGCGCAATCAGCGGAGCCTGCGCGTCGATCGGCCGCGCGAAGCGCCCGAAATCGATCGGCAACAGCGAATGCCGATCGATGCGGATAGTCCCTGAGACCGAGCGGGAGAAGACGATATCGACCGTCGTGATGGCACCCCGTGCAAGGTAGCCATACAGGACCTCGGTGAGCCGGTTCGCGAAACTCGGGATGCCCTCGATGCGAGTCGTCATCGGCGCCGACCAATCGGGCCTTATTCCTCGCTCGCCTGCCACCGCTGCGCCATGGGTGCCGACGATCAGGGTTGTGACCCCATCGAGATCGGCTCCTGCCACCTCGAACACGCGCTCGCTGAAGGCGCCGGCAAAGCCCTGCTCGGCGCAAAAAACAATAAGGCCGTGTTTGGAGTGACCCGGCGCCGACGCGGCGGTCCTATCGGCCGGCAGCAATGTAAGTGCCTGCCCGATGGCATGGGAAACAACCTGGGTATAGGCTTCGATCCCGGCCAGCAGCGATCGGCCTTTCTGCGCCCGCGAAGCGGCAATACCGCGCATGGCGGTGACGACGGCGCCCAATTGGCGGACGCTCTGGATTTGCGTGACGATGTCGGATAACCGCTCGGCCATTATTCGGTCCTCGGCGCTGGCCCGGCGGGCTCCGGCATCAGCTGCGCCGCCAGCGCCGAGAGCGCCGCTGTCAGCGCGGCGCCGTTCGCTTCGTCGAAGCCGCCGGTGCGCATCATCTCGTTGACGATGGTGCTGGCGGCGGTATCCAGCCAATCCGGAAGCTCGGCGCGGAACCTTCCGATCAACTCCAGCGGCAGGCGATCGAGCAGGCCTTGCTGCAAAGCGAGCACCAGCGCGACTTCATCGACAAGCCGCAACGGCGCGTATTGCTGTTGCGTGAGAACCGCACGAATACGCCGCCCGCGCGCGATCTTGTCCTTGACCTGAGCATCAGTCACGCCGCCAAAGCGCGTGAACAGCTCAAGTTCGAGGAATTGGGCGTAATCCAGGCGCAGCGTTTCCGCGGCCTGCCGCAGGGCCGGTGCCTGGGTCTTGCCGCCGACGCGGCTGACGCTGGTCCCCACGTCAACCGGCGGCTTGTGGCCTTCGTAGAACAAGCGCGCATCGAGAACGATCTGACCGTCGGTGATCGAGATCAGGTTGGTCGGAATATAGGCGCTCAAATTGCCGGCATCCAATTCGGCGATCGGCAGCGCCGTCAACGAGCCGCTGCCGGCGGCCCGGGAAAGCTTCGCAGCGCGTTCCAGGAGCCGGGCATGGACATAGAAAACATCTCCCGGATAAGCCTCGCGTCCCGGCGGCTGTCGCGTCAGCAGCGCGATTTCGCGGTGTGTAGCGGCGTGTTTGGTCATATCGTCGATGACGACGAGAGCATGCTGACCGCGATCGCGGAAATATTCCGCCATGGTGAAGCCGGCAAATGGCGCAATCCATTGCAGGCCGGGCGCAGCCGACGCGCCGGCGATGACAAAGATGCAGCGTTCCGGCGCGCCGTGCGTCTGAATGGCATTGATCACCCGCCTTACGCTCGACGACTTCTGACCGATAGCCACGTAAACGCAAATGATGTCGCTGGACCTCTGGCTGATGATGCAATCGACGGCAATCGCCGTCTTGCCGATCGCACGGTCGCCGATAATCAGCTCGCGTTGGCCGCGCCCCAGGGCAAACATGGAATCCAGCACCAGCAGCCCGGTCTGCACGGGCTCGCTGACGAAATCGCGGTCGATGATGGCCGGGGCCGGGCGCTCGGCGGGCTGGTAACTTTCAGCGCTTATCGCATCGCCACCGTCGAGCGGGCGACCAAGCGGATCGACCGTGCGGCCGAGGAGACTCCGGCCCACCGGCACGCGGACGACCTCGCCGGTGCCGCGGACAAGATCGCCTGCCTCGATTCCCTCGGGATCGTCGAGAAGAACGCAACCGAGAAAATCCCGATCCAAAGTCGTGGCAAAGCCGGCCTGGCCGCGCTCGAAACGCACGAGTTCGTCGAGTCTTACGCTGGGCAATCCGGAAATCACCGCAATGCCGTCGGCAACCCGCTCGACCCGGCCTACTTGCTCGGCCGTCGGCGCGAGTGGGGTCGCTTTGACCCGCGCTCTTGCGTCGCTAAGCCAAGCGTCAAGATCAACGAACGCGGCTGTCACGGCTCAACTCCTGGCGAATTCGATCGAGGTTTGCGCGCCAGCTGTTGCGGATAATGGCGCTTTGACCCTTGAGTTCGATGCCCGCGACGATTGCCGGATCGCTGCCAAACGCAAAAGGCAAGTCGGCGCCGAACGCTTCCTTGAGCGCACCGCGAACCTGCCGCGTCTGCTCGTCGGAAAGCGGTGCAGCGGTGACGATTTCGATCGGGTGCCCGGTCGTCGCGGCCGAGGCGAGGCTTGCTCGCGCCGCGGCCGGCAAGTCGCGGACCTCGCGGCAAATCTCATCGACGAATGCGTAAAACACATCCTGCTGCGGAAAACGTCCAAGCAGACGTCGCGCGATGTCGATCGAAAGCTCGCTGGCGCGATTGATGATCGCCGCTGCCGCCGCCGCACGCTCGCGGACGATCCGGGCTTCTGCTTCAGTCCGAAGCTTGATGATCTCCGCAGACGAATGCTCAAGCAAATTCCGCTTCTCGACCTGTGCCGCTGCCCGGGCTTCCGCGATCAGTCTTTCCCGCTCGGCGGCGATCTTCGCGCGCGCCTTATCGGCATCCGCACGTACGTCGGCGGCTTCTTGACGAGCCTCAGCCGCGTCGGCGAGCAGCTTGTTCGCCTCTTGCTGCCGCTTGACAACGATGTCCATCACCGGCCGGAAGAAGAACCGCCCGAGGATCCAGATCAGAATGAGGACGTTGACGGTCTGCAGCGCCAGCGTCCACCAGTCGATGCGCATGGGCTCAACGGACAAATGGATTGGCGAACAGCAGCAGGAGCGCGATCACCAGACAGTAGATCGCCATCGTCTCGATCATGGCAAGGCCGACGAACAGGGTCCGCGAAATCGTGCCGGCCGCCTCCGGCTGGCGCGCGATGGCATCCATCGCCGCCGCGACCGCCCGCCCCTCGGCAAGCGCCGGACCGATGGCGCCGAATGAAACGGCCATCGCCGCGGCGAAGATGCTGACGATCTCGGTCCAATTCATGGCTTTTCCCCTTGGTTGCCGCCGCCGCTTCGTTCTCCGCCGACGGCGCTGCCGATGAACACCACGGCGAGCACGGTGAAAATGTAGGCCTGGATGGCGCCGATGAGGAGCTCGAGAGCCATCAGCGGAACCGGCACGAACAGGCCCGCGAGCGAAAGAACGACGCCAATGATGAAAACACCGCTTATCACGTTGCCGAACAGCCGCACGATCAGCGAAAACGTGCGGGTGAAGGTCTCGACGAGATTGAGCGGCATCATCACGATGCTCGGCTCGGCGAAAGTCTTTAGATAACCGCCGACACCGCGCGCGCGGATACCGAAGTAAATGATCGAGCAGAACACAATCAGCCCCAGCGCGGCATCGGTTTCGATGTGCGCGGTCGGCGGCTCGACGCCGGGGATCAGCGAAGACCAGTTCGCCGCCAGGATGAATAGGAACAGCGTGCCGATCGTCGACACATAAGGCTGCGGCGAAACACGGATCGTGCCTTGGATTTGATCGGCGATGGCTCCAACGATCACCTCGAGCACGGTTTGGCAACGTGTCGGGGCAAGCGCAAGCGAGCGCGTGAGCAACAGGCCGCTCAGCGTCAGCGCCGCCATGAGGCCCCAAGTGACCACGACCGGTTCGGTTACCGGGACTGGGCCGACCATGAATAGCGTCTTCATGACGAGCGGCAATTCGATCATGTCGGCGTCTCCAGGCGCACGGTGGCCATGCGCGCAACGGTTATGCCAACAGCGACGAGGAGGACCGGCAACGCCCCGAAGTGGCCGGCGCTCGTCGCAAGCACGCCGGCCAGGAGTGCGAAGCGGCCGAACTGGAGCGCCATCGCGAGCAGCGGCGCCTCGCCGAGGACAAACATCCTGATGTTCCAATGCAGCGCCAGGAAATAGAACGCCCCGATCAACACGCCAGTGCCCAGCCAGGCGCCGGCTTGCGCGACGAACAGCGCAGGTTCGACGAGATGGTTGGCCGTCATTGCCTGCGCATCCAGCTCCAGGCCGACCAGAATCCGAGCGTGACCCCCAGCGCCAACAGCCCCGCACTCCAGAAAATCCCGGTGTGCAGCGTGTGATCGAGCCATCGTCCGATGAAGAGGCCGATCAAAGTCGGCGCGACGATGATCCAGCCGAGGACGCCAATCTGGCCAACGAACCGTGCCATGGACGGTTCGCCTTCAGTCCGCCAAAGCTTTCGGCGCTCCTCTTGCTTTCGAGCCGCTTCGGCCATCGCGTTGGCCGAACTCTGCTCGGGCTCGACGGCGTCGGCATTCATCATCTACCCCCGAATATGCCGGGCCGTTCGGGCCGCAGATAGTGCACGATCCGCCTTATGGCCTGCATTTGTAGCCGCAAGCTTTCGGTCCGCGCGATACGCTCGGCTTCGAGCGCTTCGCGAAAATGCGCCAGCACCCCGCGTTCGAGACGCCCGAGATCATCGCCCGCAATCGCTTCGCGCGTCGCAATCGCGACTTCGTTTCCGTTGGCGACCGACAATACGCCGCGTCGAACGGCGCAGAACCGCGGCCGGTTGTCGCCGCCGTGCCAGCTTACGATCGACACCGTCAATGCCGTCAGAAAATCGGCATGGCCGTTCAAGATGCCGAAGCTGCCGCTTTCGTCCTCAGCCCGCACCGCGATGACGTCTTGCCCGTCGAACACGACGGAGGTTGGTGTGGCAATAAGCAATCTCATGGCGGCTTTGCCTGATGCTTCCAGGACGCGTCCTTCTCCCGTGCTTCGTCAATGGTACCGACCATATAGAGCGAACTCTCAGCCCACTGGTCACAAGCTCCATCGAGTATTGTACGGCAGCCCTTGAGCGTCTCGGCCAGAGGAACGGACCGACCCGGCTTGCCGGTAAAGGCTTCGGTGACGGCGAAGGGCTGCGTGAGGAAACGTTGCAATCGCCTGGCCCTCGTGACGATCAAGCGATCCTGAGCGCTCAGCTCTTCGACGCCGAGAAGCGAGATAATGTCCTGCAATTCCTTATAGTGCGCGATCGCTTCGCGTACCTCCTCGGCAATGGCGTAATGCGCCTGACCGACGACGGTCGGATCGAGCAGTATCGATGAAGAGCGCAGCGGATCGACCGCGGGATACATGCCCTCTGCAGCCATCGATCTGGCGAGCACGATCATGCTGTCGAGGTGGCTGGAAATAGCGGTCACGGCCGGATCCGTAAAATCGTCGGCTGGCACATAAACGGCTTCGATCGCGGTCACCGAGACGCCTGAGATCGAGGCGATGCGCTCATGCAGCGCGGCGACTTCGGTGTCGAGCGTCGGCTGATATCCGACCCGCGACGGCAGGCGGCCGAGCAGCCCCGAGACTTCGCTGCCAGCCTGGACGAAACGAAACACGTTATCCATCAGCAAGAGGACGTTTTGCCGTTTCTGGTCGCGGAAGTATTCCGCGATTGTCAGCGCGGTCAGTCCGACCCGCCAGCGGGCTCCCGGCGGCTCGTTCATCTGACCGTAGACCAGAACGCTGCGATCGAGCACACCGGAGCGCCGCATTTCGGCGAGGAGTTCGTGGCCTTCGCGGGAGCGCTCGCCGACACCAGCAAAGACGGAAATTCCTTGATAGCTTTTTACCATCGCGTGGATGAGCTCCATGACCACGACGGTCTTGCCGACACCGGCACCGCCGAACATCGCCGCCTTGCCGCCTTGCGGCAGCGGGGCGAGAAGGTCGATGACCTTGATGCCGGTTTCGAAGATGGTGGTCGCCGGGCTGCGCTCACCGAGCGGCGGCGCGGCGCGGTGAATTGGTGCGCGCGCCATGTCGGGCGGCAGCGGCGGCCCGCGGTCGCGGGTTGCCCCGGTAACGTCAAGCAGGCGGCCGAGCACCGCGTCGCCAACCGGCACTGTGACCGGATGTCCGCTGGCGTGCACCGCCACGCCGCGCCTCAAGCCGGCGGTGGCCTGCAGCGCAACGCCCCGCGCGGTGCATTGGTCGAGATGGGCCTGCACCTCGATGACCAGAGTTTCGGGCTGATCCCATTCGACAACAAGAGCTTCGTCGAGCCGCGGCAGCTCTCCGGCGTCGAATGCGACATCAACCACCGCGCCGCGCACGGCGACGACCCTTCCCACCGGCGTTTCGCTCTCTGTCATCGTCGCGCTCGTTTGAAACCATATTAATGAGCAACAAAGGTCGTAACATATTGACTTATGTCAAAAATCGCCGTCTGTGACGACACGCACAGGGTCATTTGCAATCAGCGGCGATGTTCCAGCCAGTCGCGGTCCTACTGTTCCGCGAGCGACCACCTCAGAGACCAAGTCGCCAAGCGACCAGAGCGATCCGATGAAGTCCGTTTCCGGCAAGATCTTATTGGGAGATATCGGCGGAACCAATGCAAGATTCACATTCGTCAAGGACGATACGATCGGTCCGGTCGAGGTGCTCGCCGTTAAGGACTATTCGCAGTTCACCGACGCACTTGCAGCACTGCTTGCGGGACATGGAAGAAACGGCATCGGCGGCGCCGCATTTGCTGTCGCCGGGCCGGTCGATGGCAATCGCTGCCAGGTAACCAATAGCGGCTGGGTCATCGACGCATTGGAATTACGCAGCGGCTTTAATTGGGCCCACGTCCGCGTCGTCAATGATTTTGAAGCACTGGCGTGGTCGTTGCCGCGCCTGATGCCGGCGGACCTTTTCGCGATCGGAGGCGGCAAAGCGGTGCGGAATGCCCCTGCCGCCGTGCTCGGTCCGGGAACCGGCTTGGGAGTTGCCTGTCTGTCGCCACGCCCCAGCGGCGACATCGTCATCGACAGCGAGGGTGGACACGCGACATTTCCGGCGACCACTCCGCGCGAAAATGCGATCATAGAGCATCTCCGCGAGCGATTTGGGCACGTTTCGGCGGAACGCGTGCTCTCAGGTAGCGGACTCGTCAATCTCTATCAGGCGGTCGGTTCGATCGATCGGCGGCCGACGATCGAACGAACCGCGGCCGAGATCACAGTGGCCGGACTTGATGGCGGCTGCGCATCCTGCCGTGAGGCGCTGGATTTGTTCTGCGCCATGCTCGGCACCTTTACCGGCAACGCCGCTCTTACCTTCGCAGCTCGCGGTGGGGTCTATGTCGGCGGCGGTATTGCGCCCCGCATCGTCGAACACTTGCGCCGTTCGCAGTTCCGCCCGCGATTTGAAGCGAAAGGCCGCTTTCAACCCTATCTCGCCGGGATTCCCACCGCGGTGATCATTCATCCGGACGCGACCCTGGTCGGGCTGCAACGGCTGGCCGCAAACGCGGGCAATCGCTAGAGTACCGGCGGCCAGCGACGGCACCGCACTCGGGCGCAAGGCGATATGAAACATCCGGCTGTTCCATTCTCGCTGCCCAAGAGGATCGAACCCGGGCTGGCGCGCGTTCTCGCCTACTGGCAGAGCTTGAAGCGGGCCGAGAATGAAATGCCGTTCCTTGACGATGTGACGACGTCGGCACTTCCCGACCTCGCCAATCGCCTGATGTTGATCCGGGCGTTCGCAAAGCCCGAGCGATTCAGATTGGGGTCGGTTGGGCAACAGCTTTTGGATCGCTATGGCGAGCCGGTCGCTGGCCATTTCATCGACGAGATCGAGCAGCATAACCCGCTTGAATATCTGCGCGCGCAATGCAGTGCGACGGTGGAAAGCCGCGCGCCTACCTATTATCGGCACGGTCCAAGTGACCCGGAGCAGTCGCACCGCCCCGACTCCTATTCACGGCTGCTCGTTCCATTGTGGGGGGACGGCCATGTCGGCATGCTACTCGGGGCTGTCGACTGGCACGCGTAGGCTATTTTTAATCTAGATCAATGTGCCGTCCGCGAACGTGCTTTCAAGATAACGTCGTCATAATTCGACGCCGCAGCCTCCAGCAGGCATTCGGGATGACTGACGTAATCGCCTTGTCAATGAACCCCTCGATCGATCTCTCGACGAGCGCCGATCGGGTGGTGCCGTTGCGCAAGCTCCGCTGCGCGTCGGCGCGGCGCGATCCAGGCGGCGGCGGGGTCAATGTCGCGCGCGTGATCGGCAAATTCGGGGCCGACGTTACGGCGGTTTACCCAATCGGAGGGCCAACCGGGCAGATGCTCCGCCGGCTCGTCGATCAAGAAGGCATCCGCAGCCTCGCGATCGAAATCAAAGGGGAAACCCGCGAAGACTTCACTGTTGTCGAAAAGGCAACCGGCAACGAATTTCGCTTTGTTCTTCCCGGGCCACGGTTGGCGAAGCACGAGTGGCGGACGTGTCTCGAGGCCGTCGCTGCGTTGCGGGCCCGGTCGAAATTCCTGGTGGCAAGCGGCAGCCTGCCGCCCGGCGTTCCGAAGGACTTCTACGGCCATGTTGCCCGGCTGGCGAAAGAGATGAGCCTCAAGATGGTGCTCGACGCAGCCGGGACAGCTCTCGAAACGGCATTGAAGGAAGGGGTGTATCTGATCAAACCCAACCTGCAGGAGCTCGCGGACCTGACCGGCGTCCGCACCGAGGATCAAGACGCTTGGATCAAGGCCGCGCTCGGCCTGGTGCAGGCCAAGCGGACTGAAGTGGTCGCTCTAACGCTCGGCGGGGAAGGTGCGCTCCTGATTACACGCGATCAGGTCTGGCGGGCACAAGCTGTGCCGGTCAAAGCTGTCAGCACCGTCGGCGCCGGCGACAGTTTTCTCGGCGGCCTGATATGGAGTCTTGTATCCGATCACGATCTGAAAGACGCGTTCCGTTACGCCAACGCCGCCGGATCGGCGGCGTTGCTGTCCCCGGGCACCGCGCTGTGTCAATGGGAGGATACCGAGCGACTTTATCGTCAGGTGAAAGTGGAAACGATCTGGATGCGTCACGCGATTCCTGAACCGGTATCTTGACGGATCCGGCGTGCCTGATCTCATGTTGGCTAGGCGGTGCGGACGCTCTCCAGCCTCGATTCGGCGGCGGCCACCCGGTGCTTCACCGCAATGAAGCTGTCCGGGCTCACAGACATGGAATTGATGCCGCGGGCCACGAGGAATTTCCGCGAATTCCGGATGATCGCTCGGCGCCTGGCCGCATAGTCCAACCTTGGCACCCGACTTGTGCGCTTCTGTAATAACGTTGCCGATCATCCATTTGACTGCATCGTCCTGTTCATCGAACAATTCGGCCAGTTCCTCGGAATCGCGATCAACGCCGAGGGTCAGCTGGGTCAGGTCGTTGCTGCCGATCGAGAAGCCATCAAAGCGCTCGGCGAAGGCCTTGGCGAGAATGACATTCGAGGGGATTTCGCACATCACATAGACCTGCAGACCGTTCGCCCCGCGTTTGAGGCCGTTCTCGGCCATCACCGCAAGAACACGGTCGGCCTCCTTGACCGAGCGGCAGAACGGAATCATCAGGATCACATTGGTAAAACCCATGGCTTCGCGCAAATGCCGCAGCGCACGACATTCGAGCGCAAAGCCTTCGCGATAGCGCGGCGAGTAGTACCGCGATGCGCCACGGAACCCGAGCATCGGATTCTGCTCCTTCGGTTCGAAGCCCGCGCCGCCGATCAGGTTTGCATATTCGTTGGTCTTGAAATCACTCGTGCGCACGATGACCGGCCTGGGGTGGTGCGCAGCGGCAATGCGCGCGAGGCCGCGCGCAAGGCGATCGACAAAATATTGCGGCTTGTCCGGGTAGCCTTGCGTCAGCTCCGTGATGGCGCGCTTGGCATCCTGGTCGGCGATCCTGTCGAAGTGCACCAGCGCCATCGGATGCACCTTGATGTGGTTGCTGACGACGAATTCCATGCGCGCCAGCCCGACGCCATCGGCGGGAAGACGCCACCAGCGGAATGCCGCTGCCGGATTGCCGACGTTGAGCATCACCTGGGTGCGTGTGGCCGGGATGTGCTCGACATCGAGCTTCTCCGCCACGAATTCGGCCGCTCCCTCGTAGATGAAGCCTTCATCCCCTTCGGCACAGGACACCGTCACTTCCTGTTCGTCATGCAGAAGCTGCGTTGCATTGCCGGTGCCGACAACTGCAGGCAGGCCCAATTCGCGGCTCACGATTGCGGCATGGGAAGTGCGGCCGCCGTGATCGGTAATGATGGCGGCCGCTCGCTTCATGATCGGCACCCAGTCGGGGTCTGTGGTGCGGGTCACCAGAATGGCCCCGTCGACGAAGCGATCGATGTCGCGGGGGCTGTCAATCAAACAAACGCGGCCGGCCACCACCGCCTCGCCGATGCTCAGACCTGAAACAAGCTTTCTGCCCTTGGATTTAATGCGGTAGGTTTTGAAGGCACTGGCGTCGCGGCGCGATTGAACCGTTTCCGGGCGGGCCTGAACGATGAACAGCTCGCCGGTTTCGCCGTCCCTCGCCCATTCCATGTCCATGGGACGCCCGTAATGGCCCTCGATCGCGCGGGCCGAGCGCGCCAGCGCGAGAATATCCGGGTCGTTCAGCACGAATGCCGCGCGTTCGGCCCGCGAGGTCGGGACGTTGCGGGTCGGATGCTCGACGTCGCTCGTGTAGACCATCTTGCGCGACTTTTCGCCGAGCTTCTTTTCAATGATCGGCGTGAGTGCGGCGTTCGACAGGAATGGCTTGAAAACCTCATATTCATCGGGATCGACCGCACCTTGCACCACGTTCTCGCCCAAGCCCCAGGCGGCGTTGATCAGCACGACCTTGTCGAAGCCCGTTTCCGTGTCGATCGAAAACATCACGCCGGCACCACCGAGATCGGCGCGCACCATGCGCTGCACGCCGACAGACAGCGCGACCTTCATGTGATCGAAGCCCTTCACTTGGCGATAGGTGATGGCGCGATCGGTAAACAACGACGCGTAGCAGTGCCGGCAGGCGTCCAGCAGCGCGGCGTCGCCGCGGATATTGAGAAAAGTCTCCTGCTGTCCAGCAAAGCTCGCATCGGGAAGGTCTTCGGCGGTCGCGCTTGAGCGCACCGCCACGTCTACGTCCTGCCTGCCGGAGCCCCGGCACAGCTCCGCATAGGCCGACGTAATGGCTGTCGCGATGTCGCTGGGCCATTCTCCACCCAGGAAAGCGCGGCGTATGGCGAGCCCAACTTCGGACAGTGCGGCTTTGCCGGCAGCAAAATCGGCGAGCAAGCCGGCAATGGTCTCCTTCAGATCATTCGCCGCGATGAATTGCCAATAGGCGTCAGCCGTCGTGGCGAAGCCGGGCGGCACCCGCACTCCTTGCGATGCGAGATGGCCAACCATCTCGCCGAGCGAGGCATTCTTGCCGCCGACGCGGGACACGTCGCCGCGCCCAACCGTCTCGAACCAAACTACGAGCGGCGATGTCCTGCTCACTGCGCTGCTCCGAAAGTCGAGAGGCGCGCGCGATCTCGAACCTGGCTCAAAAGGCGGCGCTGGCGCTCCCTACGGATGAGTGAGGGCGATTTGTTTTCAATTAGTTAGCCAATTTGGCCGCGCCCAAAAGTGCCATTAGAATATGAGAGATTTTTTCGGATTGGCAAACTGCTTTTTTGCTCGGTAAACACCCTAAAGTCCGCTCCCTGGCCCAATAGGGGCACCTCCCAGGGGCGAGGAGGTTCACCGTTGATATATTCAGCGCGGTCGGGGGCGAACCCGTAGGTCCAGACTTTGAATCCACCATGTCATCGGCCAACGCCGACGGCGAGGTTGACCTCATCTGGATATTGGGTCGCGGTGGGTTGGCCCTTCGCGTAGCTGGTCACAACCACGTCTCGCCTCGGCTCATAGGCTGGCGTCTCGCCGCGCGGCTGCACCAGGTCCGCCGGGTTGTCGACACTCGCCGCGAGGTTGCGTTGGCTGGCGCAGCCAAAGTTCCAGGGAGGTTGATTTTCAAAGTAGTCGCGGTTCATGCTCGGCCCGACATCCGCGGGCCACAGACCACATGGTCCGACTCGCGCGATGATCTTCGGGTATGTGATGTGGATGGTTGCGAGTTTGCCCTCCGGCGGCAATTGCGCACCGCGATGCCTTGCGGCGGCACACCGCTTGCAGTCATGATCGAGCCAATCTCGCGCATGGCCTCCGCCGCGGCACGGGCGTTGCGCCCCGGCAATCCTGATTACGAGCCGAGGCATGTTTTCCGCACCTCGTTCATTTTGGCGTGCCTCGGGCGACATCGGCAGCGCTGATCCCTTCCAACGCGAGCCCGAGCGTGACGCCTTCATCGATGATACGCCGCAGCTTTTGGGTAATCGCGATGCGCGTATACTTCGTGGTGAGCGCTGGCAGCTTAGCCAGCCCTTCTGCGATCTCGCGGGCGCGGGCCAACAGCTTGTCGGCCGGTACGATTTCGTTGACCGCGCCCCAGTCCTTCGCTGTCTGGGCATCGAGCTCTTCCCTTTCCTAGGCCGTCGCGTCGGCCGGGGAATGTTGTGCCGGGCAATCGCTTGCTCAATGAGAGCATGATGATGCCGACCCGCTCGCCTGCTGTTGATGCCGGCGTAGATCATTGTTGATGTTGCTTGTGTCCGAGCTCTTGTTTCACTCCCTCAAAATTGCCCGGGCTGGCATCCAGTGTCACCTTGGCCGCGAGGTGCCGGAACTGGTGCGGCGTAAGCCTAATGCCGGCCCGTCGCTTCGCGTATGTTGCGATCAAGTAAGCCACGGTAGCCTGGGCCTTGGGCTTACCCTCCATCCCAACGAAGATCCGCGTGGGGCGATGTCCGAGATGTGCCGGGGCGATCCGCTCGCGATACTCAGTCAGCATCTTCACCAGATGGGGCGGAATATCGAACGCGACCACGCTTTCGTTCTTGACCTCCTCGGCCTCCACCTCGAGGCTTGATATCGCACCGGGCCCAGTCTTCAAGAAGATGTGCTTGTCGAACTCCAATCCCCAGACATTCCCCGGACGAATCGGCATAAAGGTCGGCAGGCCGATTCCCAGAGCTGCCTGCGCCTTTGCCAACGTCCGAAAGTTTGGCTTTTGTCGGGTTTCGCTCTTTACCTCCTTTCAAAGTTGGTCCGGCAACCAGCGCAACCTCCGTAACGTTTGTGGATCGTCGAACTGACGCACGAACTTCTTATTCTTGGGCGTCAAATCATATCGGGTTGGGGCGGGCAGCTTGCTCGCAACCGCTTTGAGCTCGGTCAGACGAGCGTCACTTGACCCTAAGGTGCATGATCGTATCCGGGTGAGTGTCGGTCATCCGTTCGGTGGAGGGGATCGAATTGCCCTCAACCAAGCAATGAGCCTCTTGTCAACAGGCTCATTTACACGAATTTCCGTGAAGCCGTCGATGCCCTCCGTACCCGCTTGACCACCAAGGATGTGGCCAAAACTCTTCGCGTTTCAGCGCAAACAGACCGACAGGCCGGAATGAAGGACAATTCGACCGCCTTTAGGGCATCACAAAAGATTGGGTAGGAGCCTTGTTACGCTTGGCTGAAACCCGCGTTTGGCACTACCCTAAGTAAGGAGGCTTATTGGGGTATGATCCAGCGATTGTCTTTGGGGCTTCAATGAAGTGTCCACATTGCACGGTCAACATTCACGAGACTTGGTCTCGCCAACAACATTAACTGGCAGAGCGCCAGCACCCCTTGGCGCGTTCACATAATGAAGCGTCCGGCATGCCGCGAAGACATCCTGGTCCTCGTAAAAATTAGCAACACCGGACACATGCTGTGGAAGTACCAGTTTTTCCCGCAAGGTTCCGACAGAGGACCTGTGTCACTGGATGTTCCAGGAGGCAATTGCCGCCGACTACGATGAAGCAGCCAAGGTACTCCCTATTAGCTCAAAAGCTTCAGCCGCGCTTTCCCGCCGATGCGCTCAAGCAGTATTGCGCGAAGCCGGATATGGCCAGAGAGAACTTAGCCGTTCAAATGGACGCCGTCCTCAAAGAAGCTGACCGCACCAAAGCAATACCGACGGGCCTATCGCACGACGCTCGACCTCATTCGCAACTTCGGAAATTTTCGCGGGCGCATCCAATTAACGACCAAACCACGCTGCAAATTATCGACGTTGAAGCCCATGAGGCCGAGTATTGCCTCGACGTATTAGATGCACTTTTTGATCACCACTACGTTAAACCTGCGGAAGCGAGGCGTAGAAAAGAGGCGCTAGACGCCAAGCTGAAAGCCGCCGGAAAACCGCCGTCAAAATGACCAGCGGTATGCTATCTGTTTGTCAGCGCCGCGTTGTTCCGATGGCGGACACGGCCAACACTAAGCCCGCGCAAGTACGTTGCTCACTGTCATCGCGTACCACTGCCCCCCCCGCGCCGTCGCAACACCCCTTGCGTTCAGCGCTTCCGCGATCTCCCGCAGCGTCGTCGCACCTGCCCGCCGTATCGCTTGGATGATAGGCAGCACATCGGCCGCGTGCTGATCGGCTGTGGCCTCGATTGTCTCAAGGGCCGCTTTGCGTCTTGGGCCAGGTTCGGGCCACCAAGCTTCACGCCACGCGCCTTGGCAGCAGCTAGGGCCGCTTTGGTACGGACGCTAATCATGGCACGCTCTTTCTCGGCAAGCGCCGCAAACAGGTGCAGGATGAACGGGTCGACATCTGACCAAGCTCGGCGACGAGAAACGGCACACGGTGAGCCATAAGGCCACTGATGAAATGTACATCACGGCTCAACCTGTCCAATTTGGCCACTACGACCGCACAGCGCTTCCTACGTGCCTCTGCCAACGCACCGGCAAGCTGTGGACGCCGCTCCAAGGCATCACTGCCCTTGCCTGTCTCTACCTCAACAAACACCCTCACAAGCTCGAAGCCTTCCGCCTGAGCGAACCGGGCAAGTGCTTCCCGCTGCGCATCCAAACCAAGCCCTGAGCGTCCCTGTGTGGCCGTAGAGACCCTAACGTACCCGATGAGTGGCTTGGTGGTGGTCATGGGTGGCCTCCGTTTGCGTTTGTATAGAACGTATATGTCAATACTGACTTTATACACACGCTAAAACCGCATGACTGTTGACGAAGGTATGTGTTTGGCCTTGACTTATGTTCCTCGTATGTTCTCATGACCACATGCACACCAGAGCGGACCAGCTACGCTTCGCGATTGCCTTCGCCCTGATGAAAGCGCGCAAGGTCGTTCGTGGATTGCGGCAAGGGCTGACCGAGCAAGAGCGCTACGAGGTCGCGGATGCAGTCGTGTGGCGGCTGCAGGAACACGGTGATCCGTAAAAGCTGAACGAAGAGATACCTGACCCAGGATCAAGCAAGGGGCCGACGACGCCGCTTAACACGTCCCTGAATTACGTCAGATCAAAACCGCCAAGGGCGTGTTCTGTATTAGTGGTGCATGGCACCCTTCGTTTTTCGCTGCCCCGCCACAGCCCCGACAGGTGCAAGCCTGGACCGCCGATGATCCGACTGACGACAGATACCAATCGGTGACCTGCCTAGCGTGCGCTCAGGTTCATCTGGTCAATCCGAGGACCGGCAAAAGTTCTCGGCGCTGGTGACGAATAGGTCACGCGCGTGCAACGTCGGTGATTGCGGGAAAACCAACGGGTCCCCTTTCGGGCAGACCCCCGGCGGGGTTCGATTTCTGCCTTGATTTCGCAAAAGCCGAGTAAAGCCGCCGTCGTTGTTCGGCTTACCGTAGCAGTCTTACTTTGGGAGCATGGTGCAACTGCGGACGGCAAAGTGAGCACTTTTGCTCAGAACTCGGGACCCCGGCACTTCTAAACTTGATAAAAAGCCACCAATGAATGACGATCTCGGTGGACATCCAACGAAATCCGTAAAGGTACGGAGAGGATTTATGCAAAAAACTAATTTCAGAGAACAGTTCACGAATGTCGCAGACGCCTGCGCGCTGGCGCAGAGCATCGTCGATACGGTTCGGGAGCCTATAATCGTACTCGACAAAGAATTGCGCGTTATTGCTGCGAGCCGCTCCTTCTATTCGGCATTCGCGGTGACCCCCGAGGAGACACAGGGCAAACTTCTCTACGCATTAGGTGATGGACAATGGGATATTCCAAAACTTCGCTTGCTGCTTGAGAAAATCATCCCGGAACATGGCGCGATGGAGGATTACGAAGTTGAGCACGAATTTCCGCATCTCGGTGCCCGCATCATGCTCTTGAACGCCCGCCAAGTATTCTACAAGGAAGGCGCGGAGACGACCATTCTGCTCGGGATTGAGGATGTCACAGCGCGACGCATTTTGGAGCGCGAAAAAGATGATCTGTTGCGACAGAAGGACGTATTGCTGGAAGAAATTCAGCACCGGATCGCCAATAGTCTGCAAATCATTGCAGGCATAATTTTAATGAAAGCAAACACGGTTAGTTCTGAGGAAACACGCACGCTTTTGCAGGACACTCACGATCGGGTCATTTCGATCGCGACGGTTCAACAACAACTCTATGCTTCAGGGATAGTGGGGCCTATTGAAATGCTTCCTTATCTCCAAAGACTGGGTGCTGCCCTCGCGACGTCGATGATTGGGGATACTCGACCGATCACGCTGAAAGTGGGGGGCGTGGCAGGCAGTTTAAGTTTCCGTCAGGCTGAGAGTGTCGGCTTGATCACGACGGAACTTGTAATGAACGCTCTCAAGCACGCCTTCCCTGACCAAAATATGAAAGGTCGGATCAACGTGACGTACGACGTTGATGGAACGAATTGGAAACTGTCAGTCGCTGATAATGGAATTGGCAAGCCGGATGGCGTCTTTGCTCAAACAAAGACCGGGCTCGGCACCGGCATAATCAAAGCCCTTGCGCAAAACCTCAACGCCAAAGTCGAAACCTTGGCCGGACCTGATGGCACTATCGTGTCAATCACACACGCCACTTTTCCGCAAACAGCAACGCGCGCCGCATAAAGACAATCGTGTCCGAGCTAGCATCAAAAGCCTGCGCTATTGTTCGGCTTATTGCAGCAGCGTTCGCCTTGGGCCACCTTCGTGCACAACGGCTTCTACGACCAGCCCCAAACGCCCACCTGCGGCCACATTCGTCCCCCCAAATCATCGTGTCCGGGTGGGGGACGACACATGCCGTACGAGCAGCGGAAGCCGCGCAGCTTCGGCGCGGATCACAGATTGGTGTGCCCGAAGTGCCATGAGCAGATGAACTTAACGCGCCGCACTCCCGATAGCGATTATGGGCAGCGTTACGAGCGCCAAACATTCACTTGTGTGGCCTGCGATTACAGTAGCGAGCGCAGCGTGGACGCTGACGGAATGTCTCCCGAGTTCATCCTCTACTGACCAAGGCACGCTGCCGTAGTTCAATCGTGCAACGTCGGTGTTCGCGCGTCTCCTCAGCGAGTTTGCGGGCAAACCCCAAGCGCGGAGTGGGGGGCAAACTGCGCTTGGGGCTCGCGAGCAGCGGCGTCAACACTCCACCGCTGTACAAACATAACAACTCAGCCCGCGAAGCGTTCGGGGGCTTCCGTCAGCGAAACTCCGCATTCCCCGCAGCGAAAGGTCCGTAGGTCTGAGACGCCGCTCGCAGTTAGGGGGATGGTTTGGTGCATTGGCCTCCCGCAGTTCGGGCACAGAACTGTGAGGTGGTCTGCTAATGGTCGCCATAACTCTCGGGTCGCCAACATCATACACCTCAACATGTGTTTTCAAACTGCCGATTGAAAATCAAACGCTCGTTTGAGACGTGCGCGAGCCCGAAAAAAGGATTTTTTGTGATTTTTACGGCCCTGCCACCGCCACTTTCGACGCAGACCATAAGCCCACGCCAGGGGAGCGTCGGGGGAGTGCGGGGCGTCCGTTGGGCCCTTTCGGTGCGTTCCGCACCCCGCTCCGCCTACTGATGTTGGGATCACCAGAGGATCGCCATCCCCTGGAAATCGAGTGTCTCCAAGGCACACCGGACTAGCGTGGTGGAAGTAAATGCGTATCGAAATACACCGCTACATGCTCAAACCACTAAACCCATGCCCCATTTGCGGCGCTGAGACTGCTCGTACTGAAATTGAGCCCCACCCCGAGCACGTCAATTTCGAGATACATGGGTATCAGTGTGACCAATGCGGGCCGATCAAATCCTTAGTTGTGCTTCGCTCCCGCAGTTCCAGGCATGTTCAGTGAACCTGAAGCGGTGCCCATTTCATTTCGACCGATACCACCGGCTCCACATGACTAACTTTGCCGCGAAGTAGCATTTTCATAACTTTCGGAACTTGCCAGAGATTTCGGCGTTTTGTGGCGGTGGGGTGTGCGTAGTGCTCGGGGTGTCAGCATGGCTGACGCGGAACTTATTCGCCGTTACGGGACTTGGCTCCTTGCGATTGCCATTAGCGCCGATGACCCTGATTTAGCGCAGCGGCTCACCTCCACTGCAGTAAAGTACCTTGACGAGGCTGCAACACTCGAAGGGAAGCAAGCGGTCTCACAGCAGCGACCGCAGGCGGACAATCGTCAAGAAAAGAGATAGACAAGTACTGCTTTAATCTGAATTTTTCAGCGGCTTGCGCTCCGTACTTTCTTTTTGCCAAGCAAGTTCCTGCCATTGTAGGGCGCACTTGACAAAGGATACCTAAGCGTCGCCGTCTGTCGCCTGCGAAGCCACCCGCTCGCATTCCCTCGCTCCGTCGAGACACTGTTGAACGCTGTAGCTCATGCTGCGCGCTTTTTGTATGTGGCTAGTTCGATACCCGTTTCGGGAGCATCTTAAAATGCGCGGATAGGCACGTTAACAGTTGCTCCCCGGTGTAGGGTTTCGCCAGAAAGGCACAATTTTCGACGAACAACGCCCTCATTCCGTCCGTGGCCCCTTGGCCGGTGGTATAGAGCACCCTGAGATCGGGACGACGCTCTACCGCCTGCTTGGCCAAATCGAGGCCAGCTTGAATTTCACCCTTTAGACCGATGTCGGTGAATAACACGTCCACCGCCTGCTCACCGTCAAAAATGGCGAGCGCTTCGGCAACGGTGCTTGCTGAAAGTGTCTGATGGCCGTGCCCTTCGAGATACGATTGCGCGAGTACGCGAACTTGGTCCTCGTCCTCTACGATCAACACGACAGCCATGACCACTCCCCCGAAAAATAGACAATACATGTCATGTCGGTTGGCGAAAACAGCGATTTACTCAATGCCAATGTCCGGGTATCGTCTCGATCCTTCCCCATCCCGCACCTACGAATAAGAATGTGTGGGAAATCAGCGTGCGTGAGTTGACGCACCCTCCAACGAGCACAAATCCATGAACAATGTTCGGATCAGAGAAATTGTCTGGTCTCTGGCGTTCGCCGGGATATTAGTCCCATCGGTCGGTCAAGCCCAGTTGATGGTCAACATGTCATTAGTGACCTGTGCGCAATACCTTGCCATGCCACCGGACCAATCGGGCATCTTCTCAGCTTGGATGAGCGGATGGTTCAATCAGAAAACTGGTTATACCTATGTCAATCTCGAAGCGTATGCGAGAAACGTCGCAAACGTGAAGTCATGGTGTGCCTCCAATCCGGGGGAGCTAGTCATGACTGGACTTCAACGTGCGACCCCCCCAAAGTAAGTGAGCACCATGACCGCAGCGACGAAGCATTCCGATACGCAGTGATTACAGCCGGTCTTTTAATGGCGAGCGCGCACTGCCCCGTAAAGGCGCAGATCATATTGGAGATGTCAGCGCTCACCTGCAAAAACTATTTGGAGGCGCCCCCCGATCGGCAGGAGTTGATTGCTGCTTGGATGAGCGGCTATTTCAATGCGGCACGCAACATGCCGACCGTAGACTTCGGCAGATTTGCCACGAACAAAAAACTGGTCACGAAGTATTGCCGGGGGCACAGAAACGCCAATCTGATGCGCGCCATTCAAACAGCGGCGTTCTAAACCCCGCAGGTTGCCACAGTAGACAGCAGGCGCGCGCTGTTCGCCGCTTCGTCACACGTTCTCGGAAACCGCAAGATCAAAGGGGCCAGTTTTTGGCGATCGCATTTGCTGTGGGGGCCGATGTAGCGATGCAGAGGGCATCTCTCCAAAGAGTTTCCGATACTCGACGGAGAAGCGTCCTAGCTCCCAAAAGCCGTACTCGGTCGCGATTTTGGTCACGGTTTCTTTTGCCGCGTCGGCAGCAATAAGCGCGCGGCGCGCAAGATGTATTCGGCGGAGCCATAGAAATCGGTTTGGCCCTACGCCCAGTTGCTTCATACAGGCGAGCCGGAGCGTGCGACCGGACACGCCGACAGCAGTGCAGAGGTCTGCTAGGTATATGGGTCGATCATAATTAGCCATCAGATATTCTTCTAATCGGGCGATGATTATCTTGCGACGGAGAGTGGTCCGATCCGCTTGAACCTCCTTGCTGGCGCTAAGACAGTCGATCACTGCGTGCAAGAGCGCTCGTTCCAGCGCCCGCGCCACCTCTGGCTGGCCTATGATGTCGGCTGCATTCTCGGCAAGTAGCCCAGCCGCTTGGTGGAGGTTCAGCAGCCGCGACCAAAGCGGGACCGGGGGTCGGAAATAGCTTGTAACCGAGCGTTCGATCAGGTTGCGACCGACAAGCGCGTGGCTGGCGGCGGCAAGATCATCCCGCATCATTGACAACGTCGCCCAATGACAAGGCCCATCAGTCCGAAGGTACTGCGTTGAGCCTGCGGCAGAGGCGGCGATTTCGCCGAATGCCAAGGCCCTGCCGCTGTGGTGTGTTGATGGCTGGTCCGCTCTCGCAAGGAAGAAGAGTGCCGCGCGGTCTGCTCTCACGGTAGCATTGGCAACCCGAGCGAGGCTCTCGTGGCCGCGCTGCAGCCAAAGCCGACCCACTTCAATCCCGGTCAAGGCCGCGCGGTATTTGCCTTTCGCGGTAACAAGAATCTCTACGTGCGCGGGGCTTATTGCCGCTTGATAGTGCTCCGGGTCGCTATACCTGGCGACGCCATTCCCACCCATAACTCGCCCCCGAGGAGACAACATCCCCGAAACGCGCCCGTTATACACAAGCGTACCGCCATCGTTTGTGACGTGCATCACAAAGGCGCGAGGAGCTTTTCTATGGTTGCCGCCGAAAATGAAAGCTGATGCGGGCCCAATAATCGTCAGCCAACGGTTCAAGTTCGACCAACGGGCACCAACGTACCCACAGGCTCCGCTGTGCATCGTGCGCTCATCCTCTGCGAGCGGAGACCGCCGTCCGAAAATGAGCCTCCTATTCGAGCGCACCCCGGAAGTCGGTTCCTCTCGGGAAGTACTGACGCAGCAGGCCGTTGGTGTTCTCGTTTGAGCCGCGCTGCCAGGGACTGCGCGGATCACAGAAGTAAACCTGGACGTTGGTGGCAACCGTGAAGCGCTTGTGGGCATGCATCTCTTTGCCTTGATCCCAGGTCAGGGAGCGTCGCAACTCCTCAGGCAGCTTGCCGATGTGCTTGGCAAGCGCAGCAACAACAGTCGTCGTGTTCTTGCGGGGGATCTTGACGAGCATCGTGAAGCGGGTATTGCGCTCGACGAGGGTGGCGATGTGCGTGTCGTTCGCTCCGGTAAGAAGGTCTCCTTCCCAATGCCCCGGCACGGCGCGATCCTCAATCTCGGCGGGCCGCTCGCGGATGGAGACCATATCTAGGATATGCCCCTGTCCACTCTTCGCGTTGTGGCTCTTGGGGCGACGCATCCGCCGCGCAGTACGCAACTGCGCCGTCAGCTCCTTCTTCAGCACGCCGCGGGTCTGGATGAACAGGCTGCGATAGATCGCTTCGTGAGATATCTGCATGTCTTGATGGGTTGGGAACTCCTGCTTCAGCCAGCCGGAGATCTGCTGCGGCGACCATTGCAGTGAGAGCTTCTGCGCCACGCGCCATCGTAGCTCCCTGTACAGCGCCAAACGACAAGGCTTGGGGCGCAACGCCCGCTCCCAGGCACGCCGATCAGCCCGGTTTGCACGATAGGCCTGACTGCCGTCGTTGCGCCTGATCTCCCGGCTTACTGTCGATGGCGCCCGTCCGAGGCCCTGGGCGATCTGCCGGATCGACCGGCCCACGGCAATGCCACGCGAAATCTCTTCGCGTTCCTCAAGCCTTAGTGCTGCCAAGGCTCTCCGGCGCGGCGCCGGCACGATTCCTCCATGGAGTACCACGATCCGCTCAACGCCGGTCTTGTTCTTCCTTTCCAGCGCCCGCGAGATGGCTGCAGCACTTTGCCCGTTCTTCCACCGCTCCCACAGCTCGGCCTTCTGCGCTGCAGTGAAACAAATCCGTGACGTCACCATCGCACACCTCCTCACCTCGTAAGATTAGAAGGTGTTGCGCTGATCGGTTGAATCCGCCCCCACAAAGCGGACATCTGCCCTGCACACGACTATCCAGAACATATCCACTGGCTCGGCTGTCCCGGGGCATCCCAGGCGCGATCGGGAACGTGGATTGTGTGTTGCAGGACACATCACATCGGCCGCGGTCGGTGCAGGGTCTGACATGCTCTATGGGAGGTCGTCATGAAGAAATTCATCGCTCTCACCGTTTTTGCCCTGGCACTTGCTGCAGGCACTGCCGCCATGCTGACGGCTCAGCCTAATCTGGCCGTGGCGTGTACGGGCTACGGCTGCTGACTGCTCACGGGAGGATCGTCATGAAGGAGTTTCTTTTTCTCGCAGCGCTGGTCTTCGTGCTTGCCGCTGGCACGGTCACCACGATGACGGTTTACGCGGCCGTAGCGTGTCAGAACGGCGGGTGCGGTCCTTAAGGCAGTCGCGATGAAGAAGCTCATTGTCCTCGCGGCATTGGCCCTTGGCACACGGCCCATCAAGCCCTAGCATCACGCGACTATGGTGGCCCTTGCACCGAGTATCCGGTGCGCGAGAACGTGGAAGCCGCAACGAGTATCGCGGAGCCGCGCCAAAGGTGACGACCACCACCCCGCAGGTTCCGCCAGCTACCGTTCCAGCCTGCGGCAGCAGCAGGGGCTGCTGAGGGGCCTTCAGTTCCTGAGCGCACGAAGCGACGAAGCCGTCTGGCGGCGACACCCCATTTGAGGGGGTGGCTCGTCGCTCCTTTCGGGATAGCTTGGGGTCGTTACGTATAGACGCCCCTTCAGCGCGGTCTCAACGTCTCAACCTTCTCGCTCTCAGCAGCTCCGGCAGCATGGCGACGTTGGTGGCGATGCCCGTTGATCGTCTCGGCGAGAGCATTGTCATAGGGGTCGCCGACGCTGCCGACGGACGGCTCGACGCCGGCCTCAGCCAGGCGCTCGGTGTATTTGATCGAGGCGTGTTGACTGCCCCGGTCGCTGTGGTGGACGAGGCCGGCGCGATGCACAGGCCGCCGGTCATAGAGGGCTTGCTCCAAGGCATCCAGCACGAAACCGGCATGCGCGGTCCGTTGAGACCCGCCATCCGACGATGCGCCGATCATAGGCGTCGATGACGAAGGCGACATAGATGAAGCCGGTCCAGGTCGAGACATAGGTGAAGTCAGACACCCACAATGCATTCGGCCTTGGCGCCTGGAACTGGCGATTGACGTGATCCAGAGGGCACGGCGCGGCCTTGTCACCGACCGTGGTTCTAAGGGGCTTGCCGCGGATCACGCCCTGCAAACCCATTCAATGAAGGCGATCATGGCTTGTACCGGCGGCCGAGCTCCGCCTGGGCAAAATAGGCTGAGGCCTTGCGCAGGATCTCGTTCTCGCGCACTTGAGGGCAGCAATTGTGGTTGATCCAGCCCCGGTCTCGGGCGTCTGAAATTACGAGAGAGAACACACGCCGGAGACCCCTTACCTTTGATGCGTGCCCGCTCAATCGAGGCGTCGATGCACGATTGACTACACATCGGCGTGTTGTTATGGCGAGGGTGTTTAAAGTAGGGTCTGACGTCTCACTAAAGCAGTTGGGATTGACGAGTCTCGACTTAGAGGAACGAAGATGATCGGTCTGGATAAGACCAACGAGGTCACCGACGAAGAACTGGAAGCTGCCGCCGGGGCGCAATTGATGGCTCCGACGGTCGCGTACGCGACCTATTGCTTGACCTGTACCAACGTGCAGTCGGTTCCGGATACGGTAACCCTGACTGTCCAATCGAGCCTTCAAATCTTCCGACGACATGGTCGATAATTGCTGCTACGTTGCACCGCCTCACGGGCTGCTATAGCAAAGCTCTTTGCACCTGCAATAGCCGAAGGTCGAACGGCCGAATAGCATCTCGAGCAACGAATCGATCGCGTGATCCCGGCGCTGCGTTGAAACGGACGGGTCCCCTTCGATTTTACGTGTACTTCAGGTACACCGCGCTAAACCAGTGTTCGCCAGTGCGCCGCACCATTGCCATGGAGCGGAATCCAGTACGTCGGGTAAGTGTCACAATTCCGCGCCACACTATGCCACCCCGCCCATTCGATCAGGTAAATCCCCATCTGCTTGAACTCAATTTCCAATCCTGCAAACATTCTCCAGCGGAAAGGGTCGCTTTTCAGCCGCAGAGTGGCGCCCGATGCATTGAGATGCATAAGACAATTTCCTTCGGGAATTGGAGTGGATCGCAGGTCGGTTAACTGGCCAGGGATGTTTCTCAAGTGCAGTCCCAAATTCGGTCGCTATGGACCATTTAAAGTCGATCAATTCCGGCGAGGATGAACTTGACCGATCCTGAGTTGCAGAGGGCCATTGATTCCATGACCCCAACCGGAATAGCAGTTGCGCACCGCCTAATTTCGGAAGGAGACGAGAACGCGCTGCTACCTGAGGAGATTCCCGCCTTTGCCACGAGCACCATCAAGGTGCGGCGAGCGAGCGGTGCAGCGCGGATCGTCGCCCGGCAATTGATGTCACAGTTGGGAATTGCACCGCAAGTAATCCGAAAATCTACCGCTGGCTCGCCGGTCTGGCCCCGCGGCTTCGTAGGCTCGCTGGCTCATGATGACCGCATCGCGATCGCGGCACTGACTGAGCGAGCGCGGTTTCAGAGCATCGGAATCGATATCGAGCCTGCTGAATCGATCGACCCGTGTCTTTTAGACATCATCGCGACTTCCACTGAACGGGATGAGGCGGCAGCCGAACCGTATCCCGGTCGACTGCTGTTTGCGATCAAAGAGGCTGTATATAAGGCCGTCCACCCGTTGGATGGCCGTTTTCTTGATCACCACGACGTCGAAGTGAGCCATTTTCACCGCATTGCGCGTGTTCGAGAAGGACGCGCGGTCCGGTTCTGCCACTGTGCTGCGATGGACATTGTGGTGCTGGCATACATCCCTCATGACTGAGGGCCGATTGAGGCGAAGATCGCAATTCTGCGGGCAGAAGGAATGAGCGCACTCACCGCCGGATACGGGTGAACATTTTGCTTGCGATCCGGCGTTCGCGTCTCTGTAATGGCGTCCGCAAGATGCGCAACTGGGACACATGATTGGAGGAAACGAAGATGCTCGGGCTGGATGAGATCAATGAAGATGTCTTCGGCAGCGCAGCCACCGATGAGGAGTTGGAAGCCGCTTGCTGGACGCAACTAATGATTCCAACGCTCGCATATGTTACGTTTTGCTGTCCTCCAACGCGCGAGGCGAGAGCTCATACCCCGGGGCAGAAGACGGCGGATGGGGATAGAAGCCCTCTATCACCGTCCGCGCACGACGAGGCCTGAGCTGGGCCATAAGATCTGCCCGTATCTGCTGCGCGGGATGGCAATCACGCGGCCGAAACAGGTGTGGGCGATGGACATCACCCACATCACAATAGCGCGTGGCTTCGTCTATCTGGCCGTTGTGCTCGATTGGTTCAGCCGTCGCGTACTGGCGTGTCGTGTATCGATCACAATGGTGGCGGCATTCTGCGTCGAGGCGCTTGAGGACGCTCTCGCCCGCTATGGCAAGCCCGAGATCTTCAACACGGATCAGGGCACCCAGTTCACCGGTGCCGCGTTCACTGGTGTGCTGATCCAAAATGCGATCGCCATCAGCATGGACGGCAAGGGCGTTTGGCGGGACAACGTGTTCGTCGAGCGGCTTTGGCGCAGCGTCAAATACGAGGAGGTGTATCTGCGGGCCTACGACGGCGTCAGCGAAGCCCGCGCTTCGATTGGCCGCTACCTGGACTTTTATAATGGCCGACGTCCACGCTCGTGCCTTGACGGCATAACACCCGGTCGTCACCGCGGCCCTTGAAGTGTTTAGCCCGGAGCCGGAACCGGTTTCGGATCGCGGCTTGATGTTGCGGTGCGAAAGTGAGCGACAAACTTCATTGCAGGGGAATGAGATGGACTCCTTCTACGACCGCCTAATCGTTCATGCTGCAACGATCGACGAACTGCTGTCAGACGATTTCGCCTCGCTACCTGGGCAAAAAGGCGATGCCGATTTGGCCGCCCGGCGCCTGGCCGCATGGTGCCAATCGTGCGCCAGCGGCGACTGGTCGCTGTTTGAACGCCGGCTGCATCGGGACGGCTGGTCGATCGGTCAGGTATTGATGAGATTTGCCACGGTTCGGCGTGAGGCGTCCTCCTCTCTTCCAGTCTGGGTCAGCGACGCAATTTGGATCGAGGAGGCGTTGCGAAGCCCCAGTCCAATTGCTGAAGAAGAGGTTGTCCAGGGAGATCTTGAACCTTGTGCGTTCGAGGACCTGTTCACGGCACTGGTCCACGAGGCAGAAAGGCTGCTTTGGTCAGATATCGCGGTAAGGGCGTTCGAGCGATTGAACGAGTCGGCGCGCGCTTGCCTGCGCCAATCGCTTCTCAAGCAACTGTCCGATTTGTGCACTCCGGCAATCTACGAACGCTTTGACAAAGCGGGCAGATTCGGCGAAGCCCCGGCTAACGCATCGGCGCCGGACAAAGGCGTCAGCAGATCGCTCTACAAGCGATTCGTTGCCGAAATGAAAGCTGCCGGCTTTCGGCGCCTGTTTAGGGACAAACCTGTCCTGCTGCGGCTGATCGCATTGACCACTCGACAATGGATCGACACCTCGCGTGAAGTCGTCCTGCGCCTCGACATTGATCTGCCCAACATCCTAAGCGACATTCTTCAGTGCAATCGCGTCATCCGCATTGCGAAGATCGAAGGTGATCTTTCCGATCCGCACGACGGAGGGCGTTCGGTCCAGATCCTGAGTTTCGAGGACGGCGCACGGGTCGTGTATAAGCCGAAGGATTTGCGGGTCGACGTCGCATGGCGCAAGCTAGTCGAGGAACTGAACCGAGCCGATCCTCCAGTCGAACTACGAGCAGCTCGCGCAATTGCGCGGGACAGTTACGGTTGGACTGAGTTCATCGACCACACCAGATGCGGCGACGAGGCGGGCTGCCGTCTTTTTTTTCGTCGCGCTGGCGCATGGCTTGCGCTGTTCCACTGTTTCGTCGCCACTGACATGCATCAGGAGAACATAATTGCGGCCGGCGATCACCCAGTGCCGATCGACCTGGAAATGATCCTTCAGGCAACCGCCGAGGAGCGCAAAGTCCGAGATCCAGAGGGATTGGCCTTCGCCGCCGGCTTGGAAATCCTCGCCGAACTCGATCGCGGCTATCGGCTTGCTTCCGGCCTATGGACGCACGGCCGAAAACACCGTCTTTGGCTTTGGCGGAATGGCGTCGGATTGGAATTCGAAATCAAACCTGCACTGGGATCAGATAAACACCGACCTGATGCAGCCTTCGAAATCGAAGCCGAGCTCCAAGAATAGTCCGAATCTGCCGCAGGTCGACGGTCGTTATGCCAGTTTTGGTGATCACATCGAGGACTTCGTGCAAGGCTTCGAGGATTACGCGAAATTCTTGCTGCGCCGAATCCGAGAAGCGAGCATGACAACGCTATTCGACGGATTTTCAAACCTTCTCGTCCGCAAGGTCGTTCGTCGTACGCAGTTCTATTACATGTTGCTTCAGCGCCTGAAAAATCCTCGAACGATGGATGATGGCGCGATCTGGTCAGCGCAAGCAGACTTTGTCGCCAGACTGGCTGACTGGGACAAAGAGCCGGATCCCTTCTGGGCTTTTCAGCGTGCCGAACGTTCGGCCCTACTGGCGTTGAACGTGCCGCGCGTCGGGTTGATGAGTGACGGGACCGAAATTCGCGATATGACCGGGCTGTCAATACATACGGAGTTGATCAGCGGCCTGGATCGCGCTCGCGCTCGCGTCAAGAACCTCGACGACCAGGATATCACCTGGCAGGTCGAGGTCATCCGGCACAACACCGGCTCAATTTCAAAACTAGGTGGGCAGCGCATGATAGATGGCGAACCGCAGAAAGAATTGAGGTCGGATGCGGTTAACGCCCCAATTAAGGAAATGTGCGTCGCAGCTACCGACAGGATCGTCGACGATATTTCCCATCAGGCAATACGCCGCGGGTCCGGTGTTGCTTGGATCAGTCTCGATTGGCCAGGCGATTCGGAATTTTTTCAGCTTATATGCCTGGGCTCAGAACTCTACAACGGCGTGTCGGGAATCTCGGTTTTTCTTGCCGCACATTCGGCGGTGACCAGGGCAGCGCATTCAGGCGAACTTGCGCTGGCCGGCGTTTCACATCTTCGCAGGAATCTGAAGAATCGGAATGCCGCGCGAATGGCCCGATCAGTAGGCGTGGGTGGCGCCGTTGGCTTGGGCTCCATCGTCTATGCTCTGACGGTGATGTCAAAATGCCTGCACGACTATGACCTGCTTGCAGACGCATGTGTGGCGGCGGAATTATTCACCGATGACCTCATTAAATCGGACAAGCGGCTGGACATTATAGGCGGCAGCGCCGGCGCGATACTTAGCCTTCTTCGTCTTCATCGAGATACCCAATCCCACGACGTGTTGAAGCGCGCAACGAAGTGCGGCGAGCATTTGATTGGTCAGGATCGAGTTGGAAAACAAGGTTGCCGGAGCTGGGTCGGTCAAGGCTTTGGTCGCCAGCCTATTACCGGCATGGCACACGGTGCGGCAGGGTTTGCTTACGCGCTTGCTTCTTTATCAATGGCGACTGGGCGCGAGGAGTTCGCCCAGGCAGCGTCGGAATGTCTTTCATTTGAAGATGCGAGCTACGATGAAAGACGGCATAATTGGCCTGATTTTCGTGGGAGTGGCGAACTGTCATGGCCGTCCCAGTGGTGTCATGGAGCTCCCGGAATTGGCCTTGCGCGGATCGCTATCGCCAGGCAAGGGGGACTAGATGCCGAGGCCTTGGCGAACGACGTCCGCCACGCAGTCGAAGGCACGAAAAGGAGCTGGCCCGGCTCCGCTGATACGCTCTGCTGCGGCACCCTTGGCAGCATCGAATTCCTCTGCGGGGCTGGTAGCTTCCTTAGGCGCAGCGATCTTCACGAACTTGCGTCACAGCGGTTGATGGCAATTCTGCAAACTGCTGCGGCGACTGGCGATTACCGGTGGCACGGTGGAACAAAGCGGTTTAATCTGGGGTTGTTTCGCGGGCTTGCCGGGGTTGGCTACACTCTATTGCGGCGCGTCGATGGCTCTCTTCCCAATATTCTTGTCTGGGAGTAGCTGCGAGCTCGAAAAACCCGCCCCCCCGCGTTGCCCGTTGTTGAGCGGCCTCGTTTCGGCGCCCCCGGCGCGCCGCGGTCTCGCTCGACCCCATCGGTTCCTGTCTCCGCAACGTGCACATCCAAAAGGATCCTTGGAGATATGCGTCCCGCATGGCAACTCCGATGCCCTCGCCACGAACTGTATTGAGCCAGTTGTTGCAAGTGCCTTGGCAGGGGTTGCCCGCCGTGATAACCTTTAGTTGGTGGTGGCTCGTTCGAGGGACGGGCCCGATCACCGTGTGAAGAAGGGATACGCCATGGCGCAAAAACCGACCGCGTCCGCGAGCGTTGAGAAAGAGGAGGCCGTTCCATCAGCGAGTGTCCCCGCACCAGAGTCTGCTCCAGAGTCCATTGAGAAAACGCCCAAGGATCGCGAGGAGGCGGCTTCGAAGCTGGTCAACCGCTTCGCAATCTGGTCAGGGGTTGCGGGACTAATCCCGGTTCCTGTTGTTGACGCCCTTGCGGTCGGTGGATTCCAGCTCCAGATGGTCCGTCGGATTTCACAGATCTTCGACGTGCCTTTTTCCGAAAACCGGGGCAAGGCACTGGTTGCGACCTTAGTCGGCACAATGGTTCCCGCGACCAGCACCCTTGGTGCCGTCAGCATGCTTAAGATCGTACCGGTCGTTGGAACGCTCACGTCGTCATTCGTGATGCCGGTGCTTTCTGCCGGTGCTACCTACGCGATCGGCAAGGCCTTCATTCAGCACTTCGCATCAGGTGGGACCTTGCTTGACTTCAACCCGCCGGACTACCGTGAGTTTATCAAGGCGCAAAAGGAGATGTGGGAGTCAAAATCAACCCGCTCCAGCGCTGGATCCGGCTCCGGGCGTCCTGCAGATAAGACCGCCGAGGCAGTGACGACCAGCTCTTGATCTGCGGTCGAGCACTTAAGGAAGAGTTTCAATCTCCAGGCATCGGCGATTGAGCGACTAGATCGGGCCCCATGCTCGAAGTCTTTATCTACGTCATCTTCTGCGTTTTGAAGGGCCTTCGCGGCGTTCACCGGCGCGCGGGTTTTTTCGCCACATCTCTTCTAGCATTTGTCTTCACGCCGTTGGCGGTGTTGGCCGTGTTGTTCATCACTGGACCATCGCGACGCGTCGAATGGCGTATGCGCGAGAAGCCGACCTCCTCATGGTAACCCGCATGCTGATCCTTCGCTCAGTTGGCCAACACGCTTTTTTGGGATCTCAGCGGGCGACGTCAGAGTAATGTCCTTCTTGCTGCTTTCGCCGCGGAATGCGCGCTCATGGCGGAAGCATCGTTCATATCCGCCATCGGCGACATTAGTGGCGCCGCCGTTCTAGAAGCCGTCGATGACAGCGCACTAGCATTGTCGAGCAGGGGTTGATAGGCCCACGGTAGCTTCAATGGAGAACTCCGATGGTCGGCGATCGAGACTTACTTGGCAATGAGCCGCCTTCGGAAACGAAGAGAGGCCGGCGGCGCTTCTTTTGGCGACACCTACCGAGCATTTCCATTGAACTCATGACTACCTTGCTGGTGATCATCGTACTTTGGCCATACATGGTGGTCACCGTTCCAAGCGGACAAGTCGGAGTTCTTTGGTATCGGTTGAGTGGATTCGATTTCTACTGCTGGTGTCTGGCAGGCCGCGGCACAGTTCTGGACCCGCGGGAACTGAGAGAGGAGGGTCTTCACGTTATCGCGCCTTGGAACAAGCTGTTCCTCTATAACCTGAGATTGCAGACCGCGACGCGGACTTATAACGCTATTTCGAAGGACGGCGTGAACGTAGCCGTACAGATAAATGTTCGGCATCAATTGGCTCACCGTTCAGTCGCCGTACTCCATAAGTTCATCGGTCCGGATTACTTCGTTTCGGCCGTAAGTCCCGAGATCGGCAGCCAGACACGTCAGGTGATTTCGGAGTACACAGCCGCAGAGGTTTACACCTCACGCGAAACCATTCAGGAGAAAATTCGAAATAACGCGCGGCGGAGTCTTGGCGCCAATCTGAACGCATTGGTCCAACCCGAGGCCATGGAACAGCCGGACCCCAAACACTATACCGATTTCCTGCAAGGCTCGATCCAGGTCCTTGACACACTAGTGCTGAGCATAGAATTGCCGCGAGCAATCATCGACGCAATTAACCGACAGGTCGAGCAATACTATCAAATTCAGCAATCCAAGTATCGCGTCGAGCGCGAAGCGCAGGAGTTTAGGCGCAAGCAAATCGAGGCGAATGGCATAGCCGCGTTCCAGCAGACGGTTACCAAGGGGATTTCAGATTCATATCTGCGTTGGCGGGGCATAGAGGCTACCCTGGAACTGGCGCGCTCCCCCAACGCAAAGATCGTAGTTATAGGCACTGGAAAGGACGGCTTGCCGATTATTCTTGGCAACGTTGACACCCCGGCGCCAATCGCGGCGCCGCTACCCAACGCGAATGGAACTTCGCCTTCTGCACCAAGTACCGCCCCAGATGCCTCGTCACCGCCCGCCTCTGGCAACCCCGTCTACGACCAATCGACCGAAGTTGAGCGACCACAATCGTCAGATACAGGCGTGACGCCACCGTCAAGCCCGGACACGACGCCGAGCTCCTCGAGCGGGTACAACGTTCCCGATATCGGATCCGTCCTTTCTCGACTCTCCCGCACCTTGCACCCAAGCGGATCGCCACCGAATATAGAAACACAGCGCAAAGAATAGGGCTACGGTGCTCAAAACGCGTTCTCTACACTTTGCTGTTCATCGGAAAAACTCCGCGGGTAAGGCATCTTTTCGGGGCCCACCTTAACTATCCGAAAACACACACGAGATTCCGTGTTCTCGCAAGTGCGCTTGGGACAGCAAATGGGCAATAATGACGATGAGCGTTAAACCGCCACGCTGGCGACAGGAAAAGAGCGAACGCCCGGCGCCGGATCGTTTGAGTGAGGCGTCGATAAATCCTCGATTATATCGCGCCTTGATGACCTCGGGCGGCAGGGCTCAGCTAGCCGTGCTCGCCGCGATTGTTATTCTGGTCGTCGCTGTTGGCAGTCATGGTTACGGAAAATGGTTGGCCCGGAGCGATCTTTTGGATCGAGATTTCACAATTCAGGAACTGCAGAACGAAAGCGAAAACCTTACTGCTATAATTGAGGCGCAAAATGCAAAGAGCATGGCGCTGCAAGCCCAGCTAAAAAAGCTACAGGAAACATTGGACGCCTTGATGCCAGCGGAGCACAGCTTTAACATCATGCCCAATCAGTCCCTGATAGTAGCCGGCGGCCGTTTGACCATCGGACTGGTCGGCTCTCCGACTAACGAGTACGTCAACGTCAACATAAATGGCAAGCAGCAATCTGTACCTGCTGGTACGATTATAAATGTTACGCCCGATGCGGCGACGCACTGTAAGGTGAGCGTTCAATCCTTCGATATGTTCAAGGCCGTGCTAACCGCATCGTGTGAATTGGATACGCCAAAGTAGAGACCCCGGGGGGCGTGGAGGACGCGGCTCGCGGCCGCCTCCGTTTGCATTGTTCGCGACCGGGAGCTAACGCTCGGCACGAAAAAGAACTGTCGGCTTTTCGAGCGAGCGGCAGCGTATTGCGAAAGCTTCGAATTCGCTACGCCAACTGCTGCAGCTTTCGCGTGACGAGCCGCCGCTCTTGTTTTAGCAGGTGGGACCGCGACCAGGCGCCAGCCTTCATACTTTTGCCTTCGCCGCCGGCGCCACGTCGAGGAGGTCACAACGCGCGATGTGACCATAGCGGCTTTTGGCGGCGCTCTCATCGCCTCGTGCGTCGCCACGGTCCGCGACGAAGCATATACAGAACCTCGACCGGTAAGGTAGCAGCGCTCCATGCGATCAGCGACCATGACGTGCGACCTGCTTAGGCCATAGGCGGGCGGCGGGTGCGATAAAGCCTGAAGTATTTTCCGTGACCGATGGTGGCGTTCGAGGTTGGCGTAATTGGAGTGCCTGGCAGGTCAGGCTGGCGGTCGGCGGCGTGTGGGCGCTTTCGAACGGTTTCAGGAACTGCGCCAGATCGCGTATGCGTACAACGGCAGGCGATTCCGGCGAGACCGGCTTGCATCTCCATTTGCGAGACGACCATCATGACCCCGCGGTTTCAGTGGCATCCGCCTCGACAAAACGACCCTCCTCCATGCGAAGCAGACGACTTCGCACGCCCAGGTTCGACAGGTATCGGTCATCATGTGTAACTGCAACTATAGTTACACCACGGTGGTTCAATGTCGGTAGGACTTCCTGGTAGAACCTTCGACGAAATTCGGGATCCTGGTCCGACGCCCATTCGTCCAATAAGAGGAGCGGTCTTTTCTCCAACATCGCCACGATAAGAGCCATCCGCTTGCGCTGTCCAGTAGAGAGGTCTAGGTTACGGAATTCGCCATGCGCAAGGCGCGTTTTTGTACTTAGCTGAAATTGATTGAGCAATTCCTCAATCTCCGTAGGATCCGGATCCGCAATTCCGTAGAGGCGCATAAACAGGTGGTAGTCGGTAAAGATTGCTGTTATCAGCGCTCGATACTTCGCCCGCGTATTGTCGTTAATCAGCATTGCGTCGAACGCGAGTTCACCCTCCTGCGGTACATATAAACCTGCCAGTACTTTCAGAAATGTTGATTTTCCGGATCCATTGCCGCCCGTGATAAACACGAGATCGCCGCGGCGAAGAGTGAAGTCTATGGGACCTACTTGGAAGGTCGTCTCTGACGACTTGTCGAAATAACGAAAGATCACGTGATGTACTTCAATCTTCTCGAACTGCTTCGGCAGTTCCTCCACACTTAGCTCCGCAGACTGCGCAGTCGCCAACAACTGCTTTTCTAATCGAGAAAGCCGATCGGCGGCTCCATTGGCCGTCGAGAGCATCGGCAATGACTGCACCAGGCCAAAAGCAGCACCCACTACAAATAAAAGAACCAGCGTCGCCTTTGTAATCGAGTCTCCCGGTTCGGTGCTGAGAACGGGAACCACGAAAACGACAGCGCCCAGCGCCAGATACATCGCAACCTGCGAAAATATCATTCGTTTAAAATTTCCAGCGCTCGCTTCTATTTTAGAATGCGCGGCGGCGCTTGACACACCGGCAGCATCTTCAAATAGTTCATCACTACGCGACTTGTTTAGCCTCACTTCTTTAAACCCGTCCAGCACATCGATCAGACGATCGAACAGCTGATCATTCCATTCAGATGCCTCTCTCTGGCCTACAGCAATCCCCCGGGCCATAAAATGGATTACAATAGTTGCCGCGAGAATAATGGTAATGCTCAGTAGAAAAGCAGTCGGCGAAAGATACGCAACGTAGAGCCCAACAAAGAAAATAATGACAACGTTTTGAATGGAAAACACTAACACATTGCTGGCTTGAGTGAGTATCGCGGTATCGCCGGTGATCGCCGAAACTATTCGCGCACGGCCGATCTCCCCTAATGGAACCAGCTCGGAATGCCGAACCTCGTCCAAAAGACGCAAGCGCAGTTTATGGATGATGGACTCAATTTCGACGGTTGCCGTAATGAGTATATAGTTTTGAGTTTTGTTAAAAAGCAAAAGTGCGACCACAAAAAGGGCGGCGGCCCACAAGTTCGCCTTTCCGCTGGTGGTCGCAGCCTGGGCGCCAGCTGTAATCGACGCAACAAGGGCGGCATTGCTAATCCCACCAAGGCCAGACATAAATATTAGCCGATGCAGGGAGGTGTGCATTTCGGTGCGGACAAGTCGGAGGAAAGTCATGGAGTTCCACCATCCGTCAGGACTGCAGTTTCACCCGCGATTTTGAAGCCTGTTATTATGAGGCACCGCAACTTCACATGGGGCTTTCTCCTCCGAATTGGTTTTACTACTTTGGGCGCTATCCATGTCCGATATGATTTAGCAGTTTGGAGATTTCTATATTGTAGGTTTTCGAGATCTCTGCGCGTCCCCCTTCCACAGCGAATGTTCATTTCATCCGGAAGCGGGATCCGCGGGCGATTCTTGCGCTGCGGCGATGCGCGTCTCGGGCAACACCAACCACATGGCTGCGAGAGCACCCGTCGCCGTCAGCGCCAGGGCAAGGAACGCCGTCTGACTGCCGAACCGATCACTGATAACGCCCGCGAGCAAAGTACTCACGGATGCGCCAAGACCGAGTGCAGTACCCACGATGCCTAGTGCGAGGTTAAAATGACCGGTTCCGCTAGTTATATCTGCAACCATGAGCGGAACGACGGTGGCAAAAATGGCGGCAGAGAGGCCATCTAATACCTGTAACGCGATCATGATGTACGGATCTTCAATAACGGCCAGCAAGCCAATCCTCGCTGCCAGGACTGCGAAAGAGATTAACATCAGTGGTCGGCGTCCCCATATTTGGGCTTTCCGCCCGACCCACGGCGAAGTGCCGGCGATGACAAATTGAGAGGCCACAACTGCGCCTCCAACTAAAAAGGTGGCCCAGTCAGTAAATCTTGCTGTAGCGACTCCCCCGATAAGAGGAAGGACAGGCGTATTAGCTAGATGAAAGAGAAAGACCCCGACTTCGAGTACAAGTAGCGGACGAATGGATAGGACGCTGATCAAATTAAGCGGCCTGTCTCTGCCCTGTAAGTCGATAGCACCGTGGGCTCGCGCGGGGTTGATCTCATTAGTTCGAATATGCAACAGCGCATACAATGCTGGCGTGATGAGCGCCGCGGTTAGCAAGTAGATGAATTGCTTGGTAAGGAGATAACCGACTGCACCCATTACGATCGCCGTCAAGCCTTGGCCGAGTGATGCAAAACGAGCATTGCGCGCCAAGCGGTTACTCATGAGCCCATACCCGACAAGTCCAAGACTAATCGCCGCGATCGCAGGAGCGAGAACGCAATTTGCTGCAGCGTATAAGACACACGCGGCAAGCACGAGAACGAATTGGGCGCTAACTGCAAAGATGAGCGCACTGGTGCCGATTGCCAATATTGCGCAGGCAGCTAGGGTGCGTTCGGAACGCACGGCATCCACGATCGCACCTCCTGGCATCTGACCGATAAGCGAAACAATTCCACCAATGGTTAGGGCCAACCCGATGTCGCCAAGAGACCAACCCATTGAGGTTAGATAGACAGAGACGAACGGACCGAAGCCGGTGTGTAAGTCGGCAACAAAAAAAGCGAACCAGTCCAGGGCCCGCAAGCTGCGGGTAGAGGCCATTACCGCCATATTAGCGACAGTCTGATCGTCCAGAATTTCAGCAGTGGGATCGCCGCTTCCAGGCGTAATTGTCTGGTCAACGCGGCTTGGTAATCGTTCTATCACTGATGAGTAATATCACGAAAATCGCTTATCAGCGATTTATAAAGCGGCAATTCGGTCGTGCGTAGCGCTCGGTCACCCAGCCGCAAAATCCCCCGAATTTCCATGAGCGTCGAACAAAGGAGTGCTCCGTCGATTGCTTCGATTTCGTGTCTTCGAATGTCCGAGACACGGATATCCATCCCGCGAGACCGAGCTATCTCGAGCACAACTTGACGCGTAATGCCTGGGAAAACGTCAGGATTGAGTGGAGGTGTCCACAATGTTTCACCGCTAATCGTAAATACGTTGGCCGCGGAAGCCTCGGCAAGCCGACCTTCGCGGTCGAACATAAGTGCGTCGCTGAAACCTGATTTTTCCGCTGTCGCGCGGGCAAAAAAGCTGTTGACGTAGGCGCCGCTTACTTTGATCTGCCCTGGAATACTCCGACTCGAGATGCGTTCGATCGACGATATCTCGCAGCTGATCGGCTCATCGATGTCCCGTTGGGTCTCAACATGGACAGTGAAAATAGCCACGTCGACCGCTCTGCCCGCGGATCCCGTCACCCACAATTCCGGTCCGCCCCTGAATACGATGGGACGAACGTATTGCGTTCCTTTTGGCTCTAATTCGAGAAGGCGCTTTATTCCCGCCATTAGCTCGTCGACAGTCCATTGGTACGTCAGCCCCATACGTGAGGCACCATGCCGTAGACGATGGAGATGTTCTTCTCCCCGATGAATGTAATAATGGTCACGGTTCCAATAAGCCATCATGCCATCAAATACGCCGGTCCCCAGATGAAACGAAATGCTGGCAAGCGAAGGGGCCCCTCTCTCACGCTCCTTTATCTCTCCGTTGTGCCATGCAAATCGACTGGCTAGCGTCGTCGGTCCTTCGGCTTTTTTTGGCATGACGCAGTTCATTTTTGCTCCTTCTCCATTGATGAGCTATTCATAAACTGCTTCAAACCATTCGGTCGCATGTCGGTCCAGTTTTCTTCTATGTATCGCAGGCACTCTGCTCGACTTGAGGATTTTTAGCTACCTTCCAGCCCGCCGGAACGACAATGAAAGCTGGCCACAGCGAGTGTTGACCTTCGCCATTTATCAGAACGCGGTACACCCCGGCATCATTTTCGAATGGATTTCCCATCTTTCCCGCTCCTCTCAGCAAGTGATAGCGCTATACACCGCTTCTCCAGTTCGACCGCGAGGATTTTTCCTATGGCTGCTAGTGGTTGAGCATCCATCATACGCGCATGCGTGCATTGAACAGGGTGAACCCGGATCTTGCCCGCAACGTAGGGCGTCCAGCACTCAGCGGCTAAAGCGCGCCGGCCCACCATAGCTTGGAAAAAAAGCACATCACCATCATAGACTGATGGCGCGAAAGTCTGCCTGAGATGAACACTCCGTTTCATGGCACTTATAATTGCAGAGCGTTGGCGGTCATCAAGGGAAATACTGGGCTCGCCGTCCAAGAAACTCCCTAGATTGAGGAGAACGTCATTGTCGTCGGGATTGTCAAGCGTCGTAGGCTCGCCTTCGGTCATGGGATAACTGTCGATCATCGCGAGTAAAGATACCTGCTTGCCTGACGCTTGGAGTTGCGTACCGATGGCTTGAGCCATGAGGCCACCAAGCGACCATCCCATTAGGTTGTATGGCCCGACGGGCTGAATTTGGCTAATGACTCCTGCATATTCCGATGCGACCTCTTCAATGCTAAGCGGAAAGGCTTCTGGCGCAAGTATATATCGAGCTTGTATGCCGTATATGGGCGTGTCTACTGCGATGTGGCGGGCGAGGCCAGCATAACACCAACTAAGTCCCCCTGCGGGATGTATGCAAAAGAGCGGAGCACGTTGCCCCGTCCGTCGAATTGGCAACACGATATCGAACCCCTTAGAGGGCGTCTCTGGACGTAGAAGCATTTGTGCCAACGTCTCTACGGTTGGTGCTTCGAACAGGCTGCGGATGGAAAGCTCCACCCCAAGCACCGTGCGAATGCGGCTCACCAGCCGCGTCGCCAAAAGCGAGTGACCACCCAGTGCGAAGAAGTTGTCCTCGATGCCGACGCGCGGCAGGCCGAGAAGCTCAGCAAACAGCCCACACAGCATCTCTTCCTGCGGGGTGCGCGGCTGCCGTTGCGCCGACGGCACTATATCCGGCGTAGGCAGCGCCCTGCGGTCAAGCTTGCCGTTCGGCGTCAGCGGCAGCTGCGCCAAGACAACAAACGCAGATGGCACCATGTAATCCGGCAGCCGACGCAACAGATCAGCCCGCAACGATGCCTGATCCACCGCAACTCCAGGCGCCGCAACCACATAGGCAACCAACCGCTTATGTCCAGGCTGATCTTCCCGCAGCACAACAACCGCCTGCGCAACATCACCCTGCCCCAGCAGTGCCGCCTCAATCTCCCCAGGCTCAATGCGAAAGCCGCGCAGCTTCACCTGCTCGTCGGCCCGGCCCAAAAACTCCAAAACACCATCGCTGCGCCAGCGCGCCAAATCGCCCGTGCGATACATCCGGCTGCCCGCCACACCATGCGGGTCCGCCACAAACCGTTCCCCGGTCAGACCAGGACGACCCAAATAGCCCCGCGCCAGCCCAGCGCCCGCTATGTAAAGTTCTCCAGAAACCCCCGCCGCTACAGGCCGCAATCCCTCATCCAATACATAAACCCGAACATTCCAAATCGGCCTTCCAATCGGCAGCGAGTGCCACTCTCCCTCCCCCAACTCTGCCCGATACGTGACACTGAAGGTCGTCGTTTCCGTCGGACCATAGCAATGGACCAAGCCGAGCTGTGGCAGCGCCATTAGTACGTCGCGCACCTGTGTCGGCGATACGACATCGCCTCCTGTGAGAAGATGCTTAACTCCGGAAAGCCTCTCATAATCCTCCGCTGTCAGCGCGTTAAACAAAGCCGCTGTCAGATGCAGCACCGTCACCGCGTGCAAATCTAAGCGCTGCTCCAAATCGGTTATGCTCCAAGGAGCGGATGGCATGAGCACCAGCTTGGCGCCGTGCAGCAGCGCGCCCCAGATCTCGAAAGTCGAGGCATCGAAGGCTAGCGGCGCAATCTGCATCACTGCTTCTTCCGCCGACCACGAGATGTAGACTTGGTCCCGTATGAAGCTGACGACATTCCAATGTGCAGCGACGACGCCTTTAGGGTGTCCGGTCGATCCTGAGGTGTAGATCACATAAGCCGGATGCTGCGGGTGAAGCGCGACTGTGGGCGCGCTGGCAGGCTCGGTGGCGAGCTCGGCCTGTTCGGCATCAAGGCACAGGATCGGAACATCATGTTCACCAAGCTGCCCACACAACGCTGAACTCGTAAGCAAAAGGCAGGCATGTGAATCCGAAAGCATAAAGCAAAGCCGTTCGGCCGGGTAATCCGGATCGAGCGGCAAATAGGCGGCACCGGCTTTGAGGATGCCGAGAAGACCGACAATCATCTCCAGCGAGCGATTGAGGCACAGCCCCACCACGCTCTCTGGTCCGACGCCATACTTGCGCAGCCGATGCGCCAACTGGTTGGCCTGCCGATCCAGCGCGGCATAGCTGAGGCTATTGCCTTCAAAGACAACCGCAACCGCATCGGGCGTGCGCTCGGCCTGTGCCGCAAACAGTTCAGGTAGCGTCGCCGGCACCAGCGGCCGCGCCGTGTCGTTCCATTCCTCCAAAATGCGCCGCCGCTCCGCAGACGACAAAATATCCAAACTGCCAATCGGCCGTTCCGGTGCCGCAGCCGCCGCCTCCAGTAATCGCAGCAGACGCGCCCCAAGCACCTCCACACTCGCTCGATCAAAGAGATCGCTGGCATAATCCAGCACCCCTCTTATGCCCATCGGGGCACCGTCCGCCCCGCGAACCTCCTCAAGACTCAGCGCAAGATCAAACTTCGCGCTCGCTGCCGCTACTGGCACACATCTGCTTTGCAGTCCCGGCAGCACGTACTCAGCCTGCACATTATTCTGATATGCCAGCATCACCTGGAACAGCGGATGACGCGCCAACGAGCGCGCTGGGTTCATCACCTCTACCAACCGTTCAAAGGGCAGATCTTGATGTCCATAGGCCGCCAGGTTCGAAGCCCGGACCCGGCTCACCAGTTCACGAAAGCTCGGATCGCCAGACGTGTTAGTTCGCAGCACCAACGTGTTGACGAAGAACCCAACTAAATCGTCCAGCGCGCTATCGGTTCGTCCAGCAATCGGGCTGCCAATCGGAATATCCGTGCCCGCTCCAAGACGAGTCAGCAGCGCCGCCAATCCCGCCTGCAGCACCATGAATAAGCTCGCACGATACTCCCGGGCCAACTCTGTCAATCGAACATGCAGTGCAGTCCCGATCGTGATCGAAACCTGATCGCCGCGATGGCTGGCTACCGCTGGCCGCGGCCGATCGGTCGGCAGCTCAAGTTGTTCAGGCAAATCTGCCAATGCTTGCCGCCAGAACGCGAGCTGACGCGCTAGCACGCTCTCCGCATCCCCCTCCTCACCCAACAGCCTATGCTGCCACAACGTGTAATCGGCATACTGCACAGGCAGTGGCACAAACTCCGGTTCACGTCCCGTCGCCCGCGCCCCATAAGCCAGCGCCAGATCGCGCCACAGCGGCACCATCGACCAGCCGTCCCCTGCTATATGATGCAGAACCAGCAGCAGGACATGCGTCTCCGGCGCAAGAACAAACAAATGCGCCCGAAGTGGTAGCTCCGTCGCCAGATCAAAGCCCAGTCCAGCCGCCGCCGTAAGCGCGCCAGGCAGTTCCGCCTCGACAGCGCTCGTTACTTCCAGCCGCCGGCGCGCATCGGCCGCCAGCATAATAAACTGGTTCGGCACCCCAGACCGTTCCGGAAACAGCGTCCGCAGGCTCTCATGCCGCCCCACCACGTCAGTAAGTGCCATCTCCAAAGCGGCGCAGTCCAATTCCCCCTCAAGTCGCAAGGCAACCGGTATGCTATAGCTCGACCCAGAGCCCTCCAGCTGGTTCAAAAACCATAATCGCCGCTGCGCAAACGATAGCGGAATCTCGGCCGGCCGCTCCATCGGCAACAGCGCCGGCCGCGCCGCCCTAGCGCCGTCAAGATTGCGTGCCAACGTCTCTACGGTTGGTGCTTCGAACAGGCTGCGGATGGAAAGCTCCACCCCAAGCACCGTGCGAATGCGGCTCACCAGCCGCGTCGCCAAAAGCGAGTGACCACCCAGTGCGAAGAAGTTGTCCTCGATGCCGACGCGCGGCAGGCCGAGAAGCTCAGCAAACAGCCCACACAGCATCTCTTCCTGCGGGGTGCGCGGCTGCCGTTGCGCCGACGGCACTATATCCGGCGCAGGCAGCGCCCTGCGGTCAAGCTTGCCGTTCGGCGTCAGCGGCAGCTGCGCCAAGACAACAAACGCAGATGGCACCATGTAATCCGGCAGCCGACGCAACAGATCAGCCCGCAACGATGCCTGATCCACCGCAACTCCAGGCGCCGCAACCACATAGGCAACCAACCGCTTATGTCCAGGCTGATCTTCCCGCAGCACAACAACCGCCTGCGCAACATCACCCTGCCCCAGCAGTGCCGCCTCAATCTCCCCAGGCTCAATGCGAAAGCCGCGCAGCTTCACCTGCTCGTCGGCCCGGCCCAAAAACTCCAAAACACCATCGCTGCGCCAGCGCGCCAAATCGCCCGTGCGATACATCCGGCTGCCCGCCACACCATGCGGGTCCGCCACAAACCGTTCCCCGGTCAGACCAGGACGACCCAAATAGCCCCGCGCCAGCCCAGCGCCCGCTATGTAAAGTTCTCCAGAAACCCCCGCCGCTACAGGCCGCAATCCCTCATCCAATACATAAACCCGAACATTCCAAATCGGCCTTCCAATCGGCAGCGAGTGCCACTCTCCCTCCCCCGACTCTGCCCGATACGTGACACTGAAGGTCGTCGTTTCCGTCGGACCATAGCAATGGACCAAGCCGAGCTGTGGCAGCGCCATTAGTACGTCGCGCACCTGTGTCGGCGATACGACATCGCCTCCTGTGAGAAGATGCTTAACTCCGGAAAGCCTCTCATAATCCTCCGCTGTCAGCGCGTTAAACAAAGCCGCTGTCAGATGCAGCACCGTCACCGCGTGCAAATCTAAGCGCTGCTCCAAATCGGTTATGCTCCAAGGAGCGGATGGCATGAGCACCAGCTTGGCGCCGTGCAGCAGCGCGCCCCAGATCTCGAAAGTCGAGGCATCGAAGGCTAGCGGCGCAATCTGCATCACTGCTTCTTCCGCCGACCACGAGATGTAGACTTGGTCCCGTATGAAGCTGACGACATTCCAATGTGCAGCGACGACGCCTTTAGGGTGTCCGGTCGATCCTGAGGTGTAGATCACATAAGCCGGATGCTGCGGGTGAAGCGCGACTGTGGGCGCGCTGGCAGGCTCGGTGGCGAGCTCGGCCTGTTCGGCATCAAGGCACAGGATCGGAACATCATGTTCACCAAGCTGCCCACACAACGCTGAACTCGTAAGCAAAAGGCAGGCATGTGAATCCGAAAGCATAAAGCAAAGCCGTTCGGCCGGGTAATCCGGATCGAGCGGCAAATAGGCGGCACCGGCTTTGAGGATGCCGAGAAGACCGACAATCATCTCCAGCGAGCGATTGAGGCACAGCCCCACCACGCTCTCTGGTCCGACGCCATACTTGCGCAGCCGATGCGCCAACTGGTTGGCCTGCCGATCCAGCGCGGCATAGCTGAGGCTATTGCCTTCAAAGACAACCGCAACCGCATCGGGCGTGCGCTCGGCCTGTGCCGCAAACAGTTCAGGTAGCGTCGCCGGCACCAGCGGCCGCGCCGTGTCGTTCCATTCCTCCAAAATGCGCCGCCGCTCCGCAGACGACAAAATATCCAAACTGCCAATCGGCCGTTCCGGTGCCGCAGCCGCCGCCTCCAGTAATCGCAGCAGACGCGCCCCAAGCACCTCCACACTCGCTCGATCAAAGAGATCCGGACGATAGGTGAGACGCAGCAAAAGCCGACGCCTTTCAACAGCAGCAATCAGGTCTAACGGGTAATGCGTGGCGTTGCGCCCGAAACGTCAATTAAACGCAGACCGTTGGCATTGACTGCAAAGCAGTCGCGATCAACGGGATAATTCTCGAACACCACTAGTGTGTCGAACAACTCGCCAAGACCACACAGCACTTGGATCTCTGCCAGTCCGAGATGCTGATACGCCATCAAACTCGACTGGCGTTCCTGCAGCTCCTGTAGAAAGGCCCCCAACGGCTGCTCTGGTAGAAGCTTCGCCCGCAGCGGCAGGGTATTGATGAACAACCCCACCATCGTCTCAACCCCGGCAAGCTCTGCCGGTCGTCCCGCCACGGTTACGCCAAAAACTACATCCTGCCGGCCGCACAATTGGCCGAGTAGAATGGCCCAGGCTCCCTGTACCACACTGTTAAGCGTCAGCCCCAACCGCCGCGCCGTTCGGTTCAACGTCGCAGAAAGCGTCTCACTCACCTCGAGCGTGAATTGCTCAGGTGCAACCGGCCGTCGTCCCGCCTCGCGCGGGGCCAGAAAGCTCGGCTCCTCTAGGCCAACCAGCGCCTCACGCCAAGCCGCCCGCGCCGCCGCCCGGTCCTGTGCCGCAAGCCAAGCCAAGTAATCGCGATAGGGCGTTGCCCGCGGCAACGCCGCCACTGCGCCGCTCTCATAAAGCGTCAGAAGCTCCCTTACCAAGACGGGCAATGACCAACCATCCATCAAAATGTGATGGTTGGTCAGAACCAGCCGATACTGCTCCCTCCCCAATCTCACCAAGCTGCAACGCAACAGCGGCGCTACACTCGGATCAAAACGCTCTCGTCGATCCTCAGCCACAAGCTGCAAAAGCCGCAACTGCCGTTCCGCCTCCTCTAACAAAGACAGATCAACACTGCGCCAGGGCAACTTCACCTCAGACAAAATGACTTGAACCGGGCGGGCCAAATCGGCTGACACAAACGCCGCACGTAAGTTCGCATGACGCTCCAGCACCAGCCGCAGAGCACTGCAAAGTGCATCCTCGTTAAGCGGCCCCTCCAGCGAAAGCGTCAATTGCACCGTATAAACGTCCGGCGCCTCCACATCATAAAGAGAATGAAACAGCAAACCTTCCTGCAACGGAGACAACGGCAGAACATCCTCGATCCTGCCAAAGCGCTCCTCCAAACCCTCTAACTCTTCCTGAGATAGCGTAACCAAGGGCAAGTCCGATGGAGTACGCCCGCCTGCTCCTGGCTGCTCACCATGGAGAACCAGCGCTCCGAGTACTCGGAGCCAACCTTCCGCCAGATCTTCGGCTGCTTCCTCATTCAACAGATCGGGCGCCCAACACCAGACAGCATTCAGCACAGGACCTTCGAGATCTTCGCGGACAAAGGCGTTGACCTCTATGGCATGCGCCAACGGCAGCGCTGGATCCGCCTCACCCAGCAGGACCCCCCCTGTCGCTTTCCCATTCGCCACTTCCCAATCTGCCGCTGCCCAGTCTCGTGCAGCCGGTGCTCCAAAGCGTCCAAGATAGTTAAAGCCAATCTGCGGTGGAACCGAGCTGCTGAGCTCCCCGGTCGTTTGGGTGTTGAGATAGCGCAGCAGCCCATAACCAAGCCCTTTATCCGGCACTGCGCGTAGCTGCTCCTTAATGCGCTTGAGCGCACGGCCCAGCGCCGGTCCTCCCGACAGAGCTTCGTCTAAATCAACTTCGCCTGGATCGAGCCACACTGGAAACAGAATGGTGAACCAACCCACCGTGCGCGATAGATCAACCTCGGTGGTAATCTCCTCTCGCCCGTGCCCCTCCAGATCGATCAAAACCCCTTGCCCATCGTTTTGCTTATGGCGCCGGCACCAATCCGTTATCGCCACTGCCAGCGCGGTGAGCATCAGGTCATTGATCTGCGCATGAAAGAGCGCTGGCAACCTCGCTAGCAACGCTCCAGTCAGAGCCGCTGGCAGGCTCAGCGTCAGGCGCCGTGCGCGGCCTACAACATCACGCGCCGCTTCAAGCTTTCCCTCAACCAGCCTTAGCGACGGAACGTTCAACTGCCACTGCCAAAACGGCAGTTCGTCAAGCCTTGCCCGGCTTTGCGCCTCATCCGTGAGAAGCTGCGCCCAGATCCGAAAAGCTGTACTACGCTGCGGCAGTACAAGCGTCCGCTCCGCCGCAATCGCTTCCCAGGCAGCCGCAAGATCCGGCAGTAGAATGCGCCAGGAAACCCCGTCTACTGCAAGATGATGTATCATCAGCAATAGTCGCCCCGCCTCCGTTCGATCATCGAACCAAATAGCCTGCAGCATCAGCCCTTCAGCCGGTGCAAGCCGCTGCTCCGCCGCGCGCCGCTCTTCCATCATCCGAGCGCTGCGTGTCTGTGCGTCGAGACCATCAAACTTAACGTGTCGCAGACACGTCTCGGCTCGTACCGAACCGCATGGCGCAACCTCAAGGCGCCAGCCAATCTCCTCAGTTGGCGCTACTACCCGCAGCCGCAAGATGTCATGGTGATCGAGCAACGCCTGCATCACAGCTATTAGATGATCAGCGCAAAGCCCAATGGGGGTTCGCAGCAGCATCGCTTGATAATTGAAGCGATCAAGCAAACCACCGCGCTCACGCAACGCATGCATGATCGGAGTCAGCGGCAACAGACCCGTACCCAAAACTGGTGTAGTCACGGCACCCGCCGAAAGAGGAGTAGCAACACTTGCAAGCGCGGCAACTGTCTGATGTTGGAATACCTGACGCGGAGTGATCACCAGCCCAGCCTTGCGAGCCCGGCTCACCAGCTGGATCGACATGATGCTGTCGCCACCCAGTGCGAAGAAGTTGTCCTCGATGCCGACGCGCGGCAGGCCGAGAAGCTCAGCAAACAGCCCACACAGCATCTCTTCCTGCGGGGTGCGCGGCTGCCGTTGCGCCGACGGCACTATATCCGGCGCAGGCAGCGCCCTGCGGTCAAGCTTGCCGTTCGGCGTCAGCGGCAGCTGCGCCAAGACAACAAACGCAGATGGCACCATGTAATCCGGCAGCCGACGCAACAGATCAGCCCGCAACGATGCCTGATCCACCGCAACTCCAGGCGCCGCAACCACATAGGCAACCAACCGCTTATGTCCAGGCTGATCTTCCCGCAGCACAACAACCGCCTGCGCAACATCACCCTGCCCCAGCAGTGCCGCCTCAATCTCCCCAGGCTCAATGCGAAAGCCGCGCAGCTTCACCTGCTCGTCGGCCCGGCCCAAAAACTCCAAAACACCATCGCTGCGCCAGCGCGCCAAATCGCCCGTGCGATACATCCGGCTGCCCGCCACACCATGCGGGTCCGCCACAAACCGTTCCCCGGTCAGACCAGGACGACCCAAATAGCCCCGCGCCAGCCCAGCGCCCGCTATGTAAAGTTCTCCAGAAACCCCCGCCGCTACAGGCCGCAATCCCTCATCCAATACATAAACCCGAACATTCCAAATCGGCCTTCCAATCGGAATGATTCCGTCGTCGGGATCGGTATCTTGCAGCTCATACGTAACGCACCCGCACGTCGCTTCGGTGGGGCCGTAATGATTAATAAGTCCTGTATGCGGGATATGGCGGCGCCACGGTTCAACGTGCTTTCAGAGTCAAGGCTTCACCGCCAATGACGAGACAGCGTGTGAGACCGGACAGTCCTGAAATAGGACCCAACTGATTCAGGGCCTCGATGATGAGATGGGGCTGAGCTTGATCACACTAAAATTACCTACCTCGCCATATCGTTCGATCAATACCTCAAACTGCTTTTGCTCCGGCGGGAGCAGAACGAGCCTGCCGGAAAAAAGAGATAAGCGAGGCCCGCAATCGTTGCATCAAATGCCAATGGTGTGACGATGGCTGCACCAATTCCATTATTTAGTCCACAGGTCGGAACTCCACCACGCGATATAATTGGTGACGGAGGCATGGGTGACGACGACGCCTTTAGGGTGTCCGGTCGATCCTGAGGTGTAGATCACATAAGCCGGATGCTGCGGGTGAAGCGCGACTGTGGGCGCGCTGGCAGGCTCGGTGGCGAGCTCGGCCTGTTCGGCATCAAGGCACAGGATCGGAACATCATGTTCACCAAGCTGCCCACACAACGCTGAACTCGTAAGCAAAAGGCAGGCATGTGAATCCGAAAGCATAAAGCAAAGCCGTTCGGCCGGGTAATCCGGATCGAGCGGCAAATAGGCGGCACCGGCTTTGAGGATGCCGAGAAGACCGACAATCATCTCCAGCGAGCGATTGAGGCACAGCCCCACCACGCTCTCTGGTCCGACGCCATACTTGCGCAGCCGATGCGCCAACTGGTTGGCCTGCCGATCCAGCGCGGCATAGCTGAGGCTATTGCCTTCAAAGACAACCGCAACCGCATCGGGCGTGCGCTCGGCCTGTGCCGCAAACAGTTCAGGTAGCGTCGCCGGCACCAGCGGCCGCGCCGTGTCGTTCCATTCCTCCAAAATGCGCCGCCGCTCCGCAGACGACAAAATATCCAAACTGCCAATCGGCCGTTCCGGTGCCGCAGCCGCCGCCTCCAGTAATCGCAGCAGACGCGCCCCAAGCACCTCCACACTCGCTCGATCAAAGAGATCGCTGGCATAATCCAGCACCCCTCTTATGCCCATCGGGGCACCGTCCGCCCCGCGAACCTCCTCAAGACTTAGCGCAAGATCAAACTTCGCGCTCGCTGCCGCTACTGGCACACATCTGCTTTGCAGTCCCGGCAGCACGTACTCAGCCTGCACATTATTCTGATATGCCAGCATCACCTGGAACAGCGGATGACGCGCCAACGAGCGCGCTGGGTTCATCACCTCTACCAACCGTTCAAAGGGCAGATCTTGATGTCCATAGGCCGCCAGGTTCGAAGCCCGGACCCGGCTCACCAGTTCACGAAAGCTCGGATCGCCAGACGTGTTAGTTCGCAGCACCAACGTGTTGACGAAGAACCCAACTAAATCGTCCAGCGCGCTATCGGTTCGTCCAGCAATCGGGCTGCCAATCGGAATATCCGTGCCCGCTCCAAGACGAGTCAGCAGCGCCGCCAATCCCGCCTGCAGCACCATGAATAAGCTCGCACGATACTCCCGGGCCAACTCTGTCAATCGAACATGCAGTGCAGTCCCGATCGTGATCGAAACCTGATCGCCGCGATGGCTGGCTACCGCTGGCCGCGGCCGATCGGTCGGCAGCTCAAGTTGTTCAGGCAAATCTGCCAATGCTTGCCGCCAGAACGCGAGCTGACGCGCTAGCACGCTCTCCGCATCCCCCTCCTCACCCAACAGCCTATGCTGCCACAACGTGTAATCGGCATACTGCACAGGCAGTGGCACAAACTCCGGTTCACGTCCCGTCGCCCGCGCCCCATAAGCCAGCGCCAGATCGCGCCACAGCGGCACCATCGACCAGCCGTCCCCTGCTATATGATGCAGAACCAGCAGCAGGACATGCGTCTCCGGCGCAAGAACAAACAAATGCGCCCGAAGTGGTAGCTCCGTCGCCAGATCAAAGCCCAGTCCAGCCGCCGCCGTAAGCGCGCCAGGCAGTTCCGCCTCGACAGCGCTCGTTACTTCCAGCCGCCGGCGCGCATCGGCCGCCAGCATAATAAACTGGTTCGGCACCCCAGACCGTTCCGGAAACAGCGTCCGCAGGCTCTCATGCCGCCCCACCACGTCAGTAAGTGCCATCTCCAAAGCGGCGCAGTCCAATTCCCCCTCAAGTCGCAAGGCAACCGGTATGCTATAGCTCGACCCAGAGCCCTCCAGCTGGTTCAAAAACCATAATCGCCGCTGCGCAAACGATAGCGGAATCTCGGCCGGCCGCTCCATCGGCAACAACGCCGGCCGCGCCGCCCTAGCGCCGTCAAGATTGCGTGCCAACGTCTCTACGGTTGGTGCTTCGAACAGGCTGCGGATGGAAAGCTCCACCCCAAGCACCGTGCGAATGCGGCTCACCAGCCGCGTCGCCAAAAGCGAGTGACCACCCAGTGCGAAGAAGTTGTCCTCGATGCCGACGCGCGGCAGGCCGAGAAGCTCAGCAAACAGCCCACACAGCATCTCTTCCTGCGGGGTGCGCGGCTGCCGTTGCGCCGACGGCACTATATCCGGCGCAGGCAGCGCCCTGCGGTCAAGCTTGCCGTTCGGCGTCAGCGGCAGCTGCGCCAAGACAACAAACGCAGATGGCACCATGTAATCCGGCAGCCGACGCAACAGATCAGCCCGCAACGATGCCTGATCCACCGCAACTCCAGGCGCCGCAACCACATAGGCAACCAACCGCTTATGTCCAGGCTGATCTTCCCGCAGCACAACAACCGCCTGCGCAACATCACCCTGCCCCAGCAGTGCCGCCTCAATCTCCCCAGGCTCAATGCGAAAGCCGCGCAGCTTCACCTGCTCGTCGGCCCGGCCCAAAAACTCCAAAACACCATCGCTGCGCCAGCGCGCCAAATCGCCCGTGCGATACATCCGGCTGCCCGCCACACCATGCGGGTCCGCCACAAACCGTTCCCCGGTCAGACCAGGACGACCCAAATAGCCCCGCGCCAGCCCAGCGCCCGCTATGTAAAGTTCTCCAGAAACCCCCGCCGCTACAGGCCGCAATCCCTCATCCAATACATAAACCCGAACATTCCAAATCGGCCTTCCAATCGGAACCTCAACAGAATCATCACCTCGGCAGGCCCAGCGTGTGACATCGATCGCTGTCTCAGTTGGCCCATACAAATTCTCGATTTGAGCAGTAGGCAACAGTTTCACAACACGATCCCGTAGAGCCGCTGAAAGCGCTTCCCCGCTGCAAATAACTCGACGAATCCCGGTGCAATGTGGAACCTCCGGATGAGCAAGAAAGGCTTCCAACATGGAAGGCACAAAATGCAGCGTCGTTACGTGAGTTTTTTTGATCGTAGCAATAAGCATCGCCGGATCACGATGAACGCCGGGCGCCGCGAGTACAAGGCGCGCACCGTGTAGCAGCGGCCAAAAGAACTCCCACACAGAGACGTCGAAGCTGAAAGGTGTTTTCTGGAGAACGACGTCTTCGTGCGAGAGCGAATAGGTGTCCTGCATCCAGGACAGACGATTATAGATAGCTGCGTGGGTGTTCACCGCAGCCTTAGCCTTGCCCGTCGAACCAGATGTATAGATTACATACGCAGACTGCTCCGGGTGTATCGTAACGAGCGGACAGTCCTCAGGTTCACCGGCCGTCGCTCCTTGGTTAAGTAAAATACAAATGGCTTCATCGGGCAGTGGTAGTTTCGTGACGAAAGTGCCATGCGTTAGCAAAATCTTCATGCCGCTGTCAGTTATCATATGCGAAAGCCGTTCGGCCGGGTAATCCGGATCGAGCGGCAAATAGGCGGCACCGGCTTTGAGGATGCCGAGAAGACCGACAATCATCTCCAGCGAGCGATTGAGGCACAGCCCCACCACGCTCTCTGGTCCGACGCCATACTTGCGCAGCCGATGCGCCAACTGGTTGGCCTGCCGATCCAGCGCGGCATAGCTGAGGCTATTGCCTTCAAAGACAACCGCAACCGCATCGGGCGTGCGCTCGGCCTGTGCCGCAAACAGTTCAGGTAGCGTCGCCGGCACCAGCGGCCGCGCCGTGTCGTTCCATTCCTCCAAAATGCGCCGCCGCTCCGCAGACGACAAAATATCCAAACTGCCAATCGGCCGTTCCGGTGCCGCAGCCGCCGCCTCCAGTAATCGCAGCAGACGCGCCCCAAGCACCTCCACACTCGCTCGATCAAAGAGATCCGGACGATAGGTGAGACGCAGCAAAAGCCGATCGCCCGGCACGCCTGCAAGGCTCAACGGATAGTGGGCCGCATCCTGGCCGACAGCCTCAATTAAACGCAGACCGTTGGCATTGACTGCAAAGCAGTCGCGATCAACGGGATAATTCTCGAACACCACTAGTGTGTCGAACAACTCGCCAAGACCACACAGCACTTGGATCTCTGCCAGTCCGAGATGCTGATACGCCATCAAACTCGACTGGCGTTCCTGCAGCTCCTGTAGAAAGGCCCCCAACGGCTGCTCTGGTAGAAGCTTCGCCCGCAGCGGCAGGGTATTGATGAACAACCCCACCATCGTCTCAACCCCGGCAAGCTCTGCCGGTCGTCCCGCCACGGTTACGCCAAAAACTACATCCTGCCGGCCGCACAATTGGCCGAGTAGAATGGCCCAGGCTCCCTGTACCACACTGTTAAGCGTCAGCCCCAACCGCCGCGCCGTTCGGTTCAACGTCGCAGAAAGCGTCTCACTCACCTCGAGCGTGAATTGCTCAGGTGCAACCGGCCGTCGTCCCGCCTCGCGCGGGGCCAGAAAGCTCGGCTCCTCTAGGCCAACCAGCGCCTCACGCCAAGCCGCCCGCGCCGCCGCCCGGTCCTGTGCCGCAAGCCAAGCCAAGTAATCGCGATAGGGCGTTGCCCGCGGCAACGCCGCCACTGCGCCGCTCTCATAAAGCGTCAGAAGCTCCCTTACCAAGACGGGCAATGACCAACCATCCATCAAAATGTGATGGTTGGTCAGAACCAGCCGATGCTGCTCCCTCCCCAATCTCACCAAGCTGCAACGCAACAGCGGCGCTACACTCGGATCAAAACGCTCTCGTCGATCCTCAGCCACAAGCTGCAAAAGCCGCAACTGCCGTTCCGCCTCCTCTAACAAAGACAGATCAACACTGCGCCAGGGCAACTTCACCTCAGACAAAATGACTTGAACCGGGCGGGCCAAATCGGCTGACACAAACGCCGCACGTAAGTTCGCATGACGCTCCAGCACCAGCCGCAGAGCACTGCAAAGTGCATCCTCGTTAAGCGGCCCCTCCAGCGAAAGCGTCAATTGCACCGTATAAACGTCCGGCGCCTCCACATCATAAAGAGAATGAAACAGCAAACCTTCCTGCAACGGAGACAACGGCAGAACATCCTCGATCCTGCCAAAGCGCTCCTCCAAACCCTCTAACTCTTCCTGAGATAGCGTAACCAAGGGCAAGTCCGATGGAGTACGCCCGCCTGCTCCTGGCTGCTCACCATGGAGAACCAGCGCTCCGAGTACTCGGAGCCAACCTTCCGCCAGATCTTCGGCTGCTTCCTCATTCAACAGATCGGGCGCCCAACACCAGACAGCATTCAGCACAGGACCTTCGAGATCTTCGCGGACAAAGGCGTTGACCTCTATGGCATGCGCCAACGGCAGCGCTGGATCCGCCTCACCCAGCAGGACCCCCCCTGTCGCTTTCCCATTCGCCACTTCCCAATCTGCCGCTGCCCAGTCTCGTGCAGCCGGTGCTCCAAAGCGTCCAAGATAGTTAAAGCCAATCTGCGGTGGAACCGAGCTGCTGAGCTCCCCGGTCGTTTGGGTGTTGAGATAGCGCAGCAGCCCATAACCAAGCCCTTTATCCGGCACTGCGCGTAGCTGCTCCTTAATGCGCTTGAGCGCACGGCCCAGCGCCGGTCCTCCCGACAGAGCTTCGTCTAAATCAACTTCGCCTGGATCGAGCCACACTGGAAACAGAATGGTGAACCAACCCACCGTGCGCGATAGATCAACCTCGGTGGTAATCTCCTCTCGCCCGTGCCCCTCCAGATCGATCAAAACCCCTTGCCCATCGTTTTGCTTATGGCGCCGGCACCAATCCGTTATCGCCACTGCCAGCGCGGTGAGCATCAGGTCATTGATCTGCGCATGAAAGAGCGCTGGCAACCTCGCTAGCAACGCTCCAGTCAGAGCCGCTGGCAGGCTCAGCGTCAGGCGCCGTGCGCGGCCTACAACATCACGCGCCGCTTCAAGCTTTCCCTCAACCAGCCTTAGCGACGGAACGTTCAACTGCCACTGCCAAAACGGCAGTTCGTCAAGCCTTGCCCGGCTTTGCGCCTCATCCGTGAGAAGCTGCGCCCAGATCCGAAAAGCTGTACTACGCTGCGGCAGTACAAGCGTCCGCTCCGCCGCAATCGCTTCCCAGGCAGCCGCAAGATCCGGCAGTAGAATGCGCCAGGAAACCCCGTCTACTGCAAGATGATGTATCATCAGCAATAGTCGCCCCGCCTCCGTTCGATCATCGAACCAAATAGCCTGCAGCATCAGCCCTTCAGCCGGTGCAAGCCGCTGCTCCGCCGCGCGCCGCTCTTCCATCATCCGAGCGCTGCGTGTCTGTGCGTCGAGACCATCAAACTTAACGTGTCGCAGACACGTCTCGGCTCGTACCGAACCGCATGGCGCAACCTCAAGGCGCCAGCCAATCTCCTCAGTTGGCGCTACTACCCGCAGCCGCAAGATGTCATGGTGATCGAGCAACGCCTGCATCACAGCTATTAGATGATCAGCGCAAAGCCCAATGGGGGTTCGCAGCAGCATCGCTTGATAATTGAAGCGATCAAGCAAACCACCGCGCTCACGCAACGCATGCATGATCGGAGTCAGCGGCAACAGACCCGTACCCAAAACTGGTGTAGTCACGGCACCCGCCGAAAGAGGAGTAGCAACACTTGCAAGCGCGGCAACTGTCTGATGTTGGAATACCTGACGCGGAGTGATCACCAGCCCAGCCTTGCGAGCCCGGCTCACCAGCTGGATCGACATGATGCTGTCGCCACCCAGTGCGAAGAAGTTGTCCTCGATGCCGACGCGCGGCAGGCCGAGAAGCTCAGCAAACAGCCCACACAGCATCTCTTCCTGCGGGGTGCGCGGCTGCCGTTGCGCCGACGGCACTATATCCGGCGCAGGCAGCGCCCTGCGGTCAAGCTTGCCGTTCGGCGTCAGCGGCAGCTGCGCCAAGACAACAAACGCAGATGGCACCATGTAATCCGGCAGCCGACGCAACAGATCAGCCCGCAACGATGCCTGATCCACCGCAACTCCAGGCGCCGCAACCACATAGGCAACCAACCGCTTATGTCCAGGCTGATCTTCCCGCAGCACAACAACCGCCTGCGCAACATCACCCTGCCCCAGCAGTGCCGCCTCAATCTCCCCAGGCTCAATGCGAAAGCCGCGCAGCTTCACCTGCTCGTCGGCCCGGCCCAAAAACTCCAAAACACCATCGCTGCGCCAGCGCGCCAAATCGCCCGTGCGATACATCCGGCTGCCCGCCACACCATGCGGGTCCGCCACAAACCGTTCCCCGGTCAGACCAGGACGACCCAAATAGCCCCGCGCCAGCCCAGCGCCCGCTATGTAAAGTTCTCCAGAAACCCCCGCCGCTACAGGCCGCAATCCCTCATCCAATACATAAACCCGAACATTCCAAATCGGCCTTCCAATCGGAATGATTCCAACCTTGATGTCCTTCTCGGATACGCAATGTGAAGTAATTTAAATCGTAGCTTCAGTAGGACCGTACAAATTGATGACGGATGCGTCCCACGCTCTCATCGTATCCCGCGCTAGCGCAGGAGAAAGCGGTTCGCCGCCAGAGTATACGCGACGCAATTTGCCTGCACCCATCGGTGCAGCAGACACCACAGCACGGAGCAATGTTGGTACAAACTGAGCTATTGTAATCCCGCTACGAATAATAAATTCCTCTAAGTCCGACAACTCTCTATTTTTTGTCGCAGGTGCGAGGCAAACCTGGGCACCCTTCACTAAAGGCAGCCACACTTCCCAAACGGCAGCGTCGAAGCTAATTGCAGTTCGATTAATCACGACATCTTTTTGATCGAGCGCGTGCTCGTCTGCCATCCAAAGCATGTGATTGGTGACGGAGGCATGGGTGACGACGACGCCTTTAGGGTGTCCGGTCGATCCTGAGGTGTAGATCACATAAGCCGGATGCTGCGGGTGAAGCGCGACTGTGGGCGCGCTGGCAGGCTCGGTGGCGAGCTCGGCCTGTTCGGCATCAAGGCACAGGATCGGAACATCATGTTCACCAAGCTGCCCACACAACGCTGAACTCGTAAGCAAAAGGCAGGCATGTGAATCCGAAAGCATAAAGCAAAGCCGTTCGGCCGGGTAATCCGGATCGAGCGGCAAATAGGCGGCACCGGCTTTGAGGATGCCGAGAAGACCGACAATCATCTCCAGCGAGCGATTGAGGCACAGCCCCACCACGCTCTCTGGTCCGACGCCATACTTGCGCAGCCGATGCGCCAACTGGTTGGCCTGCCGATCCAGCGCGGCATAGCTGAGGCTATTGCCTTCAAAGACAACCGCAACCGCATCGGGCGTGCGCTCGGCCTGTGCCGCAAACAGTTCAGGTAGCGTCGCCGGCACCAGCGGCCGCGCCGTGTCGTTCCATTCCTCCAAAATGCGCCGCCGCTCCGCAGACGACAAAATATCCAAACTGCCAATCGGCCGTTCCGGTGCCGCAGCCGCCGCCTCCAGTAATCGCAGCAGACGCGCCCCAAGCACCTCCACACTCGCTCGATCAAAGAGATCGCTGGCATAATCCAGCACCCCTCTTATGCCCATCGGGGCACCGTCCGCCCCGCGAACCTCCTCAGAACTCAGCGCAAGATCAAACTTCGCGCTCGCTGCCGCTACTGGCACACATCTGCTTTGCAGTCCCGGCAGCACGTACTCAGCCTGCACATTATTCTGATATGCCAGCATCACCTGGAACAGCGGATGACGCGCCAACGAGCGCGCTGGGTTCATCACCTCTACCAACCGTTCAAAGGGCAGATCTTGATGTCCATAGGCCGCCAGGTTCGAAGCCCGGACCCGGCTCACCAGTTCACGAAAGCTCGGATCGCCAGACGTGTTAGTTCGCAGCACCAACGTGTTGACGAAGAACCCAACTAAATCGTCCAGCGCGCTATCGGTTCGTCCAGCAATCGGGCTGCCAATCGGAATATCCGTGCCCGCTCCAAGACGAGTCAGCAGCGCCGCCAATCCCGCCTGCAGCACCATGAATAAGCTCGCACGATACTCCCGGGCCAACTCTGTCAATCGAACATGCAGTGCAGTCCCGATCGTGATCGAAACCTGATCGCCGCGATGGCTGGCTACCGCTGGCCGCGGCCGATCGGTCGGCAGCTCAAGTTGTTCAGGCAAATCTGCCAATGCTTGCCGCCAGAACGCGAGCTGACGCGCTAGCACGCTCTCCGCATCCCCCTCCTCACCCAACAGCCTATGCTGCCACAACGTGTAATCGGCATACTGCACAGGCAGTGGCACAAACTCCGGTTCACGTCCCGTCGCCCGCGCCCCATAAGCCAGCGCCAGATCGCGCCACAGCGGCACCATCGACCAGCCGTCCCCTGCTATATGATGCAGAACCAGCAGCAGGACATGCGTCTCCGGCGCAAGAACAAACAAATGCGCCCGAAGTGGTAGCTCCGTCGCCAGATCAAAGCCCAGTCCAGCCGCCGCCGTAAGCGCGCCAGGCAGTTCCGCCTCGACAGCGCTCGTTACTTCCAGCCGCCGGCGCGCATCGGCCGCCAGCATAATAAACTGGTTCGGCACCCCAGACCGTTCCGGAAACAGCGTCCGCAGGCTCTCATGCCGCCCCACCACGTCAGTAAGTGCCATCTCCAAAGCGGCGCAGTCCAATTCCCCCTCAAGTCGCAAGGCAACCGGTATGCTATAGCTCGACCCAGAGCCCTCCAGCTGGTTCAAAAACCATAATCGCCGCTGCGCAAACGATAGCGGAATCTCGGCCGGCCGCTCCATCGGCAACAACGCCGGCCGCGCCGCCCTAGCGCCGTCAAGATTGCGTGCCAACGTCTCTACGGTTGGTGCTTCGAACAGGCTGCGGATGGAAAGCTCCACCCCAAGCACCGTGCGAATGCGGCTCACCAGCCGCGTCGCCAAAAGCGAGTGACCACCCAGTGCGAAGAAGTTGTCCTCGATGCCGACGCGCGGCAGGCCGAGAAGCTCAGCAAACAGCCCACACAGCATCTCTTCCTGCGGGGTGCGCGGCTGCCGTTGCGCCGACGGCACTATATCCGGCGCAGGCAGCGCCCTGCGGTCAAGCTTGCCGTTCGGCGTCAGCGGCAGCTGCGCCAAGACAACAAACGCAGATGGCACCATGTAATCCGGCAGCCGACGCAACAGATCAGCCCGCAACGATGCCTGATCCACCGCAACTCCAGGCGCCGCAACCACATAGGCAACCAACCGCTTATGTCCAGGCTGATCTTCCCGCAGCACAACAACCGCCTGCGCAACATCACCCTGCCCCAGCAGTGCCGCCTCAATCTCCCCAGGCTCAATGCGAAAGCCGCGCAGCTTCACCTGCTCGTCGGCCCGGCCCAAAAACTCCAAAACACCATCGCTGCGCCAGCGCGCCAAATCGCCCGTGCGATACATCCGGCTGCCCGCCACACCATGCGGGTCCGCCACAAACCGTTCCCCGGTCAGACCAGGACGACCCAAATAGCCCCGCGCCAGCCCAGCGCCCGCTATGTAAAGTTCTCCAGAAACCCCCGCCGCTACAGGCCGCAATCCCTCATCCAATACATAAACCCGAACATTCCAAATCGGCCTTCCAATCGGCGGAGTGACCTTCCCCGATAACGCCTGGGTCATCGTGGCGCAAACAGTCGCCTCTGTTGGGCCATAAGCATTGATCAAAAGTCGACGAGCGGACCAACGTTGCACGATAGAAGGCGAACAGGATTCGCCGGCAATCACAAGCGTCTTAAGCGGCAAGTTCTCGGGAAGCGACGACAGCAGCGCTGGTGGCAAAGTGGCATGCGTGACGCCGCTCTCCACAATAATCCGCGGCAGCTTCTCGACGCCTGCACCGCCAGGAATGAGGACCAGCGTCGCGCCGTAGGTGAGGGTTGTTGCGATCTCCCAAACCGCTGCATCGAAACTTAACGACGCGAACTGAAGGACACGGCTACGTGTTGTAATGCCTGTTTCATGCGCATGAGCCGCCGCCATGCTTGGAATACCTGCATGGGTGACGACGACGCCTTTAGGGTGTCCGGTCGATCCTGAGGTGTAGATCACATAAGCCGGATGCTGCGGGTGAAGCGCGACTGTGGGCGCGCTGGCAGGCTCGGTGGCGAGCTCGGCCTGTTCGGCATCAAGGCACAGGATCGGAACATCATGTTCACCAAGCTGCCCACACAACGCTGAACTCGTAAGCAAAAGGCAGGCATGTGAATCCGAAAGCATAAAGCAAAGCCGTTCGGCCGGGTAATCCGGATCGAGCGGCAAATAGGCGGCACCGGCTTTGAGGATGCCGAGAAGACCGACAATCATCTCCAGCGAGCGATTGAGGCACAGCCCCACCACGCTCTCTGGTCCGACGCCATACTTGCGCAGCCGATGCGCCAACTGGTTGGCCTGCCGATCCAGCGCGGCATAGCTGAGGCTACTGCCTTCAAAGACAACCGCAACCGCATCGGGCGTGCGCTCGGCCTGTGCCGCAAACAGTTCAGGTAGCGTCGCCGGCACCAGCGGCCGCGCCGTGTCGTTCCATTCCTCCAAAATGCGCCGCCGCTCCGCAGACGACAAAATATCCAAACTGCCAATCGGCCGTTCCGGTGCGTCACCTTTCTGAATATCAGTCAGCATGTCGGCTAACTGAGGCGCAATGTCGGGAGCGCCGGGGACACAGCGGCACACATGTGGGAAACCCTGTCCGAGTTCAGAGCTTAATATCCCACTTTTGCAAAATTCAGCAAGAATTTATGCCAAGTGGAGAGGCGACAGCAGGCCACTAGGGCTTGAGGTTACGAAATCGCGAGAGCGGGGAGATCGATGCTCAATACGAAGCATATCGGATGGGAGAGGTTCGACCAACCTGGATAGAGCAGGGTCGTACAAGTTAAGGCCGCACAATCCAAAGTCGAGTATCAAAATCGCACGCGCAAAGAACGACCCTGACGACGGCTCACCCGCCGTAGCCAGGGTTGAAAGGAAGCGGGGTCGCCGCCCGCCTACTGGGTGCGACTCAGACCATATTCGGAAGCCGAGGGACGAGCTGTTTGAAGTTCAACATCGGCCATGAAGCTGGCAAAGCGAATGCACGGGTCCGCAACCTTGGACGGCATAATATCATTATCCGGAAAGCAGGACTGCAGGTCGCCCTGTAAACCGCCCCGGGTTTGCCGGAGGCTCCAACTCTTGAGAAGGTAGAGCCATGACAAGCAAGACGACGACGAACAAGTTTTCTCCTGAGGTCCGGGCCCGCGCGGTACGGATGGTTCTGGATCATGAAGTCGATTACACCTCGCGTTAGGCGGCGGTGGAGTTCGATCGCGGCCAAGATCGGCTGCACGCCGCAGACACTCAATTAGTGGGTGAAGAGGGCCGAGGTCGATAGCGGGCGCAAGCCTGGCCTGACGACGGACATGGCGGCAAAGATGAAGGCCCTGGAGCGCGAGAACCGGGCAACTTCGGCAGGCGAACGAATTCCTGCGCAAGGCCTCAGCCTATTTTGCCCAGGCGGAGCTCGACCGCCGGTACAAGCCATGATCGCCTTCATTGACGATCAACGCGAAGCGCATGGGATCGAGCCGATCTGCAAGGTGTTGCCGATCGCCCCATCGACCTACCACGCCCATGCCGCCAAGCGCACCGACCTCGGCCAGGCTGTCGGCGCGGGCGAAGCGGGGTGCGACCCTCAAGCCTGAGATTGCCCGCGTCTTCGCGGAGAACTTCGCGGTTTACGGCGTGCGCAACGTCTGGCGGCAATTGCAGCGCGAGAGCGTTGACGTCGCCCGATGCACCGTGGCGCGTCTGATGCAAAGCATGGGTTTGCAGGGCGTGATCCGCGGCAAGCCCCTTAGAACCACGGTCGGTGACAAGGCCGCGCCGTGCCCTCTGGATCACGTCAATCGCCAGTTCCAGGCGCCAAGGCCGAATGCATTGTGGGTGTTTGACTTCACCTATGTCTCGACCTGGACCGGCTTCATCTATGTCGCCTTCGTCATCGACGCCTATGATCGGCGCATCGTCGGATGGCGGGTCTCACGGACCGCGCATGCCGGTTTCGTGCTGGATGCCTTGGAGCAAGCCCTCTATGACCGGCGGCCTGTGCATCGCGCCGGCCTCGTCCACCACAGCGACCGGGGCAGTCAACACGCCTCGATCAAATACACCGAGCGCCTGGCTGAGGCCGGCGTCGAGCCGTCCGTCGGCAGCGTCGGCGACCCCTATGACAATGCTCTCGCCGAGACGATCAACGGCCTCTGCAAAGCCGAGGTCATCCACGGCGCGGCCCAGGGCGCTCGTTCAAGGCCGTGGAGTTCGCGACGTTGGAGTGGGTAACTGGTTCAACTACCGGCGGCTCCTGGAGCCGATTGGCAACATTCCGCCGGCCGAAGCCGAGCAACGCTACTACGCCATGCTGGAGCAACCGGCTATGGCGGCGTTAGTCAAACAAAATGGCCTCCGGCAAGCCCGGGGGGCGGTTCGCCCCAACAGTTCAGATGGGCTAGATTGGCAGTGTCCCACGTAACGCGCTCGGACCCGTGCGAAAAACCCAACCCAAGACTTAGCTCCGGTGCACTTCCCCGTGGGTCGGGCTTATTTGTTTGTTAAGCTCTAGGCTAGATGAGGGCCCGGCCTTCCCACAACTGCGTCTGCTGCGGAGCGCCGACGCCTAGTCGCAGTTAACACATGTTGGGGACGTTGGACAGCTCAACCGGGGGATTTGCGCTCGGCCATTATAAGGTCACCCCCGCCTAGACTAGTACGTGTTCCCCAGGGGTTTACCGGTATGCATCATCTCGACAAGAGCATAGAAAATTCGTGCAGCACTTATGCGAGCCTCCTGCGAACACGTGGCGTGCGGTTTCAGCGAACTTCCGCTTTTGGTCGGAAACGGCAGGAGTGTGCCGCGCGTCACATTCACCATTGATAAAATGAAGGACGTTCGCGAAGGTTGCTTGTTGTGCCTCGTGTTAATAAACTGACACTGTTGAGTTGGCGGAAAGGCAACCATGGCACTAGGACCTAAGCGGAAATTGCGTCCGCAAAGACGACGCCCGTTAATCGCGGGTATGATGCCGAAACCGAGCAGTCCGAAACCTCCGGCCTCGTCCGGCGGGAACGGCAAAGCCAAAAGTATCGCCCTTGCTATCTTGCCCATTGCCCTTCTCGGATATGCAGTGTTTGCGTCCGGTCTCGTAAGCTTCCCGGCCGGCAAACAAGGTGTCGCCCATCCGGTCGCCGGAGTGGAGCCTAGCAATAGTGCAATCAATGCCGATCAGGATGAAGGTAATACCGTCGGGCGCATGGGTATTGGGGTCCGAGTCGCCAATTTGACACCCAATGTCATTAAATCGTTGGGGCTTCAGACTAATCGCCTTCAAGGGGTGGTGATTACGGGAGTGCGGCCGAGATCAAGCGCCGAGCGCATTGGATTGACTAAGGGCGATATAATCTTGGCGGTCGACGGCACGCCTGTCAGCGAATATGACGAACTCCTTACCAAGATCAAATACACGCCAATCAATCAGGACCTGACCATCATCTTCGAAAGGGGCGGCGTGACGCAGGCGGTGCAGGTTAAGGTCGAACGATGGTGCATTCAGGAGGACGACATCCGAGCTCGGTTCCGGCCCCGCGCTGAAACTCCGCCCCTAGATCACATCGTGCGCGAAAGCGAGCTCAACGTTCCAGTCTATTTGGATCCTATCCAGCGCAACGCCATCAGGCCGGGAACGTCCCGGGAATGTTTGTGATCGTTGCTCGCTGATTAAAATTCATTCGCGAGCACGTCCCGAGACTCCGGAGGAAGCTAGAATTTGTTTGATTGATTTTTGCCCTCTGCTGCATTCTTTTCCCCGCATAGGGCTTGGTGCTCTCCCCAACCTGCCTGTCCCTGGCAAGGTCTCCGCGAAAGCGAAATGTGGTCCTCGTGACTACAGCAATTCAGCGGGAAGCGCCACGCCCTCCATTGGCAGGGGAGTTTTTATGGCCGATGAAGTTGCTTGCATCCAAAAAAATCGAATTTCTACAATCGACAATCGACCGCTCCACTTGCTGTCCTCCGCAGCAGCGGAGGCGGTGTGCAAATTGCCGGTTCCCCGAAGCCGGTTCGGTTCAACCGCTCGGCGGCTCAACTCCACCATGATGTCAGTGTCGGCCAGACAATGTCTGGCCTGACCTTGCCATGCGCGCTTCAATGTCTTTTTGCGACCACCCCGTGAGCGCGGCGAGGTTTTCTGCGTCCTTCTTGAATCGCGCTGGAAGTGAGGCGCGATATTTTTCGCCGGCAGGGCAGCTGGTATTGCCGACGTACGGATATTGCAGGATATACCGTCCCTGAAAGTTTTCGCGGTCGCTGGTCTCGATGAAATTGATATCTTCGGGGAATGTTTTGGCGTCGTAGCGCACGTGCAGCCGCGTCACATAGGTACCGCCGGGGCCAGCCGACTGCGGCTGATTGCCAGCAGCCTCGCGGCCAGCTTGCCATCGTGCGCCGATTTCCACGAGCTCCCTGTTGGTCATGGGCTCGGCCGCACAAGGATCGCACCACCCAAGATCCCACGCGTATTCGACGAACACGCCGCGCATATCCTCAAGCGCTACCGCGCGGTCAAACGTCGCCCGGTAGAAATTCGCGAAATCGTCCTTGACGAAGAGCGGCACAGTCGAGTTGGACGGCACCTTGACCGTGCGATAATTGGTGGCTTCGACCCGTCCTCGCGTGGACAGTGCATACACGATCAGGTCCTGCGGCCCGCTTGCATTGACGGTGCCGAGCCTTACCGGCAGCATGAATTTGCCGGTGTCATAACGGACCTGCAGCGGCCGCAAAAAGGCTCGCCTGAGCTCCTGCATCCGCGTCACGTTCACCTTGGCGACGAAGAAATGCATCTTCTGCTTGATGTAGCTGCCGATCACCGGTTCGGCGCCTGACGGGATTTTGTAGCCGTTGTCGGTCAGCCAATTGATCAGGCCGTCACTTTCTTCAGCGGACAGGATCGATACGTCGTACTCGGACACGTCGTACTGCGCTTCGACCTTAACGCCCCGGTAGGCGGCAGACGCGGGCACGGGCGCGGTGGTCGGTCGCACAGCGCTCAGCCCGGAAGACATCGCCATCGCCGTGACGGCCACCGGCGGGGGGCACGGATCCGGGTCGTAATATTCCACCAGCCGCGGCGCCGTATAAACGTCGAGGTGATCGATTGTCTTAGTCTCGACGACGCTGATCTGGCCTTTCTCGATGAAGGTCGGTACCGGGACCACAAGCGCAAATTCCTTCGGTTCGCCTTCGTAGTCGCTCGCCATCGTGATGACCGTCTGCTGGCCGCTGCGGGCCAGCACGACCTTCGAAGATTTATTGAACAGTTTCGCATCAGCCTTGGCCACGTAGAACCCGCAGAATGCGCTGGCTGGTCCCGTACACACAGCGAGCTGGGCGAAGATCGCCGCCACAGCCACACTCGCCTTCAATCGGGATCGGATGGTTGGCGTCATTGAGATCCTCCTTTAAGAGCTGCGGTCCATTCAAATCGCTTCGCCGGAATCACTCTGTTGAGCAGAACGGTAACGGGGGACAGTGCGATCAACGCCACATACAATGCTGGCCGCATTTGCATGAAAAATCCGAGGTAGTGGCCGAGCAGCGCCACCGCCAATGCGAACAGCAAGCGGCCCAGGCGCGAATCCGGCGTCGTCCGCGGGTCGGAGATCATGAAGAAGGTAAAGATCAGGAGCGAGCCGCTCTGAATTTGGTGCAACGGGATGGCAAGCGGATCGCCGAGCCAGGCGGCACGGGCAACGAGCAGCGCGGCATGACTGCCAAGAAAGAACAGCGCAATGTCCGACCGCTGCGATGCCTGCAGCACCAAGATGGCGAAAAACGCCAGCAACGATGCAAACCAGATGTTTGAGCCCCACTGCCCCGGCGAGATCCAGACGCCGCTCGATGTCAGCAACAGCACGACGATCGCAAAGCCGGCGGGATTCCAGATGTGTCTGCCGTCTAGCCGCAGCAGGAACTTCGAGGCAATCGCGATAACACCGGCAATCGCCAGCAGCCAGGGCGCGTTCGCCCGCAACAGCAGGCTCAGCGATAAGCCGGTGATCAGTGCCGACCGCAGGTCGGTTTGCGGTAACCCAAAATATCGCGAGCAACCGCCTTGCGTCGCGAGTGCGGCGAAAATCGCAAACGCGCTGTAAACCGGGTTGGCGCCAAAATCGATCCAGATAAAATTGATGGTCAGCAATGTCCACAGCGCGACGATCTGGAAGTGGCGTGCATCAGACCACCAACCGCGCATCGGTCAATCCCCCCGGCTTTTTTGCAAATGCCCGACAACCGCGACGCACGCGTGGCCGACCGATGGCCGGATTCGGGCAAGCGGGGTAACTTGACGTAATCCTTCGCGGCGGCCGCACGGTCTGGTAGGCGTTGCCAAGCGCATCGTGCATCCCGCGTCTAAGTCTCGGGGATCACTTGGAGTGCATTCCCTTTCAAATGGGGGGTAGGCGACCCGACGTGCCTGCAAAACGTCCCGGGCAGGGGCGCCTTGCTCGGCTGGCCCGCCCAATTTAGGTTAGCTAACTCCAACCGAAACTAACCTCGGACTTTAATTCAGCCTGTTCATTGGCGATTAAGGGACCATTAATTCCACGCACATGACTTGTGCCGGATTTATGGGCCTTTTTGGGTCACGAATTGTCTAACTTTGGGGTAGTTATATTAGACACTCGTCTGTCGCCCCTTCGTTCTCATCCGGCAGACGTGCGACGGCAGCTCGAGCAAGCCGTGCCTGATGTAAGGCAGTCTGATCGAGGATCGGCTGCGACTTCGCGTCGTGCTGCGGTCGCTTCACCAACGCCGGGCGAGTGGTGCGTGCCTTCTCCGAATTGGGCGGCTGGTGGCCGAGTGCCGATGCCAAATTTTGCGGCCTCGGGAGCGTTCCGGCTATAAGAGTGATGAAGAATTTCAAGCTTGTCATCGCCTCGCATCCGCGATCAGCGCTGAGAACAGCGTTCGCCCGCAAACCACTGAGTCCGCTCCAAACTCAGAAGTGCCAGGCGAGGCCCTAAGGGCTTCGGTGCCCTCGAACGGGGGCCATCCTTCCATCACAGACGCGAAAGTCGACGAGCCGGCTCGGTTTGATTGTGTTAGACTTCGTGCCGGCGCGCGTGCGGGTTAGGCATGTTGTGGATCGTCATTGGCTGGCTGATTTTTTCGATCGTCGTGGGGGCGGCGGCTGGCGCTCGTGGGCGCAGCGGTTTTGCGTGGGTGCTGCTCTCGCTCCTTATCTCGCCGCTCGTTGCCGTGATCGTTCTCGCAATCCTGCCCGATCTGCGTGTCCAGGATTTGCCGCGCCGCGGGACGGTCGCTCTACTGCTCGTGATCGGCGCCATCGTCATTGCAGTCATGATCTTCCGCGTTTGGCTCGGTTGATGCACCAGCAAAAACGGAGAAATTTGCCTTCTGCGCGATCAGCTCAGCCCATTCCGCGATCTGGTCGTAGCGTTCCTGCTTCGTAACTTGCGGCGAGCGATAGGCAACAGGAAAATACCCGGAAGCGTCTTTGTTGGTCATTGGATTATTCCTTGTGATGATGTGTGGAGAGCCGTCGCGTCGCGCTGCGCCGTCTTAAATCGCCGCGGTCGAGCAAACTGGCGGGCCTGGAGAGATTCGAACTCCAGACCCCCAGAATCGTAGTTTTGGTGCTCCGATCGAAGCTGGCATGTGCCGGCTTATCACGCTTTAGGCTCGATCAAACGATCAAGCGTGATCGGGAATTTGCGCACGCGGACACCCGTCGCGTGCCAGACCGCATTGGCGACGGCGCCCGCCGTGCCGGTGATGCCGATCTCGCCGACGCCCTTGATACCGAGAGCATTCACGTGCGGATCGTGTTCCTCGACAAGGATCGCTTCGATCGAGGGGACATCGGCATTCACCGGAATGTGGTACTCGGCCAAATTGGCGTTCATCGGTCGGCCCGACCGGGAATCGATGACGGCCTCCTCGTGCAGTGCGAACGCCACGCCCCAAATCATTCCACCGCAAAGCTGGCTGCGGACCATCCGGGGATTGATGATCCGCCCTGCAGCGAAGGCGCCAACTACACGGGTCACGCGCATCTGCCCAAAATCTGGATCGACCTTGACCTCTGCGAACACTGCGCCATGCGCGTGCATGGCGTAGTTCAATTGCGCCGCCTGATCGGCTGCGCTACTTCCCGGCGCCTCGATCGCCGCGCGTCCGGCGCGGCCGAGGATATCGGAGTAACTCTCGCTACGGCTCTCATCGTCGCGACGGTACAGGCGGCCACCGCGCGCGATCAGGCCGGCATTACCGGCGCCGAACAGCGGTGAGCGATTGTCGTTGGTGGCCAGATCGGCAAGCTGGGCAATGACGTCGGCGCCGGCATTGTGTATCGCCATGCCGGCGGTGGCGGTATGAGCCGAGCCGCCTGCGATACCGGCGTCCGGCAGGTCGGAGGTTCCGGATCTGAACTCGACTTGATCAATGTCGAGCCCGAGGCTATCCGCCGCGATCTGAGCCAGCGCGGTCCAGGCGCCCTGGCCCATGTCGTGCGCGCCAATTTCCATGACGCCGCGGCCGTCTTGACGCAGCACCGCCTTGGCATGGCCCTCGAACATCAAGGCTGGAAATGTCGCCGTACCCACGCCCCATCCGACCAATAGTCCGTCACGGTCGCGCATCTGCCGGGGTGCGAGCGGACGGCGCTGCCAGCCGAAGCGCTCGGCGCCTTGCGCGTAGCACTCGCGCAACGCCTTCGAGGAAAATGGCTTGCCAGAGATCGGCTCGACCTCGGCGTAATTCGCAAGCCGAAAGGCCAATGGATCGATGCCGCACGCATGGGCCATTTCGTCGATGGCACTTTCGAGGGCGATGGAGCCCGTTGCCTCTCCCGGCGCGCGCATGAAGAGGGGCGTTCCGGTGTCGAGCCGAACCGCCTCATGCGAAGTGGAGATGGCCGGGCTCGTATAAAGCGTGTGCGAAGCGTCGGATGCCGGCTCGAAGAAATCGTCGAACGTGCTCGACGTCGTCTTCGTTCGATGATCGAGTGCTGTCAGCTTGCCGCCATTGTCTGCACCAATCCGCAAGGTCTGTCGCGTCGGCGCCCTATGTCCCACCGGACCAAACATCTGCTCGCGGCGGAGCACCAGCTTGACCGGTTTACCCACCAAGCGGGCTGCCATGACACCGAGCACTTGCGGGCCGGAGATCATGCCTTTGGAGCCGAAGCCGCCGCCGAGGAATGGACTGCGGATGTGGATTTTGTCCGGCGCGATGCCGAAGAGTCCGGCGAGGCGCCCCTGCGCCATGGCAAGACCCTGGCTCGGCGTATCGATCGACAGCGTATCGCCATCCCACGTGGCGACGACGGCGTGCGGCTCCATCGCGTTATGATACTGGGCGAGCGGTCTCGTAGGCCGCTTCGATTCGCTTTGCGGCTGCGGCGAGACCGGCTTCAATATCCCCCCGATGCACCGCCGGCGGATGGCCGGGACCGACGGCTGCCGGCACGAAGCTCTCGGTTGCATCCAACCCGACGCGTGGCGTTTCCACGTCGTAGCGCGGCGACAGCAGCGCTGCGCCTTCGGTCGCCGCTTCCAGCGTTTCCGCGATGACGACGGCGATCGGTTGGTTGGCGTAACGGACCTGGTCGCTCTGCAGCAGATCGAGCCGGAACATGAAGGGATTGGATTTTTTCGTCCGGGTCCTGCGCTAGCGCCGGTTTGTTGGTCGGCGTCATGACCTCGACAACGCCGGCGTGCGCTTTTGCTGCGGCAACATCGAGGAACGCGACGCGGCCGCGCGCAATGCTGCTCACTGCCAAGACGGCGTAGAGCATGCCAGGCGGATGGTTGTCGGCGGCGTAGCGGGCGGACCCGGTGACTTTGAGGATACCGTCACGGCGGGTGAGCGGCTGCCCGATGTTCGAGCCGTGTCGAACGTGCGCGGGCGCTCGCGTGAGTGCAATCTCAGGCATGTATGACATCTCCGGAAATGGCAGCGAAGGGGGATGCTGGAAGGGCGGGCATGCGCTCGGGCGTGCCGGCTGCAGCTAACGCGAGCAATCGCACCAGGGTTCGGCGTGCGAGCTCGATCTTGAAGCCATTGTCGCCTGAGGGTTTGGCGTCTGCGAGCACCGCCTCAGCGGCGCGACGGAAAAGCGCGGTATCAGTGCGAGCGCCGGCCAGGATCGCTTCCGCTTCTCGGGCCCGCCAGGGTTTTGGTGCAACGCCGCCCAGCGCCACCCGCACTTCCAAAATTGCATCATCCTCGAGGCGCAGAGCGGCCGCGGCTGATACAATGGCAAACGCGTAGGATGTGCGGTCGCGGACTTTGAGGTAACGGGAATGGGTTGCGAAGTGCGCCGCCTCCGCCGGCAAACGCACCGCGACGATCATCTCACCGGGCTCTAACGCGCTTTCGTGCTGCGGCGCGTCCCCTGGCAACCGGTGAAATTTTTCGAGCGGAATCTCGCGCCGCCCTGCTCTGCCTTCGATTTCGACAACGGCGTCAAGCGCGACCAAAGGCACGCAGAAATCAGACGGGTGCGTCGCGATACAGCTCTCGCTCCACCCCAATATGGCGTGAAGCCCTGTTCTCGCCGCCGCGGGCGTCACAGCCCGAATGGGGATCGCGCTTATTGCAGGCGCCGGCGACGTCGTAGAAGTAAGCGCAACGCGTTCGCTGCAAGAGATTGCCGCCCACCGTGGCGGCGTTCCGAAGCTGCGCGGACGCTCCGGATAGCAGCGCCTCAGCGACCGCCGGAAAGCGTCGGGCGAAAGTATGATCGTGAGCAAGATCCGCGTTACGCACGAGCGCTCCAATTCGAACGCTGCCGTCGGAAAGGTTCTCGATGCGATCGAGGCCGGGAAGGCGGCTAATGTCAACAAGTCGGCTCGGGCACGCAACGCCGCCCTTCATCAGGTCCAGGAGGTTGGTGCCAGCGGCTAGATAGGCGGCACCCGGTTCTGAGGCAGCGGCAACGGCTTCGCGTAGCGTTGCCGGCTCTCGCATCCAGCGCCGGCGCGCCCGCGCCACGTCGGCACGTTCCTGCTCTGCCGCGCGCAGGCTTTTTTTTGAACGTGATGTCGTGGCGCTTGAAGAAGCGCCACACCGAAGTGCGGCTGCCCGCAATCTTGTTCTTGCGCATCGCGCAGACCATCTCATCCAGCGTCAAGTCCGGCTGATCCTCAATCAGCGCCAATAAAAAGTCCCCGTGCTCCTCCAGCGGAGACGTGCTCCCGCCCCGCGGCTTGGCCGCACAGCTTCCGGTCGCCCGATAGCAGGCGACCCATTTGATCGCTGAACTCGGGCTGACCTCAAACTGCTCCGCCGCCTCGCGTCGCGACGACCCGCTCTCAACTCGTGCAATCACCCGACCCCGGATATCAGCAGAGTAGGCTCCCGGCATTGTTCCGTCTCCCCAGGGCAAATCAATATCGAGACTCTCCCATCCGAAAGCACTTGGGAATCCCACCGATTCACTTCGATCGAAACATGCTCTAGCTTGTTTCCAAGCAAATCAAAACGCTAGCTGCAAAACTAGGCACAGTAAGCCTCAAAGAGATCAAAGGCTTACCGGCATTTTGCAAAACTACGCCCGCGAGCGTGGAGAATATCGGCCACCGCCTGAAAATGGAAGCCCCGGCGCCGTGGGCACGGCAACCGGGGCGGAAGTCCAAAGTGTTCTGCGACGAACAACTCCACGCCACCGCAAGTGCCGCGCCTTAGTCCAGTCCACTGCCCTCGCCGTTTACGACGGTCATGATCGCGTCGGCGTTGTCATCGAGCGCAACCGCGAGCACCTCGCCATCACCACCAGTGGGAAACTGATCGGCACCTATGCCACGCGCACCGAGGCAATGCGCGCCTTTCCGACCCGGAGTCGCGCATGACCGGCAACGGCCTCGATCTGCCGAAGCAAGCCGATGCGATCCTCAGGCGAGCGCATTGCGACGCCGTGACCGGCGCCAAAAAGGATCGCGCTTTCCGACGCAACGAACGCGCCGAGCACAAGCGATTTGGCCGCCATTGGCGTGCGCGACAGAAGAAGCTCGGGAAACTCGGTCCCGCAAGTGGCGTCACAACCACCACCGTAGAGGAGACCGAAAAAAATTGAACCGGGGAAAGGCTGACGCACGCCCCTGGGCTCTCAGTACGTCCACCGTAGCGAGCCTCCCTAATGGGGCCGCGGTCGCTGCGTCTAGCCAGGACTTGCAGCGGGCACCCGCGTAACATGCCTTGGACCCGTCCTTACAACAGACGATCCCGGCGCGCTCTACCCGATCCGTACGTCGGAATCATTCTGTGCAAACCTCAAAGGACCCGGCCTCATGGAGAGCCGGACGGGACGCTCGGTCAACGGATCAGCCTTGCGCCCCCGCCGTCAGGGTGAAGTGGCAAGAGCGCCGACCGGCTGACCCCGGCGCACCCCTCCGAAGCAGCTTGCCGATCCGTTGTGTCTGCGAAGGCCCGGCTCCGGTGGCCATAGCAGCCGCTTCCGACCCGCAAAACGGGCGGAAGTGTGCCCGCTCAAACCCTCACCATTGGCCAACTGCAAAAATCGTGCGCTGGCGCAAAAGAAAGGCCGAGCCTGACGCGACGTGCGCCAGCTGGTCCACAAGCGGCTACCGCCCGAATACCGCGCCAAGCAGACATGGCGCCAGGTCGCGACTGTCACGGCCGCTGCCGCCCGCGGCCAGCTTCCCGCCGATGACGTCGCCATCGCGCTCCGCCTGGTGCTGTCGATGGAAGCCATCCAATGCCAGGGCTGAGCGCGCGGACGACCTGTCCAAGTGGGCCAATACAGTAAAGCCATGTGCTAACGTGCATTCAGACAGACAGGGCGATAAGTATGGGCGCACCGATGGTAGTCGTGGCCGCGATCGCGGCCTTTGCACTGGCGGGATGTTTCGAGGGACCGCAGGGACCTGCGGGACCAGCCGGACCGCCCGGATCTCAAGGCCAGACCGGCGCCGCGGGGCCCGCAGCGGCCGGTCTGCCCGGCCCGGTCGGCGCCCGGGGCCCCGCCGGTCCGCCCGGCCCGGCGGGATCAACAGGCTTGCATCCGCTGCGGCAGGATGCCTGCTCCAACAACACTTGCCAATTCATCTGCGGGGCCGGCGAAGCGCTGGTCTCGGTGACCTGCCCCGGCGCCACCATCATCATGAACAACGGCGGCGCCACCTGCAGCAACACGCCGGGCCCGGCCCTGGCGCTTTGCATGCGCGAGTAATCCCTTACGCCTCGATCACAGCCTAATTCGCAGTGTGAGGTTCCGTGCCCCTCGCCGCTTCCGCCGCCCTGCCGTGTCGTCCTATTCTATCCCGTTCCGCGCCGTTTGGGCGCGAACTTGTCCCGCGATGCCGGCGGCATGATGGTGCGAAAATCCGGATGAGCGACAACGAAAACATCTACGTCGATGCCGGCCAGCCGGCAACACTGCTTGATGGGACAACAGTCACTGATTGCCCCACGCTGCAGGAAGCAGTTATCGCTTGGCACCACCTGTCGCCAGAGCTACAAACGGCCGCGACGATCCGCACCGCTGCGAATGTCTTCACCGCACAAGAAATCAATCGCCTCCACTACGGGCCCGGGTCCGGCGCGAAGACCGGGAAAAACCTTGCGGCTCCGCCGAAGGCCATCGACTTGTCCGTAGCACAGCAAGCCCCGATTGCGCCGGGCGGTGTGGCCGTGACAGGCGTCCCGCCGAGCGGACCGCAGGTCCAAGGCGCTCAATCGGTGTCAGACGTGTCTCAAGCGCAGCCCTCCATCGCGGCCGCCCCCTTTTCGTATGGGGAGGGTAAGTCGTCCGATTACGCGGCTGCGCGGCGGACCATGGCCTTGCAATCATCAGTTCCGGCAGAGCCACCCTTCGGATACAACGAACCGTCTGGTGGGTCGCCTTTGTCGCGCGATGCTCCGTTGCCCCTCGGCAACCGGCAGCTCCGACGACTTCCAAACCTCAAAATATACCTGTCTCGCCGGAGCCGTCAGCGGGGACGGCGCCGAGCGAGACGCGGACGACCTATGCGCTCAATGCTGATCCGCTGATAGTAGGAGGAACGCCATCGCCACGCATTTCCTTTCGGGACAATGCAGATCGCGTTGAAGAGCTCGCGCGCGCACTCTCGGTGACGATCAAGCAAGACATCGAACGTCTTGAAAGCAAGCGGCTTAACGAGCCCGCGTGGCAAGCTCAGATTGATTTTCTGAAGCTCGTATCCTCCACGCTCGACCGGATTGTGACTGCCCTCGGCGAGGCTAGACAGGCTGCCACGCCGGAGGATCGAGAGCAGAAATTCGATCAAGCGCAGACCTTGGCAAGAAGGTTAGCGAGCGCCTGCCGGAATTTTGCAGAGCAAAATTACGAGCGCGTAGTCGACTACGCGGGCTTCTCCGCCTTCACGGTTTTGGGTACCCTTCTTTTCACGCAGTTGTTTGGCGTGTCTCCGGAAGTAGCATTGGCGGGGCAGCTTGCGCTCCTAGGACTTTCCAGGACACCGAAATAACCCCGTTATCTAAAAGACGCCGCTTCCGGCCGCCCTGGCCGCAATGACTCAGCCGTGGCCGATAGCGCGCTCGAACGCCTGTCCGGCCCCCAGAGTGAGCCGGGGACTGGAAAGCGAATCCAGAGTCGCTGCACGGCGCCGTAGCGCTCCGCCTCGCGCTGTCGATGACACGGGCCGACAACATAAGGCGGCGGGCCAGCGTGGCGGACGCTGGCACACCACGCCAGCCCTAACCACAGTCAAGGAGCACCCCAAGCCTGTGGCTGCCTGCACACTACCATGCGTGGACGAGCCACAATCCCGTCATATCGGCCCGGTAATTTGTGGCCGGCGGTGACGTGCCCCCAGGATCGTTACCGCGCTTCTCCTACTTAGCCCGGTGGACGCCCCAAACGCACCGGGCTTCTTCTTTGCTTACAGTCGTTGCGTACCAGGGCGGCCCGCCGCTTACCGCCGCCCTGGTCGATCGAGGAGCATGGCTTCCGCTCGTTACTGATATTTGTGACAGTTGTTTCAAGCGTCGCCCGGCTGCAACAAAATCGGCGGTCGATTCGCTGACACAAGTCGCCCCCGTCGGCGAAATTGACCAAGGGGGGCGGGGCGACACATCCTGCCCCCCTTACTTGGCAGCTTTTCCTCGCGAGGCGCCCGGGATGGGCGACCGGCTGGCCCGATCAGGGCGAGGCACGTTTTGTTTGCATAGCGTCTGCCTTTGGCCCCAGCCGCGGGAGCCCCCATTTTCTGCTCGCGCTTCGGGTTCCTAGAAGGGATCGAGGGAAAGCGCTGAGCGTTCTACAGCATGGCTCCGTTCCTCTACCGCTGCCCGAACACAGGCCGCCAGGTGCAAGGCTTCGTCGCGGACGATCCGAGCGATGGCGACCACGACAGCTATGAAGGGATAATCTGCACCGCTTGCAGCCGACTGCATTTGGTCAACCCGAAAACCGGGAAAGTCTTGGGCTCGGATGACGACTGGGGCTAGTCGGCGGCGAAGAAAGGCGCGTTGATCGAACGAAGATCGGCCGTCAGTTTCTTTTCGCCGCGGCAGCAGGCCGCTAAATCGGCACCAGAAACTGAGCGGCCCTCGCCATCCTCAATCGTCACGTCGGGCCGACGCTCTTTCAGGAATTGGCGAGCCATCGCAAGTGCGGCTTCCAAATTCGGCGCGCGATGGGACGCAATTCCGGTTTGCGCTTCGGGAGTGCCGGTATAGGTCACGAAGTAGTGCACGACTTTCCGACAGCTGCTTTTGGGTTGGGTCATCGACGCGCCGGATCAGCCCCTCGTCGCGCAGCCGGTATGTGGCCCGCTTCGCCCTGTTGCTTGCTGGCTACCTCGCGCTCGCGCTCAGCGCGGCGTTCCTTTTTGACCTCGACAGCGCCGGGCATTTTCGGTTATGACCCCGCCTACAAATACAGCGATAGCAACGAGCACGGTCACCATTTTACGTCTCAATTTCGCATGCTGGATTAAACGATAGTATAGGTTCTACAAACCAAAATGCCATCAAATCAGACCTGCGTAGGATAGAGCAAACCGGGTGCCGCGATATAGGGTGAGGGTCAGACGGAGGGAATCTCCCCGCCTCCTCCCAAGCCCCGCTCTCCGTTCATGTGGCTCCGGTCTCCCCAGGCCGGGGCCATCGCTTTTTGTGGCAGCGCCAAGCGTGCGGAACGCTTGCAATGCCTCCGTGCAGGCGTCCCGCACTCCCCGACCCCCCCCAGCGAATGGTCCGAGCCCAACGTGGATCCGGAGGGCATAACCGAGGCTGCGCGCGAAAATGGAGGTCCGCAAGGCGTCGGCTGAATTGGCCAAGATCACTGGCGCCCAAGTCCGAGCTGCGCGGGCTTTGCTACGATTGAAATTGCGCGATCTGGCGGACAAGGCCGGGGTTGCGTCGTCAAGCATTCAAAAGATTGGAAAAGCAATCATTGCAAACAATGCTGAGTGATGGCTGACGGTTTTTCGTCGGAAACGGCGCGATCCATGCCCGTATGGCCTAGCCTGCATTTTTTGCAGCTACCTTTGACCGGGCGCTCTGCGTGGGGCGCCCGGCTTTTTTTGGTCGCGCGGCTGCCAAAGATTGTTAGGGGCCGCATTTAGATTGGAAGACACGTTGTTGGAGGTTGGCCGCTCAGTGCGGGATCGCGCCGAGACAATTCTTTACGAGGCCCGCGCCAAGCTAATTTCGCGGCCATATCGTCGGTTGTGCTGGCGACTATTGCATTGAAGTTGGGGGCCGGCCCAAAAGCCCGATAAGACTCAAAAAACGTGATGTGATTTAATCCCCTCCCTCTATTCATGTGGGAGGATCAGCTGCTTTCGAATAAAGCCCAAATAGCGCTAATTAAAACGACGCTCGTACATCTGTCTGGTGCTCTCATCTCAACACGCGATGCGTTGCGTGTTGTGGCCACTCGGGACGCACCCGGCGCGCCACATTGGACCGGTTGCAATGTCGTGAGTGTCTCCCCGCTCATCCGTGAACTGCTCATTGTCTGTTCAGGGCAGCCTTGGGACTACCCGCTTGCCGCTTGCCGCTTGCCGCTCGCCGCTTGCCTCTCGCTCTTCGCGTCTCGCGCAAGTTCTCCTCGAACAACTCGAAGTGCATGAGCAAGCGCCGCTGGAGCTGCCCGAGTTGAGCGACCCGAGAGCCGAGCGGGTCGCCGCCATGCTGAGAGCTGATCCGGCGGATCGAAGGCCGCTCGCCGAGTTAGCGTCGGCGGCAGGCACGAGTTCATAGGACAATCGAACGCCTTTTCGCCTCCGAAACGCAGATGTCCATCGGCAGATGGCGCGTGCGGCATCGGATGATTGCTGCGCTGGAACAGTTGGCACACGGGGAGAGTGTCAGCAACCTTGCTTACGCGGTGGGTTACGAGACGCATCGAGCTTTATAGCGGCTTTTAGGGCTTCATTCGGCACGACACCGACTGCTTACTTCCAGGATATGCCTGATCGGCATGCTAGCAAAGAATGACGCTCGTCGTATGTAGAACTCTATCTACAGGCCCTCACGACGTTCGAACTGCTGCATCGTTTGATAGGGTACATGACAATGTACTTCTCGCAACGGCGGCCATGGCAACTGGGAAAGATCACGTGGGTAGTGGACGGTAAAGATCGCCAGAAGCCACTCGGTGGGAAGAATGGTGGTCGCACTATGCGCAGGGCGCACTTGCAACAATGTCGAAGCGACGGCCGATGCCCCGACTGCCTAAACTCGCCATTAGTGAACTATTCCTTTTACGACAAAGCCTAACGTAAACGCTTACCCTACCGAGACCTTGCCTGGCGCTCACGGGAGAAAAATCTACTACGCTATTAGGCCCCCGGCGCATGGTGAATTTCGCTTGACCAACGATTATGCTGACGATGCTCGGCAATTCGCTGTGGCAGTGCGAGATGCACCATAAATCCCAATAGCGCAGATTAGCGTGGAACCCGGCGCTTAAGGACGCCTGGGACTACTCCAGTTTTTGACCATCGCATCCGAACACTCAGTCTAACTTGGTATTTACCGCCCCGAATCCAAGGTGCGGCCCCACGGAATGATTGTGGGGCAGAAATGGCGGCATAAACCGTGAGGCGGCACACTGCACGAGTGGATGTAATGCCATTTTTGCCTGTGGTATTTGGCCTCGCGGAGGTAGAGGCAGCAGCCGCGATTGGCATTTCTGCGAGCAAGTTTCGCAGCCTGGTTGGCGAGAAACGGATGCCCTCGCCCAGGCGCCTGGATGGCCGTAATATCTGGGACGTGGACGAGTTGCGGGCGGCATTCAAGACCCTTCCGCACCTCGAAGATAGCGACAAGGCTAATTCATGGGCGGACTTGGCGTGATCCGACTCAAATATGTGCATGCTTTTCGCGATCGCATGGGTCGCATGCGCTACTACTTTCGCCGACACGGCATTCGGACCGCCCTGCCCGGCTTGCCAGGGTCAATCGAATTCATGGCGGCGTACGGCGCGCAGCTCGCCGACGCGCCAAGGAAAGTCATCCCACGTCCGAAAGCGGCTTCGGGGACATTCGCCGCACTTGCGATCCGCTACTTTGGATCTCCCCAGTACCAATCTCTCTCTGCAACAAGCCGCACTAATTATCGGCGCGTGATCGATGGCTTTCTCGAGGAGCACGGACACCGCTTGGTCAAGCAAATGACCCGCGAGCATGTCGACATCATCATCGGGAGAATGGCCAGCAGACCAGGAGCAGGCATCATTTTGTTGAAACGCGTCCGCACATTGGCGCGCTATGGCTTGGCCATTGGATGGATCGATCGTGACCCAACAGCGGGTGCAAGAGCCTACCGGTCTAAAGAAATCCACACTTGGAACGAGGAGGAAATCGCAACATTCAAGAAATATTGGCCGGAGGGCTCTCGTGAACGCCTTGCGTTTTCGCTGTTGCTATATACCGGGCAACGTGGGTCTGACGTCCATCGGATGTTGTGGGCCGATTACATCGGCGACACGATCCGCGTTGCCCAGCAAAAAACTGCAACCAAACTGACTATTCCGATCCACGAAAGTTTGGCCCGGCTGCTGACTACGGCAAGTCGCGATCACCCAACTATTCTGGTGACAGCTTTCAAGAAGCCGTTCTCGGTAAAGGGCTTTGGCAACATGGTGTCGGATGCGATCTGCGACGCCGGACTGCCGCGTCACTGCAAGCCGCATGGACTACGAAAGGCCGCCGCGCGACGTCTCGCCGAAGCAGGTTGCTCGGCAAACGAGATTATGGCGATCACTGGACACAAGACTCTCGCCGAGGTGGAGCGCTACACGCGCGCTGCTGGTCAGGAACAGTTGGCGCGACGAGCAATCAAACGACAGTCCGAAAATGAAAGTGGCAAACTCGATTCTTGGAAAGTGGCAAACTCTGACGAGGCCATTGAAATTGCTAGCTTAATTGGCAACCTGGCGCTCCCTACGGGAATCGAACCCGTGTTTCAGCCTTGAGAGGGCCGCGTCCTAGACCGCTAGACGAAGGGAGCCCGCAAGTCGAATAAACCCGATGGCGCAGGCGTGCAAGCTGCTTTGCGATCCCGAGCCATGACGTCCTTGGGCTTCGCCCGACGCGTTCACACGAAATCAATCGCGCCGCCGGATGTTTTCGCGCGCAACGAAAGCTGGAATGAAACTATGGCCCGGCCCCGACGCCGTTCACTTCCGCCGACCGTGCTTTGCCAAGGCGCACGTGCAGGCACATGCGCGCGGATAGGCTACGGGTGCATAGGGCTGCGCACACATGCCGAAAACGATCGTGCAGTTGTTGCCTTGCGGATAGTATTCGGCTTCACAGAAGCCTTGATCTTTAGCGGCAAAGACGACTGTCGATGCGCTGAAAAAGGCGCACGCAGCGACTGCTGATGCCACAACGATCGTAAATCGATTTGCCATTTAGGTCCCTCCTGGTCGAATCCGAAGCAATCAACGACTAAACTCAAAATATAATCTAGCGCATTTTCTCCATTAAATTGCAGAGCCGGACGCAATAAAGATAGTTGTTCAACGGCTTCACAACTCTCTTATGGCGCCGTCATTAATTGGATGCGCCCGGTTTGCCGGAAGGTTCTCAGGTCGTAGATGCGGATTTCAGTCGCACCGGCGATATCGAGCGTCACCACGAGGCGGTCGTCCGCGACGGTACCGGCGATCACGCGCGCGCCCTTCGGCAGCGTAACGATACCCTCAGCGGCCGGCGCTGCACCGCTTCCCCCCGCGCGAAAAACGCGGTAGCCGATAACAGTGATCACGGCGGCGATTGCGATCAGTGTCGTGACGCCGGCCACGATCATCATGAGGCGCACCCGCGCGACCATGCCGGCCGCCGAGGCTTCGGCCGCCTCGGACGGCGCAGCGCTGAGATGACGATCGGCGCCGTCCTCCTCGTCGCTTTGCAATTCGCCGCCGGCTAATTTGCGCATTCAAACACCTAAATGAGTGACCGATGACAGCGACGCAGAAATCGATCAGCATTGCGGATAATGAGCCCGGCGGACGGCTCGACCGCGTACTCGCCGCGCATGTCGCCGAGCTCTCGCGCACGCGTCTCAAGGCCCTGATCGAGGCGGGCGCCGTCGCCATCGACGGGCGCACGATCCGTGATCCGGGTCATCGCGTCAATTCCGGCACCGCCATCCTCGTGGACATCCCGCCGGCCGCTCCGGCGAAGCCCGCGGCCGAGCCCATTCCACTCAACGTGGTTTACGAGGACGCCGACATCATCGTGATCGACAAGCCCAAAGGGCTGGTCGTGCATCCCGCCGCCGGCAATTGGACCGGAACGCTGGTCAACGCGCTGATCGCCCATTGCGGCGACAGCCTGTCCGGCATCGGTGGCGAGCGGCGTCCAGGCATCGTGCATCGGCTCGATAAGGACACGACCGGCCTCATGGTCGTGGCGAAGAACGACCGCGCCCACCGGGGACTAGCGGCCCAGTTCGCCGGGCATGGCCGAGACGGCGGGCCCTTCGATCGCGGCTATCTGGCTTTTGTCTGGGGCGCGCCAGACCGGCCGCGCGGTATCATCGACCGGCCTATCGAGCGCCATAAAGTCGCCCGTGACCGCATGGCGGTCCGCGAAGGCGGCCGCGAGGCCGTCACTCACTGGGAGGTGATCGAGCGTTATAGCGGCGGGGAGCCCCGGCGCGCCGGCAAAGGTGGTCGGTCGGGCGATCCAGTCGCCAGCCTCCTCGCCTGCAGGCTCGAAACCGGCCGAACACACCAAATTCGGGTACATTTGGCTTCAATCGGGCACCCGCTCCTGGGCGATGAGGTCTATGGGCCCGGTTTCCGTACCAAAGCAGTGCTCTTGCCCGCCGCGTCCCAAACCGCGCTCAAAGCCCTTGGCAGACAGGCCCTTCATGCCCATATTCTCGTAATCGAACATCCAATTACCGGTAAAATCCTGAGGTTCCGCTCGGAACTGCCGCCTGATCTCGCTCGTTTGCGTGATATGCTGGCGGCCATTAGGGCTGATTCTAGCGAAAAATAGAGGCTTCGCCGGCGTAGGTGGTTTCTTCACCTATTGAGCTGGATCAAGGCAGCGTCGCGCTGAAGTGATGCCTCTTTACTACCGCTCACCGGGTTAGACCGTGTATGTTGCAGGTGCGAGATAAAGGAACTTGCGCCGTCGGCTCGGAAGCGACGGCACCACCGCCTGCCGCTATGGCGGGGGCGTAAATTAAGGAGGGCGCTGTCATGGCCCAAACTGCAGCTTTGCCGGTTCTGTCGGGTGAAACCGGCCTTACTAGGTACCTGGAAGAGATTAGGCGGTTCCCGATGCTGGAACCGCAGGAAGAATTCATGCTGGCGAAAAGCTGGCGCGAGCACGAGGATCGTGAAGCCGCGCACCGGCTGGTCACCAGCCATTTGCGGCTCGTGGCCAAGATCGCCATGGGTTATCGCGGTTACGGCCTGCCAATCTCGGAAGTGATCTCGGAAGGCAATGTCGGCCTGATGCAGGCGGTCAAACAATTCGAGCCCGACAAGGGTTTTCGGTTGGCGACCTATGCCATGTGGTGGATCAAGGCCGCGATCCAGGAATACATCCTGCGTTCTTGGTCGCTGGTGAAGATGGGCACCACCGCCAACCAGAAGAAGCTGTTCTTCAACCTGCGCAAGGCCAAGAGCCGGATTTCCGCGCTCGACGAAGGCGACATGCGGCCCGACCAGGTCAAGCTCATCGCCAAGCGGCTGGGCGTGACCGAGCAGGACGTCATCGACATGAACCGCCGGCTCGGCGGCGACGCCTCGCTCAATGCGCCGATCCGCGAGGACGGCGATTCCGGCGAATGGATGGATTGGCTGGTGGACGACAGCGTCAGCCAGGAGAGCCGGCTCGCCGAATCCGAGCAGGCGGACAACCGCCACAAGGCGCTGGGTGAAGCCCTCACCGTGCTCAATGATCGCGAACGCCGCATTTTCGAAGCGCGACGCCTCGCCGACGAGCCGATCACGCTGGAAGAGCTCGCCGATGAGTTTGGCGTGTCGCGCGAACGCGTGCGCCAGATCGAAGTACGCGCTTTCGAAAAGGTCCAGAAGGCGGTCAAGACGCGCATAACCGCGATGGAAACCGCCCCGGCGGCGGCTCCCGCCGTGGCGGCCGCGCATTAAACTCCGTCAACTGCCGCGTTCGAGAACTCGGCCAGCGACGCTTCGGCACAGCGCTGCAGGATGACCGCGCCTTGCCGGAGCGCAATGTCGCGAGCGGCGGCGAAAGCTTGCCGCGCCGCGTCCTTGTTTTCGCGGCTAAGCGCCAGCAGACATTCGCCGCGCCGCCGATAGATTTCTGGGATGTAAAATCCGACACCGGGTTCGTCGATACCGGCGATGGCGCGGTCGAGATGCGCCAGGGCGTCCGCCGGGCGGCCGGCGGCCTGCAGAACTTCAGCCGCCAAGCCGAGGTAGTATTGCGGCAGCGGCCCGGCCGCCGTAGCGGCGGCAAGTTCAGCGTCGATCTGTTGCGCTGCGTCGGCTATTCCCGAGCCCACTGCGGTTGCCCAGGCCGCAAGCACCAAGCTGCTTGCACGCCACAACGGCAGACCGAATTTCTCCGCAAGGCCCGCCGCGCGGCGGGCGCTTGCGAACGTCCCCTCGCGATCGCCGACGAGCTGCTGACCGATCGCGCCATTGTGGAGCGCATGGCAGACGCTGTTGGGATGATCGAGCGTTTCCCCGAGTGCTACCCCTTGCTCGTATCTCAACTTCGCCAGTTCTCGATCGCCGGATAGTTGCAGCAGATTTGCGTGCACCACATAAGCGCAAACACCCGGGTCGTGTCCGCCGAAGGCCTGGCCAAGATGACGGTGACGGGGCAAGTCATAGGTCTCGATACCGATCCGGCTATCGACCAACGCCTCAGCGACATCGCCGCGAAAAAATCCGGTCGACCAGCGGCAATGATAGGCTTCCAGCAAGAGATCGCTGTCGCTGGAGCGCTGCGCGAGCGTCACCAGCTCACTCGCTCGGTCGCGCGCCTGCGCCGTCTTGCGCCGGATATTGGCGTTGAGCCACAGCCCCCATTTGGCTTTGAACGTGCCTGCATCGTCTCCCATTGCCGTGCCGATCTCGCTGGCACGGCGGTAGACATCCTCGACCTCCATACTCTGGTGGCCGTGCGCCACCATCAACGCCGGGCCGAGCTTCAACAGAAAATCCAGCTGGCGGCGCATGCGCTCCGGCAATTCCGGCAAGGAATCGGCCAATTTGAGACCGGCGGAGAAATGCGCCGCCGCTTCCTGATAAGCCGACCGGCTCAGACCGCGGTCACCGGCCCGCATGCGGTAATCGCATGCCGGGCCGGCCAATCCGGCCTCACCGAAATGATGCGCCAGGAGTTCCGGCTCGTTCGCCACCAAGTCGGGGAAGCGCTCTTCCAGCGCGCGGGCGATGCGCGCGTGCCAATCGCGTCGGCGGGATAGGAGCAAACTTTCATAGGCGGCGTCCCGCATGAGCGCGTGCTTGAAACTGAAACCGCGTTCCACGCCGCGCCCCTCGGGAAAGACGATCCCGGCCGCGACCAGCTTCGTCAGCGCGGCTTCGAGTTCGGCGCCGCCGTGGTGCCCGAGCGCATCGAGCAAGGAAAAGGCGAACTCCCTTCCGATAACGGCGGCGACCTGCGCCACCTCGCGCGCCTGGCCGAGGCGGTCGAGGCGAGCCATCAGCGAATCCTTGAGCGTGGCCGGAACCGCCGTACCGTCCTCGCCTGCGGATTCGATTACGCTCTTCGTCAGCTCCTCGACAAACAACGGGACGCCATCGGTCTTGGCGATGATGGCCGCGACCGTTTCCGCCGGCAGGCCGTGCGCCGCGGCGACGCCGGCCACCAACTGGGCGCTTTCGGCGCGGCCCAGCCGGCCCAGCGTCAACAAGGTCGCGTGCGGCCGTGCCAGCCATGGCGGCGCAAAATCCGGCCGCGCCGTCACCAGCACAAGCAGACGGGCTTGTGGGATGCTGTCGGCGAGACGCGTCATCAGCTCAAGCGTCGTAGCATCGATCCAATGCGCATCCTCCAGCACCAGGAGCACGGGCTCGGTCTCGCCGAGGTGGACGATCTCATCGACCAGCAGCGCGATGGTCGCCGCCTTGCGCTGCGCCGGCGTTAGCATTGGCTGCGTCGGCGGCGCCGCCATCGGGATCGACAGGACTTCCGCGAGCAATGGAACTGCGGCCGCATCGGATGCCGCCCGGCGTGCAAACAGGCCGGTGAGCTTTTCAATCCGGGCGCCGGGAGAATCGGTGGCGGCGAAGCGAGCGGCACGGGAAAGATGCTGGATCACCGGATAAAGCGCGCTGTCGCTATGATAGGAAGAGCACTGCAAGGAGATTCGCGCATGCGGCTCACCGGCCAGCGCTTCCTGCAGCGCCTCGACGGAGCGGGATTTGCCGATCCCGGCCTCGCCGATCACCGTGACCATTTGGCCTTCGCCCAGGCGCGCCAAACGCCAGCGGTCGAACAACAATCCCATTTCGTGCGCGCGACCGATGAGCGGCGAGCCGCTGCCGGCGCGGATGGCAGCGAAACGGCTCTCGACCGCCGCTTCGCCGAGCACGCGCCAAACCGGCACCGGCCGGGCAAATCCCTTCACCTCGTGTTCGCCGGTGAGTTCGAGCTCGAACAATCCGCCGAGCAAGTTCTGCGTCGTCTCGCTGATGAGGATGGTATCGGGCGCCGCCAGCGCCTGCAGCCGCGCGGCCAGATTGGGCGTTTCGCCGACGATGCTGCGCTCTTGTGCAGTGCCGGTGCCGACGATTTCGCCGACCACAACGAGCCCGGTGGCGATGCCGATCCGCGCCTGGGCCGGCGTACCGTCCGGGCGCTCAATACCGCCGACTTCCGCCAGGGCAGCGATTGCGGCACGCACCGCGCGTTCCGCTGCATCTTCGAAGGCGTGCGGAAAGCCGAAATAAGCCAGCACGCCGTCACCCATGAATTTGGCGACAAAGCCGCCGAAACGGCCGATCGCACCAGCGGTGGCATCCTGATAACGCCTGATCATCAGAGCGAGCAGCTCGGGATCAACGGCCCGGGACAGCGCGGTGGACCCAACCAAATCGCAGAACAGCACGGTGACCTGGCGCCGCTCGGCTTCGGTTAAGGCTTGGGGGGCTTCGGTGGCAGCCGAATTGGGCTCCGCGGCCTCGGTGTTACGCTCGGCGATCGCCTTCAACAGCCGCCGACGATTACCTAGCGATACGCCGAGCTTTTCCAGATCGCCCTCGGTCAGCTCCGGCAAGATATCGAGGTCGATATCATTGGCCTCGAAAGCATCGGCATATTGCTCGAACTTGGTCTGACGCAACCAGTCGCGAAGTTCGCTCATTCCGTAAGGTTCCAGACGCGCCATTCGCGCGCATTCCATCGCTCAGCTTATATCAGATTGAGGTCGATCGGGGGCCGTTACTCCGGCATGGCACCGCGCAATGGCCGGCGAGAGGCTAAGATCATGGCTCCAGCGATCGTCGCAATGGCGGCGACCATGAGAAAAAACTCCGCCTTCTCCATTCGGCTCCAGAAGCTGCCAATCCAGCCGGCGAGGAAGCCGCCCAAAAAACTCGTCGCCAGCCACACGCCCATCATCATCGAGAGGATGCGCGCGGGAGCAAGTTTGGTCACCAGCGAGAGCCCGACCGGCGACAGATAGAGTTCACCGATGGTGACCATGACGAAAAAACCGAACAGCCACAGCCAGCTTGCTTTGCCCCCGTCCGCCTCGGCGGCGGCGGCTACCATCAGGAGGTTCGCCGCGGCCACGCCGAAACAGCCGAGCGCCATTTTGGCGATGGTCGAGGGCTCGCGGCCGCGCGCCGCCTGCCACGTCCACAGCGCGACAATGAACGGCGTGAAGGCGAAGATCATGAAGGGGTTGAAAGCCAGGAACCAGGTCGTGGGAATCTGTGCGTTGATGCCAAGGAGACCGAGGTCGCGGTCGGTATTGGCATCGGCCCACAGGACAATCGTGTTGCCGCTTTGCTCATAGGTCGCCCAGAACAGCGTCGTCGGCACAAAAAGCACAAGCAGCGCAAAGATGGCGCGCCACTCGTCGCGGTCAAGCGGCCGCCGCACGACCTGTGCCGCCCTCGCCTTCTGCAGCTGGTCCGGCGGCAGCCATGGCAGCGCGTAGAGATAAATCGAAAGCCCGATCAACATGCCGACGCCGGCGGCGGCAAAGCCATAGTGCCAGCCCGCTTCCTCGCCCAACGTGCCGCAGATGAGCGGCGCCAGGAACGCGCCGACATTGATGCCCACATAAAAGATCGAATAGGCGCGGTCGCGGCGCCGATCACCAGGCGCATATAGACCGCCGACCTGGGTCGAGATATTCGGCTTGAAGGCGCCGCTGCCGAGAATGAGGGCCGCGAGGGCGAACAGGAACAACGGCTCGACGGCCATCATGAAATGTCCGATCGCCATGAGAACCGCGCCGACGACGACAGTACGCCGCTGGCCAAGCACGCGGTCGGCAAGAAGACCGCCGAAGATCGGGGTGAGATAGACCAGCGCCGTATAGAGGCCGTAAATCTGCGACGACAACGGCTGCACGTCGAGCGGACCGAACGCCGTTTCGAGCGCGCTTTTGAGGCCGTCGAGGCCAAGGGCGCTGCCCGGCTGTCTGACCAGCAGATATTTCGTCATGTAGAGGACGAGCAAGGAGCGCATCCCGTAATACGAGAAGCGCTCCCACATCTCGGTCGTGAACAGGAATGTGAGGCCCTTCGGATGCCCGAACAGATCCCCGTGCGCAGCCAGACCATCAAAATGGTCGGAGCGGCGGGCATCTGGACTATGTTCAGCCAAGGTTCGGTTTCCGCCATTCTCACTGCTGGGCAGTGGCCAGTATAAACGGTCCCAACTACACGATCGCCGGCGCCCGGCCGATTTCGGCCGAAGCGTGATCGCTACGGCGCCATCGGCGCCGGACGGCCCGAGGCAGCCTACCCGATCGGGCAATTACTCGAGCGTGATGCGTATTGATCCGATTGAGATCAGGCGGCGCAATTTCGTCCCGCTATCGGCCATGCCGCGTTCGGCGTCGCCGGCCGGTCGATGTGATCGATGCCAAGCGGTCGCCGTGCGTCGAATGAACTTGTGCGGTCTCTGGCCAGTGATCCGGCAGACCAATGCCGCCAGAGCGGCCACCGAATAAAAAAATCGCCTCTCCCCGGCGGGGAGAGGCGACATCCGTTCTACGCTGCTAGCGCATCATTCTCGGCGCGTCACTCCGCCGGTACGGCGGCCGCTTCTTCCGGTATCGCCTCATGTGGCGCCGTCCGGTCCAGTGCACTCGCCGGGGCCCGGCTCAAGCCGTAGAGGAAAACCGCCACGATCAGATACGCGATCGCAACGATCGGCGTCACCGCAATGCCGACGTGCTCACCGTGCATGAAGCCGAAGAAGGTGAGGAGGGCGCCGGCAAGTGCGAACGCTGCGGCGTTGAGGAACTTCTTGTCGATGACGAAGGCGCCGATCGCGGCAAGGACGAGGCCTGTCAAGATAGAGCCGCCGCCCATGACCTTGAGGCCGGCGTAGAGAACGCCTTGATTGCCGAGCTTGTCCAAGCCGACGGTGGCCGCGTCGGTACCGACGGCATGCAGCACCCCGTCCAGCTGCACCGAGGCCCAGGCGGCGAGGTGTGGCGTCAGCGCAAGCACGATGGCCGGCGCGTGAACTTTCGGCGTGCTTTGGAACGCCTGCGCGCCGATCAGCATGCCGATGTAGAGCAGGATCGGGTAGATCGCCACAACCGGAATGATGGCCAAGAGCAGCGAGATGACGCCGAACCAGGACAACACGATCACCATGATGCCGGTCGCCGCCGAGTAGCCGATGCGGCCGCCCATCGCCTTCCAGCCGGGATGGCCGATATAGACGGCGTTGATGAAGGGGTTGCCCATCAGGCAGCCGATCAGGCTGATGACGCCGTCAGCGGTCAGCACCCGCGTCGTCGGAAAGGCGTCGCCGGCGGCCTCCGCGCTCTCGACGTTGTCCATCGCTTCGACCAGATCGTAGATGCCGAACGGGATGGCGGTAACGAGGATCACGCCGAGATATTCAAAGCCGGAGAAGATGTGGTTCACGGCAGGGAGCGGCACGGCGAAGCCGAAATTCGTGAAGGCGTCGGTAACGCCCTTGACGCTCAGCCCGCCATAGTTGAGGCCGAAGAGGTTTGAGCCCCACGCAATGATCATTCCGACCGCGATGGCGACCAGTCCGGCAGGAATGCCTTTCGGATATCGAAACCCGCCGAACCAACTCACCATAATGACGGCAAAACAGCTCAGGCCGATCACCGGCGTCATGTACATCTCCAATGCCGGACGCATGGAGATGAAGGTAATCGATACGCCAGCCAACGTGCCGAGCAAGGCCGCGCGTGGTGTGATTTTGCGAATGATCGGAGCGATGAAGCCGCCGATCATCAGGATGAAGCTCTGAAAGAACACCCACGTCAGTCCCGCTTCCCAGCCCTTGACCGGATCGTGGGTCGTCAACGCGATCGGCAGCATGATCACGAAGGTGACGATGAACATGTGCGGCACACTGATGCCGGACGGCAGCGCGCAGACATCGCTGCGGCCGGTCGTCTTGGCGAGCCGGTAGGCGAGATATGCATAGTAAAAGGTCGACAGGCACATCATCAGTCCGACCGCCGGAAGGATGCGGCCGAAGACAATCGAGTCCGGCATCTTGATCACGAACCGCAACAGGATCGTGAGCGTCAACATGTTGGTGAGGATGTTGGTGCCGAAGCCGAAGAAGGCATTCCAATCGCCCGGCGTAAATAATTTGGGACGGAACTCCGTCGTCGATGTCGTGGTCGTCATTGCAGGCTCCTCTTTACGGCGAGCCGCATTCCAAAAGCGCCAGACAATGCCCACGGGTTGGTCACCCATGCGATTGCGTCGGCTGGAACAGATTTTGGGTGTGAGCGCCCCGCCCCCCTGGTAATCGAGCGCAATCGTCAGGCGATTGCGCCCAGAAACCTCGCAAGGCGCGTGCCAATCACGGTCGGGTGCCAGACGCTGGCCGGCAAATTTGCGAAGCTGATGAATTGGCAGTGGAATCAGCTTTGATCGGCGCCGCGCGGCGCAACTTCCGCGCCTCGTGAAGCATCGCTCCAGCCTGTCTGATCCGTGTTGCCGACCAAATAACGGTCACGCAATTGTCAAAAAAACAGCACCGCCCGCCGGCCAAGGCGCGCGGTGCTTCGACCAAACGATGTCGGCCGTTGGCGAACTAAACCGCCGCCCGCACCGGATAGGCGGCCGATGCCAGCGAATTGAGCAGCGGCATCGAAGCGGCGACCGAGCCGAAAATGCCGCCTTGGGCCTTGATCATGGCGAGACCGGCAGCGTGGAATTCGGGGAAATAGGAGCCGCAACAGTCCGACAGTACGATGCAGCGGAAGCCGCGATCATTGGCCTCGCGCACCGTCGTATTCACGCACACTTCCGTGGTCACGCCGCAGACGAACAGTGTATCGATCCCGCGGTTGCGCAGCATGAGTTCGAGGTCGGTCTGATAGAAGGCGCCTTTGCCGGGTTTGTCGATCACCGGCTCGTCCTTCAACGGATAAAGCTCGGGAATGATGTCGTGACCGGGTTCGCCGCGCACCAGAATCCGGCCCATTGGGCCGATGGCGCCGATGCGAGTTGCCGGATCGCCGCGCTCGACTTTGTGCGGTGGGGCGTCGGAGAGATCGGGCCGGTGCCCTTCACGCGTGTGAATGACCAACAGGTCATGCTCCCGCGCCGCGGCAAGAACCTTGCGAAGCGGCCCTACGGCCGCTTGCAGACGCGACACGTCATTACCCAGCGCTTCACCGAAGCCCCCAGGCTCAAGGAAATCGCGCTGCATATCAATGATCACCAGCGCGGCCCGGGAGAGATCGACAGAAAGCGGACTTGGTTCGGCTTCAAAAGTCACGTTCAGCATTTCGACCCCCTGCATCGGACGAATGAGTGCCAATAGATGTGCAAGATCGGGGCCATTCCGCCGGTTTTGCCGTGCTTAATTATTGGGCCGCGAACCGGCCGCGCGACATCGCATGGGCTCGGCTGGGCGGCCTCTTGGCGTCCATTAGAGCGCATGCAACAATGCCCGGGAATCAAGGACTTAGATATGATTTGGAGAGCTGTGCCCGCATGATCCGCAAGCCGGCCACCCCCAAGACAAGGAGCAAACGGCGGGGACCAGCCCCGGCGCCTTCGTTACGCGTCAAAAAGCCCGATCCCTTGGATACCCTGATTGCGGCAAGCGCACAGGCGCTGGCACTGCCGCTCGACCCGGCTTGGCGGGGCGGAATTGAGTTCAATCTTCGTTTGATCTTCACGCATGCGGCGCTGGTTGACGCGTTTCCGCTGGCCGACGAGACCGAACCAGCGCCGGTCTTCGATGCTTGAAATGGCAACGACCGAGTCCGGCTGGAACACAGCCGCCAACATTGTCGCCGCTGTCGGCGCCGGCCGCGCCAGCGCCCTGGAAGTTCTGGAGGCGACGTTCGCCCGTATCCGTTCGCGCGATCCGCTGCTCAATTCGTTCACCGCGCTCACCGAGCCGCGTGCGCTGGCGCGCGCCCAGGCGCTCGACGAGGCGCGCGCGCGCGGCGAACCGCTGCCGCCGCTCGCCGGCGTGCCGTTCGCGGTGAAAAACCTGTTCGACATTGCGGGGATGCCGACGCTCGCGGGTTCCAAGATCAATCGCGACGCACCGCCCGCGCCACGCGACGCGACGCTGATCGAGCGCCTCGAAGCCGCCGGCGCCATCCTCGTCGGCGCGCTCAACATGGGAGAGTACGCCTACGATTTTACCGGCGAGAACGTGCACGACGGCCCGTCGCGCAATCCGCACGATCTTACCCGCATGACCGGTGGATCGTCCGGCGGCTCGGCCGCAGCTGTCGCCGGCGGTCTCGTCCCGCTTGCCCTCGGGTCGGACACCAACGGCTCGATCCGCGTTCCGGCTTCGCTCTGCGGCCTGTTTGGTCTCAAGCCGACCTACGGGCGGCTGAGCCGCGCACGCACGTTCCCATTTGTAGCGAGCCTCGATCACGTCGGCCCGCTGGCGCGCAGCACGCGCGATCTGACGTTGGCTTATGATGCCATGCAGGGCCACGACCCCGGCGATCCCGTGTCCGCCGAGCGCACGGCGCAACCCGTCGTGCCGCTCCTTCACCGCGGCACAGAGGGCCTGCGGGTCGCGGTCGCGAGCGGATACTTCAAATGCCAGACCGCGGAGGCGGTCTACGCCATCGACCGCGTGGCGGCGGCGCTCCACGCCAATCGCGACATCGAGCTTCCGCAGCCGGAGCGCGCACGCTCGGCCGCCTTCATCATCACCGCCAGCGAGGGCGGCAGCCTGCATCTCGACCGCTTGCGCGCCCGCGCCAAGGATTTCGATCCCGCCGTGCGCGACCGGCTGATCGCCGGTGCGATGATGCCGGCCTCGCTGGTGGTGAAGGCGCAGAAATTCCGCCGCTGGTATCGCGATGAGGTGCTGAAACTGTTCGCGGAGGTCGACGCCATTTTGGCACCCGCGGCGCCGTGCACGGCGCCGCTGATCGGCCAGCAGACATTCAAGGTCGGCGATGTTGAACTGCCGGTACGGGCGAATCTCGGTCTCTACACGCAGCCGATCTCGTTCATCGGCTTGCCGGTGGTCGCGGTTCCGGTGCCGCTTACGCCGCTGCCGATCGCCGTCCAGATTATCGCCGCGCCTTGGCGCGAAGACATCGCGCTTCGCATCGCCCATTGGCTCGAAACACAGGGTGTCGCCATGGCGATGCGCCCGTCTTTTTAGTCCACCCGATCAACACACACCGGAGAAGATGCAATGGAGATCGACCTGCCGGAGGTCGTTGCCGAGGTACGCGCCGAGTTCGACCGTTACGAGAAAGCACTGGGCGACAACGACGTGGCGACGCTCAATGCGATATTCCACAATGATCCGCGCACCATCCGGTACGGCGGCACCGAGAACCTTTACGGCCATGCGCAGATCGAAGCGTTTCGCGTCGCCCGCTCTCCGGCAGGACTCGCGCGTACAATCTCAAAGACCGTCATCAGCACCTATGGCCGCGATCACGCGGTCGCTTCGACGCTGTTTTATCGCGCCAGCGTGCCTGGAAAGGTCGGTCGGCAGATGCAGACCTGGGCGCGCTTTCCGCAAGGCTGGCGCGTTGTCGCCGCGCATGTGAGCTTCATCGACGAGCCGAAATAACCGGCCTAAAAAACCCGATCACACCGAAGCCGTCTCCTGCGCCATGAAGGCGCGCCAACCGCCGAAGCTGGAAATATCGCGCGCACCGGCGACCGCCTCGGCTTCGACCAGAAAGCCCTTTACCGAGCGGCCGTGATCGAGTTCGAGCGTGCCGATCGACAGCGGCGGGGGCACCGCGGCGACGAAACGGCCGAACGCACTCTCGGACAACGCCCAGACCTCGACCTCGATGGCGGCGCCGGCACCGTTTTTCACCCGCAGCAGGCCCGGCTTCGGCGGCCGGGTACCGGCGAGCGTATAGAGCCGATAGTGGGGCGCGGTCGCGGTTCGCTCGATCAGGCGGCCGCCGGCCGCGCGCAATTCGCCGTTGAGCGGCATGCCGGAGAGATGCGCTCCGACCACGGCGATCGGGATTTCGCCCTCCGCCGGGACCGCCGGCAACGGCGCGAGCGGCGGCTGAGGGTATTTGAGCGCGCCGAGCGGCAACCCGGTCGCAAGGTGGAATTCGCGGCCGATCGCGGCAAGCGCTGTGTCCTCGCCCGCCGGCGCGAGCAGAGTTATGCCGAACGGTATGCCGTCGGGGCGCATCACCGCCGGTACGGCGAGACCGCACATGTCGAGCAGATTGACGAAGTTGGTGTAGGTGCCGAGCCGGCTGTTGAGCCCGATCGGATCGGCCAGCACCTGCTCGATCCGATAGATCGTCGGCGCCGTCGGCAGCAGCATCGCATCGATTGCACGGAAAGTATGATCGCGAACGCGGCGCAACTCCTCGAGCTGATAGAGCGCCGAGAAGAAATCGGCTGCCGTGCCGTGCGCACCGGCGAGAATGATTTGGCGGGTGACCGGATGCAGGGATTCCGGCGACGAGGCGATGAGCGCCCGCGCCGTCAGGTAACGCTCGGCGACCCACGGCCCCTCATACAGCAATCGCGCGGCCGCGTAGAATGGTTCGATGTCGATCTCGACGATTGCCGCGCCGAGTTTGGCGAACTGCGCCACTGCCGCGTCGTAGGCCGCCGCCGAGGCGCGATCACCGAAGAACAGCCGCTGACCCGACAGCGGCACGCCGAGCCTGACGCCGTCAGGCATCGGCCCGAGGTCATGCACCGGCCGTGCCTGTGAAAAGGGATCGGCAGAATCCGGAGCGGCCGTCACCTTCAGCGCGGTCATGGCATCGTCAACCGTGAGCGCAAAGATGGACACGCAGTCGAGCGTGCGGCACGCGGGCACGACCCCGGCGGTGGAAATAAGACCGCGGCTCGGTTTGAGGCCGACAATGTTGCTGAAGCCTGCCGGCACCCGGCCCGAACCGGCGGTGTCGGTGCCAAGCGCAAGCGGCGCGAAGCCCGCCGCAACCGCCAGCGCGGAGCCGGTGCTCGATCCTCCCGGAATGAGTTCGTCGTCGAACAGGTTTCGACAGATGCCGTAGGGCGTGCGCACGCCGACCAGACCGGTCGCGAACTGATCGAGATTGGTCTTGCCGAGAATGATCGCTCCTGCCGCGCGCAGCCGCGCGACGGCAGTGGCGTCTTTGTTCGGGCGATAGCTGTAAGCCGGACACGCTGCAGTCGTAGGCAGGCCCTTGACGTCGATATTGTCCTTCACGGCAACCGGAATGCCGAATAGCGGAAGTGCCTCATCCCCGCCGCGCGCGAGCGAGCGCGCTTCGGCAAGGACATCGGCTTCCTCGCGCAACGCGATGAAGATCGCCGGGTCATCATGGGCGCGGATGCGGGCGAAGCTGCGCGTGACGATGTCCTCGGGCTTGATGGCTCCGCGGCGATAGGCGTTGAGGATTTCGGCGACCGTTTCGGCCACTTGAGGCTCCGTCTTGGCGCGATAGGCGGGACCGGCAACCGCGTTCGCCGCCTCTTTTGTGCCAAATCCGGACCATTTCGCAATGGGTATAGCCGTTTTTCGCAACGGCACCGCACGGTTGCACCGGCCAGACCGGTCGCCTATATTCCGGCAGCTTTTCAGTCATCGCTGATGACGTGAGTGGCTTCGCCCGGACGGGCGGGCGGAGCACAGAGGAGATTTGCACATGGCTATCGCCCCCTTGATGCCGAAGGCGACTGCGGTCTGGCTGGTGGAGAACACGGCGCTGTCGTTCGACCAGATCGCGCAATTCTGCAATTTGCATCCATTGGAGGTGAAAGCGATCGCCGACGGCGATGCCGCGCAGGGCATCAAGGGGCTTGATCCGATCCTCACCGGACAACTCACCCGCGAGGAAATCGCCGACGCCGAAGCCCATCCGGACCACCGCCTGCACATTGCCGACCCGAAAGTCCGCCTGCCCGAGGCGAAGCACAAAAAGGGCCCGCGCTACACGCCGGTGTCGCGCCGCCAGGACCGTCCCAACGCCATCCTGTGGCTGGTGCGCAATCATCCGGAGCTCAAAGACAGCCAGATCATGCGGCTCGTTGGGACCACGAAATCGACCATCCAAGCGATCCGCGAGCGCACTCACTGGAACTCGGCCAACCTGACGCCGCTCGACCCGGTGACGCTTGGCCTTTGCTCGCAGATCGATCTCGACCTTGAAGTTCAGCGCGCTGCCAAGGAAAAGCCGGTTCCGGTGGAGGCGCAGGGCGCGACGCTACTGCCGGCGTCCGTCACCACGGCGCCGAAAGAGGAGCCCGAAGAGCCGGTCGCCGCGAAAAAAACCGAGGAGCTCAACGTCGAGGCTGTGTTCGCCAAGCTCAAGCAGATTGGCGGCAAGGGCGAGTAAGCGACGAGTGCGCGTTACATTTGCGCAATAGGCATGGGCTGAACGATATTGCCGGTTTTATAGGGCCCCCCAGCGGCAGCTGGCGGCCGGACGCCGGTCGCGGTGCTTTTATTTCATCATTTCGTCGCCCGGCATGACGCCCCAAAGATTGGAGGCGGAGGGATCCTTCTCCCAGACCTTCGGACGTTGCGGCGCGTCGCGGTGCCAGGGGCGTGGCTCGAAATAGCCCAGCTCCTCGTTCATCCGGTCAAGCTCGCAGAAGGTCTCGGTGATGAGTCCGTTCGGCCCGCGGTGATAAGCGAAGAGATTGTGGCCGATGCCATGCCGGCCCGGACCCCACAGGAGCTTGTAGCCGCGGAGGCTGAGAAAATCGCAGGCCTCGTGCATATGACCCCAGTCGCGCAGCTCGAAGGCGGTGTGGAAGTGGCGGTTCGAGCCGGTCTCCATCAGATTGATGGTGTGGTGGTCGGGGCCGCAGCGCAGGAATGAGAAGAAGTCCGCCATCCAGTCGGATTCGCGAAAGCCGAGCACGTCGCAATAGAACTTGGTGACCTGCTTGACGTCGGTGACGTGGAAGGCGACGTGGCCGAGCTTGTGCGGCACGATCCCCTTGCTCTGAAATTTCTGGTGCGAGAACGCGTCGCGCTTGAACACTTCCATGATCGTGCCCTTCGGATCGGCGAAGGTGACCATCTCGTGGATCGACGGCTCCGGATCCTTCTTGCGCTGCGTCTTGATGCCGTGGGCGGCGACCTGTTTCTCGAACTCGCCGAGATCGGCGTCATCCGCGATCTGGAAGCCGAGCCGCAGGCACTGCGCGTTGCGGGCCACGACGCAGCACCACTGAATGGTGATCGACGGTGGAGGCGAGATAGGCCGCGTCCTTCTCCTTGGCGGCGAGCGTGAGCCCCATATCTCGGTGTAATACTCGATCTGCTGGTCGAGATCGGGGGTTTCGTAACTGGCGTGAGCGATTTTGTGACGCGGATCATGCGGATCTCCTTTATTTTCTGTTGTTGTCGTCCCTTTTCGAGGGATGGATGTTTTTGGATTCTCTCGGCAGCGCGCTGATGACGTCGACCATGGCGGCGCCGTCGCACTCGGCGAATCCCATCGCCACGAAGCGCTCGAACAGTTCGGCGGTGCGATCCAGAAGCGGCGTCGCCACGCCGACGCTGTCGGCGAATTCGCCGATCATTTCGATATAGTGCTGCAAGCCGGGAATGGGCCCTTGCAACGGCTTGAAACGCCGCTCCGCCATCCATGGCGCGCGGATGCCGAACTGGGTCGAGCCGCCGCTGCCGCTCGCTATCGCCTTGATCATCAAATCGACATCGACGCCGGCCTTGAGCCCAAGCGCCATCGCCTCCGCGGTGGCGGCGATATGGATCGAGACCAGCAAATTGTTGATGAGCTTGACCCGGCTGGCGGCGCCGAAGGTGCCGAAATAGATGCAGGAATCTGCAAAGCCGGCAACCACGGGCTCGATCCTCTTGCAGGCATCCGCGTCGCCGGCAAGAAACACCACCCCCTTGCGGGCCGACACCATGCCGGGCGTGCCGGCGACTTCGCCGTCGATGAAGGCAGCGCCCTTTTGTGCAAGCGGCGCGATCTGCCGCGCCTTGACCGGAACCGGATAGGAGCCAAGCTCGACCACGACCTGGCCCGGCCGCGCCGAATGCACCAGCCCCTCGGGGCCTTGAACGACTTCTTCCAGCGCCTCGTCCGACGGCAGGCAGGAAAAGACCATGTCCGCTTGCGCGCCAACCTCCGCGGCCGAACGCGCCGGCACGCCGCCGATCTTCTCAAACTCGTCAAGCGAACTGCGGCGATAGCCGACGACGCGATAGCCGCTCTTGATCAGGTTTTGCGAGATCGGCATTCCGATCTTGCCGACGCCGACAAAGCCAATGGTGTCCATCTCGCCACTCCTCTACGCTACCTCAACCGACTGATCCGATAGATTGACGCGCAGGCCCAGAGTGCCCTCCATGATCGTCCATTCCTTGAGTTCAAAGCTCCGCAGTCCGTTGGCGACGAACGGATCGGCCTCCGCGATGCGCGCGCGCTTCCTGCGCGTTCGCCGCGCGCAAAATGGTGAAGCCGGCGCCGTTCGGGGGACCTTCGCCGTCGGCCAACGGCCCCGACGCGAACACAACACCGCGTTTCTCCAGCGAAATCATGTATTCGAGATGCGCCGGGAGCAGAGCCTTCAATTTCTCAGGGCTTGGCGACGGCTTCGAGAGGACGGCATAGAATTTCCGCCGCAACATATTCTGCGTGAGTTCGGCGATGCGCTCGTCCACATTCATGCTCGGCCGATCCTCCCCGGTCTGACGACGTATTTTGCCGCATCGTCAGCCGTTCCGGCGCGGCCTGTCAACATCCGCGTCGTCGCCTCAGCCGGGAAGTCGTTTTCCGGGTCGCCCGCAGTCAGAAAATCCCACATTCGGTCGAGGATGCCACCCGACCAGGTGCTGCGCACCTTCGCCTCCCGCTCGCTGAAGAAAGCGGGCTCGCCGGCGCCGGCGGTCGAAAGCGCATCGAGTTCGACCCGCGCCGCGTCCTCGGCGTACCAGGCAAGCACAACGGCCTCTTCCACGCTCTCGGCCGCCGTGATCAGGCCGTTGCCACGCATGACGATGGCAGGGCCGTATCCCATCTGTATCGCCAGTCGCGCGGACGCGGTGTCGTTGCGGATCAGCAAGGGGTCGTCCCACAAGGGAATGCCGGGATGGAAATAGCTGCCAAGACCGTGACGAACCCGAGGGGTGAGCCGTAGCGTCGACAGGCTCATGATCTTTGGCGGCATCGTCCGCGCCACCCCCCGAACCTCGGCACGGCGGCGGTAAATGTCGCGGTGGATCCGCACCTCGCCCAGGACGCCTGCGGGCAAATCGCCATCGAGGCTGACAACCGACCCCGCCGTCCCTGGCGCGATGAGCCCCATGGGTCCGGGCGCGCACACGAGAAAAGCACTCGCTTCGATGCGCGCGCTGACGTGGCCATAGGCGTGGACAAGACCGTGCCGCCCAAGGGCGCGCGCGGCCTTGCGGACCAGAACTTGCAGCGCCTCAGCCACCATCTGTCAGTTGAACTCCCGGATCTCGGGCTTCGAGCCCCAGTGGCAGAATCCTTTCGGTTCGAATGGAAATTGCCGTTCTCGGTACAGCAACTCGTCGGCGATCTCGCGTACCCCGGAGGAATATTCGAAGACCATCCCGTCCGGTCCTTCGAAATAGAGAAACCGCGCCGACGAGGTGGGGTGCCGGCCCGGCCCGAATACCATCTTGACCTGGCGGTCTTTGAGGAAATGAAACGAGCGCTGAACGTCATCGGCGCTTTCGACCTGGTGGTTGATGTGCTGGATACCGGCTCGGTTGGTGGGAAACAACGCAATCGTGTGGTGGATTTCGTCGATTCGTAGCAGCGGTGCGTCGCCGATCCGGTCGGAAACGCGGGCGTTGCAGACTTCCGTCCAGAACTTCTCGTCGCGAACCGCGTCCGTGGTGCAAAGCCCGATGTGTGAGAAACCCGTGATGCCGGCGTCGCGGGTGCCGTGATGGCGTTTGGCCGATCGTTCAGGACGGACGACCAACTCGATGGCATTTCCGGTAGGATCGCGAAAGGAAATGAAAGCAATGACTTTGCGTCGCGCAGCCTCTGTCACGCTGCCGAGCCGAACTTCCTGCCCCATAGCATCAAGCGTCGCAGCCGCCTGTTCGAGTTCGGCCTCGGACGCTACTTCAAACGCGACAGCCTGATCTTTCGGGTCGCCCTCGAAATAACACAGCGTGTGAGCTCTGGCGTCCGATTTGAAATAGATGGCGTCCTTGCGCCGTTCTGACTTTTCAAGGCCAAGATAGTCGGTGGCGAAGATTTCGGCACCTTCGAGATCTCGGGTGCCCATCCGCACATAGCTCACGTCGCGCAATCTGATCATTGGCCGCTCCGATGCCGATTTTCGCTCACATCTTGCCCGCCGCCGCAGAATTCCGGTTCCTGGCTCAGACTCCCCCACGCGCAGAAAGAATCCGGAGCGGACGGGAATTGACGGGGCAATCGCTCTTCGCCTACCGGCCATTTGTCTCCTTCGGCAACAAAGCCAAACAGCACCGCTTCGGGTCCCTTGAAGCTGATAAAGACCTGCTGCGATGTCGGCCGCCGCCCGGGGCCGTGCGCGATGGCAACCTGTGCCGACTGCAGGAAATAACTGTTCCGCATTAATTCGTGCATGCTCTCGAGCCGGAATTGAACTTCCAGCAATCGGTCCGACGACGAAGGATGAACGGCAATGCGGTGATGCTCATCGTCGATGCTGATGTACACCGCATCGCCGACATAATCGGTGATTTTGGCGTCGAAGATTGTGGTCCAGAGCCGGACATCGGCGGCAACGTCGGTCGAAGCGAAGGCGACGCCGAAAAATTCGGTAATTCCCGCATCCCGTGACGGGAAGTAACGCCACCCGGAATGGAGCGGACGGACCACCAGTTCGATCGTTACGCCGCCGCGGATTTGGAACGACGCCAACGCCCGCACCCGCCGCGCGCGACAAAGTTCAGCATCACCGCTGGTTATCGCGTAGCCCGCCTCACGCAGGCGGCAAGCGGCCTCGTCCAGTATGGCTTCGGAGCGGATTTCGATGGCTATGGCCTGTTTCGGCAGGTCGCTCGGATAGAGAACCAAGGTGTGATCCCGATAGTCGGAGCGGAACATCGCCGTTGGCTGCGGGGCCTCTACCGGCTGAAGCCCGAGGATGCGCGTCGCAAAGTCGGCCGTCTTCGCAAGATCGGCCACGCCTAATCGGACGTAACGAAGCTTTTCGATCGCGATCATCAGCCGCTCATTCCGGACGCAACCGTCGGGCGGCCGGCGTATTGTCCGTCGATGTAGATCAATGGATCCACGTCGCCGTTCATCGAGATGGATATGATGCGACCCATAAAGATGGTGTGAGTGCCGTATTGCAGCTCCTGGTCCTTGCGGCAGACGATCGCAGCCTGCGCATCGACCAACACAGGCGCCGCCGCCCGCGTGTCCCAGTAACCGATCTCAAACCGGCGCTCCCCACTGGCGCCGCCGCTGCAAACTTTCGAAATGTCGACGTGAGCGCGGCTGAGAACGTTGATCGCGAATTCGCTCGCCCGATCGAGCGCGCCATGGAAGCCTGCAGATCGATTGATGCAGACCAGTATGGAAGGTGGGTCCATGCTCAGGGCGCTGACCGCGGTGGCAGTCATCGCGTAATTATGTCCGTCGTTCCGGCAAGTTACTACGCTGACCGAACTTGCCAGACGCCGCAGCGCGAGTTTGGCGTCGGCAATAAGTTGTTATATGACGCACCTTGTTGTAGCCGTTTGCTCACGCCGGCATCGAGACCAAGCTCAGTAGATGCCGACCGGTTCAAGACCGAGCCGCTGCTGTCCATACATCGCGGCGATCGGCTCCCAATCGAGACTGAGGTGCAACGCCGCCGCGTTGGCATCGCGCCAGAAGCGCTGCAACGGCGCCGTCAGATCGCTGCCGGCAGCGCCCTCCTTGGCGTACAGGTCGTTGACGACGTTGACCGACTGGTTTGCCGCGAAGCCTTGATTGCGACGAATGGCAATGCGCTCGCCGATTTCCAGCGGCTCGCCCCGACGCACCTTGTCTTCGGCGGCGGCCACGCTGGTGAGAAGCAGCGTGAATGCCGCTTCGATGGTCGCCGAAGCCGAGCCGATCCTAGTCTGAATCAGCGGCGAACTCGACATAGCAACCATCACGCCAGGCTTTGCGGCTCGCACCTTGGTCTTCGCCATGTCGATGAAGGCATCGAGCGCGCCTTGCGCCATGCCGAGTATCGGCGACACCAGCGCGGTCGGGCCGAACGTGGTGAAGCCGAAATGGCTCATATTGTTGTTTTCGATCTGCTTGCCCGGAACCGTCCCGGCAACGATGTCGGCGAATCGCACCATCCTGTGGTCGGGAACGAAGACCGGCTGGTCGATGCGCACGGTCTTGCTGCCTGTTCCCTGCAGGCCGCAGGTGAACCACGTGTCCTGGTCGACCGCCATGTCGGCGATCGGCACCAGACACCACATCACATCCGGCGGCCCCTTCGAACTTGGGACCAGCGCGCCAAGCATCAGCCATTGGCTGTTTTCGCAATTGCTCGCATACGGCCAGGCGCCGGCAAGTTTGATGCCGCCAGGCACGATCTCAACCTGTCTGCTGGGAAGGTAGGAGCCGGCGACCAGGTTATCGGGATCGCTCCAGACGTCGTGTTGTGCCTGGAGCGGGAAGTACGACGTCATCCACTGGTAGCACATCGCCAGCGAGCCGCACCAACCGGTACTGCCGCAGACCCGGCCGAGCTCGAACGCGACCTGCGCCAGTTCGGGCAGGCCGTATTCGAAGCCGCCGAACGCCGCCGGGCGCACCAGCTTGGTCAGCTCGGCGTCCCGCAAATGGTCCATGGTCTTCTTTGAGACCCGCCGGTTGCTTTCGGTGTCACGCGCAGCGTCGCGAAAGACCGGCTGCAGCTCGCGGACCCGGCCGAGCAAGACCGAGAACGGGGTCCGTTGCTCCTTGGCGGCAGGCTTGGCGGCAAACGGCACAGTCTTGGCTGCGAGCTGCACGATCTCCTCCATGCGTTATCTGTTATTTCGGAATACGACCTAGTTTGGAATATTCCTGTTATTTTGGAAACTGCCATCTGGGCCGCAATATTGACAAATCGTATTTTTCAACCCGAAGTATCGGCCAGGCCGATGGTTGCCGGCAGCGTCCGCCGGACCGTTTTGCGGCCTGTCCTTTGCCGGGCCGGACCCATGGAGCACTTCGATCTGAATTTGCTGGCGCCGCTCGACGCGCTGCTGGCGGAGAAAAATGTCACGCGGGCTGCACAAAAGATGCACCTCACCCAATCGACGATGAGCGGCATACTGCGCCGGCTGCGCGATCAATTCGACGACGAGCTGCTGGTCCGCATTGGACGCCGCTATGAGCTGTCAGCGTTTGCCCAGTCGCTGGCCGTATCCGTCCGTCAGACGATGCTGCAGGTCGATACGACGATCTCCGCCAAGCCGCTGTTCGACCCGAAGAAAGACCGCCGCAGGTTCCGCATCATGGCGTCCGACTACAACACCATGGTGTTTTTGTCGACGGTGTTTCGACAGGTGAGAAAACAAGCGGCTTACCTGAGCTTCGACATTGTGCCGATCAATTCGCCGCTCGACCATATTCGCGACGGCACAGTGGAAATGTGCGTGACCGGCAATCCCTATACGCATGAACAGGCGCTCTCCGACCCCTTGCTGCGCTCGGACACGCTGTTCTCCGAGGTCTATTGCTGCGTGGTCGACAAGCGTCATCCGTTGCGTGGCACCGTAACGCTCGACCAATTGTTCAATTTTCCACACGTCGTGGCGCAATTTTTAGGGGTGACGATGCAGACCGGCGAGCTGCGGGCAAGGATCGGGCGAAACAGCGCCAACCCGTCGATCAATGTGCCGAGTTTCTACGTTATTCCCAGCCTCGTTTGCGGCACCAATATGATCGGCATCCTGCCCAACCGAATGCTGCGGGTGTCGCCGGAACGCACGCGTTTGCGCAAACTCGACGTCGCATTTGAAATGCCCCACTTTACCGAGCATTTGATCTGGCATTCCAGATTTGCCTACGACGCCGCGTTCGGCTGGCTTCGCGGCGTGGTGCTGAACATGGCGCAGAAAAAAGGGCCGCGAAATTAATTCGCGGCTCTCCCGCACCGTGCGGATCGCGCGAAACTACGCGGTCACCCCGGCGCGAACAGCGGCGTCGCGTCGCCGTAGATCCGCAGATCGGCGATTTTGTCGCCGCGCCGGCGCAAGACCGAACAGAACTTGATCGCGACGAGCGTATCGTCGAGCCGGGTGTACTGCACGATCGCCTCGGCGATACCGACCTGGCCGTCGTGAATTGACCAAGCCCCGGTCATGCTGTGCGACAGGCCTTTTATGCTGCCCCACAGATGGCCGATTGCGGCCTTGTAGCCTTCCTTGCCATGCACGGTCGGATGGTTCGCAAACGTCAGCGTCGTGTCGTCGGTGTGCTGCGCCAGCGTGCGCTCCATGTCCATCGCGTCGACGGCGCGGTAATAATCGTAGATCCATTTGGTGTCGCCCGCCGCGTCGGCCGGGTTCTTCGGCGGCAGATGTTCGCGGCCCTTTTCGTCCACGGTCCGCCGGACCGCCGCAAGCGTCGACGCGACCGCGCCCAGATAGGCGCCTTCCATGGGCGCAAAGTGCGCCGTCTCGGCTTCACTACCCTCGGGAATGCCGTCTTTCTTCAGGCTGAAGGCGAACGTCAAGGTGAGGTTTCCCTTATCGTCCTCGCCGATGATGTTCTCGATGCGACCAAGCTCCGAGCCGCGGGTCCGCTCGAAAAGCACGCGCTGCTCCGGCTCGAACGTCACCTTTTCGCGCAGCGGAACGTCCTTAAGCATGATGTCACGGACGAGCCAGCCGTCGCCCTTCTCCACCACCTCGCACTTCTTCATTTCGGGTACGTATGGCAGCGCATTATTCGCCTTCATGAGCAGGCCCGTCCAGACGTCGTGCCGGCTCAGGAATGATTTCTTTGGTTCGTTGACGGGTACTGTTCTGCTCAGCTGATACATGCGACTCTCTCCCTGTCGATACGCTCTTTCATGAGCGCGCTGTCTTCTTGAGCACGTCGGAGGCCGGGGCTTTCGCAGCGGCGCGCAACGAGCCGCGCGCAGGCCAAACCCATTGTCCAATCTCGATATTATTTTCCAAAGTTTGTAATTTGTGGATATCGCGCTGTCAAGCGACGGGCGACTGCCTCAGCCGCGCTTCGCGACCAGCGTCGGCACGCGCGACAGCACGGCAACGACCTGCTTGGCCGTCGTCTCATAGTGCTTCTCAAGCGCGCGGACCGCGCCGTCGACGTCGCGCGCAAGCGCCGCGTCGAAAATTCGCCGATGCTCGCGCACGGTGTCACGCTTCAGCCTCTGCTGCGGCAGAAATTTGCCGCGCAACAAGCGATGCCGTTCGGCCTGATCGAACAACAGGCCGGCCAGTTCGAGTTGCCAGCGGGAATCGCACGCCGACAATAGCGCCATGTGGAATTGGCGGTGGTGGGCAGCCCAGACCTCGGTCGCCGCGCCCGGCTCCTTGGGAATTGGATTGCGCGACAACGCGTGGAAAGCAGCCACAACCGCCGTTTCCCACGCGATATCACCTTTGCGGATCGACCGGGCGAGCGCCTCGCGCTCGATCACGATCCGCGTCTTCATCGTGTCCTCGACGTCGTAGGCGGTCAGCGGCGCGACCCTGAAGCCGCGCTGGCCGACCGACGTGACCAGCCGCTCCGAGACGAGACGCGTCAGCGCCTCACGCAACGGGCTGATACCAACGTCATATCGCGCCCGTAATTCGTCGGAGCGGAGCGGAGCGCCCGGCGCGAGCCGCATCCAGAGGATGTCCTGCCGCAGGCGGTGATAGATCGATTCTGCAATCGTCCGCGGCAAGCCGCCCTGATCCGGCTCGATCGAATAAGCCTCTGCGACTGAACGTTTCATGAAAGCCTCGGCCGCTATTGACGATATTTTGGAAATTATAACAGGATTTCGAAAAAGACTACCGGAGAGTTTCCCGGGCCGCAACGGCACAGCCCTATTCGCCACCGACCAGCTCCTGCCGGCGGCGCTCCAGTTCGGCCGCGTAGCGGCGCAGCGCATAGGCCTCGGTCAGAAGCCCGATGACGCGGCGGTCGACGTAGGAATCGACGACGGCGAGCACCTCCGCCTCGGCGCGATCAAAGGCGAGCACCGCCTCCTTGATCGTCATCCCGGGCAGCAACACCCCGTCGCTGTAGCGCAGCAAACTCTTGATCGAGGCGTCCGGCGGCACTTCCGCCGCGTGGGCCTCAGCCACTGGGACCATGCCGCCGTAACGGCCCTGCTCGTCGACGGCAATGATGTAAGCCGGCGAGCCGAGCGGGAAGGCGTCGCGAAAGGCCGCGACCGTCGTAGCAGCCGGAACGGTGCGCACATCGTGGCGCATCATCTTGCCGACCGTCAGATCGCGCATCCAACCGATGTCGGCGGCGCTGCGGATCGTCTCACCGCGCAAATGGAAACGCCAAGTGGCGAACGAATATCCGAACGCCTCGCGCGTCACCTGCGAGGCGATGATCACGGCGATCAGCACTGCCGTCGTCAGCCACAGGTCTCCCGTTGTTTCCAGCGCGATGAAAGTCATGGTCAGCGGTCCACCGATGACGGAGGCCGACAGCGCCCCCATGCTGATCACGGCGTAGGCATTCGAATCGAAATGACCCTCCGGCCAAATCGTCGTGAGCGCCACGGCCAGAAGGTGGCCGCCAAGCGCGCCGATCAGCAGCGAGGAGAAGAATAAGCCGCCGCGGAAGCCGGAGCCGAGCGAGACGATCGACGCCACAATCTTGAGCACGAAGAGCAGCGCTACGGTCCAGAGCGAAAGATGAAGAATTCCGGCCAAGTGCAGCGCGCCGTGGCCGGAAGACATCACCTGCGGGGCGATCATGGCGAGGATCCCGACGAGAAGTCCGCCGATCGTCGTTCGCAGCGCCAGCCACAGATTGAATCGAACGAACAAAGACTTCGCACAGCGCCACTCCGCGCATCATCAGAATGCCGGCGGCCGCGCATAACAGGCCGATCACGCCGGCGATGACCAGGTCATGGGCGGCGACAATCATCCTTTCGGGTGGAACGACGCCGATCTCGGCCGGAGCGAGCGCCTGCGCGACGAGGTAACCGAGCAGTGCCGAGATCGCGACCGGCGCAAGGCTGTTCGGCGAGTAGCCGCCGATGATCAGCTCGAAGCCGTAAAAGGCGCCGGCGAGCGGTGCGCCGAAGGCCCCGGCAATGCCGCCGGCGGCGCCGCAGCCGACCAGAATGCGCAAGTCGGCGCGGCGCAACCGAAACGCCATGCCCAACCGCGAGGCAATGCCGCCGGCCAATTGCGTGTATCCTGCCTCCAGGCCAACCGAGGCCCCGACCCCGCTCGACCACACGGTCTGTGCCGCAACGATGATGCTGCCGATTAGCGACATGCGGCCGCCATGCAGCGCGTTCGCTTCGATGGGATCGACCTCCCGCTCCGGCCGCCAGCGCGCGATCAGCTCACGGCCGACGCCGAAAGCAAGTCCACCGGCGAGCGGCACCGAGATTGCGGTTAGGGGATCGAGCCGCAGCAGGCCGGACAATTGCACACCGGCATCGAGATGGAAAAACAGCCGGTGCAGGATATCGACGGCGGTACCCATGGCCGCTACGACCAAGCCTGCGATTGCTCCGACCAGCGCCGCAAGCGCAATCAGGCTCGATTCCCGCGCCCGTACGAGAGCGCGCAGCCGGCGCGGAATTTCCAATTGGCCTGTCATTCTATCGAGCACGGCGGACCACCTGAATCACGCATGTACCACAAACTTATAATGGAACCGCCGCGCCCGTGGCTTGTTCACGTAGCGAACCCGGCGAGACGTAAGGGACCTTGGCTCGGTTATAGGAACCATGACCGATCGACTGACCCGCGCGTTGCTGCTCGGCGTACTGATCCTGCTCGCCGCGATATTCGCGCAGCCTTACATCAACGGCACGCTGTTTTCGGCCACGAGCCCGCGTTCCATCGAGCCGCGGGGGACGCTATCGGACGCCGAACGCACGACGATAGCCATCTTCAATTCGGTGTCGCCGTCGGTGGTGCAGGTGGTGGGACGCGCCGCCAGCGAGCGGGAAGCAAACTCCGACGCAGCCCCCGGTGTGGCGGTGCAGACCGGTACCGGGTTCATCTGGGATCGCGCCGGCCATATTGTGACCAACAATCACGTCGTCGAGGGGACGAACGCCATCGTGGTGCGATTGTCATCAGGCGAAACCGTGACAGCGGATGTCGCTGGTACCGCGCCCGCGTACGATCTTGCCGTTGTGCGTTTGCACGAGCCGCGACAGCTTGAGAAGCCGATCGCGATCGGCACCTCGGCCAACTTGCAGGTCGGTCAGTGGGCCTTCGCCATCGGCAATCCCTACGGACTTGATCAGTCGCTTACGACCGGCGTCATCAGCGCGTTGCGCCGGCGGCTGCCGACCGCCGAGGGGCGCGAACTGGCCGACGTCATTCAGACCGACGCCGCGATCAATCCAGGCAATTCCGGCGGCCCCCTACTCGATTCCTCCGGCCGCCTGATCGGCGTCACCACCGCCATCCTGTCGCCGTCGGGTTCGAACGCCGGCATCGGATTTGCCATCCCCGTCGACGTCGTGAACCGCATCGTGCCCGAATTGATCCGCAGCGGGCATGTCCCCACTCCCGGCATTGGCGTCATCGTTGCGAGTGACGCGGCGGCGACGCAGCTTGGCACCGACGGCGTCGTTATTGTGCGGGTTGAGCCGGGTTCGCCGGCGGCGCGCGCCGGACTGCGCGGCGTCGATCCATCGACCGGAGCGATTGGCGACGTCATTGTCGCCGCCAACGGCGCTCCGGTGCATCGCCTCGCCGATCTGACCGACCAGATCCAGAAAATCGGCATCGGTCATCAGATTTCTCTCAAGCTGCAGCGCGAGAATCACACCGTCGCCGTGAAGGTGGGCATCTCGGACACGAGCAAATTGTCTTGAGGCCGGCTCCGGTCCCCCGCTCGAGTCGAGTTCTCGCGGGCGACATGCTGCTGAAGCAGTCCATTCCCAGCCCGGCGTTGTCGAAACCGACATCCCCGGCCGCCTTGATGCGCTGCCGTTCGGGCGCTTTCACCTTCTGGTGATTGTAGCGCTGGGTATCACCTGGATCCTCGACGGCCTCGAAGTGACACTCGCCGGCTCGCTTTCAGGCGAGCTGATGCAAAGCTCGGGCTTGGGTCTGAGCAGTTCGCAGATCGGCCTCGCCGGCAGCTGTTATCTGTGCGGCGCAGTCTTGGGCGCCTTCGTCTTCGGCTGGCTGACTGACCGCCTGGGACGCAAGAAGCTGTTTACGATCACGCTTGCGCTCTATCTGGCCGCCACCGCCGCCACCGGCTTGTCCTGGAATGTGTGGAGCTTTGTGCTGTTTCGTTTCCTGACCGGCGCCGGTATCGGGGGGGAGTACACCGCCGTCAATTCGACCATCCAGGAGTTGATTCCAGCGCGCTTCCGTGGCTGGACCGACCTCCTGATCAACGGCAGTTTCTGGGTCGGAGCGGCCATGGGCGCGGGCGGCTCGATCGTCCTGCTCGATCCACACTTTATCGATCCGGGGCTTGGCTGGCGGCTCGCCTTCCTGATCGGCACCACGATAGGGCTGCTCATTCTCGTTATGCGGCGTTGGATTCCTGAAAGCCCACGCTGGCTGATGACCCATGGCTTCGTGACGGAAGCGGACGCTGCGGTCGCGGGCATCGAAGCCCGCTTTGCCGGCGAACCTCGGGTCGGACCGCGGGAGCAGCCCCGGGCGCGGTTGCGAACGCGCGATCATACCCCGCTCGCGGAGGTCGCGCGCATGCTGTTCAAGACTTACCGCCAACGCACGTTGGTCGGCCTCACACTGATGGCGGCGCAGGCTTTTTTCTACAATGCGATTTTTTTCACCTACGCGCTGGTCCTGACCAAATTTTACGGCATCGCCGCTGAACGGATCGGCTGGTATATCCTGCCGTTTGCGGTCGGGAATGTTCTCGGACCCATTCTGCTTGGCCGGCTGTTCGACACCATCGGCCGCCGGGTGATGATCGCTACGACCTATGCGGTTTCGGGATTGCTGCTGGCGGCCACCGGGTATCTGTTCAGCCAGAACCTCCTTTCCGCGCCGGAATTGACCGTCGCCTGGATGATCGTCTTCTTCTTCGCCTCGGCGGCGGCAAGCTCCGCCTATCTCACCGTGAGCGAAATCTTTCCGCTCGAAATTCGCGCGCTGGCGATTGCGTTCTTCTACGCGATCGGCACCGGAGTTGGCGGCGTGGCCGGCCCGCTGCTGTTGGGCTTTCTCATCAGCACCGGCTCGCGCGGCAGCGTCGCCATCGGCTATTTCATCGGTACGCTCTTGATGATTGCCGCGGCGACGGTCGAAGTGATCTGGGGCGTGGCCGCCGAGCGCAAGCCGCTTGAGGAGGTTAGCCGACCTCTGTCTTTCGTCAATTCATGACGCCATTGACCGCTCGGCGTGACGGTTCGCGCTAACGGCCTTGCGCACCGCTTGCCGCAGCCAGCGATGGCCGGAATCCTTGTCGAAGCGGGGATGCCATGCCTGGGCGATGGCAATCGCCGGTGTTGCGACCGGCAAGTCGAAGTGGCGAACTTTCAGCCCAAGCCGCATCGCGGTGACGGCGACCGCCAGCGGAACGGCGGCAACGACGTCCGAAGCCGCCGCGGTCAGCATCGCGGCATGAAAGCCTGGCACCACAAACCTGACCTGGCGCGACGATCCCTGGCTGGCGAGAGCATCGTCGATCGGGCCATGGCTCAGGCCCCGCCGCGAGGCGCTGACATGCGCGGCCGCGGCAAACCGCGCCGCATTCATCCGTCCTTTCAGCAACGGATGTCCGTTGCGAACCACCGCCACGAAACGATCCTGCAACAGCGTCTGCATGCGAATTTCCGGTCCGATGCTGCCAAGGACGCCAATGTCGAGATCGATCCGCCCCTCGCGCAGCGCTGTGACGTCCTCTTTGCCCTGGTCGGCAAACCGCAGCGTGACCCGCGGCGCTTCCCGCCCGGCAATGGCCTGCAGTGACGCCCCGAATACTCCGGCAACATAGTCGCTGGCGCGGACAGTGAACCCGCGAGCAAGAGTGGCCGGATCGGCGTGACCTTCGGGCCGCATCACCTGGCGGGCGTCATCGAGCAGGCTGTGCACCCGACCGCGCAGCTCCAGCGCCCGCGGCGTCGGCACCATGCGCCGTCCTGCGCGCACCAGGATTTCGTCGCCAAAGGCCTGCCGGATTCGCCCCAGCGTCCGGCTCATCGCCGGCGCCGACAGGTTCATGCGTCTGGCGGCACCCAAAACGCTGCCTTCGTCGAGGAGGGCATCAAGTGCGGTCAAAAGATTGAGATCGATGGATTGCATGAGACGCAACTATATACTCCGATCATTGCACTGGAAATCATGATTGGCTTGGCTCAGATTCCGGGCATGACAACCAAAGCATTCACGACCTCATCCGCCCGCACGGCAGCATCTTCACGCAGCGTTTTGCTGGGCATCGCGCCGTTCGCGCTTGTCATCTTCTGCGGCTACCTGCCGATCGGCATGCCGCTTGCGGCACTTCCGTTGCAGGTTCACGACGCGCTCGGCTTCGGCACCGTGCCGGTGGGAGTCGCCATCGGCCTTCAGTCGCTCGTCACGCTCGTGACCCGACCAATGGCCGGCGCGCTGTGCGACAGAAGTGGCGCAAAATTCAGCATCCTGCTCGGCGGCGCCGGCTCGATCGTCGCGAGCGCGGTCTATCTCGTCTCGACCGCCTCGGCCTTCGGACCTCATACCGCATTCGGCCTTCTCCTGGTCGCCCGGGTGATTTCCGGTTTGGCGGAAAGCCTCTTGATGACCGGTGCGCTCGCCGGAGCCATCGCAATCGTTGGGCCGCAAAACACAGGCAAAGTAATGGTCTGGGTCGGCATCGGCATGTATGCCGCGATAGCCGCCGGCGGCCCGATCGGGGTGGAGCTGATGACATATCGTGGCACAGCCAGCGGCTTTGCTGCCGTGTCGGTCGGCATGATCGCAGTTTCCGTGCTGGCGATTATCGGCACGATCTTCATCACCGCGGTGGCACCGCATGGCGGCGAGCGGCTGGCGTTCACCAAAGTGGTCGGTCAGGTCGCACCGTTTGGGGCGGGTCTGGCGCTGGCGACGTTCGGGTTTGGCGCGATCGGCACCTTCGCGGCGCTCGACTTTCAATATCAGGGTTGGCCAGGCGCAGGCTTTGCCTTGACCGGCTTCGGCGTTGCCTATGTGGTCACGCGACTTCTCTTCGGCGGCTGGCCGGACCGCTTCGGCGGGGCGCGCGTGGCCGTCTGGTCGTTGATCGTCGAATGCGCCGGTCAACTAATGCTGTGGCTGGCGTGGGAGCCGGGCGTCGCGCTCGCCGGAACGATCCTCACCGGCATCGGCTATGCGCTGGTGTTTCCCTCGCTCGGCATTGAGGCGGTCAGGCACGTGCCTCCCGCCAGCCGCGGCGCCGCGCTCGGCGCGTATGTTGCATTCTTTGATCTCGGCTTCGGGCTCGCCGGACCGACGACCGGAGCGCTCGCCGGCGCTTTTGGTTATCCGTCCGTGTTTGCTGCGAGTGCGCTCAGCGCCGCCGTAGCCATTGCGGTCTCGCGCTTCTCGTCGGGGCCGCGCTGACGCAACACTCGCCTAACCATTTCTGATCCCGCGCGCGAAAAAATCTTCGCCGAAGCAAAAAAACTCTTGCATCGTGCGGCCAACGCGATTATGTCGCGCTCGCCCAATTTCGCACGTGCCTGTGGCCGCGTGCCGGTTGGTGGGCATCCGGACAAGAGGCCGGACAGCCGCCCGGAGTGAGGTCAAGACTTAAAGCCAAGGGACTCCAAACCCGACGGCCGAAAGAATTGACCGCCTGAGCTCCGAACCACTTAACCGGCAGCCGGAGGCGAAACCGGCGCACCCCGCGCTCAACGGGGGACGCGGCTTAAAGCAACGACGGAGCGGGCTTCTCTGGTCTCGTCGGCCCTCCAAAGGTCGACACCATTAGAGGCTTGTCCATCCTTGCCGGCCGTGCGGAGCGGGATCATTCCACTCCAAGCCAAGGCAGCATCTTCGGGTGTAGAGCCCGTCGCCTTGTCCGTGTCTCCACCGCACGGCGCGGCGCCGACCCTCACCCGCTGACGCCGGGCGACTGATGTCGCCTGAACTTCAATCCGAGCCGCGAGGCTCATTGAACCTGGTGAGGAGAGCGCCAATGACCGCGCGCATCCGCGATTTCCTGCGTAATCGTCACGACGACGGCCCCTGCCTCGTCGTCGATCTCGATGTCGTCCGCGAGAACTACCTCGGCTTCGCCAAGGCGCTGCCCGACACGCGCGTGTTCTATGCCGTGAAGGCCAATCCGGCGCCGGAGGTGCTGTCGCTGCTCGCCGGGCTCGGCTCCTGCTTCGACACCGCCTCGGTCCCCGAGATCGAGATGGTGCTCGCCGCCGGCGCCGCCGCGGACCGCATCTCATACGGCAACACGATCAAGAAGGAGCGCGACATCGCGCGGGCCTATGCGCTCGGCGTGCGCCTCTTCGCGGTCGATTGCCAGGCCGAGGTCGAGAAGATCGCGCGCGCGGCGCCCGGCAGCCGGGTGTTCTGCCGCATCCTCTCCGACTGCGTCGGAGCGGAGTGGCCGCTGTCGCGCAAATTCGGCTGCGAGCCGGCAATGGCGGTCGACGTGCTCGAACACGCCCACCGGCTTGGCTTGGAGCCGTACGGCATCTCGTTCCACGTCGGCTCCCAGCAGCGCAATCCGCATGCCTGGGACCGGGCGCTGGCGTCCGCTGCCGCGGTGTTCCGCGATTGTGGCGAGCGCGGCATGGCGCTGTCGATGGTCAACTTGGGCGGCGGTTTCCCGACCAAGTATCTCAAGAACGTGCCGACGGTGAAGACCTATGGCGCGGCGATCTTCCGTGCGCTGCGGCGCCATTTCGGCAACCGCATCCCGGAGACGATTGTCGAGCCAGGCCGCGGCATGGTCGGCAATGCCGGCGTGATCGAAGCCGAAGTCGTGCTCGTCTCGAAGAAGAGCGAGAACGACGACGTGCGTTGGGTCTATCTCGACATCGGCAAGTTCGGCGGTCTCGCCGAGACCATGGACGAATCGATCCGCTATCCGATTCGCACCAAGCGCGATGGCGAGGTCGGTCCCTGCGTGCTCGCCGGCCCGACCTGCAACTCGGCCGACGTGATGTACGAGAAGGTGCCGTACCCGCTGCCGGTGAGCCTCGAAATCGGCGACAAGGTGCTGATCGAAGGGACCGGCGCCTATACGGTGACCTACTCGGCCGTGGCCTTCAACGGCTTCGCACCGCTGAGGACGTTCCACATCTAAGGTCGTCACATCTGAACTCGCCGGGAGCCGGCGGCGCCGGCTCCCATTCCATCACCTTCTAGACTGAGTGACGCCCGATTGAGGGCCGGAAGGAGTTGGCCATGGTCACGATCCGCAACGAAGCCCATTGCGACATCGATGCGCGCGAGGACTTGCTCGACCGCGTGTGGGGCCCGTCGCGCTTTCAAAAGACTGCAGAGCGGCTGCGCGAAGGGCGCACGGCAGCCCAAGGGCTGTCGCTGATCGCCGAGCAAGAGCGACATCTCGTCGGCACCGTCCGGCTTTGGCACGTCTGCACCGGACCGGCGCGTCCGGCCTTGCTGCTCGGCCCGCTTGCGGTCGATGAAGCGTGGCGCGGCCTGGGCATCGGGACAAGGCTGATGCAGCGCGCGCTCGGCGTGGCACGGCGGCGCGGGCATCAAGCGGTGATTCTGGTCGGCGATGCGGCTTATTACGGCCGTTTCGGCTTCTCGACAGAGAAGACCACCGGGTTGTGGATGCCGGGCCCCTTAGAGCGGCAACGCTTGCTCGGCTGCGAACTCGCGCCGGGCGCGCTCGACGGCGCGCACGGCCTCGTTGGCGCTACCGGCCGCCCGGCACCGACACCGAGCCTCGATGTCCTCATCGCTGGCCTCGGCCGCAGCGATTCCGCCGCCCGGCGCGCCGCGTAGAGCATGATCCAGAAAAGTGGAGGCTGGTGTTCGAACCGCCCGGCCTCCACGAATTGTCACTCGAATTGAGGAAGGAATGGCTAACATGAACGCCATGATCGAGATTGCCACCGCTTGGCCCCTGCACGCGCGCTTTGACGGCCCGATCGTGATGATCGGTTTTGGCTCGATCGGCCGAGGAACGCTGCCGCTCCTGGAGCGGCACGTCGCCTTTGACCGCGCAAAATTCGTGGTGATCGCGCCCGACGACAAGGATCGCTGCCTGCTCGACGACCGACAACTTCGGTTCGTCCATGCGGCGATCACGAGGGAGAACTACCGCGACGTCCTCACGCCGCTCCTGACCGCTGGGCCGGGGCGCAGCATGATTGTCAACCTTTCGGTCGATACCTCCTCGGTCGACCTGATGGAGTTCGCCAAGGATCTCGATGCTTTCTACATCGACACCGTGGTCGAGCCCTGGCCGGGACTTTACACCGACCGCAATCTGTCGATCTCGCAGCGCTCGAACTATGCGCTGCGCGAAGGAGTTCTGGCGCTACGTCGGCGGCGGCCGGGCGGCGTCACCGCGGTGAGCTGCTGCGGTGCCAATCCCGGGATGGTATCATGGTTCGTCAAACGGGCGCTGCTCGACGTCGCCGCCGAGGTCGGGCTCACCTTCGACGAGCCGACGACCCGCGACGAGTGGGCGCGGTTGATGCAGCGCGCCGGCGTCAAGGGCATCCACATCGCCGAGCGCGACACCCAGCGGGCGCGCGATCCCAAGCCTCGCGGCATGTTCGTCAACACCTGGTCGGTCGAGGGCTTTTGCGCAGAGGGCCTGCAACCGTCGGAGCTCGGCTGGGGCACGCACGAGAAGCGCATGCCGGCGAACGCGCGCCGCCACGAGTTCGGCTGCGACGCCGCCATCTATCTGACCCAGCCGGGCGCCGGCACCCGCGTGCGCTCCTGGACGCCGACCGCGCAGGCGCAGCACGCCTTCATGATCACCCACAACGAGTTGATCTCGATCGCCGACTATTTTACGCTGCGCGAGGCCGGCGACGTCCTCTACCGGCCGACCTGCCATTACGCTTATCATCCGTGCGACGACGCGGTGCTATCCCTGCACGAGATGGCGGGTGCAACCTGGCAGCCGCAGGCGCAGTGGAAGATCCTTGACGAATTCGACATCGTTGACGGCGTCGATGAACTCGGCGTCCTCCTCTACGGACACGCCAGGAACGCCTACTGGTATGGCTCCCAGCTCTCGATCGAGGAAACGCGGCAGCTCGCGCCCTATCAAAACGCCACCGGACTGCAGGTCACCTCGGCCGTACTCGCCGGCATCATCTGGATGCTGGAAAATCCAGATCGCGGCATCGTCGAAGCCGACGAGATGGATTTCCGGCGCTGCCTCGAAATCCAGCGGCCCTATCTGGGCCCGGTGATCGGTCGCTATACCGACTGGACCCCCGTCGACGGCCGCGGCGTTTTATTTCCGGAAACCATCGATTGCGACGATCCGTGGCAGTTCAGCAACGTGCTGGTATGATGCCCGCGCTCTGCCAGCCATAAAGCGGAGCGTTGGAGGCGCCCATGTGCGAACGTTGTCTTGCCGCCGCGGCCGGCCGTGGTCTGGTTGCGCGACGCAGTGTTCTGAAGCTTGCCGCCGTCACCGCCGGACTCGCGCTGGCGCCGCCGGCATTCGCCGCAAAGGCCAAGGCGCCGCCTAAGCCGCAGAATGTCCTCTCTCCCGACGCGGCGCTCCATCGTCTGATGCAAGGTAACGGCCGCTACGTCGAGGGCGTCAGCAAACGCCACGATTTCAAGCACGAGCGCGAATCGTTGCGCACAGGCCAGAATCCTTTTGCTGGCATTCTCAGTTGCGCCGATTCCCGGATCGCTCCGGAATACTGCTTTGACGTCGCGCGCGGCGACATCTTCGTCTGCCGCGTCGCCGGCAATTTCGCCAACGACGACATCGTCGCGAGCTTCGAATATGCCGTCTCGGTGCTCAATACGCCGCTCATTATGGTCCTTGGCCACGACGCCTGCGGCGCCGTCGACGCAACTATAAAGTCGGTCAAGGACGGCACGACGCTGCCTGGCCACCTGCCGGCGCTCGTCGCCGCCATCAAGCCGGCGGTCGAAGCGGTGCAGACCCAAAACGGCGACATGCTCGCCAACGCGATCCGGCGCAACGTCGCGCTTAATGTCGAGAAGTTGAAAGCCGCTGGCCCAATTCTCAAGGCGACCGTGGACGATAAGAAGATTCGCGTCGTCGGCGGCATTTACAAGCTGGCTTCGGGAAAGGTCGAACTCGTGGCCTGACAAAAACCCGGGCGATCCGGCAACTCGCGCCCGATGATGTTCTCGATGCGCCGGTCCGGTACGAGCCACATCACCGCAACCAGCGCATAGAGCGCGATCGAGACCCACGGATTGACAAACGCCAGCACGATTCCGGCGACGTAGAGGACCGGCGATATCTTGCCTTTGATGTCGCTGCCGATCGCTTTGGCCAGCACCGAATTGGTGCCTTGCTTACGCACAATCGCCTGCTGCAGCAGGTAATAGGCGATCGCCGGCAACAGCAGCGCTCCGCCATAGATCGCGGTCGGCAGCGAGGCGCCGAGATTTTGGCCCATCCAGGCCGTTGCTGCCGGGATCAGCGAGAGCCAGAACAACAAGTGCGAATTGGCCCAGAGAATGAGCCCATCGACGCGCACGACAGTGTGCAGGAGATGATGATGGTTGTTCCAGTAGATCGCCAGGTAGACGAAGCTAAGGACGTAGGTCAGCAGGCTCGGACCCACCTCCTTGAGCGCGGCCCAGTCGGCCCCGTGCGGGACCCGGAGCTCCAGCACCATGATGGTGATCAGGATGGCAATGACGCCGTCGCTGAATGCGGCCAGGCGATCCTTTCCCATCAGGATCTATTGCGCGGCGGTTCGCGCCTTGACGCTATCCCACCATGGACAAACGCCGGGCATGACCTCGTAATTGCCCTCAATCACCTGCACCGGGCGGCGAAAGCCGTTTGCCGCATTGTTCAGGCGCAGCGACCGGGCCTTGGCCCGGTCCTCGGCCGAAAGCCAGCCGCGGTCGTGACCCCACATGCTCGGCCCTTCCTTGCGCTCGTAAGCCTGCCAGGTGTCGACATCGATCAAGCGCGCGCCCCAGCCGTATTCGACCATGAAACCGGACGGCGTAAAGCTGTAGAACGACGTTATAAAATCGCTGGTGTGGCGCCCCAGCGTCACAGCGACGCGGTCCTCGTTCAACGCCAGATCATAACCCTGACCGACATCGTCGAAGCTGAAAAGCTCCATCATGACGTGATGAACGGCGTTCTTGCCGGATTGGACGAAGGCGAGACTGTGATGGCGCGGGTTGAGGTGGAGGAAGTAAGCGGTGAACGGATGCGAGTAATAATCGGTCAGCCGGAAGCCGAGGGTGTCGCGATAGAATGACATCATCCGCTCGATCGTCTCCGGCGTGTCGACGTTGAGCACCATGTGTCCGAGCCCGAGCGGGCCGGTGCGGAACCCCGAGATCGAGCGACCCGGCTTGAACGGCTCGGCCGCCGTTTCGGCGCCGTGAAAAAGCTCGAGCCTGTTGCCGACCGGATCGTTGAGCACGACCAGGTCCTTCACATGCCGCTCGTCGGCGAGCGCGCGCGCGCCGTGCGCGACTTTGATCTGCGCATTGTCAAGTTGCGCTCCTAGCGCATCAAGCGCGGCGGCATCGGCGACTTCCCAGCCGAAAAAGCCGATCCCCTCGCCGCCGTCGGCGTCGACGATGATGCGCTGCTTGCGATCGTCCATGCGGAAGGCGAGCGTCGCGCGCGATTTGTCGATGCGCTGCAGGCCCAGCAGGCCCGAACCGTAGCTTGCCCAATCGCCCAAATCCTTGGCCCGAACGCCGACATAACCCAGCGCCTGCGGAACACTATGTGCAGCCATGCCAAGCCTCGTTGAAATTGTTGCTATCCTTTTACACCGATGCCAAGACCGATGCCATCTCGGTTGAAACGGCCCAAAAAGGCAAATGATCCATGTCCGCGCGTTCAGTACCGCCCTTTCGAGCCGACCATGTCGGCAGCCTCATCCGCCCGGACGCGCTCATCGACGCCCGGCAGCGGGAGAAAGAGGCCGAGATCGCGCCGGCCGAGCTCGCGCGCATCCAGCATGAGGCGATCCGCGAGGTAGTGCGCCTGCAGGAGGACATCGGATTCAAGCTGGCCACCGACGGCGAATACAATCGCACCTTTTGGCAGCGCGACTTTTTGTTGAAATTCCACAATGTTCAACAAGTCGCTGCAAAGCTCACGGTACGCTTTCATTCAACGACCGGCCCGCGCGACCACGCGCCGCCGGCGCTGCAGGTGACCGGCAAGCTTGCGTGGCCGCGCGGCATTTTTGTCGACGATTTCAAGTTCCTCAAATCGGTCGCGCGCGGTACGCCGAAAATTACTATCCCGTCGCCAACCACGATGCATTTCCGCGGCGGCCGCGAGGCCATCGACGCCAAAGCGTATCCGGACATGGGGGACTTCTACGCCGATCTGGCGCGCGTTTACCGTGAGGAGATCCATGATCTCGCGGAAGCGGGCTGCCGCTACCTGCAAATCGACGAGGTCAATATGGCCTATTTGTGCGATCCGGAATTGCGGGCGCAGGTCCGCAATATCGGCGAGGACCCGGAGACACTGCCGAAAACCTACGCCCGGCTGCTCAACGACACGATCGCCGGCCGGCCGGCCGACATGGTTGTCTGCATGCATCTGTGCCGCGGCAACTTCGCCGGCGCCTGGGTAGCCGAAGGCGGCTACGAGCCGATTGCGGAAATTCTGTTCAACGACATCGCGGTCGATGGCTATTTTCTCGAATACAACTCGCCCCGTGCCGGGAGTTTCGCGCCGCTGCGCTTCCTGCCAAAAGGCAAAATCGCGGTGCTCGGCCTCGTCACCACCAAGAGCGCGGCGCTCGAAGCAAAGGACGATCTCAAGCGCCGTATCGACGAGGCGAGCCGCTATGTCTCCCTCGACCAACTCGCATTGTCGCCGCAATGCGGTTTTTCCAGCGGCATCGGCGGCAACACCATGACGGTCGAAGACGAGATCGCAAAGCTCACGCTCGTTGCCGAGACTGCGCGGGAGGTGTGGGGATCGGCTTGACGAAAGGGCTGAAATTCGTTCGTGCACGCATTGCCAAATTGGAGGACCGCCATGAAAGCTGCGATCGCCGGTGAAAAAGGCGCTGAGATCCGGGACGTGCCGAAGCCGCAACCTGGTGCGAACGAGGTGGTAATACGGGCGCGCGCCTCAAGCCTCAACCGCGCCGATCTTTTGGCCGCTTCGCGCGGCGGCGGCGCGCGGCTTGGTCTGGAATGCGCCGGCGAAGTCGAGGCCGTTGGCAGTGAAGTAACGAACGTCAAGCCCGGCGACCGCGTACTTGCTTCGGCGGCAGGCGGGTTTGCCGAATACGTTCTCACCGATGCCGGGCGCGTGCATCGGATTCCAGCCAACAACATGACTTTCGAGCAGGCGTCGTGCTTTCCGGTCGCGTTGCAGACCATGCACAACGCCATTGTCACCGCCGGCCGCCTCAAGCGCGGTGAAGCGCTGCTGATGCAGGGCGCCAGCTCCGGGGTCGGCCTGATGGGCATGCAAATCGGCAAGCTGATGGGCGCCTCACTCGTGATCGGCACCTCGACCAATCCGCAACGCCGCGCGCGGCTCAACGAGTTCGGCTGCGATCTTGCGCTCGACACCGGCGATGCGAGATGGCCGCAAGAAGCCAAGAAGGCGACCGGCGACAAAGGCGTCGACGTCACCGTCGATATGATATCCGGCAGCGTGGTCAATCAGACCCTGGAAGCGGCGGCGGTCCTCGGCCGCATCGTCAATGTCGGGCGGCTCGGCGGCAACACCGGCGAGTTCAACTTCGATCTCCATGCGCTCAAGCGCATCGACTATGTCGGCGTGACCTTCCGCACGCGCTCGCTCGACGAGATCCGCGAGATCAACCGGCTGATGCGCGCCGATTTGTGGCCCGCAATCGAGGCCGGCAAACTGTCCCTGCCGATTTACAAAACCTATCCGCTGGACCATATCGCCGAGGCGCTCGGCTTCATGCGCACCAATCAGCATTTCGGCAAGATCGTGATTTTCATCGCCTAATTTCAGTCACGTTCTACCACCTGTAATTGTCTATTGCGATATTTACCCTTTTATGGTGTATTGAGGCCGTTTCTGAAAAGTCACCCGGAGGACGGAAAATGGCCGTTGACAAACAAACTCTGAAGAAATCGCTCGAAGCTGCAAAAGCGCAAATCGACAATGCTGTTAAACGTGTCGACACGGCGACGCCCGACGAGCTGCACGAAATCAAGGGATTGGCCCACGTCGCCGCAGCCTTCGTGGACTTTAAGAGCGGATGCAAATGACAAGAACCTGTCGCGTAGCGAGCGCCCAGCGCTCGCTACGCGAAGGAACGAGCCCAACATGCCTTTAAAGTTATCTCGTTACGTCGTGCCAAGCCCGTCGTTTCGGGAGACGACCGAAGAGCCTTCCCGCAGGCTCGTTTTTTCGACCCGTTCCCTACGTACGATTTTGGTCACAGATAACCTTTGGGCGCGACTGCAGAACGGCGAATTCGAGAGCTGCTCTCGCGAAGTCCTTTCTCAGCTTAGTGACGCGCTTATCTTAGTTCCGGCCGGAGACGACGAGCTGGCCGACGTTTTGAGGGTTAGCAGGGAGGCGATCGACACCCATCGAACGCTTTACGAGTGCATTCAGCCGACCGGATTCTGCAGCTTACGTTGCAATTATTGCGGCCAGGACCATTCACGCTCACAGATATCCCTCGCCGATCAAAATTCTCTGGTCGCTCGTATACACCGCAAACTTACGATCGGATCGTATGACCGATTACAGATCGGATGGTTTGGCGGCGAGCCACTGTCGGCGATGAGCGTCGTTCGCGCTTTGTCGCGGCGCCTCCAGCAGACGGCGGGGGAATGCGGCTGCCAATATCAGGCGCAGCTAACGACAAACGGACTCGCTTTGACGCCTCGGCTCGCCCGCGAACTCGTCGAGGCCTACGGCGTGACCAAAATAGAGGTCACACGTGATGGCGCAGCCGATACTCATGACCAACGCCGCCCGATGGCGAGCGGGAGAGGCACCTACCAGCGAATTTACCAGAATCTGGGCGATCTCTTAAAGCTCGACCTTCCTGCTCAAGTCAGCGTTCGCTGCAATGTCGATCGGCGCAACGCCGACGGCGTCCCCGAGCTCATTGACGCAATCGCGGCGCTCAGGCCGACAAACAGGCTGCGGCTGTATTTCGCTCCGGTCCACGACTGGGGCAATCAGGCTTCTGGCCTTTCATTGTCGCCGGACGAATTTGCCGACTTAGAAATTGAATGGGCGACGCTCATGTTGCAAAGCGGCCTTTCCCCCGCGTTGCTCCCTGACGCGAAACCGATCGTATGTATGGCGGTCAATCGGCATTCCGAGCTCATCGATCCGCAAGGTCAGATTTACAACTGCACGGAAGTGTCCTTGATCCCGGGATTGGGCAATCCCAATCGCTACGCGAGAGGATCCCTTCGCGAAGCGGGCAGTTCGGCGCGAGCCGATCAGCTGGCAGGTTTTCACGATGACGTGAAAGACGGCCGATTCGATTGTTCATCGTGCGCTATGCTGCCGGTGTGCGGCGGCGGCTGCCCAAAGCAATGGAACGACGGCAACAAGCCGTGCCCCTCGGCAAAGCGCAACCTGCCGGCGCGACTTCTGCTTGCCTACGGGGCTTCGCGTTCGTTGAACACCGGCCATGCCTAGGTTGCTGTGCCTGGCCGATGTCTTGCAATGGGACGCCGAGAGTTCGCCGCTATTGGACCATTTCGATGTCATCCGCATCGAGTTTGCCGCTGATGCGCTGTCGGAATCGCTTGCGGGCGTCGCCGCCGATGACCTTCCCCCCAATCGCTTGGAGTTCGGTCTCAAAGCTCTCGCCTGCAGCCATGGAGCGACTGTTACGCTCACCGGCGCTTTGTCAGGCGCTTCGCACCAACAAACCGCGCGCGGTCGCCCGCATGGTCGAAGCCGAGATCGTCTTTGAGCGGTGCGCCGACGAAAAGATCGACCTGTGGAGCTCGCTGGGAAACATTTGGCTTGGCGAACTTCCTGCGCCGGTAGACCATCCTTCGATGTCGCGGGATCGGTTCGGGAGACCTGCCGCCCCGTGTGTCGACGGCCGAATTCCTCTCGATCTGTCGCTGGCTCCAATTCCGAAGTACCCGAGCGCGTCATTGGATCGGCCCGATAGCGTGGACGCGGCGCCGAGTGTGGCCGCGCTGCAAAAGCTCGATGAGGCAATGGAACTCGTCCGGGCCGTCTCTCAACAGACCTGCGCCGTCGTCGAGCGGATGACCAGCAACCTGGTTCTTCGCACCGACCACTCCACGCCCGGTCGGATTCGCAGCGCCACGTCTGCCGCGGCAATCGGGCGGACGGTCCTCGTTAACGTCGAGCACCCGTCCGTCGGCGTGCCGGACGTCATGGAGGCGCTGGTTCACGAGGCGATCCATTCGCTGACGAGTTGCGCAGAGCTGACGCATCCATTAATGCCCCACGACGCGAACCCGGTTTGCCTTCATCGCTCACCGTGGACCGCTGCCGAGTTGCACGCCCACGCCTTTTTGCATGCCTGCCTGGTGTGGTTCGGACTATTGAACTTTTGGCTTGCCGCGGAGCGGCATAGGGCATTGCAGCGCCATGCGCGTCGGCGCATCAGCCATATCCGCACCGGTTTCGCAAAATTTAATCTGTCCGACTGCCGCGAGATCGCACCGCAGCCGGCAACCGTGGAATTGTTGCAAACCGTGAAGGAGAGGGCGCTGCGATGACAAAAAATACAGAGATCTGTTGTCTGGAGCGGCTACTCACGCCGTTCAGTGCCGCCGAGTTCCTCAGCCAGTATTGGCAGAAGAAGCCTTTGCTGGTGCAGCGATCGAACCCGGATTTTTTCGAAGAGACGCTCACGGTGAGAGATCTGGATCATCTTTTGAGCACTGTCGCGCTTCCGGTCTCTCAGGTGAACCTCGGCCGAAACGCGATAGGCATCGCCAAGGAAAGGTATAGCTCAGGCACGTATATCAGGCCGGCTGATGTCGTACGCCTGCACCGCGAGGGCAACACGATCATTCTTCGCGCCATGCATTTTTGGCTGCCCAAGCTCCGAGCCCTGTGCGAGTTGATGGAACGGCTTTTTCTCTGCGAGGCGCAAACAAACGTGTATTTGACTCCTTCGAATACCCAAAGCTCTTATCCACATTGGGACGCGCACGATATTTTCATTCTTCAAATTGCGGGAAGCAAGCATTGGTTTTTGCACGAGTGCGAACTGCAACTGCCGTTGCCGAGCTATGAATTCGATCAGGCGAAGCATCCGATCGGCCGCCAAATCGGCGAAATCTATTTAACCGCCGGTGACATCGCCTATTTGCCACGAGGCATTGCCCACAGCCCAAAGGCCGACGACTATTCGGTGCACATCTCTCTCGGCGTCAAGGTCAAAACTTGGGCCGATTTATTGGCCCGTGTTTTGGAGGAGACGGTTAGCGCGACGCGGCTGTGCCGGGAGGCCCTTCCCATCGACTTTGAGCGCGGCAAATATAATCAAGAGAAATGCCTTGATGCGCTGGCGGAAATCTCGCATGTCCTCATGGCACAACAGAACTTTGTTGCCGCCCTCGCCGACATCGGCCAACGCTTTCTTGCCAACAGAGCGGTAAACACGGAGGGGGCGCTCCTTGCGATCGCGCAATCCGACACCTTGGACTTGGATACCGTGTTGCAAATTCCGGGCGGCAGTTTCGTCCGGGTAGACCCTGTCACCTGCGAGGCGATATTAAATGCCGTCCGCCTGCAGTTCGATCGGCGATTTGCGGGATCCTTTACATTCTTAGGCGAGACGGGAACGTGTCGGGTGCGGGATCTTCCGGCGGAATCTGACGCGCATCGTCTGGCGTTGGCTCAAAAGCTGGTCGACGAGGGCTGCATAAGGGCTCGCGTCAACTGATCAAGATGCCGAGGGAGTTCGTCCGCGCACAAACGCCTCAACACTTGGCTTTTATCGGCCGGGCACAGGCGGAGACTTGGGCGGCGAGTTATGGTCGTCCAATAAGGCCAGATGAGCGGGCAGCATTAGCGCTTCGCGTCGAGCAGGCAGTCGGTGCTTCCAACTCAAGGCTGGCCATGCTGGACCGGAACGGCCAAATGTTGGGTTATTTCTGGGTCGAGGTGCGAAACGGAAGTGTTGGATTTTTGCTCGATCTTTACGTTGAGCCGTCCTGGCGCCGACGTTTGATCGGAATGAAGCTGCTCAACGAGGCTGTCAGGCAAGTGTTGCAAATGGGTGCAACGGAGTTGCGTCTAGCGGTCGCCTCGCGAAACAAAATTGCGATCGACCTGTTTGTTGCGAAAGGTTTTGGCGAGCGAGAGACTGAATTAAGAGAGGGACATCTCTGGTTCGAGTTGGTCGAGAGGCTTTGTTGACGAATTGATATTAGCCGTGCCTCGCATGCTGGCGGTGCCACGCAACGATATTGACAACATCTATTGGTAGTTGCATATTTGGATTATACTCCTTATGAGCGAGGGTCGGTGTGGAGAGCGAGTATGTGATTTTGCGACGCACGGAGCCGGCTGCCCACTTGATGCGTAAGCGCAACATACGGCATGGCGTGCGCAGCCTCGACTTTCTTCAGCTTGGATTGCCAGCAGAGATTGATCTATTAGCGGAGGCGAAGACCGAAGGCTTTGAAGCGCACGAAGCCATAACGGTCGAACACGCCACGCTGAATGCCGGTCAGGCAGCCGAAATAACGCGTGATGACAGTATTCTGGCGGGTGCGCCGGTCATGCCGATGGGTTTGATCGCACCGTTGGCCGCAGGCGGCGACGGCGAGACTATCGATCAGGCTAAAACGGCCGGTATTACATGGGGGGTGCAGGCGATCGGAGCCGACAAGTCGGAACTGACCGGCAAAGACATCGTGGCCGCTGTGCTCGACACCGGCGTCGACCCCGATCATGCAGCGTTCAAGGGTATGGCGCTCAGCTGGCAGGATTTCACCGGATCTGGGGTGCTCAACGACGATCACGGTCATGGCACGCACTGCGCGGGAATTGCCTTCGGTCGGGATGTTGACGGCGTTCGAATTGGCGTCGCGCGTGGCGTCACCAAGGCTCTCATCGGAAAGGTCATGGACAAGGACGGTCAGGGATCGAGCGCCGCAGTCGCCGCCGCGATACAATGGGCCCTGCAGGGCCGGGCAAATATCATTTCGATGTCAATTGGCTTTGACTTTCCGGGGTTGATCGGGGTCCTTCAAAGCAAATATGACCTGCCTCCAACATTGGCGGCCTCCAAGGGACTGCGCATATTCCGAGACAACCTCCGCCTGTTCGACTCTCTGATGATGTACGCGCAGGCGCAGGCTTCGTTCGGGACCGGCACTGTCTTCGTTGCCGCAAGCGGTAACGAAAGCAGGACCGATCAAAACCCGGCCTATCAAATCGAAGTCAGCCTTCCTGCGGCCTCGAATGGTATCGTTTCGGTGGGCGCTTTGAAGAAGGTCCAGGACCGGTTTTCTGTCGCCCCATTTTCAAACATAAATCCTACCGTTAGTGCGCACCGGCGTAAACGTCGTGTCCGCCAAACGTGGCGGCGGCCTGGTCGCGATGAGCGGCACGAGTATGGCTTGTCCCCATGTCGCCGGGGCGGCAGCGCTTTGGTGGGAGCATCTGCGCGATCAAAATCGGGCAAGCGCCAAGCTCGTCGCGGATGAGTTATCGGCAAAATCATTGCATGATGCGTTCGTGCCAGGTTTGGGCGTAAGTCAATATGGCGCAGGCCTGGTCCAAGTCCCCTAAGCGGAAATGAAATCATGGCTCGCCCGGCTTGAACGGCTCCTCCTTGCCGGGCGGCACGCTCTGCTCGGCCATAGCGAGTTGCATCGCGACGGCAATGTAAGTGCCGGCGACCGCCGTCAGATCGACCACTTGCTGCTCGCCGAGAAGTTTCTTGGCGCGATCGAAGGTTGCGTCGGAGACTGCGTGCTTGGTGGTCAGCTCGGTCACGAAGTCGCATACCACCGCCTCTTCCGCCGGCATGTTGGACGGCCGCTTGTTGGCCTTGAGCTCGGCGACGATATCCGGCGACAGTCCAGCCTTGATGGCAAGCGGCGCGTGCGCGAGCCATTCCACCTGCGAACGCCACTGCCGCCCGATGATCAGGATCGCAAACTCGTTGAGCTTGAGCGGCACCGACGTTTCCCAACGCAGATAGTGCAGCAAGTCGAACATTCTTTGCCCGAGCACCGGGCTGCGCAACAGCGGATTGTACGGACCGCCGAGCCCGACGCTGGAAACCTTCATGATCTGCTCGCCGAGCGGCTTCTGCTTGTCGGTGAGCTGATCAATTGTCAGCTGCGCAAAACGTGGCTCTTTGCTCATGGCATAGCGTCCCGTTGTTGTTGCGAGAGTTAAACCGCCGGCCACCGCGAACAGGGTCAGGGCGAATAAGGGCGAGCGTTTCATGGCCGTCCTCCAGGTTCAGGCACAGATGTCCCTTTAAGCAAGTTTACCCGAGGGGCCGCACGACTGCCACGGCGCTTCGTACCGGCACGATCGACGGCGGCACGAGGCTTATTTGCGCTCGGATCCCAGGGCGCGCAGCCCGGCGCTGACAAAGGGGACCAATTCACGCAACGCGCCTTCGATATCGTCCGACCGGCACAGCCCGCGCGACAGCCGCTCGATGCGTCCGGTCGCCGACATCACCTGGACCATCGATCCGATCAGGAACACGTAACCCCAATAAATCGATCGCGGCGGGGATTTGGGCAGAGCCAGCCGCAGCGCGTTGATGAAATGCAGCGCCGTCGGGTCGAGCACGTCGCTGGTCAGGCCGGTGAATTTCGGCAGCACGTCAAGGTGCGAGGCAAGGCTGCCGTAGTGCCGCCAGCCCGGGTCGCCGCTGCTCAATCGGCGCAACAGCGGCGCGAGAAAGGCGGTCACGATCGCCTCGATCGAGGGTGAGCGGGTGCCGGCTTCGTGGCGCGCCACCTCGAGCGCACGCACCCGGTCGTCGTGAACAATGCGCGCCCGGCGTGCGATTACTTCGCGCAGCAGATTGTCCTTGGTGCCGAAGTGATAATTGACCAGCGCGAGGTCGACGCCGGCGGTTTCGGTGATCGTGCGCAGCGACACGCCGTCGAAACCGCTCTCGCCGAAACAGCGCTCGGCCGCATCGAGGATCGCGAGCCGCGTCGTATCGCCGCGCCGCGTGATGCCGCGACGGGCGCGCGATGCCGGCTTCTTGTTTGATGCTGCGGCGCGCACGACCTTCCGGGCCAAAGCGTTGTTCACTTTCATCGTGAGCGCAGAGCCAAAAGCGGTTGAATCTTGACTTTATCCGAATTTCAACATTCAATGAAATATAATAATATGAATGATCAAGATCGCGGCGAGCCCGCGGCCTTGGCAGGGAGGAAGGATGAGGCTCGTCACGTTCGCGGCCTCCGGCATGCAACGCGTCGGCGCGCTGGACGACGGCGACCGGCGGATCGTCGATTTTGCCGCGGCAGGAGGCGGCGACGCCGGTGCCGCCTTCGGCAGCATGCAGGCGCTCATCGAAGCCGGCCCGGCCGGCCTCGACCGCGCCCGCGAAATCATCGCGGACGCGCGCCGGAGCGGCCGCGGCATGATCGACACCGCTTCCGTTAGGCTATTGGCGCCGCTGCCGGTACCGGCGCAGATGCGCGACTTTCTCTGTTTCGAGAAGCATCTCATTCAGGCTTTCGGCCGATTACGCCAAGTGCGGGCGGCCGCCACTCCCGATCCGCAAAAGGCGTTGCGCGAGATGGAGCAGCAGGGCCTCTATGCGGTGCCGAAAATCTGGTACGAGCGGCCGAGCTTTTACAAGCCGAGCCGGTTCGCCGTCTGCGGCACCGGCCAGGACGTTGTCTGGCCGGCCTATTCAAAGACGATCGATTATGAGCTGGAGTTTGCGTGCGTCGTCGGCACGCCGGGCCGCGACATTGCGAAGGACAAGGCGCGTGCGCACATCTTCGGTTACACTATCTTCAACGATCTTTCGGCCCGCGACGAACAGAGCCTGGAAATGCTTTCCAGCCTCGGGCCGGGCAAGGGCAAGGATTTCGACAACTCGAATCCGCTCGGCCCCTGCATCGTCACCGCCGACGAAATCCCCGACCCCTACGCGCTGGACATGATCGTGCGCGTCAACGGCGAGGAGCGCGGCCGCGGCAATTCCCGCGAGATGCACTGGACATACGAGGATTGCATCGCCTTCGTCGCGCGCGCCGAGACCGTGCATCCGGGCGAGCTGTTTTGCTCGGGAACGGTCGGCAACGGCTCCGGCCTCGAAATCGGGCGCTATCTCGAGCCGGGCGACGTCGTCGAGCTCGAGGTCGAAAACATCGGCGTGCTGCGCAATCGCATCGTGCGTGGCTGAATCAGAAACTTCGGAGGAAAACATGCTGCAGAAGATCCGCCGCTTCGTCACCGGCCACAATGCCGCCGGCAAGGCGATCGTGATGATCGACGACCACGCGCCCAACGTCACGGAGATCAAGGGCTGGCCGGGCCTCGGCGTCACCGAACTCTGGGTCACCGACGAAATGCCGGTGAGCAACGACGGCGCGAAAGACCGTTCGCTGCGGCCTATGCGTCACGATCCGACGCCGTCAGGCACCATCTTCCGCGTGGTCGAAATTCCCCCCGAGGGCGCCAGCGCCAAGATCGATCCCGGCACCGCTTTCGGCCATCTCGGCTCGACCCATAAGCCGAGCGCGACGGATTCCGCCAAACACCCGACCATGCACAAGACCGACTCGATCGATTATTTGGTGGTAATCTCGGGCTCGATGCATATGCTCATGGAAGAGGGCGAGGTCGAGCTGCATGCCGGAGACTGCATCGTCCAGCGCGGCACCAATCACGCCTGGGTCAACCGCAGCGGCAAGCCTTGCCTGCTCGCCGCGGTGCTCATTGACGCCAAGCCTGCGCCCTGATCGTTCGCAGCGGCGGCGCGCGCCATGAACCTCGCGGGCTGGGTCGAAAAATGGGGCCGCGCGGCACCGGATCGGCCGGCGATCGCGCTGGGCGGCGCCGGTTATTCCAACTATCGGCAATGGGCGGCACGCTCGCGCGCACTGGCTGGTAATTTGCGCTCATTGTGCCGCCCGGAGGACCGGGTGGCCATCGCAATGACCAACCGGCCGGAATTCCTCGAGGCACTGTTCGCGATCTGGCATGCCGGGCTGGTCGCGGTGCCGATGAACGCCAAGCTCCATAGCGAGGAGTTCGGTTACATCGTCGGACACTCGGAAGCCTCGCTGATCCTCGCAGAGTCCGGACCGTGCCGACGATGTCGCGCCGCACGGCCGCACCATCGCGACCGGCAGCGCGGACTGGCGGCAGCTTTATCAGGGTGACGGCATCGAAATCGTACCACGCCGGCCCGACGATCTCGCCTGGCTGTTCTACACCAGCGGCACCACCGGCCGCCCCAAGGGCGCGATGCTCACGCACGGCATCTTGATGGCACAGACGCTCGCTTATTTCGCCGAAATCGAGCCGGTCGGCGCCGGCGATTGCGTGCTGCATGCCGCACCGATGTCGCATGGCTCCGGCTGCTATGGATTGCCGTTCGTCGCCATGGGCGCCAACACCGTCGTCCCCGAAAGCGCGGGTTTCGATCCGGACGAGATTGCCATGCTGCTTGCGGCCCACGGCAATGTCAGCTTCTTCGCCGCTCCGACGATGGTGAACCGCCTTATCAACCACGCCGGTTTCGCTGCCGCCGATCATCGCGGCCTGCGCACGATCATCTACGGCGGCGCGCCGATGCACCTCGAAACGCTGCTGCGCGGGATGGATTTGCTGGGGCCGAAATTCGCGCAAATCTACGGTCAGGGCGAGGTGCCGATGACCATTACCGCGCTGTCGAAGGCAATGCACGCCGATCGTTCGCGGCCGCGCTGGCGGGAGATCATGGGCTCGGTCGGGCTGCCCCGCATCAACGTCGAAGTGCGCGTCGCCGACCCCGACGACCGCGAGCTGGCTACTGGCGACGTCGGCGAAGTCCTGGTGCGCGGCGATGTGGTGATGAAGGGCTATTGGCGGAATCCGGAAGCGACCGCCGAAACCTTGCGCGGCGGCTGGCTCCATACCGGCGATATGGGCGCGTTCGACGACGAAGGTTTCCTTACGCTGAAGGATCGCTCCAAGGATCTGATCATCAGCGGCGGCAGCAACATCTACCCACGCGAGGTCGAGGAAGTCCTGTTGCGCCATCCCGGCGTGCTCGAGGTTTCGGTCATCGGCCGTCCGCATGCCGATTGGGGCGAAGAAGTCATCGCCTGCGTGGTAGCGCGCACCGAGCGGGACGTATCCGCCGAAGAGCTTGACGCGCTGTGCTTGTCCGCAATGGCGCGGTTCAAGCGCCCGCGCTTCTATGTCTTCCTTGAGGCGCTGCCCAAAAACAATTACGGCAAGGTGCTGAAGACCGAGTTGCGCCGGCAGCACGGCCCCGCCGCGGGCAATCCGCAAGCGGCGAGCAGACAACAGCGAACGTGTTAGAACGCAAGCGGAATCCGCGCCGGGTGGGTGGGCTGGAACTGAGCCAACTGCTGGACCGCTTTTAGGTCGATAAGTTCCACGCGCCGCTCGTTTACAGCAATCAGGCCTTCGCTGCGGAGTTTCGTCAGCATGCGATTGAGGTGCGGCACGCTTAAACCGAGCGCATCGCTCATCATTTCCTGGGTGAACGGCAGGGTGAAGGCGGCGTCGGCTGCGCAACCGACCATGGCGAGCCGGAAATGCATTTCGAGGAGAAGATGCGCGAGGCGCTCGATCGGCGTGCGGCGGCCGACATCGATGATGTGTTCGGCATAGTTGGCCGCCTCCTGCGCCGCGAGCCAACTCAACAACAGCCCGAATTTCGGACGCCGGTAGCACAGCGCGACGAACGCATCGAGCAGGCAGATTTGCAGCGTCATGTTGCTGACGGCGATGACCGAATTAGCGGCGCGGTCGAGAAAGCTGCCGGGCAGCCCGACAATGTCGCCCGGCAGCACGAAGTTGATGATTTGCCGCTTGCCGTTGCGCAACAGCTTATAGCGGGCGGCAAAACCCTCTTTCACGAAGCACAGCTTGGAAAACTCGTAACCATCGAGCACAAGATCGCGCCGTTTTCTCACTGTCAGCTCGGTTTCGATCACCGCGCGCAGGCTGTCGATGTCCTGCGCCGTGAGGTCGGTAAAATTTCGCAGCCGCGCGACAAAGGGATCGCTGCGCCGGACGTCCAATTTTTTGGGCGGCGCATGTGCTGTGAGCGGCCTGACGGAAAGGTCGTTCATTTCCGTAATTTGGATCAATAACGGCGATTAAAGCTACCCCTACTAAAGGCGGTCACACTCCGGGCCGGAAAGTCCGCAAATTAACAAAGATTGGGAGTACGCCTATGACCACCCCCGAAAAGCCTTTTGCCATTCCCGTTTCGCGCCGCCGCGTCCTGCGGCAAGCGGTCGCAACCGGAGCCGGCATCGGAGCCCTTTCCTCCGGCATTTCCCCGCCGTTCGGTTTCCTGCAGGCCGCCTTCGCGGAAGATCAGCCGCCGCTCGGCACCTGGCCGGCCGGATCGTCCGGCTCGTCCGTGACCATCGGGGCCGCCGTGCCGCGCACCGGCGCCTATGCGGTACAAGGCGAAGACGAGCTCAAAGGCTGGGAGCTTGCCGTCGAGCACATCAACGAGGGCAATGAGCTGATCAAGAAAATCGCGCCCAAGGTCACCAAAGGTCTGCTCGGCAAGCAGGTGAAGCTGGTCGTCGCTGATTCCGGCGCCAAGCCGAACAACGCGGTGCAGGAACAGCAAACCTTCATCAACGAGGACAAAATCATCCTGATGACCGGAGCAACCTCGTCGGCGGTGGCGGTGGCGCTCAACAAGTTCGCCCAGCGCGAAAAGGTGCTCTATGTGACCGGCATTTCCGGCTCCAATGATACCACCGGCAAGGACTGCGTTCGTTATAGCTTCCGCCAGTGCTTCTACGGCGAGACCGCGGCCAACGCGATCGGCCCGGTGCTGGTGAAGAACTTCGGCAAGAACAAGAAGGCGGCGTTCATGACGCCGGACTACACCTACGGTCACACCGTCACCAAGTCGGTGGACGACTATCTGAGCAAGAACGCCGGCTGGACCATGGTGACCAACCAGGTTTCTCCGCTCGGCACCCAGGACTTCAGTCAGTACCTCACCAACATCGCCAACTCCGGCGCCGAGTTCATCATCAACGTGAACTGGGGCCGCGACGCCGTGCTGTCGACCCAGCAGGCCAAGCAGTTCGGCCTCCTCCCGAAGATGAAGCTGGTGATCCCCTACCAGATTCCCTTCCTCGCCAAGGAAGTCGGTCCGGAACTCACCGAAGGCGTTTTCGCCGCCACCGACTTCTGGTGGACGCTCGAAGACAAGTACCCGCTGGCCAAGATGTTCGTTGCGGCCTTCAACAAGAAATATGGCTACAGGCCGGAATGGACCGCCAACAATGGCTACATGTCATTCGCCATCTGGGCGCGCATGGTCTCCGAAGCCGGTACCTTCTACCCGCCCTCCATCATCAAGACCTATGAAAAGGGCGAGACGTTCAATTCCACGGTAGGCAACGTGCATTTCCGCCCCGAGGATCATCAACTGGTCCGTCCCGTCATCATCGTCCGTGGCAAGGCGCCGAAGGCCATGAAGAACCCCGAGGACTACTGGGAGGTCCTCGAAGTCGTTCCGGGCGAACCGCTGATGCAGAAGCCGGATGCGTTCGGCTGTCATCTCGGCGATTATAGCTAACGGCCACGAAGCGGTTCTCCGCGTCGATGACGCGGAGACTGCCCTTGATTGCGGGTCGGCCGGGTCCAAGGCGCGAAGCGCCGTCTTCGCTCCTTGCGACCCGGCCATTTGCCTATTGCAACACGGCGTAGAGGCCCGGCATAAAAGCCGCGGGGACGACGGCGGACCGGCGAAAATGCAGCGCGACAGATTGCGGACGACAGCTTGATAAACTGGGCCAATTTTATCTCGCAGGTGTTCAACGGCGTGGTACTCGGCGCCCTTCTGGCGCTGATCTCCTCGGGCCTGACGATCATCTACGGCACGCTCGGCGTCCTCAACCTCGCGCACGGCGCCATGTTCATGCTCGGCGGCTATGCCGGCTGGGTCGCTTACACCTACACCGGTTCGTTTGTCGTCGCCGTCATTGCCGGCTCCCTCTTCGTCATGCTGGTCGGGGTGGTGATGGAGCGGGTCATCATCCGCCACTTCTATTCCCGCCCGCCCGAGGACCAGCTGCTCGTCACGTTCGGTCTCGGCATCGTGTTCGTGGAGACCGTGCGGTTTTTCTTCGGCAGCCTGTCGAAGGCGCTGCCGGCGCCGCCCCCCCTGGTCGGGATCACCTCGATCGGCTTCATGGTCTATCCGACTTACCGGCTGGCGCTGCTCGGCATTGTCGCAGTGGCGCTGATCGCGCTCTACATCGTGCTCTATCGCACCCGCATGGGAATGATTGTGCGCGCCGGCATCGAAGATTCGGTCATGGTCAATTCGCTCGGTATCGACGTCTACAAGATCTTCATGCTGGTGTTCGGCATCGGCGCGATGGCGGCGGGCTTCGCCGGGGTCGTCAACGCCCCGGTCGTCTCGATCGCGCCGGACGTCGGCGAAGCGATTTTGGTGCAGACCTTTGTGGTCGTCGTCATCGGCGGCGTCGGATCGTTTCCGGGAGCCGTGCTCGGCGGCTTTATCGCCGGCGAAATCATTAGCGTAACGTCCATGTTCAATCCCGGCTATGCCTACGTCATGCTGTTCGTGGCGATGACGCTGGTGCTGGTGTTCCGCCCCTACGGCTTGCTCGGAACCGCCGGCCGCGAATGAGCGCGATCGATTGATGCACAGGCAACGTCCCTTCGTCATCGAAGCGCTGACGGCGATCGGGTTGATCGCCGCGCCGTTCATCCTGCCGCATCTGGGCTTCACGCCGACAACCATGAACCGCATCATCGTGTGGGGGCTTTTCGGCGTCGGCTTCGACATCCTGTTCGGCTTCACCGGCCTGTTGTCGTTCGGTCAATCGGCGTTCTACGGCACCGGCGGCATGGTGGCCGCCTTTCTGCTTACCACCATGGGCTTTCCGCATGTCGTGACCGCCGTGATTATCGGTATGATCGTTGCGGCGATTGTCGGCTATCTGGTCGGGCTGATCGCACTGCGGCGCACCGGCATCTATTTCGCCATGATCACCGTGGCGATCGCCGAGGTCTTCTATTTCGTCGAGTTCAACCCGCTGTCGGATTATACGGGTGGCGAAAACGGCCTGCCCGGCGTGCCTGCGCCGAAGCTGCCGCTCGGCTTCACCACAATCAACTTCGACACCGATTGGAAGATGTATGTATTTCTGGCGTTCTGGTATTTCGTCGGCATCGTGATCGCGCTGCGGATCGTGCGCTCGCCGGTCGGCGCGGTACTTAGCGCCATCCGCGACAACCCGCTGCGCGCTGCCGCAGTCGGCCACGACGTCCACGGCTATAAGCTCACCGCCTTCGTCATCGCCGCGGCCTACGCCGGCTTCGCCGGCGGATTGCTCGGATTGATGCAGGGCTTCATGCCGCCGGATGCCTTCACCTTCGATACCTCGGGTCAGCTCGTCATGCAGACCGCGATCGGCGGCGCCGGCACGCTGTTCGGGCCGCTAGTCGGCGCCACAGTGTGGCTGTATCTGAGCGACTTCCTCCAGACCACGTTGCATCTCGGCGCCGCTTGGAAGCTGGTGTTGGGCCTCGTCTTTGTCCTGCTGGTGTGCTTCTTGCGTCGCGGCCTGATCGGCGGCATTCGGGATCTGGGCGAATTCCTCATCGGGCAACTTGCCGCGCAACGCTCGCTTAAGACGGCTTCATTGGGCGCCGCTGCCGTGAACGAACCCGGTGCCGCGGTGCAGGCGGTCGCTGTTGCGCCAGCAGCGGCTATCTTGGCGCGGCGCCGCCAGCACGACGGCGCCTCCGGCCCGGTTCTGCAAGCGATCCGCCTGACCAAGCGCTATGGCGGTCTCCTGGCCAACAGCGACGTTGATTTCGAGGTGAGCCGCGGAGAGCGGCGCGGAATCATCGGCCCCAACGGCGCCGGCAAAACTACCTTTTTCAAGATGCTGACGTGCGAAGTCCCGCCCACCGCGGGCCGGATCATGTTCGAAGGCCGCGACATCACCGGTATGGACGTGACGGACGTCTGCCAGCTCGGCTTGACCAAAAGCTATCAGGTCAACCAGCTGTTCACGCGACTGAGCGTGCGCGAAAACATCACCATTGCCGCGCTGGCCGGACTGCGCGGCAAATTCCGGCTGGATATGTTGCGACACCTTGCAAGGATTCCGGGATTGGCCGATCAGGTCGAGTATACGCTGACGCTGGTCGATCTCGCCGCGCGGGCCGAGCAGCCGGTGGCGGCGCTGGCCTATGGCGAAAAGCGACGTCTGGAAGTCGGTTTGGCGCTCGCGACGTCGCCGAGCCTGCTTCTGCTCGACGAACCGCTTGCCGGCATGAGCCCCTTGGAACGGCTGGAAATGGTGAAGCTGCTGAAATCGATCGGCCAGGGCCGCACCATGATCATCATCGACCACGACATGGATTCGCTGTTCGAGCTCGTCGAGCGCGTCACTGTGCTTCAGGAAGGCCGCGTGTTGGTCGAAGGAACGCCGCAAGAGATCAAGGGCAACGCGGCGGTGCAGGAAGCCTATCTCGGCGGAGTGCTTGAAGTATGAGCCTGCTCGAGGTCAGCGGTTTGAATACTTATTACGGGGATTCCCACATCCTCTTCGACGTCGCGCTCCAGGTCGAGCGCAACGAAGTAGTCGCGTTGCTTGGCCGCAACGGCGCCGGCAAGAGCACCACCTTGAAGAGCTTGATGGGCGTCATCGCGCCGCGCGCCGGCTCCATCCTGTTCGACGGCGCCGAAATCGCCGGGAAAAAAAGCCACGCCATCGCGCAAGCCGGCATGCAGCTTGTTCACGAAGACCGCCGTGTTTTCGGCAGCCTCAACGTCGAAGAAAACCTCATCCTCGCCGGGCTGACAGCGCCGAAACGGTGGCCGCTTGATCGCGTCTACGCGATGTTCCCGCGGCTCAAGGAGCGGCGAACGAGCCGCGGCACCGATCTGTCCGGCGGCGAGCAGCAGATGCTGGCGATCGCACGTGCACTCGTCCGCGAGCCGAAAATCCTGCTGTTGGACGAGCCGTTCGAGGGACTTGCACCGATCATCGTTCACGATCTGCTGGCGACGTGCCGCGCGCTGGCGGAGGCGGGACAGACGATCCTGGTTGTGGAACAGAACATCTCGGCCGCGATGACGCTTGCCGACCGCGTCTACGTTCTCAACAACGGCCACATCGTGGATAACTTGACGGCGCAAGCCGTGCGCAACCGCCCCGACGTTTTGCATCGCCATCTCGGCGTTTAGACCCGGCCTCGACTGCGCCAACACGGACTTGATGCCGCCGGCCCGACGCCCGGTCGCTGCATCGCGCCGCCGGCATCGCCCGTTTCAACGCATCGAGGCAAGAGAGCACGGCCGCAAATTGACAAAGCCAAGCGAATAGAAGGAGTTTACCAAAACCGACGCCAATGGAGAGCCGCCGGGGGGACTCGCATCATGACCTTCATTGACGGCTCTGTCGCCGCGGCCGCGCCCCGCCGGAAGGAGTTGCGGGACTTGTCTGCGCGCGACATCATCGGCCTCATCGCCGCCGGCGAAGTCACACCTGCCGAAGCCGTCGAGTACTTTCTGGCAAAACTCGATGCCGTCAACGGCAAGCTCAACGCTGTTACCGTCGATTTGTCCGAAAGCGCCCGAAAGACCGCCGCAGGCATCGACAAGGCCCGGTTGCGCGGCGAGAAACTGGGGCCGCTCGCCGGCCTGCCGGTGACTATAAAAGAATGTTTCGATCTGGCCGGCACGGCGTCAACCTTTGGCCTGCCTTTGCGCCGCGACCTGATCGAAAGCCACGACGACCCCCATGTGGCCGCGCTGCGCGCCGCCGGCGCGGTGCCGATTGCCAAGACCAACGTTCCGCAACTCATGATTTTCGTGGAGACCGACAATCCGCTCTACGGTCGGACCAATAACCCCTGGGATTTGGAAAGATCCTGCGGCGGCTCGAGCGGCGGCGAAGCCGCCGTCATCGCCGCCGGCGCTTCACCGCTCGGGCTTGGCAACGACATTGGCGGCTCGCTGCGCATTCCGGCAGCGTTTTGCGGAATCGCCTCGATCCGGCCGACCGCCGGGAGGACGCCTGATCACTGCGCCCATGGTTTGCCGGTTGGCCAGCGGGGAATCACCAGTCAGGTCGGCCCCATGGCCAGATATGTGGAAGATCTGGCTTTGGCCTTGCGCGTGCTCGACCGCGCCCGCGACCCATTTGTCGATCCGGGCCCGGAACTGGGCGACGCGGCCGCCGTCGACCTCAGCGGCCTGCGCTTCGCGACCTTCACCGACGACGGCGAGTTTCCGGTCGCACCGGCGGCAAGGCGCGCTGTGGATGAAGCCGCCAAGTTCCTGACCGCGGCCGGCGCAAAACCGGTCTCTTGGCAGCGGCCGTCATTCGGCCGCGTTAACGATCTTTTTTTCGCTTGCCTCTCCGCGGATCGCGCCACGGCCTTTCGGCGGCTGCTGCGCGGCAACCGTATCGACCGGCGCATCCGTCCGCTTCTGTTGACGGCGGGAATGCCGCCCTGGCTCCGCAGCATCGCCGGAACCGCCCTTAATGCACTTGGCCAGCGCCGCTTTGCGCTGACGATGCGGCGCTTCGCTTCCGGCAGCGCTGCGGATTACTGGCAGACGGTCGAGGCGATAGCGAATTTCCGGCAGGAGCTTCTGCAATCGCTTGAAGCGGCCGACGACGGTCCGATCGATCTCATTCTATGTCCCGCCTATGCGGTGCCGGCGGTCCGGCATGGCGCCTCGGAAATGATGCCTCTGCCCGGCGCCTATGCCCCGCTCGCCAATGTCAGCGGCTTTCCCGCTGGGATCGTTCCAGTGACGCGGGTGCGGCCGGGCGAAGAAAGCGACCGTCCGGCAAGTCATGATCTCGTCGATCGGGTTGCCCGCGAAACCGAAAGAGGCAGCGCCGGTTTGCCGATCGCTGTACAGGTGATCGCGCGGCCCTGGCGCGACCACATCGTGCTCGCCGCCATGGCCCAGATCGAGGTCGCGGCGAGGAAGCACCTGGACTATCCGGCTCGGCCGCCATTGTGAGCGATAAGCTATCAGCCGGAGTCCGACGCATCACTGATCGACTGTGCTCGGTCTGAACCGAGCAGCGATTGACACCGTTTGCTCGGTCGCGTGTATATGAATGCATTCAAAATGAAGAAAAGCGCGGGGCGTGAACGATCATGGATGTTTTCGATTACATCGTCGTCGGCGGTGGCTCGGCGGGCTGCACGGTGACGCACCGCCTGGTGAAGGCCGGCAAGAGCGTGCTGATGATCGAAGCCGGCCCGAACGACGACAGTCAGTTCGTCCACATGCCCGGCGGATTCGTGCGGCTGTTCAGCACCGAGCGCGTGCAATTTTACCTGTCCGAGTCGCAGGCCGCGGCCGGCGGCCGCCCGATCGCAGTGCCGCAAGGCCGCACGCTGGGCGGCGGCTCGTCGGTTAACGCCATGATCTACATCCGCGGGGCGGCGGCCGATTATGACGAGTGGCGCGACATGGGTAATCTCGGCTGGGGCTGGGATGATGTTCTGCCGGTATTCAAACGCGCCGAATCGAACCAGCGTTTGGCCGGACCTCTGCACGGCACCGAGGGGCCGTTGCCGGTTTCGGACCTGCGCTACCACCATCCTCTCAGTCTGGCGGGCCTGCGCGCGGCCCAGGAGGCGGGTTATCCCTACAACGACGACTTCAACGGCGCGACCCAGCAGGGCGTCGGCTTTTATCAGGTCACGCAGCGCGACGCCCGACGCGGCTCGACCGCGTCAACTTATCTGCGCGCGGTCCGAGGCGACCGGCGGCTCAAAGTCATCACCGATGCCAGCGTCGGCAAGCTTGTGACCGAGAACGGCGCCGCCGTCGGCGTGACGTTTGCCGACAAAGCCGGAGCATCCGGACAAGCGCGCGCCCGCGAAGAAGTGATTCTCGCTGCGGGCACGCTGGCGACGCCGAAAATTCTCCTTCTATCGGGCATCGGCCCCGCGCAGGATTTGGCTGCGTTGGCTATCCCGGTGCTGCGCGACCTCACCGGTGTGGGCATTAACTTCCAGGACCATCTCGACGTACCGTTCTACGTGCGGATTAAGGATCGGATCAGTCTGTTGGGCCAAGACCGCGGTCTCAAGGCGGCGCGTCACCTCCTGCAATACAAATTGTTCCGCACCGGGCTTCTGACTTCGAACGTGGTCGAAGCCGGCGGATTCATCGACACCACCGGCTCAGGCCGCTCGGATATCCAAATTCATTTCATCCCGCAGCTGCTCGGCGATCCGCCGCGCGAAGGCCCGCGCGGTCACGGCCTCAGCATCAATCCGGCGATTCTCGATCCGAAATCGCGCGGCACGGTTCGCTTGCGCTCGGCCAACCCCCAGGACCCGATCCTGTTCGATCCCAAATTCCTATCGGCGCCCGAGGACCTCGCCGCCTTCGCCCGCGGCATCAAAGTCGCACGTACGATCAGCGTCCAGCCTTCGCTCAAGCGACTCGGTTCGGCCGAGATTGCGCCCCTGGGCGAACCGCTGATGAGCACGGACGAGGACATGGCCGAGCACGCGCGGCGCTATGCCAAGAGCATCTACCACCCGGTCGGCACCTGCCGCATGGGCTCGGACGATGATGCGGTGGTCGATCCCAGCTTGCGCGTTCGCGGCGTGCCGCGGCTGCGCATCTGCGATGCTTCGGTGATGCCCAAAATCCCCCGCGGCAATACCAACGCGCCGACAATCATGATCGCCGAACGCTGCGCCGATTTCATTCTCGGGGTACGTTAGACGAAGGCCGATCGACGACACGCCGGTCGAAGCTGAGTGCGTTGCCTTCATTGTTCCAGAAGATCGGCTATGGGCAAACCGACGACATTCATTGAAAAGCACGACGTATGGAGCGACGAGCAAAGGGCGCTCGCCGCCGAGATCGTGCGCCGTGTCGAGGCTGAAAACTTGCGTTTTGTCCGCCTCGCCTGGGGCGATACCCACGGCTATTCGCGGGCGAAGACGCTGACGGTGCCTGCTTTCATTTCAGCCCTGACCAATGGCTACAACATCGGCGTCGCCACCACGACGCTTGATTCCGCGGGGGCGCGCGTCTTCGCCTCGTTCACGCGCGGCGGCGGCATGGGACTCGATGAGATGACCGGCTCGCCCAACCTCACCATCGTCGCCGACCCATCAACCTTCCGCATACTGCCGTGGGCGCAAGGCGTCGGCTGGGTCCTTGGCGATGAGTACTTCAATGACGGGACGCCTTTTCATTTCTCGCCGCGCCAACTTTTGCGCAAGGCGCTTGGCCGGATCGAGAAACGGGGTTTCCAGAGCATCGTTGGCCCCGAGATCGAGTGGTATCTGCTGCGCGTCGCCGACGATTCGCTGAGCGACGAGAATATCGGCGCACCCGGCGTCCGCGGCCGTCCGATCAGGACGCAGCCGATCGAGCCCGGCTATCATTACCACTCCGAATCCAACATGGACCTGATGCAGCCGGTATTAGATGCCTTGGGCGACGCCTTTGCGTCCCTCGGCCTCGGCTTACGCTCGATCGAAAACGAATGGGGGCCGGGTCAGGTCGAATGCACGTTCGCACCGCGCACTGCGCTGGAAGCTGCCGACAACGTGCTCCTATTCCGGACCGCGACGCGGCAAATCTGCCGGCGTCTCGGCTATTTCGCGACCTTCATGTGCCGGCCGGCGTTGAAGGGCTTTTACTCAAGCGGCTGGCATCTGCACCAATCGCTGATCGATGCGACGAGCGGCGCCAATCTGTTCATGCCGCAAAAATCCGGCGAAATTCTCTCGCCGCTCGGCCAATCCTATCTCGGAGGCCTTCTCCAATACGCGGTGCCCGCCACCGCCTTTGCTACGCCGACGGTCAACGGCTATCGCCGCTTCCGACCAAACTCGTTGGCGCCCGACCGCGCGACGTGGGCGCACGATCACCGCGGCGCCATGATCAGAGTGCTCGGCGGGCCGGGCGATTCGGCCACGCGACTTGAGAACCGCGTCGGCGAGCCGGCGGCCAATCCGTATCTTTATATTCTGGCACAAATCGTTGCCGGCCTCGCCGGGATCGAAGCCGCAGCTGCCCCGCCGCCGCCGAACGACGAGCCATACGCGGCCGAGCGGCCGATGCTTCCAAAGAGTCTTGCGGAGGCGCTCGACGCGTTGGACAAGGAGCCGTTGTTCCGCCGCATGCTAGGCGATACGTTTATCGACTATTTCGTCAAACTGAAAAGAACCGAGGCTGGCAGATATCTGCGTTCGCTCGAAGAGGCCGGAACGTCTTCTCCAACCGACGAGCCAAGTGAATGGGAGCAGAACGAGTATTTCGACTTTTTCTGAGCGTACCCGTCATATTTGGAACGGCGCAGCGGAGCAAACAGGGAGTGACTTATGACGGCGCTGGAGAAGATCGGATCGCCGCCGACCCGGCTCGGCGGAGCCGCGCTTTACGATTGGGATTATCTCGTTCAGGAGGATCGCGCCCATCGGCTGATCTACACCGATCCCGCCATTTTCGAAGCCGAGATGACCCACATCTTCGGCGGCACCTGGACCTATCTCGCGCACGAAAGCGAAGTTCCGCACCCCAACGATTTCATCACGCGGCGCATGGGCTTGCGCCCCCTCATTATCGTGCGCGATGCCGACGGACAAATCCGCGGGCTTTACAATCGCTGTACCCATCGCGGCACGACTTTGTGCCGCTGGGAAAAGGGCAACACCAAATCTTTCCAATGCCCGTACCACGGCTGGAATTTCCTCAACACCGGCAGGCTGCGCGGCGTGCCGTGGCCGGAAGGCTACGCCGCCGATATGCGCGATCCGAAATACAACCTCGCCCAGGTGCCGCGCGTGGAGTCCTACCGCGGCTTCGTCTTTGGTACGCTGAATATTGACGCGTTGCCGCTTCGCGAGCATCTTGGCGCGATCACCACCGTCATCGACGAATGGCTCGATCGCAATCCGGGCGGCAAGGTCGTCGTGTGCGAGGCAAACCGGTTTCGCTACAAAGGCAACTGGAAGCTCGCCTACGACAATTCATGCGACGGCTATCACGTTGCCTATTCGCATCGTTCGTTGCTGGAGACCGAAAATCGGTTTGCCGGCGAGAACGCCAAAGGCATGGCTTATTATCGCAATTCGCCCGACACGCAGCCGATGTACATGCGTTACACCGGGCACGGCAATCACTTCAAGGACAAGCGGCCGAATCTGGAAAAGCGGCCCGGTGGCCTCTGGGCGCTAGAAAGCGCGCATCCCGGCATGGAGCAATACGAGGCCGAATTCATCAAGCGCTACGGCGACCGCGCCTTCGCACTCCTCGATCTTGCCGGCTCCGAGCCGGTCAACATCAACATTTTTCCCAATCTCTCCTTGCTCGGCAACCACATCCAGGTGTTCGAGCCGGTCAGCGTCGAGGAGACCAACGCCATCTGGTACGGCACCATGATCGTGGACGAAGGCGGCAAGCTCGGCGACGACGCGGTCACCGCCATCAACGCGCTGCGCATGCGCACGCAGGAAGGCTTTCCGAATTTCGGCGAAGTCGACGACATCGCGAATTTCGAGCAAATCCAGCGCGGCCTGATGGCGATCGAGGACGAATGGGTCTACATGAACCGCGGTCTCGGCATTCCAGGTCGCATCAAGACCCACGCCGACGGCTCGATCACCGCGCCGGCGACCGACGAGGCGTTCATGCGCGAGCATTTCAAGGAATGGAAACGGCTGATGCAGGCGCGGGCGAACCTCGCCATCAGGCGGGAGCCGTGACGTGAGCGCGCCGGCATCGCTCGATCCATCGCGCAGTTCGTACTACGTCAACGACGCGCTCTACCGCGACCTCGTCGCCGATTTTTCCGACTGGCAGGACGACAGCTGCGCGGTCACCGACATCGCCGTGCGCGACGAATTTCGCCGCCTCCTGGAGCGCGAGGCGCGGCTGCTCGATCAACTCCGTTACGATGAGTGGCTGGCGATGCTGACGTCCGAATGCGTTTACTGGGTACCGTCGACGCCCAACGCCGGCGACCCGCGACGCGAGATCGCAATCATGTTCGACGATCGGCGCCGGCTTGAAGACCGCATCTATCGGCTGCGCACCGGGTTTGCCTGGTCGCAGGCGCCTGCCTCGCGCACCGTGCGCCTGGTCAGCAATGTCGAAGTGTTTTCGACCGCGCGCGGCGATGCGCGCATGCTGCGATCGAATTTCCTCATCAGCGAGTTCTGGGGCGACGAAACCCGGCAGTTGAGCGGCTGGGCCGGATACCGCGTCCTGTACGGCCACGATGGCTGGAAAATCCAAGCCAAGCAGGTGAACCTGATCGAATGCGACCAGGCGATCCGCAATCCGAGCATTATCCTGTAGCAGGATTACTTCGCTATCGCATCTTCCGTTTGCTCCTGTTCGGCCTGGGCGCGCTGTTCAACCGGCTTTTCCTCCCGCGTTAGATTATAAGCGCTGTTGACCAGCGCCATGTGCGAGAAGGCCTGCGGGAAATTGCCGACCAGGCGCTTCACCCGCGGATCGTATTCCTCGCTCAACAAACCGACGTCGTTACGGAGCGCGATGAGCCGACAAAACATCCGCTCGGCATCCGCGTGGCGGCCTTGCAGCATATAGACGTCGACGAGCCAGAAGCTGCAGGCGAGAAACGCGCCTTCGCCGGGCGGCAGGCCGTCGTCGGTCGCTTGGGTGTCGTAGCGCATCACGAAGCCGTCGCGCAGCAACCGGCGCTCGATCGCAGCGATGGTGCCCTGCACGCGCTGATCCGTCACCGGCAAGAAGCCGACACTCGGGATGAGCAGCAGGCTGGCGTCAAGTTGCTTCGAACCGAACGATTGCACGAAGCTGCCCAGCTCCTGATCGAAGCCTTTCGCACAAACCTCCTCGAAGATTTCTTCCCGCACCTTGCACCAGTGGTCGACCGGCCCTTCCAGCCCAAACGTCGTCGCGCTCCTGATCGCCCGGTCGAATGCGACCCATGCCATCACCTTGGAATAGGTGAAATGCCGGCGACCGCCGCGCACCTCCCAGATGCCTTCGTCCGGCTCTTTCCAGATCTGCTGCAGATGTTCGAGGAACTGCGACCTGCACCGCCCAGCCGATTCGTTGCCCGACAGACCGCCGCGGCGCGCCTGATGATGCACGTCCATGATCTCGCCAAAGACGTCGAGCTGAAGTTGGCTATAGCGCGGCGTTGCCGATACGCACCGGCGCGGAATTCTCGTAGCCGGGCAGCCACGGCACGGTCCATTCCGTCAGCCGCCGCTCGCCGGCGATGCCGTACATGATCTGCAATTGTTCCGGGCTGCCGGCGACCGCGCGCAACAGCCAGTCGCGCCAAGCCTGGGCCTCCTCGTAGTAGCCGGCATTCATGGCGCCGAGCAAAACCAGCGTAGCATCGCGCAGCCAGCAGAAACGATAGTCCCAGTTGCGCTCGCCGCCGAGCTGCTCGGGCAATGAGGTGGTGGGAGCCGCAACCATGCCGCCCGTCGGCGCATAGGTGAGAGCCTTGAGTGTTATCATCGAGCGCCGCACGGCGTCCGACCATGGTCCGGCGGGCCGGCATTTCGCCGACCAGTCGCGCCAGAATGTCTCGGTATCTGCGAAGCGCCGTCGTCGGATCAAACGACGCATGCAGCGGCCGGTGCGACGGCAAATAGGTCAGAACGAACGGAATGGTATCGCCCTTGCTGACAGTGAATTCGCCGACCGTGGTCATGTCAGCGCCGCGCAATGCACGGGCGTGCGCAAGATCACCATGTCGGGCCCGGCGATGGCGCGCAGCGCGCCGTCTTCGAGCCGGGTCACCCAAGGCACGATGGCGCCGTAGCCGAAACGCAGGATCAATTCGGTCTTGATCGCGACTTTGCCGCGGGTGCCGACGAAGAGACGGACGATGGTCGAACGCTGGCCGTCCAGCGGCATAAAGTCGATCAACGTCGCCGCGCCGTCGTCGGTCTCGAACTGAGTTTCCAACACCAAAGTGTCCGGACGATAGCGACGCGTGATGCGGGCTTGCGCCTGCGGCGTGATCGACCAATGGCCGTGCTCGGGCGTGCCAAGCAGCGCGGCCAAGCATGCCTCGGAATCAAAGCGCGGGCAGCAGAACCAGTCGATCGAGCCGTCGCGGGAAACCAGCGCCGCGGTCCGGCAATCGCCAATAATCGCATAATCCTCGATGCGAGCGGCCATGGGGTTTGGGAGAGTCAGGAAAATTCGACGATCACTTTGATATCGTCGGGCTGCCGCTCAAGCGATTGCGTCCACTGCTCGATCGGCTCGCGGCGGGTGATCAGCGCCCTGAGCCATCCCTGTCTGCGCGCGCCAGCGCTTCGCCCGCCATTTCGTAGTGGGCGCGGTTGGCATTGACGCTGCCGAACACCGTCTCGTTATCGAGCACCATGGTGCGATTGAGCAGGCCGACGTCGATCTCGAAGTCGTGGCCGGGCGCAGTGACGCCCACGAGACAAACGATGCCGCTCGGCGCCGTTCGACCGAGCACATCGCGCACCACGCTCGGCGCACCGCTGCACTCCATCAGGATGTCGGGCTTGAAGCCGTTCAGGTTCTCCAAACTCTCGGCGTGATAGGTCGCTCCAAGCGCGTTGAACAGCCGCCGCTTTTGCAGATTTTCATGGTGATCAAGGACGTGCACGTCGAGCCCGCGCTGCGCGCCCATCAGGCGGCAAGAAGACCCACCGGACCCGCCCCAGTCACCAGAAGCGTCTTCGGCTGCCAGGACCGCGAACGATGACCGATGCGCTCGGTATGGTCCCAAGCTTTGGCAACGACGCTCGTCGGCTCAAGCAATACACCAGCGATTCCGAGCGCGGGATCGACCTTGACGAGGAAGTCAGGCTCGATACGGAAAAACTCGGAGCCAAAGCCGTTTCGTTCCTTGATGCCGCGCTCGGTGTAGCGGCCGTTGCGGCACATATCCCATTCGCCGACCGCGCAGGAAGAACAGGGAACCGGGTCAGGCCGGCGCACGATGCCGACGACGTGCTCACCGACTGCGAATCCGCAGCCGTCCGGCGCCTCTTGCACTGTGCCGAGCGATTCGTGACCGATCACCAGCCGCTGCGCGCCCGGCGGCGCCCAGCCGTAATGCCCCGATACGATGTCGCGGTCGGTACCGCAGACGCCAAGCGCCAACGTGCGCACCAGCACGGCACCATCGGAACGGGGCGGATCGGCAACGTCTTCAACTCGCGCCGAATTGGCAACACCCGGCGCGACGGTAAGGGCGCGCATTCTGTCTATTCTCACGCAATGATCTTCGGCGCGCATCGAGCGCGCCCCGCACAGCGGACAAGTGCCCAATCGCGGGAAAAGTTCCGCGTTATGGAACCAAAGGCGCGGTTCGGGGGTTTCTCGTGTGCCGAGTGACGAGACAGGCGCGTGATCGCGTTGATGGGAGGCCGACATGCAAGCCATCGGACGCAGACGCTGGTCCATCGCCGAGGGATATATTCCTTCACGAAGCTCGTTCTCCGATCCCGCCCTGATCTCTCATGAGACCGCGTGCATCCTCAACGCCAGCGACGACGCAGCCCACATCAGCATCACCGTCTTTTTCACCGATCGCGAGCCGGTCGGCCCCTATCGTGTCACCGTTCCGCGCGCGCCGCACCCTGCATTTGCGTTTCAACGATCTGAAGGATCCTGCGAGCATCCCGCGCGATACCGACTTTTCGTCGGTATTCGAATCCGACGTCCCGGTCATCGTGCAGCACACGCGGCTCGATTCCCGGCACCCCGAGGTCAGCCTGATGTCGACCACCGCCTATGCCGATGGCTGAGCGTCGTTAAGCCTGCGGCGGCGCGTTCTTGATTTTCGCGAGTGAGCAAATCGATGAACCGGCGGGACTATGGCCTGCCCGACCTTTTGCGCGACTTGGCTTTGATCGAATGAATTTTCTTTCGGCCGGCAGCTTGGGCCGCCTGCTGCAAGGCGTGGCGGATCTCGTCCCGCTTTTCGTGGATCGAGGCGATCGCAAGGCCGGTCGCAACGCCCAGGCCCACCAATGCGGCCTCGGAGAGTTGCAGGCTCGCTTCGATCGTCTCCGGTACGGCGTCGGTGGCGCCAAGGCCGTAAAGGTGACGAGCGTGACTCTCGTCTCGCGCGCGCGAGACGATGAGAATGTCGGGCCGGATCGCGCGCACGTGCTCGACGACATCGTCGATGACGCTCGCTGAGTGGATGGTGATGATGACTCCGGCCGCCTTGGCCAAACCGCAGGTTTCCAGAAAGCGCGGATCGGCCGCGTCGCCGTAATACACGTCATGATTGGCGCGGCGGTCGTGCGTGACCGTCAGGGCGTCGGAATCGGCGGCAATATAGGGAATGCCGTGGTGCTCGCAGCAGTGCGCACACCACCTTGCCGACCCGGCCATAGCCGACAACGATGGCATGGCGCTGCCCGGCCGCCGGCCGCGCCATCAGTTCGGCATCGACGGTTTGCTCGATGTGAGCCGCGCCGCAAGATGCCGCGCGCCTACCGAGAGGAGCGGTGTCAGCGCCATGGTGACTGAAGTAACGGCAAGCGCAAAGCTCGCCAGGCGCGCTTCCATCAGCCCGGCGGCGGCCGGCCATGCCGATGCCGACGAAGGCGAATTCGCCGCCCGGGCCGAGCAACAAGCCGGTCTCCGCGGCGACCGGCCATGACAGGCGAAACAGCCTGCCAAGCCCGGTCAGCAGCAACGATTTGAGCGCAATCAGACCCACGACACTGCCGGCGATCCAAAGCGGCTCGCGCACCAGTTCGCGAAAATCGATATTCATTCCGACGGTAAAGAAGAAGATGCCGAGCAAGAGCCCTTTGAAAGGCGCTACCGTCGCTTCGATGGCCTTGCGGTATTCCGTTTCCGCCAGCAGCAAACCGGCAACGAAGGCGCCGAGCGCCATCGACAAGCCGGCCCGATCGGCGATCACGCCGGCGGCAACGATCACGAACAACACCGCCGCGATGAACAGTTCGGTGGAACGCGCCGTCGCCACCAGCCGGAACATCGGACGCAACAGCACGCGGCCGAAGGCGACAATGACGGTGACGCGCCATCGCGGCCTGCAGCAGTGCGCGGCGAGGCTGGCGAGAACCGACTGACCAGACTGCGACGCCAGGATGGAGACGAACAAGAGGATCGGAATGACGGCCAGGTCTTGAGCAAGCAGCACGGAAAAGCTCGCCCGGCCGACGCTGGTGGTGAGCCGCTCCTGATTGGAAAGGAGCTCGAGCACGATCGCCGTCGAGGACAGCGAGAGGCTTGCGCCCAGCACGATAGCCTCGGGCGGACTCTTGCCGGCCGCCACTGCGGCGCCCGCTATCAAGGCGCTGGTGAGCAGAACTTGCGAGCCGCCGAGGCCAATAACCAGGCGGCGCATCGTCGACAACCGGTGAAACGACAGTTCAAGACCGATCAGAAACAGAAGAAAAACTATGCCCAGTTCGGCGATGCCCGCGACGTTCTGGGCGTCGCTGATGGTGAACCAGGACAGCACCGGGAACGCATTGCTGATTGAACCGAGCCCGAGCGGCCCGAGAACGGCGCCGGCCGCCAGATACGCAAGCACCGGGCTTAATCCCCAGCGGCGCACCACCGGAACGACAACCCCTGCGGTGCCGAGGACCACCAGGGCATCGGTATACCCGGACATGGTGGTTGTTGAGACCACAAATCCTCCATTCCGCGCTGCTAACCCGGCCGTCCCAGCCTGCCCGGCACGACTGCTGTGGCTCCAGGGCGCACAATTGCGCGGCGATCGGTATTTTCACTCACGTCCTCTCAATAAAACATCGAAACCGCCACAACTTCGCGAACCCATTGAAACTTTGCCACGATATCCTGGTTAGGCGATTCGCGACCTCGCCGCTGCCCGCAGAGGGCACGGCGTGACCGAGTGTGCAATGAAGCTATTCCAGTGCCAGAACTGCGGTCAGCAACTTTATTTCGAGAACACGCGCTGCGAACGCTGCGGGTTGGCGCTCGGCTATTTGCCGGATCGGGAAACGATTACCGCGCTAAAGCCCGACGAGAGCGCGCGCAATTCGCAGGGAAATATCTGGCGAGCGCTCGTCGATGGGAAAAGCTACCGGTACTGCGCAAATGCGGCCTGCGGCGTGTGCAACTGGCTCGTTTCGGCAACGCGGCCCGACGCCTATTGTGCGGCCTGCAGGCACAATCGGATGATTCCCGACCTATCGTTGCCCGAGAACCTCGATAAATGGCGCGCCCTCGAAGTTGCCAAGCATAGGCTGTTCTACACGCTGCTTCAGCTTCGGCTTCCGCTCGAGACCCAGGCGGAAAGTCCCAGCGGCCTGGCATTTCAATTTCTGGCCGATGCCGCAACGTCCGCCGCGCCGGTGATGACGGGTCATACCGACGGCGTCATCACCATCAACCTCGCCGAAGCCGACGACGCGGAGCGCGAACGCCGCCGCCATCAGATGGGCGAGCTGTACCGCACGCCGCTCGGTCATTTCCGTCACGAGATCGGGCATTATTACTGGGACCGCCTGATTGCCGATACGCCGCATCTCGAGGAGTTTCGCCGCATCTTCGGGGACGAGAGGCGCAACTATGACCAGGCGCTGCAGGACTATTATGCGAACGGGCCCGTGGCGGACTGGTCCGAGCGTTTCATCTCCGCTTATGCGAGCTCGCACCCTTGGGAGGACTTTGCGGAAACGTGGGCCCACTATTTTCACATGGTCGACACGCTCGAAACAGCCTATGTCGCCGGCTTGGCGGTCAGCCCGAAGCTGCCGCAGAGTCCCGGCGCGGTGTTCGATTTCCATCCCCGCGACACCGATATGAAACACCTCGTCGAGGCTTGGGTGGCGCTGACATTCGCCGTCAATTCGATCAATCGGAGCATGGGCCTGCACGATCTCTACCCGTTCGTGCTCGGCCCTTTGGCGGTCGCAAAACTGTCTTTCGTTCAGCAGCGGATCATGGCGGTGACCCCGCGCGAGGCCGAGAACCGGAGCGGCCGCGGAACCGGCGTCAAGGCACGGCGCGTTCGATCATCGGCGTCGGAGATAACCTGACCGATTTTCGTTGCCCCCGCCCGACCATTCGGCCCGCAACAAGAATAGCTTTGATCATGACGGCCGAGCGTTTCCCGTCAAGCCTTTTGCCCGCATTAAAATACAAAAAGATTCTTGAATTTTAACGAGTTGGGCACTGTAATGTCGTCGCGTGAATCCTGCCGCGCGGGGCGAAGAAAGCTCGTTCATGGCCAATTCCGCTTCGGGCGGCCCATCCGCCGCCACGGTGTCATGGCTCACCGCGACAGCGATCGTGGTTGCCGACATGGTTGGTGTCGGCGTGTTCACCAGCCTGGGATTCCAGGTCAACGACATTACCTCCGGCTTTTCGCTGTTGATGCTGTGGATCGTGGGCGGCATCGTGGCCGCGTGCGGAGCGTTCTGCTATGCGGAACTGGCCGCGATGCTCCCGCGCTCGAGCGGGGAGTACAACTTCCTGCGCCGGATCTATCATCCGGCGTTCGGGTTTGTCGCCGGCTGGCTGTCTGCGACTGTCGGCTTCGCCGCGCCGATTGCGCTCGCCGCCATGGCGTTTGGCGTCTATTTCAAATCCATCGCGCCGGGTGCGCCGCCGCTGCTGCTCGGACTTCGCCATAACCTGGCTCGCCGCGCTCGTGCATTTGTGCGGCGTCCGGTTCGGCAGCGCCTATCATAACGTTTGGACGGCACTCAAACTCATCCTCATCATCGTGTTCATTGTCGCCGGCTTTGCGTATGGCAGCGCGCAGCCGATTTCGTTTGCGCCGAATGCCGGCGATTTCGCCGCCATAACCGGAGCGCCGTTTGCGATCAGCCTGGTGTTCGTGATGTATTCCTATTCCGGCTGGAACGCCGCGACCTATATCGTCGGCGAATTGCACGATCCCGGCCGCAATCTGCCGCGCGCGCTGTTTGTCGGAACCGCGATCGTCATCGTTCTTTACGTCAGCCTCAACGCTGTCTTTCTCCTCACCACGCCGATGCAGGAATTAGCTGGCCAGCTCGACGTCGCCATCGTCGCCGGCCGGCATGTGTTCGGCGGCCTCGGCGGACGCATCGTCGGCGCGCTGATTTCGCTCGGGCTGGTATCCTCGATCAGCGCCATGACATGGATTGGCCCGCGTGTGACCATGACGATGGGTGAGGACATGCCGCTGCTGCGGGTTTTCTCGCGCAAGTCGAAGCAAGGCGTTCCGGCCGTCGCCATCATTTTTCAGCTCCTGGTCTCAAACCTGCTGCTGCTGACCCAAAGCTTCGAAGCGGTGCTGGATTTCATCCAGTTCAGCCTCACCTTCTGTTCTTTTTTCGCGGTCCTTGGCGTGATCAAAATGCGCATCACCCACCCGAACCTGGCGCGGCCCTACCGTGCCTGGGGCTATCCGGTGACGCCGCTCATTTTTCTCAGCGTCACGGCCTTCATGATGTATTATCTTGTCGTCAACCGGCCGCTGCAGTCGCTCGCCGGCTTCGCCATGATGTCGGCCGGACTTGTCATCTACTATGCTTCCTGCCTGCTATCGAATGCCTCGTCCTCCGATGTTTCGCAACCGGTGGCCTAGAACACATGTTCGTACCCATGCCTAAGATTTTGGCGGCTGCAGCGATGGCGGTCGCGCTCGCTATGGGCGCGGCTCCAGCGCGAAGCGCCGAAACGCCGACCGCCAACGACACCGCCCGATTCCTGGCTGGGCTGCCACCAGCGCCCGACTCGCCTCTCGCGGCGCTTGCGAAAGATCAGTTCTGGCAGCAGCACGCACACTATTTCGATTCGATTTTCGCGCGCGAGGACAGCACCACGCTTTCCAAGGTTCGGGCGTTCTCCCGCCAGCAGCTGACCGACAATCATGACACCATGCTGTACATGTTCAGCGGTCCGGATTTTCTTTACGCCACTTCGTTTTTTCCCAATGCGTCGACCTACGTTTTGGCCGGTCTCGAACCGGTTGGCGATGTTCCGCAGCTCACCAGCCTCAGTCATCCGGCGGTCGATGGATCGCTGCGCAACCTCGAAACCTCGCTTGGTTCGCTGCTCAGTTTCAGCTTCTTCATCACCCGCAACATGAAGACGCAGTTGCACGAGGGGCCGGTCTACGGGACCTTGCCGGTCCTCTACGTGTTCCTGGCGCGGACCGGCAAGACCATTCACGATGTGAGCTTCGTCGCGCTCGATGCCGACGGAAATTTCCTGACCGCCGACGAGCCGGCCGCCGCGAGCCCGGCAAGAAGAGCCCCAGGCAGTTCGCGCGCAGCGCCGCCCAAGGCGTCAAGATCGTGTTCTCTGACGGCAACGGCCCGAACCAGACCCTCTATTACTTCAGCACCAATCTGGCCGACGGTTCCGTTGAGCGCAGCGGCTTCCTGGCGTTCTGCGGCAAGCTGGGGCCAGCCGACAGCTTCATCAAAAGCGCCTCCTATCTGCTGCACACCGGAGGATTCAACAGGATACGCAGTTTCCTGCTCAACCACAGCGCAACGATCCTGCAGGACGATAGCGGTATTCCGCTCGCCTATTTCGATCCGACCAAATGGCGGTTGCAGCCGTTCGGCCGCTATGTCGGGCCGCTGAACATATTCGGCAGCACCTTTCAAGCCTCGATGGCGGAGTTGTTCCGCCGAGCGACCCCGATCGACTTCGGCATCGGGTATCGGTGGCGCAGGAACGAGTCGAACTTGCTGCTCGCCCAGAGGATCGCTGCCACCACGGCCGAGACCGAGTTAGTGCCAGATTTACCAAAGACCACGCATAAGGCTCGATCGGGCGCGGGTCCGCATCGAAAGCGCGCGGAAAGCGAGCCCACGGGGTCATTCGGCTGCCGATACGGGGGGGTGTTCCCTTTCTGTTCACATCCGCGGCCCAAGGCAAGCCAATAGCGCGCCAAAATGGGGACATAGTCGTCGTCGAAATTGGGCGCGTCGGGCGGGGGAACAGTGCCAAATAAGGTCCGAGGACCAACGCCGCAGGCGTTTCGCAGACCGGCCACGGGGGCGGCTGCAGCTTTCGCGCGCGCGTCATTTCAATCTAGACCCGAAGGTGCGTCGCCGGCTGGAGCACCCCGGCACACGCGCGGCGCCCGCGCGCAACCTGTTCGAAGGCGGCCACGCGCGATCGGAGCCCGGCAGGAAGCCGACCCAGCAAAAAAAGGTGCTGAGGTACGCGCTGGAGCGCAATCTGCTGCATATCTCCGCCGCCCTGTTTTTTGTCGGCTCCGTGGGCTGGTGCTGGCTCATCTACAACGAATTCCGGTCTCCGGTTTTGATCGCGCCGGCGGAAGCGGCATACGCGGTGACCGCGAAGGTCGACGCCAACGTCGCAAAATCGGATTCCTTCGGGATTTCGACCTATCTGCGCAACGATCACCCGCAAGTGTCGGCTCTGGCCGAGAAATTCGGCGGCACTGAAACCGCCGCCCGCATCGTGGCGGATGAATGGGGTCGCTTCGAATCGTTACGCGTTGCCGATCGCGGTCGCGCCGCCGCGAAACATCCGGCGAAACACGCAAACATCAAGCCGCTGGTGCGCCTGGCATCGCTCGAGAGCGACGCGCCGCAAGGCGCCACGTATCGGGCGGCGACCAAGGCCGTTCCGTTGCACATCCGCCCGAACATCGGGGCGGAGACGAGCCTCGTTGACTTCGAAACGGCGCCGTTTCCGTATCACGGCCTGATCCCCGGATCGAACCGACCGTTTCTGAATGCCGGCGAAGACGGTCACCGCGGCCACAGCAATTTCCGCGGCCACGTCTATTGGGAATCGCAGACCTTCAGCGACGACCGTGTGCTCCTGCATATCCCGCCGAGTTTCGATCCGACGCGTCCTGCGGTCATGGTGGTGTTCTTCCATGGCCACGGCGCCAATCTCGCCCGCGACGTGCGTGACCGGCAGCAGGTGCCGGCGCAGATCACGGAGTAGGGGATGAATGCGGTATTGGTGGCGCCGCAATTTGCCGTCGATGCCGCCAATTTGAGCGCCGGCAAGTTCTGGGAACCGAACGGCTTCAAGCGTTTCCTCGACGAAGCGGCAGTGAAGCTCGCGAAACTCTATGGCGATCCGCGCCGGGTAGCGGCGTTCGCCAATATGCCGATCGTCATCGTCGCCTACAGCGGCGGCTTCGGGCCGACGCTGGCTGTTCTGGACCGGGGCGGCGTCAGATCGCGCGTGCGCGGCATCGTGCTGCTCGACGCGCTCTACGCCGGAATCGACACCTTCGCCAACTGGATTGCCGACAACAGATCCGCCTTCTTTGTCAGTTCCTATACGCCGCATACGGCTTACCATAATGCCGACCTCGAACACCTGCTGGCTGAACGCGCAGTGCCATACGGATCGGACCTGCGACGCAATCATCTGCAGGGCATGGTAACATTCCTGCCTGCCGGCGACGTCTCGCACCGCGATTTTGTGAATCATGCGTGGGCCGATCATCCGATCAAAGACATTTTGGCGAGAATGAACGACATCGATCCGAAGATCGAAACTGCCGGAGCCACGGCGTCGATTCCCGCAAGCGCCTTCGGGCGCAACTGAAGAGCTTTATCGATTGGTTGGTAGCGGAGGACGGATTTGAACCGCCGACACACGGATTATGATTCCGCCATAAATCATTGATAATACCTACGAAATCATCTATATGTCGCATCCATGTCGCATCCGTGTTGGCACCCTAACTCAACAGCTTCTGTTCCGCTGCTCCCATTCCGGTCCCGTCATCGCGACGCGGAAACAGGTGGCCATAACGATCCAGGGTCATGACGATTGACGCGTGGCCAAGACCGACGGGCCTTCAGCCAACCAGCACCAGCGGCCACGGCAGCCGCAGCACGGGCCTCCTACCGGCTATCGTCCTTCCGGCGCAGCAGGCCCGGCAGCTTGGCGAAGTTCGCGGCCATCCGCCGCCCCTCGTCCTTGGTGAGCAGCTTGGTGGCGGAGGGGCGGAGTTGGCCCAGCAGTGCTTTTCTGCTTCGGACCGCGAGTAGTGCTTAGTCGCGGTCGAGCAGTGTGTTCGCGTCAAGTGTGCGCTTGACGCGGTAGCCAAGTGCATTCAACGAACGCTCTGCGTCGGAATTGGGACCAGGAACAGTTTCGAGGATCAGAAGCGGGCGACAGCGTTCAATCGTTTCAATGGCACCGAGTAAGGCAAATTCTTCGAAGCCTTCCAGGTCCAAGTGCAAGATTGAGACTGTGGACGTGCGTGGAACGATAGAGTCAATGGTAATCGTCGCAATGCCGATGGTTTCGTTGCCGCGCTTGGCAAACCGGTCATCGACGATCTGGCTAAGTCCGCCAAGCAGCGTCCCGCGAAATCGCGCACAACAAGCTTTCGCTGTTCTTGCTGCGCGCCAAGTGCACAATTCAACAGCTTCACGTTCTTGAGATCGTTCATGAGTGCTGTGATCTGCGCTGCTCGGAAGCTTTGCGGGTTTGGTTCGAATGCCCACACGGTGCCGCGTGTGGCTTTACAGAGTGCCGGAAGCGCGTCGCCGAAGAATGCGCCCGCGTGGAGGATGTCTCCTTCTCGACAATGCTGGAGTATGAATTCGATCGTGTCGCTCTCCCATACTGCCCCGTTGAGCACGCATTGTGCCGCAGGGCGGTGTACGGCTTCGGCCGGAATGCAATAGTCGCCATACTTGTTCGCGGCGAAGATAAACTGCGGGGGGCGCGTCACAAAAGATGATCCTGTGGTCTCTAAGCCCAAATATATCGAGAGTTGAACGTCCTCATAAGAGTTGAATTTCGAGTGCGCGGATCGGCATCGGCCAAAATGAAGAAAACTTTGACCTTTCAAGGGGACCTTTTAAGCCGACCGCAGCAGCTCCGGCAGCTTGGCGAAGTTCGGCGCGATCCGCCGCGCCTCGTCGCGCGTGAGCAGCTTAGCCGCCGATCGTCGGCCAGGCTCGTCCTCGAAATAGACGTAGGCGAGCGCTTGCCCGCCAGCGTCGCGCACGATGAAGCAATCCGGGGTTTTCTTCGACTAACCAGGGCGGCGGGAACCGGCGGCCGGCCAATGTCCTTACCCCGTATCCCACGCTGGAGAGAGCTGGTGTTCTTTGACTACGCGCTCGTGTGGCTCATCGGCGTTTTTGATCCGATATTGAAATTCGTCAGCAGCCGCCGGCAAGAGCTGCACGATCTTATAGACAGCGCGCGGGTTGTCGCTGAAGGGAAGCACACAATGCACGTTCTGGCCGATCCTAAATTTGTGGTCGCTCATGCCATCAGTACCCGAAGGCTGGGCCGCCCGTTCAAAGGGACCGACTGACACTCCGCCCACCCAAAAGAAAAGCCCCGCTGTTACGCTGGGTGCGGGGCTCTGGACAGGGCTCAGAGGATTGGGGGGCGATGGGGGGCCCCGTCCATACTGATAACGCGCTGTCCTAATTCGAGTTCCCGATCGTTTATCCCGACCCTCGTCGGCTATGGGAGCTGCCCCGTTTTTAAGGTGAGTTGCTACTGGGATGCGACAAGGGCTGGAGGCCGTCGATGCGCAAAGTTGCCTGTGCTACTGATTTGTAGAGCACCACCGGTCGGACCATTCCATTAAGCGACCTTGCTGTGCCAAGGACACCGCGCAATTAAACTAATCCCGCAGGCGGGTTAGAGGGTCAGTACGACAGTTTAAATGGGACTATCATTGTCCCGATCCGGGGACGTGCGGCGGCGACAACTACACTGTTTTTCTGGTTCTAATCATAGTCCGTCAACCTAGCGGCAGAGGTACCGGTCCGCCACGCTCGATCGAACGCTTGTAGGCCGGGCGCTGCTCAAGTCGCGCCATGTATTTTTCCAGCGACGGGTAGGCAGCGAGCAGTTTGCCCATTCGCGCGACCTCTAGAACATAGGACATCTGGATGTCCGCGCCACTGAATGCGTCCGTCAGATACCCGTTATCGGGAATCTCGGCGGCGACGTATTTTAGTGTTTTCTCGATGTCTGGCGCAATGAAACCCTTGAGTTCATCGGGCAAGCCGCCGGTCAGCATTCCAAGTAGATGCACGAGAAGCGGCATCATCGCGGAGCCTTCGGCAAAGTGTAGCCATCCGATGTAGCGAGCCCAGACCGGCCCCGATTGAGCAGGTATCAGTTTGCCACGACCGTAAGTGGCGATGACGTATTCGATGATCGCACCCAACTCGGCTAACACAAGCGTACCATCCTCGATGACCGGTGCCTTGCCGAGCGGGTGAATGCGGTCGAGCGTCTGCGGCGAGCGGAATGTGTTGGGATTGCGAGTGTGGGGAACAATTTCGTAAGGCTCTCCCAGTTCTTCCATCAGCCAGATGATCCGGGTCGAGCGCGAAAAATTCAAATGGTGGATCGTTATCATCGTTTGGGCCTCCCAATTTCTGAAATTATTTCTAGCAGTTGCCATTTATGGCATCGTCGGCATTACTTGACAGCGATACGATCAGTGATCGCCCGACTTATGCGCCGCTGACCGCACCCAGGAAGATCTGGGTGAACGGCTTGGCCAAAACGGGCTCCAGCTTCGGCACGATTGCTTTGATATCAGGCGTGACCATGTGGGCATCGAGCGCAGCCTTGTCCGTCCACCGCTCGAACGTCAGAAAGCGGCCCGGCTCGCCTATGACTTCCATCAGCGTGTAGACCAAGCAACCTGGCTCCTTGGCCGACTTTTCGGCGAAGGGTACGAGCAGCGCCCGGAGCTCGTCCGCCTTTTCCTTTTTGGATACGATTTCCGCGATTACGAAGTAGCCGCTCTGTCCCGCCGCTTGGACAGATGAGCAGTGAGAACGGCAGCGGCCACGCTACCCAGAGCGGCAGCCCCCACGAATGCACGACGATCCATTTCTGACATGATGATTCCCTCTCCCTTCAGTTTGTTTTCGTATGCAAACCAGCGGCGTGAAAACGCGAGCTAGTCAGGCCCTAGTCGAGCGTTTCCAAAGTTCGAATCATATGCGGTCTCCGAAACAGCAGCGATTTTCGGTCCGAAGTTCAAGCTCGCAACTGAGCGGTTTCATGGATTCGGTCGTCTAGAGCATGTTTCGATCGAAGTGAATCGGCGGGATTCCCAAGTGCTTTTGGATGGGAGAGTCTCTCGACATTGATTCGCCCTGGGGAGACGGAACAATGCCGGGAGCCTACTCTGCTGATATCCGGGGTCGGGTGATTGCACAGAGTTCGAGAGCGGGTCGTCGCGACGCGAGGCGGCGGAGCAGTTTGAGGTCAGCCCGAGTTCAGCGATCAAATGGGTCGCCTGCTATCGGGCGACCGGAAGCTGTGCGGCCAAGCCGCGGGGCGGGAGCACGTCTCCGCTGGAGGAGCACGGGGACTTTTTATTGGCGCTGATTGAGGATCAGCCGGACTTGACGCTGGATGAGATGGTCTGCGCGATGCGCAAGAACAAGATTGCGGGCAGCCGCACTTCGGTGTGGCGCTTCTTCAAGCGCCACGACATCACGTTCAAAAAAAAGCCTGCGCGCGGCAGAGCAGGAACGTGCCGACGTGGCGCGGGCGCGCCGGCGCTGGATGCGAGAACAGGGCATGTTTGATGCCGCCCACCTGGTGTTCATTGACGAGACCGCCGCCAATACGAAAATGGTTCGGTTGAGCGGGCGTTGCGCACGGGGCAAGCGCTTGATCGGTCGGGTTCCGAACGGCCACTGGAAAACGATCACCTTCGTGGGCGCTTTGCGCCGCAACGGAATCACAGCCCCATGTGTGGTTGACGGCGCTATGAAGGGAAAGACGTTCCTTGATTATGTCGAGCAGTGCTTGGCTCCAACACTGAAGCGAAACGACACCGTCGTCATGGACAACCTCCCCGCACACAAGGCAGCGGGCGTGCGCGAAGCGATTGAAGTGCGTGGCGCCACACTTCGCTATCTCCCACCATACTCACCGGATCTGAATCCGATAGAGATGCCATTCAGCAAACTCAAAGCGTATCTGCGCAACGCGGCGGAGCGAACAATTCCACGCCTGCGCCGCAGAATCGGAACCTTCGCGCGTAATCTCACCGCCCGCGAAGCCCGCAACTACTTTAGGCATGCGGGCTATGCGTGAAATTGACCGGAATCTGCTCTAGTTAGCTATCTGGTACACAATTAACTTGCACACAATATTATTGGTGTCAATGACACGAGACACGATGCAAAAAATTCAGGTGTGGCAAAGCCCTATTGCGCCTATAATGTCAATGAATCGATGATATGGGACACGATGCAAAAGAAATTTAAGAGTGGTCGAAGCCCTATTGCGCCAGTCGAGATGCCGGGGCTCGACAGTCATCTTTGTTTCGCGCTCTACGCCGCCAGTAATCACATGACGCGTATGTTTATACCTTTCCTCCGAAAGCTCGGCGTGACTTATCCCCAGTACTTGGTGCTCGTTGTGCTTTGGGAGCGCGGCCCTTTAGGCGTTGGAGACCTCGCCTCCGCGCTCCGTATAGATTTCGGCACGCTTTCACCGATGCTCAAGCGTATTGAAAGCAAGGGACTGGTCACGCGACGCCGGCAGCCCACCGATGAACGTCGCGTCCTTGTTGACCTAACTCCAAAGGGAGTGTCGCTTCGGAAGCGAACTGAGCAGATGTTGGGCGAATTCTACTGCTTTCTGAATATGCCCTTGGACGAGCTTTTCGACTTGAAGGATCGACTACATAACTTCGTAAACTCTGCCGGACCGAAAGAGCTACGGATGACTCCCATTAAAATATTGGAGCGAGTTTCCTGAGCTGCAGTGCCCATGCGTAAAAGCCGCAAATCTAACCAGTAAATTCGCGAATGCCGGGCATCGGGGCCCTACATCGGCGTGCCGCGCGGGGTGAAAATGACGAAGTGTGGAAGTGCCACATCCTTGACGCCGAAGGACTACGTTTCCTTTCCGTGGTCGGTATTTGCTGCACCGCATATGTCGCAGTTTGGCCCATTTCGACAAGCGGTACTTAGATTTTGAGGTTCAATCGCGAAAATGAAGAGTGCACCACCATGAGTTTTTTTCCTGGCAAAAATCCCGCCCACGGCGACGCGCGCGCGAGCGACGTTATTCAGCAAGTGATCGTGCCGCGCTCGATCGATCTCGGTGATTTCCGTGTTCATCGCGCGTTGCCATCGGGGGAGCCGCGCATGGTCGGGCCGTTCATTCTCTTCGACCATGCCGGGCCGGCCGTGTTTCGATCCGGCTGTGGCGTCGACGTGCGGCCGCACCCGCATATTGGGCTTGCGACCGTCACCTATTTATTCGATGGCGAGGTCGTGCATCGCGACAGCCTCGGTACCGCCATGCCGATCCGACCGGGCGAGGTCAACTGGATGACGGCGGGGCGCGGCATCGTGCATTCCGAGCGCAGCGGTCCCGACCGGCGCGGCGGCGGTGAGCACTTGCACGGTCTGCAATTGTGGGTCGCGCTGCCGGCTGCCGACGAGGAGGCAGTGCCGGCATTTGCCCACACGGCAGCCGCTGACATCCCTGAGCTCACCGACAACGGCATGACGTTGCGTGTCGTCGCCGGCACGATGCACGGCCTGCGGTCACCAGTCCCCACGTCGTGGGACACCTTGTTCGCGGACGTGCACCTCACGGCAGGCAAGCGACTTCCGCTTGATGCCGAGCATGAGGAGCGCGCCATCTACATCCTCGCGGGCGAGATCGAAATAGGCGGCGACCGGCACGGGCCGGAGCGGCTCTTGGTGCTGCGGCCAGGCGACCGCATCACCGTGCAGGCGACGACCGACGCCCACATCATCATCATCGGTGGCGCCGCTATGGATGGTCCGCGCCACATCTGGTGGAATTTTGTCTCCTCACGAAAGGAGCGCATTGAAGCAGCCAAGGCTGATTGGAAGGCCGGCCGCTTCAATTTGGTGCCCGGCGATACAGTTGAGTTCATTCCGCTGCCGGATTGATGCGGCAACATCAGCCGCCAAGCCGCTGCGTGGGGGGCAGACCTCGGCATGCCACGCTCGCTGCTCGCAGCTTAAAGCTTCACACGATCGGCGCGCGATGCATACTTCCGAAGTGGCGTACAGGCGGATCTTGCACGGAACTTTTGATCGCCCATGATCCTTTCCAAAAATCGGCTCCCACTTTTCGGAATCATGGGCTAGGCGGCGCGCGGCAGCTCGCCGAATTCACGCAGGATACGTTCACCCGATCGCTGCAGGGCGGCTTTCTTCTCCGCAATGTTGGCAAACAATAACTGCCCACCACGTTTCACCACCTGACCGCCGATCAGCACTGTATCAACATTCGATATGCCCGCCTGCGTCACCAACGACGAAAGCGGATCGTGCACCGGGAACATGTTGAGATCGTCCTTACGTACCAGAACGATGTCGGCCTGCTTGCCGACCACAAGCGAGCCGATACTGTGATCGAGGCCCACCATCTTCGCGCCGTTGACGGTAGCCCAGGCGAAGGCTTCGCGGCAGGTGATCGATATCTTTTCGTTCGCCTTTGAGGTCTTGTGTAGCGATTGCATGTGATCGATATTGCGCTGGGTCTGCAAGGTTGTACGGATGATACCGAACATGTCGGGGCGGGTCGTGATTTCGACGTCGGAGCCAATCGACATCGGTGCGCCGAGTACGCGCAGGCGTCCGGTGAGCGGATTGCCGAAGCCCATCTGCAGCTCAACGTCGGCGGTGACGGTGAACTGCACCCCACGCCCAGTGAGATGACGCAGCTCTTCGTCAGTCAAGTCATTGCCGTGAACGATGTTGGTCTTATCACTGGCGAGATCGTCCGCAACAATTCGCTTGAACCCGTCGGCGCTGACTGGCGTGACGCCGGCCACATGCATACTGGCGACGAGGTCGAGCTCGCGGGCGAGCTGCAGATCCTGACGCGTCACATCATAGATGGAATAGGTAGGCCCGAGGATGGCGAGGCCAAGCGTGATGCGCGCGTTGCGACTTCCCAAACGGCCTTTGAGCAACCGCTCCACTTCAACCCGAGGCATCGGCATCTCGCTGAAATGCTTCTGGCCGGGCTCGGGATTTGGCTTGGGTGATCCGTGTAGGAACACGGCACGTACACCGGACTCCTGCAAGCCCTCGATCGCCGCATCAGTGTGCTCCGGGGTCGAGTTGTTGTGGCACCAGTCGACGATGGTAGTGATCCCGGAATTGATGCTGGTGAGTGCACCCATCAGGTTGGCTATGTTGACGTCGTCGGGGCGGAAATGGGTCGCGAGGCCCCGATGCATGGCCTGCACGTATTGCGGCATGGTCCAGTCACCCGCGATGCCGCGCAACCCCGTCTCCCAGGCGTGAATGTGACTGTTGATCAGGCCGGGGATCACGATCATCGTGGAGGCATCGATGATCTCCGCATCGCCAGCCTCGATCGTCGGGCCGATTGCAGCAATGCGCTCGTTCTCCACCAGAAGATCGCCGTATAGATCGGCTGTTTGCCGGTCCATCGAAACAATCGTGCCATTTTTGATCAGAATGCGTGACATGTTAGTAGGCCCTTTTGCGTGTTGTTCTTGTCAATAATGTCAGCATTGCGGGACCGCGAAAACTATCGGCTCGACTGCATCGATTGTCGATGCAGCGGGAACGCCATCCGGGGACGGTGCTAATTTCGTGCCTCGGCAGCGTCACCAATTCCTCCGCCTCGCGTTTCGTACCCTCCGACAAGCGGTATAGGCTGTTCAGGCGATACTCGGTCTTGCCGCATAGAGCGCCCGCTCGAAGCCGATCATGGTCTCTTGGACGCGCGCATCGCCGATCGGCAGGATTTGCATCAAGGCGACGGCGCTAATGCGCTTCTTAAGATCAATCCAGTAGTAGGTATTGTGAACTCCGCCCCACGTCAGGCTTCCGGCTGAACGGAAGCCTTCGACGTCCTCGGTGTTGAGGCGGGCCCGGAGGGCGGCATCATGCAGTGCGCCTGCGACATTTTCAACGGCGATAGCGAGCGCGGCGTCCAAGTCGCATCACCCCAAGAGCACACCCTCCGCAGCCGCAAGCTCGGCACTGTCGTCACCCCTCGGAAAGAGGTGACCATACCGATCAAGCGTCATGACGATAGTCGAATGCCCTAGGCGTTCTTGCACGACCTTGGGCGGCAGTTCTAATCCACCGTCCGCCTTGCGGTTAATGCACCACGAGGCGAAGAAATGCCGAAGCGCGTGGAGCCCAGTGTACTTCGCCAGCCTGATTGGCCTTCCCATGTCGTCATGTAAGACCTTACCCGCGGCGTCCTTTTTCGGGAGCGACACCTTGCCCGCCATCATGGTGGGGATCAGAAGCCGGTTGATCAAATTGGCGTGCGACTCAATGGTGCCGCTACCGGTCGGAAATGCGAGATCGAGCTTGCTAGTAGGGCAAGCAAGCTTCCATTCCCGAAGATGGGCGAGCACTTTTGGCGGAATCGGAACAGTTCTCTCACCAGACTGAGATTTAGGCGGCCCGATCTCACGATAGCGGTCAGCCCGTTGGCGAACGTGCAACTCGCCGCGTTTAAAATCTATATCTGACCAGCGTAATCCGCGGAGTTCGGAGGCGCGTAGTCCGGTGAATACCGCAGTCATCAGGAAGGGCTTAGCGCGTCCGACCGCAGCCTCTATCAAAGCCCTGATTTCGGTGGGGGTTGGAATATCGACACCGATCTTTAGTCGCTTGCCGCGCTCCTGGGTCGCGCTATGGCGCCGTTTCCGTCTCGTATCACGCACAACGTTGCGGGCAACTTTGCCGCGCTCCTGCGCATCCGCCAGTACCGCCCCCAAGCTGCCGCGCACCTTGCGGACCATAGCCACCGACAAGTTCGCCTCACATAGGCGGTCGGTGAAAGACCGGACCATAGGCGCGCTGAGCCACCGCCGGTGTACACATGCACAGCATATGCACCGTGCTGCCGGAAGTGTTCTTGAAAACGTGTGGCGCATTCGCCGGGATGTTTATGCTCGATCCCCCGCGCACAGTGGTGGTTTCACCGCGAAAGGTGAACTCCAGCTCGCCCTCAAGCAGCGTGAACATCTCCTCGAAATCGTGGCGATGCAGAGGAGGGCCGCTGCCATCGGGTACGATCATGTCAATCAAGCAGTACCGTCCGGCTGTCTGCGCGCCGGAAACCAGGATGCTGTACGTGCCGCCGACCACTGCAACATGGCGCACCTTGGAACTGTCTGGCGCGGCCACCGTCAGCTTGCGCTTTGGGTCGTCGGCGGGGATCGCAGAGCTGGATTTTGATGGGGCGCTGGCAGCGTCGGTCATTGTGATGCTCCTCGGGGATAACGTATCGCGTATCATGCCGTTTATGTTGATCAGGGAGCAATGTCTGCTCTGGTCTCGCTACCGATGTGCTTTGTGCTCGCTTCGTACAATGTCTGCAGTACTCCCAAAAGCTACCGAAACGCGATGTCCGCTGTCACGTCCGGTTTTCCCGATAACGGACATCAGCCGAAGACGCTCGCACCGGGAAAAACGAACAATTCGCTTGTGCCGGTGGCGACCCAGCCTCGACATCCGCCGGTCCGCGTCAAACTGCGGCGTGTCAACGCGAACCTGACGAAGGTCTATCCGCCCGACGGAGAGGGCAAAAAGTGGTGGAAACGCCTTAAGAAAGCTCTTGGCACGTCATCGAGCGACTTCGTGAACGCCTCGTTGGCCCAACTGCAAGCCGCCGCTCGGTTGCCCAGCGGTACCCTCTCAGAAGTCGGCCTGAATGCTGCTCTCGCCGTGATCGAAGCCGCTGCCCCTAAGGATGAGATCGAGGGAGCGCTCGCGGTTCAAATGGCCAGCACCCACGCTGCCGCCTTGGCGGTTCTTAATAGGCTCGGAGGCGGGAGTGGCACCGAGCGTCGCGTGGTTGCGTTTGCAACAGCGGCGGCGCGATTGCTGCGAGCTTTTTCACTACAAGTCGAAACACTCCGTCGCCTGCGGCATGGTGGCGACCAGCACGTTCGCGTCGAGCACGTTCACATCAATGAGGGTGGGCAGGCCATAATCGGAAATGTGAAGCCGGCTAGGTCGGGCGCTTCCGGATCGCCCGAGCACGACACCAGCGGGATGATAGCTCGAGCGGGGCAAGATCCGTGCGGCGATGCGGGCAATTATCCAGGAGATTAAAGCGCTGCCGGCCGAGACCAAGCTTTGGTTGACGGGCTGGACCAAAACGATCGGCGGAGGCGAGTTGGTGTCGGTCCTGTTGGAGATAGCCGACGAAGGCGGGAGGGTGCGCTCGAAGGAAACCGTAACTACGCGCCAACGGGCGACGGCATCAAGGGCGAGTTGGCTAATGTCGGGCACGATCCAACCGGAAACAAGGATCGCTGCGGCCATCATTCGCCGTAAGACCGTGTCGGTGATGAGTAACGCACAACCGTTGAGCTTAACGCTGAGCCTATGCGTGGACGTCAACAACCGGCGTTACGGATAACGCAGGCAAGACCCACGGATGCACTACCCGGTCGGCGTCTCCGTTATGATTTCGCGGCGCCGTTGCGTAGTCCGGTCCAATGCGTTCGGCTTTGACCAATTCGGAAGCGAGCCAGTCTTTCGATCGAGGTCGCATGCGTCTCAAGGACAAGATCGCCATCGTAGTAGGCGCCGGTCAATCGCCGGGCGAAGGCCTGGGCAATGGCCGCGCCACGGTTTTGCGTTTCGCTCAGGAACGCGCAAAGGTACTTGCCGTCGACAATAATCTCTCCTCCGCCGAGGAAACGGTCGCTATCGCGCGACAATCGGGTGGAGAATGCGTCGCGTTCGAAGCGGACGTCGCCAACGAGACGACACTCGCGGCGATGGTTGAGTCCTCACGACGGCGTTGGGGCCGTGTCGATGTGCTCCACTACAATGTCGGCGTAAGCATTGCTGGCGGGGACGCGCCGCTCGATGAGATCACGGAGGCCGCATTCGACCGCATCGCCACCATCAACCTGCGCGGCGCCATCATGGCCTGCAAGCATGTCTTGCCACTGATGCGCGCCCAGCGCGCTGGCGTCATTATCACGATCTCGTCGGTCGCCGCCTGGGAGCAGTACCCCAACGTAGCCTACAAGGCGACCAAGGCCGGAATGATCGCCTTCACTCAGCAGGTCGCCATCCAGAATGCCGAGTTCGGGGTACGCGCCAATGTTATTTTGCCTGGGTTGATGGACACGCCGATGGCGGTCGATACGCGCGCCCGCGTCAGCGGCAAAAGCCGTGCCGAGGTCGCGGCCTCCCGCGACGCGCGCGTGCCGCTGCGCCACAAGATGGGCACCGCTTGGGACGTCGCGAATGCCGCGCTGTTTCTTGCTTCCGACGAGGCGAATTTTATTACCGGCGTTGCGCTCCCGGTCGATGGCGGCGCTCTCGTCCACATCAACTGAGCCGCCGATGCGCCGATAATTGTAGGATCGGTGGACACGCCGCTTCCGCTCGCAATCGCGCATTGACTCGTCCGCGGGCTTCGGAATTTTATTCAGCGGCTGCAGGCTGCTGCACGGCGGCTTCTATGCTAGGCGATAGATAGACTCCTTGGCGAAGCAACTCGCGCTGGATCACGCTTGCGGCAAGGTCGCGTGGGCGCCTTCCGGTTCCTGCCGCGAGAGCGGCCGCAACGCCGGCGGCTTGGCCGGTGAGCCAACACTGGGGGATCTCGCGGAGGAATGTGTGCGAACTCGCATCGCAAGCAACGTGGCGCCCGGCACCCAATATGTTGTCGAGCTTTTCCGGCAACAACGCTCCGTAGGGCACCGAAATATTCGGAAACTTCGGTGCTAAGGAAGTCGACACGCCAATTTCGTCATCCCACACCTGACCGGTGTCCCATTGCTGTCGTGTCACCTTACGCACACCGGCGAGCCGCCGACTGTGGCGAACGCCGATCTGCGGCGCGCCAAGCATCAGGAAGGCATTGGAAAAACCAGGTGCCGCAGAACGGTAAACTTCAAGGTGGCTGACTGCGAGCTCGCGCGAGCGAAGTTCAACGGTGGTCAAGTCCTCGACGTCGATAGCGCTGTAGCCTGCCAGACGCGGCCCCAAGAACAACGCCACGTCGTTGCGCCACGACACGAACGGCTTCTCGAAGAATTTTACGCGGTCGCGGCCCAGTGCCATGAAAGCCGCAAACGAGTCCGGTTCCTCGCGGCGGAAAGCGAGCCAGCGTTCCATATCGACGCCGCCGAGAAGGAAGACGGTATTCATGCAGTGATGAATATCGCTAGCGTCGACATCAGTTTCGCACCGTGCGCCGGACCGCGAGATCAGGTCCGCGTCGCCCGTGGTGTCGACAACCACTTTGGCTAGAATCGCGTGCCGGCCTTCCTTACTTTCAAAGATCGCGCCCCGAACGATCCCATCCTCGATGATCGGCACCGTACACCAGGCGTGTAACAACAGCCCCGCCTTGGCTTCCTTCGCCATCCGCATGGACAGCGTCTTCAGCGCCTCGGGATCGATCGTCGGCGACCACGTCACAATGCCATGATAGGCAGCGGTGCGCTGCGCCCAATAAGCGGCGGTCGCAGCGTCGCGATTTCCCCAATCGACGGGTGGCGGTCCCTGGATGGCATCCTTCGGCAACCGCCCCATGAATTCGTTCGCTAGCCCGCGGATGACCTGCCGGCCGGACCAATCCGTCATACGGTCAATCCAAATGACAAGGCCGCCGGTCGAGAGTCCGCCTAGGTGGTTGTAGCGCTCAACCAGCAATACTTCGGCACCAAGCCGCCCAGCCGCGATGGCGGCCGCCGTTCCGGCCGGGCCACCGCCGACCACCAGCACATCGGTTTCGGCAAAAACTGGAACTTGCCTCGCAGGCTCGAAAATCGTTTTGCTGGGGCGGACGCGCCGCACCCGATCACTGCCGCTAAACAGCTCAAGACCCTGGGTGGCACCGATGCTGCTGCTGTAATTACCGCTGCCTGGAGGATCGCGGAAAATCTCGCTCTCCCGCGTCGTTCGCACACCGGGTTCGGCCTCTTTGCCGGCTGTCATTTCGCAACCTCAACTGCTTGGCCATGGACGTTCGCCCGGCGAACAACCAACACCTGACGGATCGCCAGGGACCCTCGTTCCGCTCTCCGTACGACGACCAGCATTTCTAGTTAGCGGTGGCGCGCATTGATATCCCACTCAAACTCAGGAACAAGCGTTTTGTCGCTCTAGCAAGGGACAGTCCGAGCGCTACACCCGAGAAAACGCAGCCTGTGTGCGCGATCAAGAGGGTTGGCTAGAATTGCCAATGCCGTCGTATTGTGGGCGCTTGCAAGCCAGTTGCTGGCGCTCGCCCTCACCGCTATCGATGCAGTGTAACGGTGAACCAGCGATTTCTTGTTGAGCGAGGCGCAGGATTGCGCTCCCGCCCGATAAGGTGCGTGACATAGCAATCAAAGAGCTAGAGCCAGATGAGAATGATGCTCAGTGAAGCCTCGTATCCGACTTATTCGTTATAGGCCAGAATAATCCACACAGCAGCGGGCATTAGCACTCCGTTCGGAGTGACATACTTTGACAGCTCATCTCTAACTGCATCTGCAACATTGTCCGCAAGCTCTGGGTGCTCACGAAGCGCCGCGCCTAACGGCCCCACTCGCAAGGCCAAATTCAACGTTTGCTCGACGTCAGCTCCGCCAATTTTCAGCGTCAAACGGGTTGATCGACACGTTACCAAATCGAGCCTCGGCCAGTATCGTGCGCAAACGGCTCGCGTCAGCGAATGCAAACGGTCCCGGAGCTGTCGGATCGGGCGGGGTAACGGGCGGTATAAGCGGCAGTGCGGCTTGCAGAGGGGCCTGCATCCAAGATTCTCGCGAAGATGGCGCCAACAGACGAACACCAGACGTCCGCCGGGCTTCAACGAGGCACGGATATTAGCAAACGCGGCCACGGGGTCGCTGAAGAACATCACGCCAAAGCGAGAAAAGGCCGCATCGAAAATGCCATGTCCTAGATCACCGGTTTGTGCGTCCAGTTGTCGGAAGGCTACGCGCAAGTCCGAAGCCGGGCGCGGGCGATTGATGGCCACCTCAAGCATGGGCTTTGAAATATCGACCCCCATGACCGAGCCCATGTGCCCCACGCGAGCCGCGAGGACCAGCGAGGTCTGACCGCAACCGCAACCGATGTCGATGATGTGCTCGCCCGCCCGCGGGTTCAGCACATCCATGGCCGCAAGACCTAACGGTTCAATCTGATGGTCCAAGGCCTCCTGAAACCGCGCCCAGGTTTCACCGGCGGCCGCATTCCAATATTCGATTTGTGCGGCGTTCGAAGACGTTTCCAGGCTCTCGGTCATGATAGACTCCACATGCAACCAAGACTGCGTCGATCTTTGCAAGCTGCGCGCCGACGTGCTGGGAATACCGATGCCAAACCTTTGCCAATCATTCAAAGACCTTTCCAGTTGGACGTGGGCGATTTTCCAAGCGGGCGGCAGCCACCACATTTCGATCCGGGAGACTACTTTAACAGATATTTTGCTGATCACCCTTGCCTATCGCCATCCTCAAGAGGTGCTTTGCCAAAAGCGTCCAGACGAACATGTGACCGGCGCTGATTACGATCTGCATTTTTTCAGTCCCGGCTCTTACTTTGGTATCCGCATCCAGGCGAAGCATTTATACCCCGTTGGAGATTCAAATTGGAACTATCCCAGCTTAAACGTCGCTCAAGCTAATAATCTCATCGGTAACCCGCGCCCGCGTACGTTGACGCCCCTCTACTGCTTCTACAATTGGTGGGACGCCGCTTCGTATCATCCAACATACAACGGAGATGTGTCCGATTTTGGCTGCGCTGTTGCGGAGCCCTCAATGGTGCTTAGAGCGATGATGACGGCTAGCGGAACCTATTGGCATAAAACGCTGCGACGTCATCTGCCGAATATGACACCCTGGCATAAGCTCGTTTGCCCGGCGGACATACCTCTACCCCAGAGGGTTCGACGGGCAATTGTTAGCTTGCCTCGGGATCCGTCCGAACCGCCGGCTGTTCCTGAAGTTAGAAGCAGACCTCCGAGTTTAGTTCGCCGTCTCTTGCAGGCGCGAGACGGGGTGGTGTTCCCACGCGATTACCGTTCATATTTCGCGACCAGCGAAAACGAATCTGTGCGGGGCTTTGTGCTCATCGCGGAGACCGACCTGAAAGAAATTGCCCGCTCGTTCGAGTGATCTGCCTAGCCGAGGTTAGCGCACTCAACCCCATAGCCGCCTTCGCCTGAGATTGCCGTAGTCGGGACTGCGAGAAGCTAATGACGGAGACGGGCACCCGGCATCAATAAAATCAATGACTTATGAGTTATTTCGCGTTGATGGCCTGATCGAAAATCGCCCCCCGGCAACATCCTGGGCAACAATTATCGATTGCTGGTTGATGCGGCGAAGGCGTGGGTCGTGATTGAAACGGTCCGCCGCCGAAACGCACCTGTGAGCGCCTGATGGCTCGCACGACGCGCTCACGCGCCGTTACCGTAGCACGATAGCCTCAAACGATCCCGTCGATCGTTCGCACTAGATCCTCGATAAACCCAGCCACATAGGTGAGGTCAGCCCGGCTGATTGGCCAAGGTATTCGTGGAATAGATCTCTGCAGATCGCCCTCGTGGGCGATCTTATTTCTTCGCTCCACGATAAGAGAAAGGTCCCTCTTCAGGCTCTTTGCTAGTGCGGTTTTGGCGGCAGGAGCTGCCCCTTTGGCAAGTGCAATTTCGTTCCATAGTTCAATTCCTGAAACGAGGCGAATGCCTTCCGCAATATCTTCTGGAAACTGATACGTCACGCGGCTCAGCTTGCCTCGAACTTCAAGATCGAATGCCGCAGTGGCATCCGCTGGTGTCGCTGCGTTCCTAATCCTCAACATGGTCTCGCTTGAACAGTGAAATTTGGAAAAGCCTGGGCAATTAGTTCTTTTACCGTCGAAGATCTTCACCATGTTCTGGGCGACCGAGATCAAGACCAACCACTTCGGCAACGACATGACCAATCCAGTCAGGTGATTGCGGGTTATCGCGGTACTCGCCTGAGCGGGCTCGTTCGATCACCAGGTCCAGGTGCTCCGTCGTGACGCTGTGGAACAGTGTAGGCATCGTCCAGTGTGTTGCGACCTGTACCCAATCTTCCGGCTCGTCGGCAGTGGAATTGCCGGGAGGTGCTGAGACTAGCTTCCGCCAGCGTGCCTTATCCTGCCGGCGGCTGCATGTTGCGCTTGCCATTATCGATGCGGAAATAAAGCGAGCGATGTTCAGGCTTCACGTCAGCACGTTCGGCTTCTTCCTTGCCCATCACGTTAAGGATGCGGACCGACCGCGCTGCTGCGATCAGCGCGCCCGCACCGCGCGCGTCGTCGATTGTGCGCTCACCGTTGCTTGCGGCCGGTAGCTTCCGGGTGTGATGGACAAGTCGGCATAGGCGCTAACAACCTGCTCGATAGCGCCGTTATCGTTCTCGGGAACACTGTGGCTGCTCAGGAGCGGATCAACAATCCAACAGCCGATTTCTCTCGCGGCGATTTCTCTCGTCAGCGCCTCCACCAAGGCAGCATTGACGATCACCCTATCGCGGATCTTTTCAGCTATCAGAAGTTTCGTATCTCGGCCGCTGTCAATAAAAAAGCGGCCTGCGATTTCGCTTTCACCGATCTGAAAATGCTTGCACATCGCCGCCATGCGTCGGTACGTCTCCTCGATGGGGTCCTCGCCGTTCCAGTTTGAGAGTAGAGCTCTACCAAAAACCTGACAGGTCTTAGCGGTCCGCCGAAATGTGGGTTGAGGCGAGAAATGAGAGACAGACCAAACGGTTGGACCAAAATTCGCGGTTTCTTAAGAAAGTTGCAGCCGAGGGAGGAGCTGCCGCAGGCAGCCCTTCCGAGCGGGCGCCTTGGTACGCCAGCCCAACGACGCACCAAGCCCTCGACGCCTGGTCAGACTTTGTGGGTCGGGAGTGCGTTACGCGTTACACTTAGGTGTGCCGTAAACGTTAAGCATCACGCGGCTCTGAATTTCGCGGCGCCGCTGCGTAGTCCGGTCGAAGGCGTTCGGCTTGGACCAATTCGGAAACGGAGCCACTCTTTCGATCGAGTTTGCATGTGTCTCAAGGATAAGATCGCCATCGTGGTAGGCGCCGGTCAGTCGCCTGGTGAAGGCCTGGGCAATGGCCGGGGTTATCGGCCGTTCCGAATTGATAAGAAGTAATACGTTGGAGGAATCACTGATGAAATCACGACGACGTACTGCCTTCGATCGGTCGGGCGCGACGCTTACCTTTGAGGCGATCGATCGGTTTGTGGGCAACTAAGCGATAAAGCGGACTGCGATCTCATTGAGCGGCGGCCGCGGCCGATCCTCAGGCGGGCCTGGCGGCCTGCCGATTGAATAAAGCCTGCGACGCGCTCATGCGGCGCCAAGCCGAAAGCATCGAGCACACCGCGGTCGTAGGCGTACCATTCGGTGATCCAGTTTGCCCCATAGCCGAGCGCGTGCGCGGCGAGGACAAGGCTCATGGCGGCGGCACTGGCGGAGAGCACCTGCTTCCATTCCGGGATTTTCACGTGCGGGCCGGCGCGGCTCACCACGGCAATCACGAGTGGCGCGCGCACGAGACGCTCGCGCTCGGCCTCGATATGTTCAGGCTTCGCGTCCGGGTACTTGGCGCGAAATGCAGCGGCGATTGCCTCGCCGGCCGACCGCCTCGACTTGCCTTCAAACACGATGAAGCGCCAAGGTGCCAGCTTACCGTGATCGGGCACCCGCGAGGCGACAGTCAGGAGGGTGTCGATTTCGGTGGCGGATGGGGGAGGGCCGGCGAGTTCGACCGCTTTGAGGGAGCGTCGGGTTGTGAGGAGTTCAAGGGCGTCGGGCATGGTCCAGGCGATCATCCTTGTTGTTAAGACGGCAATGGGGTCAAAAGCGGTAAAGCTCAGAGTGAGCATATGTTTTCCGCGGTGCCCTCGATAGCCAATATAGACCGGCGGCCTCCGGGTGCGACATCCGCATGCGGACGCCACGTGCAATCGCTACACCTCAAACAGCGTAGCTAACGACGATCTGACCTTCGTAATCTGGAGAAAAGACGATGTTTATCGCCATGAATTGTTTTCGTGTGAAGAGAGGTGCCGAAGGCGCTTTCGAGAAAGTGTGGCTGAGTCGTGATTTCATATCTCGATCGCGTTCCGGGGTTCGTCGAGTTCCATCTGCTCAAAGGGCCCGAGGCCGAAGACCATACGCTCTATTCCTCCCATACAGTGTGGCAGAGCAAAGCCGCCTTCGAGGCATGGACCAAGTCGGAGGAGTTCCGCGCTGCGCACGCGCGCGCCGGCAACGATTCGACTGGGCCACTCTATCTTGAGCATCCCAAATTCGAGGGATTCGAGGTACGACAGACGATAACCCTCAAGGTGGCGGTCGCATAACGAGGTCCTGACCGCTTTCCTCGGCTCGTCCTTTGATCCGAAGCAAAAGATGGCCCGCTGCAATGGGTTTCATCTTTCTATGGTGTACACATGCCCGGCTATTTTGACCTCAACAAACGAGTGGCGCTCGTCACCGGTGCGTCGCGCGGCCTCGGTCTAGCCATGGCGGAGGCGTTGGCAGAAGTTGGCGCGACTGTCATACTCAATGGCCGAGACGCAAGCACACTAAAGGCCGCTGCCGACAGAATCCGCGATCGCGGCCTTAAGGCCGAAACTTCGGCGTTCGACGTGACCGACCGCGGCGCCGCCGATGCCGCAATACAATCCATTGTTGCCCATCATCATCGTCTAGACATTTTGATCGCCAATGCCGGCCTTATCCATCGCGCGCCGCTCGCTGATTGGACGTCGGAAGCTTGGGATGAGGTTCTCGCCGTCAACCTAAAGGCTTGCTTTTTTCTAGCGCAACAGGCAGCAGCGCCGATGCGTACCCAAAGGCACGGGCGAATTATATTTATAACGTCCGTCGCAGCTATTCTGGGAAGAAGCACGGTTCACGCCTACGTGGCTTCGAAGAGCGGACTCGCTGGCCTCACTCGCTCTCTTGCTGCGGAACTTGGTGAGCACGGGATAACGTGTAATGCCATATCGCCTGGTTGGTTCGAGACCGAGTTCACGGCGGCTCTCTTGAAGGATGAGACATTTGTCGCACGCATAAATAACAGAGTACCGCTTGGTAGATGGGGAAGGCCGCACGATCTCGCCGGGGCGGCTATCTTCCTCGCGTCAGACGCCGCGTCTTACATCACGGCACAACAGATCGTTGTAGACGGAGGCTTGAGTGCCACCATGTGACGGATATCCGTCGCATCAGGAGACCGCATTTTGTCAATCTTCTCGCGAGCATTTTCTTGCGTGCGAGCGACTTCAACTGACGAACTTGTTCTGTTGTCTAAGCAATTGCGTGGATACGTGAAACAAGTGCGTCCGGCCCCTAGGGCGCTGCCCCTTTTAGCTGGTGATTGGCGATCGCGGCGTAGAGCTGGCCCGGCTCGCGCGTCAATGTTCACGCGAATGATGTGCGCGATCTCCTAGAAAATAAAGTTTGTCCCTAGAATCAGTGCATTAACAGCATTTCGGACGACTAACTGTCGGCGAATTGGCAGTCTCACTTGAAGAGTGCCAAATGCGCACCAATTAGAAGAAGAAGGCAGCTTTCATATTAAGGCACGTAGCGAGCCTCGCTTTATCGTCCGAAAAATTAGAACTCTAGGAGGAGCACATGAAATTCCGCCCACTACACGATCGAGTTGTTGTCACGCGTATTGATCCCGAGGCGAAATCCGCCGGCGGCATCATCATCCCCGACACCGCCCAGGAGAAGCCCTCGCAGGGCGAGATCATCGCCGTCGGTCCGGGTGGCCGCGACGAAGCTGGCAAGCTCATTCCGATCGACCTGAAGAAGGGCGATCGCGTGCTGTTCGGCAAATGGTCGGGCACCGAGGTGAAGCTCGACGGCGTCGATTACTTGATCATGAAGGAGAGCGACATCATGGGCGTGCTCCTGGATACGGTGGCCCACAAGAAGGCCGCTTGAGCGTTACCATCACCGAAACGAAAATTCACGGAGTAGCAAAATGTCTGCCAAGGAAGTTAGATTCTCGGTTGATGCGCGCGACCGAATGTTGCGCGGGATCGACATTCTCAACAATGCAGTGAAGGTGACGCTTGGACCGAAGGGTCGCAACGTTGTCCTCGACAAGTCTTACGGAGCACCTCGCATCACCAAGGACGGCGTTACCGTCGCCAAGGAGATCGAGCTCGAAGACAAGTTTGAAAATATGGGCGCGCAGATGGTGCGCGAAGTCGCCTCGAAGTCATCCGACTACGCCGGTGACGGCACGACGACTGCCACGGTTCTTGCGCATGCCATCGTACGGGAAGGCGCCAAGTCCGTAGCCGCCGGCATGAACCCGATGGATCTGAAGCGCGGCATCGATCTTGCGGTCGAAGCGGTGGTCGAGGACCTGAAGAAGAATTCGAAGAAGGTCACTTCCAACGCCGAAATCGCCCAGGTCGGTACCATCTCGGCCAACGGCGACAAGGAAATCGGTGATTACCTCGCCAGGGCCATGGAGAAGGTCGGCAACGAGGGCGTCATTACGGTCGAAGAGGCCAAGAGTCTCGAAACCGAACTGGACGTCGTCGAAGGCATGCAGTTTGATCGTGGTTACATCTCTCCCTACTTCATCACCAACGCCGAAAAGATGCGCGTAGAGATGGATGACCCCTATCTCTTGATCTACGATAAGAAGCTCTCGGGCCTGCAGGAATTGTTGCCGCTGCTTGAGGCGGTGGTGCAAACCGGCAAACCGCTTGTCATCGTCGCCGAGGATATTGAGGGCGAGGCTTTGGCTACGCTCGTCGTTAACAAGCTGCGCGGCGGTCTTAAGGTTGCGGCGGTGAAGGCACCAGGGTTCGGGGATCGCCGCAAGGCCATGCTCGAAGACATCGCGATTCTCACAGGGGCCCAGGCAATCAGCGAGGATCTCGGCATCAAGCTCGACAAGGTTACGGTGAGCATGCTCGGCCGCGCCAAGAAGGTGACGATTGAGAAGGAGAATACCACGATTGTCGACGGCGCCGGCAAGAAGTCCGACATTGAAGCTCGCATAAACCAGATCAAGGCGCAGATCGAGGAAACCACCTCGGACTACGACAAAGAGAAGTTGCAGGAACGCCTCGCCAAGCTTGCGGGCGGCGTCGCGGTGATCCGCGTCGGCGGCGCGACCGAGGTCGAGGTGAAGGAGCGCAAGGATCGCGTTGACGACGCGATGCACGCGACTCGAGCCGCGGTCGAGGAGGGTATCCTTCCGGGCGGCGGCGTCGCTCTCCTGCGCGCCTGCGAAGTGCTGAAAAAGGTGCGCACGCACAACGACGACCAGAAGACCGGCGTCGAGATCGTCCGCAAGGCCCTCTCCGCTCCGGCCCGCCAGATCGCGGTCAATGCCGGTGAAGACGGCTCCGTGATCGTCGGCAAGATCCTCGATAAGGATCAGTACGCCTACGGTTTTGACGCCCAAAATGGCGAGTACGTAAACCTCGTTGCCAAGGGCATTATTGACCCGACCAAGGTCGTTCGGGCAGCTCTTCAGAATGCCGCGTCGATCGCCGGGCTACTGATCACCACAGAGGCCATGGTCGCCGAAAGGCCGAAGAAGGACAGTGGGGCCCCGGCTATGCCTGGCGGTGGCATGGGCGGCATGGACTATTAAGCCAACCCTCAACAACCGAAACGATGAAGGCCCGGGATTTATTCCGGGCCTTTTTCTTGTGCGCTCGAGCAGATTGTTCGGGCAGGTTTAACTTCGGTCAAGTCTCGAAATGAAAAGCGCCTCGCAAGTAGCTGCGGAGCTCGAGTTCGTAACCGAACTAGGACGCAGAGCCCTCAGATTTAGTGAGCTATTACCGAGCGCGCCTGGGCTTCCCTGGTTAATCTCTGCTCTTTCAGCGCCTCAATTAAAAGGGCCGTGATCCCTGTTATTTGCTAATAGTTTCCCTGTTACGTCGAATTGGTTCCCTGATAATTTTCGCAAGGAATATCGCCAAAAACCCGCGTAGATGTTGCACTAAGTGACGGAGTTGTCATCATTTTCAGGCACAATTTCCCGATTTTCCCTGTATTTTTCCCTGTTATTCGGATTTTCTTTGTATGAGACGGGTTCGATCACGACTGCGTCCGCCACCATGATTTCATTATGTTTTTTGCCGCTTGGCTGAATCATTTTCCGGCTCAACCAACGAAACAACCAATGAAACGTTCTGCGATTGTTTCGACGTGATCGCCTGCGCAGCGGCCCGCATGTAGTCCGGATGGTGATGGCCGTAGGTCCGCTCGATCATTTCGGCCGACATGATCGGCACGCCCCGCTGCATCAGCCAGGTCGCGGCCGTGTGCCGGAGAGTGTGTGGCGTGACCCGACCCCATAGTCCTGCAAGCTCCACGGCGTGCTGGAACCCGGTCTTGACCGACTTGACCGGCGCGCCCTGCCATTCGACGAAGTGCGACGTCACGATGCCGCGTCGGACCCAGCGGCGCATGTGCGCTAAAAGCCGCGGCGGTATCGGCGCCGGCGATTGACGCTTGTTGGTGGCACGGCGACCGATAGCCAGCCGATAAAAGATGCCCTGGTCGAGGTCGACGAACGAATGTCCGAGGTCACGGTATGGCGACGCCGAGGCGATCGCGCCGGCGCGAGTGCCGGTATACAGACCAATGAGTACGAACCGGGCTAAATGTCGAAGCGGCCGCTTATCGGTGACGGCCCCAAACCCGTGGCTCGCATTATGATCGACCGTCATCCGAAACCCTTCACAACGCCGACATGCTCGTTGCGGCTTCGGCTTAGTTCGCGGGCTTGCCCGGCTCGCCGACGACCACGAATGGCGCGGGACCGTGCAATCCGACTGAGTGTCCCGCTATTATTTCGAAACCCTGCTTCGGCATTACCGCCATTTACTTCGATCTCTACCTTGTGATGCGTGGAGTTCCATGGTGCCTTGGATGATGTCGAAGGCAGTACTAGCTTTGTGTCTCGAGGCAACGTGAGCTTGCGTCGTTTTCTGTCCTATCACCCACTCTGAGGAGAGCCACGGTGATCGCGATCGAAGTCAACGGAACCCGCCAACACATCGATATCGAGCCCGATACGCCGTTGCTTTGGGTGCTGCGCGACGTGATCGGCCTGACCGGCACGAAATTCGGCTGCGGCATCGCGCAATGCGGCGCCTGCACGGTGCATATCGACGGCAAGCCGATGCGCTCCTGCTCGGTGCCGATCGGCGCGCTCGATGGCGCGAAGGTTACCACCATCGAAGGTCTCTCCCCGGACAACACCCATCCGGTGCAGCGCGCGTGGATTGCGGAAGACGTTCCACAATGCGGCTACTGCCAGTCAGGGCAGATCATGGCCACCGTCGCATTCCTGAAAGACTTCCCCAATCCGACCGATGCCGATATCGACGCCAACATCACGAATATCTGCCGGTGCGGAACCTATGAGCGTCTGCGCCGCGCCATTCATCGCGCCGCCGACATGATGAAAGCTTAAGGAGAGGTCGCGATGCACGGAACCCACGTCGCTTCGACTCTCAGCCGCCGCCACTTCATCCTCACCGCAGCAACCGCCGCCGGCGGTTTCATGATCGGCATCGGCGCCGCGCCACGCGCCGCCCGCGCCGCGACTGTCGGGACAGCGCCTGGGACTGACGACAACGCCTATAGTCCGAACGATATCGATGCGTGGATCGCGATCGATCCGGACGATTCCATCCTGATCCGCTATCAGCGATCGGAGATGGGGCAAGGCAGCATGACGGCGCTGCCGATGATGATTGCCGAGGAACTGCAGTGCGACTGGTCGAAGGTGCGGATCGAATATGCCTCGCCGAACCGCAAATTTGCGGGAGAACAAGGTCTATGGTCCGATGTTCTCGCACGGCAGCATGTCAGTACGGGCATCGCAAAAGAGGGTGCAGCAGGTTGGCGCCAGCGCGCGCGAGCGTCTCATTGCCGCCGCCGCGGCGCGCTGGAACGTTCCGGCATCGGAATGCTCGGCAGCGCAGAGCGTGGTGACCCATACGCCTTCGGGCCGGACCCTGCGTTTCGGCGAACTCGCGGCCGACGCGGCGAAGATTACGCTCGCGGCCGAGCCGGCGATCAAAACGCCCGCTCAATTCACCTTCATCCCCAAGCCGCTGCCGCGCGTCGATGTGGTGCACAAGACCGATGGCTCGGCCAAATTCGGCATCGACGCGCAAGTTCCGGGCATGGTTTTCGCCGCGATCACGGCTTGCCCCGTCCCCGGCGGCAAGCTCAAGAGCGTTGATGACTCGGTGCTCAACGGCGCACCGGGCGTGCTCAAGGTGGTGAAGCTTCCGAATGCCGTGGCCGTGGTGGCGACCGATACCTATTGGCGCGCCAAGCGGGCCCTGTCCCGGCTGCAACCGGAGTGGGACGTCGGTGCAGCAGGCAAAGTCGACAGCGACAAACTTTCGCAGATGTTTCGCGCCGCGCTCAACGAGCCCATGCTGACCGCGCGCAACGACGGCAATGTCGATCAGGCCTTCTCAGGCGCGGCCAAGACATTCGAGGCCATCTACGAGACGCCTTATCTGTCGCATTCGCCGATGGAGCCGATGAATGCGACCGTGAATTTGCAGCCCGACCGGCTCGACGTGTGGGTCGGAACGCAAGACGCGGATGAGGCGCTCGAAGCGGCGGCGAAGGCATCCGGCCTGAAGCCGGAGCAAGTCTATGTCCACAACGGCTTCCTCGGCGGTGGCTTCGGCCGCCGCGACGCAAACGACGAGGTCAAGCAAGCCATCGCCATCGCCAAAGCCGTTCAGCGCCCGGTGAAGCTTGTCTGGACGCGCGAAGAGGATACCCGCCAGGACAAGTTCCGTCCGCACGCGGTGGTCGGCTTCAAGGCCGCCGTCGGAGCCGACGGAATGCCGACCGCATGGTCGATGCGCGTCGTGACCTCGTCGATCTTCGATTCGGTCGGCATTCCGCGTCCGGTCAATAAAGTCGAGCCGCAAACCGTCGCCGGACTGGCCGACAACGGCTACAACGTGCCGAATATGCGCGTGGAGTCGCTGATCAAGAACACGCACTTGCCGGTGTGGTTCTGGCGCGCGCCCGGCGTCAACCAGCACATCTTCGCCATCGAGAGCTTCCTCGACGAGATGGCGGCGGCAAGCGGCATCGATCCCTATCAGATGCGGCGCAAGCTGCTGGAGGGCAAGCCCGACTGGCTCAAGGTACTGGATACCGCCGCGGAGAAGGGCGATTGGGGCAAGCCGTTGCCGAAAGGCAGCGGCCGCGGCATCGCCATCTGCAAGGATTGCGACAGCCTCTGCGCGCAGGTCGCCGAGGTCACTGTCAAGCCGGACGGCCAGGTGAAGGTCAATCGCGTCACTGTCGCGCTCGATACCCGCTACATGGTCAATCCGCTGACCATCGCCGAACAGGCCGAGGGCGCCGTGATCTATGGTTTGACCGCTGCGCTCTACGGCAAGATCACGATCAAGGACGGCGCGGCGGTGCAGGGCAATTTCGATACCTACCGCATGGTGCGCCTTGCCGAGGCGCCGAAGATCGACGTCCATCTGGTGCCGAGCGGCGGCAAGGTGTGGGGCGGCGCGGGCGAGCCCGCAACCCCGCCGATCGCCGCCGCGGTGGCGAACGCGATCTTCGCCGCCACCGGCAAGCGCCTCCGTTCGCTGCCGATCAGCGATCACGATCTGACCAGCGCGGCTCGGCATAGCCCGCGCATCTCACAAACGATGCGAGGGCGGCGCAACGGCCGCCTCCCGCCAATGCCCAAAAATGAGGTGGACGACGTCTGCTGAGGAGGCAGGCGACGTGACGATAATTTCAAGGGCAGCCTTCTGCGGCCTGCTTTTGCTCTTCGCAATCTCGACATCGCGGGCAGAGGAGGAGAGCGCCGGTCGTCCCGGCAGTCAAGGCGAATATTTGGCGCGGGCCGGCGATTGCGTGGCCTGTCATTCGGTCCCAGGCGGCAAGGCATTCGCCGGCGGCCTGAAGATGGGTAGCCCGCTCGGCGCAATTTACTCGACCAACATCACGCCCGATCCTGAGACCGGCATCGGCAGCTACAGCCTTGAGGATTTCGATCGCGCCGTGCGGCGGGGTATCGCCAAGGACGGTCACCGGCTCTATCCGGCAATGCCGTATCCGTCTTATGCCAAGCTGACCGACGCCGACGTGGCGGCGCTCTACGATTTCTTCATGAAGCAGGTGCCGCCGGTCCACCAGGAGAACTTGAAGAACGAGATTCCGACGCTGCTCAGTTTTCGTTGGCCGCTTGCGATCTGGAATCTCGTGTTCACCACCAGCGGCAGCTATGTCGCCAAGAGCGACCACGATGCCGATTGGAATCGCGGCGCCTATCTGGTGCAGGGCCTCGGCCATTGCGGCGCCTGCCACACCCCGCGCGGCCTCGCCTGGCAGGAAAAAGCACTCGACGACGAGCAGTCCGGCCTATCTCTCCGGGGCGCTTGCTGGACGCCTGGTACGCGCCCGACCTGCGCGGCGACATTCGCACCGGTCTCGGCACTTGGTCGAAGGACGACCTCGCCGATTTTCTTAAAGCCGGCCACAACCGCGGCGAGACGGCGTTCGGCTCGATGATCGACGTCGTCAACAATAGCACGCCATATCTGTCGGATAGCGACATCAACGCGATCGCAACCTATCTGAAATCGCTGCCGGCGACATCCGCGCAGCAACCCGTTATCTATGATGACGCGACAACGGCGGCGTTGCGTTCCGGCCACGCATCGCAACCCGGCGCGACCATCTACACCGGCACCTGCGCGAACTGTCATGGCTTCGATGGCAACGGATTTCGGCCCGTACACGCCGGCGCTCGCCGGCAATCCGGTCGTGCTCGACAACGATCCGTCGTCGCTCATCAACCTGGTGCTGAACGCCTCGAATCCGCTGGTCGTCAAAGGGACTCCGGACCCCTATCGCATGCCGCAATTCCGGCAGCAGTACTCCGATCAGGAGGTCGCGGACGTTGTCACCTTCATCCGCAACGGTTGGGGCAACCAGGCGCCGCCGGTCACAGCAGCGGAGGTCGCCAAACTCCGCAAGACGACCGATCCAACCAGCGATCAGGTCATCATTCTGAAAATGCGTTAACTGTTCGACTGGAGGGCTGCCCGCGACCCGCAGGTCAGCTTTGCTGATCTGCGGCCGCATGTCTCAAGTCGTCTCGGGCGCAACATGGAGCGCCGGCGTCGGCTTTAGTCCAGCATGGCAAGTTGACCAGCCGCACCTGGTGGACGTTCGAGCAGGGGGTTCGAACAGCCGCGATCTTGCGAAATGATGGCAGGCACATGCCTTGCTGCCGCGCATTTCGGATAACAGCCATCGCTCCGGCGACAAGCAGCCATCGCAAATATTGTGCGTTCAACCGGTCAGTGCAACACCGCTTGTAGTCTATCGGCCGGCGTTTGGAAGCCCAAGGTCTTTCGCGGACGTTGATTGAGCCGCAGAGCAATCGCGTTCAGATAACTCTGAGAGAAGCGCGAGAAGTCGGTTCCTCTCGGGAAGTACTGACGCAGCAGGCCGTTGGTGTTCTCGTTTGAGCCGCGCTGCCAGGGACTGCGCGGATCACAGAAGTAAACCTGGACGTTGGTGGCAACCGTGAAGCGCTTGTGGGCATGCATCTCTTTGCCTTGATCCCAGGTCAGGGAGCGTCGCAACTCCTCAGGCAGCTTGCCGATGTGCTTGGCAAGCGCAGCAACAACAGTCGTCGTGTTCTTGCGGGGGATCTTGACGAGCATCGTGAAGCGGGTATTGCGCTCGACGAGGGTGGCGATGTGCGTGTCGTTCGCTCCGGTAAGAAGGTCTCCTTCCCAATGCCCCGGCACGGCGCGATCCTCAATCTCGGCGGGCCGCTCGCGGATGGAGACCATATCTAGGATATGCCCCTGTCCACTCTTCGCGTTGTGGCTCTTGGGGCGATGCATCCGCCGCGCAGTACGCAACTGCGCCGTCAGCTCCTTCTTCAGCACGCCGCGGGTCTGGATGAACAGGCTGCGATAGATCGCTTCGTGAGATATCTGCATGTCTTGATGGGTTGGGAACTCCTGCTTCAGCCAGCCGGAGATCTGCTGCGGCGACCATTGCAGTGAGAGCTTCTGCGCCACGCGCCATCGTAGCTCCCTGTACAGCGCCAAACGACAAGGCTTGGGGCGCAACGCCCGCTCCCAGGCACGCCGATCAGCCCGGTTTGCACGATAGGCCTGACTGCCGTCGTTGCGCCTGATCTCCCGGCTTACTGTCGATGGCGCCCGTCCGAGGCCCTGGGCGATCTGCCGGATCGACCGGCCCACGGCAATGCCACGCGAAATCTCTTCGCGTTCCTCAAGCCTTAGTGCTGCCAAGGCTCTCCGGCGCGGCGCCGGCACGATCCCTCCATGGAGTACCACGATCCGCTCAACGCCGGTCTTGTTCTTCCTTTCCAGCGCCCGCGAGATGGCTGCAGCACTTTGCCCGTTCTTCCACCGCTCCCACAGCTCGGCCTTCTGCGCTGCAGTGAAACAAATCCGTGACGTCACCATCGCACACCTCCTCACCTCGTAAGATTAGAAGGTGTTGCGCTGATCGGTTGAATCCGCCGGGGGCAAAGCAGACCTTCGCTGCTTGGGAGCGCAATCACCCGCAGCGCTGCGACCATTTCGCGGCGTAACTGCGGCGATGGCCGCTGGACCTCATCGGCGGCGCGCGCCGCGGTTTCCTCAAACAAGAGGGCCGCAAAATCGCGATTTGCGGCTCAGCGAGTTGCTTGAGCCGCAGCTCGATGCCATTCATGAGCTCGAGCCGATAGGGGACAGAGCGCGACAAACCTGGGTCATCCAGGATTCTAGGGGCGAAATCGGATGTTGTCGCGATGATACCTTTGCTCGCCGCTTGGTCCGCCGTCACGACGCCGAGCATTTCGTGGACGTGCTCACGCGTAACCAAGTGGTCGGGCTTGTAGGCTTTCATCGATCCCAGAATGCGCATGCTTCCAACACCAGTCCTTGCCGCGATGATATCTCGGCCGCGGTCGCCCGATCGCGGTGTCAACGTCACACCGTAGCCAGCCCTCGTGAATGCGGCAGCGAGCAGCTCCTCCCATACCCGGGGATCGATCCCGAAAGCGAGAGACCAGTCGGCGCCCAAGTGTCGAGCGATCTCAAGCCACAGATCCGCATAGGACTTAACGAGGATGCCTTCCGCATCCTGACGATCCGGAATGATCACTGTGCCGACGGTCAGTGAAGCAATCTGCCGCCCGCGGTCTATTTGCTCTATTTCTCTAGTCGGGAGCGCACCGAGCGCGCTTTCGCCGAGAGCCCCAAATCCCAACATGACCTTGTCCCCACGATTAGATATCTTTTACTGGCACGCCTCGGTCGTGAGCTCACCAGCGCCGGCACCCGTGGGTCCAGATTTGTAAGCCGGATCATTCGATCCCCGCGAGAAAACGCGATGCCACTTCGGTGGCATGCCGTTCCATTCGCGCGGAACCTGGAAGCCCTTAAACAGCCGCCAGCTCTTCGTCATGTCGAAGCGGTGCTTCGGATTCTCCACCTCTTCTTGCAGATGACGCATGACCGTCAGCCGGTGTTCCTTGGCCGGAAACTGAGCCGAGCAATATAGAGCGACCAACACGATGCGCTCTGTTTGGCGCAGGAAATCGGCCGCGACGTCGACTAGGCCGTGTCGGACGTCCGCAAATTGCAGCCATGTCTGCGGCACCTTCACGAATACGATGCCGGGCTCATCCTTCGGCAGGTTTTTCTTCCGCGCCGTCTCGAGAGCGTGCCGGATGGCATCCGGACGGATCTCGCTGCTCTCGATCCTACACTTCGCGTCGGCGCGTGCGGATCGGCCGTCGCCGTATGTCAGCGCACAATCGTAATCGCGCCCCCGCTGGCCCGACGGAACGACGAAGCGAAAATCAATGTCGTGAACATAGAGAAACCGACCAAAGTCGAATTCCGCGAAGGAGGATTCCGAGTTGCCCGTCCTCATCTGATCGACCCGCTCGTCGAAACCTCCAATATGCCGCAGGTTGAACAACGTTTCCGCGAAGTCGACGATCCTCGCCGTTTTTGCTTCGGCCCTTTCCGCCGATGAAAAATCCATCTGGAAAAATCCGACCGGACCGCTGCTGCTGGCATCCTGTTGAGGTATGTTCGCCGTTACCCAGTCTCTGCCCAGAAAATGTCCGATGATCGACGTCGCGAGGGCAAACGTCGTCCAGCCAGTATTCTGTCTGACTTCGGCCGGGAACGACGCGATAGTCCGATCGAGATCGGCGAGCGTGTTGAGCGACGGGGTCACGATGCCCTTGTCAACCTGCTGAGTGCGTAACGGCGCGTTCTGTCGGTTTCGGCCTCGAACCACTTAGTGAGATCGTCGGCGCCAACGGCCCGCAAGTGGATCGCGAGTTTCGTCGTCGAGCCGATATCCATCAACAACGCCTGATCGCCGTCGCTGCTGACCTTCACGCGCCACAGACCGTCGATATCGGAGCGGTGCGGTTCGATGACCGAGAAATCGGTGCTCCAGAGACCATAGGACTTGAGCACCAGGGCAATTCTGCCCAAGCGGGTGATCTCGTATTCGACGACGCTGACGTTGAGATTCCGCGACGTCGCATACCCGGCGCCCACGAGGTGATCGGCCCCCTGGCGCGGCCGATTGTCGGAGATGGTAGCGACACCGCCTCTCGCTTCGAGATCAGCCAGCAACGCGTAATCTTCAATCGATAGCTTCGCTGCCATGTGGTTCTCAGCCGGCTCCGCCCGTCGCCTTCTCGCTGATGCGCTTGAGCCGACCCACACCCTACGCCAGTCGGCAGCCCTTGCCGCTCAACTAATTATCGAGGCAGTTCCCCGCAAATCGCGAAACGTGTCAGATGTTGCCACCGGCGTTGCCAAAACCTAAAAATGGCTTTTCTGACTTCTGCGCAGCGGCCGCTAAACGATTGATTTTGTTTGGCTCCCCGGGCCGGAGACGCCGGCGCAAGTAAAATCAATGGCTTGCGGTGTCCGCTGTGGTCAACGGGCGATCTTGAGAGAAAAGGCGTTTTCTGGCGACTGTCTAACTTGAGACCCCGAAGCGGGCCCCCCGATACGCTTGAAAGATCGGCCCGGCAGCCATCAACGGGGACTAACCATTGGTTATGGTCGGGCGTCACCCGGCACGGCATTCATGGTACGTAACCCTCGGGCGATATGCGCGGATAAGTTCCCGCCGGCCCCCCAATCTGGATGCCCCTACGATGCCCCGTAAGCATTTCCGTAGCCGTCTGTCGATTTACGACATTCAGGAAATCGATCCCACAGCCCCCATTCCAGCGCCCGACCATGACCTCGTGCGGCACGCATTGGTCGATTTTGACGAACTGGCGGTACTTTCTCCCAAAGCCCACGAACAACTGGTTGATGATTTAGTGCAGGCAGTCCGCTACTGGCGCGGCGGTATCAGAGCTGGCAAGCGCGGCCTCTCTGACAAGGCAGCGGCGCTACAGATTTTCCTCTCGGATGTTAAGCGTGCCTTGGAAGGGGCCGGCCTACGTCCAACGCGATGGAGGAAGCGGTATGATCGCGGCGACGGCCCCGACGCTGACGCACCGGAAAGCTTTTTCTTCCGCCTAGCCCGAGAAATTGCAGATGTGTCCGGTAAAGCTCTTCCTCAGGACCTTAAACTGCCGGGCAAGCGGGCCGCGCAACATCAGTATGGGGTAATGTCCCCGGCCATGGAGGCTGCGCAGAAAGCTGAACTGGCGGCGAGGGGGCGTCGCGTCGACAAACGCCAGCGTCGGCCAAATTCGCGCACCCTATAAAACTCACCCCGCGACGCTGATCGTCCCATCGCCAGAAAACAGGTGCGATTTCCCGCCCCCCTGCGTAGAGCGAGGACGGGAGTAGATGGTGTGTTGGCCTATTTAGGGGAGAGCCGACATGCCCGAGAAATGCACGCCCGACCGCAGCACAGAGAAATCCCGCGAAGATTTGCTGGCGGAAATTGCCGGCTTGCCTGCATCAGCATTCATTCCCACAGCACATGCCGCAGCTTATCTCGGTTCCACTCCCGGCGTGATGTTGAACTGGCGATCACAACGAAAGGGACCGCGCTATCACGGCAGGGGCAACTTTATCCGCTATAGGATTTCCGACCTTGAATTGTGGATGTTGTCCCGCGCGGATGAAGTCCGCCTTGAGGACCTGTCAACTTTGGACACAGCATCCGCCGGGGGATCGTGCGATGAACGATAAGCACGATAGGGTACCTGTGGCTCCCGGCGCGGTCGTTCTTCGCGGCCTCAATGTCCCGCTGGTCAGTGCGGTAGGCGAGGCGTTCGTTGCTGATTGCGCCCGCAACACAGAAGGGCTGATCTCCGACCCCGAAATCAAGGCCAAGTATGAACTTAGCGATGCAAACTGGGAACAACTGGCCGGCAACACGCCCTTGCTCCAGGCGGTTCGCGCCGAGCGGGAGCGCCGCATCTCCAGTGGCGTCGCGGCGAGGGAAGGGGCGCAGCGACAACTTGCCAAAGCGCCTAACGTGCTCGGTGACATTCTCACTGATGAACAGGTGCCGCCGCGTCACCGCATCGAAGCAGCAAGAGAACTTCGCCAAGCCGCTGGCGACGAATTAGATGCCGCGTCGCGGGATGGTGAGAAGTTCATCATCACGATAAATTTGGGCACCAACACACTCCGATTTGAAGAAACTATTGGTCCCCCGAAGCCATCGTTGGGCGACGATGGAGATTTGCCGTGAGCAGTCCCTTTCAAACCATTATCGGCACGCCAGACAGTTCCGCTGCTCGTCCAGCAGGGCTTCAAGACGAGCGGAGCGAATACGTGGATGCGCTTGGCGAACACGTAAGGGCCGACGAACTCGCAGAAATCAACTTTCCTCGCACAGAGACCAGCGAGCAACCTGCGAACACTGGGCCCGTAGAAACGGGTTTTACGACGCTTCCGCCGCTGCGACGTAGCCCGCTCTGTGGTGGGAAGTACACCGAGAAAGATGCGCTCGAAGTTCTCAACTCACACTTTTTCGTCGGCAAGAGCAATCAAGAGACCGCCATTTTCCGCATCAATGACGATGGCACCATCACGTTCCTCCCGCCTGAACAGTTCAAGCTCGAAATACAAAACATCCTTGTGAATGTTGGCACTGCCAAAGCGCCGAAGCTGGTTGCGGGCGACAAGTTCTGGAAGGAAAACCCCAAGCGACACCAAAGAAAACTTGTGTTCAAACCCGGTAGCACGACGGACCAGAGCGAGTACAATCTTTGGCATGGGTATGGTGTCGAGCCCCGCAAAGGATGGCAAAAGCAGCGACGGCTGCTCCGACACATCCGGGAAGTCATCTGCCGGCGCGAGACGGATAAGTTCAAATACATAATACGTTCGCTTGCGTGGATGGTGCAAAACCCAGAGAAGCACTCTGGCGTTGTCATCATGCTCAAGAGCCGTAAACAGGGCACGGGCAAGAGCACGCTCGGCAAAGTAATGCTCGACATTTTCGGGCAACACGGGGCGCTGATTGATGACAAAGAGCGGTTGCTGGGCCGCTTTACTGACTGGCTTGAAACCGTGTCCTTCGTGCTTGCTGAGGAAATCCTGTGGGCTGGCGACCACAAGGCGGCGGACAAGTTCAAGTCGCTTGTGACCGGCGACACTATTCAGGTCGAGCGCAAGTTTGGAAGTTGTCGACAGATACCCAACCGCCTCAAGATTATTGCGACAACAAATCACGATCATGCGGTCGCGGCTGGCGTGAAGGAGCGACGCAACGTTGTGTACGACGTGAGCGACGAGCGCGCGGGAGACAAGGCGTGGTTCGACGGCTTGTACCGTGATCTGGCGGATGGCGGCACAAGTGAGTTCTTGCATTTCCTCCTGCGTATACGGCTTGGTGATTGGCATCCCCGAGAAATCCTAAAGACTAGCGAGACTGCCGAACAGCAGCGGATGAGCGGCGACAGCGTTTCGCAATGGTCGCAAGCGTGCATTGAGGCAGATGCAGTTATCGGAGCGGGACGAGACCCGTACGGAACTGACGCGACGCCTGATCTAGGAAAGCTAATTTCGTTGGCAACGCTCCGGGACGCCTACACAGGGTTTTGCAGGCAAAATGGGCTGCGCGCATTAAGCACGGTGGGTTTCGGTAAGGCATGCGCCGAAATGTTCGGACCGCGGAAGCGCCTCGCAGCATCTAAAAATAGCATCGGCAACAGCAAGAGCCGTCCATGGGGCTATGACGTGCCTACGGGGGTCAAGTGGCAGGGGAAATTGGATGATCGGCTCGGCATCAAATAACCAGTTTGGCCTGCGCTTTGACCGGCGCGCCTGTCCCACGCGGTCTCACCTGTGCGTTGCAGGTGGGACAGCGAAAATGCGCGCCGATTGGGCGTCTGTCTCAGGTGTCTCAGGTGTCTCGCCTTATCCGCAATTAATAGAAGACTACAGAGAGGAACAGCGGACCAAGGCACGGCAGGCATTAATTGGCGCTATGCCCCTTGCGCTGAGACAGGTGGGACACTCGCAGTCGCCACGGGCGTTTGTGGTGAGACAACATGGGCGAGACATAGGTGAGCCAAGTGAGACGACGCGCAAAACTCTAGGGCGCGCGGTAAAGGTGTAATCTGAAATAGGAGAAGTTCAAATGCGTTACCGGCTGGAACAGCTACACGACGATAAACTAGTGATCCGCAACGTGGAAACGGACCTCATATTAGGTTCCGCCGCCCCTGTTTGGGTGAACGACCCGCGCGATCCCAACCGCTGCACCATTTCAGCTTACACGTTCCTCAATAGAAATGGAGTTCACCTTGCCACAGTCGGCCCCCCTAGCGTCCAAAGACCGCTCGAAAAAGCGGCTGGGTGGCGTAGCGGGAGTGGTTGGAATTTGGTTGGCGTAGTCTCCGTGTTCAACCTCGAATTACCCGGCGTTGGAGCGCCGGAACGGAGACCAACGCCATGATCAAGGTTACCACAGGAACTGATTCTTTCGCGCCTGGAAACGAGACTGCGGCCCACCTTTTCGATAACTGGTTTGATCCGATCGAGAGCGGTGTGCGCGATCGGGTGCGAGGGTTCATCGAAGAACTGATCCGGTGTGAGCTCGACGCGGCGCTCGCTCGCCCTCGATATGGGCGCGGAAAGAATGGTGACTGCGGACAAGCAAGCTTCGTCGGCCATCGGCATGGCAGGCGCACCCGCTCGCTGACCGGGAGCTTCGGCAAGACCGAGATCAGCGTGCCGCGGGCTCGGCTGCAAACGCGCGAAGGCACCACCGAATGGCATAGCCAGGTGCTGCGAAGCTATCAGCGCCGCACGCTCACCGCCGATGCGCTGATTGCGAGCGCCTATCTCGCCGGCACCAATACGCGCCGGGTGCGGCGGGCTCTGGCAGCGCTATTCCGCGATGGCGTCAGCAAGGACATCGTGAGCCGGGTCTGGCGCAAGATCAAAAGCGATTGGGACGTCTGGAATGCTCGCGCGCTGACCGACGAGCCGATAGTGCGGCTGATCCTCGACGGCACCGTGGCTCGCGTCCGGCTCGATCGGAAGGCCACGGCGATCTCGCTGCTCGTGGTCATCGGCGTGCGCGCGGACGGCCAGAAGGTGCTGCTCGCGGTCAAGCACAGGGGCGGCGAATCCGCCGAGGCTTGGCGCACTGTGCTCGACGATCTGGTCGCGCGTGGCCTGCGGCGGCCGGCATTCCTGATCGTCGACGGCGCGCCAGGACTGGAGAAAGCGATTGCCGCCGTCTGGGACGGCGTGCCGGTGCAGCGCTGCACGGTTCACAAGCATCGCAATCTGCTCGCGCACGCGCCGGAACGCCTGCATGAGGAAATCGGCGCCGACTATACCGACATGATCTACGCGGCCACACCGGAGGACATCGCAATGCGCCGCAAGGGGTTCATCCGCAAATGGCGGCTCAAGCACCGCGCGGTCGCCGACAGCCTGGAAGAAGCCGGCGATCGGTTGTTCACGTTTGCACTCTTGCCGCCGAGCCAATGGCGCAGCGCGCGTACCACGAATGCAATTGAACGCCTGCACGAGGAGTTTAAACGTCGGATCAAAACCCAGACCGTGCTGCCATCAGCAGAGACTGCTGGCATGTTGTTCTGGGCCCTGCTCGCCTCCGGCCAGATCAACATGCGCAAGGTCGACGGCTGGCAAACCCTTGCCACAACGACTATCGATCACCCAATTGACCTCGCCGCCTGAACCGATAACCTCATGCCGCTGGAGATTGCGCCATATCGAATTCCAACACAAAGCGCGACGGCACCGCCGCCTGTCGCGGTGGCGACACACGAAGAGTATTACGGGTATCCTGGCTTCAAACGTGGGGCGAAACGTCCCCAACCCAGCCGGATCGAGCACCGCCTCGGAACGCTTCTAGCCGATGCCGTTTCAGAAGTTGCGCGTGGATTGATCGAGTGCGGCAATGGCGGTTTGAAAGCTAAGACCAAGCGCAAATGCGCCAAGTTGATCGCGCAGCTTTTCGCCATCTTGTATGTCAGTGGCTTCGGCAGTTTTAACGCCGAACGTTGGGCTCAGGAGCCATATTTTGCCAACATCCCCGTTTCAGGCCCCCGCTTGTGGTTCACCGAGGCTGCCCAGGTCCACGGCATGTTCGAATTGCGGATGCGGTATCCGGATGTGAGCGAAGCTGCATTGAAACTGGCGTTGTCTTGGCCACTCGAACTGCTGGAACGCTTGATCAAAAGCCTCTTACAAGGTGACGTAGTAGCAACACCAAAGAACAGGGAACAAGGATTCATCCACTGATAGCCAGCGTTGGAGCATGGTCGGCTCGTGCCGAAGCGTTGACGCGTTAACCATATCGGTGCCTTTTTTAACTTGAATCCGTGCGCCGCTGCGCTCATGTCTCTCACGTTGAGCGCGAAACCACCTTTCTGGTTGTTCGCTCGGTGGCGATCCGAGCGGCCTACTCCAAGCGGCTATAGCTCGGCCCCGTCCCTCCAAAGGAGATGAAGCTTGGTTCTTTTGATCCGCCCTATGCGGGCGGGGAAAGGACCGCGCATGCGCTCCGCTCAATCGCCTTTCAAACAGCCCGTCGTTCAATCAAATGACGCCGCTCTCTTGCCCGCAAATCAACGCTGGCATTCCGTCTCGCGGACCACGCCAATAATACGCGCTGCGCGCTCGGCGGATGGCACCGTGGCGGAGAGGTTACCTCCAGATCACGTCTTTGCTGGTCTCGTGCGCAACAATTATCGGTGTTTGCTCATCGACCCGCCGACGCGCTTTGTTGCCGGCACCAAAGGACGGCCCCAACATTACACACGCATGACCGATGCCGATATCGCGGCTCTTCCGGTCGCTGATCTGTTGCATCCGGAAGGTGCGTGGATTTTTCTCTGGGTAACCTCTCCCAAACTCTATGCGCCGGCAGGTTCGCGAACGCAGCGTTCTTCCAACGATGTCGCGCGCTCGTGGGGCGCCAGATATTCCGGCCGCGCTTTTGTGTGGATTAAGACGAAAGCAAAGGCGACGGTGCCAATCATTAACTGCGAGCACGATCTGCACGTCGGTATGGGGTTCACGACGCGCAAGAACGCAGAGGACTGTTTGCTATTTCGCACCGGCATGCCGCAGCGGCTGGCGCGCGACGTACGGGAGGTGATCGTATCTCCCGTGCGTGAGCACTCGCGTAAACCAGAGGAGGCGATCGCCAGGATCGAGCGATTTTGTCCTGGCCCGCGGGTTGAGCTATTCGCGCGGGACGAGCGCGACGGGTGGGATCCTTGGGGCGATGAGATCGGGATATTTAACGAGCGGGTCTTTAATTGCGCAGAACAAATCTTGGAATTGGCTGCGAGCGCGAGGGGCCCGAACGAAGAACAGTTGTGCCGAGCAGCGGAAATCGCGGAAGCAGATCAAACACTCGTGCCCTGCACTGAAATTCGGGCTAGCTACGGCTGCACCGGACCCGCATTCGTGTAGCACCGCGGCAAGCTTCACCTGACGGATCGTCGTGCCTGGGGTGAAAGCCTTAACTCAAAAGATGCTGCCATGAGCACGCTCATCCTTACCAAAAAGATGACGGGCAAGGAATACGATGCCGAACTTGCCCGCCTCAAAGCCCGCTTCGAAGCCGCCGGTTGCGACAGCGACTTGCTGCAAAATCGCCGCGGACATGCTCGCCTTATGCGACGCCGCGACAATCTCCGAAGTGCCCGGCCTCGGAATTCCTAAGTCGAGAAAGCCGAGGCGGATGTCATGAAGCCCTTTGCGCAGACGACACGGTTTTAGGTCAATCAAACATGTGGCAGAATTTCGGCCAAGGTGCTGTGATCAGATGGCTGGCCACACTGTGTGCTGGCGCTAGCTTTCGAGGGCATGAAGACGGTTGCGCATAATGACCGTCGCATTGCGGTTCGCCCTCGCGCATCGCTGTTCGCCACGTTGTCGGTAGCCGTGTCGATGCGCTTTTTGTGGCGGCCCGAATAGAGCAAAAGCTGAGGCCCCTGGCATGAGTGAATTAAACGAGACGGTTGCTCCGCTCGAATTTCGAGGCTCGGGGCGAGTAAATCTCGGTTGCTTCAGGCAGCGGACTTTTTTGAGCATCGTCCAGCGTTGTACTCAAAGATTGACAAGCGCGAATAGGGGTCGCAACCTACACGTGCTAAATGGGGAGGCGAGAACGGAGATGGCCTACGCGTCAGTCACCATTAAAGACATTGTCGAACGGTCGGTAAATCACAAGTGGAGCATTCCCGAGTTCCAGCGCGGCTTCGTTTGGAAAGCCACTCAGGTGCGCGATCTGATCGAGTCGCTTTGGCTTAACTATCCCGTTGGGACCTTACTCGTTTGGGATAGTTCAGCGCCTGTGCAGACGAGAAGCGCCTCCGACGCGCAAACCCCTGATCTGTGGGTCGTCGATGGACAACAGCGCACTACAGCGCTTTGCATACTGAGTGGACGAAAGCCCTATTGGTGGTTCAGCACCGAGGAATGGGAAAAGACGATCCGCAAGTACGACGTTCGTTTTGATGTTCATACGAAGGCGCCTCCTTTCTTTGTTGTGGCAAACGCCGCAACGCGACGCGTCAAAGGCCATCGCTACATTCCCATTAACAACGTTCTGATCCTTGATGTGAGCCGCGAGAGCGATTTGAAGACGCTTCAAAATATGGCGAAGCAAGTGAAGCTTGAGGGGCTTTGCGATAGCATGGACGCAATGGAGGTATACACGCGCCTAGATCGCGTTAGAAAGATCAGGGACATGGAAGTTGTTACAATCACCGTCGATAATGATCTTGAAGACGTTGTTGAGATCTTTTCGGGGCTTAACAGTCGCGGCACACGTGTTACGGAAGCGGACATTTACTTGGGTGTTGTAGCGGCGCGGACGCCCGGGTGGGTTCGAGACAATTTCCTACCATTTGTTTCTCAAGCTCGCGAACTTGGATATGACGTGTCGCCTAACCTTGTCTTTCGCACGCTTACGGGCGTTGGCAAAAAGGCGGTCCGTTACAGGTCAATCGAGACGGCTTTCTGGAACGCATCATCGATCCAGCCAGTTTGGGAACGGACCACAAGAGCATGGAGTCTTGCGATCAAACAACTGAGGGATCACGGTATTTCGGGCAATGCGTTGCTGCCGGCTGACAATACGTTGGTGCCGCTCATCGCGTTGCTTGACAAATACCCGGACGGCGATTTCTCAATCGTCCTTTATTGGTTTCTTCAGGCTTCTCGCTTCAGCCGATACTCAAGTTCCTCGACTTCCTCAATGGAGGAGGATTTGCGGGAGATTGCTGAGGCTGCCACTTTGACCGAGGCGTTAGAGCGGCTGCTCCTTCGCATCCGGTACATCCCGGTGCTGACGGCTGATGACTTCATGCGAGATTACGGTGACACTCGCTTTGGTCGTCTCTTGTTGTATTTGCTGGTCCTTCGCAACAAGGCTGTTGATTGGGATCAGCGCAGTATTCGCATCGGCTTCGATGGTGCGGAGACCTTGCGGGCTTTCAGCCGCAATTCCATCACGTGTTTCCCCAAAAATTCCTGGAAGGTCAGGTGGATGCTGACTTGATCGACGCATTAGCCAATATTGCGATAATCGGACCAACTATCAATATCCGGATTTCCAAACAAAACCCCATGGATTACATCCCCAAATACAAGATCACGGCGGAAAAGCTGAGGCAGCAATTCATTTCAGGGCAGATTACGAGCACGACCGTCGAACAGTACGCCGAGTGGGTCAGAAAAAGGGCTGCCGATCTTGCAAAAGCAGGCAATGAGTTTCTGGATGAACTTCGTGGGGACTTGAAAGTGCCAGACGTCACGGGGGATACGAGAATGCATGAGAACGCTTTTGCTGTGGCTTAACGTTGGTGCCACGGCACTAACTTCTTATGCTGTGTGGGTCATTCGCTACCCATGGGTTCAGCGCCAATTATAATGCCATGTCAAACAGTGCTCTGAAAGCGGACCTTGCCGGCAAAAAGGGCGGAACGGTAAAACGGTTACAATTTCTCGCGCGCTGTCGGCGGGCACAGCTTTGATGATTTTGAATTTCTAGATCGTTTGGCGAGACGTGAATTTCAGGTCCCCCGTCACAGTCACTCCACCAGTATCAACGCCTGTGTACTGTTATCGATAGACCATGCCTTAAATCGGCTGAGAAAACTTTGGCCTAGCAGTAAAGGTCCCTCTACGGGGGCCACGCTGCCAGTGACGTTCTCAACTATTTTGTTCCCCACCTTTAAGGATCGAAGACGGAACGTTGTTGAAGGGATTGTTCGACCATCGGCAAGCATGTAAGTCGTGTTACCCATAAAATCTGTAGCTTCAACCGTGCCTGTTCGGACCAATGTTATGAGAACGTCAGCGGGAATGCTCACATCACTCGCGCCGCTGTCTATAACGAATGTCAGAGTGATCGCGCCGTTTATGAGAACGGGTACCAGGTACGTCTCACCTTGCGTTTGTAGGGGAACCGAAACCGACGATGCGAGCTGGCGATTTAGTACGGTGTCAATATTAATATGCTGAAGTGGACTTTGTGGTGTAGCGCCGGCATCAGGAACTCCATCGGGTGCCGACGCAACAGCAACATCAGCGGATGGCGGTGGCATATTTCCGGGAAAATCTGTGGGAGCGCCAGTAGCGGCGTTCGTCCCGTTTAGGTTTGCCGCCGATAGGACGCGGTAAGCATCAAAGTTTTTGCGGCGTTGCATGATGTCCCGCTGGCGGGCATCGGGTATTTCCGAAGGCAACGGGCTAGGTTTGAACTTCCGTTCTTGCGCGAGTTTCTGCGCCTCAGTAACCTGCGCCGACGTCATGCTTTGCTCAACTAAATCTCGAAATTGTACCGCAGCATCAACATCAAACTGGACCGCCGCCAAATTGAACCACGTGTGTGCGCTAACATAGTCCCGGGATACGCCATCGCCGTTATAGTACATGACCCCGAGCTGGTATTCGGCGTAGGCATTGCCTTGGTCTGCAGCGAGTCGATACCACTTCACCGCTTCACGATAGTTCTGCGGCAGCGGGCCGTTGGAGTACATGGAGCCGAGATTGTATTGAGCTTCAGCAAAACCTTGGTCGGCAGCGAGCCGAAACCAGTTCGCCGCCTCCACGTAGTCCCGCAACACGCCCAAGCCGTTCCAGTACGCAACTCCCACTCTGTTCTGGGCGCTGGCGTTGCTTTTGTCGGCAGCGAGCCGATACCAGTTCACTGCCTCGGTGTCGTTCTGCGGTACGCCACGGCCGTTGGAGTACATGGCCCCCAGACTGATCCGGGCGCTTGCGTTACCTTTCTCGGCAGCGAGGCGAAACCACTTCGCCGCCTCGGCGTCGTTCTGCGATACGCCCCGGCCGTTAAAGTACCTGAACCCAAGATGGTTCTGGGCGACAGCGAGGCCTTGGTCCGCGGCGAGCCGATACCACTTCACCGCCTCGGCGTCGTTTTTCGGTACGCCGCGCCCGTCTCGGTACATGACCCCGAGAAAGAACTGGGCGGAGGCGTTGCCTTGTTCGGCCAAGGGACGAAAAAGTCGCAAGGCGGTCGCGTAGTCGCCTCTACGATACGCCGCATCAGCATCATCGATACGGCCGCCTGTCGTAGGTCTGCCTGCATGAACCGGCATCCGCTGCATGTAGGCAAGCGTAACGCCGGCGCCGGCCAAGACAAGGCCGAGGACACATGCGAGCGCTAGCGCGTGCCGCAATATCGCTGACTGCTGTGGCTTGCGCGAAGTCATGGTCCTGGTCCAGGACGTCGATGGTGTCCGGACGTGCGTTTGCCGCCGGACTTGCGACGATACCCGTTGGTTCGGATTTCTGTTGGAGAAATGCCTGAGGGTCTGGCCGCTGCACGCTTGCCGAGGATGGTCCATGTTCAGGAAGACGCGCCCTGACGGGCTCCAGCGCCGCTTCTGTGCTCAAGCGCTCACCCGTCGTTTCCGCGCCCGTGGACAAAGCCTCTTCCTTGCGCAACACTCCGTTGGCAATGGCGTGGGTATATGCGTCGATAAGGCTCTGCGCCCAGCGATTGACCTTGTTGTACATCCATACCAGCGATCCGATGCTTATCGGAAAAACGAACGCCATCGCTATCAGAAACGTAACAAGCAGCCTGCGATTTGATGCTATTACCCAGAAGCAGGCCCCGAAAAATAATAAAGCAACTAGTACCGCTTTTATTGAGGGCCGAGACTGTTCGCGGCTGCCGGTGCCCAGCTTTTCGGCGTCGCTAAGAACGTCGGCGAACGTGAAGGGCTTGTTGTTTGACCCCTGTGCGGGGGCGCTTAATCTTCGTTTGAGTGCGGTGGCAAATGCTTTCCGTCCGACCTTAGCTATCTCTCCGCCCAGCCATATCTTTTCTAGCGACGAAAGTTCAGGCGGCTTCCATGCGTAGATGGTGTATACCAGTAACATTTATAGCCTCCGCCTGCAGCGATAGGTACGTTGCCATCTATCAGGTAGCCATGCTTTTCACACCGCGGGTTTTAAACATCATCTAAGCCGCGCGCTAAATCTGAGGTAGGACCTTGGCGCGATTCCACACGCCAGCTCGCGCGTACGGTATAGTGTTTCAATTGCTGCGTTTCTGTTGCCGAAAAGGATTTACCGAAGATGAAAACGTGGCAGCATTTTAGAAATAAGATGTCTATAGCCAGTGGTTTAATAGCCTCCAAAGTGCCCGCTTTGCGGCATGAATGGGCGAGCGCTGGTTGCTTGGAATCTGAGGCGACTTAGGGCCAAGCGCGGCGTCTCGCAGGAGCGCCTCGCTTTTGATGCTGATGTGGATCGCTCCTATGTTGGCGGCCTAGAGCGGCAGGTGGGGAACCCGACCGTTGACGTACTAGATCGACTGGCCGCGACCCTTGAGGTGCCGCTTTCCGAATTCTTCAAGAAACCGCGCAGTGGCGCTTCGCCGCCCAAGCCCCTTCGGAGAGGACGCAAGGCGCTGCGGTAGCCAATGAGTTCATCTCTCGTCCAGCAGATGCATAAGTTTGGAAAGGTAAGACGGCCGTTCCACTCGGCTCATACGGCTTAGGACAGTCATGAGTAAAATGTGCACCTGAACGTCTTGCGGCAAATCGAAGTGCTGTCACCTTGTTAGCAACGGCTGGCCAATGTCCGCTTTGTCCCTAATCGCGTCGGTTGGGGCGCGAAATTGGTTAAATGCAAACAGCCGTGCAATCGCCTCGTCTTCGGAAATATCCTCCGGCCATCCGTATGCAACCGCGACGGCAGAATCAAGGTCGCTGTGCGCGTTAGCCAGCCACGCGGGCCGCTCATTGTAGAGGTTGGTCAAGGTTCGTTTCTTCAGGATCGTAACTGCCTTGTCGTCTATCGGCAAAATGCGGTCGGGGAAGCCCGGCACCACCTCTGGCACCCGCCGCACCAAATCGGGTGGGTTGAGCCACGCTTCCCGCAGTTCATTGAGCCGCTTGGCAGCATCGGTGATTTTCATCGCACGTGGATCGCTGGCATACGCGGAAGGTGGAATGTTTGGCGTCAATCCTTCGGGAAAGGGGAAAGTGCGGAATGTGGTTGATGACGTGTAGCGGGGCCGGTCTTCAAGGCTTGTGCCTAAACGCAGCGACCACGCGGCATGAAATTGGCTGTGCAAGATGCCAAACGTCGTATCATCGTCGCGAGCAATTACGACGACATTCTTGTCGGGGACCACACGAGGGTCCGCCCAAATGAATACCCGATGCTTTGCGACTTCTGGCGTTACGATATAGCGCGACAATGGTATCAAAGCGGACTGCATCGCAGGCGCACGACGCGCTAGAAGCCACCAGTCGCGGCGCTCCATCGCTGAATTGCTGGTGCGACGCTCGGGGTAAACGTTTTCGCGCACCCAAAGATAGGGGGCTTCAAAAAAAGCTGCCTCATGCTCGGGCATCGTTCCGAAATGTATCAGCCACATATCCTGCGGCCTTCGGGTTATATCTAGCCCGTTTATCCATGGACGAACCACGTCGGCATTCGGTTTGCCATTTGGATTCAGAGGCAACGTCAACCACGAGCGTGCTATTTCCCCTTCAATATCAAAGCGGCCTTTCTTTGAAATACCATTGAACGCGACACCCTCGTTTTCCGGGATGACCTGCACCTTAGTAAGATCGGTCCTGCCACCCGTTAGGTCCGCGAATATTTTAGGGACTACGCGTCCGTCCAGCCTTATCCCGTCCGTCTTCGCTTTCTTAGCCGTCCACGATATGAGAGATACACGGACGGCAGCGCCGTCCACGGTCCATTCTTCGTCAGACCACGCATCGAAGATGAGTTGCGCGTCCGTAATTCGATCAAGAACGGTGCGATTTGCGCCGCCTCGAATCGAGTTTGTAGCCACAAGTCCCGCCCGCCCCATTTTGCCGCTGGCGATCTGTTCGCGGGCTTTTGCAAACCAGTAACAAACGTAATCGGCACCACCTGGTACACGACCCGCATACGTTGAACGAAGCGTTTCGGTATATTCCGACCCAAGACGGTCCCGCATGAACTTGTCGCCTAAAAAGGGCGGGTTTCCTATCACCACATCCGCGTCAGGCCATATGGCTTCGGAGCCGTCAGAATTCAGGACAGCGTCGCGGCATTCAATAGTTTCTAGCAGCTTCAAGATCGGGTCGCGCGATACCCCGAAGCCGTTGCGCTGCATCCACTGGATTTCGCCAATCCAAACCGACACCCGCGCCAGTTCGGCCGCATAATGGTTGATTTCGATGCCCTTTACGGACGCAGGGCCAATCTGCGGGAACTCGCGATGCAAGCCCATGGCTTCCGCCTCGATGCTGGCGCGATGTTCTAGGTCTTTCAGCGCCAACAGACCGAGATAGAGAAAATTGCCGGAGCCGCACGCTGGGTCCAATACGCGGAAGGCTCGCAAGCGATCCAAGAAAGTACGATAAGCAAGTACCGCCCGATCGCGCGCCTTCGTTTCGGCGCCCGCCGACTTGGCCTCCGCGGCCTTCGCAAACGCTGCCGCAATATCGACCTTCGTTGCCTCCCATTCCGTCAGCAATGGCCGCACGATCACCGGGACTACAATCATCATGATTTTGTCGCGGTCGGTGTAGTGCGCGCCGAGTTGCGACCGCTTGTCTGGGTCAAGTCCACGCTCGAACAGCGTGCCAAGAATGGACGGGTCGATTTCCGCCCAATCTAGTTCGGCAGCGCTCATAGTTAGGATGATATCATCCTTATCCATGGGTAGTGCGGTATCATCGTTAAATAGCCCGCCATTGAACCATGCGACATGCTCAAATCCGATTTGTCCGCCGGCTTTCATTGCGCGGAACAGGTCGCTTGCCATTGTTTCGAAGTCGTCCGGACGGGCAAGAGTATGTTCGAGCATTCGCTTGAACATCTTGTTCGGGAGAAGGTCTACGTCTTCGGCGAACATGCAAAAGACAAGGCGGTTAATGAAGTGCGCCACAGTGTCGGATGGATGCCCACGCGTGCGAAGTTGTTGCGCCAATTTGGCAAAATCAGCCGCAGCTTTCTCTGTTAACGCTTGTCTGGTCTTACCGGGCTTTAGTCGCTCGGGGTCGGACAACACCCACTTAAGCTTCTGGCGAATGGCGGCGTCGCGAAGATCATTAAGACCAAATTCGTGAATCTCAGAGACGCTGTTGGTCCAGTTGGTGTGGATTCGGAACCGGTCCAGGTCGCACACTACTAGCAACGGCGGATTTTCTAAAGCGAGCGCATACTGTTGGAGTTGTACAAATGCGGCGTCTAAGTCTTTGCGCTTTCCCTTGTACTCCCATCCGAAGTGTCCTCGCTTCCAAACATCGGCCCAGCCTTCGCCACCGGTTGTCTTGGTTGCGCCGCGCTCGAACGCATACCACTCCCCCTTGGGGTCCGCATCGGTTGGCGACGGTTCGTCCAACATTTGGCATAGATCGATGAAATGTGATTGCGCCGCCGACCTTTCTTTCAATTCGGCGACTTTCCACTTGGCGATGAACTGATCTGGTGTCACGGACGGGCTGCCACTCTGCTTTGCGGTATGGCAAGATTGTCACCATAAGAGAACGCATTGGTCATGCGAGGCCCCGTGACGCTTCCCAATCCACAAGCATCTTCACCATATCATTTCTCAAAGCGTGACGCCCGCCACGATAGCGGGGGCACCGTTTCAAGGTTTGCCCCGCCGGCCGCCTCGTAGCGCCCATCGTGCGATACGATTTGCCAGCCCCGCACCGTGTCAGGCGGCGTAGCGTTCGGCGGTCTTAGTTTGTCGTCACAGACGTGGGATCATGCGGAACCATGATCCCGAGGCGGATTGACTAGCGCGCTCCGACGGGAGTGAAATTGCCGCCGTGAAGTCCGGCAGCTTACGGTGCGCCGGGCCGGCCCCCACCAGCGTTCAGACGGGTGTCCTAGAATGCGTTATCGCGCTCTCACCCAGGCAGACGATTTTTCGCGTGACGTTGCAACATTTGTCAATTTTGTTGGCGAAAGCGAATATTGCCGACTGCTCAGCAACATCGGCAAAGGACTCAACGTAAAGGGGTACGTAACAAGATTGGACGACCTTCGCTTTTCATTGGAATTGCAACTGTTCAATCTGGAGCTTTTGCGGCAAAAGGAATTTGGAAAATTCGCCGGCATTCCAACGCGTATTCATGAGGCAGTTGATTTCGTTATCGGCCTTGGCCAGACGATTCCACATCTCTCTTTGGCGGCTCAGAAAAAGCTTCGTGGGCAAATTATCGGCGGCTTGAAAACGACTGGCTTGCGTTCCGTGCAACATGAGCTGCGGGTTGCCGCTGCAGTGTCCAACCTCGGTTTTGATGTTACGTTTTTCGACTTAGAAGGTAACGGAAGGTGTGATTTTATAGCCGAAAAAGACGCAATGGTTTTTGAAATTGAGGCAAAATCGATCCCGATTTTCTCCGGTCGCCCGATCCTACCTCAAGAGGCCGAAAAGTTCTTTGATGAGGTTCAACGGGGATTCAAAGGTTGGACCGACAAAAATCAAATTCCGATTTTGGATGTCACTTTGAAGTCCGGCCTCGAAAGCAATCGCGAGGAGTTTCTTGCACTTGTTGACGCCTGCAATGCGGTTGCGGGCACAAAGATGGATCAAACTATCGGCGACAAAATGGCAATTCAATTTGTCGGAACATTTCCTGATGCGCCGTTCGAGCGTTTAGAGATCGCAGCGCGTATGGATGAGCTTAGGTCTGGGGTCAATGTTTATGTCCCGCGAGAACACCCAAAGGTCATCATTCGACTTCGTTCTGACAGAAGGGACAAATTCGAGAAGAACATCATCGCCACCATCTCCGAAGCCTGCAAGAAACAGTTCAGTGGTGTTAGAGGGACGCGCCGGCCAACCGAAGCGCGAAAGGAATAGTTCCCGGCAATCAAAGCGACCGTTGCGAACGACGCCAAGCCTGACCGGGGTTCCACGCGCCATGGGGCTTCTGCGGTCGGTTCGACGACTTCATGTTTTGTCCTGTCTGGGTCTTTCGCTCCCCGATGCGCTTGCTGCCTGCTTCGCACGATGTCCGGATGGCCGGGAAAGGACGTTCGCGGAAGTCGCATGACGACCTGATCAACGAGAGCGTCGCCAGGTGGCTTTCTCGAAATGACGGTAGAGCGCCAGGGCCATGTGCTTGTGCCACCGTCAACATGGTTAACGAGGGTTCAGACCGGCTACAGATTTTTCAACCCGGTTTGCTTCTCGCGCGACCACCCGGCCTGGCCAGGGTAGGGGCGGGGTAGACCCTCGCATCACGCTGCAAATTTGGAAGCCGTTGCGCGACGCGGCGGCGTTATGAAGCGGAATCTGTACGCCGAAGTATCTGGACGTATTGTTGCAGAATTGGAGCGTGGCGCGGCGCCCTGGGTCAAGCCATGGTCTGCCACCGCGGGCCAGAACATGCCATGCAACGCCGTAACCAATAGACCCTACTCAGGATGCAACGTCGTGCTGTTGTGGATGGCGGCAAATGCCGGCTATCGGACGCCGCGCTATCTCACTTTCAAGCAGGCTCGGGACTTAGGGGGCAACGTGCGCAAGGGCGAGCATGGCACGAAGGTCTATTTCGTGAAGCAGCTACAGGTCGCCGACCGGGATAGCGAAGAAGAAACGCGCATCGTTCCCATGATGCGGGAATACACTGTGTTCAACGTCGATCAGTGTGACGGCCTGCCCGACCGCGTTTTGACGCTGGGCGAAGTGAAGGTACGCAATCCCGATGAGCGCGACCCAACGATTGATGGTTTCCTGGCGTGCAGTGGCGCCAGCATCCGGGAAGGGTTCGGCGAAGCCTATTACCGCCCCGGTGATGACTTCATCAGTTTGCCGCGCTTCGAAGCCTTCAAGAGTGCCGCGCATTTTTACGGAACTGCGTTCCACGAACTTGGACACTGGACGGGACACAAGGCACGTCTTGACCGTGATCTGCGGCACCGCTTCGGTGAACGAGCCTATGCGACAGAGGAACTGGTCGCCGAACTATGCGGGGCTTTCCTGTGCGCCGAGTTCTCGATTGACGGCGATCTGCGCCACGCTGGCTATATCCAAACCTGGATTGGCCTTTTGAGGACTGACAGCCGCGCCTTTTTCACCGCGTGTAGCAAGGCGCAGGCTGCAGCGGACTATCTGCGCGGCTTGGCATTGGCTACGCCAATCGCGAGGGCAGCGGCATGACGCGTCCGCGACGTTCCTATGCCAGCGTCGGTGCCGCAGGGGCGGACTATCCGACGTTAGGTGCGACTGTTGCGAAATGGCGTTGGCGCGCACGCGAAGGATTGCAATCGCTGACACATGAAGAGCGGCAGGCCTATGGCGAAGCCGTGGAGCGCGCCATCCTGGCACTGCAGCGGGCAGAGGCCGATCGCGGTTTGCCGCCCATAAGCCCAAAGGTTCATTGCGCGAGCGGCACGCTACACAATACCGGCGAGGCGATCCACAGCGCCATTCGCGAGCAACAAGCCCGCACTCTGGCCGCATATCCGTCCCATGTGCGGCGCAAACGCACTGCAATCGAATGGGGCGATATGTACAAGGCGGCAATGGCTGAGAAGCGGGCCGCCGCGGCACTGGCGGCAAAGGAAGCCGCGTGACCCCAGCATCGCGGCGAAACCCCGCCCGACGGGGCAAACGCGACTGACCGGAATATGTGCATTTATCGGTCAGTAGCTTTCGCCGAACGGAGAAAACCCCAATGACCACGCACCTTCAACTTGTCAAGCCGCGTAACGAAAACCGGACAGTTCCGATCCGGCGCGCCAATGCCGCCCTACGGCCGCGCGAATATCTGACGCCAGACGAAATCGAGAAACTGATGAAGGCAGCACGCGAAAGCCGTTATGGCCAGCGCGACGCCACGCTGATCCTGGTCGCCTATCGGCATGGACTACGCGCCATCGAAATCTGTGATCTCGAATGGTCGCAGGTCGAATGGGGCCGTGCCGCCACGTTGCACGTCCGCCGCGTCAAGAACGGCAAGCCATCGGCGCATCCACTGCGCGGCGACGAAATCCGCGCCCTACGCGCGTTGCAGCGGCAGACCACGGGCGGCTTTGTATTCGAGACAGAGCGCGGCGGGCCGTTCACACCGGATGCCGTCAACCGGCTTATCAAGCGCATCGGCGAGCACGCCGGCTTCCCGTTCCAGGTTCATGCCCACATGCTGCGGCATGGGTGCGGCTACGCCTTGGCGAACGCCGGGCACGATACGAGGCGCATCCAAGACTGGCTTGGCCATCGCTCGATCCAACATACGGTGCGTTACAGCGAATTGAGCGCGGCGCCGTTTAAGGGTTTTTGGAAGGACTAAAGCGGATGGGGTCCGACCTGCAGCGGCTGCGGAGGAAGGGGCGATTTTCCGCCCCCCGTGGTCTATAGGGAATGGGTGTAGATCGTCTTTTAGGCGAGCATTCCGCCAGGGACGAACCATGTTGATTACCCCTTGTCATAACCCCGCCGCGAGACCGGCCACGCCAAGGCGGAGGCGTGGACCTTGCACTTTCAAGCAGCGGGACCTGACTGCGGCAGTGAAGGCGGTTGCCAAAGCGGGGGCAGAAGTCACGGGCATTAGGATCACCCCGGACGGCAACATCGTGGTCTCTGTAGGCAAGACGCTGGAGCCCGTTCAAGAAAACGAATGGGATAACGTCTAATGCACCGCGCTCCAAAATACGTCAAAGGCTACGTAGATCGAAACCGGAAGGCGCGCTTCTATTTTCGTCGTAAGGGGTTCAAGAGCGTTGCATTGCCGGGTCTTCCGTGGTCGCCGGCTTTCATGGCTGCGTATGAAGAGGCACTCGCAGGGCAACCGATGGAAATCGGCGCTACTCACGTGAAGCCGGGTTCGATGCGAGCACTTGCAGCCAGCTATTTTGGCTCCGTCGATTTCCGTTCGATGAAGGCGAACAGTCAATATGTCCGGCGCAAGATCATCGAACGTTTCTGTCAGGAGACGGATAAAGATGGCCGCGAGCATGGTGATAAGAGCGCTGTCGCGTTGCGACGCGAACATGTGGTTAAGCTAATGGCTGCGCGCGCGGAGAAGCCGGAAAGTGCGAACGGGCTGCGGAAAGCACTCCGCGCGATGATGCGGCACGCCGTCGAGACGGGCGTACGCACAGATGATCCCACGCGAGACGTGAAAGCGCTACGCCCCAAATCTAAGTTAGGGTTCCACCGGTGGACCGAGGCCGAGATTGAGCAGTTTGAGGCGCGTCATCCCGTCGGGACGAAACCAAGGCTTGCGCTGGCACTAGGCCTCTACACCGGGCAAGCACGGCAAGACGTTATCGCGATGGGACCGCAACATGTGAAAAGCGAAGTACTGAGTTGGATCAGAGGAAAGACCGAGCGCACCACCGGTACGGAGTTGTCTATCCCAGTACACGCGACCTTGCGGAAGGTCATCGACGCTACCCCAAGTGGCCATCTAACGTTCTTAGTCACGGTGTTCGGTAAGCCTTTCACTCCCGCCGGTTTCGGCAACTGGTTCCGCGAACAGTGCGACATGGCCAATCTGCATCATTGCTCGTTCCACGGGCTGCGCAAGGCCGCGGCTGTTCGATTGGCGGAAGCGGGTTGTACGCCCCACGAGATTGCTGCGATTACAGGGCACGCAAGCCTCAAAGAAGTCGTGCGCTACACCAACACCGTTGACCGCAAGCGTCTCGCGCGGGCGGCGATGGACAAGTTGAAAACGTGAACAACAAGTGTCTAATTGGCGCGGCAATTAGACAAAGCGTTCAAAAAGCTGTTGGAAATCAAAAGTCGATTTTGAGAGTGGCTCCCCGGGCCGGATTCGAACCAGCGACCAACCGGTTAACAGCCGGTTGCTCTACCGCTGAGCTACCGGGGAACTTTGGCGGCTCATTCATGCAAGCGCGACTGCCTATAACAAAGCCGCTCCGGCTTTGAAAGCCGCCCGCAACGCTACTTCGTGCAATTAAGCTGTGGAGGCCACGCCCGGAATTGAACCGGGGTAAACGGTTTTGCAGCCCTGAAAGCGTTTTTTCAAGGTCTTGATGTTGACGCGCTTTTCCTGTGGGCCAAAAATATCTGGTGATTTCGAGGTTTTTTGTTGCCTTAAACGGTTTTTCGCGGTACGTTGCGGTGCGTCGCGGCATCTCACGACGTTGACGTTTGGTTGACGTGGGGGCCGTTGAAAAACCGATCCAAGAAGCGATCCCAGGAGATTTGCAAGGTTCAGTTCTTGGCCGCGCCCCCGGCCATGCCGGGAGACGACGCGGCCGGATCGGGCATCGATCATATGGCGGCGAATCCCAAGGCGAAGAAGCCGGTCAGGCTGAATAACGATTTCCTCCACAGCCTTACGGGCCCGGCAATGTGGTGGGACGACGACCGCAAGGCCACCGGCTTCGGGGTGCGAAGCTATGCCGGCGGCAGCAAGTCGTTTTTCATCGACTATCGGATCGACGGGCGACAGCGGCGGTACACGATCGGCCCGTTCCCGCGCTGGTCGGCCGAGGCCGCACGCGAGCGGGCGAAGGAACTGCGAAAGGAGATCGATCGAGGCCAAGACCCAGCTGGCGCCAAGCGCGAGCGGCGCGAGGCGCCGACCGTCCACGACCTGATAGACCGCTATGTCGAAGATCATTTGCCGAAGAAGTCGAGCGAGAAGGTACGCGTCGCCGACGAGAAGCGCATGCTCGCGGAGATCGGCAAGCACCTCGGCAAGCATACCAAGCTCGTCGACGTCCACGGCGGCGATATCGCCGAGATGCACCGCAAGATCAGCGAGTCCATCGGCCGTGGCGGTAAGCCCCGCCTGGTGCGGGCGAACCGCATGCTCACGGTCGCCAGTAAAATGTTCAGTTTGGCGTTGGTGCCGAGGGCGGGGGAGACGCTGCCCTGGCGCAACGCCGTCCTTGGCAATCCTTGCAGCGGCATCGAGCGTAACCACGAAGAGGAGCGCGAGCGGTTCTTCAGCCAGCCGGAGCTGGCGGCGATCAGCGATGCTCTGGCCGAATACGATGGCGTCGCCGCCGACTGCGTCCGCCTCATCATGCTGACCGGCTGTAGGCCGGCCGAAGCGTATGCGGGCGGAATGGTCGGAGTTCGATAACGAACCCGGCTACTGGATCAAGCCCTCGCGCACACGTAAAGCAGCGCAAGACGCACAAGCTGCCGCTGAGCCCGGCGGCATCGAGCTGATCGAGCGGCTGCGCGAAGAAGCGCCGAGGGTCAACTGGGTCTTTCCCGGGCGACAAGCGGGGCGAACATCTGGCCGCGCTTTGGCACGTGTGGCATTTCGTGACGGGAGCGCACCGGACTTGGCCAGGACGCACGCCTTTACGACCTGAGGCACACATTCGCGAGCATCGGCGCGGGCGGCGGCTTGAGCCTCCCGATCATCGGGCGCCTGCTCGGTCACACCCAAACGCGCACAACTCAAAGATACGCGCACCTCGCCGACGACCCACTGCGCGAGGCCGCCGAGAAGATCACGACCGTCATTACCGGAGCAGGCAAGCCGGGCGCCCCGGTTGTGGTTTTGCATGGGGGCGGGCGTAAAACGCGGGCCTAAGCTCTCGGCTGAGCGCCTGTCGGATTCCGCAGCCGAAGAGCGAGTCAGCGATGATGACATGGTGAGCGCCATGGTCGACCAATTGGACCTCTCGATCGAACGGTCGCTGGCAGTACGCTTCGTCGAAGAGTTCTTAGAACTTGTGCGCATGTTTGTGGGACTAGAGCGCCAAGAGCCCACCCCAAAAAAGCGAGAGGCCGCGATCTTAGAACTCGCTCATCGGGTGCGAGCACTTTCGTCGTTCATCGATAACCTGTCCCCCCGGACTCCGGTCCGAATTTCTGTTTTGCTTGGCGGACGACCCTGGATCGTATGGGACAGCACAGTCCGAGATGAAACGCTGGGTTTCGGATTTGAAGAAGTTAAGCTCGGCCCTCTCTGGCCAGGCCAATCGTCGGTCCAAGTCGAAACCAAAGACAACATGCGCAGTGTGGGCAGCACAGATCATTGATGGCCTGTCGCCGCATACGCGGCTCACCAAGGGGGATAACTCGAAATTCTACAGGATCGCGAGCCTTCTGTGGGAGGCCGCAACAGGCGAGCGCGACGGCGACATGAAGCGCGCATGCGACGCTTACATCGATTGGAAGGCGCAAAGGTTCTCGCCTAATCGATGAAATCCGGCCCTTCGGTTAGGGCTGGTACATTTTCCGCGATATCTCAAAACCTTTGTCCCTCGAACCCGGAGCGTGCCGTAGTAGGTCGCCGAAGCGACGCGACATGCCAACGGAGTCAATGTGATGACGGGAAGCGCGCTTGATGGATACGACGACGGAGAATCCACAGTCCCAGACGATCTGAAGGTCGCAAAGCGCACCTTGCGGAAATGGCGCGCGGAGGGAATTCGTGTCCACCCTGACGTAGAGGTAGCGGAGCGCTTTTACTACTCGCGTGCCGGCCGGGTTGCATGGCTCAAGAGCTTAGAAATTAAACCGCCGCGTTCGAGCCGCGCGGCGTGAACATAAAGACGAATCCCACCCACGGCGGCGACCGTGGTGGGGCTGAGGTAATTGACCAGTTGGCGCGGGTCGCCCTCAGAAATAACCAATCGCCCACGTGCTTGCAAGCCGAGACCGCGGACGCGAGAGCGAACGCGAGCGTCGGCTCCGGCCTGACCAACATCATTGCGCTGAAATCATCGGCTCGGTCGAGTGCAGAGCTGAAGGCTACAGTGTACGCGCGACCGCGCCGGTGCTAGCGCTCTGCCGAAAATTGATCGCGGCCGGCTTCGATCCCAACTGTCCCTTGCACGCCTATCGTGGCGTGATGCTGTGCATCATCGTGAGAGCGATGGGAGAGGCCGCGCCACTGACGGTGGATGAGCACAACGGCACCCGCTTCGCCAAATGGAAGGCGTTTCCTCGTTCGGCGGTGTCGCCGCAGGTTGAGCGGCGGCGTCGGGCCGCTACCTCCCTAGCCCGAGTGGCGCGATGACCGCATCTTCGCCCGACGACTGGGTTCCGCGCGCCCGTGCAGTTCGCATCGAAGATGAAATACGCCGGCGCGGCATCGCCCTGAAAGGTAACGGTTCAGAGCGTGTCGGGCCATGCCCCAAGTGCGGCGGCGTCGATCGCTTCGGCGTGAACATCCGCAAACAACTATGGAATTGTCGCGGCTGTGGCGTCGGCGGCGACGTCATCAAACTCGTTGAGCATC
>CAVRDC010000025.1:0-31034 GCA_963719745.1 uncultured Alphaproteobacteria bacterium | reverse complement strand
GTTTAGTTGACGCGGTCAATTCGCGTCGCAGCGCGGGGAGGGCCTGAAAATGGGCATTACTGGACACTTGGGTAAGAATTTTAGAAAACCGCGCACCCCGGTTGGGACGACGATCCGTCCGGGTAAAGATTTCAAAAATCCGCGCACCTCAGAAGCCAAGAAACCGCTGCGGCTCAGCAACAAGTTCGTCGAAGACCTGCCCGCTGGCGAAATGTGGTGGGATGACGACCGGAAGGCCACCGGCTTCGGGGTGCGAAGCTATGCCGGCGGCGGCAAGTCGTTCTTCATCGATTATCGGATCGATGGCCGGCAGCGACGGTTCACGATCGGGCCGTTCCCCCGGTGGTCCGCCGACGCGGCGCGGGAACGGGCCAAGGAGCTACGCAAGGAGATCGACCGCGGCCACGATCCGGCCGGCGCCAAGCGCGAGCGGCGGGAAGCACCAACGGTCCAAGACCTGATCGATCGTTACATCGCGGACCACCTGCCGAAAAAGTCGAGCGAGGCAATGCGCGTCGCCGACGAGAAGAAGATGCTCGCGGAGATCGGCAAGGAACTAGGCAAGCACACTAAGGTCGTGGACGTCCATGGTGGTGACATCGGCGAAATGCACCGCAAGATCAGCAAATCCATTGGCCGCGGCGGCAAGCCCCGCCTGGTACGAGCAAACCGTATCCTCACGGTCGCCTCGGAAGATGTTCAGCCTGGCGTTGGTGCCGAGGGCAGGGGAGACGCTGCCCTGGCGCAATGCCGTTCTTGGCAACCCCTTCAAGAGGCATCAAACGTAACCCCGAGGAAGGGCGCGAGCGGTTCTTCAGCCAAACCGAGTTGGCGGCGATCAGCGACGCCCTGGCCGAGTATGACGGCGTCGCGGCCGGGTTCGTGCAACTCTATTATGCTGACCGGCTGTCGGCCGTCCGAGGCAATGCGGGCGCAGTGGGCAGAGTTCGATAAAGAACCGGGCTACTGGATCAAGCCCTCCGCCCCCACGTCAAGCAACGGAAAACGCACAAACTGCCCCTTGAGCCCGGCGGCGCTGGAGCTCATCGAGCGGCTGCGGGAAGAAGCGCTTTTGCTGAGCGTGGGTATTTCCCGGCGACGTGGTCAAGAGGCAAGCGCACGCACCTCACGGCGCTCTGGCATGTTTGGCATTTCGTGAGGAAGCGCGCGGCGCTGGCCCCGGACGAGCACGGCCACGCGCCGCGCGTCTACGATTTGCGCCATAGCTTTCGCCAGCGTCGGCGCCGGCGGCGGCCTGAGCCTTCCGATCATTGGGCGCCTGCTCGGTCACACGCAGACGCGAACAACTCAGAGATATGCGCACCTTGCTGACGATCCGCTACGCGAAGCCGCGGAGAAGATCACGAACGTCATCACCGGGGCAGGGAAGTCGCACGCCCCCGTTGTGGTTTTGCATGGGGGCGGGCGTGAAAAAACGCGGGCCTAAGCTCTCGGCTGAGCGCCTGTCGGATTCCGCGGCCGAAGGCCAAGTCAGCGATGATGACATGGTGAGCGCCATGGTCGACCAATTGGACCTCTCGATCGAACGGTCGCTGGCAGTACGCTTCGTCGAAGAGTTCTTAGAACTTGTGCGCATGTTTGTGGACTCGAGCGCCAAGAGCCCACCCCAAAAAAGCGAGAGGCCGCGATCTTACAACCCGCTCATCGGGTGCGAGCACTTTAGTCGTTCATCGATAACCTGTCCCCCGGAAACTATCCGGTCCGAATTTCTGTTTGCTTGGCGGACGACCCTGGATCGTATGGGACAGCACAGTCCGAGATGAAACGCTGGGTTTCGGATTTGAAGAAGTTAAGCTCGGCCCTCTCGGCCAGGCCATCGTCAGTCTAAGTCGAAACCAAAGACAACATGCACAGTGTGGGCAGCACAGTCATCTGATGGCCTGTCGCCGCATACGCGGCTCACCAAGGGGGATAGCTCGAAATTCTACAGGATCGCGAGCCTTCTGTGGGAGGCCGCAACAGGCGAGCGCGACGGCGACATGAAGCGCGCATGCGACGCTTACATCGATTGGAAGGCGCAAAGGTTCTCGCCTAATCGATGAAATCCGGCCGGTTAGGGCTGGTACATTTTCCGCGATATCTCAAAACCTTTAGTCCCTCGAACCCGGAGCGTGCCGTAGTAGGTCGCCGAAGCGACGCGACATGCCAACGGAGTCAATGTGATGACGGGAAGCGCGCTTGATGGATACGACGACGGAAGAATCCACCGCAGACGATCTGAAGGTCGCAAAGCGCACCTTGCGGAAATGGCGCGCGGAGGAAATCGGTCCACCCTACGTAGAGGTAGCGAGGCGCTTTTACTACTCGCGTGCCGGCCGGGTTGCATGGCTCAAGAGCTTAGAAATTAAACCGCCGCGTTCGAGCCGCGCGGCGTGAACATCAAGGACGAATCCCACCGACGGCGGCGACCGTGGTGGGGCTGAGGTAATTGACCAGTTGGCGCGGGTCGCCCTCAGAAATAACCAATCGCCCACGTGCTTGCAAGCCGAGACCGCGGACGCGAGAGCGAACGCGAGCGTCGGCTCCGGCCTGACCAACATCATCTGCGCTGAAATCATCGGCTCGGTCGAGTGCAGAGCTGAAGGCTACAGTGTACGCGCGACCGCGCCGGTGCTAGCGCTCTGCCGAAAATTGATCGCGGCCGGCTTCGATCCCAACTGTCCCTTGCACGCCTATCGTGGCGTGATGCTGTGCATCATCGTGAGAGCGATGGGAGAGGCCGCGCCACTGACGGTGGATGAGCACAACGGCACCCGCTTCGCCAAATGGAAGGCGTTTCCTCGTTCGGCGGTGTCGCCGCAGGTTGAGCGGCGGCGTCGGGCCGCTACCTCCCTAGCCCGAGTGGCGCGATGACCGCATCTTCGCCCGACGACTGGGTTCCGCGCGCCCGTGCAGTTCGCATCGAAGATGAAATACGCCGGCGCGGCATCGCCCTGAAAGGTAACGGTTCAGAGCGTGTCGGGCCATGCCCCAAGTGCGGCGGCGTCGATCGCTTCGGCGTGAACATCCGCAAACAACTATGGAATTGTCGCGGCTGTGGCGTCGGCGGCGACGTCATCAAACTCGTTGAGCATCTGAGGCAAATTCCGGTCAATTTCACGCATAGCCCGCATGCCTAAAGTAGTTGCGGGCTTCGCGGGCGGTGAGATTACGCGCGAAGGTTCCAATTCTGCGGCGCAGGCGTGGAATAGTTCGCTCCGCCGCGTTGCGCAGATACGCTTTGAGTTTGCTGAATGGCATCTCTATCGGATTCAGATCCGGTGAGTATGGTGGGAGATAGCGAAGTGTGGCGCCACGCACTTCAATCGCTTCGCGCACGCCCGCTGCCTTGTGTGCGGGGAGGTTGTCCATGACGACGGTGTCGTTTCGCTTCAGTGTTGGAGCCAAGCACTGCTCGACATAATCAAGGAACGTCTTTCCCTTCATAGCGCCGTCAACCACACATGGGGCTGTGATTCCGTTGCGGCGCAAAGCGCCCACGAAGGTGATCGTTTTCCAGTGGCCGTTCGGAACCCGACCAATCAAGCGCTTGCCCCGTGCGCAACGCCCGCTCAACCGAACCATTTTCGTATTGGCGGCGGTCTCGTCAATGAACACCAGGTGGGCGGCATCAAACATGCCCTGTTCTCGCATCCAGCGCCGGCGCGCCCGCGCCACGTCGGCACGTTCCTGCTCTGCCGCGCGCAGGCTTTTTTTTGAACGTGATGTCGTGGCGCTTGAAGAAGCGCCACACCGAAGTGCGGCTGCCCGCAATCTTGTTCTTGCGCATCGCGCAAACCATCTCATCCAGCGTCAAGTCCGGCTGATCCTCAATCAGCGCCAATAAAAAGTCCCCGTGCTCCTCCAGCGGAGACGTGCTCCCGCCCCGCGGCTTGGCCGCACAGCTTCCGGTCGCCCGATGGCCGGAGACCCATTTGATCGCAGACGGCATCGACCACATTGCCGCCTGCGCGACGCTGGCGGGCGAGCCGCCGCCAAAGCCGAACGGCAAGGGCGCCGCCGCGAACCCGAAGAAGATCGTCGCCGCACGCTTCGACTATTCCGACGAGGGCGGGAATTTGTTGTTCCAAGTCGAGCGCGTCGAGTACCGGAACGCCGATGGCACCTACGTGACAAAAGATGGCAAGCGCAAGAAGACCTTCCTGCAGCGTCGGCCGGACCCAGATCAGCCCAGCAAGTGGATTTGGGACGTTGATGGCGTGCGCGCGGTCCCCTACCGGTTGCCCGAATTACTGGCCTGCATGGCGGCCTCGCCGGGCGACCCGATAATCATCGCGGAAGGCGAGGCGAAGGTCGACGCGCTCGTCAAGTGGGATTTGATCGCGACCTGCAACGCCCGCGGCGCCGAGAAATGGAGCGTCGAGCACTCGGTACGCCTGCGCGGTGCCGACGTCGTCATCCTGCCTGACAACGATAAGTCAGGCCGGGCCCACCGCGATGTAGTCGGCCGATCACTCCAAGGCATCGCCAAGCGGGTGCGCGTGCTCGAGCTCCCCGACTTGCCGCTGAAGGGCGACGTGAAAGACTGGATAGCCGCCGGCGGGACGCGCGCGCAGTTCCTAGACCTTCTTGGCCAGGCCTGGGATTGGACCGCCCCCGGATCATCCGAGCAGTCCGGCCCGGATGAGCAAGATCATTCGCTGGACTGGCCGCCGCTCGACCGTGCGCTGTTGAATGATGACCATCTGCCCGCACCGGCGTTCGACCGCGAGGTGCTCCCGCCGGCGTGGGTCGAATGGACCGACGCGACCGCGCAGGATTGCGGTGCGCCGCCCGACTATGTTTTTGCAAACCTGATCGGCGTGGCGTCGGCCGTGATCGGCAACGCGTGTCCCGCCTCGCCGTGGGAAGGCTGGATCGAGCAGCCACAGCTTTGGATAGCGACGGTCGGCAACCCGTCATCCAACAAGACGCCAGCGCTGGCCCCGATCCGAGCTGCATGCGTGGCCATCGAGCAATCCCTGCAACCCGCGCACGACGATGCAATGGCCACTTTCAACGCCAGGAAAGAGACGGCCGCTGCGGCCAAAGCGATATGGAAGGACCGCGTCAAGGATGCAGCGAAGAAGGGCGAGAAGGCGCCCACGCTGCCGCAGGACGCCGTCGCGCCGGATCAGCCAAAGCCGCCGCGACTGCTGATCGCCGACGCCAGCACAGAGGAGGCGCAGTCGCTTCTGGCCAGCAACCCGCGTGGCCTCGCCTTGGTCCGGTCCGAGCTCGCCGCGTGGCTCGGCCAGTTTGACCGATACGGCGGCGCTGGCGCAGATCGCGGGTTTTACCTCGAATGCTGGGATGGCGGCCCGCATTCGGTCGACCGCGTGAAATTCGACGGCAGGGTCCTGAGGCTGCCGTATGCATCGCTCGCAATCATCGGGTCGATCCAACCGGACAAGCTCGCCGAGGTGTTCAACACGACCGACGACGGACTGACCGCCCGCTTTCTCTACATTTTCCCCGAACCGATCCCGCCACGACCTTGCCAGATCACGGGAGCGAACGAGCGAAGCGCAAAGTTGCGCAATGCGTTCTCGCGACTGCGGTTACTCGGTTGGGACCGGGATCGTGACGGGAATGAGATCCCGCTTCTGCTGCGGCTCGATCTCGAAGGCCTCGACCTGCTCCAGGCAATTCGCGAAGAGACCTATATGGCTATTCAGACCGGACGTGGTGCGATGACGACCTGGCGCGGCAAGACCCCGGGCCGGTTGTTGCGGCTCGCGCTGGTGTTCGAACTCCTCGAATGGAGCCTCAGCGACGACCCTCACCCATACATGATCAGCGGCGATTCGGTTCGGCGCGCAACGGCGTATCTGCGGTATTGCGCGGCCATGATGGAGCGCGTGCTCGGGGACCTCGCATTCATCGACGCCCAGCGCGATGCGGCCGAACTGGCGCGGTTTATCCTCACCGATAAGCCCGCGACCCTCAATGAGCGCCAAGTCTACCAGAGCCGCGGATTTAGCCGCCTCCGCGATCCGCAACGCCGCAAGGCCGCCCTCGCCGAACTCCACGCCGCCGGCTGGATACGCAAAATCGACACTGCAAATCTAGGTCGTCCCGCCGGCGATTGGGAAATCAACCCCGCCACCGCGTCGCTCTGCCAACGCGATGCCGGGGAATAGGCCGAACGGCGCAACCACAAAATGATGCCACTGAAATACACCCGGACGGTAGTGTTTTGAACACTGTGAACATTCTGAACGGAAAATAGGGACACATAAAAAATGCTCTCTCTCTTTCTTTCTGTCTGATTCTCTATCGTCGTTCAAATGGTTCAAAATGTTCAAATCAAAGCCGTCCTCGCCGGCAAAGCTCAGAGTCGCACGAGTTTCAGGTGTGAATTCGTTTGGCAAAATCGGATCCTTTCGGCGCGACGTCCGAAAGAGTTTGCTATTATCTGGGGATTTGCCAAATGATTTCGACAATTCACGCGAGGTGAAAAATGGGTCGGCCGTACGGTGGCGCTCCGACTTGCGAAGACTGCCCAGCGATCGACGTTCGGGCATGGCAACGCAAGGGGCTACTCCATCCAGGTCAATCGTTCCCCTATTCATGGTCCCGGGAGGGGGAGCCATGTGGCAGCATTCGTGTGCGAACTGAGCCGAACGCGGTCGTCTTGAGCTTCTACGCTCGCGACTGGGATAGTGACGCATGGAAGCTTGTTAATCAGCGCGTTCAGATCGCGCGGACGGTCTGCCATCTTGGCGGCCATCGACCGTGGTTTTGCTGCACCGCCTACTCAAATGGTCGGCGCTGCGGACGACGCGTGGCAAAGGTTTTCCTTGGAGAGAGCCCTTGTTTTGCATGCAGGCATTGCTGCGGTCTGAACTTTGCAAGCCAGCATGAGGGTCCGAGGCTTCGTAGCATCACCCGGTCACGGAAAATCAGAATGCGGCTCGGCGGCAGCCCGAACGTGTGCGAACCGTTCCTTGAAAAGCCATTCCGGATGCACTCGCAGACGTATCGGCGCCTTCGAGCGCGCGGTCAGGCGGCAGACGCAATTTGCGACGGGTTAGCGCCGACGGTCGCTCTAAGGACTGGACGGGTCCTAAAACGACACTTCGGAAAAATTCAATTAAGCTGAGTACTTCAGAGGGTGCGGCCTGGGTCGCTAACCTGCCGCCAGGGGAGCGCCGAAAGATCGGCGAGCCGGGCGGCGTGAGGGAGCAATTTGGGTACCCTTGTAAGCACGACCGGAAAATCGCCGCGATGGCCGCGGCCGAAATCATCCTCCGTCTTGAAACTTCGGGAGCCCGTGGGGTAAAGCCGCGTGCGTTGCCTCGATATCGAACTCCTTGGCAACGCCGAAGGCGCCATGGGTCGGGACGCACACCTCCCCGGCGCACCGGCTTGCTTCGGACGCGAGCATCTTGGCCATGTTTGCTTCGGTGCCGCACTGTTGGCCGCTGTCGAACAATGCGGCCCGCATGATCAACCACCGAGATGTAAACTGTAGTTGGGTGATTGCAGCGCGGCTAGCCTCAATCTGTGGCTACCGGATATGTAAATTTCCGTTATAGGAAGGAAGCCGTGTAGAACCGGATATGCAAATTTCCGTTATAGGAAAGAAGCCGTGTAGAAGTACAATAAGAGCAATAGTCGCGCATAAGCGTGCATGGACCTCAAACGCCTCCGCTATTTCGTGAGTGTCGCCGAACAGGGTACCCTGGCGTCGCGGCAACTGGGCATTGCTCAACCGGCGCTCAGCCGGCATATCCAGAAACTAGAGATCGAATGCGGTACTCCGCTTTTGTGGTGCAACGGTTGTGGCGTGCAACTCAGCGACGTCGGGCGGAGCGCGCTGCTGTAGAAAGGCGAGTCCAGGTTGTGCTTCAGGCGAATGGATGAAAAGGTCACGGAGGATAATTCATGAAAAGCTACCAGCTGATCGATTTCGGTAAACCACTTCGGAACGTTGACATCGCCACGCCGGTGCCGTCAGGCGACGAAGTCGTCATTGCGGTGCGTGCCGCCGGGGTCTGCCACAGCGACCTCCACATCTGGGAGGGCAGCTATGATCTCGGCGGTGGCAAGCGACTGATGCTCAAGGATCGCGGCATCAACCTGCCGCTAACGATGGGACACGAAACGGCCGGTGAGATCGTGGCGGTGGGACCCAATGTGAAGGACCGCAAGGTCGGCGAGGTCTGCCTAGTATACCCGTGGATCGGCTGCGGCGAATGCCGGGTTTGCCGTGCCGGAAACGAGAATCTGTGCATGAAGCCGCGCTGCATCGGCGTGCACTGCGACGGCGGCTATTCCGATCATGTGCTGGTGTCGAAGTCGAAATATCTTTTGCCGATCGGCGATCTCGACCCCGTAGTGGTAGCGCCCTACGCCTGCTCCGGCGTCACAACCTATTCGGCGCTCAAGAAGCTCGGGCACATCATCAATGAGGAACTGATCCTGGTGATCGGGGCGGGCGGACTCGGTCTGATGTGCCTGAGTATCCTCAGGGCGATTGGCGGAAAGGGTGCGGTGGTGGTCGATATCGACGAGAAGCGCCGCGCTGCCGCGCTGGAGGGCGGCGCCGCGACGGCGATCGATGGCGCCGCTGCAGATGTGGGTGCGCAGATCACGGCGGCTCTTGGGGGAGCATGCTGGGGCGCGATCGATCTCGTCGGCAGCGCTTCAACCGCAGCCCTCGGCTTCAATGCGCTTGCGAAGGGCGGCAAACTGGTGATCGTCGGCCTGTTCGGCGGAGCCGCGCCGTGGTCGCTTCCACTGATACCGATGAAGGCGGCAACGATCGAAGGCAGCTATACCGGTAACCTCGCCGAGTTGCGGGAACTGCTGGAACTGGTGCGCAAGGGCGCGGTGGCGTCGATTCCCATCGGTCGCCGATCGCTTAATGCCGCGACGGAGACACTTGAGGATCTTCGTCAGGGGCGCATTGTCGGACGCGTGGTCATGACCCCTTGAACAGCTACTACCGAAGCTCGCGCGACAAAGCGACGCATCTCGCTTCAAGCGGGTGCGTTTTTGCGACTGGAAGCGAAAAGGCGGCGACGATCAATGATTGCTGCCGCCTTCGGTGTCCTCGCGCAAGGTGACCTCGGCTACGTCCTCGCGCTATTCGTAATATCCTTCCGTCGACTTGCGAAGGGCGGCAAACTGTCCAGCGTCGTGCCCAAACCAAACATCACTCTTGGTGTCGTGCGCCAGGGCTTTGATGCGCTGCACCGTTCGGGTGATGCCAAGGCTATCGTAACTGATGCCCGGTTGCCGTGCCGGTGGCCCGTAATTTTCGGCCGTATAGCAGGCGTCCGAGACTAGGATAACGTCCTGCTGGCTGCGCAGGGAAACCTGCAAACCGAGCATCCCGCGAGCATGACCCGGGCCGAAATTCAGCAGCCGCACGCCGTCGACAACATCCTGATCAGGCTCGCTGCGACCGATTTCCCGCCAATTGAGTTCGGCCTGAATCATCCGGTCGAGGTCTTTGACCACATACGGTGTCGAATGATCGTGCAGCGCGTAACAGCGGAACGCGCCCATGAATTCATCTTCGTGGATGATGATCTGCGATTTGCGGAAGTATTCCACGCAGCCGGCATGGTCGCAGTGGAGATGCGACAATACGACGTGTCGGACTTCGTCCGGGCCAATCCCCATTGCATCAAGGCGCGCTGGCAACATGCATTCCTCGCCGCCGATGTGCGGAAACAATTCCTGCAACGTATCCGGCCAGCGGCCGTTGGGGCCGGCCCAATCAGGATGGCAACCGGTGTCGTAGAGCACGTTGCCGTCAGAATGCTCAATGTAAAACGCAGCCACCGGAATATCGATCACCTGTCCCCGCGGGTTCGGGTTCTTGTGCGTCGCAACGGTCGAGTTCGCGACAATGAAATTCTTGTCCAGTCGGAGCGTCCCAAGGTCGAGGACGTGCATCTTCAGGGCCTTCGTGCTGCTGCTCACATGAGGGGCGCTCGGTTCAGATCGTTCACGCGTGTACGTTGCGCTTGAGCGTGATGTATCGCGCAGAGGGCGCCGGTCCCATCCGCGGCCGCGATCCAAATCTCCGCGTTTTCCCGGCTGCAGGAGATCGTACTTAGCCGTCTGATCGAATTCGAAAATCTTCATATGGGGGCGTCCTCCGATTAAAGCCGCGAATTGCCGCGTGTCCGCAGCCTCACGCGGTGGCGCATTAGTTTGCGGGTGCCCGAAGACGAGGCCTCTTGCCCCATCGCCGTCGGCCGCTTGATGAAATTATGAGTTCATCGGTGAAGGGAGGCAAGGCGGAAATGTTGAGCGTGACTTAGTTATGCGATAGCAGTTATATCATCGCAGGATGTTTTCGTGGCTTGCCCGCTGATTTTCCCCGAAGTAGCATTCGGGGATAGAAGAACCAAAGGTACTGTGGTGTTCGACCGGACATCGCAGAGACCGGAGCAAGGGAGGAAGAAACATGAACCAGCTCGCGCGTGCGCTCGTTTGTTGTGCGGCCGTCGTCGGAGTGACCGGCGTAGCGGCCGCCGCCGGACTTGATGAGCTGCCCGCAGATATTCAGCAGCGTCTCTACAACAAGCAACATATCGACGCCCAACAGCCGACCGGCCCGAGCGCCTATCGCGACTTCAAGCCGAAGAAGGGGCCGCCGTGGACAATCGGTTATGCGAGTTCCTATGCCGGCAACACCTGGCGCGCCGCGGCGATGGAAAAGCTGCAGAATGAGCTAGTGCCGAAATACAAGGCAATGGGTCTGGTCAAGGACTTCATTGTCACCCAGTCCAATCTGAAAGATTCCGTACAGATCCAGCAAATGCGCCAGCTCGTCGATCGCGGCGTGGATGCCCTGATTATTTGCTGCTCGAATCCTACCGCAATGAACGAAACGGTTAAGTACGCCTACGATAAGGGCGTGCCGGTGTTCTCTATGGTTGGCTATGTGACTTCGCCCTACGCCGTCAACTCGTCGACGAACTTTGTCGTTGCCGGCGAACTCCAGGGCGAATGGCTGGGCAAGCAGATCGGCGACAAGGGCAATGTCCTGGTGGTTGAAGGCATTCCTGGTACGAGCACGTCGGACTTTATCGACCGCGGTATCAAGTCCGGTCTCGCTAAATATCCGAACGTCAAGGTTGTTGGCGACGTCGCCGGCATGTGGACTGACCAGGTCGCGCAATCCGAGGTGCAGAAGTGGGTCGCCAGCCATCCCGGCGAACTCGACGGCGTTGCCGTCCAGTCGGCGGCAGAACTTGGCGTGCTGCGCGCGCTCGAGCAATCAGGCCGCAAGATGCCGCCCGTGGCGATCGGCGGTGAAATCGGTGCGCTCTGCTATTGGCGCCATCACAAGGACTACGTGACGGAGGCGCTGCAGAGCTGGCCGGCAGCGGACGAGGCGGAACTGACGTGGAACATCATGATGCGCACAATGCAGGGGCAGGGACCAAAGATTTCAGTCGATCCTGGTCGACTTTACGCGTCTGACCTACGATGATGTCGCTAAAACCATACCGGAAGATTGCAGTGAATCATCTGACAAATGGCTTGCCGTCGGCGAGAAGCGCTGGGGCAGTAAGGAATATCTTGATCAATTCTTCCTCCGGCCAGCGGATCCGGAGAAGTACAAGCCGTGATATGAGCCACGGAATCAAACGCGGGCGGCCGTTCTATCGCGCCGGCCGCTAGAAGACGGGCACTTGCCCTGAGTTCGGGCAAGTGTGAGGATCGACTTGCGCGACGGTGCGCGAGGCCGACGGAAGCCGGAGTTGAGCTCGTCGGATCTCAATGCACCTTCGCAACGCGTTAGCGGAAGCGCACCGCGGCAGCAGCGTGCGCCCTGTTCCTGCGCGCGTATAAGCGCCATCGAGGGGGCGGGTCAGAGCGGACGGATGACCAGCGCTGCACGTTCAGATTTCCAAGCGGGACCTGAGGAATCGGATGCGCCCTTTATTCCGAGCGGCATCTCGATCGTTGGCGTGCGCAAGTCATTCGACGTCACCCGGGCGTTGGATGGCTGCTCGTTCAGTGCGGCGCTCGGCGAGATTCACGCGATATTCGGCGGCAACGGATCGGGAAAGAGCACGCTGGCTAAGGTCATTTCTGGGGTGCTGCCGGTGGATGCCGGACAGGTCAATGTGCTTGGCCATGCGCCGGGCTCGCCTAATGAGGCCCGTGCGATCGGCATTGCAACTGTGTTTCAGGAAGTGCTGGTCGCAGACGAATGCTCAATTCTCGACAATCTTTATGTCGGCTCCGATCGTCTGTGGTCAAAGACGTTTTCCAACAGCCTGAAGCAGCGCACCGCACACAATCTGATGACAGAGCTTACCGGCTTCGACTTCGACCTCGACATGCTAGTGGGTGGTCTTCCCTTGAGCATCAAGCAATGGATCACCATCGGTCGTGCGCTGCTGTGTGAACCGAAGGTCTTGATCCTCGACGAATCCTCGGCGGCTCTGGATTTGGATTCGACCGAGCGATTGTTCGCCAAAATGCGCCAATTGCGCGATCAAGGCTCGGCCGTGATCATTGTCACACACCGCATGGCCGAGATGACGCGCATCAGTGATCGCGCCACGGTGCTGCGGGACGGCCGCGACGTCGGCGTCCTTGAGAAAGCGGACATTACTGAAAGGAATTCTGCTGGGGCTGATTTCTGGCCGCACTGAAGGTTTGGCGAAGCAGCGCGGTGCAGTCGAGGACAGGCGCGATGACAGTGTCGTGCTGAAGACCGATGCATTGAAGATCTGGCCGCACAGCCGCGAAATACACTTTCGGCTGCATCGCGGCGAGATCCTCGGCTTGGTCGGTCTGGATGGGCAGGGTCAAAGCGACTTCGTGCGCATTCTCGCCGGTGTTCAGAAGGCGCATGGTTCCGGTCCGATGGTGGCATCGGCGCGCGGCGGCTTCGCCCCGATCGAAACCTTGGTCGACGCGACTAGGAATGGCATCACCTATGTTTCGGGCGACCGCAAACGCGAGGGCATTTTCGCCAACCTCAGCATCTTCGAAAACATGATGCTGCCGCTCTACCGGTCGCGATCACGCGGCGGCAAACTGGCGGTGATCGATTGGAACACCCTCTCTGGGGCGTTCGAGTGGGAGCGTGAGAAGCTTTCGATCCACATGGGCGACCGCGGCAACAAAATCACGTCGCTGAGCGGCGGCAACCAGCAGAAGGTGCTGATCGGCCGAGGCTTCGCGCAGTCGCCGAACATTATGGTGCTGAACGATCCGGCCCGCGGCGTCGATATTGGCGCCAAAAATGATCTCTATGTACATCTGAGGGATTTTAGTACTCGCGGCAAATCCGTCGTCTACATGTCGAGTGAGATTGAAGAGCTGGTGGGCTTCTGCTCGCGAGTTCTGGTGTTCCGCAATAGCAGCATATTCGAGGAGCTCATCGGCGAGGATATCACGCCGAATCGAATTCTCGCTGCGATGTTTGGTCAGACCGGGCTGCATCATTTGGCGGCAGACCACTCCGCCCCGTCCGGCGCGACCGAGGAGATAAGGTTGGCGGACGCGCCGTCGACTTGGCATCGTCCGCGTGACAGCGACGAGGTGCGGGAGATCCGGCCGTTCGGCTTGCGTTCGCCGGCGTTTGGTTATGGCGAACCCATTCCGGATCGCTATGCCGAAGCGAACAGCGTGTCACCGCCACTGGTCTGGGAGAACCCGCCGGAGGGAACGCGAAGTTTCGCACTCGCCGTGACCGACCCCGATCTGCCGGCACAATTCAACTTTCCACGTGCCTTTGCCCATTGGATGGTCATCAATATTCCATCCGACGTGCGGGAGCTTGGCGAGGCGGTGTCGCCGGGTGGACGGATGCCACGCGGTGCCATCGAACTGCCGAGTGACTTCGTCACCTTCCAAATTCCCGGCTACGGTCGCGGCTACGGCGGACCATGGCCGCCGGACGATACTCACCGCTACATTTTTACGCTATACGCGCTGAAAACCGCGCGCCTCGATATCTCGGAGACTGCCGACTATGTCGAATTCGTGCGCACAGTCATGCCGGCGGCGATCACGACCGCGACCCTGGTCGGCATTTATGGGCCGGCGAAGTCGGCGCCGCCGAGTGCGGCCTGAGACGGGGAGGCAATAAGTGTATTCAACTCGTAACACTACAGGATCGATGAGCGCATGACACGATATTCAGCCCTGACCCAGTTGGACAATGAATGGGTTGTCAACTGGGCGAAGCGCGTCAACGAAGATCGAGTCCTGCGGGTGATCGGAAAATTCTTCACCGCGAGTTTCGTCATCGGCATCGATGACAAGGATTTTTATGTCCAGGTCCGCAACGGCAAGATCGAAATGGTCGCCGACGAACTGAACGCCAATCTGATGGGATGGCAGTTCGCGCTGCGCGCGCCCGCATCTTCCTGGCATAAATTCGTCGAGCCGGTGCCGCCGCCGATGTACAACGATATTTGGGCGATGGCGCACCCACTCCACGGCAAGCTTAAGATCGAAGGCGACATGAAGATCTTCTGGCAAAATCTGCGTGCGTTAACCTGGATGCTGGCGAAGATGCGCCGGTCCTAATCATCCCGAACCAATCGTTATCCGAGGTTATCGACATGGCGAGAACGGATCCGATTATTGGCCGCTACGTGTATGTGCCTTATGCCGGCAAGGAATATCGAATCTATTATGAAGAGAATGGCCAAGGCATACCGTTGGTGTGCCTGCACACGGCCGGAACGGACGGGCGTGAATGGCGTCACCAGCTGTGCGATACCGACATCACTAAGAATTTTCGCGTGATCGCTTTCGATCTGCCGCGTCACGGCAAATCGATTCCTCCCAAGGATTTCTACAAAGAGGAGGAGGAATATGCGCTGACCTCGAAGTTCTATTCCGAATTCATAATGGCGTTTTGCGAGGCGCTCGATCTCAAAAAGCCGGTCATCATGGGGAGCTCGATGGGCGGCAATATCTGCCTTCCGCTCGCCTTGAATTACGAGAACGACATCACCGCGTTGATTGCAATTGAGGCGTGCGATTATTCGCCGGGGTGGTGGATCGATCCGCTGCACCATCCGCACATCCACGGCGGGGAGGTCTGCGCGACCTCGGTGTTCGGGCTGATGGCGCCGCAAAGCCCAGAGGACTATCGCTGGGAAACGTGGTGGTACTACGCTCAGGGTGGCCCAGGCGTCTTCAAGGGTGATCTGCACTTCTACAGCGTCGATCATGACTTTCGCGATCTTTGCCGGCAGATTTCGGGGCGAGTGCCGATCATCATGATGACCGGGATTTATGATTTCGCCTGCACGCCGGAGATGACTGAACAGACCGCCGACAAGATCCGCAATGCGGAGGCAATTATAATGAAGGACATCGGGCATTTTCCGATGTGCGAAAATCCGGAAGTCTTCAAGAAATATCTGATGCCGGTGCTGGAGCGGCTGGTCGAATATGACCGCGATCGCCGACCAGCAGGTAGTGGCGAACATCGTCCGAGCCGGGAGCCGGTACCGGCGGGACGCGGTTCGTCGCGGCGATGGTGAGGCGGCTCGGTACCTTGGCGAGATCTTGAGCGTGCAAACTTGGTTCGATCTCGGCGTTGTCGTGTGAGCGTGAGCAATGAGCAACGCGCGCGCTGAATCGAGGGCGGTTTCGTTCAATACGTTTCTGCTGGTTCCGATTCTGCTGTTTTTCGGGCTGTTGATTTTGGCCGTCCTGAGAAGTCCAAGCCTGATATCGAGTTCGGGCATCGGGAGCGCGGAGATCGTCGTGGCGCCGCTCGTGTTGTCGACTTACGCGCTGATGGCCACCGCGCTTGCCGGCCGTGCAACGGTGGACCTGTCGATTGGCCCGCTGATCGGCTTCATCAATGTGACAATGGTGCAGCTTCACAGCGCAGATATCCTTAGCTCGCCGGTGGCGGTGTTCGCTTATGTTCTGGCTGCAGGCGTCGCTTATCAGTTGTTGTTTGGGCTGATCGTGATTTTTGTGCGGGTCCAGCCGATTATCGTTTCGCTGAGCGGCTTCCTCGCTTTGTCCGGACTTAATCTGGTGATCTTGCCCCGGCCGGGTGGCTCAGCGCCCGATTGGATGGCGTCCTGGGGGGCGGGCACCGACATCTTATCGCCTGCGCTTTTTCTGGTCGCAGTCGCCACGGTCGGATGGCTGATCTTTAGTACGACCGCTTTTTTTGGCCACTTGCGATTATTGGGTTCGGACGAGCGTACGGCATACACCAGCGGGGTGCGGGTCAGCGTCGTTCGACTTGGCGCGCACGTCGTCGCGGGCCTGTTCGCGGGCCTTGCATCGATCGCTTTTACCTCTCTGATCAGCTCCGGCGACCCCACCCAGGGAACCACCTATACGCTGATCTCGGTGACCGCCCTGGTGCTCGGCGGCACCAGCCTCGCGGGCGGCCGGGCGACGGTTTTCGGTTCGCTGCTCGGGGCCCTCAATCTGTTCCTGATCGGCTACGTGCTTGCGACTTTCAATTTCGGGAGCGTGCAGGGATTCGTCACCGACCTTTCTTACGGCACCATTCTGGTGCTGTCGCTGCTGTTGACGCTGCTGTTGCCGCATATCCACCATTGGCTGCGTTTCGTATCGCCGCTTCTGCTCTTCGTGGTGCTCAGCCTGATCTTTGCCGGTGTGGCGCTTCATGCGACGTTCAATTATTCCGGCCTTGCCGCAATGTCGCATTCGGCCGCGCAGGACGGTGCGGCAGACGCCGCCGCGGCCGCAGGCAGTATCGACGCGTCCGTGCCGATAGTCGTGCAGGTGGAAGGCGTGCCGCTGTTTCCACGCTCGTCATTTGCCACTGCCGCGGCGCAAGTCGCGATTGTCCTGCTCGCCTTCGTGCTCGCACTGCGGCTGCTGGTATGGCAGGCCAGCAAGCGGGCCCTGACACCGTTTCTATACGTTGCGATCGCGGTGTTGGCCGTGGTCGGCGGATGGCTTCTGATCAACACCTCCGTGCTCGTCTCGAAGGCCGGCAACTGAGGGGGCGGACGCTTTGGTCGACCAACCCATCCATCCCAACATGTCGGCCTCGCCGATCGTGGCGCCGCTGCGCTGGCTTGGATTGGCGGTGGCGATCGTCGTCGCCGGCGTCAGCGCTGGGCTCGGCTTTTGGCAGCATCTGCCTGCGTTGAACGTCATTTTCTATACCACAGCGACGTTTGCACTGTTGCTGTGGATCTGGTCGGCATTCGTTGTCCGCTGGATCGCGGAAGCGACGGCGCGCGGCGGGTCGCGCGAGCAGATTCCCGCTCGTACCGCGATACGTCGCTTCGTGGTGCGACGTGTCGGCGTCCTCATCGGGCTGGCCATTTTGGTTTTTGGGTTCATCGTCTTGTCGCTTACGATCGCGGGCTTCTTCTCCCTGGTCAATTTCATCACCGCACTAGTGCTCGCCGCTGCAATCATCATCACCTCGGTCGTCAGCGGGACGTTTGTTGATAACCGTAGCGCCTTCATCGGACTGATGGTGCTTGCCGCTCTGTTCGTCGTGGCGGCCCTGCATATCGATGGCTTCGCCTCGGGCGCCAATATCAAATCGATGTTGGTATTCGCCGCCTTTCTCGGCCTCGCTTCGATTGGGCAGACGCTGGTAGCCCTGCTTGGCGGTCTCGATTTGTCGATACCGTTTCTGATCGGCTCCTCAAATGTCGGCCTGCTTTACCTCATCGGTCTCGGCATCCCGTCACCAATCGCCGTGATCCTGATCCTGATCGCCGGCGCGGGGATCGGGCTCGGCAACGGCGTGCTGAGCGTCAAGCTGCAAGGCCAAGCCCTGATTGTCACGCTCGGCGTCGGCTTTGCAGTGTCCGGCCTGACCCAGATCCTTACCAGTATCGGGACGGCATTTGCCGGCAACGTGTTCGGGCAGGTGCCGAACTGGCTTAAAAATCTCGCCGCCATGAACGGCCAAACCTTCGGTCTCGACGTGCCGCCGGTCATCCTCATCTGGATCGCGGCGGCGATTGTACTGATATTCGGAATGAAGAATTCGGTTTATGGCCGGTTCATGTACGCGCTCGGCGGCAACCGCACGTCGGCGCAGCGCGTCCCGATCTCGGAGAACCGGTATTGGATCGGCGCCTTTGGGCTGAGCGGTTGCATATCAACGCTCACTGGTTCGCTGTTGCTAGGCTGGAGTGGCGGCGGCTTTATAGGCGTCGGCGACCCGTATCTGTTCATGACGCTCGCCGCCGTGGTGATCGGCGGTACATCACTGCTGGGCGGCCAGGGGGGCTATGGTTTCACCGTCATCGGCGTCCTGGTGCTCCAAGTGCTCACATCGTTCCTTGTCGGCATCGGTCTGAAGTACGAATGGCAGCAATTCATCTATGGACTTCTGATCCTGCCCATGGTCGCGCTCTATGCGCGCTCGCCCCACATTCGCACGCAGATTTGATAAGGACCACATGCAAAGGCTAGCCGTCAGCCGTGACGTTCATTGCGGGAATCCCCGGCGGGCATTGGTCCAACGGCGCACGGCCGCCGCACCGGTGTTTCCTTGCCGATCCTCTGAAGGAGCTTCTCCGGCATGAATTCCGCGCTGATCCAGTCCGCCGACGTCGCGAGCGGCTCTTTTCTGTTATTGCTGGCTGCAATGGCGGCGACGACGGTCTTGCTTCTGGTTGGCGGGGCGTGGGTTTCGCCGCGCTGGCGGCTGCCGCTCGCGCTGTCCAGTCTCGTCTCGCTTGTTGCGATGATGCATTATCTTTTCGCCAGCGTGGTCTGGTTGACGTCGCATCAGATGCCGGTCGTCTACCGCGACGTCGACTGGATGGTCACGGTTCCGATCCAGGTGCTCTGCCTCTATTTTTTCATTGGTACCGCTGCTGCCGTTCCGGTCGGCCTTTTCTGGCGCCTCGTCGTCGCCTCCATTGCAATGGTGCTGGCGCGCTATATGGGGGAGGCAGGTTTCCTGTATCCGACGCTTGGTTTTCTGATTGGGCTGGTGCTTTGGTTGTACATCCTTGGCGAGGTGTTCTTCGGACGCCTGAGCGAGATCAACGCCAACAGCGCCAGCGACCCGATGCAGACCGGGTTTTTCTGGCTGCGGCTGATCGCGACGATCGGCTGGGCGTTATATCCGCTGAGCTACCTGGTGGTGCGGCTCGGCAGCGGCGCCGACGTCGCCAAGCTCATGGTGATCTACAATCTCGCGGATCTCGTAAACCAGGTCGCTTTCGTGGTTGCGATCTTGGCTACGGCGTTAATGGACTCGGCGCATTCGCGATGAACCGTACCAGGCACATGCAGGCGGCAACTGCCGATAATGAAATTCGCTAGAGGGTGCTGACATGAACGGCGCAGACATTATTGCCATCATCATACTGGTGACGATTATCATCGCCATAATCGTCTATCTGCTGCACTGGCTCTACCGACACTCGTCCAAGGATCTATCGTTCGTGCGAACCGGGTTCGGCGGCGAAAAAGTGGTGATGGGCGGCGGGGCGCTGGTTTTGCCGATCGTGCATGACGTCACCGAAGTCAGTATGAACACGTTGCGGATCGAGGTACGGCGCGCCGGCGAGAAGTCGCTGATCACGCGCAACCGCATGCGCATCGAGGTCACTGTCGAGTTTTTCGTCCGTGTCATCCCCTCCGCGGAAGCGGTCGCCGCTGCGGCTCGCACGTTGGGTAACCGCACGCTCGACCCCGAAAGCCTGAAGGATTTGGTGCAGGGTCGTTTCGTCGACGCCATGGGTGCGATCGCTGCGACCATGACGATGGAGGAAGTCCACGAACATCGCAGCGAGTACATTCGCGGCGTGCGCGGTCTGGTCGCGGATTCCCTCACCGCGAACGGTCTCGAGCTCGAGGCGGCGTCGCTAACGAACCTCGACCAGACCGACATCGCGCTTTTCAATCCGTCGAACGCGTTCGACGCGGAAGGCATGACGCGGCTGACAGAGGAAATCGAAAGTCGCAAGAAAAAGCGCAACGACATCGAACAAGACAGTTTGATTGCGATCCGCGCCAAAAATCTGGAGGCTGAAAAGCGGGCGCTGGCGATCGAAAAGGAAAGCGAATACGCCCGTCTCGAGCAAGAGCGCGAGGTTGCGATGCGGCGTGCGCAGCAGCGCGCCGAAGTCGCGCGGGAGAAGGCAGAACGCGAGAAGGAGATCGAGGAAGCGCAGATCCAGGCCAAGGAAGCGGTTGACCGGGCGCGCATCAAACAGGAGCAGGCGATCGAGGCGGAACATATTCTGCGGCGGCAGGAGACCGAGCGGCTGGAAATCCAGCTGCGCCGGACGGTCGAAATTGAGGAACAGGATCGAACGGTCGCGATCGCCGTGAACGAAGCCGAGAACCGGACGCGTCTCACCGAGGAGCTCGAGGAGCGGCGACGCAAGCGCAACGAAGTTGAGCAGGAAGCGCAGGTGGCGATCCGTGCCAAGAATCTCGAAGCCGAGCTGCGCACGCTCGCGATCCACAAGGAGGCCGAATACGCTCGGCTCGACGAAGAGCGCGAGGTTGAAGTGCGACGCGCCCAGCAGCGTCGCGAGGTCGAATTTGAGAAAACGCAGCGCGAGCGCGAGATCGAGGAGGTGCAGATTGCCGCCAAAGAGGCGATCGAGCGGGCGCGGGTCAAGCTTGACCGTTCCGTGGAAGCGGAGAGGATCTTGCAAGAGCAGGAGACCGAGCGGCTGGAAATTCAGCGCCGGCGTGTTCTCGAGATCGAGGAGCAAGAGCGCCAGATCGCCATCGCGGAAAAATCGAGACAGCAATCGGAGGCACAGACCGTTGCCGAAGCTGCGCGCAAGCGCGTGGTTGAGGCACAGGAGGAGGTTATTTCCGCGCGCGAACGGCAGATTGCCGAACGCCGCAAGGAGATCGATCTGATCGAAGCCGCGCAACTGGCGGAGCGCAACGCGATCAAGCTCACTTCACTCGCGGCGGCAGAGCGTGCCGCGGCCATCGACAAGGCCGAGGCCGACAAGGCCGAATCCGAAGCCATCAGGTTTCGGTACGATGTGGATGCCGAAGGCAAGCGCAAGCTCAACGAGGCGGAGAACCTGCGGTCCGATGCTTCGCGGCGCACTGCGTTGAACCAGCGGCTGTTCGAAAATTTGCCGGCGATTATCCGCGAGAGTGTGCGACCAATGGAGCGGATCGAATTGATCAAGATCCTGCAGGTCGATGGGCTGCCGGGATTCAGCAACGGCCAGCCCGGCGGCGGAGGCGGCGGCAGCAGCGGCAGCGGCACGTCTCCAGCGGGAGACGACAAATCGCCAAACAATCTCGCCGAAAGCGTCGTTAACGCGGCGATGCGCTACCGCGCGCAAGTCCCGTTTGTCGACAACCTGCTCAAGGAGGTTGGCATGGCGCCCAACAATCTCGCCGACCTCAGCAATTTGAGCGTCAGGCTGCCGGACAGCAAGGCGCCACCGGCGACGAAAAAGGATGGCAAGAAGTAGTTGGGCCTTGGTCGTGACGCCAGCAGAGTTTGAGGCGGGCGCGTCCGGCTGCTCTAGACTGAAATGCCGAGGGACAGAAGACAATGACAGCTATCGCGCCTTTTGAGCACCGGCTTGCGATCATGACCAACTGGGCGTTCGTGCTCGCTTTTGGCGTCTGTGTGGTACTGTCCGGTTTTTCCGTGAGTGATCCGGTCATGGCGATCGCCGGCTTTGCCGTGATCGTCGCCGGCTTTATCGTGCATGTCATCATCAATCGGATCTTCAGCACCGGCTTCACTAATCCGCAGGTCGCGTTGGGCCTAGTGGCGTTCGTGGCGGCCGTCCTCTGTTTCGTCCTGGTTAGTCTGTTCGATCCGGCGTTTGATCAGGCCGATATCCTGGCGGGATTCGGCGGGTTCGGCGCCTTGATCGTCTGCTTCGTTGTCTACGTCATGATCAATTATGGCGTCCGCGGGTCCTACGCGATGATCCACCGTCTGCACAGCCACGCGCGCAGCTGGCCATGACGGACAGGCTTGTTTGGATATTCCTATTTTTTTCGCTTTACGGCGTTTACAGCGTGTATTGGGGCGCCGCCAGCGGACGTATTGCGCGGACTTCAGATGATTTCTTCCTGGCGGCGCGGCAAATTCCCGGCTGGGTGTTCGCGATCGTCGTGACGGTCGCGTCGTTCACCGGATGGGCGGTGATCGGGCTGCCCGCGCTAGTGTTCCGCGACGGCTTTCCGGCGGCGTCGCTGGCACTGGGCGCGATCACTATCTCGCTCACCGGTGTTCTCTTTATGAAGCGGCAATGGATGCTGAGCCGGCGGTTCGGCTATGTCACGCCGGCGGAAATGTACGCGGACTATTTTGGCGGCCGTCTGATACGGCTGATCGTCTTGGGAATCGCGCTTTTGTTTGCGCTGCCGTTTCTCGGCATGCAGCTGACGGCTGCCGGATATCTCGTCGAGATCGTGTCCAACGCGACGATCCCATGGGTATTCGCGAGCTGGGTCCTGGCCGGGCTGGTGTTTCTTTACACCTGCCTTGGCGGCATGCGCGCGGCCGCCTATGTCGGTACCTTGCAGGGCCTATTGTTCGCCGCTGTCTTGGTCTCGATCGGAGTGTTTGTGTGGGTGGCCGTCGGTGGCTTCAGCAATTTTGTGGCGCTGCTCGCCAAGCTCGGTGCGTCTAAGCTTGGCCCGTGGGGCGCCTCCGCGGCCGGGTATAACGCCTATTTCGAAACGCCGGGCGTCGTGCAGTTCGTCGCCGGTATCGGCCGCGAGGCTCCGGTTGGCGGTCTTTGGACGGTGTCGCTTGTCTTCAGCTATTGCATCAGTTTGATGAGTCTCCAGCTGGCACCGGCGGTTACGATCTGCGCATTTTCCGCCAGCGATGTCCGCGGCTTCGCGGCCCAACAGGTATGGACTGCCGCCGCCGGAATAGGTCTGATTTTGGTGTTTTTTGCCGTGCTCGTTGGCGCCGGCGCGCTATTTCTCGGCGGCTCTGTCCCAATCACGGTGGCCGGGCTCGCTGTCGGCCATCAATTGCCGGCCCTCGGTGGCGGTGATCAGGTGGCGCTGGTCGCGTATTACATCAAGGCGATCGGGGACCGCTCGCCCTGGTTTATGGGACTGCTGGCGACGGCAGCAGTCGCCGCGGCGCAGGCGACCGCGGCGCTCTACGCGTCAGGAACCGGGACGATTTTCGCGCGCGACTTCTATCGGCATTACCTCCATCCGACCGCTGACGACCGGCAGCTGAAGGTAAGCGGACGTATCGGTCTCGGCCTGGCGCTGCTCGCCGCTCTCCTGCTGGCGACCTTTGCGCCGCGTGCGCAGGCCGAATTCGGCGTTCTAACGCTCGCTTGTGGCGTCCAGCTGCTTCCCGCTGCGGCGGCCACGTGTTGGCTGCCATGGCTGACGCGTCGCGCGGTCATTTCCGGCCTGTTCGCCGGCGTCGTCGTCGCGGTCTTCACCGACAAGCTCGGTGCGACTCTGGTCAACTTCATTGGCGTCGAGATGCCGTGGGGGCGCTGGCCGTGGATGATCCATCCCGCGGGCTGGGGACTCGCTTGCAATGTCGTGGTCTGCCTAGTGGGATCTCCGCTGACCCGCAATCAGACGGATCGCGAGCGCCGGGCGGCATTCCATGCTTTCCTAGTCGAGACCGGCGGTGCGACGCCGGTCAGTCGGGTACTAAGGATCTGCGCCTGGCTTGGAGTGCTGGCGTGGTTCTTCTTTGCAATCGGGCCGGGGCTTATTATCGGCACCGACCTATTCGGCGCGCCCAACGTCGGACCAGCTGCTTGGCTCTTTGGAATCCCCTCGCTGTGGGCGTGGCAAATCATTTGGTGGATGCTGGGCGTGCTGCTGCTGTGGTTGCTGGCCTACAAGCTCCAAATGTCGACGTCTTTGCGCGATCGCATCGAGCCGGTGGTCGATAGCATCAGGCGCTTGACCCAATCTCCGCGCATCGTAACCGATCCTCCGACGGCGCAAGAATGCTTCCGCCCGCACGGCATCGAGATTCCATTGCGCATCGGCAATTGATGCCGGCTTGTCACGACGAAAGGACTACGGACATGTCTAGTCTTCCAACTAATCTTTCCAACTACAAAATGTTCATCGGCGGCGAATGGGTGGTCGCGAGCTCCGGCGAATGGTTCCAAACCTTCGATCCCTATGCCGGTCGGCCCTGGGCGCAAGTCGCGCGCGGTTCGAAGGCCGACGCCGATCGTGCCGTCGATGCGGCATATGGCGCGTTCAAGACCGGCGACTGGCCCAAGATGAAGGCGACACAGCGCGGCGCCCTGCTGCGGCGCCTTGGCGACCTGATCGCCCGAGATGCCGAAAAGCTTGCGGCTGTCGAGGTCCGTGACAACGGCAAGCTGATCGCCGAAATGGGGGGACAACTGCGATATCTGCCGCAGTGGTACTATTACTACGGCGGGCTGGCCGACAAGATCGAGGGCTCTGTGATCCCAATCGACAAGGCCGATACCTTCAACTTCACACGCCATGAGCCGGTCGGCGTTGTCGCGGCAATTACCCCCTGGAACTCGCCCTTGCTGCTCGCTTCGTGGAAGATCGCACCGGCGTTGGCCGCCGGCTGCACCATGGTGCTGAAGCCGTCGGAGCACACCTCGGTATCGGCGCTCGAATTCGCCAAATTGTTCGAGGAGGCTGGATTTCCCAAGGGAGTGTTCAATGTCGTTACCGGATTTGGGCCGGAGGTTGGCGAGCCCCTCGTGACCAATCCGAAGGTCGCCAAGGTCGCCTTTACCGGTGGCGAAATCGGTGGCCAGAAGGTCTATGAGAGCGCCGCGCGTGGCCTGAAGACGGTGACGCTCGAGCTCGGCGGCAAATCGCCCAATATCGTGTTCGACGACGCGGCGATCGAGGACGCTGTCAAGGGCGTGATTTCCGGCATCTTCGCCGCGACCGGGCAGACCTGCATCGCCGGTTCACGCTTGCTGGTCCAAAAGTCGATTGAGGAACAGTTCACGGAAAAGCTGGTCGCCCTCGCGAGCACCGCGCGCATGGGCGATCCCATGAGCCTCGACACCCAGGTCGGCCCAGTCACCACCCAACAGCAATATCAGAAAGTTCTAGGCTATATCGACATCGCAAAGGGGGAGGGCGCCGAGGTGAAACTCGGCGGTGCGGCTGCGACGCGACCCGAATGTGGGGACGGCTGGTTCGTTGAGCCGACTATCTTCGCGCACGTCAATAATCAGATGCGGATCGCGCGGGAGGAAGTGTTCGGACCGGTTCTATCGATCATTCCGTTCGAGGAGGAGGACGAAGCGTTCTCGATTGGCAATGACAGCCCATACGGCCTTGCGGCCGGCGTCTGGACCGGTAGCATCAAGAGGGCGATCCGCGCGAGCGAGCGGCTCGAGGCTGGCACGGTCTGGATCAATACCTATCGCGCCGTGAGCTACATGTCGCCGTTCGGCGGCTACAAGCGCTCGGGCATCGGCCGGGAGAACGGCCAGGACGCCATCTGGGAATATCTCCACACCAAAAGCGTATGGATCTCGACGGCGGACGCCGTTGCCAATCCGTTCGTGATGCGCTGACTGAGCTGCGCGCCAGATGCGTGGCACGAGTTCGCGAAAGGCGAAGCGATTGTGAAGCGGCCGCGTCAATATTTGCGGTCGAACGCCGCTGGCGCAACTTCCGCCGGCTGCTCATGTCCGGCACTGATCAACCTCGGTGGGAAAGATGCGGAGCAAGTGGCCGCGTCTCCCCGGCGCGGCGTATGATGTGAAATGGATGTCATAAGCGACTGCCGATCCGCGTGGTGTCGGTAGGACACCCGCTTGTTCCACTGACGATCCCGAAGCACTTGGTCGGGCCAATACCGCGCGGCGTCGGGAACAGAGAAATTACCGCGGCCGCGCCCTTCCATAAAGCTGCCAGTGGCGTAGTCAGAGGAATCAACGTCTCGGCCTGTCCTCCTTCCGAACACCCCCGGCGTCCACCTGGGTAGGCATACGCGAGAAGTGCGCTACTCACCTGCGCCTTGGCGGCAATGCAGCAACTCTTCCGTATGCCAACAAAATCTGGATGCTCTTCGGCTTCGAGCTCTTCGCGTGCCTGAGGGGCGATCTCAGCGCCGACACCATCGAGGTGTATCCATTCGCAATCGTTCGCGCATCGCTGCCAGCGTATAAGCATAAGTCGACGGAGGAGGGGTACCGAGACCAACTCATTGCTGTATCTGCCCGCACGGGGTGGGAGCCGCAGAAGCTGGAAGCAAGACTGAAGGCGACGGTGCCTGGAAGCCGACACCACCGGCTAGACGCATTCATGGCGGCCTGGGTCGCTAGCCTGCCGCCAAGAAGGCGACGCGCGTTCGGCAACGCCCAGCAGCCTGATGACGCAATTTGGCCGCCCTTGTAAGCTCACGGTTGCGCAGTCGGCACGCCCTGGCAGAAAGCCACGCTTAGAGGAGTCCAGCACCCGCGTGATCCCGGAACATCTCGGCGTCCCGCACGTAACCGCGGAGCGTGTCCATGCTTTTATGCCGGCTCACGTCCATCATTTTGAAGATCGACCACTCCGCGCGGCGGCGCTGGTCAGGAACCCCGATCTCAGCGAATGCCCGGAGAAACCGGCCGGGTCTAGTCCAACGCGGGCGGCGTGAGCCTTGACGATCTTGGCAACGCTGCGGTCGGTCAGACGGGCCTTCTGTAGGCGCTCGCCCTTGGCGATCGGCCGAAACACTGGACCGGTCGAGATGTTGGCCGCCTCGATCCACGCCTTGTAGGCAGCCACTGGGCAAACCAGGGTCCCGCGTACGACGGCAATCGTAGCTCCCTTGCCCTCCTGATCGGTCTTGCCGCGCCGGATCATCACGCGCAGCCCTTCCTTGGTTTCCTCGATGTCCTCGATGTCGAGCGCGACCAGTTCGGAGCGGCGGAACGCACCGGCAAAGCCGAGCAGCAACAGGGCGCGGTCCCGCAGGTCGGCAAGGCGAGTGGAGGCCACCGGTGCCATTGCCTTGATCCGGTCGGCGGTGGCAGGCGTCTTCTTGGTCAGGGCCGTCCCGGCCGCGCGACGAATGCCACGCACTGTGGCGCGCACACGCTCATCGTCGGTCGGGATCCCTTGCGCGGCCAGATTGTGGGCGTATCGGATCGCCGCGACACGGCGGCCGATCGTGCTAGGCCGCGTTTGGCGGTTCGCCTCCCAGGCGAGGAATGCCGCCACGGTTGCGGGCTCGGCCGGCAGCGCGCTCGCGCCCCGCTCGCCGCACCACGCCTCGAAGATCGCGAAATCGGTCTTGTAGGCCCGACGGGTCGCGGCGGCCTTCTCGGCCACGGCGTAGGTGGCTGCCGCTTCCACCTCAACGACGGGCAGGGCGGGCGCACCAGGAGCCGCTGGGAGGCCAGCCAAGGCCATTTTGGGCGGAGCCTCGGGGCCCCCGAACCGGTCAGCAGCCTGTGGGGTTGATGGCAAAACCGACAAAATCGAGGATCGTACCTGCTTTTGTTCGTGATGATCTTCGGGATCTCGTTGTGGGAGAGTGTGGCCTTCGGATAACGTACAAAATCTTTCGCACTTTCAGGACTGACGGCTTCTTCTAGAATGAAGGAGCAACCGATGAGTGACGAGAAGCCGATGGGCCAGGTGATCCAGATCGACGAAACCCGGATTCGAGACCATCTTGGCGAGATGGTACGTGGCACAGTGGAGGAGACGTTGAACGCCATGCTGGATGCTGAGGCAGACCAGCTTTGCGGCGCTGGACGTTACGAACGCAGTCAAGCTCGGCAGGATACCCGTGCTGGCAGTTACGAGCGGACGCTGCAGACCAGCGCCGGCGAAGTCAATCTCAAGATACCGAAGTTGCGGCGCCAGACCTTTGAGACTGCGATCATCGAACGCTACCGCCGACGGGAGAGCTCGGTCGAGGAAGCGCTGATCGAGATGTATCTTGCGGGGATTTCGGTGCGGCGGGTGGAGGACATTACCGAAGCCCTCTGGGGTACGCGGGTGAGCCCGAGCACCGTGTCGAACCTCAATAAGAAGATCTACGCCAAGATCGAGGCTTGGCGGAACCGGCGTATCGAAGGCGAGCACCCGTACCTTTATCTCGACGGCATCGTGATGAAGCGCACTTGGGCCGGCGAGGTCCGCAATGTCTCACTCCTGGTAGCCAGCGCCGTCAATTCCGAGGGTTTTCGGGAGATTTCTGGGCATCTGCGAAGGTGCCAAAGAGGACAAGTCTGGCTGGTCGGCGTTTCTGCGGCACCTGGTTGATCGTGGCCTCAAGGGCGTGCAGCTCATCATTTCCGATGCCTGCCGCGGCTTGATGGAGAGCGCTGCGGAGTACCTGCCTGAGGCGCGATGGCAGCGCTGCATGGTGCATTTCTATCGGAATGTTTTTAGCCACGTGCCCGCGACCAAGGTCCGCGAGGTGAGCCATATGCTCAAGGCTATCCATGCCCAGGAGAGCCGTGAAGCGGCCGATCGGAAGGCGCGAGCGATCGTCGACGGCCTGCGCACCGCCAAGATGAACACCGCGGCCGATCTCGTCGAGCGCAGTGTGTCAGAGACGCTGACCTACTATGCCTTTCCCGACATTCACTGGCAGAAGATCCGGACCAACAATCCACTCGAGCGGATCATGAAAGAGATTCGCCGACGGACCCGTGTTGTTGGCGCATTCCCCGACGGCCAATCATGCCTCAACTTAGCCGCCGCACGGTTGCGCTACATCGCGGGCACAGCATGGTCCGCCAAGTGTTATATGAATATGCGACCGCTCTATCAGCAGCAGATCGTGCAAACCGAAGCCGTCGCCTGATCAAATGTGCGAAAGATTCTGGACACTACCGGCCTTCGAGCTGCTGACGCCGGTCCCAACACGAGGCCGCGCCGGTCGATCGGCACGCCGCACGGGCGCGCTGTCCGCAATGAAAGGTGCTGGAGTTTTACGTTATTTCTCAGATGGCGCCGTCGCTGTGCTGTGCTCAGCGATGGTGGACGGGGTCGCGCGCATTAGACGGCGCAAATTTTGAGGACGGAGCGTCATCCTCAGCGCCATATCTTGCGCAAGAAGAGCGTATAGGGATCGTTACTGATCTCTCCGAGAATGAGCTCAAATGTCGCTGGCGGCGTTCCACGTTCCGCGCTGAGTGCGGCGAGAGTGGCTTGCGCCTTCTCCTTGGACGCTTCCTTGCCGTGGGATAAGGAGTGATAGAGGTTTGCGGCCTCCAACGCGCCGCGCACCGAGTATCTCCGAGCTTGTTCCAGATCGAGGTAGAGACCGGCGAGCGCTTGGCTCACGATATCAGTGACGAAGCTGAAGGAGAGGTTCGTGCGCATGGTAAGCTGTATCGGATCTTCGTAAGCGAGCTGCAAGAGTGTGCTAATTCCGATGTCACTCAGCTTTTCCGCTATAGTAGTGTTAACTCCCTGTAGCGTCTCGAGTTCGCGCTTCCGGTTTGCCTCAGCCTCATCTCCTAACCCAAAACGTGTGGCGACCGTGCGCCGCATTATCAGGAACAATGTGTCAGTCGGAAATGCTCCGAGCAGAAAGGCAAAGCCGGTGCGATCGAATCCTTTAGTAAAGAGGTGATCGCGAAGGCGGTAGGGATAGCGATGACGATTCGAAAGGCTGCTGAATAGAGTGCACTCGGCACGAGATCGCGCTCGCGATAGCGCTGCATCAAATCCGATAGTATCCAAAGATAGGCACCAGCAAGTGCAAATGCCGAAATTGGTGCTACCAACGCAGCAGATATTAATGTAATGCCAACAGTGTTAAACGCGGTAGTCAATACCACCGTAATCGCTGCAGCCAACGCGACGATGTAAAGTACCAGCGGCATCAAATAAAACAGCTGGTCCAAACCGCTGGTCATACGTCTGGGCTAATGCGTTCGCATAGTGCGGGCCCAGATTTTCGACCTCAGATTGATAGAATTGTTCAAAGTAGGTTTGCGCGGCGTCATCGTCGAAATAACTCAGGATCGAACGCCGTCGTTCCGGCAAGCCGTATTTGAAGTGATGCAGGATAGGAAACAGCCCAAGAAGGAAGGCCACTAGCCACGCTGCGATCGCCAGAAACATTTGAGCGCCGATTCGACCCAAGCATCTCCGTCAGTATTTTGTCACGTTATCTTGGGGCTGTCAAATGCGGCACTGCAACTAACCCTTGCATTCTTGCTGTAGAGCCGATTATCGCGTTGGGCCGTGGGGAAATGCCGTGTGTAATGGGCTCTTGTCCTTGCAGCGCCGGCGGTGCTTTAGATCGGCGATCTTGCGTTCAAGGCGATGATTTTAAAACCGCTCGCCGATAGAAGTTGATCTAATCGCGATGAAGGCGAGAATGGCGACCGCAGAGCTTGCGAGCGTCTGGGCAATCCAAGAAGCTGTCGCCGTCACCATGTTCTAGCTTCCTCCGCATTGCTCGTGCGGGGCGGTTTTTCGGGCCGAAGGCTGGCTTAGCGTCATGCCCTCAGGTGGACGAAAACTCGTATTCGCAGGCTCGCGTCCACTGCCACGTTTCATCGTCTTCAATCGCGCCGACAGTCTCCGTAACTGCCTCTAGTGCCGCGCTGAACGAGCAGTGCATGACCTCAATGGCTGTTTGTGACGAATTGTCTTTGAAACAGGGGTTGTAGGCCCTTTTCGCTCTTATTTTTGTGGAGGCTTCGTATTCGATCCGACCCGCCTCGTTCACTTTAATGAAGAAGAGCACTTCCCAGTCCGCAAACCCGGCGTATTGCTCTTTCCGCAGTTGGTTTTCGCGATGCGTGATGTCGATCGCAGTTCCTAGCTTGATCACGTGACCGGACGATGAGTCCGCGATATAGACATAGCCCGGTGAGTTATAGCGCCGTTGAAAGCCAAGATTGGCCGTGTTGCATTGAACGCAGTGGTGAGATCGCGTTCTCAGCCTATGCCCTTCTGCGCGGCATGGCGAAGCAAGGATAAGAGTTTTTCCGGCTTCCTTGGCTCTTCTCCGCCGCCTTCGCTGCGATTGACCGCGGCCATCATAAACGTCGTCGGTCGAAAAGCCGTGCAGAGCCAGCCACCGAAGCTCGTCGTCCGTAAACACATCGACCCCCCAACCCTCAGATATGCGCACCTTTCCGTTGTGTGTTGACTTTTAGTTGACGCGGCTAGCCCTGATTTTCACTAAGTAG
>CAVRDC010000024.1:0-17168 GCA_963719745.1 uncultured Alphaproteobacteria bacterium | reverse complement strand
CTCCCTCACCAGGCTGTCCAAACTTCGGACAGCTTTCCATGCTAATAAGCCGCGGCTAAAGCCGACGCGCCTTGGCGTGTGTTTAGGGCCGGCGTGGTGTAACCGCAATCCATCACGCCGTTGCCCCCTTGGCCACCGCGCATCCGGCGAAGTTGGATCTTTGTGACACGCCAGCATCGCTAGAAAAATCACTGTTCCCAGCCTAAAGGCCCTGGGCCCGAGAACTCACTAATCGGTCAGGCCAAAGGGAGCCGGCATCCTATCTTGTCTTAAACAGAGGCGCGGCATCGCGCGTCGTCACGTCGCGTATCGGTCCTGGCCATTCCGTGGCCGGAGCTTGATTGAACTCTACCCAGACAGCATTGAAGCTCTTCGGCGAACAAGATCGCCACTAGAAAATCCCGGTCCGATTGCTCTATGATCATCGCATTTTGCTTTGCCTGTGGCGAGCCGCGATAAAAGATGACGCAGGTCTCATCGACACCATCATCGATAAAATCTACGATGAGATGATGGTCTTCGACGGCAACCGCGCGGAAAGCGTCATCGAGCTAATAGTGAAGCGAAGCTCGGCGGCGAAACGTCTATTCCAAGATCTGCTGCAGGATATTCAGACGGCGTCTCCAAACCTTACCCAGCCTCAAGGCTCAGCGGCCGTGGCGCGTAGTTGAAAGCCTCGCCGCCGTGTCCATCCAAACCCAAAATGTGTGAGGGAGATCGAGCGATGCGAACCGGATTTATTCTGGCGGGCGCCCTAATCCTCATAATGGCGACCGGTGCGCGCGCCGAAGGCTGGTGCGGTTTTGCGTCGCACGAAAGATCCCGGCTCGAGTGCGGCTATTCGGGCGCAACGGAATGCCAGAGCGCCCGCCGTAAAGGCGGTATGTGCTTCGTCGATCCTGAATTCGCCCTCAATGTGAAGCCCGCCCTGCCGATATCCGTAACTGGACTTCAGAAATCGTTTCAACGCTCAATCGATTAAGCCTGGACCGCGCGGCGCGGCTTGGAATGGTGCGATGCATCGCGTTGGTCGCGTGTACGTGGCTGTCCAAAAGAAAAGCCCCGCCGAGATCCTAAGTGCGGGGCTTCGGACGGGCCGGGGGGAGTCCGCTCGTTTAGAATTCCGCGCCTCTGGCACGGTAACGACACGCTCGCCGACCAACCCCAGGAGAGAAGGTGCAATACACGGTGACCATACCGGGACTCCCGAAGCGCAAAGTGGAATTGCGGCTCACCCCGCGAAGAATCTGGAGGCCGCGCTTAGGCTCGCTCGCCAGTTCCTGAAAGAGCGGCGACCGGACGTGACAATCGAGGACGGTAAGGGTCACTCAATTTCTGGCGCCGATCTAGCGGCCTGCTGCCGTGGCGAAAAGAAGCTGACGGCCGATCTTCGCGTCGTCGTGAGGCGCTGACCCTATGTTGTCGTAAGCGCGGCCTCGCCGTTGCCGTTGAGTTGTATGCGACGGTTTTCCATGGCAGGGCCCCTTCAACGAAGTCCGACGTTCGCGCTTGGGCCCGATGGCAGTCCATTGACCATCGCCGATTTGCCGACGCCGGACACGAAACGTTGGGTTGTCCGACGCAAGGCTAAGGTTGTTGCAGCGGTGCGCCGTGGCCTGCTGTCTATTGAGAAAGCCAGCAGCCATTACACGCTTACGGTCGATGAACTGCTCTCGTGGCAATCTTCAATCGAAAAACATGGCCTCGCCGGATTGCGCGTGACCCGTATCCAGCAATATCGGACGGCATGACGGTTTCACCTGGCGCGCGCCGTTCTAACGACATTACAATCCAGCAGGGTCCGTCGGCAAATCTCTTTCATGATCCGCTCGAGTGGATTGTTGGTCCGGATCTTCTGCCAGTGAATGTCGGGAAAGGCATAGTAGGTCAGCGTCTCTGACACACTGCGCTCGACGAGATCGGCCGCGGTGTTCATCTTGGCGGTGCGCAGGCCGTCGACGATCGCTCGCGCCTTCCGATCGGCCGCTTCACGGCTCTCCTGGGCATGGATAGCCTTGAGCATATGGCTCACCTCGCGGACCTTGGTCGCGGGCACGTGGCTAAAAACATTCCGATAGAAATGCACCATGCAGCGCTGCCATCGCGCCTCAGGCAGGTACTCCGCAGCGCTCTCCATCAAGCCGCGGCAGGCATCGGAAATGATGAGCTGCACGCCCTTGAGGCCACGATCAACCAGGTGCCGCAGAAACGCCGACCAGCCAGACTTGTCCTCTTTGGCACCTTCGCAGATGCCCAGAAATATCCCGAAAACCCTCGGAATTGACGGCGCTGGCTACCAGGAGTGAGACATTGCGGACCTCGCCGGCCCAAGTGCGCTTCATCACGATGCCGTCGAGATAAAGGTACGGGTGCTCGCCTTCGATACGCCGGTTCCGCCAAGCCTCGATCTTGGCGTAGATCTTCTTATTGAGGTTCGACACGGTGCTCGGGCTCACCCGCGTACCCCAGAGGGCTTCGGTAATGTCCTCCACCCGCCGCACCGAAATCCCCGCAAGATACATCTCGATCAGCGCTTCCTCGACCGAGCTCTCCCGTCGGCGGTAGCGTTCGATGATCGCAGTCTCAAAGGTCTGGCGCCGCAACTTCGGTATCTTGAGATTGACTTCGCCGGCGCTGGTCTGCAGCGTCCGCTCGTAACTGCCAGCACGGGTATCCTGCCGAGCTTGACTGCGTTCGTAACGTCCAGCGCCGCAAAGCTGGTCTGCCTCAGCATCCAGCATGGCGTTCAACGTCTCCTCCACTGTGCCACGTACCATCTCGCCAAGATGGTCTGAATTGGGTTTCGTCGATCTGGATCACCTGGCCCATCGGCTTCTCGTCACTCATCGGTTGCTCCTTCATTCTAGAAGAAGCCGTCAGTCCTGAAAGTGCGAAAGATTCTGTACGTTATCAATCTTAGAGCCGATCCGGAAACTTCTTGAGTCGAATGAATCGGATGTGATTCCTTATTGGGCGCTTGATTTTTTGGGAGCGCCCGATGTGGAAGCCTGAACACCGCCGTTCTGCGGATCGCAACGGCCTTCGTTATCCGAGTGATCTGACCGATACCGAATGGGGGATTGTCGAGCCGATGATTCCGCCTGCGAGACATGGCGAGCGGCGACGGTCGGTGAATGTGCGCGAGGTGCTGAACGGGATTTTCTACATCTTGTGGACCGGTTGCCAATGGAAGGCCTTGCCCAAGGACCTGCCGCCCAAGAGCACGGTGTATGACTATCTCGAGCTCTGGAACTGGGACGGCACGTTGGAGCGCATTCATCACGAACTGTACGTCGCGGTGCGCGAGCAAGAGGGCCGAGAGCCGAGCCCGACCGCAGCCATCATCGACTCGCAGACCGCGAAGGGGGCGCAAAAAGGGGGTCTTTGCTCGATCCTTCGGGCTACGACGCGGGCAAGAAGATCAAAGGTCGAAAGCGGCACATCCTGGTCGACACACTGGGCCTCCTGTTGAACGTCGTCGTTCATCCCGCTGATGTTCAGGACCGTGATGGGGCTTTCCACTTGCTGCGTCGAGCGCGACGACTGTTCCCGTTCATCGAACGCATCTTTGCTGATGGCGGATACGCGGGACGCAAGATGGCGTTGACCGTGCGGCATACCGGTGCCTGGAGTTTGCAAATCGTCAAGCGATCGGACATTGCCGGTTTCGAGGTGCTGCCCAAACGGTGGATTGTCGAAAGGACGTTTGCCTGGATCAGTCGCAATCGCCGCCTGGCCCGCGACTTTGAGCGCTACACCACAACCGTCGCTGCATTCATTCGCCTCGCCATGATCCGCATCATGCTCAGGCGACTTGCTGCAAACCCCTCGCCATGAATCCAAACTTCCCGGATGGGCTCTTAGAGTGAGCACACCGCGGAGACCCCTGGCAGCGCGCACGAGTCGTCACGCGGTTGCGTCATAAAGTCATCTCGTTTCGGAACCTCGTCGGACGCAACGATTACCGGATCTCAGGCGTTGCCGCTCCGGAGGTCGGTATGAGTTATACTAAACGTTTGCGGGTGCAGGCGCGAAAACTGCTGGAGACGGCAAGTCATCTTCGTGCGACGGGGAGCTTTCAATTTGCCGACAAACTAGAAAAGAAAGCTGTCGAGTATCTGGACGAAGCCGGCGGCATCGAGGCTGGCGACAAGGCTGAGTAAGAGGAGGTCTACGCGCTTGAGGCTCCCCGGCGCCCCGGACCGAAGCGGCATTATCTCAGTTTGAATTTGACTGTGAGCCCGCCCTGTCCTGCCCCGTCGCGCAGATAGCTGAGGTTCACTCCAGGGAACTAACCATCTTCTAGCGAGTTTATTCAGCAGCAGCAAACAATTAGGCGACTATGAAGTTTATCGTCGAGGTTGTCCGTTCCAGCTACAAGAAAGGGACGAACCCGCCGGAAGGAAAGCGCGGACCAAGGCGCAGCTACTCTTAGCCCCTTGGCGCTTAAGAGGCGCCACCAGCACCCGACTACGCCCCTATCACCCAGAAGCACGTCAGCCGCCCTATCGACGGCGGACAACCGGCTGGCTCACCGCCGAGGCCGCCAACTGCGGCGCGGTCGACGCGACCTCATCGGTGACAGCGGGGTACGGAACATTGTTGGCTGGCCGGAGTTCCCTGGGAGGCCGTTCAAAAGACGCCCCTTCAATCAAAATAACCGAACAGCTTCGGTGGCCGCCTCAGTACGCAGTCCCACCGAGCAAAGGATCAGCCATGGACGAGAATCGTTTAAGCGGAACCGCCAAAAATATTGGCGGCAAGTTAGAAGAAGGCGTTGGCCGAGTTACCGGAGATACCAAGACCCAGGTCGAGGGAATAGCCAGACAGGTTAGCGGAACTGCTCAAGATATGTATGGCCAGGCCCGTGATGCTGCGTCAGACATGGCGGACACCGCACGTGGCACGGCGTCATCATTTGAGAAACTACTGCGAAACACGATCGAGACCCAGCCGTACACATCTGCCTTGGTGGCCCTTGGGATCGGTTGGCTGCTGGGCAGGATGCACCGGCCATTGTAGCGGCACATCATGCGGGAATGGCCGACCGGTGAGCATTGCTCGGCTTGCCGGCCGAGATCCGTCGAGCGTGCGCCCTCGCAGCAAACCCCTAGGAAACGCCCATGTACAATCCATGGCTTGCCATGACTTTCAAAACTGTCCAGCTTGGTCTTGATGCTCAGAACGTAATTGCGCTTCGCATGATGCGATTGGCGTCCGGTGGCGCCAGAGAGAAATCCGAAATGAACCGCATGGTGATTGAGAAAGGGACAGCTATCGTGGAAGCTCAAGTCGCCGCCGCGACGGCGGTCATGACCGGGAGCAAAGATCACGTCGTCGATGGCAAAGCACTTAATGTTTTCAGAAAACGTGTGCGGGCCAACAAGCGAAGGCTCTCTCGCCGCTGAAATCGCCCTCAACTCTGTTATCGCGTGAACAGCGCCGGCAATGCCCTCATAGTGAACCGCCAGGCTGATGGGGACGCTCTCCAAATCTCATCAGGCACACAAACATGTCATGTTCCTGTGCCGCTCCTTTTGCAATGAGATCAGCGATAGCTTTGTCGTGTTCCGCATCCGAATAGCCGGAGACGACGACAACGCGTGACCTTGTCGCATCCGCGCTATGCTCACCTATTTAGCCTGCTCCAACAACAAATCCGCTTCATCGGCCGGAAGCTGGCCGCGAGCGGCAGCGGCCGTAACAGTCGCGATCTGGCGCCAAGTCTGCTTGGCGCGGTATTCGGCCGGCAGCCGCTTGTGGACCAGCTCGCGCACGTCGGCGAGCGTCGAAAGCGTCAGCGGGATTTTTGGCAGGACGATCGGCCGCGGCAACCGCCGCGACCAGTTTGGGCTAGGCATTTCTAGACGACCCTCCTCACGCAACGCTACTCTTGTTAGATAGGAGCGGCGCGACGATGAGTCGAGACGGTGCACATCAGCTCTAGCGCCGTTTGGTATGGGGTTGAAATGGGCAAGTCCCGCTGCAAGCCGTGGCTGCACCGTATCGGGTGTCAGCCCCAGTCGTCATCCGAACCCAAGACTTTCGCGGTCTTTGGATTGACCAAATGCAGTCGGCCGCAAGCGGCGCAGAGTATTCCTTCATAGATGTCGTCGTCGCAATCGGTCGGATCGTTGGCGACGAAACCTTGCACGTTCTGTCCAGTGTTCGGGCAGCGGTAGACAAAGAGCGGCCTGCTCAAATAATGCCAACTCGCGCGCGACCCGCTTTGACATAACGCAAAGCCAAATTGCGACTGGCACACTGGAACCCCAAGCGCGAGAGATGGGGCTCCCGCACCTGGGGCCCAAGGCAGACGCTACGCAAACAAAAACGCGCTGCTCTGTCGTGACGGGAGCACGCGCCGGCCGGCGAACTCCATCACGATCAGAGATTAACGTTACGGTGGGGACGCCCCCGTATCTGAGCGGCCTATTTCAACTGCGTTGAGACCGAAGAGAATGTGGTGGTGAGCTTGGTCCCGATGCCGCTAACCGCGGCGACTGTAACAATCGAGATTCCAAGGCGATGAGAGCGTACTCAATCGCGGTCGCGCCGGACTCGTCAGCTAACAACTCGCGGAACTTTGCAAACATGGCGGTCAGTGTCGGCCCTTTGAGTGAAGCGTCCCTAAATGATCCGCTGTAAACCGAGCAGCCGCGAAAAGCAGCCCCCAGCGCGCGGGATCGCCCCTACCGGCGTACCCCTGTTCGATGGAAGCCTACATCTCCTCGATCGACCAGGGTGGCGGGAAGTGGCGCGCAGAGGGCATGGAAGATGATAACGTCATTTCCGCTTTGCGCCGAACGCAAATTTGCCGGCGGCTTTCATTCCGACGAGTGGCGCCGCAACCAAATAACTTTCACACCGTGCGAGCGTACGACATCTGAAAACTATTTGTTCCTGCTGCCGATGATCTTGTCGGGGCGGGCACGCCTGCTCAACAGCGGCGTGCTCCGCAGTCAGCTGGCTGGGCTCGAGCGCTCGCTCACCGCCGGCCACGAGAAAGTCACGCACGCCGCGGTCGCCTCCGCGCATGATGACGTCGCCACCGCAGTCGCCGGGGCGCTGGTTGCGGCCGGTCATGGTTACGGCTTCGATCCCCGCTATCAAGGTTTTTGCGACGGCGACGACGCCAAGGTCAGCGCCACCAGGACTAGTAGCAATTATGCGATCAAGCAGATGCGTCTCTCGATCCTCAGTGGCGGCCGAATGGGCACGCCCGGATTTGGCAAATGGTAGTGCGCTTCTCCGGGCGATTAAAGGACCAGAGCGATGCGTCGCACGCTTGATACCCGGCCAGTTGCTGCGTTGCTGCTTGAGACGACTGCGACGATCAAGCCGGTCGCCCGACGCGTCATCAGCAGGCCGATCAACAATTCGGCGCGCGTCCACTGGGCCGTGCCAATCGAACGCCCAGTTAAGATAGCCGACACCGCCTCCCCAGCGCCGGGCTCGGCAGTCTCTGAGGCCACTCGGCTTGCGGGGGCTATCTTGGCAACTATCGCAGCCACTGAGGCGGCTACGGCGCGGCGAGCTGCCGACCGGTTCGCCGTTGCTGCGCCATTAGACGCCGCAGCCAATCGCGAGCTGGCGGCGCGGGTAGCGGCAATGGATAAGAGCGACCCACAGGTCGCCTTGATGGCTGCGCTGTTCGACAAACTTAATCAACTAGCGCTACCGCGAAGAATTGTCAGGGATAGCGATGGTCGCCCAATCGGATTTGAAATCGTCACTGACGAATTAGACGCGCGGAGGGAGCCCGACACCTCAACCCTACAAACAGGAGAGCCAGATGGCGACCCCCACCCAACGCCGCCGCGCTGACGACGACGATGACCGCATCCTCCGCGACGGCGAGATTTTAAGAATTCCACTCCAGATGATGGACGCCGCGTCGGTATCAAACAACGCGGCGGCGCAAGCGCGTCGCGCCTTGTTGGTTGACCGGGACAGCTACCCGCAGAAGTGTGTCGATCAGCCAGGCTTTGCGCACGAGCCGGCACCGAAGCTCCGCGACGCCGCTGCCAGCGCGGCCCGGATGAGGGCCTACGATGAATACGACGCAGCGCAAGCTATCGCTTATCAGACGCCCAACGGTATCAACGGCGCTGGTTCACGCGGGCCAGTTGGTCCGACGCTTGGCGATATTTGTACTGTCCGGGGCGGTGCTGGCCGATTTGGCAAAGAAGGCTCGCCCGGAACCTACCAGCGCGTTGACGGTGAGCTGGTTTGCGTGGCGGTCGCCCGCAGCAAGGAGAGCACGAGCGTCACTATGAAACCTTCGCCATCGGCGAAGCCCGAAATTTACGATCCAGCGCGTGGCGCGATTAGGAAGCAGGGCGCCCGGTACAATTCAGACAGCCTCGCCGACGCCGTCAAGCTCACACCTCAGCAAGCGCTCGCAAAGTACGGTAGCGCTGCCGAACGGTCCGCCATGTACGACGATTACGACAGCGAAATCGCCGATCTTTGGCGAGGCGGAGCATAAATGAACTCAAGCAAAGAGAGTATCAAATCATGAACGCGCAGTTCGAGAAGCAAGTAATCGCCGCGCTCGGTAGCGACGACGCGCCAGCCGCAATGCTTGGCTGGGTTGATTGCTAAACTCGAAGACGCCATCGCCGCAACCGAAGCTGCGGTCATCTGCGGCGTGGTGGCGACGGCAAGCTTCATTGCGTCACGCGGAAGAAGGACGCGATATCGGTGACGGATGCACGCGAAGCCGCTTATGCAGAATACCGACACTTCATCCAAAACGCGTGGCGGAACCCGTAGCTGCCAACGGGTCGGTCGCCTGAGTTGTTCTGATAACCAGCAACGAAGTGGATCAGTTAGTCAATTGGAGGCTCAGCCATAAATCAAGGTTTGGACAAGCGCATCGGCGTCGCGCTTACTAGCGCCAGCGTGTCCAGCGACATTACGGCGTTGATAGCGGAGGTCGAGGTCGCGCTCCCAGCAGCCGTCGATGCCGTCGAGCGGGAGTACGTCAAGGCCTACGATCCTACCGTTGATGCGCAAAAGGCGCGGCAGTCGCTGGCCGATGCTGAGTTCGTCCGCGACCGTTTGCAGGCTGCATTGGCAGCATTGCAAGCGCGTCTGCGGGAGCTGCGAGCGCAGGAATATTCGGAACAGTGGCATCGCGAGTACGCGGAGGTCGAAGCCGACTGCCATGCGGTGGCGACGGAACTGCGCGAAGTTTATCCGGCACTGGTCGCCGAACTCATCGATCTTTTCACCCGTCAAAAGGTATGCGACGCGAAGGTTAGCCGTATAAACGGTTCGGCCCCGGCCGGCGTAAAACTACGACTGCGCGAGGTCGAACTGGTCGCGCGCAATCTGGAACGTTTCACGCGTGACACGCCGTCGATCACCAAGGAACTTAGGTTGCCGGACTGGAAAAAGTCGGACAAACTCGCCTGGCCGCCGCGGCAAACGCCTCTCGGGGTGTTGGTGGCGCAGGGTATGGGTGCCGCCGTTGACCAACCGGGCGACAATCGGTGGCAACAGCGCGATGAGCGTCAGCGTAAACATCAGACCAAATGACGCGTGACCGGGAGGATTTCGCGGAGACGGTCTAACCGACGCGATACCGCCTGGCCGATAACCTTGAAGTGTTCGAGGCGGAGCAGGCCAGTCGGCCGATGGCTGAGGCATCTCGGTCTCCTGCAGACGGCGCGGACTTCTTTGCAACACGCGTTTCGAACGAGAGATTACATGAGCTGCCGATATCCGCCGGATCGCGACCAAGCATCGCTTGGACTGCTCTACGCCGACCTTGAACGAAATCTTTCCGAAGGCTTCGTCGCGAACCGCAACGCACGGCGTCAGGTGGAATCAAGAAAGACGGTGATCCCGATGTAATCGCTCGTCTGGCCGGCGGCGGCGAAACGTGGATCGATTTGAGTTCGCCCGTCGCGCCCGGTGTTCCGGTATCAGCTGGGCTAAGGGAGCCATGGCCCAACGCGACCGACCGGAAATCCACGGTAGACCGTCGCTTTCGGGTGAACAACGGACATTCACGTGAGCGGCGCATCCCCTTGGTTCACGACGTGATTGATCCAATTCGGAACTGGTATATGCATCGCAGCAGCCGAGACAACGTTGATGTGAGTGCGGCACCGGCGACAAGGATGCACTCCCGGCCGCCTATTCTTCGGGCAACCGGGCCTTCGAAGACCGTCAATGAATTTCGGCCAAAGGGTGCTCTCGGCACGCGGACGCCGGTAGATCGCGAGTGACAGCCTTGGCACGAGTTCCCGCGCTTTACGAATCGCCCGCGCCGCCTCCTCTGTGCGGCCACTTTGGCAAGCGCCGCTGCCATGTAGACCCACGAATTGGGATAGCGCGGCTTGGCTTGCGACGACCGCTCGCACCACCGGATCGCATCGTCAAACCGGCCGCCGAGGAAATGGCAAAAGCCGAGCATGCTGTGGAAGAGATAGGTCTGAGGGTCGCGTGGGCTTAGCCGCATAGCGCTTTCTATCAGTTCAATCCCGTCGTCGGGGCGGCCAAGAATCGCCTGTGCGTGGCGAAACATGGCGCACGCCATTGCATTGTTGGGATTTAGTTCGGCTGCTCGCTCGAGCAAAGCATGCGATTTCTTGAACTGTCCTAAAAAGAAGTACGCGGTACCGGCAGCGAGCAGCACGTCCGGGTTGTCGCCGTCGAGTTCGACCGCCTTGCGGGCTTCGGCCGCCGCTTCGCGGCCCATCGCCATAAGGTCGTCGCTGACCGCCGGTGTAGGACCCGAAGCCCAGCGCAGCCGAAAGGATTGCGTGCGCCGGGCCGTAGTCCGGTTGCACGCTAATGGCGCGGCGCGCGAGCGCCACGACCTCCACGAAGTTCTCGGGGCGTGATGTAGTACCACTTCACTAAGGCGCGAACCGTGTATCCCCAGGCATCGAACTCTGCGGCGGCTTGCGCTGAGCGAACTCGGCCTCGGCAAGGAGCAAATGGGGCTTCAGCGCGGCATAGATGCCGTGGGTGATCTCGTCCTGCACGACGAAGATGTCTTCGACGTTGCGATCGTATTTCTCCGCCCAGATGATTTCCGGAGTTCGCTTCGATCAATTGCGCCGTCACCCGAACGCGCTGGCCGGCCTTCTGCACGCTGCCTTCCAGCACGTAGCGAACGCCAAGTTCGCGCGCGACCTGGCGTGTATCGACCGCGCGCCCCTTGTAAGTGAAGGTCGAGTTGCGGGCGATCACAAAGAAGCCAGGCAGCCGCGACAAGAGCGTGGTGATGTCCTCGGCGATACCGTCGGCAAAGAATTCCTGCGATGGATCACCGCTCATCTTGTTGAAGGGCAGCACAGCAATCGATGGTTTATCGGGAAGCGCGAGAGCCGGCTCGGTTTTCCAGCGTTCCGGTTCATCTCACGCGATAGACGCGCACCGGCCGTGCGATGTTCTTGAGGCTCTGTTCTCCGAGATCGACGAATTCTTCCTTCAGCTTGTCGCGCACCTGTTCATAAGCCGCGTTGGAGAGAGATCCACCTGGTTCCGCGATGCCTTCGAGCCGCGCGGCGATGTTAACGCCGTCACCCATCAGTTCGCCGTCGGTCTCCTCGACGACATCGCCCAGATGGATGCCGACCCGGAACTCGATGCGGCGCTCGGGCGGCAGGCCGGCATTGCGCTCGACCATGCCGTTCTGCACCTCGATGGCGCAGCGCACGGCATCCACAACGCTTCGGAATTCGATGAGGATGCCGTCTCCAGTGCGCTTCACTACGCGCCCGTTATGCACGGCGATGGTCGATCGATCAGATCGCTCCGCAGCGCCCGCAGCCGCGCCAGTGTGCGATCCTCGTCGGAGCCGGCAAGCCGGCTGTATCCGACCACGTCAGCGGCGAGAATCGCGGCGAGTTTCCGGGTCTCGGCCATGAGGTCTTTCGCCACAATAACGTGCGCGACGGCGAGTTCATGCCGAAATGTGGGAAGGATACCACGCCTCAAAATGGAGGTCTGTGACCTATTTCACGGGTGCTTCGAGCGACCCGGGGAACGGCACTGCCCCTTGAAAGGCAAGGTTCCCAGGGACTCTTTTTTGCAGTGCATGAGTTCCTCCTTGGCCCTTCGCGACATTCCGCCACGCGGCAGAATTTGGTCGCGATCGGGGGCATTGCAGACATGGAGCGGTCTTCGGCGGCCAACGATCTGGAGCGATTGACCCGTAGTGTCGGTTGTGATCATTGACATTTCGTTTGAGCAACTAAAGCGCCTTCGCGAGAGGTGCTATTGGGCGCTGGAGTTTCCAGGAGGTGCAACCTGAACCCCGTGCAAGTTGCTGCGCTCGATGGCGCTCTGCATCAAGCCTGATGCCTTCGCCTCCTCGACAAATTCGCTGATGTAGTCGAGCCATTCCGCGTGGCCCTTCGGGATCGCGATCCCTACGCGATTGACACCGTAGGCGTCCGGCAACACCCGTGAGCCGGGCAGCTCGACAGAATAGTCGAGCAGGATATACCGCGGGAATGCGAATGCGTCCGCACTTCCGGTACGCAGTAGATCGAGAGCGACATTTGGAAGCTCGGCACCGACCATTTCGGCGTGCTTCACTACGCGCGTTTGAGCCAAAGTCGAAGCGTGACTGCGCACGACCGCAATGCGAACCCCGGGCCGATCCGCCTCGTCGGCACTGTGGATGGCAGAGCCAGCCGGTACGAGATAGGTGTAGTCAAGGTGGAAAACCGGAGATGAGAAGTCTACCTCCGCGGCCCGAGATGGCTCGATACCCATAAATGCCATGTCGCAGGCGTTGGTCTAGACGTTCCACAACGCTGGAAGGTGTGGGATATCCGACGATCTGCGCTTTAACGCCGAGCCGCGTTGCGAGGACGTGAGCGATTTCTATCATAACAATCCCCACCCCACGCCCTCGTAGCTCGCCGGTCGCGGCATCTTGGGTGTACGTTGGGAGAAACATTGCGACCCGAATTTTGCCAGCTTGCATAATATCCGCCACCCGAGCGTCGGCTGCCATCGACGGCGTTCCTGACACTGTGACGGCAGGTCAAAGGACGGCAACGCTGATCGAAACGGCATTGCATCGAGTGCGTCGCTCGCTTGTTTTCCCAACTTCACGGAAAATCTGGAGTCTCTCTGCGCCTTAATAGTACGGAGCCTCCCCGACATTCAGGTTGCAGCTCGCTATGGAAAGTACACCTGCGGTCCGCATGACGGAAGGCCATGCTAATGTCGCATCTAGCCCGTTTCGACTGATCGGGCACAGACCGTCATGTCCGAAATTTGGGGGGATAAGCGGACTCTGTAGCGGACATCACCGAAACGACGCTGATGACCCAAGAGAGACATTATGCCTAAAAGGGATCGAAATTTCCTCACGCAGACATTTGCAGCGGCTTGCCCGCGAGCCAAGCGGCGCCCCGTGCATAGACGGCGTCAAGCGCGGGGCCGTCCAAGCCCGGCACGTCGGTCCGAACTTTCTGGCCGGCGCGGACCAGCGAGTAGGCAAGATGGCGATATCCATCCGGGTAACGTGCGAGCAATTCGCCGTTGAGCTTTAAGGTCGCCGACGGATCGACAGGATCGAGGCGATCCTTCTCCAGGATAGGCTGGAACAGCACAATCCCCCAGCGCCCTTTGCGCTTCTCTAGAAAGAAATAGAAGCGTCCGGTGCAGACCACATCGCATAGCACGCCGTCGATCGTGACACGAGACGAGATCATCTGCTTCGTCTGAGCGATGGCGCGATTGCGCTTGAGGTCGATGGTGGTGCCGCCGAGGAAGTGCAGGAAGCGGACACCTTTGTCGTAGCCAGCTTGGCTCGCCTTGGCGAATTCCTCGAAACTGCCCTCGATCCACGTGGTGATCATCCAGCCTTCTTCGTGCCACAGCTCTCGAAAGCGATCCCACCTACGCGCATCGCGCAACAACGCCCAGTTCTCAACGATTTCGCGGATTGTCAGTCGTTCCACAGCTCTTTTGCGCTCGCCATTGCTTCGCCTCCCATTAGATAGGAAAACGCCGATCAAGTTCGCATTTTCGCCGAAGGCGTGGACAAAAGATGAATGCCACGACCCGGCGCATCTATCCTCATCAGATTATCGTGGCTCTGCATGTGTAGGTAAGGGGCAATGTCGCTTGTTGGCCCCCGTGCAGACATTCGGGCCAAGGATTTTCCGCTTTGCACAATAACTGTTGATGCCCATTCCACCCGTCGTAAATCCCTGCTCTAATTGCGTCATCGTCGGCACAGTCCCGAGGGCTGCGGGAGATAATGCGACGACGTGATTTCATCAAAGGAATAGTCGGCTCCGCGAGGCCGTGGGAGGTGGAAAAATGCCGAGCACAGCACACCATCAAGTTCTCGTCATCGGCGGCGGCGCTGCCGGAATTACCACCTCGGCGATCTTGAAGCGGCGGGCGCCAAGTGCGGACGTCGCCATCGTCGAACCGTCGCCCGACCACTACTATCAACCGGCCTTCACTTTGGTCGGCGCTGGCGCGTACGACCTAGCGCGCACGCGGCGTGACGAAGGAAGCCTTATTCCGGTTGGTGTCCGGTGGATTCGCGCCGCCGCGCAGAGCTTCGAACCGGATAAGAACACGGTGCACCTCAACAACGGCGATACCGTGACCTACGATTATCTCGTGGTCTGCTCTGGCGCTCAAGCTCGACTGGGGCAAGGTCGCCGGGCTCACCGAAACGCTCGGCAAGAACGGAGTATGCAGCAACTATTCCCCCGCCCACGTCAATTACACCTGGGAGTGCGTGCAAAAGTTGAAGGCCGGCAGCCGCGCCGTGTTCACCCAGCCGCCGCTGCCGTTCAAATGTCCAGGCGCGCCGCAGAAGGCCGTCTATCTCACCGCCGATTATCTGCAGCGCCACGGCATGCTCAAGGACTCCACCCTGAATTACTACGTCCACGCGCCGGTGATTTTCGGCGTGCCGTTTTTCGCCCGCGAACTGGTGAAGGTCGCGGCGCGCTACGGCGTCAACGTACATTACGAGCACAATCTGGTGGCGGTGGACGGCGCGGCCAAGACGGCGACCTTCGAGAAAGTCGGCGCCCAGAACAAGGGCGAGCGGCTGACCGTGCCGTTCGACATGCTGCACGTGTCGCCGCCTCAGAGCCCGCCGGAGGAGATCAGGTCGAGCCCGCTGGCGAATGCCGCCGGTTGGATCGAGGTCAACCAGAACACGATGCAGCACCTGCGCCATGCCAACGTGTTCGCACTCGGCGATGTCGCATCGACGCCCAACTCCAAGACCGCTGCGGCAGTACGCAAACAGGCGCCCGTCGTCGTCGGCAACCTTCTCGACCTGATGGGCAACAAGGCGCTGGAGGGCAAATACGACGGCTATGCGTCCTGCCCGCTGACCACGGCCTATGGCAAGGCCATCCTGGCGGAATTCATCTATGGCGGCAAAGTAACGCCGACCCTGCCGCTCAATCCGGCCAAGGAATACCGGATCGACTGGTGGATCAAGACGAGTTTCCTTCCGCAGCTCTATTGGAACTACATGCTCAAGGGGCACGTCGCCTTCCCCAAGCACAATACCGCATTCAAGGAGGCCGCCTGATCGGATGCGGTCTCACCAGTCGGGGGCACGATGGCGGCCGATACCGCGGCGGCGCCGATCTTGAGAATGCGAGGGCTCCCAACCGGAGTTGCCGGTTATTCGGCTCATTCCGCGGCTTAGGCACTTCACGGCGCTTCATCCTGATATCGACGTGCGGATCTCGGCCACGACCGAAGCGCTCAATCTTGAGCGAAGCCTGATCGATCTCGCTATCCGCTACTGCAAGGCCGAAACTGTACCGGACGGAGCGGTCCGATTATTCGGCGAGGAGATGATTTCGGTGTGCAGCCGCGTGCTGTTGCGTGACAAAACGCGGCCGCTGAAACGGCCGCAGGATCTCGCGCGCCACGCTCTCTTGCATTTCGATTATGCCGGCGCGGAGACCATGTACATGGATTGGGGCACCTGGCTCACCGCGCTCGGCGTCGGCGAACTCAAATTCGCCGGTGCCCTGCATTTCAGCCAGTACGAGCAGATGATCCAGGCGGCGATCAGCGGCCAGGGTGTAGCGCTCGGCCGTCAGCCGCTGGTCAGCGATCTCATCAAATCGGGCGCACTCGTCGCGCCGTTCAAACAGACGCTGGTAGGATCACGTGCATATTTCATCATCGAATTCCGACTCTCAGCCGGCAGCTCCACGTGAGCGAATTCGCGCGGTGGCTAATCGCTGAAGCCAGTGGCAATTCCACGTAGGAGGGCAGCTAGCTAGGGGTGGGAGGTGGCCGCGCCCGGCGTCGGCATGTTCAAGCCGCCAAGCCACTCCTGATGCGTATGCCGCTCTCGGCGACGAGAGTATTACACCTTTCCCGACGCGCCGGCCGCGGTGCGCAATCTCTACCGCGACGCCGTCGATGCGGCGCTAAAGCGCTGCGCTCCACTACATTTCAGCAAGGGCATGGCTGGAGCTATCGCCGGTCGCCCGATCGCCACTCGCTTCGCGGACGACCGCACTATAGACAACGGGCAATGATCGCCAACGGCAGCGCAAGCGAGGACGCGCGTTGGCCGCCGCGGCAGCTCCGGCAGTTTGGCGAAGTTTGCCGAAACGGTAGCGACGCCACTCGCAAAATTAGCGAAGAGGCGATGGGGTGTCATGAATTGGACGCCGGTCGGGGCGCCGACGGCTGTGGCGCCAAGAGTGCGCAGGGATTGTGGCTTAATTTTCGGTCCTTTTACATTCGGCAAAACCAGAGTCCGTTAGTTTAATTGTGTGCGTGGATGGTAGTTCAAACCAGCCGTTATCCACGCCATATTTCAGCCCAGATGTAAAATCTGCGGCCTTTCCACCGTTTACGCTGAACTGCATTTGTACGGGGTCTTTTTCGAGAACTGCGCCAGATCTAAAGCCCATGACTTTGAAGATAGTAAGAATGACTTTAGCAGACTCCTCGGGAGTTGGTATCGTGGGCATATTGATAGCCCCTTGCGTTAAGCGACAATTATGCCCCAACCCGCCAAAGTCGAGAAGTGTCGCGGCAAAGGTGATCGGCGATGCGATCAAAAACGGGCGGCGTCTGTGCTGAAAGCCGCGATGAGCGTGCTTGTTCATCTCGCGACTTCCACTGAGGTCAAACACGTCGTATCGAGGTGCGCTTTCTAGTTATCCCAGGATTCC
>CAVRDC010000023.1:0-7854 GCA_963719745.1 uncultured Alphaproteobacteria bacterium | reverse complement strand
TTATGCCGGGGGCTTCGTCGGCTTGCCACCGGTCGGACTCTGCACGCGTTGATGCTCACGCTGGTGCTGCCGGTATTGCTCAAGTGAGACGACGTTCGACGGTCGGGTCTCACGCAGGCTCATACGGCGCTGCTCTTCCCGCAGCCGCAACATCTCCCGATAGAACACCTAATCCCGAAAGTCTCGTACCTCTTCCATAGCCGTAGCCCTCCTCTGCCAAGTGTGGATGTGAGTGTGAGTTCTACCTCTACTACTAAGATATAAGAGAGATTCAGAGAGAAAGAGAGAGATGAGGCCACCTGTACCGCGTCTACGCGGTAGGGCATCCGCGTCTACGCGGTAGGGCATCCGCGGATCCGCGGTAGGAACTTCTCTACTTCAAGGGGGTGACGACCGGCGCTTGGCGACCTGCTCTTTTGACCTTGATTAGGCCGACACGCTCAAGCTGCGGCAGCGCTCTAAATTTAGCGTCAGGGAGAAACACCTATTTCGGCGAGCGCCTTATTTGTCAGCTTGACCGGCTGGCGAAGCTTCTTCCAGTTGACCATGAGCAGGTAGCAGTAGATGGACCAGGCGGCAGGGTTGACGCCCGGCGAGCAACTTCAGCCGCTCCTCCGTCAGCATCGCGAATTGTTGCCCCGAGCTGGCGCTTCTGTTTGCCGTTCTCGATGCCCGCGGATAACAACCTCCTCGACCTCGATGCGCTTGCCCCGAGGGTCGACGACGAATTTGCGCTTGCTCATGGTAACTGTCCCTTCGGCAACGCGCCGACCTCTTGCAATGCTTGCATGACCGTCTCCCAGATCTTCTACGGCGGCCGGACGCTTGTCACGGAAGCGGCCACCGCGCTGCATGCGCTCGACGTCAACACCGATCTTGAAGCCATTGCAAACGTCACTGCCGGCCTGCTCCATGATCTCGACCGCATGCGCGATGATCTGCTCCTCGCTGTCGGCCTCGAGCAGGATGGCGTCATGTACCAGCATGCTCGGGATGATGCCGGCCTCGCACATCCGCATCGCCGCCAGCCGCAACATCTCGGCGCCATTACCCTGCATCGGGAAATTGTAGATCGTGCGCCGGTTCGGGGTGTGGCTCAGATACAGCGTCCAGCCGTACTGTGTCTCCAGTTCGCGGTCCTGCATTGCGGTGTCAGCGCGCTCCTCCTTCCATTCCCAGTATCGGGAATAGGTGCGCTTGTGCAGCTCGATGATGTAACTGCCAATTAAGGGATGCCGATCGAGGCCGCGCGCCAGTGACGGAACGCCCATCCCATAATTGATGCCGAGCTGCAGAGCTTTCATGCGGTTACGCATCGCCTTGTTATTGGCCTTCCAGTGTTTCACGTCGGGGTCATTGGTCAGACCGCACATGACCGCGAGCGCGTAGTAGACGTCACCACCGCTATAGGCGGCCATTAGTGCCGGATCCTGGGAGAGTGCGGCGGCAATGCCGATCTCCTGCGTGCGCCAGTCGAGGTAGACGCCAATCTTGCCGGCGGGAAGGTGATGAAGCCGCGCATGCCGGCGTGCGCGTTGAACAGGCTTTTGGCGTGCGCGTTGCGGCCAGTCGCTGTGCAGAACGGGAAGAGGCTGGGACGATTGCGGCCGTCGGGACCGATCGGCAGCTTGGCGCGAACGATGACGCCGAGGCTATCGCTGAGCGCGTGTAGCCCCTCAATACCCGGTTGGTGGTACATGATCTTGAAGGCGTCGCCATCGATCTGGATCTTGCCGGGGTCGAGGCGCGGCCACGCGGTCACGCCGGCGCTAATGAGCCATTGCTCGAACCGGGCATCGCTCCAATGGCCGTCCGGTGTGTAGATCGGATTGGCGGTGCCGAAGCTCGGGTCGAACGTGCGCAGCAGATGGCTGATGACTGCAGCCTTGTTCTTCTGCACCAGATTCCACAGCGGCATGTCGATCTGCATGCCGCGTGCCTGGATCTGCGCGATCGCTTTGGCCGAATAGTTGGCCCAGTGAAGTTGGTGCATCACGCTGGCGGGCTGATACCGCGAAAAGCCCTGTAACTGTTTCTGGAATAGAGCCGTCGACGCCCGGACGTCCTCCTCGCAGTACGCGAGAACGGCCTCTTGGCCGTGATTGCGCCAGCGACCTTCGCCGATATCCTTCGAAATCATCTCCTTGTCGATACGCTCCCAACCGGGGATCAGATAGTCGCGGCACGCGTCCGACAAGCGTTTGCGCTGCCGCTTGCGAATTTCGTCGGGATTGTAGGGATAGAGGATGTTGGAGGCCGCAAGATAGGCGGTGTGTTGGTCGAAGATGTGGACCGGGAATTTCCAATCGAGCTGCATGAAGCAGGTCATTTCCGCCCAAGCTGTATAGGCGACGAAGAGCGTATCAGGGCCGATGTCGAACGGCGGCTTGGGGCCGAATTCACCCCGCCACCGACGAATGGTACGCACGTGCCGGCGATTAAATCCAGCACGTACGCCACCATGCACAAAACGTTAGGTAGTGCGCCGTCGCCGGCTTCGTATTCGAAGTCGGCAACGACGATGTTGCGGAAATCGCTCACGAAAGCGACTGCTTGTCGCCGATCAGACGCAACAGAGCAGGGTGATCCGAAACGATGATCATGCGGCCGGCGAAGGTCTTGCAGATCAGCTCGTCGAGCGACTACCGCGGCCAGCGCGGCTCAGGGAACGCTTCCTGATTCCGCGCCTTGTCGACCTTGTAGCCGTCGATTGCCCTCCTCCTTGCGGCTTGAAGCCTGCGTCCACAGCGCTTCAGCTTGCTCGCAAGCCGCGAGAGCCGTGACGTTCCAGTTGTTGTCGAGATTCTGCGGACGGCACTTCGAGGAGGAAGAACATGTCGAACGGTTTGGTCGCCAACGCCAGACGGAAGCGCTTGATCTTTCCGCTGGGCAGGTAATCCATCGCCAGGTCTTCGTCGATCAGATGGATGGTGTCCTCTTCATGCCCCTTGATCGGCACTGGCACGAAGCACAATTCCGGCCGACCAGTATTTCATCCTCGTCCGGGTGGACCCGGAAGAAATCCTTGACTTGACCGACGGGGATATGCGGCATACCGTCGACGAGATTGTCGAGGCCGGTAACCGAAGCCGCACGCTTGCTCTTGAACCGGTCGAGCGAGAACCCGGCCGGCTTCTGGATCGAGGTCACGGCCGGCCTCTCCGGCGGCGTGGCCTCCTTCTTAGGGTCGAGATTAGCCATCTAAATCTCCTTCAGTTGGCTCGGGGTGCGAGTATTCGCCCGCCCGCCTTTGCGCCGTCGACCGATGAAGCCGGCGGCGCAGAAGCTGGAGGGTTTACGCCGAGCGACTTGATGCGCCGTTCCGCGACGCTCGGTACAAAGGATGTGCGCGGAGGGCGTCAAAGGCGCCCTCTCGCTTCTTGATCGGCGCCGGCACGGTGCCGCCGAACTCGTCGTTGATCGCCATGCGCCGCTGGCGCCGGCGGTCGGCCCGTAAGAGCATGTCGGCCATTCGCGTGGCGGCCGCGCGCTCCTCCCACTTGCGCAGGTTGCTAGGCACGATGTGCTTCACGACACCGCCGCCTTCGGTGAGCCGTTCCGGAACGCGCGCAGCGCGCGCCGATTTAGTCGGGCGATTGCCCGCCGTTTCGCTGGGCCTTGAGCTGTTGTTTGGTTTTGGTGGTCATTTGCTCTGTTCCAAATAAATGGCGCCGCGCATTTGCGCGCGACGCCGATTGCTCCCCTAGGTGACCGCCTCAAGAGCCGCCCAGACGCTGTCGAGGTGAGGGCTGGCAAAGCCCGCACGCTCCTCGTCAGTCAGGTGGCTCCAGACATCATTGATGTCCGGGACGAACGGCAGCTTGTCGTGGATGACGACGTAGTCGCTATTGTTGCCGTTGCCGTTGTGGTCATTGCCGCCGTTCTTCTTGGCAGCCTTAGCCTCGCGCAACGCAGCGGTCGCCTGCGTGATGTACGGCTTGCTGACCTTGAACAGGACAGCAGCCATGGCGGCCGTCGGCTTCACCTCGATCTCTCCGGCCAGCCACAGGGCTGCGAGTTCGGCGAGCTGCCGCTTGCTGAGCCCGGCCTTGCCGAGCCACTGTCCGGTGATGACGCGCGTTTGCGCGGTCGCCGGGGTCGTCGTATATGCAGTCTTGTCTAACATCTGCGTAGTTTCCTTTATGCGACCGTTGATTGGAGGTCGGCGCCAGGCACGGCGTCGGCCTCTTTCGCCGCGGCAGTCGCGTCCGCGGGAACTGAGGATTTGTCGAATTCCGCGGTCGGGTCCGCGGGAAACGGGTGGAATTCGTCGAATTTCGCCGCCGCGGTCGGGTCCGCGGGGAATCCAGTGAATTTGTCGATTTCGTCGTCGACGGTTCGCCCGCGCCTTAAAAAGGCGGGGATCGACAGGTCATCAGGGATTTCGAGATCAGGACGGTCGTTGCGGCCGCCGGCGAGCTCGATCCCGGTGCCAGTGACCGTCGACTTAATCGGTAACGGAGTTGACGATCGACGCGAACCGGGTCACGTAGCAGGCGACACCGTCCGGGCTGACGACCTCGCGCCATTCCGGATTGGTGAATTCGCCGTTGGCCTCGGCCTCGGTCTGCTCGACCTGGTGCAGCCACTTCCGGAACTCGGCGTCGGCGCGCGCCATCCGGGCGGCGGTCTCGGGGTCAGGCGGCTGAAGGTTGGCCGCGGAAACGGCCGGCCCGGCTACGACCCGCCATGCAAGGGCTGATTTAAGGCCCGTAGAATGGGCGTTTGTGTTGGGGTCAATGACGTCGGCGGGTGTTTCGTATCGGGTCGAGATAAAACGGGCCCGGTTGGCCCGGAATGCGTTCCGGCACTTCCGCCGGGTACAAATCAGCTGGCGCTCGTTCATGCGCTCGAACCGCTCTTCGCAGACCCGACAACGATTGCGGTAGAAGCCCGTGAAACACCCGCGGCAGCAGAACGCGTCGACCCGCGGGAAGCCGGCTCTGCGATCTTGCAGCCACAGCGCCGGTTGCGACAGCGATAGCGAAGGGATGGTTGATCGGGAAGGGAGACTGGGCTAAACACTGAACGCTACTCCATCGCTCGGCAGCATGGACGAAATGAGCGAGGCGCCTCTTGGCCGGAGCGCCCGCTCGCAACCTCCTCAAATTTCGGATTGGGTCTCGTGCTGGATTGCGGTGCTGCGCCGCCGCCGCGGCTCGCGAGGCTGCCCGTCGGCGATCTCAAGCGCGTGCCGTAGCTTGATGCCGAGCCGGCGCTTGGAAAGTTTCACCACGTATTCAGGGTATTCGCGTTTGATCGTGTCGGCGCCGAGTGTGGTGATCTGCTCGGCGTCGCGTCGCCCGCCTGTGGTGGTTTTGAGCGGGATGATCGATTTGAGGTCAAGCCAATTGGGTTTGTCGTTCATCTGCTTTCTCCGCGTCGGTCGCGCACACGGCGCTAATCACGCGAGAGAAAATATTCAGATAGGCGTCACACGCCACCTGGGCAGATGAGGCAAGTGAGGCAAATGACGAAATGAGGCAGATGAGGCAGATGAGGCAGATGAGGCAAATGAGATTTAGGGGTGCACCATCTTCGCGGACCACAACAGTCCGCTTCGAAATAGCGGGATAGCCGGTCGAGCGCCAATCAGGATTATTCCGAAGCCAATCATTCACGGCGCAAGTCAGTCTGCTAAAATTCTGATTTTAGAAGGACTGGAGCCCTGAAGTGCTTGAATTGCGAGCTGGGCAAATTCAAGCGCATTCCAATTCGCGCGGAGGCCGTGTTTGGTGTTCGCTGGCCGGATGACGGCGATGTTCCCAACTTCAACGCGCAATGCCGGTCTGGTAGTCTCACGCTTATCTTGGGTCACGGGCTTCATCCGTTGCTCAGGGTCAGGCCGGCTGGTGGACCCTGGAATCCACCAACCGGCCGAACATTCTACGCCTGCTGCCTCATCGGCACCACGTTGCTGGCGCGGCCCTCGACCACGGCGCCACATGCGCGGCCCACCGCGCCAGCGCGTCGCGCTTTTCGGCTGCATAGCTGTAGCGATCATAAACCGCCTCGATGCCGCCCTTCACGTGATTGATGAGCAGCTCGGCGATATGCGGCGGCACGCCGATACGGCCCAGGCCGGTGCGCATCGTCCGGCGCAAATCGTGCAACGTCCATTCCACCATCGGTGAGGTGAACGCTGGCGGAATGCCGCCGTCGCAATTGACCAGCTAGTGAAGCCGTTACCTCGCGCGCCGAACACGCAATCACCGCGCCGCGGATCCGCGCAGGATCTCCAACGCCGCTGGCGGCAACGGAAGTTCGAGCGCATGACCGTTTTTCGCGCGATCGGCCGGAATAGTCAGCACGCCGGTATCGAAATCGATCTCGACCCATTTCGCAGAGCCGATCTCCTGCCGCCGCGCACCGGTCAGAATGAGCAGTTTGACGATGTGGCCGAAATCACCGTCGCCGGCCGCGTTCCAGACCGTGCGTAATTCGGCGTCCGACAACACGCGCGCGCGCGGCTTGATGCCAGCGGTCGGGTCATTCGTGTTCAGGACCGGATTGCTGTCGCAGAGCCCTTCGCGGATTGCCCAACCGTACATCGCCGACAGGTTCGCGCGGGCGCGGGCAGCCGAAGTACGGCCGTGCACCTTGGCGATGATCTGCAATTGAGCGGCAACGTCGGCGCGCGCGATTTCGGCGAGCGGTTGATCGCGCAGCGACGCCAGCTGCACGCCGAAATACCGCGCGGCTTCATGGTGCGTGCTTGGGCGGATAGTGCCGCGCTTGGCGTCGAGGTAGCGATTGCAGACGGCGCCAAGGGTCAGCGCCGCCTTAGCCGCGGCCGCACGGGATGCGGCTTTGACGGCGGCCGGGTCCTGACCGAGTTCGATCTGCGCGAAGCGCTGGCGGGCGATGCGACGAGCGTCATCGAGCCAGACCTTGCGGACGTCGCCGATGGATTCTTATGTTGCTGGAGACCGACGCGGTAGCGGACATACCAGCGCTTGGTGGTTCCGCGAATGCGCACGCCAAAGCCCGGTAACTCGTCATCCCAAAAGACTTGGTCCGGCTTGTCGGATTTCAGTACCGCTACGGCGGCCTTTGTCAGTTTCATCGTCATTCCTCCTCAGATCCCATTTTGGTCAATTAGTCTGCTGTAGTAAACCGCTCCAGCACCGTCACACCGTTCAGCCGGCGCCGATCGACGATGTACTCGGCTTCAACGGAGTGAGCGGCGACGCCTAGTTCGTGCGGCGAACAGATGATCGCGGCCGGCGGCGCCAGTGTCCGCAGCAGGACGCTTTTTTTGCCAGGCATCAGCCGAATGCGGTTAGTAGCGAAGTCGGTTGCTATTGATCGATCGCTAGACCAGGCGACACCATAGGTTCGGTGGCGCCTATTTGAAGCGTAGTCGCCGCGAAACAGCTCGACCGCCGGGCCGGTATACGGCGGCAGGAGGCAGCGCAGCAGATCGATCAGGACCAGATCATCATCGACCGCGTCGCGTAAGGCTTCTCCGTCCTTCTTCCAAAAGTGCGCGAACCAAATCCGGAAATTAGGATGCACAGTGGAGATTCGGCGAACGATCTGCCTCCAGCCGAGGCGGCGGTCGGGATGCCACCGCAGAGCTTCCATTGCCGTATCAAACGACGCATCGTCTCAGTCTCGACGGCGTGAATGAAAGCATCAATGCCGGCCTTAAGCTCGCGCCGATCTTCCCTCATTTGCTCGATAGCATAGGGGTGCAACACAGTCACTATCCTCCTCGGATTTTGCGCGGGTCCCACTCGGGTGCGGCCTTATGCGTTATCTATGCCGATCCGTCAGCAGCTACAAGCCATTCGCCCCGGTATTTCAAGGCTTATGCGTGATGTGCGTCACGTGCGGGTAACTAGCATGCTA
>CAVRDC010000022.1:0-47272 GCA_963719745.1 uncultured Alphaproteobacteria bacterium | reverse complement strand
CCAAACATTCCAATAACTTAAGGCGCTGCACTTTAACCCATGAGTGGCTTGGGGTACCGTGGGGGTACCAGGCACACCTCGAAAATTCAGCCGGCCCGGCATCGGTCGAAATGGCAGTGCGCGGGCATGGCGGAGCACGAAACCGTGGTTGCACCTGCCCCTGCTATCGAGCGCGCCCTCGAACCATGGGCTTGCGCTCGTCGCTACACAGTCGACGATCGCGACCTCGCCGATGATGCCCCCAGTTCGCGTCACCAGCTCTGCCAGCTCGTCGGTCAGCGTCACCCCGTAATCGCGCGCGATCTCGGCGAGCGTACGCCTGGCGCGCGCCCGCCACGCATGGACGAGAAGTGGACCGCGATGCGACCTTCGCCAGGGGCGGTTCTCGATGTCTTTAACCCCTAGCGCGATTAGCGCTGCCCAGGGCTGACGGATGCTAAGCGCTCGCATAGTTGACAGTCTGAGGATCGGGCCGCAGGCGTCAACGGGGATCAGATTCCCCTGGTGGGGATTTTAATCCCCTCGCTTCCAGTGAACGCTCTTATGGCCTTGTTTCGAGGAACATTGGCGCGACAGCTTTGTCTCCCGAAAGCCGACATTCGCTTGGGCCGCTGCAAATGACGCGATGGGCCAAACTGCGACATATGCGGTGCAGCAAAACAAACAACTATTCGATCACCCGATCGGCAATGGCTAGTATCTTATCTGGAATGGTAAGGCCGAGCGCTTTGGCGGTTTTTAGGTTTATGGTGAGATCGAATTTGGTTGGTTGCTCGACCGGGATGTCGCTGGGTTTGGCACCGCGCAAAATCCTATCGACGTAATCGCCGGCGTGCGCAAAAAGAGCTTGGTAGTCGGGCCCGTAGGACATGAGCCCCCCAGCTCGAACAAAATCGGGAGTAGCAAAAATATTTGGCAGCCGAGCGCTGAGCGCGAGCGCGATAACACGGTTGACGTTGGCAGCCACCAGAGCGTCTTCCACGACGTAAAGCGCGTCCGCTTGGGACTTTGGAGCCTGGAAGATGGGCGCGATATCCTCCGCCCGGCGGATTTCATATGGCGCGACTTCAAGGCCGAGTCTGCGGGCCGTCGCCTGGACGTCACCCAATTCCGATGCAGACGCCCGATAGCCGACGTCAGCGATGATAGCCAGCCGGTGGAGACTGGGGACAACGTCACGCAAGAATTCGAGCCGCTTGCCGGCAATATCGCTAACTTCAAGCGACAATCCGGTGACGTTTCCGCCTGGGCGCGAAAGGCTATCTACGAGGCCGATGCCTACCGGATCGACCGCAATTGCAAAAACGATAGGGATGTCCCGCGTGGCCTGCTTGAAGGCGGCGACCGCGCCTCCATACGTGACAATAATATCGACTTTCTGTCGCACGAACTCGCCTGCGACCTCGGCGACGCGCTCGGGCCATCCCTCCGACCAGCGATATTCCATTGCGACGGTGCGACCCTCGATCCAGCCGAGTTGCCTCAGCCGCTCCGCAAGCGCAGTAGTCCATGCGGTCCAACTCGGAGCGTCGGAGCCCAGGACCCCGATAGTCGGCAGCTTGCCTGTCTGCTCCGCCTGCGCCGCAAGCGGCCAAGCTGCCGCAGCAGCGCCCAATAGTGTGAAAAACTCGCGTCGTCTCATTGCCCTTCCCCAAGGCCTCGGACCACGCCAATACTTTCCAATTAAAGCACGGATTTGCGGCCGGCGAAATGAGCTCCAAACTCGCGCTGCGCGGCAGCAATCTTGAGCCAATCATGTCCCAGACGGGTCAAACGCGACCGAGCCATTCGGCGCTGGTGCGGATCAATGTCTGCGGTTCTCCGCAAGCGACCAAATTTCGGACAATTCAGGCGTGGCGAAAAGGTCCAATCACACCCAATGCATTGCACAAAACCACTGCCTGCGATTAGTCAAAGCAACTTAGTATCGGTCACAATGTGGATTTCCCGAAAGTGACCAGCATACTTGGTTCGCATATCGGCAATTGCGGTCTGCACTTGAGGCCCTGCACGGGCGCCGACGAATGGTAGAAATGGGCCAAAAGCAGAAGTCGGCGTTGCGCGCGCTTGCACGAACAACTGACGCCTTTGACGCGGGTCAATACCGTCCACTATGGCCTGTGGTCTTTCAATGAGTTGATCTTCAAACCGTAAAGGGCCGATTGATGAAAACGACGCATGGGCGACTCCCCGCGGCAGATGCAAAGAAGGTTTTCACCATCAAAGCAGTCTCGCGTCGCGAGTTATTAGCTGGCTCGGCCGCAGCCGGTGCAGTGGTCGTCTTACGAGGCAAATCGGTCGCGGCGGCGGAAGGGAAGAAGACTTTCACCATCCTCCACACCAACGACCTCCACTCGAACTTGATCGGGATGGGGCCGGCCTCGGACTACACTCCTTTTGGCCTCAACGACGACGCAACGCGCGGGGGGTTTGCGCGCCTTTTCACGTTGATTGCGGAAAGGAAAGAGGCGCGCAAAGATCAGGGTCCTGTCTTAGTGTTTGACGCGGGCGACTACAGCATGGGGACGGCGTTCGCCGGAGCCACCCGTGAGACTGGAAGCGAGTTGCAACTCCTCGCCCGGATGGGTTGCGACGCCACCACCTTCGGCAACCATGATTTCGATCTCGGACCTGACGGCACGGCCAAGTCCATCGCGGTGGCCGCCAAGGCTGGCCATGTTCCTACTGTGGTGGCATCGAATACCGATTTCACCGCAAATGACGCAACTCTGGCCGGTCTCCAGCGCCTAGGCAAGGACGGGTTGGTTCGCCGCTACGTCGTGATCGAGCGCGGCGGTATTCGGTTTGGCGTCTTCGGATTACTCGGCAAAGAGGCGCAGCTTTATACCGACGGCGGCGGAGCGGTTACGTTCTCCGACTCAATTGAGGCCGCTCGGGAGATGGTGAAGGTTCTCCGCGAGACGGAGAAGGTGGATGTGATCATCGCGCTCAGCCATGGCGGTATGGAGAAAGGAAAGGACGGACGCTTCACGGATGGGGAAGACGTGCGCCTGCCCAAGGCCGTGTCGGGTATCGACGTGGTCATTGGCGCCCACAGCCACACCGAACTGCGCGATGCAGTCATCGTGAATGACCGCACACCTGTGGTTCAGACCGGAAAGTATGGCGAAAACCTCGGCGAACTGGTCATCACGCTGCACGGCAACAAGCTGACGGTCGACTCGTATCGCCTGCTTCCGATCGACGACACTATCAGTGGAGACCGGATCATCGCCGACGAAATCGACAAGTTTAAGAAGACGGTCACCGAAGTCGTTTTTGCGTCGCGCGGCTATAGCATCGACCAACCGCTCGTCGTTGTACCACGGGACATTCCCAACACGTACACCGACATCGCCGCCGGCACTATCCTAGCCAACTTCTGCACCGACGCCTTTAGAAGCGCCACGAAAGCGGACGTTGGTTTCACCGCAAACGCGATGATGCGCGCCGGCCTCACTCACGGGAAGTCGGGTGTACAAACCGTCTACGACGTGTTCGCCGTGGCACCGCTAGGTGCCGGTGTAGTGGACGCGACGGCCGGCAGCAGCCTCGTGACCGGCTACTTTACTGGTCAGGAATTGAAGCATCTTTTGGAGTTTTTTCTCGTGGAAAACCCTGCTCATCCCGGCGAGCTTTTCCCTCGCGTTTCCGGCATGAGGTTCCGCTATGACCTGTCGCGCGCCCAGTTCGACGCGGTAACCGCCATCGAGATAGGAGACATCGATCGCGGTTACCACGCGATCGACATCAGCGGGAAAGACGACCGCTCGTATAGCCTCACGTGCCCCCTGATGGTCGCCATGTTTCTCGTGGCCATACCAAAATACACCAAGGGCAAACTGACACTCGTACCCAAGAACAAGAAGGGTCAGCCGCTCAAATCAAAGATCGAAGCACTAAACGACCCTCGCAGCGACACGCCCGATCTCCTGCCGCCGGCGGGCACGACTTGGATCAAGCCAGCATCGACTCCGTCACGGAGAAGGGCACTGTTGAGGAAATCAAGGAGTGGCAAGCAATCATGGATCGTCTCCGCGGTCTTCCGGTCAAGAATGCCGGCGAACTTCCAACGATCCCGGTTGATGGGCGCGCCGCAGAGGTCCGGGCGATCAAAGCGGGCTGAAAACCAGCCGCCCAGCTTTGGGTCCATTCGCGTCGATTTCGCGACGTCCACGACAGGTTCCGCTTTACACCCAACCGCCGACATTCCGCCGCGTTAGTGCAATGGCCGCGTTGGGCCAACAGGAGACTTCAGATTGGCCGCAAACGCGAGAGCGCCGCCGCGGAATAACGGGGCCAAAGTCGGTAATCGATAAGCATTTAGCGGATCTCCTCCCGCGAGATAACCTCATTCCGCAGCGAGCCGCATAAGCTCGGATATTTCCACGGCGAGCTGCTTGTGTTCCCGGTTGCCACCACGCTGCGCTTTCCCGATAACCTCAAACCGATCGTTCACAATCGGGCCGCCACTAATGCCTCCAGGCAACATGGAAGACACCTCGATCAACTTCACGCCATACTTGATTGTCCTTCCTATGATATGGCCGCGTCGTTTGCTTAGCTGATCGCCGGGACCATAATCGGGAAACCCCAGCGCAACTATCTCGTCGTTCGTATGTTCGGGAGAGGTAGCCACCGGGAGACTTAGGTAGGTTCCTGTCGGTAGGTCGTGATCCAGTATCAGCAGGTCGCGTCTTGCGCATCGACGGCTAGAAGGAATGACCTTGAACTTCTTGCTTGGCTCGTTTGGTCTGTACAGTTCGGCGTGCGCGCCAGGTGGCAATTTTTCGAGAACATGGTTCGCAGTCACTAATCCCACGCCTTCGAGGAAAAAGGCCGTTCCCTGCTCGCACTCTTTTTCTATGAAGAAATCGATCACCCACACCGCACGTTCCGCGACCTCCGCATACGTTGGAAGGATAGGGAGAGCGGCGTCGGGAAATTGCTCATTGAACCGCTTCGCGAGGGTTCTATAGGCGCTGAAATTCCTTCCGCGGACTTGCGCTATCCATTCTAGTCGTCCTCTGAGAACCTGTTCCAGGGACGCAGCCGTTTTAAAGCGCCTCCGATAATCCTCTTCGGCCCGGCCGACCCCCATTCTTTCGACTTTATAATGCGACCCGGAGATTGCGCACAAAGCTTCGCTTCACATTTGTAAATTTGTTGACGATTAGCCCTGTGACTTCTTTTCGGGTCTTAGGCCCAGAGAACCAAACCTTTTCGGGATTTATCTCGAAACCGTTCGACTGGATAGCCGATCTAAGTGAAGCTGAAAGCTGTTCGACCGGCACTTTGCCAGGAAGTGGCATTCCTCCTTCGAACAGGGCTGAGGGCTGAACTTGGCTTGATAACGATATGTCGTCTGCGTAACGCGTATAACGTAAGCGGTTCGCATTGGCGAAGCTTATGAGATCGCGATCGAGGCGATAGGCGACCAGGTTAGACAAAATCGGCGACGTTGGCGCGCCCTGTGGAAGCTGGTTTTTGGTTACGCAAATCGAGCCGATAGCTACCGCAACCTCATCCTCAAGCCCCAATGCCCTCAACATACCTAGCACTCGACGACGAGAAATCACGCCGAAATAGTTAGAGAGATCGAGGTTCAAAAGATACGGACGGGTCTGATGGGCATTCGCGTTCGTAATCACTCCTCGGCTTTTAGTGAAACCATGGACCGCGACACGCGGTTTATAAATCTGTCGCAGCAGTTCGTGTGTCTTACCCCGTGCCGCGCGATCAGCTGATCGGCGACATCGGTGAGATTATCGCCGACGATGTTCGGCTGCGGCCCAACGCCCAGAACGTCGTTGCCGACGCGCCTGATCAGAGCGGCGTCCCAGCCCGCCGCGACGGCGCCAAGCGTATCCCATGTGTGGCAGGCGATCATGCAGAGTTGGGACGGCTTCGCCCCAAGCTCCTTTTCGACATGGGCGTATGCCTCTGGCGACGGCTTATGATGCTTGACGCCCTCCGCGCTAAATCGGCGCTCGAACAGATCGACGATGCCGCCATGTTCAAGTTGGCGGCCCTAAATCTCGGGAAGATTGTCGGTAAGCGTGAAGAGCCTAAATCCTGCATCACGCAATCTGCGAAGTGCCACCGGGACTTCGGGATAGGGTGGCATGGTTGCGAACTTGTTCGTGAGCTCCGTCTTGTCCGTGTCGGCGATTTTGATACCGCGGGTATCGGCCAGCATCTTCATCACCGCCGCACCGATCTCGGTGAAGGGCACATACCGGTCGGCTACGGTTAGGGCGACGGAATAGAGGACGAGATTGGCGAACCACAGCCGCATCGCGCCCTTGTCGCCGAAGATGCGCTGAAAAATCGGCTCCATTGTTTGAAGATCGAGCAGCGTCTCGTTGACATCGAAGACGATCAAAGGAAGGGCGTTCATGTCCGGAAACTCCGACCTATCGGAACCCGTCGGGGCACCGCTTCGACCCCGCCAGGCGGTGGTTAAACGACGGCGTTGACGGTGTTTGATGTCCTCGACGTATAACTCCGTCGCTCGCTTTGGCCGGCGGCTCAGCCACGCTGCCGTCGGCCCGACACCGGCCTATTCGGATCTGCCCTCACACCGGCGACAGCCTGAAGAATCATTCCGACCACCACATCCGGCGCGGTGATGAGCGCCGCATGGTCGACCTTTTCCGACTGAACCCGAGCCCCCATCCGGCGCGCCAGAAATAACTGTGTCGCCGGGTTGATCATCCGATCTTCTTCAGCGACGAGATACCAGGAAGGCTTTTCTTTCCATGCCGGCGTCGGTGCCTTTTCCTGAATGCATGCGACGGCAATCGGACGCTGCACGGCGGCGAGAAGCGCAGCCTGTTCGCGCGATGCGTTCTGGCACCAGGCGACGTGGAATCCATCGTCAGGTATCCACAGCAAGCCATACTTGTCGGGAGCCAGATGCGGCGCTTCCGGGTTGGGCTTGTCGCGATAAAACACTTCCGCAACTGTTTCGCCTTCGTCAGGCGTGAGAGCCGTCACAAACACCAGCGATCGAACTCTTTCGTTGCGGCATGCTCCTACGACTGCCCCTGAATAGGCGTGCGCAACGAGGACCACCGGGCCGCTGGTCCGCTGCAGCGCCCGCTCGAGCGCGGAGACGTCATCAGATAGTGTTGTCAGAGGAATCGGGGCCGCCATCGTCTTAATTCCTTCAGCCTGCAGCGGTGCAATGACGCGGTCCCAACTGGAGCCGTCGGCCCAGGCACCGTGGACCAGAACGACGCCCACGCCCGTCTCCGCGGGCTGGCGCGTTTCCGCCGTATGCTGGGCGGCATTTTCGACCAGGCGAGGATGCGCATCCGCGAAAGCGGCTAAGCCGAACTGCGCGGCGGCGGCTGTCACCGCCGCGGCGCTCAAAAGACGGCGGCGATGATGATCGATGTGCTCGGATGTGGTGTCCATGACATACTTCCTTCGTCTGTTTGGATCGCCGTGCGGCAATTCTAGCCCGCGTGGGAAAATACGAGCCTTGCGCGCGAGTCAGCGTCGAGCACGCGCACGAGATCCTGCTTGAGCAGGTAGATCGAAGCCGCAAAGAGAACGACGTCCTTTATCAGGAAAGCGGTGTTGATCGTCATCGCCGGAAATCCGCCGGCCGAGGCCGCCCAGCCGTCGGGCATGAAAGGAATGATTGTGACCGTTGAGGCGAAGGTCACGGCCGAGCCGAGGGCTCCGAGTATGCCGAGCCGCTTGTTCCAAAATCCGAGCAGGAGAAGCGCGCCGAAGGTCCACTCGGACACGCCCAAAAACCAGCTAGCGCCGCGGTCCCCGAAGGTTGGGATCAGCCAGAAGACGAGCGGGCTGTGGGCGATAAACGGCTTTACAACCGCCGCTTCATATTTGAACCATTTCTGATAACCGAAGGCGAAAAAGATGAGTACCATCGATGCGCGCATGAGATGGTAGTCGAGGTCTTTGGCGAGGATGCCGGACTTCGCGAGGAATTTGGTCAGTACATTCATGACTGGCTCCCTTCTTGATCATTCGGAATCGCGTTTGTGTTCAGCACCGGACACCGCTTCACGCCGTCGCGTGCGAGACACCGGTCGAGACCCGGTCGCGGCCGGCCAGCGCCGCCAGTTTCTTCATGCCGCGATGGATGTTCACTTTGACGAGCGCCGCAGATTGGCCTGTTGCGCCGGACGCGTCCTTTATGCTTGCGCCCTGCAATTTCACCAGGCGGATGACGCGAGCCTGGGCGGGCTTCAGCCGCCGGAGCAAATCGTCCATCACGAACGCGCTCGTCGGGCTTTGCCCGCAATCGTCTGTCGGGATTGTGTCGTCAAACGGCAGGGCCGAATACCGCGAGGATTTGCGCAAATCTGGTCCACCCACTTGTAACGCGCGATCGCCGCGATCCAAGGCGCGAAGGGACGGGACGGCGCATAGGCGTGCCGATTGAGATGAATGGCCAACAGGACGTCCTGCCGCGCATCTTCGGCCGCTTCGTGCGGGAGCCGCCGCGCATAGTAGCGGCGCAGCCATGCGTCCAACTCTCGAAGCAACCGTTCGTAGGCCCGGCTCTCGCCAGCTTGCGCCGCGGCCATCAAACGACCCCACTGCGCCGCGCGGCGTTCCCAATTGGCGGATCGCGACAACGTCGGCGGCGCTCGTCCGCGATCGGCTCCCGCTTGCACGATCGCGTTGCCGCTTTCCTGAATATTGGAGTGTTGCGCCAAGGCGATGCTCCTGTCAGTCCACAGGAAAAATCAGGACCGCCGTCGCCCCGTGCGGTCCGAAGTACCGGTCGATCCTGCCGCCCAGGCTCCTGGCGAGTTCGCCTGCGATCTCGAGACCGCGGCCAGGTCGAACGGGCGTTTGCGCTTCGCCGTCGTCCGCAACCTCGCATCTGATGAACGGCTCCGCGAGCAACAGTTCGACGCGAATTGTTCCGTTCCCGCCCCGAAACCCGTGGCGGGCGGAATTCGTAACGAGTTCCGATACGATCAGGCCGAGCAGCCAACAACGCTCGGAGTCCAGCAGAACATCATGTTCGACGAGTACCAGCTCGATGCCCTCGTGATCGAGCTTCGCCCGGCTGATTGCCCGGCACACACCTCTGAGATACGCGCCAACGTCAACGCAGGCCGCATGCTGCGGCATCTGCAGAGCGCGGTGCACCTGCACGTAATGGTGGAGCCGATCCTCTACGGCTCGCAGCGTGGACTTGACCTCACCATTGGCAGAACGCGCGGCGGCGACCGAAATGGCGCCAATAGCCGACGCGAAGTCGTTATTGATGCGGTGCGTGAACTCCCGCAACAGAAGGCGCTCTTCAGAAAAGCCCCGCTCGAAGCGGGCAACGTCACGTGATGGGGCCACGCCTCACCTATCATTCCGTAATGCCGATCAACGCGTGTTGGATCGATCAGCAAAGGTACTTGGACCCTGCTCCCAAACTCCGGGCCGGCGCTATTGCCTTTTCGCGTGTCGCGCTACTGCTTTTGTACTAGCGAACCGCCGAGCGTCGGCGCTTTTTGCTATTCAAATGACGATGAAACGCCGCGGTGGCGGTTGAGCGCGCGTTCAATGCACTCGATAATCACAGTCCCTTGAAATGGTTTGTTCAAAAAACCGAGGGCACCGGCAGCCAGGGCTTGGCTGCGAATCCGGTCGTCGGGATATGCCGTGATAAAGATAAAGGGCATGGTGAGGCCCATGGCCCTTAGCTCCGCCTGGAGCTCCATGCCGGTCATTCCTGGCATCTGCACGTCGGCGATGACGCAGGAGGTGTTCAGAAGGTGGGGCGATTCCAGGAAGTCTCGGCATGATTCAAATGCATGGGCGGTGAGGTCCATTGACCTCACGATGCGCGCTGTCGCAATGCGAACCGACGCGTCATCATCAATGACGGAAACTATCGATGACCCGGACAAGTGCTCTCATGGCTTCCTTGAACGGGCAGATATGCGCGTCTCGCGGCCGCGAAAAAATAGTCCTTAGGTGTGATCCGCCTGACTTTTCGCACGCCGCATTTCCAGGGCGTCGGCCATCCGGACCAGTTCTGCGAATGAAGTCGCGCGCATTTTCTGCATGACGTTCCCCCGGTGGATCTTGATCGTCGTTTCGGAAATGCCCGCTTCCGCCGCCGCCTGCTTGTTCATTAAGCCGCCGGTCACCAGCGCCATGACCTCTTGCTCGCGTTTGCTCAGCGTCTTGAAGCGGGTTCGAAGCTCGAGGCTGGCGATTTGGTCTTCGCGCCGCTTTCGGTCGCGTTCGAGAGCGGCCATAACAGCGTCCAATATGTCCTGCTCGCGGTATGGTTTGGTCAGAAAGTCGATCGCGCCCGCTTTCATCGCCCTGACCGACATCTGCACGTCACCGTATCCCGTCAGAAAAATAATCGGAATCTCGATGCCTGCCTTCCTGAGGTCGGTTTGGAAATCCAGTCCGCTCGATCTCGGCATGCGAATATCAAGAACGATGCAACTTGCGACGTCCGGCAGCCGTCGTTGCAGAAAACTCGAAGTCGAGCTGAAAGTCTCGATCGGCAGATCAACAGATCGAAACAGGTTCGACAGCGAATTGCGCACCGAAGCGTCGTCATCAACGACGTATACAATTGATCGCGGTAGCCGAGCATCTTTCATCAATCTCCCCGCCAAGCAGCCAGGGCATCACCTTCGCTGCTCTGCAGCCGTCCATCACGCTTTTTCGTGCGACGGCAGAGTAATCTTCACCGTGGTGCCGGTTTTGCCGTCCGATGACGCCGTCAAACGCCCGTCATGGGCCTCGATAATCGAGCGGCTGATGGATAGCCCCATACCCAATCCGTTCGACTTCGTCGTAAAAAAGGCTTCGAAAAGCCTGTCAATCTTGGCCGGATCGACGCCGATACCGGAGTCCTGGACTTCCACGGAAATTTGATCATTTCCGGAGCGGTTCGACCGAATTGCGATTTCGCGCGCGCCGTCCGGTAACGTTTTCCATAGCTTCGAGGCTGTTCATGATCAGGTTGATGACAACCTGCTGCAGTTGTATGCGATCACCCATGACGAACCCCAAGTCCGCGGATGTATGCTCTCGAAGTACCACGCCATGGTCGTCCAGCTCGCGCGTCACCAGGGCGATGGCTTCGCCGATAACGTCGTTGATATCGATAATCGCCTTTTGCGGTAGGGTATTTTTGGCGAGCGCGCGTATTTTCGCGATGATCATGCTGGCCCGATTGGCGTCACTGATCATGGCGTCGATGGAGGCGCGGACTTCGCCGAAAAACAACGGCGGGTCTTTACCCAGCCATCTCAGGCATGCGGTGCCGTTTCCGATGACTCCGGCCAACGGCTGATTGACTTCGTGCGCGATCGAAGCCGTCAGCTCGCCCAGGGTTGTCAGCCGGGTGACATGGGCCAGGTTGACTTGAGCTTGTCGCAGTGACTTTTCGATCTGGTCGGCGCGAACCATCGCGGTGACGTCGCAGGCACCGCCGCGGTAGCCGAGAAAGCGGCCATCATCATCGAACCTCGGAATTCCGCTCACCGCGGCGTGCATCGTCGACCCATCTTTGAGTTTGATTTGGTAGACAAAATTGCGAAACGGCTTGTGGTCATCAAGTACGCGGATATGGTCTTGCCATTTGGCTGGCTCGGTTTCGAAATCGGCCGCCACTTCCCAGCGTGTCACGCCTACCTGCGGGCGGTTCGCTACGTCCGGGAATTCGGGGCGTTCCACCGGGATATACGTGAACCGATGATCCGGCCCCGTTTCCCAGTACCAGTCGGCGCTTGCCTCGCTGAAATCGCGAAATCGCTTTTCGCTGTCCCGAAGCGCTTCTTCAGCCCGCTTTCGATCTTCGATGTCGGTGCAGGCGCCATACCATCTGATAACGTTGCCCGTTCCGTCGCGTAAAGGCGTGGCCCGCACCAAAAACCACCGGTATTGGCCGCGGTCTGACGAATCCGTCCCTCGTCCTCGTAAGGCGTACCCGCGGCGACGGCTCTTAGAAACCTGTCGATAAACTTGGCACTATCATCGGGATGAATCCGTGAAGACCAGCCCGATCCCTTGGTCTCCTCCAGCGACAAGCCGGTATATTCAATCCAGCCCCGACTGACGTAATCGGCGGAGCCGTCGGGCGCAGCACTCCAGGCCATCGCCGGCATTGTGTCCATCGCGAGCCGAAGCTCAGTTTCCGTTTGGCTGACGCGTGCCTCAGCTCGTTTGCGGTCCTCGATGTCAACGTTTGTTCCGTACCATCTTACAATGTTGCCCGCTCTGTCGCGCAACGGGACGGCACGGGAGAGGAACCAGCGATATTCACCATCAAACCGGCGAACGCGAGACTTAAATTCATAATTTGTCCCGGTCGCTATCGCAGCACGCCACTTGGCCAGAAGTGCGGGTGCTTCGTCAGGATGGACCGCCTTCAACCAGCCAAAGCCTTTCGATTCTTCCACGGACAGGTTCGTATATTCGACCCAACATTTGTTGAAAAAATCATCAGACCCGTCCGGCGAAGCGCTCCAGACGATCGCCGGAATAGCGTCCATGGCCAGCTGAAAGCCGACCTTGGTCGCCTCCTGTAATTCGGCCGCCTGCTTTGGGAGCTTTGGCGCCTCGAACCAAAGGCTGATGCCATCCGATGGCGGGCTTAGAGACTGCTCAGTCATGCTTTTCCCGACGTCGAGAAGCGCTCTATAGAGCTGATCCTAGGGCGCCGGTCGCGCGGCAGAAAATGCCGGTAGGTTAGGGTTTCTATGCTTTGCCGTTATGGCCTTCAGCTGCGGCGGGGTACGCAATACAATCCTTCGCTGAACTAGGTCGCAGAGCGCAGCGCTGCAAGCATATCCTCTATCGCCATGCGCATGCGGTAGTCCGGGTCGACAAAGCGTGCACGAACAATCCCATCGGTGCCGACAACGAAGGTCGCAGGAATTGGCAGCATCCAGTTGTCGGTTCCCTGTGACACCGAGGGATCCCAGCCCGAGCTGACCATCATGTCCTTCATCGCGTCGCCGACGTAAATGGCGAGGCCAAGGCTCATCGCGTAGCCATTGTCCATATCGGTGAGAACCGGAAATGGCGCCTTGGCATCGGACTTGAGCCACACCGCGAACTTTTGCCGATCGGGCACAATGGCAGCGACGTGGCGGCCGGCGCCGGCGACCTCCTCCTCGGCACGCGCCAGAGCGTCGATGTTGATGCGACAGTAGGGACACCAGTGCCCGCGATTAAAGGCCAGCGCGACCGGCCCCTCGGCAAGAAAATCCTCTAGGTGCGTAAGCCGACCCTCCTCGTCAGGCAGAAGGAATGACGGCATCGGGTCGCCGACTTTTGGCGCATTCGCTCCCGCTTCGCTTGCTGCAAGACGGCCGACCAACGCATCGACAGCCGCATCAAACGTCGGCGCCACGCGCCGAATTTCGCTTGCAAAGGCTTTTAGGCGGTCGGCCAACGGAGCCTCAAGCTCACGACAGCGGGTGAGTGAGTTCTTCAAGCACGTCCTTGATTTTAGGTTCGGTCATCGACGAGCTCTCATCCGTTGCTTCGTCTGCGTGTCAAAGCCCCAGTCCGCGGCGCGGAGCATGTTGAACAGGGTGGCGCAGGCGATCCCCCGCTGCCGGCCGGCAACGGTGTAGGCCGATACACGGCGTACGAGATTGAGCCGGTCCAGCGGTATTCGGCATAACCCATTCGGGTACGTCGCGCCGATGGGAATGATGCCGACTCCGAGGCCGGCTTTCAGCAATGCCAGCAAGTCCTCCTGTGCCGTCACCTTATTGGTAGCCGTATCCGAAATGTCATTCGCTCCCAGGATGGTCCGCAGTTCATCTGCCATCTCGCATCCGGCGTTCACGAAGACGGTCTCGGAAGTGAGATCCTTGAATTCTGCTTTTGTCTTGTTCGCCAGTCTGTGAGTTTTGGTTACAACGAGACCAAACGGCTCTTCGAATAGCGGAACGGCATCAAGGCGCGACCAGGCTTCGCCGAGCGGACCGGCGATCGCCAGTTCGGCTTTTCCCGATTTAAGGTGTTCGGCGACCTCGTTGCCCGAGCCGCGGCGCAAGTTCAATTCCAGGCCCGGCAATGCTCTCGACAATTCCCGCAACGTATCCGCGAAGGGCGCGAGCGTTACGGCGTTCGAAACCATGATCGAGAGGGGTGCGGCGTCACCCTTGCTGATGGATGCCGCCACCATCTTGGCCGATAGGGCCGTTTCATAACACTGGCGCAGCATGGGGAGCATGCGCCGGCCGAGCTCGGTCAGGTGCGACAACGCGCGCTCACGTCGCAGCAATTCGCCGCCGAGTTCGTTTTCGAGAGCCTTGATGGCGCGGGTCAGCGCGGGTTGCGCGACATTGCACCGCTCTGCCGCCTTGGTCAGATTCAGCGTTTCGCTGACGGCCAGAAAATACCGGATGTGGTGCATTTCCACGGTACGGCACCCGTTTCGGCTCAACACCCGGCGACAGCCCCGGGTCACTATATCAATCGCGAGCTGCCCGCGCGATCACCTGTCGCAAGGCGTTCGTCATGCTTCGGCAAGCGCGGCGCCGGCGCATCTGCCCGCGGCGAGAGCCTGTTGGCGCTGTTGGTCGCGGGTCCCCGTGCCGCCGTCAATCGGCCCGCCCGCGGTGTGGTTCGAGACGAAGCACTCGCCTCTGGTTCCGCGGGCGACGACGCTTTGGGCGGATTTGCCCCGCCTGTAACCAAACCGAGACAACCCGCGAATTTAGTGTCGACACGTTGCACAAAGGGATCACGGAAAGTTCCAAGGGAACCGCTCAATGACAACCATCAAATACCGCAAGGCTGACGTCGATGGGCTGAAGATATTCTTTCGGCAAGCGGGAAGGACCGACGCGCCGAAGCTTCTTCTGCTGCACGGATTTCCAACCGCCGGTCATATGTTCCGCAACCTGATACCGGCACTTGCTGACCAGTTTCATCTCGTCGCCCCCGATCTTCCGGGGTTTGGTCAGTCCGACATGCCGCGCAGAGACCAGTTCCACTACACGTTCGACAATGTCGCGCGCGTGATCAATCGCTTTACCGAGGCCATCGGATTCAATCGATTTGCGGTTTATGTATTCGATTACGGCGCGCCAACGGGCTTTCGACTGGCTGCGGGCCACCCCGAGCGGATCACGGCGATCATCTCGCAAAACGGCAACGCCTACGAAGAAGGCCTGAGCGAGGGCTGGAGCCCGGTCAAGGCCTACTGGCAAAATCCGTCACGGGCGAACCGGGATGCGCTGCGCAGCTTTCTCGCTCCCGAAACGACGATCTGGCAGTACATGCACGGCGTCCCCGATACCACGCTCGTTTCGCCGGACGGTTATTCTCTCGACAATTATTATTTGACGCGTGCGGGCGCGGATGAAATTCAGCTCGATTTCCTCGGCGACTATAAAACGAACGTCGCGCTCTATCCGAAATTTCAAAGCTACTTCCGCGAACACAAGCCGCCGCTCCTTGCGGTGTGGGGCAAGAACGATCCGTTCTTTCTCCCCGCAGGCGCGGAGGCTTTCACGCGTGACATCCCGAATGCCGAGGTACGCTTCTTTGATACCGGCCACTTCGCTCTCGAGACGCATTGCGACGACATCGCGACGGCCATCCGCGATTTTCTCTCACGGTCCACCCGCGCGCGAAGCGCGCCGGTGGACGTCGGCGTGCCGCTAATGCCTTCGAAAGGAGCAGCCCTGTGACCAGTATTCATCGGATGGGCCGCCGTCCCTTCATTGCAGGGATCGGCGGCGCGGCGACATAAACCGGCACCAGAGGCGCATCCTGACGGCGCGTCGACTGACGATGCTTGCGAAGGCGGCGGCCAAGAGGATCACGCTTGAAGAGGCCAAGCGGCAGTTCCTCAGGCTCGCCGGGATCAGCCGCTTTGGTGAGGCTGACGAGATCGCCGACCTCATGGCGTTTGTCGCGTCGCCCAGGGCCCGTTGGATGACCGGCACGGTGCTTCGCATGGATGGCGGCGAGGTCAAGTCGGTTTGACAGCAGCAGCAAAGCCCGAAGCGCCGTGGGCGGAAAGTAAACGCCCGGAAGGAGGCCAACTGCGATGAAACGAAGACCACAAGCAAAGACCAAAGCCACGTCCACGCAGAAGTTGGTCAAGCACCAAGCTCGATCGGATAAATCGGCGGGACAGGGCCGGCAGGGTGGTGACCTGGAAAAGACGCTTTCATTGATCAGGAGACACCCGGGAATACGGCCCTCTGAGCTCAATCGGCTCTTGAATAGAGAGCAGTCCGACGGTTTGCGCAACACGCTCATTAAACGCGGACTTATACGGAAGGAAAGAGAAGGCTCGGCGACGCGATATTATCCCGCTTGACCGGTACGACGGACGCATCCTGCTGTCCTTATCCCTCCAACCCGTCGTGACCTCGTCGAAGTAACCGGCTCACTCCCCGTTGAGCGCCTTGGCATGGGCGACGAATCGGTCGGTGAGCGCAACGCGCGGCATCGATTGCCGGGCTGGCGCTCCGCTTTCGCGATCACCAACCGGCGTATTGGCTAATCGTGCAAGCATGGCGTAAGATCGGCCTGGCGCTCACGGGTCAATCGGGAGAGATGGACATGAAGTATCTGGCTTTTGCTTTCGTTGGGTTGTGCTGGCTCGTTGGCTCCGTTCCTGAAGCGAATGCTGCCGTCGTCGCTTGTGGGGCGGGCTATTATTATCATGGTGGCCGCTGCGTGGTGGTGGTCAGGCGGCCGGTCGTCGCCCCGGTGGCACGTTGCTATTGGCGCGCCGGCGTACGGGTCTGCCGCTAAGATCGAGCGGCTCGGCAAGAAGGCCCTCTCGTAAGGGGTCTGGACTGATCACGGCCTGTTTCACACAGCCGGACATCGCATTGACGCCGCGGCGAGCGTAAGCGGCGGCTTCAATTGCCCTGCGAGGACGCGAACCCACTTTGTACGTTTCCGGCCTTAGCCCTCAGCAGACAAAGCTGAGGGTTTTTCTTTGCCGATAGAGTGCTTTTCAGCGGGCAGCTACCGGCGCGGCTCATCGCTAAAGCCTTTTACGAGCATGGATCCGCCGGCCACGCATCGAACAGATTCCATTTCAGATCCTTGATCTCGATCACGAACCCGGGAAGCTGCGCGTCGTGCGCGGCGTTAAAGCAGGTGTTTTCGCCGGTAACGCCGGTGAAGCGCACACCCTGAAGCCCATCGCGGATTGCGGTTCGTTCCTGCGCCACTTTGGCGGGGTCGCCGGTCACGCCGGCCTTTTCCATCACCTGCTTGAGCAGATAGACGATGTCGTAGGCCTGGGCGTCGGTGTGGTGCGGGATTTTCTTGACGGCAAGACCGCGCCTGGCGTTCTCCTCGCCGAACTTTTTGGTAAAGGCGCGCGTGGCGTCATTGCGGTCCCACCAGAAGCCGGCGACGATCAACATGCCGTCGGCGTCGCGTCCGAACAGATCGAGCGAATTGGGATCGGCGAAGATCTGCGAGCCGATTACCCGGCCTTGGAAGCCTTGCCGCCGCAGTTCCTTGATGACTTTGCCGGCGCTGTCGGGCGTCGCCGCCAGCGCCACCACGTCGGGCTTGCGCTCCAGCGCCTGAGACACCTGCGGCGAGACGTCGAAGGTGTTGTACTGGAACGCAATCGGCTCGCCAAACGAGATATTGTTGGCCTTGAGGATCGCCGGATAGAACCGCGTACCCGAGATATTGGAGACCCGTTCGTCCGAGACGTAGATGATCTCGGCGCTGTCGGCCTTGATCGATTTCTTCTTCAGGGTCTTGATCAGGCGCGTAAACTGCTTGCCTTCGTCGGCGGTGAGCCGCCACGCGTAGCTGTAACCCTCGGTCAGGCCCGGTTGCGAGGCGGCATTGGGCATTTGCACGATGCCGAGCCGCTCGCCGACCGGGAAGGCGACCGCCGCCTCGCCCGACGAGAACGGGCCGATGATGGCCAGCGCTTTATCGTCCTCGGCGAATTTTTCCGTGGCGATGGCCGCCTGCTTGGGGTCGCTGCCGGTGTCGTATTTGATCAGCTTGATCTTCTTGCCGGCGATGCCGCCTTTGGCGTTGATTTCGTCGACGGCGATGTCGACCGCGGTTTCGGTCGCCTCGCCGACGTTCTTGAGTGCGCCGGTCTTCACCATGCTCAGACCGATGACGATGTCCTGCGCCCGCGCCGGAATGAGTTGCCGCCGCGACAGCCAGCGCCGCCGCAACGGCCATGAAAAATCTTCGTATCATCGTCATGATCGGCTCTCCTGTTTTGAATCCTGTTCGATTTATGCCTGTCCCAGATAGGCTTGGGCCAGCCGCTCGTTGTGCCGCAGAGTGCTTCGACCGGGCCCTGCATGGCGACGCGGCCCAGTTCCATGACCAGCCCGCGCGACGCGACTTCCAGGGCCATCTGCGTATTCTGCTCGACCAGCAGAATGGCGAGGCCGTCGTTGCGCAGGCTCGACGATCAGGTCGAACAGCTTCTCGACCAGCAACGGCGAAAGCCCCAACGACGGCTCGTCGAGCATCATCAGTTTCGGCTTGGCCAGTAGCGCGCGGCCGATCGCCAGCATCTGCTGCTCGCCGCCGGACAGCACCGAAGCGGGCATCTTTCGCCGCGCCGCGAGATTGGGGAAGCGATCGTAGATGGCGTCGATATCGTGCGCCGCCGCGGTCGTCGGTGCGGCAATAGGCGCCCATCTGCAGGTTCTCGTGCACCGACAGGCCGAGCACGATCTGGCGGCCTTCGGGTACCAGGGCGAGCTGCCGGCGCAGCCGTTGCGGCGGCGACAGCGCGGTGATGTCTTCGCCGTCGAAACGGATGCGTCCGCCGGCCGCCGGTACCAAGCCCTGCAGCGCGCGCAGCAGCGAGGTCTTGCCGGCGCCGTTGGCGCCGAGCACGGCCACCAGTTCGTCGGCGGCGACGGTCAACGACATAGCCTTGACCGCGTGGGTGCGGCCGTAACGGACATCGAGATTTTCGACCTCAAGCAGCAGGTGGGCTGCCCTTGGTCGCAACCCGGCGGCTGCCAAGATAGGCTGCGCGCACCTTTCGTCGTTTTGCACGCCGCCGGTCGGCCCCTCGTAGATGAGCCGGCCGAAATTGAGCACGACGGTTCGTTCGCACAGGTCGTGCACGAACGACATGTCGTGCTCGACGACCAGTAGCGTCAGTCCGTCCCGAGCCATCGATTTGAGAAACACGGCCAACTCCGCGGTTTCGCGCGGATTTAAGTCCGGCGGCCGGCTCGTCGAGCATCAAGCAGCCGCGGCCGGCTCATCAGCGCGCGCACGACCTCGATTTTCTTGCGCACGCCGTAAGACAGCGTGGCAACGTCGGCATCCGGATCGACGTCGATCCCGGCGTCGCGCAGGCTTTCCTCGGCGAGCTGCCGCCAGCGGCTGTTGCGCTGCCAGGCCAACGGGCTGAGCAGCGCGCCAGGCCGTCGGTCAGCGTGTGCTGGCCGAGCATGACGTTCTCGATGACCGAAAGATGCGGCATCAGCCGGATATTCTGGAACGAGCGCGACACGCCGGCGCGCACCCGCAGCCGTGGCGGCATATTCTCAATCGGTGCGCGCCGTCGAGCAGGATGCTGCCGGTGTCGATCGCGATAAACGCCGGAAATGAGATTGAACAAGGTCGTCTTGCCGGCGCCGTTCGGGCCGATCAAGGCCGTGCGCGCGCCGGAAGGAACTTCGAAGCTGACATTTTCGACCACGGTAAGACCGCCGAAATGTTTGCTCACGCCCTTGAGCGCCAATGCCGGTCTAGCGGCCATGCCACGCCCCCGCTGCGCTGCGTCGCAACGCCAAGCGGCGCGGCGACATCCGGTCGCACCATCGCGCGCGTGACGATGCCTTGCGGGCGCCACATCATCATCAGCACGATCGCGGCCCCGAAGACGACGTAGCGCCACGATCCGCCGATGCGCAGCACTTCCGGCAGCAGCGTGAAGAACAGCGTACCGACCAGTGGTCCCCACGCCGTCTGCACGCCGCCGATAAGCACGAACAGCAACATGTAGATCGACAGCAACGAATTGAAATATTGCGCTTCGACGAAACTGAAATTATGGGCATAGAGCGCGCCGGAAAGGCCGGCGAAGGCGCCGCCGATGGTGAACGCTGTGACCTGAACAGCGCGCACGTTGATGCCCATGACGATCGCCGCGGCCTCATCGTCGTTGATCGAGCGCATGGCGAGGCCGAAGCCGCGTCGCCATCAGATAAAATGTCAGTAACATCACGGCGGCGCGCAGCATACCAGCAGCGGCAACTCGATATGCGCCGGCACGACCATGCCGATGGCGCCGCCGAAGAAGTCCGTGCGCAGCAGAAAGCCGGCGACGGCTTCGCCGAACGCGAATGTCGCCAGCACCATGTAGACGCCGCGCGTGCGCAGCACCGGGAACGAGATCAGAAAGCCGATCAGCCCGGCGATCAGCATCGCCGCGGGGATGGTCATCCACAGCGGCAACCCGGCAACGCTCGACAGCCAGGCCGCAGCGTAAGCGCCGATCGCCTGGAATCCGGCGCCGCCGAGATTGATCTGGCCGGCCGCCGCCGGAACAAAGATGCCGTAGGCGAATATCAGGTTGATGCAGAGGATCGCGAAGATGCCGGAAAGATAGCCGCTCATCGCCGCCGCGCCCGTCTTTGGCGTCGTGCCGTCGTGGGCCGGGGCATCACATTTTGCCCTTACCGATCGCGGCAGTGCCGAACAGCCCCTGGGGCCGGACGATGATGATGCGCGAGTAAAAGGCCCCAGACCACCATCTGCACGGAATCGCCGCCGAAGAAATAAATCGACAGCGTTTCGGCAAGTCCGACGATCAGCCCGCCGGCGATGGCGCCCCAAATCGAGCCGATGCCGCCCACGACCATGGCGGCAATCGCCTTGGTGCCGACATTGTCGCCCATAAACGGCGACACACTGCCGTAATTGACCGTGAACAGCGCCCCGGCGATTCCAGCCAGCAACCCGGTCAGAATGAAGACGAGCGGCACGACTTTGTCGACTTCAACGCCGAGCAGTGCGGCGGTGTCGGGACTTTCGGCGATGGTCCGCAACGCCCGGCCTATCCTGGTGCTTCTCAGAATAAAGCTCAATGCGGCGACCACGGCGACGGCGAGCGCACAGCTGATGATCTGCGGCACACCGACGACCAGCCGGCCAGGTGCATATCGGCTTTGAACGGAATGGCGAAGCGCTCGGATTCCGAGCCCAGCGCGATCAACACCAAATGTTCGAAGATGAGCAGAAAGCCGAGGGAAGAAACCAGCGGGATCGCGTGTTCGATGGCGTCGCCGTGTTTCATTTTCAGATAGCGGAAGGTGAAGCGTTCCACCAGCAGCGACGCTGCGACCGCCGCCGCCACGCCGGCGGCCAGCGCTGCGAGCCAGGCCCAGCCGCCGGCGAATTTGACGTAGCCGTTCGCCATCAATCCCCACGCCACCATTCCGGTCAGCATGAATAACGTCGGGATGGTGAAATTGAGGAAGTTGAGAACGCCGATCGTCAGGTGAATGCGACCGCGACCATCATGTAGATCGAGCCGAGCATGAAGCCGGACACGACCTCGCGCGATCGATTCCGCCGAAGCGGTTGCCGCGCACACGAGCGCCACGACGATGGCGGCGGCGACGGCCGGCGATTGCAGCGCGGTGCGGAACTTGGCCGTGACCGATCCTGCGTCATGACGCCGGCTGCGGTGGAATGTGGGTCGCGTGCTGCTCGCGATAGCAGGCCGCCACTTCTTCGCGCGTCGCCCACCACACCTGTCGAATTGCTTGGCGTAGGCCAGAAATTTGCGCAGGATGCCGGCGCGGTGCGGCACCCCGATCACGTGCGGATGCAAACCGACATTCATCATCATGCCCGGTGCGCGCCGCTTCCGCATAAAGCACGTTGAATTGCTCCTTCATGGCAGTCAAAAGCGGCCTCGTTGGTCAGGCCGCGGCGCAACAGCAGGGTGAAATCATTGATCTCGATCGAATAAGGCACGCCGACGATCGGGCCCCTTCGCGTTTCGATCATGTAAGGCTGATCGTCGTTCATCAGATCGCACCAGAATTTCACTCCGTTTTCGACCAGGATCGCGGCCGTATTCGTGGTGCCGCGCAGCGATGACGACAACCAGCCTTGCGCCCTGCGGCCGGTGACCGCTCGTAGACCTTGAGGTTTCCTCGATCACCCGCCGTTCTTCGTCGGGCTTGTGCTGCAGATGGCAAAGCAACTCGCCCTGCTCGTAGTTGTGCGCGATGAGCTCGAAGCCGCGTTCCAGCGCACCGTCGATGATGCGCGCCGCTCCAAGGCCAGCTTGGCGTTCATCGTGCAGCTTGCACGCACGCCGGCTTCGACGAAGCGTCGAACAGCCGCCAGACGCCCACGCGCTGGCCGTATTCGCGCCAGGAGAAATTGGGGAAATCCGGAATGTTGCCGGGCAACATGTCGGGCAAGATTGCCGGGCCGCCGGCGTAGTACGGCGCCGGCGATTCCTTGAGCAAATCCCAATATTCGAGATTGATGGTGATGATCAGCGCCAACCGCTTGCCTTGCGGCCACCGCAGCGGGCCGCGGAGGGAAACGGCACGAAGGGATAACGCATCGCTCACCTTTCCGGCTGACCGCGGCCATGATCACTTGCCCGGCGCGGCAAAGACTCGCCATCTTTGTCCGGACAACTCATGATGACCGACCTGCGCGTCCGAAGTTAAGAAAGTCAATGCCCACATCAACTGAGCCAAAATGTCCTCATTGTCGGCGCCGGTCCGGTCGGGCTTGTGACCGCCGCGCTCCTGGTCGAGGCGGGAATTCCGGTCGTTCTCATCGAGGCGTGCAGCGAGCTGCCGCACGATCTGCGCGCTTCGACGTTTCATCCTCCGACGCTCGACATGCTCGAGCCTTTCGGCGTGGTCGGCGCCATGATCGAGCAGGGATTGATCTGCCCGACCTGGCAATTTCGCGACCGCAAGGAAGGCGTGGTGGCGACGTTCGAGCTATCGCGGTTGCTGACCCGACACCAATCATCCCTATCGCGTGCAGTGCGAGCAGTGGCGCCTCGGCGAAATGCTCTATGCGCAATTAAAACCAATCCGCTCGCGACCATCCGGCTCGGCACCGCGCGCGACCGCGCGCGCCAGACTGCGGACGGTGTCGAGGTCGATGTGACCCTGCCCGGCGGCGCTACCGAGACGCATCGCCGGTTCGTTCGTCGTCGGCGCCGACGGCATCGGCAGTGTCGTGCGCAAGGCGATGGGAGCCGCCTTCGACGGCATCACCATCCCGGAGATTTTTTTGAGTCTTTCGACGACCTATGATTTTCGCGAGGCGATGCCGGACATCGCCAATATCGCCTATCTCTCCGATCCGGACGAATGGTTCGTGCTGATCCGCACGCCGCGGGTGTGGCGGGCGCTGTTCCCGGTCGATTCGTCGCTTTCCGATGCCGACGTTACCTCACCGGAACGCGCCGAGCATCTGTTGCAAGGCGCGGTGCCGCGCCGCGAACCCTACGAAGTCAGTGCACCGGACGCCTATCGGGTCCATGAACGGGTCGCTTCGAGCTATGCGCAGGGGCGCATGCTGATCGCCGGCGATGCCGCGCATGTCAACAATCCGCTCGGCGGAATGGGACTCAACGGCGGCATCCACGATGCCTTCAATCTCAGCCGGACCCTGAAAGAAGTGATCCGTGGCGCGCCGCTCGGCACGCTGGAACGCTATAGCCGCCAGCGCCGCAAAGTTGCGCTCGATGTCGTGCAGCAGACCGCGCTGCGCAATCGGTCCATTCTCAACACCCGCGAGACCGCAGGCGCGGCGCGACGTATTACGACGATCTGCGCCGCATCGTGGCGGATCCGGCAAGACACCACGACTATCTGATGCGGACGTCGATGATTCAGTCGCTGCGCGATTCCGAAAAGATCGCCTGAGGTCCGCTATGGCTCGATGAGCCGGCACAAAAGCCGTCCGCTCTTCTCGGCGATTCGCATGCCGGCTGCCGCGCAGGTGCGCCGGCATCAGCAGCAAATCCTCGCTTGCGGCCCGTTGCAGCAGCATCCGGCGCGTATCGACCGCCTGGGCGCGATCGAAGCAGAATCCGCTCGACCACTCCGGATGAAAAACCTGCGCCGGGCTGTGGATGGCGTCGCCGCAAAACAGCAGGCGCGATCCGCGCGTCGGTGGCGACGTTCGAGGCCGATTTGGCCGGGCGTATGGCCCGCCAAGTCGATGATGATCGCTACCGTCGACGATCTCGTCGCCGGCTTGCGCCACCTGCGCAAGACCGGCTTGCAGAATCGGCAGAACGCTGTCCTGATAGCTGCCGTGATTGGCTTGCGGCGGATTGCGCCGCGTCCCGCGCGCGCTGATCGATTTCGCGCTGACTCATGACGTAGCGGGCGTTGGGAAAGGTCGGCAGCCAGCGGCCCGATTGCAGCCGCGTGTTCCAGCCCACATGGTCGGCATGCAGATGCGTGCACATGACGATGTCGATATCTTCCGGCGCGCATCCGGCCGCGGCGAGATGGGCGAGATAGCGCGTGCCGGCGCGGGCGTTCCACTCCGGCCGCAATGGCCGCGATTTGTGCTCGCCGACGCAAGCATCGATCAGAATCGTCTTGCCGGCAAGGCGCACGAGTGACTCTGGATCGCGAGCAGAACCTTGCCGGCGGCAAAATCCACATGGTCTTGCGCCAACAGGTCGGCGCCCGGACGAAGCTGCGCCAGCGACGCCCCCGGAAACAGCATGTCGAGCGCAAGGGCAAATGGATCGAGATCGATCACCCGATGGACCGTGACGTTACCCAGCGCCACCGCGGCTTTGCCGGTCATGGCGGGTCTCAGAATTCCGCCAACAGGCGGCCAAAGCCTTCCATTCGGTCCTCGATGCCGTTGGCGCGCAGCGCATGCCAATAGGTGGCGGTATTGATGGCGATGATCGGTTTGCCGAGCCACATTTCGGCGGCTGCGGCCAGCCGCACCATCGATAGGTTGGTGCCGACCTGGACGATGGCATCGACATCGTCGCCGTCGAGCCCACGCAGCGCATCGCGCAGGGTTTCGGTCGTTTGCTCGGCAATCGCGATCCACGACCGGCACTGCAGGCAGAGGTCGCGAACCACTTCAAAACCCATATCGGTGAAGTAGCGGATGACCTCGACGTTCATCACCGGCCAGTAGGGCGACAGCACGGCGATCCGCCGCACGCCGCCGTAACGGCGCAGTGCCGCGGCGCTGGCGTGGCTGCCAATGCTGATCTTGACGCCGGAGGTCTCTTCGACCTGCCGGGTGAAAATGTCGGCGCCTTTCGCGCCGTTGATGAATGTCACCGCCGACATGCCCATCACCAGATAATCCGGTTTGCAGGTCATGACGCTGCGCACGGCATCGAGCACGTTGCCGGCAATGACTTCGGTTGCCGCCCTGAAGCTGTCGTTGCTTACGGCGTCGGCGTTGGGCGTAAAAATGCGGCTGTAATGGTTGGTCACGCCGAGCGGACGCATGGCGTCGAAATCGGGCTGCACAATGGTGTTGGTCGACGGTCCCAGTACGCCGAATTTGCGCCGCCAGCCCAATACGTCGGTCATGCTCGCCGTCCCTCCATTTGCGACGCCCTCGGGCGGGCGATGCTTTGCCGTCGCCCGGGCGACATCCTGTCTGTACACATTCGGCCCGTATTCCGGCAATATGTCCGGACAAGCCGACGGGTCGACGCGGCACAGGTATGCGGGCGAAGGGAGGATGACGCAGTGACAATGGAGGCGCCGCGCTACCTGCAGATCCTGGACGTCCTCAGCCGCCGCGTCGAGACCGGGGAATATCCGCTGGAAGAGCGCCTCCCGACCGAGAGCGAATTGTGCGACGAATTCGGCGCCAGCCGCTTTACAGTGCGCGAGGCGCTGCGCCGTCTGGTCGATCGCGGGATGGTGCAGCGCCGGCAAGGCGCCGGCAGCGTCGTTGTCGCCGCGAGCCCAAAGCCGCGCTATGTGCATTCGCTGTCGTCGCTCGCCGATCTGTCCCAGCTGGCGCTGGATACCCATTATCAAATGCTGTCGAGCCGGCAGACCAAGCTGCCCGGCGACGTCGCGCGGCAAATCGGCGGCGAACAAAATTCGCCATGGTGGCTGATCCGGGGACTGCGCCGAAGCGAAGCGGGCGGCAACGTGCTCTGCTACGTGCACTCCTACATACCGCAGCGTCTGTTCCGCTACGTGCGCGAATTGCCCCGTTGCGTCGGGCCGTTTCACGCCCATCTGGCGGCGCGCGCCGGGGAGGATATTATCGAGATCGAGCAGGATCTGCGCGGTGAAACGATGAACAAGGACATCGCCGCTCACCTGCAGCAGAAGCCCGACACGATCGGAATTTGCGCGTTGCGCCGCTATATCACCCGGCACGGCACGCTGATCGCCTCATACAACTGGCACGTGGCGCAAGATTTCTACTATCGCATGAAGCTGTTGCGGAACCGCTGAGTGCGCCACAGTTGCCCTTATGTACGGTGCCTAAGATGTCCGGTTTCGGAGGCAAATTGGAAACACCGAGAATGCGATCGCTTTCGGCCGCCCAGCGCCGCCTTGCCCAATTGCGCCGCCGGCCGGTCTTGCCGAAAATGAGTCTAGATATGGTCGGAGACAAACTCCGGCATGCGGTCGATTAAGGCCGCATAGGAAGGCCGATGGCGGCGGATAGCGACGATTTCGACACCGGCTACGGCGCGAAAGATTGGGTCGGCCGCTCCATCCCGCGTTTCGAGGACCCGGCGCTGCTCGCCGGCGGCGGACGTTATCTCGACGATCTCGGTGTGCGGCCCGGAACGCTGCAGGCGGCGATCCTGCGCTCGCCGCATGCGCACGCCGACATCGAGTCGATCGATTGCACGGCGGCGCGGGCGGCCGAAGGCGTCGCCGCGGTGCTCACCGGCGCCGACATCAAGGCGCTGACGTCGAGCCTCGTGGTCGGCGTCAAAGCCGCGATCGAGTGCTGGCCGATCGCCGTCGATCGGGTGCGTTACGTCGGCGAGCCGGTCGCCATTGTGGTGGCGTCCGACCGCTACCGCGCCGAGGATGCCCTCGAGCTTATCGATGTCCACTATCACCAATTGCCTGCGGTCGTGGATCCGCTGGCTGCCGCCGCGCCCGACGCTCCCGTCCTCCATCCGGCGGCAAAGAGCAACGTCATCGGCGAGCGGCGCTTTCGCTACGGCGATCCGGAAAGCGCCTTTGCCGCCGCCGCGCATCGCGTCCGCGTCGACGTCCGGTATCCGCGCAATTCGTGCACGCCGATCGAGACTTACGGTGTCGTCGCCGAATACGATCCCTGGGAAGATGCTTACGATGTGCTCGCCAACTTCCAGGGGCCGTTCAGTCTGCATCCGGTGATGGCGCGGGCGCTGAAGGTCGCCGGCAACCGCTTTCGTTTGCGCACACCGCCGGACTCCGGCGGCAGCTTTGGCGTCAAGCAGGCGATCTTTCCCTACATCGTGCTGATCGCGGTCGCCGCGCGGGTCGCCGGACGGCCGGTGAAATGGATCGAAGACCGCCTCGAGCATCTGTCCGCATCGGTCTCGGCGACCAACCGCGTCACCACGCTGGAGGCAGCGGTCGATGACGACGGCCGCATCGCCGCGCTGTCGTTCGATCAGCTCGAAGATTGCGGCGCGCACCTGCGTGCGCCGGAGCCCGCCACGCTCTACCGCATGCACGGCAATCTGACCGGCGCCTACGACATTCGCCATGTCAAGATTCGCAACCGGATCGTGCTCACCAACAAGACGCCGACCGGGCTCAATCGCGGCTTTGGCGGGCCGCAAGCCTATTATCCGCTCGAGCGGCTGATGCAGCGGATCGCGATCGAGCTGAAGCTCGATCCGCTGGAGGTCATTCGCCGCAATCTCGTTCCGGCGAGCGCCATGCCATACCGGACCGCGACCGGCGCGTTGCTCGATTCCGGAGATTTCGCGACCACGCTCGACGCCGCCGCGCGCGATGGCGGGCTCGCCGAACTGCGGGCTCGCCGCGACACCGCGCGCGCCCAGGGCCGGCACTACGGCATTGGGTTTGCGGCGGTGGTCGAGCCGAGTGTTTCGAACATGGGCTACATCACGACCGCCCTCACTCCGGAAGAACGCCATCGCGCCGGGCCTAAAAACGGCGCCCAGTCCACCGCCACGGTCAGTCTCGATCCGCTTGGCGCCGTCTCGGTGCAGGTGGCTTCGACGCCGCAAGGCCAGGGCCATCGCACCGTGCTGGCGCAGGTGATCGCCGATGCGTTTGGATTAAAGCCGCAAGATGTCAGGGTCATCGCCGAAGTGGACACCGCCAAGGACGCCTGGTCCATTGCTTCGGGCAATTATTCTAGCCGGTTTGCACCCGCCGTCGCCGGCGCCGCGCGCATGGCGGCGTTGAATTTGCGTGACCGTCTTGCGCGCGTCGCCGCCGCCCAGCTCAACGTCGCGCCGGCCGAGATCGTATTTGCCGGCGGCCGCGTCGCCGCCCGGACCAACCCGGACAATGCTGTGTCGTTTTCTCGGGTCGCGGCAGCCGGGCACTGGGCCCCGGGAACGATCCCCTCCGAACTCGGGCAGACCATCCGCGAGACGGTGTTCTGGACGCCGCCGGAACTCACGGCACCGAACGATGCCGATGAAGTCAACAGCTCGCTGTGCCACGGCTTTATTTTCGATTTCTGCGGCGTCGAAATCGATCAAATGTCCGGCGCCGTGCGCATCGATCGCTATGTCACCATGCACGATTGCGGACGTATCCTGCATCCGGCGATGGTGGCCGGCCAGATCAGCGGCGGCTTCGCCCATGCGCTTGGCGCGGCCTTGTACGAGGAATACGCCTACGCGCCCGACGGCAGCTTTCTCTCCGGTACCTTTGCCGATTATTTGCTGCCGACCGCGATGGAGGTGCCGGAGCCGGTCATCTTGCACCGCGAGTCGCCCTCGCCGTTCACGCCGCTCGGCGCCAAGGGTGTCGGCGAAGGCAACTGCATGTCGACACCGGTCTGCATCGCCAATGCCATTGCCGATGCGCTCAATCTCGCGGCGATCGACCTGCCGGCGACGCCGGCGAAGCTTGCCGCCCACGTCCACGGTCCAGAGCCGGAGCGCGCTCCGCAGTCGCGGAGGCGTTCGTGAAACCCGCTGCGTTCGACTATGTGCGCGCCGAGAGCCTCGACGAGGCGCTCGATGTGCTGCGCCGGGAAGGCACGGATGCCAGCATCCTCGCCGGCGGGCAAACGCTCATTCCGCTCCTTAACATGCGCATGGCGCGGCCGCGTGTCGTGGTCGACATCATGCGGCTTCCTGGACTCGATCGCATAGAGATCCGCGACGGCACGATCCGCGTCGGCGCGGCGGTCCGCCAAAGTGAGCTTGAGCGGCATGCGCATGTCGCGTCCAACCACCCGCTGCTGGCCGCTGCGCTGCCCTGGGTCGGCCATGCGCAAACGCGCAATCGCGGCACGGTTTGCGGATCGGTGGCGTATGCCGATCCGAGCGCCGAACTGCCGCTGGTGCTGGTCGCGCTCGCCGGCGATATCGAGCTGCGCTCGCGACGCGGGTCGCGCCGGGTTGCCGCCGAGACGTTCTTCACCGGCATCATGTCCACCGATCGCAACGACGATGAACTGATTGAAGCGGTCCGCTTTCCCGCGGCGCGTCCCGACGCCGGCTACGCATTCCGCGAGATCGGGCGGCGGCACGGCGATTTTGCCATCGTCGCCTGCGCCGCGGTGGCGGATGCGCGGACGGCGCGGCTTGCGATCGGCGGCGTCGCCGACCGGCCGATGGTGCGCGACGCTGCCGCTGCCGGGCGATCCCGGCCTCGACGATGCGCTCAATGCGTTCGCCTGGGATCTCGATGCCCGCGATGACCTGCATGCGACTGCGATTTACCGCCGGCAGCTGGTGCGCCGGCTCGGACGGCAGACGCTCGAGGAGGCCGCGCGATGCCGCGCCTGAACGCCGCTGCGCTGCACCGCGTCAGCTTCACGCTCAACGGCCGCGCCGTCTCCGGTCAAGCGGAGCCGCGCATGCTGCTGAGCGATTTTCTTCGCCACGTCCTCGGCGCCACCGGTACCCATGTCGGCTGCGAGCACGGCGTCTGCGGCGCGTGCACCATCCAGATCGACGGCGTCCCGGCGCGCTCCTGCCTCAGCCTTGCGGTGCAGGCCGAAGGCGCCGACATTCGCACCGTCGAAGGACTGGCGCCGGCGCCGGATCGGCTGTCGCCGCTGCAAATTGCTTTCCGCGAAAATTACGGCTTGCAATGCGGGTTCTGCACGCCGGGCATTCTGATGTCGCTTGACGCCTTGCTGCGCGATCGGCCTGACGCTACCGAACCGGAGATCCGCGAGTTCCTGTCCGGCCATTTGTGCCGCTGCACCGGCTACGTATCGATCGTCAAAGCGGCGCTGGCGGCGGTGCGTGCGCGCCGCGAGGTAAGCGCCAATGCTTGACCTCGGCACGAGCTTTCTGGCCAGCGTCGAGCGCGATCCCAAGGCGCTGGCGATTGTCGACGGCGAGGTGCGGCTCACCTATGGCGGCGTGGTATCGCAGGATTTCATCGCTGGTCGCCGCTTTCGACGAGTTCGGTCTCAAGCCCGGCGACCATCTCGTCACCGTGCTGCAAAACCGCTGGGAGGCCGCCACCATCCACTGGGCCTGCCAGTTCGCCGGCATCATCATCACGCCGGTGAATTGGCGCGCCAAAGGCGATGAAATCGATTTCTGCATCGAGGATGCCGCAAGCCGGCGCCATCGTCTATCAGGACGCGTCCGCAGAAGCGCTGGCTGGCGCGAACCGGGCCAAAAGCCTACCGCGCATCGCAGTCGCAGTTCCCGGCGCGACCGACCTCGACTTTGCGCGCATTGTCGACACCAAAGAAGCCGACGCGGCGCCGCGGCCGGTCCCGAGGCGTGGTCGCTGATGCTTTACACGTCCGGCACCACCTCGCGTCCCAAGGGTGTGCCACGGCGCCATCGGGCCGAGCGCGCCGCCGCGGTCGCCCATGTGGCGCAGAATCTCTACGCCCGCGGCGAGCGTACGCTCGGCGTCATGCCGCTCTACCACACCATGGGCGTTCGTTCGCTGCTTTCGATGTCGCTGATCGGCGGCACCTTCGTCTGCCTGCCGCAATTCGACGCCGGGTCGCGCGCTGGAGCTGATCGCCGCCGAGCGCATCAGCAATCTTTATCTGGTGCCGACGCTCTATCACGACCTCGTGCATCATCCGAAGTTTGCCGGCACGGACATCAGCGCGGTGCGCAAGCTCGGCTTTGCCGGTGCGCCTATGACCGAAGCGCTTCTCAAAAAGCTCGCCGCAGCGTTCCGCCCGGAGCTGTTCGTCAATCACTACGGCAGCTCCGAGATTTACACGTTCACCATCGAGCAGCACGCGGCGAAAAAACCCGGCTCCGCCGGCCGCGCCGGCATCAATCAGTCGATCCGCGTAGTGCGTCTCGGCGCCAAATCGGCCGCCGAGACCGCTTCAGTCGGCGAAGAAGGCGAAATCGTCGCGCTGCTTGCCGGCGATGAATCGTTCGAGGGTTATTGGCGCCGTCCCGACGCCGATGCCGGCGCCATCCGCGGCGGCTGGTATTTCACCGGCGACACCGGATTTGTCGACGCCGATGGCGATCTGTTCGTCACCGGCCGGGTCGACGACATGATCATCACCGGCGGCGAGAATGTCTCGCCGGTGGAGATCGAAAGCGCGTTGTCGCTGCACCCGGCGGTCGCCGAGGTCGCCGTCGCCGGACTGCCGCACGAGCGCTGGGGCAAAATCGTTTGCGCCTTTGTCAAACGCCGCGCCGCGGTTTCAGAGGCCGAGCTGGACGGATTTTGCCGCAACTCCGGCCTCGCCGACTTTAAGCGTCCGCGCCGCTACGAGTTCGTCGCCGAAATCCCCAAATCTCCGGTCGGCAAGCTTTTGCGCCGGAAGCTTGTAGCCGGTGAGTATCGGCCCGAGCGCGGCCGCGCCGCGAGCCATCAGCAAGAAAGTCCGGTATGAGCACGCCCATGACGTTTGCCGATGCGCGGCTTGCGCACCTCGACGGCTTTCGCGTCGAGATCGATCCCGAGCGCGAGCGCGCCGACGTCATCCTCGACCGGCCGCCGTTCAACATCATCGAAATGCCGCAACGCGACCAGCTCCGGCTGGTGTTTGAGGCGATCGATGAGGACGCCGCGGGTGCGGGTGATCGTGCTGCGCGCCGTCGGTGAGCATTTCTCCTCCGGCGGCAACATCAAAGGCTTTCTCGAAGCCTCGCCCGAGCACGTCTCCAAGCTTGCCTGGAACATCGCCGCGCCGGCGCGCTGCGCCAAGCCGGTGATCGCCGCCAACCGCGGCTATTGCTTCGGCGTCGGTTTCGAAATCTCGCTCGCCTGCGATTTCCGCATTGCGTCGGAGACTTGCTTCTACGCGCTGCCTGAGCAACGGCTCGGCCAAATTCCCGGATCGGGCGGCTCCGCGCGCCTGCAGAAGATGGTCGGCATCGCCCGCACCAAGGACATCGTGATGCGCTCAAAGCGCATTCCAGCCAGGCAGGCGCTCGACTGGGGCATTGCGACCGAGTGCGTCGCCGACCGAGAGCTCGAAGCGGCGACCGACGCGCTGGTCGACGAGCTGCGCGCCTTTTCGCCGCTGGCGCAACGCACCGCCAAAAAGCTCCTCAACGATACCGAAGACGCGACGCTGTCCGTCGCCATCGAGCTGGAAGGCCACTGCTACAGCCGCCTGCGCCAATCCGACGACTTCCGCGAAGGCGTCGAAGCGTTTCATGCCAAGCGGAAGGCGAAATTTCGCGGCAGTTGAGGCGCCGACCTATTTCGCGACGCGTTGCTTTTTCCAGTTGAGCGACACCGCAAACATCACCATGAACAGCGGTATCGCAATGATCGATAACGACCAGGCGACTTGATAATAGGCGGTGCGCCAATCAACCAAGGTCGCGAGGTGATTGATCTCGTTGGTATAGTCCAGCTTGTCGGGACCGCTGCACTCGACATAATGCAAGAACGAATACGAAATTTCGGCAACGCCGAGACAGAGCGCGGCGGCCGCGAGCGACACCGCGATAACCAGGATCGCCAGCCATCGCGCCAAACCCGGCTTGTGAAACACGTCGGCTTTTTCAGCCGCGAATGTAGTGGCCGCGACGACGATGCCGTCAAAAGCCAGCAGGGCCAATCCCTTGCCGTCGAGGACAGTCAGGATTTCATAAAGGGTCTTCACCATTTCGTGCGCATCGGCGGGATAGATCTGCGTTCCGGCGCTGTGCAAAAGCTGGATTTTTTGCAGCAGGTCGCATGCCACATTGCTCTCCTATGGTAAGGGCGAATAGCCATTGTCGCGGCGGTGAATTGGGTGGACGGCGGTACGCGTCGCGGAAACCTTGCGCTTGGCGGCTCACCCGACGCTCCGCTCGTCGGCGATGATCTTGCCGTCGTTCGGCAACGTACCGGGCGGCACGAGCGTGACGCGACCTTTGAGCTTGGTCACCGCCTGCAGGCTCGCCGCTACCGCATCTGCAAGCCCGCCTCCCCCGCCAGTCCCGGCGCATTCGGCCGCGAGCGTCATCACGTCCTGCTCGGCTTCGCGGGTGACTGACAGGCGCACGCGCAAAAGTTCGGGATGACGCTTGGCGACTTCGGCGATCTGGCCCGGATGCACGAACATGCCTTTCACCTTCGTCGTCTGATCGGCGCGTCCCATCCAGCCTCTGATGCGGGTGTTGGTGCGGCCGCACGGCGAGCGCCCGGCAAGCACCGCGGACAGGTCGCCGGTGGCAAGCCGGATCATCGGATAGTCGGCATTGAACGACGTCACCACCACCTCGCCCACTTCGCCTTCGGCAACCGGATCGCCGGTGCCCGGCCGCACGATCTCGACGATGACCGACTCGTTGATCACCATGCCTTCCAGCGCCGGCGTTTCGTAGGCGATGACGCCGAGCTCGGCGGTGGCGTAGCACTGCAACACCGCGACGCCGCGGCCCGCAAGCTCGGCGCGCAGCGATGACGGTAGCGCGGCGCCCGAAACCAGGCCTCGCTTGAGCGAAGACACATCCTTGCCGGCCTTTGCCGCCGTATCGAGCAGGATTTTGAGAAAATCCGGCGTGCCGGTGTAGCCGCTCGGTTTGAGCTGCGCGATCGCCTCGACCTGCTGCTCGGTATTGCCGACGCCGCCGGGAATGACCGCGCAGCCGAGCGCGTGGGCGCCGGCTTCGAGAATAAAGCCGCCGGGCGTGAGGTGATAGGCGAATGAATTGTGCACCACCTCGCCGGCGCGGAAGCCGGCGGCGAACAGCGCCCGCGCCGAATTCCACCAGTCCTTGCCGTGGCCTTCCGGCTCGAAGATCGGCCCGGGCGACATCAACAGCCGCTTGAGCTGTCCGGGCGTCGGTCACCGCAAAGCCGCCGAGCGGCGGCTTATCCTGCTGGCGCTCCTTGAGTTCAGATTTGCGCAGCACCGGCAAACCGGCAAGCGCCGCGCGCGAGGTGACAGCTTTCGGGTCGATGCCGGCGAGCTGCGCGGCCCAGCCCGGCGCGCTTACGGCCCGCGCGATCACCTGCGGCAGCTGCGAAAACTGCTCGCGCTCGCGCGCTTCCGGCGCGCGGGTCTCCAGCGCGTCATAAAAATCCTGCATCACTGAGAGGCCACCGGAACGCCATTGACCTTGTTGCCGAACGCTTCGGCCGCCATTTTTGCCGCCTCGACCGAGCCGACGGCCGAATTCTGCTCGTAACACCCGGAGAGATCGGTGAGCATCCTGATCTTGGCGTTGCTGCCGGACATTTCGGCATGCGCGGCCGGAGCGAGCAGCAGGAACGCAGCCACACCGCAGGCGAGAAAGCGCATGAGTTCCTCCCCAACACCGTTCCAGACGGGGGCGTGAACGGTGTTTCAGTGCGCCGATTTAGCGGCGCGTTGTCAAGACGCATGACCGGGGCGCCCTCGCCGGCCGTCAAATCTCGACGCGGAAGCCGACTTCGATGACGCCATCATTTGGGATTTTGAAATAATCCGGCGCCCGGCTGGAAATCTTGTTGAGAAAGGAAAAGATCGCGAAGGGTATCCGGCCCATCGCGGAGTTTTTCTCGCGCCGCACGATGGTCTCGTGCGCGAGATAATAATGCTTGCGGTCGAGATCGGCATCGAAGCCGAGCATCTCGATGTTTTCCAGGCTTCGCGGCACGTCCGGCGTCTGCATGAAGCCGAGCCGCACCTGCACGCGATAGAAGCCGTGGCCGACGCGCTCGACCTTGTGGCGCTCGTGGAACGGCACCCGCGGGCGGCGATCGAACACGAAGCTCAGCAGCGCCACTTTTTCGTGAAAAACCCGGTTGTGCTGAAGATGGCGGATCAGCATCGGCGAGGCGCCGTGCTCGACCTTGGTCAGCCAGACGCCGAGGCCGGGCGCGCGGCCGATGACCAGATCGTCGACATAGGTCAGGAAGCGGTCGAGCGGCAGGATCGACATGGCATCGAGGCGCCGTCGCACCTCCAATGAGCCGCGGCGCCATGACAGCATCAAGGTCGCGATCGCAGCCCCGACGGCCAGCGGAAACCAGCCGCCCTGAACGATCTTCAGCGAGTTGGAGACCAGGAAAATGGCCTCGATCGCGCTGAACACGGCAATGACCGCGCCGGCGACGATCGGCGGCCAATTCCATCGCGTCACCGCGACGCGATACAACAGGATCGTGGTGACCAACATGGTCCCGGACACGGCAATGCCGTAAGCCGACGCCAGCGCATCCGAGCTCTTGAACATGATCACGACCAGCAACGTCCCGGCCATCAGCAGCCAATTCGCCGTCGGCAGATAAACCTGCCCGGCTTCGTCGCTCGAGGTCGGAATGATTTTGCAGCGCGGGCTCAACCCCATCTGGATGGCCTGCCGGGTCATCGAGAACACGCCGGAAATGAGCGCCTGCGAGGCGATGATCGTCGCCAGCGTCGCCAGTAGCACCAACGGGATCAGCGCCCATTGCGGAGCCAGCGCTGTAGAACGGGTTCTCGACCGCTTTCGGATCGGCGAGAACGTGTGCGCCCTGCCCGAAATAGTTCAGAATAAGCGCCGGAAAGACCAGGCCGAACCACGCTTGGCGAATCGCGAGGCGGCCGACATGGCCCATGTCGGCGTAGAGCGCCTCGCCGCCGGTAAGCGCCAGAAACACGCCGCCCAGCACGATGAACAGCGTGACCGGGCTGGCGATGGCGAAGCGCACTGCCTCCATCGGATTAAAAGCCGCAAGGATCGCCGGCGCTTGCCAAATGTTGACAATCCCGAGGACGCCGATGGCAACGAACCAGACCACCATGACCGGCCCGAACAACCGGCCGACGCTTCCCGTGCCGCGATATTGGAGGGCAAAAAGCCCGACCAGAATGACCAGCGTCGCCGGGACGACGAAATCCGCGGCGCTGGGGCTGAATTTGAGCCCCTCGATGGCCGAAAGCACCGAGATCGCCGGCGTGATGACGCCGTCGCCGTAAAGCAGGGCGGCGCCGATGACGCCGAGCAGAACCACGATCGACAATTTGACCCGATCGTTGGTTTCGCGGTGGCCCTCGACCAGCGACAGCAGCGCCAGGATGCCGCCCTCCCCCTCATTGTCCGCGCGCAGGACGAATGTGACGTACTTCACCGAGATCAGCACCATCAGCGCCCAAAAGGTCAGCGACACGATCCCAAGCACCTCGGTGGTGCCGGGTGCGTGGCCGGTGGCGTTGAGCGCCGTGGAAAACGTGTAGAGCGGGCTCGTGCCGATATCGCCGAAGACGACGCCGAGCGCCGTCAGCGCCAGAAGCGATTGGCCATGCTGGCCCCCCGCCCCGTGCAGGTGCGGTTGGCCAGGAGCGGACCCGGGGCTCGGTTCCGCCTTGGTGCCGTTGGCGGCATTCGACGGCAAATTCATGCCAAGCCCTCATGGGTCGCGGTGTTGCGTAGACTCAATTCGTGACAATCAAGAATTCGAGCCAGAAACCGATGCGACGGGCTACGCCAGCCGCGACGGCAGGTCTGAGGCCGGCGCATTGTCGCGGTTTGTGGCCATAAGCTTCGCCGCGACGCTGACCGCGATCAGCACCGCGACATTGATGGCAAGCGCAATGATCCCGACATTGAGCTCCTTGATCTGGGTGGGCAACGCCGGAAACAACGTTGCGATGGTCGTGTGCGTCAGGCTGATCGCCGCCACAGTGGCAATGCCGGCAATAATGCCGGCCGCGGCGCCCTCGCGCGTGACCCATCGGTTGCGGGCGAGGCTGAGCACCAGCGACGGAAACAGCTGGGTGACGAAGCTGTAGCCCATCAGCAGGAGCGCCACGATGGTCTGCCCGCCCTGCAGGGTGAAGATACACCGCAACCAGCGCCACCAGCGGCACCAGGAGCTTCGCGATCCGCGACACCGGCCGTCGTCGGCGGAACGGTCGACGCGCGCGGTAGAGATTGTTGGCGATCAGAGGTCGCCGCGGTCATCAGGATCATCGAGCCGGGCACCAGCGCGGTGAGCACGCCCGGTCGCGCCGATCACGCCGACGAACCAGGGATCGAACGTCTTCACCGATAGCTTGAACAGCGCGAGGTCGATGTTCGAGACCGGTCAGGCCGGGAACCTGCAGGGTGGCCGCGAAGCCGACGAAGAAACACGAACAGCAGGATCAGCTGATAGAGCGGCAGCAACGATCGCGTTCTGGCGGATCACCGTGGCGCTTTTGGCGGTGTAGATCGAGCCGAAAGTGTGCGGCCACATGTAGAAGCCGAGCGCGGTGAGCAGCACGGTCGAGGAGAACCACCACAGGCTCTCGCCATGCGCCGGCAGCACGGTGAAGCCCGGCTTGGCCTGTTCGATCGCCGCGAACATCGGCCCCAGCCCGCCGTAATAGTGATACGGCAGATAGATGCCGAGGAAGACCACGATGCGCGAGGATCATGGCGTCCTTGGCGACCGAGGTCCAGGCCGAGCCGTGCACGCCCGACACCATCACGTAGGCGGCTGACGACCACGGCGCCGATCCAGATCGCAGGCGTCGAGGAGATCGCGCCGTAACCGGCGACTTCGACGATGATGCCGAGCCCCTTGAACTGCAGCACGAGGTAGGGGATCAGCGCCACGATGCCGACCAGCGCGACCAGGACGCCGAGCGATCGGGCTGTCGTATTTGCGGACGAAAAAGTCCGACTGCGAGTAGAGCCGGTTCTCCTTGGCGTAGCGCCAGATCGGCGGCAGCATGAAATACGAGATGCACGTAGGCGAGCGTGCCGTAGCAGAGAATGTAATAGGCCGGCGCGCCCTTGCCGTAGGCGAAGCCGCTGCCGCCGAGGAAGGTGAAGGTGGTGTAGATTTCGCCGGCCATGCAGCAGGAACACAAGCGGCGCGCCGAAACCGCGCCCGCCGACCGTCCACTGCTCGAGACCCATTTGCCTTGCCGCGGCTGGCCAGAAAGCCGAGGGCGAGCGCCAGCAGCGCGGCAGCGGCGATGCAAGGCAAGCGCGCCGTTCATAGCCGCCCTCCCGGTTGGCGGGATCGGCCGAAAGATCACCGCCATGATCGCGCGGTGAGCAATATCCACGCCACGAGCCAGGCGAGCAGGAACGGCATACCGAAAATGAGGGCGTCACGCGGTTGACGAAGAACGGGCCGACCAGCATGGCCAGAAACGGCAACACGGCGAGCCAGTAGACGCCACGCACTAGACGACCTCCAGAGCAGGCGAAGGGATCGCGCCGCCGCAGGGATGCCTCCAGCCATAATTCATACGTCAGCGCCTGGATTTACCTGATGCTAACCATACTACCCCACCATCGTACCTTGCTACCATCACGAGGCACGAATCATGGCTTACCTCCTGCCGCGGGCGATCTTGATCCTGCTCGCTTGGGGAATAACCTGCGCGCTCATCAGGAATGTGTGGCCCGGGGCTGATCCGATGATCTTCGGCGTCGCCGGAGCATCCTGGATCTGTGGCGGGGTCGCCTATTTCGCCTATTTGCGCAAGCTGCGGCGCGAGATCGACGCGCTTCACCGCAATCGCGGCTACAGCGTCGACCGCAGCGTGACCTAAGGACCCGCCGGGCGAGCCCGACGGCTCGCTGCCACCGCTTACTAAAGGCACGTAGCAGACTTCAAAGGAAACGGTCGGCTCAATGATCGCCGACACATGGCCGGGAGCCGGTTGACCAGAATCAGACGCCGGCGCGGTTCCAGCCGCGGGCGCGGTCGCCATAGACTTCAAAGCCGCTCGGCGTGACCACGACCGTATCTTCGAGCTTGATGAAGCCACGGCGCGGATGCAGCAGCGTAGTTTCGACCGAAATGACCATGCCGGCTTCCAACGGCCGGTGAGCATCATAGTCATCATAGGGCACCGGACCCGAACTGGTCAGCCGCGGCGCTTCATGGCTGACCAGCCCCATGCCGTGGGCGAGGAATTCGATGTGGTTGTGCAGCTTCGATTTGTGCAGCACGGCGTCGGCCGCGGTATAGATCTCGCCGCCATTGACGCCGGCGCGGATCGGCTTGAACGCCGCCTGCTGAATCAACTCAACCTCGGCCAGCAGATCGACAAGCTCGGCGTCGGGCTCGCCGGCAACCGCCATGCGCGCCAGATCGCCAATATAACCGTGGTAGTTGCCGCCGAAGTCAACCGACAGCGGATCGCCCTTCTCCCAGCGCTGCTCCGACGGCGCCCGGTTCAAACTGGAGCCAGCGGCGATCAGGCAGTAATCGAAGATCAGTCCGCGCATCGTTTCTTCGCGGCGTAGCGCCTCGGCCATTTCCGCCTTGGTGGCGCCGGCGCCGTGGCTCTGGAAGACCGCGAGCATCGAGTCGATGACCAGCTCGGAGGCGCGGCGCAGCTTCTCCAGCTCTTCGGGGGTTTTGCGCGCGCGCAAGCGCTCGAGGACGAACAGCGCATCCTTGATTTCGGCGTCGGGGAAGGCCTTGCGCAGCGTGGCAGAAGTCGCGGTCGGAATGAATGCCAGCTCGAGGCCGATTGATTTCGGTTTCACGCCGAGCTGGCGCAGGTAGTCCGCGGCCTGCTCCATGACATCGACTGCGCCCGAGCTCTTGGTGTTTACTTCGGAAACCCAGAACGGCTTGACCTGAGTCTGGTAGCCCTCCATGCGATGGCCGAAATAGCCGGTCTTTTGCGCGGCGCCCTTGAGATAGACGAACACCGGTAGATAGCGGGTGACGCCGATCGCATCCATGGTGTCGAAGAAAAAGGAGCGATGGCCGCCGAGAAGATATTGGACATTGGGTTTCGAGGTGGCGAACAGCACGTCGATGCCGGCGTCGTCCATCAGCTGATCGAGCCTTGCGGTGTCGAACGGCGCCGCATCCTGTCGCTTGGTGATGTCCAGCATAATCAGTCTCCTTAGCGAGGCTCCCGGAAGGCACTCTATCAAATCCGGCAGGCGAGATGAACCTGCTTCGATCACGCGTCCGTGCCGCGGACCCATGCGCGAACCGCGGGCCTGCGCCACCAACCGGGGCGGCGGACCCATTAACGCGGAGCCATAGCCGAATTGACGCGCGTTAGACCAAGGCGAGAGAGCGAATGAGTCTGCTTGTGACCCTTTACGACCTGCGGCACCCTGGTCGCTGACCGTCGCTCTCGGGGGGCGAAGCGGACATGATCCGGCGGACCAAGCCGGCCGGATCCGGCGCAAATGCCGAGTAGGCCCGAGGAATTTCACCCCGAGCCTCTCACAGATCCGTACGTGAACCTCTCAATTCATACGGCTCGTGTCATCGCACGAAGGCTACCGCCTTCCGCTGAATTTCGGGCTCCTCCTGGTTTGACCCAGTTGGCCCAAGCTCAACGGCGATGACCTGCCCCCTTTGCTCCACGGGCATTACCCCGCTTCGTCACTACTACCGGGCAGTCCGCCCCTCTCCGGCGCATCAGTACTTTCGGCCTCGCGGTTGAAGCCGCTTGTGCCTTCTCCCTTGGCATCGCCGGCCAGGTTCTCACGTTCCGTACAAGAGCCAGATTGAGCTTCGCGCCGCCTATATGCCGGATGCCGCTTGGGCAGTCTCAGGCATCCCCCAAGCTGATCCCAGAGGCAGGGTCAGCCCCCAGTTTTGACATCGCCTAATCCGCTTTCGACACTTCTGCAGCGATTCGCTTGCGCTCGCCTCTCTCAATCATGCCTGTCGAAATCTCGTTTCGACTTTTCCGCAACGTTCACCACCGTCGCTTTTGACGACAGCAGCTTGCGGTGGCTTGAGATCAACACCTGATTGTCGACCTCGAAGGGCCCCCCTTCATCTCTCGTACAGTTGCGCATCGCCGTGTGGACCGGCGTTGCCTCGTGACACAAGACCCGAAGCGGACGTCGCCGAGTCCGATGTTCTGTTCAGCGGCGCCTTGCCAGCATTTTAGTCCGAAACGCCATATGGATTGTGACAGTGTCGCGTGAGACCATAGCCGGCGTTCGCGCCCGCCGGGGATGCCTGGCCTGTCAAGTGCGAGCCAATTTTTGATGGCGACAGGGGCATGACAACGCGAACTCCGATGAACGTGACACGCCGCGTCGCTATGAAGGCCGGACTTGGTACTGCCCTGTCGGCACTAAGTCTGTCGGCGTCAAGCGCAGATGACCTACCGCATCACCCGAAGGAAGGAAGTATTGCTATGTCTCATCACCTCGACACGCCTCTCGCAGCCCAAAATGGCCAACTTTATATTGACGACCTGTACGTCTTCTCGGGCGACGGCAGCACGGTGTTCATAATGGACGTCAACTCGAACATCACCGGGGTCCACGTAAAACCAGGTTTCCACCATGAGGCACGCTATGAATTCAAGGTGCACTTCGACGGAGCCGATTTCGAGACCCTGACGTATCGGGTGTCCTTCGGCGAACCGGCCTCAGAGGGAGGACAGGCCATGAAATTGTACGCTCTCACCGGCAAGGAAGCGCGCGACAACTCCGCAACCGGCGACCTCGTGCTGGAAGGCCGAACCGGCCAGACGGCCAGCGCGGGAGGCACCCGGTTATGGGCAGGACGCATCGCCAACTCGTTCTACATCGACCTATCGCTACTCGCGAAGGTCAACGGCCCGGTAAAAAACGGGACCGCAGTGGACCTTTCGGCTTGGCGCCCGGAGAGTGCAAAAAACAGTTTCGCTGGCACCACTGTCGAATCGATCGTGCTGGAGGTCTCCCACCAGCATCCCCAGCTGAAGCCCGGCGCCCGCATCGGCGTCTGGTGCGCCACGAAGCTCGCCACGGATTCGGGAGGCTGGCGGCAGATCAACCGCGGCGGGCACCCAATGATGTGGCCGATCTTCTGGCCGGACGACACCCACTTCACAAATCCTGCCGACACCAGGCACCCGTCCAAAGATTTTGATGCGGAGGGCGCACATATTGCTGAGCACATTGCCGCCGTCGTCGCGGCCGGCGGAACCTCAGGCGACCCCCATGGTTACGGTCAGGCCGTGGCTCGGGAATTGTTCCCTGACGTCCTCCCCTACGTGGTGGGGACGCCCGCGACATACGGCTTCGCTACCCGCAACGGCCGGACGCTGGCCGACAACGCACCAGAGGTCATGCTTTCCCTCGTCTCCGGCACGGCCGTGCCCTCCGGATTGACGCCGTCCGTCGCGAAGAACCAACGGCGCGAGAAGTTCCCATACGTCGTGCCAGCCTAACCGTTTGCGGGCGCCGTTGTTGGTTCTCCTGATTGGCGCCGGCTTTGGCGGCGCGGTTTGGCACAAGCGTTGCGCAGCCGCGTTTGCTGCGCGTCCGTTCGTGGCCATCTGAGATGCTGGCCGCCAGAATTGCTACGGACGCCCGTTAAACGCGCTAGGCTGTAATGCTCGGCCTAAGGCACCCATGCGGCGAAAGAAATTCATCAGGCTGATCGGTGGTGCGGTGGCTTGGCCGCTCGCGGGACGCGCGCAAAAAGCCGAGCGGACGCGGCGGAGCGGCGTGCTGATGGGCACCGCCGAAAGCGATCCGCTTGGACGCCAGGTGCCGGCCACCGTTGCGCCGGTGGAGAATTCAAGACAATTAAATCGCAACTGGGTCACCTTGCCTCGTAACGACTTTAACATATGGCGGACGCGTGTAGCGGGAGCGTGAGGACACCAACCAACACCTAAAAGCGCCCAACAGAGAAAACGTGCATTTGTCGGCTTCCTCCGGTATTTTCATTGCTGTACTCTACCAATCCGGAGGACGGGGGCAAGTTGCCTGTCTAAGCGGGCGAAATGTTTCAAGTTCCGCCGTGAACTTTTTTCCGTGCTAAAAATCAGACCGCAACACGGAGAACAACAATGGCCAGCTTCATTCGTACGATCAAATTCGTTGCGACAGTTTTGATCGCTGCAGCAACGCTTGCTGGCGTGTCTGGGAAATCTCATGCTCAGACCGGCGCGGTCCGGCTGCATGTCGTCAAGGCTGGATTTATTGTTGGTCTCGGCGGCGGCCGGGGTGTCTTGATCTACCAAGGCAGGAGATACCCGTTAAGCATCGGCGGCATTGGCATCGGATCGCTCGGGATAGCGGCGGTAGACCTGGTAGGCACCGCACATAATTTGCGGACGCCTGAGGACATCGCGGGAACTTACGGAGCGGCTGGCGCCGGGGCTGCCATCATCGGTGGCGCGCAGGTAGCGCGATTGCAAAATGAAAAAGGAGTTGTCCTTGAAGTCCACGGTGTTCAGGTCGGCCTTCAAGTGTCTCTTGGTCTCGCGGGAATGACGTTGACTTTACAGTAGCCGCATAGAATTTCAGTCCTGCGGCGAATTGCCGTGGTGCTGATCTTCCAGCAGCCGCATCAATACTGCACTAACTGTGAGCGCGAAGGCCGAGCCATCCAAAGGTCAACAATCGACAGGCCCTGACGGTCTTACCGAGCGGCTGCAGGTTTGGTCAGTATGGTATCTGCGGTCATCAATTGAATCTAAGCCGCCAAGCGCGGCGAGGTACTGAAGCGCCTTGATGCCCGGAATAAAGAAATAGGCGCCGCCCTTTACGGTCGTGAACGCAGGCAGGCCCTTTATCTTTCGTCGGACCGGCCGCTTCGGGATCGTCATATCGTAAGTACCGTCTTGGGCCCCGATCATTGGATCGCGTTCGTTGCCTAACTCGTGGAAATGTGGATCGTTGACCCAAACGTTTTGGACGAATTCGAACTGGCGGACGAGGCTCGCGCAGATCACGAACGCCGCAATCCCGCGATCGACTTCGTCCTCGGGCATACCCTCAGGTAATGGCGGACCATAGGTCGCCCCCCGACGCAGCACCTTGCGCCGTTGAATATTGACGGCAGTGTCACGTGGATTCATCCGGCGAATATGCGCGCCTAGCGGGACGGCGTAACCCTGGGGATCCATCTTCGCATAGCTGAAATTATTGTTGCGCTGAGGGTCGTCGGCGAGGGACGGGTCGTCTTTGTCGGGCGCAAGCACAAGGGGAGCGCCGCTTCGCCAGCGGCCCATCAGTTTCGCTGCGAGCAGTTCTTGGTCTTCCACGGCCGGCCCGCCCTGCTCGCGCAGAAAATCGCGGAAGGCGCCCACGTGCTGCTGTAACCGCCTATACGCCATAAAGCTGCCGTTGCGAGACAGAATTCCCGGCTGGGGCAGGTTCGTCGGTGGACCGTCTTCATCAGGGTAGCCAAGAATGAACTCGCCGGCCTTGATCGGGGGCCCAGAGCCGGGGGTCGGTTGAATTCCAGTTCCCTCGATTTCCGGGGTCGTGAGCCGGTCGCGGTAGCCAAAATGTTCACGCACATATCGGAACGGTATCGCCTCTAAGTCCAATGACGAGAGCACCTCTACGCCGGGAGTGCTTGCCAGCAATGTCTTATGCGTGCGAACGCTCCGCTCTCTTTCGGCGGCGTCGCGCGCAAAGAGAATGGCGATCGCGTGAAGCTGCGGCCCCCCGAGGCCACCGGTCCAATTATCAGGATGGTTCGTGCCGGTGTCACCGAGGACCTGCCACCGAGCCGCCATGCCTTGCCGAAATTCCTCTGGAAACGTCGCGAGTGACGCTTCGTCCACCCCGAGTGCACGCAAACCGTTCCAGGTGAACGCCACCGACACCCATCGTTTATCCAGGTCGACGGTACCAGCGGCGGCCTTCGCCGACGGCACCTTCTCCCGAATGGCCTTAAGCCAGGCGCGGCCCTGAGCCGGCTGCCGAAACGACAGAAACTCATATCGCCCGGTTAGCGCTGGCACACGCGTCAGCAAGATGTACTGGATGTCATCGAACTCGAGCATTCCGCTTTCTCGTAATTAGTGAATGCCATTGTCGATCAGGCAGACGTGGCGAACGATATTTGCTTACCAATGCTTTGGAAGGACGCTCCAGGCATACGGGAATTAAGGGCCCTTCGTCCATGCCCACGCTGTTATACGCCAGCCCTCAGCAAGCTTTCGAAGTGCTACTGTGAAAGTTCGAGCCGGATTGAATCATCTTCTTGCTGTGCACGTTGAACGTCATTGTCGCAGGAACGACTATGTACGCTCGATCACCGGTCACATCGACATGCCGTGGCTCACCGAGAGTCACGAAATATCCCGTCGCACCTTCTTTCTCACCGGCTGCTAACACATCCCGGTACCAATCCCGGCAAGCTGTCGGTCCCTGCCAGACGTGTGGCGCCAGTCCATCGAGTACGGTCGCCGGCGTCGCGCAATTAATAGACATCGCCTCCACGTCACCTTTGTTGAAGGCATCGACGTACTGGCGTACTGTCGCCATGGGCTCCATAGCGTTAGGGAGCGCCGCCCCTACAGTCGCGCACACGAACGTTATTAAGAACATCGTCGTGCGTGCGATGGACCAGTAGTTTTGCATTTATTTTCTGCCTCTCGTGCCGAGGCTCCTCCCGCGCGTCAAGTCATTGCATCTGGTCGAGCATTGCGGACAAAGATGCTTTCACCTTAAGCGCCTTCTTTATTTCGTCAGCACTCACGAACGGATACTCACCGTATTCGAGGAAGCTTGGGCATTGATGTTCGCGGACGAACTTGACGAATGCCGGAGCGTTGGTCTTCCAATCCATCGGGAAACCTTCCAGATTCTCGAACGTGGTGCTGACCCCAAGACTGGTGAACAGGGCAACGGCATCTTCGGTATATTTGTCAAAGTCAGTGTCGAAAATCCCCTGATATATGAAATACGGTTCGCTACCGATGTTAAAGAGGACCCATCTCAGGTAGTGAAGTCTGAGCGGGGCGAGAGCGTACGGATTGGCAGCTATGGCGTTCTCTATTGTTTTTCCGTACGCTCGGATCGCTGCTTCGCGACCCGGTTTGACTTTAGCAATAAGCGTGAAGCCATAGTTGGCTGGAGTTTTGGGAAAAGCGGCCCGTATCGTCCCTGTTCAAGAGTGAAATATCCCTCTTTGGGAATTGCCATAGCCGCCGGCTTTGTCCAGTCGCCCGCTTTAGCGCGTGCCATCAGCTGCGCGGTAACATCCGTATTCGCTTGCGCCAGTTTGGTCGTGCCGACAGGATGACCTGTATCGGCGGCTTGAGCCTCGCCCGCGACTGGTGCGGTCAGCGTTGCGGCTGTCGCGACGGTTGCCGTGCCGAGAAAGGCACGGCGAGTGGTTTCGCTGGGTTTTTCCTGCGACATGATCGTCTCTCCTCCATTGGCAACGCGTCATCTGACGCGTCGTTGTTGTTTCAAGCGTTAGGGCGCTAGACCTTGCGGACTGCTACGTCCGCACGGCTAGATTGTTCCAGAAACGGTCCAGACTGTCGGTTCCACCAAATAAGGTCGTAAATATCGTCAGATCAGCCAACAAAATATCGCCAGCTCGCGTCCCGCTTGGCGGCATCCAAAGGAAGGTATTGAACTCACGGTTTCCGGCTTCCGTGAACGGGTGGGGATGCGACATATCCACCGGCTGTCGTGCCAGAACGCGAATTAACTTCCGATCGTCGGTCGTCAGCGCGTAATGCGGTAGATGCGGGTGGAAATTGAACGTTGTTACGCCGGTAAGCCATCCGCGCGCATCCAGGTCCCTCGCGGCAGTCAACGGAGCAATCTGATTTGTCTCCGGCGCACGAGCGGGACGCAGGCCCCATCGGTTCTCCACTGGTACGCCCAGTCCCTTCATCAGCGAGCGCGTGTACAGGCCGAAGCGTTGCTGTCGCGGAACCAAGGGATCGCCGTGGTGAGCGTATTCCATTTGACGCTCCGCGGGATCGCTGGACACGCCGACATCGTGATGCGGACCTATCATCAGACAAGTCCCCTCCCGCGTCAGGAATTTTCGAACTGCCTCGATTTCTTCCGCGCTGGCCTCCTGTTCTGTGATCATGTGATCCAGACCGA
>CAVRDC010000021.1:0-15700 GCA_963719745.1 uncultured Alphaproteobacteria bacterium | reverse complement strand
TACCATTCGCGAGTGGTCACGGCCGCCATCCTTGGTCGCTGCCACATTAAGTAAATAAAAGTGCTCTGCAGGTTTCGAAAATGCATTGGAGCGCTCAGCGATATGACGCCCACGGCACAGGACGGGCGATCTCATCACCATTGTCGCAGCTTGGCAGCAGACCGGCTCTGCATTACGTATCGCTCACCCCCCCGACTTTGACATCACGCCAGATGGCGCGATCTCGTTTACGTTGCAAGTGCGACTGGCTTTCTGTAGCGCTGTCCGCTGGCCATTGACGGCCACTCCTGCAAAACGCGAACTAATCAACACCTATTTGAACGTCGGTGGTGGCGCACCGACTTTTTTTGGCCTTAGCGCCGCCCCTATTCGGCTGGACCCTGTGCGGCAAACCGGCATTTGTCGCGTGCTATGGGAGAGTGCCGTGAGATCGAAAATGTTAGGGGCGGCCACGTTCTTTTTTGCCTTCCAGCTGTTAGCTGCCGCGTCAGCGCCTGCGCAGGGACCACAACCACCGACGCCACCTGCAGCACTGCCGCCGTTTTCGGGTATTGCGCGCAACGTTGTCACTTGGTTGCACCACGTTACTCGTACTGGCACCCATCGCCACGGGATCGTTTCATCGCCGCCGCTGCCGCGGCCGAGGCCGGCGCGAGTTACGAAGGCACCGGCACTACCGGCCGCAACAATTGAGCCGAATGAGGCGCCACCTGCTGCCTCTGCCGTTGAGCCGAGTAAGATGTCCCCGGCACCCGCCCCCACAGTCGAGCCAGATAAGGCGCCGGCGGAACTACCGGCCGCAACAGTCGAGCCGAATGAGGCGCAACCTTCGGCCGCTGCCACTGAGCCGAATCCGGTGTCCCCGACACCTGCCCCCATAGTTGAGCCAAATAAAGCGCCAGCCGAACTACCTCCCGGAGCGGCTGAGCAGACTAAGGCGCCAACGGGGACTGTGTTCCAGGGAGCTAATATTCCAGACCGATTTAACGGTGAGACGGGCGCACGATAAACGGGTGCCTGCGGGCTCGCGTTTACTTTTAGCGCCTCTTGTTTGAAGCGGCAGCTATGACAAAGACACTTCGGAAAGCTGGCTTGTTGCAATTGGGAGTGCGATCGAGCGACCCCAATGCGCGAGCTGACGCCATGCTCCGCTTGCCTTGGATGACGACGAGCTTCGGTGCTTACACTGGAGGATCGCGAAGCTTCCCCGCCACTTCGCGCTTCACCTGTTACTCTGTTTTGTCGCTGCCCCCACTTGGCCATGGCCGCGCAACTGGGCAACTGCCGGCTCAAGCATGACGAGGTTTCGGCGCGCTTTGCGCGTGTCGAGCGCGACGATCGCACGACCCTTTGCGGTGAATGCGAGACCTTCCGGCTTGCCATCCAGATCACCGAGCGGCCACGCGTCGAGGAGCGCAGCGGTGCCGCCACCCGCCGGGAGATCATCGAGCCGCGCAATCGCGGAGGATTTGTCACTGAGCAGATAGAGGCAGCCATCCGGACCTATCTCGAGGTCACTGAAATCGGCGCAGGTTTTGGCTAGTGTCGTGTCGGGAAGCCAAATTGCGAGAGCAACAAACCGGTGGTGGCCCTTTTTAATCGGCCACCGCCGGTGCATGTGCGTGCAGCGGTGAGTCAACGATGACCCAACTTGCGGCACGAAGCGGGGGATCGGCGCGTCATTGCTAAACGTATTTACGATGTTTTATGCGCCCATTATCCCGACAAAAGTGAAGTCGCAGATGCCGCACCGCCTGCGCCGGACCAAGCTGTGGGTCGGTAGAGCCAAGATTATCGGGCGTCGGCTGGGCCACGACCTGGGCTTTGGGATCGGCATCGCGCACGGGTTTGCTGCGCTCGGAACAATCGGCTTTGAGGGGCGGTTCGATTATGCTGTCATTGGGATGGTTGTCCAACGTCGCATCATCTCGGCTCTGCGATGAAGCGACACGGCTTAGCCGATCATCTTGATCGCCACATCAACGAGCCGGTACCGATCGAACAACAAGCAAAAGGAGTGGGAAATGACTGCGACCAACAATCCTGAGGGAAAACAGAGGCCGCCGGATAAGAAAGGTTCAGCGCCAAAATCGTCTGCTCAAACTTCAGAACCGTTACCAGATCCGGACCTATTGGCCATCACGATCAATGTGAAGACGGGTCAGGTTGTCAAGATGGAGGCTGTCAACGGCACTGGCGCGCACCATGAGCTCTCTGACGAGGAAAAGGCGAGCCTAGCAAAGGAAACAGGCAAGGCGACATTGGCGGCCATTATTGAGCAGGCATTCGAGGCTGGAATAGCTTGCGGGCTGGGAGATGCGAGCCACGAAGACGACCTACGGGAATCCGAAAAGGACGCGAAACTACGACATCTGTTGCTGCGGCCACTGATTGAAAACAGCGCAGCTAGGCGTCTGATACGACGCGATGTCTTAAGCCGGGCGATCCTAAAAACGCTGATACAAGATACCCCGGGCTCTCGCCCTGAAGCCCGAGAGTAGCCACAACAACGATCCAGGGGCCGCGGCAAGTGCACCGCACCAAACAGCGATCTCCTGGGCAGGCATAAAGGTGGTGCGGAGCGCCAACACAAGGAGGATGTAATGAGTTCTGATACTTTATTGGACGAGCGGGAAACTACTAGTGAGCGCGGCGGAGACGAGGAGCAGGTCGTCCGTAAGCTGATTGCTGGTGGCATGCTGCGCCGTCGGCGCCTGCGTCGTTTGCTTCTCGCCCGTCTCCTGCGCGAGAGGCAGTAGCAAGAGGACGAAATCGGCGAAGCGGTGGTGAAAATCGCCGGCCTCGAACTTTCATTTTAGACAATCTCCGGACGCCCAGGTTACGAACAAGCGTGGCCGGATCGGCGGAGCCATTTTTCTTGCAAGCTCCGCTGGGCTACCCCACTTTAAGCATCGATCTTCTCCTTCGGGTTAACAAGCAACTTTTTGAAGACCGAGATGTCAGTCTTTCTCGGTTCGATCGGCCGGAAGTTTTGCTCTGCCCAGATGCAATCACTGTTGACCTCGGCAATCATGACCCCAGGCCGATCGGCTAACAGCAGCCAGTCGTGGCCGATCACGGTATAGACACCGTCTTTCACCGGATATCTTTCGCCCGTTTCTCTTACTGACAATCCGAAAACCGCGTTTTTCCAGTCGTCGCGCACGCACACGATCTTTTGTCCAATCGCAAATTCAGACATCAGCCCCTCCAAGAGTGGTGACTCGCCGTGTCTCTTTATAAACCGAATCAGTCACCGTAAGCGAAATGCATCACCGCCATTAAACAGGAGCGTCGCTTCTGCCAGTTCGCGCATGTCGTTGCTGATGCCGGAGTTCAACCTCTTTCGCCCCGTATTCCCTTCTCGGTCTTCATAAAGCCTGGGTGCGCCGCCGCGGCGCGCCGATACCATCAATCCCGCCCATGCTGGACGGGCCGCCGCCGCTCGCACAAGACCCGATTGAACCGGCGCGGACATGGGGTCCCGGCTTGTGATGCTGCCATCCCGAAACCGGGGCCGATGCCCGTCCTTTTGCGAGCCGGTGTTGGCGAATCTGACCCCTTAGCTCGGCCGCCGCGCCGTCCATTCCCAAAATAGAAAGCGGCCGCCGTCCGGTCCAAAGCTCGGGCCGGATTCCCTGCCGCGCTCGGCGCCGCCTCGCGCGCGCGCGGAAACGCAGATGAGATGGCTAACGCACTAATCTCAAGGTTGATGTGGACTTGCGTACCGTTTCGACCTACCGTGACTTATCAGGGGGAGGCTGCCCGGGTGGAAAGGATATTGAATGCAAAAGCGTGCAATGCGCTTTTGATCTATCCTCGATTTGATGCGGACACGTTCTGGAATTTCAAGCGGACCGCCGAAGTCTTCGGGGCCAAATATCCGGCATCGCCGCTTGGCCTGATCACTGTCGCAGCGTTGCTGCCGCGTTCCTGGTCGATAAGGCTGATCAACCGCAACACCGAGGAATTGAGCGACGCCGATCTTGATTGGGCCGACCGTGGTCTTCACCGGCGGCATGCTACCGCAGCAGAGTGACACTCTCGATGTCGTGGATTTCTGCCACGCCCGCGGGAAGCCTGTGGTTGTTGGTGGTCCCGGAGTCACATCGTGTCCCCATCTCTATCAGGCGGTCGATTTTCGGGTCATTGGTGAAGCCGAACATATCATCGACAATTTCATTGATGCTTGGGAAGCGGGCGCGCGCGAAGGGCAGTTCGAGGCGGAGAAATTTCAAACCGACGTGACCAAGTCGCCGATACCGCGCTTCGACCTCCTGAAATTCGATGACTATCTCCATATCGGCGTACAGTTCTCGCGCGGCTGTCCGTTTACCTGCGAGTTCTGCGACATCATAGAGCTTTACGGGCGGGTGCCGCGCGCCAAGACCAATGCCCAGATGCTCGCAGAGCTCGACGAGCTCTATCGCCTGGGCTATCGCGGCCATGTCGACTTCGTGGATGACAACCTCATCGGCAACAAGAAAGCCGTCAAGGCGTTCCTTCCGGAGCTCGCAAAGTGGCTGGAAGCGCGCGACTACCCATTCGAGTTTACGACTGAAGCCTGGATCAATCTCGCCGACGACCCGGAGCTCCTGAAGCTGATGGAGTGCGCCAATTTCGTCGGGGTCTTTGTCGGCATCGAGAGCCCCGATCCCGCGACGCTGATCGCAATGCGCAAGAAGCAGAACACGCGGCGCAGCATTGCGCAGAGCGTTCACAGGATCATGCATCCGGTCTTTTTGTGACCGCGGGCTTCATCATCGGCTTCGACAGCGAAACGGAGTTGGCGGCGGAAGCAATGATCGAGTTGATCGAGGAAGCGGCGATCCCGGTTTGCATGGTGGGTCTGCTGTATGCATTGCCGCACACGCAACTCGAGCGCCGGCTCGAAAAGGAAGGCCGTCTGTTTCCGCATCCCGAGCGGAAGGATCTAAAAACCGCAGACCAATGCACGATGGGCCTCAACTTTAAGACGTTACGGCCGCGGCAGGAGGTGGTTGCCGACTACGCGTACATCCTGGAGCGCATTTATGATCCGGTCGCCTATGCGGGCCGTCTCCAGCGTCTGGCGAGGATGCTCGACAATTCCGGCCGGAAGCACCAGACTCGCGCAACGCTTTCGCGGCGCAAGCTTGGCAGCCTCGAAATGTTGCATCGGATCATGACTAACTTGCCCGAGCCGCGCGAGATTTTTCGTAACACGTTAAGCCAGTGCATATCGGGCAATCCGGATTCGATTCGCTGGATCGTGGCACTGATGGCTCTATACCTGCACGTCGGGCCGTTCTCACGCGATGTCATCGCACGCATCGAGAACATTATGGCTACACTCGAGCCGCTGGCTAACCAACCGCGCGCGCCGGTCAAGCGGGCAAGCTCGAATCGCGCGATATGACGCGCCCCGACCTCGGTCCGTTTCCGCGCCCAACACGCTTACCGAGTTCAACAGCCCAGCGCTTGTTCGCAAGGTACTTGGAGCTAACCACCCTGTTTGACTTGAGCGAGGGTGATCGATTTCGACTTGCCTTGCGCCTGACGCGGTGGCTTCTTTGGTGGTGGTGGCGCGTGTGGGGCGGGCTCAGTCGTTGACGTGGTGGCGAGGTCGTCGGGCATGATCGTGCTCCTGTGTGAACGTGCGAAGTGCGACGCTAAGAGACGTACTGCACTCGCGTCAAAGCATGCGCCAACGCGCGCAGGAGCCCAGCTTTGCGTTTTGAGGGCGCTGACGTGGACCGGCGACACGTTGGCGCGAACCTACGAGCTCCTAATCGCCTCGACAGGGGGCGAACGACGTAACCGGCGCAATCACTCGTTTGACACAACCCCGAGCGCTCGCATTGATCGATCAAGGAAAAATGCGCTTCGCCCGCGGGGCCTAATCGTCAACACATTGACTTGGCGGCGCTTTCGAGTAGGCGCGTGATGGCGATGGCGCAGCGCCCCGCCACCGATGCTGGCGTTGTGCGCCGTGGCGAATCGCGTCATTGCGAAGGGCTATCTCATGGATGTTCAGTCAATGTTTCATTTGCCGCGCTTTATAAGGAGATAATCGAACCGTCAGCGACGCTCCCACGGTTCCGGGTCTTGGGCGAAACGGTTCGCTTAGAAGGATGTCATGAAACGAGTTGTATTTGCGACAGCGCTCGCAGGAATTGCTGCCGTTGCTGTTTGCGGGACATCGTTCGCCGCACCCATTGCGCCGCCGGAGGCGGCGGCTATGTCCGATAATCGGCCTATCGTTCAAGCGTATTACTACCATCATCAATACCACCCTTATTACTCGCATGGTCACTATTATCATCGTCGGGGCTGGTCCGGTAATCACTGGCACTACTATTAATAGCGGCGGCGCTAGGCGAAAATTGCGAGAAGCGCCGTCGCTTGGCGCATCGACGGTGTCAGCGATCTGCTGATCGCGATCCGCTTCGCGTTGACCCTCGGGTGTATCGGTCAACCATTTGAGATGATCGCGCGCTCGGTCGAGGTCGTCCTCGATCAAGAGTTTCAGATACCCGATTTGCTCTTGCTCTAATTGCATCCGTGTCACCATTTGTTTCTGCCTCGGAATCAAACAAGAGTTTTTGGATCGTTGTCAAAGAAAAAACCGGATCGTCAAAGCGGATAACGTTATGGCGATCCCTCGTAACCCACACGGGACCCCCGCTAATGAACTCGACACGCGCGTTCACTGGGTCGGAGCTGGCACTAAGGATACCGGCCTTTCTTTGACTAAACTCACATTCCAGATCGCCCACGCCACTGATTTCAGACACGAATGCCGAGCGGGACTAGATCATTGCCGAGCTGAAAAAGAATGAGTTATCGGGGATTCTTATCGAGCGGGTCAACATCTGCCAGTCGAACGCGTCAATCACTATATTACTGACGGCGAAGTCATTGCGGCTAGAGCGGATTTCGGCTGGGTTGAATTGGGATTGAACGAAGCCGCTTTCGCGGCAGTTGAGGAGCAGTCGCGCTGATCGCCTCCTGTCTGAGAGGATCGAGGGTTTTCGCAGCCCCACCCGTCAGACAGGAGGTTTCCAATGGCTGAGATCAGCCCTCTTCGCCGCCGCATGATCGAGGACATGACGGTCCGCAATCTATCGCCGGCCACGCAACAATCGTACCTCAACGCCGTATCGAAGTTCAGCCGATATTTTGGTCGCTCTCCTGATCGCTTAGGCTTGGAAGATGTCCACGCCTTTCAGGTTCATCTGGTGGCGACGGGGATTTCGTGGCCCGCCCTCAATCAGATCGTCTGTGCACTGCGGTTCTTCTATGGCGTGACGCTCGGGCAGACCACGGTGCCGGAGCGCATCGCCTATGCACGTGAGCCGAGCAAGCTGCCGGTCGTGCTGAGCGCCGACGAGATCGTTCGCTTCCTGGAGGCGATCCCGAGCCTTAAAAGCCGCACTGCACTGACCACGGTCTATGCTGCCGGACTGCGCGTGTCGGAAGTCGTTCTCCTGAAGATCGCCGACATCGACAGCCAGCGGATGGTGATCCGAGTTCGAGCAGGGCAAGGGCGGCAAGGATCGCTACGTCATGCTCTCGCCGCAGCTTCTGAGGATTCTACGCACCTATTGGCGGCTCACGCGGCCGAAGCGATGGCTGTTTCCCGGCCGCGACGACGAGCGTCCGCTGGTACCCAACGTCTTGCACGCCGCCTGCCGTTCAGCCAGTGCGGCGGCGGGCGTGAGCAAGCATGTGACTGTGCACACGCTACGGCACACATTCGCGACCCATCTCTTGGAGAGCGGGGCGGACGTGCGCATCATCCAGGTCCTGCTTGGCCATGCCAGCCTCTCGAGCACAGCGCGTTATACGCAAGTCGCCACCAAGACGATCAGTAGCACACCAAGTCCGCTCGATCGGCTCCGCCTGGAGATCGTGCCGCCCGGCTGAACGGGCGTCATGGCTCCGGCTCTGGAGGTGGCGGATATCTTCCGCCGCCATGGCGAAGCTTTTCGACAGGCGCACGCCGGTCATCTCGGGCGCGTCGAGCGCCGCATCATGGGCGCCATCACAGCGTGCCGGACGGCGGCGCTCGGGGGGCATGTCGAGCAATGCGATGATTGTGGTGCGACCCGCATCGCTTACAACTCTTGTCGCAACCGCCATTGCCCGAAGTGCCAGGGACTGGCGCGGGCCCAGTGGCTCGCGGAGCGGCAAGCCGAGTTGCTTAGTGTGCCGTACTTTCATGTCGTCTTCACCCTGCCGGCGCTGGCCGGTGAGATCGCGTTCCAGAACAAGGCTACCGTCTATGCAATCCTGTTCCGTGCCGCAGCCGAAGCACTCGCCACCATCGCCGCCGATCCGCGACATCTTGGCGCCCAGCTCGGCGCCACCATGGTTCTCCACACCTGGGGCCAGACCCTGCAGCACCATCCGCACATCCATTGTGTCATTCCCGGCGGCGGACCCTCGCTCGACGGCACACGCTGGATCGCCTGCCGGCCCGGCTTCTTCCTGCCGGTGCGGGTGCTTGCACGCCTTTTTCGTTGGCTGTTCTTGCGAGAGCTGAAGAATGCCTTCCACGCCGGCAAGCTCCGCTTCTTCAGCAATCTCGCCAACCTGACCGAACCCTCGGCATTCGCCAAACGTCTCAACGAACTGCGACGCATCGACTGGGTGGTCTATGCCAAACCCCCGTTCGGTGGTCCCGAACAGGTGCTGGCCTATCTCGGTCGCTACACCCATCGCGTCGCCATTGCCAACACCCGGCTGCTGTCGCTGTCCGACGGCAAGGTCCGCTTCACCTGGAAGGACTATCGCCAAGATGGCATCATCAAAGTGATGACGCTCGAAGCCGACGAGTTCATCCGCCGGTTCTTGTTGCATGCCCTGCCAGACGGATTTCATCGCATTCGCCACTATGGCTTCCTCGCCAACGGTGGACGCAGCGACAATCTCGCCCGCTGCCGTCAGCTGCTCGATACCTGCAACGGTGCTTCACCCGGCGGCACCGAACCGACCGCCGAAGATGACCGCAGGGTCACTGCAACCAACTTCGCTATCTGTGCGGATTGCGGCGGTACCATGCGGCGCATCGCAGCCGTGCCGCGCGCCGCTAATCCTCAACCGTTCCACTGTGACACCTCATGATCCCCACTGATGTCCGCCGTGATCGTGATCAAGCTCAATGCTGCTGGCGGCGCTGTCCAGAACGGAGCCACGCAAGTCACCATGCCGATCGAGCTTGCTAAACGGCCGCGCTGTTCATTGCTGTATCGCCGGCGCTCGCCGGCGTGCTCAGCGCAGTCCTCAATCGCCGCCGTCGCCAGCGGAGAAACCGCACGCTGTCCGCTGCCGCCAAGCCAGCCAGCACCTCCATCGCGCCGACGCCGCAGCCACTATCCCCATAGTGCCTAACCATCCGCGGCTTCGTTCAATCCGGCTTCTATGAGGTCGCGCTTACCCCGCCCTGCTTGCCTCGCTCGCACTACGCGACCTCACAGAACCCTCGAGATTCCCTAGCAGGCTTCGATAGTTGAAATCTGGCGGCATTGATTCGGATTCTGGAGGGCGGATCGATGCCGAAGCCATACTCCTTAGAGTTACGTGAGCGAATTGTGGACGCGGTTGAATCAGGTATCGGCCGATTGTCTGCCATCTGAGCCAAAACAGAAGTGATTGTTCCAGCGGCGCACTTCCGAGTTTGTCCCCCATCCGTCTTTGGAACGGTGCTCGAATTCGGCGGACCGACTGTGAGGCAACATACGTCTCATTTCGACAGCACCGAAACGTCCGCGGCGGCTATCTCTGCAGGCGTCTTTTTTCCGTTGGCCGACCCTCGCCCGGCTGGCGGCGAGGCGCTTTCGATCATCTCGCGTAAGCATCGATGCTCTGTTCGGCACTGATTGCCAGCGCCGGACCAATAACAGCCTCCGCCGTGTCGCCGCTAGCTGCCTGAAATCTTCGCGCTGACCGCACTGAGGATGGTAGTGTCCAGAGTTTTTCGCACATTGGTTTGGGCTGAGCGGCACCCGGTCCTGGCTCAAGCGGTGATGGCACCTCTCATCTGCTGGTCCTTCAGCAGCTCGATGTTCAGATATCTCTTTGTCGACCATGCGGTACCGGCGATGTGACGTAGCCTCGCCGCGGCTAGGTTGAGGGCGGATTGGCCGTCCGGGAATGCACCGACCGCGCGGGTGCGCCGGCGGATCTCGCGCAGGATGCGCTCGAGCGGGTTGTTGGTACGGACGCGTCGCCAGTGTTCTTCCGGGAAAGCGTAATAGGTCAGCGTCTCTTCGACCGCCGCCTCAGCAAGCTCGGCGGCTCTGCTAAGGCGCAAGCCGCGCAGCTTCTCGATCACTCGGACAGCCTTCTCGCGTGCCGCCACGATGTCTTCGCTGGCATGGATCGCCTTGAGCATCGCCGCGATCTCCCGCACCTTGGTCGAGGGGACGTGACTGAAGATGTTGCGGTACCAATGCACGATGCATCGCTGCCAAGCGGCGTTGGGAAAGAACTCGGCGGCGCTCTCGGCAAGGCCGATACAGGCATCGGAGATGATCAGCCGGACGCCCTTCAAGCCACGCTCCTTGAGATGTTTGAGGAACGCGCTCCAGCCCGCCTTGTCCTCCTACGCCCCCTCGCAGATGCCGAGAATCTCCCGATAACCCTCGCTGTTCACCCCGATTGCGACCAAGAGCGACACGTTGCGAACCTCGCCCGCCCAGCTGCGCTTGAGCACAATGCCGTCCAGGTACACGTACGGATGCTCGCCCTCGATCGGCCGATTGCGCCAGGCCTCGATCGTCCCATAAATCTTCTTGTTAAGGTCCGACACCGTCGACGGCGAAACCCGCGTGCCCCACAGCGCCTCGATGACGTCCTCAACCCGGCGCACCGAAATCCTGCCAGATTTACATCTCGATCAAGGCCTACTCGACCGAGCTCTCGCGCCGCCGATAACGCTCGATGATCGCCGTCTCGAAGGTCTGCTGGCGAAGCTTCGGTACCTTCAACCGGACCTCGCCGGCCTTCGTATGCAGATTGCGCTCGTAGTAGCCGGCGCGCGTATCCCGACGGGCCGCGCTGCGCTCATAGCGCTGCGCATTACACAGCCGATCCGCTTCCGCGTCCAGCAATGCGTTCAACGTCTCCTCCACACTGCCGCGAACCACCCGATCGAGGTGGCTCTTGATCCGCTCGTCGTCAATCGTGATGACATTGCCCAGCGGACTCGGTGTATCGTCGTTCATGGCGGCTCCCTTCTTGCTGTCCTGGTTGCGTTTAGCCACCTCCAGTTCAGCCAGATTCGGGGCCGCCAGCCCTACCTATTTGTGCGAAGAATTCTGTACGTCATCTGAGGATCAAAATTGTGCGAGCTGGTCCAAGCACAGCACTGCTAGTCGAGAGATTGACTACGGGAGCCGGCGCGCCCTCCGCGACGAAGGCGGGGCGCCGCTGGTCGCCCCGGGGCCGCCGATGTAAGGCAAGGTTATCGTGGAAATGCCATCGAGGCTGAGCTGAGCGCCTAGCGCCAACAGGCGCGTGGATACCGCGGCTGGCGCCAACATGGGTAAGACTACAGTGCTTTGGATCGCCGGAAAGTCGCTCGTGTCGAGCAGATCAGTCGCTGCCTTGACGGTGCGAGTGGCCAGGGCGTCATCGTTCCTCGATTATCTCCGATCGTCGCGTCGCGTGGTGATGGATGATGGAGTTGCAGTACCGCTGATATCCAGGTTGAATAGCCATCTTGCATCGTCGGCCGAAAATCAGTGGGCATGATGAGACCGCTGACGCCATGATCCAAGCCGAGCTGATCACCGACATGATAGTGCGCGGATGGGATAACTTCCTTGCTCTTGTCCGCTCGGGAAGCCTGAGCCTACGGTTCATCCTCCAGCCGACAATCGCCTCCTTTTTTGCGCTGCGTGCCGGCATTAACGACGCGAGGGCAGGGCGTGCAGGCCCATCCTGTGGGCCGCGATCACAAATTCGCAGCACCGTTGGCAATTACTTCACGGCGGGTGGAAGGACATACGCACGCCGTTCCTGGTCGCCGCGACCCTCGATGCCATCTACCAGCTCATCATTCACAAATTCATCTATCCGCTGGAATTGCTTTTCACCGCAACGCTGCTGGCGCTCATGCCGTACTTCATTCTGCGCGGCCCAGTGAATCGCGTTGCAAGGCGATTTATCAGTCGCGACCTAGGAGCGGATTTACCAGACAGCGACGCCAGGCGATAGCCCGACACGTATTTGCAGAGAGTTTTTCTGCGTTGAGGTCTGGGGTTGAGCCCGGATCTACCCTACGCGCACGCTATAAGCGCACCTCGGTCTTTGAAGTATCCAATCGACGGTGCGGTACATCGAGATCGCCGCCAGGTTGTTTTTCAGGACCTCGTCATTGCGAATTCAGCTCTCGGGCATGCGCGATGAGCCAGCCCATGATTTCCGCGCTTTCCTCGATCTAGCCGACCCTGCCGGAGCGTCCGCCATGGCCGGCATCCATATCGGTCTTGAGCAAGAGGTCATGCGTATCAGTTTTACTCGCCCGAAGCCGAGCGACCCATTTGGCGGGCTCGGCATAGCTCACCTGGCTGTCGTAGAAGCCTGCGGTGACGAACATTGCAGGATAGTTTCTCCGCGAAACATTGTCGTAGGGCGAATAGGAAAGCATGTAGTCGTATTCCGGTTTGGCGGCTGGATTGCCCCATTCGTCATATTCGACCGTCGTGAGTGGGACCGAGGGGTCGGACATTGTGGTGACGACGTCCACGAATGGCGTTCCGCCACGATGCCGGCATAGAGATCGGGACGCAGATTGGCGATCGCCCCCATGAGCAGGCCGCCAGCGCTGCCGCCCTGCGCGAATACGGCCCGCGGATCGGCATAGCCTTGGGCGATTAGCATCTCGGTCGCGGCGATGAAATCCGTGAAGGTATTGCGCTTATTGAGCACCCGGCCTTCGGCATACCAGCGCTCGCCTTTTTCGTGTCCGCCACGCACATGGGCGATGGCATAGACAAAGCCGCGGTCGATTAGACTGAAAACAGACGGCCTAAAGGTTGCGCGCAAGCTCGAACCATACGCGCCATAGCCGACGATCAACGTCGGATTGCCGACCAGGTGGCGCATCTCCTTGCGATAGACAATCGTGATTGGAACACGCTTGCCGTCGGGCGCGATCGCGTTGAGGCGATCGACCGCATAGCGATCGCGATCAAGCCAGCGGCTTGCCGGGTCCTGCTTGCGCAGCCTCAGGACGCCGGTCGTCACGTCAAAGTCGTAGACACATTGTGGCTGCAACGGTCCGCTGAAGCGGAACCGCAGTATTTTCGCGTTGTGGACTTGGCTTCGTGGATTGGCTTCGCTGTCGTTTTCGAAGCAGTCGAGGCGACGCCGATGGCGGCTGGACGCGGCACCGGAATTTCGCGGACATCCGGGAGATCGAATGCCCGGATCTTGGTCCCGCTTTCGTCTTCCACGTCCACGGCCACGAATGTCTCGAATGCTTCGAAATGGCTGAGATGATGCTCCGGCTCCTGTGGAACGACTTCCCTCCACTGCGCCGCCGCGGGGCTGATCTCTGGCGCACTCATGATCCGGAAGTCGGGAGCGTCGAGATTGGTGCGGATGAAGAACTTGTCGCCAACGTGATCGACCTCGTAAATGACGCCGCGCCGGCGCGGCTCAATGATCTTTAACTCTCCGGTCGGTTGATCAGTCAGCCAGATAGCGGACCTCGCTAGTGCGTTCGCCGTCGAGGCTGAGCAGGATGAACTTCCGCGACTTCGACAAATCGATCGAAACGCTGAAGGTCGGATCTTCCTCCTCGTGGATAAGCACGTCGCGTTTCGGGCCGCTGCCGATGCTATGCCGCCAGACCTGATATGAGCGGCAATGTTGTCGGCTCATTGCGCACATAGAATAAGCGTTTCGCTGTCGGCGGCGAAGACAAGATTGGACGCCGCATTATCGATCCCTTCATCGACGATCTTGCCGGTCGCGAGGTGCGCGCGAAGATGCGAAATTCACGGTCACCGTTGAAATCGACCGCGAAGGCGATGCGCGCGTTGTTCGGGCTGACAATCCACCAGCCGAGCTGATATTGGTGTGGATGGCTGGCAGCGAGTGCGCCGACGTCGAGTACGACCTCCTCTCGGGCCCCGGTGTATCCTTGCGGCGCACGATGAGCGATACTGCGCGCCCTGCGTGAACCGGCGCTCATAGAGGTAGCCGTTGTCGGCAGCAGGGACGCTCGCATCCTCTTGCGCCGAGCGCACTTTCAATTCCGCGGCAAGGTCGTCCACCAGCGGCTTGATCGTCGTCAAGTCGCGCGTCCGGCATAGGCGTTCTCTGCTTCCAGATAGGCGAGGACCCGTGGGTCCTTGCGGTCGCGTAGCCAATCGTAATTATCGATACGGACGCCGCCGAATTCTTCGTAATGTCTTCGGCACGACCGGCGCGATCGGCGGGCTGGGCGGGGCCGCTGGTTTTGCTTCCGCCACAGCGAACCCCAATTTCCATCGCCGTGCGACCACGTTGGCGATAGCGGTGAGGCCAAGAGTGAAACTTCTTCGAGTCAAAAAGCCCGTACATGTGCGGACCGCATCGGGAGATCCAGTTCCCCCTCAACTGCCTCCCTTTTCCAGTCCAAACCAAACAAACTTATCAGAGACAAGGCGAGCGAGCCAAATCTCGCTACGGCCAATATAACCCGAACGGTCTGGCGGTCGGGAAAAAGCACGCCTCTAACGTACAAATCCGTCCCTTCAAGCGGCCAGCACCACTTACCTTTCCTGGCCTCGTAAACAGTTCCCGTTGAATAGGTGTGTGACTTACATTCCGCCAGGGGCTTTAAGAAGTTGCAGAGAGACTTGAGGCCGCCGAGTTCTCTAGAATGACGGCAGCAGCGTCGGTCAAGCCGTTCTTTTCGATCCGGTGGACTTCGTCCGCGAGAATGGCGAGCGAAGTTTTCATTTCATGGGCAAGATTGCCTACTTGGGCGCGAGAGAGTTCGATCACTCTATGAAGGTCATTACAGCTGGTATCGCTAAGACCGGAAGATCGCGAGAGTGGCCCGCATTCCGATAAGATGCGCAGCGTACGACGGATCTGAACCCGCTAAGAAGACCTTAGCAAAGGCAGTTTAGCTCGTGTATCATCTGTTCCGGAGCGACTGTAAACTGACGGGGAAGCCAATGACAGTAACTCATTTCGACATGATCGTCATAGCCTGCTTCGCGCTGTTCGCGTTGCTTATCTCAGAAGCCGATCACGAGCCGACGGTTTATGATGACTCCAGCTTGGCGAGGCCCCGCTGTTGTAAAGCCAATTTGTCGGCGGGTTGGGGATCTCGTTTTACTGGCTCGACCCGTGGCGATTTGGTAGACGCCACTTTTGCCATGGACAGCACAATCTCTTCCACTGGCTCCTGCAGTGGCATTGCCATGCTCATGGTTTAAGCTGGTCCCCGCGTCGGCTTCGATGATCTGGTTCAGGTGGAACAAGACTTTGAAAGAGCTTTTGAAAACGACGATCATTGGCGGAGCGTCGTTCCTTCTACCCGTCGCCTCGTCGTGTTCATTTTGTCGTACGCATTGCGACTGGTAAAACCTATTGCCGAACCCATTTCACTCAGCCTTCATCTGGATCGATTAGGCGGTGCAGCCGGCGTCGGTGCTGCCACGGTCCTGTCAGTTGTGGTACTGGTCTTAATTCTTTTTCGCCGCAGGCATTA
>CAVRDC010000020.1:15000-203511 GCA_963719745.1 uncultured Alphaproteobacteria bacterium | reverse complement strand
TCGGGCAGCGAGATTCCACATGATGCGCGGCCGCGATAGCCGAGCTCTATACCGCAGACTGTACGTTTTTCGAGGCCGAGGAGCAGGTCACTGGCCGAGAAGTGCTCAACGCGAAGATCGGGGAGATCGAGGATGCTCCCGGATTCGGCGTTCGGCGTGGTACAGAAAGCCTGCGCAGGTCAATCACGATCTTGGCCGTTTGCGGTGGCAGTTCGGACCTGCTGGAGCGCCGCCGGTTGGCACGGGTACAGACATTGCCGTCTTTGAGCACGGAAGTATCGTAGCCCTGTACACCTTTCGATGAAGCCGCGGATACCTGAGTTCGCTCGGGCGGTGTCTTGTTTGTTGCCGCCATTTGGAGGAGAGGTCATGCTGAACATAGGAATGATCGTCGGGAGCACCAGACCGAACCGGTTCGCCGATACGCCGGCGAAATGGTTGCTCGATGGTGCGGCCGCGCGCACTGATCTCAAGCTCGAAGCGCTTGATCTGCGGGAATACAAGCTGCCGTTCTTCAATGAGCCGGCACCGCCGGCCTATACTGGCGGTGTCTTTTCTGAGCCCCAAGCGGAGGCTCGGCGTAAACACATCGACGATTTCGACGGCTTTATCGCCACGGTCGCCGAATACAATCACGGTCCTACGGCGGTTCTAAAGAACGCTTTCGACAGCGCGTCCATCGAGTGGCAACGCAAGCCCATCGCTTTGTTCGCTACGGCCCCGCTGGCGAGGGCTGAGCGATTCGCGTACCCGCGGGTCGTGGCGTGAGTCCTATTCAGATGGATGGTCGCTGATCCAGGAGCGAGGTTACATGGGACGTGTCTCACCTCAACATCGTCCAGAGGTCTGGATTCTATGACGAGTACCTAGATCTGGTGCAAAGTCGGGACAAGGCCAAATCCGACCGTTATCCGGCCTGGTGGGGCGTGGCATTGAAAACAGCGCGGGAGGCGGAGGGCGCAAAGAGCGCCTAGGCGGCCTGATCGATAAGTCCCAAGTTTAGTCTCGCTCCGCACGCATCGTGATGGGCCAGAAGCAGAAATGCAAGCTGACTTAGCGCCCTAACAGGTCACCACGGGCGCTCGACTGAATTGGTTACATGTTCGCGGGTCAGGCGAGGTGAAGCATAGGCCGATGCATAGATAGGGCAGGTCGGGATGCGGGTTATGCCCACGGTGAAATTTGGCGATCGGTTCGGAATAGCATTCTCCGGCTTTGGCCTTGACCAGCACACCCTCTTGGAAATGTGCCTCGAATTGGCCCTGCAGCGCGACGAAGAACGCGGCGCCATTGTGACAGCGCCAATTGGTGAAGCCGCCTGGCACGATCTCGGCGTTGTAGATCTGAACCTTCACCTGAGGGTCGCGCGGCAGCGAGGCATACATCGCATCGAACAGCAGGTTGCGATGGAATCCAAGTCCGGCCGGCACCATCCCGTCCAGCTTGAGTTTCAATTCCTTGTAGTCGTCGGTTGCGTGCATGGTTGTCCTCGCTTTGCCTGGCTCAAGCTAGCATATTCGGAATATGACCCCGGCCCATTCGTCGAAATGCTCTGGATGAATCGCTACAGAGCGGCTTGGCGCCGGTGAAGATCAACTGCCTGCTTTTCCCCGATATCGACCGGTTCACGGCCAAGCCGTGAATGACGCGAAGGGCCAGGAGCCGATATGATGCACGTTCAAGTTTGATTGCCGCCTAGGATGCGACGATTGGCTTTCGATAAACGATACGAAGCCGTCGCCCCTGGTGTCGGATTTACCATTTTAATGGGCTTTGCGGCGAGGTGAAGAAAGCAGCACGTCCATCTAGCCTATTGAAACGCTCGAGCCGTTTGCCCCCTTTGACGCCTTTGTAATTCACCAAATGCTGAGCACCCGCAGACTATCAGGCCTTGTGCGACGAGTTGTACCCGGGTCAGTCACTCTGTAGGATCACATATCACGGCTTACGTATCACTGACGGAAGTATTGAACCAATGTGCTCGCCGCCGCGACGACGAGTGAAGGTTTTGGGGAACGGCTTGCCACGCGTCTCCGAGCGGAAGAGGCGAGGACAATTGTCACGCGTGTCTTGCGCACCGCCGAAATGGCCGTCACGGAGACCCGATGCGATGATCCCATCCCGGGCTTGAGCCAACCGATACAACGGGAAGACGCTTATCTTGTCGCCTTGACGCTGCGCGATTTTCCCCGTCGCAAATACTGGCAGGACGGCCGGCAAATGCCGGTATGTGATCTACGGATCGGCCAAGTCGATTTGCACGACCTCAAATGCGAGCCCGTGGCTCTTCTCGACCAGCCGTACCATGACCTGCTTTTCTACATCCCGAGAAATGCTTTTGACGCGATCGCAGACGATTTCGACGCAACGCGAATGGCGACCTGAACCATAGTTCTGTGGCTTTCGACGACGCGACGATTGCCCATCTCGGATGGGCGGTGCTGCCAGCGGTCAGGAATCCCGGGCAGGCCAACCAGTGGTTCCTGGATCACGTATTCTTGGCGCTCGGGACGCATGTTGCTCAGACGTACGGCGGCCTGCGGCCGCCGTCGCGGCCTGTGGCCGGCGGCCTGGCACCGTGGCAGGTGAAGCGCGCTAAAGAGATTTTCTCCGCAAAGTTGGATAACAGCGTTGTGTTGAGAGAGGTAGCTCGGGAATGCGGCCTATCGCTGAGCTATTTTTCGCGCGCGTTTCGGCGCAGCGTGGGAGTACCGCCGCACACCTGGCTCCTCCAGCATCGCATTGAGGTGGCTAAGGAGAAACTGCGTGATCGCCGATTGTCAGTGTCGCAGGTGGCACTGGCTTGCGGCTTTGCCGATCAAAGTCACCTGACGCGAGTGTTTACCCGCATGGTGGGGCTTATTATTAGCCCCGCCGCGTGGCGTCGCGTGGTCGAACAATAGCCGCGGCGGAGAATCGTCTGGCAACATAGCCGATCTTTGACAAGACAATCCAATTTTTGATCCTTTGTAGTTTGATCCTTTGTAGTTTGTGAGGCGCCTCGCTCTGGAGCGAGATTATTGCGGACAGAATCAGTAAAACGGCGACAGATTTGTAATAGATCACCAGCCGGTTCGCCGGTCATCATGAAAGCGACCCTCACAGAGGAGAGTCGCTGGTGAAGGCGCTAGTAGTTAACGCGGCCGGTCGTAGCTTCGCCCTTGAGGATGTTGATGTGGCTTCGCCCATTGGGCGTGAAGTTCTCATCGAGGTCCAGGCGTCCGGGCTGTGTCACACCGATCTTTTGTTTGCGGCGAACAATATCACTCCGTTCCCGGCTGTATTTGGCCATGAGGTCTCCGGTGTCGTCGTCCAAATCGGCCCGGATGTCACACAATTCCGCGCCGGCGATCATGTCGTTGGCTCGCTGATACAATCGTGTGGATCGTGCGCGCGATGTCAGTCCGGCCGTTCCTTCCAGTGTCTGCACCCAGAAGCAACACGGAGGCGGCCGGGGGATGCGCCGCGCCTGAGCTGTCGCGGCGCCCCTGTTTTTCAAGGCATGGGACTTGGCGGCTTCGCCGAACGCGCGCTCGTGCACGAGAACCAACTCGCTCTTGTGCCCAAAGACATGCCGTTGGCGCAGGCGGCGTTGTTAGGGTGCGGCGTTGTTACCGGCGCGGGCGCCGTCTTGAATACCGCAAGCGTACACCCCGGCGACACAGTCATCATTTTCGGTGCCGGCGGCGTGGGGCTTAATGCGGTCAGCGGCGCGCGCATCGCGTGCGCGTCGCGGATCGTGGTTATTGACCTCCAGCCGAAGCGGCTAGAGGTAGCCGTGCAATTCGGCGCTACCGACGTAGTCGATTCCACCAAGGCTGATCCAGTGGAGGCGGTTCAGGCTCTCCTACCGCGCGGCGCCGATCACGTGTTCGACTTCGTGGGCCTAAAAACCGTCGCGGAGCAAGGGCTCGCCATGCTGAGCGCGGGCGGCGGCCTGTATCTCGTCGGTGTCGCCAAGCCCGAGGTCAGTCTCGATGTGAACATCTTCGGTGCGATCGGCGGACAGAAGCGCGTCCAGGGCGTGAATTACGGCTCAACCAACTTCAAGAGGGATATCCCGATGTATGCCGAACTCTATCTGCAGGGCCGGCTAAATCTGGATGGCCTTGTGTCAAAAACAATTGCATTGCGCGATGTGAACGATGGCTACGCGGCGCTGAAGGATGGCTCGATCAACAGAATCGTCGTCACATCGTTCTGACCGCTAATTCCCTAGCGAAGAGGAGTAACATGAACAAGAAAACTGTCCTGATCACGGGTTCGTCGACGGGTTTCGGCCATGCGTCCGCTAAGCTTTTCGCCGACAAGGGATGGAATGTTGTCGCCACAATGCGCGACGTCTCGGCCGCTGGAGACCTGGCCGGACGCAACAACGTATTAGTGACACATCTAGACGTGACCGATCCGTCCAGCATCGACCAGGCGGTCAAGATCCGAAGCCGTCCCAAGAGCTGCACTCGCGCGAGGAGCTCGCCCCGGTCTTCGCCGACCTGAACCAGTACGCCGCCACGATGCATTTCGTCGGACAGAGCACAATCCTCACATTGAACCGCGATCGGGCCTTGGGCCAAGCCTACTGCATTGCGCATCACCTCACCGTTGATGGCGAAAAGCGGCGCCTGATGATCGCCTATCTCCGCTACGTCGACACCTTCAGAAAGATCGAAGGGGCCTGGCTCTTCGCCGAGCGCCTGCTCTATGTCGACTGGTTGGAACAGCGAGCCCTGTCGTGACCATTCGCCCGCCGGGCCGAAAGCGTCTCATAATCATTGGCGCGACGGGAATGGTCGGTGGGTACGCGCTACGTTACGCGCTTGACCACCCCGCGGTTGATCGTGTCACCGCGATCGGGCGTAGAAAGCTCGGCATATCCAACCCCAAGCTCGATGAAGTCCTGCATCCGGATTTTGCGGATTGCTCTGCGCTCGCCGAGCCGACCGGTGGTCATGATGCGGCTGTCTTTTGTCTCGGCGCATACACCGGTGCAGTGTCGGACAGCGAACTCCGCAAGGTTACCGTCGACTATACGGTCGAATTCGCGCGAGTTTTCCATGCTGCCAGCCCTGCCGCGGCCTCTTCGTTTTTGAGTGGCAGCGGCGCAGACCCGACTGGGCGAAGCAGGCTTGCTTTCGCGCGCTACAAGGGAGAAGCCGAGAATGCAATCCGCGCCGTGGGATTCTCTCACGTTTACATATTCCGGCCAGCCTACATCTATCCAGTGCAGCCGCGAATCGAACCGAGTTTAGGATATCAGGTATTGCGCTCGATTTACCCCGTTTTCCGAATGCTATTTCCCAATCAGGTGATACGTGCCGACGATTTGGCTCGGGCGATGGTGGACATTGCCACTAGTGCCAACGGAGAGCCCGGAGGCCTGATTTTGGAAAACCGTGACATACGATCCCGCGTCAAGACACCTCACCGAACTCACTGAACGCGCCGCGTGCAGAATCCCGAACCGGAAAAGGCCGGCGGTGGGTGGCGCGGTTCGTGTCTGCTCTGGGTCAATCGATACCGAGCCATTCGGCGCTCGCGCGTATCAATGTCTGCTTTTCCCCGCGAGCGACCAAATAGCCGACAAGTCGCGGATGACGCAACGGGCCACAAGCAAACTCATACACTGCAACAAAAGCGGGTGGTTTCGAAATTGGTTTTCAGACGTGCAACTCGTCGAGAAGCGCCTTGGCCTCCTTCAGATCGAGAGCGTTGAAGCCTTCAGTGAACCAGCCGTAGACCGGAGCGAGCGGTTGCCGAGCTTGCTGCGGTCTGCCCTGGTCGCGCGGGTCCAAACCGCTTTCGCCTTGCGAATCATTCAGGCCTCCGTTGTGTAAATCGGTTTTCTTATGTGAAGCTGACTTCGCTGATGTCGATTGAGACCATCAGCATTTCAATTATTGGCCGGCGATCAGGGCCACGCGTGTAGGCGCGCCGCTTGGTCGGGAGACGAATGCCATCGACCGTCGCATAGTCTGACGTCAGCTGCGATGCGGCAAAACCGCCAGCGATGTTCACGTTGTAGTCGTGGCGACGGAGCATCAGATCTTCGCCGAAGAAAAAATCCTGGACGAGGCTATGCGTCTCGATCGAGCCCGGAAAATAAGCGCGCAAGACGCGCCACGTCTCAGGTCCTTCGCGCCACGGCTCTGTCTCCTGAACGCGGACGTCATCCATCGCCAGAACAAAAGGTGTGGTCAGATAAGTCCACAGGGCCTCGCCGTTGAAGTAGGCGCGATGCAGCGCGTCCCAGGGCGTACTCATCTGATGACCGGCGAACGAGTCCTTGGGCGCGAGCCGTTCTGCAACGACAGTGCCGTCGAGCTTTTCGATGGTGATCCGCTCCGGCGTGAACATGGTGCGTTGATCGGGAGCGCCGTAAGGCAGTACTGAGGAGCGTTCCTCGTGCAGCCAAACGGTCATGCGGCGTGGGGCTGAATCCTGCAGCACACCCTTGAGCGGAAAGAAGCCGCCGCCACTCACGATCGTAGCTTCGACCTTTTCGTATGCGTTCCAGCGCTTTATGCCGCCATGCACGTCGATAACGCGAGCAAGCAATTCATCCATAAGCACCTCTTGTCACCGGGGAACGCCGCGGACAGAGCGTCCTATGCTTTTCAACCAATGACGATCTGCACTCATCGCGGTGTCGACTGCCAGAACTTAAAGGACAGCCTCGGTCAATTCGTCGGGGCTTTCCTCAGAGAGAAAGTGACCCGCAGAACTGCGATCAGCCGACGGGCGCCGAGAAAGTCGTAGATTTTTGTTGCGCGTTGACGAGAGTGGACACGGTACTCTCCTCCGGTCGTTCGATGGCGGCGGTCTAGAGCCGATCAGACTTTAGCGACGTCGATGATCGCTTCGGCAAAAGCGTGCGGGGCTTCCTGAGGCAGATTGTGCCCGATGCCGCCCTTGATGATCCGGTGTGCATATTTGCCCGAGAATTTCTTGGCATAGGAACTCGGGTTCCGGGTGCGGCGCGCCGTTGGCATCGCCTTCGAGGGTGATCGTGGGCACGGTGATGGCCGGACCTTCGGCAAGCCGCTTTTCCAGATCGTCGTATTTCGGCTCGCCTTCAGCCAGGCCGAGCCGCCAGCGGTAATTATGGATCACGATGGCGACGTGATCCGGATTGTCGAAGGACGCCGCGGTGCGATCGAACGTCGCATCGTCGAAGTCCCACTTCGGCGAAGCGAGCTGCCAGATGAGCTTCGAAAAGTCGTGCCGGTATTTGTCGTAGCCGGCCCGGCCGCGTTCGGTGGCAAAATAATATTGGTACCACCATTGCAGCTCGGCCTTCGGCGGCAACGGCGCCTTGCCGGCTTCCTGGCTGCCGATCAGATAGCCGCTCACGGAGACCAGCGCCTTGCAGCGCTCCGGCCACAGCGCCGCCATGATGTCGGCCGTTCGCGCTCCCCAATCGAAGCCGCCGATGGTCGCCTTTTTGATTTTGAGCGCATCCATCAAGGCGATGGTATCGACAGCGACCACCGATTGCTGGCCATTGCGGAACGTGTCGCTGGAAAGAAAGCGCGTCGTGCCATAGCCGCGCAGATACGGAACGATCACCCTGTAGCCCGCCGACGCCAGCAAAGGCGCGACATCGACATAGCTGTAAATGTCGTAGGGCCAGCCGTGCAGAAGAATGACCGCGGGACCATCGGCGGGGCCCGCTTCGGCGTATCCGACATTCAGGAGGCCGGCATCGATCTGTTTCAGCGGGGCGAACGACGTGTTCGTCCCCGGCTTGATCGCGGGCAGCTGCGCCGCCCTCGTCTCTGCATCCGCTGAACCGATAATGCCCAGTTGGGCCGCAGCAATTGTCGCAGCGGCAGTGCCAAAATAGTCTCCGGCGATGATGGTCGATATCTTCAGACGTCGCGATCTTATCCATGGTGAGTTTCCCCGAATTGATAGTTAGGTACGCGCAACGCGGGCGAGCGGCCACCCAACCGCCGCGGTGCCGAGAACGTGATGAACTCGCGCGCTGCGAGTCCGACCCTGAGCTAAGGAGACGGTATTTTAGCGGCTCAAACCCGGTATCGAAAGCATTACCGCAGTGCACAGCCATGTCGCTGTTGGGTCTTGGCTGTGTAAAAACCTTTGGGAGAGGCGACGTGGGCTGCTGTCTCGAGATTTTGGCTATGCTCGGATCACGGCCATCAGCGGCTGCACGCCCATGATGTTCATCACCCTGGGGAGATTGTAGGCGAGCAGTGGAGTGCCATCTCGCTGGCAACTTTTGGCAAGCGCTTCATCAGGAAGTGCGTCGCCCCCATCCTCATCTTCAGCGTGCCAAATGGATGTTCAGCCGTCTCGCGTCGCTGGCGCATAGCGTGCGGGTTCATATCAAGGCGTTTCTGTACGACCTCCAGCACTTGCTCGCGCTCCCAACGCGTGATCCGCCGTTCCTTTCCGGTCGTGAAGCGCTGTTTGATAGCGCAGCTCTGGCAGGCGTTGGTCCAGTAGCGGCGGAGAACTAATCCGTTCTCCTCATTGGAGTAGTGGTAAGCGAGCTTCTCTCCGGCAGGACAGCGATACACATCCTCGTCGCTGAGATAAACAAAGTCCTGTTCGCCGAAGCGACCTCGTGCCTCCATGCTGAAGTAATCGGCTTGGGAAGCGTCACCGCAATTCCTGCCTTGTCGCAGGCAAGGATTTCCTCGCCGCTGTAATAGCCCCGATCGGCAACGGCTTCGAGTTTGTCAACGCCGAAGACCTCCTTCGCCTGGCAAGCGATATTGGCAAGTTGTGCACGATCTGAGCCGTCGTTCGTTACCTCATGTGCGATGATCAGGTGATGTTCTGTATCGATGGCGACCTGCACATTGTAGCCGACCACGCCGGAGCCGCGTCCGCTGGTCGCCATCGAACGGCAATCAGGATCGGTGAGCGAGACCTGCTGATCGGGCGAGGCCAACATCAGCCTCTCCATCGCCGCCAGCCGCTGCATCTCGCTTTCCAGCTCGACCAGCTTCTCCTTCAAATGCGCCGTCTTCCCCAAGCTCTTCCGATGGTTCCTGCAGGTCGGCGGTGTCGAGCTGCGCAAGATAGCGCGATACGCTCTTCTCCAACTGGGCGCGGCGTCGCTCCACCTTCCCGCGCGTAAAGTTCTTGTCGCGGGTATCGACCGCCTTGAACTTGCTGCCATCGATCGCAACGCTCGCTTGTGTGAGCAGCCCCATCAGGCGGCAGAGCTCAATAAATTGCACGCAAACCCGCCCGATCGCAGGCCCGCTATCCTTACGGAAGTCGGCAATCGTTTTATGGTCAGGGTGAGCGGCCAGTCAGCCACATCGTCTCGTCATTGCGCAAAGCCTCGCGATCAAGCCGTCGGCCCGACTGAACCCGGTTGAGATAGCCGTAGATGTACAGCTTCAGCAAAACCGAGGGATGATATGACGGTCGGCCCGTTACCTCGGGGGCCACCCGATCAAACCCCAACTCGAACAAGCTTAGCTTCTCGACAAAGGCATCGATCACCCGAACCGGATTGTCCGCATCGATCCAGTCTTCCAGGCATTCCGGAAACAGCGTCGCCGGTCTCCGATCGATCCCCTCAACGAAGCGCTTCATACCACCTCCGCAGGGCAAGAATCATGACTGCGGAGTGAATCGACAGCCGCGTGTTTTTACACAGCCAGGGTCAATTGCGTAGGTTTTGGCCGAGAGGGCACCGGCGTGCATTCCCGCAGTTCCCCGAAAGCCGACCTGAAAAAGCCGTGTCGTTGCGTTGCCCGGGGACCTCGTGGGGGTTGGGAAAACTCCTGATAACTATTTTCGCTCAACGAGAGGCTTCCACCGGGTTGGAAGTCATAACTCATTGAGTTCTTTCAATTGCCGCACATCGCCCCTGGGCATCATTACGCGGCTAAAATTGGTGGGACTTTCACGAAAATGCGTCTCGGAATTCAATGGAACGGCGGAACGGAGTGGGAGCCGATAAGTTACTTGTTTCCGCTAATTTTTTTATAGGCCTCCCGGGCCCACCATGCAGTCTAAAGTGTGCGGAGCGTCGCCTGGTGTCCGGCGACAGCCCGCCACCGTGTTGTGCGGCGCGACGATCGGTGATGTAATACTCAACGAGGGCTGAGCCCTTTTCGGGGCGCGACGAAGATGTCTGGCCCACCATTGGCAACGACGCCGGACCGCCGAGGCGAGCGGGTGTCTTTGCTCATTCGGTTGGTTCCGAGCGCCAGGCGCAGGAATGAGCCGTGCAACTCCAGGCCTACCGCATCCACGCAGAGCCCTATTACCTACCGGTCGGGACCGAGGTCGCGCTGTTCGAGGCCGCCTACGCGAGCCGGTTGCCGGTCATGCTCAAAGGCCCGACCGGCTCCGGCAAGACCCGATTCATCGAATATATGGCATGGCGGCTTGAGCGGCCGCTCATCACTGTTGCCGCCCACGAAGACATGACCGCCGCCGACCTTGGCGGGCGCTTCCTGCTCGCGCCGGAAGGGACCGTCTGGCACGACGGCCCGTTGACCCTTGCCGTCCGCCATGGGGCGATCTGCTATCTCGACGAAATCGTCGAAGCCCGTCAGGACACCACGGTGGTGATCCATCCGCTGACCGATGCGCGGCGCGTGCTGCCGCTGGATAAGAAGAACGAGCTGGTTTCCGCGCATCCCGACTTTCAACTGGTGATTTCGTACAACCCGGGATACCAGAGCGCGGTGAAGGATCTGAAGGAATTGACCAAGCAAAGGTTTATCGGTATCGACTTCGATTATCCCGCGCCCGACGTTGAAGCTGAAATCGTCAGTCGCGAGTTGGGTGCCGATCGCAAAACCGCGCGGCGGCTCGTGGACATCGCGCTGCGCTCGCGCAACCTGCGCGGCCAAGGCCTGGAAGAGGGGGCCTCGACACGGATGTTGATCCATGCCGGCCGGCTGGTAGCGGCGGGGGTCGGGCTCGAACAGGCATCGCAGGCGAGCATCGTGCTGCCGATCACCGATGATCTCGATATGCGCGAGGCGTTGACGGCGGCCATTGCGGCGTGCCTCTGATAGAAAATGCCCATGAGCCCGCGGAGCCGTGCGCAGCTTCAAGTCATCGAGACCGAGCAAGACCGCGCCGTCACGCGTCTGCATCACCTGATCCGTCATCGGGACGCGTTGCGCGGTGCTCGACTTTAGCTCCGCGCACGAGGCGCCGGACGCGCGCCCGCAGCGCGGGCATTTTGTCGAGCGCCGCATCAATTGCGCCGGCGTCCCCCAACAACACCGGCGCGGCACGGACCGTGGTCCAGTCCGGCCGCTCTGTCCCGGCATCGCAATCCCACTCAGGATAGGCGATCCGCGCGACCTGGTCGAGGATGCGCGGCGCGCCGTGCTCAATCTGCGATCCCATGGTATCGACGTGTTTGGCGTCACCCTCGATCCATCGGGTGCGGGATCCGGCGCGGCCGTGTTCGGCCGCAGCCAGCACATGCCGGTCCGGCGCCTGGAAGACCTGCCGTCACGTCTGGCCCAGCTCTATTTCAGTCTCGCGCGCCGCTGAGCCTGCTGTCGGCGGCTATTTGCGCCGGCGCGCGGGCGGCACGCCGATCAGCGCTTCGAAGGCAATCGCGAACGCGGTCTCGAGGCCGTGCGCCAGCGCGCCGCCGTTGGCGGCGAGGATGCGGCCCCCGATGCCGGCATTGTTTGGAAGTTTCGATATCCCGGCGACACAGCCGACCACGGCAAGGCGGTCTTCCAGGACGCCTGGATCGCATCGCTCCGCTCCTTGTCCCAGGACCAGGACCGTACCGACAGACCGAAATGGTCCAAGCGGCGATCTCGGCTCCAACATCGCTTCGCCGGCAACCGAGCTGCGGTCGGCAACGAGCAGCTGTGACTTGTGGCCGCGAACGATGATGCTATTGCTGTAGTGAGCGAATGGACGCCCGGTCCCCTCGGGATCATGGTGCGTCAAGCCGTCGGTGATAATGGCGCGCGCCGTCGCGGCCAAATCGATCTCACAGCTGCAGGAAATCTCCGCACCCGGGAACAGAACCAGCGGATCGGGAGTCACGGCTGCGAAGGCCTGCTCGCCAATCTCGATGCGGGTGGTCTGTGCGGCGGCATGCTGCTGGGTGCGGTGAACGATCGTCGAGGCCTGCGTGGTCACGTGCGCGGCGGCCTGCGGACCCACGACGATCGACAGCGTGACACGGTCGCCGCGAAAGAGACCGCCGGAGGCGGACTGCAGATAGAGCGTCGCAAGCTCAGGACGGTCGCGGTCGAGATAGAAGGCCCGCGTGGCGTGGAGCGGGTAGGGCACGTGCTGGCGGGTGAGTACGGTTCTGCCGCCGCCCCGATTGAAATGCAGCGACGCGCCGGCGCGCCCGAGTGAACGCGCGAAGTCGAGCGATCGTTCGGAGCGAGCGACTTTATCCAGCACGGCGGCGAATCCTAAAATCAGCGGAACAGAACGGCCCGGGTCATCGCGTCGGCGACTGCTGGGACGCCTTCGCCGGTCCGCGCGTTCGTTGCAAGGATTGGCCGGCCTTGGCGCACGGCTGCCGCTTCGGCGAGCATGGCGTTGAGATCGACGCCCACGAACGGCGCAAGGTCAGTCTTGTTGACGATCAGTAAGTCGCAGCGGAGCACGCCCGGTCCACGTTTGCGCGGAATATCATCGCCGCCGGCGACATCGATCACGAAAATCCACCAGTCGACCAGATCAAGCGAGAAGGTGGACGCAAGATTGTCGCCCCCGGACTCAAAGATGATCAGTTCGACGCCGGGAAATTTGCGTTCGAGCTCATCACCCGCGGCAATGTTGAGCGTCGGGTCTTCGCGGATGACGGTGTGCGGACAGGCGCCAGCTTCGACGGCTGAGACGCGCGCCGGATCGATGAGGCCGGAGCGCCGCAGCCGCTCGGCGTCTTCCTTGGTGACAAGGTCGTTGGTTACGACCGCGAGGTCGATGCCGCGTCCGCCCAGAATCGGGATCAGCCGCTCGATCAACGCCGTTTTGCCGGAACCAACCGGGCCGCCGACGCCGATGCGCGCGGCGCCGGCGGTGGGTGCCTTTTGCCAGGCTGAAGGCGCGACGCGCTGGTGCATGGCGCTCACCGCAGCATATAGCGCTGCGCCAAGGGCAGCTCGCGCGCCGGCTCGCAGGTCGCGATTTCACCGTCAACATAGACATCGAAGGTCTGCGGGTCGACGCGAATGTTTGGGCAAGCGTCGTTCCACATCATGTCGGATTTGGACAGCTTTCGCGTGCCGCTGGCCGGCAGCAGCGCCTTGGACAGTCCAAGCTTGCTCTTTATTCCGCCGTCGATGGCGAGCGGGTGGACGAAGCACGCCGACAGCGCCGGAGCCGCGCGGCCGAACGCACCCCATTGTGGACGCATCAAAATTGGTTCGCACGTCATCAGCGAAGCGGCGGAATCACCCATGGCGCCCCAGGCAATGAAGCCGCCCTTGATCACGAGTTCAGGCTTGATGCCGAAGAACGCGGGACGCCAGACCACGATGTCGGCCATCTTGCCGTCCTCCAGCGAGCCGACATGGCCGGCGATGCCAAAGGTGCGAGCGGCGTTGATGGTGTATTTAGCGATATAACGGCGAATGCGGGCATTATCGCCGAAGCCGGGCCGCTCCTCGGGGAGCGAGCCGCGCTGATCCTTCATCTTCGAGGCAAGCTGCCAGGTCCGGCAAATCACCTCGTGGATGCGGCCCATGCCCTGGCTGTCCGAGCCGAGCATTGAAATCGCACCGATGTCGTGAAGCACGTCTTCGGCGGCGATTGTCTGCGCACGGATGCGGCTCTCGGCGAAGGCAACGTCCTCCGGGATCGCAGGATTGAGGTGATGGCACACCATCGTCATGTCGAGGTGCTCGTCGAAGGTATTCACGGTGTAGGGATTGGTCGGATTGGTCGACGACGGCAGGCAGTTTGCGATTCCGGCAACGCGGATGATATCGGGCGCGTGGCCGCCGCCGGCACCTTCGGTGTGATACATATGGATCGTGCGCCCGCCGATGGCGGCCAGGGTATCTTCGACGAAGCCGGACTTGTTCAGCGTGTCGGTGTGAAGTTGCACCTGGAAATCGAGCTCATCGGCGACCTTGAGACAGGCGTCGATGGTTGCCGGCATCGAGCCCCAGTCTTCGTGGAGTTTCAGACCGACACAGCCGGTCTCGAGCTGTTCGACCAGTGAAGCGGGCTTGTGCGAATTGCCGCGCCCGAGGAAGCCGAAATTGATCGGCCAATGCTCGGCGGCCTGCAGCATCTTGCCGACATTGAACGGACCGCCCGAATCGATCCCAACGGTGATCGGGCCAAGCGAGCCGCCGAGCATCGTGGTGATGCCCGATGCTATCGCGTGTTCGCAAAGCCCCGCCGAGTCGAAATGCACATGCACGTCGATCGCGCCGGGAGTAGCGATCATACCCTCGCAGTCGCGTACGGTCGTGGCTGCCGAGACGATCAGACGAGGATCGACTCCATCCATGATGGCTGGGTTGCCGGCCTTGCCAAGCCCGATGATGCGGCCGTCCTTGATACCGAGGTCGCCCTTGACGATGCCGATGACCGGATCGATCACCAGGACGTTGCAAAGCAGGAAGTCGAGCGCGCCCTGCGCGCTGGTCACGCCCGCTGCAAGACCGATGCCGTCGCGCAGTGTTTTGCCGCCGCCATGCAGGCATTCATCGCCGTAGACGGCATGGTCCTTCTCAACGACGGCGACCAGCGAAGTGTCGGCAAGGCGGATGCCGTCGCCGACGGTCGGGCCATAGAGAGCGGCATAATCCCGGCGTGCAATCGCGGCCACGGAGTCCTCACGAGCCTCTGAAACCGGCCTCGCGCGCACGCTGCAGCGCGGCGTCACGCGTGGCTTGATCGGTCGCGGTACCATTGGTCAACGCGTTCAGCCCGGACAATTCGCGGCGGCCGCCAAAACCAACAAGAGCCACGTCCTTGCGTTGGCCGGGTTCGAAACGAACCGCCGTGCCGGCAGGAATGTCGAGGCGCATGCCGAACGCCGCCGCGCGATCGAATTCCAGCGCTTTGTTTACCTCGAAGAAATGGTAGTGCGAGCCGACCTGAATGGGACGGTCGCCGGTGTTGACGACCGCGATCGCGGTCCGGGGGCGGCCGGCGGAAAGCTCCAACTCACCATCGGCGGCGAGAATTGCACCGGGCTCAAGCGCGTCGGCCGGGGCGCCCGGTAGCGGCCGGATCGGCTCATGCACGGTGACGAGCTTGGTGCCGTCCGGAAAGACGCCTTCGACTTGCAGGATCGGCACCATGGCGGCGATACCGGGCATCACGTCGCTTGTGGTGAGGATCGTCGATCCGAACGACATCAGATCGGCAACACTGCGTCCCTCTCGCGCACCCTCGAGTATCTCGTCGGTAATGATGGCGACCGCCTCGGGATGGTTTAACTTCAATCCCTTGGCGCGGCGCTTTCTTGCCAGCTCCGCCGCGGAAAAGATCGTGAGGCGTTCAAGCTCGGTCGGCGTGAGCAGCATGCGGTTTCCTCAACTTGCGAACAGGCGCAAATGGGCGCGCGAATGGCGCGCCGCGGCGGCGTCGACCCAGGGCATGAAGCTTTCGATCATGGCGGCCTGCGCCACCGGCATGGCCAGTTCCGCGACCGTCGTCAGCGCAGCCGCAAGGACGGCCTGCGCCTCTACCGCGCCGATGCGGCCGAGCCGCACCGCCGCCGCGATAAGTCCTGCAGCCGTCGAATAACCGGAAACCGCGATTGCGGCCGCTTCACTCATGCCGAGGGCGCGCCAGACAAAACCCTGCACGACCGGCAAGTGGCCAAACGCTTCACCATCGCCGATCAGCGCTCCGAGCTCCGCGGCGCCGGGGGTTTGCAACCGAACGTGAGCCGCGAGCAGCGCGCTGCCGTTGCGCTTCGAGCCGGTCCGCAGCGGCTCGGCGAGCGTCGCCGCCTCGACAGAACGGTCGATTTCCACGACTTTATCGAGATCGCCACTAGCTCGATGCGTCAGCGCCAGCGCCACGCGGTCTGAAGTCGCCCAGCGATGCCGAAGGAACATGACAACGACGTCTTGCAACCCGTTTCGATCGAGCGGCGTACTCGTCGCCGAAAGTCCTTCGATGCCGTTGGAAAATGCGAAACTGCCGCTTGGAAACCCGGAGTCCGCATGTTGCAGGATCGTGAGGAGATCGATCAGGACAAGACCTCGTCGGCGTCGGCCAGCGAGGAGATGACGCGGCGGTCGCGGATCAAGGCGCCAAGCCGCGCAAGATAATCGTCCACCGGCGCTTCCATGGCGATGAGAAGAGCCTCGCCGGCGAAGCGCACACGCCAGTGCAGATTGCCGGCGTGATAGCCAAGTTCGATCGCGTCGGCGATGGCGCGCGGCTGCAGCCGCAGCCAGCGCTGCTGCGCCACCCGCACCACCACCGCATGATCGGGCTCGAGCAGAAGAACCGCGCCGTCGAACAGCTGCTGATCGCGCGGCAGCGCTATCGCCAGCTCGGTTCCGCCCGTTGTGGTCGCCCGAAACCGATGCCGCGATACATCCGCGACCGGCACCGTCAGGAGATCGAGGGCGCCTCGATGCTCCAGTTCATGGATCCGTTCGGCAAGCTCCGGATCAAGACGGCTTCCGAGCACCTGCTCGATCCGCAGCATCGATCTCTGCTCCAGGTAAAGTTTTTGCTCCGCGATGTTCCGCTAATCTGCGGCGTAACAGTCGCGGAGCTGCCGCCGCCTATCGATGGGCGACCTTCTTCGCCGGTATCCCTTCGATCGGACATTCCTCGGTGCCGACCGTGGGCCGGGTAATGGCTTCGACCATTTCGCGCGTGCCGTCCGGATCGGTGATCCACTTCTTGTAGAAGTCGTACGGGCATACGGCTTCGCCGCGGACGTCTTCGCCGGAGTTGATCTTGCCGGTATAGCCGCGATGCACGAGCTTGAAGAGGTGATTTTCCGATTGCATGTTTTTCCGCGCGTCGCGGATCAACGACATCGAGAGCGCCGCGTATTGGATGCCGTAATCTTCTTCACCGCACTCGCCAAGGGTCCGGCCGTCGAATCCGATGATCGCGGAGTGACCGAAATAGGAATACACGCCGTCGAAACCGGCGGCGTTGGCGACGGCGACGTAGACGTTGTTTGCCCAGGCCATCGCCTTGGCCATGATCACCTGCTGATCCTTGGCGGGATACATGTAGCCTTGGCAGCGCACGATAAGTTCGGCGCCCTTCATCGCGCAGTCGCGCCAAATCTCCGGGTAGTTGCCGTCGTCGCAGATGATGAGGCTGACCTTCAAGCCTTTCGGCCCATCCGACACATAGGTGCAGTTGCCCGGGTACCAGCCTTCGATCGGGACCCACGGCATGATTTTGCGATATTTTTGAACGACCTCGCCGGAATCGTTCATCAGGATGAGGGTGTTGTACGGCGCCTTTTTCGGATGCTGCTCGTGGCGCTCGCCGGTGAGCGAGAACACGCCCCACACCTTGGCCTTGCGGCAGGCCTCCGCGAAAATTTCAGTTTCCTCGCCCGGCACCATCGAGGCGGTTTCGTACATCTCCTTCGAGTCGTACATGATGCCGTGGGTCGAATATTCCGGGAAGATCACCAGATCGAGCCCCGGCAATCCGAGCTTCATGCCGACGATCATGTCGGCAATCTTCTTGGCGTTGTCCAGAACTTCCGCCTTGGTGTGCAGACGCGGCATCTTGTAGTTCACCACCGCAACGCCGACGGTGTCTTTGCTGCTGCTGATGTCACCATGAAGCATGTCAATCTCCCGTCCTTGAATTTCTCGCCCGCATTCGCCGTCTTGGTAGCTGGTTTGCCACGCGGCTCGTCACTGCGGCTCGCCGAAGAGCAGGCGCGTTGCGATCGCGAACGAAAAAGCCCCGCGCCCATAGCCCGCGTCGTAGCGGGGGCACCGTTGCCTGTGAAATTTATTGCGGCAGCGCTGGCGCGACCTTAAAAAGTTATCCGAGAATGTCGTGTAAGTCAATGATAGCCGCCGCGACGGCACCGACCGAAACGCGCTGGTTCATGGCTTGGCGCCGCATGAAATGATAGGCTTCCTCTTCGTCCAGATTGCGCTTTTCCATGACAATGCCTTTAGCGCGCTCGACGCTGCGGAATGATCGCAATGTGTCATCGAGATTGTCGATCCGCGCTCGCAGCCTCTGTTCGTAGAGGAACTGCGCCCGCGCGATGGCAAGGCTTGTTAGGACGGCAGTGCTGGTGAAAGGCCGATACAACACCGCGTGCAGTGCGCAGTCGCGCAGAAGTTTCAAGGGCGGCATCTGGGTGGCGGAGGTCACCGCCACCAATGCCGCCAATGGCTGGCCCCGGAACCCACGGCAAGCAACCGCGGTAGGTCGGCCGTGAGCTCGCAAAAGATAACCTCAACGCCGTCGGGAAGGCGCGGCGGCAGGGGCCAGATCCGGCGCACGCCGCCCCCCAAATGCGGTTCATGGTCCTATTGCAACAGCTCGCCTGCTGCCGATTACCGCCCGCAAGAAGTATGTCAATTTTTGAGGAGGCGGCCAGGCAAGACCGTTGCGGGTCGTAAATGTGATTGAGCGCGCCTCGTCGCGCCTAAATTTTCCTCAGACCGCCAAATGCCGCTGCACAATCTCCGGCGTGAGTTCCCCGATATTGCCCTGGGCCACGATCCGGCCGGTATCCAGGATGGCAAATCGCTGGGTGATGTCACGCACGAAGTCGAGGTTCTGCTCGACCAGAAGTACGGCGCAGTCACGTTCTTTAGGAATGCGTTTGATGATCAGATCGATTTCTTCGACTACTGAAGGTTGCAGGCCCTCGGTCGGCTCATCCATGAGCAGCAGTTTTGGCTCCTGCACCAGCGCCCGTGCAATGGCAAGCTGCTGCTGCTGTCCGCCGGAAAGGACGCCGCCCTTCAACCCCATTAACGGCTTTAGAGCGGGAAAGTATTCAAAGACAAAATCCGGAACCTTCTTCGCCCTGCGCCCTTTGCCGAGGAGCGCGACAAAGATGTTCTCCGCCGCCGTTATATCGGCAATGATCTCGCGTCCCTGTGGAACATAGCTGATGCCGATATGGGTGCGCTGATGCGGCTTGATCCGGGTGATGTCTACGCCGTTCAAAGTGATCGCACCGGATCTGGGTGCATTGACTCCGGTAATGCTCCGCAGCAGCGTCGTCTTGCCAGCGCCGTTGCGGCCCAGCACAGCGTAAAGTTCACCGTCGCCGATCTCAAGTGAGACGTTGTGGAGAATGTGGCTGGTGCCGTAGTAGGTATGAATCGACTGAACCTGCAGCGTCACTGGAACTTGCCCTTTCCAAGATAGACCTGCTGGACCGTTTCGTTACTCATGATTTCGCTGAGCGGACCTTCGGCAAGTCGCTGGCCCTGATGCAAAACGGTAACGCGCTCCGCGATCTGACGGACGATATGCATGTCGTGCTCGACAAGCAGCACGGTATGCGACCTAGCGACTTCCTGAATGAGTTCGGCGGTCCGGTGCTTATCTCTTTCCGTCATCCCGGTGGTCGGCTCATCAAGTAGAAGGAGTTTGGGGGCCGAGGCAATCAGCATTGCGAGCTCGAGCCATTGGCGCTGGCCGTGCGCCAAAGTATCGGCGTCGTCGTTCGCCTTGTCTGCAAGTCCAACGAGTTCAAGCGTCTCCCAAATGCGGTCGCGTTCCGCCCCGCTCAGCATCTGGAACAAGGTCGTAAAGACGCGCCGCCGCCCGCGCAAGGACACCATCACGTTGTCGAAGACCGACAGGGTCTCGTACATGTTCGGCACTTGGAACTTCCGGCTGATGCCGATCTGGAATATCCGGTCAGGAGGCCACCCAGTGATGTCGCGGCCGGCAAAGCGGATGTTGCCGGCAGAAGGCTTGAATTGGCCGGTGATCATGGCGATCAGCGTCGTTTTGCCGGCGCCGTTCGGTCCGAGCAGCACGCGAAGTTCGTTTTCTTCGATACTGAAATCGAGATGATTGAGGATCGTGAAGCCGGAAACCTTGGTGGTGAGCTGCCTCACTTCGAGGAGCGACGGCATCAGGTCATCTCCTCGCCCGCACGCGGCGCGCCCTCGGTACGCCAGTCGACCTGCAAGTCATGGGCGGTGTGATCGGAGTCCTCGGATACCTGTCGCAGTGTTCCGCGGCGCCAGCGCCGCACCCACTCCAGGATGCTGCCAACGATCCCGTCGCGCATGACCAGCACTACGAAAATGAACAATCCGCCGACGATGATCTGCCACCATTCAGCAAGCTTGTTGCTTAAGAAGAACTCGGCGCCGTTGACCAGGAACGCGCCGAGAACCGGTCCAAACAGAGTGCCGCGGCCGCCGACCGCGGTCCAGATCACCCCTTCGATCGAATAGACCGGCCCGGCGTCGAGGAATGAGATGATGCCAACCCAGGCGGCATACATCGCCCCAGCCGCAGCAGCCATAAAAGCAGAGAAACAGAAAACAAAAATGCGATAATTGGCGACGTTGTAGCCCATAAATTCTGCCCGTAGGTCGTTGTCCCTGATCGATTTCAGCACGGTGCCGACCCGCGAATAAGTCAACAATCGGGCGATAATCAGAAAAACCACCGTCACGGCCAGGATAAACCACAAGAAGTCCGGACCGGCATAATTCGAATAATCGGTGATGCCGTTGAAGCCGCCTGTGTAAGGTTGATATTCAATGATCGCGTTCTGCAGAATCAAAAATTCAGCCAGCGTGATCACCGCGCAATAGACGCCGTAGATATGACGTTTGAAGGTAATGATTCCGAACAGAAATGCGAGTAGCGTCGGCACCGCCAAAGCGGCGACAATGGCGAGCGGCAAACTATAGAGCGGCGTCATGAAGCCCGGCACTTTGGTCAGACTGTTCCACTCCATGAAGTCGGGAATCTTACCGCCGAAACGCGTCGGATGGGTGAGCGCGTAGTTCAACTTCAGCGACAGCGCCACAATGTAGGCGCCGATGCCGAAATAGACGGCTTGGCCGAGGCTCAGGATTCCGGTGAAGCCCCAGATCAGATCGATGCTGAGCGCGAAAATCCCGTAGCACAGGAACTTGCCGAGGAGGGACAGCACATAGGCGTTACTGCTGTAATAGGGGTAGGAGCCGATCACCGCCACCAGAGCGGCGCCGCCGATCAACATCCAAAGCGGTAACAGCGGCGCTCGCCGCAGACGGCGGGCACTCCGCCGGCTTGCAATCTTGCCGGTTTTCATTGGCGCATCCATTTCAACCTCGCGCCTCCGCCGTGTCAGCGTCGCTCGTAGTAACCGAATATCCCTCTCGGGACGATGCGGATGATGATAACAATGGTTAGGAATACTAAGAGTTGCCCGATGACATTGTTGAAGATGAATGACAACACAGTCTCGGCCTCGCCAATCACGGCGCTGCCGGCCAACACGCCCCAGAGGCTCCCGACCCCACCGAGCACAAGAACCATAAAGCCGTCGACCGCGTAGGGAAATCCCATGGTGGTGGAAACCGACTTAATCGGCGCCAGGACCGCGCCGGCGACGCCGGCCAGCCCGGAGCCAAAGACGAAGATCATCATGTCAACCCGCGCCGTGTTGATGCCGAGGCAGCCGGACATCGCCCGATTGCGGCGGACGGCACGCACCTTAAGGCCAAGGTCGGTCTTGAAAATAACATAGAAAACCAGTGCCAACATCAGTGCTGCGACGATAATCAAAAAGAGCCGGTAATAGGGAAACGGCAGCCGCCCGATGACATGAAAGCCGCCGCGGAGGATCGGCGGCGCACCGACGTAGTAGAGCTCGGGCCCGAAGATGAGCTTCACGACGGTTTGCAGAATGATGCCGACGCCCCATGTCGCCAGAAGCGTTTCTAATGGTCGATCGTAGATCCATTGCACGATCCCACGCTCAACCACCAATCCGAGCAACCCGACCACGACAAAAGCAACCGGAATAGCAAGGAAAGTATTGCCGCCCAGCTTGCCAACTACCGCGGCGGTGTAGGCACCGACCATGATGAATTCGCCGTGCGCCATATTGATGACGCCGGCAACGCCGAAAACGATCGCAAGGCCTATTGCCGCGATGACCAAAATCGCGACCACGCTAAACCCGCTCAAGAACTGCGTCATAATCGACTGAAACATCATCGGTCGGATTCTCCCGTAGCCGCCGGAGTCTGCTCTTACTACCTACCCGCAAAGTGAGGGCGGTGACGGACCATCGAACGATGTCCGCCGCCGCATCCGCCTCAGCTCTACATATTGATTGTTCCAGAACGGTTCTTCTCCATGCTCCATGGTTTCTTCAACCGCTCAAGCACCCGTTTGTCGGTAAAGTCGCACTCCTTGTCGGGGTAAAGCAATTTCACCCAAGGCTCGGGACGGATCCAGTCCTTCGATTTGTAGACAATGTCGAACTGGCCTTTCTCGTTGGCGCGACCGATGCGGGACCATAGCCAAGTGTGGTGGTTCTTTTCGTCGATCTTAACCCTTCCTTCGGGTGCCAGGAATTCCTGTCCAGGCAGCCCCTCGTAGATGAGGGCGTCGGCATCCGTCGATTTCACTTTCGCGATCGCCTGGGCCAGGAAGTAGGTCTGGAAGTAGGCGCATTCCATCACCGCGTTGGTCACGGAATCTTTGCCGTATTTCGCCTTGTAGCGCTCGACGAACGATTGGTTCTCCGGCGTGTCGACACTTTGGAAATAGTCGAACGAAGTGTAATGGCCCAACGCGTTCTCGGGTCCCATCGCCGCGATCTCCTGTTCGGTGGTGATTGGCGTGCAGATTGGGATGTCTTTGGCGGTGATGCCAAACTCCTTGTACTGCTTGTAGAAGGCCACGACTTGGTCGCCGACCAGATCGGAAAATACGACGTCGCAGCCACTCGAAGCTATCTTATTGATGTTGGTCGAGAACTCGGTCGAGCCCAATGGCGAGTATTCCTCGGCAACCACGGTGCCTCCGTATTTCTGCAAGAGCGCCTTGACCTCGCGGTTGGTTTCCTTCGGATAGATGTAGTTGGCGCCAATTAGGTAGAACTTCTTTCGTCCCAGCGTATTCATAATCCAGGGCACGAAATCGTTGAGCTGCTGATTGGGCACGGCGCCCGTATAGAAGCAGTTTTTGCTGCATTCTTCGGCTTCGTAAAGCGTGGGATAGAGCAGCACGCCGTTATACTGCTCAAAGATCGGCAGCACCGACTGTCGGCTCGCCGAAGTGTAGCAGCCGAGCACGGCGACGACTTTGTCCTCGAGCAGAAGCTTCTTTGCCTTCTCGGCAAAGACCTGCACCATCGATTGCGGATCTTCGACGACGGGCTCAAGCTTCTTGCCAAGCACGCCGCCTTTGGCGTTTATCTCGTCGATGGCCAGTAGCTCGGCGTTGTGCAGAGAGGTCTCGATGATGGCGATGGTGCCGCTAAGCGAATGCAGAATGCCGACCTTGATCGTGTCGCTTTCCGCCGCCTTCGCAATGTTCCTGACGAAATGGTAGGGTGCGACGCCACCGGCGAGAATGCCGGCGAGTCCCCCACCGGTACTCTGCAGGATTCTTCTTCAACTCACTTTCATAGCTCTCCCTCCTGTTGGAACCGCAAAAAGTAAACGCCCCATGCTCTCCCGGAAGGAGACGACATGAGGCGCCTGTGCCCATATCTTATACGCAGCACCATTGCCGCGCCAATCGCGAACAAAGCACAGCACTCTAACCGATCGGCGCCGCCATGGTCCCATTCGTCCAATGCATAACATATGCCAAGTCATTGCGGTTTCGCAATAACGAATTATGCGCCAGTGCGGCTGCGGGCGGGATAGCCGGAAGGGCGGGCGCCTTCAACTCGTTTTCTGCATACGCCGCAGCTGTGTGTTTGCTGTAGCGGGGCCAGAAGCAACTTGGGTTTGTTCTGCTAAACCGCTTTCGGAGTAGCGAGGCGGGAGGCAGTGTTCGCGGGTCGCTTCTATCATCCGCGCGATGTACGTCATGCTCCTTGAACCCGGTTCCGCGTTGCCCCCACCAACGCATCAGGACCATTCGCAAGGCGTCGATAATTGCGGTCTTGCCGACGTTGTTCGCTCCAAAAAAAGACGGTCGTATCGGGTTGCTCATTGCCACCATCGCGAACATGCTGCGGCCTGGCCTGATTTGTTTTTCCCCAACCAAAAAGAAGCTTGACCCGCTGAAGGAGACAAACAGATCCGGGCATGAGCACATCGCCAAAGGACTGTGCCGGGATCTTCTGAGCGGTTGTTTGATAGTTGCTCATGATCTTGCAATCTTCGAACGCGAGGCCGGCAATCCGGATTTGTCGAGAGGCTTGCCGCTACAGAAGTCCGCCCATGCTCGCATGACATTACGACGTCGGTCGAAACCGTCCGTGCGCCGATAGGCTCGCTCAACCGCAGTGCCGATCTGATGGCCTAGCGACTCTTCAAGGAGTTCGCGCGGGAAGCCAACATCTTCTCCCCAAGTTCGGAACGTTGCCCGAAGACCGTGAGGCGTGATTGGACGCCCGCTCTTGGGATCGACCCACCGAGCCTTGCCCGCGTCGTCTCGGTTCATGTCCTTGAGGAGACTGAGCATGGCCATGTTGCTCAGCGGCTTACCGGGCTTGGTGCTCGGGAACACGAATTCGCCCAGCCTCGGTAGGGCTTTCAGAACTGCTACCGCCTGGGGCGACAGCGGCACCCGATGAGGCTCGGTCCGGGTTTTGCGGTCCTTAAGGCGTTCGATCGGGATCACCCAGGTCTTGGCCGTGAGATCGATTTCGCTCCACTTGGCGCCGATCACCTCGCCGGTGCGCAATGCGGTCAACAGGGTGACTTCGAGGGCTCGGGAGGCGATTCCCTGCCGTTTTCGGAGGGCGGCCAGAAATTCCGGCGCCTTTCGGTAATCAAGGGCAGCTTGCCGCCCACGAGTTAGCTTGCTGCTACGCTCAAACCCGCGGTCCCGGAGATCCTGCCACGCAGCGGGGTTGCCTGGCATAACGATGCCATGCCGATCCCGCAGGTGAACGCGGCCATAGTCGAAGACCCGGCGCAATCGCGTAAGCAGCTTCCGGCCGGTCTCGGGCTTGTCCCGCCAGACGGGTCGCAGAACTCGCTCGAGATCGAGAGTTGTTATTTCGTTGATCGGCTTCTGCAAGATGGCATCGCAGTAGCGGGGCCCGAGCAAGAGCTCCCACTGATATCGAACCTTGTCGTTGGTTGACCTCGCCTGCGCGTCGGCGATCACCTCGGCCGCGATGGCGTCAAACGTTGGAATGGATGCTTGAGCGGACCTGTCCTGTCGGCGAGCCGCGATCGGGTCAATGCCCTTCCGCATCTGGCGCCGCACTTCCTCGGCCGTTTCCCTCGCCTCCTTGAGCCCCATCCGGCCCAAGCCCATTTCGCGGCGCCTTCCGTGCGAGTGGTAGATGAATGCCCACCGCCGGGCGCCCGACATGTCGACGACGAGATAGAGCCCATCGCCGTCGGCGTGGTAGCCCGGCTTTGCGATCGTCTCCACCTTTCGCGCAGACAGGCGCCGGGTGGTCCGCGCCATGGTTTCACCCTAAGACTTACCCTAAGAAGAGGCCTGGATTGTACCGGACCTCGAAAAATCATCCTAGACAAAAGAGCAGAATGATCCTTTGGTGCAAATCTGGATCTCGCTGGACTACCTCGGACCTTAGTTCGGTGCCCTCCACGGGCACCAAAGACAACTAAGTGCGGCTAAAACTTCCTGAAAGCATGTCCATTCGGCGGGCTGTCGAACGGCAGCTCGCTCAATTTCCCATCGAGTTGCAACTTGATCAATTCGGGGTGAGGGATCCGGGCGACACCAGAACCCTCACCCGCGACGTCATCCGGCCGCTGGCGGTCCTCACCAAACCGCGCCGGATGTACCTACGACGACTTCTCGCAAGCTTCGGTGCGCTTCGGCCAGCCGGCGTTGGCCTTGACGTAGCGCTCGGCCGCGCTCTCAATCAGGGGCTGCACTTTGTCGTGGATCGGCGCGATCGCACCGGGTTCCTTCGTCCACTTTGTACCGTCCCACTGAACCAGGAACACGCTATCGTGCCCGTTGTGGTCGGTGCAAGTCAGGTGGATTGGCTCGGCAAAGCCGGGAAGTCCCAGTTCTTTCCAGCGTGCTTCGCTGATATTGAGCAACTCCAAGCCGCGGCGCATATCTGCGCCGTCGATCAGCTTCTTGCCGGTCAATTTCTGGGCGTTACGGATGCCTTCGGCGATCAGAACAGCGTTCATGACGCCGCGGTCGTACAGGTTTTCGCCAACCTGGTCCTTTGACGTGACTTGGCTCTTGCCCTTGTCGACCACGTATTTGAGGATGGCCTGGATCGCCGGATAGTTCCGGCCGACGCCGTTGATGTCGAGCGTGGAGTAACCTTTGCCGGCCGCTCCCGCGGGACGCGCATCCTGGTCGCCGCCTGACCACCAAACGCCGATGAGGTGATCCATCTTAAAGCCGTTCTTGGCGGCTTCCTCGACCGCGGTCGGGTTCATGGCACCCCAGCCTTGCAGATAAAGCCAATCGGGCCGATCGCGCCGCACGTCGAGCCAAACCGAATCCTGATTTTGCATCTCCGCAGCCGGAACGGGATAGAGCTTGAGAGTGTAGCCGTAGTCCTTGGCGAGCGCCTGCAGCAGCGGAATGGGTTCTTTGCCGTAGGGCGCATCGAGATAAACGAGGCCGATCGTCTTGCCCTTAAGCTTGCCAAAACCGCCCTCGACGTCGGCCACGTGCCGTATGAATGCGGACGCGCCATCCCAATAAGTGTCAGGCGGGTTGAACACCCACGGGAACTCGCTGCCGTCGGCCGAAGCGGACAAACCGTAAGCCATCGACAAGATCGGGATCTTGTCGACCGCCGCCTTCGGAATCAGCTGTTCCGTTATTCCGGTTGAGTACGGGGTGATGACGACGGGATTGTGATCTTTCACGGAGTCATAGCACTGGACGCCTTTCTGGGTATCGTAACCATCCTCACATTCCTGGACGATGATCTTTTGACCGCCAATGCCGCCGTCACGCTCATTGAGCATGGTGAGGTAGTCGTGCAACCCGTTGGCGACGGGAATTCCTGAACCCGAAAAGGGACCTGTTCGGTAGGTGAACAATGGAACAAAGATTCCGTTTTCAGCTTGTGCCGCCGTAACCGCGGCCGGCAGCGCCGTGATTACTGCCAGGCCAAGCGCAAGATGCTTCAGACGCATGGACGTTTCTCCTGTTTTTTGCGTCGGCTCTCAGCCGGCGCCTCGGTGCGCCCCGCAGTCCCATTAATGTGTTTGTGGCCTCCCTGCTGTGGCGGGCATCGGCGCAGCGTCGTCATCAGGCGATCCGCCGCGCTCCGCGCGAACCATTACGGCGAAACTTCCTCGAGCATCCGGCTCCGCGTCGCCGTGCCGAATTGCGCGATGATGGCTGCGAGGATGAGGAACCCGCAGATCAGCAGCATGGGAACAATTTGGCTGCAGGTCTGGATGAACGAGACGTTGATGTCGAAAATGTCATAGAAGGTGAAAAGAAACCCGACACCGATGATGCCGACGAAGAGGCCCGGAAGGGACCAAACGGGGATACGGTCTAACCGCGCAATCAGCATGCCGCGGGATTGGTCATTGGTCGTCATTTGGAACGTCTTCTCTGCCCAAGCCGGAAAACACAGCTTGAGCGCCGCATCGCCTTAGTGCGGAAACAGAGGCGAACACGAGGCCGCTCCCGTCGGCGTAACGCAAATGCACCGATTAGTTTCCCTCGCCGCGGGTGCGACCGATGCGCACAAGCCTATGCCGAACCAAATCGCGGTTGGGCGGGTTGCGCCCGTTGCACAAGCTGATATGGCCGCCGGTGCGATGCCGCTCACTGCGAGGCGCACTTCAGATCGTACAACCGGGCAACCGGGACTTATTTGGGCCGTTACGGTGCGCGGCGCCAACGCCGGTAATCGATCGAGCTGCGGTTTTTGTCAGGCATTGCCGGTGAAATGAAGGATAACTTCAACGACTGCGCCGGTCGATATGGCGAGCACCTGAGGGATGACGCCGAGGTCTACTCGCAATTGAGCGCCCAAGATCGGCAGCACGAAGAGGACACCGATCAGGATCGGTATTCCATACGGCTCCAACCGGGAAAATCGGACAGCGGCCGAGGTCGGAAGTATCCCTTGCAAAATGCGTCCGCCATCGAGAGGTGGGAGCGGAAACAGGTTGAACAGCGCCAGCACGACATTGATAAGGAGCGCGTTCCTCAAATTCGCCGCCAGCCATTGCGCCTCGGTCGCCGGCAGAAAGCCGACGATGTGAAATCCCAATGCCGCGAGAATGGCGAGCGCAATATTCATCGCCGGCCCGGCGGCGGCGACCAACACCATGTCGCGCCGCGGGTTGCGTAGCGCCCGAAAATTCACCGGTACGGGCTTGGCGTAACCAAACAAGAACGGCGAGCAAATCAGCAGCAGGATGCCGGGCAACAAGATCGTCCCCACCGGATCGACGTGTTTGAGCGGATTGAAGCTGACGCGTCCAAGCAGCCATGCCGTGTCGTCGCCCAGAAGATGGGCGACGAAGCCGTGCGCGGCTTCATGAAAGGTGATGGCGATGATCACTGGGATGATCCAGGTCGTCGCCAGATAGATCACGTTGGCAGCCATTATCCGGTTCCTCTGGCCACAGCCCTGCGACAGTCCGACGTGTAGCAAATTGTATCTCTGTAACACAGCTGCCAAATCGCAAGACAGCGTCCTCTTTGATCGATCATTACCTAAAATTAATTCCCTCGCCACGTTCGCGTAACGCGCCGACACCAATTTAAATTCAGGGTGCCATCGCGGCACGTTGAATCCCATGGAGACTTCATCATGACCAAAAGTTCCCCTCGCAATCATCGCAATGTCCTGACGCCGCGTCGCCTGACGCTCCTCGCTTCGGTGGCCGGGCTCGGCGTCGCGATGCTGGTGGCCGGCCCTGGCGGCTATCTGCCGATAAGCCTGCCGACCTGGGCGTCTTCTGCGCACGCCGCCGACGCGACGATGCCACATCCCGCCGGCTTCGCCGATCTGGTCGTCAAGGTGAAGCCCGCCGTCATTTCCGTACGGGTCAAGATCGACGAGTCGGCGAAAATGATGAGCATGGATCAGGACGACGGGCAGGGCGTCATCCCGTTCTCACCCGGCTCGCCGATGGAGAAATTCTTCCAGCAATTCGGCTTCCAAAACATGCCGAACGGCATGCATCAGCGGCACGAGATGATCACCGGTGAGGGCTCGGGCTTCTTCATTTCGTCCGACGGTTACGCAGTCACCAATGACCACGTGGTTGACCATGCCAAGTCGGTGCAGGTGACCACCGACGACGGGACCGTCTATACCGCCAAAGTGATCGGCACCGATCCGAAAACCGATCTCGCTTTGATCAAGGTCGATGGCAAGAACGACTTTCCCTTCGTGAAGTTCGCCGACCACACGCCGCGTATCGGCGACTGGGTGGTCGCCGTCGGCAATCCTTTCGGGCTTGGCGGCACCGTGACCGCCGGCATTGTTTCGGCACGCGGACGCGACATCGGAGCCGGCCCTTACGATGATTTCATTCAAATCGACGCTCCGATCAACAAAGGCAATTCCGGCGGGCCGGCCTTCAACGTCGACGGCGACGTGATCGGTGTGAACACGGCGATCTATTCGCCTTCCGGTGGCTCGGTCGGCATCGGCTTTGATATTCCGGCCGGCACGGCAAAAATGGTGGTCGCCCAGCTCAAAGAGCATGGGCACGTCACCCGCGGCTGGCTGGGCGTGCGGATTCAGCCGGTGACCGCCGGCATCGCCGAGAGTCTCGGTATGAAGAAGGCCGAGGGCGCCATGGTCGACCAGCCGCAAGCCGACAGTCCTGCGGCCAAGGCGGGAATAGAGTCGGGTGACGTTATTACCGCGGTCAACGGCACGCCCATCAAGGATGCCCGCGAGCTGGCCCGTTCGATCGCCATGTTGGCGCCGAACAGCTCGGTCAAGCTCGACATCCAGCGCAAAGGTGAAGCCAAGACCCTCACCGTGACGCTCGGCCAAATGCCGAACCAGAAGCAGGCAAATGCGGAGACCGGCACCGCTGCGCCGGCCAACGCCATGACGCATCTGGGCATGCAAGTGGCGCCCGCCAGCGACGTCGCTGGCGCGGGCGGAAAGGGTGTCGTGGTCACGAATGTGAATCCCGATGGGCCGGCGGCGCAGCAGGGCATTCGCACCGGCGACATTATCCTCGATGTCGGCGGCAAGGCCGTGGCCGACGCCGGCGACATGCGCGAGGCGATGACCGAAGCGAAAGCCCAAGGCAAGCACGACGTGCTGATGCGCGTGAAGACAGCTGACGCCACCGTGTTCGTCGCGGTGCCGCTCGGCAAAGCCTGACGATCTCACTTCCCGCGACCGCTGCATTTCAGCGGTCGCGGGAGCCAACAATATTTGGTGCGATGCGTGCCTGGCGGCACCACGTTGCGTGGCGGCAGTAGCAGGGGCGGGCGCTATTGCGCGCCCTTAAGCTCCGGATGCGCATTGAGCCGCGCAGTGTTGAGCACATGGACTGTGAAGCAGACGATGGCGCCGGCGGCGAATGGCAGCGTCGACCACACGTACAGCTTTTCCACCGGCAGTCCGACGAACAGTGCGCCAAGAAGCGGACCGATAATCGATCCCAGGCGGCCGACGCCGAGCTCCCAGCCCGAGCCGTTGGCGCGCAGGGAGGTCGGGTAGATCATCGCGCCGGCGACGTTGATGCCCGACTGGATGCCGAGCACCAGGAAGCCGCCGAAGAAGGTCGCCGTCAGCAGGGCGGCCGCCGAGGTCAGTCCGGCATAGCCGATCGCGGCGACCACGGGCACCGCGAGCACGAACAGGATGGCGATAGCGAAGAAACGATGCCGCTGCAGCCACCAGCATAGCGTCAGTGCGCCGACAGTGCCGCCGACCTGAAACAATGCCCCGGCCAGCGCCGCCGTCGCCTGCGGCAGCTTGGCGGCGGCGAGCAGCGTCGGCGTCCAGCTGATGAGGAAGAAGAACCCCATCAGGTTGAGCGAGAACAGCAGCCAGACCAGCGGCGTGATCAGCCATAGCCCGTTGCGGAACAGATAGATGGGATTGGAAGACGGCGCCTGCTGCTCATCCTCGATGACGAAACGCGCGTTGGCGGGCACCTTCAAACCGGGACTGATCGCAGCGATCAGTTGCTCTAGCCGCTGCCGCTGACCTTGGTGCAGCGCCATGTATTTGATCGATTCCGAAAGGCCAATGATAGCGGCAAGCGCGGTGACAACCGGGACAACGCCGCCGATCCGAAACAGAACCGGCCAGCCATAATGCGGAACGAGCACCGCGCTGATGAAGCCGGCAAAAGCGCCGCCCATGGGCACAAAGCCGACGGCGATGATCGCCAGCGTGGCGCGCAGCTGCCGCGGCGCCGAACTCGGCGTTGATCGCCACCATGTTGGGGATGACGCCGCCGATGCCGAAGCCGGCAAAAAACCGCAGCCAGAATAATTGCGTCAGATCGGTCGAGTAGGCGGCGGCGAAGGTCAGCACCCCGAACAGCAGGTTCGATGCGATCAGCGCGGTCTTGCGGCCGTAGCGGTCGCCGACCCATCCCAACAGCTGAGAGCCGAACAGGACGCCGATATTGCTGGCGGTGAGCACCCATTTGAGGTCGCTCGGCCGCAGCTGCCAATCATGGACGAGATGCGGCGCCGCAAAGGCGATGGCGCCGATGTCGTAGCCGTCGATGATTCCGATCAGAACCGTCCAGATGAGCAGCTTGATCTGGAACGGGCCAAGCCCGCGCTCGTCGAGAAGACGCGAAACCTGGATTTCGACCGCGCCGGTCATTTCGTCCCCTTGCCATATTGCAATGCTTCTTGGTTTTAGTCGGCGAGTTACGCACTCGCTGCGGAAGGGTAGGGGACTGCCGGCGGGAAGGAAAGCGGCATTCAAGCGCACCAGGATCGACCTTCCGGCCGGAGCAGCGCTTTATTTGGCGCGAGGCCGTCGCGCTTATCAACCCGCGCGGCTTTTCATATTGGCGTATATCCGCCGCAGGCCGCTTTTAAGCCCCGCCAATTCCCCGGGTCGCACGCCGGCGATGGCAATGGCTTCATATTCGCGCGCCACGGGGATGAGGCGCGCGACCTGCATCTTGCCCTTGGCAGTGAGTTTCACGACGACTTCCCGGGTGCTGCTCGCGGAGCGCGTGCGCGATACAACACCCAACCGGACCATGCGCGTCACCAGCCGCGATAGCGTCGAGGCATCGATGCTGGTCAGGCCGGCGAGATCGATCTGGCGCTGGCCGCCTTTGCTCGCCAGCACCGCCATGACGCGCCACATCGCGATGCTCAGGCGATACGGCGCCAGCGCTTCCGCGCCGAACTGTTCGGCGATGATGGTGCCGACCCGATTCACCAGATACGGGAGATAATTGTCGAGGTCGAGCTTGCCGTGATCTTTCACTGCGTTCCTCTCGACCGGGCGGATCCGCCCGGCTCCAATTCCCGTTTCCCGGGTCTAACGAGCCGCAGGCGATGTCGCCGTGAAAATTGCGCGATTATTGCATTTACAACAGATGCAATGTCAACTATCGTGCATCACTTTAGCGTAGCCTTTGACCGGCCTCCAGGGAGGGAAACATGGAATTCGGCTACTTCACACTGAGCGACAATCACTACGAAAACAACCCGCGCTCCTCAAATCAGTTCGTGGCCGATATCACCGCCGAGGCGCTGCTGGCCGACAAGCTCGGGATGCACTCGGCCTGGATCGGCGAACATCATTTCAATTCGCTCGGCGTCCTGTCGTGCCCCGACATCGTGCTCGGCTACGTCGCCGCCAACACGACGCGAATCCGGCTTGCCCCGGCGGTGACGGTGCTGCCGCTGCATCATCCCATTCGCGTCGCCGAGCAATGGGCGACGCTCGATCTTTTGTCCGGCGGCCGGGTCGATTTCGCCGCCGGCCGCGGCTACGACCAGCGCGAATATCTACCGTTCCACGTGTCGTTTGCCGACAACCAGGGCATCTTCGAGGAAGGCCTCGAGTTGGTGCGCGAGCTTTGGCGGGCGGATGGGCGCATCTCGCACCACGGCAAACACTATTCGTTCGACGATGTGCGCATCACGCCGAAACCGGTCCAGCAACCGATCCCGACTTATGTCGGATCGTTTTCCAAACCTTCGATCGAGCTTGCAGCGCGATTGGGCTGCGGACTGATCGTGGCACCGTTCGCCGCCGCCATGAGCTATGGCGGGCTCAAGCAAGTGGCCGACCTTTATCACGAGAGCTGCGCGCGCCATGGCACCAAGCCCGGGCGGCTGATGTGCAGCTACTTCACCCATTTCGCCGACAGCAAGGCACAGGAAGACGCCCAGCGCGCGCGCCAGATCCGCTATTACAAAGAGTGCGTTATTCCGGCTTTCCCCAGCGACCCGAAAACCGCGCCGCCGAGCTACCGCTACTTCATCGAACTGGTCGAGCGGCTGAACAAGGTCAAGCCGGAGGATCTGACCGAGAACTCGGTGCTGCTCGGCTCGCCGGCGCGCATGATCGAGACGCTGAAGAAAGTCGAGGCGGCCGGCTTTGCGGAAGTCATCCTCTATTTCAATGTGGGCCTAAAGCCGCACGCGCAGGTCAGGGAGGAGATGGCGCGCTTTATGGCGGAGGTGGCGCCGGCCTTTGCCGGCGCGGCCAAGGAACACGCGGCGTAACGGCCGAGATCACGGCAGCTTGGGCTGATAGGCCAGCGCATCCGCCGCCGCTTCGCTCGGCGTGGGCTCGAGCGCCGGCAATTCGCCGGCCGCTTCCAGCACCGGATAGACCACCGAGCAGATATGCGAGTTGATCCGCTTCAGGTCACTGAGGATGTCGAGATGCAATGACGTCGTCTCGAGGCTCTCCGGACGGCCTTCGCGCAGCCGTTCGAAGTGCCGGTCGGCGGCCTCGAGCTCGGCCTTGCGCAGCGCGGCCTTTTCGCGCAGCAGCCGGCGGGCGGCTTCCAGGTCGCCGGTCATGAAGATGCCGAAAGCGGCCTGCAGGTTCTCGCAGACCCGCTTGTGGAAAGCGGTGAGTTCCGCTGCGCCTTCGGCGGAGAACTGGTAGCGCCGTTTGATCTTCTTGAGGGCGAGCTCGCACAAATTCTTGTCGATGATGTCGGCGATCTGTTCGAGGTTGATGGCGAAGGAGACGATCTCCATGGCGCGTCGGCCCTCGCGCTCGTCGAGGCTGCCGCGCGTCAGCCTGGTGAGATAAAGCTTGATCGCTTCGGTGAGGCGGTCGACGACATTATCCATCCGCGACACCTCGTCGACGAGCTTGCGGTCGTTGGTCATGATCGCCGCCATGACCTGACGCAGCATCACCTCGACGGTGTCGCCCATGCGCAGCGTCTCGCGCGCGGCGTTAGCGAGCGCGAGGGAGGGCGTCTCCAAAGCGGCTTCGTCGAGATAGCGCGGGACAGAGGGATCCGCGGGGCGCGTGCGTTCGGGCAGGACCCGCACCAATAGCGCGGCGACGGCGTCAAGCGGGGCAATGAAAAGAGCAGCCAGCGCCATATTGAACAGCATGTGGAACTCGGCGATCATCTTCGCCGCGTCGGGCTGCAGCAAAGCCAACTCGTGCGCCAGCGGCTGCAGGAACGGCAGCACCAGCAGGATGCCGACCAGGCGATTGAGCAGATTGCCCAACGGCAGGCGCCGGCTCGCCGGATCGCCGCGGATTCCCCCTTCGATCAGAGGATTGATGGCGCTGCCGAGATTGGCGCCCAGCACCAAGGCGAGTGCCGCCTCGCCGGTGATGAAATGCGAAAAGGCAAGCGACATCACCAGGAGCACAATGGCAACGCTGGAATGCGCCGCCCAGGTCAGCGCCGCCGCAATCACGATACACAACACCGGATCGTGGGTCAGCGAGCCGAGCACGACGCGCACCGCCGGCGCCTGCTCGGCCGGTGCCAGAGTATCGACGAGAATGTGCAGTGCCAGCAGCATCAGCCCAAGCCCGATGGCGATGCGCCCGAGCGCGCGGGCAAGGTTTTGACCGCCGGCGCGGAAGGTTATGACGCCGATGATCAGCAGGACCGGCGCCACCGCCGAAATGTCGAACGAGAGCACCTGCACGATCAGCGTCGTGCCGACATTGGCCCCGAGCATGATGGCCAGCGCGGGCACGAGGCCGACCACGCCGTCGGCCGCCAACGATGCGGTCATCAGGCCGGTCGCGGTGCTGCTCTGCAACAGGGCCGTCAAGACGACCCCGGCGCCGAACGCTGCGAAGCGATTGCCTAGCGCCTTGCCGAGGAAACGCCGGAGGTCGGGGCCGAACGCGCGCAACACGCCGCTAAGGACCATGTGCAGGCCCCACAGCAACAGCGCCACGCCGCCGAGAAGATCGAGCAGGACCAGGCTGCCCATTGCACCATTTGCTCCGCGCTGTCAGTCAGGCAACGCCGCATAACGCCGAAGAGCCACGGCGCATGTAGGCCGACGATGGAATTGAGACAACCCCGGAGCGCGCGGAGGGCGCCTGATCACGCCGCGACGACAAAATCGCCGCCGTTTACGAAACGCTCACGGATCGAGTTCGGTGTCCCAGTAAAGATAATCGAGCCAGCTGTCGTGCAGGTAATTCGGCGGGAACAGTCGGCCGTTGCGGTGCAGGTGCTGAACCGTCGGTTGGAAAGGCTTCTGCGACGGCCACATCTTGGATTCGTCGGGCGTCAAGCTGCCCTTCCTGAGATTACACGGCGAGCAGGCGGCGACGACATTGATCCAGGTGGTGTGGCCGCCGCGCGACCGCGGCAGCAGATGATCGAAGGTCAGATCGTCCCGCGCGCCGCAATACTGGCAGGAGAACCGGTCGCGCAGGAACACGTTGAACCGCGTAAACGCCGGATGCGTGGACGGTTTTACATAGGTCTTGAGCGACACCACGCTCGGCAGCTTCATTTCGAAGCTGGGGCTGTGAACCGCACGGTCGTAGTTGGCGACGATATTCACCCGCTCGAGAAACACGGCCTTGATGGCATCCTGCCACGACCACAGCGACAGGGGGTAATAGCTCAGCGGACGAAAATCCGCATTCAGAACCAGCGCCGGGAAGCCGGATGGCGAAACATGAGCGTTCAAGGCGACGTTCCTACCACGACTCAACATGCCGCACTGCGGCCATGGACGCTAGTTTATATTAAGGCGTGACAGGATTGTGAAGCCCGTCCCGGGGGTTACGGACGATCAGCGATTGCCGGCGAAATTCCGCGCCAGGAACTCGCCGCCATGGCGGAGGCCGTCGGGGTCGATGCCGTGGCCGATGCCGGCGGACAGATGCCACTGCACCGGCACGCCGAGCGCCGCCAGGCCCTGCGTCGCCGCAAACAGCGCCTGTGGCGGAATAAGTTCGTCCTGGTCGCCGTGAACCAGAAGCACGGGCGGACGCGATTTGATCTCGGGGGCGACGGATTCGGGGCCGCTATCCGGCGGCAGCACCAGGAGGCCCGAATAGCCGACGATCGCCGCCGGCGGCACCGCACGGCGCAGCCCGACATGCAGCGCCATCATGGTCCCCTGGCTGAAGCCGACGAGTGCGAGCGCGGAAGCCGGCAGCCGATGGCGGGCGAGCTCGGCGTCGATGAAGTTCTCCAGCACCGGCGCCGCCTGGTTGACCCCGACCCAGCGTTCGTTCGGATCGCGGAAGGTCAGCGCGAACCACTGCCGCCCGACCGGCGCCAGCCCGCAGGGCTCGGGCGCATGCGGTGACACGAAAGCTGCGTGCGGCAGCAGCGGCTGCCAGGCGCGGCCGATCTCAATGAGATCGTTGCCATCGGCGCCGAAGCCGTGGAGGAACACAACCAGCTGCTGCGCAGCGCCGGAGCGCGGTGCAAGTCGCGGACCATCGAGCTCAACGGCCATTCGCGCTCCTGTTTTGCTGCCGCAGCACTGACCTATCTCATGTCCGCCGCTGATGGCTAGCGCCATGGCGGCGGCCGTGGCTGTGGGTCTCGCCTGAGCCGTGGGAATGCGTGGCGCCGGCCGGCAGGTAGATCACGCGGCCATGGCGCACGCCGCGCTCGGCGATGATGTGGTCGGCAAGTTCCTGCACGTCGGCGCCGCGCCCCTTGAGCACCGTGACCTCCAGGCAACTTTCGTGATCGAGATGCATGTGCAGGGTTGTTTGCGCGAGATCTTGACGCTCGTGGTAATCATGCGTCAGCCGTTGCGCCAACTCGCGCATTTCGTGATCGTAGACGTAGATGAGCGCGGCGATGCAGGGACGCGCGCCGGCGACTTCGGTGGCGGCCTGCTGCAGACCGGAGCGGGTGAGGTCGCGGATCGCCTCGGAGCGGTTGGCGTAGCCGCGCGTCGCCATGAAGCGATCAAGCTCGGTGGCAAGCCCGTCGTCGATGGTGATGGTCACGCGCTGCATCGTCTTCTCCTCGGACTGCGGGTTTCATTATGATGATTAATTGACATCATCATACCAGCCCTTAGAGTTTGTATTGAGCTCGCCCGCGATGATCCCCGGCATCCGGGCCTTGTGCGAGCGAGCCGCCGGCGCATCGCACTATGATCCAACCTCGGCGCATTGGTCGGTTTCTTGTGGCTGATCGATTTGGCCATGTCTGCCCCGATGTCTCCATCGATCTCGTCGGCGACACCTGGAAACCACTCGTCGAGTTTGTGATCCGATCTCTCATAAAAAGGCAAGCCGTACGTTCGGTCTACATTCGCGGCTCAATTCCCCGAGGGTTGGCCATTGAAAATGTCTCTGACGCGGATTTTATTTATTTTTCAGAGATCGGCTTCGAAATCGGCAGACTATGATTTGGAAAGATGCGCTAAATCAGCCTTTCCTTTTGTGAGCGGTCTCGAGCTTCTTCGCCTCGATCGGGAAAAATTCGACAAAATTCATCGTCCGCAACGACGGCCATACTTTCACATGCTGCTAAAGACGCAGGGTCTCATCCTGGCAGGAGATGACGTCGCGAAGGACATCAAACCGTTCAAAATCGGACCAGACATGGTGAGCCACGCCTTTACACTCGCAAACGAGTTTTCAAAGCTGCCCGGACGGCTGGAAGAAGGTCGAAAAAATGGCGCTGAACGGGCCGCGCGTCAATGGTTTTCGAGAAGAATTGTGCGTTCAGGATTTGAAGTCACGATGAACACGGCTAATCGTTTTACGCGTGATCTATATCTTTGCTACAAGCAATTTGCGGAGGCTTATCCTGAACGGTCGAAGCAGATGCATCAAGTGCTGATGAATTGTTTCAGCGGAGAGGATAGCCCGCTTCGATATGAAGAGCTCGTGGCGTTTTTGGCCAACGAAAGCTCGCGGCTACTCGCTTTGTAGACAGCAGAACTGTTTGGCGGACGCTCAGTCGGGCGCGCCTGCGACCGCGAATAAGTATGCATATTTGTTGACAACGTCATACCGATTGCGCAGGATGACTGCAGTTGCCCGGCGGACGAGGGGGCGCGGGCGATGGCGCGGGGACGAATTTACTCGAACGCGGCCGAAGTTCCGTCGGAGCGGTGTTCGCAGCGCGTCGTGGTCTAGTACGGTTTTGTCTCCCCCTGACGACAGGGGCATTCATGCCGTTGCGAGCGCGTTTGCTTGCATCGACTTCCTTTTTGATTTCTTCGCTCAGCGTCAGCGCTTGGGCGCAAACGCCACCTTTGCCACCGCAGTCCTCCACGACGGGCGAGATGCCTGCGGCAGCCACCGCGCCGCCTTCCAGCGCCGATCGGGCGCCGACCAGCCCGGGACCGGCTCCATCGAACAGTACGCAGCTTCCCACGATCCAGGTGAGTGGCAAGCGCGAACCGCGGTCGACACCCTCGGCTCCGCCGCAAAGCGGAGCGACGGAATCTGTGGCGCCGACACCTCCGCCTTCGTCGCCCTACCAGACCGGTGCTCCAAACGTGGCCGGCGGCCCGACGGTGCCGCCGTCCATGGCGAGCGAGATGACTATTTCCGGCGCGGAGCTCAACACGCTTCCGGTCACCCGCCCTGGCGAGATTCTCGAGGCGGTGCCGGGATTGGCCGTCGTCATGCATGCCGATGGCGGCAAGGCCAATCAGTACTATCTGCGCGGCTGGAACCTCGATCACGGCACCGATCTCGCGACATTCTGGGACGACATACCGATCAACTTACCTACCCATGCCCATGGCCAGGGCTACACCGATCTCAACTGGCTCATTCCTGAGACGGTCAGCAGCCTGGAAGTGCGCAAGGGACCGTATTGGGCCGACGTCGGTGACTTCGCAAACGCCGGCAATTTGCACATCGCCGTGCGGGACAGCGTCGATCAGAACATCCAGTCGATCACCGGCGGCAGCTTCGGTTACGGGAGGTTTCTGTCTCTGGGCTCAACCAAGACCGGGGACGGCACGCTGCTCTATGCCGGCGAATTCACCACCTATGACGGCCCGTGGACGACCCCAGACGACATGAAGAAGTTCAGCGGCCTGTCGCGCTACAGCCAGGGCACGGCGACCGACGGGCTGACGCTGACCGGCATGGCCTATGCCAACACCTGGAACTCGACTGATCAGGTCGCACTGCGCGCTCTGACGACGGGACAAATCGGGCTGTACGGCGCGCTCGACCCAACCGACGGCGGCGACACCAGCCGATTTTCGCTGTCGGGCCGGATCGCGCAATCAACCGATAACGGGTCCTGGAAGGCCAATGCGTACGTCGTCAAATATACCATGGATCTGTGGAACAATTATACGTGGGACACCGTCAATCCGGTTTGGGGCGACCAGTTTCACCAGCACGACGATCGCGTCTACGGCGGCGGCGGTGCTTCGCGCAGCTTCGATGGTTCGTTGTTCGACTTCAAAACTGAAACCGTGTTCGGCGTGCAGTCCCGTTACGACGACATCATCACGGCGCTTAATTATTCGTACCAGCGCCAGATGCTAGCGCCCTACATCTACGACCGCGTCGGCGAAGGCAATGCGGCAATCTATGCCGAGAGCACGGTGCACTGGACTGACTGGCTGCGGACCATCTTCGGCTGGCGCGGCGATTATTACGCGGCGTCGGTTGATTCGATTTTGCAGCCGACGAATTCGGGAAACGTTAACAGCATCCTTGGCAGCCCGAAATTCAGAATGGTGGTGGGGCCGTTCGCCCAAACCGAATTTTTTGTCGGCGCTGGCATGGGCTATCACAGCAACGACGCACGGGCCGCTACTGTTACGCAGGTGCCGGGCGATCCGACGACGCCGGAGGGCGCCTCGCCATTTCTGGTGCGTTCTCAGGGCGCCGAAGTCGGGGCTCGAACCAAGATCGTGCCGGGTCTCGACAGCTCGGTCAGCCTTTTCTACATACATCAGGATTCCGAGCTGTTCTTCGACGGCGACACCGGCGATACCACGGCTGGGCTGCCCAGCCAGCGCACCGGCGTTGAGATCACCAACAATTATCAGCCGGCTTCCTGGGTTCGCGTCGATGCCAATCTCGCTCTGACACGCGCCCGGTTTCTCGGCTATGACACGACGCAGGCGGCGCTCTACCAGTCGCTCGCCGGCTATCCGCAGGCGCAGATCGGCAACGCGCCGGGCAACTACATCTACAACTCGCCCTGGATGATCGCTTCCGCGAGCATTACGCTTGGCGAAAAGACCGGCGTGTTCAGTACCCTGCGCTGGCAATATATCAGCTCGCGACCGCTCACCGAGGACGGCACCTTCAAGTCGCCGCCGATGAGCACTATCAACGCCCGCGTGGGCTACCGGTTCGCCAATGGCTGGCGGGTCCAGCTCGACGCGCTCAATCTGCTGAATTCGACCAGCGACCTCGACACTTACGCTTATGGCTCGCTGCTCACGACGGACGCCCTGTATTCCTTGTGCTACCCGGCGCACGGCGCATCCACCGTGCCCGCCGCCGTCTGCGCCAATGGCGTGATGGATTACGTCTACCATCCACTCGATCCGCTGGCAGTTCGGATCACGCTTGCCGGGCCGATCGACACGCTCGACCTCTCGGCTATGACGGCCGAGCTGAAACATGTGGTCCCCGAATACCGTGCGCCGGCGCCGAATTACGACTGGACCGGTCCTTATATCGGCGCCTTCGTTGATGGCAGCTCGATCAGAAGCAACAGCAGCACCCTCAATGCTGCGACCGGCTTGCCGCTTGCAGTCCCCAATGAAAACACGTTGCGGTGGGGAAGCGGTATTCAACTGGGTTTTGATTACATGACGGAATCTCGCCTGGTGCTTGGTTTGGCGGGCGACATGTCCTCGGGCGGTACCACCACGACGACAATCACCGATGCCTCTGGCACAAGCGCCTATCGAAACACCGTCTTTGACAGCGAGACCGTCCGCGGGCGCATCGGTTATGCCAGCGACAACGTCCTGTTTTACGCTACTGGCGGCATGGCGTGGTCAAATGATCAATTTATTCGAACGCAATTAACGGGCGCGCTCAACCTTGCCACAGCCGGGACCACCGAGGCTGTCAACAAGGGCCTGCTGGGGTGGACCGCGGGCGGTGGCATTGCCTACGCCTTTGCACAAAGCTGGAATGCGTTTGCCGCGTATCGCTACACGAACTTTGGATCGTCGACCATTTCACTTCCGTTCGCACAGCTCACGACAAGTTCGACGATGAATGTGAGCGCGATCGAAATCGGCGTGATCTACAAATTCAATTCAGGCGCGCCGTCGGCGAGCGGCGCGCCGGCCCCGTTGCCAACACCACCCGCGGCGGCGCCGGCGTTGGTCTACAAGTCCCCGCCGGCCCCTTATTCCTACAACTGGACTGGTATCTATCTCGGTGGCGACGGCGGCTATGGCTGGACAGGATCGGAAGGAACCCTGATGACCGCGTCAGGAGTTCCGCTTGCGCCATACAGCTACGGCGTCAACGGACCCTTCGCCGGGATCTTCGCCGGCGCCAACTATCAGCTCAACTGGTTGGTCGCCGGCATAGAAAGCGACTGGCAGCGCTCCAATCTGAGCGGTGACAATCAACAACAGGCCGCGCTCGGCACGACCGGCGCGTTCCCGGACGGTCCCTTCACGCTGTCCGCGACGATCAAGAACTACGAGTTGGTCCGCGGCCGGCTCGGCGTTGCGTTTGACCGCTTCCTTGTTTACGGCACCGGCGGCTTGGCGTGGGGCGATCCTTCGGCCTCCTATGCCCTTCTTGGGTCGGCTCCATTCGTCAGCAATGGCGGCAGCGCCAATGGCTGGACTGCCGGTGCCGGCGTCGATTACGCTTTGACCAATAATGTCTTCGGGCGTATCGAATACCGATACACCAATCTCGGAATTTCGAGCTTCGTGAACGTCCCGACGAATTCCGCCGATACCGAAAAGAGAATGCCGATCAGCGATGTGCGCGTCGGCGTTGCGTACAAATTTGATGGCGGTCTATTCGACTAAGAAGCGTCGATGGATAGCCGCTCGCAATGCCCGGCCGGAGCCCGTCATGAGTAGCCAAGCTCACACCAAAGCCTTCGATCTGACTGCGTTGATTGCTCCGGCTCGCCCCGAGGATTTTTTCCGCGATCATTGGGAGCGCAAACCTCTGCACCTCAGTCGAGGTGACGCGCGCTACTACGATTCCATTCTTACAAATTTGGATTTAGAGAGCATCATATCTTCCGCCGACTTGCGTTATCCGGCGATCCAGCTCGCCAAGAACGGCTCCTATCTGTCCGCGGAGGCCTATACACGCAACATCAAACACGGCAGCGAGTTTTTCAATGGCGTGCCTGACATCGGACAAATTCAATCCGAATATCGCTCAGGAGCGACGGTGGTGCTGCCGGCGCTGCAACGAACCTGGGCGCCCTTGAGGGAGCTGTGCGCGGCGCTGGAGAATGAATTCAGCCACGCCGCGCATGCTTACGCGTATCTGACGCCTGGCAACTCGCCGGGCTTCACTCCACACTACGATACGCATGAGGTATTCGTGCTGCAGATTGCCGGCATGAAGCGATGGTGCTTGTACGAACCACCGCTGACATTGCCACACCGGACTTAACCCTTCACGCCTATCGGCTACGCTTTGCCGGCGCCGATTCTCGAGCTCGAACTGATGCCAGGCGATCTTTTGTATCTGCCACGAGGTTATGTCCACGCTGCCAATACTTCGCGCGGTCACTCCGCTCATATTACGATCGGGATAACTGTCTACACCTGGGTTGAACTTATCTCCGAGCTGCGGGCCTCATGCAGGGAAATGGCCGGCTTTCGAACCGGCTTGCCGCCGGGGTTTGCGACGCGCGAGGATCTTCGGAAGACGCTCAGAGAGGGTCTCATCCGGCACATGGACCAATTGCGTGACAACATAGACTCTGATCGTTTGGTCGAGAGCTTTCTGCAGAGGGTGAGGGCCGTGCGGGTTCGCCCAGCGGAGACCTCCCAGTCCGACGCGACCGTGATCGGATTGCAGACTCAGCTCAAGGCGCCGGAAGCAGGCTGCTATCGCATCTCGATCGAACAACGCAACGCTATCTTGGAGTTCGCGGGAAGGAATTTGTCCTTCCCGATCAAATTCGGGCGACCATTGACGATATGTGCGGGAGGAAATCATTCCGACCAGCGGAGCTTTCTGGACCGCTCGACAATGACGGCAAGCTGAACCTGGCGCGATACCTCCACGGAGAACGCTTTCTGACGCTGGTGGATTGAAAGAAGAAGCAATGGCCTTGCGCAGGTAATGATATAACGTTAACCATACCGGGTTGGCGGGGATGAGCCTGATGCGTTCGGGGCTTCGCAACCGGCGTTTTGCAAGTTGGCTGGCGCTTACGGCGCTGGCGCTGCAACTTGTCCTGTCGTTCGGCCACGTTCATCTCGACGGCATCCATCGCGTGTCCGATCGGACGACGGTCGCCGGCCACAGCGCGCGGGTATCCCAGCTTCCCGCACAACACCCCGGCGGCGACGGCGACGATTATTGCGCCATCTGCGCCACGATCTATCTGGCTTCGAACTCGTTCGTTCCGCAGGCGCCGCAATTACCGGTGCCGTTTGTTTCTCGACCGATCGAACATTTCTATCGCGCCGCGGTTGGTTTCATTGTGTCGCGGCGTGCGCCATTCCAGTCGCGCGCTCCCCCGTTCGCCTGATCTCAAGGTCGTTGCTGATCGTGCGTCTTGCCGCGCCTGTGCGCCGGCAATGCTAGCAGGATTGAACGCGGCATCTTCCTCCTAATTTCGACTGTCGCGACAGCACGACCGCCCGGCACGCCGGCCCATGTGGCCTGTTCCTTGCAGAATGAGGCGGAGCGTCATGTCCATCTTTGTCTACCGCGCGTTGCCCGCGTGGTGCCCGTATCTTCTATGTAGCTCGGTGCTGCTGGCTTTCGCGGGGCTCGGCGGATCAGCGACCGCACAAACCAAGCTTCCCGAGGTCGTCGTCAGCGCGCCAAAACAAAAACCGAAGAAGCCGCACACGCAGCAAGTTCGCGCCGCGCCGCCGGCGGCGCCCATTACACCGGCCGCGCAGCTCAACGCCAAGGCCGACGCCTTCGACGCGGGTCGCAGCAATCTCTACACCACCATCGGCACTACATCGGACACGCTCACTCACGCCACCATCGACGCGCTGCCGGGAGGCACCAACCAGACGGTCGAGAAGGCGCTGCTGCAGGCACCCGGCGTCTCGCAAGATTTCGCGGCCAGCGGCCTTCTGCATGTCCGCAACGACCACGCCAACGTCCAGTTCCGCATCAACGGCGTCATGCTGCCGGACGGCGTTACCGGCTTCGGCAGTATTTTCGATGCCAACTATATCGGCAGCATCGCGCTGGTCACGGGCGCGCTGCCGGCCGAATTCGGGATGCGCACGGTGGGCCTCGTCGACATCACCACCCGCGCCGACATTTTCAACAATGGCGGCACGGTGGGCGTTTACGGCGGCAGCCAGGGAACCATCACGCCCTATGCCGAATATGGCGGCACGTTCGGCAGCACCTGTCCGACCGCCGCGCCCGCACCCGGAACGCACGCGCTGCCGAGCGCCGACTGCTTTGCCGGCGTCCAATACTACTTCACCGGTCGCTATCTGCAGACCAACGAGGGCATCGAAAATCCGCTGCCTACGTATTCCCCGATTCACGATTTTTCGACGCAGGAAAAAGGCTTCGCCTACATGTCGACATTCGTCGACCCGACGACGCGCTTAAGCTTCATCGGCGGCACCTCAACCAGTCAGTTTCAAATTCCCAACGTTCCCGGCCAGCCGGTCGGCTTTGCTGGTAACCCCCCGGTCAGCAGCGTGTACGGCATCACCAGCTTCAACTCGGCGAATCTCAACGAGCACCAATACGAGGACACCCAATACGGCGTGCTGGCACTGCAGAAATCGGTCAACGGCTTTGACGGGCAGTTGTCCTATTTCACCCGCTACAACCAGTTGATATTTACGCCGGACGCGGTCGGCGACCTGTTGATCAACGGCATCGCCTCGGACATTGTCCGCCAGTCTTATACCAACGGGTTGCAGGGCGACGGCTCGTACCGGGTCAACCCGGCACATACGATCCGCGCCGGCTTTACCGTCAGCGGCGAGCAGACCTTTGTCGGCAATTCATCCTTGGTCGAACCGGCGCCGGCGGGCGTGGCGATCGACGCGCCGGAGACCATCGTGGACAACGTCGCCAAGCTCGGCTGGCTCGCCGGCGTCTACGCCCAGGACGAATGGAAGGTCACCAACAATTTCACCATCAATGGCGGCCTGCGCTTCGACCAGATGTGGGAGTACGTCAACGCCAATCAGTTGAGCCCGCGTATCAGCTTCACCTACAAGCCGTACGAGTACACAACCTTCCACGCCGGTTACGCGCGCTACTTCACGCCGCCGGTGCTGGTGGAAGCTGCTCCCGCCAATATCGCCTTGTTCAACGGCACCACCGGCGCTCCGACCAGTCCTGGTACCGACCCGGTGTTGCCGGAGCGGTCGAATTATTTCGATGCCGGCGTCGACCAGAATATTCCGTTCGGATGCAGCAAGCCGGCGGCCAAGGATTGCACCGATCTCGATCTCGGGATCGACGCTTACTACAAACTCGCAACCGACCTCATCGACAACGGCGTTTTCGGCCAGGCGCTGGTGCTGAGCGCCTTCAATTACGCCCAGGGAGTTGTCGAAGGCGTCGAGCTCAGCGCCAAGTTTCACAGCGGCAATTTCCAGGCTTACGCCAACCTCGCGCTCGGCTTCGAGAAGGCGACCGACGTCGTGTCGAACGAATATTTGTTCGACAACACCGTGCCGCTCGCCGATCTCGGCGGCGAGACACTGCGGCAGTACGTCGACTCGCACTGGATCTACACCGACCACACCCAGCTCGCGACCGGCTCGGCCGGCCTTATCTATCAGTTTTGCGGCCGCCCCGCCTATGCGGGAGAGATATTCAATGGCCTGCCGGGGACCGACGGGCCGTCGCTATGCGGCATCAAGCTGAGTGGCGACATGATCTATGGCAGCGGGTTGCGCAGCGGCGACGCCAATATCTCGACGGTGCCGCCCTATGCGCAGTTCAACGTCGGCATCGCCCGCCAGTTCCTGCTGCCCGACGATCCAAAGCCGATGACCATCCGCTTCGACATCATCAACCTGCTCGACACCAGCTATCTCATTCGCGGTAGTGCAGGCGCCTGCCCATCCGGCAACAGCGTCTGCGGCATTGGCGTGTTCGCGCCGCAATACGGACCGCGCCTCGGCTTCTTCGTCGGCGTGTCGAAGAAGATCTGAAGCGCAACATCAGGCAAGCCACTGGAACAACTGTGGCGCGCACTGAAGAGTGAACCGAGGTAGCATTAGAAGGAACAGACAACATGTGGCGAAGACAAGGAAGCGGCCGCGACCACAAGGCCGGCAGCGCCAAACTGAAGTCGGGCAGACCAGACAATCGCCTCCGGCAATACGTCGCTTTGGCGCTCGCTCTGTGTGCCGGCGCTCCATCGGTGGCGTTGGCTGCTGATCTTCCGGCACCGAACCTATCGCAGGTCTACAAGGAGCCTGCGGTCGTCTATAATTGGACGGGCTTCTATATCGGCGGCAATATTGGCGCAGCCTGGCAAGGGTTAAGCGGAACAAATTTTTCCGACACGATCGGTAGTACGTTTACAGCGCCAACCAACGTTCAGTTTATGGGCGGCGGCCAAGTCGGCGTGAACTACCAGTTCCGGGGCGGCGTCGTCATCGGCGCCGAGGCCATGTTCGATTGGCTTCCCAACACCGCAAACGTCTCCATCACTGCAACTGCTCCCGATGGCACTGCCGCCTTCCTTGGTACTATCAACAATCAATGGTTGACCACCGCGACGGGCCGCCTCGGCTATGCCTGGGACCGCGTTCTTTTTTACGGCAAGGGTGGCGCGGCCTGGGTGGGGGCGGGCAATCCTGGGATTTCAATTGGTGGAGTCCCGGCAACCCTCAGCGGCGGCAACAACTCCAATTTTGGCTGGACCGCCGGTTTCGGGCTTGAATGGGCTTTCTGGAACAACTTGTCGCTGCGCGCCGAGTACGATTTTGTAGGGCTTGGCAATCGCACCTACACGGTGGCGGCGGGGCCGACGATTTTCGGCGGCGATGTCGTCACCTATGGCTATCCAAGCTTTTCCATCATGACGCTGGCCGTCAACTACAAATTCGGCGGCTGGTGATGCATTTCGGCGTGGTCAGGCTGTTCGACGCCGTCTCCTTCATTGGTACCGGCATCGGCGTGCTCGCGCCGCAATATGGTCGGCGGCTGCTTCCCCGGCGTGTCGAAGAAAATCTGAAAAGGATAAGAACAACATGTCTGGTCAAGACCGCAGTAGCTATCCGCCTGATGTCTTTCCACCGTTTGTTGCTACCGAAGCACCCAATGATCATCAGGAAGGCATTGCCGCGGCGCTCGATCACATTGCCAAAGCGCTCTCCGCAATCGACCACAACCTCGCAATCCTAATCGCCGAACTCGACAATGATTCTTTGGCCGTTAGCCGCCTTGCGGCGTCGCTTGAGGGCAAATCTTCCTAGCCACCGCGGTGCTGGCTTTAGAATGCGGTATGGAGACGGCCTGCAAAAACATTCACCGGTCCGCGGTCGGCGTTGTAGGCAGGGTTGACGATGAACTGATAGTCGAAGGTCAAGTATGTCGAGGAGGCGAGGGCGTAGCTGTAATAGGTTTCGATGATCTGCTCGAGACCGGGATGCGGAAGCATTCCGTCGCCGACCAGGATGCCAAGGCCGCCATCATTGAGGAAGGCCTCGTGCTCGGGCGAAATGCCGTTGACGATGCCGGCTAATCCGACCGTGTCGTTTGGGCGGCCCCATTGCTCGCCCTTCAGCGAGAGGCCGGCGGCGATCGTGCGGTCGATGTCGGTGTATTCATAGGGCTCGATATTGCCGTCGGCCCAGCCGGCGCGCATGAAGATACCGAGAGCGGATGTGATTTCCTGCTCGAGGTTCATGTCGACACCGCCGCGGCTCCGATATTCGCGCACCGCGGCGATATCAGCCGGACCCCCGGTGATCGCGGCCAGTGCGATCGCATCCTCGTAACTCCCCATGCGGCCGCGGCTGAGTACGCCGGTGACGGCGATCTTGCCGGGATGTCCCCACAAATCGTAGCGCCGCTCGATTTCGCCGATCCATTGGAATTGCGAGAAGGTTGGATCGAGTTCGGTGCTGTTGGGCACGATCGAGAGATCGAACAGCCCGCCGCGCAGCGTCCAGTTTCCCTGATACCATTCGGTCGCCGCGCCGTAAGTGTAACCCCAGGCGTCGGCGGCGTAATCGAAGGTGCCGGCGTCGATCAGCGCCCAGTTCATGAAGTCAGTGCGCGGGTTTTGCGCGTATTTGTTGGTATCGAAGACGTCGGAGACCGAGAACTTGCCGATCGTGAAAACCAGCCGATCGGTGGTGTGGGAGCCGGCGAACTGATTGAAGTCGGCGTCCACCTTCTCGGTCTCGCCGCCAAGATCGATCGTCTGCCGGATGAAGGTCCGTTGGATGCGCGGATACGGAACCGAGGCGCCAACCTTGAAAGCGGCGCCACTGGGGAAGCCGGCGATGCCCTCGGTGTTGCTCAGCCCAAAACCCTGATCGATCTCAGGATCGATCCAGAGCGCGGCGCCCTGCCACAGCTTGAACCCCGCAGCGAGTGTGGCATCCCAAGTCTCGCGTCCGGCATTCGGGGCCAGGCTGTTCACGCCGCTATAGGGCGCGCGGAACGGTGCCGCATATTGCTCGATGAAAGTGGTTTGTCCGTGCACGACGAACCAGCCCATGTCGAGCGCGGCCGGTCCTTTGGTGAAGAGATCGGGATTGATACTGTCGCTCCCAAACCGGTAATCGAGTCCCAAACGCAGAGCCTGTACAGCGAGATCGGAATCGAAGCTCTGGGCCGCGTCCGGGAATGTGACGCCTCGCAACCCGTAATCGGTATAGAGATATTCGAACCGCGCCACCCAGCTCGACGTCAGGGCTAGTTCGATCCCGGCGCCGACTGCACCACCGACCCGCGGCACCATGAATAGCGTTTCTTCCTCGCCCGGTTGCGCCGTGCCACCAACCGGCACGCCGGCAATTTGCGTTCGGGTGAATTGGTCGTAGCTCCAGGCAAAGCCGCCTGTCGCGTATATGAGCCAATTTCCGAGAGCATAACCGATGCGGGCGCGCACCGTGCCGGACATTTCCTCTTGCTCCTGATAGCTCGCCTGGCCAATCAGCGCGGAGGATATGTTCTGGCTGCCGCCAAGGACGCTAGGAAACGACATGTCGGCCTCGACGCCGAGGAGAAAGTGTGAGCGAAACATGTAATTGTAGCCGGCCTGTAGCCCGAGCAAATCGCTGCCGGTGCCCTTGAAGGCATTGTAGATGTTGAAAAAATCGAGAGAGCCGGCGAGGCTCGGCGCGTTTGCCCCATTTTGCGTCGCCGACCAATTCGAGCTTCCCCAGCCATATCCCAGGTGACCGCCCGCATAGAATCCGCTCCAATCGTAGGCGGAGGAAGTGCTGGATGGCATTATTGGAGCCTTCGCCACTATAATATCGTCCGCCGCGAGCGCGCGCGGCGCGGTCGCCAGCACAACCATAATGACAGCCCCCGGCAATAGCTTCTTCACCGCGACCCCGTCCCCGCCCATTCTTCGATATTTTTGTGACATTCAGATTTTTCATTAGGGAGATACCGTCGCTCCCTTATCCGAACCATGGCCCGAGCGCGATAGCGTCGCCGGCCTGATCGCAGGAAATGGCGCGACGTGTCGTGGCAGCCACATTGCGGCTGGAACGTCGCGGTTCAAAACTCGGCGTGAAACCGGCCGGCAAAAATATGGACCGGCCCGCGGTCGGCGTTATAGGCGGGGTCGGCGACGAACTGATAATCGAAGGTCACGCTCGACGACGAGTTGAGGCTGTAGGAGTAGTAAGTCTCGAGGATCTTCTCCAGTCGGTAATTGAGCGCGCCGTCGCCGATCAATATTCCGAGCCCGCCGGCTGCGAAGTAGTCCCGCGCCTCGGGCGAGAGGCCGTCGAGGACGCCGGCCGCGCCGATCTTGTCATTGGGGCGTCCCCAGGAAGTCCCCTTCAGCACGGCGCCGGCGGAAACGCTCTCGTCGCAATCGGTCCAGCCGATGATTTCGTCGAGACCCGGGCTCCAACTCGCGCGCGAGAAAACGCCGAGATTAGCCGTGATCGCTTGCTCGAGATTGGCGTTGAAGCCGTAATTGGTTCTTACTTGGCGAACCAGCGCGATGTCGGGATAGTTCGGGGTCGTGATCGGCTCGGCGAGGGCGTCGGCATAGCTGCCCATGTTGGCGCGGTTGGCCCAGGCCATCAGCCGCAATTTGCCGGGCTGCGAGACCAGCGAATAGCGCAATTCGAGTTCGGCGATATACTCGCCATCCGGGAAACGCATGTCGAAATCGTCGGTGTTGGACACGGCGGGAACCAGAAAGTAGCCGGCACGAAAGGCCCAAGCCTTCTGGTTCACTTCGGCCATGACGCCCCAGGTGTAGCTGATCTGGTCCATAGTCCAGTCGTAGGCGCCACAGCAGAAGAGTTGCCAGTTGAAGAATTGCGTTCGCCCGTCGTTGGCATAGGCGTTGTTATCGAAGAAGTCGGTGACTGCGAGTTTGCCGGCGGTAATGGTTATCCGCGAAATGTCCTCCTTTCCCGCCAGTTGGTTGGGCCCGTCCGCGATGGTCTCCTGCTCGCCGCCGAGGCCCCATGTTTGCTGTACGTACACACGCGCCAGGTCAAAGCGCGGCATCGGGAAGCTTGCCTTTTGCGCTTCGGTGTTGGGGAACCCGGCGACACCCACAGTGCCGCTTAGCCCTTCACCCTGGGTGATCTCCGGATCAACGTAGATCTTAGTGCCGTCCCACGGGCGAAAGCCGATGAATGCAGTAGTGCTCGCCGTGTCCTGCGCCTGGGCAGGGCCGGTGAGGCTGTTCGGGCCTTGGTAGGGCGAATGGAAAGCCGGATAGCCCTGCTCGATAAAGGTGAACTGACCGTGGACATTCCAACTGCCGGGGGTGATCGGCCACTGATCGCTGCTCGCCTTCGTCGACGTCTCGGCATCCGATCCACCAAGCTTGTAGTTGAGCCCGATCCGCAGCGTGTTGATATCGAAGACTGACTGGTAATCGGTGCCCGATGGAAAGCTGTCGGCGATGCTTCCGAAGCGGTCGTAGAGATATTCGATCCGCACCGTCCAATCCGGCGCAATTGCAAGCTCGGCGCCGAGACCGAGCGTCCAGCCGGTGTGCGTGAGGAGAATTAGGTCCTCATCGCTGGCGGCATTGGTCTCGCCGAAGCGCGCCTGCGACCAGGCGAATCCACCGGTTGCGTAGATCAGCCAATGATTGAACGCGTAGCCGAAGCGCCCGCGCAGCGTCGCGATATAGTCGATTTTATCGGTGACGGTCGTGCCCTGGGCCGCTTCTCCCGTAAAAATCAAGCCATTCTCGAAAAACTGCGGGAACGTAACATCGGCTTCGATTCCGAGCAGCAGCCGGGAAGGCAAAACGTAATTGTAGCCTGCCTGTAGGCCCCCATAGAGACTACCAAACGCATTGCTTGAAGCTGTCGGGTTGGGATCGGACAGCGTGCTGTTCGCGCGCCCCAGACTGTAGGCAGCGTGCCCACCGACATAGAGGCCGGTCCAGTCATAATAAGCAGTCGGCGCCGCCGGCGCTTTTACGGGCATGGAGCCGGAGAGGTCGTCGGCATGGGCACGGCTTGTCAGCGCGATCAGCGATACGCCAGCAACCAGCAGTCCCTTCATCAGCGCGCCGCCACAGTTCGAAGCATCAGGAACAGTGTATAACCATGGCTACATTTTGCAATATCAACTACAGCGTAACGCGCCGCCTGCGCCCAATTACTTTTCCGATTGCCGCGGCCCGGTGAGTCGAAACATGAAAACATCCGGTCGAGGCGCCATTGTCAACTTCTATGTTTTAGAATTGAAGTAGATTGAAACTTATGAACTGTAATCGGCAAGTAGATCGCGTCCGGTTTACCCTGGTGGTGGCAGAGCGCAGCCGGCGGAGACGAGATTCCAACGGCCGTTACTGCCGCTCAAACGCGTCGCTGATAACGGCGCAATATCGATGCGCCAGAACGAGTGCGGCGGGGCCTCAATCGCATGAGCGATAGCCGCGCGGATGATGGTCGCATGGGTAACGACGATTGATTGCTGGTGCTGAGCCTGCTCGCCCGCAAGCCATGTGGCGACCCGTTGCAGGAGGCTAAGGATCGATTTGCCGTGATGCGGCGTCGCCGCCGGATCACGCAGCCAGGCGGCGGCCCCTTCCGGTTCGCTGGCGTACACCTCCTCGAAGCTGCGTCCGCTCCAATCACCGTAATCGCAATCGCGCAGCATTGGCACCGGCTTGGCGTCAAGTCCGAGGCCTTGCGCAGTCTGCCGGCTGCGCAGCTCCGGGCTGGTCCAGCACCTGTCGGCGCGCGGAAGGCGCCCCGCGAGGGAGGCCGTCTCGTTGCGGCCGCGGTCGTCAAGCGGCTCATCAAGGGGGAAAGTGGACTTTCGCATCGCGTTCGTTGACGCATGACAGACCAGAATAAGGCGCGCGGTCATGGCCGGATGCCGGCCGCAACCGGAAGCGGGATGAGCCGAAAGGGAAAATTCACGACCTGCGCAAACTCGCGGCGTGCTGCGTCAGCGTTCCGAATAGAAGGCCGAGCGTCGTCCACATGATGAACTGGGCTCCGAGTGAGGCCACGCGGAATTTCCACAGGACGACTGCGGGAAACTCGTCAGGTACTTCATTGACCGCGGGTAAGGCGAGACCGGCGGCAATCATCACCGCCAAGTAATACGCCGACACCATCAGAGTCGCGTTCCATTCACCGTAATGAGCGACCAGCATCCGTCTGAAATTTATTGCGCCAACCATGGCGATGAGTGAAATCGCAATCATGCCGAAATAAAGCGCGGTCCGCGTCCCAATGGTCTGAGGGTCGCCAACGGACGGCGGATTGGCCGGATATTTCAGATTCGGCACCAGATAAATCGCGATAAAACCGATAAGAGCCAAAAGCGCAGATAAAGCCTGCGGACTGAGATCACCGGGCATGCGGCCTTGCGCGAGGGCGAACGCAAGACCAAACAATCCGCCGAAGGCGGCGCTGTAGATCATGACGGCGGTGAACAGACCAAGCCCGGCCTGCACCGTTCGGCTGACCAGTTCGGGCGCCTCTTCAGGCACGGCGATGCCGTGCTTCTTGGCGAACTCGGCTTTTGCCTCGTCCATCTGCTCCTCGAAGGCGATGGCGTGATCAACCTGCGGTTCGCCAAAGACTTTCAAGAAGCCAAAGGAAAGCAGGCCCGCGACGATGCCGACGAGCATGCCGCGGACGAGAAGCGTCCTGACCATGGCAGGAATTCCTGTCGGTCAGTGACAGGGAAAACCGAGGAGATGCCGGCCGTCGTGCACGAATTCGTGCACGTACATTCCGCTGATCAGCGACGTCGCGCCTTCTTCGGCGCCGACGAAATAGATCGCCAGCAGCAGGATAAGCCCGGCGAAAATCGCCCAGGGAAGCAGTTCCCGAAGCGGTATGGTTGCAACCGGGACTGCCGGTGCGAGTGTCGTGCTTGTCATAATCTTCCTCCTGGGATTGCGCGTCCCGTCAGAGCGGTGCCAAATCAAGATGAGGGTCTGGCTATCGACCTTGCAACAAACACGGGTCGAATACAGTGGCGCGACCGCGCCGGAATCTCACCGGCTTCCTCGTTTCGCGAAGACGAAGGCAGCATAGGGACACGGCAGACGGGTTGTCAATAAACTGATCCGAGCGGCCGCTCGCTTGCCGCCTTGCGACATTGGCCGCTAACGTCAATCTCGGATCGCGGTGGAAATGAGCGCCGAAGCCCATGGAACATCCGCGAGAACGTCGAATTGCCGCGGCTTGATGGACGAAGATGTACCCGCCGGAGCGGATTGTTTGCCTGACCGAAGAGACCGTCGAGACCATTTATCTTCTCGGCGAGGAGCGCCGCATTGTCGGCATCTCGGGCTACGTGGTGCGCCCGCCGCGGGCGCGGCGCGAGAACCCGCGGGTCTCCGCGTTTATCTCCGCCGACATTCCGAAAGTCCTCGCGCTCAAACCGGACCTCGTCTTGGCCTTCTCCGATCTCCAGGCCGATATCGCGGCGACGCTCATTCGCCACGGCGTCGATGTGCACGCCTTTAATCAGCGGAGCATCGCGCAAATTCTCGACATGATCCGCACACTCGGAGCGCTGATCGGGGCCGAGCGGCTGGCCGGCGAGTTGGCTGCGGTCGTGGGAGCCGCGCGCCAACAGGCCGCGCAATTGCCGCGGCGGCCGAGGGTGTATTTCGAGGAATGGGACAATCCGATGATTTCCGGCATCGGCTGGGTGTCGGAGTTGATCGAGGCCGCCAGTGGCATCGATATTTTTGCCGACCGTGCATCCTGCAAACTAGCGACCGATCGGATCGTAACCGCGGAGGAAGTGATCCGCCGCCAGCCGGATATTATTGTCGGCTCTTGGTGCGGCAAGAAATTCCGGCCGGAGAAGGTCACCAAGAGGTCGGGCTTTGATGGCACGCCGGCGGTGCAGCGCGGCGCGCTGCACGAGATCAAATCGTCGCTGATCCTGCAGCCCGGGCCGGCGGCTCTTACGGATGGGCTTGCGGCGCTGCAAGCCATCATCGGAGACTCGATTTGATCTGACTTAAAGCTTATCGAAGCGCTTCAGGGCCCGCCGGCGCTGGCGAGCCGCCTTCGATGCAGGTCAGGTGTGGCTTTATCGCGGCTGCTGAAGGTCTTCAGCTCGGCGATCCCGACTGCTGGCTTCGAGCAGATCCGCTATTGTTTGTAAGCAGGAGGGGCAAAGACAGTCATTGAAGCGGCCGATTTCAGATGGCAGGGGCGTCGGCAGCCGATACGGCAGGGCGCCGCACCAGCAACTACTAACCAGATCGCGCGAGCAGCCGAACTCGGTGCCGCAACGTTCGCAGGTTATATGCCTCGCGACCATTCTCAAGTCTTCGATGCTCATGGCCGGCAACTTCCGAATATCGGACCGAATTGTCCGACACCGCGACGAACGGTGCAAGACCAAACCGGCCCGGGCCCCGGATTCTGCAAAAAGCCGGATGTAAACGATCGTGTGGCGGCTCACCTTTGTTAAATGCATTTTCCACCCAAGAGTTTCGCAGACCGTTATGCTAACCGTTTCGTTGGTAGGCTCACGTCGAGGCAACGCGGAAGTCATGCGATGCGAAAAGTTCTCATCATCGGCATTGGTGCCGGGAATCCCGACTATGTGACCATTCAGGCGATCAACGCGCTCAATCGGGTGGACGTGTTCTTCATCCCGAGTAAGGGTATGGAGAAGGAGGGCCTTCAGCGGCTCCGTCTGGAAATATGCGGGCGATATATCAAAGACAGGGATTATCGCTTCTCCGGTTTCGAGATGCCGGAGCGATCCAAAGACCCATCCGATTACAAAACCAACGTCCAGGAGTGGCATTCTCAGATCGAGAAGAGCTACGAAAAGCTGCTCATGGAAGAACTTGGCGACGGAGAATGCGGTGCATTCCTCGTCTGGGGTGACCCGACGCTCTACGACAGCACTTTGCGGATCGTAGAGAAGATAAAATCCAAGGGCGGCTTTGCGCTTGAATATGAAGTGATTCCCGGCATCAGCAGCGTGCAGGCGCTGGCGGCGCGGCACCGGATTGCGCTCAATAGGATCGGCGAATCCATTCATATTACGACCGGCCGGAAGCTGGCGGAAGAATTTCCCAACAACGTCGACAGCGTGGTCGTGCTGCTCGACGGCGAACGGGCCTTTAAGAAGATCGACAACGCAGACATCGACATCTATTGGGGGGCTTACCTCGGCACGGAAGATGAGATTCTGGTGTCAGGGCGCCTGTCTGAGGTCGTGGACGACATCGAAGCTATCCGCGCCGAAGCAAGACGCGAAAAGGGCTGGATCATGGACGCCTATCTTCTGCGCAAATCCGGCGAGAAATGAGATGACATCGCCGCGCCGTGCGCGGCCTTTCGATCGGATTATTCGATGTTGTTTTCGTCTGGCCAAACGACGACGGCGATTACTCGGCGATTACATGGCCCTTCGCAGTGTCGTCGTGGTATTCGCCGACGAAATCATAGCGGCCCGGGTTGAGCGGGCTGATGCGCACAACGCCTTTCGAGTTGCCGGCGATCACTTTTTCCACCCTGAGCGCCGGCGAATTGAATTCCTCCGATAGCGGATCGGCATTGACGACCGTCAGCAAGATGCGTTTGCCGGCCGGCACGCGAATTTCGGCCGGCTCGAAGCGATGGCCGCGAATCGTAATCGTGGTCGCATACACGTCCTCGGCCGCCGCGCCGGCGCAGCCGGCGGTCAGCGCGACGAGTGCGAGCAAGGCCGAACGGCGAATCATCATGGTCCGCGGGATCAGTTGGAGGATTCCTTGCTCGGGAAATGGAATGTCCAGGTTTCCGAGAACGGCTGCCACCAGTCCGGCACGCCGGTCGCCTTGTCGACGTGGCGGAGAAAGCCTGCTTTCGACGGTGGCTCGAAATGATAGGTGAGGCGGTAGTCGCCGTCGCCCATCAGCGCGACGTTGTTGGCGTAATGCGGGCCGTCGCCGGCGGTCATCGCCAGAAGCGTTCCGGATTTCTTGAGCTTCGTACCGACTTTTTCGATCGTGTACGAGATCGTCAAGTACGGGATCCACTCGTCTTCCCTGAAACCGCGGGTGTCGTCTTTGGTCGCATGCACGTCGACCTCGAGATGCACCGCGTTCGGGCCCATCGCCGAGCCTTTGGGCATCGCCGACATTTCGATGCCGAGCAGATAGTGCGGAACGATCTGCATGGCGTTCTTGACCACAGGCTCGCCGACATAGAACTCTTTGGCCGCGGCCGGCAGAGTTACCAGCGCAATGGCGGGGGCGATGAACAACATAGCAGGCGTAGCGCGGGCCATGGGGCGTCTCTCCGTCTTTTACTTTAGAATAAAGTAAAACCAAACTGGTCTTCTCAGTATTTCCAAATAACATCGAAACGAACGTTCGTGCAACGCTGAAGGCGAATTCTGGAATTGCTCGATTCGACAAACAACGGCCGGCCGCGGCACGGCATTAAATTGCATCTGCCGCGCAGCCGCCTGACCTACACAGCGCCGTGCCGTACTTTCACTTGTTTTAGTCGCATCGCGATCCAGCTAAAATAGACCCGCCTGCGGCAAATGAAGGATCGGCCATGGCGGATACCCTTCCGGGCGAGCACTCTCACGTCTTTCTCGGCGAAGGCCACGAACGTAACGAGCGCCGCACCTGGATGGTGATCGCGCTCTGCACCGTCATGATGATTGCCGAGATCGTCGGCGGCCTGCTGTTCGGCTCGATCGCGCTCATTGCCGACGGGCTGCACATGTCGACGCATGCGAGCGCGCTGCTGCTCTCAGCGTTGGCCTATAGTTACGCGCGCCGCCACGCCGAAGATGAACGTTTTAGCTTCGGCACCGGCAAGCTCGGAGACTTGGCGGGATTCACCAGCGCGATCGTGCTTGCCATGATCGCGCTCCTCATCGGCTACGAGGCGGTGATGCGCTTCATCTGGCCCGTCGCGATCGATTTCAACGAAGCCATCCCGATTGCGGGGCTTGGACTGGCGGTCAATGTCGCCAGTGCGCTTCTCCTCAGCGGCGGCCATCGTGGTCACGATCACGGCAGCTTTTATGCCGGCCATGACCACGATCACGACCAGGCGCATATCTTGCAAACCGGCGCCGGTCCTCTGACCGTCGAAATCTTCGAGCAGGGCGTGCCGCCGCGCTTCCGGCTTACGCGTGCCGGCAAGGATCTTGCCGCCGATGACGTCGCCATCGAGACCCTGCGCCGGGGAGGTGAGCGCCAAGTGTTCGCCATGGCCGCGCGCGGCGGCTATTTGGAGTTGATCGACGAAATCCCCGAGCCGCATCGGTTCACGGTGCGCGTGTCTCTCGACCGCGGCGGCGACGTCCACGTGGTGGAGTTTGTCGAACACGAGCATGCGCACGGAGGGGCGCAGCGCGACAACAATATGCGCTCCGCGATCGTTCATGTTATGGCGGACGCGGCGGTTTCGGTGCTGGTCATCGTCGGGCTCTTGTTTGGCCGCTTCCTCGGCTGGGCGTGGCTGGATCCCGTTGTTGGCCTGGCCGGCGCCGTCGTCATCGCCGCTTGGTCCTACAGTCTGGTGCGCGATACCGGCGCCATCCTGCTCGACATGAATCCGGATCGGAGCATGGCCGAGCGGATGCGGGCCATGATCGAAACCGACGGCGATCAACTGACCGATCTGCATTTGTGGCGTCTCGGCCCCGGTCACTTGGGCGCGATCGTCTCGGTGGCAACGCGGCGGCAACGCGGGCCGGACTATTATCGCACCTTGCTCCGAAGGTTTCGTGCCTTGTCGCATGTGACGGTGCAGGTGCAGCAGCAATAGCGCCGGGCCCGAAGGCGTCGTCAACGCCGGCCCGCTGGCGCCCGGCCGCTCGGAATTCTTCGACGATTTCCACCGGCAGACCCGCGGCTTTTTGGTCGCGCAATGGGACGGCGCTTTTGTTTCTTTGCTTTTGCCACAGCGCCGTTCCCGGCCGCCGGGCGTGGCGGCGATGATTTCGCCGCCGCCGCCGCGCGGTAGTAGGTCCAGAGGACCCGCGCCGCTACCGCACGCCATGGCCGCCATGGATCAGCCAAGGCCTGCATCTCCTTGGCGCTCGGCCGGGACGGCAGCGCAAAGGCGACCCGGGCGGCTTCCTGCAGCGCCAGATCGCCGGCCGGCCAGGCGTCGGCGTGACCGAGGCAGGACAACAGATAAATGTCGGCGGTCCACGGCCCGATGCCGTGGACGGCGGTGAGCGCCGCGTGCGCGTCCTCGGCGGCAAGTTCGCCGAGCGCGGCAAGCCCAAGGTCGCCGCCGGCGACGGCGCGCGCAATCGCCTTCAACGCGCGGATTTTCGGCGCTGACAGACCGAGCCGCGCCAGCCGCGCCGGACGGGCGCGGATAATGGCCGCCGGATCGAGCGGATCGAACGCCGCCGCGAGCCGGCCCCAGATGGCGTTGGCGCTCGCCGTCGAAAGCTGCTGCGCCACGATGATTGCGGCGAGGCCGGCAAAGCCGTCGGGCCGCCGGCGCAGCGGCGGCCGGCCGGCCGTCGCCGTCAGCGCGATAAACCGCGGATCGGCGCGGCTGAGCGCCGCAAGCGCGGCGTCGAGATCGGCGTCGGTGTGGATGTGGGAGGATTTCGTCATTCGGTCCGATTATTGCCGCGATCGCTGTCTGAAACTTGTGGCGTCGTTCCGGCTTGATTGAGCGAGTGAACGAGCCTTCGTCAACCCGAAAGCTTGGCGCCCATGTACACGCGTATCCTGCGGTTTGCGCCGAGCCCGAACGGCTATCTGCATCTCGGTCACGCCTATTCGGCGCTGTGCAACTTCGACATGGCGCGCGAATGGCGCGGGCGGCTGCTGCTCCGCATCGAAGACATCGACCGCACGCGCTGCCGGCCGGAACACGAGGCGGCGATCTACGAGGATCTGAGCTGGCTCGGCATCGGCTGGCAGCAGGACGTGCGCCGGCAAAGCGAGCATCTCGACGATTACCAGGCGGCCCTGGCCAAGCTCGAGGCGCAGGGCTTGCTTTATCCGAGCTTCGAGAGCCGCAGCGAGATCAACGCGCTCGTCGCCGAACGCGACCGGCGCGGCCGATGGCCGCGCGATCCCGACGGGGTGCCGCTTTATCCCGGCCGCGCACGGGCGCTGTCGCGGGCTGAACGCGAGCGCCGGCGGGCAGCCGGCGAGCCGTTCGCGCTGCGGCTCGCGATGGACGCGGCGGTTGCCCGCGCCGGCGTGCTGACCTGGACCGAGACCGGCATCGGCCCGCAGGGCCAATCCGGCCTCGTCACCGCGGCGCCGCAAATGTGGGGCGACGTCGTGCTCGCCCGCAAGGAAATGCCGACCAGCTATCACCTCGCCGTCGCGGTCGATGACGCCTTTCAGGGCGTGACCGACGTCGTGCGCGGCCAGGATCTGTTTTGGTCGACCAGCATCCACCGCCTGCTGCAGGCGCTGCTCGGGCTGCCGGAGCCTGCCTACCATCATCACAAGCTCATCCTCGATGCCGGCGGCCGCAAACTGTCGAAGTCCACCTTGGCGACCAGCTTGCGCGACTTGCGGGTGGGTGGCGCCACGGCGGCGGATATCAGGCGCATGGTGGGGCTCGGACGCTGAATATTGTCCATGATATGGCTCTTGGGCATGTTTTGTTCGTGTCCCTGCCGTGTCATGTTGAGCATGATCCGGAAATGTGGAGGCCGGTTTTTCCGAACGGATCGTGCTCCACCAAAAAACGCTCGGCGGCGAGGGGGCTGCCATGAAGCGATCGAAGTCCAAAAAGCCAGCCGGCAAATCGGCGCCGCGCCGGACGCGGCGGCGCGTTTCGCTTGCGCTGCCCGCGCACGCGATCGAGGCGTCGCTCGCGGCCTACGCGCACGACATTCGCACCGCGCTGACCGGTATCCTCGCGCTCGGCGAGCTGCTGGCGAGTTCCAATCTCGGCGAACGCGAACGGCACTGGGCGTTCGGCATCAAAGCCAGCGCCGAGCACCTGACGTCGCTCACCACCTTGATGATCGACGCCGCCAAAGCCGATGCCAAAACCGCTGCCGGCGCGGTCAGGCTGCAGCAGGAGGCGTTCCGGCCGCGCCGTCTGATCGAGGATTTGGCGCAATCGCTGGCGGCGCGGGCGGAAACCAAAGGCCTCGCCGCCGAAGTGACGGTCGCCGACAATTTGCCGGATAGGCTGGTCGGCGATGCTGTGCGGCTGCGGGCGGTGCTGGAGAATCTCATCGACAATGCGGTGAAGTTCACCGAGCGCGGCGCGGTGCGGCTTGCGGTCGGCGCCGGGCGCGCGCGGCGCGGGCATGTCAGACTCGTATTCACCGTGACCGACGGCGGCATCGGGCTCAAAGCCGCCGAGATCAAGCGGCTGTTTCGTCCGTTCGCGCAGGCCAACGCCGATATCGCGCGGCGCTATGGTGGCGCCGGGCTTGGGCTCGCCGTGGTCAAGGCGCTCGCCAAGCTGATGGGCGGCGATCTGACAGTGACCAGCACGCATGGTCGCGGCTCCTCGTTTCGTTTCTCGGCGGTGCTACCGGTTGCGCCCGCCGCGGCGGCGGGAAGCGCGCCCCCGCAGCAGATGGCGGCGCCGCTGCGGCCGCTGGCGGTGCTCTGCGCCGAGGACAACCCGTATGGCCGGGTCATCCTCAACACCATCCTCACCGAACTCGGTCACCGCGCCGACTTCGTCGGCTCCGGCGAAGAAGCGGTCGCGGCGGTGGAGCGCGGCTACGACGCGGTGCTGATGGACGTGACGCTGCCCGGCACCGACGGCCTCGAAGCGACCCGCCGCATCCGCGCGCTTCCTGGCGCCGCGGCCTCAACACCGATCATCGGCATCTCCGGCCGCACCGCGGCCGGCGATGAACAGGCGGCCCGCGCGGCCGGCATGAACTTCTACCTGCGCAAGCCGGTCAGCCCGAGCGCGCTCAGCGACGCGCTTGCGGCGGTGATGGCGCCGTGAGGGTTACTCCGCCGCGTCCGCCGTTCCTTCCACGATCCGCACCAGGTCGCTCATGATGCGGTTTAATTCGAAATCCTTCGGCGTGTAGACCTCGGCGACGCCGGCCTGTTTCAGCGCGCTCGCGTCCTCCTTCGGGATGATGCCGCCGACCACGACCGGCACATCGCCGAGCCCGGCCGCCTTCATGCGCGCCACCACGTCGCGCACCAGCGGCAGGTGCGAGCCGGACAGGATCGACAAGCCGACGACATGCACGCGGCCCTCGGCGGCAGCTTCAACGATGGCTTCCGGCGTGAGGCGGATGCCTTCGTAGACCACGTCCATGCCGGCGTCGCGCGCGCGCACCGCGATCTGCTCCGCGCCATTGGAATGGCCGTCGAGGCCGGGCTTGCCGACCAGGAATTTCAGCCGCCGGCCGAGCTTCTTCGATACCCGGTCGACTTCGGCGCGGATGTCGTCGAGCCCCGCCGTATCGTTGCGCGCGGCGCGGCCGACGCCGGTCGGGGCGCGGTATTCGCCGAACGTGGAGCGCAGCGCGAAGCACCACTCACCGGTGGTGACGCCGGCTTTGGCGCAGGCGATCGACGGCGGCATGATGTTGCTGCCGTCGCGCGCCGCGGCGCGCAGGTCCTGCAGCGCCGCCGCAACGGCTTTCTCGTCGCGGGTCTTTCGCCAGACGTTCAATCGCGCGATCTGCTCGGCCTCCGCCTCGTGCGCCACGGTCATGATGGTGTCTTCGCCCGCGGTGAGCGGAGACGGCTCGGTTTCGATGAACTGGTTGACGCCGACGACGGTCTGTTCGTTACGCTCGATCGCTTCCAGGCGCGCGGTGTTGCTCTCGACGAGCTGGCCTTTCATGTAGCCCATCTCGACCGCGGCTATCGCGCCGCCGAGCCGCTCGATGTGATCGAGCTCGTCGAGCGCGGCGCGCTTGAGTTCCTTGACCTTATTCTCGATCGCGGTCGAGCCGTCGAAAATATCGCCGTACTCCAGGAGGTCGGTCTCGTAGGCGAGGATCTGCTGCATGCGCAGCGACCATTGCTGGTCCCACGGCCGCGGCAGGCCGAGCGCCTCGTTCCAGGCCGGCAGCTGCACCGCGCGGGCGCGCGCCTTCTTCGACAGCGTCACCGCCAGCATCGAGATAAGAATGCGATAGACGTTGTTTTCCGGCTGCTGCTCGGTGAGGCCGAGCGAATTGACCTGCACGCCATAGCGGAACAGCCGCTGCTTGGCATCGGTCACGCCGTAGCGCTGGCGCGTGATCTCGTCCCACAATTCGACGAACGCGCGCATCTTGCAGATTTCGGTGATCAGGCGCGTCGAGGCGTTGACGAAGAACGAGATGCGCCCGACCACTTCGCCGAAATCGTTGACGCCGCCGGCGGCCTTTACCATGTCGAGCACCGCCACCGCGGTGGCGAGCGCGAAGGCGAGCTCCTGCACCGGCGTCGCCCCGGCTTCCTGCAGGTGGTAGGAGCACACGTTCACCGGATTCCATTTCGGCAGCTCGCGGGTGGTGAACAGAATCATGTCCTTGATCAGCCGCATCGACGGCGTCGGCGGGAACACGTAGGTGCCGCGCGACAGATATTCCTTGATGATGTCGTTCTGGGTCGTACCCATGAGCTTTTCGCGCGCCACCTTCTGTTCGTCGGCGACGGCGATGTAGAGCGCGAGCAGCCAGGCGGCGGTGGCGTTGATGGTCATCGACGTGTTCATGGCGCCGAGCGGGATGCCGTCGAACAGCACGCGCATGTCGCCGATATGCGAGATCGGCACGCCGACCTTGCCGACTTCGCCCTTGGCTAAAGGATGGTCGCAGTCGTAGCCGGTCTGGGTCGGCAGATCGAAGGCGACCGACAGGCCGGTCTGCCCCTTGCTCAGATTCTTGCGGTACAGCGCGTTTGACGCCTTGGCGTCGGAATGGCCCGCATAGGTGCGGAACATCCACGGCTTACTGGGCTTCGCCTCGCCGCGCGGCGCTTGCCCTTTACGCTCGGCGCTTAACGGCGGCTGGCGGCGCGGCTGGTCGTCCATCTCTCTGATCCCGCATTCCGGCATTCTGAATGTGGCGCGTATTTTATTGCGGCGCAACATCGGGTGTTATCCTCCCCCGCAAAGCGGCGCTTTGCGGGGAGGGGGGCCGCGCACTTCTGCGGTGGAGGGGGCGTCGGCCTCAACGTAAACCTCATTGCTGCACGCCCCCTCCACCACGCTCCGCGTGGTCCCCCTCCTCCGCACTGCCTGCGGGGGCGGATGTCTGCAAATCCAACGCCAATCGGACAATCGCGTCGGCCGCGTCATCGATCCCGCGCGTTAGCTCGCTCGCGGCTATGCGGATCACGGCGATCCCGCGCGCTTCAAGCCACGCATCGCGCCTTAAATCGCGCTGAGGCCGATCACCCATATCGTGGCTCGCACCGTCAAGTTCGACAGCGAGCCGCGCTTTCGCACAATAGAAATCGAGCACGTAGGGACCGATTGGATGCTGACGCCGGAAAACTGGCATTCCGGGCGTTCTTTCGCGCAGTCGGCTCCATAGACGCGCTTCCGGTACCGACAGCGTACGGCGAAGCCTCCGGGCGTTCCCGATGGTTCGCTTTGGCGCTCTCATCGCGTCTCTCTTATCCTGCCCCGCGAAGCGGGGAAGGGGGACCGCGCGATAGCGCGGTGGAAGGGGCGACGGCAGAGAGGTTTGCGTCAGCGGCAACGTTAGTCTCCCAGCTGCACGCCCCCTTCACCGCCCTCCGGGCGGTCCCCCTCCCCCGCTCCGTTTCACTACGCGGGGGCGGATGTGCGGGCCGCGCTGCCTTATTTCCCGACCGCAAACGACTCCAGAAAGCGCTTGCCGAGCTCGTTGTCCTCCGGCCCCAAAAACATCGCTTCGATGAAATAACGGTCGGTGAGCACGACGCGGACCTGATAGGTGTCCTCGGCATCCTTCATCATGAAGGTCCGCGCCGGAAATCCTTCGACCTCGTCTTCGTCGTCGGAGATCAGCTTGTTGCCGCTGGACATCGCCTTGACCACCGACTGCAGCAGGGCCGGCGCGTCCGGCCCGGGCGCGCCGCTTCGGGCCTGATACTTCACCATGAACACCAGATTGGCCCCGGCCGCGGCCTTGTCGAAGGCGACCAGCGCGGTGTCGGTCTTGTGACCATTGCGGTCCTCGCTCTTCACGCTTGGCTTGCCGGGCATTTCGACCGCAAAGCCGCCGCCGTCCGGCGCGAAGGTCTGCCAATCGGCGGTCAGCGCCCGCGCCGCGCCAAGCGGCGCCAGAGCCAATGCCAGCAGAGCGAATAGAGCGAATAAGGGCGATTATCCCCTACTTGACTTTCTAGATTGGGCACGCCATATTCCTTCTACCAAGAGGGAAAGCGCCATGACGACCAAAAAGCACATCCACCAATTGACGGCGGCACAGTTCGATAGGACGTTCCCTGACGAAGACGCCTGCTGCGCCTATCTTGTCGGCAAGCGTTGGCCGAAAGGTGTTCATTGCCCCCGCTGCGGGGCTACGGAGCCTACAGCGTTGAAGGGTAACCCGTGGCATTGGCAGTGCTACCAATGCGCCAAGGATACATCCTATCGCTTCTCTCACATAACGGGGACCATCTTCGAGAATACGAATAAGCCGCTCAAAGACTGGTTTCGGGTCATTCACCTGATGCTGACGAGCAAAAAAGGAATGAGCGCCCTGCAAATCTTTCGGTTCATGGGCTTCGGTAGTTACAAAACTGCTTGGTACATGTGCCATCGCGTTCGCGTTGCGCTGGCGGATCGCGATTTTGAAAAGCTTGGAGGCGTTGTAGAGGTTGATGAAACTTTCGTCGGCGGTAAAGCTAAGAACCGGCACGGCCGGGGCGGCGGTGATGGCACCGGCGGCGTTGGTTCCGGTAAGGCCGTCATCGCTGGCGCAGTGCGCCGCAAAGGCAATGTAGTTGCCCGCGTTGTCGAGAACGTCCGCGCCGTAACCTTGGAGGGCTTCGTGCATGAAGCCGTTTCTCACAAGGTCAGTCTGCTGATTACGGATCAATGGGTTGGCTATAAGCACCTGAATAAAGACTATCCGCACGCCACTATCGACCACGCCAAGGGCGAATATGTTGTCGGCGCAATCCATACCAATACGATTGAGGGTTTTTGGTCGCTGATTAAGCGCGGCATGGTCGGTACTTTCCACAAGGTCAGCAAAAAGTACCTTCCGTTGTATGTCGCGGAGTTTCAATTCCGCTACAACAACCGCGAAAATGCGGACATTTTCGGAACGGCAATCAGCGGATGCTAAAATTTCGCATTCCGGAAACCTTCTTAGGCGCATTGCTGGCAATTGCGCTCTTTGCGGTCGGGGCAGCGTTTGAGTCATCTCGACAGTCTCCAGCCAATGAGAGCGCCAAGACCAATGCCAATAATAGCGGCCCCAAAATAGCTACGAATTACACTCCAGATAAAATTACAGATTGGCTGCTCGTTCTGTTCACTGGACTTCTCGTTGGTTCGACGGTCATGCTGTGGCGAGCTAATAATCGTTCCGCCAAAATTGCCGAACGGGCGCTGACCGAATTGGAGGCACCTTTCGTATGCATCAAAATCAACGATCCGGGACTCAAAATCGAAGGGCCAAATATCACCTTCGGAATTCTGCGATACTGTGTTGCCAATTACGGACGGACTCCAGCTACAATTCTCGAACATTTTGAAAAAGTAGAGGGTGTCGAAATTGGGAAGGGCTACCCCCCAAAAATTGATCCTACCAAAGAAAAGGGATGGTTGATGCCCTATGGCGTTATCGCGCCGCCAAACGGGCAATGCGATCATGACTTTCCATTCATTCCAATTGGTCAATTCATCACAGAAAATCCCCGTTCGCCAAAGAACGCCATCTTTTTCTTCGGGTTCGTTAGGTATGAGGACATTTTCAAAAATCGCTTTGTTCTGGGCTTCTGTTTGGAATTTGATTTGAAAAGCAACCGCTGGGTTCTCACTGGCGACAAAGAATATAATTACTGCCGCAAAGAGAGCGGCCCATATTGGGCGGCGGAGATTGTTGGGAATGCCTCCGTGAGCTAGATGCCACGGCGCTTGGTTTTTGTGGGCTTTTTTATCGCCGCGCGCCAGCCTGTCATGCCGGAGTCGCGATTTACTACGTAAGTCAAGTAGGGGATAATCGCCGGACGTGACCACCAGCCTCATGTGCATCCCCCTTGGGTTCCGTCGCTGCAACGCAAGCGCGATCATCCGGAAAAAACAACGCATCCACAAGGGGCGATGATGCTTCCCGCTCGCGGCACGCGGGGAGAAGTAAAAGAAAATCCGCTCCGCGGCGCGGTCTGCGCACTCCCTCTCCCCGCGGCGGGGAGGGGTGAGGGGGCCTCTCCGCCGGGCTCAGACTTGCGGCGCCCGCGGCGCCGATGCGCCCGAGTTTTGTAAGAAAGCGAATAGCGAATAGCGTGCGGCCGTCACTTCTTATTCGCTATTCGCTTCCTTCCTATGCGCTATTCGCCATTCGCTATTTCGCTGTTTCCATCCGAGGCTTCCGACTTCTTTCTTTTCGACTCGCTTCCAGCAAAAAAAAGGAGGCGGAACGCCGGCAAACGTGTTTCCTAACCTCCGCATCTTTTGGATGCGGCACGCGCCCTGATCTCTTTTCCCTCGCCCTCGCGGGCAAGAGTAGGAGGGGGCACGCTCGCCTGTCGGCGTTCCACCGCGGCTCTGACCGTTGGGCCTCTCGGCCCGCGGGCGCAACTCCAGGCCAGGTTTCCTGGGAGCGATTACGCAGGAGTTGACAAAGGCAGCCAATCCCCGCTATGGGGACGGGGGGGCATAACCCATGCTCCCGTTCCAACTCGCAGGGATAAGTATGGCTGACGAAGCCTCTAAAACCTTGGGCGGCGGCATCCGCAATTATCTGGGGACGCTCGGATTCATACTACCGCTCGTCGGTCTTGAAGAATTTGTGCGGTCACTTGTCTCGGATCAGCCAGCCCTTCCCCATTGGGCCAGCTTTACTCTAATTGTGGCCGGTTTGCCGCTGTATGTGGCACCATGGGCATGGGATCGCCTGCAATGGGTTGTTGGACGTGAAGATGCAACAAAAGGCTTGGAATATCTTTCCCATCGCGATTCTGAATTGGGGGATGCGGTGTTTAAAATGGCATACAAGTCCGCATGGGGACGATGGTATGCGGCGCAGCACCTCGTCAATGCCGGGAAGCCGATTGATGAGCAATTGCTTCGCATAGCCTCTTCCATCGTCACGGACAAGATAACAGACGGGGAATTGGCGGTTCGCGGACGGCTGCCCAACGAAATGGACTACCAGATAATTCCACAAACTTATTGGCGCTCGTCCGTACTTCATTTCATAAAAGACCCGATATGCCTGTGGAAGCTACTTATCATCCCACGCGGCGGTGTGGAAATCGACGCTGACGGAACGATTGAGGCCACAGATGCCGTTGCGCACCGAAGAAGTTCTTTGATTGCGAATTACGACAGTCTGCTTGTGGATGGCCCTCAATTCGAGCGGCTATGGCCGACGAAGGACCGTGTAGCGGACAAAAAAAGACGCAGATTACTTCGGCGCGCACAATGGCGTCGCCTCGACAAAGACGAGATTCAACGCCTGTCAGGAAAATGGCAGTTCCAATTGTTCCGGATCGCTGGCCTCTTTCGTCTCTAGCTGAGACGGTGACCAGTGACCTCGCCTCAGCAGCCTGCTATCGCCGTCCCGAACATGTCGGGATTGCTGCGGTTGTTGTAGCGGAACTGAAACTCAGCGACGTACAGCGGCATATATTTAGCGGACATTTTATGGAACGTGCCGACAACGCCACGCTTGAAGATCGACCAGAAGCCTTCAATCGTGTTCGTATGAACTGCGCCAACAACGTATTGCTCGTTGCGGTGCTTCACGGATTGGCGCGGATATTCCTTCAAGCCCCAATAGACTTGGTGTTCGTCCGTCGCCAGCAGGCTGACCTTGTTGGAAACGGCTTCCCGCACGAACTTTTCAACGTTGTGCTTGTTCACATGATCGAGCACGCGGGCGACGACATTGCCCTTGCGGCTGACCGCGCCGATGATCGGTGTCTTGCCCGTGCCAGCGCCGCCGCCCATGCCGTGGTGTCGCTTATTCCAGTGGCGGTTGTGGTCCTTGCCGCCAACCCATGTTTCGTCAACCTCGACGATGCCGCCAAGCTTTTCCTCGGGCGCGATCAGCGCCGAGCGGATTTTGTGGCACATAAGATGCGCCGTATTGTAACTGCCGAAGCCGAGCATTCTTTGGATTTGAAGGGCGCTCATTCCCTTCTTGCTGGCGAACATAAAGTGGGCGACGCGATACCAGTCTCTCAGGGGCTTCTTGGTGTTCTCGAAAATCGTTCCGGTGAGACAGGAGAACCGATAGCCCTGCGGCGCGCATTCACGGCACTGCCAATGGAACGGCTTGTAGCTAGATGCATCGTAAAGGTCCGCATTGCCGCAGCGCGGGCAATGGACGCCTTCTGGCCAGCGACGAGCGATCAAATATCGCTGACAGGCTTCCTCGTCCCCAACCGGGAAACGGGCCTCAAATTGGGCCGTAGTCATCTGCGGAACTGGCTTAGGACGTTTTGCCATGACGGCTACCCTTCAAATCCGACCGTAGAAGGATATTGCCATGTCTGAGGGTCTTTGTCAACTCATGCGTAATCGCCTCCTGGGACGTGGCGGGACGTCCGGCCCTGTACGGGCGCCCCAACCCTGGGGCGCAGGCCTCGCGCTGTTCCACGGGCGTTACCCGCGCCCGCCTGTCCCAGTCCAGGGAAAGCACCTCCCGGACCGGTCGTAGTGCCGGTCAACATGATGCCCGAAGCTGCCCGGGAGCGGACTGTATCGGTCCGCACGCGGGCACCGCACTCGCTCCGCTTTCGGGAGTACCCTCGGCCGAAGGCGTCCTTCACCGAGCGAATTCGATGGCGGTATTTGTACCTTAAACAGGGACAAATGTCAAGGCCGCGTCTCTCATTTAAGGACACAACAACACGCAAAGGATGTAGTAAATTATTATTCAGCGCAGTCCGCGAGCGGAGCCATTGTGTCCATTCCCACGCATGGGCCGTATTGCCAAACGTGGATGTATCCGACGAATTGTTGGTACTGCGGCAGGCCTATCCACGTCCTGCAGTGCACGTGCGGAAGTGTGGTGTTGTTCGATTATCCTCGGCCGCCATGGCAAGAGCATGATCATGCCGGTGGCATTGGCGGAAGCGGTTTTTCAGGATGGGCTGCGGTTGATGTTTTGCGCGCGCACGGTGTACCCATCGTTCCGAGCATACTGGACAAAATCTTTCCGACAGCGGCTACAAAAAGGCAGACATTAAAATCAGCCTCAGAAGATATCAGGAAGGTCAAACCAAAAGGAGGCGTCCGCCATTCTTTGCTTGCCGTGGTGCGTGAGCTGTACGCTGCAGCAAACAGAACTGAGCGCATGAAGGCCTTGGGAGGCGTTGGCGCGAGGCTTTTTAATCTGCCGCGAGGCCGGCTTGCGCAGATAACCCTCGTCAATAACGGGCGGCGCCCGAATTTGTCGTACACTTGTATTTTGCCTGAGCACCTAGGATTGCCAAAAAAGGCCAAAAACAAAATTGTGTTCGCTCAGATTGAAGGACGAGGCGTCAGTGATCATGCAGTTTGGATTGTAACAGATATCCGAGTAATCTAGCACGTAGGGCGGATTAGCGTAGCTCAATCCACCATTCGATCTTCCGCTACGCGGTGGATTACGCCTTCGGCAAATCCGCTCTACGGGCAACGTCGCGGAGTTTCAGCTCCGCTACAATAACCGCATCAATGCCGACATTTTTGGAGCGGTAATCAGCGGATACTTATTTCATATTTCGTTTGCTTCTCTTATTTCATGGATCATTGTGTCCAGATCGTCTTCATAGACAAAGAGATTTTCGTGGTCTTCCGTTCCGCCACCAAACATGGAAATGGTTCTAGCGGTTAAATTGTGAAATTCTATCCGAACTTCGCTTGAGTTGAGATTCAACGTAATGCGTTCTTTTGCAGTCGAAAGTGCTGGCGTTCCATACAGCGGAATTTTGTCGGCAATAGTGTACGCATAGTATTGAATGATCCCGTCGGTAGAATCGTTGATCGAGCGCGCCATCTCACCGCTGCGAGTATTTCTTAACGCGTCATAAGTGCGGCGTGATGCCTCCCAAAGAGGTACCTCCTTACGCCGCGCGGAAGATGGTCGCGGGCTAGCATTTGCATTATCAGCCGGAGTTTTTACCGCGGCTTGATCCTTAATGCGCAATCGACCGGCCTCATCAATCCACAAAATACATTTGGCTTCATAAAAGGCAGTGTTTATTCCAGTGGCGCGTATTGTCAGGACATTCTTTAATTTCGTTTGCAACAGAGGCATTTTGTTAATTTGCGTGTCGGCCGGCATGCAAATTTCTATGACGTTATCATGGTAATTGGAAATGCTATCTGCTTCACTGTATCTCGCTAGAGGCATATAGATGCGCTCTCCTCCGGATAGCGTGAAGTCGTCACGTAAGATCCAGGAGCCAGGGCCAAACTCCGGCTCAATGTGTGTAATTTCTATTTTGCAATTCGAGATGTGCGCGGACGGATCATCGTTGCGTACTTCGCAACTAAGTGTCTTCTTTTGCTTCCAAAGGCCGTCGCTCCTTGTGCTCACAAATAGACCGTCCTCTCCAAAGCTAATCTTTAGGCGTTTAGAGCCATTCATAGCCGCAGGTGACGCGATGGGTAATAGGGGGGACTCTTTGCCTGGTTGTTTAATTGGACGCGGCTCTTGGGGCTGCTTGGATGATGCTCGTTTGCGTTCCCACCACGCGCCACCTCTAAAGAGCCCATAGGCTAAGAGTACCGCAAGCGCGGGGCCGCCCCACGAGACGATAAAATTGATCACCTGTGTTTGTGTGGGGCCAACGAGACCAATTTTCTCAGCGATCTGGTGGTTGACCCATTCCGCAGCGGCGGCCTCTCCAAGGCTTTTAGAAACCGGCCAGACGTAGTGGCCGACTACCGTGCCAACAACGAAACCAGCGATACGTCGAAGCCATCCAGGCAGCATTGCAGAATCCTTCCTCTTTGGGATTGTATCCCAAGGGAAAGCCCGTTGGGCGGATTAGCGCAGCGTAATCCGCCACTGCGAATCGCAAGACGGCGGATTACGCCTTCGGCTAATCCGGCCTACGAACTGCGCGGGCCTCACCGTCTGGCTTTCGGCGACACCGCCAATCCGAGGAAGACGAGGATGGCCTGGTTGAGACGAAGGATATCGGCGTCGTCCAGGCGGCCGATCCGTGCGCCGAGCTTCGCTTTCGGCACGGTCGTGATCTTGTCCACCATCAGGCGGCAAGTTATGCGCAGTCCGTTACGTGCGGTCGGCTCGACGGGAAGCCGGAACAGCGGCGCCTCGGTTGCATCGGTGGTGAAGGCGCAGATGGTGATGGAATCCGTTGCGTCGAAACGGTCGTCTGAACGATCACGACCGGGCGCGGCTTGCCCGCTTAATCCTTGCCGCCGACGAAAAAGTGAATGTCGCGACGCTTCATTCATCGCCCCGATCCGGTATCGCGTCGATGAATGCCTGATCCGCGCGCGCATGCGCGCTCGCGGCGACGGCGAGCGACTGGCGGTGTGCTTGCGCTTGGAAGGCGCGCGCCCGCACGTCCGGCACCCAAATCTGGATCGGGCGCAGGCCTAGGGACCGCAGACGATCGCGATGTTTCCGCACCTTTGCGCGCGAGGGCTTTGGCTTGCGCTTCGGCGCCGAGGCCATGACCTTCCTCCACACCCGGGGCTACGTGTAACCTTATCATGAATGTGCATCCACACCGTCAACGCCCTGCAGCAAAGACGTGGATGGCCGGAACAAGTCCGGCCATGACGAGCAAATGATGGCACGAACGAGGATCGCTAGTCATTTGGCACGAAGACGGCGCTTCGCGCCTTTGGCCCAGCATGACGAATCAGAAAATCCACCCTGCCGCCGTTGCGACCTGCTCAATCACCAGCGATAGGTGCCGGCGGTTTTGCGCCCGGCGGGGCCGGCGAGGACCAGCGCCCAGAACACTTTATACTTCGAGGCCGGCGCGTAGACCGCGGCGATGCCCAAGCGGGTGACGCCGGCATTGAGCATGTTGGCGCGGTGCGGCGGCGAATCGCGCCAGCCGGAAAATGCTTCCGCCAGCGTGTGGTAGCCGGCGGAAATGTTCTCGACCGCGATGCTGCCGCCGAGCCCGGCCTTGCGGATCCTTTCGGCGAACGGCCGGGCGACGTCGTGATCCATCTTGTCGTGCGCCGCCATGGCGTGGGCCTGCTCGCCGGCAAAACGCATCAGCTCGGGATCGACGGTGACGGCGCCGAGGCCGTTGTTGCTGCGATAGCCCGAGATCATCGACGCCGCGGCGGCGGCATCGACTTTGGCATCGGTCTGCGCCAGGTCCTGATAGAAGGTCGGCTGGCTCGGCGGCGGCGCTTCGCCGGAGCAGCCGGCCAGCGCCGCGACGCCGATCGCGGCGCCGCCGAATAACAGCGCGGCCCAAGGCCCAGTCATCTTCATCCTCCCCGGCCGCGCTTCGCTCCGCAGGGGAGGAAGGTACCTCGTTTGCGATTGAAATGCTGACAATGAAATTTACTTGTTGCCGCCGGCGGAGGGCGTTCGCAAATTGCCCCACGGATCGACCTTCTGATAGGCATTGACATCCTGGGTGCGCTTGAGCGTCGCCTTGTAGGCCTCGTCGGTGGCTTTCTCATAGGCCTTTTGTTGCGCTTCCTGGGCCTTTTGCCGGTCGAACTCGGGTAAGTTCTGCGCATAAGACGTCTGGATCAGCAAGGCGGCGATGACGAACGAGGCGGCCAATGTCTTCATCGGATGATTCATGGTGCAGCGATGCCTTGGGTGCGGCCGGCGTTCGTCAGCGGGCCACGAGCGTCGCCGGCATGGTAGCGACCAAGCGCTCAAATTCAACCGTGTCGCCGGGGCGCCCGCCGCGATCCGCTGCATCCGTCGGCTACTTCCCCAGCGCCTTCTCGTACGGATAGATCACGTCGCCGGTCTTCAGCGCCGGCGGATAGATCACGATTTCGGTTTTCAGATCGCGGAACTCGTCGAGGCTGCTGCTGGTGATGTTCTGAAACTGCACGCCGAGCATGCGGTCCTCCGCCCATTCGCCGTTGGCGCCGAAGCTGATGTCGCCGACGATGGTGGGAAACGTGGCCTTGTGCATGTAGGCGGCGAGCACGTCGTCTTTCAGGCTCTTGGTGGCGATGATGGCGTCGCCGAGCACCTGCAGGTCGGCATAGCCCATGACCGGAAAGTAGGCGAGCACGTCGGTGCCGGCGGCCTTGGCGCGCTGCTGATATTTGCTCAGGAACGCCTTGGCGCCGGACGATTCGGTGCCCTTGAGCGGCAGCCAGGTCTCGAAATTGACGATGCCGTTAAGCAGCGGCCCAAGCTGGGCCTTGAGCGCGGTCGATTGCAAACCAACCATGCCGCCGCCCCACAGCTTCGGCTTGTAGCCGACTTCGTGGATCGCCTTGATCATGCCGACGGTGTCGAGCGGATAGGAACAGATCACCACGAGGTCGGGGTTGGCGGCCTGGATGGCGCGCACGATCGGCGTGAAGTCGACCGTCGCCGGCGGATAGCTCTTGTCGTAGACGATCTTGAGGCCGGCGGCCTTGGCGTTGTCGCGCGCGCCTTCGCAGACATTGACGCCGAACTCGGCGTCCGCGTAAGCGAGCGCGACGGTCTGCGGCTTCGGGCTTTGCGCTTCGGCGACCTTGAAGAAGCCGCGGGTAAAGGCCGGCTTCGGCGTCGGGCCGTTCGGCACCATGGCGAAATACATCGGGTAGTGGAAGGCGTCGTTGATGGCGGTGCCGGCGAGGCCGATGAACAGTTTCTTGTGCTCGATCGCGACCGGCATGGCGGCGGCGATCTGGGTCGAGGCATAGCCGGAGACGATCAGGTCGACCTTGTCGACGTCAAGCAGCTTGGCGTAGATGCCCGGCACCTGCGCCGGGTCGCTGCGATCGTCGTAATAGACGAGCTTGACCGGCCGGCCGAGCAGCCCGCCGGTGGCGTTGATGTCGTCTTCCCAGATCTGCATGGCCAGCAGCGACATCTTGCCGTTGGCCGCGAGCTTGCCGGTCAGCGACATGCCGAGCCCGATCCTGATCGGCTCGGCGGCCTGCGCCGGCAGCGCGGCGGCGGCCATGAGCAGCAGCGCTGTAAAGGTCCAGGTCAGGCCCGCTAAGCGAGCCAAGATCAATTTCGCAGACATTCGCTTCTCCCCGGCGCGGCGGCATCGCCCGATTTTACCGAGCATATTCGCTCATTCCCGCGCAAGCGGGGATCCAGCATCGGATGACTCAGATCAGGTTTCTACCGGCTCCCGGCTTTCGCGGGGATGAGCGGACGAAGCTCGACCAGCGCCCGGTGTGCCACCAGCGCCAAGACAATCAGCGCCGCAGCGAGGCCGACCTGGGTCTTGACGATGGGAAAGGCCAGCAAGAGGGCGCCGGCGCAGGGCAGGCCGACGATTTCGCCCGTCGTGAAGCCGCGCTGCAATGCGAGCCGCAGCAGAAGGGCTATTGCGACCGCGAGCACGACGAGGTCGTATATAAAGACATAAGGCGTGGCGACCAGCGCGCCGGCGGCGAGCGCGGCGGCCTTGAGCTCATAAGCGGCGCGGCTGCGCCACAGCGCGACCAAGCCCGCCGCGAGCCCAAGCGTGGCGACTGCCTGGACGGTCCAGGCGAGCGTTTCGCCGGCGCCATGCGCGCGCATGAAGCCGAACAGGCTTTGCAGCCGGCTCCATTCGGTGCCGCCCTCATTGAGAATGACGCGGCTGGTGACGGGCACGCTGTCGGCGAACGCAAGCCAGGCGGCGCTGCCGAAGACCAGCCATGCCAGCGCCGCGAGCCCGAGCGCGACCAAAGCCGCGACGAGTAGCGTCAGCCAGCGCCGGTCGGCGATCAGCACAAGCGGAAACAGCAAGCCGAATTGCGGCTTGTAGGACAGAAGCCCGAGGCAGACGCCGGCCAGCGCCGGATGCCGCTCCAAGAGTCCGAGCGTGCCGCCGATCAGCGTCGCGGTGAGAAAACCATTTTGCCCGGCGGTGACGTTCCAGAGCGCGGCGGGGAAGCCGAGCGCGAGGAACACGCCGGCGCGGCCGCCGAGGATGCCACCCAGCGTCGCCGCAAAAGCCGTCAGCGTGGCGGCGAGCCAGAGTACCGCGGCGGCGAGATAGGGCAATAGCGCCAGCGCCGCGGCAACAAACAAAAACACCGGCGGATAGTGCCAGCCGTAATAGTTGGCGAAGCCGTGGCCGACGGCGCGCTCCTCGGCCGCCTTGTGCGCCGGCCAGTCGTAGGCGGCGGCGGGATTGCCGTCGAGCGTCAGGCGCCCGGCGGCGAAGACGTTGACGAAGTCGTTGGCGATCGGCCGGTCTTGTTGGTCGATCAGAAACTGGCCGTCGCGGTAAGCGCCGCCGAGCACGATCAGATAAGCCAGCGCCAGTATCAGGCCGGTGAGCGCGACCAGGCGGGCGCGACCGTTCGCATCCGCTCGTCCCCGCGAAAGCGGGGACCCAGTGAGTTCGCCGCACTCCGGATCTGGATTCCCGCCGGCGCGGGAATGGGCGGAGAGTGCACTCATGCCGCGCCGCTCTGTGGATTGAGCGCGCGCCGCGCGATCAGCGCCATGACGACGATCACGGCGGCGAAGCCGACCGGCACCTTGACGAACGGGAAAATCAGGATCAGCAGGCAGCAAAGCCCGATGCCGGCCATTTCGTGTTGCAGGAACCCGCGGGCGCGGCCGAGGCGGAACAGGAAGGCCAGCGGGACCCCGAGCACCACGAGGTCATAGGTAAAGAGATACGGCGTCGCCAGCATGGCGCCGGCGGCAAGCGCCGCGGCCTTGATCTCGAAGGCAATGTCGCTCCGCCACAGCAGGGTGATCGCGGCTGCCGCGATCAGAGCGACCATGGCTTGCACGGTCCACGCCAGCGCCTCGCTGCCGCCGAGCGTGCGGACCAGCCCGAAGGCGGTTTGCAGCTTGCTGAATTCGGCATAGCCATCGGACAGAAAGGCCCGCGAAGTGTGGCCGATACTGGCAAAGAACGCCTGCCAGGTGTCGCTGCCGAAGGCGAGCCATGAGGCCGCCGCCATCAGCATCGCGACGATCGCGGCGGTCGCGAACGCGCGCCAGTGGGCGCCCGCGACAAGCGCAATCGGAAACAGCAAGCCGAGATGCGGCTTGTAGCTCAGGAGCCCGATGAGCACGCCGGCTTCGATCGGCCGCCGCTCCAGCAGCACGAGTGCGCCACCGATGAGACCGGCGGTGAGAAAGCCGTTCTGGCCCACAACGAAGTTGCCGAGCACCGCGGGAAACGCCGCCGCGAGCAGATAGCCGACCCGGTCGCCGATGATGGCGCGGATGGCGGCAAGGTAAGCGGGGAAGGTGCCGAACACCCACAGCAGGTAAGCGGGCGCGTAGGGCAGCAGCGCGAGGCCGGCGGCGACGAACAAAAACATCGGCGGATAGTGCCAGCCGAAATAGCCGTCGAAGGCGTGCCCGACCGCGGTCTCTTCGACGAGCTTATGGGCCGTCCAGTCATAGGCCACCGCCGGATGGCCTTCGAGCACCAGCCGCCCGGCGGCCCAGACATTGACGAAGTCCGACGGCACCCCGCCGCCGTCCGGCGCTACGATCCAGATGCCTTGCAGGTAGGCGGTAACAAGGTAAACCGCATGCGCGACGATCAGCGCAAAGCAGATCAGCTCGACCGGCCGGCTGAGCTTGGCGCCGGTGGCGCCGGCGACCCGCTCGGGCGCCATTTGAATCAGGGCCATCGGCCTTGCATCCCGCGTCAGATGGCGGCGAAGCTAGGCCGGCTGCCTTGAGGAACCCTTAAGTACCCAAACTACTTATTGCACTGCAATATCAAGTGCGGCAGACTGCCGGCACTTTGATGTCACGATCACGGACGTCGCGAACAAACGTCGATCGAGGCGGGAGTCCAGCATGGCCGTTGCGCAGAAGAAATCTTCAGCCGCACCGCTCAAGGATCTCTATGACATCGGCGAAGTGCCGCCGCTCGGGCACGTGCCGGCGACCATGCATGCCTGGGCGATCCGCAAGGAGCGCCACGGCCCGCCGGAAAAAGCCATGCAGCACGAGGTGTTGCCGACCTGGCCGATCGCCGATGACGAAGTGCTGGTCTACGTCATGGCCGGCGGCGTCAATTACAACGGCGTCTGGGCCGGGCTTGGGCTGCCGATCTCGCCGCATGACGTGCACAAAAACCCGTTCCATATCGCCGGCTCGGATGCCTCGGGCGTGGTGTGGGCGATCGGCTCCAAAGTCCGGCGCTGGAAGAGTCGGCGACGAGGTCATCATCCACTGCAATCAGGACGACGGCGACGACGAGGATTGCAACGGCGGCGATCCGCTATTGTCGCCGTCGCAACGCATCTGGGGTTACGAGACGCCGGACGGCTCGTTCGCGCAATTCTGCCGCGTGCAGTCGCGCCAGCTGATGCAGAAGCCGGCGCACCTGACCTGGGAAGAGGCCGCCTGTTACACGCTGACGCTCGCCACCGCCTACCGCATGCTGTTCGGCCATCCGCCGCACATCTTGAAGCCCGGCGACAACGTTCTGGTCTGGGGCGCCTCGGGCGGCCTCGGTGTGTTCGGCGTGCAGCTCGTCGCCGCCTCCGGCGCCAACGCCATCGGCATCGTGTCCGATCAATCGAAGTCCGAATATGTCTTCAATCTCGGCGCCAAGGGCGTCATCAACCGCAGCGAGTTCAAATGCTGGGGCGCGATGCCCAAGGTCGGCACACCGGAATACGACGCCTGGGTGAAAGAGGCGCGGCGCTTCGGCAAGGCGATCTGGGACATCACCGGCAAGCGCGACGTCGACATCGTGTTCGAGCACCCCGGCGAGGCGACCTTCCCGGTGTCCTGCCTGGTGGTCAAGCGCGGCGGCATGGTGGTGTTCTGCGCCGGCACCTCGGGCTTCAATATCACCTTCGACGCGCGCTATGTCTGGATGCGGCAGAAGCGCGTCCAGGGCTCGCACTTCGCGCATCTGAAACAGGCCAGCGCCGCCAACCGCTTCGTCATGGACCGGCGCATCGATCCGTGCATGAGCGACGTGTTTTCCTGGGAGAAAATTCCGCACGCGCACGAATTGATGCGCACCAACCGGCACAAGCCCGGCAACATGGCGGTGCTGGTCAATGCCCCGCGCACCGGCCTGCGCAATTTCGACGACGTGCTCGAGGCGGCCTCGCTGCCGGAATTGAGCCGGCAATCCAGCCGGGCGTAGTCATGTGCGGCTGTGGCGCACGCGGGCGGTCGCGGTGTTGATGCCGTTGAGCAGGGGTCGGTGATCTGCGCGCGGAACGCGACGCGCCTTGTTCGGTACCGTCGGCTTGATCGCGGCCCATTCAAAATCGGTGAGCTCGCAGCGCATAATTCGAGGCTCCGGTTTGCGAGTTTGAATCGCGTGCCCGGCGGGACCATCAACCGGCAAGGTCTGTCGCGACAGACGCTATTGCCCTACTTTCTACTAACCGCTTTCGGGGCACGGCGGACATGGCGCCACTGTTCGGAAAGTCACCTTCCGAGACGCGCCTTGTTACCAGCTCTGGGACCAGGGAATCCCCGAATTTTCATGGCTCGGTTGGACGACCTCGTGTTTCGTTGGTCCGGGTTCAAACAGCGCGACCACCAGGTGCGAATATTGCAGTGAGGGCTAAACGTGACGACAGGGGACGAGGTCCGGCTTGAGGTCGAAAACTTAGACTTACGCCGTCTTCTGGAGCAGGCCGGGATCGATGCGGCCGAGCAAAAGGGCGCGCAGCAATTGCAGCGTCTATTGTTGGAAGAATTGCACCATCGGGTAAAGAACACACTAGCGACCGTAATGGCAATTACGTCTCAAAGTTTGCGAGGCGCCGATAGCGTCGAGGAAGGTAGCCGAGCGATCGAACACAGGCTACTCGCTCTGGGGCGAGTGCATGACCTTCTGTTAGAAACAAATTGGACGAGTACCCCGCTCGCGGCAATTTTAAAAACCGCCACGGACCCATTCGATACGCGCGGCGCGGGGCGGTTTTTCGTGCAAAGTTCAGACATTGAAGTCAACTCCGGAGCCGTGCTTCCGTTAGCGATGGTTTTAAATGAACTCTGTACAAATGCCGTCAAGTATGGAGCGCTTTCTAACACCAGTGGTCGCGTGGAAATCACCACCGCTGTCGATAAGTCCCGGAATCAATTTCGTCTGACGTGGGCCGAAAAGGGAGGTCCAACGGTTCAAGTGCCGACCCGTCGTAGCTTCGGATCACGGCTGATCGAGCATAGCTTTGTAAGCCAGCTCCAAGGCGAGGCAAGGCTAACATTCGAACCGTCAGGGGTTGTTTGCGTTTTCGATGTCCCGCTCCCAGCTCTCAAGCCACCACAATCAAACTGAATGGAGTGACTTAGGGCGTCGCTAGGGCGAACCGCTGATAGCGGAATCGAAAGGCAGTCGGCCCATTGACGAGTCAATCTTTGTTCGCAAGGCACTGCCTTGCCCGCCGTTGTTGCGCCCGCGTCATCCCCGCGGCACGAGCATCGGCCTTGGCTTGCACCAATCCTACCTGCGTCACGTAGGCACGGACCATGCTGCAGGTGCCTTGTGGCTCGCCTGCCAACGCGGGGCTCGCGGCGGCGATGAGGGTTAGCGTTAGCAATACAGCTTTCATGTGCGTCGCTCTCCAGTCGGGCCACCGACGTGCGGTAGCCAATTGACGCCGACGCCCTGGGCAACCAAAAACTCCGCAGGGGCCCACACGCCGGGTCTTACACGCATACACAACACTGCCACGGGCGCCTGGGGGATGTCGGGGGGATTGCAAAAGTACTCGGCCCGGTGACCTTGAGCCGAATGCCTTGCACTTCTGTATCAGATTGCCTGCTTCGGAAAAGGCTACGCCGAAACGTAGCACCGTGTTCAATTACCAATACCCTCGCCTGCGACCGTAGTATCCGCCGCCGCCGCCAAACAGAAGCACCAATACGACAATAATCAGGATCAGCTCCATGGCGGTATCCTCGCTATTTATTTGTCCGGTGTCTCAGGTAACGGTCTCATAGAGGTATTGTTCCAGATACCGCACCGGTCATTTCTTCCGATTCGAGGCCGCCGGGGCAAAGCTACTCGATTATGTTTCATTGATGTAGTCTTGAACGTGGCCCCTAACGCGCAGAAGACCAGGGTCGTATCGCCGGCACAAGTGCCGGCGGATTTACCCCTGCCCTCCGATCCAAAAGTTATATTCCTTGGTGGTCTATTCGTCTTTGCGGTGCTGGCAGCAGCGTATGTCGCGAGCGAATCGTGTTGGCTAGGACACGCTGTGCCATAGCCAAGGCGTTCTAATGGAAGGACATTGACTTCGACTGGTTCGTGCCGTGCTCGCGCTCTTCGGTGGCAAAGTCGTCCCGCTCGGCATGCCCGATCATGCCGAGCCAGGACTTCTGACATGTCGCGCCACATTTCCTTCTGCAGAGGATTATCTGTGCCGTCGGCCATTCGGCGGCACTCTGCCGCGTTGGCTCGATACTCATTCGTCTTACTCAGGACCTTGGGCATCGGACACAACCTGCGGGGAACGGCAAAGACAGCTCCATTTTCAGGATCTCGTTTCTGGCGATCATTATTAGTCCACCGTCGTCATGTTCGCCATGCTGTCTGACCGGTCGTGTCCGCTGGAGGCTGAACGTCACTCAGGGTGACGCGCGGCTTCGCTCCCACAATTCACGGAGATATTCCTCTACAAAGACATCGCCTACGTTTTCACCACCGCGCCGGCCAAGCGCCTCCATCACCCGCTTAGACCATCGCTCAAGATGGGCGCGAAGCTGAGGTCGGGCAAAAAAAATGAGCTTCATGGCCTCTCGTTCCTTGTTGCCGTCCGGCCAAGGGAAATCCAACAGAGTTTTGCCCGACGCGATCCACTGATCCGGGTCAAGTAGATCGGCAAGTGAGGTCATTGGCGACGTCCCCCGTTAACCGGATCGGATTTTCGATCACGGCATTCCAGTCGTCTTTGCCCGGGTAACGCCAACCGCGCAAAACGCCCCGCCCGGTCTGGCCGCGCGAGGCATTCCACTTCCCATTCGGCTGCGATTTACGCCGCGAAGCGGATGCTGGGCGCGCCAATTACGCCGCTCTTCTCCATCATCGTTTTCATTTCATTTGAGCTCAACCAGGTCCGGGCTTTCGCCGCGTCGGCGACATCCTGGAGGATCAGCACATCATTGGCGTCGTCAGCGCTGCGAAATACTTTGCCGTTGGTGATGCCGGCCGACACGCGATCCTTCTCGTGGCCATTGTAACTCGTGCGCCATGCGCTGAAGTCCTTGACCTTGAACCGGATTGTCATGTTTTCGTTAGTATTTGGATTTGTCATAACGAATTCTCCCAAAACGCTTGAAGTATGTTCAGTCCGCATGTTCATCATTCAGATTGCCGGACGCACATAACACCCGATCATGTCGAAACAAGCTGGAGCGCTGAAATTTCATTTCCCGTCGCTTCGGTCGCAACGACCGTGAAACCACACGCGCCCGGCTGTCGGGTCGGGTTAGAGATCAGCTTTCTCGCTTGAGGGCCGTGGCGCCGAGCGCGCACCAGCTGTATCGGACCGTGCGCCGCTTTTTGACTGGTGTCCAGGACTATGTGACGCGCTGAAACGCCGAGACTAAACAAGTCCGGGGGCTCGTTATTTGATCTCATCATCCCCATATTGAAACTCGTACTCCGATAAATGAGCAAAACTGACCGGCAAAGCGGAGGCGCTTTAGGAAGGGACTTGATGTTTAAGCCCACCCAATTTCGTGCGAGAGCGACCGAATACGCCGACTTGGCCAAGTCGTCGACCGGCTGGAGCCAAAGCCGCGAGTTTCAGAAGCTCGAGCAGAGGTTCACGGCGCTTGCCGATAATGAGCAATGGCTCGCAGACAATTATCAGGACACCGTGACCGGCGCGGAACAGGATCGATCAAACGGCATCGCCCTCGCCGACGAAGAAGAGCGCATCCTGCGCTGCCTCGGAGCGGCCGTCATCATGCAGTGGAACACTATTCCGACGAAGTTGCAGCGCGAGCTTTTTGATACCGCCGGCTCGCTGGGGGACGTACTGCAAACGGCAGCGTTGCGAGGTCAGATTGCCCGTTTCCTGCATGCCCACAAGGACGAAGAGAACCCCGCAGTTTACCGCCAAAGCCCGATGAACGAACGAGAAGCCTCATGTGGCTCATAAATTCAATGTCGGCCAAATAATTGAGCTTGAGCCGCGCGCACCAATTGATGCGCACCAACCGCCACAAGCCCGGGAACATGGCGGCGCCGGTCAACGCGCCGCGCAAATTTCGACGACGTGCTGGAGGCGGCGTCGCTGCCGGAGTTGAGCCGCAATCGAGCCGGGCTGGAATTTTTCCCCCGCTCATTCCCCCGCAAGCGGGAAACCATTGCCGAGATCGAAGCTAGTCTCTGCCTGCGCGGAGACGGGAGAGGTGAGTCCATCGCGGCAGTCGACGTCCCACGTTCCCGACTACGCCGTCGGCGTGGGCGAGAAACGCCTCCGCTACATTGAGGCCGAGCGAACCCTCGGGGCGGGCGTTGTCCTAGAACTTCACCATGTCGATCGTGGTCAGTGTGATGTGCGGTGGGATCACCGGCGCGTTGGTGAGCTGCCACACCGCGTATTGCTCGAAGTAGGTGTTCGGCGCCGAAAGCCCGTCCGCCGGAACGACGACGTTGAACCCGATCTGCGCCGCGTGGCTCGCCGTATTCATCACCGCGCCAACCGCCGAGACGCCAACCGTGATGATCGTCTTGATGCCCTTATCCTTGAGGATTTTCTCGAGGTCGCTGTTGAGGAATTTGTCGATAAAGGATTGCACGTAGGGCTCTTTGCCGGTCGGGGCGACCGCGGGCATCGTGGCGGATTCCGGCAGATTGGGAATGCCGGTATAGACCACGAACACATCGTGCGCGCGCGCCTCGTCGAGCAGCTTCTTGACCGCCGGCAGCGAGGCGACGCAGCGCGGCGCATGCCCGCAGATCGGAGCGACGAAATCGAGCATCAGCAGCGCAGTGGTCTTGGGATCGAGCTTTGCTTCCTTCACCGGGGGCGGCGCCGGCGGTGCTTTCACGCTCGACCATTCATCGAGGATCGAGGCGGCGTGCCCGCTCGATGCGCCAAGCCCAACGACGGCGGCCAGTCCGAATGCCAGTAGGACAGTCTTGCGCTGCATGGTTTCTTCTCCCCGTTTGGCCCGGACTTTCTGGTCGGCGAAAATGCCGGGGCGCGCCAATGATGCGGCCCATATTCCAACCTTTCCGACGCTTTCCGCAAGGGGGAGAGAGATGGATCGAAGCGCCGTAATCTTCCGCTCTCCCCGATGAGGAAAGGCCGGCGCGCGCGGCGCGTCAGGCATCAAAGATTGAAGCCTCAACCGCCCTAATCTCCCTTCCGCGCCCGCGCGATCGCGGCGTTGAGCTCGCCGCCATAGATGAAAATCCAGGCACTGTAATAGAGAAACATCAGCGCGATCATGGCCGAGGCGAGACCGGCACAATAGGCCACGTAGGCCTGGGCGAAGTCGGCGAGGTGGCGGCCGATTCAAAATCGGTGAGCTCGTAGCGCTTGATTCGGCTCCGGTTCGCGAGCTGAATCATGTGAGCGGCGGGACCATTAACTGGCAAAGGGGTATCGCCGCAGACGCCGTTGCCCTGATTTCCACTGTCGCTTTCCGGGCACAACTGACATGGCGGAACCCGGCGCCAGTTCGGGCCAATCGCAGATTGAACCAATTCACACATGCTTGGCGACATGACCGATGCCCGTTGACTTGACCTTCTCGTGCCACAAACGCAAAAAGTGGCTATCAGTGACGAGAGTTGGCTGGCTCTCAACACTACGGGGCTGTGCGTGCGTCGCACAAACGAGAAAATTTTCAATCGCATTCTTCTAGCGCTGCCGCGCGGCGTTCGCGATGAGGTATTGCGTCAATGCGACCAGGTTGAGCTTCCATCCGGCCAAATGATCTACGCGGGCGGGGCCGTCGTCGAACACGCCTATTTCCTCAATGGCGGCCTGGTATCGCTGGTCAAAATCATGGAGGACGGCCGAAGCGTCGAAATTGCTGCCGTCGGCACGGAAGGCCTGCTGGGTCTGTTCGCCGCTTACGGATTTGGCCACGCTCTCGTCGACCATATCGTACAGGTTCCGGCGACGGCACTGCGCATCAACCTCAGTACATTACAAAATGAAATATCGAGGCACGCAGCCCTGCGCCGCATAATGACGCATTACCTCCTGCTGGTCGCCGAGCAACTCGCCCAGGTCTCGGCCTGCCATCGGTTACATTCGCTGGAACAGCGCTGTTGTCAGTGGCTACTTATCGCTCATGACAACGTTTCATCGGATCAATTTCAGCTTACTCATGAATTCCTCGCCTCGTTGCTCGGCGCGCAGCGAACCAGCGTGACGACGACCACGAGTTCGCTGCAAAAACGTAGCCTCATCAGCTACTCCCATGGCCGGATTTCCATCTTGGATCGTGCCGCGCTCGAGGCGACTGCATGCGAATGCTACCGCGCGCGGCGCAATCAGATAGATGTTGTTTTCGGCCTCAAGAAGTCCTCTGGAGCTCGCACGAGTAAGACGACCGTGTGACGCGACTTCACGAAACCGTGAAGATCGATTGTCGGCTCGCCGACAGCATTGTCGTGAAGCGACACGAATAATGATCGTCGTTGATTAGCGGCTCGCCCGTCGTTTTTTGGCCAAAGGCGCAACGCTTCTGGGTCTCTGTCATGGACGATATCGAGATCATCCGCCTCAACATCGCACGTTATCGGCACATCTTGCAGACAGAAGTCGATGAAGCGATACGGCGGATGGTCCAAAGGATACTGAACGAGTTCGAGGCCAAACTGGCCTCCCTACGGCCACCGCGTGGCCCACGTACTTGAGGGAGTTGATCGTGGCACAAAAGGAAACTCACACCGAGCGGACGGAGAAGCCCTCGCTACCCAATCCGATCCCTGCGGAGTTTGCCGCGATGGGAAAGAGGCGTTTTGACGAGCTTGTCGCAATGCAGACGGAACGATTGGAACGGCTCCAAGAAGCGAACCGGGACTGGTTCGACCGGATGCAAGCCGAGGCAACGCTTGCGTCCGAATTTTCCACCAAGCTCGCGGCGGCTCGCTCAGTCCCGGAGGTCGCAACGGCCTATCAGGAATGGGGCAGTCGCCACATGGAAATGGCAGCCGAAGACGTCAAGCGCATGTTCGCCGAGGGTCAAAAATTAGCGGAGACCGGGGCGCGTTTGTTCTTTAACGGCTGGTGGTCCAATGGACGCGACGCAGGCAGCACGCAATCGCTCTAGCGTGGCCGATAAGTCACTGCGGCGCGAACAGGGACACGACATCGTGGGTATGTTGATGATCAAGTGTCCGACCACGGCCCGCAACATTCCTACCGGCATCGAAATGGATCGGACCAGCTTCCGCCGCACCCCAGTATTCTTCTCGCGGACCTATTGTCCGTTCTGTCGAACCACTCATGAATGGTTCGCAAAGCAGGCATGGATCAGCGACACAAGACAGAATGCCGGGAACGAACTCACGCGCTAACGGGGTATGTCTCCTTCTGGCTCGTCGCGACATCTCGCTGCGAGGCGGAATTTGGTCGCCGGAGCATTGCGGAAATCGATCAAAACGCGCCGATCAAGTTCGATTTATTAGTAACGCGCCCTAATCTCCCTTCCGCGCCCGCGCGATCGCGGCGTTGAGCTCGCCGCCGTAAATGAAAATCCAGGCGCTGTAATAGAGAAACACCAGCGCGATCATGGCCGAGGCGAGACCGGCATAATAGGTCACGTAGGCCTGGGCGAAGTCGGCGAGGTAGCGGCCGAAAGCGAAGCCGCAGGCGAGCCACAGCACCAGAGTCGCCAGGATTCCGGGCCACACGCCGCCGAGCCGCCGTCGCCCGGCCGGCAGCCACATATGCAGAATGAAAAGCGCGACGGCGAGAATGACGGCGCCGATGCCGAAGCGCGCGAAATCGAAATGCGACTGCAGCGGCTCGAGCCACGGCGCGTAGGCGGCGGCCGCCGCGAAGATCAGCGGCCACAGCACCACCAGAAACGACAGCGCCAGCATCGCGATCGCACTGACCAGCACGTAGCCGATCAACTCCAGGCGCAACAGCCACCAGCCGCGCTGCTCGTTAAGCCCGTAGGCGCGATTGAGCCCGATGCGCAGGCTCTCGACGCCGCTCGAGGCGAAATAGACCGCAAACACGGCGCCGAGCGTCAGCACGCCGCCGCGGGTGGTGGTCAGCACATTATGGATCTCGCCGGCAATCGGGCCTGCCACCTGCCGCGGCCAGACGGCAAACAGCAGCCGCGCGACCTCGTCGGCCAGATTGCCCGAGCCGAAAAAGCCGGCCAGCGCCGTCACCACAATCAGAAACGGAAACACCGCCATCAGGGTCGAGAGCGCGATATGGCTGGCAATGGCCCAGCCGTCGTCGCGGTTGAAGCGATAGAACGCCTCGATGACGACCCGGAACGAGAGGCGGAGCGTGTGCAAGCGGCCCTACAGCGCAATCGGCTGCAGAGGAGATACGTCATTTGCCGGCGATTGCGAAGTCCGGGCGCCCGGCCGCTTCGATGCCCAGCGCGTCAAGTCCGGGCGCGCGGCTCAAAGCCATTTCAAGCCTTGGCGTCCCGGCTGCCCTTCGCGAATGATTTTGCGGCCTTCTTGATCGCCTGCAAGGCGGCTTTGGGCGCCTTCCAGCCGAGGATCTGAAGTTTCTCGTCCTCCAGCTCGTCGGTCGGGTGCTCGCGTGGCTCGGCCGGCGTTGGTTGTGAAAAAACCGGCCCGAGCCTCAACCGGGGCCTGTGGCCAACGCGCTGGCTGGAGCGCTTCCTGATGCCGGGATGATCCTGTCGTGCTGGTAATGAGCGCGGCTCATTTAAATCTTCCGGCTCGATGTTGGTGGATTGCTCGGGCGATCGATCGCAAACAAGCGGGAAGAGGACAATTGGCTTTTGTGCACTGCACGCGTAAGCTTTGAACGCCAGCCGGGGTCGTCGCAACGGACTATCGGAGTCTGTGTTATGTCGCTTGCCGAATCGCCCAAATCCACCGGCACGCCCACCGGCCATGAACTGATCGGCACACTGCGCCAGGCGGTCCAGGCGGTTGACGCCTTGTTTGCCGATGCGCGGCGCGCGGTGGCCGCGCGGGTGACGGTCGAGGGCCGCGCCGTGGCGCGCATGTTCGACCGCGAGCAGCGCGCTACCCATGGCCTCGCCTGGCTCGCGACCTATGTCGAGGCGCTGCGTCAGCTTGAGTCTTACGCGGACCGGCTGACGGCGGCGGGCAATTTCGGCGAGACCGAGGAACTCCTGGTGCGCATCGGCGCCGGCGAATATCTGGCGCAGATCACAGGCGGCATTCCCATGAGTCAGGGCGAGATCGTGCGGCTTGCCGACCTCGGGCTCAACGCCGCCGCCGTGGCGGCGCGGCTCAATCCGGCGGTCGAACACCTGATCGCTTACGGCAATACCGCGCCGCGCCGCGCGCGGCTCGCCGAATTGATCCGCGAGCAGCAGGAAGCGACCATCGGCGCCTGCGGCCTCGAGGACACGCTCGAACTCGATCCGCGAGGAGATGCGCAAGTTCGCCGACGGTCAGGTGGTGCCGCACGCGCAGGAGTGGCATCTGCGCAACAACTACATCCCGCTCGACATTATCGCGCAAATGTCCGAGCTCGGCGTGTTCTCACTGACCATCCCCGAGGATTACGGCGGCATGGGTCTCGGCAAGGAATCGATGTGCGTGGTCTCCGAAGAGCTGTCGCGCGGCTATATCGGGGTCGGCAGCCTCGGCACCCGTTCCGAGATCGCGGCCGAGCTCATTCTCGGCAGCGGCACCGAAGAGCAGAAGCGCAAATGGCTGCCGAAGATCGCCTCCGGCGAGGTGTTGCCGACGGCGGTGTTCACCGAGCCCAATACCGGGTCCGATCTGGCCTCACTGAAGACCCGGGCGGTGCGCGAGGGCGATACTTATAAAGTCTACGGCAACAAGACCTGGATCACCCATCCGGTGCGCGCCGACCTGATGACGCTGCTCGTGCGCACCAACCCGGCCGAGAAGGGCTATCGCGGGTTGTCCATGCTGCTGGCGGAAAAGCCGCGCGGCAGCGACGAAAATCCGTTCCCGGCCGCCGGCATGTCGGGCACCGAGATCGAAGTGCTCGGCTATCGCGGCATGAAGGAATACGAGATCGCCTTCGACGGCTTCAAGGTAAAGGCCGAGAATCTCTTGGGCGGCATCGAAGGGCTCGGCTTCAAGCAGTTGATGGCGACGTTCGAATCGGCGCGCATCCAGACCGCGGCGCGCGCCATCGGCGTGGCGCAATCGGCGCTCGAGCAGGGGCTCAATTATGCACTCGCCCGCGTGCAGTTCGGCGGGCCGATCGCCAACTTCCCGCGGGTTGCCGACAAGCTCGCGATGATGGCGGTCGAAATCATGATCGCGCGGCAGCTCACCTTTTACGCGGCGCGGCAAAAGGACTCCGGCCGCCGCTGCGATCTCGAGGCCGGCATGGCGAAGCTCCTGGCGGCCCGGGTTGCCTGGGCGGCGGCCGACAACGCCGTGCAGATCCACGGCGGCAACGGCTTCGCGCTGGAATTTCCGGTGTCGCGGATTCTGTGCGACGCCCGCATCCTCAACATTTTCGAAGGCGCCGCCGAAATCCAGGCGCATGTGATCGCGCGGCGATTGCTCGACGGGTCGAACTAATCGTGATGAATTCGGGAACGTGCCGTCACGCGTTCGTCATGGCCGGACGTGTTCTCGCTGCCTCGCGGATGTCGTTGATCCATCCCGATATCAGGGAGGGTACGACGGCGTACACATCGTCGAGACATTCCCGGGATATGGCTTGCCGCTGGCCATCCTGGCTTGGCAAGCGTTGTTGACGCAGGAGCAGGAGATGCTGTCGGCCGAGCCGGTGGGCGTGGGCACGCAGGTTTCATGCTGGAAGGGATTGGCGACGCAAATTCCGTTCGCCTAGCATGTTCCACTGTGAATGCAAGCCTGTTCATAATGGCATGGAGTGCCCACCGCAGCAGCAGCTTGCTGGACACAGGTACCGGTCGGTCCGGCAGCCTTGGGCGGCCCTCCCACGCATACCCATTGCATGCAGGTGCTGCCGTTGCTGGTGTTTAAACTCGCGCAATGTGCTTGTTGTGCCGCCGAGCAACTATAGCGGATGGCATTGGCAGGCATCACGGCCCATATCGACAGTGCGCTGGCCAACACGACAGATAATTTGGCTTTCATGGGCACCCTAAAAGAACTCAATTGCAATGCACGGAAAAAGAATTCACAGCGGGGTGGCGCTGATATCATATGCAAGCCGAGCGGGTGGCGCAATCGAGCGGGTGGCATCTACCCTCGACGCGAAAACCAGCAAGTTCTCGCGTTTTACCGGCACCCGCGCAAACCGCAGGTCCAACGTGGCCCTGAAGACGTGAATGTCCGCGGCGCTCAGGAGTAAGAGATGCCCAAAGGCGACTACGCGGCTTTTCGCGCGCTCGACCCCTTCTTTGCGGTTGTCATGGAGGGTCTCTCGGCGTTCGTCGACGGCGAACACTATTTCGATGCCCTCGACGACGACGTTTTATTCGAGTTTTGCTACGATTTTCCCGGCTGGCCGAAGGTGACGCGCGGCCGCGGCAACCTCATGGCGCTCTATTCCGGATACGGCAACAACATCCGGCTCGAGCGCGGCGGTTCGCTGATCGCATATCCCTGCGACAACGGCCGTGTCGTGACCCTCGAGTACGAAGTGCACGGCAAGATAGTCGCCACCGATACGCCGTACGACAACAGGTTCGTCTCGATCGCCACGATTGAGAATCGCAAGATCGTGCGCTGGCGGGATTACATGGATTCGCTCGCCGCATGGCGGGCATTGAACGGGGTCAGCTGACGGTAGAAGCCGGCTCGGATACCGGTTATTGTTCGAGATCGCGAGGGCGACAGTAATTCCGGCCGGCATGCGTTGTTTCCGAATCAATCGGCTTTTGCTCTGACAACGCTCATGCATCAGCGACCTTCCCTATCCGGCAAAAGCCTGGCCGTCCCGGCGGCGATTGTTGCGCTCGCTCTCGCGGGCTGCGGCTCCAAAAACACCTACGTTCCGCCGCCACCTCCGAAAGTCGTCGTCGCGCAGCCGCTGCAGCAGCCGGTGACACTGTATCTCAACCTGACCGGCAACACCGAGCCGTTCAACTCGGTAAATCTGGTGGCGCGCGTCCAGGGCTATCTGGAATCGATCGATTATAGGGATGGCGCTTCGGTCACGAAGGGAACGCAGCTGTTCGGCATCGAGCGTGACATCTATCAGGCGCAGCTCGATGGCGCCAAAGGGCAATTGGCGCACGACCAGGCGGCGCTCGAAGAAGCGCAGATGAATCTGACCCGCTACCAAACGCTGGAACAGCAGAAGTCAATTGCAGCGCAACAGGCGCAAGACCAGGCCTCCGTCGTGCAGCAGGACAAGGGCACCGTTCTGGTCGATCAGGCCAACGTCGAAACCGCGAACATCAACCTCGGCTTTACCAGCGTGCTTGCCCCCTTCGACGGCGTCGTCACCAATCATCAAGTCGATGTCGGCGCGCTGGTCGGCGTGTCCGGACCGACCACGCTCGCAACCATCGTCCAGACCGACCCGCTCTACGTCTATTTCACCGTGAGCGAGCCACAATATTTGGCGATCCGGCGCGACCGTGCCAAGGCCGGGCACCCGATCAGCACGACGGACCTTTCGACCATCTCGAACGTCCCGGTCGAGATCGGGCTGCAGGACGAGGAGGGCTATCCTCACAAAGGGCATCTCGACTATGTCTCGCCCCAGCTCGACACCGCGACCGGCACGCTGACGGGGCGAGCGCTGTTCGATAACAAGGATCGAGCGCTGCTGCCGGGGCTGTTCGTGCGGGTTCGCATCCCGATCGCGCATCAGGACAAGGCGCTGCTGACGCGAGACGACGCGATTGGGACGAGCCAAGAGGGCAGCTACCTGCTCGTGGTTGGCGCGGATAACGTCGTTCAGCGCAAAATCGTCAAAACCGGACAGCGGCAGGGTCAGCTCCGGATCATCGAATCCGGGCTCGAGCCCGGCGACTGGGTCGTGACCGAAGGCGTCCAGCGCGCCTTTGCCGGTGCCAAGGTCGAGCCGCAACGATCCGAGCTGACGTCGGCCGCGGCCGAGCCATCGGACGCCGCCAAAGCGGGCGTCCCCGGGCCGGCGCCGAAATGAAACACTGCGGGGGACCGGGATGATCTCGCGCTTTTTCATCGATCGGCCGGTGCTCGCCAATGTGCTGGCGTTGGTGTTCGTCCTGATCGGCCTGGTTTCGCTCATTCAATTGCCGACGTCGCAATATCCCAATGTCGTACCGCCGACCATACAGGTCACGACCCAATACCCCGGCGCGAGCGCCAAGACCCTGATTGACACCGTCGCGCTGCCGATCGAGCAGCAGGTCAACGGCGTCGAGAACATGCTGTACATGCAGTCGACCAGCGCGGACGACGGCACCTACACGCTGGTCGTCACCTTCGCGATCGGCACCGACCCCGACAAAGCGCAGATCCTGGTTCAGAACCAGGTCGCGTCGGCTCTTTCGTCGCTACCGCAGCAGGTCCAGGCCCAGGGCGTGACGACGGCCAAGAAGTCGACCTCGATTCTCGAATTCGTCGTGCTGGTTTCGCCGGACAGCCGCTTCGACAGCCTGTTCCTGTCGAACTACGCCGTTATCAACGTGGAGAACGAACTGGCCCGCCTCAAGGGCGTCGGCGCCGTCAAGATCCTCGGCGCCGGGCAATACGCCATGCGCATCTGGATGAACCCGGACCTGCTTCAGGCGCGGGCGCTGACGCCGCAGGACGTGATCAACGCCGTCCAACAGCAGAGTCAGGAAGTCGCCGCCGGCCAGGTCGGCGCGCCGCCCGCGCCGAAGGGCCAGGATTTCCAATACACGCTCGACCTCAAAGGCCGCCTGGACGACGCCGCGGAATTCGAGAACATCGTCGTCAAGGTCGATTCCGCCAATGGCGGACAAATCACCCGGATCCGCGATATCGGCCGCGTCGAGCTCGGCGCGCAAACCTACAGCCAGTCATTCAATCTCGACGGCCGGCCGGCCGCCGGGATTTCCATCTCGCTTCTGCCCGACGCCAATGCGATTGCGGTCGCCGATGCAGTCAAAGCCAAAATGGACGAGCTCGCCAAGAGCTTCCCGGCCGGCCTGACCTATGTGACGCCGTTCGACACCACGAAATTCGTCAAAGCCGCGATCGGCGAAGTCTATCTGACGTTGATCGAGGCCGGGGTTCTGGTGCTGATCGTCATTCTCGTCTTCCTGCAAGATTGGCGGGCGATGCTGGTGCCGGCGACGACCGTTCCGGTGACGATCATCGGCGCCTTCGCCGCGATGGCGGCGCTTGGGTTCTCCGTCAATCTGGCGACGCTGTTCGCCATCGTGCTCGCGATCGGCATCGTCGTCGACGACGCGATCGTCATTGTCGAGGGCGTCTCGCGCTACGTCGAACAGGGCGTTCCCGGTCGCGAGGCGGCGGCCAGGGCGATGGACGAGCTGATGGGTCCGGTCATCGGCATCACGCTGGTGCTGATGTCGGTGTTCATTCCGGCCGCCTTCCTGCCGGGGCTGACCGGGCAGCTCTACCGGCAATTCGCGCTGGTCATCGCCGCCACCGCCTTCATCAGCGCGATCAACGCCGTGACCTTGAAGCCAACGCAAAGCGCCCTGTGGCTGCGGCCGCCGATCCCCGGCGAGCGGCGCAACTTGTTCTATCGCGGCTTCAACGCCGTCTTCGGCGCCGCCGAGCGGGCCTATGTGGGGCTCATCGCCGCGATGACGCGTCGCAGCGGCGCCATGGCCGTCGTTGCGCTGGTTCTGGTCGGCATCGCCGTCTGGGGACTGACGCGCGTGCCGACCGGGTTCCTGCCGGACGAGGACCAAGGTTATGTGATCGTCAGCGCGCAACTGCCCGACGGCGCCTCGAAGGAGCGCACCGATGCCGTCATGCAACAAGTCTCGAGCATTGCCGGGAAAGTGCCCGGCGTCGACCATGTGGTCACCATCAGCGGCGTTTCGGTACTCGACAACATGGCAAGCCTCGCCAATGCGGGCGTCGCCTTTGTGATCCTCAAGGACTGGGACGCGCGCCTCAAGCAAAAGGGACAGGATCTGCGCTCGATCGTCCAAAATCTCTATCGCTCCATGCAAAGTGTGCCGCTGGCCGTCGCGTTCCCGCTGCTGCCGCCGCCGATCCAGGGCATCGGCAATGTCGGCGGCTTGAACATGCAAGTCGAGATCAAGAACGGCGATTTCGACTACGCCCTGCTGCAGAGCCTGACCGACGCCGTGATCAGGAACGGCAGTTCTCAATCCGCTCTGCAGCGGCTGGGCACGACCTTTCGGGCCGGCGCCCCGCAGCTCAACGTCATCGTCGACCGCATCAAGGCCGAGACGCTCGGCATCACGGTCGGCAATGTCTTTTCCGCCTTGGCGGCCTATGTCGGATCGTATTACGCGGCCCAGTTCAACAAGTTCGGACACGTATTCCAGGTCTACGCGCAGGCGCTGCCCGGCTACCGCGCGAGCGTCAACGACATCGAGAACCTCAAGGTCAAGGCAGGCAACGGAAAGATGACGCCGATCGGAACGGTGGTCGACGTCAAGCAGATCCAAGGCCCGCCGCTGATCAGCCTCTACAATCTCTATCCTTCGGCGGCGGTGGTCGGCGGCGTGGCGCCGGGTTTTAGTTCGGGCCAGGCGCTCGACATCATGGACCAGATCGGCGCCCAGACGCTGCCGCCCGGAACCGGCTACCAATGGACCGCGATGTCGTACCAGGAGAAGGCGGTCGGCTCGCAGATCTATTTCGTCTTCGGCCTCGCGCTGCTGCTGGTCTATTTCGTCCTGGCCGGGCAATACGAGAGCTGGATCCTGCCGCTCGCCGTGATCCTCGGCGTGCCGCTCGCCCTGCTCGGCACGGTGGGCACGCTCGCCGCCCTCGGCGTCGCCAACAATCTCTACACCCAGATTGGCCTCATCCTTCTGATCGCGCTCGGCAGCAAGAATGCGATTTTGATCGTCGAATATGCGCGCCAGAAACGCGCCGAAGGAATGGAGATCATCGCGGCGGCGGTCGAGGGGGCGCGGCTCAGATTCCGCCCCATCCTCATGACCTCCTTCGCCTTCATTCTGGGGGTCTTCCCGCTTGTCATTGCGACCGGCGCGGGCGCCGGGGCGCGCAGGTCGATCGGCGTCGCGGTGTTCAGCGGCATGATCGCCTCGACCTGCCTCGCGGTCGTGTTCGTTCCCTCATTCTATGTGGTGATGCAGCGCTTCGAAGAGCGGAGGAGGCAATCCCGGAATGTCCGCGTTGGGTCCGAACGCTGAAGCTGGAACGCTACTGCAGACGCCGAACCGCAATCCCGGAATGTCCGTGTTGGGCCAATGGACCTTTTTCCATCGATTGCAGCACCCACGTGGCCACGGTTAAATGCTGCCCGACTATTGGAGGACCTATTTTGACCGTAACGTCTGTGACGCGGTTCAGTGGCGGAAATCGCGATTTATTCCTGGTCGCCGCGAAGAAGGCCAAAGAAGTATTCCAGCGAGCGGGAGGCAACTTCCCGCGTTTTGCGTGATGTCGCCAACGGGCCCCCCAAGCGCTTGCCCAGGGATCGCTCCAAAGGTCGCTGTGGGTCATTTTCGACCGATCGATGAGGTCCGCGCGATGTCCGCTTTCCTCCCGATCGCTGCCTAATTGCCGCGTTACGGCAAGTGATGTGATGGGCCACAACCGGACCAAGTGGGGTGCCGCAAAAGCATCATGTGGGATTAGCTCGTCGGGATCGGCACGCGATAATCAGCATCTTTCCTACCCGTGGATTGTTTCGCCACGCTCGAGCATGGCTACGAATTCCGCAATCTTGCGCGCCCTCGTCTCGGCTTTTTTGACGTTGCCGATTCGGTACAGGATTGCGTAGCGATTTCGACTGTTCAATGTTGCAAAGAATGCGGACGCCTTCGGGTTGTTGTCCAGGGCCTTCTGGAGGTCGATAGGTACTTCGGCCCGACTTGCCGGGGCGTAGGCGCCCTCCCACCGACCATCTGCCTTAGCGGCTTCGATTTGCGCAAAGCCCGCAGGTCTCATGCGGCACTCCTTGATGAGCGTCAGCGCTCTGTTGCGGTTGAGCGCCGACCACTTGCTGCGCGATTTCCGTGGCGTGAAGCGAACAAGCCAGTGTTGGTTGTCATACTTTTCCAGCTTTCCATCGATCCATCCGTGACAGAGCGCAGCGTCAATCGCTTCTGTTTTCGTCAGTTTCGCTCTTGTCGCCGCCTTCTTGGCGAACTTAATCCAAACGCCGACCGCATCAGCTGGTTGAGCCGCGAGCCATCTTTCGAACGACCTTTGATCCGCGAAGCCAAGAACCGGCAAGCCTGATCGCTTTTCCGTCATAAAGAGCCCTGCTTCTCTATCGACCGGGACCGATACTGGCGGAATCCGCGCTGAGGTCCACACGCACAATTGTCGTCTCCGCCGCTAAACGGTTCCATGACCGCTGTGGGTCATTTTCGACCGATCGATGAGGTCCGCGCGATGTCCGCTTTCCTCCCGATCGCTGCCTAATTGCCGCGTTACGGCAAGTGACGCGACGGGCCAGGAACGGACTTCGAGTCTCAGTGAGGAGCAGACAACTTTTGTCTTTTAGCTCGTGTCAAAATCGCCCTTTCGGCAAAATAGATGAGAGATTGAGCTTCAGCATCCCGGTTGGGCAGGGGCCGACGGTCGGCTTCATAGCGTTTTCGACAAAGAGGCGCCGGCCGCAAGGACGTCAACGACCGGGGCCGAGGGGCAATATGTGGGCACGCGGACCACGTAACCCGTTGCGGGAGCACGGCCCGGTCCCGACTGTGCAATCCCGATGACTGGCGACCGGTCCCCAAAACATAGTGGCTCGGTCCAGCCATGCTAGCAAATGCGGCTACACGGCCACTTGCTTGGACGTGTCGCGCCGGAACCGATCGCAAAAATCGAAACAGCATTTTCCGCGCATCAGCGAACACATTGCCTCAATCGATCGCAATAATCGCCGGCGCTTTATCCGCGGAAGGACACGCTTGCGCTACCACCTCTAACCTAGCGTCCTCTCTGAGGGGCAATCGGGCAGCTCTCGCTCTGGCTTTAGCTCGGCCATCTGCAGAGGCCCGCAAACAAAGGACGCATCATGTCACACCGAATCATGACTGCAATTGCTGCTTCGCTTTTGTGCGCAGCTCCAATCTCATTGCATTGGTCACCGACACAGGCGCCACAGCTCTCAGTCGACGGTGCTCAAGCTCGAATAGGACGGCCCCTCACGCCGTTCAGCGTCGCAGGCGTCAACCGGAGAATGAACCGACGCGCATATTATGGCGGTTACGGTGGTAATTACGGTGGCCATTATCGCCCGTACTATGGTTATGCCGCAGGCATCGGCGCAGCTGCCCTCGGTGCAGCGGCCATCGGTGCCGGCGCGGGTACAACAACTATTACGCGTACTCTCCGTACAACAATTCTTACGGCCTCTATAACAATGCCGGTTACGGCAACGGCTACTATGACGACCACGGGCGCTATTGGAACAGCTACTACAACCAAGACTATTGGAACGCCTTTCAGTGAGGTTACGGGCCGTATCGGACCTATTTACTGAGTGCTGTGGAGGGACATCAGTCGTCCCGGTGGTCAAAGCGCCCGAGCTGCGCTGGTCAAGTGACGGCTCGGGAAGGGTCAAATGACGAAGGCCGTGGCCGGTGGCCAGCCGACCGCGCAACGCGAATTGCAAAAAAGCGGTACCGGATCAGATACGGCTCGATGATGTCCTGAGCGGCGGCGCGCAGCTTCGAGCGCGCCGCCGCGACCATCTCGCGAAATTCAGTGGCTCAGGCGGAAGAGGCGGCTTATGGCTTGGGGATTGCTTTGCCGGTCCGAATGCACGAGCAAATGATTATTCGCGGGGCTGCGGCACGTCCGCTTTGGGTCTTGGCTGTGTAAAAACCTTTGGGAGAGGCGACGTGGGCTGCTGTCTCGAGATTTTGGCTATGCTCGGATCACGGCCATCAGCGGCTGCACGCCCATGATGTTCATCACCCTGGTGAGATTGTAGGCGAGCACGTGGAGTGCCATCTCGCTGGCAACTTTTGGCAAGCGCTTCATCAGGAAGTGCGTCGCCCCCATCCTCATCTTCAGCGTGCCAAATGGATGTTCAGCCGTCTCGCGTCGCTGGCGCATAGCGTGCGGGTTCATATCAAGGCGTTTCTGTACGACCTCCAGCACTTGCTCGTGCTCCCAACGCGTGATCCGCCGTTCCTTTCCGGTCGTGCAGCGCTGTTTGATAGCGCAGCTCTGGCAGGCGTTGGTCCAGTAGCGGCGGAGAACTAATCCGTTCTCCTCATTGGAGTAGTGGTAAGCGAGCTTCTCTCCGGCAGGACAGCGATACACATCCTCGTCGCTGAGATAAACAAAGTCCTGTTTGCCGAAGCGACCTCGTGCCTCCATGCCTGAGGTAATCGGCTTGGGAAGCGTCACCGCAATTCCTGCCTTGTCGCAGGCAAGGATTTCCTCGCCGCTGTAATAGCCCCGATCGGCAACGGCTTCGAGTTTGTCAACGCCGAAGACCTCCTTCGCCTGGCAAGCGATATTGGCAAGTTGTGCACGATCTGAGCCGTCGTTCGTTACCTCATGTGCGATGATCAGGTGATGTTCTGTATCGACGGCGACCTGCACATTGTAGCCGACCACGCCGGAGCCGCGTCCGCTGGTCGCCATCGAACGGCAATCAGGATCGGTGAGCGAGACCTGCTGATCGGGCGAGGCCAACATCAGCCTCTCCATCGCCGCCAGCCGCTGCATCTCGCTTTCCAGCTTGACCAGCTTCTCCTTCAAATGCGCCGTCTTCGCCGCAAGCTCTTCCGATGGTTCCTGCAGGTCGGCGGTGTCGAGCTGCGCAAGATAGCGCGATACGCTCTTCTCCAACTGGGCGCGGCGTCGCTCCACCTTCCCGCGCGTAAAGTTCTTGTCGCGGGTATTGACCGCCTTGAACTTGCTGCCATCGATCGCAACGCTCGCTTGTGTGAGCAGCCCCATCAGGCGGCAGAGCTCAATAAATTGCACGCAAACCTGCTTGATCGCAGGCCCGCTATCCTTACGGAAGTCGGCAATCGTTTTATGGTCAGGCGTGAGCCGGCCAGTCAGCCACATCGTCTCGACATTGCGCAAAGCCTCGCGCTCAAGCCGCCGGCTCGACTGAACCCGGTTGAGATAGCCGTAGATGTACAGCTTCAGCAAAACCGAGGGATGATATGACGGTCGGCCCGTTACCTCGGGGGCCACCCCATCAAACCCCAACTCGAACAAGCTTAGCTTCTCGACAAAGGCATCGATCACCCGAACCGGATTGTCCGCATCGATCCAGTCTTCCAGGCATTCCGGAAACAGCGTCGCCTGGCTCCGATCAATCCCCTCAACGAAGCGCTTCATACGACCTCCGCAGGGCAAGAATCATACTGCGGAGTGAATCACAGCCCGTGCGTTTTTACACAGCCAGGGTCAAAAGCAGAAGTCGCGGCACGTCAGGGCGATGTCCGGTTTCCTCCCGATCGCTGCCCAATGGCTGCGTTACGGCAAGTGACGCGACGCGCCTGAAGCGGACGTTTGTCTGAAAATCATGCAAATCGAACGTGCACGATCTTTCCGGCCTGCCTAACCTGGTCTGGCGTCAGCCGCTGTCGTAACTGCATCGGCAACTTCTCGTACTCCGTCAGCAATGGAAAGTCGTCGATGAATTGCGCCTTTGGATTGAGAGACGATACTTGTGTGCTGTCTTCGAGCCCCCATTGAAGATCGGCCCTGGTTCTCAGCTTCGGCAGGTCGGATTGCGGGACGAACTCTCGAATGATAGACGGCGCGTTTGTCTGAAAAAGCATCTCCTGCCCGGGCAAGTTATCGGCCAGCCGCCCGAATATCTCGCGGTGTTGCATCTCCGTGAAATATGGGAAAAGACCTTCGGCTATGAACAAACTCGCGGCCTGGCGCGTCGCTTGACCTGAGGCAACCAACGATCCTCGTCGAAAACCGACGCCGCGATAAGGATATGACGGGGATTGGCCGGTTCTGCCAGCTTTTGGCGAAACGCGATTACGTCAGGCAGGTCGAGTTCGATCCACTCGATCTTGCCATTGTCTAGTCGGTGAAAACGAGTATCGAGGCCGGCACCGAAATTCACTATGAGCGTATCGGGATTGTTCGCGACAAAAGCCTTGACTTGATCGTCAAAAATCGCGGTCCTGGTGACTATTCCGGGCCGCGCCAGCGAGCTTCCCTGGAATTTCTCCCACTCGTAAGCAATCGCGTCGTGAAAACGCTCCGCCATGTCGTCCTGGTACGAGCCGGACCCCGCCCTGCTTGCCTCGACGCGATAATGCAACGGGATAAGAAGGGTCTCGGATACGCCCACCAGATCATCGACTTGAAGCTTTCTCATAAGAGTCAGCCACTCCTGTTCAGCATTTTGGAATCAATCGCGCCAACGTGACGGAACTGCGGCGACAGCGGGCGTATCTGCCGAACTGCGCTACGCGGCGCCTTCGGGTCACAATCGGGCGTGATCGCTTCGCTTTGTAACGTCATCTCACGCTTCGCTACATTTCGCCGCGCAGAAGCAATTTTCACTAACGGGGCCGCGTAAAGTCGCACGAGTTACAAATGTGCGAGCGGGATATGAATGTAAATCCGTGCGGCGCACGACGAGAATAGGTGAGGCAATAAATTTTTTCGTCCAGTCGAGGGCGTGTTTTCTACTGTTCCTCGGCGCGAATACGTGCGCGCGCCCGGCCGGTGAACGAGAGCAACCGCCTACGGCGTCGTTGAGCCGGTTCCAAGCGCTGTCTTGATTGCCATAAATTAAGATCGCGGCCACATGGCGGTAATGCTGGCGTCCCATGTCACCTGCTGGCCCCGCTTCCTGCTGCGGGCCGATTGGCAAGCAGGAGACTGTGTGATGTACGACAAATTCGGCAAAACCGCGCCTAGAACCCCTCGATGCTCGAGCTGCGCTCAACCGATGCAGCTTCTTCGCAGAACATCGCGGTTCGACGAGCTGCCCGATCTGTGCAGCTTCTATTGCTGCGCATGTGACGAGTGGCACGTTGAGGAATGCGAGGCGCCGCGGGGTGGGCTTTCAGATTTCGGCGGCTTGGCTGCCTCGGCCGTGATCTTGCACCGATGAAAGAGCCGGCCCTCGGAAACAAGGGCTCGTCCGCTCTATGCCAAGTCCTCGCTGCCGTGGTCGCGTCGGTCGAAGCGAAGAGCTCCGAAATCGGGTCAGCATCAGGCATCGTCGCCCCGGCTGCGCGCCGGCTCGACCACGATCGCGATATGTGCAAGGGTCCCCGCATGTATGGGCTCTCCATTATTGCGCTCGCGGTCATTGTGTATGTCGCCGCCTCGATTCGCGTCTTGCGCCAGTACGAGCGCGGCGTGGTGTTTTTTCTCGGCAAGTTCGAGGGCGTGCGCGGCGCCGGGTTGACGCTGCTGTTCGCGCCGTTCCAGCAGATGGTGCGCGTCTCGCTGCGCATCGTCACAATGCAAATTCCCTCGCAAAAGATCATCACCAAGGACAACGTCTCGATCGATATCGCCGCCGTCGCCTACTATCACGTTTCCGATCCAGAGAAGGCGGTGATCGCCATTGAGAACGTCTACAACGCGATCAATCAGATCAGCCAGACGACGGTGCGCAATGTGGTCGGACGCTTCAGCCTCGATCAGCTATTGTCGGATACCGCCAGCATCAACGAGCAGATCAAGAACGTGATCGACGGCCACACTGAGCCGTGGGGCACGCAGGTTACGGCAGTCGAGATCAAGGACATTACCTTGCCCGACAACATGCAGCGCGCCATGGCCAAGGAAGCCGAGGCCGAGCGCGAGCGCCGGGCCAAGATCGTCGCCGCCGAAGGCGAATACCAGGCCGCGGTGAAGCTCGGCGAAGCCGCCGACATCATCACCCAGCATCCCGTGGCGCTTCAGCTGCGGACGCTGCAGACCATGGCCGAAATTGCCACCGAAAAGAACTCAACTATCATCTTCCCCGCCCAATTCATGACGACGGTGCAGGAAGCCATCGAGATGTTGAGTAAAGATTCAGCGTCCAGATAGCTCGATCTCTTTGTTGAGATCCGTTCGGCGATCAATGGGAGATCATCCACGGGCGCCGCGCCGGAAAGCTCTTGGTGGCTGTGCCCTTGGCGGCCGTGCCCTTGGCGCCTTTGCGGCGTGCGGCGGCGCCGAAATTCGATCTTGCCGAGCAGCAGCCGCATCCGCTGCCGTGAGCCGCCTGCGAACCGGACAACGTACGCGGCGCCGCCGCGTTGCGCTCGTTGGTCGCATGCGCCCGTCTGCGCTCCGCCGTCATGGCCGCCAGATAGGGTGCGGTCAGAAAAGCCCGTGGCGCCTTGTCGCCGCAGGCCGGACAGGCGCGCGGTCGATCGGACTCCGACATCGGCCGCATTTCCGTGAACGGTCCGCATTGCGGGCAAAGATAGTCGTAGACCGGCATCAGATTTCCTCCAGCTTTCCGCAGCCGCGATTTCGTCAGGCGGAAATCGGGGCGGCCAAGCCGGCCGCCCCGCACATCCGCCGGCAGGACATCGCTCGTTCGGCGGACGTCATTTGTCGGGCGACATCGGAATATCGACGCCGCCCCTGACGTGCTTGGTCGGCCCTTCCGAGCCGGGCATCACGTCGAAGGCGAAGATGTCGGTCGGCAGCCACAGCGTGGCGCAAGCATTGGGAATGTCGACGACGCCCGAGATGTGACCCTGGCACGGCGCGGTGCCAAGGATGGCGTAGGCCTGCGCCCGCGAATAGCCGAACTTGGTCAGATATTCGATGGCGTTGAGGCAAGCCTGCCGGTAGGCGATATGGACGTCGAGGTAATGTTGCTTGCCCTGCTCGTCGACCGAGATGCCCTCGAAGATCAGATAGTCGTTGTAAGTCGGCACGATCGGCGACGGCTTGAAGATCGGATTCTTGATCCCGTACTTGGCCATGCCGCCCTTGATGAGCTCGACTTTCAGATGCAGCCATCCCGCCATCTCGATGGCGCCGCAGAAGGTGATTTCGCCGTCGCCCTGGCTGAAGTGCAGGTCGCCCATCGAGAGCCCGGCGCCCTTCACATAGACCGGGAAATAAACCCTCGATCCGCGCGACAGATCCTTGATGTCGCAATTGCCGCCATGCTCGCGCGGCGGCACCGTGCGCGCGCCTTCGGCGGCGATCTTGTTCTTGACGTCGCCCTTGGCGGTGCCGCAATGGGCCGTCGCCGGGAACGGCGGATTGGCCAGCGGCGGCACGCGGCTGGGATTGGTGTCGATCAGCGCCTGCTCGCGCGCGTTCCAGGCCTCGAGCATTTTCTGGTCGGGCAGGCAGCCGATCAGGCCGGGATGAACAAGGCCGGCAAAGCGGACCCCGGGGACATGGCGCGAATGGGTATAGAGACCCGAAATGTCCCAGATCGACTTCTGCGCCAGCGGGAAATGGTCGGTCAGGAAACCGCCGCCGTTCTTCTTGGAAAAGAAGCCGTTGAAACCCCACGGGCTCTCCGGGAGGATGCCGATGTCGAGAATATCGACAACGAGCAGATCGCCCGGCTCGGCGCCGTGGACGCCGATCGGACCCGACAGGAAATGCACGATGGACAGATCGATGTCGCGGACATCGTCGGCCGAATTCGTTGTTCTTGATGAAACCGCCGGTCCAGTCGTAGGTCTCCATGACGAAGTCCTCGCCCGGCTTCACCCACTCGATGATCGGAACGTCCGGATGCCACCGGTTGTGGATCATCTCGTTTTTGTAGGGAGATTCCGAAAGGTCAATCTTTACGATCGTCTTGGACATTTCAGCTCCTTCCGCGCAACGTGGTGAACTTCAATCGACATTTCCGGCCGTAGAACCTCACACCGCGAGGAAACGGGCGATGGCCGCCTCGTCGACATTTTCCCGCGTGTCGGTATGCACGATGCGGCCGCCTTCCATGACCAGGATGCGATCGGCGACATCGAGAATGAAGCTGAGCACCTGCTCGCACACGACGATGCAGATGTTGCGGATGCTGCGGATATCGCGCAACAGCCGCGCCATGATCCTTGATGATCGACGGCTGGATGCCCTCGGTCGGCTCGTCCAGCAGCAGTACCTTGGGATTGCTGGCGAGCGCCCGCGCGATGGCCAATTGCTGCTGTTGGCCGCCGGACAGATTGCCGCCGCGCCGTTTGGCGAAATCGGCCAGCACCGGAAACAGGTCGAAGATTTCGCGCGGAATCTCGTTCTTGCCGGTCACGACCAGCCCGGTTTCGATGTTCTCTTTGACCGTCATGGTGCCGAAAATCTGCCGGCCTTGCGGCACGTAGGCGAGCCCGTGCGCGACGCGCTGGTAGCTCGGCAGCCCGGCCATGTCGGCGCCGTCGACGACGATCTGTCCCGACCGCGCCGGCATCACGCCGATGAGCGATTTCATGAGCGTCGATTTGCCCATGCCGTTGCGCCCGACCAGCGCGACGATCTCGCCGGCTTGGGCCGACAGATCGATCGCATGCAGAACCTCGCTTTGCCCGTAGGCCGCAGAGAGATTGCGAACTTCGAACATCTCCTGATGCCCCCTCGCTCAATGACCGAGATAAACTTCCTTGACCTTCGGATTGTTTTGCACCGACTGCATGTCGCCCTCGGCCAGTACCTTGCCCTGGTGCAGGACCGTCACGCGGTGGGCGATGCTCTCCACGAACTTCATGTCGTGCTCGATGACGATCACCGAGCGATCCTTGATGATCTCTTTGAGCAGCTCCGCGGTCTTGGCTCGCTCCGACACGCTCATGCCGGCGACCGGCTCGTCGAGCATCAGGAGTTCGGGGTCCTGGATCAGCAGCATGCCGATCTCCAGCCATTGCTTCTGGCCGTGGCTCAGCGTTTCGGCCGGCCGCTCAAGCTGCTCCTCCAGATAGATCGCGCGCGGCGACTTCCCGGACCCGCGCGACAACCTCGTCGGTGCGCTTCCAGAACAGCGCGCCGGCGACGTTACGGCCGCGCGGCAGCGACAATTCCAGATTCTCGAACACCGTGAGATCTTCATAGATCGTCGGCGTCTGGAACTTGCGCCCGATGCCGCGGCGGACGATCTCCTGCTCCTTGCAGCCGGTGATCTCCTGGTCCTTGAATTTGATCGAGCCGTCGGAGACCCGGGTGCGGCCGCAGATCAGATCGAGCACGGTGGTCTTGCCGGCGCCGTTCGGCCCGATAATGACCCGCAGCTCGCCGTAGTCGATGTAGAGATTGAGATCGTTCACGGCCTTGAAGCCGTCGAACGACACGCGTGACGGATTCGAGCGCGAGCAGGAAATCGGTGCTGGAAGACATCGCTGTCGCGCTCCTCTATTCGGCCGGCGCCGGCGCCGGGCTCGGTTCGCCGGGTGCGGAGCTTTTCCAGCGTCCCAGCCGTGGAATGATCTGATCGGTCATCAGGCCGGCTAGTCCGCGCGGGAAGGCGACGACCACGGCGATGAACAATCCGCCCATGGCGAACAGCCACAGCTGCGGAAACGCCTCGGAGAACGAGGTCTTCGCCCAGTTCACGAGGAGCGTGCCGACCACGGCGCCGACGACCGATTGCCGTCCGCCGACGGCGCAGAAGATCACCATTTCGATCGACGGGACGATGCCGACGAAGGACGGCGACATGAACCCGACTTGCAGCGTGAACATGGCGCCGCCGACGGCGGCCATCGCCGAGGCCACGCAGAACACGAAGATCTTGTAGTTGGCGACGTCGTAGCCGGAAAACCGGACACGATCCTCCTTGTCGCGGGTCGCGACCAGGATACGGCCGAGTTTGCTGGCGAGTACGAAGCGCGCCAGCGAACATGGTGCCCATCAGCAAGACGCAGCAGACGAAATAGAGAATGTATTTCGCGCCGTCGGTGCGGATGTCCCAGCCCAGCAGCGTGCGCAGATCGGTGATGCCGTTGATGCCGCCGGTATAGCCTTGCTGGCCGACGATCAGGATCGTCAGCACCGCCGCCAATGCCTGGGTGATGATGGCGAAGTAGACGCCGCCGACCCGCCGCTTGAACATCGCCATGCCGACGATCAACGCCATAAAGGTCGGCACGGCGACGACGGCGATCAGCGCGAACGGCAGCGACTTGAACGGCACCCAGAAGAACGGCAACGCGTGGAGCTGGTTCCAGTCCATGAAATCGGGGATGCCCGGCGTCGATTGGATTTTGGTGTTGGCGACGCTCGAGGCTTCGAGCTTGAGGAACATCGCCATGCAATAGCCGCCGAGGCCGAAAAACACGCCTTGCCCGAGGCTGAGAATGCCGGTGTAGCCCCAGCACAAGACCAGGCCGACGGCGACGAACGCATAGGTCAGGTATTTGCCGACCAGATTGAGGCGGAAGATGTCGACGCTCAGCGGCAGAATGACGAGGATGATCAGCGCGATCAGGGCGAAACCGACCAGTTCCAGGTAGCGACCTTGGGCGTTGGCATTCGACATTGCTTCGCAGCCTTTTATTTGCGGGTCCCTTGGCAGCCGCTATTTGCGCACCTTGAGCGCGAACAGGCCTTGCGGGCGCAGCATCAGGATGCCGATGACGATGAGCAGGGTGAGCACCTTCGCCATCGAGCCGGTAGTGAAGAACTCCAGCGCCGACTGGGACTGCGAGATAGTGAAAGCGGACGCGATGGTGCCGAGAAGACTCTGCGCACCGCCGAATACGACCACGAGGAACGTGTCGACGATGTAAAGCTGCCCCGCCGTCGGCCCGGTCGAGCCGATCATGGTGAAAGCTGCGCCCGCGATCCCGGCGATGCCGCAGCCCAACCCGAACGTCAGCCGGTCGACGCGCCGGGTGTCGACGCCGACCGCGTCGCTCATGGTCCGATTGATGACGGTGGCCCGCACCTGCAGCCCCCAGCGCGAGCGGAACATCAGCAACGCCACCGCCGCGGTAATCACCATGGTGATCGCCATCACGATGAGGCCGTTGATCTGCACGTCGATGGTATCCGATACGTGCAACGATCCCATCATCCAGCTGGGCAGCTCGACGCCGACTTCGCGGGCCCCGAAGGTCGAGCGGAAGGCCTGCTGCATGATCAGGCTCAGCCCCCAGGTCGCCAGCAGCGTGTCGAGCGGCCGGGCATAAAGACGGCGGATCAGCAGCCACTCGACCGCCAGGCCGAGCGCTCCGGAGGCGGCGAAGGCGACGATCATCGCCACGAAGAAATAGACGCTGAACAGCCGCGGCGCATAGCCCTGGAACAGATGCTCGGTGAGATAGGTCATGTAGGCGCCGAGGATCATGAACTCCCCGTGCGCCATGTTGATCACGCCCATTTGGCCGAAAATGATGGCGAGGCCGAGCGCCATCAGAACAAACACGGAGAACAGGATCAATCCGGCAAACCCTTGCATCGCCAGGATTGAGCCAAGCTCGCCGAATGTATAGCCAAACAGCATTGCGGTCCTCGCCGAGTTCGGCGCTCCGCGGCTGGACGGCTGCTCCGGCGAAAGCGCCGGAGCAGCGCAGCAACGACTTATTGATATCCTTTGGGAAACGGATTGGGCTCGACCAGGTCCGCAGTCTCGTAGACCACGTCGTACTGGCCGTCATCGCGCGCCCGGCCGACGCGAGTCTTGCTCCACAGATGATGGTTCTCGTGGATGCGGACGTAGCCTTCCGGCGCGCCCTTGAACTCGACGCCGGGCGAGGCCGCGGCGATCTTGTCGATATCGAAGCTGCCGGCCTTTTCCGCCGTCAGCTTCCACAGCCAGGCGCCCAGATAGGCGGCTTGCGTGACGTCGCCGATGACGGATTTCTCGCCCCACATCTTCTTGAATGCTGGCACGAACGCCGCGTTGTTCGGATTCTTGAGCGACTGGAAGTATTTCATGCAGGCGTAGGCGCAGACGATGTTCTCGCCGCCGATGCCGAGGATCTCGTCCTCGGTGACCGAGATGGTCAGCAGCGTCTGTTTGTTGACCATGTCGATGCCGGCGGCCTTGAGCTGCTTGTAGAAGGCGACGTTGGAGCCGCCGACGATGATGGCGTAGATCACGTCCGGCTTTTTCAGCTTGATCTTGTTGATGACGGTGTTGAACTCGGTGCTGCCGAGCGGGAAGTATTCCTCGCCGACGACGTTGAGCCCCAGCATCTTGGTGATATGGATGCGGGCGATCTTGTTGGACGTACGCGGCCAGATGTAGTCGGAGCCAAGCAGGTAGAAGGTCTTGGCGCCCTTTTCCTTGGTGACCCAGTTCAGGCCGGCGAGAATCTGCTGGGTAGCTTCCTGCCCGGTGTAGATGACGTTCTTCGACTGCTCGAGACCTTCGTAGAAAGTCGGATAGTAAAGCATGCCGTTGTATTGCTCGAACACCGGCAGCACCGCCTTGCGCGAGGCCGAGGTCCAGCAGCCGAACACGGCCGCGCACTTGTCCTGGACCAGAAGCTTTTTGGCCTTCTCGGCGAAAGTCGGCCAATCGCTGGCGCCATCTTCCTGAATGAATTTGATCTTGCGGCCGAGCACGCCGCCTTGGGCGTTGATCTGCTCGATCGCGAGCTTTTCGGCTTCCACCGAGCCGGTTTCGCTGATCGCCATGGTGCCCGTGATGGAATGCAGAATGCCGACCGTGACTTCGCTGTCGGTGACTGCGAGCCCGGTGGTGTTCACCTGCGCCGTCGGCGGGGCCGCGGCGCGCGCCCAGGACGGCAGCATCGACGTCGCCGACAGGGCGGCGCCGCCGACCATAAGACCGCGGCGGGTAGGAGTGAGCAGATTCCCGGTGAGCTTTTCCGAAGACATGCAGTGCCTCGATTCAGCAGTGGTTGTTGCTCGTCGGAGCAAGAGAGGACTCGCCCCTTGAATCGAAGACTGCACCTGATTTATTGCAGTGCAGCATACGTCGATTGACGTATATGCCTACGTCGAATGGCGTATCATAGTGCGAATTAACAAGGGAAATCGCGACGGTTTGGTCCAAAATGGGAACGTTGCCTTGTATTTATTCTTTTGCATCGCACACTGCTTGGTTTTTCGCCACAAGCGGGCCGGTTGATGCCGGTAGATTTGGTCGAAGGGCGTGAGGCGAAACAAGAAACCGTGACGGGTTGGGGACATACGCCAAACAAGGAGAGCGCGGATCGTCAGAGCATGAATTCGAGATGGTGACCGCTCATGACAGCGCAACAACGCATCGTCCGCGTTCGGCGTAACTACAATCAGTGGGTCGCCAATCAGACCCTTGAGGACTACGCGCTTCGCTTCACCGCCAAGACCGCCCGCCGCTGGTCGAGCCTGCGCGTCGCCAACACCGCGATCGGCGCGGTTTCGTTTCTGGCGCTGGAAGCGATCGGCGGGTCGATTACCGTCAATTACGGTTTCGTCAACAGCACCGCCGCCATTCTGGTCGTCGGGGTGCTGATCCTGCTCACCAGCCTGCCGATTGCCTATTATGCCGCCACATACGGCGTCGACATCGACCTGCTCACCCGCGGCGCCGGCTTCGGCTATCTCGGATCGACGATCACCTCGCTGATCTACGCCTCGTTCACGTTCCTGTTCTTCGCCATCGAGGCGGCGATCATGTCGCTGGCGTTCGAGATGTGTCTCGGTATCCCGCTATTCGTCGGTTACGTGCTGAGCTCCCTGATCGTCATTCCTCTGGTCACGCACGGCATCACGTTCATCAGCCGCTTCCAGTTCTGGACGCAGCCGGTGTGGCTCGTGCTGCATCTCATTCCGTTCGTCTATATCGCCGCCGCCGACAGCGCTTCGTTCGAACGCTGGACCGGTTTTTCGGGGCTCGCCGGCTCCGAGGGAAACTCGTTCAACCTGGTTTTGTTTGGTACCGCGGCGACGGTGGTGTTCTCGCTCATCGCCCAGATCGGCGAACAAGTGGACTTCCTGCGGTTCCTGCCGCCGCGCCGCGCGACCGGCACGCGGGCGTGGTGGTTCGCCTATCTGGCGGCCGGCCCGGGGTGGATCATTCCCGGCATGCTCAAGCTCCTGGCCGGGTCGTTCCTGGCGTTCCTCGCCGTCGAGCACTTCGTGCCGCTGGCCAAGGCGGTCGAGCCGACGCGGATGTATCTCGTCGCCTTTGAATACGTGTTCTCCTCGCCGCAGATGGCGCTCGCTTTCACCGGCGCCTTCGTCGTCATTTCGCAGCTCAAGATCAACGTGACCAACGCCTATGCGGGGTCGATCGCGTGGTCGAATTTCTTCTCGCGCCTGACGCACAGCCATCCCGGCCGGGTCGTGTGGCTGGTGTTCAACGTGACCATCGCACTGATGCTCATGGAGCTCGGCATTTTCAAGATGCTCGAGCACGCCCTCGGCCTTTACTCCATCGTGGCGGTGTCCTGGGTCAGCGCGCTCGTCGCCGATCTCGTGATCAACAAGCCGCTGGGGCTCAGTCCCGCCGGAATTGAGTTCAAGCGCGCGCATCTCTACGACATCAACCCGGTCGGCGTCGGCGCCATGTCCATCGCGACAATCGCCGGCATTGCGGCGTTCTCGGGCATGCTGGGGACCACGTTGCAGTCGCTGTCGGCGTTTCTGGCGCTTCTGGTCGCCTTTGTCATGGCCCCGCTCATCGCCTGGGCGACGCAGGGCCGATTCTATGTCGCGCGAACGCCGCGGCAGAGCTGGAGCGGTCAAGAGGCGATCCGCTGCGCCATCTGCGAGCACCATTTCGAGGCCGAGGACATGGCGCATTGTCCGGCCTATTCCGGGGCGATCTGCTCGCTGTGCTGCTCGCTGGAGACGCGCTGCCGCGACTGCTGCAAACCGCACGCGCGCGTTTCGAACCAGCTCCTGGCCTGGTTCGGCGAGGCCCTGCCTGAGAGCGCGGTCCGGCTGCTCAACACCCATGTTGGCCGCTATCTCGGCGTGCTGCTGCTGTTCGTCGGCGTGATCGGCGCCGTGCTGTGGCTGGTCTATTTCCTGATCTCGCTCGATATGGAGGCCCAGCGCGACGTCCTGGCCTCGACGCTGTGGACCGTTTTCTTCAACCTCATCATCATTGCCGGAGTGGCGGCCTGGCTGTTTGTTCTGGCCCAGGAGAGCCGGCGCGTCGCCGAGGAGGAAACGCGTCGCCAAACCGACCTGCTCATGAACGAGATCGAGGCGCACAAGCGCACCGACGCCAAGCTGCAAAAGGCCAAGGAAGTCGCCGAAGCCGCGAGCAAGGCCAAAAGCCGGCACGTCGTCGGCCTCAGTCACGAACTGCGAACCCCGCTCAACGCCATCCTCGGCTACGCGCAACTGCTCGAACGCGACCCGGCGATTCCGCAGCCGCGAATCAACGCCATCAAGGTCGTGCGCCGCAGCGCCGAACATCTGTCCGGCCTGATCGATGGCCTGCTCGATATCTCGAAAATCGAGGCCGGCCGCTTCCACCTCAGCCGCAACGAGGTGCAACTGTCCGATTTCCTCGACCAGCTCGTCGCCATGTTCCGCCTCCAGGCGATGGCCAAGGGCATCGAGTTCCACGTCGAAATCGGCCGTCTGCCGGCGGTGGTGCAAACCGATGAAAACCGCTTGCGCCAGATCCTGATCAATCTGTTGTCCAACGCAATCAAGTTCACCGATGTCGGCAACGTCACCTTCCAGGTTCGCTACCATCATCAGGTGGCCGAGTTCATCGTCGCCGATACCGGGGTCGGCATTCACAACAGCGATTTTGAGCGGATTTTCCAGCCGTTCGAGCGGGCACGCACCGGCGGCGCCAAGGCGGCGATCGGAACCGGGCTTGGGCTCACGATCACCAGCCTGCTCACCAAGATCATGGGCGGCGACATCGCCGTTCGCAGCGAGGTCGGACGCGGCACCACGTTCCGCGTCAAGCTGTTCCTGTCGGAAGTGTCGCGTCCGCGCATCGCCTCGACCATGGAATACCGCGTCCGCGGCTATCTCGGCCCGCGGCAAACCATTCTGGTGGTGGACGACAACGAGGTGCAACGCGAACTGGTCCGCGATCTGCTGGCGCCGCTCGGATTTCTGGTCGTGAGCGCCGGAACCGGACACGAGTGCCTGCAGCTCGTCGCGCAGACCAATCCGAATCTCATACTGCTCGACATCGCGATGCCGGAAATGGACGGCTGGGAGGTTGCCCAGCGGCTTCGCCGCCAGCCGGGCAAACGCGCTGCGATTCTGATGCTCTCGGCCAATGCCATCGATCCGCATCACATGCTCGAGGCCGAGCGGCTCTACGACGACACGCTGATGAAACCGATCGATCTGCGCCAGCTGCTCAAGAAGATCCACGCCCTGGTCGACATTGAGTGGCTGTACGAGACGGAAGTGGCGTCGCCGCCATCGGCAGCGCCGCCGGCCGCAGCGGCGCTTCCTGCCAGCCCCGATATCGACGAGCTGATGCGGCTTGGCGAAATCGGCCATGCCACACGGATCCTCGAGAAACTGAACGAGATCGAAAACCGGTCGCCGGAGTGCTGCGAATTCATTACGCGGATGCGCTCGATGGTGAACGCCTTCGACTTCACGCGATACGCGTCGGCGTTGCAGGAGGTTCGTGGCGCTCATGCGCAAGAGTGAGACCCGGGACATCGTGCTCGTGGTCGACGACTTACCGGAGACGCTGAGGTTGCTGACCGACGCGCTCGAGCAGGCCGGCATGACGGTCCTGGTCGCGCGCGAGGGCGAACATGCGCTTTCGATCGTGGAAAAGGTCGTTCCCGACGTCATCCTCATGGACGCGCTGATGCCCGGCACCGACGGGTTCGCGACCTGCCGCAAGCTGAAGCAGAACCGGGCGTTCGCGCATGTGCCGATCATTTTCATGACTGGGCTCAGCGACACCGAGCACATCATCGAAGGGCTCGAGGCCGGCGGCGTGGACTACATCACCAAGCCGATCGTCCCCGGCGAACTGTTGGCGCGGATTCGCGTGCATCTCGCCAATGCCCGCATGGCGCACAGCGCCCGCGCGGCGCTCGATGCCTTCGGCCGGTTTCTGCTGGCGGCAAGCCATACCGGGCGCATCCTGTGGTCTACGCCGCAGGCGGCCAAGCTGCTCGGCGTCGCGTTCATCGATTTCGACCGCGAGGACTACGTCCTGCCGCACGACGTCCAGGTCTGGCTGCACCAATGCGCCGCCGCGCGGCCGGGTTCGGAACCGGTCGCGATCAATCTGAAGGTGCGCAACGCCCCGGCCGGGATGCGGCTGGTCTACATCGCGCAAATCGGGCCGGATGAGTATCTGCTGCGGCTGATCGAAGGCGCGATCGACGACGACCGCACATTGCTCAAGCGCAAGCTCACCGTTACCGAGCGCGAGGCCGAGGTGCTGCTGTGGGTGGCGCGCGGCAAATCAAACCGCGACATCGCCGAAATTCTCGATCTCAGCTCGCGTACGGTCAACAAGCACCTGGAGCAGATTTACGCCAAGCTCGGCGTCGAGAACCGCGCCTCCGCTGCGGCGCTCGCGGTGCGGACGATCGGCATTCGCTGATGCGCGGCCGGTTCCGCCGCCATGTCGATCCATACGTCATTTGACGTATTTGCAGCCCGTAGCGCGGGATCAAGGATCGAGCATCGGCGACTGCCGGCCCGCTCGCCGCTCCATAAATCTTGACGGCGTTATGGAGGCCTAGATGTCGTCGGACGATGTGCAGGCGACGCTGCAGCTGACCCGGCCGCGAAAGGCGGCTTTGGCGATCGTCGCCGCGTTGGCGGCGGTGCTGGCCGCCACATTCGCCGAGATGGGCGTCTACTTCTGGATTGGCGTCGGCAGCGCACTCGGCGGCATGGCGCGTTACTGGTTTTCAGGCGTCGCGGCACGTCTTTGGGGCGAGACGTTTCCGTGGGGCACGTTGCTGATCAACGTGATCGGTTCGTTCGTCATCGGATTCTTCGCCACACTGACCGGTCCCGATGGCCGCCTCTTTGTCGGCTCCACGGCGCGGCAGTTCGTGATGGTTGGAATTTGCGGCGGCTATACGACGTTTTCATCCTTCAGCTTGCAGACCCTCAACCTGGTCAATGACGGCGAGTGGCTCCGCGCCGGCGGTTATATCGGGGGGTCGATCGTACTCTGCCTCGTTGCGGTCTGGGCCGGCCACGTTGTCGCGCTCGGCCTGAACGGCTTGAGATTCGTCTAGTCCGATAAATTTCGCGGCAGCGCCAGCACGATGCAGGAACCAGAAGACCGCGTGCTGCTGCGAATCTTTCTCGGCGAGGACGAGACATTCGAGCATCTGCCGCTGTACGAGGCGATCGTGCTCAAGGCGCGGGAGGCCCATCTGGCCGGGGCGACGGTGCTGCGGGGACCCATGGGCTTTGGACATTCAAGCCTCATCCACACTACCAAGATTTTGCGTTTGTCGGAGGACTTGCCGCTGATCATAGAAATCGTCGATCGTGCGGAGCGAATTGATGCCTTTCTGCCGGTGCTCGATCGCATGATGGCCGGAGGCCTGGTGACCTTGGAGAAGGTCAGGATCGTCCGCTATGGGCCGCCCGCTTCGGCGGACTCATACCCGCCGTAGCGCGCAAATCGGCCGTAGTCGGGTCGCCCGATCCGGGCTACAAGTCCGGCCATGGCGGAGTTCCTCTCTCATGGCCTGGTTCCGATCGCCATCGGCGCGGTCGCGGTCGTGCTGCTGCTCGGCCTCGTCAATATGATGCGGGGCGGCTCGGGCAATACCTCGCAGAAGCTGATGCGATTGCGGGTGCTGCTGCAATTCATTGCCATCGTGATCATCATGTTCACGATTTGGGTGACGGCGAAGTAATGCGATACTCTCTTTCTGGATTCCCGTTTCCGCGGGAATGAACGGAACGTATCGGCATGGTCGTCCTCAACAAAATCTATACCCGCACTGGCGATGACGGCAGCACCGCGCTCGGCACCGGCGACCGGCGCAAGAAATACGACCTGCGTATTGCCGCCTACGGCACGCTCGACGAGGCCAACGCCGCGATCGGGATCGCGCGTCTGCATACCGCCGGCGACGCCGCGCTCGATGCCGCACTATCGCGCGTCCAGAACGATCTGTTCGATGTCGGCGCCGATCTGTGCATGCCCGATAAGGGCAAAGGACCGGGCGGCGCGCGGCTCACCGTCACTGCGGCGCAGGTGACCTGGCTGGAAAACGAGATCGACCGGCTCAACGCCGATATCGCGCCGCTTCGATCGTTCATCCTGCCGGGCGGCAGCGCCGCGGCGGCCTATCTGCACCTCGCCCGCACCATATGCCGCCGCGCCGAGCGGCTGATCGCCGAGCTTCAGGACAAGCCGGACGAGAGCGTCACTCCCGAAGTGCTGAAATACGTCAACCGGCTGTCGGATTATCTGTTCGTCGCCGCGCGCCACGCCAACGACAAGGGCGCCCGCGACGTGTTGTGGAAGCCGGGCGAGAACCGGTAGCGTGAACGCAGACACCCCGCGATGCGGATCATCAGTCAAAGCCCGACATGCGAGGCACCGCCATGACGCCGCGCCGGGGCCTTGTCCTTGCAATAGTCGCACTGCTGGCTGCGTCTGCCGCGCGGGCCGCGAGCCCGCTCGACGACCTGATCGCGAACAAGCCGGCCCACAGCGCTTGCTTCATCCGCGTCTACGACGCCGACCATCTGCGCAAGAACCCAAAGCAAACGACGACGTCGATGGCGGTCCGGCTGGCCTACGACAAGGCCTACGGCGAGCCGCCGGTGCTGGCTCCTCCGGACCTTGGCATTGCCATCAGCCGGCGCGGGGATTCCGCGCCGTTGTTGGCGCAGGGCGGCTGCACCTGGAATGAAAGCGTCAATCTGGACACCTCCGACCGGCGCATGATCAAGCAATTCAAGAAGGACGCCGGCGTCGGCTGCATGATGTTGGCGCGCCCGGACGTGTTCGACCTATCGAGCGCCGAGGAGGGCGGCTACCTGATCCTCGACCCCGGTAGGAACGGCAACACTGTCACCGTCTACCTGGAAAACTATCTCGTCATGATGACAGCGGCCGACCGGGCCAAGCAGCTCTACACCACCTTCGGCGCCGACGACCGGGTGTTCCTGCTGCACCGGGCCGACGCCAAGGAGTGCGATTTTGTCGTACGCGCGCTGACGCGCTAGAAGCCGGGGCAGAACCGGTGGTCCGCAAAACCGAAGCGGCACTATCAGGGGAGGGACTCATGGGCCGGCTCGAGGGCAAGGTTGCCATCGTCACGGGTGCCGCCAGCGGCATCGGCCGCGCCAGCGCGATTCTGTTTGCGCGCGAAGGGGCGCGCCTGGTCATCGTCGATCGCAACATCGAGGGGCTGAGCGTGACCGCAAACAGCATTACAAGCAATGGCGGCAGCGCCGAAGCAATTGCCGCCGACGTCAGCGACGAAGATGACGTCAGGGCGTTTGTCGGCCGCGCGCTCGAAAAATTCGGCGCGCTCGACGTGGTCTACGCCAATGCCGGGATTCTCGGTGATTTCGTACCTCTTCTCGAACAGACGGCGGAAGAGTGGCTGCGGGTACTACGGGTCAATTTGCTCGGCCCGTTTCTGGCGATCAAACACGCCGGCAAGCATATGGTCGAGAAGGCCCGCGGCTCGATCGTTCTGACCGCGTCGACGGCGGGGTTGCGCGCTGCTGCGGGTCCGGCGCCCTACAGCGCCAGCAAGGCCGGGGTAATCAATCTGGCGCAGACGGCGGCGAATTCTTTTCTCGGCACCGGCGTGCGCGTCAATGCGATCTGCCCGGGGCTAATCGAGACCGGCATGACCCGGCCAACATTCGAGCGGGCGCGCGAGCGCGGCACCGCGGCCAAGATCGGCCAGCTTAATCCGCTGCAGCGCGCCGGCGCGCCGGAGGAAATCGCCGCCATGGCCCTGTTTCTCGCCAGCGACGAGTCATCCTACGTCAACGGCCAGGCCTTTGCCGTCGATGGCGGTCTGTCCAGCACGCTGCCTTTTGTCCGGCCGATCCGCTAAAGGCCCTCCAGGAGGCCCGGCACGGGCCGTTTGCGGGTCCGGCCGACTGGCGCGGCGTTGACCGGGAGCGCGCCCGCCGGTACGTTCCCGCACCGCAGCATCGCCGGAACCCGCTGCGCGGCCAAGACGAGCCGACAGAAGCCCAATCAAGCTGAACCGAGCCATGAAGATTCTCGTGCCCGTGAAGCGGGCCATCGACAAGGACGTTAAAATTCGGGTCAAGGCGGACGGCTCGGGCGTCGAGCTCGGCAACGTCAAAATGTCGATGAACCCGTTCGACGAGATTGCCGTCGAGGAGGCGATCCGGCTGAAGGAGGCGGGCAAGGCCACGGAGATCGTGGCCGTCTCGATCGGGCCGGCGCAAGCGGCGGAGACGATCCGCACTGCGCTCGCCATGGGCGCCGATCGCGGCATCCTGGTGAAGACCGAGAGCCTCCCCGAGCCGCTGGCGGTGGCGAAAATCCTCAAGGCGATCGCCGCGACGGAACAGCCCGGTCTCATCCTCATGGGCAAACAGGCGATCGACGACGACAGCAATCAGACCGGCCAGATGCTGGCGGCGCTGCTCGGCTGGCCGCAAGGCACCTTCGCCTCCAAGGTGGCGATCGAGGGGGAAGCGCTCCTGGTCACCCGCGAAGTCGATGGCGGCCTGCAGACGGTGAAACTCAAGCTGCCGGCGATCGTCACCACCGATCTGCGCCTGAACGAGCCGCGCTACGCCTCGCTGCCCAACATCATGAAGGCGAAGAAGAAGCCGATCGACGACAAGAGCGCCGCCGATTACGGCGTCGACATCAAGCCGCGGCTCGAGGTGGTCAAAACCGCCGAGCCCCCGGTGCGCAAGGCCGGCGTCAAGGTCAAAACCGTCGCCGAGCTGGTCGACAAGCTCAAGAACGAAGCGGGAGCGATCTGATGCCGACGCTTCTGCTTGCCGAGCACGACAACAAATCGCTCAAAGACGCGACCAACAAGGCGCTGACCGCCGCCAAGGCGCTCGGCGCCGAGGTCCACGTCCTGGTTGCCGGTTACCAATGCCAGGCGGTCGCCGATGCCGCAGCCAAGCTTGACGGCGTGTCCAAGGTCCTGCTGGCGGACGCTCCGGCCTATGAGCACATGCTGGCCGAGCCCACCGCTGCCCTGATCGTCTCCCTAGCCGGCCCTTACGAAACCATCATGGCGCCGGCGACGACGACCGGAAAGAACATCATGCCGCGGGTGGCGGCTCTGCTCGACGTCATGCAGATTTCCGAGGTCACCAAGATCGTGGCGCCGGACACCTTCGAGCGGCCGATCTATGCCGGCAACGCTATCCAGACGGTACGCTCGCACGATCCGAAAAGGGTGGTGACGGTGCGCACCGCCGCCTTCCAGGCAACTGGCGAAGGCGGCACGGCACCGATCGAGCCGGTCGCAGCGGCTGCCGATCCCGGCATTTCCGGCTTCGTCGGCGAGGAACTCTCGAAATCGGAGCGGCCGGAACTGACCTCGGCGAAGATCATCATTTCCGGCGGCCGGGCGATGCAAAACCGCGAGAACTTCACCAAATATATAGAGCCGGTCGCCGACCAGCTCGGCGCCGCGATGGGCGCCTCGCGCGCGGCGGTCGATGCCGGCTACGCGCCGAACGACTGGCAGGTCGGCCAGACCGGCAAGGTGGTAGCCCCCGACCTCTATATCGCGGTGGGTATTTCAGGTGCTATTCAGCACCTCGCCGGCATGAAGGATTCGAAAGTTATTGTTGCTATCAACAAGGACGAGGAAGCACCTATCTTCCAGGTGGCCGACTACGGACTGGTGGCGGACCTCTATCAGGCCCTGCCGGAGCTGGCTCAGGAACTGGAAAAACGCGGTCGCTGATCGAAGATGAACGGGATCATCGAAAAAGGTAACCGAAGATGGTCGAAGTGAAGGAGCGGCCGAAGACGCGTGGCGAACATGCCGCCGCGGCGCATACCATCCGCAAGGTCGGCGTCATCGGCGCCGGCCAGATGGGCAACGGCATCGCCCATGTCTGCGCGCTCTCCGGCTATCACGTGTTGCTCAACGACATCGACGTCGAGCGAATTTCCGAGGGACTTGCCACCATCAGCGGCAATCTGGCGCGTCAGGTCAGCCGCCAGCGCATCAGCGATGACGACCGGCAGGCGGCGCTCAAGCGCATCAGCGCGGCGCAGGCGCTGGGCGACCTGGCCGATTGCGATCTGGTGATCGAAGCCGCCACCGAGAAGGAGGAAGTCAAGCGCAAGATCTTCACCGCGGTGTGCGCTTACCTCAAGAGCGAGGCGATCGTCGGCACCGGCACGTCGTCGATTTCGATCACGCGGCTCGCCGCGGCGACCGACCGGCCGGAGCGGTTCATCGGCATTCATTTCATGAATCCGGTGCCGCTGATGGAGCTGGTCGAGGTGATCCGCGGCATCGCCACCGACGATGCAACGTTCGAGACCACCAAGCATTTCATTGCCAAGCTCGGCAAGCAGATCGCGGTCTCGGAGGATTTCCCCGCCTTCATCGTCAACCGCATCCTGCTGCCGATGATCAACGAGGCGATCTACACGCTCTATGAAGGCGTCGGCAATGTCGAGGCGATCGATACCGCGATGCGGCTCGGCGCGCATCACCCGATGGGCCCGCTCGAGCTCGCCGACTTCATCGGGCTCGACACCTGCCTGTCTGTCATGCAGGTGCTGCACGAAGGGCTCGCAGACTCCAAATACCGGCCGTGCCCGCTCTTGGTGAAATACGTCGAGGCCGGCTGGCTCGGCCGCAAGACCCGGCGCGGCTTTTATGACTACCGCGGCGAGAAGCCGGTGCCGACGCGGTAACTATTCGGCGCGCTGCAAACGGCTGCAGCGCGCGATAGGGTTTCGATGCCTGACCCTCGGGCCCGATCAGGCGCGTTTCATTGTAGGCCGGCTTCTTCCCCCGCCCAGCGCACGCGCAAATCGCGAACCAGCCCCTGCGCGAAGGCGGGCACCCAGCGAAGCGCGGTCACTCCGATCATTGCCGACGCTCCTTGTCCGGTCCGAAGCCGAGCCGCTACTTCATCAGTTCGACGAACAGGCCGATGACGCACACATAGCCGAGCACGAAGATGAGCGTGCGGATGTAGGGCAGGGCGGCTAGGTAGACCACGGCATGCGCGACCCGCAGCCAGAAGAAGCTCATGGTCCAGAACGCGGTCATGGCATCGTTCTTTCCGGCCGCCTGAATGACGAGCACCAGGGCGGCAAACGGCGCGAACGTTTCCACCGCATTGATGTACACCCGGTCCGCCCGTCTGCCCCAGAGCGGCAGCGGGCGCGGCTCCGGATCGACGTAGTTCGGCGGCGTGAGAAAACCGTTGGTGACGACTTGCGCGACGACATAGGGAATCCACAGCGATCCCGTCAGCAACGCGGTCAGTGCCAGGTATTTCAGTTCCGGTGACATCTCATTTTCCCTTCCCTCGAAGCTTTAGCTTTCTCAATCGCAGCATGAATCCGAAGTCTTCGGCTCCTTGTAAGACGCCGTCGGATCAACGACCGCGCCCTCGTACTTATCATGGTGGCGCACCCAGGCCATGCCGTATTTCAGGTCGGCTTCATCGCGGCCCTTGGGGGCGAGGTCGAGGAAGTTGTAGGCGCCGATCAGAATATCGAGACCGCGTCCGTAGCTTGAATAGGTGTGGAAGACCTCGCCGGCGGCGTTCTTGCAGAACACGCTGGTGCCCGGCCGTTCCTCGCTCGGGAATTCGGTGATTTCGTAGTTGTAGTTCGCAACGCCCTTGGCCTTCTCCTCCGGCGTGGCCGACACCTGGTAGTCGAAGTTGAAATCGTTGCCGAACGACGACACCCATTTGAAGCGCCAGTCCATGCGCCGCTTGAACTTCTCGATCTGCGCAGGCGGTGCGCGCGAGACCACGACGAAGGCGACATCGCGCTGGGCCAGGTGGATCACCGCTCCGTCGAAGTGGTCGGCGAGCAGCGAACAGCTTGGACAGCCTTCTTCCCAGTCGGGCCCGAGCATGAAGTGATAAACGATGAGCTGGCTTTTGCCGCCGAACAGGCCGGCCAGCGTTTCCTTGCCGTTCGGGCCGTCGAACACGTAGTTCTTTTCGACTTTCTCCCAGGGCAGCTCGCGCCGCTTTTTGCTCAGCGCGTCGCGCGCGCGGGTAAACACTTTCTCGTCCGCGAGGTGCGCCTTGCGCGCCGCGAGCCATTCATCGTGGGAGACGATCTTGTGAGGTTCCATGATTTTCCTCCGCGTGTAGCCCGGATGGAGCGAAGCGACATCCGGGGGCAGCCAATCGAGCTGAGGTGAGTCCCGGGTTTCGCTCTGCTCAACCCGGGCTACAGAATTCACGGCGCCGGGGTCATCCAGCCGATGCCGGCGCCGCCGGGTTCGAGCAGGATAACGATGCGGCCGACTCCGGGCACATCGAACGCCGGCTTCATCACCTTGGCGCCGGCTTCCTTCGCCTTTTTCACCCGCGCGTCGACGTCATCGACCGCGATGTAGGACATCCAGCTTTCCGGTACGTCCTTGTACTCCGGACCGCTGATCTCGAAGATGCCGCCGACCGGTTTGCCGCCGGCCATGGCGATTGTGTAGGTGCCGCCGCCGGGCATCGGCATCGTGTCGTAGCTCCAGCCCATCGTGTCGGCGTAGAACTTTTTCGCCCGCGCGACGTCGCGCGTCATCAGCTCGTTCCAGTGAAAGTGGCCATGCTCTGTCATGGATCGGCTCCCTTGTGAGCAACGTAAATTGTCGGTTTAACCCAGCGTCGTAGCACTCAGGCGAAAAGCTTCTCGAGCTTGTCGAGCGCGCCGTTCCAACCGCCCTGATGGCGGTCGCGGCTTGCTTCATCGGCGAACTGCTCGTGCGTGACTGTCAGCAATGTGCCGTCGCCATCCGGCTTGAACAGCAACGTGACCAGCGATTCCTGCTCCGGCGATGTTTTCCATGCCCAGGTGAACACGAGCTTTTCGTTGGGGATCACCTCGCGATAGACACCGCTGACGTCGTGCGCCTCGCCCGGGGGCGTGCGCATCGCGATAGAGTAGCGGCCGCCCGCGCGCGCATCGCTATCGGCGGCGACGCATTTGACCTCGCCCGGCCCCATCCAGCGCGTCATTTTTTCCGGGTCGGTCCAGGCGGCGAAGACTTTGGCGGGGGACGCTTTGAGCCGCCGCTTGAGGGTGAGACTTGGTTTGACGGCGAAGTGGACGGACATGACTCTTCTTCCTCCAGGAATGCAGCGAGGCGGTTGAGTGCCTCGGACCAGAAGCGTTCGTAGCGATTGAGCCAGGCGATCGCGGTTTGCATGGGTGCGGCGTTGAGGCGGCAGGTGACGATGCGGCCCGATTTGGTGCGTGAGACGAGGCCGGCATCGGACAACACGTCGAGATGTTTCATGATTGCCGGCAATGACACCGCGAACGGCTCCGCCAACGCACTGATCGAAATCCCCGGCTCCTCGGCAAGCCGCGCCAGCAAGGCGCGCCGCGTCGGGTCGGAGAGCGCAGCAAAGGTGCGATCGAGGGGCTCTGTGCCATACTTAACCATATAGTTAAGTATAGGAATGTCGTTGCCGGAGTCAAGACGCTGTCGCGGTATCCGCGAAAACATGCGCTCCCTGTCGGGCGGCTCGCGCCAGCCGCGATTACCTTGACAGTGCACGGTTCCGTTGCCACGCTCGGGAAAATTAGGAAACGGTGCGGGAAAAAGTTACCTAATCCTGCATCAAAACACACGGGGGGACCCAATGACGCGAATCGCTAGGACGATGCTGCTCGCGGGCGCGATGGCGCTGCCGCTGGCAGGTGTTGCGACGGCGCAAGAGACCGGCGGCGGTGGCGGAGCAGGCAATGCAGCCGCACCGGCGATCCCGAGTGTCAGCCAGTCGATGCTCAACAACGCGGCGAAAAACTCAAAGAATTTCCTCGCGACCAACGGCAACTACCATCAGACCCGGTTCCACCCGGCCGACGAGATCACCACCAAGAACGTCAAAGGCCTGCACGTCGCCTGGATTTTCCAGACCGACGTCCGCAAGTCGATGGAGACCTCGCCTATCGTCGTCGACGGGGTGATGTATGTGACCACCTCGTTCGACCATCTCTATGCCCTTAATGCGAAGACCGGCGAACAGCTCTGGCACTACAAGCACGACATGGGGCCGATCACGGTCTATTGCTGCGGCCCCAACAATCGCGGCGCCGCGGTCTATGGCGACAAGGTTTACCTGGCCACGCTCGACTCCAAGCTCGATGCGATCGATGCCAAGACCGGCAAGCTGGTCTGGTCGCAGCAGATCGCCGATCCGTCGCTCGGCTACAGCGAAACCATGGCGCCGACGGCGGTTGACGGCAAAATCCTCATCGGCACCAACGGCGGCGAATACGGTATCCGCGGCTTCGTCAAGGCCTTCGACGCCAAGGACGGCACGCTGCTTTGGACGTTCAACACCATTCCGGAGAATTCGGTCGGGGCGTGGGCGACCAAGGACGCCACCGGCCGCGACATGCATCGCGACATCGCCGCCGAGAAGGAACAGCTCGGCAAGTCCGGCGATCCCTACAAAACGCTCGGCGGCGGCGTGTGGCAGAACCCGTCGATCGATCTTGCCACCAAGCGCATCTATTTCGTAGTCGGCAATCCGTCGCCCGATCTCGACGGATCGCTCCGCCCCGGCGACAACCTCTATACCAACTCGCTGGTTTCGGTCGATCTCGATACCGGCAAGCTCGCCTGCTATTTCCAGTATATCGCGCACGATCTGTGGGATCTCGACGCCACCAGCCCGACGGTTCTGGTCGACGTCAAGAACAAGAGCGGCAAGACCGTTCCCGGCGTGCTGCACGCCGGCAAGACCGGCTACATCTACGTGAACGATCGCAAGGACTGCAGCCTGATCCGCTTCTCCGAGCCGATGGTCTCGCAGAAGGACCGCTGGACGTTGCCGACGCCGACCAAGCCGCTTGACCCCGGTTCAGCGCGCATGTTCCCTGGCGCCAATGGCGGCGTGGAGTGGTCGCCGATCGCAACCAATCCCGGCCTGGGCATGGCATACGCGATCAATCTCGAGCAGGAAATGACCTACACCGTCGCCAGCTCACCCTACCCCGACGGCAAGCTGTGGCTCGGTGGCGCGTTCACCAATATTCCCGGCGGCATCCAGCGCGGCAACGTGACCGCGGTCGACTACAACACCGGCAAGATCAAATGGCAGGTGAAGACGCCGCAGCCGATGATCGGCGGCATTCTCGCCACCGGCGGCGGACTGGTGTTCGCCGGCGAGAGCAATGGCTGGTTCAAGGCCTATGACGCCAAGAGCGGCAAAATCCTGTGGACGTTCCAGGCCGGCGCCGGCGTCAATGCGCCGCCTTCGTCCTACATGGTCGGCGGCAAGCAATACATCGCGGTCGCGGCCGGCGGCAACGTGCAGGTTGATTCCAAACGCGGCAACAGCGTCATCGCCTTCACCGCGGAGTAACACGCCCGAACCATTCGGGACGATTGTAAAGGACGGGACCGGAAACGGCCCCGTCCGATTTTTTGGTGGAGGTGCTATGAGTGAAACTTTGGTCCGTCATCCAAAGGCGCGAGCAAAGCGAGCTTCGAAGGATGCGCGGCCGCGGCGCCCGGGCCGTCGCCCTTCGAGGCGCGGCTGCGGCGCGCACCTCAGGGTGACGGTTCTGATGTTTTCATTAGCGGTTCTCCCCTGCTTGGCGCGCGCCGACAGTATCGAGGACAAGGCGCAAATCTGCGCGGGGTGCCACGGCGAGGACGGCGTGCCGCCGCAGCAGGTCATGCCGGCGCCGGTCATCTGGGGCCAAAACCTCGGCTACCTTTTCTTTCAGCTGCGGGATTTCAAGTCCGGCGCCCGCAAGAACGATCAGATGACGCCAATCGCGGATGGGCTCGCGCGCGAGGACCTGATGGCGCTGGCGACGTATTTCTCCAAAAAGGCCTGGCCCAATCTGCAGCAGGCGCACGCGACCGCGGATCAGGCGGCCGTGGCCCAGCGCGCCAATGCGTCCGTCGTCTGCACCAGCTGCCATCAGGAAGGATTTAAAGGCGACGGCACCCAGCCGCGCCTCGCCGGCCAGGAACGCGGCTATCTGGCCAAGACCATGACCGACTTCCGCACCGGCGCCCGCGCCAACAATCCCGGCATGCACGATCTCATGCTGTCGGTTTCGGAACCGGAGATCGCGGCGCTGGCGACCTGGCTTGCCGGGATGTAACTCTATCGCTCATTCCCGCGAACGCGGGAACCCAGTGCGGATCTGCACAAAGAGCTGGCTCCCCGCTTCCGCGGGGACGAGCGGAACGTGGTTCACTTCGCCTGAAGCTTTGCCCGCATGTCGGCATTCGCCGCCAGATCGAACGCGGTCTTGCCCTCTTTATCTTGTGGAGGCGCCGCGTGTAATCGGCTTACGGGATCGCTACGCCAGTGCACGGTGCTGCCGCCGTTTTCAGTTTCCGCTCTCACTATTGCGCCGCCCGCGCTGCCATCAGGGCAGGTGTGCGGAGCCGATGCAATCACAGATTGACTTCGCCTGCTTTTCCCGACAGTCTAGGCTGGCAACAGTCAGAGGGGATGGCGGGCCGACCATGCCTCCAGACGCGCAACCCGTCAGCTTTGCCGCCGATATCCGACCGCTGTTCCGCGATATCGACGTTCAACATATGGCCTGGTTCTGCGATCTTTCGAAATATGACGACGTCCGCAACAACGCCGACGATATTCTCGACCGGCTCACCAAAATGGGTCGCCGTCAAATGCCGCCGGCCAGCGCTGGTGGGCCGTGGTCACAGGGTCAGATCGAACTATTCCGGCAATGGAAAAATAGTGGCTGCGCTCCTTAGGCGCCATTGCGGTAGACCCTTGGAGGACGCGCATGCTCGTACTTCGTTCATCGCTGCTGGCGATGGGACTGGCCCTTCTGCTCGCACCGACGGCGTCGATGTCTCAGGAGCCTGGTTACGAAGGCATCCCGCCCGGCTTTGACTACCCGGCCGACAAGGCGCAACTCGAACAGTTTCGTAGCGACCAGAACCTGCCGGCACTGCGCAAACATTCCTGGATGCTGTTTGCCGGCATGACACAGGAAAGACCGGACGGTACGCCCTACTGGGAAACTTGGTATCGCGTGACCGAGGCGTTTCGTCCGGCCGGTCCGACGCCGCAAGGTCCCCGTCGTCTGATCCATCAGTTCGAGACGCCCAACCAGTTCAAAGGCTCGGGAGTTCAACCGCAAGCACCCGGCAAGTCGGCTATCTCTTTCGTCCTGTTTAACTGGGAAGGATACAATCACATCCGAACCAACGAACTCTTCAAGGCATCGACACTCGATGCGATCAATGCGTCGCTTGCGCCGGGTACGGCCTGGAATAATCGCAAGATCCCTGACTTCCCGGCCCGAGCCATGACGATTAAGACCGTGTGGTGGCCGGTGGCTGGCGAGGGTACAACGCCGATGCCAATCTGGGACGACCAACCGACGCGGCCGCTCGACAAAGGCAATGACTTCCGCACCTGGAAACCCGTGGTTGTCGTCGACGGGACACGGACGTCCGTTCCCGCCGGTGAATTCATAGATGTCCGCTATCTCAACAAGCTGTTCGCTCATTCGCATGTGGTAGGGGTCGGCAGCTTCTATGGCTTCAAAGTCGATCAGGCCACCGCCGAAGCCATTGCCAGCAACCCCGATCCGGGTTTGCGCGCCGACATCCAGGAAGTTCTTGGCCGTGCCTTGCGCGCGGGAGATTTCATGGTGCTGGTCTGCATGCACGCAACGTCCAAAGAGATCGATGATTGGACTTGGCAGACCTTCTGGTGGCACGACAAGCCGGATGACGGGCCCTATGCGGCTGACCGGCCGGAAGCGGTCAAAGGGACGTGGCGCAATTATCTGATGGTGGACGCCGACGATCAGGTGACCCCAAAAGAGCACGATGATTCGCCGCATATCGGCTTCAACCCGTGGCTGGAAGCGCATTTCCCGAACGGACCGCTGACGAACTGTATGACCTGCCATCACCGGGCAAGTTGGCCGCCCAGCGTGCCGTTCCTCAATCCTCGGCACCTCGAGTGGCTGCGCGGTCCGCCTGATCCAGCGAACGACCCCGCCTTCGCATCCGGCAGGCTGCAGATCGACTTCATGTGGTCGATCCACGACCGCGCACAGTGACGTGGCGTGGCGCGCGCGGCCAAACCTCGCAGGACCCGAAGCGCCGGCGCCGCACCGGCGTTCGATCCGGCCGTTCTTGCCCGGGCCAAGCGCTTGGCGCGTCGCTACCCGGACGTGATCGGCATCGATTACGGCTATCACTATAAAGACGGCGTGCGCACCGGCAGGATCGGCATCCGCTACCATGTACGTGCCAAGCGGCCGCTTGCCGCGCTGCCCCCCGAGCGGCGTCTGCCCACCCAGATCGGCGGCGTCGATACCGACGTGGTCGAAGCCAGTTATCAGCCGCATGCCGCCGATCCTTACGCTGTCGTCGCCGTCTTGCAGCCGGCTCTCAGTGTCGGCAATGTGCCGCGCACGTCGGATGGCACGCTCGGCCTGTTCGTGCGTGATCGCCGCGACGGCGCTTTGTGCCTGCTCAGCAACTGGCATGTGCTTTGCGGAGGTGAGCAGGCGCAGAGCGGTGACGCGAACAGCCAGCCCGGTCCCAGCTTTTCCGGACCGAACGTGCCGCGTGAGGTCGCGCGTCTGCGGCGCTGGATCGATCCGCCGCGCCAATACGATGCCGCCATCGCCGCGATCGACCAGGGCTTTCCGATTGACGCAACTTTGCTCGACAGCGCGCTAAAGTCGAACGGAATCGCGGGGCCGGTCGTCGGCATGACCGCGATCAAGGCGGGCGTCGCCACCCGCGTGACTCATGGCCTCGTTGACGGCATCGACGGGCACTATCAGGTTCCCTACGATGGTTTCGACGGCGGCAGTTTTTGGTTGCCTGGCTTCCGCCTCGTGCCACATCCCGATTTTCATGACAGTGATGTCAGCCAGCGCGGCGATTCCGGATCGGTCTGGGTGGATGAGGCGAGCGGACGGGCGATAGGGTTGCATTTTGCCGGTGAAGACGATCTCGGTCCGCTCAAGGAATACGCGCTCGCCCATGCCCTACCCGCACTCTGCGAAGCTCTCGATATCGCCCCGGCAATCTGAACGGCTCTTGGAGCACCTTAAGACGCCGCCGCGCTGACCAACTCTTTGAAGAGGCCGTCCAACGAAATTTCCTGCGCAACTTTCACACGACCACCAAGTATTATTTAGGGCATGAAATCAGAACTTATTGATGTGCAATCACGGCGAAAGCGGGAATCCAGAAATCTCCGTCCGAAAACGAACCGGGTCCCGATTTGCGCGGCGAGGAGCGAAGCGGTTCACTTCGCCGCAAGCTTTGCCCGCACTTCGGCATTCGCCGCCAGATCGAACGCGGTCTTGCCCTTTTTATCTTTCAGGCTGCGGTCGGCGCCGTGCCCGAGAAGAACGCCGACGGTGGCGGCGTCGCCCTGTGCGGCGGCGATCATCAGCGCGGTGCGGCCGCGATTGTCGGCGGCATTGAGCGCGGCGCCATGCGCGAGCAAAATGTCGATCACCTGCGCAGTCGCGCGGGCATCGATGTTCTCGTCATGGCCGGCCGCCCACATCAGCGCGGTCAGGTCATTGCCGTAGCGTTCGCTCGCGTCGACCCCGGCGCCGAGAAGCGATTGGACAATGTCGGGCGACCCATGGGCGGCGGCATAGACGATAGCGGCCTTGCCGGTCGCGTCGCGGGCTTTCGGATCGGCGCCGTGAGCGAGGAGTTCTTCGGCCATCCGATCGCTATCCTTGAAGGCGGCGGCAATCAGCGGCGTCACGCCGGAATGTCCGGCAAGATTGGGGTCGGCCCCTTTCGCCAGCAGTAATTTTACGACCGCGTTCTTTCGCCTTTCGACAGCGGCCAGCAGAGCCGTCGAGCCGGCAACATTGCGCGCATCGATCGGCGCGCCGCGATCCAGGAAGAAACCGACCAGACTCACATGGCCGCCGCGCGCCGCGTAGGCGAGCGGCATGACGCCGAGCCGGTCGCGCGCCGACAGCGAGGCGCCGGCATCGAGAAGCTTGCGCACCAGCGCTTCGCAGCCGCGGTCGGCCGCCGCGAACAGTGCCATGTTGATCTGGACGGAGACGGCTTCGGACTCGATCAGCTCGTAATTGCGCTCGACATCATTGCAATCCTCGTCGGCGCGCGCCGCCGGGATCGCAGCCAGAGCGGCGAACGCCAAAGCGAAGACAGCGGCGCGAAGCGGCAATCGAGGCATTGGAAAAGTGTAGCGCCGACGCGTCAGCGCGCCAGGCGTTAACGCATCATTCACTCTAACTTTCGTCAGGGCGGCACCGCATCTGGAAATACGCCGGCACCGGAAAACTGCCGCCTGTGCCACAAGGCCTCCTTAAGCTTCCACCGCATAACTTGACCGGCGATGACGCGGCAAGCGTCATGGCGGTCATCGTATGCAGAGCACCAGCCTCATTTCCGCGTTTTTCTCCGCCCCGGTCGGCCAGTTGCAGCTCGCCGCCGCCGGCTATTTGGCGCAGAACGATCCGGAAAGCGGGTCCTCAGTCAGCCAGCTGACGGATGCCGCGCAGCAGAGCTTCGATCCGCTCGCCAACGTCGCCGCCGACATCGGGACCAACCTCGACGTCATTTGCTGACGCCGGTCTTGTCGTCCGCCAGCGCGGCGCTGACGAGCTTTACCCCGTCCGGGCTTGCCCATTCCGCCGGTCCCGCCATTTCGCCGATCTCGCAGCCGGAGCCGTCGACGATTAGCGTCGTCGGCATGCCGAAGGCCTTGCCGGCGAGCTTTAAGGTCCTGGAACACCTTGGCGCTCTGATCGGCATAGTAGGCGAGGTGCGTGACGCCGGCGTCTTTGAGAAAGGCCAGCGGCTTTTCCGGATCGCGGGTATCGATATTGACGGCGACGACCTCGAATTTCGGGCCGCCGAGGTCTGCTCTGCAGTGCGTCGAGCGCCGGCATTTCCCTGCGGCAGGGCACGCACCAGGTGGCCCAGAGATTGAGCAGCACGGTGCGGCCGCGCCAATCTGCCAGCTTTCGCTCGCGCCCCGTGGCGTCCTTGAAGGCCAGGTCGGGAACAAGGAACGGCGCATGCGCCACGGCCAGCGCCGCGACTTCGCCCTGCGCCAGCGGCGCGATCCGGCCGGCGGTCGCGACTGCCGGCGCACAGGCCGCCGCGGCGGCCCCGGCCGGATTGCTTCGCAGACGTCCAATCCCGTATACCCCCGCCAGGACAGCCAAGGTTCCGCACAGCGCGACCGCCGCCAACGCACGGCGGCGACGGACCCTGGCATACGGCTCGGGCAGCTCCTTGGCATCAACAAAACCCCGGCGCAACCTTCATGAGCGGACGCATCATGAGCAACAAAATGTGGGGCGGACGCTTCGGTTCGAAGCCCGATCCGATCATGGAGGAGATCAACGCTTCGATCGATTTCGACCGCCATCTCTACCGGCAGGACATCGCCGCAAGCAAGGCCCATGCGGCAATGCTCGCCAAAACCGGCATCATTACGGCGCAGGATGCGAAGCAGATCGCTCACGGTCTAGACACGATCCTGTCAGAGATCGAGGCCGGCAAATTCACGTTCCAGCGCGCGCTCGAGGACATCCACATGAACGTCGAAAGCCGGCTCGCGCGAACTGATCGGGCCGGCCGCCGGGCGGTTGCATACGGCGCGCTCGCGCAACGATCAGGTCGCGACCGACTTCCGGCTGTGGGTGCGCGATGCGATCGACGAGATCGATGCCGCGCTCGCGGCCTATCAGCGCGCGCTCGCGGAAAAGGCGCTCGACCATGCCGCGACCGTCATGCCCGGCTTCACCCACCTGCAAACGGCGCAGCCGGTGACCTTCGGCCATCATTTGCTCGCCTATGTCGAGATGGCGGCGCGCGACCGCGGCCGCTTCGCCGACGCGCGAGCGCGCCTCAATGAAAGCCCGCTCGGCGCCGCGGCGCTCGCCGGCACCTCGTTTCCGATCGACCGCACCATGACCGCGAAGGCGCTCGGCTTCGCCAGGCCGATGGCGAATTCGCTCGACGCCGTCGCCGACCGCGACTTCGTGCTGGAGACGCTGTCGGCCTGCGCCATCGCCGCCGTGCATCTGTCGCGCTTCGCCGAAGAGATCGTGATCTGGTCGTCGCCGCTCGCCGGCCTGATCCGGCTCTCCGACCGATTCACCACCGGCTCGTCGATCATGCCGCAGAAGCGCAATCCCGATGCGGCCGAACTCGTGCGCGCGCAAGACCGGCCGCATCGTCGGCGCGCTCACGGCGCTGCTCCTGGTGATGAAGGGCCTGCCGCTCGCCTATCAGAAGGACATGCAGGAGGACAAGGAAGGCGCGATCGACGCGCTCGGCGCGCTCGCGCTCTCGCTCGCCGCCATGACCGGCATGGTGCGCGACATGCGAGCCCGACGCCGCGCGCATGCGGCAAGCGGCGGGCGAAGGCTATTGCCACCGCTACCGATCTTGCCGACTGGCTGGTACGCGAACTCGAGTCTGCCGTTTCGCGAGGCCCACCATGTCACCGGCCGGATCGTGGCCAAGGCGGCCGAGGCCGGCGTGGCGCTCGACAAGCTGCCGCTGGCGACCATGCAGGCGATCGAGCCCCGCATCGGCAATGCGGTCTTTGGCGTGCTTTCGGTCGATAAATCGGTGAAAAGCCGCGCGGTCTTATGGCGGCACCGCGCCGAAAAACGTGCGCGCGCAGGCCAAAGCGCTGGCTCAAGCGGCTCGACCGAAAGACTTAAATTGGGCCGGCAGAGCGGATAGCGGCAGGCGATAAACGTGCTGGCAAGGTCTTGCCGACAAAATCTCGCCGCGCGCGATCTGATCTGCTTATAGCTGTGCCGTCGGGCGAAGTTTCCGGGGAGCGATTTTGACCCATCATCGCCTGAGACGTTGCTTTTGCGCTGGCCGTCGCTTGGTCGCCGCCGCTTTCGGGCTGCGCGGCTTGCGGACGCAATGGGCCGCTCGACTGCCGCCGCCGAGCCCGGTGGCGGCCGCACCGCCGCCCGCCGCCACGGCGGCGCCATCGCCGGTGCGGGCACGTCCGCCGACCGCGTCCGTCGCCGCCGCACAGGCCAACGCCGCGAAGAACCGGCTTCGACAGCTTCGGCAATCCGGTGGCGCCGCCGCGGTCAAAAGAAGTCGTTCTTCCTCGACCCGTTGCTGCAATAGCGCGCCGGCTTCAGGCACCGTTTTCGGAAAACCGGTTTCGACCCCGCCAGTCCGGGGCTGGCTTTTCCGGGTCATGACTTTTAGGTGCATGGTCTGTTCGGAAAACCGGTTTCCACTTTTCCGGATCATGCTTTAAACACGCGCCATGCATCACTTCGCCTATCGCAACGGCGTGCTGCACGCCGAGGACGTCGATCTCATCGCGCTGGCGGAAGCCGTCGGCACGCCGTTCTATTGCTATTCGAGCGCGACGCTCGAGCGGCACTATCGCGTCTTCGCCGACGCTTTTGCCGACGTCGATGCGCTGATCTGCTACGCGATGAAAGCCAATTCCAACCAGGCGGTGATCGCGACGCTGGCGCGGCTCGGCGCCGGCGCCGATGTCGTCTCCGAGGGCGAGCTGTTGCGCGCGCGGGCCGCCGGCATCGCGCCGGAAAAGATCATGTTCTCCGGCGTCGGCAAGACCGCGCGCGAGCTAGCGCTCGCGGTCGAGCAGCGCATTCTCTGCGTCAACGTCGAATCCGAAGCGGAGCTTGAACTCCTTGCCGAGATCGCCGCCGGCAAAGGCCGCTGCGCCGACATTTCGATCCGCGTCAATCCCGATATCGACCCCAAGACCCACGCCAAGATCGCAACCGGCAAGGCTGAAAACAAATTCGGCATTCCGATCAGCCGCGCGCGCGACGTTTACGCGCGCGCCGCCAAACTCGAAGGCGTTCGCGTCACCGGCGTCGACATGCATATCGGCAGCCAGATCACCGAGCTTGATCCGTTCAGCGATGCGTTCGCGCTGCTCGCGGACTTCGTGCGACGTGCTGCGCGCCGACGGCCACACCATCAGCCACGTCGATCTCGGCGGCGGTCTTGGCATTCCTTACCGCGACGATAACGAGCCGCCGCCGGATCCGGACGCCTATGCGGCCGTCGTCAAGCGCGCGACCCGCGGTCTCGACTGCCAGCTGATTTTCGAGCCGGGCCGGCTCATCGTCGGCAATGCCGGCATCCTGGTCACGCGCGTGCTCTATGTGAAAGCGGGCGAGGCCAAGACCTTCGTCATCGTCGACGCCGGCATGAACGATCTCGTGCGTCCGACCCTCTACGAGGCCTATCACGATATCCGCCCGATCCGCGAAGCCACCGTCGGGACCTCGCGAATCATTGCCGATGTCGTCGGGCCGGTCTGCGAGTCGGGCGATTTCCTCGCGCTCGACCGCTCCGTCGTCGCGCCGCAGCCTGGCGACCTCCTCGCCGTCATGAGCGCCGGCGCTTATGGCGCGGTCCAGGCCGGGACCTACAATACCCGCCCGCTCGTCCCGGAAGTCTTGTTCGAAATGACGAATGGGCGCTGGTGCGGCCCCGAGTCACCGCCGAGGAATTGATCGCGCTCGATCGCCTGCCGGCTTGGCTTTGAACTTGGCTTTGATCTTGCTTCAAATTTGCATCAATTGGCTTCGTGCCGGCAGGGTGCCTTGAACCCGCCCTCATGCTAAAGTGTTGTCGTGCGGAGCGTTCCTCCGCGGAGACCTTGGTGACGGACACCTCTTCGAGCCAGCCTGCTCCCGGGCATCGGCGCACAGCAACAGCGAGCCGCTCGGTGCTTGACACCGCTTTGCGGCGCGCCCGCTGGACGGTGTTCTGGGAGCGGCTGTGGCCCGCGCTGGCGACGCTTGCCACCGTCATCGGATTTTTCCTGACCGTATCCTGGCTCGGGCTGTGGTTGTGGCTGCCGCCCGTCGGCCGTGCTGTGGTGCTGGTGGCATTCGCGGTCCTGGCGCTGGCGGCGCTGGTGCCGTTTGTCTCCTTGCGCATACCCGCTGTTGCCGAGGGGTTGAGCCGGCTCGATCGCCGCAGTGGTTTCCGCCATCGGCCGGCGACGACGCTTGCCGACGAGCTGGCGGTCACGCCGGAGGATCCCTACTCGCTGGCGCTGTGGAAGGCCCATGTCGAACGCACCCTCGATGCCGCGCGGGCCTTCAAAGCCGGCTGGCCGTCGCCCCGCGTTGCGGCGCGGGATCGTTATGCGCTGCGCGGCCTCGTTCTGATCGCCACCGTCGCCACCTTCATCGCCGCCGGCGGCGAACATTGGAAGCGCATTGCGGCGGCGTTCGATTGGCAGGGCGTGGTGCTGCCGGCGAATTTCCGCGTCGACGCCTGGGTCACTCCGCCGACCTATACCGGCAAGCCGCCGATTATTCTTGCCGGCATTCATCCCGGCGAAGGCACACGGCCCGGCGAAATCAGCGAGCCGGTATCGGTTCCGGTCGGCAGCAAGCTCGTGGTGCGCGCTACCGGCAAAATCGATCTCGACATTTCCGGCAGGGGCGGCGTGATCGCGGCCAAGGAGGACGTGCGCGCGCCCGCCGGCACGCAAGAGTACCGCTTCAAGATCACCGGCACCGGCTCGGCGACGCTGCGCGGCGCCGGCGACGACCTGACCTGGCCGTTCAACGCCATTCCCGACAAGCCGCCGACCATCGCGCTCGCCAAGGATCCCGAGCAGCAAAATCGGGGCTCGCTGCTGCTGTCCTACCGGCTCGAGGACGATTACGGGGTCACCGAGGCGAAGGCGACGTTTGCGCGCAAAGAAGACCCGGCGGCAAAGAGCGACGCCGCGCATCCGCTCTATGGCCCGCCCGATTTCGCGCTGGTGCTGCCGGGGGCGCGCACCAAGAGCGGCGTCGGCCAGACCATCAAGGATTTGACCGATCATCCCTGGGCCGGCGCCGTGGTGGTGATGACGCTTGTCGCCCACGACGAGGGCGGCAACGAGGGCAAGAGCGAGCCGTTTACGTTCCGGCTGCCGGAACGGGTCTTCACTAAACCATTGGCGCGGGCCCTGGTCGAGCAGCGGCGCAATCTCGCGCTCGACGCCGGCGCGCGCCCGTTGGTCACCACCGCGCTCGATGCGCTGTCGCTCGCTCCGGAAAAGTTCACGCCGGACGCCGGCGTCTATCTCGGGCTGCGCTCGATCTTCTGGTCGCTTATTCGCGCCAAGACCGACGACGACCTGCGCGATGTTGCGGCGCGGCTGTGGCAGATGGCCGTCGGCATTGAGGATGGCGACATTTCCGACGCGCAGGCCAACCTGCGCAACGCCGAAGAGGCGCTGCGCCAGGCGCTCGAACGCGGCGCCTCCGAGCAGGAAATCAAGCAGCTCATGGACCAGCTGCGCGCGGCGATGGACCGCTTCATGCAGTCGATGCAGGAGCAATTGAAGAACAACCAGCAGCTCGCCCGGCCGCTCGATCGCAATAATTCGCGGACCTTGAGTCAGCGCGACCTCAAGAACATGCTCGACCGGCTCGAGAACCTGGCGCGCAGCGGCGCCAAGGACGCCGCCCGTCAGCTCCTGCAGGAGCTGCAGCAGATGATGGAAAACCTGCAGATGGCGACGCCGGACATGAACGGCGACGACATGGACGATATGATGTCGCAACTCGACGAGCTCGGCGACATGATCGGCAAGCAACAGGATTTGCGCGATCGCACCTTCCGGCAAGGTCAGGATCAGCGCCGGCAGAACGGCCAGCGCGGCCAGCAGGGCAAACAGGGTCAGCAAGGCCAACAGGGTGAGCAGCGTGCGCAAGGTCAGCAGCAGGGCGAGTCGATGGAGGACCTGCGCAAAAATCAACAGGCGCTGCGCGACCGGCTCAACAAGCTGCTCGAAGAATTGAAGAACCGCGGCTTCGGTCAGAATCAGCAAGGCCAGAAAGGCCAAAAGGGGCAGGGCCAGAACGGAACGGATCAGCTGGGCGAGGCCGGCGAAGCCATGGACCAGGCCCAGGGCGATCTCGGCGAAGGCAATGCCGACAGCGCCGTGGATTCGCAAGGGCGCGCGCTCGATGCCTTGCGCAAGGGCGCCCAAGGCCTCGCCCAATCGATGCAGCAGCAAATGGGACAAGGTCCGGGCCCGGGACAGAACGGCCGAATGGGGCTGCCGCGCGCGCAACGCGACACCGATCCGCTCGGTCGGCCGCTGCGTGGCCGCGACTACGGCGACGACTACACGGTAAAGGTGCCCGGCGAGATCGATGTGCAGCGCGCGCGCCGCATCATCGAGGAATTGCGCCGGCGTTTTGGCGACGTCGGGCGCGCGCAGGAGGAGCTCGACTACATCGAGCGGCTGCTTAAGGATTATTGAGGGCGCACAAGATTGCGGCACTTTGCGTCGCGTTCGCCAAGCAATTGTTAATTTCTTCCAACCGAATGTTAACGGTTCCTTGCTAGCGAGGATGCCGTCGCGCAGATTTGCCGCGGCGCAGAGGTCCTTGTGGCATCAATCGGCTCCGAACACGCGCCGCGTCCGGACTGGCGCACGCCCTCGGGCGCTCCTGGGCGCGTATCTCGGACTGCCTCCTGGCGCACAAATGTTAACGATGCGATCGCGCGCGTGCTGGCGCTGTTCACTGACGGCAGCGACTCGTCGCTGGTCCGGCGCCTCGCCGGCGCCGCCTTCCTCATTCGCGTCATCAGCGCGGCGATCGCCTTCGTTTCGCAGATTCTGCTGGCGCGCTGGATGGGCGGTTTCGAATTCGGCATCTATGTCTACGCTTGGACCTGGGTGCTGCTGATCGGCGGCATGGTCGATCTCGGCCTCGGTTCAGCCGCGCAACGCCTCATTCCCGAATACACCGAGCACAAGCAGTTCGCGCTGTTGCGGGGTTTTATCGGCGGCAGCCGATGGCTGGGTTTTGCCATCGCCACCATCGTCGCTTTGGTTGGCGCCGCTGCCGTGACGATGTTGGCGCCGCATATCGACCCGAAGACGATCATTCCGCTGTACCTGTCTTGCGCCGCGCTGCCGATCTTCGGGCTGGGCCAGGTGCAGAGCGGCATCGCGCGTTCCTATAACTGGGTCAATCTCGGGCTCACGCCCGTCTACATCCAGCGCCAACTGGTGTTGCTGGCGCTGATCGGGTGCGCTTACGCGCTTGGCATGCCGACCGATGCGATCACCGCGACGCTGGTCGGCATCGTGGCGCTCTGGGGCGTCACCCTCGGCCAACTCCTGGTGCTCAATCGGAGGCTCTCGACCGTGGTCGAGAACGGACCGAGGGCCTTTGCGGTGCACCCCTGGCTGATGACCGCGATGCCGATCTTCGTGGTGGAGGCGTTTTATCTGCTGCTCACCTATTCCGACATCATCGTTCTGCAGCAATACCGCCCGCCCAACGAGGTCGCGATCTACTACGCCGCCGCCAAGACCCTTTCGCTCGTTGCCTTCATCTATTTCTCGGTGGCGCAGACGATTGCGCACAAGTTCGCCGAATATCACGTCACCGGCGATCGCAAGCGGCTCGCTGCCTTTCTGCGGCAATCGGTGCGGCTGACGTTCTGGCCGTCGCTCGGCTCGCTTCTCGTCCTCCTGGCGCTCGGGCGACCGTTGCTGCGCCTGTTCGGCCATGACTTCGTCTCCGGCTACTATCTGATGTTCATCATCGCCGTCGGCCTTCTGGCGCGCGCGTCGGTCGGCCCGGCGGAACGGCTCCTCAACATGCTCGGCGAGCGGCGCTCTTGCGCGCTGGTCTATGCTTCCTCGTTCGCGATCAGTCTTGTGCTGTGCGTTTTGCTGATCCCACGGCTGGGGCTCGCCGGCGCCGCGACCGCAACCTCGGTCGCGCTGGTATTCGAATCGGCGAGCCTGTTCTATGTCGCCAAACACCGCCTGGGCCTCCACTGCTTCATTTTCGGCGGCCCCAGGGAATGCTGAAGGCGCGCGCATGACGGTCACGGCATCGGCGATCGCCAGCGCGCGGCGGGCCGTGCTCGCCGATCGTTACGCCGCGACATCGTTCACGGTCGAGTGGCGGGTCATGGCGCAGCTCGCAGCGATTGCCGACGCGTGGCGCGAGCTTGCCGCGCGCGCGATCGAGCCGAACGTCTTCTATGAGCCGGCCTTTGCGCTCGCGGCGGCGCCGATCGTGGCGCGCGACGCCGGCGCGGTGCTGGTCTGGTCGGGAGTAAACCCGCGCCAGCTGCTCGGGTTCTTTCCGGCGCGGATCGAACGCCGGCGCTACGGCCTCAAGCTTCCGGTCCTCGTCGGCCTGAGCCATCCCTATGGCCCGCTCGGCGTGCCGCTGGTCGAGCGTGAGGCGGTCGAGCCGATTACCGCCGCCTGGCTGGCGCATCTTGCGGCCGATGCGGCGCTGCCGGGTTTGGTGCTGTTGCCCCAGTTGCCGGAAGACGGTCCATTCGCCGCGGCGCTCGCGACCATTCTGCGGCGTGCGCAGATGCCGGCCGCCGATTTCAATCGCCATCAGCGCGCGTTGCTCCAGCCAACGGGCGAGCGATCGCTGTACGTCAAGAATGCAGTCGGCCGACGCCAGCAGAAGGAACTACGCCGGCGCTGGCGGCGCTTGAGTGAGACCGGAGCGGTGTTGCTCACCGCAGCGATCGAGCCTCCCGCCATCAACGCCGCGATGGAGGATTTTTTCGCGCTCGAAGCGGGCGGCTGGAAGGGCAGAGTTGGCACGGCCATCGCCAAGAATGACGATCTTCACCGCTTTATCCGGACAGCGGTGGATGGGCTCGCTGCGGAAGGCAAGGTGAGGGTCGATCGTATCATGGTCGATGGCCGTGCCATCGCCGCCACCATCATCTTGCGCAGCGGCAGCGGCGCCTGGTTCTGGAAGATCGCCTACGACGAAAGCTTTGCGCGTTTTTCTCCGGGCGTCATGCTCAGTGTCGTCATCACCGACGATCTGGTCGAAGACGCCTCGATCGTGCGCACCGACTCCTGCGCAACGGCGGACCATCCGATGATCGATCACCTCTGGCGCGAGCGCCTGCCGCTCTGCGACCGTCTGTTCGCCGTGCGCCCACAAGCGCCGTTTTCGCTGGCCCGCGGTCTGGAACGGCTGCGCGCGGCCGCGATTGCGCGAGCCAAGCGCCTTCGCGGCGCGCTTCGCGGTTAGCCGGCACGGCGGATTGCCACCATTCGTTAACCGCAAAACAACCCCTGGATAATAGTCTTTTTCCGCTGATCCGGACGGGCGCGATGTTGGGCGGTCACACCTTGGCTAAGACGATTCGGCAATGGGGCCTGGTTATTGCCGCCGGGGCACTCGGATTTTTCATTGCCGTCGCCGGCATCATCCTGGTCGGCGTCGACGGAATCCTCCGGCTGCTCGGCGCCGGCCCCAACCTCCTCGTCGCTGCGATTCTCTGCACCGTGCTCGTTCTCGCCGGGTTGGGCATCGGCGCGCTGATTTCGTTGGTCAGGGAGCGCTGGCGTAATCGGATGTCGAGGGTTGCGCTCAACAACATGACGCAAGGCCTGTGCATGTTCGACAGTGCGGCGCGGCTCGTGCTCTGCAATATGCGTTACATCGAGATGCATCAGTTGCGGCGCGAGCGGTTGCGGGCGGGCATGCCGCTGCGTGAGCTTCTTGTTCTCCGTCAGGAGGCTGGAACGTTTTCAGGCGATCCGGACCAATACGTCTCCAACTGTCTCAGGGAGGTCGCCGAAGGTCGCACCGAAACCAGAACGGTCAAGTTCGGGGATGGACGCACCATCGCGCTGGCGCAGCGGCCGCTGCAAAAAGGCGGTTGGGTCACGACACATTCCGATGTCACCGAGCAGCTTGCCGCCGAGGAGGAGCGCGATTCGCTGCGTCAACGCGACGAGCGGCGCAGCATGATCGACGGCAAAATCGCCGCGTTCCGGGCCCGGGTCGAGAGCGTGCTCCTGACCGTCCGCCAAAGCGCCACGGCGATGAACGCGGCGGCGCGGTCGCTGCTCGCGACTTCGGATCATACGCTGTTGTGCACCGAAGGCGCCGTGCAGGGGTCCAACGAAGCTTCGGCCAACGTCGAGACCGCCGCCGCCGCCGCCGAGGAGCTGTCGGCCTCGATCAAGGAGATCAGCCGCCAGTTGTCGCAGACGGACGAAGTGGTGCGCAGTGCTGCGGCCCACGCCACCGCCACAAACGATGAGATCGCGGCGCTGGCCCGGGTCGCGCAACGGATCGGCGACGTCGTCAAGCTCATTCAGAATATCGCCGAGCAGACCAACCTGCTGGCGCTCAACGCCACCATCGAGGCGGCGCGCGCCGGCGACGCCGGGCGCGGCTTTGCCGTCGTCGCCTCGGAGGTGAAATCGCTGGCGGTGCAGACCGCGCGGGCGACCGAGGAGATCACGCGAGAGATTTCGTCGGTCCAGAGCTCCACGGGCGATGTCGTAGCGGCAATCCGCGCGATCACGCAGCGGATGCAGGACGTCAATCGCTATACGTCGCAAGTCGTCGGTGCCGTCGCGCAACAGGACACCGCAACCGGGGAAATTTCGCTCAACGTCACCGGCGCCGCCTCGGGCACCAAGGCGGTCGTTGAGGTGCTTGGCGACGTCGCTGCCGGCGTGATGCAGACGCGCAACTCGGCGGAAACGGTGCTCGCGGCCTCGACAGAGGTGGAAAACGCAACCGTCAAGCTGCGCGGCGAGGTTGAGGGTTTTCTCAGCACCGTGGCGGCTTAACGCCCAAGCCGGTCTGCTGAAATAGACGAAGGCGCCGCCGCTCCTTACCGGCCCGCCGCGTAACCCTGCATGCCGCGCGGATTGGCGGCGGCGCGCCGGCGGCGGCCCTCGCGCGCGGCGGCCGTGAGCCGGCCTTCCGACCAGTCCGGGCCGACCTCGACGATGTGACCGCGCCGTTTCAGCTCGGCGATCGTCTCCCGCGGCAGGCGGCCTTCAAGCACCAGCACGCCCGGTCGCGCCGTGCGCGGCCAGAATGAACTTGGAAAATGCTCGGAATGCCAGGCCGGCGCATCGATCGCCGCCTGCAGATTGAGGCCGGCATGAACGTGGCGGAGGAACAGCTGAGTAATCCACTGATCCTGCTGATCGCCGCCCGGCGTGCCCCAGGCGAGGTAGGGCTCGCCGTCGCGCAAAGCGAGCGTCGGCGTCAGCGTGGTTCGCGGCCGCTTGCCGGGCGCGAGCGAAGCCGGATGGCCTTCCTCGAGCCAGAACATCTGCGCGCGGGTGCCGAGGCAGAAACCGAGCTCGGGAATGACCGGAGAGGATTGCAGCCATCCGCCCGACGGCGTGGCCGACACCATGTTGCCGGCCTCGTCGACGATATCGAAATGCACGGTGTCGCCGCGGGTGCCGCCGAGCCGGCCGACGGTCGGCTCGCCGGCGCCCGCCACCTCCGCCGTGTCGGCACTGCCTTCGCCGAACAGCTGCACGACGCTGCCGAATCCCTCGATCGAGCCGGGCCGCAATGCCAGCGATGCCGTGTGATGCACGAGCTTGCGCCGCTCGGCGTTATAGGCGTCGGAGAGCAGCGTCGCCATCGGCACTTCGACAAAATCGGGATCGCCGTAAAATGCTTCGCGATCGGCAAAAGCAAGTTTCGCGCATTCGACCTGGAGATGGATGAAATCCGCGCCGGCCGGATCGAGATCGTCGAGGTCGAAGCCCCTGAGCAGCGCCAGCTGCTGCAACATCACCGGACCTTGTCCCCAGGGACCGGTCTTGCAAACCGTGTAGCGGCCGTACTCGTAGGTGAGGGGAGCCTCAACGCGCGGCGCCCAGCGCGCCATATCGTCGGCGGCGAGCACGCCGCGGTGCCGCCGCCCGCTCGTGTCCATGACCGCTTGCGTGCGGCAGAACTGGTCGATCGCTTCGGCAACGAAACCCTGCGACCAGGTTTTGCGCGCCCGTTCGATTTGCGCGGCGCGTTCGCCGCCGGCGCTTTCGGCTTCCTTCAGGATGCGGATATAGGTCGCCGCCAATGTGGTGTTGCTGAACATCGTTCCGGTCGCCGGCACCGCGTTATTCGGCAGATACACCGCCGCCGAGGTCGGCCAATGCTCGCGGAACAGTTCGGCGACCGTGGCAATGGTGGCGTTGGCGCGTTCGACCAAAGGGTGGCCGTTCTGCGCATAGCCGATTGCCGGCGACAGCACTTCGCGCAACGACATGGTGCCGTAGTCGCGCAGCAGCAGCATCCAGGTCTCGAACGTTCCGGGCACGCAAGCGGCAAGGAGGCCGGTGCCGGGCACGAGATCGAGCCCTTCGCGGCGATAATGCGCGATCGTCGCTTTGGCCGGCGCCGGTCCCTGGCCGCAGATCACTTCCGGCCTGCCGCGGCGCACGTCGTAGACAATGACCGGCACGTCGCCGCCCGGGCCGTTGAGATGCGGCTCGACCACCTGCAGTACGAACGCGGTCGCTACCGCGGCATCGAAGGCGTTGCCGCCCTTCTCCAGCATCGCCATGCCGACGGCGGTCGCGATCCAGTGCGTCGAGGCCACGACGCCGAAGGTGCCTTCGATCTCGGGTCGTGTCGTGAACGGATTCGGATTGATGTTGGTCATGCTGGACTCTAGCCCGCATCGGGCGACCCGCCTACGCCCGATTCAGGGCTATGGCGTTTTGACTTTCGCCGCAGCAGAGGCGCGAGGGCGGAAGTCGATTGCCGTGCGCGGTCGAGCGGCCTTCGCACCGCCTGTGCTTGGTGGCGACCGCCTGAAAGCACCCAAGCGCGCGGCGCGGAGCAGGTCACAGCAGGACTGTTTGATAGACGTTCACCAAATTTTTGACCCGCACTTCTGAGTTTTCCGTCGGCGAGCTATAATGGTGCTTTCGCGGTCAACTCGCGCTGCTAGGTTTCGCGACCGGGCGGAGACTGCGATCAAATGGTTATGAGTACAAATCATGCGTGCTTTGCTGAAAGTGACAATCGCGGCGGCGGCGATCGGTTTCTCGGGGGCTCAGCTGCCGGCAGCGCCCCTCGGTCCGGCGGCTCAGCCGAACGGCGCAGCGATCGAGCTGGCGCAGAACGGCTACTACGATGAGAGTTACCGCGCCGCTTGTCCGAGCGGGCAGCACTTTGCCTGCTGGTACCAGCCATACGGTTCCCGGTTTTGCGGTTGTTGGCCGGGAGGCGATCACCCCGCCTGTCCCGTGGAGTACCACTATGCCTGCCGGTACGGGCCAAACGGCTTTATGAACTGCGCCTGCTACTGAGCGAAGCCCACCGCAACCGGCGGCATCAGCCCGACCGGTAAGCCGCCGGACGTCCCTTGGTTATTTCAGATTTGTTGCAGCGCGCGCTTGCTAGCTCGAGCTGGCGGCGGCCGGGATGAATTTGAGCGCCACGCCGTTCATGCAGTAGCGCAGCCCGGTCGGCTTGGGTCCGTCGTTGAACACGTGGCCGAGATGGCCGCCGCAGCGTCGGCACGAAACCGCCGTCCGGGTCATGCCGAAGGTGTGATCGGTCTTTTCCTCCACCGCTTTATCGAGCGGCGCCCAGAAGCTCGGCCAGCCGGTGCCGCTGTCGTACTTCGTCTTCGACGAGTACAGCGCCAGGTCGCAGCCGGCGCAGGCGAACGTGCCGACGCGATGCTCGTTCAGGAGCGGACTGGTGAAGGGCCGTTCGGTGCCTTCGTGCCGCAGTACCTGATACGCATCGGGGCCGAGAATCTTTCGCCATTCCTCGTCGGTATGGGTGACCTCGTAGCCGGTCGCCGCAGTGGCGGCTTGTGGCCAGGTCAAGCGACCAACGGACAGCGCTGCCAGTGCGGTGCCGGCCAAGAAAACCTGTCGGCGAGTGAGCATGTTGCGTTCCTCCTAAGCCTCGTCGTCTATAGACGAGGCCGGGGCAGGCGTCACCGCCGCGAGCGGTAACGAAACAGGCAACATTTGGTGAAGTCCCGGGTGATCGCAATGACGGATCGGAGAGAGCCCGTCAGATCTTGCGGCTGTCGTAGGCCCAATGCAGCAACGCCTGGCGCTGCCGCGGGCGGCAGGTCACGTCGCCCGGCTCGCAATGGCGCTGCAGCTGGCGGACGTGGCGGCGAATGGCCTTCCAGCGCTTGATCTGCCGCGCATCCTCGTCGGCGATGCGGCGGCCCATGTAGTAGCGGCAATACCACTGAAACCAGCCGCGCGGGTCGTCGCGGTAAATCCAGCCATTGCGCCGCCAGACCGACAATGGCTGGCTGGCATCGACGCCAAAATAGTTCAAGGAGCAATCGCGATGCCGGCCGGCGAGCCTGGCGCGCACAAACCAATTGCGCGGAAACTCGCCCGTGCAATCGGTCAGGTATTTGCCGCAAAACACCCCGAGCCGCAGCATGTCAGCGGGCGTCAGTTCGGGACGGAAGTCGGGATCGAAGCTGCGTCCGGCCGCCGCCGAAAGCGCGTAGCAATAGCCCTTCTGCATCTTGTCGTTGACGGTGATGATTTTCTTCCGCACGGCAGCCAACGATGTTGCCGGCCTACGACCAGATCAGACTGACGCCGGCGTGCGCCAGTGCAGGCCGGGAAAGCGTGCGTAATCGCGGTCCAGCGTTATCCACTCGCAACCCCATTCGATGGCAAGCGCAGCGTACCAGGCATCGGTGGTGGTCGCGCCGCGCGTATTGGTGTCGGTGCACAGGCGTCTGAAGATATCCCAGTGGCGCTCACCCGGCTCGACGATTTGACAGTGCGGCTGGCCGAGCAGGTCTTCGCAGAACCCAAACGCATCTTCGAGCGGGCTTGGCACGGCATAGGCGCGCCGATGGGTCGTGGCCCTTACAACCGCGCTTAGCGCCAGCGGCGAAAGGCCAAAGCGCGTATCGCCGAGGACAACGCCGTCAAGCCATTTTCGACACACCGCATGTTCTGGAACATCCCTGCGAAACGCGTAGATTAGGACGTTGACGTCCGGCAAGATCATTTGAAACCGTGCTTGAGCCGCTTGACGTATTCCAGGTCATCCATTTCCTGAAGGGCCGCGGAATTCGATATGTCGACGCCAGGCAGGGGCGGGCCGCTTGCACTACTGAACCGCGGCAAGATGCGCTTCGGTCTTGCTTTCCTTCGACTGTCGTTGACGACCAGCTGCAGCCCTTCCTCGATGACGGAAGTCAGCGTGCGGTGCTCGGCGGCCGCTTTACGCTTGGCGCGGCTGAGGAGGTCGCGCGGAAGTCTGATGGTCGTTCGATCGATCATATGTCAAGACATATCGGCGATATGTCTATATGTCAATTTGGCTGATGGACGTCGGAGGATAGAGGACGAGCGAAAGCGCGCGACGGACTCGACCTTAGTGGCGCGAGCGACGTCCAATTTCTCTCGTCCAGTCTCTGTCATTTAAAAAAAAACCGGGCCCTCGCGGGCCCGGTCTGAGGATCGTCGGCGTGGGGGCGCCGGCGATCGCCTCCAGAGGGGAAGAGCTGCACGCATGCGGTCGCGGATCTGGGAGGATCGGAGGCGACGCGCTCGCCTGCAGCGTTCAATCACTATGCAAAGCGCATCAGCCGCGCACAACACGGCGGCCGGCATGCCAGCCATGCAGTACCGGCAAGAGCATTACCCGCAGGCGTTGCAGAGTTCGCGCATAGCGAAACATGGTCGGCGCTAGAAGCTCCAACGCTGCGCGTTGGCGACGAGAAAATCGCGAAATGCCTGGACGCGCGCGACGGTCTTGAGCTCTTCCGGATAGACGAAGTAGGCATCGAGCGCGATCGGGTCGGCATCGGAGAACAGCTGCACCAGGCCGCCATCGCCTTCGACCAGATAATCCGGCAGCATGGCGATCCCGATGCCGCGCTGGCAGGCGCGCAGGATGCCGAGAATGTTGCTGATGACGAGGTGAGGCGTGCGCGGACCCTTGCCGTCACGCGCCACCTCGACGAGCCAGCGCGAGCGCTGCAGATAGATCGGCACGTTGCCGCCGAGCACCAGGATACGGTGATTGTCGAGATCGTCGAACGTGCGCGGGGTGCCGTAGCGCTTGAGGTATTCGGGTGAGGCATAGACGTGGAAATGCACCGAAAACAACTTGCGCTGAATCAGGTCCGGCTGCGTCGGCTGGCGCAGACGAATGGCGACGTCGGCCTCGCGCATGGCGAGGTCGAGCTCTTCTTCCGTGGTCAGGAGCGTGACGCGGATTTCGGGATAAAGATCGATGAATTCGCCGAGCCGCGGCGTCAGCCAGTGCACGCCGATACCCGGCGTTGTCGTCACCCGCAGATCGCCGTTCGGCCGCTCGCGGCTGTCGGTCAGCTTGGCGCGCGCGGCTTCGAGCTTCATGAATACGTCGTGGGCGGTGCGAAACAGCAAATCGCCCTGCTCGGTCAGGATCAATCCGCGGGCATGGCGATGGAACAGGGAGACCGCGAGCTCCTGTTCGAGCGCGCTGACCTGCCGCGACACCGCCGATTGTGACAGTCCGAGCTGCTCGCCGGCATGCGTAAAGCTGCCCGCCTCGGCGGCAGCGTGAAAAACCTTGAGCTTGTCCCAATCCATTGTGTGCTTTCTGCCTTCCCGCCCGTGGCGGCGAGGCGAAATCATTCCGCCGCGACGCGCGGCTCGGCTTCGCCGCGCGCAGCAAGGAATTTTTCGGCTTCGAGCGCGGCCATGCAGCCGAGGCCGGCGGCGGTGACCGCCTGGCGGTAGACCTCGTCGGCGACATCGCCGGCGGCGAACAGGCCCGGCACCGAAGTCGCGGTCGAATGCGGTGCGGTCTTGATGTAGCCCGACGGTTTCATCTCAACCTGCCCGGCGACCAGCGCAGTTGCCGGCGAATGGCCGATGGCGATGAAAATCCCGTCGACCCGATGCTCGGTCACCTCGTTGGTCTTGAGGTTGCGCAGCACGGCGGCCCTGACCTTGAGCGGGCTTTCCTCGCCGATCACGTCCTGCAGGACGGTATTCCAGAGTACCGAGATTCTCGGGTTCTGGTACAAACGCTCCTGCAGAATGCGCTCGGCGCGGAAGCTGTCACGGCGGTGCACGACGGTGACCTTGCTGGCGAAGTTGGTGAGAAACAGCGCCTCCTCGACCGCGGTGTTGCCGCCGCCGATCACCAGCACTTCCTTGCCGCGGTAAAAGAAACCGTCGCAGGTGGCGCAGGCCGACACGCCGTAGCCGCGGAATTTCTGCTCCGACGCCAGCTCGAGCCAGCGCGCCTGGGCGCCGGTCGCCAGCACCAGCGCGTCGGCGAAATAAACGTCGCCGGAATCGCATTCGATGCGGAACGGCCGCCGCGGCGAGGTCGACCTTGCTGACGTGGTCGGGCACGAGCTTGGTGCCGACGTGGGCGGCCTGCTTCTGCATCTGCTCCATGAGCCACGGGCCCTGGATGACGTCGGCAAAGCCGGGGTAATTTTCGACATCCGTGGTGGTGGTCAATTGACCGCCGGTTTCGATGCCCTGGATCAGGATCGGATCGAGCATGGCGCGGGCGGCGTAAATCGCCGCCGTATAGCCAGCCGGCCCGGAGCCAATGATGACGAGTTTGGCGTGGGTGGTTTTGCTCAACGGCTTACCCGCCAGTTACGCGTGACCCGGAAAAGCGGCTCCCGGACTTGATCGGAGGGTGGAAACCGGTTTTCCGAAAAGATCATGCTCACCAATATCCGGGCAGGCGTCTAAGCGAACGATCTGCCGTGAAGCCCCGCGAAGTCGGTGGTTCTGACCCCGTGGAAAGGCAGCGAATCGTACCGGGATTTTCCCGGAACTCACCACCATCCGTCTGGAATCTTAGGGATTTTCGGGAGCCATGCAAGATACGCAACCCGTTACCCCCAAAAAGGCGCGTGTCGCGAAAGGGCATTTAAAATCAATGAGATCGTCGGTAAAGGAGGCTCGCGGTCGAGGCGACCTTTGATCAGCCGCGGCTGCTGGAATCCCCAATGGCCCAGTGAGAAGGCGCGGCTCGATCAACTGTTTCGCCTCGCTCAGGCGACATCGGCGGGCGGCGGAACGCGTGCCGGTGTCCTGCGCGCCCGCGACGGTAATTCCTCGGCGGAATAAGTCCGCGCCAATTTCAGGCAAATATCGCCAAAATCCGAGCGCTGAAGTTAGCACGTGTGCAATCGCGGTTCCGTACGCAGTTCCCCTGATTAGGAGCTGTCGCCGGTGGTTTGGGCGCGGCCACAACCGAGGAGCCGCGTAGGATGTACTCGCTGAAGCCTCAGGGCAGACGACAATCGGCCCGGCACCACTGCCACCGCGCGGCCAAGATCCGGCCGGGATCCGGCGCGCGGTCGCGCGACTGCCTCATCGTCGATATTTCCGAGCATGGTGCGCGGCTCCACATCGACGGGTTCGATGTTCCCGAAAAATTTGTGTTGATCCTGTCCAACTCTGGAACCGTCGAAGAGCGCGCCTGCGAGGTGGTCTGGCGGATGGGCGACGAAGTCGGCGCGAAGTTTGATGTCATCGCGGATTAGGTTGTTGGCGCGCCAACAAAGATCCCGCCGCGGTGGCTGCGCGGCGGGATCGCTTTTGAAAAGCCCGGCCGGGAAAAACTCAGCCCAGTGACTGCTTCACCCGGTCCGGCGTCATCGGCAGGTGGCGCAGGCGCTTGCCGGTGATCTGGGCGACCGCGTTGGCGATCGCCGGCGCGACTGCGGGCACGCCCGCTTCGCCGATGCCGGTGGGCGGGTCATTGGTCGAAATGACCGCCACTTCCATGGGCGGGATGTCCGACATGCGCAGCACCGGATAGGAGTCGAAGTTCGTGGCCTGGATCACGCCGTCCTTGATCGCGATTTGCTCGATCAGGGCCGCGCCCAGGCCGAACGTCATCGCGCTCTTTATCTGCGCGGCGACGTTCTTTGGCTGCACCGCCTGGCCCGGATCGACCGCGGCCCACAAATGGTGGACCTTGATCTGACCGGTCTTGGTGTCGACCGAGACCTCGGCCGCCACGGCAGTATGGCTGTGCAGCGCATCGGAGTAGGCGATGCCGACGGCACGCCCGTTCCGCTTGGCCTTGTAGTTCGACATTTCCGCCGCCCGCCTGAGCACATTGGCGGCCCGCGGGGCGTCTTTGAGCATGGCGAGGCGGTAGTCGAGCGGGTCCATCTTCTTGAGCGCGGCGATCTCGTCCATCATCGTTTCGATGGCGAACTTGGTGTAACCCGCCGCGATGCCGCGCCAGGCGCCGACATCGACGCCGCGCGCGGAGCGCACCCACTCGACACGGTGGTTCTTCACCGCGTAGCTCATTTCGCCGCCGCCGCCGGAGACGATGTCCTGCTTGATCTTGGCCCACAGGTCGGGCGGCAGAATGCGCGCCAGATAGGACTCGTTGACGATGCGCTGCCGCCAGCCGACGATGTTGTTGTCGGCGTCGAGACCGATCTCGATCCGCTGCGCGGTCAACGGCCGCAGCTTGTCGTTGCGGATGTCGTCCTCGCGGTTCCAGATCATCTTCACTGGCTTGCCGGGCATGTTGAGCGCCAGAATCAAAGCCATGATCGTGTCGTCGCCGTCCGAACGTCGGCCAAAGCCGCCGCCAAGGAGCTGGGTGTGGACGTGGACTTTGTCGGGCGTCGTCTTGCCGACAATCATGCCGAGGATCTTCATCGTGCCGGGCGATTGATTGCCGGACCAGATGTCGATCGTGCCGTTGTCGACCTTCGCCGTGACGTTCAATGGCTCCATGCACATATGCGAGACGTGATCGGAGAAGTAATCGGCGGTGATGACCTTGGCGGCGCCCTTAACCGCCGCGTCGGCATCGCCGACCTTCACCATGTTGACGCCTGTCTGGCTCCAGTCGGCGGCGATCGCGCGATAGTCCTGCAACACGCGGTCGTCGTTGTAGGTCTGGGCCGGTGTTTTCTTGGTCCAGGTGACCTTGAGCAGGCTTTTGGCTTTCATCGCAGCATCGATGGTTTCCGCGATCACGCCGACGCCTGACGGCAGCGTCACGATCTTGACGACGCCCGGCACTGCCTTGGCCGCGTCGTCGTCGATCTGCTCGGCGCTCTCATACTGCACCTGCGGGAACAGGATGGTCGCATACAGCATGCCGGGCAGTTCCATATCGATGCCGTATTGCGCCGTGCCGTTGACCTTCGACGGCACGTCGACGCGCCCGACGTCCTTGCCGATGAGGCGGAATTGCGAGGACGGCTTGAGCTCCGCCTTGGTCACTTCCGGCAGCGGGTTCGGCACCGTGGCGATCTTGGCGATGTCGCCATAGCTCATCTTGCGGTGCGACTTGGCGTGGACGACCATCCCCGGCTCAGTGGTGAGCTCGTCGGCGGAAACTTTCCAGGCCGCCGCCGCGTTGGCGATGAGGATTTTTCGCGTTTGCGCGCCGATGATCCGCAGCTTCTCGTAGTAACCGGTTACCGAGAAGCTCCCGACCGTCGTCAACTGCATGTTGAAGATCGGGTTGCCGTAGGTCTGGGCGTCGTCCGGCGTTTCCGAGATGCGGACCCTGCTCCAATCGGCGTCGAGGTCCTCGGCGAGAATGAGCGGCAGCGAGGTACGCACGCCCTGGCCCATCTCGACCATGGGCGCGACGATGGTGACGATATTGTCCTCGCCGATCGTGACCCAGGCGTTGGGAGTAAACGAGCCGGCGGCGGATGCCGATTTGCTGCCGGGCATCGAACCGAAGGCGACGGCGACGCTGAAAGCGCCGGTGGTCACCAGGAAGGAGCGGCGGGAAAGCGCTTGGATATGGGTGTCGTTCAACATGGCGGCCTCCTTACCCGACGCTCTGAATGGCTTCGATGATCTGGGGGTAGGTGCCGCAGCGGCAGATGTTGCCGTCCATGTGCTGGACGATCTGCTCGCGCGATGGTTTCGGATGCTTCGCCAGCAAATCGGCGGCTTGCATGATCTGCCCGGACTGGCAGTAGCCGCATTGCGGGACCTGATGGGCGATCCAGGCCTTTTGCAAAGGATGGCTGGAATTCGGCGACAGCCCCTCGATCGTCGTCACCTTCTTGTTGGCCACCTCAGAGAGCGAGGTCTGGCATGACCGCACCGCCTTGCCGTCGAGATGGATCGTGCAGGCTCCGCACAGTCCGGCGCCGCAGCCGAATTTCGTGCCGGTCAGTTTCAGATGTTCGCGAATAATCCACAGAAGCGGCGTGTCGGCGTCGGCCTCCACGCTCGCGGGTTTGCCATTGATGGTGAAGGCAACCGTCGTCATGAGCATCTCCCCTTCGTTCGGTGCTCGTGAGGAATATGGCGTGCTGTGTTTGGTCCTTGCCTCGTTAACGGCGGGCACGGTTTGGACGTCCGCATATCGGACGAGTCTTTGATATTCGTAAGGGAATTTTAGAAGCGATACAAGGTGCGCATCGCCGGCGCGAAGCCACGCGCTGCGCGTGGGCGATCGCCCGCTATCACGAGCGAAGCGGCGGCCGCCGTCAGAGAAACCGGATTATTTCCACTCGACCTTGACGATCTCGTAGGCCCTGGCCCCGCCCGGGGTCACTACCTCGACCTGGACGCCCTTCTTCTTGCCGACCAGGGCGCGGGCGAGCGGCGAGGTAATGGAAATCTTGCCCTTCTTGGCGTCGGCCTCAGGCTCGCCGACGATCTGCCATATCGCCTTCTTGTCGGTGTCCTCGTCGATCAGCGTGACGGTCGCGCCGAACGTGATGGTGTCGCCAGAAAGCTTCGAAACGTCAATAATTTCGGCGCGCGCAAGCTTGTCCTCAAGCTCGGCAATGCGGCCCTCGTTGAGCGATTGCGATTCCTTCGCGGCGTGATATTCGGCGTTTTCCGAGAGGTCACCGTGGGTACGGGCGTCGGTAATCTGCTGGATGATGCGCGGCCGTTCTACTTGCTGGCAATGCTTGAGTTCGGCCTCAAGCGCCGCATAGCCCTCCGCCGTCATCGGAAGCTTGTCCATCGGTCTAAAACCTCCATACTCGCAAAGACAAAGTCCGGTCGCGGACCGAAGTGTTGTCCGGTCACACGACCCAAAGCCCTGTCTCACACGTGCCGTCGCCCTGGCCGATCGGATGCTGGATCAGAGGCGGCCGCAAAAAAATTTTGCAGCGCACACACCTCGAGGTCACCCCCGAGATAGGCCTTGATACCCTGCGCTGCGGCGACAGCCCCTGAGAGAGTGGTGTAGTACGGCACTTTATGCAAGAGGGCTGCGCGCCGCAGCGACCGGCTATCGGCCAGCGCCGTTGCCCCCTCCGTGGTGTTGAAAACGAGCTGGACATCGCCGTTCTTGATGGCGTCGACGATGTGCGGACGGCCTTCCGCTACTTTGTTGACCTTGACCGCCGCGACCCCCTCGCCGGCGAGGTAGCGCTGGGTTCCCGACGTCGCCAGCACCCGAAAACCCAATCCGGAGAGCAGGCGGACCGATTCAAGAATGCGCGGCTTGTCCACGTCCTTGACCGACACGAAGACGGTTCCGCTCTTGGGCAGCCGCGAGCCGCCGCCGAGCTGGCTCTTGACGAAGGCGACGTTGTAGTCGCGATCGATGCCCATGACCTCGCCGGTCGACTTCATCTCCGGCCCGAGCACGGTATCGACTGCCGATCCGAAGCGCGCGAACGGAAAAACCAATTCCTTGACTCCGATGTGGCGGGCAGCCGCGAATTCGAAGCTCTGCGGCTTCAAGCCGAAGCTCTTGAGCGTCTCGCCCGCCATGATTCGCGCCGCGATCTTGGCGGCCGGTACGCCGGTGACCTTGGCGACGAACGGCACCGTGCGCGAGGCGCGCGGATTGACCTCGAGCACATAAATGTCGCCGTCCTTGATGGCGTACTGCACGTTCATCAGGCCGCCGACCTTCAGCGCCAAAGCGAGCGCGCGGGTCTGCCGGTCAAGTTCGCAGATCGCCTCGGTGGAAAGATTATGGGGCGGCAGCGAGCACGCCGAGTCGCCCGAATGGATGCCGGCCTCCTCGATGTGCTCCATGATGCCGGCGATGTAGCTGTCTTTGCCGTCGGCGAGACAATCGACGTCGACTTCGACAGCGTCTGTGAGGTAGCGGTCGATCAGCAGCGGACGCTTTTCCGATACCGCAAGCTCGGAGGGCCGATCGAGGTCGGCGGCCAGCCGCGCGACGTAGCGGTCGAGCTGGGCGGCGTCATGCACGATCTCCATGGCGCGGCCGCCAAGCACGTAGGAGGGGCGGATCACAATGGGATAGCCGACCGCATCGGCGATGCTACGTGCCTTTTCCGGGCTGGTCGCAATGCCGCTTTTGGGCTGGCGCAGCCCGAGCCGGTCGAGCAGCTCGCGAAAGCGGTCGCGGTCTTCGGCGAGGTCGATGGCATCCGGCGAGGTGCCGAGGATCGGCACCTGAGCCTTCGCCAGGGATTCGGCCAGCTTGAGCGGCGTCTGTCCGCCGAACTGCACGATAACGCCATGCAGCGTGCCGTTTCTGCGCTCGGCATCGATGATCTCGACAACGTCCTCGGCGGTGAGCGGCTCGAAATAAAGCCGGTTGGAGGTGTCGTAGTCGGTCGACACCGTTTCCGGATTGCAGTTGACCATGATGGTTTCATAGCCGACTTCCTTGAGCGCGAAGGCGGCGTGGCAGCAGCAATAGTCGAACTCGATGCCTTGGCCGATGCGGTTGGGGCCGCCGCCGAGAATGACGACCTTGTTCCGGTCTGAGGGTGCGGCTTCGTCAGCGGCCCGGCCGGCGAATGGCGCCTCGTAGGTCGAGTACATGTACGCCGTCGGCGAAGCGAATTCGGCGGCGCAGGTGTCGATGCGCTTGAACACCGGTCGCACCCCGAGCGCGCGGCGGCGCTCGGAGACTTCCTCGGTGGCGACGCCGGTCAGCCGGCCGAGGCGACCGTCGGAGAAGCCCATGGATTTCAGTCGCCGCAGCGTGCCGGCGGTCTTCGGCAGCCCTTTCGCGCGAATTTCGGCTTCGGTTTCGATGATGCCGCGGATTTGCGCCAGGAACCACGGATCGATCCGGCAGGCACTGTGGATTTCGGCGTCGCTGATGCCGAGCCGCATGGCCTGCGCCACTTTGAGCAGTCCGTCCGGCGAAGGCGTGCCGAGCGCCGCGCGAATCGCGTTCTTGTCGTCGCCCTGGCCGAGGCCGGCAATGGCGATTTCGTCGAGACCGCTGAGCCCGGTCTCCAGCGAGCGCAGCGCCTTCTGCAGGCTTTCCTGAAAGGTGCGGCCGACCGCCATGGCTTCGCCGACCGATTTCATCGAAGTGGTGAGGATCGGTTCGGCGCCGGGAAATTTCTCAAAGGCAAAGCGCGGGATTTTGGTGACGACGTAGTCGATCGTCGGCTCGAACGAGGCCGGTGTGGCACCGCCGGTGATGTCGTTGGCGATCTCATCGAGCGTGTAGCCGACGGCGAGCTTGGCGGCGACCTTGGCGATCGGAAAACCGGTCGCCTTCGACGCCAATGCCGACGAGCGCGAGACGCGCGGATTCATCTCGATGACGACGAGGCGGCCGTCTTCCGGATTGACGGCGAACTGCACGTTGGAGCCGCCGGTCTCGACGCCGATCTCACGCAGCACCGCGATCGAGGCGTCGCGCATGCGCTGGTATTCCTTGTCGGTCAGCGTCAGCGCCGGCGCCACTGTAATCGAGTCGCCGGTATGCACGCCCATCGGATCGATGTTCTCGATCGAGCAGACGATGATGCAGTTGTCATTCTTGTCGCGCACCACCTCCATCTCGAACTCTTTCCAGCCCAGCACGGATTCCTCGATCAGCACCTCGCTGGTCGGCGAGGCGTCGATGCCGCGTTCGACGATGTCGATGAACTCCGCCTTGTTATAGGCGATGCCGCCGCCGGTGCCGCCGAGCGTGAACGACGGCCGGATGATGGCGGGCAGGCCGATATCCTCGAGCGCCTGGAGCGCCCCGATGAGTGTCTTGATCTGATGCGAGCGCGGCGTGGCGAGACCGATCTTGGTCATCGCCTCGCGGAACAGCTTGCGATCCTCGGCCTTGTCGATGGCGTCGGCCGTGGCGCCGATCATGGTGACGCCGAACTTTTCCAGAACGCCCATGCGGCGAAGCGACAGCGCCGTGTTGAGTGCGGTCTGCCCGCCCATGGTCGGCAACAGCGCGTCCGGGCGCTCCTTGGCGATGATCTTGGCGACGATCTCCGGTGTGATCGGCTCGATATAGGTCGCGTCCGCCAAATCCGGATCGGTCATGATGGTCGCCGGATTGGAGTTGACCAGAATGACCCGATAGCCTTCGTCCTTGAGCGCCTTGCAGGCCTGGGTGCCGGAATAGTCGAACTCACAGGCCTGACCGATGACGATCGGTCCCGCGCCGATGATCAGGATCGAGGAGATGTCGGTCCGTTTGGGCATTGTTTCCTTATCAAGGCACAAAAAAAGGGCGCGCATTCGCGCGTCCCCGCGCGCTTTCAGGCTGAGTGGCCACCGGTGAGCAGCCTGGAAAGCGTGATCTTCATATAGGCAGGCGCGCGTTCGAACGCAAAACCGGAGTCCACTTTTGCCGACGCACGCCGTGCGGGCGCCGGGGCTCAGCCCCGCGCCGGGGCTTAGACCAGAAACGGGGGGCAAGGAAGGGGTTCGTCGGGATGTTGAAAAGTCGCTCTTTGCGCCGGCTTAATATTCGCTAACCAACGGCTCCCCGCCAAGCGCAACCGTTTGGGTCGCTGTTCGTTGTATCCCCGGTAGCCGCTGCCCGCCGAACTGACCCATGCTGCAGAAACGCCCGGAATTGCCGTTTTGGGTCGCCCTGGGCGCCATGGCGCTTGTCTCGCTCGTAGCGCCGCTGCGGCGTGACCGGGTGCGGCAGAACGCGCTGTCAGCGGGCACGGAAAAGAACAGGCCGTTTGGCGAGCCGCGCAGCTCTGAAGAACCGCAGGCTATTGAGCTGAGCCGGGCGCGCGAACGTGGGCGCGGCCGCCGCACCATACACCCCCTGCAAATTCCGTGGCAGGGTTGGAAGGACATTTTCTGGCGCACGTATGCGGAAATGCAATCGGACCGCCTCCTGTCCATCGCCGGCGGCGTGGCGTTTTTCGTTCTGCTTGCCATTTTTCCCGCCATCACGGCGCTGGTGTCGGCCTACGGGTTGTTCTTCAACGCCTCGACCATTGCCAACAATCTCTCGCTGCTGCAGGACGTCGTGCCCGCCAACGTGCTGAGCATCGTGCGCGAGCAGGCCGCGCGCATCGCCGCCAACAGCGGCGGCGCGCTCTCGACCGGGATTGTCGTCGGTATCCTGGTGTCGTTATGGAGCGCCATGAGCGGCGCGAAAGCGATGATCGACGCCCTCAACGTAATCTACGAGCAGCAGGAAAGCCGGAGCTTCATCAGGTTCAGCCTGGCGGCGTTGGCGTTCACGCTCGGCGGTTTTGCGGCGTTTCTGCTTGTCATCGCTTGCTTCGTCATGATGCCGCCGATGCTTTCACTGATCGGCCTCGGCAGTGCGACCGCAACTGTGATGCGGGCGTTGCGTTGGCACGCGCTGTTTTTGATCCTGTTGATCGGCCTTGCCGTGCTCTACCACTACGGACCTGATCGGCGGGCGGCGCGCTGGCAATGGGTCAGCGTCGGCAGCGTGTTCGCCGCAGCGATGTGGATTTTAGCTTCGTGCCTGTTCTCCTGGTACCTCGCAAGCTTCGCCAACTACAACGCCACCTACGGCTCGCTGGGCGCGGTCATCGGCTTGATGATGTGGCTGTGGATTTCAACCATCGTGGTGCTGCTCGGCGCCGAGCTCAACGCCGAGATCGAGCATCAGACCGCGCGCGATTTCAACGATCGGCAAGGAAAAGCCACTCGGGGCGCGCGGAGCCGTGATGGCCGACACTGTCGGGGCCGGGCAAGTTTGAATGATAATTCGCCTCAGACGTCGCCGTTGCTACTTCGCTAGTCCGCCCTGCGCTTCACCCGCCGACTTGCCGTTCAGCAAGACCACGGCCCGATAGGCGTTTGCCAGGCCCGCGCCAACGTCCGAGCGTTGACCATCCGGCTTGGCCGTTGACATGATAATCGTGCGGATCTCGCCGGGCTTGAGCGAAGGTTTTTCTTCAAGCAGCAGCGCCGCTATGCCGCTGACATGCGCGGCAGCGACCGACGTTCCGGTAGTGATCTGATACGAGTCGCCCGGCGCAAGCGCCAGAATTTCGACGCCCGGGGCGGCGACCGCGATGTACCGGCCGCGATTGGCCATTTTGAACACGTTGTCGTGGCTGTCGGTGGCGGTAACGGCAATGAGACTGGGATCAGCCGCCGGGTACAACGGTGCGGCGTTCGGTCCAGCGTTGCCGACTGCTGCTATCAGAACGATGCCCTTGTCGTATGCCGCCGCCAGCATGCGGCGCAATATCGGGTCCGCCGGCCCGGCAAAGCTCATGTTGACGACGCGCGCACCATTATCCGCAGCCCATTGCAGGCTTTTGTAAATGGCAAACGAGGTTCCCTTGGCTTCGCCAGGCGAATCGCTGAACGCGCGCGCCGCCAGCAGGTGCGGATTGAGCGCGATGCCGGAAAGCTTTCCGTGTGCAGCGATCGCCCCGGCCATGGCGGTTCCGTGCTGGTGCGGATTATCTTCGCCGCCGAGCGCGTCGAAGCTTTTCACGATCGTGCCGTCGAGATCCGGATGTTTGGCGTCGATTTGCGAATTGATCAAGGCAATCGGGATGTCTTTCCCGGTCGCGACTTGATGCGCCTGTTCTATCTGCAGCTTGCTCAGCACGTATTGGGCGGCGTCGCCGTGCGTGCCGGGATGAGCCGGGGCAAGGTCTTCCTGCAGCGTAAATATATAGTTTGGCTGCACACTGGCCACGCCGCGCTCATTCTCAAGCGTGCCGATGACATCCCCGAGAGCGCGGCGGCCGCCGACGCGCCAGCGATAGAACGTGGCGCCGATCAGCGGGAAGCTTTGCGACTCCAGTTGCGTCAAATTATATCGCCGCGCGATCTGATCGATCGATTGCGGCGTGGCGCTTGACGAAAACGCCGTGATGATTTCGTTGGGGACGAACCGCCGCTCTCCGCGCGGCGGTACACCGCTGCCGCCGTTGCTACCGCCCCGGCTGCTACCGGCCCCAACTCCACCGCCGCCACCGCCGCCAGGTCCCGGCAGAGATACCGTGCGGCCGCCGCCCCTGGGCGTCTCCCCACCACGTGAACCGGGGTTGCGGTCGCCGCCGCGGGTAATCCGCGGGGGTCCCGGAGCCCGGCCACCATCATGGCCACCGGTAGTGACCTTAGTCCCGCCGGAAGGCCGATTAGCAAACCTTCCTGCGCCGCGACGCGGCACCATGACTGGTTTCCGCGGTCCGCCGTTAAAGCCGAACCCGCCCATGCGTCCAAAACCGCCGAACGCGTCGACTGGAGCCGCCCCGCCGACGCTGAACGCAGTCAGAAAAAATAAGCCGCAGAGCATCAGCGCCAGGATTGGCAGCAACCTTATTGAGTTGCGTCGCATGGCACGCTCCCTGTCAGATTCATTCAGCCGGGGCGATGAAGCCGACGACTTTGTCCTGCTGCAGTGTCTTCACCACGTCGCCGAGATCCGCCTTGGGAAGTTTGGCCGCCGCGATACGCACCCGATAAAGGCCTCCGGCTGATGGTCCGTCTGCGATGCTCAGTTTGTTGGTTTCCAGGAACGCGGTGATATCTGCGGCCGAGGCCTGCGGCTGGAAGCGGATCAGGACATAGCTGCCTTGATCGGCGACAGTCGTCGGCACTGAAGCGGTTCCGTAGCTGGCTGCATTTCTCTCCTTGAGTACCAAGCCGCCGATCAGTCCGGCCTGCAGCACGATGGCGAGCGCCGCCACGCTTGCCGACCAGGCGAGCGTTCGTGGTGAAAGGCCGCCGAAAAATTCGCGGATGCGCGCGCCGAGATTGATCGAGGGCGCTGCGCGCCGTACCGGTTCAGCGTCAATCTTGGCGAACAGCGTTTGCATGGCGCGCGGCGACGGCGCGCCCAGAGTCTCGTTGAGATGGATGGTCTGTGCGAGTTCCTCGCGCACCAGTTCGTAGCGACGGGCGAGCTCGGGATCGCTGGCGAGCGCGGCTTCGACGCGCTGGGTATCGCGCGGGCTCAGTGTTCCCGCGGCATGCCACGGCAGCAAGTCTTCGATATCGCTGCGCGTATCTTCGTTCGTCGTATTCATGGCCAGCCTCGATCGATCCCTTGCTCCTTCAGGAGCTCTGACAATTTCTTGCGCGCGTAGAACATGCGCGTCTTAACCGTGGCCTCTGGGATGCCGACAATTCCGGCGACTTCCTCGACCGATTTCTCATGGTAGTAGACCAGGTCGACGATCTCGCGATGCTCGGCCGACAGCTTCGCCAGGCATTGCCGCAACGCCGCGCCCTTGTCTTTCTTGGCGAGTGCGACCTCCGGATCATCGGCCTGGTCCTCGATCGCGTCGGCCGTCTCGTCATCCAATTCCTCCTCGCCGCGACGCCGCAGCACCGACAGCGCTTTGAAGCGAGCGATGCTCAGCATCCAGGTCGAAACCATCGAGCGCCCCTCGAATTTGTCGGCTTGCCGCCAGACGTCGAGGAACACCTCACTGATCAAATCTTCCGCGGTCGCTTCGTTGCGCACCATCCGCAGCACGAACCGGTAGATGCGGACGTGGTGACGCGCGAACAGCACCTGCATCGCGAGCCGATCGCCGCTGGCGATCCTGCCGATCAGAACCTCGTCCGAAGTCGTCTGCATCGGCAGGGCTATCGACTCTTGAATGGGTCGCCGGGGCCGCGCGAAGGTTCAAGCGAATCGATAAAAATTTGCGCGGCGGGTGCGGCCGCCACGCACCGGCCAGTCTGTCTTTTCAGCTGGCATTGGGCAAGCCGACGGTCGCCGCGGGCGCTTGATCAGGCTTTGGCCGGCCGAACCTTGGTTTCCAAAGCCTTGCGGCGATTGCGCCGGTAGCGACGACGGACAATCGACATTCGGCGTGAACCTTTCTCCGGCAGCCGCGACCAATGGGTATTGGAACTGAAACCCAAACCCGGAGAACGACCATGTCACGCAAGCTCATCCTCAGTATCGCAACCATCGCCACCCTGACCGCCGTCAGCTTCGGCTCCAGCTCGGCCGACGCGAGGGGATTTGGTGGCGGAATGGCCGGTGGCCGGCTCGGCGGCGGCGGTGGCAGCCACTTTGCCGCGCGCGGCGGCAGTACATTGACCCCGATCCTCAACCCGGGCCGCCCGGGCCGCCCCGGTCGCCCAGGCCGCCCCGGCCTCCCGGAACGTCCCGGCCATTGGGGCTTCCATCATCACGGACACTTTGTGTTCCGCGGCGGTCGCTGGATCGTCCTCGACGGGCCGGTCGGCGAAGCGGCGATCGACGAGGTTCCTGTCGCGGCGCCGGGCCCCTGCACCTGCCTGACCAAGACCTACACGCCGGACGGCCTCGTGGTGTTCGCGGATGTGTGCACCAAGGAAGCCGCCAGCGCTCGGATCGACACTCCTGCCGCCAACGCGACGCCCGCGCCAAGCTCGAACAACTCACCGGCCGACGATAAGGCGGCTGACGCTCGGCAAGTGCCGACCTCGACAAACTATGCGGGCCGCACCTACGCAGACTATCTGGCTGCGAACCCGCAAGCGGCGTCCGATGTGCCGCGGAAGAACTAGAGCAAGTCTTAAAAGCACCTCAGCGTATGTTCCGAAAGAAGTAGGCCGTCTGCGGAATGTCGCAGACGGCCTTTTCTTTCGACGAATGTTTCTACACTGCCTCAGCGCGGACGGGCGAAATAGGTGCCGCGCGCCGGGTTGTGGCCGATATTGGCCGGGCCGCGTTGCGCGGCGAACCCGGCGATTTTGAGTTTTTCAAGCATGGCGGCATTGGTATAGCGCGTGAGGCCAAGCCGCGAACGAAGCCGCCAGTAATCCGACGCAACCGTGCGAACCAGCCCCCACAATGCGGCAAAGAAAAATCCATTGGCTTGGCCGAATTGCAGCAGCGTCCAGGCATCAATCGACGCCGCCACCTCGGGCTGGAGGACGTCGCTGACGACCAGCAGGCCGTCCGGTTTCAAGAGCCGATGAAACAACGTGAACAGGGCGCCGGCGCCGGTTGCGGTGAGATATTGGGCGACCGAGTGCAACACGATCAGGTCGAGCGAGTGCGGCTGCAGCTGCGCAATCTCATGCGGCGCGACGACGCGTATCTGCGGATTGTCGGCAAACCGCTTCTGCAATCCGACGCGCACGCCAGGCGCCGCTTCGCACAGAATGAGCTCACCGGCGGCGCCGGCCACGATATCGGCGTGAAGCGCCTCGCCGGAACCGTAGTCGAGCACCCGCGCATCGGGGCCGGGCACCAGCGCCGCAATTTCGTTGGCGATCAGCCGATAATGGACATCCTTGTGGCGGGCACTGACGTAGATGGAATTAGGACGATCCCAGAACGCGAGCCAATCGCCGATCATTCGCGCCACAGCTCGAGAAGCGGGCCGCTCGCGCCGAACACGGGATCGGTAGCGGGCAGCGGCACCTTCGGGATCGAGGCGACCGCTTTGGCGTATTCCGCCTTGGTGCCACGGCAAAGATTGTATTTACCGGTCGGCGGATAAGCGCCGATAACCACGAGGTTAGGGCTCTGGGTGATGCACTGGTGGCCGGTGCCCGCCGGCAAAATGACCACGTCGCCGGCCAGGATGTCGATCTCCCGGCCCTTTTCGCCGCCGAAGCGCACCTTGGCGCGGCCGCGCGCGATCCCCATCGCCTCGTGAATCATGGAATGATAGTGAACGTAGGGATAAATGCCGTTGCGCCACATATCCCCCCAGCCGTTCTCCTCGAATGTCCCTTCGATCAGCTTTTCCGGGTCAGGGGTGCCGGTCAAGTCGATGCCGCCGCGGTAGAGCACGAGCGGCAAGACCGGATTATTCGGAATCCTGCCATCGTCGGCAAATCTATGGGTAATCGGGGCGGTAGGCTTCGTCGCGGTCAGCATGGCATGGTCGTCTCACCGTCGGCCGGCCTCTCGTTTTACCCGAAATGAGGTTGAAATTGTCTAACCCGGAGCGACTTCCTGCTCAGGCCGGCTTGAACGCGCGCATTTGGGCGACAAACCGTTTGAACAACCCATGACTGTCGCGCGGCCCGGGCGAAGCCTCCGGATGGTATTGCACCGAAAATACCGGCTTATCCCTCAGTGCCAGCCCGCAATTGGAGCCATCGAACAGCGACACGTGGGTCTCGATTGCGGCCGGCGGCAGCGTCGCGCGATCCACCGCAAAGCCATGATTCATGGAGGTGATTTCGACTTTTCCGGTCAAGAGGTCTTTGACCGGATGATTGGCGCCGTGATGGCCCTGGTGCATTTTTATCGTCTTGGCGCCGACGGCGAGCGCCAGCATCTGATGGCCGAGACAGATGCCGAAAACCGGCTTCTGGTCGATCAGGCCGCGGATGACCGGCACGGCATATTCGCCGGTGGCGGCCGGGTCGCCCGGACCGTTGGACAGGAAGATGCCGTCGGGCTTGAGCGCCAGAATGTCGGCGGCCGAGGTTTGCGCCGGCACCACCGTCACTTTGCAGCCGTTGCCGGCGAGCTGGCGCAGAATGTTGCGCTTGATGCCGTAGTCGATGGCGACGACGTGGAAATGCGGCTGCCGCAGTTCGCCGTAGCCCTCATCCCATTGCCACGGCGTTTCATGCCAGGGGAAGCGCTGCGCTGTCGTCACCATCGGCACCAGGTCCATGCCGACGAGCCCTGGCCATTGCCGCGCTTCGCTTTGCAGGGCGACGCGATCGAAGCGGCCGGACGGCTCATGCGCGATGACGGCGTTCGGCATGCCCTTTTCGCGAATGAACGCGGTCAACGCTCTGGTGTCGATGCCGGCCAGCCCGATAACGCCGCGGGTTTTGAGCCATTGATCGAGATGCCGGGTGGCCCGGTAATTCGACGGCGCGGTGATCGCCGAATGCAGCACGACCCCGCGCGCGCCCGGCGTCGCCGCGAGGTTGACGGTCTCGATGTCGTCTTCGTTGGTGCCGACATTGCCGATATGCGGGAAGGTGAAGGTGATAATCTGCCCGGCATAGGAGGGATCGGTGAGGATCTCCTCGTAGCCGGTCATCGCGGTATTGAAGCAGACTTCACCGACGGCATGGCCGGTGGCGCCGAACCCCATTCCTTCGAGCACGGTGCCGTCAGCAAGGACCAAGAGCGCCGTCGGCCTGGGATCATCCCAAGGGCCGTCGGAAGAATGTTGCGTTTGGGTCATGGCCTCTTAGTTGCGTATTATATATGACGACGCAACCGCCGTTCGCTTTGACCCCCTCCTTATTCCTTCCCGCTTTTTAGGGGAAGGAAAGCATTGCGGCACCGGTCGCCCGCCCCCTGAAAAGGGGCGGGTTTTGGTTGGGGGTCAATGGCACTGCCAGGGGATCGCTATCGTGCTCCGCGACGAGATCAACAGCGCGCTGAAAGAGGCGATGAAGGCTGCCGATAAGCGCCGCGTGTCGACGCTGCGGCTCGTCAATGCCGAGATATTAAAGCGCGAGACCAGCGCCGCCGAGCGGCTCACACTCAGCGACGCCGAGATCCTCGACGTCATGGGCAAGATGATCAAGCAGCGCCAGGAATCGCTCGACATCTACGAGAAAGCCGGCCGCACCGACCTCGCCACCCAGGAGCGCGAGGAGATTGCCATCATCTCGGCGTACCTGCCCAAGCATCTATCGGACATTGAAGCGGGCGAGGCGATCTCTGCGCTGATCAGGGAACTCGAAGCCGCGACGCTCAAGGACATGGGCCGCACCATGGCGGCGCTCAAGGAGCGTTTCGCCGGCCGGATGGACTTCGGCAAGGCGAGCGCGATGGTGAAGAAGCTGCTCGCGGGGTGACGGGTTTGCCTGTGGATAACCGGGACAATCGCCGCCGGCCCTGCCGCTGAGCGCGGCCGCCCCCTATTTACTCCGCTTTCGCGCTACGCTGCCAAATCACCATGCAATTCTCGCCACAATTCCTCGACGAATTGCGCGCGCGGCTTCCGGTTTCGGACGTCGTGGGCAAGCGCGTGAAATTGCGCAAAGCGGGCCGCGAATGGAAGGGGCTGTCGCCCTTCAACAAGGAGAAGACGCCGTCCTTCTTCGTCAATGACGCCAAGGCGATGTGGTTTGACTTCTCTTCGGGCAAGAACGGGAACATTTTCGATTTCGTCATGCAGACGGAAGGCGTGAGCTTCCCGGAAGCGGTCGAGCGGCTCGCCGGGCAGGCCGGCATTCCGGTGCCGATGCTGACGCAGGAGGTCCAGGCGCACGAGGAGCGTCGCAAGACCCTGCATGACATCGTCGAACTGGCGGCAAAATTCTTCGAGGCGACCTTGGCGTCCCGCGCCGGTGCACGCGGTCGCGGCTATCTCGCCGACCGCGGGATCTCGTCGGCGACGCAGCTAAAGTTCCGGCTCGGCTATGCATCTGCCGAGCAGTACGCGCTCAAGGAGCATCTCGGTGCGGCCAAGATTTCCGTCGAAGACATGGTGGAGGCGGGACTCCTGGTCGCCGGCGAAGATATTGCTGTGCCTTATGACCGCTTTCGCGACCGGGTGATGTTTCCGATCAGCGATTGGCGCGGTCGCGTCATCGCGTTCGGCGGCCGCGCGCTCGATAAGGACGTGTCGGCGAAATATCTCAACTCGCCGGAAACGCCGCTCTTCCATAAAGGCGCGACGCTGTACAACATTGCGAACGCCCGCAAAGCTGCTCACGAGGGCGCGCGGGTGATTGCGGTCGAGGGCTATGTCGATGTCATCGCCATGGTCACGGCCGGGTACGAAGCAACCGTGGCGCCGCTCGGCACCGCGCTCACTGCCGACCAACTCGCGTTGATGTGGCGGATGGCCGACGAGCCGATCCTGTGCTTCGACGGCGACGAGGCCGGCCGGCGCGCGGCCTATCGCGCGCTCGATCTGGCTTTGCCCCTCGTCAAGCCGGGTAAAAGTCTGAAGCTCGCCACGCTTCCGGACGGTCAGGACCCCGACGATCTGGTGCGTTCCGGCGGCCATGATGCGATCGAGGATGTGCTCGCTGTGGCGCGGCCGCTCGCCGATATGCTTTGGGTCCGGGAGACCGAAGCCGGTGCGTTCACGACGCCGGAGCGCCGCGCTGCTTTGGAGGCGCGGCTCGGTGAGGTGATGGCGACCATCGGCGACGAAACCGTGCGCCGCTATTACCGGCAGGACTTCGCTGCGCGCCTGCGCCAGCTGTTCGCGCCGGCCGAGGTTGCGACCCGCCGCCGCAATTGGAACGAGAGGGAAAGCCGCGGCCGCGCTCAAGGGCGCACACCGCGCGCCGCGTTCGACCGCCACGAGGGTTATGTCGCGACCAGCCCGCAGCTTGCGGCTAGCCCGGTGCATCGCGGTCACCGCGCCGCCATCCCGCGCCGGGAGGCGCTGATTCTGCAGGCTGCGCTCAACCACCCGTGGCTGCTGCATGATCGCCTGGAGGAACTGGCCGAGACCGAATTCCGCCACGGCGATGCGATGCGGCTGAAAACCGCGCTGATCGATGTCCTTGCCCACCGGTTCGGCCAAGAGCGGGGGGAGCAGGCTGCGCCTGAATCTGCCTACGAATTCGGCGTTGCCGTAGACATCGACCGCGTCGAACTTCTCGCCGAGTTGACCCGCCGCGGTTTTGCCGACCTCCTTGCCCGCATCGAGCGGGCGATCACCACGCCCTCGGTCTGGGGCGCTCGGCCGCAAGCCGCCTCCGGCGATGTTTTGCTGACCTGGAAGCAACTTCTTGCCTTGCATCGGCAATGGCATTCCCTAACTAGGGAACTGAAGGACGCGGAATTGGCGCTTGGCCAGGACAACTCCGAGATGAACTACACGCGGCTGCGCGACGTGAAGGCCAGGTTATCCTCCATCGATGGAACCGAGGCCCTGGTCGATGGCTTCGGGGACCAATCCGGCCGGCCAGCGCGTTCGTCATAAGCTTTTGGCGGCTGGCGCTGGACGCCTTTGCGGTGAGGGAATAAGAGGGCGTTTCGCGCGGTAACAGGTTAGTCGGAGCTTAACGGAGTTCCGAGACAACTGAGGGGCTTGATTTGGGCGGCGCCATGGGTGCGTTTGCCCTTTTTGCCGTGGGCCGTGTTCTTGTGATTGCGGAGCGCGCCCGGAGTGGAAGTCCGTCTGCCCGACGTGGGGAATGGCCATAGGGTAGGGGCGTAAGAGGCGAAAGCCGCGCGTTGGTAGGGACAGGCGTTCGTGGAGACGAAAATGGCGAGCAAGAGCGTGGCCACTAAGACGATCGCGAGCAAGGTCAAGGCCGCCCCGCAAAAAGAGGGTGAGGCACCGGAGAAGGACGGGCCGGAGACGCCCGACGCCCCGCTGCCGCTGCTCGATCTCTCCGACGCCGCCGTCAAGAAGATGATCAAGCAGGCGAAGAAGCGCGGCTATGTCACCTATGAGCAGCTCAACTCGGTGATGCCGTCGGAGGAAGTCACCTCCGAGCAGATCGAGGACGTGCTGGCGATGATGAGCGAAATGGGAATCAACGTGGTGGAGACCGAAGAGGCGGAAGCCGAAGAGGACGGAGAAGCGCGCGAGGAGCCCGAGGAGGAAGAGACCGAGTCCGGCGAGCTGGTCGAGGTCACGCCGAAAACTCCGGCCAAATCCGAAGCCAAGGAGCCGGCCGAACGAACCGACGATCCGGTGCGGATGTATCTGCGCGAGATGGGTTCGGTCGAGCTGTTGTCGCGCGAAGGCGAAATCGCCATCGCCAAGCGCATAGAGGCCGGCCGCGAGGCCATGATCGCTGGCCTCTGCGAGAGCCCGCTCACCTTCCAGGCCGTCATCATCTGGCGCGACGAGCTCAACGAGGGCAAAGTTTTCCTGCGCGACATCATCGACCTTGAGGCGACCTATGCCGGCCCCGACGCCAAGAACGTTGTGCCGGCGGGACCGCCCGGCGATCCCGCCGCCGCAGCCGCCGCAGCGCCGGTCCCCGGCGTGCCGGGTTTCGTGCCGCAGCCGCCGCAGGCGGTCGCGCCGCCATCGGCTCCGCCCGCCGCCACCCCGTTCAAGCCGCAGACCGGCAATGGCGCCGAAGCCGACGGCGAGGAGAACCTCGAAGCGGCGCTGAGCGAAGCCGATCTCGACGAGGATGATCTGGAAAACTCGATGTCGCTTGCGGCGATCGAGGCCGAGCTCAAGCCCAAGGTGCTGGAGACGTTCGACACCATCGCCGACAGCTTCAAGCGGCTGCGCCGCCTGCAGGATCTCGATATCCAGAACAAGCTCAAGAACGAGACGCTGTCGCCGGCGCAGGAGCGCAAGTCGAAGAAGCTCAAGGAAGAGATCATCCAGGAGGTCAAATCGCTGCGCCTCAATCAGGCGCGCATCGATGCGCTGGTCGAGCAGCTCTACGACATCAACAAGCGGCTGGTCGGCCACGAGGGCCGGCTGATGCGGCTGTCGGAAAGCCACGGCGTCTCCCGCGAGGATTTTCTCAAGAACTATCAGGGCTCCGAGCTCGACCCGCGTTGGCTCAACCGCGTCTCGAAGCTTTCCGCCAAAGGCTGGAAGAATTTCGTCGCCCGCGACAAGGACCGCATCAAGGAATTGCGCACCCAGATCCATGCGCTGGCCACCGAGACCGGCTTGGAAATCCCCGAGTTCCGCAAGCTCGTGCACATGGTGCAGAAGGGCGAGCGCGAAGCGCGCCAGGCCAAGAAGGAAATGGTGGAGGCGAATCTGCGGCTCGTCATTTCCATCGCCAAGAAATACACCAACCGCGGCCTGCAGTTCCTCGATCTGATCCAGGAAGGCAATATCGGCCTGATGAAGGCGGTCGACAAATTCGAATACCGCCGCGGCTACAAATTCTCGACCTATGCCACCTGGTGGATTCGCCAGGCGATCACCCGCTCGATCGCCGATCAGGCGCGCACCATCCGCATTCCGGTGCACATGATCGAGACCATCAACAAGATCGTGCGCACCTCACGGCAGATGCTCAACGAGATCGGCCGCGAGCCGACGCCGGAAGAACTGGCGGAAAAGCTCGGCATGCCGCTGGAGAAGGTGCGCAAGGTCCTCAAAATCGCCAAGGAGCCGCTGTCGCTCGAAACCCCGATCGGCGACGAGGAGGACAGTCACCTCGGCGATTTCATCGAGGACAAGAATGCCATCCTGCCGATCGACGCCGCGATCCAGTCGAACCTGCGCGAGACCACGACGCGCGTGCTCGCCTCGCTCACCCCGCGCGAGGAGCGCGTGCTGCGGATGCGTTTCGGCATCGGCATGAACACCGACCACACCCTGGAAGAAGTCGGCCAGCAGTTCTCGGTGACGAGAGAGCGCATCCGCCAGATCGAGGCCAAGGCGCTGCGCAAGCTCAAGCATCCGTCGCGGTCGCGGAAGCTGCGGAGCTTTTTGGATAACTGACTTCAGTTCCGGGGCTGCCTCCGGAAAATTTGAGCCGGCCGCGGATCGCGCGCCGGCTTTGCCTTATTTGATCGCCAAGATCTGCGCTTCGCCGCCGGCGGCTTCGACGCTGTCGCCGACCCTCTTGCCGAGCAGCGCGCGGGCGAGCGGAGAGACATGCGACAGCGTGCCCCGCGCCGGCTCGGCCTCGTCCTCGCCGACGATGCGGAAGGTCTGGGTGCGGCCGTCGGCGCGCTGCACCGTGACGGTGGCGCCGAAATGCACTTCGCTCATGTCCGGCGGCGGCTCGATCACCTGCGCGCTTGCGCGCCGCGCCGTGAAGTAGCGCAGGTCGCGCAGCGCTGCAGCGATCGCCGCCTTGTCGCCGGTCTGCACCGCGGCCGCGTGCGCGGATTGAAGACGGGCAAGCTCGCGTTCGATCGCTTCGAGGCCTTGCGGGGTGACGAAATTGGAATGCGCGGACACCGGCCGGTCGGGCAGGGCGACCGGTTCGCCGTCGCTCTCCTTGACGAAGGCGCGGCTCATGGCGCGTGCCGCCCTTGGGTTTTGAACAGATGGATGTGCATCGCCTCTATGTGGGATGCGCGAGCCCGGCGGACAGCCGCTGCGTCGCTCAACTTGGAAATATCAGCGACAGATTGGGCTCGTGCGCCTCCAGGCGCAATTGCGTCGCGCGCGGATAGGTGCGCACGCGCGGCACCCGGCCCTCCTTGAGCCAGCTTTGCATGCGCCGCCAGTAGGCCGCGGTCAGGAGTTCGCCGTGCGCCTCACGAAACAGCCGGCGCAGTCCGGCGGTCGGCAGCTTGAGGTGCATCTCCAGTTCTTCGGGCAGAAAGATCTCGCCGTCCTCGAAGAACCAGTCCGGCGGATCTTCCTCGCCCGGCTCGCGGTCGGCGTTGGTCCGCACCTTCACCTGCGTCAGCTCCTCCAGCGCGTCGTAATCGAACAGATAGACGAAGCGCAGCGAACTGACCCCGTAATTGCGGCCGTCCAGGTCGCGGTTGAACACGTTGATGGCGGCGTTGTTGCGGATGCATTGGCCAAGCCGGATCACCGCCATTTCCGCTTCCGCCGGCGCACAGCTCGCCAGATAGAGCGGCAGCGGTGCTACCTTTCTTTGCACGATCAGATGGCGCAGGAGAACCTGGCCGCTTTCGATGCGCACGCAGCCGGTGGCGTGGCGGGCCAGATCGTCCAGCAGCTCGGCGCCGAACATGCCGCGCGGCAGCGCGATGTCCGAGTAGATGATGTTGTCGAGCATGCTGCCGGAGCGGTTGAGCTCGTGGACGCGATGGTATTTGGCGAGCACCGATTGCGGCCCGTCAAAGCGCGCCCACTTGTAGCTCTCGGAAGGCCGGTCGCGGATCACCTTGAGCACCACATCGACTTCCGGCGCCGTGAAAGCGATGGCCACCGAGCCGCGCGGGCCGCGGGCGTGCTCGAGCGGACGCCGGTCGGTGTCGAGCGCTTCCGTGATTTGCCGCATTACCGTCAGCTTGCCGACGTGGTTGTAGCCGACGGTGGTGTAGTGCAGTCCGCGCGGGCGGCTCGGCATCAGCTTGAACAGATAATCGACCAGCTCGTGATAGCGGATCAGCGTGACGTGAAAGTTGGCGAGCGTCGAGGAAAACACATGGGTCAATGTCGCGCGGCGCAGGATTACGGCATCGACTTCCACGCCGTGTTCGCGGTTGAGCAGCGCCAGCGCCAGCGGCCCGGTCTCGCCGGCGACCGTGATGGCGCCGACGATATAGGCGCCGCGATTGCGATAAAAACCGGCATCGATGATCTCGATGCGCTGGAGCTTGCGGTCCGGACCGATCCGCAATTCGTCATTGATGCGCTCGGCAACGAGCCCGGCGTCGGCGGCGAGATCACGGAACGGCGCCGCGATGCCGGGGACGGCCAGGATCTGCGCAATGATCTTCGGCGTGACGGTGTCCGCGACCGGGATGACGCGGACAATGTCGGCGACCGGAGTCGGCGCCGGCGCCGGTTCGGCCTCCGGCGTCAGCGGCGCCCACAGCTCGCGGAACAAGGCGCGGCGGATGGCGGCAAGATAGGCGAGCGCAAGGTCGGCTTCGTAGCGGCCGGAAATGTCCGAGCGAAATATCCGCTCCACCAGGGGCCAGATCGCTTCGCGCTCGGCGCGCTCGCCGCCGTGCACGGCCTGTTCAAGGACGGGAATGATCTTTGCCAGCGAGACCGAGAAAATGGCGATGCGCTCCTGGCTCAGCTCGATCGCCCGCTTCCAGGCACGGGTCTCGAAGGCCTCCTTGGCGAGCCAGGGAATCCGTCGCGAGCGGGCGTAATAATCGTCGAAGGCGCTGATGATGATGGCCGCCAGCGCCGCGCTCTTTTCCGCCTGCGAGGATGCCTCTTCGAGTGCGGCGAGCCCGGAGTCGACGATGGCTTCGGTGCCGAGCGTGCCGAAATCGCGCTTTGAGCGGGGCCTTGTCATGTTGCTATCCTAGCGCGCGCCTCTGGGCTGGAGAACTGACATCATGCGCAGACGCACTGTCCTGACGCCGGCGATGCTGGCGGCGGCCGGTCTTATGATCGTTGCGGTCGCGCACGCCGCGCCGCAATCGGCGCAGCGCCCCGGCGAGAAGGCTTGCCGCGAGGCCGCGAACGAGCTCGTCTCCATGCTGGACGCGAAGTTGGACGATACCGCGAACTATCGCGCCACCTATGCGGCTGTGGTGGAGACGTGCGGCTCTTCCGCGCCGGCAGCGAAGCCGAAGGCGGTGCCGGCGGGCCGCGACGCCTGCCACGACCTGGCAGCGGCCCTGGTCGATCTCATCGAGGACGGCAAGATGAACACGCCCGGTTTCGTGCAGGCCCGCACCAGCTTCGCGGTGGCCTGCAGGCCGCGGTGAACGCAGGCTCCCCGCTTGTTCGATCTTTGATATCTTCATTTTGCCGCGGGCGGCCGCGGCCACCGCCGGCGCGCGGCGCGGCTTGGCCAGTTCATGATATCTTGGAGTTGCCGCGGTGGCTCGAAGCACGATTTGGAGGGATCGGCATGTGGAAGACTGCACTGGGCGTCGTCTTGCTCGTCGTTTCGTTGAGCGGTGCGAGCGCCCAAACCAGGATCGAAGTCAACCTGCATTGGATCACCGACAGCAATGGCTGCAAGATTTGGGACACGCTGCCGAGCGGCAACGAACGCGTGACTTGGTCGGGCGGCTGCAAAGACGGATACGCCGAGGGCAAAGGCACGCTGACCTGGTATGTCAACGGGCGTCGGCACGGCCTCTATGAAGGCGAATTACAGGGCGGGCATTACGCCGGCCGCGGGACGCAGGTGTGGTCAACCGGCGCTCGCTATGAGGGCGAGTGGCAAGAAGACCGTGCCGAAGGCCAGGGCACCTATCGCGCCGCCGACGGCGAAATTTGCTCCGGCGTCTGGCGCGACGGATGCTTTCAGGGCAAGTGCGGTTGGACGGTCGGTAATCCGCAGTGTCCGGCGAAGTAGCTGAGATGCTACCCAGCCCAGGCGAGCTTCGGCGCGCCCGGGTCGATGCCGGTTTCTCCGACCACGCAATTTCTTCCCGCCGATTTGGCGAGATAAAGCCGCCGATCGGCGCATTCGAACAGCCCGTCATAGTCGGAGGCGTCGTCGGCGCAGGTGGCGAGCCCGATGCTGACGGTGACCAGCGGTATGCCGGCGTCGGCGTCCATGTGGCTTGCGACATCGTGGCGGATGCGCTCGCCGAGCGCGAGCGCCGCCGCCCGCGTCATGTCCGGGGCGATCACCACGAATTCCTCGCCGCCGTAGCGGAACACGGCTTCGTCGCCGCCGACGGTTGCCATGACGATGCGCGCGATGCGCAGCAGCACGACATCGCCCGAGGCATGGCCGAAGCGGTCGTTGAAGCTTTTGAAATGATCGATATCGATGATCAGCAAGCTCAGCGGTCGGCCGGCCAACGCCGCCTCCTCGACGCGTTTTCGTCCCAAATGCTCGAGCCGTCCGCGGTCGAGCGTGCCGGTGAGCGCGTCGCGGCCGGAGCGCGCCAGCAGGTCCTCGTAGCGTTCGCGATAGGTAAGCAGATCGAATATGTCCATGATCCGCGGCGGGCGCTTCTTGCGGCTGGCGGGCAGTTCCACGCGGCGCAGATAAACCGCGCCGAGGCCGCTATAGATCGCGACCATGGCCATTTTTGCCACCCAGCCGCCGAACAGCACCGCAAGCGGCGCGCCGGTGAGAAAGCGCAAGCCGGCATAGAACGCGACCTGGTCGAAACTTAAGACCAGCGCGCCGGTCAGCATCAGCCGCGCCAGCACGCGGCCGCCGAGGATGGCGCGCGAGCGTTCGTAGATCAGGATCATCATGATGCAATCGACGAACAGGATGAGCGTGCCCCACACCATCAGCGCGCCCATCTCGTCGAGAAAGCCGAAATCGGCCTGGCGGTTCGCCGCCAGCGCCTCGGCGCCACGCTGCCGCGTCAGAAAGGCGAGCGCGAAGAGAAGGAGGTTGCCGATCAACAGGCCGTAGATCGGCTGCCGCACCACCACTGCGTCCTCGCGGATATAGACCAAGAGGAGCAGCATCAGCTTGCCGGTGAACAGCACGGTCGAGCCCGGGGAGGCGACGATGCCAAAGGGCAAGGCGACGTAAAGGATGCTGGCGAGATAAGTCTCGAGAAAGTGCATCACGCCGAGCGCGCAGAAAAAGGCGCCGATGCCGATGCGGTGGCGCGCCCGGAACAAGCCGGCGAGCACGGCGAAATAGATCAGCGCGTCGGCGCCGAGCAGAAGCGCGTTGATGGTGGCGTTGGTACTGAACTGGGCGGCCAGGGCGGCCGCAAAGTCGGACATCGCAGGCTTCGCTCCGGCGAGCACCTTGAATCCCCCAGCAAAAGCTCGCCGTAGCTAGTTACCACCAGGTGGTTAACGGGAGCCGAAACGGGTGCCCGCCGCAACCGCAACGCGAGGCCCGCCATGGCTCGGCATCGCGGAGGGGTGCGCTACTATGGTCTCGCTGCCATCGTCATGGTGTCTTGTGGAGCCTCGGAAAATGAATGCTACGCGCAGGAAAAGTCGGGCAAGCACTGCCAAGTCGCCGTCGCACCGGCGGACGGCGGCAAACCAAAGAGCCGCAACAGCGCCGGTTCCGGCGCGCGATTTTCGCGGCTACGGCGCCCAACCTCCCCACGCCGCCTGGCCGGGCGGCGCAAGGATCGCCGTCAACTTAAATCTGAACGTCGAGGCCGGTGGCGAGCATTGCCTGCTCGATGGCGACAATGCCTCGGAGCAAATGCTGACCGATATCGGCTTTCCGGCCTACGCGGGCACGCGCAGTCCCATGGTGGAGTCGGTTTTCGAATACGGTCCGCGCGTCGGCTGCTGGCGCCTGCTGCGCATTTTCCGGCGCTTCGATATCAAGGTCAGCATCCTCGGCGTGGTCCGCGGCCTGCAGCAATATCCCGAATTGACGCAAGCGTTCGTCGAGGACGGTCATGAGATCGTCAGTCACGGTTGGCGGTGGCTCGATTATCATCAGACCAGCGAGCAAGAGGAGCGCGAGCACATCCGTCAGGCTTTCGCCGGCATCAAGGCGCTGGCCGGCTTAGCGCCGGTCGGATGGTTCAACGGCCGGCCGAGCATCAATACCCGCCGGCTGGTGGTCGAGCACGGCGGCTTTCTCTACGACCGCGACTACCTCGGCGACGAATTGCCGTTCTGGGTCAGATACGGCGAACGCGACCATCTGGTGATCCCGTTCTCATTCGAGACCAACGACAACCGCTTTGACCAAAACAACGGCTTCAGCACGGCGGCGGAGTTCGCCACCTATCTGATCGATTGCTTCGAGCTGCTTTACGAAGAAGGCGCCGAGGTTCCCAAGATCATGAGCATCTCGATGCACGATCGCCTCATCGGCCGGCCGGCGAGAGCCGTAGGCTTGATCAAGTTCCTCGAACACGCCCGCAAACGCGATCGCGTCTGGTTTTGCACCGGCAAAGACATTGCCGAGCACTGGCGCCGGACCCATCCGCCGCGCCGCTCCTAGCATGCCGGACGCCGAGGACTGAAGGCGGTGCCTTACAGCGCCGCGATCGCGCTCACCTCGACCAGGAGTTCCTCGCGGACCAGGCGGTCGATAATGAGCAGCGTGTTGGGCGGAAAGCCGCCGCCAGCAAACATCGGCGGAAATTCGCGGGCGCGGTATTGCGCGAATTTCGGAATGTCTTGCGCGTGCACAAGGTAGCTGGTGAAGGCGACGACGTTGGAAAAATTCGCGCCCTGGGAGGCGAGCGCTGCGCCGATATTGGCAAACACCAAAGCGCATTGCGCCTCGAAATCGGCCGGCGCCTTGCCGTCCTTGTCGATGCCGACCTGGCCGGCGATGAACAGAAACTCCGACGCCTTGACGCGCGCTATGTTCGAATAGGCCGCGAGCGGCTTGCCGAGGCTTTCGGGGTTGAGGAACTGGATGGCGGGCATGGACGGCTCCTGGCCAGGTGGGATCGGGATCACCCGAGACTACCGCACCCTGGCCGCCGCAGCATCAATCTACGCGCTACTCCGAATAAGCGCGTTCCTTCGCCTTCGCGCCCGAGCGCGTGATATTCTTGATCTGGAGCGGCGGCTTGCCGGACTTTTCCGCGATCTCGCGGTCCTGCTCGATCAGGAAGCCGTGGGCCGGCTTGTCGCCGTCGATGCCGCCGGTAAGCGCGCGTGGCACCTTGCGGTTCGAGCGCTGCGAGCCGTCTTCATAGACGACGTCGAACATGACGAATTCAGAATTCAATCCCGGCTTTCTGGGCATGGTTGTTCTCCTGATTTTTATTGAGCCGGAGAGAAGCGCCAATGCCGGCGCCAGTATGGCGCCGGCGGGTTTCCGGGCGTGATCTTATTCGAGAACCGGTGACCACTTCTCGAGGTCACGCCTTCATATAGTGAGCGATCAGACCGATTGCAGATTGGTCGCCGCGGACTTGCCGCTGCGCCGGTCGGCTTCGATGTCGAAGGTCAGCTTCTGCCCTTCATTGAGGTTGCTCATGCCCGCGCGCTCGACGGCGGAGATGTGAACGAACACATCGGGGCCGCCATTGTCCTGCACGATGAAGCCGAAGCCCTTTTGGGCATTGAAAAACTTAACGGTACCTTGAGCCATGATGGCCCTCCTTTGGAAAACGCTGAATGCGTTTTTGTGGCCATGCGAACGATTCACCTGGTCCAAATCCGGATTTTGCGTGTTCTTGGGAAAGGCCCTGCTGTTATGAAGGGCGAGACGGCAAGGCAGGCTCAATCGCGAATGGCGCGTATATAGGGAGGCTGCGGCGATTTGGCAATTGCTTTCAGTGCGGCGCCAGCCACGTGCGCCCGCATCAGCGAACGACATTAATTAACGGTAGTTAATCGCCGCTCCATTTGTTCCGTCGCCACGACATGGCCCCGTCGTCAGCACCTTGACGTCCGACCCGCGCCGGATTCGGTGCTGACAAGGCCGCGGTCCCCTACATCAATGGAGCAAAGATGATGTTGCGTATCTCGCATTATGTGACGTTGGCCGCCGGCGCGGTCGCACTGTTTGGGCAGCCGGTGTTGGCGCAGGCGCATTCCGTGCATGGGCATCGCGGCGGTTATTGGCACTATCGTCATGACGCAGCCTTTGTGCCGCGTGTTCGTTTTGCCGCGGCGGCCCCGGCGCAAAATGCCGGCGGCATTCCTCCGTTCGGCTATGGCGGCGGATATTTCGATCATTACGACGGCGCGCAAGCGGGTGCGAAGGCGGGCCGGCATTTCGGCGCCGGGCCGGACGCACGTTCGCAACTGGCGGGCCTGGTCGAACAACAGGCGAGCGCCAACGGCGTGCCCGCTTCGCTGGTGCATCGCGTCATCATGCGCGAGAGCCGCTATAACCCGCGCGCCGTCAGCAGCGGCAATTACGGGCTCATGCAAATCCGGCTCGGCACCGCGCGCGCCATGGGCTATTCCGGCTCGGCCGCGGGCCTGCTCGATGCCGAAACCAACATGACCTATGCGGTGCGCTATCTCGCCGGCGCTTATCGCGCGGCTGGCGGCAATGAGAACCGCGCCGTCGCGCTTTATGCGCGCGGCTACAACGCGCCGCGTTATCAGGAGGCTTCGTTTGCGCAGCCTGCAGCGGCGGGATCGCTCTTTGCGCCGGCTGCGGCGAGCCTCGGCCGGCCGCAGCGGTTCGACTACGTCGCGGCAGGCGACAGCCTGCCGAACGGCACCCATGTCCGGCGTTATCAACGCCGTCCGGTCTAAGCCGGCTCGCTGTCGGCGGGTTCATCTTGAGCCCGCCGACGGCAACGTGCGTTACGTCGATGACATAGAGCAATGGAAATGATTGCGCGCTGCGCCCGCGTTCCTGTCCCCGCGAAGGCCTCTGTTAAGATTTCTCCGGCAGGTTTGATTCGTCGGTCGGACGCATGCGGCGCAGGACGGCCTCAACAGCAATGAATATTCACGCGGCGCGCGCCAAAAATTCGCAGCCTCGCTTTCTGATGTGCCCGCCGCGCTACTTCGCGGTCACTTACAGCATCAATCCCTGGATGGACCCGCAGGCCTGGGCTGACGGTGCCGCGGCCTTGCACCAAACTGCGCAGCGCCAATGGGACGAGTTGCGGCGCGCACTCGCCGCCGCCGGCGCCGCGATCGAGACGTTTGAGCCGTCGCCGGGCTTGCCCGATCTTGTCTTTACCGCCAACGGCGCCGTGGTCCTCGACCGCAAAGCCCTGCTGGCGCGGTTTCATCATCGCGAGCGACGCGATGAGGAGCCGTTGTTCGCGGCGGCGTTCGCAGCGCTGCAAACCCGCGGGCTGATCGATGAGATTGCTGCACTTCCAGAGGGCATGACACTCGAAGGCGCCGGCGATTGCATCTTCGACGTCAAGCGCCGGGTGTTCTGGATGGGCTGCGGCTTTCGCTCCGATCCCGCCGCCGGGCCGGTTGTTGAGCGGCATTTCGGTGTGCCGTGCCTGCCGCTGCCGCTTGCCGATCCGAGCTTCTATCACCTCGACACCGCGTTCTGCGCGCTGCCATGCGGCGCCGTGATCTACTATCCCGGCGCTTTCGGGCCGGCCGCACTCGCCACTATCGAGGAGCATGTGGCGCCCGAAGCGCGCATCGCGCTCGACCGCGCCGACGCGGCGCATTTTGCCGCCAACGCCGTTGGCGTCGAGCGCACCGTCGTGCTCTCGAGCTGCAGCGAGACGCTGCGGCTGACGCTGGCGGAGCGCGGCTATGCCGTCGTCGCCACACCGCTCGATGTCTTTCAACGGAGCGGCGGCTCGGCCTGCTGCCTGACCCTGCGACTCGACCATCGGTCGGCCCCTGCCGGCGCTGCGGATGCGCCAGGGCAGGCGGCGACCATCGCGGCCGCGCGATAAGGCGACGAAAAAGCGCGCGCTATTCCAACGCCTCGATAATGCGGATGTCGCGCACGGCGCCGTTGCCGAGCGCTTTCAGCGCTTCCTGGTAGGCGGGGCAGTTGTACGCCGCGACGGCATTCTCGACGCTCGGAAATTCAGTGACGACGACACGCTCCTTGCGCCCGGTTTCGAAAATTGCCGCGGCGGTTCCGCGCGCCAGATATCGCGAGCCGAACGGCGCGGTCGCGGCCGGTGCAAGCTTGGCGTAAGCCGCGAGCTTATCCGGATCGGAAATCGAGTGATAGAAGACGATCCAGTAGGCTTTCGGCATCGGCAAATCTCCTTGGACTGACAAGCAATCTCTACCGCCCGCTTAAAGCTGATGCAAAGCAGCCGGCAGGGCGTACTCGCGCTTTCTAGCGCCCGGGAGTAACCTTCGCAATCAGCGTCATGGCGCCAATCGCGGAGGCTGGGATGTCGCTTTGGAGTGCGCTGTTCGGTCGTGGTGCGGCCACCGAGACCGAGAAGGTCTCAGAGCCGGTCCACTACAAGGGCTTCGTCATCCGCGCTGCGCCGTACAAGGATGACGGCCACTACCAGACCGCGGGGATCATCGAGCGCGAAGCCGACGGCGTACACCAGGAACACCGCTTCATCCGCGCCGACACTTACGCCTCCTATGAGGATGCGGTGAAATTCACGATCGGCAAAGCGCAGCAGATGATCGACCTGCAGGGCGAGCGCTTGTTTGGGTAGGTGTTTCGGCAGCGTGACGATCGAAGGGCCGCTAAGCCGCCACGACGTCGCCCTCCGACGATGCTTCGCGCTTTAACCGTTTCACTGCGCGTTGCAGTTCGGCGACCTGGCTTTCGAGTTGGGTAACGCGCTTGCCTAAATCGCCCTCTGGTGATGCCGGCGCAGCGGCGGCCGCGTCGGTGAAGGCAAGGCCGATCTCATCGCTGTGGCGCCAGCGCACGCGCGCGCGCCGGGTCTCGTCCCGCTGCGGGATGTGGAGTTGGACAGCGTCGGGAATGATGGCCGTTTGCGACAAGATGATCCGCGCCCCCTGATCGGAAAGGTCGCGAATGAGGCAGCTCATGACTCCCCGCAGCCGGTCAAAATAGACAAAGCCGCGCAAGAAGCTCTTCTGGCGTCTGGATCCGCGGCGTTCGCCCATCTTCGGCTCCCACGACCGAGCGCACCTAAGTACTATTACGACCGCCAACATTAATGCGGCCTTACTGGCCAGGCTTGGGACCTGGGGCGGCAGCGTCCCCGGGCGCGGATGGTAAATTTTCCCCCTTGTCGCCTCGGCGCAGGCTCTTCCGCAAGAATGTTCGGCCACCATATTTATGGACGGCGGACGCCTCCTGGGTCCGCCGGGCTTTAGTGTTCCAGCTGGGTCATTGATCTGGATCGTGGAATCGCCAAGGTCCATCGGTACAACCCCAATGACGATGTTCCATTCGCGCCGTCAGGGCGTTCGGAATAGGCCGAGGGATAAAACATGAATTTTGACAAATACACCGACCGCAGCCGCGGTTTCATCCAATCTGCCCAGTCGCTCGCCATGCGCGAGGGACACCAGCAATTCGCGTCCGAGCACCTGCTTAAGGTGCTGCTCGACGACCCCGAGGGGCTTGCCGCAGGCCTCATCGACCGGTCGGGCGGCAATTCCCGGCAGGCGCTTGCGGCCGTCGAGGCGGCGCTCGCCAAGCGCCCGAAGGTTTCCGGCGGCGGCGCCGGACAGGTCTATCTCGATCCCGCTTTGGCACGCGTGTTCGAGACTGCAGAAAAGGCGGGCGAAAAAGCCGGCGACAGTTTCGTCACCGTCGAGCGGCTTTTGTTGGCGCTGGCGCTCGAGAAGGGCAGTGAGGCCGGCAAGATTCTGGCCAATGCCGGCGTGACGCCGCAAAATCTCAATGCCGCCATCGAGGCGCTGCGCAAGGGCCGCACCGCCGACTCAGCGTCGGCCGAGAATGCCTACGATGCGCTGAAGAAATACGCCCGCGATCTCACCCAGGCCGCCCGCGACGGCGAGCTCGACCCGGTCATCGGCCGCGACGAGGAAATCCGCCGCACCATCCAGGTGCTGTCGCGCCGGACCAAGAATAACCCGGTGCTGATCGGCGAGCCCGGCGTCGGCAAGACCGCGATCGTCGAGGGCCTGGCGCTTCGCATCGTCAATGGCGACGTGCCTGAGGGCCTTCATGACAAGAAATTGCTCGCGCTCGATCTCGGCGCGCTGATCGCCGGCGCCAAATATCGCGGTGAATTCGAGGAGCGCCTGAAGGCCGTGCTGCAGGAAGTGACGTCCGCGGCCGGCGCCTACATTCTCTTTATCGACGAGATGCACACCCTGATCGGCGCCGGCAAGGCCGACGGCGCCATGGATGCATCGAACCTGCTCAAGCCGGCGCTGGCGCGCGGCGAACTGCATTGCATCGGCGCCACCACGCTCGACGAGTATAAAAAGCACGTCGAGAAGGATGCCGCCTTAGCCCGCCGCTTCCAGCCGATCTATGTCGACGAGCCAAGCGTCGAGGACACCATCTCGATCCTGCGCGGGCTCAAGGACAAGTACGAGGCGCATCACGGGGTGCGCATCACCGACGGCGCGCTGGTGGCCGCGGCGACGCTGTCGCACCGCTACATCACCAATCGTTTTCTGCCCGACAAGGCGATCGACCTGGTCGACGAGGCGGCGGCGCGATTGAAGATGCAGGTCGATTCCAAGCCGGAAGAGCTCGACTTGATCGATCGCGAGATCATCAGGCTCAAGATCGAGCAGGAGGCGCTGAAGAAGGAGCACGATCCCGGCTCGCGCTCACGCCTCAGCGGGCTGGAAACCGAGCTTGTCGCGCTGGAGAAAAAATCCGCCGACCTGACCGCGCGCTGGAAGTCAGAGAAGGAAAAGCTCTCCGGTGCCCAGAAGCTCAAAAACGAGCTCGATCAGCTGCGGGTCGAACTCGCCAACGCGCAACGCCGGGGCGAGTACCAGCGCGCCGGCGAGATTTCCTATGGCCGCATTCCGGAGATCGAGAAAAAGCTCAAGGCGATGGAAGGTGCCGAAGGCAAAGGCGCGATGGTCGAGGAAGCGGTCACCGCCGATCACATCGCCCAGGTGGTCTCGCGCTGGACCGGTATTCCGGTCGATCGCATGCTCGAAGGCGAAAAGGAAAAGCTTTTGCGCATGGAAGAGCAGATCGGCAAGCGCGTGGTCGGCCAGGCCGATGCGGTCAAGGCCGTGTCGACAGCGGTACGCCGCGCCCGCGCCGGCCTGCAGGATCCCGAACCGGCCGATCGGCTCGTTCATGTTCCTGGGCCCGACCGGCGTCGGCAAGACCGAGCTGACCAAGGCGCTGGCCGAATTCCTGTTCGACGACGAAACCGCACTGCTGCGCATCGACATGTCGGAATACATGGAGAAGCACTCGGTCGCGCGCCTGATCGGCGCGCCGCCTGGCTATGTCGGCTACGAGGAAGGCGGCGCGCTGACCGAAGCGGTGCGGCGGCGGCCTTATCAGGTGGTGCTGTTCGACGAGATCGAGAAGGCCCACCCCGACGTGTTCAACGTGCTGCTGCAGGTGCTCGACGACGGCCGCCTGACCGACGGGCAGGGCCACACCGTCGATTTCCGCAATACCTTGATTGTCATGACCTCGAATCTCGGCGCCGAAATCCTGGTCAACCAGCCGGAAGGTCAGGACACCGAAGCCGTGCGTGATCAGGTCATGGCGATCGTGCGGGCGAGCTTCCGGCCCGAGTTCCTCAACCGGATCGATGAGATCATTCTGTTCCACCGGCTGCAGAAGTCGGAGATGGCGCGCATCGTCGACATCCAGATGAAGCGTCTCGCGAAGCTTCTCGACGACCGCAAGATCACAATCAAGCTCGAGGCGGGGGCGCGCGATTGGCTGGCCGACAAAGGCTGGGACCCCGCCTACGGTGCGCGTCCGCTCAGGCGGGCGATCCAGAAGTCGATCCAGGATCCGTTGGCGGAGCTGATCCTCTCCGGCCGCATCAAGGACGGCGAAAAGGTCGTCGATCTCAGCCAGCAAGCAGGGGCTCAAGTTCAATGGCGAGGTTGCAGCGGCGGCGTAGCCGCTGCGTCGTTGATGCGCTCGCGGACGTGCTCAACAAAATAACCGGCCTGCCCTTTCGGCAGGCCGGTCAGCGCGAGCGGGTTGAGCCCGCCTGAACTTTCCACGCTGATTGTATCCCACAAGAAGCCGCGGGTGTGCGCGACCTCGGCAATGTGCGACAGCGGCAGATGCTCGTCGGTGCGAATCCAGGGCGTCAGCCAAAAGCTCACAATGTTGGTCGAAATGCCGACGTGATCGGCGACCATGCGGGCCGGAAACAGGAGCCGCGTGAACTTGCCGCCCCAGAACGCCCACCAACGGCTCGAGCGCACTTCGATGCGATCAGCCGCGGCTGCCTCGGTCACGGAAATTCCTCGCTGTTGCGCGGGCGCTAGTGAACTTGTGCGACCCGGCCGGGCCCGTGCGCCATCAGCGCGTCGAGCTGCTCGCGGTTCTTTTCGAATAGCGCCAGCGAAGTGCCGTCAAGGACGCGTCCGCGCGGCAGCTTGATGCGCATCGGGTCGACGAAGCGGTCGTTCACCAGGATCTCGTAGTGCACATGAGAGCCGGTCGAGAGCCCGGACGAGCCGACGAAGCCAATGATCTGGCCTTGCCGGACATGGCTGCCGACGTCGAGGCCGCGGGCGAAAGCGGTCATGTGGCCGTAGGCGGTTTCGTAGCCGTTGGCGTGGCGGATGCGGACGTATTTGCCGTAGCCGCCCTTCAATCCGATCTCCTCGATACTGCCGTTGCCGGCGGCAAAGATCGGCGTGCCGGTGGGCGCGGCCCAATCGACGCCGGTATGCATCTTCATGTAGTGGAGCAGCGGATGATTGCGTTCGCCGAATCCCGAACGCATGATGCCGACCGGGACCGGTTTGCGCACCAGGAACTTTTTGGCGCTTTTCCCGGTCTCGTCATAATAATCGTAAATGCCGTCGTCGGCCGTCTGATAGTGGTAGTATTTCTTGGTCTCGCCGCCGACCGTCAGCGAAACGTAGCGCACCTCGTTGCTGGTGTCGCCGTTTTCATTGTCTGCATAAAGCACATCCAGGGAATTGCCGGGCTGCACTTTGCGCTGGAAGTCGACGTCGTACGAGTAGATGCGAACCAATTCCTCGATCACCGCCGGCGGCATGTTGTTGCGCAAGCCGGTCTCGTAGAGGCTCTGATAGAGCCGCACTCCGCTGCCATCGTCGTCGCTGGTGTCGTCGGCACCAGCTTCGGCGATATCGGTGTTGATATTACGGATATCGGCCGCGACGTAGGTGCCGCGGTCCGACAGCGCCACCGCCGCCTCCACTTTGGTGTCGTCGGCGATGATGACGCGCAGCGGTTGCATGTGCCCGAGGCCGGCTGCAGCGGTGAGGACCCGCAGCTTCTGGCCTTCCTTCAATCCGCCCTCGCGGGCGCGCGGCCCAAGCACCGCAATGATGCCCTTGATCTCGTCGGGGGCGGCGCCGAGCTCGCGCAGGATCGAACCGACCGTCTCGCCCTTTTTCACGACCACGGCGTGTTCGCTCCAGTCGCTGCGCGCCGGTCGTCTTCGGCAGGAGCGTAATATTCTCCGGGACCACGCGCGCTTCGAACCCGACATAGGGGTCGGCGTCGCCCTCGGCGGCGTAGTTCAGTCTCAGTCCCGGCGTGACGCCGGCGTCGGCGTTGGCGAGCAGGGGTGAATTGGCGGTGGCTTTGCCCGCCACCTCGCGGACGCGCGCCGCGACTTGATCGAGCGGCAACAAGCTCGAGGGTTTGACTTTTGCCAGCAACGAATTGATGTCGCAAACGGCCGGCGCGACCTTGCCCTTTACGCTTGGCAGCGAGAAATCGCAGGTAACAAAAGACACTTCGGCATCCGGTTCCGCCGCCGGCGTGTCATCGGTATTGGTCACACCATCGGTCAAGTAGCTTTTGCGGGTTGAACGGCGGGATGTTGGCGGAAATTTCCGACACCGACAGTGCGAGATTGCCGGAGACGCGCACATAGGAACGCGTGCGAATGAGCTCGCGGTCGCGGACGCGTGTGCTGATGGGCACGCGCACGACCTGGCGCGTGACGTTGGCTTCCGAAATCGCGGCAAGCCGATCGGTCTTGTGAACCCCGCTCAAGCGGCCAATGCCGGCGATGGCGCCGCGCAGCGCCGTCTCGACGCGTTCCGGCGCCGAGGCAAAATTGGTTTCGCCGTCAAGCGACGCAAAAACGGCGCCGCCCATCAGTGCAGCGCCGCAAAGCCCGGTCAAAATCGTGCCACTGAACCATTGCACGGAGATCCGGCGCCGGTCGACCAGACCGCCCGTGCCCCCGTCTACCGATAGCGGCGGCTCATTGCCGAGATGGATGGCCTCGGCATCGAGCCTCCGATTGGCGCCGCGCAGCCTAGCTTGGTCCAAGACCACGTCCCCTGCACCCGCGATCGCACTTTAGTGTCCTGCTTCCGAAATTCGCAACTTGCGACGAGGCAGCCCCATGCGAGTTTCGGAATCAGAACGGCATTAGCAAACTATGTGTTTAGCCGGAGAAGGAGTTTGGATCGAGGCCTTGACATTGCGGCCCGAGGCGAAACCCGGCCCGCTGCGTTCAAGCCGGCCAGACGTCGAGGTCAGACTGTTATCCAAAGCTGGCGCGCTCCCCCCGCTTGCAGTATCCCCAACACGATTATGCAAGAACGGCGGAGGAATATGGCCGCAGTGCGGCGTATAATCGGCGTAACCATTCGCGACACCCGGACAAAAATTGCCGCTCGATCGACGATCCACAGGGCTCATTTTAGGCCGCAGGGCCGTTGACAATACCGGCACCCGAAGACTATATAGGTCCTCTTGACGCGCCGCCGCGCTTGGCGCGATGGCGCGTCTACGAAGCCCCTCACTGTTTACGCGGTGAAATCATCCGGCCATGGCTTTGGCCATGTCGGATGTGCGGGCTTCGGCGGCTCCGGCGCTTGCCGGAGACGGGATCGCAAGGTCCCGGGATGTTTGACAGGTGAATCGGAAGAAAGAGAAACGTGGACGGCGGAGTCCTTGCGGGCCGCTTCCTCGAACGGGAGAAGGTTTGGGCCGAAAGGCTTTGGGCTTTATCCGGATGAGAGCGGCCATGAAGAGACTTCGGCGGTCGACGTTTCAGGTCAACACTGTGGACCCGATGAAGCGCAAGTTTCGTAGGAAATCAGAGTGGGACCTCGTCAAACGTTGTGATCAGCCGAGATCAAATCTCTTCAACTTGAGAGTTTGATCCTGGCTCAGAGCGAACGCTGGCGGCAGGCCTAACACATGCAAGTCGAGCGCCGTAGCAATACGGAGCGGCAGACGGGAGAGTAACACGTGGGAACGTGCCCTTTGGTTCGGAACAACACAGGGAAACTTGTGCTAATACCGGATAAGTCCGTAAGGAGAAAGATTTATCGCCAAAGGATCGGCCCGCGTCTGATTAGCTAGTTGGTGAGGTAACGGCTCACCAAGGCGACGATCAGTAGCTGGTCTGAGAGGATGATCAGCCTCACTGGGACTGAGACACGGCCCAGACTCCTACGGGAGGCAGCAGTGGGGAATATTGGACAATGGGCGCAAGCCTGATCCAGCCATGCCGCGTGGGTGATGAAGGCCCTAGGGTTGTAAAGCCCTTTCGGCGGGGAAGATAATGACGGTACCCGCAGAAGAAGCCCCGGCTAACTTCGTGCCAGCAGCCGCGGTAATACGAAGGGGGCTAGCGTTGCTCGGAATCACTGGGCGTAAAGCGCACGTAGGCGGCTTTTTAAGTCAGGGGTGAAATCCTGGAGCTCAACTCCAGAACTGCCTTTGATACTGAGAAGCTTGAGTCCGGGAGAGGTGAGTGGAACTGCGAGTGTAGAGGTGAAATTCGTAGATATTCGCAAGAACACCAGTGGCGAAGGCGGCTCACTGGCCCGGTACTGACGCTGAGGTGCGAAAGCGTGGGGAGCAAACAGGATTAGATACCCTGGTAGTCCACGCCGTAAACGATGGATGCTAGCCGTTGTCGGGTTTACTCGTCAGTGGCGCAGCTAACGCATTAAGCATCCCGCCTGGGGAGTACGGTCGCAAGATTAAAACTCAAAGGAATTGACGGGGGCCCGCACAAGCGGTGGAGCATGTGGTTCAATTCGAAGCAACGCGCAGAACCTTACCAGCCCTTGACATCCCGGTCGCGGGAACGAGAGATCGATCCCTTCAGTTCGGCTGGACCGGAGACAGGTGCTGCATGGCTGTCGTCAGCTCGTGTCGTGAGATGTTGGGTTAAGTCCCGCAACGAGCGCAACCCTCGCCCTTAGTTGCCATCATTTAGTTGGGCACTCTAAGGGGACTGCCGGTGATAAGCCGCGAGGAAGGTGGGGATGACGTCAAGTCCTCATGGCCCTTACGGGCTGGGCTACACACGTGCTACAATGGCGGTGACAATGGGACGCAATGGGGAAACCCTGCGCAAATCTCAAAAAGCCGTCTCAGTTCGGATTGTGCTCTGCAACTCGAGCACATGAAGTTGGAATCGCTAGTAATCGCAGATCAGCACGCTGCGGTGAATACGTTCCCGGGCCTTGTACACACCGCCCGTCACACCATGGGAGTTGGCTTTACCTGAAGACGGTGCGCTAACCGCAAGGGAGCAGCCGGCCACGGTAGGGTCAGCGACTGGGGTGAAGTCGTAACAAGGTAGCCGTAGGGGAACCTGCGGCTGGATCACCTCCTTTCTAAGGATGATCCTTCAGAGGCGCCTCACGCGTCCTCTATCGGATCTCTTGGAAACATCAGGGCAGACCGGTTTTCGGATCGGTTTGTCCATTGGCAGGACGCCGCCGTCTTCATTTCTCTTTCTTCGCGAACGAGCAGATCGGGAGTCAGTGATCAGTATTCAGTAATCAGACACCAGTGAGTGTTTTCTGATTACCGATTTCTGATCACTGACTTCTGGTCCGGGCTTGTAGCTCAGCTGGTTAGAGCGCGCGCTTGATAAGCGTGAGGTCGGAAGTTCAAATCTTCCCAGGCCCACCAGTTTCCAGGAAATCAGCAATCAGTTGTCAGTAATCAGATGGCGCCAGCGGCGCCTCCGGAGGTCCGATTGCTGAATACTGATACCTGTTCCCTGAGGGGGCCATAGCTCAGTTGGGAGAGCGCCTGCTTTGCAAGCAGGAGGTCGTCGGTTCGATCCCGTCTGGCTCCACCAGACGGCTGCTGACTTCGACATGCTCGTTCGTGAGAACAACAAATCCGCGCGCTCGCGACTTCGGTCGACGGCGCGCGTGTTGTCTGACATCGTGAAGAGGAGATCGATCCGAATTCAGGGATCGGAAGTCAGTAATCGGTAATCAGAACGCTTCTGATTGCTGACGGCTGATCGCTGATTCCTGATGCGGCAAAGCTTGACCGCATTGCCGTTGGATCGATCTTATGAAGCAAGCTGGTCTTTCTAATCAGTGTCCGCCGCAGCGAATGCAAATTCGTTGCGGGCCATCGCCGAGATGGATGGGCATTGATAATGAGAGCGATCAAGTGTCTTAAGGGCATTTGGTGGATGCCTTGGCGCTGAGAGGCGATGAAGGACGTACTACGCTGCGATAAGCCGCGGGGAGCTGCGAAGGAGCTTTGATCCGCGGATTTCCGAATGGGGAAACCCACCTTCGATGCAGGATTCAGTGGTCAGTAATCAGTGGTCGGAAAATTCTGATTACTGGCGGCTGATTTCTGATTCCTGCATCAAGTGAAGGGATGGAACCTCCGAATAAAATAGGAGGTTTTAAGCTAACCCGGGGAACTGAAACATCTCAGTACCCGGAGGAAAGGACATCAACCGAGACTCCGCTAGTAGTGGCGAGCGAAAGCGGACCAGGCCAGTGACGATCCAGAGACAACCGGAAGCGTTTGGAAAAACGTGCCGTAGAGGGTGAGAGCCCCGTACGGGTAATGCGAAGGATCGTCCTTGAGTAAGGCGGGACACGTGCAATCCTGTCTGAACATGGGGGGACCACCCTCCAAGCCTAAGTACTCCTCAGCGACCGATAGCGAACAAGTACCGTGAGGGAAAGGTGAAAAGCACCCCGACGAGGGGAGTGAAATAGACCTGAAACCGAATGCCTACAAACAGTGGAAGCCCAAGGTTCGTCCTGGGTGACCGCGTACCTTTTGTATAATGGGCCAGCGACTTAATCTGACGAGCAAGCTTAAGCCGATAGGCGTAGGCGCAGCGAAAGCAAGTCTGAATAGGGCGTTCAGTTCGTCGGATTAGACCCGAAACCTAGTGATCTAGCCATGGCCAGGCTGAAGGCAGGGTAACACCTGCTGGAGGGCCGAACCGGTGTCTGTTGAAAAAGCCTCGGATGAGCTGTGGCTAGGGGTGAAAGGCTAATCAAACTGGGAAATAGCTGGTTCTCCGCGAAAGCTATTTAGGTAGCGCCTCGCATGAATGCTGTAGGGGGTAGAGCACTGGATGGGCTAGGGGGAC
>CAVRDC010000020.1:0-10000 GCA_963719745.1 uncultured Alphaproteobacteria bacterium | reverse complement strand
GCCAGACCTTTGAGACTGCGATCATCGAACGCTACCGCCGACGGGAGAGCTCGGTCGAGGAAGCGCTGATCGAGATGTATCTTGCGGGGATTTCGGTGCGGCGGGTGGAGGACATTACCGAAGCCCTCTGGGGTACGCGGGTGAGCCCGAGCACCGTGTCGAACCTCAATAAGAAGATCTACGCCAAGATCGAGGCTTGGCGGAACCGGCGTATCGAAGGCGAGCACCCGTACCTTTATCTCGACGGCATCGTGATGAAGCGCACTTGGGCCGGCGAGGTCCGCAATGTCTCACTCCTGGTAGCCAGCGCCGTCAATTCCGAGGGTTTTCGGGAGATTTCTGGGCATCTGCGAAGGTGCCAAAGAGGACAAGTCTGGCTGGTCGGCGTTTCTGCGGCACCTGGTTGATCGTGGCCTCAAGGGCGTGCAGCTCATCATTTCCGATGCCTGCCGCGGCTTGATGGAGAGCGCTGCGGAGTACCTGCCTGAGGCGCGATGGCAGCGCTGCATGGTGCATTTCTATCGGAATGTTTTTAGCCACGTGCCCGCGACCAAGGTCCGCGAGGTGAGCCATATGCTCAAGGCTATCCATGCCCAGGAGAGCCGTGAAGCGGCCGATCGGAAGGCGCGAGCGATCGTCGACGGCCTGCGCACCGCCAAGATGAACACCGCGGCCGATCTCGTCGAGCGCAGTGTGTCAGAGACGCTGACCTACTATGCCTTTCCCGACATTCACTGGCAGAAGATCCGGACCAACAATCCACTCGAGCGGATCATGAAAGAGATTCGCCGACGGACCCGTGTTGTTGGCGCATTCCCCGACGGCCAATCATGCCTCAACTTATGCCGCCGCACGGTTGCGCTACATCGCGGGCACAGCATGGTCCGCCAAGTGTTATATGAATATGCGACCGCTCTATCAGCAGCAGATCGTGCAAACCGAAGCCGTCGCCTGATCAAATGTGCGAAAGATTCTGGACACTACCTCCGTGTCCTCTGCTACTGCGAGGACTGCCAGGCGTTCGCACGTTCGACGCAGCCGCCAGCACGGACATCTTCCAGCCTTCCCTTGCAAAGGCAAATCGACCCGGGCATGTATAATTTAAGTTGAACGCACACATATCCTAGCGTCAAACGTCTGCGCTAAGTCTCAGGCCCCCGGATACGCTCGACTGGAGGCAGGTCATGCCCGACAATCAGGTTCTACATCTCGCAATTCAGCCTGCGCGTTCGGTAATCAGAGATACAGTCCAGAATAAATTCTGGATCGGCGGGTTTGTGCTGTTTATTGCAATGTTCCGAAATCGAATGCTGGCAAATTACTGGCGGTTGCAAACTCGGTGACTGGTGTTATTTCGTTTAGCTTTCTGGTGGCGATCATTGCAACTGCTCTCCAGCCATCAGAATTCACCATTGGTCTTAATCTGGGAAACGTGGCACGCGCGCCCTTGGACCTTCCCCTTCGCTGCCGGTGCGGTCACGTGCGTGGGATGGCGCGGATTTCGCCGGCCGCCGGCTTCCGGCTCATCTGCTACTGCAAGGACTGCCAGGCGTTCGCGCGCTTCCTCGATCGGGCCGACGTGCTCGGCGCCGCTGGCGGCACCGACATCTTCCAGATGCCGCCAGGGCGGGTGACGTTTACCGCGGGCACGGACGCGCTCCGCTGCCTGCGCTTTTCCAGCAGGGTCTTGCGCTGGTACGCCGATTGTTGCCGGACCCCACTCGCCAATACCGCCGCCACTCCGCGCTTTCCCATTGTCGCTCTCATTCATTCTTTCATGAGCGACGAGACCAACGGCCATGCCCGCGACGAAGTCATCGGCCCGCGGCTTTGCCGCATCTACGAACGCTCCGCCACCGGCCCGCTGCCGCCGAACGCGCCGCCGCCGCCGTCCTTGAAGGTCTTCGCCCGCCGCGGAGCGAAGCTGCTCGGTTGGTGGGCGCGCGGGCTGCATCGGCCGAACCCGTTCTTCGACGATCGGACTAACGCTCCGCTTTCCGTCCCGCGCGTGCTTACGCCGCGCGAGCGCGCCGCAATTTCCTCATCCCCGTAAATTATGTCAAAACGCCTCGCTGTTCCGCCTGCGGGGCTTTCCGCAGGCGATACGGCGCAGGCCTCAAACGATCAAGGCACAATGCTTGAACTCTACCATCACGGTTCTTCGGCCTGTGCGGCCAAGGTCCGTCTGGCGTTGGCTGAGAAGAGCCTGGAGTGGAACAGCCATTATCTCGATCTCCTCAAAGGCGAGCAATTCAGTCCGGCCTATCTGAAGATCAATCCCAAAGCCGTGGTGCCGACGCTCGTCCACGACGGCGTGGCGATCCCGGAATTGACGGTGATCTGCGAATACCTCGATGAGACGTTTCCGGAGCACGCCATTTATCCCAAATCGCCCCCCGACAGGGCGCGCGTCCGCGTCTGGACCAAGGCGGTCGACGAGGAATTGCATCCGGCCTGCTCGGCCATCACCTACATCGTCTCGCACCGGCGTACGATTTTGCGCAACGGGGCCGGCAGCTTCGATGAGTTTCTGCAGCGGGCCGGCGCCGACGGCATCGGCGCGCGCCAGCAGAAATGGCAGTGGATCCAGCACGGCATCGCCGCGCCCGGCGCGGCCGAAAAGATCAGGCTCTATGCCGGGTATCTGCAGAAGATGGAGGACGCGCTGAGCGAGTCCGGCTGGCTTGTGGGCGACGCCTTCTCGATGGCCGACATCGCCATGGCGCCCTACGTCAACCGCCTGGACGCGCTCGCCATGGACGGATTGTGGTCGGCGGGGCGGCTGCCGGGTGTCGAACGCTGGTTTGCGCGCGTCAAGGAGCGGCCGACCTTCAAGCCGGCATTGCTGGACTGGATGCCGCCGGAGCTAGCGGCGGAGATGAAGGACAACGGACGGAAGTCGTGGCCCGAGGTCAGACAACTTCTCGCCTTGTGAGCGCAGCGACGCCGGATTTCACCATGCACTGCGTGGTGGAGCATGGGTATTTCCACCGACGCGGGCCTTTACTTTGCCGTAGCCATTGGCCGTCAGCCTCGACCGCAGCGGGGAGGCGTCTCGGTATCTGCGGAGCCAAAGCGTGCATAATTTCCCCTGCCAGCTGACGGAAACATTGCGTGCGACCGAGGAAGCAACGCTCGCCGCCGCCGAAGCTGTCAGCAGCCTCGCCGCAATGCACACGCTCGGTGTCGTGCTCAACTGGCTTTTGTGGGCGCGGATCGCCAAGCGCAGTCTGACGTGGCCAACCCTCGTTATCAGTACCTGCACGCTCCACGGCAGATAATCCTCCTCGACCGAGACCGGGAAATTCTCGGCGATGTACGGGCCTTTGACCAATTCCTCGCCGGCGGCGACCACGACTTCGAACTGGCGGATGCGCATGGTCTTGGGATCGCAATAGCTCTGTCCGGTCGCGATCTCGAATTCCCAGCCGTGCCACGGGCAGCGCAGGAATTCGCCGGAGCGGATGAGGCGGTAATCGCCGGGACCGCTCGACTGCGTCAGCCCGGTAATGCGGCCGCTGCAGAGCGGGCCGCCTTTATGCGGGCAGCGATTGGCCAGCGCGTAGAACTTGCCGGCGACGTTGAAAATGCCGATTTCGCGGCTCTTCGCGGTGACGAGCTTCGCCGTTCCCGGCGGCGACCCGGCGACGCCGGCGACGACGTGGCGGCTCATTGAGGTCACGGCAGGCGATAAAGCGCCTTGGCGTTGTCGCGCATAATGCCGGCGCGCTGCGGTGCGGTCATCGTGAAGCTCAGCGCGACCTGCGGATCGTCGTAGTCCCAGTGCGGATAGTCGCTCGAATACATCAGCCTGTCCCAGCCGATCCAGCCGAGAATGTCCTGCAGATGCGCGGGGTCTTCCGGCTCCTCCATCGGCTGGGTGCAGAACCAGAAATGCTCGCGCAGATATTCCGACGGCGGGCGGGTGAGGTGCGGCGTCTCCTTCGGTTGCGCTGCCATTCTTGTCCATGCGCCAGCCGAGCGACGGCGCCCAGGAGATGCCGGTTTGATCATCGCCACCTTGAGCCCCGGGAAGCGCTCGAACACGCCTTCGAAGATCAGGCTGACGACGTTGCCGACCACGCCGGTGCCGAAAGCGTAGTGTTCCTGCATGTAATAGGTGCCCCAGCCGGTGCCGCTGGTGGCATGGCCGCCGGAAATGCCGGCGGGATGGATCCCGAGCACGAGGTTGTTGCGGGCGATCGCCTCGTAGATCGCCCAGTATTTGCGACGGCCGAGCGGCTCGCTGGAGCGCGGCGACAGAATCACCTGGCGAAACACTTCGTTCTGCGCGCGCTCGTCGATCTCGCGCACGGCGAATTCGGGATATTCCTGCGGCACCACGATGCCGGCCTTGAGGCGCTTGTCCTTCGCCACCCAGTCGTGGAGCTGCCAGTCGTTGGCCGCATGTGCGAGCGCGGCGCCGAACTCGACATTGCGTTCGTCCATGCCGCCGCGGGACAGCACCACCAGCATGCCGGTCTGGCAGCCGTTGAGGTCGAGATGCTGGCGCTGCATCAGCTCCAAATCGCAACCGGGCGGGCCGCCGTTACCGGGATAGGAATCGGCGCGCATGCCGGCCGCCATCATGCGTGGAAACGGCAGCTGGCCGATCAGGCCCTGGCACAGATGAGCGCCGAAAGTGTCGGCATGCTCGCGCCAGCGCGCCGAAAGGTAGGGGTGCATGTCCCTGGGCGTGCGCTGCACCGGATGGATGTCGCAATCGACGAAACCCAGCTTTTGCGCGGCTTTCACTTCGCGTTCGGGCACCGGCTTGTTCATGGCGCCATCTCCTCGCGTATCGGGGCTCGTTCCGGACCCGCGCTCGCCGCCGCGTCGTCCGCCGTCCGCAAGCGCGGATAGGTGGCGAGCGGATTGTCGATCAGGATCTTGCGAATGATCGCATCGGACAATCCGTCTGGCAACGCGTCCTCGCCGTCGAACTGCCAATGCGGATAGTCGGTCGAAAACACGATCATCGTCCGACTTGACGTGATCCATCACGCGATTGAGCACGTCGGCGTTCGGCACGTCGACCGGCTGCAAGGTGAAACGCACGTGATCGCGCACGATCTCGGCCGGGGCCCGATCGATCCACGGCACTTCCGTGCGCACGCCGCGCCAGCTCCGGTTGGTGCGCCACAAGAGCGTTGGCAGCCAGGTGAAGCCGGATTCCATCAGCACCAGTTTGGTGCCGGGAAATTTCTGGAATATGCCCTCGGCAAGAAAGCTCAGCAGCGTGTCCTCGAAGGCGGCGGCCTGCAGAATGCTGTCCTCGATGTGATAGGAGGGCCAGCCCGAACCGGTCGGCGCGTGGCGGAAAGTGGAGCCCGCATGCACGCCGACCGGCAGGCGGTGCTGTTCGGCCGCGCGATAGATCGGCCAATAGGTGCGATGGCCGAGCGGCCGGTCGCCCATCACCAGAAGCAGCACCTGCACGAAGCGCGGGTCGGCGGCGCAACGCTCGATCTCGGCGGCGGCGAGCTCGGCGTCCTGCGGCGGGACCAGAATCGAGGCGCGCAGCCGCGGCTCACGATCGAGCCATTCGCGTGCGACCCAGTCGTTGACCGCCTTGCACAGCGCCGCCGCCATGTCGGCGTTGAACAGCGCGACCGCGCCATGCAGCACATTGGCGATGGCAAAGCGCGTGCCGAACGCCTCGAGCGCCTGGGTGCGCACCGCATCGAGATCGGCGGCCGCCAGTCCCTTGGCCGGCCGCCAATCGGCCCGCGCCGATTGCGGCAGGTTCGGTGCGTAGCTCGCCAGCGTGAACGGGGAATGGTCGATATAGCGCTCGGCAAGATGCTCGCGCCAGAAACCGTCGAGATAGGGCATCAGTGCCGCCATGGCCGGCACGGCGGGATGCAGGTCGCAATCGATTGCGCCCTTGAACGGAAGCTTCATCGCCTGCCTTGCGTGTGCGGCCTACGCGCGAGATTGCCGCGCCACCGGTCGCCGTTATGCTTCACGTGTACAATTCAATGTTATTATACACGTAAACGCATCGTCAGACAGCAGCGTGCTGATTCCGCTCCAACGCCTTGCGATCCCATTTCGCCAGGTCGGCCGCGGCTTCGTAGGTTTCCTGCAAGAACCCGAGCAGGAGCGTGTCGGGATCGTTCGACTGACGCACGGCGTCATAAGGCAAAATGAACTGCCCGAGGGCTTTGTCGTAAAAGGCGCCGGCGGTCCGCAGCCGAGCGTCGCCATAGCCGGCCGGCTCCGGATAGGCGTAGACATAGAATGCCGCGCGGCCGTAGCCGCCATTGCCCGGCCAGAAGCCGCAACTTGAAACTTCGTGCGAATAAGCTTCGGCCATCACCCAGCTTGCCACATTGGGCGTCGCGCCTTTCGGCGGCGGTGCGGTGCGGCCGGAAAAGCGGCTCACGGCAAGATCGAAACTGCCCCAGAAGAAATGCACCGGGCTCGCCTTGCCGATAAAGCGCGCCCGAAAATCAGTCATCAGGCGGTTCGCCTGCGCCAGCGCCTGGAAGAATTTTCGGCAAAGACCGGATCGTACTGCGCGTGTACGGTGTCGCGCTCGAACCGCACCGCGTTCTCGATTTCGCCGGGCATGGTCCAGATACGGACCTCGATGCCGAGATGCCGCAGCCGCCGCATGAATTCGGCGTAGAAGTCGGCAACACTCATCGGCTCGAGCGCCATGATTTCAACGCGGCCGTCGCTGGTTTCGATGATCCAGGCGGTGGTCGACAAAGTAGAAGCCGACATCGAACGTGGATCCCGGCATACGGCATCGCCGGCGCCGCCAGCCCGCGGGCCGTGACCAGGAGCGTCGCATTCCACCAATGATTGATCAGCGGCGTGAGCGCGATTCGGACCTTGCCGACGATCTGCGTCCACAGCTGCAGGGTTTCGCAGGTCTGGCGCCACGACGACAGCGGTAGATCAGGCCACAGCAAATCGTTGTTCACGGCGATATCGTTTCGCTTGTCCGGCTCAATACGCACCCCGGGGCCATCAGTCGCGCGTTGACGGCTTCGCTCACCGCCGGCTCACTTGCTTGTTGAGGCCGCACCTTCAACATAGACCGTGTCAGTCGGCCCGTGGCCGGTGATAAACACGGTCACCGGCTCGGATTTTGTTTCAGCAAAATGCGGCTCTCCGGCTGGCTCGGTGTAGAAACTGCCCGCCGGCAGCGCCTTCAGGGCGGCCGCGTCATACCGCGTGCCGTAACCAAAATACCAGGTCCCGGAAACGACCGTGGCGACCCGATCGTCCCTGTGGGTGTGAGCCTTGATCACCGTATTGGCGGGAACATGGAGCGAGACCGTATAAATGCCCGGCCGACCGGGATCGCCGAGAAGCACGGTGGTTTCGATGCTGCCGAGCCCGGCGGTTCCAGCGCCTGCGGCGCTGTGCGAAAGAGCCGCGACGTCGGCCGGCGCCAATCGCTGACGCGTTTCACCGGTCCGCGGGGCGCGGTGCAGGAACGCGGCGATGACGGCCATGGTGGCGGCGGGCTGCTCTTCCATCAGCCAGTGTCCCGAGTTCGCAATCGCCGCGCCGGTGACGTCGAGCGCGGCAAAGCGGATTTCGTCGGCCAGCGCCGTGCCAAACGATTTCTCCGCGCCGATCGCGAGCACCGGCATCGTCACTTGCCGTTGGCCGCGAAGGCTTTGTTATCGACGGCATCTTGTGAAAACGCGGCGAATTGCTCAAACGCCGAGTGCATCGCGCCGGCTGCGCATAAAGCGCCGCGTAATGTTCGCGGGTCGCCTCGTCGATCGCCTTCGGGCTGGCGGACAGCTCGTCCCAGAAGCGGTCCAGATAAATGCGTTCGCGCCCTTGCACCAGGCGCTCAACGTCGGACCCGCGAAAATTGAAATGCCACAACAGCGGGCTTTGTATGATCTGGTCCCAATGGCCGATGCCGGGAAGTGGCGCATCCATCGCGACCCAGCGCGTTACGCGGTCGGGAAATTGTTGCGAAGGCGTAGCCGACTATGTTGCCGATGTCGTGGGTGACAAGATCGGCCTGCCGGATTTTGAGTTCATCCAGAATAGCGGCGATATCGTCGGCTTGAGCTTTCTTTTCATAGCCGGCTTGCGGATGCGACGGAGAGCCCCATGCCGCGCAGGTCGGGAATAACCAACGTATGATCGTTGACAAGCGCGGCTGCTAACGGCGCCCACATATCGCCGGTGTCGCCGAACCCATGCAGCATGCAACAGCCGGTCCTTAGCCGCCGACGCGCACGTGATAGGTGGCATCGCCGACCACAACTTCCATGACGCTCAGACTTGCCGGAAACGGCTGGATGCCTGCTGCAGCTTGCAGCGAAACGAACGCGGTCGAAATGACAACCGGAAAATAACGAAACATGCGGCGCTCCATCGATGACGCGCAGTCGTCTCAACAATCGCCGGCGCCGTTCCCACGCCGCCCGTCGCCTTTCTGATAATGGTTTCGCATCGTAGCGTTTTTTGAAGAAATCGACCAGCTGGCGGATCGGCCGCCGTCCGTCAAGGCCGGCGTGACACGCTGTATATTTTTTAGGCAAATCGTTCACTCGCCGGGCGTGAGCTCCGGCTGAACAACGACTCCAAAGCAGCTTTCCGGAGTCGTCAGGCCGTTCATGGTCATGTAGCATCGCCGACCTAAGTCATCGTCATCTTTGCAAGTGCCCAGCTCCAAAGTTGCGCGGGCGCGAAACCGCAAGTGAATTTGAGGAGGCTGTCATGTCATTGCTCGCGCTCCACGTTGCTCTGAGTTTGATCGGAATCGCATCGGGCCTGGCCGTGCTCTAGGGCTGGTGACCGGCCAGGTTCGGCGGGTTGACCGCCTTTTTCTCGCCACCACGATCCTGACCAGCGTCACCGGTTTTCCCTTGCCGCCATTCGGCTTCGATCCGCCGCGCGCGGTCGGCACGCTGTCGCTCATCCTGCTCGCAATCGCCGTTCTGGCGCTTTACCTCTTCCACGCCGGCGAAGTCTGGCGCTGGGCTTACATGGTCACGCCATCGCTGCGCTTTACCTGAACGTCTTCGTCGGCATCATCCAGGCTTTTGCGAAGGTGCCGACCCTGCACGCGCTGGCGCCGACCCAATCGGAACCGCCATTTGTGGTCACCCAGCTTGTGGTGCTGGTGATCTTTGTTGCGCTCGGTGTTTTGGCCGTGCGCCGATATCACCCGGTTCTGCCGGCAGGCGCTTGAGCTGCCCTACCGGTGGGGCGGAGCGCTTGAGCGGGCGCGGAGCCGCTAATCGCCGCTGAAGATCGCCTCCGGCAGCAGCGCGGAAACCACGTAGTTGGGCACGTCGACCACATTGGAAATGCGAAGATCGACCGCGACGCTGCAGATGACATAGGCCTGTTCGCGGGGAAAAGCCGCGCTCCTGCAGCAACGTAGATCATGTTGAGCACCGCGTTGCGGGCGGCGAGCGTCAGATTTTCGCTTTCGATCTCGCCCTTGGCGTTGATCGGCATGCCCATGACGCCGAGAAAATTCTCCGGCGCGGCAAATTTGGGATCGGCAAAATAGCCGCGATGCGAGAACACCGGGCCGGCAAAAGTTCGCCGCTGCGCCAGACCCTTATAAATTCTTGAATGCGGGACCGCGACGGTTGCGCCCATCTCGACGGCGGTGACGCAGACTTCGCCATCGCCTTGGGCAAAGTGCGCGTCGCCGGTCGAAAACAGCGCGCCCCTCGCGCAAAAACCGGCAGCAGCAGCTTGGCGCCTTTGGTCAATTGCTTGACGTCAAAATTGCCGCCGTTCTCGCGCGGCGGCAGCGTGCGCAGCCCTTTCGGGCCGCAGCGACCCGCCCGGCACTGCGCCGGCCCCGCCTCGGCGGCAGCACGAAGCCGCCGGCATCGAGCGCGCGTTGCTCGCGCCTCGGTCCATTCCTTGAGCTTCTGCGCCCGACGGCGCCACCCCCGGAAATACCCATGAACGGCGCCACCGGAATCCGCACGCCCGGAATTTCGGCGGCGGTCGCCCAGCCGTCGCGGATTTTCCAGTTGACGACGAACGGCGT
>CAVRDC010000019.1:0-307147 GCA_963719745.1 uncultured Alphaproteobacteria bacterium | reverse complement strand
GGTTTGGGTTGCCAAACATATAGCAAATTGACAATTGCCGGAATGCCGCGGGTGATCACGAAGCTATGCAGGTCAAGCCGAATTTTCTGCGCCCCTCTCCCGCCATCCTTGTCTTTCCGCACGGCGCGCCTCCGCCGCCCGCGGCGGCGATCGAGGTGGCGCCCGGCATCTTATGGATGCAGTTGGCGCTGCCGTTTCGCCTCAATCACGTGAATATCTATTTCATCGACGACGGCGAGGGATGGGCGCTTGTCGATACCGGTCTTGGCGACGCCGCCACGCTGCGGGCCTGGCAGCCGCTGCTTGACGGGATGTTGCGCGATCGGCCGCTGACGCGGATCATCGCCACCCATTTCCATCCGGACCATGTCGGGGCGGCGGGCTTTTTGCTGCGGCAGTTCGACGTGCCGCTGTATATGGCCGCGACCGAATATCTGCAGAGCCTCAATATCCATCTCGATCCCGGCGCGCTCGAAGCCGAGCACTACCGCCGCTTCTATCTCGAGCACGGTCTCGACGCCGAGACCACGCGGCGCGTGGTCACCAGTGGACATGCTTATCTGAAACTGACGTCGGGACTGCCGCCGACCTATCATCGCATCGTCGCCGGCGACGTGGTTCGGATCGGCGGACGCGAATTCGACGTGATGACCGGCGGCGGTCATTCCCCTGAACAGGTCATGTTGCGCTGTCGCGGCGAGAAGCTGTTCCTCGGCGCCGACCAGGTGATGGCGAAGATTTCTCCGAATGTCAGCGTGGTCGCGGTCGACCCGGAGGGCGATCCGCTCGGCTATTATTTGCGCTCACTCACCGCGCTGAAGACCGAGATTCCCGGTGACGTCCTGGTGTTGCCGGGACACAATCTGCCGTTCTACGGGCTGCACATCCGCGCCGAAGAACTGATTGCGCATCACCGGCACCGCTGCGAGCTGATCGCGCGACGCTTGCCGCGACGGCGCCGCGCTCCGCCGCCGAATTGATCCCGTTCGTGTTTCAGTCTCAAGCTCGATCCGCACCAGACCGGCTTTGCTTTCAGCGAAGTGCTGGCGCATGTGAATTACATGCTGCGGCAAGGCGAGCTCAAGCCGGTCGCCACGGCCGACGGGATCGGCCGGGTCGAGGCCGCGTAACTGAATTGATCCACGGGTTCCACGAAAAGGCGGAGCTGCGAGCCGCGCCGCGATCAACTTTGCGAGATCGTGCGCCCGTTCATAAGATTGCGCGGTTGGAAGGTAGTTTGCCGATAGCTCGCGCATGACCGGGATGGGCAGCATCGCCATGGCCGACAACGTGACGTTTCACAACAGGCAGCACCGCCGAGCTGCGGATCTTCCCGCCGCATCCTTTTTCGTCACTGTGACGCTGGCGACTCAGCGCCATCGGCCTTTGCCCAATCCAATCCGCCCGCCGCGCAAGCGGGCGCCTGCGCCGACGACAATGGCGGGATCACGCTCTCTCCCGGATTCTGCGCCACCGTTTTCGCTGACAATCTCGGCCATGCGCGCCACCTCGTGTTCGCGCCGAACGGCGTGGTCTATGTCAACACCTGGAGCGGCCGCTACTACCACAACGACACGCCCCCGGCCGGCGGCTTCCTGATCGCGCTCCAGGATACCAAAGGCGACGGTCAGGCCGATGTCGTCGCCCGCTTCGGCCCACCCAAGGCGCACGGCAATCGCGGCGGCACCGGCATCGCGCTCTACAAGGACTACGCTCTATGCCGAGACCAATGACCGCATCGTGCGCTACGCCTCTGCCGACGGACGCGATCGCCCCGACGGCGCCGCCGCGAGACGGTCATCTCAGGCCTGCCGCTCACCGGCGACCACCCGATGCATCCCTTCGTGATCGACGCGCAGGGCAACCTCTATGTCGATCTCGGATCAGCCACTAACTCCTGCCAGAGCCAGAACCGCATGCCGAACTCGCCCGGGAACAAGCCCTGCACGGAACTGGAAACCCGCGGCGGCACCTGGCGCTATGACGCCAACAAGCTGGATCAACGCTTCTCGCCGGCGGAACGCTTCTCCACGGGTCTCCGCAACGGCGAGGGCTTCTCGTTCGATTCCGCCGGCCGGATATTTGCGACCCAGCACGGCCGCGACCAATTGGCGCGAGAATTTGCCCACGCCTCTACAAGCCCATTCAGGGCGCCAACGAGCCCGCCGAAGAACTGGTCCAGTTGCGGCGTGGCGCCGACTTTGGCTGGCCCGAATGCTATTACGACTACGACCAGAAGAAGCTGGTCCTGGCGCCGGAATATGGCGGCGACGGCGGCAAGACGGTGGGTATGCGCCCAGAAGCAGGAGCCGGCGGCGGCCTTCCCCGCGCACTGGGCGCCGAACGACTTGCTGATCTATGAGGGCAGCCAGTTCCCATCCGCCTATAAGGACGGCGCCTTCATCGCGTTCCACGGCTCCTGGAACCGCGCTCCGTCGCCACAGGGTGGATACAACGTCGTGTTCCAGCCACTGATCCGCGGCAAGGCGTCCGGTACTTTCGTTGTCTTCGCCGACGGATTTGCCGGCGCGGTCAAGGAGCCTGGCCAGGCGGCGCACCGGCCGACGGGCCTCGCCGTCGGGCCTGATGGAGCGCTGTATATCGCCGACGACGGCCGGCCGCATCTGGCGCGTCACCTACACGGCGATCCGTGCGCGGATCGCGCCCGCGCCGCGCCCAGCTCGCCGCCGCGACGTCCGCAGCGCGCGGTCCGCCTGAAGGCATTCATCCCGATGCCGGCGCCGTGCTCGGCATCGCTGCCGCTCCCTGCCCGGCGCCACCGAGCCGAGGTCGCGCTCGGCGACCGGATCTTCCACGGCCAGGCAGCCGGCGGCACCTGCGCGGGCTGTCATGGCTCGGACGCGAAGGGCAGCCGCAAGCGCCCTCGCTCGTCAACGGCCATTGGCTGTAGAGCGACGGCAGTCTCAAATCGATCGAACAGGTCGATCGCCAACGGCGTGCCGAAGCCGCGGAATTATTCGGACCCGATGCCGCCCAAAGGTGGTGCGGCGTTGTCCGATTCGGACGTCGCCGCTGTCGCCGCTTACGTCTGGGCGATCAGCCATCCGGCCGGAAAGTAGCGCTCAACAACCAAACATAACGGCCGCCCGGTTTCCCGGGCGGCCGTTGCGATATTGTCTCCTGAAACAGCGAACGCGAACCAGTCGCTCAGCCCCACCTGATGGCGATGGCGCCTCTGATCGGGAGCGGGCGGGTGTGCACCCGGCCGCCGTCATTGCCGGATTGAATGAGCCACACGCCGTTTTCCTGGCCGACGATCTTGCCGACGTGATGCGGCCAGACCACGACGGCGCCGACGCCGGCCGGCCCGGGCGTGTCCCCACCGCGCCCAATTGCGGGCGAGGTTGAATTGCGGACCCGGATCGCTGCCGACGAGCTGCCTCATCTCCCAGCCGCACCAGGCGCGCGGCCGTCCGCCGGGTCCACCATGGTAGGTGGCACCAGCCGCCCAGGCGAACGTTCGCGCCGGCGAGGCTTGCTCGCTCCAGGCTGACTGATCATCTGAACCGCCCCGGAGCGAATAACCTCCAGCGCCAATATCGCGCCTTGCTTGATGGAAAACGCCATGCCGGGCGTAAACGGCATGCCGGTAGTGATGCTCCCGCGCGTGCGCGGTTTGAGCAAATGACAATGCGACGGCCAGTGCGGCCGTTAAGGTCGTCAACTTCATCAGAATACTCCTCGGGCTTTTTTTGTCTTACATCCGCAAACAAAAACCCCGCCCAAATCGTCAGATTTGGGCGAGGTTAAAACGGATGCAAATGCCTTGCTGAAAGCGAGGCACGCGGCCTCATAGCATCTTTGAAAATTTTTGAGCTGCCCTAATTTGCATAGCAACTATTTGTTTGCTGGCCGCGCGACGCCAAATTTTCGCCACTTTTAGGCGACGGCAAACGCGTTAATCATTTTGTTGAATTTGTGGAGGCTCGGCACTGGTAAATGAAGGCCCGTCCGCTCATTTGAAATCGGTCGAAACGTCGTTCACCGGCTGCGGCGATTGCATTGTGATGAACCTGATCCGGCCCTGTGCCGCCGCGAGCGCCGTTTTCAGATCGACACTGCGGATCGACTGGTCGTCGTAGGTCCTGAAATACCAGCGCAGGTTCTTCAGGTCCGACGCGCTGGTCCAGGTGGTGGCCTCGGCGTGCATCCGGCCGTTGTCCACTTCGCGCACCGCGCCGAACGGAATGTCGAAGTTGTTGAGGATATGGAAGGCCTGCAGCACGGCGGCCGCCGCCGTGTCGGAGGGGATTGCCGATTGCGAGAAGGCAACCGCGCGCACGAAGCGCGACGGCGGCGTGAAGTCGCCCGGCAGCCCGCGCAGCCCCGAGCCCTGGCCGAGTTGCGCGAGCTTGATGCCGCCCACGCCGATCGGCGGAACGTTGGTCACGGTCAGGTTCACATAGTTGCGCAGATTGGTCATGTGCCAATCGAAGGTCGGCGAATTGGTCATGACTTCGAGCGGGTTTCTAAATTTTCAGCGACTTGTTGAATGGCCCGATCACCACCGACCTGCCGCTGCGGTCGTGCACGACGAAATCAACCGGCGCCGCCTGTCCGACGGCCTCGACCACGACTGGCACCAGCACGACCTTGTCGAAATTCGCCTTGACCTCGTCGACGGTGGCGAAGTTGCCGAGCAGCCAGTTGCCATATTCGGGCGGCGCCATCGCCCGTGTGGCGTTGTCCCTGGTCGCGTCGCTATAGCTGGCATAGCCCGGGAAATAGAGCAGCCCGACATAGAGGCCTTGGTCGTTGACGCCGTCCACGATCGCGGTCAGGCCCTCGGCGTTGGCGCCGAGGAATCCGTATTTGGTCTTGTAGCTGATGCCCTTGCCGCCGTCCGGCAGCGTCCCGGTCAGCGCAGTTCCCGCCGGCACCACCATTACCTCGGAGTGCAGGTCGAAGCCGAACTCCAATGTCCGTGCCGCGACAACGCCGCCGTCCTTGGCGATCAGGCGGATCCCGGTGCACGCCTGCGCCACCGGCGCGAAGGCGAGCGCCGCGCCGAGGATTCCAACAAATAGCGAGCGAATTATCGCGCCCTCCGAAAAGAACTTTGCAGGTGCTGACAGTAAGCGCAGGCAAGGCGGCGGAGCAAAGTGCGATCGGTTTCACGATGAGCAAATCGATGTTCAACAGCATCTCATCAAGTTCAAATTGACTTGTTGCGATCAAAGGACGCGACGAGGTAGGTGTTATGGCGGATGATGCTCCGGCCGGGGCTGACCACAGCCGCCGACCACCGCTCGCAGGCGTCGGGCAATTTGTATAAATTGACCAGCATGTCACAGCATCCGGCCCTCGCCCGCGCCGCCGCATTTTGCGAGGCGTTCAATCTGCGCGTGCCGATTCTGATGGCGCCGATGGCCGGCGCCTGCCCGGCCGTCGCTGGCCATCGCGGTCGCCAAGGCCGGGGGACTGGGCGGCTGCGGCGCCCTGCTGATGCAGCCGGATTTATCGGGAAGTGGGCGGCCGATGTGCGCGCCGGCAGCAACGGCGCATTTCAACTCAATCTCTGGATTCCCGATCTGCCGCCGAGGCGCGATGCCGGCGCCGAAGATGCGGTGCGGCGCTTTCTCCGCAATTGGGGGCCGGAGGTCGCGGCGGAGGCCGGCGACGTCAGGCCGCCGGACTTTGCCGCCCAGTGCGAGGCGTTGTTGGAGGCGGGACCGCCGATCATTTCCTCGATCATGGGCCTCTATCCGGATCGCTTCGTCGCCCGGCTGAAGGAGAAGGGCATAAAATGGTTTTCGACAGTCACGACCGTTGCCGAGGCCAAGGCTGCGGAAAGCGCCGGCGCCGACGTCATCATCGCCCAAGGCATGGAGGCCGGCGGACATCGCGGCACATTTGATCCGGCGAAAGCCGAAGCCGGCATGGTCGGATTGTTCAGTCTGCTGCCGACCGTTGTCGATGCGGTGCGCGTTCCCGTGGTTGCGTCGGGGGGAATTGCCGATGGGCGCGGGGTTGCCGCGGCTTTGTTGCTGGGGGCTTCGGCAGTCCAGGTCGGCACCGCGTTGCTTCGTTCCCCGGAGGCAAAAATCGCCACCGCGTGGGCGGATGCAATCGTACAAGCCGCCCCCGAGGACACGATGGTCACCCGAGCGTTCTCAGGACGGCACGGCCGAGCATCGCCACCGCCTATGCGCGAGCGGCAACGGCGCCAACGGCTCCGGTGCCGTCGCCCTATCCGGTTCAACGCGGTCTCACCGCGGCGATGCGGGATGCTGCGGTTAGGGCGAACGACATCGCGCGAATCCAGGCCTGGGCCGGTCAATCCGCCAGCCTGGCGAAAGCGGAGCCCGCCGGAGAGATTATCCGGCGTTTATGGGACGACGCACAGGCGTTGCTCGGATAGCGTGTTGCGATCATCGCTTCGTCGGCAATGCCGCGCTGTGCTCGTCGCGCCCTTGGCTTGCTGTATTATTTCGGCAGCGCCGCCTGGATCGCCTTCCAGTCGAATTTTTTCGCCAGCGTCAGCGCTTCGTCATCGGCGAGTCCGTTGAACGACACGCTGAACATCGCGTTTTTGCTCAGCGCCACGATGATGGCGCCCGACTTGTCCTTGAAGTTGAAGGTTCTGCTCGCGGGGAAGCCATCGAGGTGGTCGAATTCATCCGCCCTTCGCTGGTCTCGATGTTCATCCCGGTCCGGGTGGCCGCCAATGCACCCTGCGCCGCCGCGCCGGTGATGATCTGCGCGTGCAAGCGTGATGCGCCGCGCTGGTATTCGCGGGTCGCCGTGATCATACTGTTGCCGGGCATTTCCATCGACAGGCCCTCGGCCTTCTTGCCTTGCCAGCCGTCGAGGTCGATAAGGAATGGAATAAAGCGCGCAAACGCCTGCTCGGCTAGCGCTGTCGAAGAGCGAAGCGGCCAAGCGAGCGGCAACGCGGCCAAGATGAGATGCACTGCGCGGCGACGATTGATCATCTGACACCCCCGGAAACGATCACCCACCCACCCTAGCAACGCCCGGCCTCGCGCGGAATGGCAATCCGATCGATTTGCGGACTTGTGCGGGCGATTTGAACGGGACAAGATTGCCGCGATTAGGATGGCGTGACGGGCCCCGGGGTGCCGATTCCGAAGTTCGCAAACGCGGTGGCGTGGTTTGTGCGGGTCGCCCGTTAATACGCCGATGTTCAACGATGGCGGCCGGCTCATCTACCTGCTGCACCAGGCCGAAGATGTGACCGATCAAGTGGGGTCGTCGCCAAGCCTGAAGAAATGAAAAAAAGCGAAGGGGAGTAACGACGCAAGGATCTCACGCCTCGCTGTTACTCCCCCGATTTCACACCAGCTGAAGGTTACGGGCAGGGGTGCTGTTGGCCGTCATAGCCCATATACATTCCCGTCGACGGATTGTACGACCGGAAGCGCGCCTCGCATGACGCGACAGATCCGGAGTCCGGGCCGCCCTGCACGACGACGGTGCTGGGCGCCGTGTAGGCCGGCGCATAAGTGTAACCCGGCGAATAGTCATAGTAGCCGGGCGAAGTGTAGGCCGGCGCATAGACGTAACCGGGCGCATAGTCATAGTAGCCCGGCGCCCATAACGGCGATGTTGCCGCCGCTATCGTGCCGCCGATCACCCCGGCGGCAACCGCGCCGGGACCGTAGCCCCATCCTGCATCCCATCCCCAACCGGGACGGTACTGTGCGGACGCGGGTCCGACACTTGCCAAAACGGCGAAGCCGGTCAGCGCAAGCGCCGCGACTTCGCTTAAAAGTTTTGCTCTCATCTTGGTCTCCATTGCTGGAACAAGGTTCCAAGTTTTCTTGAGGCCTCGCGACCGGTCTTTGCGACCGCATCACTGAGCGCCAATGATCGAGAGCAAACTCTTGTTCCCGGCCGCGACGTTCGTTCTCAGGTCGGGAAGGTAATGGTTCCACGCGCAGCGGAGGACCGGCGCTGGAACAATCAGTCCATCGCAGCAGGTCCGCGCGCGCTCGTTCATCCGGCGCGCTTGCGCTCCTGCGGCACCAGCGAAACCGTCAGCCGCTCGGCGCCGCGCAGCACGTCGAACGCGACGCTCCGCCCGATCTTCTCGCCGGTGAGCGCGCGGATCAGATCGTCGGCGCCGGTGATGGCGACGCCGTCGAGGCCGAGCACAATGTCGCCCGCCTTCAGCCCGGCGCGATCGGCGGCGCTGCCCGGTTCGACCGTGCCGACATCACGACGGCGCTGTCCTGCATCAGCTCAACGCGCGGCGCAGCCGCCGCGGGATCGCCATCTGCTGGGCGGAAATGCCGATAAAGGCGCGGCGCACGCGGCCGTGCCGCACCAGTTCGCCGAGCACGAAGCTCGCGGTATTGGCGGCGACCGCAAAGCAGATGCCTTGCGCGCCCATGATCACCGCGGTGTTGATGCCGACGACCTCGCCATGCGAGGACACCAGCGGGCCGCCGGAATTGCCGGGATTGAGCGCGGCATCGGTCTGGATCACGTCGTCGATCAGGCGGCCGCTGCGGGCGCGCAGCGAACGGCCGAGCGCCGAGACGACGCCGGTGGTCACCGTCGATTCGAAGCCGAGCGGATTGCCGATGGCGATCACCAGTTGGCCGCGTTTGAGCCGTTTGGAATTGCCGAGCGGCGCCGCCGGCAGCGTCACCGGCTCGTCGACGCGCAACAGCGCGAGATCGGTATCGGGATCGTCGCCGACCAGGCGTGCGTGCAAGTCCTGGCCGTCGGCGGTGGTGACCGCAATCGCGCGAACCGCTGCGCCGGCGCGCCGGCGACGTGGCTGTTGGTGAGAATGAGCCCGTCGGGCGCCACCACGACGCCCGACCCGGAGCCGCCGCGGGATCGGCCTTCGGCTTTTCCTGAGCGGACGGCAAGGCCGACCACGGCCGGGCCGACGCGGTCGACCACGTCGATCACGGCGCGCGAATAGGCGTCGAGCAGCGCCTGATCCTCGGCTGGAACTGTCGGCTGACCGGCTGCGGCGGGTTGGCCTCCGCCCAAGCCGGCATCTCAAGGGTATTATCTTCACGAGATTTGCCTGTTTGGTTGGCTCGCGTGGCGCGAGCCGGACCGGATATATGGGAACTTCGCGCGCCCGGGAAGAGCGACGATTTCTGCTGCGGTTGACAGCGGCAATCGCGTATGGTGCGGACGCCACAGCACGTGTTGGGAGGCCTCATGGCCATCGCCGAGGCGGCGCCTCGCGCCGCCCGTTTGACAAGCCGGCGCACCGCACCGCCCGCTTGAGCAAGCTGGCCAAGCCGGCTGCTGCCGCTGATCGGCGCAGCGCTGTTGACCCTTGCCGGATGCGGGCAAGGGGCCAGCAGCACTCGGCCGGCCCGCCGCCGCCGACGGTGACGGTGGCAAAGCCGGTGCAGCGCACCGTCGTCGATCAGGACGAATATGTCGGCCGCTTCGTCGCCGTCGATTTCGTCGAAATTCGCTCGCGCGTTTCCGGATACCTGTCCGAGATCCATTTCACCGACGGCCAGATGGTGCACAAGGGCGATCTTCTGTTCACCATCGATCACCGGCCGTTCCAGATCGTGCTCGACCAGATGCGCGCCAATCTCGCGCAGGCGCGCGCCAACCTCGCTTTCACCGAGGCCGATCTGGCGCGCGGCCAGGAGCTTCTGCACAACAAGACCATCACCGAGCAGACCTACGACCAGCGCACGCAGGCCAAGCGCGTGGCGGAGGCTTCCGTCACCGCGCAGGAAGCGATGGTGCATCAGGCCGAGCTCGACCTCAACGATTATTCCGAGCTGCGCGCGCCGGTCGACGGCCGCATCGGCGACCGCCGGGTCTCGGTCGGCAATCTGGTCACCGGCGGCAACGGCAGCAACACGACGCTGCTCGCGACCATCGTCTCGGTCGATCCGATCCGCTTCGAGTTCACCTTCGACGAAGCCTCCTACCTGCGCTATCAGCGCTTCGCCGGAGCAACGGGCAGATGGCGAACGGCCAGGGCGGCGTTCCCGTCGCGCTCAAGCTGATCGACGAGCCGGACTTCCAGCACACCGGCAAGATGGATTTCGTCGACAACGTCATCGACCGTTCGTCCGGCACGATCCGCGGCCGTGCCGTGTTCGCCAATCCGGGCGGCCTGTTCACGCCGGGCATGTTCGGCCGCATCCGCGTGCCCGGCTCGCCGCCCTATACGGCGCTGCTCATTCCCGATGCGGCGATCGGCTCGGAGCAGGCGCGCAAATACGTGCTGGTGGTCGATGACGGCGGCGTCGCCCGGCAGAAATACATCGTTCCCGGCCAGCTCGACGACGGGATGCGCGTGGTCAAAGAAGGCCTGACCGCCGATGACCGCGTCATCGTCAACGGCCTGATGCGCGCGCGGCCGGGCGTGAAGGTCGCCGCCGAAGAGCAGCGGCGCCCGGCCGCCTCATCGGCGGGCAAGGACGCCGACCAGACCAAGGCCGACTGAGACGGCAATGCGCATTTCGCATTTCTTCATCGACCGGCCGATCTTTGCCGCGGTGATCTCGATCGTCTTCGTGATCCTCGGCGGGGTGTCGTTCTCGCGGCTGCCGATCGCGCAATATCCCGAGATCGCGCCGCCGATTGATCAGCGTCACCGGCCAATATCCGGGCGCCAGCGCCGAAGTCGTGGCCGCGACCGTGGTCACGCCGATGGAGCAGCAGATCAACGGCGTCGAGAACATGATCTACATGGCGTCGAACTCGACCGCCGACGGGCGCTTCTCGATCGCGATCAGCTTCGATCTCGGCACCAATCTCGATATCGCGCAGGTGCAGGTGCAGAACCGCGTCGCCATCGCCGCAGCCGCGGCTGCCGGCCGACGTGCGCAATATCGGCGTGACGGTGCAGAAAGCTCGCCCGATCTGATGATGGTCGTGCACCTGTATTCGCCCGACAAGTCGCGCGACTCGCTGTTCATCTCCAATTACGCCACGCTCGAAGTGACCGACGCGGTGACCCGCGTCGACGGCGTCGGCTCGATCATCGTGTTCGGCGCCCGCGACTATTCGATGCGGGTGTGGCTCGATCCCGACCGCCTGCAATCGCTCGGGCTGACCGCGACCGACGTCACCAACGCGCTGCAGGGGCAGAACATCCAGGTCGCCTCCGGCATGCTCAATCAGCCGCCGGTCGCGCATCCGGGCGCCTTCCAGATTGCGGTGCAGACGCTCGGGCGGCTGGCCGATCCCGACGAGTTCGCCTCGATCGTCATCAAGCAGACGCCCGGCGCGGTGGTGCGGCTCAAGGACGTCGCCAAGGTCGAGTTGGCGGCGCTCGATTACTCCTCGAATTCCTATCTCGACCACGATCCGGCGGTCGCGCTCGCCATCTTCCAGCGCCCCGGCTCGAACGCGCTGGCCACTGCCGAGAGCGTCAAAAACCTGATGGACGAATTGTCGAAGCGGTTCCCGCCGGGGATCAAATACGCCATTTTCTTCAATCCGACCCAGTTCATCCAGCAATCGGTCGACGCCGTGATCGAGACCATCGGCGAGGCGATCGTGCTCGTCGTGCTGGTGGTGATCGTGTTCCTGCAGACCTGGCGCGCGGCGATCATTCCGCTGGTCGCCATACCGGTATCGCTGGTCGGCACGTTCTTCTTCATGGCGGCGTTCGGCTTCACGCTCAACAATCTGTCGTTGTTCGGGCTGGTGCTGGCGATCGGCATCGTGGTCGATGACGCCATCGTCGTGGTCGAGAACGTCGAGCGCAATATCGCGTCGGGCCTGCATCCGCGCGAAGCCGCGCGCAAGAGCATGGACGAAGTCGGCTCGGCGCTGATCGCCATCGCGCTGGTTCTTTGCGCCGTATTCGTGCCGTCGGTGTTCATCACCGGCATTTCCGGGCAATTCTATCGGCAGTTCGCGCTGACCATCGCCGGCGCCACCATCATTTCGCTGATCGTCTCGCTGACGCTGTCGCCGGCGATGTGCGCGCTGTTGCTCAAGCCGCACGATGCGGCGCATCGCGACCGCTGGTGGGAGCGGCCGATCCACGGCTTCTTCGGGCTGTTCAATCGCGGATTTAATAGGCGTCGGCATCGGCGTCTCCTGGCTCGCCGGGCGCACGGTGCGCCGCGCCGCGATCATGTTCGTCGTCTACCTCGTCTTGATCGGTTTCGGCCTCAATCAGTTCCGCCAGACGCCGGTCGGCTTCATCCCGCAGATCGACGCCGGCTACATGATCGTCGTGGTCCAGCTGCCGCCCGGCGCGTCGCTCGCGCGCACCGACGCCGCGCAGCAGCGCGCGCTCGACATCGCGATCAGCGTGCCCGGCGTCGCCCACGGCGTGAACGTGGTCGGCTTCTCCGGCGCGACCTTCACCAACGCGCCCAATGCCGGCGCGATCTTCCTGGCGCTCGATCCGTTTGACGAGCGCGCCCGCGATCCGCGCCAGTCGGCGTCGGCCATCCAGGCCGAGCTCAATCGCCGGCTGTCGAAAATCCAGGACGGCTTCTTCGTCGCGGTGCTGCCGCCGCCGGTCCGCGGCATCAGCAATGCCGGCGGCTTCCGCATGATCGTCGAGGATCGCGCCGGCAGCGGGTCGGCGGCGCTGCGCGAAGCGGCGACGGCGATGATGGCGCGCGCCGCACAGACGCCGGGCCTGACCCACGTGTTCACGCTGTTCGAGACCTCGACGCCGCAGGTCTATCTCAACATCGACCGCACCAAAGCGCAGCTGCTCGGCATCAACGTGCACGATGTGTTCAACGCGCTGCAGGTCTATATCGGCTCGTCCTACGTCAACGACTTCAACCTGCTCGGACGCACCTTCCGCGTCACCGCGCAGGCGCGCGACGAGGACCGCCGCGATATCGCCGACGTGCTCAAGATCCGCGTGCGCAACGCCAATGGCGACACCGTGCCGCTCGGATCCTTCACCACCGTGAGCGATATTTCCGGCCCGTTCCGGGTGCCGCGCTACAATCTCTATCCCGCCGCCGAGCTCGACGGCACGGCCGCGCCCGGCTATTCGCAAGGCCAGGCGATCGACATCATGGACAAGCTCGCGGCCGAGACTCTGCCGGCCGGCTTTGCCACCGAATGGACGTCGCTTGCCTTCCAGCAGATCAAGGCCGGCAATACCGCCATGTTTGCCTTCGTGCTGGCGGTGGTGTTCGTCTTTCTGGTCCTGGCCGCGCAATACGAAAGCCTGACGTTGCCGCTGGCGGTCATCCTGATCGTGCCGATGTGCCTTGTCGCCGCGATCATCGGCGTCATCCTGCGCGGGCAGGACAACAATATCCTCACCCAGGTCGGCTTCGTGGTGCTGATCGGGCTTGCCGCCAAGAACGCCATCCTGATCGTCGAATTCGCCCGGCAGCTGGAGGATCAGGGCCGCAGCCGCTGGGAGGCGGCGGTCGAGGCGACCCGGCTGCGGCTGCGCCCGATCCTGATGACGTCGTTCGCCTTCATCCTCGGCGTCACGCCGCTGGTCTGGGCGATCGGCGCCGGTGCCGAATTGCGCCAGGCGCTGGGCACTGCGGTGTTCTTCGGCATGATCGGCGTCACCGCGTTCGGGCTGATTTTCACGCCGGTGTTCTATGTCATCGCCCGCTACCTCGCCCAACTCGGGCCGCGCCGCGGGAAGCCGCGGACGCGGCCGGCGGAGTAGTGCCGGATATTTCGCGGAGATTGCGAGCTAGAAGACGAGGTCCGCGCAGGCGGGAACCGGCCCGGACGATTGCCGGGGTTGCGGCGTCGACGCGGTGATGGGGGACGGCGCCGCGCCTAGCGGGCCTGACGGGTGCGTGGCCACTGTAACAAACACCGCAATGGTCCTGCGAACCGAAGGGTATTGCGCGGCGTACCGCAGGCGGTCGTTACCGGCGTAGCCCTCATCCGGACGATAGATCAACTGAACGCCGCGAACCGTGTGGCCAATGCATTGCGACTCGGTGCAACATACATCGAGTGTATTTTGATATTTTCGATGCGCGCACAAACCTGACCGTGTTGCGGCGGCTCATCCAGATAAAGCGCGGGATGCGCGATGGCGTCGCAGTCCTGGTCCCATCCCGCGTGTTCGTGAATCAGAATCAGATGATCGGCCTTGCCAATCTTCGATAGTTGTTCTTCTTGTGCTTTCGCCTCGTCGGCAAGGCCGGGCAAACAGGTGGTAATGACAGCGGCGAGGATCGCGAAAGGTATCGCGCCGGAAGGCACGCAAGCGCGTTCAAAATGTTGTCGACGGAGAAAGTGCCACATCGTTGCCGGCCGTTCTGCGAGCAATCTACCATGATTCCTCCGGCCCGGCGGCTGTCGATAATCGAACCGGCGGGCATTGTGAGCGCATTTGCTGCACTGCACTCACGTTCGGTCGCCGGCTTGGTTTTCGGCGCGGCGTGAGCTAATGGCAGAACCTCGCTCCACTCCGCGGCCGCAGGACCACCGAGTTCTTCCGTGCACAGCCCGTCAGACATCGAGACATCCTGGCCGGACGCGATCCATGCGCAGTTCCAGCGCGTCGGCATTCGCCAGATCGGGTATGTGCCGGACGCCGGCCATAGCCGCCTCATTGCGCTGTGTCGCGACGACCCGACCATCGCAAAGTCGCCATGCTCCATGGCGGGGGGAGCGCTCAGATCGCTTGCCCATAGTACTCTCCGGCGCGGCGGATCGAGGGTCTAACACACACAATTTCCTTCAGCAGGCCTCAAGCCCAGTGCATCCGCACGAAGAATGGCTTCGTTCTGTAAAGAGAAGATGTGTTCGCCTAAATCGAGTGCTTCTGCGATGCCAAGCGCGGGGACTCGACGGTCGGATTTCTAAGGCTTTTCAGCGGCAGTCTCGTCGTTGGCGATGCGCGCGTCCGCGCGCGCAATTCCCATATCTGAGTTTTGTGGTCGCATCATGGGCGAGGAACTAACCACGTAGCTCGGTGCCGTGGTGAGGTTCCGCTGCCCATGGTAGGAAACCACTACGCTCTTTACCTCATCAAGCGTTGGTTTTCGCCAACGGATCTCGCGATGTTGCACCCCACCCACGCTGCTGACGGTACGGGTGTCCTCTACCTGCAGCAAGAAATCGCCGCTTGATTCAGGACCAACAAAGTCAATTCGCCCGGTAGGCGTCCAATCGTCCTTTTGGCTATGGGCTAAGCCCTGCGGTTTTAATTTGGGGTCGTGCGCTTTCGCTCTGTAGGAAGTAAACGCCGCGTAAGCCGCGACTAAGAGTAATACCGCTCCTGCCGCGGCGAACCAAACCCATTGATCAATGACGGATTCCCACAGCATCGATTGCCCCCGTTCAGCCTGTCGTCGGCGCGCGATCCTCACGCCAAACCGAAGCTCTTGCAATTTTGGATCGCTCACTTCTTAGCGTCGCGGCGCATGGCTAGCAACTCAGCCAATGTCATGACATTGGCCGCGATACGCCGCGTTTCGTCCGCTTTGACAGCTCAAGCCGCAACGGTGCTGAGGAAGCCTTCGATCTCAGCACGCAGTTTCACGCTCGCGTCCTCCACCGCCTCGGAAGCCGCGATCACTGTTTGCGCCGAGCTGCGGGTTTGCGTGACCGCGGAGGCGACATCGCCAAGCGCGGCGACTACGGCCTTGCTACCGGCGGCGGCGCTGGCGACGTTGTAGGAAATCTGTCCCGTCGCGAGTTCCTGCTGCTCGATGGCGCTGACAGCATGCGAAGTGTGGGCGTGGATGTCCTGCATGCGCTGGGTGATTGCGCGGATCGCCGCGATGGCGTCGCCGGTAGAGCTCTGGACCGATGAAATCTCACGCGCAACTTCTTCGGTCGCTTTCGCAGTTTGGACCGCTAGCGATTTCACCTCCGAAGCCACCACCGCGAAGCCTCGGCCGGCTTCGCCGGCGCGCGCCGCCTCGATCGTGGCGTTGAGTGACAGAAGATTTGTTTGCTCGGCAATGTTCTGAATGAGCTTGACCACGTCGCCGATTCTTTGCGCAACTCGTCCCAGAGCCGAAATGTCATCATTGGTAGCAGCGGCATTGGCAGCAGCACTTTGAACGACCTCGTTCGCCTGCACCAGCTGCCGGCTGATCTCCGTGATCGAAGCAGAAAGCTCCTCGGCCGCCGCGGCGGCTGTCGCGACGTTGGTGGATGCGTCGTTAGAGCCGCGCATCGCGCCGTCGGCCCGCTGCAGCGTATGGTCTGATACGGTCAGCAACGATCTGGCTGCTGTCTTCATCGCCGCCGCGCTCTGCCCCACCGTCATCAGCATGCTTTCGACGCGGGCGCGGAATGAAGCAATCGCGGCGTCGATCGCGGCGCGGCCTTCCTCGCGTTGACGCAGCGAATTGCGCTCCTTCTCGGCCGCGCGCTGCTGCGTAACGTCGGCATGGGTCGATACCCAGCCGCCACCGGCTAGCGGGCGAAATACCAGCGAGATCGTACGCCCGTCCTTAAGCTCAAACGTTCGTGCCTCCGTGCGCCCCTCGGCGGCTCGCTGTTGGCACTCGGCGACGTATTGATCAGGATCGCCGGCGAACGTGCCGGCCTTGGCACGGCGTATGAGAAGCTCGCGCAGCGGCATGCCTTCCCGGAAATCCTCAGGCGGAAGCTGGGACATTTCGATATAGCGCATGTTGCAGAGGACGAGCCGGGCGGCGCCGTCAAACATACTAAGCCCGAGCGTCATGTTGTTCAGTGCGGCAGTCGCCGCACGGTTGCGCCGACGCTCCTTGATGGCAGGAAAGAGGCCGGCGAGCGCCAAAGCGGCGAGCATGAGCATCACGGATAGGCCGAGGCCCACCGCTGGGGCGGGGACGCCGTTTAGTATCTGAAAGATTCCGTCGAGGCCGAGCAAAGAAAACCCGACGATGCCTACCGCGAAACCGAAGGCGGCCGCTGGGACGATAAGGCGCCATAGGCGCATCGATTTAATCGGAGAGTGGCTGCGAAGCATGGATGGCGTCCCCGTGAGCTGATCGACGGTACCGATCAAGGATTGTTTCGACGTTAACAATGTGGACACTCGCTTTTCCGATGAGCAGGCTCGAAATCGTGCCAGAGCGAGCTCTTTGTTGATGTTAGATTGCTCAGTTGCGTATCGGAACCGGCACGCGATCAACCGAGCGCGGACTTCGCCGCGGGCCTTGCGAACGGTCTCGTTACTCGCGGGTACTCCCCGGCGGTCGCGACTTGGCTGAGGTTGATGTTTGCCTAGCCGTTCTTCTGTTGCCGCTTCCGCAAACGCACGCCCGGGCCGCTGCCGTTCTCGTCGATGAACGCGACCCCGGCCATCTCCAAGGCACCGACGTTCCGAAACGATGCCCTTTGGGTTCGTTCTGCCGATCTGCGCCTCAAAGTTGCTCGCTGATGAGATGCCATCCTAAAGAGATATTGGGTTCGTTCTGCCAACTTCCCTCCTTTTTGGGTTCGTTCTGCCAATCGACAATCTCAGAGTGTAGATCGCTAAAATTGCACGCTGGCAAACTTGAAGATAGCAAAGATAAAGTAATCGAATCGTCATACTGCAGAGCTCGGTGACACGAAACCCGCGGGAAATCGGGCATTAATCTCTTATTAAGCTCGCCGGCCGCGCAAATAGCAAAGTAGCAATGCCGCGAGGATCAAGACCGGGCGAGCGCCGTGGTGGCCGTCAACTCGGAACCCCCAACAAGGCGACGGCTCTGCGGGATGCGGCGCTTGCTGCAGCCGCCGATGACCCGAGCTGGAAACGCTGGAGAGGACGTATACGGACTTCGACCGGCTCAACCACTACCGAATGGCTCTGCTGCGAGTGATCGCTGAGGAGGGGCGCAAAAATCCACAGCAAAGGTCGCCTTGGCGCAAAGCATATTATGAAGAGATCGACGACACCCATGGTTTTGCGGTCGATCCGGCGCTGGCGCGGGCGCTGCGGGATGCATGGTGGCAATTGGAGATGTTGCGCCGGACCGACGGTGATGGGTGCGAGCAAGCCGAGACAAAGGCACGCATCGCCGAAATGGAGAAGGCGCTCAAATGTCCGACAAAACATTCGGCCGTCGAAGCTTACGAGGACGATCAACGTCTCGAAGTGCTGTTCCATAAACGGTCCATTTTGCGCTTAACCGAGGAAGAGGATGCCGAGGAGGCCCACCTGATCGCCCGGTTGGCTGCCTACCGATTAAGCGAAGAGGGAAAATCGCAGGGGCGCAAATTCGAGCTCTGGTGCCGAAGGGTTATTTTGGCAGAGCCACTCAACGCCGCCGAAGAGTGTGAACTGCAAAGCCTGGAGGAACATTACCCCGGTGATCCAGGAGCCCAGTCGCTTGCGCGCACAGGAGACTTCGGACAACCACGGCTCAGGTTGGGCCCGTAGCGCTGAAACCAGTCGGCCGGGCCATCGACTTGCAGAGGCCCGCCGGCTGGGTCTTGTTTTCGCTGCCCTAAATTGCATTAGCTAAAACTTAATCTGACAGCGGTGTCCTGTTCCCCACGGCGAATCGCAAGCCGAGGCGGGGCAGGCATGGTTCGAAGGAAGGTTCCGGGCGCTTCAAGCGGCGCCGAAGCTCACGCGACACTGACGTCGAGCTTTAGATAGAGGTCGCGCCGATCGGCGTCGAGTCGTCCCACTCTAATGCCGCAACCATTCCGGCCGCAGGGTAGGCGAATGCGCGGGTCGGCAACCTTGGACGGCCTATGTCTGAGTAACCGGAAAGCAGGACCGCAGGTTGCCTACCTGATAGAAGCCGAGCCCCGCGCTGCCCGACTTGGGACAACCCCGCTTCCGGCCAATGGTAGCTTAGCAAAGTCCGGCCCCAAGAGAGAGTCTCGGCCGGGGATCTCGGGCCATTGGCCCGTCTGCCCTAATGGGCTAGACTACGCTTGCTCTTAGTGGACAGCTAAGGCCCGCTGAGAGCCATCCATAGCGATCCTTCCCCGGCTATTGGTTTGCCCCTCTAGCCGGGGTTTTCATTTTGTAACGCCCCCGGGCGCGAGAGATGAGGCTCCCGCGCCTGGGGCCCAAGGCAGACGCTACGCAAACAAAACGCGCCGCCTTGCGCTAACCAGAGCATGCGCCGGCTGGCAGCACCATTGCGATCGGGGATTAACGTTACGGTGGGGACGCCCCCGTATCTGAGCGGCCTATTTCAATTGCGTTGAGACCGAAGAAAATGTGGTGTTGAGCTTGGTCCCGATGCCATTTACTGCGGCGACAATAACAATCGAGATTCCAGCAGCGATGAGAGCGTACTCAATCGCGGTAGCCGCTGTTTGGTCCTTTAGGAAAGCACGGAGCTTCTTGACCATACCAAGGAACGTGAGCCAAGAGTTCTAAACGTCCGTAAACTCGCACCCCGGAAATTACGACATTCATTTCGTGGATACTTAAGCCCCGCCGGTCGACTATCGGAAGTCATCGAGTCGAATCGGGGTCTGTTCCAATGTCCTGGAAAATAAGTCTTGTTGTAGCGGCTGGTTTTTTTGTTCCGGTGCTCGCGCTTGCCGAGCCTAGTGCGGCGATGCGCAGCGCCTGCATGAGCGATGTCAAAGCACTTTGCGGTTCGGTCCAACCGGGCGGCGGACGCATCCGCGACTGCATGAAGCAGCACCTCAGTCAGCTATCGCCTAGCTGCAAGGCGGCCGCAATGGCAGGGCGTTGACATTTTTAAACAGCCTCCGGTTGCGGCAGCTTTAGCTTTGGCCACTTTCGTTGGAGCGCTGCCGGTATGGTGAGCCCCATCGCCTCTCGGGGTGTTGGAGGTGCAAGGATTCCACGGAGCATCCCAATCGGGCAGTGGGGCTCGATGGTAAGGATGCCACTGCCCGAGCCTCCACGCTATTACCGTCCGGCGTGGCTGGCGCAGGCGTTGAAGTTAGTGTCCCGCAGCCGCCTCATGGACGGCGAAAAATGGCTACGTAAAAATTACGAACGGCCCGTCGGCGAATGCTTCCAGCTTTTGCAACATGGGGTAATTCCGGGATCGGGCCAGACAAAGGCACAGGGAATCAGCTCTCCAGGAACGTATGAGGCCAGCCTCATGTGGCCTCGCAACGATGGAGAGCGGCAATGGAATATTATGTTGGACTGGACGTGTCGTTGAAGCAGACATCGATCTGCGTGGTGAACCAGACAGGATCGATCGTGCAAGAGGGCGTGGTCGACTCTGATCCTGAGGCGATCGCTTTGTTCGTGAGATCGAGGGCGCCAGGAACGGTTCGGATCGGCATCGAGACCGGACCGACGACTACGTGGCTATGGACCGAGCTCAACCGACTTGGCCTGCCGGTGATCTGCATCGATGCGCGCCATGCCAAGGCAGTGCTCAAGATGCAGATCAACAAGAGCGACCGCAACGATGCGGCCGGCATCGCTCGCATCATGCAGACCGGCTGGTTCAAGGAGGTGCGCGTCAAGGACCTCGACAGCCACGCGATCAAGGCGCTGCTGGCGAGCCGGGCGTTGCTGGTCAAGATCAAGCGTGATCTCGAGAACCAAGTCCGTGGCCTGCTTAAGAACCTCGGTCTCGTCATCGGCCGCGCCAAGTTCAATGTCTTCGCCGTGCGCGCCGAGGGGCTGATCGAAAATCGTCCCGAACTGGTGGCTGCGGTCAGGCCGTCTGCTCGAGGCGCGCAAGGCCATCGAGCAGCAGGTCGACGATCTCGACCGTAAGGTTCACAAGCTGGCGCGTCATGATGTGCAGGTCCGCAGGTTCATGACCGTACCTGGTGTCGGCCCGATCACCGCACTCTGCTTCAAGGCGACGATCGACGATCCGACGCGCTTCAAGCGATCGAGAAGTGTTGGGGCCTATATCGGATTGACGACCCGACGCCATGCCTCCGGGGAGGTCGATTGGTCCGGCCGAATCTCGAAGTGCGGTGACGCCATGCTGCGCATGTATTTGTTCGAGGCAGCCGGCGTGCTGCTGACCCGCGTGCCGAAATGGTCGGGGCTGAAGGCTTGGGGAGCCAAGCTCACCAAGCGAAACGGCCTCCGCAAGGCCAAGGTCGCCGTCGCGCGGAAACTCGCGGTCATTCTGCACCGCATGTGGATCGACGGAACCGAGTTCAACTGGTCGACGAAGAAGGCTGCCGCGTAGCACGCATAAGGAGATCACAGGGTTCCCGCGACACGGCGGGAAAAGTCGTCCCTGCCGGGACGGTGGCGGTGGTGAGATCGTCCGATTTTTTGCGCGCGTCCGAAAGGGCGACCGCGCTTGCAACATTGATCCGCCAGCGTCGTCTTACGCCATCATGCGGAGGGCACGCCCCTACCGCGGAGAGAACAGTGGGCCCGGCAAGGATGATCGTGGAGAGCTTGACACCCAGACCCGGAATTAGAGAACACAATCGCAAACTCGTCATTAGGGTCGAGGGGGCCGACGCTGAGACCATCATGGAAGCCGGTCTCGTTATGCCGCGTCCGGGTGAGGAAGCTGCTTGGATGGCCGCGAACAAGGCGGCGCTTGGCGAACTCGCCCAAACCGCCGCGTGAGCCAAAATTCAAGCGCAATGTCCCCCTCTCTCACCACGAGGAGGGGGACCCTATCTCCGAGCCCCGGTGTTTGCGGGGTTGGTCATCACAGTTTTGTCAGCCAATTCAAGAACGCTTCGAACCCATCCGGGTAGGCCAGAAAATATACGACGACCGCCAACGGCACCAAGACCAGAAGGGTTTCCGCCGTATATCGAGCAATTTTTCGAGCATTTGGCATGGGTCGCGGCGGGGAGTCACGTCGGCTTCGGTTCGTAGTGAAGCCGCTCAATCTCGTGTGCCCTATACACTGGTCCTCCGATCACCTTTATAGTCGCTCGTATCTTTTGCTCAGGCGCCAGTCGGTGCCAAGCTAAAGCAGCCTCTTGCAATGTGGCGCAATCATCCGATACGCCTCCTCCATTGTTCAGGGTCGCTGGTTGCCCGGCATCGACATAAATTTTGTAATTGTCGCTCATTGGCCCCAATCCTCCTCGGCTTCGCGGCGCGCTGCCGGCGCAACGGGATTCTTGATCTTGAGCCAATGGTCCGTGCGGCCAGACCGATAAGGTGAGCCGAGCCGCTTTGACACGATGCCCTCGCAGCCGAGTGCGCAAGCTTCCTTGTAGATGGTCGCACCGCTCCCCTCGAAATACGAGTTGAGGGCGATACCATCATGCGACCGCCGGTGGAGAGCGGCAAGCGTCCATTTTCGTTCCTCGATCGGTCGCTTGCGCAGATCTTCGCCGTCGAGTTCGAGGAGGTCGAAAGCACACAGCGTCACGGCTTGATCGTGCTGTCGCCATCGGATCATCTCGAATACTGATAGCCCATTCTCGTCGCACGCAATCGCCTCGCCGTCGATCACGCAAGAGCGTACTTTGAGGTCTGCGATTGCCGCAACAATCAAGGGAAAGCGCTCGCTGAAGTCATACCCGTTGCGCGTAATTAGCCGCACGCTGCTGGCGTCGCGGTGGGCGATGATGCGGAAGCCGTCATGCTTGATTTCGTGAATCCAGCCTGGGCCCGCTGGCGGCTCTTTGGCAAGTCGCGGCAAGCAAGGCTCAAAGCGGCGAGGCGGGGAACGGTCGGTGCGGAGACGGCGCCGTAGCTCACGCGATACTGACATCGAGATTTAGATAGCGGCCGCGCCGATCGGCGTCGAGTCGCTCGACAGGGTCGGCTTAAGCCAGGAACCCCAAAACGGGCCGTCCGGGTGCGCCGCTTGGGGCCCGAGGCAGGCGGGTATCCGCGCCTGTGCATACGATCAGGCGCAGTTTCAGGGAACATGTTCTCGGATTACCAGTATTCCGTTGCGCAGGGTGAAACGCTGGCCCGGATAGTTAGCGACAATGCGCGCGGCTGCGGCGCGCACGATTGGCGCTGGGGCCGACAGTTACCGGTTCCGCCACGTTGAGGCGCCCACAGGGCCTATTGGACACGGCGCAGACCGTGTTTAGTATGGTCTTCGGCATGCTTGCTAGGGGATAGGGGAAATGAGGGCGTTTCAGCTAAGCTGGATTATAATTGCCATTCCGAGTTCGGCGATCTGTCAAACAATGATCGGGGACAGTTTAAGCTCTGCCGCCCCAAATTTGGCGTCCATGGCGGGCGTCAGCACGCATTTAACGCTCACAGTTACGCCGCCTGCAAGTCCTCAACTTCCTCAAACGTTCTTAGTTGCAGAGAAAGCTGATACCCCGGAAAAAGACCCGGCAACTTTAGAAAAAGAGTACTCCACGTTTGCGGAGCCATCCATCGATCCGGCGGCACCGAAACGCGATCTGTCGTACCTTGCTTATTATGCTTATGCTGAACTCCCACCTGACCAAAAGCCAGCAGACATCGTTTTAGATTCGCTAAGAGGCCTCCCAATTGGAAGTCCTGTTGAGGAGATAAGACGGGCCTCCGATGCTTTCGGCCTGGACTTTCATTTTATGAAGGCGGTTGCCAAGATCGAGTCAGATTTTAATCCTATGGCACGCACCGGATCGTATATCGGCCTATTTCAACTCAACAAGTATGAGTTCAACAAGTACGGATCTGGAGACATTACGAGCCCACGCGACAATGCAATCGCCGCGGCCTACAAATTCGCCACTGAGGGGATACTATTTGAATTGGATACCCACAGGAACCCGACTTTCAGTGACCTCTATCTGATTCACCAACAACGATGGCAGGGAGCCTCGGAACATGTCAGTCATCCGGAGCGGATCGCGTGGCAGTCAATGTGTGCGACCGATGAAGGCAGGGAAAAGGGTGAAAAATGGTGCAAGCGCGCCATTTGGGGGAACACGCTTCCAGCCATCAAATCCGTCTGGAAATCAGTTGATAATTTAACCTCCGGCGCATTTGTAAGCATGTGGCGACAACGAGTTGATCTTCTTTACGCTCGCTATTCTGGAATGATCGTCGCAGTAGAAGCCGACGCACCCCGTTCTGCTGGCGTTCATGGCGAGCGAAAAAAAGCGGGGAGAATGGGCGCGAGCAGAGTCTGCTTTGGCCAGAAAGCCGAGGTCTGGTGTCGCTTTGGCGCGCCGTAACACAGGCAGAATGAGAATTGCAGCGGCAATCAAGACCACGCCGCGCCAAGACCCAATTGAACCTTCAGCGGGCCGTCAATGGTAAAGAACTATCTCGGCTACTCGACCGCCCCGCGCGTGACAGGCGATTAAAGCGCACCCTGGGAACGCGGGTCGATATCAGCGGCCGCGGGGTTCAGGACCGGCTTCGAGGTCCGCAGGCCGATCCGGAGCGCACGCCTTAAGACCATGTCAGTGACGAGTAACGCAAAGCCGTTGAGCTCAACACTGAGCCTATGCGTGGACGTCAACGACGGGCGTTACGCATAACCGCATAACGCAAGGGAGAGCCGCGGATGGCTGCTCGCACCAGTGCCGGCGTCACCGCCAGGAGTACATCTACTTTACTGGCGAGGCGTCATAATATTCCCGGCCGGGATGACGATCATTGGCAGCCAGACCGGCGTCAACGGGGCCTGCGGGAAGCTATATCCGGCGCGCATGCGCACCAGCGGCATCGGGTGGGCGCTCGGCATCGGGCGCCTTGGCGGAATGGCGGCACCCGTTTTGGGCGGGTATTTGTTGTCGGTCGGCTTGCCCCCGACGCACATCTTGCTGGTCGCCTGTTTGTTTGCGCTGATCGCGGCGGCGGCTACAGCACTGCTAATGTTTCGCGGCACTCGTGTCGAGTTGGCATAGCGGATACTTTATCATCATAAGGAAGGTCAATGGTATCGACCCACTGCCACGTCATTGTCATCGGAGCCGGCATTGGCGGGTTGACCGCTGCCTTGTCATTGCAGCGCCATGGATTCAAAGTGTCAGTTTATGAGCAGGCATCTGAGCTGAGGGAATTCGGCGCCGGCCTCCTTGTAACACCGAATGCGATGCATGCACTCGAATTTCTGGGAGTTGGCGAGGCAATCGCGGCGACCTCGAACGTCTCAGATGAGCAGATGATGAGACACTTCCAAAGCGGCAAGATCATTCATCGTCGACCGGATGGTCATTACTACAAGTCAAAACACGGTGCTGGCCATTTCCAGGTCCACCGCGCAGACCTTCATAACGCTCTGAACGCAGCTGTGCTCGCCAACGATCCCGATTGCGTTCATCTTGGTCATGCCTTCAGCGGCCTTGTGCAAAGTGACAGCGGCGTCACCGCGCACTTTGTGAACGGTACAGTCGTCAGAGGTGACGCCTTGATTGGATGCGACGGCTGTCGTCTCGGCGGTTCGTGACGCGGTCTATGGTTCGGCGCCTGCGTCCTATACCGGTCAGGTGGCCTTTCGCGCGCTTATTCCCTGCGAAAACGAGTCACAGCATCTCAGTGCGCAAGGTGCGTGCATGTATATCGGGCCAAATCGCTTGTTTCTTCATTATCCGCTCCGCAAGAATACGCTCATGAATGTTGTTGCGATCTCGCGGCAGCCTCGATGGGAACAGGAAGGATGGGCGATCTCTGCAAAGGTTGGCGAAGTTCTGGAATTGTATCAGGATTTTCATCCCTTGGCTTTGGGGATGATCAGAGCTATCCAGCCTGAGACGCTATTCAAGTGGGGATTGCGTGACCGGGATCCTTTGGAGCAATGGACGCTAGGACGCGTTTCCACGCTCGGAGATGCAGCCCACCCCACTTTGCCCTTTCTTGGCCAGGGCGCGGTCATGGCGATCGAGGATGGGATGGTGCTCGGACGGTGCTTTGCACAGGCCACCTCTGCGGAGGAAGCGTTATTGCGTTACGAACGGGCCCGCAAGCACCGTGCCAATACCGTGCAACTCCAATCCCGAGAACGCGCTAACGCGCTGCAAAGCTCCGATCAAGAGCATCTCGGTCCGGGGCGAAGTGCTGATGATCTCGGCTTGTTCGCATACGATCCGACAGCCGTGCCGATCTGATCAGACGGCGCCTGCTTTGGTCCGGGATCCAGAGCCACGCCAAGGTTCGGTATTCGTTTCTTGAGTGCGGAGCCGACTGGTTGGCGCCAAATGAACCGTAATGGTTGCTCCTGATTCGCAGGCCACAGCGTGCCCGCGGTCAGGCAGAAACTCGACCTATCGTCCTATGCAGATTTCCGGAACCGGCTCTGATCGCTGGATTGAACTCGGTTTTACGGGTGCCATTCGGCGCTTACTTGTTCTGACCAGCGACCTCGTCGACCCATGCCGCGAACGTTGCATCGCGCGCTTCCGTCCACTCGTAGAAAGCTTCGCGCCAATTATCGCCTTTTGCGTCAGCGTAACGTCGCCAAGCATTCTTTTCGGCCAGTTTGGCATCGGCATATTTCGAAGGAACTATATGGGGCATTCGCGCAATCTCCTACCCTCTAAATCGTAATGCTATCACGAAAATTCTTGTGCCGTTTGACCGGACCTTCATAGGGCTACAATCGGCCGTCTTTTTATGAAATCCGAACTGTCACGACGCTAAAAAGCAGACGAGACAAGATCGCCCGCTCGCCTTGTCGCTCCGATGGTGAGCACCGTTCCCGCGTCCTCGCGCCGCCGTACCCGCTATAACCATAACGCTCGTTCTAAGCATGCATATGATTGATGTGGTCGCAATAGGCGGGCGAACTGCTTGAAACGCTTCTTCTCCGCGTCATCGAGGCTCTCGTACACGAGCGTAGCTCCCGGCTCGCCGCCGCATTAACGGCCTGGCGCGGACTCTGCCCTTCCTTGCCGATCGATCCGATCCATGACGGCATCGCCGAGATCGCGCGTTGCGTGGCGGCGACGATATGACCCGTAACCCCGATGGCCCAGCCTGATCCCGGAATTCGTCGGGCGCCCTTCCGGTCGTGGCGACGCTTGAGGATCTCGACGAGGCCTCGCTCAAGCTCATTCTGACCCAGCCCAAGAACGCGCTGGTGAAGCAGTATCAGCGGCTGTTCGAGATGGAAGGCCCCTCGATCGCCTGAAGATCGGCCAGCCATGAACGTCATTTTGAGAGGGCGCCGGCCATGTCCGCTCTTCGTCCGATGGCTACCAAATCGCTGCATTGCGACAACAGACTGCAAAATTGCTTGCAACATTGACCCCCTAAGGGGGCTTTTCGCGCCCAACACCGACCCCCCTATGATGAGTTGTGTCAGCGTCCTTCCCTTTGGCCCTGCGGGGCCGGGAAGGGCATTGGGGGATGATTGGCGTGGAGAAGATCGGCGAGATTCGACGCGCCTATTTTGAGCAGCATCGCTCGATCAAGGAGATCGTGCGAACGCTGTCGGTATCGCGTGCGACGGTGCGCAAGGTCGTGCGTGGTCACCAGACCGAGTTCAAGTACGAGCGCGGAGTTCAGCCCTCGCCCAAGCTCGGCGCATGGATCGAGGTTCTCAGGGAGATCCTGGAGCAGGAAGCCAAGCTGCCGAAGCGAGAACGCCGATCGACGCAGCGGCTGTTCGAGGAGTTGCGCGGGCGCGGATATGACGGCGCTCACGACAGCGTGCATCGGTTCGTCAAGGCTTGGCGCAATGAGCACGTCCGGGTTCCGGTGCATGCCTATGTGCCGATGAGCTTCGCGCCAGGAGAAGCCTACCAGTTTGACTGGAGCCACGAGACGATCACGCTTGCGGGCCTGCCGCTGACGGTCAAGGCGGCGCACATGAAGCTGTCGCACAGCCGCATGCCGTTTGTGCGCGTCTACTTTCGCGAGACCCAGGAGCTGGTGTTTGACGCCCACGACAAGGCGTTCCGGTTCTATGGCGGCGTGTGCCGGCGCGGCATCTACGACAACATGAAGACGGCGGTCGAGGCGATCTTCGTCGGCAAGGCTCGCCGATATAATCTTCGCTTTCTGCAGATGTGCTCGCACCATCTGATCGAGCCGGTGGCCTGCACGCCCGCCTCAGGATGGGAGAAGGGTCAGGTCGAGAACCAAGTCGGCGATCTGCGCGACCAAATGTTCCGGCCCAAACCGCGGGTCAAGAGCCTCACTGAGTTGAATGCCTGGCTGGAAGATCAGTGCATTGCCTACGCCAAACGAACCCAACATCCGGAGTTCAAAGAGCGCACGATCTGGGAGGTGTTCCAGGAAGAACGCACGAGCCTGATGGAGTTGCGCGGCCCCTTCGATGGGTTTGTCGAGAAGGCGGTCAGGGTCAGCACCACATGCCTGATCATGGCCGATCATAATCGCTACAGCGTCGATGCGCGGGCCGCCGGTCGGATGGTGTTGGTGCGCTCCCATGCCGAACGCATCGTCGTTCTGCTGGGTGACGAGGTGGTCGCCGACCATCCGCGCCAGTTCCGGCGCGACCAGATCATCTACGACCCTTGGCATTATCTGCCGGTCCTGATGAAGAAGCCCGGTGCGTTGCGCAACGGCGCCCCGTTCAAGGATTGGGCACTGCCGCCCGCGCTGACCCAGGTTCGCGCCAAGCTGAAGCAACACGCCGACGGGGATCGACAGTTCGTCAAAGTATTGGGCGCGGTGCTGGATCACGGCATGGCCGCGGTCGAGGCCGCCTGTACGGAAGCGCTGGAGGCCGGCATCGCCAGTGGCGATGTCATCCTGACTGTGTTGGCACGCCGGCAGCAGCCCGCGACGCCGCCCAGCATCACAACGCCTGACGCGCTTCGCCTCAAGATCGAACCCGCGGCCGATTGTGGCCGATACGACCGCATAAGGAAGATCGCCTGATGGAACGCCACGAGATTCTGGAAGCCATGAGCGAACTGAAGCTTTACGGCATGCGCGCCAACTTCGATGAGATTGCCGGTAAGGGACTGGCCCGACGCGATGAGATCTATCCGCTCATCGCCAGTCTGATCCGGGCGGAACGCACCCACCGGCAGGCACGCTCGATCAGCTACCGCATCGGCGGAGCCAAGTTCCCGGTCCTGAAAGATATCGATACGTTCGCCTTCGCCGATACGCCGATCGATGAAGGACAAGTGCGCGAACTCGCCACCGGTACATTCCTGGACGCCAAGCGCAATGCGATCTTCATCGGTGGCACCGGCACCGGTAAAACCCATCTGTGCATCGCCGTCGCCTCTGCGGTCATCCGGGCTCGCGCCAGAGGCCGCTTCTTCAACCTAGTCGATCTGGTCAATCAGCTGGAGCAGGAGAAGGCCGCCGGTCGCAGCGGCCGCCTCGCCGAGAAGCTGCTGCGCCACGACCTCATCGTCATCGACGAGCTCGGCTACCTGCCGTTCAGTCAGTCTGGCGGACAGTTGTTATTCCACCTGATCAGCAAACTCTATGAGAACACCTCGCTGCTGATCACTACCAATCTGGCGTTCTCTGATTGGCCTCAAGTGTTCGGCGATGCCAAGATGACAACCGCCATGCTCGATCGCCTCACTCACCACTGCGATATCGTCGAGACCGGCAACGAGAGTTGGCGCTTCAAGAACCGCGCATAACCTCCCGCTCACCATTCGCCGCCCGCCAAGACCGGCTCTGCTCCGCTATCTGCGGCTCCGCGCCGCCGGTCTCGGCTCCGTCAAAAGGGTCGTTCTTGCACGCGAGACTGGGGGTCGGAGTTGGGTGCGATTTGACACCTTGAGACCGAAGTTGCGTAAAGTACCCCGTAGATCGTTCTCGACGGCGATGGCCTTCGATTGAAGCAAACTTGCGATGGGTCAGCATCATCCGCAGTTTCTGGCTGCGTAGCGTCTTCACATGCACCGGGCGGTAAAGCCCCACCCGCATCATCTGCGCGATGCCGCGCGCATCGTTGCGGTCCGTCTTGTTGATCTGTGCCTTCAGCACCGCCTGCATGTGCCTCGTCTCGACACAGATTACCGGCAACTCTGCTTCGGCCAGTTCGCTGAACAGCCATTGCGAAAGTGGCCCGGCTTCCAATCCAATTCGCTTGAAGTGATAGGAGGGGTTCTTCAGTGCCGTCACCAACGCTCCAGGTTCGCTCGCAACCTTGATCTCCCGCACGGCGGTCTCGAGTTCGAACAGCCGCAGATTGTGCAGGCAGCCGAGCGAGATAATGAGGTCGAAGGCATTGTCTCCGTGAGGGTAGCGATCCTGTGCGCGGTAGCGGAACAGATAAGGCTTGATGCTGTCGCGCGCGTCTGCGAGCCCGTGCCTGAAAATGTCGAAGCCCGCGATTTTTAAATCGGGCAGGATCTTTTTCATTTTGAAGAGCAGAAATGCCTTGCCGCAGCCGACATCCAGCACGCTCGACCGTTCTTGAGCCCGTAGATGTCGATCAACGCCTTTGCAACCGGCTGCCAGCGCCCCTCGATGAATTTGTATCCGCCGTAGCCGTAACGCCGGTCGCCATCCCAGTAATCAAATTCGCATTCCTTCACCTTCATCATGCAATGAACTTTGTCGTCATTCATGCGCGCGAGATAGTCGCGCCTGGTCGCCTTGTGCAGCGGCGTCACAACCTCGAGAAGTCTTCCCATCCTTCAAGTCCTCTCGTGTAGCTCGATGACAAAAACCGGCGCTGCTCCTCCGAAAGAACGTCTCGGACGTTAGTTCCTTCGCGAGCAGGCTGTCCGGACCGGCGAGGTCATGTCTTGCACACCAGTGGCGTCATTGTTCGCGCCCGCGGGAGCGGCGGCGCCTGCATCGATCGTAGAGCTGGGGGCCGCAAGCGCAGCCGCACCTTCGTCCATTGTGAACCCGGCCCCTCCGGTATTCAGATCCGCCAGTATGAGCAGGAATAAGTTAATATGCGGCGACGGGATCGACCGTTAATCGATGACAAGCGACCATGTCCGGCTCGTTAGGTTAATCAGAGTTGTGCCGAAAGTTTTTGGCGCCCGTTCGATAAACCGGGCATGAGCGGGGAGTCCGACCCCTGAAACTGGGCGATACCGGAGCCGCATAAGGCTACAGCTCCAGCTTCCGAAACACCGGTTCACGCCTTGCGAATTATGGGCAGGCTCGAGGTCGACGCAAAGCCGTTTAGCTCGATTTTGGTAGTTTAGTCGAAACATGCGCCCGGAGACCGTCCAACGTTACGACGGATCTTTGACACTCGGAAACGTCCCGACCTCGATATTTTGGAAGTGACCGTCGACCTTCTCAACCTTGCGCATATCAACGTTCTGTATAATTTCGCGAGTTTGCGGGTCGATGCTGACCAGGCCGCGCGGACGCTCCCACGCCATGCCTTTCATTGCCTCGAATAGAGTAACGCCCTCCGCTTCACCCCGCGTCTTTTCCAACGGTTTGTAGATCAATGCCATTCCGTCATATCCGCCGACCTCCATGAAGTTTGGCGCGATGCCGCTAAGCTTCCGAAACTCTGTGACGAACTGACGGTTCGATGCGGACGGGTGGGCGTCGGAGTAGTGAGATGCGGACAATCTGCCCAGTATGGTGTCGCCGATCTCGTCCATCAGATATTCATCAAGTACGCCGCCGTCGCCGAGTAGTTTGATCCCGCTCCTTTCCAGTCCCCGCTCCGCGAACTGACGCATCAACGTCGCGCCTTGGCTTGTTGGAACAAAAATGAAGATCGCTTGGGGATGGGCATCTGCGGCCCCGCTTCAGAAAAGGTGAAAAATCCGGATTAGCCAAAGGCATCCCAAGACTGCCGATCACCTTACCGCCATAAGCCTAGAATGATTTCTTAAACTAAGCTTCTATCTCGGCGCCTGCCGCATAATCGGACACCATCGTCACGGACTGACTTGATACCCGCCTTACCGAAATACTCGCCGGCAAACGCAATTCCTTGGCGCGAGGAGTACGAAATCCGCACGACCATCGGCGATGCGGTGACCGCAACCGACGATCCGGCGCCCATGATTACAGCGGGTATCTTTGCCTGAAAATGGCCTCGGACCTTAAGTCGAGTGTGCATCGCAGCAATCCGGATGTTTGGCGTTAGACGCGATCTCACCGCGCCGTCCCTGTGGTCGCCGCGCTACGCGACGACGGGGTTGACTGCGCAGGCTTAAATCGATTGGGTGGGTTAGTAGGTATGATGTTGCAATGAGGGCGTGGATATTTGTCTAAACCATCAGCCGATCGACGATTTCAACTGGTTCTCGTCAAGCCCTCGCATTACGGCGAAGACGGCTATGTGATCCGCTGGTGGCGTGCAATTATCCCTTCGAACTCTTTGGCCGCGGTCTACGGCGTCGCGCTCGAATGCGCGAAGCGCAAGGTGCTCGGCCCTGACGTTGATATCGACCTTGAAGCAATCGACGAATTCAGCCAGCAAGTCGAGGTACAAAAACTGATAAAGCGATTTAAGCGTCACGGCAATTTCGGCCTGGTGGCGCTTGTCGGCGTGCAATCCAATCAGTATCCGCGCGCACTCGATCTAGCGCGTCCGCTGCGTGCAGTCGGGATTCCAGTTGCAATTGGCGGCTTTCATGTCTCGGGCTGCCTATCGATGCTCGACGGCAAGGCCGTAGGCCTAGACGCCTGTCGCGAAATAGGTGTGTCAATGTTCGCGGGCGAGGTCGAGGGCCGGCTCGACATTTTGCTGCGGGACGTTGCCGAAGACCGACTGCAGCCGGTCTACAACTTCATGAAAGATTTGCCGAGCATCGAAGGGACGCCGATACCATTCCTTCCCATCATGAACGTCCGCCGCACCCTTGGCCTGAGTTCCAGCTTTGACGCAGGACGCGGGTGCCCCTACGAGTGCTCGTTTTGCACGATCATTAACGTGCAGGGTCGTAAGTCGCGTTATCGCTCGCCGGATGACATCGAAGCGCTGGTACGCGCCAATTGGGCTCAGGGCGTCTGCAAATATTTTATTACGGATGACAACTTCGCTCGAAACAAAGATTGGGAGGCTATTCTCGATCGTTTGATCAAGCTCCGCGAGGCCGACGGCATTCCACTTGGCCTAATGATCCAGGTCGATACTCTGTGTCACAAGCTGCCAAATTTCATCGAGAAATCGAAGCGCGCCGGCGTCACGCGCGTTTTCATTGGACTTGAGAATATCAATCCGGACAATCTCGCCACCGCAAAGAAGCGCCAGAACAAAATCACGGAATACCGCAAGATGCTTTTGGCGTGGAAGGCGCAAGGAATCTTCACGCTTGCTGGTTACATTTTGGGCTTTTCCGCCGATACTCCCGCCTCGATCCGTCGCGACATCGAAATCATCCAACGCGAACTGCCGCTTGATATCATCGAGTTCTTTTGCCTGACGCCGCTGCCGGGTTCGGAGGATCATCAAATACTTTGGCGCAAAGGGGTCGACATGGATCCCGATCTCAACAAATACGACCTTGAAAACGTCTGTACCGACCATCCGAACATAACTCGTGAGGAGTGGACAGCTATCTACGAGGAGGCTTGGGGCCTCTATTATTCCAGGGAGCACATGTGGACGCTTTTGCGGCGTACCGCCGCGACCGGAGGCCCAATGGCCAGTATGGTCAAGCTGCTGCTGAATTTCTCGTTGACCGTCGGACTCGAAGGCCTTCATCCGATCCAGAGCGGCGTTTTGCGATTGCGACATCCTTCAGAGCGACGGCCGGGTCTGCCGGCGGAGCCTGCCTTGATCTTCTGGCCGCGCTTTGGATGGGACACGGTACGCAAGACTGTCACCATCCTCTGGGCGCTGTTGAAACTCGCTGCATCCGCAATTACCGCGGCGCGAGACCCTGACCGACATCGCTACATGGACCAGGCGCTCACTCCCGTCGGCGAAGACGAAAGCTTGCTCGATCTGATGACTAAGACCGGTGGGGCGGAGGCGGCCGTCGCCCACATTAGGCGCGTTGATGAATTGACGCACCGGCACAGCGCGGCCTGAATGATCCCATGCGGACGGGCAGCCGCTCGACGGGAGCGGGCGTCACTCCCTATCGCTTTGCGCTGGGCAAGCTGCAACCTCATAATTGTTTGTTGTGAGTGCTCATTGTGCAGTCCATGTCGCCGTGATGGTTCCCGGCGGCGAAGACGATTGACGCGCCGATGGTGGTGAAAATGACCCGTCCTGTCATTCGCCCCGTTTCGGGGTGCGCTTCCGAAGTCGTACCCCCGGACCGCCGCCGTTCTCGTCGATGAACTCGACGCCCGCCGCCTCCAAGGCACGGCGTACCGCCAAATCGTTGGCAGCAGTCATTGAAGTCTCATTCTCCATACCCTCAGCGCGTCGAACTGTGGCAAGCCCCAGGCTCGCCTCGCGGGCGAGATCCTCCGCACTCAAGCGAACGAGGCCGCGGGCAGCCCGAATTTGGGCACTCGTCAAAGGCTTTGCTTTTGGTTTTCCTATTGACTTCATTTCAATCGTAAGATACGTTTCATATCATATGATCCCATTCTAGATGGGCTGGCACCATTTTGGACCATGGATGAAGGAATGAAACAGCGTGTGTGGACGAACCCACAGGAAGAGCGCCGACACTTCATCGGCGGCTCGGACGCCCGGATTATCATGGGGGACGATGAAGGAGCCCTGCGGCGGCTCTGGCAGGAGAAGCGCGGCGAGGTCGAGCCTGAGGATCTCTCCCGTAACCTCATCGTCCAGCTCGGGGTCGTCACCGAAGAGCTGAACCGGCGTTGGTACGAGGCCAACAGCGGGCAGGTCCTCACGGACGTCCAAAAGCATGTCCGGCATGCCGGTCTCCGCTGGATGGGGGCGACCCTCGACGGTCGAGTGGCGTCGAGTGGGGCGGTGTTCGAGGCCAAGTTCATGCTCCCCTGGTCGTTCTCGGAGGAGGCGGCTGTGGAAAAGCACATGCCACAGCTCCAACATAACATGTGGGTGGTGGCGGCGAGGGCAGCGGTGCTCTCGATCATTACCGGCGGCGGTAAATGGGTCGAGATCAAGACCCATGCCGACCCGCTCTATCAGCACCTTATTGTTACCGCCGAACGGAAATTCTGGCGCTGCGTCGAAAGTGGTGAGCCCCCTGCCCTGTTCGGGGTCCAACCGCCGAAGCCCCGCATCGAGGCGGTACGCGTAGTCGACATGAGTTCCTCGAATGCCTGGGCGGAGTTCGCCGCGACGTTTTCTCGGACCCGGTCGGCCCATCTCGAGCACGAACAGGCCAAAGCCGAACTCAAGAGCCTGATGCCGGAGGATGCGCAGCAGGCGATCGGTCACGGCATCCGAGCCAAGCGCTCGAAATCAGGAGCTGTCAGTGTCGACCTCCCGCCTGGGGATGGCAGTCATACAGCGGTCTAGTGAATCGATCGCCGCCCTCGCCGCAGCCCTCGCCAAGGCTCAGATTGAACTCGTCAATCCGGAAAAGTCGCTGATCGCGGCTATCCGCGCTGATGGTCCCCGTGCCGCAGAGCGCACGTTTCACTATGCGTCGCTATCGAGCGGGCTCGACATCGTGCGCAAAGTCCTTGGCCAGCACGAAATCGCCACGGTGCAAACGACCTCCACCGACCAGAGTGCCGGCATTGTCAATCTGACGACGATGCTGGCACACGCATCCGGGGAATGGATAGCCTCGGATTGGCCTGTCTGCGCGATGAGCGAAATAGCGACGCCGAAGCGGATGGGAGCGGCGCTGACCTATGCCCGGCGGTATGCCCTCTTTACCCTGGTGGGCATTGCCGGCGAGGATGACCTCGATGCTCCCGACCTCGCGGCGCCGACAAGCCGAGCAGCCGACCCTGAGAAGCCAAAGGCGACCACCAATGGTCGGCTGAATGGCGGCCAACAGCATGGCGGCCCAGCTCACCGCACCAGCGGCGGCAGCGACGCCAAGGTTCATTGGGAATCTACCCAAGCAATTCTCGGCCCCGTAGCCTCGGCCGAACTGCGCGACCGGATTATTGCCGAGCTCAGTGATCTTGGCTCCAGTGACGATGCTGCACTATGGGCGCACCGGTCCCTCGTCAAAAAGAACAGACTGACCTCGGCTGACGCCCAGGGTGTGGAAGAAGCCTTCCGGGCGAGACTTGCGACGCTCACGACCAACGTCGCAGACCTACCCCAATCGGCAAGGGAAACTGCCGACGTAACACCGCATCGCCAGCGCGGAGGAACGCCAAAAGAGCGGGCGCGGTCCAAGGTGAATGATAAGAGCGTCCTGACACTACCGGAGCCGCGCCGGATTCGGGACCGGGATCACGTCAAGTTTGTCGCACAAAATCCTTGCTTGGTTTGCGGGCGGCAACCGTCCGATGCTCACCATCTTCGCTTCGCGCAAACTCGAGCGCTCGGGCGCAAGGTCAGTGATGAGTTTGCCGTCCCATTATGCCGAGGCCATCATCGCGAGGTTCACCGCTGCGGCGATGAAGCTGCGTGGTGGAGGAACGTGGCGGTTGATCCGACCGGGGCGGCGCGCACGCTGTGGCTGGAAACGCATCCCCTGACGGCACCCTAACCGCACGTCAAACCCCAGCTTGATGCCGGAAAGCAAAGCATGAACTACAAAACAAAGCCAATTGAGGCGATCGCTGCCGACGACGTGACTTAGGGGGATAGGCGGCAACTGCCGCCACCGGGTCCGGTCATGTCACATTAACCCACCGATGATTGCAAGCACCTTCCCCACCGAAAGTCATTTATCGCTACACGACCCCGCGATTACGTTACAGCTTGCACTATGACGTTCGTCGCTTATCATCCGTTCTGACGATGAGGGGCATCTTGGTTCAGCGAAACATCGTGCGCGCCACCGCCGCGGTAGCCCCAGTCGTGATTTTTCTGGCGGTCTATTCGATCTATTGGCCGCCCGACGTTCCGCTGATCGGCCCCGATTCTGAAAGCTATTTAGGTTTTTCGGCGATCCGCAGCGGCGGTTATCCTTTTTTTCTAGACGTCCTAAAGCTGTTTATTTCTGACAAGTCCCATTATGTCATTGTCCAGTACGTTCTTTACGGACTTTCTGTTCTGATCTTTGCCTGGCAGCTTTTCAAGACCGAAAGAAATCTGCTCTTCTGTTTGATCGTGGAGGTGGGACTTCTCGCGAATTGGGAAGTAAACCGATATCACTTCTCCATCATCACTGAATTGCTATTTATGAGTGTAAGCCTCTGCTTCTTGGCGGCGGCGCTTGCGCACCTTCGAACCGGCTCACTTCGCTCTCTCGCTGCCGCCTCGGGAGCCGCTGCTATTTGTTTGACGGTGCGCCTCACCGGATTGGCCTTCATTGCCGCACTCCCAATTCTTATCTTGGCCGCTCCCCGCGAGTCTCCGCTTGTCAGGCGATTAATCTTCGCCATTCTGCCGATCATTATTGTGCTGGGAGCCGAGGAGGTCTATCACAGCGCCTATCATCCGGGCCCACGCCAGACGCTACTTTCTACCCAGCTTATCGGCAAGGCGGGAATGGTCAGTATCGCGCATCCGGAGCAATTGATCGACGCAGCGTCGCCCGCCGACAAGCCGCTGCAACAAGCCCTCGAGTATCAACTGGCGCCGGTGCGGAAGCTGCTGGCCGGTGTGCCGAGCCTTGCGACGCGTTGCAGATTGGAGATTTGGTATGAGCTTTTCGTAGAATTTGATTTCGCGCCGAATGAGCGCGCCGCGGTCGAGGCTGCAGACGGGCGGGAAGGCTTGACCCGAGCAGCCCTGGCCCGCTTGCGGCTCGGCGTGCCCGATTACTTGCGGCTCACTGGCGATCATTTGTTCTGCTTGTGGACCGTCTGGGCCACTGAGAACAGCGAGAAAGCGGCACTTGCCGCATACCTTGATGCCGATAAACCGCTGCCGTTTGCGGACGACGTGCTATCGCCGATGGAGAATTCGCGGACACCGCCTTTCCCCCTCATCATACGAGGCACAGCAGCCGCGGTCGCTACATTATTAGCAGTCGGAAGCGTTTTGCTCTTTGTCGGACTTTGCCGCCGCCGCCCGTTGAGCTTAGCACTCAAGCTCGGCGGCATGTGCGGAGTGATCGTTCACGGTGGACTGATCTTGAGCGCCCTGGGGAGTGTCGGTATCCCGCGCTACACGATCGGCCTCTGGCCGCCTCTGGAGGTCGGAACCTTGTTTCTAGCGATGTGGGCGGGAGGGCAAGCAAAGCGGTTCGTAGGATTGATATTCCTGCGCCATGTCGATGCACCGAAACACCAACCCAGCCGAGAAACTCCGTTCGCAGTTAATGAGCGGCGTGTACACCTCGCCGCCGGCGGCTTTTCACTTCATCCCGCAGGCCGAGAGACGGCGAGAAACTTCAGGATGCCGGTGCCGAGTGCGTCATCGACAAGGCCGAAGATAACCGCCGCCAGACGAACGATGACAGCCCACCAATCTTCGTGTCTGATTGCGCCTCAACGCTTCTTAGGCGACCGCGGCGTCTTGCGCCCCGTGCGGAGCAGCACCCGACCCGCTACGGCGTCAAGTTTTTTGAGAAGCTTCGGATCGCGCGCCTCCGGCGCGGTGATCATGGCGTTGTCGAGGGCACGGTCGGAACCGATCGGGCACGGCTCATGTTCGCGCGGGAAATCCCGCGCCAGCCGCGCGACCAGACGTTTGGCCTTGTCCGCGTTGGCCAGAAGCACCTTGATGATGTCCTGCACGGTGACCGCGTCATGGTCGGGGTGCCAGCAATCGAAGTCCGTCACCATGGCGACCGTCGCGTAGCAGATCTCCGCCTCTCGCGCGAGCTTGGCTTCCGGCATGTTGGTCATGCCGATCACGGCGTAACCAAGATTTTTGTAAGTCAGGCTTTCGGCGAGCGTCGAGAATTGCGGCCCTTCCATGCAGACATAGATGCCGTCGCGTACGACATCGATCCCTTCCGCCATGGCGGCGCTGGCGAGATGGATGCGCAGCCGCGGCGATACCGGGTGCGCCATCGACACATGGGCGACGCAGCCCCGGCCGAAAAACGAGCTTTTGCGCTTATGCGTGCGGTCGACGAATTGGTCTACGAGCACGAATGTCCCGGGCGGCAATTCCTCTTTGAACGAGCCGCACGCCGACAACGAGATCAGATCGGTGACCCCAGCCCGCTTGAGCACGTCGATATTGGCGCGATAGTTGATATCGGAAGGAGAGAGCCGATGCCCCTTGTCATGGCGCGGCAGAAACACCACCGGCAACCCTACAATCTCGCCGATGCGGAGCGGGGCTGAAGGCTCGCCCCACGGACTCTTGATCTTCTTCGACCGAACTTTTTCGAGCCCCGGCAGGTCGTAGATGCCGGAGCCGCCAATGATGCCGAGTACGGATTTCGCCATTGACCCTCGCGTCCGTCTATAAAGCTGCCGCAACCAAACTTTGATTAACCAAAGACTTCCCGATTGGCAAAAGAGACTTCAAATTACGACTTATCGCTCGGAGCCAGCGGCCGTCTGTTACGCTGCGTCCTCTGCACTGCGCGACGGCAATCCTGGTGGTCAGCGTTGTACCCCGCATCCGAAAGCAATCGGCACTTCAATGGCAGCCGCAAGGTTAGGCGACACCTTCACGATAAATCGTTCGTCGGCTATTGCCAACGCCACGTCCTGCTCATTCTTACCGTGGCCAGTAGTGACCAGGACGCCACCACGGAGCGATGCCGCCCGGCCGGCTGCTAAATCGCTTGCCCGATCGCCGATCACCCATGAGTTCGCAAGATCGAGCCCCATTCGCTTCGAGGCTTCCCATATCATCCCCGGCTCTGGCTTGCGCCAGGAGTGATCGGCGATGCGATATGGCCCCGCCGCATCGGCATGGTAGGCGCAGGCCAGAACGGCGTCGAGGTGGGCGCCTTCTCTGGCAAGCGCGGCGACGAGAGCTGCCTGCACCGCCTTGAAATCTTTCCAGACATAAAATCCTCGTCCTATTCCGGATTGATTCGAAATCAGCGCGATGGGTATGCCCAGTCGATTGCAACGGGCGATCGCCTGAGAGGCTCGCGGGATCATGCGCAGGTCATCCGCACGACCAAGAAAGTCCGTATCCTCAACAATCACTCCGTCGCGATCCAGAAAAATTGCTGACCGGCCTGAACAATGCTGGTCGGTAATTTCGCACCAAATGCCGATTCCGTCGACAAGCATCATCGGTCCCCAAATTCCTTCAGGAGGGCTCAAACATCTGGAACGCTGGCCTTCAATTCCTCCAGCCGGCCCTACGCATTTCCCTCGGAAGGAGTGCGCCAATCGCCGCGCGGTGGCAGCGAGCCTCCTGACGATCCATCGTCCTATCTCTGGGCCATACTGCGCGACTCGCAAAATGAATTATAAATGCGCGCCAAGGTTTCGCGAAATTCGGGATTCGGCAAAGATCCGATCAAAGTCTCCAGCCGCGACGGCGACCCCACAATGAACCGCGGTTCGTCGCCGCGCACGAATGACGAATCCCTCACGACACGGATAGGGTGACCCGATATGTCGTCGAGAATTTTCAGAATATCTCCGAGGTGGACGGCACGTCCGGAACAAATATTGACGGTCGTCGGCGCAATTGCATGCGAGAGCAGCCGCGAATAGGCTTCGACAACGCGGCTGATATCGGAAAAATCGCGGAACAGATTCAAGTTGCCAACCCTGATTTCGCGTTGTTTCTCCGCGTAATGTCGGACAATTTTCGGCACGATAAATTCAGCCGTCTGTCCCGGACCGGTGTAATTGAACGGCCGCGCAATGATAACGGGGAATTGGCGCGAATAGAGCGCACAAATATCTTCAGTGGCACGTTTGCTAACGGCGTAATGCGTCTTCGGCGCCAGGGGGAAGTCCTCTGTAATCGGCACGTTGCGATCCGGAAACTCATACACTTGGGCGCTACTGGCGACGATGACGATTTGCGGCTCGATCTTCGCGGCCGTCAGCGCTGCAAATAGGTTAGCCGTCCCGCCAACATTTGACGAATATATTTCGCCGATGTCGCCGTGCATGGGCGCCGAAACTCCGGCGAGGTGCACGATCGCGCTAGGACGGATCTCGACCAGCAATCCTGTCAAGCCGCCGAGATCGCGCAGATCAACGCTGAACACGTCGGGAGCCCCGAATTCATGACTTAAGATAACGACCTTGTAGCCCTCATGACGTAGTCGTGCTGCCAACGGTCGGCCGGTAAACCCCGTCCCGCCAGTAATCAAGACGCATTCAGAACGAGAAACCAATTTTGTTTCTCCGGATATCGGCCTCGACCATCAACCGGCACAATTCCTCGAGCGGCATATGGGCTTTCCATCCGATCAATTCTCGTGCACGAGATGGATCACCGACAAGCCTGTCGACTTCGGCGGGGCGGAAAAACGATGGATTGACTTTGACGAGGGTCTTACCGGATGTTTTGCAGACGCCGGTTTCGTCCACCCCCTGCCCTCGCCAGTCGAGACTTACTCCGATTGCGGCAAAAGCCATTTCGGTGAATTCTCGCACGCTCGCATTTTTGCCGGTGGCAAGCACAAATGTTTCGGGCTCTTTGTACTGCATAATCAGGATCATTCCCGCAGTGTACTCTTTGGCGAATCCCCAATCTCGCCGCGCATCGAGGTTGCCAATTTCGAGCCAATTTTGCTTATCGAGATGGATGCGCGCAACGGCATTCGTGATCTTTCGCGTTACGAACTCGCGTCCGCGCAGCGGTGATTTATGGTTGAACAAAATACCGCTGCTGGCAAACATGCCGTAAGCTTCCCGGTAGTTGACGGTGATCCAATGGCCGAACAGCTTGGCAACGGCGTATGGGCTACGTGGATGGAATGGCGTATCCTCATTTTGCGGGACTGCGTGAACCCGGCCATAGAGCTCGGACGTCGACGCCTGGTAGAATTTGATCTTGTTGTTGACATGACGGATCGCCTCGAGCAGGTGCAGCGGCCCGATCCCGGTCATTTGTGCAGTGGAAACTGGCTGCTCGAACGATACACCGACGAAACTTTGCGCCGCTAAATTGAAGACATAGTCCGGCGCAGTTTTTTCGATTACCCGCACACACGCCCCTGGGTCAGTCAGATCAAACTCGACCAACGGGAAATGGCCGCGGATGCCGAGTTCCTCAAGCCGCCAGAAATTGACCGAACTCGTCCTTCGATACGCGCCGTAAACTTGGTGCCCGCGCTCAAGCAGTTGTGAAGCGAGGTAAGCTCCGTCTTGCCCCGTAACACCAGTTATTACCGACGTCGGCATCTTATCGATCTTCTCGGATAGCCATTCATATTGGCGTCAATTCTGGCGGCGGCTCAATTCCCAAAGCGAACCGCTTATGATCGATTTGCCCTCTCCGCACAGCGCGCCAAAATCTTGCCGGGGGCGCATGATGTATCACACCGTCTTGGGATAACAAGATCGCCGAGCGGCGGACCCGCGTTTCGTCATCGGCGCAATTCGTCGGGCATTTGCTTGATTTCGGCGCCATTGTCGGTGTACCACGATCGCATTCCAAACCTGCTTGCCTCCCGTTACGAACCAGAAGCCTGTTGTCTTATGGGTGGCACGATTGGGGGCCACGTGGGGGACAATGGAATATTCCAGAACACGCACGCTCGTCACCGGGGGCTCCGGATTTATCGGCTCTCATCTTTGCGAACGGCTGCTGCGCGAGGGCCACGAAGTTCTTTGCGTGGACAACTATTACACCGGCAGACGGCAAAATATCGAGCATCTGCTGACAAATCCGCGCTTCGAAGTGATGCGGCACGACATTACCATGCCGCTCTATGTCGAGGTCGACGAAATCTATAACCTGGCATGTCCGGCCTCCCCCATTCACTACCAATTCGATCCGGTACAGACCCTAAAAACCAGCGTGCATGGCGCCATCAATATGCTGGGGCTGGCCAAGCGCATCAAGGCCAAGATCTTTCAGGCCTCGACCAGCGAAGTCTACGGCGATCCCCACGTCCACCCGCAGCCCGAATCCTATTGGGGGCACGTCAATCCGCTGGGACCGCGGGCCTGTTACGACGAGGGCAAACGGGCGGCGGAGACTTTGTTCTTTGATTATCATCGCCAGCACAACGTGCGCATCAAGGTGGCGCGAATTTTCAATACCTACGGCCCGCGAATGCATCCGAACGACGGTCGCGTGGTGTCGAATTTCATCATGCAGGCGCTCCGCGGCGAGCCGATCACGATTTACGGTGACGGCACACAGACCCGCTCGTTCGGCTTTGTCGACGATCTGATCGAAGGGTTCGTGCGGCTGATGTCGGCCGACGACACGCTGCTCGGTCCGATCAACCTCGGCAACCCCAGCGAAGTCAGCGTGCGAGAGCTCGCGGAGCTGATCATCGCCATGACCGCCTCGCGTTCGTCCCTGGTGTTCAAATCCCTGCCCGCCGACGACCCCAAACAACGGCAACCGGATATTACGCTCGCCCGGGAAAAACTGAGTTGGACGCCCAAGGTCCAATTGCGTGACGGTCTCGCGCGGACCATCGATTATTTTAAATCAATCTCCTAGCCGGACACCAATATGCTGCTATCGGTCGTTGTTCCTGTTTACAATGAACGCCACACGCTTGGAACGGTCCTCTCAGTCGTTGCTCGCAGTCTGCCCAGCGTGAACAAGGAAATCATCGTCGTCGATGATTGCTCAAAGGACGGCACGCGGGAATGGCTGAAAACCAATTTTCCGGATGGATCGCGCAGCGGATCATTTATTGATGTCGACGCCGACGGCAATCTCATCTTCGCTCAGCAATCGGCGCCTGCGATCGTAACCATCCGCCCGATCTATCATGAGTTCAATCGGGGTAAGGGAGGCGGGCTGCAGACGGGATTCGCCGTCTTCTCCGGGGACGTCCTCGTCATCCAGGACGCCGATCTTGAATACGATCCGAATGACTGGGTGCAGATGTATGATCTGATCGCGGTCCGCAAGGTCGCCGACGTGGTCTATGGATCGCGCTTCTACGGGCGCCCTCACCGCTCGCTGTACTTCCATCACTACCTGGCCAATCGCTTAATTTCGTTTCTTTTCAACATCATTTTTAACCAGACACTAACCGATATCGAGACCTGCTATAAGATGATGACGCGCGAGGTCGCACGGTCACTGCGGCTGTCTGCGAACGATTTCGGCATCGAGGTTGAAATGAGCGCGGAGATCGCCCGCCAGCGCATACTGCGTATTTACGAGCTCGGCATCAGCTACTACGGGCGAACGTACGCCGAAGGCAAAAAAATCAACTGGAAGGACGGCATCAAGGCGCTGTGGTACGTTTTCAAATTCCGCTTTAGGTAACTCATCGATGGCAAATAGTGAGCGCGCCCATGAAGCCTCACCTCGCGCCCGAACCTGGAAGCGTGCCCTTCTTGGCGGCGCCGGGATTGTTCTCGGCGGCCTGTTTCTCTGGCTTGCAGTGCGTCACATCGACCCCAACGAAGTTGCAGCCGCGCTGCGGCGGATGGACGGCGAGTGGCTGATCGCCGGCATCGCGCTCTATCTCGCTGCCATCGCCCTACGATGCCTGCGCTGGGGCGTTCTCCTGCGCGCTACCGACAATGTGAAGTGGCGCCACGCCGCGGAGGCGCTGCTGACAGGATTTGCCGCCAACTATGTGCTGCCCGGGCGCGTCGGCGAGTTGTTTCGCGCCGATTATGCCCGCCGCATCTTCAATATGAGCCGCTTCACCTCTTTGGGCACGATCGTCGTCGAGCGCGTCTGCGACGGCATTGTTCTGGTTTGCGCGCTGTGGATCGGATTTGCGTGGATCGTAGCAACGCGCGTGACGTCGCCTGAGACATCGTGGGTGCTCCTGGTCGGAGCGGCGTCGAGCATACTGTTTGGGGCCGCGATGGGATTCATCCTGGTCTCGCACCGGATCGACTTGCGCCGGTTCGGCCTCGGCGAAAGTGTTGCGCGGCGCTGGGATCAGTTGATCGAAGGTGTTTCCTCAGTGCTGCGTGGAAATGCGACGATCGTTGCGCTGTGTTCGATCGGGGTTTGGGGCTTTGAGGCCGTTGCGCTTGCGGCAATCGTGCGCAGCTTCGGCGTCAGCCTCATGCCGCCGGAAACCTTGATGCTGCTCGGCTTGGCGTCGCTCAGTACGCTGGTGCCGACCGCGCCTGGTTACGTCGGCACTTACCAGCTGGTATTCGGGCACGTCTTCCAAATCTTCGGCTATCCCAACACGATCGGTGTCGTCGCAGCAACCGCCGTGCAGGTATTCTGCTTCGGCACCGTGACCGTACTTGGCGGCATTGTGCTGCTTTCGCGCAGCGGCCTGACCATCTGGCGCGCTCACAAATGGGTGCCTCCCGCAGAATCGTAAGACTTCTGCACTGGCCCGCGTCAGCGCGCGGCCGATCGCGAGTTCCTCATTGGCGGAGCCGCGCCGCCGAGGCTACCTTCGGGCCCTGGCGATTCTCCACGCCGCCGCCCGGCGCGTCGGACATCCCTGCCGCTGCAATCCCGAATGAAGCTTACTTCCCAAGAGCAACCGGTTATGCCCGCGTCGACAGCAATCATGCTTGAGCAAACCGATCGACGCGCGGTGCTTCGGCGTGTTGGCTGGCTGATTCCGGCGGTCTTGTACGTTCTCGGCGCCCTCATCTTCTTCCGCTGGCAGATCTTCTCGGACTTCGATCTGGTGTTCGGCGATATCGGCGATGCGCGTTTGGCAGCTTTCATCCACGAGCATGTGTATCGTTGGCTAAACGGTCAGGGCCAGTTTCTGTCACCTCCCTTCTTCTACCCCCAGGCCAAAACGCTCGGCTACAGCGACGCGTTCGTCTTGGACCAGCTCATCTATGCGCCGGCGCGTGTCCTGGGCGCCGAACCGATGCTTGCGCTGTCTTTGATCACGATCCTCTTGTCGGCGATCGCCTTTCTGTTCGTCTACCTGTTCCTGCGCCGGCTCGACGTTTCAGTACCACTGGCGTCACTCGCCGCGCTGCTCTTCACGTCTGCCAACAACTTGTATTTGAAATCGGGGCACTTTCAGCACTTTACTGTCTACTTTATTCCGATCGTTGCCTATTGCGGCCTGCTTGCCGTCAGCGACCTGCACCGGCGTCCTGCCCGGGCGTACGTGTTGGGGGTCTTCGCAGGCGGCCTGTACGGCCTGTTGTCCTCTAACGGTTACTATATGGCCTGGTTCTTCGGGCCGGCGCTGCTGATCTTTACACCGATCGCCGTTTCTATCGCTTGGCCGGAGGTGCGGGCTTGGTGGAGCGAGCGGCCGGCGCGCGTGCTCGGTTTCGGGCTGGCGACAAGCCTGAGCTTTTTAGCCGCCCTTTCGATATTTGCGATCATCTACGGGCCGGTATTGGCCAGCGGAGCGACACGCACATTTGATGATTACCTCATTTTTGCACCGCAGCCCAACGACATCGTCAATGTCGGAATTAACAATCTGGTGTGGAGTGGCTTGATCCGCTCGCTGCATTTGATCAGCGATGATCGGCTCAATTTCGGCGAGGTCAGCATCGCGCTAACGCCGATCGTTCAGCTTCTGCTACTGGTGTCGATCGTTCTTGCCTTTCACCCGCGGTTTTGGCCGAACGATGGGAGCGGGAGAATGGCTCGGGCCTTCGTGATCGGAGGAGTAAGCGTCTGCGCGCTGTTCTTCGTCCTGACGATCAAGATCCACAATTTTTCTTTGTTTCATCTGCTCTATGTGTTTATTCCGGGCGCAAACGCGATCCGGGTCGGCTACCGTGCCATCGTCGTTGCAAACCTGTTTGCGGCGACGGCAATCGGATTAACATTCGACCGAATCTTTCGTCTCTTATTGCAGGAACCACGCAAGTTGGTGCGGCTCGCAGGACTGGTCGCCCTGACGGTGGCGCTTTCCATGGCGGCGGTGGAACAGATCAACCTCGCCGAGCGCACCAATCTTTCCCGCCAGCTTGAGCGCGCGCACCTCGATGCCATCGGCAGGGCACCGCGCGAATGCCGAAGCTTCTACATCGCACCTGAAGGGAATCGCCAGCCCTTCGCGGTGCAAATCGACGCCATGATGGTTGCTTTGGCGCAACATCTTCCGACCATCAACGGCTATTCCGGCCTCTCTCCGCCGGGCTGGGACTTCTATGACACCAACGCCGCGGACTACGAGAAACGCGCCACTGGCTGGGCGATGAGGCATGGCATCGCCGAAGGTCTGTGCCGCGTCGATGTCGACGGGACCTGGACGACGGCACGCTAGATCGGCTGGTCATTCCTTGACGTCTTTAGTGGCCCTATGGATGGGCGCTCCGAAAATTCCTGGTGCGAACGATTAACGCCCGGTTCCCTAGGCATAGGAGCGCCCGGCGTCCCAACTCTGTTCTTGATTTTGCTAGATCACTAATGATAACCGGGGGGCGTCTCGCTGTCGCCTATACGACAACGAATCGGGTTACAGGGGCTTGGATTGGTTCATGCAAGCCTGGCTGTAGACTTTACAGATGAGCTTGGAACGCATGGCCGCGGCCGATCCCTCCTTGATACCAATTCGCTCAATTGGGCGCCGCGCGTTCTACCGCTTCCGCATTTTTGTTGCCGCTCGGCCGCTCCTTGATACCATGGCCAAGGGTCTACTGGCGCCATTTCCATCTCTCGATAGGCGGCTGCGGACAACCATCCGCACGGAGCGAGCCAGTCAATTTCAAGCACGCACCGAGCGCTTAACCGTCGATGATCTGCCGCCGCGAGCACGTCAGATCTATTTCGATCTCGTCGGCGCCATTGATGACGCACTTTAGCAATCGCCGCGGTGGCGAGGCGCACTTATGCAAATCGTTTTAGATCTTCAGGGTGCTCAAACCGCGAGCCGGTTTCGGGGTATAGGGCGCTATTCGCTTGCGCTGGCCAAGGCCATCGTTGCCAACCGCGGCAATCACGAAGTGATCATCGCGCTCAATAGTTTGTTCCCCGAAACGATCGAGCCCATCCGCGCCGACTTCGATTCTCTATTACCACAGCAGAACATTCAAGTTTGGTCGGCTCCCGGGCCGGTATGGGATCTTGATCCGGCAAACGCCGCTCGGCGCGAGGTCGCCGAGCGGCTTCGAGAGGCCTTTCTTGCCAGTCTTGAGCCGGACATCGTGCATATCAGCAGCCTGTTCGAAGGATACGGCGACGACGCGGTGACAAGCATCGGCGAATTTGCATCCGATATGCCGACAGCTGTGACACTGTATGATCTGATTCCGCTGACCTCGCCGGATGAAAATCGAGCCTTCCAGGAATATTATGCGCGCAAGCTCAGATACTTTCGCCGCGCCGATCTCTGGCTTGGCATCTCGCGGTTTTCTTGCGGCGAAGCCGTTTCGCTGCTGCAGGTCGACGCCGATCGGGTGGTCAACCTCCAAGGCGCAGCAGACGACCGGTTCCGTCGAATTGATCTGTCGCAAATCGAGCGTGCGCGGATCGCGAAAGCCTATGGGTTGCAAAAGCCCTTCATCTGCTGGGTTGGGACGCCGGCAGAACCGCGGAAGAACATCGCGGGTTTAATGCAGGCATTCGCGCAGCTGCCACCGGAGCTTCGATCGAAATTTCAGATCTTGGCTATCGGAAGGATGGAAAAGGGAGACGTCGTTGCGCTGAAACGTGCAGTCAGGCGTTTTGCACTTCGTCCAAACGAAGTCGTTTTTCCCGGCTACGTCAGCGATGGCGATCTTCCTCGCTTGTACAACATGTGTCACGCATTCGTCCTTCCGAGCTTCTCAGAAGGTTTTGGGCTTCCCGTCCTCGAGGCAATGCAGTGTGGAGCTCCGGTCATCGCCTCAAACCTATCCAGCATCCCCGAAGTCGTCGAGTTCGACGAGGCCATGTTCGATCCGTATTCTGCGGACGACCTTACACACAAATTGCGACGCGTTCTCAGCGACGACGAATTCCGTTCCACTCTTATTTCTCATCACCTTCGACAAGCCACTAGGTTTTCGTGGAACGAGAGCGCGAATAGCGCCATCAAGGCCTTTGAAGGCTTACATGAGCTCACAAAAACGCGACCATGGACGTCGACGACAAGTTACGCTGACCTAATTGCATCCACAGCGCAGGTTCTCAAGGACGTCTTGAACAAATCCGCCGCCATCAGCACAGCGATGGCCATCGCCCAAAATCATCCAGAGCCCCGCGGTGAAAGTGTGCTTTTTGTCGATGTTTCGGAGCTCACCCAGAGAGACGCGCGGTCCGGCGTTCAGCGTGTAACCAGAAGCATTCTCAAACAGCTCCTCGATAGACCGCCGCAGGGCTACAAAGTCGAGCCGGTCTACGCGACGGTGGACAATTTTGGCTATCGTTATGCGAGACAATTCACACGCGAGATCCTTGGATACGGGCAATTTGCCGAACCGGACACAATCATCGAATTTCGGTCGGGAGACGTGTTCTTTGGCTTGGACTTGCAACATCATGTCGTCATCGGACATCGCGACTTCTATTGTCGCATGCGCAATCAGGGCGTTAAGGTCTATTTTTTGGTTTATGATTTGCTGCCGATCCAGTTCCCACGATACTTTCACCGATCCCTCAGCGAAGCTCATCAAAGATGGCTTGCCGTGACTTCCGAATCCGACGGCGTGGTCTGCATTTCCCGCACCGTTGCCGATCAATACATCCAGTGGCTTTCAACCAGTGCGATATCGCGACCGTGGCCTTTCCACATTGGCTGGTTTCACCTGGGTGCCGATAACGCGGATTTTCCCGCCACCCGTCGGCTACCGCACGACGCCGATAAGGTACTAAGCGCCCTCACCCTTGCGCCAAGCTTTCTCATGGTCGGGACCATCGAGCCGCGCAAAGGATATGCCCAAACGCTGGCCGCGTTCGAGCGGCTATGGGCACAAGGTCACAATCTACGCCTCGTGATCGTCGGGAAGCGGGGTTGGATGGTCGATCAACTGGTGAAGAAGCTCAGCCGTCACCACGAACTCGGCGCCCGTTTATTTTGGCTTGAAAATGCCAGTGATCAGTATCTTCAGAAAATTTATGCGACGTGTACATGCCTCATTGCGGCGTCCGAAGGTGAGGGATATGGGTTGCCGTTGATCGAGGCTGCGCAGCAGAAATTACCCATCATAGCCCGCGACATTCCCGTGTTCCGGGAGGTCGCCGGCAATCATGCCACCTTCTTTCACGGATCGGAGCCGGAAAAACTCGCGCATACAATCAGCGAGTGGCTCGCCTTGCAGAGCGCAAGTCTCCATCCGACAACGGAAGGCATGCCGTGGCTTAGCTGGAAACAAAGCGCCGAGCGCCTGAGAGCAATCATACTCGGGGGCGATTGGTATGCCGTCTGGCGCGACGAGGGTCGGCGTCTAGAGCGTCACCATGAGCGGACCGACGTGCACACCGTGCGGGACCGTGACCTCGCTTTGCAGTCTGAATGAGCTGCACCATCGTGTCCGCGACATCGGTGGACGCAATAACAATGACATCCCCCAGCTTACTGAGCCGCCAACCCGACACCGACGTAACGGAACTTCGCCCGCTTCATTTCGTGGGCGCGGTAGATGTTGCGCAAATCGACGATCACAGGCTGAACCATGACCCCGCGCAACCGTTCGAGGTCGAGCGCGCGGAATTGCTCCCATTCGGTCGCTATCACCACCGCGTCGGCGCCTTCGGCAGCTTGGTAGGCATTGTCGCAATAGATAACGTCGGGTAGGTGCGGCTTGGCTTGTTCCATGCCTGCCGGATCGTAACTGCGCACCGCGGCGCCGAGATCGTGCAAGGCGGTGATCAGCGGGATCGCCGGCGAGTCGCGCGTGTCATCGGTGTTCGGCTTGAAAGTCAACCCCAGCACTGCGATCGTCTTGCCGCGGATTGATCCGTCGAGTGCGGCGACCACCTTGCGCGCCATGACGCGTTTGCGCTGGTCGTTGACCGCCGAGACAGTCTCGACGATCCGGAGCTGCGCGCCGCAGTCGTGCGCGGTCTTGAGCAAAGCCGTCGCGTCCTTCGGCAAACAGGAGCCGCCGAAACCCGGACCGGCATGAAGGAATTTGGCGCCGATGCGGTTGTCGAGGCCCATACCGCGTGCCACGTCCTGGACGTCGGCGCCAACGCATTCGCACAGGTCGGCGATCTCGTTGATAAAGGTGATTTTGGTCGCGAGGAAAGCATTGGCAGCGTATTTGATCAGCTCGGCGGTGCGGCGATTGACATAGAGGATCGGCGCGGCGTTTAGATAAAGCGGCCGATAGACTTCAGCGAGAATGGCGCGCGCCCGCGCATCGTCACTGCCGATCACGATGCGATCCGGGTGCTTGAAGTCGTAGATGGCGGCGCCTTCGCGCAGAAATTCCGGATTGGATACGACCTGGATTTCGGCGTCCGGGCGTTCTCCGCGGAGGATGCGCTCGATCTCGTCGCCGGTGCCGACCGGAACCGTCGATTTGGTGACCACGATTGCCGCGGGAGGAAGCAGCGGCGCGATCTCGCGCGCGGCGCTATAGATGTGGCTCAGATCGGCATGGCCGTCGCCGCGGCGCGACGGCGTGCCGACGGCGAGAAAAACCGCTTCGGCCTCACGAACGCTACTCGCCTCCAGAGCAAATTCCAGCCGTCCCTGGCGAATATTGGTTTCGACGAGATCGACAAGCCCGGGCTCGAAGATTGGTATTTCGCCCCGTCGCAGCGACGCAATCCGCCCGGCGTCCTTGTCGATGCAGGTTACCTGGTGACCGAAATCGGCAAAGCAGGCACCGGACACCAGGCCGACATAGCCGGCGCCGATCATGGTCACGCGCATGGCGATCTCCGTTCCAACTCAGATTAAGTCCGCCCGAGAGCCAAAGCGAGTTGACGCGGCACCCCGTTGCAACTGCCCGCCGAACGAGCCGCGCAGTCCACACGGCGGCGCAACGCACAGAAGGCTCAATAGCCAGTCCCCTTGGATTTTACAAAAATTGCCAATGGGCTAGCACAAGTACCTATTGCGGACAGGGAGTTCGGAGCGGCGTAACTATCTGCGCAGATGCCTGCCAAGATTCCCTTGAATGTCAAAGATCGTGTGCTAGGAAGGCGCAAGCTTCACAGCGGCATGGGCGATGGGTGCACAGGTACTTACTCCAGTGATCATGTGCGGCGGCGCCGGAACGCGGCTCTGGCCGATTTCGCGCGAGAGCATGCCCAAACAGTTCGTCTCTTTGGTCGGAGATCAATCGACATTTCAACAGGTCATTGGCCGTGTCTCAGACAGCGAAACATTTGGCCGCCCGATCATCATCACCAATTCCGATTTCCGCTTCATTGTCGCCGAGCAGTTGCGCGAATGCGGAGTTGAAGCCGACATCGTGCTTGAGCCGATGCGGCGCGATTCTGCCTTGGCGGTCGCGGTTGCGGCAGCGCTGGCCGCCCAGCGGGATCCCGCCGCCATTGCGTTGGTGCTCGCCGCCGATCATGTGTTGCGAGATTCAGAGCCTTTCATTAAGGCGTGCAGCGAAGCGGCAGCGGTCGCCGCGCGAGGGCGGATCGTTACTTTCGGCATTAATGCGACCGCCCCGGCTACCAATTACGGCTACATCCGGCCGGGATCGAAACTCAACGGCGGGACCGCGCGGTCGGTCGAGGCTTTCGTGGAAAAGCCCGATGCACAGACTGCCGGCCGCTACGTCGCCGAGCACTATCTTTGGAACAGCGGCAATTTCGCATTCCGCTCCGATGTCATGCTCGCCGAGATCGCGCGGTTTGAGCCGGAAATTGCCGCGGCCGCCAAATCGGCCGTCGAGGGGCTCACGCGCGACTTGGATTTTCTGCGCCTGCCAGTCGAGCCTTCCAACGCGCGCCGAAAAAATCGATCGATTACGCGGTCATGGAGCGCACCAACCTTGCCGCGGTAGTGCCCATCGATTGCGGCTGGTCGGATGTCGGTAGCTGGAGTGCGGTCTGGGACGTGCTTGATCACGATGCCGACGGCAATGCGTCAACCGGTCCGGTCGTCTTCCACAGCAGCCGTAACAGTCTGGCCCGCTCGGATGAAATGATCCTCACGGCGGTGGTCGGACTTGATGACGTTGTTGTGGTCGCGACGCCGGATGCTGTATTGGTCACCTCACGCGACAGAGCCGAAGAGGTCAAGGGACTAGTCGAGCAACTGAAAGCGCAGAACCGCCAGCAGGCCGTCGCACATTTACGGATTTATCGGCCCTGGGGCTATTATCAAGGCGTTGACGTCGGGCGGCCGTTATCAAGTGAAGCGAATCGTGGTGAAACCGAAGCCAAGCTTTCGCTGCAAAAGCACTTTCATCGCGCCGAGCATTGGGTCGTGGTCCGCGGGACCGCCGAAGTTACGATCGACGCTGAGACCCACATTGTCCATGAAAATGAATCAACCTACATCCCGATCGGCAGCGTTCACCGCCTGGCCAATCCCGGCAAAATACCGCTTGAGCTGATCGAGGTTCAGGTCGGCAGCTATCTCGGCGAAGACGATATCGTGCGTCTCAAAGACGAATACGGCAGGGACTGAAGCCGGATTTGAGTTGTGAAGGGCGATTAGGCGTCGCAGTCGTGCAACAATAGTTGCGCGACGCCGCTAGGGTAATTATTCGCAGGATTCGCTCACGCAACAGCCAATGCCATCACGCGCATCAAGGCTCCGGCCGATCATCCTCTATGTCGTGACCGAGGATTGGTATTTTTTGCAGCACCGTGTCCCGATGGCGCGCGCCGCGGTGCGCGCCGGCTATGCGGTTCATGTGGCAACCCGGGTCAACAAGGATGGGCGGGCTATCGAAGACCTTGGGTTCGAGTTACATCCGCTGAACTGGCGGCGCGGAAGTCTCAACCCGGTCGATGTCTTCGGAATTTTGGTTCAGCTGCGCCGTCTCTACGCTCTTGTGAAACCGGACATCATCCATCACGTTGCGTTGCAGCCGGTCGTCATCGGCTCGCTGGCGTCGATCGGGATGCCGTTTGCGCAGCTTAATTCTTTCTTCGGGCTTGGGTGGGCCTTCGCTTCGCGCCAACCGACGGCGCGCATGGTCGGAGCGGTGCTCAAACTCCTGTTGCCGCGACTGACGAACCGCCCCCACACGATAATGACGGTCGAGAACAGCGACGACAAAGCCGCGCTTTCAGCGATTGGCCTGCGACCCGAGCGGATCTTCGTATTGCCGGGCTCCGGCGTCGACATTGATCGACTAACGCCGCTCGCCGAGCCGGAAGGGGCGATCACCGCGGCTTTTGTCGGCAGATTGCTCGTCAATAAAGGCATTCGCACCCTGATTGCCGCCCATGACCTTCTGTCGAATCGCGGAGTTCAGGTCCGTCTCCTCATCGCCGGCGAGCCCGATCCGGCCAATCCAACGTCGATTCCCGTGCAAGAAATCGAACGTTGGAGCAGACGCGCCGGCATCGTCATCATGGGACATGTCGCAGATATCTCCAATGTATGGAAGTTGTCGCATTTTGGCGTTCTTCCTTCGCGCGGTGGTGAGGGCCTGCCGATGAGCCTCTTGGAGGCGGCGGCATGTGGCCGCCCGCTCGTGGCCACAGATGTTCCGGGATGTCGCGAAATCGCGCGACCGGGGATCAATGCTTTGCTGGTCCCCGCGGACGATCCATCAGCGCTTGCGGATGCGATTAGTCGCCTCGCTCGCGACGGCGAGTTGCGGCGCCGGTTCGGGCAGGCAAGCCGCCGCATCGTGGAAGCAGAATATTCGAGTGAGATCGTCGGCCGCGAAGTGCTGACCCTCTACGATCGACTGTCAGGTCGCAAGCCCAAGACTTTGCCGGACAATCAGCCTTAGGCTTGCGCGGACGCGGCCGACATTGGCAGAGGGGGAACCAGCCACTTGCGACTATTCATCCGATTGGTCCCATTTCTGTGGTTCAACTTGGGCTTGTTCGCCATCTGGCGGCTAGTTCCGAGGTCGATCCGGCAGATCATTGTGCGGAAGATTGTTCCCCGACTTCCCGGCCGTAAACGCCGGCTCACCCATCCCACCGAGCCCGTGTTCGTGGTCGGCTTCTTGCGCAGCACCACAAGCCTGGGGTGGACCGCTCGACAGATGTCCGATCTCGCGCGATCCGCCGGTCTTGAAGTCTACGGATTCGACGTCGCGAATGCGTTTGCCGCGGAGCATCTGGCGGCATCTCCGCAGCGCGAGAGCGTTCCTCCTGCGGCAATCCTCGAAGGCGAGGCGACGCTCCTTATTTGCATCAATCCCAATCAATTCAGCTATGCGGCGGCGTTCCTGCCGCCGGCCGCCTTCCAAAACAAATTCGTGGTTGGCTGGTGTGTATGGGAGCTCGAAAAGATTCCTGAGCAATGGCTGGGCCCTCTCGCCATCCTGGATGAGATCTGGGTGCCAAGCGAATTCGTACGCCGGGCATTCGTTGAGAGCGGGGTTTCGACCCCTTGCCGTATCGTGCCGCCTCAGCTCGACCCGCCGGCCAAGGTCAGTCCGGACCGCCAGCGGTTTGGCATTCCATCGGACGCGTTCGCCGTTCTCGTTGCTCTCAGCCTTCGTTCAGGTGTCGTCCGCAAGAACCCGATGGCAGCGGTGCGTGCCTTCCTGAAAGCGTTCCCCAAGGAGACCGAGGTTCGTTTGGTTTTGAAAATCACCGACGTTGACATTGAGGGCTCGGCATGGACCGCCTTCCGCCGCGAGGTCGGCGACGATCCGCGCGTTATTTTTATCACCGATTTCCTGACGGACCTCGAAATGTGGTCGTTGTACGCCAGTATCGACGTCGCCCTTTCCACGCATCGGGCCGAAGGCTACGGAATGATTCCAGCGCAAGCTATGCTCAGCAGCCGCGCCGCCGTCGCTACCGGATGGTCTGCGATTTTGGATTTCATGACGCCGGACAACGCGATTCTACTCCCCTACACGCTGGTGCCTGTAAAAGATGCCGACGAACGTTACGTCATCAAAGATACCTTTTGGGCGGAAGTGGACGAGGACGCTGCGGCCGCTGCGCTGCAGCGGCTCTATGCCGACCCCGGCTTCCGCGGCCGCCTTTCGCTTGCCGGAAAGAACAGCATCGACGCCCATCTGGCGCGGCATAAGAACGACCTGATCAGTTACATGCGAACATGGCACCGGAGCGAGAAACGAACCTGAGGCACGACGTCCGCGCTCAGGCATTATCGTGATTTTTCGCCTTGCTGCTCGGTTATTTTTTGAAAAAAATGGGCTACGCTGAACTCGTTTTGCGTCCTGGCTACGCCTTCCGAAAGCCGTCGTCGCAAATCGGTGTCGGTCACGAATAGCTCCATTGCGTCGGCCAATGCGGCCGCCGACACGTCACGCGCGATAAGGCCTGAGCAACGATCTCTAATCTGTTCGGTGAGGCCGCCGACGGGCGTCGCCGCGACCGGTATGCCGAAGCCGTGCGCCAACGCAACCACGCCTGACTGACTGGCTTCGACATTCGAAAGGACCATACAGTCATATTGGCCGAGAATGGCCCCGACTTCGTCGTGAGCGATCCACCGATTGGCGACGACGGCGTTGAGCGCCGCAAGCCTGCCGGCCAACTCGCCCAGGTTTCCCTCGCCCGCCACGCCGATGCGGAAGTCGGCGCCCCGCGCGCGCAGAAGTTCGCACGCTTCGATGAACAGCGGCAGGCCCTTATAAGCCAACAGCCTGCCAAAAAACAGAAATCCTACCGACCGCCGCAGGACGGTGTGGCCGTTTACCGCGCTCGACCTGATAACGGGGAGAAAGAGGTTGCTGGTGCGCCCCTGCAATTGTGGGAAACGCGCGACTAAAGCCGAATTTACGTAATTGCTCAGCGTAATCACCTCGTCGGCCTTAAGGGCGTCGCGAAGCAGCCAGCGGTTGACCAGCGCCGTTGCGTCGCCTGGATGATTGGTAGCGTCATGCACAAGAACGGCATAATGCGCACCGGTGTCGCGTATGCAATCGGCCATCATTGGCGTCCAGACGTGGGGAATGAGAACCACGACCTTGCCGACCCGGTGCTTTTCGATTGCGGCCAAAAGCTCGCGGCGAATTTGTGACAGTCGAAACAAACTGGAGACTGCTCCGAAGCTTCGATTGAACGTATCGACCGGCAGTATGGATGCTCCGCTGCACCTGATTTGATCGAATAGTTCATTCTGCCGTGAAACTGAAAACAAAGCCTCTCCATCGGAGACTTTGGCCAATTCCAAGACCAGCGCAGAAAGGTATCCACGACGTCCCCAGTATATGAATAGGGTGCGATCTGACAGATGTCACAAATGTCCTCCAGTATGGAAGCACCGTCGAAGAATTGGGGACTTGTCCTCGGGGCCGACCGGGCCGCCGGAACGCCACAGCGAAAACCGAACTAGATGCGGAACGGATGCACGGCGGAGACTAGCTAAATGCAAGAACGCGTCATCAACCAGCCGACGCGGGCTGGCGTGATTGGAAGCCGCCGATACGAGACTGGGACTACGCGGAATGCACTGGACTTCATGTATGAATCCGTTACTCGGCTGCGCGAAGGGCAGCGACCGGCAGAGTCAACCCCACGGCCAGGGCATCTTCGCGGAATGCCGTCACGGCATCCAGCGAAAGCTCCGCTGCCGTTTTAGAGCCGATCGATGGCAGTTTTTTGAGCACGGCAGCGGGCGCGGTGATGATATGGCACCCGACTTCATTTGCCTCGAGCACATTGAAGACCTCACGGGTCGACGCCCAGATGATTTCGACATTGGACGTCTTGCGAGCTTGCGCGACCGCGTCGCGTATGATCGGCCGATAGTCGATGCCGAAATCGGCCAGACGGCCGGCGAACACTGATACGCACGCGGGAGCGCCGCCGGCCAATGCCTCGATCCCACTCGCGGCCTGCTCTGCAGTGAACACCGCGGTCAAATTGACTTTGATGCCATCACGCGAGAGAGCGCGGACGGCGCTGAACAGCAGCTCCCCGCGCGTCGTCGTCACCGGCAGCTTTACGTACACGTTCGGTCCCCACGTGCTGATCACGCGCGCTTGCCCGACCATTTCCCCCACATCGTCGGAGAACACTTCGAATGAAATATGACGGTCCGGCACCGCTGCGACGAACTCTCGCGCGTACGCTACATAATCGAAGACTTGCGCCGCCTTCATAAGCGACGGATTGGTGGTGAACCCTCTGATCCAAGGCCGCTTGGCCATTTCAACGATCTGCGCCTTGTCGGCGCCATCGGTAAACAGCTTTACGTCCAAGTCTTGCAGTCTGATGGTCATGTGAGCCGTCAAGCCCTCGTAATGATCGCCTTCGATCAAAGCCATCTATTCATACCGGCTACGTCGGAGGCAATCCATCGCAAAGTGACAAAGACACGCCTATGGCAAAAAAGCCGAGCCGCCACCTCTGGGCGCGGCGCGGGACCGCAACAAGTGACCCTCAGTGCCGTTGATTTCTCGTGCCGGAGGCGAGCACTCAACTTGCAATCGTGCCGAGTTCAGGGTGGCGCTTGCAAAAGCCACGACGCCCAAGCACCCGCCAAGTGTTTGGTGAAACGGCAACGCCGATCAAACTGCCAATGCGAGCCCGAATCCCGCGGCTATCGACGCAGCGGCTGTTAACCGCAATGGAGGGCGGCTTTGCGGCGGCCGAAAGCCGTCTTCATAGCCTTCAGCGCGACTCGCGGTCACCCTTCGGCCCGGGCTCGCAAAGAATTGAATGTCAAGATTTTATTGAAAGCTTGTTTTCAACAACGCGCGAATCATCTATATGCGGCTTGTCAAGCTCACGGGAGACATATGTGGATAACTGACGGTCCCACGCTCCTGCTGGTTATCGGCGTAGGGTTGCATCTCGGGTTGCTTGGCTTTTTCGGCTGGGATGCAGTGGCCGCGATCTGCCGCGCCTATACGAAGATCGCGTAAATGGCTGTGGGCGCCAGTGCGGTTCGGCGGCTATCCAGACAACGGTTCCTGTAAGGGTGCAGGACCCTGCGGCTGGCCATTCACCGGTCGTTAGCCGTGTCGCTCGTATATATAGGGGGGCGTGATGTCGGGAATTTTGGGAACATGGACATGGTCCACGCAGCGGTCCCTTCTTCAGATGTCCACGTCGAAGCTCCCTCGCTCGCGCCGACGGGTTTCACTGAAATGCTGCGGGATGCCGACGCGCTCCTTGCGTTGATGGGGAGCGAGCCGCTCGAAGTTGTCGCTCAGCTGGCCAACTCGCTGACGGATACGGCAACCGATGCCGGCGCTGCCGAAATCGCCGCGGCAGCCGACGCTGTCCGGCACATCGCCTCGGCACACAAACCGGTAGTCCTGGCCGGCCCGATGCGCGATCTGACCGCCGCTATCATGCGCGCGCGGCGCGAGCGTGATTTCGAGCCGTAAGCGGCTTCGCTTCGCTCGTTGCGGAAGCAGAAGTCCCGTCAGCTTTAAGCGACCGGGTCCCGACTTAGCATGCGATGGACGGACAACAAGTAGTTTCCATATTCGCTATTTTCGCACTTTCGTGCGCTTATCAGCAGATCATCAAGTGAAATAAACCCGGAGCGAGCGGCGATTTCTTCCGGACAGCAAATGTTAAGGCCCTGGCGGTGTTGCAGCGTGCGGACGAAGCCGGACGCTTCCATCAACGACTCACAGGTGCCGGTGTCGAGCCACGCCATGCCGCGCCCCAGCCGCTCGACGAAGAGCTGGTCGCGGCGGAGATAGGAGTTGTTGACGTCGGTAATTTCCAGCTCGCCACGCAACGACGGCGTCAGCGCGGCGGCGATCTCGAGCACGTCGTTGTCGTAGAAGTACAGCCCGGTAACGGCCTGATTCGATTTCGGCTGCTTCGGTTTTTCGTAAATGGCGACTGCTCGGTCGCCGGTATCGAATTCAACGACCCCGTACCGCTGCGGATCAGCCACAGAGTAGGCAAGCACGGTCGCGCCGCTCTGCCGTTTAACCGCGCGTGCCAGCAATTCAATCAGGCCATCGCCGTAGAAGATGTTGTCGCCGAGGATGAGCGCCACGCGATCGCGGCCGACAAAACTACGGCCGATGATGAATGCGTCAGCAAGCCCGCGGGGGGATTTCTGTACGGCATAGGCAAGATTGAGGCCGAACTGGGAGCCGTCGCCGAGTAGCCGCTCAAAGGCATCCGCATCATTCGGGGTGGTGATGACGAGGATATCGCGAATCCCCGCCAGCATCAGCGTGGACAGCGGATAATAAATCATCGGCTTATCGTAGATCAGCAGAAGCTGTTTTGAGACCCCAAGAGTCGCCGGATAGAGGCGCGTACCGCTCCCGCCCGCCAAAATGATACCCTTCATCTCAAACTCGCCTCCCCTTCGCCCCCGGCGCTCACGGAATCGCAGCGGTCGGCAACCGGCCCAGACGATCGCCTCGATAAACATCGTCTACCAAGGGTTGCCACCAATCGCGACGGTCAAGGTACCACTCCACGGTATGGCGCAACCCGCTTTCGAAGGTCTCACGCGGAGACCAGTTCAGTTCGCGCTGCAGGCGGGAGCTATCGAGTGCATAGCGCAGATCGTGACCGGGGCGATCGGCGACGAACGAAATGAGGCGCTCGCGGCTGCCGGAAGGATCGGGCAGGAGTTCGTCCATGATCCGGCAGATCAACCGCGCCACATCAATGTTTTGCTTGTCCGCATTGGCGCCGACGAGATAAGTCTCGCCAACACTTCCCTTGGTCACGATCGTCCACAGTGCACGGACGTGATCTTCCACATACAACCAGTCGCGGATATTCTCGCCAGCGCCGTAGACCGGCAGCGGCTCGCCGGCAAGCGCCTTCAAGATCATCATCGGAATAAATTTTTCCGGAAACTGATACGGCCCGTAATTGTTGCCGCAATTGCTCAAGACTACCGGCATCTTGTAGGTCCGGTGCCAAGCGCGCACCATGTGATCGGCCGCGGCCTTGGTCGCCGAATAGGGAGAGCTCGGGTCGTACCGGGTAGTTTCGTCGAAGCGGACCGGCGCCGGCAGTGAACCGAAGACCTCGTCGGTCGACACATGATGAAAGCGAAAATGTTCGGCATTCTGCGGCGCCAGCTCACGCCAGTAATTATACGCTTCCTGCAACAGCACCGCGGTACCAACGACGTTGGCGTCGATAAAACGTTGCGGGTTGTCGATCGACCGGTCGACATGGGTTTCGGCGGCAAGATGCATCACGATGCCCGGCCGAAAATCACGCAGCACGGCGCGCATGGCGGCGCCATCGGCAATATCGGCTTGGAGGAAATGATAGAGATTGCTACCGGCAATTTCTTTTATCGACGACAGCGTGCCGGCATAGGTCAGCTTGTCGACATTGAGCGTAACGGCGCCGACCTCGCGCACTAGATATTTCACCAGCGTCGAACCGATGAACCCGGCCCCGCCGGTTACCATGACGCGATAGGTCAAGTTTAAGTCCCCCGAAAACACCGATCATTCGCCTGAGGCAACATTATCGCCCAGGTCTGGTCAAGAACAGATAAGCGATCGAGCGATCGACGTTGCCGCGTGCTGACGGAGACGTTCAATTCGGGGCGGACTTGCTTAAGACCCTTCGATGCCCCTGATCTCGGCAGTCTGCGTGATGGAAGAGGCGTGCAGCATTCGGGTCCGAGCGTTTGCCAGCCGACGAAACCGACAAAGTAGGATAACAGCAATCTCGCAACCTTCGGTGCGGCGAATTGCTCGGCGCCGGTCACCCGCCGATGGTCGCCGCTCCCGTGCTGAGCCAGGCCATGATGTACCCGATCGGCTTATGGCGGGAGGTGGCGACGAGCCATCTAGAGCTCGAACGCTTGAAGTGGCGTTCCGAGCATGCTGCTCGGTTCGGCCGGCGGGGGTCGCCTAGTTCCGATGCGGCACCACTAATGCGGCCCACGTAAATTACGCGGGATTTGCGCGTCTATCGATAGCATTGATCGATTGGACTGTCGCAGGCGTGCTTGTCGCGTTGCCTCGACGAGCTGGCGGCTTTAAGGATTATCTTCCTAGGACATTCTCGTGGTGTTCATGCATTGTTCTTCTGCGGTTTGCTCCCTATATGCTGATCTTTAAGGGGAAGAGAGGGAGCCAAATGGTGGTATCAGATGCCGCGACACCGCAAGTTGTGACGACTCGCGGGCGCCCGTTCGCGAAAGGCAATCCTGGGCGAAAATCAGGATCAAAGAACCGACGTTCGCTGATCTCCGCGGCACTCGAAGCTGAGGAAGAAGATTTGGTGCGCAAGGCAATCGAAAAGGCAAAGGCCGGCGATGTGCCAATGCTGAAATTCCTGCTCGGCAGACTGCTTCCCCGGGAGCGACCAATCAAGATCGACTTTCCCACCATGAATTTTGCTGACGATGCGGTGGAAGCCCTCGGCTCGATCACGAAAGCCGTGGCGGAGGGAGAAATCACACCGAGTGAAGGCGCGGCATTGGCTACCTTGATTAACTCTTATGCACGCGCAATCGACGTTGCGGACCTCGTGGCTCGCATGAACGCCCTGGAAGCCGAGATTAAGGGAAAATACGCGCCATGAGCCAGGCGCGACGCCGACAACTGTCGCGTTTGGAAAAGCTGGCTGCGCCGGTGATCGATCATGTACGACGAAAGGATAACGCTCTCGAAACGTGGATAAAACATGCTGCAACATTGCACGCTGTTAGCCTAGGCACTCTCATCCTTTACGGCGATCCGAGGGCGGATGAACCTTTATTGAATGCTTGGCGAAGATGCAGCAAAAAATTCCCAGATCTGCAGCGGCTCGAAATATTAAAGTCGCTCGGAGCGCAGAGTTATGCTGAAAACGTTGCGGAAATTGTTCGCCAAGATGTAATGTGCGAGCTTCCGGGCTCCATCGAGAAAGAAAAATTTCAAAATTTGTTCTCCTCTGCTCCCCCGTGGCTCGTTTGGTTTACCTTTGCTGACTTCACGGCATGCGAGCTCGGTCTCACATTGCCGGATCTCTCGAGCGTGAATGACTTCGCTCGATCCAAAGCGGTACTTGATAATTGGCCTGCCCTTCCTGACGGCAAATTCGAAGTCCGCATACGCAATTTGGGCGACCAGAATATATCAGTCAGCGATGCCATGTTCTTAATTGACATGTACAAAGTTCCGGAAGAGCAGATGACCCGTCTCGAGCGCAAGAGATTCCTTTCAGTTATTTGGCAACTGCCGCCAAATCGCAGCGAGTCCGTAAGTGGACGGAGTGAATAGCTGACGTCTATCGTGGAATCTGGGCTTGGCAGCGGCAAGTGCTGATAGTCCACTACCTTCCGTCCGTCATCCGATCCAGCAACCGACGTTGGTCCTCCATTGGGGCTTCAAAGATCACATTTGTTGCGATTTTCCCGCTGCGAAATCGGACGCCTCCGACTGTCCCATTCTCTCCGGTAACCTTGAGGTGGCCGGCCTCGAGTGCGGCTCGGATCTGCATCCGGTTCAGGAATCGAATCGCCAGTCGCAAGGATATCGCAGGTCTTTTGTGTGCCTTATGGAAATTTCTGAAACGGTCATCCAATGGATGATGCCGCGGCGGATGACGGTGTCTCTAAAGGCTGGCAAAAAGGGCCGTTCATACGAGATATTATGTGCCCCGTTTCAATGCGCGCTTGCGAAGTCGTACCCCGGGGCCGCCGGCGTTCTCGCTGATGAACTCGATGCAACGCAATGAGCATCGCGCTCGGAGTGGAATTCTTGCCTTTAACCGCGCGCAAGGTCGTTAATGTCGCCGGCCGCAATAAAGCAGGGCGCGAGAGCGGCTATTTGCCACTATCTTTTCGCAACTTACTTTCACGCTTCATGCTTACGCATCAGTCTTTTTGTCTAGCTTTTCTACAAGGGCAAACTCGATCAGGCGGCGAATTGCTTCGGATCGCGAGGGCCTATCATTTTGCTGCTTGGCCCAGCGTTCAATATCGAGCCTGAGTCTGAGTGGAAGCCGTATTGCCAACACCGGGTCGCGGCCAGTGGCTGGCCGACCCGGTTTTTTCGGTATTACCTTTTCGCTTGACCGCTTTGCCATGTTTTGGTAATACCATATCCTCTACGAGCCGATGGGAAGCTGACACTTCCCATCGGCCCTAACCCAAGCCACGGAGGAACCCCATGGCCAAGGCTGACTTCTCTGATTAGCGCAATTCGGGCGTTGATCACAGGCGCGAGCGTCAAACGATCCACAAACCCCGTCTCAGAGGTGGACGCGATCTATGGGGCGCCCGGCTGGGAGGGCCGCATGAGCCGCGAACCTGCCGATCGCCGCTCCTTTCTCGGTGGCTCGGACGCCAGGATCATCATGGGCGAGGATGAAGGGGCCCTGACGGCGGCTCTGGCAGGAGAAGCGGGGCGAGGTTGAGCCAGAGGATCTGTCCTGCAACCTTATCGTCCAGCTTGGGGCCGTCACCGAAGACGCTTAACCGCCGCTGGTACGAGGCAAATAGCGGGCAGGTCATTACCGACATTCAAAAGCATGTCCGGCATGCTGGTCTCCGTTGGATGGGGGCCACCCTCGACGGCAGGGTTGTCGCGAGTGGGGCGGTATTCGAGGCCAAGTTCATGCTGCCGTGGTCGTTCTCGGAGGAGGCGGCCGCGGAAAAGCATATGCCGCAGCTGCAGCACAATATGTGGGTGGTGGCGGCGAGGGCAGCCGTGCTCTCAATCATTACCGGTGGCGGTAAATGGGTGGAGATCAAGATCCATGCCGATCCGCTCCACCAGCACCTAATTGTTACTGCCGAGCGGAAGTTCTGGCGCTGCGTCGAGAGTGGCGAGCCCCCTACCTTGTTCGGGGTCGAACCTCCGAAGCCTCGACATCGAGGCAGTACGCATTGTCGATATGAGTTCCTCGAATGCCTGGGCGGAGTTCGCCGCGACGTTTTCTCGGACGCGTTCGGCCCATCTCGAGCACGAACAGGCCAAGGCCGAGTTGAAGAGCCTGATGCCCGAAGATGCGCCGCAAGCGATCGGCTGCGGCATCCGAGCCAAGCGCTCGAAATCCGGCGCCATCAGTTTCGACCTCCTGGCCGCGGATGGCAGTCATGCAGCGATCTAGTGAATCGATCGCCGCCCTCGCCGCAGCCCTCGCCAAGGCTCAAATCGAGCTCGTCAATCCGGAAAAATCGCTGGTCGCGACTATTCGTGCGGATGGTCCCGCGGCGGGCGGAGCGCACGTTTCACTATGCGTCGCTATCGAGCGGGCTCGACATCGTGCGCAAAGTCCTTGGCCAGCACGAAATCGCCACCATGCAGACGACCTCCACCGACCGAAGTGCCAGCATCATCAGTCTGACGACGATGCTGGCACACGCATCCGGAGAGTGGATCGCCTCGGATTGGCCGGTCTGCGCCGTCGACGAGACTGCAAATCCGCAGCGGATGGGAGCGGCGCTGACCTATGCCCGACGGTATGCCCTTTTTACCCTGGTCGGCATTGCCGGCGAGGATGACCTCGACGCGCCGGACCTTACGACGCCGACAAACCGAGGGTCAGGTCCAGAGAAGCCGAAAGGGAACGGCAACGGCCGGCTCAATGGCGGTCAGCATAGTCCTGATCCTGCTCAACGCCGGAGTGTTCACCGCGATGCAAAGGCTCATTCGCAATCTAACAAGGCAATGCTTGGGGCCGACGCGTCGGCGGAACTGCGCGACCGGCTCGTTGCCGAGCTCAGTGTTCTTAGCTCCAGTGACGAAGCCGTACTGTGGGCGCACCGGTGCCACGCTGAAAAGAACAGACTGACCGCGGCCGATGCTGAGCGTGTGGAGGAAGCCTTCCGGGCGAGGATGGCAACCCTTACGCCCGACATTGCTGACCTACCTCAATCGGCCGGCGAACCCGCCGGTCTATCACCGCATCATCCGGACGGAACAAAGCCAAAAAATCGGGCGCGGGCCAAGGTGATTGATAAGAGCGTTCTGGCACTGCCGGAGCCGCGCCGGATTCGTGACCGGGATCACGTCAAGTTTGTCGCCCGGCATCCATGTCTGATTTGCGGGCGCCAACCATCCGATGCTCACCATCTTCGCTTCGTGCAAAGCCGAGCCCTCGGGGGCAAGGTCAGTGATGAATTTACCGTCCCATTATGCCGCGGCCATCATCGCGAGGTCCACCGCTGCGGCGATGAGGTCGCATGGTGGAGCAACACGCGGGTTGATCCGATCGTCGCCGCGCGGGCGCTATGGCTGGACACGCATCCCCAGTCGGCATCACCAGATAAAACGCGCACCAAACCCCAGCTCCGCAAATGAATGTACGCAACAGGAGACCCGCGCCGAGTTTAGGCAACAAAGTTGCACGACATTCATTGATAGCCCGGACCAATAAGTATATGCTATTTACTTGGAACAGTTCCAAGGGAGGGTCGATTGTGGCTCTGTCATGCCCGGACGAGACGTCCGAATTGTTATCAACTGGCGCGGCCGCGCCGCCCGAGGATGCGCGGCGCGATTCCAACGATATTTATGAATTCAATCCGAACGAGACCTACAACGAAGTAGTCTATAGTGACGATTGGAAGTCACACCGTTCAGCTGCATATTTTGATTACCGCCGGCTTTGGGAGGAAATCCCGCGCAACAGAGTGGAGATGGATTTCCCGATACATCTCGACATTGAGACCACGAATATCTGCAATCTTAAATGCCCGATGTGCCCGCGTACGATCCTCATCGAGCGAGACGACTTCTCCCCGCTCGGTATGATATCGCGTGAAGAATATGCGAACATCATTGACCAGGCCACGGCGCACGGGCTCAAGAGCATTAAGCTGAATTATTTGGGTGAGCCGTTGGCGCATAAGGACGTTGTCTGGCAGGTCGAGTACGCTAAGAAAATGGGCGTGCTGGACGTGATGATGAACACCAATGCAACTCTGCTGCGCCCGGGCAAGGCGGAAGAGCTGCTCAAGGCCGGCCTCGACAACATCTTTGTATCATTCGACGCAATCTCGCCGGATCTTTTCGCGGAACGTCGCGTCGGCACCAGCATCGGACGCGTGATCGACAATGTCTTTCAACTTATAAAAATTCGCAATGCTCGGTACCAGCACGTGCAAGTGCGCGTCTCTATGGTGATGTACAAAGATAAGAAATGGCTCGATCAGTTCGAAGGGCTGAAGATTATGTGGCGCGATCTGGTCGACGCCGTCGGCTTTGGTTTCTACACCGAGCGTGACCCTGATGCGCAGGGCGATTATCCCGAGGTTCCCGGCTTCTGGTGCGCGCAACCGTTCCAGCGCATGTTTTTGAAGTTCAATGGCAATGTCACGATCTGCTGCGTTGACGACAAGGACGAAGTGATCGTCGGGAATTGGCGTGAGCAGACGCTACACGCGATCTGGAATGGGCAGGCGTACAAAAACATCCGGCGTCTGCACGCCAGCGGCGACTATTACAAGATGCCGATGTGCCGAAAATGCTACCTGCCTGCCGGTTCATGATGCGTTCGTTGCAAATGTGAGCCTCTGAATGGCGGAAATTCTAGGCCTGATTCCGGCGCGTGCGGGTTCAGTTGGCGTACGAGGCAAGAACATCCGGCCGCTGGCCGGGCGGCCACTGATCATCCATACTATCGAGGCCGCCCGCGGTAGCCGGCTCGATCGAGTGATCTTATCGACGGACTCCGACGATATCGCGGCGATCGGCGTCGCGGCTGGTGCTGACTGCCCGTTTCTGCGCCCAGCCGAGCTCGCCAGTTCGACGGCGCTGGCGATCGGAGTTGTGCGCCATGCTTTGGAGCACTTCCAACGCCGCGAAGGCTGGACCCCCGACGCGGTCTTTTATCTGCAACCAACCTCTCCTTTTCGCTCGTCGGAGGACATCGATAGGGCGCTCGATCTGCTCGCCGTGGTCGAGGCGGCGGACTCGGTGATGTCGGTAGCATTGGTCAACGAGCACCCAGCTTATCAGTGGATTGAGCAGGGGGGAGAGCTAAAGCCCGCGTTTCCGCAACTCGCCCGCCCCCAGCGCCGCCAGGATTTGACGCCTGTCTTCATCGACAACAATGCCATTATGCTCTCCCGCACCGCCTATCTCCTCGGCAATCCGGCGCCGGATCTTTCGATCGTCAACCTGGAAAATTTCGTACCGATGAAGATCGAGGGTCCTCTCGCGATCGATATCGACAATGAATTGCAATTCAGTTTTGCGGACTTTCTGATGCGCGAGAAAATGGGAACAATGGTGTGAACAAGATTGTTGTAATCGCCGAAATGGCCTATTCGCATGATGGTAAGCGCGAATTCGCGGAAAAGATCGTACGCGATGCCGCCGCGGCCGGGGCGGATGCAGTCAGTATCCACATCACCCACATGCCCGATTACATGGTCCGGCACTACGGCAGTGGACCAGGACGTGTGTCCGCCGGCAAGGAGACAAGCTCGATCTACGATTACCTGGTCGGCATAAGCCTGTCGTTCGACGACTGGCGCGCCGTCGCCGCTACCGCGCGCGACGCCGACCTCGATCTCGTGGTCATGCCAAACGACGCACCAAGCCTCGCCTTTGCCAAGACGCTCGATCCTGCGGCGCTGGTCGTGCCGCCCGCCAGCTTCGAGGACCGCGAATTTGTCGAGGAAATTGGGCGCGCGTGCAAGCCGGTCTACGTGCGGGTCGGCGGCGCTACTATGGGCGAGATCGAGGCCGTCATTAATCAAATTCGCGGTGTCGGCAACGACGAGATCACGCTGCTCTACGGACACCAAAACTACCCGACGAACATCGCCGAAACTAATCTGATGTTCCTGACATGCCTGAAGGAGACGTTCGGTTGTGCGGTCGGAGTCGCCGACCACATTGACGCCGAAGACGACTTCGCGACGATCGCGGCGCTACTGGCGATCCCGCTAGGTATCACCTGCATCGAGAAGCACATGACCCACGACCGCGCCAAGCGCGGTGAGGATTTCGAATCAGCACTGAACCGTGACGAATTTGAGCGCCTGGTCGAGCGCGTTCGCAAGGCCGAACAAGCGCTTGGAACGCGTTATGCTGCGCCGCTCGATGAGCCATCGATCAAATATCGCAACGTGGTGCGCAAACGTCTCGTCGCCTCGCGCGACATCAAAGCCGGCGAACGCCTTACCGCCGATGCCATCGCGTCCAAGCGCGCTGATGAAGGTGTCTCGCCGGCGCTGAAGTCGGCCTTTGTCGGCATGACGGCAGCCGTCGACATGCCCCGCGACGCCGGCATTGAATGGTCGCGGGTCACGAGCCGCATGCCATGACCGCCGGTATCCTGCTTTCCGTTCGCGAAAAGGCGACCCGGCTTCCAGGCAAGGTGCTGAAGCCGCTCGGTGAGGGCAATGTCACGGAATTTTTGCTCCGGCGGCTGCGGCGATCCCAGCGCACCGATCGTATCGTGCTGGCAACCTCGAACGATGAGCGCGATAATATTCTTGCCGCTATCGCCCGGCGCGAGGGCGTCGCCGCCTTTCGCGGCAGCGCCGACGACAAGTTGCTGCGCTACCGCGACGCCTGCCGCGCCTTTAGCCTCGATTTTGCAGTGGTGGTCGACGGCGACGACCCTTTCGTCTCGGTCGAGCATATCGACCGGCTTGTCGCCTATTATGAACAATCGCCGGTCGACTATGTGCTGTTCGCCAACTTACCGCTCGGCGCAACCGGCTTCGGCGTTGCCACCACGGCGCTGGAGAAGATTTGTGCAAGCCGCGTCGAGCAAGATAGCGAGGTGTGGGGGCGGCTGTTCGTCGACGACCCGCGCTTCGTGTGCAAGAGTTTGACGGAGCATAATCCGCTCTACGCGCGGCCGGATATTCGCATGACGCTCGATTACGACGCAGATTACCGGTTTTTTGTCGCGGTCTTAGAGCGGCTGAAAGCACGTGGATCAGTGCCGACCTTTGCCGAAATTATGACCTATCTCGCCGCCCACCCCGACATTATCGCCATGAACCGCGACGCTCAGCACGCCTATGAGGCGCATCTGCGATCGTCGCAAAAAGCCACTCTCACCAACTTAAGGCAATGATCAAAGTTCTGGTCATCGGCCTTGGCTCGATGGGAAAACGCCGGGTTCGCTGCCTGCAGCGGCTCGGTGTCTCCGACATTACGGGCTTCGATCCGCGCGCCGACCGGCGCGATGAATCCGGCGCGAAATACGGCATCGCGACATTGGGCCACTGGGACCAGGCGAAAGCGCTTAGGGCGGACGCCTGGATTGTCTCCACGCCGCCCGACACTCACATCGGTTACGGCTTTGAGGCGGTACAGCGCGGCGTTTCGTTTTTCACCGAGGCCAACGTCACCGATCCGCGCGCTGCCGAACTCACCGCGCTACTAACAAAGAGCGACGTCGTCGGCGCGCCGTCCTGCACCATGCGTTATTATCCCGGGCCCCGCCGCATCAAGGCGATGGTCGAGGCTGGCGCAGTTGGTCGTGCGCTCACCTTCACCTATCAAAGCGGTCAATATCTGCCGGACTGGCACCCTTGGGAAAGCTACAAGGATTTCTACGTCTCCAAGCGCGCAACCGGAGCCTGCCGCGAGATCGTGCCGTTCGAGTTGTGCTGGCTCGTCGAATTGTTCGGATCCGTGGCGGCAGTGTCCTGCATGAAGGACCGACTTGGCGACCTCGATGCCGACATCGACGATATTTACCAGTTGCTGTTGCGCTTCGAGTCCAAAGTCATCGGCCATCTTATGGTTGATGTCATTGCCAGGCCGGCGGTGCGGTCGTTCCGGCTTTTAGGCACTACCGGCACCATCGAATGGGATCACAGTCTTAAGCGGCTACGTCACTACAGTACCAACAGCGGCACATGGAATGAAGAATCGCTCGACAGCGGCACGGTCGAGTCCGGCTATATCCACGCCGAGGAGCCCTATGTCGACGAAATGGCCGCGTTCCTCGCCGCGGTGCGCCGCGAGCGGCCGTGGCCGTATCCGTTCGCCGAAGACGGACGGATTTTGAACTTGCTCGAACGTGCTGAATTTAGCGATAAAGAAGCTTGCCACTGTTGACCTGAGTTTTCATGGCCAAATCGGTTCACGACCTCATTCCGGGCGGCGCCCACACTTACAGCAAGGGGGACGACCAGTTTCCCGCCAACGCGCCGCGCTATCTCGAGCGCGGCGAGGGCGCTTACGTCTGGGATGACAAGAACCGGCGTTTTCTCGACTGGACGATGGGCCTGCGTACCATGGCGCTTGGCTATCGCAACGTCGAGGTGATCGAAGCGGCCGTTGCGCAAATCTGGCGCGGCTCGAATTTCGGCAGGCCTTCAAGAATCGAGGGCGAAACTGCCGCCGATCTCTTGGCGCTCGTACCGCGAGCTGACATGGTCAAATTCGCCAAGAACGGCTCGAACGTGACCACGGCAGCCGTCAAACTCGCGCGCGCCTATACCAGTCGCGACAAGGTGGCCATGTGCGCCGACCATCCGTTCTTCTCGTTCGATGACTGGTTCATCGGCACCACGCCGTGCGACAGCGGAGTACCGATGGCAGGCCGGGAGCTCATGTTGCGCTTCCGCTATAACGATCTCGACAGCGTCGAACAGCTGTTTCGCAATCACCATCACGGTATCGCCGCGCTGATCATGGAGGCGGCGACCAGCGGACCGCCCCGCAATAATTTTCTCCAGGGCGTGCGCGAGCTGTGCCGCAAGCATGGGACTATTTTCATCCTGGACGAAATGATCACGGGTTTCCGCTGGCACATTGGTGGCGCTCAAGCCTATTTCGACATCGACCCGGACCTCAGCACCTTCGGCAAGGCAATGGGCAACGGATTTGCGGTCGCAGCGGTCGTGGGTAAGCGCGAAATCATGGAGCTCGGCGGGCTGCGCCACAGCGACAAACGCGTATTCCTTTTGTCGGCTACCCACGGCGCCGAGAACCATGCGCTGGCCGCTGCACGCGCAGTCATGCGGATTTACCGGCAAGAGCCGGTGATCGAGCGTATCTGGCAAGCCGGCCGCAGCCTGATAGAGGGCCTCAACGCTGCCGCGCGCGATGCGGGCGTCGGCGAGCGCTTCGAGACTTTCGGTTATCCATGCAGTCCGTATTTCATGTGCAAGGACACGGCTGGCGAGGCTTCCGCCGAATTCCGGACCCTCTGGCTGCAAGAGATGGTGCGCCACGGCGTGCTGATTAGCTACATCGCACCGAGCATTGCGCATCGCGAACTCGAAATCGAGGCAACCATTCAAGCAGCCCGCGAAGCCTTTGCCGTTTATGCGCGCGCTCTCAGTGACGGCGTGGATAGATTTATGGAGGGACCCGTCGTGAAGCCGGTGTTCAGGGCTTACAATTGAACAGCGTCGAGGTCAGCGACACGACGGCGCCGGATGAGGCAACGCTGCACCAGGCAATTGCAGCTGAGCCTCACTCGATCGGCTTGAGGCTCGCTCTTGTCACCAAGCTGGAAGAAACCCACCAGTATGCCTTGGCGCTCACGGCAGCCCAGGAAGCTTGCATGCTTGCGCCCGAGCTTGCCGCGCCGTTGCGCGCGCTAGCACGCTTGCAAACGCATCTGGGCCGGAATGAGGAGGCGGCTAAGACGCTAGAACGGCTCCTTGCGATCAACCCGGGCGATGCGCAATCGTGGTTCGAATACGGTCAACTCGCCCGCTACACGTACAGCGTAGCAATTGGAACCGAGGATAAGGCTTTCGCCCGAGTGGCCGACTGCGCCGGGACCGATTGGTTCCTGCTTGAGATGGCCGCGTTATATTTCCTTGAACAGCTCAGCTTTGGGCAAGCGCTCGCGTGCTACGATCGTCTCTTTGCAGACAACCCCGCGGCACGCGACAATCCAGTCTCATGCCGGGAATATGCGCGTTGCTTGAAGGCCTGCGGCCATGACAGCAAGGCAGCAGCGATCATCGATGTTGCGGTCAAGCGGTGTCACGCCATGGCCGCAGTTTCCGGCGGGGGCGAAAATCTGGAAATCGTCCAGCGCGAAGAGGCGCTGCTTCTCCACGAGGCCGGCCGCATCGATCATGAGCTCGCCGTGCTGAGCGCGATCGGCGAAGGCGGCGGCAGAGCGAGCCCGAACTATGCACGACCCGAATATCTCCCCGCGACGCCGGTTCGACTTCGGCGACTGCAGCGCCTGGTGGCGTCCCGCGACCTCGTTATCTTTCTGCAGGGGCCGTCATTCGCCGATTTTGCGGCGCATATGGATGAGATCGCGGAAACCGACTTCGTTGCGGCCACGCTGGGCTCGTTCCCCCCGGTGGAGCAGCAATTGCGGCAACATCTCGGGCGCGGCGCCGATCTTCTCCTGTTCACGCATCCGTCCACGGTACGCTCATGGTATGCCGAGTTGCGGGAATTCCTCACGCGACCGGCAGACAATCTGCTTCTCACAACGGTTTACGCGCTTTCCAACCTGCACGAACTCGGCATCGACCAGGCAGAATTCATTCGGCAGCACGATGAACGGTTGCTGTTCGCCTATCCGGCGGGAGGCCCACCGCTACCGTCGCGGCCACTGCACTTCGAGGCGCTCAATAGCCTTGCGTTCGCCCTGCCGCTGTTGGTGCTAGCCCGACCTAGGCGAGTATTTATCGTCGGCGCTGACGGCGGCGGTCACCCACGCCTCAAACGACCGTATTTCTTTTACGACGAAATCGACGCTCACGGACCTGAACAGGATTTTCTGGCGAGGCCGGACATGCTTCCGTATAAGAACATGCCGGACCGGCTGCAGGAAGCGAATCGACGGCTGCAGGTGGCGGCGGTCAATTGCGATCGCGTTGTTTCGGCGTCGCTGCGATTTCTCCAACATGTTTTCCACATTCCTACTCCACCGATCTTTACCGTCTGCCCACACAGCACTCACCGGGCCTTCCCGCGTATCGAATATGAGGCTGCGATTGCGATGCTGCATCAATCTTCGAGATGATCGGGGCGGTTCCGTTGCCAATGCGTTCCACAAACGACACGCTATAATGCGACAGGCTTTATGAGCGCGCGCGATGCAGGATCTAATTGTTCTTGGGGGCGGCGAGCACGCGCGCGTGGTGATCGAGGCGGCGCGTTCCGTGCCCGGGCAATGGCGCCTCTTGGGGTTTGTCGATGTTCATCCTTGCGAGGAAACGCAGACCCGAATGAACCTCCCGCATCTCGGCGACGACGATTGTCTTGGGAGATATCCGGACGCTGCGCTCGTTCTGGGCATTGGGGTCACGGGTGTGGAGAACCGTCGGCAACACCTCGTGACTCGAGTTGGCGCCCCTACCGGACGTTGGGCGATTGTCGTTCATCCGGCGGCGTGGATTTCCCCGACTGCGCAGATCAGTCCCGGCTCGGTGATCCTCGCCGGCGCCATGGTCAACAGCGGCGCGCGTATCGGCTACCATTGCATCATCAATACTCGGGCCATCATCGAACATGATGCAGAACTCGGCAACTTCGTGCACGCGGGGCCGGGATCTGTGGTCGGTGGCGGTGCGACGATCGGGGCAGAAAGCTATCTTGGAATGGGCGCGCTGGTGCGAGATCACCGCACGATCGGCCGAAGTTGCCTAGTCGGCATGGGCGCCGCCGTGACGATGAGTTTCGGCGAAGGTCTTATGCTTGTCGGCGTTCCTGCGAAAAATTCCGGGGCCTAAAGCGTTCGGAACTGAAGTATAATGTCAGCAGATCGACGCAATTGATCATGGCGGGCGACAGAGATTTTGCTTGGGAGAATTGGGGCGATCAACGATACGCCGATGCCATGTATCGGCGCGCGATTGGCGCTCTCCCGGAAATGGAAAGCAGCAAGGCCCTTGCCCGGCGGGTCGCTGCTTTTTGGACGACCGGCAACACTATCCTCGATGTCGGCTGCGGGGCGGGGCATTATCTTCGCAGCCTACGGCGCGAAATCGGAAATGAATTCGACTACACAGGCGTCGACAAAACGCTACCCCATCTTGCCTTGGCACAAAGGGCCTTCGCGGCCGACGTGCGCGCACATTTCGAACAGGCCGATCTATTTCATCTCAAGTACCAGAACAAAAGTTTCGATATCACAATATGCTCGAATTTAATGCAAAATCTCCCGAGCATCGTTGCGCCATTGATGGAACTGACGCGAGTTTCTAGTAAAGTCGTTATCGTTCGTTTTTTATGCGGGCATCGAACATTCTTGATTTGCGATGTGCATCCGCACAATCCAGAACTTGATGCCTCGGGTGAGCCCTATTCATTTAATTATTACAACATCTATTCACGAGGTTATGTAGAGAGCGTCATTTCGCAAATTCCCGCTATTCATTCGTACTCCATCGAGATCGACATGGATTATGCCGCCGAAAATATCGACTTTTCGGTTTTTCACGGGCAAAACGAAGGGGCGCAACCCACAACAATCGTCGGCGGGCACCAAACTAACGGTTACATTCTCTTGCCGTGGGCATTTCTGACGATCGTCAAGTCGCAGACCTGATGCGAAGGCCGCGCAGAGTTGACGATTGATGGGGGCTTAGCGGTTGACTCGCAACAAGATTACTCCATCGATGATATACTATCTATGGCAACCGGCAGCGTGCTAACGTTCCCCGCCGTCCGGGGGCATTGTCGTTGGAACGTTGCGGAGCGTCATTGTCGTCGGTAAACGGGGACTAGCTGCACTCATGGGAACGAAATCCGGCTCGTCACGTCCCGATCATCACGTCGGGTGGAACGAATTCCAGAGCAAGTTGGAAGGGCATTTTACGGAATTTCCAGTTCTTTCGCCAAAATTGCGCGAGAACGTGGAGCGGCTTGAAATATTGAAACGCGATGGAGCCGTGTTCATCGAAAGCCTGTTTACCGTCAATGACTTCGCGCGGCTGAAACTAGCGCTAAAGCCGCGCATGGAGCGTTTGCGCGCTGGGGATGCGACACTTGCTCCCGGACTTCTCGACCTCACGCCGGAAACCGGACGCTATCGACATTATGCCGTTCACACCGTCGAGCCGGCGACCCTGGTCCTGAAAGATCATCCGGTCGTCAGCGATTTGGTCAGCGCCTACCTGTCGAACAAGGTGGTGTTCTGGGACTTGGCGTTGGAAGTACGGTGCTTTCCTCCGAATTGGGACGACGCGCTGGCCGAATGCAATCCGCATTTCGACCACATCTTCCGCGAGGTGAAAGTCTACCTCGCCCTAGATGGGCGAATGGCGGAAACTACCGGATTATCTCTGCTCCATCGGCGGTGTCTGGAGCGAATCACACATCCTCACCTCGACGGCAATGAACAATTTCATGGCCCGCAGTCCGGAGTTTGCCGACTGCCGGGTTATTCGCTGCGAGCTGAAAGCGGGCAGCGTTCTGGTCTGCGACACACGGGGGATTTACCGCACCAGCTATTTGCATGCCGGCGAGCGTTGGCACATCTATTCCACCTACAGCATGGAGGGCTATCGCCGCGGTCGGACCGACAATGACAATTGGTTGCAACCTTTGGACCTGTCCTACGTGGCTCCGCGCGCGCAGCAGACAACGGCGTCGGAATTGGCGAGGACCTGAAGGGAATCCTTTCTTTCGACGACCCGCGGTCGGATGCAGCGTGCCGCGAACACGCGAGCACCTGCAGGGTCAGGCGGGCCGCTGCGCGATCATCACCACGTTTCCCGCCATACGATGCTTGGATATGAGCTCGGCGAAATCTTCCGCCACTTCCGGCCGCTGCAGCTTTTGACGAAGAAATTCACCGAGCATCTGCAGATCGGCATCGCCGTCGCTCAGTATGCGATTGACATAGGCGATGTCGAAGCTGCCGTTCGGCGTCAGGAAATCAATGACCGCGAAGCCGTGGTGGGTAAGCAGCAACTCCAGCGTCTCTGGGGAAAAGTAATTCAGGTGGCTGAGCGGTTCGATCTGCGGATGACGGACCTGTCCGACCCAATGCTCGAACCCATCGATGTTCGGCGTGGAAACAAACAGATACCCGCCTGGCCTTATGAGGCTAAACAAATGCGCCGCCACGCGGTTGACGTCGGGCAGATGCTCAATAGTGTCCCAAAGCGTGACCACATCGTAGACATCGTGATGATCGAATACGTCTCCGCAATGTGCTTCAATATCCGGATGGCGGGCATGTAGCTTGCCGATGGCATCCTCGTTGAGATCGATCACCGCCACTTTGAACGGCGCCTGCGCGCGCCCGAGCGCGTCAACGAAGATGCCGATGGCACCACCAACGTCCAGCAACGTGCCGCTGGCAACATGACGGCTGATCAATTCGACTCGGCGCTCGAAAATGGACAACCGGACGTCCCGGGTGGCCTCGAAGATCTGATTTTCGATGGTTTTGGCCTCGCTATTGTAAAATATCCGCAGCTGATGGGCGGTGGGCGGCGGATTGGTAAAACGAAAGCCGCACCCACCGCATCGATCGATCCGCATTCCGTGCTTAATCGCGAATAGTTCAAGTTTGGCGCCGGCGCAAACCGGGCAGTCCGCAAAAGGACGTTCCAGCTCGCCTGACTCGACGATCTGCTTCGTGGTGATCTTGTCGATTTCCACACTGCGAGCCCACAACTCGTCGGGGAAAAAGGCCTCCGCGCGATCAAGCCTCACCATTGCGACGGATGACGCCATACTTGCAGCCTTTCACTCGCCATTGGGTGTTGCTTCGTGATGCCCGGCAAGAACTTCCGCCATCATTTCCGCGCCCGCGCTCGGAAGAAAATGCCCAGTATCGTTCTTGAAGCGATAATCAATGCCCGACCATCGGCTCTCCGAGAAATCGAAGGCATTGGGAAATACCCCGCGCACATCCTCGCGAAATGTAAGATATTCGGGATAGAGTCCCAACTCGTGGATCAACCGGATAAAGGAAGCATTGTCAGGTGTAATCAAAACGATCAGCGGAATGTGCCGGTCTCGGAGCAGTTGTTTGATTTGCGCGAGCGCGGCGATGCGCGCTTGCGAATAATGGAAGTCGTGCAGCGTATGGGTACGCCAGTACTCGATGGCCTCTCCATCGTCGGCTGCGGTCAAGCGCGCATCCTCAGCAAGCTTTCTGCGCGCATTGCGATTGCCTGCGGGCATCAGGAAGGGTGGGTTGACGCCGAACAGGCTTTCAACCAGCGCCTTGGCCGAATTCCACGTGACGTTCCAGCTCAGAACGTAATCGCGCAGGTCGTTGAACTCGGCGTAGGTCAGAGGCTTTGCGAATGTCTGCGGTGAAACTGCTGACTTGAAAGGATTTGGGTCGAGCGGCAGATAGCTTTCGTTGAACATTAAGAAATCAAGGCCGAGGACTACAAGCCTCTGGTCGAAAGCATAAAGCTGCAGGAAATCCAGAATCTCTTCCGGTGTGGCGGCCGAGAAGGCGGCGTTGAAGAACCGATGGCCCTTGATCGTCGTCGGGTCAACGTAGGTCATCCGGCTTGTGCCGAGAATTAGCCCGTCGTGCGGATAGCGGACCAGCATGTGCGGCTTGGCATCGATCTCGCTCGAATTGTAGACGCCAATTTGGTTGCGCCCAAGCTTGTCGAAAGGATCGACCTCCCAATTCAGCGCCGCAGCAAGCGCCAGAAGCAGGGTAGCCGCGCCGATGGCGGCCAGCACGAAGAGACTCGCGCTGCGGGCCATACTTTGCGGTTCAAAAGTTGAAATAGATGAATTCGGTGACATGAGAGAAGTGCAACAGTGCAGCGGCGATGCAGGCGGCGGCGAAAACGCTCCACAAGAAACTAGGCCGCCAGCATAATGTCCGGTCGAGCCAGCTTCCGGGCGCAACATTGTCTTTATAATTGTAAGCCGGCTTATAACGCCGAAGCAAGGTTTGCGAATTGGGCGCGAAGGTTGCAATGACCCAGGCCAAGGCGAGCAGCACCAACCCGCCGGCCAAGTCCGCAACGATGGCCGTGCGAATCCAGCCGCCGCTGGCCGCCGTGACTGGGCCGGCGCCGAACATGCTCCTGAGCATGGCAATCGCCACCGCCAGCGAGGGAGCGCGAAAAAAGACCCAGGCGACGACGACCGCACCGAACGTCAGTCCATATGCCAGGACAGCGCCGACGGCACCGGGAGGAAACCGCGCCAAATTGGTTCTCTTGCCAAGTGCGCGCCAGGCATGGTTGATCAAAAGAAAGACGCCATGCAGCCCACCCCACAATATGAACGTCCAGCCCGCACCGTGCCACAAGCCGCCGAGCAGCATTACGGTCATGAGGTTCGCGTAACGCCGCGTCAGGTCGATGCGGTTGCCACCGAGCGGGATATAGACTTGTCGCGCAGCAGGCGCGATAGCGTCATATGCCAACGCCGCCAGAACTCGATGATACTTAGACTCCGATATGGCGAAGCGAAATTGAGCGGGAGCTTGATACCGAACAGCCGCGCCAGCCCTATCGCCATGTCGGAATAGCCCGAAAAATCGAAATAGAGCTGGAAGGTCCAACCGAGCGTCCCAAACCACGCCTCGCCCGCCGTCAACGGAATATTCCGCGCCGCTGCATCGAAGATTGGATTGACATAGGCCGCTATCGGATCGGCTAGTGCCGTCTTCTTGAACAGACCGATGGCAAACAGCGTCAATCCGACGGCTAGATCAGTCCAGTTCCAACGGCCGGCGGCCGTTCGCGAGAATTGCGGCAGCACCTCGCGGTGGTGGACGATGGGTCCAGCGATGAGTTGCGGGAAAAAACAGACGAAAAGCAGAAAGTTAATGGGATTGCGCTCCGGCTGTTGACCGGCATGAATGTCGGCTATGTAGGCGATCTTCTGAAAGGTGAAGAATGAAATTCCCAATGGGAGCACCAGGGCGGCGACCGTCCAGGGAAATCCGACAGCCGAGTGCAGCACGTCCGTGAAGAACGCCGCGTATTTGAAATAGCCGAGCAAACAGAGGTTGCTGGCGATGACAAGGATCGTTAACTTTTTGCGTTCCGGACCGGCGGCCCGGCTCGCTATCCATTGTGCTGCGTAGAAATTGCCTACTGTCGACACCAGCAGCACGAACACGTAACTGACATTCCACCACGCATAGAAGAACAGCGATGCGAAACCGAGCCACGCTTTTGCCAGCATCGGCATCGCCGCAAATCGCAACCCGTAGTAGCCGGCAAACGCGACCGGCAGGAAGCCAAAAATGAAAACCCAAGAGTTGAAGAGCATTGTGCGCCCCTATTCTTGAGGCGCAGAGCGTCGTGCAACGGGAGAATGCGGTTTGGTGGCACGCATCTTCACTAGGGTGTCAAGCAGAGCGTTGTGCGCTTCATGCCAACATGTCCCAGCTAATCAGCGTACCTTCGGTGACGGCGTCGCGCAGGCGGCGGCCGATTACTTGCCGTGCAAGCCCGGGTGCGAGCCCCGTTCCTGGACGGAGCGTCGTCAGGTCGGCAGATTGCAGGACGGCACCCGCGGGCAGATCTCGCGCGATGGCGATGCTCTTGCGGATGACGGCGCGATTCTCCAATTCGCTCGGCTGCGCGACCTTTCGGCCGTCGCCGAGCGCCGCCTCGGTCGTGCGGATGTCGCGGATCATGGCCGCCAGCTCTGCCGGCTCCAGCGACGCGCGATGGTCCGGTCCCGGGAGGTTGCGGTCGAGAGTGAAATGCCGCTCGATCACGCAGGCGCCGAGCGCCACGGCGGCGATCGCCACGGCATGGCCTTGCGTGTGGTCGGAAAAGCCGACCGGGCAATGGCAGGCTTCTTTCATGGTCGACATTGCGCGCAGGTTCGCCTCGGCGGGATCGGCCGGATAGTTGCTCAAGCAATGTAAAAGAACGATCTGATCGTTGCCTGCCGAGCGTATGGTAGTTACCGCCGTCTTCACCTCGTCGAGCGTGGACATGCCGGTCGAGAGGATGATCGGCCGTCCCCTACGCGCCATGTGCCGCAGATAAGGCAGATTGACGATCTCGCCCGACGGCACCTTAAAGGCGGCGACGCCGAGAGTATCGAGCAAATCAACCGCTTGCTCGTCGAACGGGGAAGACAAGAACATGATGCCGCGCTGGCGGCAATGCTCAATCAGTTTGCTGTGCGCATGCGGCGGCAGTTCGAGCCGCTTGAGCATGGCGTATTGGCTTTCCTCGGCAGCGGTCGTGACACTCTGATAAGTGGCCTTGGGAGCTGATGCGCTCGCCACGCGGTCGGCCGAAAACGTCTGGAACTTGACGGCGTCGGCGCCGGCATCCGCTGCGACATCGATGAGGCTAGCCGCCATATGCATATCGCCATTGTGGTTGACGCCCGCTTCCGCGATAATGAAGCAGGGCTCGCCGTCGCCGACCCGGCGGTTTTCGATCATCATCGTTGCCATTCCGACACCTGCGGCGAGGCTGCAAGCTTTGCGACAAGCGAAGGGCTGTGAAAGGACTTAGTCAAGATCGCCGCCTACGCGAATTCCCGCAAGGTGATAAAAGCTTCCGCGGCCGTGCAGCCGGCGGTGGTCCCGCGCAACGTCGCCAGCGCACGAATAGCCTCTTCGCTACGCGGGAACGGCAATGCTCCCATTTCCGAAACATAGATGCGCATCGCCGCGATCTTTCCCGCAACATACGGCCCAATATCGATAAACAGGTTGGGTCGGAACGCGGGTGCCGCAGGTGCCACCTGAAATTCTGTTTCGGATAACGTCTCGTAAGCACGCATACGGCGCACCGACGGCTGCCGAAACCGCTTTGCTGCCGCGACGCAGGCGTCAGCGACGGCGGCATGGTCGCTATGAATATCTCCACGAAAGGGTAGATAGATTGTCTCCGGCGCCACTAGGCTAACAACGTTTGCAAACGCACCTACCAAGTCGGCGCGTGGTACGACGTCGAGGCGCGCCGCTGAAAAGCCCAATCGATGGACCTTCGCGAACTGGTAGTGGCTTGCGACGGCCGCGATCTCGCGTTCGCGCGCCGCGATGCGTTCAGATGTGCCGCCAACCTCCGGGGTCATTTCAGTGGTGATGAGCCAATGGACCACGTCGCCCTCGGCTCGATGACGCAACAGCGCACCGCCGCAGCCAAGCGTCTCATCGTCGGGATGGGCGGCTACGGCCAGGATCGTGCTCATACCGGCTTCTCAAATTCCCTATAAGCAGGTATTTGGCGCGGGCAATGGCTCGAATTCATGCTCCGTGATCCAGACCGATCCGTCTTGGCATTTTACCAAAATCTCGCGCCCGCTGACTGCGAGTATGCGACCCGGCTCGATGTGGACTGGCGCGGCCGGCCCGGGCACAACACGCCATACCGACACCTCTTTGCCCGCTGTTACGCAATGCGCCCCAGGATAGGGCCGGGTAAGCGCTCGCACCAGGTTTCGAATCGCGGGTGCCGACATCCGCCAGTCGATACGGCCATCCGCGCGGCTCCGTTTACGCCAGCTATTGGCTAATCTCTCGTCTTGCGGGAGCGGCGCGGCGGTCCCTGCTATCAGTGCGGGGATGAGTTCATCCAGTTGGGACAAGGCCGTTTCGGTCACCTTCGCATAGAGCGTCGCCGCGTCGTCTTCCGGCGCGATGAGTATGATGCGTTGGTTGAGGATCGGTCCAGAATCTGCACCCTCCTCCAAGAAGAAGAAGGTCGAGCCGGTTTCCCCGAGCCCGAGCGCGAGCGCCCAGATTAGCGGATGTCGGCCGCGGTTGCTCGGCAGTGCTGTCGGGTGGTACCCGACAACGCCCCGCGGCGCCACCGCCAAAAGCTCCGGCCCCAAGAGATAAGACCAACCGACACAGATCATCAGCTGCGGCGACAACGAGCGCGTAAAATCGACGATGCTGCTCTGATCGTTGCGCTCAACCAGGAGGAGCGGGCACCCCGTGCGATGCGCCAGCGGTTCGAGCGACCTGAAATCGGTGTTGATCAGAGATCGGCGGCGCGTCACCACCCCGGCGACGGCGATATCCGGCACCGCAATGATCCGATCCAGCACTGCATAGCTTAACTCGACGCAACCAATGAACACTACCCGAAACGCCATCGCAGCTCACCGTCGTCACGGACATGCGGGAGGTCATAAAACGACTTCTTCACGAGATCGCCGTCGAGCGGCACCTTACGCAAAACGCCGACGATGCGTTCGGCCGCATGACCGTCGCCGTAAGGATTGACGAGCCCCTTAAGGCTCACGCGAAAATCCGGGCTGACTGCGCGCTTGATTGCCGTAAGAATGGCATCGCTTTGTGGCTCGCAATCAATCACATTGGCTGCCCTCAGCCGTCCGCGCTGACGGCTGCCGATGTTGACGACCGGAAGCCCAAAACTCGGTGCCTCGATGATGCCGCTGGAGGAATTGCCCACCATTGCCACGCTTACCGCCATCATGCCGAAATAGTCAGCCGTCCGTAAGTCTTTCACCACGCCAGTATTGTCGTGGCTTGCTCGGAACGCCTCGATCGCTTTAACGACAGTGCTCGCTTCCGTGTCGGCGTTTGGATACGTGAAAACGATGGGCCGATCGACACTCGCCAACGCCGACGTCAGCGCTTCCATCTGTGCCGCTGTCTCGCGATATTCCAGCGTTACAGGGTGAAAAGTCACCAACAACGGCGCGGGGTTGAAGCCAAGGCCAAGCTGCCGTTCGAGCGCGGCGGGCGGCGTTGGCGACGTTGTGTAGATCAGGTCGATGCCTGGACCACCGCTGACGAAGACCCGATCGGGATGCTCGCCCATCTGGACGACGCGATCGCGGTAGATGCTGTTTGCCACGAAATGCAAGTGGCTCATCTTGGTCAATGAGTGGCGGATCGCCTCGTCGATGAGTCCTTCGGTCAGTTCACCGCCATGGACGTGCGCAATCGGCAGCGTGAACGGCAACGCCGCTACCGCCGCCGCGAGCATGTCGTAGCGGTCGCCGAGCAACAAAAGCACGTCCGGCCGTAAGTTGGCGAAAGCTTTGGCGAAGCCCGCGACACCCCGGCTGATTGAGCCGGCGATCGCTTCCGGAGAGTCCGCCCCGGTCCAGGTCTCGATGCGGTCGGAGATCGGAAAACCGTCCGCCTCGATGGCATCCGCCGTCCGTCCGAACGCTGGCTCCAAATGCATGCCGCAAACAATCAACCGCAACGCGAGGTCGGAGGTGCGCATGATCGCGGTCAGGATTGATTTATAGTGACCATACTCCGCGCGCGAGCCGGTAACGATAGCGATGGAGCGAACCGCGCCGGACCCGCTGCCCTTAGACGGCATCGTCGCTCACCAGATTGGGGCTGCTCGGGATGTTGACCAGCCGCGCAGCGCGATCGCGCGCCTTGGCTATTCCAGCAGCCGCGATCGGCGCGCCTTGGAACATCGGCAAATCAGCCAGCAACCGCCAACACGGCCGCGTTTGCAAGCCGCGCTCATTGGTTTCCTTGAGCACGCTGTCGCGCAATTCCGCCCGTTCCAGCAGAAAGCCATTCAGCCAGCAATTGCTTTCAGCGCCTTCCGGCTCACGCAACAATTCGATGCCTGAGACCCCACCCAGTTCATCCGCAATGATCGCTCCCAGCCGGCGCTTGCGAACAAGAAAATCATCGAGCTCCTCAAGTTGCGCGCAACCGAGCGCAGCATTGAGGTTCGGCAGCCGGTAATTGTAGCCGACCTCGTCATGATCGTATTCGAAGCCGTGCGCGATGCGTGCGGTTGTGGTCAAATGCTTGATGTGCCGCGCAAGGCCGGCGTCGTTGGTGAGGACCGCGCCGCCGCCCCCCGTGGTCACGATTTTGTTGCCATTGAAGCTGAGCACACCGGCGCGCCCGAAAGTGCCACAGCTTTGTCCACGGTAACGGCTGCCCAGCGCCTCGGCCGCATCCTCAAGCAACGGCACCTTGTAGCGGTCACAAAGTTCGACTGCGCGCTCGATGTCGGCGGGATGTCCGAACAGATGCACGGCAATGACAGCGCCGATCCGCCGGCCACTCGCAATATGGCGCAAACTACCGGCCGCTTCCTCACATTCATCGACTAACAGGCGCTCGAGCTTCACGGCATCAAGATTCAGCTGATCGTCCACATCAACGAACAGAGGCGCGGCACCGCAATGCCCCGCGGCGTTGGCGGTAGCGACAAAGCTCATAGCTGGACAGACAACAAGATCGCCAGCAGTCACACCGAGTGCATGCAGAGCGACATGTAGGCCGACTGTCCCGTTAGCGGTGGCAACGACGTAACCGGTGCCGCATATGCGCGCGAGGTCGCGCTCGAAGCGCTCGACATAACCACCGGCAGTGGACACCCAGCCGGTATCGAGACAGTCCTTGACATAAGACCATTCGTTGCCGCGGAACCACGGTTCGTGCAGAGGGACGGAACCCTTGCGCCCGAGCCGACTGCGATAGAGTCGTTCCAAACGGTCGACCAACGACGCCACGAATGCATCTGCGGGCTCCGTCGATGTCGAGCTCCTAGCGGTGCGGACCGACACGGTCTTTGTACCTGATTTGCGCTTGGTTGAAGTGCTCGTGTGTGCCGACGTCGAGCCAGAATTCGTGGATCGGGAAACTACCGATCCGTGCGTTCTCCTTCAACAACTGGTTGATCAGCTGCGGCATGTCGAGTTTTACGCCAGCCCGCACGCAATTGTAGATTTCAGGCGAGACGACATAGACGCCGGCATTGACGTCCAGAGCCAATGCGGGTTTTTCGCGCAACGCTGTGATGCGGCCATCGTGCACCTCGGCGACGCCGTAGGGTACTTCAAACTGCTCGCGCTTTAGCGCCACGGTTATCACGTTACGCTCGCGATTGTGGAACTCAAGCATTTCGCGCAACGGCACTTCAGTCAGCAAATCCCCGTTGATTACGAGAAACGGATTCGACGGTCGGCGCGAGAGCAAACTAAGAGACCCGGCCGTGCCAAGCGGCTCGTCCTCTATGATAAACTCTACGCAGTCTCGGTAGCGGCCGACGTCGTTCACACGCTCAATGACCATTCGGCTCTTATAGAAGAGCGTCAAAAAAATCTTGTTGAAGCCCTCGCTTATGATTTGGTCAAGGAGAACAAACAAAATAGGGCGACCGGCGACCTCGAGCAAGGGTTTCGGTATCTCCTCGGTCATCGGACGCAATCGCGTGCCTAAGCCGCCAGCCATGACTACGGCTGCGCGTTCCGTCGGCTCCGAAAGATGTAGGAATTCGTCATCGAAGCGCACGTCGATTGGCCGGCCCGATGGGTCAAGGATCGGAACCTGGTGGCAGTGCTTCTCCCGCATGAGCGCGATGATATCGCGCTCGCTCGCTGACGCGGAAGCGAATACCGGTTTGTGCGTAATGACGTCGCCAATCGGGGAATCTAAAGGGCGCTTGTTCAGGATCGCTTGCCGTACGTCATAATCCGTAACAACACCGCGCAAGCTTCCATCGGCGGCGACTATCAACAAAATTTTATGCTCGGCCTCAGTTAGCCGTTCGATTGCAGCCAGCAGAGACGTCCCAGGCCCGATCGACAACAGCGCGACGAGTTGTGGCCGTGGCATTCGATTGCTCCCGCGGGTCTATCATACCGCGTAGTAACTGGGCGTCGCTTGCAGCCGCCGGCTGCGGAACCAATCCACGGTACGCCGAATACCGCGACGGAAACCTTCTAGCCCGGCATGTTCGGGCTTCCAGCCAAGAAGGCGCGCCGCTTTATCATTGCCCGCCAGAAGGCGCTCGACTTCGCTGGCCTCAGGACGGATGCGTTCTGCCTCCGTCGTTGCTTTCGCCTCAACACCCAACGTTTCCGCCACGACAGCGAGTGCGTCTCCGATGCTTATCTCAAAGCCACTGCCAATATTGATGACTTCGCCAATCGCCCTTTGCGTTCCGGCCAGCGCGATGAAAGCGCGCACGGTATCGTCCACGAAATTGAAATCGCGGGTCGGATCTAACGAACCAAGGGCGACAGACCGAGAACCGGCCAAAAGCTGAGTGACGATGGTCGGAATCACGGCGCGGTTGGATTGTCGCGGCCCGTAGGTATTGAAGGGTCGGATCACGGCCACCGGTGTACCGAACGAACGATGAAAGGATAACGCAAGCTGATCGGCGCCGATCTTGGTTGCGGAATACGGCGACTGGCCAACCAACGGATGCGTTTCATCGATCGGCACAAATTGCGCCGTCCCGTAGACTTCGCTCGTCGATGTTTGGATCACCATTTCAACGCCGATATCCCTGGCCGCTTGCAGAACGTTGAGCGCGCCTCCGATATTTGTCGCCACGTATTGGGCAGGCGCGTGATAGGAATAAGGAATGCCGATGAGAGCGGCGAGGTTCATCACGACCTGACAACCGTTTACTGATTTGCGAACGAAAGAAGCATCCTGAATATCCCCGGGTAAGATCTCGATTGACTTCAGTAGTTGCGGTTCCAACTCTTCTAGCCAACCAATCGCATTGCGCGAATTGTAGCGAACCATCGCTCGAACTTGCCAACCCTCCCGCGCAAGAGTTTGCACCAAATGGGAACCGATAAAACCGGCCGCCCCTGTCACCAAGACCCGCTTGGCCATCTGCCGCCCTGGCTACCTTGCGACGGCAACGCCCTTCAAATGGCGCCGTCGATAGGAATTCCCTTCGAACTCCCAGCGCATATTTAGACCATTAATGACGGACTGGCAAAACACGCAACCCAATAACGCTTTTGCCCGATTTGCCGCTACGCATCAAGCACGCTAACATGGGTGCATCTGGTATTCCCTGCGTTTTGCGGCTCTCCCGCGGCAAGGCCGTTGAGTGCCGCCTCCTAGAATGACGCACTTGGCTTGTCGCGCTCGTGGGACCGGATGGCCGGTACGGGCCAGACTCCGATACCGCGATGATTGAAAGAAATCGGCCGGAAATAGATTTTCGAACGTGAGGCCTTCCATTCAGTAGTAGCCACCGGCCGATTGAGCCGGATCGTGGCGAATGGCGGACTTGGCTTGCCGCCCTCGCGCTGCTAGATAGCCGTCAATGGGTCTGCGTAATCCCCTGCATCTTGATGCCTTGATCCGCGAGCGGGTTTATCGCCCGCTGACTGGCAATGTTGTCTTGATCGGCCGGCAGACGGTCTATTTCACCCCCGCCCAGATCCTGGCCCTGCTGCGCCAGCATGGCGTCGATTTGCCTGGCATCACCGAACGCGACATTGAAATCGACCGCAGCACGCGCAACCGCGTCGATACGCCTGACGATACCGAACTGATCACCGACCGGGCGCTATTCCGGCTGCTTGGCGCCTCTGATGTCGTGGCCCTCGACCACAGCGATTATGAAGGCGCGGAAATCATCCATGACCTGAGCGCGCCAATTCCGCCAGAACTGCGCGGTATCGCCGATCTTATCTATGACGGCAGCACGCTGGACAATGTGTTCGATCCGGCCATGGTCATGCGCAATTTTGCCGAGTTGCTGCGGCCCGGTGGCCGCTTGCTGACCGCCAACATGTTCAGCAATCACTACGAACCGTATGCGATGCTTCCGCCGCTGTGGTTTCTTGACTATTTTGTCGTCAACGGCTTTGCCGACTGCAAGGTCTATATCCAGATCGGCTCCACGCCGTACAATACCTTCACGATCGATTTCGATGCGCTCCTGGATCCCGCTCGCGCCGTGACGTCTTTCGCCAGTCCATACGAGATGAGCACCATCGTCATGGCGGAGAAGGGCGAAGCCTCCACATCTCGCGTCAACCCGGCGCAGCAGCACTACCGTTCGCAGGAGCAATGGGCGCAATACCGGGCGAACCTTCAGCGCATGAAGGCTTCGCAACGACCGCATCTCTGCCACAGTGGGGGTGACATCGTCTTCTTCGATGTCAAAGGCGGCCATCTGTTCATGGACACCAATTACCGGGCTTTGGACCCATTGACCGAAATCCGGCGGCTGCATCCCGAATATCGATAACCTCATTCACCGCGCTGGTGCCGGCGCGGAGGATAGATAGCTTCGGCCTGGTTGAACACACTGCCTTTCTTTGCGCTGACCGCGGCTTACGGCTGGATTCCTGCGCGGCTTGTCAAACCCGCACGGGCTGGATAGAACGAGCGCGGCTTCGGTCCCCGATCGATGCTTTCTCCAGCCTATCGCTGACGGTTATGAAGCACTGTCGGTTATCGCGCCGCCAGTCATTGCAATGAGGACTTAAAATATGGGGCGACTTCTGGAAGTTGTCACACCTCTGCACAAAGCCACAAAGCGCGAGTACCTCGCGCGCATGAACGACGACAAAGTTCATTGCATGGTCAAGGCGAAGGAATATGAATTCGATTACTGGGACGGCGACCGGCGTTACGGCTATGGCGGATACAACTTCATTGAGGGCCGTTGGCAGCCGGTGGCGAAGGCTCTGATCGACATCTACGGGCTCAAGAACGGGTCGAGCGTGCTCGATGTCGGCTGTGGCAAGGCGTTTCTGCTCTACGAGATGAAGAAGCTCTTGCCGGACCTCAAAATCGCGGGGTTCGACGTTTCAGAACACGGCCTCGCCGACGCCCGCGACAATATCAAGCCGTACCTGTTCCGCTATCGCGCACAGGATCGCTACCCTTACGGCGACGGTGCATTCGACCTCGTCATCTCGCTCGGCTGCTTGCACAATCTGCGCCTGTTCGAGCTCGAGACTGCGGTGCGAGAGATCGAACGGGTCGGCAAGAACAAATACATCATGGTCGAAGGCTACCGTAACGAACTGGAACAATTCAATCTCGAGTGTTGGGCTCTGACCGCCGAAACCATCCTGCATACCTCGGAATGGATCTGGCTGTATAACCACTTCGGCTATACCGGCGATTACGAGTTCATCTACTTCGAATAGGCAGCACGCATGCAGGTTCAGACAGCGAAAGCGGCGATCCTGGCGCAATCTCGCCAGCCGCTTATCGTCGACGAAATCACCCTTCCTGACGCACTTGGGGTCGGCCAGGTTCTTGTCAAAGTGCTGTACAGTACAATCTGCGGCGCCCAGCTCAATGAAATAGCCGCGGCCAAGGGACCGGATAAATTCCTGCCCCATCTGCTCGGCCACGAAGCCTCGGCACGGGTGATCGAGATCGGTCCCGGCGTAACGACAGTGAAACCCGGCGATACCGTCGTGCTACACTGGCGGCCGAGCCAAGGCATCCAGTGCCAGCCGCCGGATTACAAATGGCAGAATAAAAAGCTCAACGCTGGCTGGGTGACGACGTTCAACGACCACGCCGTGATCTCGGAAAACCGCATGACGGTCATCGCGCCCGACTACGATCTGCGCAATGCGCCCTTACTGGGTTGCGCGGTAACGACGGCGGCGGGTGTGATCAACAACGACGCCAAGGTCAAGATCGGCGAGTCCATCGTGGTGTTCGGCGTCGGCGGCGTCGGATTGAACGTCGTGCAGTTTGCGGACCTCGCCGGCGCCTATCCCATAGTCGCCATCGACCTAGTCGGCAGCAAGCTCGATATGGCCCGCGCCCGCGGCGCTACGCACTGCCTTAATCCCGAGGCGGTTGCGGATATGGATGCCGAAATCCGCAACATCGTCGGTGCCAAAGGACCGGACAAAGTCATCGAAACCACCGGGGTGAAGTCGGTGATCGAGCTCGCCTACAACCTCACACACCCCGATGGTACCTGCGTACTGGTAGGTGTGCCCAGCGAGAAGGTAACGATCTACACGTTGCCAATTCATTTCAACAAGGTGCTGACCGGATCGCACGGCGGCGACGCGGTTCCGCAGATCGATATTCCTCGGCTCATCCGGCTCAACCGAGCTGGCCGGCTGTCGTTCGACGGCATCATCACGCATGAGTTTCCGCTCGGCGAAATCAACGCCGCCCTCGATTTGGTCCGCAGCGGCGCGGCGGGCCGGGTGCTGTTGAAGGTCGGAACAGCGTGAGCGAGACATTGGCGTTGCGATGAGATGGGAATGAACGCCATAGCCGATCGGCCCCGAACCCTGGTCGTGCGCTTGCTGCGCTCTGGCTTACGCATTCTCCGCGAGCGCCTCGGGACCTTGGTGCTGGGTCTTCGGTGAAGAGGCCGCACGACGGGCAGCAAGGAAGCTCGACGCCAGTCTCGAAGCCAAACAAATTCCCATCTTGGTCAAGCCGATCGGCCCAGTTGCGACCCCGCAAATCGATATTGATGCCGCCGACACGATCGCCGCTATCATAACGTCGCCGGAGTTCGACGCCGCGACGGCATTCTTCGCCGACAATCCGGTGACGACGCGTTCGCTGGTCTCGCCGCAATCGCAGGCCTTGCTCTATTGCCTCATCCGCAACCTTCGCCCCGAGCATGTGTTTGAGATCGGCGCATTCAGAGCCGGCACGACCGAAGCGATTTGTCGCGCGTTGCATGCCAACGGCCACGGCAAAGTGCATGCCGTCGATCCGTTCTGCGGCGAGAATATCAAGCTAGTGTTTAAGCGCTGGCCGCCGGCGCTCCGGGGACGCGCGCGACTTTATGAAATGGATTCCATGTCCTTCTTCATGGAGCAACGGAATAAGGGCATCCGGCCAAGCCTCGTATTCGTCGACGGCAATCACGACTATGAATTCGCGCTGTTCGACATCGGATGCGGCGCGCGTGCGATCACACCGGGCGGCTTTATTGTCGTCGACAATATAGCCCAGGCCGGTCCCTTCTTCGCGGCACGCGATTTCCTTGCCGCCAATCCGGGCTGGCGCGAACTCGGCTCCTCCGTCCGCGACTATAATCCGGACAAAGCCTTTGACCGGAACCGCACCACGATCGTCAATACTGATTTCATGGTGTTGCAAGCACCAGCTAACCGTCTGGTGGATGAGCGCCCCAGCAATTTCGGCACCACCCGCTGCCAAATGAGCCGTGTCGACGGCGTGCGCCTCAAATTCGTGCCGCCTAGCCGGCCGGGCGTGCTTGGTGTTCAGGTTGTCTTGCGCGGCTTCGGCGCCAAGCTTGCCGAAGCATTGGCGGAGACAACCGTGCAGGTTACGCCCGATATGGATCAGCTCTCCATCTCTTTTCCCGAGCCGGCGCGATTGAACGGTCAGTTTGTGGTCTTCGAGATCGAACCATGGCTAATCTGGCGCGGCGAAGAGCCGCTGCAGCTCCTGCAACCGCCGGAGCCGTATTGAAGTGATTCAGGAGCTCGCGCTTCTGGATATGAACTTGCGGAGATAGCTCGCCCGCGAGGTTCGCTGGCTTGACATCTTCCGCGCCTTCCCTACCCCGCGGAAGCTTGGAGCGAACGCCGTTATTTTTGCCGGCCGCTAGCCGAAATGACCTTCTCGATGACCTCCCAGACATCGGGCACGCGAGACCCGTAACGATCGGCCAACAAGGCTGAATCGAGCGTCGTATTGAGCGGCGTTGCGCCTTCGGGCAAGCCGGCATCGCGTGCGCTCGTCTCTGACACCAATGAATGCTCCGCGCCGAGGTAAGAGGCCACAAAACGCGCAACGTCCGCATAGGCGACATCGCGCGGCCCGGTGAGCTGAAAGACACCGCTGGCGCGATCGTTGAGCAGTGAGCCGATCGCACCAGAGACCAGGTCGGTCGGAGTGGGCGCGAGCGTCATGTCGTGAAAGGCGCTGATCGCCTTGCCGTTCGATAAATCCGCGATCCAGCCGTCGATCAGCGGCATTTTCTCGGGGATGACTTTGGCGAGACGCAGAATGCCAGCGGGCGCTCCGCGCGTTATGCGTTCACGCAGCACCGCTTCCGTGCGCGCCTTCTGCCGGCCGTATTCGCTCACCGGCGAATACGGCGCATCAGCCGGCACGTCCGGTGCGCGTCCGTCGAACACCTGGTTGGACGAAAGAAACAGCACATAGATGCCGCGTGCCAGCAGTTTATCGATCAGCGCCAGCGTCTGAGTGACATTGATGCGCGAGGTACCCTCAGGGTCTACTGCGCAAGCCGCAAGACGGGCGATAGCGGCGCATATACACACGGCGGTCGTTCCCTGCGGCAGCTCCCAGGATTCAAACGGCACGGCGAGGTCGAGGAGTGGCCGATCGGATCCAGTGTGCTCCGGACGGCAAGTCGTTGCCACAACCTCACCGCCTCTCGCTTTTATCGCGCGATACGTGGCACCGCCGATTTCAAAGTCACCACCGATGATCAGGAACACCAACCACCTCTTCGCCGCGCCGCGTTCGAACAAATATCCACGGCTCATTCCCGCGAACACGGGAATCACATGCGGCGTCACGTATCGGGGCTCGCTTGCCGCCATCGCGGTTAGCGCTTCGATGGCATCCAGCCGGCCCCGTGCGCGAGGGTGGGCGGACTGCGGGGACCAGCGGCTTCTGCGGCCCCTTGAATAATCCGCGATTAGGCCACTTTTTCCTTTGCCGCCAATGATTTGCCCACTCGTCCCGCGATCTGAACGGGCGCTAGCCCGTAGACCTCGAAAAGCTCTTCCTGCAACCCATACTTGTGCGGGAAGGCGTCGGGAAGACCGATGCGCATTATGGGCGGCAATGCGGTGCCGAGATTCTCGACAAGGACATCCGTGACCGCGCTACCAAACCCTCCAATCCGCGTCCCCTCCTCCACCGTCACGACCAGCTCGGCGTCGCGCGAAAATTCCAGTACGGCCTCTTCGTCAAGCGGCTTGATGGTGTGGAAGTGCACCACAGAAACATCATGGCCCTCTTTCGCCAGCAAGTCGGCCGCCGCCAAACTATTGGTGGTCATCACGCCGGTCGCCATCAACACGATCGAGCGCCGTGAGCGGGCACGCCGCATCGGGATCGCCTTGCCGAAGGTGAAGCCGTTCTCCTCGCGGCTGACAATCGGATCGCCGCCCTTGGCAAGGCGGATGTAGATCGGATGCGGCCAATCGAGGGTGCCGTTCATCAGCCGCACCATTTCCTTGGCATCGCATACTGCCGTCACCGCCATGTTCGGCAGGGCTCGCATGATGGCGATATCCTCGATGGCGAGATGGGTCGGGCCGAGCGGCGCATAGACCAGACCGCCGCCATTGCCGATCAGCCGCACCGGCAATTCGTGCAGACAGAGATCGACGGCGACCTGCTCGTAACAACGGCGGGTGATGAATGTCGCGATCGTATTGACGTACGGAACATATCCCTCCATCGCGAAGCCGGCGGCCATGCCAATAACGTTCGCTTCGGTAATGCCCTCCATGTACCAGCGCTCAGGCATTTCCTTGCGCATCTCGGCAAGCAAGCCAGGGCTCAGATCGGAGCCAATGAACAATACGCGTTTGTCCCGCTTGGCGAGATCATGGACCATATTGAGGCAAGTAGCGCGCATGCTTTACTCCAGGGCGGCATAGAGCTTGGTCACCACGTCGTTGGCGATCTTCGATTTGTGGTGCCAGTTAGCGTCATTCTCCGCGAATGCGATGCCTTTGCCCTTGACGGTGTGACAGATGATGGCGCTGGGCCGATCGCTAGCGAGCGGCAGACTCCGGAAGGCCTCGCGAAGCGCCTCGACGTTGTGACCGTCGACTTCGACGGTGGCGAGGTTGAACGCACGCCACTTGTCGACCAGCGGCTCCAAGTCCTGGATTTCCCGAGTCGGGCCGGCGGACTGGATCTTGTTGTAGTCAATGACCGCGGTGAGGTTCGCAAGCCTGTGCTTGCCGGCGCAGAGCGCTGCTTCCCACACCGAGCCTTCATTGATTTCACCGTCACCCATCACCACGATGATGCGGGTATCGCGCCTCTCGATGCGCGCCGCCAACGCCATCCCAACGCCATAGGAAAGGCCGTGCCCGAGCGCCCCGGTCGAAGCCTCGACGCCGGGAATCTTCGAAGCCTCCGGGTGACCGCCGAGAATGGAATCGCGCCGGCAGAAGGTGTCGAGCGTCTCGTAGGGAATGAAGCCCTTTTCGGCGAGCATGACATATTGTGCTATGCAGCCATGCCCCTTGCTCAGGATCATGCGGTCGCGCCCCGACCATTTCGGCTCCTGTGGACGGAAGCGCAACACGTCGTCATACAGGACGCGCATGATCTCGATGAGCGACATTGAGGACCCGACGTGACCGCGCTCGCCGCCCTGCAGCGTGCGCACCACAAGCCGGCGCAAATATTTCGAGCGCTCATCAAGCGGCGGCGTTACCAGGTCGAGCGCTTGCGCTGCCGAGACCAACGCCATACGCTAATCCTCCACCTTCTCAGCCAACGACGCCAGGAACTCGCGTGCCCGAGCGAGTTGCTGCGTTTTGGCGTCGCTCCAACTCCCGCCGTCACCGGCAAGCACACGCCGCTGCCAGCGCTCGGGGATAAACTCGTTGAGCAGGATGAGGACCCAGCGCAGACCAAATAACGGCAGATAGGCCGACAACCGGGAGGCAAAGCCAAAATCGTCCCTGTAAAGGCGGGATGCCGCCTTCCGGAATGCGGTGCGCTGGGCCGGCAAAAGCGTTCTGCCCGGATGTAGCAGGATATCGGCGGTCAGCTTCACGGGATCGTCCCAGCCAAAATATTCGAAGTCGACGAACGCCAGCGAACCATCGCTTCGGCGCAAGCTGTTGTGAAAGCCGAAGTCGGATGGCACCAAGCTCCGCCATTCCTGCGGGAGTTCAGCAGCAAAATCAAGGCCGGTCATCGCCGCCTTTTTACGTGCCCGCGGACCGGCCTCGGCGAGATGGACGGAAAAGGAACCCTCAAGGAAATCAAAGAGTTCTCCCTCTCCGCGAGCGAGGCCCATTAACCCGGTCAAACGCTGCCTGATCTGGCGTTCAATCTCATCGCCGCACAAGCAGGCCTCGGCCGCGAGCGGCTGCTCGATCGCCCAAGGCGCCGTTCGCAGCTGATGGATGGAGGCAAGAAATACGACCGCGGCGTCAATGTCGGCGTCTCTCACCTCGACGACGTCGCGGCCATCAAGCCAGCTCAAAAGCGCATAGCCGCGTTCGCCGTCAACGCCGATGACGCGCGGAACGTTTTCGACGCGATGACGTTCCATCAGCCGAAGCGCAGCGACCTCTGTCGAAAGCCGGTCGCGCGGGTCGTTCCGGCGCGGCGGGTACTGCTTGAGCGCGAACGCGTGCTCGCCGCTTCGGACTAGCCAAATGCGGCTATTGCGTCCGCCACCTGCAAAACGGCTCACTTCAACTGGGCCATCGACGAGTCCGCGCGCCACTTCGGTCGCCTGCATCAAGCCTTGGTCGAGCGCGCTCAATGGCTCGCTCCGCCAAAGACCTGGTGCTCGATATCTTGCCAGGTTCGGCAGACGACATAAGGCGCCGCTGGCATAGGCTCTCCGCCAGCGAATAGAATGCGCTTGATATTCGCCGGGAAGCCGGGGTCGGTCAGCACCTCCTCCAAGTCGTCGATGAAGTGGGTCAAGGCGAGCATCGCGATGCGTCCGATTTTCTCCTCACGCGTGCTTTCAAAGTAGACGTTTTCCGGCGCCACGGCATGGATGTCGAACAAGCCCTTGCTCGTCATCCAGTCGAGCGCCGCTTTGCGCAAATTTACCCGATCCGGATCGTCATGGCCGAATTCCGTCTTGTGACTGACGATCGCAACCATGCATCCCTCGACCCGACAGCGCCTCAAGAAAGCTTCGACACCTGGCACCATGCCAGCTCCGGTAATTCCCTTGCTGTAGACCTGACCCTGCAATCGCTGCCACGCAAGCTCGCCACCCGGTTGTAGACGAATGGCGTCGCGTACTGCTTGCTTCCGCCCGACAAACCCATCGTCGATCATTCCGCCGCGCTTGGCCGCCGCGCAGAACACCTCGTCGTAGGTGATAATGGTGTTGTCGAAGTCGATGCCGATGCGCAGTTCTAATGCCATGGTCAATGCGATGTGGGGCGATCGGTGCGAATCCAATCCAGCGTCTCGCTGGCGATCCAGCGTGCGGCATCGCCGACAGTCGTGAAGCCACCAACCCTTTGCGGTTCGCTGTTGGGATACGTCGCCTGCACATAAAATCCAGTGCCGTCGGTAAGCTCGCAAATCTGGAATCGAGGAGCCTCTCGCCCTCTGCGTCGGATCGACCCCATTTCCCACTTTGGAGCTGTGCAGAGGGCAAATAGATAGTCGGCCGTTGGCGCTTCGCCGGCCTGAAGAACCTCGTCGCTCATGGAAAGTAAGAACACGTTTTCAAAATAATTTCCAAGGAGCGCCTTGAGCTCGTTGCCGCTTCTGCGATTGCCGGAACCCGATACCGCCGTCGAAGATTTCTTGGAGTCCAGGGCCTGCATCCCCAGCAGGAGAACACCCTTGTCGGCAAGCGATCCGCACAGATTGGTTAGGAATGCGTGTTCGTCTTCGGGCGCAACGTGCTCAATCAGATCGAGGCTGAACACTCCTTGATGCTTACGAGGCAGCGGCGCCAATAGGATATCGTGGACTTCCGCCTCAAGCGGCCAGCGCTCATCCCGGCGTTGGCGGATGTCATCGACCAACCTCAAATCAGACTCATAGACGGTGACGCGCGCCGCATCCTGCAACACTACGCGCGTCGCGAAGGCATCGCCGCAACCGACCTCGCCGATATCCCGACAGCCATTCAGCATGTTGGCGACGAAGCCGTATCGAGCAAGCACGGCTGCGAGGCGGCGCGGGTCGTTAAACCATAGCGCATTGGTTACGATACCGAGACGCGCGAGGCCCATTTTCTCCTTCAGTTCGAAACAACGGTCATATGGGAGCTTGGGCGCTTCATCCGGAGCCTTTCCCAGCGGCGGCCTTTCATCCGCGAGGGCGTACAGCTCCCGCCGCCTCCTCTCTTGCTGCGCACTTTGGTTGATCAGGGTTAAGGCGTCACTGCTCTCCGGCGCATCAACCGTTAAGCGCAGGATGAAACTCGATTTATGACCACGCATACTTGTGTGCCGCGTCACCCGCGTCGCCCGAAACGCATCCACGTTGCCTACGAACGAAAGCGCCAGCAGCACTCCACCCCCGATCACCACAAGGGGCGCGCTCATCCAAGGAGTCCGTCTCATGAGGCGCCGTAAATTGAACATTCCGCGGCGCGCTATTCTGCGCGCCATATTCGCCGGCACATAGTGAGTCTCAGTCGGAATGGCGCCAGACCGCACAAACCGCGGACTTAGGAATGCCATGCTGAAGCCAAACTCGCCTGCTCTGTCGATCACGCGGCTGTTCGGTACGGAAACAATAACCTGCCCGCCATTCTTCATCAGCGGCACAATTCGGTCCATGAGCTCCTTTCCATTCCGCAGGTCGGGCTCGTGAAGCTCGAGCAGGCAAAGGTCGAATTTCCCGTGCAGAGGCGCGTAGCGCTCGGCGGGACTTTGCAAGAACGTTGCACAGCGCAGCCGCTGCACCCGCTCGCCGCTGTCGGCGAGTGCTACACTGAAGGCAGTTGTCTCATTCGACAACAGCAATAGACGCACTTTGGGATCCGTAAAGAAACGTTCTAGCTGGCCAAGCATGACTTTGAAGTCGGGCCACGCGGGATGCCAAGGCAGCACGTGCGGAGGCCGGCCCAGGATATAAAATTTGGCTTGCCACAGCAGCCACTGCGTGACGCGATCCTCGCTGGCCGGCAGGCCCAGCGCGTAACGCCATTCGTCTTCGTTCAGCTTACGTCCGGTAGCGTCATAAAACGTAGCCATGGCGCCGCGCCAGTAGGGATGACCCCTATAGGGCAATGGCTTGCGCTTCAGGAGAAGCGAGACGCGATCAACGAAATCATCGGCCTCGGCGACCTTGCTACTCAATTGCGCTGGAAGCTCGCCGGCGTGAAACACCACCGAATGCTTGACATTCTGGCGTTGCGTGTGCGTGGTCCATTCGCTCAAGCTCTTCGCGAGAGGGCGGAGGGTAAGGGGCCCTGGACGCAGGAACGCCAACTCGTGTTTGAGCGGCTGCAATTCAATGACTAGGTATTCATCAGAGTCGGGGATCGCTTCGACGTTTCCCGACGGACACATTTCCGGAATGAAAGAATAATCGCAGGATGCGCCAACGATGAATTCCGTCGTCTCGGGCCGCACGCACAGCATGTGCATGAGATAGAAGCGCCCGAGAATGGTGCTGGCATCGACGCGCCAGAACAGGCGATTGGTGTGCGTGTTGTGGCTGAAAGGAATATTGACCACATTCGCAAGCGTAGCCGGGTGCAGATGGTTGAGCGCCCAGCGCATCATTTCACGTGGCGCTATGGCGAGGCCGGATTTGCTATTTGCCAGCTTAGCTTCCAACCACGGCAGCGCATCTTCTTCTGCAACCTGAAAATTGCCGACGGTAATTGCGCTTACCCCCCGCTGCATCCGCTTGAGCGCGTTGGCGAGAGAGCCGTCTGCCATGATGTAATCGGACACCAGGAAGAAGAAGCAGGTATCGACCATTGCCTCGCCGGCGGCGCGCACTGCCTCGGTATAGGCAAGCGTGATCGTGGTGGAATAGTTGCCGTCGGTGATCAGATGGTCGATCGACCGGATCTCGGTCTTGCAAACGGCGGCAAGCTGTTGGAAATTTGAGTGTTCTCGGATGTACTCCTGATCCTGGACGCTAGCCAGGATGATGAACTCGGTCGGCAGCGCTGCTGCCAGCGCGGGCACATTACCCGGCGCTAGCAGCGTCGGTAGACCGTATGTGAGGAATTGGCGGAGGTAACCGTAACCCCAAACCGGCAATAGTAGCGTCACCCGCTTCGGCGGCTGTCGACGGGGCGCGGTCGTGGATGAGATCGGCCGCACCGCATCCTCTTGCGCCAGCCTTTCGACCTTGTTCATCTCAGTTTGAGCGCCTGCATCCGCTTGATATTGTAATAACGATCATCAGTCATCGCATTCGGAACTTTACCGACCAAAAAAGCGGTTTTTAAATCGACGATCGCATCCTTCACCGTGCGCTCGGCGACAAATCCGATGTCGCGCCGGATCTTCTCGGACGAGACGTGATAGGACCGGTGATCGTCGGTCGGGGTCACGACGATGTTGACCTTGGGCCCAACCTCATCGCGGACCATATCAGCGATGGCACGGACTTTGAGATTGTGATAGCCGGCATTCCAAGTCTTGCCATTGATCGCCTCGTCCGGCTGATCGAGCAACATCAAGTAGAGATCGGTCATGTCCTCGACGTGAATGTTTGGACGCAACTGATCGCCGCCAAAGACGGTGATGCGGCCGTTGTTAATGGCATGATTGGTGAGAATGTTCACCGTCAGGTCAAGGCGCAGCCGCGGCGCGTAGCCGCAAACGGTCGCCGGCCGCACCGTCACGGCGACAAAGTCGGGTTCGCGCTCTTCTTCCAGCACTTCCTCGCACATCGCCTTGTATTTTGAATAGTCGGTAAGCGGAACCAGTGGCAGATCCTCTGTGACGTCCATCTCGTCCTTAATGCCGTACACCGACGATGACGAGGCGTAGATGAAGCGTTTGACGCCGGCGTCCTTGGACGCGCGGACGAGTGGCCGGAAGCAATCGAAATTGATCGACCTGCCGAGATCGGGATTAAGGTCGAACGACGGATCGTTGGAAATGCACGCAAGATGGATGACGGCATCGCAGCCGGACAAAGCGCGGCTTACATCATCGGGGTTGCGCAGGTCGCCTTTGATCTGTCGGAGTTTATCCTTGGCGTTGAGGTCGGCGAAAACGTCGCCATAAATGTAAAGATCAAGGACGGAGACTTCGTAGCCGGCGTCGAGCAGCTTGGGTACCAAGTTTGAACCAACATAGCCGGCGCCACCGGTGACCAAGACGCGTTCAAATCGCTTGCCCATCGTTCCTTCCAATCCGTTCTTCTGCTCTACTCGGCGGCCGCGGCCTGCCGTCCCCAGCCCATATCGATATCCAAAACGGCGTGGCAGAGCGCTAAGTGCGCGACTTCGACAAAGCCGTATTCACGGGAGCGGATGAAAAAATTGACATCACCGGTGCGCCGCAATTCATTCTCCGCTGTGAACCCGGAAAACGTTACGACTTTGCAGTCGCGGGTCCTCGCGGTCCTGACCGCGGCGAGGATGTTCGGCGATCGGCCGGAGCTCGAAATCGCGATCAAAAGATCGCCAGGATGGGCGTGGAAGTCGAGTTGCTTGGCGAACACATTATCGTACCCGAGGTCGTTACCGAGGCAGGTGAGCGCCGACGGATCGTTGAACGCGAGCGCGCGCAGACCGCCATTCTTCGAAAAGTCGATGGCGAGGTGGCTCGAGATACCGGCGCTGCCGCCGTTGCCGACGAACATGATCTTGTTGCCGGAATCGTGCGTTTCGTGGGCCGCCTTGCGCACCCATTCGCAGCCTTCGTCGAGCGGCAGCGCGTTCGATGCGCGATCGGTCACCTCGGCACCGTGCAGAAGCTCAGCCAACGTTCTAAAGTACCGATTCAACTGTTCGCGCACGTGTCTCGCCTCCTGTAGTCTGCCTATTTGAGAAGACCGGTGATGCCCTTGATCAATGCCGCCTTCTCGATCGAACGCCGATGACCGACGATTTCGACCTTAAGCGCCCCTACGACATTGCCAATGAACCCAACGTGGCTCATCGGGGCGCCAGCCGCCACGAGCGGCGCGCTCACCGCGAGGAAGGCGTCGCCCGCGCCAACCGTGTCCACCACATTCTTGGCGAAAGCCGGGATGGTATGCACGATGCCGCCGCTCTCAAAGGTAACGCAGCCGTGCTTTCCCTGAGTGACGATAATCTTCGAACAATCGATGTGATCCTCGGCCAGCCGACGCGCGATGTCGCCCACATTGGAGATACGATCGCTCACTGCGAGACGGGCTTCGGGAGCGTCGATGCAGATGTAATCGGCGCGGCCATACTTGGTGATGAGATTGTAGCCGAGATTGGCGCTGTTGCTTTGGGTATTCACGGCTAGGAACCGCGAATTTGAAGTCAGCGCGTCAATCGATGACGCAGCGATCAGGCCGTGACCGAAATCGGCAGCAATGACGACATCATAGTCCGCCGCCACATCGGCGATCGCCCGGTCAACGGCGCCCTGAACATCAGGCGTCAGCGATTCGTCGTTCATGAAATACACCTCGAACAGCTTGCGCATGTACGAGGGGTCGACGAAGCGGCGCTTGAGCGTGGTCGGGGCGCCGGAGCGCGTGAACGATTTGAGCCCCACATTCGGTTTGAGGCTCTGGCGGATCAGGTCGTCGTGGCTGTCGGAGTCACCGAGGCAGGTAATAATGTCGACCTGTTTGCAGAACGACGCCACGTGATTGGCCGCCGCGAACACGCCGCCGGCAAACAGTTCGCGATCCTGATAGCGCGTCGCGATCATGTTCTCCTTCGGCGTCTTGTGCATTGGCAGCACATACTGGTACTCGTCGATAATGGCGTCGCCGACGATGAGCACGCGGTAGTCCGCGACGGAATCGATCAGGCCACACAATTCGTCCAATCCGCCATTCTGACGCACCGTGTCGAGATGCTCGCGGATGTGCGGCTCGAAGACGTTGAGGTGGCGGTTGATCAATTCGGTGGAGCTGAACGTTACCTCGTCGGTGAAATGAATCCGTCCGCCATGAGCCTCGACCGCGTCGCGCTCAAGCGAGATCTTGCCGGTGATGTCACCCTGCGGATTCTGATAGTCCTGCCCTTTGATGTAGATCGACGGCCGGATGCGCTCGATCGCGCTGACCGCGTCGGCGGCGTCGTTGATGGCCACCCAATCGACATATTCGAGCGTCGCCAGCATCTCGGCGCGCAGCTCGGCGTTGAACACCGGCCGGCCCGGCCCCTTGTTGACGAAGCGATCGGCCGTGACCGTGACGATCAGCACATCGCCAACCTTGCGGGCCGCCTCGAGGTGGCGGACATGCCCGAGATGCAGAAGATCGAACGTGCCATGCGCCTGAACGACGGTCTGGCCAGCGCGCCTCGCCTGCTCGCATGCAGCCGCCACCTCGGCCAGGGTTCTGACCTTATCACGCGGACTGCTCGGTCGGCCGACCTGCGGCTGACGGATCAGTTTTGCGACGCCTGAGTCCATCCCCGCGCCCTCACACCACCACGATCCGTTTCAAGAAACCGAAACCAATCACTGGTCGCTTCAGCGATGCGCGACGCCGTCCAGACCGGTGCGTCGCGCCAATACTCGATGTTCTGCCGCATCACCTTGACACCATCGGCAAAGCTTACCTTCGGCTGCCATCCGATGTTACGGCGGATCTTGGAAATATCGGCCCAAGTGCAATCCGGCTCTCCGGGACGCTTCGGAATTTGCACCGATGGCGGCGATCCCAGAAGGCGCACCAATTCGTTGACGCTGACCGGATGCCCGCTTCCCACGTTGTATGTCTCGCCGATCTTGTCACTCTCGGCGACCGCGATCAATGCGTCGACCACGTCGCTCACAAAGGTGAAATCTCTGGTCTGCTCGCCGTCGCCGACGATGGTCAGCGGCTCGCCGGCCAGGAGTTGGGCGAGAAAAACCCCAAACACGGCGCCATAGGTGCCGCTGGTACGCGCGCGCGGCCCATAGACGTTAAAGAAGCGCACCGAGACGGCCGGCAGACGATAGACCTGGGCCCAATGCATCACCAACTGCTCGCCGAGATATTTGGTGAGCGCGTATGGGTACCGCGTATCGGCGGGCGCGGTTTCGGGAGTTGGATAGTTTGAGGGAATGCCGTAACACGACGAGGAAGCGACATAGACCAGCCGTTTGACGCCGTGGTGGCGCGCCGCCTCGAGCACGCAAAACGTTCCATCCACGTTGGAGCGGAAATAGGCCTCGGGTTGCTGGATCGATGGCACGATGTCGGCGCGGGCGGCGAGGTGAAAAATCCGCTCCGCTCCCGCGGCCGCCGCCATCACTGCGGCGCTGTCGGCTACGTCGCCTTCCACGATTTCCAGGAGCGGGTTGCCGCTGTGTTGTTTGAGGTTGGCGCGGCGGCCGACCACAAAGCTGTCAAATGCGCGCACCGACCGCCCCTGCGCCAGCAAACGGTCCACGAGATGGCTTCCGATAAAGCCAGCACCGCCCGTCACCAGGTCAATTCCCACAGGCGCTGCCACGTGTTAGCCCCCTCCAGGTCCGCTCACTGCGAAGTCTTTATGCGAGCGTAACCGGCCGAATTCAAGCCGCAATAAAAGTTCCGCTTCGGAGTCGCGTTTTTGCCGCTGCGGAACCGTAGGAACCCGCCCAGCTAGACGAGCATCCGACTGTTTTGCCGTGTGCCGTGAGCGGCCACACACCCAGTCTTCGGCCGCGAATTGGCCTTAGCCTTCCCATCCGTGACGCCGCAATCGCCAGCGTCATGCCACAAGAATCCTTGTGCGCCGCAACGCTTACCTCTAGCACACCTGCTGCGATCGATGCAACCGGCGGCGGTTGTAATCGTTCAGCCTCTCGGCTGATTCACGGGGCTTGCTGATCGGCCTCCAGCGGGAGTTTCCTGCCAAGACTGGAAGCGTGACCGAGGCTCGTCCGAACCCGATTGCCGCGATGGTTTCCGTGAAAAGATCACCGCCTACAATGGGATTGGCTTACAGAAGTAGGACCGATAACGATGCTGTGGAATGACCACGACTGTCTGCTGCGATACCGCCGACTCGAATCGACACGTTCCGAATTGTTCTCCAGCTCCGGGCTAGGCGCGTTTCGCATCCTATCCGATGAACCGATGATGGAGCGCGCCAAGTCTGATGCGGGCGCGCTGCGGGCCAAGCACGTCATGGCGATGAGGATTTGCGGGTCGGCGTCCTCGGCGGCGATCCCTACGTTGTCGGCTGCGCGAGGCGGTCAAGGTGCGCGACGGACGCTTTTTGGTCCCTACAACCGATTAATCGAGCCGGCCGGTGTAGTGGTCCTGCCGCATCTCGGGGCTGACGTCGTCGTAATGCTCGGCTATGGCACGCGATCATGGCACTACGAATTCCCGCGAGGCGTCGTCAAACCCAGCCAAGAAACCACGACGCGGTCGCGCTCGTTATTGGAGGAAATTGGGGCCCGCGCCGACCGCGGAGGAACACAGGACCATCCGAGAGCGTCTCGCGAAGGAAGGCAGAACAGCCGTCGTTTCGTTATCTCAGCAGGCCAAAGCTCGCGCACCAGCCGTAAATCGCAGTGGCGGTCGGAACTCCCACGCAAAATACAATCACGAGATACGCCACTGCGGGTTTTGTTACGTCCACATGCATGCGGATGAATGACCTCATGTCGGTTTCATAGACCCGGTACATGCCGATGCAGAACAAAATCAGCAGCGTCAGAAACACGATGTATCGCGATGCCGCGATTTCTTCAAACAATCGATTCAATGGAATGGTTTGTTTGAAGCTGACGATCTGAAGAGCCGGTAGGTGAAACAGGTAGATTGAGTAGCTTGCGTCACCGGCGGCCACCAGCGGGGCCACTGAAAGAAGTTTGGCGGGTATTGAAGGGTATCTGCCGAGACTGAAGATCGTCGTTCCAATCGAAAGCGGCACGAGGAACGTGCTCGCCGCTGCAATGTATTGATAGGGGATGTGTGCCGGACTACGTAGCGCGATCTGCACCGCGAGCAGCGCCGCGAGCGCTCCGATGAGGAGTGCAGCGCCGATGATCGACTCGGATTGCGTTGTTGCGTCGCGATTGGAGAGTTTCACAAACACATGCGCGGCAATAACACCGGTGAAAAACTCATGCAGCCTTCCTATGGGCGAAAAGTTCAAAACCCACGCGTAAAAGAGCGTGTTCCCGTCGCTATGGTCCACGGCAGTCGGCCCCCACATGCGGAAGCCGAAATCGTCGATTGCATTTGGATACAGATACCCGAGCGAGAGAACGCCCATGTAGCACAGCGTAATGGCGGCGAGCGTAACGACCCCCTTACGAAACACTAAAGTGGCAACTAATGGATAAAGGCAATAGAAGAACCACTCGGTGCTGATCGACCACGTTACAGGCGCATAGATCATGTGACTAAGCAGGGATTTGCCGTCTAGCTGAATGTAGACCCAGCTTTGAGCCAATCCGAAATAGTAATAGGCCGATGGGAACTCGCTGGGGGCCCATGAAATCCCGAGTTCAGCGAACAGGAGAAGCGCGTAGAGTGGAACAAGCCTCGCGAATCGGGCAACAAAAAATTTTGCTGAGCCCTGTTTTCCTTTTCGCACCGATACATAATAATTGTAATGAATAACAAATCCTGACAGTACGAAAAATAGCGTCATGCCAAGCGGTACGAGGGTATAGAATACCATCGTCAATCTCTCGGCCGGCGGATTGAATGTCAGAAGCGAATTGACCGAATGGCCCAAAACAACGAAAATCGCAGCAAAGAACCTTAATCCCGTAAGGGGTAATATCTCGCTTTGTCCCCAGCCGTATCGAACCGAAGGCTCAACCTCGACTTTTTCCACCAGATCGAGCACTTTCACCCAAGCCTGTATCGAACGGCGCCCGCAATAGCTAGCGCCGTCTGGCGGCAGCCGCAATCTAAAAACGCGTCTGATATCAGTCCGGCCCGTTCCTGGAAGCCTCAGGCCCGAGCCTCTCCGCGCGCTCGATTCACGCCATGCTGCCGGCCCGACCTGAGTTTCTCCTTTCGCAATGAACTGCCGCAGGCCCATGAGCGGTGTGCAGGGTTGGCCTACGCCCAATATAACCCAGTACTGCGAAGCAGGAAGTCAAGTAGAAAATCACAAAAAGCATTGCCTTCACTTCACTGCGACCGGGCGCTGCGAGGAAGATGAAGCGAGAGCCGTCCGCTCTGCCAAAGCTTACGGATGAAGGCAACGGCAGGACGGTTTGACGCCGCTGCCTACCACGGCAGCTTGAACGAGTGCCAAGGGTGGGGCGTCGCGCGGAGACGTTCAAAGATATCCTTGAGGTCGCCGACTGACTGCGCGCCTTCGGCGGCTTTGCGATAGGGCTCGATCCACGAGTTGTCCAACGGCCGCGTGTCTAATCCCGACCAGGTCAGGAGCACCGTGGTGCCGTCAGTCCACAGGATGCCGAGATTTCGGCCGATTTGATCGGGGGCAAAGAGCGGGCTCTTCACCAAAGGATCCAAAACCCCCAGCTCTTTTGAAAACAGGAAATAATCGATGCCGGCTTTTTGCAACGCCTGCTTCGCCTCCTCGGCCGTGCCAAACATCACCCGATCCCAATCGGGGCCCATGGTGAAAGGCGGATATGTGAGCATGTTGCAATCCGGCAGCATGCAGTAGGCCGAAATGTGAAACGACCAAATCGGCGCACGCGGCCCCAACACGCGATACGCGCCGCGCGCGCCAGGATAGATGCCGCCCCACGGGTAACGGCCCGCCTCAATTTGCGTAGTGTAGGCCCGGTCGATGCTGAACCCGCCGACGGCGAACCGCCATGCGTTAGCTAGATGCGCGCGAACATTATTGTTACCAAAGCTCTTGATCGTCGCCGCCGCGACGGCAGCCACGACCAGCAGCGGCGCTGCGGCGCACCACGCTGATCGCGGCGTACCTGGCATAAGGTTTTCGAGCGAGACTGACCAAAGCGTTACCCCGACAACGACCAAAATCGGCACGATAAAGCTCGAAAAGCGAAAGAAAGAAATGGGCTGATCGCGGCTCGCGTAGGCGATTATCGCGAATATTACGAGCCCGCCCGCTAGCACGGCCCCGTGCCCGTCATCTCCGATCTCGATGAACTGTCTTCGCAACGGCGATCGCCTGATAGCGGCGATGAGCAGGACAAGAAATCCGCCAATAAACAGCGGATAGAGCAGGTAGAGCCGCAGAAAGTGCAAGAACAGCCATATGAATTGGAACGACAGAGGTACACTATGGCCGGCCATGGCGGCCCGGCCTTTGTAGAGCATGATGACCAGCGCAAGTGAGCCCCAACGATAGAGCCGCTCGACGTCGGCCAAGGGCCAGAAATATAGGATTCCCTGGTCGTCGATCAGACCGCTCGTGAAATAATTCAACGCCAGCACGACGCAAAGCATCGCCCCGCTCACACCGGCGAGCGCAAAGCAGATAAGTCCGCGCGAGCCGGCACCACGAATTAAGAACCATGCAGCCAAAAGACAAAACACTCCACCGAGATAGATTGAGATCGGCGTGTTGATGATCACGGCCGCGGTGATCGCAGATGCGGCGCCGATGAGCCAGGCTGCGGTCGACCGAGAGTTCCGATCAAGCGCACCGGCACTCATCCAGAGAATTGCAATAACCAAAGCCGCGTTCAGCTCGTGCAGCTTCTCGAAGTCACCCCATCCACCGTTCAGCATGAACTCCCCGCGTCCGGGCGTGTAAATGAAGACACCAAAGAAGAGAACGACACCTACCAACGGCCACATTGGACCGGCCGAAAAGTGCTCGATGAACCGGTAGACAATGAGTCCGGCAACCAAAATGAAGCCATACGACACGAGCTGCGGTGCCAACGGATCTGTCAGCAAGAACCCGAGGAAATACAGTCCCGCGCCTTTGGAGTAATAATATTGGTACCAGACCTGATTGGGCCATAAGCCGCCCTCGTCGATCACCGATCGATAGTAGGCAAAATAGTGCAGGAAATAATCGTGGCCACCGCCAGGATAAAGTCCCTTCGCGACAAACAGCGCCAGCGCGGCCGCAACCGCAAGGCCCAGCAATGCCCACGCGGCCACATTGTTCAGCGACGAGCCGCCCCGCTGTCGGTGACGCCAGGACCTCAAAGCCCGCTGGACGACGGCCCAAAAATCAAAGAACGAGATCACTACGAAAGGCAATGTGATGCCGATCGCGATTGATACAGTGTAAAGTCGAAGATAGCCGAGCACCAAAAGCGCGATGTGCCAAACACCGGCACCAGCAAAGAATTTCAGACCAATGTCATCAATCAATCCCAGCTCTGCGACACCGCGGCGTAAAATAGCGTGCAGCAGGAAATCCCCTGCACAGTAGAGCATCCAAAACAAATAAAAGATAAAGAGCGTGCGAAACAAGTTGTACGCAAATACCACGACGCCGGCGGTTGAGAACTCCGTGTGATAGACGTCGATAAGCTTGAACCACGCCAAAAGCGCGAGATAGACTCCCACAAAGGCCGTAAATGCAGCGAAGCTTGCAGGGGACTCGAAAGCCCGCGATATGGCATTCGAGCGTTTCACGGCGATACGGCGGCGACCAACATTCGAAACGTGCTCTTTGATCGGGAAAGGACCCTAAGTTACTTTGCAGGCAGCAAATCCGAAAACGACGGCGGGGGAAGATTAGCCGACCTAAGTGAACTGGCGCCCCCAAGTGCAACGCCAACACGCACTGAAGGCCATCCGTTCCCGCGCGATGTCTTTAAAGGTATGTTGCGAATTCGGCAACCTGTTTGGGCGTTCGAACGCGATTACTGGCCTCGCCCATTTCTCGCGCTTCGAGCTTTGTCCGCTGACAATCCCCTTGGAACCGCCGCCCTATGCAGCGCGCGGATTGGCCAGCAGCCTGCCCGGCCCCTCTTGCCCGCATGCTCTTCGGTAGCCTTGAGGCCCGCGCGGAAAGCTGCCAAAAGGGGTCTATGGTTCGCTGGGGTGCAACGAGGTGATTGTAGCCGTTTTGTCGACCGAAAACTCGACCACGCGCAGCCAATTCTACCGCCGCTGGCTGGTGCTCGGCCTCTCCATCGCACTCACCGCGGTCACACTCTACTTTGTTTTCCGAGGAATTGACCGCCGTGTTCTCGTCCGGTTGCTGTCGGAGCAGGACCGAAGCTTGCTCCTTGCCGCCGGCGCCCTCGTTCTATTGCAGATCGGCTTCGGCGCCGAGCGCTGGCGCACGATCCTTGCCGCGTTGATGCACGGCCGGCCTCCGCCGCTGCTGCGCGTGCAGCCGGTATTCTACGCCAGCATATTCTTCAACTACCTGCCGCTCGGTACGATCGTTGGCGACGTTGCCCGAGTCTTGTTGGCGCGGCGGTTCCCGCTTTCCGTCAGGCAGCTCGTCATATCGGTGCTGCTCGACCGCATATTAGTCGTCGGCGCTTTGATCGTGCTCGCCGTGATCACCTTGCCGAGCATCGCGCATCCGCTGGCGGCGAGCATTTGGTTCGGCGGCGTGGCGGTTCTTGTGTGCGCGGCGGCAGGATTTCTTCTTCTTCAGCCCATCGAGCGCTTGCTCGGACCCTGGCGCAACCGAAGCCTCATTAACTTTGTCCTACGCACGACCGAGGATGTGCGCCATCTTGCCGGGCGCGGTGGCCTGCTTGGACTGGCCTGGGCCGTGGCATCGGCCGCTTGCGGCGTGCTCGCCGCCTATTGTATTGCGCGCAGCTTGGGCATCGATGTCGGCCTGATGGCGATGACTGCGGTCATGTCGATCGTGATCTTTGTCGCGGCGTTGCCGATTTCGCTTGCCGGGTGGGGTGTGCGCGAAGTGTCCATGGTGGCGCTTCTCGGCCTCCTTGGCGTCGACCGGGAAGCGGCAGTGCTATTGTCGGTGGAGGTCGGTCTCATCACCACGCTGTTGAGCCTTCCGGGCGGCGTAGTCTGGCTCACGCTGAAGGAGCGAGGGGGCGCCGCCGCGCCTTCGAAATAAAAGGGGGAATACTGCTGCGGTGCTGTCCGCGATGGCCCGACATGATACACGTGGTCGGCGATAGCGGCTTGCCGACGCCCGAGCCCTCAAAACTGCCATGCTGATCACCAATTTCCGGCTGAAATACCTGCTCTACAAAATCATCTGCGGATTCTATCAGGCCACCGACGTCGGCCGCATTCATCCGGCGCGCGAGCGCTCCCTGCGCGCATTGCAGCGCAGCGTCGATTACATCGAGAGCGCACTGCCGGACGCGCTCGGCTTCGACAGCCAGCGCGAGCTGATCGAATTTTCGTTGCACGCGACCGCCGTGGAGGGTCATTATCTTGAATTCGGGGTCTTTACCGGCGGCACGATCAGGTTCATCGCCCGCCATATCGGCCGACGGACCATCCACGGATTCGACAGCTTCGAGGGACTGCCGGAGGCATGGTCCGGCTTCAATCTCGGCGGCAGGGCTTTCGATGTGGGCGGGCGCTTGCCGCGCGTTCCCGCCAACGTCGAGCTTCACCGCGGCTACTTCGATGCCAGCCTGCCGACCTGGCTCGCGGGCCATCCCGGCCCGATCGCATTCGTTCACGTCGATTGCGATCTCTACAGTTCGACCAAGACCGTTCTCAACCTGATCGCACCGCGGCTGATCGGCGGCAGCGTGATTCTGTTCGACGAATATTTCAACTATCCGAACTGGGAGCAGCACGAATTCAAAGCCTTCCAGGAGTTCGTGGCCGCGTCCGCCGTCAAATACACCTATCTCGGTTTTGCCCGCCAGCAGGTCGCGGTGCGAATCGATTCGATCGGTGGCGGGAGCTGACCGTGGCGACGGGGCTCTTCCCTGCGGACGTGGTCATGACGCCAGCGGCCGCGTTACTGCACCGCGCGGCGGATGCCGTCATGCCCGGCCGGCAGGAGCCGCTCGACCTCACCGTCTTCGTCTCCTGCTACAACGAAGAGGAGTACATCATCGCCACCATCGAGACGGTGCGTGACGCCCTGAACGAAATCGGCAACATCAGCTACGAGATCATCGTCGTCGACGACTGCTCGCGCGACCGCTCGACCGACGCAGTCAACGAATATATCTCAACACATCCCGAGGAGCGCATTCTGCTGCGCACTAACAAAAAAAATCGAGGGCTGGCGCAGAATTATCTGGATGCCGCCTTCATCGGCAAAGGCAAATACTATCGTCTGATCTGCGGCGACAACGCCGAGCCGAAAGAGACCATGGTCGCCGTATTCCGGCAAATCGGTCAGGCCGACATGGTGATCCCCTACTACGTTTCCAGCGAAGGCAAGAGCCTGTACCGCCGCGTTCTCTCCATTGCCTATGCCGGCCTGGTCAATTTGATCAGCGGGTTTCGCCTCCATTACTACAACGGCCTTGCGGTGCATCTGCGCTACAACGTGATGCGCTGGCATCCCAACACGCGCGGCTTCGGCTTCCAGGCCGACATCATTTGCATGCTGCTCGATCAGGGCTTCAGCTACAAGGAAGTCCCGGTGAAGACCGTAGAGCGGCGAACGAGCCGCTCGAACGCGCTGACGTCCCGAAATCAGCTCTCCGTCGCGCACACCATTGTCGACCTGATCTTTCGCCGACTCGCCAATCGAGTTTACCGGCGCCGGTGAGATATTTTTGATCGGTCCGCGGACGAGCATGAAAGAGCCGCGTTTCGGGTCGGGCATCGGCGCGGCGACGAGCTCGCTACCGCACGGGTATTTCCCTGACTACAATCAATCCAGCAATCAATAGGGAGACGGCGAACGAAACCGGGAACCGTTGCCGGGCAAGCTGCCACAGCGCGCTTGCACCCACGATGGCGTGCGCAAGCTTCGTATAGGGTCCGGGGATCGCGCCAACTTCCCAGCCGAAATACCCTGCAGGCCGAGGAGCAATCCAGCGGTAAGGATAAGTTTCAGCGTCGGGAAATCGATCGCCCACATCAGACAGCCCCCTAATATAAGTCGCCCCAATCGATGCATGTAAACCGTGTATCAAACGACTGTGCTGGCAAAGAGCACCGTTTCCAACGGGCCCTAACCGACCGACAACGCCCGCGGCACCGAAAGGGAACCGCGCCGTACTCTCAATGTGCGACGCGGCGCTGGGAATGCTCGTCACGAGCCGTAGTCGAAGCAACTTGCTACAACCCCCTCTGGCCTTAGCCAAAGACAAAACCTCTGGCGGTCCCGCAGCTAGCCAGCTGTGGAGCCTCAACAGGTTGTCCTCGGATAGGCCGAGGCAACTGATGGGCGTGTTGGCTTTCAAGCTACCATGTGGTCGATGCCAATTGTAGCGACGGAGCCACTCGAGCAGTTCGGCGGATCGTTGGTCGGAGTTCTGATAGGCGCGTGCATAGGCCCATTCGCGCAGCGCGGTTTGGATGAAGCGCTCGGCCTTGCCGTTGGTCTTCGGCGTATACGGCTTTGTGAAGATTTGGCGAAGGCCGAGGCGTTTGCAGGCTGCTCGGAAAGTCTTTGACCGGTAGCAGGAGCCATTGTCCGTCATCACGCGCTCGATGCGGATTCCGAGCTTGGCGTAATAGGTAACGGCGGCCTCCAGGAAGGCGACAGAGCTTTCTTTGCGCTGATTGGCCAAGACCTCCACGAAGGCGACGCGCGAGGCATCATTGATGCAGACGTGGACGAACTCCCAATCGATGCCGTGGTGACGATTGACCGCGCCGGGATATCGCCCTGTGATGCGGTGCCCCACGGAGCCGATCCGGCCGAGCTTCTTGATATCGATGTGGATGAGCTCGCCTGGGTTTTCGCGCTCATAACGCCGGACCGGTTCGGCCGGTTCCAGAGCACTCAACTTATTCAACCCCAACCGACGCAGAACACGGCTGACGGTGGCTGGCGAGACACCTACTTCCGCGGCGATCTGGTTGCCTATCCAGCGCTGGCGGCGAAGCCGTTCGATCTCCGCCACAACCGCCTGAGGCGTCGCCCGATGCAGCCGATGCGGCCGGGATGAGCGATCCTGCAATCCCGCCAATCCCTCGCGGCGATATCGATCAACCCATTTGCGAACCGTCCGCGGGCCGACGCCTGCGGCTTCGGACACGGCCTCCGCCGTCTGCCCGCTCTCGACCCGCCGTACAATCCGCTCTCGACCGCGCGGCGTCAGCCGGGCATTCTTATGCATGTTCATCCGGTTCTCCCTTGGAATTTGAAGCTTCAGCAACCTCAGCTTCCTCGGCCAGAACCGGATGGACAACCTACTGAAGGCTCACAGCTAGCTGTGAGCTTTCAGTAGGTTGCAGGTCCGCCTTCCGCGACACCGCGATAAAGAATGTATATGGAGCCCATGAAAGGTCCTCGTGGACGTGGAACTCGATACTCTCGAATGCACCTCCAAGGAGCTCGATATACTGCCCGGGCGTTCGAACATAACGGCCTCGGTCATGGTCCAGCATGAAGCGTGAAAACCATGGCTGGCCCGGAATGTAAGCCCCATCGAGCGTAAAGAGCGTCCCGCCGGGCCGTAGAACGTCATATATAGCGGAAAGAGTTGCCGCAGCTTCCTCACCCGAAAGATGATGCAAGACCCCGTTCATCGTCACGATGTCGACCGGTCCGAACGTCCGCGCCGCCGCGTGGTCGAACTGGCGGCAGAAGAATTGACCGCGCCCGGCAAATCTCCGACTTGCAAACGCGATGTAACGCCTATCTGGATCGAAACCTAAGTAGTCGACGCCATTCGGCAGATCGCGCGCCAAATAACCGGGCCCGCAACCAATATCAATGACGCGGTCTCCGGTCTTGGGCTTCAAATACTTCTCGATGGCCTTTAATTGCCCAGCATAAAAACCGCCCAGCTCCTGGAGCATCTGGTACACTTGCGGAACTACGAGAATATCCTTGAACGACATTTCGCATCCATCCGCGCGATACGTCGCGGGCCAGAATAATTGAAATTGCAATGTAGAACGATAGATTACTGCGTGATCATTCGCAATTGCCGAGCACGATCAAGACTTGCCTGCTGATTCAAGACGCGCAGGCCTTGTGGTGAAGCCCCACATGCAAGCGCGGACAAGACGAAGCCTGTCACGTGCACTCACCACGACCAGCGTCTAATGTTAGGCGAATTTTTTGTCTCCTCAAGAAACCCGGACAGGACCCGGTTCGCCCGATTCCACACAACGGCCACAAATTGCCAGATAGAGCGCGAGCCCGATCGCTGTGATGACCGAGATTGCCAGCCCGAGGCAAAAGTAGTTGTCGCGAAAGACAAACTGGATCGTGTTCCGACCCGGCTCGACGCCCACACCAAGATAGGCGTGGTAAACTTTCAGAGTTCTTGCTTCCTTGCCGTTGATCCATGCGCGCCAGCCGGGAGCATAATTGTCGGGAATGACCAGGATGCCGGCCCGCTCGGCGGTGACACTGAGCACCATCCGCCCGGGGCGATCCTCAAGCAAATCGACTGCGCTAATTGGCTGGGCCGCACTCTGACAATCGGGATCGGGGGTCGGCATGCCGTCAGCATCTTCGGCCGACACCAGCGCAACACCGTCCCTGAACGCCTGCAACACGGTATCGCGAGCACGCAAAGGGGATTCTGCGCTCACCTCACGCCAGCGGCAGTAAAGCCGAATGCCGCCATCGTAATTGACGCGGCGGTACAGTGTCTGCCCACCTTGCGCGGCTACAACCTGCCAATTTGAAGACGTCAACGGTGCACGCGCACAAATGACGTATTTGACACCGAGAAGGTCGAGCGCCACGGGATCGAACGCGTCGCAGTCGCTCCTCCTGAGCCAGTGGGGACGCGGCATGCTGATGTCTTGCTGCGGATTTAAGTAGATCAGCGAGTAGGTTAGTGCTTTCGGAAAGTAGGCGGTTATTGTGTGCACTGCACGCTTGCGCTGTTCGAGCCACAAATTGTTGGCGTGAACCTGCAAGTATTTAAGGTACGGCGCCGGGTCACTATTCACGATATTGTCCAATTTCGGCAGTTGCGGCCCGGTCTGGGCGAAAGGCCACTCCTGTCCCCAATGGTAACCCGCACCGCGCGCGGCTATGACCGTAATCGCCACAAGCACGACAACGAACGATCTGATTTTCAACGCCTCCACCCGCCCGACCGCCAAATGGCCGCTCGCGCTCGCCAAGCAGTAGAGCGCGAGCGCTGCGAGCAGCACGCCTGCAAGACTGGCCAGCGCTTCGCTGCACTTCACGCCGTGCCAGACCGCGAACGCTGCGCAAAGCGCGAAGTACCCGCCTAGCAGCGCGCGAGATTTCCAACCGACCTCGCCGATACGACGATTTTCGCAGCTCTGGAGAACACCCATTGCACCAATCGCCAACAACAACATCGATAGTACCTCTAACGGAGGAAACCATCGAATTGCGGCAATCAGCGGGAATTTGCTGTAAAGGCTGGCCAAGCGCCCGCCGATGACAGGCAGCGACATGGCAACATAAAAAGCAGTCCACAGGTAGATGGGACACCCTATCAAGACGAGTCGTCTGATCAACTCCGCAGGGCTTCCAAGTCCGAGCAGGACCAAGGCCGGAATGAGGATTAAGGAGGTGAACGTAACAAACTCGCCGTCGGACGGAACAAATGGCACCACAATGCGCCCATACTCCAGGATGCTGTCAGGCGTCATCGGATCGTATGTCAAAGCGGAAGCTGGGGTATGCGAAGTGGAGAACCATACAATCAACGGAAGGGACAAAACAGCGGACAGGCAAAGCCCCGCCAATGAAATCGCTATCGCGGAACCTGTTGCATGCAAGAGGCGGCGCCAAGCCGGCCATGGGGGACCCTCCAGTAACAGCAAGCCCGCATAAATGACGAGGCAATGCAGTATCGCCTTCTGTACAAGCTCTCCTATCGCCACCGCAACGCAGACGACCAGAACCGCATAGTGCCAGGGGCGAAAGCGCTCGAAAAGAAACACCCACACGATCATGATTAGCGCCCAATAGCTTATCACAGCATCGGAACGCCCCGACAGTTCCGTCCAGATCATCCATTCGTTGTAGCCAACTGTTATCACCAGGACGATCGTCCAAAACGGCGAGAAGTTGAGCTTGCGACCAATCAACCAAACCGGCACTGCAACGCAGACCAGGACTGCGGCAAAGAGAGCGAGGTTGAATTCAAGGTAGGCATTAGGACTCGCCGGGTTGACCAATAATACCAGATGCCAGGGTTGCTCCGGCTCGGCAAATAACGGATATCCCCCATTTCGAAACGGATTCCAGAAAGCAAAGCCATGAGCAGCGCCGCGAATGAATTCGACGAACCTGAAGAACCGCACGCCATCACCGTTAGGGATGCCGTCGGTCCGAATGATGCCAGACGACAGCACTCCCAGGACCGCCGCAGAGATTAGAAGCGAAAAAATACCCAAACCTGATTTGTCGGCGAACCTCACTGGGCCCAAAGTCTTAGGAGACGAGCTCGAATTTGATGAATCTATCATTCAGCGCCGGAGGGGGACTTGGAAGGTGCCGCACGATGTGAATAGCAATTTGCACCGTCGCAACGGCGGCTTTCATGCTAGCAAAGGGTCGCTGGCCGTGCAAGGAGCGAGCGATTGGCAGAATTTTCAGCTGACCCCTGTCATGGAATAATGTAAAGTTGGTTGAGGCACTCTGATGCGTCACTCGGCGAATGCACAATCACCGCGGGCATCAAAAATTCCACATTGGCAGAGGACCGGCCCGCTTTGGGCGTGCCGGCTTGCGTAGCCGAATTATCCGGGCGATGGATTGCAGATAAGGAACCCAGAATGCGCTATCATGCCAACTCGTGTGTACGAAGTTGATGAATCAGCGAACCAACGTCAAGCCGGAAAGCGCCGCGATGGCGCAAGCGTCCAGCATGTTTGGTCGCTCGTGGTTCATTAGCGGCGTGTGCGGAACGATTGGACGCAAGCTCCTGGAGCGCGTGGTCAAACTCGCGCCCAAGCAGGTGATTGGGCTCGACAACAACGAGAGCGAGCTGTTCTTCCTGTACGACGAGTATCGAAAGAATTCGGTTGTCAAATTGTACACCGCCGATCTGCGCGACGAACGAGAGGTGGAATTCCGGATCGCCGGCTGCGAGATCGTGCTGCATGCGGCGGCGGTGAAGCATGTCTTTTTGTGCGAAGAGTCCCCTTTTGCCGCTATTCACGCCAACATCCTGGGCACCCAGAACATCATCGATGCGGCGGTGAGCACGGGAGTGGAGCGGCTGTTGCTGACCTCTTCGGACAAGGCCGTGAACCCGACCAACGTGATGGGGACCTCGAAGCTGATGGCGGAACGCCTGGTCAGCGCCGCCAACGCGCGCATCCCGGCTCGGCAAGCAGGTTTTTGCCGCCACCCGTTTCGGCAATGTGCTGGGCTCGCGCGGCTCGGTCATTCCGCTGTTCATCCGCCAGATCAGCATGGGCGGCCCGGTCACGCTGACAAGCGCCGAAATGACCCGTTTCATCATGACGCTGGACGAAGCCGTCGGTCTCGTCATGGATTCGCTGTTCCTCGCCTGGGGCGGCGAGATTTTCGTCACCAAGATGCCGGTGTTGCGGATTATCGACCTCGCCGAGATCATGATCGAGGAGCTAGCAGCCGAATATGGTTATCGGCCGAGCGACATTGCTATCGAGACCATTGGGCCGAGACCGGGCGAGAAAATGTACGAAGAGCTGATGAGCGAGGAAGAGATTCAGCGCGCCATCGAACTACCGAAATACTTTGTGATTCGGCCGGCAATATTGCCAAGCTTCCGCAATATCGACTACGTATATCCGGAAATGCATTTGGCGGGGCCCCCGTGCCGGCCCTACAACAGCAAGACTGCCAATTCCATGTCCAAGGATGAGCTGAGAGAATACCTCCGCAGTCACCCGACGCTGCTGCGGGCAGGTTGATGGGCTGCAGGCCCCCGTTCGCGCACCCGCTTTGCGGGACGCCGCCACGCCTTACCGTGAGTTTTTCATGCGCATCATGATTCTCGGCGGCGACGGTTACCTTGGCTGGCCGACCGCTATGGCTTTCCGGCGCGTTGGCCATGAGGTTCTGGCCATCGACAATTATTTGCGGCGGCACATGGCCGCGCAGACGCAGTCCGACGCCTTGTTTCCGAACCCGAAATTGCCGGAACGAGCCGCCATCTTCCGCCAGATGACCGGAATCCATTCGATCGCCGCTGTCGAGGGCGACTGCTGCGATTTTGATTTTCTTTGCGAGCAGTTCCGGCGCTTCGCGCCGGATGCCGTTGTACACTATGCCGAGCAGCCATCCGCGCCGTATTCGATGATCGGCTATGAAGAGGCGCGCGCCACCCTGTCCAATAATCATAGCGACGCTCAACGTTATCTGGGCAGTGCTGCGACACGCCCCCGATTGTCACATCATCAAGCTTGGCACCATGGGCGAATACGGCACGCCCAACATCGACATCGAGGAGGGCTGGATCGACATCGAGCACAAGGGCCGCCGCGACCGCTTCCTGTATCCACGGCAGGCGGGCAGCCTGTATCACACCACCAAGGTGCTGGACACCGACCTTCTGTGGTTCTATGTGCGCATTTACGGCCTGAGCGTCACCGATCTCATGCAGGGGCCGGTCTACGGCTTGTCGACCGACGAGGCAGACATTCATCCGCAGCTGACGCCGAACTTTCACTACGACGACATCTTCGGCACCGTCGTGAACCGTTTCTTGGTGCAGGCGGTTGCGGGCGTTCCGCTGACGGTCTATGGCAAAGGCGGTCAGGTTCGCGGCTATCTCAATCTTCGCGACACGCTACAGTGCATTGCGCTTGCCGCGGCCAATCCGCCGCGCAAGGGCGAACTGCGAATCCTGAATCAATTCACCGAGACGTTCTCAGTCAACGATCTGGCCGAACGGATCAAGCGCGTCGGCGCCGGCATGGGATTGCCGGTCGAGATCCAGCACCTCGACAATCCGCGCAAGGAGCAGGAAAAGCACTATTACAACCCGGCTCATCACGGCCTGCGCGAGCTCGGGTTGCAGCCGCATTTGATGACCGACGAGATCATCGCCGAAATGCTCGATCGAGTGAGCGCGTACCGCGATCGCATCGTTGCGGATCGCATCCTGCCGCGCGTGCGTTGGCGTTAAGCATGCGCTGGCTGATCACCGGGGGCTGCGGTTTCATCGGCCGCAATCTGCTGCGCCGTGCGTCGCGCGAGCCAAACACTGTTTTTCGGATCATCGACGACGTCTCGACGGGAACGCGCGATGAGTCTGCACGCCGTAACCGGCTTTTCCGAGGTCAAGGTGGATGACACGAGTGTGCGATGGGCCGATTGGCGGCGCTCGCCGGTGGAATTCGTTAAAGCCGACATCCGAGACGCCGAAGTTGCGAGGCGCGTCGCGGTGGGAGCTGATGTTGTGGTTCATCTCGCCGCCAACACCGGCGTTGGCCCCCTCGGTCGAAGATCCGATGCGGGACTGCACCACCAACGTCCTTGGGACGTTGAACTACCTCGAGGCATGCCGGCACAATGGCGTAAAGTGCTTCGTGTTTCGCTTCCAGCGGCGCTCCGATCGGCGAGTGTCCTCCGCCGATTCACCGAGGAGCTACCGGCGCATCCGGTATCGCCATACGGCGCCAGTAAACTCGCAGGCGAAGCCTATTGTTCCGCCTACGCGCGGAGCTTTGGCATCGAAACCGTTGCCCTGCGTTTTGGCAATTGCTATGGCCCGCTGTCGAAACACAAAAGCAGCGTCGTGGCGAAATTCATCCGCGAAGCGCTGGCGGGAGCAAGCTGGGAAATCTACGGCGATGGCAATCAGACGCGAGATTTTATCTTTGTCGAGGATATTGCCGAGGCGATTATCCTGGCGGCCACAGCCGACGCGGTCGGCGGCGAGGTATTTCAGATCGCCAGCAACGGCGAAACAACAGTGCTCGAGCTGGCGACCAAGCTCGCGAAGGAGCTAACGGCCTGCGGCATCGTCCCACCGGTGATCCGCTATGCGCAGTTCACGGATCGGCGATGTCAAGCGGAACTATTCGGACACGACCAAGGCACACACGCGTCTCGGTTGGCACTCGACGGTTTCGCTTGAACAGGGACTTGAGCGAACGATAAGGTGGTTTCTCGAAGCTCGCGGCAGTTGAGCGATCCATCGTTCGGCGGCAATCGGAGGGCCGACCGCCGCTCTTAGGACGAAGCCATGGTCAGTCAAGAACTCCCGTGGGCTGCGCGAGCGGCTTGGCGCGACGGCTCGCGCATTCAAGGCCAGGGCGCGTCGATCGGCCTGCCCATTGCTATCCTTATCCTGTTGGCGCTGAGCGTCTTCCGCACCTATTCGACGCCGCAGAATTTTTCCATGTACGACAATCCGATCTACCGCTGGCGCGAGTCGCTGGCGATCGCGCTGTCGCGGATGCAGGCGAAGCCGCTGCATGGCTATGTCGCGTACCGCTCGATCAGCGACTACCTCAATAAGCACGGGCTCGCCATGTTTAACGGTGAGGCCGATGTCTTCCCGACGGAAAAGGAACTCTCGGATCTTACCCATGACCGATCGCGTATGGAACAACTGATCCAAGCTGCTAGCCGGGTGCGGATCGATGAAGGCCTGCCCCCGGTCATCCTTCACGGAAACGAAAAAGGATTGGCGGATTACTATTATTTTGCATTTGAGCTGTTCGGGTTGAATATCAATGCGTTGGTTTTGTTCTACTACATGCTGCTAGCCGCTTCGCTGGCTATGTTCTTTGCCACTTTTCGCAAATCCTCCTTCTGCATGCTTCTCTTGTCTTTGTATCTCATCGGCCATTATTACATGCTTGGTTACACGATCATTCCGCACCTTCAGGCTATCCACAACAGCCAGATTCTTCCCAGTACTCGCGATACTGCCGACCATGCACTTACTTCTACTGGTGCTGCTGCGCGCGCCGCCAACACTCGGGAGTGTCGCCGCGGCGGCTGGGCAAGCTGCTCTTCTGTTTTTTCTCATTTTCTGCCGTTACCAGGCGATCTGGCAGGCGGCGGCAATCATCGCCAGTCCCATCATCGTACTCCAGTTTACAGATTATGCCGCACTGTTGGGAGCGATGCGACGACCGCGAGAGGCCGGCCCATCGGTGAGACGGCTGATCACGGGCACATGGCCGGCGGTTCTGACCACAGTCGGCCTTGTCGGCTTTGTAGCCTATTCTCACTTTGCGATCGACCCTGCCTATCGAGGCGAAACAACGACGCATACGTTCTGGGATCCGCTTTTGGCCGGGTCGATCAGCGCCAGTCCGCAGCTGCAACGCCTCTACGGAAACGGGAACCTCCCTTACGTTGATCAAATCGTACCCGATGCCTTGATGAAGGATCTGCGGGCGCGGCACGATACGAGGCCGGACATCGTCTTTGTCAAAGATGGCCTCATCTATATAAATCCGTGGAAGGATATGGCAGTCTACGAGCAACTGGCGCGGCGATTATTTTTCAAGATAGCCGTCGCCCATCCCTGGCTCACTCTTAAATCTTTCTTTTACGACAGGCCTCACGATCAAATATGGATGTTACGGAAAATCCCGGACGAGACACTGTCGATAGAGAAAGTCCAGTTTGATTTTTCGGCGGGATACGCGACCGCGTTTGTCCTCGCCGTCGCCGTTTCAATTCTGAACTCTCGCCGCCGACGACACCCGATGGTCGCCCTTCTACGTCAGACGCGCTTGCGCTGTCATAGTATTCCTCGCGGTCTTCTCGTCAGCTACGGTACTTGTGACACCCACCGCGTTGATCTTTGATACCCTGCTCTTTTACGCCATGCTCAGCTTGTTTGTTGCTGCTTATTTGCCTGTCGTAGCCGGCTCAGCTCTCTGCTCTATCGTCGCACAAAAACTACGCGGCACCGCGAGCAAACCGCTTATAGGACCCAACCGTGGCCAGTAGGCAATTACGGTGGCTTACGTGCGCGCCATGGCGTGACAACGCTCGGCTCCGGTATTGGATCGCCTCTCTCGGAATACCCATTATAATTCTTACTCTGCTCGCGCTGAGCGTAGCCCGCACCTATTCGCTCGGCCAGAACCTGTCGATGTATGATAATCCGGTGTACCGGTGGCGCGAATCGCTGGCGATCGCCCTGTCGCGGATGCAGCCGGAGCCCCTGCATGGGTACATCGCCTACCGCTCAATCAGCAACTATCTCAATCAACACGGCCTCGGCATCTTTGACGGCGAGGCCGACCCTCTACCCACGGCCGAGCAAATTTCAGCGCTTACCCACAACGGGCCACGCATGGAACAGCTGATGCGTGACGCCAGCCGGGCACCGATCGACCAAAGCCTGCCGCCGGTCGTCCTGCATGGCAACGAAAAAGGATTGGCCGATTATTATTATTTGGCGTTTGAGCTGTTCGGGTTGAATATTAACGCGCTGGTCTTGTTCTATTATCTGTTGCTGACGGCTTCGGCGCTTATGTTCTTTGCGACGTTCCGCAACTCGCCGTTCTGCATGTATCTCTTGGCCCTGTATCTCATCGGCCATTATCTCATGATCGGCTTTGCCAGCGCGCCGTACTTCCAGACCGTTCACAACAGCAGGTTCTTTCCTGTCTTCGCGATGCTGCCTGCCATGCATCTGTTGTTGCTGGTGTTCCGGCGCGATCCGCCCACACCCGACAGGATCGCCACCGCAATCGGTCAGGCGGCCTTGCTCTATTTTTTGGTTTTCATCCGCTACCAGGCAATTTGGCAAGCTGGCGCCGTGATCGTAAGCCCGATCCTTGTGCTGCAACGATCCGATTATGTAGCGATCTGTCAGGCCTTGCGATGGAGGGGCGGAAGCGGCCTGGCGTTGAGGCAGCTGGCCGCCAGCACCTGGCCCGCACTCATCGCCGCTGTCGGGTTTCTCGCCTTCATGCTCTATTCTCACCTTTCCCTCGACCCGGCGTATCGCAGCGAAACGATAACGCATACGTTCTGGGACGGGGTTTTGACCGGGACCATCAGCGCGGACCCTGAACTGTATAGATTATATGGAAACAACGAAGCTCCCTACGGCGATCTCATGTCGTTTGATGCGGTGACGCAATATCTGCGCGAGCGCCGTGACACTAAATCGAAAATTGCATTCGTTGTGGACGGCGTCATTTACATGGATCCTTTCCTGGACGAAGTGGTGTACGAGCAACTCACGCGGCAAATCTTTTTCGACATCGCCGTCGCCCACCCTTGGTTGACTGTTAAGTCGTTTATTTATGGCAAGCCTCGCGATCAAATAGAGATATTCAGGGAGGCCATTTATCCCTATCTATCATCCGGATATAAGATCGCCTTTCTTGCCGCACTGGCGGCGGCTTTATTGACCTTGGCCGCGGGCGCCGCGCACTGGGAGCGGACTTGTGTGACGCGCGGTTTCGGCATCATAGTCGTTGTGGCGATCTTTTCGTCGGCGACCACGCTTGTTGGGGGACCCACTACGCTGATTGTCGACACCGTTCTTTTTTACACGATGCTCAGCCTTTTCATGATCACCTACTTGCCTGTCCTGTTCCTATGGACTGTTTGGCGCCGTCAGGAAACAGCAATGAAACAACACCTCTCTACACACGCGTAAATTGCTGTAGTCCCCGAGAAATAAAGGGCCAGCTTCGATACCTGTCACGAGCTCCGTGCAATCCCAAGTTCATTATATCGGTGAGCGACAATCGGGCTAACATTGGAACTGATGCGGGAACTGATAGGCCTCAAACGGCAAGGCCAATTCGGCGATGCGCTGACCATGGCTGAGATTGGGGCCCAACAACTCACCGATCAGTTTCTGCAGGCAAGCGGAATAAGATCTATCGCTTGTTCTGCGCAGCGCCAATTGACCTCAGACAGGCCACCGGGCAAGGAAACCTCACCGCTCGGCTCTCGTGACCTTGTGGTTAATTGGGGCAGCACAGAGCACGTCGCCAATCATGACCATGCCTCCCACATCATCCATGACCTAACGAAGCCAGGCGATCTGATGTTCACTTCGTTCCGAGTTCGGGAATCATGACACATGGTTTATATTAGTCACTTACACAATGCGATTCTTTTTGGCACCTTTGTCGGGAAAATCGCTATGAGCCGATCACCTTCAAGCTGCTCATCTGCCTAAATCATCGATCGAGCGAAACGTAGTAGAATCGAACAGAGAGCTGGGCGCACCATGTCCTCTCCCCGAGGTGACAATTCGCGATATTTTTATTCAGGCGACATTGCAAAAAACGGAAGCAGGTCCGTTCGCGACGCCGATGGACTTGCCAACGTAGGTTGGCGTTTGGCAATTTACAGCCGAGCCGCGCGGTCCTTAGGGCGTAAGGCAAGCGATCCAGCGAACTTATGCATATTCAATCGCATCGATCGCGTGGCGACCTGCGGATGTATCGCAACCCGTTATGTTAGTCCCTGTTGCTTTCCGAATTGCTGCGCTAGTACGATAGCCCGAAAAGGCGCTCCGACAGTCTTATATTAGTGCCTGCCTCATCGGGAATACGACTGCATGGGAGTTATATTAGTGGTGAATGACGCCGGTCCGGCCGCTTATACCGATGCCCCTTCGTTCCCCGATTATCCGTGTGGGGCCTTACAGCCGAGAGCATTCCGGAACTTAATGTTGGGACGCGGGGCGGTTATGCTTAGAGGAGCGGCCGACCCGCAATTACTCGATACTTTACGATGAGCAGCTCGCATCCGACGATCCGCGCATTCGCGAAGACATCAAACGGAGGCTTTGTCCCCCGATCCGACCTTCATCTCGTGTACCGGTTTGTCATTCTTTGATATTATTCGCAGTAACGGGGCTTTGGGACCTCACCAATCGCGCTTTTCCGAAATCAGAGCGTTAAATCAGGCGGGCGAGTTCGCGCCGCATGACTGCCGGCGAAGCACAAGCCTTCTTTGATCAGCCGCTGGAATTACACGGAGATGCTCAGTATTTCTATACCGATATTTGGCGTGAACTTTTGGACGCCGCGCGCCTTACGGCAGGACTGCGCCCGGCTTAACGGTTTTGCCGCTCGGCCTTCGGGCCACAAAAAGAGTATTTGGAATTCAACGATGCAGGGCGTATTGCCTTCCATCAATGATACAGCCGCGGACACGTATCGACGTGCGCGTCGACCTTCAAGCGCTACCTTTTTTAGCTTACCTTCGATCTGGTTGGAGTAGGCAATCGCGCATTCAGTGCATTGCTACTCTGTCACGACACCGACGCAAGACGATGCGCTGCGGTGAAAACAAACACAACAAAATCCCGCCCGGGCTCCGGCATTTTGCGAAACCCTCGCGAGATGAATTCGCTCTCGTGCACCGGGTTGGCATAGATCACGGTGCATTTCCGCGGCACGCTGCGAACAGACTTCACGATGTTGTCGATCACCTGCCCGAGTATGACCGCGTCGAAGGGATTGAATAAATAGAATAGGTTGGCGTCGTCCGGGACGGCAAATGCCCTCGCGTCTCCATTGACGATGGCCCAGTTCGGATCGACCGCCCTCGTCTTGCGATAAAGGCGTGTCAGGTTTTCGCTCGCGGCGGCGCATAGCGACGGCGAGAGCTCAACCCCAATCATTCGTTTGATCGGCCGAGAGGAGGCAAACAGAAGCGCCCGACCCATACCGCACCCGTAATCGACCAGAACCCCGTCACGACAATCAGCACCAACCGAGGAGAAGGCCTCATGCAGGATAAGATAGCTGGACGGGAAATAGTCGATCGCATGACTTAGCGCTTCGATCTCTCCATCAAGTTGCTGGCGAGGAATAACGTATGACGTATCAGCTCCCAACCTATACTCGTGGTACAATTCGAACATGGACATTTTGAGCGTGCGCCAGAGACCCCGCTTGCGCAGCGATGCGACGAAATTTGCGGAACAGCCGAAGCTTTTCCGGCAGCGTCGCCAGAAGTTGCCGCGATCAGATCGCTCGGTCATTCAAAATCGCCCGTGGAGGCTCATCGGTGCCGCCAGTCTTAACGTCGGCATACACCGCTGCCCAGAGGGAAAACCGAGGCAGAGCGATGCACGCGCAATTGGTCTCTGAAGCGGACCTGCCGGCATGGCAGGATTTCGTTGACCGCAACCGCGAAGCCGGTTGCATGCACCATGCCGGCTGGTACGGCGTGCTGCGCGACGCTTGTTGGGTGACGCCTTACTTCCTGATGGCGATCAACGAGCAAGGCGCCATTGAGGGCATATTACCGACATATTTCAGCAGCAGCCCCCTGACCGGACGTCATATCTCTTCGTTCGAGGACGGCGTGCTTGCAGCTACGACTGAGGCGGCGAACGCACTATTGACCGAAGCCCGCTCGCTCCGCGACCGGACCGGTTCGCGCTATCTTCAAATACGCGGCGGCGCGTCGATCGGCCCGCCGACATCATCCAGTCGACTGTGCGCACCCTCATCGCGACAGCGCCATCAATTAAGCATATGGGCCGCTGTTCAGAAGAAAACACGCTGGGCGGTGCGGCAAGCCGGAACAGCAGGACTTAAGCATCGAGCACGATGCTTCGTTGCTGGAGATGAACAGCTTCTATGCCGCTTACGCGGCGCATATGCGCGACCTTGGCACTCCGGTTTTCGGTGCCGATCTGTTCGAGGCTATGGTCACCCATTTGGGCGGCGAGCGGTTGCGCCTTTATCTCGTCAAGCACGCCGGGCGCCTGATCGGCGGCATGTTGTGCATCGTCATCGGCCATCGGTGGACCGATTATTATACCGCCGTCCAGCCATCACCAGACACGAATTTCGCCAATCACCTCCTCCACTGGCGCGTTATCTGCGACGCTGCGCAGTTGCGGCGTTGAGCGCTTCGACCTGGGGCGAAGCACGCCGGGCAGTAACGTCCACGTCTTCAAGCAAAAATGGCGCGGCACCGACATCGAAGTCCCCTATCACTTCTACTTGCGATCCGGCGCCCGGTCGCGGAAACCTGGGCTTTAGCCGGCAAAAGCTGAGACAAGAGCGTGTTGCAAAAATGCTGGTCGACGCTACCGCTATTCGTCACCAATCGGCTGGGTCCCGCTGATCCGCAAACAACTACCGTTCGTTTGATCGTGTATTGCCAAGAACGCCGCACGGGTTGCAGGTCCTTGGATCGATTTGCAAGAGGCAAAGGAAAACGCAGTGGGCTTTGATGAATTGAAACCGGGATTGATTGTCAACGCCGACGATTTCGGCGTGCATCCGGCGATCAACGCGGGAATCATGTCGGCCCATAGGAACGGCATCGTCAGTTCGGTGTCATTGATGATGACCATGCCGCTTTTAGACGAAACATGCGGGGATCTCAAAGTGTCAGGTATCCCAGCCGGTCTGCATTTGTGTCTCACGCAAAGCCGCGCCGTCGCTCCCCTGAATAATGTACCTGACCTCATGAACGACGCGGGCTATTTCCACCATAGCGCTCTCCACCTTCTGCTAATGGGAAGGCGAGCGGACGATCGTGGCAAGCTGCTTCGACAAATCCGCCAGGAATTTAACGCCCAGCTTGCTCTCGCCAAAGATCACGGTATTGATCTCACGCACGTTGACTTTCATCAGCATATCCACATGAACAGAGATATCTTTGCCATCGTCGAGGAGCTTGCTCCCAGGTACGGCATCCGCAGAAGATGGACTGGCGAAACCGGATGGCCGCTGTTCATGCTGGCCGGGCTGGGCCAGGCGATGCGGCGGACGAACCACGTCAAGTGGCTTCTGCTGCGTTTTCTGGCTCGGCAAATCTCGCCACGGCTGTCCACTACGGACGCGTTCTTCGGCGTTGTTCATTCAGGAACGATTTCGAAGCGGGTGCTGGCGAAACTGTTGCAGGGACTTTCACCAAACGGCTCGAACGAGATTTGCATTCACCCGGGTTTCCCACCGTCCGCAACGCGAGTACAGCCGAAAACGCTGCAACCCCCGGCCGATTTGCGACTTCACCATTTCGCCAGATCGAGCACGATGCTTTGGTCGATCCCGGGGTGGCCGACATTGTCCACCGGCGCAGCCTTAGGCTCATGTCCTTCAGCGGAGCGACGAAGGAACTCTCTGATACATCCTCCAGGGTATAATGAACAGAAAGTGAATATTTTGGTTTTTACTGCGGGAGCCGCGATGTGCGCCTAGCCTATGTTAGAGAATTTTACCAGCGCAAGAAAGATCACGGGCCATTCGATTTTTATGTGTGTAGCGAATGCGGTTCAGGATTGACCCTGCCGCCGCCTTCTCCGGCGGTACTGGCTGAACTTTACGGGTCGTTTGAGTTTGGCCTCTAAAATTTACGCGTGGGTTGCTATCAGAGAACCCAAGCGCGGTTTGGCACGAGACGTTTGCGTGGTGCCTCATCGAACTGAGCGCCCGCTTGTACGCGGGTACGTTCAGCTGGATTGACGTCGGTGCCGGAGGCGGAGAGATCGCACAGAAATTGGCAGAGCATTTTCCGGCATCAAGCCGGTTGGTTATTGATTTTGACTATATCGTCCACCCGCGCTGTCGGATGGCTCTGAGAATTGGAATGGCGGCGGATCGACATTGCTCAGGTATTCTGTTCGCCGCCGACTTGGCGATCAGGGCAGACTTGGTCTTCGCCATTGGTGTTTGGGAACATGTTCGTCGTCCGGATATCTTTGCGCAGCAACATGCTGTCGCTCCTCAAACCTCGCGGCATCGCCTATCTTGAGTCCGCCTGGATGATCGGCAAGTTCTGCTCGACGCTTGATGGGTGGATACTGGCCCTATTTTCTGCCTGGCGAGCATTTGTGCATGCCGACGCTGAAAGGGGGCGTGGCAAAGCTCATCCATGCAGCTCGCCAATCTGCACGATTTCTGGCTGCTCAGGCGTCGTCCCGGCGTGGCCGATGCTGCTGCGTTACAGTGTGCGCTTTGCGTTGGCGAAGTTCGCCATGCCCGGATTAGCGCGGCTGGTGCCGCCGAGGCTGTACGCCTATCTGCCGAGTGGCGCCATGGAGAGTACTGTTCGCCTCGATACATCCGCATGAAGGCGAATGAGCTATCCGCTGCCCGCCGCCGTGCGCTTCTTCTAGGCTGCGCCGTCGGCAGAAGCCGGCGCCAAGGCAAATCCGTCGCCGCGGCGCAGCTGGCCCATTTCGACGATCAAGGCAGTTTGGGCCGAATTGAGATTTTCTCGACATCCTCGCGAGACGAACGGTGGTACCGCATGGCACTCCGGGTGCGGTTCTTGCGCATCACTTCCCGCAACCGAATTATATCGACGATGTTGCGGCCGATCTTGTGCAGCATGAGATTGCGCGCTTTCCGCAACTGACCATCGGAACTGGAACTTCCGCGAGCCAGAGCTTGGCGCGGGCGGCCCGTAGCGTGAATTCGGTATCGAACTGACCGCGCCGCATCACGCATTGCGCGAATATCGGCCGCAGCGCTGGCAGGTAGACGAACTTCTGGCCGTGCGTGTCGGTTCCGGGAAAATTGAAAACGGTTTGCAGGATGGTGTTGAGGCCCCAGCTCAGCGTGCGCCGATAATTGTCCTGCTGATTAAGGACGTCGTCGGCACGCTTCGAACCCATCACCATGTCGTAGGCGCCCCTTGTACGAAAACACCAGCGCATGAAAGGTACGTCCCAGAAGTCGACGTTGATGATAAATGCCCATGGCCCCGCCGCATGCGTAAGGCCTTGGTAAAGCGCCTCGCCGTAATCGGGCCGTTCCAGTTCTAGTTTGGTGGACTGCGGCCAGCGCTCAATGATTTGGTCGCAGATCTCGCGCCAACCATCGTGGCTCCCGTTGTCTAAGGCACCAATTGCCAGCGGCTCTCGCCGGCGATCCTATCCAGATGTGGTGCCAGTTGTTCCGCCATCTGCATGAGAATTTTCTGCTCGTTGTAGACCGGAACGACCACGGAAAGGTGAACCCTCGCCGGCGATGACATCGGCGCAGCGCGGGTTCTGTTCGTTCAATTCGTTCGTGGCGATGTCGAACCCCATGTCATCGCGCCTGCGATTGAAAGAAGGTGGATAACCCCGGGCGCGCGGCATGATCAACGCGATTGCGACGATGACCATAAAGCTCAAAGTCACCACCGCATAGAGCTCGGCTATCCGCAGCGCCGGCGCCGCGGATAGCAGGCAGATCAAGGCAAACAGTGCGATGGCGCCGGCCTGGGTGAACCCGGCCGCGTAGCGCTGCAGTGCAACTTCGACGACGACGAAGACGCGGATGGCGCCGAGCGCAATGGCGGCGACTGCGAGCGTCATCATCATCGGGAAATCGAGGTCGCGAATTGCCAGCGGCGTGGACTGTACCCAGCCACCAGGGGATTGACAGCACAGCAGTGGCCGCTGTGCCGAGGCCCAGTGTCATGGCAATCGCTTTGACTCGATCGACTGCCGGTAAGAGAGGCCATCCGCCTTCTGATCGACAATCACCGGGAGCATCACTTGGGCTACCGCGAAGGTTGCTGTCGTGATCGCCTTCGGTAACAGCGAAGATGCCGCATAGACGTCGAGTTCCCGCTCGCGGCAACAGCCAATAGCTCACCAGAATGTCGACGTTGTTGAGACAGAATAAACAGTGAATAGCCGATTATCATTGGCCATTCATTGACGAGATCGAGTACAACCGCACGCTTGACTGCGCCGGCGCCGCGCGCGAGGCGCGTACAAACCAGGGGAAATAAAAGCAGCAAACGTGACAATGGCGCCGGCGAGAATGCCGGCAATACCGGGCGATACCCGCGGCACGAACCACAACGCGGCGACCGCACAGGCGAATTGCGCGGCATTGCTGGTCACCCATACCGACTTCCTGCCAGGCGAACAGCAACATACTCTGAAATGAAGTGCGTAGGATTTCTGTAGCCACCAAAGCAGATACCGTCAAAGGAATGAGGAAAGCGAGCCAGGTTTCAAAGCCGAACCAACCTGCTGCCGCTGCGAACAACGCAGCAACGACGGCGACCACCGGCAGCGCACGCAAACATGCCCCGAGAAGGAGCCACGTCATTGCCACTATCTGAGCCGGCCCTTGCCTTGCCCCCGCATCGGCCAGCCGGCGCGTCAGGACCAACAGCACCGCCATCATTGGCGCGAACAAAACGTTGATTACTAGAACGGCGGTGTAGAAAAGGCCGAACCCACCCTTGCCGAGCAGGTGATTGGCCGTCCACATGAGCGCATAGTTGATCGCATGACCGGCGACAAAAGCGATCATCACGGCAGTTGAGCGTCTGATGATCGAATGTCGCAAATTCAAAGACCCTCTGATGGGGGGCGCCTTGTTCAAATTGAGATTCAAGCTTTCCCCTTCAGCCGGCGGCAAGCTCGATCGCTGTCCAGCAGCAAGCCCGAGCTTTTGCAAATTGCGAAGGCCTAAAACAAGTCTAACCGCAGGTGTCAGTGCTGCCAAGTGGGGTCGCAAGTTCGCATGCGGTCGCTATGGCGCTCCGTTAGCGCGATGCACTGCCGTTCAAAGTCGTCGCTTGATTGTTGGGCGGGTTAAGTTCGCGTAGGCCGACTCGCCGCCGATAGCAAGGGGCGCTTGATTATGCCAATATTTCACTTTACGGAGTTGGCCAACGCTCAAAAACACAAATCGTGCAGTTTCGGGATATCGCTGGTGCATAATCGCACGCAGGCAGTGAATAGCTCCGAGCGGTCCCGTGCCAAAGTGCCTGCACTGACGGGATTGCGCTTCATTGCGGCCTTTTCCGTGGTGATCGCACACGGCTTCGATACGATCTTTAGGCTGGAAATCGGCACATTCGGCATCACCGATTGGCTGATAAAGCTTGCCGGGCTCGGGATGACCCTGTTTTTCGTGCTCAGCGGCTTTGTCATTCACTACAATTATCGGGTCGCTGTCACGCGGGAAGGGCTTGACGGCATGAGCGGGTTCCTTTGGGCGCGCTTCGCCCGTCTTTATCCGCTCTATTGCTTTATCGTGTTGCTCGATATCCTTTTGGGGCGACAGTTATTTAACTTCATGGGCGGACGCGGTGACGAGTTTCTAGATGTGCTCAAAGCACTTCCCTATTATTTCACCTTCACGCAAAGCTGGATGTACGTACCGTTTGAAGATACGTCGCTGATTTATGTAGCAGGCGTTAATTCGGCGCTCACGTGGTCGATCAGCACCGAGTGGTTCTTTTATCTCTGCTATCCTTTGGTAGCGCTGCTCGCCATCCGCGTGTGCCGGCCCATGACCGTTATCGTCGCGGCGTTGGCTTGGTGTGTGGTCTGGCATGGCGTTCGCCCACATGCTCTCAGATCACGCTCCCCGCATAGATATCCTGGCACGCGCGCGCCACGGCTTCATTGCCGGAACAGCAAACGGATTTAAGGATTTGGCTTCAGGCGGTCATGTATTTTTTGCCTCATTTGCGGATCGGCGAATTCGTACTGGGCTGCTTGATGGCTCAACTTTATGTACTGCTGCGAGACAAATACCCCAGTACGAGAGAGCGGGCCTCGGTCCGGCGCTGCTTGCGCTCGGTGTCGTGAGCGTTCCCGTCATGATCTACTCCATGTATGCGGGGAGATGGGCATTCGTACGACAATTGAACTTAAATTTCGCGCTCGTTCCGAGTGTGGCTGTCATTCTCTTCTGCGCCGCACGTTACCAGACCTTTTTTTCACGCGTTCTAAATACCCGGCCAATGATTGCTCTTGGAGAGGCCAGCTATTCGATCTACCTCACTCACTTCCTCATTTTCATTCTCGCCGGGAGTTTTCTCGGCAATGCACTGCCGGCAACGGCGCCGAATGTCATTTTTGTAATGGTCAAACTTTTGTTTCCTGCTCTCTGTTTATCGTGCTGATCTCTCTCGGGCTTCATGCGTACATCGAAGTCCCAGCACGACGATGGCTGCGCGGCTTGTGGCGAGAGGGACCTGCGCAGCAAAAGCGTATCCTGGCGTATTTGCTATTCGCAAGTCCAGGATTGGCCGCAATTCTGGTCTTGTTCGCCGCGCCTATCGACTTGACGGCATCCGTGACCAGCGGCCTTCGCGTCGTCGTTGCGACTTATGGCGCGAATTGCCACGCCCTAAGAGGTAACGCGACGAGAGCATCGCAGCGAGGCCTGCAACGGCCGGGATAGCTGCGCATACGTCGTCGACGTCTCCGTTTTAGGTGATCCAGCGTCCGGGTGCGCCAAGAATTTTGCCGTTGAGTACCAATGTGCCCCAGTCGAAAAACGATTCCACCCTCGAGTCACCCGGTGAGGCCGGATTGGGAAGTCGACTGCAGCTATCGTGCTAGCTCGAGGCGGCAAGTGCAAAAACTCGCGTTCCTGCGGCAAAGCCGGCTGCAACGGCCACGAATACGCAGACTTCCGGCGCGGTCGCAACGTCTGTCGACGGACTTCGCGTGCTGTCCGCCACCTACCGGGAAAATTGTGGCGCTCGCGCCGGCAACGCCACCGAGGCGGTGGCGGAGACTTGCGCGACGAAAAGAAATTGCGACTTTACCGTCGATGTGAACAAGCTCGGCGACCCCGCCCCACGTTGTAGCAAGAACTTTGTCGTAAACTATCAATGCGCCGGGACAGATGACCGCTCGGACCACGGTTGAGCGGGGCGAAGCAGGTTTTGGAAGCTTAGTCACTCTGTCGTGTCCCTAAGCTCAGCGCGCAACACTGTCACCGTGTTTGCCTGGCGAACTTAGTTCGTTGGAACAGAACATCAGCCATGTCGCTTACAAGATCTGCCAATTCCCGCGCTGCCAAAGGACATCAAGGTCGCAGACCTGATCGCCAGTATTCCCGGCATGCTGGAATTTCGGGAGGTGCTCAAGCACGTCGGCGATTATCCGCCGAGGTCCATGACCTTCCCGGCGTTTCGCGCACTATGCTACATGCTGATTTGCGTGCTGCGGCCGCAGTTGGTCGTTGAGATCGGGACGATGTACGCGGGAACGTCCGAGCTGTTCGCCTCGGCGCTGATGGCCAACGGACTTGGCATGCTGACGACGGTCGATCCATACGGCGGCGATCGCGTGCCTGCGACTTCTCTATGCCTGGCCGGGGTGACCTGCGCCGTTTTGTGGACTACCGCCCCATTAACTCAATGGAACGCCATCCAGCGATCTCAACATCAGGCAGCAACGCCCTGATCTCGTTTTTGTCGATGGCAACGATGAGTACGAGTACGCGCTGTTCGATCTCCTCGCCGCGGCGCGCTGTATTCGGGGTGAAGGCATCATCATCATGGACAACTACGACTTGCCGGGCGTTATCAGCGCGTGCAGGTCGTTCGAAACCGATAACGCCGCCTGGCAGCCGGTCGACTTTCGCGCCCATCCCTCGTTCGGATCGAGGGAAGACCGGATGCGCCTCGACTCACTTGATCGCATTTATGTCGCGCCCTCGAGCATTTCGGTCGGCGGCCGCCCGGTTGAGTTTTTCTCCGGAGATCGTCAGGCCGACGGGGTGCGCGGATTTCGTCTGGAACTGGCGGAACCCAGCCAGGGCGACGGCTCCATTACCAGATCTATCTGCGCATTTATCCCTGGAACCTGCATTTAGGGGAAGGCGATATCGAGGAACTCGGTGCCAACGGAAGCGTTACAATTCCAGCCGGAGAGACAAGCGCGGCCATCCATTTGAACGTTCCGCTCCGGACGCCTAGATCGCTCAAGCTACAACCGCCGCGTCGATATTGGGTTACTGTTCCAGGGCCTCCGCTCTACGAAGGCCCTGATCGGCGCGCCAGTCCGCTGATGCTTGCCGGTGAACCAGTCCACGACCTCATCGGTCCGGCAGCAGCCAATGGTGCCGCGACCTAACGGCGTTTTCGGCCGCGACAGGAGATCTAGAGCATGTTTCGATCCAAGCGAATCGGCGGGATTCCCAAGTGCTTTTGGATGGGAGAGTCCGACATTGATTTGCCCTGGGGAGACGGAACAATGCCGGGAGCCTACTCTGCTGATATCCGGGGTCGGGTGATTGCACGAGTTGAGAGCGGGTCGTCGCGACGCGAGGCGGCGGAGCAGTTTGAGGTCAGCCCGAGTTCAGCGATCAAATGGGTCGCCTGCTATCGGGCGACCGGAAGCTGTGCGGCCAAGCCGCGGGGCGGGAGCACGTCTCCGCTGGAGGAGCACGGGGACTTTTTATTGGCGCTGATTGAGGATCAGCCGGACTTGACGCTGGATGAGATGGTCTGCGCGATGCGCAAGAACAAGATTGCGGGCAGCCGCACTTCGGTGTGGCGCTTCTTCAAGCGCCACGACATCACGTTCAAAAAAAAGCCTGCGCGCGGCAGAGCAGGAACGTGCCGACGTGGCGCGGGCGCGCCGGCGCTGGATGCGAGAACAGGGCATGTTTGATGCCGCCCACCTGGTGTTCATTGACGAGACCGCCGCCAATACGAAAATGGTTCGGTTGAGCGGGCGTTGCGCACGGGGCAAGCGCTTGATCGGTCGGGTTCCGAACGGCCACTGGAAAACGATCACCTTCGTGGGCGCTTTGCGCCGCAACGGGATCACAGCCCCATGTGTGGTTGACGGCGCTATGAAGGGAAAGACGTTCCTTGATTATGTCGAGCAGTGCTTGGCTCCAACACTGAAGCGAAACGACACCGTCGTCATGGACAACCTCCCCGCACACAAGGCAGCGGGCGTGCGCGAAGCGATTGAAGTGCGTGGCGCCACACTTCGCTATCTCCCACCATACTCACCGGATCTGAATCCGATAGAGATGCCATTCAGCAAACTCAAAGCGTATCTGCGCAACGCGGCGGAGCGAACTATTCCACGCCTGCGCCGCAAATCGGAACCTTCGCGCGTAATCTCACCGCCCGCGAAGCCCGCAACTACTTTAGGCATGCGGGCTATGCGTGAAATTGACGGAATCTGCTCTAGCAGTTTGCTGAAGAACCTGGAAGGTAGCGCATTTTCCTGTTTTTTGCCTGATTGAAGTTTTGGCGCCTCGGGGGGTGTTGGGAGCGGATGCCAACTTAGGCCGCCAATAGTTTGGGGATGCGGATCAGGTTGTAAGCGATCAGATTGAGAATGAAGTCGGTAGCGACACTGGCTATGCCACGATGTTTGGTCTTGCGCATCGTGCCGTGCTGCTTGCCCCAGCCCGAAGATGCATTCGGTCATCGCCCGGGACGATTGCGACATGGCGTAGCCTTCGTGCCGTGTGGTGCGTCCGTCGATGGCGCTCTGCCGGCGCTTGCCGGTTGCGGTGATGTTGTCGTTCTGCGTCACATGCCGTAAGACGTTGATGGCGCGCAGATTGGCGACATGATTGGCGGTGTCATAAGCCTTGTCTTCGCCCACCGTGATGCGCCGGCTGGCCTCCTTGGCTTTGGCCTTGAGCATGATCTCCGAAGCGCGACGCTCGGGAGTGCCGGTGGCGAGCGTGACCATGCCGGCCACCGCCAGCCCATGCCGGTTCTCCATGGTGGCGTGGCCCATGTCGCAGAGCTTCGCCTCCCGCCCGGGGGCCTTGCGGTAAAGTCGGCTGTCGGGGTCACTTGTGCTCGCATGCGTAGCGTTCTTGCGTTGCTGGCCATGGAAGTTGACCCCGCCGTCTTCGTCGCCGCTGCCATCCTTGGGGCGGAAGCTCTTCTGTGAAGCCCACGCCTCAGATCAGCGTACCGTCCACCGAAAAATGATCGTCCGACAGCAGCGGCTTGACCTCCGGATGGTTCAGAAGCTTGGTCATGAACTCGGCAAATATCTCGCCGTTCTGCAGCCAGTCGCGCGTATTCGTGAAGATCGTTAAGACCAGCTCACCGGATCGTCCGGGCGGGAGCCCCCACGAACCAGCGGTACAACAGATTGTAGTCCAACTGCTCCATCAACTGGCGTTCCGACCGGATGCCGTAAAACACTTGCAGCAGCAAGAGCGCTCAGTAACTGCTCCGGAGCGATGTCGGGACGGCCTTCGCTCGCGTAGAGCTTCGAAAGGCTACGGTTCAGCTCGCCCAGCACATCGCGCACCAGCTCCCGGATCTTCCTTCAGCGGGTGGTTCACTGGCACTCGCGCCTCGGGCACGATGTACGAAAACAAGCCCGCCCTGATCCACAAACGCGCCCCGCATCCCAGCCTCCACCAATTCGTGATAAAAAACTAAATCACGCCACTCTCGCGATGGCGAGAGGTTTTTCAGCAGACTGCTAGAGCGCGTGGCGCGACGGTCCTCCGCTCAACGAGCCTGAATAGTAATTGGGCTTGATACCCGGGCAGGATCGGTATTAATTGCAGCTCAGGAGGGCCGGATGGAACGTGCAGAAGCGATAGCTCGGTACCGACACCGGAGATTTGGCGATCGTCAGCACGTCGGCGCCGACGGGATACCTGAGCTGCCGCTTCATCGAACGGGGCGCCACATTCTACCCCTGGCAGGGGCATCGCCTGTTGCGCAAACCCCGCCACCGGACTAACTCCCGCTATCGCTTCCTACAACGACGGGCTTTCGGCGGCTTCTCTGTTGGAAGGCCGGGCCAAGATTATCGAACGACACAAGCGCGGCGACATCGTGCCGGAATGCCGCAGCTGCCCGCGCTTCTGGAAGAGTCAGAATGGGAACCTGAGCGTTTCGGCGCTTACGCCATCGACGAAGTCACGATCGCTCATTTTTCCAGTTGTAATATTCGCTGCAATTACTGTTACACGGTCACGAAACCCGAGCAGGCGGCGCCGCTCTCCAAAGCGCCGCGCATTCTTCCCGCGTTCCAGGACCTGATCGATCAACAATTGCTGGCTCCTAATGCCACGGTACAATTCAGCGGCGGCGAGCCGACCCTCTCGGTGGAATTCGAACCATTGCTTCGTCTGCTGACCGACTACGGGGTGCGTTGCATCATTTATACCAATGCGACCAAGCGTTCCGATGCCATCATGGAAGCGTTGGCGCGCGACAAGGTCGAGTTGGTACTCGAAATCGACGCTGCCAGTGTCGAGGTCTATAAAGCTATCAAGAAGATGAACTACAACGAAAAGGTCTGGAAGGTCGTCGCTGAGTATTGCGCAGCCATCCCGCCGGGCGCGAACAACAAAGTCTGGGCGAAGTTCATCTTCTGTGTCGAGAATATTCATGAGGCTGAGCACTTCGTTCGCCGAGCGTCAGAAGCCGGTGCCAAGCATGTCTATTACGACTTCAAATTCAAGATCGCGTGCGGCCGGGAGGCCTGCGCGCCGGCATTGGCTTGCCCGAAGAAACTACCTATTACGTGGCGGTGCTTCGCCACGAATGCATGAAGCACGGTATCGAGGTCGATTTCGCCCAGTCAGAGTTGGAATGGCTCACGCCCGAACGGACGGAGCGCATGGAGCGCGAACTGGCAAGCTTGCAGCGTATGGAGCGGCTTGGACGAATTCCTGCGAGCAAATCAGGTCGGGCGTTCAAATGGGCAGCAGCAAGACGACGATTATCGGCCGCCGTGGAAATTGCGACGCATCTTGGACGTTATTGCCTCGCGCTTCGCAGGACAGCCGAGTTGAACCACACAAGCATTTTTTCCCCGAGGTCCGTACGTAAATCGACGGACCCACCGCATTCGGTCTGTGATCACTGGGTTTTAGATTGCCGCTCGGTTGGCAAATTCGAAACGGTCGATGGAGGCTTGCGGGTAGGAACCCCAAGGTCGGCAATCGCACATAAGCTTTAGCGAAGCCACTAGGAACTCTGCTTGATCGGTTCGATCTTTTCCCCTACGAGATTAAAGTTGGCTAAGTCAACAACTCTGTTCCAGCCAGAGGAAAGTTCGGAGTTTGGACGTGGGAGATTGGGAGCGCAGACTTAGAGATTTTCATACAACTGCGTGAGGCCGGACTGATACCCGATCGTGCTTCCGTCATGGAGATCGGAGCGCAGCAGCTTGCGCCGAGTTTTCTTTCCGCCAGAGATCGCCTAGAGTATCTTGGGCGTCTATTTGGTACTCTACCCGAGCCTGATTTGCCGCTGCTCGTGCAGGCCGATTACAGTAGGGACAACGTTCTGGAGACGACGGCCCCGTATGCGCGACTTTTTTGGGAATGGCTCGGCCTCGATTATGCGGCGATCGATATTGACGGCAGCGCGAGCAGCATTCCGCTCGATCTAAATTACGACGATGTGCCGGCGGACGCCAAAGGCAAATATGGCTTGGTGACAAATTTTGGAACGACGGAACACGTTGCCAATCAACTTAATGCATTCAAAGTGATCCATGACCTGACAGCTCACCAGGGAATTATGATACATCACTTGCCTGCGCAAGGAAATTTCGTCCACGGGCTAATCAGCTACGATTTCAAATTCTTCTGGATGCTTGGGCGAAGCAATGGATACAAATTTATTTTTGCCGATTTCGCCTATGCACTACCGCCACGGAAGCTACCACAGGATATTTTACGATTCTTGGACGCATACGAGGTTCCTCCGGATAGTTGCGCGACTTCGTGGTTGCCGATGCCGCGATTTTGGCTGTGATGCAGAAATGCTTTGACATACCATTCGTGCCGCCGCTTGACGTTCCAACAGGCGCTCGAACCGATATCAACTCGCTTAGGAAGCGTTATTGGACTGTCTTTGAGCCCGACGCTTTCTCTCGATTGGGGACAACGCACGATCAGCGGCTAAAATTGCCGTCAAGTTCCGAGCGGAGAGGGTGGAGATTCTGGCATGGTAAGCCTCCTAAGCATTCAACTTGAGCATGTCCGAGAACTTAGCTGGCAGATCGAATGTTTTCTCGTCGGGAAGTGGAATGGCCTACAGTTTTGACCTCATAAACCTTCTAATTTTCTTGCGTCGTCAGGGGTACGTTCGAGCGGGGCACGTCGATCATGGAGATCGGCGCCCAGCAATTGGCGAACAATTTCCTCGAGGCAACTGAAGAGTTGGAGGAGGTCGGTTGATTGTTCGGCACCGAAGTGCCTCTATCGCTCCCCACGCCCAGGCACACCCATATCGCGCATGGCGAATTGGAGCATCTCGACGCGCATGCGCCGTCCTCGCGCAATTTTTGGCTTTGGCTTGGCTTCGATTACGCCTCGATCGACGTCGATGGAAGCCCGGGCAGCATTCCCATCGATCTCAACTTCGACAGCTTACCTCCCGGTGCTGCCGGCAAATATCAATTGGTGACAAATTACGGCACCACCGAGCACGTCGCCAACCAGCTTAATGCCTTCAAGATCATCCATGAGTTGACAGCCTGGGGCGGCTTGATGGTGCATGAGCTGCCCACCCAAGGCCACGTCAACCACGGACTTTATCAGCTACAATTTCAATTTCTTCTTCATGCTAAGTCGGAGCAACGGCTATAAAATCGTGTTGGCCGATTATCGACAATCGCCGCAACCATACCATCTCCCAGATAGCATCTTGCGTCCCATCCGCGAGACCAACCCATACCACCATCCCAAACTGCCCGATTTCGACATCACCGATGGCAGCCTAAAATTGGTGCTGCAGAAGACTTACGACAATTCATACGTTCCTCCCATCGACGTTCCGGATAATGCGCTAGTCGGGCTGTCCGAACAACAAAAACGGCGCTATTGGAGCGTGTTTACGCCCAAGCCGTTCGCCCGCTTCCGCCCGCACGTGAAAGCGGGAATAAGAGCTCCGATGAACGATTTGGACCAATATCGCAAAGCTTTCGACGGACTGACGCCGTGGCGCGGCCATGTCCCGCAAGGCTATCTGGCGGATTTTTTGGGGACGCTTATCGACATAAAATTCCGGCCCATGTCGGGCCTCGACCGTGCCTCGGTAGGCGGGGGTCAGGTCGCGACGAGGCTGCCGGAGCTCGGTGGCGGCGGCAATGGCGAAGGCTGGTTCGAAGCGGTCAACTGGATGGCTGCGGCGCGGGAGGCGCGCCGGCATTTCGTGATGATCAGCCTGGGCGCGCATTACGGCGGGCAGCTCGTCAGCGCCCAGCGCATGCTGCAGCTCGTCAATCCGATGCCCTGCACGCTCGTTGCCGTCGAGGCCGAGCCGGGGAACTTCGCCTGGATCTCCACGCACATGCGCGATAACGGCATCGACCCGGGCGCCCATTGGCTGGTGCCGATGGCGGTCAGCGATTCCCATGAGCCCGTGCTGTTTCCCGTCGGGGCGCCGGCATCGGGTCGAACAATTGCGTTGCTACGAACACGCCCGAATTCGCGCCGCATCTACGCCGACCTCATCATCCGCGACGGTGATCCGAATGCGGCCTTGCGGGGCCTCCTCGTCGACAACACGACCGGCTTCACGCAACCGGTACATCCGGGATTGCCCTATATGACGGAGGTGAAAGTCGTCAGCGCCATCACGATCGAGGATCTTCTCGGTCCGTTCGACCGCGTCGATTTCCTCGAAGTCGATATTCAGCAATCCGAGATCGTGGCCATTCCGCCGTTCATCGACGCGCTGCGAAGGAAGGTCCGGCGCGTCCATATCGGCACGCACGGCAAGGACGTGCACGGCTCTCTGCACAAGCTGTTCGCCGACGACGGATGGGACATCGTGTTCAGCTTCGAGCCCAACACGCAGCATGATTGCGCACTGGGCCGCTTTGAGCTGAACGACGGGGTCTTGACCGTGAGAAATCCCGGCCTCTAACAGGCGGAAAAAGGCAGGGGACGACGGTATGTGTGCTAATAATTTAGGAGCGCCACGGCGCAAACGTGATTATAATTTCATGGCGAAAATCTCTTACACGGTGGCCATATGAGCGTGATGGACTTCGCTCAACGCGTGTTCCGACCTCTGACGAGAAACGCAGATCTTTCGGTAAAACAGAACAACAAATTGGACGAGGTCATTGCTGGCATCGATAATCAGACCCGGCTGCTTAATGAAAAACTTGAGAAGATTATCCTCGGCCTTGACAATCAGTCGCAACTTTTCAGCATAAAAATCGAGAGAACTATCAACAGCATCAAGAACCAATCTCAGTTGATCAATCGCAAGCTGTCGGATGTGGTAAGCGCGCTCGAGTATGTTTCCGACGGCCGCAACGGGAAGCGCGCCGCTTCGGATGGTCGGCAAGCGAATATCGTGGCAGCCCAACCGCGGCCCCGCCGTGGGCTACAATCCTCCGGCAGGGCAAAGTTCCGAACATCAAGTTGAGCGGCACATTCAAACCGCAGCGATCGATCTGGAGGCCTATAGAGACGTTTTCAAAGGCATTCAGCCTTGGAAGGGGTACGTCCCTCCGCAATACATCGTCGACTTCCTTGGGATGTTGATCGATCTCAATTTCATCCCATGCTATTTGCCGATCCTAACTTTAATCCCGCCGTAGTCGGCGGCGGTTATGAGGGAAACCGCCATTCCGCGCCTTGCCGACGCCAAGACGCCGGCTGACGCGGAGGCCTGGTTCGAGGCGGCGGACTGGGTGATTGCGGCCCGCGAGGCAAGCGACCGCTACGTCATGATCACGTTCAGGCCGGGCCAACTACGGTGCCCAGGCGGTCGGCGCCTACCGGGCACTGCCGCGGTGAATCCCATGCCGTACAAACTCGTCGCGGTCGAGCCGGTACCTGCGAACGTGCAGTGGATCAGGCAACATATGGCTAATAACGGAATCGATCCAGATCAGCAATCAATTCTGCCTTTGGCAATCAGCGATACCATTGAGCCGCTATTATTTCCGGTTGGCGGACCTGGCGTCGGTTCAAACAATGCATATTCCACCAATGAGAAGCAGGCGCGAATACAATATGCCGAGGACTTCATCGCCAGCGGCTTGGCATCCGAGGCGCTGCGCAATTTGCTCGTCCACAACACTACCGGGCTGACGAAGGACCTGGTGCCCGGTCACGAGTTCACGGCCGAAATCAAGCTCGTCAGCTCGATTACATTGAATGAGCTGTTGGGTCCATTCGAGACCGTGGATCTTCTTAAATCGGACATCCAGCAGTCCGAGATTTTGGTCTTCCCCCCTTCATCGACCTGCTGCGGCGAAAAGTCCGCCGCATTCACATCGGCACCCATGGCGAGAATGTCCACACGGAGCTCCACGACCTTTTCGCTCAAAATGGCTGGAAAATTGTATTCAGCTTCAAGCCCAATTCCAGATATCAGACCGCGCTCGGCAGTTTCGAAACCAATGACGGCGTGCTGACGGTGAGGAATCCCGATCTGTAGGCCGACTACGAACGTAAATCGTGAAGCAAGATGAAAGCCGACGAGTATCCTCAGCCAACCGGAAAACATATTTCGGTGGTTTGGGCTTTTGCCTCCCAAGTTGTTTACGAAGCTTAATTCTGTAATGTTTCTGCGCCGGGCCAAATGCGCTAATTTCGCGCGCGAAGCTGGCGGCTTTGTTGCAAACTTTAAAAGCAATGTCCGACGTGATCTGATGTTGGCCTTGAAAAAAACAGAGCGGCGTTCACAAATTCTTGCGGAAAAACCGCGGATCGTATTCGATTCTTGGCGACTTTTAGCGCCTCCAATTCAAGGGCTCGCTTCGTCGCTCATGAGCCGAAGGGAGCATCCTTAATATCGTACGCGGTCTCGCTCCAATGAAGTTATGCCTTTCCTGCCGGACAAGCTTCGAAAGTGCTGAGTGGACTTGTCCGATTGCGCCGCACGTCCTGCCTTCGAACGCGGTTTTGCCTGTTTTGCGCCGCAGCTTGCCGAGAGCAACGAGGGTTCTCCGAAGGAAGTGCACCATTTCTTCGACGCGCTTCAAGAGCGCAGCTTTTGGTTCCGAGGGCGCCGACGGATCATCCAATCACTAGTTGCGCGCTACTGTCCCTCCGCCAAATCATTTCTAGAGGTAGGATGCGGTCCCGGCTTCGTCCTTGCCGGCTTACGCGCGGTGCTACCTGAGGCCAAGTTTGTCGCATCGGAGCTCTATCTCCATGGATTGCCCTACGCCTCACGGCGGGTAACGGCGCCGGCGGAGTTCATTCAGGCCGATTGCTTGGCGCTCCCATATGACAGCGAGTTCGACGCGGTGGGCGCCTTCGATGTCCTGGAACATATCGATCCAGATGCGCAAGCACTCGCCGAGATGCGACGCGTGCTAAGGCCGGGCGGCGTGCTCCTGCTCACTGTTCCGCAGCATCCTTGGCTTTGGAGCCGGGTTGACGAGATCGACCACCACAAGCGGCGTTATCGCCGAGAGGAGCTTGCCGCCCGGCTGCACAGTGCTGGCTATTCGGTATTGTGCGACACCTCCTTCATGTTCTTTTTGCTGCCGGCGATGATGGTGCGGCAGCTAATGGCGAATTGCAGTAAAGACGACTATCCGAAAGTTGAGTACTCGCTACCACGGCAGCTGGATCGGCTCTTTGAAGGCCTGCTCGACGTTGAGCGGCGAGCGATCGATCTCGGATTCCGCTTTCCGGTAGGCGGCAGCCGGGCAGTCGTCGCCCGGCGCGAGTGAGCGAATACCAGAGGGCTGGCTCTATCGTTCGAAGGTGCGCAGCCTGTGCTTGACGAGAGCGAGCTCGTGCACGATGCCTCGCGGCAGACGACGCAATGCAGCATTTCGCAAACGCCAAGCGATCGGCGCGATCTCTAGGACGTTGGAGCCTGTTGATATCCTCGTGGCCTGAATATCGCGTGACAGTTTGCGGGCAGCGCCATCGGTTACGAACAGAAGGATGTTGTAACGATACCATGGTTCGATTTGCTTCATGCCGGATATAAGGCAGCGGATCCAATCAAATACGACATAGCCGCGCAACAAGAATTTTTCGCGCCAATATTCCAATGGTTGTTCATTGACGTGCCTCTCACCGCCCTGGCCAGGAACCGCCGAGGAAAAAATGATTAATTCTCCATGTCGGCAGAGACTATCAATAAACCCGTCGGCGCAGGCACTGTCTATACATTGCGCCACCTCAAACGATTGCACGATGTCGAAACCGCGATGAAGACTTAAGGGGCGTGAAAGGTCCCACGCAATGAAACGTTCGGGGGGAATGGCGAGACTCGCCCGATCAATATAGGGACCATCCACGCCTATGCAATCGCCTACTCCCACCCGTTGCCATTCGCTGAGCCAAACACCGCGTCCGCAGCCCACATCAAGCACGCTCTTTGGTCGCAGTTTCTCCGCAACGAGGGAAACGATAGACGCCGCCGACCGCGCAGAGCCGGGACCCATGTAATCGAAGAATTCCTTCGGAAACTGATACGGCGATTGATTCATGAAGCGCAACGATCGTCCTGCCGGCGCTGCAAAGCCGGCCGCTCAAACAGGCCCGGTTCGCCCCGCGTAGTATCAGCGACGACGGACTGAGGCTTCCGGTTGATGTTGATATGCGTTCGACCCGAGTATTCGCCGAGAATGCCGAGAAACAACATTTGCAGCCCGCCGATAATGAGGGTCATAAACATCAACGATGCCCAGCCCGCGGCGCCGTTGCCAAAATCCGCCGGATAGACTAGTCGCAGAATGACAATCATCAGCGCTCCAACCATGCTGGCGATCAAGGCCGCGGCGCCAACCCAGGTCACGATCCGCAGGGGTTTTACCGAGAAAGAAAATGCCAGACGGCTCCAGACATTTAAGGATTTTGCGAACGTATAGGTGCTGCGTCCGGCAATTCGCGGGTAATGTTCGGTCTGGATTGAGGAGAATCGGTCGGTCACCTGAAAGAGCAGACTGTCGACGTAGGGAAACGGCCCGTCGAACGCCGCAATGAGTTCCGCAACCTCGCGACGGACCACTTTGAACGGCGACATGTAAATGTTAGCAGGTTTGTCGATCAACCACTCGGCGAACTTGCCGTTGACCCAGCTGCCAATCTTCTTCCACGTTTTCTGCTTTTTTCCCGCGAAATGCGCATAGACGACATCGGCACCCGTGCGGTTTAATTCCGCATAGAGTTTTGGAATGTCGTCGGGCGAATGTTGAAGATCATCATCCATGATGACGATAGCGCCGCCCATCGCGTTGCGGATGCCGGTCAGAATGGCGTTGTCCTGGCCAAAGTTCCGCCGATGATTGAAGCCCACGATGGTCGAATACCGCGTTGCCAGTTGCTGGATGACTGACCACGATTTGTCGGGCGAGCCGTCATCGACCAGCAGTAACTCGTAGCTCAACTTCACCCTATTGAGGGCCGTGTCCACAGCCGCGGCAAGAGCGGGAAGGCAGCCCTCGCTCCGGTACACCGGAACCACGATCGAAATGTCCGGAATACGCGGGTTCACAATGAAAGGTTCCTCGGCGCTTTGAATTGGGAAGCTGCAGCTGAGTCGCGAGAGGCAACCGCCAAGTAAAGGCACGGTCATCTTAGAACTTAAGCTAGCCTGGTCAAGCATGTCGAGTTATAAGCCTGTCGTCGAGCAATCGACCGCTTTGCCATTTCACTTTCGACGCGACCCAACGTGAACCTGATTCTTATCTGTTTCTGTTCGGCGCTCAACGTGAGCCTGTGGTTCTGGCCAAGAGCACACTATCAATGAAGATCGATTTCAATCGTCCGACGGCAGCAGGCAAGGAGTTGGACTATATTCGAGAGGCGATTGCCAATGCGCACACCGCCGGCGACGGCATTTTCACCCGGCGGTGCCATGCCTGGCTTGAGGCGCGGCTGCAAGTGTCGAAAGCCTTGCTGACGCATTCCTGCACGGCCGCTTTGGAGATAGCGGCGCTGCTCTTCGACCTTGAGCGCGGCGACGAGATCATAATGCCGTCGTTCACCTTCGTGTCGACAGCGAATGCGGTCGCGCTACGTGGAGCCGTACCGGTCTTCATCGACATTCGCCCCGACACCCTTAACCTCGATGAGCAGCTGATCGAGCAGGCAATCACACCGCGGACCAAGGCGATCTTCGTTGTGCACTACGCGGGAGTTGGCTGCGCGATGGACCGGATTATGGACATAGCAGAGCGCCGCGGATTGTTGGTCGCCGAGGACGCCGCGCAAGGCTTGTTGTCGCGGTATTCGGGGCGGCCATTGGGCAGCATCGGCCATGTCGCTGCGGTCAGCTTTCACGAAACAAAAAACGTGATTTCGGGCGAAGGCGGCGCGCTGATTGTGAATGATGCTCGATTTGGGCACCGCGCCGAGATCATTCGTGAAAAGGGCACCAATCGCACGAGCTTCCTCAAGGGCGAGGTCGACAAGTATACGTGGGTCGATATCGGCTCGTCCTACCTACCCAGCGAGTTAACCGCGGCATTCTTACTCGCGCAATTGGAGAACGCCGATCGTTTGCTCATTGAGCGTCGCGCGCTGTGGAACAGATACCACGACGGTTTCGCCGCACTCGAAAGCCGGGGCCGATTTCGTCGCCCCATTGTGCCGGCCGCATGCGAACATAACGCACATATTTATCATTTGCTTCTGCCCGACCGGTCGGCGCGCGATGCTCTAGTCAGAAAGTTGAAGGCGAATGGTATCCATGCGCCGTTCCATTACGTACCACTCCACGATTCACCGGCGGGCGTTCGCCTCGGGAGAACGTCTGGCACTCTAGCCTGCACCGAAGATGTAGCGGGCCGCATTGTCCGTCTGCCGCTTTGGTATGGCATGACCGACGAACCGGACAGAGTCATTCACGCCATCCGGACCATCTTGGAGTAAGCGCGCGGAGGAGTGCAAGTCCAACATTCTTGTTTAACGTTTCCAACGGTCGCTCGATACACAGCGGTGATGTGAGCCGTGGTCGGTATCGTTCGGGTCAATTGACGGCATATCGGTTGTACCGTCCGTCAAGCACTGCTAAAAGGAAGAGATGAGCGGCGGCGAACGCCGCTGCGTCACCGGTATGGGCATGAACGACCGCGCGACCACCAAGGAACCACAGTACTCGCTCCTTTTCGACGTCAAGGAAAAGCATGGCATTGCGCGGCTCGGGCTCATGGTCAACGAGTCCTGGAACCAGGACCCCAAGCGCACACTCTTCACGCTCGCGCGATACAAATTCGTCGCCAGGATGCTTGGCGGCCGCAACCATGTGCTCGAGGTGGGCTGCGCCGACGCGTTCGGCACCCGGATTGTCCAGCAGGCGGTCGGCAAGGTTACCGCGATCGATTTCGATCCGATCTTCATCGCCGACGTCAAGGAGCGCATAAATCCGCATTGGCCGATCGAAGCATTCGTTCACGACGTGATGGCCGGTCCGGTGCCCGGTCCATTTGATGCGGCCTACGCCCTCGACGTGCTTGAACACATTGCGGAACAGGACGAACATCGGTTCATCAGCAACGTCGTGCGCTCTTTGACGGCGGATGGCGTCGCCATCTTCGGCATGCCCTCGCTGGAATCGCAGCCCTATGCATCGCCCGCAAAGCAAAGCCGGGCATGTCAATTGCAAGTCGGGAGAAGCATTCAAGCGCACACTCGAGCAACACTTCCACAGCGTGTTCGTGTTCTCGATGAACGATGAAGTGGTCCACACGGGCTTTTATCCGATGGCGCATTATTTGCTTGGGCTGGCATGCCATCGCCGCACAATCTAATGTTGCCTTCGAGCTGGCCGGTAGCGGCCTCGATTCATAGGCGCTCACTGATGACGATGCCCGTGACGCTCTCAGTGGTGCTGCCAAACTACAACCACGCCAAATTTGTCGGCCGCGCCTTATCGGCGCTGATCGACCAGGAGCGGCCCGCTGATGAAATCATCGTCGTCGATGACGGATCGACCGACGGCAGCCTCGGCGTGATCGAACAGTTCGCGGCCAGCGTGCCTTCGATTAAGGTGCTGGTCAATCGCGAGAACAAAGGCGTGATTCCAGAGCTTAAAGCGCGGCTTGGAGGCGGCCCGCGGAAGAATACATTTATTTCGCGGCCGCAGACGATTGGGTCTTGCCCGGCTTTTTCAGTTTGGCGCTCCGCAGGCTTGCGGAAAATCCGGACTTGGCGCTTTTCTGCGGGGAAGCGGTTCTGGTCGACGGTCGCAGCAATCGACCGTTTGCCGTGCGGCCCGCCGTGCGGCCAATCATGCGTGCGGGCCGCATCGATGCCGCCGAGCGTTCAAAAATTGCTGCGTTCGACCGATAATTGGATTTTGACGGGGAGCGCGGTGTTCCGCCGCGAATGCGTGCTTTGGGCCGGTGGTTTCGATGAGCGCCTGGGCTCATTCGCCGACGGCCTCCTGGCCCGCAAGACCGCGCTGAAGTTTGGCTTTTTCTTCGAGCCGAGGATCGTCGCGACCTGGGTAGTGTCACCTCGACAGCGTCTCGCGCAGGACGGCCCTTGAACTGCAGCGGACGCAAGGAAGCTCTTGAAGTAGTCCCGGCACTCATTGCCGCCGATCCGAGCTTCCCGGAATGGTACGCAGACACCTTTCGCGATCGCTGGCGGTTTGCTACATGCCGCTTGGCGCTCCAAGCTGAGCCGCATCGACCGCGATCTTATCCTGACAATGGGCGCCCGTTGCCCCAAGGAGCGTGCCGAATTGGAGAGGATTTTGTCGCTGCCCAGCCGAAAGATCGTCAATTTCGCCATCCTGGCGCGGCTTGTGGTATCGGCTGCGGCCGACGGCGCTGACGTCTCTGCTGCGGACCATGCTCGCAATGCGACGCGCGCGTGTCGCCGTGGGCTTCCGGTTCCGGCAATTTCGCAGTATGACGCCGGCCACCACGGCTTCAGGCCGAAGTTGATCAACATACCTCATGCAAAGTGATCCCGAAGTGACGGAAATGGATGTTCAGGACGTCGCCATAAAGCGCCAAGTAACGGTGCCCAGGTTCGCGATCGCTCGGTCGGCGGCGGATGCCGCGCCGCCGCTCGCGCCAGCGCCGGCGGGCTTTGGCGAGATCGTCTCCGAGGAATTGCTGGCGGGGTTTTCGGCCTGGCGAATTTGGATGATTCTCGGTTGGGACGACATTCGCCAGCGCTATCGTCGTTCGGTTCTTGGCCCATTCTGGATCACGCTGAGCATGGGCATGTTCATCCTGCTGCTCGGCATCATCTATAGTCGCCTGTTTCATACCGACCTCGCGACGTATATGCCGTACCTTTCGGTCGGCTACATTGTTTGGGGATTCATATCGCAAATCACCAACGAGAGCTGCATGGCCTTTCAAGAAGGCGCGCGCATCATCAAACAAATCAAGCTGCCATTATTCGATTCACATTCTGCGCATCGTATGGAGAAACATCATCGTATTTCTCCACACGATCGTGATCTACATTCCTGTCGCCATCATTTTCAAGGTCGAGCCGACGCTGGCAATATTTTTGGTGATCCCGGCGTTGTTGCTGGTTTTGGTCAATGTCACCTGGGTGGCGCTGGTGCTGGCGATTTTGACGACACGCTTTCGCGACATCCTGCCGATCGTCGGCACCGGCACTCAGATCGCGATGTTCGCAACGCCGATCATGTGGCAGCTGAGTTCTCTCAGCGGCCGCAGCACGTTGATCGCCGAGGTCAATCCGCTTTACCATTTGATCGAAATCGTGCGCGCTCCAATATTCAGGCACCGCGCCGGAATGGCAGTCTTGGCTGGTGGCTGGAGTCCTCGCCGTTGTCGGCTCGATCGGGGCCGCCGCGCTTCTGGTCAGCAAGAGCAAACGTATCGTATTTTGGCTCTAGCCAAGGCCGGTAGGAAAATTGGTCGCGATAATACTGAGCAATGTTGGCATCGACATTCCGATTTTCGATGTCGGCCGAGCGTCGTTGAAGTTGAAGTTGATCGAGAAGGCCGTCGGCGGACGCTTTGCCCGCTCCGGCTCGCACCTGACAGTGAGCGCGCTGAAGAATGTGAATTTCGAGGCGCACGACGGCGACCGCATCGCGCTCATCGGGGACAACGGCTCGGGCAAAAGCACGTTCCTGCGTGTGGTCTCGAAAGTCTACCCTCCGACGAGTGGCACAGTTACAATTGTCGGCAACGTCTCACCGATGCTCGATACCACGCTCGGTATGAGCATGGACGCCACGGGCCTGGAAAACATCCGGATCGCCGGCACGCTGTGGGGCATGACCAGTTTGCAGATCAAGCGCAGCGTCGATGATATCGCCGATTTCACCGAACTCGGCGACTTCCTTAAAGTCCCGGTTCGTACCTATTCTACCGGCATGATGCTCCGGCTGGCCTTCGCGATCGCCACCGTGCGCGACCCTGAGATCCTGCTGATCGACGAGGTCATCGGGGTGGGCGATGCCGGATTTTTTGAGAAGGCATTTAACCGCCTGCTCAAGCTCGTGGAGCGATCGCGGATTCTGATGGTGGCCACGCACCAGGACGCCACGTTGCGCCGCGTATGCAACAAGGCACTCTGGCTCAGCCACGGCAGCGTCGCCGGTTATGGCGAGATTGAGAGTGTGCTCACCGCTCGCAGCCAGGGTCTACCGGCCCTTGCCTCAGCCTAGAACGACCTCGCTATTTTGGTGGGCCCCCGGACTTCGCTCCTGATTGCCGGGTTTTCCTGACAGCTCCGGCGATGCCCACGGGGCCAGCTGTAAAGGACTTTAACCAGCCGTAAAGGACCTTAATCGGTCGGTTGAACCGCACGCTCGCATGTGCTTAAGACAGCTATTCGAACGCGTGATGTGCATGTCTCGGGCTTTGGCGCAGAGACCCTTTCGAACCTGCGTGGTGTTGGCGTGACTCTCAATCACACGTTATTTTGCCGCCGCCCGCAGGACAATGAAGGCAGAGCGCGCCATTCCTCCAATTAGTTGCGCGGATCCAACTTAACAACCATGAGCCATTCCGTGCCGCAAGCAATATCCCAGGACCCATCGATTTTAGGCCAAACGCAAGCAGGACGGCTTACCGCGCACCTGCAGAGGTTGGAGGCCGAATCGATTTACATCCTGCGCGAGGCCGCGGCCGAGTTCCGCCGTCCGACCATCCTCTATTCAATCGGCAAGGATTCGACCGTTTTGCTGCATTTGGCGATCAAGGCGTTCAGCCCGTGCCGCATGCCGCTCTCGCTTCTGCATGTCGACACGACTTGGAAGTTCCGCGACATGATCGCCTTTCGCGACGCCACAGCCCAAAGGCTTGGGCTCGACCTGATCGTGCACATCAACCAGGAAGGGGTCCAGCAGGGCGTCAATCCGATCACCTCCGGCTCGTCGCTGCATACCCATGTGATGAAGACCGTGGCGCTCCGCCAAGCGCTGGATCGTCATGGCGTCGACGCCGCGATCGGCGGCGCGCGGCGCGACGAAGAGAAGAGCCGCGCCAAGGAGCGCGTATTCTCGCTGCGCTCGGCCGGCCACACCTGGAACCCCCGGCAGCAGCGTCCGGAACTCTGGCACATCTTCAACACCCGCCTCGGACCGGGCGAGACCATGCGGGTATTTCCGCTGTCGGATTGGACGGAACTCGACGTCTGGGAGTACATCGCCGCCGAAAGCATCCCGGTCGTGCCGCTCTATTTTGCGGCCGAGCGGCCGGTGGTGGAGCGTAACGGCACCTGGATCATGGTCGACGACGCCCGCTTGCCCCTTGCCCCCGGCGAGCAGCCGGTGATGCGACGCATCCGGTTCCGCACGCTGGGATGCTATCCGCTCTCGGGCGGTGTCGAGTCGGAGGCATCGAGCATCGAGGACGTGATTGCCGAACTGCGCAGCAGCCAGTTCTCCGAACGGCAGGGCCGGCTGATTGATCATGACAGCGCCGCCTCGATGGAGCGCAAGAAGAAGGAAGGGTATTTTTGATGCACGGAACCCCTCCGTCTCTTTCTGTGCAGAAGAGCCTGCTGCGGTTCTTCATGGGCGGCTCGGTTGACGACGGCAAGTCGACGCTGATCGGCCGGCTGCTGCACGAGACCGGCTCGGTCGCCGAGGACGAACTCGCCGCGCTGACGCGAGATTCCGCGCGCTTCGGCAACAGCGGACAAGAGCTCGATTTTGCGCTCCTGGTCGACGGGCTGGAGGACGAACGCGAACAAGGCATCACCATTGATGTCGCCCATCGATATTTTTCGTCGCCGCGGCGCGCCTTTGTGGTCGCCGATACGCCGGGCCACGAGAGCTATACGCGCAATACCGCGAGCGGCGCCTCCAACGCGGATTTGGCGGTCATTCTCGTGGACGCACGGCGGGGACTGCTGCCACAAACGCGCCGGCACGCCGTGATCGCCCACATGGTCGGCGTTCGCCACTTTGTGCTCGCGGTCAACAAGCTCGATCTGGTGAATTGGGATCGCGCCGTTTTCGACGGCATCGTCAACGGCTTTCGCGATTTTGCGCGGCCGCTCAACCTCACCTCGCTGGTCGCGATCCCGCTGTCGGCGCTCAACGGCGATAACGTCTCTTCGCCAAGCACAAACACCTCCTGGTATGAGGGACCGAGCCTGCTCGGGCACCTGGAAACGATCGATACCGAGGCCGACCGGTCGGGAACGCCGCTGCGTGTGCTGGTGCAGACCGTGCTCCGGCCCGACCGCGACAGCCGGTTGTACGCCGGCATCGTCGCCGGCGGCATGCTCCGCCAGGGCGATGTCGTGCAAGTGGCGCCTTCCGGCGAAACCTGCAAGGTCAACCGCATCGTGGTCGCCGGCGAGGAGCGCGAGCAAGCCAACGTCGGCGAATCGGTCGCGGTCGGGATCGACCGACATATCGACGTGGCGCGCGGCGACATCCTGGTCGCGCCGGACCGCCGGCCGCAAGTCGCCGATCAGTTCGAGACCCACTTAATCTGGATGAGCGAGCAGCCGCTGCTGCCCGGCCGCGAATATGTGCTCAAGGTCGGCACCCGCTCGGTTTCGGCGAGCGTGACCGGCGTCAAACATCGCATCGACATCGAGACGTTGCGCCGCGAGCCAGCAAACACGCTGGGGCTTAACGAGATCGGCATTTGCGACATCGCGGTTCCGACCCCGGTTGCGCTCGACAACTTTGCGCAAGTTCGGGAAACCGGATGCTTCATCCTGATCGACCGCTATACCAATTTCACCGTTGCTGCCGGAACCGTGGACTTCGCGCTGCGCCGGGGCATGAACGTCAAACAGCAGGCGCTGGTCGTGGCCAAGGCCGCGCGTGCCGCCCTCAAGGTGCAGCGGCCCTGCGTGCTGTGGTTCACCGGGCTCTCGGGCGCCGGAAAATCAACCATCGCAAACATTGTCGAAGCAAAGCTCGCGGCGCGCCGGCGCCACACCTACATGCTCGACGGCGACAACGTGCGCCATGGCTTGAACAAGGACATCGGATTTACCGATGCCGACCGGGTGGAAAACATTCGTCGCGTCGGCGAAGTCGCAAAGCTCTTTGTCGACGCCGGATTGATCGTGCTGTGCTCATTCATCTCGCCGTTCCGCGCCGAGCGTGCGGCCATCCGGGAAATCCTCGAGCCGGACGAGTTTGTCGAGATCTTCGTCTCGACGCCGCTCGCGGTCTGCGAAGCGCGCGACCCCAAGGGCCTCTATGCCAAGGCGCGCAGCGGCGCACTGCCGTCGTTTACCGGTATCGACTCGCCCTATGAGCCGCCGGAGAATGCCGAGTTGGTGCTGGACTCCTCGGCTGCAGGGCCCGATGATCTTGCCGATCGCGTGATCGAATTCCTGGTCGCGCGCGGCATGATCGGCAATGACTGACGGATCGGATTAGGATGACGGCCGCGTGGGCCGTTCGCGTCGCAGCGACGGCTGTTTTTTCGGCGATCCTGTGCGCCGCTTTGATCGTCGTCTTGCGCCCGGCGCTGCAGCGTTACGCGCTGGCAAAGCCGAATACCCGTTCTTCGCACCGCGAGCCGACGCCGCAAGGCGGCGGCATCGCCGTTGTTGCTGCGACCATCGCAGCAACATGGCTCGGCCTATTCGGTCTCGGCGGATCGATTGGTCCGCCACCTGCCCCCGTCCTTGCAGCCGTCGTTCTGATGGCGATCATCGGTGCCGTGGACGACATCCGTTCGATCGAAGTCGTTCCTCGCCTGCTGTTGCAGGCTCTGGCGGTGGCGGCGGTCATCTATGCGTTGCCGGACGACCTGCGGGTCACGTCCTTCTTGCCGTGGTGGCTTGAGCGGATCCTGCTGTTAGTGGGCGGGGTATGGTTCGTCAACCTGGTCAATTTCATGGACGGCATCGACTGGATGACAGTCGTCGAAGTTGTGCCGTTGACCGTGGCATTGGCAGTTCTTGGTGCGCTTGGAGCACTGCCGGCCTATGGCGTAGTCGTAGCGCTGGCGCTCGGTGGCGCCATGGTCGGCTTTGCCTATTTCAACCGCCCGGTCGCAAAGCTCTTCCTCGGCGACGTTGGCTCGCTGACGATAGGACTGATTTTGGGGTGGCTGATCGTTCTGGTCGCTGGCGGCGGCCACCTGATCGCCGCGCTGCTGTTGCCGCTTTACTATCTCACCGACACGACTGTCACGCTGCTGCGGCGACTGGCGCAGCGGGAGCCGATCTGGCAAGCCCACCGGACTCATTTCTACCAGCGCGCTACGGAACGCGGGCTTACGGTGCCTGACGTTGTGGGACGTGTATTCGTGATCAATATTGGTCTGTGTGCGCTTGCGGTCATGACCGTGATCGCGCCCGGCAGGATCGGGGAAGCCGCCGCCCTTTTCGCCGGTGTCGCGCTCGTAGCCTGGCTCCTGGTCGCATTCACGCGCGGCAAAAAGCAAGCCGGAACCAATCCACGATCCCTCCTGTAATCCGATCCGCGAGGTCAAGTCCTCTTTTACCGGACGCCGGCATGTCCGGCTTAGGGCAAGAAGCGGTCATCGCCAAATCACGCGCCTAGGTCGCATTTTTGACCCAACTGAAACATCGGGTGTCCTCGCGCCCAGTGAACGGATTCTATGTCATCGTCCTGTCACGCAGGGACCGTGATATGCGCTTCGGCGGTCTGCCCACGCGGGGAGGTGTGCGCCTCGGTTCAGCAATCGCAGCACAGGGAGAAGGATATGAGAACTGGCCTGAAGTTCACTACGGCAGTCGTGTGCGGCGTGTTGATCGGAGGTGGCGCGATTGAGTTGCTGCACGCCCAGGCCAAACCACCAGCCTTCGTCGTCGCGGAGATCACTGTCAAGGATGAGGCTGGCTACAACAACAATTTCCTCAAACCTGCGCAAAAGACCATCAGCGACCACGGCGGCAAGTACTTGGCTGGCGGCTACAACAAGACCCTGAGCTTGTCCGGCAGCGAGCCGCCTAATCGCGTCGTGCTCCTTCAATTCGCCAACATGGACGCTATTAAGGCCTGGCGCAAAGAGGGCGAAGCCGACCTAGAGAATGACGTCGGGGAGAAGTACGCAAGGTTTCGCGCCTATGCCATAGAGGGCGTGGCCCAGTGAGCTGAGAAATCGGGCGCGAAGACCCGATCCAAGCGCGAAGTTTGGAGCGCGAAGCCCGCCAGGTCTTCCGCACTTAGACTTTGTTAGGCCAGAAGCACGCGGCTTATAGCCCAGACAAGGCTGGAGCATGTCCGACTCTGGCTTCTTCTCGGCTGTTCGGCAAAGTGCCAGTTTTGACCCCGAGCCGCTGGGTCAGCGCGCGGCTAAGCCATCTCAAGGTGCCGATCGGTCTAAAGTAGCAGAACATAGCGGGGGTGCGGCGGGGAATATCAACGATCATCAACATTCCCACCTGAAAACGGAGTTTAAAGGCAGCTTCTGCCCCGCACAACAAAAGCGTTGCATCGCTTTATCGGCCCGTCTGACGTCCGTCCTCAGAACTTGAATCCGGCGCCGACGCGGCCGGTGGCGACGGTCATCAAGAAATGGGGGGGCGGGTTGAACTGGTCAAACTCGAACTCGGCTCGCAGGAAGATGTTTTAAATCACCGCCATGTCCACACCACCGCCGACCGTAAAGCCGTACAGCACCTGCGAGTTCGCGGTGAAGCCGTTGTTAACAGATTGCGAGCCGCATGGCTGGGTCGCCGTGCATAAGCCGACCGTGCCGGACGTGTATTGCACCACGAGACCGGTCACCGAAACATTCGTGTTCGCTACGCCCATCGCGAAACCGACAAAGCCATAAGGTAGGAAATTGCCCGCAACCCAGCCGGCCCTCAGTCGCAACGTGGCGAGGTCCTGGTCGGCAATCGAGCCGTTGCCGGTGAAATTGACCGCGTAGACGCTGCCGGTGCTGTCACTCGTCGTGCGTGCGATCGGCGAAGACGGCGCGTGGAGAGAAAGCGAGGCTTGGTTGAAATTGGCCTCCATGCCAAGCACCAAGTCCTGCCACTGGGTGTTGTAGCCGACAAATGCGCCATAGCCGATCGCGCTTTGGTTGGCGACGCCAAGGACCGGCCATTGAGATGGTGTTTGCTGCTCTTCCAATGTGGTATCGCGCAGGGTGTAAGCTACAAGCGCTTGCGTTGAGTTGCTAAAATCGGCGTTCGCGTTGCTCAGACCGAACTGACCGCCGGCATAGAAGCCGCTCCAGCGGGTGAAGGTTGCGGGCCCAACGGTCAAGGGTGGAGGCGGTCCCGCTATTTGCGGACCGCGCAGCACGTCGATATCGAGATCGGCTGCGATTGCGGGAGACATCAGCCCCAACGCGACCAAGGTACAAAATACCCAACGCATTGATTGACCTTTCCCATGGGAACGCGGATCGCGCAGATGCACGCGCTTCTTCTCCAATCAAAGGAATCATAAAGTGTTAACCCTAAGCATGTGTTAATTCGCCACGTAGCGACTGCTTGATTCGCAGGGAATTCCGCCCGTTGAACCGGACCGAAGCTGCAAACTTGAAAGCGGCCATCTTGGCAAGGGTCCGTCAGGCCTTTATCCGGCCCATCGGAGAGCATTCTGAGGTAGAGATATTCCGGGAGACCGCGGGACAGGTAATCTTGCGAACACGCAAGCCAGGCCCATACGGCGAGCCTATCATGCTGATGGTCACGGTCAGCGAGCTTCGCTCATGGAAATGACCAAACGCGCCTCAGCCAGACCGACTTCGGTGCGATCCAGCGGTCGCTCTGCGTTGAACTCATTTTCATAAATGACACTTGTTTGTTCGCCCCAGGCTCATGCTGCCTGCCGGCATTATGAAGCAGTTGCATTCCGGGGCCTCGTTGCGGACATCCCACTTTGGCCGGTCCGGCGTACCGGGCGATCTAGTCGAACAATTCCATCAAGCCGGATCTTGCTAGCGATCCAAAACCCTATTCTCCGTACCGGCGGCTCACCGATGCCCCCAGCGGCTGCGCCAACAGAAGACATTGCTCAGACCGCCGGGCATTCGAGTAAGCGGACACAGTGAAGTATATGATCGCGATATCCTGAAAGCGGCTCGACGTGTCGCAAAAAAAAGACCACGTACCACCGCCGAAACGAAGCATAAAAAAAGTCCAGCCCACGCGTGATTCCAGAGCATGCGGAATCAATCGCTTGGGGGGCGCCACGGTTAACGCCGCGTTAACGGGATGCACTGGATGGTCACCCTAGACTGCATCGGAGGACTTCGCGATGCTGCCCAATCACCACGTCGTTCTTGAGGACGAAACCTGCCCTGTCGCCGATCAACTACTCGGCGAGATATATCGCGCCAGTGCGCATGGGCTAAATGAGCTCATTGCATCGGTCCCGCCGACAGCAAGAGTTTTGCTCGCCATATATTGCTACCGTCGCGCCCATCTTGCTTCGATCGGACTCGCGATCGCGGCGACCTGCGAGAAAGACGAGCTCACCTCGCTCGGGGGCAACGCTGGTGGGGTCTTGTTCGAGCGATCACGGGAAACCCCGCAGCCTTCACCAGTTACTGCCTACGGAGCTGGCCGTCGTAAGATCACTCTGCCAACCGAGCCCCTCCAGCGATTTAGCCCCATCGAGGACGAGGCGGATTAGCGTTCAGGACGGATCGATCGCATACCCCATCATCGGCGCATAAGGCAAAACCCGTACATTCCTCCATGTTTAATCACTAATTTAAGCCAACTATAGCGGCCTCACGTTAAAGAGTTACAGCCGCGACTTCGGTAGGTGCAGCATGAAGCGCTTCTTCTTCGATTACACCACGAACGGTCAATCGCTGTACGATTATCGGGGAGACGAGTTCCGAAGTCTCCAAAGTGCGATCGAATTCGCGGAAGCAATTGCGCAGGATTTGAAGCACAGTTTATCCGGCGATTGGCTGGGTTGGTCGATCGAAGTGCGTGATGCTGAGGGTGCGAAATTCTTCTCATTACCGGTCGAATGTGCCGAGCTGGTTGCAGCATAGTATCGCGAGTAGTGCCGTCCCAAGGGCCGAACAGTAAACAATCTCAGATTGTATAAAAGCCTAAATTGGCCAAACGAAGCCAATTATCCGATCCATTTCAAGGTCTTACCGATTCCGCCGTTGGCAAACTAAAGCTCACGCTAGCCGCCGGACGCCGGCGCGTTTTGAGTAAAGCAGCGCATTTTTTGTTGGTGGATATCGGCGGCCCTGTCGCCGAGAGCAACAGTCTTCAAGCCGCTGCGCCTTTGAAGTCCGGGACCGCGTCGCACAGCACCCGGTAGATGGCCTCTCGCTGCTCGCGTGTTAAGCCCTGATCCAGCATGGCAAGCCATCCGCGCATGGCCTCGATCGAAGGCTGGATCGGACGCGCCGCGACCACACCGGCGACGCCGATGTCGACCATCGGCTCCTCGCGCGCAAAAAGAATTTCCTGCATGCGTTCGCCGGGGCGCGCACCGGTGAACACGATGTCGACGTCGCGATTCGGCTCCAGCCCGGCAAGACGGACCATGCGCTCGGCAAGATCCACGATCTTCACCGGCTGCCCCATATTGAGCACATAGACCGAAACATCAGAGCGCGTCGGCCCGAGCGCGTGGCTGGCGGCCGTCACCACGAGGTCGCAGGCTTCGCGAATGGTCATGAAATAGCGCACCATGTCGGGATGCGTGACCGTGACCGGCCCGCCGGCGTCGATCTGCGCCTTGAACTTCGGGACCACCGAGCCGTTCGAAGCCAGCACGTTGCCGAACCGTACGGCGATGAACCGCGTCAGCCGCCGGCCGGCTGCGGCCTGGCGCGTGACCTCGGCATCCAGCGCCTGACAATACATTTCGGCAAAACGCTTGGTGGCGCCGAGCACCGACACCGGCTCGATGGCCTTGTCGGTGGAGATCATCACCATCGCTGCGGCGCCCGCCGCGGCTGCCGCGTCGGCGACATTCACCGAACCGAAGACGTTGGTCTTGATCCCTTCCTCCCAATCCTGCTCGAGCAAGGGGACGTGCTTGAGCGCCGCAGCGTGAAAAACGATGTCCGGCCTGAACTCGGCCAGGAGCCGATGCAGCCGCGCGCGGTCGCGAACGTCGGCCAGGTGCCCGGTGATCGCAGGCCGCGACGGCTTGGTGGCGAGCGTCTCGAGGACGGCGTGCAGCGCCGGCTCGGAATTTTCGATGATCAGGAGCCTGGCCGCGCCGAACGTGATCACGCGGTCGCATATTTCCGCACCGATCGAGCCGCCGCCACCGGTCACAACGATCGAGCGGCCTTTGAGGAAGCTTTCCAGCCGCGCATAGTCGATCTTGACCGTCGGCCGCAGCAGCAGGTCTTCGACATTGACCGGCGCTAGACGCAGCGCCTCACCGTCGTCGAGCGAAGGCAGCCGGCTGACGGTCAAACCGAGGCGACGCGCGTGCATCAAGGTCGCCTCGGGCTTGGCATCCGGGTCGAGCGCCGACGGCGTGAAGATCACCCGGGCGATTGTCGTGCCGCGCTGCGCGAGATCGTTCACCACGGCATCGAGGGCGCTGAAGTCTCCAAGCACCGGAACGCCGCGGATGGCCTGACCCCGATCGGCGGAGGACGGAGAAAGGATACCGGCCGGCCATATTTTTTTGACCGCACCGCTTTCAATGGAGCGCAACAACATCTCGGCGTCGGCGGCACGCCCCAGCACAAGTACCGGATTGGAATCCGGCGAGCGGGCGTGATGCCGGGACCGTGTATCGCGGTAATAGCGATAGGCGATCCGCCCGAAGCCCAGGAACACCATCTGCAGGAGCCAATAAAGCACGATGGTGATTTTGCCGAAGAAGAACTGGCCGAGCACATTCGGCGCCACCAGCACGTAATCGAGCGCCAACAGCGACACCGCCAAAACCGACGACGCGCGCACGATGTTCATCAGATCGGGCAGCGACGCGAAGCGCCATTTCGACTCGTAGAGATGAAACAGGAAATAAACGATCCCGGCATAGACGACGAAGCCGGGCAGGAACACGTAGAGCGCGTCCTTGCGCTCCATCAAGCCGACCGCCTCGAAGCGGATATAGAAGCTCGCCACCACCGCCGCCGCCGTGGCGAGCAGATCGTGCGCAATGATGAGGACTTTGCGCGGGCTAAGATTTCAGTCCGAACATTCCGTGGCCGTGCTAACGACAATTTCCCGCTTTCCAATACCGGTCTTTGGCCCGCGGCGCTACCCCGGCCCGATCGCCGTGATGCCGCGCGCAGCGATGATTATTCGCCTGCTTGCCGGAGTTTCTCGCACCCCGTCCCGGTATGTCGGTGACCTGATGCCAAATTCGGCGTGGCGCCAACAAGCGGCCCCGTAAGCCGCTATCGCGGCGAGAAATGCTTCTCCAGTCCTTGCCAGCCTTCGAAGTAATCGTGCTGAAGCTCGGACGACTCGACGGCGTAGCGCGTCAGCCGCATGGCGAAGCGGCTTTCAAACATGAAAGCCATGGTGTCTTCGATCTTGTGCGGCTTCAAGTCCGCCTTGGTCGCCCGCTCCCAGGTCTCGGCGTCGGGGCCGTGCGCCGTCATGCAATTGTGCAGGCTGGCGCCGCCGGGCAGAAACCCTTCGGCCTTGGCGTCGTAGGCGCCCTGCACAAGTCCCATGAACTCGGTCATGACGTTGCGGTGATACCACGGCGGCCGGAACGTATCCTCGCCGACCAGCCAGCGCGGCGGAAAGATCACGAAATCGATATTGGCCGCGCCCGGCAGGTCCGACGGCGCGGTCAGCACGGAAAAGATCGACGGATCGGGATGATCGAAACTGATCGTCCCGATGACGTTGAAGCGCGCGAGGTCGTATTTGCACGGAGCGAAGTTGCCGTGCCAGGCGACGACATTGAGCGGCGAATGATTCATTTCCGCCGCCCACAGATTGCCCTGGAATTTCGCCACCAGGGCAGTGGGCGCCGTGATGTCTTCATAGGCCGCGACCGGCGCGAAGAAATCGCGCGGATTGGCGAGGCCGTTGGCGCCGAGCGGACCGAGCTCCGGCAGCCGCAGCATGGCGCCGTAATTCTCGCAGATGTAGCCGCGCGATGGCCCATCCGGCAGCTCGACGCGGAAACGCAGGCCGCGCGGGATGATCACGATCTCGCCGCACGCCGCCTCAATGACCCCGAGCTCGGTGACGAAGCGGGCGCGGCCCTGCTGCGGCACGATCAGCATTTCGCCGTCGGCGTTGTAGAAACAGCGGTTACTCATCGAGCGATTGGCGGCGTAGACGTGGATCGCCATGCCGACCTGAGTGGCGACGTCGCCGTTGCCGCCGAGCGTGACGATGCCCTCGACGAAATCGGTCGGCTTCCTCGGGATCGGAAACGGCGACCAGCGCAATTGCGTCGGCGTCGCGTCGATCTCCTGGAACGGCGCGCTGCGGATCAGGCCATTGTCGATGCGCGCGTAAGGCCGGTGCACGACCGACGGCTGGATGCGGTAGGTCCAGGTGCGGCGGTTTTCCGCCCGCGCGGTGGTGAATGAGGTGCCGGAAATCTGCTCGGCATAGAGGCCGAGCGGCGGCCGCTGCGGCGAGTTCCGGCCGACCGGCAGCGCGCCGGCAACCGCCTCGGAGACGAAGTAATTACCGAAGCCCGGCTGATAGTCGAACGACGGCTCGTGCCGAGGCGCTCGCGTGTCCGCCTTGCGCGGCTTCGCGTCGACTTTTGCGTCTTGTTTCGCGATTTGGGTCATGGGACCTCCCGACACAAGCCGCGATGGAACTCGCGGGCAATTGGTCTCGAACGTAACTAATATCCGCCTTTCAGCTTGCCGGCGCAAGGTGGTTTGAAACAATTTTAATCGCGCCCGGAACCGGCGAAGTTTCAAAGCCACACCCGCGCCGCAAACCGGCTCGGCAATCGCCGTGAACGGCCTTAGCGAATTCCTAATATCTCCAAAAAAGCGCCCCGTTGCCTCGGCATCTGCGCAGGTAGTCGAGGGGACATCTTTCATTGAATCCGCGTGGCAGCGCCGCCTGACGCCGCAGCAACGCGAAGTTTTTTGGGGGGGCGGCAATGCGGCCGATGCTTGTGCTGGCGATCTTGTTGGTGGGCCTCAAGGGCGCGGTGCCTGAAACCTTATATCAACAAACGTTTCCTGCCAGGCCGCAACAAACAATATCATCGCCTGGAATTCGACACGACCAGCGGCGGCAGCAACGGCGCGCTCGGGTTGGCCGCGCCATCAGATCTTCCGAATCATCCGATGCGCCGCACGATCAGGGTGAACAGGCGGCGGAGCCGCCGCGGTCCCCAGCGCCAGCGAGCACGGATATGAATGCTGCGGCGGGCGCTGTCGGTTCGCTCTACAATCTGTGCAACGCGCTGTTCGTATCCGCCGAAAACAACGACCTGCCGGTACCGTTCTTTGCCAATCTGATCTGGCAGGAGAGCCGGCTGCAGCTCGACGCCGTAAGCCGCGTCGGCGCATTGGGCATCGCGCAGTTCATGCCGGAAGTCGCCGTCGAGGTCGGCCTCGGCGATCCGTTCGATCCGCATCAGGCGATCCCAGCCTCGGCGCGTTTCCTCCACACACTGCGCGAGCACTTCGGCAATCTCGGTTTCGTGGCCGCGGCCTACAATGCCGGCGCGCACCGCGTCGCCGAATGGCTCGAGCACGGCCGTTCGCTGCCGCGCGAGACGCGCGACTATGTCATGCGTGTCACCGGCAGATCCGCTGAAGCGTGGCGAACATCGCCGGTGGACGATTCCCAGCTGACGTTTGTGCGGCCGCTGCCTTGCCGCGGACTGCCGGCTTTCGCCGAACTCGAACAAGCGCAGCTATTGGCCGCGCGATCGCCGGACGACGCGCGGCAACCGCCGCAGGCGCAACGCGAAGAGATCACGGCCAAGGTTGCCGACGACACCGAGGAAAAATCCGCCACCAGGACCGCGGCAAGGCCCGGCCACGGCGGCGAGAAAAAAGCGCCCCTTCCGCACCACCTGGTCGCCGAGCGCAAAGCCGCTCGCCGCGTGGTGCGTTCCGGAACCGCCGACAAAATGGCGCGCAACTTCCACGGCAGCCATCACGAGGCCGCGCACCGGCCGCGCCTGGCCCATGAGAGGCGCAAAATAGCCTGACGACTGCCCTCATGGCAGGCATGACGGCGGTCTGCCGGCTAGCCGCGCGCAGGCCGCCGTGAGACTATTGCCGCCCGCTCTCGGCTATCTTGAACTTAAACTTAATCGCCATCATGCAGGCAGGCATCGGAGACACGGTACGCCGCAAGGAGGATTCGCGCCTCCTCACCGGCCGCGGCTGCTACAGCGACGATGTCAATTTGCCTGAACAAGCCTACGCCGCCGCGCTGCGCGCACCCCACGCGCATGCGCTGATCCGTGCGATCGATGTGGCGGCGGCACGCGCCATGCCCGGCGTGCTCGCGGTATTGACCGGAGCGGACGCACGGGCCGACGGACTCAAGGCGATCCCGCATCCGCCGGCTGCCGGGACGCCGCCCGACATCGTCCTGAAAAACCGCGACGGCTCCGCGGTGCCGGTGGCCCCGCACCCGGTGCTGCCGACCGATCGGGTCCGCCACGTCGGCACCAACGTCGCCTTCGTCATCGCCGAGAGCATCGTCGCGGCGAAAGACGCGGCCGAGCGCATCGTCGTCGACTACGAGCCGCTGCCTGCCGTGAGCCGCGCGACCGCAGCCGTGGAAAGCGGTGCGCCGCGGCTCTATGATGACCTGCCGAATATCGTGATCGATGCCGAAGTCGGCGACGCCGCCGTGGTCGCGGCAGCGTTTGCGCGCGCCGCCCACGTCACGCGGCTCGACACCTGGGTCAATCGCGTCACCGGCGTGCCGATGGAGCCGCGCGCCGCCGTCGGCTGCTATGATCCGGCGAGCGGACGCTACACGCTCTATGCCGGCTCGGGCGGCATCGTGCGCCAGAAGCGCGAGCTTGCGGCGATCCTCGGCGTGCCGGCGGAAGCGGTGCGCGTCATCGCCCGCGAGATCGGCGGCAACTTCGGCACCCGCAACGGCTTTTATCCTGAATTCGCGCTGGTTGCGTGGGCGTCGCGGCGCGTCGGCCGCCCGGTGAAATGGACCTGCGAACGCCAGGAGGCGTTTCTCAGCGACTTCATGGGCCGCGATCTGACGGTTTCCGCCGAGCTTGCGCTCGACGCCGATGGCCGCTTTCTGGCGCTGCGGTCTTCCAATCTCAGCAATATCGGCGGCCACACCGGTTCCTACGTGCCGCTGGTCAAGGGCGTCGGATTGGCGACGGCCGGCTACCGCATCCCGATCGCGCATGTGCGCGCACGCGCCGTGCTCTCGACCACCATGCCGACCACGCCCTATCGCAGCGCCGGCCGGCCGGAAATCATCTACGTCATGGAACGTCTGATCGACAAAGCCGCACAGGAGCACGGCTTTGATCGCCTCGCGCTGCGCCGCCGCAACCTCATTCCGCCCTCGGCTTTTCCGTACAAAAATCCGCAAGGCATCACTTATGACAACGGCACCTATCGCGTCGTTATGGAGCGCGCGATGGAGCTCGGCGATTGGAAAGGGTTCAGGCGGCGCCGCGCCGAGGCGCGCAAACGAAAGCGGCTGCGCGGCATCGGGCTTGCCAATTATGTCGAGACCACCGGCGGCTACCCGCGCGAGCGCGCCGATATCACCGTGCACCCGCACGGCCGGGTCGACGTCGTGGTCGGCACGATGTCGAGCGGGCAAAGCCACGAAACCACGTTTGCGCAATGCGTGGCCGAATGGCTCGGCGTGCCGTTCGACGACGTGCACATTTTCGAAAACGACACCGACATCGTCAAAGAAGGCGGCGGCTCGCATTCGGCGCGTTCGATGCGGCTTGCCGGCATCGTCATGGGCAAGGCGTCCGACGCCGTCATCGAGCGCGGCAAGAAAATCGCCGCCCACATGCTGGAAACCGCCGAGGACGATATCGCGTTTGCCGCCGGCCGCTTCGCCGTCAGAGGCACCGATCGCTCGGTCGGAATTTTCGACGTCGCCGCAGCGGCGGCGACCGGCAAAACCGTGCCGCCGGATTTGCAGGGGCCGCTCGCGGCCACTTGGGATGAAACCATGAAGCAGCTCGGCTTTCCTTATGGCGCCCATGTCTGCGAGGTCGAAATCGATCCGCAGACCGGGGCGCTTGAGCTGGTGCGCTACACCGCCGTCGACGATGTCGGGCGTGCCATCAACCCGATGGTCGTGGACGGCCAGACCCATGGCGGCGCCGCCCAGGGCATCGGCCAGGCGTTATGGGAGCGCTGCGCCTACGATGCGCAGGGACAATTGCTGTCCGCCTCGTTCATGGACTACGCCATGCCGCGCGCGGACATGTTGCCGTTTTTCACCACCGACATCAGCCAGGTCCTGACCCCGACCAACCGGCTTGGCGTGCGCGGCGCCGGCGAAGGCGGCACGACCGGGGCGATCGGTGCCGTCGTCAACGCCGTGGTCGATGCGCTCGCCGAGTTCGGCGTCACCCATATCGAAATGCCGGTGACGCCGGAGCGCATCTGGCGCGCGATTCAGTCGGCGAAAGCATGATCCAACCGCATCGTGGACTAGTTCAATCCTGCGCGGCGGAAGGCCTCCAAATAGTCCTCACGCTGAGCGTCCCACTTGATTGGCATGTTGTGTGCGACCCAGGCGAGCGAAATACTCGGCTGCACGCGGCGTAGCTCCTGCAGTGCGACCTCGGCGACATCGATCTGGCCGGCCATGGCTGCGGCAGCGGTGAACACGCGGTGGGCGCCGACGAAATCGCCCCGCTGACGGATGGCCTCACGGGCCAGCCGCATCGCCTCATCGAAATTGCGTCCGACGAAGTGCGCATACCCGGCGATCCCATAATAGACCGCCGCAAACGGGTCGCGCGGACTCAAGCGGATAGCGCGGTGCGCGGCTTCGTCGGCGTCCCGCCAGCGCCCGCAATATGCCAGCGCGAGACCGTAGTAACCTTGCGTCAATGAGAAATTCGGATTGAGTCGCAGCGCCAGCTCGAACTCAGCAAGCGAGTCGTCGAAACGTCGGGTGAATAGATAAACGCAGCCCAGCGCATGGTGCGCCCAAGGGTCTTCGCTGTCGCAACGGATCGCCGCGAGGGCCGCGCGTTCGGCGATTGGTGCGGCCGTGGTCATGTCCTCCCACCCCATGTGGGCGCTGAATGTATGGCTGGTGGCAAGGACCCCGAGCGCTTGGCCGTAGTTCGGATCGAAGCTGATCGCCTTTTCCAATAGTGCCTGGGCGACGACATTATCCTGTCGCGTAACCCGCCAGTAATGCGACAGCGCCCGCATCACCAGATCCCAGGCATCCATGCTGTCCGGCGGCTTGCGCTGAGCATGAAAATTCTCCGCGGCATAGAGCTGCGGTTCGATGGCAGTGACGATGGCCTCGGTGATCTCGTCCTGCACAGCGAACACGTCGGCAAGGCTGCGGTCGTAGCGTTCCGCCCAGATGTGGCTGCCGGTCTTGACGTCGTTGAGCTGCGCGGTAATGCGCACGCGGTCACCGCTTTTGCGCACGCTGCCCTCGACCACGTAGCCGACGCCGAGCTCATTGGCGACTTGCTTCATATGAACGGCTTTGCCCTTGTAGATGAAGGACGAGTTGCGCGCGATTACGAAGAACCAGCGCAGCTTGGACAGTGCCGTGATAATGTCCTCGCTTATGCCGTCGGAAAAATATTCCTGCTCCGGGTCGCCGCTCATGTTGATAAAGGGAAGCACGGCGATCGCGGGCCGGTCGGCCAACGGCGAGGCCGGCCGTGGCTGTTCATGAGTTTCGCTCGGCGGCGGACCGGTCGCATGGGCCTTTTCGTCATCATGTGAATGCGAGCGCACGGTGCCCACAAAGCGCAGGCCCTTGCGCGCGACAGTGCGTATCAGCTTCTGTTCTTCGCCACTGTCGCCAACCGCCGTTCGGGCGGCATTGATGCGGGTGGTCAGGGTCGAATCTGACACGATCCGACCGCCCCAAACCGAAGCGATGAGATCATCCTTGCTGACGACGCGATCGCGGTTCTGCACGAGATAAACCAGCAGGTCGAAGACTTGCGGCTCGACATGCACCGCAATCTTCGCGCGTCTGAGTTCGCGCCGTTCGATATCGATCTCGCAGTCACCAAAGCTCAAGGTCATTTTGGGAGCCAGGACATCCGGGACGGACCGCAGGTGCGCGGCGCGCGCCAAGATTAACATTGTCGGTGTCCGAGAGCGACCGCCGGGACCGACAAAAATAAAGCAGGTCTGAAGAGCATCTAAAGAGAATCTGGGGATTAAATCACGGCTTTCTGAAAGACTTGATTGGCTCCAACGTGCAGGGTGTTGCCAGTCCTCGCTTGGGCGAGGCCACGCCAACATGAAGGAGGATGACGATGCCATTGATAGAAGTTCATCTGGTCGAGAAAGTATTCAGCTCTGAGCAAAAGCGGCAGATCATCCAAAAACTGACCGACGCCATGGTCTCGATCGAAGGCGAGAACATGCGCGGCGTGACCTGGGTAAAGATTTCGGAAGTGACCAGCGGCGAGTGGGGCATCGGCGGCCAGCCGCTGACCACTGAAGCTGTCAAGGAACTCGCCGCCGGCCGACACGCGGCGTGACTGTAGGGGTTGGGCCGGCATCGCCAGCGGGGTTCCCTTCGCGGCGATGCTGGCCTGTGCCCACGTGGGCACGCGTGATTCAAAGCCGCACTTAAAGGGTGGCGCGGTGAATCGGATAAACAGGTTGCATTATTGCTGCGTCTGAGGAGTGTATGCCGAGGATCAATCCAGAACGCTGAGAAAACTGCGTGAAGCCAGAGGATGGTCCATATGCGATATTGCGAATAAGACCGCATCGTCAAAAAATTGCGCCCGACGAGCCGCTTGCCGCTGATCGTGTTGTTGCCCTCTTGATTCTCAGGGCGGGATTTGGCCGTTTCGGCCTGATCGGGGGCGCTTGGTATGAAGATTCTGGTAACCGGTGGCAGTGGGGCCATCGGGACGCGACTCATCCAAAAGCTGACGGACTTGGGGCACGAGGCATCGTCCTACGACCTCGTTGACGGCCAGGACCTTCTTGACCTTGTCATGCTCGAGCCGGCGGTCACGAATGCCGACGCGATCTATCATGCCGCCGCCGAAGCGAACCTCGACAACATGCGCGCGCTCGACGGTGGCCGCAGCGGCATTTCGCGCAACATAGGCGCGACAGCGAACGTTGCTTATCTATGCGCCAAGCACCGCAAGTGGCTGCTTTTCCTGTCAACGATGTGCATCTATGGCGATGTCATCGGGCATCCCGAGCGCGAGGACGTTACCCTCCCCAGCCCTTCCGAGATTTATGCAGCATCGAAGTACGCGGCTGAGTGGATCATCCGCGGCTACGGCACCAGCTTTGATCTTCCGTACACAATTTTACGCATTGCGACCGTCTATGGCCCAGGCTGCCGGACCGAGTTGGGAGTGCATGTGTTCTTTCGCCAAGCTCTAACAGGCAAGCCGATCACGGTGCACGGCGACGGCAGCCAGGTGCGCGCGCTCACCTATATTGACGACATCATCGCCGGGATGGTGGCGCCGCCTGGCCACCGCGATAAAGCAGTTGGGCAGATATTCAACATCACCGGCACCGAGCAGATATCGGCGATCGACATGGCGCATCAGATAAAACGACTGACCGCCTCCAGTTCTGATATCGTTTTCGTCCCGCAGCGGCCGCACAATATCCAGACCGCAGCCCCCGACGTCTCCAAGACCAGGCGCCTGTTGCAGTGGCAATCTGAGACGTCCTTCAGCGAAGGCCTGCGTCTGACGCTTGCGTGGTTGACTTCACCGCCAAAGGACGTTGCCAAAACGGCGCGCGGATCAGGTCCCCGCTCTCGGGCTTATCCGGTTGCCGGTCTCGTCAAAAGCGCGGGTAGAAGCTAGCTGCTGTACAGCAATTAGCGATGATCCTGCCATGCGTGGCGAAAGGCTTCTTTCGGCGCACGCAGCGACCGCGGGCCGGCGTGGTGCCCATGCGCGCCGATCAGGCTCTCGCCGCGCGTCGGAACGACCAACGTCCGGTCCGGCGATAGCGATAGATCGATGCGGTTTCGCGCACCATTCGTTCGCAGCCGAACTTATCGGCGACGAAAGCCGGGCCCCGCTCTGCGGCACGCGCGCGCCAATGGGCGTCGCCCAAAATGGCCAGCACGGCGCTTGCAAGAGTTCGGCTGGAACGATCGTGGACGAGCAGTCCGGTCAAACCATCCAGCAGCGCCTCGCCGACGCCCCCTACCGCAGGACCAACGACCGGGATGCCGGCCGCCTGGGCCTCGATCAAGACGTTCAGAAGATTGTCGGACCTTGAGGTCAGCAAAAAAACGTCCATTGCCGAGTAGAGCTGTGCGATATCGCTGACCGCGCCCGGCATGACCAGCCGTTGTCCCAATCCCAGCTTGGTTGCCTTCCGGAAAAGCTCCTGCGCGATGGCGCCGTGGCCGTACCCGGCGAGCACAAAGCAAGCGTCCGGCCGCGACGAAGCGATAACCGCCGCGGTCTCGAGCCAGAGGTCGGGATCTTTTTCCGGCGCAAAGCGCATCAAGCTGCCGACCACCGGACCATCGGCTGGCAATCTTAAGCTCGCCCGAGCCGCCGCCCGCCCATCGCGCCTGCCAAGATTTCATGCTGGACGGCAAAAACCCGTTGTGCACCAGCCTGATCGCGCCGCCGGCAAGCTGCATCCAGCGCTCGTATTCAGCCTTGCTCGACGAACTGTTGTTGACAAAAACCATCCGCCGATCGCCGACAAACGCCCGATACGCCTCCCGGTACAGATCGGCCTCCGGCGCCGCGAACCAAAACGGCGGAGGCGACACCCGTTGGCCCAAGACTACGCGCGGCACGTCAACGCTGCCGGACACAAAGCCGCCGATCAGGTTGGCGAGATGCGACCAGCAATGGACCACCCCCGGACGGAAGTCCTGGATCACCAGCATCAACGCTCGGCAAAGGGTGGCGATCTTTGCGGGCAACTCGCGCGCCACAACTTCACCCCGATGCCCGCGAACTCCTCGGCGAAGCCCGCCTGGCCGGCAACCAGACCGATGAGTTCGAACACATGAACCTTGTAGCCCCGCTCAAGCAAACCAGCGGCCAGCGCCAGCATCTGTCTCTCGGCTCCGCCGCGAGCGAGAGATTCCACCACCATGAGCACTCGCCTGCACTTGGGCGAATATGAACGATCGCCGCCGGCGTAAGTTGATACCAAACACATCAGGAAAGGCTTGTCTTCACAACCGTGCCCCACGCGCCGCTGATCATATCACGATCAGAATGCGCATGGACACCCAGCGCTCCACGCCTGCGGCACCCGAAGCAGGAGTATTCGCGCCCTCTCCGCCTTCGGAGAACGGGGAGCGCTTTATAACTTTCCCGCGAACGCGTCGGCGATGAACTGGTGCGTGAGTGCGTAGCTCTGTCGCGTCGCCGGCTCATCCCAGGCGGCGACGCCGGGCACGCTGCGGCCCTCGTCCGTATAAGCATGCAACACGCCGGAGAACACCAGCATCTGCCACTTGGCGCCGGCCGCCTCCATCTCCTGCTCGAAGGCGTCGCGGTCGGCCTTGGGCGTGACCGGATCGGGCGCGCCATGCGTCACCAGCAGCGCCGCCTTGATGGCGCCCGGCTTGACCGGCGCCGCGGTCTTGAGATCGCCGTGGATCGACACCGCGGCGGCAAGGTCGGCGCCGTCGCGCGCGAGCTCCAGTACATTGCCGCCGCCGAAGCAGAAACCGATCGCGGCGCGGCGGCCGTCGATCAGATCGCGGCGCGATGCTTCGGCGATCAGCGTGTCGTAAGCGGCGCGCACGCGGCGGCGCTGCTCGGCTGCATTGTCGCGCAGCGGATTGGCCAACGCCGCCGCTTCGCCGAAATCGGCCGGGCGCGTCCCCTGCCCGTACATGTCGGCGACAAAGACCACGTAGCGGTCGCCGGCGACCAATCGCGCCCGCTCGATCGCGTTATCGGTAACGCCAAGCCAGTTGGGCGCCACCAATACCGCCGGACGTTTGGCGGAGATTGTCTCGTCATAGACGAGCGCGCCCTCGGCGGTGAGCCCGCCCGCGGAATAGGTGATCACTTCGGTTTTCATGAACTGCCCCGGTTGACGCATCGCATCGTAACCGGGATTGACCAGCGCGCCTACGCTGGCGCCGCAGACATTCAGGCGGCGAGCAATTTCTGCACTTCGTTGACGAGTTCGCGCAGGTGGATCGGTTTGGAGAGCACCTTGGCGTGCTTGGGCGCGCTTGAATTGGAATTGAGCGCGACCGCGGCAAACCCGGTGATGAACATGATCTTGATATCGGGATCGAGTTCGGCGGCGCGGCGGGCCAATTCGATGCCGTCCATCTCCGGCATGACGATGTCGGTGAGCAGGAGCTCGAACGGCTCCTCGCGCAGGCGCTGATAGGCCGACAGCCCGTTGTCGTAGGACATGACCTCGAAGCCGGCATTCTGCAGCGCCTTCACCAGGAACCGCCGCATGTCGAAATCGTCTTCCGCAAGCAGGATTTTAGGCATGAGCACTCGAACCCGGCTTTACGCCGGCCCCCTTCATTCCATAAGCCGGATGGCGGGTAAACATGAGGTGAAGGGCGCGCTCTTGGGTCACGCTGTTGTCACGCTTTTGGGCCGCACGATACCGCACCGCGCTCTGGACAATGCCCGTTGGCCCACGCTAGGGATCGATGTCTGCACGCTGGAGTTAAGTCTCGGGACACCGCCACGCGTCATGCCGGAAATAGCGGACGAATTCGACCCTCCATTCGAGGCGCTGGAGCCGGCGGAATGCCGCGGGCCGCTGCTTTTCAATTCGCCGCATAGCGGCCGGGTGTATCCGCGCGAGTTTTTGTCAGCTTCGCGGCTCGACATCGCGACCTTGCGCCGATCCGAGGATTCCTTCGTCGACGAGCTGATCGCCGGCGTGGTGGCGCGCGGCCACCCCTTGGTGCGGGCCCATTTCCCGCGCTGCTATGTCGACGTCAATCGCGAGCCGTACGAACTCGACCCGCGCATGTTTGACGGCCGGCTGCCCTCGTTCGCCAATACCCGCTCGATGCGGGTCGCCGGCGGGCTCGGCACCGTGGCGCGGGTGGTCGGCGACGCCCAGGAAATCTACGATCGGCGCATCTCGGTCGCCGAAGCGCTGCAACGGATCGATGGCCTCTACAAGCCGTACCATCGGACGCTCCGTCGGGTGTTTACGCGCCTGCACCATGATTTTGGCGCCGCCATGCTGATCGACTGCCACTCCATGCCATCGGCCACCGGAGCCAAGGACGAGCGGCCGCGTGCCGACCTGGTGCTCGGCGACCGTTACGGCACCAGCTGCGTCCCGGTCGTCGCCGAAACCATCGAAGCGACCATGCGCGATTTCGGCTATGTCGTCAGCCGCAACAAGCCGTATGCAGGCGGATTCATTACCGAGCATTACGGCAACCCGACGGCCGGCCTGCACGCCATTCAGCTCGAGATCAACCGCGCGCTGTACATGGACGAGCGGCGCTACCAGCAATCGGCCTCGTTCACCAGGCTGGCCGCGGAGTTCGTGCTTCTGGCGGACCGTCTGGCCGCAATCCCGCTCGAAGAATTGCGGCCCTATCGCGCGGCGGCGGAATAGCGCCCGGCGCGCAGGCAGAAGCGCGGCGCTGGCAAGCAAACGGGCAGAAGCACCGGCGTGACGCGTAAAAGAAAAAGGGCCGCTCGCATTGCAAGCGGCCCAAGTCTAGGGAGGAAACGCCCAAGGAGGGCGACGGTAGCGCGAGAGAATCTCTCGCTACCGCACTGCAACAACATACACCGCGACGCACAAAACGCAAGGGCTATTGACCTATTCCCCCCGGATTTCCCCCGATATCTCCTGCAAATTGTGCAGGGCAGGTCTTCCACAGGGCATAAGCCTCCAAACCGCTGCTGCAGCGAAGCCGATAATGCTTATTTCACAGGCACTTCTAAGGGCTGCCCGATCCACCATCGTATTTGCGTAAAATTGAGGCAATGGACCCGACAACCGCCTGACTTCACACCGACGAAAGAATTTCTCGCGCGGGCGTGTCCCGCCGGCCACACCCGAATTGCCGTAGCCGGCCAACTCCGATAGTCGAACCCGCATGACGGCAATCGATTTTGTAGCCTTCGTCGACGAGCTTGCCGCGATATCGGGCGAGACGATCCGGCCGTTCTTTCGCACCACGCTCGGCGTCGAGAACAAGAGCCGCTCCGGCGGCTTTGATCCGGTGACCGCGGCCGACCGTGCCGCGGAAGCCGCCATGCGCACGCTGATAAAACGAACGTTTCCCGAGCACGGCATTTTGGGCGAGGAATTCGACGCCGAACGCCCCGATGCTGAATATGTCTGGGTGCTCGATCCGATCGACGGCACCAAGTCATTCATCTGCGGGCTGCCGGCATGGGGCACGCTGATTGCGCTGACGCGGCGCGGCGAACCGATTTACGGCATGATGCATCAGCCGTTCACGCACGAGCATTTCTCCGGCGACGGCAGCGCCGCCAGCTATCGCGGCCCGGCCGGCGACCGGGCACTGCGGGCGCGCGCCTGCGCGGAACTGGAAGACGCGGTGCTGTTGACGACCAGCCCGCTGTTGATGGGCGATGCCGATCGACACGCCTTTCGCCGGGTCGAGCAGGCGGTCCGGTTGTCGCGTTACGGCGGCGATTGCTACGCTTACTGCATGCTCGCCGCCGGCCATGTCGATCTGGTGATCGAGACCGAGCTCAAACCGTACGACGTGCTGCCTTTGATCCCGATCATCGAAGGCTCGGGCGGCATCGTCACCACCTGGGACAACGGCCGGCCCCATGCGGGCGGCAAAATCGTTGCCGCCGGCGACCGCCGCGCGCATGCCAAGGCAATGGCGCTGTTGCAGGGTTGATCGCCGTCAATCAAAACAGTGGCGTGCCGGGGACGAAAGCATCGAACGCCGCCCAGAACTGCGAGCGGTAGCGATCGTGCTCCATGAGCAGCTCATGCTGGGCGCCGACGACGACGAGATGCGAGCCGGCGCGCAACAGCGTGGCGAAGTCTTCGATCGCGGTATTGGAGACGATGGCGTCGCGTCCGGCGCCGACGATCAGGATCGGCTGGCGGATGCGCGCCGGATAGTTGGGCTCGCGCAAAGTGCGCATGGCGCGGAACGCGGCGTCGCACCAGGTCACCGTCGGTCCGCCCAGGCCGAGCGCCGGCTCGGCTTCGAGAATGGCGGCGTTGCGGGCATAGCGCACCGGATCGGAGGTTAGGATATTGCCGGCAAAGGGGCGCAGATCGAGTACGCCGCTGTAGCGTCCGGGAACGTAAGCGGTGCCGAAGCCACCAAACCGCATGGCTCGCGCCAGCCCGGCGGCAATGGACATCGAGTTCACGAACGCGATGCCGATCATCGGCGCCGAAAGAACGATGCGATCGAACCAGCGGTGGCCGCGGTAAGCCGCGCGGATCAGGACGGTCGCGCCCATGGAATGACCGAGCGCAAAGATCGGCGGCGGACAATCCGGCAGCACGACCTCGCCCATGAAGGTCTCGAGGTCGATATCGAATTCGGAGAAGTTGCCGACATAGCCCTTGAGCCGATCGCCAAGCGCGCGCTCCGACAGTCCTTGGCCGCGCCAATCGAGAATGGCGACCGCGAACCCGCGGCTGCGCAAGTCGCGCACGGTCTCGAAATATTTCTCGATCCATTCGGTGCGGCCGGGAAAGATGCACACGGTGCCGCGGCGGCCGGCCGGCGGCGCAAAGCGCGCAAAGCGCAGTGCGACGCCGTCCGGTGTCTTGAGCACGCCCGTAACCACATTGTCCGGAACGGGATTTGCGGGGATGGAGACGAGTTTCATTAGCCCCTGTTTACCAGCGTTTTCGACCCCCTTGCAGCGATAATGGGGTCTCCCCATGTGACATCTGCGCAGGCCAAAGACGGCTGCGCATCATCCACAGGCCTGGCCCTCAAAAGGCAGGTCCCCGCATGTCGCTTCACAAGGAGGATATGCCATGCGAACGTTCGATCTTGCACCCCTTTATCGTTCCACCGTCGGCTTTGACCGGCTGTTTTCGCTGCTCGACCAGGGCAACGATGGCGCCGCTCCCGGCTACCCGCCCTATAACATCGAGCGGACCGGCGACAATCAGTATCGCGTCACGGTCGCGGTCGCGGGCTTCGCCGAGCCCGAGCTTTCGATCGTAGCCAAGGAAAACACCCTGACCATCCGCGGCGAGAAAAACGCCAAGGAGGAAGAGAAGCGCGGTGACGTGCTCTATCAGGGCATCGCGGCGCGCGCCTTCGAGCGCGTGTTCCAGCTCGCCGACTTTGTCCAGGTCAAGGGCGCCAAGCTTGAGAATGGCCTCCTGCATGTCGACCTGATGCGTGAGATCCCCGAGGCGAAAAAGCCCCGGACAATCCCGATCGGCAACGGCAAGGCTGCCGACCAGAAGCCGGTCGAGCACCAGCAGGCCGCGTAAGCCGCCAGCCTTATAGAGCTGCACATCAGCTTTTACCTCAGCGCCCCGGTTTTCCGGGGCGCTTTTTTGTTCTCGCGGTATCGATTTTAGGGCGCTTGCCGTTCCGTGCTGCCGCCGGCTGTTTTGTTTTCTTCCGTGCTGCCGGCTGGTTTGTCCTGTTCTGTCCCGCTGCCGGCGGCCTTGTTCTCTTCCGTGCCGCCGCCGGGAGCTTTGTTCGCTTCCGCGCCGCTGCCACTCACTTGATCATCGACATACTTTTGAAACTCCGTGTCGTCGGCGTAGACCTCGGCCAGATCGTCCTCGCGATCCTTCGTGGGAACATCCCTCGGAGGCATCCAGAACGGTTCGTTCAAAGGCGCCGAGCCCGGCCTTCGGTCGAAGACAAATCTAATGTCGGAGAGGATGTTCGCCCGCGAGTTGACCATCTCACCGGGGGATTTTCCACAGCGTTTTTGGTCCTTGTATTGCTGCCCGAGCGCCAAAGCCCGCAACAGATAAAGCCTCACCCTGGTGTCGGCCTGGTTGTTGGGGGCATCGGCGGGAACCGGAATTGGATCGCCAATGCGTGTCTTGAGGACCGCGAGCGCTCCCCGGTAACCGCCTTGCAGCCGGCCGGCCAACCGCAGGGCGGCAGCGTCGCCGGCGATCGCATCAGCGATATCGGCATCGACAGCACCCTTTTGGCTGTCCTGCCATGCCCGTTCGGCAAGCGCGGCCGACGCTCCCCAATAATCGAGGCCCGCTGCATTGAAAACGCGTGCCGCTTCCATGAGGAAAGCAGGATCATAACTGGTCGAATTGGTTTCAACCATTGCGGTTCTTTCCGAGCAAATAGGTGTAGCCCTTCACCGCTTCGTGATAATTGTTGAGCACAGCCTTGGCGCGCGCCCAGCTGAGCGCTTCTTCATCGGATAGGTCGGCACGCGACGTGAGATCGTCGAACGTGATGTCGATGTATTCCACCGCGGCCTCGACTTCCTCCGGGGTGGGCTGATCTTGCGGCTCCGGCGTGGTCGTGCTGCGCGAGATGCGCGGCACCAGTCCTTCGCGCGTGCTCTTGATCCGCACCAGCGTCTCGCGCGCCCGCTCGTTGGGCAAAACCTTGGCGAGGTCGTAGTCCGCCTCGGCAAGAAGCGCGACACGATCAGCTGGGTATAGAGATTGACGAATATGAAGCCCAATATCGCTGAGCCGGCGATCGCGCCCGGGAGCACCGCATTGCTGCCATGGCGGCCAGCGAACAGCCATCCGGCCGCGATTTGCGCGTTGTCGCCAAAGAATCCGAACGCGCGCTGCGCCTCGAACAGACTGACGCCGACGATCGCCGTAGTTAGCCAGTCTGAGATCTTGATCAGGTTGCTGCTTAGCCGCCAGCTTTGGCCACGCGGCAGGGCGCCGTCGGTCTGCGCCCCCTGCGCGCCTTGTCCCGCGGGCGCAGCCTGGGCGCCGGACGGCGGATTTGGCAGCCCGAACAAAAAACCTAGCGCGGCGCCGGCCAATCCGCCGACTGCACAAAGCGCAAGCGTATCGCCGACGCCACGCACGATCTGGAACAGCGTGAATGCCCAGGTCTTCCAGTCCATCAGGTTCTTCGTGAGGTCTTTGTCCGGCCAGGCCGCTCCGCTCTGAGGCCCGATGAGCCAGATCATTCGCATGACCGAGGCGCCGATCGCCCAGGCCGCCACGATGGCGCCGAAGATGAGCATGGCGATCATCAACAGACGCAGCGTATGCGTGGTGTTATCTTCCCAATTTCCGCGATCGGCGACGTGGGGATCCAGCGACGCCCACAAGTGGCCGAGAACGCGCGCCCTGGCGAAGTCGCCGCCCGCCATCTTAAGCCCTCCGACAGGTCGCGAACCCGGCCGGTAGAGCTGTGAACATTGCATTGAGGACGGTGCCAACCACGAGCATGCGGCCCCCTGATAAGCACATAACCCGGTTGTCGAGCCCCTGATCGATCGCGTCGACCATCGGAATGGCGATCTGGCCCTCGGACAACCTCAGGTGGTCAGACTACATTGATCCGCTGCGGATGAAAAGCGCGCGCTGCAAGCCCAGCTCGGGCAAACAAAAACAGGATTAACCCTCCGGTCGGGCGGCTACGATCTACCCCCGGATGCTTTTCGCTGTTGCCGTCAGGCGGCGATGGCTTCGAGGCGGCGATTGGTGACGGCGGGCCCAAAGCCGCCGATCACAATGACGACCACCGCCATCACGCCGGCAATGAAGCCGAACACGCCGATGGTGCCGTAATGACCGAGGAAGAAGGCGATGATGAAGCCGGAGAAGATGGCGCTGAACCGGCTCCACGAATAAACAAAGCCGACTGCCTGGGCGCGAATCCGGGTCGGATACAGCTCGGCCTGATAGGCGTGAAACGAGAACGACATCCAGTTGTTGCAGAGCGTTATCAGGAGGCCGCATATGATGACACCGACGGCGCTGGTCTGCTGAGCAAACAACAGCCCGAACACGGCGATGCCGGCGGCCGCCCCGGCGATCTGCCATTTGCGCTCGAAACGGTCGGCGGCGTAGACGCCGATCAGCGGGCCGACCGGCGCCGCGATCGCGATGATGAAGGTGTAGACGAGCGATTTGGTGACGCCGATGCCTTGGGAAATCAGCAGCGCCGGCACCCAGCTGGAAAAACCGTAATAGCCGATGGTTTGGGACAGGTTGTAGATCACGAGCATGATGGTGCGGCCGCGATAGGTCGCGTTCCACATTTCCCTCCAGGCGCCGGCTTTCTGCTCGGCCTCGCCCGCCACGGTTTCCGGAGCCGGCAGATCGCGGCCGACCTCGGCGCGGGCGCGGCGCTCCATATCCTCGACAATACTCTCCGCTTCGGCGATCCGGCCGCGCTGCACGAGCCAGCGCGGCGATTCCGGCAGATTGCGCCGAATCCACCAGATCGCGACGGCACCGAGCGAGCCGATGATCACCACCACGCGCCAGCCGTCCAAGCCGAAGATCGTCAGCGGCACCAGCTGCCAGGCGAGGAACGCAACCACCGGCACCGCGGTGAACATGATGAAGTGGTTGTAAGCGAAAGCCGGCCCGCGCTATCCCTTGGGCACCAGCTCCGACAGATAGGCGTCGATGTTGACGAGTTCGACGCCGAGCCCGATGCTGGCAATGAACCGCCATAGATCGATGGTCTCCGGCGTGCGCTGAAACGCCATCACCAGCGCGCCGGCGGAATACCAAAGCAGCGCGAAGGTCAGGATCGCGCGCCGGCCGAACCGATCCGAGACCCAGCTGAAGACGAGCGTGCCGACAAACAGGCCGGCAAACAGCGCCGCGACGAAACTGGCGAAGCCGCCCAGGTCGAACAAGCCTTCAGTGGTCGGCTTGAAAATGCCTTCCCTGAACAGCCCGAGCGCCACGTAGGCGGTGAACAGATCGTAGAATTCGAACCAGCCGCCCAGCGAAAGGATCGTCACCAGCTTCCGGGTGTAGCGCAGGCGCGGCAGGCGATCGAGCCGCGCCGCCACCGTGACCGCCGCGTCTGCAGCCATGTGCCGTTTCCCCTCCCAGGTTTCCCCGCGCAACCAGCCGAAAGCACAGCGCACCGGGGCTTTGCAAGCGCGTCCGCGGCGCCGGCTGGACATTGGCCGGGTCGCGTGGCGCGGGTTGATAGGCCGTTACCCCGGTCGCGGCCCAAGCCGCCAAGCGGTAAAAAAATTATAAACCATATGCAGGTATCTTGTCGCAGATCGGCGGTCATTGAAGCGGGGGCTCATGGCGCTAGACCTGACGGAGCTTAGTGACTTCGTGATTGTCGAACGTCGATCCGACGTTCGCATCATCGTCAATATCGCCGGACGATTTTCTCTGGCGGATCGGCGCAACGCGCAAGGGGACCGCCGCGTCTTCGCCTGCCGCGCCGTCAACCTGTCGCCGCACGCGATCGCGCTGGCGTCACCCATAAGCGGGAAAGCCGGCGAGCGGGTCATGGCCCATATCGATCACTTGGGGAAGCTCGAGGGGATCGTCATGCGGGTGCTCACGCGCGGTTTCATCATGAGCATTTTTGCAAGCGAAGACGAGCGCCAGAAGCTTGCCGAAAAAATCGAATGGTTGGGAAAGAACAAAAATCATGATGCACTCGACCGGCGCTTTGATCAGCGCATCGTTCCGGCCAACCCGTTTTCGTGGATGATATTGCCGGATGGCCGCCGGGAAACCTGCCTGGTGCTCGACCTGTCAGTGTCCGGAGCTGCGATATCGGCGGACACCGTCCCTGAAATCGGAACCGAGCTGTCGATCGGGATGGTCGCGAGCCGGGTCGTGCGTCACTTCGATGGCGGGTTCGCCGTCCACTTCATCGAAAGCCAAAGGCGCAAAACCGTCGAAGCGATGGTGATCCGCGACTGAAAGCGGCACCCGCTTGGCTGGCGGTCCGGTCATTCTGCGGCACGGCAGAGCGACGCAGCCGTAGCCAACCTCATTCGTTCATCGGTGCGGGAGCGGTCTGTTTCTTCGGCGCGGCGGATACCGCCGGCGCTGCCGGAGGCACCGTCACCGCCGGAGCGGCACCAGACTGGATCCCGGGCCGGGCATCGTTGAGGGCTTTGTGCGAAACGATTTCCGCCGGCCGCGGACGCGGCAGCGGCGGCGGCCACGAGACGAGCGGACGGGAAACCGGGTGCATGGCCGGCGGCGGCGAGGCCGGGGGCGGTTGCACGCTCTCCTCCACCGGCGCCACTTCAGGACCCGCATCGATTGGCCCGTAGGCCGGCGGGGCGTAGGCTGGCGGTAGTTCGTAGCGCGGCGTCAAGCCGTAGGGCGGCGGAAGCATTCCGAGCTGACCGTCAGGTCCCTGATCGGCCACGATCCGGTTGACGGCGCGGATCGCGCCGCTTCGCGCATCGACGACGACGCGCATGAGGATGCCGCGGAAGTCGGAGGCGCGGACGACATAGGTGGTGCCTTCCCGCAACGGCGGCGCGACCGGATCGAATCCGGCCGAACGCACGATCCTTGTGATCTCGTAAGGCAGCACGAAACCCGGCAATGGCGGCGGCGGCGCCTGCGCATCGACCGGTCCGGCGGCCAACAGCAGCAAGAAACCCAAGGATAACGCAGCAGCCCCGTGTCCCCCGGCCCGCACCGACTTAGCCCTTCCCACCCCAAACAGCGAAACAGCCATATCACCTAGCGTGACGCGGAATTGGGGCAGTGCTTGGGCGCTTGCAGCACTTTTCGACCCACTTGTCCCGCGCGCTCCCCGCTTAGATCGGCGCGATCCTGCGGCGAGTGTCGATTCCGTGCAACGCACGAAAAAGAAATGAAAATCCCGGACGAGGGGTCATTGCTAGCGGCTAAACCCGGTGTCTATTATCGAGTCGCTGGGGATCACTTTTTACCTCTCGGACATGCAGCCCTATTTCGAGCCCGTGGCGCACGACGATTTGTGTGCCTTTTGCACCGGCCGCCGCCCGATCTCGTTACCGAAGACGCTCGATGCGATCTACTGCATCTCGTTGCAGGAGCAACCGCACCGCACGCATCAGGCGGTTGCGCATTTCCACCGCATCGGCCTCTGCCGGCATGTGATTTTTTATCGCCCGACGCGGGGCCAGAACGGAGAACACGCCATTTGGACATCGCATCAAGCGGTCGCACGCCACGCCCTGGCCAACGGCCATCGCAGCCCGCTGATGCTCGAGGATGATGCTTACTTCCGGCAGCCTTGGGACAAGCTTGCCGGCAGGATCGCCCGGGCGATGGCCACCCTGCCACCGGATTGGTGGTGCTTTTACATCGGCCATGTTCCGATTCAGGCCTTCTTCGTTCGCTCAAATGTCCTGCGCGTGCGTTCCGCCTGCGCACACGCCTACATCGCGAGCCCCCGCCTGCTGTCGTGGCTCGCCAACACCGAGCCGCTGAGCGCGGAGGTCGCCACTTGGCCGTGGATCGGCCATTCGATCGACGGCGCCATGGCTAATCTTCCCGAAATGTACGCCTTGTTTCCGATGGCGGTGCGGCAGCGATTCCTCGGCGACTATCGGGTCGACACCCGCGTCGATGCCGAAGGGCGACCGCGCTCCTGGCGCGACGGCGAGCGTTGGCGCTACCACTTCATCTTTCGCGGCGCCTTGATCACGGAAATCCTGGCCGCGGTCCTGTCACCGTTCCATCGGTTCACGCTGGAGCGCAATCGCACCGAGGCATGGATCACGCACAAGCGCGATTAATTCCCGCTGCGGGTTCGATTTGCTGCCCGTTACCGTCAATCTCGGCCGAATCTCCCGGCCGACGCCCGCCGGGGTCTTACTTTTTTGCCGCGGTGTCGCGGTGGATCGGGTCGACCCATAATACGGTCTCCGGCTTTTCCACCGGCTCGATGTCGAGATTGATCGCGATGGCTTCACCGTCGCTGCGCACCAGCACGCACTCGAGCACCTGGTCCGGGCTGGCATTGATCTCCTGATGCGGCACATAGGGCGGCACGAAGATGAAATCGCCCGGATTGGCTTCGGCGACAAACTGCAGATGATCGCCCCAGCGCATCCGCGCCCGGCCGCGCACCACGTAGATGATGCTTTCGAGATGGCCGTGATGGTGCGCGCCGGTCTTGGCATCCGGCCTGATCGTCACCGTGCCGGCCCACAGCTTCTGCGCGCCGGCGCGGGCAAAATTGATCGCCGCCTTCCGGTCCATGCCCGGGGTCGAAGGCACGTTGGGATCGAGCTGGTTGCCCGGGATCACGCGCACGCCATCGTGCTTCCAGCGTTCCGCATCATCGCGACGGCATGATCGTGATCATGATCGTGCGATTTGGTCATGCATGCTGATACCTCAATCGCCCGCGGGGCGGGTTAGAGCGAGTATAGCCGACGCGCGCGGAAATCGGAACGAACTTTTGACTGGCACCTCTGACTGGCACCTCTACTCGGCGGCCTGCAAGGTGCGGCGCCGCGCCTTGCCGGCTTGGCCGGCACGCGGCGCAAATGAGCGGTCCGAATCGGCGGCAGCGTCGGCGCGCCGCAAGTCGCGCATCAACTCTTTGAGACTTCTTCTCACATCGAGCGCCGGATCGGTCAGCGTCGGCGGCCGCTCCGCGCCATCGGCGCGGCGCCAGCGCGCCGCCCGCTCGCCGGCATCCGTTGCGGCAAGCCCGGCGCGCCGCGTCCCGCGATCCTGCGAACGATGGCCGGCGCGAAAAAATCCTGCGGCCCATCCGGCGAGCAACAGCAACGCGATCGCCGCGGCGCCGGCAAAACAGAAAGTGCGCAACGAGATTTTGGCCGCGGCGGGCTCGGGAGCTTTCATGGCGTCGGCAACCGGCCAGCGCTCCGGCAGTTGCGCAGCCGCGTCTGCCGCGGCATGGTTTTCCGCATAGCTCGTGTCGATCAGCGCGGCATCGGGCCCGTTCAAATCCTGGGCAACTGGCAAGCCATCCGGCCAGCGCGCGGAAAAATCCGGTCCGTCGCCTTTGTCTTGATGCGATTTCAGAAATTCGGCAACCGCCGCCGGCGTCACCTGCTCCGGCGCGACTTGTGTGGCCGCCGAATCCGGCGGGCTGGCCCCTGACGGAGCTCCTTCGGATGGTGCGGCCGGGTCAGGCGGATGCGGCGCCGCCTCCGGCGTCGGCGGCGCAAGCGCCGCGTCGCTCGCATTGGCGTGCGCGTCCACCGCGCCGAGATACCAGCAGTGCCGCCTGTCCGCGTGATTGATGCGGTAGTACCAATGGCTGCCCGGCGGCGTGGCGGAGCCTGGGCTTGCTCTGCATGTCTGGGCCGCGGGCTCGCTCCAGCTCGCCTGCGCGGTCAACAAAATCGTAGCGGGTACCACGGCGAGGATGCCGGGCAGGATCTTTGGCGTTCGCATTGATCCCTCCGTTGCTGTCCATCGTTGCGCCTGCCTACATTCCCGATGTTCCTTCAGTTTGCGTCAGCGATTTGGGCCGCAATAGGTTGCGAATGTGTCCATGAGCGGACGCGCGTGCGGGCGGATTCGGTGCCGCGGAACTCCCATGCGCGACACGACATCGCTGCGCCGGTCGAAGGGCTAGACCCGGCAGATCGCTTCGCTTATCGGGGTGACTATTGCAAACACCAACAAGACCCCGAGGCTTCAATGAATGAAACTTTGACGCTCGGGCTTCCCAACGGGAAGTCCTGTTATTTCACGTCCGCGGCAATGCGCACCGTCGCCAAATACCTTCGCTGGGAAACCTTCATGCAGGGCCAATACCAGCGTCCGGGGTTCGAACTGCGGGCCGACGACACCGTCATCGATATCGGCGCCAATATCGGCATGTTCGCGCTCTGGACGGAACCGCAAATCCCGAGCGGCCGGCTCATCTGTGTGGAACCTAATCCGCGGGCGCTGGAATGTCTGAGAATGAATGTGCGCCGCAACGATCTGCGCAACGTGACCATCGTCCCCGCCGCCGCCGGTGGCGAGCACGGCACCATGGAGCTGGTGTATTATCCCGGCTGGGAAGCGATGGCGCACAGCACCGCGGTCAAGGCGCCGTGGTTCCTGTCCGGATCGCGGATGGGACGGCTGGCGCGCTGGCTGATGCAGCGGCTGTTCCGGCACGCTCACCACGCCGCGGCGGCGCAGCCGATCGTGGTGCAGCTGACGCCGCTCTCTCACATCATGGAGGAGCATAGCGTCGCCACGGTCAATTTGTTGAAGATCGACTGCGAGGGCGGCGAGTACGACGTCATGCGCAGCCTCGACGCCAGACACTGGGCGCGCATCGAGCGCGTCGTGGTCGAGTATCACGACTGCGGCCGCGACCGGAATCACCGCGAGCTGGTGAAGATCCTGCGCAGCAACGGTTTTGAGGCCGAGATCGTCCGCCCCATCCTGGGACGGCTTTACGCGCTCGCCGGCGTCCGGCTCGGGATGATCTGGGCCAGGAAGTGTCCGGCGACCTGAGCTGTCACCGCAAACGGCTGTCGCTTCGCCGGCGATCAAAAGCGCTCATGAGCGCAGCCAGGCGACCCGCCCGGTAAAGGAATTTCGCGAGTCGCGTATCTCTTCGCTTCGCGCGGCGCCGCCGTAAGGCGCCTCCAGCGTGAATTCGGCGGAACTGATGAGCTTTGAATACAGCGGCAGGATATCGAGCATGGCGTTGTAGTTGCTGTCGGTAAAGCCGCTGGTCGCGTCTTTGATCAGGATGGCGTTGTAGCCCATGTTGGCGGCGCGCTTGATCGTCGTCGCCACCACGTGCTCGATGCACTGGCCGCTGACGAACAGATGACCGACATTGTTGGCGCGCAGGATTCGGTCGAGATCGGTGCCTTCGAAGCTGTCGGAACCGAAATTGATCACGATCGGCTCATGGGCGGCGGGCCGCAGCGCAGCGATGACATCGACCTCCCAGGTGCCGACGATGCCTTTGTTCTCGTCCTTGGCGCCCTGCAGCAGCGGGTAGTACTGGTTCTCCGGCAATTCGGGAAAGCCGGACCGCCAGCCGATATTCACGAAGATAACGAGCATGCCGCGGTTGCGCGCCATGTTCAGAACGCTCTGCGCGTTCTTGACCGCGTTGTTCTTCTCGATCTGCCGGCACAGGTTCTTGCCCCAAACTCCCTTGGGATCGCACACGCTGTTCTGCCAGTGCAGCATCAACAGCGCGGCTTCGGGGGACACCCGCTTGGACATGTTTGTTTTCTCCCGGTTTCTTTGATCTGCCGAACGCGCCGGAGCGTTGCCGGCGTGCGTTCAGTCTTTTGCTTTCAGGCTGAGAATGTAGGCGACGAGATCGTTGATGTCGTCGCCCTTGATCACAATGTTGGGCATCGTCGGGTGCGAGGTTCGCAGTGCCGAGCGAAGCGCCGCGCTGGTCAGGCCGCTGGTCCGGGCGATCGCCGCAAAAGTAGGTGCATCGGGGTCGGCCGAGCGACCCGCCTCTTTGACCACGAGGTGACAGGGCGAGCACACCTGGCGGGCAAACTTCAGCCCCCGCGCCACGCTACCGCCCTGCTGCGCCTGCGCACTGCCGGCCGCTGCGCCTATCATCGCCACGATCATCAGACCAATCATGGGTAACGTGCCGGCAGGCTTGCTCATGCGGCGTTCTCCGGAAGGGTGGGAACATCATAACCTATCAGCCAATCGGCAGCACCCACCCGACCATTGCGCTCACCCGTGTCCCGTGGTCCACTTGTTGCGCAGGACATCGGAAAAATCGGAGCCGCAGGCGCGAAACTCGAAACTTTCGTCCCCGCCGCCTTTTCTTGCTCGCTTCGAGCAGCGAAGGCACAATCCGCGCTTGTGTTTAAGCCCGGAATTTGCCATGTTCCGCATAGGACAGCATTGCTGTCCCAATTTACGGCCCGTCGCGAAGCACTCCTTTCCGCCCTTCCTGGTAACGGGGGGAAGGAAAAGGTGGGGAGAGAGTCGCGAGGGCCAGCCGCCGGGGCGAGGGCGCGTCGGCCGGTGGTACAAAAGCAGCCGAGGCCGCCACGCGGCACGAAGGTTGCCTCCAGATTAGGTGGCTCGCCCTTGGGCGCCACGCCCTTTCTTCTCCTGAGCGGGTGAAGAATGAGGGTGGAGGCGGCGCCGGGGGCGATGCGCCGGGGAACTCGACGCGGGCCGTCGCGGCCGCAGCGAGAAGTGCGAGGATGCCGATGGGCAGCCAAAGTTTCGGCCTGTTCGATCCGACGCAGGAGAAGGATTCCTGCGGGGTCGGCTTTATTGCCGACATCAAGGGCCGCAAATCGCACAAGATCGTCGAGGACGCGCTGACGATCCTGGTCAATCTCGAGCATCGCGGTGCGGTCGGCGCCGACCCGCGTGCCGGCGACGGCGCCGGCATTTTGGTGCAGACGCCGCACAAATTCTTCGCCAAGAAAGCGGCCGAGCTCGGCTTCGACCTGCCGGCGGCCGGGCATTACGGCGTCGGCGCATTGTTCCTGCCGCACGATGAAGCCTGGCGGCAGCAGATCATGGACACCTACGCGGAGGTGGCCGCGCAGGAAGGCATGACGCTGCTCGGCTGGCGCGACGTGCCGACCGACAATTCGACGCTCGGTGAATTGGTCAAGCCGACCGAGCCGGTCAACATGCAGGTTTTTCTCAAGCGCAATCCGAACACGCCGTCGGAGGATGAGTTCGAGCGCCGGCTCTACATCCTGCGCAAGAAAATCTCGCGGATGCTTTACGAACGGCGCGAGCGGCAAAGCTCGCACTATTACCCGGTGTCGATCTCGTGCCGCACGGTGATCTACAAAGGCATGTTCCTGGCCGATCAGCTCGGCACCTATTATCCCGACCTGCACGACCCGGATTTCGAGAGCGCGCTGGCGCTGGTGCATCAGCGCTTCTCGACCAACACCTTCCCGGCCTGGTCGCTGGCCCACCCCTACCGCATGGTCGCGCATAACGGCGAGATCAACACGCTGCGCGGCAACAACAACTGGATGGCGGCGCGGCAGGCGTCGGTGTCGTCGCCGTATTTCGGCGACGACCTCGGCACGCTGTGGCCGATCTCCTACGAAGGCCAGTCCGACACCGCCTGTTTCGACAACGCGCTCGAATTCCTGACCATGGGCGGCTATCCGCTCGCTCACGCGATGATGATGATGATTCCGGAAGCGTGGGCCGGCAACCCGCTGATGGATCAGCAGCGCCGCGATTTCTACGAATACAACGCCGCACTGATGGAGCCGTGGGACGGCCCGGCGGCGATCGCCTTCACCAATGGCCGGCAGATCGGCGCCACGCTCGACCGCAACGGGCTGCGCCCGGCGCGCTACATCGTCACCCGCGACGACCGCATCATCATGGCGTCGGAAGTCGGCGTGCTGCGGATTCCGGAGGCGGAGATCCGCACCAAGTGGCGGCTGCAGCCGGGCAAGATGCTGCTGGTCGACCTCGAGGAAGGCCGCCTCATTCCCGATGAGGAGCTGAAATCGACGCTGGCGAAGAGCCATCCCTACGGTGAATGGCTCAAGCGCACCCAGATCGTGCTGGAGGACTTGCCGGCGTCCGCCGAAGCCGCGCCGATCTCGAACCATTCGCTGCTCGATCGCCAGCAGGCGTTCGGTTACACCCAGGAGGATCTGAAAATCCTGATGACGCCGATGGCGACGACCGGCGAAGAGGCGGTCGGCTCCATGGGCAATGACGCGCCGATCTCGGCGCTGTCGGAAAAGCCGAAGCTCTTGTTCACCTATTTCAAGCAGAACTTCGCCCAGGTGACCAACCCGCCGATCGACCCGATCCGCGAGGAACTGGTGATGAGTCTCGTCTCGATCATCGGGCCGCGGCCGAACCTGTTCGACCTCGAAGGCGCCTCGAAGACCAAGCGCCTCGAAGTGCATCAGCCGATCCTGACCAACGCCAATCTGGAAAAGATCCGCGCCATCGCCGAGGTCGGCCACGATCATTTCAAGTCGCTGACGCTCGATGCGACCTGGCCGGCCGAGGCCGGCGCCGCCGGCATGGAAGCGGCCATCGACGCGCTGTGCGGCCAGGCCGACGTCGCGGTGCGCGACGGCATCAACATCATCATCCTCTCCGACCGCCGCGCCGGCGCCGACCGTATTCCGATCCCATCGCTGCTGGCCTGCGCCGCCGTGCATCATCATCTGATCCGCGAGGGCCTGCGCACCTCCGTCGGGCTTGTGGTCGAATCCGGCGAACCGCGCGAGGTGCACCATTTCGCCTGCCTCGCCGGCTACGGCGCCGAGGCGATCAATCCCTACCTCGCGTTCGAGACACTGGTGGCGATGCGCGGCGAGCTGCCGCAAAAGCTCGACGAGAAGGAAGTCGTCAAGCGCTACATTAAATCGATCGACAAGGGACTGCTCAAGGTGATGTCGAAGATGGGCATCTCGACCTATCAGTCCTATTGCGGCGCGCAGATTTTCGACGCCGTCGGCCTGAAATCCGAATTCGTCGCCGAATATTTCACCGGCACCGCGACCCGCATCGAGGGCGTCGGCCTCGACGAAATCGCCGAGGAGGCGGTGCGCCGCCATCGCGACGCGTTTTCCGACGCGCCGATGTACCGCGGCATGCTCGACGTCGGCGGCGACTATGCCGTGCGCGTGCGCGGCGAGGATCACGTCTGGAACGCGGCGACGGTCGCGGCGCTGCAGCACGCGGTGCGCGGCAACTCCTACGAGAGGTACCGTCAATACGCCGCGATCATCAACGAGCAATCGCAGCATCTCTACACCATCCGCGGCCTGTTCCACATCAAGTCGCCGGAACAAGACGGCCGGGCGCCGGTGCCGATCGAGGAGGTCGAGCCGGCGAAGGAAATCGTCAAGCGCTTCTCCACCGGCGCGATGTCGTTCGGCTCGATCTCGCGCGAGGCCCACACCACGCTCGCCATCGCCATGAACCGGATCGGCGGCAAGTCGAATACCGGCGAGGGCGGCGAGGAAGCCGATCGCTTCAAGCCGCTGCCGAACGGCGATTCCATGCGCTCGGCGATCAAGCAGGTGGCGTCCGGCCGCTTCGGCGTCACCGCCGAGTATCTGGTCAATGCCGACATGATGCAGATCAAGATCGCGCAGGGCGCCAAGCCCGGCGAAGGCGGCCAGTTGCCCGGCTACAAGGTCGACAAGACCATCGCCAAGGTGCGGCACTCGACGCCGGGCGTCGGCTTGATCTCGCCGCCGCCGCACCACGACATTTACTCGATCGAGGATCTGGCGCAGCTCATCTTCGATCTGAAAAACGTCAATCCGGACGGCGACGTCTCGGTCAAGCTGGTCTCCGAGATCGGCGTCGGCACGGTTGCCGCCGGGGTGTCGAAGGCGCGCTCCGATCACGTCACCATTGCCGGCTTCGAAGGCGGCACCGGCGCCTCGCCGCTGACTTCGATCAAGCATGCCGGCTCGCCGTGGGAGATCGGGCTCGCCGAGACCCACCAGACGCTGGTCGCCAACCGGCTGCGCGGGCGCATCGCCGTGCAGGTCGACGGCGGCATCCGCACCGGCCGCGACGTCGTCGTCGGTGCGCTGCTTGGCGCCGACGAATTCGGCTTCGCCACCGCGCCGCTCATTGCCGCCGGCTGCATCATGATGCGCAAATGCCACCTCAACACCTGCCCGGTCGGCGTCGCCACCCAGGACCCGGTGCTGCGCAAGCGCTTCAAAGGCCAGCCCGAGCACATCATCAATTTCTTCTTTTTCGTCGCCGAAGAGGTGCGCGAACTGATGGCGGCGATGGGCTACCGCAGCTTCTCGGACATGATCGGCCAGATGCAGATGCTCGACGTGCGGCAGCTGATCGACCATTGGAAGGCGCGCGGGCTCGATTTCTCGCGGCTGTTCACCAAGCCGGACGCGCCGGCCGGCGTCGCCATCTATAATTCCGAGCAACAGGATCACAAGATCCACGACGTGATCGACCGCCAGCTGATCGCGCAGTCGCAAGCCGCGCTCGATCGCGGCTCGCCGGTGCGCATAAGCGTGCCGATCTGGAATACCGACCGCACCACCGGCGCCATGCTGTCCGGCGCAATCGCCAAGCGCTACGGTCACGACGGCCTGCCGCACGACACCATCGTGGTCCGTTTCAAGGGCACCGCGGGACAGAGCTTCGGCGCGTTCCTGGCGCGCGGCGTCACCTTCGAGCTCGAGGGCGATGCCAACGACTATGTCGGCAAGGGGCTGTCCGGAGGCCGCATCGTGATCCGGCCGTCGGCGGAAGCCGCGATCGTTCCGGAGGAATCGATCATCATCGGCAACACCGTGCTGTACGGCGCCATCGAGGGCGAGTGCTATTTCCGCGGCGTCGCCGGCGAGCGCTTCGCCGTGCGCAATTCCGGCGCGGTGGCGGTGATCGAAGGCGCCGGCGATCATTGCTGCGAATACATGACCGGCGGCATCGTGGTCGTGCTCGGCCGCACCGGGCGCAATTTCGCCGCCGGCATGTCGGGCGGCATCGCCTATGTGCTCGACGACGACGGCACTTTTGCCTCGCGCTGCAATCTCGCCATGGTCGAGCTCGAGCCGATGCCGGCCGAGGAAGAGATCAGCGCGCGGGTCTACCACCAATCCCGTGATCTCGAAGCCCACGGGCTGGTCGAAGTCATGTCCGACATGAGCCAGTTCGACGCCGCGCGGCTCTATCTGCTGATCGCGCGCCACGCGCGCTTTACCCAGTCGGCTGTCGCCGAGAAAATCCTGAACGATTGGTCGACCTTCTATCCGAAGTTCCGTAAGGTGATGCCGGTCGAGTACCGGCGCGCTCTCAACGAACTCAAGGCGCAGGCCGCCGCCATGCAGGCTGCAGAATAGAGCGCGCAACAGAGAGCGAAGTGGGCAAGGTCACCGGCTTTCTCGAATACGAACGCGAAGACCGCGACTACCAGCCGGTCGAGGAGCGTATCCGCCATTGGCGCGAGTTCGTCCTGCCGCTGCCGGAGGCGGACTACCGCACCCAAGGCGCGCGCTGCATGAATTGCGGCGTGCCCTATTGCATGGGCACCGGCTCGCTGACGCCGGGCACGCCCGGCTGCCCGGTCAACAACCAGATCCCCGACTGGAATGACCTGGTCTATGCCGGCAACTGGGAAGAAGCCGCGCGCAACCTGCATTCGACCAACAACTTCCCGGAAGTCACCGGCCGGGTCTGCCCGGCGCCGTGCGAAGCCTCCTGCACGCTCAACATCGACGAGAACCCGGTCACCATCAAATCGATCGAATGCGCCATCGCCGACCGCGCCATCGCCCAAGGACTCAAGCCCGAGCCGGCGGCGGAAAAAACCGGCAAGAAAGTCGCGGTGGTCGGCTCCGGACCGGCGGGGCTTGCCTGCGCGCAGCAGCTCGCCCGCGCCGGCCATTCCGTCCATGTCTACGAGAAGCTCGCCAAGGCCGGCGGGCTGTTGCGCTACGGCATTCCCGACTTCAAGATGGAAAAGGTGCACGTCGAGCGCCGCGTCGCGCAGATGCAGGCCGAAGGCGTGGTGTTTCACTACAACGTTCATGTCGGCGTCAATCTCGCGGCCGAGAAGCTGCTGGCCGATTACGACGCCGTCGTGCTCACCGGCGGCGCCGAGAAGCCGCGCGACCTGCCGGTGCCCGGCCGCGAGCTCAACGGCGTCCATTTCGCCATGGAGTTCCTGCCTCAGCAGAACCGGCGCGTCAGCGGCGAAGCGGCCGCGGACGGCGAGCCCATTCTCGCCAACGGCAAGCATGTCGTCGTCATCGGCGGCGGCGACACCGGCTCCGACTGCATCGGCACCTCGATCCGCCAAGGCGCGCTCTCCGTCACCAATTTCGAAATTCTGCCCGCCCCGCCGCTGCGCGAAAACAAAGAGCTCACCTGGCCGAATTGGCCGCTGAAGCTGCGCACCTCGTCGAGCCACGAGGAAGGCGCCGAGCGCGACTTCGCGGTGATGACGACGCGATTTTCCGGCGCCAGCGGGCATGTCAAGAAACTTCACTGCGTGCATGTCGACGACAAGCTCAAGACCGTTCCCGGCAGCGAATTCGAGCTCGACGCCGAGCTGGTGCTGCTCGCCATGGGCTTCGTGCATCCGGTGCACGACGGCATGCTCAAGGAGCTTGACCTCGCGCTCGACCGGCGCGGCAACGTGGCCGCCGCGACCGACGATTACCGCACCTCGATCGACAAGGTCTTTGCTGCCGGCGACATGCGCCGCGGCCAGTCGCTGGTGGTGTGGGCGATCCGCGAGGGCCGCCAGGCGGCCCACGCCGTCGACAAATATCTGATGGGTTCGTCACTGCTGCCAAGATAACGGCCGGCGAAGGGCCGCGGTCCGTCATCCTGAGCTGCGGGCGCGAGCCTGGGATCGTGACAGAACTGGGCCGTGTTCTGGTCAATCCGGCTCAATGTCGGCTTCGCGCGCGACAGCGACCAAAACGCTGCATGACCGCGAAATGACGCGCTGGACCAAACTGCGACATCTCCTGCCAGTTCAAATGCATGGTTGAAGTGCAGGTATGCGCGCGATGTCAAAAAGCACGCTGAGCGTTGGCGGTGCTGGGCGTGACTGTCGCGCCAGTACGGAGAGCGCATATAGCCACATCGCCAGATAGTGAAAATATTGGCCGTCCCGGTTCGGCGCTTCGCCGATGCGAATGCCGCGCGGGCGCCCGAGCACCCGGTCGACTTCGGACACGACCCACTCGGCTTCGTCGAGGAACCGCAGCTCGCCCAGTTCCGCATAAAGCGAAACCAGCAGCACAACGCCGAACGCATCGGTCCATAAGTAGCGAAGGCCGTTAGGCCATATGCGTTCCGCGCGCATCCAGTTCAGCTTGGCAAGAACGTAGCCGATGTCCTTGCCAGCGGTCACGGCAACGCTCCCTGGCGGCGCTCACACCCCAAAGGGATAGGTATCAGGCAGTCCCGCAAGCTCCGCGGCATCGAACGGCGTGACCGCGCGGGTGTCATCGAACCAGAAGTACTCGTCGAATTGCTGCGGCAGGATGGCCTGGAAATAGTGGCTGGCGCGCTCGGTTTCCGGCCGGTAGATGACACCGATCGCCCGTTCAAGGTGCGGTCTGCTCAAGCCTTGCGGACCAGTCAAATCGGCGCGATTGCGCAAACCCAACATAGAACGGGGTTGCCCGGTGGCATGGCACAGGCGCTCATAACTCTCCGGCAGCGCCGGCTGGATCTTCTTGATTTCCATCGGCCCGTCCCAATCGGACGCCGCCGCCACGGTGCCGCTATTGGTGCCAAAGCCAACCAGATAGGCGCCGCTGCCGAATTCCTGGCGACACCAGTGACCGATATTGAGCTCGCCGCGCGCGGCCATTTCGGTCGCCGCCGCATCGCCAACGTGGGAATTATGCGCCCACACGATCGCTTTGCTATCGGGCCCGTAAAACGCCAGCAGGTTCTTCAGCGTCGTGAACATATGCTCGTCACGCAAGTTCCACGACGCGCGCGAGCCATAATACATGATCCGATAATATCGCTCGGCATTGGTGACGAGGCGGGCATTCTGTACCGCGTCGAAATAGCGTTCGCCGTCATGCCCGACATAAGCGAGACGCTTCGCCAACAAATCCTTGAGTGCACCCACCACGTTCGGCTCACAGGTCCGATAGGCGCCGATCAACGCGGCATGGCCATAGGTCGCCGGGTCGCCCTGCCATGGCGTCAGGCAGCCGTAGCGCTGACGCGCAACCCTGGCGGCGTCGGGATCGACCTGGTCGAGATAATTCAGCACCGCGCGAATCGACGCGTAAAGGCTGTAGAGATCGAGGCCGTAAAACGCTACCCGGGCCTCGGGCTTAGCTGCTGCATTGTGCCCGCGCAGCCAGTTGACGAAATCGCGCACCTCGTTGTTGCGCCACATCCAGGTTGGGAATCGGGCGAACGCCGTCCATTCGGCGGGAGGATATTCGAGATGCCGCACATAATGATCGACACGTGCGGCATCCGGCCAGTCGCCCTCGATGGCGATGAAGCGGAACCCCTTCTTGACAATCAGCTCGCGGGAGATGCGCTCGCGCATCCGGTAAAATTCCGACGTGCCGTGGGTTGCCTCGCCGAGCAGGACGACACGCGCATCGCCGATCCGTTCCAGCAGCGGGCCGAGATCGGCAGTGTCGATCGAAGCGAACGGCTCGGCTGCGGCGGCGATCTCTTTGACGAGCTTTTCTTCGCTGACATCGCCCGTCGGCCGCAGATAGCGACCGCGGGCCGGCTCCGCCTGTTCGGGCGCCCACCCTTCCTCGCCAAGTAACGGAACAAAGCGCACATCGGCGAGGTCTTCGCTGCGATATTCGTTCTGTGCAGTTCGCGTAACCCGTACCAATTCTTGGGCGCCCTGATCAGCACCTACCGGGATCACCAGCCGGCCGCCGATTTTGAGTTGGTGTTTTAGAGATTCGGGAATCGTCGGGCCGCCGGCGGCAACAATGATCGCATCATAGGGCGCGTGCGTCGGCCAACCGCGGGTGCCGTCGCCGTGCAGAACGTGGACGTTGCCGTAGCCACGATCGGCCAACGTCGCGGCAGCCTTCTCGGCCAACTGACCATGACGCTCGACGGTATAGACCTCGGCGGCGATTTCGGAGAGGACTGCTGCCGCATAGCCCCAACCAGTACCGATTTCGAGCACCTTTTCGCCGCCACGAAGCACCAATGCCTCGGTCATGAGGGCGACGATATAGGGCTGCGAGATTGTCTGGCCCTCTTCAATCGGCAGCGCCGTGTCTTCATACGCAAACTCGCGAAGCCGCGCCGGCAGAAAAGATTCGCGAGGCACGCTGCGCATGGCATCGAGAACCAGCTTAGAGCGAACACCACGCGCGTGAATGGCCGCCTCAACCATCTCCTTGCGAAGTCTCGAAGAGTCGCTTTTGGAAAGCTCGTCCATCAACAACGCCCTGCCGTCGTTGGATGCGCAGATTGCACCAAGGGTATTTGTTGCGGACAAATATCCGGCTCTTTTGACCACTCCCGCATTGATCTACGTCAACAGCATCGACCGCCCTTCACGGCCTGCAGCCCAATTGCTGCGCTCCGAGGAGGGCCGGCATCGGACCGACGCTGCCGAATAAGCCGCGCCCTGAGCTCGCCGCGGCCAGTCGCTGGTGGTCTGGGCGATCCGCGAGGCCGCGAAGCGGCGCACGCCGTCGACAAATATCTGATGGGTCCGTCGCTGCTGCCGAGATGACGGCCGGCGAATAGCCCCGGTCCGTCATCCTGAGCTGCGGGGTAACGCGAGCCTCGCCAAGTGACGCAATCAGGGCTTGTACGCTAAATCCCTCGCCATGTCCGCTTCGCTCCGTGAGCGAGCAAAATGCCGCGTTACCGTGAAGAAGCCATCCTGAACAAGCTAGGCGCGGGCGAATTCCGCGCCTACAGGGCCGAGAGTTGTCCGAAGGGAAAAGTGCATCCTGAAACACTCCAGCTTTTACAAAGCCCTGGCTATGAGACGTCGGGCTTTCATTCAAAATCTTGGGACAAGTTCGCCAAATCTGGCGGCCCGGATTTCGATTTTGTGTTCACTGTTTGCGACAACGCCGCTGCCGAAGCATGCCCGCTGTGGCCGGGCCAGCCGATGACAGCGCATTGGGGCGTGCCTGATCCGGCACAGGCCAAGGGTACGCCTGCCGAAATCGCCCTTGCGTTCAAAGACAGCTACAGGATGCTGTACGTCTTCCGGGCATAAAGACGGCCGTGCTCAGAATGATCCGAATGCGCTTCCAAGCAAGATAACCACGACCAGTGCGATAATCGCGCCGACAATGCCGACCATCACGATGTCGAAATAGCTCTCGCGATGTGTCGTCCCGCAAACGGCGAGAAGTGTCACCACCGCGCCGTTATGCGGAAGAATATCCAGCGTACCGGAGCCAATGACCGCAACCCGGTGCATCAATGCGGGATTGATGCCGGTTTGCGCGGCGATCGCCATGTAGGTGTCGCCGAGCGCGTCGAGCGCGATCGTCAACCCGCCGGAGGCCGAGCCGGTCAGCGCCGCGAGCACATTCGTAGCCACAGCCAGTGAGACGAGCGGCCCGCCCTCGATCGCGAGCACCCAATCGCGGACGATGGCGAACGAAGGCAGCGCGGCAACCACGGCTCCGAAGCCGACGAGGCTCGCAACGCTCAGCGCCGGTAGAACCGAAGCGTTGGCGCCCGCATCCATGCTTTGGCGCAGCGCCGGAAGGCGGCTGCGGTTGAAGATGATGACCGCCGCGATCGAGGCCGCAAGTGCGACGACGACGGACCAAACACCGGCCACCGCCGAAATGGAGGTGCTGCCCCAGTGTCGTTCGGCCAGAAATGAAAAGTCGAGGCGCGGCAGAATGACGAACGACATCAGCAAATTGACGACGACGACCACAACCAGCGGCAGGGCAGCCAGCAAGGCGGATGGAGCGGTATTGCTACGGTGTCCGCGGTGCATTTCCGCTGGATCGAACTCCCGGGCAGTGGTGGCGCGCTCCCGCACCGTCTCATCGTCCGCCGCGGCATCAGCCTGCACGGGCGTTGCCGCTCCGTAGCCTTCGCCGGTCCTGCGCGCCGCATTTTCGGCCCGACCAAGCCACCAGATACCGAAACCAAGCATGATCGCCGAGGCGACAATGCCAAGCCCCGGCGCGGCGAATGGCGTCGTACCGAAGAACGGCATCGGGATTGCGTTCTGAATCGACGGCGTGCCCGGCAAAGCCGACATGGTAAAGGTCGAGGTGCCGAGGACGATTGCGGCGGGCATCAATCGGCTGGGAACCGCCGCCGCGCGGAACAGCGCTTGTGCCATGGGAGCCAGCACGAAGAAGGCGACGAACAGGCTGACGCCGCCATAGGTAACGACAGTGCCTGCGAGCACGACCGCAAGCACAGCGCGGCGCTCACCCAACGTTTTGGTCATGAACTCGGCAACGGCCGACACCGAACCGCTGTCGTCCATGAGCTTGCCGAAAACGGCGCCGAGAAGAAACAGCGGAAAGAACTGGGCCAGAAAGTGAGCCCCGTTGCCCATGAATATCTGCGTCCAGTTGGCGAGCAGCGGTTCCCGGCCAAAGGCGGCGGCGATGAGCGCGGCAGCCGGCGCAATCAACAGCACGCTCCAGCCGCGAAAGGCGAGCCAGATCATGAAGCCAAGTCCCAGCAGGATGCCAAGCAGACCCAATCAGCACTCCTCCAGGAGCAGGTTCAAATCGGCGGTGGAGCGCTTGCCGAGGTCGTCGCCATGCGCCTCCAGAAACTCGCTCGCGGCGCGGCGACCCTCCGCCCGCAGCACGACGATGAAATCCCATTCGGCATTGAGCTTCGAGGAAGCGCCGAATTCGGCCAAGGCGTCCGTCATGATCCGGTGCGTGCGCATCTGCGCCCAACGGGCGCCTTCACCCGTGCCGGGATCGGCGACCTGATGCAGAAGCGCGACCATCCTCAGTTCCTTCATCAGCGGCGAATTGAAGGAAATCTCGTTGAGACGATTGAGGATGTCGCCGGCAGAGCGCGGCGTTTCCGGCCGTTCGCGCGGATTGATTTGTACGAGGATGGTATCGTGAGCGTCGCTTTCGCGCACCAGCGGCGTGATCGTCGGATTGCCGGCGTAACCGCCGTCCCAATACGACTCGCCGTCGATTTCGACCGCGCGGAACATCGTCGGCAGACAAGCCGAGGCGAGCAAGACATCGGCCGTGATCTCCGCATTGCGGAAAATTCGGCCCCGGCCCGTTCGCACGCTCGTTGCGGTGATGAAAAGCTTGATCGGCGCACGGGCCAAGCGGTCGAAGTCGATGCTGGCAGCGAGGATGGTCCGCAACGGGTTTAAGCCGAGCGGATTGAGATTGTAGGGCGACAATAACCGCGACATCAGGTCCATTGCCAGGTAGGCGGGAGATGTGTCGAGGGTCCAGCGGCCCATCAAACGATCGAAGGGCGTGCGTTGCAGCGGACTAAACGCTGCGGCTCGCGAGACCTGCCGCCAATATCGGTCGAGCGCCGCACGCGCCCCTTCGGCTCCGCCTTCGGTCCATCCGTCCGCCAGCACCGCGGCGTTCATCGCCCCCGCCGATGTGCCGGAAATCGCCGCGATGCGAAGCCACGGTTCCTCGATCAGGCGTTCCAGCACGCCCCAGGTGAAAGCCCCGTGGGACCCCCCGCCCTGAAGCGCGAGATCGATCAGCAACGCCTCGCGCTGCATTCCATCCGCCTGTCGACGTCACGCCATCTAACGCGCTCTTGATCCGTGGAACGATTTCCGCAGCAAGGCCAGCAAGCTGGCGCCGGTCGCCGCGCCGAGGACGTAGACAATGGCGGTCAGAACCGCCAGCGGCGCGCGCACGCTGAATCCCAGGAAGGCCATTGTTACCATGCTGAGGTTCTGGATGGTGAAGAACGCCACTGCAATCGCGAACCCAACGATGATGATCAGGTAGACCCAGCCCATGGCAGCACTGTTTTAGGGAATGGAAGGGCGCAGCGCGGGTCCGCGCAATCGCCTAACTGAGCCTCCGCAGGCCGAGGCCGATACCGATCCAGCTTGCGCCCGCGAGCACGAGATCGATGCCGAGGAAGAGCCCTAGGATGTAAAGGCCGGAGACCGGCCAATGCGCCAAAATCACCAGACCCAACAGCAGCGTCACGACGCCGGAGAAAAGCACCCAAATCCATGGCATCGCCGCTTTCATACTGAAGGCCAATACGATCCGCGTGATACCTGACGCAAGCAGCGCTATTCCCAGAAACAGCGTCAGCATAGCCGCGGCAAGCAGCGGATTCTCGAACGTGACGAAACCGGCGATGATGTAAAGAACGCCGAGGAGAATCCAGAGCAGGAACTTGCCCCAAGTCTTGATCTGAAACGCGTTGATCACCTCGGCCACGCCGGCGATCAACATCATGATGCCGACCACAAACACCGTCGCGACAGTCGCCATCACGACACTGCCCAGGGCAACGATTCCGGCAATGACGTAGACAACCCCCAATGCAACGATCCAACCCGATTTGGCACGCAGCGGCTCAAGTCCGGACGGACTGTCAATAGATCTTGGCGAACCCGCGATGGTGGACATGCTAATAACTCCGTCAGCTCCATCGACACTCACATTCGCGCTTGTATTTTCCGTTACGAGAAGACGGCTGTTATTTCTAAAGAAGGCCGATGTTACTTCTAAAACTGCGTGTATTGCAGCGGCCGGCGCTCCACGCCGCATCGACGTTCCGAGCATCTGTCAGGCAGCGCGGGGCAATCACTAAACGATTTGAGGCTCGGCCGGACCGAGTGCTAACCGTACTGAGATCGTTCTTTGCTCAGTGATTCAAGCTTCAAAACTGGGAGCTTCGAATCATGCGCTGTGAACCCACCAACCATGAATTGGCTGCCATCGGACCGATGCTACCGGACGAGCCGCAGCGCGTGCTGCCGGTGCCCGGATGCCAGCTCGCCGCGGCCAGGCGCTGGTGGTGCGGGCGATCCGCGAGGGCCGCTAGGCGGCGCACGCCGTCGACAAATCTGATGGGTTCGTCGCTGCTGCCGCGATGATGGCCGGTGAATAGCCCCGGTCCGCCATCCAGAGCTGCGCGGTACCTAGAGCTTGAAGACCGCCTTGAGAAACTGTTTGATCGACATTTTTGCCGCCGCGGTGGCTGTGGGGTCGAAACCCACATGCGGGTTAAGCTCCACGCACGGATCTTTGTAGGCGAACGGCTGTTTGGTCGAGGCGTCGATCAACAAGCCGGGGATTCTTCGCGTATGACGCAATGGCGCAAGGTCTGGCCGCCGGCAATGACGAGGCTGGGGGGAAGCAGCGAAAGATCGAAAGAGTGTGGTGCGTGCGGGTACTCGGTCACTTCGACGTCTCTTCCGGCGGCCTTGAGCCGCTCCGCATAAGCCTTGCACGGCGCGATCGGATCGTAATCGTCGGGTGTGCCGCCGAAAATCCGGATCGGGCGATCCGCGACATCGGTGTCGGAGACGTATGTGGTCGCGCAGTCGGGGTAGATCGGAATATAAGCGGCAAACGCGATGCCTGACCTGTTCCACATCTTTTGAAAGCGCGTGAGGCTGGCATAGAGCGCGGCGTGACCGCCACGTGAGAAGCCCATCAGGGCGATACGCCGGGAATCGACGCGCGGGTGCTTGGCCAACACGTCGAGCGCGCGATAGATGTCGAGTATGAAATTGAGGCGGCCAAGCAATGCCTGGTCGGTGACCACCTGCGTGAGACCGCGGCCGGTGAGCCCATCGAGTGTAAATGTTGAAACGCCGATGGCGTTGAATTCTCTTTCCCACATTTCAATGTTAGCGCCGACGCCGCCCGAGCCATGCTGAATGACGACGACCGGCAGTCGGCCGGCCCCTGCCGCGATCCGCAACGCTCCGGCGATGGTCGTTGCCTTGCCATTGGCATCGCCTTTGAGGAACTGCGTGTCGGACAAAGTCAGTGTTTCGACGGCATGGAGTTCGGTGCGGGCGGCTAGGTCATTGGCGAGGGGCTCGGCGATCGCCAACGACGCCGTCGCGACGGAAATGGATAGCGCCGCGATCAGGCTCGGGCATTTCATCGGTTGCTCCTATTGTCGCAGCGGTGTGGCCTTGGGCGCCGAATTATTCCCTTGAAGGCGTGAGATACCGCAGTTCGCGGCGTTTCCGCGTCATCGTTCGTCGCTGCTGCTAAGATGAAGGCCGGCGAATAGCCGGGTACCGATCGGTCAGACGGCGTGTTTCGCGAGGAACGCAAGAATGAGACTCGCGATCTCGTCGTTCTTCTCGTCGAGCGCGAAATGGCCGGCGTCGAGCTGGTGGACTTCCGCTTCCGGCAGATCGCGCTTGAACGCCTCCCCGCCGGGAGCGATGAACGACGGATCATTCCGCCCCCAGACCACCAAGGTCGGGGGCTTGTGCTTGCGCAACCACGCTTGCCACGCCGGATAGGACGCGACATTGGTCCGGTAGTCGTACAGCAGGGCGGCCTGGATCTCGCGTTGGCCGGGTTTTGACAGGTGGGCGTACTCGTCGGTCCAGGTGTCTGGATTATAACGTTCGGGATGCGAGGTACCGAGGGTGTGACGCTGTTCGGTCGCTGTGAGCGACACGAACCCATCGAACACCTGAGGATGCGCTTTCGGATCGGCCCAATATTGCGCGATGCCCGCCCACTTGGCGCCCAGGCCTTCCTCATAAACATTGGCGTTCTGGATGATCAGCGCCTGCAGCCGCTCCGGATGCGCGGAGATGATGCGAAAGCCGACCGGCCCGCCATAATCATGAAGGAAGAACGTGTATTTGTTGACCTTGAGTTGATCGAGAAGAGCGTTGGTCGTCCTGGCCAAATTGTCAAAGCTGTACGCGTACGCCGACGGTGGCGGGGCGTCACTGTGACCGAATCCCGGAAAATCCGGTGCTAGCAGATGATAGCGTGTGGCGAGCAGGGGGATGAGCGTATCGAACTCGCGCGACGAAGAGGGGAACCCGTGCAGCAGCACGATCGTCGGCGCGTCCTTCGGACCGGCTTCGCGATAGAAAACCCCGACGCCGTCAACCGTCATGCGGTGATAGGTCGTGGTCGCTGACGTCGACTCCAGCAAGACCGCCCGCATAGCATCCCCGGTTAACGCCGCCGCAGCTGTGAGAGAAGCTCCAGCCATCATCGTGTCATGCCGTTCAGCCGTAAGTGACGCCCGGATTGCTTTGCCCAACTTCTATAATATAGCCGTCGGGATCGCGAATGTAGCAGCGGGTCTCGCCGTATTTGGGCTTTGGCTCTGTAATAAACTCAGCTCCTCGGCTTCGCCACAGTTCGTAGCAGGCTTGGATATCGGCAACCCGGATATTCATAAAGCTGTTGACCAGATTGGGGTTGGCCGGGACGCTGAGCGTCACCGATGGTTTGTCGGGTGTCGGGCCGCCCCCGACGTTGACAATGAGCCACGTGTTCGCGATCTGGAGGTAACCCGGCGCGCCCTTGCTGTCGCCTCTGCTCAGAATGCGACTACCGAAGACCGTTTCGTAAAATCGAAGCGAGCGCTCGACGTCGGCGACGGTGAGAAAGTGTGCGACGGTGATGCCGTCCTGCGGCGGCATCTGATAGGCTTTCTGCTCGACTTGTACCTGGTTCATGGACCCGCTCCAATTTTCGCTTCCATCCGCTGCCTGAGGTGCGGGCCTTACCGCGCCATCGCGACCGACTATTTCGATGCGTCATCCGCCCGCTGCCGTGGCCGCGGCGCCCAGCGAAAGGCGCCGCGCCGACGGCAGGACGGGATCGTGCCCGTGGATCTACAACGCCCGGGCCGCGGCAGCCGGCGCCGCCGCCTTTTGCTTGACCGCCGCCATCAGCGTCTTCGCGGCCGGGCCGGAGGAAGCTGGGTTCTGTCCCGTGATCAGCAGGCCGTCGCTGACCACGTGAACCGCCCAGTCCTTTTTCTTCGAGAACACGTCGCCCAGTCTCAGCATTTCATCTTCGACCAGGAAGGGCACGATTTTCGTCAGGCCCATCTCTTCCTCCTCGCCGTCGGTAAAGCCGGTAACTTCCTTGTCTTGAACCAGAAACTTGCCGTCCGCCGTCTTGACGTGATGCAGCGCCCCGGTGGAATGGCACACGATGGCGATCGGCTTGCCGGCTGCGATGAAGGACTCGATCAGCTTGATGGAATGCTCGTCTTCGGCCAGATCCCACATCGGGCCGTGACCACCCGGGTAGAACACGGTGTCGAAGGCTTCCTGCCTGACGCTATCGAGGCGAACGGTCTTGTCGAGCTGAGCCTGCGCGGCCGCGTCCTTTTCGAACCGGCGCGTGAGGTCGGTTTGCGATGCCGGTTCGTCGCTCTTCGGATCGAGCGGCGGACGGCCGCCCTTGGGCGATGCGAGCGTGATCTGGACGCCGGCGTCCTTGAAAACGTAGTACGGGGCTGCCAGCTCTTCCAGCCAGAATCCGGTCTTTCGGCCCGTGTTGCCCAGTTGATCGTGGGACGTGATGACCATCAGCACTTTCATGACTTGTCCTTTGCAGTGGCCCGCGTCTCCAGGCGGAAAACACGCTCGATGTTCGGGCCGGTGCCGAGAAACCTAGATCGCGATGGCGGTTTCAACCTATCGAACCTTTGGAGCAATCGTTCATATCAACGTATGAGCGGTGCACCGCGGGCGTGGGCGACGCGCGGGGCAAATGCAGCTTTCGCCTCGGGCTTGGGCGATCGCGTCGCCGTCATAGGGGCGAATGAAATCGACCCGGTGCAAAAGCGCCGTGACATAGAGCGCGGAGCGACTGGTTGGCTTGATGGTAGACCGCGAACACCGGACCATAAGCGCTTCCGCCGTTACGCGACGGGTCGCTGCGTCGTCGGCCCAATATAGCCCGCAGCTTATCGCGCGCCGATGCCGCACAATACATCGATCGAATATTTCCCCGGACCGGTAATGTACAGCAGCAAGAAGCCTCCCATAATGCTGAGGTCTTTGTAAAAGCCATCCAGGCTGTCGACGTAATCCGCACCTTTCACTGTCCAATAGCGATGCCCGATGAGCGCAGTTCCCAGCGTGTAGAGAACAAAGAGCAAAGCCGAGGGCCGTGTGAATGCGCCAACGGCGACCGCGAACGCAACCGGCAGCTCCATGAAAGTCGCCACGGCAGCAGCCAGTACCGGCGTCGGAACGCCAAGCTGCGCCATCTGCCTGACCGTGCCTGAAAAATCCCTCAGCTTTCTCCAGCCGAAAACCAGAAACAGCGTTGCGAGAAGAACACGCGCGACGACAATGACCTCATCGTTGATGCCGTTTATCATAACCCTTCCTAAACCACCTCCGAACGGCAACCCGTCCGGACTCTTCCTTTTGCCAGCTTCGGACGCGATCACGTACTGTGACATTCAACCTTCGGAACGCGCGCTCATATCAATGTATAAGTGACGATCACCAAACGCGGACAAGCCGGTCACGGACCTGCTGATTAAAGGTTTCGTTGCTCGCATCGCCCCTGTTTTCGGCTATCATGCGCCCGTTTATGCCAGGGACATGCCAGGGAGGGATCGATGAGAGCTGCCGCAAAATGGATTCTGGGTGCCGTCGCCGCTGTTGCGCTGGTCGGCGTCGCGCAGGCACAGGATTCGCCGAACCGCAAGGAAATGAAACGCGCCGACCTGACCGGAACCAATATGGAGGTCATTCTTTCGACCGCCGAATACAAGCCGGGCGAAAGCATTCCGCGCCACATCCATCACGGCGAGGAAGCGTTCTACGTGCTTGAAGGCGCCACGGTCGAATTGCCGAACGGCAAGCAGATCGAACTGGCGACCGGCTCCGGCTCGATCAACATGCGCGGCGTCCCGCATGCCGGTTTCAAGGTCGTCGGCAACAAGCCCCTGAAGCTGGTGACGGTGCATATCGTCGACAAGGGCGCTCCGCTTTACGACGCCCCGCCGAAATAGCGCCCGGATTCAGCATTCGTCGCGCATTGTTGGCCGCAGGACCGGCGCTCTTGGCGGCGCCGGATTTGTCGGCTCCGCTCCTGCTGGTTTCGCCCTTGCGGGTTCGTCGTTGTTAGGCGCGGTCTTGTTGGTACCGTTTCTGCCGGCGGCGGCTTTGGCCCCGAGACGCGCTGATCGGGGCCGCCAGTGAGCCCGGCGCCAGAGCGGGTCTTTGAAGCCTTCTACACAGCTAAGCCGACCGGCTTGGGGATCGGGGCGCAGCAGGACATTGGATCATTTCAGTATCGATTGAAATATCGCTTGACCGGCGGGCGATATTTCAGTAGCTATTGAAGTATGAAAGCGCCGAACGCAGTTGCGGCATTGGCCGCGCTCGCCCAGGACAACCGTCTTGCTGTTTTCCGTCTGTTGGTTCAGGCGGGACCTGACGGGATGGCCGCTGGCCGGGTGGCGGAACAGCTCGGTCTCGCCCCCAACACGCTCACTTTTCATTTCGACCGTCTGAAGGACGCCGGACTGGTCACGGTTCGTCGTGATGGCAGGTCAATGATCTACGCGGCGCGCTATGAGGCGATCGCGCCGTGTATGCCGGAAGCGGCATGCAAACCCGCACGCGCCAGGCGCGCCAACGTCTCGGCATAGGAGGGTCACCAATGAAGCTCTCGGCATTCACGCCGAGAACGGCGACGAATCAGCCATTCAACGTGCTGTTTCTCTGCACCGGCAATTCGGCCCGCTCCATCATGGCAGAAGCCATCTTGAACAAGCTGGGCGCGGGCAAATTCCGCGCCTACAGCGCCGGCAGTCAGCCCAAGGGACAAGTGCATCCCGAAACCATGCGGCTGTTGCAGGGCCTCGGTTACGACACGTCCGGATTTCGTTCAAAGTCATGGCATGAATACGCAAAGTCCGGCGCGCCGACGCTCGATTTCGCTTTCACCGTTTGCGACAACGCCGCTGGCGAAACCTGCCCGGTGTGGCCCGGTCAACCGATGACGGCGCATTGGGGCGTGCCCGATCCGGCAGAGGCAAAGGGGACGGAGGCCGAAGTCGCCCTCGCGTTCAAAGATGCCTATCGCATGTTGCATCAACGCATTGGAATTTTCACGGCGCTCCCGCTGCGGTCGCTCGATCAATTGACGCTCCAGAACAAGCTCGAAGATATTGGCCGGACGTAATGCCTTCGCTGGCGCAGCGCGCGGTTGCCGAGTGCTTGGGAACGGCGTTCCTGCTTGCAGGCGTCGTCGGCTCAGGCATCATGGCCGCAAAGCTCGCGGGCGGTAACGGCGCGCTGGCGCTGCTCTGCAACACGCTCCCGACCGGCGCCATTCTCACGGTGCTGATCCTGACGTTCGGCCCGGTATCGGGCGCGCATTTCAATCCGGCGGTCAGCATCGCATTGGCGTTGCGCCGCGAACTATCGGCAAGCGCCGCGGTCATCTACATCGGCGCGCAAGTGATTGGTGCGATTGTTGGCGTGCTGGCCGCGCACGCGATGTTTGAGCTTCCGCTGTGGCAAGTGTCTATGACGGTGCGCACCGGTCCGGGCCAATGGCTGGCCGAAGGCGTTGCTACGTTCGGGCTGTTGCTGACGATCCTGGGGTGCGGCGTGCGAACGCCGGCGGCCATTCCTTACGCCGTCGGCCTCTACATCACGGCCGCCTATTGGTTCACGGCCTCGACGTCATTTGCCAATCCGGCGGTGACCATTGCGCGCTCGCTATCTGACACTTTCGCCGGTATTGCTCCCACGGGCGTCATGGCGTTCACCGCTGCCCAACTCGTCGGGATGCTTGCCGCGGTGGTTGTTGTCCGTTGGCTTTGGCAAACTTGAACGTCTGCTCCGGGTCGTTTGCGACCGAGTAGGTCAAGGCTGAGGTGTCATGCATGTCCGCATCGCTCTGGTTGGCGGCCGGTCAAGAAGCGATGGATTTTCCAGGCGCAGAACTTTCGCGTTACGGCTTTTGGAGCGTGGCGGACGAACCGCGGGCGGACTTCTGCATGCTGCCGGGCTATACCTCTTGATTGTCGGCGCAGGGCCGTGGTTGCTCGATGCGTTGTTGGGCCGAGGTCGTCCGCCGACCCTGGCGTGAAGGGGCCGCCACGCATGCCAGTCAGGCTGAGCCCGCCAACCAGCGCGATGAATCCCGCGCCCACGGGTTCGCCGCTTGAAGTCCTGCGCGTCTTTGTCAAACTCGGATTGACGAGCTTCGGCGGACCCATCGCGCATCTCGGTTATTTCCGCGAGGAGTTCGTGGTGCGGCGGCGATGGCTCGACGAGCGGGCTTTCGTCGACCTTATCGCGCTTTGCCAGTTTTTGCCTGGTCCGGCGTCGAGCCAAGTCGGATTTTCTATCGGGCTTATGCGCGCCGGCTATCGCGGCGCGCTCGCGGCGTGGACCGGCTTTACCCTGCCTTCGGCGATTTTGCTGACTTTGTTCGCTTATGGCGCCGGCGCGCTGCGCGGCGCCGCGGGGGCGGGCCTGCTTCACGGTCTCAAGCTCGTCGCCGTTGCCATCGTCGCCCAGGCGGTCTGGGGAATGGCGCGCACACTGTGCCCGGACCGGGAGCGCGCTTCGATTGCCGCGGTGACGGCGGTGATTATCTTGTTCAGTGGCTCTTCCATCGCCCAAATCGGGACAATCATTTTCGGCGCCGTCGCCGGCTTTTTGCTATGCCGCGGCGCGCCTGCCGCGCCGACCGGCCACATAGCATTTCCGGTTTCGCGCATGGCCGCGCTTTCAGCGCTGACGGTCTTCTTCGTTTTGCTCGTTGGCCTGCCGGTCACGCAAAGCCTGGAACACTTGCCGGCCCTTGCGTTGTTCGACGCTTTTTATCGCTCCGGCGCGCTGGTGTTTGGCGGCGGCCACGTCGTACTGCCGTTGCTGCGCGATGCGTTCGTGACGCCGGGCTGGGTCACCGACGATGCGTTTCTTGCCGGCTATGGCGCGGCGCAGGCAATTCCAGGGCCGTTGTTCACCTTTGCCGCCTATCTCGGCGCCGTCGTCAAGCCGTCGCCGCACGGGATCGCCGGCGCGGCGCTGGGATTGTTCGGCATTTTCCTGCCCGGCATTCTTATTCTGCTCGGCACGCTGCCGTTTTGGGACGGGTTCCGCAAGCGCGCCGACGCGCAGGCGGCAATGCGCGGCGTCAACGCAGCCGTAGTCGGCCTGCTCGGCGCGGCGCTGTATAATCCGCTGTGGACCAGTTCGGTCAAAGCGCCGGGCGATTTCGCCATCGCGCTATCGGGCTTCGTTCTGCTCACGGTCTGGCGCGCACCGCCGCTGCTGGTCGTTGTCATCGGCTCGCTTGGCGGCATCGCGCTCGCTTTGGTCGCGTGAGGAACGTGAGGAAACGGCGCAATACCTCGTCTTGGCCGGTCCTTTGCCGGAGGTGCACCGCGATGCTGCCGATACGCGCCCTCGGCGCGATATTCTGCGCGGCGATGGCGACCTGGTCAGCGCCGCGGGCTCTTGCCGGACCGCCGTTTCAGACCGACGATCCCGAACCGGTGCCGTATCAGCATTTCGAATTTTACACCTTTTCTCTCGGCACGGCGATCCGCGGCGACACGTTCAGCGAAGCGCCGGCGTGGGAATACAATTACGGCATCATTCCTAACGGGCAATTTCACATCATTGCCCCGCTGACGTTCGATACGCAGGCCGGCGCCTACGGCTACGGCGATACGGAGCTCGGTTTCAAATACCGCTTCATCGATGAAGATAAAAACGGTTTACGCCCCATGGTCGGGATGTATCCCCTCCTCGAACTACCAACAGGCGACGAGGACCATGCGCTCGGCGCCGGCTATGTGCGCGCGTATTTTCCGCTCTGGCTGCAGAAAAGCTTTGGCGATTGGACGACCTATGGCGGCGGCGGCTATTGGATCAATCAGGGCGACGGCACCGCCAACCGGGATTATTGGTTCTTCGGCTGGCTCCTGCAAAAGCAGGTGACCAAACAATTGGCCATCGGCGGCGAGATATTCCATCAGACCTCGACCGTCGCTTTTGGCGCCACCAATCCGATTTACACGCAGCCCACAACCGGTTTCAACATTGGCGCAATCTACGAGTTCGACGACGATCACCACCTGTTGGTATCGGTCGGAACCGGTCTGCAAAATGCATCGACGACGAACGTGTTTTCCTGGTATCTGGCCTATCAGATCACCGGGGCCGGCGCGTTCATGGGCGGTAACGGACCGGGATTTTTACCCTCGCAACACTAATTCGCTTTACGGCGGAGATGGGTCATTCTCGACCGATCCAGCAGGTTTCGCCGGCGGCCCGTGTCCGCTTCGCCCGCTCCGCTATACGACGCTCCACCGAAATAGCGCGCCCGGTTTCAACATTTCATCGCGCATTGTTGGCCGCGGGACCGGCGCTCTCGGCGGCGCCGGATTTGTCGGCTCCGCTCCTGCCGGTTTCGCCCTTGCCGGGTCCGTTGTTGTTAGGCGTTGTCTTGTTGGTATCGTTTCTGCGGGCGGCGCCTTTGGGCGGCGCCGGCATCACCGGCACCGGCGCTGCATCCGTCGCGCCGCCGGATTTGGCATCGGCCCGCGGCCAGGAGAAATCGTCGGCGCGCCCGGCTGCCGCCGGGATAGGATCGCCGCGGCTGAGCACGCGCGTCGCCAGCGGATCGGTTTCGTGCTGCGCCGGATGGCTGGCGGTGCCGACAAGTTCGCCGCCCTCGCCGCCGGTGGCGGTATTGAGCGGCACCACCGGGCCGATGGCCGGCCGCGCATTGCCCTTGGCCGGCGACTGCTCCTCCGGACCGGGCAACGCCACCGGCGCCACCCGGTTGGTCAGCACCCGGCGCAATTCGCGCTCGACATAATGCGCGAGCTTCTCGGCGCCGGCCTTGGTGAAATTGACGCCGTCAAAGGTCCGCAGCCGGCGAATTTGCCCCTCGAAATCCGGCCCCTGCACCGCGTAGCGTCCCTGGTCGTCGACGAAGCCGTCCCAGATATCGACGTAAGTAATGCCGGCCTTGTCGGCGCGGGCGTGATAAAGCTCGTCGAGATAGCTCATGTCGCTGGTCGACTTGGTGCCGCGGATCGCCGGCATGCCCACCCACAGCACCGGCACGCCTTTGCTCTTGAGCGCGGCGATCATGTCGTCGATGCGCTTTTCATAAAGCTCGGCCCATTTGTCGGTATGAAACTCGTAGCTCTGTCCCAGCGGGCTGCCGCCTTGCCGGCGGTGCGAAGCCTCCGCCGCGGGCGGCTGTTCGCTATCGGGCGGCGCCGCGTCTGAAGAAGCGGCGGCAGCAGGAGGTGTCGCGCCTTTGGTGGCGTCTTGGCCTGGTGCCGGTGTCGTCGCGGATTTTGCCGCTGGCGACCGCTCGCGCAACGGCAGGCGATCATTGAGGCCGAGCATGACCACGATGGCGGCCGGCTTTTCCGTTGCCAGCACGTCCTTGACGGCCTGCGACCATTCCGGCGCGTCGAGGCGCGGCTCGTAGCGCACCAGCCCCGAATAGGGCCGGATTTTCCGCACGATGCCGATTTCCGGCGTGTCGGCGAACGTCTCTTCGAGCCCGTAGCCGAGCCAATCGGCAAGCCCGTCGCCGATCACCAGCACGGTCGAGGTCGGCTGCGTCTCCACCTTCTTCGGCTGCGGCGGCCGGGTGGCTTCGACCGCCTGCGGCGGGCGCTGCCGAAAGAATGGATTGAATTGTTGCTGCGGCGGATACGGGTTGGGCTGGTAGTACGGCCGACGGTCGCCGAAAAACGGAAAGAATTCGCGAAACTGCACAAGTTCGGCGCGCGGTTGCTGATCGAACAGCGCGCGGCCATGAAAGAACTGCGCACTGGCCGGCGCGGCGAGCATCGCACTCGCCCCCGTAAGCGCGAGCATGATCCCCAGCCGCCGCGAGTTCCAAGTCGCCATCGACGCACCCGGTTTTGGGCCCAACCAGACCGTGCCTTAAGCCGCCAATATAGGCGGTCGGCCGGCCGAGTGGGCCGCGTTGCGCAGATATTAGCGAAAAATGGTCAATCTGAGGATGACGGCAGCCCCGGCAATGTCGCGGCCTTTTCACCCCTCGCTCAGCGCGGAAGGCGCCTGTTCGAGCGCCGGTTCGTGGCCGAGCGCCAGCACAATGCCGGCGGCGAGCACCGCGAGTCCGGCGATGAGCAAGAGGCCGCCGGTGAAACTGCCGGTCGCATCCTTGACCCAGCCCATCGCATAAGGCCCGAAAAAGCCGGACAGATTGCCGATCGAGTTGATGACGGCGATGCCGGCCGCGGCCGCGGTTCCGGACAAAAGCGCGGTCGGCAGCGTCCAGAACACCGGCAACGCCCCGAACACGCCGCAGGCGCCGAAGCTGAACGCGATCATGGTCAGCACCGGATTGCCGGTCAGCGTCGACCCGCCGATGCCGACCGCGGCAATGACGAGCGCAATGGCGGTGTGCGCCTTGCGCTCGACTTTGGCGTCCGAGCGGCGCCCGTACCAGACCATGAAGGCGGCGCCGACGGCGTAGGGGATGGCGGTGACCCAGCCGGTCATGGCGTTCGACAATCCGAACGCCTTGACGATCTGCGGCAGCCAGAAGCCGACGCCGTAATTGCAGGCGACCAGGCCGAAATAAACCAGCGCCAGCACGTGCGGATTGAACAGCGCCTGGACCACCGAGACGCCGTGCACCGCCTCGCGCTGCCGGCGCTCGGCCTCGAGCCGCGCCGTCAGCCAGGCGCTTTCGTCGCCGTCGAGCCACAGCGCATCGCCCGGCCGGTCGGTCAGATAGAAATAGGTGACCAGCCCGAGCAGCACCGCCGGCGCCGCCTCGATGATGAACAGCCATTGCCAGCCCTGCAGTCCGCCGACGTGGTCCATGCCGAGGATCAGGCCGGAGATCGGCGAGCCGATCACCGACGACAGCGGAATCGCCGCCATGAACGCGCCGATGATGCGGCCGCGATAGATCGCGGGAAACCACAGCGTCAGATAGAAGATGATGCCGGGAAAGAAGCCGGCCTCGGCGAAGCCGAGCAGCGCCCGCACGGTATAGAACGTGATCTCGTTGCCGAGCCCGGTGGCGGCGGCGATGTCGGGGATGAACGCCATCAGGCCGGAGAAAATCCCCCAGCTCACCATGATGCGCGCGATCCACTTTTGCGCGCCGAACCGGTCGAGGAACAGGTTCGACGGCAGCTCGAAGATAAAATAAGTGAGAAAGAAGATGCCGGCGCCGAAACCGAACATGGTCGCGCTCAGGCCGAGCGCCTTGTTCATGGTGAGCGCGGCAAAGCCGACATTGACCCGGTCGAGATAGGCGATGAAATAACAGACGATCAGATAGGGAATGAGCCGCGTCGAGATCTTTTTGATGGTGCGGGCTTCCACGTCCGGCACGGCGTTTTGTATAACGTCCTCCCTCTCCGGCCCGGCGTTTGATTGGACCGGCAGCAGGCGCAACGGCCGGCGGCAAAATCCGCGCTGCCGGCCGCGCCGACGCCGGCGCAGCTTGCGAGGGCACGCGAAACGGTCTCGCGTGCCCGCCTCCGCCGTCCGCCGTTGCTACGGCTTCATCGCGCCGGTTGCGCTGGTGTACACCGCATAGAGCGAGCTCGAGCCGCAGATGTACAGCCGGTTGCGGAAGGTGCCGCCGAAGCAAAGATTGGGGACGGTCTCCGGGATGTGGATCTTGCCGAGCAGTTCGCCGCCCGGCGTGTAGCAGCGCACCCCATCCTCGTTCGGATCGCCCCAGCCGAGCGAGCACCAGATGTTGCCGGCGGTGTCGGCGCGCATGCCGTCGGTGATGCTGGGCTTGGGCATTTCCGCAAACACCTTGCCGTTCGACACTTTGCCGGCGTCGATATCGACGTCGAACACCCGGATGTGCGAGGGATTGTTCGGGCCGTCGGTGAAGCCGGTATCGATGACGTAGAGCTTCTTCTCGTCCGGGGAAAAAGTGATGCCGTTCGGCTCGACGAAGTCGTCGACCACCACCTTGATGTCGCCGGATTTCGGATCGACCCGGTAGACATTGTGCTTGTCCTGCTCAGGGGTGGCTTTCATGCCCTCGTAATTGCCGCCGATGCCGTAAACCGGATCGGTGAACCAGATCGAGCCGTTGGAAGCGACCACCACGTCGTTCGGCGAGTTCAGCTTCTTGCCGTTGTAGTGGTCGGCGATGATGGTGATCGAGCCGTCGAGCTCGGTGCGGGTGACGCGGCGGCCGCCATGCTCGCAGGTGATCAGCCGCCCTTCCCGGTCGATGGTGTTGCCGTTCGAGTTCATCGACGGCTGGCGGAACACGCTGACATGGCCGTCGTCCTCGCAGTAACGCATGATGCGATTATTGGGGATGTCGCTGAACAGCACATAGCGTCCGGCCGGGAAATACACCGGGCCTTCGGCCCAGCGGAATCCGGTGGCAATCCGCTCGACCGCCATGGTGCCGGCAAAGCCCGGAAAACCGCTGGCGCCGAACGAGCCTGGCGGCTTCACCATCGACTCGACATGCGGATCGGGATAACGGCTGCCCGGCAATGGCCCGAGCGGCAGCGGCGGGGTTGGCTTGAGCGGAACTCCGGTCTCGCCCAGCGGCGGCACGGTTGCGGCAGCTGCGGCGCTCACGGCGCCAATCGTTGCGGCAGCGGCAGTAGCAGTCAAGAATTCACGTCTACGCATCGCTTCCTCCCGGTGAATGTCAGGTCGGGATGCGACGGTCTAGACGCCGAGGTCATCCCGGACACTAGTTATGGTTCGGACGCGATCCGGCATTGCGCGGATCGCCGTTTCGTAAGCAAGCCGTCCAGTTCAGAAAACGTCAGGCAGACATTGGAACGATGTAACCTTAACACGCGCCGCCTGCGGCGGCCAGCGAACGATCGCGCCGCGAAGCCGCCCGGCGTCATAAGATCGACATGAGACCGTGGCAGCAGCACCGCGCGCGGCGCGCCAACCGTCCGCGAAATTTTAGGTCGCTGGCGCGGCAGGCTCGCGCGACAGGTTCGCGCGACAACGGTCGCGATCGACGTCGCCTGTCCTTGCCAGCAGATCGCCGAGCAACTCAGCGCGCGCAGCAGCTCACCTGCACGTCGGATGTCCGTTCACTTCGGCGGGCCGTGGCCGGCCGACCAATTCTCTTTGCCAACGGCCGCGCGATGCGCTGGCCGCGCTTGCGGCCACCTTCAGGAGCGCGGTGCGCGGCTAGCCAACGCGGTTGAAACCGACGCTTCAGCGGCCAACCCTGGCCCTCGATCGGCAACGGCGCGGGGTCAGATAACGCTCAGGCGATTGGCAAGAAAGTCGACGAACGCCCGCACCCGCGCCGGCAGCAATCGTGACGTCATCACGGCATGAACCGGCATGGGCGGGAAGCTCCAGCCGGTCAAGACCTGGCGAATGGCGCCGCTCTCGTTGGCCGAGCGCGCGATCGGCGGCGACAGCGCGGCGATGCCGTGACTTTGTTCGGCGAATTTCAGCATCATCGATATGTTGTTGGTCGACAAGCGGCCGTGCACGTCGACCTCGAGCGTGCTCTTGCCGGAGACCAGTCGCCAAACGGTCGGTTTCGCGATCGTCGACTCAAGACTGCAATCGTGGTCGCGCAGGTCTTTTGGATGCCGCGGTTCTCCACGCCTCACCAAATAGGACGGCGATGCATAGAGCAGGCGCGCGGCGCCACCCAGCCGGCGTACGATTAGGGAACGATCTTTGATCTCGCCGAGGCGAATGGCGAGATCGATGTTCTCGTCAGCCAGATCGGCGCGTCGCGGCGACAGTTCGACATCTATTGTCAGTGCCGGGTAGAGCCGCGCGAACTCGTCGATAATCGGCGCGACGACGGTCTGGCCGAATTCAACCGGCATCGTTATTCGCAGGTGACCGGTCAATCGCTCGGCCGCCTCCTTGAGAACTTCCTGCGCCGCGGCGGCCTCCTGCACGATGCGCTCGCAGCGTTCGAGGTAGCGCTTTCCCGGCTCGGTCAAGACCAGCCGCCGCGTGGTACGCTGAAACAGCCTGACGCCGACGCGCTTTTCCATCAGCGTGACGCGCCGCGACAGGGTGGCGATGGGAATGCCCGAGGCTTTGCTGGCCCGGGTAAAGCTCAGCGCCCGGGCAACCTCGACGAAGAAGCTGATGTCCTGCAGATCGGCGGGCGCGATCGAATGCGTCGGCAAGTTCGCATTCTCATTAATGGAACAATCGTTTGCGCGATACGCGATTTATCGGTTCCATGGAAGGATTAATTCTCCCGGCATGCGGCGCCGCTGAGCCGGGAACGGTGTGCCGCGGGCAGCCGAGGAGACCGACCATGTCCACACAGCAACTCGCCGAAATTCTTGCGATCAGCGCGAAAAACCCGCCGCCGGAGAACGCCAGTCCGCCGATGATGCGGGCCTGGGCCGAGGGTATCACCGGCCACACCCCGCTCGCCGACCATGTCGGGATCGGCCGTTCGAGCTTCGGACCGTATGACGGCGACTTGATCCAGCCCGAAGGCGGCGATGCTTCGCGGCTGATCATCTACTACCACGGCGGCGGCTTTTTTCCGTTCTCCAGCCATACTTACCGCGTCATCACGACGAATCTCGCCCGCGCCACGGCAAGCGCGGTGTTCGCGCCGGACTATCGGCTGGCTCCGGAGCATCCGGCCCCGGCGGCACATGACGATGCCTTCGGCGTCTATCAGCGGGCGCTGAAGCAGGGTTATGCCGCCGACCGGATCGCGCTGGGCGGAGATTCGGCCGGCGGCAACCTGGCGCTGGCGACCGTCGTGCGAGCCCGGGATGCCGGCCTGCCGCTGCCAAGTGCGGTGGTGCTGTTCTCGCCGTGGCTCGATTTCGCCGAACAGGGCGGGTCGTACCGCGCCACCACCGACGATCCGATCCTGCCGCCGCCGGTGCTCGACAAATTCAAGTCCGCCTATCTCGGTGACGGCGACCGCAAGTCGCCGGCGGTGACGCCGTTGTTTGCCGACTTCACCGGGCTGCCGCCGACGCTCATTCATGTCGGCAGCTGGGAGCGCCTGCGCGACGATTTCGATCACGCTCGCCGGGCGGCTGCGCGCCGCCGGCGTCGTCACCGAGTTCAAGATCTTCGACGGCATGTGCCATGGCTGGCAGCTCTACGCCCCGATGCTGGAGGAGGGCATGGCGTCGGTCGAAGCAAGCGCGCGCTTTATCAACGCCCATCAGGTGCGAAAATGAGCAGCCTCCCTTGGACGCAAATTCTGGTCTGGGCGGTCGCCGCCTTCTTCGTCGTCGCGTTCTTCATCAACACGTTCGCGGTGAAGCTGGTGGGGCCGGAGTATCGCCGCTGGGGCTACCCGGACCGGTTTCACTTCCTGTCCGGCGCCATGGACCTCGCGGTGGCGCTGCTGCTGCCGGCGGCAGCGACCCGCCCTTTCGGTGTGGCGCTCGGCTGCCTCATCATGCTGGTCGCCGTCGCCACGGTGATCCGTCATCGCGAATATCACCGTGCCGTGCCGCCGCTCATCGTGCTCGTCTTGCTGGCGGTTGTCGGCTGGACGCTGACGTAAGCCGTCACCGGCCGGATCGGGACGATAAAGCGCGGCCCAGGCCGTCAGATCGACGCCCGGGCACGAAGTTCCTCGCGTTCGGAACGACTGCGCGGCGGCGCGCCGAGTTTGCGGCCGGCGCGATGGCCCTCCAGCGTCGCCTCGTAGACCGTGCGCGGCGCCAGCGCGCAACCAATGGCCTCGACGCTGATCGCACGCTGCCGCAGCAAATCATAAATCGCCCGCTCCGAACTTCGCGATGTCGCCATCACCACGGTGTTGGCGGTGATCAGGCGGGATCGCGTCGGCTGGTAGATGTTGACGATTTCCACGTCCGACCGGTCGATGTTTTTGACCGCATGATCGGCGATCATCTCGACGTCGGCTTCGTAGAGATACGTCAAAATCCAGTGCAGATAAACTTCCGCCGCGGTTTCCATGCCGATCATCGGCCACTTGGTCAGTAGCCGGACGCGCGCACCGGCCCGTGCGAGCTTGACCGCAGTGAGCGGCGCGGCGACGTCCGCCATTTCGTCGACCACGAGCACGTCGCCGGCAACCTTGACTTTGTCGAGCGCGACCTCGTCCCAGGCGACGCAATTTCCGCTCTCCCAGCCCGGCAGCGGCTTGCCGGTCTGTCCCTGAAAACCGTCACGGCGGTAGCGTGCGCCCGAAGCCACGACGACGTGATCCGGACGCTCGGCGTCAAGCACGCGGTCAATGTTCTCCGCGGTCACCGGGCTGTCGGTCTTGATGGTTGCTCCGTTGCCCGCGGCCTGCTCGGCGAGCCAGGTGGCGATCGTGCCGTATTGCTGGCGATGCGGCAGCGCGCCATAGGCGCGGACGTGACCGCCGACATGCGGTTCGCGCTCGTAGACCACGACGGCGTTGCCGGACGCCGCCGCCACGCGGGCATATTCAAGGCCGGCCGGGCCGGCGCCGACCACGAGGACGCGTTTCGGCGACGACACTTTGCGGGTCGCGCCTGCGCCCCAGATCCGTTCGCGGCCGACGACCGGATTGTAGGCGCATTGCACGCGGCTGCCGCGGATCACCGCCCGCCAGCAATAGTTGGCGGCGACGCAGCGGCGAATATCGTTGGCGCGCCCCTCCTTGACCTTTGTCATCCACTGCTCGTCGGCGATCATCTGCCGCGCCAGCAGGATGGCGTCGGCATCGCCGGCCCGGATCAATTCATCGGCCACGCCCGGGTGGCTCAGCCGCCCCACCAGCAGCACCGGCTTTTTCGCGACCGTCTTGATGGCGCGGGTATACTCGCGCTCCCAGCCTTCCTCGTACGTCATCGGGGTATGAATCCAGGAATGGTGCACCCCGGCCGAGACGCTCACATAGTCGAGATCGACGTCGCGCTCGAAATCGGCGTGGATGCGCTTGACGTCGTCGATTTCGAGATCGCCCTCCCAGAATGACGTCGAGTTGATCCGATAGCCGAGAAACGGCCGATCGCCGATCCGCTTGCGAATGCGCCGCATGGCTTCGACCGAGAACCGCAGCCGGTTCTCGTACGATCCGCCCCAGCGGTCGGTGCGGTGATTGTAGAACGGCGACAGGAACTGCCACGGCAGATAGCCGTGCGCGATATGGAATTCGACGCCGTCGACGCCGGCAGAAATGGCGCGTCTGGCGGCGTCCTCGTAGCACTGCATGATGTATTCGATCTCGTCTTCTTCCAGCTCCTTCGGTGTCGGACCGCCGGGAATTTCGCCGGCCGGCACCTGGCTTGGCGCGACCATGTAGGGATTGTATTCATCGGGGTCGCGCGCCGGATCGGTTTTCAGAAACGGCGTCGGCGACCGCAGCCCGAGATGCAGGAGTTGCACCGAGATCGCGCAGCCGTGCCGCTTGACCGCGCGCGCGACGTTGGCCAGCCCTTCGAGCTGCGCGTCGTTCCACAGACCCGGAAACCCGAGCGGCGTGTAAATGGTGTCTTTGTTGATCAGGTGGCCGCCGAGAATGATCATTCCCAGGCCGGTTTTGGCGCGCTCTTCGTAGTAGGCGACGGCCTGCTCGGTGAAGATGCCTTCATGCGGGCTTCGCACCCAGGTCGGACAGACAGGTCCGAAGATGGCCCGGTTCGGCAATGTCGTGTTGCGGATCTTCAGCGGCGATAACAGGTGCCGATAGGCCCCGATGTCGTTCACAGTTTCGCTCCCCTGGCGTCATTTATGATTCGCACGATAGCAGATCGTTCCCGGGGAAAACTCCGAACGCAGGTTTGTCGGTGCGGGTGTTGAAACACGCTAGCTCGATGACATCGGGCGGCCACATTGCGCCGGACCCGCCGGCTTGCGGATACGGCTATACGTCGATCACGCCGCCGCCTGCCAATCCGGTCGACGCACCAGCAAATAGAACGCGGCCAGGTGCGTGATCATCAGCACCGGCACATAGATGATCGGGATCGCGTATGCGGAGCCGAACTCTCCGGCGTGCGCGGGAAGGTCGGCCGCGATGGCGTGGTAATAGTCGACAAGGATGTCGACCGCCCCCACGACATTGAAGGCGACGACAAAAAGCCAAAACGCCGGACGTATTCGCACGGTGACAAGCGCCAGCAGGGCCAGCACGCTGGTGGCGAAGTCGCCGTAGGCGGCGAACGTGGCGAAGCTCGCCGGCAGATCGGCGCCGACCACGCCGGGCAGGATGAAGACGAGCCCGAAGAAGCGGAAGCTATGCAAGGTGGCGATGGCGCGGTGCGCCGCGACCCGATCCGCCGACTTGAGCCGCGGCCAGATGTACACGCCGAAGCACAGGAGCCACGCGACATAGCCGAGAACGAGATGGATTCGGAACAGGGTTTCTGTCGACATTTTCGACTCCCCATCGGCTCCTGGTTGGCACGGCTTCGAGCACCGCGGTCAGGATGCCCAGCCGGCCTGTCCTCGACATACGACCGCTTCCTGCGAGCGACTATCGGCGATAATGTCGACGGGCTATGAAGCAGAACTTCACAGTGCGGCAGGGCGCGCTCGACGGCGTCGAGGCGTTCCTCAACGTCGCCCGGTACCGGAGCTTCCGCCGCGCGGCCGCGGCGCTCGGGGTTACGCCATCGGCGATCAGCCAGGCGGTGCGCGCGCTCGAGGCGCGCGTCGGCGCCGCGCTTTTCATCCGCACCACCCGCAGTGTCGGCCTGACCGAAGCCGGCGAACGGTTCCTCGTCCGCGCCAAGCCCGCCTTCGAGGACCTCGTCGCCGCCGGCGAGGCCGCGCGCGACCTCGGGCAACGTCCCGCCGGACTGTTGCGCCTCTCCGTCCCCCGCGCGGTCGTCCCGCTGATCCTGGAGCCGGTGATCGCCTCGTTCTGCCGGGCCTACCCCGAGATCGAATTGGAGATCGCCGCCAGCGACGAAATGGTGGATCTGGCGGCCGGCGGCTTCGACGCCGGCATCCGTCTCGGCCAGTTCATCGCCCCCGACATGGTGGCGATCCGGCTGACCCAGCCGTTCCCGTTCGTAGTCGTCGGCAGCCCCGATTATCTGCGCCCGCGGAAGCCGCCGGTGCGCATCGACGATCTGCGCCGGCACGCCTGCCTGCGCCTGCGCCGCTCCAACGGCGCGATCGCGCCCTGGCCCTTTGTCGACGGCAACAAGGCGGTCGAGGCCATCGTCTCCGGGCCGCTGATCGCCCACGATTACCCGACCCTCATCGGCGCGGCGATCCGCGGCGTCGGACTTGCGCAAGTGCCCGGCCCGCTCGCGCAAGCGCCGATTGCCGACGGCCGGCTGCGGCCGCTGCTGACGCGCTTCGCCGTCACGACGCCGGGCGTTTTTCTCTACCACCCGGGCCGGCGTCAGGTGCTGCCCAAGCTGCGCGCCTTCATCGACCACGTGACCGGTGATACCGGTGTCGCCGCGAAGAGGAGGCGAGGCTAGAAACTAAGCGCCGACCGCTCGGGCGGTTTGTCGCGTTGAAACGGTTCGAGCGGCGTCGCGAATAGCGGACATCGCTCAAACCGTCGATCGGTTGAAGCTGACCCGGAGCTAACGTTTGGCCGACATTCAATCCGGGTCCCCGACATTGCGCACGGGCATCTTGGCGCACGCCGGGCGTTCCGATTGGATTTTTGCTTGCCAGACTCGGAGCGATCGAATTTCGCCGGCCTTAATGACTTTGCACAGCGGTGGCGAAACCAATAGACTTACGGTTTCGGTCGAACACCGGATGAGCCGGTCCGACCAAAAACCGGACGCTGACTGGGGGGCGAACATGGGGCATCTTCCATTCCGAAAATTCGTGTGGATTCTGGCCTTGCTTGGCGCCGCGATGCCAACGACCGGCCGTGCCCAGGTCACCATCAACATGTCGCGGGTGACCTGTGCGGACTATCTCGCCATGACGCCCGAACAATCCAACGTCTTTGGAGCCTGGGTCGGCGGCTACTTCAATCAAAAGACCGGCTACACCTGGATCGACCTCGACGCCCAGCGCCGCAACGTGGCAAGCGTCAGAGCCTGGTGTGCCACCTATCCCGCGCAGTTCGTGATGACCGGTCTGGCGCGCGCCACCGGAACCGCTGCCTTCCAGGGCGATCCGGCCAAGGCTGTGGTGAAGGTCGAGATGACCAAGATCACCTGCCGGCAGTTCATCAACTACTCGTTCGACAAATCAGAAGCGATCGGCGCCTGGATGAGCGGCTACTGGAACGCCGCCAGGAACATCGAGACGCTCGACATCAGCCGCTACAAGGCCAACAGCAAGCGCGTCAGCGACTATTGCAAGCGACACAAAAAAGCGACGCTGATGGCCACCATCGATAAAATGGCGCGATAGGCCGAGGCGCCGCTCGACGCGTGGCACGCGCGACCGGCAATCTCGAAACCGCCCCGACTTTACAGCAGCGCCTTGCTCGCGCAGGAGGTGTGCGGAAAGTCGCTACGCAGGAATTCGGCGTATTGAGTGTGATACGTCGGCGCCTACAAGATGGCGTAGATGTAACCGGGAATTTCCGCGTCGAGGCAATCGACGACTGAAGTGCTGTCTTCTGTGCTCGAGCGCGAGGACTTCAATTTTTGGCGCGCCGGCTCCATTCCTGGAATTCCGCGTACAGCTTTGTCAGCTCTTCCTGGGACAGATTTGCGCGGCCTTGCTGCGCCATGAAGTCCCGAAACTTGGCGAGCGAAGCCTGGTGGTCCGCGCTCGCCTGCTGTGCGTGCGCGTCCAGCCAGTCCTGCGCGGCGCCGAAACGGTTCCAGCCGGGCAAGGTGGCGGCGATGCTGACCTCGCGCCATTTCGGATGATGCGGCGGCTTCTGGAAATCGCCGATCTTCGAAAAGAACGCGTCGATAAACCGCTGTACCCGCCGGTAGCGGTCGACGTTGGTCTTCGGCCAGTCATAGGCAATCAGAACGGCGCCGACGGCGACCGTATCCACCTCGCCGGACCCGACGAGCTCGGGATAATCGTCGTGGGTAAAGGTCGCCGGCAGGTAATCGCCGTCCAGCTGGTTGAGCGCTCTGGTATAGGGGATCGGCACGAAATGCAGCCCGTCTTTGCGACTGAGCTTCAACATCGAGCGCACCGGCTTGCCGGCAATCAGCGCCGTGGCGGCGATTTCGCCGCTCTTGACCTTTTCCAGGGCCTCGGGCTGCGACATGCTGACTTCCTGGACCTCGATGCCGAGGATCCTGAACAGGTCGCGCATCGAGTAGTTGGTGCCGCTGCCGTTGGCGTCAATGTTGACCTTGAGGCCTCTCAGCTGCTCGATCGACGTGATGTTGGACTTGGCGACGAGATGAACCTCGACGTTGAAAAGCTTGGCAATGTACACGATCTTGTTGTCGAAATGGCCGGTCTGCTGGTTTGAACGGCGGTAGCTGTTGAGAATGCTGGTCTGGGTCAAGCCGATATCGACCCCGCGCAGATAACGCACGTCGCGGATGTTTTGCGGCCCGCCGATGCCGGCGATCGGCAGAATGCGCAGATTGTCGGCGTCGTCGAGCACGTCGGCCAGATCGAAGGCGATCTGCAGGTAGGTGTCGTTGGAATTGGGACTGCCGGAGATCAGCCCGATGGTGTTTTCGTTGGGCTGCTCATTCTTGTAGACGCCGACGCCGACGAGATAATCGCCCATGCGCTCGATCCAGGCGGATTTGTCGTCGACCATGTTGGTTTTGGGATTGAGAAAGCGGTAATCGACCCAGCCGTGATAGGGCGGCGTGGTGGCGACCCTGACGAACTCCTGGACGAAGTACTTGCCGTCCTGATCCTTCACATCGTGCAGGTTCTTGCCGCGGATCGCAGCCGGAAATCCGGCGGCGACCAACTGCGTGCCATCGATTTTGTGAACGTAGGGAAACAGGTCGCGGTCCATGAGTCCCGCGGCATGGTTGTCGATGGCGCGGAACGTCGCTTCGGCTCCGTCCTTCTTGAATTTTTCCTGGACGCGCCGGACCATCGCCTCGGCCTCATCCCGGGTGCCAAATTCCGCGGCGCCCAGCGGCAGCACGGAGGCGGCGAATAACAACGCTCCCACCATCACGGTGGAAACAGCGACCGCGGCACAACGCATCTTCCTCTCCCCCCTCAACACGCGATGAACAACAATCCGGGAAGTGGCCAGCCAGCGAATGAGAACAGACTTGAGCAATGCGGCAGCAATTGGGTGATGGTCGGGCGCAATCCGAGCGCCATTTCGTCCATTGCATATTTGACCTCCGGCAATGCTGAAAGCGCCACGCCGTGCGCGTCACGCCGTGCGCGCTACGCAAAGCCGACGTTGAGCCAGCGGCTTGACGGCCGGTCTGTTTCGTCACTGCATTCGCGACTTTCTCTTGACACCGGTCGCTGTTTCAGCTACACACGTCGCCGAATCTCGCCCGCCTACAGGACGTCAGCCGGCGACACCGGCCGACGGGGCGAGTGCGGTTCCCGCGGGCGGCGGCTCGTCACCGCCGCTCCCGGGCGGCTCCGGGGAATGACGCCCGGCCGGCATGATGACCGGTCTGCGGGGCAACCCGCTGGACTGGGACAGGAAGGAGCGGGTAACGCCCGCTAGTGGCGCGTGATCTGGCTTTTCGGATCAGGCGTTGCCAAGCGCACGGTCTTTCGAACCATCGGGGCCGTGCGCCCGACCGAGTCCCAGGAAGCGCGTCGCTGGAGCTGAGCTGCGGCGTTCGTTCGCTGCAGCAAGCGCCGTGGTGGAACGCCGACAGGCGAGCGCGCTGCGCTTTCAGCGCGCGCCGCGCCCCCTCCCAACCCTCCCCCGCAAGCGGGGGAGGGAAAAGAGGACAAGGCGCGGAGGTTAGGAAGACACGTTTGTCGGCGTTCCGCTTCCTTTTATTTGCTGGAAGCGAGTTTCGTAGCCCGGGTTAAGCGCAGCGAAACCCGGGAGCGGCATCCGAGCCGGACAATCGTCCCCGGATTTCGCGGAGCTTGTCATCGGGCCGGCCACTTCGGGCCGGACCCGTTGGCTCAATCCGGGCTACGGAGCTTTTCGGGATCATGCGTGCCGGAAGCGATCGGATGAAAGCCGCGGCCACCAGGGGCTTTCATCGGACGACGATCGAAACCGGACTTGCTTACGCGTCGTGGTCAGCAAAACTCGGGCGCGGAGCGCGTCGCGGGAACGGATTAGCTTTTCATCCCCCGTAACGCGGGGGAGGGGGACCGCCCGCAGGGCGGTGGAATGGGCGTCGGCCATGAGGCTCATCTCCTTGCAGCAAGCCCCCTCCACCATGCTGCGCATGGTCCCCCCTCCCCCACTTCGTGGGGGAGGAAAGCTAAGGCTGGCGCAGGCGGTCGAGCACGGAGCTGGAGGCAAAGCCGTCCGGAATTTGCCCGGTCGCGACTTGGTAATTGCGGATGGCGATGCGGGTGCGCGGGCCCAAAAGGCCGTCGGGCTCGCCGACGTCGAAGCCGCGCCGTGCCAGAAGCTGCTGCAGCTCGGTGCGCTCGGCCGTCGACAGCGCGCGCTCGTCGCGCGGCCAGCTCTGCACCAACGGTCCGCCGCCGCGCAGCCGGTCGGCGAGATGCCCGATGGCGAGCGCATAGGCTTCGGCCGGATTGTATTTCATGATGACGCGGAAATTCTGCAGCGTAAGGAACGCGGGTCCGCGGGCGCCGGCCGGCAACAGCAAAGCGGCACGATCGCCGCGATGCGCCGCGCCCTGCCTTCCCTCCCCCGCCTGCGGCGGAGGGGAGCGTGGGAGATGGCGCGCTTGACGCCGAGGCCCTGCCACTGGGCGATCGTCATCTGCCGCGAACGGTCGGCGAGCAGATAGTCGAAATTCGGCGGCAGCACGACCTCGTAGCCCCAGCTTTCGCCGCTGACCCAGCCGTCGGTTTTCAGATTGTTGGCGGTCGAGGCGATGACGTCGGGGATCGAATTGACGACATTGCGCCGGCCGTCGCCGTCGAAATCGACCGCGTAGCGCTTGAACGAGGTCGGCATGAACTGGGTCGGGCCGAACGCGCCGGCCCAGGAGCCGATCAGCCGCTCGGGCGCAACGTCGCCGCGCTGCAGGATCTCCAGCGCCGACAGAAACTCCTCGCGGAAATAGTCGCGGCGGCGGCCGACGCAGGCGAGCGTCGCGGTCGAGCGCAGCACCGGGCGGTCGCCGCCCATGGTGCCGTAGTTCGATTCGACGCCCCAGATGGCAGCGACGATATGGCGGTCGACGCCGTAGGCGCGCTCCTCCGCGGCGAACACCGGCGCATATTGGGCGAGCAGCTCGCGGCCCCGGGCGATGCGGTCGTCGCTGACCAGGAGATCGAGATAATCCCAGGGCGATTTGTTGAATTCGGGCTGGGCATCGAGCAGGTCCATGATGCTCAGATCCGGGGTGAGCCCGGCGGTGAGGCGCTGGTAATTGGTTCGGGTGACGCCGCGCCGCTCGGCCTGCGGCTCCAGTTCGGCGAGGCAATTGCCGAAGCCTGCGGCGGCGGCGCGAATCGCCTCTGCCGTCATCAAGGGATTGCCCGAGGCGCCCGATTGCCCGCTCCACTCGCGCGGTGCGCCGGAGCCCCCGGCCGGCGGGGCGGGAACCGGGCCGGTCGCCGAAGGTTGAAACAACCGTGTCAGCCAGTTATCGGGCTTGTCCTGCGCCACCGCGGCATTGGCCATGCCGGCGATCACGAGAAAAGCCGCGGCGAGGCGAAGGACGAGTGCAGCGATGGCCATGGCGGACGTTCTCGATTGTGAGCGAAGCAAGGGACTACCTGCTATGTTACTGCACCGTTAACGTTCGGGCCGTTCATGGACCGGCAACGCGATCCTGCTATTTGTGTGGAGCCATTTCGATAGCGCGCCAATCCATCCTTCATCGCATAACTCAGACTCGGATCACACGGACCTGGACAAACACTTGAGAAAAGATTTGGGCAACAAAGCGTCTCGTATCCTGCGATACTCCGCCTCCCCCTTCTCGACCAGCGGCCAGTCATGAAGCTCGTCCGCAAAGCCGTCTTCCCCGTCGCCGGGCTCGGCACCCGGTTCCTGCCGGCGACCAAGGCGATGCCGAAGGAAATGCTGCCGGTGGTCGACCGGCCGCTCATTCAGCATGTCGTCGACGAGGCCCGTCAGGCCGGCATCGAACACTTCATCTTCGTCACCGGCCGCAACAAGGGCGTCATCGAAGATCATTTCGACCGCCAGTTCGAGCTGGAAATGACGCTCTTGGAGCGCCAGAAGCAGCACGCGCTCGACGTGCTGCGCCAGGACCTGCCGCTGCCCGGCTCAACCAGCTTTACGCGCCAGCAGGAGCCGCTGGGCTTAGGCCATGCGGTATGGTGCGCGCGCGAGCTCGTCGGCCATGAGCCGTTCGCGCTGCTCTTGCCCGACGTGCTGGTTCAGCATGAGCGCGGCTGTCTGGCGCAGATGATCGATGCCGCCAATGAAGTCGGCGGGCGGGCCAATATAGTCGCTGTCGAGGAGGTGCCGCCGGCGCGCGTCGATCAGTACGGCGTCGTCGGCGTCGGCGCCCCCAAGGGCCGGATGTTCTCGATCACCAGCATGGTGGAGAAGCCGTCGCGCGAGCGAGCGCCGTCGAACCTCATCCTCACCGGCCGCTACATCCTGCAGCCCGAGATCCTCGATCTGCTGGCGACCCAGGACCGCGGCACCGGCGGCGAGATTCAGCTCACCGACGCGATGATCGCGCTGTCGCGGACCCAGCCGTTCTACGGCCTGAAGTTCGACGGCCGCAGCTTCGACTGCGGCTCCAAGATCGGCTTTCTCGCCGCCAACGTCTCGTACGCGCTGGCGCGCGACGACATCGCGCCGGGCTTTCGCGCCGAGATCAAGAAAATCCTCGCCGAGATTAACGGCGGGTAGCTGCCTTCCGCTCGTCCCCGCGAAAGCGGGGACCCAGTTGATGTTGTGCAAGAGTGATATTGCTGCCTGGATTCCCGCTGGCGCGGGAATGAGCGGAAGATAGCTCACCGCTGCAAATGCATGCCGAGAAGGAACGTGGTCGCCGTGTAGGCCAGGCCCGGCGTGGCCGATATCTGCCAGTCCTGCCGCACTTCGCCGCGCACCTGCAGCTCGCGGTTGAAGATGTAGGTCAGCCCGGCGGAGAGGAAATAGCGGGTGTCATTTTGGGTCGAGCCGACATAATCGTCGGTGCCGTAGCCGGCCTTGGCGATGCCGATCAGCCAGGTGCGCAAGGCGTGGTCGACCTCGAGATTGACGTCGTGGCTGAACTCGCCGGAGGCGCCATCCACGGTGGTCTCGTACACCTGCGAGACCGCGCCCAGCTTGACGGTGGTCAGTCCGGTCGGCTGCCACAGCAGCGTGCCGTTGGCGACCGGACCCGAGATATTCGGCAGCGTCGGGTCCTGATAGACGCGCTCGACCCAACCGGCCGCCATCTCGCCGGAGAGCGAGCCGAACAGATTAAGCGTGGCGCCGATTTGCGCAGTGGTGCCGGTCGAGTCGCGTTGCTCGTTGTTGACATCGAACTGTTCGTCGTGAATGCGCTGATCTTCCTGAATGAGCACGAACGGCTTGAGGCCCGGATCGATTTCATAGCCGACCCGCAGGATGCCGGCGTATTGGTCGAAGTTGCGATCGCCGTTGCTGAAAACCTGGCCGTTGGTCACCACGGAAGGGTCGTAGGTGGCGCGATCGAACGTGCCGTTGAGCGAAACCGCCAGCCGGTTGAACTGTTGGGCGATGCCGAGCGTCCCGCCACCAATCGCTGTTGATCGGCAGCTTGGCGAGCTCGGTTTGCAGGTTCGGGCTGCCCGGATTGTCGGTGTTGACCAGGAAGCGCTGCTCGAGATTGATCTGGGTGTCGCGGGTGACGTCGATGCGTCCGTCGACCTTGGAATTGAGAAACGGGACGTTGAGCGAAGGCACCAGGTCCTCGAGGTACTGGGTATACGAGCCGGCGATGTCGGCGGTCAGCGAATGGCGTGTCCCAATCCGACTGCACCTTCAGTTCCGGCGCGGCGACCAAATAGCCGGAGCCGGGCCCGCCGGAAATGCGTTCGGGGTTGGTGATGTAGCCGCCGGTCAGATCGAGCGACGGCAGCAAAAGAAATGAGCCGGCGCGGACGCCGATCGCCGCGTAAGGGTCCGTCGCCGGGATCGGCAGCGGCCGTTGCGGCAGCGTGCCCGGCACCAAGGTGTTCGGCTGCGGCAAGGCCGGCGGCGGCGTGTTCGCGGTATAGACCAGCGTTTCGGCGTAGGTGGCGTAATCGAAATATTCCGGCGGCGGCACCGCCGTGACCGCACCGGCCCGGTTGGCCGCGGTATAGGGATGCACTTCGGCCGGCGGATTGCTCACCGGCACTTGGTCGAGCGGCGGCACCGGCGGCGGCAGCGTGGCGCCGATCCGCAACGCCGACTTCTTCGGATAAATCTCCGGTGGCCGCTGAATAGTCGACGCCGCCGATGCCGGTGGTTTGGGCGCTACCGCCGGATTGAAGGTCGGGACCGGCGTGAATGTCGTCTCCGGCTGCGGCGTGATGGATAGACCGGGAGCCAGCGCCACAGGCGTCTGTGCCGCCTTCTTTTTTCCGTTTGCCGTGCGGGGTGTTCGAGGAATTGAAGCCGGTGTCGCCGGCGCCGAAACCGCCCGGGCTGCCATAGAGCGGCGTCGCGCCGATGCGGGTCGGCGCCCTGAATTTGTTGGTTGGTGGCGACTGATTCTCCTCGGCCGGCGCCGCCTCCCCCGGCCGGCGAAAGCGCGGTGGCGTCGCCGGGTTGCCTTCGAGCGATGGTTGTAGCAAATCGTTTGTGGCGGCCGTCGAAGCGGCGGAAGTCGGCGTCTGCGCCAGGCTTGTTAGCGGGGCGAGCCCGATCGCCGCGGCAAAGATGAACCCGATGATGTTCGGCGCGCGTCGACGGCGCCTCAAGCGCGACCTCCTCGCTCCCAAGGCGCGCCCCGTTCCCGTCGTCCGCGTCACCTCGGAAGCTGCCAAAGCGAACCACCGTCAAGGGCTTAAGCCGGCGCACGGACTTTCCCGTGCGGCCGCCGCGCGATGACCGGCACGGGCCGCCGAGAAGCGTCCCGATGGTTAACGGAGTTAGAACGGATATGGTTAACGAGAGGTTGATAACGCGGCTCGGCCGAAATGACGGCTCAGGTCACACCCAGCCCTTGAGCTCGCGCATGGCGAGCTGCCAGATCATCAGCATGCCGGCCTCGCTGTCATTGAGGCAAGGTATGGCGGCAAAGTTCTCGCCGCCGTAGCGCTTGAAAACACGCGCATTCTCGACCGCGATCTCCTCCAGCGTTTCCAGGCAGTCGGCGGAAAAGCCCGGGGTGATCACCACCAGGTTCTTGATGCCTTTTTTGGCCAGCGCCTTGACCGTCTTGATCGTATAAGGCTGCAGCCAGCGGGCGCGACCGAAGCGGGATTGGTAGGTCAGCATAAGCTTGCTGTCGTCGAACTTGAGCTGCTCGCGCAGGAGCTGCGTGGTCTTCACGCATTGGCTTTCGTACGGATCGCCCTTGTCCACGTAGTCCTGCGGCATGCCGTGATAGGAAGCGACGATGACATCGGGTTCGAACGAGAGCGCCTTGAGCTCGGCCTTGAGCGAGGACGCCAGCACCTCGATGTAATACGGATCGTCGTAATAGGCCGGCATGATGCGCAGCGCCGGCTGCCGGCGCTGCCGCATCAGAAAGCGGAAGACTTCGTCGCCGACTGTCGCGGTGGTCGGCGCCGCATATTGCGGATAGAGCGGCATCACCAAAATGCGATCGCAGCCGCGGGCAACGAGAGCTTCGAGCCGCGAGGCGATCGACGGATTGGCGTAGCGCATCGCCCAATCGACGATGACATGCTTGCCGAGCGCCTCGAGAATGCCGGCGAGTTTTTCCGCCTGCGAGCGGGTGATGGTCTTGATCGGCGACTCATCTTTCTCGTGGTTCCAGATTTTCTGGTAGTCGTGAACCTTACGCCGTGAACGCAGCGGCAGAATGAGGCCGTTGAGCAGTATCTTCCAGAACAGCGAATTCTTCTCGATCACGCGTGGATCGGTGAGGAACTCTTTCAGATACCGGCGCACCGCGGTTGCGTCGGCCGCGTCGGGCGTGCCGAGATTGACGAGCAGTAGGCCGATTCCCGATTTGGCCGGCGCCGCCGCGCCGACGCTGCCAGCGTCTGCAGCCGGCATCGGCGCAACCGGCATGGCTACGGCCGCCTCGATCGGCGCCGGCGACTGTTCAGGATCCGATTGCATGGCCGCGGCGGCATCGCCCAGAGCCGGCGCAACCGTCGTGGGCTCGGCATCATGCAACTGGCCAGACGCCGCCGGCACAGCAGCGGGTTCGCTTGGAGCCAGCGGGACAGACGGCAAGTCGCTCATAGCATTAACATACTCGATCGCGGCTCGACTTACAGGTGCGCAAAAAACCACACCCGCGGCGAGCCTAGGGCTAACGACCTAGGGAACGCTTGCGGCCGGTTTGCATTTACCGTCAAGTCTCATTATGGCCGCATTCCGCTGAATGTTCACGGGCTAGGGCGCCCGGTTTGCCGCTCCAACGAGGAAAACCAACATGTTGCGCAGTATTTGTATCGCCATTGCCCTTCTTGCTGTCTCAGGCGGCGCATGGGCGCAGGACAACAACCAATTCCGGCGGCAGCAGTCCGCCGAAGACCGAGCCTGCCGGGCCGATGCGCACCGGTTCTGCAAGGACGACATTCCCGATCAATTTCGCGTCGGGTCCTGTCTGCAAGAGCATCGCGAGCACCTGAGCCGCGGTTGCCGCACAATGCTCGAAGCCCACGGCATGTAATCGGCCCGGCGCTCGGATCGTCGGCGTTTGATGTCGTCGTCGCTTTTACTCCGCCGCCTTGAGCAGCGCCGGCGAGCCGGAAGAAAATTGCTCCAACAAAGCAGCCTCGTCGGCCTTGGCGGCGATGAGATGCCGTTGCTTGACGTGGCCGAAACCGCGAATCTTTTCCGGGATCGCGGCCAAGCCGACGGCGATGTGGTGATTGTCGGGTGTCAGCGCGGCGAGCACGTGATCGAGCATCGCTTCGTAATCGTCAATCAGCTTGCGCTCGGTGCGGCGCTCCAGCGAACGGCCGAACGGATCGAAAGCCGTGCCGCGCAAGAATTTCAGCTTCGCCAGCAGCCGGAACGCCGGCAGGAGCCACGGGCCGAAACTCATTTTGCGCGGCAGGCCGGTGGTGTTATCGCGACGCGCCAGCAGCGGCGGCGCGAGATGAAATTCCAGGCGCAGATTTTCGCCCGAGAATGAGCTTTCGACCTGGCTGAGGAACGCGCCGTCGGTGTAGAGCCGCGCCACTTCGTACTCGTCCTTATAGGCCATCAGCTTGAACAGATAGCGGGCGACCGCTTCCGCCAGCCCGCTTTTACCCGGCGCGCGGGCGGCTTCTGCGGCTTTCACTTTGCCGACCCGATCGCGGTAGCGCGCCGCATAGGCGGCATTCTGATAATCGGTCAAGAATTTCACCCGCCGCTCGACGGTCTCGGCAAAGAACTCCGACAGATGCCGCGCATCGCTCGTTACCGCGGCTGCCGGCTGGGCCAGCTTTTCGACCGCCGCGCGATCGACCGCCGCGCGGCGTCCCCAGTGGAACGCCGCCTGGTTCATGGCGACCGCCTCACCGTTGAGTTCCACCGCCTTTTCGATGGCCGCAGCCGTCAGCGGGATCGCACCAAGCTGGTAGGCATAGCCGACCAGGAACATGTTGGCGCCCAGCGATTGCCCGAACAGCGCGGTCGCAATGCGCGAGGCATCGATGAAATGCGTGTTGTCGCGGCCGGCATCGGCCATGATGGTGCGCTTGAGCCGCTCGCTCGGCAGCGAAAAATCGGCGTTGCGGGTGAATTCGCCGGGCAGGAATTCGGCGGTGTTGACAACCATCGTAGTGGCGGCGGGCTTGACCGAAGCGAGTATCTTGCGCGTGCCGGCGACGACGATGTCGCCGCCGAGGATGAGATCGGCACGCCCCGCGGCAACGCGAATGGCGTGGATGTCTTCGGACTTTTCGGCAAAGCGGATATAGCTGAACACCGCGCCGCCTTTCTGCGCGAGGCCGGCCATGTCGAGCACACCGACGCCGCGGCCTTCCAGATGCGCGGCCATGCCCAATATGCCGCCGATGGTGACGATGCCGGTGCCGCCGACGCCGGTGACGATGATGTTGTAGGTCTGGGTAACCGCCGGCAGTTTGGGATCGGGCAGCGTCGGCAGATCGTGATCGGCGGCGACGCCTGTGCCCTTCTTCAGCTGGGCGCCGTGGACCGTGACGAAGGACGGGCAGAAGCCTTTGACGCAGGAAAAGTCCTTGTTGCAGCTCGACTGGTCGATGGTGCGCTTTCTGCCCCACTCGGTCTCGAGCGGCTGCACCGACACGCAGTTCGACTTGACGCCGCAGTCACCGCAGCCTTCGCACACCAGCTCGTTGATGATCACGCGCTTGTCGGGATCGGGAAAAGTGTGGCGCTTGCGGCGGCGGCGCTTCTCCGCCGCGCAGGTCTGATCGTAGATCAGCACCGTGACGCCGGGTATTGCCGCGAGTTTCTTCTGCACCTCCATCAAATCGTCGCGATGATGGACGGTCAGTCCGGCCGGCCAGACAGTATCGGTCGGATATTTGTCCGGCTCATCGGTGACGACGACGACCCGCTTGGCGCCTTCGGCGGCGACCTGGCGCGCCACCTGCGGCACCGTCAGCCCGCCGTCATTGGCCTGGCCGCCGGTCATCGCCACAGCGTCGTTAAACAGGATCTTGTAGGTGATGTTGGTCTTGGATGCGATCGCGGCGCGGATCGCCATGTAGCCGGAATGATTATAGGTCCCGTCGCCCAGATTCTGGAAAACGTGATCGCGGTTGGAGAACGGCGCCTCGCCGACCCAATTGGCGCCCTCGCCGCCCATTTGGGTGTAGCCGAGCGTCGAACGGTCCATCCACTGTGCCATGAAATGGCAGCCGATGCCGGCATAGGCGCGCATGCCTTCCGGCACGACGGTCGAGGAGTTGTGCGGGCAGCCCGAGCAGAAATACGGAATGCGCTGGGCGATATCGCGGGTCTCCGCCGCGATGCGCTGGAACTCCTTCAATCGGGCCACGCGCTGCGCGATGTCGTCATTGCGATGGTACTTGAGCAGCCGCTCGCCGATGCAGATCGCGACTTCGTTGGGATCGAGCGCGCCTTTGACCGGGAACAGCCAATTGCCTTGCTCGTCGCGCTTGCCGATGCAGACCGGCTGATTGGCGCCGCCGTACAGCTCCTCGCGAACCTGCACCTCGATCAGCGAGCGCTTCTCCTCGACCACGATGATCAGATCGAGGCCGGCGGCAAATTCGGCCAGCTCGCGCCGGCTGATCGGCCAGGGACATCCGACCTTGTAGAGCCGGATGCCGAGCTCGTTGCATCTGACTTCGTCAATGCCGAGCTCGTCGAACGCCTGGCGGACGTCGAGATAGCTCTTGCCGGTGGTGATGATGCCGATCTTCGGATCGCGGCCGCCGGAAGTGATGGTGTGGTTGATCTTGTTGGCGCGCAGAAACGCCAGCATGGCGTCGCGCTTAAAGTCGTGCAGGCGGGCTTCCTGCGCCAGGATCGGATCGTTGAGGCGGATGTTCAGCCCGCCCTGCGGCATCTGGAAATCGGTCGGGATGACGATGTTGATCCGCTCCAGGCTGGCGTCGATCGCCGCGGTGGACTCGATGGTCTCATGCATCGTCTTGAGCGCCACCCAGGCACCGGTGAAGCGCGACATCGCCCAGCCGTAGAGCCCGTAGTCGAGAACCTCCTGGACGCCGGCGGGATTGAGGATCGGAATCATCACGTCGATGAAGTGGTATTCGGACTGGTGCGCGGTGGTCGAGGATTTGGCGGTGTGATCGTCGCCCATCAGCGCCAGCACGCCGCCTTGTTTCGCGGTGCCGGCCAGATTGGCGTGGCGGAAAACGTCGCCGGTGCGATCGACACCGGGGCCTTTGCCGTACCACATGGCGAAGACGCCGTCGTATTTGCCTTCGCCGCGCAGCTCGGCCTGCTGTGTGCCCCAGACCGCAGTGGCGGCGAGGTCTTCGTTGATGCCGCCCTGGAAGCGGATGTCGCTCTTGGACAGGAACGGCGCGGCGCGCTGGAACTGGCTGTCGAGACCGCCGAGCGGCGAGCCGCGATAGCCGGTGACATAGCCCGCGGTATTGAGCCCGTTGCGCCGGTCGAGCTCCTTCTGCATCAGGCAGAGCCGCACCAGCGCCTGGAACCCGGTGACGAAGACGTGGCTGTGGCTAAGATCGTATTTGTCGTTGAGTTTGACGTCGCGCAGCGCCATCGGGGTGGCCTTCCACTGTTACCGGGAGCCAGTTTGCCCCTCCGGTCTCGATTTTGCCAGAGGGCCTGCAGAATGGGTCACATATGCGCTGGCGCCTTGAGCAACAATGCTCGCGCGCGCCAGCCAGTTGCGACTGCTTGTTACGATATCTTGGCCAAACCGAATACCGTTTGCGGTGCAGCGAAGCCGGCGACCGGGAATTCGCCAAGGCGGGTGAATTCGCCCGGAAAGTGACCGGCAAAGTCGGCCGACGCCACGATCGCCTCGCCGAGCTTGGCGGCCACCTTCTCCAGCCGCGCGGCCAGGTTCACTGCCGGTCCGATGCAGGTGAAATCAAGCCGGTTGCCGCCGCCGATATTGCCGTACATGACTTCGCCGACGTGGAGCGCGAGCCCGAAGCGGATTGCATCCTCGTTCTCGGTCTGCGGCGGCAATTCAACGATGCGGGCGCGAAATTCGCGCGCGCACGACAGGGTACGGCGGCAGACCGCCGCCGTATCGTCGTCATTGGCGATCGGAAAAATCGCCAGCAAGCCGTCGCCCATGAATTTGAGCACCTCGCCACCGTGATCAAGGATCGCGGGCACCTGACATTCGAAATAGCGATTGAGACGGTCGATCAAGGCCTGCGGCGGCAATTGCTCGGAGAGCGTGGTGAACCCGCGCATGTCCGACAGCCAGATGGCGGCGCGGATCGCCTCGACATAGCCGCGGCGGATTTTGCCGGACAGAATCCGCTCCCCAGTCTGGTGTCCGACATAGGTGTCGATCAGGTTGCCGGCGGTTCGCCGCAGCGCGCGAATTTCGGCAACGCGCGCCAACGGAGCGATGACCGATTTAAGATCGGAGAACTGTTCAGCAGTAAAGCCGCCCGGCGCCTTGGTCGTCCAGGTCGCCACATGAACCGTGCCGTCGGTGAACAAGAGCGGGAACGCGGCGTAATCGGTCGCAGCCTCCGCGCGCAGGTCTTGCACCACGGCAAAGTCGAGCGGGCAATCGGCATCGGCGAGGCGGCGGCGCAGCGGCTCGCGCGTGGCGTAGACGGTCGTGAACGGGCTTTTCCGGTAATCTTCCGTCTCCATGACCGCGAACAACGCATTCGAGGTCGTCACGCCCGAGTTTGCCTGCCATAGAAATCTGCGGCCCATGATGTCTGGATGGAGCGTCGTGACGAACACGGCGACCCGCCACAGTGGTATGCCGCATGCGACCATCCGCTGGCACAATTCGGCCAATACGTCATCGGAGTTGGCGCCGGAGACTGCGCCCTCGGCAAGCCAGTGGACGACCGATCGAATGTCCTCCGTCACGGGTGCCTCCGGCGCGTGCCGACGCTGCGGCCGTCACGCCTTGGCGCTAGGCCGGGCGGAAACCTGCGCGTGCCAGCGGCGCAGGTGCACGCACTCTTCGGGCATCGGCAATTTGGCGCTTTGCGCGAAATCGACCGTGACCAGTGCGGTGATGTCGGCGACGGTGTAGCGCGATCCGGCAACGAATTCGCTTTGGCTCAAGCGCTCGTTCATGTGTGCGAAAAAATGTGCAACCCGCAGCCGGCCGCGCTCGGCCAGAGCCGGTATCTGCTCGTAATCTTGCGGCCCGGGCAAGGCGCGGCCCTGAAGACCGCGCGCCCAGTTGCGGAAGGCTTCCATCACCGCGTAGAAGCCGTTGCGCTCGACCTCCCGCTGCCACGACACCACCAGCGCTTTTTCTTCCGGGCCCTCGCCGATGAGCGGCGGCTGCGGATGGATCGCCTCGAAGTAGACGCAAATGCCGATGGCATCGTTGATGCGCCTGCCGTCGTCAAGTTCGAGCGCTGGCACGGTGGCGTCGGGATTGATGGCGCGATACGCCGGCGTCAGCTGCTCGTTGGTGCGCAGGTCGACCTGCACGGTCGGCACGCTGATGCCTTTCTCGGCGAGAAAAATCCGCACCCGGCGCGGGCTTGGAGCCGTGCTGCAGTCGTAGAATTTCATGCGGCAAGTCCTTGTGTGTTTCGCTCAAAAGAACGGCAGATGCGGATCGCGCGGCAGACCGAATTCAAGCCGGCCGAAATGAGAAAAATTCTGTTCCGCATTCAACGCCACATGCGTCGCGGCGAAGTGAATATCGCGCCAGGCGCGCTGGATCGGATGCGACGCGGCGAAGCCGGCGGTGCCGCTCATCGCCATGATGGCGTCGATCGCGCCGACGCAAAGCTCGGCCGCGCGCGAGCAGTCGCGCATGGTGCGCGCCCGCACGCTCAGGGACGGCACCACCGGCGCTTGCGCTACCTCGACGGCGCGCCGCAGCAGAAGGTCCACCGCATCGAGATCGGCGGCGGCCCGCGCCATCCGCACCTGGACACTGGTGAGTTCGGCGAGAGCCGCGCCGCCCCGGCCCGCACGCCGGCTCTTGGTCCATTCGCGAAACACCTCGTAAGCGCCCTGCGCCGCGCCCAGCATCGGCGTCGTGAACGTCAGCGGCGCATAAGTGATCCACGGCGTCCGATAGATCGGATGGGAGTGGAGCTTTCCGCCCGCGGTGTTTCCTTCGCGGAGATCGGACAGCGCGAGCGTGTGACTTCCGGGCACAAAAACATCGTCGCAGACGATGGTATTGCTGCCGGTCGCCCGCATGGCGCTGGTGAACCAGGTATCCTTGATCTCGAAATCCTTCGGCGCGATCAGAAAGAACGTCGCCTCCGTGCCGCCGCCGGGCGCCTCGACCAGACATCCGACGATGGCCCATCGGCTGTGATTGACGCCGCTGGCAAACGGAAACTCGCCCGAGACGCGATAACCGTCCTTGACCGCCGCGACGCGGCCCACCGGCTGGATCGAAGCCGCGATGGCGACATCGGACCCATCCGCCCAGACGGCTTGCTGCGCCGGTTCGGGAAACTGGCCGAGATAGTGCGGGTGATGGATCATCAGGCTGGCGCACCAGCCATGCGAGGCATCGGCCTTGGCGATCTCGCGCACCACTTCGAACCAGATGTCGAGGCCGAGGCCATAGCCGCCGAACCGCGGCGGCATGAGAATGCGGGTGATGCCGGCGGCGAGCAGCGCATCGATCGTCTGGCGCGGAATTGTCCGCGCTTCTTCAGCCGCGGCGGCGCCATCACGGATGCCGGGGATCAGCGCGCGCACCCGCGCAAGAACGCCGTCTCGCGTAGCGCCCGCCAAACTGCTTTGCTCGTCAGTCATGACTTTCAGTTGCGTCTCCCCCATTGAGCGGCCCCGCGCGTGATTTTTAGGCCGGAATAATCTACTCGCCCCGTCATAAATGATAGCACATTGTGCTCGGAACGCGTTGCATCTCGCGCGCGCCATTCTTTTTTCGGGCAATTCAGTCCGACCGTCTGACTGCGGCGTAGAATATCGCCACATGTACTTCAGTTTAACGGGCGAGAGCGACAAATACATCGCCCTGTTCAAATTTGCCGGAAGGCAAGTCTCGCGAGGCAAAGTCATGGCCAATTTCACTCCGATCTCCGCCGCCATCGGCGGCGCATTGATCGGGCTTTCTGCGGTGCTGCTGATGCTGCTCAACGGCCGCATCGCCGGTGTGACCGGCGTGTTTGCCGGGCTCGTCGATCCGCTCTCGACCGATCGCGCCTGGCGCGCAACCTTTATCGTCGGCCTTATTGCGGCGCCGCTGTCAGCGGCGCTGCTCGGCTACACCATTCCCATCCCGCACATGCCGACGAGCTTCGTGACCATCGCCGCCGCCGGCCTCCTGGTCGGTTTCGGCACCCGGCTGAGCAACGGCTGCACCTCGGGCCACGGCATCTGCGGCATTGCGCGGCTTTCACCGCGCTCGATCACCGCGACGGTGACCTTCATGGTCGCGGCGATCGTCGTCGTCGCCCTGACCCGGCATGTGGTTGGAGGCTGAAACCATGCGCGCGCTCGCCAGTCTCGTTTGCGGTTTCGTCTTCGGTTGGGGTTTGTTCATCTCCGGCATGATCCGGCCGGACAAAGTCCTCGGGTTCCTCGACATCCTCGCCATACCGAGCGGCAATTGGGATCCCAGCCTCGCCGTGGTGATGGTCGCGGCGCTCGCCGTGACCAGCATCGGTTATGCGCTGGCGCGTCAGCGTGCCCCGGTTTTCGAGGCAAAAAACCAGTGGCCGACGCAAGCCGCGATCGACCGGCCGCTGATCGCCGGCTCGCTGTTGTTCGGCGTCGGCTGGGGCCTGGTTGGATTGTGTCCGGGACCGGCGATCGAAAACCTGGCGTCGCTGTCGCCGGCCGTCATCGTCTTTGTCGTCGCCATGGCAGTCGGAACGCTCGCGCATGATTACTGGTACACGCGCAGCATAGCCCCAGCGCCGCGCGACCTCGCATCCGCGACCGCCGCCGACGGCTAAGCTTTTGCCCGGAAAGAGGGCATGACCTCGGAGATGAAGAGCTGGAGCGAGCGCGCGCTCTGCTCATAGGTGAGATTGCCGTAGGCAAACCGCGTGATGAAGTAATTGGCGCCCGTTACCTCAAGCTGGCGCGCGATCTCGTCGCGCATGGTGCGCGGCGAGCCGGTGATGATGCGCCCGGCGTCGCGGCGCAGCACATCCTCGATCGCAGGCGGCGGCCGCGGGTCGTATTTCTGCCAAAGCCAGGCGTACTTCTCGAACCACGCCTTATAGCCTTCGGTACCTTCAGCGTGCGCGATCGCATCGGTGTCGGCGAGGTACAGATGCCGGGCGATGCCGACTTTCGCGATCGGCCGCGACGCGTTGTCCTTGTTTGAAGCGCGGCCCTTCTTGTAGGCCTCGACCAGCACCTTGGCGCGCGGTACCGGCGCCAGGAAAGCGACGTTGTGGTTCTCCTTGCCGGCCCAGGCCGCGCCCTCTTCCGAGCCGGTGGCGTACCACAGCGGCGGATGCGGCGTCTGATAGGGCCGCATCTCGATCGGCACGTTGAAATATTTGAAGTAGTGTCCGCGATAGTCGACGGTTTCGCGGGTCAGCGCCATCATCAGCATCTCGTAGGCCTCGTTGTAGATCGACTGCGCTTCGAGGTGATTGATGTTGTGGAACGCAAGCTCGTAGGGCGAGATGCCGCGCCCGACGCCGATGTCGAGGCGGCCCTTGCTGAGGTGATCGAGCATGCACAGCTCGGCCGCGAGCCGGAGCGGATTATAGAGCGGCAGGATCAGCACCAGCGGCGCCAGCCGGATGGATTTCGTGATCCGCGAGGCCGCGGACAGAAAGATCAACGGCGACGGCGCCAGCCCGAGCGGCGTGAAATGGTGCTCGGTAAGATGGAAGGTGCTGAAGCCCGCCTGGTCGAACAGCTCCATCAGCTTGAGCCGGCTGTCGTAGGTTTCGTGCACCGGCACGTTCTGTCGGTCCATGTGATCGACCACGCCAAATTCAACGGCCATGCTGATGCTCACTTGCTCATGTCTGATTTGACCGGCGCCGGTCAGAGGTCCACCGCATCGATCAGCACAAAGGCGATGCGGCACGGTTCGGTTCCGCGATTGACCCAGGCGTGATTGGTGCTCTGCTGAACCAGCACATCGCCGGCTTTCAGATGAATTTCCGAATTGTCGAGCAGCATGTCGATCTCGCCGGACATGACGATCGCGTAGTCGATGCTGCGGGTGCGGTGCATGGCGGGATGGCGCGGCGGCCAGCCCTTCGAGGCGGCATGGTCGGCGCCCATGCGGCTTGCCATATGGTCGAGCGGCAGCTTGGTTTCGTCGACCGGGTAGAAGTCGACGATGCGGAAGACGCTGCCTCCCGGCGGCGGCGGAATGCCGATGGTACGATCGCCGCGGTCCTGCGATCCGCTGACATCGGCCGGCGTCGAATTGGTGACCCACAGCAGCCACGATTTCAAGCCGCCTTCCGGTCGCTCCCTGATCTTGACCGGCGCGCCATCGAACGCCACGACGGCTTTGCCGTCAGCCTCGTGGCTGGTGACCACGCGGCGCAATTGCCTCTCCATGCCTTCGCCTGTCCTGCCGTGCCAGCTTGAGAAGGGCTGCATCTACAAACGCGGCCAGCAGGCAGTCAAGCACGCGCCGGCGCACGCCTGCCGTGCGCTTGCGGCAAGCTTGCGATCTCGCCTACCATCGCCAGCAAAACATCGGTGCGGGAGGAAGTCGGAATGCGAGCACTCGTCCTTATGGGCCTGCGTATTTGCCTTGTGGCCGGATGGGCGGTGTTCCTGTCCGCTCTGCCAGGCTTCGCCGCGACCGGCGATGCAAAACCGATCCGGATCGGATTTAGCATGTCGCTGACCGGCGGAGTTGCCGTCAACGGCAAGCAGCTGCTGCTGGCGCTCGAAATCTGGCGCGACGACGTCAACGCCAAAGGCGGCCTGCTCGGCCGTCCGGTCGAGCTGGTCTATTACGACGACCAGAGCAATCCGGCGAATGTGCCGGGCATCTACACCAAGCTGATCGACGTCGACAAAGTCGATCTGACCATCGGTCCTTACGCCACCAACATGGTCGCGCCCGCGATCCCCGCGCTGATGGAGCACAACATGCTGACCATCGGCTTCTTCGCGGTCGCGGCCAATAGCGAATTCCACTATCCGCGATACTTTTCGATGATCTCGCTCGGCCCGGAGCCGAAGATCGCGATGTCGCGGGGCTTCTTCGAGGTCGCCGCCCAGCAGACGCCGCGGCCGAAAACCGTCGCCATCGTCGGCGCCGACGCCGAGTTCGCGCGCAACACCACCGATGGCGCGCGTCAGAACGCGAAGTCGCTCGGCTTCGACATCGTCTACGACAAGAGCTATCCGCCCGGCACCACCGACTTCGCGCCGATCGTTCGCGCGATCCAGGCGACCTCGCCCGATCTGGTGTTCGCCGCGGCCTACCCGCCCGACACGCTCGGCCTGATCCGCGCCGATCGCGAGATCGGCTTTACCCCCAAAATGTTCGGCGGCGGCCTGATCGGATTGTTGGCGACCGCGATGAAGGTCCAGCTCGGGCCGCTGCTCAACGGCATCGTCAAACAGGATCTGTTCGTCAACTCGCCGAGCTTCGATTTCCCGGGCCTGCGCGACATGCTGCGGAAATACCAGGCCAAGGCGCCGGGCTTCGGCGTCGATCCGCTTGGCTATGCCTATTCACCGTTCGGCTATGCCGGCGGCGAGGTTCTGGCCGAGGCGGTCGCGGCAACCAACAGCCTCGATCAAGGCAAGCTCGCCGGCTACATGCACAGCCACACGTTCGACACGGTCATCGGCAAGATCGCGTTCGGCAAGGACGGCGAATGGAGCGCTCCGCGCATCGTTTGGACCCAATTCCAAAATGTCACCGGCAACAGCCTCGACCAGTTTCGCGAAGTAAAGCACGAAGTGATCGTCTGGCCGCAGGAATACCGCACCGGACCGATGATCTACCCGTATGCCGACGCGATCAAATAAAGCCGGGTCACACCTTGAGCGCCACCAATTGCCCGCCGTCGGCGACGATGGTCGCGCCGGTCATGTAGCGTCCCGCATCTGAGACAAGCAGGAGCAGCGGTCCGTCGAGATCGCGCTCCTCGCCGAAGCGGCCCATCGGAATTTGACGCTTCATCGCCGCGCCCGGCTCGCTGGCAAGATAATCGCGGTTGATATCGGTGACGATCCAGCCCGGCGCGATGGCGTTGACGCGAATACCCTTGAACGCAAGCTCGAGCGCGAGCGCCTTGGTGAGCTGGATGACGCCGGCTTTGGCGGTGGCGTAGGCGACGACGCCCTTGTCGACGTTGAGGCCAAGCACCGAGGCGATGTTGACGATGGCGCCGCCTTTGCCGGCGGCCAGCATGCGTCGTGCCGCTTCCTGGGCCCAGTAGAACACGGCGTCGAGGTTGGTCGCCAGCACGCGTCGCCAGTCCTCCTCGGCGAGCTCGACGGCGCGGCCGGAATGGGCGATACCGGCGTTGTTGACCAGGATCGTCACCGTTCCGAACGCCTGTTCCGCCGCATCGAATGCATGCTGCATGGCGGCGCGATCGCGGACGTCGGCCTCGATCGCCACCGCGCGTCCGCCCGACGCTTCGATCCGCGTCTTCAGCCCGGCGAGACGGTCGGCACGCCGCGCCACCAGGGCCACTGCCGCACCGTTCTGCGCCAGAACTTCGGCAAAGCGCGTGCCGAGGCCGCTGGAGGCACCGGTCACCAGCGCCACCCTGCCGGTGAGATCGAAGATTTGCGTCGCGGTCATGCACCCTCCTTGCAGATCGACTTGGCCTGGACATGCGTTTGATCGCTGAAATACCGCTTCCCATATAGAAAAAGCGCAGCGTTCGCAGGAGCCTTTATGTCAAAGCCGTTGGTTGTGTCCATTCCGCATCGCCTTGGCAAAGCGGAGGCACTTCGTCGCCTCAAAGGCGGCCTCGCCAATGTCGGCAACCACTTTGGCCATGTGCTGAACGTCCAGGAGCAAACCTGGACCGAGGATCATCTGCAATTTCGGGTCAGCGCGCTCGGGCAAGTAGCAAACGGCGCGATCGACGTCGCCGAAGACCACGTCCGCCTGGAGGTATTTTTGCCGTGGCTGCTGGCAACGCTTGCCGAGACGCTGCAGCCGCTCATCCGCCGGGAGGGCACTCTGATGCTGGAGAAGAAATGACGAGAGGGCTTCGACTTTTTCCGAGACGAATATGGAACCAAAAATTAGGGGTCAGGGAACAATCGACCGGACAGCGGGTTCAGTTTCTGCAACTCTAAAATTCGAGCACCGTGGACGTCCGATGGAAAATCCTCTGGCCCTGAGGCTCTGGATAAGTGTGGCGCTGTACGCCGCCCTCGGCGTGCTCGGCATCGCGGTCTTCCACGACGCGACCCTCAGCACTCAGAAAATGACCGATGGATATGGCGTCGCCTACACCGCAATTGCCGCTCCGGAAACCGCGAAGTAGCGCCTGATCGAACACGGCCCGGGCCGCAACCTCCGCGCCCGCTGACGTCGAAAATTCCGGAACAATTGTGCGGCCTGTAGCTTAAATCCGGTGGTTAATGTTGGTTGGCATTGCGGCAGTTTCCGGCCTGCTGGTGTTGACGCAAACGGCAAGTGCCGAGCGCGTATGCCGCGAAGTCTGCGACAACGTGTCCAGAAATGCGTCGAACATGACGACACCGTTGTCATCGACCGCGATCGCGGTCCGCCGCCGCCGCGACCCGGCGTCGAGCTGCACGCCCCGGGCGTGGGTGTGGAAATCGGCCACTGACGGCCCGGTGTGTTGAGATGCCTTTTTGCGAGGGACGAGCCGGTGCAGCCGGTTCCTCCCTCGCTTCTTTTTGTTGGAACCTATTCGCGCCGATTAGCAAAACCGACGTGCCAGCTCATGAGCCGTAAAGCCGACGCGGCAGCCAGGTCGCCAGCCCCGGCAAGAACCACAGCGCAACCAGCATGGCGAGCTGGATCACCACGAACGGAATGACCCCGAGATAAATGTGCCGGGTTGTCACCTCCGGCGGCGCGACGCCGCGGAGATAGAACAATGTCGGCCCGAGCGGCGGATGCAGATAGGAGGTCTGCAGGTTCACCGCCATCATGATGCCGAGCCAGACCGGGTCGACGCCGGGCATTTTGAGCAACACGGGCGCCACAATCGGCACCACCACGAAGATGATCTCGAAGGCGTCCATCACGAAGCCGAGCAGGAAGAGCGCGGCCATGACCGCGAGTGTCGCGCCGGCAACGCCGCCCGGCAGATCGGACAGCGTCCGTTCCACCAAAACGTCGCCGCCGAGGCCGCGGAACACCAGGCTGAACAGGGTGGCGCCGATCAGGATCAGAAAGATCATGCTGGTGATCTCAGCCGTGCGCGTCATGACCGGCATCAGTAAATCCTTGGCGCCAGCCTTGCGCGCGGCGAGCAGCATCGCGCCAACCGCGCCGACCGAGGCTGCTTCGGTCGGCGTCGCCACGCCGCCGAGGATCGAGCCGAGGACGGCGACGATGAGGAGAAGCGGTGCCACCAGCACCGCCAGAAGCCGGCGCGCCAGCGCCACGCCGCGCGGCGCCTTGGGATCGGGCGCAATCGGTGGGGATTTTTTGGGGAAAATAACCGCAACGCCGATCAGATAAAGAATATAGGCGAGGACGAGGACAAGGCCGGGGATGATTGCCCCGGCAAACAGATCGGCCACCGAGACGGTCTGCGGGGCAAAATTGCCCTGGGCCAATTGCGCCGCCTGATAGGAATGGCTCAGCTGATCGCCGAGCAGGATCAGCACCGTCGCCGGCGGGAAGATCTGCGCCAGCGTCGCGGTCGCAGCGACAGTACCTGCCGCCAGCGCCTTGTCGTAGCCGTGACGCAGCATGGTCGGCAGCATGATCAGTCCCATCGTCACCGTGGTCGCCCCGACAATGCCCTTGGCCGCCGCGAGCAGCACGCCGACGAGCGTGACCGCGACGCCGAGCCCGCCCGGCACTGAGCCGAACAGGCGGCCCATGGTCTCCAGAAGCTCCTCGGCGACGCGCGAACGCTCCAGCATCACGCCCATGAAAATAAACAGCGGGATCGCCAGCAGCACGTCGTTATTCATGATGCCGAAAATGCGCTGCGGCAGCGCGCCGAGGAGGCCCAAGTCCAATGCCCCCGCCGCCCCGCCGATCGCGGCGAAGACCAGCGATACGCCGGCAAGCGTCAGCGCCACCGGATAGCCGACCAGCAGCGTCGCACAGACGGCGACCACCATCGCGATCGCGAGCGTCTCGCCCATGGTTCAGCGCGATGGCTGACCGGGCGAACCGATCAGAACATGCGCGGCGCGGATCGCCTGGGCGACCCCCTGCAGGCCGATGAGAACGGCAAACACCGGAATAAGCGTCTTGAACAGATAAACGTACGGCAGGCCGCTGGTTTCGCGCGAGTGTTCGAGAATGGCCCACGAGCGCCCGGCATAAGGAATGGAAAGCACCGCGAGCACCGTTGCAAACGGCATCAGGAAGACGAGCGCGCCGAAGAGGTCAACGAGCGCCTGCGTGCGCGGTTTCGCTGGTGCGTAGAAGATGTCGACGCGCACGTGCCCGCCGGTCTGCAGCGTCCAGGCGGCGGCGAGCATGAACAGCGCCGCCTGGGCGTAGAGCACCGATTCCTGCGCCGCGATCGAGCCGACACCGAAGGCGTAGCGCAACACTACGTTGGCGAACTCGACGAGGACGATGAACAGACAGCACCACGCCGCCGCGTGGCCGATCGCCGCGTTGATGCGGTCGATGCCATCGGCGAGGAGCTGGAACGGCGTTCTCATCGATTTCGCCGCGTGCTCATGCACGGTGTGACAGTGTGCCTTGCCGCACTATAATGCTCATTCAGGGGCACGCGAAATGGAGCGGCGTGCGATGGCGCACGACCACGACGACGACCACCACGAGCACGGCTCGGAGCTCTCCGAGATGCAGCTCCGCGTGCGCGCGCTGGAGACCGTGCTGGCCGAGAAAGGCTATATCGATCCGGCGGCGCTCGACCTGATGATCGAGGCCTACGAGACCAGGATCGGGCCGCACAACGGCGCCCGCGTCGTCGCCAGGGCCTGGACCGATCCGGCGTTCAAACAGGCGCTGATCGAGGATGCGACCAAGGCGGTGCAATCGCTCGGCGTGATCAATCGCGTCGGCGATCACCTGATCGCGGTCGAGAACACGCCGACGCTCCACAACATGATCGTCTGCACCCTGTGCTCCTGCTATCCGTGGGAAGTGCTCGGCCTGCCGCCGGTCTGGTACAAATCCGCGCCGTATCGCTCGCGCGCGGTCAACGACCCGCGCGGCGTACTTTCCGATTTCGGCTTGACGCTGCCGGCGGACACGCAGATCCGCGTCTGGGATTCGACGGCGGAGACGCGCTTCATCGTGTTGCCGATGCGGCCCGGCGGCACCGAAGGCTGGAGCGAGGAACAGCTCGCGGCGCTGGTCACGCGCGATTGCATGATCGGCACCGGCCTGCCAAAGCAAGCCAGCGAGATCGCCTGATGGACGGCATTCACGACATGGGCGGCATGCACGGCTTCGGCAAAGTCGAGGCTGAGGCGAACGAGCCGGTTTTCCATGCCGCCTGGGAGGCGCGCTGCCTGGCACTCAATCGCGCCATGGGCGCCATCGGCGCCTGGACCATCGACGAGGGCCGTGCCGGCATCGAGACGCTGCCGCCGGATGTGTATCTCGCGAGCTCCTACTACGGAAAATGGGCGCTGCGCCTGGAGAACATGGTCGTCGAGCGCGGCCTTGCCGGCGCCGACGAGATCGCCACCGGTCATGCGCTCCGCGCCGGCAAGGTGCTGGATCACAAGCTCGCCGTGGCCGACGTGCCGCGGACACTGACGCGCGGCTCGTTCGGCCGGCCGGCGCCGGCGCCCGCCCGGTTCAAGGTCGGCGACCGGGTGCGAACCAGGAATATTCATCCGTCGACGCATACGCGTTTGCCGCGTTACGCCCGCGGCCATGTCGGCGTGATCGAGGCGATCCGCGGCTGTCATGTTTTCCCCGACGCGGTCGCGATCGGTGCCGGCGAGAACCCGCAGTGGCTCTATACCGTGCTGTTCGAGGGCCGCGAATTATGGGGCGAGACCACCGACCCGACGCTGAAGATCTCGATCGAAGCGTTCGAGCCGTATCTGGAGGCGGCGTAGCCATGAGCGCCGAGGCCCCGGTCTTTCGCGAGCCATGGGAGGCGCAAGCTTTCGCGCTGGCGCTCTCGCTGCATGAGCGCGGTGTGTTTTCCTGGAGCGAATGGACCGCCGCGCTCGGCGAGGAAATCAGGAAAGCACAGACAGATGGCGACCCCGACACCGGCGAGACTTATTATCGTCACTGGCTCGCTGCCCTCGAGCACCTCGTCGCCGCCAAAGGTCTCGTCGACGGGGAAACGCTGGGGCGCACCCGCGAGGCCTGGCAGCGCGCGTGCGCCCGCACCCCGCATGGCGTGCCGATCGAGCTACGGCGCGACGACTTCGGCAGGTAAATCCTTAGGCTCCGTCAGCATCAGGCCAGACCGGTGCGTGCGTGCCGAGCGGCACCGATGGCCGCAGCCATCGCGCGGGTGTCGCCGCAAGCTGCGCGGCGTGCCGTACGGCACGCATGGCGCCAAACGGCGTTGCGCTTTCCTCCAGCAGATCCGCCGCATCGGCGCGCGATGGCGTGGATGCGGAACAGCCGCCTTCGACGCGACCCAGGTTCCAAAGCCATCGCCCGGTCGCCGCCAGAGAGACGCGAACGAACCAGCTGTCGCCTTCGTTCGCCTGGCGGAGGCGAGCCATGATCGCCCCGAACGCCAGCAGGTAGCCCGAAGCGTGATCGAGCGCCTGGCAGGGCAGCTCTTTTGGACCGTCAACGCCGGCCGCTTGCGCTTCGGCGTAGTTGAAGCCAGTCGCGGTCTGCACGAGCGAATCGAAGCCGCGGCGCTTCGCCCACGGTCCAATATCTCCATAGGCCGACAACGAGCCATACACGATCCCGGGACGTAGCGCGGCCACGTCGGAAAAACCGAAGCCCCGCGCAGCGAGCGCGCCGGGGCGGAACGCTTGCAGGAAAATGTCGGCATCCTTGATGAGATGTTGGAGCGTGGCTCTGCCGTCAGCCGTTGCGATATCGGCGCGTGCGGAAAGCTTGCCTCGCCCGGTGTCCTTCACCAGCCAGTCGATGAACGGCAAACCCGGCGCCGAAATCCGCATGACGTCGGCGCCGTGCGCCGCCAGCGCGCGACCGGCGACGGGCCCGGCGATGATGCGCGTCAGGTCGAGTACGCGAATGCCGGAAAGCGGGCGTGACCCATTCGGCAAAGGCCGCGCCGGCGCATCGCCGATCTTCTCGATCGACACCGGCGGCATCGCTGCGACCGCCGCCGCGTGCGGATGTCTCGCCCATTCCTCGGGCGACCGCATCGCCCCCACCACGCAGCCGTGCTGGTAAGCCTCCCCCTCGAAGGCGACAGCTTGCCATTTCTGCAATGCCGCCTCGATGGACGGGCGCGTTGGCGCGCAGCTGAGGAACCGAAAGACGCTTTCCCGGTGATGCGGAAAAATCATGTGCAGCCGCACGAAACGTCCGTCGCCGGTGCGGTAGGCGCCGAACAGCGGATCGCCATAAGATGCCGGCGCGCTGCCATCGATCGTCAGGTAATGCTCGCTGCGAAACTCGATCGCGGCGTGACTCATGTCGACGCTTACCCGTTGACGCGGCGCGCCCGCGCGATGCCGCAGCTCCGCGGCGGCGAGGCCAACGGCGGCGATGCTGGCTTGTGCGGCCGTCCCGACACGGAAAGAGGACGGCAGCACCGGGTCGCCGCCGGAGAGGCTCAGCTGATCGAGCGCGGCCGGGTCGGCGCCGGCAAGCCGCCAAAGCTCGGCGACGACTTCGATTGGCGAGCGCTGCAATTCGCTCACAACATCCCCAGCAGATGCGGCAGCCAGAGCGAGAGCGCCGGAATGTAGGTCACCATCACCAGGAAGATCAGCATGGTGACAAGCCACGGCAGCACCGCCACCGTGAGTTCGCTGATGCCCATGCCGGTGATGCCGGAAGCGACATAGAGGTTGAGCCCGACCGGCGGGTGGCACAGACCGACCTCCATGTTCACCGCCATCAGGATGCCGAAGTGAACCGCGTTGACGCCGAGCGCAGCCGCCATCGGAAACAGGATCGGCGCCATGATCAAAACGATGGCGGCCGGATCCATGAAGTTGCCGGCGGCCAACAGCACGATGTTGGTCACGAGAAGGAACCCCACGGTGCCGAAGCCTTGCGCGCTCATCCATTCGGCCATCGATTGAGGAATCTGTTCCGAGGTCAAAAGCCAGGAGAACACCGAAGCATTGGTGATGATGTAGAGGATCATCGCGCTCATCGAAGCCGCTTTGAGCAGCACCGCGGGCACCTCGGCGAATTTCAATCCCTTGTAGACGAACACGGCGACGACGAACGCGTAGACGGCCGCCACAGCGGCGGCTTCGGTCGGCGTGAACAACCCCGAATAGATACCGCCCAGCACCAGGACGATCAGGAACAATCCCCAAAAGCTTTCGCGGAACGCGCGGGTGCATTCGCGCCAGCTCGCCCGCGGCATGCGCGGATAGTCATTGCGCCAGGCGCGATACCAGGTGGTCGTACCGAGCATGGCGGCGAGGATCAGCCCGGGAACGACGCCGGCCATGAACAGCTGACCGACCGAGGCAGAATCGACCACGGCGCCATTCGGACCGCGCGGCTGCATGCCGCTGGTCGCGACTGCGTAAATGACGAGATTGATCGACGGCGGAAACAGGATGCCGAGCGCGCCGGAGGTCGCGATCACGCCGCCGCCGAAGCGGGCCGGATAGCCGTTTTGCAGCAGCGCCGGCAGCATGATCGAGCCGATACCGACGACGGTGGCGACCGAGGAGCCGGAGATCGCGGCAAACAGCGCGCAGGCGACGACGCCGGCCAGGCCGAGCCCGCCATACCAGTGCCCGATCAGCGAGGTGGCGAAATCGATCATGCGGCGGGCGACGCCGCCGGTGGTGAGAAAATTTCCGGCCAGAATGAAGAACGGAATCGCCATGATCTCGAAACGGTCGATGCTGGTGAAAAGCTTTAGCCCCACCATCTTCGGATCGACGTCAGACAGGATGAACAAATAGGTGAGAACCGACAGGCCGAGCGCAATCGAGATCGGCATCCCGGTCGCCATCAGGGCGAGCAAGAGCGCGAACAGAAGCTCGGCGCGCACCGTGTGCGAGAGGTCGATGACGTGGAGCCGGGCAGCAAAGCAGATCAGCGCCAGCGCGAGCGGGACCAGCACGATCAGCGTTGCGGTAATGGCGGAGCTGAGCTCCCGCGGCGCGGACTTGGACGTGTGCGACACAGCCCTCATCGCACCGCCTCGCCGGCCGGCGCCGCGTCCGGATGCGGCGCCTCGTAATCAATGCCGTGACCCTGATGCGGCAGCTGATCGGTGCGCAGGAAACGCCACATCACCTGCAGGAAGCGAAAGCTCATCAGATAGGAGCCGAGCGGAATGCAGAGATAGATGATCCAGCTCGGCCATTCGAGCTCCGGCGAAACCTCGTCGGGATCAAGCTCGTGGACGTAAACGGCGCCGAGGGTACCGATGACGCCGGTGAACAATGCGCCGCAAAGCAGCGCGAAGACGATCACCGGCTCGGCGCGCCGCCGGCGTGAGCCGTTTGACGAAGACGTCGACGCCGACATGGATTCCGGTGCGCACGCCGAGCGCGGCGCCGAATTTCGCCATCCACACGAACATGTAGGTGGCGAGCTCCTGCGCCCAGGACAGATTGATCGCCGCCAGCGAGGTGTAGACCCAATCGGCGGCGTGCCGGAGCAGCATGAAGCCGTGCGCACCCGCCCAGCGACCGAGCTCGGCCGAATTGCTCGCGCCGTAGCGATGGACGACAGCGACGAAGGTCAGGATCGTCGCCGCGCCGATCAAGCTGGCAATGATCCACTCTTCGAGCCGGTCGAGCAGGAGATTGAGCAGCCGCCCTACTCGCACGCTCAATCCCTCGCTTGCCCGAGGAAGAACTGAGCGGCTCTTAGGACTGAGGCGGCGTGAACCCCGAGGCCTTGTAGATGCGCTCGATGAACTCCTTGCCGAAGCGGCTCTGCATCTCGGTGTGGACCGGCATCAGCTTGGCGATCCAGGCCTTCCTTTCGGCCTCGGTCAAAACGTGAATTTCCGTCTTTCCCGATGCCTTGATCTTGTCCATCGCGTCGGCGTTATCCTTCGCCGCCGTTACATTGAAGAATTCCGTGGTCTCCTTCACGGCGCGATCGAGTTGCGCCCGCACGTCGTCCGGCAGTGAATTCCAGAACTTCTTGTTGGTAACGAGCGCATAGGTCAGCCGTCCGTGGTGCGACACGGTCAGATATTTCTGCACTTCATAGAATTTCTGCGTCAGGATGTTCGACGGCACATTATCCTCGCCGTCGACGACACCGGTCTGCAGCGACTGATAAACTGCCGAGAACGGCAGGATTTGCGGCAGCGCGCCAAGCTCGCGCGTCGCCGCCTCAAGCACCTTGCTGCCTTGAATGCGCATCTTCAGGCCGCGGAAATCATCCGGCAGGATCAATGGCTTGTTGCAGGTATAGACATGGGCGCCGTTGTCCCAATAGGCGAGCGGCGAAACACCTTTAGCCTCAAGCTTCTTGTCGAGATCGGCCATCATCGGGCTCGCCATCATCCGCCGGGCATGGGCATCGTCGCTCATCAGAAACGGCAGATCGAAAATATCGAACTCCTTGACCCCGAGCGGGCCGAATTTGGAGATCGAGGGCGCGAGCAGCTGCACCGACCCGAGCTGCAGGGCCTCCAGCTCCTCCTTGTCCTTGTAGAGCGACGAGTTCGGATAGACTTCAACTTTCACCTTGCCGTTAGTGTACTTCTCGGCCAGCTCCTTGAAGAGCAGGGCGGCCTTGCCCTTGGGCGCGTCGGGCGCCACCACGTGGCTGAACTTGATGACGATTGGCTCGTCGGCGAGTGCCGGCCTCCCGAGCGCAAGTGCCGCGAGAGCGAGAATGGCGGCGAATGCAATGGCAAGGCGTTGCATGGATGTTTCCTCCCCACGGATGACAGCGGACGACGGCGGGGCGAGCGAACGGTCTTTCGTCCTGCGCCTTGATCTCTGTCTGTTATGTTGTAGCAATTATCTTCTTTCCTCGCTCGTCTGTCATCCGTCCTCCGCTTCAATGCACCGCGGCATCGGCGCGCGGAACAAACGCGCCTGGATGACGGATGACGTCGCCGGCAAGCCGATGCGCGGCGCTTGCCGCCTGAGCCGGGTCGAGGCCGCCGAGCCGCGCCGCGAGATAGCCGGCATTGAAACCGTCGCCCGCAGCCGTCGTATCGACCGGGACCATCACCTCCGGCACCGGCACAAATTCCTGGGTGCCGGCCGCGGCGACCAGCGCGCTGTTGGGGCCGTTCTTGACCACAATCTCGCCGATGCCGAACGCCTGCAGCCGCGCGACTGTTGTCTCCGGGCTGGGGTCGCCCCAGAGCACAGCTTCGTCATCGAAAGTCGGCAGCGCGATATCGACGCGCTTGAGTGTCTCAACGAAGACAGTGCGGGTGCGCGCGAGGTCCCCTTTCCAGCCGCGCGGGCGGAAATTACCGTCGAATGCCACCTTGGCGCCCTGCTGGCGCGCGGCTTCCAGCAGCGCCAGGAAGCGGCCGAGGCCGGTATTCGAATAGAGCGACAGGGTGATGCCGGAGAAGTAGATCAGCCGCGCCGTCAGGAGATGTTGCGCAATCTGCATCCAGTCGGGCAGCTCGAACAGATCCCGCGCCGGGGCGCCGTCGCGCCAGTAGCGAAAGCTGCGCTCGCCGGCCGGGCCATTTTCAATGAGGCACAATCCGGGCACGCGGCCGGGCGCGCGCAAGACAAGATGCCGGGAAACGCCTTCGGCGGCGGCGAGCGCCTCGATGCTGTCTGAGTACGGATCATCGCCAAGCGCGGTGGCGAAAGCGACTTCAATGCCGGCGCGGGCAAGATAGACCGCGGTATTGAAGGTGTCGCCGCCGCAGGACAGCGCAAACCTGCCGTCGGCGCCGCGCGCCAGTTCGATCAGCACTTCGCCAACGCAGACCGCGCGGGCCTTTTGCTCGCTCATATTTGCTCGCTCAGGTCGTCGCGACCGCGGCGACCATGGCCATCGCCGTAAGGCTTGGCAATAGCCGCAAGCGGTCCAGCCAAAGCGCGTATGAGGGATGACGCCGGATCAATGTAATGTTATATTGTTACATTATGACCCATCATCATCATACCGGCGCAACCCACCCGTCGCCGACGATCTCGCCATCCTTGCTGCGGCTCTCGGTGCCGCAGCGTCTTGCGGTCGCCGGAGTCCTCATCGCGATCATCTGGGCGGCCGTGTTGTGGGCTACCCACTAAACGTTTGGCAGCCATGGCAGATCTAAGCTTTCACAATCTCACGCTTGGCTATGAACGACACCCAGCCGTGCATCATCTGAGCGGCACGGTGGAGACCGGCTCCCTCGTTGCCGTCGTTGGCCCCAATGGCGCCGGCAAGTCGACCCTGTTCAAGGGCATTGTCGGCGCGCTCAAGCCGCTGGCCGGCAGCATCGAGCGCAACGGTTTCCGCGCCCGCGACATCGCCTATTTGCCCCAGATCGCCGACATCGACCGTTCGTTTCCGATCAGCGTTTACGACATGGTGGCGATGGGGCTGTGGCGGACCAAGGGCCTCTTTGCCGGCATCGGCAGCAGAGACAAGGCAAGCATCGAAGCGGCCATCGCTGCGGTCGGACTGACCGGATTTGAGCGGCGCGCCATCGGCACGCTGTCCGGCGGCCAGATGCAGCGCATGTTGTTCGCGCGCCTTTTGCTGCAGGACGCGCGGTTGATCGTGCTCGACGAGCCGTTCACCGCCATCGACGCCAAGACCTCCGCCGATCTGCTCGAGCTGGTGCGGCGCTGGCACAGCGAACGGCGAACGGTGCTGGCCGCGCTGCACGATATCGATCTGGTGAAGGCGACGTTTCCGCAGACTTTGCTGCTCGCCCGCGAGCCGGTGGCCTGGGGCGCAACGCGAGACGTATTGACGGTGGAGAACCTCAACAAGGCGCGTCGCATGTGCGAGGCGTTCGACGAATACGCCGAGGCCTGCGCGGTCGCGGCGGAATGACTGCGACGCCGCCGATGCTCTACGACGTTCTCATTGCTCCCTTCGCTGACTTTGAATTCATGCGCCGCGCGCTGGCCGGCAGCTTCGCGCTGGCGCTCGGCGCGCCGGCGGTCGGCGTGTTTCTGATGCTGCGGCGCATGAGCCTGATCGGCGATGCCATGGCGCACGCCATTCTACCGGGCGCGGCCATCGGCTTTCTGCTCGCCGGCTTGAGCCTGTTCGCCATGGCCGGCGGCGGTCTGATTGCCGGGCTTGTTATCGCGGTCGGCGCCGGCCTGATCGCGCGGGCAACGCCGCTGAAGGAAGATGCCTCGCTCGCCGCCTTCTTTCTGATTTCGCTCGCTCTCGGCGTCACCATCGTCTCGGTCAAGGGCAACACCATCGATCTCATGCATTTCCTGTTCGGCTCGGTGCTCGCGATCGACAATCCGGCGCTGATGCTGATCGTCAGCATCGCCAGCGTCTCGCTCATTGTTCTCGCGTTGATCTGGCGGCCGCTGGTGCTCGAGTGCGTCGATCCGGGATATTTGCGCTCGGTGAGCCGGGCCGGCGGTCCCGCCCACATTGCATTCCTCGCGCTGGTGGTGATGAACCTCGTCGGCGGCTTCCAGGCGCTGGGCACGCTGCTGGCCGTCGGCATGATGATGCTGCCCGCCGTGATTTCGCGATTCTGGGTGCGCGACATCACCGCAATGATCGGCGTCGCCATGGGGTCCGCCGCCATCGCCGGCTATGCCGGCTTGCTCATTTCCTATCATGCCGACCTGCCGTCGGGACCGACCATCATCCTGGTGGCAGGTGTGTTTTACGCGCTGTCGCTCGCGTTCGGTCCGGTGGGCGGCCTGCTCTGGCTCGCCTTGCCGCAGCGGCATCTCGAAGCGTAGGCAGCGAGAGCGAGCGGCGATGGACAATGCCATGATCGCACGACGCTTCTTTCTGATGGCCGCCCTCGCCGCCGCCCTGGTGGCGCCAATCGCTGCGCCGGCGGCGGCGCAGGACGCGCACACCAAGATCAAGGCAGTCGCCACCATCTCGATCCTCGGCGATCTGGTGAAGAACGTCGGCGGCGACCGCGTTGACGTCACGACGCTGGTGGGTCCTAACGGCGACGCCCACGTCTATTCGCCGACGCCGGGCGATGCCAGAAAGCTCGCTGCGGCGGACATTGTCTTCGTCAACGGGCTCGGCCTCGAAGGCTGGATAACCCGGCTGGTCACGGCGTCCGCCACCAAGGCGCCGATGATCGTCGCCAGCAAGGGGATTACGCCACGGCGCATGGAGGACGAAGACCGGCGCGGACACACGGTGATCGATCCGCATGCCTGGCAGTCGGTCGCCGACGCCAAAATCTATGTCGCCAACATTCGCGATGGCCTGGTCGCGATCGACCCCGCGGGCAAGGCCGCCTACGATGCCAATGCCACGGTCTATCTCGGCAAGCTCGACGCGCTGGAAAGCGAGGTTCGGGCCGCGGTCGCCACGATCCCGGCCGACCGCCGCAAGATCATCACCACTCATGATGCCTTTGGCTATTTCGGCGCGGCCTACGGCATGACGTTCATCGCGCCGGACGGGCTCTCCACCGAGACCGAGCCATCGGCCAAGGACGTCGCCAGGATCATCACGCAGATCAGGAAAGAGAAGATTCCGGCGGTATTTTTGGAGAACATCACCGACCCGCGGCTGATGCAGCAAATCGCCCGTGAAACCGGCGCGGGGATCGGCGGCGTGCTTTACAGCGATGCCCTATCCGAGCCGGATGGACCTGCCGGGACCTATATCGACATGATGCGCCACAACCTCCACGAATTCACCAAAGCCCTCATCGGCTGATTGGCTTGGGCTGAAGGGTTTTGGGCCGGCGCCGGATCGCCTATATACCGGCGCAGGAGGGCCCGCCCGCATGTCCGAAGCGACGACACCCGACAAAATCCCCGTCACCGTGCTGACCGGCTATCTCGGCGCCGGCAAGACCACCCTGCTCAACCGCATCCTGTCCGAGCCGCACGGCAAGAAATACGCCGTCATCGTCAATGAATTCGGCGAGATCGGCATCGACAACGACCTCGTCATCGGCGCCGACGAGGAAGTGTTCGAGATGAACAACGGCTGCATCTGCTGCACCGTGCGCGGCGACCTGGTGCGTATCCTCGACGGGCTGATGCGGCGGAAGGGCAAATTCGACGCCATCATCGTCGAAACCACCGGCCTTGCCGACCCGGCGCCGGTGGCACAGACTTTCTTCATCGACGAGAACGTCGGCCGCAGGACCCGGCTCGACGCGGTAGTCACCGTCGCCGACGCCAAGTGGCTCAACGACCGGCTCAAGGATGCGCCCGAGGCGAAAAACCAGATCGCATTTGCCGACGTGATCCTGATCAACAAGACCGATCTGGTGTCGGCCGAAGAGCTGAGCGAGGTCGAAGCGCGCATCCGCGGCATCAATCCATACGCCCGCGTGCACAAGACCGAGCGCGCCCAGATCGCGCTCAATGAAGTGCTCGAGCGCAACGCCTTCGATCTTGACCGCATCCTCGACATCGAGCCGGAGTTCCTTGCCAAGGAGGACGCGAACGATCACGGGCATGGACACGACCACGATCATCATCATGATCATGGCCACGAGCACACGCACCGCGGCGGGCTCAAGCACTATCACGACGAGGACATGCAGTCGGTTTCGCTCCAGAGCGACCAGCCGCTCGATCCCGACAAGTTCTTTCCCTGGGTGCAGAATTTGGTACAGACCGAAGGTCCGAACATCCTGCGCTGCAAAGGCATTCTCTCGTTCAAAAACGATGACGAGCGATTCGTCTTCCAGGGCGTGCATATGATCCTCGACGGCGACCACCAGCGGCCGTGGAACCAAGACGAGAACCGCGACAGCCGCATTGTCTTTATCGGCCGCAACCTGCCGGAAGAAAAAATCCGGCAGGGATTTGAAAGCTGCATTGCGTGATGAAACCTCTCCCCGTCGGCGGGAAGAGGTGAAGGACAATGACCGACACCCGCAGCGATACTGTTTCCGTCGTCGATCGCACGCGGCCGATCGCGGCAGGCGCGCCGGTCGTGGCCGCGCATTTTCTCGGCATCACTGCAGTATTCGTCCTCGGCGAGGAGGCGATGCTGTTCGCCGAACCCGAAGGCCAGCCGCAGCGCGTCGCCGTCCATAGCGGCGCCATCCTGGCGACGGCCGCCGATGGCGAGCGTGTCGTCAGCGGCGGCGACGACGGCAGGGTGGTCGCGACGAATAGCGCCGGTGAGACCCACACGCTCGCGAGCGATCCGAAGCATCGCTGGATCGATCATGTTGCACTCGCGCCCGACGGCGCCGTCGCCTGGTCGGCCGGCAAGACGGCTTTCGTGCTCCCCCACCCTACCCTCCCCCGCTCGCGGGGGAGGGTAGGGTGGGGGCGCGAATTCGAAGCTCCTTCGACCGTCGGCGGACTGGCTTTTCTACCCAAGGGCTTTCGCCTTGCCATCGCTCATTACAACGGCGCTACGCTCTGGTTTCCCAATGCCCCGCAGGCCGCGCCGGAAAAGCTCGAATGGAAGGGCTCGCATCTCGGCGCCACCGTCAATCCCGATGGCCGCTTTCTGGTCACCACCATGCAGGAGCCGATGCTGCACGGCTGGCGGCTCGCCGACGGCAAGCATATGCGCATGTCCGGCTATGCCGCACGGGTTACGTCGCTTGGCTGGACCGCCGGCGGGCGATGGCTCGCGACTTCAGGCTCGACGCAACTCATCCTCTGGCCGTTTCAAACCAAGGACGGGCCCATGGGCAAGCAGCCGCGGCTGTTGGCGCCATCCGAGCACCGCGTCCAAGTCGTTGCCTGTCATCCCAAACAGGAGATTGTCGCCACCGGCTTTGGCGATGGCATCGTGCTCTTGGTACGCATCGAAGACGGCGCCGAGATTTTGGCCAAAAAGGCCGGCGCGGCGCCGATCACGGCGCTGGCCTGGAGCGGCGACGGAAAGCTTCTCGCGTTCGGAACCGAAGATGGCGGCGCCGGCGTGATCGATCTGTCGTGACGACAAGGAGGAAGATCCGTGTTCCTGAAGCTAACCGCAGGCGGCGAGCTTTTATTTGAAGACCGCCAGAACTTTCGCGCCTTCAAGCTTATTGTCGAAGCCGATCGAGCGCGCCTTGCCGAAGTCCGCGCAGCGCTCGACGGCAAGGCGACCCTGCCCGATGCGGACACCGCCTGGATCTTCCAGGAGACGCTACGTCGTTGGCACGGGGTCGAGCACGACGCCGCGTGGCAGCAGAACTTTGCTGCCATGATCGAGAAGGCACGGCCGCACGGCTGGATCAACGACGAGGACATGACCATCAAGGCGCATGTCGAGTGGGCGGCGTCCTGATTGCGCGCGAGCGCGGGAACCGGGCTTTTCCCGGGCGGTTATCGTTGGGTATAGGCCCAGCGACGGATGGCTCGCATGATGGTGTCTGCGACCGCGACGGGGCTGATCGCCCTGGTGACCGCGTATTCCGCCGGCCTGACCGTGGCGCCCGCCGCCGATGCGACGGGCTGTACGCCACAGGAGCAATCCAACCAGACGCTCAGTCAAAAACTCGATCAAACCAGCGGCGTCATTTGCCCGCCAGATGTCGATCCCGGCATCAAAGCGCCAACGCCGAAAACGAGCAACACGCCGGTAATCCCGCCACCCGGAAGCCCGGGCGGCGATCCGAACGTCCAGCCGAAATAGGGAAGCACCCGGCCGCACGGCGGGAGCGACGACGAGCGCAAGCCGATCAGGCCGCATCTCGAATGGCTCGAGGTCTGGGAATAAAATGACGCTACGTCGCCGAGGTCACGTCCAATCAATGAGTAATGAAGGTGTTGGCGTGCAGGCCGGTTGGATGGACGTCAGCCGGAGCGATGCCCTCGTGGAGGAAAGCGTCGATCACCGAAGCGTGGCCGCTTTCGGCGGACGCCAACAGCGATTGCGAAGTGTTCCGCGCTTCAGTCGCCCGCCCGTACTCGCGGTCAAAACCGCCAAAGCTTGCAGCGTTGGCCGCGAGGCGCGAGTCAAACGCGGGATTGAATATGAAGGCATCGTTGCCCGGCCCGCCGATCGTTACCGATCCGGACGCCGGCGGATCGACCACCAATGTTCCGCCATTGCCGTCACCGGAAAGCGTGAACGTCGAATTTTCATAATCGCCGACCAGCTCGACGCTTGCGGCGTCATGTTGGGCATCGGTTACCGTCAGAGTGCCGCCGTCGGCATCGCCGGCATAGGAAGCCGTCGTTTGCGGGCCAAAGTGGATGTCGCTCAGATCGATTTGATCCGAACTCGCCAAATTGCCATTGCCGGTGAAATTGAAAATCGGCCCGCTGAATGTTTGCGGATCCTCAAGTTTCAGCACGCCAGTTGGGCCGTCGAAAGTCACCGATCCGGAATTGGGAGTGGAGATTTCGAGCGTTGCGCCATTGGCGATCGTTGACGCCGTCGACTCGAAGCCGGTCGTGACCGCGGTCTGCGCCGGGCTGTTCTGCGGACTGAAGCTGTCGATATTCGGCCCCACATTCGAGCGGCTGCCGTTCGGGTCCCATTCCCAAAAATAGGCGCCGATCAGGGACGAGCTGCCGGACTGCTGCCACGCCTGAAAGAACGCCTGATAAAGCTCGGCTTGCAGCGCCGGATCCGGACTGTTGCCCGACGCGGACGGATCGGCGGCGGCGCCGCTGTCATTCGCATAGCCGATCTCGGTGAAGATCAGCGGTTTGCCGGATTCCGCCGAAAGGTTTTCGAAATACTGGATCGGCGACTGATTGCCGATCACCGCGTAAGCGCCGGGATTCGTCGACGGCGTCGCCGGATCGAGCCAACCATTGACCAGATCCTGCAGCGTCGGGTTCGGTGGTTCGACAGCGGCACATAACAATCGATGCCCTCGTAATTGAGCTGGTTCCAGAAACTGACTTCGCTCGCCGTCGTCCACGACGCCGAATAGGTCAACGGGCCACTGTAGACCGCGCGCACCGCATTGATGATATCGGTCCAATAGGGCAGATATTGCGGACCGGTGAGCTGATCGAGTTCGGTGCCGATGCAAAACATCTGGGCGCCGTTCTCTTGCGCAACTTCCGCCTCGGCCACGATCATCTGCTGGTAGCTGGCGAAGAAAGTGGCGACATTGGCCGGCTGGTAATACTCGCGCCAGTCGCCGACACTGTATGGGGCACTCTCGGCCGGATTGAGGAAATCGATCAGCGGCCTGACCATCACGGAGATGCCGAGACTTTCGGCCTGCGCGATGGTGTCGCCAAGCGCGGTGAGGCTATCGGTGTAGTTTGGATCCGCCACGACCTGCGATGTTTGAGCGTTGATGCCGTAATCGAGCGTCACTTCAACCGAATTGGCGCCGGTCTGGACCAGGGTCGGCAGTAAGTCCGAATTTTCGTAGGCGCCGTTGTAGAAGGCGGGGTAATCGAAGCCTTTGTATTGCAGCGAAAACGCGTTCCCGGTTGTCGTGGCGGTGAGCCGGCTGGAAGTCGACCAAGTCGACGCCGTGGCGTCGTAAGCCTCGATGGTGATGGTGTCGCTTCCGGGGGAAGCGCCGCCGACATAGTCGACAGTCCCCAGATTACCCGCGGGCACATAAATCCATTGGCCATCCGGCTCAGCCACGCCGTTCAACGTGAAGTGACCGCTGCCGCCGGCATCATAGAACCCGTAACAGGTGATGCTGTCGTTGCTCGGGTTCGATATCGACGTGATGAGGGAAGCGGCTGCGATCGCTGTGTTCTCGGCGACGGAAACGCTCTGCACATTCACCGTAGGCGCCACGTCGTAGGTGGTGGCCGTGAGCGCGCTGGACACGGACCATGTCGACGTTGTGGCGTCGTATACCTCGATGTTGAGAGTGTCGCTTCCCGGCGCGGCGCCGCCGACATAGTCGACAGCGCCCAGATTGCTGGCGGGCACATAAAGCCATTGGCCGTCAGGCTCAGCCACGCCGTTCAACGTGAAGTGACCGCTGCCGCCGGCATCATAGAACCCGTAATAGGTGATGCTGCCGTTGCTCGGGTTCGATATCGACGCGATGAGGGAAGCAGCCGCGATCGAGGCGTTCTCGGCAATGGCGACGTTTTGCACATTCACCGCAGGAACGACGTCGGTGGTGGCGGTCAGCGAGCTGTAGCCAACCCAGGTTGCCCTCGTGGCGTCGTAAGCCTTGACGTGGAGCGTCTCGCTTCCCGGCGCGGAGCCGCCGACATAGTCGACATTGCTCAGATTGTTCGCGGGCACACAAATCCATTGACCGTCGGGCTCGGCCACCCCGTTCACGGTGAAGTAGCCGTTCCGGCCGGCGTCATAGAAATCATAGTAGGTGATGTCATTGTTGCTCGGATTCGATAGGGACGTGATGAGGGAAGAAGCTGCGATCGGGCTGTTTTCAGCAACGGAAACACTTTGCACATCCATCGTGGGAGGCACGCCGTCGCCGAACAGCCACGCGATGGCCTCATGGAGGCGATGCCCTTGGATCACATCCTGGATCAAATCTATTTGGATAACGGGCGGCAGCGATTCGCCCGCGTCATGCGCGGCTGTTACGAATGATTGCCAGGCCGGACTTGGCGGTCCGGCCAGCAAAATGGAAGCGATGTCCTGCGCAATTGCGGCATCAAAGGCTTCGTTCAGTTGGCGCTTCATCAATTCTGATCGGTTAATTCGGCCGCCGGATTCGCCGGCGCCATGTCGCTCGACCCGCGATTGATCACCGAACCTGTGCCTGAGCCGGCAATGTCTCGAACGCGGTACTAGACTAAGGCGCGATCCAGACCCATTGGAGAATCAATTCACTTAAACTTAGCTAAAAGATACGGGCGTTTTGCGAGCCACTCGACCCAAGCCGATACGAGACGTCGGGCGGAATGGCCTCAGTCACCTCGATCGGACGGCAAAAACAGACGCCTCCCGCCGAGCCGACTGTTGGATGCAGGGATAGTCGTTTCCCCGGGGCTGTAGGCGTTAGCGGCCCCGGTGACCGAGCCGGCGGTCGACGGCGCGCCCCGCCGGGCTTAGATCACGTACTGCCGCAGCGGCGGATAGCCGTTGAAGCCGACCGAGGAATAGGTCGCCGTGTAGGCGCCGGCGGCCTCGATCAGCACCTTGTCGCCGATCGCCAGCGACACCGGCAGTGGGTATGGCGTCTTCTCGTAGAGCACGTCGACCGAGTCGCAGGTCGGCCCGGCGATGATGCAGGGCGTGGTCTCGTCGCGGTCTTTGGTGGTGCGGATCGGGTAGCGGATCGACTCGCCGATGGTTTCCGCGAGCCCGTGGAATTTGCCGATATCGAGATAGACCCAGCGCACCTCGTCCTCGGGCGAGCGCTTGGCGATCAGCACCACCTCAGCCTCGATCAAGCCGGCGTTGCCGACCAGGCCCCGGCCGGGCTCGACGATCGTCTCCGGGATGGCATTGCCGAAATGCTTGCGCAACGAGCGGAAGATTGCCTTGCCGTAGGATTCGAGCTTCGGCGTCTTGCGGACATAGCGGGCCGGGAAGCCGCCGCCGAGATTGACCACGGCAAGCCCGATGCCGCGCTCCGCGCAGGCGCGAAACACCGCCGCCGTCGAGGCGAGCGCGCGGTCCCAGGCTTCGATGTTGTGCTGTTGCGAGCCGACGTGGAAGGACACGCCGTGCGGAATCAGGCCCCGCTTATGCGCGAACTCCAGAATGTCGGCGGCATAGACCGGCTCGCAGCCGAACTTGCGCGACAGCGGCCACTCGGCGCCGGAGCCGTCGCAGACGATCCGGCAGATCACGCGGCTGCCCGGGGCGGCCCGCGCCACCTTCTCCACCTCGGCTTCGCAATCGACCGCAAACAGTGCGACGCCGAGCCTGTGGGCGGCGGCGATTTCGGTCTCTTTCTTGATCGTATTGCCATAGGAGATGCGATCGGCTGCGGCGCCCGCCGCCAGCACGGCCTCGGTCTCGCCGATCGAGGCGACGTCGAAGCAGCAGCCGAAGCCGGCTAGAAGCTTGAGGATTTCCGGCGCCGGATTGGCCTTGACGGCATAGAACACCTTGGTGTCCGGCAGCGCCTTGGCGAAGCTTTGGTAGTTCTCCCGGACAACATCGAGGTCGACCACCAGGCAGGGTCCGGCATCGGTACGTTGCTTGAGAAATTCGCGGATACGCGCGGTCATTGCCACCCACTCCCCTATCCGACAGGCGGCGCAGCCGCCGAGGTGAACCTCCTGCGACACGCATCGTTCCGCACCGTGCGGAGCGTCACTGCGTCGCCGTGATTGCTGCCTTGGTCCGGATGAGGGAGACCCCGTTCCGCACTGCTGGCAAAGAAGGACAAGCCTTTTCAGTCAACCGGCATTGAGCGCCGGGGATCCAAAAAAGCCCTTCCGTCGTTGCTTTAAGCCGCGTCGCCCGTGGAGAGCGGGCATTGCCGGTTCGCCTCCGGCTGTCGGTCGCGGGAGCAAGGAAGTAGTGGTCTCTTCCTTAGGCGGCTGTCCGGCCTCTTGTCCGGATGCCCACCGACCGACACACGGCCACAGGCACGTGCGAAATTGGGCAATTTCTGCAATAAGCTATTGCGCCGCGCTGTCAAGCGTTTTGGTCTTAACAAAAAGTTAGAGCCGCGGTTTTTCCGGCGACGCGCACGATGCGGCGTCCGAAATTTGTTCAGTCCGCAGTGAACGGCTCGACGCGCTGTGCGGCGCGGACGAACTGCACCATGACGACGATGCCGCAAGCGACGAACAGCCCGTCGAGCGCATGCGCGCCGATCGGCCCGAGCGCGAGCAGGTTGGCGATCGCCCAGCTGCCGGCAAAGGCGGCGCCAAACACTTCGGCGCTGATCAGGATCGCCGCACTGGCGACGGTCACCACGTTCTGCCAAAGGATGCGGCGGCTGCGCCGGGGGTGTTGGGGTTCGGGCTTGTTCATGCGCGGTTCTTTTGTCGCAAAGGCGCGGCCGGATCAAGCCTACGCGGCGTCGCGGGCGGCTTTTGGCGACAGGAGCCCGGCTTCGACCAGAGCCGCCCGGACGCGGTCGATCTCGGCGCGATCAAGCTTGACCAGCGGCGGCCGCACCACCGCTCGCGGCAGGCGGCCGAGCAGCACCAGCGCCTCTTTCATCCGGTTGTGCATGTCCGCCCAGGGATCGGCATAGAAGGCGCGGGCCAGCGGATAGATGCGATCGTTGAGCCGCCGCGCGGCGGCGAGATCGTTGTTCCTGACCGCCTGGAACAAGGCCACCTGGAGGTCGGGGATCACGCTGCCGCTGCCGGAAAGGAGCCCGTTGCAGCCGAGCACCAGCGAGCTCAACAGCCACGCGCTGTGGGTCGTGAGCACATTGACCGGCGGATTGCGGCTCTGCAGCTCGCGGACGTGCATTTCATGCTGCGGCACGTTCCCTGACCAGTCCTTGATGGCGCGAATGGCCGGCACCGACTCGATCATCTCAAGGAGCGTGTCGCGCGGATAGCCCTGGCCGGTCGCCAATGGATACTGGAACGCGATGATCGGCAGACTTGAGGCGTCGGCGATGCGCTTGAAATGCTCGAGCGCCATGGCCGGCGACTGTCCGAGGGTGAACGGCGCCGGCGGAAACACCAGCAGCGCCGAGGCGCCGCCCGCCTCCGCCGCGCCGGCGATGCGGGCGGCTTCGAGGCTGCCGTCCGCCCACACGCCATTGACGATCGGCAACCCATCGCCGACTTGGTCCCGGGCGATGTCGAGCACGCGGCGCTGTTCGTCGAAGCTGCAGGACGCCACCTCGGTCGAATGGGCGTTGATGGCGATGGCGGAAAGGTCTGGGGTCGCCGCCACGTCGCGCAGGTGCTTGCGGAAGCTCATCTCATCGATCGTCAGATCGTCGGCGAACGGCAGCAGCACGGCTGGGATGACGCCGTGCGGCACATAATCGGCGTGACGGGGCACCGGAAACTTCTCCTCAAGCGCTGTAACGCATTGCGCCAATGACATATATCACGCCTGCATCTGCATGTGGCATGGGCCCCGATGACTGAACAAACCGCCGCGGATAATCCGTTTTTCGCACCCTGGACGACCCCCGACCGGGTTCCGGCATTCGACCGCGTCAGGCCTGAACATTTCGGCCCGGCTTATGCGCGCGCGCTTGCCGAGCATGACGCCGAGATCGCGGCCATCGCGGCGGCCCCGGAGCCGCCGAGCTTCGACAACACCGTCGCCACGCTGGAACGAAGCGGCGAGGCGCTGGCGCGGGTCGAGCATGTTTTCCAGCTTCTGGTCGGCACCGACAGCAACGACGCATTGCTTGAGATCGAGCGCGATCTGGCGCCGCAGCTCGCCCGTCACTGGAATAAAATCCACACCAACGCCGCCCTGTTCCGCCGCATCGATGCGCTGATGCGGCAGGCCGACACGCTCGGCCTTGATGCCGAGCAGAAGCGTGTGCTGGAACGCTATCATGTGACCTTCCGCCGTGCCGGCGCCGCACTCAATGGCGCGGCCAAGGGGCGGCTGGCCGAGATCATCGAACGGCTGGCGGAGCTCGGCACTGCGTTCAGCCAGAACGTGCTCGCCGACGAGCAAGCCTTTACGCTTGCTCTTCACGACGAAGCCGAGCTTGTCGGGCTGCCGGATTTCATGCGCGAGGCGATGAAGTCCGAAGCGCAGGAACGCGGCCTCGACGGTTACGCGGTCACGCTGCTGCGTTCCAGCGTCGAGCCCTTTCTGCAATTCGCGGAGCGCCGCGACCTGCGCGAAAAGGTGTTTCGCGCCTTCGTTTCCCGCGGCGACAATGGCGGCGCGACCGACAACAAGGCGATCATCGCCGAAATGGTCAAGCTGCGGGCCGAGCGCGCCCGCTTGCTCGGCTACTCCGACTTCGCCCATTACCGGCTCGATGACGCCATGGCGAAAACGCCGCAAGCCGCACGGAATTTGCTCGACACGGTATGGGCGCCGGCGCGCGCCCGGGCGCTGGCCGATCGCGACGCCATGCAGGCGCTCATCCAGGAGACAGGCGGCAACTTCACGCTCGAGCCCTGGGACTGGCGCCATTACGCGGAGAAGCTGCGCCAGCGGCGCTGCGATGTCGACGAGGCCGCCATCAAGCCCTACCTCAATCTCGAGCGGATGATCGAGGCGGCGTTTGACACGGCGGGCCGTCTGTTCGGGCTGTGCTTCAAGCAGCGCCCGGACGTTCCGGTCTGGCATCCCGACGTGCGCGTCTGGGAGGTGCGCGGCAGCGATGGCGCCGAGATCGGCCTGTTCTTCGGCGATTACTTTGCCCGGCCGTCAAAGCGAAGCGGCGCCTGGATGACCTCGTTGCGCGATCAGGAAAAGCTCGCCGGCGACATTCGCCCGCTCATCGTCAACGTCTGCAATTTCGCCAAAGCGGCCGCGGGCGAGCTTACGCTGCTTTCCTTCGAGGATGCGCGCACATTGTTCCACGAATTCGGCCATGCGCTGCACGGCCTTCTGTCCGACGTGACTTATCCGCAAATTTCCGGCACCAGCGTCGCCACCGATTTCGTCGAATTGCCGTCGCAACTCTACGAGCACTGGCTCGAACAGCCGGACGTGCTGCGGCGTTTCGCCCGGCATTACCGGACTGGCGCGCCAATGCCTGAGGAGCTGCTGCAACGGCTGATCGCGGCGCGCAATTTCAATCAGGGTTTTGGCACCGTCGAGTATCTCGCTTCGGCCTTTGTCGATCTCGACTTCCATTCGCTCGCGACGCCCGGCGCGCTCGATGCCACCGTGTTCGAGGCCAACGCCTTGGCGCGCATCGGCATGCCGGGCGAAATCGTCATGCGCCATCGCCCGCCGCACTTCGACCACGTGTTCTCGGGCGGCGGCTACGCCGCGGGCTATTACAGCTACATGTGGTCGGAAGTGCTCGACGCCGACGCGTTCGAGGCGTTCGAGGAGACCGGCGACATTTTCGATCCGGCGACGGCGAAGCGGCTGCGCGAGACGATCTACGCCGCTGGAGGTTCGCGCGATCCGGCCGACGCCTACAAAGCCTTTCGCGGCCGGCTGCCGAGCCCCGAAGCGCTGCTGCGCAAGCGCGGCCTGGCCGAACTAGCCCCCACCCTACCCTCCCCCGCAGGCGAGGGAGCGTTAGAAGGGTAGCATGGTCGACCTGCACAGCGCCGGCCACCGCCGCGGCGTCGTCTGCGCGCCGCATTTCGCCGCCGTGGAAGCCGGCCGCGCGATCCTTGCCGAGGGCGGCAATGCGATCGAAGCGATGCTGGCCATGGCGGCGACCATCGCGGTGGTCTATCCGCACATGAACCACCTCGGCGGCGACAGCTTTTGGCTCGTTCGCGAGCCCACCGGCCGGCTGCGCGCCATCATGGCCGCCGGCCCCGCCGGCCTCGACGCGCGGCCCGAGCTCTATCGCGAGTATGAGACGATCCCGCCGCGCGGGCCGCTCGCCGCGCTCACCGTGCCGGGCGCGGTTGGCGGGTGGATGCTGGCGCTCGAGGCGGCAAAAACCCATGGCGCGACCATGCCGCTTGATGTTCTTCTGGCATCCGCCATCGGCCTTGCCCGCAACGGCTATACGGTTTCGCGCAGCCAGGCGGCGCTGACGCAGGAGAAGCTTGCCGAGCTTGCGCCGGTACCGGGCTTCGCCGAGGTGTTTCTGTCAGGTGGCAAACCGCCAGCGGCCGGCGCCGCCTTGAAGCAGGCGGCGTTCGCCGAAACCCTAGCGCAGCTCGCCCACGCCGGCCTCGACGATTTTTATCGCGGCGACATTGGCCGGGAGATCGCCGCCGATCTTGCCCGCATCGGCAGCCCGGTCACCCGCGAGGACATGACGCGTTATCGCGCCGCGCTGGCCGCGCCGCTGCAGGTCGAGTTGCCCGCCGGCACCATCTACAACACTGACGCGCCGACGCAAGGCATCGCCTCGCTGATGATTCTCGCATTGTTCGCGCGCTTGGGCGTGAAGCAAGCGGAGGGATTTGATCACATCCACAGCCTCGTCGAAGCGACCAAGCGGGCGCTGCGTGTACGCGATCGCGTCGTGACCGATCCGAACAATCTGGCGCACGCGCTCGATCGCTGTCTCGATCCGCGCTTCATCGCCGGCGAGGCAATGAAGATCGATCGCCGAGAAGCCGCGCGCTGGCCCCTCGCCTATGGCGAGGGCGATACCGTCTGGATGGGCGCCGCCGACACGACCGGCCTGGTCGTCTCGTACATCCAGTCGCTGTACTGGGAGTTCGGCTCGGGCTGCGTGTTGCCGCGCACCGGCATTGTGATGCAGAACCGCGGCACCAGCTTTTCGCTGCAGCGCGGCGCGCTCAACATGCTCGCGCCCGGCCGGCTGCCGTTCCATACGCTTAATCCCGCGCTGGCGATCCTCAAGGACGGACGCATCATGGCCTATGGCAGCATGGGCGGCGACGGCCAGCCGCAGTTCCAGGCCGCAATGTTCACCCGCCACGTACTGTTCGATGAACCGCTTGCGGCGGCGATCGATCGCCCGCGCTGGGTGCTCGGGCGGACCTGGGGCGATCCGCACACCAAGCTGCGATTGGAAGTCGCGCTTCGACGGCAATCTGGTCGATGCCCTCGCCGCGGCCGGCCACGAGGTCGAAGTTTTATCCGAGCCTTATTCCGACGTGATGGGCCATGCCGGCGCTGTGGTGCTGCATCCCGACGGCACCTGCGAAGGAGCGCATGATCCGCGGGCCGATGGCGGAGCCGCGGGGGTTTAGCCTCGCGCGGACAAAAGGGCGGGGACGAACACGATGCGCTTTCGCGCAAGTCACGCCGCGTTCTGACCTTAAGACCAGCCGCGATCCGTGCTGCGAAGCGGTCGTTCAATAAGCGGACCCGCAAGCGAACACTGGCAGCCGCCCGGCAACAAGCGCACGCCTGAAGTACGCGGGAGAGGCGTCATTGCGAGGAGCCCACGGGTCCGGCCCGAAGTGGCCGGCCCGATGACAGGCTCCGCGACGGTCCCCCCTTTCCCAGCTTCGCTCCGGCGGCAGCGGATAATGGCTGAGCCTCCTTTCCGCCCCACTCCGTATTAATGTGTGCTCCGCCGTCTCGGGGCGGCACCACTGGCGCCGGACCGATGATCCACCGCTTCGTCACTGTCATTGCAGTCACAGCAAGCCTCGTCGCAGCGACGGGGAGCGCGCACGCCCATCCGCACGTCTGGGTGACCATGACCGAGGAAATCCTCTATGCGCCCGATGGCTCGGTCACCGGCGTGCGTCACGCCTGGACCTTCGACGACATGTTCTCCGCCTACGCTACCCAGGGGCTCGCAGAAAACTAAGGGCATGTTCACGCGCGACGAGCTGGCGCCGCTGGCCAAGGTGAACGTCGAGTCGCTGAAAGAATACGCCTACTTCACCTATGCCAGGATCAACGGCAAACGCCGGCGCGACGCGTTTGTCGATCCGGTCGACTATTTCCTTGACTACGATCCGAAAGAAACGGTGCTGACGCTCCATTTCACGCTGCCGTTCAAGACGCCGGTCAACGCCAAGTCGCTGGAAATCAAAGTCTACGATCCGGAATTTTTTATCGACTTCGGTTTCGCGGAAAAGGATCAAGTGCGGCTGGTCAATGCGCCGGCGCAATGTACGGCCGCGGTCACAAAGCCGAATGACGGTAATTTTCCCGCCACGCTGCGGCTGAATCAGGCGTTTCCGACCTCGGAGGCCAATATCGGCATGGGCGCCAATTTCGCCAACAAAATCGCGGTGACCTGCCCGTGACGCTGGGCACCGGGCGGACTCCAAGCCCGCCTCTTTTGCTGGTGGTAGCCATTGCATTGCTCGCCGCGATCACCGCCGGCGACGCCCTCGCACAAATCGGGCCATTCGGCGGCCTGCGTCCGCCGCCGGCCGACGGTTTCATCGGCTGGATCCTCACCAAACAGGCGCTGTTCTATCGGGCGCTGTCTGGTTTGATCCGCGCCGCCAAGACCGACGGCTCGGCCTATTGGGGATTGATGGGCGTCTCGTTCGTCTACGGCATTTTCCATGCTGCCGGGCCGGGCCACGGCAAAGCGGTGATCTCGTCCTACCTGGTCGCCAATGAGGAAACCTGGCGGCGCGGCATCGCACTGTCGTTTGCCTCGGCGCTGCTGCAGGCATTGATCGCCGTCGTGGTCGTGGCCGTCGCGGCGATCGTCATCGGCGCCACGGCGAAGATGATGGGCGACACCGTGCGCGTCGTCGAGATCGTCGGCTACGCGCTCATCGTGCTCCTGGGTGCGCGGCTCCTGTGGGTGAAGGGACGCGGGTTTCTGCATGCTCTGCACAAGGTCCGGGCCGCACCCGAACCGGCGACGGCACCGCTATCGGAAAGCCACGCCTGCCACGATCACGGCCACGCGCACCACCACCATGACGAACCCGCGCATCCGCATGCCCACGCCCACGACGACGATGGGGACGACGACGTCCTGCCGTGGGGCCATGCACACGGGCCGGACCCGGAGGAATTAGCCGGGCCGGGCGGCTGGCGCCGCGGGCTCTCGGCAATCGTTGCCGTCGGCTTAAGGCCCTGCTCCGGTGCGATCATCGTACTCGTCTTCGCGCTGGCGCAGGGCCTGTTCTGGGCCGGCGTCGCCTCGACCTTCGTGATGGGACTCGGCACCGCCATCACCGTCGCAGCGATTGCCACGCTGGCCGTCGCCGCCAAGGCCGTGGCGAAGCGATATGCCGCGACGAAGGCCGGCTACGGCACGCTCATTCTGCGCGGCATCGAAGTCGGTGCCGCGTTTGTCGTGATGCTGTTCGGCGTGCTGCTACTCACCGGCTATATGGCGAGCGAACGCATGGGGATGTTTTGATCAAGCGACCTTTTCGGTCAGGTGCCGGAACATCGCCTTGCGCGCCTCGTCGTCCATCTCGGTCTTGAATTTGTGCTTGTCCTTGAGTGCCACTGCCCGCTGCGCCGCCGGCCGGGCACTGATTTCGTCGACCAGGCGTCTCGAGATTCGGGAATTGCGCCCAGGCCGCTTCGCCGAGAACAACCGGTATCAGCCGCGCCCAGCCCCATACGTCCATGTCGACGATCGTGTAGGTTTCGTCGATCATGTATTTCTGCTTGGCGAGGCGCGCGTCGAGAATGCCGAAGTGGCGCCGCGCCTCGAAGGCGTAGCGGTTGAGCGCGTACTCAATCTTTTCCGGCGCGTACTGGCGGAAGTGCACCGACTGCCCGGAATACGGGCCGACGCCGGATGCCACGAACATCAGCCACGACAACAGCTCACCGCGCGCCTTGTCGCCTTTCGGCGGCAAAAACTTGCCGGTCTTCTCGGCGAGGTAAAGCAGGATGGCGTTGCTGTCGAACACGGTGACGTCGCCGTCGACGATCGCCGGCACTTTCGCATTGGGATTGACCGCCAGATAGTCCGGCTTGTGCTGGTCGCCCTTGCGGGTATCGACCGCGACCGGCTCGTAAGGGAGCCCGGCTTCTTCGAGAAAAAGCGCCACTTTGGTCGGGTTGGGCGCGCCGCTATAGTAAAACTTCAACATCTTCGGTCCTCTGTATGTCCATCACGGCGGCGGCGCCGAAAAGCCGGGCGCCCCGCCGCAACAATCCTAGTACAATTTCGCACGATTTGGCATCCGGCCCGGCACCGCCACAGGCGGCGGCCGGCGCCGAGAAGCCGGATCAAGCTCAGGCAGATTGCGAATCAGACGGGCTTACTGTGGCGCCGTGCGTCTTCTGCGTCCGGAGCGTCACGCGCTGCCTGTAAAAATTGATGATGTTACGGGCCGTCTGCTGAGTCAGTTTTTTGTATCGTTCAAAGAACTGCGCCAGATCATCCGGCTGCAGATCGCGTTCGGCGACATGCATCAGCAGCAATTCCTTGACAGTCGTCCAGGAGCAGCCGGCCGCCTTGGCAAGAATGAGGATCATGTCCTCGCCTTTGTCGAGCAAAGCGCGCTCAACCAGATCGGCCGGGAAACGGCCGAGCTTTACCAGCGCAATCACCGTTCGCTCGAAATCCTGCGCGTGGGCCGGGGCGTGAATATTGGCCTCATTGAACGGATGTGCATTGAACGAGCGATTGGCGTCGCGCAAGGCCGCAGCATATCGCCGCGACGCCTTGCGTGCCTCCTGTTGCACGGTGGTCGCCACCTCGTCGATCGCGTCGTGGATCGCCTGCGGATCGGAGCTTTCAAGCTCGGCACGCACCGCAGCGGACGCGGTTTCGAGCAGCTTCAGGAAATAGTGACGCGGCAGATCATTGCGCTGACCGAGCGCCAGCGTCAGCTTTCGGCTGCGACGCGCACGGTTGGTCAGCCTTTCGTACCCGGCGAGCGAAAATCGCGCACCCTTGTTTCCGACCACCCTGTGCACGACGCGCCGATCGCCGCGTTCGACCAGAACATCGGTCACCGGCTCGCTCAGCTTCAGGCGCTGGGCAATAGCAAAAAGATGCTCCTGACTCTTCGTGCTGGCGTTTTCGACCAGATCGGCGTCGCTGAGCTGCTGCGAGTGAACCAGCACCTCCTCGGCCACCTCGATCGCGTCGTCAAAGGCCAGCAAGCGGATGAGTTTGGGGGGAGCACCCTCGATGTGCGCCAGCCGCTGGGCGAGCGTCGCCCGCGCCTTCACTTCAATATCGGCGGAAAGCTTCTGCAGCACGTCGTCGAACAGCGCGACCTGATCGCTGGAGTAGCCGCGCGAGCCGGCTGCGAACAAATCGGCGACGCGCTCGAGAATTCTCAGGCGTTGTTTATCGTCCCCGGTCGCGACCGCATTGTTGAGTTCATCGATCAGCGACTGGGTTTCGGCGCATTTGGGATTTTCGATGGAGAGGACGGCGTTGAGCATCGGAGTACAACCACTGGGGTGCAATCGATAAAGCTTTGACCCTCGTTTCCGCAGCCGCATCTCTGACAGCGGCGGAAGGTCTGCGCACTTTCTTAGCGGCAAGGTACGAAAATACCGACCTATCGGCACCTCGCAAAAAGATGAAAATTTTTAGAAAAACTTCGAAACGTGCGGCAATCACAGCTTGACGTTGTTACGTGCCCGCAACCGGCAGTCACACCCGTCGCCGCCAGCCGGCGCGTTCAGGGCGCGGATCATTCGCGAACCGGCAGGCCTCAGAACAGGCCTACGATTCGTCCATCCGGCCCGATATCGATCGCGTCGGCAGCCGGAACCTTCGGCAGGCCGGGCATGGTCATGACCTCCCCGCAGATCGCAACCACGAACTCGGCGCCGGCGGAGAGCCGCACTTCACGCACCGGGATGATGTGATCGGTCGGCGCGCCTTTGGCGTCCGGATTGGTCGAGAAGCTGTACTGCGTCTTGGCAACGCAGATCGGAAACTTGCCGTAACCCATGGCCTCGAAACTGGCGAGCTGGTCGCGCACCACCTTGTCGGCGGCGATATCCTTGGCGCGGTAGATTTCCTTGGCGATGGTGCGGATCTTTTCCAGGAGCGGCATGTCGTCCGGATAGAGAAATTTGAGCTTGCTGTTGCCGCTTTCGGCGACCTTCACCACGGCGCGCGCGACATTGGCGGCGCCCTCGCCGCCCCTCGCCCAATGATCGGCCATCAAGGCTTCAACCCCGAGCGCCTTGCATTTTTCCTCGACCAGTTTGATCTCGGCCGCGGTGTCGACCGAAAACCGGTTGATCGAGACGATCGGCTCGATCCCAAATTTGCGAACGTTCTCGACATGGCGCTGCAGGTTGCTCATCCCGGCCTCGAGTGCCTTGAGGTTCTCGTGCTTGAGGTCCTCCTTTTTCACCCCGCCGTGCATTTTCAGCGCCCGGATGGTGGCCACGAGGACCACGCAATCCGGCGCGATGCCGGCTTTGCGGCACTTGATGTCCATGAACTTCTCGGCGCCGAGATCGGCGCCGAAGCCGGCTTCGGTCACGACGTAATCGGCAAGCTTGAGCGCGGTCGTCGTCGCCAGCACCGAATTGCAACCATGCGCGATATTGGCGAACGGACCGCCATGGATGAAAGCCGGCGTGCCCTCAAGCGTCTGCACCAGGTTGGGCGCCAGCGCTTCCTTCAGCAGCACGGTCATGGCGCCCTCGGCCTTGAGGTCGCCCGCCCGCACCGGCTTCTTGTCGCGGGTATAGGCGACGACGATGTTGGCGAGCCGCTTCTTGAGGTCGTCGAGATCGCGCGCCAGACAGAAGATCGCCATAACCTCGGAGGCGACCGTGATGTCGAAGCCGTCTTCCCGGGGAAATCCGTTGGCGACACCGCCGAGCGACGACACGATCGAGCGCAACGCGCGATCGTTCATGTCGAGCACGCGGCGCCACGCCACCCGGCGCTGATCGATGCCGAGCGCGTTGCCCCAATAGATGTGATTGTCGAGCAACGCGGCGAGCAGGTTGTTCGCCGAGGTGATGGCATGAAAATCGCCGGTGAAGTGGAGGTTGATGTCCTCCATCGGCACGACCTGCGCGTAGCCGCCGCCGGCGGCGCCGCCCTTCAAGCCGAACGACGGCCCGAGCGACGGCTCGCGGATGCACAGCATCGCCTTCTTGCCGATAAAATTAAGCGCATCGGTCAAGCCGACGGTCGTGGTCGTCTTGCCTTCGCCCGCCGGCGTCGGATTGATCGCGCTGACCAGGATCAGCTTGCCGTTCGGCCTGCTCTGCAGCGACTTCACGAAATCCATCGAGACCTTGGCCTTGTAGTGGCCGAAAGGCTCGAGGTTTTCCGGCGCGATGCCGAGCCGCTCGCGGGCGATGTCGACGATCGGCCGTTTCTTGGCCGCCTGCGAGATTTCGATGTCGGATTTCGGATTGGCGTGTTGCGCGGCGTCGGTGGACGCCTTCGCCGCAGTCGCGGACGGCGGATTCATGAAAACCTCATTCCGGGGTTGAGCTTGGCGTTGGCGGCAAGTTCATGGGCCGCGATTTTGGGTCCGTCCGCCTGCACGCGCGTGATCTTGAAACGGCCGTCGGCGCAGACGACGGAAAAGCCGTCGTTCTCGATGGCGACAATCTCGCCCATCTTGCCGGCGATGCCCTTCGGGTCCTTGGCCGGCAACGGCTTGGCGTCGAAGATTTTTATTGTCTGACCATCCAGCCGCGACCAGGCGCCGGGCGCCGGATTGCAGCCGCGGATCAGACGGTCGATATCTTGCCACGGCCGGCCCCAATCGATATGCGCGTTGTCTGGACCGCAGCGGCCCTCATAGGTCGCTTTGCTTTCGTCCTGTTTGATGCGCGGCGCCTCGCCGGCTTTGACGAGATCGACCGCTTCAAGCATCGCGTCCACGCCCATAGGAAACAGCCGGTCGAAATAGACCGTGCCAAGCGTGTCGCTTGCCGAAATCGGCGTCTTCCTCTGGATCAGCAGGGCGCCGGTATCAAGGCCGTTATCCGGCCAGAAGATCGACAATCCGGTCTCGCTGTCGCCCTTGATGATCGGCCAGTTGATCGCGCTCGGCCCGCGATAGGCGGGAAGGAGCGACGGATGATACTGGATCGAGCCGTAAGTCGGGATGTTCAGAAAATCCTCCGGCACGAACAAGGTCACGAAAGCCATCACCTGCAGGTCAGGCTTGAGCGCGCGAAATTCCTCCCACACCTCCGGCTTGCGATAGGACGCCGGCTGATAGATCGGCAGCTTGGCCGCCAGCGCAGCTTCCTTTAGCGGGTCTGCCTTGGCGCCTTCCTTCTCCGGTGCAACATAGACCGCGACGACCTCCTCGCCGCGCTTGATCAGCGCCTCGAGTACCGCCTTGCCGAACGCCTGCTGCCCGTGAACGACAATGCGCATTCCTAATCCTCTTCCTTCCGCTCACGCCGGCGCCAGCGGGCATCCAGCAAATACCACTGTTTGATGACGTGGTCCGGCGGCTACGCCGCTTCCGCCTTCTTCTCCGGCGCCGTGATCGCGCCCGACACTTTGATCTCGGCGATCTCGGTGTCGGAGTATTTGAGCACCTCGCGTAGCACTTCGTCGGTGTGTTCGCCAAGCAGCGGCGAACGGCGCACGTCGGCGATCGAGTCGGACAGTTTGATCGGATTGCCCACCGTCAAGTATGGGCCGCGGGTGGGATGGTCGACTTCGACCACCGTGCCGGTGGCGCGCAGCGATTGCTCCTCGGCGATTTCCTTCATCGACAGAATGGGACCAACCGGAATGTCATGGCCATTGCAAATCTCCATGACCTCGAACTTGGTCTTGGTCATGGTCCACTGCTCGATGGTGTCGAAGATGTGCCGCAGCCGCGGCAGCCGCGCCGGCGGCGTGGCGTAGTCGGGCTCGGTCTTCCATTGCGGTTTGCCGATCAGGTCGCAAATCGCGCCCCACACCGGCGCTTGCGTAATGAAATAAACGTAGGCGTCGGGATCGCTCTCCCAGCCCCTGCATTTGAGAATCCAGCCCGGCTGGCCGCCGCCGGAATCGTTGCCGGCACGCGGCGTCGCGACGCCGAACGGGACGCCTTCGCCGTACTGGCTGTATTCGGTCAGGGCGCCGGCTTTGAGCCGCTGCTGGTCGCGCAATTTGACGCGCGCGAGGTTGAGCACGCCGTCCTGCATGGCGCACAGCACTTTCTGGCCGCGGCCGGTGCGGGTGCGCTGGTAGAGCGCCGCGACAATGCCGAGCGCGAGATGCAGGCCGGTGCCGGAATCGCCGATCTGGGCGCCGGTCACCAGCGGCGGCCCATCGCGGAAGCCGGTGGTCGAGGCCGACCCGCCGGCGCATTGGGCGACGTTCTCGTAAACCTTGCAATCCTCATAAGGCCCGGGGCCGAAGCCCTTGACCGAGGCGACGATCATGCGCGGGTTGAGCTTGTGGATGTGGTCCCACGTTAATCCCATCCGGTCGAGCGCGCCGGGCGCAAAATTCTCCACCAGCACGTCGCAGGTCTTCACCAGCCGGTTGAGGATCTCCTTGCCCTTGGAATGCTTGGAATCGATGGTGATCGACCGCTTGCTGCCGTTGAGCATGGTGAAATAAAGGCTGTCGGCGCCTTTGACGTCGCGCAGCTGCGTGCGCGTGATGTCGCCGACGCCCGGCCGCTCGACCTTGATGACGTCGGCTCCCATGTAAGCAAGCAGCTGCGTGCAGGTCGGCCCGGATTGCACGTGGGTGAAGTCGAGGATGCGCACGCCGTCGAGCGCCCGGCCGGCTTGCCCCCACGCTTTCGTGCTTGAGCGCGGCAAACCGTGCGCGGTTGCCGCTTTCGGCGCCGGCTTTTTTGCTCGGAGTTTTATGACCTTTTTGATCGATTTCTTCGCCGGCCTTTTCGCGCTCTTGCTCGTCTTCGCCGCTTTCCGTCCCTTAACCATTGTTTGCTGCCTCACTTGTACATGGTCTGCGCTTTGGTGCCCGGCGCGTATTCATTCGGGTCCACCCAGATGTTGACCACCGCGGATTTGCCGGTCTTGGCGACCTGCTCGCGCGCCTGGCGAAGCGCCGGCGCGATCTTGCCCGGCTCGCGCACTTCGATCCCCCAGCCGCCCCACTGTTTGGGGAAATACGAGAATTCCATGTCGCCGAGCTTGTTGCCGATATTGCCGCGCTGCTCGCCGTATTTGGCAAGCTGGCCGTAGCGGATCTGGTTCATCGCCGAATTGTTGCCGATGACGGCGATGTAGGGCGCGCCGAAGCGGTCGGCCGTTTCCATGTCGAAGGCAGTCATGCCGAAGGCGCCGTCGCCGTAGTAGCAAAGCACCTCCTTCTGCGGATGGGCGAGCTTCGCGGCCATCGCAAAGCCGGTACCGACGCCAAGCGAGCCAAGCGCACCCGGGTCCATCCAATGGCCGGGCGAGCGCGGCCGCACCGCCTGCGCCGAGATCGTCACCACGTCGCCGCCGTCGCCGACATAGATCGTATCGTCGGTGAGGAACTCGTTGATCTCGTAGGCGACGCGATACGGATGGATCGGCGTCTGCTCCGACGTAAACATCGGCATGAGCTTTTCCAGCGCCGCATCTTCGGCGGCGGAAAGCTCCTTCATCCATTGCCGGCGCATCTGCCGCTTGTCGTTCTTGAGCCGGCTGTTCGCCGCGTCGAGCACGGCGGCGCACACGGCGCCGGGATCGCCGACGATGCCGAAGGTGATGTCGCGGTTCTTGCCGACGGTGCGGTAGTCAAGGTCGATCTGCACCAGCGTCGGCACGTTGATGCGCTTGCCGTAACCCATGCGAAAATCGAACGGCGTGCCGACAATCACGATCACGTCGGCCTTGCCGAAAGCAAGCGAGCGGGTGCGGTCGAAATGATGCGGATCGCCGGGCGGCAAGAGCCCGCGGCTGGCGCCGTTAAAATAGCCGGGAATGTCCAGTCCGCGCAGCAGCGCGACCGCTTCCTGGTGGCCGCGCGCGGCCCAGACCTGCTGGCCGAACAGGATCGCCGGCCGCTCGGCATTGACCAGAATGTCGGCGAGCCGCTCGATATCGCGCACATCGCCGACCGACTTGGTCGAGGCGCGATAATGTCCCGGCTTCGGCAGCATGGCGCGGGCAATATCGATCTCGCGATCGAGGACGTCGCGGGGAATTTCGAGATAGCTCGGTCCATAGGCGCCGGCGAAACATTCGCGTGCCGCCATCGCCACCATGTCGGCGATGCGCTCGGTCGACATTACCGTCGAGGCAAACTTGGTGATCGGCTTCATCATGTCGACATGCGGCAGATCCTGGAGCCCGCCCATCTTCCATTGCGACAGCGCGCTCTGGCCGCCGATGTGCAGCACCGGGCTTTCCGAGCGCAGCGCCGTGGCGATGCCGGTGACGGCGTTGGTGCAGCCGGGACCGGCCGTGGTCACCACGCAGCCGAGCTTGCCGGTCTGCCGCGCGTAACCGTCGGCGGCGTGGGCAGCGGTCTGTTCGTGGCGCACGTCGACGATGCGGATGCCCTCGTCGAGGCAGCCGTCGTAAATGTCGATGATGTGACCGCCGCAGAGCGTGAAGATGGTGTCGATGCCCTCGGCCTTGAGCGCCTTGGCGACGAGATGCCCGCCGGAAACAACGTTGGCGTCGGCGCTCTTCTTCTTGAGTGTGTCGTCGGCGGTGGTGGTTTGCGCCCTCCCCGCCTTCACTGCGGCTTCAGCCATGTGTCTCTCCGATCATTCGTTCTTTAATCCAAATAGTCCGCATACTTCTCGACGTGCTCGGCAAGGCCGAGCGCATGGTCGCGCACCAGCGTCTCCGCGCGCAGCGTGTCGCGCGCCTCAAGTGCTTGGATGATATGCATGTGGTCGCGGATCGAGCGGTCGGCGCGATCCTTTTCACCGATGGTCTTGCGCCGGATCATCCGCATATGGGTGAACAGATTCTCGGCGAGATCGATCAGCACCGAGTTGCCGCTCATGCGGATGATGGTCTGATGGAATTCGATGTTGACCTCGGAGTATTCGTCGAGGTGCGCGCGCACCTCGCCATCCTCGAAGGTCGCGAACATGCGCCGCAGCGCGGCGACCTCCTGATCGCCGGCATTTTCGGTGATCAACCGTGCCGCCATGCTCTCGAGCGCGGCCCAGGCGGTGATCAGCTCGATCGCCTCGCGTTTGGTCTTGCGCACCACGTAGACGCCGCGGCGCGGCACCGAACGCACAAAGCCCTCACGTTCGAGCTGCGCCATCGCCTCGCGCACCGGCGTGCGGCTGATACCGAAATCCTGGGCCAGGCGGCGCTCGTCGAGCCTGATCTCGGCGCGGCTGCGATAAATATCCATCGCCGCGATCGCGTTCCGCAGCGCCACATAAGCCTGCCGCTTGAAGTTTTCCGGGCTGGCCAGCGGGTCGACGGAGGGTCCGAGCGCCGGCACCTCGGCCGAGCCCCGCTCGGCATTTGTGCGCCGCACTGTGGAAATGTTCGATGTCATCACTGGCATACATTATTCCAGACTTAGAGAGGTTCAAGGGAGTTTCTGCCGGCGCGGCTAATGACCGCGATGCGTTGCGCGTGAGGAAGGCCCGCGGGATCGAGCGATTTTCGCGGCTGCCGATCTTTAACCTTTGGTGATCCGCCGCCGCATCGGCTTGAGCGCCAACAAGGCTAGCGCCGCAACCGCCAAATTCATGATCGCGGCGATCACGAAAACCCAATGCCAGCTGCCGGTGTAATTCTTGATGACGCTGGCCAACGGCACGACCCAGACGGCGGTGCCCTTCGCCGTGTACAGGAGGCCGGCATTGGCGGTGGCATATTTCGCGCCATAGGTATCGGTCGCGATTGCGGGGAACAGGCTGAAGATTTCGCCCCAGGTGAAGAAGATAAGCCCCGCCAGCAGGATGAACATATACGGCGTGTGGCCAAACGCGCCCAGATTCCAATAGGCCGCAGCCCCCAGGGTGAATACGATCGCCATGGTGTTCTCGCGGCCGATCAGGTCGGAAACCCAGCCGAAGAACGGCCGCGCCAGGCCGTTCAGAATATTATCGATCACGAGCGCCGCGCTCAGCGTTGTGGCGGTGACAAAGAAAACATTCACCGACTGGTCGGCGAGGCCAAAATCCCTGGCAATCGGCGCGATCTGCGCAGTCGCCATCAGGCCTGACGCCGCGACCATGACGAACATGAGATAGAGGAGCCAGAACACCGGCGATCTCAGCATTTCAACCGGCGTGTAGTCACGCAGCGAATGCGTCAGCCGCATCGCCGGCTTCGGCGTCTCGCCAGGCTGCGGCGCGCGCAAGAACCGCGACAACAGCAGGATAATGAACCCCTGGCCCAGCCCGAACCAAAGAAACGCGTACTGATAACCATAGCCGAGGATCATTTCCCGGATCGGGATGACGGTCGCGGCGGTGCCGGCGCCGAACCCGGCCGCGGTCAGGCCGGCGGCGAGGCCGCGCAGATCGGGAAACCATTTGAGCGCATTGCCGACGCAGGTGCCGTAGACGGCGCCGGCACCGATGCCTGAAAGCGCCGCGGCGAGGTATAATTCCCACAGCGAACTGGCGACGGAATTCAGCGCCCAGGCGCCGGCAACAAATACGCCGCCGAGCGCGACGACGACGCGGGGGCCGAAGTGGTCGACGAACCAGCCCTCGACCGGCACCAGCCATGTTTCAGTGGCGATGAAGACGCTGAACGCGACCTGAATGGCGGCGGTGCCCCAGTGATATTTCTGATCGATCGGATTGACGAACAGCGTCCAGCCATATTGCAGGTTCGCAATCATCACCATGCAGAGGACGCCGACTACGAGCTGGTTCCAGCGCCCGCCGCCGGAGCTTGCGACCTTCGAATCGACTGCGGTCGTTGATTCCGATGACATCAATTCCGTCCCGCTTTAACTTTTTCTTTCGTCCCAGTTTTTTCTTTGGGACGGCCCCGAGGACGAGCCTTTGCCCCATAATGACAGGCTGCGCAAGAATTTATGCTACGCGACCGCTTGCCGCAGCAGCCCGAATTGCGGCGCTGCAGCAATGCGTTATGCCGTTGCCCGGCTGCGTAAAACCGTGAGCTTCAATACGGTGCCCCCGCCGCATAAATAAAAAAACGCCAATCGTTTCAGGCCAAAACGACTGGCGCTTAAGACGGCGATCGCTTGATTGCTCCTGCGGTGGCCCGGTGCGACGACTATTTTTGTTGTTGGCTTTCGAATTGCTCTAATGCGGAAAACGCATCGCAGGCATACATAGCCGCCGGTCCGCCGCCCATCATCACGGCCACCCCGAGCGCCTCGAGCACCTCGGCGCGGGTGGCGCCGGCCTTCAGCGCATCGTGGACGTGATAAGCGATGCACGGATCGCAATGGATGGCGACCGCGATGGCGAGAGCCATCAGCTCCTTGGTCTTGGTGTCGAGCGTGCCGGCAGCGGTAGCGGCCTTGTGCAGACTGGCGAAGCCTGCGACCGGGCCGGGAAGCTCGCGTCCGAGCCGGGGAAAGAGGCTCTGTAACTCGCTGTGCCGCGCGGGGTAGTTGGTGGTCATCTGCTGATATCTCCCTGTGCCAAAAGCTTGCCAGGGTCGCTCAACAGTCCGCGCAGCGTTTCAAGAAAGCGCGCGGCGTCGGCGCCGAACACGACCCGATGATCGCAGGCGAGCGTGAAGAAGGCGCCTTGCGGACGCGAGGCGCCGACCGAAAGTATCGCCGACGCGCCGATCGGAACGATCGAGTTCGAACGCCTCGACCACGGAAAACACACCGAGGTCGCTCAGATAAAACGTCGCGCCGCTATACTCGGCCGGTGCCAGCCGCCGGCTTTTGACCTTATCGCGCAAGCCGCTCCAGTCCTGCGCAAGTTCGGCCAGGGATCGAACGGCCGCGTCCCGCAAGACCGGCGTGATCAGCCCATCGCCGTTATCGACGGCAATGCCGATGTCCACACGCTCGCGGCGTGCCAGACCGTCCGACGTATAGGCCGCATTGAACAAAGGATGCGCCACGACCGTCAGCGCACAGGCGCGGGCCAACAATAGCGTAAGCGATTGCTGCCGCGCCTTTGCCGCGCTCACCAAAAAGTCCAGAGGCAACCGCGCCGTGACGCGAAAAGTCGGCGCCGCCGCGCTCGCGATCATGTTGCGGGCAACAGCCTCGCGCAGGCTGGAGGCGCGTTCCACCTGATAAGGCGGCCCCGCCTCGATCGCCGACAAGCCCGCACTCGTGGCCTGCTTCACGGGCAGAGCGGCTTCGGGAGCAGGAGGCCACGCCACCGGTGGCCGGTGCGTTCTCGGCGCCGCGGAGGAACGCATCGATGCCATTGACGCGGCCAGCACGGCCGAGACTGGCGCCGCTTCGACCGGGATATTCGCGGATTTTTTTCCGCCACCCGCTTTTCCGGCGGCCGCTTTTGGCGTCGGTGCGGCGGCCGCCGCAATGCCCGGGATCTCGTTCAGGTTATCGGCAATGTAGCCGATGACTCGGCCGACGGGCGCTTCAGTGCCTTCCGCCGTCAGCGGTCCGCTCAGATAACCATCCTGGAAGGCCTCGACATCCATCAGCGCCTTATCGGTTTCGACTTCGGCAATGACGTCGCCCTTCTTGATGGCGTCACCCGGATCCTTGGTCCACTTCACGAGCCGTCCGTTGCTCATCGTATCGGACAGCGTCGGCATGGTTATAGGCGCGCTCATTGCTAGGCCGCTTTGGTTACGGGTGTGGCTCCGCCCAGTTGGCGGGCCGCCGCCACGATGTCCGCCACCTGCGGGATGCTCGCCGCTTCCAACGCGCCGTTGAACGGCGTCGGAATGTCGAGGCCAGCCAGCCGCTGCACCGGCGCGTCGAGCGCGTCGAAGCAACGTTCGGTCAGTGTTGCCGCGATCTCAGCGCCGGCGCCGGCGAAGCGGCAATCTTCCTCGACGACCAGCACGCGATGGGTTTTCTCGACCGATTTCACGCAAGTGTCCCAGTCGATCGGCCGCAGGCTGCGCAGATCGATGACTTCGGCTTCGATGCCTTCCTTGGCCAGCGTGTTGGCCGCCTCCTGCGCCAGCACCGCGTGGCGCGAATAGCTGATGATGGTCAGATCGCGGCCTTCGCGACGGACGACCGCGCGATGCATCGGCGGGGCTTCGGCGACGACGTCGACCTGGCCCTTCGTAAAGTAGAGGAGCTCGTGCTCCAGCACGATGATCGGATCCTCGCTGGCGATCGCCTGCCGCAGCTGCCAGTAGGCGTCCTGCGGCGTTGAGGGCACGGCAATGCGCAGGCCGGGCACGTTCATGATCGTATGCTCGAGCCGCTGCGCGTGTTGCGCGCCGAGTTGCCGGGCGACGCCGCCGGGGACTCGCACGACCAGCGGCATCTTGAGTTGTCCGCCGGACATGAACGGAATCTTGGCCGCGCCGTTGATGATGGAATCGACCGCCAGCAGCATGAAGTTAATGGTCATGATCTCGACCACCGGCCGCGCGCCGACCAGAGCCGCGCCGACACCGAGGCCGGTGAAACCGTTTTCCGAGATCGGCGTATCGCGCACGCGCCATTCGCCGTATTTGGCATAGAGCCCCTCGGTGACGCGGTAACTGCCGCCATAGAGGCCCACGTCCTCGCCGAGAACGAACACCGACTCGTCGGCGGCCATCTCGTGATCCAGAGCGCGATTGAGCGCCTGCCAATAGAGCAATTCTTGCGACATGGGTGTCTTCCTTACATCAGGGTTTCGTGGCGATGGGCGTTGTTGAGGAAGCCCCAGGCGGCGTCCATGGTCGGCTGCGGGCTCTGTGCCGCAAAGGCGACCGCGTCGTCGACGACTTTCTGGACCTCCTCTCTCAACTCTTCGACTTCCGCTTCAGCCAGATGCTCGCCGTCGATCAGATGATCGGCGAACAGCTTGATGTTGTCCGGCCCGACCTCGGCCAGCTCGGCGGCGGTCGGATAACGGTGTTCGAGTTCGCCCGCGGCAACGTTCAACGGATCGATATTCTGAAACGCCTTGAGTTCGACCGCCGGCCGGTAAGTGCCGGGATCGGCTATCGAGTGACCGCGGTAACGATAGGTCTCGCACTCGAGGAATTGCGGTCCGCCGCCGCGCCGGATGCGCTCGAGCGCCTTCTTTTGGCCGCGTTGTAGACCTTGAGCACGTCCATGCCATCGACCTTTTCGGCGGGGATGTTGTAGGCGGCAATGCGCTTGAACACTTCGGGCACCGCCGAATGGCGGTGAATTTCGGTGCCGATCGCATAGTGGTTATTCTCGCAAACGAACAACACCGGCAGCCGCCAGAGTCCGGCCATATTGAGCGACTCGTGGAACGTGCCCTGGTTCACGGCGTCGTCGCCGAAGAAGCAGATCACCGCCTCGGGCAGCCCGCGCATCGCCACGCCGTAGGCGACGCCGACCGCGATCGGGCAGCTTTGGTCGACAATCGCGTAGCCGCCCATGAAGCGACGCTCACGGTCGAACATGTGCATGGAGCCGCCCATGCCTTTGCTCATGCCGGTCGCGCGGCCGAACAGCTCGGCCATGACTTCGCGGGCCGGCGTGCCGCGGACCAGCGCGTGGGCATGTTCGCGGTAGTTGCTGACGATGTAATCGGACGGACCGACCGCGTTGATCACACCGGCGGCGACCGCTTCCTCGCCCGGATAGAGATGCAGAAAGCCGACGATGTTGCCCTCGCTGTATTCTTCGGCCGCCCGCTCTTCGAACGTGCGCGACAGCAGCATGTCGCGCAGCATGCGGTGTAGGACTTCGCGTTCCATGTCAGACCTCGTTCTGATCCGTTGAAGCTTGTGGTGAGGCCGGGCGCGCCGCGGCGCCCGGCTGCGGTGCGACGGTCATTCAGGCCTTGCGCGCGGCAAAGCCGGTTTCTTTCAGGAAGAACGCCAGGATCGCGGCAACAACGATCGCCGCTACCACGGCGGTGCCGCCGCCTTTGGTGAAGATGTCGAGCGTCAGCGTGCCGCCGCCGGCGAGCTTCTGCAGCACGCCGCCGGCGGCCGGCGCAGCGAACGCGCTCATTACAAAGACCATGAAGTTCATCGCTCCCGTGGCGCTGCCCTTCACTTCGTCCGGATTGACTTCCTTGATCATTGAATAGGGGATCATCGCCGCCCCCGAGCCGAAGCCGAACAGGAAGCCCGGCAGGTAAGGCGGCAAGCTATTCGGCGGCAAGTAGAGGATCGCCAGGGCGCAAACCAGCATCAACGCCATTCCGGCGAAGAGAACCGGCTTGCGGCGGCCGAAATGGTCGGCGATGTAACCGAGAACCGGCGAGCCGATCACCCAACCGAGCGGGATCATCGACGCGCGATTGACCGCCTCGGCGTAATCGATGTGCCAGCCTTGGCGCAGGAAGGCGACGCCCCAGATCATGCCGCCCACCGTCGTCGGAAGAAACAACAGACCTGAGGAGATGCCGCAAAGGTACGATTGCGGATTGGTCAGCACGATCTTGTAAGGATCAAACATGTGCCAGATGCTGCCCGGCCGCGTCCGCGCTTCGCGGCGCGGCGCGGCGTGAAGATCAGCATCGCCACCATGATCACCAGCGCGAGAGCGCCTGAATAAAACCAGAATTGCTGCCAGCTCATCACCCCGTGCACCAGCGGCGCGACGCCGAATTGACCGGCCGAGCCGCCGAGCATCCCCATCATCTGGGTGAACCCGATCGCGGTGGCGAGGTAACGGGCAGGGAAGCCATGCGTTGCCAGATAGACGGCGCCGACGAAAGCAAACGCAGCGCCGGCTCCTTGCAGCAAGCGGCCGATATAGGCCAGCCACGTCGCGCCGACACCAAACATGATGAGGCCGACCGCCAGAAAGAAGATACCGACCGGGACCGTGTACTTCGCGCCCCAGCGATCGAGCGATGCGCCGGAGACGAGTGCGAAGGTCGAATAGGTATAGTAGTAGAGCCCAAGCAGTGAGCTTACGCCGAGTGTCGTTAGCCCGTACGCTTGGGTGAGTTCGGGTATCATCACGCTCGGCGCGGAACGCACAGCGTATTGCAGGAAGTAGAACGCCAGACAGACGGCCCACGCGACGACAAAGGCCACGTGGAATTCGCTCGATATGGCAGACTTCGGCGGCGACGTCGCAGGCGCCGACATTGCTTGCACGGACATGGGAAATCCCCCCGATTGGCTCATGAATTATTTGGACAGGATAAAGATCGAGCCGCTGTCGGCTTTGATGTAGGTCAATCAGAGATTGCCGACGTATCGATTGAATGCCGCGAATGATGCGGCGCGCCGCAGTGCAGCACAAATGAACCGCGCCGGACGCGTTAGCGTGCTTGCCGAGAACCTCGGCAATTTCGGTACACGGCGAGAAGTCGATTAAAATCTGCTTGTCGGCCGGCGTCGGCGCCTGCAATCGGCATAGCGTCACAATTGCTTCATCCAGTGCGCCTGCTGATCGCGGCTACGAAAACGTTGTTTCCTAAACGGGGCCGAGCCGGGTCAATTCATTCGCCTGAAACCGCTGCGCCCGAACAAGAATCTCTTATTTCTCCGCCGCGCATTGACATTCCCGCGCCCATTCTTCGATTTGACCTTTAGGAGCGTCGGTTTGGCCGGCGATTATCGATATGTCCAATGCTGCCGTTGCAGACTCCCGTCCGCCGAGCGCATCCAGCGCCGCTGCCGTCGTCAGCGAGGATTGGCTTGCCGTCATCGTTGGCCTGCTGATTTTTGTTCTTGCTTTGGCGGCGCTGGCCAATATCGACCTGATCGGCTGGGTCGTCAGCACTTCGGTGTGGGGTAGTTTCGGTCAGGCGCTGAAGACGACCTCCAAGGGCTATGCCTCGCTTGGCGGGGTCGGCGCATTGATCGCGACCTACGTCGCGCTCACTGCCGTGCTCAGCGCCGCCGCGGCCGCGCTCAAAAGCGATGTGCGGAAGTTCGCGCTTGCCTTCACCGCCGTGTTTTGGATCGCTTATGCGAGCTGGATCGTGGGTAACTTCGCCCACTTTGCGGCGGTCACGCCGGCCGAGCAGCAGAAATTCGGGATCAGCTGGTCGCTGAAACTCACCAATGAAGGCGGTTACATCTTTGCACTGATTGCGGGGCTGATCATCGCCAATTTCCTGCCGCGCTTTGCCGATGCGATCAAGGATGCGGTGCGGCCGGAACTCTACATCAAGATTGCCATCGTCATTCTCGGCGGCTTCTTCGCGGTGACGGCGGCGGGACGGCTCGGCCTTGCCAGCTCGCTGATCTTGCGGGGCGTCGCCGCAATCGTCGAAGCCTACCTGATCTACTGGGCGGTGGTTTATTACGTCGCCCGCAAGTGGTTCGGCTTTAATCGCGAATGGGCGGCGCCGCTCGCCTCCGGCATCTCGATCTGCGGCGTGTCGGCGGCGATCGCGGTCGGTGGCGCTATCCGCGCCCGCCCGATCGTGCCGGTGCTGGTGTCCTCACTGGTGGTGATTTTTGCCGTCATCGAAGTGCTTATTCTGCCGTTCGTCGCCCAGGCATTCCTCGCCCACGAGCCGCTTGTCGCTGGCGCCTGGATGGGGCTGGCCGTCAAAACCGACGGCGCCGCGGTGGCCGCCGGCGGCATTACCGAGTCGCTGATCCTGGCGAAGAACGCCGCCGAAGGCGTAAATTACCAGGCCGGCTGGATTCTCGGCACCGCAGCGACCATCAAGGTATTCATCGATATCTTTATCGGCATCTGGGCCTTCGTTCTCGGCTACATCTGGACCAACCACATCAACGTCACGCGCGACCAGGACAAGGCGAAAGCACGGGAAATCTGGCAGCGGTTTCCCAAATTCATCATCGGCTTCGTGATCACGTTCCTGGTCGGGCTCTATCTGGCGCTGGGAACGCCGGCGGATATCGCCAAGAATGTGCCGGCGGCGATCGGCGAGGCCAACACGTTCCGCGTCATCTTTTTCATCCTGACGTTCTTCTCGATCGGCGTGCTCTCGAACTTCAAGTCGCTGTGGCAGGAGGGCTTCGGCAAGCTCGCCGCGGTTTACCTTGTCAGCCTGTTCGGCTTCGTCATCTGGGTCGGCCTTTTGATCTCCTGGATCTTCTTTGCCGGGATCAAGCCGCCTTTGGCCAGCTGAGACTTAACCGCATAACCTCGCGGAGAGACGCATCATGGCGCAGCAAGACACGGACCTGAAGGCGGAACTGCGCAGCGCCGCGGTCGAGCCGCTTCTGCCGATCGAGAAGAAGCTGATCGGCTGGAGCCTGACCATCGGGCTCGTGCTTCTCGTCGGACTGGCCTTGCTCAATCACTTCGTCCCGGTGACGTTCTAGTCCAAAAGCGGCCGCGCAGGGCAAGGCTGGCCTCGCGGTGCAACTCGGACCGCGCCGAAGCAGCGCGCAGCGAAAAGTGGACAACTGCAACACTCTGACATTTTTGTCAGCCAGCAGCACTTGGCGGGGCTGGCATTCAATCAATCGCGGCTCTTGTACTTCGAAGCATTGCCTGAAGGCCCAGACTGGGGCAGGGTTCCAGCGCCAGCCTGCTCTTCCCAGGAGTCCCCGTGAGCGACACTCTCGTCCGTTCCTCCCACGCGCCAGCTGTCCTTGCGCCCGATCAGCACGGGCTTTCACCGGCCGGCCTCGCCCGGTTGACCGCCGTGATGCAGCGCGAAGTCGATTCCCGGCACGTGCCAGGCGTCTCGATGATGATCGCCCGGGGCGGAAAAATCGCCTATCGCCGCGACGTCGGCGCTCTGCGGCCCGGCGGCCCGGCGCTGCGCACCGACGCCATCTTCCGCATCTATTCGATGACCAAACCGATCGTGTCGGTCGCGCTCATGATGCTGGTCGAGGACGGAAGGCTCTTTATCTCCGACCCCATCGGCAAATTCATACCCGAGCTTGCTGCCCCGCAAGTCGGCGTCGAAAAGAACGGCAAGCTCGAACTGGTCGCGGCCGCGCGCGCCATCACCATCCAGGACCTGCTGCGCCACACATCCGGACTGACCTACGCATTCACCGGCAATTCTGCCGTGCAGCGCTTGTACGGCGCGTCGCGTTTGTTTACGCCCGATCCCGCCAACGCCAAGCAGTTCCTGGCGCGTGACCTTACCACCGCCGAATTTGTCACCGAGCTCGCCAAACTGCCGCTGATCGATCAGCCGGGCGCATCCTGGAATTACAGTCATTCCACCGACGTGATCGGCCGGGTCGTCGAGATCGTCTCCGGGCAGAGCCTGGGAGCCTTTGTGGCCGATCGGATCCTCAAGCCGCTTGGCATGACCGACACCGCTTTCTTCCTGCCGGCAGACAAGCACGAGCGTCTCGCCGAGCCGTTCGCCAGCGATCCCGACACCGGCAAGCCGGTGCAGCTCGTCGAGATTCCAACCGCGCCGCGTTTCGAATCGGGCGGCGGCGGACTGTTTTCGACCATGGACGACTACGCGCGGTTTGCGCAGATGCTCTATCTCGGCGGCGCGCTCGGCAACACCCGCATCCTCGGTCGCAAGACGCTGGAATTCATGACTGCCGACCACCTCGGGCCAAATGTGCGCATCGTCAACACCAATCTGCTGCCGCCCGGACACCGGTTCGGGCTAGGCTTTGCCGTTCGCTGCGAAGTCGGAATGGGTCAGACCGCCGGCACGCCGGGCGAATTCTTTTGGGGCGGCCTCGCCGGCACGGTGTTCTGGGTCGCGCCCAAGGAAGAACTCTTCGCGATGATGATGATTCAAGGACCGGGGCAGCGCGATCATTTCCGCCAGCTGTTTCGTGCGCTCGTCTACGCCGCGCTCGCCTAGAACAAGATCCCGAAAATGCCTGCCCCCGGACTTGATCCGGGGGTGGGACCCGGCTTTCGGAAAAGATCATGCGCAAAAGAAGAATCTAGACCGTGATCCGATTCAATTGAATTGGATTACGGTCTAGAATAACGATCGGCCGATCAGATCGGCGCCGAGCAGCAACAGACCGAGAAAGAATATCCGGCGAAAAGCGACTGGATCGATCTTGCTCCTGATCCATTGGCCGGCAAGCAAGCCCAGCAGTGTTGGGGCCGTGCACAGCAGCGAAGCTCCGGCCGCGTTGAGATGAAACGCACCGCGACTGGCGAGGCCGGCGGCAAGCGCCACCGTGGAAACGGTAAACGACAGGCCGAGCGCCGCAATCAGATCGTCCTTCTCCAATCCGAGAGCCTGAAAGTAGGGTGCCGCGGGAATAACAAAGACGCCGGTGGCGCCGGTTACGATGCCGGTCGTGACACCGACCAGCGGCCCCAGCCAAACCTCCATCCTGTCCGGCACACGCAGGCGGATATTGGCCAGCCCCATGACGGCATAGACGGCCAGCACCGATCCCAACGCCGTCGTCGCATGCTGCGCAAAGCCCCCGGTCAACAGCCCTGCCGCCGCCCAGGTCGTGACCGCCACGGCCAGCAACATTGGCCAAACCCGCAGCACCAGCGCCGTCACGTCGCGGCCAACGACGAATTGCCAGACATTCGTAATCAGCGACGGGACGATGACCAGCGCCGCAGCTTTCGCCGGAGGCATGAACAGGCCGAGCAGGCCCATCGCCACCGTCGGCAACCCCATGCCGGCGACGCCTTTGACGATGCCGGCCAGGATGAAAATCAGCGAGAGTTGGACAATCACGCGCCGACCGTCCTTATCGCGCCACGGGCGTGCGCGATGTGGCGGCGAGAACGGCCGTCGCAATCACGTAGGCTCCGGCACTGGCCAGAATCGGCAGCGTGTAGCTGTGGCTGACGTCGTAGGCGAAGCCGGCGGCGCTGGGGCCGATCAGGGTACCGAACGCCACGCTGGTGTAGAGAATGCCGATCAGGCCGGAGGCATTGCGGCCGCCGAAATAGTCGATGACGACGGCCGGCGCCAGCGCGACAAAACCGCCGTAGAACACGCCGTAGATCAGCGCGAAGCCGGCGAGCGGCCAAAGGCTCGTCGACACCGCCCAGACCACGAATGACAGCCCCATGCCGACAAACATCATCAGGAACGACAGCGGCCGCCCAAGCCGATCGGCGATGCCACCGAGCAGGAAGCGGCCCGCGGTCGAGCCGACGCCGATCGCACCGACAAGCAACACGGCGGACGATTGCGCGATGCCGTGGTCGAGCGCGTACGGGACGAGATGAACAAAACGCACGAACAGCCCGAACGAGCAGATGAAGCAGGCGGCGTAGAGCCCGACGAAGCGCCGCGACTTGATCACCTTAAATATTGAGGCCCCGGCCGTGCCGGTCGGTTGCGACCCCGACGGCACCGGATCGCCGTCGGCGCTCAGGCCGCGGCCGCGCGGATCGTCCTCGATCAGAAGCGCCATTCCCGCTCCGACGACGACGGCGAAAATCCCGAGCACGAGATAAGTTTCGCGCCAGCCAAGCGACTCGATCATGAACGCGGCGAGCGGCGGCACCACGAGTGTGCCGACTCCAATGCCGCTGACAGCGATGCCGGACGCAAATCCGCGCTGCCTGACGAACCAGCGCTGCACCGCGCCGACGGCCGGAACGTAGGAGCAGCCGATGCCCAGCCCGACGCCGAGCCCATAGGCCGCATACACTTCCGTCAGGCTGCGGGCGACGCTCGCAGCCGCCAAGCCGATTCCGGTCAGGATCATGCCGAGGACAACGAGAACTCCGGGAACCCCAACGGTCGGCTAGCGGGCCCGTCACCACGCCGACCCCGAAATAGAAAAAGCCGGCGAGCGAGAAGACCAGCGATACCGAGCCTCGCGAAGCGGCGAAATCATGCTGCAGCGAGACCAGGAACGCGCTGAATGAATACGCGCTGCCGAAGCCGACAAAGGTAACGGCGAAGGTGGCGGCGACGACAAACCAGCCATAGAAGATGCGCGGCTCGGCCGCCGACGAAATCAGGTCTCACGACTGCTCCCGGCATTGCTCCTCCACCCTTTCGGCGGCTCCTGCGAGAATGCAAGTACTAAAGTGGTAAAGGGGTGGGTCGAGAGCGAGGCCCGACGCTACGGAGAAACCCGAAGTATCGCGCAACGGCCGCCGCGCGAAACGCCGATGCCTCGCAGCCGGGTCTTGGGCCGGGCTCGCGAATAGCAATGACTAAGAGAAAAACGTCAGTCGTCATAACTCGCGTATCGACCATGGAATGCAAATCAAACACTTTATGTGTGGAGAGATGCAACCCGGTAATGGGCAACCGGCCTCTTGCTCACCGGCTGTTCTAGAATGATGTCGTCGCTGCTTATTTGTTCCGCTACGGGTCCGCGGAGGGGCAAATGTCAGGGCTGCATCCGAACCAAGTCATTGTCACGCTGACCGCTGCCGTCGCTCTGGCGGGCAGCGACATGAAACAGGCGTGGTCGCAAACGCCATCCGGCCTGCCGTTGCCGCCGGGCAACGTCGTCAGCGGACAGGTGTTCAAGCCGCCGTTTGAATGTGCGCCTTCGTCGGTCCCTTCGATCACCAACGGCGCGGACGCCAACGCCTACATTCTTCCCAGCTCCTGCAGCGCCCAGCCTTCGTTCGTCGCCAACGCCCCGGCTGCCATGGTGGTCACCGCCGCGCCGACCGAATACGTGCGCTTCTACTGCCCCGCATGCTCAACCCCCAGCGTCGCCAATCGTCCATTCATGGCGGACACCAGTACCGTGCGTGGTCTCACACCGACACAGATTCAGAACGTGCTGGCGCTGCCGGCCGTGCCGACGATGGAAACGATCGTACTTGTTCCGGCCGGCAGCTGCGTGCTGGTCGGCAAAGGCGCTCCGGCCTTTGGCGGCAGCGGCGGCGCGGCGCAGGAATGGGCGGCCGGCACCCCCAGCGGTGCGAACTGCTTCGGGCTGCAGTACCTGCCGGCATCGGATTACGTCAACCAGCAGCCGATCGGCGCCGCGGCGCTGCTCTATGGGCCGAATGCCGGCGGCGGCAATGCCGGCCCCGTTGCCGCCGCACTCGATCGCGGGCCTTATCCGGCGCCATTCACCGGCATGACCGGTATCTACAACGGTCTCGATCTGCTGAATTTCGGCAATCCGGCGCCGCTGCAGGCGGCGCTCGTGCAGCTCGACGGCGAGATCCACGCCAGTGCCCAAACCGTCATGCTCGGCGACAGCCTCTATCTGCGCGAGGCCGTACTCGGAAGATTGCGCCAATCTTCTTTCATGGGCAGCGCCGGCCCGATGGCAGCGCTTGGATCAGGCGGCCCGGCGCTGGCCTATGTCGGCGACGCCGGATCGCCGGATTCGCAATCTTCGTCGAATTCAGCCCTCTCCTACGCCGACGAGCGTGCCGTCGCCTTCCCGATCAAGGCTCCGCCGCCGAGCCTGCCGGCCAGCGAAACCGTGTTCTGGGTTTAGGGGATCGGTGCCTGGGGCCAGTTGGAAGGCAACGGCAGCGCCGCCGATGTGAGCCGCAATCTCGCCGGCTTCTTCGCCGGTGTCGATCGCCGCCTCGCGCCCAATTGGATCGCGGGGGTGGCCGGAGGCTACACCAACGCGTCGGTCAGTATCAGCGACCTGGCGAGCGCGGCAGCGATCAATACCGCGCATCTGGCCGCATATGTCGGAGCCAACTTCGGTCCCTGGAGCCTGCGCGGCGCCGCCGCGGGGAGCTTCAGCACGCTCGCGACCAGCCGAAGCATCGCCTATCCCGGCTTTTCCGACTCCGCCAGCGCCAGCTATGACGCGGCTGCCGAGCAAGTCTTCGGCGAAATCGGTTACGGCATGGCGTTCGGTCGACTGGCCACCGAGCCGTTCGCCGGACTTGCGTTCGTACATCTGAACACCGCCGCGTTTTCCGAAAGCGGCGGCACCGGCGTCGCCGCTCTCAGCGGTTCGGCCAACAATGACGACATCGGCTATTCCACGCTCGGTGCACGCGCCGCCGTCAACTACGCGCTGAACGGCGGCATGGTGCTCACCCCGCACGCCGCCGCCTCCTGGCAGCACGCTTTCGGCCAGACCCCCCCACGGCGGCGCTCGCCTTCGAGAGCAACGGAGCGCCTTTCACCACTGCCGGCGTTCCGCTGGCGCGCGATGCGGCGCTGCTCGAGGCAGGGCTCGATGTGCACCTCAACACGCAGCTTACCTTGGGAGTATTCTATTTCAGCCAGCTCGCCGGTAACGTCCAGGACAACTCGGTGCAAGGCAATCTGATCTGGCACTTCTGAGGCGCGAATCTGCTCAGTCGTCGTAGGTCTCATGCACGGCGACAGCGCCGCGCTTCCAATAAGCGGCGGCCTTCACCCGATCCTTGCGCAATCCGCGTTGATCGATGAGGAGCCGGCGCAGCGCTTTTGCGGTCGCGGCTTCGGTAGCGACCCAGGCATAACCGTCGCCGGGCGGAAGCGAGAGTGCGGCGATCGCGCCTTGTAGCAGCGACGGATCGCCCGGCTCGGCGCCGTCGCGATGCAGCCAATGGGTTTCGAGCCGCGCGCGCGTCTCGAAATGCTGCTGCTCGCCGGCCTCGGCAACTTCGGCAACAACAATCGCGCGGGCGCTCGCCGGCAGTTCCTCCAGGCGGCGGCCGATCGCCGGCAACGCGGTCTCGTCGCCAGCGAGCAGATACCAGTCGAAATCGTCGGCCACGATGAACGATCCGCGCGGTCCGCCGACGCCAAGGAAGTTTCCGGGCCGCGCCTGCGCCGCCCATTCCGCTGCCGGGCCGTCGCCGTGCAGCACGAAATCGATCGCCAGCGTGTTGGCCGCGGCATCGTAGCGGCGCGGGGTGTAATCGCGCGCTGCAGGCCGCACCGCGCCTTCGGGATAAACCGGCCCGTTCGGGCTTGGCGTCGGCAGCACCGGCTTGTCCTGTCCGGACTGCGGGAAGAATACTTTGACATGATCGTCGTGGGCGGCGCTGACAAAGCCGGCCAGCGCCTCGCCGCCGACCACGACGCGCAGCATTTTCGGCGTCAGCCGGCTCACATCGCGAACCTGCAGCAGCCGTGTTTTGGTTTCGTGGTGGACACGGTGTCCGACCCGTTCGGTCGTTTGGGAATCCTGTGACATCTTTGGCGGCCTTTCGAATGATTGAGGATGTAGCTACTATTTAAGCCGTGGCCAGGGGTCTTTTTGAACTGACCGGCATGTCTCCGATATCAACTTCTCTGTCAGGACGCGGCCGCAGTCCCGTTCCCGGGGACCGCGGTCCCAAATCGCATCGACAATTCGACGTCGTCGGCAAAGGGCACCGACAGATAGCCCTGCGCGGTGGAGCGGACCCGGGCGAGATATTCCGGACTCGAATCCGCGTTGTCGGCAACGATAAGGGCGCCGTCACGCAGGCGGCCCTCGAGCAAGGAGAGGATCGACGGATAGAGGTTCTTTGCTCCGTCAAGCAGAACCAAATCGATCGAATTGGGCAGATCGCGGGCCAATGTTTGCAGCGCGTCGCCTTCGCGAATTTCCACCAGATCGGATAGCCCGGCGGCGGCGAGGTTTGCCCGCGCCCGCGCGATCTTCGACGACTCGAATTCACTGCCAATCAGCATTCCGCCGCCGTTATCCCGGAGCGCTGCCGCCAGATGCAGCGTCGAAATGCCGAACGACGTGCCGAACTCGACGATGGTCCCCGCCCGCACCGAGCGCGCCAGCATGTAAAGAAGCGTGCCGGTGGCGCGGGAAACCGGAAGCGGCTGGTCTTTGAGGAGCGCATAATACTTGCGATAGTCGCTGCGATCGCTGCCACGCGTTGCGGGCCAGCGGGCATTTTCCGCCACGTCGGCTTCGGCAAACAGCCGATCGAGGAGCGCCGACAGTGCGGGCTCAGTCAACGTCGACATTGGTTTCCTCCGCGAATTGTATTGGAACTTATCCGATCTTTACCAAGCGAGCGTCGCGACGCCGACGCGGCCGGCGCATGAACAGCGTGTCTGCTGGAGGAGCTGTCGGATGAAGGAGTTGTCGAAACAAACGTCATGTCACCAACCTTGCGCAACAAAGCGACGCCCCCAGACAAGGGGTCGGCGTCTCATCTTGCGCGTTGAGTGACGTTAACGCTTACGGCTGCCAAAGCGAGGAGCAGGCCGAGTTCATATACAGAGCGCCAGCGGATTTGCAAGGCAACCGCTTCAAAAAAGCAAAACCAGGAACCTCGAATTGGAACAACTCAAAACCTCACGCGGCGCAGCTTTTCCGGATTGCGCACCACGTAGATGGCGGCGATGCGGCCATCGCGCTGCGCGAACGCCATGGTGTCGATCGAGCCGTCCTGCTCGCGCAGAACGAAGCCCGGAAGGCCGTTGACCGTCGCCGGGCGCAGTTGAGTTGCCGAGAACGCGGCGTTCTTGCGCGTGACACCGTCAAGGAAGCGCAACGTGGTCATGCCGCCCTGGTCAATTCGCGAAGCACCGGCCGGGTTTCGCCGCCGATGGTCAGGCGCATGCAGGCGCGGCCATGGCCCATCGCATATTTCAACGTCGGATATAGGCGCGACGCGGTGAGCGCGAAAGCGAGCGAGACGAGGCCGCGCTTGCCGAAGCGGCGCACCACTTCGTCGCGCAAATCGTCGGCCTCCGGCGCGTGGCTCAGGCTCGCTTCGGCGAACCGCAGCGCCAGCGCCACCTCGAATGGCATGGCGGCTATGTCGCGCGCCACAATGGCGCGCAAAATGTCGGGGTCGACACCTTCGCGCTGCGCCATATCGATCGCGAGCTGCGTGCACGGCCCGCAGTCCTCGGTCATGGTGCCGACAATGCCGGCCGCGCAAAAGGCGGCGAGCGGCACGTCCTTGCGGTAATTGCCGATGGCGCCGGCTTTGGCGAAAGCCATCAGCGCACGCGGGTCGGCGTCGAGCACCGCGCGCATATGGCTCGCATCGTAATTCCAGGTGCGCTCGAACTTATCGATCCAGCGCCGCAGAAACCAACTGATCATCACTGTTCTCCTTCGTTGACGTTGCGCCGCGGCGCCATGGCGACCAAGCGATCCAGATCGCCAGGACCGGCGGCAGAAAAACCGTGGGGCCATCGATCAGGAGCTGATGCACATGCTCGCGCCCGGCGGCGGCATCCCACAGATGGACCGCCGCGTGCAGCGCAAGAAAAGCCGCTCCGGCTTGCGCCGCGGTCTGCGCCGCCGGCGTCATCGCAAACCACGCCAGCGCCGCTCCGGCCACGCAGTAGGCAGCACCAATGTCGCGGACGAAATGTGCGTTGAACGGCCCGGCGTCGATCACGCCGGGCACCGCGGCGTACCAGGCCGCGGGCACGGCGAGCATGAGCAAGCCGTTGGCCGCTAAGCCAATTCCGAGAATCCACGCCACAATGCCGCGCATGTCTGTGCCTCCTGCCGCTCAAGACGAGGCAGCCGCGCGAAACGTGACATCGGTGACATAGGAAAACCGCGAGGGAGAACTTGCGGGGTTAAGCGGAGCTGCCGCGAAAACTCGAAAGAGGACCCGTCAGGCGGCGGATCCCCTTTTTAAGATTGGTTGCGGGGACGCGCAACACCCACACCCATAGACTTCCGCCGTTTGTGGTAACGATCCGTCCGCGATGAGGGCGGATGCTGAGCCGGCCCATTAGAGCGGGTGATTCTTACCGATGAGGAGCATTCCCTTCACACGGGACCTCCATCTAATAAAATCAGTACTTTATCTAGGTTTTTGGCGACACTGGCGACAGCGATTGGCGGCAGTCTTAGCGGCCGTCCTGATCGAACGGTTCGGCGCGGCAGCCATTCCTCAATTCGCGCGATGGTGAACAAAATGCAAAGAGGCGAGAGTGCTGCCGCATTTATACAATTCAATGTTCGGAGGCCGCATGGATTCCACTCTGAGCGTGTCCTTCTTATCTGTCTGTGACGAGCCGAGCTTGGCTTGGCTGGGAAAAGCGAGACATCTCCTATTCCCTCAGAAATGTTGCTCAGTGCGGCGCCCTTTCAGTACGACGACACCAAACTCCAAACTACGAGTTCGATGCCCGGGACGGGCCTGACCAACAGAGTTGCCTGACGCTGCATCGTACCCGACATTTTTTCATTCGCCAGCAGACTTCGGTGATCAACGCCATCCGCGCTCATCTTGCGGAGTTTGGCATCGTCGCGCCGGTTGGGCGCCATGGCGTCGAGCAACTGCTCGGTATCGCCGCCGATTTAAATGACAAGCGGCTCCCAGAGGTTGCGCGTGCCTGCGTTGCCGCTCTCGCAGCCCTGCTATGGGTGCTCAAGGAGCAGATCCCGGAGTTCGACCGCATGATCAGGGCCTCGCACCGATCCAGTGACGCGAGGAAGCTGCTCGACGATATACCAGGCGTCCGCCCGGTGTTGGCGACTGCTCTCGTTGCCAGTGTCGCTGATCCGAACGCCTTCCGATCAGCCAGGGATTTTTCGGCCTGGATCGGGCTCGTCCCCAAGCAGAACTCGAGCGGCGGAAAGGACAGGCTCGGCAAATTCAGCGAACGAGGCGGTCGCTATCTACGCAGCCTGTTCACTGCTGGCGCTCTCGCCGTCATCCGCTATGCCAAAATCCGTGGCGCCAAACATCGGACTTGGCTCACGGCGCTGTTAGCGCGACGACCCACGAGGTCGCGGCGATCACGCTCGCCAATAAGATCGCCAGGATGGCATGGGTGATGGGTGAACGCTATAAAGAGCCCACAGCATTTGAGGCTTGAGATCACACTGGGCACCCAGCGTGATGTGAAGGTTGGGAGGGCGAACAGCGATTTTGGCAATCAGGGCAACCCGCTGACCCCCATTGTCGAATGCGGGAAACTGAACGGGGCCTGATCCGTGGAGGACATTATGGCCAGCGGTCATGCGAGCCGCTCAAACGGGCCGCACACATGGCCGCACCGACAATCTGCAAAACGTGAAGAAAGTCCTTGCCAACTCGGAGCCGTCCACACATGGGGGTCAGGAGTTCAAATCTCTTCGGGCGCGCCATCTAACTTACTGATACACAATCAATTTCCATGGCGCTCCGAAACGACCCCCAGACTAGAATTTCCGTTTAGTCTGGGGAAGTTTTCTCGACAACCAGCCGACGTAGTACGCGCCGACTCTGGACGCGAATTTGATTAGATACGCGCAATCCGATTTAACGTATGAGACGATCTGGAATCCGATCGATGAGCGCCGGCATCCTGAAGGCTGAAGACTTGAGAGCAGCGGGTGAATTGGCATTTCAAGTCTCGACGCCAGGACACGTCCGATCGCTCCTGTTGGATGGATCGAATCCTGTTTTGCTTATTGGTGCTGGCGCCTCCATCACCTCGGGCATCCCGGCTGCCGCGGCGACCGCTGAAAAGGCTGCAAGGTGGGCGTGGTGCCGAGAGGCCGGCCGTTCTCCCGACGACGTTCGCATTCAGCGTTCTGATTACTGGCCCTGGCTTTGCCAGCAATCGTGGTTCTCAGAAGAAGTCCCACTTGCTGATCAATATCCCAAAGTTATCGAGAAGCTTCTTGGCGTTCGAAAACAGCGGCGGGATTTCTTCGAACGACTAATCTCGCCCGGCGTACCCCCAAGCGCGGGCTATCGATGCTTGGCACGTATTTTGAATGAAGGTTGGATCTCGACAGTTTTGACAACCAACTTCGATCATCGCTTGGAAGACGCTACGGTTCTTGAAAACAAACCACACTTTCTTGTTTCGATTAGGACTGCTGACGATCTCATTCGCTTCAATGCGTCTCCGGCCGACCCGCAGCTTGTATATCTTCATGGTTCTGTGGAGCACTATTCGGACAAGAATCTTGATCGCGAAGTCGATGTACTCGCGCAAGGCCTGATCGAAAGGCTCGTTCCCGTTCTTCGAGACCACCCCCTCATCGTGGTCGGCTACAGAGGGAGTGAGCCGTCAGTTATGAAAGGTCTTCTGCTCGATCAAAGAGGGCCAACCAACAACTTCGCTCACGGTGTTTTCTGGTGCGTTCGTGAGAACGAATTGTCATCGACGCTGTCGCCGCTCACCCAGGAACTTGCGGCTGCCATTGGCGCGAACTTTCAGATTGTCCCGATCAAGGGGTTTGATGAGATGTTCGAGTATGATCTGTGGGATCAGCTCAGGGCAGCGGGCGCGTTGCCCACCCGTCGCAGCCATGCATACCATCCGGTTGACCTTCCCGCTGACATGCGGCCGGTAGAAAAAGCCTCAGCGGCGGATCTCGATCAAAAGACACTTCTCAGCCGACTTACGCAATATGCAAAACGATTGGGATTGACGGCGCAAGAGAAACCAAATTCGTCGTGGTTACAGGAAGAGGCAGAGATCCGAAATCTTATAACACGCACTGCGGAGGTTTTACGACCAACGCTCGCCGGTTGGCTGCTATTCGGTTCAGCGCCACAACAATTCACGCCGCAAGCAACTGTTTCGTTTTTGGCGAAAGGTCCGCCACACTGGACTCTGCAAATGCTTCGGTAACGATGCTGTAAGCGACGCTCCGGACGATGACGGTCTGGTGTCCGTTGAACAGGACATCTCGGGCAATCTTTGGTCACAGCTCAACGCTCTAACGGATCTGCTGGCGCTCGTGAATACCGGATTTCGCTTGAAAGAGGAGGTGTCTCGCACCGCCTATCCTTACGACAGCCTCGCTCTAAAGGAAGTGCTAGTCAACGCGCTGGTGCACCGCGACTATGACCGCATTGAGCCAGTAGTCATTCACGTCACGCCGGAGCAAATACAGGTCATAAGCCCTGGCGGCATTGTCGCCGAGGTCGCTGCGCAGATGGCCGGTCAAAACTTGGAGGCAGTCGTTAAAGGCGGTGGCCGCGGCATCAAGGGCTATCGCAATCCAGTCATTACCGATCTGTTCTATGGTAGTGGGCAGATGGACCGCTCCGGTTCCGGTTTGGCAGACATCTGGTCGCTAACGGTCAACAACAACGGCGAAGCATATTTTGGGCCTGATGAAACCAATCATCGCTTCGTTGTCGCGATCCACGCACGGCCTGAAGCTGTTGACGAAATCACAAACACAGCCGTTCCAGTCGTTGCCGACACAGTACGATACACAACAAACCTCTTGCCCATTGAGGAGATGCCGGTTGCGATTTGGCATGCTGCGGCAAGCACGCGGACCGCATGGGGACTAAAGAAGCAGGCGGAAGGCTTGGCGGTTCCGATGGGGCACGTCCAAGATGGGCGCTTTTTTACGCTCTATGATCTTGAGCCATCACGCAAAGTCTGGTTACGCCGTTCGACGAAGGCGACGTAGAAAAGCTTACCCTCAACGAGTTGTTATCACTTCCTAATGGCGAAAACATTCTTCTCAAGTTGATGAACGAGGCGATGTTCGAACACATTCGCAAGCTCGGCCTCAGTATTGATTACAAGCGACGACGGGCATTTTTTCCGAAAGACGCGGATGGCGAACGAAAAATCACCTATCAGGGCCGCGTCAAGCGTGCGACACGAACCGTCGTAAAGGCCCGGACGCGTCGCGGAACCGACGACGTTCTATATTATGAGCACAAGGCATTCGATTCACGATCATGCAATTTGCCGGAGACTGGGCAGTTCTCATCACACCTGGATACACGTTCACGCGAGACGGCTTGGGCAAGCCCCTAGGACGCGAGAAGATAAATGTGCTGTCCACGCGTCGTGCCGCGCGCGATTTTAATCCGAGCGTACACCATGACGTAACATTCTGGGCGGCGACGTTGTCGGAAGATGCCGATGGACTCTTCGCACTGAGCTGCGAGGACGAGAACGATTTGTCAAAATACGCGCCAACAATCCTGTTGTCGCCGCGCATGCCTACAGTCGCATTTAGTTCCGCTGCGTTTGGCGACAGCGACAATCTCGACAGCGAGATTGAAGCCGATCTAGAGAGCTTGGATCAAGAACTAAGTGCCCTAGCGACGGAAGAAGAGGCGACCGGCGACGAGCAGGTTGAGCCAAATGGCGATTAAGCTCACGATCCGGGAGCTAAATCCGCCACAACTTCAATTCGGCGGTGTTGCTGCCACCTCCGATCCCAAGATAGGTCTCGACCTCGCTGGACCATTCGATCTCAGGTTTGGAGCCGCGCGCCAGACGCAGGTCAAGGTACGTCCTATAGGGCGGCGTGACCTCGTCGACCAAACCCGACGGTGGCTTGAGCGATGTCGATCAGCCGTGCCGGTTCTAGGAACGCCGTCGCTTTTGCAAAAGCTATTCCCAGGCTTTGCAAAGACTTTTCATATGAGCCTTGTCGATGCGGAGAGCTGGACAATTCATTTAGACGGAGAAAGCCACAATTCCCTTGAGCGTGCATTGTCGGAGCCAGACGAGTTCAAGTGCTTTCAAAAGGTCGTGGATGTCTACAGCGAGGCGCATGCGCGCCTGGCGATGCGGGATACGAATCGCCCTGATGTTGTGATCATGTGCATTCCGGATGATGTCTTGAAGAGGGTGCGATCCGTCGAACGCGACTTGACGACGGACGAAAAGAAAAAAGCTAAGGCGATCTCGAAGTCACGCGAAAACCGCCAGATGGATATGTTCGACATGCTACAGGACGTCGAACAGACCGAGGAGGACTTCCTCAAGCGCGATCTACGTCACGCGCTCAAGCTCGAGCTATGGCGAACAAGCTGCCGATTTAAATCGCGACGACACGCCTGTTGGAAGACGGGCCATCGAGTGAGGATCCGGCAACCCGTGCTTGGAACTTTACGGTCGGCTTGTACTACAAAGCTGGAAATCTACCTTGGCGACTTCCCACCGAAGGTCCCGAGACGTGCTTCGTTGGTATTAGCTTTCACCACTTCCGGACGACACAGCGTCACATCGTTCAGTCGACCTTGGCGCAGGCATTCTCAAGCGAAGGCGAGGGATTTGCCATACGTGGAGAGGGCGTCCCGGCGGAAGCGGGCCAACGACGAAATCTGCACCTCTCGGAAGATTAAGCCTATAATCTCTCGCAAGTGTTCTTACTGAGTATGAGCAGCGTACTGGTGGTGCCCCATTGAGAATGGTCATCCACAAGACGACTTTTTTTGATGATGCTGAGAAATCAGGATTTGCCTCTGCGCTGCGAGACATTCCTATCGTCGAAATGATCACGCTTGTTCCAAGTGCATTTCGCCTCATCCGCTTCGGGTCTTCCCTCCCAAAGTCGGGACACTTTGCTCGGTCAACGATTTGCGAGACTATCTCTTCACGTCGGGATTTATGCCCGAACTAGGACATATCCGGGGCCGCACGTCCCGCAACCATTTGAAGTATGCTGCGTCGGAGATGGCGATCACATCTCCGCCGCACAGGACGTCTTCAATTTAACGAGGATGAACTGGAACACGGCGGACATACGGGGGAAGTGGCGCGTCACTCTGTCATTTGCCCGCCGCGTCGGCGGAATTCTTGACGAGTATGGCGACGAAGGCGACCCGGTTACATCATTTCGATATTTCGTCTGACGGCCACCTCCCTTGACTGTCGAGATGGCTGATTGGGCACCAGCCTGCGTGGCACGTTACCTAATTGATATGTCGAAATATTTCCAATCACGTCTACCGACAGGGAATGGGTATTCGTGGTGGCATAGTCTTTTCCATTTTTTCACTATCACGTTGCGACACGCTCGATAACGTTAGTTTGTATTCTGTCACGACGACGCGCTTAAGCCAAAATATAGTCATCGAGACGCATATCGAGAGGATCGCAAGCCGGCTTGGCCTGGCCCGGACGGGGATATCGCGAAGCTCTGGATCGAACTCAACACGCATATGGGCGCGTCCATGAACGCTCGTTTCATGAGCGGCTGGAAGCAGACGAAACGTTTCGCGCGGAATATGCGCGGAGGTTCGATACCGTAATTCGCGCGGTGGCGCTGCAGTTACAGGATCGCTACGCGGCGCTTATGCGGCGCGCGAAGGAAATCGCGGGTATGAAGCCGGCCGAGGGCATCGAGCTCTTCATACGGGAGATCCCCGGGGCCATTCAGCTGCAGCTCTATTTCTACGAACACCTGACGGAAGCGTGGCTGCCCTACCTTGAGGAGGAGGGGCTGTTGGGCGAGCCGCTGCCGGACGCGCAGATAAGCAATGTGCTGCGGCTTTGGGCCTGGCCGGTCGGTCGCTATTTGGTTCGGATGGCTTCGTCTAAGGATGCGGCGACCCGGAAAATCGTTGAGCGAACGCTTCGGGGTCTGAAATCATCGACCCATCCTGACGTTCAGCGCCTTGGCTTGGATATTATTGCCGCATTGCCGGCGGGCGAGGCTGCAACGCTCGCTGACGTTGTTGAAGGATGGCTCACGCCCGAGGCCGCGCCGCTCTTTGCATCGCCGCACGCCATCATCGCGACGCTCGCCCGTGCGGGATATGTCGAAGAAGCGCTTCGCGTCACGGCTGCTGTGTTTCAGGTCTTCCAGCGCGATGGGGAGGCAGCGAGTTTCTTTGACCCGACGATGTACGAGCACTATCTCATGAACGCGGTGGAGGAGCTCGCGAAGGCGGGCCCGCTGTTGGCCCTTTCCGGCATTTTGCGATTCGCTGCTACGGGCGTCGCGGATGGACCGGCGGTCTGGGGCCGTCAAGGAAGAAGACTACTCCTATTATATGGTGGGTTCGCTGGTGCCGAGCCCGACAGATGGTGGCGATGAGCTGGCGACAATTATCCGCGGTATCGTGACGTTCGCCGACGCTGCTGTAGAGGCCGAGCCATCGGCTGTTCGTCGTGTTCTGGACATTCTTGCAAACTATCGCCCAAGGATATTCCGGCGGATCGCATTACACACTCTGGCGAAGGCTCCGCCGAAGCGCCTGAAGGGGAGGGGAGGGGAGAGAGGAGGGGGAGGGGTGATCGAGGAGGGGGGGGGGAGGGAGGAGGAGGAGGGAGGGGGGGGGAGGGGGGGGGGGGGGTTGGGATATTTGTGGGGGGCCCGTTCTCGCGTATTTGAGGTGTTACTTCGGCGAGGACTGGCAGAGAGGACAGTTCGCTACCTTGTTTCCGGCGAGCGAAGAGCGATCTTGCTGCGACCGCTTGGCGGGGACATTCGCCGAATGATCGGGGGCCAGTCGCCGAACTGATCGATTTGCTCCATCCTTACTACGCTTTGCACATTAAAGTCTTGGACGAGGTGATGCCCCGCCCGGTTTTGAGGAAGGCAACAATCGCCTGACCGAATACCTTATGATTTTTATTTGTGGAACAAGCTGCCTGACGAATTATTGCGGCACTTTTGGGAATCGCGCCCGTTTCCGTGCGCCGCCACGCGATGTGGTTTATGGGACGGCACATGCTGCCGACGAATGATCTCCGGAGTCGGGCGATGGCTTATTGGGACGAGCGGCTTCAGACGAGAATGTGTGCCGAGCGATCCCGAGCCTTTCCGAAGAGAGCTGGGTACGATTGGCCAGTTTTTTCTTTGGGAAGTGGATCGAGTTTGGCTCACGGATCAATTGCTTATCATGTTGAACGCGGGTATCGCACCGAATTATGCGTTCCGGTGACCGATAACTTGCGAGGCTATTGCCGGAGCGGTTCGACAAGGTCGTCGAGGTGACGAACTTGCTGGTCAGGCAGCCGAACGTGCAAGCGTGGATTTTTGCTTCCCAGGATCAATCCCGCGCACCATCCTCGTCGAGGGAAAAAAGTCGATGCCGGGGACGGCCGCTACTGTCAAGGAAACCGTGAGCCATCTCGCGTCTCGGGGCAATCCAAGTTTCCTCGATTTGGACGGTTGAGGGCATGCTCCAACGGCGAAAGTGCTCAGCCGCGTTTCATCCTGTGGCGGACGAGTGCGAGCGGCGCCGGTCAGGCAGCCCCATGTTGGCTACGGATCGGACCCGCAGGCCTGAAGAAAGTCATCGGCGCTAGCGGTCAAATCCTTCATAGACGAAGGCGCTCTTGATCGCTTCGGCATCTTTTTCGCTCACGCCGGCCGCGCGGACCACGTCGTACCAGCGTGGCCGATACCTGCTCCGTCATTTTCGGTCACTAGATCGTCTTTGCATCGACCGGGCCGAGCAAAAAGCGCATGTGCTGCGACAGGATGTTGCTCGCGGATGCGAAGCGGCCCTGGTCGCCGCAGGTCATGGCGAGGTCCCGGCGTTCCTGCGCAATGACAGGCGTTGGCGTCAGGTCATAAGCGGGCGACAAATTCCACTCGCGCTCCTTCGCGATCAGGGCGTGATTGCGCGGATGATCGTCGATGTTGGAAATGAGCGCGTTGAAGCACATGCGCCGGAAAAGTTCGGGCACATCCTTTGAAGGGTTGGCGACGATGCGCCGCATTTCTTCGGCCAACGAAATGTAGGACCAGCGGTCGCGCTCGTTTTCGTCCGCCTGCAGCAACGTCAAGCCGCTCATCATGCGCGCGCGCGTATAGCCTTTGTCGGTTTTAAAGCGATCGAACCGCTTCACGAGCAGAACGTCGCCGTTTCCAATCCTGACCGTTCGGCTTTCCGCCGCGCTTATCCCGCATTTTTTTGCGAGCACGAGCATGGCGTGCTCGACCTTCGCGTAATTCCAGCGATCGTCCGGGCGATTGAATTTCGCGATCCACAGTCCATCGTCGTCTTCGACGACCGCTTTGGGCCGCGCGCCGCCCATCGACGTGCCGACCAGCATTAATTCCTGTATTTGCGCGCGCGTCGGCGTCTTTCCCGCTGATGTCTCCGCGTCACGATGTCGTCGGCAATCCTCTGCAGCTTCGCCAGGTCCAGCGTCTTGTTGAATTGCCGCTTGGGCGCGGGCGGCTCTTGGCCCAACCCGAATCCGAGCGCGCCGGCGCGATCGTCGGGGGATTCCAGCAGATAGTCGATTTCGCCAAGTATCGTTTTTCCGGAGTGTTTTTCGATGACGCGCCGCCCCCAATAGTCCGGGCCGGCATCGCGTAACGCGCCGAACACGCCCTTGAGGCGGGTCGTCTCGTAAGTTTCGTTGGAGAGTTTCAACTCGACCGGATCGATCGCGACGGCGTCGTTTCGCGCGAGGTAGCTCTTGCCGTAGACGAATTGCCCGAGCGGCGTCCCGTCCCGACTTTTGCTTAGCGCGAAACGTCCGGCCGTTACGGCCTCGGTTTGGCCGGGCAGGGTGATGTAGACGAAGCATTCGGTGGCTGAGTTTTTAGAAGTCACTATCGAGAGCTCCGCCGCTGCGCGCGCGGCTGGTCCTGCGGCCGCTTCGCGCGCGAGCCCTTCTTTGTCTTTTGTCGGATCGGCAAGATCATCGACGGGGCCCAGCAGGCCGTAAACCCAGAGCAGGGCCAAATAGATGACGACGCCGGTCGAAGGCTTGCCGCTCTCCGCGTCCCTGACGGCGCGGGGGCCAGTGCCGATCCGTGCCGCGACGTTGTTGATCGTCATTTTGCGCCGCAGGCGGGCGGTGCGGAGATTTGTCCCAAGCTCCTTTA
>CAVRDC010000018.1:0-64018 GCA_963719745.1 uncultured Alphaproteobacteria bacterium | reverse complement strand
GGGTTATCGGCGGCGGAGTTGACCGCCTTGCCGGTCGCCAGCGCTTCCTGGGTGACGGTCAGGTCGTTGGAGGTCTGCTGCAGCGACAGCAAGTTCTGCCGGATGCCGCTGGTCAAAGTGACGTCAGACATAATACGCTACCTTTCTGGTTTACTAAGCCGTACTGGCTTGCACTTGCGGTACGCTTCGGTACGCGCGAGTACATGGTCCGATCGGACCGATCGGCTGTCGAAGGTTTGCCGCATTCCGTTTAAATTCGTGTAAAGACGCGGAACCCGGGGCTGGCGCGGATTCGCCGGCAAAGGCACAGCACAATCGTCCGAGTTTAATGCAGATTAACATTTTGACGTTGGCCGCGGCGCCGCCACAAGCATTTCACGACATTCGGCGGTCGCGGCGCGATCGCTTAATCGCGCATTAACGGTTTCTCTTCGTAATTGGTTCATCGTGTTTGCAGAGTAGTTTTGCCAATGGCCCTCTCCGCTATGTCTACCGCCGCTGCGCCCAGCAAGGTCAATCTCGTCCTCGCGACGCCTTGCTTCGGCGGACAGATCTCCGTTCTGTATGCCGCGTCGCTGCTCAAGCTGCAAAAGCTCGTGACGGTCATACGGCAATCTCAATCTCAAAATCCTGTTCAAGGACGGCGATGCGCTGATCACGCGGGCGCGCGCAAGCTTGGTTTCGCAATTCCTCGACGATCCGGCTGCCACCCATTTGCTGTTCGTCGACGCCGACATCGGCTTCGCGCCCGAGCAGGTGGTCCGGCTCATCGAATGCGGCGCCGACGTGTGCGCTGCGGTCTATCCGATCAAACGGATCGACTGGGACAGGGTTAAGACGACGATCGAATCCGCGCGCTCAAATCCGGCTGCGGCCGCGTTGAAATACGTATTTGAGGTGGACGACCCGGAAACCGTGATTGAAAAGGGCGGCTTCATCAAAGTCCACTATGCCGGCACCGGTTTTCTCATGATCCGGCGCGAGGCGCTGGAGCGGATGTGCGCGCATTACCCGCAACTCCAATATCAACGCGACCATTCGATCGATGCGGCAACCGCAAGCGACAGCAGATATGCCTTATTCGAGTGCATGATCGCTGAAGACGGCACGTATCTGAGCGAGGACTTCGCCTTCTGCAAGCGCTGGACGGATATGGGCGGAGAGATATGGGCCGATCTCAACAGCCGGCTCAGCCACGTCGGCCCAATGACGTTTGACGGCGATTTATCCTCGCAGATCGCTGAAGTCAGCGTCCCACAACACCGAACGTTGAACTTCCCGGTGTTGACGGCTCGGAATGGACCGACAGCGTCGGACCTTCAGGGTTCCCGGCGCGCGGGGCGAAGCAAGGTATCAGACCAGCATATCCGTCAGGCTGCCGGCGACGCCGGAGGCGGACAGCAGGGACGCGGCGCTGCCGGCATTCTCCGAAGCGGCCGTGATAAAGCTTTGCTTGGAGGTGCTGCTCGATTGGTTTGCGGAGCTCGAACTGCTCGCGGAGCTTGAGCTGCTCGCGGCGCTCGTCGTTGTGCTCGGGGAGCTTGAAGTGGTTTTGGTCGGTTTGAAGCTGTTATTCCCGACGCCGAAGCCGATATTCGAGGCGTAGACGTCCCCGACCGAAATCAGATTGGTGCTGTTCTCGCTGGTGAGAACCAGGTTGCCGTGGCTATTGAGCGTTGCCGTAACTGGGGCATTGCCCACACTGTCTGAGTTGATGGCGCTAATCAAATTGCCGACCGTGTCGGAGCCGGTCGATGCGTAGGTGGTCGTATCGCCGCCCGAGCTGATCGTGATGGCGCCGCCGGCGGGAATGCCGAGCGTCGACAGCGGTGTGCCGACGGCGAGTGACGCGGTGCCGGTCGCAACCGCTGGCGCGGCTGAAGATTTGGAGCCGGCCGAGGATTGGGAACCGGCTGAAGATGAGGAGCCGGTGCCGCTCGATGCAGTCGAGTTTCCCGACAGCACTTGTTGTATCTCGGCCGTCAGCTCGGAATTGACGCGCTTTAAGGCCGTCCCGTTGGCGATGGCGGCCAAGCCTTTAGCCTGGGTGGTTTCCGCCGCGCCCATGGCGTTGATTAAGGCGTCGTTGGCCGACGACGCCTGGCTTTGGGCTTGCGCCTGGCTCCAGTAATTCTGGTCCTGCTGCCAGAACGAGGGGGTACTTCCGATACTTCCGATGCCCATGGAATTCTTTGATTGACGCTTGATTCGTTCGCCCTGAATTCATGCGCGTGCAAAGTTAATTTGGCGTGTCGAGTCGGAGTCGGTTGGTAATTTGGCGTCGAAGCGGCTGCGATTTACGTTCGATTAACCATCTTGGCTGACGTTGGGTCATTGAGGCCGTTGGCGCGGCTCCAGGTGGCACGGGCATGGCGAAGCAGGGAACGGCGAAGCAGAAAACAGCAAAGCTCGCGAAGACTACGGCCACCATCCAACAGGCTCTGGCGCTCCACCAACAAGGACGGCTTGACGAGGCGGATAAAATCTATGGCGCGGTTCTCGCGGCCGATCCGCACCACTTCGACGCGCTGCATCTGTCCGGCGCAATCAAGCATCAGCAAGGCCGATCGGCGGAGGCTTTGCGTCTGGTCGCAGCAGCGCTCAAGGCGCAACCCCGTTCGACGGACGCTCTTGCGAACTACGGCGTGATCCTCGGCGCGCTCAAGCGCCATGAAGAGGCCTTGGCAAGCTTCGACAAGGTGCTGGCGCAACGTTCCGACAATGCCAGCCTGTATTACAATCGCGGCAACGCCTTGAACAGTCTCGGGCGCCACCAGGAAGCGTTGGCGGATTACGAGCGCGCGCTCAGGCTCGCGCCGGGCCTTGTCGATGCGCTTTGCAATCACGGCAACGCGCTTGCCGCACTCGGCCGGCACGTGGAGGCGCTCGCCGACTACGACAAGGTGCTGGCGCTGCGGCCGAAGTACCTGCCGGCGCTTAATCGCCGCGGCGATGCGCTTGCGGCGCTCGGACGGCGCGATGAGGCGCTCGCCACCTATGACGCTGGACTGGCGATCGATCCGTCTCACTCCGAATTGCTCAATAACCGCGCCGTAACGCTGTTGGATCTGGGCAACGCCGTCGAAGCATTGGCAAGCTGCGAGCGCGCGCTGGCGGTGCGGCCCGACTACGCCGATGCGCTTTACAATCGCGGCAATGCGCTCATGGTGCTGGGCCGCCTCGATGACGCGCGGGAGGCCTTTGCAGCCGCCCTGGCGCTGGAGCCGCGGCGCCTCGATGCAATGAACAATATCGGCCTGGTGCTGATGGGGCTGCGAAGGCCCGAGGAGGCGGTGACAAGCTTCGACGAGGTGCTCGCGATCGATCCGGATCATCTGCGGGCGCTTCACAATCGCGCCACCGCATTGGCTGATATCGACGGTTCTCTGGAGGAGGCGCTCGCCGCTTGCGACAAGGTCCTGACGCTGGACTCAAAGCATGTCGATACGCTGAATACCCGCGGCGTCGTCCTCGGCAAGCTCGGTCGCCATGAAGAGGCGCTGGCAACCTTCGACGCCGCGCTTTCCATCGTCCCGGATCGGCTCGACATCGAGGCCAATCGCGGCGTAGCTCTTCAGGAGCTTGATCGCCTCGAAGAGGCCCTGGCAAGTTTCGATAAAGTTCTCGCCAGCGATCCCAACAATATCGCCGGCTTGGTCCGCAGCGGCAATGTGCTGATCAAGTTCAAACGTTACGCCGATGCGCTCGCAAACTACGATGCGGTGCTCGCGCTGGATCCCGACAACGCGGTGGCGTCCACCGATCGCGGCGTCGTCCTCACCCTTATGGGTCGATTGGAGGAAGCGCTCGCATGCCACGAGCGTGCGCTTCGCTCCGACCCCGATCTGGTCGGCGCGCACATCAATCGCGGCAACACTTTGGGCGCCCTGGCGCGACTGGAGGAGGCGCTCGCCTGCTATGCCGACGCTCTGGCGCTGGCTCCGGAGCACGACGAGGCGCATTTTAATGCGGCGGTTGTCCGGCTATGCAGCGGCGATTTCCATGAAGGCTGGAAACAATACGAATCTCGCTGGAAGAAGAAGATCAAGGGAGGATGGCCCGACTTTCCGCAGCGGAGATGGGATGGGGAAAAAGACCTCTCCGGCAAGACCGTATTTCTTAGCGCCGAGCAAGGCTTGGGCGATACCATCCAGTTCGCGCGCTACGCGCCGCTTGTTGCCGCGCTCGGTGCCAAAGTGATTCTCGGCGTCCAACCGCCGCTAAGAGCGCTGATGGCGACCATGCCCGGCGTCTCGCTGGTGATGAGCGATGGCGATCCGCTGCCCGATTTCGATCTGCATTGTCCGCTGCTCAGCCTGCCGTTGGCGTTCGGAACCGATCTCGCGACAATACCGGCGAACATTCCATATCTGTCGCCGTATGCGGATCGAATTGCAAAGTGGCATGAGAGATTGCCGCAGAGCGGCCGCCTGCGCGTCGGAATTTGCTGGGCCGGCAACAGAGAGCATGTGAACGATTATAATCGTTCGATGCCGCTCGAACGCCTGGCAAAGATATTCTCGGTATCCGGGCTGGATTTCGTCTGCCTGCAAAGGGATCTCAGCGAGGCGCAGGCGGTGATCCTGCGCGAGCATCGCGTCTTGCAGATAGCGGACGAATTTGCCGATTTTGCCGACACCGCCGCCGTTGTTGCAATGCTTGATCTGGTCGTTGCAGTCGACACGTCGGTCGCCCATCTTGCCGGAGCGATGGGGAAGGCGGTTGCCCTGCTGGTGCCGTTTTCGCCGGATTGGCGGTGGTTGCTCGATCGCACCGACAGTCCGTGGTACCCGACCATGCGCCTGTTCCGGCAAACCGCGCCCGGCGATTGGGACGGGGTGATCGAGCGTCTGCGTCGAGAACTCATTGATCTCGGCTGCCGTCCCGCAAGACCGCAATGACAGGAGACCAGGCCGCCGCCAGCGTGCGGCCGCACGCGACCAGCGGAATTGAACACGCCGCGGCGCTGCATCGGGCCGGGCGGTTTGACGAAGCAGCGCAAATCTGCAGCGCGATTCTCGCTGCCGAACCCGATGACTATAATGCGCTGCATCTCCTCGGCTTGCTGCGCTACAAGCAAGGACAAAACGCCGAAGCGCTCCGGTTCGTCGGCGCCGTGCTCAGGCGTACGCCCCGATCTGCCGAAGTGCTCAACAATTATGGGGTCATTCTTGAGGCGCTTGCGCGCCACGAGGAAGCGCTGGTGTGCTTCGACGCGGGGCTTGCGATCGATGCCGATTATCTCCACGCGCTCACTAATCGCGCGGGCGCCCTCAAGCGCCTCAAGCGCCACGAGGAGGCGCTCGCTGCTTACGAGGCGGTGCTGGCGAGAAATGCCGGCGATCTCGGCGCGCTCAACGAATGCGGCAGTGTGCTCATGCGGCTCGGCCGCCCCGAAGCGGCGCTTGTCTGCTACGAGCGCGCGCTTGCCATCGCGCCCGCACTGGCGGAGCTTCACATCAACATGGGCCTGGCGCTGCGGGCGCTGAACCGGTTCGCGGAGGCGCTGGCGAGCTTTGCCGCTGCTGCCGCCGTCGAGCCGGAGCGCGCCGAAGCCCATTATGGCGCGAGCTTGGTCCGGCTGTGCCTTGGAGAATACGAGACCGGCTGGCGTGGCTACGAGTGGCGCTGGTACCAGGCCGGTTGGGCGGGCAGCCGGCGAAACTTTTCCGCGCCGCTGTGGCTCGGCGACGGTCCGATCGAAGGCAAAACGATTCTGCTGCACGCCGAGCAGGGTTTTGGCGATACGCTTCAGTTTGTCCGTTATATTCCACTGGTCGCCCGGCGCGGCGCAACAGTCATTCTCGAATGCCAGCCGGAGCTGAAAAATTTGCTGTGCAATATCGCAGGCGTAACGCAGGTGATTTCGCGCGGCGAAGCGTTGCCCGATTTCGATCTGCACTGCCCGTTGCTCAGCCTGCCGCTGGCGTGCAGGACCGAGCTGGCAACGATACCCGCAAACATTCCCTATCTGTATCCGCACGAAGAACGAGTGGCTCAATGGCGCGGAAGATTGCCGCAGAACTGCCGCCTGCGCGTCGGAATATGCTGGGCCGGCGGCCTTGCGCATCAAAACGACCACAATCGCTCGATTCCGCTGGCGTGTTTCGCCACGGTGCTGTCCGTGTCCGGAATGGATTTTGTCAGCCTGCAGAAAGAAGTGAGTGAAGAACAGGCGATGATCCTGCGCGAGCACGGCGTCGCTCAGCTCGGCCAGGAATTTCAGGATTTTGCCGACGCAGCCGCGGTCGTCGCGATGCTCGATCTTGTCATCTCGGTCGATACTTCGATCGCGCATCTTGCCGCAGCGATGGGCAAGGCCGTGCGCCTCTTGGTACCGTTCTCGCCTGACTGGAGGTGGCAGCTCGATCGCACCGACAGTCCCTGGTATCCGACCATGCGGTTGTTCCGCCAGCCTGCGATCGGCGATTGGGACGGGCCGGTCGAGCGCCTGAGTCAAGAACTCACCGATGTCTTGCGCCGCCGGGCGATGCCGCAATCATCATAGCGCGGCGCCAATCTGCGGCCGCACTTGCGGAGCTATCGGGTTTTCACCAAAACCGCATGGCCGTTGAGATTGTGCATAAAAACCATGTCGCCGCGGCCGTTTTGCTCGTTAACAAACTTGGTCACGCCGCTGCACGTGACGAAGCCATAATCGTCAAACACGACAACCCCGCCAACCGGTATATGTGGCCATACCCAATCGAACACGTCCTTGGCAGATTGGTAGACATCGACGTCGATGTGACAGAAACGGATTTGCGCCTGCCCAATTCGTTCGCCGGTTTGATCCGGAAAAATTCCCTCCAAAATTGAGAAATTGGCAACCTGGTTGGCGTTGAGCAGCGACTTCACGGTCTCCGGCGTGGTGTCCGAATGTTCGCCGCCGTGATAGCTGCGATCCGCGTCCCCGGCTTTGACGACGCCGGCGAATGTATCGGCAAGATAAAGCTTGCTCTCGATCCCGGCATCTTTCATCGCGAGACCGAGCAGGCAAGCGGTTCCGCCCCGCCAAATGCCCACTTCCAACACGTCGCCGGGAAGGTCCGCAGTTTGTTTGACCAGACACCAAAGCTCATAGCACCTGTACACATCGACCAGCGTGTGCGTTACGGCCGCGCGATAGGCGGACACAAACGCCCGAGCTCCGTGCCACGGCGAATAAGTTGCGAAAGGAATGACAATGCTCTGCGGCAGGTCAGGTTGCGGTGCGGCGATGATGGCATCGCGAACGCGACCAAGATTGTCGACGATCGATTGTTTGGTGGGCGTTCGATTATTAACCGGAATTCGGGGCTGGCGGAGGTTCAGTAAGCAGCCGCCTGCTTGCACTTCTTCGTTCGATCGTTTGCGAATGATGAACTCAATGGCCGACTCGCCGACCGGCGTTTGCGTCTGGTCATACCTCGGCAGCGCGAACCGGTAAGAGCCGGTGAGCTGTTCGAGTTTGATGACATCGGCGCTTTCACCAAGTTCCGCGATCAATGTGGTCAGATTGCGGGATCGCTCGCTCCAGGACGAGGTTTTAAAGATCGTGAAAGTCCACTTATGATCGGGGTTGAAGGTGCTCGGGAACGCCCCTTGCTCGTACATGTCCTCCTCGGGGATGAGGACGACCAAATGCCCGCCGGGTTTAAGAATTCTGAGCCAGTTTTTCAAGGCAATGTCTGGGTTTCGCATATGTTCGAGACAATGCGATGAATGAACAAAATCAAATTCGTTGTCGTTACAGCTGGCCATCAATTCGGCGTCGCCATCCTTCGTGTCCCATGCGCGCACGGTCGTGATGAACGGAAAAAACTCGACATATTGCGTAAGGGGATCGGGCCCGGCCCCGATATCGATGCCGTCGCCGGTGAAATAGCGAGTGATAAAATTCGAATCGTGCAGCCGCCGTTGGATTGATTTGCTCAGTTCGTGCATATGGTCAGGCTCGTGGCTGGGGGTTTTTGGTTCTTTGCAGATGCAGAAGACTGGTATTGAGCCTGTTTAGCGGCTGGAGGATGTTTATAACAGCGTGCCATTGTGGTTAAGTCCGATCTCGTGCGCCGCCCGGACCAACCGCGCTGAATCAAATCTTGCGATTGCCCTTACAACATGCGGCTGACGGCCAAGGGTTGGGCGCGCTTCGGGCTTGGTGCGACGGTGCGGCCCGAAGCGCCATAGACTTGCGGGGAGGCCTTGCGCGCGAGATCGCCCGAGAGCCGGCGGACGATGCCCTCCGACACGGCGTGCGATGTCGCCAGCACGATCATATTCTTCTGCAACGCGGCCTGAAACGTCTGCTGCAATTGGCGCAGGGCGGCCGCGCTTGCCGGCGCCGCGCGCGCCAGAGATTTCGCATTTGCCTTCAGCCACTCGGCGGCGGCGAAAAGCTGACCGGCAAGTTCGCTCTTTGTGGCGGCAAGGGCTACGGCTTTGCGAACCTTTCCCGCGTGCACAAGAGCGGTTTCTTGTTCGATGACGCCAAGCAGCCTGGCGATCAAATCGGCCACTTGGGCGATGGCGCCTTCGGCCTCGGTGGCTGTCGCTATCTAACTCATTGGGCGTCGCTCACTCCTTGTTGCTTTAGCAGCGCGTCATAAACATGCGACGCGATGCCGATGCCGCCGTTCTGGGCGAAGTTCTTGGCGTATTGATCCGTGAGCATCGAGCGCCACACCTTTAGCGCACCGCTGCCGCCGAATGGCCCTTCGCCGTTCACGCCGGTGAACATGTGCTGGAACATCGATATTTATGAAACATCGCTTCGAAGTTTTGCGCGGCGGCTTTTGCGTTGCCTTTGATCTTGAGCGCGGCCTGAGCCTGCGCGCTAGTGGCGTCACCGACGGCGGTGAGGGACTGGCTGAGGTCGGCCGCGGCTGCGATCGTCATCACATCACCTCGATGTCGGCCTGGATGGCGCCGGCGGCCTTGATCGCCTGCAGGATGGAGATGAGATCGCGCGGGCCGATACCGAGCGCGTTCAAGCCGTCGACGATCTGCTGCAGCGACACGCCTTCCTTGACCAAAGCGAGTTTCTTGCCTTCCTCGATCAACGCCGACATTGGTGCGCGGCACGACGACGGTGCGGCCTCGCGAGAACGGCGCCGGCTGACTGACCTGCGGCGATTCGGAGATGGTGACGGTGAGATTGCCCTGCGCCACCGCCACCGTCGACACGCGCACATCGCGGCCGATGACGATGACGCCTGAACGCTCATCGATGACGATTTTTGCCGCCTCATCCGGCTCGACCTGCAATTGCTCGATCTCGGTCAGCATCGCGACGAAGTTCTGCGGAAACTTCTTCGGTAGCGTCAACTCCACGGTCGAAGGGTCGAGCGGCTCGGCGACCGGCGAGCCGATATAGTCGTTGATAGCGATGGCGATTCGCTTGGCCGTGGTGAAGTCGGCGTTGCGCAACGACAGCCGCAGATGGCCGAGCGTCGCCAGCGAGAAGTCGATCTCGCGCTCGATGATGGCGCCATTGGGCAGGCGGCCGACCGTCGGCACGCCGCGCACGACTTTTGCCGCTTCGCCCTCAGCCTCAAAGCCGCCGATGGCGAGCGAACCCTGGGCGACCGCATAGACGTTGCCGTCGGCGCCAAGCAGCGGCGTCACCAAAAGGGTGCCGCCGAGCAGACTTTTGGAGTCGCCCATTGCCGAGGCGGTGACGTCGATGCGGGTGCCTTGCGTGGCGAACGGCGGCAGGTTGGCCGTGACCATCACGGCGGCGACGTTGCCGGTGCGAATCTGCTGGCCGCGGATGTTGACGCCGAGCCGTTCCAGCATGCCCTGCAGGGATTGCTTGGTGAATGGCGTATTGTTGAGGGTATCGCCGGTGCCGTTGAGGCCGACGACAAGACCGTAGCCGATAAGCTGGTTCTGTCGAATGCCCTCGATGCTGGCGAGGTCCTTGATGCGCGAAGTCGCCGTCGCCGTCGAAACGGCGCACGTCAATACCACCAGCGCGGCGAGCGCGGGCCTAACCGTCCATTGCATCTCCTGCTCCCCAAGAGGTCGGACGGCTACCTCTTAGCCAATTGCGTGCCAAACCGGACCTCAGGCCAAGCGATTGAAATGCATAAGTTATTTTTCTGGCAGGGAGCCGCTCGACGCATGGCGGGAGCATACCTTGCCCGGTTTCCGGCAATTGTTGCCGGGTTTACCGCCCATTAACCATGAGAGCCCACCTTTCCATCCATGCGCGTTTCTGGACCGAATGGCGCGACTCTGGTCTCGACACCGGCGGCGGCGCGGCGCCCGGCCGGGGGCACCTTCACGCTTTCCGAGGCGAACACGCCGCAGCCGCGGAGCGCGGCCGTCGCTTTGCACACCCTCGGTGGAATCGACGCCCTGATCGCGCTCCAAGGTATTGAAGATCCGGCAGAACGTCGCCGCCGCGCGGTCAAGCACGGCACCCGGGCGCTGGATGCGCTCGACGAGCTTAGGCTCGGTCTGCTTTCGGGCACCCTGGACCAGGCGACACTGTTGCGGCTGAAAACGGTTGCCGTCGACCTTAAGGATGGTTCGGGTGACGAACGGCTCGATCGGGTCCTGAGCGAGATTGACCTGCGGGTCGCCGTGGAGCTGGCCAAGGCCGGCTTGATGTGAAGGCGGCCTCCTTTCGGGTGCGCAAGCGGGTTGACTGTCCGCTCTCGGCCAGCCGGGCGGCTTTCGCCGGCTTCCGGCACCATGATCGTTATTGTCACCGTCACATACCCGCGGTATATGGGCGCCGCCTCAGGGGAGGTAGCTGGCGCAGTCGCGTGGGCGGAGTGAAGGGACATGCAGTCGGTGAAAAGCAAAAATGGTCGATCCGACGAAACATTGAACAGGAACGGCAAGACCATCCGGCCCTTCGAAAAACTCTACCGGCCGTCGGACCGCGAGCCGTTCATGAACGACCGCCAGCGCGAGTATTTCCGGACCAAACTGCTGTCTTGGCGCGAAGACATCCTCAAAGAGGCCAAGGAGACGCTGCAGCATCTCCAGGACGACAACCAGAACCACCCTGACCTTGCCGACCGCGCGTCTTCGGAGACCGACAGGGCGATCGAACTGCGCGCCCGCGACCGCCAGCGCAAGCTGATCGCCAAGATCGATGCTGCATTGCAGCGTATCGAAGACGGCACCTACGGCTTTTGCGAGGAAACCGGCGAGCCGATCTCGCTCAAGCGCCTCGAAGCCCGCCCGATCGCCACACTCTCGATCGAGGCGCAGGAACGCCACGAGCGCCGGGAGCGGGTCTACCGTGAGGAATAGGCGGGGCGATTTTGGGCAACGGGATATCTGTTGGCGGCGTCCAGCGTTCGTCATTCTCGCAATACATCGGCGATTGTCGCGCAAATAGTGACTCGAGGTTGCGCAGCGGCCCATCCAAAGCCCGGTACGGGGGCAGTCTTCACCTGTCTGCTTCAGCGTCTGTAAACCACGGCCGCCATGCCGGATGCCGGTCTTGATCTGCGTCAAGTAGCTCGACAACGCAGCGTTCTAGTTCAGAACTCGGTCACATCGGACGACGCCATCGCCGCTATCGAACTCGAGCACGTCGAGCGCGATGAAATGACCTAGCATAGAGAGAGTGCCGGCATGTCGAACGACCCAGGCGGCCAGGAGCGGGCCGGCGCAAACAGAAGCAACTATGCCGCCGCCCGCAAACATTTGGTGGAACGAAGAAACTCGCTGATCAAGTCGATGGGATTGTCGAGCCAAAACGAACAGATGGAAGCCCACATGGATCTGATTGTTCGGGTCCAAAACGTGATCGATGTGGTCGACAAGGCGATGAACGAAGCGGCCGGATGACAATGGTCGAGCGTCGCTCGCTGGTCCGCCACAAGACCTTCATGAAGGGACGAATCTATTTCAACAACAGACTCTCCAGCATGGATTGCATTGTCCGCGACGTCACCAATAACGGCGGCCGCCTCGAGGTCTCGGAGAGCGTTCCGCTCCCGGATGCGTTTGAAATCTATTTGCCGAACAAGGAGGAATATTTTCACGCCCGGGTCGAATGGCGCAAAGGCGGTCACATCGGCGTAAGCTGGAGGTCTGAACGTGCATTGCGGCCGCGCGCCGAAGGCGGCGGCCAAGTTGAGCATCCGATCGCCGACAGATTGGCGAAGCTCGAGCACGAAGTTGCAGTTTTGCAGAAGCGCCTCGATTCGCTGCAAGGCGAGTGAGCGGTTTTTGGCTCGGTGGCTGCCGTTAAGGTTTTTTTTACCCTGTTCTTTTACCGATCGTTAACGCCCACTCGGCGGCGAGCCGGCGGGTGGCTGGGTCGCCGTTCCTTATCTTCGACACACAGATGCCGGACAGACCGTCGCAGTTCTTGCAGCCGAATCTTTCACGCATGCTCCGGCGCGCGCAGCGCGCGCTGGATGAAGGCGAACTCGGCAAAGCGGAACGGCTCTATACCGCGCTGCTGCAGCATCACCCCGGCAATTTCGACGCCCTGCACGATCTCGGTCAGATCAACTACCAGCGCGGGCGATTTGATACAGCGCTGGCGCTGATCCAGACAGCATTGCAAAGCGATCTTAGCCGCGCCGACGGCTTTGCCAGCCTCGGGCTGGTGTTTCATGCGCTGAAGGATTTCGCACGCGCGCTGGTCAGCTATGACGAAGGCCTGCGTCTCGAGCCGGACGATGGCGAACTCCTCAACCGCCGCGGCGTGACGCTCCTGGAACTCGGGCGCCCGTGCGAGGCGCTTGACGAGCTTCGACCGCGCTGCTTGGCGCCGCTCCCGCCCACCTCGATGCGCTCGGCAATCGCGGCAATGCGTTGCTCAAGCTCAATCGGGTGACGGAGGCGCTTGCCGCCTATGACCGGGCACTGCAACTCGCCCCCGAGAACGCGCAACTCCTGACCAACCGCGCGGTGGCGTTGCGCCGGCTCGACCGCCCGCATGAAGCGCTGCTGAGCGCGACCGGCGCGCTCGCTGAGCAAGCCGGACTTCGCCCAGGCGCGATTTGTCGAGAGTGTCGCGCGCTTGACGTTGGGCGATTTTGCCGCCGGCTGGCGCGGCTATGAAGCGCGCTGGCAAGTCGGGTGGCTGGCGTCGCAGCGGCGAGATTTTGCGGCGCCGTTGTGGCTGGGCGAGGAATCGCTCGACGGCAAAACCATTCTGCTGCACGCCGAGCAGGGCTTCGGCGACACCATCCAGTTCGTGCGCTACGCGCCGCTGTTGGCCGCGCGCGGCGCCACGATCGTTCTCGAAGTCCAGCAGCAGCTGGTGCGGCTGTTGTCGCGTCTGCCAGGCGTCGCGGCGGTGGTCGCGCGCAAGGAACCGTTGCCGCGCTTCGACTTTCATTGCCCGCTGCTCAGCCTGCCGCTTGCTTGCGCGCACCACGCTGGCAGACCATTCCGGCGGACATTCCCTATATCGCGCCGGCCGACGCCGATGTTGCGTCCTGGCGGGCGCGCCTGCCGCAGCGGCGGCCGCGCATCGGACTGGTGTGGTCCGGCGAGCGCTCGCACGACAACGATCTCAACCGCTCGATGCGCCTCGAGACCTCTGCGCCGTTGCTCGACCTGCCCGACATCGCGTTCGTCAGTCTTGCAGCACGAAGTGCGCGAGGAGGACGCGGCATTGCTGCAAAGCTCGTCCGGAATGTGCTGCGCAGATCGGCGGGCAATTCAAGGATTTTGCCGACACCGCCGCCGCCGTCGCGCAGCTCGACGCGGTGATTGCCGTCGATACCGCGGTCGCGCATCTCGCCGGCGCCATGGGCAAGCCGCTGTTTTTGCTGCTGCCGTTTGCCGCGGATTTTCGCTGGCTGCGCGAGCGCGCGGACAGTCCCTGGTATCCGACCGCGCGGCTGTTTCGGCAACCGCAATTCGGCGATTGGGACAGTGTCGTGGAAGTATTGCGACAGGAACTGATGCAATTCGACGCCCGTCAGGGCAGGGCAGCGTGAACGTGACGAACTGCCGACATGTCGCAAATCTTTCACCGATCCACGGCAATGCTCCGGCTCGGCAATAGCGCAGACGTCAGGGAGCAGACGATGGACGGTCACGACATTCACGAGCATCATGAACAGGCCGCCGAACACCACGAACACGCGGCCAGGCACCACCGTGAAGCCGCCAAACACCACAAGGCCGGCGAACACGAAAAGGCCGCGCATCACTCCAAGGTCGCTCACGGGCATCACCTGCACGCGACCGAGCACCACGACGAAGCGTCGAAAATGCACGCCGAGCAAGCACACTAGCGACGAAGCCGAAGAGGACGACGCGTAGGCCCGGATCGCTCGCATCCGGGTCGGCGCAAAACTCGCGGCCTCCGGCGGGGAGCTGCCGGAGGCCGCGTCGTGTCGGGGTCCGCCGCTTGCGCGAATGCGGACCCCGGGGAGCCCAGAATCAGCAGCGGTATCAGTAATCGGTAATCAGAACAGAATGGCATACGGCTCTCTTTCCGATCCTGGTTGCTGATTGCCGACTTCTGATCCCTGGTTAGAACGGCAACAGCACGTCCAGCGCCTGCTGGCCCCAGCGCTCTTGCTGAATGTTGGTGAGCGTGCCGCGGCCGCCGTAAGCGACGCGCGCCTCGGCGATCTTGGGCAAATCGATGGTGTTGTCGCTCTCGATGTCCTCCGGACGCACGACGCCGGCGACGATCAGTTCGCGGACTTCGTAGTTGAGCCGGATTTCCTGCTTGCCTTCGATCACCATATTTCCGTTCGGCAGCACCTGCGTCACCACCGCGGCGACGTTGGTCAGCAATTGATCTTGCCGGTTGATCGTGCCGTTGCCGTTGCTCTGCGAGTTGCTGTCCGCGGTCAGCAGCCGGCCCGGCAGCACGGCCTTGGCCGGATTGGCGATCGTGTTGGCGCCGATGAAATTGCTGATGCCGGAATCCTCGGTGGCTGGTGCGCTGCAGCTGCGTTTGATCCTGGAATTGAGCCGTGTCGTTGATGTTGACCTTCACGGTCAATATGTCGCCGACCTGGTGCGCCCGCTGATCGTTGAAGAACGCGCGCGAGCCGTTGCGCCAGAGCGAATTGGGATTGTAGGTGACCGGCTGCGGCGTCGGCATCGGCATCTGCACCGGCTTGTATCCGGGCTTGGTGGTCGGATTGTCGACCGGCGAGAGCGGCGGCGGCTCGCCGAGCTGCTTGATCCGGTCCATCGCAGCGCAGCCGCTCAACATTGACACTACCGCGGCCGTGCCGAGAGCAGTGCGCAACGCAGAAGACGCGAACGCGGATTCAACATCTATCACTAGCCTTTCACTCGGCGCTACTTACTCGCGGTGTCTCCGGCGGTCACGGCGGCGGAAGCGACCGGCGGCGGTCCGGCGCATTCTCGACAAAGCGCGTCGTCACGGCGCCTGACCGTCACGCGGCCGGGACCGGAAACGACGCCCTGCACGACGCGTTTCGATTGCACGTTGAGCACGCTGATCGTATCGCCGAGCGCGCCGGCCTCCTGCGCCTGGCCGCGCAGCGTCAGAGTCAGTCCCGGCGCCTCGTAGACGATCGTCACGGTGTCGCTGCGCTGCACGATCGTCGGGCTTCATCAGATCGGCCTCGTGCAACGGCTGCCCGGGACGCAACTCATGCCGCGCCGCAAGCCCGACCGCCGCATGTGATGTCGGTGATGGCGCCGCCTTCCGACTTCGGCCGCCGCAGGATGGTGAGATCGGATGCTTTCAGCACCTCGCCGTGTTCGACCGGGTGGTCGACGGTGACGGCGTCGACCGTCTCGATCGCGGTGCCGGTGAAGCGGGTCGATTGCCGGCGCAGCGCCGCGCTCGACGGCAGATCGAACGTCACGTCGAAGCGCGTGGTGCGCGGATCATAGGCAAGCGCGAGCACTTGCAGCTCGCCGGTCGCGGTCGGCTCGACTTGAGCGTGCGCACCTCGCGGTCGAAATTCGACCAGAATGTTGCGGGCGTCGCCGAGACCGTATTGGCCTTCACAGCGCCTGGGCGATGCGCGCGGAAATCTCCTGCGAGGTGATCGCGCGGCTGGCGCGCGTGACGATGACTTCGGAGAGCCCGCGGGTATCGATGCCGATGAGCTGGTGCGGACGGATCGCCTCGACGATGCGCTCCGTCGACACCGCGCCCCTGGTGCCGAGATCGGGCGCGCGGAAGATCGGCACGTCGGCGACCGGGCCGGCGTTCTCGATGAGGTCGCCGATGCGGACGATGTCGCCGGTGACGGTGACGTTTGCGCGCAACGCCGGCACGGCGTTCTGCGCCGCGGCGGGATCGGCGAACGCCGACCAGCGAGGCGAGCAGCGAAGGCGAGAAATGCGGATGACGGGGCGGATCATCGGATGGATCCTTCTCAGCGCATCAATTGCGAGGTCGTCTGCAGCATTTCGTCGGCTGCGGTGATGACCTTGGAGTTCATCTCGTAGGCGCGTTGGGCGGCGATCAGATTGGAGATTTCCGTCACCGCCGAGACGTTCGATTGTTCGAGGCTGCCTTGCAGCAGCGTGCCGGCGCCGTTGGTTCCCGGCACGCCGTCCTGCGGCTGTGCCCGAAGCCGGCGTGCGGTGAACAGGTTGTCGCCGTTCGCCTGCAGGCCGGCGTCGTTGATGAATGTGGTGAGCGTGAACTGGCCGAGGATGCTCGATGTGGTGCTGCCGGGCAGCGTGACGGAAACTTGGCCCTGTTGATTGATGGTCAGCCCGGTCGAGTTCGCCGGAATGGTGATGGTCGGCTGAACGATGTTGCCCTCGGCGGTGACGATGCGGCCCTGCGTAGTCCATCTGGAACGAGCCGTCGCGCGTGTAGCTGAAGGTGCCGTCGGGCATCAGGATCTTGAACCAGCCGGAGCCCTGGATGGCGACGTCGAGCGTGTTGCCGGTCTGCGACAGCGTGCCTTGCGTCATCAGCCGCGGCGTGCCGACGGTCTTTACGCCGGAGCCGAGCTCGATGCCGACCGGCAGGATGTTGCCCTGGTCGGAGGCCTGCGCGCCGATGCGCTGCACGTGCTCGTAGATGAGATCCTGGAATTCGGCGCGCTGGCTCTTGAAGCCGGTGGTCCTCATATTGGCGATGATTGCCGGCGATGACCTGGACCTGCAGGTCCATCGCCGCCATTCCGGTCGCCGCGGTGTCGAGTGCACGCATGTTTTCGTTTCCTCAAGCCTCAACTAAGACGACGAGCTCGGCGGCTGCGAGAGCTGCTGCAACGCGTTGCGGCGCTGGTCGCCCTGCTGCTGCAGGACGGCGGCGATATCAGTGTAACTGCGTGTGATCTGGATCATCCGCGCCATCTCGACGACCGGGCGTACATTCGATTTCTCGATGCGCCTTGCACCACGTGGGTGCCCTGCGGCGGCGGGCCGGCATTGACTCCGTTGGGCGCGATGAACGTCGAGCCGCCGTCCTTCTGCAGCAATTGCGGCTTGTCGAATGCCGGCGATTTGCAGTTGTCCGCGCGGCGCATCCGGCGTGCCGGCGCCGTCGCGCACGGTGATGATGCCGTTGGCGGCTGATGCTGACGTTGTGATCGGCGGGCTGGAACGTGATCGCACCGCCGTTGCCGAGCACCTGATCGCCGTCGTTGGTGACGAGCTGCCCGGTAGCGTTGATCGCGAACGCGCCGTTGCGGGTGTAACGCTGTCCGCGCGGCGTCTGCACCACGAGATAGCCTTTGCCGTCGATGGCGACGTCGAGCGGATTGCCGGTGTGCTCGAGGGCGCCGGGGCTCAGATCGATCCAGCTGGCGCGGTCCTGCACGAAGCTCACGCGCCGGTCTTTGCCGGGGAACTCGCCGTCGCTGCGCGCCCGGCATGAGATATTCCGAAAACGCGGCGTTGTCGGCCTTGTAGCCGGTGGTGTCGATATTGGCGATGTTGTTGGCGATGACGTCGAGTTCGCGACTGAGCGCCATCTGGCGCGACAAGCCGACGAGAAGCGCATTCTCCATCGGTAAACTCCCCCGTAAGTCTAAAAGGAAAGTGCCGTCCCGCCGGCAGCTTCCTCAGTGGTGCGCGCAACTTCTCCCAAGCTGCGGCAGAAAGCGGGATTGCAGAAGCCGTGCCAATGAATAAAATTCTTCAGCAACAGTCACTTAGGCTCCGTCAGGGGAGGCTTCGAGCGGGCAGAAAAGGCCGCGGCACCGTCGCCACTCGGCAAATTCTTCCCGCCTACCGCCGTACCGCAAGTATCCGTTAACCATTCCTGGCCTAGCTTTCCCGGCACGGCGCCTTCGAGGTGCCGAACGGCGCTCGCGGCGTTGGTTCTGCGTTCTTTCCTGCCAGCTGCGTGCGCGTCTCACGCAAGCGGAGCGGTGATGGCAACGACGAACGAAACGCAGTCCGACGCCAAGAATGCGGACGCCGAAGGCGAGGAGGGCAAGGACAACTCCCGCCAAGCGCAAACTCTCGCTCAAGCTCATCTCGATGGCGGTGGGCGGCCTCGTCGCCGTGGGCGCCATCGGCGGCGGCGGTTATTTCTTCTTTTTTGCCCGCCACGGCAAGCCGGAGGCAGCCGCCGCGCCGCAGGTCAAGCCGGTGGTCTTCCTCGACATGCCGGACGTGCTGGTGAACCTGTCGTCGAGCGGCGGCAACGACCGCACGCAATATCTCAAGGTCAAAGTCACGCTCGAATTGCCGGACCAGGCGATGTCGGCGCAGATCCAGCCGGTCATGCCGCGTCTGATGGACGCCTTCCAGACCTACTTGCGCGAATTGCGGCCGACCGATCTCGACGGCTCGGCCGGCCTCTACCGCCTCAAAGAAGAGCTGACGCGGCGGGTCAATGCCATGATTGCGCCGAGCCGGATCAATGCCGTGCTGTTCAAGGAAATCGTCGTCCAGTGACCCGTTCGGATTCCCGCCGGCGCGCGGATAGGCGAACCGGGTCACCTCGATCGGGATAGATACTGACAAATGGCGCAAAAAGATCAGATCGACCAGGACGCGCTGGCGGCCGAATGGGGCGTGCGCTGGAAGCCGAGCAGCAGGCCGCGGTGGAGACCGAGGCAGCGCCCGCAGCCGCAGCCGACGGCGGCGCCGAAGCGATGGCGGCGCAATGGGCGACCATGGTCGACGACGGCCAATTTCATCCAGGCGGCCAAGGGCGGCGCCGAGCGCATCCTCACCCAGGAAGAAATCAATTCGCTCCTCGGCTTTTCCCTCGCCGACGTCTCGCTCAACGACAATTCCGGCATCCGCGCGATCATCAATTCGGCGATGGTCTCCTACGAGCGGCTGCCGATGCTGGAGATCATCTTCGACCGGCTGGTCCGGCTGATGACGACCAGTCTGCGCAACTTCACCTCCGACAACGTCGAAGTGTCGCTCGACCGCATCACCTCGGTGCGGTTCGGCGACTACCTCAACTCGATACCGCTGCCCGCCATCCTCGGCGTGTTCAAAGCCGAGGAGTGGGACAATTCCGGCCTCATCACCGTCAATTCCAGCCTGATCTATTCGATCATCGACGTGCTGCTTGGCGGCCGTCGCGGCCAGACCGCGATCCGCATCGAAGGCCGCCCCTACACCACGATCGAGACCAACCTGGTCAAGCGCATGATCGAGGTCGTGCTCGCCGACGCCGAACTCGCCTTCAGGCCGCTCTCGCCGGTGAAGTTCAACATCGACCGGCTGGAGACCAATCCGCGCTTCGCCGCCATCTCGCGGCCGGCGAATGCGGCGATCCTGGTGCGGCTGCGCATCGACATGGAGGATCGCGGCGGCACCATCGAGCTGCTGTTGCCCTACGCCACCATCGAACCGATCCGCGACGTGCTGTTGCAGATGTTCATGGGCGAGAAATTCGGCCGCGACCCGACCTGGGAAGGCCATCTCGCGACCGAAATGGGCCAGGCGGAAATCGCGGTCGATGCGGTGCTCTACGAGGCGCCGCTGCCGCTCCGGCAGATCATGAAGCTCGACGTCGGCGACACGCTGATGCTTGAGCTCAAATCCGACGCGCCGGTGATCGTGCGCTGCGGCGACGTGACGCTGACCGAAGGCCGTATGGGCCGCGTCGGCGACCGCGTCGCGGTGCGCGTCGGCAAACCTTTGCGCAAACCCAGCACGACACTCGCCATGTTCGAAATGTCGGGCGGCGCCAGCAACCGGATGGAGACACCGTGAACAACGGCTTTGGCATGATCATTGAAATCCTGGTGGCGATTCTGCTCGTGCTGACAATCGGCTATTGCATGCGGCTCAATCGCCGGCTCAAGCTTCTCAAAGCCGACGAGCATTCGCTGCGGGCGACGATTTCCGAGCTCGTCACCGCCACCGAGATCGCCGAGCGCGCCATCGACGGGCCTGAAGCTTACCGTCGAGGAATGCGAGGTCGGTCTGGGCGCGCGGCTGCGCAGCGCCGACCGGTTCACCTCCGATCTCGATCGCAGCGTCGCCGCCGGCAAGGACTTGCTCGAGCGGCTCACCCAGATCGTGGTTGCAGGAGGCGGCACAGTCCCGGTCGCGCCGCGACCGACCAGCGAGGCGCCGCGCAACGATGCCCAGGCGGTCGCCGCCGCGGCCCAAGCCTTCGCCGAAAGGCTGCGCATGAAGGTGCATGGTCTCGCGGCATGATTCGTTTCATCCGCGATCTACGTCTGGTTCCGATCGCGGTGATCGCGAGCGCGTGCCTGCTGGCATTGAAGACCGCCGACCTTTTGCTCGACCGCAGCTCGCCGACGGCTGAATCCGCCCGTGCGGTCGATGCCAATGCGACCATCATTCACCCGACGCCGGACGTGACGCGACCGAGCGACCCGCAACGGTCCTGGGCGCAGCAGATGTTCAACTTTCCCGATGGCAACGGCACGGCGCCGTCCCCCGACCCGGCGCCGCTTCCTTCGATCGCGCCGCTCATGGCCGACAGAGGCGGCGGGGACATCATTACCGGCTCGGTTGGAGACCATAACGGCAGCGACGACAAAAGCGAGACCAAGGCCAAGGATGAAGGCGCCGGTACTGCGGGCAAAGACGGCAAGCCGGCGGATGCCGGCAAAGACAGCAAATCGCCGGATGCCGGCAAGGACAACAAGCCGGTGAGTATCGCCAAGGGTTCTCAGAACGGCGCGCCGCCCAACGGCACGGTGATCACGAGCGAAGGCGCGCCGATGCCAACCGGGGCCGAACGCGCAATCCTCGAGCGGCTGCAGGAGCGCCGGCAGGAGCTCGACAAGCGCTCCCGCGAACTCGATATCCGCGAAGGCCTTCTTGGCGAGGCCGAGAAGCGCATCGAAGCGCGGCTTGCCGAAATCAAGCAGGACCAAGCGCAGCTTGTCGTCGCCGCGGAAAAGAAGGACGAGGCCGGAGCCGCCCGTCTGAAGGGTCTCGTCACTATGTACGAGAACATGAAAGCGCGGGATGCAGCCAAGATCTTCGATCGGCTGGAAATGGGCGTGCTCATGGAAGTGGCCACGCAGATCAATCCGCGGCGCATGGGGGATATCCTCGCGCAAATGTCTCCGGAAACGGCCGAGCGACTGACCGTCGAACTTGCCAACCGGGCCAAAACGGTGACCAAGGACGGTACCGGCGATCTGCCGAAGATCGAGGGACGGCCGACGTCGCAGTGAGCTAGGAGCAAATTCCGGTCAATTTCACGCATAGCCCGCATGCCTAAAGTAGTTGCGGGCTTCGCGGGCGGTGAGATTACGCGCGAAGGTTCCGATTCTGCGGCGCAGGCGTGGAATAGTTCGCTCCGCCGCGTTGCGCAGATACGCTTTGAGTTTGCTGAATGGCATCTCTATCGGATTCAGATCCGGTGAGTATGGTGGGAGATAGCGAAGTGTGGCGCCACGCACTTCAATCGCTTCGCGCACGCCCGCTGCCTTGTGTGCGGGGAGGTTGTCCATGAGGTGCCGTCGCGCTTTGTGTTGGAATTCGATATGGCGCAATCTCCAGCGGCATGAGGTTATCGGTTCAGGCGGCGAGGTCAATTGGGTGATCGATAGTCGTTGTGGCAAGGGTTTGCCAGCCGTCGACCTTGCGCATGTTGATCTGGCCGGAGGCGAGCAGGGCCCAGAACAACATGCCAGCAGTCTCTGCTGATGGCAGCACGGTCTGGGTTTTGATCCGACGTTTAAACTCCTCGTGCAGGCGTTCAATTGCATTCGTGGTACGCGCGCTGCGCCATTGGCTCGGCGGCAAGAGTGCAAACGTGAACAACCGATCGCCGGCTTCTTCCAGGCTGTCGGCGACCGCGCGGTGCTTGAGCCGCCATTTGCGGATGAACCCCTTGCGGCGCATTGCGATGTCCTCCGGTGTGGCCGCGTAGATCATGTCGGTATAGTCGGCGCCGATTTCCTCATGCAGGCGTTCCGGCGCGTGCGCGAGCAGATTGCGATGCTTGTGAACCGTGCAGCGCTGCACCGGCACGCCGTCCCAGACGGCGGCAATCGCTTTCTCCAGTCCTGGCGCGCCGTCGACGATCAGGAATGCCGGCCGCCGCAGGCCACGCGCGACCAGATCGTCGAGCACAGTGCGCCAAGCCTCGGCGAATTCGCCGCCCCTGTGCTTGACCGCGAGCAGCACCTTCTGGCCGTCCGCGCGCACGCCGATGACCACGAGCAGCGAGATCGCCGTGGCCTTCCGATCGAGCCGGACGCGAGCCACGGTGCCGTCGAGGATCAGCCGCACTATCGGCTCGTCGGTCAGCGCGCGAGCATTCCAGACGTCCCAATCGCTTTTGATCTTGCGCCAGACCCGGCTCACGATGTCCTTGCTGACGCCATCGCGGAATAGCGCTGCCAGAGCCCGCCGCACCCGGCGCGTATTGGTGCCGGCGAGATAGGCGCTCGCAATCAGCGCATCGGCGGTGAGCGTGCGGCGCTGATAGCTTCGCAGCACCTGGCTATGCCATTCGGTGGTGCCTTCGCGCGTTTGCAGCCGAGCCCGCGGCACGCTGATCTCGGTCTTGCCGAAGCTCCCGGTCAGCGAGCGGGTGCGCCTGCCATGCCGATGGCCGACGAAGCTTGCTTGTCCGCAGTCACCATTCTTTCCGCGCCCATATCGAGGGCGAGCGAGCGCCGCGTCGAGCTCACACCGGATCAGTTCTTCGATGAACCCTCGCACCCGATCGCGCACACCGCTCTCGATCGGATCAAACCAGTTATCGAAAAGGTGGGCCGCAGTCTCGTTTCCAGGCGCGAAAAATCAGTTCCTGTGGTAACCTTGATCATGGCGTTGGTCTCCGTTCCGGCGCTCCAACGCCGGGTGATTCGAGGTTGAACACGGAGACTACGCCAACCAAATTCCAACCACTCCCGCTACGCCACCGTCCATGACGACGGTGTCGTTTCGCTTCAGTGTTGGAGCCAAGCACTGCTCGACATAATCAAGGAACGTCTTTCCCTTCATAGCGCCGTCAACCACACATGGGGCTGTGATTCCGTTGCGGCGCAAAGCGCCCACGAAGGTGATCGTTTTCCAGTGGCCGTTCGGAACCCGACCGATCAAGCGCTTGCCCCGTGCGCAACGCCCGCTCAACCGAACCATTTTCGTATTGGCGGCGGTCTCGTCAATGAACACCAGGTGGGCGGCATCAAACATGCCCTGTTCTCGCATCCAGCGCCGGCGCGCCCGCGCCACGTCGGCACGTTCCTGCTCTGCCGCGCGCAGGCTTTTTTTTGAACGTGATGTCGTGGCGCTTGAAGAAGCGCCACACCGAAGTGCGGCTGCCCGCAATCTTGTTCTTGCGCATCGCGCAGACCATCTCATCCAGCGTTAAGTCCGGCTGATCCTCAATCAGCGCCAATAAAAAGTCCCCGTGCTCCTCCAGCGGAGACGTGCTCCCGCCCCGCGGCTTGGCCGCACAGCTTCCGGTCGCCCGATAGCAGGCGACCCATTTGATCGCTGAACTCGGGCTGACCTCAAACTGCTCCGCCGCCTCGCGTCGCGACGACCCGCTCTCAACTCGTGCAATCACCCGACCCCGGATATCAGCAGAGTAGGCTCCCGGCATTGTTCCGTCTCCCCAGGGCGAATCAATGTTGAGAGACTCTCCATCCAAAAGCACTTGGGAATCCCGCCGATTCACTTCGATCGAAACATGCTCTAGAGCAGATTCCGGTCAATTTCACCATAGCCCGCATGCTAAAGTAGTTGCGGGCTTCGCGGGCGGTGAGATTACGCGCGAAGGTTCCGATTCTGCGGCGCAGGCGTGGAATAGTTCGCTCCGCCGCGTTGCGCAGATACGCTTTGAGTTTGCTGAATGGCATCTCTATCGGATTCAGATCCGGTGAGTATGGTGGGAGATAGCGAAGTGTGGCGCCACGCACTTCAATCGCTTCGCGCGGGGTGGCGTAGCGGGAGTGGTTGGAATTTGGTTGGCGTAGTCTCCGTGTTCAACCTCGAATCACCCGGCGTTGGAGCGCCGGAACGGAGACCAACGCCATGATCAAGGTTACCACAGGAACTGATTCTTTCGCGCCTGGAAACGAGACTGCGGCCCACCTTTTCGATAACTGGTTTGATCCGATCGAGAGCGGTGTGCGCGATCGGGTGCGAGGGTTCATCGAAGAACTGATCCGGTGTGAGCTCGAACGCGGCGCTCGCTCGCCCTCGATATGGGCGCGGAAAGAATGGTGACTGCGGACAAGCAAGCTTCGTCGGCCATCGGCATGGCAGGCGCACCCGCTCGCTGACCGGGAGCTTCGGCAAGACCGAGATCAGCGTGCCGCGGGCTCGGCTGCAAACGCGCGAAGGCACCACCGAATGGCATAGCCAGGTGCTGCGAAGCTATCAGCGCCGCACGCTCACCGCCGATGCGCTGATTGCGAGCGCCTATCTCGCCGGCACCAATACGCGCCGGGTGCGGCGGGCTCTGGCAGCGCTATTCCGCGATGGCGTCAGCAAGGACATCGTGAGCCGGGTCTGGCGCAAGATCAAAAGCGATTGGGACGTCTGGAATGCTCGCGCGCTGACCGACGAGCCGATAGTGCGGCTGATCCTCGACGGCACCGTGGCTCGCGTCCGGCTCGATCGGAAGGCCACGGCGATCTCGCTGCTCGTGGTCATCGGCGTGCGCGCGGACGGCCAGAAGGTGCTGCTCGCGGTCAAGCACAGGGGCGGCGAATCCGCCGAGGCTTGGCGCACTGTGCTCAACGATCTGGTCGCGCGTGGCCTGCGGCGGCCGGCATTCCTGATCGTCGACGGCGCGCCAGGACTGGAGAAAGCGATTGCCGCCGTCTGGGACGGCGTGCCGGTGCAGCGCTGCACGGTTCACAAGCATCGCAATCTGCTCGCGCACGCGCCGGAACGCCTGCATGAGGAAATCGGCGCCGACTATACCGACATGATCTACGCGGCCACACCGGAGGACATCGCAATGCGCCGCAAGGGGTTCATCCGCAAATGGCGGCTCAAGCACCGCGCGGTCGCCGACAGCCTGGAAGAAGCCGGCGATCGGTTGTTCACGTTTGCACTCTTGCCGCCGAGCCAATGGCGCAGCGCGCGTACCACGAATGCAATTGAACGCCTGCACGAGGAGTTTAAACGTCGGATCAAAACCCAGACCGTGCTGCCATCAGCAGAGACTGCTGGCATGTTGTTCTGGGCCCTGCTCGCCTCCGGCCAGATCAACATGCGCAAGGTCGACGGCTGGCAAACCCTTGCCACAACGACTATCGATCACCCAATTGACCTCGCCGCCTGAACCGATAACCTCATGCCGCTGGAGATTGCGCCATATCGAATTCCAACACAAAGCGCGACGGCACCTCGCGCACGCCCGCTGCCTTGTGTGCGGGGAGGTTGTCCATGACGACGGTGTCGTTTCGCTTCAGTGTTGGAGCCAAGCACTGCTCGACATAATCAAGGAACGTCTTTCCCTTCATAGCGCCGTCAACCACACATGGGGCTGTGATTCCGTTGCGGCGCAAAGCGCCCACGAAGGTGATCGTTTTCCAGTGGCCGTTCGGAACCCGACCGATCAAGCGCTTGCCCCGTGCGCAACGCCCGCTCAACCGAACCATTTTCGTATTGGCGGCGGTCTCGTCAATGAACACCAGGTGGGCGGCATCAAACATGCCCTGTTCTCGCATCCAGCGCCGGCGCGCCCGCGCCACGTCGGCACGTTCCTGCTCTGCCGCGCGCAGGCTTTTTTTGAACGTGATGTCGTGGCGCTTGAAGAAGCGCCACACCGAAGTGCGGCTGCCCGCAATCTTGTTCTTGCGCATCGCGCAGACCATCTCATCCAGCGTCAAGTCCGGCTGATCCTCAATCAGCGCCAATAAAAAGTCCCCGTGCTCCTCCAGCGGAGACGTGCTCCCGCCCCGCGGCTTGGCCGCACAGCTTCCGGTCGCCCGATAGCAGGAGACCCATTTGATCGCTGAACTCGGGCTGACCTCAAACTGCTCCGCCGCCTCGCGTCGCGACGACCCGCTCTCAACTCGTGCAATCACCCGACCCCGGATATCAGCAGAGTAGGCTCCCGGCATTGTTCCGTCTCCCCAGGGCGAATCAATATCAGAGACTTTCCCATCCAAAAGCACTTGGGAATCCCGCCAATTCACTTCGATCGAAACATGCTCTCAGAGTGAGCGGGCCAGCACTCGGCCACCCCTTCGCCGAGGAAAATCGACGTGCGCGGCGCGAAGCGAAAGCTGCTGCCGCCGACTTCGTGCGCGCGGCCGAGACTAACAATCCCGATCTATTCGGCGAAGCACTGGAAGCCTTACGCTGGAGCCGCTTTAAGTCCTACGGCTGGAAGCTGGTTCTGCGGCAGGATTGCGCAGTTCATCCCGAATTCCGCCCCTTCTTACTCGCTGCTTGGGAGGCATACGGCGATTTCCTTCGTGAGGTTGTCGATGACGATCTCATCCTGATCGATCTCTTACGCCGTTTCCTGCCGCCCTATGCCGGAGCGGCCATCGAGTTATTCCGCGGCGAGAGCGCCGAAACAGGCGACGGCGAACTTACGGCATGTCGTGGTCGGCAGATCGAGAGGAAGCTTTCCGCTATGCCCGCGACAACCTTCGTCGTTGTACCACTGGCGGCGTCTTGCTGCGAACCGTTGCATCGCCAGCCGCGATCATCTGTTCGCCACATCTGCTTGGTGCCCGACATCCAGCGGAAGCGGAATACATCGTCGACCGCCGCCAGCTCACAGACGTGACGGTGCTTGAACGATACCGCTAACTTCAATGCGCCGCTTCCCGCCGCCCTGGACGCTCGAAGAGAACAACGCCTGCTTCATCGTCCGCGACGCCAACGGCCAGGCGCTCGGCTATTTCCTATTACGAGGACGAGCCGGGCCGACGGGCAGCGGCGAAGCTTCTCACGCGGGACGAGGCCCGGCGCATCGCCGCCAAGCTGCCGGAGCTTTTGGGCAAGGGGCGAGCGCCGCTAAACGTCATCTAGCGCTTTCGCGGTCCGTCGTACTTTAGCAAGCTCGTGCCGGAGTGTTTTTTCCAGTTTCACTTTGAAAATCTTGCTGTCGTCGGTAACGACGATTGCTTTGAGGAAGTGCATGCGCCATCGCAAGTGATGGACCTCCTGAAAGAGGTGGTCCCGCTTCGCGGGACAGAATGGCGGCTTGGCTAAGGTGGATTCTGGGTTTGATTACGCCGCCAATTTCTCCTCGTTTGCCTGCGTAGCATAGACCTCGTCGGGCGTCCTGCCGGCGAAGGCCGAGTGGGGTCGATCGGCGTTGTAGTAGCCGACCCAACGACCGATCCCTGTTCTTGCCTCACTGCCGGTCTCGAAGGCATTGAGGTAGACGCATTCGTATTTCAACGATCGCCACAGCCGCTCGATGAAGACGTTGTCCATCCAGCGGCCACGACCATCCATCGAGATGCGGATGTCGGCACCCTTCAAGGTGTTGGTGAAGGCAAAGCTGGTGAACTGCGAGCCTTGATCGGTGTTGAAGATCTCGGGTCTGCCGAAGCGGGCGATCGCCTCCTCCAGCGCCGTGACGCAGAAGTCAGCATCCATCGTGTTCGATAGCCTCCACGCCAGAACCTTGCGGCTGAACCAGTCCATGATCGCGACCAGGTACAGGAAGCCTCTGCGCATCGGGATGTAGGTCACGTCTGCGCACCAGACCTGGTTCGGCCGATCGATGGTCAGATGGCGAAGCAGATATGGCCATATCCGGTGCTGCGGATGCGGTTCGCTGGTCTTCGGGCGCTGGTAGATCGGCGCCAAACCCATCTTGAGCATCAGACGACGGACGCGATGGCGCCCAACGCACCAGCCGTTGCGGCGCAGATGCCGCGCCATCTGCCGCGAGCCGTACCACGGCGTCTCCAGGAACTGCTCGTCGATGAGACGCATCAACCGCAGCGTCTCTTCGTTCTCCGCTGTCGGCTCACGGTAGAATGACGAGCGACTGATCGACGCCAGCTCGCACTGGCGCACGATCGAGAGCCGTGGATGACCGGGATCGATCATCGTCTTCCTCCGATCCAGGCTCAGCGATCGAAGGCTTTCGACAAAAAATCCCGTTCCACAACAAGCTGACCGATCTTGGCATGAAGCTTGGTCATCTCGGCGTCGCGGCTCTGCTCCCGCTCGCTGCCCTTCTCGTCGAACACCTTGGCCAGCTTCTCGACCGCCTCGCGCTTCCAGGCCGCAATCTGCGTCGGGTGCAGTTCGTGCTTGGTCGCCAGCTCCGCGACCGTCTCGTCGCCCTTGATCGCCTCAAGCGCCACCTTGGCTTTGAACTCAGCCGAAAACCGTCTCCGCGTCCTCATGGTGGTTCGTCCTCTGCATCGGCGAATCCACCTTAGCCGGCTGTCTCAGGAAGTGGGACCACCTCTGAATGATCTCCGCCATGCTGGTTCGAAAAACGGTGATCTCGGATAAGAAAAATGTCGCTGATCCGCGCGGTCTAATCTCTGCTGGATAAGTGCGCTGTGGCACCCAAGGGTCATGTCGCGCGTAATCCCACGGGTTTATCATCCAAGAGCCGCTTCTAAACGGAATTTTCCAATGAAAAAAGAGAACGGAATCATCATAGGCATAATGCCAACGTTCGTGATCGTAACCGTGACGTATTTTGGCTTTGGCCTTCCTTCTAGTGTGGAGTGATGAATTACGCTAACAGCCGCACGTGCCTTGATGCGCGTCCGACTGGAGCGTTGCGCAATTGAGGCGAGCACCAACGAGACGACAACGGCCGCGAATGTGCTGATTGCCCCGAGCGCAGCGATCGTGTGCTGATAGGTTTGCGAAAGTTGCTCTAACCGGTTCAACATCGGCATAAATTAGCACGCAGTGACCAGCTTTGAAATTCATGCAGGACGCCTTCGTATCGCCAGGGGAGCGAGCTGCGGACGATTTGCGGTCGCCAATAGTGACGTTCCCTATTGCTCGACACCGGTCGGACTTGTGATCAATTTTATACAGACACGGGCTCAGTGTTCGCGCAACAGTTTACGTGATCGCCCGCAACGAACGGGTTGTTTTAGCTTGGACAGAACAGTTCGTTTGTGATCGAGGCATCCAATGATATCAGCTTTTATATTTTGGGCTGTGATAGCGTTTCCCAGTGCGCTTGTTGTGGCCTGGCTCGCATGGCGAGCGCCCACGATCGATTTGCCGGATTTATGACCGGTGCTTACCAAAAGCCAGTCATACGGACGAGTGGCCACAGGATAATCCCAATCCAAAGAAGCGTCAGGCCGCCGCCGATGCCCAATACCGCCATGCCGATCCAATTAGGGGTCTTGTTTAGCTCGGAGTTTATTTGACGAACGGCGTCGGCTGCGTCGCGTTCAATAATTTTTTTCTCGGGGACGTTCATAATATGGAAATCCCTGCGTTCGGTTCGCACCGGTGCAGCCGGAATAATGCACTGTTTAGTATGTTCGGCTGAGATGGCGATTGAGATGCTTAATTCAAGTGTGTTTTGCTCAGATAGTGCCCCAGTTTGAGAGTGGTCAGAATTGCTCAGAGTGTCTTCTCCGACTGACGCAGGCTTTAAATGAGGTTCGTGGGTGGCTCCGATGGTGGCGTAGCGGGAGTGGTTGGAATTTGGTTGGCGTAGTCTCCGTGTTCAACCTCGAATCACCCGGCGTTGGAGCGCCGGAACGGAGACCAACGCCATGATCAAGGTTACCACAGAACTGATTCTTTCGCGCCTGGAAACGAGACTGCGGCCCACCTTTTCGATAACTGGTTTGATCCGATCGAGAGCGGTGTGCGCGATCGGGTGCGAGGGTTCATCGAAGAACTGATCCGGTGTGAGCTCAACGCGGCGCTCGCTCGCCCTCGATATGGGCGCGGAAAGAATGGTGACTGCGGACAAGCAAGCTTCGTCGGCCATCGGCATGGCAGGCGCACCCGCTCGCTGACCGGGAGCTTCGGCAAGACCGAGATCAGCGTGCCGCGGGCTCGGCTGCAAACGCGCGAAGGCACCACCGAATGGCATAGCCAGGTGCTGCGAAGCTATCAGCGCCGCACGCTCACCGCCGATGCGCTGATTGCGAGCGCCTATCTCGCCGGCACCAATACGCGCCGGGTGCGGCGGGCTCTGGCAGCGCTATTCCGCGATGGCGTCAGCAAGGACATCGTGAGCCGGGTCTGGCGCAAGATCAAAAGCGATTGGGACGTCTGGAATGCTCGCGCGCTGACCGACGAGCCGATAGTGCGGCTGATCCTCGACGGCACCGTGGCTCGCGTCCGGCTCGATCGGAAGGCCACGGCGATCTCGCTGCTCGTGGTCATCGGCGTGCGCGCGGACGGCCAGAAGGTGCTGCTCGCGGTCAAGCACAGGGGCGGCAAATCCGCCGAGGCTTGGCGCACTGTGCTCAACGATCTGGTCGCGCGTGGCCTGCGGCGGCCGGCATTCCTGATCGTCGACGGCGCGCCAGGACTGGAGAAAGCGATTGCCGCCGTCTGGGACGGCGTGCCGGTGCAGCGCTGCACGGTTCACAAGCATCGCAATCTGCTCGCGCACGCGCCGGAACGCCTGCATGAGGAAATCGGCGCCGACTATACCGACATGATCTACGCGGCCACACCGGAGGACATCGCAATGCGCCGCAAGGGGTTCATCCGCAAATGGCGGCTCAAGCACCGCGCGGTCGCCGACAGCCTGGAAGAAGCCGGCGATCGGTTGTTCACGTTTGCACTCTTGCCGCCGAGCCAATGGCGCAGCGCGCGTACCACGAATGCAATTGAACGCCTGCACGAGGAGTTTAAACGTCGGATCAAAACCCAGACCGTGCTGCCATCAGCAGAGACTGCTGGCATGTTGTTCTGGGCCCTGCTCGCCTCCGGCCAGATCAACATGCGCAAGGTCGACGGCTGGCAAACCCTTGCCACAACGACTATCGATCACCCAATTGACCTCGCCGCCTGAACCGATAACCTCATGCCGCTGGAGATTGCGCCATATCGAATTCCAACACAAAGCGCGACGGCACCGCTCCGATGAACCGAGGCCATTATGGATGAGTTCGTCCGCTCCCAAAACGTTGTGCGCACTGTCATCTTCTGGAACGTGTGACGGAGGATTCAGAACGACAAACGATAATCAATCTGCTTGCCGAAGAGCGGCAGAAGCAAAAAGACGCTGGCGATCCAGTCCGGTAATCGTCGATGAACACAAAGGCATCTATTACTGAGGCACAACGCGACGCCACCGGCCAAGTCGCTCCGCTATCTCTATTATGATTGATGACCCGAGCCGCTGCTCCCGCAGCCAAAATGTTCATCAAGAACGAGGCGCGACGGATGGCGGCGAATTTCGCCACGCTGCCCAGAGTTGCTGCGCATTTCGCCACGCTGCCCGAGCTGCAGCGCTGGAACGACGAAAGCCCGGTAGGAGCCCGGACGGCGATCGGCGGGGAAGCTGCTCACGCGGGACGAGGCCCGACGCATCGCTGCCAACGTCGCCAAGCTGCCGGAGCTGCTGCGGCGGAACGACGACAGTCCGCGGGATGCCCCGCGCCGCCCTAGTCGTGGCCGTGGATGAGTTTCGCGCAGGCATCGCGGTGGTTTTTTCCACAACGTCGATCACACCATTTTTCAGCTTGATCGCTCGCCGCGGCAGCCTACATTGCGGACGATCGGCACCGGTGATGCGAGGTATCATTTCCTCCTTGGATCACGACAGCACCCTCGCCAAGCCAGTGCCGGTTGCCTTTCCTCGCCAGAAGTCGAACATGCAGCAGAAGCCGCAGCGCAAACCACGGCCCGAACCGGCGACCCTGTTCGAGCTGCCGCCACCAACGGTCCTCACGAGTGGTGTCGATCGTCTGCTGGCGGCCTTATGGCGGGAACATGACCACCCCAGACCGGATATCGCTCTGGAGCTTCGCGCAGGCACCCGCAAACGCTCATCGAGGTCGGCCGTGACTGATCGCGCTCGCGCGGCGCAGCCATAGCGTCCTGCGGCCCCCCCCTCGCCTCTCAAATCGACCACGGCAAAGACTACCGTGAAATTGCCGCTCCGCATTCTGACAGCCTCGATTTGTCCTTTGGGCTCAATGGGGGCAAAAACTCCCTTTTGTCAGAATGTCATTGAAATATCTCGGTGTCCCAATGCCTTCTAAGCTGAAGGTCGCAGGTTCAAATCCTGCCGGGGTCGCCACTGTCTAAAAACGGGTTGTTTGTTATCACCTAATTAGCTGCCGTTTTGTCCAACGGGTCGCGAGGTTGGACCTTCGCATGTTCAAGCACCTCGTCCCACGGATTTTCGTCTGTTTTCCGACACGTCGGTGTTCAGCATTGATGATCCACTGTCAATCTAAGTTCGGCGTTCGCGCAATAGCGCCTGCCCTCCCTGCCCGCTGCGCGAGCGCCTGGAAGTCAACCCGCACGGCAGCTGCCGCCGCTCCGCTTGGGCGAACTACGAGAATCTAATGCGAAAAAAAGGAGGGCACGGAGCCCACGATCTGAAGGACTGTGCCGATAGCAATCAGATACAATCCACGTCGAGCATTTATCGATTGTCGAATTAGAGCTAGCCTCGTCATAGGCGGTTCCTGTTTCCTGTTTGATCGTCATAGCAAAACCAATCTGGGAACTCGGGCTGACAAGATCAATACTTTACCTTTTACCTACCGCGCGCTGTGTTGTGCGGAACATTTTTCCCAGGCGGCTCCGGCAGCTTGGCGAAGTTCGCCGCCATCCGCCGTGCCTCGTCCTTGGGGAGCACGCGGCGCGTGAGGGCATGTACCGATTTCACTCGTTGCAGGGGACCGCCTGCTTCAGTGCGCGCACGACAAGACCACCGGCAGACTGATGCCTCTGCGTCCGCCCTCATTGTTTAAGCAATTTCTTCCGACGCACGGACTGGACTGCCAGGCACCATCTCAAATCGCGAACCGTTGCCCGGCCATCGATACAGGTCAATTGTCACGATCATGCCACAGTCTCGCCTCTCCCTTGTTTTTAGAAGCATAGCTGGGCATTACGGCCAGGAAGGCATCTCCTGTCATTCCCCGCCACGAGCCGGCCGATGAAATCTAACCACTTTTGCGGTTCGGATTGAGTCGCTCGTCTCGCTATGAGCAATTTGTGATCAGCGCTGCCAACACGCAGCTTGCTTAAATCTTTGGCTACCTCCGGTCCGGTGTTCGCCATTTCAAATTCTACTTGCCAAATAGCGCGTTTTATGAACTGAACCTCAGGTTCGTTATAGGCTGCGCGGACTTTATCGATCTCGACCACTATTGTGTCGTAGAGGAACTCCTGCATCTTCCAACCTTTTATGCCGATGCGAACGGCTTCAGCGGGATCATCGGCTGCAGGCTTACCACCAAAGACAGCGAACTTTGGTTCATCTCTATATTGGGTTTGAAAAGGCCGACAAAGCGAGCGGACCCAGGCTTCGCGGACAGCGGTTGACCAATCTCGATTTATCTCAAGATAGACGTCGTGCGCGCCTTGAGGGCTGCGCAAACCGCTGGCATTCCCAACGCCCGCGTCGAGATTGACACAATACGGCGAGTGATCTCGATTGTCCCCGGCGAACCGCCGAAGGACGAAGGCGCCGGGAAAACCGCAAGGCACGGGAACGGTGCCGATGAAACGGCCGACGACCTGAGAAAGCTGATATGAAACCGCCCCGCTCGGCCCTTCCCACGCCGCGTTATGTGCAACGCAAGGCTCTTAGGAACGGCTGGGCATATTTCTTTAATGTGCCGACATGGGCACGAAAGGCTGGCTGCCGGATCAAAAATGAGGCCCTTGGTGGCGATTACGACGTCGCCGTGCAGCGGGCCGAAACTGTTTTGTTGCCTGCGTTCGATAGCTGGCGGAGCGGCGTTGCGGCGGATAAATCAACATCTACCGTGGCCGCTCCCGGCACTGTTGATTGGGTGTTCGCGGAGTATCGCGCCGACCGGCGTTTCACCAAATTGGACCCGAGGACGAAACGTAATCACGAGGTCGGCTTTAGCCTCGTCGGAGGTTATGTCTTGAAGGATGGGCGGCGGCTCGGCACCGTGCGTCTTACGCTGATCACCACCGCGATCACCGATGCGATCTATGAGAAGCTGTTGGTCGTCACCGAGACCGACGCCAACGGCAACACGATCGAGCGCGAGCGCCGCACGACCGTCAATCACGCGATGAAGACCTGTCGCCGTGCTTGGAACGTGGCGGCGCGGCGCAACCCCGGCAAGTTGCCGCTGGTCAATCCATTCGCGAAGATGGGCCTGCGTTCATCTAATCGCGAGACGCCGACGGCGACCTACGTCGAATTGCAGACGTTCCGCGCCAAGGCAATCGAGCTTGGCTTCCGGTCGCTCGCCAATGCGGCGTTGCTGGCGTGGGAATGGCTGCAGCGTGAAGAAGATATCTTCGGCACGTTCGACGTGGCGCATTACCGGCCAAAGGAACGTCCGAACACTGTCCGGGTCGTCCATGAGAAAACCCGCGAGGAAAATTGGATACCGCTCTTTGATGCAACAGGCGTGGCGCTCTATCCCGAGCTAATGGCGGAACTTGATGCTTTGAAGCGCGAGCGCATCGGCGGCCTGATGTTGCGTCGCGATTGGGGCGACCGCATTCCATGGCCGAGCGAGAGGGGCGACCTTTCGCTCATGCGGCACAAAATCAAAATGATAATCCGCGCGGCCGAGCTGCGCGACGTCTTGTCATTCACATCGTTCCGTCACGGTGGTTTTCACTGAAGCGGCCGACGCCGATCTCACGGACGCGGAGATCAGAGCACAGGGACGACACAAGTCCGCGAAGGTGTTGCCGCGCTACGCGAAACGCACGATGAAACAGGTCGAGGCGGGAGCAAAGAAGCGGCGCGCGGTGCGAACAGATGGCGGACATTTGTCAGAATGAGCAGCAGCATCCTGTCAGAATGACCGAACCGAGCATGGCACAAGTGCTTGAAGATATTGGCGACCCCGGCTGGATTCGAACCTGCGACCTTCAGCTTAGAAGGCTGTTGCTCTATCCCCTGAGCTACGGGGCCGCTTAGCGACAGGCTTATATAGAATCTGACGCCGGAACGCCCGGTAAATTGCGCCGGCGGCCCTTCCGCCGGCCGCGTCAGGTGTTTAACATCCCGACAAACGTCTGGCGGATAACCGCAAATCGGCAATCCTCGACGGCCGTTCGGTCACGACCTCGACACGATCGTTGCCTCAAATCGCCGCCGCACCAGGGGTGAAATTGCGCACCCCCTGGGAGGATGATCACCGATGTTTCGCTCATCCGCGCCGGCCTTGCGCGCCGCGGCTCATGGTCCTTCGCGCCGCTTGCCGCCAACGCCGCCGACAAGCCGTTCCAGAACAGCGATCTTGCCGATAGCGCGATCACGCTCGAGGCCCAGATCAAGTCCGACGCCGGCACGCCGACCAAGCCGGTTCGCGCAAATCCGCCACGATGCCGACGCGGCCTTTGCCAAGAACGATTTCCGCGCCGGCATGGCGCTGCTCGGCCAGATCGTCGCCGCGGCGCCGAACGACAGCACGACCTGGCTGCGGCTTGCGCGCACCATCATGCAGATCCGCCCGGCCGACGACAACGAGAAGAAGCTGCTGCTCGAGCGCGCCTCGACCGCCGCCTATCATCGCCTATCAGCGCACCACCAGCCGCAGCGAGGAAGCCGACAGCCTGGCGCTGCTCGGCACTGTGCTGAGCCAGCGCGAGCAGTGGCGGCCGGCGCTCGACGCGCTGCGGCTCTCGCTCGAACTGCGCGAAGTCGCCGACGTGCGCGGCCAATATGAGCGGCTGCGCGAACAATACGGCTTCCGCGTGCTCGATTACAGCGTCGATGCCGATACCGCTTCGCCGCGCGCCTGCTTCCAGTTCTCCGAAGACTTGCCGCCGCGCACCGACTTCTCGCCGTTCGTCGTGCTCGCCGGCACCGACAAGCCGGCGCTGTCGGCGGCCGAGAAGCAGCTTTGCGTCGAAGGCTTGCAGCACGGCGAGACCTATACCGTCACGCTGCGCGCCGGCCTGCCGTCGACGGTGCATGAGACGCTGTCGAAGTCGGCGGATTTTTCGATCTATGTGCGCGACCGCAAGCCCGCGGCGCATTTCTCGACCACCGCCTATGTGCTGCCGCGCACCGGCCAGCGCGGCATTCCGGTCATCAGCGTCAACACCCGCGCCGTCGCCGTCGAGATTTACCGCATCAGCGACCGCAACCTCATCGATACGATCGGCGGCGACGATTACGGCCGCGGCGATTTCCAGCGCAGCCTCAGCCGCTACGAGATCGAGCAGCTGCGCGAGTCGCGCGGCGTTGCGGTCTGGAAGGGCGAGCTTGCCGTCGAGGCGGCGCCGCTCAATGCCGAGGTCACCACCGCTTTCCCGGTCGATCAGGCGGTCGGCGATCTCAAGCCCGGCGTCTATGTCATGGTGGCGCAGCCGCAGGAGACCAAGAACCTCGACAACGATTACGATTCGCTGGCGACGCAATGGTTCATCGTCTCCGATCTCGGCCTCACCGCGTTCTCCGGCAATGACGGCATCCATGTCTTCGTCAATTCGCTGGCGACGACGGAGGCGAAGAACGGCATCGAGGTGCGGCTGATCTCGCGCGGCAACGAAGTGCTGGCCACGCGCCGCACCGACTGCCAGCGGCCATGCGCTGTTCGAGGCCGGGCTTGCGAACGGGGAGGGCGGCTCGGCGCCGGCGCTGCTCGCCGCCAATCGACGGCCAGGGCGATTACGCCTTCCTCAGCCTCAAGGCGCCGGCCTTCGATCTGACCGACCGCGGCGTCGGCGGCCGGCCGGCGCCGAACGGGCTCGACGCCTTCGTCTATGCCGAGCGCGGCGTCTATCGTTCCGGCGAGACCGCCTATCTCACCGCGCTGCTGCGCGATGCGCAGGGCGCCGCCGCGCTCGAACGTGCCGCTGACCTTCGTGGTCGAGCGGCCCGACGGCGTCGAATTCCGCCGCGCCGTGATCGCCGACCAGGGCCTCGGCGGCCACAGTCTGGCGCTGGCGCTGCCGGCCTCGGCGCCGACCGGCACCTGGCATGTGCGCGCCTTCACCGATCCGAAGCGGCCGGCGGTCGGCGAGACCACCTTTCTGGTCGAAGATTATGTGCCCGACCGGATCGAGTTCGATCTGACCTCGGCGAGCCGGCCACATCTCGCAACAGGTCCCGGCCAAGGTCGATGTCGCCGGCCGCTTTCTCTACGGCGCGCCGGCGGCCAATCTCGATCTCGAAGGCGACGTGACGATCGCGGCGGCGAAGGAGCGCGCCGGCTTTGCCGGCTATCAGTTCGGCCTCGCCGACGAGGAGGTCGAAGCCGGTCAACAGCCGCTCGACGATCTGCCGACGACCGACGCCGCCGGCAAGGCCAATTTCACCGTCAATCTCGACAAGCTGCCGTCGAGCACGCATCCGCTGGAAGCGCAGATCGCCGTGCGCATGGCCGAGCCCGGCGGCCGCGCCGTCGAGCACAAGCTCACGCTGCCGGTGACGCCGAGCGGCAACATGATCGGCGTCAAGCCGCTGTTCTCGCGGCCGCTCGCTCGCCGACGGCGCCAGCGCCGACTTCGACGTCGTCACGCTGGCGCCCGACGGCGCCGCGGTCGCGCAGCGCGGCCTGCACTATGAGCTGCTGCGCATCGACACGCACTATCAGTTCTACAAGCGCGACGGCAGCTGGAACTACGAGCCGGTCAAGACCACCACGCGCGTCGCCGACGGCACGATCGACACGGCGCCCGACAAGGCCGGGCGCATTTCGCTGCCGGTCAATTTCGGCCGCTACCGGCTCGAAGTCTCGACCGCCGATCCGAACGGCCCGGTGACCTCGGTCGATTTCGACGCCGGCTGGTATGTCGAGGCCAACGCCGACACGCCCGACATGCTCGAAGTCGCGCTCGACAAGGGCGAATACGCGCCCGGCGACACCATGACGGTCGCCGTGACCGCGCGCAGCGCCGGCCGTCTCACGCTCAATGTGGTCGGCGACCGGCTGCTGGCGAGCCAGACGCGACCGACGTCAAGCAAGGCGTCGCGCAAGTGAAACTGCCGGTCGGCCGCGACTGGGGCACCGGCGCCTATCTGGTCGCGACCTTGCGCCGGCCGCTCGATGCGCCGGCGCAGCGCATGCCGGGCCGCGCCATCGGCGTGCAATGGTTTTCCATCGATCGCGCGGCAAAGACGCTCAGCGTCGATCTGAAGCCGCCGGCGCTGTTGCGGCCGAATTCGACGCTTGCACATTCCGGTCAAGGTCGCAGGGCTTGCCGCCGGCGAAGAGGCGAGGATCGTGGTCGCCGCCGTCGATGTCGGCATTCTCAATCTGACCAACTACAAGCCGCCGTCGCCCGACGATTACTATCTCGGCCAGCGGGCGCTCTCCGCGGAAATCCGCGATCTCTACGGCCAGCTGATCGACGGCATGCAGGGCGCGCGCGGGCAAATCCGCAGCGGCGGCGACGCAAGGCGCGCGAGCTGCAGGGCAGTCCGCCGACCGGGCCGCCGGTCGCGCTCTATTCCGGCATTGTCACCGTCGGCAACGACGGCACCGCCGAAGTCGCGTTCGACGTCGCCGACTTCGCCGGCACGCTCCGCGTCATGGCGGTGGCCTGGAGCAAGGACAAAGTCGGCCATGCCACGCCGACGTCACCGTGCGCGATCCGGTCGTGCTCACGGCGACGCTGCCGCGCTTCCTGCTGCCCGGCGACCGTTCGAGCGTTCATCTCGATCTCGACAATGTCGAAGGCCAGGCCGGCGACTACGCGATCGCGGTGACCGGCGCCGATGCGCTCGCCGCCGGCGCGACCCAGAAGCTGACCTTGCGCGCCAAGGAGCGCGGCGCGCTGACCGTTCCGCTCACCGCCAGCGCCGCGGGCAGCGGCACCGTTCGGGTCACCGTCACCGGGCCGGCCGGGTTTGCGCTGGAGCGCAGCTTTGCGCTCACGGTGCGGTCGCCGGCGCAGATCCTGGCGCGGCGCACGGTGAAACCGCTCGCCAAGGGCGAAAGCCTGACGCTGTCGAGCGATCTGTTTGCCGATCTCGTGCCCGGCACCGGCGCGGTGTCGATCTCGGTCGGCGCCTCGACGGCGCTCGATGCGGCGGGCCTGCTTGCGGCGCTCGACCGCTATCCGTATCGCTGCTCGGAGCAGATCACGAGCCGCGCGCTGCCGCTGCTCTATGTCAGCGATCTCGCCAACGACGCGCATGTCGCCGTCGATCCGGCGACCGATCAGCGCATCCGCGACGCCATCGAAGCGCTGCTGACGCGGCAGGATTCCAACGGCTCGTTCGGGCTGTGGAGCGTCGGCGGCGACGATGTCTGGCTCGATTCCTACGTCACCGATTTCCTGACGCGCGCGCGCGAGCGCAAATTCGCGGTGCCCGACGCGGCGTTCAAGCTCGCGCTCGACCGGCTGCGCAACGCCGTCGCCAACACCACCGATCCGGGCAAGAACGGCGGCACCGATCTCGCCTATGCGCTCTATGTGCTGGCGCGCAACGGCGTGGCGCCGATCGGCGACCTGCGCTACCTCGCCGACGCCAAGCTCGACGCGCTGTCGACGCCGATCGCCAAGGCGCAAGTCGCCGCCGCGCTCGCCATGGTCGGCGACCGCGCGCGCGCCGAGCGCGTCTATGCGGCGGCGCTTGCCGCCATCGCGCCGCGCCGCAGCCCGATCTGGCCGGCCGCGAGGATTACGGCTCGACGCTGCGCGATGCCGCGGCGGTGGTGACGCTCGCCGGCGAAGGCGGCGCCGCCGCACGCCACCGTGCAGGCCGCGGTGCAGCGCGTCGAAGCGGCGCGCGCGAGCTTGCGCCCGACCTCGACGCAGGAGGATGCCTGGCTGCTGCTGGCGGCGAGCGCCATGGCCAAGGACGCCGGCAACGTCTCGCTCGACGTCGGCGGCGAGGCGACGCAGCAGCCGCTCTACCGCACCATCCGCGCCGGCGATCTGAAGGAGCCGTTGCGCGTCACCAATACCGGCGAGGACGAGGTGCAAGGCGGTGGTGACGGTCACCGGCGCGCCGGTAACGCCGGAGCCGGCGGCGGAGAACGGCTTCAAGATCGAGCGCCTGACCTACACGCTCGACGGCGACCCGGTCGATCCGAGCGCAGGTCAAGCAGAACACGCGCCTGGTCGTGGTGCTGCAAAGTCACCGAGGCGCAGCCGCAATTCGGCCGCGTGATCGTCGCCGATTATCTGCCGGCGGGATTCGAGATCGACAATCCGCATCTCGTCTCGTCCGGCGATACCGGCACGCTGTCGTGGATCACGGACGCGGCGCGAGCCGGTCAATACCGAATTCCGCGACGACCGCTTCACCGCCGCGTTCGAGCGCAAGAACGGCGATCCGCCGGTGTTCACCGTCGCCTATGTGGTGCGCGCGGTCGCGCCCGGCAAATATGTGCGGCCGCAGGCGAGCGTCGAGGACATGTATCGTCCGGACCGCTTCGGCCGCACCGCGACCGGCAGCGTCGAAGTCACGGCGGCAAATGATCGCGACGGTCGCTGCGAAGTCGCTCATTGCCGCGCAAGCGGAATCAGGCGCAGCGTCAGTCGAATCTGGATCGCCGCTTCCGCGGGGACGAGCGGAATAAGCCTCTGTCTCGCTTGCGTGGCTTCTCCTCGGCCGCTCGTCTGTGTCGCGGTGCTCGGCGCTGCCGCCTGGTGGATCGCCTCGCTCGGCCCGCCGCCGCTCGGCAAGGATCTCGAAGTTCTCGACGCGCGTGGTCGATCGCGACGGCCGGCTGCTGCGCGCTTACGCCACCAGCGACGGCCGCTGGCGGTTGCCGGCGCAGGTCGCCGACGTCGATCCGCGTTTCTTCGACTTGCTGTTCGCCTATGAGGACAAGCGCTTCCGCGCGCATCACGGCGTCGATCCGCTGGCGCTCGCCCGCGCGGCATTCCAGCTCGCAACCAGCGGCCGGATTCGCTCCGGCGGCTCGACGCTGACCATGCAGGTGGCGCGGCTTCTGGAGCCGCGCAGCGGCCGCAGCTTTGTTGCCAAACTTCGCCAGATCGTGCGCGCGGTCGAGATCGAGCGCGCGCTGACCAAGGACGAAGATCCTGGCGCTCTATCTCGATCTCGCGCCCTATGGCGGCAATATCGAGGGCATCCGCGCCGCTTCGCTCGCCTATTTCGGCAAGGAGCCGCGGCGGCTCACGCTCGGCGAAGCGGCGCTGCTGGTCGCGTTGCCGCAATCGCCGGAAGCGCGCGGCCGGACCGCTCGGCCGAGGCGGCGCGCGCACGCGAGAAACCGCGTGCTCGACCGCTTTGCCGCGACCGGCACCGTGCCGGCCGACGAGATCGCGCTGGCCAAGGCCGAACCGGTGCCGGCGGGCCGCCGGCCGATGCCGATGCTGGCGCCGCACGCCGCCGACCGGGCGATCGCCGCAGCGCCGCCGGGGGGCACGGTGCGGCTGACCATCGACGCCGACCTGCAGAAAAATCTGGAACAGCTGGCCCGCGAACGCGTCCGCACGCTGGCGGCGACGCTCGGCCCCGACATCTCGCTCGCCATCCTCGTCGTCGACAACGCAACCGGCGAGGTCGTGGCCCATATCGGCTCGCCCGACTATTTCGACGAGCGCCGCGCCGGCCAGGTCGACATGACCCAGGCGCTGCGTTCGCCCGGCTCGACGCTCAAGCCCTTCATCTACGGGCTCGGCTTCGAGGACGGCTTCATCCACCCCGAGACACTGATCGACGATCGGCCGGCGCGCTACGGCAGCTATGCGCCGCAAAATTTCGATTTCACTTTCCAGGGCACGGTGACGGTTCGCAAGGCGCTGCAGCAATCGCTCAACCTGCCGGCGCTCGCCGTGCTCGACCAGGTCGGCGCCAGCCGCCTCACCGCGCGGCTGGCGCAGGCCGGCGCCACGCTGGTGTTGCCCGAGGGCGAAGCGCCCGGTCTTGCCATCGGCCTTGGCGGCGCCGGCATCAAGCTTTCCGATCTGGTGATGCTCTATGCCGGCATTGCGCGGCTCGGCACGGCGTTGCCGCTCAGCGAGCGTGTGGAGCCTCCTGCCGCAGAGGGGAAGGGGTCCGCCTGATGGAGCCGGTGGCGGCGTGGTATGTCAGCAATGTGCTCCTCGGCACGCCGCCGCCTGAAAATGGCGCGCCCGGCCGCATCGCGTTCAAGACCGGCACCAGCTACGGCTACCGCGACGCCTGGTCGATCGGCTTCGACGGCAAACACACGATCGGCGTCTGGGTCGGCCGGCCCGATGGCGCGCCGGTGCCGGGCCTGGTCGGACGCAGTGCGGCAGCGCCGATCCTGTTCGATGCGTTCGCGCGGCTGCCAACCCCGCCGGCGCCGCTGCCGCGCGCGCCCCAAGGGGTCGTGACCACAACCAGCGCCAAGTTGCCGCCGCCGCTCAGGCATTTCGCGCCGGGCGATCGCGCCGGCGAGACGACGCTCGGCAAGCTCCATATCCTGTTTCCGCCGGATGGTGCCCGGCTCGAACTGCGCACCGCCGACAGCAGGCCGGCTCCGGTTCCCCTGAAAATCACCGGTGCGGTCGCGCCGCTGACCGTTCTCGTCAATGGCATGCCGTCGCCGGCGCAGCCGCGCGGCACGCTTTTCTTTCAGCCCGACGGTCCGGGATTCGCGCGCGTGACAGTGATTGACGGCTCCGGAGCCGCCGCCAGCGTTCTGCTGCGTTTCGAGGACGGGACGTCCGCAAGCGCGCCTGCGGCGCAGACGCGGTCAGCCTGTCCGCTGGCGCATTGCCTCCATCCCTGAAGGCTGCTTCCCCGGCGCGGACGTATTCACTATGGTCGGGGCCCATTTGTACGCCGGGAGAGACATGAGCACGAGTAACAGCGCGGCGCCGCGTTCCTTCTGGCCGCCGATCGGTGTTGTCGCCCTGTTGGCGATGGTGCAGCGGGCAGGAACCAATCTGCTGCACTGGTGCGGCGCCCTTGTGCGTGCGCCGCGAGCGCGGCTCCCCGGCGTCGGCCTAACAGCCTTCATCGCGGTCGCGGTGACGGTCGCCGTCATCGTCGCATCGATGTTTTTTCTCGACGCGGCGGCGAGCGAATGGGCGCGCCATCTGCCGGCCTGGCTCACCGGTCCGGCCGACGAAATCACCAATTTCGGCCTGTCCTCCCGGTTTCTCTACCCGCTCGGATTTATCCTTGTGGTTCTCGCCGCCATGTTGCGGCCGTCGCTGCCGGCCATGACGACGGGCACGCTCGCCGCGCTGGCCGGCCGCTTCGGCTTTGTGTTCGTGGCGATTGCGCTGCCGAGCCTGTTCGACACCACCATCAAGCGCATGATCGGCAGGGCCCGTCCCTATGTCGGCACCCACGACGATCCATTCGCGTACCGGCCGTTCATCTGGCGGGCCGAATACGCCAGCATGCCGTCGGGCCATGCGACCACCGCCGCGGCCGCGGCGATTGCGATCGGCGCCATCTGGCCGCGGCTGCGCGGCGTCATGTGGCTCTACGCCCTGATCATCATGCTGAGCCGCGTTGTCATCAATGTGCATCACCCGAGCGACGTGCTTGCCGGGGCGCTGGTCGGCGTTGTCGGCGCGTTGCTGATACGGCGCTGGTTCGCGGCACGCGGCCTGGTATTTTCAGCCAGCGATTTGCGGCCTTATCCCGGACCGTCGTGGCGCCGACTCAAAGCCGCCGCGCGCGAGATCATTGGTCGACCGCAGGCGTCCGCGGAGTGAGAGCGTTAGGTGCGCGCCGCCTCGGCGAGCGCCGCAAAGCCGCGTTCGAGGTCGGCAATCAGATCCTCGACGGCTTCAAGCCCGATGTGGAAGCGCACGGTCGGGCCGCCCGGCGCCCAGCGCGTGGCGGTGCGTATGCTGGTGCAGTCGAACGGAATGGCGAGGCTTTCGTAGCCGCCCCAGGACGCGCCGATGCCGAAGAGATCGAGCGAATCGAGAAAGGCGTACACCGCCTTCTGCGGCACCGGCTTGAGCACGACGCTGAACAATCCCGACGCGCCGGTGAAATCGCGTTGCCACAACGCGTGGCCGGGATGGCTGGCCATCGCCGGATGCAGCATTCGCAACACTTCGGGCCGTTGCTCCAGCCAGCGCGCCACGGCGAGGCCGGACCGGTCATGGCGCTCGAGCCGCACCGCAAGCGTGCGCAGCCCGCGCAGCCCGAGATAAACATCGTCGGGGCCGACGCACAATCCGCTCAAGCGCACATAACTGTTCAGACCGGCCAGGGTCGCACTGTTGGCCGCCACCGTGCCGATCATGACGTCGGCATGGCCGCCGAAATATTTGGTGCCGGCATGGATCGACAGATCCGCGCCGAAATCGAGCGCGCGAAAATAGAGCGGCGTCGCCCAGGTATTGTCCATCAGCACGAGCGCGCCTTTGGCATGAGCCGCCCGCGCGATCGCCGGAATGTCCTGCATCTCGAAGCTCAGCGAACCGGGCGATTCGGTGAAGACGGCGCGGGTGTTTTCCCGTATCAACGCTTCGATTTCGCCGCCGATGAGAGGATCGTAATAGGTGGTGGTGACGCCGAGCCGGGCGAGGATCTGATCACAAAAACTCCGCGTCGGTCCGTACACGCTGTCGGTAACCAGAAGATGATCGCCGGCCCGCACGACCGACAATATCGCCGCCGCAATCGCTGCCAGCCCGGAAGGCAAAAGCGCCACGCCGGCGCATTGCGGCCCTTCCAGCTCGGCCACGGCGAATTCGAGCGCCTCGGTCGTCGGCGTGCCGCGGCGGCCGTACTGGTAGCGCGCGCGGTGGGCGACGAAATCCTCGGCGCTGGGATAAAGCACGGTCGATGCGTGATAGACCGGCGGGTTGACAAAGCCGTACTGGGCGGCGGGATCGCGCCCGGCGTTGACCACCCGGGTATCCGGGTGTCGCGTCGGGGAGCCGTCGCCTTTGCCGCCGTCGTTCATGGCCTTGTCTCTCGCCTGGCTTGCCGCAGGCGCCGGCCGCGCCTTAGGCAGCCGCGCGTCACGGAGTCAATCCTGCCATTACCCCGGCATCGGTCGCTGTCGTCAACCCTTGACCTTGCACCATGATCGTTCTCAGATGCCGCCCGGCTGGAGAACTGCCGCAAACGTGCCGGGCGACCAAGCTCCGGCGCGCATCGCCATCCTGAAAGGTCCGATTATGAAACGCCTCGCTACGGCAATCGCGTTGGCAACGGTGCTTGCGTTCGGAACGCAAGCCGCCGTGGCGCAGACGCTCGCGACCATCAAGGATCGCGGCGAGCTAATCTGCGGCGCGAACGGCACGCTGGCAGGCTTTGGCCTGCCCGACCCGCAGGGCAATTGGATCGGTTTTGACGTCGATTTTTGCCGCGCCATCGCCGCGGCGATTTTCAACGATCCGACCAAGGTGAAGTTCGTGCCGCTGACGGCGAAAGATCGCTTCACCGCGCTGCAATCGGGCGAAATCGACGTGCTGTCGCGCAACACCACCTGGACGCTCTCGCGCGACACGTCGCTCGGGCTCGATTTCGCCGCCGTCACCTTCTATGACGGCCAGGGCTTTATGGTGCACAAAGCGCTCAAGGTGAGCTCGGCGCTGGAGCTCAACGATGCGTCGGTGTGCGTGCAGCAAGGCACCACCAGCGAGCTCAATCTCACCGATTATTTCCGCACCAACCACATGGGTCTCAAGACGGTGGCATTCGCCACGGCGGACGAGGCGCTCAAGGCTTATGAATCCGGCCGCTGCGATTCCTATACCACCGACTCGTCGGGGCTTTACGGCGAACGGCAGCAGCTTGCCGAGCCGAACCAGCACCTCGTGCTGCCGGAGATCATTTCCAAGGAGCCGCTCAGTCCGGCGGTGCGTCATGGCGACGATCAATGGACCGACATCGTGCGCTGGACGCACTTTGTCATGATCGATGCCGAGGAGCTTGGGGTGACCAAGGCCAATGTGGACGAAAAGCTGAAATCCGACGATCCGGAAACGCGGCGGCTGCTCGGCGTCGAGGGCCAATATGGCGAGGCGTTCGGCCTGACCAACGATTGGGCCTACCGCATCATCAAGCATGTCGGCAATTACGGCGAAAGCTTTCGAGCGCAATGTCGGGCAGGGCTCGCCGCTGAAGATCGTGCGCGGACTGAACGCTCTGTGGACCAAGGGCGGCCTGCAATACGGCCCGCCAATCCGCTGAACGCCTCCGGCACGCCCGTGGTGGCGCGTGCCTCCAGCCGATGGCAGAGAAAGTTCAAGCCTCGCCGCAGCGCGATCCGATGCGCCAGGCGCGCCGCCTTGGCAGCGTCGCAGCGCAGATCGCGCTCGTCGGCCTCATCGGCGGCCTCGCTTATGGCGCGGCCCTCAACGCGGCGCAGAATCTTGCGCGCGCCCACATCGCCTCCGGCTTCGGCTTCTGGAACAACACCGCCGGTTTCGATATCAGCCAGACGCTGATCGACTATTCGGCGAGCACGTCGACCTTCGGCCGGGCGTTCTGGGTCGGCCTCCTCAATACGCTTCTGGTCGCCGCCATCGGCATCGTGCTCGCGACCGTGCTGGGCTTCATCATCGGCATTGCGCGGCTGTCGCGAAACTGGCTGGTCGCGCGGCTTGCCGGCGGCTACGTCGAACTGATCCGCAACGTGCCGCTCCTGCTGCAACTTCTGTTCTGGTACAACGCCGTGCTCAAATCGCTGCCGGAATTGCGCGGCAGCGTGACGCTGCCGGGCGGCGCGCTTCTCAACAATCGCGGCCTGTTCCTGCCGCGGCCGGAATTCGGCGCCGCATTTCGACGCCGTCGTCATCGCGTTGCTGATCGGCATCGTCGGGGCGGTCGCGTCCTGCGCGTTTGCGCGCCGCCGCCGCGACCGCACCGGCAAGAGATGCCGTCCTTTGGCCGGCGCTCGGCCTTGTCGTCGTGTTGCCGCTCGCGGTCTTCGCGCTGGCCGGTCTTTCCGTTGCGCTTCAGCATTCCGCAGCTGGGCCGCTTCAACGTCAGCCGGCGGCGTCGAAATTCTGCCGGAATTCGCCGCGCTTGTTCTGGCGCTGTCGATCTATACGGCGGCCTTCATCGCCGAGGTCGTGCGCGCCGGCGTGCTTGCTGTATCTCGCCGGTCAGATCGAAGCCGCGCAAGCGCTCGGGCTTGCGCTCCGGCGCGACGCTGCGCCTCGTCGTCGTGCCGCAGGCGATGCGCGTCATTGTTCCGCCGCTGACCAGCCAGTACCTCAACCTGATCAAGAACTCGTCGCTCGCCGTCGCCATCGGCTACCCCGATCTGGTGCAGGTCTTCGCCGGCAGCGTGCTCAATATCACCGGCCAGGCCGTCGAGGTGATCGCCATCACCATGGCGGTCTATCTCGCCATCAGCCTGTTCACGTCGGCTCTTGATGAATCTTTATGGGCGGACGACCGCGATCGTGGAGCGCTGAATGAGATGAGCGCTATCGGCGATCAGTCGATCTCCTATCTGCGCCGCACGCCGACCGAGCCGCTGCCGCCGCCGGCGGCGGGGGCCGGCCCATTCGGCTGGCTGCGAGGCCAATCTCCTCTCCAGCCCGTTCAACATCGCGCTGACGCTCCTCTGCCTGTTGCTGGTCGCCTGGGTCTTGCCGCCGCTGGTTCGCTTTTTCCTGATCGATGCGGTCTGGACCGGCACCGACCGCGAAGCCTGCCTTGCGTCGCCGGCGCAGCCGAACCCGGGCGCCTGCTGGGCGTTCGTGCGGGTATGGTTCGCTTATTTCGTCTATGGCTTCTACCCGCTCGGCGAGCGCTGGCGGGTCGATGTTTTCTTTCTGGCACTGGCGTTCGGCATTGTCTGGCTGTTGTGGCTAACGGCGCCGCGCCGCGATATCGGCGCGCTCTATTTCTTCGTCGTGCTTGCCGATCCTGTCTGTTCGTGCTGCTGCACGGCGCCCCGCTCGCTCGGGCTCAGCGTCGTCCCGACGGCGCTGTGGGGCGGCATCCTCGTGACCATCGTGGTCGCCACGATCGGCATCGTGTTTTCGCTGCCGCTCGGCGTCCTGCTCGCGCTTGGCGCGCCGCTCCGACATTGCCGGTCGTGCGGTTGGCCGCGGTCGCGTTCATCGAATTCGTTCGCGGCGTGCCGGTGATCACCGTCCTGTTCATGGCGAGCGTGATGCTGCCGCTGTTCGTCCCCGAACGGCTGGCCCCGGACAAGCTCGTCCGCGCGCTGATCGGCGTGGCGCTGTTTGCGTCCGCCTACATGGCGGAAGTGGTGCGCGGCGGGCTCGCCGCGGTCCCACGCGGGCAATACGAGGCGGCGCGGGCGCTGGGACTGAGCTATTGGCGCATGATGCGCCTCGTCATCCTGCCGCAGGCGCTGCGCATCACGCTGCCGAACATCGTCAACACCTTCATCGGATTGTTCAAGGACACGACGCTGGTTTTCATCGTCGGCATCTTCGATTTCCTGCGCACGATCGAGGCGGCGCGCGCCGACCCGAAATGGGCCGCGCCGAACACCACGCTTACCGGCTATGCGTTTGCCGCGCTCTTCTACTTCATCTGCTGCTATGGCATGTCGCGCTACGCACGCGGCATGGAAACGCGGCTGACGCGCGCCGGCCGGCGCTAGAGGGGTGTGATGGAAGAGCGTTCGACCCGATCGCGGGCAGGCGACGCCGCTGCCGGACGTGGCGGTCGAGATCGTCGGCCTGCACAAGTGGTACGGCGAGTTTCCACGTTCTGCGCGACATCAATCTGAAGGTGGCCCGCGGCGAGCGCATCGTCATCTGCGGCCCGTCCGGCGGCGGCAAGTCGACGCTGCTGCGCTGCATCAATCGGCTCGAAGACTGGCAGCGCGGCCGCATCGTCGTCGACGGCATCGAACTGACCGAGGACCCCAAGCGCATCCTCGCGGTCCGCCGCGACGTCGGCATGGTGTTTCAGCAGTTCAATCTGTTTCCGCATCTGACGGTGCTGGAGAACTGCACGCTGGCGCCGATCTGGGTGCGGCGCATGCCGAAGAAGGAGGCCGAGGCGCTGGCCATGAACTATCTCGCGCGCGTGAAGATACCGGATCAGGCCGACAAATATCCGGCGCGGCTGTCCGGCGGCCAGCAGCAGCGCGTGGCGATCGCGCGCGCGCTGTGCATGAACCCGAACATCATGCTGTTCGATGAGCCGACCTCGGCGCTCGATCCGGAGATGGTCAAGGAGGTGCTCGACACCATGGTCGAACTCGCCGGCGACGGCATCACCATGCTGGTGGTTTCCCACGAGATGGGCTTTGCCCGGCAGGTCGCCGACCGCGTCATCTTCATGGATGACGGGCAGATCGTCGAAATCAACGAGCCGAAGAATTTCTTTGATCATCCGCAGCACGAGCGCACGCGGCTGTTTCTCAGACAGATCATTCATTGACGCCGAATCGCGAACTGCGCGCATTCATACCAGCGTTCATTTTGGAACGTAAAAGTTACAACATTACGAGCTTTAATCTGCGCGTAAGCCACCTGACCAAACTTTAACTTGTGCATCGACTGCACCGGCATTCTACTTGCCGCACATTGAATGGCGTTTTGGAGGAGAACATGTGGAAGCCCGTGATCGTCGCGACGGCAGCGCTTGCCATTGCCGGCTCTTCGATCGTGTATGCGCAGCAGCGTTTCGGCGGACCGGGTGATCACGACGGCGGTCAGCGCTTTGAGCAGCGCCAGCGGCCGAGTGTCGAGGATATGGCGGCGTTCACCGACGCCCGCATTGCCGCGCTCAAGGCCGGGCTCCAACTCACGCCCGACCAGGCCAAGAACTGGCCGGCATTCGAGCAGGCGCTGCGCGACATGGCGCAATTGCGCATTCAGCGCCGGCAGGCTCGCGAAGCGGCGGCCAACCAGCCGGCCCAAGCCCCAGCCACGCCATTCGATCGGCTGGCGCGGCGGGCCGATAACATGGCCAAGACCAGCGCCGCCTATAAGCAGATCGCCGATACCGGCGCGCCGCTTTATCGGAGCCTCAGCGACGCCCAGAAGCACCGCTTTATGATACTGGCGCGCATGTTGAAGCCGCATCACCACATGCACGCGCGCAATGAGCTGAACGGCGGCTGGCGCGAGGGCAATGGCTACGGCCGCAGCGGCGAGGGTGGCGGTCGTTGGCCGGGATACGGAGCGCCCCGGTTTGGCGAGCGCGGTCCCGGGCCCGGCGGCCCGATGCAGCGCCTGATGGACACCGAGGATCAGGGCTCAGAACTATAGTTGACGCGATTGCATGGGTGTCCGCTGAATTCTCCCCTCCGGCAGCGGGCGCCAAAAGCGGAAGCCGCGGGGCAAGCGCCTCGCGGCTTTCGCGTTTTGCCGGAGCGGCATTTACCTGGGAGGGGCGTATCGTCGACAAGAAACTGCAGCCGGCCAAGAACGGCTAGTTGCGCCAACTCACTGGCTTTGACTCGGCGCCGTGATGAGATCGATCTGGCTCTCGCTCAGCGCCCGGATGAAATTCGGCAGCGGGATGAAGCCGACGGCGTCGAGATATTTCGGGGCATTGCCACCTTCTACGGAGATCGCCCAGAGCAGGAAGTGGCGAAGGGCAGTTGCGGTAACCGGATCGTCCTGGCGGGCCGAGACCACGACGTACTCATAGTTGATCAACGGATAGGATTTGTCGCCGGGCGCGAAGGCGAGCGTAAGCCGCTCGTCCGGCGGCGTGCGCCGATCGAGCTCGGCTGCGCCCTTGCTGATGGTTTCGGCGGTTGGCAGCAGGAATTTCCCGCTCTGGTTCTTGAGCAGCACCGTGCCGAGGCCGGCTTTGGCGATCGCATCGCGGATGGCAATGCGGTCGCCCATCGAACGAGCGCCGGAAGAACAGTTGCCGAAGGTTTTCAGACGGTTGGGAGATATTCCGATCTCCCGCGAATAATTGCCTGAAGACGGGAGAAAAATCGGAGCGATTTTTTGGTGATGGGCGAATTGCGGGCTGTCAGCGCGTCAGCGGACCGTTCGCGCGTTTCCAGGCGTTGATGCCGCCCTCGATGTGACACGCGGATTTGACGCCGGCGTCCTGTGCCGCCTGGACCGCCATCGCCGAGCGTTCGCCGAAGGCGCAATAGAACACAATCCGCTTGCCGGTCGCCGCCGCCAGTTCGTGCAGCAGGCCGCCGGCTTTGACGTTCTCGTGCAAGTCCGCATAGGGCGCATGCAGCGAGCCGGCGATGATGCCGTGCTTGTCACGCTCGCTTTGCTCGCGCAGATCGACCATCGCCACGTCGGCCCGGCCGCACAAGGCGATCGCCTCAGCCGGCGAAAGCGCCCAGCCGTTGCGGGCGATATCCTCCTGGCGGAGCCCGACGCGCATGTTGGCCGGCACCGCCACGTCCATCATCTTCGGATTGGGCAGTTTCAGGTTGTTCATCAGATCGACGTATTCGTCGATCGATTTGACCTTGAGCCGCCGATTGAAAAATTTCTCCTCGCCGATGGTCGAGACGGTCTCGCCCTTGTAGTCGTGGGCGGGATAGACCAGCGTTTCGTCCGGCAATTTCATCAGCTTGTTGAAGATCGAATTGTATTGCGCGCGCGGGTCGCCGTTCTGGAAATCGGTGCGGCCGGTGCCGCGGATCAGGAGCGTGTCGCCGGTGAATACGCGGTCGTCGAGCACGAACGAATAGGAGTTGTCGGTGTGCCCGGGCGTGTACAGCACATCGAGGCGCACGCCCTCGATTTCGACGCGGTCGCCTTCGGCCACCCGCATGGAGACGACATCGGCGTGGGTCTGTTCGCCCATTACGGTGATGCATTGGGTGCGGTCGCGCAGCGCGCCGAGGCCGGTGACATGGTCGGCATGCAGGTGGGTGTCGGCGGCCTTGACCAGATTGAGGTCGAGCTCGCGCACGAGCTGCAGGTAGCGGTCGATACGCTCCAGAACCGGATCGATGATCAGCGCCTCGCCGCCATGGCGGCTGGCGAGGAGATAAGTGTAGGTGCCCGACGTCGAGTCGAAGAGCTGGCGGAAGATCACACGCCTCGTCCTTTCGTACGGGTGGAACAGTGCGCTCCCACGATTCCGGATCAGTGTAGCGCGAAAAGTGCAGCGGCGAAATCGCCTATGCGGGTCGCCCCGCTGCCGACGGCTTGCTAGGTTCCGGTGAACAAGCCGTTGGAGGCCGCCATGCAATATGCCGTTCTCGGCAACACCGGCCTTGCCGTGTCCCGTCTTGCCTTCGGGGCGATGACGTTCACGCAGGGCAATAAGAGCATCGGGGCGATCTACAAGGTCGGGGCGAAACTGGCTGACGAGCTGGTCGGGCAGGCAATCGACGCCGGCGTCAACTTCTTCGACACGGCGGACGGTTATGCCGGCGGCGAGTTCGGAGACGCTGCTTGGCGCCGCGCTGAAGCCGCGCCGCGAGCAGGTGGTCATTGCCACGAAGGTAGGCTTCCGCTCCGGCGCGCCGATGACGCAATCCGGCCTTTCCCGCCGCCACATCCTCTGGTCGATCGATCAAAGCTTGCGGCGGCTCGGTACCGACTGGATCGACATCTACATCGTCCATCGCGAAGACCCGTTCACGCCGATCGAGGAGACAGTCGAGGCGTTGGATACGATCGTGCGCGCGGGCAAAGTCCGCTATCTCGGCTTTTCCAACTGGTCGGCCTGGAAGACCGCCGCCGCGTGCGAGCTGCAGCTGGCGCGGGGGCTTGCGCCGTTTACCCATGGCCAGATGCACTACTCTTTGCTCAGTCGCGACGTGGAGCGGGACGTCATCCCGATGATGCGCCGCTACGGCCTAGGCCTCACCGTCTGGAGCCCGCTGTCATCCGGCTTCCTCAGCGGCAAATACACAAGCGGGAGTCTCTCGGATCTCGATGGCCGCTATTCCGATATTCTGCCGTTCGACAAGGAGCACGGCTTCAAACTGGTTGAGCGGATGCGCACGATCGCCGAAGCGCATGGCGCCAGCGTCGCCCAGGTCGCGATCGCGTGGCTGTTGGCCCGCGAGGCGGTCACCAGCGTGCTGCTCGGCGCGACCAAAGCCCGGCAGCTCGCCGACAACCTCAAGGCCGTCGATGTCACTCTGACGGTAGCGGAACTCGCCGAGCTTGACGCCGCGACCGCGCTGCCGCCGGTCTATCCGAACTGGTTCAGCGAGCGACTGTCCGATACCCAACTCGAACAAGCGCTGGCGCGGCCCGGAGGCGGCGCAACATGAATGTCAGCGACGCCGCTTTCACCGCGCCGCGCGGCGTCGTGATCTGGTCAGCGTGCGCCGAAAATCATGTGATGGCCTTTGGCGGTGTCCATATATTCGCGAACGCGGTGGATCAGCCCGTTCTCGACCTCGAACACAAAGCAATAGTCATTGTCGTAAGCGTTGCCGTTCGAAAGCGTTGCGCGCATGCGACTTTCGACGACCACGACATTGCCGTCGGCGTAGATGCCCAGGAGCTCACCTTTGACGTTGGCGGTGAAGAGCTTCCAGATTTCGGTTCCGAAGAGCCGGGCGATCTCGTTCCTGCCCACGATGTGAGACGGACCGTTCAACGCAACCGCAGTCGCGTTATTTGCTGGCGCAAGCCACTCGGCGTCTTCGGTAAACATCGCTGCAATCCGCTCCGGATCGCGGGTTTTGAATGCCTCCAGTGCCGCCATGATTGCGGCCTTGCTGTATTCGATGTTCATCGCGGAAGCTCCTGCTGAGGTTCGTCGAACAGCGGCCGCTCGCCGCGCTCGTGCGCCAGCAGCCAGCGTTTGCGATGCGGCCCGCCGCCATACCCCGTCAGTGACGCGTCGGCCCCGATCACGCGGTGACACGGAACAACAATGGCGATGGGATTGGCGCCGTTGGCGAGGCCGACGGCGCGCACGGCCTTTGGATGGCCGATCTGCGCTGCCAGCATGCCGTAGCTGACGGTGCGGCCGGCCGGGATGCGCCGCAGCGCCGACCAGACCGTGCGCTGGAACTCTGTGCCGTTGGTCGCGGTCGGAAGCTCCGCAATGGCCGCCAGGTTGCCGTCGAAATAAGCCAGCAGCGCTCGTGCGGCTTCCGTCCGCCGCGAAACGTCGCGCAACTGAACGCCGCTCGCACCATAGTGCCGGCGCAAAAGCTCCTGCATGCGCGGTTCGTGATCGCCCCAATCCACGGCGCGAAGGCGGCGCTCGTCGTCGGTGACGACGCGCATCCGGCCGGTCGGCGTTTCGATATGTTCAACAAGGAAAGTTTGCGCCACGAGCATCCGTTCCATTCAACAAGCTTATTGTCGGGCAAGCGGCATCGGAAAACTGGCGTTTTTCGGACGTGTTCATCTCATAGGGCACTCGGGATGACCACGTCCGAAAACCGCTAGACGAGACCGCGGTCGCGCGCTCAATGTGTCAGCATGGATCTCGATCACGACGCCTGCTACCGCGCGATCTGCCTGCGCGATGCCCGTTTCGACGGGCGCTTCTTCACCGGCGTCAAAACCACCGGCATCTATTGCCGGCCGGTCTGTCCGGCGCGGATGCCGCAGGTCGAAGAATGTGACCTTCTTTCCGACCGCGGCGGCGGCACAGGAGGCGGGCTTCCGCCCCTGCCTGCGCTGCCGCCCGGAGACGGCCCCCGATCTGGGCGCTTGGCGCGGCACCTCGAACACGGTGTCGCGCGCGCTCAGCCTGATCGAGCTTGGCGCGCTGGACGAAGCCGATGTCGATGCTTTGGCAAGCCGCCTCGGCGTCGGCGAACGGCAACTGCGGCGGCTGTTCCGCCAGCATCTCGGCGCGTCGCCGGTTGCCGTGGCGCAGACCCGCCGCGTTCTGTTGGCCAAGCAGCTTATTCATGAGACGCGTCTGCCGATGACCGAGGTGGCGTTCGCGTCGGGCTTCGGCAGCGTTCGCCGTTTCAACGAGACCTTCCAGGCGTTGTTCGGCCGACCGCCGCGTGAATTGCGGCGCGCTAGCGAGCCGGATTGTTCCGCCGGGCCGCAAGGGAAGATCGTTCTGCCGCTGCGCTATCATCCGCCCTACGACTGGCCGGCGATGATCGACTTTTTGCGCCAGCGCGCCATTGCCGGCGTCGAGCATGTCAGCCCCGGCCGTTACGCCCGATCCATTCAGCTCGACGGTTTGCAAGGGACCGTCCGTGTCGAGCCCGGCGACGGTAACGCGCTGCGCGCGACCGTGCAGTTTCCCAGGCTTTCGGCGCTGCCGACCATCATCGCGCGACTGCGCCGTGTGTTTGACCTGGCGGCCGATCCCGTCGCTATCGCCGCCCATCTGGCGCAGGATCGGGTTCTCGCTCCCCTGGTCGAGGCCCGGCCCGGGTTGCGCGTGCCTGGCGCGTGGGATGGCTTCGAGTTGGCGATCCGCGCTGTTCTCGGCCAGCAAATTACCGTGTCCGCGGCCGCTGGTCTGGCCGGTCGCTTGGTGGCCGCGCATGGCGAACGCCTCGCGATTGCGGATGGAGACCTGACCCATGTTTTTCCGACGCCCCGAGTCGCTGGCAGCCGCGGACCTGACCGGGCTCGGCATGCCGCGCAGCCGAGCAGACGCACTTTCGGCGGTAGCCGCAGCGGCGCTGGCCGACCCGCATCTGTTCGACGCCAATTGCGGACTAGACGATGCGATCAAACGGCTGCGATCCATTCGCGGCGTCGGCGAATGGACCGCGCAATACATCGCCTTGCGTCAGCTGCGCGAGCCTGACGCCTTTCCTGCCGCCGACATCGGTCTCAAGCGCGCCATCGCCGGCCGCGAAGGACGCGGGCACTCCTCAACCGAGCTGCTTGACCGCGCCGATGCCTGGCGGCCATGGCGCGCTTACGCCGCGCAACATCTCTGGGCTGCGGCCTGAGCGGCGAACGCCGTCTCTAACGCCTCGCAGATCTTTTTGCTGTCAGGCTGACGGGCTTTACGCCCGCCGGGCTCATGCGCTAGCCGCGTTCGACCGGAAGGTCGGGGCGCGAGCCCCATTCCGCCCATGAGCCGTCGTAGAGGCCCTTTGGCTCTCTTGCCGATCGATTCAAGCGCAAAGCGTGAGGATCGCGGCGGTGACGCCGGAGCCGCACGAGGTGATGATCGGCTTGTCGAGATCGACGCCGGCGTCCGCGAATGCCGCCTCGATGCGCTCGCGCGGCGCAAGGTGGCCGTTCTCGATCAACCGGCCGATACGGCACATTGAATGAACGCGGCATGTGGCCCGAACGCAAGCCGGGACGCGGTTCCGGCGCCTTGCCGGCGAAGCGTTCGGCCGAGCGGGCGTCGACGATTTGCACGCTGTCGTCGGTCAGCGCCATGCGCACGTCGGCGAGCATCGCAACGGCGCCGACATTCATCTCGGCGTTGAATTTGTTTGGCGCGCCGCTCGGCGTCGCCCTTCTCCAGCGGACGGCCTTCGGCTTTCCATTTCGGCAGCCCGCCGTCGAGGATGTAGACTTTCTTCGCGCCGAAAATGCCGGAACGTCCACCATACCCGCGCCGCCGAGTAGAGGCCGACGCTGTCGTAAACGACGACGGTGTCGCCGTCGCTGATGCCGAGCGCGCCGACCGCTTCGCCGAATTGCGTCGGGCCGGGCAGCATGTGCGGCAGCTCGGTCGAATGATCGCAGACCGTTTCGATGTCGAAGAATACGGCGCCGGGGATATGGCCGCTGCGATATTCGGCGTGGGCGTCGCGCTGCTGCGTCGGCAGAAAATACGAGCCGTCGACGGCGATCACATTGCGGTCGCGCAAATGCTCGGCGAGCCAATCGGTCGAAACGAGCCAGCGGCTGGTCGGGGAGGGGGCAAAGGCGTCGTCAGGTCTGAGCATGGCGGATCTCATTTAGGACAACGCCGCGCGGCGCGCAATGTTCACGCGTAGGGAACCTTGATTTGCGGGCGGCGCTCGAGCCAGGCCGGCACCGGCAGGTTCTTCTCGCGCAGAAACTGCGGATTGAACAGCTTCGATTGGTATCGCGTGCCGTAATCGGCGAGGATGGTGACGATGGTGTGCCCGGGGCCGAGCTCCTTCGCCAGGCGAACGGCGCCGGCGACGTTGATGCCGGACGAGCCGCCGAGGCAGAGGCCTTCGTGCTCGAGCAGGTCGAAGATGATCGGCACCGCCTCCTCGTCGGGAATCTGGTAGGCGGTGTCGATCGGCGCACCTTCGAGGTTTTTGGTGATGCGGCCCTGCCCGATGCCCTCGGTGATCGAGGAGCCTTCGGATTTCAGTGTGCCGGTCGTGTAGTAGCTGTAGAGCGCGGCGCCCATCGGGTCGGCGAGCGCGATGCGCACGGCGCCGCTGAACGACTTTGAGCGCCATGGCGACGCCGGCGAGCGTGCCGCCGGTGCCGACCGCGCAGACGAAGCCGTCGACCTTGCCGTCGGTCTGCCGCCAGATTTCCGGCCCGGTCGTTTCGATGTGACCCTGGCGATTGGCGACATTGTCGAACTGGTTCGCCCAGATCGCGCCGTTCTTTTCGGTTTTCGCCAATTGCTCGGCCAGCCGGCCCGAGACCTTCACGTAATTGTTGGGGTTGGAATAGGGAACGGCCGGCACCTCGACCAGTTCCGCGCCGCACAGCCGCAGCGTGTCCTTCTTCTCCTGGCTCTGGGTCTCCGGAATGACGATCACGGAGCGAAAGCCCATGGCATTGCCGACCAGAGCAAGCCCGATGCCGGTGTTGCCGGCGGTGCCCTCGACGATCACGCCGCCAGGCTGAGCTGCCCTTTTTCACCGCGTCCTCGATGATGAACAAGGCGGCGCGATCCTTGACCGACTGGCCGGGATTCATGAACTCGGCCTTGCCGAGGATGGTACATCCCGTTGCCGCGGACACGCGCTCGAGCTTGATCAATGGCGTGTTGCCGATCGCCTCGATAATTCCATTGCTGAATTGCATCGCAACAAAATCCTAAGGGGCATCGACCCTAAATGACTAAACGCTTGGAAAGCAAGAGTAGCTCAATTGCGGCCGACATACGAAAGATTGCCGAAACCATACTTCGCATGATCGGCGCCGAGATAGGTCTATTCACCGATTGTTTGCGGCCATGACGGTAGTGCAGGGCATGGCGGGGGTTCCGGCAGTCGCTTGCCCGTAGCGGTCAAACTGGTTGAGCGCGATGAATCTCGACGTCAACACGCTTTTCCTCGTGACCATCTATGTGGAAGCGATCCTCGGATTGCTGCTGCTGTTCGCCTGGGTGCAGAATACCGCGATCACCGCGGTAGCGTGGTGGGGCTTCGCGCACCTGCTGCGGGCCGCCTCGGTGATGCTGTTCGGCCTGTATGGCGCGGTGTCCGATCTGATCTCGATCGATCTCGCCAACGGCTTCTGTTCACGGCGTTTGCCTTGACCTGGACCGGCGCGCGCGTCTTCGACCACCGCAGGCCGCAGCCGGTCCTGCTGTTCGCCGGCGCCGCCGTTTGGCTCGTGATCTGCCGCATACCGGGCTTTGCCGATTCGTTCGATCTGCGCGTGCTGCTGAGCTCCGGCATCATCACCGCCTATACCTGGGCCACGGCCTATGAGTTCTGGCGCGGGCGCAGCGAGCCCCTGGTTTCGCGCTGGCCGGCGATCTTCATGCTGTTCGCCCACGGCTCGCTGTATCTGTTGCGGACGCCGTTCGGCGCCATGCTGCCGTGGTTGCCGACCAACGACCAGATGTTCGAGAGCGTCTGGCTGACCGTGCTCAGCTTCGAAGCGCTGCTGTTCACCATCGCGATCGCCTTCATCCTGCTGGCGATGGCGAAGGAGCGCACCGAGCACCGCCACAAGACCGCGGCCCTGGTCGATCCGCTGACCGGCATCGCCAACCGCCGCGCGTTCCTGCAGGACGGCGAAGCCCAGCTCAAGCGCCAGGCAAGCGATCCGCGTCCGACCGCCGTGATGCTGCTCGATCTCGACAATTTCAAATCGATCAACGACCGCTTCGGACACGCGATCGGCGATCGCGTGCTGGAGATTTTTGCCGATGCGGCGAGCCGCTGCATGCGCCACGTCGATATTTTCGGCCGTCTTGGCGGCGAGGAATTTGCGGCCTTGCTGCGCGACACCACGCGCGAGCGGGCGTTGGCCGTCGCCGAGCAGATCCGCGTCGTGCTTTGCGGAAGCGGCCCGCGAAGTCGAGGGCCAGGCCGGTCGTCGCCACGGTAAGCATCGGCATCGTGATCAGCCACGACTCGGTGCTCGATCTCTCGGCGTTGCTGGCGCAGGCCGATCACGCGCTCTATCGGGCCAAGGACGGCGGCCGCAACCGCGTCGAGATCGCCTCGATCGAGCTTATCCTCGATCGCGCCAAGCGCGGCGCCGCCGACCTGATCGCCGCCGTCGGCGGCAAACCGGCCGCAACCAAGCCGCCAGCCAAATCCGCCGCCTGACCGCGGCGGACCGGCTTTACTTTTCTTCTGCGGGCGTCGGTGTCTCCGGACCTTCGCCGACGATCAGAAGAATCGCCTCCTCGTCCTTGGCGCCGTCAAAGTGCACCTGCTTGCCGAAATGGGTGACGAAAGTGCCCGCCGGCATCGGCACCGTGTTGTCGGGATCGAACTTGGTGCCGCTGCCGACCCACCACGTGCCCTTGAGCACGGTGATGAAGCGATCGTGGGGATGGAAATGCGGATGGCTGAAATGATTGCCGGCGAGCCATTTGATCATGACGACGTAGAACCCGGTCTTGGACGGGTCGCCGACCATGACCGCCTTCATGGCGCCGGCAAAGCCGGGCAGGGGCTTCCATTTGATCTGGTCGGGCAACTTGTAGGTCGACGGCAGCGGGATTGAGTTCGGCGGCACGCGCCAATCCGGCCGTGAGGACGAGCGCCGCGGCCACGTGCACGACGAAACGGGTCAAGTTCGATGACATGCTGGTTCTCCCTAGGCTTCGCCCGTATTTCTACGTAGGTGGTATTTGTAACGCTTTTAACCGAACAGTGATGCGGCTGCCGCTCCTATCGCTCGCGCTTTTCGCGGCGCAGTCGCGGCAGCCAGCCATGATCCATCTTCACGTTCTGCTCGTCGATGACGAAACCGATATGCGGCAGACCGTCGAGGCGGCGCTGACGCTTGATCCGTTCTTCATCGTGCGCGATTGCGCCTGCGGGGCGGAGGCGTTGACGGCGGCCGTCGCCTGGCGGCCCGATCTCATCCTGCTCGACGTCGTCATGCCCAACATGGACGGTCCGATGGTGGTGACGCGATTGCGCGCCGACAAGCGGACGGTGCCGATTCCGGTGGTATTCTTGACCGCGCGCTGGGAACTCCGCGAGCGCCGGCAATGTACCGCGCTCGGCGCCATCGGCGCGATCGTCAAGCCATTCGATCCGATGGTGCTGGCCGCCGAAGTGCGCCGCTTCGTTCCCCTCGAAAGCGGTCTTTCGCCGGCGCGGGAGGGTTTTTTGCCGCGTCTTAAGGACGATGCGTGTGCGCTGTTCGACTGCCGCAACGGATTGACGCGGAATAGGCCGGGGCCCGCACTGATGCGCATCAACGAAATCGCGCAGTCGCTCGCCGGTGCCAGCGGCATCTACGGCTTTGCCGGCATTGCCTGCGCCTCCGCGGCGCTCTCGGCCGCGGCCGCGGACCATCTTGCCGGCCGCGCCAGGCCGATCGAGGTCGAGCGCGCCCTCGACCGGCTGCTCGAGCGCATCGCGCCAAACTAGCTAGAGCGCGTACTCATTAAATCCGCCGTAATTGCGGCTCGCTGATTCCGCCCCGCTTCGAAAGCGACCCAATTGCTGCGCCGCCGCGAATTGCGGCGATGGGCCAATGTGCGACATCAACGAAAACGGTGCGGGTGCGGCGAACCCCAATTTATTTGACGATTATCGGCGCCTTCGCAGATGGTGCAATTGAGAAAGCCAACCAAGTATTCCAGCCGGACGATCGGTTTTGCGCGGCAAATTCCCAATAACCCCGAAGGCTCAGAGAACCCTGCATTTCCCCTATAGGAAACAAATACCCGACCTCGGGACGGACGGCAGAAATGCGCGAAATGTAAGGACCAAGAGTTGCTCCCGAACCGATGTCTCCTGTGAGTCGATTGAAGGTGTAACCCACAGCACCGACATAGAACTGTTTAGTCAAAAACCGGGATGCCTCCAGGTCGACATGCCAGTCGATGCCATTCTGATAATCGGTCTGAGGATTTATGAAATTATAGGTCAGGCCAGAGACGGCGAAAATTCGAAGCCTTTGGTGGCATCGAAGTAGGTATACCGAATCGACTTCCCAAGACGCATGCCCGTCGCCCAAGTTTACAATGCGGTCTGGGTCATAGTCACCGATAGGAATGCCACCCCTGCTGTAGACCATGAAATTGTTCGCACCTTCATTCCATTTTAGCGAAAGCTGTGGTGCCGGATCACCAAAGGACGTGAGCCTATCGCTGATGCTGTTCTGATTTGCGAAGCCAATCGGTCCCAGAGCGCCAGTCGCTAACGCATCGATCTGCGTACTCGCGGTACCGACGGGTATAAATAAGTTGAAACCCAAACGCCCGCCCCAGACCGGCGTCGCGAACGTGTAGGCAGGGGTGAGAAGGGCAAGATCGACATTCGTTTTTATGTCAGCGTCGAGTTGAACCGTCAGTGTCGTTCGAGGAAAGCGCGGCAGCGTGTCCGCCGTCGCCTGATTGCTCCCGCCCATCAGTGTTGCATGAAAATAGGTTGCGGAGAACGACCACCCGGGCTCACCTGGAACTGCAGCAAGATTAGCAAACATTCCGGGTAACCAGAAGCTTGCACCGCCTTCATCGGCGGACGATCAGCCTTAGCCAACCGTGGTAGCGAGCGCAACTATGGAGATTAGGGCCAACAATCGTGGCGAACGTCGTTTTGGAACAATCGCCAAACCTTATCCCCCAATCTTGGGCTGCCCATTGTGGACGGAAAGCTTGTGTCAGTAAACAAGGCCGGAAAACACGCTCGTTCTGGTTGGCAATTGCCGGCAGCAACTGCTGTAGGCTTGTAAGTATTGCCGGAACAATTTTAAAATTGATCGAGAGTTCGTGTGCAGGACGAAAGCATCCTTGGACGAAAGTATGCTTTTGACCTATAATACCATTCCTCAGATTAAGTGACCGACGGAGGCCCAGTCGCGGCGTGCGATGGACGTGATTTTCCAGGGCTGATCGATCAGTGTGTTCCATGCGTAGCAACAGTGATCGACGATGTAGTCGAAGGATCGGAAGATACGGTTCGACAGCCAGTTCTGGCACATGAACTGCCAGATGTTTTCTTGGGGGTTGAGCTCTGGCGCACGCGGCGGCAGCGGCAGGAGCGCTAGATTGCTGGGAATCCTTGAGGTCCTTGGCGCCGTGCCAGCCGGCCTGATCGAGGATAAGGATGGCGTGCGCGCCGGCGGTTACTCTTGTGGCGATCTCGTCGAGATGAAGCTGCATGGCTTCGGTGTTGCAGAACGGGGAGAACGAGAGCGGCGCCAGCTCCGCGTTCAGGGCGGACCGCGCCGAACAGATAGGTCGACTGTGTGCGCTGATCATGCGCGGCGCGGGGACGCGAGCCCTTCCTGGCCCAACGATAGGTGAGCTTGTTCTTCTGGCCGACCCGCATCTCGTCCTGGAACCAGACCTCTACCGGTGTGCCCGGCGCGAGCTTGGCGCGGACTTCCGCTACGCGATCGGCAAAGTTTTTTTGAACGCCTCCAAGGCATCAGGGTCCTGCTTGTAGGCTTTCGGCCGCGCGCTCACATGCGTGAAGCCCAGGCTCTTCAAAGCACGATAGATCGTGTCGTCCGAGACCGAGAGCCCGAACTCCTGGTGCAGCTGCATGATCAGGTCGCACGCCCGCCAGCGCACCACGCCGTGTACCGCCGGGATCGGACCCTCCTCCACGAGCCGGACCAGAAAGGCCTTGTGTTTTTTGCCCAGCTTGGGCGGCACGCCCGGGGAGGGAATGTTGATGAGACCGTCCGGCCCTTGCTCGTTGAACCGGATCACCCAGTCCCGCAACGTCTGACGGTCCATTCCGCCTATCGTCGCCGCATCCGTCCGCGATGCCCATCGAGCACCGCCGCGATCACCAAAAGCCGCCGCGCCTGCCCGCCGTCCTTCGCCCGCTTGGCGAACCCGCCGGACCTCGCCCGCCGTATAATCAGCGCTCACCGCAATCGCCTGGCCCATGGCAAACGACCCTCCGTTTGCCACCTTTAATTCATTTCGCAGATGATTTGGGAATCCCGGAAAGTCAGCCACTCCGCGCGTTGGTATAAAGTATGTTTTCTGACCTATAGTGACGGGCTGATCGGTGGATCGGGCAGCCTTTGAGCGATAAAGCGCAGAGCCGGCTATTACCGTACCTGCGGCGCGCCGCGCGTTCGCTGAAGAAAACAAAAGGGGAGTGCGATGAAACGTCGGGATTTCGGCCGAGTTGTCCTCGGCGCTGGGGCTCTCCCCATCTTCGCGAAATCGTCGTTCGCACAAATGTCGGCCGAGGAGCTGCAAAGTAAGCCTTCGAAGCCGACCGCGCCAAGCATCATTATCAAGAATTCTCCACGGACCTATAATCAGATCAATGTTCCGCAAAAATATACGGCCGGTCAACGGCACTTCACCATTTACTGGACCTGGAGCTATCCCTGGGAAGCCAATCGCGATGTAACAGAGCTGGACGATAGACCTCGACACCATGACCGAGGTGCGTCGGGTCGGTTGGCCGCGCTACGAAACACCGGAATGGTCAGGCGCGGGAGTTTCTGCAAGGCATCGCTGGAACGCTGGAATTATTTCACCTGTCGACCGTGCGGTTTCAGAACATCGTCGGTGAGGCCACGGGACATCCGGTCGTCGTTTACCAGCGGATTGACCAGGCGGGTCAGCGCCTGCCGCTTAAGTGAAGATTCTCGGCGACACCGATACGATGATGGTTTT
>CAVRDC010000017.1:0-264716 GCA_963719745.1 uncultured Alphaproteobacteria bacterium | reverse complement strand
GATTAGGAAATACCAGGGGTTGATCGCATTGCGTGCGCAGAACTCCAGGATCTGCGGATCGCGGCTCATCATCCAAAGCGGCGGACGCGGGCGTTGGAATGGCCGCACTGAAGGCTCGGAGCGATTGGTTGTGGAATTCGTTGCCGTGGAAGGAGAACGGCTGCGTGACGCCGAAAGCTGTGCGCAGGTAATCGACGAATTCGAGCGGGCCGCATCAATCGTCGCGGTACACCCGCTCGCGGCGCTCGTGACGCTCCTGCGCCTCTACCGAGAGCGTAGCGATCGGGCGAGCTTCGAGCCGTTTGAGCGCGATCGGCTCGCCGATCTCCTCGCAGTAGCCGTAGGTGCCGTCATCAAGCCGCTGCAGCGCAGCGTCGATCTTGGCGATCAGCTTACGCTGGCGGTCGCCCGCGCGCAGCTCAATCGCGCGGTCGGTCTCCGAGGACGCCCGATCGGCAAAATCGGCATGGTTCTGGTTCTCGTCCTGGAGATGCTGCAGCGTCTCCTTGGCTACCTTGAGGATATCCCCCCTCCAGGCGAGCAGCTTGTCGCGGAAATAATCCCGCTGGCACTCGTTCATGAAAGGCTCTTTGTCGGAGGGCCGGTAGGTCTTGTTCATATCCGTTTGGACCGCGACCTCGTTCTTGTGTCTGTCCGGAATAACAGCGACGCCGTTCTTCTTGTCCACTTGCGTTTCCAACCCTGCAGAATAAAGCGCCCCTGCTTGCGGGCGAGCTTATATAGGGCCGGCCGGTCATGGACAACGGCCCATGGCGGGGAGTGGGCGCGCGAGCTATGCCGTAGGTTTGCAAACCACCCCCTTCGGCAAAGTGCCCTAATGTCCCCCTCACGCAGCTGTCGCAATAGCTAACAACGGACAACTTGCCCATAGAGCGTGCAATGCAAGCAAAAACGCAAAGCTCTTGGATTTGACTGTGACGGGCTAGAACGCGTTGGATCGGTGCCGAGCATGTCGAGCATCCGTCGGGGAAATCTCGGAAGCCGTCGCGCGACGGTCGCTAAAACCTGATCTTGTCAATCGCTTTCTTAAGCATGGACAGCGGGAAGCCCTTACCATGCTTGTTGCCGTACTTCCGCGAAGTCTTTTTCTTCTTGCCGTTCGCCCAACCGCCAACGGCTTCGCGTAGGCTTTCCTCGATACCGCCAGCGCGCAACCTCTGTGCAGCGCGGTGACGGAAGCTGTGCATCGGGGCCTTGTCCGGGTCGGTGATCCCGATTTCAGTTAGCCATTCGCGCAGCCGCTTACCCGCCGTATCCATGCGGCCGGGTATCAGTTGGCCGGTGATCTTCGGCGGCAGATACGGCAACAGATCGGCCGGGAATGGAACGCGGCGCAGCGATTGCGGCGTCTTGGTGCCGATGGTCACGAACCGGATACCGTTCTCGATTTGCTCGCGGTTGATTTCAAACGCCTCGCCGCGCCTCATGCCGGTGGTCGCCAACAGACGAACGAGAAGCTGATCGCTTTTGCTAAGCAGATGCAGGTTTGCCCGGATCAGCTTCATGTCGGCGTCGTCGAACGCCTCGCGTTCGTCCTCGTCGTCACGATCCGGAACCACGCCGCTGAATGGATTAAACGTTAACTTGCCTTCGTCGATAGCAAGATTCACAGTTGCTACCAGCGGCACCATCCTACGGCGAAGCGTTGCGCTCTTAATCTCTCCGCCCGCCTGCTCCTCAAGATGCGCGATGATGGCGCGGCCGTCGTCACGCGTGCACTGTTTCAGCGGCTTTTTCACAACGGTTCGGAAGATGTGCCAAATGCCGCGGGCCTGACGCTCGCGGAGGCCGTCGATGCCATTGTGCTTGATGTAGGTTTCAAGCAAGGCGTCATCGCCATTCTTGACGGCGGGCGTCGGGCGCTTCGCGTCATCGTAGGCTTTGAAGCTCGGGCCGCCGCGTGGCGCGGGCGAAAGAAGCTCCGCTGGCCCGCCGTTGGGTTCACGGCGGAGGACGTTGCCGCCGTCGTCGAGAAACTGCAATTCGCGGTCGGTGGCGATGACTTGCTCACCATCAATGACGCGCAAGCCCGGCTCATAAGCGCGATGCCAGAACGGCGTCACTGTGGGGCGGCGCTGATACATGAACGCCTTGTGCTCGCGGATCAGCGGCATTGCCGTGATTTCGGCGAGCTTCAAATCAGATGTGCCGAGCGATTTCTCGACGATCTTTTGGCCGGGCGGCTGCAACCGAACGTACCAGTTGTCGCTACCTTTACGCTTGAACAAATAACGCACGGGAGAGGGCTCCAAAATCGGGTTTTTACTGACACCCAATATAGGCACTCTTACCGACATTTTTAGTGGCATGTCAAAAAGGCATAAAACTATGGGTTTTATTGGTAAATTTGGCGCGCCCGAAGGGATTCGAACCCCTGACCTCTGCCTTCGGAGGGCAGCGCTCTATCCAGCTGAGCTACGGGCGCAAACGACTTGATTAAGGCCTAGATAGCGGAAGGGCGGTCATGCGGCAACGGCCCGCCGGCGCGCTTGCCGCGTGCCGCTCCCGCTCTTAATGTCCGCCCAACTTCCCTCACCCTGAGGTGCTCGTCGCGAAAGCGACGAGCCTCGAAGGGCCGCATCCTTCGAGGGCCGCTTCGCGACCGCCTCAGGATGAGGTGAGAGTTTAAGGAGTTAACACCATGGCGCAGCTTGCGGAAAAAAAGCCGAGCACAAAGTCCGCCCAGATCAAGGACGCCGCATTCAAATGGGACGATCCGCTCGATCTCGAGGGCGAGCTGACCGAAGAAGAGCGCATGGTGCGCGATACCGCGCGCGATTATGCGCAGGAAAAGCTGTTTCCGCGCGTGCTCACCGCGTTTCGCGAGGAGCGTTACGATCCGGCCATTATTCTGGAAATGGGCGCGCTCGGGCTGCTTGGCTCGACCATCCCGGAAGAATACGGCGGCGCTGGCCTCGGCTATGTCGCCTACGGCCTGATCGCCCGCGAGGTCGAACGGGTCGATTCCGGCTACCGCTCGGCGATGTCGGTGCAATCGTCGCTGGTCATGCATCCGATCTACGCCTATGGCTCGGAAGCGCAGCGGCGCAAATATCTGCCCAAGCTCGCCAGCGGCGAGTTCGTCGGCTGCTTCGGCCTGACCGAGCCCGACCACGGCTCCGACCCCGGCTCGATGATCACCCGCGCCGAAAAGGTCGCCGACGGCTATCGCCTCACCGGCACCAAGATGTGGATCACCAACGCGCCGGTCGCCGACCTCGCCGTGGTCTGGGCCAAGCTCGACGGCAAGATCCGCGGCTTCATTGTCGACCGCGGCACCAAAGGCTTTTCGACGCCGAAGATCGAGGGCAAGCTCTCGCTCCGTGCATCCATCACCGGCGAAATCGTGCTCGACCGCGCCGTTGTCCCCGAAGACAATCTGCTGCCGAACGTGTCCGGGCTGGCCGGCCCGTTCGGCTGCCTCAATGTGGCGCGCACCGGCATCGCCTGGGGCGCGATCGGCGCGGCGGAATTCTGCTGGCACCGCGCCCGCGACTATGTGCTCGCCCGCAAGCAGTTCGGCCGGCCGCTCGCCGCCAATCAGCTGATCCAGAAAAAACTCGCCGACATGCAGACCGAGATCACGCTCGGCCTGCACGCGGCGCTGCGGCTGTCGCGGCTGATCGACCAGGGCAAGGCCTCGCCGCCGGCGATCTCGCTTTTGAAGCGCAACAATTGCGGCAAGGCGCTCGACATCGCCCGGCTCGCCCGCGACATGCATGGCGGCAACGGCATCGCCGACGAGTTCCACGTCATGCGCGTGATGTGCAACCTTGAGACCGTCAACACCTACGAAGGCACGCACGACATTCACGCCCTGGTGCTCGGCCGGGCGCAAACCGGCATCCAGGCGTTCATGTGAGAGAGCGAATAGTGAGTAGCGATTAGCGAATTGAGTTACCCCACTCGCTATTTCGCCGTTCGCTTCAACCACTCCGGAGTAACGCCGACATGACCGAATGTGTTGCGGCCGTCGTCACCAAATATCGCGACCCGACCGAATTGTGGAAGGTGCGGATCCCGGACCTGGCGCCGGGTGCGGTGTTGATCAAGGTCGATGCCGCGACGCTTTGCGGCACCGACGCCCACCGCTGGATGGGCCACCTCAGCGAGGAGGGCGGGCCCGACCAGCCGTTCATCGAGCCGCTGAAACTGCCCTACACGCCCGGCCACGAAACCTGCGGCACCATTGTCGAGACGCGCGGCGCCGTTACCGACATTCTCGATCAGCCGCTGAAGCCCGGCGACCGCATCATCTCGTCCTATTCGCATTGCGGCCACTGCTATTACTGCCGGGTGACGCGGCAGACTACGCTGTGCCACGAGAATACGAGCTTTGGCCATTCGCATCCGAACAGGATCATGGGCGGCTGCGCCGAGTATCATTACTTTCCCGCGGGCGGCACCTTCATCCGCGTGCCGGAAAATGTGCCGCCGGAGCTCGCGGCCTCGGCGGCGTGCGCGCTGCGCACCATGATGCACAGCTACGAACAGCTCGGCTTCATCGCCAGCCACGAGAGCATGCTGATCCAGGGCTCCGGCCCGCTCGGCCTCTATGCACTCGCCATCGCCAAGGATCGCGGCGTCAAACAGGTGCTGGTGCTTGGCGCGCCGGCGGCGCGGCTCGCGGTGGCGAAGGAATGGGGCGCCGATCACGTGCTCGATCTCACCACGGTGGAGAAATCCGCCGACCGCGTCGCCTGGGTCCGCGATCTCACCTTCGGCCGCGGCGCCGACATCGTGCTGAACTGTGCCAACTCGCATGCGTTGCCGGAAGGCCTGCGCATGGCACGGCCGGGCGGGCGGCTGGTGCAGGTCGGCGTCTCCGGCGGCGCCGACGTCGCGGTGCCGCCGCTGCTGTTCTTCCGCGGCGTGCAGATCATCTCGACGGTGATGGCGGAAGCCCGGCATTTCTATCAGGCGGTGGAATTCATCGCCACCCGCGACAAACAGTTCGACTTCAAGAAGCTGATCTCCAACACCTACACGCTCGACAAACTGACCGACGCGCTCAAAGCCATGAGCGAATTCCGCGAAGTAAAGCCGCTCATCCTGCCCCGCGCGGCGTGAGTTCTTCATGCTACCCCCTCAAAGCGGGGAATGGGGACAGCACGGAAAGCAGGGGCGTTCATCCGTTTCCATCGCCACCAAAAGATCGACGGGCGAACACGTTCAACGATGTTCGTCCTCAGCTACCCCGCCGCCTTCGGCGCGGCCGCTTCGCCGTGCTGGTGTGGCAGGCGAGCGTCGCGCGCCGTCTCTACCCGTCTATCCCTACAAGCCCTGGCGCCGCGGCGAACGGCTTGTTGATCGTGAGGGTGCCGATCGGGCGGGTTATCGTCGCCACGATGTTTCCAGGGCTGTCGGCGTACATCAACTGGTCGATCAACGCCTGGCCGCCGTTGACCGCAACCGCCGCGATCGCCGCCGCCAGGATCGCAAACAGCCAATCCTCGTCGCGACGAATGTCGGCGATGGTCGCGACCGTAGCGCCCTCGGTCTCTTTCCTGATCAACAGCACGGCGCCGCGCGGATGACGGCCGCCGCGAACGGTCTGCGGCGCTGGCGCCACGAGAATTCTTGACGGCAAACGGCACGATGTTTGGCGGTGTCCCAATCGACCCGCCGATGTCGAGCTCCTGCATCTGCACGACGTCCTGCAGGCCGGCCACGCAGGAGAACAGCGGGCCCTGCACGGTGAAATCCAGCACCTCGCGGGCCGTCGTTGCTGCCTGGAATTTCGCCGAATAGCCGCGGAAACCGACCGCATCGCGCAAGCGACCGTCGATCAAGGACCAGGAATAAGCGACGTCGCCGCCTTGACACGACAATACGCAAAGCTGCTTGTCCCAGTGCGCTTCGTTCGGACTTAGATGACCATCCATCACCGTCCTCCTTGCTGAGCTTGCGGTCGGGCCTGTCGTTTCGCCTCCGAGGCCGCGCGGGCGGCAAAGAATGCTACCCCGCGGCCTTCGGCGCCGCCGCATCATCCGCAGGCTTGTCGGAGACGCCGGCTTCGGCGAACGTCGCCATGCCGGAGTGGCAGGCGAGCGCGGCGCGCAGGATGAGCACCGCTAGCGCTGCGCCGGAGGCTTCGCCGAGCCGCATGTTGAGATCGATCAGCGGCTTCAGGTTCAGCTCGTCGAGCAGCATGCGGTGCCCGGCCTCGGCGGAGACATGGCCGGCAAGTGCGTGCGCCAGCGTGTCGGTGCGCAGCCTGTAAAGCGGCGCCACCGCGGCGGTGCAGACGAAGCCGTCGAGGATGATCGGAATGTTGTGCCGGCGCGCCGCCAGCGCCGCGCCGAGAATGGCGGCAAGCTCGCGGCCGCCGAAGGCCGCGGCGACGCGGAGCGGATCGTGCAGGATGGCGGCATGGCGATCGAGCCCGCGGTCGATCGCGGCGCGCTTGCGCGACAGCCCGTCATCGTCGACGCCGGTGCCGCGGCCGGCCCAGCGCACGCCGCGGCCGCCGAACAGCGCCGCCGCGATGGCGGCAGCCGCCGTGGTGTTGCCGATGCCCATTTCGCCGAGGCAGACCAGATCGCTCCCTGCCGACACCGCTTCGTATCCGGCCCGCACCGCGGCAAGAAATTGCGTTTCGCCGAGCGCCGGGCTCTCGGTGAAATCCGCCGTCGGCTCCTCGAGCGACAGCGGAATGACACGCAGGCTCGCGCCGGCGGTGCGCGCCAGCTGGTTGATGGCGGCGCCGCCTGAGGCAAAGTTCGCCACCATTTGCACCGTGACTTCGGCCGGATAGGCCGAGACCCCCTGCTTGGTCACGCCATGATTGCCGGCAAACACCAGCACCTCGACGCGATCAAGCCGCGGCGGCGCGTGGCCCTGCCAGTGCGCCAGCCAGGCGACGATGTCCTCAAGCCGGCCGAGGCTCCGCGGCGGCTTGGTCAGGGTGTCCTGGCGCTGGGCGACCGCTGTGCTGGCGGCGGGGTGTCCGCTCGGCAGGTCGAGACAGGCGGCGCGCAGCTTGGCGAAGGAGGCAAACTCGGTCATCGGCATTCATCCCTGGCAAGACCGCAAAGTCGCCCGCTCGTCCCCGCGAAAGCGGGGACCCAGCAAATCCACCGCGCCATCGAGACACTCCATCTGGATTCCCGCTTGCGCGGGAATGAGCGGATTTGCATGCAAATGCGGTCCGATTTGGCTCTAGCAAATTCACGGCCTTCCGGCCATAAGCGAGTTTTCACGCTCGGCCGAGGACAACCGATAATGACCCCCGGCACATGGAACGACTGGCCGCCCTGGCTCGCAGCGCGCCTCGGCGAGCTCAAGACCAGCATCCTGTTTTCGACGCGGCTGCCGCTGCCTCGTGTCGCGCCGGTCGGCGGCGGCGCGCTGGCGCAGGCGGTCTGGGCGCTGCCGCTGGCCGGCGTCATCGTCGGCGTCATCGCCGCATTGGTTTATGCGGTCGCCCACCGGGCCGGATTGTTCGCCTGGCCGGCGGCGGCGCTGGCCGTCGCCACGACGCTCTTGGTGACCGGCTGCCTGCATGAGGACGGGCTTGCCGATACCGCCGACGGCTTCGGCGGCGGCGAGTTGCGCGAGCAAAAACTCGCCATCATGCGCGATTCCCGCATCGGCACTTACGGCGTCTGCGCGCTGGTGCTCTCGATCCTCATTCGCGCCGGAGCCTTGGCTACCATCGGCGAGCCGGGCCTGGTCGCCGGCGCCCTGATCGCAGCGCACGGCGCGGCCCGAGCGACGCTGCCGGTGTTCATGTTCCTGGTGCCGCCGGCGCGGGCCGACGGATTGGCCTATGACGCCGGCCGGCCGTCGCGCCAACAGGCCGCGGCCGCCGCCGTGCTGGGCATTCTCATCCTGCTGTTCTGCCTCGGTTTCACGCCGGCGCTGATGGGAGCGATTTTGCTGGTGATCGTCGTCGGGCTCTTGGCGCGATTGAGCTTGACGCAGATCGGCGGCCAGACCGGCGACGTGCTGGGCGCGCTCGAACAGGTGAGCGAGATCGTCATTCTGCTGGTGGCGGTGCGATAGTCCGTCTCACCCAACCTGCCGCGGACTCAGATAGCGGGCGCCGCCGAGCACGGCGAGCGCCATCACGGCCGGCGCGATGGCGAGCGGAATGCTCACGGCGGCAACCGCGGCGGTGGCGGCCCAGCCGATCGAGGAAAACGCCTCGGCAAACGTCGCGATGCGCGACGACACCTGACGGCGGCGAAACTGACTGCGCTTGGCTTGCGTCCGGAACCAGAGCTGGATTGCGGTCGCCGACGCGGCGGCGATGACGATGCCGGCGAAGGTCACGAGCGCATGCCAGAGCGAGAACAGCGCGAGCAGCAAAACCAGCGGCGCGAAGATGGCGGCGATGACGCCGAGCACCGCCTCGATCTTGGCGCGCAGGATAAAGCGGGCCGGCACCGGCGCCGTGGCGACGAGATCGGGTGCATCCTCGCCGGAGATGGACAGCCAGGCGAGGCCCCCGGCGAGCTGGCCCGCCGCCATAACCAGCACCGGAACCAGGAGGTTGTAGGCGCCGCCGCCGGCGGCAAAGCTTCGCCACATCAGAACCGCCGGCGGAACGAGGTAGAGCATCTGCATCAGCGTTTGCGACACCAGCCACGGATCGCGGCGCAGCAGAATCCATTCCTTGCGGCGGAGCGCCCGGCGCGGCGAGATGGCGCGAAAACTGGCCGATCGCCGCGCTCGGCCGGCCGGCGACTGATCGACGCTGGCCGCGGCGATGGCATAATCGCCGAAGCGCGGCGCAACCAGGGCAATAGCGGCGGCGAGCAGGATCAGACTCACGATCAGCACACCGAAAAGCGCTGTGCCGTCGCCGGCGACGGCGCGGGCCGGCCACCACAGCAGGCTGCCGTCATCAGGCATCAGCGCCAGAACAGCGTCCGACTGCAGCAGGTCGGTCCGCGACATCGTCCCGTAAGAGAGAATGGCGCCAACCTGCAGCCCGATCACGAAGGCCGCTCCGATCACGGCGGCGACCACCTGTGCCACGAGCCGCGTGCGTTTCGGGCCGAGGACGCGAAACAGCGCCGCCGTCAGCGCGACTGCGACCGCGGTCGCGGCCGCACCCATGGCGAGGATCACGGCGTAAGCGCCGAGCCAGCGGGCGCCGCCGCGTACGATCAGCATGTCGATGAATGGCCCGGCCAGCGGCAGCGCCATGGCCGCGACCGCCAGCGCCACGGTCGCGATGCGCACCGCGAAGATCTCCTGCGCGGCGACCGGCGACGCCAGAATGAGATCGAGATCGGAGCGCGCGTAGAAGGCGCGCGTCATCGACTCCATCGCTTGCGAAACCATCAACAGCCATGCCAGCAGCAGCGTCGCGCTGATCGCGATCAGCATGTGCCTGTCGAGCGCGGCCGAAGCGAAGGGGCCGACAACGTATTGGGCGACCACATGCATAAAGACGACAAACACGACAAAACCGATCGCGACCTGGCGGCGGCGTTCGCGCTTGCCGGCGGTCATCATCGACAGCCAGTCGCGCCACGCCAGCCGCGATTCGTGGCGGGCAAACCAGACCGCGGTGCCGGGCTGGATCATTTTATGAACGCCCTTATCCTGAGGTGCCCGCGCGCAGCGCGGGCCTCGAAGGATCCGGCCGAGGCGCGCGGGCCGTCGCCCTTCGAGGCTCGCTGCGCTCGCGCCTCAGGGTGACGGAAATCGCACATCACGCCGCTTCCGCCGGCTCGGCGACCAGCGCCAGGAAGGTGTCTTCGAGGCTCGCTTTGCCGCCGCTGATGCCGGCATTGGAACCGTCGCCGCCATTGCCGACCTGGCGGCGCAGCTCCTCGAGCGTGCCTTCGGCGATGAGCTTGCCATGGGCAATGACGCCGATCCGATCGGCCATGCGCTCGGCAACTTCGAGAATGTGCGTGGTCATGATCACGGTGCCGCCGGCCTGTACGCGCTCGCGCAGCACGGTCTTGACTTGACGCGCCGAGCCGGCGTCGAGCCCGGTGAGCGGCTCGTCGAGAATGATCAGGCGCGGGTCGTGCACCAGCGCGCCGGCGAGCGCCACTTTCTGCCGCATGCCTTTCGAGAAACTCTCGCAGCGCTCGCGTGCATGCGCGGCTAGCCCAAGCCAGGTCAAAAGCTCATGCGCGCGCGCTTGCGCAAGCTTTGGCTCAACGCCCCACAGCCCGGCGACGAATTCGAGATATTCTTCCGGCGTCAGCTTGTCGTAGATCATCGGCTCGTCGGAGATCCAGGCGATCAGGCGCTTCGCTGCCACCGGGTCGGCGAGCGCATCAATACCTTCGACCTGGATCGATCCGGCATCGGGCCGCATCAGGCCCACGATCATCCGCAGCGTCGTGGTCTTGCCGGCGCCATTTGGGCCAAGCAGCGCGTAAAATTCGCCCGCGCGCACGGCGAGATCGAGACCGTCGACCGCGGGACGGTCGAAGCGTTTGACGAGGCCGCGGATTTCGAGCGCGAAAGGAGCGAAGGGAATCACCGCATGCGATCCGTCATTGTGAGGTGCGACCAAAGCGAGCCTCGAAGGATGAACGGCCGAGGCGCCCGGGTCATCGCCCGTCGAGGGCCGCGTAGCTTGTCATCGGGCGGCCACTTCGGGCCAGACCGTTGGCGGCCGCCTCGGGGTGACGGAAAACGACTAATCAACAGAGGTTTCGGGCTCGTGAATCGGCCGCCGCGATTTTTGCGCGGCGCTTAAGGGGTCATAACGATTTCAGCCGCTGACGTTATAGCCGGCGAGCGCCGCCATGTTGACGAGCTGGGCGTCGTTGGCGGACAGCGGCACGATCTGCACCGAACGGTCGAGACCGACCAGGATCGGGCCGATCACCGTGGCGCCGCCCAGCTCCATCAGCATTTTGGTCGAGATCGAAGCCGAGTGAAACGCCGGCATGATCAGAACGTTGGCGGGGCCAGAGAGGCGGCAGAACGGATAGGCCTCACGCAACTCCATATTCAGCGCCACGTCGGCGGCCATCTCGCCGTCATATTCGAAATCGACCCGCTGCTTGTCGAGCAGCTGCACCGCTTCGCGCACGCGCTCCGAGCGCTCACCCTCCGGATGACCGAAAGTCGAGAACGCAAGCAGCGCCAGCCGCGGCTCGTAACCCAGCGCACGCGCCACGCGCGCCGCTTCGACGGCGATTTCGGCAATGTCGGCGGCGTCGGGCATTTCGGTGACCGCGGTATCGGCCACCAGCACGGTGCGGCCGCGCGCCAGCACCAGCGAGACGCCCATGACGCGATGCCCCGGCTTCGGATCGATGCAGCGCCGCACGTCCTCGAGCGCCACCGAGAAATTCCGGGTCACGCCGGTGACCATGGCATCGGCATCGCCGAGCGCGACCATGCAGGAGGCGAAATGATTACGGTCGGTATTGACCAGTCGCTGGCAGTCGCGTTGCAGAAAACCATGCCGCTGCAGCCGCTCGTAGAGATAGGCGGCATAAGCAGTGTTGCGCGACGACAGCGCCGCATTGACGATTTCGATGCCGCCGCCAAGCTCGACGCCGAGCGCGTGCGCGGTCTCGCGCACGCGCGCCTCGCGGCCGACCAGCAGCGCCGAGCCGAGCCCTTGCTGCACGAACGACGCTGCGGCGCGGATCACCTGCTCCTCTTCGCCCTCGGCAAAGACGACGCGCTGCGGCTGTCGCCGCAAGCGATCGAACACACGCTGCAGGACGCCGGCGATCGGATCGCGCCGGCTGCGCAATTGTTGCCGGTACGCATCCATATCGACGATCGGCCGCCGCGCCACTTTCGAATCCATCGCCGCTTGCGCCACCGCCGGCGGAATCGACGCGATCAGGCGCGGATCGAACGGCACCGGGATGATGTAGTCGGGCCCGTATTTCGGCCGCGCGCCGTAGGCCGCAGCGACCTCATCGGGCACGTCCTCGCGGGCGAGCTCGGCCAGCGCATGCGCTGCCGCGATCTTCATTTCCATGTTGATGGCGCGGGCGCGCACGTCGAGCGCGCCGCGAAAGATGTAGGGGAAGCCGAGCACATTGTTGATCTGGTTCGGATAGTCGGAGCGCCCGGTCGCCATGATGGCGTCGCCGCGCACGGCGGCAACGTCCTCCACCGTGATCTCGGGATCCGGATTGGCCATGGCGAAGATGATCGGCTTTTCCGCCATCGCCTTCACCATGTCCTGCGTTACCGCGCCCTTGGCCGACAGACCGAAGAACACGTCGGCGCCGACCAGTGCTTCGGCGAGCGTGCGTGCCTTGGTCTTGACGGCAAATCCCGACTTCCACTGATTCATGCCCTCGGTACGGCCTTCGAAGATCACGCCTTTGGTATCGCAGAGGATCAGGTTTTCCGGGCGGAAGCCGATGGCGCGCAACAGTTCGAGGCAGGCGATACCGGCAGCGCCGGCGCCGTTGCAGACGAGCTTGGTGGTCTTGATCTCGCGGCCGGTGAGCTCGAGCGCGTTGATCAGCCCGGCCGCGGCGATGATGGCGGTGCCATGCTGGTCGTCATGAAAGACCGGAATATCCAGAAGCTCGCGGAGTCTTCTGCTCGATGATGAAGCATTCCGGCGCCTTGATGTCCTCGAGATTGATGCCGCCCCAGCTTTTGCCGAGCACTTTGACGCAATTGATGATTTCGTTCGGATCCTCGGACGAGACTTCGAGATCGATCGAGTTGATGTCGGCGAAGCGCTTGAACAGGACGGCCTTGCCCTCCATCACCGGCTTGGCCGCCAGCGCGCCGAGATTGCCGAGGCCGAGAATGGCGGTGCCGTTGGTAATCACGGCGACGAAATTGCCCTTGGTCGTGTAATCGTAGGCGCGCGTCTCATCCGCGGCGATAGCCAGCACCGGAATGGCAACGCCGGGCGAGTAGGCAAGCGACAGGTCGCGCTGCGTCGCCATCGGCTTGGTCGCCACCACCTCGAGCTTTCCGGGGCGGCCCTGGCTGTGAAACAGCAGCGCTTCCTGGTCGGTGAAGGTCGGCCGACCGCCGGGTTTCGAAGCCATTTCAATTCCTTGCTGTTGATGCGCGGCGGCCGGACGAGAAGCCGGCGCGACGTTAGCGGAAGCGACCGCTTGTGCTCAAGTGAGCGGCGGCCCACCGTCGAATGCGGGGTAAGAGCGCCACGCCCTGGCCGCATTGAATATGCCAGCCCAGGATAGTAATGCCTGCGTGCAAGCCCTCCCGCTCATAGTCCGCCCGGCCCCGTCATGATCAGATTTCTGCTGCGTTTTATCGGCCTCTGCCTTTTGGCGACCGCTTTTTTCTTCTTTGTCTATGACGGGACCAAGTCAATCGCCAACCAGCACCTCGTCTATATGAAGGTCGGCGAGGTGTGGGCCGATGTCGACCAGAACAGCCTCAATCGGGTGCAAGACTGGCTGAAGCAGAAAGCCATGTGGGCCTGGGATCCGTATGTGCAGATATTCTTCGACCGCGTGCCGGCCTGGGCGCTGTTGGCGTTTGTGGCGATGATCCTTATCCTGTTGGGCCGCAAGAAGAAGCCGCTCATCGGCTATGCGCGCGATTAGAGCGTGCGGCGCGTACCATCTCCATGCGGGCCACCTTGCGACGCTTAGCTCTGATCCTGGCAAGCGTGATCCTCGTCCTTCTGGCTCTGCCGTACCTGATTGCCCCGCTCTATCGGTTCGGTCAGCCGGTTTCGACGCCCATGCTTTGGCGTTGGGCGACCGGAGGCCGCGTCGAGCGCATTTTCGTTCCGCTCAGCCGCATCTCGCCCATCTTGCCGCCGACCGTGATTGTCGCCGAAGATGGCAGCTTTTGCCGTAACCGCGGCATCGACCTCAGCGCCGTGCGCGAGGCCCTGCAGCAAGCCGACGAGGACATCGTGGAGGCGCGCGGCGGCTCGACCATCACGCAGCAGACCGCCAAGAATCTGTTCCTGTGGCAGGGCCGCAGTTTTGTGCGCAAAGCCCTGGAGTTTCCGCTGGCGCTGTGGATCAATCTGGTGCTGCCGAAACGGCGAGTGCTGGAAATCTATCTCAATATCGTCGAATGGGGTCCCAACGGCGAATTCGGCGCCGAAGCCGCCGCGCGCTGGGCGTTTGGCAAATCGGCGCACGATCTCACGGCGCGCGAGTCGGCCGAACTCGCCGCCATCCTTCCGAATCCGTTGCGCCGCAGCGCCCGCACGCCGAGCCCACTGGTGCGACGCCTCGCCGCCCTTTATGTACGCCGCGTCGAAGCTTACCCGGCGCTGGCTACCTGCATCCGCACCCAAACCCCTAGCACCCGCGAACGCGTTCCTTTATAAGCCCGGGCTTCCGTCCTTCCGGAACGCGCGGCACGCGCGCCGGGGACCGCCATCCACTTGAGAAGTCGAGGAGATTGTCATGGCCGTGCCGAAGAGAAAAACGTCGCCATCGCGCCGCGGCATGCGCCGTTCCGCCGACGCGCTGAAGCGGCCGACCTATGTCGAGGACAAGGATTCCGGCGAGTTGCGCCGCCCGCACCACATCGACCTCAAGACCGGTATGTATCGCGGTCGGCAGGTGCTCAATAAAAAGACCGGAGCCTAGCTCTGCTGGTCCTCTGTCGGGATCCGGCAGCCGGGCCGCTGGCGACCCGGCACCGAGCCGGTTAGAGTTGAGCAGCGAGGCGGCCGGCTGGTGGTGCGTTTGGGCGGAGCGAACTCGCTTAGTCTGACCCATACGGCTGCGGCCGGGGGACGCGCGCCATGTTCGTTCTTGGCTTTCCTCTGCTTCTTATCCCGTTCGCCGTTTACAACATGATTGCATTTCTGACTCCGGGCGTCGCCTGGACCGCGCCGATCACGACCGTACACATGATGTCCGGCGAGGACTGGGTGCTCACCTGGGAAGATATACTGCTGGCGCTATCCATTCTGTTGCTTGCGGTCGAGATCATCAAATCGACCCGGATGGGCATGCGATCGATCGTCGATCACATCCTGGCGATGGTGCTGTTCATCGGCATGCTGGTCGAATTTCTGCTGGTGAAGCAGGCCGGCACCTCGACGTTCTTCCTGCTGACGATGATCGGCCTGGTCGATGTTCTGATCGGCTTTATCGTCAGCATTCGCAGCTCACAGCGCCAGGTCGAAATCGAGACCGAGCGAGCGGCCTGACTAAGGAGCCAGGCGTCTTGCACCGAACAAGCGCGATCACCCGGACGGGTCTAGAGCGACCGTAACAGCGCGGGCCGCGGCGGCGTCGGTTGGCGGCCGCTCGCGCAATAGGCGGCAATGGCCTCTTCCGGCTCGGCGCGACGGCGCAGCCGAGTCTGCGGCGCCTGGGTCAGCGTGGCGATGAGCTGCGCCAGGAAGTCGGCGCGCGGGCGACCGCCGTGCTGGCCGGCGGGCGCCGTGTCATCGCTCGTGGCGAGTGGAACCAGAGCCGTACTCACGTGGCTTGCGCTTCCTGTCCCGAAATGGGACGCCCGCCGTTGGAAAACGGGACGTGCGGCCCTTGTCGGCCTCAGCATCGCAATCCGTGTGCCGCCTTGCCGGTTGCATCAAACCGGCACCGGGATTTCCGAATTCTTTAAGCTCTTCCCGTACTTTGTGGTGAATTTGACCGGCTGCTTTCGCGCCTTCTGCGGTCTACGGCAACGTCGATGAGGCGACGGTGGACAACAACGGTCCGCAAAAAGCGAATTTCCTCGGCCGCCTCAGCCAGGCCGGCGCGGGATCAAAGGCGGCGCCGATGGCAACGACCGTCCCGCGCTTGGACCCGAGCGAAATTCTCGCCTCCGTCGGCCAGGCGCTGTACCGCTGGGACATCGAGAGCGACGCGCTGCTGTGGAGCGCAAATGTCGGCGATGTTCTGCTGATCCGTAACCCGGAGGCGATCGCCAGCGGCCGGGGCTATGCCCAGCTGCTCGATCCCGAGACCGCGCAGGCCCGCTTCGACGCGGTCAATCGATCCGAGCAGCGCGATGACGGGCGCGGCGTGGGATATCGAATTCGAGTACGGCGTCCGTCCCGATCCGGGCGCGGAAACCAGGCTTTGGGTCGAGGACACCGGCCGCTGGTTTGCCGGTCCCAACGGCAAACCGGCGCGCGCGCACGGGGCCGTGCGCATCGTCAACGAGCGCCACGAGCGCGAACGCCAGCTTGAGTTTGTCGCCCGTCACGACGATCTCACCGGCGAACTCAACCGCCATTACCTCGCGGAAGCTCTGCACAAGACCCTCGATGAGGCGATCCGATTCCGCTCCTCCTGCGGGTTCCTGCTGGTGGCGATCGACAATCTGGCGCGCATCAATGAGTCCTATGGCTTCGACATTGCCGACGAGGTGATCAGCGCCGTCGGCAAGCGCGTGCGCAGCCTGATGCGGGGCAAGGACACGCTGGGCCGCTATTCCGGCAACAAATTCGGCGTCGTGCTGCGGGACTGCACGCCGGACGACATGGCGATCGCCGCCGAACGTATGCTCGTGGGAGTGCGCGACGCTTTGGTGCCGACCAGCGCCGGGCCGGTCGCCGTGACGGTCACCATCGGCGGCATCACAGCGCCGCGCCATGCCCGCGGCCTCGCGGAAGTGCTCGCCAGAACCCAGGAGACACTCGACGCGGCGAAAGGCAAACGCCGCGGCTCATTCCTCGCCTATCGGCCCAATATCGAGCGCGAAGCCCAGCGCCGGGAAAACGTCCGCGCCACCGACGAGATCGTCGCCGCGCTCAATGAACGGCGCATTTTCCTGGCCTACGAGACGGTGGCCAATGCCGTCGATCGTCGGCCGGCCTTTTACGAATGCCTGATGCGCGTGCGCCGTGCCGACGGCAGCCTGCTCGGCGCGAGCGACGTGGTCCCGGTCGCCGAACGCCTCGGACTTGTGCGCTTGCTGGACCATCGTGTGCTCGAGCTCGTGGTCGATGAACTGGTCGCCGCGCCTTCGTTGCGGGCAAGTGTGAATGTCTCGCCGGGCTCGACGACCGACCCCGACTGGTGGACCGGCCTGGGCTCGCTGCTGCGCGCTCATCCCGGAGTGGCCGAGCGGCTGATCATCGAGATCACCGAGAGCGCGGCGATCCAGGACGTCGATGAGACCCGCGGCTTTGTCGCCCGCGTCAAGGATCTCGGCTGCCGGATCGCGATCGACGATTTCGGCGCCGGCTACACTTCGTTCCGCAACCTACGCAAGCTCGGCGTCGACATCGTCAAGATCGACGGTGCCTTCGTGCAGAACATGCTCCGTTCGGAAGACGATTGCGCCTTCGTTCAGACGCTCATCGATCTGGCGAAACGGCTCAAGCTCGCAACCGTTGCCGAATGGGTCCAGGACGAACGCGCGGCCAGGATGCTGCAAGCCTGGGGCTGCGATTTCCTGCAGGGCGCGCTGGTCGGGCTCGCTACCGTCGAGCGGCCGTGGCTTACCGCACGCGCGCAAGCCTTGTGAGCTATCGCTGCGGTTCGCCGCCGGTGTTGCGCTCCGATAGGCGATCGACCTTGCGCTGCATTTCATCGAGCTGGCGCTTGAGATCGTCGATGTCGCCTGTCTTCGGCGGCATCTTGCCCAGCTCCGCTTCGGCTTCGCCGGCCTGGCCTTCGCGCCGCGCAAACGGTGCAAACATGGTGAAGGCGCGCTCGAACATTTCCATGTTCCGGCGGACCTGGTCTTCGAGCGAGGTGAAGCCGCCGACCCCGAAGGCTTGCGCCATCTGGTGCCGGAACTTTTCCTGCTCGCGGGTCAGCGACTCGATGGAGACTTCCAGATAGCGGGGAACCAGCATCTGCATGCTGTCGCCATAGAAACGGATGAGCTGCCGCAAAAACGCGATCGGCAGCAGGTTCTGGCCTTCCTTGTTCTCCTGCTCGAAGATGATCTGGGTCAGCACCGAGCGGGTAATGTCTTCGCCGGTCTTGGCGTCATAGACGACGAAGTCTTCGCCGGTCTTGACCATGCCGGCGAGATCTTCGAGCGTGACGTAGGTGCTGGTGCCGGTGTTATACAGCCTCCGGTTGGCGTACTTTTTGATCGTGATCGGCTCTTTGGCCGTGGTCTTGGTTGTGGTTGTGGTGTCGGGCATGAGGCGGGGACCGCTCCGTTTCCGCAATCAAAATAGGCGGTTTCTTCCGGCGCGGCTACCGTTTTGTGAGCCTGGACCGCGCACAATTGGCCGCGACGCGTCCCAAATGCAAAGCTTGAACGACCGGGAGCGATATTGCCGCATTGCGGCCCCCTGCCGTCTTGTCGATGGCCGGTTGCGTCCTTATGACTTATATCAATCACGCTGCGGCGAGCCCGCGTTAGCAAGCCCATAACCCGAAAGGACCTGCCATGAAGGACGACATTGTCATTGTCGGCGCGGTGCGCACGCCGGTCGGTGCATTCAACGGCGCGTTTGCCAACGTGGCCGCCCACGACCTCGGCAAGGTTGCAATCAAAGCGGCGATCGATCGCGCGGCAGTCGAGCCCGCGCGGGTATCCGAAGTGATCTTGGGGCAGATCTTACAGGCCGGCGAAGGCCAGGGCCCGGCTCGGCAGGCCTCGATCCATGCCGGTGTTCCGGTCGAAGTGCCGGCTTGGAGCGTCAACCAGCTCTGCGGTTCGGGACTGCGGGCGGTGGCGCTCGGCTACCAGGGCATCGTCAACGGCGATTCCGAAATCGCGGTCGTCGGCGGCCAGGAGTCGATGAGCATGGCTCCGCATTGTGCACATCTGCGCAGTGGCGTGAAGATGGGCAATTTCGAGATGGTCGACACCATGATCAAGGACGGCCTGTGGGATGCCTTCAACGGCTATCACATGGGAAACACTGCCGAAAACGTCGCGCGCCAGTGGCAGATCACGCGCGCCCAGCAGGACGCGTTCGCGGTCGCCTCGCAGCAGAAGGCTGAAGCGGCGCAAAAGGGCGGGAAGTTCAAGGACGAAATCGTCCCCGTGACGGTCAAAAGCCGCAAGGGCGACATCGTGGTCGACACCGACGAGTACCCCAAGCACGGCACCACGCTCGAGGCGATCGGCAAACTGCGGCCCGCGTTCGACAAGGAAGGCACCGTCACCGCCGGCAGCGCCTCGGGCATCAATGACGGCGCCGCCGCCATGGTGCTGATGAAGGCGAGCGAAGCCGCCAAGCTCGGCAAGACGCCACTGGCGCGCATCGTGTCGTGGGCTCAGGCCGGCGTCGATCCGAAGATCATGGGCACGGGACCGATCCCGGCCTCGCGTGCCGCGCTCAAGAAGGCCGGCTGGAGCGTCGGCGATCTCGACCTGATCGAGGCCAATGAGGCGTTCGCCGCCCAGGCCTGCGCCGTCAACAAGGACCTCGGCTGGGATACCGGCAAGGTCAATGTCAATGGCGGCGCGATCGCCATCGGCCATCCGATCGGCGCCTCGGGCGCGCGCGTATTGGTGACGCTGCTCTACGAGATGCAGAAGCGCAACGCCAAAAAGGGGTTGGCTACGCTCTGTATCGGCGGCGGCATGGGCATCGCCATGTGCGTGGAGCGGTGAGCAAGAAACCGCATTGCATTTGACCTACGTCATGGCCGGGCTTGTCCCGGCCATCTACGTCTTTAAGCTGGCTGCAAAGGCGGAGTTGCCCGGCACAAGGCGGGCAGGACGAGAAACGAACGGGGAGGATGATCATGCCACGCGTCGCACTGGTGACGGGCGGTACACGCGGTATCGGCGCCGCCATCTCCAAGGCACTCAAGGCAGCCGGCTGCAGCGTCGCCGCCGTCTATCACGGCAACGACGAAGCGGCACAGAAATTCAAGGCTGAGACCGGCATCAACGTCTACAAATGGGACGTTTCCTCGTTCGAAGGCTGCGCCGCGGGCGTGAAGCAGGTCGAGGCCGAGCTCGGGCCGATTGACGTGCTGGTCAACAATGCCGGAATCACCCGGGACGCCCAGCTGCACCGCATGAAGCCGGAACAGTGGACCGAGGTGATCAATACCAATCTCGGCTCGCTGTTCAACATGACGCGGCAGGTGATCGAAGGCATGCGCACGCGCAAGTTCGGACGCATCATCAATATTTCCTCGATCAACGGCCAGAAGGGCCAGTTCGGCCAGACCAACTATTCCGCGGCCAAGGCCGGCGAGATCGGCTTCACCAAGGCGCTGGCGCAAGAGGGCGCGCGCTTCGGTATCACCGTCAACGCGATTGCTCCGGGATACATCAACACCGAGATGGTGCAGGCGGTGCCGAAGGACGTTCTGGAGAAGAGCATCCTGCCGACGATCCCGATCGGCCGCCTTGGTGAGCCGGAGGAGATCGGTCGTTGCGTGGTGTTCCTCGCTTCCGACGATGCCGGCCTGATTACCGGCTCGACGCTGACCGCCAATGGCGGACAATACATTACCTAGGCTTCTTGGGGCTCCCAGCCTTGTGGCGCCAATTCGAAGCCGGCGAATTCAAAACCGGGCGCGACCGTGCAACCGACCAGGGTCCAGTCGCCAAGACTTTCCGCTGACTGCCAGGCGTGAGCCGGCACAATGGCCTGCGGACGTTCGCCGGCAGACAAGTCGCTCCCCAGAGTAGCGCGCTCGCGGTGCCCTGATGGCGACGCGATGTCCAGTGCCAGCGGCGCGCCCGCATACCAGTGCCAGACCTCGACGGCGTCGACGCGATGCCAGTGCGAGCGCTCCCCTCTAGCGAGGAGAAAATAGATCGCCGTCGAGGCCGCGCGGCCGCCCCCGGCGGCGCGCTGATCGCGAAAGGTCTCGCGAAAATGCCCGCCCTCCGGATGCGGCTTGAGGCCGAGCAGCCGGATCACATGCTGCGCGGTAAGTACCCCTGTCTCAAAAGCGGTTTTTGCGCTCGCGGATCTCCGCGAACACCTTCCAGGCCGGGCTGCCGGCAAGCCCAACGGCCTTGGCGACCTCAGGCATGTCGGCACGTAGAAACGGATTCTCCGTCTTCTCGGCGCCAATCGTTGCCGGGATCGTAGGCCGGCCGGCCGCCACCAGCCGCTCCACTTCTGCGGCGCGCGCGGCGAGCGGCTTGTTGTCTGGCTCGATGGTCTTGGCGAAGCGGATATTGGCCGCGGTGTATTCGTGGCCGCAATAAAACCGGGTGTCGTCGGGCAGATCGCGCAGCTTCACCAGCGAATGCCACATCATTTCCGGGGTGCCCTCTATGACGCGCCCGCAACCGATCGAGAACAGCGTGTCGCCGACAAAGGCGAGCTTGTCGGCCGGAAAGAAATAGGAGATGTGGCCGGCGGTGTGGCCTGGGGTTTCGATGACGCGTCCGGTGAGCTTGCCGACCTGCACGGTGTCGCCCTCGCCAACGGTTTCGTCCACCAGCGCGATGCGCTGGGCCTCGTTGCGCGGGGCTACCACGCGGCAGCGGTGATTGCGCTTCAATTCGGCAATGCCGGCGGTGTGGTCACCGTGATGATGGGTGACCAGGATATCGGTCAGGCGCCAGCCCTTGCCGGCAAGCGCGGCCTCGACCGGCGCCGCCTCCGGCGCGTCAATCGCCGCCGTGGCGCCGCTCTCCGGGTCGTGCAGGAGGACACCGTAATTGTCCTTCAGACAGGGAAACAAATAGGTCTGCGCGGTCATGCTTCTTCCAATCCCTTGGCAGCCGAAATGATCACCTTCGATAGTTAATAGCGCGACCCGGCGCGTTTAATGCGGCGGCACCGAACGATAACCCAATTCGTGTTACTTTGCCGCCATGGACGTGGTCGATCTGCGCAATTTCTACGCCCAGCGGCTTGGCGTCGTCGCCCGCCGCTTCATCAGTCGCGGCATTCGCGCGCGGTGGGGCGATACCACCTCACTGCGCGTGCTCGGCATCGGCTATGCGACGCCTTATCTTGGCCTGTTCCGCGAGGAAGCCGAGCGTTGCCTCGCCTTGATGCCGGCGCCGCAGGGTGTCGTGCGCTGGCCTTCGTCGAAGCCGGCGCTAACCGCCCTGGTCGAAGAGGACGATTTGCCGCTGACCGATGCCGCCGTCGATCGGGTGCTGCTGGTGCACGCGCTGGAGAACTCGACCGACCCGGTCGATTTGTTGCGCGAAGTCTGGCGGGTGCTGGCCGGCGGCGGGCGGCTGCTCGCGGTGGTGCCGAACCGGCGCGGGCTCTGGGCGCGCATGGACACGACGCCGTTCGGCCATGGCCGGCCTTATTCGCGTCCGCAGATCACGCATCTCCTGCGCGAGACCTGGTTTACCCCGACCGGCTGGGGCGAAGCGCTGTACGTGCCGCCGATTTCGCGCGGCTGGTTCCTGCGCTCGGCGGTGGCGTGGGAGCGAACCGGCGCGACGCTCTCGGCGCCCTTTGCCGGCGTTCATATCGTCGAGGCGACCAAGCAGGTCTACCGCGCGATCCCGGCCCGCCGCGAACGGCGGCGCCTGATGCCGGCGTTGCAGCCGGTGCTGGCTCCCTCGCCGGGCGCAGCGGCGCTGCGCTAACGCGCAACATCAAAGGAAACTAGGCCGTGTAGTTGGCGCTGTCGCCTGCGGTCACGTCGTAAGTCGCGCCGCTGACCATGCAGGCTTCGTCCGAAGCCAGAAATACAACAACCGGCGCAATCGCCTCAGGCTCGATCCAGGGAACGCCGAGCGGCGTCTTTGCCATCAACTTCTTTTTCGCTTCCGCTTCCAGAACCGACGTTGGTTCTTTGGATGCAAGATCGTCGACGGCCTGTTGGTAGCGCTGCCGGTGCCGGGTCAGCGGCGTATCGATGAGGCCGGGAATAACGGCATTGACGGTGATCCTGTGTTCGCCCAGTTCCAGCGCCGCCGACTTCATCAGGCCGATGATACCCCATTTCGACGCGCAATAAGCGGCGCCGAATTTGGTACCGTGCCTGCCTTGGGTCGATGACGTGACAATGATGCGGCCGCCACCATTCGCGACCAGATGCGGCGCGACGGCACGAATGGCGTTGCAAGTGCCGGTCAGGTTGACATCGATCTGATCGTGCCAGTCGGCGTCTTCCATTTCCAAGATCGGCCTGAACGCCTGGATGCCGGCATTCGCGAACAGAATGTCGAGCCGACCAAACGTCGCGCGCGCCTGTTCGGCTGCGGCACGCAGAGCCGGGAGATCGCGCTGGTCGAGGTGCGCTTCACACCAGCGCGTTCCGGCGGCTTTTACCAAACGGCCGGTCTCCGCCAGTTCGTCGGGCGTCGCTGGCACGACCTCGAGCGTCGAGCTGACCGGTCCGGCAATGTCGATGCCCATTACGTCGGCGCCCTCGCGGACAAAGGCGACCGCCGTTGCACGCCCGATGCCGCGGGCGGCGCCGGTAATGATGGCGGCCTTCCCTCGCAGCCGCCCTGAACCTCCGGTACCTTGCGGCTTCTACGGTGCTTCTGTCATGACCTTCTCCGTCTTCACGCGGGAGACGGCGCCGAGAAGCGGCCTTCCCGCAGCCCTACCGTCACGGTCCGTCGCATCGTAATATGCGGTGGGATTTTACCGTACGAATTTCCGCACGCTGGCGGACCGATAGCCGTCCTATGTGGAGTCCGATTCTTCGACTGCTTCCGAAACAAATGGGCCACCGGTTGTCCCGCAGGCGGTGGCTCAACCGCTGACGCGGGTTGCGATCTTTCTGGTTGTGGCGATGAACTCCGGCGCCGCCAATCGCAGTGTCGTGCGATCCTTCTGTGCGGATTTGCCGGCCCTGCTGCGCGCCGTAGGTTTCCGCAATATTGAGGAAAACCTTTCTTGCGTGATGGCGATCGGATCGGACGCGTGGGACAAGCTGTTCGGCGCGCCACGACCGGCCGAGCTGCATCCATTCCGCGAGATCCAGGCCGGACCCCGCCATGCGGTCGCAACCCCGGGCGACCTCCTCTTTCACATCCGTGCCAAGCGCATGGATCTCTGTTTCGAACTGGCGATGCAGATCATGGCGCGATTGGCAGGCGCGGTCTCGCCGGTCGACGAGGTGCACGGCTTTCGCTATTTCGATGACCGCGATCTGCTCGGCTTCGTCGACGGAACCGAGAACCCGGCGGGCCAGGCCGCGATCGACGCCTTGCTTGTGGGTCCGGAGGACGCGGCGTTCGCCGGCGGCAGCTATGTGATCGTGCAAAAATACCTCCACGATCTGGTCGGCTGGAACGCACTGTCCACCGAAACCCAGGAACGCATCATCGGCCGCACCAAGCTTTCCGACATCGAGCTCGACGACGCCGTCAAGCCGACGTCGGCCCATAATGCGCTGACCACGATCGTGGAGGACGGAAGAGAGATAAAAATCCTCCGCGACAACATGCCCTTCGGGCGCGCCGCAGACGGCGAATTCGGCACCTATTTCATCGGCTATGCGCGTTCGCCGCGGACCATCGAGCAGATGCTGGTGAATATGTTCGTTGGTCGGCCTCCGGGCAATTACGATCGTCTGCTGGATTTCAGCCGGGCCGTGACCGGCAGCCTGTTCTTCGCGCCGTCCGCGACGTTCCTGGAAAGCGTCGGCGACAACGAGCCCCCGCCGGCTGCGGCGCGCGCCGCCACGTCCAATGCGGCGCCCGCGCCAAAGGATGCGCCGGCGCGCGACGGTTCGCTCAACATCGGTTCCCTCAAAGGAGACCCGTCTCATGAATAACCTGCACCGCGAGCTTGCCCCGATCTCCGACGCGGCATGGGCTCAGATCGAGGAAGAAGCGTCGCGCACCCTTAAGCGCTATTTCGCCGCGCGGCGCGTCGTCGACGTGCAGGGACCAGGCGGCGTCGCGCTCTCGGCGGTCGGCACCGGTCACCTCCGCAATATCGAGACGTCGGGAGACGGCGTGCTTGCACGGCAGCGCGAGGTGAACGCGCTGGTCGAACTGCGCGTCCCGTTCGACGTCGATCGCCAGCAGATCGATGACGTGGAGCGCGGCGCCAACGACTTCTGACTGGCAGCCGGCGAAAGATGCCGCGCGACGGCTGGCCTTCGCCGAAGACCGGGCGGTCTTCGATGGCTATGCCGCCGCCGGCATCGGTGGCATCCGCCAGGGGACGAGCAATCCGGTGATGACGCTTCCGGCCGACGTGACCGACTATCCCGACGCCATCGCCCAAGCGCTGAGCCAGCTGCGTCTCGTCGGCGTCAACGGTCCCTACTCCGTGTTGCTGAGTGCCGATGCCTATACCGGGCTGAGCGAGACCAGCGACCACGGCTATCCGGTCATGGAGCACATCAAGCGCCTGGTGGACGGCGAGATCATCTGGGCCCCAGCGATTGCCGGTGCATTCGTGCTCACCACCCGCGGCGGCGACTTCGGCCTTTATATCGGCCAGGACGTATCGATCGGCTATTTGAGCCATACCGACGCGGCTGTCCGGCTCTACCTGCAGGAAACATTCACGTTCCTTTTGCTGACGACGGAAGCGTCTGTTGCCTTGGCTCCCGCCGCGAGCGCGCGCTCGAAATCCCGCGCTTGATATTTTGTTGCGGCCAGCGTCACCCGGGCCACGGCTCGGCGGTGACCGCGGCGGCATCGACGCCGACCAGTTCGCCGAGGCTGTCGAGGTGGTCGCGATCGAGCGCGGCGACGAGCGAAGCCTTGATCTCATCAATCAGACCGAGGCCGCGGAACACCAGTGCGGAATAGAGCTGGATGAGGCTCGCGCCGGCGCGGAATTTGGCCAGCGCCGCGGTGCCGGAATCGATGCCGCCGGCGCCGATCAGCGGAAAGACGTCCTCCACCCGCACATAGGTTTCGGCCAGCATCCGGGTGGCGAGCGGAAACAGCGGCCGGCCCGACAGACCGCCGGCTTCCTTGGCCATCTGGACGTCGTGCAAGCTCGCGGGCCGCGCCAGCGTGGTGTTGCTGACAATCAGGCCATCCACCCGGCGCGAGCGGGCGATGCCGACGACGTCGTCCAGATCAGCCAGCGACAGGTCTGGCGCGATCTTCAAAAGGACCGGCGTCGGGCCCGCGCTCCGGGTCACTCGCTCGCGCGCATCGATCACGCGGGCGAGCAGGTCATCGAGCATGGCGGCTTGCTGCAGATTGCGCAGGCCGGGCGTGTTGGGCGAGGAGACGTTGACGGTCACGTAGCTCGCTACCGAAGCAAAGCGCTCGATCAGCGCTACGTAATCGGCGACGCGATCGGGAGCATCGCGGTTGGCGCCGACATTGATGCCGACAATGCCCCCTCCCCACCCTCCCCCGCCTGCCGGGGAGGGAAGCGAAGGGGATACAGCCCGCGCCGCAAGCCGCGCCAGCACGGCATCGGCGCCTTGCGAATTAAAACCGAGCCGGTTGATCACGCCGGCATCGGCATCGAGGCGGAAGACGCGCGGGCGCGCGTTGCCGCGCTGCGGCAGCGGCGTGACGGTGCCGACTTCGACAGAACCAAAGCCGAGGCGCAACAGCGCGTCGGGCACCTCGGCATTCTTGTCGAAGCCGGCTGCCATTCCGACCGGATTGGGAAAGTTGAGCCCGAAGGCGCGCACCGCCAACCGCCGGTCGTCGGCCGGGGCCCGCGGCAGCGGCGCTAATCTCAATAACCTGATGGTGAGCCCGTGGGCGTCTTCCGGGTCAAGCGCATGAAAAAACGGCCGCGCCAGACGCTCGAACAAGCCGATCACCGATCAAGCTCCGGCATCGCCCGGCGGCCATCGATCTCGTCGGCCAACGGCCGCGCCCAACGCACCGCCGATAGCGGCAGCGGCGCATAGAGGTGCGGGAACAGCGCGCCGCCGCGCGAAGGTTCCCATTTCAGTTGTGCACCGAGCGGCTCGGCGTCGACCGCGACCAGGACCAAATCCGACGCTCCGGCAAAATGCTTCGCTGCCGTCTCGCTCAGCTGCTCAGCCGTCGAGAAATGAATAAAGCCGTCGCGCATGTCGATCGGAGCGCCGCGAAACAGGCCCTCGGCTTCGGCCGCACGCCACAAAGCCTGCTGGCAAACCTTGTAGATCGTCGTCACCTGACGCGCCCTGAAGCAAAGTCTTTGCGATTGAATCATCGGCACTGGCGCCGATCTATGGCAGGCCTTGAGCACGCAGGCAATAATTCCTATCATCGCGCGAAAATTCACGGAGCATCGATGCTCACCCACGCGCAGGTCTGGTCGGCGATCGATCGTCTGGCGGCCCGCGCCGGGCTGTCGGCTTCAGGGCTGGCGCGGCGGGCCGGACTTGATCCGACCACGTTCAACAAATCGAAGCGCATCACCGGCGCTGGCCGCGCCCGCTGGCCGTCGACCGAGTTGATCGCCAAGGCGCTGGCCGCGACCGGCACGCCGATCGAGGCCTTCGTCGAGCTGATCACGTCCGGCGACGGTGCGGCGACCCGGGCGGTGCCGCTGCTCGGCTTCGCCGAGGCCGGCGCCGGCGGCTATTTCGACGACGGCGGCTTCCCGGTCGGCGAAGGCTGGGACGAGATCGCGTTTCCGGGGGTCAGCGACCAGCACGCCTACGCGCTCGAAGTGTCCGGCCAGTCGATGGAGCCGGCCTACCGCGACGGCGACGTGATCCTGGTGTCGCCGGCGGCGCCGATCCGCCGCGGCGACCGCGTCGTGGTCAGAGCCAAGAGCGGCGAGGTGATGGCGAAGGAGCTCAAGCGCCGGACAGCGAAATCGATTGAGCTGCGCTCGCTCAACGCCGAGCACGCCGACCGCACGCTGGTCGCGGCAGACGTGCTGTGGATCGCGCGCATCCTGTGGGCGAGCCAGTGATCCAGAATTCCTCCCCCCTGAAAGGTGGAGGTAGCGAGCGAAGCGAAGCCGGTGGGGTCCTTGTTTGATGCTTGCGCGAACCTCTTGGCCGCAGACCCCCAACCCTACCCTCCCCCTTTTGAGGGGGAGGGATAAGTTAAGCCGACCGTGCCAGCGCGCCGTCAATCATGTCGATGGTGTTCTGGATGCCGTAGGCGGCGACGAAGGAGCCGAAGCGCGGGCCCTTCTCCTGACCGAGCAGCACCTGATAGAGCATGTTGAACCAATCGAGCGTGACCCCCGGCTTGCCATCCTTGGCCTTCTTTTTCTGGTCGAGGAACGGCTCGCGCCGGCCGACCTCATAGACCACATTCTGGATCACCTCCGCCGTCGCCTCTGCGGGAAGCTGCGATAGCGCATCGCGCAGGTCGATCAGGGCGGCACGCTCGCCCGCGCCCGGCTCGCGGAATTTTTTCGCCGGCAGCACGAAATCGCGGAAATAGTGGATGGCGTAATCGACCAAGGCTGCGAGATGCGGATGCGTCTCGCGGGTGATGCCGGGCCGGTAGCGGCCGATGAAGCCCCAGAGGGTCTCGGCGTTCTCCGCGTTCGACGCGGTGACCAGTGAAAGCAGCATCGCAAAGGTCACCGGATTGTCGGCCGCCGGCGGCGCGCCCGAATGGATGTGCCAGACCGGATTGGCCAGCCGCTCCTTCGGAGCCTGCCGCGCGTACGCTTCGAGATATTGCTGGTACTCGTCCACGTGCCGCGGGATGACATCGAAATAGAGCCGCTTGGCCGCCTTCGGCTCGCGATACATGAACAGCGACAGGCTCTCCGGGCTGGCGTAGCGCAGCCATTCATCGATGGTGAGCCCGTTGCCCTTCGACTTCGAAATCTTCTGGCCGTTCTCATCGAGAAAAAGTTCGTAGTTAAAGCCCTCCGGCGGGCTTTCGCCGAGCGCGCGGCAGATTTCGCCGGACAGCTTGACGGAATCGATCAGGTCCTTGCCGGCCATTTCGTAGTCGACGCCGAGCGCCACCCAGCGCATCGCCCAATCCGGCTTCCATTGCAATTTGCAGCGCCCCCCGGTGACCAGCGTCGTCACGCGCTCACCGCTGTCGGGATCCTGATAGGTAATGGTGCCCGCTTGCGCATCGTGCGCCACCACCGGCACCTGCAGCACAATGCCGGTTTGCGGCGAGATCGGCAGGAACGGCGAATAGGTTTGCGCCCGCTCCTCGCGCAGCGACGGCAGCATGATATTCATCACCGCATCGAAGCGCGCGAGCACTTTCAGAAGCGCCGCGTCAAAGCGCCCCGACGTGTAGCAGTCGGTCGCCGACATGAATTCGTAGTCGAAACCGAACTGATCGAGGAAGGCGCGCAGCCGCGCGTTGTTGTGCGCGGCGAAGCTTGGGTGGGTGCCGAACGGATCGGGCACCTTGGTCAGCGGCTTGCCGAGATGCTGCGCCGTCATCTCCTTGTTCGGAATGTTGTCGGGTACCTTGCGCAGCGCATCCATGTCGTCGGAAAACGCGATCAGGCGGGTCTTGATCCTGTCGCCGGTGAGCACGCGGAAGGCATGGCGCACCATCGAGGTCCGCGCGACTTCGCCGAACGTGCCGATATGCGGCAGACCGGACGGCCCATAGCCGGTCTCGAAGATCACTTCGTCTTTCGGCTTACGCTGCAATCGCGCGACGATCTTGCGCGCCTCCTCGAACGGCCAGGCGTGCGATTGCTCGGCCAGTTCGCGCAGGTTTAACGGATTTTCGATCACTGCAGCCGTCATCATTCAAGTCCACAGACCCATATCGGTACTAATGGATCAAAACGGGCTGATCGGGAAATAACGGAGCCACAAATCGGTAAAGCTTCCCTTCTCCCAGAGCTGAAACAGCGCCCAGTTCAGGGTCTGGCGCAGCAGATCGTTGCCGCGCTTCACCGCAATGCCGACCCCTTCGCCGAAAAACCGGCTTTCCAGAAACGGGCCGCCGCGGAAAGCGCAGCAGCCGCCCGAATCGGTGCCGTTGAGCCAGAAGGCGAGCGCAATGCCGTCGCCGAACAGAAGGTCGACCTCCTTGCGGCGCAGAGCCTCGCGCGCCGCCTCGGCATTGGGGTAGGGCCGCACTTCGGCCTCGGTGAACATCGCCTTCAGATAGGCCTCATGTGCGGTGCCGGCGACGACGGCGACCGTCTTGCCTTCGAGCCGTTCCGGCAGCACGTCGCCGATCGGACTATCGACACGCGCTACGAAACGCGCCGGCGTGCGGTAGTAGGGGTCGGTGAAATCGGCGCGGCGGCGCGTTTCCGCGGTGGGCGCGATCGAGGCGATCACGGCGTCGCCGCGATTGTCATTGAGCGCTTCGAGCAGGGTGCCGAACGGCCGCGTCTGGATGGTGCAGCTGACCTTGATCTCGTCGCAGATGAGGCGCGCCAGATCGACATTGAAGCCGGCGGGATTGCCGTCCGGGCCGGGATAGTCGAACGGCGGATAATCGAGCTCGGTGAGAAAGCGGATGCTTTGCAGGCGCGACAGGTCGGGCCGTTCCGGCCGGCGGCGCGGATCCCACAACCCGGGAACCACGACTGCACGCGATGGCGCGATGCTTTCGCCCGCCGCCGACGCCGGTCGCTCGCCGCCGGTTGTCAAAAGCAGAGCGCAAACTGCAGCGGCAATCAGGCCCGGAGAGAGCGCGCGCTGACCAGTGCCCTTATTCGATAGTACGCTGGCGAATTGCATGGTTGGCGGTCCGGGGCTTGCGCCGGTGGCGCCCGCTTAGCGGGATCATATGGAAAAGTCGAGACAAAGGCGTTATCGCGCGCTTTTTGACCGTTTGGCCACGGCGATGCTACCAAGCGGCTGAGCCTATTTTTGTTGCTGCGGTTCGGAGCGGACGTTGCCGGCCATGAAACTGCCGCCCTTCGACTACGCCTGCCCGACCAGCCTTGCCGAGGCGGTTGCGCTTCTGGCCGCCCATGACGGCGAGGCGAAGCCGCTTGCCGGAGGCCAAAGCCTGGTACCGATGCTGGCGTTTCGCGTCGCCGCGCCGGCTCTCCTGGTCGATCTGCGCAAGCTTGAGGAATTGCGGCGGATCGCAATTTCTGACCACGGCGTCACGCTCGGCGCGATGGTGCGCTGGTGCGACATCCTCGACGATGTCCGGTTGCGCACGGCCCATCCGCTGCTCGTCGCCGCCATCGAGCACGTCGCGCATTATCAGATCCGCAACCGCGGCACGGTCGGCGGCAGCCTCGCGCATGCCGATCCCGCCGCCGAGATGCCCGGCGTCGCCGTCACCTGCGAGGCCGAAATCGCCGTGATCGGCAAAGCCGGAGCGCGCATCATCGCGGCGGCGGATTTTTTCCACGGCCCGCTGATGACGGCGCTCAAGCCCGACGAAATCATCAGCGAAATCCGCCTGCCGCCGTGGCCGCTCCGCCGCCGGTTCGGGTTTGCCGAATTCGCCCGCCGCCGGGGCGACTTTGCGCTGGCGGGCGCGGCCTTGTTCTATGACCCGGACGAGAGCGCAAGGGCCGGCAACGCCCATGTCGGGGTTATCGGCGTCGCCGATCGGCCGCTGCGCCTTGCCGCCGTCGAGGATGCCCTCAACGGCCGCCCGGTCGACGGCGAAACCATCGCGGCCGCCGCCGCCGCGGCGCATGCCGCCGTCGATCCGGCGGACGACATTCATGCCGGCGCCGCCTATCGCCGCGCGCTCGTCGGCACCATGATCGAAAGAGCCCTCGCGAACTCGGTTTGAGTCTTATTTCAGCCGTTTCGCCGCCTCTTCGACCAGGGTCAGGTCGGCGTGGGTGCGGACATCCAAGCTCGCATTGATGAAGCCGAGATTCTTGGTCATGTCCACATTGCGCTGCAGCGCATCGAGATCGGGCAGGAGTTTAGGATCGCGATAATAATCGCCCTTGGTGAATAGCCAGCCGAAACGGTCGGCCGGCTGTTTGGTCAGCCGCGCGGCGATATCGGCGACCGCGCTGTGATTCACAGGGTCGAGATACCAGTGAACGATGCGCAGCGAGTCCTCGAGGAAATCGACCAGAGCGCCGCGATGCGCCGCGATGAACGGCTGGCGCGCCGTCCAGATAATGAATTGGGAGACGCCGATTGCGTCCTTGCTGGTGAACAGCGGCCGCGCGATCTTCTTGAGCTCGGGATCAAGCGAGAACGGCAGCACCGCCGAGACCAGATCGACTTTCTTTTCCGCCAGCATCGCGCGCATGGCGGGGAACGGCGCCTCGATGATGGTGTAGTCGCGGTTGGCCTCCAATCCATGCTTGTGCAACATGGCGCGCATGGCGACGTCGACCGCGCTGCCCGCGGAGTTGATCGCGACGATCTTGCCTTTGAGGTCCTCGACCTTGCGGATCGGACCATCGGCGAGCACGTCGAACTCGTTGGAGTAATAGCCGTCGACGCCGTCGCGGAAATCGTCGGCGATGACCCTGATGTCGTCCATGCCGGCGTTCTCGATCGCGATCGGCAGGGTGGAATAAGCCAGCGCGCCGATCTCCAGCTCATTGGTGGCGATCGCCGTGATCATCGCCGGCGTGCCGCGATAACGGACCGACTCCACCACATAGGACTTGCCGTAATTGCGGGCGAGATCCTTCTTTTCGAGCCAGATCGACGCCCAGTCCGACAGCGGCGCGACCCAGGCGAAGCGGAGCTTGACCGGCTCGGCGCGGGCTAATCCGACGCCGAGCGTAAACAGCAGGAAGCTCGCCAGTCCGATCCTGATACGCATGGTCGCCTTTCGATGCATTGCACGCCGGCACGACCGCGTGATTGTGGGCAGAGGGAGCGATCGGACGCAAGCCTGCCGTTTGCCGCGGCGCTCGCGGGGCGCCGCTCGCGCCCTATGGCTGAGCGAACGCGAATGCCTACATCTCAAGGGTCGCGACGGAGAGGAGCCATGGACCAGGTTTACGTCGAACATCAACTTGTGGGCGTGGCGAAAGGGCCGCCCAAGCTGCCCGGCCAGGTCGTCCTGGTGTTTCAAGGCGGTGGTGCACTCGGCGCCTATCAAAGCGGCGTCTATCAGGCGCTGCATGAAGCCGGCATCGAGCCGGACTGGGTCGTCGGCACGTCGATCGGAGCCGTCAACGGCGCCATTATCGCCGGCAACGAACCCGGTTCGCGGCTCGATCGCTTGCGCGAATTCTGGGATCGGATCAAGCGGAAGCCGCTCTGGGACGGCACCCCTTTCGGCCAACTCGCCGGCAATGCGGCGGCCTATATGCTCTCAATCTTCAACGGCATTTCCGGTTATTACGCACCCAACCGCGCGATCGCCTGGGGCGGGCTCAGCGCCCTGGTCGGCGTCGAACAAGCCGCCTTCTATACGATCGACGACTAGCGCAAGACGGTGAGCGGCCTCGTCGATTTCGAGCGCCTCAATGCCGGACGCGCGCGTTTGACGGTCGGCGCGGTCAATGTGCGAACCGGCAAGATGCATTATTTCGATAGCCGCAACCTGCCCATCACCCTCGATCACGTTCTTGCCTCCGGTGCATTGCCGCCGGGCTTTGCGGCGATCCGCATTGACGGGGATCCCTATTGGGACGGCGGCCTCTACTCCAATACGCCGATCGAGGTGGTGTTCGATGACAATCCGCGGCGCGATTCGGTCGTGTTCTCGGTACAGATCTTTCCCATCGCCGGACCTGAACCGGAATCGGTCTGGCAGGTGATGAGCCGGCAGCTGGACATCCAATACGCCAGCCGCGCCGACAGCCACATTCCGCGTCAGGAGCATATCCATCAGCTTCGGCATATGGTGCGCGAACTGGTCCGTATGCTGCCGGAAAGCCAGCGCCAGACTCCCGAAGTCAAGGAGATGGCCGGCTACGGTTGCGGCACGTTCATGCACATCGTGCGCATCAACGCGGCGCCGCTCAAAAACGAAGACTACCTGCGCGAGATCGATTTCTCGCGCGAAGGCATAAAGCGGCGCTGGCAGTCCGGCTATGCCGACACCATGCGCACCCTGGAACGGCGGCCGTGGGAAGTTGCCATCGACCCGATGGTCGGCGTTGCGGTCCACGATTCCGATGCACCGGATCTGCCGAGCAGCCTGGACAAAGCGAGCTAGGCCGAGGCGGGATCAGGCGCGGTCTTCCGCTTCCGGATGCCAGGCGAGCAGGCGGCGCCGGATCAGAGACATGGCCCTGATCAAGACGTAGCCGACGATCGCGATCTCGACGATGCCGGCGAACACGCCGCGGGAATCGGCGAAGCGCGAAGCGCTCATCATGGCGGCGCCGAGCCCGTAGCCGCCCATCGCCATCTCGACCACGATCTCGACGATCAGCGCGATCGGCAGCGCGACTTGCAGGCCCGTGAGGATTTGCGGCAGCGCCGCCGGCAGCGCGACCTGCCAGATCAGTTCGCGCTCACCGGCGCCCATGTTGCGCGCCGACCAGACCAGCTCCTTTTCGACGGCGGCAAGCCCCGCCACCGTCGCCGTCACCACCGGGAAGATCGCATCGAACACCACCATCGAGATTTTCGACACGTCATAAACACCGAGCCACAGCATGATGATCGGCAGGAAGGCGATTTTCGGCATCGGAAAGCCGACCGAGACGATCGGATCAAAGAACCAGCGCATGAGCCGCACGCGCGACATCGCCGCGCCGAGCGCGATCCCGCCGCACGCCGCGATGACAAAGCCGGCCAGCGCCCGATAGAGGGTGAGGCCAAGGTTGAGCCAGAGATGGCCGGAGATGGCGTCGCTATAGATGCGCACGACCACGGCGCTGAACGGCGGCAGCATGAAGGGAGTGACTTTGCCGCTGCGGGCAAGCGCCTCCCAGGCGATAAGCAGCAACGCAATCACCAGAAAGGGAGCGGCGGCCCGCAACCCCGCCGCGACGGCGCTTGCCGGCTGCCGATCGGCGCCGGTCGGCGCGATCGCCGCAGCAATGGGTTGGCCCTCTAGGCGCGCCATCGCAGCAGCCTTTGCACCAGGAGCTGATAAAGGCGGTCGGCGGCAAAGCCGAGGAATGCGACCGTGAGTACGACGGCGAACATGCCGGCATAGGAACCGGTGTCGCCGAGATAGCCGATCAGGTAGCCAAATCCGCGCTGCGCCGAAATCAGCTCGGAACTCACCAGCAGGATGAAGGATAACGCCAGCGCCGTGCGAATGCCATTGAGCAGTTCCGGCAGCGCGCTCGGCACCACAACGTCCCACAGCATGCGCATGCCGCGCGCACCCATGCTGCGCGCCGACCAGACCAGCGCACGATCGCTGCCGCGGGCGCCGTTATAGGCGCCGATGGTGACCGGGATCATGCAGCCGAGAAAGATCAGCAGGATCTTCGAGCCGTCGCCGAAGCCGAGCCAAAGCACGGTCACCGGAATCAGCGCCGATTTCGGCAGCGGATAGAAAACCTCCACCAGCGGCTTCAACAGGAGATCGATTGGCCGCCAGGACGCCATGGCCAAACCAAGCCCGCCGCCGACGACGACCGCGAGCAGAAGCCCGGCGACGCCGCGGTAGAGCGAGATGAGCCCGTTATCGAGGAGCTCGCCGTCGCGGAGGAGATCGACCCACGCGTCCGCCACGTGGCTCAATGACGGCAAGGCGAGCGAAGAAACCAGGTTGAGCCGCGCGGCGGCCTCCCAGGCCAGCGCCAGGATAATGAGCGGCAGATAACGCACGGCGGTCCGCGTCACGGCGCCGGGTTCTCCTGCGCCTTGATGGCCTCGACGCGGACCAGCTCCCAAATTTCGTCGACCTCGTTCGACGAACTCTTTGCTGCGCCGGATGCCCGGATCGCTGTCGCCGAAGCGGGTCTCGACAATCGCCTTGATGCGGCCCGGCCGCGCCGACATCACGGCGACGCGGTCGGCGAGATAGACCGCCTCCTGGACGTCGTGGGTGACGAAGATCACGGTCTTGGGCGTGCGCCGCCAGATGCCGAGAAGCTCGGTCTGCATCAGCGCGCGGGTTTGCGCGTCAAGCGCGCCGAACGGCTCGTCCATCAAGAGAATGCTCGGATCGAAGGCGAGCGTCCGGGCGATCGCGGCGCGCTGCTTCATGCCGCCGGAGAGCTGCGACGGATAGCTCTCCTCGAAGCCGTTCAAGCCGACCAGATCGATGAACGCCTGCGCCCGCCGCGCCCGCTCCGCGCGCGGCAGTCGCTGCCGTTCAAGGCCGTAGAGGACGTTGGCACGTACCGTCTTCCACGGAAACAAGGCGAAGTGCTGGAAGACAATGCCGCGATCAGGCCCGGGCGCCGCGACCGGCTTGCCCTCGACCATGATCCGGCCGGCTTCGACGGGAAGGAATCCGCCAACCAGATACAGCAAGGTGGATTTGCCGCAGCCCGAAGGCCCGAGCAGCGCGAGGAACTCGCGCGGGCGTATGCTTAGTGAAACCTCGGCGAGCGCGAGCACGCTGCGCCCATGCGCCGGCCGGTAGGTATGCGTCACCTGGTCGATGACGATTTGCGCCTGCCCGTCCATGGGATCTTGCGTTCCGCCCATTCGCAAAAAGGGACTCCATAGGTAGCTTCCTCGTTGGGGCCGAAGCAACCTGGCGTTTGGAGGAACAAAGTGACCCGCACCGTCATTTTACTGAAGGTTCGGCAGCTAGAGGAACAGGCCCCATGCCGCAAGCAGTGACCCGGCGAAAAGCAAGCCGCGGAAAAGCCAGTTCGCGCAAAGCGGCCGGCGCGAAATCGACGCGCGGCAAGGGCACGCGTTACTGGTCCGGCCGAGTGACGCGAGACAGCGACGCGCTCGATCTTGAAGCCGGCGTCTTCAGCTCCAACGACCCCAAACGCATCGCCGCGTCGCTGAAACGCTCGGCGCAGCGGAGCCGGCGGCGCAAGGCGGAGCCCTACCGCTCAGCGCTGTCGATGCTGGTGTTTTACATCAACCGTGCCGGCAGGAAGCTGCCGGCCGCGCGGCGGCGCACGCTGGAGCAGGCAAAAACCGAGCTGCGCAAGCAGTTTGGGCGTAAATAGCGCGCGCGAAAGGCGTATTTCCCCTCGCGCACCACCATATTTTACCGTGAATTAACCGGGGCGACCAATCATGCCGCGGACTGTCATCAGGGCCGGTTCATGGCCGTTTACGACTTTTCCATCCGCACCAAGCTCGCCATCTGGGCCGGTGTCGGCGTTTTGCTGGTCGCCGGAATGCTGGCCGAACAGCAATACGGGGATCGCTCGGCCGCTCGGCACCGTATAGCCGCCGACAGTAAGCAGCTTGCCGCGCTCGAAGCGCTGCGCGCCGCCGACGATCTGCGCAGCATGCAGCTCGAGACCCGCGAAATTCGCCTCTCCGTGGCGCCGAGCGAATTCGATCGCGCGCTCGCCCGAACTCAATGCCGACGAAACCGCAGCGGCGGGGCATATCGAGATCGCGATCGAGATCACCGACGATCCGGCGGACAAGGAACGGCTCGAGAAGCTCGCCGAACTTGTCAAAGACTATGTCGGTGTCGTCACCGAACTCGCGGCGGCGGCGAAGGACTACGGCGACACCGTCGACAAGGTCAAACGCAGCGGCGAGCTCGGCGCCGCAATGAACGCGTTGACCGAGGCGACAACGACGGGATTGATCGCGGCCGCCGACGCACGCAAGGCACAGGCCAATGCGGAGACGACGCGGGTGAGCCGGATCGATCTCGGCATGGGCCTGTTCGTCATCGCCGTGCTGGCCGGCATCGCCGTGTTCGGCGCGGTGACCATCAGCGGGCCGATCCGCCGGATCGGCGAAGTGCTGCTGGAGCTCGCCCGTGGACACAAGAGTGTCGAGGTCCCCTATACCGGGCGCCGCGACGAGGTCGGCGACAATGCGCGCGCGGCGCAGTCCTTCAAGGAAAAGCTCATCCGCATCGAGCAATTGGAGGCCGCCGAAAAGGAAACCGCGCGGCGCACCGCCGAGCAGCGCCAGGCCGACATGCAGGCGCTCGCCGGCGCCTTTGAAAGAACGGTGGCCAGCGTCGTCCGCTCGGTGTCGTCGTCATCGACCGAGCTGGAAGCGGCGGCAGAAGCCCTGAGCGGAACGGCGGGAGCGACGCAGGATCTGTCCGGCAAGGTTCTGTCGGCGTCGGCGCAAGCCTCGGAGAACGTGCACTCGGTGTCGCTCGCCACCGAGCGCCTGATCGCCTCGGTCGGCGAGATCAGCCGGCAGGTGCAGGAATCGACCCGGATTGCGCGCGAAGCCGTGGCGCAGGCTGAGAAGACCGACGGCCGCATCACCGAGCTGACCCGCGCGGTCGGCCGCATCGGCGACGTGGTCAAGCTCATCACCGACATCGCCGAGCAGACCAACCTGCTGGCGCTCAACGCCACCATCGAGGCGGCGCGCGCCGGCGAAGCCGGCCGCGGCTTTGCCGTGGTGGCGCAGGAGGTCAAGGCGCTGGCGGCGCAGACCTCCAAGGCGACCGAGGAAATCGGCGTGCACATCGCCGGCGTGCAAGCGGCGACGCAGGATTCCGTGACCATCATCAAGGAAATCGGCGCCACCATCGGGCGCATTTCCGAGATTGCCGCCGCGATCACCGCCGCCGTCGACCTGCAGGCGGCGACGACCCAGCAGATCGCGCAAAACGTCCGCGCCGCAGCCGGCAGCGCCGCGCATGTCGCCGCCAATATCGCCGAAGTCAACGACAGCGCCGCCGGGATCACCACGGCGTCCGGTCAGGTGCTGTCCTCGGCGCAGACGCTATCGCAGGACGGCAGCCGGCTCTCGGCCGAAATGGAAAAATTCCTCGCCGCTGTCTGCGCCGCCTGACTTGCAGCAAGCGCTCGCCGCGTCAGCGCTCCGCACTTTTCCTCAAAATGTTCCTCAAAATGCCGCCTTACGGATTGCGTCCATTAGAGCGTCGTTTTTGCGGCGCTTGCAATACTTGGCGACCAGCTTTTTGTTGGTTTCAAACCGCTTGAGATCGACCAACGGCTGGTTTTTCGCGGCGTTGAAATAGCCGCTCATCCAGGCAGCGACCAATTCCTGTCGTTCGGGATCGGCGGTCGTGTAATCCTTGCAGGTCAGCAACGACATGTCGAGGATAAGCTGCGCCGATGCGGGCCGGTATGAACCCGCGACCAAAACAGCGGCGGCAACAATCATGGAACGTGTCAGCATTGTCGATTTTTTCATATCACTCACTCATTTCGCCGCGGCGCGTTGCAGACCCGTCATGACCAGTTCGCCCGGATTGGAGGCGCACCACGCCTTTACGTTCTCGACGTTTCTGGCGTAGGCATTGAGGTTGATCCAGGCATACCCGCCCTTCTGATTGAACCATCCGCTCATCCAGGCGGAGAACACCCGTGACTGATCCGGCGGCATGGCGAGATATTGCGCACAGGTGATCAGCGACATGTTGACCATCAATTGCGCTCGTCCCATCGACGGAACGACGACCGCAGCACAGGCGACACACCCGGCGAGCATGCCAAATCGAAATTTTTTCATGATCTCACAAACCCGGTTGATACAGCTTCACTCTGACGTCGGGACCCATCGAGGCACCGCGCCACGATGATCTCGACACCGGCAGTGGCGTCAACCTCAAGCGCATTGGCCAGGGGCGCTTTGATCTAAATCAATGGAGGCCGGCCCGGCACGAGAAGCCGTCCAAAACTGAACAGCTTCGATCAGTCTGGCCCGTCCCTTTCCAATTGGTCCAAACGACGTTCCGGTTTCTTCAGGCAACTGGCGACCGCCGAACTCGCGCAGCCGAGCAGAGTGATCGCGCCGTTACCAGCACGATGCCCATGTCCTAAGGGGGCGAATACTGAACTCTGGTGATGCAAGAGACTGCCGTGCCAACATCGAGCCCGTGGCAACCATCAGCTCGGCGAGGAGAAGTGCCTCGACATCACCGGGGGGCCGGAACGCGCCGGACAATGCGCGACCAAAGTTCGAGCGATGGCGGAGCGTCCTCTCTGATTCTCTCAGTTTCCCGTCAGGAGCCGCAAGAGGCACCACTGGTTGAGGTCGCCTACTGTCATGACGATGCGAAGGGCGTTGGGGCGCTGTGACGCCAAGTTGGTTGCTTCATCGGTCGGGAGTAGCATCTAGGCCGGACCTGAAATTGTCGCCAGCTTTTCGCGCGGCACAATGAGGATTCTCGCGTCCACGTAGGGCAGGATGTTGAGCGCCGCGTCGCCAGTCCGGTAGATTGGGCCGGGTGCCCCGTGGAGCGCTGTTGTGATCCGTTCGGCATCGAGCCACGCCTGCCGATACCGCGACGGTAGGAATGGCGACACAATGGAGTAGACCATTCCATACACGAGAAGAACGGCCGTCAGGACGATTAACAGGGCGACGATCTGCGGCCGGCGCACTGCGTGCAAATCGTAGCCCAGCCCGCCGAACACGCAAAGCGGCGGCAACATGGGAAAATAATAGCGCGGCGTCGATCCGCCCGGCCAGAACCAAACCAAGATTGCTGCAGTGAAAGCGTAGCAGGCGAGAGCGACGACGAATCCGGGCCGAACGCGGTCGGTGACACCAGTTCCACCAACGCCCCGCGCGACGAGAAACGCTGCGGCTGCGAGCACCGCAGGGAGCATTTCGCGAAGCGTTCGGGCAAGCGCGCCGAGCGGACTCGAAAACAATATCGCGGGATGCACGCGCATAAAGGTGCCCCAGATCTGTTCGTCACCCGGCGCATAAATCGCTGCGTACCAGGCGGCTAACGGAAGCGCGCAAATCAGGCCCGCCAAAATGAGGCCGGGAATCTGCTGGTAAGATCGCGATGCAAGAACGTAAATCCCGACCCCCAGCGCAAAATAGGCGACCGGCTGCGGACCTTTCAGCAATCCCGCTAACGTCAGAACGATTCCGATGGCGAGCCAACGGCCGACGCCTGTCGATCGCAACTCATTGCCGCCCCACCACAGATAGAACGCGAAGAACAACAAGACCGCAAGCGGCAGGTCCGCCGTGATCAGAACGTTTGATCGGAGGACCAGGGGGCTCGCGAGAAACAAAGCAACGCCGAACAAGGCCGCCGGAAGGCTGGCATCTTGTTTGCGCAACGTCAGATAAATGAGCATGCAGCCAAAAAATAGAAAAAGCACAATCGGTACGCGCGCGGTAACCTGGTTCACGCGCCCAAACGGGGCGCTCATGGCGCCGATAATCCAGGACAATAACGTCGGTCGCTCAACCCAACGCAGATTGAAGACGTGCGGCACGAGCCACTCGCCGTCTTCAAGCGCAGTGCGGGCGATAGAGACGGCAAGGCCCTCGTCGGAATTGTAGCCCCGAAAGAAGATCAGCGGCCCGGTTAGAAGCGCGCATGCCCCGATGATTAACGCGATCGGCTTCCACCGCTCGGCGAAAGCGTTCCACGCGGAAACTATGCGCTCGAAGGCGCTAAACCGGAAGGTCGTTTTACAACAGGCGCCCACGAGCGCGTTTTTCCGTACCTTTAGACCGGTAAGCCGGAGATCCGTCGCTCCGGGTAATTTACGGGTAAAGCGTCATGGAGAAGAGAACCGCCGACCTGCACGACGGATTTGTTGATGCGCTGATCGACTTCGCCGAAGGCAAGCCGATGCTGTTGCGCGACAGTCAAATCAAAGGGCTGCAACTCCGGCTCGGCAAAGTCCGCCATCAATGGCAGTTCTATAACGAGCGCAGCGACCACGGTAAGCGCATCTACACCTGCGTGCCGTTGGGCCACTATGATCGCGGCCGACGCGCCAGCGCCGTTGTAGGCGGCCGTGACACGGGTCCTGTCGTCACTCGGGGCGGAGAATACATCGGCCCGCAGCCGACATTGCAGCGGGCGGAGGATCATGTTGACGTTGCCGCTGCGCGCGACAAGGCGCGAGTCGAAGCCGCCAAGGCCATCACTGGCACTTTGCCCGTAGGCAAACGCGACAGCGTGAAGCTCGGCGAGGCGTTCGAGGATTATCTTACTTACCTCGAAGCCCTCGCCGCGAAGCGTGGCAAGCCGCCACGATGGGCAAAGAACGTCCGTCACCTTGGCGACCAAATCATTTTGCCGAAGTGGAAGAACTGGTCGCTCGCCGAAATGAGCGAGCGGCCCGACGCCATTGCCGACTGGCACGCCGAGCAAGTGAAGATCGTCGGCCCCACTTCGGCGAACCATGCGGTGAGGATCGTGCGGGCGTTGTATCGGAAGCGGGCGAAGCGGGACCTGCGGCTGTCGAAAGTGAACTTGCCGACTGCGGCCGTTGATTTCGCTACCGAGCGCCGGGAAAAGAAGGGGATGGCCCCGGTTACCTTCCCGGCATGGTTAGCCGCGTGGGAAAAGCTCCGGCCGATCCGCCGTTCTTACCATCTGACGTGTCTGTTGACCGGCGCACGGCCGGGCGAACTGGCGCGGACGAAATGGGGCGACCTTGACGACAAGGCCGAGACCTTGACCATCGGCGGAGGCAACCTCAAGGCCGGTAACACGGTCCCGTCGCCGATGACGCCCGAAATCAAGAAAGCCATCGCCATCGGCGGCGAGCGCGGCGACGATGACGCGTTGATTTGGGAAGGCTGCTCTCAGGCGAGCCGTGACGACCTTCCCGCGACCGGCAACGATCTTCGACGGACCTACAAGACCATTGCAACCGGTCCGAACTTGCCCAACGCGGCTTCGGTCGCGGCAGGTCCAACGTGACCGACCATCACGCGATCATGTCGCAGTACAGGCAAGCGACCTCCGCGCACGTTGAACGGCTCGGGCGGCTTCGCCTTCGGCTTTGGCTGTAGACTGTCGTCCTGTCGTCCCATGTCACTCTCCTACGAATGGTTGCCCCGAGCATCCTTGCTCTTGTCCCCCAAGAAGGTCGGACGCTCGGGGCCCTGGGTCGGCGGGAAGGAAAACCGCCGACTTTCTGATAGGTGGCCCGGACGCGGGGGCTGACTCACACGTCCGGGCCTTTGCGCGGAACGGGCGTGTGGGCGCGCCGCCGCCGCAACTTAATCTGCTAGTCCTCTTTCAAGTCGGCGCTGTCTTTGCTCCGACAGGATGTGGTTCTTGATGTTGGCAATCGTCTCTTTCTCCGAATTCGGCCGGAGCTTTGACATTGCCTCTTGCGTCACCGTGCATTCGGTGTCGCAATCTTTGATCCGTTGCTCGGTCGCTTCGCGGTGTTTGGTCGCGGCGTCGAGCTTCACCTTTGCTTCTCGAACCGACTTAAACCGCTCTTGCGCGGTCGGTGACATCGAAGCGACTTCCACATCGGTCGGAAAACAGATGCGGTTGTGAGTATCAAACAGGTTCACATTTCCCATGGTAGTACCTCGTCCGCTGTTGCTTCCAATATCTCGCGCATCCGTTCGCCTTCGTTCTCGTCATTGAGCCACCATTGCGGCCAGCCATCTTTCCAAGGGATGACCATCGCAAGCGATAGCTCGGTAAGTCGTAGGTTCGCCGAGCGTGGTCCGACTTCAAAGTTAGTCGGGCTTCCGAACCGGCGCGGCGGAGTTGTCGCCGAGCTTTTCAGGTAGCGCATTGAACTTCCCCGCCGGTAGGTTCGGTGACTTCATTCCATGCGCCGCCGGATAACTTTCCGCCGACACTTCTCGAAGCTGGTCGCTGCCATCGGCTGGAATTTTATCGCCGCGACCCGCGATGCCTCCGGCGATCACTTGGCCGATCACATCATCGTCCACACTGTCGCGGAGGTTCTGACCGAGCTTTGTCATGGGGCCGCCCACTCCCGGCGGAACAGACGACGGCGTGTCCGGCGCATTCGCCTCGCCGTAGTCCTCGCCGCCGGTTTTCAAGTCTTGCTTGGGCGCGGGCGTGCGAACGACTTGCGAGCCCGGCTTCTTTCCATGTGCCTGTACTGCCATCTTACTGTCCTCCGACCATGACCGTGTTGGGCCGGAGCTTCGGACCCTTCACGCTCTCGTTAAATTCCGCGTTGGCTGTGGTGTTTGGTCCGCAGTCACAGTTATGTTGCGTCGGCTTTGTGCCGTCGTCTGTGCCGACTGAGGCGACGCCCGCGTGAGCCTCTACGACGTTACGGTTCTGCGGCGTGGCGAGCTTGCCCTTTATCTGTTCGGTGCTCGGATCGTGTTTCATGTTTTCCTCCATCAAGTGTTGAACGGCCAGCCGCGTGCTGACTTGCCGCGAAGATCGTCCGACAACATCTTGCCGACTCGACTGCTGACATCGCCTTCGATGCCGAAGTGTCGCTGATCCGTTGCCTTGCCACGGATCACACGGTCGCGCGCCGCTTGTCCTTTAGCCGGGCGTCCGCTTCCCCACGGCTTCGGAACGCGTTGGATGCCTTGGCTGTGCGCTCCGGCTGCGGCGGCATCTGATCCCGCCGTCCATCTGCCGTGAGCATCCCGAGCTTGGTCCGGTGATCCCATGTTCAATCCTCCTGCACTGCACCGGGGAGGACGGTGTGAAGGTTGCGCGCGTAGTCATCGGGTGAATGGTGCGCCTCGCCCATGACGGCTTCCGCCAAGCCCGGATCGTACCGGCCTCGATCATTGTTTGATGTCATGCCGCGCGTGATACCGGGGACGGCGAAGCTCTTGCCCTGCCGCGAAGGATCGGTGACGTTCGGCGACGATGCGTCCGGCGGAGCGCCGAGCGGCGGTGCGCCGAGCTCGTTCGCGGTTCGTGAAGCCCGGATGAATTGGCGCGGGTCCGTCCGCCTTGCTGCGAGTTCGAGCGCCGGGCGATGTCCGTGTTCTGACTGTTCGCGTGTTCTTTTTGACGTGCGCCCATGTGCGCCCCCCCTTAAGCTCTCAACGGCAAGCCGCTGATCGTTTTCCCGGCCGCGCGTGCGATGTCCTCACACTTCTTTCGACCGAGCCGAGCAATCATCCCGCCGATTTCTTTTTCGACGGCCTTGTCAACGGTGCCATCGCTGCGGCGGAGCTTGGCGAACGGGTTGCCGCCGTGATCGCCGCCGTTCTTTGGCTTGTAAGCGTCCGGCGTCTTGCCGGGCCGACCGCTCGTAAACGTCGTTCCGAATTCAGCGGCGATTTCGGCAGTGCGTGCGGCTCCGTACTTTTTCAGAACGCGACCAGCGTCCGAGACGTTGGGGACTTCGCCGAAGGCGCTGATAAAGAGCGCCACGTCGTCGTGCTCGCCGCGATGGAAGTAATGATGGTCCGGGTTCGACTTCCATTCTTTGATCTTCGCGGGAAGCTCGGCTTCGGTGAGCCGACCGGCGCGGACCTGCAACGCAATGTCGTCAAGGCAATCGGCGAGAACACCGTTCTCGGCGCAGATGGCTTTCACGCGGCCTTCCTTTGCATAATCGGGGGTCATGGCTTCCGCTCCACTGTTTTCAAGTTCGCCCGGATGTACCGAACAAGGTCCTCGACCAGCACCTTGCGGCGGACTCCGCACTTGTAGATCGGCATCCCTTGGGCGACCCATCCGTAGAGAACTTTCCGCTCGATACCCAAGCTGCGGCTTGCCTCAGAAAGCGAAAGCCAAATCGGCCACAGGCGTTGCTCACGCATGATCCGCGCTCCAATGCGAGGCGCATCACGGACGTGATGTGATGCGGGTCGCGCTTATCTGATCGTTGGGGACTGTCGCGGGGAATGCGTGTCTCAGTTAGGAGCGCACGCGGGCCGCTACCGTGCGACGTTCATACACCCGACTGACTCTCGCACTCAACCGTGGTTTCAGAAAATTCGTGGAGGTTCGGGAGAAGGTCCGTAAGTGACTCGCTAGTCTTGCTTTTTGAGTCTCGGGTCCGCCGGAATTATCATCAAGCCGGCCGTCAAGTCTCCGGCGACAGATGTGCGACTAGGGGAGTTGGCGCTTCCCGACGCTGCGCGTAATATATGTATCGGCGGATTTTACCCGGAGCCAAAGATCGTTCGTTCCAAAGCTCCGGGTATTCTCCGGGTAAGAATTTGGGTGAAATGCGCGAGACACCGATCAAATAAAGGTTTTGCGGGCGTAGTTCAGTGGTAGAACGACAGCTTCCCAAGCAACTCCGCGTTCACCACAAGCCCCTAAAAATCAAGCATTTTCAGCGCAAAGTGGGTAGATAGCTGTCGCGGAAGCCCGTGAACAGGCGGCGATCAAAGCACCCTAGCGTCAGGAAAATGGCAAGAAAATTTCACGATCTAACTGATGCTCGCGTGCAAGCGATTTGGGAGTTTCGCGACAACATCGAGAACACCATTTTTTGGGACGCGGGCGTGAAAGGCCTACAGCTTCGCAAGGGCAAGTCGCGCATGTCCTGGTACTACTTCAAGCAACACCGCAAGCACGGCAAACGCGGCGGCACGTATCGGACGCTCGGCCACTTCCCTCAAGTGACGACAGACGCCGCTCGGCGAACCGCGCTTATGATTGGTGCCAGGGTCGCGGAAGGAAGGATAGAGCCCGGCAAGCGTGAGGCCAAAAAGTTCGGCGTCGCGTTCGCCGACTATCTCGATTATTTGGAAGCCAAGGCGGCGAAGAAAGGCAAGCCCGCGCGCTGGCGTCGCAACGTGAAGCAGCTAGGAGACCAACTCCTATTGCAGCAATGGGAGAATTGGTCGCTTATCGACATGGCGAAAGCGCCGGGCGTCATGATCGACTGGCACGCTCGGATCACAAAAAGTGCGGGACCAGTAAGTGCAAATTGTTGCGGCCAAATCATCCGGGCATTGTATCGGCGCGAGGCGCGACGCGATCTGTCATTGCCGAAAAACGACAATCCCGGAGAGGCCATCGAGTACAACAGCGAAGCCGGGTCGCAGGAAGGCTTAGCGTTTCGCGACTTCCCGGCGTGGGCAAAGGCGTGGCGCGAGATACCAAACGCGACCCATCGCGCATATCACTTGTGCGAACTTTTGACTGGCACGAGGCCGGGGGAGCTTGCACGGCTTCGCTGGCAAGATGTAAAGCTACGCGAGCGCGTTTTTGTGATCGGCGGCGCAAGCGGCGCCAAGGGCGGGGCCACAATCAGCATACCGCTGTCTTCGGCCATCGCTGGGGCTTTGCAGGTGGCGCGCGACGCGGCCGATGCCGACCCGGAGCTTGTGTTTCCCGGCACCGCGCAAGCTGGCCATCGTGATCCGCTTCCCGCTCGTGGTCATGAGCTTCGCCGAACGTATCGCAGTGTCGCCGCCAATCTTGAAGTGGACCCTCTCTTGTCTCACTTCCTGCTTGGGCATCGGCCGCGCAACGTCAACGAGGAATATATAGTCCGCGCGGCTCTAAGCGCCGGCGAGGGAATGCGGTCCGCTCAGCGGCGCATTTCAAAGAAGATCATGAGCCTATTGCGTCTCGAGCGCGCGACCTCGCGAAGTGACGAATGCAAACAGACAGGTAGCTCAGGGCGGGTTGAAGGGAATGGCGCGTAAATATTAGTGATTGCCGGATACCCGACATTCAAGCCGGATGCGCCGTGCTCTCAAGTTCGAGGAACGGCAGGACTACAATCGCGAGCCGATCCCGCCGAATACTCTGGCTGAGTTGCGTCGCGATATGGTGCGCCGACGGCTCATCAGTGATCAGATAAAGCAAATCGAGGACGCTCGCCTGGGGCGTCTCACGCAAGCGCCCAATGATGGACCACACCCAATGGTGCTCCTGTTGGCGCGGGTGATCGGGGTTGGGGTCGAGACGGCCGACATGCAGTGCAGGAGATATTGTCGCGAAGCATGCGCGACCGACGGGCCGTCGCGCGTTATGCCGGCCTCACTGGCTCGCCGGACGAGAGCGGAAAGAAGCGCCGCGAGAAAGGACTGGCCCGTTCTGGCAATGCTCGAGCTCGACGAGGCATGATCCAATTGGCATGGCGATTTCTCATATTCCAGAAGGACAGCGCCTTGGCGCAGTGGTTTCGAGCCCGCACCGAGAATGCTCGCGGCGCTCGTAAGACCATGATCGTGGCCTTGGCGCGCAAGCTTCTGATCGCCCTGTGGCGGTTCGTGCGAGAGGGCGTAGTGCCTGACGACGTCGTTCTGCGCCCGGCGTAATAAACGAGCTGCTGAAGACACCCGACAAGTTTAGGCCCAGTCCGTCCAGCTTGTGACGGTAGCCGATGACGGTTCGAGGTGGCGGTGACCCGATATACTGCATGGCTTATCACGCCGTAACAGAGAATGGGTCCGCCGCCTCGGAGCTTCGCACCGATGCGCATGACTGCATCATGGTTTGGGTCTTTGGACCAACCGAATACAAGGTTGTGGCGCGATTGATCCGCGCCCTGCAAGCGGGCTCCCCTCTGATCGTCGTCACCCGACCGCACTAAGCGAAGAAACGGGCCTTCAGATCGAGCAAAGAAACTGACGAAGGAAAAAATGCGCCGCCCTACCCAAACTCCTTGACAAAAAATCCCCCATACAAGCAGTATACGGAGCGGCATTTCGTCGGTACGGCAAACGTCTTCGTGTATTACCCGTACTTGAAAAAGGCGAGGTCCGCACCGCTCATTACGTTCATGGGACGGTGGTACGTCGGGTCGATGGCATATTCATTGCGCGATTGAATTGCCCTCGCACTTCGACGGTATTGCCCTTGAAAACCTGTTCCGCGACTGTTGGGCGAAGGTCGAGTGGCGTTATGGCCGAATTCTTGTCCGCGACGGTGCGAACGCGGGTTGGATTAACTACAAGTTGAAAGACCGCGAGAAATCAGCGTTCGACAGTTTCGTTGACTGCATAATTATAGAGTCTTTGCACAATCCAACTGCTGACGCGTAGTCGTTCTTTTGGAATGGGACTCTTCATAGACAAAGCCTAAGCAAGGGCGATTGGTTAGCGGTCGCCTTGTTTTGCTTTATTGCTCAATGCGCACGCGATCGGCCCGTCGCTCGGGCGAAAACGCTGAGCGCGAGCGGATCCGAAGGCCATGTCGTGCCGTTGCCATCGGCCTGGTGGCGAAGCCTACCCCCTACCTCAGACGCCGCAGCCACCGAAGCCACCGATCAGATCAAAAACAATTCCCGCAAAAATAAATCGGCGGCGCCGCCGCTCGGCTCCGCCTCGCGCGCGCGTGAGGGTGACGAAGATGGATAACGCGAGCCCTTTCACCCGCAATTCAATGCGCTCGCGATCGGCCCGTCGCTCGGGCGAAAACGCTGAGCGCGAGCGGATCCGAAGGCCATGTCGTGCCGTTGCCATCGGCCTGGTGGCGAAGCCTACCCCCTACCTCAGACGCCGCAGCCACCGAAGCCACCGATCAGATCAAAAACAATTCCCGCAAAAATAAATCGGCGGCGCCGCCGCTCGGCTCCGCCTCGCGCGCGCGAGGGTGACGAAGATGGATAACGCGAGCCCTTTCACCCGCAGATTCAATGCGCTCGCGATCGGCCCGTCGCTCGGGCGAAAACGCTGAGCGCGAGCGGATCCGAAGGCCATGTCGTGCCGTTGCCATCGGCCTGGTGGCGAAGCCTACCCCCTACCTCAGACGCCGCAGCCACCGAAGCCACCGATCAGATCAAAAACAATTCCCGCAAAAATAAATCGGCGGCGCCGCCGCTCGGCTCCGCCTCGCGCGCGCGTGAGGGTGACGAAGATGGATAACGCGAGCCCTTTCACCCGCAGATTCAATGCGCTCGCGATCGGCCCGTCGCTCGGGCGAAAACGCTGAGCGCGAGCGGATCCGAAGGCCATGTCGTGCCGTTGCCATCGGCCTGGTGGCGAAGCCTACCCCCTACCTCAGACGCCGCAGCCACCGAAGCCACCGATCAGATCAAAAACAATTCCCGCAAAAATAAATCGGCGGCGCCGCCGCTCGGCTCCGCCTCGCGCGCGCGTGAGGGTGACGAAGATGGATAACGCGAGCCCTTTCACCCGCAAATTTAATGCGCTCGCGATCGGCCCGTCGCTCGGGCGAAAACGCTGAGCGCGAGCGGATCCGAAGGCCATGTCGTGCCGTTGCCATCGGCCTGGTGGCGAAGCCTACCCCCTACCTCAGACGCCGCAGCCACCGAAGCCACCGATCAGATCAAAAACAATTCCCGCAAAAATAAATCGGCGGCGCCGCCGCTCGGCTCCGCCTCGCGCGCGCGTGAGGGTGACGAAGATGGATAACGCGAGCCCTTTCACCCGCAAATTCAATGCGCTCGCGATCGGCCCGTCGCTCGGGCGAAAACGCTGAGCGCGAGCGGATCCGAAGGCCATGTCGTGCCGTTGCCATCGGCCTGGTGGCGAAGCCTACCCCCTACCTCAGACGCCGCAGCCACCGAAGCCACCGATCAGATCAAAAACAATTCCCGCAAAAATAAATCGGCGGCGCCGCCGCTCGGCTCCGCCTCGCGCGCGCGTGAGGGTGACGAAGATGGATAACGCGAGCCCTTTCACCCGCAAATTCAATGCGCTCGCGATCGGCCCGTCGCTCGGGCGAAAACGCTGAGCGCGAGCGGATCCGAAGGCCATGTCGTGCCGTTGCCATCGGCCTGGTGGCGAAGCCTACCCCCTACCTCAGACGCCGCAGCCACCGAAGCCACCGATCAGATCAAAAACAATTCCCGCAAAAATAAATCGGCGGCGCCGCCGCTCGGCTCCGCCTCGCGCGCGCGTGAGGGTGACGAAGATGGATAACGCGAGCCCTTTCACCCGCAAATTCAAAAAAGGACGCTCGCAAAAAATCGGACGATCTCACCGCCGCCACCGTCCCGGCAGGGACGACTTTTTCCCGCCGTGTCGCGGGAACCCTGTGATCTCCTTTGCGTGCTACGCCGCAGCCTTCTTCGTGGACCAGTTGAACTCGGTTCCGTCGATCCACATTCGGTGCAGAATGACCGCGAGCTTCCGCGCGACGGCGACCTTGGCCTTGCGGAGGCCGTTTCGCTTGGTGAGCTTGGCTCCCCAAGCCTTCAGCCCCGACCATTTCGGCACGCGGGTCAGCAGCACGCCGGCTGCCTCGAACAAATACATGCGCAGCATGGCGTCACCGCACTTCGAGATTCGGCCGGACCAATCGACCTCCCCGGAGGCATGGCGTCGGGTCGTCAATCCGATATAGGCTCCAACACTTCTCGATCGCTTGAAGAGCGTCGGACACGTCCAGTCCAACATAATATTCCATTGCCGCTCTCCATCGTGGCGAGGCCACATGAGGCTGGCCTCATACGTTCCTGGAGAGCTGATTCCCTGTGCCTTTGTCTGGCCCGATCCCGGAATTACCCATGTTGCAAAAGTCGAACGTTGCAGGGTTACGAATTTTTCGCGAAAACACGAAACGGGAAGCAATCGCCAATTCGTCTAGACGCAATCGCGTTATCGAAGTTGCCTGTGAGTTTAACATCAGCGATGAGGTCCCTCACATCTTTTAACGAAAGCCGCGCCTGCGGCCTTTAGAATTTTTGATCATCGGTGCAATACGACTTTTGCAACACAATCCGCCGAAAGCGACCGTCGGCCATCCTTGAGGCAGCCCGTCGCTATGGCCCGCCACGAGCCGACATCGCGCTAATGGCCGCAGATTTCCGTTTCGCTAAAAATAATCGGTTAACTGCGGGCCAGCGCGACGCGTACAATTGCATCGGCCGGCAGCCGTGTGGCCGCCATGTCATGCCAGGTTGGTGCAGCTGCATATTCGCTGCGTGGCATATCGAGGGACACCAATTGCCGGCCTTCTATGCCGAGCGCTTCCAGTGGCACTGCGACCGGGTGTCCGAACCAGCCCCAGAACCAGCTGTAACTGACGATAAACTCAATCGTGCCGGCCGAGGTGCGCACTATTTGCCGGACAAAACCGAGCGTCGACGAGTTAAGGTCGAGCACCGGCAGACCAACGAGATCGCCGACTTGCGCCGGTTGCGGAAAGCGCTTCAGATAGCGCTCGTTCATCGGCATTGGATGGTGTGAGTCCATCATGCCCGTCGGTGGCACCGTGGCCTGAGCCAGCACAATAAGGCGGCTTTTAGCGAATAGCGGCATCTTTGCGTTTGCCGGCAACTGTGAATTCGTTCCGGCAGCGAGTACTAACCCTAACGATACAATTCGCGTTCTCCAGGAGCGTCCCATTCGCCGATCCTTCCAATCGCGGCACGTCGCATTAAAATAGCACTCCGGGTCAACCGTTACACATCCGCCGGTGTCGGCTGCATGTCCGCTTCACCCCCCAACACCGGTCGAATTGATGCAGCGCGGTCAAGAGTAGAAATGGGCGAGCCTCGGACATGCATACGTGCGCGCCTGTAGAAGGTCCTTCGAGCTAGCCGGCGGTTAGCGCAAGCGCTGGCCAGTCGTACAACGACCGAGGCGAACCCGTGGCCGGCTTTGGGAGAAATGTGTTCCGCGAGTTGACCGGTGGACGTTTTGTGACGCTCGGGCGCAGTGACCTTTCACGGCTCCATCGCCGCTCAAATCGGGGCGCTCGCGTGTGCGAATAAACCGAATATCTGAAATGTCCTGCGCAAGAAAGACGATCGCAGACCTTGTTCGTCTTGCATCTGGGAACGACCATAGGCAGATGCCATCGTTACCAATGATGAAACTGGACCAAGCCGAGCCCAATTTTGACGGCGACGTACCCAGGTCGCGAGCCGCCGTCATCACTGTGACATCCGTCACTGACAGAATGGCCTCATTAATTCAAACGATCAGGGCTGGGCTGTATCCGAATGGGATAGGCTATGAGGGCCTTTCGTTCGGCTGATTACGCCGCTGGTTTTCACATCCCGACCGTGCTAATTATGTTTAGCGTGATCGGGTTGTTGATAGCGGCCAACTTGATCTTCCGCATTCCGGACGCCGGGCGGACGGTGGAGCAATTCAACACCTTCGTAGGCCCTTAGCTGCGCGATGCCGGAAGGAGGGTAACTTACTTAACCTTCTCTAGACATGGAGCAAGCCATGAGAGCGACGCGCCTAAGTGAATCAGCCGTTCATCGGGTAGCAGTAATCGGAGGGGCTACAGCTATCGTCATCATAGCACTGCTGTTTGCCAAACCATTTTATTTGGCAATGATTAACGCAACGACACCTAGCAGTGCTAACGAGAGCCGACCCGTTGCAAACCAAGTGCCGGCAACTGAAGAGGTATCTTTTGTGGTGTCACCAACCGTGGAGACCAATCCGAAATTCTTCTTCGGCAGCGGTGACGGCAGCAACGGATATTACGCCGAACGACCAGAACCAACGCCCGACCGTGTTCGCTGATGTGGTACGGCTACGCAATTGAAGCGATCTACATCGTGATTGGTACGGTGTTGATCGCAACCGTCGGCGGCATACTGATCTATCACTGATAAAAGCCGTCGTGCTTGATCTCCTGCGCATCGGAGATGGCGCGGGATCGATCACTCAAACAGGATAACCGACAGAGTTCCGCGCCAAGCCGCCATAGAGATCGAGCATCCGTTCGCGCCAGGCGGCAACGGGATCGTTCGGTTCGAGGAGCTTGAACGGACTCGTCGCACGGGCCCACTGAAAGGCGCCGAAGACGGCATAATCGGCGTAATACCAATCCTCAGATTAAGTGACTGACGGCGGCCCAGTCGCGGCGTGCGATGGACATGATTTTCCAGGGCTGATCGATCAGTGTGTTCCATGCGTAGCAACAGTGATCGACGATGTCGTCGAAGGATCGGAAGATACGGTTCGACAGCCAGTTCTGGCGCATGAACTGCCAGATGTTTTCTTGGGGGTTGAGCTCTGGCGCACGCGGCGGCAGCGGCAGGAGCGCTAGATTGCTGGGAATCCTGAGGTCCTTGGCGCCGTGCCAGCCGGCCTGATCGAGGATAAGGATGGCGTGCGCGCCGGCGGTTACTCTTGTGGCGATCTCGTCGAGATGAAGCTGCATGGCTTCGGTGTTGCAGAACGGGAGAACGAGAGCGGCGCCAGCTCCGCGTTCAGGGCAGACCGCGCCGAACAGATAGGTCGACTGTGTGCGCTGATCATGCGCGGCGCGGGGACGCGAGCCCTTCCTGGCCCAACGATAGGTGAGCTTGTTCTTCTGGCCGACCCGCATCTCGTCCTGGAACCAGACCTCTACCGGTGTGCCCGGCGCGAGCTTGGCGCGGACTTCCGCCACGCGATCGGCAAAGTTTTTTTGAACGCCTCCAAGGCATCAGGGTCCTGCTTGTAGGCTTTCGGCCGCGCGCTCACATGCGTGAAGCCCAGGCTCTTCAAAGCACGATAGATCGTGTCGTCCGAGACCGAGAGCCCAAACTCCTCGTGCAGCTGCATAATCAGGTCGCACGCCCGCCAGCGCACCACGCCGTGCACCGCCGGGATCGGACCCTCCTCCACGAGCCGGACCAGAAAGGCCCTGTGTTTTTTGCCCAGCTTGGGTGGCACGCCCGGGGAGGGAATGTTGATGAGACCGTCCGGCCCTTGCTCGTTGAACCGGATCACCCAGTCCCGCAACGTCTGACGGTCCATTCCGCCTATCGTCGCCGCATCCGTCCGCGATGCTCCATCGAGCACCGCCGCGATCGCCAAAAGCCGCCGCGCCTGCCCGCCGTCCTTCGCCCGCTTGGCGAACCCGCGGACCTCGCCCGCCGTATAATCAGCCCTCACCGCAATCGCCTGGCCCATGGCAAACGACCCTCCGTTTGCCACCTTGAATCATTTCGCAGATGATTTGGGAATCCCGAAGAGTCAGCCACTCCGCGCGTTGGTATAAGTCGGACCGGTACCACCGAGGAACGGCTTTGACCCGAGCGCTGGCCGCAGCGGCGCGAGCAACGTGGTGCGAAACTCAACGACCCTTTCTTCGCGATTTGCGCAGAACTTTTCGAGGCTGGTGCCGACGCGCTTTTCCCGCAACTCTGCGGAAATAGACTTTGTCTTTTTCGTGCAGATGAGCGCAGATGTCGGCAAGGATGAATTGTGCGATGGCGGGCTGCAGCACCCCATCCACCCAGCTCGCGACAAACAGCGTTGGTGAGTGCGCGCTCACATCGCCAAAGAGCGACTTGCGGTACGGGTGGCGATCTTCAAGATCGTTCGCAATCGCCCAGGAATCGGCGACGACCTTGTCGCCGTCGATCAGGACCGGAACCCGCCCTTGGCCGGAAAAGGCAATGACATCCTTCTCGGTAAAGCGCCACGGGACCGTCTCGACCTCGAGTTCCTTATGGGCGAGCGCCATCTTGATGCGCCAGCAATAGGGGCTGAACCGTCGTTTATCGTCGGCCGCTGCCAAATCGTAGAGTGTGCGGGCCATGTTCGCATCGTCTCCCTACGCCCGTGCCACGGCCATCGGCACCGTCTGCGCCGTCTGGCCAAACAGCAGCTTCTTACCCTCCTCGGTGACTGCGGGCCGACTCGAAAATGGCTCGCCCTTGGCATAGGCACACAGCGTGGCAGAGCGGCTGCGCACCGCATTGAACCAGCGGCGTAGGTTCGGGAACGAGTTCAAGGTCCTGCTGCTGGCGCTTCCATGGCACGATCCAGGGATAGGCGGCTATATCGGCAATCGTGTAAGCGTCGGCGGCGATGAACTCGCGCCCGGCGAGCCTACGGTCAAGTACGCCATAGAGCCGATTGGTCTCCTTGACGTAGCGTTCGATTGCGTAGGGAATCTTTTCGGGCGCATACTGCCCAAAATGGTGGTTCTGTCCGGCCATGGGGCCGAGCCCGCCAACTTGCCAGAACACCCACTCAAAAACCTCCATGCGCTCGCGCAGATCGGACGGGAGGAGAACGCGCGTCTTGTCGGCGAGATAGGTGAGAATTGCGCCGGACTCGAACACCGAGATCGGCTTGCCGCCGTCGCTCGGCTTGAGGTCGACGATCGCAGGCATGCGGTTGTTCGGCGAGATCGCCAGGAACTCCGGTTTAAACTGATGGCCGGCACTGATGTCGACGGGGTGAATAGTGTATTCGAGTCCGGCTTCCTCGAGAAACATTGTAATCTTGTGACCATTCGGCGTCGGCCAGTAGTAGAGTTCGATCATTGCTGGTACCTCTCGTTCAAAGCACCGTGTGCAGACTCCTTGTTGTTTGGTCGGCACCGTGCAAAGGATTAACCCCATTCCTCGTCGGAATAGCGATTGCCTTCAACGTGATTGACTGTCGCAAGTGACAACATCAAAGCTTGCCACAGCTAGATGGCGGTTCTACCGCCATCGACCGGCAGAATTGCGCCCTCGACGAAACTGGCGCGGTCGGTCGCCAAGAAGACGATCGCCTCGGCAATCTCCTCAGGCGCGGCCGGACGCCCGGCCGGCGCTTGCGCCGCGAGTTGTTGTAGCGCGTCGCCCATTGCCACCGTGCCTTCGGTACGGGTGGGCCCGGGACTAACCGCATTCACGCGTACGCCCTTGGGACCATATTCGGCCGCCCACGCTTTGGTCAGCAGATTGATGGCGGCTTTGCTCGATCCGTAGAGGCTCAAGCCCGCCGCGCCGTAGTCGGCGACCATCGTCGAGACGTTGACGATAGCTCCTTTGCCTCGCTGCGCCATGAAAGGGGCAAGCTCCGCGACCAGGAAATAGGGCACCTTCACATTGAGCGCATAAACGTCGTCGAACGACTCCTCGCTCATTTCGTGGGTCGGGCCGAATGGAAAGATGCCGGCGTTGTTGATCAGAATGTCGACATGGCCGCCTCCCAACTCGACGGCCTTTCTCGCGACCGCACGGGCGCTCGCAGCGTCGCGAAGATCGGATGAGATGAAATCGGCTTTTCCGCCCGCCGCCCGTATTTCGCCAATAGTCTTTTCACCGCGTTCCACATTGCGACCCACGACCATGACATGAACACCTGACTGCGCCAGTTTTTCGGCTGTCGCGCGGCCTATTCCGCTGGTCCCGCCGGTGATGAGGGCTGTCGTCATTGGCGCACTCCCTTTCTCGTTCTTTTCAGCCGCCGGCCCTGAGCCGGCTTCCTGCGAGATGACGTCGAAAGGGCGCGAGTAGTAGACGAGCGCCGCGTATCTGACTTATACGCCAGGTGAATGAGTGACCGGCTGCAGGAATTGACCGCCTTTGTCCGCGCCGGCGAGACCGGCAGCTTCTCCCGCGTCGCGCGCGAACTCGGGGTGTCGCAGCCGTCGATATCGCGGATGGTCGCAGGCCTCGAGGCACGGCTGGGTGTGAAGCTGCTCTTGCGCACCACGCGGCACGTCGCGCTGACCGACGCTGGCCGCGTGTTTCTCGAACGGGCCCGGCAAATCCTCGGTGATCTTGATGATGCCGAAAATGCCGCCCGAGGAGCCGACAGCCTGCGCGGCACGTTGCGGGTGGCCCTGTCGGGTGCATTCGGAATCCGTGAAGTTATCCCGCGTCTGCCTGGCTTCGCGGAGCAGCATCCGAAACTGCGCATTGAGCTATTGATGTCCGACCGGACCGAGGACCTGATCGCCGAAGGAGCCGATATGGCCCTGCGGCTGGGCCCTCTGGCCGATTCGGGATTCGGCGCGCGGTTGCTGGGCAAGGCTCCGCGCCTCGCCGTTGCCTCTCCTGCCTACCTTGCGCGCAGGGGAACACCGCAAACGCCCGCCGACCTCGCTCGGCACGACTGCATTCTCGGCCCGGGTCTCTCCGGCGGAAGTGGCTGGAGTTTCACACGCTCGGGGCGAGCCGAGTCCGTGACCGTAGACGGGCCAATAAACGTCGCCTCGGCCGACGGTGTCGTCGCCTGCGCCAAAGCCGGGTTCGGAATAGCGCTCGCCTCTCGATGGATGTGCCGGGTCGAACTGGAGGCTAGGGAACTCGTTGCAATCCTTTCCAATTACCAACTTGCTTGGCTCGAGCTGCACGCCGTATATCCGAGCGGCCGTCGACCCTCTCTCAAGGTACGAGCTTTTTCCGATTATTTCGCGGCTCAGCTCATGCACAAAAATGAAGGCGCCTGAGGCGGCTGACGCTTCGGTACGGCGCGGACGATGCGGGTCGCGTGATGATATTGGCGGCGCTCCCTGATGGCTCACCAGCCAGGCGCCCCTGCTTGTGGCAGCTCTTTTCATTCATCAGACAAATGAGACGCCTCGCAGACACGCGCGATGTCGCTGTTGGCACGTCGTACCGATCTTGTGCGGATTGCATCATCGCTACGCGCGCGTATGATTCTCGGGAACGAAAGGGGCCCGTAGCGTGCACATCGTCGATCCGGGGCTGGCGGAAACGCTTCTCGCGAAGTATGGCTATGCCGCAATTTTCGTCCTGGTGATGTTAGAAAGCGCCGGCATTCCTCTGCCCGGCGAGACAATCCTCGTCAGCGGTTCGATTTACGCCAGTACCACACGGGGCCTCGACATACGTTTCGTGATCAGCGCCGCTGCGGCCGGCGCCATTGTCGGCGACAACATCGGCTTCTGGGTCGGGCGGACCTTCGGCCTTAGGCTTCTGACCCGTTGGGGCTATTTAATCGGACTAGACGAACGAAAGCTCAAGCTCGGCCAATACTTATTCATGCGGCATGGGGGCAAGATCGTTTTTTTCGGACGCTTTGTCGCGCTTCTACGCGCCTTGGCCGCGATCCTCGCCGGGGTAAATCGCTTCTCACCGTATCGTTTCTTCATTTTGAATGCGGCGGGCGGTATAGCATGGGCGATCGTATTTGGTTTAGGGGGCTATCTTTTCGGCGAAGGCGTCCACCGGATTGCCGGGCCCGTCGGCTGGGCCGCCCTGGCACTGGCCCTTGTGGCGGGCTTTATTCTCTGGCGCTTCTTCAAAAGCCACGAAGAGCAGCTCTTAGCGAACATGCGACGCCACGTTTTATGGCTGTTGGCTCTCCTTGGCCGGGAAAGCAGAGGAGATTTGGAGGAAGCTCATCAGAGAACAGGAGTTTGGTCGGCGGATTGAGCGGCTGACTATTGCGTTCATTCCGGATTTCGGATTGGCGGCAACCACACTACTCTCCCAACTCCTTCGGGATCGCGCGATCCTGGCCGTCGGTCTATGGGACGGGACCGGTGAGAAGTTCACCATGATGGTCTAGGTGGCGTAGCGGGAGTGGTTGGAATTTGGTTGGCGTAGTCTCCGTGTTCAACCTCGAATCACCCGGCGTTGGAGCGCCGGAACGGAGACCAACGCCATGATCAAGGTTACCACAGGAACTGATTCTTTCGCGCCTGGAAACGAGACTGCGGCCCACCTTTTCGATAACTGGTTTGATCCGATCGAGAGCGGTGTGCGCGATCGGGTGCGAGGGTTCATCGAAGAACTGATCCGGTGTGAGCTCAACGCGGCGCTCGCTCGCCCTCGATATGGGCGCGGAAAGAATGGTGACTGCGGACAAGCAAGCTTCGTCGGCCATCGGCATGGCAGGCGCACCCGCTCGCTGACCGGGAGCTTCGGCAAGACCGAGATCAGCGTGCCGCGGGCTCGGCTGCAAACGCGCGAAGGCACCACCGAATGGCATAGCCAGGTGCTGCGAAGCTATCAGCGCCGCACGCTCACCGCCGATGCGCTGATTGCGAGCGCCTATCTCGCCGGCACCAATACGCGCCGGGTGCGGCGGGCTCTGGCAGCGCTATTCCGCGATGGCGTCAGCAAGGACATCGTGAGCCGGGTCTGGCGCAAGATCAAAAGCGATTGGGACGTCTGGAATGCTCGCGCGCTGACCGACGAGCCGATAGTGCGGCTGATCCTCGACGGCACCGTGGCTCGCGTCCGGCTCGATCGGAAGGCCACGGCGATCTCGCTGCTCGTGGTCATCGGCGTGCGCGCGGACGGCCAGAAGGTGCTGCTCGCGGTCAAGCACAGGGGCGGCGAATCCGCCGAGGCTTGGCGCACTGTGCTCAACGATCTGGTCGCGCGTGGCCTGCGGCGGCCGGCATTCCTGATCGTCGACGGCGCGCCAGGACTGGAGAAAGCGATTGCCGCCGTCTGGGACGGCGTGCCGGTGCAGCGCTGCACGGTTCACAAGCATCGCAATCTGCTCGCGCACGCGCCGGAACGCCTGCATGAGGAAATCGGCGCCGACTATACCGACATGATCTACGCGGCCACACCGGAGGACATCGCAATGCGCCGCAAGGGGTTCATCCGCAAATGGCGGCTCAAGCACCGCGCGGTCGCCGACAGCCTGGAAGAAGCCGGCGATCGGTTGTTCACGTTTGCACTCTTGCCGCCGAGCCAATGGCGCAGCGCGCGTACCACGAATGCAATTGAACGCCTGCACGAGGAGTTTAAACGTCGGATCAAAACCCAGACCGTGCTGCCATCAGCAGAGACTGCTGGCATGTTGTTCTGGGCCCTGCTCGCCTCCGGCCAGATCAACATGCGCAAGGTCGACGGCTGGCAAACCCTTGCCACAACGACTATCGATCACCCAATTGACCTCGCCGCCTGAACCGATAACCTCATGCCGCTGGAGATTGCGCCATATCGAATTCCAACACAAAGCGCGACGGCACCATGGTCTAAATGGGCTTTTTCAGTCAGAAGCGCGAGCGATACCGGTTGAATTTACCCGGGAGACTGAACGTTGCGGTCGTCAAAGCGGCTGCGCTGAATCTCGCGGGGACTGAGGATCGAAAGTACTGGCTGCACCCCGAACAACTCCTCACGACGATGTCCCGCGATGAGATTGTAAGGAGGGAACCGGACGCTCGTTTTGCAAGATAGTTGGACAGATCATTCGACAGCGCGCTTCAGTTCTCGAAATCAGAAAAGGGCGACGTGGGTCCTGGACGGCTTGTTCGGCGATTAGCGTTCGGCGGGGCCGCATCGCGATTTGTCCGACGACGCCGGCATCAGACCTCAAATCCCAATTGCAGGTCCATTGGTGCCCGCTTCGGCGCTCGAAACACGAGCTGACTTTTCTGAAAGAGTTGGCAAATAGCAACCTTGTAAAAGGTCGTGACGGCTCACTGCCTAGCGAGGCGAGAGAGACTCGCATGGCACGATGTGGCGCTCCCAATGGAGAATGAGATTAGACATGCGCTTAAGCACTCGATCGCGGAGAACATGCATGGCTTGCTGGAGAGCACCTTTGCCCGCTATGCAAACCTATTGCGGCAAAAGTACCCGGGGCGGACAATCCGGAACGCCGCGGTATTCGCTTCCGCTGTCGCGGAATTCGCACGCTTAGGCTATGTCGAACTGGTTGACGCCAGAATGGGAATACCCGAAGGCTTGCCGGATTTTCTCGTTTGCACAATCAAGCGTGTAAAACATCAGCCGATTTGGATTCCAGGGGTAAATTTCCCCGATCAGGCTATGGACATTTACGACCAGATGAAACCTTGCATTGCAAAATTGCTTGCAACATTGACCCCCTAATACCAACGCGCGGAGTGGCTGACTTTCTCGGGATTCCCAAATCATCTGCGAAATAATTCAAGGTGGCAAACGGAGGGTCGTTTGCCATGGGCCAGGCGATTGCGGTGAGGGCTGATTATACGGCGGGCGAGGTCCGCGGGTTCGCCAAGCGGGCGAAGGACGGCGGGCAGGCGCGGCGGCTTTTGGCGATCGCGGCGGTGCTCGATGGAGCATCGCGGACGGATGCGGCGACGATAGGCGGAATGGACCGTCAGACGTTGCGGGACTGGGTGATCCGGTTCAACGAGCAAGGGCCGGACGGTCTCATCAACATTCCCTCCCCGGGCGTGCCACCCAAGCTGGGCAAAAAACACAGGGCCTTTCTGGTCCGGCTCGTGGAGGAGGGTCCGATCCCGGCGGTGCACGGCGTGGTGCGCTGGCGGGCGTGCGACCTGATTATGCAGCTGCACGAGGAGTTTGGGCTCTCGGTCTCGGACGACACGATCTATCGTGCTTTGAAGAGCCTGGGCTTCACGCATGTGAGCGCGCGGCCGAAAGCCTACAAGCAGGACCCTGATGCCTTGGAGGCGTTCAAAAAAACTTTGCCGATCGCGTGGCGGAAGTCCGCGCCAAGCTCGCGCCGGGCACACCGGTAGAGGTCTGGTTCCAGGACGAGATGCGGGTCGGCCAGAAGAACAAGCTCACCTATCGTTGGGCCAGGAAGGGCTCGCGTCCCCGCGCCGCGCATGATCAGCGCACACAGTCGACCTATCTGTTCGGCGCGGTCTGCCCTGAACGCGGAGCTGGCGCCGCTCTCGTTCTCCCGTTCTGCAACACCGAAGCCATGCAGCTTCATCTCGACGAGATCGCCACAAGAGTAACCGCCGGCGCGCACGCCATCCTTATCCTCGATCAGGCCGGCTGGCACGGCGCCAAGGACCTCAGGATTCCCAGCAATCTAGCGCTCCTGCCGCTGCCGCCGCGTGCGCCAGAGCTCAACCCCCAAGAAAACATCTGGCAGTTCATGCGCCAGAACTGGCTGTCGAACCGTATCTTCCGATCCTTCGACGACATCGTCGATCACTGTTGCTACGCATGGAACACACTGATCGATCAGCCCTGGAAAATCATGTCCATCGCACGCCGCGACTGGGCCGCCGTCAGTCACTTAATCTGAGGATTGGTATAAGGGGGCTTTTCGCGCCCAACACCGACCCCCCTATGATGAGTTGTGTCAGCGTCCTTCCCTTTGGCCCTGCGGGGCCGGGAAGGGCATTGGGGAATGATTGGCGTGGAGAAGATCGGCGAGATTCGACGCGCCTATTTTGAGCAGCATCGCTCGATCAAGGAGATCGTGCGAACGCTGTCGGTATCGCGTGCGACGGTGCGCAAGGTCGTGCGTGGTCACCAGACCGAGTTCAAGTACGAGCGCGGAGTTCAGCCCTCGCCCAAGCTCGGCGCATGGATCGAGGTTCTCAGGGAGATCCTGGAGCAGGAAGCCAAGCTGCCGAAGCGAGAACGCCGATCGACGCAGCGGCTGTTCGAGGAGTTGCGCGGGCGCGGATATGACGGCGCTCACGACAGCGTGCATCGGTTCGTCAAGGCTTGGCGCAATGAGCACGTCCGGGTTCCGGTGCATGCCTATGTGCCGATGAGCTTCGCGCCAGGAGAAGCCTACCAGTTTGACTGGAGCCACGAGACGATCACGCTTGCGGGCCTGCCGCTGACGGTTAAGGCGGCGCACATGAAGCTGTCGCACAGCCGCATGCCGTTTGTGCGCGTCTACTTTCGCGAGACCCAGGAGCTGGTGTTTGACGCCCACGACAAGGCGTTCCGGTTCTATGGCGGCGTGTGCCGGCGCGGCATCTACGACAACATGAAGACGGCGGTCGAGGCGATCTTCGTCGGCAAGGCTCGCCGATATAATCTTCGCTTTCTGCAGATGTGCTCGCACCATCTGATCGAGCCGGTGGCCTGCACGCCCGCCTCAGGATGGGAGAAGGGTCAGGTCGAGAACCAAGTCGGCAATCTGCGCGACCAAATGTTCCGGCCCAAACCGCGGGTCAAGAGCCTCACTGAGTTGAATGCCTGGCTGGAAGATCAGTGCATTGCCTACGCCAAACGAACCCAACATCCGGAGTTCAAAGAGCGCACGATCTGGGAGGTGTTCCAGGAAGAACGCACGAGCCTGATGGAGTTGCGCGGCCCCTTCGATGGGTTTGTCGAGAAGGCGGTCAGGGTCAGCACCACATGCCTGATCATGGCCGATCATAATCGCTACAGCGTCGATGCGCGGGCCGCCGGTCGGATGGTGTTGGTGCGCTCCCATGCCGAACGCATCGTCGTTCTGCTGGGTGACGAGGTGGTCGCCGACCATCCGCGCCAGTTCCGGCGCGACCAGATCATCTACGACCCTTGGCATTATCTGCCGGTCCTGATGAAGAAGCCCGGTGCGTTGCGCAACGGCGCCCCGTTCAAGGATTGGGCACTGCCGCCCGCGCTGACCCAGGTTCGCGCCAAGCTGAAGCAACACGCCGACGGGGATCGACAGTTCGTCAAAGTATTGGGCGCGGTGCTGGATCACGGCATGGCCGCGGTCGAGGCCGCCTGTACGGAAGCGCTGGAGGCCGGCATCGCCAGTGGCGATGTCATCCTGACTGTGTTGGCACGCCGGCAGCAGCCCGCGACGCCGCCCAGCATCACAACGCCTGACGCGCTTCGCCTCAAGATCGAACCCGCGGCCGATTGTGGCCGATACGACCGCATAAGGAAGATCGCCTGATGGAACGCCACGAGATTCTGGAAGCCATGAGCGAACTGAAGCTTTACGGCATGCGCGCCAACTTCGATGAGATTGCCGGTAAGGGACTGGCCCGACGCGATGAGATCTATCCGCTCATCGCCAGTCTGATCCGGGCGGAACGCACCCACCGGCAGGCACGCTCGATCAGCTACCGCATCGGCGGAGCCAAGTTCCCGGTCCTGAAAGATATCGATACGTTCGCCTTCGCCGATACGCCGATCGATGAAGGACAAGTGCGCGAACTCGCCACCGGTACATTCCTGGACGCCAAGCGCAATGCGATCTTCATCGGTGGCACCGGCACCGGTAAAACCCATCTGTGCATCGCCGTCGCCTCTGCGGTCATCCGAGCTCGCGCCAGAGGCCGCTTCTTCAACCTAGTCGATCTGGTCAATCAGCTGGAGCAGGAGAAGGCCGCCGGTCGCAGCGGCCGCCTCGCCGAGAAGCTGCTGCGCCACGACCTCATCGTCATCGACGAGCTCGGCTACCTGCCGTTCAGTCAGTCTGGCGGACAGTTGTTATTCCACCTGATCAGCAAACTCTATGAGAACACCTCGCTGCTGATCACTACCAATCTGGCGTTCTCTGATTGGCCTCAAGTGTTCGGCGATGCCAAGATGACAACCGCCATGCTCGATCGCCTCACTCACCACTGCGATATCGTCGAGACCGGCAACGAGAGTTGGCGCTTCAAGAACCGCGCATAACCTCCCGCTCACCATTCGCCGCCCGCCAAGACCGGCTCTGCTCCGCTATCTGCGGCTCCGCGCCGCCGGTCTCGGCTCCGTCAAAAGGGTCGTTCTTGCACGCGAGACTGGGGGTCGGAGTTGGGTGCGATTTGACACCTTGCATGCGGGGTAACAAGGTGGTCTGGCGCCATGTTCCGTCACAACGTCGCCCCACGTGGCGCGGGTACTAGCCGTGACAGATGTCGTCACAATCGGGTCTCAAAAGCGCCACGGCCCTCGCGCGCGCGAGGTGTAATTGTAATACGCAATTTCTGATGTCTCTTTCCATGGTCTGTGGCAGGACAAAAGGAATGCCGGGCGCGGGCGATTTACCGATTGTTGCATCGATGTCGAATACTCGGTTGAGCATCCCCTCATTGATTGTCTTTCTTGGACCACCGTCACTATCGATTTGCCCGCGCGAAAGAACAATTATTCGTTCGGCAAATGCAGCTGCCAAATTGAGGTCATGGAGTATCGTAATGACCAGCGCACCTCGCTCGGCGCGACGGCGCAGCGCTTCCAACAATGCCAGCTGGTGACGGAGATCGAGGCCTGCGGTCGGCTCGTCGAGTAGGATGATACCGGCCCCCTGGCGCTCCAGACCGCAGGCAAGTTGAACCAGTGCCCGCGCGCAATGCACGCGCTGCTGCTCGCCGCCAGAGAGACTAGTAACAAGATGGCCCGCTAGGTCAAGCATCTCGAATTCAGCCAAAATGCCGTCAACGAGCGTGTCGATTATCGATGCTTTTTCTTGTAGGCCTCCCATGCGGATTACGTCGCGAACGCCAAACGGAAAGGCAATATTGGTTCGTTGCGATAGAACAGCACGATGGCGAGCGAGGAGCCGCGGCGAATATGACCTCAAGTCGCGCCCCAGAAGTTGAACCTGTCCTGAGCGGGGCGCGAGTTCGCCGGCCAACGCTCGCAACAGGGTCGATTTTCCTGCTCCATTGGGGCCGATCAAAGCCACGGTCTGACCACGTGCAAAAAACAAGTTCACATCGTGGAGAAGTAACTTTGCCCCGACGCCGACCGAAAGTGAGGTGGCTTGCCAGGAGTGGCGTCATACGACCAACCACGAGCGCTGTTTCAACAGCAAGAACAAAAAGAATGGCGCGCCGAGGATGGAGGTTAGAATCCCGATGGGAAGTTCGGCGGGGGCGACAATCGTCCGCGCCAATGTATCCGCGGCGAGCAAAAGAACGGCGCCGAAGCAAGCCGTGGCTGGCAACAACAGCCGATGGCCGGGACCAATGACCAAGCGTAGCATGTGCGGAACGATGATACCGACAAAACCGATTACGCCGGAAACGGAGACGGCCGCACCGGCTGCGCCGGCGACCAAGACGATCAAAACGCGCTTGAGTCGCTCGACGGGTATTCCCATGTGGAAAGCTTCGGTCTCGCCGAGCACCAGCAAATCCAACCCGCGCGCGATGAAGGCAAACGACGCGAGCAAAGCTGCCAGGAACGGCAACAAGCCTAGGACCTTCGGCCACGTCGCACCGGCCAATGATCCCAACATCCAGAAGGTGACGTCGCGAAGCTGCCTGTCGTCCGCGAGATAGATCAGCAGGCCGGTACCAGCCCCGGCGATTGCGCCAAGCGCCAGACCGGCCAACAGCATAGTTGCAATCGAAGTGCGGCCCTGCCAGGTCGAAAGGCGATAGAGCAGCAGCCGTGATTATAAGCGCGCCTAAGAAGGCTGCGGCTGGGAGCAAGATTGGCGCAAAGGCGATGGATGATGGCAAGGCTTTGTCGCTAATGACCACCACGGCGGCGACAGCAACTCCGGCACCTGCTGACACCCCGACCAATCCCGGATCAGCAAGCGGGTTGCGGAATAGGCCTTGCATGATGGTGCCCGCAGCCGCCAAGAGCGCGCCGACGATGGCGGCCATAAGCAGCCGCGGCAGCCGGATTGAGAGCAGGATCAAATGCTCGCGTCCGATCGGATCGGCGTTGCTGTTTGTGAACAAGGTTGCTGCAATTCGATAAAGCGATATCTTCACGGCGCCGGTCGAGAGCGCGATTGCGCCGGCCGCGAAAAGAGCTACCAACAGGAGAAACATGATTGCGCCGCGGAAATAGGCTTGGCGCACCAGCGAGTGCCGCTCCACGATCATCGATCGCAAGGTTGATGCTCGGACGATTGGTCTGACGGAAGTCCGCCGGCCGCGATCTCGGGATAGAGGCGATCGCTAAGATCGCGCGCCGCGCTTGCCGTACGTGGCCCAAAACCAAGCAAATAAAGACCATCCATGGCGATGAGATTTTTCCGCTCGGCCGCGGGCGTCTGCAGCTAGCCCCGGTTGGGAAAACACCATATCTGCTGATAATGCGTGCTCGCCGCGTTGCATCACTAGAATTGCGTCGGGCTTGGCAGCAATAATCGCCTCTTCGTTGACGGGCTTATAGCCCGCAAACTCACTGAAGGCATTATTGGCTCCTGCCATTGCGATGATGCCGTCGGCTGCGGTCTCACGACCGGAGATCATCGAGCGTCCGTTCGCCAACGATAGGAGGAAAGCGACTTTTGCGCGCTGATGAATTCGTGCCCGCAACTCGTTGAGTGCCGAGAGGTCGGATTGGACTTTCGCCGGCCAGGCATTTGCCGCGTTCGGGCACGCCGACGTCGCGAGAAATCGTATCGATCTTTTCAATGATGCCGTCGGCGGTAAATTTGTCGGGGATCACGTGGAAAGGAACCTGAGCGCGTTCGAGCACATCGATGGTTTCTTTAGGTCCGGCGCCTTCCAGCGCGAGGATGAGTGTCGGCGACAAAGCGAGGACACCCTCGGGAGACAATTGCCGCATATAACCGACATTCGGCTTTTCCTTGAGCGCACTTTCTGGATAGAGGCTTGTGGTATCGACGGCGACGATCTTTTGTTGTTCGCCCAGCGCATAAAGGATTTCGGTCACCGAGCCGCCGATCGAAACAATCCGACTTGAATTGACGTTCGACGTGGGATTTAGGATGGCGCCATCGCGGCCGGCGGCAAAGCCCGCAACGCTCAACAGCAAAATCGCCGCACAGGCCGCAATTCAATTTGGCCAGCAGTTTCTGCATGGCTCCATCTACTTGGTGAGAATGAGCTTGTTTTGCGCGGTCAGGCGCAGGTGATACGTCTCGCGACCATGAACAATGACGATTTCTTGGGTGCCGACGAACAACTCTCTACTATCCAGACGATTGTTGATTATTGTCAAACGCCGCTCTCGTTCCCCACCACATCCGCTCTTTTCATCGGAGGTTGGTGGTTCTTCTTTGTCCTCTGCTGGCGTTCATCTTGCTTCCACTTTCGTATTCGTGCGTTGAACTACTTAGTTTATAAAGATTATAATCTGTATTGTTCTCCGTATCTGCTTGATTAGAATGGTTTTAACTTAGCTAACTCAAGTATTGACTTCATAATACGCTCGTTTATCAATATCAATATTGTCAAAGTCCGTCGGGCTTGTACCGACGGGCAAGGCCCAGCCAGCCAGCCCCCGCTTCGTGCGGCAGCCCGCCAGCCCCGGCCAAATATCGGGACTGAGGGGAGCTTTATGTTTGTATCAATCGGCGCGCGCACGCCCTCATCGGCGGCACTGCGCTCGGTGCACTTGTGATCATAAACGTCGATCTGTCGGCATGGGCGCAAACGGTGCAGCCGCAAAATCAGCCGCTGCCGCCGGTGACCGTGGAGGCCCCCGGGCAAGCATCGGCCGGCAGTGAAGCCGAAACCTGCGCGGACGGTGGCCCGCACCGCCAAACGTCGAACGCCAGCGCCCGCGCCAAAGCCGCCGGCGTCACGCAACGAGCCGACGACCGATGTCGCGACCAAGACGTCTGAGCCGGTGATCAATACGCTGGCGGCGGTCAGCGTGGTGCGGCAGGAGCAGATCACTCAAGCCACGCCGGCACGCATATCGGATATTTTCAACGGCATGCCGAGCGTGTGGTTTTCCGATCGGCCCGATGATCCCGGTTCGTCCATCAACGTGCGCGGATTGCAGGATTTCGGCCGGGTCACCACGCTCGTCGATGGCGCGCAGCAGGATTTCCAGCGATCGGGCCACTTTGCCAACGGACAATTCTATCTCGATCCGGAGCTTGTAGGCGGGAGCGGATGTCGTTCGCGGTCCGGTCGCCAATATTTATGGTTCCGGCGCGATCGGTGGCGTCGCTTCGTTTCGCACCAAGGATCTGGACGACATTCTGTTGCCGGGAGAAACGCAAGCGGTCCAGAGCCACGCCATGTTCGGAACCAACGGCGATCAATGGCTCGCATCGACTTTCGGCGGCGCGCGCGGCCCGCTCGGCGACATTTTTGTCGGCGGCGTCTATCGCGACAGTGGCAACTTCACCTCGGGAGCCGGCACCCTCACGTCGCTCCAATGTGTTTCAAATTGCGCCGGCTATCCCGCAACCGTGATTCCCGGCAGCTCCGTTGTTCCCTACACCGGAAATCAAGCCGACTCCGGGATAATCAAGCTGACCGCGCGTCCCGGAGAGGGACAAGCAGATCAAGCTCACGGCCATCACTTACAATACCAGCTACGACTTCGGAGATACGACCGGCGCGGGGACTACGATCCCGGGGATTGGCGTTTACGGTGAGAACATCAGCAATCAGACCGTTACGGCGCAATACCCCTTCAAGAGTCCAGAGACCACGCTCTTCGACCTTAAGACCGACGTCTACTGGAATCAGACGGATGCTCGCGAGACCGTCAAAGTTCCCTATGTCCAAGACGGCATCGACTTTTCCGGACCGCCCGGCACTTCAACCAACTACCTGCTCAACACCACCGGGACTAGAACCAATAACACGTCTCGCTTTGACACCGGACCTTTCCAGCAGACGGTGACCTATGGCGGCGATTTCAACAACGACAGGATAAATGTCGGCACCAGTTGCGGTGCCGATCAACTTATTAATGGAGCCTGCAACGTCAACCTGACGCCGAATGGCGAACGCAACACGTACGGTGGGTTCGTTCAGTGGAAGACCAATTATTCCACCTGGTTCGAGATGATAAATGCCTTGCGCTATGACGGCTTCGATCTCAACGGCGACGGCAGCAATGAATCCGGTCAGCGCTTGTCGCCAAAGACGACGATTGGCATTACGCCGATCAACGGCCTTACGCCCTATTTCACCTATGCGGAAGGGTATCGCGCCCCATCAGTGACCGAGGCTTTCGTTTCCGGATTCCATCCCGGCGGATTCTTCTACTTCGAGCCGAACCCGAACCTGCAGCCCGAGATCGGCAAGACCAAGGAAATCGGCCTCAATATCAAATACGATGATGTTTGGTCGCCAGGCGACAAAGTTCGCGCGAAGGTGAATGCATTCAGAAACGACATCACCAACTACATCGATATGGTGCCAGCCTTTGTCGATTTCACTGGTACGCTGACGCCGCCGGCGCCATGCGTGCCGACGCCGCTGGGTTATACCGACTGCTTTCAATATCAGAATATCGGCAATGCTGTAATCCAGGGGATCGAGTTCGAGGCCAATTACGACGCGGGCAGATGGTTCGCCGGCGTTTCCGGCCAGCACCTCATAGGACAGAGCGTGTCGACCAACCCGACGCTCGGCGGCCGGCTGTCCCGCCGCACCAACTTCAGTCGGCTGTGTCGGCGCCCCGCTCGCAAGCATTCCGCCCGATCAAGTCAGCTTCCTGTTCGGCGTACGCCTTCTTGACCGAAAATTGAATCTTGCCGTGCGCTGGACGGCGGTCGCGGCAAAGCCGCTCAGCCAAATTCCGACAACGACCAGCGATGGCGGCAACATAGTTCCAATCTTCGATTCGACCCCGCCCTACAACCTGGTCAACCTTTACGCCGGCTACCAGCCGATCCCGAACGTGACCGCGGCCTTCTCGGTCGAAAACTTGTTGAACGTGAACTACACCAAATACATGTGCTGCAGCACCGAGGCGGGTTATGTGATACCAAGCCCTGGCATCACGTTCAAAGCGTCGCTGACGGTCCATTACGGCGTGAAGGGCAGTTAGCGAACGTCGATCGTCGTCGAAAAATCAAGGAGAGCAAGATGTTCATTGCCATGAATCGGTTCCAAGTGAAGCGAGGATCCGAGGACGCCTTCGAGAAAGTCTGGCTCACTCGCGAAACCTACCTTGATCGGGTGCCCGGCTTTGTTGAGTTCCACTTGCTCAAGGGGCCCGAGGCGGAGGATCATACGCTTTACGCGTCACATACTGTTTGGCAAAACAAAGGCGGCGTTCGAGGCGTGGACCAAATCGGAAGAATTTCGTGCCGCGCATGCACGCGCAGGCAACGAGAGCACCGGACCGCTACTATCTTGAGCATCCGAAATTTGAAGGACTTCGAAGTGCGGCAGACCATTGACGCCAAAAGCCGCCGTCGCCTAAGGTCGGCGATGCAGGCCGTTAACGACAGCTCGTTTGTCTTCTGCTGGTAAGCGCCTTTCTTGCGCAGCCATCGCTAGCGCAAGCTCCCGCGCCGCCGGTTGCGGAACAGCTCCCGCCGCCGCAGCCGCAACCGCGCCGCCCGCTGCGGTCCATCCGACGACAGCTCCAGTCGCCGCCGGCATCGCCTGAACCACGTCCCGCGGCGGCATCGGTGCGTGGCGACGAAGCGAGCGTCGCCGCAGGCCCAACGGGCGCACCTGCAGCGCGATCTTTCACCATGGTCGATGTTTCTCGCCGCCGACATCTTGGTCAAGGCGGTTATCATCAGCCTCGGCTTTGCTTCGCTCGTGACCTGGACGATCCTTTTTGCCAAGTCGCTATTGCTGTCGCCGCGCTGTTCGCCGGTTGCGTAAAGCCTTTCTCGAATCGCAGAAACCAAGAACAATGGCCGAAGCGCAACTGGCGGTTGGATGCGAATGAAAGTGTGCTGTCCGCCCTGCTGGCGGCCGCGCTGCAGGAAATGCGCCTGTCCAGCGAATGCGCCACCGACGATGGCATTAAGGAGCGCGCCGCGTCGCGCTTTGCGGAGATTACGCGGGCTGAAGGCACGCGCCATGCGGCAAGGCATGGCGGTTTTGGCCACGATCGGAGCCACTGCGCCATTCGTCGGCTGTTCGGCACCGTATGGGGCATCATGAACAGCTTTATCGGAATTTCGAAAGCGCAGACGACCAACCTTGCGGTCGTGGCGCCGGGCATCGCCGAAGCTCTGCTGGCGACCGCCGTCGGGCTCATTGCCGCGATTCCCGCCGTGATGATCTACAATCACTTTTCCCGCGCGACCAAAAGCTACCTTGAGCTTGTCCGTCGTGCTTCGGGCAATGTCGAACGGCTCCTGTCACGCGATCTCGACCGCGTCCGCGGCCGCCTCTTGACGCTTGCGGCGGAGTGAGCGATGGCCATTGACTCGAAGACGACGATGACGAGTTTGACGAAGCGCACGACATCAACGTGACGCCATTCATCGACGTGATGCTCGTACTGCTGATCATCTTCATGATCGCTGCGCCGCTGTCGACCGTTGATCTGCCGGTCGATCTGCCGTCATCGACCGCGGTGCCGCAGAAGCGCCCGGACAAGCCGACTTACGTCACCATCAAGGCCGATCTCGCCGTCGCCATCGGCGAAACGCCGGTCAAACGTGTCGAGTTGGTGCACTCGCTTGACGCGATGTCCGAGGAGGGCAAGGACCGGCGCATTTTCCTGCGCGCCGACCGCGGGGTACCGTACGGCGAACTCATGGACGTGCTCGAGCGCCTGCGCGTGGGCGGCTACAACAGGATCGCACTCGTCGCGCAGGAGGGGGGGCGGATGATGAAGCGCGATCGCCTGCCGCGGGTGACGGGAAATATCGGCATTAGGGCGCCGCGATGTTTGATTCCGACCCGCCCAAACACTCATCGCGTTTGCTTTGGATAGCGGCCGCACTCGGCGCGGTCGTCATTCACGCCGGCTGCGTCGTCCTGGCGCTCGCCTCGAATCCGCCGGATCGATCCCCCCGACCTCGGCGCGCGCGCCATCGAGATCGGCATTGAACTGGTGGCGCCGCATATCGAGCAAAGCGAACGGCCGGTCGGCCCCGATAGCGAAGCCGCCGCTCCCTCTCCGACCCAGATCGAAGAAAAGGCGGTGGTCGAGCACCCCGATCTGCCCAAGGCTATTCCGACCAAGACCGACGATCCCGACCGCGTCGTGACGCCGAACGACACACCGAAGCCCATCGAGGAAGAACCGAAGATCACGACGGTCGAGACCGTTGCTTCCGTCGCTTCGGCCGCATCCGAAGAGACGGCAACGCCGAGCATTGAAAAAGCGCCCGAGGCGCCAACTCCTGTTGCTCCGGCGATAGGAACCGGCGAGAGCATGCGGCGCGCCCGCGTCACCTGGCAGAAGGAACTGGCCGCGCATTTTGACAAATACAAGCGCTATCCCGCCGATCGGGTCACGCAGATGCGCAGAAGTCGTCGTTACCTTTGTTCTCGACCGCAACGGGCACGTGCTGTCCACCAGCGTTCTCAAAGGATCCGGCGATTCCGCCGTTCGACGCAGCCGCGATCGCCATGCTGCAACGCGCCGATCCTGTGCCGCCGCCGCCGCCGCTTGTCGCCGACGAAGGATTGATGTTCACGCTGCCCGTTGTCTTTCACATCAAGGGCCGAAGCTGATACGGCGGCCGGTGCGATCCCGGCGCGGTGGAGTTTTGCAAAACGGACTGTTCGGAAAATGGCACAGCCAGAGGCCGGGAAAGCTTCCCTTTCCCCAGAGCTGAAATAGCGCCCAGTTCAAGTTTTGGCGAAGGAGATCGTTGCCGCGCTTGACCGCAATGCCGACGCCCTGTCCGCTTGTTGCCGACCAAGGTCTGACCTTTGCTTCGCCGCTACATTTCACATCGAAAGTAACCCGGTAATAAAAAGCGCGATTTTCGAGCGACTTAACCATCACGTAATCGCCACCATTAGCTCTCGCGTTCGTCGTTCAAATCGAAATCGACCCGCAACAAACTTCGACGCCGTCAGCGCAGCAACGAATTGCGGTCCGGAAGCGTAACGCTGACGAAAAAGGCGAGGCCGAATGGCGGGCTGGCGAGCGACCAAGGAGTATCTCGCCAGGCTCAATGACGCCTGCGTTCGGGGCGGCCAGCGATGTGACGCCGAAGTTCGTATCGCCGTCCGATCCCGCGGCGCAGTGGACGGGGGCGATGCGCGGACAAGGCGTTCTTTGCCTATTCTGACAATTATCTGATTGACGTGAAGTCCGGGATCATCATGGACGTCGAGGCGTCGCGCGCCATCCGTCAGGCCGAGGTCACCGCGGCTAGAACCATGATCGAGCGCACCGAGCAACGCTTTGACATCAAGCACCAACGGCTCGCGGGCGATACGGCCTACGGTTCTGGAGCCAACCTCAACTGGCTGGTCAGCGAAGCGAAGATCGCGCCGCATATCCCGGTGATCGACAAATCGAAGCGAGACGACGGAACGTTCACAGTCGGGAAGACTTCACATTCGACAAAGAGCGCAACGTTTACATTTGTCCGGCCGGCAAGGTTCTCACCACCCGATTGGCAAGGTCGCTACCGATCGAGAGACACTGTATTACCTCACTAGGACCCGCGATTGCCGTAGTTGCCCGCTCAAATCACAGTGCTGTCCGAAACCGCCGTTGCGCAGAATTCAGCGCAGCATCTACGAGGAGGCCCGTGACGTAGCCCGGGCATCGGCCAAAACCGAAGCATTCGATCGGTCGCGCCGCGACCGCAAACGAGTTGAGATGCTGTTTGCACATCTCAAGCGCATCTTCCGGCTGGGTCGTCTGCACTTGCGCGGGCCATGCGGCGCTCAATTCGAGTTCACACTGGCGGCAATTGCGCAAAACCTCCGCCGGCTGGCAAAGCTCGTCGTGCGACCGCCACCGGTCTCCGAACCATGTTTCGCATGAGCAGTGCAGAGTTCGGCAGCGTTGGCGTCAGACTACGCCAGATTGCAGATAGCACGCACCTAACTCAAGAAATTCCCGTCAGGCGCCACGGCCCGTCATCGCCGACTTCTGCAACAAAATCAGCCCATACCAAACGTGGTCGCCGATTAGAGTTTTTAATTATTTTAATTCCAAAAATAGGCGAATAAAAACCGACATCGTTCCGACGAATGTGATTGTCGGCGCATCGCGAGCGAACTAAGAAATACCAGCAAGCAGCGTAATTGTACCTTTCTGTAATTCTAAAGTACCGGATGCGATGCGACCGTCGATAAAGGAAATTTTGCGGTCGCGCCCGATACGCCTTGGGCTACTGAGCGGGCTATTTGCTATTCTTGGGGCAACATTGCCCGCGAGCGCGCAATCCCCAGCCGTACAGGATCAAGGCGGTTCGGCAACGCAACAACCAACGCCTCCGACGCAGACGCCCGCGGAATCGCAGCAGCCAGCCGCCCAAACGCCGCCTGAAGCACCGACGAGCAGCGAAGCGAAGCTTCCGCCAATCGTCGTAGCGGCGTCGAGGCCAAAACGGAAAACCAAGCTGAAGCCCAACCCAGAGGCCGCACAACGCACCGCCCAGCAAACGAACGCGCCGACCCCTGCGCAGGCCGCGCTCGACGCCAAAATGGGTGGGATGGATCAGGCGCGCGAAAACCTGCTGCCCAAGATCGGAGCGTCGACTTACACCATCAGCCGCGAGGCGATCGTTGCCATGCCGCAGGGTGACAATACGCCGATCGACAAGGTCATCCTGCAAATGCCTGGCGTGTCCTATGACTTCAGCCGTTTCCAATCCGGATTTCCACGTCAGAAGCGAATACGCCAACGTCCAAACCAGGATCAACGGCATCGTGCTTCCGGAGGGGGTTTCGGCTCTCGGTCCGTTTCTCGACACCAATTTCATCGGCAGCCTGTCACTGCTCGATGGCACGCTGCCGGCACAATACGGCCTGCGCACGGCCGGCGTCCTCGACATCACGAGCAGAAGTTTTGCGGCGCCAGGCGGGGAGGTCAGTCTCTATGGCGGCAGCCATCAGACGATCACGCCGAGCGTCGACTACGGCGGCAGCTTCGGCAACACTGAATACTTCGTCACCGCGCGCGGCAATTGGAATGCACTGGGGCTCGAAAATCCCACGTCGAGCCCAGACGCCATCCACGACTACACGCAGCAAGGCAAGTTCTTCGGCTATGCCTCGACATTGATCGACGACTCGACACGCCTGAGCTTCATCTCGGCGGCATCCTACAGCGCGTTTCAAATACCGGACAACCCCAATCAGGTGCCGCTAGGGGATTTCGGTTCGCCGACTGCCAATTCCGCAACGCTCAACGAGAACGAATACGACACCTATATAGCCAATATCGTGGCGTGGCAGCGACATGGCACCGACGGCGACGCGCAGATCGCCGTCTATTCGCGTTACGCCGACGTCCATTTCGTTCCCGATATTGTTGGAGACCTCGAGTTCAACGACGTCGCGTCGAACGTGACACGCGAGAGCATCCTCAACGGCATCCAGGGCGACGGGTCATACCTCGTCAATGCTCGACACACTTTGCGGTTCGGCTTCGCGGTGAGCGGGGAACAGACCAACATCAACAACGTTTACACGGTCCTGCCCGGCTCGCCAGGTGCGGTCACCGGCCCGCCATTCGACATTACCGACAGCAACTCCAAGCTCGGCTGGAACATCGGCACTTACATTCAGGACGAATGGAAGTTGACCAGCGACTTGACGCTCAATGCCGGCCTGCGCTTCGATCAATTGTACCAGTATGTGGACGCCAACCAGCTCAGCCCGCGACTGGCGCTGGTCTATAAGCCATTCGAAGGCACCACCCTACACGCCGGCTATGCGCGCTATTTCACGCCACCCTATCAGGCGCAGGCCTATACCGCGAATATTGCCTTGTTCACCAATACCACCAATCAGCCGGATGTCCCCTTGGCCGATCCGGTGAAGCCCGAGCGGTCGAATTATTACGACGTCGGCGTTGATCAGGTGGTGTTTCCGGGCCTCACCGTGGGGCTCGATGCCTATTACAAGGATGCCCGGGACATGCTCGATGACGGCCAGTTCGGCGCGGCCGTGGTCTTAACCCAGTTCAATTATGCGGTGGGCTACAGCGAAGGCGGCGAATTCAAGCTCAAGTACACCAACGGCAACTTCAAAGCCTACGCAAACTTTGCCTACAACATAACTGAAGCCAAAGACGTAGAGTCTAATCAGTATCTTATCGACGCCGCGGACTACGCTTATCTCCTTACCAATTGGCATTATACCGACGACATGCAGCTCATGACCGGCTCGGCCGGCGCGTCGTATCGCTGGAACGATACGCTGTTCAGCGCCGACCTGATCTACGGCAGCGGCCTGCGCAGCGGCGATTTGGAGTCTACACCGCCGGTCCCGCCCAATTCCGAGCACACGCCCCCTTATGCGGTGGTAAACGTCGGCATAGCGCACGATTTCAAATGGTCGCCGGACGCCAAGCCGCTGACCGCGCGCTTCGCCATCGTCAACTTGTTCGATCAGATCTACGAGCTGCGCACCGGCAGCGGCATCGGCGAGTTTGCTCCACAATACGGAGCCCGTCGCGGATTCTTCGTCGGCGTTTCGCAGAAGCTGTGATGGAAGAAAGTATTTGCCGAAGCATAAAAGTACGAGGATGGCTCAAGGAACTCCTAATTTGCTATCCTTCACCGGCCGGGCCGAGAGCTGGAATGCGAGAGTACGCGGCTAATGATACGGCGGAACAGCAGCGGGGATTGTGCCGGCGCAGATCCAGGCACGTTGAATCCGGAACCGCTGCCGCCATTGCCAAATCCCAACGCGCCAAAGACGCCGGCGAGGGAGCTGTTTGCTCGCGAAGCGACGCCGCTGCAGGGTCATCCGCGATCGATTGGCTCGTACGCATATGGCTGTCTTGCGGGCGCAATCGCGCTGCCAATCACGGGGCCGTCGTGGCAAGTGATGCGTTTGTCACGCAAACGTTATTGGGGAAATCCGAGCCTAGTGGCCTTTATCGAACGGCTTGCTGATAGGGCAAAGAGGGTCGGATGAAATGGGCTCTTGATCGGCGACATGTCGCAGCCACGTGGTGGCCCCATGCTCAACGGCCATTCCAGCCATCAGATCGGGCTCGATGTCGATATCTGGTTCACACCCATGCCGGATCACGAGCTCTCACAAGAGGAACGCGAGTTCGATATGGCTCTGAATATGGTTGCAAAAGATGGGCGCAACGTTGATCGAGGAGTGTGGACACATGAACGCACGGCACTTGTCCACGCAGCTGCGCAAGACCCAGTCGTCACTCGGATATTCGTCAATCCGGCAATAAAAAGAGCGATGTGTCGCGAAGCTGGGCCGGATCGTTCTTGGTTGTCCAAGGTCCGCCCTTGGTGGGGACACGACGAGCATTTCCACGTTCGCCTCGGGTGCCCACCCGATAGCCTACAATGCAAACCGCAACCCCCAGTGGCTGCGGACGACGGATGCGGCCATGAGCTCGAATCGTGGCTTAAGAAAACGCTCCATCCGCTGACGCCCTCCGCTAAGCCGAAACACAATTTTACACTTGCGGCCATGCCAAAAGAGTGCCGTGCGGTGGTTAGAGCGCCCTGAGCAGGTCGCTTCTCAGGCATCTTGGGCTTTTGGTACTGAGGTGAACCATGATGAAACCCCATGCCGTAACGGTGTCGACTTTGCTGTTCGTTATATCGCTCACTGCAGCTTACGCGGCCGATCAAGACGTATGGGATGAATGCAATCAGACTGGTACCACCGACCGCTCCATCGCCGCCTGCACGCAAATCATTCAGGCCCCAGATGAGACGGCTTCCAACCGCGCGGTGGCCTATTATATTCGCGCTGGCACCTACAAAACGAAGGGCGACAACGATCACGCCATCGCAGATTATACGAAGGCGATCGAAGCTAACTCGCAATACGCTGACGCGTACGCTGGCCGGGGCATCGTCCACCAGATCAAGGGCGATGACGACGCCGCCATCGCAGATTATACGAAAGCGATCGAAATCAATCCGCGCTACGCCGCGGCGTATGCGGGCCGCGGCATGGTCTATCGTCTCAAGGGCGACAGCGACCGTGCTATCGCGGACTACACCCAAGCGATCGAGATCAATCCGCGCTACGCGATCGCCTACTTTAACCGCGGAAGCGCCCTTGAGACAAAGGGCGAGCGCAACCGGGCCATCGCAGATTTTACCGAGGTCATCGAGCTCGATCCGCAAGACGCCGAGGCGTACGTTCGTCGCGGTATCATTTATCAAGCCACGGGCGACGGCGATCACGCGCTCGCAGATTATAGCAAGGCAATCGAGATCGATCCGCAACACGCCGAAGCGTATGTTCGCCGCGGCATGGTGTACCAGGTCAATGGCGATATCGACAGCGCAATATTGGATTATGGCAAGGCAATCGAGATCAACGGACAGTACGCCGTTGCGTATCTAAACCGCGGCAGCGCGCTCGAGGCCAAGGGCAACCATGACTTGGCAATCGCGGATTTCAGCAGAGCAATTGAGATCAATCCCGAGGATGCCGAGGCTTATTACGACCGCGGCATCGCCATGCAGCATAAAGGCAATCGCGATGGGGCGATCGCCGATTACACAAAGGCGATAGAGATCAAAGCCGGTTTCGCCGAGGCGTATGTCGGCCGCGGTACTCTCTATCAAGCTGGCGGCGACAGAGATCGCGCCATCGCAGACTATAGTAAGGCAGCAGAGATCAACCCCCGGCGCTCGAGCGTCTATCTCAACCGCGGCACCATCTTCGCCGCGAAGGGTGATCAGGACCGGGCGATCGCCGATTATGACAAGGCCATCGAGATCAATCCGCAGGATGCGTCGGCATACGTTCGCCGCGGTATAGCCTACCGCCTCAAAGGCAACAGCGACCGCGCGATCGCAGATTTCAGCAAGGCCGTCGAAATCAACCCTAACGATGTCAGTGCGTACTCCTACCGCGGCAGCGCCTTCAACGCTCGAGGCGATAACGATCGCGCCGTCGCGGATTTCACCAAGGCGATCGAAATCAAACCCCAGGATGCTGATATTTACAATAATCGCGGGGTGGCTTACCGCAATAATAATCAACTCGACCGCGCGATTGCGGATTACAGCAAGGCGATTGAGATCAAACCGCGCAATGCCAGCGCATACTACAATCGAGGCGCCGCCTACCGGGCGAAGGACGAAATCGACCGCGCGATCGCGGATTACACCCAAGCCATCGATATTAATCCGCGGTATGCCAATGCCTACTTCAACCGCGGCAACATATTTGAAACCAAGGCTGCCTACGATCTTGCCATCGCGGATTTCACCAAGGCAATCGAAATCAATCCACAGGACGCCGTTTCCTTTTTGAGCCGCGGCATCGCCTATCAGGCCAAGGGCGACTACGAACGAGCGATCGCCGATTATACCAGCGCGATTGAGATCAACCCGCGGAACGGCGCCGCTTATATTGACCGCGGCACCGCCCATGAGGCCAATGGCAAAAACGATCGGGCGATCGCCGATTTCACCAGGGCAATTGAAATCGCCCCGCGGCTCGAAGTGTACAAATATCGCGGCAACACTTACCAGGCCGACGGCGACCTCGACCGAGCCATTGCCGACTTCGACAAGGCGATCGAAATGAACCCGAATGACGCTGACGCTTACAATAATCGCGGCGCCGCCTACAGTGCGAAAGGAGAAAACGAGCGCGCTGTCGCCGATTTCAGCAAGGCGCTCGATATCGACCCGAAGCTTGCCAAGGCATACTACAACCGTGCGACCGTCCACCAAGTTAAGAGCGAAATCGACCGCGCGATCGCGGATTACAGCAGGGCAATCGGGATTAATCCAAGGTTTGGGAGTGCCTATTTTAGCCGCGGCAGCGCTCTCGAGGCGAAGGGCGACCACATTCGCGCGATTGAAGATTTCACCAAGGCAATTGAAATCACTCCCCAGAATGCCGAAGCCTTCTATCGCCGCGGCCTCGCTCACCGCGCGAACGCGGAAATCGATGCGGCGATTGCGGATTACACCCACGCAATCGACCTAAACCCGCGGTACGCCGCGGCTTACAACAGTCGGAGCAAAGCTTTCGAGGCTGCGGGCGAGATTGACCGTGCCATGGCAGATCACAAAAAGGCAGTCGACATCGGCCCGCCGTGAGCAAAGGCTTCGTCGCCGGTGCGCGATCATTTCCGCCTGCAAGTCCGCTCCGACCTTAGCCGCCGATCGCAAGGGGCAACGCGAGAATGGTGTGGCGCACTGAGATCGGAAAAGGCTCCATGATGCACACGTTCTCACAGTCTTTGTTCTGCTTGGACGAGTCGATCGTGTCGAGAGCGGCCAGCCGCTCGTGCCATTTCGGGTCCTTCGTCATCTCCGCGCCCAGGCCGCCCAAGGAACGCAGAACGGTCGAGTGCGAGGCGATCTTCTCGGCGCAACTCGACTGCCGTCTTGTGCTCGGTGAACACCGAGTTCCAGTCCGGCATGTGCTTCGCGACCTCCGCCCAGTAGATTCTTGAGCAGGTTGGCGTTCGCGATCACCTCGTCGTTCTCCCAACCCTTTCCGGCTGTGGTGTAACCATGGTGGACGACGATCCATTTGCCCCACCTATCCCGTTCGCAATTCAATGGCCTCCGAACCGGATCCCAGCGGGTACCCGCGGTGACACCGCCGGCCTCTTTCTTCGGGCGGCGCGTGATTGAAAAGATGCGAGCGGCGGGTCGGCCGACCCCGCACCTGCATCAGATGACCTAGCTGGTTGTTTTTTGCGGATCTGGATCCTAGCACTACTTTGGCAGATTTACTCACGCTGCTTTTCCGCGCCGGTCCAGGATCGGCAGTACGGACATCGCTGAGGACCTGATCGCATGATGAGCTCGACGATGGCGTGGCGGACCGCCGGTAATGTCGGTTGAGGAGGCGGGCCGTTGATTCTTTTTTCCCCGTCTCACTTTTGTGAGCCGACGATGTTGGAGGAACGCGTAGGCGATCATCGTCATTAGCGCGTGACGATGAAGGCCGTGCCAAGACCTGCCCTCGAAGTGGTCGAGACCGAGTTCCTCCTTCAGCTGTTGATGGGCCTGCTCGCAAATCCATCGTGCCTTGATCGTCGCGGCTAAGCTGCGGAGGTCCATTCCGGCGGCCAAGTTGGCGAGGTAGTATTTCTTCTCTCCCGAGGCGCGGTGCTCGCCGATCAGCCAAGCCTCGTCCCCTGGAAGATGCTGCTGCCCCTTGTCCCATATCCGCTGCGGAGGACCGTCGGCAGTACGCACACGGACAGCAGCAAACCGGGCTTTGAGCCGACCCTTCGTACCGCTGCGCCAACTCACAGTTCTCCACTGCGCACTGGCCAACATGTCTTCAGCTGCTGTCGATAGACTATCTGGCACGTGCCGTTTACGTGGCCGGCCTCGAACTTTGGTAACTGGCCAAATGAGCTGCACCCCGACGGGGTACACCTTGAGGTGACGAGGGATGCCGACAGCCCAGGCGAGCTTGCGAGCCGTCAGCCCTTGACGGAAGGGCGCACTGAGACCGTAACCGGCATCCGCCAGCACACAGCGGAAGCGCACGCCGATCGATATCAGGCGATCAATCTCCGCCAGTGCGATCTCGGGCTTTGTCCGTGCAGTTCGATATTCGGCCGGAACACCAGCTCGCATCAGCCGCCGCCGATCGTTGACCCAACCGTCTGGAAGAAAAAGCCGCAAGGCCAGCATCACCGGAACTTCGCCGCGGGCGAGCGTCAGTGACACCAGAGTTTGGCAGTTGGCGGTCTTGCCCAGCGCTGAAGCGTATTGCGCAGCGACACCGACCGAGTGCTTGCCCTTCTTCGGCACCGCCGTATCGTCGATGACCAACACGGCATCGCTGCCACCAACGAGCCGATCCGCTTGAATGAGCAGCTCCGTCTCCAATGGCGCCGCGTCCCAGACGCCTGCCGCAACAAAATGATGCAGCTGGTCATAATCGCCAGGCGCAAGCCGCGCCGCCATTGGCTGAACGCTCTTGCGATCGCCGGGTCCGATCAACCCTGCCACATAAAGCGGACACATTCGCCGCCGCGATTTATGGCCCAGGCGATCCAAGAACGGCTTGAGCCATCCTCGAAGCTCGTCTTCCCAACCCGATAATTTGCTCCTCATGGTCGGCCCTCCAAAAGCCGACCACCCATAAATCATTGAAAAACTGATTTGGGAATCCCGTGCGCTAAAAATCTGCCAAAGTAGTGCTAGGACAACAGTCGGCTGAGAGACCGGCCCGCATTGGTTTTGAACTCAGCGGCACCCACCGTGCCATCGTTGTCCGGATCAGCAGCCTTAAACCGCTTCTCGACCAGCGAAAGGTACTCGTCCTTGCTCAACGTGCCGTCCTTGTCTGGATCGGCTTCCGTGAACTCCTTTTTCGGCAGGCGACCCTGTAGTTCCTCGATGCTGAGCGTGCCATCCTTGTCGGTGTCGAGTTTGTCAAACAAATCAGATGCCGCCTTCTTGGCTTCGGCGACGTCGACCGTGTGGTCATGGTCCGTATCGAAGCGGGCGATAGGCGACGATTTCTTTGTCTGTGCGTGCACCTGAGTCGCTGCCCCGATCAGACCTAAGACCGTCAATATGAAAGCTTTACGTCGGTAAATCATAGATGTCCTCGCGAAAGTGCACAATCAAATCGATACATCCATTCGAAATTGCCTTTGCTAGAATTCGATACGCAAATTTCTCCAGATCCGACAGAGGCGGCAAGTCAACGGCACAGATTTCACATCGAACACGGTTTTTGAAACCAACGCCGGGTGGATGGCACTCACTGAATCTGGCGAACCGATTCAGAACGGTTACATCGAATTCTTCAAGGCCGCGTGCGGGACTAACTTCTCAACGGGAGCCTGTCCTTGACCTCTAATCATCACTGCGTTGGTCCTCGACTACAGCACGGCGACGCCGCATCGATTACAACACGCTCGCAGCCATGCCAAATCAGCTCACCTCAACCGAAGAACGTATCAACCACCGAGGAGTCTGGGCCGCGGCTTTGAGCAATCGGGTGGTTCATACTCGCGGCTTCCGCACTTGCGGGCGCGTTAGCTTTGGGGTAGTTCCGCTCCAGAGCATCACCAGCTGCGCTGGGCGAGTGGGGAGACAGCATGACTGGTGTCCTCGTCATCGATGATCACCCGGTCGTGCTCCAGGGCTGTCGAAGCGTGTTGGCGGACGCCGGAATCGCTAGCGTATTCGAAGCGCGCGATACAGTCTCAGGCTATAAACTCTACCGTCGGCAGCGTCCATAGGTGGTGATCGTCGACTTGGCTATGCGGGGGTACGGCCTTGGCGGTTTACCGCTCATTTGCCGCATCAACGCGCATAATCCGCGTACGCGCATTCTTGTTTTCAGCATGCACAGAGACCCCGTCATCGTCGTGCGCGCACTTGAAGCCGGAGCTGCCGGCTATGTACTCAAGGATACCTCGCCCGAGGGTTTGATTGAGGCGTTCGAGAAGGTCCGTGCTGGCAAGCCGTATCTGAGCGGTGATCTCGCTATGCAGGTGGCGCTGGTACGTTTGACGGCTCGGGAAAATCCGCTCGCCGAGCTTACACTGCGGGAACTGCAAACCTTATCGCTTTTGGCAGAAGGTAGGCCGTATAGACATATCGCCGAGGAACTCAACGTGAGCTACAAATCTGTCGCAAACGTCAGCTCGCAGATCAAGCAGAAGCTGGATGCGCGAAACCTGCCCGACTTGATCCGCATCGGCGCGCGGGTTTTGTCAGCGTCGTAATCATAAGCATTTTAACGACGCGCGATTTCTCGCACCTCTTCGATTGCCGAACAGTCCCGCTCTGATTGCCAAATGTTCCCTCATCAGATTACCGAATTTTCCCGCACAAATTTGGAAATCCTTCCCTTATAGGCGCGCGTAAATGGTGCCAGCATCCCTCTATTGTTTGGGGTGGGCGGCTCGACATGCGCGAGCTTGTAAGTCTGGTAGCGACGTCAGGGGTAGGGCGTTTTCCGGCCTGTGCGCCCGCTACTCGGAAAGCCTCTATCGCGGTTTCGCCGGTCCCTGACGCTGAGTTTCCTTTGCAGACGCTGATCTTAAGCCTCGCAGCAAATCGCACTGGAGATGCGGGCTATGTTGCGACGCACCGAATAGCGCTCACAGCGACCAGAGCCGCGGGCCACGCGGCACGGCCACCGGCCAAGCACAGCAGGCGCGAGTGATGAGGTGAACCCATACCGTCAGCAACAGCAAGCGATGTTGGCGCGATAACGGGAGAGGCGCATGAAGCTGACGACCATAGTTGCAACGCTAGTCCTCGCCGCCGGTGGACAGGCACTCGCCGCTGACGTTGCGCCTCCTCCGCTGCCTCCGGCCGAGGCCTACAAGGCGCCGCCTGCGATCTACAACTGGACTGGCCTTTATATCGGCGTCAACGCTGGCTACGGCAGTGGTTCCAGCAATTGGTCGGACGGTCCAGTCGGAACGACCGGCAGCTTTCCGACCTCCGGCGCGCTTGTCGGCGGTACGCTCGGCGCGAACTACCAGAACGCCGAATACGTGTTCGGCATTGAGGCCGATGGCGATTGGACCAATCTGACCGGCAACTCAGGTATGACCTGCGGCGCCATTTCGGCGGTGGTAGCGCCCCCCGACGCCTGCCAAACTCAAAGCGAATGGCTCGCCACACTGCGTGGCCGCCTGGGCTACGCGTTCGACCGTATCCTCCTTTACGGCACCGCCGGCGCCGCGTTCGGCAACATCCAGGCGGGCCTAAATCCACCATCGACGTTCGACAGCGCAATCGAAGCCGGTTGGACTGTCGGCGCCGGTGTCGAATTTGCCATCACCCAGAATCTGACCGCCAAGATTGAATATCTCTTCGTCGATCTTCCCAACGGCGCGTGCACGACCATCGGAAATTGCGGGGGCGCCGCGGGCTCTACCGTCAGCTTCAACGAGAACATCGTGCGTGCTGGCGTGAACTTCAAATTCGGGCCGTGGTGACGGGGCGCAAATGCGCGGGGCAGCGAGAATCGACGGCGGATTGAGAGCTCTGCCGGTGGCACGGGTGTTTCGGGCGCTGGTCCGGACCACTGCTATTGGCGTTGTGATCGCGCCGGGCCTTGCCGCCGCGCAGGACGCGCAGGGCACTTCTCAAGGCTCGGGCACGACGCTTCCCGAAATCCGTGTGATCGCGACCAGTCCGGTCGCTCCCCCGTCGAGGCCAAGACCTTCCGCCGCAGCCGCCGCCGAGACAACCGCTCCGGAGACCGCGGCGCCGGCCCAGCCCGGCGTCATCGATCAGGACAAGATTCCATCAAACGTGCAGACGATGTCTGCCTCCGATTTCAGCTACACGACGACGCCCAACGACATTCTCGACGCCATGGACCGGTCGCTGCCGGGTGTGACCTTGAGCGACCAGACCGGAAATGAATTTCAGCGCGATCTCAATTACCGCGGCTTCATCGCCTCGCCTGTCATCGGGACGCCGCAGGGTCTCGCCGTCTATCAGAACGGCATTCGCATCAACGAAGCCTTCGGCGATACTGTCAATTGGGACTTGATCCCCGAGAACGCCATCAACGGCATGACGCTCATGCCCAGCAATCCGATCTTCGGGCTCAACGCCATTGGTGGCGCACTGTCGATGCAGATGAAGAACGGTTTCACCTATCACGGCCTTGAAGGCGAAGTGAGTGGAGGCTCATACGGCCGTTTCACCACTTCGGTGCAGGCCGGCGGCGAGGTCGGAAATCTTTCCGGCTATATCGCCGCCGACGCCATCGATGACGCCGGTTGGCGCGATGATTCCGCGTCATCGCTGCGGCGCGTGTACATGGATCTCGGTGCGCGCGGCGATCAGACCGAATTCCACGTCACCTTCACCGGCGCCGATAACAATTTCGGCGCCGCCGCGGCGACGCCGGTGCAAATGCTCGCCCAGAATTGGTCGAGCATCTATACCATTCCGCAAACCACGCAGAACCAGCTCGCGTTTCTGACGGCAAGCGCCGCATGGAAACCGACTGATACCTGGACCTACCAGGCCAACGCCTATTTTCGTAATTTTCAGCAAAGCCATGTCGACGGCAACGGCACTGACACGCAGAACTCCGGATGCCCGAACCCGGCGCTCCTTTGCTTCCCCAACCTCGACGGCTCGGTATCCAATCTCATCACCACGGGCGGGCAGACGGTTCCATCTTCCGGTTTTCTGGGTAGCAGTGTGCTAGGCGAGCTCGACCGCACCTGGACGAACACCAACAGCTTCGGCGGTTCGGTCCAGGCGGCGTCATCGGAAAAGCTGTTTGGGCACGGCAACAATTTTACCGTCGGTGTGAGCGTCGACCGCAGTCTCACACAATTCTCCACCACCAGCGAACTAGGCACGGTCAATGCCAACCAGTGGCCGTATGTGTACGGGGTGGGTCTCTTTATCGATCAACCTTCGGGCGACGTCGCTCCCGTCGGACTGGGTGCAACGACCCTCTATACCGGCGTTTACGGCACCGACACATTCGACGTCACTTCGCGGCTTTCCCTCACCGCCGGCGGCCGTTTCAACTTCGAACAGATCAACTTGACCGACGAACTTGGCAATGCCCCGCTGCTGAACGGCAGTCACGATTATACCCATTTCAACCCGATGGCTGGCGTCACTTACAAGCTCACGCCTAACGTCACGGTCTATGGCGATTTTGCCGAGTCAAACCGCGCACCGACGCCGCTTGAACTCGAATGCTCCAACCCGCTGCAGCCCTGTCTCATCGACAATGCGCTGGTCGGGGATCCAAATCTGCAGCAAGTCGTTACCTACACCTTCGAGGCCGGTTTCCGCGGGCGCTTCGAAATTGGCAAGGGCCAGATGAACTGGCAGGTCGGCGGATATCACGCGGAGAACACCAACGATATCATCAATGTCGCAAGCTCGATCCCTGGCCATGAGTACTTTCAGAACGCCGGCAACACGCTGCGCCAGGGCATCGAGGCAAGCCTGAACTACAAGTGGGATCGCTGGAACATCTACGCCAATTACACCTACGTCGATGCCACGTTCCTGAACGCACTCACGCTGTCTTCGCCCAACAACCCTTACGCCGACGCCAACGGCAACATCTTTGTCGTTCCCGGCGATCATCTCACCGGCATTCCCGACTTCCGTCTCAAGCTCGGCGCGGAGTACCAGATCACTAAACCGTGGAAGGCCGGCGCCGACCTCAACGTGATCGGCAATCAATGGATCGTCGGCGATGAAGCAAACCAACTGCCACAGATGCCGGCTTACTGGTTCGTTAACCTCCACTCATCCTACAAGATTTCAGACAATATTGAGGTGTTCGGGCTGGTGCGCAACTTGTTCGATCAACACTACTACGTCTACGGCACGTTGTTCGAACTCGGCGACTTTCCCTATCTGCCCCTGACTGACCCGCGCACCTTCCTCCCTGGCATTCCTTTCGCCGCCTACGTGGGAGTGCGTGGCACGATGCCTACCGTGGGAGAGGCGGTGGCCAATGCTTCGCCGCCGGTCCTCACCAAGGCGCCCCCGGTGGTGGCCCCCACAGCCGTCAACTGGTCGGGCATCTATCTCGGCGTCAATGGTGGTTACAGCTTCGGTACCAGCAATTGGACCGACAGCGTGAGCGGCCTGTCGACCGGCAATTTCGGCACCTACGGCTTTGCGTTCGGCGGCACCGCCGGCGCGAATTACCAGCTGGGCCCACTAGTGTTCGGCGTTGAGGCCGACGGCGACCGGACCGATGTAAGCGGTTTCGGCACCTATACGAACAATCCACTCTGCACGGGCAGTTGCCAGACGACGAACGATTGGCTGGCGACGGTGCGCGGCCGCATCGGCTATGCTTTGGATCGTTATCTCGTCTACGGGACGGCCGGCGCGGCTTTCGGCGATGTGATCGCCGGCTATTCCGAGCACGGTACGACGAGCGCCACCGAGACTGGCTGGACGGTCGGCGCCGGCGTCGAAGGATCGTTTGCCCGGAATTGGTCGGCCAAGATCGAATACCTGTTCGTCGATCTCGGCAACGGATCATGCACGTTGACTTGCCAAATCGCCAACCCGAATGGCGCGCCTTACATCCCCAACTTTGCGGTCAAATTCAACGAAAGTCTGGTCCGCGCCGGCGTCAATTACAAATTCACCTTGTAACGTTCGCCAGCGGGCCGTATTGCCACTGCGCAGCGCGCATTCGAATGGGTGGCGATTTGTTTCGGACGATCCTCATCGTCATCGTGCTCGGAGTGACGGCGGGCGTCGCCGCCGCACAGGAGCGGCCGACGCGGTTTTGGAACCTCACCCGCAACACGATTTCGGAGTTCCATTTGGCCCCGACCGGCACTTCGAACTGGGGTCCCAATCAATGCAAGAACGACAAAGACGGTGCCGTCGACCACGATGAGCGGCTGCGGATTTTGGGCGTGCCGTCGGGAACCTATGACGCCAAACTGAGGGATACCGCCGGGCGCGTCTGCACCGTGCGTGGCATTAAAATCGAGGCGGGAGCGATCTTCTCGATTGAGGAAAAAGAGTTAACTTTTTGTGATCGATGAGCGAGAAAGTCAGACTCACAATTTTGCAGTGATCTCCCAGTCGACCCGGGCCCCGAGAAGACCAACGGGAAGTTCACCCATCGCGATTCGCCTCCCGCACCATATCGTCTAAACTAACAAACAATAAGGACGCATCGAAATCAGGTGTCCTCCCAAGACGTCATGTACACTTACTCGTATCGGAATTCACCCCACAAAGGCGCCCGATTCCATTAAAGACTTAACGTCTTCGCGCAGCCGCGCTCTCGAGGATGCACTCTCTCTGCTATCGGGGACGGTCGCAACTCCCACCAATAATCCGGTCCGCGGCCGCTGCCGGGAACAAAAAGGTTTCGGAGGGTGCCGCCGAGGACGCGGCCCTTACCACAAATTTGCCGCCATTAGCGTCTGCGTCGATGGTCGCAAAATCCCGCTTTCCGAATCTTGTCAGGAAGGTAGGGAACAAGATTGTTAAGGTTCTCACGAAATCCCCGCGCCAAAATCCGTTCTGGATTATTGCGCGACAAACGTTTGAATTTTTGTCCAACAGGCCGGGAAAAATTCGCTTCGACAAAGCGAAAAAATCCCGGCTGGCGTGCGGGAAGCTTCATTAAAGTAGTGCGTGTGAAGCTGTTCGCTTGATAGTTCAAAGCGGCGTTGCCGCCGGGCGAGGTTTTGATGAACCGGACGCCGCCGCACGACGAAAACATGGGCGGCATGCAGGCGCGGGGAGGTTGCGAACAAACAAACGGCGCAGCAGTACTCGAAAACACAAGACCAATCTAATCAGGGAGGAAATCCATGCGAGCAATTACAGCCGCTGCCGCCCTAGCAGCGGTTTGCCTTACCGTTTCCACAGCAGGGCGCGCAAACGGTTCCCACATCGAGGGATCAAGTCGCGTATCCAGGCGGTCATCTGCCTGGCAACCCCAAGGTCGCGCTCGTGAAGATCGCCGATGGCCTGCACGATCCGGTCGGCGTCGCCTCGGCATTTGACGGCAGCGGCCGCATCTTCGTGGTCGAGCGCGTCGGCAGAATTCGCATCGTGACTAAGGACGGCAAGCTATTGGATCAGCCGTTCCTCGATCTGACCAAGATCAATCCGCTCGGCAACGAAGTGCAGACCGGATTTCGTCGAGCAGGGTCTATGGTCGGTCGCCTTCGATCCGGACTTCAAGAAGAACGGGTATTTCTACGTCCATTACTCGTCGCTGCCGTTTAACGGCGCCGGCATCGTGCTGCGCGTCACCGTCGATCCGAAGAGCCCTGACGTCGTCTCCGCCGAGCAGGTGGTGAAGACCGGCAAAGTCATCATGAACATTCCGCAGCCGTACTACAATCACGACGGCGGCATGATCCAGTTCGGTCCCGACGGCTATCTCTATATCAGCCGGGGCGACGGCGGATGGGAAGGCGATCCGCTCAATGCCGGACAGGACATTCACGTCCTGTGGGGCAAAATCCTGCGCATCAACGTCCATGTGCCGGACGACAGCATTCCGTACCTCGTGCCGAACGATAATCCGTTCGCGCAAGCCGCCGCGAACCGGCTTATGTTCCTGTTCGGCGTGACCGAAGAGCAATTCTCGCACATCAAGATCGGCGCCAAGCCGGAGATCTGGGCCTACGGCGTGCGCAATCCCTACCAGTTCCACTTCGACAAGAAGACCGGCGATCTGTTCATTGCCGATGTCGGCCAGAACCACTGGGAGAACGTGTTCTGGCAGCCGCACGGCAGCAAGGGCGGCGAGAACTACGGCTGGGCCATCAATGCGGGAGCGCATTGCTTCCCGACCGATCGACGCCAATACCACCTGCCCGCAGGTGGGCGTGCTGCCGATCGCCAATTATCCGCATGAGACGCAAGTATCCGGGCGCGCCAAAGGAGACATCCGGCTTCGGCTGCGCGGTGATCGGACTGGGCGTCGCTCAACTACGCCGGTCTGGACGGCGCCTATCTCGCTGGCGACTGGTGCACCGGCCGGCTCTGGGGCATGGGCTGGGACAAGGGCGCCAACAAGTGGCAGCTGCAAGAGCTGATGCAGACGCAGCTACAGTTCACGGCCGGCAACGTCCTTGAGGATGGCACCGTCGTGGCGACCAACTGCTACTGCTTCTACACGGCCGACCAGGGTCCGCTTGCCGAACCCGGTGGGTGCGCTGTGGCGCGTGGTGGAAGCCGACAAGGTGCCGGCGGGCGCCGAAGTGGCGAAAGCGCCGTCAAGTAGTCGCGATCGCCTCACTGGGCATCGCTCGTGCAGTTTCCCGCAGGTGCGCCGGCGATATCCGCGCGCCCGCGGTGGCGTAGTCGCTGACCGCCCTTAAGCATTCGCGCCCGTGCAGGCCGCGATCGAAGTACAAAGCAAATGAGATCAAAGTACTATGCCTGACCGTCTGCTTCGGTCGGCGTTCACACGTGGCTTTATCCGATTGATCGCCGTCGTCGGCTGCCACCGTTTCCGTTGTCGCGCTGGCGAGTGCCGCCGGGCGTGCCGCAGTTCACCAGCCCGCTCGATAACAGCCCGCTCGAAATCAAGCTTCTGCCTGGCGAGAAAATCACCGAGGCCGTGCAGAAATTCTATGATACCGGCGAAGATCCCTACAAAGGCGATGCGCAGGCGCTCGCCGAGGGCAAGGATCTCTACGAGACTTATTGCCAGGCCTGCCATTTGCCAGACGGCAGCGGCCGGATCGGCCCGAGCCTGATCGACGACACGCATCATTATCCGCGCTTCACCACCGACAAGGGCATGTTCGAGATCGTCTATGGCGGCGGCACGGGCGCCATGCAGCCGTTCGGCAAACGCCTGACGCAAGACCAGATTCTTCACATCATGGCCTATGTGCGCTCACTCAAGAAATAGGACGCCTGCTGCGAACCTCCATGCATCCGACAATCGTCATCAATGTCGTGGGACTGACGCCGCGGATGATCGGCCCCGATACGCCCGCGCTGCAGCGTCTGGCGACAGCGGGCGCGATGCGCCAGCTCGCGACCGTCGTTCCGGCGGTGACTTGCCCGGCGCAGACGACCTTCCTGACCGGCCTTCTGCCGCGGGAGCACGGCATCGTCGCCAACGGCTGGTATTTCCGCGATCTTTCGGAGGTGCTGTTCTGGCGCCAATCCAATCGGCTGGTCGCGGGCGAACGGGTCTGGGAGGCGGCGCGACGGCGCGATCCAGCGTTCACCTGCGCCAATATGTTCTGGTGGTACAACATGTACTCGACGGCCGACATCGGCGTGACGCCGCGCCCGCTCTATCCCGCCGACGGCCGCAAAATCCCCGATTGCTACACCGCGCCGTGCGAACTGCGCGACGAGCTGACCGCGCGTTTTGGCCGCTTTCCGCTGTTCAGCTTCTGGGGGCCCGCGACAAGCATCGCGGCGAGCGAATGGATCGCGCGCAGCGCGCTTCACATTCGGCGCGAGCGAAAGCCCACCCTCACGCTTATCTATTTGCCGCATCTTGACTACGTGCTTCAGCGCCTCGGCCCCGGTGCTCCGCAAGTCGCGCGCGATCTGCGCGAGGTCGATGCGCTCTGCGGCGAGATCATCGATGATGCGCGCCGCGACGGCGCGCGCATCATTGTGCTTTCTGAATATGGCATCACGCCGGTGAGCAGGCCGATCGACATCAACCGCGCGCTGCGCCGCGCCGGTCTCATTGCGGTGCGCGAGGAGCTAGGCCGCGAGCAACTCGACCCTGGCGCTTCCGCCGCCTTTGCCGTCGCCGATCATCAGATTGCGCATATCTACGTGACCGCCAAGAGCGGATCCCGGAGGTCAAGGCGCTGGTCGCAGCCTTACCCGGAGTCGAACGCGTGCTTGACGACACGACCAAGGCGGAATTTGGCCTCGATCACGCGCGCTCGGGAGAACTTGTTGCGCTCGCGCGCGCGGATAGCTGGTTCACTTATTACTACTGGCTCGACGACGCGAAGGCGCCCGACTACGCGCGAACCGTCGATATCCACCGCAAGCCGGGCTATGACCCGGTGGAACTTTTCCTCGATCCCGTCGATCCGCTTCCCCAAGCTCAGCATCGGCTGGCGCCTCGCCAAGCGCGCGCTTGGCTCCCGCACGCTGATGGATGTCATCCCGCTTGACGCGACGCTGGTCAAAGGCTCGCACGGCCGGCCGACCGACGATCCGGCTGACGGGCCGCTGCTCATCAGCTCCGACGCCGCTCTGCTTCCACCGGGCCACTCGCCGCGACCGAAGTCAAAGCGCTGATTCTCCGGCATCTGTTCGACGAGGCAGGGTCGCTCGAGCAGCGCTGGGCACGGATGATAGACTCGTTGACCAACACAAAAGAGAAGACCTGCGTGGCCCGGGGGCCGCTCGCGATGCGCATGCCACTCGCCTTCCAGGAATTGTTATCTAACTGGAAGGAGCCGCCATGGGCCGAACGGCGATCGGCGGCATGAGTTGGTCGGCCGCGCTTGCGGCTCGGGCGGGTTTCCAACCTGCCGACGGTGTGGACCAACGTGCTCGCCGGAATCGTGCTTTCCGGCGCACCGGTCACGGCGCGGCCAGCGACACTGCTCACTGCTTTCCCTTTCGCTCTTTTACGTCGCCGGCATGTTCCTCAATGACGCGTTCGACCGCGAGTTCGACCGGCGCGACCGGCCGGATCGGCCGATCCCGGCCGGCGAGGTGACAGCGGCAACTGTCTTTGCCTACGGCTTTGGCCTGCTTGCTTTCGGCTTCGTTCTTCTGCTTGCGCTCGGCTACGGGATGCCCGCCAGCACAGGCTGGCGCGTGCCGCTCGCGGGCGCGATATTGGCGGCGGCGATCGTGCTCTATGACGGCTGGCACAAAGCGCAACCCGGTCAGCCCGCTCTTGATGGGGCTCTGCCGGCTCCTGGTTTATTTCATCGCCGGGCTGGCAATCGCGGGGACACTGCCCGCGCGATTGTTGCTCGCCGCCATCGTCTCGCTTTGCTATCTGATCGGCCTTACCTACATCGCCAAGCAGGAGAGCTTGCGGCGCGTCGGAAATCTCTGGCCGCTCCTTTTCCTCGCTGCACCGTTCGCCTACGGCGTGCCATTCGCTGCCGAGAGTAGTCGCCGCGCTCATTCTCTATCTCTTTCTGCTTGGCACCGTTTTCTCGGCGCTCGGCTCCCTTTTTCTTTCGGGCGCTCCCGATGTTCCGCGTGCCATCATGCTGCTGATTGCCGGCATCAGCCTGCTCGACGGACTCTTCATGGCGGGGCAGGGGCAGCCGGTGCTCGCCGGCGGGGCGGTGGCGGCCTTTCTCCTCACCCTCGGTTTCCAGCGCTTTATTGCGGGGACGTGACCATGGCGACCATGACACCGGGAGAATTGTTGCAAGACTGGCTGCGCCGGCAACTGCCGAGCGACGCTGCGGGCTGGCTTGAGGTGCAAGCGGCGGCAGTCGGCAGTGCCGAGAACGATCGTGCACTGTTCCTAGCGATCAGCCTAGTACATCGCCGCATCGGCAAGGCGGACCTCGCTCTGTCTGCTGCATGATGCGGCGGCTGCGGAAACCGCGCGTTCGGGTTGGCGTCCGGCCGACTGGAGCCTGGATCAAGCCGCCCGCGTTTTTCTCCTCCTCGCCGCCGGCGGGTCGGGCGCGCGATTTGCCGAACGACTCGAGCAGCTTTTCGCTACCGCGGACGTCGGCGAACTGATCGCCTTCTATCGCGGACTACCGCTTTATCCGGACCAGCCGCGCTATGTCGAGCGCGCCGGCCGAGGGCCTGCGCACCAACATGAAAGCCGTATTTGAGGCGGTGGCGCACAATAGCCCGTATCCCGCTGAGCAGTTCTCCGAAAACCGCTGGAACCAGATGGTGGTAAAGGCGCTGTTCATTGGCAGCACGCTTTACCCCATCGAGGGTCTGGAGCGGCGGTGGAATCCGGATCTGACCCGAATGCTTTGCGACTATGCGCACGAACGCTGGGCGGCCGGCAGAACGGTCAGCTACGAGCTCTGGCGCGGCGTTGGTCCGCATGCCGACGACGCCGCTATCGACGATCTCGCTCGCGTACTTGGCAGTGTAGCGCCCAATGAACGTCACGCTGCGGCGCTTGCGCTTGGGAAAGCCCGCATCGCGACGCCGCGAGCATTCTTGGCCGCGATCCTGCTCTCGCGGCCGCGGTTCGCGGCGGCCAGATAAGCTGGGAAGCTCTTGCCGCGAGACATCTCTCGCCAAACTGAAGGAGGAATCACCATGACGTATATCGATCCCCACATCCACATGCTGGCGCGCACCACGGCCGACTATGAGGCCATGGCGTCCGCGGGCATCGTCGCCGTCATCGAACCCGCCTTCTGGATCGGCCAACCGCGCACGTCGGTGGGAAGTTACATCGACTATCTTTCAACACTCGTGGGATGGGAGCGATTCCGCGCCGCGCAGTTCGGCGTTCGGCACTACTGCTCTATAGGCCTCAATAGCAAAGAAGCAAATAACGAGCGCCTGGCCGAGGAGGTCCTGGAAATCCTGCCGCGCTTTCTGCTCAAGGAGGGCGTCGTCGCCGTCGGCGAGATCGGCTATGACGAACAGACGGCGGCCGAAGATAAATACTTCCGCGCCCAGCTTGAACTCGCCAAAGAGCTCGGCATGCTGGTGCAGATCCATACGCCGCATCGCGACAAAAAGCGGGGCACCTCGCGCTCGATGGCCGTCTGCATCGAGCACCAGTTGGCGCCCGACCGCGTGATCGTCGACCATAACAACGAGGAAACGGTGCGTGAGGTCCTCGATCTCGGATTCTGGGCGGCCTTCACGATTTATCCCCACACCAAGATGGGCAACGAGCGGATGGTCGAGATCGTACGGCAATACGGCTCCGAGCATGTCTTCATTAATTCCAGCGCCGATTGGGGCGTATCTGATCCGCTCGCGGTGCCGAAGACGGCGCAGCTAATGCGCGAACGCGGCATCGCCGAAGAACAGGTGCGGCGCGTGACCTATGACAACCCGCTCGCGGCGTTTACGGCCGGCGGACAAATGGCGGAGAGCGACTGGCTGTCGCCGCCAGCGATCGATCAGCGCACGTTGTTTGAGGGCAACTCAGTGCTGCGCGGCGCAGGAACCTCGCATCGAGGCCAAGCGCAGCGCGAAGGAGCGGATGCTGATCGAGTAGCCGATCTACCGGGCCGCGAGGGCCCGCCCGGCGGCGATCAGCGCGGCCTTCTCTTCTTCACTGAAAAGCCGCTCGCCGCGGTTGGCGATGCCAAGTGCGCCGATCACGCGCGCGCCGTCGAAGACCGGCACCACGATCGCTCCCTCCATGCCGGTCGCCTTCGCGCCGGGACGCACGTCGCCGCTGGCGTTGGTCTGGATGTTGCACGCATCGACGGCCCGCGCTCGCTCGACGGCAAGGCCGGCCATGCCGCGGCCGACAGGGATCTCGCGGATCACCGCGAGCACGGGCGGCGGGAATTCACCGTACAGCGCCTTAAGATGCAGAAGCCCGTCTTCCTCCAGCAGATGCAGCGTGCCGGTATCGGCGCCAAAGCCGCGTACGATGCAACCGAGCGCTTCGGAAGGCCCTTTCGCTGCGCAAATCTCCTCAACAATGCCCGTGGCTTCCATATTGCCCCAACGAGTGCATGTCTGTTTCCAAACTGGCAGACGCTCGCGTCACGTATTCGGCGGCAGCGGTACGAAGCACCAGACTTCGTGCACCTGTCGGCTCCAAACCGAGATGAACACCCATGCATGCTTGGTCGGATTACCTGTTCGGCTTGACCATTTTCGAACCGTAGAAGCGAACTACCGTGCCGTCTGGGACGAACGGTCGCGTAGAGCCATCGGGAAACTCGATCGCACTGCCGTCGATAATCCTAACCGCCCACTCCCTGTCGGCGCCACCATCTTCAACCACGTCCACAGGATAGGCGTCACCTTTGCCGCAGCAACTGACGACGCCCAGGTAATCCTCGTCGATGTCGGGCCGTCGCAAATGCTCAAACCACTGCACCACCGAATCCGACGGATCGAACCCGTGGTCGAATGCGCTCGCCGGCGCGAATGCCGTGGCGCTTATCATCGGGAGCGCAAGAAGGGTCCGAACAAAGCCTATTTTGGCGCGAGTTGTGCCCATACAAGTCCAACTTTTTCAACGCCAACTCACACTAGCGAAGCCTCTGGAACTGGGGGAATTGAATGCCTTTAACTCCGACAATTGAAAGAGCGCGGTAGGCATTTTTGCGTGCCCAAAATTCCCGACACAATTTAGAAAACTTCCCATTTGACCCAACTGACCACGTGACCCAACTGCAGAGACAATCCGGAGCGGGATTTTTTATTTCAGTGGCGAGCGGTATTTCGGAGGTTCAGCTTTCGCAGCATGGAGTCTCAAGGCTCGACCCGAGGCCTTGAGAAGCGTCCGATTGGGAAATTTTCCCGATCATATTGGGAAGTTCTTCCATCGCTATCGGCCCGACGGGCCATATAATTCAACCGTGTCCAGGGCCTAAGCATAGAAACCGATGGAATCTGGCGTTTCTCCCTAAGCGTCCGTGGTACTGGAATCAGGCCCTCTCCCTAGGTCGCCTGATTCCTTTACTCTTTTACGCGGACGCCCTGGCGCCCCTTTGCATGCACGGTACGTGCCGATGTCGACATTTACCCAGAGAAGGCTGGGATCGGAAGAAGTTCGATGAACTGACGGGCGGCGCAATTGGCTAAGCGCGGAGCCTTCATGCGATCACTTCTTCTTATGATCTCCCTCATTGTGACTTTACTGTCGCTTGTGGCCCGCGCCGAAGACGGCGTCCTTTTGTCGGCCGAGCTGAACGACGGTTGGCAAAGCACGCCCATCAACATCGTATATCTCGGCAAGGCTTATCGCGCGCCTGAACCGCTGTCGCTGCTGCAGCCGATCGCCGCAGACAGTGGATTGGCCGGCGCGAAACTCGGGGCGCAAGAAATCAATCTGACCGGCAAATTTCTCGGCTGGAACTATCCTTTGGACGTTGAAGTGCTTCCGGCGGATGGCGACGTCGTCGCTCGCGCAAGGGAGGTGCTCACGGCCATGCCCGCCATCATCGTCGCTCATCTCAATCCGGCAGATCTACTTGCGGTAGCTGATTTGCCCGAAGCGGCCGAGGTCATCATTTTCGATGTCGGGACGATCGATGATAGTCTTCGGCAGGAAAACTGCCGGGCAAATGTGTTCCATTTGTTGCCAAGCCGTGCCATGCGCGCAGACGCACTTGCGCAGTTTCTCGCGATCAAGCACTGGCCACGCTGGTTCCTGCTGAGAGGCCTGAGTGCGGCCGATGAGGCCTATGCCAACGACATCCGCCGTTCGGCGGCCCGCTTCGGTGGCAAAATAGTCGACGAACGCGTCTATTCCTATGATTCAAGCCCGTCGCTGGGCGGCGCCGGAGTCCAACAAATTCAAAGCCAGATGCTACTCGCGACACGTGGCGTACCGCCTTACGACGTACTGGTCGTCGCCGACGAAAACGACCAATTCGGCGACTACCTCCCTTATAATACCTGGGACGCCAGGCCAATCGTCGGCACTCAAGGGCTGGTGGCGATGGCATGGCACCAAAGTTTCCATGACTATTCGGCGCTGCAAATGCAACGCCGCTTCGAGGTCTTCGCCCACCGCGCCATGACCGAACACGATTATGCCGGTTGGCTTGCGTTGCGAATCGTTGGCGATGCAGTCATCCGCTCGGGTAAAACCGCACCCGCCGACCTCAAGGCTTTCCTTCGATCCGATCAGTTCGAAGTCGACGGCTTTAAAGGGCAAGCACTGACATTTCGGAGGTGGGATCAGCAGCTTCGTCAACCCGTGCTACTCGGCCAGGCTCTGATGGTGACGTCTATTTCGCCGCAATCCGGTTTGTCGGATTCGAATTTCCCAACGGATACTTTGGGCTTCGACGAACCGGAGTCGAAATGTCATTTTCCACACTAAAGCGGCCGCGGGCGAGCTTATCTTGTGGCCTTCGGTTTCTTACTTGCTTTCGATGTCGGCTCTATCGGAAACCAGCACACGGCGGCATCCGATCGGGACCAGAATCGGAGGGACAGCTTTGCACGCCGGCGTAGTGAGAATGCTGTAGTATCTGGCGCTTAAGCCACGTTGTTAGGTAGCATCGCGGTTTAGGTGATGGAGTTCGCGTAATGTCCATCCAGCGTCGTCTATTTGTGGCGATTATGATCGTTTTTGTGATGAGCGTCTTCGTCGGCAGCATCCTGACTTATTTCCACGCTATCACGAAAGTGCGAACCGAGATGCAGGCCGCCGTTTCGGTCGGCGTTCGCGTCATCCAAAATGCGGCTGGCGAGCCCGGGGAAGTCGCCAACGCAGGCCATCGATTGCATCTTATTGTTGCTGATTTTGACGGAGACCGGCATTTGGTGGCCTCGCTGCTTGGGGAAAAGAACGCGCGTTTGGCGACGTCTACACCGCTGGTGCCCGATGATCCGGCCCCGAATTGGTTCGTGCGGCTCGTCGGGGGCCAACCGATTACCGTCTACCCCAAACTCCCAGCATTTCTTTCCGGCAGCGGCCGTATCGTTTTGCAGTCGACATCCGCCAACGAGGTAGCCGAAGCGTGGGATGACGCAAAGCTAATTGTAGCGACTCTTATCGTATGTTGCGTCCTTCTGCTTGTCCTCGCATATTGGATCCTTTTTCAGGCGCTGCGGCCGATTGAAGATGTCTGCGCCGCCCTGTCGCGTGTGAGCCATGGCGATTACTCGCCTCAACTAGATAAGCCAATACCTATGGAATTGGACTCTTTGCGCAGGGGGTTCAATACCATGGTGAGCCGGCTAGCTGAGATGGAGTTTGCCAATCGCTTGCTCACGAAGCAATTGGTAACTCTCCAGGAGGAGGAGCGCGCCGAGATAGCGCGGGATCTTCATGATGAGGTCGGGCCGTTCTTGTTTGCCACCGGCGCAGACGCCGCAATGATCCGGCAGTTTTTGGCAACTTCCGCATTTGCGGACGCGCGTGCACGAGCGGACGCAATTATCGATTCCGTTCGCGGTATGCAGAAGCATCTGAGGACAATACTTGTCCGGCTGCGGCCTGGTGTGCTGGCCGACCTCGGGTTGGACCGAGCCGTTCGCGGTCTTGTGGAATTCTGGAGAGGGCGCCGCCCCGATATCACGTTTGTCGTGTCAATTACCGCTGCGCCCGCGCATGGCGTGGATAACGTCGCTTTCCGCCTCATTCAGGAAAGCCTCAGCAACGCCGTAAGACACGCTCAGGCATCGATGATTCGCGTCACTGTCCGCGCCATGGAAGATGCCGTCAATGTCGAGGTGTGGGACGACGGCATTGGCTACGCGTCGGAAGATCAGGCTTTTGGGTTTGGTATCAGCGGGATGAGCGAACGCGTCGCCGCGATCGGCGGCACATTTGCAACCGGCAATCGCTCCGACGGCCGAGGCGTAATCGTATCAGCAAGCCTACCTCTCACGCAAGCGCCAGGCGAAATTGATGGTGCCGAGGTGCTTGCAGAGAAGAGCCCCCATGAAGCTGCTCATCGTTGACGATCATGTTGTCGTGCGTGAAGGCCTACGTCGCCTGCTCTCGACGTTCCTCAATTTGGTCATCGTCGAAGCGGCTAGCAGCCGCGAAGCCGTTGCGCTCTTTCGCGTTGAGCACCCGGATCTCGTGCTATTAGACATCAACCTTCCAGGCTACGGTGGTCTCGATTTGTTGCGTCGCTTCCTGGTGCTCGATCCGAATGCGCGCGTCCTTATGTTCAGTATGCACGCGAATCCGGTCTACGTAGCCCGGGCGCTTGAGGCCGGTGCCCGCGGTTACGTCAGCAAGGGAGCGAAGGCTGAGGAGTTGATCGAGGCCGTGAACGTTGTTGCAGGAGGTGGCCGCTATCTCGAGCACGAAATTGCCACTGAGTTGGCGCTCGGCCTTACGTCCTCTGGGGAGCAAGTAAAAGGATTATCAGCTCGGGAGCTTGATATCTTGCGCCTCCTTGCTCAGGGCAAGAGCCTGACCTTCATATCTGACGAACTTGGCATTTCTTACAAGACGGTCGCAAACGCATGCACGACGATAAAACAGAAAATGATGCTTGAGACCACGAGCGAGCTGGTCAAGTTCGCAATTGAGATTCACCGCGACTGAAACGTGATCCGCTGGCGCGGTAGTATTAGCACATCTCGTTGGCTACTGGACACCCGGTAGATTTCGCCGGCGCGTTGCGCGGCAACCGTTGCTTGAGCCTGCGACGGAGTTGAGTTACGGACCTTTTTCTGCTCACAGAAAATTATTTTGTCGTGTTTGTCACCTTCGAATGGGAATCGAAGAAACCCGTGACAGACGGGCACTTGTTGATTGTTAGCGGGATGTCACGAGCCAAAAAATATTTTCATCAACGCTAGGCTTAACCATACAATGCCATCAATGCCTTGGGGTACTGTTGGCGCGCAAGCATCCCTGGCGCAACGAGAAGACGCGCGAAGCGCAGGAGGCCGCCCGTCCAAGGGCAGCCTTGATGAGGGAAGAAAGCACAAAATATCGCGTCAACAGCAGTCCGGCGATGACCGTCCTGCCGGCAAACGAGTAGACATTGGATGTTGACGGTTTCAGCGCGGCCTAATATCGTTTGCGCGACGGTTCCCCCGGTCGGGGATCAAAAGGGAACGCAGTGCGGGCGTAACAGCGCCTTATGCTGTGGCTGCCCCCGCAACTGTAAGCGGCGAGTTTTCCGTCATATGTCCACTGGGATCTCGGGTCCTGGGAAGGCGACGGAAGGTTACGACCCGCGAGCCAGGAGACCTGCCGTCAGCCGTGGTCATGCGCGAGCGCTGTCGGTCGGGGTGTACTGGCGGTAGAGGCGAACCAATCATCCTCATTGGATGTGCGGGACACTTCAAGTCGCGGTGACGTGCCACAGGGCGTGCCACCCGAGGTGTCTCCTATGCGTGCCTTACCCGTCGCGACGCGGCGTAGCTACGGCTGCGCCGGTCGGTTGCCTACGTTCCGTCCTCTCCTTCCTCTGACATTGGCATTCGTGGCTGTGGCGCTTCTCGCGCCAACTCACGGTACCGCTCAAACGGTGCCGCAAGAGGGTCAAGCGGCGAAGGGCCAGGGGCAGCTTCCTTCGATCGACATTGCTGCGCGACTTCCGAAGCCGCATAGGCGAGCCAAAAAACCCGGCGCCCAGGTGTTGCCGGCCCCGAAGCCGAGCCCGGCGCAGACGCCGCCTGACTGGGTCGCGGGAATTCCAATGACGCCGCTCGGCACCGTTGCGACCAGCGCAAGCCGGCTCTGCCTTCCGGTCCTCCAAACGCCGGCAAGCGTTGAGATCGTCACTCAACCGACGATGCAGGACCAGGGCTATCGGAGCAGCGCTGAAATCGGCAAAGGCGCGGTCGGCGTGTTGGACCTCGATTCTTCCGGAGCGCCGGCCAACTTTTCGATGCGAGGCTTCACCTTCGGGGCAGTGAACGTTCTCTACAATGGAATATGGATCGGTGTGGCGAGCGACACGACGCGCGTGATGGACACCGCTAATCTCGACCAAGTCGAGTTCCTAAAAGGGCCGTCGGCGCTGATGTCAGGGATCATGGCGATCGGCGGCTCGGTCAACTACGTCAGCAGGCAGCCGACCACGGGTCCGATCCAGAACGAGCTGGATCTCTCGCTGGATTCGCTCGGCTCGCTCCGCTCGCACTACGGCTCCGGGGGCAGCACGTCGGTCGAAGGTCTCGATTATCGCGTCGACATAACCGAATCCAAGATCAACAGCTTCGTCGACGGTGACTATCGGGATCTCGGGAATCTCTCCGGGCAACTGAATTATCGCGTCAACAACGAGTTCAAGACGTTTGTAGCCATCGAATATAAAAAGGACGATGGCCATGCCTATTGGGGTACGCCGCTGGTTCCGGTTTCGTTTGCCGGGCCTTACGCGGTGAGTGGCGTCATCTCGGGCAATGCGTTCAGCACGTTTTCCGGCGACAATCTAGGGCCGATGACGGTGGACTCCCGAACGCTGACGACCAATTACAACGTGGCCAACAATTCCACCGGGGCCGAGGAGCTGTGGCTGCGCGGTGGCTTCGAGTGGGCGCCGCTTAACAACGTCACGGTCAAAGATCAGGTCTACTATTACGAGGCGCAGCGTCACTGGTTCGACAGCGAAACCTATGCGTTCGACGACGGAGCGGTCTTTGCGCCGAATGTGATTGATCGCGACCGGTTCTTTGCGACGCATAATCAGCAGGTGGTCGGCGACAACCTCGATTTCTCCTGGGATTCGCGGCTATTAGGCATGGACAACCGACTCGCGGCCCAACTCCAGGTGAGCGGAGACTGGATCACGTTCGTGCAAGAGGGCAATCCCAACGATTATCCTTACGACTATGTCAGCGTCGTCGACCCGGTCCAGGGCGTTTACGGTCCGGAGTTTCCGGATACCTTTAACAAGCAGCTCGATGATGTCGCGCTGGCGTTCGAAGACCGTCTGAAGATCACGCCCGAGTTCGCGCTGATCGGCGGCATTCGCGTGGACGATTGGACGCTGAAGAGCAACGCCATCAACTACGATGGCTCGATCCCCGCCGGCGAGCCGTTCACCCAAGTATGGAAGCCGGTCTCCTATCGCGCCGCTTACACCTATGAACCGATCCGCAACTTGGTGTTCTACAGCATGTACGCCACGTCGTACGATCCGGCGGTCGCTGACGTCTTTTCCGTCGACGCCTCCGTACCCCTGGCCTTGACCAGTGCGCAAATCTACGAAACCGGCGTCAAGCAGCTGTTCTGGGATAACAGGGCGGAGTGGACGTTCGCCGCCTACGACATCACCCGGCGCAACGTCTATGTGCAAACTAGTGACACCACGTACGCTCTGGCCGGCGAAATCGCCACCAAGGGCATTGAACTGGCCGGCGCGGTGCGTCCGATCGAAGGCTTAAAGCTATGGGGGAACGTTGCCTTGACGCAAGCCCGGTACGAGAATTTCGATAACGTCGTCGATCCGGTCACCGGGGCCGTCGTATCGTGGACCGGCAACACGCCATCGAACGTCGCTCCGATTATCGTCAATGCAGGCGCGGCCTATCGTTTCGATCACTTGCAGTGGCCGGTCGAGATCGGGGGCTCGGTGCGCTATGTCGGAAATCGGTATCTTTATGAGGACGACGCCACGACCATGGACGCCTATACAACCGCGGACGTCTATGCGTTTGTCGATATTCCCGGCAAGGATCTTGGACGGCCGGACATTAACCGTTTGCGTCTTTCGTTCCGTGTGCGCAACCTGACGAACGCCGTCTATGCCGCGTTCTCCGATCCAGGCTATCCGGACCAAGTTTATCTCGGCGATCCGCGCACCTTTGAGGTTGGCGCCCACTTAAAGTGGTGAAAACCGTGCCGCAATGATGCGCGCGCTTATTTTACTCCACCGCTGGCTGGGCGTCGTGTTCTGCTTGTTCTTCGCAATGTGGTTCGCGACCGGCATCGTAATGCATTTCGTGCCGTTTCCCACCTTGAATGAGATCGAGCGCATCGGTGGACTCGCCGCGCTCGATCTCGCCGGTCTCGCGCACGGTCCTGCCGATGCCGTCGCCGCCAGCGGCATCAAGAACATCACGCGCGTACGCCTGCTGCAGCGGCCCGACGGGCCGATTTATCTGCTTGCGGGTTCCTCGGATGTCCTCGCTCTGCACGCCGCCGACCTATCCGATGCCGCGGTACGTTCGGAACAATTGGCGCTTTCGATCGGAGCCGAACACGCGCGCCGCCGCCACTTGGACGCTGCGCGCGCGGTCGTCGCCGGGTCGTTCTTCTACGATCAATGGACGGTGCCGAACGGGTTTGATCTCCACCGCCCACTGTATCGAATCGCGATCGATGATGGGCTCGGCACCGAACTCTATGTGTCGTCGCGAACGGGTGAAGTCGTTTTGGATACCACGCGCCGCGAGCGTGCATGGAACTACCTCGGTAGCGTTGCGCACTGGATCTACCCGGCGCCGCTGCGCAGCCACCGGACGGCTTGGGTTGTAATAGTGTCGTGGCTCTCGCTCTTGGCGTTGGTCGGCGCGACCGCGGGTGCCGTCGTCGGCACGTTGCGCATCGGCGCCGAAGGGTCGCGGCTGACGCCGTATCGCGGCTGGCTGGCATGGCACCACCGGCTTGGATTGATTTGCATGCTGTTCGTTTGGACCTGGATTTTCAGCGGCTGGCTGTCGATGGACAACGGCTGGCTGTTCTCTACCGGTAAGCCGACCGAGGCAGAAGCGAAAGCGGTGGCCGGCGCGCCGGATTGGCGGGCGATTCCACAGGACGAACTTCAGCGTGTTTCCAAACAAGTGAAGGAAGTCGAATGGTTCGCGTTCGGCGGGCAGATACGTCGCCGTGAGCGCTTCAGCGTCGACCGGCAAAGCTTTTTCTCCGTGCGTGTCCGCGCCGGCACGGAAACCCCCGACCGGGCGTTCCTGGCGGCAGGTGAAATCGCCGCCGCCGCTAAGCAACTGGCCGCCGGATGCGATGTCCCTGTCGCGATCGAGGCCGATGACAATTACCTCTTTACCTCGACCGTGCCGAACGCGCCGGTCTTTCGGCTGGTGTGCGGCGGCGACTGGTTTCATATCGACGGAGCGAGCGGTGCGTTGCTCGAAAAGCTCGATCGTTCGCGACGCGCTTATCGCTGGCTGTACCGCGCCCTGCACACGCTCGACCTCCACGCCCTGACGGCCCGTCCGATGCTTCGCACATCGCTGATCGTCACATTGTGCGGATTTGGTCTCGCATTCAGCCTCACCGGGGTTGTTATTGCATCGCGCAGGTTGCTGTCTTGTTTTCGATTCCTCGAATGACCGCGGGGGGTGATGTGAGCGGAAAGACGGACCTCTTGAATTATCTAGCCGACCATTTGACAGATGTCGAAACCGTATGGAGTGTCGGCACATTTGGAGCTATCGCGGAATTCACGCGCGACGCCGAGGAGACTTCGGCGCTCGATCGCGCCGCCGACGCGATTTCTGTCATGACCGCGCCGGGCGGCATCCGCATCGAGGCCCACGAGGCACTGCGTCCCATCGCCTCGGAATCGCTCACCGCACAAAGCTGGAGTCAGCGTGTGGCGTTATGCGTTCCCGAAGAAGCTTGCGCCATGAACCAGCGCACGGTGCTGAGTGAGATCGGTCCGGATCACGACGCGCTGCGCGAGCAGGATCGGGCGGCCATTCTCTTCGACCTCGGGCTTGGGGCGTTGCAGATCGATGCCTGTATCCGCAGCAGCGATTCAGCCGTCGTCGCCGCGCTGCGGCATCAGGCGGGACAATCGTTGTTCGCCCCCGACAACGGTGCAATGGGCGTGATCCTGGCCGCCAACCCGCGCCGGGTTTTCCTCAGCCGTGCGGGGCGCGTCGAGGTCTTCCAGCCGATCCCGCCGCCGGACGGAAAGAGTCCCGACGGTCCGCACACGCACGTTCTCCCGAGGCTACTACGCCACAAACGTACTCACGCCGCCACGGAAGCTGTGCCGGCCGGATGGGTTCCTTGCGCTCGCTTCTACCCGCGGCATCCGCTGCGGGACGCCTTCGGTCATCGCCGATCATTCCAATCTGAGCGCCACGCGGCTTTCCAAATGATCCTGACCCGCTACGGTGACCCGCAACTCGTCGAGGTCAAACGGCGAATTATCGAGGCGGTGGTCGCGGGGGAGCGGCCGCCCGAGGTCGGGATAGCCGCCGACCGCTTCGCGCGCGCTGCCGTCCGCGTTGCACTACGACAGTTGCAGGCGGCCGAGCCGAGCTCACCGGCGCTGGCGGCCTGGCTCTCGGCTCACGACCGGCTCGATCCTGACGAACTGGACGATTCAGCCGGTGACCATCCCTGCACGGCTTGATCCGTGCTGGCAGCCACCCTTAGTGATAAAATTCAACAAGAGGAGATCAACTATGGTTCTCAATATCCTGCGCTCTCCCGCCGCCTCAACGGCCCGGCTCGCTCCGATTGACCCGAGGTTCGCTCCGCTGTTTTGTCTGGTCCTACTGACCGCCGCCTGCGCGCTGGCAAGCTTCGCTTTCGCTTGCGCCACGCCGTTCGCGGCGTTTGCTGTGGTGGCCGGGGCCGTGCTGCCGCTGCCGGCGGCGCTTCTGGTGGCCGCCGCTGCGTGGATCGTCAATCAAGCGATTGACCTGTTCTGGCGAAGTGTCGATGATCCGCGTGAATCCTCGCAAATCGCTGAACCACACGACGGCGTCGATTCGCTCGGCAATACCGCGCACGATTCGTCCGCTGAGCACGCGCTGGCCAGCGTCGCGCCCAAGATAGGTCTTCATCAGTGTCCGGGTCATGCGCCCGAGCGCCACTGATTTGATGGCGAGCGCGAGGTACGGGCCGATGCGTTCAAGTGCGGCGATTGCAGCGTCGCTGAATCCCCCAGACTGCCTTGTCGCCCATGATGAATACACTGCATCCATCTCACCGATAACGCCTTCGGCCGCAAAGCGGGCGATCATCGCGACGTAGTCGGTCATACCCGCTGCGAGCCATTCAGCCAGCGTGGAGAACTCGTCTTTAGTGTCGGCATCCAGACGGCGGCGCAGCAGCGACGCACCGGTTTGTAGCATGTTGTAGAACGGGCCACGCCGCCAGCTGTCGGTCGCCTGTACATCCAGAGTTACGGAGCTAGACGCGTCGAGCCCTTCCAAGCTGGTGCGACCATATTCGTGCACAGAGGGTTCGTCGGGACCAAAGCCCCACCGGAACAGCCGCCCTTCGTGGACCGGATGGAGCGTGTCGATAAACACGAGGGCGCGACCAAGCGGAATCCCAGCCGCAACACAACGTGCACAGAACCCAGAGACAATGTCAGTTTCAGGAGTGCCGGCCAGACCGGCTTGGGTCAGCCATGCTGGCAATTCGCTGAAGAGTTTTTCATTCATACCGCCATCATACAGAAGTCCGACGGCCGGTGTATAGAACCGCCGAATGCTTCATCGTCCGCGACAAGGGCGGCCAAGCGCTCGCCCACGTCTATTTTGCATTGGTTGAGCATGGCGCCCTTTATCTATCGTTGCCCAAACACCGTCCTGAACGTGCAAGGCTTTGTCGCGGACGATCCGACCGCGCTGCGGGATACTCAGAGCTATGAAGCGGTGACGTGCGCCGCGTGTTCGCGCTTGCATTTGGTCAACCCGAAAACTGGAAAGGTTTCGGGCTCGGAGAACGACCGGGCTTGAGCCCCCAAAAAAGCGGAACTTGTGATGCGGGTCACTTCCTTCGCCTCAGGTCACCGTCAATCTGAACATGACGGAGAAAATCCCCCGGCAATCCCCAACGCACTCTCCGTCCGCATGGCTCCGGTCTCCCCCGGCCGGAGCCATCCCCTTTTTCGGACAGCGCCGAGCGTGCGGAACGCTTGTAGTGCCTCCGTGCAGGCGTCCCGCACTCCCCGACACTCCCCCAGACTGAATGGTCCGCGCCTAACGTGGCGTCGGGAGGGCGCAACCGGGGCACCGACGAAAAAGGGGCGGCCGTCGCAGCGTGACAGAATAGTCGTCAGCCTTGGAGATTGTGAGGACTGCTGTGGCTGGGGTTAGGGCTAGGCGGGTGTTGCAACCGCCCGCTTAGCTTGCTACACGAGATTGTGGTAGTCACGTACACACATGGCTGTCAAGGTGTGGCATGCCCCCAGAGCAATCTGAACGCTTCCAGATGCGCGTAGCGCCTTCGTTTTTGAGGGCGATTGATGCTTGGCGCCGTAAGCAGCATGACCTGCCCTCTCGCGCCGAAGCTATCCGCCGGCTGGTGGAGCTCGGGCTCAAGGGAAAGGCGTCAGGCAAGTAGCAAGGTCGCAGACGCGGCTGAACGCCGGTCGCTCACTGATCGAGAAGGGAGAGGACCGTGACGAAGATCGTGGGGCCGATTATCGTGCGGACGGAGGTTCGTAAGCGCGGCGTTTTCGGCAAGGGGTCCACGCTCTTATTCGTTCTCTTCAACTGCCTAATGTTGGACTGCCTTATCTCGTATTGGATCGAGATTGCGCGCCTCGGCAAGGACACCAGCTCTGCTACGCACCCCGCTCTGGTAATTGGACCTACCACCATCAGCCCCGAGATGCTCATGGGCTTATGGATCGCTGGCGACATCATTCTCGGCATTCTGACGCTATTACTGCGCCGTCGAGACCATAAGAGAGAGACCGCCCAATGAAATTCGAAGGAAGGGCGACCTGAAAAAGCGCCGCACGCCGGGAACGGAATAACGATGGCCACGACCTACCGCTTCCTGGGTCGAGGGCTGCAAGCAATTCCGAAGTGCAATAAAAGGCCACTCCCTAGAGCCGCACCTAACGCGCGTTGATTGCCTGAAGATCGGCCGTCAGATGCTTTTCGCCGTGGCAGCAGGCCGCTAGATCGGCACCAGAAATTGAGTGACCGTTGCCGTCCTCGATTGTCACGTCCGGCCGACGCTCTTTCAGGAATTGGCGAGCCATCGCGAGCGCGGCTTCCAAATTCGGCGCGCGATGAGACGCAATTCCGGTTTGCGCTTCGGGAGTACCGGTATAGGTCACGAAGTAGCGCACGGCTCTCCGACAGACTGTTCTTGGGTTGGGTCATTAACGCGCCGTTGTGGCCGGCGCGCATCGCGGGCAGGGAGTATAACCGATCGGTGCGGTGCCTGCGCGCCGCTTCCCACCGCCCTGGTCGATCGATGAGCACCCAGAGCGCTTCATCGTGAAAGACGTCGTCGCCGGCCATGCGCGGCGGCGCGATGATCTCGCCGTCGCTCTTGAAGGCGAAGCGCCCCTACCTCAGACGCCGCAGCCACCGAAGCCACCGATCAGATCAAAAACAATTCCCGCAAAAATAAATCGGCGGCGCCGCCGCTCGGCTCCGCCTCGCGCGCGCGTGAGGGTGACGAAGATGGATAACGCGAGCCCTTTCACCCGCAGATTCAATGCGCTCGCGATCGGCCCGTCGCTCGGGCGAAAACGCTGAGCGCGAGCGGATCCGAGGGCCATGTCGTGCCGTTGCCATCGGCCTGGTGGCGAAGCCTACCCCCTACCTCAGACGCCGCAGCCACCGAAGCCACCGATCAGATCAAAAACAATTCCCGCAAAAATAAATCGGCGGCGCCGCCGCTCGGCTCCGCCTCGCGCGCGCGTGAGGGTGACGAAGATGGATAACGCGAGCACCATGTCGTGCCGTTGCCATCGGCCTGGTGGCGAAGCCTACCCCCTACCTCAGACGCCGCAGCCACCGAAGCCACCGATCAGATCAAAAACAATTCCCGCAAAAATAAATCGGCGGCGCCGCCGCTCGGCTCCGCCTCGCGCGCGCGTGAGGGTGACGAAGATGGATAACGCGAGCCCTTTCACCCGCAGATTCAATGCGCTCGCGATCGGCCCGTCGCTCGGGCGAAAACGCTGAGCGCGAGCGGATCCGAAGGCCATGTCGTGCCGTTGCCATCGGCCTGGTGGCGAAGCCTACCCCCTACCTCAGACGCCGCAGCCACCGAAGCCACCGATCAGATCAAAAACAATTCCCGCAAAAATAAATCGGCGGCGCCGCCGCTCGGCTCCGCCTCGCGCGCGCGTGAGGGTGACGAAGATGGATAACGCGAGCCGCGATCGACCCGGTAGCTCGACGGCGCCGCCAGGCAATAACGCCAAAAAGAATAAAGCCGGCGCCGCCCTCGAGCCAACCCACCATCGGCGCGGGTGCCATCCCGCGCGCCGGTCGAATCCGGCAGCCCCTCGCCAAGGGATAAAGACCGCGAGCGCCAGCCGGAAAATCGGGAGAGAGAGCTCGACATTGAGCTCGGGGCGCTCTCGGAGGGTGGTGCTAATGCCAGAGACGCCGTAATCGGCGATCACCTCGTCGAATCGAAAGCCCGCGCCTTCCGCCTGCGTCCGCTGGTGCTCCAACGTTTGGTCGGCGGTGCTCACTCGGCAATAGAGGATAACTGCCATTGTCCGCTGTCCTACCGTCCGCTGAAACCGGCGTCCTCAAGGCCCTTTCAACCCTAGCGGACGCCCTTCGCGTGGCCCCTTCCCATGTCCGTTACGGCATACCCCTGAGGACCATCTGCGATTATTTGCGACGATAGGGAAAATTAAGTCAATGTTGTAATGCTGTGACGCTACGGTGTCACAGTCTGGGCTGACTTCTGCCGCTGCCGGTAAAATAGGCCCAGAAGGCCCCAGGGAGCCCGTCAGGAGTGTTTTCATGGCCAAGCGAACCCGAACCCCGGCCCCGAAAGCCCGCGCCCCACTTAAGCCCGGGGGCCGACGAGCCCGGCCGGGCATTGTGCATTCCAGCCTCTATCTACCCGAGGCCGTTCATGAGGCCCTAAGGGAGGTCGCATTCCAGGAGAGAACCAAAATCCATGATCTGGTTTTGGAGGGTATCGAACTGGCACTCCGCGGGCGAGGCTTTCCGCCGATTGCGGACTTGAACGCCAGATACGAGCGGAGGGGCCCTTGACAGGATCGCTCCCGTGGATATCGAACGACGATCAAGGGGATGCTGAGTCCATATCCCGTTTGATTCTCTGATTTGGCGGATCATTGCACCCAAATCACGCGGCGCCGTTCTTTCAGGACACGTTACGCTTTGAGGAACGCTAAAAGGTCGGCGTTGATCGTTTCGGCCTGCGTCGTCGGCATACCGTGCGGGAAGCCTTTATAGGTCTTCAGCCTCCCGTTCTTCAGCAGCTTTGCCGAGAGAGGGCCCGAAGCAACGTAGGGAACGATCTGATCGTCCTCGCTGTGCGCACCGGCGCGTTGATCTTCTTGAGGTCCTCGGTGAAATCGGTCTGCGAGAATGCGACTATGCCGTCGTAGTGCGCTTTGGCGCCGCCCATCATGCCCTGCCGCCACCAGTTCTCGATAGTCGCCTCGGAGGGTTTGCCCGTCTTGTTGTAGTTGTAGAAGGGCCCCGCGGCGACGTCGCGATAGAACTGCGAGCGGTTGGCCGCTAGCGCCACCTGGAAATCGTCGAACACCTTCTTCGGCAACCCTTGGGATTGGCTGGCGTCTGCACCATCAGGGGGGGCACCGCGCTGATGATGGCCGCCTTGGACACACGGTCTTCGCCATGGCGAGCGATATAGTGCACCACCTCACCGCCACCGGTCGAGTGGCCGACATGGATGGCGTTCTTCAGATCGAGATGCGTAACTACTGCTGCCAGGTCGTCGGCGTAATTGTCCATGTCGTGGCCGTCGGCCTTCTGTGTCGATCGGCCGTGCCCGCGGCGGTCATGCGCAATTACGCGGAAGCCGTGATTGAGAAAAAACAACATCTGCGCGTCCCTGTCGTCGGCCGACTGCAAAATTGCTTGCAACATTGACCCCCTAAGGGGGCTTTTCGCGCCCAACACCGACCCCCCTATGATGAGTTGTGTCAGCGTCCTTCCCTTTGGCCCTGCGGGGCCGGGAAGGGCATTGGGGAATGATTGGCGTGGAGAAGATCGGCGAGATTCGACGCGCCTATTTTGAGCAGCATCGCTCGATCAAGGAGATCGTGCGAACGCTGTCGGTATCGCGTGCGACGGTGCGCAAGGTCGTGCGTGGTCACCAGACCGAGTTCAAGTACGAGCGCGGAGTTCAGCCCTCGCCCAAGCTCGGCGCATGGATCGAGGTTCTCAGGGAGATCCTGGAGCAGGAAGCCAAGCTGCCGAAGCGAGAACGCCGATCGACGCAGCGGCTGTTCGAGGAGTTGCGCGGGCGCGGATATGACGGCGCTCACGACAGCGTGCATCGGTTCGTCAAGGCTTGGCGCAATGAGCACGTCCGGGTTCCGGTGCATGCCTATGTGCCGATGAGCTTCGCGCCAGGAGAAGCCTACCAGTTTGACTGGAGCCACGAGACGATCACGCTTGCGGGCCTGCCGCTGACGGTTAAGGCGGCGCACATGAAGCTGTCGCACAGCCGCATGCCGTTTGTGCGCGTCTACTTTCGCGAGACCCAGGAGCTGGTGTTTGACGCCCACGACAAGGCGTTCCGGTTCTATGGCGGCGTGTGCCGGCGCGGCATCTACGACAACATGAAGACGGCGGTCGAGGCGATCTTCGTCGGCAAGGCTCGCCGATATAATCTTCGCTTTCTGCAGATGTGCTCGCACCATCTGATCGAGCCGGTGGCCTGCACGCCCGCCTCAGGATGGGAGAAGGGTCAGGTCGAGAACCAAGTCGGCAATCTGCGCGACCAAATGTTCCGGCCCAAACCGCGGGTCAAGAGCCTCACTGAGTTGAATGCCTGGCTGGAAGATCAGTGCATTGCCTACGCCAAACGAACCCAACATCCGGAGTTCAAAGAGCGCACGATCTGGGAGGTGTTCCAGGAAGAACGCACGAGCCTGATGGAGTTGCGCGGCCCCTTCGATGGGTTTGTCGAGAAGGCGGTCAGGGTCAGCACCACATGCCTGATCATGGCCGATCATAATCGCTACAGCGTCGATGCGCGGGCCGCCGGTCGGATGGTGTTGGTGCGCTCCCATGCCGAACGCATCGTCGTTCTGCTGGGTGACGAGGTGGTCGCCGACCATCCGCGCCAGTTCCGGCGCGACCAGATCATCTACGACCCTTGGCATTATCTGCCGGTCCTGATGAAGAAGCCCGGTGCGTTGCGCAACGGCGCCCCGTTCAAGGATTGGGCACTGCCGCCCGCGCTGACCCAGGTTCGCGCCAAGCTGAAGCAACACGCCGACGGGGATCGACAGTTCGTCAAAGTATTGGGCGCGGTGCTGGATCACGGCATGGCCGCGGTCGAGGCCGCCTGTACGGAAGCGCTGGAGGCCGGCATCGCCAGTGGCGATGTCATCCTGACTGTGTTGGCACGCCGGCAGCAGCCCGCGACGCCGCCCAGCATCACAACGCCTGACGCGCTTCGCCTCAAGATCGAACCCGCGGCCGATTGTGGCCGATACGACCGCATAAGGAAGATCGCCTGATGGAACGCCACGAGATTCTGGAAGCCATGAGCGAACTGAAGCTTTACGGCATGCGCGCCAACTTCGATGAGATTGCCGGTAAGGGACTGGCCCGACGCGATGAGATCTATCCGCTCATCGCCAGTCTGATCCGGGCGGAACGCACCCACCGGCAGGCACGCTCGATCAGCTACCGCATCGGCGGAGCCAAGTTCCCGGTCCTGAAAGATATCGATACGTTCGCCTTCGCCGATACGCCGATCGATGAAGGACAAGTGCGCGAACTCGCCACCGGTACATTCCTGGACGCCAAGCGCAATGCGATCTTCATCGGTGGCACCGGCACCGGTAAAACCCATCTGTGCATCGCCGTCGCCTCTGCGGTCATCCGGGCTCGCGCCAGAGGCCGCTTCTTCAACCTAGTCGATCTGGTCAATCAGCTGGAGCAGGAGAAGGCCGCCGGTCGCAGCGGCCGCCTCGCCGAGAAGCTGCTGCGCCACGACCTCATCGTCATCGACGAGCTCGGCTACCTGCCGTTCAGTCAGTCTGGCGGACAGTTGTTATTCCACCTGATCAGCAAACTCTATGAGAACACCTCGCTGCTGATCACTACCAATCTGGCGTTCTCTGATTGGCCTCAAGTGTTCGGCGATGCCAAGATGACAACCGCCATGCTCGATCGCCTCACTCACCACTGCGATATCGTCGAGACCGGCAACGAGAGTTGGCGCTTCAAGAACCGCGCATAACCTCCCGCTCACCATTCGCCGCCCGCCAAGACCGGCTCTGCTCCGCTATCTGCGGCTCCGCGCCGCCGGTCTCGGCTCCGTCAAAAGGGTCGTTCTTGCACGCGAGACTTGGAGTGCGCCCTTGACGGTGGACAGATTGCAGGTTGGGAATTGACCGGACCTATCGGGCTTTCAGAGGATGAAAGCCATGGCCAAGCACCGCGCCCATAGCATCGAATTCAAACGGCAGATCGCCCAGGACTTCATTGCAGGCGAGACGCTTCATGCTCTCGCCAACCGACACGACATCTCGCGCAACCTCATCCGCATCTGGGTGCGGAAGTTTGAGGCCGGGGCGTTCGATGATGACGCCCAGGCGGCTGATTTGCTTCAGGACTACGAGGCAAAGATCGCGGCGCTGGAGCGTATGGTCGGTCGGCAGGCCCTCGAAATCGAGTTTCTAAAAGGGGCTCTGAAAAACGCACCGCGGCCGAGAAGCGCGAGTACATCCGTCATCACCGGCCCCATGGTCTCTTCATCGCCGAAGGATGCCGGCTGATGGGCCTGTCTCGCTCCACCTACTACGACGTTCCGTCATTGCCGATTGACGACGCTGCGCTTGTCGCGACCATGAGAGCGATCTGCGATGAGTTCGAAGCCTATGGTTATCGCCGGGTTGGCCCCGAACTGCGCCATCGCGGCATAGTCGTCAATTCCAAGAAGATCCGCCGTCTCATGCGCGAGAACGACTTGCAACCCAAGCGCCGCAAGCGGTTCGTGGCAACGACCGACAGCGACCACGACGGGCCGATCTTCCCCGATCTCGCGCGCGACAGGATTCTCGACGGCCCGAACCAGGTCTGGGTGGCGGACATCACCTACATGGCGATCGCCATCGGCTTCGTCTATATGGCCGCCATTCTCGATGCGTGGTCACGTCGGGTAGTCGGATATGCGATCAGCCGCCCAATTGATGCGCGTCTGGCAGTTGCTGCGTTGAAGGCAGCCATCCGAGCTCGGCAGCCACCGAAGGGCTGGATTCACCACTCGGACCGCGGCTCGCAATATGCCTCTGAGGTCTACCGCAGCCTGCTCACCCGTTGGTTCGATGGGGCGTCGCGGAAACCCCTACGACAATGCGAAAGCAGAGAGCTTCATGAAGACACTGAAGGTCGAGGCCGTCTATCTGATGGACTACGAAACCTTCGAGGATGTGACTGCTGATCTTCCCCGGTTCATCGACGAGGTTTACAATACTCGCCAACTCCATTCCGCGCTCGGCTATCTCAGCCCGGCCCAGTTCGAGGACCACCACGCCCGGCAGACGGTCAAAACTGCCGCCTAATCCTGTCCGGCTCTAGGGGCGCACTCCAACTGGGGGTCGGAGTTGGGTGCGATTTGACAGGACAAGGCATCATAGCCGGTCAGAACAGCGCGTCGGAAGAGCCTCGAACGAGCTTTGTGCAATCGGTCAGCAAGGGCTCAATGTCGCAGTTGGGTCTTGTGTCACGAGCATCGCCGGTCCATCGGAGTTTATCATTATCGCGCCCCCCTCGCGCGCGCGTAATAGGGAAACAAGGCGACTGCTGAGCAACCGCCCTGGCTCGAGCTTTTCTACAAAAAGTCCAATTCCAACGAACGTCTACGCGTCAGCAATTGGATTGTGCAAAAACTCTATGATTATGCAGTCAAGAAAACCGTCGAACTCTGACTTCTGACGGTCTTTCAACATATAGCTGATCCAACCCGCGTTCGCACCGTCGCGGACTAGAATTCGGCCGTGGCCCCACTCGACCTTCGCCCAACAGTCGCAAATCAGCCTTTCAAGGGCAACAGCATCGAAGTGTGAGGGCAGTTCAATTGCACAATGAATATGCCACCACCGACCGGACGTGCCACGCTCCGATGAACGCAATCCCCGGGCGCGGACCTCGCCTTTTTCCAGTACGGCTAAGACACGAAGACGTTTGCCATACCGGCGAAATGCAGCTCCGTATACTTCCCTGTTGAGTAGGTTCATGAAGTGCCGAAAAGCTTGTCGGCACGGATAGTCGCTGATCTTTATCCACGTACCGCTGTCTGACTGGCGGCCTTGCTTCACGGTTAGGGTGACGTCGCAAAATGGCCCCCAACTGCCCGTATCGAAAAAGTGCGATTTGGCAGATTCGAAAGGATCAGATCTAACCTCCATTGAAGGGTTATTCGCGAGTATTGTTGAGAGATAACTTCACGGAGCCGTGTATGCGAACTTTTCGACCCCGAACCCTGTCGGACTAACGACTACGCATTCGGCGTAAAGAAGCCACGGCGTACGCAGATAACGCAGCGACCGAATTCGTCAAGTGCCTAATCGGACGACATGGCCGATGACTACGTCAGGGCAGCTACTTGGCACTATGAAAATCCCCGGTTGGCCTTTCCCACGGGATTGTGTTCGTGCCTTGCTTGTCCTGCGGGGTAGATACTGCGATGACGCGCATCCTTTCGGGACTCTGAAATGAGCAAGATTGGCGCTGGCGATTCAAAGAACCCACTGTACTGCTCGTTCTGCGGCAAAAGCCAGCACGAGGTGCGCAAGCTCATTGCCGGGCCCACTGTCTTCATTTGTGATGAGTGCGTCGATCTGTGCACGGACATCATCCATGAGGAGAACAAGTCGTCGCTGACGAAATCAAGCGACAGTATTCCGACCCCAAAGGAGATTTGCCAGGCTCTCGACGACTACGTCGTCGGCCAGGGGCACTCCAAGAAGGTCCTCTCGGTCGCGGTGCATAATCACTACAAGCGCCTAAAACATCAGGCCGACCACAAAGATGTCGAGCTAGCGAAGTCGAATATCCTGCTGATCGGCCCGACCGGATCGGGCAAGACACTGCTGGCGCAGACGTTGGCGCGCATTCTCGACGTTCCTTTCACCATCGCGGATGCGACGACGCTCACCGAAGCCGGTTATGTCGGCGAGGACGTCGAGAACATTATTCTCAAGCTGCTGCAGTCGGCAGACTACAACGTCGAGCGCACGCAGCGCGGGATCGTCTATATCGACGAGATCGACAAGATTTCCCGCAAATCCGACAACCCTTCGGTCACCCGCGACGTCTCAGGCGAGGGCGTGCAGCAGGCGCTGCTCAAGATCATCGAGGGCACAATTGCGAGTGTGCCGCCGCAGGGCGGCCGCAAGCATCCGCAGCAGGAATTCCTGCAAGTCGACACCACCAATATCCTGTTCGTATGCGGCGGCGCTTTCACCGGGCTCGAGAAGATCATTTCGGCGCGCAGCCGGCCCGGCTCGATCGGCTTCGGCGCCAAGGTCATCGCTCCCGAGGATAGAAAGCAGGGTGAGATCTTCCGCGACGTCGAGCCGGAGGACCTGCTCAAATACGGCCTGATCCCTGAATTCGTCGGACGCCTTCCGGTCGTGGCGACGCTTGAGGATCTCGACGAGGCCTCGCTCAAGCTCATTCTGACCCAGCCCAAGAACGCGTTGGTGAAACAATATCAGCGGCTGTTCGAGATGGAAGGGGTCGATCTCACTGTGGCAGAGCAAGCACTCGGCGCCATCGCCAGGAAGGCAATTGATCGCAAGACCGGAGCGCGCGGGTTGCGCTCCATCATGGAGGCCATACTTCTTGACTCTATGTTCGACCTCCCAAGCCTTGAGGGCGTCAAGGAGGTCATGATCTCGCAGCAGGTCGTCGAGGGGACCGCAGGACCGCTCTACACGTACGCCGGTGGCGCGAAGGCGATCTAATCGCGGTAACGCCGGAGAACGAGCGATGAAACCACCGGGCGTGATGCGACGTGATCGGTCGCCGCTGTTGATCAAATGTCCAAGTCCCTGAACTGATCATGACAACGAGCCACAGCAATGAACTCGACGCAAGGCCCCAAGCGTGTGCCTCCGCTCGGGAGTGGTTGACGTGAGTCAGTGCGTTATTGCCGTCCTACGAGTGAGGTAAAGCTATGCTGAAACACTGGCTTATTGAACTCATCGGGCATGCGTCCGGTCTCAGCGAAGCACAACTTCGGCAAATTGAGAAAGCGTTGCCCAGGACCAGGGCGCTGATCGATCTTCTCAATAAGGCACAACCGATCATCGAACAGGCCCACAGCCTGTACATTGAAGCCGAGCCATTGATCGATCAGGCCATGAAGGAGTGGCAGACTGTCGCCCCCGCAGCGCAAATTTTGATTGATGTGATCTCGCACCATGTCGATAAAGGCCGCTCCCCGGCGGAGGCTGCTGAAGCAATGCGCGCTGCGCTTGACGGGTCAATCAAGAGCGTCGCCGCGGATCATTGGATGGATCGGGCAATGAGCTGCGTGACCGTGTTTGGGGGGACCGGCTTTCTTGGCCGTCGCGTCGTGCAGCATTTGCGCGAGTCTGGCGCCACAGTGCGCATCGCCTCACGGAATCCTGGGCAGGGCGATGGCGACAACGTTAAACAGATTCACGCCGATGCAAATGACGAGCGCTCCGTCGAGGCTGCTGTTGCGGGCGCCGATGGCGTGGTCAACGCGATTAGCCTGTACGTCGAGCACGGAAGGGAAACATTCCATTCAGTTCACGTAGAAGCGGCCGCCAGGATCGCGAGCGTAGCGCGGCGGGGCTGATGCTCGGGCGTTGGGGGCGAACGCTGATGATGATGATGTGCTGCTGCGGCTGCTGGCCGCGCAGCGCGGTTCAGCTACGGGGTCATCGCCAAACACGCGGCATTGAAAGATCAGCAGTTTAGGGTGAGTAGATTAACCAGACTTGCGCCGAATTTTCGCGCGCACGAGGGGCGCGCCGACCCAGCGCCGTCGGTCAGCGGAGCGACCCGCGATCCGACCGACCTGCTGGCGCCGCCTGATGGCCGCCGTCGCCGATTTCTTGTTAGCGAAATTCTTTTTCGCGATTGCGGTTGGGCGCGAACGCTGGCGCTCGAGCGTTCGGGGTGAACGCTGATGATGATGATGTTGCTGCTGCGGCTGCCGGCCGCGCAGCGCGGTTCAGCAACGGGGTCATCGCCAAACACGCGGCATTGAAAGATCAGCAGTTTAGGGGTCAGATGATTTAAAGATAGATGTGGATGCCTACTGCTGATCTCCCGGTCGAGCAGCCGACTGAGTTTGAGCTCGTGATCAACGCTCGTATTGCAGCAGAGCTTGGCTGGGTGATACCGCAATCTGTACTGATCCAAGCCGATCGAGTTATCGAGTAACAGAGGCTATCGTCCTAAGTTCGGTGGTGGCAATATTCAAGCAAAGTCATTCGTTGAGATCAACATCCTGGCCTTTGAAGGACACGATGAACGTCGCTAGTCTCGAAGTCCTAGTGCTGGCACTTTCGATTTGCGTTGCCTCGCTGGGCTCTGCCCAACAAGCCCCGCCTGCTTCGGAGGCATCAAAGAAGGTTGAAGCACTCGTCACCAAAGCGGCGGCGTTGGTCGACAGCAAAGGAAGAGCCGCTTTCGACGAGTTCAGGAAAAAGGGAAGCGAGTGGTTTCACGATGACACTTACCTTTTTCCTACGATATGAACGCAAAGGTGCTGCTCAACCCTGCGTTCCTGCAGCGCGAGGGAACCAATGTTCGCGGTCAGAAGGACGCCAAGGGGAAGCTGTTCCACGACGAGATCATAAAGACCGCTGCAACGACGGGCGCTGGTTGGGTCGACTACATGTTCTCGAAGCCGGGACAGACCGAGCCTTCTCAGAAGTGGACCTATGTGAAAAAAGTAACGATCGACGGCGTTCCCGGCTTGATCGGCTCTGGCTTTTATCCGCCCTAATCGACACGGCGCAGGTCGGCTCAGGGTCTTGTGTCACGAGGTAACGCCGGTCCACACGGCGATGCGCAACTGTGCGAGAGATGAAGGCGGGCCCTTCGAGGTCGACAATCAGGTGTTGATCTCAAGCCACCGCAAGCTGCTGTCGTCAAAAGCGACGGTGGTGAACGTTGCGGAAAAGTCGAAACGAGATTTCGACAGGCATGATTGAGAGAGGCGAGCGCAAGCGAACCGCTGCAGAAGTGTCGAAAGCGGATTAGGCGATGTCAAAACTGGGGGCTGACCCTGCCTCTGGGATCAGCTTGGGGGATGCCTGAGACTGCCCAAGCGGCATCCGGCATATAGGCGGCGCGAAGCTCAATCTGGCTCTTGTACGGAACGTGAGAACCTGGCCGGCGATGCTAAGGGAGAAGGCACAAGCGGCTTCAACCGCGAGGCCGAAAGTACTGATGCGCCGGAGAGGGGCGGACTGCCCCGTAGTAGTGACGAAGCGGGGTAATGCCCGTGGAGCAAAGGGGGCAGGTCATCGCCGTTGAGCTTGGGCCAACTGGGTCAAACCAGGAGGAGCCCGAAATTCAGCGGAAGGCGGTAGCCTTCGTGCGATGACACGAGCCGTATGAATTGAGAGGTTCACGTACGGATCTGTGAGAGGCTCGGGGTGAAATTCCTCAGGCCTACTCGGCATGACCGGAACTCGCCCCTCGCAGAGCCAACGTCAACCCTATGAAGGCAATATGGTGTACCGCACAACGCGATCTCGCAACGTCAGTCGAGTGAGACACGTTGTAGTTTATTGACGCATAATTCCGCGAAAGCGCGAACCGTCGCCGACATTATTCGGGAACGCGGGTAGACAAACCGCACTGGTACCGGCTCGATCTCAATATCCTCGAGTACGTATTTCAATCGCCCCGACTTTCTGAGCGGCGCCACCATATACGAAAGAAACGAGCCGAGTTCGAGACCTTTTGCGCAACTCTCGATGGCCACTTCGGCATCATTGCAGACAATAACATCCGGAATTGAAACGCTTACGTCGCGGGAGTTGATCCTGAAGGGCCAATGGGCGCGTGGCGCCAGGCCGGTGAAGCGCACACACCGATGGGCTTTGAGGTCTTGTGGACAGCGCGGAATGCCGTGCCGGCGCAGGTAGTCGGGACTAGCGCAAACGACACGGCGTACCTTCGTAAGCGGTATCGACATAAGCGACGTGTCATCCGGGTGGGCAATGCGAATGGCGACATCAAAGCCTTCCTCGATGAGGTTCACGATTCGGTTTACGAGTAAAAACTCGACGCTCACGTTGGGATGGCGCTGCACGAACTCGTTCACGATGGACGCCATATGGCGTTGGCCGAATGCTACCGAAGCAGTTAACCCCAATCGCCCATGAGGCACAGCGCGTCGGGAGCGCAGCGCCGCCTCCGCTTCCTGCACCTGGGTCAAAATCATCCGGCAATACTCGAGGTACTGCTCCCCATCATGAGTGAGATGGATCCTGCGAGTTCGTTCGGTTCAGGAGTGTCACGCCCAAGTCGTGCTCGAGTGCGGCAAGCATGCGCACCATCGAAGACAGTGAGACGTTGAGGTCCGCCGCAGCCGCGGTGAGGCTGCCGCTCTCAACGATGCGCACGAAGCTCTTGATTGCTCTGAGTTTGTCCAATCCGATTACTCCAGTTTATGGAGCAGTCTTGTGCAAGAAGGCATCTTTATTGAGGTTTTTGAATGAGTTAAACTGGCTCTCAGCGATGTCGTTCGCATGTTGCCGTCCGCGACCGATGAGCTGGGAGGCTGAGATGAAAACGCTGTTGAGAAGCATCGCCTTGCCGTCGCTAACAGTCGCGGCGCTCCTTGGTCAGCAGGCCTTGGCTCAAATTAAAAGCGACGGAAGCAGAAGCAAAGATGTTCGCTGTGAGTGCCGGTTACGAGCGTTTCATGGGACGCTGGAGCCGCCTGCTCGCACCGACCTACATTGCGTTTGCCGGCGTCAAGAACGGCGACCGCGTCCTCGATGTAGGCACCGGAACCGGATCGCTTGCGGCGGCATTAGAAGCGGGCATGCCCGTGAGCGAGATTGTTGGTGTGGATCCTTCAGAGGGATTCATCGCCTACGCACAGAAGAACGTCACGTCAACCCGCGCGCACTTTGAAGTCGGCGATGCCCAGGCGCTGAAGTTCAAGGATGCAGCATTCGACAACACTCTGGCCTTGCTCGTCATGAACTTCGTCCCCGATCCCAACAAAGCAGTTACGGAAATGCGCCGCGTGACGCGTCCGCAAGGCGTTGTAAGTGCCTGTGTCTGGGACTACGACGCTGGCATGCAGATGCTCAGGTTTTTCTGGGATGAAGCCGTCGCAATCGATCCGGCCATCGAGCCAAAGGACGAGCGGCACATGAAGTTCCGCGCCAAGGTGAGCTGGGGGACCTCTTGAGGAAGGCTCGTCTCATCAATGTCAAGGAGCAGCCCCTGGTCATCGACCAAGCGTATTCATCGTTCAGCGACTACTGGGAGCCATTCACGAAGGGGGCTGGCCCCGGAGGCGCGTTCGTCATGTCGCTTTCCGAGGATCGTCGGCAACAGCTGGAAGCTCGTATGCGAAAGCGCTTGCTGGGAGATCGCCAAGGTGGCCCATTCACGCTAACAGCGAGAGCTTGGTGTGTGCGAGGGGAAGTTCCCAATTCGCAATAATGTCTGTTTTGGGTGGTCAACAGCGTCGTGGGCTGATTGAACTTCTAACGGACCAAGACCGGAATGGTCCGAAAGTAGACCTGATTTCTACGATTTAGACGCGCACCGCATCCCGGTCGCGCGCATGCTGGTCGTCCTCAGTAACCGTGGAGTATGACCATGCAAGACCATGAAACCCATCTCCCATCCGCGCCGAAACGCGTGCCCTGGAACAAAGGCAAGCTGACCGGCGCAAAGCCACCGCTCCGGCCAAAGCATGTCTGGTCAATCCGCAGCAAGCTCTAGGTCGAGGGCAAAACGCGCGACCTGGCCCTGTCAATCTGGCCATCGACGGCAAGCTGCGGGGTTGCGGTGTCGTCGCTCTCAAAGTCGATGATGTCGCACCGAATGGGGCGTTGATCATACTTGCTGCACTCACGCGCGCGCGAGGCGGCGCCGATTCCAGGCGAGCTCTGAGGCAGACCGACCCGCACCGGCCGGCTGGTCGGCGCTGCGGCTGCTGGCGGCGCTGAGGTACCGGGTCGCCGGTCGATCGCCGGGCTGTTGCGCAAAGCTATAGGCAGTCTTCGGCGTCCTCTCTCTCCGACTTTTCGGCTGGCGCTCTTTATCCCTTGACGCGTGGGTGCCGAACAATCTGGCGCGGCGAATTAAGCAATAATAGGAAACAAGGCGATCCCTAACCAATCGCCCTTGCTCGTGCTTCGCCTACGAAGAGTCCGATTCCAAAGAACGTCTACGCGTCAGCAATTGGATTGTGCAAAGACTCTAGAATTATGCAGTCAAGAAAACCGTCGAACTCTGACTTCTGACGGCCTTTCAACATGTAGTTGATCCAACCCGCGTTCGCACCGTCGCGGACAAGAATTCTGCCGTAACCCCACTCGATCTTCGCCCAACATTCGCGGATCATGTTTTCAAGGGTAATGGCATCGAAGTGTGAGGGCAATTCAATTGCACAATGAATATGCCATCGACCTGACGCGCCGCACTCCCATGGACTTAACGCGCGGGCGCGGACCTCGCCTTTTTCAAGTACGGGTAATACACGAAGACGTTTACCGTGCCGACGAAATGCAGATCCGTATACAGCTCTGTTGAGGAGGTTCATGAAGTGCCGAAAAGCTTGTCTGCACCGATAGTCGTCGATTTTCATCCAGCCACCGCGGTCGGGCTGCCAGGCTTGCTTCAAGGTTAGAGTGACGTCGCAAAATTCACCCCAGCTGCTCGTATCGAAGAAGTGTGATTTGGCGGATTCAAAAGGATCAGATCTAACTTCCATCGAATAGTTATGCGCCTCACCGCGGGAATGGTCGTTCTCGACCAATCCATGCTCGCCGGCGACTCCGTTCCCCATCGATGTAGGGTGACACTGTACAGTTTATTCAATTGCAACTTGTGTCATGTCCACGAGTAGCCCGCTTTGTGGTCCTAACACCCCAGCGCTCTATATCAGATGTCCTGCATCCCGCCACCACTGGCGACATCGACCAGTGCAAACTGCACTAATTTGGAAGCCTGCGCATGGTGAACCGGAGCGGGATCGTGCCTAAAGGTCCAAAACTAAACTTCAGCGCACCACACTGGCGACGATGACTATCCCTTCGGCCGTCGGATAATTCCGGGTTATGACGCAGTTGGGGCCGGACCCCACGACATCGATGACCGGGTACAGCGGCCCCGCCCATGTCGGGGAGCGATCCTAGAAGGAACTGACCGCGTCATTCGTTGACCTCAGGTCGTGACGTTCAACGGTTCGCCCTTCGAACTGCCCATCCTGCGATACCGCGGAGGGAAATTGGCCGCGGCGGCCGAGCTAGGCGGGGGGCTTTGCCGACCGGCCGACCGCAAAAGCGCGGGCATCCCCGTCGGACTTCCGTTAATCGGTTGACCTTCCGGCGCAACACGTTATGCCGGCAAATGCTTTAGCCGGGTTCCGCTCCATCATGCTGAATGCCGCTTTCTTCATTCTCGCGGGCGCCGTCCTGTTAGGCACTGCGCTCGCGATTCTGCATCTGCGGACCGAAACCGGGGCGGCGGCGCCTTGGCCTCTCGCCGTGTTGCACGGCCTTCTCGGCATCGGCGGCCTCAGCTGCCTTCTCCTCGTGCTACGTGGACCATCAACGGGACTCGATCGGGAGAACGGCTCGTTCGAGGTAATGAGCGCTATACTAATCGCGCTGGCGGCATCGCTCGGGATCGGGGTCCTTACAATGCATCTTATGAAGGGACGGCGGACGGGAACGCTGATCGCTATCCACGCGATGCTTGCCGTCAGCGGCTTCGTCGTTCTCGCTGCTTACCTATTTGCGGGGTAGGAGCTCGTTTACTCTCTTTCGGCGTTTTCGCACGCGTGAATCGGACCCGAGCGGCGCCTGGCCGAGCGGGCCGGGCCGCGGATTTCGATTCGCTATTCGCGGCGGCGCTCTTCAGGGTGTCGATGAGAGGTATGTGTTTACGTGGACAGGGACCTCGAGGAGGCGCTGATTTGTTTGCTATTCGAATCGGCGCCGCCGCCAACGAACCCGCTGGTTTCCCGAAAGTCGCTCGGGGAATTCGAGCGCCGTGGCGGTGCCAACGGGGCGAAACGGGAAGTCGGCTCGCATAGGAGGCAGCAATGGCCGTCACATACTACGTGGCCCTGCCGTTTGTGAGAACCGAAGAGGGCGTAGCGCCGGGCCAGGCGCAAGAGATGCCCAACGAAGCAGCCGCGATTTGCCGGGCCGAGTCGATGTCGCGGGATCCGGCCAATGCCGGCGCGCTCGCGTTCAAGCGGAGCGGCGACCCGAATATGGGAAATTTCGGTGACGCCACAATTTTGAAAACGTTCGGTGAGGTGCCAAGGAACTTGGACGAACTATAAACGCAGCCGCAGGTTCGGCGCAGGCTCCACACTCCAAGCCCGGCGCGATTGATAATAGCCTTTGAACTTCGCAGCTCTTTAAATGAGCCACGCTATATGAGCCACGCTGCGGTCTTAAGCTCCGCCATTTACGACCGCGAGCTTTTCTTTTAACAAGCGTCCAGCTACAAGCGTCACTTCATACAGGGGGATTCGTATGAAAAATGGAAAAAAGAGACGCGCCTGGACATCCATTCAGGTTCAGGAGCTCAAATCGCTTGCCCGAAAGAAAGTATCCGCTCAATCGATTGCGCGGCGCTTGAAACGATCTGAAGGAGCAACCCGGCAAAAGGCCTTCAGCATCGGATTGTCACTCAACTCGCGCACTTAATGAATCCGAACGCTTTGTAAATTTCATTATTCAGCGCGAAGAGAGAAACGCCCGACCGGAGCGACCTCCACCTGCGTCAAGCGGACCAGCAGGTTAGCCTGGTTCCCGCGCGGCATTTGAACCATATCCGGCTCCGCCATCGGTTGATTTTCTTTGCGTCAATCACACATGTGGCGAAGTCTGGACCTGCAGGGCCGAGGGGTGCCGACGTCTTCCGGGAGCGGATTCGATGGCGCTGAACGTTGCCCAGAAGCTAATCACAGCTCACCTCGTCGATGGTTCGCCGCGCGCGGGCATGCCGATCACGCTCAAGATCGACCAAACGCTCACGCAGGACGCCACCGGCACCCTCGTCATGCTGACCCTGGAGGCGCTCGGTCTCGATCGGGTAAGCACGGAGGTCAGCGTACAATATGTCGATCACAATCTCTTGCAAATCGACAATCTGAACGCCGACGATCATCTTTTCCTCGAAAGCGCATGCCGCCGATTCGGTATATGGTACTCGCGGCCGGGCAACGGCATCAGTCATGTAGTGCATATGCAGCGTTTCGGGATGCCCGGCAAGTCGCTCTTGGGCTCGGACAGCCACACGCCGGCCGCCGGAGCGCTCGGCATGTTGGCGATCGGCGCGGGCGGTTTGGATGTCGCGCTGGCAATATCCGGGGAGCCGTTTCCGACGATGATGCCGGCGATCCTCGGTGTGCGGCTGAAGGGCGAGCTTCCCGATTGGGTGAGCGCCAAGGACGTCATTCTGGAAATGCTGCGGCGGCGCGGCGTGTCCGGCGGCGTCGGCAAGATCATCGAATATTTCGGTCCGGGCTTGCGCTGCCTCGGCGCCATGGACCGGCACGTGATTGCCAATATGGGCGCCGAACTGGGCGCGACGACCACAGTCTTCCCGTCCGATGAGGAAACCCGCGTTTTCCTGCAGAGCGAAGGTCGTGCCGTCGATTGGAATGCGATCACGGCAGATGAGGGCTGCAGCTATGACGAGGAGGATGAGATCGACTTGTCCAAACTTGAGCCGCTGGTCGCCACGCCGTCGAGTCCCGGCAACGTCGTGAAAGTCGGGGAGATCGCGGGTAAGGATGTCTATCAGACTTATATCGGATCCTCAGCCAACCCCGGTTGGCGCGATTTTGCGGTCGCCGCTGAAATCGTTCGCGGCAAGACGGTCCCGGCCAATGTCTCGTTCGACGTTAATCCTACCTCACGGGAATTATTGGAGAGGCTGATCGCAGATGGTCGGCTCGGTGCACTAGTGGCCGCGGGCGCCCGCATTCATCAAACCGGCTGCAATGGCTGCATTGGCATGGGCCAAGCGCCTGCCGTCGGGCAAAACTCCCTGCGCACCACGCCGCGCAATTTTCCCGGCCGCTCGGGCACCGAAGAGGATTCGGTCTTTCTCTGTTCACCAGAGACGGCGGCCGCCTCGGCGCTGTTCGGCCGCATTACCGATCCGCGGTCGCTCGATATCGCCTATCCAAGGCTAGCCGAGCTAGAGAGTGCAACAAGCAACGCGGCGTTGCTGGAGCCGCCGCTGCCGGAGGCGAGGGCTCGGTTAGTTGCACTCGTCAAAGGTCCGAACATTCGCTCGTTGCCGGAGTTCGATCCGCTTCCCGACAGTCTGACATTACCCGTGCTTCTGAAAATGGGCGACGATATTTCCACGGACGAAATCCTACCTGCCGGCGCCAAGGTCCTGCCGTATCGATCGAACATCCAAAAAATCGAAGACTTCGCATTCGAACGCATCGACCCGAGCTATGTCGAACGCGCCCGCGCGGTGCGCGCAACGACCGGACACGCGGTCGTCGCCGGTCGCAATTATGGCCAGGGCTCTTCACGCGAACATGCGGCGGTCGCACCGCGGGATTTGGGATTGCGAGTCGTGCTGGCAAAAGGGTTTGCTCGTATTCACCGGCAGAACCTCATCAATTATGGCGTGTTGCCGCTGTTGTTCGTTGATCCCGAGGACTACGACCGGCTGCGCAAGGGAGATGTCCTGCACGTGGGCGATCTGCGTCGCGCGCTGGAGAGCTGCAACGAAATCATACTCGAATGCGGCCGGCCAATTGCCACCAGGCATGGTCTCACGGAAAAGCAGGTGGATATGATCCTCGCGGGCGGACTAATTAATTGGCATCATAGGCAGCGCACAGCTTAGCGGTTACCGAGCATTTCCGAACCCGACTTTATTCCAAGCCCGACATAGGAGCGAGTTTGCTCGAGCAGCGATTTTTGTAAAAACCCTCGGAATGAGGTCGATGTCGGCGCCAGCCGACTATTCTCCGGAGCGCACGGCATTCTTGTTGAGTTGTATTGTGATCGTTGACATCCGCAATCCTCGGAAAGCATCCAATTTGCAATTTTTCTGCCGCAAGAGATCGCTTTGTGAGGAGAAGGAATATGAAATTGAATGCGCAGGACCTGAAAGAAATAGTCAACCTTACAGTGGAACATTATAACCGGCGCGCCGAAGAGTTCTGGGTAGGCACGCGCGATCACGATGTCGGCCAGAACATCGCGGCGATGTTGCAACACATCGAGGGTGGGCCGCGTTTCACAATACTTGATTTTGGCTGCGGACCCGGGCGTGACCTCAAAGTGATTGCCGAACTCGGTCACGTCGCGGTCGGTTTGGAAGGCGCCGCACATTTCGCCGACATGGCGCGTGCCTACAGCGGCTGCGAAGTTTGGCAGCAGGATTTTCTCAAGCTCGATCTGCCGGATAACTATTTCGATGGTGTATTCGCCAACGCCGCGCTGTTTCATGTACCCAGCCAGGAGTTGCCGCGCGTGTTGTTGGAACTGCACGCAAGTCTAAAACCGGGTGGTGTGCTGTTCAGCTCAAATCCGCACGGTCATAACGAGGAAGGTTGGAACGGTGGGCGCTACGGCGTGTATTATGATCTTCATACTTGGCGCCGCTATGTATCGGCTGCAGGGTTCGTTGAACTTTCCCACTATTACCGTCCTGCCGGCCTGCGGCGCGAAAGGCAGCCTTGGCTAGCAAGTGTCTGGCGTCGGTAAGGAGTTGCGTCGCCTTGCCGTCGCCCAACGCCCTCTCACTGATTGAATTGCAGCAGATGCAAAGTTATCCGAAGTTTCACAATGAAATTGGGGTGCCGATCGTCCGCATTGGCTGCCGCGAGTTCGAGTGCATTGGGGCTATGCCGCCGCAAGATCACCCACACATTTACCTTAACATGGGCGATGCCAGTGACATCGTCTGTCCCTATTGCTCGACGCTATTCCATTTCGATCCCAGTTTGGGCGCCCATCAAGCTGATCCGGCGGATTGTGCTTACGGTGACATGGACTGAGCTGAAAAAGCAGCAACTCCGCTTCTCGCGCCGCTTTAACGGACACAGCCCATGCGCAGACTTTGACCTGTTGCCCCATAGTTCGCAAAGTGGAGGAGCCAGTGCGTGTAGATCGATGCAACAACATCGGGGATTTCCGCTCGATGGCACGTCGGAGACTGCCGGGGCCCATCTTCCATTACATCGACGGCGCGGCGGACGATGAGGTCACGTATCGGAGAAATACCGAAGCCTACGAGCGGTGCGATCTGGTTCCCAACGTTCTCGCGGGTGCCGCTGTAGCGCAGTGGGTGCGCAGAACAGGGGCATGTCTATTTTCTGCCCCATCACGGTTATCGACATGTCAATGCTTTCGACCTGTCGAGGCTTACGGTGCTGGAGGTCGCGGAACTCGCCAAGCTTTTAGATGAGAAGTGGCGGCCATCGAAGGTGCAACAACCGTTGGTGACTCTAGCTGATATTAAGAACGATCTTCCAGATTGGCCGGAGGATATAATCGAGCAGTGGCTGCACTACTTCGTCAAAGAACCAGATTGCGGCTGGCCGCCGCCGGAGCCGATGGGCAATCATCGGTGGAGCAGACTATTAGGCGGTCGGCCGCTATCGTGGTGGAGGGAAGTCACGTGAAAAAAGGAACAGGTGAAGTGCGAGCCCGCCAGGCTGTCGCCTAAGGCACGGGCGGACGTAGCCGATATTGTCGCTCAGATGAAGAGCGGCGCAGCGGATGCGGAAACTAAAAACGGGTAGCCCAACCGTGGATTTACATCAAAGACAACGCAGTCTTTCGGAGAGCTTTAGTGACGATGAGAATTACTGGTGGCCTCAGCCTTCTTGACGGCAGCCACAGGATGGTTGCGTTTGTTATGCTACAAGAGTTGGACAGTACGCAATTCGAAAAGATCAACAAGAGAAAGCCCGCGTTAGAACAAGAAGTGTGGGTAGGAACGCACGCTCGCGGAGAGATTCCGCTTGCTTAGACTATCAGCTCTGCCGCGTTGCCTGTTGTCCCGATATCGACCCGAGGTCACCCGACACGTCTACTAAATCGAGGATCCCGCTTGTCTTGTCTGTCCAATCAGCAGGCGCCGGAGGTATTCGACTCATCGCAACGATTTTGCGCGCTGCCATGCAGACGCCATGCAGATTTTTTTATTCTGCATGGCGTGCCAAACAACGCCAGAAATCCTCCGGAAAACATTTAAGTTATGGCGCGCCCGAAGAGATTTGAACTCCTGACCCCCAGATTCGTAGTCTGGTGCTCTATCAGCAACTTAGAAGTTAACGGTGTGCGGGCGGCGCCGGGCGTCGAGTCCCCGCGATGAGAGTCACACCGGCTGTTTGCAAAAAATGCCGGATCGGTCACTCTTCAATATCGAACCTCACGCCCTGTGCGAGCGGAAGCTGCGTTCCGAAATTGATCGTGTTGGTGGCCCGACGCATGTAGGCCTTCCACGCATCGGAGCCGGCTTCGCGGCCGCCACCCGTCTCCTTCTCGCCGCCAAACGCGCCGCCGATCTCGGCCCCCGACGGCCCGATGTTCACGTTGGCGATGCCGCAGTCTGAGCCCGTCGTCGAAACAAATCTCTCCGCCTCGCGCACATCGAGCGTAAAGATGGACGAGGAGAGGCCCGCGCCGACAGCGTTGTGCGACCGAATGGCCTCATCAAGTTCGGAATAGCGCATCGCGTAGAGAATCGGCGCAAAGGTTTCTCGTAATACCGGACCAGCCTGCGCCGGCATCTCGCAGAGAGCGGGACGCACATAATATGCGTTCTCGCCCCCGATACCCGCGATGCGCTCCCCGCCATGCACGATGCCACCGGCCTCGCGCGCCTCTTCTAGTGCCCGTTGCATACTCTCGAAGGCGCGCCGGTCAACGAGCGGACCAACGAGCGTTGCCGCCTCGCGCGGATCGCCGACTTTTACCGACGCATAGATTTGGGAGAGCCGGGGCACTAGCCGCTCATAGACATTGTCATGCACGAACAGCCGCCGCAGTGTCGTACAGCGCTGGCCCGCCGTGCCCATGGCCGCAAAGGCGATGGCTCGGACTGCTAGATCGAGATCGGCCGACGGCGCGACAATTGCGGCGTTGTTGCCGCCGAGCTCGAGAATCGCACGGGCGAAACGGGCCGCGAGGCGTGGGCCGACGTCGCGGCCCATCGCGGTCGAACCCGTAGTCGACACGACCGCCACTCGGGCGTCGGCGACGAGAGCTTGGCCAACATCGCGGCCGCCGATCACAACGCCGGACAGGCCGTCGGGCGCATTGCCAAATCGCCGCATCGCGCGCTCGACGATCGCCTGTGTGGCCAGTGCCGTGAGCGGAGTCTTCTCGGATGGCTTCCACACCACCGGGTCGCCGCAGACGAATGCAAGAGCCGCATTCCAGGACCACACCGCCACCGGAAAATTGAAAGCCGAGATGACGCCGCAGACGCCGAGCGGATGCCAAGTCTCCATCATCCGGTGGTCGGCGCGCTCGGTCGCGATGGTGCGGCCGCAGAGTTGCCGTGACAGTCCGACGGCGAAATCGCAAATATCGATCATCTCCTGGACCTCGCCGAGGCCCTCGGACACAATCTTCCCGGTCTCAAGCGTCACGAGCCGGCCGAGATCGTCCTTGGCAGCACGCAATTCCTCCGCGAGAATCCGCACGAACTCCCCGCGCCGCGGCGCCGGAACCGTGCGCCAAGCCTTAAACGCTTGAATGGCTCGGCCTATGACGGCGCTTACCTCCTCAGCGCCTGTGATCCGCACTTGCGCTATGAGTTCGCCCGTGATCGGCGATAAGGCCATAACGCCCTCACGCGCGAAGGCAGTCTGCGGCGCTCCAAGTCGGGACAGGATGCCAAGCACTTCGTCACGCACCGATGTGGGCCGGACCAAGGCAGCGTCCATTATCGTCCTGAGCCTCCGACGCGTTGATGTGGAGAGCTCGTCTCCGGCTTGGCGTAAACCTCACCGAAACGGTTCTCTAAGAAAACCTTCAGCGGCATGTCCTCCTGACGAATGAATCCGCTCTGCGGCAGTTGGCCGGTAGCAAGCAGATCGAGGACTGTACAGATCGCAGCGCCCGTCGTGATTTGAATGGCGCTCAATATCCGGCCGTCTACATCACGGCTGTAAATCTTGTTCGCGTAGGTTTCCTGAACGAGATGGCCTTTCTTGTGGCCGCTGACTGTGACAAAGATGATCACCACATCCTGCAGTGTTGTTGGCACCGCGTGCTCCAAGATATCTTTCAACACATCCCGACGATCGCGCAGACGCAAGTCGTTGAGGAGCGCGCGCATGATCGCCGCATGGCCAGGATAGCGAATTGTGCGATAATTGAGAGTACGGACCTTCCCTTCGAGAGTATCGCAAAGGGTCCCGACGCCTCCCGAAGTGTTAAACGCTTCGTAGGTAACGCCATCAAGCGAAAACTCCTCCCGTTCCTCCAGGGGCGGTACCTCACGGCGCAGGCCATTGACGATCGCTTCGCAAGCCTCGCAGTATTCGTTGATGACGCCATCCGTGCTCCAGGTCAGGTTGTAGTTGAGCGCGTTCGAGGGATATTGAGGAAGCGCCCCGACCCGCAGCCTGACGCTGTCGAGAACCTCGAAACCCTTCGCTAGGTCGAAGGCCACGATGGACACGAAGCCCGGAGCGAGCCCGCATTGGGGGATGAAGGCAGTGTTGGCACCGGCGGCGAGCTCCCGCACACGGCGCGTGCTCACCACATCCTCTGTCAAGTCGAGATAATGGGTACCGGCCGCTCGGGCCGCTTCCGCGATGTGCTTCGTCAGACGGAAGGGGGCGGCATTGAGCACGGCAAACTGCCCGTTCAGCAGATCGACCAGTTTTAAGCTGTCCTCGACATCCGCGGTCACGAAGCGAATGCGCTCGTCTCGGTCGAGGTTACCAAGGACTTCGGACGAGCGATCTGCCAGGGTCACTTGGTAGTCGCCCGTCGAGGTGAGCAGCCCGGCGACGGTGGCGCCTATTTTGCCGGCGCCGATCACGACGACATCTTTCATACGCCCTCCGGCAGTGCGAGCGAACCATATGTCTGCCACACAATTTACAGGAGGTCTCGAAATTCGCTTTCAGTTAGGACCCGCAAGTTGCCGGCTTCTCCCGAACGCTAACTCCTTGACACTGTTCGACATGCCAAGCCTTGAACGCGTCAAGGAGGTCATGATCTCTCAGCAGGTCGTCGAGGGCACAGCGGGACCGCTCTACATGTACGCCGGTGGCGCGAGGGAGATTTAATGGCGCTTACGCGGATAGGACGAGCAGTCCCCGCGATCAGATCAACCGGTTTCCCCCAAGTCATATCTTATGCGTCGATAACAGCAAACTCGTCTCGGAGTTCGCAATCCCTTTGATCAATCGGATCCGTTGCAGCGCCTGATCGAAGGCTTCGAGGCTGTCCACACCGAGTTCGACAACGATATCCCAGCGGCCGTTGGTGGTGTGAAGCGCGTGGACCTCCGGGAGGCCGCGCAGCGCCTTGACTACTGCGGTGGCGTGTTCGCCGTCGACCGCCACCGTAGTGATGGCGCGGACGCGTTGGGGCTCGGCTTCCGGTTTCAGGCGCACAGTAAAACCGCCAATCACGCCGTCGGCGGTCAGCCGGTCGATGCGATTTTGCACCGTGCCGCGCGAGACTTTAAGGCGATGGGCAAGGGTTGCCACTGGCAACCGGGCGTTTTCGCGAAGAAGCGCGATCAGTCGTCGATCGGTGTCGTCCATTGACGTCTCGACAATATGCCAAATAGGTCTGCCCATTTGTCGTATCAGTATGACAACTTGTCAATAATGCTGGCTTTTCGTTGACAGTCTGCCGCGCAATCATTAGTTAGCTGTCTCACAGCGCGTCCTGCTGTGTAACGGCGCTCTTTTTGGCGGAGAAGATTGTGCCATCGTGGCCTTTGCTGCTGCTGACCGATCCCGCGCATTTCGAAGTGTCCTACAGGATCAACCCATGGATGCAGCCGTGCGCCTGCGCGGAAGATCCGACGGGTCGCCGATCCGGTGCTCGACGAAACGGACCAGCCAATCACGGCTCACCGTATCGAAGAACGACTGGATATCGGCGTCCAGTATGAAGTTCACTTTTCTGCTGGTGATCCCACACAGAGCGCGTCAAGCGCATCATGCGTGCCGCGTCCCGGTCGGAATCCGTACGAGAACCCGAGGAAGTCTTCCTCGTAGATCGCGTTCAGCACCGCGACCGTCGCTCTTTGGACGATTTTGTCTTCGAGTGCAGCGATCGGGAGCGGACGTTGTCGGCCGTCCGGCTTTGGTATGTACACTCGCCGGCTCGGCAGTGCCCGGTACGCTGCCCGGAGGAGTCACGTATGCAGTTCCTCGAGATTACGTTCGAGGTTTGCATCGTACTCCTTCCATGTCAGACCATCCACGCCAGCAGCGGCGTCTTCCTTGAGTTCGTCAAACGCGTCCTCAAGCAAATCGATGGTCAGATGATGGAAGAGCGCAGTGAACTTCTCCTTCTTCCTTTGCCTTGCGGCTTGCCGTATGCGTTCCAGCGCCTGTGACACGCTTTCCCGGTCCTGCGCCCGGCACGTGCTTTGCTGACTCGCAATCCCCTTAGCCTCCGCCCTTGGCTCCACCGGCTCCGCAGCAGATTGCTCCACTTTGTTCGTCGGCTTCCCAGCTACTATGGTGGAGTCTGACTTCTCGCGCCCGTGCGTCATCGGCTACGACTCCTCACCTTCCCGATGCGGGCCGGTACAGCATAGCCGCCGGCCGAACGCGAGATCTCCCGGTTCCCGTGCAAGAAGCGTTGACACATGCCAGGTTCTCTGACCACGCCGGGTTGCCCGAGCACTCGCGGTGGCGTCCTCGACCATGTTGCCTTCCGCTATCTCTACAGCGTCGGCACCCAGGATATTCCTATCGCGGCTCAATGGCTGGCCTGTGCCCTCCCCTGCCGACTTCATCGTTCCTCCCCAACACCACCTCCCCGATGTGGATCGCTACTCCTTCATCGCGTCGGATTTCCACCGACTACTCCTGCCAGTCTCCCGGCGCACAGAGATTCGAACTCCCGACCCCCAGATTCGTAGTCTGTAGCTCGCTCACTTAAGACGCCGATCCAACAGCAGCCGCGCAACGCGACACGGCATGATGGTCCGTGCAGTGTCTGCCTCCAGATAGTCGTGCTACTTGGCTTGATCGTCCGCCTTGGTCCGGCCATGCACGGCCGATCAAGCCGACAATGTAGGCGGCCAAGCACCCGGACCGTCTTGGCGGATCGCCCTGATGCGCTTAATCTAGGACCGTGGCGCACTGGTCGCCCGACAGCCTGCGAAGATATGACAAGTAACTGGCAAGAAGAGCGTGAGTTAGATTGTAAGTTAAGTATTTGATATTGCGGGCGTAGTTCAGTGGTAGAACGACAGCTTCCCAAGCTGTATGTCGTGGGTTCGATTCCCATCGCCCGCTCCAAGGTTTGCTAAAGCCAGCAAAGTTCAAGCGGGGGACGGCCATGGATCAGCACAGCGGCGGCAGCCGGCGGCGCGGCGGGTGGAGCTGGTGGTATCTGCTGTTCGTCGTCCAGCTCGTCGCGGTGATCTGGCCGCCGTTCTACAACAAGGTCGAGCCGTCCTGGATCGGCATCCCGTTCTTCTACTGGTACCAGCTTTTCTGCGTCCTCGTTGGGGCCGTGCTCACCGCGATCGTGTACTTCGCCACCGACGATTAGAGCGGAGCACTCCGGGGCGATCGCTGATCAAACAAAACGAAATATCAAACAAAATGAAATAATCGGGGGGATGCCGTGCAGGATGTCAACTGGACCGCGCTGATCATCTTCGTCCTGCTGTTCGGATTTATCACCTGGCTCGGCTTCGCCGCCGCGCATTGGCGCAAGGGCGACCTCGACCAGCTGCACGAATGGGGGCTCGGCGGCCGGCGGTTCGGCACGCTCATCACCTGGTTCCTGGTCGGCGGCGATCTCTACACCGCCTATACCTTCATCGCCGTCCCGGCGCTCGCCTTCGGCGCCGGCGCCATCGCCTTCTTCGCCGTCCCCTACACCATTCTGATCTACCCGATTCTGTTCCTGGTATTTCCACGGCTGTGGCACGTCTGCCACAAGCACAACTACATCACCGCGGCGGATTTCGTGCGCGGCCGCTTCGGCAATCGCTGGCTGGCGCTGGCGATCACGATTACCGGCATCGTCGCCACCATGCCCTACATCGCCTTGCAGCTGGTCGGCCTGCAGGTGGTCATTGGCGGCATGGGCGTTTCCGGCACCGGCTATAGCGGCGATCTGCCGCTGATCATCGCCTTCATCGTTCTGGCGGCCTTCACCTATTCGAGCGGGCTGCGCGCGCCGGCCTCGATCGCCATCGTCAAGGATATCCTGATCTACATCACCGCCTTCGCCGCCATCATTGTCGTTCCGATCCAGATGGGCGGCTTCGGCAAAATCTTCGCCGCCGTACCGGCGAAGAAGCTGCTGCTGGCGGTTCCCGCAGCCAGCAGCACCGGCTCCTACGGCGTCTATGTGACGCTGGCGATCGGATCGGCGCTGGCGCTGTTCCTCTATCCGCACTCCATCACCGGCATCTTGAGCGCGTCGAGCGGCCACGCCATCCGCCGCAATGCCGCCCTGCTGCCCGGCTATTCGTTCATGCTCGGCCTGCTGGCGCTGGTCGGCTTCTTCGCCGTTGCCGCGGGCTTGAGCGGTCTTCCCGAGTTCGCAACCGGCTTCAAGCAGTTCGGCAACAATTTCGCGGTGCCGGCGCTGTACCTGCACAGCTTTCCGTCGTGGTTTGTCGGCATCGCTTTTGCCGCGGTCGGCATCGGCGCACTGGTGCCGGCGGCGATCATGTCGATTGCCGCCGCCAATCTCTACACCCGCAACATCCACCGCGAGTTCATCAACGCCAATCCGACCGACAGGCAGGAAGCGCAGATGGCGAAATGGGTGTCGCTGATCGTCAAATTCGGCGCGCTCATCTTCATCGTCTTCGTGCCGTCGCAATACGCAATCTACCTGCAGCTGCTCGGCGGCATCCTGATCGTGCAGACGCTGCCGACGGTGATGCTCGGCGTCTATACCCGCTGGTTCAACGACTGGGCGCTTCTGCTCGGCTGGCTGGTGGGGACCATTGCGGGCTCATGGATGTTCATCGCCGCCAACCTGACCCCGAACTATCCGCTGCACCTCGCCGGCTACACCTTCCCCGGCTATACCGCGCTCTACACCGTCGTCCTCAATCTCATCATCGCGGTGGTGCTGACGCCGGTGTTCAACGCATTGCGCAGCGGAGCGGCGCCGATCGATGTTACCGTGGCGAGCGACTATCGGGCCTGACCGCGAGCCGGCGCCCGCTATTGCCGACCGAGAAGGTCGGTGCCGGCGCCGCATACCGTCTACCTGCTAACGCAAATCGGCATCGTCGACGCGGCGATCAATTTCTTCAAAATAAATCTTCAGCTGCTCGAACTCTTGCAGCCACGTCATGCTGTGAGATTCGGCCGGTGGCGACCCGCTCGCCGACGATGAAAGGGTCAAACACAAACGGCTTGCCGGCGAAACGGCAGGGCAATTCGTAGTCACAGACGACCGGGCCGGGGATGGCTGCAATCCGCGCGGTTTCCGCTTGCATGAGCGCTATGCGCTCGTTCAGGCCGGCGCGGAAACCGGGACTGAAGACGAACAGATAAGGCGCGACATGCGGCGAGAGCAGAAATCGCACGATCAAAATGCACACAACGACGACCTGGACGCGTTCGAGGCCCCAGGATCGCACCTTCGGTATCGCGGCGAGGTCACCGAAGGCGCAGCCGAGGCCGATGGCGGCGGCGATCGTCAGTTCGAAGATGGCGTTATCGGCGACGCCCTCGGCGAGCGATTGCCCCATAAGTGTGACAAGCGCGATTGCGATAAACAACACCACAAACCGGCCGGGCAAGGTCCGCCAGCGGTACAGCGCCCAAATGACGGCGATGATCATCGCCGGCGCGATGAATTGGGTGATCCCGATATGGCCGATGCCGCGGCTGAGGTGATAGACGCGCGGCAGCAGCAGGTCATGAAAGAAGGCGGCGCCGAACAGCGCGCCGCACACGGCAAGACCCACCGCGACCGTGCCGAGGCCGACCAAGGTGGCGCGCAGCCCGCGCCGGCGATCATGCAGCGTCAGCCAAAGCAGCGCCGCGATCGGAATCGCAACCAAGCTGTGTTTGTAGAAGCCGGCGACCGCCATCACGACGATGGCGACCAGGGCGCGGTCGCTTTTCGGATGTCGCAATATGTAGGCAAGGCATCCGGTCATAATGGCGAGAGCGACCAGATGGGGATCGTTCCGCCCGACCCAAACCGAGTACCACTTCGCCGCGGTGGCAAGCCACCACACCGCTCCCAGCGTCGCTCCAAGCTGCGAACCGCCCAGGGAGCGGACACACGCCCAGACCCCGAGAGCCGCGGCGACGGTCGCCAGGAGACTCAGCACGCGCCCGACATAGAGCACGTCGACGCCGGTCACAGCCGACAGCGCATCGAGCAGATAAAACGACAACGGCGGATAGTTGTTGGTGATGAAATCGTCGAACGAGTAGAGCGGCAGCCCGGCGCGGATGAAGTCGGCGTGGTAGGCGTTCCAGGCGCCGCCGTTTTCGATCTGCAGCGGCAGAAAGGCGCGGTAGACCGGCCAGGCAAAATACACCGCCGCGAGCACGCCGAGCACGAGCATGGCAGCGAGCACCGCGCCTGACGGCTGGGGCCGGCCACCGCTATGGGCAAGGCGCATACCGCTGCCCCATCAGCCGCCTGGTCCGATCATGAAAATCGCTCCCCGTTCCCGTCCGCAGGTGACGGGGAACGCCTGCGCCGGTCCAGACTGTCGTCAGGACGAAGCCTCAGATGCGCGTTACGCGCACATGCAGGAGCGCCGGACGGCCGTCGCGCACTGCTTTGGCGCAGCGCGCCAGGGCAGCCGGGACCTCGGCCGGGTCGGTGAGCTTCTCCGTGTAGGCGCCGAACGCTTCGCCGATCTTGGTGAACTCGACTTTGGCGGCAAGCTCCGCCTCGAACTCATTGGCGGCATTGGCTTCGCCCTCGGGGAACACGCGCAGCGTCGACGCCTTCACCGCACCCCAGCCGGAGTTGTCGAGCACGATCGAGAAAATCGGCAGCTTGTACTGCTGCGCGACCGCAAAGATCGAGCTCGGATTATTGAAATAGAAGCCGCCGTCGCCGGCTATTTGCACCATGACCCGGTTGGGCTCGGCGAGCTTGGCGCCGAGCGCCATGCCGCCCGACCAGCCGAGCCCGGCGCCGTTGGTGTTGAACGCGGTATTGGGCAAGCGGCGTGGAATCTGCATCAGCACGGCGGGCGTATTGGTGACGGCTTCGTTGAAAATGATGTCCTCGTCGTCGAGCACTTTGCCGAGCTCGGCCATCAGATAATGCGGATTGATGGCGCCGGGCTTGCCGGTGTCGGCCGCAAGCTTGCCGGCGCGGGCCAAACGCGCTTCGCGTGCCGCTTTCAGGCGATCGAGCCGCGCCGCGGCGGCGGCCTTAAAGCGCGCGGTCGCCTTGGCCTTTAGCTCCGTGAGCAATTGATCGAGGATGCGGCCGGTATTGCCCTGCAAACGAAGCTGGCTCGGGAACGTCCACAGCGGCGAGCCGAGCTTGAGCACATCCACGTCGATATGCGCCCAGAACGATGTCGCTTTCGGCGTCACTTCGGCCGGGAACCATGGCACTTCGACGTCCACCAGCATCCCAAAATCGACATCGGGCACGGACTCGTCGGGCACAAAGCCCGCGAAGCATGGACTCTCGTATGAAATATTGTCCTTCGAGTTGGCTTCGAAGACCGGGATGCCGGCAAATTCGCCAAGTTCTATGATCTTCTGCGCGGCCAGCGCATCCATGCCGCCATAGCCGGTGATCAGTATCGGTTTCTCAGCGGCCATCAGACGATCGGCCAACTGGGTAATGAGCTTCGGATCGGCGCCGCCGCCCGCCAGCGGGCCGAAACGGTCGCCGGCATAACGGTGGATTTCGTCGACGTCCCAGTGCTCAGTCAGGGTCTCGCGCTGCATCATCAGATAGACCGGACCGCGCGGCTCGCTCTGCATGACCGAATAAGCCCGCTGCAGCGCCTCCTTGACGACGACGCCCGACGGCAGGGTCCACTCCCACTTGGTGTACGGGCGCACCAGACTGCCTTGATCGAACGGCTCCTGCACGAAATGCACATGGGTGTCGCGGGTGCCGACCAGTTCGCCGTGAGTCGTATAAGGCGCCCGGCCAGCCATCAGCAGCACCGGCAGGCGGCTGCGATACGCATTGTGCATGGCATTCGCGGCGTTGGCGGTGCCGACGTCGACATGCACCAGCACGGCCTGGCCGCGCCCGGTCACCAGCGCGTAGCCCGCCGCCATATGTGCGGCGGTGTTCTCGTGCGGACAGCGCACGACGTTCGGCATCGCCTCGCCGCGCTGGCGGCGATGCGCCATTTCCTCGATGATCGGCGCATGATCGGTGCCGAGATTACAGAACAGATATTCGATGCCGATCTCGGTGAGGCCCTCGAGCAGATAATAGGCGGTGGAGAAATCGGTCACGTTGGTTTTGCGGGCGACTGAGGTGTCCATGGGTGCGACTGGCCGTTCCTTGGTTTTGTGCTGCGGCACTATAGCACCAGGGAACCGCTCGCGGCTGCTTGGTTAAGCCCGTCCCACGGGCCTTTTTTATGCGGTTAGCAAGGGACGGTCCGCCTCGAAAGTTCCCGCCGGCGAATATTCGGGCCCCGGACGCCGCTCATAATCCAGGCTTAACGAACTGTCGCCACAATGACAGGATTGTCTGCGGGCGGAACGGGGAAAGGATCAAGCATGAAATGGCAGGCAGCTTTGGCCGGCGCGCTCGCGTCGGCCCTGGTCACCAGTGTGGCCTCCGCAGACGTGCGTATCACCAACGATCCCGGCGGCGAGATAACCGCCTATCTTCACAAGTTCCAGGAGATGCGTGCCTCGGGCGAGCGCCTTGTCATCGATGGGCCCTGCCTTTCGGCCTGCACTTTATTTACGGCGCTGATCCCGCATGACAAAGTGTGCGTGACGGCGCGCGCGGTTCTCGGGTTTCATGCGGCGTCCTACTACGATGACGCGTCCCGTTCGCTGGTGCCGACGCGTGCCGGCACGCGGCTGGTGATGCGGCTCTATCCGCGCGCGATCCGTAACTGGATTGCGCGGCATGGCGGCCTGACCCCGCGGATCATCGGGCTCCGCGGCCGCGAGCTGGCGTCGCTTTATAACACCTGCCGGTAGGCGGCTCGCTTCGGCCTGGCGCGGTTGTCGGCAGCGGCATTTCGGCCTATCTACGGCGCGCCCTTTCTTCGTCCCGCCGTTTGCAAGGGAGGGCGGAGATCGGACATGCGCGAGACTGTCGCACCGCGCCTTATGTCGCGGCCGGTCGTTCTGGCAGGTGTAGGGATTACACTGGTGCTCGCGGGCACGGTTTGGCTTTGGGCCCAGTATGGCGCGACCGTGTTCTTCGAGACTATCCGCGCCGGCTTTGTCGCCTGCTTCGGATGACGTAACGCGGTTCGAGCTTTGAGCGTATCAACCCCATCCCCCCGCCTGTTGCCGGTGATCGGCGCCTTCCTTTGCGGGCTGGTGTTGGTCCTGGCCGGCATCGTGTACTTCGCCGGCCGTTCGCCCTCGGCGATTGGACCTGCGATGGCCGCAGTCGGCGGGCCGTTTCGCCTCGAGGATCAGAATGGCAAGCCGTTCACTGACCAGGACATGAAGGGACGTCCGTTCCTGATCTTTTTCGGCTACACCCACTGCCCCGATATCTGCCCGACGACTTTGTTCGAGCTGTCGCAGGTCTTGCAGAAGCTCGGCAAGGATGCCGACCGCGCCGGCGCGCTGTTCATCACCGTCGATCCGGAACGCGATACGCCGGCCTCGCTCAAGGATTATCTATCGAGCTTCGACCCGCATCTGCGCGGGCTGACCGGCGATCCAGCGGCGGTCGCCGCCGCGCTCAAAGCCTATCGGGTGTACGCCAAGAAGATTCCGCTCCAAGGCGGCGACTACTCGATGGACCATACCGCGGTCGTCTATCTCATGGACAAGGACGGCCGTTTTGTCGCGCCCTTCAACCTCAAGCGCACCCCTGAGGCGGCCGCCGACGATCTGCGCCGCTATCTCTGAGAGGACGTCTCCGCCTGGGACTGAGTACTGAAAAGGTCGCGCGGCGGCGACCCGCTTGACCTGCCTATCCCAGACGATTCAAGCCTGACGATTCTCCTGACCCGGGACTCCACCCTCATAGGCGACAGCGTGTTCGCGTTTGTTCTCGGCCTGCTCGGCAAGCGCTACCCACGCCTGCGCCATATCGACAAGCGCCAGCTTGCGCGCAGATTCGGTAATATCCTGGGCAATCCCTACGCAGTGCGCGGCGTACAGCCGATACAAGGCCCCAATTTCCTTTGGAGGCATTTCACCTTCCCGCCCGTCATTTGACGCAAATATAAATCCGAGTGCCGAGCTTTCGTTCCCGCACCGTACCAATTGAAAGGCGCCCGGAGCCCGGGGCCGCGGTCAGTGGTCCGCCGTGGTCCTTAAGCTTCAGTCCGCGAGCCTTCCCAGCGCGTAGACCGCCTCCAGCAAAACCCCGGGACGCGCGCCGAAGAACCACCTTTCAAACAATTCAACCGTCCGTCCGCTGCGGAATATCTGTGCCAAGCCGGTGTTTACGGCCAAGCGGAACGCCCAGTCGCCACGCGGCAGCACGATCGCATATTGCTCGATCGATAGATCGTCGGGCAGCATGGCAAAAGCGTTCGGATTTTTGATCTGGGCGCCGGCCAGCAGCAGCTTGTCGCTGGCAAAACCGTCGACGTTTCCGGCTTCCAGAGCGGCGATGCCTGCATCGCGGTCCTTCACCTTAACAAGCGTCACATCGAGTTTTTGCCGGCGAACCTGATCTGCCACGGCGCGTTCGTTGGTGGTGCCGGCGACAACCGCGATCTTCTTTCCCGCCATTTCGGCGAAGCCATGGATGTTCGATGTGCGTGTCACCAAGACGCCGGTCGAACTCGACAAAGATGAACATGGAGAAGTCGACCTCCTTCATGCGACCGAGCGTGACGGTCGAGGAGCCGCATTCAAGGTCAGCGTGGCCGCCGGCGACCGCGGAAAATCGCGTCTCAACCGTCACCGGCACCCATTCGATCTTCAGGTCCTGCAGCCCGAACTGCCGCGCGATCGATTTGCTGACCTGCTGGCACAGATCGACGGTGTAGCCGAGCGGCTCCTTGGCGTCGTTGACGAAGGCAAACGGCCGCGCATCGGCGCGGTAGGCGATGCGGATCGTCTTGGTGGCGATGATGGTCTTCAGGCGGCTATCGTCAGGCACCTGACCCTGCGCCGACACGGTCGCAAGTGACACAAAAAGCACGCAGCAGAACGTGGCTAGCCGCACCGACATCCTCACCCAACCGTCACAACTATTGCCGCCCATGATCACACCGCTGGTTTGTTGTTTCTTAATGAGAGGGCGGCGATCTTAGGCGGAGCCGCCGGAGGTGGAAAGCCACGATTTTTACGCCACTCTCAACGGCGCGGTCATTCATCCCACTCGTGCATGGCCGAGAGTCGCGAAGTCCTGGCCAGCCCGTGCTCGGTCTTCTCCCAACGCTGCGGGTCGGACAGAAGCTGGTACAGCGCGCGCCAGGCGGCGAGCGAGAGCAGCAACCAGTAAAGCGGAGTGAGCAACAGCGCCCAGCCGTGAGCGAGAAGTCCGCGCCGGCGCAGACCGATCAGATCGATCGCGACGGTTGAAACATAGCCGGCGACAAGGGTGGCGGCAAACACCGGCGCGGCGGCCATGGTGCCGGCCACCTGCAGCGGCGGCGCCGCCAGCAAGGCATAGCAAAGTCCGATCATAAAGACCGGGTGGACCAGAGCCGCCAGCACATTGCAGGCAAGAAACAGCTGAAAGGCAAGCGCGCCGGCCAGAGTAAGCTCGCGCACGAGCCGCACAGGATCGCGCATATGCACGAGCCAAGTCTGCATCCAGCCTTTGTACCAGCGGGTACGCTGCCTGAGCCACGGCCCGAACCGCGCCGGCGCCTCCTCGTAGGTGGCGGACGATAAAACCGCCGAGCGATAGCCGAGGCGCGAGAGGCGAATGCCGAGATCGGCGTCTTCGGTGACGTTGTAGGAATCCCAGCCGCCGACGCGGCGCAGCACCGCAGTGCGAAAATGATTTGAAGAACCGCCGAGAGGAAGCGGCAGGCGCAGCGCCGCAAGCCCCGGCAGAAAGGCATCGAATTGGCCGGCATAGCCGGCGGTAAACATACGCACGAGCCAGCTATCCGTGGTGTTGTCGATCGTCAGTGACGCCTGCACACAGGCAAGCTGCTTGTCGGCCGCGGTGAACACATCGAAGGCCCGCCGGAGATGATCCGGTTCGGGCACATCTTCGGCATCGTAGACAGCGGTGAATGATCCCTGAGCGAATGGAAGTGCGACATTGAGCGCTTTCGGCTTGGTCCGCGGCCCGAACGGTGGCGCGGTAATGACCGAAAACGGCGGACCCAGTTCGAGTTGCGCCAGCGCGCGCCGGGTGTCGTGGTCGTCGGTTTCCAGGACGAATTTCACGTCGAGCTTTTCGGGTGGATAATCCGGTATTATGGCGCAAACGCCACAAGCCTAACGGCTAGGGTCGCGCCAGATACCGCGCATTCCAAAGGAATGTGCGATGGGATTATCAGCAGTTTTGGCATTCGGCCTATGTGCGGAAGTTATGGGATTTACCGCCCCATTCTTCGAAACGGCCCTCGCTCAATCGCCAACAGAATTGCGTTTCGTGGTTGAGGCCAAACACGTCCGCATAGGCGACGTGACCAAAGAAATAAACGAAGAGTGCTCCGTTTTGTATTCGCCCGCCATCTTCGTCGGTCAGAGCGCTGTCGGATATTTCGATGTTGGGCTGTACGGTCATGTTAGACCCAAGAACATAGCGTTTGAGACGGATAATTTCCTCTTTGGTCCATGCGTCCGGCAGCAACGTTTCAACCGTTCGTTCTATGCCGACGCGCAGTTCACTAATAACGACTGGCGTTTTTCCATGATTGATGAAACCGAAACGGACGTAGAGGGGACACAAGGGCCTTCGTTCCGTCGCAGTCTTTACAGATCGGAGTTGGAACCCGGAATAATTAAGTTCCAAGAAAACATAACCGCGCTCGATTGCGGGAGCGCCTCTGCCGATTTCTGGGCGGCATTGGCAGAGATTCGGGTGACCTTGTCGGTGCGGATCAAGAATATAATTTGAGTAGCCGAGACAATAGCAACCAACGCAGTAAAAATGCCGAGAACAAAAGTGTAGAAGGCAACGGGGTCATCCCAAGTACGATCCCAAATAACCGAAAGCCTCTCCCTGATGGTTTTGGTTGGCTGATGATCTTCGGCGCCTCCAGCGGAGCTGGGGTTGGCGTCGCTTATGTGTTGCTCTTGATTTGGCTGATCAATCGCCCAGACAAAACGTCCGCCGATGGGAACTGCGGCAAGGGCCACGAACAGCAGCAGGAACGCCCGGCGCGGCACAGCGTAACTCCCCCACGCTAAATCTCTTCTAATGCTACGCCGTCCAGTTCCAGCGCCGCAAGGACAGCCAGAAGGAACGTGGCCGGAAACGTGCCCCGTTTCAGCTTGTTCGTGATCGAGGCTTCCGTTTCCTTCAAACCGTGTTTTTTAAGTCGCTTCGCCAGTTCGGCGTAGGTGACCTCGCATTCGCGCAGTTTGTGCTTTACGAAGGCAGCCGCTCGCGCCGCCCATTCCTCTTCCGACTTGATGTTCATGCCGTCTCCTTTTGTTCGGCCTGATTATGCCGCTGCCAGTAGCCGCTGAAATCAACGCTCGGCTTGTTAGCCATCGCCAGACCCGCAAGGCGCGTCACCTGTGCGCCGTTCGGGTCACGGCGGTTGTCCTCACGCCATGACGCCTCTTGCGCATAGCGGAGCAGGTACGGGCCAGCGATATGGTGATGGTGGCCGATTTCGGCGCGGCGCATACGGGAGAAAAACTCTTCGGCCCAATTGGTGCAAGCGCCGTCGAGACTGTAGGCCTCTTGGTGATTGATCCTTTTGACCTCGTAACGCTTGTGCAGTTCTTCCCATGAACCGGCTTCGTCCGCGTTCAAGATCGTGCCGTTGGCGACGTGCGCGCGAAGAAAGGCCATCGCCTTGGCTTCCGACTTGAACACGGCCGGGACCGAATTGCCGCCACGCTCCCGGACTACGACCACGACCTTGCGCTTGCCATTCTGGTTCCGAACGAGGCGACGGTCACGGCGATTCTCGCGGAAGTTAGCGGGCTTGATGTAACCGCCGAAATAGCCACCGTCCACTTCCGCAATCCTGCCCTCGCCGCCGACAACACGGCCCTTCAATTCGGCCGCCATGGCCTCGCGCAATTTGTGCAGCAACACGAAAGCGCACTTGTAGGAAACGCTCAGATCGCGGGACAGCGCGAGCGCGGACTTGCCTTTGACCTCGTTGCAGAAGATCGCGATGGCCGCGAGGTAGCAGCGCAGCGGCAGCTTGTGGCTGGCGAACAGTGTTCCGGACGTGATCGAGAAGTCCTTACCGCAAGCCCGGCAGCGAAAGCGGGGAGCGCCCTTCAACCGGCGGCAATCGTAAGCATCGGTCCCGCCGCAGTGCGGGCAGACCGGATTTCCATCCGTTTCGTGCCAGCGGATACGCCGGAACGTGTGCTCCGCCTCTTCGTCTTTCATCGTAAAGACGTGCGCCAGCGAGAGTGTTTTGGCGGCGGTCGAAAGCAGGAAATGCTGTGCCATAGCCATACCTATCGTCTATGGCAGCTATCGTAAATGATAGGATTAGCGGTGTCAACTACAATCTATCATATGTGATAGGCAATTTTGGAGGGGCGAAAAATGTCAGTCAAACCATTAAGCCCAGACCCCCTATGCTATACTCATGCTCGACCGGAACGGGAGGGCGGCCATGACACGCGACATGGAATTGATCCGCAAAATCATTCTGGAAATTCAGGCCCGGAAGGACGCTAAATTCGATGGCCTTACGATACCGAGTTACGATGGGGCCGTTGTCGCTCGCCACCTGGAATTGATGTTGGATGCGGGACTTATTGAGGGGCAAAAAATGGATGGCAATGATATGCCGTTCCCGTTTGTCGGCGTGAAGGATTTAACTTGGGCGGGACACGATCTTGCGGGGGCGCTCGAAATGACACCGTTTGGGCACAGATCAAGAAAAAGGTATCTCCGGCCGAACTGGCGATGATGCCCCTCAGTGTCATCAAGGATATTGGCGTTGCGCTAGTGGGGCAGTTGGTGAAAGCGCAGTTTGGCTTGCCCTCATAGGTGCGTATTCGGGAGCTCGCGGCATCTAGCCCAGCAACACAGCCTCGCCTTCGTCGATTTCGACCACGTCCACACTGTTAACGGCCATAAATGTACCGTCGCCACGTGGGATGATGATGCGACAAGGTTTCTGATTTAGTGTTTCGCGAAGCTTCTCGCTGGCTTCCATTTCCGTTCTGCGGTCGCGCATTTTGTCATCCCCTTCATCCGGTCTTAGGGATGCGCGGCCAACGGTTAAAAAGCAGTTCAAACCAGCGTCTCGGGAAGCCGCCAAACCCTCGCGGCCTTCTCTCTCCCCATGGCGATCAGCTTGCCCGTCCGGGCCTGTATCCGCAGCGCGTGAAATTCAGCCGGTAGGAAATCGCCTTCGCCAGCACCTTGTCGCTGGCGTCCAGCCCCTTGGCATTGAGAAGCACGGCCGATAGCTGCCGGGTATTCATCGGCCCCTTGGCGAGCGCGGCCTTGGCAATGGCGACCATCTCGCCACGTTTGAACATGCGATAGATATCGACATACGGCGCGACGTGGTTGCCGCCTGCGGCGGGGCCATCCTCGCCGATCTCGAATATGCGGATCGCGGCATTGATATGGGCTAGGTCGACCTTGGCTTGGGCGATCTTGTTTTCGTAGTTGACGATGGCGCGGGTGATTTCATCCCGCTTGCCCTTCAACGTCGTGACGGTTCGAATTTCGGCCATTGCCAAAATCTAGGCGCGGGTCCGTCCGATGGCTTGTGGCGTTTGCGCCATAATACCGGGATAATCCAGCGCGCGGATCGCGGCGACGAGGTCGCCGACGACGTTGGCCTCATGATAAAGCGCACAAATGATCGTGTAGATCGGCAGCTTATTGTCGCTGACGCGGACCGGCCGGGCCGATTCCTGGTCGGCGAAGGCGACGCTTGAAAGCCGCAAGGCGGCAGCGGCCAGGAAGATCGTGCACAACACCGTCGCGAACGCTTCGACCATCGCGGCGGGTGCCGCCGTCAGAGTTGCAGTGGCGACGACCAGGAGCGCCGCGGCGGCGATCCGTCCGGCACCGCGCGGCCGCGGCGCATTCGATAGATGCGGCCACGAGCGGCGAAGCCCATCGGCCGCCTGGCGGCCAAGCGCCTTCTGAGTATATCGCGCGACAAAACGCCGAAGGCGTTCGGAGGACGTCAAGCGAAACGGGCGCGGCCATCCCCGCCGCGATTGATGTTGGTCCGCAAGGCGGCGGGCGGTGAGCGAGCGAGGAGCGATTATCCAGACCATCCCGTGCCCGTTGCGCAAGGGAAGTAATCCGGCGGCGGCCGCCTGGATCAGCTGATTGTCGTCGAGCGGGCAATCGGCGCGGTTGGCGCGTTCGAGCGGTTCGAAGGACGTATTGAGCGAGGCGGCAAGGGCCGTCAGGTAAGCTTCTTGGGTGATGGCGTCAGCGCAAATGAGCACGCGGTCTGCGCCGACGCCGATCGAGCGCGCGCGATGTTCAGCCGCCGCGATGACGCGGCGCGGCAGGAGTTTGCGGACGCAGTCAATTTCCGGGCATGGGCTCGGGCTTGCCGCCGGCAAAGGTCGATCGCGGCGCGAGCAACAAACGCCGCGGGCTTTCGCCAATCCCGCCAGTCAACCGCCTCGGAACGGTGGACAGCCGCCACCTTGACGCCACCCAACGCCACGATCGGTCCCCGACGCAACGAACCGCGCAAGCTCCCCGACTTTTTCGCTGATACGGCGCGGCCCAGGAAATTCGCAACCTAAGGTATCGTGCCCCACGCCGGTCGCGATGGCAAGATGCGCCGCCAAGAAAGGCGCCAGGCAGCGCAGCAAGAAGGGCACCAGGAAAGATGGCCCGCTTTGAGAGCCGGAAAAACCTGGCGCCGCGGCCTTCATCACCAGGTAGTGTCCAAAATCTTTCGCACATTTGATCAGGCGACGGCTTCGGTTTGCACGATCTGCTGCTGATAGAGCGGTCGCATATTCATATAACACTTGGCGGACCATGCTGTGCCCGCGATGTAGCGCAACCGTGCGGCGGCTAAGTTGAGGCATGATTGGCCGTCGGGGAATGCGCCAACAACACGGGTCCGTCGGCAAATCTCTTTCATGATCCGCTCGAGTGGATTGTTGGTCCGGATCTTCTGCCAGTGAATGTCGGGAAAGGCATAGTAGGTCAGCGTCTCTGACACACTGCGCTCGACGAGATCGGCCGCGGTGTTCATCTTGGCGGTGCGCAGGCCGTCGACGATCGCTCGCGCCTTCCGATCGGCCGCTTCACGGCTCTCCTGGGCATGGATAGCCTTGAGCATATGGCTCACCTCGCGGACCTTGGTCGCGGGCACGTGGCTAAAAACATTCCGATAGAAATGCACCATGCAGCGCTGCCATCGCGCCTCAGGCAGGTACTCCGCAGCGCTCTCCATCAAGCCGCGGCAGGCATCGGAAATGATGAGCTGCACGCCCTTGAGGCCACGATCAACCAGGTGCCGCAGAAACGCCGACCAGCCAGACTTGTCCTCTTTGGCACCTTCGCAGATGCCCAGAAATCTCCCGAAAACCCTCGGAATTGACGGCGCTGGCTACCAGGAGTGAGACATTGCGGACCTCGCCGGCCCAAGTGCGCTTCATCACGATGCCGTCGAGATAAAGGTACGGGTGCTCGCCTTCGATACGCCGGTTCCGCCAAGCCTCGATCTTGGCGTAGATCTTCTTATTGAGGTTCGACACGGTGCTCGGGCTCACCCGCGTACCCCAGAGGGCTTCGGTAATGTCCTCCACCCGCCGCACCGAAATCCCCGCAAGATACATCTCGATCAGCGCTTCCTCGACCGAGCTCTCCCGTCGGCGGTAGCGTTCGATGATCGCAGTCTCAAAGGTCTGGCGCCGCAACTTCGGTATCTTGAGATTGACTTCGCCGGCGCTGGTCTGCAGCGTCCGCTCGTAACTGCCAGCACAGGTATCCTGCCGAGCTTGACTGCGTTCGTAACGTCCAGCGCCGCAAAGCTGGTCTGCCTCAGCATCCAGCATGGCGTTCAACGTCTCCTCCACTGTGCCACGTACCATCTCGCCAAGATGGTCTCGAATCCGGGTTTCGTCGATCTGGATCACCTGGCCCATCGGCTTCTCGTCACTCATCGGTTGCTCCTTCATTCTAGAAGAAGCCGTCAGTCCTGAAAGTGCGAAAGATTCTGTACGTTATCCTTCACCATCGTGGTGTCGACCGATGATAGCGATCAAGCCGAGGCGAAATCGCGCGCGCGAAAGACCAGGCGCCCGATCTGCGCCGGCAGATTACGCAACCATGGGAAAAACCTTGGGCAGGTCAGTGGGTCGGGCCGCTGTCCGAGTCGGCGATGCCCTCGACCAGTTCCACCGTCCTTAACTGAATACGGCGGTCCTTGATCCGTGAAAATGCCCGCATCAGACGCAGTGAATATGCGGTATCGAGCAAGGCGAATGTGGTTTGCTTTTTCTTCGACCCGCTGAGCTTGTCGTCATAAAAGTACGAGATCGAAACATCGAGTATCTCGGCGAGGCGCTTTAGACGCGCTGCGCTGATGCGGTTGGTGCCCTTTTCATATTTTTGCACTTGCTGAAAGGTCAAGCCGAGCGCTTCAGCGACGGTCGTTTGCGAAATGCCAAGGTCGAGCCGTCGCACTTTGACGCGCCGGCCAATCTCACGATCCGCAGGTGTCGAACTTCTTTGAGCCATTAATCTCACCCTTTTTCTCCTGTAAGGTCACCCTTTAGCACTGTTGGGACGCATGGCAAGTCACCTATGGACTTACCGGTCCGACCGGCCGAAGGGCTGATCAATTCCGCCATCTGCATGGGCGAACCCTTCAAACATGTTGATTAACGGCTCGCCGCGATAGGCTTTCGGCAAGTCATGCGGATGAACAAATTGCTCGCCAAACCAGGGAAATTTCTGCGCGTCGAACGAATCCCTTACCCAGTCTATGACACGCCGCACCCGCGCTATCTTTGCGACATCGGGGTGGTAAGTTAACCAAATTTCAAAACGAAAACGCGGCCCGGGCTCGATCGGGACGACCCGACCCCCAATGAAATGCGTATAGGTTGGGAGCCAGCCGACCCCGGCACCCTTGGCGACCGCCCATAGATGGGCGCTGGCCACGTTTGTCTGTAAGGCCACTGTCCCCATCCAGGGATCCGGCACATTCTGCGCGAACAGCGTCTTGGTTTGCGTTTGGTCGGCGATATGAAGGACGAGGCGCTGCTTTCTTAATTCTTCCAACGTCGTCGGCGATCCATAGGTATTGATGTAGGACTGCGCGGCGAATGGCATCGTATGCAAAAAGCCTAAGCGGACGACTTTCAATTCCGGAGAGTTGGGTCTTGTCAGCTGCACCGCCAGATCGGCCTCGAGACTGGACACGTCCGCCGGCGTCATCAAGCATTTCAAATTCACGAGCAGCTTTGGATAAGCGCGCTGAAGTTCCACAAGTCGCGGCGCCAACCAAAATGTCCCAGTCCCCTCGGTAACCGCAATTTTCACTTCGCCGGATACGTCGGGCGCGGTCGCTTCTTTGGCCCGCATCAGACCAAACGAGGCCGCTTCCATGCGACAGCCGGCGTCAAACACTTGCTGGCCTTCCGCCGTGGGCCGCACTCCGTCGATGTGGCGGGTAATCAGTCGCGTGCTGAGCTGCTGCTCAAGGTGGGTAATTCTTCTGCGCAGGGCGCTGGACGACACCGACATGTGATCGGCGGCAGAGCGGATGCTGCCGCGCCGGACCACCTCTATGAACAGTCGAATGCTCTCCCAATCAGGCGCGCCGGCCGTCGAGCAAGCTTCGCCGTGAGCTGTTGGAGGCTCACCCCTGGTCGCCAGCGCGCGCATACAACCCCCATCTTAAAGTATAGTTTTCCCAAAGTAGTTCGATACTTGCAACCCAAAAGAGCACCATAAATGGTGGCTTTCGCCGATATGTCCAAGGCCGCGGCCGACTGCCGCCCGGACGCCCACAATTTGCGCGAATTCAGTCCGCAGCGCCTGGCACGGCGATTGGTCATCTACACCCCGACGGCGGCCGAAATCGACGAACTGATGGACAAGGCGCGGCGGCACCTGCCCGAGATAGGCGCCAATGAGGCCGTGCACCGCGTCGCATCTCACAATCCCGATACGTTTTGGGCCATCGCCCGCCGCGACCGTTTCAGTTCAAGAGCGCGGCGTGCCCAGGGGTTCATGGCCTTTCTCATGCTGAACGAAGCCGGATTGGCGGAGCTTATTGCCGGCACTTTGAGGGCCGTTGATCCAGACCTTTCGCTGCTGGCGACGCAGAACGAAAAGTCGGCTGCAATCTACGTTTGGTGCATTTACGCCCGGGGACCTCTTGCTGCGGCCATGAGCTTGGGCCTGCAAAAGGTGAGCACGCCGCTGTATCGCGATGTCGATCTTTACTCCCGGGCGGCCACGACTGAGGGTCGGTACGCTTTGGAAGCGACCGGATTCCGGCCCGGAGTGACGGCGCGGGGCCCTTTTGTTCCCGAGCTTTATCTATTTCGCCGATCACCGGTCGCGCCGGATGAGATGCCCTCATACGATGGATACATGAATTACAACCGCGACGATGAGATTTCCGTCGCGGTTGTCCGCTCAATCGAAGACCTGATGCGGGTGATGACGGTTCGCAGCGCCGTGTTTGTCGGTGAGCAAAGGTGCCCCTATCGGGAGGAATTCGACGGAAACGATTTCTCCGGAACGCATCTGCTCGGCTATGTCGGCCATGAGCCCGCCGCCGCTCTTCGCATTCGCTACTTCGCAGATTTTGCCAAGCTTGAGCGCTTGGCCGTGCGATCGGAGTTTCGCGGGCGGCGGCTTGCGCAGCAGGTAATCCGGGCCGGTATCGAGATGTGCCGACTGAAGGGGTACACCCGCATCTACGGCCAGTCCGAGCGGAGCATGGTCGAATGGTATGGGCAATTCGGCTTCCGCGTTCCTAATACGGCACGCGGGCTCGTCTTTTCGGACTATGATTTCGTCGAGATTGTCCTTGATGAACCCAGACACCCGAATGCGATTTCGGTTGAGAGTGATCCCTATGTGATCATCCGGCCGGAGGGTCGCTGGCATACCCCCGGGGTACTCGAAACATCCGCCAAACGCCCGGTGACAAGACCGGGCGCACAGAGGTCGTCGGCGTGAACAACGTCATTGATCTGAAGACTTTCACCAATACCGTTGCGGTTCCAGTGATGGTATTTGTCGACCTGCAGCAAGAATATTTTGCGGCGCCGCGCGCCCTCGCGCTTGGCGAGGTATCCGAGGAGCTTGCAAACTGCCGCCAAATACTGACGTACGCGCGGTCGGCGGGGCTCCCGATCGCTTTCACGCGCTGGATCGGCAAATCGCCATTCTTCAACGCGGCGACGCGCTTTTCCGATTGGATCAAGGGGTTTGAGCCGCACAATACGGATATGATCTTCGATCGAACGCAGCCGTCTTGCTACTCGAGCAAGAACTTCGCTGATGTCATCGAGAACGGCGGCGGGAACCTTGTGATCACCGGATTTGCCGGTGAAGTCGCTTGCCTTTCGACGGCGATCGACGCTTTCCACCGGGGTCACAATCTGGCGTTTGTTGCTGATGCGTCGGCAAGCCACCCCCTCGACACCTTATCGGCGCGCGATGTGCACAGTTTCGTCACCCGTCTTGTGAGCCTTTACGGCACGGTGACGACGACTCGATCCTGGATCGAGAGCGCCTCCCCTGGCACTATCGCGAAGAGGGGTTTGCCGTGACCCGCAACACGAAGACAATTGTTAATCGGCGCTGCCAGTACTTCAGATGAGCCATCGTAGGTTGGGATGGGGGCGATGAACATCGACAGGGACGAGCAGATTTTCGCGCTAATTGAACGACTGTCAAACGACATAAGCCTGGCGCGGCAACTTTCACTGCCGCAAACGGCTCAGCTGCTGGAGATGGCCAAGCTGGACCTGCGGATGACCGTTCATTCGATCTCGGACGGGGAGCTTCGGCTGCTTACTCTGGCGGTTACGGAGAATAAGGCGCCCGCTCCGATTAGCGATTTACCGGCCCTTGCAGGCTTTGAGTTGCTCACGGGCAAAGTCCGGTCGTGAACGATCGCAAGCGGCTGTGAAACGGCAAGGCGATTGCGTCCAACTTGGCGCGCCGCGGCCAATTTCCGGACCGCCGATCTAACCTCAAATGCGCCGCCTTGCGCTTGGACTGAGCCGGTCCTGATCGACGGCAAAAAGCGTGACGGCGCGCGCCGCGGGCACGTATAGTGTCGCCTCGGCACGGGCGCTCGATGACCGACAACCCACTCCGCGGCGTAATCGCCGCCATCGCGACGGCGATCGACGACGCAGGCGACCCGGATTGCGGGCGCTCGATCGCGCTCGCTCGGTTCCTTCTCGACAACGGTTGCGACGGGCTCAACGTGCTCGGCACCACCGGCGAAGGCACCTCGTTTTCGCTGCTGCAGCGCATGCGCCTGATGCAGGCCTATGCCCGAAGCGGCCTGCCGCTTGATCGCATGCTGGTCGGCACCGGCGCCGCCGCGCTCGCCGACGCGGTCACCTTGACCGCAAATGCCGCAGATCACGGCTTTGCCGGCGCGCTGGTGCTGCCGCCCTTCTACTATAAGGGCGTATCCGACGACGGGCTCTTCGCCGTCATCGAAGCGATCGTGCAGGCGACCGCAGCGAAGCCGATCCCGATCTATCTCTATCATTTCCCGGCCCAGGCGGGATTGTCCTGGCGTGTGCCGCTGATCCGCCGCCTTATCGATTGCTTCGGCGAGCGCGTTGTCGGATTGAAGGATTCCTCCGGCGACATGGATTTCGCGCGCGCCGCGGCAAGCCTTTCGCCGCGTTTTCAAGTCTTTCCGTCGACTGAAGCGGCGCTGCCGGAGGCGCGCTCGGGCCCGTTCGCGGGCTGTATTTCGGCGACCGCCAATCTCAATGCCGATCTCTGTGCGCGCTTCTACCGCTCGGGCGATACCGTGGCCCTGCGCCAAGCCGTGGCGATCCGAAAGCTGTTCGACGGCAAGCCGCTGGTTCCCGGCATCAAGGCGCTGCTCGCCCGCATTCATGGCGAGCCGCAATGGGGGCGCGTCGCGGCGCCGCTGTCGCCGGTAGCGGCGGCCGACCTGGCATCGATCGCCTCAGGTTACGAGGCGGTGCGCGACAAACGCGCAGCTTGAGCTCGGGCGGCTGGACAGGCCTTAAAGCTGTGCAGATCGGGAAGGATTTCGCCGCGCTACAACCCTAGGCCCTAGAAGCGTTGACGCGGACCCGCGCCGCCCCTATAAGCGCCGCTTCACAAATCTTGTTTACAGGTCATGGCCAATACAAAGTCCGCCAAGAAGGCGACACGCCAAATCGAACGCCGTACGGTCATCAACCGGGCTCGCCGCTCGCGCCTGCGCACCGCAGTGCGTAAGGTCGAGGAAGCCATCGCCGCCGGCGACCGATCCCGGGCGCTCGCCGCGATGGCCGAAGCCGAGCCGGTCATTATTCGTGCGGCGCAAAAAAATATCGTGCATCGCAATGCGGCCCAGCGTAAAGTGTCGCGGCTTGCACACCGGATTGCCGCGCTCGGTAAATCATAAGCCGCTTCGCCGGACGCCTTTAGCGTGATGGCGAAAAGGTAATCGGCCGCACGCCCCGCAAGTTTATGCGGGTGCCGCACTCTGTTGCAGAATTGTCACGTCTTCGTAAAAAAACTGCATTTCAGCCGGCGAAATCGGCACTTGTGACATTCTCTTTACGCTTCTTTGCGTTTCCGATGTCAGCCCCGTGAAACTTTTGTTTGTTCCGTATGACCGTCTGCGGGGCTACCCGCAGTTTTTGGGCACGAGAACGGTTGGGCAATTAATGGGTTATCGCGCATACTCGGCCATGGGGTTTGAATCAGCCACCAATTCCTTATGCACCGATTTATTTGCTCCGGTCGCAATTCCGCCAATTTAATGCCCCGGGCGATGTCCGATTTAGCAAATCGAGTCAAAGTCTTGCACGCAAGCTTCGCGCCCGGCGTCCTGAAGCTCGGATGTTGCCGAGTTCTTTTGCGGTTGCGGACCCTAAATGGCGTGTTAGCGTTTAATCCCTTCGGGACTTCTGAAGGTCTTAGAAAAATCGGTCGCCGTCAGGCTCATCAAGTATGGGTGCGGGAAAATTGCGTCCGGTCGAGCCTGTTCGGACTTTGTCATCGTCGCGTTCTGAGTGGGAAAAAGCCGCGTACGAGGTACGTGGCGTGAAAACACGACGGGTAGCAGGCTTGGTCTCGCCGTAGCATCAGCGGGATATCAGCGCGCACCATCGAATTTGGGAGCGATGGAGGTGGGGGAATGAAAGCGACAACAATTCGCCAGACCATGAGAGCAGCTGGGACGTGTCTGCCCAGAGTGTTTCCGCCCTTCGCGTTCATTCCGCTCATTGTGCCGTGCCGCTACCGTGGAACGATGATCCCGTCCGGCGGCTGAAGGGCCCTCGATCCGCTTGGCGCCTGCCTTTCGCTTTATCGCAGGCGCCGCGAACTCCAACACTCAACAGTGCGTTGCGTTTGCCCGATGTTGGGCGTGGCGAGTTGTGCTTCGCCTTGAGTTGCTCGCGTCAAAATCCTTTCCCGGCAAAAAAAGCAGGTCAACATGAACACGGATCAGGAGCGCTGGCAGCGGGTCAAGAACCGGTTGCGCGTTGAACTCGGTGACGACATTTTTTCCAGCTGGTTCGCACGCATGGAAATTGAAACCGTCGACAAGGGTGCGGTGCGATTGTCGGTACCGACGCGCTTCCTGCGCAATTGGATACAGTCGCATTACAGCGAGAAGGTGCTGAGCAATTGGCAGGCGGAGGAGCCTGCGATCACCCGGCTGGAATTGAGCGTCCGGTCGGCGGCGATCCGGCCGTTGCCAGCCAAACTCAAGCCGTTGCAAGTCCCGACGCCAATGCGCGAGTCGCATGACGCGGCCCACAACGGCGCCGAGGTCCGCACCAGCGTGCCGTTTATGACTGTGCACGAAGCGCTGGGCGGTTCACCGCTCGACCCGCGGCTCGCGTTCGAAACCTTCATCGTCGGCCGCTCGAACACGCTCGCGCATGCTGCGGCGCGACAAGTCGCGACCAGCCACCGCGGCGACCCGTTGATGTTCAATCCGCTCTACATCCACGCCGGCGTAGGGCTGGGCAAGACGCATCTGCTGCAGGCGATCACCTGGGCCGGCAATGGCACCGACCGCAAAGTGCTTTATCTGACGGCCGAGAGGTTCATGTACGGCTTCGTCTCGGCGCTGCGCACGCAGACGACGCTGGCCTTCAAGGAAGCGGTGCGCGCCATCGATGTCCTGATGATCGACGACTTGCAATTCCTCCAGGGCCGCTCGACGCAAGCCGAGTTCTGCCACACGCTGAACGCCCTGATCGACGCCGGCCGGCAGGTCGTGATCGCCAGCGACCGCCCGCCCGCCGATCTCGAAAGTCTCGATGATCGCGTCCGCTCACGCCTTGCTGGCGGCCTTGTCGTCGAGATCGGCTCGCTCGGCGAAGAATTGCGGCTGGAAATCCTCAAGAGCCGGATCGCCGCCGCCTGCAGCCATCATCCCGGTTTCGAAGTGCCGGCGCCGGTGCTGGTTTTTATCGCCAAGTCGGTGACCCATAACGGCCGCGACCTGGAGGGCGCCGTCAATCGTTTGCTGGCCCATAGCAAGCTCACCGGCCAGCCGGTGACGCTCGAGATGGCGGAGCGCGAAATGCGCGACCTGATCAGGCCGGCCGAACCGAAACGGGTGAGAATCGAGGACATTCAGCGGGTCGTCGCGCGTCAATATAACGTCAGCCGCGCTGACTTATTGTCCTCGCGCCGAACGGCCAATGTGGTGCGGCCGCGCCAGGTGGCCATGTACCTCGCCAAGATCTTGACGCTGCGCTCGCTCCCTGAAATCGGCCGCCGGTTCGGCGGCCGCGATCACACCACCGTGCTGCACGCCGTGCGCAAGATTGAGACATTGGCCAGCAACGATAACGTCTTCGCCGAGGAGATTGAGTCGCTCAAGCGCCAGCTCCAGGACTGACGACCGCGATACCATCGACGCCATCGACCGCCGCTGCGGACCGGTTCGCTCGGCCTTGCTCGAGCGCTCCGGCGCGTGGGAAATGGGGCCTCGACCTTTCCACCCGATGCGCGGTATTGCTGTGTGAAACGCGGGGGAAAAACCGCTCCGAGCGCCCTCCACCCTTGCCGAAAGCCGCGCGCCGCGCCACGTTTCCTACCCCGCCCCGACCCTATGAACGGAATACGCGATGAAGGTCACCGTAGAGCGCTCTGAGTTGCTGAGATCGCTCGGCCACGTGCATCGCGCGGTGGAGCGGCGCAACACCATTCCGATCCTCGCCAATGTGCTGATCCGCGCCGACCGAGCCAAGCTTAGCCTGAAGGCGACGGACCTCGATCTCGAAGTGACGGACACGATCGCAGCCGAAGTCGGGCCAAGCGGAGCGACGACCGTACCGGCTCACATGTTCTACGACATCGTGCGCAAATTGCCCGAAGGCGCCCAGATCGTGCTCGAGTCGTCCGCTGACCGCGCCGCGCTCTCGATCCGCGCCGGCCGTTCTCGCTTCACCTTGCAGACGCTGCCGGAGAGCGATTTTCCCGATCTCGCTCCAGGCGAAATGACCCATAAATTCGCGCTCAAGGCCGCCGATCTCAAGCGGCTGATCGATAAGACGCAATTCGCCATTTCGACTGAAGAAACCCGCTATTACCTCAACGGCATCTACCTGCACATCGCCGGCACCGGACAGGCGCAGATGCTGCGGGCGGTCGCAACCGATGGTCACCGGCTCGCGCAAATGGAACTCGATTTGCCGCCAGGCGCCACCGGCATGCCCGGCATCATCGTGCCACGCAAGACGGTCGGCGAAGTGCAGCGTCTGATCGAAGACGGGGACGCCGAGGTCGCCGTCGAGCTGTCCCCCGGGAAAATTCGCTTCACTGTCGGCGAGGTCGTCCTGACCTCGAAGCTGATCGACGGAACCTTTCCCGACTACGCGCGCGTCATTCCGCTGGGCAACGACAAGGAACTCGTGGTCGACAAGAAGGAGTTCGAGGCCGCGGTCGACCGCGTTTCGACCGTGTCCAGCGAACGTGGCCGCGCGGTCAAACTGTCGCTCACCGGCGGACGGCTGTTGCTGTCGGTCACCAATCCCAACTCCGGCAGCGCCACCGAAGAGCTCGAGGTGGAGTACGAAGCCGAGCCGATCGATATCGGCTTCAACTCGCGTTACCTGCTCGACATCGCCGCCCAGATCGAAAGCGAAGGGGCGGTGCTTAAGCTCGCCGATCCCGGTTCCCCAACGCTGATCCAGGACAAGGAGCCGCGGGGGGCGCTCTATGTGCTGATGCCGATGCGGGTTTAAGGTCGAGACCGATCGCTGACATTTGCGTCATGCCCGGCCAGGGCCGTTCAAAGAACGGCGTCGCTTCGCTCACCTATATGCCGGGCATCCACGCCTTTGGTGCATCAAACACGTTTGGGCGCATCAAATAAGACGTGGATGGCCAGGACAAGTCCGGCCATGACGACTACAAGCGATTTTGCCAAGCGATTTTGCCATGACTTCCGCCCGTGTCCGCCGCCTGACGCTCAGCAATTTCCGCAATTATCATGCGGCGACACTCCAGACGGACGCCGCATCGATCGTGCTCTATGGGCCAAACGGCGCCGGCAAGACCAATCTGATCGAAGCGATTTCGTTTCTCGCGCCGGGCCGCGGTTTGCGCCGCGCCACGCTCGAGGAAGTGGCGTTCCACGAGGGCGATGGTTCCTGGGCCGTCGCTGCCGAAGTCGAGGGCGCGCTTGGTCTCGCCACGCTCGGCACTGGGATCGAGACTGCGCCCGAGGACGGTGCGGCAGCACAACGCAAATGCCGGATCGATCGTGAGCCGGTCGGCTCGGCCGCGGCGTTTGCCGATCATATTCGCGTCGTCTGGCTGGTGCCGGCGATGGACTCCTTGTTCGTTGGGGCGCCCTCGGAGCGTCGCCGCTTCCTCGATCGTTTGGCGCTCGCAGTCGATCCCGAGCACGCCAGCCGGGTCAACGCCCTTGAACGGGCGCTGCGCTCGCGCAACCGGCTTTTGACCGAACCGCGGCCCGATCCGCACTGGCTCGACGCGGTCGAACACGAGACCGCGGAGCTCGCGGTCGCGGTGGCGGGGCTGCGCGCCGAAGCGGTACGCCGGCTCGACGCCGTGCTCGCGCGCCGCCAGGATTCGGACTTTCCGCCGGTGGAGATTGCGCTCGAAGGCTGGATGGAACAGCTCGTCGCGGCCCATCCGGCAATCGAAATCGAGGAACGCTATCGCACCCTGCTCCGCGACAACCGCGGTCGCGACGCCGCCGCCGGGCGCACGCTCGACGGCCCGCATCTGACCGACCTCGCAGTGCTCTACAAGCGCAAGAGCATCGCCGCGGCCGACGCTTCGACCGGCGAACAGAAGGCCCTGCTCATTGGCCTTGTGCTTGCGCATGCGCGTTTGATCACCGAGATGACGGCGTTCGTTCCAGTGCTGCTTCTCGACGAGGTCGTTGCCCACCTTGATCCGGCGCGGCGCGCCGCACTGCACACGGAACTTGCGCAGCTCGGCGCCCAGGTGTGGATGACTGGTGCCGATCCGGCGCTGTTTGCCGAGATCAACGCTCAAGCGGCGATGATTGAAGTCCGTGCCGGCAAGCTTGAGCAAAGAAATTAGCAATTCATTGCCTCAGGCACTGAGTTCCAACGGACCTGCGGTCATTGGATTATTCGCCCGGCGACAAAACCAAGGAACAAGAGGGCGAAGAACCTTCTTACCTTCTGAGGAGCAGGAAATGTCCGTTGCGGGATCGAGGCCCAATGACAATGCCGGAACCGGCGGAAACAATGATCCTCCGCAATCTGATCGAGGCGCTCGGTCGTCTGCATGACGATTTGGACCGCGTGGAACTTTGGACTGCGGCGTTAGGTAGTTTCCAGCATGCCGTGCCCGAGTATCGACCGGACGGCAAGCACCTCTTGCCGAGCGAAAAACCGCGCCCACCTTCTCGTTTGTAGCCGCGTAGCGGCACCACGCTGCGTCGCGATGTCGTCACGCAAATTTTCTCGCTTGCCACGGCCTCGGCTGGCGCAATTCGGCGCCCGCAACAGGGCCGTCGGACGGGCCGCACCAGAGGCTCGAATTCGCGCCGTCGAATCCTTGAAAAATCGCGATTTGACAATACGTTATTGACAACCGATTTGCCCTGTACGCGACCCGGTTTTCGTGTACAAGAAATCCAGCGATTCACCCGCGTTCCTGAAAGCAATTCGAAGGCGTTTTGCATGGCCGAGGCCGTCCGCAAATCAACCCCTCTTGCACCCTCCGACTACGGCGCGGAATCGATCAAGGTGCTCAAGGGGCTCGACGCCGTGCGCAAGCGGCCGGGCATGTATATCGGCGACACCGACGACGGCTCGGGCCTGCATCACATGGTCTACGAGGTCGTCGACAACGCCATCGACGAGGCGCTTGCCGGCTTTGCCAAGGAAGTCGTCGTCACGCTCAACCCCGACGGCTCCTGCACCGTGCGCGACGACGGCCGCGGCATTCCGACCGACATTCACAAGGGCGAAGGCGTATCCGCGGCCGAAGTCATTATGACGCAGCTGCACGCCGGCGGAAAATTCGACCAGAACTCCTACAAGGTCTCCGGCGGTCTGCATGGCGTCGGTGTGTCGGTGGTCAATGCGCTGTCGAGCTCGCTCAAGCTCACCATCTGGCGCGACGGCCATCAGCATTTCATGGAGTTCCGCGACGGCGAAGCGGTCGCGCCGCTGGCGGTGGTCGGCGCTGCCTATGACAAGCGCGGTACCGAAGTCACCTTCCTGCCGTCGAAGCAGACCTTCACCATGACGGAGTTCGACTTCGCCACGCTGGAGCACCGGCTGCGCGAGCTGGCGTTCCTCAATTCCGGCGTCACCATCACACTCTCGGACATGCGCCACGCAGTCGAGAAGCGCGAGCAGCTGCGCTACGAAGGCGGCGTCGAAGCGTTCGTCAAATATCTCGATCGCAACAAGACGCCGCTCATTCCGCAGCCGATCCTGATCAAGGCCGAGCGCGACGGCATCGGCGTCGAATGCGCCCTGTGGTGGAACGACGGCTACCACGAGAGCGTGCTCTGCTTCACCAACAACATTCCGCAGCGCGACGGCGGCACGCATCTCGCCGGCTTCCGCGGCGCCCTGACGCGCCAGATCGCCGGCTATGCGGAATCCGGCGGCGGCGCGCGCAAAGAGAAGGTGGCGCTGACCGGCGACGACTGCCGCGAAGGATTGACGGCGGTGCTGTCCGTTAAAGTGCCCGATCCGAAGTTCTCGTCGCAGACCAAAGACAAACTTGTGTCGTCGGAGGTACGCCCCGTAGTCGAGGGTGTGATCAACGACATGCTCAAGGCCTGGCTTGAGGAGCATCCGGGCGAGGCCAAGATTGTTGTCGGCAAAGTGATCCAGGCGGCCGCCGCCCGCGAGGCGGCGCGCAAGGCGCGCGAGATGACGCGCAAGAGCGCGCTCGGCATCACCTCGCTGCCGGGAAAACTCGCCGACTGTCAGGAGCGCGATCCGGCCAAGTCTGAGCTATTCATCGTCGAGGGCAATTCCGCCGGCGGCAGCGCCAAGCAGGGCCGCAACCGGGAGTTCCAGGCGGTGTTGCCGCTGCGCGGCAAGATCCTCAATGTCGAACGCGCGCGCATGGACAAGATGCTCTCGTCGGAGCAGATCGGCACGCTGATCACGGCGCTCGGCACCGGCATCGGCACCGACGAATTCACCATCGACAAGCTGCGCTATCACAAGATCATCATCATGACGGACGCCGACGTCGACGGCGCCCATATCCGCACGCTGCTGCTGACCTTCTTCTACCGGCAGATGCGCGAGATCATCGATCGCGGCCACCTCTACATCGCCCAGCCGCCGCTCTACAAAGTCACCCGCGGCAAGTCCGAGCAATATCTCAAGGACGAGCGGGCGCTGGAAGATTATCTGGTCACGACCGGCCTGGAAGAGGCGACGCTGCGGCTGTCGTCAGGCGAAGTGCGCGCCGGCAACGATCTGCGCAAGCTCGTCGAGGAGGCGCGCTCGATCCGCAATCTGCTCAACGGTCTGCACAGCCGCTATAACCGCAAGGTGATCGAGCAGGCCGCCATCGCCGGCGTGCTGCATCAGCGGGTGACCAGCGATCCAGAGACCGCCACAGCCGCCGCCGCCTATATCGCGCGGCGCCTCGATGCCCTGACCGACGAGACCGAGCGCGGTTGGGCCGGACAATTCGACGAGACCGGCTTCCAGTTCGAACGTACGCTGCGCGGCGTCAAGGAAGTGGCGGTGATCGATGCGGCGCTGCTCGGCTCGGCCGACGCGCGTAAGCTCGACGAATTCGCGCCTTCGCTGCAGCAGATTTATCCGCGGCCGACGCCGCCGGCGATGCTGCGGCGGAAGGACGAGGAGACCGCCATCCACGGCCCCGTCGGCCTGTTCGAGGCGGTGATGGCCGCCGGAAGGAAAGGCATTGCCCTACAGCGCTACAAAGGCCTCGGCGAGATGAACGCGAGCCAGCTCTGGGAAACCACGCTCGACACCGACGGCCGCTCGCTGCTGCAGGTCAACGTCAAGGAGATCGACGAGGCCAACACCATCTTCGACGAGCTGATGGGCGACAAAGTCGAGCCGCGTCGCGTCTTCATCGAGGAGCACGCGCTCGCCGCCAGCGTGGACGTGTAAGCTGCGTTTTCCTCGTCCCCTTGCGGGGGCAGATGCTTGCAACGCCAACGGTTATCGTCCGCGCCGCACTCAACCCGGCAAGTGAAGCGAAATTCCTTTAACTGTGAAACATTTTGACGGGGTGCGCCAAGGCGGGATAAAGTCCGTGGTCTTCTGGTAAAGGGGAGTGCCGCGCCATGGACTTCAGCATCTATTCTGAACTGCAGACTTGGCCGGGCAAGACGCAACAGCAGGTCTATGCCGAGGCGCTGGAGCAGGTCGTCAATGCCGACCGGCTTGGCTACTCGACCTACTCGATCATCGAGCACTTTTTCTTTCCCAAGTTCGGCGCCTCGCCGAACCCGTTCGCGTTCTTCGCCAAGGCTTCGGAGCGCGCGCGACGGATCAAGTTCCGCACCCTGGTGCACGTGCTGCCGTACCATAACCCCACGGTGCTCGCCTCGCAGATCGCGCAATTCGATATGCTGGTCGACGGCCGCTACGAGTTCGGATTTGGCCGCGGCCACGGCTGGATCCCGCTCAAAGCCGGCGTGCCGGTCGAAGAGTCGCGCGAGCGCTATGAGGAATCGCTGAAAATCGTCATCGACGCGCTCGACCACGAGCGCTTCTCGTGCGACGGCAAGTACTACAAGATCAAAGACGGCCACATCGTGCCGCGGCCGACGCCCGGCCGGAAATTCCGCATTTTCCTCGGCGGCACCAGCAACTCGACCTACGAGCTTGCCGGCGAGCGCGGCTATGCGATGGTGGTGCCGCCGCTATTGCCCTACGAGGCGCTGCGGCCGCAGCTCGACATCTACCGCGCCTCCTGCGCCAAGCACGGCAACAAGCCCGATATCGTCTGGATTCACGCCTGCCATCTCGACGAGGACCGCGACACCGCCAAGCGCGAAGCCGAGAAGATGATGCGCGGGTTCCTCAAGGGCAACGCCTCGGTGCTGCTGGAGAACAAGGACGAGATGCCATCCAAGGAGACGCTCGAGTCCTCCGGCTACGGGTTCTACGCCTCGGGCATCATGGAGAATTTCTCCGACATGCCCTACGACGAGATGATCAAGAACGACATCGTCTGGGTCGGCACGCCAAAGGACGTCATCGAGCGCATCGAGGCGGTGCAGAAGCTGTGCGAAGGGCTCACCGAGGTTGCGATCACCGTCAACCCCGGCGGCGTCGAGCACTGGAAGACCATCAAGACGCAGGAAATGTTCGCCCGCCACGTGATGCCGCACTTCGCGGGCAAATAACGATTAAAACCCCGGCAGTACGAGTACCTTCGTGCTGGTTGGCAGCGTCGACTTCGACACCACCACCGACGGAGTTTCCGCGCGCTCGACCGGCCATTGCTGGCCGACGCGATCGAGGAAACGGTCGAGCGTGTACCAGCCGAAAAAGTGCATCGGGATGATCAGCGGCGCCTGGAGCGCGGCGAGCACCTCCATCATGCCGTCGAGGTCGAGCGTGTAATTGCCGTCGACCGGCGCCATCACCACGTCGACGCGGCCGATCTCGTTTAATTGTTGCTGCGTCAGGGTGTGATGCAGATGGCCGAGATGGGCGATGCACATGTTGGCGATCTCGAAAATGAAGATCGAATTGCCATAGCGCTCGGTACCGCCGCTCCAGCTGCGGATATTGGTCGGCACGTTGCGGACCCGCACGTCGCGGAATTTCAGGTCCCAAACCGCCGGCTGCTCCGGGCTCGGCCCCCAGCCGCGCAGCACGTATTTGATCGCCGGGTCGGGATGGTCAGTGTAGTGGGTGTCGTGGGCGTGGTTCATGGTGACGATGTCGGGGGTGACCGGCGGCCTGACATAGTCGTTGTAGTCGGTCGCGATCCGCACCAGTTCCGGGCTCTCGATCAAAAACGTGGCGTGGCCGATGAAGGTAAGGCGCACCTGGTCGGCATTGAGCGCGGCGAGCTTAAGCGCCGCCAGCGTCAGGAGCGGCCGATCGGCGGCGACGAGGCCGGGACAATTCACCCGCATGTCCGGCCGATCCGCCGGCGCTCCAGGCGACTGCGCAAAACCGATTACAGGAAACGCCGTGCACGCGAACGCCATGGCCGTCAGGCGCGCGGCGCCGGCCATAGCGCCGATCGTCGGCAGGCTCACTTCGCCAACTCCTCTATCCGCGCCCGGAATTTGATCGCAGCAGACAAATTGGCACGGAATGAGGCGCCGGACTATCGGCGCAGTTTCGAAATCCGGTCATTCCCGCGCAAGCGGGAATCCAGGGGGCGCGTGTCCATGCGTGGGTATGGACTGGGTCCCCGCATGCGCGGGGACGAGCGGAAGGAGCAAGCGATTCAGCGCTCGGTGATGACGCCGCTTGCGGTGCGGACGATCCATTGGCCGTCCTGGCGTTTGATCGCCTCGACGCGGCCGACGCCGGGAAGCACCGCGCCGGTCATGACCTCGAAAACGCCGCCGTAGCGGCTCGCCACCAGCACGTGGCCGCCGCGGACCTCCTGCACCACCCAGTCCTGCAAAACCTTATCGGCCAGCTTCGCTTCGCTCGCCGCCGGTGGGCTCGCGGCGATGGATCCGGTTGTTTCCGGCGCCGCGGCCGCGGCCGCCGCAGTCAAGCTCTTCTTCTCGAGCCGATCGACGGCGTCAGCGATGTGCGCAAGTTTCACCGCCGGCTCGATCTGCGCGCGCTCGACCCGATCAAGGCGGTCGGCAACCTTGGCGAATTGGCTGTTGGCGCTGCGGGCGGCGCCGTCCACGCTGGCTTTTAGCGTCGACAATTCAGCGAGCGCGGCCTTGCTCGCTTGCGGCGCGGGTGCCCCGGCGACATAGGCGCTTGGCCCGATGCCGGTCCAAAGACGCACCACGCCGGAAGCCGACAGCGATCCAACAAACGAGCCGAGCGCAGCCGCGGCGGCGACCGAAGCCGCCAAAAGCGCGAAGCGCAACGAGCGCGACAGCGCCGCGGTATCGGCGCCCTCGCCGATTGGCTCGGTCGCTTCGGCTTTCGCCGGCTCAACGGCGGGCGGGGCAACGTCCTCCGAGCCATCGAGCTTCGGCAACTCGACGACCGGCAAATCGTTTTCGGATGCGGACTTGACCGGTTCGGCGGGGGTACCGTCGCTGGGTTTGGCGTCTTGCGGCTCGGCCATATTGGGATCTCCGGATTGCGGATGATCCGTTTCGGTAGCCCCGTTTTGGTTAGTAATTGGTTAGCAAACGCCCCGGCTCAGTCGAGCAGGCCATTCTCGCGGGCGAGATCTTTCAGCGACGCCTCCGGCCGTGCCCCGAGATGCTGGATCACTTCGGCGGCGGCGAGCGCACCGAGCCGGCCGCAGGTGCGATCGTCGGCGCCGCGCGCCAGGCCGGACAGGAACCCGGCCGCGAACAGGTCGCCGGCGCCGGTGGTGTCGACCACGCGCTCGACCGGGAACGCCGGCACCGCCTCGGTCCCCTCGGGTCCGATCACCAGGCAGCCTTTCTCGCTGCGTGTCACCACGGCGGTCGCGACATCGGCGCGTAAAGCTTTCACTGCGGTGTCGAAGTCCGCGGTCTGATAGAGGCTGTGCAGCTCGGCCTCGTTGGCGAAAATCAGATCGACAGTGCGCGAGCGCATCAGATGCAGAAACTCGGCGCGCCAGCGATCGACGCAGAACGCATCCGACAGCGTGAGCGCCACCCTGCGCTCGGCGTCGTGCGCGATCGTCGCCGCTTTGACGAACGCGTCCTTGGCGTTTTTCGGGTCCCACAAATAGCCTTCGAGATAGATGATGGCGCTGGCCGCGATCATCTCCGGGTCGATGTCGGCTGGATGCAAATCCTGCGCGGCGCCGAGATAGGTGTTCATGGTGCGCTCGCCGTCGGGCGTCACCAGCACGTAACAGCGTGCGGTCGATGCGCCTTCGGACGCCGGCGGCGTTGCGAACGCCACGCCGGCGGCGCGGATGTCATGGGCAAACGCCCGGCCGAGCAGATCATCCTTGACCTTGCCGATGAAGGCGGCGCGCGTGCCAAGGCTCGCCGCCCCGACGATGGTGTTGGCGGCCGAGCCGCCCGACGTCTCGATGGCCGGACCCATGGCCTCATAGATCGCGGCTGCACGCGGCTCGTCGATCAGCGCCATGGTGCCTTTGTTCATGCCCTGCTTGAGCAAAAAATCTTCCTCGGTGCGGGCAATGACATCGACGATCGCATTGCCGATGCCGAGAACGTCGTAGCGGGTGGCGGTCATTTACAGGCTCTTGTTGAGACCAACGCGGCGGGAGCGGCACTATAGCGGCGGCGGCCATGCTGGCAATGGCGACAAGCGCCCACTGAGGCCCACTCCTAAAAGTGGGCGAAGAAGCCTTGCACGCTTACGTTCTGTCGTGGCATTTGGCGCGCTCGACCACGGAGACCGTGCATGGCGTTTCAGGAGAAGGTGTTTTCCGGCGTGCAGCCGACCGGTAACCTGCATCTCGGCAATTATCTCGGCGCCATCAAGCGCTTCGTCGAGCTGCAGGACCGCTACGACTGCCTCTATTGCGTGGTCGATCTGCACGCGATCACGGTGTGGCAGGACCCGGCCGAATTGCCGCATGCCATCCGCGAGGTGACGGCGGCGTTTCTCGCCTGCGGCATCGATCCGGCAAAACACATCGTGTTCAATCAGAGCCAGGTGGCCGAGCACGCCGAGCTGGCCTGGGTCTTCAACTGCATCGCGCGGCTCGGCTGGCTCAACCGCATGACCCAGTTCAAGGAGAAGGCCGGCAAGGACCGCGAGAACGCTTCGGTGGGTCTCTACGCCTATCCGAGCCTGATGGCCGCCGACATTCTGGTCTATCGCGCCACCCACGTACCGGTCGGCGAGGATCAGAAACAGCACCTCGAACTCGCCCGCGACATCGCGCAGAAATTCAACAACGACTTCGGCCGCTCGATCCATGAGCACGGCTATGGCGACACCTTCTTCCCGCTGCCGGAGCCGTTGATCACCGGCGAGGCTACTCGTGTCATGTCGCTGCGCGACGGCACCAAGAAAATGTCGAAGTCGGACGCCTCGGACTATTCGCGCATCAATCTCACCGACGATGCCGACGCCATCGCGCAGAAAATCCGCAAGGCCAAAACCGATCCGGAACCGCTGCCGAGCGAGGAGGCGGGCCTCAAATCGCGGCCCGAGGCCGACAATCTGGTCGGGATTTATGCGGCGCTGGCCGGCACCACCCGCGCCGGCGTGCTTGGCGAATTCGGCAACGCCCAATTCTCGACCTTCAAATCGGCGCTGGTCGACCTGGCCGTCGCCAAGCTCGGCCCGATCGGCGGCGAGATGAAGCGGCTGATGCACGATCCCGTGACCATCGACGCCATCCTCGCCGAAGGCTCGGCCCGCGCGCGAAAGCTCGCCGCCGAGACCATGAAAGCGGTCAAGGACATCGTCGGCTTCGTGCGCGCTTAGATCGGCCGCGGCACACTCTGCATTCCACAGGCCGAATTTGCGATTGCGCGGCGGTCTTGTGCGACGGCGCGCCGCCGTGGCAGCATTCGGCGCCGGAATAATCCCCATGCCTCGCAAGCGCCGCAGCTACGAAGCCGGTCACAAGCCCAAGCTTCTCGTCGTGATCGACGATACCGAGGAGTGCGATCGCGCGGTTTATTTCGCCAGCCGGCGCGCGGCGCGCATTGGCGGTGGCGTCGTCATGCTGCGGGTGCTTGAGATGCAGGACCAGAGCCAGCAATGGCTTGGCGTCGCCGACGTCATGCGCGCGGAAGCCCACGACGAAGCCGCCGCCGAGCTCAACAAATACGTGGCGCGCGCCGGCGGCATCGCCGGCATCACCCCTGAGCGCATGGTGCGCGAAGGCGACAAAGCCGAGGAAATTCTCAAATTGATCGATGAAGACGAGGATATATTCGTTCTCGTTCTGGGCGCCGGTACCGGATCGGAGGGGCCGGGTCCGCTGGTCACCGATATCGGCCGGACCGCGGGCGATTTTCCGATCCCGCTGGCGATTGTGCCCGGCCACCTTACCGACGAGGAGATCGACGCGCTATCGTGAAGCGGCGGACATTCACGTTACGGACTTCAGGGTCCTCGCTTCGCCAGGCCCTGAAGCGACTTGTCGCCCTTGAACTTCCAATGGAATTCGCCACGTATTAGACTGGATTCGACAAGTCACGGCGCGGCCGGCATCGATCGGCGGCGCAAGGTGACGGAGGGCACCATGTTCATCCAGACAGAAGCAACGCCAAATCCGGCAACCTTGAAGTTCCTGCCCGGTCGGGCGGTGCTTGAAGCCGGGACGCTCGATCTGCGCGACCGCGACGAGGCGGCGCAATCGCCGCTGGCCGAGCGGCTGTTCGATATCGGCGGCGTCAGCGGCGTTTTCTTCGGCTCCGACTTCATCGCGGTGACCAAGGACGCCGGTGAATGGCAGCAGCTCAAGCCGATGATCCTCGGCGCCATCATGGAGCATTTCATGTCCGGCGTGCCTTTGCTCGCGGCTGGCGCCGCCGAGCCGAAGGACGCCGATGAGTTCTTCGATACCGCCGACGCCGAGACCGTCGCGACCATCAAGGAATTGATCGAGACGCGGGTGCGGCCGGCGGTCGCCAACGACGGCGGCGATATCACCTTTCGCGGTTTCAAGGACGGCGTCGTTTATCTGAACATGAAAGGCGCCTGTTCGGGCTGCCCGTCGTCGACGGCGACGCTGCGGCACGGCATCCAGAACCTGTTGCGTCATTTCTTGCCCGATGTGACCGAAGTCCGGCCGATGTAACGCCGCGATCGAGCCGGGCGCTTTGCCACGACTGCCTATGCGCGTGCTTGCCATTGATACGGCGCTGGCGGCTTGCTCCGCGGCTGTGCTCGACACCGAGCACGGCGGCATTGTCGCGAGCGAAAGCTTGCCGATGGCCCGCGGCCACGCCGAAGCGTTGATGCCGCTGGTGAAGCGGGTCATGGAGCGAGCCGGCATTGCGTTTTCCGACATCGATCGGATCGCGGTGACGACGGGACCCGGCAGCTTTACCGGGTTGCGCGTCGGCATTGCGGCGGCGCGCGGCATTGCGCTTGCCGCCGACAAGCCGGCCGTCGGATTATCGACACTCGCGGCCTATGCAGCGCCGCATATGGCCGCCGACGACAGTTTTCCGGTCGTCGCCGCCATCGATGCGCGGCACGGACACGTCTACCTGCAAGTTTTCAGTGCAGGCGGCCGCAGCTTCACGACGCCGCGGCTCGCAAGCTTGCGCGAAGCGGTGCAGGCAGCGTCCGCAGCTCCGGCCTGCATTGTCGGCTCGGCCGCGCAAGCGGTCGCCGACGGGTTGCCGCAAGCCGATTCTCCGCCCGTTGCCGTTGACGCGCGCGACGCGCCCGATATTGCCTGGGTCGCCCGAATGGGCGCCGTCGTGCCCGAAAGTCGGTCGCCGCCGGCGCCGCAATATCTGCGTGCCCCGGACGCGCAGCCGCAAAACGCCGCTCAGCTTCCGCGCCGATGATGAGCTTTGTCACCCGTCTGCTTGCCCGCCCCGAGCCAGGGATCGCTGAAGCGGGGGAACGCGACGCCGCCGCAATCGCGGCCGTGCACGCGGCCTCGTTCCAGCGCGGCTGGGGCGAAGATGAGTTTCACCGGCTGCTTGCCGACCGGAATGTAATCGCCCACCGCTCGACCGTCGGCGGGAGATTGATCGGGTTCATCCTGTCGCGCCTGGCCGCCGACGAGGCCGAAATCCTGTCGGTTGCCGTCGCACCGCATTGGCGCGGACGCGGCTATTCGCGTCCGCTCCTCGATCTGCACCTGCGCCGATTGGCCGGGCTCGGCGCCCGGGCCGTGTTTCTTGAGGTTGGGGAGCACAATGCGCCCGCCGGCCGGCTATACCGGCGCGCCGGATTTTACGAGGTCGGCCGCCGGCAAGGCTATTATGACGGCGGCGCGACCGCCCTGGTGCTGCGCCGCGACCTTGGCTGACGCAGGCGTGCAAAGACGATATGATCTCTTAGATAGAGATTCATTCTCTTGCCATTGAGAAAGGTTCAAATTCGGGCGGAATGACCGGTTCGCGCAAGCTGTTCGTGAAATCCTTCGGCTGCCAGATGAACGTCTACGACTCACAGCGTATGGCGGACACCCTGGCGCCGGAAGGCTATGTCGAAACTTCGACCGGCGAGAATGCCGATCTCATCATTCTCAACACCTGCCATATCCGCGAGAAGGCGGCGGAAAAGGTTTATTCCGAGCTTGGGCGCATGCGCCGTTTGAAGGAGACGGCGGCCGCGGAGGGCCGGAAGCTCCTGATCGCGGTCGCTGGCTGCGTCGCCCAGGCGGAAGGCGAAGAGATCGTACGGCGAGCGCCTGCGGTCGATCTCGTGGTCGGATCGCAGAACTATCATCGCCTACCGGCGCTCCTTGCGCGCGCCGAGCGCGACGGCCACATCGTCGATACCGAGTTTCCCGTCGACGATAAGTTCGAGCATCTGGCCGCGCCGACCGGCGCTGCCACACGCGCGCGCGGCGTCACCGCCTTCGTCACCGTGCAGGAGGGCTGCGACAAATTCTGCACATTCTGCGTCGTGCCTTATACGCGCGGGTCGGAAACCTCCCGCCCGGCCGACGCGATCGTGGCCGAAGCCGAACGGCTAGCCGACGCTGGCGTGCGTGAAATCACTCTCATCGGACAGAACGTCAATGCCTTTCACGGCGCGGGGCCGGATCGGCGGCCGTGGTCACTGGCGCGCCTGCTCGAACGGCTGGCTCAAGTGCGCGGCATCGAGCGGCTGCGCTACGCCACCAGCCATCCCCTCGACATGGCTGACGACCTGATCGCCACGCATCGCGATCTGCGGGCGCTGATGCCGCAATTGCATCTGCCGGTGCAGTCCGGCTCCGATCGCATTCTTGCAGCGATGAACCGCCGGCACACCCGCGCCGACTACCTCGACATTGTGTCCCGGCTGCTCGAAGCGCGCTCCGATATGGCGCTGACCTCCGATTTCATCGTCGGCTTCCCGGGCGAGACCGAAAAAGATTTTGCCGCGACGCTCAGTCTCGTCGGCGAGATCGGCTATTCCGGCGCATTTTCCTTCAAGTACTCGCCGCGGCCGGGTACGCGCGGCGCCGAAATGGACGGTCAGGTGGACGAAGCAACAAAGACCGATCGTCTGCACCGCCTGCAGCATGAGATCGACCGCAGCCAGGCGACGTTCAATCGCTGCTGTGTCGGCCGCACTTTCCCAGTGCTGTTCGAACGGCCGGGCCGGCACGGCGGTCAGATCGTCGGCCGTTCGCCCTATCTCCAGCCGGTGCAGATCGAGGCGCCAACTTCGCTGATCGGCGACATTGCCGCCGTCACCATTACCGACGTCGCCAGCAACAGCCTGTTCGGAGCGCTGGCGCAACAGCCGGCTCTCGCCGGCGCAGGAGCCTGAATGCGAACACCTGGTCCTCTCGGTCCCATGGGAACAGATGCCGGATCGCTGGTCGCCGCTCCCGACAATGCTGCACAGATCGTTCTCACCTTCGACGACAACCGCCTGGCGTCAGCGCTGTTCGGACAATACGGCCAGAACCTCGCCCTGATCGAGCGCCGGCTCGGCGTCGCCGCGACTTCGCGGGGGAACCACGTCACTCTGGAAGGCACACGCGAGGCCTGCGAACAGGCGCGCCGCGTACTCGAGAGCCTCTATGAGCGGCTCAAGCGCGGCGATGAATTGGTGCAGGGCGACGTTGATGGCGTCATCCGGCTGGCGCTGGCGCAGGGTTCGCTGTTCGACTTCGACCCGGCGTCCGCGCGGGAGAATTTCGAGGAGATCAATCTGCGCAAGCGTCGCGTGCGCGCCCGCACCCCGGCGCAAGACGCCTATGTACGCGCGCTGAAACGGCACGCGCTGGTGTTCTCGACCGGGCCGGCCGGGACCGGCAAGACCTGGCTCGCGGTTGCGCACGCCGTGCAACTGTTCGAGCGCAAAGAGGTCGACCGCATCGTGCTCTCGCGTCCGGCGGTCGAAGCCGGCGAGCGGCTGGGCTTTCTGCCCGGCGACATGCGCGAAAAAGTCGATCCCTACCTGCGGCCGATTTACGATGCGCTTTACGATTTGATGGACCCCCGCATCGTCGAGCGCGCGCTGCAGACCACCGAAATAGAGATCGCGCCGCTTGCCTTCATGCGCGGACGGACGCTGTCGAACGCAGCGATTATTCTCGACGAGGCGCAGAACACGACCGCTATGCAGATGAAGATGCTGCTGACGAGGCTGGGCGAGAACAGCCGGATGGTAGTGACCGGCGATCCGAGCCAGGTGGACCTGCCGCCGGGCCAGACCTCCGGCCTCGCCGAGGCGGTGCGGCTGCTCGATGGCATCGAGGGAATAGGCCATGTCGCGTTTACCGCGGCGGACGTCATTCGCCACGAGCTCGTCGCGCGCATCGTCGAGGCCTATGACAAGGCCGCGGCGGCAAAGCGCGAGCGACCGTAATGCAGGTGGCGCGGAAAGCGCAGGCAGCGCCCAAAATCGATGTGCTCGTCGAATCCGGTCTCTGGAGCGAGGCCGAGGGCGCGCGACCGGTCGTCGAGCGCGCGATCACGGCAGCCGCGGCGGCACTGTCAACACCGCCCGCGGAGCTTGCTATCGTGCTGACCGATGATTCGGCCATCCGCTCGCTCAACCGCACCTGGCGCGGCGTTGACGCGGCTACGAACGTATTATCGTTCCCGACCGGGCGCGCCGGAGGCGAACCGCCGCTCATCGGCGATATCGTACTCGCCTACGAAACCATTGCCGCGGAGGCGCGGGCGGAACACAAACCATTCGCCCATCATCTCGCCCATCTTGCCGTGCACGGTTTCCTGCATCTACTGGGTTACGACCATGTGCGGAACGAGGACGCCGAAACAATGGAACGGATCGAGCGTGACGTCCTGCGCCGACTTGCGATCCCCGACCCCTATTCGCGCTCGGGCAAAGGCCTAAAACCGATGCCGACCGACGACAACTAAGCGGCTGATTTTCCTAAACCCATGACGCAATCCCCCACCCGCGGCGACCAGAACGATATCGAACACCGGGGTCTTCCCATGGTCTTGCCGGAACACGGCGAGCTGCATGAGGGGTGGCTCGCGCGTGTCATGCGCATCCTGTTTGGTTGGAAGGCCGCGGCAACGCGCGCCGATCTTGAACTCGTCCTGACGGCCGAGCAGCCCGAATCCGGCTTCTCCCCCGCCGAGGCCGTGATGCTCAAGAATATTCTCGGGCTTCGCGAATGCCGGATCGAAAGCGTAATGGTCCCGCGCGCCGACATCGTCGCGGTGCAGCAGGACATCACCATCGGCGAACTGGTCATGGTCTTCGCCGGCGCCGGCCACTCGCGGCTGGTGGTCTATAATGACACGCTCGACGATCCGATTGGCATGGTCCACATCCGCGACCTGGTCGCCTTCATGGCTGCCCGCGCCGCAATCGATCCGGCCATCGCCAGTGAAAAACTGCCGGCCGCCGATCTCGACCTTGCCAAGATCGATCTTTCGATGCCGCTGACCGCGACCAAGATTCTCCGCGAAGTGCTGTACGCGCCGCCGTCGATGCCGGCCCTCGATCTGCTCGCCAAGATGCAGGCGACGCGCATTCATCTTGCGCTCGTCATCGATGAGTATGGCGGCAGCGACGGGCTGGTTTCAATCGAGGATCTGGTCGAGCTCATCGTCGGCGATATCGCCGACGAACACGACGAGGCCGAGATGCCGGCGGTGACCCGTCAGAGCGACGGCTCGTTCCTGGCCATCGGCCGTGCCAGCCTCGAAGACGTTCGTGCCGTGATCGGCGAAGAGTTCGACGTCGGCGACGCCGCCCAGGAAGTAGATACTCTGGGCGGCTATCTGGTCATGCGCGCCGGTCATGTTCCGGTACGCGGCGAGCTGGTGCCGGGGCCAGCCTCTTTCGAGGCTGAAGTGCTCGACGCCGATCCGCGCCGGGTCAAGCGAGTCAAAATCTATCGCAGCAAGGACCGCCGCCCCGCTGCGGCGCGCGAACTGCCGATGCCGCTCCGGCCCTCCGCGTCACGCCCGTCGCCGCCGCGCGATGAAGCCGCCCGGACAAACCCAACCTCTCAGCCGCCGCCGTGAAGCCGACGGCCCTGATTCACGCAATCGTCTTATCGTTTGGCTGGCGGCGATGGCTTATCGCCTTCGCCGCCGGTGCGCTATCGGCGCTGGCTATGGCGCCATTCAACGCCTGGCCGGTTCTGTTTCTGACTTTTCCGGCCCTGGTTTGGCTGATTGACGGCGCCGGCGTCGACCGCTGGCGCGGGACAATGGTCGCGGCGGCCACCGGCTGGTGGTTCGGCTTTGGCTATTTTCTCGCCGGCCTCTATTGGATCGGCTACGCCTTCCTCGTCGATGCGCCGACCTTCGGCTGGCTGTTGCCGATCGCTGTGATCGGATTGCCGGCGGGGCTGGCAATCTTTACCGCGTTCGCCGCCGCGCTGGCCCGGCTGCTATGGATGCCCGGCGCGATGCGTATCCTCGCTCTGGCGGTGGCGCTCACTGCGGCCGAATGGTTGCGCGGCCATGTCCTGACCGGCTTTCCGTGGAACGCCTTCGGCTACGCGCTCACCTGGCCGTTGGCGTTGGCGCAAAGCGCCTCGGTCATCGGCATCTGGGGCCTCACCTACATCGCTGTCGTCGTATTCGCCAGCCCCGCAACACTCGCCGACGATCGGGGCGAAACCCGGTGGCCGTGGCTGCCCGTCGCGCTCGGCATTGCCGTTCTTCTTACGCTCGGCGCCTTCGGTACGCTCCGCCTCGCGGACACGCCGACCCGCCTAGTTAAGGGCGTACGCCTGCGCATCATGCAGCCCAACCTGCAGCAGGACGTGCGGTTCAATTATGCCGCCAGGCAGCAGGTCATGGATCGCTATATCGCTTTGTCCAACCGCGCCTCCGGTCCGCAGTCGCTTGGCGTGCGCGATGCGACGCTTCTGATTTGGCCCGAATCGGCCTTTCCGTTTTTTCTCGCGCGCGATCCCGATGCGCTCGCCCAGATCGCGCGGCTGCTGAAGGCCGGCACCGTCCTGATCACCGGTGCCGTGCGGCTGGCCGATCCGGCCAATCCAGCGGCGCCGGAAGTCTACAACTCGATCTATGTCGTCGACCATGACGGATCGATTGTCGCCCTGTACGACAAGGTCCATCTGGTGCCGTTCGGCGAATATCTGCCGTTCCAGCACCTTCTCGAAAGCCTCGGCCTGCAGCAGCTCACAAAGCAGGCCGGCGGCTTCCAGGCCGGCGACCGCCGCAGGCTCATTGCCGTACCGGGAGCTCCGTTGGCGCTGCCGCTGATCTGCTATGAGATTGTTTTTCCGGGCGAAGTCATGCCCCCAGGGCAGCGGCCGGGTTGGATCGTCAATGTCACCAATGACGGCTGGTTTGGCATCTCGAGCGGCCCCTTCCAGCACTTCCAGCAGGCGCGCGTCCGCGCCATAGAGGAGGGTCTGCCGCTTGTTCGCGCCGCCAATACCGGCATCTCCGCAGTTGTAGATCCGGTCGGAAGGATTATCACGTCGTTGCCCCTCGGCAGCGAAGGCGTGATCGATTCGCCCCTGCCCCGACCAATCAGCAAGCCGATCTACGCCCGTGTCGGCGATGTCCCCACAGCCATGATCCTGGCGATCGCGCTGCTGGCGATCCTTGGCCGACGGCTGCAGTCGAACCCAACAAAAATTCGGCACTTGAAAGGATAAAATTTCCTGCTCAAGCCGCGCGGTAGAAGAAGCGGTGAAGTGACGTCAGGGTATTATAACGACCCCTGGTCGTATGTTGTAGCCAGCACTCAACTATGCCGCGCACAATCTGTGACTTTAAAATACTTGGTTCAATTGTGGTGTCGACCGATCAAACCGCGGTGCGGTCCAGTATTGAACAGGCGGGAAATTTGATATCTAAAGGAATTACGCTAAAAAGGTGCCGAACAGGAGACCGGTTGTATGATGGCCAAGAAGGCTCCCAACCCCATCGACAGGCACGTTGGCAGCCGCGTACGCATGCGACGCATGATGCTCGGGATGAGCCAGGAGAAACTTGGGAACGCGCTCGGCCTGACATTCCAACAGGTGCAGAAATACGAAAAAGGCACGAACCGAATCGGGGCGAGCCGGCTGCAGCAGATCGCCCATATCCTGCAGGTACCTGTCTCTTTCTTCTTTGAAGGCGCGCCGGCCGTGACGATGGGGCCGCGTTCGGAAGGGATGGGCGAGGCGCCCTCGCCGGCTTACGTTTCCGATTTCCTCGCCACCTCGGATGGTTTGGCGCTCACCAAGGCTTTCACCCGTATTTCCGATTCCAAGCTGCGGCGGCGCATCGTCGATCTTGTCGAGCAAATTGCCCTTAGCGACAAGAACTGACAAAGCTCGGCCGTTCTTCTCCCGCGCTCGATCCTCGCCCCAGCCCACATTTCGCCCACATCTTGACCGCGCGGAGCGACGCTGCAACAACCCTCCGAGGATCAGCGCGATTGACCGCGACGATCTGAAAGATAGGGCTAGAGCAAGAGTTACGAGGGGAGTGTTTTGCAGTGCAACGTTCAAACTACCTGTTCACGAGCGAGTCCGTGTCGGAAGGACATCCGGACAAGGTTTGCGACCAGATCTCGGACGCCATTCTCGACGCCTTTCTTGAGAATGACGTCGAAGCTCGGCATCGCCGACGAGAGCAAAGTAAACACCAGGCTCGGCTGCGAGACCCTGTGCACGACCAACAAGATCGTCATTGCCGGCGAGGGGCGCGGCCAGGCGCCGCTGTTCCACAAGCACGGCGACAAGGCGGTGGTCGACCGCGAAATCATCACGGAAATCGCGCGCGGCGTGGTCAAGGATATCGGCTACGACCAGGACGGATTTTCCTATTACGGCGCCGATGTCGAAGTGCTGCTGCATGGACAATCGCCGGACATCGCCATGGGCGTCGACGCCAAGAAGAAGAAGGATGGCGAAGAGGAAGGCGCCGGCGACCAAGGCATGATGTTCGGTTACGCCTGCACCGAGAGCGAGGTCTATGAAAAGGGCTCGTTCATGCCGGCGCCGATCTATTTCGCGCACAAGATCCTCAAAGTGCTTTCGGAGAAGCGCCGCTCGGGCGCGCTGTTCGACCTGCAGCCGGACGCCAAGAGCCAGGTCACCGTCAAATATGTCGACGGCAAGCCGGTCGGCTGCCACCAAGGTCGTGGTGTCGACGCAGCACAATGCACAGACCCGCAACGGCAAGAAATACACGCCGGGCATGGTCAAGGAGATGATCGCCGATACTGTCGAATTGGCGCTGCCGGAAGGCTGGATGCCGAAAAAGCCGAGCGACTTCCTGGTCAATCCGACCGGCAATTTCGTGGTCGGCGGCCCGGACGGCGATTGCGGCCTCACCGGCCGCAAGATCATCGTCGATACTTACGGCGGCTACGCGCCGCATGGCGGCGGCGCCTTCTCCGGCAAGGACCCGACCAAAGTCGACCGTTCGGCTGCTTATGCCGCGCGCTATCTCGCCAAGAACGTGGTCGCCGCCGGCCTCGCCGACAGCTGCACCATCCAGATCGCCTATGCGATCGGTGTCGCCGATCCGATGTCGGTCTATGTCGACACCCATGGCACCGGCAAAGTCGAAGAGGCAAAGCTGCAGAAACTCCTTCCGGAGCTGTTCCCGCTGCGGCCGACAAGCATTCGCCGCGCGCTCAAGCTCAACCGGCCGATCTATCGCCGCACCGCGGCGTACGGCCATTTCGGCCGCGCGCCGGAAAAGGACGGCGGTTTCTCCTGGGAGCGCACCGACCTCGCCGACGCGCTCAAGCGCAGCCTGCGCTGAACACTGCGGCATAGTCGCAAGTTCGGGCGACGCGCCTGCCCTGGTCTGCAGCCGGGCGCGTCATTACTTGCAGGTCGGAACGAGCCAATCGCTATGGATTGGCATGCAGGGACGGAGCTCGTATCGACATGAAAGCGATTCTTGGCTGCCTGATACTGGCGCTGGCGTTGGCGACCACGGCAATTCCGGCCGAGGCCAAAGGCTGCATCAAGGGCGCAATCGTTGGTGGGATTGCGGGACACTATGCCGGCCACCATGCCATCATGGGAGCGGCGGCCGGCTGTGTCATTGGCCATCACATGGCTAAAAAGCATCAGATGGAAACGCAGACTCCGCCACCTGACCAATCGCATTGAAGCTATTCTGAGGTAGTCTGGCTGCGTTGGGCCATGACTGCGATGGATTCCGAGCTGCATCACGCGCGGGCCTTCTTCGGCCGCCGCAAAGGTCATAAGCTGCGCCCGCAGCAGGCCGGCTTTTCGACACGCTGCTGCCGCGGCTTGCGCTCGACCTCTCTCGTCCCGCTCCGGCCGAGCTAGCGACGCTGTTTCCGCTGCCGGTGAGCGACGTTCAGCTCGAAATCGGTTTTGGCGGCGGCGAGAATATGATTGCGCAGGCCAAGGCGCGGCCGCACACCGGGTTCATCGGCGTCGAGCCCTTCGTCAACGGCATGGCCAAGGCGCTCGCCGCGATCGACGCTGGCCGGTCTGCAAAACATCCGGCTGCATTTCGATGACGCCATGAGCCTGATCGCCTGGCTCCCGGACGCATCGTTGGCGCGGATCGAGCTGATCCATCCCGATCCCTGGCCGAAACGGCGGCATTGGAAGCGCCGCTTTGTCCAGGATGGCGACGATCGCGCAGTTCGCCCGCATTCTGCGGCGCGGCGGCGAGTTGCGTTTCGTGACCGATGTCGCCGATTACGCCGCCTGGACGCTGCAGCGTTTCCTGCGGTCGGCCGACTTCGAATGGACGGCGCGATGCGCCGACGATTGGCGAAAAGCCTGGCCCGATTTCACCGGCACGCGCTACCACGCCAAGGCTGCGCGCGACGAGCGTCCACCGTGCTTCCTGGTTTTCCGGCGACGTTGAAAGAGCGTCACTGGTCCTGTCGCACTTGCCAGAAGCGGACCACGCGTTGCGCGGTCGAAGCCGACAGCCGTCCGTAATTGGCGAAAGCTGCGTCGAGGCCTTGCGAGGACGTCCCTCCGCCTTCCGGGCGCGCCAGGATCACCGCTTTGACCGTCGGCCAGCTCAGATCGGCCGCCTTGCACAGGATCAGCACTGGATCGGGCCGCTCGCCGCCCATCAGCCGGTCGGCGATTTTGATCGGCACTTTGGCGAGCGCGGCAAGCGCAACCACCGTCTCTTCGTATTTGCCCTCACTGCAGAACGCGGCCAGCGCCGCCTCGTCCAGTCGGTCGCGCGCGATCCAAATTCAGCACCACACGCTGCGCGGCGCGATAGTCGCGCGGCCCGACCCGGGCGCCGACTTCCTTGCGAGACCTTTGCCAACACGTCGCAGATCGCCGCCCGCACTTCAGGCGTCGCCGAGGCGATGAGACGCCGGTGAACCACCGCGGTCGCCTTCGTCAGCAAATCGCGGAACATCGGCGCGCGGAATATCAGGCCGCATCCCCACCTTCTCGGCCAGGATGCCGTCTTCCTCGGCGCGCTTGACCAGGCGGGAAAAGCCCTTCTCGGAAATGCGCGCGCCGCGATTTTCGGCGACGCGGCGGGCGACATCGCGATCGCCGCGCCGCACCAGCACGTCGGTAACCGCTTCGCCCAGCGCCCGGCGCGCCGAGATCGCGTGCAGATGCGCCTGACCCTTATTCTTCGCGACGTCGACGAGATCGGCTTCCGCCAGCCGCGGCGCCAGCTTCAATACCGGACCGGCGACGGCGATATCGTCGTCATTGGCGAGCCTGCGCAGCACTTTGACCGGCGCGTTGCTGACCGGCGCAAGATGATTCGAGAGCTCGGCGCGCGCCTTGGTCTCGATCTCCTCGATGAGCAGCCCGAACACGTCGTCGAAGAGGTCGACGTGCTCGTCGCTGTAGCGGCTTGCGCCGTCGAGAAAGAGAGCCGTGATGCGCTGCAGCGTCTCGGCGCGCTTCTCGCGCGACCCGTGCTGAACGACCTCTTCGAGCTCGGGAATCAGCGAGAGGGTGGCGCCCATGCTCGGATCCATCAATTTCGGTGAAGTCATGCGGTGTCAGCGGGACACAATGTATCCACGATTCTGATTACTGCACTGACGGTGATTACCGATCCCTGATGACCGCGCCCGCCGCCCTTGCAACGGCCCGGGAAACGCTATATTTGGCGCGTCCGTCATGGATACCTCATAACGGTCGGTTGATCCGAACGGTTTTGAGAGTGGGCCCCCCGGGACCCGCTCTTTTTTATTACCTGAGGCCGACGGTTCTCTGCCGGACGCATGGTGCAGGAATAGTGGTCGCGAACAGCATGGACGACAGGCCGACAGCCTTTGCCGAAGAGCCGCGGCTCATCACCGAGCCGGGCCGCGCCGCGCGCGTCGCCGCGATCGCCGAGCCGGTGCTTGCCGAGCTTGGCTATCGGCTGGTGCGGGTGCGCGTTTCCGGGTCCGCCGGCTGCACGGTTCAGATCATGGCCGAGCGGCCGGACGGCACCTATGGCCATCGAGGACTGCGAGGCCGCCTCGCGGGCGCTTTCGCCGGTGCTCGATGTCGCCGACCCGATCGAAGGCCCGTATCGGCTGGAAATCTCCTCGCCCGGCATCGATCGGCCGCTGGTGCGGCGCTCGGATTTTGACCGCTATGCCGGCCACGTCGCCCAGGTCGAGATGCTCGTCCCGATCGACGGCCGCCGGCGCTTCCGCGGCGAGCTTATCGGCACCGACGGCGATTGCGTGCGCCTTCGCTGTAGCGAGCCGCCGCAGCCGCGGCTGTCGAAGCGTCGCTGCGGATCGACGACATGATGGAAGCAAGGCTCGTGCTCACCGATGCGCTCATTTCCGCATCGCTGCGGCGGAGCAAACACGGCGGCAAGCTTGAACAACGGGCGGCACACGCGCGGCCGGACGGCGCGCGAACCCCATCGACGGCACAGATGAAGCCGCGCCGGAACAAGGCCGGCGCGCCAACCAACCCAAGGGAGACTGAACGATGGCGACGGTAAGCGCCAACAAACTCGAACTCCTGCAGATCGCGGACGCGGTCGCCCGGGAAAAGGCGATCGATCGCAAGATCGTGCTCGGCGCCATGGAGGACGCGATCGCCAAGGCGGCCCGCTCGCGATATGGCAGCGAGACCGAAGTGCGCGCGGAGATCGATCCGAAAAGCGGCGAGCTCCATCTGTCCCGCCACATGCTGGTGGTGGACGCGGTCGAAAATCCGTCCTCCCAAATCAGCCTCGAAGATGCGCGCCGGCGTCATCCCGCCGCGCAGATCGGCGATACCATCGCCGACCCGCTGCCGCCGCTCGAATACGGGCGCATCGCCGCACAATCGGCCAAGCAGGTGATCGTGCAGAAGGTGCGCGAGGCCGAACGCGACCGTCAGTATGATGAATACAAGGATCGGATCGGCGATATCGTCAACGGCATCGTCAAGCGGGTCGAGTATGGCAACGTGGTGGTCGATCTCGGCCGCGGCGAAGCGATCGTGCGGCGCGACGAAATGCTGCCGCGCGAGGTTTTCCGCAACGGCGATCGCATCCGCGCTTACATCTACGACGTTCGCCGCGAACAGCGCGGGCCGCAGATCTTCCTCTCGCGCACGCACCCGCAATTCATGTCGAAGCTGTTCGCGCAGGAAGTACCGGAGATCTACGACGGCATCGTCGAAGTAAAAGCGGTCGCCCGCGATCCCGGTTCGCGCGCCAAGATCGCTGTCGTCTCGCGCGATTCCTCGGTCGATCCGGTCGGCGCCTGCGTCGGCATGCGCGGCTCGCGCGTGCAGGCCGTGGTCAACGAGCTTCAGGGCGAGAAGATCGACATCATTCCCTGGTCGCACGATATCGCCACCTTTGTCGTCAACGCGCTGGCGCCCGCCGAGGTCGCCAAAGTGGTGCTCGACGAGGAACGCGAGCGCATCGAGGTGGTGGTGCCCGATCAGCAGCTGTCGCTCGCCATCGGGCGGCGCGGCCAGAACGTGCGGCTCGCCTCGCAGCTCACCGGCTGGGACATCGACATCCTGACCGAACAGGAGGAATCCGAGCGCCGCCAGGCCGAATTCGAGAACCGCACCCGCATGTTCATCGACTCGCTCAATGTCGACGAAGTGATCGGACAATTGCTGGCCTCGGAGGGGTTCACCTCGGTCGAGGAGCTGGCACTGGTGGATGCCAAGGAGATCGCCGGCATCGAAGGTTTTGACGAGGACACCGCAAGCGAGCTGCAGACCCGAGCCCGCGAATACCTCGCCAAGATCGAGGCCGAGCTCGACGCCAAGCGCAAGGAGCTGGGCGTCGAGGACGCGCTCCGGGAGGTGCCGGGCGTAACCACGGCCATGCTGGTCCGCTTCGGCGAGAATGGCATCAAGAACGTGGAGGACTTGGCCGGGTGCGCGACCGACGATCTTGCCGGCTGGACCGAACGCAAGGACGGTGAGACGGTGCGCGAAGCCGGCATTCTCGACGGTTTTGATATTTCGCGCGAGGAGGCGGAAACACTCGTCATGCAGGCGCGCCTGAAAGCGGGCTGGATCGACGAGGCCGACCTCGCTCCGCCTCCGGTCGCGGAGGCACCGGTTCCCGAGCCGCAGGCCTAAAGCGAGCGACCCCCGCATGATCGCCGCAACCCTGGGAAACGGACCGACCGATGAGCTCGACGGCGGACCAAGGGTCCGCAAACGCGAGCGCCTGTGCGCAGCCACGCGCACAGTGCGGCCGGTCTCCGACCTGATCCGGTTTGTCGTCGGGCCGGACGGGGAGGCGGTCCCCGACGTCAAACACAAGCTCCCCGGCCGCGGCATCTGGGTGACCGCGACGCGGGATGCCCTGGATGAGGCGATCAAACGCAAGGCCTTCGTCCGCGGGTTCAAGCGCGAAGTTCGCCTGCCCTCGGACTTCGTTAACCGCACCGAACGGCTCCTCGAGCAGGCCGTCCTCGATGCGTTGGCGATCGCCGGCAAGGCCGGACGGGTGGCGGCGGGTTTCGGCAAGGCCGAAACGGCCTTGACCCGCGAGGAGGCGGTTGCCCTTTTGCACGCAGCTGAGGCGGCCGCCGAAGGAATCCGCAAGCTCGAGGCGGCATCGCGCCGCCGGCGATCGGGCGGACCGCTTGTTGTGATTGGATTCCTGACCTCGGCACAATTGGATTTGGCATTGAACCGCCCAAATGTGATACATGCAGCCCTGCTCGCCGGCCCTGTCAGCGAAACCTTTTTGGCGCGTTGTCGGCGCCTTGAACGGTTTCGGACCGGCGACAAGCATCATCAGGCCGGAGAGGTTGGGCCAAACTTAAGCCGGCCCGGGACATGACGCGTATGACTGAGACGACCAAGAATAGCGGCGAAAAGCTGAGCGTAAGTTCGACGAAGACGCTGACCCTGAAACGCGGCGGCGTCGAGCAGGGGGTCGTGCGCCAGAGTTTCAGCCATGGTCGCAGCAAAGCGGTCGTGGTCGAGAAGGTAAAACGCCGCGTGGCGGGACCGGGCGAGACCAGGCCGGAACCGGTCGTACCTGCGGAGCGGAGCGCGGCGCCGAAGCGCAGCGCCGCGACCGCTAAAGCTGCGGCGGTCGCCGCGCCTGCCGCCGCGCCGATGCCGGCCGCTGGTGCCGCTCCGAAATCCTCCGGCGTCGTGCTCCGCACGCTTACCGAAGAAGAACGCAGCGCACGCGCTCATGCGCTCGCCGACGCGCGCCTGCGCGAGGCGGAAGAGCGAAAGATCGCCGAAGAAGAGGCGCGAATTCGTCTGACCCGCGAGGAAGCCGACCGCGCCGAACGCGCCGCGGCAGAAGCGCGCAAGCGCGACGAAGAAGAGCGCCGCAAGCACGATGAGGAAACCAAGCGCAAGGCTGACGAGGTCGCCAAGAAACGGTTCGGCGCCGAGCCCGTGCCGGGCAAGCCGGGCGCCGCCCGGCCGGTACTCGAAGCCGACGAGGAAGAAGCGCCGCGCAGCCCTCGCCGCGGCGGCGCCGCGGCACGTCCGGCGCCGGCGCCGAAAGCGCCGCGCGTCGGCGAAAAACGTCGCGGCCGGCTCACCGTCGTGACCGCGCTTTCCGCCGACGAGGTGCGCGAACGCTCGGTCGCCTCATTCCGCCGCCGCGTTCAGCGCATGACCGGCCACCGCGACGAGCCGAAGGAAAAGATCGTCCGCGAAGTGACGATCCCGGAGACGATCACCATCCAGGAGCTGGCCAATCGCATGGCCGAGCGCGCGGTCGACGTCATCCGCATCCTGATGCAGCAAGGGCATATGGCCAAAATCACCGATACGATCGACGCCGATACCGCTCAGCTCATTGCCGAAGAGCTCGGCCACACCGTGCGCCGCGTCGCCGAATCCGACGTCGAAGAAGGCATGTTCGACGCCCCGGATGATCCTGCCAATCTGCAGCCGCGCGCTCCGGTGGTCACCATCATGGGCCATGTCGACCACGGCAAAACGTCGCTGCTCGATGCCATCCGCTCGACCGATGTCGCGGCCGCCGAGGCCGGCGGCATTACCCAGCATATCGGCGCCTATCAGGTGACCTCGCCGTCCGGAGGCCGGATCACCTTTATCGATACACCGGGCCACGCCGCCTTTACCGCGATGCGTGCCCGCGGCGCCAAGATCACCGATATCGTCGTGCTCGTGGTCGCCGCCGATGACGGTGTGATGCCGCAAACGGTGGAGGCCATCCATCACGCCAAGGCTGCAAAAGTGCCGATCATCGTCGCCATCAACAAGATCGACAAGCCGGACGCCAAGCCGGAGCGCGTGCGCACGGAACTGCTGCAGCATGAGATCCAGGTTGAAGTCGCTGGGCGGCGACGTTCTGGAAGTCGAAGTATCGGCCAAAGAGAAACGCAACCTCGACAAGCTGCTCGACATGATCGCGCTGCAGGCCGAGGTGCTCGAGCTCAAGGCGAACCCGAACCGCCCGGCTGAAGGCACGGTGATCGAGGCCCGGCTTGACCGCGGTCGCGGCCCGGTGGCGACGGTCCTGGTGCAGCGCGGCACGCTCAAGCCCGGCGACATTGTCGTCGCTGGCTCCGAGTGGGGCCGGGTGCGCGCGCTCGTGTCCGACACCGGGCATGCGGTGGTCGCGGCCGGACCGTCGATGCCGGTCGAGGTGCTGGGCTTCAACGGCACGCCCGAGGCGAGCGACCGGCTGGCTGCCGTCGAAACCGAAGCCCGCGCCCGCGAGATCGCCGATTATCGCGCCCGGCAGAAGCGTGAAATATTGGCGGCGCGGCAAACCGGCATGCGCGGCTCGCTTGAGCAGATGATGAATCAGCTCAAGACCACCGGGCGGAAGGATTTTCCGCTGCTGATCAAGGGCGACGTGCAAGGCTCGATCGAAGCCATCATCGGCGCGTTGGAGAAGCTTTCGACCGACGAAGTTGCCGCCCAGATCATCTTCGCCGGGGCCGGCGGCATCACCGAATCCGACGTGCGGCTGGCGGAAGCTTCGGGCGCCGCTATCGTCGGCTTTAACGTTCGCGCGCACAAGGAGGCGCGCGAGGCCGCCGAGCAGGCCGGCATCGAAATTCGCTATTACGATATTATCTACAACCTCGTCGACGACGTGAAGAAGGCGATGTCGGGATTGCTCGCGCCGACTCTCCGCGAGACCATGCTCGGCAACGCCGTCATCCTCGAAATCTTCAAGGTCTCGAAGGTCGGCAGCGTCGCCGGTTGCCGCGTGACCGATGGCGTAGTCGAGCGCGGCGCCAACGTCCGGCTGATCCGCGACAACGTCGTCGTCCATCAAGGCAAGCTGTCGCAGCTCAAGCGTTTCAAGGACGACGCCCGCGAAGTGGTCGCCGGCCAGGAATGCGGCATGGCGTTCGAGAATTATCAGGACATGAAGGTCGGCGACATCATCGAGTGTTACCGCGTGGAGACGGTGCAGCGGACGCTGTGAGTTCAATACTCAACGTCCGCTTTTGCCCCCGTAATTGCCAGACGAAGTGGGAAGCACCGTCTTGGTGCCAGTGTCCCGGCAACCACGCAGCTAGATCAATTGTTAGAAAGCAAGATGGATGCCGGGGGCGCCCCCGGCACGACACAACGAAAATGGCCCGTCATTCGCATCGTGATCATTCGGTAAGCGCCGCGCCGCGCCAGCTGCGCGTCGGCGAACTTATTCGCCATGCGCTGGCCGAGATGCTTTCGCGCGGCGACATCCATGATCCGGTGATTGAACGGCATATGATCACCGTTCCCGAAGTGCGCATGAGCGCCGATCTGCGGCTGGCCACGATCTACGTCATGCCGCTCGGCGGTCGCGATGAAGAGAAAGTGCTCGAAGCGCTGGAGAGCAATAAGCGCTATATGCGCGGCGAGATCGCGCGCCGCGTTAACCTGAAATTTGCACCTGAAATCCGCTTTCGCATCGACGACCGATTCGATGAAGCGGAACGGATCGAGAAGCTTCTGCGAACGCCCGCAGTCCAACGCGACCTCGGCGACGAAAAGGACGACTGATGAACAACGTGTCGCGAATCTTGACTGCTGATTCCTCCGCCGTGGAGGAGAAGTCGCGGAGCGAAGCGAACCGGAAGCGGGGTGCTCGTCCGAAACGCCGAATCCAAATGTTACCCCGTTGCCCAACCCTGCCCGGCAAATACGAAGTGAACGGGCAGAGCGCGCGGCGACGCAGAAGAAATCCAAGAAACGCGACGTGCACGGCTGGGTCGTGCTCGATAAGCCGGTCGGCATGACCTCGACCCATGCGGTGGCGGTCATTAAGCATTTGTTTACCGCCAAACGCGCGGGTCATGCCGGCACCCTCGACCCGCTGGCTTCCGGATGCCTGCCGATCGCGCTCGGCGAAGCAACCAAGACCGTGCCGTTCGTCGTCGACAGCCGCAAGACCTATCGCTTTACCGTGCGCTGGGGCGAGGAGCGCGACACCGACGATGCCGAGGGTCGCGTCGCGGCGACCAGCGGAAGCCGCCCGGACCGGGCGGCGATCGAGGCCTTGCTGCCGCGTTTTATCGGCACCATCGAACAGGTGCCGCCGCGGTTTTCGGCGGTAAAGATCGACGGTGAACGGGCTTACGACCTCGCCCGCGAGGGTGAAGTGGTCGAGATCGCCCCACGCGCGGTGACGATCCACCGACTCGAACTCCTGGAAATGCCGGACGCTGACCATTCCTTGCTGGCCGCCGAATGCGGCAAGGGCACCTATGTACGCGCCCTCGCCCGCGACCTTGGCAGGGCCCTTGGCGCCCTCGGCCATGTTTGTGCGCTGCGGCGCAACCGGGTCGGCCCGTTCGCCGAGCGCGACATGATTTCGCTGGAACGGCTTGAATCTTTGTGCCATAGAGCGGCCGCCGGTGAGGGAAACCTCGCCGATCTGCTACTGCCGGTCGAGACCGCGCTGGACGACATCCCGGCGCTGGCCGTAAGCCCGGCAGATGCGGCAAGGCTCCACAGGGGTCAAGCCGTTTTGTTGCGCGGACGGGACGCTGCCGTCATTCGCGGCGCGGTCCAGGTCGCTTCGGGCGGTCAGCTCGTAGCCATAGCCGAGATCGACCGCGGCGAGATCGTCCCCAAGCGCGTGTTCAATTTAGCTGGCGTGACAGGTCGCGCCGGCAGAGGAAAAGGTTGGTGACGATGTCGATTACGACCGCGCGTAAGGCGGAGGTTATCAAGACGTACGCCGTCAAATCCGGAGACACGGGTTCGCCCGAAGTTCAGGTTGCGCTCCTTTCGGAGCGCATCAACAACCTCACGGATCACTTCAAAACCCACATCAAGGACAACCACTCGCGGCGCGGGCTGCTCAAGCTCGTGTCGCAGCGACGCCAGATTCTCGACTATCTGCGGCGCGTGGATGATGGGCGTTACAAAGAGTTGATTGAACGGCTGGGTATCCGCCGTTGAAGACGTTTACGCGCGGGAAATCCCGCGCGTTTGGTGGCGGAGCGCTACAGGCCTCCGCTCACATGTGCGGCAGCGAAGCTGCCGATTAAGAGCGACGGGCCCTTTGGTTCGTCGGCATCAAGGGAAGGTCCGAAGGCCATGGCAGGATCGCCGGACGCTGGCAGGCTTTGCAGCAGCCGTGCTGCGCCGCCAACAGCTCGCCGTCTTGCTTATGGCTTTCGCACTCTTCGCGAAAACCATGAGAGACAATCGCAATGTTCAACATTCATCGTGTACAACTTGACTGGGGTGGCCGCCAACTCACGCTAGAGACCGGAAAAGTCGCGCGCCAGGCTGACGGCGCCGTCATGGCCACTTACGGCGAGACTACCGTGCTCGCCGCCGTCGTCGCGGCCAAGCAGCCCAAGGAAGGCATCGATTTCCTTCCGCTGACCGTCAACTATACCGAAAAATATTACGCCGCCGGCCGGATTCCGGGCGGCTACTTCAAGCGCGAACGCGGCCCCACTGAAAAGGATACGCTCACCTCGCGCCTGATCGATCGGCCGATCCGTCCGTTGTTCGCCGAAGGCTGGCGCTGCGATACCCAGGTCACCGTCACCGTGCTGTCGCACGATCAGGAGAACGATCCCGATATCGTGGCGATGGTTGCGGCTTCGGCGGCGCTCACGCTCTCCGGCGCGCCGTTCATGGGCCCGATTGGCGCCGCGCGCGTCGCCTTCATCAACAATGAGTACGTGCTCAATCCGGCGATCGACGAGATGGCGGAGAGCCAGCTCGACCTCGTCGTCGCCGGCACGCAAGACGCCGTGATGATGGTGGAATTGGAAGCCAAAGAGCTGTCCGAGGACATCATGCTCGGCGCCGTGATGTTCGGTCACCGGCATTACCAGCCGGTGATCGAGGCGATCATCAAGCTCGCCGAAAAGGCCGCCAAGGAGCCGCGCGACCTCGCTGTGACCGATCATGCGGCGCTGGAACAGGAGATTCTGGGCCTTGCGGAAAACGACCTGCGCGCGGCCTATTCGATCGTGCGCAAGCAGGACCGCCAGGATGCGGTTGCCGCGGTCAAACAGCGGGTGATGGAGCATTTCTTTCCGGAAGGCGCCGAACCGAAGCATGACAAGCTCGAGGTCGCCGGCGTTTTCAAGGAGTTGGAAGCCAAGATCGTGCGCTGGAATATTCTCGACACCGGCAAGCGCATCGACGGCCGCGACGTCAAGACGGTTCGGCAGATCGTTTGTGAAGTCGGGCTGTTGCCGCGCACCCACGGTTCGGCGCTGTTCACCCGCGGCGAGACCCAGGCGCTGGTGGTCGCGACGCTCGGCACCGGCGAGGACGAGCAGTTCATCGACGCGCTGCAGGGCACCTACAAAGAAACCTTCCTGCTGCACTACAATTTCCCGCCCTTCTCGGTCGGCGAAACCGGCCGCATCGGTGCACCGGGCCGCCGTGAGATCGGCCACGGCAAACTCGCCTGGCGCGCCATCCATCCGATGCTGCCGTCGAAGGACGAATTTCCCTACACGATCCGCCTGGTCTCCGAAATTACGGAGTCGAATGGGTCGTCGTCGATGGCGACGGTGTGCGGTTCTTCGCTGGCACTGATGGACGCCGGAGTGCCGCTGAAGCGGCCGACGGCGGGCATCGCGATGGGCCTGATCCTGGAAGACAAGCGCTACGCCGTCCTCTCCGACATCCTCGGCGACGAGGATCATCTGGGCGACATGGACTTCAAGGTGGCCGGCACCGAAGGCGGCGTCACCTCGCTGCAGATGGACATCAAGATCGCCGGCATCACCGAAGAGATCATGAAGGTCGCGTTGGCCCAGGCCAAGGACGGCCGCCTGCATATCCTTGGCGAGATGGCGAAGGCCATCAACACGGCCCGCGCCGAACTCGGCGAGCATGCTCCACGGATCGAGTCCTTCAAGATTCCCGTCGACAAGATCCGCGAAGTCATCGGCTCGGGCGGCAAGGTGATCCGCGAGATCGTGGAAAAGACCGGCGCCAAGATCAACATCGAGGATGACGGCTCGGTGAAGGTCGCATCCGCCAATGCGGATTCGATCAAGGCGGCGATCAATTGGATCAAGTCGATCGCTTCCGAACCCGAAATCGGCCACATCTACGAGGGCACCGTGGTCAAAGTCATGGACTTCGGCGCCTTCGTGAATTTCTTCGGCGCCAAGGATGGCCTGGTGCACATCAGCCAGCTGGCGCCGCGCCGGGTGCAGAAGACGAGCGACGTGGTCAAGGAAGGCGACAAGGTCAAAGTCAAGCTCCTCGGCTTCGACGAGCGTGGCAAGGTCCGCCTGTCGATGAAGGCCATCGATCAGGAAACCGGCGAGGACCTCGAGGCGAAGCAGAAGGCCGAAGGCGGCGAGCCGCGGGAAGCCGCGGCCGGCGGGGAGTAATGCCTTCTCGTTGAGATCCGGCGAGGACCGGGAATTTGCCGCTTACGGAAACCCCATCGCGCAGGCGATGGGTTTTGCTCGCCCAAGCCGGCGTTACGCGGCCTAATCCGCCACCACAACGGGCGCCGCGGCGCGATCTCCCGATGGTCTCCTGAACACCATCAGCAACGGGATCGCGGCAAGCGTGGCCAGCATCAGCAGCTTGTAATCGTCGATATAGGCGATGATCTGCGCTTGCCGCGTAATGACGGCATCGAGCGCGGCGCGGCCGGCCGCCGTGAGCGGATTCCAGGCGTGCGCGATGATCGGATTTTCGAACGCGCGATTGACCGCGGTGACCGCAGGCGCGATGGCGGCGTGGTTGGCCTGCGTATTCTGGACCAATAGGCTGTTGACGACCGAGATGCCGACGCTCGAGCCGATATTCCGCGAGAGACTGAAAAAGCCGGCGCCTTCGGTCCGCTCGGCGAGCGGCAGTGTCGCCAGTGTCGCCGCACTCAGCGGCACAAACAGAAACCCGAGACCGGCGCCCTGAACCATGGTGACGCCGATGATCGCCGATTGCGACACGTCGGGCGTCCACCCGGTCATCTGATTGAACGACCACGCCGTAAGCGTAAGACCGATGGCCAGCAGAATTCGCGTGTCGAGCCGCCCGATCAACCGGCCGACGATCAGCATGGAGGCCATGGTGCCGACGCCGCGCGGCCCCATCACCAGGCCGGCGGTGACCACCGGGTAGTCCATGAGCTCCTGCAGGTAGGGCGGCTGCAGCGCCATCGACGCGTAATAGGTGAGCCCGACGACGGCGATGAACAGGACGCCGGCGGCGAAATTGCGGTCGCGGAACATCGCCGGCCGCACAAACGGATTGTCCGCGGTGAACATGTGAACGAGGAACAAATACAGCGCCGAGGCGGCAACGATCGCTTCGATGATGATCTCGCCGGAGCCGAACCAGTCGAGCTGCTCGCCGCGGTCGAGCATGACTTGGAGGCCGCCGATGGCGATGCTCAGGGTGCCGAAGCCAAACCAATCGAGCTTGGCGCCGGCGTTGGATGGAAACTCCGGCAGAAAGATCATGATGCCGATCAGGTCGAGAATGCCGATCGGCAGGTTGATATAGAACACATAGCGCCAGCTGTAATTCTCGGTCAGCCAGCCGCCGAGCACCGGGCCAAGCACGGGCCCGATCATCACGCCGATGCCGAACAGCGCCATGGCGAAGCCCTGGCGCTCCCGGGGATAACTGCCGAGCAGGACGGTTTGCGACAGCGGCACCAGCGAGGCGCCGAACGCGCCCTGCAGAACCCGGAACAGTACGATCTGCGTCAAGGACTGCGCCATGCCGCACAACATCGAAGCCACCGTGAAGCCGGCGATGGCCACCAGGAAAAGACGCTTCAGTCCGAACCGGCCGGCGAGAAAGCCGGTCGGCGGCGTCATGATCGCCGCGGCGACGATGTAGGACGTGAGCACCCAGGCGATCTGGTCCTGGGTCGCTGCGACGCTGCCCTGCATGTAGGGCAACGCCACGTTGGCGATCGTGGTGTCGAGCGCCTGCATCAGCGTCGCCAGGATCACGCAGGCGGTGAGCGCGCCGCGATTGCTGCCCGCCGCTACCAGCTCCCCTCCCATCAGCGCACCTGATGAGCGCGGCCAAACAGTGCGGTCAGGAAATGCGGCCAGCCGCGCGCGTGGCCGGTATCGACGTCGACCTCGACGCTCATGCCGGCGCGAAGCGGCGGCAGGTTCTTATCGTTGGTATCGAGGCGCACGCGCATTGGCACGCGCTGCACGACTTTGACCCAATTGCCGCTGGTGTTCTGGGCCGGCAGCAAGGAAAACTCCTGCGCGGCCGCCGGACTCACGCTTTCGACGACCCCATGCCATTCGAGATCCGGATAGGTATCAACGGTCACCGTCACCGGCTGGCCGGTACGCACGTAGGTCAGCTCCGTCTCTTTCGGCGTCGCCTCGACCCAGAGGTGATCATTGTCGACGAGGAAAAACGCGGTCGTGGACGCGGCAAGATATTTTCCCGGAGCGATTGCCGGCACATCGGTAACGATGCCGCCGAACGGCGCCTTGATAACCGTGTGATCGAGCTGCCGTTGCGCCTCCTCCACCTGCGCCTGAGCCTGCCGATATTGCGGGTGCTCGGCGACGGCGATATCCGGATTGCCGCCGAGCTTGGCGAGTTGCACCTGCGCCTGCTCGTGCAATGCGGCAAGCTTGCTCTTGTCGTTGGCGAGCGTGTATTGCGCCTGGTCATAAACGGCTTGCGTCGTGGTTCCGCTTTTTAGCAGCATGGCGGCACGGTCGTAATTGGTCTGATCCAGATCCACCTGCGCCTGCTGGGCGGTGGCATCGCTTACCATCCGCCTGTAGTCCTGCTTCATCGATTTAATCATCAGCGCGGTCTGCGCCAGATTGGCCTTGGCGTTATCGAGGCGCGATCTGGAACTGGCGGGGATCGAGCCGATAGAGAACCTGCCCGGCAGTGACGTGCTCGTTTTCCTTCACGTCGACGTCATGGACTATCCCCGACACGTCGGTCGAGATACCGACCTTGTCGGCGTCGACATAGGCATCATCGGTCGACATCACCTGCCCGCCGCTGACGTACCAATAGCCGCCGGCGATAAGCGCAATCGGCAGGAGCGCAAACAACGTCCAGCGGAGCCGGTCGCGTCGGCGCAACCGGCGCACTTTGTCAGCGGCCGGAGTCCGCTCGGCGGAACGCTTTTCCGCCGGAGCGACCGGCGCGCGCGGCGCTCTGGGGTTTTCCGGCGCCTCGTCGCGGGCGAGCGGAGACGATTTGCGCAGCGCCTCAGCCATAGCGCCGCTCCTGCGCGCCGCCATCGCCGTTTCGCTGCTGGATCAATCGCCGGAGATTTTCTTTGACCACCGCGAGCTGCGAAACCATCTGCAGCACGCTCTCGCCGTCAACGCCGGCGAGCGTATTCGCCATCGTTTCCTCGCCAAGGGCGCTCAGTCGTTCGAGCAAAGGGCGCGCCGCCGGTGTCAGGTAAAGCCGCTTGGCGCGCCGGTCGGCGGGGTCCGGTCGGCGCTCGATCAGGCCACTATCGCAAAGCTTGTCGAGTAGCCGCGTCAGCGTGATCGGCTGCAAATCGAGCACTTCAGCCAGCTCCGATTGGTTGAGGCCCTCGGAGCGCTCGACCCGAACCAGCACCGCCCACTGAGCGCGCGTCATGCCGAACTGCGCCGCCTTGTAGTCGGCATAAGTCCGTAGCAGCCGCGCTACATCATTGAGCATAAAAGCGAATTCTCGATTCACCGAGGGCGGGGGCATGGTCAGGGCCTATCCGAATAGCTAGCGCAACGCAATATAAGTCACCTTAATATATTGCCACTCAATTTGCTGCAGAGCAGCACTGCAAAAACCTCAAGACCGTATGTCTCAGGGTCTAGGCCAAACCCAGTTCGGCGAATGCCGCGATATGGTGGTCGGCCGCGTCCCGCGCAAAACAGCAGACCACCACGCGGCTAATCCCGCAGGCCGATGCAGCCAGTTCCGCGGCGACCGTGCCCACGGCGATGCGCGCAGCTCGATCGGGCGGAAATCGGTAAATGCCGGTCGAGATGGCTGGAAACGCCAGGGACGAAAGCCGATGCGCGGCCGCAAGCGCGAGCGCGGCGCGATAGCAGGAGGCCAGCAGGTCCTCCTCGCCCCTGCCGCCGCCGCTCCACACCGGACCGACGGCATGGATGACGTGCTTTGCCGGCAAGCCATAACCGCGTGTGATTTTCGCTCCGCCGGTGTCGCAACCGCGGAGCTTTTCGCACTCTTCGAGCAGCCCGGGACCCGCCGCGCGATGGATCGCACCGTCGACACCGCCGCCGCCGAGCAGGCTGCGGTTGGCCGCATTGACAATGGCGTCGAGCGCAAGCGTCGTGATGTCGGCGACGCAGACATCGAGCCTGGCGGCGCCGATTTCGGCGGAAAGCAACGGCGTCAGATCGGTCACGGCTGGATTTTTCATTTGAGCGTGATTCCGACTGTCACACCCACAGCGTATCACGCCCATTCGGCCTGCGCTTCGGCCCGCAAATCCACCGTGCTGCGCACGCCGATATCGTTGAAATGCTCGTCGAGGAACCGCCGGGCTGCACGCTTGCCGTTGACGTGCAGACTTTCGAAGAAGTCGTAGTCGGTCGAGGTCTTGCTCGAGGCGTCGAAATGCGTACCGAAACGATCGAGCAGAATGCGGTGGACGTTGACGCGGCGATACTGACCTGGCCCGGTGCCGCGCGGCAGCAGTCCCTTATCGATCAAACGAGCAACGAATTCGATGGCGCGGTACTCGGAGAGCAGAGAGGAGTTGAAGGTGATTTCGTTGATGCGATTCATGATTTCGCTGGCCGAGGTCGGCGTCGCTTGCCGGATCAGCGGATTGATCTGCACGACCAGCACGTCCTCGGTCTTGGTGGTGCCGAAAAACGGAAAAATCACCGGATTGGCGAGATAGCCGCCGTCCCAGTAAGGCACGCCGTCAATCTCGACCGCCCGAAACAGCAGCGGCAGGCAAGCCGACGCCATCAGCGCTTCGGCGGTAATCTTCTCGCGTGGAAAAATACGCACCCGGCCGGTCTGTACGTTGGTCGCGGAGATAAAGATCTGCAGATCGGAAAAGGCGCGGACCGCATCGAAATCGACGAAGCGATCGAACAGGTCCTTGAGTGGATTGATGTTGAGCGGATTGAAGTCATAGGGCGAAAAATAGCGCGACAGCATGTCGAGCCAGGCTTGAACGGGCGTGCCCTCAAGCGGAATGAACGACAGCATCCGCTCCACCACCGCGCGCTGCAACGTCGGCAGATTGCCGTTGTTGCTGACGGCCCGCCAGAAATCGGCAAGCCGCTTCTGCGCTTCCGCACGGCCGCCGCGGGCGAGGCCGTCGGCCAGCATCACCGCGTTGACCGCCCCCGCGGAGGTGCCGGAAATGCCCTCGATGTAGAGCCGCTCGTCGCCCAGGAGCTGTTCGAGGACGCCCCAGGTGAACGCACCATGCGCACCGCCGCCTTGCAAAGCGAGATTGATATGTTTGGTCGTTTGCGCGCCTGGTCCGCCCGCCGCGCGGCCCGGCAACAGCGAGGCGATAAGCTTTTTCATGAAGCTGCAAAGCTCACGACGGCGAGGACGGACCTATCGCGCCGGGGCAAAGTCTATTCCGCCGTCCAGCCGCCGTCGATCGAAAGGTTCGCGCCGGTAATGGCCTTTGCCGCGTCGGAGCAAAGATATACGGCAAGCGAGGCGACTTCTTCGACGGTGACAAATTCCTTGGTCGGCTGCGCCGCAAGCAGCACGTCGCGCTTGACCTGTTCCGCGGTCATGTTGCGCGCCTTCATGGTGTCGGGGATCTGCTTCTCGACCAGCGGCGTCCACACGTAACCCGGGCTGATGCAGTTCACCGTCACGCCGAAGGTCGCGAGCTCAAGTGCGACCGTCTTGGTCAGACCGGCGATGCCGTGCTTGGCGGACACGTAAGCGACCTTGAACGGCGACGCGACCAGCGAATGCGCGGAAGCGGTGCTGATTATGCGGCCCCATTTACGCGACTTCATGCCCGGCACGGCGGCGCGAATGGCATGGAACGCGGCCGAAAGATTGATGGCGATAATCTGATCCCATTTCTCGACCGGAAAATCCTCGATCGGCGACACGTATTGGATGCCGGCATTGTTGATGAGGACGTCGAGCGAGCCGAAGGTTTTTTCGACCGTGTGCACCATGTCGGCGATCTCGGCCGGCTTGGTCATGTCGGCGGGCGAATAGAATGCCCGTACGCCGAAATCCTTTTCGATGGCAACGCGCTCCTTTTCGATCGCCGCCGCGTCGCCAAAGCCGTTGATCGTGACATTGACGCCTTCCGCCGCGAGAGCGCGGGCGTAGCCCAAACCGATGCCGGAGGTTGAACCCGTTATCAGGGCGGTCTTTCCTTTCAACATGATGATCACCAATTCATGGGGTTGCGCGACTGGGTGTTGCGGGGAAGCGCCGTTGTTGCGTGACTTTTGCGCGACGCGGCGGCAATGTGGGACGCTTTTTGCTGCGGTGCAATATCAAAATCGGGGCGGCGTCACTATTTCGCGATGCCGGTCGGTCGGCTTTCATGGTGGGTATAAGCTTGATACTCAAAGCATGTCGCGCAATTCAGTGACTTGAGGATGACGAATGCCGCCGTCGGTGTTCCCTTCGCCGGACCATGATCATGGCAGCTGTGCCAGCGCCGCCATCACCCATGCCGAGGAGCTGTGTGCGGCGCGGGCGCAACGGCTGACACCGATGCGTCGTCATGTGCTCGAAGCCCTGCTTGCGAGCCACAAGCCGCTCGGCGCTTATGAGATCATGGAGCGGTTGACCGATCAGGGCCGTCCGGCGCCAATCACGATCTATCGCGCGCTGGATTTTTTGCGCGACAACGGCCTGGTCCATCGGATCGAAAGTCGTAATGCGTTCGTCGCCTGCGTGCACAATCACGCCGGCACCGACCCGGTCGTGTTTCTGATCTGCGAACGCTGCGGCGCGGTCGGCGAGGCGCCCGGCGGCGCTGCCGCGGACGCCCTGAAGGCATCCTGCCGCGCGGCAGGCTTTGCGCCGAAAAGCCCGGTGATCGAAATCGCCGGCGTCTGCTCGCACTGCCGCGAGCGGTGACGGTCGCGCGCTCAGACTGAACTGAAGCATCAGTGCCTCCTCATTCCGCAGTTTCCCGTCCGCTGGACGCGCTCGCCACCGCGCTCATCCTCGTGCTCTGCTTGAGTTGGGGCTTCAATCAAGTAGCGGTCAAGCTCGCCATTCACGACATCCCGCCCCTGATCCAGTCGGCGGCGCGTTCGGTTCTGGCGGCGGTTCTGGTCGGGGCATGGGCGCAGTTCCGCGGCATCCCGCTGTTCAAGCGCGACGGCACGCTGTGGGCCGGCATCGCGGCGGGCGCCCTGTTCGCGCTCGAGTTTTTGTTGATCTATCGCGGCCTTATCTGGACAACAGCGACCCGCGCCGTGTTGTTCATCTACCTGGCGCCATTCTTCGTCGTCATCGGGTCACGCTGGCTGATCCCGGGCGATCATTTTCATTCTTCGCAATGGTTCGGGCTGTTGCTGTCGTTTATCGGCATGGTCATCGCCTTCGGGTTGCCGACTCCGGCCGCCGATCCGCGGCAGATGCTCGGCGACGTGATGATGGTCGCCGCCGCTATGGCCTGGGCGGCGACGACGCTGGTCATCAAGGCGAGTGCGCTCAACCGCGTCAGTGCCGAGAAGACGATGCTCTATCAGCTCGTTGTCTCGACGCCGCTGCTCGCTGTCGGCGCTGTGGTGTTCGGCGAGCGTTTCACCGCCATGCCGTCGGCGCTCGCCTTTGGCGCCCTGGCTTACCAAATCGTCTGGGTGGTCAGCGTCACCTACGTGGTCTGGTTCGCCCTGGTCATTCGCTACTCCGCTACCCGATTGTCGGCCTTCACTTTTCTAACCCCGCTGTTCGGCGTTGCCGCCGGCCATCTCGTGCTGAACGAGCCGCTGACCCCGCCTTTTGCCCTCGCCGTAGCGTTGGTTGCGGCGGGCTTGGTGCTCGTAAACCGGCCGCGGTGAGGCTATATCGATCTTCGCCCCCTCCCCCTTGTGGGGAGGGTTGCGGTGGGGGTCGCGAGGTTACGCGAACACGCTCTTCGTCGCCTCCCGACCCCCACCCCTATCCTCCCCCACAAGGGGGGAGGGAAAACTAAAGGACGACTCCATGATGGAATTCTCCGGCCCCGCTGAACGGCATCAAACCGTTGCCGTGCGGGTGGGCAATGTCACCGTCGGTGGCGGCGCACCGGTGGTGGTGCAATCGATGACCAACACCGACACCGCCGATGCGGACGCCACGGCGAAGCAGGTCGCGGCGCTGGCACGCGCCGGCTCAGAGCTGGTGCGGATCACAGTTGACCGCGATGAGGCGGCTGCTGCCGTGCCGCATATCAAGGAGCGGCTGCTGCGCATGAATGTCGACGTGCCGATCGTCGGCGATTTCCATTACATCGGCCACAAGCTCCTCGCCGACCACCCGGCCTGCGCCGAGGCGCTCGACAAATATCGCATCAATCCGGGCAATGTCGGCTTCAAGGAAAAGAAGGACCGGCAATTCGCGGCCATCGTCGAAACCGCGATCCGCCACGACAAACCGGTGCGCATCGGCGCCAATTGGGGCTCGCTCGACCAGGAATTGCTCACCCATCTCATGGACGAGAACGCTCGCTCTAACCATCCGGTCGATGCGCGCGACGTGACGCGCGAGGCCATGGTGCAGTCGGCGCTGCTGTCGGCCGAACGCGCCGAGGAGATCGGCCTGCCGCGTTCGAAGATCATCATCTCGGCCAAGGTCTCGGCGGTGCAGGATCTGGTCGGGGTCTATGGCGAACTGGCGCGGCGCTCCAACTACGCGCTGCATCTTGGGCTCACCGAAGCCGGCATGGGCTCGAAGGGCATTGTCGCTTCGTCGGCGGCGATGGGTGTGTTGCTGCAGCAAGGCATCGGCGACACCATCCGCATCTCGCTGACGCCGGAGCCGAACGGCGATCGCACGCTGGAAGTCAAAGTCGGCCAGGAGCTATTGCAGACACTGGGCCTGCGCACCTTCGTGCCGCTGGTCGCCGCCTGCCCCGGCTGCGGCCGCACCACCTCGACCACCTTCCAGGAGCTTGCCGCCAATATTCAAAGTTTCATCCGCGATTCCATGCCGGAATGGAAGACGCGCTATCCCGGCGTCGAGGGCCTCAACGTCGCGGTGATGGGCTGCATCGTCAACGGCCCGGGCGAGAGCAAGCACGCCGACATCGGCATCTCGCTGCCCGGCACTGGCGAGCAGCCGGCGGCGCCGGTATTCATCGACGGCAAGAAAGCGATGACACTGCGCGGTCCGACAGTCGTCGCCGACTTTCAGAAGATCGTCATCGACTACATCGATCGCCGGTTCGGTTCGGGCGCCGGCAGAACCGCGGCCGAGTAGCGCCACGGCGAACTGACGACGGACCATGCGCCTCATCTCGTCAAAATGGACATTTTTTTACAAGCGCATCTTTCCGGTGATCTGGTTTGGTTTCCTGATTCTGTTGTCGGCGTTGCCATCTTTGCGAGCCCGCGCGCGAACTCCGGCCCGTCGCTTCCGTTTCTGATCGTGCCGCCTATCATGATCATCTTCGGCTTCTTCATTATGAAAAAGCTGGTGTTCGATCTGGTCGACGAGGTCTGGGAAGACGGCGATTCGCTGCTGGTAAAAAATCGCGGCCGAGAGGAGCACATCGCGCTCCACGACATCAAGAATGTCAGTTATTCGCCGTTTCACGCGCGCAGGAAACACGCGTAGTCTGCTAATGTCGCCTCTCCAGCCGGCGCAGTACGTCGTCGAGCTGTTCCAGGCTGCGATAGCGGATGCTGAGCGTGCCGCCGCGGCGACCGCGATCGCTGACGGTGACCGCCAGCCCGAGCGCGTCCGACAGGCGCTTTTCCAGCGCCTGGGTATCGGCGCTTTTGGCGCGCGCTCCGTTGCGCGAGCGGCCGTTCGCTTTGCCGTGCGCGCGCTCGCGCGCCATCGCCTCGACCTGCCGCACATTGAGATCGCGGGCGATGATTTCTTCCGCCAGCGCCTCGGCATTGGGTTCGCCGACCAGCATGCGCGCATGCCCGGCGCTGAGCTTGCCGCTATGAATATAATCCTTGACCGGATCGGGGAGCTTGAGCAGCCGCAGCGTATTGGCGACGTAGCTCCGGCTCTTGCCGACGATCTTTGCGATCTCTTCCTGGCTGTTGCCGAACTCCTTGATCAGGGCGCGATAGCCGTCCGCCTCCTCGAGCGGATTGAGATCCGCGCGCTGCACGTTCTCGATGATCGCAAGCTGCAAGGCTTCCGCGTCGGTCGCCTCGATGATGACGACGGGAACCTCGTGCAATCCGGCGCGCTGCGCCGCGCGCCAGCGGCGCTCGCCGGCGATGATCTCATAGCTGTCGGCAACGCCGCGCAGCGGCCGCGCGACGATGGGCTGAATGATGCCGCGCTCGCGCAATGAAGCGGCCAGCTCGTCGAGCTCGGTATCGGAAAACACCCGGCGCGGATTGCGCGCATTCGGGCGCAGCGCGCCGGTCGGCAACCGGCGCTGGCCGCGCGGACGTTCGACCGGACTTTCGCCGCCAACATCGCCGATCAGCGCGGCAAGCCCGCGTCCCAACCGCGATCGCGTCCCCTCCTCCGCCATCGCGGTTTCTCCCGAGGTTTCGGTCATGCGCACTCCACCTGTCGGATCGTCATTGTTGGCTGCACGTCACCGCCAATAATCGGGACAGCGGCCCCGACTTCAGCCGACGCACAGTTCTTTCTCGCGCTGGATGATCTCGGTCGCGAGCCGCAGATAGGCTTCGCTGCCGCTGCATTTGAGATCGTAGACCAGGACCGGTTTGCCGTAGGACGGCGCTTCAGACACCCGCACATTGCGGGGGATGATGGTGTCGTAGACCTTGCGCCCCATGAATTCGCGCACGTCGGCGACGACCTGGCCCGAGAGATTGTTGCGCGAATCGTACATCGTCAGCACGATGCCGTGGATCGTCAGATCCGGATTGAGCTGCTCGCGCACCGAATCGACCGTCTTGAGCAGCTGCGAGAGACCTTCGAGCGCAAAGAACTCGCACTGCAACGGCACGAGGATGGCGTGCGCCGCCGCCATGGCGTTGACGGTCAGAAGATTGAGCGAGGGCGGGCAGTCCACCAGCACGTAGGTGAAATTCGTTTGGTCCTGCGCCGCCGCTCGAAGCGGCGCGAGCGCCGTGCGCAGCCGAAAGGCGCGGTCGCGCGCCTGGCCGATTTCGAGCTCCAGTCCGGAGAGATCGAGCGTTGAAGGTGCCAGGTGCAGCCGCGGCACCGCGGTCGCGACGATCGCATCGCGCAAGTTGGTCTCGCCGGCGAGCACGTCATAGGTCGAGTGCCGGCGGCTGCGCCGATCGATGCCAAGTCCGGTCGAGGCATTGCCCTGCGGGTCGAGATCGATGATCAGCACGTCCTCGCCGATCGCCGCGAGCGCAGTGCCAAGATTGATCGCGGTCGTGGTCTTGCCGACGCCACCCTTTTGATTGGCGACCGCAAGCACGCGCGGCGGTCGGAGGGCGCCGTCCTGCGTTTCGCGCGGTGGCGCTGGAAAGGCGACCACGCGGGCAGATTCTCCCAAGGATGACGGGTCACTCATCGCGGCCAATTCACCTCTCTGCGTTCGCTGGGCACGGTTGGAATTACCGGTCGCCCGTGGATCGAAGCTTCGGCTCGATGCCGCGCACGACCACAATTTGGGCTTTTGGGTCGGTTCGACTCGGCGTCAGGCTTGCTTGAATGTTCCAACATTTAGCGGCTTCGGTCAATTCAACACCAACATCTTGTCCCTTGGGAAACAGACCGGTCGCCCCGTTTTTCAACAGCGGATACGCCATTACGAGAAGTTCGCCGAGCGGAGCTAACGCTCTTGCAGTCACGATTTGGATCGGCTCCGGCGGGTTTTCAACGAAATCCTCGATTTTGACCGCGTGGACGATCGCCGGGGCGCCGGTTGCGCGCCCCGCTTCGCGAAGGAACGCCGCCTTCTTGCCATTGCTTTCAACGAGGTGCACCCGAGCCCCGGCGGTCTCCGCGAGCGCGCAGGCGATCGCCACGCCGGGGAATCCGCCGCCGGAGCCGAGATCGGCCCAAATACGGGCCTGCGGCGCCAGCGGCAGAAGCTGGAGCGAATTGGCCACATGGCGCGTCCACACCGTGGCTTCGGTCGATGCCGCGATCAGGTTAGTGCGCTGTTGCCAATCAAGAAGAACCGCAACAAAGCGATCGAGGCGCGCCGCTGTTTCACGTGAAACAGGCACTAACGCCAGCGCCCGTGCGCGGTCAGCCGATAAGTCTGTTGGGGCAATAGGGCGTCCCGGCGTGAGCGGGCGGCGCCCCTGCCCGCGCGGCTTGCCGCCGCCGATCATGCGGCGCCGCGTTTGGCCTTGTGGCCTTGCCGGCGCACGTGGGCCGCGAGCAGCGTCAGCGCCGCTGGCGTGATGCCGTCAATCCGGCCGGCGTGGCCAATGGTCCGGGGGCGATGCGCCTGCAGCTTATGGCGCACCTCGTTGGACAGGCCCGGCAGCGTGCCATAGTCGATATCGTCGGACAGCACGACGCTTTCGTCGCGGCGATAGGAGTCCACGTCGGTGGCCTGCCGGCTCAGATAGACCGCGTATTTCGCGTCGATCTCAAGCTGCTCCGCGACTTTGCCGTCGAGATCGCCCAAGCGCGGCCAGATCCGCGCCAGGCTGGCAATCGTGATATCCGGATAGGACAAGAGCTCGAAGACCGATCGGCGTTGCCCATCCTTGCGCAGCGCGAGGCCATGCTGGGCGGCTTCGTTTGGCGTCAGCGAAAACGCTTGTGCCATCGCCCGCGCCGCTTCAAGTGCCGCCATCTTGGCCCGATGCACCCGCGCGCGCTCGGCGCCGACGCAGCCGAGCGCGACACCCCTATCGGTCAGCCGCTGATCGGCGTTATCGGCTCGCAGCGTCAGCCGGTATTCCGCACGTGACGTGAACATGCGGTAGGGCTCGGTGACACCGCGCGCGATCAAGTCGTCGACCATGACGCCGAGATAGCCCTCGGCCCGATCGAACACGATGGGTGCCCCACCCCCGGCGCGCGCAGCCGCGTTCAGGCCGGCGATGAGGCCTTGGGCGGCGGCCTCCTCGTACCCGGTCGTGCCGTTGATCTGACCCGCGAGGAAAAGGCCCGGCAGCCGCTTCGTTTCCAGCGATGGTGTCAGCTCGCGCGGATCGACGTGATCATATTCGATCGCATAGCCCGGCCGCACCATGCGCGCCCGCTCCAGGCCCGGAATTGAGGCGACAAGCGCAAGCTGCACGTCCTCGGGCAACGAGGTCGAAATGCCGTTCGGATAAACGGTGGTGTCGTCGAGGCCTTCCGGCTCGAGAAAAATCTGGTGTCCGTCGCGCTCGCCAAAGCGCACGATCTTGTCTTCGATAGAGGGGCAGTAGCGCGGCCCGCGGCTCTTGATCTGGCCGGAATACATCGGCGAGCGGTGGACGTTGTCTCGGATGATGGCGTGCGTTGCTGCCGTGGTTCGGGTGATGCCGCATTCGACTTGCGGATTATCGATCCGCGTGGTGAGCGCGGAGAATGGCTCCGGCGGGTCATCCCCCTGCTGCGGCTCTACTGCAGTCCAGTCGATGGTCGCACCGTCGAGCCGTGGCGGCGTCCCGGTCTTCAGGCGCCCGAGCACGAAGCCCGCGCGCTGCAGCGTATTCGACAGCCCAATGGCCGGCGCCTCCCCGACCCGTCCGGCCGGAATTTGCCGCTCGCCGATGTGGATGAGCCCGCGCAGGAAGGTCCCGGTCGTCAGAACTACCGCGCCCGCGGTGTAAGCGCGCCCGTCCGCGAGCCGCACGCCGGTTGCCTCCCCGTCTGCGACAACCAGGTCGTCGACCTCGCCTTCGATCACCGACAGATTCGCCGTCCGGCGCAGCGCCACTTGCATCGCCGCCGCGTAAAGCTTCCGGTCGGCCTGAGCGCGCGGGCCACGTACGGCAGGGCCCTTGCGGCGATTGAGCAGCCGGAATTGAATGCCGCCGGCGTCCGCTACCCGGCCCATCAGGCCGTCGAGGGCATCGACCTCGCGCACGAGATGGCCTTTGCCGAGCCCGCCGATCGAGGGATTGCAAGACATCGCGCCCACGGTCGCAAACCGGTGAGTGATGAGCGCGGTGCGCGCGCCCATCCGCGCCGCCGCGGCCGCGGCCTCGCAGCCGGCATGGCCGCCACCGACGACAATGACATCGAAGCCGGCGCTCATAACCGTTCTCCACAACCGACATCCTTCTAGCCAACACCGCAGTCAAAATCACGAAGGGAATTCGACAGTAGTTGAGTTGTTTCACGTGAAACGCCACCCGATGCGCGGTTGGGCCACGGCCGCGTTAACCATTCATTTACCAATGCAGAAATCGCGGAAGATGACATCGAGGATATCCTCAACATCCACGCGGCCGGTGAGCCGGCCCAGGATCGTCGCCGCCGCGCGCAATTCCTCAGCGATCAGTTCCTCGCTGCCCAAACGGCCTTGCGCCAAGGCGCGATCAAGCGCCGTGACCGTCCCCTCAAGCGCCCGGCGGTGCCGTGCCCTTGTGACCGTGGCAGTCTCGGCTGGTGTAAAATACGCTCGAGCGTAGGCCGAAAGCGCGGCGACCAGCGCGTCCATTCCAAGCCCCGTCGCAGCCGAAACCGATAACCTTATCGAATCGCTAACGGTGGATCGCGATTTACTGCTTGTGCACAGCTTATCCACACGCAGATCAAGCTTGTTCTGCAGTACCCAAATATCTGATTTAAATTGGCTAATAGCGTTGTCCTCGACGGCTGCGCCAGCGGCCGATGCGTCAATGACCCAGAGCACCAGGTCAGCGGCCGCCGCGCGCTCACGGGCGCGGCGCACGCCCTCCTGCTCCACTGGATCATCGCTGTCGCGGATACCCGCAGTATCGAGCAGCGTTACCGGATAGCCATCGAGATCAAGATGGACCTCAATGACGTCGCGTGTCGTGCCGGGAAAAGGCGAGACGATCGCCGCCTCCCGCCGCGCCAGCCGGTTAAGCAACGTCGACTTCCCGGCATTGGGCGGCCCCGCAATGGCGACGACAAGACCGTCGCGCAGCCGTTCGCCGCGGCCGCCATCATCTAATTTTGCTGCGATCTCGCCACGCAATTGCTGCGCAGCAAAAAGCGCCGGACCGACCAAATCTTCGGGCACATCCGCCTCATCGGAGAAATCGATTCGCGCCTCGACCAGCGCCAGCGCATCGATGAGCTGCCGCCGCCACGCCTCAGCGCGGTCGCCGATCAAGCCCTTGAGCTGCCGGTAGGCCTGGCGGCGCTGCGCCGAGGTCTCCGCAGCAATCAAATCGGAGAGGCCCTCCACGGCCGTCAGGTCAAGGCGGCCATTCTCAAATGCCCGGCGGGTGAACTCGCCGGGCTCGGCCAGCCGGAAACCTTCGATCCCGCCCAGCGCCTCAAGCACCGCGGCGACGACGGCGTGCCCGCCGTGGAGCTGCAGCTCGGCCATATCCTCGCCGGTCTCGCTACGCGGCCCTGGAAACCAGAGTGCCAGTCCCTCATCGATGACTTCGCCGCTCGCCGGATCGCGGAGCCGCGCGAGTGACGCCTGGCGCGGCGGCGGCACGCGGCCGACTAACTTTTCCAGCGCCGCCCGCGCGCGCGGCCCGCACACCCGCACCACGGCGACCGCCGCCGGCGGCCGGCCGGAGGAGAGGGCAAAGATGGTAGGGATCCGAGGGGCCACGTGCGTCATACCCCCGCATGTAATGCGGATCGTGGAGCAGTAAAACAGCCGCTCCGGCGCATTGCACGTCCGCCACCCGCGTATTACAACTAGTCCATGAAGACCCTTACCGTCCGATTGCCGGAAGCTCTGGTGGCGCAGATCGAAACCGAGTTGCGGCGGCGCCAGCTCTCGAAATCGGACATCGTGCGCGAGCGGCTGGTGCGCGGCAGCGACGGCCCGGCGCCGAGCCCGCCTTCGCTTGAGGCGATCGCCGATCTCATCGGCTCGGTCAGCGGCCTTCCGGCAGATTTGAGCGCCCGGAAGAAGCACTATCTGAGCGCTGGCTATGGCCGCAAGCGTCCTCGTTGATGCCGGCTTTCTGGTCGCCATCCTGACTGACCGCGACACCAATCATCGCTGGGCGATGACCGTATCCGAGCGCCATCGTGGCTGACCTGCGAGGCGGCGCTGTCGGAAGCATTCTGTCTTCTGCGACAATACGGCGCCGCTGCCCTGATTGAACTCCTTCATCGCGGCAGCGTCGTCTGCCCATTCCACTATGACGACCACACCAAAGAGGTTCTCTCACTCCTTGGAAAGTACGCGAGAGTGCCCATGAGCCTTGCCGACGCTTGTCTTGTCCGCATGACCGAGACGATGTCCGAGCCCGTTCTTCTCACCACCGATTCCGACTTCCGCATCTACCGCCGACATAGCCGGCAGGCGATTCCCTGCCTGCTGCCGGACTGAGCCCAATCGCGCATCCCTTGGCCGCCAATTTCGTTATCCTTCCATTGGTGCATCCCATAAGCTGTGTTCATGACCGCGCCTTCCCCGACTTCGGCCGCCCAGGAGAATCGCCTCGCGCGCGAGACCAGCCCGTATCTCCTCCAGCACAAGGACAACCCGGTGGAGTGGTGGCCGTGGGGGCCGGAGGCGCTGGCGGAAGCCAAGCGCAGCAAAAAACCGATCTTGCTCTCCGTCGGCTACGCGGCCTGTCATTGGTGCCACGTGATGGCGCACGAGAGTTTTGAGGACGGCGCCACCGCGCGGGTGATGAACGAGCTGTTCGTCAACATCAAAGTCGATCGTGAGGAGCGCCCCGACATCGACCAGATCTACATGGCGGCGCTGCACCACTTGGGCGAACAAGGCGGCTGGCCGCTCACCATGTTCCTCACGCCCGACGGCGAGCCGATCTGGGGCGGCACGTATTTTCCGAGCACGTCGCGCTACGGCAAACCGGCGTTCGTCGATGTGCTCCGCGAAATCGCGCGGCTGTTCCGCGACGAGCCGCAAAAGATCGAGCACAATCGCGCAGCGCTCATGGAACAGCTGGCGGGGAGGGCCCGGCCGCTCGGAACGGTCACCATCGGCGCCGCCGAACTCGACAACGCCGCGCGCCAGCTCGGCGGCCTCATCGATCCGGTGAACGGCGGCACCCGCGGCGCGCCGAAATTCCCGCAGGCGGCTTTGTTCGAGCTGCTTTGGCGCGCCGGACTACGCAGCCCCCACCTTAACCCTCCCCCGCAAGCGGGGGAGGGTAGGCAAGGGGCACGCTACTTCGCCGCCGTCGAGATCACCCTCGACCACATTTGCGAAGGTGGCATCTACGACCATCTAGGCGGCGGCTTCTCGCGCTATTCGGTCGACGAGCGCTGGCTGACGCCGCACTTCGAGAAGATGCTTTACGACAATGCCCAGCTGCTCGAACTGCTCGCGATCGCCTATCTGCGCACCGGCAAGCCGCTGTACCGGCAGCGCGCCGCAGAGACTGTTGTCTGGCTCAAGCGCGAGATGACGACGGCCGAAGGCGCATTTTCAGCTTCGCTCGATGCCGACTCCGAAGGTGAGGAGGGCAAGTTCTACGTCTGGTCCTACGACGAACTCATCAAACAACTCGGCATCGAGGACGGCGAGTTCTTCGCGCGCCACTATGATGTGACGCCGCAGGGCAATTTTGAGGGCCACAACATCCTCAATCGGCTCACACCGCTGCCGCGCAGCCCAGAGGACGAGATCCGGCTGGCCGGGCTGCGCGCGAAACTTCTCGCCGCGCGGGACGTTCGCGTGCGTCCCGGCCTCGACGACAAAGTCCTGGCCGACTGGAATGGGCTGATGATCGCGGCGCTCGCCAATGCGAGCCTCATGCTCAGCGAACCGTCATGGCTCGATATGGCCAAGCGCGCCTTCGCCTTTATTGCGCGAGCGATGACCCGCGGCGATCGGCTCGGCCATTCCTGGCGTCAAGGCCAGCTCAAGTTTCCCGGGCTCGCGTCCGACTTCGCGGGCATGATCCGCGCCGCGCTGGCGCTCTATGAAGCAAGCGGCGAGCGGGGCTATCTCGATCAGGCCTTGGCCTGGCAGCATGCGCTCGACCGCGACTATGCCAATGCCGAGACCGGAACCTACTATCTCACTGCCGCCGATGCCGAAGGACTCGTCATCCGCCTGGCCGCGACCGCCGACGAGGCCACGCCGAACCATAACGCGGTCGCCGCCCAAAACCTCATCCGCCTGGCGCTGCTTGCCGGCGACGATACCTGGCGGCACAAGGCCGACCGGCTGATCGCGGCCGTCGCTCCGGAGACCGTCGAAAACCTCTACATGCACATAGCGCTCCTCAACGCCATCGATCTGCGGCTGCGCGCCGCCGAGATCGTCGTTACGGGGAAGGGGGCTGGCGCCGAAACGCTGCTCGCCGCGGCGCGCGCGCTGCCGCCGCTCGACCGCGTTGTATTCCACGCCGGCGCGGCGGACGCGCTGCCGCCCTCGCACCCGGCGCGCGCGCAAATCCGGGCGACGATGGCCGAGCCGCGAGCTTTCGTCTGTGTCGGAGAGACCTGCTCGCTCCCGGTCAGCGATCCCGCGGAACTTCTTCGCGCCATGGCGGCCGTGCGACATACTTGACGCGGCGGTCCCTTCGACCCCGAATTGTGCTTTATGGAGCAGCCGGGGCGGCAGTGAGGGAGATCAAGCGATGCGAAATGGATTTATTCTGGCCGGCGCCCTGGTCCTCATGAGCGCGACCGGCGCGCGCGCCGAAGGCTGGTGCGGTTACGCGGCCAGAGCGAAATCCATGATCGAATGCGGCTACACCAGCGTCACCGAGTGTGAGAGCGCCATCGGCAAGGGCGGCATGTGCTTCGTCGATCCCGACTACGCGCTCAATGAGAAGCGCGCCGCGCCAACTATTGTCACGCCGGCGATAGCGAAGTTTGGTTCGGCGCGCAGCTGACGTTTACTTCGATCCCGATAGTCATTCTACATGAACTATAGGCATGATTTTCATGCAGGAAACCATACCGAAGTCTTCAAGCACTCAGTACTCTGCTTACTTCTTCTAGAACTTCGGAAAAAGCCGAAGCCGTTTACAGTGCTGGACACACATGCCGGCGCCGGGATGTACGACCTCCTCTCTCCGGAAGCTCTGAGAACGGATGAGGCGCAGGATGGCATCGGGACGGTCCTTGGAAAGGACGTCCCTGCGGCATCGGCATATCTCGAGATTGTGCGGCGACTAAACCCGGACGGCCTCCGCTGCTACCCGGGATCACCCGCGATCGCGCAGGCCCTCTTGCGCAAAGATGATCGTCTGATCGTCTGCGAGCTGCGTGAAGATGATGCTGTACGTCTTCGGATGAGTTTCAGTGAAGACCGGCGGATTTCCATTCATCATCGAGATGGCTACGAAGCGATCGGCGCATTCGTCCCGCCGCTCACGCGTCGCGGCCTCGTCTTCATCGATCCACCATTCGAACAACCCGACGAATTAGAACAATTGGCGGATGCGCTGAATTCGGGAATTAACAAATGGCCTACGGGCATCTTCTTGGCCTGGTATCCGCTCAAGGACAAATCGGGAATTCGAACCTTGCGAGCGCAATACCAATTAACCAACCCGCCTACGCTCTGCTGCGAATTTCTGCGGAAGCCCCTCAACGGCATGAGATTGGCCGGGAGCGGTCTCATCCTTTGCAACCCGCCTTGGCAGTTCGAGGCTAAGCTGGCGGTCTTGTGCCGCGAACTCCTAAGGGCATTCGAAGCTCAAAAGGGACGTTACGCAGTTGATTGGTGGGTTCACGAGCGAACGGAATGAGCGTCAGTGCACGTTGTCGCCCGGAAGATGCTCGTCTTCCTGCACGGCATGTATCGCCGTAATTAGCTCCCGCCAACGACGTGCAGTCTCGTAGTCTCCCCGGCTCGCCGCGCGTTCGGCGCGTTGATCGATTATTTCAAGCGCCTGCTCGGCTCCGAAATGCTGCATGAACCTCACGCCGCGTATCCAGGCTTGACGCGGTATGTCATAGTCGTGGACACTGAGATCCTCCTCGATCGACTCGAGTTTAATCCGAAAATCGCCCACTATCTCATTGAGAACTTCTTTTACTTTCTTTGCCATCAAATTATCGATTCTGTCGTACAGCTAATAGCTGATCTACTTGAGTTCTTAGGCGATCGACTTCAGCCTTCAGCCAGCCGATGTCGTCTTTTGCGCTTTGGAGTTTCTCGCTTGCAACGCTTTGATCTTTGGTAATCGCCGAGGAAGTCACAGTGAGGGCGTCTCCGTTCTGCCCAACTTGCTCCCTTAAGTGGATGATTTCAGTCTTCAGCTTATCGAGATCGTTCTGTGTATTTTGGAGTTTCTCACTCGCAATGCCTTGATCTTTGGTGATAGCCGATGCCGCCACGGCGAGGGCGTTTCCATTCTGCATTACTGTCCACGAGCTGTACATTAGAGCGGCCAGCGCGACAACGGCGACAACGATAGATACCGCTCCAATACCGGTCGCCCACCTCACTAGCCTTCTCACAGAACCTGCTGCGCGCGCAGCGGATTGTTCCGCGCGCGCTATTGCGCCGGGATTCGAACTAATAATCGGCTGCCCTCCGCGCGCCTTAAACAAATACTCGTCCGGAGTAAGGTTGCGATTTTTAATCGGAAACGGCGTAAAATGTCTTTGTTGTGAAGCAGTCGGTTCAGTAGGTATGAAGCCGAACGTCGTTTTGGTGAATTCGACCCAAATCAATGCCTTCTCGGTGTCCAGATAATATTCATAAGCCGTGAGGTTGTGTAAAGGAATTAGCAGTTTCCCATGAAATCCCGGATCGACGAGTGGACCAGTTCCTAAGAGAAGCCCGCGATGAACATGTGTGATACGCAAATTAAATCTAACAGCAACGTAGGTTTGGGAGACGAAACTGTGGCTCAGCTTGTACAAACGTGATTGAGTTTGCAGGAAGAATTACATACCGCTGGTGCCTCCTATCGACAAGTTCATCGAACTTTTTGCCATTCTCGTCCCGATAGATAAATCGACCCCCAATATGCATTTCGTAAGAAGCACTTTTCAAGGCTGCACGATCGTAAGGATGGATCATCCCGGTAATTCGAACGTAATCATCAATTTCGGCCGACGACAGTAATCCAGCCGGAATGGATTTCAGAGGGTCGCAATTTTCCCACGCTTCTGCACGCTGAGCAGCCACTTCATCATTGGGAGCGAGCTCTGATGGTTCCAGTAGCTGATCTGTTTCATCGGGAGGCATGCTTAAGTTCCATCAGCTCGACGATTGCAACTGCATTTCGTACTTTCTGATGCTCTTTCTTTCCACGAATGCCGAAGGGCTAGTACCGAGCCAATCGATTGTACGGCCGATTGATTTTTCTACACTTTCAAGAAATCTGAGCGCACTGCCGCGGAATTGTCCCTTCCGAACACCGCAGTCGACATAATCGAAATGATTCATCACGATCCGCGTCGGATTGTTCACGTCGATCGCTCTCCGCACAAGGTCGGGGTCGAATGTCCCGACACGGCGGACCTTTCTCGTCGCTGTGGTTAGCTCACAATAATCAGCAGGAAGGCCCGCCGCCTTCGCAATCTCCGTCCACGACGTCTCACCCTTCAACGGCCCCGACTTGCCCGCAACGCGGATCGGATGGGCGCGCAAGACCAAAGTGACATCGCTAACGTCGCGGGGGCTTATACCAACGCGCGGAGTGGCTGACTCTTCGGGATTCCCAAATCATCTGCGAAATGATTTAAGGTGGCAAACGGAGGGTCGTTTGCCATGGGCCAGGCGATTGCGGTGAGGGCTGATTATACGGCGGGCGAGGTCCGCGGGTTCGCCAAGCGGGCGAAGGACGGCGGGCAGGCGCGGCGGCTTTTGGCGATCGCGGCGGTGCTCGATGGAGCATCGCGGACGGATGCGGCGACGATAGGCGGAATGGACCGTCAGACGTTGCGGGACTGGGTGATCCGGTTCAACGAGCAAGGGCCGGACGGTCTCATCAACATTCCCTCCCCGGGCGTGCCACCCAAGCTGGGCAAAAAACACAGGGCCTTTCTGGTCCGGCTCGTGGAGGAGGGTCCGATCCCGGCGGTGCACGGCGTGGTGCGCTGGCGGGCGTGCGACCTGATCATGCAGCTGCACGAGGAGTTTGGGCTCTCGGTCTCGGACGACACGATCTATCGTGCTTTGAAGAGCCTGGGCTTCACGCATGTGAGCGCGCGGCCGAAAGCCTACAAGCAGGACCCTGATGCCTTGGAGGCGTTCAAAAAAACTTTGCCGATCGCGTGGCGGAAGTCCGCGCCAAGCTCGCGCCGGGCACACCGGTAGAGGTCTGGTTCCAGGACGAGATGCGGGTCGGCCAGAAGAACAAGCTCACCTATCGTTGGGCCAGGAAGGGCTCGCGTCCCCGCGCCGCGCATGATCAGCGCACACAGTCGACCTATCTGTTCGGCGCGGTCTGCCCTGAACGCGGAGCTGGCGCCGCTCTCGTTCTCCCGTTCTGCAACACCGAAGCCATGCAGCTTCATCTCGACGAGATCGCCACAAGAGTAACCGCCGGCGCGCACGCCATCCTTATCCTCGATCAGGCCGGCTGGCACGGCGCCAAGGACCTCAGGATTCCCAGCAATCTAGCGCTCCTGCCGCTGCCGCCGCGTGCGCCAGAGCTCAACCCCCAAGAAAACATCTGGCAGTTCATGCGCCAGAACTGGCTGTCGAACCGTATCTTCCGATCCTTCGACGACATCGTCGATCACTGTTGCTACGCATGGAACACACTGATCGATCAGCCCTGGAAAATCATGTCCATCGCACGCCGCGACTGGGCCGCCGTCAGTCACTTAATCTGAGGATTGGTATTAGTCCCGCTTCCCCAATGAACGTCGCAGCGGTCGTGTCGCGACTAGTCGCGTTAGGATAATAGCCGCCGTGCAGCAGCGATAAGCCGAATCCCTGCGAACCCTCGATAACAATCAATCTGTCCCCGTTCAGAGCATCGCGCATCACACTACCGGTGTCGCCCAGATATTCCTTAAGTGCTGGATGTTCGCTTGCCAGGACAGGTGCGTCTGACCGCCGGCTCATGCGCCGAACAAGGGCTGCTCCGGTCCCAGAACCGGTAGAGCCAATCCGATCAACTAGGCCTTCGGCTCGCTCGGCCTCCTTGTCTTCGTTGGCAATAACCGTCGCATACCGACTGACGATAACTCTTCCAGACCCCAGCCCTAGCGCTTGGACCTCGCGAAAGAATATCTCGGGATCGATCACAGCTCCTGCCGGCAGGACTGCTTTGGCGCCAGGAGCAAGGACAGACACGGGAAGCTGCCGCAGAGCCCAGGTGTCGCCTTTGTCATCGACGGCCGTGTGACCGGAGTTAGTTCCGCCGACCCGCACGACGATGGAAGCGTGTTCTTGGCAAGCGATCCGATGGGCAACCTTGCCTTTGCCCTCTGACCCGAACTGACCGCCTACAACAACTGAGATGGGCATTCGCGGCCCTGCGCCTTATCGACCGAAGGGCATTCAACACGTTCTCTCTCTGTTCTGCAAGAGAGGCCTCGTTCCGCAGAGCCACCGAGGCCAAACCGGCCAACTCGCCGATTTTACCCTCCACCGGCTGATTATCGGCCACGTCAAAAGGGACGCCGCCTTGCGCCTGGTTGCCGTACCGCACCGCCCGAATGCCGGGCGACGCTTGAATGTGTAAGTGAATGAAGTTTGGGCCGAATCTCTCAAAGAAAAAGGTGTGATCTTCCGGAAAGCGTACGCCGTCTATGACAATATGCTTTTCTCCAGCAACCCGCTCGAGCACCTTTTCGCACAGCCAACGCTGCCCCTTGGTGCGATTGATTTCAAGACCAACCAATTGGCGGGTCGCGCGATCAAGTGTCTGGCCGCGTGCGACGATTTCATCGTCGATCACGAGGCTGAACCGGGTGTATGCAAAACCCCGCTCTTCGAGGAATCGCGCCGTCGTCGTCTTTCCAGCGCAAATCCGACCGCTGATCCCAATGACCAGCTGAGATTTCCCTCTCGTCTTCGGGTCAGGAATGATTAGAGCATCCTCTGATGGGCCTCCCAAAGCTTCATATCGCTGCGACAGGAAAAAGGAGCCGACGAGCGCCGATGTGATTGCATCAAGCTCGTCGTGGGTAACGGGCGTTCGAATGAACGGCCCTCGAACCCCAAAGTCAGCTAAGCCCTGGCGCAAAAATTCGACGCCGACACCCTTCCGTGGAATACCCATGATGTCCTGGGCCGCGCCGGGATAGCTCTCGATGACGGGAATACCCACCGAACGAAAGCGCTGGGCCAAACGCATACCTCGGCCTGTCAACCTCTGCATGCTCGGAAGAAGGCACGGGTAAACGTTGATCCCACGTCGCTTCAGCTCCCGCTCGCACTGCCGCATGATGCCGAATTGCTGGCGGCCGGGATCATCATCCTCAACGTGTTCTCTGCCGAAGGGAAGGGAAAGAGGCGAATCGATCGATACGAGTGCGGGACGACTTGCCACCGCCCGCGCAAACATCTCGTCGTCGCTGCCGATCATGGCGGTTTCCGCTTTGCTGCCCCGAAGAATGCACCAGCCAGAAGCACGCGCTTCCGAACCAGTCAGATCGATGCCGACAATTGTTGCTTTCCGGGCGGGCGTTCCTCGGAAGAGCGCATTGAAACTGGGCGCAGTGCTCCAGCGTCCTGCGTTTCTTCTCGCCCTACCCGGCGAGATGTACGTCTGAGGCACATAGGTCTTCTCTGCAAACTTTGGGCGGCTAAACAGTAAATCTGGGTGAACGTCCAAACGGTCCATCACCTCGTCTAAAATGCCGCACATTCCAAGCACGTCGTACCGATTGTAATCAATCAGCCGCAAAAGAGCTTGCTCGTCACCACGCAAATAGCGGTGCCACAGCAAAACGGCTTCCGCGCCATCCATCTCTTCGAAACCGGCTCGCCTCGGTAGTCTGAGGGTGCGTTCGATTGCCTTTTGGCCGCCGACCAATCCCGCACGCCTTGCCAGATATCGCAGATCAATATGGATCGGCGGCAATTCGACGTCCCCGAACGTCTTTCTCAAAAAACGCAGGTCAAACAAAGTGCCGTTAAATGTGACAAGCGTGCGTGCTGTCCTTAGCGCGCCAATGAGCCCTCCGGGATCGTCCCCAGCTATATGCAGATGATAGCTGTCATCGATTGCCCATCCCACGATAGTCAGTTGATCGTAGAACCAGCTGAGACCCGTCGTCTCGACGTCCAGAAAGAGGACCTTAGCGGGGTCCGCCAGCGCCGCCGCAAACCGGCGATCCAGCGGTTTGACCCGCTTGGGTGCCGGACCGTGCGGCCGGATTGTCTTTCTCTGTTCTTGGGGCACTTCATGGAGAGGCAACATCCACTTCTCCATTCATGCGTGCGAGCGCGATGCTCGTCCTGGGGCTGACGGGTCTTTACACGCACAATATATAGCGCAATCATGTGTGACTCAAGTTGAGTCATATCATGCCACAGATAACGGCGCGCCTATCCCCAAGAGAAAGGCGCGAGTTCGAAAACTACGCAATTTCCCTGGGCCTCAACGGGTCGTCCCTTGCACGGCTGCTTCTGCTGCGGCGGCTGAGGGGTTCAATGAAAGGTGCCCGACCGGCGCGCAAACGTGGTTCGGAGGATGGGAAATTGACGGCCCATTCCTGCAGCATCGAGATCGTACGGCGGTTTCAGGCCTATGCGGACGCTCGGCAGATGAGCCGAGCGGAGGCAGCGAAATTCGTGTTCGAACGTGAGCTTGAGGAACGCTGGTTAGCCAAAGCGATGGGCCCAAACCAACCGCCCCGGGGGGCCAAGAAAAGATAATTGCCCCCGGGGAAGGAGGAGTCCTTTAAGTATTCATCGAGTTCGAAGAACTCGCCGTTGTTCTTGGTGTTGCGCAGCTTGTCGAGCAGGAAGTCGATCGCGTCCATGGTGCCCATGGGATTGAGGATGCGGCGCAGCACGTACATCTTCTTGAGCTGATCGGGCGGCACCAGCAGTTCTTCCTTGCGCGTACCCGAGCGGGTGATGTCCATGGCCGGGAAGGTGCGCTTGTCGGCCACCTTGCGGTCGAGGATCAGCTCCGAATTGCCGGTGCCCTTGAATTCCTCGAAGATCACCTCGTCCATGCGGCTGCCGGTATCGATCAGCGCGGTGGCGATGATGGTGAGCGAGCCGCCCTCCTCGATATTGCGCGCGGCGCCGAAGAACCGCTTTGGGCGCTGCAGGGCGTTAGCGTCGACACCGCCGGTCAGCACCTTGCCGGATGACGGCACCACCGTGTTGTAGGCGCGGCCGAGCCGGGTGATCGAGTCCAGCAAAATGACCACGTCGCGGCCGTGCTCGACCAGACGCTTGGCCTTTTCGATCACCATCTCGGCGACCTGGACGTGGCGCACGGCAGGCTCGTCGAAGGTCGAGGAGATCACCTCGCCCTTCACCGAGCGCTGCATGTCGGTGACCTCTTCCGGCCGCTCGTCGATCAGCAGCACGATGAGATAACATTCCGGATGATTGTGCGTGATCGAGTGCGCGATGTTTTGCAGCAGTACGGTCTTGCCGGTGCGCGGCGGCGACACGATCAGCGCGCGCTGGCCCTTGCCGACCGGAGCGACGATGTCGATCACGCGCGCCGAGAGGTCCTTCTTGGTCGGATCCTCGAATTCCATCTTCAGCCACTCGTCCGGATAGAGCGGCGTCAAATTGTCGAAGTTGACCTTGTGCCGCGCCTTTTCCGGGTCCTCGAAATTGAGCGAATTGACCTTAAGCAAAGCGAAGTAGCGCTCGCCTTCCTTGGGGCTGCGGATGTGGCCGTCGATGGTGTCGCCGGTGCGCAAGCCGAACCGCCGGATTTGCGACGGCGAGACATAGATGTCGTCCGGGCCCGGCAGGTAGTTGGCTTCCGGCGAGCGCAGAAAGCCGAAGCCGTCCGGCAGCACCTCGACCACGCCTTCACCGACGATATCGGTTTCGCGCGCCGAGAGCTGTTTCAGGATGCCGAACATCAGCTCCTGCTTGCGCATCGTCGAAGCATTTTCAACCTCAAGTTCCTCCGCGAAGGAGACAAGCTCCGCCGGAGTCTTGGTTTTGAGTTCTTGGAGTTTCATTTCCCGCATACAGAATGTCCTATGGAAATTGGCCAGCGCCGAGGTGGGTCGCAGGTCGCTGGCGGGAAGAGAGAGCCGCAGGTCTTGGGATTGCGGGGGGCTTGGGGCGCCACGGTCCCGATGCATCAGCTGGCTCCAGTTCACTGGAGCCAGAACTCGGCTGCATCCGCCTACGTTCGGTGGGGATTTCCTAAAGATAAGAAAAGACGGCCCGTCAGGCAAGTGCTGAGACGCACTGTGCACTGGCAACGCGCAAAATTCAAAACGGTTTCAGCACCACAAGGATAACGATGCCAATCATCAGCACGGTCGGTACCTCATTGATTATCCTGTAGAATCCCGGCGAATGCCGGTTCTGGTCGGCGGCGAAGGCCTTAACCCAGCGGGCGAACAGCCCGTGCACCGCCGAAAGCGCGAGGACCAGGGCAAGCTTTGCCAAGAGCCAGCCCGAGGCAAACCAGCCAAAGCGGGAATCGGGCCCATGCCATGCGAGCCAGAGCCCAAGCACCCAGGTGGCAACCATCGCCGGATTGGTAATGGCGCGCAAAAGCCGGCGCTCCATCACTTTGAATGTCTCCGACTGGACCGACCCTTTTTCAGCCGCGCAATGGTAGACGAACAGGCGCGGCAGATAGAGCATTCCCGCCATCCAGGCGATCACCGCGATGATGTGAAGGGCCTTGATCCACGGATAGGCCGAACTTGGCAGCAGCAGAAGCAGGACCACGACTGCCGCCGCGGTAATCGCAATGGCGATTTCAACCCTTGGATAGCGCCGCAGGAAATCTTGCGCCGGCATCGCTAGCCTTTCCAACCCCGGACACGCGCAATCAGCCGCTCGACATGGGCAATCGGCGTTTCCGGCAATACGCCATGGCCGAGATTGAAGATGAATGGTCCCGACGAAAGCGCCTCGAGGATAGCATCGATGGAACGGTCAAGCGCGGCGCCTCCAACCAGGAGCGCCAGCGGATCGAGATTGCCCTGAACCGGCCGCCGCGTCTGTAGATGATCGCGCGCAAACCTAAGCTCGACGGTCCAGTCTAATCCGACCGCATCGACCGCAACATCATCAAGGTAATGCCCGAGCTCGGTTCCGGCGCCGCGTGGAAACCCGATGATTCGTGCTCCAGAAACTTCCTTACGCACCGCATCGACAATGCGAGCGCAGGGTTCAATGCACCATCTTTGAAACTCATTGGCCGGTAATACCCCGGCCCAGCTGTCGAAGATCTGCACCGCGTCGACACCGGCGGCGAATTGCCGGATCAGGTAGCTTGCCGAGGCCTCGACCAGTACATCGATCAATTTCGCAAACGCATCCGCAAACTCGTAGGCAAACAGCCGCGCCGGACGCTGATCAACCGTTCCCCTGCCCGCGATCATATAGGTCGCCAATGTCCACGGTGCACCACAGAAGCCCAATAGCGCGACCGCCGGCGGCAGTTCCTGTTTGACCCGAGCGATTGCCTCGTAAACCGGCTCTAGCTGCGCCTGATCGATTTGCCGATTCAGTCCGGCCAGCACCGACGGATCTTTAAGCGGCGCAAGCCGAGGTCCCTCGCCGTCCTCGAAACTCACCCGCTGGCCAAGCGCATGTGGTATGACAAGAATATCGGAAAATAAGATCGCCGCATCAAATCCGAAGCGGCGAACCGGTTGCAGGGTTATCTCCGCTGCCCGCTTGGGATCAAAACACAGATCGAGGAAATTCTCCGCCTGCACACGGATCGCTCGATATTCCGGCAAGTACCTTCCGGCCTGTCGCATCAGCCAGATTGGCGAAACAGGCTCGCATGCGCCGGCGAGGACACCAAGCAAAGGTTTTATCATTCGAGCATCCGTCACTGCTCTCTCTCTAAACCAAAATAACTCTAAGAGAGTCTGTTGTAGTGCTTGGACGGTGAATTGGACTCACGCTTTTCCGCCCACAAATCATCCACGGTGTACCCACATATTCTCAATCACGGCGCGTTGCTCGATGTCGCAAGATTTCAATGCTTTTATTGGGCTTCCGAGGCTGTTTCGGCCGGTTATCGGCAATCTGTCCACATTTCACCGCTGATCGGTCGGCGCTTTGGCTTTAAATATGGAACGGCATGGGTGTGGATGGATTTCCTGCGAAGTCGGCTATTATCGTTGCGTGATGGTTTAAGCCATGGCCTTCTCCCCATCCATCGACAGGTTATGCAAACTCCCTATGACGCTTACCGCCGGCTACTTTCATTTGCACTTGGTCTCCGATGCGACCGGAGAAACCCTGATTACGGTCGCTCGCGCTGCCGCGGCGCAATACACGAAGGTCATGCCGGTCGAGCATATGCACCCGCTGGTGCGTAACCAGAAACAGCTCGACCGCGTACTCGCCGAGATCGAGGAATCTCCTGGCATTGTCCTCTACACGCTGCTGCAGGAGAATCTTACCGCCAAGCTTGAGGAAAAATGCCGCGAGCTTGGGCTGCCATGCCTCTCGATCCTGGGTCCGGTCCTTCACCTGTTTCAGGCCTATCTTGGCGCCGAATTGACGCACAAGGTCGGCGCCCAGCACACACTCAATGCTGAATATTTCCGCCGCATCGATGCGCTCAACTACACGATGCTGCATGATGACGGTCAGTTGACCGATGACCTGGAGGAGGCCGATGTTCTGCTTGTCGGTGTATCGCGGACATCGAAGACGCCGACCTCGATCTACCTCGCCAACCGCGGCGTGAAGACCGCGAACGTGCCGCTGGTGCCGGGCATGCCGCTGCCCTCCGGCATCGAACGGCTGAAGCGGCCGTTGGTCGTCGGCCTGTATGCGACGCCCGAGCGCATCGTGCAGATCAGGCAGAACCGGCTTCTAGGCCTCAAGGCGCACCGCGATGACGATAAATATATCGACCAGCAGTCTGTGGCCGAGGAAGTGGCGACGTCGCGTCGGCTTTGCGCCAAACACAATTGGCCATTGATCGACGTCACCCGGCGCTCGATCGAGGAAACTGCGGCTGCAGTCCTTGCGTTGCTTGGCGAGCGGCGCCGGCACATGGCCTCATGAGCGATGCCGTTGTGGCTTGCCTCCGAGCCGCTGATGCTCGCATCAAGGAGTGCCGTACGACGGACGCTGCTTGAGGCGGCAGGCGTTTCGATCGAGTTGCGTCCGGCAGATATCGATGAACGAGCGCTGGAAGTGGGCGCGATGTCGAAGGAGCCGGTGGCGATCGCCGCCCATCTGGCGCGGGCAAAGGCGGCCGTCGTCGCCGGATCGCATCCTGGCCGGCTGGTTCTCGGCGCCGATCAGATCTTGGCGCTCGACGGTCAGCGATTTTCCAAGCCGGCCGATCGCGCGGCCGCACGCGCGCAGCTTCGCGCGCTCTGCGGGCGCACCCATGAACTGCATTCGGCGATCGCCTTCGTGCAAAGCGAAGCCGTGCTGTTCGAGCATGTCGGGACGGCGCGCCTCACCATGCGCGCGTTCTCCGATCGGTTCCTCGATCTCTACCTCGACGCCGTCGGAAACGCTGCGATGACGAGCGTCGGTGCCTACCAGATCGAAGGCCTGGGCGTTCAACTGTTCGAGCGCGTGGACGGCGACTATGTTACCGTCCTGGGTTTGCCGCTGCTGCCGGCGCTCGACTTTCTTCGTCAGCGCGGGTGCCTTGCCCGATGAGTGGCGAACGGCCTTTCGTTCTCTGTCTCACCGGTTCGCTCGGCATGGGCAAATCGAAAACCGCGCAGTTCTTCGCCGAGGCCGGCGTGCCGGTCCACGATGCTGATGCGGTCGTGCACGCGCTTTATGAGGGGGAAGCCGTGCCCGCGATCGAGCGCGCCTTTCCGGGCGCGACCACAGGCGGCAAGATCGACCGCGCCAAACTCGCGACCATGGTTCTCGGCGATGACGCGGCGCTGGCGCGGCTCGAAGCCATCGTGCATCCGCTGGTCGGCGTTGCACGCGACAAATTCCTGGCCGACGCGCAGGCGCGCGGCGTGCCGGTCGTGGTACTCGATGTTCCGCTGCTGTTTGAGACCGGTGGGCAGCATCATTGCGATGCCGTGGTCGTGGTCTCGGCACCGCCGGAGGTCCAGCGCCGGCGCGCATTCGAGCGGCCGGGAATGACCGAGGAAAAATTCGCCGCGCTTGTCGCCAAGCAGATGCCGGATGCGGAAAAGCGCCGGCGCGCCGACTTTATCGTGGATAGCTCGCAGTCGCTTGCTCACGCCCGCGCGCAGGTGCACGACATCCTGCGGGTTGTCGCTAAAATGCGCGGCAGTCCCGGTGATTCGTGAACGGCCACAGCGCCTGCGTCACCGGCTGCTTGAGAGGTTGAATGCGCGAGATTGTGCTCGATACCGAGACGACGGGTCTTGACCCCCTGGACGGCCATCGCCTGGTCGAGGTCGGCTGCATCGAACTGATCAACCGCATTCCGTCGGGCCAGACCTTCCACAGCTACTTCAATCCCGAGCGCAGCATGCCGGCGGAGGCCTTCGCGGTCCACGGCCTTGGCGATGATTTCCTCAAGGACAAGGTTTTTTTCGCGGAGGTGGCGGACGAATTCATCGCCTTCCTGGGCGACGCGCCGCTCGTCATCCACAATGCCGCGTTCGATATCGGCTTCCTCAATGCCGAGCTCGAGCGCGCCGGCCGTCCGCTGATCGCGCGCGAGCGAATGGTCGACACGCTTCTCCTCGCACGCCGCAAGCATCCCGGCGGATCGAACCGGCTGGACGATCTTTGCGTGCGCTACGCGATCGACAATTCCCGCCGCACCAAGCACGGCGCGCTGCTCGACGCCGAGCTCCTCGCCGAGGTCTATGTCGAGCTGATCGGCGCCCGGCAGGCTCAGCTGGTTCTGTCCCAGGCCGCCGTGCCGGATCGTGTGGCCGGCGAGCCGATCATCATACGCCAGCGCCTGGTGCCTCTTGTCGTCACCATCACGGCCGAGGAACGCGCGGCGCATCGGGCGTTCATCGCCAGCCTCGGCGAGAACGCGATCTGGCGCGATTACGTCAGTTCGGCGTAGCCGGTTGCGACGGCGGCGAGGGTTGGGCGCCCGCCAGCCGCTGCCGGTAAAGACCGACGAAATCGATCGGGTCAAGCAAAAGCGGCGGAAAGCCGCCATTGCGCACCGCCGTGGCGACGATCTCGCGCGCGAATGGGAACAGCAGCCGGGGACACTCGATCAGAACGACGGGCTGCAGGCTTTCAGCCGGCACATTCTGGATGCGAAAGACGCCGGCAAAGACCAATTCGAAGCCGAACAGCAACGTACCCTGCAATTCCGCCTTACCCTCCAGGCGCAGCGTTACCTCGAAATCGCTGCCGGTCATGGGTGCGGCATCGACATTGACCTGGATATTGATGCTGGGCTGCTGTCCGGTCGGCGCCATCGAGCGGGGCGCGTTCGGATTTTCGAACGAAAAATCCTTCATGTATTGAGCGAGGACGCCAATGTGCGGCATCGCCGCCTGTGGCTCAGGGCCGCCGTTGCTGGCTGACATGCTTGGCTCCGGCCCACGCGCGGGCGTTAAGGCTTGGCTAACACAGGCAAAGCGGGTGAACAATGCTGCCCGCTATCGCGGCGGCGCCATTGGCCCGGGTCTCAGCGCGCCGGCCAAAAAGCCTGTCATTTGCGGCCGGCGAGCGGCGCCGCCAGCTGCTTGAATTCGGTACAGACCGTAACGTTCCGGTGCTACGATGTTGGCGCGGCGGCGTCGATCGATTAAGCTTCGGCTTGGCACGCCTTGCCGGACCGCGCCACTGGATGGTTTCCCGTGCGTGCCTACATAGAACGGGAATGGGCGCCTGCCGCGGATTGGCCGCTTCGAACCGCCACCGGGATACATCCGTCCCGTCATTTGCGATGCCGAGAGAAGTAGGACGTGTTCGATATTTACACCATCATCTTCCTGGCCCTCGCAGTATTCATTTTCCTGCGACTTCGCAGCGTTTTGGGCCAACGTACCGGCCGCGAGCGGCCGCCTTACGATCCGTATTCGACGCGCGATGCCGTGCGCAGCCCGGCAAGCGACAAGGTCGTAACCCTGCCGGCCCGTCCGGCTGAACCGGCTCCGACGCGACCGGTCGAGGTCGCGCCCCCGTCCGCGGATCGCTGGAAGGGGGTTGCCGAGACCGGGTCGAGCGTGGCGGCGGGGCTTGACGCCATTGCCGCCGCGGATCCGGCGTTCGACGCCAAGCACTTCATCACCGGTGCGCGCGCCGCCTATGAGATGATTGTGACGGCGTTTGCCGAAGGCGATCGTCGGCAATTGCGCAGTCTGCTCTCGCGCGAGGTCTATGACGGTTTCGACACCGCGATCAGCGAACGGGAAGGCCGCGGCGAAACCGCGGAAACCCGTTTCGTTTCGATCGACGGCTCGACGATCACCGGTGCGGAGCTGCGCGCACGCACCGCCCAGGTCACCATCCGCTTTGTGTCCAAGCTCATTTCCGCGACGCGCGATCGTTCGGGGGCGGTCATCGAGGGCAATGCTGACAAAGTCACCGACGTCACCGATGTCTGGACGTTTGCCCGCGACGTTTCTTCGCGCGATCCGAACTGGAAGGTTGTTGCAACCGAAGCCGGACAGTGAGGCCAATGGCGGCGTGTAGTCGAGCGTTGCTCCCCGTCGTCGCGTCCGTGATCGCGTTTTTTGGTCTCATCGGCGTGCCGGCGGCGGCCCGTGCTGCGGAGCCGATCAAATTCCCGGACACCCAGTATGAGCCGATCGACTTTGCCGACATCGACGGCTGGGCCAACGATGATCACGCCACCGCCTTTGCCGCCTTTCTCGAAAGCTGTCGGGCGCTGAGCGCCAATCGCCAACCGGCTCGCGAACCAACGCCGATTACCGACGCGCTCAAGTCCATTTGCGAGCGCGGGTTCGCCGCGGTCCCGTTAGAAGAGGACGGCGCCAGGAAGTTCTTCGAGGATAATTTCCGGCCGCTCCGCATCAGCAAGCTCGGCGATACCGACGGCTTTCTGACCGGCTATTACGAGCCGATCATCAACGGCTCGCGGGTCCCGACCGGTGAATTTACGGCGCCGCTCTATCGCCGGCCGCCCAACCTGGTCGTTTCCGGCCGGCGCAAGCTTGGCGGTTCGTTTCCCAGCAAAGGCGTCAAGGTGGGCCGCCGCTTCGGCCGCCGCAAGATCGTGCCGTACTACGATCGCGGCCAGATCGAAGACGGTGCGCTCGACGGCTGGCATTTGGAGATCTGCTGGCTTCACAGCCAGATCGACGTCCTGTTCGCGCAAATCCAGGGATCCGCCCGGATCAGGCTGGAGGACGGCTCGATCCTGCGCGTCAACTACGACTTGCATAACGGCTGGCCCTACCTGCCGGTCGGGCGGGTGCTGGTCGACCGCAAGCTCGTGCCCAAAGACGAGATATCGATGCAGCGCATCCGCGACTGGATGGAGGCCAATCCGGCCGCGGCCAAGGAAGTGCGCCGGCAGAACAAGTCCTATGTCTTCTTCCGTATCACCGACCTTTCGACCGAGGACGAGGCCGTCGGCGGCGAGGGCGTACCGCTGATGCCCGGCCGCTCAATCGCGATTGATCGTTCGCTGCATGCTTACGGTACGCCATTCTTCATTGCCGCCGAACTGCCGATCGCCAACGAGAAAGCGGGCACCAAATTTCGCCGTCTCGTCTTCGCCCAGGATACCGGCTCGGCCATCGTCGGGCCGGCGCGAGCGGACATCTATTTCGGCGCCGGCGACGATGCGGCACGCATCGCCGGCCGCATCCGCAACTCCGGCCAATTCGTGATGCTGCTGCCGCGCGAGCTCGATCCGGTCGAAGCGGGGCACGACATGCCGCTGCCGCCCGAACGCCCCGGCTTCTTCGCGCAGTTCAGCACCGGCTCCATGATGGACCCGACCGCGGAAGAGGTGCCGCTCCCCGAGGCGCAGCCGGCGGAAGAAACGGAGGCGGAGCCTACGGTCGGGCGAAAGCGATGACCCGGCGGCGGTCTTTGAGCGACGAGGAACGCGAATTATGGACCGGCGTCGCGCGTTCAATCAGGCCATTGCCGCGCGGACCGCTGTCCGCAGAACGATCGGCCGGCAGCGGCATTGACGACGAGATAGCGCCCGCATCGCCTCCGCCGCCTCTGCCGCCGCAAGAGGCGCCGCCCGCGAAAAAAAATACGCCGCCGCTCGCGCCGCTCGGGCGCAGACTTAAGCAACGGGTCGCGCGCGGGCGCGATCCGATCGAGGCCCGGCTCGATCTGCACGGCTTCACGCAGATGCAGGCCCACATGGAGCTGCTGCGTTTTTTGCGCCGCGCCCAGGCGGACGGCGCCAGAATTGCACTCGTCGTCACCGGCAAGGGAACGAGCCGAGGCGAGCTCGACGCGGCGGAGCGCGGCGTGCTCAAGCGGCAAGTGCCGCTGTGGCTTTCGCTGCCGGAATTCCGCCCGCTTGTGGTCGGCTTCGAGGCCGCGCACGCCGGCCATGGCGGGCAGGGCGCGCTTTATATCCGCTTGCGGCGGCTGCGATAACGCCTCCGTTAACCTTAGCGATTGGATCCCCGCGGCCGGTGCAACAAATCGCCAATTTGTTCTGCGATCATGCCGCTCGGTTGGAGTACCGCAGTTGGAGTACCGCGCGCCATGTCAGAGACCGCAACCGATACGCAATCCAAGTCCGCCGCTCCGCCAAGCGAATCCTCCGATAAGCACGCGCTTGCCCAGGTCGAGAAGTGGATGGCGATGATCCGCGAGATCAGCCACGAGCGGCAAGGACCGCCAAAGCTCCGTAGTTGAGCGCGGGCTCCTACAAAATAAAGCGGCTCAGATCGGCGTTCTTGGCCAGATCGCCGACGTGCTTTTGCACGTAGGCGGCATCGATCTTGACTGTCTCGCCGGAGCGGTCCGGCGCCGCGAAGGAGACTTCGTCGAGCACGCGCTCCATCACGGTCTGCAGGCGTCGCGCGCCGATATTCTCTACGCTCGAATTCACCGCCACCGCCATGTCGGCGACGGCGTCGATGGCGTCCTCGGCAAACTCCAGCGTGACGCCCTCGGTCCCCATCAAGGCGATGTATTGCTTGATTAGCGAAGCCTCGGGCTCGGTCAGGATGCGCCGCATGTCGTCGCGCGTCAGCGGCTTTAACTCGACGCGGATCGGCAGCCGGCCCTGCAGCTCGGGCAAAAGGTCGGACGGCTTCGAGATGTGAAAGGCGCCCGAGGCGATGAACAGGATATGGTCGGTCTTCACCGAGCCGTGCTTGGTCGCAACCGTGGTGCCCTCGATCAGCGGCAACAGATCGCGCTGTACGCCCTCGCGCGATACGTCGGCGCCGACGCGTCCGTCGCGCGCGCAGATCTTGTCGATCTCGTCGAGAAAGACGATGCCGTTGTTCTCCACGTTCCTGATGGCTTCCAGCGTGAGCTGCTCGGTGTCGAGCAGCTTGTCGGACTCCTCGTTGATCAGGATTTCGTAGGAATTCGTGCACGTTGACGCGCCGCGTCTTGGTACGGCCGCCGCCAAGCTTGCCGAAAATGTCGCCGATCGAGATGGCGCCCATCTGGGCGCCCGGCATGCCGGGAATTTCGAATAGCGGCATGCCGCCGGACGCCTGCACTTCGATCTCGATTTCCTTGTCGTTGAGCTCGCCGGCGCGCAGCTTACGGCGGAACGCGTCCTTGGTCGAGGCGCCGGCGTTGGCGCCGACCAGCGCGTCGATCACGCGATCTTCCGCCGCCTGCTGAGCCCTGGCCTGGACGTCCTTGCGTTTTTTGCTCCCGCGTCAGCGTGATGGCGATCTCGACGAGGTCGCGCACGATCTGCTCGACGTCGCGGCCGACATATCCGATCTCGGTGAACTTGGTCGCTTCGACCTTGAGGAACGGCGCGCCCGCGAGCTTGGCGAGGCGGCGCGATATTTCGGTCTTGCCGACGCCGGTCGGCCCGATCATCAGAATGTTCTTCGGCAGCACCTCTTCGCGCAGCCGCTCTTCGAGTTGCAGCCGCCGCCAACGGTTGCGCAGCGCGATGGCGACCGCACGCTTGGCGTCGGCCTGTCCGACGATGAAGCGGTCAAGCTCGGAGACGATTTCGCGCGGGGAAAAGTCGCTCATTCGTTGCATACCATGAGAATGGCGCGGCCATCGGGCGTGTCGACCAGGCGATCCTTGCGGAATCCCGCCTTTTCGTAAGCCCTGACGGCACGGCCGTTGGCGGGATCCGGGTCGGTCACGACGCGCGGCGTACCCGCCTCCAGCAAGCCTTCAATAAACCCACGGATCAGCGCCGAGCCGTGGCCGCGGTCGACCATGGCCGGTTCGCCGATGAATTGATCGATACCACGGGTGCCGCTCGGCAATGTGCCCAATCCGTTATCCGGCCACGCCTGCGGATCGTAGCACTGCAAATAGGCGAAAGGCTGACCACCGATTGCGACGATGAATTGTTCCATGGCAGCGTGATCGAGATCGTCGCTCACCAGGGCGAACTGCTGGTCCGGCTCGCCCCACCATTCGGAGACGTGTGGCTTTGTCAGCCAGCGACGAATCAACGGCAAATCTGCAGTCGACATCGGGCGAAACGCATAGACGCCAGCCGCCATGGATCAGGCGCCCTTCAACGTTTCGATGGTGACGTTCCGGTTGGTGTAAACGCAGATGTCGGCGGCGATATCGAGCGACTTGCGAACGATTGCCTCGGCATCGAGCGGTCCGTCGATCAGGGCGCGGGCGGCGGCCAGCGCGTAATTGCCGCCTGAGCCGATACCGACAATGCCGGCCTCCGGCTCGAGCACGTCGCCGGTGCCGGTGAGCACCAGCGACACGTCCTTGTCGGCAACGATCATCATGGCTTCGAGGCGGCGCAGGAAACGGTCGGTGCGCCAATCCTTGGCGAGTTCGACCGCCGCGCGCATCAGCTGGCCGCGGTATTGCTCAAGTTTCGACTTCCAGCCGCTCGAACAGGGTGAAGGCATCCGCCGTGGCGCCGGCAAAGCCGCCGATGACGTCACCACCGCCAAGCCGGCGCACTTTGCGCGCATTGGCCTTGACGATGGTCTGGCCGATCGAAACCTGCCCGTCGCCGCCGACGGTGACGACGCCGCCCTTGCGGACGGTCAGGATAGTGGTGCCGTGCCAGGGGCCGGAGTGGCCGGAATTGGAGGGGGGCATGCGCTGGAAAGCCTTTGTTCAAGCCATGATTTAGGAGTTGGCGTCCGCCAATGCAATTGCAGCCGCGGAGCCATTGGCGCAACCGACCAAGCCCTGATAAAAGGCGGCGCGCTACGGAGAACTAAAATGCGCAAGGCGTCCGTGAAACGGACCACCAAGGAAACCGCCGTTGAAGTCGCCGTCGATCTCGACGGCGAAGGCCGCGCGTCAGTGGCGACGGGCATCGGCTTCCTCGATCACATGCTCGACCTGCTGGCGCGGCATTCGCGGATCGACATCGAGGTCAAGGCCAAGGGCGATCTGCATATCGATCATCATCACACCACCGAGGACGTCGGGATCGCGCTCGGCCAGGCGGTGAAGCAGGCGCTCGGCGATATGAAGGGCATCACCCGCTACGCTGACGTGCATGTGCCGATGGACGAAGCGTTGACCCGGGTGGCGATCGACATTTCCGGCCGGCCGTTCCTGGTGTTCAACGTCGAGTTCGTGCGCGACAAAGTGGGCCCGTTCGATACCGAACTGGTGCAGGAATGGTTCCAGGCTTTCGCCGTCAATGCCGCGGTGACGCTGCACGTCGCCACGCTCTATGGCAGCAACGATCATCATATCGCCGAGTTGTGCTTCAAGGGCTTGGCACGGGCGTTGCGGGCGGCGGTCGCGATCGATCCGCGCGCCGCGCATGAAGTGCCCTCGACCAAAGGCTCGCTCGGCGGCTGACCCTTGATGTCCCGCTCGCGGGGCGGATGGCGAAGGCCCGGACCGAGTTTGACGATCGGGCCTATAACAACAGTGCAAATGGCAACAGCGGAATAAAGCAATGTCCGTCTACACCGTTCACGAACCGCCTCTGCGCGTTACCGGCGCTGCCCCCGATCCGGAGCGTCTGGTGTTCGTGCGTGACGGGTTTTATTTCTGGGCGTTTTTGCTCACGGCGCTGTGGATGCTGTGGCACCGGCTGTGGCTGGCGTTGTTGGTCTATGTCGTAGTCGCCGTCGGGCTTGACTTCGCCATGTACTACGCCGGCGTCTCCAGCGCCGGTATCGCCGGTGTCGAATTGCTCATCTCGTTGCTGGTCGGCATCGAAGCAGGCAGCTTGCGCCGGTTCACACTGGCGCGGCGCGGCTGGAACAACATCGGCGTTGTCAGCGGCGATGACGTCGAAGACGCCGAGCGGCGCTTTTACGACGCCTGGGTTCGCTCAGCGGCTGGGAGGCGTCTCGCGCCGTCGGCGGTGTCTCCGAGCCCGCCGCCGTCGCCGTTGCCGCGCACGTCGCCATCGCCCGACATCATCGGCCTGTTTCCCGAGCCCGGAGCAAACCGGTGACCGTCGCCATTGTCGATTATGGCTCTGGCAACCTGCACTCGGCCGCCAAGGCGTTCGAACGCGCCGCCCATGACGCCGGGCTCGACCAGCCGATCGTCGTGACCAACGATCCGCGTAAGGTGGCAACCGCCGATCGCGTGGTGCTGCCCGGCGTCGGCGCCTTCGCCGACTGCCGGCGCGGCCTCGATGCCGTCGATGGCATGGTCGCGGCCCTCGAGGAAGTGGTGCACGAAAGAGGCCGCCCGTTTTTCGGCATCTGTGTCGGCATGCAGCTCCTGGCCGAGCGCGGGCGCGAATATGAGGTGACCGAGGGATTGGGCTGGATCGCCGGCGAAGTCGATCGGATTATGCCGGGCGATCCGCAGCTGAAAATTCCGCATATGGGTTGGAATACGCTCAATGTCGCGCGGCCGCACAAACTGGTCGACGGCCTCACGCTCGGGCCGCAGGGTTTGCACGCCTATTTCGTGCATTCTTACGAACTCAAAGTAACGGAACGTGACGACCTTGTTGCCCAGGCCGACTATGGCGGCCCGATCACCGCGATCGTGGCGCGTGACAACATCGTCGGCACCCAATTCCATCCCGAGAAGAGTCAAAAGCTTGGTTTGGCTCTGATCGCGAATTTCCTGAAGTGGAATCCGTGATTCTGTTCCCGGCGATCGATCTGAAAAACGGCGAAGCCGTGCGCCTGCAACAGGGAGACATGGCGCGCGCCACGGTGTTCCATAGTGACCCGGCCGAGCAGGCGCGGCTGTTCGCGGCGCAGGGCTTCGCGTATCTCCATATTGTCGATCTCGACGGCGCTTTCGCCGGCCGCTCGATGAATGCCGCTGCGGTCGAGCGCATCCTCGCTGCGGTGAAAATTCCCGTGCAACTCGGTGGCGGCATCCGCGACCGCGCCGGGGTAGAGCGCTGGCTCGCCAAGGGTGTCGCCCGCGTCATCATCGGCACCGCTGCGGTGCGCGATCCGGTATTGGTGAAGGAAGCAGCGAAACAATTTCCCGGCCGCGTCGCCGTCGGCCTGGACGCGCGCGACGGCAAGGTTGCGGTCGCGGGCTGGGCGCAGACCTCCGAGCTCGCCGCGCTCGACATTGCCAGGCGGTTCGAGGACGCCGGCGTTGCCGCCATCATCTACACCGACATCGCGCGCGACGGCATGCTGCGGGGACTCAACCTCGACGCCACGATCGCGCTTGCTGATGCCGTGTCAATTCCGGTGATCGCCTCGGGCGGGTTCGCCTCGCTCGACGACGTGCGGGCACTTCTTAAGCCGGGGGCGCAAAAGCTCGCCGGCGCCGTCGTCGGCCGCGCGCTCTATGACGGCAGGCTCGATGCGGCGGAAGCACTTGCACTCATCAAAAGCGGCCCGGTACAGGAACAACGGACGGCGTGAGCGCCCAGCACCGCCACGCATTCCTCTGGCTGGGCGTGGCGCTAGCGTTGATCATTCTATTCGCGGCAGGCCCGTTGATCTCGCTTTTCATCGCCGGGGGCATTGCGGACGCATTGGACTGCAAGCTGCCGATCGCAGGCGGCTCGCCATGCCCATTCTTGGGCGCCGACCTCGGCGACGCACTTGCGGTCATGGTCTTCCTCAGTTACCTCGCGTTCTGGACGCTGCCGACGGGGGCGGGCGCCCTCGTGATCTGGTTCGTCGTCGCCTGTTTGGTTGTCCTTGTGAACTGGCTGCGCGGGCGCCGCGCGGCGTAATGATTGCCCAATGTTCAAGGTCCGCGTCATTCCCTGCCTCGACGTGAAAGACGGCCGCGTCGTCAAGGGCGTCAATTTCGTCGACCTGCGCGACGCCGGCGATCCGGTCGCGGCGGCGATCGCCTATGACGAGGCCGGTGCCGACGAGCTCACCTTCCTCGACATCACCGCGAGCCACGAAGACCGCGACATCATGCTCGATGTGGTGCAGCGGACCGCCGAGGCGTGTTTCATGCCGCTGACCGTCGGCGGCGGCGTCCGCACCGTCGATGATATCCGCGCGCTGCTTTCGTCGGGCGCGGACAAGGTGTCGATCAACACCGCGGCGGTCGCGCGCCGCGCCTTTGTCAAGGAAGGGGCGGAAAAGTTCGGCGATCAGTGCATCGTGGTCGCGATCGATGCCAAGCAAGTGTCGAAACCGCCGGAGACTAATCGCTGGGAAATATTCACCCATGGCGGGCGCCACCCGACTGGCCTCGATGCCGTAGCCTATGCGCGCGAAGTGGTTGCGCTCGGCGCCGGCGAAATCCTGCTCACCTCCATGGACCGCGACGGCACTCGAAAGGGCTTCGATCTCGGCCTGACCCGCGCCGTCGCCGACGCGGTGTCGGTGCCGGTGATTGCCTCCGGCGGCGTCGGCAATCTCGAACACCTCGTGGAGGGCATCCGCGACGGCCATGCCAGCGCGGTGCTGGCCGCGTCCATCTTCCACTTCGGCGAACACTCGGTCCGCGAGGCCAAGCAATATATGGCCCGCGCCGGATTGCCGGTGCGGCTCGATCCGTAGAAATCGGCCCTCGCGGGGGCTTGGGAGAGATGTTACTTACCCTTTCAAAGACGAGTGTCGCGATTGGACCGGCATATGCCCGCTTCGTTCACCCTTCCGGACCTGGAAAAGCGCGTGCAGGAGCGCGCCAAGGCGAGCGCTGAGGTGTCCTACACGCGTAAGCTGCTCGACCGCGGCGTCGTCCATTGCGCCAAAAAACTGGGCGAGGAGGCGGTTGAAGCGGCCATTGCCGCGGTCGGCGAGGATCGCGATCGCATGATCGCGGAAGCCGCCGACGTGCTCTACCATCTCCTGGTCGTGCTTCATGCGCGGGGCATCGCGCTCGACGAGGTGGAGGCCGAACTGGGCGCACGCACGCGCCAGTCGGGCGTTGACGAGAAAGCGGCGCGCAAAGGCGGCTAGGGGCGATCCCGCATGGAGCAACGCACCGAGCCGGACGTCTCGCCGTATCGCGTGTTTTCACGCGCCGAATGGGCGAGCCTGCGCCAAGACACGCCGATGACGCTTGAGCCGGCGGAGATCGTCCGGCTGCGTTCGCTGCACGACCGGCTCGACATATCGGAAGTCGAAGAAATTTATCTGCCGTTGTCGCGGCTGCTGTCGCTGTACGTGGCCGCGACGCAACGGCTGTTCCGCGCGCAGCAAGGGTTCCTCGGCACCGAAGACGCCAAGATGCCCTACATCATCGGGGTCGGCGGTTCGGTTGCGGCCGGCAAGTCGACCACGGCGCGCGTGCTGCAGGCGCTGCTGGCGCGCTGGCCGAATGTGCCGAAAGTCGATCTCATCACCACCGACGGTTTCCTCTATCCCAACGCCGTGCTCGAGCGCGAAGGCCTGATGGAGAAAAAGGGCTTTCCGGACAGCTACGACCTGCCGGCGCTGCTGCACTTTCTCTCCGACATCAAGGCCGGCCGGCGGCCGGTGCGGGCGCCGGTCTATTCGCATCTGATCTACGACGTCATCCCGAACCAATGGATCGAGATCGATCGGCCGGAGATTCTGATCGTCGAGGGCCTTAACGTCCTGCAGGCTGGGCAGCTGCCCAAGGACGGCAAGGCCGTGCCCTTCGTCTCCGACTTCTTCGATTTCTCGGTCTATCTTGACGCCGAAGAAACCGTGCTGCTGTCGTGGTACGTCAATCGTTTTCTCACGCTGCGCGGCACCGCGTTTGCCGATCCGAAATCCTATTTTCATCGCTACGCGCGATTGTCCGACGCGGAAGCGATCGCCACCGCGACCTCGATCTGGAACCGCATCAATCTGGTCAATCTGCGCGAGAATATCCTGCCGACGCGGCCGCGTGCCGACCTCATTCTCACGAAGGGCGAGAGTCACGAGGTTGAAGAGGTGGCGCTGCGGCGGCTGTAACCGGGCATGAACGGGCTTCGGCGCGCCAGCGCTCAATTTGCGCCAGCTCGGTTTCCGGCCGCTAGGCGATGACGTCGCCGCGGCCGGGATGGATCGTTCCCGCTTCGCCGTCGATCGACAACCAGTCGCCTTCCTGGACGGCAACGCCGGCGAGCCGCGCGCAATGACCGGCGGCATCGACCGACAATTCGGCGCAGCCGACGATACACGGCTTGCCCAACTGCCGCGCCACCAGTGCGGCATGCGCGGTTCGTCCGCCGACCGCCGTTACAATTCCGGCGGCGACGGCAAAACCGCCAACGTCGGTCGTCGTGGTGTCGGGACGCACGAGAATGATTAGATCGCCGCTCGCCGCCAGGCGCGCCGCGCTCTCCTGATCGAAGGCCGCGCGTCCAACCGCGACCCCGCCCGATGCGCAAATTCCACGCCCGGCCGGCTCATCAGTGACGATCAGCCGCTTATTGACGAGCGTACCTAAATCCAGCCCGGCGAGCCGCTGCAAGGCCTGCGCCGGCGTGATCCGCCCTTCGTTGACGAAATCGATGGCCAAGCGGAGCGCCGCCTGCGGCGTCCGCTTCGCCGCGCGAGTCTGCAACATCCACAGCTTGCCATCCTCGATGGTGAATTCGACGTCCTGGATGTCGGCAAAATCCTGCTCGAGGCGGCGCAGCGCGTCGCGCAATTGCGTCGAGATCTCAGGAAGGAAACGGGCGAGGGCCTCTTCGGTCTCGGGATTATGGCCTCCCGACACCACGTCTTCGCCCTGGGATTCGAACAGCACGTCGATGACAGGCTTGGCCGCACCGGTCGACGGATCCCGCGAGAACGCCACCCCGGCCCCTGATGACACGCCGCCATTACCGAACACCATGGCCTGCACCGTGACCGCCGTGCCCTGCAAATCCTCAAGCTGCTCGAGCTTGCGATAGGTGCAGGCCCGCTCGCTCGTCCAGGAGCGGAACACCGCCTGTGCCGCGGTCTTGAGTTGTTCCATCGGCTCCTCGCTCAACACATGGCCTTCGTCCTCGATAATTTGCTCGTAGGATGTGGCGAGGCGTTCGAGCGCTTCGCAATCGAGCGCGCGTTCGCTGCCGGCGCCCTCCGCGGCGATGAGCGCGTTGCGTTTGCCGGCGAAGGCGGCCGGATCGATGCCGAGAACCACGCTGCCATAGCTTTCGAGAAAGCGGCGCCGGCAGTCGCTGGCAAAGCGCGGGTGACCGGTCATGCGCACCAAGCCGCGAACCGCCGCCACCGTGCATCCGACATCGAGCACCGTATCCAACATTCCCGGCATGGATCGCGCTGCGCCGGACCGCACCGACACCAACAGCGGGCGGCGCCGGTCGCCAAACCGGCGGCCGGTAACGTTCTCAAGAAATTCCATGCCTTCGGTCAGACCGTCAGCCAAGTCCTCGGCCGCCGCCGCATCGCCCTTTGCCATGGCCGCACAAAGGCTGATCGGGAGCACGAAGGCCGGCGGCACCGGCAAACCAAGCGCCGCCATACGCGCGAGATTAGCGGCTTTGCCGCCGACAGTTTCGGCCGGGTATCGCTCCGCCGAGCCGTCACCGATGCGCGCAATCTGCATGTCTAGGCGCCCCTACGCGGAAAGGTCGGCGAGCACATGCTCGCGCAACAGATGCCCGAACGCTGCCAGCCGGTCGGTCGAACGCTCAAGCGCGCGGGCGAGTTCAAGCACCGACAATGCGGTCTTGAGGCTGAAGTCGCCGGTAAGAATTCGCGCCGTCGCCGTGCGCTCCGCTGCATCGGCCTTATGCTCGACGTCGATCAAACGGCCGACTGCGGCGAGCGCATCCTCGGTGTCGATGCGGTGCCCGTCGGGAACCTCGGCCGCGGCGGCAATCCCCGTAGCCGCGGCTTCCGTGCCTGCGACCGTTGCGGCGCAAAGGTCGGCTAGCGGTTCGAGCAGCTCCGGCGCAGCGTCGGCCGGCACCAGCGAAGCAAAAAATGCCGCCTGCTCGAGATCGTCAATCGCGTCCTCGACCTGATTGACCAGCCGCTCGATGCCGCGGGGAGCGTCGAATCGCGCGATCTCGCTTCGCGCTTCGATCGCGATCCGGTCGGCTTTTTCCTCGATGCGCCGCGCCCGTTCCACCAATGCGGCACAGTCAAACGAACGGTGTGCCCGCCGTTCGGCCACGAAATGTGTAATGCCGGCGGCGATGTCGCGCGCCAGGCCGGCTTGGCGGATCATGACCGCCAGCAGCGTTCTGTCGACGCGCTGCAGATGCGCAACGAGCGCCGCTTCGATGCGATCGCGCGCCAGCCGGACCGAGCTTCCCTGCAGCAGCGCCTCGGCCGAGACGCGCAAAACCGTCTTGAGAAAATCGACCGCGGCATCGCGGCCAAGTGCATGGTCGAGGCGTTCGCCGAAACCGATCCGCGTCGGCGTGGCGTGATGAACCGCCGCTGCAACCAGTTCGGCGCCGCCGAGTTCGAGGAACGCTCGGTGGCCGACGCGATGGTGCGCCGCCCAGGTCAGCACGCGGATGGCGTCGGTCTTGGAGACCCATTCGCGCAGGATTTTGCGCGCCTTGTTCCAGTCGATCAGGAAAACCAGCGCCGCGCCGACGCTTTCGAGAAAACTGTCGCGGCGGATATCGCTGTCGAATGAAAAGCGTCCATTGACGAGGTAAAAGCCGCCTTCGTCGCCGAGGTCGGCTGCGCTCTTTCGTTCGAGGCCGCTCCACTGGACGCCGTAGTCGCGGAACAGTCCGGTAAAGAACTTTGCCCGCGCCGCGTGCACGTCGGTGTAGATGACCGTCACCGCATCGGTCTCGACGGCGATCACCACGACATGCGCGTCGGTTTCGCCGATGTCGTTCTGGATCGTCAGCCGGCCGCCGGACCGCGTTGCCATGGTCGCCAGTCCGGGATGGCTGAACTTGAGTTTCCTGGTCGCGTCGACCCCGCGCATGAATGCTTCGACCGCCGGCCGATCGTCCGGCAGCAGCGCATAGGCATGCGCGCCGGCGAGGACTTCTTCGGCATGCGCCGCGGCCAGCCGATTGAGGGCTTTGTGCAGATCCATAATCAGGCGATGCAAGCTGTCGCCATCGCGGTCAGCAAGCCCGGTCAATCGGGCAATGTTCGAAACGTCGACATCATCGGTGGGCCCGAAAGGCGCTGCTGTTTGGATCGCCGACAGGCGCTCGGCCGCACGGCTTGCTTGCGCCGGGTCGCCGGCTTGGACGGCGCGGATCATCGATCCCATGTCGTCCCAGATCGCAGCGCCGAGGCTATTCAACCCGGGCGCCGACATCCGCTCGCCAGTCACCAGGCTTGCGTGGTTGACCAGCGTTTCCAATGCCACGTGGTCGACGCCGGCCGCCCGGCATTCGCCGGTCAGATCAAAGCGCGCGCTGTTTGGTTCGCGCGCGCGGCGGGCGGCGGCCTGCAATACGCTCAAGCGGAGCTTGACCCTGTCGTTCGCCGCCAAGGCCTCGGCAACGAGCGCTGGCAGCAGCAGATCGACTTGGCCGAGCTGCTCAATGATTTCGGATTTCATGCGTCGCCACCTGCGCCCGGTCGCAGCCAGCAAAGCAGGTTCAGATGACGCCGTTATTGAGCTAGATCATTCATGGATCTGTCACAGAGCAGCGACGCGAACGCGATGCAGAATGACGCTACGCCGCAAGCGCGGCGCTTGCCGATGCGGCGAGTGCTGCAGCGAGGCGCTCGCGGTCCAGCGGCTTGACCAGGAAGCCGTCCATGCCGGCGGCGAGGCAGGCATCGCGATCCTCGGCGGAAGCGTTGGCCGTCAGCGCCAGGATCGGTATTCGCGGCGTATCGGTTTCGCTTTCGATGGCTCTAATCTTCCGGGTTGCCTCGAGCCCGTCCATGCCCGGCATGTGCAGGTCCATCAGCACGCGGTCGTAAGGCGTGCCGGCGGCCCACGCGGCGAGGAAGGCTTCGATCGCCGCGGTGCCGCTTGCGGCCATGGTCGGATGATGGCCGAGTTTGGTCAGAAGCGCGCGCGCCAGCAGCGCGTTGATCTCGTTGTCCTCGGCGACCAGGATCGATAGCCCGCCACCGGCCTGCGTTGCGCCGGGCGTTTCCGGAATTTCGTTTGCAGCGCCGGGGTCGAACGCATCATCGGCCGAAAACCGCGCGGCAAGGGAGGCGGCCCGCACCGGCTTGATGAGATAGCCGGTGAAGCCGGCCTCCTTGAGCGCGGCAAGCTCGTTGCGCATCGCCGGCGTGACCAGCACGATGCGCCGTGGAATCGCGGCCGCCATGCGGGCGAGCGCTTCGCTCGCCGGCGTGCCCAGCGCATGGTCGACCAGAACGGCGCTCCACATCTGTTCCGGCAACAGTGCTGTTGCCACCTGCTCGTCGGGAACGATTTTTGTCCGTGCGCCCCAGCGTTGCAGCCGCCGCGCCAGCAGCGAGGCCTCGATCGCCGCCGGCGCGACAATCAGGATATCGTTACCGGAAAGATCGGGTACCGTCAGCGCCGGCTCGCCGGCGCCGGCGTCATCGGCCTGCGGCAGCGGGATCGTGACGCGGAATGTCGCGCCGTGACCGGGCGTGCTCTCGACTGCAATCGCCCCTCCCATGCCCTCGATGATGCGCTTCGATATGGTGAGGCCTAGACCGGTGCCGCCGAATTGCCGCGTCGAGCCGCTGTCGGCCTGCTCGAATTCAAGAAAAATCCGCGCCTGATTTTCGGACGAGATGCCGATCCCGGTGTCGTGCACCGATATGGCAATCAGATCCGGTTGGGCGGCCGGCTCGACGATGATCGAGATGCCGCCGCGCTCGGTGAACTTGATCGCGTTGCCGGCGAGGTTGAACAAAACCTGGCGCAAGCGCGCATCGTCGCCGACGACCCGCGCCGGCAGACGTTCATCGACATAGCCGCAGATTTCGAGCCCCTTGGCCTGAGCGCGCGGTCCGAGCAGTTCGACCGCCTCCTCCACAAACGCCGCGAGCGGGAATGGCCGGGCCGCAAGATCGAGCCGGCCGGCCTCGATCTTGGAAAAGTCGAGCACCTCTTCGATCAGCGCCAGCAGCGTCTCCCCCGATGTCTTCACCGCCTTCAGGTAGGTCGCCTGTTCCGGGGTGAGCGGCGTGTCGCCGAGCAGCTCGGCCATGCCGAGAATGCCGTTCAGCGGCGTGCGGATCTCGTGCGACACCATCCTGAGAAAGCGCGACTTTGCCCGGTTCGCCGCCTCGGCCTGATCGCGCGCCTCGGCCAGGGCGTGCTCGGCGTTGACGCGGTCGGTGACGTCGCGGCCGACGCTTTGCATCTCGCTCGCGCCGTCGGAGCGGACCGTGACTTCGCGCCAGGCGATCCAGCGGGCGCTGCCGGCGGCGGCAATCTTCTGGTCGAGAGCGCGCGTGCCGTCGGCCAAGAGGCTGGCCTCACCTTGCTCCATAACCGGGAGTGCAAAGGCGGTTGCAATCAGATCGTCCCGGGCGCGGCCGGCGAGCGCGCAAAACGCGTCGTTGGCGTAGGTGATGGCGCCGCCGCCGTCGCGGCGCACGATCACGTCGTCTTGCGCCTCGAAAAAGCTCTTGGTGCGCTCCTGGGCTTCCCTGATTTCCCAGTTGCGGTCCGCCGCCTCGTCCAGGCGCGATTCAAGGTCGCGCAACTCGCTCTTCATCTGCCGGATGCGGGAGATGAGGATGCCAATGGCGCCGCATGCCGCGCCGAACAGCGACGCTACCCCGATCGCGAAGGTGTGGGGGTCATAATGGGCGGCCGGCGAGGTTGCCCCGGCGAGGAAGCCGAAGGCGATCCCAAACGACATCGTGGTGATGGCCACCACACGGACGATCAGCGAGTAGAGCCGGCGGCTGAGGATGGCGGGTCTTCGAAGGGTGGCCCAAAGGCGCATGATCCCTATATCCCGCTCGGCACGGTCGCCGCGGCTCTCGGCCGCAAGCCACGCCGGTGCCCCCTTGTTATCGATGCAGTGCCCTGGATTTTGTCCTATGAACCTTGCGCATCCCTTGCAGTCAGGCAGAACCATTGGAGCAAGGGTTGATGCTTTGTTAAACATCGCCCGGGCTCATCGATGGGGACGTATCGAAGCCCGATCGCCGAAGGCGCGGCCGGAGTGAATAGATGGATAAGATCGTGAATTCCAAGCGCACGCAGGCGCGCTCTTCCGAACCTGCCCAGCCGGTGCGGCCGGCCTCGCGCGAGGAGGCCGAGGAGGCCGTTCGCACGCTGATCCGCTGGGCCGGTGATGACCCGGACCGCGAAGGGCTCCTTGGCACCCCGGCGCGGGTCGTGCGCGCCTACGAGGAATGGTTCTCCGGATATAAGGATCATCCGCGCGAGTACCTCAAGCGCACCTTCGAAGAGACCGGGGGCTATGACGAGGTCGTGGTGCTGCGCGACATCCGTTTCGAGTCGCACTGCGAGCACCACATGGCGCCGATCATCGGACGCGTGCATATCGGCTACCTGCCGCGCAACCGCGTTGTCGGAATTTCCAAGCTGGCGCGGCTGGTCGACGTCTTTGCCCGGCGGCTGCAGATTCAGGAAAAGATGACGGCCGAGATCGCGTCCTGCCTCGATTCCGTGCTCAAGCCCCATGGCGTCGCGGTGGTGACCGAGGCGACGCACCAGTGCATGACCACCCGCGGCGTGCACAAGACCGGCGTCAGCATGGTGACCAGCCGGATGCTTGGGGTTTTCCGCGACCGCGCCGAAACCCGGCAGGAGTTTCTCACCGCGATCGGCATGCGCGGCGCCGTCGGCACGGTCAATGGCGCCTGAGCGCTACGGTGTTGCCGCAGACGTAATCTTGATGTCCTGCAGACATTTATCGGCTTCGTGGATGGCGATGACGTTCATTCCGATGGGAAAGACCCGATAGCCGGCATTTTCCAGCCACGCGCGCAGGGCTTTGGTGTCGGTTTTCAAGGCCTCGATCAGCATGATCGGATGGTTGGCGCCGATGGTTTTGGCGGCACCTGCCAGCACGTCGAGCTCCATCTCCTCGACGTCGATTTTAATCACATCGAGGCGGGGGAAATTCAGCGAATCGAGATTGATGGTTTGCACGTCGACCATCTTGTCTTCGGAGTAGTCGATCGGCTGGCCGATGAATTCGGTGTTGTCCCGCTTCTTGAGCTCGAGGCTGCCGAAGCTTGCATAAGCAAAATAATTCGGCTTCGGCATCTTCATCGTGCCGGCCCGGTTGGCGACCGCGGCATGGATGGCGCGGGCGTTGAAGCAGTTGTTGATCGCGATATTGCCGGCGAGCGCATAGTAGATGCGCTCCTGGGCCTCGAGCGCCAGCACCACGCCCCAGCTGGTCATGTGCTTGGCCCACTCGACGGTGTGAACGCCGAGGTTGGCGCCGCAGTCGACCGCGACGACGCCATCGCCGTAGTGTTTGCGGCGCAGATCGAGCACCATCAGCATCAGGGCAACTTCGTCGGCGTCGTATGAAGCCTTGTCGAGGAGCTGAAAGCCGGCGCCGTAGGCCCGGTTGGCGCCAATGACATGCTGGTCGAACCGATTCATGATCATGGTGCCGTGATCCGTCGATGCCGTGATGAAGGCGAGCTTGCGATGCGGCTTGGTCATGGGATTGGGCCTGGAGCTGACAGGATGCCGGTAGACGGACGGTGAAGATGACGAACGCGCCGCTCGGATACGGACGCGCGCAGCTTAACGTGATTCGCCGCGCCGGTGGGACTGGTCAGAGGCTTCTCGGGCGTTCACGCTGCGCGGCGGATTTCGTCGGCGAGCGCGCGGTAGGACAACGCCTCGGCGAGGTGGACACGGCCGATTTTGTCGGCGCCGTCGAGGTCGGCGAGGGTGCGCGCGACCCGCAGCACGCGATGATAGCCGCGCGCCGAAAGCCGCATCGCATCGGCGGCTTCACGCGACAGCGCAAGCCCGCTCGCATCCGGCCGCGCCACGTCTTCGAGCACGGCGCCCGCGACCGTTGCGTTGCTGCGGATGTGGGGCAGTCCGATCGCGGCATAGCGCGCGGCCTGCCGCTCGCGGGCCAGCGCCACGCGCTCGGCGACCTCGCGGCTGCCCTCGGCCGGCGGCGGCAGGATGAGATCGGCGGCGGTCACCGCCGGCACTTCGATGTGCAGATCGATCCGGTCGATCAGCGGCCCCGAAATGCGCGCCTGGTAATCGGCGGTGCAGCGGGCGTTGACGCCGCGGCGGCAGGTATAGCCGGGCTCGTCGGCGCGCCCGCACCGGCAGGGATTCATCGCCGCCACCAGCATGAAGCGGGCCGGGTAGGTGACCCGATGATTGGCGCGCGCGATCGCGACCTCGCCGATCTCCAGCGGCTGGCGCAGCGAGTTCGAGCGCCTGCGGCTGGAATTCCGGCAGTTCGTCAAGGAAAAGAAGGCCGTGATGGGCGAGCGAGACTTCGCCCGGCCGGGCGTGCAAACCGCCGCCAACTAGCGCCGGCATGCTGGCGGAATGGTGCGGGGCGCGAAACGGCCGCCGGTTGGTCAGCGCGCCACCTTTGATCTCGCCAGCGATCGAAGCGACCATCGAGACTTCGAGGAGCTCGGCCGGGGCCAGCGGCGGGAGAATGGACGGCAGCCGCGCCGCGAGCATCGATTTGCCGGCGCCGGGCGTATGATATTTCAACAATATGGACCAGCGCCCATTGGCCTACTCGTACATTCGACTGTCAACCAGCCCGCAAACAAGGGGTCATGGCCGCCAAAGGCAGTTGGAGGAATCGAGAGCATACGCCGAAGAAAACGGTCTTCACCTCGTAGAGGACGGCGAACCGCTCGAAGACGTCATCTCCGCATTCCGAGGCGCAAATATTAAGCAGGGGGCCCTTGGTCGATTTCTAGAACGCGCGAAAAAGGAACTCATCCCAAAGGGCTCCTATCTGTTGGTCGAGTCACTCGACCGTATCAGCCGAGAAGAGGTGCAAAAATCCTTCCGTGTTCTCCTTGACATCTTAGACGCCGGTATCAACGTCGCGACGGTGCAAGATAAACACGTCTACAAACCTAATGGCCCGTTCGAAGATTACATCCTTTTGCTTACCTATCTTAACCGCGGCCACAATAAATCGTCCACGACAAGCTTTCGTCTCTCGAAAAATTGGAAAGCAAAACGAGCCAATGCGCGCGAACGACCTCTTACTGCAATCTGCCCCGCATGGCTGCGGCTGAGCGGTGATCGCAGCCACTACGAAGTCGACGAAAACCGAGCTGCGGTCATTGAGAAAATTTTTGAATACACCGTTAAAGGCATTGGTACGCATGCGTTAGAGAAAATTCTCAACGATCCGACGAAGCCCACTAAACCCTTCGGAGGTTCGGAATGGTGGAACAGATCTTATCTTCTTAAGATATTGGACAATCGCGCCGTTCTGGGCGAATTTCAGCCGTGTAAGATGCTGAATGGCGAAAAATCCCAGATGGCGAACCCTTACAGAAATATCTTCCTCGCGTAATTAGTGACGAGCTGTTTTACCGGGCACAGCAGAGTAAAGCTAATCGACGAATAAGTGGAAGGGGTCGCAAAGGCGACTACTTCACCAATTTGTTTTCTGGATTGGCGAGATGTTGGTACTGCAGATCTTCTATGACCATTGAAAATAAAGGTCCGTCGCCAAAGGGCGGAATATATCTTGTGTGTTCAGCAGCGAAGCGAGGACTTGGTTGTGTTAGCGCTGGTTGGCGCTACGATCATTTCGAGAAATCCTTTCTGCGCTTCGTCGAACATATCGACTTGCAGAATTTGCTCGGCGAACTCGATCCGGAAAAGACCGGCCTTGATGACACCTTGCGGGCGCTAGAAGGACAGCAGCTAGTCATTAATGCAGATATGAAAACCGCCTGGGAAATGCGGCAACAAAGAGAAAGCAGATATTTAGCGGAAAAAATTTACGAATTGGAGCATCAGTTGGCCGCGGTGGAGGACAAGATGAAACAAATAAAGAATGAAATTACAAACCGCGAAACCACGCGACTAGCCTTTACACAAGGCAAGGATGAAATAAAAGTTCTGATTGAGCGGTTGCAAGATCGAACGGCAAAACGAGAAGAACTATACACGCAAAGGTCACAGGTGGCGGACCGGATTAAAGCCATCGCCGCAGAGGTGGAAGTGGCTGCGCAAGGTGCAGGTCCACTTATGGAGGGCCGAATTGAGTATACAGAATCCGAAGCGCGTCAAAACTGAACGGCGTGGCATGTTCACAGCTCAGCGATTTTTTTTAGTAACGTTCAAGGACCAAAGCACGTTAGGTGTCATCCCACCTGACCAGCCATTCAATGTTGAACAATATCAGTTCTTCGAGACAAGCGAGCCGATGTCTGTTACCTAAGGTGATTTGCGGTCCTTCGTAAAGTGACCATGATCCAGCATCCTCATCAACTGATGGAGGATGCAATGACCACACTTAAATCTCTGACTTTCACTACGCTGCCCAAGTCGACCGCCAATCCGACGCTCGACCGGCGCACAAAAATCATCGCGCGCCTCGAAGAGCAAAAGATGCTTCTGCGCGATCCCGCCTACATGCGGACCGTGCGCGCCTGGGGAAAGAACGACGGCGGCGACAAAGTCATGGTCGAAAAGAAGCAACGCGTTCTGCCCTGGTGGCGCGCGCAATCAAACGGCTCATGCGTGTTCTTCGTCCGGGCCGGCTGGAAGCCGATCGAATTCGAAAAGGGCAAAGCTGCTATTGCCGTGTCGTCAATGGACAAGCTCCCGTCGGTCATCGACACGGTCATCGCCGCCGTTCGAGCCGGCGAACTGGACGACCAGTTGGCGCAGGCGAGCGCCCAAGCGACGCCCAAGAAGCCCAAAGGAAAATAAGCCTCTTCGGCGGGTGGTTGAATTGAAGGGGCGGCCTCGGCCGCTCCTCTTTCGTTTTATCGCCCGCGATGTCGTCGTTCGCGCGACACCTGCGGCGCATCCCCCATAAATGGCGCGTGATTGGTCACGTCCTGTGTACGCGCTGATTTAGCGGCGCACGTCCGATATCGCACGTATGACGATTTGTGGGCCTTTTGCGCCGATACTCCGCCGGCGACCGCTTATCAACAGGATCGCGAACGTAGGCGAGTGTCGAAAGCCTCAGCGGGATTTGCGGGAGAACGATCGGCGTCGGGAGAGGGCGCTTCCACACCGGCAGAGCACTCATACTGCAACGGAGACGTCGCTGACTGGCCCGGACTTTCAGTCTCTCTCGCGCGTTTGCGCGCTAGATAAAGACTTCAGGAGGCGCAACGTCGACGGCGGCCGCGGCGCCGTAACCCAAGCCGGCGAATATTGCCGCATGTTGCTCAGCATCATAATACGCCGCAAGCCATACCGAGAATGTCTTGTGCAAGACGAGACGAACTCCGCCCCTTTGATTTTGCTTCCGAATTTCCGCCCCCTCAGAAGTTCCTGATGACATCACCGTGATTACCAACTCGCCTACGGCCTATTTTAAAGATGAAGTCATATGGAGAATGGGTATGGAGCGCGTGACGAGGATGATGCTTGGCAGCTCGCCTACTCTGCCGGTGCAAATTCCGCTCCCGGTCGAGGCATTCTTCGAGACGTTGAAAACGGCTTCACGGTCGGCATGCTGACGACCTTCGGATTGATGGGAGCAAAGCGTAGCAGCCATACCGGGAAACAAGGAACAATTTCCCATCCCCAACAAACGGCGTGGTGACGTTGCGAGGCTCACGGGTAGGTATTTCCAGTGCCGTCGCGGTTCCGGCTCCATGTCAGCCAGAGTCGGGATTCATCAGCCCCACCTATTTGTGCCCAGAGACCCTGTGTCATCTTTTTCGACGCTCTCCCTCAATCTCGTCGTCGTATTTTTCGCGAGGGTCAAATATCATCGAATAACCATTTAAGTACATCACACTCATTTTGACATGGAGCGATCGAAGCCGTCTTTCAATTTCTCGACGCGCCCCCAATGCCTTTGCGCCGATATAGACCCTCGCCACACACTTCTGGTCATCGTAGTACAGCTTGCCTTGTTGAGGAGCAAATAATCGCCATTCCCTTTCATAGCTCCAACGGTGATTTTTGTACGAAAGAACCATTTTTGCCAAATCGTTCGCGCCTGTGCGGGTAAGCCCGACGTTTGGGTGTTCCTCACTATACAGCATCCGGACAAAGTCGACTTCATTCGGAAGGCGTCTTAGTAGATGTATCAAATCGTACTCGATGCAAATTCCCTTAAAGCGACTTGCATAATGCGCCCACATGAGCTCATTGCTGTGGACTTCGCTGAACGAACAAATGCCCAGGTTCCTTTTGTTAGAAAGAATGTCCCGCTCGAACTCGCGGTACACTGGGCTATTCCTTAGCCGATTGCTGGCTGCGTACATCCCCTCCATCGGGTCATTCATATCGTTGTAAGCCGCGCAGTATAGATAACCCTCCTCAATTGCCTCTAGCTCACGCTGGATATGCTCTATCGGCCTGTAGCGGTACAAGCGTCGAGGTTTTACGTAGTTGCGTATCTCAGCCATCTCGCGTCCACTTTTCCCGATGGAGACCTGGTCGTTACTTTTAGTTCGGCACACGGTCAAGCAAGTCGGTTTTGCCCTGTCTGGACGACGTCCGGTTTTGACGGAAATCTTTCGAAAATGGCGCTTTACTATCACAGTCTCGTGAAAACCTCATTCGCTGTATTACAAGCGAATAAATAAAGGGATGGAAGCATATCGTACTCAGTCAAATTATTTGGAGACAACCAAAACTCATCTGTTCGACACCACCGGTTGGGGTCCATTTTGCGACGTTACTCTGACATTGAGGCAGGCTCGCCACTCCGACGACGGCACGTGGGTTCGCATCGACGAATATCAATGTAAGCACGCATTTCGCCACTTCATAAATCTTCTAAATCGCTCCGTGTATGGAAATACTGTCAAACTCCACGGCAAACGCCTTCACGTCCTTCCCGTACTGGAAAAAGGCGGCCGCTCCGGACGATGGCACATCCATTGCGCGATCGAACTGCCTTGTCATTTTGACACTGTGTCGTTCGAGAAATTGATTAAGGACTGCTGGGCGAAGGTCGATTGGGGATACGATCAAGTTCTTGTTCGAGATGGCACGGACCGCGGTTGGATCGATTACATGTTGAAGCCTGGGCAAAAAGTCCGATTTCGACTGCTTCCTTGATTGCGTAATACTAGAGTCTTTGCACAATCCCATTGCCGACGCGTAGACGTTCTTTGGAAGCCGACCTCTACACATTGAAAGCACAAAGGACGATTGCGTAGCAGCCGACCTTGTTGTCAAATATTGGCTGTTTTTCATTCTATCGATTTTCAAAATATCGCTGTCGTTTATATATCTATCGTCATCGTTGATGAAACACGGATCCGCACATATCCAACGGGTTTGATCCATGTTGACCTTCTTCGATCCACACCCTTTTGCGAATACAAAAATGACAACTCGACCGCAACGACTTGAGGAACGTTGGGATCGAATGGGAGCATCTGAACAAACAAGGATCATCCTTGGAAGGGGGGTTTATTCGCGAAGCGAGAACGAAGTTCTTGCGAGCGAGGCGAGTGAAGCTCGCTTGAATGATGAAGTTGCAGAGGCATGATCCAATTGGAACACAATTCATAGATCGTTTTCGTCGCCACTGCAGACCGTGTCCTCATTAACATGCTTTCTGCGGCGGGCAAATTGCAGTTGGGATGTGGAATTTGAGGTCATTAAGCGGATAAGGCTGAGCAAAGCAATTGTTTTATGGATGTATCTCAAACGGCGTCGCCTTGAACCATTTGCAAGGCGCCCCCTAGGCCTATTGGACGCGGCGCAGATCGTGTTTAGTATGGTCTTCGGCATGCTTGCTAGGGGATAGGGGAAATGAGGGCGTTTCAGCTAAGCTGGATTATAATTGCCATTCCGAGTTCGGCGATCTGTCAAACAATGATCGGGGACAGTTTAAGCTCTGCCGCCCCAAATTTGGCGTCCATGGCGGGCGTCAGCACGCATTTAACGCTCACAGTTACGCCGCCTGCGAGTCCTCAACTTCCTCAAACGTTCTTAGTTGCAGAGAAAGCTGATACCCCGGAAAAAGACCCGGCAACTTTAGAAAAAGAGTACTCCACGTTTGCGGAGCCATCCATCGATCCGGCGGCACCGAAACGCGATCTGTCGTACCTTGCTTATTATGCTTATGCTGAACTCCCACCTGACCAAAAGCCAGCAGACATCGTTTTAAATTCGCTAAGAGGGCTCCCAATTGGAAGTCCTGTTGAGGAGATAAGACGGGCCTCCGATGCTTTCGGCCTGGACTTTCATTTTATGAAGGCGGTTGCCAAGATCGAGTCAGATTTTAATCCTATGGCACGCACCGGATCGTATATCGGCCTATTTCAACTCAACAAGTATGAGTTCAACAAGTACGGATCTGGAGACATTACGAGCCCACGCGACAATGCAATCGCCGCGGCCTACAAATTCGCCACTGAGGGGGTACTATTTGAATTGGATACCCACAGGAACCCAACTTTCAGTGACCTCTATCTGATTCACCAACAAGGATGGCAGGGAGCCTCGGAACATGTCAGTCATCCGGAGCGGATCGCGTGGCAGTCAATGTGTGCGACCGATGAAGGCAGGGAAAAGGGTGAAAAATGGTGCAAGCGCGCCATTTGGGGGAACACGCTTCCAGCCATCAAATCCGTCTGGAAATCAGTTGATAATTTAACCTCCGGCGCATTTGTAAGCATGTGGCGACAACGAGTTGATCTTCTTTACGCTCGCTATTCTGGGACAATCGTCGGAGTAGAAGCCGACGCACCCCGTTCTGCTGGCGTTCATGGCGAGCGAAAGAAAGCGGGGAGAATGGGCGCGAGCAAGTCTGTTCTGGCCAGAAAGCCAAGGTCTGGTGTCGCTTTGGCGCGCCGAAGCACAGGCAGATTGAGAATTGCGGCGGTGATCAAGACCATGCCGCGCCAAGACTCAATTGAACCTTCGGCGGGCCGTCAGTGGTAAAGCGTAACTCGCGCATTGGAGCCAAAAAGGGAACTGGGAAATTGCAGCCATTCTGAGGGTCGGACGGTCAAAGATGCAAAACCGATTGAACGATTGATTGACGTCGCAACGCAGAGCATGGAGCAAGCCCGCTCGGCGACGGACAACTATTTTAGCTGGCTCGAGAGGGTTATATCAGCCTCGTCTTCGACTGGTGCGAAGTTCAACGAGACCTTGATGGATCTCGCACAGCAGAACATCGCTGCTTCGCTTGAGTATGTGCAGAAAGCGAGCAAGGCGAGCGATTTGCAAGACCTGATCCGCATCCAGAACGAGTTTATCCAAGATCAGTTAGCCTTTTTGGGTAAGCAGGCTAGCGATTTCGTCCAAACTTCGCTTAAGGCAACAGAAGTTACGGCAAAGAAGCCTGTGAACGAGCCGTCCTGATTACCTGTGGCTTTTCATATTCCGCGCCGAGCCTCGCGAACCCTCCCACCCACGTCGAAGATGATCATAATTCAAAATTAATAGATACCTTGAAGCATTGGAGTTGCCGACGAGCAGTCGACCCGGGGATCGATGTCCCATCGCGATTAGGGAGACAACTCATGAAAAGCAGTATTAGCGGTCAAAATCTACCAGAAGAGTTCTTTGTCGTCCAGATCGACGGACACGTAAAATCCACACACGGACGGTTTGTGGAGGCGTTGCGAGAGGCGCTGTTGCTTCGAAATGAGTTCCCCGAACATCAAATCAAAGTGCGAACAACACAGGGAACATCGCCGCATGGTGATATAAAGCGGCGAACGGCCCTACACTAAACCCGATTGATCGGAAGCAGTGTTCTCAATCATGCGCGTGTCGCGGACGCGTCCGCGTTCTCGACTGATTGTCGAGAATTGAGACACGCAAAGGTTTGGAACTCGCTTCCGCAGGCGCCACAGAACCACTCATTCCGGACGCATTGGGCACTTATGAACTCTGACGCGGTGGCGGCTATCACCTCGGCACCGCAATCGGTGCAGTTCGCAAGCGGATTCCCGTCGGCGTAGTTCACGTCCATCTGTTGCAATCTCCCATAAGGCTTCTTTGCCGAGGGTCAAATGACCCTGCTGCCGCCGGGCTAGGGATAGTCTCGCAACAGTAGATGAATGGTAAACGAACCTTCTCTTGCGCCGCCCTGACCGCAGGTACGGTGCGCGAATGGCTATCGAGCAATTGATCTGAAAAGTGCCCACTTGAGCATTGACCCATTGACCAGACGCCTCTGATAGAGACCAAACTGCTGCGCCGCACTATGTGACGCTCGGGCCAAACGTCTGGCAAGCCTTAAAAGTGGAACTCCTGATGAGCACTTGCTTCCACTTTGGATCGTGCGACCCAAGGTATCACGAGCCCCTGAGATGTCGTCTAAAATCGTGCCGTCCCAGGATCAAGGCCAAAGAGTACCCGTCCGGCCAGTTCGTAGTTGTTCGTGGTCAGCCCGATATGTTGGATCGCGGCGTGGATATCCCGAAAGCAACGCTCGAAACGGTTGCTGTCGTAAAGAGCGCAACCCCCTGCAGTCTGATAGGCAAGGTCGACGGCGGACGTGCATGCCTCGGCAGCATGTGTGCAGGCGAGCCGGATCGACGCCCGTTTTTGAAGCGATGGTTGTTTGCCGGCGGCGACCTCGTTCCATTGCTCGCCAATAGCATCGAAGAGAAATGCGCGGGCAGCCCGCACTAGTGACTCGGCACGGGCGGCAGAGGACTGTGCTGCGGGCTTGTCTCGCAGAAGCACCGGTGACCCCATCGGGGTCTTGGCACCGGCAAGCTCGTAGAGCGCGTCGAGCGCCGCGCGGGCGATCCCGAGTGTCACTGCCGCAAGCGCAACGACGAACAAACTGATCAGCGGGGTCCGGAAAAGTGTGCCGGGTTGCGTGCCAAGAGAAATGAAAGCCGGGATGCTGCGGTCCGTTGGCACAAAAAGATCATCGACGCGGAAATCATGACTGCCGGTCCCGCGCATGCCGCCAACATGCCAAGTATCAATGATATCCACGCTGTTCCGCGGAAAGAACATGAAGCGCATGTCCGGTCCGCCGCTGCCGGTGCGACGCGGTGTGGTGCCATCGTGGATGATGCAATTGGCCAGCACCCAAGAGCTGTGGTCGATGCCGCTACCGTACGCCCAGCGTCCTGTGACACGATAACCGCCGTCGACCGCGACCGCCGTTCCAGTCGGATTGATCGTGCCGGCGACGATTTCGTGGTTGCCGAAAATCTCGCCTGCAGCGGCTTCGGAAAGGCTTCCTGCCACGAGGCCGTAAACGTTAGCGATCGTCGCGCACCAACCGACCGAGCCATCTGCACGCGACAGCACCTCAATGACTCGCACGAAATCGACGGGATGAAGTTCTAGGCCGCCAAACTTCCGGGGAACCCAGAGTTCAAACAGATGCGCCGAACGCATTGCTTCGACCAAGGAGGGCGGCAGTCGCCGTTCCAGCTCAATTTCGGATCGAAGCGCATTGATCTGCGGGGCAATATTTCGGGCAGCGTCGAGGATTGACTCGGCATCGGCCGCTTGTGGGTCTATCATTTCCCGCTCCAAGCGCGACTTCGGCTAACTGTTCCGCGACGGGCCGTCGTATCAAGCACGTCAACATCACAGCCACCCGAGAAACTGCTGCAGAACGATTTCTCGGCCGACCACGCAGTATTATATTCAGAATACCGGTGAAAATGTTACGTCGGCTCAGTCCGAAATTCAACTGCATCCAATTCTTGCTCGCTCCCATCGTCTGCGAGAGAACGAGGTTCGGCCTTTTCACCGGGTTTCGACTGGCCACGATCACGCTCGCCCGAACGCGGGGCCTGGGTCTCAAATCAAGTCCCGATCGTCATCGTCCGCCGTGGCCCGACACCGCCGACGTGACCATCTCAGCTGCGCCAACGCCGTCGATCATCGCGCTCGACTCCAAGGGCTTCCAGCCGGCGCCCCACCCAAAGCGACCAAATCGCCATAAAGCGTGCGGCAACACCACCGTATCCCTTCCCGCGATTTCCTCCCCTGGACGTTTTCGAACGCCGACCCACCGCCTCGGAGTTCGCGGCGCCGCACGTCATCGGCCGGCATCCGAAAACCTCCACACAAGTGGCCGACCCGAACCGTCAGGCCGTCAATCCCGACCTCGATGATCTCAGAAGTACGATCTGCTCGGCGTGTACGAATGCGATTTCGACGAACCGTGCGCCCTAGCAACTGGGCTTCGACCACCGTCGTCACGAGCAGAGGCGCTCGGCGTCCACCCCAAGACCTGCTGGAAGGTCGGCGCGCACCGGAGCCGTATGACGACGATAAATAGATCAAACGGCAATACTACCTATGGAGATTTTTCAATGATTGATCCAACCGCAAAAAGCAAATGGAAGCCCCAAATCGTCAAGTCGTTCCGCCTCAGTCAGTCACATTTGGAACTGATCGAGCGCGAATGCGCGTCGCGCTGCATCGGTTTCTCCGAGTTTATTCGACAATCCACGATGTTGAATATCAAGCACGTTCGTAACTGTGCTGCCGTCAATTGATCTGAGCGGTTTTGTCTTACAAATCCTCCAAAGGCCGAAATCCCTAAAATCCAATGTACCTCGCGGCTATCTCGTCCAGCTTAGAGGCAGCCTGGAAAAGACTGCCCCTCGCACTTTGCCGCTAAACGCGCGCGTCGAGCGAAATTCCGAGGCTAAACGCCTTTTGCCGAGTTGCGCCCTCGGTGCGCTTGAGCGTTTTCGCGATCTTACCCGCTTTTGTTCTCTGCTTGGCAAGAGATTTGAGAGTTTTCACGTCGCCGGAAGTCCATGAACGTTTTTTAGAGAGTGCCTTCACGATTTCGATCTCCAAAATTAAGAAGGCGGCGCTTATAACCAACCAACACTCGATTGGCAAGCGCGCCCCGGTTTTGTACCTGAAGCAATCAAACGAGGTCTGATGAATTACAACGAAATATAAATATAACGAAAGGAGCACGAAAGCCTATGACTCTAGATCAATCAATTACAAAGAAACGGTCGTTGGGAAAATTGCATATGACGCCAAAGAGCAAGCCAAGATCGCCCGATATGACTGGCACAATGCGTCTTCAACGCCATACCGCCGCGGCAATCCTGGAGGGATTCGAAGATAGCGACTGTGACGAAGTAGTCTGCAATATTGCTGGATGGCGCAATGACGATACAGACGGTCCTTATCCGACAGTCGAAATATCGCCGAAATACGCTGCGCGCGAGACGCAACCAGTGAAGGCGAACCGCCTCGCCTTTATCTTCGACGATCACGAGGAGCGCAATTGATACTACTTCGCGACCCGCCGGATGCACACGTGGCTTTTCGGCTACCAAAGGATCTGCTGGCTGCAATCGACACCATATGCGATGAGATTGATTTGACACGATCCCAGCTGTTTCGACGAAGCATCGCCGAATACATCAAGAACCGCGGCTATGAGCGCGAATTTAAGGTCAGGGCATGAGACGGAGCAAGCGTGCTAAGCGACTTCGATCATTCCGGAAAGTCACCGGCGGCGGGACAAAGCGGGATGCGCCAAGCCGAAAGCCGAAAATCAATCGGCTGCGCTATGCCGACCTCCATCCGACAGGCGCCCAATCTTCCAGCGATGCGAGCCAGCGCGGGTCGCCAAACGATGATGGGCCGCCGACCCCCGTGCAGTCGGTTGTCCTGTTTCCTTTTCCTGATTGAAGCCCAGCTAGGCTCGGTTAGCCCCCCGACAGACCCGCGATTATCGGGGACCTAGCCAAGTGGTAAGGCAACGGATTTCGATACGGTTAAACGGAGGTTCAATTCCCGTCCAGCCTACGCGGGCGTCATACATCAGCCGACGGTATGGGTAGACGTCACTTTCGAGCGAGACTTTTAGTCGTCGTCGCCTAGCTTATTCAGATCGTCACCCTTAAGTGTTGTTCGTAATATTTCGCGCCAAGCACCTTTCGCGTCTGACTTGGAAATGACGTCATCTTCGTCCCTCAACTGAAATACGAGAGTATATGGCGTAGTGATATTTCGGCTGGTTGATGTCCAATCAATGATCGTAAACGTATTCAAAGTAGGATCGACTGAGGCCGGAGCCGTTTTGACCTCTACATTTGACGATTTCTTAGTTCCTTCGCCGATAGCCGCGATTGCAGTGTCGATCCGATTCGCGTCGCCCTGAAGCGTGAACTGTACAATTTCGTTTCTCTCATTCTTCGCGGATCCTGCGAGGTTGTACTCAATAGCTTGTTTCATAACCATGGCGCGGAAACCGACCTGCTGATCGTCTCCGGCGACCGTTGCGGAAAGTGCCTTCTTTTCTTGCATCTCTCTCCTCGGCGCGCGAGCCCCGGGGGTGTGACAAACCGCTGAAAGCTTTATGACGAGCTCATCGTTTAGGCGCCCCGTCGTTGAAAGAAGAGTGCCCAAAATTGTCCCTGCCGATAACTCGGCTGATCTCGCTTAACAAAAAGAATGGCGCCAATGCAACGGTACCAATAATGCCAAGCGATACAATTACGATTAGTCTGTTGGCGCCGACCTCTGCGATGCTCTCAGCCAGCGTCTTGCCCTCCCACATTCCGATAAGCACATGCTCCACAATGTGGAAACAGATCAGTGCGACGGCAAACAAAATGGATTTGACAAGGACCGAATAGATAAGCGGCTTATTATGGGACCTGTGACCCAATGAAGATCGTCGGCGACAAGCATGACCTTTGCAAATATCAAGGCATTAACGATGGCAAGGCCATGCGATACATAATTGATTTGATGCTGCGACAAGATTATCAATTTATGAAGGGCCAACATGCCGAACACCACCCAGAGATATAGGGACATCAGCACGAAACTCTTTATTTGCTCCTTGGCTCTCTTTTTGAAGTCTGGTTTGGGCGCTAGCTTTTCGGCTTTGCCGCCGGCGCTTCGATTTACTCGCTGCCGATCACGACGCAATCGGACAGAGTCAGCAAAAAGGCCGGGCACCTCACTTGCCGCGACCCACGAAGTAAGGCCGAGTTTCCATACCCAATCGTGTTCCAGTAAACCTCCTTGTTCGGCGGAACTCCGCGAGATCGCTGAAGCGTAGCGGCCCATATTCCTGTTCATTTCTTGAAACATACCATTGCTCGTCGCCGGACAGCGGTTGCGGCGAAGCCTGCCGTTGACGATCCATCACCGTGTAGTCTTTCCGTTCAGGAGCCCGATGGCTAAATGACGCGTGTATTGCGACGTCGATCGCCATCTGACCCGTCCCCGACGGGATCGATGGCGGCAGCATTATGGGGGGAGGGTTATCATGGGTCTACCGGCAAGTCTGTAATCCACTTCATGCCTGAGAGCGAAAAAGGGTTGCCGTTTTTCCGCCCCGCAAAATGTCGTTCTCGGCCACAGCGACGGGCCGGCTCGGGATCGCTGGCGGTCGCTATCTGAGCGAAGCGGAAATGTATGAACCTTCAGCCTTGACCTAGTGGGTCGCGATTGCCGAGTAGACCCGGGGAATTTCACCCCAAGTCCCTCACAGATCCGGACGTGATACTCTCGCATCATCCGGCTCGTGCCATCGCACGAAGGCTGCCGCCTTCCGCTGAACCTTCGGGCTCCTCCTGGTTTGACCCAGTTGGCCCACGCTCAACGGCGATGACCTGCCCCCTTTGCTCCACGGGCATTACCCCGCTTCATAACTACTACGAGGCAGTGCGCCCCTCTCCGGCGCATCGGTACTTTGGGCATCGCGGTTGGAGCCGCTTGCGCCTTTTCCCTTAGCATCGCCGGCCAGGCTCTCACGTTCCGTACCAGAGCCTGATTGAGCTTCGCGCCGTCTACATGCCGGATGCCGCTTGGGCGGTCTCAGTGCATCCCCCAAGCTTATCCCGGGAGAAGGGTCAGCCCCCGGTTTTGACATCGTCTAATCGCTTTTCGACACTTCACCGACGGTTTGCTTACGCTCGCCTCGCTCAATCTTGCCTGCCGGAATCTCGTTCCAGCGTTTCCGCAACGCTCACCACCATGGCTTTTGACCACAGCAGCTTGCGGTGGCTTGAGATCAACACCTGATTGCCGAACTCGAAGGACCTACCTTCATCTCTCGTACAGTTACGCATCGCCGTTTGGGCCGGCGATGCTCGTGACACAAGACCCAACAGCGACATCAGCCATCCACCGAACCCCCAGTGCCTTAACGACCGCCGTGTGCTAATTTAAGCCCCCACGTTGCTCTGTCCTGAGCCTGGGATAGGCACATGAGACGGCGCGAGTTCATCACGCTGATCGGCGCCGCGGCGACTGCATGGCCGCTCGCGGCAGGTGCGCAGCAATCGGGCAAGCTGCCGATCATCGGAGTCCTCGGGGTTACTGGTCAGATTTTCGGTCCATGGGTCGCTGCTTTTGCGGAGCGATTAAGTGAGCTCGGCTGGATCGAAGGTCGCACCGTCATTATCGAATATCGCTGGTCAGAAGGCCGCTCCGAGCGCGTTGCCGAGATTGCGGCCGAATTCGCTCGACGGGGGGTCGATGTCATTCTCGCGTATGGAGGCGCCGTCGCTGTTTTGAGGCAGGCAACAGCTTCCATTCCCATCGTCTTTGCACCCGCGAACGATGCTATCGGCGCCGGTCTCGTCGCGAGCCTTTCGCATCCGGGCGGCAACGCGACTGGTTTGTCGGTGCAGCAGGGCGAAATTGCAGGCAAGAGATTTGAGCTGTTGCGTCAGGTTGTTCCCAATATCCGCCGCTTAGGAATTATATTTGATGCAAGTTATTCCGCAGCTGTGCTGGAAGTGAGCAACGTGCAGGCTATGGCTCACGACCTCGGCCTCGAAGTCGCGCCGCACGGGATCCAACGAGCGGAGGATATCGTTCCCGCTTTTGGCGCTCTCAAAAGCCAAGCAGACGCGCTTTATGTCGCGCAAGATGCTCTGATTGACGCCAATATTTCACTCATCATTACGCTTGCGCTTAGCGCGAAGCTGCCGACGATTTCTACTACCCCTGATTTCGCGAAAGCCGGGGCTTTAATGTCCTACGGACCAAACATGCCAGCGCTATTCAGCCGCGCCGCCGAAATTGTCGACAAGATTCTGCGCGGCACGAAGCCGGGCGATATTCCGGTCGAACAGCCGACTGAATTCGATCTCATCATCAACCTGAAAACTGCAGAAGCGCTCGACCTCATCATTCCGGATAAAATGCTCGCAATCGCCAACGACGTGATCGATTGACGCAAGCCAATGACCGGTTTTTGGCCCACCGCGACCGGCTGCTTAGGGATTCGTTAACGGTCGCTAAAAGAGCGAAGCGGACATGTGTGAACCTTCAGCCTTGACCTACTCGGTGGCTAATGACCCACAACGTCACTTCCGCACCGTCAATTGACGCATTGCGAAGTGTTATTCGATCACCTCGTCGGCGGTGGCGAGCAGGGTCTGCGGGACGGTCAGGCCGAGCGCCTTGGCAGTCTTGAGGTTGACGGTCATCTCAAATTTGGTTGGCACTTGGACCGGCAGCTCCGCAGGTTTTGCGCCGTGCAGAATACGATCAACATAGGGCGCGGCGCGCCTCACGATATCTTCAAGATCGGGTCCGTATGACAACAATCCACCCGCGGCAGCGACCTCCCGCCACGGGTAGACCGCCGGCACGTGGTTTTGAGCCGCTGCCGCAATCATCTGTGCGCGACTATTGAGTAAGAAGAAATCTGCCGTCGCGACGAAGCCGCCGCCCGGCTCGCGTCCGAGGTCGGGCTTCAAGGTCGGCAATGCTGTGAACGGCCGCCTGGATCGGTGTCACTTGCGAGGAGCGTGCGGCAGTCTCGAAATTGGGCATATAATACTTGCCGTGACCGGGCGCTGTGTCGGGGTTGAAGATCATGGCGGCACGCTTAAGTCCTGGCGCGATCTGCTGGAGGAGTTCCAGCCACTTGCCCGCGATTGACGCCTCTGAATGGATAAAGCCGGTGATATTGCCGCCCGGATGGGACAGGCTCTCGACGAAACCCTCACCGACGGGGTCCGACACAATCGCAAACACGATTGGGATCGTCCGCGTCTCTCGGCGCAATGCAGCCGTCACCGGGGTTCCAAATGAGAGGATCACGTCCGGTCGTAGCTCAACCAGTTCCTTCGCGAACATACGCATTCGATCAACGTTGTCGCCAGCCCAGCGAACCTCCATCTGGTTGCGGCCCTCAGCCCAGCCCAACTCCGAAAGCCCTTGGGTAAAGCTGGAGAGCCAACCTTTTACCCTAGGGTCGTGTTCATCGACCGCCATCAGCACGCCGAAACGTTTCATTGCGCCTTGCTGTGCGCGCGCCGCGAGCGGCCATGCGACTGCTGAACCGACAAGCGCGGATATGAATTTCCGTCTTCCGATGTCGATCGCCATTTGTCCCGTCTACAAAGGGATTATGCCCGCCGCAATGAGGGGCACAATATCACGCCCCAATCGGCGGGTCTGTGGCCGACTTGGCGGCGGTCAGACGGCGAAAAGGCCCGCTGTTTTTGCTGCGGTGCATGAGACTGGTTGTGGCCCAAATGCGAAGTGTCGCCACGTACAATTTTCAGCCGCTATCGGATCAAAAGCGGATATGACGCGGACATCGCCGAAGGACCGAGTCTGACCCATTACGTCATTTCGACAGCGTCGACTAACGCATTGCGAAAGGTTCATTCGTTCCCTGAGAGGTCCGGCCCCCGCGCCAACTTCGTTCGTTGGCGGGGCAGGAGCGCGGCCGGACCATTCCATTAGCGGAAAATGGAGCGATTTAATCAGATGTGGCCTGCAGTTGACCCCCTTTCTGACTTTGCCGCAGAACCGCATCGTCGGTAGAATTTCCACCCTAACCTAACGAAGCCATATTAGTCCTATGGGGGTAACGTCATGAACAAGGATCAAGTGAAGACTTTCGCCAATAAGGTCTATGGCGACATGGCAGGCGCGATGGCGGTTGGAATGGCCTATGTCGGTGTGAAGATGGGGTTGTTCCGTACGATGGCAGGCAAAGGTCACGTTCACGCTGACGAGGTTGCAAAGCTGTCAGGTCTGCGTCCGCGTTATGTCGAGGAGTGGCTGAAGGGTATGGCCGCGGCCAGCTACCTCGATTACGACGCGGCCGCGCATACATATCGATTGCCCGAGGAACACGCCTACTTGTTGGCATCGGAGGACACCGATCATTTCATGGGTGGACTCATCTACTTTGCCCCAATTTTGCTCAGCGTCGCGCCGAAAGTTGCCGATGCGTTTCGCACAGGCGGCGGGGTGCGGTTCGAGGACTTTGGGTCTGAATGTGTTGCCGCCCTCGACATGATTAATGGTGGTCAATACGAGCAGCGGCTTGGCAACTACTGGCTCACAAAGCTCCCCGATGTCATCCAGCGATTGGAAAACGGTGGCCGTGTGCTCGATGTCGGCTGCGGCGTCGGGCGTGTTGGCGTTACGATCGCGAAGACGTTCACTAAATGCCAAGTCATTGGGCTCGATCCTGATCCGGAGTCTATTAGAAAGGCTCGTGAGACTGCTACGAGTGCAGGTGTACAGGATCGTATTCGCTTCGTAGCGAAGACCACGCACGACTTCGAGCGGGATGACGGCTTCGATCTCATCACCGCATGTGATTGTGTTCACGACTTTGCCGCGCCCCATCGGACTCTTGCTGACCTATGTGCGCTGCTGAAGCCCGAGGGAACCCTTTTCATCGTAGAACCCAAAGCTGCGGATCACCTCGAAGATAATCTGAACCCGATTGCGACAATGTATTACGGCTTCAGCTTATTCCACTGCATCATTCAATCGCTGGCCCGAGGCGGCGCAGGGCTGGGAACGTGCGTTGGACCGGCTCGAACGGAAAAGCTATTGCATGAGGCCGGATTTAGTCGCGTCGAGAAGCTGGATATCAGAGTTCAGACCAGTCTTTTTTACGCGGCAAGACCGTGATGGCACGCATGCCGGTTCAGGGTGAATCGGCTAGTGTCGCAAATTCATTTGAACTATCGATAATTCGGACTACTGGTCTACTGGTTGATCTGATGGCACGGCAGCCAGACCAGATTCATCTCAATGCCGATTCCGAAGAGAAGCACGAGCCCGTGAGCGACATCGACGCTGTAGCGGTGGATAGTCTGAAAGCGCTTGACCCTAAACGGCCGATTAGAGAAGCAGACATTAAACCACTTCGCTCTCGGCCGTTCCGATCAGTCAGCGAAAGCCCGTCAACGTGGCCTCGTTATCCCCATTGGCAAGCTCGAAATACGCAGCATCTCGCTGTCCTCGAAAAGCGAAGGATCGCGGAGATAGTTGAGGAACATGTTGGTTGCGTCGTCGCCCCAAAAAAGGTTTCCGCCAGCAACGAAGCTGGGAACGCCGAATACGCCTGCGGCAATCGCTTCGTCAGTATATTCTTTCAGTTGTTCCTTGATGCGCGGCTCCGATATCCGCTTATATGCGTCGGGAATTCCTAGCGACGCTCCTAGTCCTGTTATCGAGGCCTCATCCTCCAGGTTTCGCCCCTCACCGTAGATGAAGTTAAAATTTCGCGAACACTTTCAGCAGTTCAGCCGCCGAGTAGAGCCAGCCTAAGTGGAGGCAGAGGATTGAAAGGGTGAACTGGAGGCATGGTGAACGGCATCCCGCGCTGGTTCGCCTGCCATCTGAAAAAGCGATAGACAAACTGCCGCTTGGGCGGAATTTCTGCCGGCCCCATATGTCCCCAGTGATTAAGCAGAGCGGACAACACGACCGGCTTGAGCGCAATCTCCAGATCCTCCGGCAGACCTTTAAACCTACCGAGCTGAAGGTAGGAGAATAGGGAAATGAAGTCGAAGTACCATGCCGCCTTATTCATTGTCTGGCTCGTTTCTACCACTCTTGATAATTGCCCGCTGCGAATTGATACCCTTGTCGTATGAAGCCTAGTCAGCCGACTTGGCATTCCAGGCGAGAACGCGCTTGGAATGCTGAATTGCTTCGCACATTTCCTTTGTACGCCCGATAGCCAAGGTACTGAGCTCGACTTTGACCACATTCGTATGACCTGCATTCTTAATTTGGGATCGGGTTTAGGAGCGCATGAAGCCCCGGGAGCGGAGTGATAGTTGCAGTTATAAGGAGAACGCGTTGATGTGCCTGCGGCAGCGGCGACGAGGATGCGCTCCCGGCCGCCTATTCTTCGGGCAGCTCGGCCTTCAGAAGACCGTTAATGAGTTTTGGCCAAAGGGTGCCCTCGGCACGCGGACGCCGGTAGATTGCGAGTGACAGCCTTGGTACGAGTTCCCGCGCTTTCCGTATCGCCCGCGCAGCCTCCTCCGTGCGGCCGGCTTCCGGCAAGCGCCGCCGCCATGTAGACCCACGAATTGGGATAGCGCGGCTTGGCTTGCGACGACCGCTCGCACCACCGGATCGCATCGTCAAACTGGCCGCCGAGGAAATAGCAAAAGCCGAGCATGCTGTGAAAGAGGTAGGTCTGAGGGTCGCGTGGGCTTAGCCGCATAGCGCTTTCTATCAGTTCAATTCCGTCGTCCGGGCGGCCAAGAATTGCCTGTGCGTGGCCAAACATTGCGCACGCCATTGCGTTGTTGGGATTTAGTTCGACTGCTCGCTCAAGCAAAGCATGCGATTTTTTGAACTCTCCTAAAAAAAGTACGCGGTACCGGCAGCGAGCAGCACGTCCGGGTTGTCGCCGTCGAGTTCGACCGCCTTGCGGGCTTCGGCCGCCGCTTCGCGGCCCATCGCCATAAGGTCGTCGCTGACCGCCGTGTAGGACCCGAAGCTCAGCGCAGCCGAAAGGATCGCATGCGCCGGGCCGTAGTCCGGTTCAGACTAACGGCGCGGCGCGCAAGCGCCACGACCTCAACGAAGTTCTCCCGGCGTAACGTAGTACCACTTCACCAGGCGCGAACGGTGTATCCCCAGGCATCGAGACTCTGCGGCGGTCTGCGTTGAGCGAACTCGGCCTCCGCAAGGAGCAAATGGGGCTTCAACGCGGCATAGATGCCCTGGGTGATCTCGTCCTGCACGACGAAGATGTCTTCGACGTTGCGATCGTATTTCTCCGCCCAGATATGGTTCCCGGAAATTCGCTTCGATCAACTGCGCCGTCACCCGAGCACGCTGGCCGGCCTTCTGCACGCTCCCTTCCAGCACGTAGCGAACGGCAAGTTCGCTGGCGACCTGGCGCGCGTCCACCGCGCGTCCCTTGTAAGTGAAGGCCGAGTTGCGAGCGATCACAAAGAAGCCCGGCAGCCGCGACAAGAGCGTGGTGATGTCCTCGGCGATGCCGTCGGCAAAAAATTCCTGAGATGCATCACCGCTCATATTATTGAAGGGCAGCACAGCAATCGATGGTTTGTCGGGAAGCGCGAGAGCCGGCTCGGTTTTCCCCGCGTTCCGGTTCAAAGTCACACGATAGACGCGCACCGGCCGAGCGATGTTCTTGAGGCTTTGTTCTCCGAGATCGACGAATTCTTCCTTCAGTTTGTCGCGCACCTGTTCAAAAGCCGCGTTCGGAGAGACAGATTTCACCTGGTTCCGCGATGCCTTCGAGCCGCGCGGCGATATTCACGCCGTCGCCCATCAGATCGCCGTCGCTTTCCTCAACTACATCGCCCAGATGAATGCCGACGCGGAATTCGATGCAGCGCTTGGACGGAACGCTGGCGTTGCGCTCCACCATGCCGTTCTGCACCTCGATGGCGCAGCGCACGGCGTCGACCACGCTGCGGAACTCAATGCGACTTCCGTCGCCAGTGCGCTTGACCACGCGGCCGTGAGCGCGGCGATGGCGGGATCGATCAGAGATCGCTTCGCAGCCCCGCGGAGCCGCGACAAAGGCGCGATCCTCGTCAGCACCCGCGAGACGGCTGTATCCGACAACATCCGCCGCCAGTATTGCCGCGAGTTTGCGGGTCTCGGCCATGACTGCCCCTCAGGCACACGCCAGATTAGCACAAAGGCCGGGCCTGAAACGGGCCCGTTCGACTATAACGGCTATGGCACTAGCGATGGCTG
>CAVRDC010000016.1:0-670393 GCA_963719745.1 uncultured Alphaproteobacteria bacterium | reverse complement strand
TTCACCTCGCAGAACCTGACCGATTCCGCCAACTCGCTCACCGCCCTGCTCGACCAGATCGGACAAGGCTCGCAAACCATCAACGCCGCCACCAACGGCCTCACCGGCTTGACCAGCTTGCTCCAGCAGGCGTTGTCGACGGTGCAGCAGGCGCAGTCGTCGAACTGGACGACGGCAGGTTCAACGACCGGATCCAGCGTCGCCGCCAACGCCACCACGGGGACCACGATAGCCAGCGGCACCCTCACGATCGACGTCGGCTCTTCGACCTACAACGTCTCGATCGCCCAAAGCTCATCCCTGGCGGCCATCGAGGCCGACATCAACAACACCACCGGCCTCGGCAGTGCCGGCGCTGTCAGCGCGACCGACAACGGTAGCCAGCTGATCCTGACCTCCACCTCGGCCCCGACCGGCTTCACCGTGGTTGACACCACAGCCGCCGAAACGCTCGGTCTCACCACGGCCGGCAACAACGCCGTCGTCAACGGCCAGAGTGCCACCCGCTCCACGCTGCAGGCCAACTACAACGGGCTGCTGACCCAGATCAATCAGCTCGCCACCGACTCCGGCTATAACGGCGTCAACCTGCTCACGGGCGACAGTCTGACGATCGACTTCAACCCGACCGGCACCAGCTCGCTGACCATCACCGGCGTGACCTACAACGCTGCAGGGCTCGGCCTGGACGCGATCCCCTCCGGCAACGGCCTCACGACGTTCCAGGACAATAACGTTCTCGCCACCGCGGTCACCAACATCAACGCCGCGCTCTCAGACGTGCAAACCACGACCGAGACGTTCGGTACCAACGCGTCGACCATCTCGACCCGGCAGACGTTCACAACGGCGGCGATCAACACGCTGCAGACCGGCGCCAGCAACCTGGTGGCGGCAGATCAGAACCAGGAAAGCGCCGACCTGCTCACCGAGCAGACCCAGCAACAGCTGGAAATCTCGGCACTGTCGATCGCCAACCAGGCGAACCAGTCGGTGCTCAAGCTGTTCGGCTAAACTCTTCTGCAACGGGCCTGACGGCCACGCGGCGGGGCAAAACCCCGCCGCTTTTTTTTCGCGGCATGGACGGCAGGTGGGGGCGATTTCCTTTCGCGCGCGCTGAAGCTGCCGTGCACTCCGCCGCCCGCGTGACAACGGGCACTCCCCGCGACACTCCTGGTCGCACTCCTGGCCCGGACCAATGCGATAACCGCAACCATCCGTTAACCGCGTTAGGGTAAACGTTTGGTCTACGATCGTTCGGATCGAATTGCATACTGGCCACTAGGGCTGTCCCGGAAGAGCAAACGCAATGTCCGACATCACTTTGACCAACGGCATCCGGCAAAACCTGCTGTCGCTGCAGGAGACCTCCGCCGATCTGACCACCACCCAGGAAGCGCTGGCGACCGGCAAGGCGGTCAACTCCCCCGTCGATAACCCGAGCGCCTATTTCACCTCGCAGAACCTGACCGATTCCGCCAACTCGCTCACCGCCCTGCTCGACCAGATCGGACAAGGCTCGCAAACCATCAACGCCGCCACCAACGGCCTCACCGGCTTGACCAGCTTGCTCCAGCAGGCGTTGTCGACGGTGCAGCAGGCGCAGTCGTCGAACTGGACGACGGCAGGTTCAACGACCGGATCCAGCGTCGCCGCCAACGCCACCACGGGGACCACGATAGCCAGCGGCACCCTCACGATCGACGTCGGCTCCTCGACCTACAACGTCTCGATCGCCCAAAGCTCATCCCTGGCGGCCATCGAGGCCGACATCAACAACACCACCGGCCTCGGCAGTGCCGGCGCCGTCAGCGCGACCGACAACGGTAGCCAGCTGATCCTGACCTCCACCTCGGCCCCGACCGGCTTCACCGTGGTTGACACCACAGCCGCCGAAACGCTCGGTCTCACCACGGCCGGCAACAACGCCGTCGTCAACGGCCAGAGTGCCACCCGCTCCACGCTGCAGGCCAACTACAACGGGCTGCTGACCCAGATTAACCAGCTGGCGGGCAACTCCGGCTATAATGGCATTAATTTGCTCAACGGCGACAATCTGACGATCGACTTCAACCCGACCGGCACCAGCTCGCTGACCATCACCGGCGTGACCTACAACGCTGCAGGGCTCGGCCTGGACGCGATCAACGGCAACGGCAACCTCACGTCGTTCCAGGACAATAACGTTCTCGCCAACACGGTCGCCGGCATCAACGACGCGCTCACGGACGTGCAAACCACGACCGAGACGTTCGGTACCAACGCGTCGACCATCTCGACCCGGCAGACGTTCACAACGGCGATGATCAACACGCTGCAGACCGGCGCCAGCAACCTGGTGGCGGCAGATCAGAACCAGGAAAGCGCCGACCTGCTCACCGAGCAGACCCAGCAACAGCTGGAAATCTCGGCACTGTCGATCGCCAACCAGGCGAACCAGTCGGTGCTCAAGCTGTTCGGCTAAACTCTTCAGCAACGGGCCTGGCGGCCACGCGGCGGGGCAAAACCCCGCCGCTTTTTTCTGAGCGAACTGTTAACCTGACATCTTCAACGGTCAATCGGCAGGCGAGAATTCGAACATGGCCCTGAAGATCGAACTCAAGCCCGGCGAGCGCGTCATTATCGGCGAGTGCGTCGTCACCAACCAGAGCCAGCGCACGCGCCTGTTGATTGAAGGAGCGGTTCCGATCCTGCGCGAAAAGGATATCGTCACGCAGAGCGGCGCCAACACTCCGGCAAAACGGATCTATTTCGCCGTACAGCTCATGTACACGTCGAAGCAGCCGCAGAACCATTATGAATTCTATCTTGGGTTGGTGCGCCGGATCCTGAAGGCCGCACCCAGTACGCGGCCCTTTATCGAACGAATTAACAATCAAATTTTAACAGGTGAATTCTACAAAGCATTAAAAGAAGCGCGCAAATTAATCGCCTACGAAAAGGAACTCCTCGACTATGCATCACGCCACCAAAGCCTACGCGGCGACCGCCAGGGAGATAGCGAGCCCGCGTGAACTGGAGGCAAGCCTGCTGTTGCAGGCTGCGGCGAAATTGCAGGCGGTCCGCGATTCCTGGCAGGATAAGCCGGTCGGCCTCGAGGAGGCGGTGCTGTTCAACCGTAGGCTCTGGACGGTATTCCTCAGCTCCCTGAGCAGTGACGACGAGAGACTGCCGGCAGGGATCCGGAAGAACTTGCTCCGCCTCGGCGTGTACATAATGGGCGAGACATTTTCGCTGATGACCGCGCCAAAGCCCCGCCATCTCGAATTGATCATCAAGATCAATCGCGGTATTGCGGCAGGCTTGCGCGGCAAATCGTAACGGTATAAGCTAACTAACAGACACTTTGTGCGGATAGCAATGAAGGAAAACCTGCCGCGAAAGCAGTCCAAATGCCTGACGCGGTGAACTTGATATCAGGCGACGCCTTGAAGGCGGCCACCGTCAAATTCCTGAGCGAAACAAAAGCCAAAGTTCAACATGAACAAAAAGGCCTGCTCAGTATCTTCGACAGCTGGTTCACGCGGGTCATCAAAGCCCTCATACCTTTAGACAGCAGTCTGCCGTGGGAAGACAGCGTGCGCGAGTCCGCGTCGCGCTCGCCGGCGCAGGGCCAGAGCTTGCCATGGGATCTGCACCGCCTGCGGCTATTTCTCGATCGCCGGCAGCAGGGCCGCTTCGTCGAGTTTTCCGAGCGCGAGCAGTCGGCGGTTCACTATCACCCCCGGTATGGCACCGAGTTCGGCATCGATGTCATGCTGACGTGGCAGGGCGCACCCACCCTCATGCGCTGGCGGGGCACGCCGCTGCTTAAGACCGTGTTCGATTTCGCCATCTACCCGGCGCTGATTGCGGAGCTGCGCCCGCGAACTGTATTTGAAATCGGTTCAGGCCTGGGCGGCAGCGCCGTGTGGTTCGCCGACAACATGGCGCTCTGCGGGGTCGAAGGCGGCGTCCACTCGGTGGATCTGGTGAAGGCCGAATTGCAGCACCCGAATGTCAGTTTTCATCAGGGCGATTGCTCCGACCCCGAGCAGCTGTTTGATCCCGAGCTGTTACGCTCAGAACCACACCCGTGGCTCGTGGTTGAAGATGCACACCACAATGTAACCGCGGTCGTCGAGCAGATGCACCAATTTCTGCTGGCCGGTGACTATCTGGTGATCGAAGACAGTGAAGTGAAACGGCCGGACATCCGAAAATTTCTTAGCGCGCATCCCGACAACTACCTGGTCGATACGCGGTTTACCGATTTTTTTGGCCGCAATGCCACGTGCGCCGGCGATTCGATCTTTGTCAGGACACAGGCGCGCGACCGCCCGACATCGTAAAGCAGCGCGCCACAGAAGCATGTGTGGCGCGCTAACATTATTCTTGCCACTGCCGATGGCTACGGCACCGCCGAGATCATGCGTCGATCCGGCAAGTCGAAGCCAGTGGCATGGACCTGGCAGGCGCGGTTCATGGCGGAGGGCGTCGAAGGGCTGTTGCGCGACAAAACGCGTAAGCCCGGCAAGCCGCCGCTGCCGCCCGACCCCGTGCAGCGGGTGGTCGAGCTGACGTTAGGGCCGCCGCCGGGCGAGGCGACGCACTGGACGGGCCGGGAATTGGCCAAAGCGGTCGGGGTGAGCCTGCGTTCGGTGCAACGCATCCTGGAAGCCCATCAGCTCGCGCCGCACCGTATACGGACGTTCAAGCTGTCAAAGGACCCCGAGTTTGCCGCGAAGCTGAGGGACATCGTGGGCCTCTATGTCGATCCTCCCGCCCACGCCGTCGTCCTGTCGGTTGACGAGAAGAGCCAAATCCAAGCGCTCGACCGCACCCAGCCCGGTCTGCCGATGAAGAAGGGCCGCGCCGGGGCGATGACCCACGACTACAAACGCCATGGCACCACGACGCTGTTCGCCGCCCTCAATGTTCTCGACGGTACCGTCATCGGCCGCAACATGCAGCGCCATCGGCACCAGGAGTTCATCCGCTTCCTCAATAGCCTCGACGCGCAGGTGCCCCTACGAAAGGCGGTCCATGCCGTCGTCGACAACTACGCGACCCATAAACATCCCAAGGTGCAAAAATGGCTGGCTCGGCATCCCCGCTGGACGTTCCACTTCACCCCAACCTCGGCATCTTGGTTCAACGCCGTCGAAGGCTTCTTCGCCAAGCTCACCACGCGTCGCCTCAAGCGTGGCGTCTTCCGGTCGGTGGCCGACCTTCAGGCCGCCATCAAACCCCTTCGTCTGGACCGCCGACCCAAAACGCGTCCTTGCTGCTGTCAAACGAGGGAAGGAAAAGTTAGAGTCGATCCACTAGGTCGCTATTACCGGCATTACCGGGACCTCATGGCGCATTGGCACGCGGTGCTGCCGCGTGGACGCATCATGGACGTCCATTACGAGGAACTGATTGGCGATCTGGAAGGCGTGGCCCGCCGCATTGTTTCCCATTGCGGCCTTGCCTGGGACGTCCGTTGTCTAAACTTTCACAGCACGGCGAGGCCAGTCCGGACAGCGAGCGCCACCCAGTTTAGGAAGCCTACCTACGGCGGTTCGGTGGGCCGCTGGCGCAAATTTGAAGCTTTCCTCGAACCGCTCCTCGCGGAGCTGGGTCCGTTCGCTGCGTAGTGCGGCGTGCAGCTTCTACTAGGTGTTTGATCCCAAGTTTTGATGGTGCATTCTTATCGCACGATTCGAAGGATGCGCTATGGGACAAGTTTTACACGGCTGCGCCACCACGACGGAGGCAGTCCGTCGTGCAATACAAAATAGTCAAGAGAGCCTGAGAGCGCTCGCGAAACGCTACAGCATCAACCAGAAGACTGTTGCGAAGTGGAAGCAACGCGAGACCGTCGCTGATCTCCCGACAGGCCCCAAGGGGGGCCAAGTCGACCGTTCTTTCTGTTGAGGAGGAGGCGATCATCGTCGCCTTTCGGAGGTATACGCTGCTGGCGCTCGACGATTGCCTCTACGCGCTACAGCCGACCATCCCACATCTGACGCGGTCATCCCTGCATCGCTGTCTTCAACGCCACGGCATCAGCCGATTGCCGGAGGTCGAAGGCAGCAAGCCTTCGAAGAAAAAGTTCAAGGCTTATCCGATCGGTTATTTCCACATCGACCTCGCTGAGGTCCAGACCGCAGAAGGCAAGCTCTACCTTTACGTCGCCATCGATCGCACCAGCAAGTTTGCCTTTGTGCAACTGGTTAAGAAGACGGGAAGGACCTCCGCCTCGGACTTCCTCGAAGCTCTGATCGCGGCTGTCCCCTACAAGATCCACACGGTCCTCACCGACAATGGCATCCAGTTCACTTTCCCGCCGCGCTATGCCGACGGCCCGACGGCAAGATACATGACGCATATGTTTGATATGCGCTGCCGGGAGAACGAAATCGAACACCGGCTGACCAAGATCAAGCATCCCTGGACCAACGGCCAGGTCGAGCGCATGAATCGGACGATCAAAGGAGCGACCGTCCAACGCTATCATTACGATCGACACGATCAGCTCGAAACACACCTCGCCGACTTCATCAACGCCTACAACTACGCTCGGCGGCTCAAAACTCTGAAAGGCCTCACGCCTTACGAATATATCTGCAAATGCTGGACCTCCCAGCCAGAACGATTCAAACTCAATCCGCTCCAGCAAATGCCGGGACTAAACAACTAGGGTCAGAACTCATTAATTTTTCCGCTCTGACAATACGATCCTGATTCGTCTTTGGAAGGGGATTGGGATCGTGCGCAGGAACCTTTTTTGGCCGAGCGATGAGCAATGGGAGCGGATCAAGACGATGAAGCTTTTATGGGACGCCATCGGCACCGAGTTCGGCGCCCGCCACGAACTCTATGAGATGAATTACTCCGGCAGTCACGAGCTGATCCGCGTCTTTCAGCTACAGCAGGCACAGGGCAACGGCGCGCTCAAAGGGATGGTCGGGCTCGCCGAGCAATGCATGGCCGACTATGACGAAGACGGCTGGAAGCATCCCGCGTACCAGGACGTCGCGGATATTACGGTGCTGGGGAAAAAGTGAGCACCGCTGGCCGCGCTCACACCTGTAATGCCGCAGCGAGCTGCGGCGCGAAGGAAAACACATTCCCGGCATAGCCGGGCTGTCCCGCATCGAATGTGATCAGCGGCCCCTCTACTTCGTGGTCCAAAGGCCGAAAGTGCCGGAAGCCGTAACCGCCGAGAAAGGTGGTCATCGCCGTCATGGTGCGCCGACCCTGCTCGCTAGAAGCGGCGTGGGCGCATTCCCAGATGATCGCGGCAACGCGGCCGCCGCCCAGCAGCGCTGCGGCGCCGGCAACGACATTGGGCTCGAAGCCTTCGGCGTCGATCTTGAGGACGATCCGCCGCCCTGCGTGCTGCGGCAGGTTCGCCAGGGCGGCATCGAGGGGGACGACCGCAACCCATTTCGGCGGTCCGCGTGAAGCTTCAGGCAGCCCGATGCCGCGAATGCTGTGACCCATCGTGCTGTTGGTCGCCAGCGGCGCCACTTCATATTGATGGCCACAGGCCGCGCAGACGACGGTAGCGGCTTTCGATATACTATTCTTGACGATGTTCTCCGTCAGGATCATGGCATTCATCAGCTCAGGCTCGAACGCAACGGCTGCAATCTCGCCGGCGGGGTGCGTGGCGGCTTGGAGCGTGAAAAAGCCCCAATGGGCGCCGACATCGACGAGCAGGTCGCCGCGCTGCAACAGGCGTTCGATGAGGTTGCGGGTAGGAACCTCGTAGCCGTCACTGGTTTCGCGGGCGACCAGATATCTCGCGCCGATGTCGTCGACGTAAAACGCCGGGAAGCTCAGATGAAAGCGCGGCGCGCCGTCGGATCGCTTGAGCGATGACGGTAGAACCGTCCAGCCGTTCTCGGTTTTGAGCGTGACGTAGATATCGCCGTGCATCGTTCAGCCGGCCTCGGATAGAAAGAGTCGCGTTAAAACCACTCATCCCGCGAACCGGCGGTGCGCACGAATCAGAACGGCTGAACTATAGCAAGACGACCCGCCGCGATCGGAAAAAAATGGCGATGCCTGATCAAGCCGGGCCGCCGCGGTAGCTTAACCGGGCCGCTTCGGCCTTCTTTCCTTCGGTTGTCCGGCATCCCGGCAGTCTCGTCGCGGTGAAGCTCGATGTCATCTGCCGCCTTCTCTACAAGGCCGCGCCCATCAATTCTGAGCGTGCAAGGAACGCTCCGATTGCGCTATCAGAGGCCGGTCCCGAACCCGACGGTGATCTGGACTCGTAATGTGTCCTCGCCGCCGGCGATCGGCACCGATGCCGCCATCGCGCCCGCGGCGCGCAGGGCTTTCATTGTCGAGGTTGGAGCGAAGCTTGGATCTTCGGTAATCCATGCAACGCGTCCGAGCTCAAAGCCAGCGGCGCGCGCGTAGAGTTCCGTGTGCATCGGCAACCGCAGCCTCACGAGCCTGATCGAGTGCCTTGGACAAATCGGAGTGCAGAAACTCGACGCCGCCGAGGTCGGTCGCCCCGGCCGCGATCAGCCGATCGAGAACCGTGCCCACCGTGGCGATCTGACGGATCGTTACGCTGAGCTGATTGGAGACGCTGAAGCCGAAGAGCTTCGGTTCGGTATTTGGTTGCGGCGACGCATAAACCGGCTGGACTGAAAAGTGCGAGGTCTGAATGTCTTTTTGTGCAATTCCCGAATCCCACAGCGCAGCGGTAACAGTGGCCATCAGTTTCGCGTTGGCGTCAGTGGCTTCTTTGACGGCCTTTGCCCTGGTGGTTACGCCGGTCCTGATCTGGGCGTAATCGGGCTGCACGGTGACGCTACCTTCGCCACTGACGATCACGCGCGCGTCTGGCCGCGATGGCGGCTGCTGCGCCTGCGCTGGCATGACCCCGACAAAAATAACCGCTGCGCCAATTACGCCAGCAGCCAGAGATCGAAACAGACCAGCCGTCGCGGCTAGCGTTGCAGCGCGTGTCGGTACGGCCATCGCGGCCTCCATCAAGTCGTTCGTGATTTCTGTCCGCCCTTTGCGGGACGAATAAGGCGCAAAACGAGACAGCAGCATCGCATGGCGCCAACGACTACTTGCCGGTCTCCAGCCACTTCTGCTCGCGCGCATAAAATGCTTCCAGGAGATCGGGCCGGTCGTCGCCCAGCAATTCCGGGTTCACCTTGTAGCCGCGCTTGACCTGGGTGTAGCCGATAAACTTGTAGGACGACCGCAGCGACCTGATGACGTCCCAGTCCACCGGCAGCGGCTGGCGCGCATCCACCGTCTGCATCTGATCGCGTTGATAGATGCCCTCAAACGAACCGAGCTTCCAGCCGCCGGCGGTTTTGATGACGCGCGAGACGAACCGGCAATACTGAAAAGTGTCGAACTCGATGCCGTCGAACGTCAATCGGTCGAAGATCAACGCCGGGCTTTCGACCAGCGCGAGGCCGTCCTTGATCTCGAGCCGCGCCGGCATGATCCAATGCTTCGCCTGGCTGCCGGACGTCATCTTCTTGCGCGAAGCCTCGGCGGGCGCGTTTGGTACATAGCACCCGAGCATGCCGGGGAAATCGCGCTGGTCGCGGCACAATCGCTCGAACCGCACCAGATCGAAAATTTCCGTGCGGTCGAGCAGGCGTTCGAGCCTCGCCTGGAATGCTTGGTCGGCCATGGTCGTTCACTCCCTTAATCAAACGGGAGCGTAACCTGAAATCGAGCGCTGGCGAAATTCGATGCGCAAACGGCGAGGATGGCTCGCGCCATCCGGCAAACAGGAATGCGTTCGAAGTATTCGTAGCAGGGAGATAAAGGCTGGCGCTCGTCGAGGAAATCGCCGCCTGAGAGCACGACCGCAATGCCAACAACACCAAGGCCGACTGGCACTTCACAACACCAGATGCTCGTATCAAACTCAACCCTTTACTCTTCAATCTGAATGAATCGGGCGACCAGGTCCAAACTCATTAGATCCACCATACAAGAGCGGCGACAAGGCAGACCGAGGCTAGGTAATTGCGAGCCAGTCTATCGTAGCGGGTTGCGATGCGCCTGAAGTCCTTCAATCTGTTGAACGCACTCTCGATGCGCCAGCGCAGCTTGTAGAGACGTTTGCTGAAGCTGAACGGTTGTTTCCTGTTGCAGCGATTGGGGATGACCGGCTTGGTTCCGCGCTGATCCAGTTCCTCGCGGAATTCGGCGATATCGTAAGCCTTGTCGCCGAGCATCCGTTTCGACGGCTTGGCTCTGCGAATGAGCCGCTCGGCGACTGGACAATCGTGCGCCTCGCCGCCGGTCAACAGGATGGCAAGGAGGCGCTCTTTAGCATCTGCGAGTGCGTGAATCTTTGTGTTGCGCCCTCCGCGCGAGCGGCCAACAGCCTGCTTCTGTTCCCCCCTTTTCCGCCCGCAGCCGAGCGGTGCGCTTTCACGTGCGTGGAGTCGATCGTCTGCGTGTCTGTGGATCGCCCGCTCCCGGCAAGCTCGCGGAATAAGTTTTCCCAGACGCCACGCCGCGCCCAGCGCACAAAACGATTATAGATCGTCATCTGCGGGCCGTATTCGGGCGGGCAATCGCACCCGCGGCAGCCGCTTTTCAGCACATGCACGATGCCGCTGACGACCCGCCGATCATCCGCCTGCGCGACGCCCCGCAGATCCGTCGGCAGATGCGGCTTGATCCGCTCCCATTGCTCATCGCTCAGCCAAAAAAGGTTCCTGCGCACGATCCCAATTCCCTTCCAAAAACGAATCAGGATCGTATTGTCAGAGCCGAAGAATTAACGAGTTCTAACCCTAGCTTGTGGGCCGCTGCGGCTTTCTTATCCAGTCGTGGGCGCAAGGAAGTTGACCAGGCTCATCTGCGCCAGCCGCGCCGTGACCGACATCGACGCCGACAGTTCATTCTGCAACGTCAGAATATCCTCGCCGATCTGATTCTGATTGACGCCTTCGATCCCTTGCAACATGTCCTGCAGGGTCGTCTGTGTCTGCGTGTTCGTTGTGGTGGCGTTCTTCAATGTATTCTGGGCATTGGCGATGCTGGCCTGGATATCACCCACGGTTTGCGCGCCCGACTGGCCACCGAGGTTTGCCTGTACGCTCTGGCTGAGCGCTTGATAGCTCGCTTGCGCGTTGGGATTGCTCGGCGAGTACGAGGTGGCGGCGAGCACGCCCACATTGGCCAGCAGCGAGGTGATGGCCGGCTCGGTCGCGCGCATGCCGTAGGCGACCGTGAGTGAGGGGCCGACCTGCGCGGTCGCGGTCTGCAGCGCCGGCGTGGCGCCGTTTTCGCCGGTGTACCAGAAGACCGTGTTGGCCGGCGTACCCGCCACCAGCGACGTCGCGGTGTCGAATGGCGGCCCGGCCACCCGTTGCGGTGCGTCCACATTGTTGCTGACAGATCCGGACGAGAAGCCCAGCGCGCTGCCGATAGCTCCGCCGACTGCGATCGAGCCATTGCTATCGGTGTTGGTAAGCTCGAGCGCGCCGCCATTATCAGACGGGATGATCGTGGCCTGGACGCCGGACGCCGGGTTGGCGATGGCGTCGAGGAGCGAGGAGCCGGGGGTGTCGAGGGTGCTGAAGGTGCCGTTGGCGGCGCTGGCATTGCTGGCTACGTAATAGAGGGTGGTCGTGTTGGTGCCGTCGCTAACCGTCAGTTCGCTGCCCGGGACTATGTTCGCATTCGTGGCCGCGAAATCCGTGGCGGGATCCGCGATGCTATTGACGCCGCCGGTGGTGAAGTTTTGGGTGAGGTTGTCGCTGGTCAAAACGAGGCCGCCGCTATCGGGTCCGCTGACGGGTAGAGTTGCGACAGCTTGCCCGTTGAAGGCCGTGTTCAGAAGAGTCTGCAGTTGAGCAAGCGACGTGAACTGATTGCCGACAGGGGCGCCGGTGACGTACGTGGCCGTGAAGGACGTCCCGCCGAGCGTAAAAGTCAGCGTGTCGCCGTTTTGCAGTTCGCTGAACCCGGTGGACGTGAGGGCCGCCGTCGATTGCGTCGAAGGTGTTGCGCTTGCGAGTGTAGCGTCGACGGCATTATTCGCGCCGGTGACCTGGGTCTCGCCGGTGAAGAAATTATTGGCGGCGGCCATGGCGGACGCGGCCGGCAGCGCCGTCTGCGCCAGATTGGTGACTGCGGTGGTCAGCGCCGTTTGCAGATAGGTGGCGGTCTGGCCCGTTGACGTGCCGATGGTGAATTGGTTCGCGCCCGGCGGCGAATTCGTTGTTGCTTGCAGCGTGATGGACTGGCTCGACCCGTCGGGCAAATTTAAGCTGAACGCGATCGAATCGCCGGGATTTGGATTGGATGCGCCGAGATTGACCGAGTAAGACGTCGGCGGGCCCGAGGGAGTGACCACCGCTCCGGTCAAGCTGGAGTTCACACCGGCCAGCTTGAAGCCGAAGGGCGAGCCAGCGACATCCTCGCTGATCGAGACGGTGGAACCCGCCGCCGGCGGAATGACCAGACGGCCGAGTGGGGGAACATTGGCGCCTTGATCGGCCTGCAGGCGTTGCGCAATGACCTGGATAAGCCCGGCCTGGGTGCCGTTGCCGTTGAGAATGGCGTTCGTCGAGGCGACGGACGGCTGATCCACTGCGCTCCCCGAGAAGATGTAATTGTCCCCGACCTGGGTGTTAAGCGCCGACAGAATTTGATCGAGGTAACCTGCGGCGGATTGCTGCGTCGATGTCTGGCCGTTATTGTCGAGCGTCAAGGCGCTTGGTTCGTTGATCGCCTGCAGCACTGAATTGCCGGCACTGTCGATCTGGGTCAGCGCCGACTGCGCGATACTAAGCGTTGTGCCGACGGTTGCGGAGGTGCTGCTGTAGCCGTTGGTGGCCGCAAGCTGGGCGCTCAGTTGCAAAGCTAGTCCTGCTTGCGATTCGAGCCCGGAATAAGTCGAGGCGGCCTGGCCAGTGCCCAACTCCTCGCTGAGCGTGTTGAGCTGGTTGCTCATATTGTTCTGCGCCAGCAGGTTGGTCGCAGTGATCGATCCGGGGCCGGTAATGCTCATCACTGCACCACTTGCAATAGCGTCGACATCATCTGCTGAATCGTCGTCATCACCCGCGCGTTGGCGCCATAGGCGTTCTGCAGCGCGATCAGATTCGACATTTCGGTATCGATGTTGACGCCGGATTCATCGTTGAAGCGCTGTTGCAAGGCGCTCACCACCGTGTCCTGCCCCTGCTGCAGGTTGGTCGCCGCATTCGCCGCCTGGCTCTGCTGACTGACGATCTGGCTCATATAGTTCGACAGCGTGCCGCTGTACGGCTCGGCCGAGCTGCCAATCCCGGTCGTCGGAGAATAGTTCAACGAAGCGTTGGTGAGCTGATTGACGATGAAATCCGGCCGCGTCGGATCGCCCGAGGCGGTGCCCGGCGCGTAGGTCACCAGGCTTGAGGGCGAAGCGACCACCGCCGAATTGACCGTGATGCGCCCGGCCAGACCGGTCGTTTGCGAGCCGCCGGAGCTGAGCGCGCCGGTGATCGGAGCGGTGCCGTCGAGAAACAACGGCAGCGGTGCACTGCCGCTTGTGAGCGACGTCGCAGTCGACGTCGCCGACAGCGAATTCACGACATTGCCGCTGCTGCCATTGTTGAGCACCTGCAGCACGGTGCCGGAGGGATTGGAGAATTGCAGGTTGGTGCCGAGCGCCGCGTTGAGCTGCGACACCACCGAACCCATGCCGCCGGAAAAGTTGATGCCGATGGTTTGGTTGTTGGCATTGGACGGTGAAGTCTGCAGCGGCAATGTGCCGCCAGAACCTAGCGACTCCACCGTGATCGTGTGCTGAACATTGCTTGAGTCGGTGTAGGTGATCTGGAACGAGTTGCCCGGCAACAGGGAGCCGACGTCGACGCTGTATCCCGACTGTGACCCGGAGGTGACCGCAGTTCCACTGGTCGTCTGGTTCGACAGCGCCTGCGACATCTGGTTGGCCAATTCGTCGAGCTGATTCTGCGCTTGCGGCAGGATGGTGTCGCGCATTTGCAGATAAGCGCCGATCGCGCCCGACTGGATCGCGTTCGCGGCGATCAGATCGGTGGTGGCGCCGCCCGGCGATACCAGCGTGATCGTGCCCGCACCGTCCTGGCTCGGATTGGAACTCCATAGCGCCGTGGCCGATAACGTTCCCACATTGTCGAAATTAAGCTGCGAGGCCTGCGGGCCAGCCACCAGTTGCTGGCCGGTCCCGGTGAAGACGGAAATCTGGTTGTTGGAATTCTGCACCACATTGACGTTCATCAACTGAGTCAGCTGAGTGACGTCCTGGTCGCGCTGGTCCTCGAGCGTCGCCGCGGCGCTGTCCGCGGTGGAGCTGCCGGCGAGCTGCTGGTTGATCTGGGCTATCTGCTGCAACGCGTTGTTCGCGGTTTGCACGTCAGTGGCGATGCCCTGCTCCGCTTGGGTGCGCAGCTGTTGAATGTTCGTCGTCATGGAATTGAGATTTTGCGCCAGCGCCTGCGCGGCGCCGACCACGGCGGTCTGCGCCGAATATGAACCTGGGCTCGTGGACAACGCTTGGGCCGCGGTGGTGAAATTGTTGTAGATCGCGTCAAATGACGTCGAGGATCCGGGCGTGCCGTAGAGTTGCTGGAGCTGCTGATAAAGCTGCGAGGTGGTGTCGGCGTAGGAGCCGCCGGACGTCTCGGTCCACAACTGGCTTTGCAGCAGGGTGTCGAGATTGCGGTTGATCCCACTGGTGTCGACACTGACGCCATTTTGCCCGGCGGTCGCGACCTCGACCTGATTGACCGTCTCGGCGATGTAGCCGGGCGTGTTGGCGTTCGCGACGTTCCCGGCGATCACCGAGAGGCTTTGCTGGGTCGTGTTGACGCCGGCCAAAGCGGCGGATAGCGCCTGGGAAAGGCCCATTCCTCTAGCCGTCCACGCGGCTTAGACCCGAAGACTCGCTCACTGGATCACTTCCAGCAGACTTTGGATCATCTGGTCGGCGGTCTGCATGACCTTGGCATTGGCTGAATAGGCCTGCTGGGCGACGATCAACTGGCTGAACTGCGTCGCGATGTCGACGTTCGAAGCTTCAAGCGAGCTGCCGACAACGGTTCCAGTGGCGCCAAAGATCGGCGGACCTAAATCGGCCGTGGCCGCGTAGGCTTCGCCGTTGAGCGACTGTAACGCGTCCTGGCCGTTGAACATCGCCAGCGGAATCTCCGCCAGCGGGATGGTTTGGCCGTTCGAGAACTGACCGACGATTTGGTTCTGGCCGTCGACCGCGACGGATTCGAGTTGGCCGGCGGCGAACCCGTTCTGCTGCAATTGGCTCACCTGCGGCGTGCCGCTTGAATTGGCGAACTGAGTGAGGCCGTTGGTGCCGAAATTGAGTTGGACGTTGCCGAGGTTGTCACCGTTCACTGTCAGGTTTTGCAGCGTGATACCCGAGAGGGGCGGAGTCATTTCGCCATTCGAATTAAACGTAAATACTTGGCCGACGTTCTGCCAAGCAGCTTCCGTCCCTGTTGCATTCGAGTTGCTTTGATAGAACAACTGCCAAGAGCCGGGAGCGGTTTGGGCCCAACGGAACTGAACGTTCACCGGATTGCCTTCGGAGTCATAGGCGGTGATGGAGCCTCCGCTGACCGATTGGCTGGTGAAGGTCGACACGTCATTGGCGATAACTGTGTCGTTGGCCGGGTAGGCGGCGTCATTGTGGATGCCAAATTCCGACAGCAGTGCCGCTGGCGTGCTGTCGAGCGAGATATTGTTGTTGGAGGTGAGCGTGATATCCCCGTTGGCGGTGTTGACCGTTCCGGTCAAACCACCGACAACCCCGATCGCGGTTTGCAGTTCAGCAAGGGTGGCGACCTGACCGGCTCCGGTGCCGAACGTGATCACGGTCGGGGTGCCACCGTTGACCGAAATGCTCATCGTGTCGCCCTGGGCAACGGCGCCTTGCGTCAACAGATTGACCGGCTCGGCTGAGTTGGCTCCGGCGGCATAGCCAAGCTCCGTGGCGTCGGTGCCCGTCGCAGTGACGGTGACCGACGCCGTCCCGGTTGTGCCAGTGAGCACCAGATCGCCGCTAGCGCCACCCGACAGGGCGGCGGTCGCGTCCAGGGTGTTGCCGGTGTGGGCCGCATTGATGGCGGTGATCAAATCGTTGACTGTTGGCGACGGCGGTCCTGCCGGTACATTGTAGACGAACGGCGCATTGATGCCATCGTTGATGGTAATCTCGTCGCCGGTGTTAATTCCGAGCGACGCCAGCGTGGTTCCGGTGGTGAGACTGACGTTGCCCGTGAGCGTCGCAACAGCGTCCGGCTGTAAAGTGGCGCCGGTGCCGGTGATCGTCGCCGCAGCCGGCGCTCCGGCGAGCGGATTGGCTTCGAAATCCGTCCCGACGATCATTCCCGAACTCGGCGTGCTGGGCAGGTTGGCCTGATACTGAATGGCGGTCGTCGCCTGCGCCGGCACGAAATTGTTGTCGAACTGGAGGACCTGAGGCGAGCTGCCCACCGGATTTCCCGTGGCCGCATCGATCGGAATACCCATGAGGTAATAGCCGGCGCCGTTCACCAGATAGCCGCCCGAGTTGAGCTGGAAATCGCCGGCGCGGGTGTAGTCGCTGACACCGCTGAACTGCGGCTGATTGTCGACATCGCCAACCGGCTGCGCCACCACGAAATAGCCGTTGCCGTTGATGGCCATGTCGGTCGACACCGACGTGCTTTAAATCGTGCCCTGCACAGTGTTGGTAGCGACAGAATTGGCGATCACACCGTTCGCGGTCGTCTGGTCCACCGAAGCCGCCGAGACCATGTCCTCGAAGCTGGTGTCTGTTTCTTTGTAGCCGGTGGTCTGGGAGTTGGCGATATTGCCCGAGATGTTCTGCAGCGCAAACGACTGCGCCTGCAGACCGGCCACGGAGGTGGTCAATGCATCGAAAATACCCATGACATGAGCTCCAACTCGGTCCTCAACTCAACGTGTGGCGGGGCACAACTGGCGGCCGCTCCACTACGCACGCGCACGGCAGAGCAAGGCCTGTGCCATGAGATTTATTAAATTTTTCCAGTGACTTGCGGCGGCGGCGGACTTTTCGTCTGGTACGGATGTGCCGGGCGGCAGGCAGAAAATGCCCAGCGGCATCACGCGTCGCGGCCACGCCGCCGAGCGCGGCGGCGTCTTGTGAGCGACGCGCTCGACGTGCTTAATGCCACCTCGATGCCACCTCGACCAGCATCCTGAAAAAGCCTGCCACGGCCTTAAACCTCGGCACTTCCGGTTGTTGGATCATGTCCGGCTGACAGAACTGAGCGAAGACACGTGCGTTTCGAAGGTACCAGCGCCTACGTCACCACCGACGATCTGAAGGTTGCGGTCAATGCCGCGATCGCACTTGAGCGTCCATTGCTGGTCAAGGGCGAGCCCGGCACCGGCAAGACCGTGCTCGCGATCGAGATCGCCAAGGCGCACGGCGCCACGCTGATCGAGTGGCACATCAAGTCGACCACCAAGGCGCTGCAGGGGCTCTACGAGTACGATGCGGTGACGCGGCTGCGCGACAGCCAGTTGGGCGACACGCGCGTCAAGGACATCCGCAACTACATCAAACGCGGCAAGCTATGGGAGGCGTTTGTCGCCGACGAGCGGCCGGTGCTGCTCATCGACGAGATCGACAAGGCCGATATCGAGTTCCCCAACGATCTGTTACAGGAACTCGATCGCATGGAGTTCTTCGTCTACGAGACCGGCGAAACCATCCATGCACGGCGGCGGCCGATCGTCGTCATCACGTCGAACAATGAGAAAGAGCTGCCGGACGCGTTCCTGCGCCGCTGTTTCTTCCACTACATCCGCTTCCCCGACCAGGACACGATGCGCGCGATCATTGAGGTGCATTTCCCCGGCATCAAGCATCGCCTGGTGGCCGAGGCGCTGCGGCTGTTTTATGAGATCCGCGAGGTCCCGGGCATGAAGAAGAAACCCTCGACCTCGGAGTTACTCGACTGGCTCAAGCTGCTCATGGTCGAGGATATCCCGCTGGAGACGCTGCGCGAGCGCGATCCGAAAAAGCTCATTCCGCCGCTGCACGGCGCATTGATCAAGAACGAGCAGGACGTGCACCTGTTCGAGCGGTTGGCGTTTATGACCAGGCGGGAAGGCCGCTGACAGCGCCGGCGCTCACCACAAGGAATGGATGTTGAACAATGGATGCATCGCAAAGGTATAGGTCACGCCTAGCCCAAAGCTGAATTGGTTCGGCGAGCCGCGCTGGGTCACCAGCGGAGAATCGGCCGCGGAACCGGTGATCCGTTCGTATTCCACAAGCGCGTGGGTCGACCATTGCGGATTAAAGAAATATTCCAGCTGGCCGCCGGCGCCGTAAGAATAAAAGCCCCCGGTCGCGTTATAGGCTGGCAGCGCCGGTAGACCCGAAACGGTAGAGTTGGCTGACTGTGTTGGCGTGATGCTGAAATACGGAGACAGCGCCGCCGTCGATTGCAGTGTCATGCGCGGGCCGCCGGAAATTCTCCACTGTCCGAACGGCACGACCGCGTCCAGGAAAACGTCGCCGGTTTGGCCGGTTTCGCCGCCGATCCCTTGCCGTATTTCGGCGCGCAATCGCAGCCACGGCACAGGCCAGTAAGCGGCAAAACCGCCGAGTTGCACCGCCAAATTGACGTCACCCAAGCCGTTGATCTGGCTGTACCAGGATTGATAGCGCGGCCACACAAGTCGTCCGACCGGCCCAAACTGCAACTGGCCAAGGTTGACGATAGGCACACCGAAACTGTCGCGCGCTGCGAAAAAGAACGGAGCGTCGCCGGGCTTTTGCAGCACGAGCAGCGGGAACCCGGTAAAGGTGTAGAGGTTCGTCGGCGCCCCCGGGTAAGCCGGAATCGCCCGGCCTTCGCCGCCGATTGTGATAACCCAATCCGGAACCGCGGGAGCATAGGTTGCCGGGGCGGAGGGTGGCGGCGCCGGAGGAGGCGGTTCAAGATCGGCCGCCACGGCAATCCCGGGCAAGACCAACAGCCCCGAAACTGCAAAACGCCAACCGGCCAACGGCATTGACGACCCCCCGCTCCGTCCACCCGCCACGGAGCCTTATAATTCATTGTAGACCAAGTCGGTTGCAAGGGCGACCGCGGCGCATGCTTTCCAAAACATTGTGGCAGGATCGCCACGCCGCCGTTCATGCTTTGGATTCTTGGCGAGATTCGACAGGTTTCGCTAGCTTTGTAAGTCGGCTTGCGCCCTCGGCGGGCGGCGGCACGATGGATCCCGAATCCTCCGGCAAAGATGCGTTCTGCTCCGCAACCGTCTGCGGCTCGGGTTCCACCTTCGCTGCTTCTGATTCGTGGACTCGGCGATACGCCAGCCCCGCCGCGCGGGCGCGGCGCTCGACCGCCGCATCACGCACGCGCCTCATCCAATAGTACATCTGCGCGGTCGCGCGGCCCAAAATTCCGCCGGCCCACACCAGCTCGTACGGCGTGAATTGCCGCCACGTCTGGTCGCCGTTGACGATGGCGCGGGCGATGAGATTGCCGGCCATCGCCGTGGTGTTGAGACCGTGACCGCCGAAGCCGCTCGCCAGCCACAATCCGGGTGCGAGTTCGCCGATCTGCGGCATGCGATGAATGGAGTTGCCCAAGGTGCCGGACCACGCGTAGTCGACGGCAACCTTGCCGAGCTGAGGATAGGTTTTTTTGATGTCCCTGGTCAGCGCGCGCCCATAGCGGCGCGGATTTCCGGGCCAGGTCGTCACTCGGCCCGACCACATCAGCCGGTCGCCGTCGACAATGCGGTAGTGATTATCCGCCAGTTCGGAGTCGCTTACCGCGCCGCGATAGCCGATCGCTTCGGCAAGACGCGGTCCCAGCGGGGCGGTCGTGATCACATAGGTCGTAATCGGAATAAGGGCGGCCGCAATCTCCGGCACCAGCGCCGCGATCTGCAAATTGCCGCACAACACGACATGATTGGCCCGCAGCCGGGCGTGTGGCGTGACGACGCGTTTGCGCACGCCCGCCGGGTCGATCGACAAAGCCGATGTTTGCTCGAAGATGCGGGCACCGGCACGCTCGGCGGCGGCAGCCAGACCCAATGCATAGTTCAGTGGGTGGATATTGATCGCCCGCGGAAAGTGAATGGCGTGAAAGTAGCGCTCGCTGCGCAGCGCTGCGCGCACCCGTTCGGTCGGCCAGCCCTCGATCTCTTCGCCGAATTCGCCGAAGAGCCCGATGAGATGGGTAAACGCATCGCCGCTGTCGATCTTGGAGACGTAAAGCCAGCCGTCCTGCGGATCGATCCCCGGCATCGCATCGTCGCGGATGGCGTTACGCACATAGTCGAGCCCGCTCTGCGAGAGCGCCCACAAATCTTTGGCTCGCGCAAAACCGACACGGCTCATGATAGCATCCGGCGCAGCGGCGAAACCGGGCAGTACAAAGCCGGTATTGCGCCCCGAAGCGCTGGTCGCGATCCGGTCAGCTTCGATCAGCACGACGGACCAACCGGCACGCGCAACTTCTCGCGCCGTGGTCAAACCTGCAAGCCCGCCGCCAATGACGCAGACTTCGACATCGAGATCGGCATGAAGCGGCGGCCGCTGCGGCGCGTCCGCCTTGGTCGCGGCGTACCAGCTGTTGCCATAGGCGGCGATCGTATCGGCTTGATCCATCATTAGGCTGGTTCGCGCCGCAAGCGTGCGCGGCCATATGCTGCAAATACTGGTGGTATGAAGTTCCTTCGCGCGAAGCGCCCGCACTATAGGAACTTCACACTCGCCGCACTAGACTGGAACTTTGACAGGGCGACAGGTCCGCGATGCGTCGTTTGCTGCTGCTGCGCCACGCCAAGACCGAGCGCGCCGCGCCGGGCCAAGGCGATCGTGACCGTACGCTCACGGCGCGAGGCCGTGCCGATGCACCGATCATCGGCGCGTATATGGTGCGCCAGCGCCTGGTTCCCGACATTGTGCTGGTATCGCCGGCAACGCGCGCGCAGGAAACCTGGGCCCTCGTCGCCGCATGCTTCAGCAAGGAGCCCCGGGTCGTCAAGGATCAACGCGTTTACAACGCTGGCCCGGAAACGCTTGTCGGCCTCATTCGCGAGGCGCACGAAGCGCCGACGCTCCTTATCGTCGGACACAATCCCGGCCTGCAGGATCTCGCGGCGCAATTGATCGCCTCGGGCGACAGGCAAGCGCGCGAGGGCCTTAGCGAGAAGCTGCCGACATCAGGGCTGGTAGTCATCGAATTTGCCTTCGACGATTGGGCGCGCCTGCACGCCAATGCCGGCCGCCTGGAGCGCTTTGTCAGTCCGCGCCTGATCGCCGGCGCGGACGATTGACCGGCCGGAAAATCTTCTGCTCGTAATACTCTGTTCTACTCGTAATACTCCGGCGACTTCTTCTGTGCGTCGCTTTGCGGCTTGTCGTGGTTGATCCAAAGCTGCGCGCGGTCTTTCGCCAGAATGTCGGCGATGCGCTGCATCGAGGCGAGCGTCTGTTCTTTGTTGAAGTTCATTCCCGGGACGCGGCGATTATCCCAGTTGTCCTTGAAGTGGACCGCGTCGCCCGAGAGCACCACGGCGCCGGTCTTCGGCAACCTGACCAGCAGGGATTGATGACCGGGCGTGTGGCCCGGCGTCGAAATGATGACGACCGAGCCGTCACCGAACACGTCGTGGTCGCCTTCGAGCTTGGTCACCGGATGGTTCGGATTGAAGCGCGGTACGCCGTTGGCGCCCGGCCATTCATACTCGGCTTTCTGCACGTACAGCATGACTTGAGGAAACTGTTCGACATTGCCGATATGGTCCGGGTGGGTGTGCGAGACCGCCATGGCTTTGATGTCGGCGGGTTTGACGCCGAGTTGCTCGAGCTGGCCGGCGAGCGTCTTGGCCCGTTTCATCAGGAACCCATTGGCGCCTTTGACGCCATCGGGGACGCCAGCCACGGCATCGGGCAGACCCGTATCCCACAGAAACCAGCCCTGCGCATGATGGATGAGGTAACAGTTGTCGGAAAGCTGGATCGGCACACCCACATTAACACCGGGCGACCAGCGCGACTGGTCGGGAGCGGAGATCTGCCCGCAATCGAGGACGTAGAGCTTGTCGACGCCCGCTGCCGAAGCGGGCAGCGACCCGAGCGCCGCGGCGCAGACACCGATGGCGAGAAACGCAAGCTTCATGAAACCCTCCCTATCCAGCCAGCGCCGCCAAAATCCGCGCCCAGCTGCGGATGCCTTTGTGAAAGCTCCGAAGATCGTACTTTTCGTTGGGCGAATGCACGCGGTCGTCGTCGAGCGCGAAGCCGACCATCAACGTATCCATGCCGAGCACGGTCTTGAAATCGCCGACAATCGGGATCGAGCCGCCGGCACCGACGGTGACCGCCTTCTTGCCCCACTCCTCGGCGAGCGCCGCGCGCGCCTTGGCAAGCGCAGGATTGTCGAACGCGACGTCGAACGCCGGCGCGCTGGTGAAATTGCCGAACTCCACCGAGCAGTCAGCTCGGCACCCGCGCGCGCACGAAATCGCGGAACGCGGCGCGGATTTTTTCCGGGATCCTGCGCGCCGACCAGACGGAAGGAAACCTTGGCCATCGCCTTGCCGGGAATGACGGTCTTGGCCCCCTCACCGGTATACCCGCCGATGATGCCGTTGACCTCGGCGGTCGGCCGGGTGGAAATCTGTTCGATCAGCATGCGGTCCTGTTCGCCAGCCGGAATCTTCAGCCCGATTGGCCCGAGGAATTTTTCCGGAGTCAGTCCGAGCCCGGCGAGATCGGCCTTGATGTCGGGCGGCAGCTCGTGGACGCCGTCATAGAAGCCGGGAATAGCGACCGAGCCGTCCGGCCTGTGCATCGCTGAAAGAATGTCGGCGAGCACATGAATCGGATTGCGCGCCGCGCCGCCGAACAGTCCGGAGTGAAGATCCCGGTCGGCGCAGGTGAGCCTGACCTCTTCGTAGACCAGCCCGCGCAGAGACGTCGTGATCGAGGGCGTCTGCGCATCCCACATGCCGGTGTCGCATACCAGCGCCAGATCGCGCTTGAGCTCGTCGGCATTGTCGCGCACGAAGCCGAACAGGTGTTTCGAGCCGCACTCCTCCTCGCCTTCGATCATCATGGTGATGTCGAGCGGGAGCTTGCCGGTCACCGCCTTGAAGGCGCGGCATGCCTCGATGAACGTCATCGCCTGACCTTTGTCGTCGCAGGCGCCGCGAGCGACGATGATCTTTCGTCCGCCGTCGAGCGTCTCGATGCGCGGCTCGAACGGCGGCGTCTCCCACAGATCGAGCGGATCGACCGGCTGCACGTCGTAATGACCGTAGAACAGCACGCGCGGCGCGGTTTCCGGCAGACCTTCCGTTGCCGCTTTTGCCGACCACCACCGGATGCCCCTCAGTCGGGCGTACGCTGGTTTCGAAGCCGAGGCTGCGCAGGTCAGCCGCGACATGCTCGGCAGCGGTGCGGCAGTGCGCCGCATAGGCCGGATCGGTCGACACCGACTGGATGCGCAGAAGCGCGAACAAGCGATCGAGGCTCGCCTCGAGATCGCCGTCGATGCGGTCGAGAACTGCCGGCAAAGCTTCGGCTGCTGTCATTTGTGTTTAACCTCGCCCTGGCGACGGAATTTTCCGCGTCGGCCCGCACTGGTGGCAAATCCCTCACGCGCATTCGGGAAGATGGACCGCGCGCGGTTCTCCGCGAATTTGCAACGCAATTGTAGGGAGCGGCAAATTCGCAACACCAGAAAACCGATTGCGCGATCCGCCAGACTCGCGCTTGTCACGCCGACCGCGAATGGTACATTATGGCTGGAACGGGCCGGAAATACGGAGCGGGCGGGGGCATCATGGACGAACTGATCGGGCGTCTCGTCGCCGACGTTGGCGTCGATCCGGCGGCTGCCGAAACGGCCGTCGGCATCATTCTCGACTTCCTGGCCAAGGAAGGCCCAGCCGACAAAATGCAATTGCTGGTGGCCAAACTCCCCGGAGCTGAGGCTCTGATGCAGAAAGCCGCGGCTGAAGGCGGCGGCGGCATGGGCGGCGTGATGGGCGCCGGCATGCGCATGATGGGTGCGGGGCTGAGTATGGGTCAGGTGCAAGGCATTACTCGGCAGTTCATTGCCTTTGCCCGCGAGAAGGTCGGCGAGGACGCCGTCGGCGAAATTGTCGGCGCGATTCCCGGTTTGTCCCAATTTGTTTGAGTACGCACGTGGTTGCCAAATCGATATTGCGCGATTGAGGGGGCAGCGATGGCGTATCCCATCACCGAGATTCACGGTATCGGAGCGGACACCGCGTTGGTCCTGAAGTCGGAAGGGATCCGCACGACGATCGGCCTGCTGCGGGAGGCGAAGACGCCGAAGCAACGGCTCAAGATAGCCGCGAAGCTCGGAACCAACGATAAGCGCGTTCTCGACTGGGTGACTGCCGCCGACCGGATGCGCATCAAAGGCGTCGGCTGGGAATATTCGGAGCTGTTGTGCGCCGCCGGCGTCAAGACCGTCAACGAGCTCAAGTTCCGTAACCCGCAGAAACTCGTCGACCAGATGATCGAAGCCAACATGAAGCGCAAACTGGTGCGCTTCCTGCCGTCGGTGAAGATGGTCGAGCGCTGGATTGAGAGCGCCAAGAAGCTGCCGCCTGTTGTCCGCTATTGATCGCCGGTAGGCGGGCGGTCTTTTGCTGCAGCGCCGCGGCGGCGTTCGGCGGCTTGACTCGCCGCGCCTGACCGCGCAAAGGCCAGCTCAATGGCTACGAACGTGAACCCTCGCGGCTTTCAGGCGCCGAACTTCGCGCTCGACGGTGACGTGCAGGCAAGGCTCCTGGCGAAGGCGCGTCCGCTCGTCATGGGCGTGCTTAATGTTACGCCGGATTCATTTTCCGACGGTGGCCGCTTTCTCGATCCAACGGCGGCGATCGCCCACGCCCGCCAGCTCGCCGCGGAGGGCGCCGATTTTCTCGATATCGGCGCCGAATTCGACCCGTCCCTATGGCGGCGCCGTCCGCGTCTCGATCGAGGAGGAGCGTGCGCGGCTCGAGCCCGTGCTGTCCGAAGTCGTCGCTCTCGGCGTCCCGATTTCGATCGACACGATGAAGGCCTCGGTTGCCGCCTGGGCGCTCGATCTAGGCGCCGCGATCGTCAATGACGTTTGGGGCTTGCAGAGCGATCCGGACATGGCCGGCCTGGTCGCCGAACGCGGCGTCCCGGTCATCGTCATGCACAATCGCGAGACTGCCGATCCCATCATCGACATCATCGCCGACGTCACCGCGTCCTTCGGGCGCTCGCTCGATATCGCGGCACGCGCCGGCATCAAGCGCGAGCGCATCGTGCTTGATCCGGGCATCGGCTTCGGCAAGACGCCGCAGCAAAGCATCGAATGCATCGCCCGGCTCGGTGTGTGGCGGAGCTTCGACCTGCCGCTGCTGGTCGGCGCCTCGCGCAAGCGCTTCATCCACACCGTCGCGCCTTCCGATCCGATGGACCGGCTTGGCGGATCGCTTGCCGCGCATCTTTGGGCGGTCGAAAACGGCGCCGCCATCATCCGCGTACACGATGTCGCGCCGACGGTGCAGGCGCTGGCCGTCGCTGCCGCGATCCGGCGCGCGCGATGACCGACGAAGTCTGTGTCAGCCATGGTTGAGGCATTCGCCGCGCTCGGCGGCAATGTCGGCGACGTGCGCTACACCTTTGATCGGGCCATCGCCATGTTCTGCGACGAAACCGCGGTGCGGCTTGTCGCCCGCTCCTCCGATTATCGAACGCCGCCGTGGGGCGTCACCGATCAGGCGCCATTCGTCAACGCCGTCATCGCCGTGACCACGTCGCTATCGCCGCACGATCTGCTCGCGCGGGCCAAGGAATGCGAGCGTGCCTTTGGGCGGGACCGGTCGCACGAAGTCCGCTGGGGGCCCCGTTCGATCGACATCGATCTGCTCGCCTATGACGATCTCAAGCTCGACGACGCCGACCTCATTTTGCCGCACCCGCGGCTGTTCGAACGCGCTTTCGTCCTTGTGCCGCTCGCCGAGATCGCGCCCGAGCAGGTGATCGCCGGCATTCGGGTGAGCGATGCGCTCGAACGGCTGGATGCACGTGGTATCGAAAAGCTGCCGCCGCGGTAGTCGCAGTCTCCGGCATGCCAATTGCACCGCCTCTCGCCGAGGAAGCTCAGTTGGCCTCCCCGGTTAGGCGTGGCATTTTGCATCCATGACGGATCCTGAAACCTTGCCGCTGGCCGCCGATTTTTCGGCGGCAACCCCTGAGGATTGGCGCAAACTGGTCGATGCCGTGCTCAAGGGCGCGCCCTTCGAGCGCCTCAAGAGCACTACTTACGACGGCCTCATTATCGAGCCGCTTGCTGCCCGTCGTTCCGACGCGCGGCCAGTTGTAGCGCGGCCCGGTGCAACGGCTTGGCAAGTGATGGCGCGGATCGATCATCCCGATCCCGCCCTCGCCAATGAAATCGTGCTGCGTGAACTCAACAACGGTGCCGATGGTCTCTCACTGGTGTTTGCCGGCTCGATCGGCGACCACGGTTTTGGTCTCCCAGCGACCGAGCAGGCACTGGCGCGCGTCCTCGACGGCGTTCACCCCAATGCCGGTGTCGCGATTGAGCTCGATCTATCCCCTCATGCGGAAGCGGCCGTCGACGCGGCACTGGCAAAGGGACGGGTTTTGTCGCCATGGGCGTCAAACATTCGTCTTGCGCACAATCCGCTCGGCGCCATGGCAATGACCGGCACTGCAGCGCGAAAGTGGAGTGAGGAAGCGCCGCATTTCGCGCGGCGGCTGGCCGCTTTGGCCCGGGACGGGTTTCACAGCCGCGTCACCGCCGCTGACGGACGCATCATCCACAATGCCAGCGGGTCCGAGGCGCAGGAATTGGCTTTCGTGCTCGGCGTCGCGCTTGCCTATTTGCGTGCACTCGAAGCCGAAGGCATCGCGCTCGATGCGGCGCGGCGCATGATCTTCTTTCGCCTGTCCGCCGACGCGGATCAGTTTCTCACCATTGCCAAATTTCGGGCGTTACGCAAACTGTGGAGCCGCGTGGAAGTGGCGTGCGGGCTCGTCGCCGAGCCGACGTTCGTTTCGGCCGAAACCGCCTGGCGGATGATGGCGCAGCGCGACCCGCAGGTGAACATTTTGCGCGCCACTATCGCCGTGTCCGCCGCAGCGTTCGGCGGCGCCGACGCGATCACGGTGTTGCCGTTCACCGTCGCGCGCGGGCTGCCCGATCGTTTTGCCCGCCGCATCGCACGCAACACCCAGCTGATACTCATCGACGAGGCCAATCTCGCCAGGGTCGCCGATCCGGCGGCGGGCGCCGGCAACGTCGAAGATTTGACCGACCAGCTGTGCCGCGCCGCCTGGGCGCTGTTCCAAGACATCGAGGTAGCCGGCGGTGTCGCAAGCGGCCTCGAAAACGCGCTCCTCCAAGGCAACGTCGCCGGCGTGCGCGCCAAACGCGCCGCCGCGGTCGCACGGCAGATGGATGCGCTGACCGGCGTGAGCATCTTCCCGAACTTGCATGAGGCCGAGGCCAGGGTTGACGCACCTCTCCCGCTCGCGGAAGTCGGAGGCGTTGTCGCCCCCCTGGCGGCGATCCGCCTCTCCCAACCGTTCGAAGCCTTGCGTGACGCCTCCGATCGCTGGCTGGCGGTGACCGGGGCACGGCCAAAGATTTTTCTCGCCAATCTGGGCACCCAAGCGGAGTTCACGGCGCGCGCCACCTTCGCCAAGAATTTCTTCGAGGCCGGCGGCATCGAGGCGGTGAGCGGTGAGCTCCCCGCCCTCCCGGAGGCTTTCGAGGCCGCGGGCGCGGGTCTGGCGTGCCTGTGCTCGACCGACAAAGTCTACGACAGGGAAGCGGTTGCGGCGGCGCTGGCGCTCCAAGCCGCAGGCGCCCGACATATATATCTGGCCGGTCGGCCGGGCGACCGCGAGGCTGCACTCAAGGCTGCCGGGGTGCAGTCATTCATTTACGAGGGCTGCGACGCGCTAGCGACACTGACGAGCGCCTACGATATTCTTGGCATCGAGATTGGATGACCAAATGAGCCAAATCCCCAATTTCGCGCAGGTCGATTTCGCCGATACCGACTCGGCGCGGCGACGCCGACCATGGCCGGCGCGCCTGGCTCACCCCGGAAGGCATCTCCGTCAAAAACGCCTACGGCGACGCTGATTTGAGCGGCCTCGACGGCCTCGACACCTATCCGGGCATCGCGCCGTTCCTGCGCGGCCCCTATCCGACCATGTACGTCACCCAGCCATGGACTATCCGGCAATATGCCGGTTTCTCCACGGCGGAGGACTCCAACGCCTTCTACCGGCGCAATCTTGCTGCCGGGCAGAAAGGGCCTCTCGATCGCCTTCGATCTCGCCACGCATCGCGGCTACGACAGCGATCACCCGCGCGTCTCCGGCGATGTCGGCATGGCCGGCGTGGCGATCGACTCGATCTACGACATGCGCACGCTATTTGCCGGCATCCCGCTCGACCGGATGTCGGTGTCGATGACCATGAACGGCGCCGTGCTGCCGGTGCTGGCGCTCTATATCGTCGCCGCCGAAGAACAGGGCGTGCCGCCGGAAAAGCTCGCCGGCACGATCCAGAACGACATCCTCAAAGAATTCATGGTGCGCAACACCTACATCTACCCGCCCAAGCCTTCGCTGCGCATCATCTCCGACATCTTCGCCTACACCTCGGCGCATATGCCGAAATTCAACTCGATTTCGATCTCCGGCTATCACATGCAGGAGGCCGGAGCGACCGCCGACCTTGAGCTCGCCTATACGCTGGCCGACGGCGTCGAATATGTCCGCGCCGGGCTTGCGGCATCGCTTGACGTCGACCGCTTCGCACCGCGGCTGTCGTTCTTCTTCGGCATCGGCATGAACTTTTTCATGGAGGTGGCGAAGCTGCGCGCGGCGCGCGTGTTGTGGGCGAAGCTGATGAAGCAGTTCAATCCGCACGACGCCCGCTCGCTGTCGCTGCGCACCCATTGCCAGACCTCGGGCTGGTCGCTCGCGGCGCAGGACGTGTTCAACAATGTCGTGCGCACGGCCATCGAGGCGATGGCGGCGACGCAGGGCGCCACGCAATCGCTGCACACCAATGCGCTCGACGAGGCACTGGCGCTGCCGACCGATTTTTCCGCGCGCATTGCCCGCAACACCCAGATCGTCCTGCAGCGCGAGAGCGGCACCACCCGCACGATCGATCCGTGGGGCGGCTCGTTCTATGTCGAGCGGCTCACCCACGATCTGGCGATGCGAGCCTGGGCGCATATCCGCGAAGTCGAAGAACTCGGCGGCATGACCCGGGCGATCGAGGCCTCATTGCCGAAGCTGCGCATCGAGGAAGCCGCCGCCCGCACCCAGGCGCGCATCGATTCCAGGGCGCAGGCGGTGATCGGGGTCAACAAATACCGGCCGCAGGACGAAGTGCCGATCGACATCCTCAAGGTCGACAACGGCGCCGTGCGGCAATTGCAGATCGACAAGCTCACGCGGCTCAAGCGCGAGCGCAATCCGCAGGCCGTCGCCGACGCGCTCGCTGCGCTGACCCGCAACGCCGAGCGCGGCAACGGCAATCTGCTGGCGCTTGCGATCGATGCGGCGCGCGCCAAGGCGACGGTCGGTGAGATATCATTGGCGCTGGAGCAGGTTTTTGGTCGCCATCGGGCGGAGATCAAGGCGATCTCCGGCGTCTACAGGCGGGAGGCCGGCATGACCGACGCCGTCGAACGGGTGCAGAAGCGCGTCGCCGAGTTCGAGGAGAATGAAGGCCGCCGCCCGCGCATCCTGGTTGCCAAGATCGGCCAGGACGGCCATGACCGCGGCCAGAAGGTGATCGCTTCCGCATTCGCCGATCTTGGCTTCGATGTCGATATCGGGCCACTGTTCGCGACGCCGGCAGGAAGCCGCACGCCAGGCAGTCGAGAACGACGTGCACATTCTCGGCATCTCATCGCTGGCCGGCGCGCATCTGACCCTGGTGCCGGAACTGAAGGCCGAGCTCGAGCGCAACGGCCGCTCCGACATTATGGTGGTCGTCGGCGGCGTTGTGCCACCGCAGGACTACGAGGCGCTCAAGGCCGCCGGCGCCGAGGCGATCTTCCCGCCCGGCACGGTCATAGCCGAAGCCGCGGAGGGCCTGCTGGACGCCCTCAATAAGCGGCTCGGCCATGCCAAAGCAGCGGCGGAGTGAGCGAGTGGCCACGGCATCGGCCGGTCCGCAATGATTTGATCGTCGTCAATGCTGAAAACCGATGCGACCGCGTTAGTGACATGGCGTCGTCTTCCGCGGCGCAGTGGATCGCTCGGGAGTAGCAGGTGGAAAAGATCGCAATACCCCATGACGCCGTCATCTTCGTCGGCGACGGACGCAAAGCGCTGTTTCTGCGCAACGAAGGCGACGAGAAATTCCCCAATTTGAAGACCGAGCGCGTGTTCGCTGAGGAGAACCCGCCGACCCACGAGCAGGGAACCGACCGACCCGGACGGGGTGCCGAGAGCTCGGGAACGCACCGCCGCAGCAGTGTGCAACAGACCGACTGGCATCACCTGGAGGAGCACCGTTTCACCGGACGAGTGGCGGCGGCTCTCGAGGACATGGTGCGCAAGCGGGGCGCGACGGCACTGGTCGTCGTCGCGCCGCCGCGCACGCTCGCGGATTTGCGCAACGTCTTCCACGCCGACGTCAAGAAACGGATCGTCGCCGAGATCGGCGAGGACCTGACCAAGCACCCGGTCGGCGAAATCGAAGCTCACCTGCTGAAGACGGGCTGACGCCGCTGCGGCTCTCACCGCTACGACTTACTGCGCCAGCGCCTCTTGCGGGCCCCCGGCGGGAGAGGCCACCGGCCGGCCGCGCGGCCGCGTCGGCAGCGAGCCGAGGAAGGAGCGGAACACCGGGCTCATCTTGAGCGCTTCCCGCCCGGAGCTGATGAGCAGCTCGATCTGATCCGGCGGCAAGTGAAAATTGGTCTCGATCGCGTTGAGCGCGGCGGCGTGCGGCGGATCAAATTGTTCGAAGGAGATGCGGCCGACGAAGAATTTCACCTCGCGGCAGTTGAAGCCCGGCGGCGCGCCGAAACGGCGGCGGTCGGCGGCCGACAGCCGGCAGCGCCATTTGATCAGTGAGTCCTGCCAGTCGTCCATGGTGTACTGAAAAGCGGCATAGCTGCCGACCGCGCCGGAACCGGTCGCGGTATCGGACGTCGCCGTAATCAGATCGACGCCGGTCGGACCTTGCACGGTCTGCACCCAATTGCCCGAAGGCGCCCGGCCGGCATCGACCACGAGGAACAACAGCCGCCGCAGTTTCACCCCTTCCTCCGGCTCGAGCGGCCCATAGGGCGTATCAGAGGCAAGCCGCGCGATGGTAAGCCCGGCAAGCCCGTAATTGTCGACGATGCCGCCGTCGAGCAGCTTCACGTAGCGAACTACGCCGCTGTGATAGCGATCCAGCGCGTCGGCAAACTGACTGAGCAGTGGGGACGGATCCGGTTGACTGCGCACGCGTTTTACCCACTCCGGCAACGGCACCGAGCAGCTTCCTTGAAAATTTTGAATGACGACCGGAGCGAACACGACCGGCACCGCCGCCGATGCCGCTACCGCTTGCGAAATCGGATAGTTGGTGAGGTCGCTGCACAAAGCACTGAACAGCACCCGGCCGAACACGAACGGGGTACGGTCATAAACGTCCGAGGCGTTGATCCAGACCAGCGGACGCCGCTGGTACAAAAGGCTTTTGAACGTGGCATGGTCGTAGAGATTATCGTCGAGCCAGCGCGGGAACTGCTTGGGATCGTTGACACCACCGGTCAGGCCCTTGGCAATGTTGAGGAAGCTGAGATTGAGTTCCAGGTTTTCTTCCGGATTGCGCAGCAGGAAGCGCTGCTTGAATTCCGGCAGCGTCTTGCGCTTCCTCAGGCCATAATAGGCGGCAAGCACCGAGCCGCCGGAAACGCCGGTGACGAAGTCGATGCGGTCGAGCAGCGAGGTCGAGATATTCGGCGCCCGAGTCTCGTCGAGCCCGGTGAGCACGCCGTAGGAGAATGCCGCCGCGCGGGTGCCGCCGCCCGAGAACGACAGCGCGACGACGGTGTCGTCGTAGTAAGTCGCTACGCCCCGGCTGAGATCGGCGGCGGGTGCCGCACCTGGAAGAAGCGGCTGATTGATGGGATCGTTGTGGACTTGAGCGCAAGCGGCCAGCAGGGCGGAACACGCGACGACGCGCCCAGCACGCACGAAACGCTGCAACCACCCCACCCACACCATTAACGAAGGATAACGACGCATCCACTAACGCCCCGTCAAGCCAGCGCTTGCCCTTGGCCGTTAGCGGCCTCGTTTTGTGGTTAATGATTGGCCGCGAGCGCGGCTTTTTTACGCTCGCATGCCGCCTGATCGGCGGGTTCGAGATCGGGGCGAAGCCGCGGCCCGATGACGCCATCGGGAAGCGTCTGATTCACACATAGATTCAATGTGCTAACGGCTCCCACCGTGGCGCTGATCGGCAAAAATACCGGTTTCTCGAAGCCTTTCACTCAGAATCAGCCGGAAACCCCCGCCATTGCGTGACAGAACAGTGAACGGGCCGCGTCGGCGGAACTCTTCGCAAGCCCCCGTCGGGACGTCAGGACCCCGTTGCCTGGCCCGAAAAAAGAGCGCAGCCGGAAGACTTGCGGGGAAAAGGGAGCGCCGGCGCATTTGCCGCCCTTTCGAATCTCGCCCTGATATCCGATACTTGCGCGTCCTCCTCCCGATTCGTCCCCGCAATCCCCACATTTAGTGGTTGATTCAGATTTTCATACTAGGTCTTGACGCGCGCGACCGCCTTGGCCTAGCCTTCTCAAGTTCGGCGCGCGGGTAACGAAGTCCGCCGGGCTCTCCAAAAAGGGTTTGCGGAATGGCTCCGCGCCGCCAACGGCGCGAAGCATGGGTTTGTGCGCCCGACGCGGCGTCGGGACTTGAACGAAAAGCCGGCTTGCAGCCGGCAAGTGGGTGGCGGAACGGAATGCAGGGGTGAGGCGCGCCGCGGGACCGCAGTTTCGGTCCCTCGTGTCGCGAGGAAGCTGTCGGCGCTCTATATTAAGCGGGTGTTCCGCAGGACCGCCGGAGTTGAGAAAAACGAGTTGAAAAAGGGGCAGAGAATGCGGATCGAGCGGCGCTACACCAAAGACGGACAATCGCCTTACGCGGACATCGCTTTCCGCCTCACCATAAGCGAGATCCGCAACCCGGACGGCTCCGTGGTCTTCCACGCCGAGGGCGTCGAAGTGCCCGAGCTTTGGTCGCAGGTTGCCTCCGACGTGCTGGCGCAGAAATATTTCCGTAAAGCGGGCGTGCCGGCGCGGCTGAAAAAGGTCGAAGAAGAGACCGTCCCGTCCTGGCTGTGGCGCAGCGTCGCCGATGAGGCCGCGCTCGAAGCGCTGCCGGAAAAGGACCGTTACGTCGGCGAAACCTCGTGCAAACAGGTGTTCGACCGCCTGGCCGGCACTTGGACCTATTGGGGCTGGAAGGGCGGCTACTTCTCGTCCGAGAGCGACGCTTTAGCCTTCTTCGACGAGCATCGCTACATGCTGGCGATGCAGATGGCGGCGCCGAATTCGCCGCAATGGTTCAACACCGGCCTGCACTGGGCCTATGGCATCGACGGCCCGAGCCAGGGCCACTTCTACGTCGACTTCAAGACCGGCAAGCTCGTGCAATCGGCCACGGCCTACGAGCATCCGCAGCCGCACGCCTGTTTCATCCAGTCGATCGCCGATGACCTCGTCAACGAGGGTGGCATTATGGACCTGTGGGTGCGCGAGGCGCGGCTGTTCAAATACGGCTCCGGCACCGGCACGAATTTCTCCAAGCTGCGCGGCGCCGGCGAGAAGCTGTCCGGCGGCGGCAAGTCGTCGGGCCTGATGAGCTTTCTCAAGATCGGCGACCGCGCGGCGGGCGCGATCAAGTCGGGCGGCACCACGCGCCGCGCCGCCAAGATGGTGATTCTCGACGCCGATCATCCGGATATCGAGCAGTTCACCGAGTGGAAGGTGATCGAGGAACAAAAAGTCGCCAACCTGGTCACCGGCTCCAAGATCAACCAGCGGCACTTGCGCGCGATCCTCAAAGCCTGCGTGAACTGCGAAGGCTCGGGCGACGATTGCTTCGATCCGGAGAAGAATCCGGTGCTTCGGCGCGAGATCAAGGCGGCGCGGCGCAATCACGTGCCGGACAATTACATCCGCCGAGTGATTTAATTCGCCAAGCAAGGCTACCCCGACATCAGCTTCCCGATTTACGACACCGACTGGGATTCGGAGGCCTATCTCACCGTCTCCGGCCAGAATTCCAACAACACGGTGCGGGTGACGGACGAATTCCTCAAAGCCGTCGAGGCCGATCGCGATTGGGATCTGTTCTGGCGCACCAAGCCGGGCAAGATCGCCCGAACGCTCAAGGCCCGCGAGCTGTGGGAAAAGATCGGCCATGCCGCCTGGGCCAGCGCCGACCCGGGGCTGCAATTTCACACCACCATCAACGACTGGCACACCTGCGCGGCGTCGGGGCCGATCATCGCCTCCAATCCGTGCTCGGAATACATGTTCCTCGACGACACCGCGTGCAATCTCGCCTCGCTGAATTTGCTGGCGTTCCGCTCTTCACCCTCCCCTGCAGGGGGAGGGTCGGCGAGCGAAGCGAGCCGGGGTGGGGTGAGCGAACGCGCCGCAATCACCCCCACCCGCCGGGCTGCGCCCGGCGACCTCCCCCCTCCAGGGGGAGGTATGAATTTCGACGTCGAAGGTTACGAACACGCGGTGCGGCTGTGGACCATCGTGCTCGAAATCTCGGTGCTGATGGCGCAGTTCCCCTCGCGCGAGATCGCCCAGCGCTCCTACGACTTCCGCACGCTGGGGCTCGGCTACGCCAATGTCGGCGGCCTCCTGATGTCGTCCGGCATCCCCTACGACTCCGAGGCCGGCCGCGCGCTCTGCGGATCGCTGTCGGCGATCATGACCGGCATCTCTTACGCCACCTCCGCCGAGATAGCGGCCGAGCTTGGGCCCTTCCCGCGCTTTGCCGAGAACCGCGACATCATGCTGCGGGTGATGCGCAACCATCGCCGCGCCGCGCGCGGCGAACGCACCGGCTACGAGCAGATCACGACGCCGCCGGTGCCGCTCGACCACAAGGCCAATCCGGATCAGCAGCTCGCCGAACACGCCAGGCGCGCCTGGGATCGCGCGCTCGCGCTCGGCGAAGCCCATGGCTATCGCAATGCGCAGGCCAGCGTGGTGGCGCCGACCGGTACCATCGGCCTGGTGATGGATTGCGACACCACCGGCATCGAGCCCGACTTCGCGCTGGTGAAATTCAAGAAGCTCGCCGGCGGCGGCTACTTCAAGATCATCAACCGCGCCGTGCCCGAGGCGTTGCGCGCGCTCGGCTACTCTGAAAGCCAGATCGCCGAGATCGTGGTCTATGCCGTCGGTCACGGCTCGCTTGGCCAGGCGCCGGCGATCAATCACACCACGCTCAAGGCCAAAGGCTTCACGCCGGAGGCGATCGAGAAGGTGGAAAAGGCGCTGCCGACCGCCTTCGACATCAAGTTCGCCTTCAACAAATGGACGCTGGGCGCCGAGTTCCTGGCCAATGAGCTTGGCGTCGACGACGAAGACCTCGCCGCGCCGAGCTTCGACCTCCTCGCCCATCTCGGCTTCACCAGGCGCGAGATCGACGCCGCCAACATCCACGTCTGCGGCGCCATGACCGTCGAGGGTGCGCCGCATCTGAAGCCGGAGCACTACGCGGTGTTCGACTGCGCCAATCCGTGCGGGCGCACCGGCAAGCGCTATCTCTCGGTCGAGAGCCACATCCGCATGCTGGCCGCGGCGCAGCCGTTCATCTCTGGCGCCATTTCCAAGACCATCAACATGCCGAACGAGGCGACGGTCGAGGACTGCAAGGCGGCCTACATGCTGTCCTGGCGGCTCGGGCTCAAAGCCAACGCGCTCTACCGCGACGGCTCGAAACTGTCGCAGCCGCTGCAGAGCCAGCTGATCGCCGACGAGGAGGAGGACGACGACGTCCAAGATTTTAACCTAATTTCGGCCTTCATCGACAAGCCCGCCGCCTCGCGCGCCGCGGCGCTGGCGGAAAAGGTGGTCGAGAAAGTCGTCGAGCGCATTGTGGTGATGCGCGAGCGCGAGCGCATGCCCGATCGGCGCAAGGGTTACACCCAGAAGGCCGTGGTCGGCGGGCATAAAGTCTATTTGCGCACCGGCGAATATGACGACGGCCGGCTCGGCGAGATCTTCATCGACATGCACAAGGAGGGCGCGGCGCTGCGCTCGCTCCTCAACAACTTCGCCATCGCGGTGTCGCTCGGCCTGCAATACGGCGTGCCGCTCGACGAATATGTCGATGCCTTCACCTTCACCCGCTTCGAGCCGTCCGGCCCGGTGCAGGGTAACGACTCGATCAAATACGCCACCTCGATCCTCGATTACGTGTTCCGCGAGCTCGCGGTGAGCTATCTGTCGCGCTTCGACCTCGCCCATGTCGATCCGTCGGGCGAAGGCTTTGATGCGCTCGGCAAGGGCGTCGAGGAAGGCCGGCCCGCGCCCGAGGCGCGCTTCGTATCGAAGGGCCTGACCCGCTCGCGCACCGACCGCCTCAAAGTGATGCAAGGCGGCCAAGGCATTGCAGATCGCGGCGACGCCTCTGCACCCTCCCCTGCAGGGGGAGGGTCGGCCGGCGAAGCCGGCCGGGGTGGGGTGACCTCCAAACTAACCGCCCTCACCGCCTCCAGCCCGCGCGCCGAAATCTCAGGCAGCGTCGCGCTCAAGACCGAGCCCGAGCAAAGGCTCTCACCGACCGACTTGCTGGAGCAGCAAAACCGCACCGACGCGCGCGTGCACGCCAAGCAGGCCGCGGCGGAAAAACGCGCCGAAGCGCGCGCCAAAGGCTACGAAGGCGAAGCCTGCGGCGAGTGCGGGAATTTCACGCTGGTCCGCAACGGCACGTGCCTCAAATGCGACACGTGCGGAAGCACGACGGGGTGTTCGTAAGGCGATCTATAGATTGGTGAAGGTACGGAGGGTCTAGATGCCCGATCAAATCAAAATGTTGGCGGCTCAACTCGAAGATCTGATTGTAAAAGACGTTCGACGCCACGCACATTGTGGGGCATTCAAGTCGATCCACGTCTACAAAATCGCGGAAGGTCAAATCCCCGAGGCAAACTGAAATTGCGTGAACGGAGGAACTAACTACGGGGGCGCCGACAAAAAGGTGTGCGACGAGGCTTTGCGTGAGGTCATTCCTAGAATGCAGCGTCAATACCAGCTGATCTAATTCCGAATCGGTCCGATCGGTGACAGCACGTAGGATGGGTTGAGCCCCTGCGAAACCCATCACGCTGCCTCGCCGCCGAACGATGGGTTTCGCTACGCTCAACCCATCCTACGAACTGAAGAATCGCATCGCTTTCCATTATTACGGTGACTTATTACGGTGACGCTGCATTTAATTAGCGCGGATCGGATTCATGGATCCGAACGATTCCGCAGCGCGTAGGATGAGTTGAGCACTTGCGAAACCCATCAAACAACCGTCCGATCCTTATGATGGGTTTCGCTGCGCTCAACCCATCCTACAGCTAAGGGTTCGTCGTCATCCTGAGGTGCGCGCCGCCGATCTCGGGTGTTTCCGAGATCGGCTAAGCGCAGAAAGGATTACCTTATGAAGTGCGATGTGCACGTCTGTAGCGCGACAAAATGAATTTGCGGAAACGGAGTTCGACCCATGAAAGCATTTTATCCGCTTTTGAAGCTCATGGTGCCCCTTATGGTCGTCACGGCAACGACCGCCGCCTATGCGCAACCGGGATTGAGCTGTGCTGACTGGCGGCTTGAGCCGAATGGGTGGTGGCATTCCCACCCATGAAGTGACTATCGGCAACGTTCTCCTGGGCACCAACTACTTTATTGATCAGAACGCGATTTACATTATTTCGGGTATCAACATCATCGCTACTTTGAACCGGAACTGTAGACGACACCGCAGCGAGCATCGGGTGCGCTAAGGCGCCGAACGCGCCGAGCCCACGTACTCGATTTCGTCATTGCGAGCGAAGCGCGTAGGATGGGTTGAGCAGTTGCAAAACCCATCAACCGACCGTCCGGTCCCAACGATGGGTTTCGCTGCGCTCAACCCATCCTACAGCTAAGGTTCGCCGTCATCCTGAGGCGCGCGCCAAAGGCGCGCCTCGAAGGATGCTGCCCAGGCGCTCGGGCCGTCGCCCGTCGAGGCTCGCCGCTTCGCGCCGAGCACCTCAGGGTGACGGGGAAATAGCTAGAGCATGTTTCGATCGAAGTGAATTGGCGGGATTCCCAAGTGCTTTTGGATGGGAGAGTCTCTTGATATTGATTCGCCCTGGGGAGACGGAACAATGCCGGGAGCCTACTCTGCTGATATCCGGGGTCGGGTGATTGCACGAGTTGAGAGCGGGTCGTCGCGACGCGAGGCGGCGGAGCAGTTTGAGGTCAGCCCGAGTTCAGCGATCAAATGGGTCTCCTGCTATCGGGCGACCGGAAGCTGTGCGGCCAAGCCGCGGGGCGGGAGCACGTCTCCGCTGGAGGAGCACGGGGACTTTTTATTGGCGCTGATTGAGGATCAGCCGGACTTGACGCTGGATGAGATGGTCTGCGCGATGCGCAAGAACAAGATTGCGGGCAGCCGCACTTCGGTGTGGCGCTTCTTCAAGCGCCACGACATCACGTTCAAAAAAAAGCCTGCGCACGGCAGAGCAGGAACGTGCCGACGTGGCGCGGGCGCGCCGGCGCTGGATGCGAGAACAGGGCATGTTTGATGCCGCCCACCTGGTGTTCATTGACGAGACCGCCGCCAATACGAAAATGGTTCGGTTGAGCGGGCGTTGCGCACGGGGCAAGCGCTTGATCGGTCGGGTTCCGAACGGCCACTGGAAAACGATCACCTTCGTGGGCGCTTTGCGCCGCAACGGAATTACAGCCCCATGTGTGGTTGACGGCGCTATGAAGGGAAAGACGTTCCTTGATTATGTCGAGCAGTGCTTGGCTCCAACACTGAAGCGAAACGACACCGTCGTCATGGACAACCTCCCCGCACACAAGGCAGCGGGCGTGCGCGAAGCGATTGAAGTGCGTGGCGCCACACTTCGCTATCTCCCACCATACTCACCGGATCTGAATCCGATAGAGATGCCATTCAGCAAACTCAAAGCGTATCTGCGCAACGCGGCGGAGCGAACTATTCCACGCCTGCGCCGCAGAATCGGAACCTTCGCGCGTAATCTCACCGCCCGCGAAGCCCGCAACTACTTTAGGCATGCGGGCTATGCGTGAAATTGACCGGAATTTGCTTCTAGACCGCGCTCCCCCTGGAGAATCGCGCCGCCTTTCGTAAACGAGATATGAATCCGCGAGAAAACAAACCTTGGGACTCCGAGCCTGAGTTTCGTTCATGCTTCACGCGATTCTTCGAGCGCTTCTTGGAGCCCCGCGATGTACAGGATGCTTGTCATCGCCCTGTTGACCGCCTGCGCGGTCAACATTGCCTGCCTGTGCGGCCACGTGTGAGCGGGCGCAGCCCGGATGGAGCCAACGGGTCCGGCCCGAAGGCGCCGGCCCAATCTTCAAGGCCGCGCAGCAAAGACGTGGATGGCCGGAACAAGTCCGGCCATGACGCACTGATGGTGGCACGACCCTAGATCGTGGCGCTCTCGCGCAGCTTATTCCGGCGATGCCGTCAGACCGCGCTCACTTGCAAGGGCCGTTGTGCGCCTCTCGCTGCATCGCTTTGATGCGCTCGCAATTGTTGGCGTAGGTCGTGCCGTTGCAGCCGCAGACCGGCAGGAAGAGCCGAGGCTTGCCCCTGGCCATCGGACAGAGCGTCGGAATTTTCACGCATTTCCCGGTGCCGCCGATAAGCTCGCAGCCGCCGGGCTTGTGGTCGCAAAACAAGCCCGGATCGCACGCGCCGTTGAGAATGGGGCCGCATGTTCCACCAACGCCGACAGCGCCCGCGGCAGCCATGCTTCCCATCAGCATCGCGAGCGCCAACGCCGCGCCGATGCCGCACGATTTCAATGCCATAGCTTCCTCCCTTGGTGTGCCAATTTTTCGCGATGCAGCTCGACGCCAGGCTTGACCGCCGAGAAGCCGGCAAGGCCTCATCAGCAACCGAAAGAAAAAACTGAGACAAGAAGATAGAACGCGCCGCGATTGCGCATGATCTGCCCTCCCAGCCTCGGGCTCCACAGCGTAAGGTTGCACATCCGGTTAGGTGGCGCATCAAGGGCGCACGGACGCCGTGTCTGCAATTTCGGCCAGCGTAGATGGTGCCTACGGAAACGGATAGCCCGAATACCCCGCCCCGGCGCGCAGGTAGCCGGTGCCGATCGCGCCCAACAGACCCTCGATGCCGTCGAGGGCCTTGTCGATCAGGCCCCGCGGTTCGCCGGACTGCAGCAGGATCTTCAGCTGCAGCAGCCCCTGGTTGGCGGCGTCGATCCGCCGCGCCAGCACCATCGTGACGTAAAGCAGCGCCGCCGGGTCCTGCAGCAATGTCGCGGCGTCGGCGACATGAAACTCCGACGGTTCCAGCGCGCGCACGTCGGCGCTATGCGGCGCATCGAGCAACGCCGAAAGCTCGCCGAACACCGCGCCGGGTTCGGACACCTGGGCGAACTCGATATCGCCCTTGAAAATGCTGACCGCGCCGCTTTTGAGAATCAAAAGCCGTCCGGTCTTGGTGCCCTCGGCAAACACGGTTTCGCCGGTGTCGAAGCTTTCCAGCGGCAGCGCGGCAAGCTTGCTTTGCCAGGCCTCGCGATCGTGGACCACAGCCATTCTGGAGCGCCTCCAAGTTGCCGCGTCGATCGCGGCTCGATCGCAGCCCCTTTGAGAAATACTATGGACCCGCGCGCACGTGCAATGTCGCTGCAGGCGCAAGCGGCACAGCGCCAATGGAGCGAAACGCCCTACCCCTCGTCGCCGCCGAGCTGCTTCTTATTCTGCATCTCAGCATGGATTGCCGGGCCAAGCCCGGCAGCGACGAGCGCTTCCGGCTAACCGGGCGCTAAATCCCTGCCAGCGCCAGAACGACGACGGCGGAGAGCACCATCCAGCCGAAATGCCGGCCGCGGGTGGCGACCGCATTGCCGATCGCCGCGGAACCGTAAACGCCGACCAGCACGACAATAACCCAGCGCCGGGCGCTGTCCGAACCGAATGAGGGCGCGGCCAGAAGGAGAGCGCCGCCGCCGATCCAGCCGATGGCGCCGCATTGCCAGACGATCCGCAGCAAACGCCTGGCCCAGGGCGGCTCGATCCGCGCCCGCAAAAAAACCTTGGTTTCGCCGAGCACGCCATGCACAAGCCCGGCGAGGATCGCTAGCACACCTGCGATCTGCAGCGCCACGTCGCGCATCCGCTCTCTCCATACAGTCATGTATGTTGGAAGCAACTATCGCCGAAGGCATTGGCGCACGTCAATACAGAAGTGTATGGTGCGGCAATCGCGCCGCCCGCCCTCCTGGGTTTTCGCCATGCTGCAGAAGCTTACGCCCGACGACTGGATCGCTGCCGGCTTGCGGGCGCTCGCGCGCGACGGCTTTACCGCGCTGAAGGCCGACCAGATCGCCAAACGGCTCGCGGTCTCGCGCGGCAGCTTCTATTGGCATTTCGCCGATGTCTCAGCCTTCGAAGCGGCGGTGATGCAGCGCTGGCGCGACGTTGCGGCCGAGGCGATCATCCGCGACCTGGAAAGCATTAAAGCCGCAAGCGAGCGCCTGCCCTACCTGCTGCGGCTCGCTTTCGCGGCCGATCCGGCGCTGGAGATCGCGATGCGCGCCTGGGCCGCTTCCGACGCCCGCGCGCGCGCCATGGTCCGCTCGGTCGACAAAAGGCGTCTCGCCTATCTTAAGCGCATGCTCCGGGACGCCGGCGTCGCCGCCGACAAAATGCTGCCGCGCGCGCAGATTTTCTATTGGACTTATCTCGGCTTCGCGCTGTCGGCAAAGCCGGTTACCGGCGCGGCGCGCGATCGGTTGATCGATCAGCTCGCCCAGCTCGGCCGCGGCGAAGCAAAGTAGCCCCCGAAAACGGGCTGGAGAACGCGATCGCAGAATGCCCGCGCGGCAACGCGATCACGACAACAGCGTCTCGGGAAGGTGGTCGGGCTCGTAGTAACGCGGTGCATTGGCGAGCGTCGTCCGGCCGTATTTCCAGGCCACATATCCGCCCAGGACCAGAATGACGAGCCCTTTCAGATTGCCAAAGCCGACCAAAGCCACAAGTCCGATGCCGCCGCAAAACAGCGCGGCGATCGCCGTGACGGCAAGCATCGCCTGGTAGCGCCAGCGCGGCACACCCGCAGTGAAGCAAATTTCAGCATAGCGGCCAGCCGCGAGCCGGGCGTGCAGGTCATGCACGAAATCGCGATAGATAGAAGCCCGCTCCCGATCGGCAAAGCCGCCCGGACCGGAATTGACGACGGAAAGCGGGGTGCCGTCGGCGAACGTGATCGTGCATCGATCGACAACGACGGACCGTCCGCAAGACTTTAGATGGACCGCGACGATATTTCCGAATGGCATTTCGGTCGGCCGGCCATCCACCGTCTAGGCAATGCCGTCGTCGCCGAGCGTGACGCCGCGATCGAGCTTGCGAAAAAAGCGGGCGCCGTTGACGGAGAAGCAGATGTCGTAGGCGCACAGATTTCCAGGTAGCGGCGCTGACATCGAGCTACCTCTCAATGTGGCGGAAAGCTGTGCCAAGCCATCGGGTTCGCGATGCCAATATAGGCAGGCCGTGTGGACGCCTTGTCGACAAATTCGTTCGATTTGTCCGGATCGCGCGTGCCCCGGGCACTAAATTTTCATGCCTTTCCGATATCCCCGGCGCCTTTCTTGGAGGAGCCGCACATGCCGATACCCGGGCGCTTCATCATGGCCGCGTTTGCCGTGTTCATCGCCTGGACGATGGTCCGCGCCTGGCGCAGCGGCCGGATCTACTCCGGAATGTGGAGCTTCGCCGCCGACGAGAATCCCGTGATGTACGCGCTCATGCTGGCCGGAAAAGCGTTCCTTGTCGGTTTGTTTGTTTGGACCGCCGCCGGATTGAGCCCGGCGAGCGTCCTCGATCTGTTCGGCTTGGGTTGGCTCGATCAAGTCCAACCTGCCGGGCGGCATGTGTAGCGCCGCGTTACGGGCCGTCCTCCGTCGGCGGCGGAATGCGCATCGTGTGGAAGCCGCGCTCGATCATGGCGTAGACCTCGCGCACCAGAATGTGGGTCGCGACCTCGTTCTCGGTGCGGCCGAGTTTGCCGAGCGTCGCCAGCAGAGCGAGGTAATTGAAGGTCTCGACTGGCAGCGTCAGGCTAAGAGCCCGCGCCTCCGAACGGTTTTCGGGTCGCGCCATGGGACGAACACGCCTTCGGTTAAAACTTGGTTATAATACGGTTAAAACTCTTGGCAGGCGACTCGAATCATGCAAGCTTGGCTCTCGGCGAGGGATTTCGCTCAACACGCTTAAAACGGCCCGGCAACGGCTCCGGGTGTCTGACAAAACGGCGGGCCGGCAATCGCTTAAGCGCGGATGCGGCTCGGTGATCGCGGCGCCATGCGCGTCGTCGGCCACCGATTTCGCGCCTTTGCGCCATGTGGCCCGGGAGCGCAATCGGTTGCGGTTGCCGCTCTAACATTTTGGCAGAGCATGATTTTTGATCATGCTCGTTGATGCGCGTTGCGCCGCCTTCGCCCTGTCGGCGGCCCAGAACCGGCCGCGGCACTCACGAGGCCATCTCTATGACCATTGCACCCTGGACTGCGGAGCGCGTCGAACAGCTCCGAAGCTACGTCGCCACCGGCATGACCTGCAGTCAGATCGCCGCCGAGATCGGCGTCACCCGCAACGCCGTTATCGGCAAGATCCATCGGCTCGGTCTGTCGACGGAGCGGCCAGCGGCAGCGCCTGCGGGCTCATGTCAGCAACGCGCCCGGCGTCCGCGGCTCTTGGCGCGACGCCAGCTTTTGCGCCTGGTTTCGCCAGACGCGCCGGGCGGCACGAGCGAAACGGCCTGCGAGCCCGCTGCGGTCGACAGCACGCAACGCTGCTCGCTGCCCGAGCTTGCGCAAGGCAAATGCCGCTGGCCGCTCAACGATAGCGGCAGCGATTTCAGCACGGCGGACTTTGTGTTTTGCGGTAACGAGGCGGCCGCAGGCTTCTCCTACTGCGCCGGCCACGCCCGCATGGCCTATCGGCTTCCGGCGCGGCGGCGCGCTTAGCGAGCCGTATAAGACCGAAAAGCCCGCCCCGGATTGAGCCCAGGCAGTCCGGGCTGCAGCCGCCTATTCATGCTATGTTGCGCCACGAAGACCAAAGCCACTCAGCCGCCGCGATCCGCCATGAATGACATCGACGACTTCCCGATTGTTCCGCCGCTTTTAATCAAGGACAGCCCCAAGCCGCGCCGGCTTGCAACGCTTAAGCAAGCGCGCGGCTATGTCGACGAGGCGATGCGTTTAGGGCGCCTGGAGCCGTGGCGCGAACTATGGCACCGCCTCAAATCGGTCGCGGCCGAGGACGAGGCCATCGAGGCCATTGGCGACATGCGCGAATTGCTCGCCGACGAGGATTTGCTCCTCCCGCACACCTAATCGCACCCGCGTCTTTGCTGGCCGGCCGGATTTTGGCGGTCGCCGTTCGAGCCCGCCCAAGCGAGAAACGCCACGACGTTCGGCCGTTTTCGCCAAGCGTCTGAAAGAACGCCGCCAAGCCGCCTCGCTCCGGGACGGAAAGCCGCCGCCGGCGGCGTTAGCGCCGCGTTCACTCAAATCTGGCTAGATTGGCGGGTTATGACGTTAACCGCGCAGTCAGTAATCACCGAGCTCGACGCCAGACTCCCCGCAGGCGTCGCCATCGTGGCGCAGCGGAGCCTTGCGCCAGATCGCCGACCTTTATCTGAGCGGCGCCGACCTCTACACCGATGAGCAAGTCGCGCTGTTCGACGAGGTGATGGGCCGTCTCATTCCAAATACCGATCGCACCCTCCTTGCCGAACTGAGCAGCCGGCTGGCCGGCCTCGACAAGGCACCGAGCAAGTTCATGGGAATCCTCGCTCGGCACCCCGATCTTGCGGTCTGCGGCCCGGTCCTCGCGCAAGCCAAGGCGTTGCGGGACGTCGACCTCATCGAGATCGCCGACGAGGATCGCAAAGACGTAAACCTGCTCACCAAAATCGCGGCGCGCCAGCAGCTCAGCGCGGCCGTTACCGATGTCCTGCTCAAGCGCGGCAACAAAGCAATCCAGCGCACGATCATCGACAACCCGAATGCGGACATATCGGAAGCGGGCTTCGCCCGCGTGATCATGGGCCTCAACGGCGACAAAGATCTTGCGGTCGCGATCGCCGCGCACGACGACGTGCCGCCCGAGCTGCGGGTCTGGCTCACCAAGACCCTCGAGCAATAGCGGCCCGGATTCTTCGCACGTGGCGCAACCGGCGCGGTGACCAAAGCATCCACGTCGAGGCTAAACGTCGATGGCCGGGAACAAGCCCGGCCATGACGCCTGGTATCCAGAAAAGGCTGCGCACCCGGCTACGATTTGCTGGCGTTCCAGCGCCCGGTGTATTTGAATTCCGGCGCGCCTTTAAGCTGATCGGAGGTGGCGTTCATCGTGGCGTGCCACTTGCTGTCGGAACCGTTGTAGTTGACGTTCAGATCTGAAGGATTGACCGCGACGTAACGGTCGCCGACGCCGAGAAAACCGCCGACCGACACGATATAGGCACGGGCGCGGCCGTGCGGCCCCATCGCGATATCCTTGATCTGGCCGATGTTTTGCTTGGCGCCGTTATAGACATCGAGGCCGATCAGATTTGAGCTGAGCTCATCGCTGCCGTTGACCGATACGAACTCCGAGCCGGTTGCGCCGGTTGATTTAGTCGAGCCCGCTGCCGCCGTTTGATCGGAACCCGTCGAACCCATTTCGGCGACTTCGGTGAACGAGTTGGCACTGACCGACATGATCACCGGATTGCCATCCTTGTCCTTGGCGCGGATCATCAAGGAACTTGGCATCACGCGGATGTCCGTGAAACCTTCCTTTTGCAGCATGTCCCGCAGCTGCATGCGCAGGGAATCCTTGGTGTTCGTATTTGGATTGGTCATCTGCGTGCCGTTGGTCGACGGTGCCGCAGCTGCATGATTCATCGGCGTACCGGTCTGGGCCATTGCCGCAGATTGACACAGCAGCAAAGCCGTGCCGGCGGCGAGAACTGAAAGTCGCATCTTTTTTCTCCGTTGCGCTCCGCCCCCGCAGCATACGACTTCAACCAAAACCGCTGTGGCCCGTTCCGTGAACTTTTGGTCACACGAAGCAGCAAAAATCCGCCTGAGGCTCGGTCGATCGCCGGAACAGCCGCAGTTTTCGCGAGTTTCACGTAAGTATTAGCCCGAAGTGAGATTGCCAAAATGGATCGACGCGACCAGAAGCTTTTGGACAAGCAAATGCGCCGACTTGGACCTTCGCCGCGACACGACGGCGCGATGATTTTGGTGCTGGTGGCGGTCTTTCTCGCCGGCATGACGCTTGGCGCCGCCATGTTTGCCCGTAAGAGCCAGCCGGTGCGGCTCACATCCAACGGTGCAATGGCCGCGCTTTCCATGCCGGGCGCTGCACTGCCGTTCGCGCGATAACAACCCGCAGCACAATTAAACCGGCCGGCGCGAAGCGCGAGTCCGCTTGCGCGCCCATCGTCGTATTAGTCGCCGCGATCGAATAAGCCGAAGAAGCCGCCCCGGGGCTCATCGCCCTGCCGATCGGAATACTCCGGCGGCACTGGAACCATGGTCCGCACGGCTGCTGCCGGCGCCGGATCGGTATGCGATTGGCGCAACGCCGCGTCGGCGCTCATGTCGTGACGCGCCGGTGACGTTAGAGCGCTGACGATGGCGAACACACTTGCGCCGCCGGCGATCACGCCGATAAGCGCGGCGATGGCAGCAACCAGAACCGTTCGGATCGCGCGGTCCAAGCGGCCCGACGGATGAAAATCATGGTTTGCCGGCGCCATGGCAACATTCTTTCAATCATCTCGCCCCCGTTGCGTTCATCGCCGAAGCCAACGCCGGAAAATGCGGCGACGTTCCTTATGCCAATATTTTCGTGATGCGCGCGGAACGCAGTTCCGCCGATGCCGCAGCATGGATTTCGGAAGTTCAACCACCAACGAGCCGGGTTGTGAGCCCTGCCTATTCTTCAGGCTCGGTGGTGAAGAACAACGGGTAGCCGTTCTGCTTACCGAGCTCGGTGGCTTCCTTGGCCTTGGTCTCGGCGACGTCCCGGGCGTAAACCGCGATGACGCAGGCGCCCTTTTGGTGTGCCGTCATCATCACCCGATAGGCTTGATCCTCGTTCATGCGGAACACCGCCTTGAGGACCTGCACGACGAATTCGCGGGGCGTGTAATCGTCGTTAAGCAGGATCACCTTATACAGCGGCGGCCGCTGCGTCTTGGTGCGCACTTTGGTGCGCGGTTTCACGACAGTCTTGGTCATTTATAGACGCTCCGCGCTCAGTACTCGCGGCAAGGCTGGCAAAGTATAATCTGCGCCGCGGGCCGCTCCCAGCACTCGGATCTCGAGGTCCCAGCCGAGACGGCCATGCCCCGACGCCTTGTCTATGCAAGCAGCGTTCCGCCTTGGAACTGACCCGGATTTATGGCGTTAATGGCCGCGTCGCACGGAGGTTGCCATGCACATTCTTTGGGTCATCATTATCGGCTTCGTCGCCGGCATTATCGCCCGCTTTCTGGCGCCGGGGCCAAACAACCCTGCCGGCTTCATTCTCACCACAATCCTGGGCATCGTCGGCGCCTTCGCCGCCACTTTCATCGGCCAAGCCGTCGGCTGGTACGGCCCGAACCAAGGGGCCGGCTTTATTGGCGCGATCGTCGGAGCGGTGGTGATCTTGGCGGTATGGCACGCATTGGTGAGGAACGGAGTGATCTCCGATCCTGGCCGGCGTTGGCTGTAACGAAGCGAGGCTGACCCGGCTCGGCTAACGCCCTGCCGATCGCCGCTGAACCACCGAAAAGCGTGGCGTCCGCCGTTCGACCACGACGGCACGCGGCGTGCCCACGCGGCTGGTGACGGTGACGTGGTTCGCGTCCTTGCGCTGCCCCATGCGCAGCACCACCCCTCTGGCCTCGTCGAGCGGAACTTCCATCAGCGATGCAACGATTTCGATCTGTTCCTTGAGATCCTCGGTGAGCCCTTGTGCCGCGACCACCGCCTCCTCGACGGTCGGCGGATCGCGTCGCACCCGCCGCCGGCCGTCCTTTGTTTCCCATATGTCGCTCATTCCGCACCTGTGCTCATTGCCGTTTCTGTCAGGGCCGATTATCAGCTTTCTACCGCATTGCAGCAAGGAAATTGTGCAATGCACCCACGACCATCTAACGGCCGGCGCGGAAACTTCAAGCATGAAGATCGCTGCCGGTTCCAGGATACGCAGTCGCACCGATCCAAGCCGGCCCGCACTCTTAAGCGGACTAACGTGGGGCCATGTCGCTGAAGAGAACCCCGCCCTTGCCTTTGTCGGTCTTTGCCGTCTCGACCAGCGAGACGGTAACCGATTCTACCGGGACCTTGATGCTCTTCACCACCGCAGCCGTGACATCTTTAACCAGCGCGCGCTTCTCCTCGACCGAGCGGCCTTCCAAGAGATAGACAACAATTTCCGGCATCGATTCCTCCGTGTTGGTTCGCGGGCTCAATTGAGCACAAATTACAGGCCGGAACTATCGGCCGGCTCCCCGGTTTCGCCCAGACCAGAGATCAGGGAGTTCACCATGAAACGATTGGCACTGGCGGTCGGTTTGCTGGCAATCGGTTTTGTCGTCTCAACGCCCGCCCGCGCGGACTTCGCCATAGTGCAATTCGGCGATGGCTATTGCCGGATCTGGTGGGACAGCGCCGGCACTCCATGGGGTACGCGCTGGAGCAAGATTGCGGTCGGCCTGCCCGATTATGACGCCGCCCAGATCGCCCTCGATGGCGCGATTGCGCAAAGCATGTGCCGATAAGCTGAATGGAGCTCCGCCACCGCCGGCGGCGATCAACTCAAAAGGCTAGTACTCGCCCTGCCACTGGTACGCGCCGGGCTGATAAACGCCGGTTGGGCCTGGGCTGGTGAATGGACGCAGAAGCGCCAGCGGCCCTCTGGTGCCATGGGCCTGTTCGCCGAGCGTGCCACCAGGCCAGGTGGGACGCGGCTTCCTCGCAACCTTTTTTTGCACCGGGGGTGGCTCGGCCGCCGCAACCGTCTCGTTCATGGCTGCTGGCGGCGCGGCACCGACTACGGCCGGAGCCTCGGCCAGCCCGGCAACACCCGCAGGACCCTGAACTGTCGAACTTGTGCTCGACTTGCTCGCCCCAGGGCTCGCCGCGTGAGCGCTCGACAGCGTCGCAGATTCACTGTCGACGGCGGCTCGCGCGTCGGCCTGAACTCGCTGCTGCGGCGCCGACAGCCGGGTCATCGCCGGTACCTGAGCCGCCGGCTGCACCAATGTGCGCGCCGCCACCGAGGTTTCCTCCGCCGCCGGGTGCACGACCAACGAGAATACCACGGCACCACCGGCGCTGGCGCCAACGGCAGCGGCGACCAGAACAGTACGCACGGTGCGCGCGAAACTGGGCGCCGGCGCGAGATAACCCCATTCGGGATTGAAGTTATTGGCGAAACGCATCAGGACCTCCGAGGCGAGCCGACCGCTGCCCCCACCCAACGCCGACGCCACCGCCGAACTTTCAAACGCACCGGCCGCGGAGCCGGTTCCTGCTCGGCGGCGAAATGGTTAGCGATCATCAAAGGTGCTCGCAAGCTGCAAAAACACGTACGCTAGCCGTGTGTTGACGCCACGCAACAATCTGTCCGACCCGACATAAGTCTGCGCACCGTCGCGCGCTAGGAGGCGCTGACCAGGTTAACGGCAGGCCGCGGCGCGCCCTCGCCGCCAATGCGGTCGCCGATTGAGCCGAACCATGACGGAATGCCGCCGATCACCGAAACCATCCGGTACGTGACGGCGACCACATTGTCCTTGATGCCGATCGTCCTGGCGAGAATCGAATCGGAGTTGTTGGCGGCAGGTTTGAGACCGTCATTTTGCGGCGGTTGCGCCTGCGCGATGACGAGCGGCCGAAGCGAGGCGCCAGCAATCGGCGTTTTGGTGCGCGATGTGGCGGGCTTGGCCGCAGCCACGGCGACAACCGTCGGTCGCGGAATGGCAGCGGATGCTCCAGGTTCAGCCGCGACAGCGCCGACAGCATCGCGCGGCGCGCCGTCGGTGGCGGCGAGACGCCTTTTTTCGCTCGCCAATTCCGCTTTCAGAAAATTCACGATCAAGCCGTGCTCATCGCGCAGCAGCTGCATCATTTCGACGGTCGCCGGAGCCGCCTGGGCAGCAGCCGGCGCGGGCGCCCGGCCCAACCCGTAATGCGTCAGCAGGAAACCGCCGACCAGGCTCGCCAGCGCTGCCGGCGTGACGTCGAAAACCAGTTTAGCGAAGAAACGCCCCAGCAATAGCTTATCGTAGCGCATGATCCGATGTCCTCCGTGCCTTGGCGTGCCTTGGCGTTTTTCAAACGATCGGTTGAATTTCAAACACTTGTTATAGGCGGACCGTGGCCGAGAACAAGGAATTTTTGCGGCGGCGGCGGGAATTTCTAGCGGAAAAAGGGCTCACGCCTCCTGGGTCAGGCCACCGATCGCCCACCGGCTGACCTGCTGCGCGAGTTGCTCGATGGCCGACTCCTCGAGCGAGAGGTCGATCGGGGGCTCGGCGAGCTGTTCGCGGTTGCGAAGGAATACGCCGCATTGACCGACCAGCCAGATCGCTGCGACCACCAGCGTGCGATGGTCCGCCTCGGGCATGAAGCGGCGCACGAGCTCAACCGCCAAACCCATGAACGGCGCCGCTTCCTCGCGCAGAAGCTGGCGAAAGACCGCGGTCGGGCGCACCGTCTCCCAGTTGAAAATCCGCATATGACGGCCGTACTCGTCCCGCGCGATCAGCGGTCGAAGCTGGCGGCGAACGAACTCCGCGAGCGCCGCTTCGCGCGTCAGCGTTTTCGCTTCGGCGGCGTGAGCGAGCTGGTCCTCAGTGAGCGCACGGAACGCCGCACGCAGCACTTCGCGGTATAGTCCTTCCTTGCCGGCAAAGTGGTAGTTGATGGCGGCCTGGTTCACCCGCGCTTTGGCGACGATGGAGCGGACGCTGGTTCCGTCGTAGCCGTGCTCGGCGAACAGCCGCTCGGCGGCTTTGAGAACGCGCTCGCGGGTGATTTCGGACGGTCGCGTCATGGTCGCCCCATTTTTCAAACCTTCGTTCGAATTCCAAATAGGCGTTTGGCGCGGGAAATGCAATTTTCGGGGCGGCCTCAGTCAATCGATCATGCCGAGCGCATAGAGGATCAGGCCGGCGAGCAGCAGCAGGTACTGCGGCAGCCACAGACCCTTGAGGCGGGAACTGTGCTGGCCGAACAGCGAAAACCGCGCCTCGACGTCGAAATTCGATTGACCGGGGCGCCGCGCCTCCTGGATGAGCGGAATGAGCGCAAGCGTCGCAATGCCGAAGATCGCCGATAGGGTCAGGCATGCCATCGCGGCAAGGCGCAGGCCGCCGTTGGAAAATTCCACCGCAGACGCAACCCAGGCAAGCAGTGCAATGCTGGCGAGCAAGATGTAGAGGCTCGCGCTGTGGACGAATTCGAGCGCCTTGGTCTGCTGGTCGACTGGCGGACCGTTCATGCGGCAGTCCTTAATGGCAGCATCAATTCGTTTTACAGTTGCACGAGCACAATCTCGTTCGCAATGACTTGGCTCCGGCATCCCGCTATCGTTGCCGGATGATCGGAACGCACCGCGTCGAGGGCTACGCCATCGTTTCGGCCAACGGCATGATCGCCGATGGGAACGGTGTCATGCCGAACACCCTCCGCAACGACGCCGATCAGAGTTTCTTGCAAACCGACCTCGACCGGGCTGCGGTCGTCGTACATGGGCGGCACTCGTACGAAGGCGGGCCGCGGGCCGCGCGCCGCAAGCGTATCATCGTGACGCGCCAGATCGCTTCCGTCGCGCCCGATCCCTCGCATCCGAATGCATTGCTCTGGAATCCAGCCGGCGCGACACCTGCTGAGGCCGTCGCGGCAACCGGGACCGGCGACGGCACTGTTGCGATCATCGGCGGCACCGAAGTGTTCGGCCTGTTTTTGCCGGTCTATGATGCATTTCACCTTACGCGGGCCGCCGATGCCCAAATTCCCGGCGGCCGGCCGCTGTTTCCGCAGATCGGCCCGCATGAATTGCCGGAAGACGTGCTCGCGCGTCAGGGCCTGCAACCCGGCCCGCGGCGCGACATCGACGCCGCCGCCGGCGTCACGTTGACGACTTGGAAGCGTCAGCGCCAATGATAAACTTGGCGCGAAAACAAAAGCACCCGATCGTGTCGGCATGACGCTTCGACCGCCCCGACGGCACTTGAGCCGGCCGCGCGAGAACGCGCTGGATTACGAGATTGCGCAGGAGCAGGCGGCGGCACTCGGCCGGCTTGGCCGCGCTCTTGAGGCGGCACTGGCCGCTCTGTCCAGATACGACCATGCGCAAACCCAGCGCCGCGACAAGCCTCCGGCGCCCGCCTCGCCCGCGACGACGGTCCGGGAGCAGCTAGTACAGGAAGCAAGCTACGCGCTGTGGTGCTTCGTCATTCAGCGCGAAGCCTGCGGCTTACGCGATCAGCGGCTTATCGTCCGCGAGTATCGCATTCCTGCCGAGGTGCAAAACCGCATGGGAGCGTTCGGCAGCACCCGCCGCACGGCATCGGCCTGAAGAATTCATGATTTCTTAAGCCGCCCTCCCAGGGCGGGTTCATCGCAAGCCTTTGTTCACCGTTCCCGCGGCATTGTTGTCGGCGTTTCAGTGGGTCGGTGCCGGTAATGATGCGAACTCTTCCTCTCATCGATGAGCTCGAAGCCGCACTCACTTCGGGCACCAACACCCGCCGGATCGAGATGCTCACGCGCATCACCGATCTCTTCGTCGGCGGCGCAGCGCGCTACTCCAAGGAACAGATCGACGTCTTCGACGACGTCATGGTGCGGCTGGTGAGCACGATCGAGGCCAAAGCGCGCGCCAAGCTGGCGCTTCGTCTGGCGCCGATCGCCAACGCCCCCTCGAGCGTGGTCCATATGCTCGCCTTCGATGACGACATCGAAGTCGCACGAGCCGTCCTCAGACAGTCGGAGCGGCTCGACGACCCTGCCCTTCTCGCCAACGCCAACACCAAGAGCCAGCAGCACCTGTTCGCGATCTCACAGCGCATGTCGCTCAGCGAAGCCGTGACCGACGTGCTGGTCGCGCGCGGCGATCGCGATGTCGTTCAATCGGTGGTCAAGAATGTCGGCGCGCGCTTCTCCGACGCCGGCTTTCGCATGCTGGTCAAGCGCTCGGCCGGCGATGATGACCTTGCGACCGAGGTCGGCATGCGCAGCGATATCCCGCGTCCGCATTTCCTCGTGCTGCTGGAAAAGGCTTCGAGCACGGTGCGGGCACGCCTTGCTGCCGAGAACCCGCAAGCCAGCACTGCAATCGAAGGGGTAGTGGCCGAGGTCGTCGGCGGCATTCGCAACGATGCCCGCAACGCTTCACCGGATTTCGCCGCGGCGCTGACGGCTGTGGAGCGGCAAAATCGCATCCGCCGCATCGGCGAGGCCGAAATCTATCAATACGCGCGCGAGCGCAAGTTCGAGGAGACGGCGATCGCGTTGTCGATCCTGTGCGATACGCCAATCGACGTCGTCGAGCGGGCGCTGCTCGACCCGGGGGCGGAGATTGTGCTCATCCTCGCCAAGGTGGCCGGCCTGTCGTCGACGACCACCAAGGCCATCCTGCTGCTACGGGCGGCCGACCGCGGCATGTCGGCGAAAGATCTCGATCAGGCGCTGGCGAGCTTCAACCGGTTGCAGTCCGACACGGCCCGCCGCGTGCTCGGCTTCTTCCGCACCCGCGTAAAGAAGCCAGCGCAGACGATGGTCCCGCCGGCGGTGGCGATCAGCGGGTAATGGTAAACTCGCGTTCCAGAGGTGCGAGCCGAACGGCGGTCGACGATCATGAAACGTCTACAGGCGAAAGGATGGCGCGTTCTTTATCTCTGCAGCGGCGTTTTCACGTCCGCTCATTAGCTGACGCCGTCCATGACGGATTTTTGTCCAGAATTTGCTTGACTCCGAAGGGTTTGCATTTATGTGGGGACTTTGCCGCTGCTGATCGGTCCGCGCGGGCACGATCGGGCGGCTTTCACTTTCCGTGGCGCCGGCGCGCCGGCATCTCGGGTTCTCATCTCTGGTTGGGGAGGACGGCATGAGCCAGAACGCCCTCTTGCGATCGGGGAAGGGCTTGGGGATCCCAGGTACCGCCCGAAAGGAAGACCGAAAGACCAAACTCAAGGTAGCGGCGCCGGTGCCGATGGAAGACCGTGCGGATCATTTTGCCGTTCGCAACGGCGTCCGCTGTGCCGGCGTGCACCTCATCATTGATCTGCATGGCGCTCAGCGGCTCGATGATATTGAGCACATCGAAGCGACGCTACGGCGCTGTGTCGAGGCATCGCGCGCCACGCTCCTGCACATCCACGTACACCATTTCCAGCCGAACGGCGTGTCCGGCGTGGCGGTGCTGGCAGAAAGTCACATCTCCATCCATACTTGGCCCGATGCGGGCTATGCCGCGCTCGACGTCTTCATGTGCGGCACGGCCAATCCTGACGCGTGCATTCCCGTGCTGCGCGAGGCCTTTTCCGCTGGTCGCGTCGGCGTGAACGAAATCCTGCGCGGACAGAACACGTAAAACCGGCCACGCCGGACGGGCTCGAACGGCCGGGCCTCAAGTCCCGGCCGTTTTTCTTTCTCCGACCGAGCTCTGGAGGAGATGCCATGGCCGAAAAGCGCTGGATCGCCGAGACGCTGTTTGACGGCCTCGGCTTTCGCATGAGCTATCAGGTCGACAAGGTGCTCTACGAGACGCATACCGAACACCAGCATCTGGTGCTGTTCGAGCAGCCGTTCTTCGGCAAGATGCTGATGCTCGATGGCGCCACCCAGATCACCAAGCGCGACGAATTCATCTACCAGGAGATGATGGCGCACGTGCCGCTGTTCGCTCACGGCAGTGCACGCGAAGTGCTGATCATCGGCGGCGGCGATTGCGGCATCGCCGAGGAGGTGCTCAAGCATAACACGGTGAAGCACGTCACCCAGGTGGAAATCGATCCGGCCGTGATCGCATTCTCCAAAGAGCATTTCCCGGAGTTTACCAAGCCGGTCTTTGCCGATAGGCGCTTTGAGAGCGTGATCGGCGACGGCATGCAATACGTCGCGCGGACCGCGAAACGCTTCGACGTCATTATCGTCGACTCCACCGACCCGCAGGGGCCGGGCAAGGTCCTGTTCAGCCAAAAGTTCTACCGGGCTTGTAAACGCTGCCTGCACAAGAACGGCGTCGTGGTGACGCAGAGCGGCGTGCCGATGTTGCAGCCGCGCGAGCTGACATCGAGCGTCGCAGAATTCCGCCGGCTGTTTGCCGATGGCACCTGCTACATCGCTGCGATCCCGACTTATATCGGCGGCCACATGGCGATGGGCTGGGCTAGCGACGACAGCCAGTTGAGGCGCACCTCGGTCAAAACACTGGCCGCGCGTTATCGAAAGGCCGGCAACTTTTCGACCCAATATTGGACGCCGGAAGTGCATGCCGCGGCTTTCGCATTGCCCCGTTTCATCGCCGAACTGGTGGCCGGAGCAACGCTGCGAAGATGAAGTCGGCCAGCGTCGATGACCGGCCGCGGCGCGGCGTTGAATAATTGCCGGCAGGCCATTGCCCACGCCTCATTGATGTATTTTTTAGTGGGCAAGCTGCGCATTTCACCTCTCGCAAAGATGCACTATAAGCCTCGCCGAGAGCACTTTCTTTGGGAGGAAATTGTCATGAAGCTCTACATGCATCCGGTGTCGATGACGAGCCGCCCGGTGCGGCTGTTCATCGCCGAGAACAAAATTCCGGTCGAGGAGGTCACGGTCGATCTCTTTACCGGCGAGCATCACCAGGCGCCCTATATGGCGCTGAACCCGAATAGTCTCGTGCCGATGATCGAGGACGGCGACCTGCGCCTGACGGAAAGCTCGGCGATCCTCAAATATCTCGCCGACAAGATCGGCTCGCCCGCTTATCCGAAGGATTTGAAGCAGCGCGCCAAGGTCAACGAGATGATGGACTGGCTCAACACCAATTTCTATCGCGACTGGGCCTACAATCTTGCCTATCCGCAGCTGTTCCCCAATCTCAAACACCGCAGCGAGGAGGCGCAAGCCGCCACCATCGAGCGCGGCCAGCAAAACGCGCGCCGATGGCTGAAGATCCTCAACGACCATTGGATCGGCCCAAAGAACCAGTACCTGTGCGGCAACCAGATCACGATCGCCGATTATTTCGGCGCCGCGCTGGTGACGCTCGGCGAGGTCATTCGCTGCGACCTTTCGGCGTATGCCAATGTGGAGCGCTGGCTCAACAACATGAAAAAGCTGCCAAGCTGGGGCCCGGTCAACGAGGTGTTCCGCGGCTTGGTCGCCTCGGTTAAAGATCAACCGTTCCACGCAATCTAAAAACAGAGGACAGCGGATAGACGACGGATGACGACGAGGAGCGGAGCCTAAGGCTCCGTCGTCGACCGTCCGTCTTCGGTCATCTGAGACGCCCATGAGAATGAGCCGCAACCATATTCTGACCAGCCAGGCCGGCAGCCTGCCGCGCCCCGACGATCTGATCGAAGCCAACCGCGCCCGCGAGGCCGGCGAAACGGCCGACGAACGCGCTTACCAGGAGACGCTGCAGCGCGCCGTGGTCGACGTTGTGCGCCGGCAAAAGGACATCGGCATCGACGTGCCCGGCGACGGCGAATTCGGCAAGGCCATGGGCCACAAGGTCAACTACCGGGCGTGGTGGAGCTACTGCTTCAATCGTCTCGGCGGGCTCGATCTGGCCGGCCCGGGACTGTACGAGACGCCTCCGAAACCCGTGAAGCCGGGTGAAGTCGCGCTTACGAGTTTCGCCGATCGGCGCGATCGCAACAAGTTCTTGCAGGTCTATAAGGAGGAAGTAACCACCGGACCCGGAATGGCCAAATGGCCCGTATGCGTCGGCCCGGTAGTCTACAAAGGTCAGGAGGCCATCAAAGCCGACATCGCCCATTTCAAAGCCGCGCTTAAGGCAAGCGGCATAGAAGAGGGCTTCATGACCTCGGTCGCTCCGGCCAGTGCCGCGCGCTTTAGCAACGTCTACTACAAGACCGACGAAGAGTTCATGTTCGCCGTCGGCGAAGCCATGCGTGAGGAATACAAGGCCATCGTCGACGCCGGATTGATCCTGCAGCTCGATGACCCCGCGATCGCCGAGAATTGGGACATGATCAATCCCGAGCCGTCGGTTGAGGGATATAAAAAATTCTCCATGGTGCGGATCGAAGCGCTTAACCACGCCATCAGAGGCCTGCCCGAAGACCGCATTCGATTCCACCTTTGCTGGGGCAGTTGGCACGGCCCGCATACGACCGATATTCCGATGCGCGATATCGTCGACGTCATGTTGGCAGTCAAATGCCAGGCCTACTCGTTCGAAGCCGGCAACGTCCGTCACGAGCACGAGTGGACGGTGTGGGAGGAGGTCGAACTTCCCGAGGGCAAGCTGATCCTCCCCGGCGTGGTGAGCCACGCCACCAACGTGGTTGAGCACCCCGAACTGGTCGCCCAGCGCATTCTGCGCTTCACCAAAGCCGTCGGCAGTGAACGCGTCATTGCCGCGACCGATTGCGGCCTCGGCGGCCGCGTTCACCCGATGATCGCCTGGGCTAAACTCGAGGCGCTGGCTCAGGGGGCGGCCTTGGCGAGCCGTGAGCTTTGGCGCTGAACGCCGGACTTATCGCCCATGGTAGCGGTCCAGTCTGATCGTGGAGGCGACGGATGAAGTCAGCCAACCATCGCGGTGCGGCTCTTGCTTTGATCGCGGCAGTTTGCGCGTTGCCAACGATCGCTTCGCCTTCGCACGCGGACTCGGAGCTGGCGCGCGCCTACCGCACCATCGCATCAAAAAAGTTTGTCGATCTTACTCACAGTTTTGGGCCGCAAACACCGGTCTGGGCCGGGTTCGGCCAAGCGAAATTCTCGCCTGCCGCCGATCCGAAGACCCACGAGCCCTACACCATCGCCAAGGACGGCTTCCGCACCACCTATTACGAGATGGTCGGCCAATACGGCACCCATGTCGATCCGCCGGCCCATTTTGCCGAACAGGGGATCACCATGGACCAGATTCCGCTGAAGCAAATGATTTTGCCGCTGGTGGTGCTCGACGATACGCCTTACCTCGCCGCCGACCCGAATCATGCGTTCTCGGTCGCCGACCTCGAGGCCTGGGAGCGAAAGCACGGACGGGTGCCGAAGGGGGCTTTCGCCGCCTTGCGCACCGACATGTACAAGGATTGGGATTCGAATCCGGAACGCTTCAAGCGCAGCCCTTTTCCCGCCTGGGCGTTCGAAACCATCAAGTTCCTCTACGAGCAGCGCGGCGTGACCGCGACCGGCCATGAAGTCGATAGACACCGACATTACTGACAAGATGGATTCGGAAACCTACATGCTGCAGCACGGCCATTATCAGATCGAGGTCATGGCCAATCTCGACAAGGTGCCGGCAACCGGTGCCGTTATCGTCGTCAGCTGGCCGAAGGTACGCGACGGTCTCGGCTTTCCAGCGCGCGCGTTCGCGATCGTACCTTAGAGTTTGTGACCGGCCCGACCTTTTATCGGGCCGGTCATCCCCCTTCATGCGGCCGCGCGCCGCTGCGTCTTCATCCAGGCGTCGATTTCGCGTTCGGCTTCGGCCTTGGCGAAGCCGTAACGGGCCTGCAGGCGTGCGACCAGTTCCTCCCGCCGGCCACCAATGCGCGTGAGATCTTCGTCGGTAAGCTTGACCCAATTCATCCGCACCTTGGCTTTGAATTGCATCCAGTCGCCTTGAATCTGATCCCAGTTCATCAGCGTCTCCTATTACATCTTACTTCGCGTCGCCCCTTCGAGAGCGCCGCGATGACAATCCAGCGATGCGGCCGCAATTCGGCGACATCGGGGTCATTCGGCGAAGAATTCTGGTTCAGGTCGGGCGAGGCTAGCGAAGGGTAAATTCATACGCGCAAACTCGGCGGACGGATGACACGCGATGCCGCGGAAACGGGAATCACGGTAGCTTGACGCAACGCGCCTGCTCGCCGAAGAAAACATTATGGCCACGTCCGCCCTGCCCGCCGATGTCGGCCGCCTGGCGCGCGATATCCGCGCCGGCGACCGCACCGTGCTTTCGCGAGCGATTACGCTGATCGAAAGCAAGCGCGCCGATCATCGCCGCGCCGCCGCCGCGCTTACCCAAACGTTGCTCGAGGCGACCGGCCAAGCGGTGCGCGTCGGCATCACCGGCGCGCCGGGTGTCGGCAAGTCGACGACCATCGACGCACTGGGCAGCATGCTCACCCGCGAAGGGCACAAGGTCGCCGTGCTCGCGGTCGATCCTTCGTCGCGCCGCACCGGCGGGTCGATTCTCGCTGACAAGACCCGCATGGCGCGCCTCGCCAACGACGCCAAGGCCTTTATCCGCCCCTCCCCCGCTTCTGGCACCCTCGGCGGCGTGGCGGCAAAGACGCGCGAGACGATGCTCTTATGCGAGGCCGCAGGCTACGACGTCGTGCTGGTGGAGACCGTCGGCGTCGGCCAGTCGGAAATCGCCGTCGCCGACATGACCGACTTTTTCCTGGTGCTCATGTTGCCGGGCGCCGGCGACGAACTGCAAGGATTGAAAAAAGGCGTCGTCGAGCTCGCCGACATGATCGCCGTCAACAAGGCCGATGGCGACAACTTCGTCCGCGCCAAGGCCGCGGCGGCCGAATACCGCGCCGCACTGCATATTCTCTCACCGCGTTCGGCGAACTGGTCGCCGCCGGTGATCACTTATTCGGCCCTGACCGGCGACGGCATCGCCGAGCTGTGGACGAAGATCCTCGAGCACCGCCAACGGCTCACCACAACGGGCGAACTCGCCGCGCACCGCGGCGAGCAACAGGTGAAATGGATGTGGGCGATGCTCGAAGAACGCCTGTTCGCGCCGTTGCGGTCCGACCGCGCGCTCAAGGCGGCGCTGCCACGGATCGAAGGCGAGGTAGCAGCCGGCCGCCTGGCGCCGGCCGCGGCCGTCGAACAGATCGCCGACGTGCTCGGGCGCTAACTGGCTGTTCCAAGATGCGCATCCTGCTCATCGGCTTCGGCCCCTTTCCCGGTGCGCCATTCAATCCGAGCGCAGCTTTGGTCAAGGCGCTGGCCCGCAGGCGCCGGCCGGCGCTCGCTGAAATGGTGCGCACGACGCACGTGTTCGAAACGACCTACGCGGCCGTCGATCGTGACCTGCCCAAACTGTTTGCCGCAAAGCCCGATATCATCCTGATGTTCGGGCTGGCCGGGCGCCGCCGTCAGCTTTGCATCGAGACCCAGGCGCGAAATGCGGTTTCTTTGTTGTTCCCGGATGCGAGCGGATATCGCCCGCAGCGCGGCATCATTAGGCCCGGCGGACAAGCGGCGCTGCGCGCCCCTGCGCCGTTCAGCGTATTGCTCGGCGCGGTCCGGGCAAGCCATTTCCCGGCGCGATTGTCGCGCGATGCCGGGCGGTATCTGTGTAATTACGCCTACTGGCGCGCCTTGGAGCACGCCGCCCGCGGCTACCCTCTGATTCAGTTCGTTCATATTCCGCCCATCAGGCTCGCCCCGCGGCCGCAACGCCGGCATGGGCGTCGTTCACCGTCGTTTCGCTCACTCGTCGCGGCCGCCGAAGCCCTTCTCGTCGCGCTCCGCACCGCAAGCCGCCGTTAACTGCGCCGGTGGAATAGTCGCTGCGTCGGGCCGTCACGGCCTTGCGGCACGGGGCGTGCCGCGCCTTCTGTGGCCCGGACGCCAGGAGCCTCTCTGATGAGCATCGATCGACGCCGCTTGTTTGCGGCCCTTGCCGGTGCAGGCGCCGCGGTCGCGGCCGGCGAAGTGCAATCCGTGGCGGCCCGTGAGTTTGGCCCGCGCACCGAAATCGATGCGGCCTCGCTCGGCTTGCGGCCGAATGCTTCCGAGGACCAGACCCAAGCGCTTCAACGCGCCATCGAGCAGGCGGCCGCAGCCCGCACGGTGCTGAAATTGCCCTCCGGATTCTATCGTGCTGGCGCGCTGCAGCTGCCGCCATACGCGACCCTGGCCGGCGTGCCGGGGGCGACGCGCATCGTCATGTCGGGAGGGCCGTCGCTGATGTCGGCCACCGGCAGCGATCACATCGGCATCAGTGGTCTCGTGCTCGATGGCGCCGGCATACCGTTGCCGGAGCGGCGCGGACTTGTGCATTTCGCTCAGATCCGCTCGATGCGCATCACCGATTGCGAAATCGTCAATGCCGGCCGCAACGGCATGAGCCTCGAAGCCGTCGACGGCGAAGTGACCGGCACCACAATCAGTGCCGCCGATAACGCCATTTTCTCACTCGATGCCCGCGGGCTGCGGATCGCCGGCAACACCGTGCGCAGCGCCGGCAATGGCGGCATCCTGGTCTGGCGGACATCACCGGGCGACGACGGCACCCTCGTCATCGACAACCGCATCGAAAGCATCGCCAACAAGTCGGGCGGGTCCGGCCAGTATGGCAACGCCATCAACGTCTTTCGCGCCAATAACGTGATCGTGCGCGGCAACCGCATCCGCAACGCCGCCTTTTCGGCCGTGCGCGGCAACGCGGCGTCCGACCTGCAGATCGTCGGCAACACCTGCACCGGGCTCGGCGAGGTCGCGCTCTATGCCGAATTCGGTTTCGAAGGCGCGCTGATCGCCAACAACATTGTCGATGGCGCGGCGCTCGGTGTGTCGGTGACCAACTTCAACAAAGGCGGCCGGCTCGCGGTCGTGCAGGGCAATCTCATCCGCAATCTCGTCGGCCGGCGTCCGCCTGGGACCGATCCGAATGACAGTGCCGGCATCGGCATCGGCGTTGAAGCCGACACCGCGGTCACCGGCAATGTCGTGGAAAACGCGGCCAATACCGGAATTGCCGCCGGCTGGGGACAATATCTGCGCGATGTCGCCATCAGTTCGAACATCATCCGCGGCGCCGATTACGGCATCACGGTTTCGGTCGCGCCGGGCGCCGGCACGGCGGTGATCGCCGACAATCTCATCTCCGAGGTCCGTAGCGGTGCCATCGTCGGCATGGAATGGAAGAAGCCGGTCACCGGCGACCTCTCAACGGGCGATACGGCGCGCTACGCGCAATTGTCGATCGTCGGCAATCGCGTCCGCTAAGCCGATTTTGCACTGACTGCGTCGGCCACGCGCAACTCGCCGACTGCAATGCCGTTCCAGTTGCGCAGCGTCGGCCGAATAAAGCGGGCGAGAGCCGTACGTTCCAGATCATCGAGCGGCAGAAAGCGCGCGATCAATGCGGCCATGATCGCCTCGGCGGCCCGGCTGGCGCCGTCATCGCACTTGATCGCGATGCCCAGACCCTGCCCCGGCAGCGCCCCGCAAAAAACACCTTCGGCGCCGGTTTTCACCAAGGCGCGCGGACCCAACAGCCTCATGATCTCGGTGCAGAAGCGGCCGGTCCCGGCGACGTACCAGGGGTTTTCCGCACAGGCCGTTCGCAGCCGCGCCGCGGCGCGAGCACGCTCAGGCCCGAGGCCGTCACCAGTGCCGAACTTGGCGAAAGCCAGCGCAAGATTTTGCAGCGGTATCGCCCAGGTCGGGACCGAGCAACCATCGACCGCACAGCGATCCTGCGTAAGGGCGGTGCCGGTCAAATCTTCCAGCACCGCGCGCACCGCGCGCTGCACCGCATGCTCCGGCTGACAATAACCGACGTGATCGACGCCCATCGCACGGGCGACGCACAGAAAACCGGCATGCTTGCCGGAGCAATTATTATGGAGCGCCGAAGGCGCGCCGGATCGCGCCAGCGCGAACGCTGCTGCTTGCGAGCTTGGCCAATGGATGCCGCAGGCGAGCGCCGAGAGATCGAGCCCCGCCTTCGTCAACATGCGGGCGACGCCTTCAACGTGCGCCGGCTCGCCGCTGTGCGAGGCGCAGGCCAGCGCAAGTTCCTCATCGCCAAACGCGTAACGGTCGGCAGCGCCCGATTCCACAAGCGGCAGCGCTTGCAGCGGCTTGACCGCCGAACGCGGAAACACCGGCCTGGCCACATCGCCGACGGCCAGCACCGAGGCGCCATCGGCGTCGGCAATAGCGACGGCGCCGCGATGACGGCTCTCCACCAAGCCGCCGCGGGTCACCTCGACGAGAACCGGATTGCTCATTTTCAGGCGCGCAACTTCGCCCCGGGCCACAGCGCCGCGCCGGCGCGTTGGTATTGCGGCGGGTGGGTGACCTCGCCGCCGAGCGCTTGCGCGGCGTGCCAGGCCCAATGCGGATCGTCGAGAAACGCACGCCCCAATGCCACCATGTCGGCGCGGCCGTCGGCAACGATTGCCTCGGCCTGCTGCGGGCTGACGATCAGTCCGACAACGCGCGTGGAAAGCCCGGCTTCGCGGCGAATCTGATCGGCCAACGGCACGTTGTAGCCGGGCTGCGCCGGAACGGCCGCCTGACCCTGCGTACTGACGCCGCCGGAAGAGACATCGATGTAATCGAGCCCCGCGTCCTTCAATGCTTTGGCAAGGATCACCGCATCGGCGACGGTAAGCCCGCCATCGAGCCAATCGCTGCCGGTAAGACGCGCGCCAAGCGGCATGCCGGGCGGAACGACGGCGCGGACCGCGCGGACAACCTGGAGCGGAAAGCGCATGCGACCTTCGAGCGATCCGCCCCAGGCGTCGTTACGCGTGTTGGATAAGGGTGAGACGAAGCCATGCAGCAGATAGCCATGGGCGAAGTGCAGTTCGGCCGCATCGAAGCCGACGCGCACGGCACGCTTGGCGGCGTCGATAAAGGCGCCGTGTACGCGTGCCATATCGTCCTCAGTCATGGCCCGCGGTGTGTGCCAGCCCGGACCGAAAGGAATCGCCGAGGGTGCAATCGTCGGCCACGGATCCTCACGGGCGGGCAGCGTCTTGCCGCCTTCCCAAGGCCGCTGGGCGGAAGCCTTGCGGCCGGCATGGGAAAGCTGAATGGCAAGCTTGGCGCTGCCGATGCGGCGGCAATGGGCGACGATCCGCTCCAGCGCCGCCTCGCAGGCGTCGGAATAAAGGCCGAGGCAGCCATGAGTGATCCGGCCGGAGCGCTCGACATGGGTCGATTCGACCACCAGCAACCCGGCGCCGGAATTCGCCAGCATGCCGAGGTGGGTCAGATGCCAATCGGAAGCAACGCCGTCATTGGCGCTGTACTGGCACATCGGGGAAACCACGATGCGGTTCGCGAGGTTGAGATCGGCGAGCCGTAAAGGCGAGAACAGCGCACTCGTCATGCCCATCAAATAGGACGGCAGCGCCGGTTTAGGAAGCGAGATGCAGTGCGGACAATCGCCTAAGCTGCCGCCTCATCCGTCTCGACGCCGGCCAGCCTCGCCCACTCGTCACGACTGTTGCCCGCCTCGCGCAGGGCGTCGAGCAGCTCCTCCCAAGTGTAGTAGTGCCGCCACCGGCCGCTGTCGCGAAGCTCCTCTACGTGCGCCCTTCGACGCTCCGCCAAGGCGAGCCATTTGCGCGCGGCACTGTCGTACGGGCTAGGCGGCCGTGCCGACATTGAAAAGCCAGAAGCGCCCGTGGAATCCGCGCTTCTACATGTTCACTTGTGAACACCGATTCGGCAATCAAAATGCAAACAGAGCGGCCCGCGGCGCTGTGGAACGTTTGACCTTTGTTGATCTGCGCTGTGGATAACTACGTGCAACACCACGATCGGGTGTCACAGCCGTACACGCAAAACGTGCGCAAGTTCGCCAACAATACCGCGCCGGAATACCAGCACACAGACCACGAAAATCGCGCCCTGGATCACCAGCACCCACTGGCCGAAGGGCGCCAGGTAATTCTGCATCCCTATTACGACAAAGGCGCCGACCACGGGACCGAACACCGTGCCCAGGCCGCCCAACAAGGTCATCAGAAGCACGTCTCCCGACATGGTCCAGTGCACGTCGGTGAGCGAAGCGAGCTGAAAGACCAGCGCGTTGAGCGAACCGGCAAGTCCCGCCAACGTCGCCGACAGAACGAAAGCGACAAGCTTATAGCGCTCGGTGTTGTAACCGAGCGAGATCGCGCGCTGCTCGTTTTCGCGGATCGCCTTGAGGACTTCGCCGAACGGCGAATTGATGATCCGGTAAATCAGCAGAAAGCCTGCGAGCACCACGACAAGCACAAAAACGTACATTGTCATTTCATGCGACAGGTCGAAGATGCCGAACAAATGACCGCGGGGGACGCCCTGAATACCATCCTCGCCGCCGGTGAATTTCGCCTGCAGCGCATAGAAATACATCATCTGCGACAGCGCCAGTGTGATCATGGCGAAATAGATGCCCTGGCGGCGAATGGCGAGACCGCCGGCAACGACGCCAAGCACGGAGGCGACCGCCGTGGCGGCGATGATCGCCAGCTCCGGCGGCCAGCCCCAGCTTTTGGCGGTGTAAGCCGCGACGTAGCTCGCCCAGCCAAAGAACATGGCGTGGCCGAATGAAGCGAGGCCGACATAGCCGATCAGGAGGTTGAAGGCGCAGGCGAACAGCGCAAAGCATAGCGCCTTCATCAGAAAGACCGGATAGAGCACGAACGGCCCGACGACGAACACCGCGATCATGACCGCGAATGCCGCACCGAGACTTAAGCCGGTCTTGCGGCGGCCTGGCAGAACCGACGGGTCGAGGACGCGCTCCATCACGCGCTCCGTCCAAAAAGTCCGGCCGGGCGAATGAGCAGCACGATGGCCATGATGACGAAGATCACGGTGTTCGACGCTTCCGGATAAAACACCTTGGTGAGTCCCTCGACGATGCCGAGCGCAAAACCGGTGAGGATCGCGCCCATGATCGATCCCATGCCGCCGATCACCACGACTGCGAACACGACAATGATCAGATCGGAGCCCATCTGCGGCGAGACATTGTAGATCGGCGCCGCCATGACCCCGGCGAGCGCCGCAAGGCCGACGCCAAAGCCGTAGGTCAACGTCACCATGCGCGGCACATTGATGCCGAAGGCGCGAACCAGAACCGGATTTTCCGTGGCGGCGCGAAGATATGAGCCAAGCCGCGTGCGCTCGATGGCAAACCAGGTGGCAAAGCAAACCGCCAACGACAGCACGATGACCCAGGCGCGATAGTTCGGCAGGAACATGAAACCGAGATTGCGGCCGCCCTGCAACGCCTCCGGCACCTGATAAGGCAGTCCGGACGAGCCGTAATAATTGCGGAACAGGCCCTCGATGACGAGCGCCAAGCCAAACGTCAGCAGCAGTCCGTAAAGCGGATCGAGCTTGCGCAGGTGCTGGAGAAACAGCCGCTCGATGATGACGCCGGTGGCGCCGACCACGATCGGCGCGACCACCAGGGCTTCCCAATAGCCGATGCCGAGATGGTGCAGCAGCAAATAAGCCGCGAACGCGCCCATCATGTACTGCGCGCCATGGGTGAAGTTGATGATGTTGAGCATGCCGAAGATGACGGCGAGCCCGAGGCTCAACAGCGCGTAGAACGATCCATTGATCAGGCCGAGCAGCAATTGCCCGAACAGCGCCTGCGAAGGGATGCCGAAAATCTCAAACATCGCCGACGGCCCGCCCTTTCCCCATCTACCGACCCTTCATCGCCGGGCTTGACCCGGCAATCCAAACCGCGCGGTTAGCGGCGACCTGTTGGTCATGCTGACCGCGCGTCACTCATGGACCACCGGGGTCAAGCCCGGCGGTGACGATCGAACAAACCCCTAGCCGCTGACCAGCGGGCAGCCACCATCCTTGAGCGGCCGGAACGCCTCGGCCGCCGGAATGGTCGCCCGCAGCTTGTAATCATCCCCCGGGTATTTTGACTCCGCGGGCTTTTTCACCTCGAACAGGTATGCATTGTGCAGCTTGCGGCCGTCGGGACGAACGGAGCCCCTGCCAAACAGAATATCGTCGGTCGGCATTTCCTTCATCTTGGCGACGACCGCCCTGCCGTCGGCGGTACTCTTGAGAGCATCGACCGCTTTCAGATAGTGGATCACGGAGGAGTAGACGCCGGCCGGCACCATGCTCGGGAATTTACCGGGCCGCCCCGCGGCCACCTGCCAGCGCTTGGTGAAGGCGCGGTTGGCATCGGTCATGTCCCAGTACCACGTCTCGGTCAGCACCAGACCTTGCGCGGTTTTGAGCCCAAGCGCTTCAACGTCATTGATGAACACCAGCAAACCGGCGAACTGCTGGCCGCCGCTGGTGATACCAAATTCGGCGCCTTGCTTGATGGCATTGACCGTGTCGCCGCCGGCATTGGCGAGGCCGACAATCTTTGCTTTTGAGGATTGCGCCTGGAGCAGAAAGGACGAGAAATCGCTGGTGTTGAGCGGATGGCGCACGCTGCCGAGCACCTTGCCGCCATTGGCCACAATGACTTTCGTGGTGTCGCGTTCGAGGGCCTGCCCGAAGGCATAATCGGCCGTGAGGAAGAACCAGGTGTCACCGCCGGTTTTGACCACCGCCTTGCCGGTGCCGTTGGCGAGCATCCAGGTGTCGTACGTCCACTGGATGGTGTTCGGCGAGCATTTCGGTCCGGTGAGATCGGAGCTGGCCGGGCCGGATCCGAGGAAGACCTTGTTCTTCTCGCGGGTAACCTCGCTGACGGCCAGCGCGACGCTTGAAGTCGGCACGTCAACGATAACGTCGACATGGTCGACGTCGTACCATTGCCGGGCGATGTTGGCGCCGACGTCCGGCCTGTTCTGGTGATCGCCGCCGATGACTTCGACCTTCACGCCATGGGCTGCGGGATTGAAATCCTCGACCGCCAGCTTGGCCGCGGCCAATGAGCCCGCCCCGCCGATATCGGAATAGAGACCCGACATATCGGTCAGCACGCCGATTTTGACGCTGACTTCGTCCTGAGCCTGTGCGGCCGCCGTCATGCACATCAGTGCGGCGACAACGAACGCCGATCTCCTCGATTCAATACAAGCCTCCCTCTGTGCCGATGAACGCCTGGCGTGTACCGATTTAGCATTGCTCGGGCGTTGATATCAAACTCCGAGATACTCGTGCAGCTTTTCGGTATTGGCCTTTAGTTCGGCCGCCGAGAAGTGGTCGACGATGCGGCCATGTTCCATGACGTAGTAGCGATCGGCAAGGGTGGCGGCGAAATGGAAATTCTGCTCCACCAGCAGGATGGTGAAACCCTGCGCCTTGAGCATGCCGATCGTGCGCCCGATCTGCTGGATGATAACGGGAGCCAATCCTTCGGTCGGCTCGTCAAGCAGCAAAAGCCGCGCCCCGGTGCGGAGGATACGGCCAATCGCCAGCATCTGCTGCTCGCCGCCGGAAAGCTTGGTGCCCTGGCTGGACAGCCGCTCGCGCAGATTGGGGAACAGTTCGAAGATACGATCGAGATCAAGGCCGCCGGGCCGCACCTGGCGCGGCAGCAGCAGATTTTCCTTGACGTCGAGGCTCGAAAAAATGCCGCGCTCTTCCGGACAAAAGGCGATGCCGGCCCGGGCAATGGCGTTGGAGGGCCGCCTGATGAGTTCATTGCCTTCAAAGCGCACCGAGCCGGTGCGGCTTTCGATGATGCCCATGATGGCCTTGAGCGTCGTGCTCTTGCCGACGCCGTTGCGGCCGAGAAGGGTCACCACTTCGCCCGGCCGCACCTCGAAATTGACGCCGTGCAGCACATGCGATTCCCCGTACCAGGCTTCAAGCTCGTTCACGGCGAGCAGCGCGGAGGTTTCAAGCATGGCCGGTACCGAGATAGGCCTCACGCACGGCCGGATCGGACGACACCGTGTTATAATCGCCCTCGGCCAGCACCTGCCCGCGCGTCAGCACGGTGATGCGGTCGCAGAGGTCGGCAACGACGCTGAGATTGTGCTCGACCATGAGCACGGTGCGGTCGGCGGCCACGGCTTTGATCAGCGCGCTGATGCGAACAATGTCTTCGCGACCCATGCCCGCCATCGGCTCGTCGAGCAACAGCAGCTCGGGCTCGAGCGCCAGCGTGGTCGCGATTTCCAGCGCCCGCTTGCGGCCATAGGGCAGCTCGACCGCCAGCGCATCGACGTAAGGCGCCAGCCCGACATCGGCGATGATTTGCTTCGCCCGACCTTCAAGAACGTTCAGCGCTCGTTTCGAGCGCCAGAAATCGAACGAATTGCCGCGGCGGCGTTGCAGCGCAATGCGCACATTTTCCAGCACGGTCAGGTGCGGAAACACCGCCGAGATCTGAAACGAGCGGCCCAGCCCCAACCGCGCCACGTCCGCCGGCTTGAGCGCGGTGATGTCGCGGCCGTCGAACACGATGCGCCCGCGCGTCGGCGCCAGAAATTTGGTCAGGAGATTGAAGCACGTGGTCTTGCCGGCGCCATTCGGCCCGATCAGAGCATGAATGCTGCCGCGTTGAACCCGCAGATTGACCGAACGCACGGCGACGAAACCGGCAAATTCCTTGGTCAGGTCTTGTGTCTCGAGAATCGGATTTTCGGCCACGGCGTTCCCTCGAGGGCCATTCTCGGCGCCTTCAGTGCGCGCGTAAAGCAGCTAATCCGCAGCCCGTGGAGCGCGGCTAGTGCACGAGCGTATTGGCGACCTTGTAGCTGGCCTCGGTCCTGGCCTTGATTTCGTCGAGCGTCACGTCGGGGGCGAGCTCGATCAGCGTCATGCCGCCGCCGTTACGGTCGACGGTGAACACGCCGAGATCGGTAATCACCATATCGACCACGCCGGCGCCGGTCAGCGGCAGCGTGCACTGATGCAGGAGTTTCGCCTCGTTCTTGGCCGAGTGCTCCATGACGACCACGACTTTCTTGACGCCGCCGACGAGGTCCATGGCGCCGCCCATGCCCTTCACCATTTTGCCGGGGATCATCCAGTTCGCGAGGTCGCCGTTCTCAGCCACCTGCATGGCGCCGAGAATAGCGATGTCGATATGACCGCCGCGGATCATGGCGAAAGAGTCCGCTGAACTGAAATAGCTTGTGGTCGGCAGCTCAGTCACGGTCTGCTTGCCGGCATTGATGAGATCGGCGTCTTCCTCGCCCTCGAACGGGAACGGACCGGTGCCGAGCATGCCGTTCTCCGACTGCAGCTGCACGCTCATCCCGTCCGGTATGAAGTTTGAGACCAGTGTCGGAATGCCAATGCCGAGATTGACGTAAAAGCCGTCGCGCAACTCCTTGGCGGCGCGCGCCGCCATCTGATCGCGGGTCCAAGGCATCAGAGTTCCTCCCCTGTTCCGGCCGGCGCGTCGGCCGCTCGCGCGCTTGCGGACGGTGCGTTGCTCGATGTGTTTGGTCGCGTCCGGCACGTGGATAATGCGCTGCACGTAGATGCCGGGCGTCACGATGTGGTCGGGATTGATATCGCCGGGCTGTACCAGGTGCTCGACCTCGGCGACGGTCACCTTGCCGGCGGTGGCCATGACCGGATTGAAGTTGCGCGCCGTCTTGCGATAGACGAGATTGCCTTCGGTATCCGCCATATAGGCGTGCACGATCGAAAGGTCGGCGACGAGGCCGCGCTCCATCACATAGCGTTGGCCGTCGAATTCGCGCTCGTCCTTGCCCTGCGCAATCTGGGTGCCGACGCCGGTCCGGGTGAAGAAGGCGGGGACACCGGCGCCGCCGGCGCGGATGCGCTCGGCGAGCGTGCCCTGCGGATTGAATTCGATCTCGAGCTCGCCGGCGAGAAACTGCTGGGCGAAGGTCTTGTTCTCCCCGACATAGGAGGCGATCATTTTCTTGATCTGCCTGGTATCGAGCAACACGCCGAGGCCCTTACCATCGACCCCGCAATTGTTGGAGACGACGGTCAGGTTCTTCACCCCGGAATTGCGGATGGCGTTGATCAGGGTCTCGGGAATGCCGCACAGGCCGAAGCCCCCGGCCATGATCAACATGCCATCCTTCAGCAACCCGGCCAACGCGGAATGCGCATCCGCATAGACCTTGTTCATGTCCGCTCCATTTCTCCCGGCGGGGTATCATTCTACGCATAGCGAAGCGCGCAGAAAGGTCAACCGTTCGGGTAGGTGTATGAGGTAATGACCGGCAGCGGGATCGTCGGGTGCGGGTAACTATTCCATAAAACGAAGATCGCCGCGAACAGGATGCCGGCAATGATGGCTCCCAAGAACCGACTTCTAAACGCAATCAGGCTTCCGAGCAAAGCGGCGATGAACGCGAACACGGCCATTAAACCAACAAAGATCCAATCGAGGTGCGACATGTCGAGGGAAGATAGGGAAGGCATTGTGCGCTCCTGGCAAAGCGAATTGACCAATCATCCGCGCCCAGTCTAGCCGAGCTTGCCCCGCGGCGCGATGGCTTGGCCTCGCTCGCCGCAGGCCGCTATAAACCTCCGGCGCCCGGCGGCCGGGACCTGTCTATAGCCAATTTGCAGCGGGCGCATAACCGGCGCCGGCAGGAGAAAACAGCACATGGAGCCTCTTTCGGAACGCCTGCAGACGCCGATCTCGACGACCGAGCTCGAACGCCGCTGGGCCGCGGTCCGCGCCGCCATGGAGCGCGAGAAGATCGACGTGCTGTTGATGCAGAACAACAACGATTACATGGGCGGCTACGTCAAATATTTCACCGACCTGCCGGCGACCAACGGTTACCCGCTCACCGTGGTTTTTCCACGCGACGACCTCATGACGCTGGTGAGCCAGGGACCGTTTGGCGGCGTCAACAATCCGACCGCGAACGGCGACGGCATCAGCCGCGGCGTCAAGCAATGGCTCACGACGCCGAGCTTCGCGTCCTGCGCCTATACGGCAAGCTACGATCCGGAGCTCGCCGCGAAGGCGCTGGCGCCCTATGCCGGCGGCACCATTGGCCTCGTCGGCACCTATCAGATGTCGTTCGCGCTCGTTGACTACCTGCAAAAAGGCCGCTTCTCCAACGCGCGTTTCGTCGACGCGTCCGACCCGATCGACCGCATCAAGGTGATCAAGAGCGCCGAGGAGCGCGAACTGATCCGGCGTACGACCGCGATGCAGGATGGCGCCATGCGGGCCGCCTTTGCCGCCGTCGAGCCGGGAATGCGCGATCGCGACATCGCGGCGATCGCCCAATGCTACAGCCAGCGCCACGGCAGCGAAAACGGCATCTATTTGTGTGCCTCGATGCCGCCGGGAAAACCGGCGCAGTTCAGCCAGCGCCATTACCAGAACCGGATCATCGAGCAAGGCGATACCGTCGCGCTTCTGGTCGAGGATTTAGGTCCGGGCGGCATGTATACCGAGCTCGGCCGCACCTGCGTCGTGGGCAAGGCATCAGCCGAACTCCAGGACGAGTTCGCGTTTGCGCTCGAGGCACGCAGGTTCAATCTCGGCCTGCTCAAGCCGGGCACGCCGTGCCCGGATGTTTTCGCCGCCTACAATGACTTCATGCGCAAGAACGGCCGTCCTGAGGAGAGGCGCCTGCACTGCCACGGCCAAGGCTACGACCTGGTCGAGCGGCCGCTCATCCGCCACGATGAACCGATGTCGATCGAGACCGACATGAACATTGTCGTGCACCCGACCTACATTCGCGGCCACGTGCTCTCCTGGGTCTGCGACAACTATTTGATCGAGGCGAGCGGACCGGGCGAGCGGTTGCACCGGTTTCCCGAAATCATCACCGAACTGGGGTGAGATGAGAGGCCGTCACTCTGGGGCGCGCGGAGCGCGAGCTCAGAATGAGGTTAGGATTTCTTGAGCGTTCGCGCGACGTAATCGCGCACGTAATCCAGCGTTTCCGCAGCGGCCCAGATATCGGTGACGCTCCTGTCGGTCGCAGCGCCACTGCGCGCAACACGCTCGCTCGCCTCCTGGCGGAGTTGCTGCTTGGTCTGCGCGAAGGCCGCTGGCGCGAGCGCCGCAAGTTGCTTCGCCGCGATCATCGCATGCTCCATCAGCGCATCGGCCTCCGCCACCGCATCGACCCAGCCGCGCGACAATGCGGCATCGGTATGGTAGGTTAGGCCGCCGAACGTGAATTCAGGCAGGAAGCGCGCCGGAACGGCGAACCGCACGATCTCAAAGGCGAGCGCGGGAAACGGCACTCCGACCAATAGCTCGGTCACGCCGATGCGCCCGTTACCGCACGCCATGATCCGCCGGTCGGCGCAGCAGGCGAGCACACAGCCGCCGGCGACGGCATGACCGTTGATCGCCGCCACCACCGGCTTGGGGTGGAAAAACACCGCATCGTAAAGCCGATGCAATGCCGGAAGAAACGCGCGGACATAGTCCGGCCCCCCGGAACTCAGCCGGATCAGATCGACGCCGGCCGAAAATATGTGGCCCTGCCCGGTCACCACTACAGCCCGAGCATCCGAGCTACGAAGCTCGTCGAAGCACTTCGCCAGTCCCTCGCACAGCTCGATGTCAAGCGCGTTGGCTTTGCCGTGCTGATGGTGACCAGCGCAATGCCGTCCTCGATTTTCAGATCGATCATGATCGGCTCATCGCTACCGCCCTGCCGGCTCTATCGGCAACTGACGCGCAACGACGATAGCGCAAAGCAGAGGGACGATGCCATGCGCGTTCGCCTCGAGAGAATGGTTAAGATTGCCGCTTTTTGTCCGCGCTTTGCGCCAAAAAATCCCCAATTGCGTCACGGTGAGGTCACGCCGGCCTGCCCCGAATGAAGGCTGACGGTCGAGTAATGGGGAACGCAATGCCGAATGTTCGCTTCGCCGCCGTAGTCGCGGTTGTTTTGCTTGTTTCGGGCTTGACGGTAGGTAACGCCGTCGCCCAGGACGCCACCAACGCCGCGCCCGGCAAGCCGCTGCAATTGCTGAAAATCGTCGAGCAACCCGTCAAAGCAAGAACCAAGCTTCGCGCCAAGACGGCAGCGGTGAGAAGATTTAGAGCGCATATCGCCAAGCTTGAGCACAAGCGGCCGCATGCACAGGCGCAGACAGCAGCAGCGCCTGCGGCCACAAACGCGTCGCCGGCAGCCGATCCTGTGGCGCCAATGAGTTTCGCGGCGGCTGAACCGGCGCCGGCACCCCAGCTCGCGCCGGCGCCCAGCACGCCATTCCCCAGCGAACTGGTCGTCGGCGGCCAAACGGTGCAGGTCGCTTCACCGAACGCCGTCAACGACATCGATCTTGCCGCCAAGGACAAAGGTGCACAGGGAAGCCCTGCAACGCCGAGCGGCGCAACAGCAAGCACGGCCACTGCGAGTAGTGCAGCAACCGGTACTGTTTCCGCTGCGGCCGATGCCGCAGAGCCGATCGCGAAATCGGACTCGATGAACGCCGCATCGGCGGAGCCGCAGGCCAGTCCAGTCGGCAGCACCTCCTGGTTACTGCAGATCTTCGCCGCGCTTGGCGGTGCAGTGGCGGCCGGCTCCGTCGCCTGGTTTCTGATCGGCTCTGCGCCGCAGCGGACCTATGGATGAGCGGCTGTCACCACGGCGCGGCTGGCGTCGGCCATTCCATCCGGGCTGGTAAAGGACCGCTCATTTAGTCGTTTTCCTGCGGCTTGGCCGGACTCCAATTCGCACCAGACCGGCCACCCAATGGCCGCCTGCGGTGTTCGCCGTCCAGGTTGGAAAGGTGTTGGTGGGAACGCCCAAGGGGTTGACGGCATTCTCAGGCTCTTGGGGTGCACTCCAAACGGCATTTTCCAACTGAGAAAATCCCGCCCAATTCCAGGTCAGCATGCTCAGCGGAACCCAGATACCTCCGGCGGGCTGGAACATCAGATAGCTGTTGTAAGTTTCGGGAACCACCGGATTGCCGTCGCCCACCGCGACAAGCTGAAAAGACGGGCCGAGCTGCAAAGCCGGCGAGTCAGTGACATCGAACCGCGAGTTGCCTCCCGGATTCAGCGCCGCTATTTCATTTTGATAAAAGACAGTCCCGGTCTGCCCGACATCGAGAACGCTCTGCCCATTGAGGCTCCAATGCCACGGCTGATTGTCCGTGTCGGTGCCGAATCTTTGATTGGTGGCGAGTTGAATAATTCCGAGCAGGCCGGGAACGTTCTGGGCACCGAACACGACGTTATTGATCGTAATTCCAGGGTGTCCACCGCTTGGATTGCCGAAGGAGAGAAATGTCACGTTGTTTTGCGGGCCGACATAAACCTGTGACGTCATCGAATCGAGGAAATTGACTTCAGGTGCCGTGACCTGAAAGTTGTTAGAGGCAAAGCCCGTCCCATACGCCGTATAGATGTAGACGCCGACAGCGGAAGCACCGCCGGCAGACCAGGCGAACGTCAGAGGATTGGTGACAAGCATCTGCGGGGTGACCGGCATCAGGATGCCGGCATTTGGGGTGGCAGTGTAGTTCGCGACTGGACCTCCGCCAGCGAAGACCCACTGAACAGCAAGGATTGGAACGTTCGACGTGGCGAGGTGCTGCCCCACCTGTCCGACACACACGGTGTAGGTGGCGTCAGGTGCCGGCTCGCCGGTCGCGACGACTTGATCTCCGATCACAGAACGAATTCCCAGCTTCACATGGTCCGGCAGCCGTCGTGGCGGCAGCGTCGGAAGTTAAAGACGTATTCATTGATCTGTGCCTCTCGCGGTTGGCCCCCGAGACTGAGAGGCGCACCTGCTGGTAGCCGCATAGATTGTATATTCAGTATTATAAACTTGCAGTAGCATCGCCGGTCAAGCTGGAAGTGCGGCCTGGGCGCGCGGATCGAGGACTTAGCGTCAGGACGGCACGCCCGACGATTAGCCCTTCGTCTTCAGCGATCTGAACAGCTCGTAGGCCTCTTTGGGCTTTAAGTTCTTGTGCACGACGGCATTGATGGCGGCAATCATGGCCTTCGGCGCTTCCGACTGGAAAATATTGCGCCCCATGTCGACGCCGGCCGCGCCCTGCTGGACGGCGTTGTGGGCCATGGTGAGAGCATCGAGCTCGGCGAGTTTTTTTCCGCCGGCCATCACGATCGGCACCGGGCAGGAAGCGGTGACGGTCTCGAATCCATCGTCGACATAATACGTTTTCACATATTGGGCGCCGAGCTCGGCGATGATGCGGCAGGCGAGCCGGAAGTATTTGGCGTCGCGCACCATGGTCTTGCCGACGGCGGTGATGCCCATAACCGGAATGCCGGTACGCAGCCCGGCATCCACCAGCTTGGTCATGCTATGCACCGAGCGCGTTTCGAATTCGCCGCCAATGAAGACCTGAATGCCGACGCCGGCGGCGTTCAGTCGCACCGCGTCGTCCATGTCCATCGCAATCTGCTCGTCGGACAATTCCTCGCGCAGGATGCTCGGACCGCCGCTCGCGCGCAGCACCATCGGTTTGGTCGAATCCGCCGGAATGATCGAGCGCAAAATGCCGCGCGTGCAGAACAGCGCATCGCAGGACGGCAACAGCGGGAGGATGGAAAGATCGATGCGCTCGAGGCCGGTGGTCGGGCCCTGAAAGTAGCCGTGGTCGATCGCCAGCATCACGGTGCGGCCGGTGGCCGGCGCAAAAACGCGGGCCAGACGGTTCTTCATTCCCCAGTCGAGCTGGTGGGAGCCCTTGAGATAAAAACCCGGAGTTTGCTGCGGCCGATCGGCCGAATAGCGTTCCCCTTCCCGGTCGGCTTCCGGCATGACGCTCCTCATTTTTCCGCGCGCGGCGAAGCGGAGCGAACGTATGCGCCATCGCTCCCGCGCCAGCAAGACGACCGCCGCTGAGAATAATTTTTCTAACGGGTCATCACGGAACCCTTCGTGATTATACCCTTGACGCACGTACTGGAAGGGGCTATTATGGCGACCATTGAGGGATCGCCATGTCAAAAGACACGCAACTTCAAAAGCTTGGACGGCTCACTGTAGGCGAATTCTTCGCCCGCTTCCCGGACGATGACACTTGCCTGAACCACATCATGGAGGTGCGGTTCGGTATGCGGCATGTTTGTCAGGTCTGTGGCGTCGAGGGCACGTTCCACAAGCTCACAAATCGCCGTGCGTTCTCTTGTTCGTCTTGTGGAGACCACATCTACCCGACCGCTGGCACCGTATTCCAAGACACGCGCACGCCCCTCCGCGTGTGGTTCTATGCGATCTATCTTTTCGTCACGACGCGCCATGGCGTCAGCGGCAAGGAATTGGAACGCACGCTCGGCGTGACCTACAAAACAGCGTGGCGCATGGGCCAGCAAATTCGCATCCTTATGGCCAAGGCTGACGGCTTCGAAATGCTCAAGGGTCACGTGGAAATGGATGAAGCTTTCGTCGGCGGCCATTTCCCGCTCGGCAAAGGCGGACGCGGCCCGAATAAGACAATCGTGATGGGTCTCAAGGAGCGCGGCGGCCGTGTCCACACCGAAACAATCCCTGACCTGAAAATGGAAACGCTGCGTGACGTTGTTCTGCGCAACGTCGAAAAAGGCTCTGCGGTATCGACTGATGAATTGCTGTCTTACAATTTACTGAAGCAAGAGGGCTTTGATCACAAACGCGTCAATCATGCGCGGAAAAAGTGGCGTACCTACAACTATAGGCGCGAGGAATACCACCATACCAACACTATCGAGGGTTTTTGGAACCTATTCAAAAACTCAATTCGCAGCACGCTTATTCATGTCAGCCCGAAGTACATGGATCGCTATCTCCGGGAATTTACTTTTCGCTCGAACCACCGCCAGATGACGAACGCAATGTTCGACCTTTTGATTTCAGCGGTGTAGTCGCTAATTTTTTTAGCGCGTCATGGAGTTCCTTGCGCCCCACTGGACCGACGCCGCGCGCTTCTTCTTGCGCGACAAACTCTCTTAAGCGCCCTGTTTTGATCGCTTCGGAAAGAGTTATCACGCTGCTGCCTTCCAAACATCGTCGGAAGTGTCCCGCTCGACAACGCTTGCCATCGACTGAGTCAGTAACGTCAACCGCGGCCCGAGGGTTTGCTTATTACGCACTACCGCAACAAGGCGTGGCGGCTTTGGCAACAAAGAAAAATCGCGAAAAGCGGTCGCTGATCTATTGATCGAATTTGCGTGTTCGCCGACGGCCTGAAAGACGGTTTTGTGATCACTAAAGGAAACGACCGCAGAAACTGGCCATGTGACCGAAGAAGCTCCAGCTAGTTCCTTATTTTCTTCGACTGGAAGAAAAGGAAACAATTCTTTGACGCGTGTGCTCACCTCTTCTTCAAGCTCTTGTTCACTCTCGTCGGAAATCCGGCTGTAAACCCGCGCTACTATCTGCCATGAAGCAGCAGCAACATCACAAATGGCCTCAAAAAGTCCATCAACCGTTGTATCCAAGAAAATAGCTTTGGAACCAAATTGAACACCAAATTCGTCCGTTATACTTTTTTTGTTTTGTCCAAATGATCTAATCGCATTGACGCCCTCGACTTCCCGATAAGCGAAGCCATGATCGCTGACTCTGAGCTTATCACCTCCGGACTGATCGATTTTGACCGTCACGCTAGAACCATCAGGATACAGCATTGGAAGATTTCAGAAAGGTCGAGCCATTAAGGCGCTGAAGGCGCACCATATCGCGCGCAACAACCTCGACCGTTTTGCCGATTTCATCCGGCGTCATATTAATCTGTACTCCCACTCTGGTACCAATATAACATCTATGTTGTTGATTTTAAAGTGCTTCCCTACGTATTCTCTAAGCTGTTCGAACGATTGAAGGTTCTCCGGAATGTCGCGAGCGCAAGGGAGTCGAAGCCCACGCAGCCTCTTCCGTTCTTCTGACCAGTTTATTTCGAAAGAATGAAAATGTGTATCTGACGTGCGAGCCGGTCATTCCGGCGGACACTGGTAGCGGCGCATGTTGGTGTGACCGCCGCGTATTGAACGCCAATCGAGTCGCATGAGTTTCAATCTTCGAGCACTGCCAGCCGCCAAGACGTACATCTCGAACGTCACGTGTCGATCCGGATATTTTGGATAACAGCCACCGCTCAGAAACAAACCAGCCTCCGTGACACCATGAATGTCGAGCGGGACCTGAAAATGGCTGTAGCCATCCTCTTCATCTGGCTGCGACCAGCGCGGGAATAACGGGATAGTTTTCGGCTGCGCCACAAGCGCAGGTAGCGGTTCCATGCCCGCTCAAATACACGAGAGCAGGAAACAATGCCAGAAATACCTGCGTGAAGGGGATAATCACGGAACCCTTGGCTTTGTTCCTGTTTTGTTCTATTATGCTTTCCCTCGGAACGATGCTGACCATGACCCAGCCGACTGCCCTTTCCGTGATGCGCAACCGCGCCGCCGTGGCGGAGGAATTGCGGCGTCTATTGCCCAGGATGGAAGGGTTTCGGGCTGCCAAACCCCTGTCTTTCGGCCTTTCCGCCATTGATCGTTGCCTGCCGCTGGGCGGCCTCACCTGCGGCGCTTTGCATGAGATCGTGCCCGAAGCAGGCGCAACTCCCGCCGCCTTCGGTTTCATCGTGGCGCTGCTGGCTCATCTGTCTCGGGGTAATTCGCTTCTCCTCGTCATGCCGACCTATGGATTGCGGGATTACGGCCGTCCGCATGGCCATGGACTGAACGCCTTCGGTCTTGATCCGGGCCACGTGATCCTGGTCGAGACCGCCCACCGGAAAGAAACCCTCTGGGCCATGGAGGAGGCGCTGCGTTCGGGCGCGCCTGCAGCCGTCGCCGGCGTGATCGACAAGCTCGATCTGAAATTGAGCCAGCGGCTGCAACTTGCCGCGACCGATGCGGGCTTACCTCTCTTCCTGCTGCGGCCAGCGGAAATCTTGGAATCGAGCGCCGCGGCGACGCGCTGGCGCGTCGGCACGGCTCCTGCCGCGCGCGACCGCTTCAGTCTTATGACGCGCTCGCGTTGGCAGCTCATGCTTGAACGCTGCCGCAACGGACGAGCGGGCGAATGGATGGTGGAGTACGATCATGTCGCGCATCGTTTCAGTCTGGCTGCCGCGCTGGCCGATCCTGCGTTTCCTCGCAGCTCAGGCGAAAAATCCGTCCGACAAGCCTGTTGATCCCGATCGGCCATTCGTACTCGCCATCACCGCTTCCGGCGGCCCGCGGATCGCTGCCCTAAATGAGGCCGCCGAAGCGGCAGGACTCGCGCCCGGCCAACCGCTGGCGGACGCGCGGGCGAAAACCGGACCCTTGCAGGTGCGTGCCCTCCATGAAACCGCCGATGACGCCGCGCTGCGCCGCCTGACGCTGTGGGCGACGCGCTATACGCCGACCGCCTCGCCCTTGTGCAAGGATATTTGGAGCGCGGAGAACGGCGCCGACGGTTTTTTTCTCGATATCGAAGGCGCCGCGCATCTGTTCGGCGGCGAAGAGAGCCTCATCGCCGATCTTTCCTCCCGGCTCGAAAACAATTTCGGCTTGCCGTCGCGGCTTGCCGTCGCCGATACGCCCGGGACAGCCTGGGCGCTGTCGCGCTTTCACCCTGCGTCCTGTTGTGTGCTGCCTTCGGGGCAGGAAGCCGAGGCGCTTAAGCCGCTTGCCATCGAAGCGTTACGGCTTTCGCCGGAAACCTGCACGACTTTGCGCCGGCTCGGCTTCAAATCCGTCGGTTTGTTGCTCGACAAGCCGCGTGCACCCTTTGCCGCACGTTTCCCGCCCGAACTGCTCCGGCGGATCGACCAGGCGCTCGGCCGCGTCGACGAGCCGCTCGTCCCTATTGTTGCTCCGCCGGTCTATCACAGCCTGCGTTATCTGCTTGAGCCGATCATCACCCAGGAGGCGATCGTGGCGCTGGCCAGCCGCCTCATGCAGACGCTTACCCATGTGCTGGCGCGCGATGATGTGGGCGCGCAGGCGCTGCGGCTATCGCTCTATCGCGTCGATGGCGCAGTGGAAACGGTCGATATCGGGCTGACGCTGCCGACACGCGATGTCGCCCACGTGGCGCGGCTCATCGACCTCAAGCTCGAAGCGGTCGCGGCGATGCAGGATGCCGGCTTCGGCTTCGGCTTCGAGGCGGTTGGGCTGGCCGTGACCCGCGCCGAACCTATCGCCGCGCGGCAGAACGAACTTATCGCCCTCTCCCATCCCTCCCCCGAAAGCGGGGGAGGGTCAGGATGGGGGCAGGCCGATCGAACGGAGCGGTCCGCGGCGTTGATCGATACGCTGCGCCAGCGTCTCGGGCCGCAGAGCGTGCGGCGGTTTACCGCCGTGGCCAGCCACATTCCCGAACGCGCCGAAGTGCTGTTGCCGGTCGCCGGCGAGGCTGCCGCCTCATGGCCTCAGCCGGAACTGCAAACGCGCCCGCTATTGTTGTTGCCCCATGCGGAACCGACCGAAGTCACCGCGCTGGTGCCCGACGGCCCGCCGCGGCGTTTCCGCTGGCGCGGCGTGACCTATGAGGTCGCAGGCTCGCAAGGGCCGGAACGCATCGCCAGCGAATGGTGGCGAAATCTTACCGCTCATTCCCGCGCCGGCGGGAATCCAGCTCTGAATGGAGATGAGACCCCGCGCGAGGACGAGCGGGAGTACGCTCTCACGCGCGATTATTACCTCGTCGAGGACGCCGACGGCCACCGCTTCTGGCTCTATCGCGAAGGCCTCTACGAGCGCGAGACCACGGCGGCGCGCTGGTTCGTGCACGGCTTATTTGCGTAATCCGCCGCGTGAGAAGGCAGATGAGCGCCTATGCTGAACTTGCCGTGACGACTAATTTTTCCTTCCTGCGCGGGGCTTCGCACCCGCAGGAACTGGTGGCGGCTGCCGATGAACTTCAGCTTGCCGCTATCGGCATTGCCGATCGCAATTCTTTTGCCGGCGCGGTGCGGGCTTATGACGAAGCCAAAAAAAGAAAAATAAAGCTTCTCGTCGGCACGCGGCTGGTAACGATCGACGGCTTCGAGGTGCTGGCCTATCCGACCGATCGCGCCGCCTATGGCCGGCTCTGCCGCCTCATCACGGCCGGCAATCTCAAGGCCAAGAAAGGCGAATGCCATCTGACCTTCGAGCAGATTCTGAGCGCCAGCGGAGGCCAGATGCTCATCGCGATACCGCCGCGGGCGCTGTTTTCCCAATCCGCTCGTCCCCGCGAAAGCGGCTGTGAAGAAAGTGCCGACACGCGAATTATCACCTCCCCCTGGAGGGGGAAGGTCGCTGCGCAAAGCGCGGCGGGTGGGGGTGATACAGCGGCTCCGCTTGTCACCCCACCCCGGCCGCTTCGCGGCCGACCCTCCCCCTCCAGGGGAGGGTTTGAGGTTTTCGCCGAGCGCCTCTCCACCTTGGCCCGCGCCGCGCCGGCGCGCACCTTCCTTGCCGGCGTGCATTATCATCGCGGCGACGAGCCGCGCCGGCTCAGGCTTTTGGCCGAACTCGGCGAGCGCATGGACGCGCCGCTGGTCGCCGTCAATGACGTCTCCTATCACCTCCCGGAACGCCGGCCGCTCGCCGACGTGCTCATCTGCGTCCGCGAGAAATGCACGCTTCGCCAGGCGGGTCTACGGCTTGCCGTCAATGCCGAACGGTATCTGAAAGCCCCGGCGGAGATGGCGCGGCTGTTTAAATACTTTCCCGAAGCCATCGCCCGCACCATCAAGATCGCCGAAGCCTGCCGCTTCTCGCTTGGCGAACTCAAATACGAATATCCCGACGAGCCGGTGCCGGACGGCAAAACCGCCCAGCAGCATCTCGAAGATCTCACCTGGGCGGGTGCGCAGGATCGCTACCCGAAAGATAAATATCCGGACGGAATTCCGCCCGATGTCGAGAAGCGGCTGGTTGACGAGCTCGCACTCATCGCCAAGCTCGACTATGCGCGTTATTTCCTCACCGTCCACGACATCGTGTCCTTTGCGCGCCGGCAGGACAAGGAAATCCTCTGCCAGGGCCGCGGCTCGGCGGCCAACAGCGCCGTCTGCTACTGCCTCGGCGTTACCTCGGTGAATCCGGAGAAGAGCAATCTTCTCTTTGCCCGCTTCATTTCCGAGAACCGCGGCGAGCCGCCCGATGTCGACGTCGATTTCGAGCACGAGCGGCGTGAGGAAGTGATCCAGTACATCTACCGGCGCTACGGTCGCCATCGTGCGGCGATCTGCGCGACCGTCGTGCACTACCGCTCGCGCCGCGCCATCCGCGAAGTCGGCAAGGTGTTGGGACTGACGGAGGATGTGACCGCGGCGCTAGCCAAGACCGTATGGGGCTATAGCGACGGCTTGCCGGACGATCACATCCGCCAGGTCGGCCTTGACCCTGCAAATCCGTCGATCCGGCAGGCCGTCGCACTCGCCGACGATCTGATCGGCTTCCCCCGCCATCTCTCGCAGCATGTCGGCGGCTTCGTTCTTACCCGCGCGCCGCTCGATGAAACGGTGCCCATCGGCAATGCCGCCATGGACGATCGCACCTTCATCGAATGGGACAAGGACGACATCGACACCCTCGGCCTGATGAAGGTCGACGTGCTCGCGCTCGGCATGCTGAGCTGCCTCAGCCGCGGGCTCGATTTCCTCAAGGCTCATTATGGCAAGGAATATTCGCTCGCCACCCTGCCGCAGGACGACCCGGCGGTTTACGAGATGCTGTCGCGCGCCGACTCCATCGGCGTGTTCCAGGTGGAAAGCCGCGCGCAGATGTCGATGCTGCCGCGACTAAAGCCGCAATGTTTTTACGATCTCGTCATCGAGGTCGCGATCGTGCGGCCGGGGCCGATCCAGGGCGATATGGTGCATCCCTATCTGCGCCGGCGCGACGAGCTGAAAAACGGCAAGGAACCCGATTATCCGTCGCCGCATCCGGCGCACGGGCCGAAGGACGAATTAAAGGAGGTTCTCAAACGAACCCTCGGCGTGCCGCTGTTCCAGGAGCAGGCGATGCAGATCGCCATCACCGCGGCCAAATTCACGCCCGACGAAGCGGATGGGCTGCGGCGCGCCATGGCCACTTTCCGCCATACCGGCAATGTCCATCTGTTCCGCGACAAGTTCATCAATGGCATGACCGCACGCGGCTATGACCCTGATTTTGCTAAACATTGTTTCAGCCAAATCGAAGGCTTTGGCGAATACGGCTTTCCCGAAAGCCATGCCGCGAGCTTTGCGCTTCTGGTCTATGCCTCGGCATGGATCAAATGCCGCTATCCCGACGTGTTCTGTGCCGCCATCCTCAACAGCCAGCCGATGGGTTTTTATCAGCCGGCCCAGCTCGTGCGCGATGCGCGGGCACACGACGTCGAAATCCGCGCGGTCGACGTCAACTTCAGCGACTGGGATTGCACGTTGGAGCCTAGCTCTTGTTCCGCTCATTCCCGCACAAGCGGGAATCCAGTTGGAGAGCGCCGATATAGTGGTAACCCGACTGGGTCCCCGCTTTCGCGGGGACGAGCGGATGAGAGCAATCGCCATGCCGTCCGCCTCGGCTTCCGCCTCGTTCACGGGCTTAACGAGGCCGAGCTGAAAAAGCTCATCGCGGCGCGCGGCAATGGCTTTTCCTCTATCGAGCGGCTGGCGGCGATCGCCGGCATGTCCCGCTTCACCATCGAGCGCCTGGCCGAGGCGGATGCGTTCCGTTCGTTAAGCCTTGATCGCCGCGCTGCGTTATGGGCGGCGCGGCGGCTCGACGCGATCGGCGCCCGTCCGGCGCGACGGCCGGATTCGGCTCCGGTTGAGGACGCGCTGCCGCTCTTGACGCCGCATCTGAGCGACGAGCTTTTTCCGGAGCCGCCGGTCGCGCTCCCGGCCATGGCTCTCTCCGAACATGTCGTGGAGGATTATGTGGCGACCGGCCTGTCGCTGAAGGCGCATCCGGTGCGCTTCTTCCGCGATCGCCTCACCGCGCTTGGCGTCATGCCCAACACCAAGCTTCGGGATTACCCCCTCCGGGGGAGGGATAGGCAGGGGGATGAGGCGATGGTCACCGTCGCCGGCCTCGTACTGGTGAGGCAGCGGCCGGGAACGGCCAAGGGCGTGATCTTCATGACGCTCGAAGACGAAACCGACATCGCCAACATCATCGTCTGGCCGAAAGCTTTCGAAAAAAACCGCCGCATGGTGATGACGGCGCGCTTTCTCGCGGTGCGCGGGCGCCTACAGCGCGCGGGTCTCGTGATTCACGTCGTTGCAGAAAGCTTTGTCGATCTTTCCGCGGTGCTGGCGACATTGCGCGACGATCCGCAGCGCGATAGCGGTGACCTTTTTCCAAGCCCGCTTCCCGGAGCGCATCCGCTGGATACGCAACTTCTCCTCAAGAGCCGGGACTTTCATTAACTCGTCATTCGGATCGCCGCAGATCTGTGTCAAGCACCCTTGCCCACGCACTTTTCCAGCACCCGCGCGAGCCGCTCGGAAAACGACTTCGCATCAGCCGGGCGGTCGCCTTCGAGCACGCGGGCCTCGTCAAGCAACAGATGCGCCGCGTCTTCCTTCAAGGTTCGCTGGTCTTCGCCGAGCGCGGCAAGCGCCACGAAAAGCTGGTGGCGCGGATTGACCTCGAGGATGGGCTTCGAGGCGGCGTTCAACCGCCCTGCCCCCGCCAACAGCTTCTCCAGCGCCCGATCCGGACCCGCGTCGGCAGCCACCAGGCAGACCGCGCTATCCGTGAGCCGGTCCGAGGCGCGCACCTGCGCCACCGCCTCGCCAAGCGCGCCCTGCATGAAGACGAGGAACTTCTTGACCGAATCCTCCAGCTCCGGCGCCGGCGCTGCCTCGGCGTCAACGCAGGGAATAAGCGCCAGATCCGCCGCCCCCTGCGTCACCGATTTGAACGGCTTGCCGTCGAACGACACGCCCGACATCACCCAAAAGGTATCGACCGGATCCGGCAGCAGCAAAACCTCGATGCCGCGGGCGCGAAAACCTTCCAGGTGCGGCGACGATTTCAGCCGCTCGATATCGTCCCCGGCCAGATAATAGATCGCCGTCTGGTTGGTCTTAAACGCCGCGACATAGTCCTTGAGGCTGCGCCATTCATCGGCCGGACCGGTGGTCTTGAAGCGCGCCAGCGCCAGCAGCGCATCGCGGCGCTCGAAATCCTCATAGAGGCCTTCCTTCAGCACGGCGCCGAACAGGTCCCAAATCTTGGCGTAAGTCTGCGGCTCCTTGTCGGCAAGCCGCTCCAACTCGCCGAGCACGCGGCCGGTTGCGCTCTTCCTGATGGCGGCGAGTAGCGGGCTCTCCTGGATTTTCTCGCGCGAAACGTTGAGCGGCAGATCGGCGCTGTCGACCAGGCCGCGAACGAAGCGCAGATAGCGCGGCAAAATGTCGGCATCGTCGGTGATGAAGACGCGCTTGACGTAGAGTTTGATGCGCCCCTTGCGATCCGGATCGAACAGGTCGAACGGCCGGGCCCCGGGAACGAACAACAGCGTCGTGTAGTCCTGCCGTCCCTCGGCGTGGAAATGGATGGTGAGCGCCGGCTCATCGAATTGGCCGGCGATGCTGCGATAGAAATCGGTGTAGTCCGCGGCCTTGATCTCTGACTTGGGCTTCGCCCATAGCGCCGCCCCGTCGGTGACCTCGGCCGGCTCGGCGCCCGCCTTCTCGACGATGGCGATGGGCACCGGCACGTGGCCCGATTGCGCCCTGATGAGCCGCTCGACGGTATGACGCTCGGTGTAGGACTTGGCGTCTTCGAGCAGATGCAGCACCACGCGGGTGCCGCGCAGCGGCGCTTCGACCGCCACCGGATCGACTGCCGATACCGAGAAGGTCCCCTTGCCGTCCGAGGACCAGATGAAGGCTTCTTCAGCCCCGGCGCGGCGGGAGATCACCTCGACCCGCTCCGCAACCATGAAGGCCGAATAGAAGCCAACGCCGAACCGGCCGATCAGCGCCGTGTCCTCCTCGCTCTGCGCCGTTTCGATGCGATCGAGAAACGCCTTAGTGCCCGAGCGCGCGATCGTGCCAAGCGCTTCGACCATTTCCTCGCGGCTCATGCCGATGCCGTTGTCCTCCACCGTCATCCGGCGCGCCTCGGCGTCGAGCGTGACCGTGATACGCGGCTTCGGGTCGTCGCCAAGCAGCGCCGGCGCCGCGATGGCTTCGTAACGCAGCCGCTCGCAGGCGTCGGCAGCATTCGCGATCAGCTCGCGCAGAAACACCGATTTTTCCGAATAGACCGAATGCACCATCAGCTGCAGCAGCTTGGCGACATCCGCCTCGAACGGGCGGCTTTCCGATCGGATCTCTTCGGTCACGGTCATGTCGGTGTTCCCAGCGAAATTTCTTGGCACGCAAATGGCGAGAAAATGCCGCCGGTTCAAGACCTCGCGGCCGCCTTCCACGTCGCGTTCTGCAGGGGCCGACGGATGCGCTATGACGCTGACATCACGTCCGGCGTGTGCACGTGTTCGGGCCGGATGCCGACGCCCAACAGGCGGGCAGGTATCCGGCGCAGCACCGGAAACAGATCGAACAATTTGAACAGCAGCGGCGGTTTCGGCCGCGTGGTGCCGGAGAGCGCCGGACCGATGATCCGATTTTGCATGGCGAGCTGAAGCCGCTGGGTCAAGCGAACCGGCAGGCTGCGCCGCTGCTGGACGGCCTGCAGGTCGTCATCGCTCACCGTGCCGGCTTTCAGCGGCGCGGCGAGACGATTGGCGGCCGCAACGGCATCCTGAATGGCGAGATTGACGCCGACGCCGCCGATCGGCGACATCGCATGCGCCGCGTCGCCAATGCAGATCAAGCCCGGCCGCCACCATTGCCGCAAGCGATCGACGGCGACACTCAGAAGCTTGATGTCATCCCAGCTTTTCAACTCGGCGACGCGGTCCGCCAGAAACGGCGACATCATGACGACCCGTTTGCGGAAGGCGTCGAGCCCGTCGGCTTTAACGCGGTCGATGCCGCCCTTGGGAATGACATAGGCGCACTGCCAATAATCGCCTCGATCGAGCATGATCATCATCGCACCGGCCTCGATGTGGCCGAACGTGTCGGTCTCGTCGGTGGTTTTCTTCGGCAGCCGAAACCACAGCACATCCATTGGGGCGCCGTAGTCGTCGCTTTTGAGGCCGGCTTTTTCACGCACCGTCGAATGCCGACCGTCGCAGCCGACGATAAGATCGGCGCGGACCACGAGCTCGCCATCCGGGGCCTTGGCGCGAAGGCCGACGATGCGGCCGCCCTCCTCGATTAGATCAATGGCCTCGGTCTGCATACGCACATCGAAGGTTTTGTAGCGCTTGCCGTGGGTGGCGATAAAATTGAGAAAATCCCACTGCGGCATGAGTGCGATGTATTTGCAGCGGGTCGGCAGATGCGTCAGATCGACCATCCCGACGCGCTCGTTTCCGATCAGAGCGGTCAATCGCTCAACTTTCTGATGCGGCAGCTTGAGGAATTCATCCAGCAAGCCGAGCTCGTGCATCAACTCGAGCGTGGAGGGATGGATGGTGTCGCCGCGAAAGTCGCGAAAGAAGTCGGCGTGCTTCTCCAGCACGACTATATTGACGCCGGCGCGCGCCAGAAGAAAGCCGAGCATCACGCCGGCCGGGCCGCCCCCGGCAATGCAACACTGGGTGTTGATTGGTGCAGGCGGCATGACGACATCCTCGCTGCGTGCCGGAGCGCGCGCTCAGCGTTTACGCCGGCTGGGCTGTCTGCGGCGCGACGCCGAGCTTCTTCTGCAAGCTCGAAGACGACGTGGTGTATTGGAACACCAGCCGCTTCTCCGGGTAAACGTAATGGTATGCCTTTTGTGCCATCAGCGCGCCTTCGTGGAAGCCGGACAAGATCAGCTTGAGCTTGCCAGGGTACCAGTTGATGTCGCCGATGGCGAAAACGCCGGGCATGCTGGTTTCAAAGCTCGCGGTCTCAACCGGGATCAATTCGTTGTTCTTGAGCTCAAAGCCCCAATTGGCGACCGGGCCAAGCTTCATGGTCAGGCCGAAAAACGGTAGCAGCGCGTCGCAGGCGAGTTCGGTGACGGCGCCGTCATTGGTTTTGACCGTGGCCTTGCTGATCTGTCCCTGTTCGCCGTGCAGCGCGGTCACTTGTCCGAGTACGAGATCGATTTTCCCGTCGCTGACGAGCGCCCTCATCTTGTTGACGCTATCCGGTGCCGCGCGGAATTCGCTGCGCCGGTGCAGCAGCGTGAGGCGCTCGGTGATCGGCGCAAGATTGAGCGTCCAGTCGAGCGCGCTGTCGCCGCCGCCGACGACGAGAACGCGCTTGCCGCGGAAGGCGTCCATCTTGCGCACCGAATAGAACAGCGACTTGCCTTCATAAGGTTCGACGCCGGGGATCGGCGGGCGCTTCGGCTGGAACGAACCGCCGCCGGCGGCGATGACCACGACTTTGCTCTCGAACTGCTTGCCTTGGTCGGTGGTCACGCGGAACAGCGGATCGCCGATCTTCTCGACTTTCTCGACCATCTCGCTGAGATGAAATTGCGGGCTGAACGGCTTGATCTGGAGCATGAGCGCGTCGACGAGGCCCTGCGCGCTCGTGTAAGGGATCCCCGGGATGTCGTAGATCGGCTTTTCCGGATAAAGCTCGGCACATTGGCCGCCGATCTTGTCGAGAATGTCGATGAGGTGGGCTTTCATGTCGAGCAAGCCCAGCTCGAACACGGCAAAGAGGCCGATCGGCCCCGCACCAATGATGACAACGTCGGTCTTGATAGGTTCGCCCATGGCGTATCCGTGCTCGTCTCGATGAGGGAATGTGATGAGGTGGCGAGTGTCTAGAGCATGATCCGGCAAAGTGGAAGCCGGTTTTCCAGCTGCGGTTTGTGGCGGCTATGCCTGCCGGTCCGGCGTCCGAACCGTGAGCCCGTCGAGCTCCTCGCTCACCTTAATCTGGCAAGACAGCCGCGAGTTCGGCTGCACGCCATAGGCAAAGTCGAGCATGTCCTCTTCCATCGGCGAAGGCTCGCCCGCCTTTTCCCGCCAGGCCTCCTCGACATAGACGTGGCAGGTCGAGCAGGCGCAGGCGCCGCCGCATTCCGCCTCGATCCCGGGCACGCCGCGCTTGATTGCGGTTTCCATGACCGTTGAACCGACCTCGCCCTCGACGGTGCGAACGGTGCCTTCGGCATCGATGAAGGTGATTTTGACCATGACGGAATGAAGCCGAGACAGAATGAAGCGGAATGCCCATCGGCCGGCGAAAGCGGCAAATACGTTGAGACCGCCGGCCGCCGGTCTTCTATCGGCTCACGCCGCCGGACGCCAGTGCAGCCATGTTCAAGGAGGCTAGTGGTCGCGCGATTGGTCGCCGAACGTGTCCAAGTCCGGGGACTTGCTGTAATCGCCGAAGCGCGCCCCGATTGCCGCGCGTACTTCGAGGCTGGCGGCTTCGAGCTCGGTGATTGCCGCGTTGACGGCTTCGTCGTCGCCGTCACCGGCAGCCGCCCGCTCAAGTCGTTCAGCGGCCTGCGCCACGCGCCAAGCTCCGATACCGCGCGCCGACCCCTTCAGTGTATGGGCAGCGGCAGCGGCCAACGCGGGATTCTCCGCCCCCATCCGCCCCAGCATAAGTACAGTCTGGCGGGCGAAAATCTCCAACACCTCCCGCTCGAGGCTGCGATCGCCGAGAGTCATGCGCCCGAGATGACCCTCGTCAATGACACTCTGCGTTTGTTCCCAGTTGGGCCCCGCCAGCAGGCTTGATGCGGCCATAACGTCCTCCCCGACGATTTACTGCGCCACTTGAACAACAACACTATGCATGGGAGCGGCGAAGATGGGGTAAATCCCCTTGCCGCAAAGAGATTCAGAGACCTTCTTCGGCGGCAATAGTAAGGGAGTTCTTACCCAAACCCGTCGGAGTTGGTGCTTTGCCGCAACCGCCCGCCCGGGTCGGCCGAGGACAGCCGCAAACACCATGAGGCCTTCGGCGATCACGATTGCGCCATCTCATGACCGTCATTGGCCCCAAGCTGGCCGTATTGTTGGCAACAGAATGACGGGAAGTTGCTTCCGGTTTTCGCAGGCCAGTTATGGTGACCAAAGCGTTAACGATGATTAAAGGGACGTTACCAATCCCGGTTTCTTTTGATCCGCCAGACCGATAGGATGGGCGACGGCAATGTGACGCGAGGGCGGGGAGCCCTGTGCCGACGGGAATTTAAACGATCACGCGCTCGTGGCGCGGCCTGGTCTTCCTCTGGCCGCCCTAGTCCGGCGTAACAGGCGAGGCGACGACCGACATGGCCAACAACCCGAAGAAGATCGTCGATCCGACGGAAGCGGCACTATCGGCGATCCAGGAAGCACTGAAAATTCGGGACGACGAAGCGCCGCCGGATAACGGTCCCGAAACTATCCCGGATTTATTCGAGGGCAGCGCCGAGCGCTGGAGTGACGCGCCGTCGGCGCCAGCCGCCAATGCCCTCCATGATGCTGACGAGATCGGCGCCCGCGGCAGCGATCCCCGCGCGTTTCGCGCCGCCAATGACGACCAGCAGTCGATTGGGCAGGTGCTGCAAGCGCTGCAGCAGCGCCCGCCGCGCACGTCATATTTCGTTGCCTCGGTCTTTTCCTGTGCCTGGGTGATCGGGTGCCTCGCCCTGTCCTGGGCCTACTTGGCTGACCTCAATACCGCGCTCGGACCCGGCCATTCCTCGGCTGCCGTCATGATCGGTCTTGGCGCCGCGGCGCTGTTGCCAATCATCTTTTTCTTCGGCGTGGCCCATATGGCGTGGCGCGCACAGGAGCTGCGGCTGGTCGCCCAATCAATGGCCAAAGTCGCCATGCGGCTCGCCGAGCCGGAGGGTGTGGCGCGCGATTTAATCGTGACCGTCGGGCAGGCGATCCGTCGCGAAGTTGCCGCCATGGGCGACGGAGTTGAGCGTGCGCTCGCTCGCGCCAGCGAACTCGAAGCGCTGGTGCACAACGAAGTTGCCGCGCTCGAACGCACCTACAGCGACAACGAGGTCCGCATCCGCAGCCTGCTCCAGGACCTTACCAGCGAGCGTGACACGCTTGTCGGACAGGCCGAGCAGGTCCGCTCCGCCATCAGCAACGTCCAAGTCGATCTGACCCAGGACCTCTCGACGATCAGCGATCTCGTCGGTCAACAGGTCAATGAGGCTGCCGAGCGCATCACCAACTCGCTGGCCGAGAAAGGCGAACACATAACCGTCGCGCTCGGCCAGATCGGCGACAACATGATCCAGCAGTTGAACGAACGCGGTGAAGATCTCCTGGTACGGCTGGAGGCCGTGAGCGGCGAGACCGCGCGCGCGATTGCCGCGGCGAGTGATCAGCTCACGGCCGGATTTAACTTCAAGACCGATCACATCGGCGAGGACTTTGCCCAAATCGCGCGCGGCCTCGAAGACATGATGACGTCGCGGCTCGATGGAGTGACCGACAGCTTTTCGGAAAAGTCGCTGGCGATCGTCGACATGATGGTCGGCCGTTCGCAGGAGCTTACCGACGCGATCGTCAACACGTCGAATGAGCTTGCCGAGACCATCGCGACGCGCGCCGACGAGGTGAATGGGACGCTCAAGGCGTCCGGCGAGTCGATCATTCTTGACCTCAATCTGCGCGGCGGCGATGTGGCAAAGAGGCTCGAACAGGCGGGGAGCAAGATCGCCGAGGACCTCGTTTCGCGCAGCGTCAAGGTGACCGATGAGCTGCGCGATAGCGCCGAGCACGTTGCCGAGGTGGTCGCCACGCGCGGCGGCGAGATGAAGGAGTTGCTGTCGACGCGGCTCGCCGCATTCGAGGAGATCCTGAACCACTCGGGCGTCGAACTCGGCGAAAAGATTTCGCGCGATTCATCGACGCTCGGCAACCTCATCACCCGGCATCTCGCCGAATTCGAACGCACGGTGAAGACCTACGGATCCGAACTCGTCGAACGCCTCGGCGCGCGAACGCAGGATGTTTCCGAATCGATGCGCGGCTACGTCGACACTTTCGACAATCGCGTCACCTCCAAGGCGAACGAAGTCACGACGTCGCTCGACAAGCGGCTGGCGCACTTCCAGGAAACGCTCGACAGCCGCGCGCAGACGCTCACCGAAGCGCTGTCCAGCCGCATCATGGACATTGCCAAAACGCTCACTGACGGCGGCCGCGAGGTCGTGACTGCGGTTGACAAACGCATCGTCGACGTCACTTCGGTCATCGATGCGCGCGGGGCAAAGGTCGCGGAGACCATCGGCCAGCGGACCGCCGAAATTGACAAGGCGTTGGGTGTCCAGGCGCTGCGGGTCGCCAACACGCTCGACAGCCGGATCGGCCATCTGGAGCAGCTGCTCGTGGGGCGGGCCGAAGCCGTGACCCAGGAGATCGAAGTGCGCAGCCGCGCTGCCGCCGACCTCCTCAACGCACGGCTCGAAGAGCTTTCACAATCGATCAAGACCAATTCCGGCAACGCCGAGCAGGCGCTTGGTCAGCTTGCCACCCGGACGGTCGAAGCGCTCGGCAAGAGCGCGGCCGCGAGCGCGGCGGCGACGGAAGCGCTCAATCGCAGCGCCGCCGAGGCGACCGTGTCGCTCAACCGCAGCGCCGGCGTGCTGAGCAGCACGATCGACAAGAGCGCCGCGACCGCCAACGAAATCATTGCCAAAACGACCAGGACTGCTGCCGATCTGATCGCGCGAAGTGCCGCCGCCGCGGAGGCCTCTCTCGGCAAGACCAGTGCATCCGCGGCCGATCTCATCGCGCGTAGCGCCGCCGCGGCTGACGAATCGATCGGCAAGACCAGCGCATCCGCCTCCGACCTGCTCGCCCGCAGCGCCGCTGCCACCAGCGACGCGATCGGGCGCAGCGCCGGTGAGGCCGAGCGCGCGTTAAGCGGGGTCAGTGCCGAGGTGGCGCGCGACGTCGCCGGCAGAGCCGAAGAGTTGAGCGCCACCGTGTCGCAGCGCGTCGGAGAAATGACGCGCCTGCTCGACGAAAAGTCGAACGGACTATTGGTCGCGCTTTCGGGCAAGGGCCAGGAGTTCGCCGGCGAGGTAAGCCGCATCACCGACCAAGCCGTGAAGTCGATCGAGGCCAAGAGCTTCGTCTTCACCCAGACCATGATGGACAACAGCGAGGAGATTGCACGGCTCATCAACGAAGCGAGCCAGACCGCCACCGTCGCCATGACGCGCACGCTTGGACAGTTGCAGGAAGGCACGCAGGGCGTCAGCGAAGCAGCGAAGGCCACGATCACGCGAACGCTTGAGGATCTGCGCGGTGCGACGCAGGCCGCGATCGAGGAGTTGCGGCAAACCGCCTCGGCGACCGTCGCCGACATGCTGGAGACCCACGGCATGTTGCGTTCCGACACCACCGCGCTGTTCGAGCGTTTGCGCGAGGCCAATATCCTGCTGCAGGAAGTGCTCAGCGGCGCCCATGAGAACATGAGTTCGCTGGAGCGCACGATGGTGACGCGGGTTTCCGAGTTTGTCGCCGCGATGAACGATCTCACCGTCAAGAGCGACACATCCACCAGCGTGGTGGAACAGCACGTCGGCACTTTCAACGCTGTGACCAGCAAGGTTCTGCGCGAGCTCGGCGAACTCGCCGCCCAGTTCAGCGTGCAAGGGCGCTCGCTCGCCGAGGCGGTGGAGCTTCTGGAGAAAAGCAACCGCCGCACCGAGGAGTTGGTCAATAATCGGCGCGCGAATATCGATGCGCTGGTCTCGACGCTGGATGCGCGCACCGACGATTTCGGCCAGCGACTCCAGCGCTTCTCCGGCCTGCTTGATGAATTGCTCGACGCGGCGACGACGCGGGCCAGAGAAATTGCCGGTCTGGTCGCTGAAACGAGCAATGAGAGCGTACAGCTCATTGAGCAGCAGTACGAGCTCGTACGTACGACATCGGAGGAGGAGCGCAGACGCACCGGCGACACCCTGAACACGGTCTACGACCAGGCCGCAACGCAGGTGCACGCGATGTTCCATCAATCCGCCGAGCGTTTCACCGAGATCATGCAGGGCATGAAACAAATGGCTGCCGAAATGCAGCAGGAACTCGAGATGACGCGGGCCGAGCTGCGCCGCGGCATCTTCGAACTGCCGCAGGAGACCGCCGAGAGCGCGGCGCAAATGCGACGCGTCATCGTCGACCAGATCGAAGCCCTGGCCGAACTCAACCGCATCGTCGCCCGCCACGGACGCTCGCTCGACACCGCCGAGCCGGTCCGTTCGGAGCCCGCGCGCCCCGAGCCGGTGCGTCGCGAGCCGGAACCTGCCTACGCCTCCGGCGGCGCACGCGCGCCGGCACGGCCGCCGCGCGGCGATATCACCGCGGCGCCGCCGCCCGCGACGCGCAGCGACATCACCGGCGCGCCGCCGCGCCGTACTGACGCGCCCTCCCCTAATCAGAACGGCGGCGACGGCCGCAATGGCGGTTGGCTCAGCGATCTCTTGACGCGCGCCTCGCGTGAAGAAAGTCCGCCGATTACCCCGCCCACTCCGCGCGAGGCGGCGCGCGCCGAAGAGCGCCCGCCGCGCGAGAATATTGACTCGCTCGATACGCTTGCGGTCGACGTCGCACGCATGATCGACCACGAAGCTGCCGCCGAAGTCTGGGAGCGGTATAAGCGTGGCGAACGCGGCTTGTTCGGCCGGCGCCTCTATACGCCCCAGGGTCAAAAGGCGTTTGAAGAAATTCGCCGCAAGTATCGCACCGATCCCGAATTCAGGCAGACCGTCGAGCAGTACATCCACGAGTTCGAACGGCTGCTTGAGGACGTTTCGCGCGGCGATCGCGGGCCGGCCGTCGTCCGCAACTACCTGACCTCCGACACCGGCAAGGTCTACACCATGCTGGCACATGCGGCCGGACGGTTCGATCAGTAGCTGGCCTTTCGGACACCGTCGCTTTTGCGACGCTCGCTGACGCCCGCCAGGCCGGCTCCATCGGCCCGGTTCCGTTGCGGCGCAGAGGTAGACGCTCCGTCAATACCCTCGACGGCGGCCTTGCTTGGCAAGTGATCGCGGCGGTACCGTCGCTCCATGGAAGGCTTGGTTTCCCTGCCCACTGCCGCGGACGTCGATGAGGCCGCTCGTCGACTTGCCGGCGTCGCCTTGCACACTCCGCTTCTGACCTCGGCAGCGCTCGATGCCATGACCGGCGGACGCGTTTTTCTCAAGGCCGAGACTTTACAGCGCACCGGTTCGTTCAAGTTCCGCGGCGCCTACAACAAACTCGCCGCGATCCCACCCGAACAGCGAGCCGCAGGCGTGGTCGCGTTCTCGTCGGGCAATCATGCCCAGGGAGTGGCGGCGGCTGCGCGGCTGCTCGGCATGCCTTGCGTGATCGTAATGCCGCATGATGCCCCGCGGGCAAAGCGCGAGCGCACTGCGGCGCTGGGCGCCGAGGTCGTGCTCTACGACCGCGCGCGTGACGATCGCGAGGCGATCGCCAATGAGATCGCGTTGCGCCGCGGCGCGATACTGGTTCCGCCATACGACGACGCTCTGATCATCGCCGGCCAAGGCACCGCCGGCCGGGAAATCGTCGAGGATTTGAGTGCGCTCGGCCTTATACCCGATGTGATCGTGGTGACCGCGTCCGGCGGTGGCCTCACTGCCGGCATCGCGCTTGCGGTCAGGGCACGGGTGCCGACGACAGCGCTCTATACCGCCGAGCCGCAGGGATTCGACGACCATGCGCGCTCGTTTCGTAGCGGCCAGCGCGAGCAAAACGCCGCGCTCAGCGGAACAATCTGCGACGCGCTGATGGCGCGCACGCCGGGCAAACTCACCTTCGCCATCAACCGCTCGCTGGTTGGCGCCGGCGTCGTGGCGAGCGATGCCGAGGTCGCCGCCGCTGTCGCCTTCGCCTTCGCCGAACTGAAGCTCGTGGTCGAGCCCGGCGGCGCCGTCGCGCTTGCCGCGCTGATGACCGGCAAGGTGGACGTCACCGGCAAAGTCGCAGTGGCCGTCCTCTCCGGCGGCAATATAGATCCGGAGTTGTTCTCTCGGCTGGTCGCCTAGCGAGGCAAACCGCGTTCTAGGCGCCGGCCCCTGGCAAGAAGCACCGGATCTGTGTCCCGCCGTCCGCATCCATATAGGGCCACACCACGGCCGGCCCGAAACGGTTCGGTTCGGTCACGACCGCCGCCTCGGGCACACTGACCCATTCACCATGCAGCCGCACGCGATAGCGCCCGTCCTGCGTATCCCAGTCAACATCCTGGATGCTGAAACCGTCAGCGAACGAGCAGCACAATCCTTTGCCGCTTGCCAACTGATCGAACCACGCGTGAAGTGGTTCGTTGGCGTAGCGGCCGTCATCACGCGCGGACACGTTATCCGAAATCAAAGCACTCGAGCACAACGCTACGACCGCCAACGTAGGACCGGTGAGTTTGTGCATCGTGGCCTCCAGAACATCGTGTTACGCGAATCGACAACGGGAAGATCCGGCAGACCTGAAGAACCGATTCGCCTGCTCCTTGTTGTTGATCCGCATCGACTCATGGAAAGCAACTTCCGTGCCGTTTACCGAATCGCTCCAATGGGAGAACATTTTGAGTTAAAAAACAATGAATGGTGCGACAGCACGCGCGAAATTGATCCTGACCGGGCATTGAAATCTGTGAGCGTGCCTGGGCGGACGCTTAGCTGAACAGCGCGATGAGCTCTTCCTCGCTCAGCGCCAGCATCGCTGCGAGCGGATCGTTCGCCACCGCGCGCCGACCGGCCGGCATCGCAGAATTCTCATCGAGATAACGCTGCCGCAACAGCGAAGTCGGTGGCGACTTTTTTCGTATTCTTGCTTCCATCGGTGAAGACGCAGAGAAGTCAGGCGCCAAAGACTCGGCCGGCAAACTCCCGCTCGGCGCTTCATTTTTCAGCGGCGCCACCCGTTGCGTCGCTGTCAAAATGGGGCTTGGAATTGGCAGCGTAGCTGATTCGCACGCTTCGCCCGGCTCCTCGTCAAGTCCAGCCGGTGCCTGCATATCGGGCAGCAGCCGATGCACCGGCCGTGCCGCGAGAAGTGCGCCGGCCGGCTGCGCAACGGATAATTGCGCGTCGACGGTGTCTGTCAAAGTTCCTCGCCCGGCATCATCAAGCCGATCGGCGGCGGCGTCATCTCGGATTTCGCCAGCGGCAGACCGATCCTCTGACGCGGTGGCAGGTCCCGCCACTGTGACCGCAAGTGCAATGAACTCGTTGACGCGGCGCGCCAGGTCGCGCAGGTGCGAAGCGGCGCTCAGTGCGCGCGCGGCCGCCGCATTACTGCGCACGATTGCGTCGCCGACTTCACGGGAACTGGCCTCCAGCGCGTCACACAACGTCGCCTCGACATCCCGCCGGCGCAGCGCCATGGCGATGTCCTGAATGCGCTCGGCGGCGAAAACATCGTCGGATGCCGAGTTCCCGCTTCTTGCGAGGACCGTCTCAACCTGCTGGATGGCCGCGGCCAAATCGACCAAACCACGCACCAGCGCCGGCGGTAAGTCCGCCGCGGCATGGTCGCGCATTGCCGCCTCAAGACGAGCGATCGTGCTGATCAGGCTCGGCGTATCGGGCCGACGGATGCGACTGGCATATTCTCTGAGGAAGCTGCGCCCCCGCTCGCTCGCATTAAGCGCCGCGTAAACGATGTCGTATTCCGCGTTATCCGCCGGCCCGATTGATATTTCCGAAAATGGCAACAGATCGTTGGACATCGTCCCACCGGTTGACGGCGATTCAACGGCACGCCGGCCATACGCCTGCAATCGGCTCCGTAGAGCGATTTCCCGACCGATTCACAAGTTCGCATCCGCACGGGCGAATCTGCACTCATCCCCACAGCGCCGATTCGGCCGGATACACAAGGCTCCCCTCATAACGCAAGCCATCGGACCGATCTTTGGCCAGCAACAGTGCGCCGTCGAGGTCGACCAGACGCGCACGCTGCGCGACCAGCATCGCCGGCGCCATGGCCAGCGAAGTGGCGACCATGCAGCCGACCATGATGGCAAGGCCCCGCTGTTCGGCTTCGGCCGCCAGCGCGAGTGCTTCACTCAGTCCACCGGCCTTGTCGAGCTTGATATTGACGGCGTCGTATTTGCCGGTAAGCGAATCGAGTGAAGCCCGGTCGCGCACGCTTTCGTCAGCGCAGACCGGAATCGGGCGTTTGGTACGCAACAGCGCATCGTCACAACCCTCGCGTCAGGGGCTGTTCGATCAGGGTGACACCGGCGTCGGCGCAAGCGGCAAGGTTCTGCTGGAAATTGTCTGCGTTCCAGCCCTCGTTGGCGTCGACAATGAGCTCGGCGCGCGGCGCCGCCCGGCGCACAGCCGCAATTCGCGCGCCATCGGCGTCACCGCCGAGCTTCACCTTCAGCAACGGCCGCCACGACGCCCGTTCCGCCGCTGCCGCCATGTCCGCGGCGGCAGCGAGCGAGATCGTGTAGGCGGTGACGAGCGGCGCGGGCGCGCCGATCCCCGCCAATTCGTAAGCCCTTCGGCCTGTTCGCTTGGCATCAATGTCCCAGTAGGCACAATCAAGTGCATTGCGGGCAGCACCGGCGGGCATTGCCCGCTGCAGCGTGGCGCGGTCGAGGCCTTGCCGCAGCTTTGGACGCATGGCTTCGACGGCTGCCACAACGCCGTCCGGAGTTTCACCGTAACGCGCGTAAGGAACCCACTCGCCGCGGCCGCGGTAGGCGCCGTCGTTGAGTTCGGCGACGACCACGACAGATTCAGTCTTGCTGCCGCGGCTGATGGTGAAAGCGCCGGCCAGCGGCCAGCGCTCGATGCGGACGGAGAGTTCCATGCGACGGCACTATGAGCGGGGAAGTCCTGCGGGCTCAAGTGTGGCGCAGCGTTTCGCCGACAGCGGCCGCGACCATTCGCACCGATCCGACTGCCGGCGCCGATGTCAGGCGGGCCGCCCGCCCAAGCGGCCCTAGCCACTGAAGATCAGCCGCAACAAATGTCGTTGGAGCGAAGCGATCCAGGTATGAGGTGAAAGATGCCGCCGTTCAGGCCGCGATCTCTGTCTCCTGGTCCTGCTCGATCAGAGGCTGATCGGAACCCGGCTCCTCGTTGCCGCTTTCGAACCAGGTGATGATCTCGAATCGCCCATCTGCATGCTCGGCCAGTGCGCTGCAGCTTTCGACCCAATCGCCGCAATTCATGTAGCGAATGCCGAAATTGTCATGGATGACCGCGTGGTGGATATGGCCGCAGATCACGCCATCGACGCAGCGGCGATGAGCTTCGTCGGCCAGCGTCTGTTCGAATGCGCCGATATAGTTGACGGCGTTCTTGACCTTGTGCTTGGCCCATTGCGACAGCGACCAATAGGAAAAGCCGAGCCGGCGGCGAATGGCGTTGAAATAACGGTTCACCAGGATGGCTAAGTCGTAGGCGGTGTCGCCGAGCAGCGCCAGCCAGCGCGCGTGCTTGACCACTAAATCGAAAACGTCGCCGTGCACGACGAGGTAGCGATGGCCGTCGGCCGCCTCGTGAATCGCCGTCTCCACCACCTCGATGCCGCCGAAATGCGTGCCGTAATAATCCCGCAGGAACTCGTCGTGATTGCCGGGCAGGTAGATCAGGCGCGCGCCCTTGCGGGCCTTGCGCAGCAGCTTCTGCACCACGTCATTGTGTGGCTGCGGCCAGTACCAACTCGATTTCAGTTGCCAGCCGTCGACGATGTCACCGACCAGGTAGATCGTCTCGGCATCGTGAAAACGCAGAAAGTCAAGAAGGCGGTCGGCCTGGCAGCCGCGCGCGCCGAGATGAACATCAGAAATGAAGAGAGTACGGAACAGATGAGTGCCGTGCTCAGTCAACGATTCACATCCTTCTCAATCTGTTTGACCGCTTTCGCATTTGGGCACATAAAGGCGTTCCATGGCAAGACAATGACAGGAACAGTTGCAACGATGTGCAGGCCTTTTTTGTGCGGTCACGGCTACGTCACAACGTCTGGCTATGCGTCGGAGCGATGAAAGTGCTGATTCTCGCCGCAGCGACCTTCTGCATCTCAATCACCGCTCTTCACATCACGAGCATCGTGATCGCGGTTTACCGTTTCCGCAAAACCGCGAGGGACGAGCCACCGCCGAACCGGCACCTGCCTCCCGTCACCTTGGTACGGCCGCTTTGCGGCATCGACAACTACGCCGTCGAAACGCTGCGTTCGACATTCAATCTCGATTATCCGCGTTACGAGATCCTGTTTTGCGTCGCCTCCGCAAAAGATCCGGTCGTCGCCGTGGTCGAATCGCTGATGGCCGAGCACGCCGGATCGGGCGCCCGACTCCTCATCGGCGACGACCGGATCAGCAGCAATCCGAAGCTCAACAATGTGGTCAAAGGCTGGCGCGCCGCGAGCCACGACTGGATCGTCCTCGCCGACTCAAACGTGTTGATGCCGAGCGACTACATCCGACGGCTGGTTGAGAGTTGGCGCGACGACACCGGTCTCGTCGCTTCGCCGCCGATCGGCTGCCGGCCGCGCGGATTTTGGGCCGAGCTCGAAATCGCCTTCCTCAACACCTATGAGGCGCGCTGGCAATACGTTGCCGACACGCTCGGTTTCGGCTTTGCCCAAGGCAAGACGATGTTGTGGCACCGCCCCGAGCTCGAACGCGCCGGCGGCATCGAGGCCCTCGCCAAGGAAGTCGCCGAAGACGCCGCATCGACCAAAGTGGTGCGCGGGGCGGGTCTCAAGGTGCGGCTGGTCGACGATCCATTCGCGCAGCCACTCGGTCATCGCACCGCTGCCGAAGTCTGGAATCGGCAGCTGCGCTGGGCGCGCCTGCGGCGGTCAAGCTTTTTGCCCTTTTTCCTGCCGGAAGCGCTTTCGGGCATCGTACTGCCGATGCTCGCGCTCGCGATCGCCGCACACGGCGTCGGGCTTTCGCCGCTGCTGAGCGTCACGATGCTTGCGCTGCTGTGGTATGGCGCGGAAATGGTGCTTGGCGCTGTCGCCGGCTGGCACATTTCAGTCCGCTATCCGCTCTACTGCTTCGTGCGCGACTTGGTCTTGCCGGTGCTCTTTGTCACCGCGTTGCGCGGCCATGAGTTCGTCTGGCGCGGCAACGAGATGCAGGTTGAGCGGTTGCGGACGCGGGGGATGATGGCGCTGGTTCGTCCACGCCTGACCGAGCTTGCTCCGGGAGCGCGCCGGCGATTGCGCTCTCTGCGCGCGCGGATGTCATCGTCCGTGATCTCACTCGGTGACGACGGCGACGATCTGCTCTAGTTGACCCAGCAACGAAAATCCAAGTCCTAGCCAGCAGCGGCCACCTGCCGCGCGGCCCGGTCTGCGATCGCCTCGATCACCGTAAGGTCGGCTGGAAAATCCGCCGCGATCCAGGCCGCTTCGGCGGCACGCATCGCGACGCCGAGAGCGAGGCCCGGCGGGAATGCCGCGCCGGGTGAAATCGGCCGCCTTGAGCGGGAAAGCCGGCGCCGTCCAGCGTTGCGGCAAAGTCGCAAGGTCGTGCCACGCTGCGTCAGCGGCGCCCGCTTCGGAGCGCGCCCAAGCGACAAATACGCGATCGGCGAACGATCGCGGCCCGAGATGATAAAGAAGCGCGTGCGCAGCCTGCGCGATCGGGTTCCGGCACCACGCGCCACCAATATTCGAGCGCCAAAAGCCGTTCGGATTCGGCGTTGGCAAGCCGCAACCGCCGCGTCAGCCGTTCGGCATCCTCCGCGACCCAGACGCCGAGCGCGCCGAGACGGCGCACCGCGTCGGGCTCGGCGCCGAGCGCGGCTTCGACTTTGATCATGTTCTCGAAGCTTGCGAGGAAAGCGACACCGCCGAGAACCATGCCGAGAAGGCCGCTCTCGGCCATCACCGCAAGCGTCGGCGTGGCGCGCGGCGCGACGAAAAGCTTGAGCATTTCCATGCGCACGCGCTCGCGCGACAGCGTCTCGAGGCCGGCGCGCGCCATGATGCAGGCGTGCACGCCCGGCCGGCATCGGGCGCCCCCTCGCCGAAATGCGCGTGAAAGCGAAAGAACCGCAGGATGCGCAAATAGTCCTCTTCGATCCGCTGCTGCGGATCGCCGATGAAGCGCACGCGGCGCGCAACGATATCGTCAATGCCGCCGACATAATCGTGCACCATTCCATCCGCCGAGGCGGACAGCGCATTGATGGTGAAATCGCGCCGCTCGGCATCGGCGCGCCAATCGCGGCCGAACACGACGCGCGCCTTGCGGCCGAACGTTTCGACATCCTCGCGCAGCGTCGTGACTTCGAACGGATGGCCGTCGATGACGACGGTGATGGTGCCGTGCTCGATGCCGGTCGGCACCGCCTTCCAGCCGGCCGCCTCGACCCGGCGCACGACCTCTTCCGGCACAGCCGTCGTCGCGACGTCGATTTCGCCGACCGGAAGCCCCAACAGCGCATTGCGCACCGCGCCGCCGACCACGCGCGCCTCTTCGCCATCGCGATTGAGCAGCGCCAGCAGCCGCGCGACCTCACCACTTTTGAGCCAAGCGGCCTCGCCGAGATGCGCGAGCTGGCGTCACCGCGTCGTCCCCGGCACGAACTTGCCGTCCTCGACATGCGCCGGCACGTAGGTCGAGCCGGGCGGCGCGCCGGAGAATTGCGCCAGCACGAGGAAGCTTCCCACCATCAGCACCAGCGAGACGATGACCAGGCCGGCAAGGCGGCGGCAGCGTCCACGATTTCGGCTGCAACACGCCGGCGTTCGTCGCCAGCAGAAACGCGGCGTAGAGCACGAACGGAGTGAGAAACAGCCCGATCTCAGTGAAGATCGGCCTGATCATGCGCCGTAAACCCGCTCGTAGAGATTCCGCAGAATACCCGCGGTGATGCCCCAAATGTAGCGGTCGCCGAACGGCATCGCGTAATATTCGCGGGCGATGCCCTTCCAATCGCGGTCTTGCGCTGGTGATTGGCCGGATTCATCAGAAAAGCGAGCGGCACTTCGAATGTCTCGGTGACCTCGCGCGGATTGAGCGTGAGCATGAAATCCGGCTTGACGCGCGCGACCGTCGGCAGAATGCGAAAGCCGGAAAAAGTCAGATAGAGATCGAGATAGCCGATCGGCTCGATCAGCAGCCGGCGCAAGACCGACCTCCTCCTTGGCCTCGCGCAGCGCGGCGGCGACCGGGCTTTCATCGCCGGGATCGATCTTGCCGCCCGGAAACGCCACCTGTCCGGCATGGCTCGCGAGTTCCGCGGTGCGGATGCGTCAACAACACCGTCGGCTCGCTGCGATCGATGATCGGAACCAGCACCGCTGCCGGCCTGGTGGCGCTCACGCCGGCGCGCTCCCACATCGCCGGATTGAGATCGAGATCGCCGCGCGCGCCTTGCGCCAGCGGATCGGTCAGCGCCGGCGGCACGTCGAGCGTCAGGCGCGCCCGCGCGCGGTCGAAGAAATCCTCGGCCGTCCGCATGCGTGCAGCCGCGCACGGCTGTCGGTCACGCAAAATCCCTCACCTGCTCGGCCGACGCCATCGGGAAAGAACGTTCCCATCGAGGTCACGCCGAACATCGCCCTGCCCTCGAACTCGCGCTCCTCGCCGAGCTCGACAAGATCGAAGAACAGCGCGCGCGTCACTTTCGCCCACAGGTCGCGGCGGACGTGAAGATAAGGTTTTAAGCCGCCGGTGCCGGCTTGCGGATCGAAGCGCAGCGCATGCTCCGGCCCGCACGCGACCCAATCGTCGACATTGGTGCGGAAGTTGAGGACCGCGGCCGGCCGATCGCTTCTCGATCTTGAGTTCGACGGCCAGAAACGGCGCATCATCGACCCGGATGCCGCACTTCTCGACCGGCGTGACCAGGAAATATTTGTCGCCCTCGCGCTTGAGCACCGAGGCGAACAACTTGACCAGCGCCGGCCGGCCGATCGGCGTCTTGAGATAGAACCAGGTGCCGTCGGCGGCGATGCGCATGTCGAGATCGCCGCAGAACGGCGGATTCCAGCGCTCGACCGGCGGCGGCCCCTTGGCGCGCGGCGCGACGTAGCGCACCTGTGATCCCTTTCAAGGCCTGATTGCCCTTCCTTCGCCATGGTTTGCCTTGAACCTGTATCCTTGGACCTTAACTCCGGGGGCCCTGTCACTCGCGGAATCGTGATTGCCGACCTGCGATCGCGCCGCGCGAAAATACAGTTGTGTTGCCGGTGAATGTAACAATCGGCGCGCAGTCCTGCTTCCACCGTGCTGGCGCATATATTGCATTGCGCGGTGGCGCTGCAAAGCTGACGGCTTACAGTCATAGCAGCATGTACGAATCTGATTCGCTGCGGAATGCGGCGCAAGACAAGGAGTTAAGCGCATGCCCGCTGTCGGCGGAGAAGGTCTCGAAAAGCTCGAAGACATGATCGTTCGCGCAGCCGAATCGAGCGCGGACCACGTCCGCGCGGCGAAGGCCGCAATCGGGACCGTCATCTTCGGCCAGGACAAAGTCATCGAGCAGGCGCTCGTTACCATCCTGTCCGGCGGGCACGCCGTTCTTCTTGGCGTACCGGGACTAGCCAAGACGAAGCTCGTCGAAACCATGGGCACCGTACTCGGGCTCGATGCACGACGCATTCAGTTTACGCCCGACCTCATGCCATCGGACATTCTCGGCACCGAGGTGCTGGAGGAAAGTACCAGCAGGCAAGCGCAGCTTCCGCTTCATCTCCGGACCGGTCTTCGCCCAGCTTCTGATGGCCGATGAGATCAACCGCGCCAGCCCGCGGACCCAATCGGCGCTGCTGCAGGCCATGCAGGAGCAGCACGTCACCGTCGCCGGCACGCGCCACGATTTGCCGCGGCCGTTCCATGTGCTGGCCACGCAGAACCCGCTCGAGCAGGAAGGCACCTATCCGCTGCCCGAAGCTCAGCTCGATCGGTTCCTGATGGAGATCAACGTCGACTATCCCGATCGGGCCGCCGAGCGAAAAATCCTTTTTGAAACGACGGGCGCCGACGAGACCCGCGCCAAGCCGGCGATGAACGCCGAGGACTTGATGGCCGCGCAGCGTCTGGTGCGGCGTTTGCCGGTCGGCGAATTGGTTGTCGAGGCGATCCTCGCGCTGGTGCGCTCGGCACGGCCCGGGCCGGAAGGCGGCGAAGCGGCCAAGCTGATCGCCTGGGGACCTTCGCCGCGCGCGAGCCAGGCACTCATGCTTGCGGTACGCGCGCGCGCGCTGCTCGATCGGCGCTTGGCGCCGTCGATCGACGACGTCCTCGATCTCGCCGAGCCGGTGCTGAAGCATCGCATGGCGCTTACGTTCACCGCGCGCGCGGAGGGCGAGAGCATCGAAGGGGTGATTGCGCGCCTGAAAGCGCGGATCGGATAAACGGATGGCGGTCGAGGGCAGGCGCACATCCGACCATGACCGCCCGGTGGTGCAGCGCGCGGTAGGTGAAGGCCGCACCCTTGCAGCCGCCATGCCGCGATTGATGCTGGAAGCGCGCCGGGTCGCGGCAACCGTGCTTCACGGCATGCATGGGCGGCGCCGTGCCGGCCCGGGCGAGAATTTTTGGCAGTATCGCCGGTTCGTCTCCGGCGAACCGGCTTCCCGCGTCGATTGGCGACGTTCGGCGCGTGACGATCATCTCTACGTGCGAGAACAGGAGTGGGAGGCCGCACACACGGTCTGGATCTGGCCCGATCGTTCGCCCTCAATGGTCTTCGCGTCCCCGCTCGTGCGCGACACCAAGCTTTTCCGCGCGCTGGTAATCGCACTGGCGCTCGCCGAAATTCTTGTCGAAGGCGGCGAGCGCGTGGGAATTCCCGGCCTGATGCGACCAACCGGCAGCCGCAATGTCATCGAGCGCATGGCGCAGGCGATCGTTCATGATCGCAGCGAGCGAGCGAGTTTGCCGCCGAATTTCGCGCCGTCGCCGCTTGCCGAAATCGTGCTGCTGTCGGATTTATGGAGCGACATCGGCGAAGTGCGGCGCACGATCACGCAACTTTCCGGCAGCGGCGCCCAGGGTCACGTCGTGCAGATCGTCGATCCCGCCGAGGAGACTTTCCCCTATTGGGGCCGCATCGAATTCATCGAGCCGGAGGGCGGCGGCCGAGTGACCGCCGGCCGCGCCCAAACTTGGCGAGCCGACTATACGGCGCGTGTTCGGCGCCACCGCGCCGAAATCCGCGGCGAGACGGATCGGCTGGCCTGGAGCTTCACGATTTACCGCACCGACCGACCGGCGAGCGAGTTGCTTCTGGCGCTGCATGCCCGCATCGGCTCCGGTCTGGCCGAAGGCGGTCCGCGCCCGCGTGCCGCGGCCGAGCCGAGGGTTTCGGCATGATTGGCGGATTGCCGCTCGGTTTTGCCGAACCCCTGGTCCTTATCGGTCTCCTGACCCTTCCGGTTTTGTGGTGGCTGTTGCGGCTTGTTCCGCCGCGTCCACGGCGCATCAACTTCCCGCCGACCCGTCTGCTCCTCGAAATCGCGCCGAAGGAAGAAACCCCTGCCCGCGCGCCGTGGTGGCTCACCCTCCTACGACTGACGCTCGCTGCGCTCGTCATCATCGCGGCTGCGGGTCCATTATGGAATCCGCCGCTGGCTGCTATGAAGACGCATGCCCCGATCGCGATCCTGATCGACGACGGCTGGGTGGCGGCCGCTGCCTGGGACGCGCGGTTGCGCACCGCGGATGACGTCATCTCCCGCGCGGAAAACGACCATCGCGCAGTGGCGCTCATTCCTGTCTCGGAGGGCACCCGCGACATTTCGTTTGCGACGGCTGGCTCGGCGCGGGTGCGCCTGCACCAGATCAAACCGCAGCCGCATACGGTGGACCGCATGGAGGCGTTGCCCGCGATCGCGCGGTTCCTTGCCGACGCACACGATGTCGAGCTTATCTGGCTGGCGGATGCGACTGACGTCGGCCATGGTGCTGAATTCGTCAACGGCCTCGCTCAGGCCGTCGACACGCGTCCGATCACCATTGTCGCCGGAGGCGTCCCCGACACGCTGGCGTTGACCGCGGCCGATAACGCCGCCGGCGCATTAAGCGTGAAGGTGCTGCGCGCCGCCTCTGGCGTGGCCGCTACCGGCACGGCGCGGGCGCTTGACCTTAAGGGCCTGGTGCTCGGCGAAGCGCCGTTCGCTTTCAAGCCGGCCGATCGCGAAACCGAGGCGCGCTTCGATCTGCCGGTCGAAATCCGCAACGACATCGCCCGCGTCGAGATTGCCGGCGAACACTCCGCCGGCGCCGTGCAATTGCTCGACAAGCGCTGGAGCCGCCGCACCGTGGGCATCGTTTCCGGCGCCACCGCCGACACTTCGCAGCCGCTTCTGTCGTCGAGCTATTACATCAACCGCGCGCTGGTACCGTTCGCCGACGTCAGGCTCGCGCAGGGCGAGTTGCCGGCCGAAGCCGTTGGCCATTTCCTGGATCAGCACTTGCCCATGCTGGTCCTCGCCGATGTGGGCAATGTCGCCGGCGACGCGCATGACCGGCTGGCGCACTGGGTCGAGGATGGCGGCGTGCTGGCGCGGTTCGCCGGTCCGCGACTTGCCGCATCCGACGATGATCTCGTTCCGGTACGGCTGCGGCGCGGTGGTCGCACCCTTGGCGGCGCTTTGAGCTGGGACAAGCCGCAGCCGCTCGCTGCGTTTTCGCGCGAGAGCCCATTCAACGGCATGACCGTGCCAAACGATGTGACCGTGAGCCGGCAGGTCCTGGCAGAGCCCGATGCCGCGCAGGCAGAGAACACCTGGGCAACGCTCGCCGACGGCACGCCGCTCGTCACCGCCGCCCGGCGCGGCAAAGGTCTGATCGTTCTGTTCCATGTCACCGGCGACACCCGGTGGTCGGATTTGCCGCTGTCCGGCACCTTCGTGGAAATGCTCAAACGCATCGTCGCACTCGCCGGCACGACCAATGTCGTTGCCCGGAATGCCGGCACCAAGACCAAGGATGTCCACGAGGCGGTAGCGCCGACCCGCGTGCTCGACGGCTTCGGCAGCTTTATCCCGCCGCCCTCGACCGCCCGGCCGGTGCCGACGGATTTTTCCGGAAGCGCCACCGCCGACCATCCGCCGGGCTTTTATGGGCCGCCGGAGCATCTCCTGGCGGTGAATACGTTGTCCCCGACCGATCGTCTGGCGGCGCTCGATTTCTCCGCGTTCACCCACGCCAGTCATGAAATCTACCGTAAGAGCGAGCCGCAGGATCTGCGCGGCCCGATTTTGCTGGCAGCGCTCGGTCTTTTGCTGCTCGACAGCCTGATTGTGCTTTACCTCGGCGGCGGACTGGGCCGCCTCATGCCGCGCCTTTCGCGCGCCACGGCCGCCAGCGTGATCGTCATCGCCGCGCTGGCCCTCGCGCTTCCGCATGCCGTCGCCGACGATCAGGCGAACGCGGACGTGCCGCGCTCGGCGCTCGAAACCAAACTCGCCTATGTCGTCACCGGCGACCGCGACGTCGATTCGATCAGCAAAGCCGGCCTCGGCGGGCTCACGCTCTTCCTCGCGCAACGCACGGCGCTCGAGGCGGGCGATCCAATCGGTTTGGACATTGGCCGCGACGAGCTCGCCTTCTATCCGCTGATCTATTGGCCGATCGTGCCCGGCGCCGCGCGTCCTTCAGAAGAATTGCTCAAGCGCATCGATACGTACATGAAGCAAGGCGGCACCGTACTTTTCGATACCCGCGACGCGGTGACGGCGCCGCCGGGGACTGGTGGCGAGACGCGCAGTCCGGGCATGCTCGAACTGCGCAGCATCCTCTCCTCGCTGGATATTCCCGAGCTCGAACCGGTGCCGCGCGATCACGTCTTGACCAAGACGTTCTACCTGCTGCGCGACTTCCCCGGCCGATTTAATTCAGGCCAGCTATGGGTCGAAGCTCTGCCGGCGGTAAGCGAGGACGCCGAGGCACCGCGGCGTCCGGTCCGCGCCGGGGATGGCGTGTCGTCGATCATCATCACCTCGAACGACCTGGCGGGGGCCTGGGCGCTGCGGCCCGACGGTCAGCCGATGCTGCCGATGGTCGAGGGCGAGCCGCGCCAGCGCGAGCTCGCCTTCCGCGCCGGCGTCAATATCGTCATGTACACCCTGACCGGCAACTACAAGGCGGACCAGGTGCACGTGCCGGCGCTGCTCGAGCGGCTCGGGCAGTAGGAGAACGAATTTGAATCTCGGTGTCGCGTTCGCCCCGCTCGTCAGCCTGCAAGTTCTGTGGGCCGCCATCGCCGCGGCCGGCGTTCTGTCATTGCCGCTCCTGATAGCGCGTAGCCGCGGCGCCGTCGTCCGCGCGCTCGCGCTGGCGCTCATCGTGCTGGCGATTGCCAACCCGTCGCTCACGCGGGAGGATCGCGACCCGCTGTCCTCGGTCGCGGTCGTCGTGGTCGACAAAAGCCCGAGCCAGGATTTCGGCGACCGCGCGCGCCAGACCGCAGCGGCGCGCGCCGCGATCGTAGGCCGATTGAGCCACATTCCCGGACTGGACGTGCGCGTGGTGGAGGCTGGGCAATCGGACGGCGAAACCGACGGCACCCGATTATTCGCAGCGCTCGGTGCGACGCTCGCCGACGTGCCTCCCGATCGCGTCGCCGGCGCTATCATGATCACCGACGGGCGCGTGCACGATGTGCCCGCCGAAGCCAGCGCGCTTGGTTTTGTCGCGCCCGTTCACGCCCTCATCACCGGCAACAAGAACGAGCGCGACCGCCGTGTCGCGCTGATTGCCGCGCCGCGGTTCGGCATCGTCGGCCAGTCGCAGACCATCACCTATCAAGTCGAGGATCACGGCGCCAAGGAGCGGTCTGCGCAAGTGACGGTGCGCCGTGACGGCGATGTCGTGGAGACGCTCACCGTCCCCGTCGGGCTGCCGCAGCGCGTCGATATCCCGATTCCTCACGGCGGCCAGAACATCGTCGAGATTGAAGCTGCTCCGCTCGCGGGAGAACTCACCCTCGTCAACAACCGCGCCGTGGTCGCGATCGACGGCGTGCGCGACAAGCTCCGCGTGCTGCTGGTTTCCGGCGAGCCCAATGCCGGCGAGCGGACCTGGCGCAATTTGCTCAAGTCCGACGCCTCCGTCGACCTCGTGCATTTCACCATTTTACGCCCGCCGGAGAAGCAGGACGGGACTCCCATCAACGAATTGTCGCTGATCGCGTTTCCAACGCGCGAGCTGTTTCAACAAAAGATCGGCGAGTTTCAACTCATCATCTTCGACCGTTACGCCCGGCAGGGCGTATTGCCGATGATCTATTTCGACAACATCACCCGGTATGTCCGCGATGGCGGCGCGGTGCTGGTGGCCGCCGGTCCCGATTATGCCAGCCAAACCAGCATCTGGCGGACGCCGCTCGATGCTATCCTGCCCGCCGAGCCAAGCGGCAGCATCACCGAACAAGGTTTTCACGCTCGTTTGACCGAACTTGGCAAACGCCATCCGGTCACCCGCGACCTGGAAGGCTCCGACAGCGATCCGCCGCACTGGAGCCGGTGGTTCCGCCTCGTCGATACCAGAAATCCCACCGGCACGGCCGTGATGCAGGGGCCCGACAACAAGCCGCTGCTCGTGCTCTCGCGCGAAGGCGAAGGCCGCGTGGCGTTGCTGCTATCCGATCAACTCTGGCTGTGGGCGCGCGGATTTGAAGGCGGCGGTCCGCATCTTGATCTGCTGCGCCGGCTTTCGCACTGGCTGATGAAGGAACCGGATCTCGAGGAAGAAGCGCTACGGCTAACCGTCAGCGGCCACCAGCTCCAGGTTCGGCGCCAGACTATGGCGGATGATGTTTCTCCGGTGACGGTAACCTCGCCCTCCGGCGCCACCAGCACGCTCAAGCTGGCGCCGATTGAACCCGGCGCCTGGCAAGCGAGCATGGCGGCAAATGAGCTTGGCCTGTGGCGCGCGACCGATGGCAAGCTCAATGCGCTGGTCAATATCGGCCCGGCCAATCCGCGAGAGTTCGCGGAGGTGACCTCGACGACGGATGTGCTCGCACCAATCGCCGCGGCGACCGGCGGCGATTTACGCCGGCTCGACGACGGAAACGGGCTGAACGTGCCACGCATTCTCGCGGTTCACTCCGGCGACACCTATAAGGGTGACGACTGGATCGGCCTGAAGATGCGCGACGTGAGCGTGGTCCGCGGCATCGGCGTCCTGCCGGTCTTCGCCGGGCTTCTGGGCCTTCTGCTTCTCCTAGGCAGTCTCGCCGGAACCTGGGCGCGCGAGGGGCGGTAATGGCGCTCCCTATTCCTCCCATTCCGGTCGGACCGGCCCCGCTATGCCTTCCAGGGCGCCGGCAACGAGTTCAGCAGCGAGCAGGCGCTCCGGGTCAACCGGCCCGGGTAGGGCAATGTGGCCCAGCGGGATGCGCTTAAAGCCGCATTTGCCGTAATAGAGCTCGTCGCCGACCAGGATGACCACCCGGTGGCCTTGAGCGCGAGCTTCCTCGAGCGCGCGCTCAATCAGCGCTTGGCCGACCCCACGATCGCGAAACGGCGGCTCCACCGTAAGCGGGCCGAGCAACAGCGCCTTGGTCCCGCCGATGCGGACCGGCGAAAGTCGGACCGAGCCGACGAGCAGCGTGCCGATGCGCGCCGTGAATGACAGAGCGAGACTGTGCGCCACTTGCTCGCGCAACCGGTACGCGGTCTTGGCGTAGCGGCCCGGACCGAAGGTGCGCTCGTGCAGGCGCTCGATCGCCGGCGCATCGGCTTGCGTCTCGGGCAGAACAGTCAGCGAAATATCGGTCATGGCGCTGCCGCCTAACATCTGCATCGGCCGGGGTCCAGCCGCAATCCGCTCGCAATTACCCGCGCTTGCATGCGGTTGGTGCCCTATCGCCGACAGCGGGAATGCTTACATAAACTGGCCGACAAAGTGTCGAGAAGCGCGCGTGCAATTCAGCGGAGATGACAATGGGCTTCCTCATCGACGGCGCCTGGCAGGACGATACCGGCAAGGAATTTGGCTCGCGCACCAAGGACGGGCATTTCGTCCGTACCGCTACGGCCTTCCACAACTATGTCACGGCCGACGGTAGCGCCGGACCGACCGGCACAGACGGCTTTGCCGCCGAAGCTGACCGCTATCATCTCTACGTCTCGCTGGCGTGTCCCTGGGCTCACCGTACCCTGATCTTCCGCAAGCTCAAGAAGCTGGAGAGCGTCATCTCGGTTTCAGTGACGGCAGCGCTGCTCGGCAACAAAGGCTGGGAATTCGGCGCTGAGCCGGGCGCGACGCTTGACACCATCAACGGCAAGTCGACCGTCGCCGACGTCTACCTGTTGGCCGACCCGCATTACACCGGTCGCGCCAGCGTGCCCGTGTTCTGGGACAAGAAGCGGCGGACCGTCGTCAATAACGAGTTGTCGGAAATCATTCGGATGCTGAATTCCGCGTTCGATGCGTTCACCGACGTGCGCACCGACTACTACCCGGTCGAACTGCGCGGCGACATCGACCGCATCAACAACGTGATCTACGAGACCGTCAACAATGGCGTCTATCGCGCCGGCTTCGCCACCACCCAGGCGGCCTATGAAGAAGCGGCGCGGGCGTTGTTTGCGACACTCGATCAGCTCGAAGAGCGTCTGTCCCGGCAGCGTTATCTTGTCGGACAGCAGATCACCGAAGCCGACTGGCGGTTGTTCACGACGCTGGTCCGCTTCGACGCGGTTTATTACAGCCACTTCAAATGCAATCTACGCCGCATCGTCGACTATCCGAATCTTTGGAATTATCTGCGCGATCTCTATCAAGTGCCGGGGGTATCCGACACCGTCAGCTTCGATCACATCAAGCGGCACTATTACGGCAGCCATCGCAACGTCAATCCGACCGGCATCGTGCCGATCGGGCCGCTGCTCGACTTCAATCTTCCGCACAACCGCGGACGTTTTCGCTGAATAAAGAGGAGCGTCGCGCCCGCCGAGCGGCGCGACACACCGCATTCACCGGAGCCCGTTACCAGCCGTAATAGGGACCGCAGCCGCCGTAATAGTACGGATTGCAGTAGCCGTACGGATAACCGCCATAGGCATAGAGGCCGCCCAAACCTAAGCCGAGGCCCAGCCCGTAGCCGCCCCAGCCATAACCTCGCCCCCATCCACCGCGCCAGCCGTTACCCCAGCGACCGCCAGCCCAATGACCGCCGCCCCAGTGGCCGCCGCCGGCAAAATGAGCCCCGCCAAAATGGGCCCCGCCGCCGAAATGTCCGCCACCGCCGCCGAAATGTCCACCACCGCCGCCACCATGCGCAGCCAGTGCACCGGTCGTCATTGTCGCTGTGCCGAGTGCTACGGCTGCGGCAAGCGCAAGGATATTCCTTCGCATGGAAATCTCTCTTTCTGCCGCCCCAAGCCGCTCATGCCAGCCAACGCTTGCGAGCAGCGTTGGTTGCCGAAGCACGGCAGCGGGTAGTTCGGATATGACCAAATGACGCGGCTTTGATTACGCGGCGTTAATGCTGGCGGTCCGGTTCACCACAAGGCGGCGGTTTTTCGCCCGTTTAGCACTTCGGCGATGCGTTCTCGCGTTCCTCGCGTTGTCCCCCCCGGAAGGGAATCGGGCGCGTAAAAACCGTGTTCCACGATTTCGCTGTTCGGTTGTGGCGGGGCGGCTTGGCGGAACGAATGCACGACGTAGAGCGCAACGTGGTCGCGCCTCGAAGCATGGCGATTAAAGTACACGGCGAACAGAACCGGCGGCGCGTTGAGTTCAATATTTCCTTCCTCGCGCAACTCGCGCGCGAGCGCGGCTGCGAGCGTCTCGCCCGGCTCGACGCCACCGCCCGGCAAATGCCAGCCGACCACATAGCTGTGCTTGACCAGGAACACACGGCCGTCCGCGTCGATGACGAGGCCGCGCACGCCAATCGTGAGCCCGCGTGCGAAACGCCAATAAAAATGCAGCAGACGGCGCAGTGCCGGCTCGCACCACCGGCGAATGGAATCAAGGTCGAGGCCAAAGCTCATATGAAGGTCCTGCGAATGAAGTTCCTGCAAAGATCTCCGGTTTGAAAGCGCTGGAATACTAGCTTCATGATTTAGAAGCATTCTAATATAGCATCCTGCCTGCGCCGTGCGCGTCAAACCATCGGGGCGACTTTCCGTGAAACGCTTTGCCGACCTAAGCGAACAGGAAATCCTCGCGCTGGCGATTTCCAACGAAGATGAGGACAACCGCATCTACCGCTCGTTCGCAGATGCCTTGCGTGGGTCATATCCGGATACGGCAGGCATGTACGATAAGATGGCCGAAGAGGAGCTCGGCCATCATGACATGCTGCGCGAGCTGTACCGCAAGAAATTCGGCGATTTTCTGCCGCTGATCCGGCGGCAGGACGTGAAGGGCTTCGTCACGCGCCGGCCGATCTGGCTCAACCGGCCACTCGGCCTCGACGCCGTCCGCAAGTACGCCGAAGAAATGGAATTCGAGACCGCGCGGTTCTACCGGCGCGCCGCCGAAATCCGCCGGCGATGCCGCGATCCGGGATCTCCTGACCCGCCTTGCCGCCGCCGAAGACAAGCACGAAAAGCTCGCGCAAGAACTCGGTGAAAAGATCGGGCCGGGCGCGCGCGCCGCCGAGGACGAAACCGCGCGGCGCATGTTCGTGCTGCAATACGTGCAGCCGGGGCTGGCCGGCCTGATGGACGGCTCGGTCTCAACGCTTGCACCGCTGTTCGCGGCGGCCTTTGCCACGCACAATACCTGGGCGACGTTTCTGATCGGACTTGCGGCCGCGGTTGGCGCCGGTATTTCCATGGGCTTCGCCGAGGCCCTATCCGATGACGGCTCGCTCACCGGACGCGGCGCGCCGCTGGTGCGCGGCGCGGTCTGCGGCGCGATGACGGCGATCGGCGGGCTTGGCCACACCCTGCCCTATCTCATTCCTCATTTCTATCTGGCGACCACACTGGCGTTCGTCGTGGTGGCCATCGAGCTTGCCGCGATCTCCTGGATCCGCACCCGCTACATGGACACCCCGTTCCTGCAGGCCGCCTTTCAAGTCGTGATCGGCGGCGTGCTCGTCTTCGCCGCCGGCATCATCATCGGCAGTTCGTAAAATCGACCGCGGACCGTCGTCGAAAAATATTGGTGCGCGCATGATTCGCATATCATCATGCCGCAATGTTCGCGCTCGCCCATTTATCCGATTTGCATCTGGCGGCCAGACCGCGGCTTATCGAGCTGGCGGGCAAACGCGGGCTCGGCTTCATCAATTGGCAGCGCGGGCGCAAATATATCCACCGCGTGGAGGCTCTCGAAGCGATCACGCGCGATCTGAAGGCGCGCGCGGTCGACCACATCGCGGTGACCGGCGACCTCGTCAATCTTTCCCTTCCAGCTGAATATGTCCGGGCACGGGAATGGCTCGACCGGCTCGGGCCGCCGCACGACGTCACCGTGATTCCTGGCAATCACGACATCTATGTGCCGGATGCGCAGCGCGGACCGGCCGAGTTTTGGGGTGAATACATGCGCGGGGACGACGGTGCCGAGAGCGGCACCTTTCCGTTCCTGCGCCGGCGCGGACCGATCGCATTGATCGCGCTCTGCTCGGCGCTGCCGACGGCGCCGTTTCTAGCAACCGGGCAGCTCGGCCACGCGCAGCTTTCACGTTTCGCGGCGATGCTTCGGGAAACCCGCGGATTATTCCGGGTCGTGCTGATCCATCACCCGCCGGAGAGCCCAGCCAACCGCTATCTGCGGCGACTGACCGACGCGGAGGAGTTCCGCCGGGTACTCGCGCAACAGGGGGCCGAGCTTGTCCTTCACGGCCACGACCACTGTCGCTCGCTGATCTGGCTCGACGGCCCGGACCAGCCGATCCCCGCGGTCGGTGTAACATCGGCGTCGGCGCGCGCACCGCACCGCCACGAAGGCGCCGCCGGTTACAACCTCTATCGCATCGATGGTGAAGCAGGCGGCTGGCGCTGCGAAATGATCGGCCGCGAACGCAATGTTGGCGGCGGCATTATGGACGTCGAGCGCCAAACGCTGCGCTGACCGCTCGTCTTCGCACCGGCGGAGACCCGGCAAGTTCTAGCAAAGAGCCGAGATTCGTCCCGTCTCGCCAGCCTGTGAGCAGACGGAGTTGTGGTCTCAAGACCGGCCGGCGAAAAGCAAGGCAGTGAGCGTCAGCGTGACCAGGCCCAACAGAAAGCCGAGAACAAGCATGCCCAGTCCGCGCCACCGCCGACGCCGGCGGACCCGCGCGGCTTCTTTCCGCCCGATGCGCCCAATGAATTCGGGGTCTTCGGCGAGCGCCCGTTGGCGCTCGACGAGCCGACGCGCCGCATAGTTGGTGACCGCCTTCACAACATCAGCAATCTCATGCGACTCGGCGAGCACGCGGCGGCCGATCCGGGTATCGAGCAGAAAACGGTAGACACGCTTGTCGCGCCCCATGGCGACGTGTGCGACCGCATCAATCCACAGCCGCGGCGTCTCGCCACGGCTGATGCCGCGATCGAATAATTCCACCTCCGGAGGCAGGTCGGCAAACAGCGGATCGAGAGCTTCGTTAAGCAGCTCAAGGCGCGCGACTTCCGCATCGCGCAGGTCGACGACCACGCTGGTGCGCTCAGCCGCCTCGACGCGCGCCTGGTGCACCGCCTCTTCCAGCGGCGAGCGCGGCTCGCTCTCGCTCGCCGGCAGTGCGGCTTTAGGCTTTCGACCCCACATAGAATGCGTCCCTGAACGTCAAAGATACACTAGCGGCGGGCCTTGCTGAAGCGCCGCAAACTCGCCGGGTGCCCCTAAGACCGGGGAATCGTGGCTGATTCGCAGCGAAACGGCAGCTATGGCACAGTCAAACCCGGCCGGCCGCCGGCTCTCGCGGCGCAATACCGTAGGGCCGCGCCCAGGCAAGCCCCTCCTCGGTGCGGCCGCGGGGGCGGTATTCGCAGCCGACAAAGCCGGCATAGCCGAGCCGATCAAGCGCCGCAAAGATCTCCGGATAGTTGACTTCACCCTCATCCGGCTCATGCCGTGTCGGGACGGCGGCGATCTGTGCATGGCCGGTGAGCGGCAGATGGGCTTCGAAGCGGCGGATAAGGTCGCCGCCGACGATCTGGGCGTGATAGAAATCGAACTGAATCCGTAGGCCGGGGCTGCCGACCTTGCGGACGATGTCGGCGGCATGCTCGACGCGCGTGAGGAAATAGCCTGGGCGGTCGCGCGGATTGATTGGCTCGATCAGGAGCGTGATCCCGGCTGCTGCCGCCTCCTCGGTGGCGCGCGAAAGATTGCCGATAAACACCGCCTCAGCCGTCGGCCGTTGCTCCGGCGTTACGCAGCCGGCGAGACAATGGATGGCGCGTCCGCCGATCGCGACCGCATAATCGAGCGCACGCTTGAATGCGGCCTCCCACTCCCGCTCGCGGCCCGGCAGCGCCGCAAGACCGGATTCGCCGGCGCGGCCGACCGGGGTATTGACGCCGAGTTGGGTCAAGCCGTGCCGCGTCAGCTCGGCCTTCACCGCAGCCGGCGAAACCTCATAGGGAAATAGCAGCTCGACGGCCGTAAATCCGGCAGCAGCCGCCGCGCCAAAGCGCTCGATCAGCGGGCGCTCGGTGAAGAGATAACCGAGATTGGCGGCGAACCGGGGCACACCGTTTTCTCTTCCTTGCCGTGAGCCAAGGGTCAATAGCCAGGGCCCCGGTATCGGATTTGGGACGAATGCGATTTTGGGGACTTGCCCACTATCTATCCCACTATCGTAGTGGGATATTTTGTGGTTGACCCAGATTGGCGCGGTTGGTTCGCTAGCAAACGAAAATAGTGCGCGGACAAAGGCGGAAAGCTGGCGCGCCAATTGAGGAAACTGTCAGGAGCGGCGTGCCATGAACGCTCAGGAATTGCTCCAGGAAATCTCGGATTATTGCCGGCAGACGGGCCTCGCCGAATCCACGTTCGGGCGCCGTGCCGTCAATGACGGCAAGCTGGCCGCGCGGCTGCGCAATGGCGGTCGGATCACGACCGACACGCTCGATCGCATCCACGGCTTCATGGCTGCACACCCGCCACAGGGAGGTCGTCCTATCGTGATCGAACGGTCCCGCGAAAGCCGCGCCGCGGCTCCGCCGTTACAACCGCTCGCCGTGCCGGCAAAGTCGACCGATGCCCAGCGCAATTTTCGCTTCTTCGACAACCGGCAAAAGTACCTCCTGTTCGTCAATACCTGTAGCGAGAAGTGGGAAGTCGCCCACAGAGTCTCCGAGGAGCTGGCCCACATCCACCCGCGGCCTCCCGCGGTGCGTGTGTTCGACGCCGGTGTCGGCGACGGCTCGGTGCTGGCGCGGGTGATGCGCGCCATGCACGACCGCTTCACCCACATGCCGTTCTACGTGGTCGGCAAGGAGATCAGCCTCGAGGACGTGCGGCTGACGCTGCAGAAAATGTCGGATCGGTTCTTCGAGCATCCGTCGACGGTGCTGGTGCTGACCAATCTCGCTTATGCGGACGCGCCGTGGCTTGCGGTGAAATCGCTCAACGCCGCGTCGAGCCTGGTGTGGCACGAGCTTCCGCTCATGGGTAATTCGGCCCACCGCTTCGAACAGCAAATCATCGATCTGGAGCCGTTCCTGGCGCTCAACTGGAAAGCCGGTGTGAGCCCGCGCACCGGCAACCCGGTCTACGAGCGCCCGGTCGTGCTCGTGATCTATCGGGAGGACCACCGGTTTCTGCTTGATCCGATCATCCCCAGGCCCGGCGGCACACTCGCCAACTATGACCTCGTCATCGCCTCGCAACCGTATCGCGCTCGCGCCTCGCTTGAATTCAAGTCGACACGTGTGATTGCGCCGCTGGCGCGTTCGCTCGGCCCCGGCGGCCGGCTTATTGCCATCCATTCGCACGGCCACGATCCGGGCATGGAGATCATCCAGAAAGTCTGGCCGGACGACAATCCGTTCATCCATGACCGTCATCAGATCCTCAAAGCGGTCAAGCACGAGCTTGGAGCGGCCGGCCGCGATCTCAATTTCAACGCCTACGCCGACAACCGCTCGCTGTTCCGTTACGTCATGCATACGCTGCCGTCGGAAATCTCGGAATTGATCGGCACCTCGACGCTGTTCGCGGCGTGGAACGCTGCGATCTACGTGGCGCAGGTGGAAGACGAGCGGCTGGGCGATGTCGTCGCTGACGGGCGCTATATCGACGCCACCCGCTCGGTTCTGCGCGAACGCGGCGGGCTGTGGTTCTTCGACGAATCCTACGTGATCTCGCGCCGGCGCGCCTGATTGCTTCCGCGCCGTCTGGGACTGACGTGCAAGCGGTGGGCGCATGATGACCGCAGTCCCGATTCCGGATCACGGCCGGGCCGATCCTGTCGCACGCATCGCCGCGTTGATGGCGGGCTTTTCCGTCGAGGCGACACGGCCCTCGGAGGCCGATATCGCGGCACTGGCGTCGCTTAAACGCAGCACGCGGATCTATCTCAGCGCGGTCCCGAACCGCCCCGCCACAGAATCCGTAGCTGCCGCGGTCCGGGTGCGGGCGGCCGGTTTCGAGCCGGTTCCGCACGTCGCAGTGCGCAACTTCGAAAGCGTCGAGGCGCTCGATGATTTCATCGCGCGGCTCAACGGCGAGGCCGCCGTCGAAAGCGTTCTGGTCATCGCCGGCGACCGCAGCGAATGCGGGCCGCTCCGCAGCGCGCTCGACGCCATCGACTCGGGCGTGCTGCACCGGCGCGGTATCCGCATCGTCGGCATTGCCGGGTATCCGGAAGGCCACCCGCGCATCGCCAATGAAGACCTCAGCCGCGCGCTTGGCGAAAAGATAGCGGCTGCGGTTGCCACCGGACTTGGCGTGGAAATCGTCACCCAGTTCTGTTTCGATGCGCGTGCGATCCTCGATTTCATCACCCGTCTGCGGTCCTTCGGCTTCGAGCGTCGCTTGCGTATTGGACTTGTCGGGCCAACCAGCCTCACCTCGTTAATGCGCTATGCCAGCCGCTGCGGGGTGCGGACGTCGGCGCAGGCGCTGGCGCGGCGGTCCGGCCTGATGCCGCAGATGTTTGCCATGACTACGCCGGACGACCTGTTGCGGACCCTGGCGGACGCGGCGCCCGCCGATATTGTACCGCATTTCTTTTCGTTCGGCGGCATTCCGGCGACCAGCCGCTGGGCGCGCGCGGTCGCCGACGGCCGCATCGCGCTTGAACCGGGCGGCGGCTTCCGGGTCGAACCGTCCAATGGAGATTAGGCCCATTTGCGGGGCGCCGGCCGCTCGTTGGAACGATGGCCACACAACTTGGCAGCCTTGATCGGCATCACGCACCGAGCTGCTCGGCGAGATGTTCGAGATTTCGCGCTGCGATGTCGACCGGTACTGTTGGCGCCGGCTCGCCACTGCCCGGTCCGGCTTCGTCCGGACGCGCCACGTGCGCGGTCCGCAATCCGAGAGCCGCAGCCGCCGCAAGATCGCTGCTGTGCGCCGCGACCATCATGCACTCATACGGCTCAAGATCGAATGCCGCTGCAGCCCCGAGATAGACCCGCGGCTTCGGCTTGTAGTCGCCGGCAAACTCGGCGCCCAAAACCGCGTCCCATGGAAAATTGTTGCGCCGTGCGAGATCGACCATGATCGAAATATTGCCGTTCGAAAGCGGCGCCAGAAGGTAGCGACGCTTCAGGCGAGCAAGGCCGGTCGCCGCGTCGGGCCAGGCATCGAGACGATGCCACGCCAAATTGAGAACTCGCCGGTCATCGTCGCCCAGCGCATCGATACCGAATCGCGGGAGAATCCAGTCGAGATTTCGGCGATGCAGTACGTCGAGCTTGCAGAATGGTATGCGGCCGGCGCGCACCTCTTCCATGGCACCCTGATATTCACCGCGCCAAGCGTCGGCGAAAGCAAGCCAATCGAGCGTATAGCCGCGCGGTGCGAGCATTGCCTTGGACTTTGCGCGCGATCGAGCTGCGCCAGTCAACCAGCGTGCCGAAGACATCGAAGAACAGAGCTTTCACGGCGAGCGGCATCGGATACACTTAACGTAACGCCGGCTGCAATGGCAAAGCGGCCTGGCGAAGGTGGAGAACGGCGCGGGAGGCAGCGTGGCAGAGCTGGAACGATGGGAGACGCGTTTTAGCCCTCCCGGCTATTTGTTTGGCAAGGAACCGAATGCGTTCCTCAAGGCGCAGGCGCATCGTTTGCACGCCGGCCAGACCGCGCTGTCGATAGCGGATGGAGAAGGGCGGAACGGCGTGTGGCTCGCCGAACAGGGCCTCGATGTGCTTGCCATCGACTACTCTGCAACTGCGCTCGCCAAGGCGCGCGCGCTGGCGCAGGAGCGCGGCGTACGGTTGCGTACTGAAGTCGCCGACGTCACGAAATGGCGCTGGCCAGAAGCCGCGTTCGACGTCATTGCCGCCATCTTTGTCCAAGTCGTCTTTCCCGCCGAACGGTCGGTGCTGTTCGCCAACCTCAAGCGGGCGCTCAAGCCCGGCGGCCTTCTGCTCATGCAGGGCTACCGCCCGGAGCAACTCGCCTATCGCACCGGCGGCCCGCCCGAGGTGGAGCGTCTCTATACGCGCGCCATTCTTGAAGAAAGCTTCGGCGACATGGCCAAACTCGAAATCCGCGAGCATGACAGCGCGATCAGCGAAGGCACCGCGCATGTCGGCATGTCGGCGCTGATCGATCTCGTCGGCAGCAAATAAAGTTAGCCAAAGAAGGACTTCATGCTCAAATCCTCGCCGCGTTCACGATCAAAACAATCGAATAAGCAGCCCTCCCCGCGTTTGCCGGCGATCGCAATGGAGAGCCTGACGCCGCAACAGAGCGCGATCGTTGAGGCGATCAATTCTGGCCCGCGCGGGCGGTTCAGCAATGAGGGTCCGTTCGCGGTCTTTCTACATGCTCCCGTCTTCGGCATGCTGGCGCAACAGCTGGGGGGGCACCTGCGTTTTCAGACCAGTCTTCCACCGCGGCTATCCGAGTTCGCGATCCTGTGCACCGGCCGCTACTGGAAGGCGCAGTACGAATGGCACGCGCATGCTCGGATCGCCGCCAAGCAGGGGGTGAAAGAGGCGACCATCCGCGATCTTCACGCCGGACGGGTGCCGAAATCGGCGCCACGGGACGAGATGGCGATCTATGCCTTCGTCAAAGAGCTCTACGCGACACGGCGCGTGAGCAACGCAACCTATGCCCGCGTCCACAAACTGCTCGGCGATGCCGGCACGGTCGAGCTTGTCGGCATCCTCGGCTATTACGTCCTGATATCGATGACACTCAACGTCTTCCGCATGCCGCTGCCTGAAGGCACGCCGGCGCCGTTCCGCGAGCCGGAAAGCAAAGGTTAGGCGACGCGGCCGACGGCTTTCTGCGCGGACTTCATCGCATCTTTCGGCGTGGCCGCGCGCGGCTTGTTCATGCGTTGGCGCAGGAGCTCGAGAAAGCGCTCTTTCGGCATCGGCGGCGCAATCAGCGCCCCCTGCCCGAAGTCGCAGCCCATGACCATCAAGGCCTGCAGGTCCGCCTGGCGCTCGACGCCCGCGGCGACCGCCGCGCTGCCGAAGCGGTGCGCCAGGTCGATCGCGGTCTGGCAGATGGCGGCGTTGGCGGCATCGGTCGCGCAGCCGGTCACGAAGGCGTGGTCGATCTTGAGCTCCGCGAACGGCAGATCGCGCAGGATCGAGAACGACGAATAGCCGGCGCCGAAATCGTCGATCGCGATGGTGATGCCGCCGACCCGCAATTGCGTGGCGATTTCGTTGGCAAGCGCCCCGTCGCGCGCGATCTGGTCCTCGGTCACTTCGAGGATCAATCCGGGCCAGCGCTCCGACTTCGGCCGGTATTCGGCGACCAGTCGCGGGATCGGCAACTTGAACAGCACGCTGACCGGCACATTGACCGCGAGATGAAGATTGAAGCCCGCTTCCTCGAACATCGTCCAGTCGCAGAGCGTCGCCAACAGCGCATGCTCGGCGAGCTCCGTAATGCTGTCCTCATCGACCTCAGGAAGAAAATTGCCGGGCAGCAAAACCCCGAGCTGCGGATGGTGAATGCGCGCCAGCGCTTCCGCGCCGGCGAGGCATTTGCGTTTGAGATCGATCTTGGGCTGATACCAGATTTCGAACCAGTTGTTGCGCAGCGCCTCGGCCACGGCGATCCGCGGCCGCGCCGCGGCGCTCATCGAATTCGACCGACGCGCTGGTTTCATCTTCGGCCAAATTTTTGATCGGTCCGGACCTATTCTGGACGTCCCTGGAATCGGAATTGTTCATGCTCAAAAGCCACTCGTGCGTCAGCATCCGTATACGTCGGCGAGTGTTAACCAATCGTAAGGTGCGCTTCAGCGGGCTCTTAGGCAGAGCTCAAGCTTTTTTCGGAGAGCCGGCGTCCGCTTTTTCCGATTACGCGCTAGTGCTTCGGGCTCATCTGCATCGTACCGCCGCCCTGCATCATCATCGTGCCACCACCACCCGCCGCAACGCCTGGGGCCGGCGCACCCAGCGCCAGAATGGGATATTCCACTTTGACCGTGCCAGCCTGTTCGAATTTGAGCGTCGCCTCGATCGTCTTGCCCGGTTCCAGCGGGTGCTTGAGATCGATAAACATCACGTGCAATCCTCCCGGCTTGAGCGCGACGCTCTGACCCGGCAGGATTTCAAGGCCGCCCTCTACCGGGCGCATTCTCATCACCCCGCCTTCCATGCTCATGGTGTGGATTTGGCATTGCGCGGCGGCATCGCTTGACACGCAGCTCAGGCGATCCGGCTTAGCGCCGCTGTTGGTGACCGTCATATAACCGGCAGCTGTGCTGGCGCCCTTCGGTGTCACCCGCGTCCAGGGTTCGGTGATGTGCATCGAACCGACGTCGAAGTCGGCAGCTTGGGCGGCGGCAGCTGCAAACTGCACCGCCAAAAAGGCGAAAGCGGCGGCCGCAAGACCGCGACCTCTGTATCCACCGGCACGCTGAGACATGGAAATTCCTCCGTATCGCTACCTTCCGACGCCCGCGGTGAAGATGTTAGAACGAATTGCGGCTACTTGAAATGTGGCAAAGCGGACGCAAGGCGCGTTTCGCGCAAACCGTTGAACTTACCGGTATCCTTCGCTATACGGGCAGCAATGACCGGAGGGGCCCGCAGCGATCGGGCTTAGAGGCCTGATGTCTGCCACGTTCGATAAAGTTGCTGATATCATTGCGGAAACCTGCGACATTCCGCGTGAGAATATCAAGCCGGAAAGCCACGCCATCAACGATCTCGAAATCGACAGTCTCGACTTCCTGGACATCGCCTTTGCCATCGACAAGACGTTCGGCATCAAGCTGCCGCTTGAGCAGTGGACCCAGGAAGTCAACGACGGCAAGGCCACGACGGACCAGTACTTCGTGCTGAACAATCTGAGCGAGCAGATCGACAAGCTGATCGCGGCGAAAGGCGCCTGAGGCGCCGCGCATGCGTCTTGAATATTTCCAGATGCTCGACCGCGTTGTCGCGCTCGATGTCGTCGAGCGCTCGGTTCGGTCGATTGGCACCGTGCCGCAGAACGTCCACGGTGTTCGAAGGCCACTTTCCCGGCTATCCGCTGATGCCGGGCGCGCTGCTGATCGAATGCATGGCGCAGACCGCCGGCTGGCTGGTGATGGCGCTCGGCGGCTTTAGCGCGATGCCGTTCCTGGCCGGCGTCAAGGACGCCAAATTCCGCACCGCAGTTTTTCCCGGCGACGAGCTCGAATTCGAAGGCAAGCGTGGTGCACGAAGGCTCGGGCTACGCCATCGGCGAGTGCAACGGGTCGGCGCAGGGCAAAGTCGTCTGCGACGCTCGCATCACCTTTCGGATTTTGCCCTTTCCGAGCCCGCGAATTCCGCGAGGCGCTGTTCGAATGGGCGGAGCGGATCGACGTTCCGGTCAAGGAGCTCGGCAAGTGAGCGGACGCCGCGAGGTGTGGATCACCGGCGTCGGTCTGCTCACGTCCTCGGCGAGGGGCTCGAAGCGACTTGGCAGCAACTCGAGCAGCGGTGATCCGCCGCGCTACGACGACCAGACCTTTGCGCCCTACATCGTGCATCCGCTTGCGCCGGTCAATTTCGACAAGCAAATTCCGAAAAAGAGCGACCAGCGGCAGATGGAGCCTGTGGCAGCGCATCGGCGTCTATGCGGCGGGCCTGGCGCTCAGCGATGCCGGCATTGCCGGCAAACCCGATCTGCTCGACCGTACCGACATGATCGTCGCCGCCGGCGGCGGCGAGCGTGATATTTCCGTCGACACCGCGATCCTCGCCGGCGCGCGCAAAGTGGCCAACGCCCGGCGCCTTCCTCAACGAACGGCTGATGAGCGATCTGCGTCCGACCTTGTTCCTGGCGCAGCTCCCCAACCTGCTTGCCGGCAATATCTCGCTCGTTCACGGCGTGGTCGGTCCTCGCGCACGTTCTTGGGCGAGGAGGCCGCAGGCGTCGATGCGGTGCGCATCGCGCATGCGCGCATCGCCGCCGGACAGAGCGAATTGACGCTGGTCGGCGGCGCCTATAATGGCGCGCGCTGGGATGTCCTGCTCATATTCGAGCAAGCCGGCGCGCTGTTGAAGGGCGAGTTCGCGCCGGTCTGGGATCGCGGCCCGGGAGGCGGCATTGCGTTAGGCAATATCGGCGCATTCCTGGTGCTCGAAAGTCGGCGATCATGCGCAGGCGCGCGGGGCCCGCGCGCGGGCACGGCTTGCGGCGGTCTGCTCCGACCGCAACCGGCGTCAACCGGGAGACATCGAAGCGACGCTCCGCCGCCAATGGGACACGATCGCAGCCCAGATCGACCGCGCCCATGCCGGCGTTATCTCCGGCGCCGCCGGGCTTGAACCGGCGACCTCGGCGGAACGCGCGCGTACTCGAGGACATTGGCCTTCCCGTGCGCAATACCGGGACCTATATCGGTCATGGTGTCGAGGCGCAGTTCATGGCGAATCTGGGGATCGCCTGCGCGGCGCTCGAGCATGGCAAGCTGTTCGCGCCGACCGGAACGGGAGATACGGGATCAAGCCCGCCCGGCATGTCCCAGATGGTCGTCACCGGCGTCGGCAATTGGCGCGGCGAAGGCTTGGCGCTGATCGAACGGCGTCGGATTGAAGGAGGACGTCATGGCCGCGACAGCACGGGATAAGGCTTGGTCGTCCCATCGTCGCCGTCACCGGGATCGGCATGGTCACCTCGCTCGGCGTCGGCAAGTCCGACAATTGGGCGAAATTGACCGGCGGCGTCTCCGGCATCCGGCGCATTTCCCGCTTTCCGATCGAAGGTCTGCGCACCACCATCGCCGGCACCGTCGATGCGGTGTACCGGGATTACATGTCGCCGGCGGAGCTTTCCGAGCGCATTGCGCTTCTCGCCGGCGAGGAGGCGATCGCGGAGTCCGGCATCGGCGCCAAGGGCCATTTCCCCGGGCCGTTGTATCTCGCGCCGCCGCCGCTCGAAATCGAATGGCCCGACCGGTATCAAGATGGCGGAGATGGCTGCCGCCAACGCCGACACCGGATATCCCGACCTGCTGCGCGTCGCCCGCGAATTTGCGGCCAGCAACGGCGACCTTCAAATTCGGCATCATCGGCGAGCACCTCGCCGAGCATTTCGGCACCGAAGGCTCGCCGATCTCGCTCAATACTGCTTGCGCCTCCGGCGCCAGCGCCATCCAACTGGGCATGGAGGCGATACGGCGCGGCGATTGCGAAGCCGCGCTCGCGATCGGTGCCGACGCGTCGTTGACGCCGGAATCGCTGGTGCGCTTCTCGCTTCTTTCCGCGCTCTCGACCCAAAATGATCCGCCGGAGCAGGCCTCGAAGCCGTTCTCCAAAAATCGCGACGGCTTCGTGCTCGCGGAAGGCGCGGCGGCGCTGGTGCTCGAAAATCTCGATCACGCACGGGCGCGCGGCGCGCGCGTACTCGGCATCCTCGAAGGCTACGGTGAAAAATCCGATTCGTTCCACCGCACCCGATCAAGCCCGGACGGCAAGCCGATCATCGCCTGCATGCGCAACGCGCTGGCCGATGCCGGCGTCGGCCCCGACGACATCGACTACATCAACGCCCACGGCACCTCGACGCCGGAGAACGACAAGATGGAGCACCTCGGCGTCTCCGCGGTGTTCGGCGAGCGCATCCGCGGCATTCCGATCTCGTCCAACAAATCGATGATCGGGCACACCTTGACCGCGGCCGGCGTGGTCGAAGCGGCCTTTACGTTCCTCACGCTGCAACACCAGCGCATCCCGCCGACCATCAATCACAACATTCCCGATCCCGCGATCCAGCTCGATGTCGTGCCGAATGTGGCGCGCGACGCGAAAGTCCATCGCGCCATCTCCAATTCGTTCGGCTTCGGCGGCCAGAACGTCTGCCTGGTCATGGCGCGGGAGCCGGCGTGAGACTTGTCGCGGGCAACAGCATTACGGCAACGAGCAGCCCGAAGACGGTCTCGGGCAATCCATGCGCGCGCTCACGCTGGTCGCCGATCGCAAGATCGAGCTTCTCGATGTCGCGGCCCGCCCGCCCCGGCGGCAGGCGAAGTGCAGATCGGCATCAAGGCGATCGGGCTCAATCACATCGACGTTTGGGGCTGGCGCGGCATGGCGTTCGCCAAGCGCAAGCTGCCGCTCGTTGTCGGCGCCGAGGCCGCGGGCGAAATCCGCGCCGTCGGTCCCGACGTGACCGATTTTCAAGGTCGGCGATCGCGTCGTCGCCTACGGCGCGCTCACCTGCGGGATCTGCAAGGCCTGCCGCGAGGGCCGCGACAATCTCTGCGAGAACGTCGGCGGCATCATGGGCTTCCATGTCGACGGCTTCGCGCGCGATCTGGTCAACATGCCGGCGCGGCTTGTCATCCCGATGCCGGCCGGCGTGAGCTTTCGCGACGCCGCCTGCGCGCCGGTTGCTTTCGCGACCGTGCAGCACATGCTGTTCGACAACGCCAAGCTCGAGCCGGGCGAGACCATTCTGGTGCAAGCCGGCGGCTCCGGTATCGGCACCGCCGCCATCAAAATGGCGAAGGCGATCGGCTGCACCGTCATCACCACGGTCGGCGACGACGAGAAGGCGGCGAAGGCCAAGGCGCTCGGCGCCGATCACGTCATCAACTACCGCACCGAGCGGTTCGAAGGCGTCGTGCGCAAACTCACGGCCAAGAAAGGCGTCGATGTCGCCTTCGAGCATGTCGGCCCCGACACCTTCAACGGCTCGCTGTTTTGCCTCAAGCGCGGCGGCCGGCTCGTCACCTGCGGCTCGACCTCGGGTCAATCGACCACCATCAATCTGTTCCAGCTTTATCTGCAGCAATATCGCATCTTCGGCTCGTTCGGCGCCTCGATGCGCAACATCCGCGAGAGCCTCGCCAAGATGGCGTCCGGTCTCGCTGCCGGTGATCGACACCGAGGTCGCGCTCGCCGACTTCGAGCGCGGCCTCGCGCGGCTCGAAAGCCGGCAGGTGTTCGGCAAGATCATCGTCATGTTCTGAGCGCGATCGCGCTGATGGCCGCGCCACGTTCAAGCTTCTCGACGCGAGCATCGGCGCGCTCGCGGTCGGACTATTGCGCGCGATCAAGCGCATGGATCGCAAGCGCACGGCGAACTTCGCCGGCGCGCTGCATGCGCAAGCTCGGCCCGCTGTTGCCAGGAGCACCGCGTCGGCCGCGACAATCTGCACGCCGCCTTTCCGGCAAAATCCGACGCCGAGATCGAACAAATTCTCGCCGGCGTCTGGGACAATCTCGGCCGGATCGCTGTCGAGTTCGCGCATCTCGACGAATTCTGCATCGACGGCGTCGGCCGCGCAAACGGCCGAACGTCATCACCTATACGCCGGAGACGGCCGAGCGTTACCGGCGCATCGCGACAGCGGCCAAGCCGATGCTCAGCTTTGCCGCCCATCTTGCCAACTGGGAACTTCCGGCCGTCGCCGCAAAGTTGCTCGGCGCAACATTCCGCCGCCCTCTATCGGCGACCGAATATCCGCGCCGATCAGCGATGTCATCGTCAAGCTTCGCGCGCCGCTGATGGGCGAACTCATCCCGACCGGTCTCGACGCGCCGGTGCAGCTTGCGCGGCTTTCTGCAGACCGGCGTCCATGTCGGCATGCTGGTCGACCAGCATTTCACCAAGGGCGTCGATGTTATCTTCTTCGGCCGGCGCTGCACGGCCAATCCGCTGATCGCGCTGCTGGCGCGGCAAACCGAATGCCCAATTCACGGCATGCGCGTGGTGCGCAAGCCCGACGGCAACAGTTTTTCGGTCGACATCACCGAACCGGTCGAGCCGACGCGCGACGCCGACGGCCGCATCGACATCGCCGGCACCATGCAGGCGATCACTTCAGTAGTCGAAGGTTGGGTGCGCGAGCATCCGGAGCAATGGCTCTGGCTGCATCGCCGATGGCGCTAAAGCCCCTGCCGGACTGATCCAGCGCGAAGCTCCATTGTGTTACACGCCACGCCGGTATTAGCCTTGGCCTTTCGCCAACAGCGCCTTGATTTGCTGGAGAAGCAGCTGCGGATCGTACGGGCGCTTGCCGTGCGGGCCCGCATCGCAGAGATCGGCGGCCGCTTGCGAGGCGCGTTCGGCCGTTGCGGCGAGAATAATCTTGGTTGCCGGCCGATTTGCCTTCACCCAGCCGGAAAGTGTGAAGCCATTTTCCGCGCGGCTTAACACGACGCGAATCGACTCTGGAGACTCCTGCAGGATGGTAAGCGCCTCCGCGGTGTTGCGCGCTTCGAAGACACGATATCCGCACGACCGCAAATATTGCGCCAGCGAAGCGCGGATAAGCACTTCCTGCTCTAAAACAAGTACGATCGCTGGTTCCTGATCGGAAACGTCAGGGCGGATTGCGGCGCTGTTCATCGAATAGACAACGGTTTTGCAACCCGCAGGTTCCTACATGCCGAGGACGGCTTTGATAACGGCGAGCAAGCCCTCCAAGGAATAAGGCTTGGTAACAGTTGCCTCGACGGGCTCCGTGTTTCGATAGGCGGATGCCGTGATCACTTTGATCGCGGGATACGATTTGCGAATTTGCCGGATCAATTCCACGCCTTCCATGGCGCCGGACATATGAATGTCCGTCAATACAAGCACGATGTCGTTGCGAACCTTCAATACGGCGAGCGCTTCACGCGCGCTGCCGGCCTCGATGACGGTGAACCCTGCATTGCGCAAAAAATCGCAGACAGAAATGCGAATGAGGACTTCGTCCTCAACCACAAGAAGGACTGGACCGCGAATTGCGACGACCTCGGCAGGAACCATTCGGCCTCCCCCTCGACAACAAAAAACAAACACAGGGCGGGTTTGTTCCGAGCTCCAGGCCGCCGAACTGGATCTGACGCGGCTGGTGTCGGCGCCGTGGCGATCAGATTGGCGGCAGGTTTCAACGTCTGCTACGTCGCCCGCGCGGCAAGCGCCGCCTTGACGCGCGCAGGCGTGAAGGCCGCCCGGCGCAATCTGACGCCGATAGCATCGAAAACCGCGTTGCCAACAGCCGCCGCGGTCGCCGCTTCGGCGGCGCGGAGCGAATGTTCATGCCGGCGATCGATCAGCGCAATGGCGAGCTGCCGAACGCGAGCGTCACCGCAGCTGGGCTTGGAATCTACGCGCGCTGGGTCGATCGACGTCCCGCTCGGCCTCGACCAACCGCAATGACTTTTTCGTCCACGGCGAAGGCGGAATTTCGAACGTTTCTTGCCAAATTTCGGGGCAGTTCGAAGTGCCCAAAGCCGCGGTCGCGACGGTACCGGCACCGTAACCGGTCACAAATCGGTGAAACTCATCGCCGACCTAAGCGTTATGCAAAAACTAGATGGCTGGCCGGCGACGGCGTTCCCATATCGGAACGCATACCGCAGGTGACACGCCGATGCCCTCTGTTAGCCGATGGCACGAAGCCTGCCGAACGCAAATTGGCGCAAGAGCAAGTTAGTTCGAGTACGTTGCTTGCATGTCGCTCACCGAGCAGGTTCTAAATGAGCCCTGCCCGACGCGGCTCGCCTGGGAGAACGCCGAGGGAGTATAACCGGGCCGAAGCGTTTCACGGGTCAATGATCCATGGGCATCGTTCGCTTTGCTCTGAGGCTGCCCCACACGTTCTACGTGCTGGCGGTGCTGGTTCTGTTTCTCGGCACGACCGCCATCCTGTCGATGCCGACCGACATCTTTCCCGAGATCAACATCCCGGTCGTGACCATCATCTGGCAATACACCGGGCTGAGCACGCCGGAGATGGAGCAGCGCGTCACCACCTACAGCGAGTATGCGCTGTCATCGAGCGTCAACGGCATCAAGGATATCGAGGCGCAAACCCTCAACGGCATCTCGGTTCAGAAGATCTATTTTCAGCCTGACGTGAACCTCGATCTGGCGATCTCGCAGATCGTCTCCGCGACCAATTTTATCCGCGCTCTTGATGCCGCCGGGAATCCAGGCGCCGGTCGTGGTCCAATACAACGCCTCAAGCGTCCCGGTGCTGCAGATCGGGCTGTCGCTCGGACACCCTCAACGAGCAGCAGCTCTACGATTACGGCATCTACCGTCTGCGGCAGCAGCTGGCGCCGATCCATGGCGTCACGTTTCCCACGCCGGCCGGCGGCAAATACCGCCAGATCATGGTCGATATCGATCCGCTGAAGCTGCAGGCCAAGGGGCTGACCCCGATCGACGTCGTCAACGCGGTCAACGCCCAGAACCTGACCTTGCCCTCCGGCACGGCGAAAATCGGCGACACCCAGTTCACCGTGCGCACCAATGCGGTGCCGACGACCATCGACGATCTCAACAACATCCCGGTCAAATACGTCAACGGCGCCACGGTTTTCGTCAAGGATGTCGGGCATGTCCACGACGGCTATGCCGTGCAGCAGAACGTCGTGCGGACCGACGGCCGCCGCTCGGTGCTGCTGAGCGTCATCAAGAACGGCAACGCCTCGACGCTCGACGTCGTCAACGCGGTCAAGCAGGCGCTCAAGGTCGTCGCGCGCAGCGGCGCCGCCCGGCATGAAGATCACGGAGCTGTTCGACCAGTCGGTGTTCGTCAAAGTCTCGATCACGGGGCTGTTGCGCGAAGGCGCCATCGCCGCCGGGCTGACCGCGCTGATGATCCTGCTGTTTCTCGGATCCTGGCGCTCGACGCTGGTCGTGATGATCTCGATCCCGCTGTCCATCCTGTCGTCGCTGATCGTCCTGTATTTCCTCGGCGACACCATCAACACGATGACGCTGGGCGGGCTGGCGCTGGCGATCGGCATCCTGGTCGACGATTCGACGGTGACGATCGAGAACACCCACCGCCTGCTGACCGAGGAGCACATGCCGCTGCCTTCGGCGACGCTGCACGGCGCCGCCGGCATCGCGGTGCCGACGCTGGTGTCGACGCTCGCGATCAGCTGCGTGTTCATCTCGGTCGTCTTCCTCCACGGCCCGGCCAAATATCTTGTTCACCCCGCTCGGCCTCGCCGTCGTGTTCGCCATGCTGGCTTCCTATGGCTTTTCGCGGACGCTGACGCCGATCACGATCGGCCTGCTGCTCAAGAACGAGCGTCACGGCGAAGAGGCCGGCAGCGGCTGGTTCGCCCGCCTGTTCGCGAAGTTCGAGCGCGGGTTCGAAGCCATGCGCGACGGCTATGCGGAGCTGCTGCACACACTGCTGACGACGCCGGCTCATCGTGCCGGCGGCCGCGGTCGCGTGCTCGCGCTCGGCGGCATGCTATTCCTGTTCGTCGGCCGCGACTTCTTTCCGGCCATCGACGGCGGCCAGATCCAGCTGCATGTGCGCGCGCCGGCCGGCACCCGCATCGAGAAGACCGAGCAGATCTTTCAGGCGATCGAGGACAAGATCCGCGACATCATCCCGGACGAGCGAGCGCGATCTGATCGTCGACAATATCGGCTTGCCGGCCCGCTCCTACAATTATGCGTTCGGCGACGGCACGGCGATCGGCGTCAATGACGGCGTGATCCTGGTCGCGCTGAAGGAAGGCCACGCGCCGACGGCGACCTATGTCCGCAAGTTGCGCCAGGTGCTGCCCGCCGCCTTCCCGGAGAGACATCTTCTACTTCCAGGCCGCCGACATGGTGACCCAAATCCTCAACTTCGGCATCCCGGCGCAGATCGATGTGCGCACCGTCGGCTACGACCGGATCAAGAATCTGCGCATCGCCAAGGAGCTGCGGACAGCGGATCGCGGCCATCCCGGGAGTCGCCGACGTGCATCTGCAGCAGGAGGTCAACGGCCCGGAATTCTTTGCCCAGATCGACCGCGCCCGCGCCGCTCAGTTCGGCCTCACGGTGAACGACATCGCGCTCAACCTCAACACCAGCCTGAGCTCGTCCGAGCAGGTGGCGCCGAATTTCTGGACCGACCCGAGCAACGGCATGCCGTATTACCTGGCGGTGCAGACGCCCGAGTGCCGCGTGACGCTCGCTCAACGAGCTCAAGAATACGCCGGTGACCAAGTTCACGAGGCGCGGCGGCAATCCCGTGCCGGGGCTGCTGAGCAATGTCGCGACGCTCAAGCGCGATGCTCATTGCCGACCAACGCCAATCAGGCGAACATCCAGCCGGTCTACGAGATCTATGCCAATGCCGATGGCCGCGATCTCGGGTCGATCTCCGGCGACATCAACAAAATCGTGGCCGAGTACCAGAAACAGCTGTCGCCCGGCAACCGGATCGAAGTGATCGGCCAGATCGACAGCATGAACGCCGCGTTTCGCGACCTGGCCATCGGCATTCTGTTCGCGGCGGTGTTCGTCTATCTGCTCATGGTCGTGAATTATCAGACTTGGGGCGACCCGTTCGTGGTCATTCTGGCCCTGCCGGCGACGTTCTGCGGCATCGTCACGATGCTCTACATTACCAGCACGACGTTGAGCGTGCCGTCGCTGATGGGCGCGATCATGGCGATCGGCGTCGCGTCGGCGAATTCGATCCTGCTGGTCACCTTTGCGCGCGAGCAGCAGCTCGCCGGCATGACGGCGTTCGACGCGGCGATCTCCGCCGGCCGCACCCGTATCCGGCCCGTGCTGATGACTGCGGCCGCGATGATCGTCGGCATGATTCCGATGGCGATCGGCGGCGCCGGCGAGGAGCAGAACGCGGCCCTGGCCCGCGCCGTGATCGGCGGCCTGCTTTTCGCAACGCCGACCACGCTGCTTGTCGTGCCCTATCTGTTCGCCATGCTGCGCAAGGGCAATGACGGCAAACCCGCGCATGGCGTGTTCGCGGAGGACCCGCAATGAATGACATCCCGCACCTCCGGTCGATCGACGACGGCACCCGCTCGCGAGCGACCGCACGACCGCAAGCCGGGCGCACCCGTCGGCGAGCCCGACCGTCCGGCGACCAAGGCGAAGCGGCTCAGCGGCGGCCGCATTCTCGGCCGTCGTGCGTATTGGTGCTGCTGTGCGGCGCGCTGGGCATCGGCTTCTGGCAGCATTACCGGCTGCACGCGCAAGTGATGGCGACCGCCGAGCAGCGCCGCGATTTCGTCCCCACCGTGCGGGCCGCGCCGGTGCGGGCAAGCGCCAGCACGATGACGGTGACCTGGCCCGGCACCACCGAAGCATTCGAGCAGGCGAACATCTATGCTCGAGCGAGCGGCTATATCTCAAAGCGCGATGTCGACATCGGCAGCCAGGTCAAGGCTGGGCGATCTCCTTGTCGAGATCACGGCCCCCGAAGCTCGAGCATCAGATCGCTCAGGCCGAGGGAACCCTGGCGCAGATGCAGAGCCTCGCTGCAACAGGCGAAGGCCAATCGCGATCTCGCCCAAGTCACCTGGGACCGCGACAGCCGCTGGTCCAGCAAGGCTGGGTGACCCAGCAGCAAGGCGACACCGACCGGCTGAACCTCCAGGCGCGAGAAGCCGCCGTCGCGGTCGCCGAGGCCAACATCAAGGCGCAGGATGCGCAATTGCGGGTGCTGAACCAGCAGAAGACCTACCAGAGCGTCGTCGCACCATTCGACGGCGTCATCACCCAGCGCAACATCGATGTCGGCAGCCTGGTGCAGGCCGACGCCACCAGCGGCACGTTCCTGTTCACCCTCATGCACAGCGACGTGCTCCGCATCCAGCTCTACGTGCCGCAGGACGAGGCGTTCGGGATCGCTCCCGGGGTCGCGGCGGTGGTGCACGTGCCGGAGATGCCCGGTCGCGACTTCCCCGGCACGGTTACGCGCATCGCCGACGCGTTGCAGCCGGGCACCCGGACGCTGCTGACCGAAATCGACGTGCCCAATCCCGGACCACGCTCTGTCGCCGGGAGTCTATTGCACCGTCGAATTGAAGATCCCGCGCAAGACGCCTTCGACTGATTGTCCCGTCCGAGGCGATCATCTTCAACCGCAATGGTCTCAGCGTCGCCGTGGTCGAGGACGGCGTCGCGCACATCCACAACGTCACCGTTGTGCGCGACTTCGGCACTACCGTCGAGGTGAGCGCCGGCGTCAAAGACGGCGATCAGGTGATCCTCAATCCTCCGGTCGATCTCACCGACGGCCGCAAAGGTCCAGGTCAAGCCCGGTCCACCCGCGCAGCTCTCATGAAGTGCAGCAAAGATTTCAGCCGGGAAACGCGAGCCTGCATTCGCCCGCTTCGACGGGCCCAGCCGCCGCTCGCCGTTGACGGTCGCGTCGACAGTGAAGACGTCGAACGGATCGTTGCGCGGTGGATGCACCTCGCCGACCAGAATCGTACTCATCAGCTGGTGATCGCCAGCGCGGAAAAACGCGCGATCGCGGTCCAAGCGCACATCGGCAGGCAACGCGTAGCCTTGCAATGCTCGCGCAAGGACGACCGAATCCAGAGATTTCTCCTGATTGGCGATGTTCGCCAGCGTATGGACCGCGGCATACCCGAACCAGTCCCGCGCGCTTGCCGCTCTGCCGGTGCGGCGCCGGATCGCTTCGTCGAATGCCTTGACCTGTGGATTGTCCGGCTGGTTCCACCACCATTCCATCGTCCACCACCCGATCCGCGCCGCGTCTGACACCGCGAGGATGCTCTCCAGTTCGAACAGCGCGCCGCCGACCGCCATGTCGTCATTCAGGTGAAAGCGCACGATCTGCTCCAGGCTGTTCGACTGATCCTGACCACCCATGAGATCGATGAGCACGTCAGGCCGATAAGCTCCGGCTTTCAGCAGCATAATCGGAATAATCGACCGTCCCGAGCGGCAAGAGTGTCACCCGCCCATGTCGCCGCCATGTTGGCGAAGCTTGCGTTCGAAGGCCGCCTGCAACGAATGGCCGTAAGCGTAGTCCGGGGTCAAGAAAATACCATCTCTTGCCGAACTTCTCGACCAGCGTATCGGCGATCGCGTTCGCTTCCATCGTGGTGGTCTTGCAGATGCGAAAGACGTTCCAGCTGCACTGCCTGCCGGTGATCTCGTCTGTGTGCCCCCCGGTCACGATGTGGAGCTTGCGCTTCTCGGCCGTCACCCGCATCGTCGCGAGCGCGACTGCCGAGTTTACATCGCCCAGGATGAAGTCAACGTGGTCACGATCGATCAGCTGCCGGGTTTTTGCGACGCCGACGGCGATGTCATTTGCGGAGTCTTCGACCAGGAGCTGCGTCTGCCGGCCGAGAATGCCGCCGCTTCCGATTGACCTCCTCGGCTGCGAGGCGAGCGCCCGTCGACTTCCGCTTCGGCGAGCTTCGCGTAGACCCCGGTAAGCGGCTCGACCATACCGATTTTTATGGTTTCTTCGCCGCGGGCGCTGATCAGGAAGGGCGACGCGATCTGGACGGCCGCCGATGCCAAGCCGGCCTTGAGTAACGTCCGGCGCTCTACCGGCCGCGCAAAAGAGAGGCTCTTCTTCGCATCGTTGGCCCCGCGACCATAATCAGGTTCGAGCGTGGCGATTCGGTCCAAACCTGCCCAACAGGACAGTAGTTCCTTCGGCTTGATCGTATACGGAAGTACTCGCGCCGGGCTTAAAGTGCGGCGGCAGCCTCTTTGAGACGCTTGGTCATTTCGTTCGGCCATTCAACATCGTCGACCAGCCTCGCGTAACACTTGAGTGACCGCCATCGACCACGATGTCCTGGCCGTTGACGAAGCTCGATCCGTCGCTTGCCAGGTACACTGCCGCTCGCGCGATATCGTCCGGCAAGCCGGCGCGGGGAATAGGTTGCAATGCTGCGAACCCGACCTTGAGCATGTCGCTCAGCTTGTCGGCCTTGGCACCTTCGACGCCGGCGTTCTTGGCAAAGATGCCGGTGACAATCGCGCCCGGCGAAATGCTGTTGACGCGGATGCCCTTTTCCCCGAGTTCGGCGCCGGCTGAGCGCGTCAGCGCCAGCACCGCGCCCTTTGTCGCTGAGTAGATGTGGCCGGAAACGCCGCCGCGCAGGCCCGCCATGCTGCTGATGCTGATGATGCTGCCAGCCTTCTGCGCGATCATCACCGGCGCCACGTGTTTGATGCCCAACAGCACGCCGCGGACATTGACGGCCATAAGCCGGTCGATGGTCGGCGACATCGATCTCGCTGATGCTGACCATCGGCGACGGAATGCGCGGCGTTGTTGACCAGACAATCGACGCGGCCGAACGATTGATCGCGTGATCGACCATCGCCTTCACGTCGGCTTCGCTCGACACATCCGTGCGGATGAAGCGAACGCCAAGGCGCTTTTCCAGCGCGGCTGCCTTCCTGCTCGCGGCGCGCGGCGACCACGACCTTGGCGCCTTCTTCGACGAACAGTTCGACAATCCGTTCGCCGATGCCGCTCGTGCCGCCGGTGACGATGGCGACCTTTCCGTCCAACGCACCCATTTCATCTCCTGTCAGTGACCTTGACGCGCAAGCTGACCTCTCACCGTCCGGTCTTGATCCGCGTCCACAGGCGGTTGATCAGCCGCTGCGTCTTCTGGTCGTGCGCGGTGATGGTGTAGAGCTTAGCCATGGTCGCGGCGTCGGGATAGATGGTGCGGTCGTCGAGGATCGATTTGTCGATGAATTTCTGGCTTGCCAGATTGCCATTGGCGTAGGAAATAAAATTGGTGTTCTTCGCCGCCACCTCCGGCTTGAGCAGATAGTTGATCAGCGCGTGCGCCTCGGCGACGTCGGGGGCGTCCTTGGGGATGGCGAGATTGTCGAACCACAATTGCGCGCCCTCCTTCGGAATCGCGTAGCCGACCGCGACGCCGCTCTTTGCCTTCCGCCGCGCGCTTTTGCGCCTGCTTGATGTCGCCGGAAAAGCCGACGACGAAGCAGATTTCACCGGTCGCGAGCGCGTTGAGATATTCGGAGGAATGAAACTTGCGCACATATGGCCTGATCTTGAGCGAGTAAATCCGCGGCCTTTTGCAGATCGCCGGGATCGCTCGAATTCGGATCGAGATGCAGATAGTGCAGCGCCGCCGGCATGATGTCGTCGGAGGAGTCGAGGAGGTGGATGCCGCAATCCTTGAATTTGGCGATCTTCGCCGGATCGAACACGTCGTCCCAGGAATCGATCGGCCGCGGCTCGGCCCGAGAATTTCGCGCGCCGCCTTGACGTTGTAACCGATCCCGGTCGTGCCCCACATGTAGTTGACGGCATATTGGTTGCCCGGATCGTAGACTCGCCAGCCGGCTGGCGATCTCCGGCCAGACGTTGACGAGGTTCGGCAGCTTCGACTTGTCGAGTTTCTGAAAAATGCCGGCCGCGATCTGGCGGGCGAGAAAATAACCGGTCGGCACCACGACATCGTAGCCGGATTTGCCGGCCAACAGCTTCGCCTCCAGCGTATCGTTGGAATCGAAGGTGTCGTAGCGGACTTTTATGCCGGTCTCTTTGCTGAAATCGTCGAGCACGGTCGGGTCGATGTAATCCGACCAGTTGTAGAAATTGACGACGCGTTCGTTCTGCGCCGCGTCGCGACGGAGCCGGCGGCGATCGCAACCGCGATCGCGAGCAACAATTCCGCTCGTGCACGCGAAGCGGAACCCAACTTTGCGTGCCGTCGAGCAGTGGACGCCCGCATGCGCGGGAATGAGCGGATGTGCGAAGCCATAGCCGGGACGAAATCGTGTCACGTCTCGGTCGGCAGCCCGGCGGCCTTCCAGGCCAGAATGCCGCCGGCGAGATGGGAGTCGTAGGCGAAGCCCTGCTCCTGCGCCGCGAGTGAGGCGGTCACCGAGCGGCGGCCGGAGCGGCAGGCAAACACGACTTCGCTGCCGGGCGGCGCCGGGATCGTCGCCGGATCGAACGCCGAAAGCGGCACCAGCACGGCGCCGGGAAAACGCTCGACCGCGGTCTCGTTCGGTTCGCGCACGTCGACCAGCACCACGTGGCCTTCCTTAATCCCTCGCGCGACCTCTTGCGGCGTCAGATCGCGCACGCTGTGTCCGCCTCCCTGTTGATCCGACATCGTCCCTCCTCGTCAAAGAGCCTCGCGAGCGATAGCTTGCGTCAGCCGCATGCGGAATCAAGCGGCTTTTGCCAGATTTTCTTCAAGCACGATGTCTTCCCGCGAAAATGCCGTCCCTGATCAAGTCTCTAGGCGCGGACCGTTTCGGATTGACTCAGATGGTGACCTGCGTGCCGACCTCGACCACCCGGTCAGTCGGAATCTGGAAATAATCCGTCGCGTCGTTGGCCGAACGGGCGAGCGTGATGAACAGGCGGTCCTGCCAGCGCGGCATTCCCGAGCGCGGCGCCCGCCGCAATGCGCGGCGCGACAGGAAGAACGACGTCGACATGATGTCGAACTGCAGGCCGAGCTTGCGCGCAACCGCGAGCGCCTTGCGGATATTCGGCGTCTCCATATAGCCGAAGCGCAACAGCACGCGCATGAAAGTCGTGCCGACCGGCTCGATGCGCACGCGCTTGCCGGCCTCGACCCGCGGCGTGTGCGTGGTCTCGACGCTGAGGATGATGTTCTTCTCGTGCAGCACCCGATAGTGCTTGAGGCTGTGCAGCAGCGCCGTCGGCGCGCTCTTTGGATCGCTGGTGAGAAACACCGCCGTCCCCGGAACCCGCTGCGGCGGCTTTCTTTCCAGCATGCGCACCAGATCGTCGAGCGGTGTCTCCAGCCGGCGGGTTTTCTCGAACAGCAGCCTACTGCCGCGCCGCCAAGTATACATCACCAGCATGACGACGCCGCCGAGCGCCAGCGGCACCCAGCCGCCCTCGATGACCTTGAGCATGTTGGCAGACAGAAAAGTCAGATCGATGAAAATGAAGGGCAACATCAGTGCCGCCGCCGCGAGCGGCGACCAGCGCCACATCCGCCAAATAACGATGAAGGCCATCATGCCGGTGACGACCATGGTGCCGGTGACGGCAATGCCGTAGGCCGAGGCGAGCGCGCTCGAAGAGCGGAACAACGCGACAAGCAGGAGCACGCCGACGAGCAGCAGCGCGTTGACACGCGGCATGTAGATCTGGCCGGCCTGTTGCGCCGAGGTGTGGCGGATCTCGAAACGCGGCAATAGCCCGAGCTGAATCGCCTGACTGGTGAGCGAATAGGCGCCGGTGATCACCGCCTGGCTCGCGATCACGGTCGCCGCGGTCGCCAGCACCACCATCGGAATGCGCGCCCAGTCCGGATAGAGAAGAAAGAACGGATTGGCGATCGCTTCCGGGTGAGCAAAGACGAGCGCGCCCTGGCCCAGATAGTTCAACGCCAGCGCCGGCAAAACGAGGCCGAGCCAAGCCATCTGTATCGGCAGCCGGCCGAAGTGACCAAGGTCGGCATAAAGCGCTTCGGCGCCGGTGACGGCGAGAAAGACGGCGCCAAGGGTGTAAAATCCGATGATGCCATGATGCAGCAGAAAATTGACGCCATAGAACGGATTGAGTGCCCACAAGCATGCCCGGATCGATGGCGATGCGGATCGACGCCGGAATTGCGATGGCTACGAACCAGACCGACATGATCGGACCAAATAAAGCCGCCACTTTCGCCGTGCCGCGCGACTGGAATGAAAACAGCACGACCAATATGACGACGGTCAACGGCACCACGAAGTCATGGAAAGCCGGCGTGGCGACGTCGATCCCCTCGATGGCCGAGAGCACCGACAAGGCCGGTGTAATCAGGGCGTCGCCGTAGAACAGCGCCGCGCTGATGATGCCGAGCAACGCCACAGTCGCAGCGGCCTTGCCGAGACGTCCGACGGCGCGCGAAGCGAGCGCCATCAGCGTAAGCGTGCCTCCCTCGCCGTTGTTGTCGGCGCGCAAGAGGATCACGACGTATTTCAGCGTAACGATGACGATCAGCGCCCACAGGATCAGCGAAACGACGCCGAGTACCGCGCCACGGGTGAGCTGGTCGCGGCTCGGACCCGAAGCAGCGACAACCGCCTCACGCAGCGCATAGAGCGGACTGGTGCCGATGTCGCCATAAACGACGCCGATGCTGCCAAGCGCCAAGCCCCACAATCCAGCTGTGGGAAGAAGCATCAGCGCTGCCATTGACCGGAATTTCGCTCCCGACCGGAGTGCTTACACCTTCTGTCATGGAGTTTTGAAACAGAACCTCGCCCGGCTCTCATGCCGCCTCGAAGGACGATGCAGGGCCGCGCGTATACACCTTCCTCACCGGGGAGTCAGTTGTGCCGGATCATCGGCATACAAGGCCGCGGCGAGCGCAAAACGCCGGCCTTTTGGCGACCCGGAGGGATTTATGGCTGCAAGTCCGGGGGAACCGGGGGCGCCTCGCGCATCAGCGTGATGGTTACCCGGCGGTTGGCGGCAATAAAGGGGTCGTCGGGGAACAGTGGATCGGTGTCGGCCTTGCCGGCCACAGCGTAGATATTGCCCGACGGCAGGCCCTCTTCCTCCAGAATCTGGCGCACGGCATTGGCGCGGTCCGCTGACAAGTTCCACGGTCCGTAGTCGGGCCGCGGCGGCGTCCTCGAGGCAGACGTGTGGCCGGTGATGGAGAGGCGATAGGGCGTCGCCTTGAGCGGCCCGGCAAGCTTCTCGATGATGCGACGGGTCCGCTCGTAGGGCTCCTTGGAGCCCTCCGCAAACATCGAGCGGCCCTCCTGGTCGACGATTTCGATGTTCAATCCCTCCTTGGTCTCCTCGACCATGATGTGCTTGGAGGCCTCTGTCAGTTCCGGCATGTCCTGCAGGGCCTGCCGCAGCGACGCCGCCGCCAGCGCGAAGGCCTGGTCGTTGGTGACCTTGGCCCCGAGCTCGCGACGGTGATCCTGCTCATCGGGTGTCGGCGTCGCCGAAGCGTCCTCGGGAGTGACATGCGCCGCGTTTTTAAGCTTGGGCCGGGTCGGCAAGCCGTCGACTTCGATGACGCCCGAATAGCGCACCTTGGCCTGCACGCCGAAAGCGTCGCGCATCGAACCGGCCACGATCTGCAGCTTCTTCTGGTCCTGATTGGAGAACGCGACCAGCATGACGAAAAAGCTGACAAGCAGGCCCATGAGATCGGCGAACGTGACGAACCAGCCATGGCCGCCGCCGTGCGCTTCCTTACGCCGTGCCATCGCTTACATCCTTGCGGCGTCAGCCGGTCCGCTGTTGGGGATTCAAACTCAGGCCGGCACCGGCTCCGGCTCCATCTCCCGGTGCTTCTCCGGCAGATAAGCGATCAGCATTTCGCGGACGAGCGTCGGGCTCTTTCAACTCGCGGATCATCAGGATGCCGTCGATGATCAGCGTGCGGTTGATCTCCTCGTCGACCAATTTGAGGTGCAGCTTGTCGGCGATCGGCAGACAGATGATGTTCGCAAGCACCGCGCCGTAGAGCGTCGCCAGGAGTGCGGTCGCCATGAACGGTCCTAATTTGGACGGGTCCGTCATGTTGGCGAACATCTGCACCATGCCGATCAAGGTGCCGATCATGCCGAAGGCCGGCGCACAGTCTCCGACCCCGCGATAGATCTTTTGGCCCTCATCCAGATGGGTGAGAAAATTGTCGCGGTCGCGCTCGAGATTGTCGCGAATGAATTCGGCGTCATAGCCGTCGGCGACGAAGCGAATTCCCTTTGCCAGGAACGGGTCCTCGATCTCGACCTTTTCGAGCCCGATCGGCCCCTGCTTGCGCGCGATTTCGGCGAGCCCTGCGATCTCGTCGACAAGCTCGCGCTGGGTCGTGCGCCGCATCGTGAACGCAAATTTCGCGCCCAGTGGCAGTCCATGAAACATCGCCGTCAGCGGGAAGCGGATCAATGTGGCGGCAAACGACCCGCCGAAAATGATGATGATGGCGTGTTCGCTCAAAAACATGCGCAGGTCGCCGCCCAACAACATCATGGTCATGACGACGACCGCGCCGGCAGCCAAGCCTAGGCCCGTTGCAATATCCATTTATAAGGCCCCCTAATGGCCCCCGGCCCCGCACAGCGCATCCCGCGGGCGCACCGCACCGTACCGCCACGGCGCTTAAGGGACGGTTACCCTCCGGTATCCCGTTGCCCTCCAGCGGGCGGGGGCAAGAGCGGGAAAACGCCGAAGCGGACAGGTTATGCGGACACCGAGAGCCGATCCTTCGGCCAGCGAAAATCCCACGGACCAAGTAGGACTGGTCGACGCTGACGATGCCGCACCGCCGCCCTCGTGACCGTTGCGGAAAAAGGCGGCACAATAGCCGCGCAAAGCAACGGCCGAGCTGCCGTCCATCATCCAGGGAGAAAGTTCATGCGCGAGATCGGCCACTTCATCGGCGGCAAAGAGGTGAAGGGGGGATCGGGACGCTTCGGCGATGTGTTCAATCCCAATACCGGCGAGGTGCAGGCCAAAGTCGCTTTCGCCAAGCATTCCGAGGTCGAGCACGCCATCGCCGTCGCCGAAGCGGCCCAGCCGGCCTGGGCGGCCACCAATCCGCAGCGGCGGGCGCGCGTGCTGATGAAATTCCTCGACCTGGCGCAGAAGGAATTCGACAGCCTCGCCCGGCTCCTGTCCTCCGAGCACGGCAAGACCTTCGCCGACGCCAAGGGCGACGTGCAGCGCGGCCTCGAAGTGGTCGAGTTCGCCTGCGGCATCCCGCATCTGCTCAAGGGCGAATTCACCGAAGGCGCCGGCCCCGGCATCGACCTCTATTCCATGCGCCAGCCGCTCGGCGTCGTCGCCGGCATCACGCCGTTCAATTTCCCGGCCATGATCCCGATGTGGAAGTTCGCGCCGGCGCTCGCCTGCGGCAACGCCTTCATCCTCAAGCCGTCGGAGCGCGACCCGTCGGTGCCGATGCGGCTGGCCGAGCTGTTGATCGAGGCCGGGCTGCCGGCCGGCGTTCTCAACGTCGTCAACGGCGACAAGGAGGCGGTCGATACGCTCCTCACCGATCCGCGCATCAAGGCGATCGGCTTCGTCGGCTCGTCGGCCATCGCCGAATACGTCTATACGACGGCGACCGCCAACAACAAACGCGCGCAGTGTTTCGGCGGCGCCAAGAACCACATGATCGTCATGCCCGACGCCGACATGGATCAGGCGGTCGATGCGCTGATCGGCGCCGGCTACGGCTCCGCCGGCGAGCGCTGCATGGCGATTTCGGTCGCGGTGCCGGTCGGCAAGAAGACCGCCGACATTCTGCTGGAAAAGCTCGTGCCGCGGGTCGAAAGCCTAAAGATCGGGCCGTCGACCGATGCGCAGGCCGATTACGGCCCCTGATCACCCGGGCGCACCTGGAAAAGGTCAAAGACTACGTCGACCTCGGCGTCAAGGAAGGCGCCAAGCTCGTGGTCGACGGCCGCGATTTCAAGCTGCAGGGCTACGAGCGCGGCAATTTCATGGGCGGCTGCCTGTTCGACCATGTGACGCCGGAGATGCGCATCTACAAGGAGGAGATTTTCGGCCCGGTGCTGTCGGTGGTGCGCGCCAAGGACTACGAGGAGGCGGTGCGGCTGCCGTCCGAGCATGAGTACGGCAACGGCGTCGCCATCTTCACGCGCGACGGCGATGCGGCGCGCGATTTCGTCAGCCGCGTCGAAGTCGGCATGGTCGGCGTGAATTTCGCCATTCCGGTGCCGCTTGCCTATTACACGTTCGGCGGCTGGAAACGCTCCGGCTTCGGCGACCTCAATCAGCATGGCCCCGACGCGGTGCGCTTCTATACCAAAACCAAGACCGTGACTGCGCGTTGGCCGTCAGGCGTGAAGGAAGGCGCCGAGTTCGTCATTCCGACGATGAAATGACTGGCCGCCTCAGCTAACACACGCGCGCGCGGCGTCGGAGCCGCTGAAGCGGCATTGGCAACGCGGCGGGCGCTCCAGGACCGAAACCGTCACGGTGGTGATGCGATTTCGCTTCACTACGATGTTGCAGAGCGGGGCCAGCGAGCCGGCGAAACCGTCGGCCTGAAGTTTTAGGGTGCCGACCCGCTGCCGCAAAATGGCGTTACCCTTCTTGATCGGGGCAAGCTTTGCGGAATCGAGATAAAGCGCCGTCTGCGTGACCGGCATGACCGGAACGGTCTTGATCTCGACATAGCCGACATCGTCGCCCGGACGGCACGCGGCGATCGCCGCGCTGACGATCGCAACGCTGATGGCAAGCCCGAGCAGACGCCACTTGGTCGCGCTCACGGCATCACGCACACTTAAGCTCCCGGGGGCTTGATGCCGCCGATCAGCTTGTTGAGTTGGGTCGAGGCATCGCGGATGTCGTGCGTGAGATTGCGGATGACTTCGAGCGCCTTCTCGGCCTGCCTGACCTCGAGCAGCTCGCCGATAAAGTCCTCGTTGGTCTGCAAGGTCTGTAACAGTCCGGCGAATTGCGCGCGGGCGTCGTCCAGCTCCTTGGTCGCACTTTCGGTTTCGAGCTCAAGCCTGCGCCATTGATCGAGCAGGTATTGCCGTTCCTCCGGCTTGAAGCGCGTTTCCTGCGCGAGCCTCTTGAGCTTGTCGTGAACGTGATCGAGAGCCTTGGCGCCGAGTTGCGAGACCGGCCCGTTGTCGGACACGGCGCCCAACAGCGTTGACACGGTCTCGCGCAGCTTGTCGATCTCGGCGCGCGCCTTTTCGACATCGGTGATGCTATCGATGGTGCCGGCCGAGTCCTGGATCGACTTGTTGAGGTCCGGCACGCTTTTCTGAAACGCCTCGAGCTGTTGCGAGAATTCCTCGACCGGCGAGGTCGCGTTGCCGCCGGTGCCGTTGGCGTCCTCGGCAATCGCCGCGGTCGCTGACAGCGCAAGCGCAACCGCAAACCAGGCCGCAACAGCAAAGCGGGACCGTCCACCCTGGCCAATTGCGAGCAATGACTTCATCATGGCGCACCTCCCTCGACACGGGCCCCATAAAAGGGTTGATTTCGGTTAGGAATGTTGGCGCAAGTGGGGCGTCCTGCCCAGCCAAGGCAGGTTTTGGGGCTTCATTGCCGCCGAAATTCAGGCTTTGTGGTTCGCGGATGATGGATCTAACGCATACGAGGATAAGAGCGCGGGCGGCCAAGGCCGCCGCCGCATTGCTCGTGCTGACGGCGCTGGCCGGCTGCGCCAGCAACGCCCCCCAACGGCCCGAGCCACAAGCCAGCGCTGCTCCGCCGCCGCCACCGCCGCCCCCGCCTGCCCCACCGCCAATCGATCTTGCCGGCCGCTGGAAGCTTGCGGAGAAGGGCGGCCGTGCCTGTTTCATGAGCTTCGGCAGCGCCCCGGGCGCCGGCCAAGGGACGATCGCGCCGGAAGGCGGCTGTCCGGGCAATTTCTTCACCAGCCGCAAGTGGACGTTCGAGCGCGGCACCCTGTTTATCCGCGACCACAAGGGCGAACCATTGGCGCAGCTCTCATTCGCCGGCGGCCGGTTCGAAGGACACGAAACCGGCGGCACGGCCCTTTCGCTGTCGCGCAAATGAAGGCGGCAGAGGCATAATTGTGGCAACGACACCACGGGTTCGGCTTACAGCGGGATGTCCAGCTTCTTCGGCGGTGCGGGCTTCGCAATCGGCGGGATTGATGGAGCGTCCGCTTTTGGCATCGCGCTGACCTGAGCCTTGGCGTCTGGCCGCTGGGGCGGCTGCGTGACAGCTTTCTGTTCAGGCGGCCGCGTCGCCTGCGGCTCCGGCTCATTCGCGTATTTCGCCATGAGCGTTTTCGCGCTGGCGATGAGCTTGCCGCCGTCGACCTTGTGCGTTTTCATTTGTTTCAGCCACGCGCCGATCACCGGCTCGGTCGCCTTGCGCCAGCGCGAAACCTCTTCTGCCGCAAGCACGGTGATCGGATCGCCCCGGTCGCGCACTATATCGGCAACAGCCTTGGCTTCGATATCCCACATGGCGCCGGCCATGGCAGCTGCGACTTGCCCCGAATTATTGTCGATGACCGTCTTCAGATCACGCGGCAGCCGGTCATGCGCCGTCTTGTTCATGGCGAGTACGAACGTCGACGTGCTCAGCGACGATTCCGCAAAATCGGTATGAAACTTCAGGAGGTCGTAAAGCCTCAGACCCGGCACCACGTCCCAGGGATCGAGGCAGCCGTCGATCACGTGCCCGGTGACGGCCATCGGCACCTGCGGAATCGGAAAACTCACTTCACGCGCGCCGAGAGCGTGTATCGCCTCGCCGGCGAGGCGGTTCGGCACATGCAGCCGCAAACCCTTGAGATCGTCGATCGACCGGATGGTGCGGTTGGCGTGCAGGATTCCGTGGTCGCGGCAGGAGAAGCAGATCGGGACGAACCTCACGGAACTCGTCCACCAGATTTGCCGCGGCGTAGTCTTCGATCGCCTTGGAATTGACCAGCGCGCGGCCCGACGGCACGAACGGCAACTCGAACACTTCGATCTTGGCAAAACGTCCGGGCGTGCTGGCCGGCATCGCCCAGACGATCTCGGCGAGCCCGTCGCGCACCTGATCGAGAAGCTGGGCCGGTGCGCCGCCAAGCTGCATTGAGGGAAAAATGTCGATGCGGATGCGGCCGCCCGACTCGACCTCGACCTTGCGTGCCCAAGGCGCCAGAAACCTGTCGTGGGAGCTCGATACCGACGAGAAGAAGTGATGCAGTTTGAGCGTCACCTGCGGCGCCTCGGCGCGCGCCAGGCGCAGAATTGCGGGAGCCGTCACCGCCGCCATCATCGAAGCGAGCAGCGTGCGGCGGGCAAGTCGCATAGTTCCCTCCCGGCAGTTCGGCAAAGCGAGCGATGCGGCTCAATTGAGGCGCGACGGCCGTTCGTCGTCGCCGGCTGGACCGACAATCGTTGGCGCCAACGGCGCCGACTGCGGCGGCGAGGCGGATGTCGGCTCGGCTCTAGTCTCGCCCGAGCGTCGCTTGTACCCGCGGTAGGAGAGCCAACCGAGCGGCAGGCTGACGAGATAGGCAAGCGTCCCGGCGGTAAGAATGATCCACGGATAGGCGATGAGCAGCGCTACGAACAGCACCACCACGATCACCAACGGTCCGACCATTTCGGGCGGCACGCGCGTACCGACGCGCTTGCCGGAAAACACCGGCAGCCGTGAAACCATCAGGACCGCGACGACCATCGTGTAAATCAACATCGCCCAGGTCAAAAACGACGAGCGCGGCAGGCCGAGAAAGGCCGCATACAGCGGCAACAGCACGATGATGGCGCCCGCCGGCGCCGGCACGCCGACGAAGAAATTGCTGGCCCAGGCCGGCCGGTCCGGATCTTCGATCATCACATTGAAGCGGGCGAGCCGAAGCCCGGCGCAAATTGCAAATACCATGGCCGCAATCCAGCCGGCCGACTTCAGGTCGTGCAGGCCCCAGAAGTAAAGGATCAGCCCCGGCGCGACGCCGAAATTCACAAAATCGGCCAGGCTGTCCAACTCGGCGCCAAACCGCGAGGTTCCTTTCAGGAACCGTGCCAGCCGGCCGTCGAGGCCATCGAGGATGGCGGCGAAGACAATGGCGGCGAGCGCCAGCGCATAGCGGTCCTCGAACGCCATGCGGATCGCGGTCAACCCGGCACAAAGCGCCAGCAATGTGACGAGGTTGGGCGCCAGCGTCCGCACCGGGATGCGGCGAAAACGCCGCCGGCGCCGACTCCGATCCTCGAACGGAGGCGGATGCATGGCCATGGCGCCAATATAGCGTGTCTGCGGCGGGCCCGCCATCGACCAACGCGGCGCCGATTGCGCCGATCAACTGACGGTAAACGTGCGGCCGGGCTCCAGAACTTTAAGATCGGCGAGCACGGTCTCGCCGGCGATGGCCGTTTGCCCTTCCCCGACCAGAAGCCGCGTACCTTGCGGCAAATAAACATCGACGCGCGAGCCGAAACGGATCATGCCGATGCGCTCACCGGCGGCGATCGGCTCGCCTTCGCGCACGAATGGCACAATGCGCCGCGCCACCAACCCGGCGATCTGGATGACGGCGATGCGCGTGCCGCCTCCGGTGGCAATCACGAATGCATTACGTTCGTTGCTCTCGCTCGCCTTGTCGAGATCGGCGCTGACAAAAGCGCCGGCTCGATAGACGATGCGCTCGATGCGTCCGGCGAGCGGGCTGCGATTGATGTGACAATCGAATACGCTCATGAAGATGGAGACGCGCGGCAATGGCTGCTGGCCGAGATTGAGCTCTTTCGGCGGCGCGGCGCTGGCGACGCGGCTGATGCGGCCGTCGGCCGGCGCAACGACAATACCCTCACGCACCGGCGTCACCCGCGGCGGATCGCGGAAGAAATAAGCGCACCACAGCGTCGCCACGGTGGCGAGCCAGCCGAGCGGCGGCCACAGCCAAAACAGGATGAGGCTGGCGAGCGCGAACCCGCCGATAAAGGGATAGCCTTGCGGATGGATCGGCGCGAGCTGGGATCGGATAGAGTTGATGACGGACATTAGATTTCAGCGATCAGTGAGAGTGTTTGGCGGCATTACTCCGCCGCGTCGGCGGCCGGTAGGAGTTCTTTTTCGTCCACATCCGGGCCTTCGGGCGGCGGCATGCGGTCTGGCACAGCCGCGTCATCGCCGACCTCGGCGAGGATTTCGCGCGCCATCTGCGCCTCGCGCTGGCGATTCCACATGCTGGCGTAAAGACCGCCATGCGACAGCAGTTCACCGTGAGTGCCGCGTTCGACGATGACGCCCTGATCGAGCACCAGGATCTCGTCGGCGCCGACGATGGTCGAGAGCCGGTGGGCAATGACGAGCGTGGTGCGGTTCTTTGACACGCGATCGAGCGCATCCTGGATATCGCGCTCGGTGTGACTGTCGAGCGCCGACGTCGCCTCATCGAGCAGAAGGATCGGCGGCGCTTTGAGGATCGTGCGCGCGATCGCGACGCGCTGTTTTTCGCCGCCGGAGAGCTTCAATCCGCGCTCGCCGACCTCGGTCTTGTAGCCCTTGGGCGCCATCCGGATGAAGCCGTCGATCCGGGCCAGTCGGGCGGCTTCCTCGACTTCGGCGTCGGTTGCATTCCATCGACCGTAGCGGATGTTGTAACGGATGGTGTCGTTGAACAGCACCGTATCCTGCGGCACCATGCCGATCGCCGCGCGCAGCGAGCTCTGCGTGACGTCGCGGATGTCTTCGCCGTCGATCATGATGCGGCCGCCGGTCACCTCATAGAAGCGGAACAGAAGCCGCGAGATCGTTGATTTGCCGGCGCCCGACGGGCCGACAATGGCGACGGTGCGTCCCGCCGCCACTTCGAAGCTCAAGCCCTTGAGGATCGGCCGCGCCGGCTCATAGGCGAACGACACGTTATCGAAGCGGATCGAACCCTCGCGCACCTTGAGCGGACGCGCGCCGGGCCGATCCTCGATCTCCGGCTTGCGCGACAGGATCGAAAACATGATCTCGATGTCGATCACCGCCTGTTTGATCTCGCGGTAAACCAGCCCCATGAAATTTAGCGGCTGATACAGCTGGATCATCATCGCGTTAATCATGACGAAATCGCCGACCGTGTTGCGCCCGGCTTCGATGCCGTAGGCGCACAGCACCATAGCCGCCGCAAGCCCGATGGCGAACACGATCGCCTGGCCGGCATTGAGCACGGCGAGAGAGGTGTAGGCCTTGACGCTGGCATCCTCGTAGCGCGCCATCGAGGCATCGTAGCGTTTGGCTTCGCGCTCCTCGGCGGAGAAATATTTGACCGTTTCGTAGTTGAGCAGCGAGTCGATCGCCTTGGCGTTGGCGTCGGTGTCGCTCTCGTTCATCTTGCGGCGGATGCCGATGCGCCACTCGGTCGCGTAGAAGGTGAAGCCGACATAGAGCGCGACCGTCAACACGATGACCACCACGTAGCGCCAGTCGAAATGAAACAGCAGCACCCAGACGATCAAGCCGAGCTCGACGATCGTCGGCAGGAGCTGCAGCAGCAGCATCCGCACGATGGTCTCGATGCCGTTGCGCCCGCGTTCGAGGACGCGCGTCAGCCCGCCGGTTTTGCGTTCGAGGTGGAACCGCAACGACAGCAGGTGCATGTGCTCAAAGGTAAGCATCGCGAGCCGCCGCACGGCGTGCATCGCCACCTTGGCGAAAATGCCGTCGCGCCATTGGGTGAGCACGCCCATCACGATGCGCATGCCGCCATAGGCGATCGTCAGCATCACCGGCGTCGCCAGCGCCCACGCCAGCCAGTCGTTTGCCCCAATCGGTGCGGTGCCGTGGCCGGCCAGCGCATCGGTCGCCCATTTGAAGGTGAAGGGCACCGCGACCGTGGCGAGCTTGGCAACGAAGATCAGCACGGTCGCGAACACGACGCGGGCCTTGAGGTCGGCCCGATCGGCCGGCCAGATATACGGCCACAGATGGAACAGCGTCGAAAACAAGGACCCGCCGTCGGCCTTTACGTGTTGTGTCGATTGATCGGGCGCTGTTGCAAATTCTCTCATGTATCGGATGACCCGGACGGACCCATGCTCGGCCGCTAGTTTATTGCCATATAGAGACTTTCCGGCTTTTCTGCACGGGACGCGGCCCCTCTGTTCCCCTCAAGCCGCTTGCGCTACGGCCGAATCGCCGCCACATCTATTATTTCATGAGTGTGACTCTCTATGAGCAAAATCAATGCTGTGTGCGTTTATTGCGGATCGAGCCCGGGTACCGATCCCGCTTTCGTCAAAGCGGCGCGGGATTTCGGCAAGATCCTCGCCGAAAGCGGTGTGCGGCTGGTTTATGGCGGCGGCTCAATCGGCCTGATGGGGGCGCTTGCCAGCTCCGTGATCGAGCACGGCGGCGCGGCGACCGGCATCATCCCCGAATTTCTTACGGCGAAGGAGCGCCCGCGGCGGCTGGCGCAGGAGCAAATCATCACCCGCGATATGCATGAGCGCAAGCGCAACATGTTTGATCGCGCCGACGCATTCGTGGCCTTGCCGGGCGGCCTCGGCACGCTCGAGGAACTCGTTGAGCAGATGACTTGGGCGCAGCTTGGCCGCCACAAGAAACCGATCCTCATTGCCAACGTCAACGGTTTCTGGGATCCGCTCTTGGCACTGATCGACCACATGCGTGCGCTCGGTCTCGTGCCGTCGGCGGCGCGGGGCGTCGATCTCCTGGTCGCCAATCGCATTGAAGATATTCTGCCGAAGCTGCGCGCGGCAGCGCGTGCGGTGACCGAAGCGAAAGAGGCAATGGCAATTCCGGCCGAAAGGTTGTGAGACCCCTTCTCCGCTCATTCGCGTGAAAGTGGGTACCCGCTGCCGCAGGGACACGGGAAGTCAGCTAGTCCGCCTCCCGCAGAAACGTCACCGCCTCGATGCGGTTGCCGTCCGGATCGCGGACGAAAGCGGCGTAGTAGCCTGCGTAGTAGTGCGGCCGCAGGCCCGGCGTCCCGTCGGTTGTGCCACCGGCCTTTAGCGCGGCCGTGTGGAAGGCATCGACCGCCGCGGTATCGGGCGCGCGCAGGCAGATGTGCACGCCACTGTTGTTGCCGACGCGACCCATTTCGGTGCGCCGGTTGATCCAGAATTCCGGATATTTCTTGCCATAGCCGATCGCGGCATCAGGCCATTCGCGCATCTTGGCGAGGCCGAGCGGGGCCAGCAGCGCCGTGTAGAAGGCCTCCGCAGCGCGCAGATCGCGCACCGCGAGGGAAACGTGGTCGATCATGTCGCCTGCCCTCTCACGCCGGCGCGCCTGACTTCACGAGTTTGTAGACGATCGAGTCCATCAGCGCCTGGAACGACGCATCGATGATGTTCGGCGAGACCCCGATGGTCGTCCAATGCTCGCCGGTTTCGTCGGCGCTCTCGATCAGGACCCGGGTGACGGCCTCGGTGCCGGCATTGAGGATACGCACGCGATAATCGGTAAGTTCGAGCCCGGTGATGTAGCTCTGATATTTGCCGAGGTCCTTGCGCAGCGCGAGGTCGAGTGCATTGACCGGACCGTTGCCCTCGGCGGCTGAAATAAGAAATTCGTCGCCGACTTTGACCTTGACTACCGCCTGGCTCACGCTGACGCGCTCGCCCTTGGCATTGAGGCGCTGCTCGACGTTGACGTCGAATTTCTCGACGTCGAAGTAGCGCGGCACTTTGCCGAGGAGCCGCCGGGCGAGAAGTTCGAACGAGGCATCGGCCGCTTCGTAGGCGTAACCGACCGCCTCGCGGTCCTTGACTTCATCGAGCAGGCGGGCGAGCCGCGGATCGTCCTTGTCAACCGCCAAGCCGATGCGGTCGAGCTCGGCCAGCAGGTTTGCCTTGCCGGCCTGGTCGGACACCAACAGCTTGCGCTTGTTGCCGACCGTGTCCGGCGGCACATGCTCGTAGCTCGCCGGATCGTCAATGCCGGCGTTCAATTCCTTCATGATCGCCGAGGCGTGAATGCCGGCCTTGGTCGCGAACGCGCTTTCGCCCACATAAGGCGCGTAGCGGTTCGGCGCGCGATTAAGAATCTCTTCGAGCTTGTGGGCAAGGCGGGTGATTTTCGTCAGCGCCTGGTCAGACACGCCGATGTCGAATTTTTCCGCGTATTCCGGCTTGAGCTTCAGCGTCGGAATGATGGAGACGAGATTGGCGTTGCCGCAGCGCTCGCCGAGGCCGTTGAGCGTGCCCTGAATCTGGCGGGCCCCGGCACGCACCGCGGCGAATGAATTCGCCACCGCCTGCTCGGTGTCGTTATGAGCGTGGATGCCGACATCGTCGCCGGGGATCTGCCGGCAGACTTCGGCAACGATGTTTTCCACCTCGTGCGGCAGCGTGCCGCCATTGGTATCGCATAGCACCACCCAGCGCGCGCCTTCGTCGTAGGCCGACTTGGCGCAGGCGAGCGCATACGCCCGATTGGCCTTGTAGCCGTCGAAGAAATGCTCGCAATCGAGCAGCACTTCGCGGCCTTTGGCTTTGGCCGCGCGTACGCTGTCGCGGATCGAGGCGAGGTTCTCCTCCTCGGTGGTCTCGAGCGCAACCCGCACGTGATAGTCCCATGCTTTGCCGACAAAGCAGATGGCGTCAGCTTCGGCGGCGAGAACCGCCGCGAGTCCGGGATCGTTGGAGGCCGAGCGGCCCGGCCGCCGCGTCATGCCAAACGCGGTGACGCGGGCGTGCATCGGCCGCTTTTCCGAGAAAAAACTGGTGTCGGTCGGATTGGCGCCCGGATAGCCGGCTTCGACGTAGTCGATGCCAAGCTCATCGAGCATGTGCGCAATGGCGAGCTTGTCAGCGAGCGTGAAGTCGACGCCATTCGTCTGCGCGCCGTCGCGCAGCGTGGTGTCGAACAGATAAAGACGCTCGCGGGACATCGCGCCTCACCAAAGATAATAGTTCGAGGCGAGCGCGACCGCGATCAGGATGGCGATCAGCGCGATCACAATATGATGGGTACGCATGCCAAAAAAGGTTTCGTGCTGCGGCATATTTTTCACCCCGAATAAAGCCTGTAGGCGGTGTAAAGCGCGATCACGACCGCCGCCGCGATCACCGCGTATTTAAGCACCAGATAATACAGCCAATGCCGCTGGAACGGCATGTCATCGCGCTTCATTGCAGCGTTCCTTTTGCCGGCGCAGCGGCGAGCGGTTTCACCATCGTGGTATTGGCGAACCACTCGCCGGCGAGCACCACCGTGTTGCGGGTTTTGGCGACAAAGCCGCGCCGTTCGAAAAAGCCGCGGGCCGTGTCGCTGGCATCGACCGTCAGTTCCTTTGTGCCGCGGGCGGCGGCGAGCCTTTCCAGCGCGTCGCACAACATCGCGGCGGCCCCCTGCCCGGCCGCTGCCGGATGCACGTAGAGCATGTCGATGCGCGTATTGTCCGCCAGCGACGCGAAGCCGACCGCAGAGCCGGAATGCGTAGCGACCAGCGTCAATTCGCCGGCCAGCCGGGCGCCGAATTCTTCCTCGTCGTCGGCCGCCGACGCCCAGGCCTCCTGCTGCGCCTCGCTGTAATCATCCCCGGCCAGCTCCTCGATACCGGCGCGGAAGATCCCCGCCAACAGCGGCACGTCTGTCGGCAGCATCGGCCGCATCGCGAGCTTGGTTTGCGGGCGGGCGATCATCGCGCGATCTCCCAGGTGGTGCCGTCTTTGGTGTCTTTCAAGACGACGCCCATTTTTGCCAGTTCGTCGCGGATGCGGTCCAACTCTTTGAAGTTCTTTGTCTTGCGCGCGACATCGCGTGCTTCAATCAGGCTGACGACCGCAGTCTCATCGACCGCCATCGACGCTGGCCGGAATGCCGCCCAGTCGTCGCGGGTTTCTTGCAATAGCCCGATCAATTGCGCGCTTGCTTTGAGGCACGCGGCAGCAGCTTTGGCGCCTTTGACGGCCTCGCCCCGCAATTCGTGCAGGGCTGCTAGCGCCTTAGGCGTGTTCAAATCGTCCGTCAGCGCATCGAGCGCGTCTGCGCAGAGGTATCCTGGCGTCAGATCGCCAGTCAGTACATACCACTGATCGAGCGCCCTTTGCGCCTCGCGCAAGCCGGCCACGGTCCAGTTGATCGGCTGACGATAGTGCGTCTGCAACATGGTGAGCCGGACGACCTCGCCCGGCCAATCCTTCAGCAAATGCCGGATCGTGACGAAATTACCGGCCGACTTGGCCATCTTCTCGCCTTCGACCTGAAGAAAGCCGTTGTGCACCCAGTAATTCGCCATCACCGGGGTATGGAAGGCGCAGCGCGATTGCGCGATCTCGTCTTCGTGGTGCGGAAAGACGAGATCGATGCCGCCGCCGTGGATGTCGAAAATCTCGCCCAGATACCGCCACGACATCGCCGAGCATTCGATGTGCCAGCCGGGCCGTCCCGGCCTCTTGACGCCGGCGGGCGACGGCCACGCCGGCTCGCCCGGCTTTGACGGCTTCCACAACACGAAGTCCCGCGGGTCTTTCTTGTACGCCGCGACTTCGACGCGGGCGCCGGCGATCATCTCGTCGAGCGGCCGCTTCGACAGCGCGCCGTAATCGCGCATCGACGGCACGCTGAACAGCACGTTGTCCTCGGCGACGTAGGCATTGCGTGATGCCACCAGCCGCTCGATCAGCGCGCGCATCTCGGCGATATTCTCAGTCGCCCGCGGCTCGAAGGTCGGCGGCAGGCAGCCGAGCGCGGCCACGTCCTGGTGAAATTGCTTATCGGTCTTTTCCGTGACCTGGCGGATCGCTTCGTTGAGTGGCAGCTCGGGATATTCCTCCGCCGCGCGCGCGTTGATCTTGTCGTCGACGTCGGTGATGTTGCGGACGTAAGTGACGTGATCGGCGCCATAGAGGTGGCGCAGCAGCCGGAACAGCACGTCGAAGACGATCACCGGCCGCGCATTGCCGATATGGGCGAAGTCGTAGACCGTCGGCCCGCACACATACATGCGCACGTTGGACGGATCGAGCGGGCGGAAAACCCGCTTCTCGCGCGTCAGCGTATCGTAGAGTTTCAATTCCATCGGCAAATCCTGCTTCGAATCCCATGCGCTCGCCCTGCTGGCCGGGCGTCGACTGGTCTCGAAGAGGAGAAAAGACGGCCGCAGCCAGCGTTTGTCGCTAGCGAATAATCCCCCGGCAAATGCCGCAGATCGCGTTTGAGGCCGTCATGGCGCGCACAATGGTCGACGATGCCCATGGCGTCAAGCCCTTGTTCCCAGTCGGCGAATCGCTCCAGGCGGCGGCGCCGATTGCTCTTCGGATCGCGGGGGTTAACGCAGTCTTAACTTCACCGTCGCATTCTTCGTGCTCATAGCAAGTAAGGTGTGCGGCGCTTCCGGCGCCGGGTGGGGTCCCATGCGGTCCTTGATCGCGGCCATGGCGTTTGCCGCCGCGCTGGTCGGCGCAACCGCCGCGCAGGCGGAAAAGCGCATCTTCATCATCGCCAACAACGGCGATGGCTATGGCGTCGACCGTTGCCTCGCCGCCGGCGCGGCCTGCGGCGCTGCGGCGGCCAATTCCTATTGCCGCACGCACGAATTCGGCCACGCGCTGTCGTATCGCAAGGTCGACCGCGACGACATCACCGGCGCGATCCCGACAAGCGGCCCGGGCTCCTGCCGCAGCGCCAATTGCGACGACTTCGTCGCCATCACCTGTTCGCGCTGAATTAAAGACGCTATCCGGTCTTCTTCGCCAGCGCGATCGCTTCCCGCAGCACATCGAGGTCACCGACGTGATTGGCGAGGATGAGCACGAGCCGCGCATCGAGTTCGGCCGCTTCGGCGTCGGACAGGTTGCGGCGGGCTTCCACGAGCGCGCGATAGGCGGTATCGGGATCGGCGAATTGCGAGGCGGTGACGAGCTTCGGCATCGAGGTCACCTCTGCAACGCGCGCCGGTGCGCGCGCGTCACGGCAGCGGCATCGAAGGCCCGCCATCGCGCGCACAGATGCTGGTCGGGGCGAACCAGATAGGTCGCGCCCGGCGTTGCGTCGAAACGCTGCGCGAAAATAGCGTCTTCGTCGAAATAGTCCGCTCCGATAACGGTCAGCGCAACTTGGTCGGGGGCGCGGGGCCGATCACCGTTTTCGCCTTGGCCATCCTTCACGTAAATAACCTCAAAGCCGCCGCTCAGGCTCTCCAGCAGATGCGTCGCACTGCCGTCTCCCCGCGTTAGCGGCGCATCGGGCAGCGGCGCGCCAAGTTTGGCGGCGCCGCCGAACGGTGTCGCATCCGGCGTCGACAACGGAGAATCGTACACGGCCGGCAGTGACAGCCGGCCGGAATTGACCATGCGGCGGGCGAACTCAGCCTTGGGCGCCAGCGCCAGCACGGCGTCGCGCAGCCGCCGCTCGGCGCTCGAGTGCGGCGACATGAAATCGGTCGAACGCGTTGAGTGGCCAATATTTTCGTCGGCCGCCTGAATACGCTCGAGATCGTAGCTCTCGATCAGCCCTTCGCCGCCCTCGCCCTTGAGCAGCGCGGCCAGCTTCCAGGCCAAGTTCTCGGCGTCCTGGATGCCGGAATTGGCGCCGCGGGCGCCGAACGGCGACACCTGATGCGCGGCATCGCCGGTGAAGATCACGCGATCATGTACGAAGCGATCGAGCCGCCGGCAGTTAAACGTATAGATCGAGACCCACTCCAGCTCGTAGGCGTGTGGCGCCAGCACCTTGTCGAGCCGGGCGCGGACCCGTTGCGGCTCCTGCTCGGCCACCGGATCGGCATCGGGCCCGAGCTGCAGGTCGATGCGCCAGATATCGTCGGGCTGACGGTGCATCAGCGCCGATTGCCCGGAATGGAAGGTGGGAGCGAACCAGAACCGGCGTTCAGTGGGGAAATCCGCCGCCATGCGCACATCGGCGATGAGGAACTTGTCCTCAAAGGTGACGCCGGCGAAATCGAGGCCAAGCAGACCGCGGACGGTCGAACGCGCGCCATCGGCCGCGATCAACCAGTCGGTGTCGAGCCGGTAACGCCCATCCGGCGTCTCGATGCTCAGCCGCACGCCGTCATTAAGACGATCGAGTCCGACGACCTTGTTCTTCCAGCGCAGCTCGAGGTTTTTGAGTTCGAGCGCGCGGTCGACCAGCGCCTTTTCCAGATAAAACTGCTGCAAGTTGATGAACGCGGGCATTTTGTGCCCTTCCTCCGGCAGCAGGTCGAAGGAAAACAAAAGCTCATCGCCGCAAAACACCTTGCCGAGCTTCCAGGTCACGCCGTGCGCCACCAGGCCCTCGCCAACGCCAAGCCGATCCAAAATTTCGAGCGTGCGCTTTGACCAGCAAATCCCGCGGGAACCTTCACCAATGCGGTCGGCATCGTCGAGGAGTACAACCGGCACATCGCGCTGCGCGAGGTCGATCGCCGCGGCAAGCCCAACGGGCCCAGCCCCGACCACGATGACGGGATGACGCGCGACTGCGCCCGCGTCCTGGTCGGGCGAGCGGCGATAATCGTAGTGATAGACCGATTTGCGGATGTTGCTCATTGTTAAAGGGACTTGGCGTTTAAGGTAGCTGGCTCAGCCGCGCAGCGACGCCCACATGGCGCGATCGCGCTCCGCCGTCCAGATCACCGGATGCTCGATGCCCTTCGCCTCATCGTACGCGCGCGCCACGTTGAACGGCATGCAATGCTCGTAGATCGCAAAGCTTGCAAACTTCGGGTCCATGATGCCGCGGGCGGCGTCATAGGTTTCCTTGAGCGAGCGGCCGTTGCCGACGCTCTCGGAAACCGCGCGGTAAAGCGTGGTGAGAAAGTCTTCGGTCAAGGCGATGCCATCGGCAACCTGCTTTGCCGTCTTGAGCGCCGCGCCGCGGCCGGGCACCAGTGCGTTGGCACTGAACTCGGCTAGCCGGTCGAGGGTGGCCGGCCAGTCGGTGAAATGCGCGTCGCCGCAGTAGCAGGCCGAGTGATACTCGACCAGGTCGCCCGAAAACACGACATTGGCGTCGGGCAAGTAGGCGATGACATCTCCCGCCGTATGACCGCGGCCGATGTGCATGATGCGGACTTCGCGGGTGCCGAGCCATACCGACATCTGGTCGGGAAACGTGATCGAAGGCCAGGTGAGCCCGGGAATGCTCTCGACCGCACGGAACAGCCGCGGGAAACGGCCGATCTCGGAATCCATGTCCTGTTTGCCCCGCTCGGCAATCAGGGCGCGCGTTGCCGCCGATGCCAGGATTTCCGCGTCGCTATAAGCCGAGGCGCCGAGCACGCGGACGGCGTGATAATGCGTGAGCAAGACGTATTTGATCGGCTTGTCGGTGACGTCGGCGACGCGATCGATGACCTGCCTCGCCATCAACGGCGTGGCCTGGGCATCGACGACCATCACCCCGTCGTCACCGACAATGACTTCGGAATTGGGATCGCCTTCGGCGGTAAACGCGTAGAGATCGGGGCCGATGGCGTCGAATGTGATTGTCTTATCAGCCAGATCGGCAGTCGAAGCAAACTCCGCACTCATCGTCATTTCCTCCCCGGAGCGTACGCGTGATTGCCGTCCGCAGCATCGCCTTGTTTCAACGGTGACCGCGGATGAACCTTCCGTCGAGACGTTGGCGCCGGTTTGCCCAGCCAACGGGTCGCGGCTCGGAACCCAGCAGTGCGTGGATGGCGTCGATCTCGCTCTGAGCCATTGCCCCTCGGTTCTTTGCGACGCAGCGGCCAGCCGGCCCGCGTTTGGCCGCGATTATGGGACGATCACGCGCCGATGTCTAAGCAGCCACACGATTGCCACCGAGGACTCGACGCCGTTGCGTGGCTCCTCGACTTCGTTCATGTTTGCACTGATGCGCCTGACGCCCGGGGGGTGGCCGGCGCTTGAGGCACGGCGAGCGCGTGCCGCGAGGTGCCGCGGATAGTGCCATGGCTAGTCAGCGGGCGACCGAGGGCGCAATCGGCAACGATTTGGCCTCCGACGAAGCAACATCCGACGCACACGCGCCGCTCAAGCTCGAGCAATTCCTGCCTTATCAGCTCAACGTCGTGGCGAGCCTCGTTTCCCAGGCGCTGTCGCGTGTCTATGCCCGGCGTTACGGCATCGGCGTGCCGGAATGGCGTGTCTTGGTGACGCTCGGCCAGTACCAGGCGATGACCGCCAAAGCGATCGGCGGCCACACCCATATGCACAAGACCAAGGTGTCGCGGGCGGTCGCGCTGCTGGAAAAGCGTCGGCTGCTGGCGCGCCGCGCCAACCGCGAAGACAAGCGCGAGGCCTTTCTGTCGCTCACCGCCGCCGGGCGGGCCATGTACGAGGAATTGGCCCCGCACGCTCTCGACTTCGCGAATCGCTTGACGGAAATCCTGACGCCGGACGACCGCGAAGCGTTCAATCGCGCCCTGCAGCAACTGATCACGCGGTCGGCGCAACTGGTTGCCAAGATGGGGCGGTCGGGCGAAGACGCGTGACGGCCTGACGGTATTTCAAGCCGCCTTGGTTTTATGCTAGAGACTTGCGCTCTGGCGGTTCCACCGGGGGACGTTCCTAATGGTTGCGCGCCTGCTCGCTCCGCAATTCCTCGTGCTCTACTGGTTCGCAATCACCGCGATGATCGTCCATTTCCGCGGACGCACACGGTTGAGCTTTACGCGGCAACTGACTGATCACTCGACGCTGCTCGCTCCCTACAACGTGCTGATGTATTGGTTCTCGGCGCTGCCCAGTCGCCCGGTGCTGCCGGCATCGAGCATTCCGGATCTGGCCAAGTTGCGCGACAACTGGCAAATCATCCGCGACGAGGCGCTGGCGCTGTTCGACCAAGGCCGCATCAAGGCGGCCGACAAGTACAACGATTTCGGCTTCAACTCGTTCTTCCGCACCGGCTGGAAGCGGTTCTATCTCAAATGGTACGGCGAACCACTTCCCTCGGCGAAGGCGATGTGCCCGCGAACGGTGGCGCTGCTCGAATCAATTCCGGGTATCGAAGGCGCCATGTTTGCCAGCCTCGGCCCCGGCAGCCGGCTGGTGACGCATCGCGATCCATATGCTGGCTCGCTCCGCTATCACCTCGGATTGGTGACGCCGAAGTCGCCCGGCGAATGCCGCATCTTCGTCGACGGCGAGCCGTATACCTGGCACGACGGCGAAGACCTGCTGTTCGACGAGACTTACGTGCATTACGCCGAGAACACGACCGACGAGACGCGCATTATCCTGTTCTGCGATGTCGAGCGGCCGTTGCGGACCCGGATTATGACGAACATCAACCGCTGGGTCTGTCATCACATCGTTCAGCAGACCAAAACGCAGAATGTCGAGGGCGAGCCGGTCGGCGTCTTCAACAAGCTGTTCCATTATCTCTACCAAGTGCGGCTCGTCGGCAAGCGCATGAAGGCGTGGAATAAGAACGTGTACTACGCGGTCAAGTTCTCGATCATCGGCTGCGCTCTGGCGGCGGTTGCCTACTCCGTGTTCGCCTGAGGCCGGCGGACGAGCAGTTTGAGAGCATGAAACTCTACTCGTATTTCCGCTCATCGGCCGCCTATCGCGTGCGCATTGCGCTCAATCTCAAAGGCCTGGCCTACGAGACCATGCCGGTCCATCTCGTGAAAGATGGCGGCCACAACCGGCGGCCCGAATTTCGCGCGGTCAACCCGCAGATGCGCGTACCTGCTCTGGTCACTGCGGGCGGCGATGTGCTCATTCAGTCGCTCGCCATCATCGAATATCTCGACGAGACGCATCCCGAGCCGCCGCTCCTGCCTAAAGAACCGATGGCGCGAGCGCGGGTGCGTGCGCTCGCCGACATCGTTGCGTGCGATATCCATCCGCTCAACAACAGCGGGACGCTGCGCTATCTGAAACGCGACATGCACCAGGAGCAAACCGCCATCGACGCTTGGTACCACCATTGGGTCATCGAGGGATTCGAGGCGATCGAGGCGCTGCTCCAGCCCAGCCCGTATGCCTGCGGTAGCCAGGTCACGTTGGCCGATGTCTATCTCGTGCCGCAAGTCGCCAACGCCCGGCGTCTGAAAGTCCCGCTCGACACGTTTCCCAAGATCGTCGGCATCGAAGCTGCCTGCCTAAAGCTCGCGGCGTTCGACCGGGCCCGTCCGGAAAATCAGCCGGACGCCGAATAACGGGCCGCCATTCACACTTTGGTCACCATTCCATCGCTTGATCGCGCCGCCGCGGGCGGGACAGGGTCGGGACTGTAAGATGATCGGGCACTTGCGCAACCTTGGCCTCGGTTTGATCGCCACGGCTTCGCTCTCGGCCGCCGCCATCGCCCAAACCGCGCCGCCACCGCCCGCTTCGGCCCCGGATCAGGCGGCTTCCAACCCCGTTTGCGTGCGCCTCGAGAGCCAATTGGCCATCCTCAACCGCGGCTCCGCCGATCCCGCGCGTGCCGACCAGATCAAGCGCTATGAGGACGCGATTGCCAAGCAGCAGACTGACCTCGACCGCGCGCTGGTGCAATCGAAGAAGCAGGGTTGCGAGGGCGGCGGGTTTTTTGCGCTGTTCACCGGACGAGCGCCGCAATGCCAGCCGCTCAACGCGCAAATCCAGCAGATTCGCGACAATCTCGATCACGCCATGAGCGATCTCGAGCGCCTCAAGAGCGGCAACACCGATCAGGAAGGGCCGCGACGTGCGCTCATCGGACAACTGGCGCAAAATAATTGCGGACCGCAATATCGTGCCGCCGCGGCGGCGGCCGGACCGGCCGGGTTCCTCGACGCGCTGTTTTCCGGCACGATCATCAATCCCGGCGGCGACGGCGCACCGTCCGGGACCTATCGCACGGTCTGCGTGCGCACTTGCGACGGATATTACTTCCCGATCTCGTACTCGACGGTGCCGAGCCGGTTTGCCGACGACCAGCGCGCGTGTCAGCGCGAGTGCCCCGCTGCTGAAGCCGTACTCTACAGCTATCGCAATCCTGGCGAAGACATCAACCAGGCGGTGTCGATCAGCGGCCAGTCCTATACCGAACTGCCCAACGCTTTTCACTACCGCAAAGAGTTCACCGCGACCTGTTCCTGCCGGCGTCCGGGTCAAAGCTGGGCTGACGCGCTGAAGAATGCCGACGACTTAACCACGCTCGAGAGCGGCGACATCGTCGTGACCGATCAGAACGCCAAAGCCCTGTCCCAGCCGCCGCAACCGAAAGGCACGAAGCCGGCGCTAAAGCCCGGCTTCAAGCCGCAGGACGCCGACGCAACGCCAGTGGCGCCGGGCGCGACACCGGTTGTGACCGACCAAAGCGCAGGCGGTGCCGATGCTTCGACGCGGGGCGGCGTGCGCACCGTGGGCCCACCATTCGTGGCGGCGCACTAGGGCGCATCATCAAAAGTCGGCGGCGCCGGCCTTGGCGGCGGCATAGCTCTTGATCGGCGTCCGGGCCGTGGCGGGCGGTTCGGAGCCGGGATCAAAAAAGCGGCTGGTGATGGGATAGCGCCGATCGCGGCCGAAGTTCTTCAGCGTCACTTTGACGCCCGGCGCCGCCTGCCGGCGTTTGTACTCGGCGAGATTGAGCATGCGCTCGATCTTCATCACCGTCCCGCGCTCGAAGCCTGCGGCGATAATGGTGGCGAGCGGCTCCTCGCGCTCGACCAATCGCTCAAGGATCTGGTCGAGTACGTCGTAGGGCGGCAGCGTGTCCTGGTCGGTCTGATCCTCGCGCAGTTCCGCGCTCGGCGCCCGCGTGAGCACGTTCTCCGGAATCACCGGGCCGTCGGGGCCGAGCGCGCCATCCGGCTTCCAGAGATTGCGCAGCCGCGCCAACCGATAGACTTCGGTTTTGTAGAGATCCTTGATCGGATTGAAGCCGCCATTCATGTCGCCATAGAGCGTAGCGTAACCGACCGACATTTCCGACTTGTTGCCGGTGGTCACCACCATCAGGCCAAATTTGTTGGAGATCGCCATCAGGATCGTGCCGCGGGCGCGCGCCTGCAAATTTTCCTCGGTAACGTCGCGCGGCGCGCCGGCAAAGATGCCAGCGAGCGCTGCTTCGAGCCCGTTCACCGCGCTCTCGATCGGAACGATGTCGTAGTGGACACCGAGCGCGCCGGCGGCCGCCGCGGCGTCATCGCGCGATTCCTGCGAGGTGAAACGGAACGGCAGCATGACACAGCGCACGCGGTCGGCTCCAAGCGCGTCAACCGCGAGCGCCGCGCATAACGCCGAATTGACGCCGCCGGAAAGGCCGAGCACGACGCCCCTGAAACGGTTCTTGTCGACATAGTCGCGCAGCCCAAGCATGCAGGCGGTGTAATCCGACCGGTCGAATTCTTCAGCCGCTGCGATTGGCCCCGGTGCGCAGCGCCACACGCCGTCCGTTCGTGACCAATGCGTCGTCACGATCGCTTCGCGGAAAGCCACAAGCTGGAACGCGATCGAGCGATCGGCGTTCAGCGCGAACGATGCGCCGTCGAAGACAAGCTCATCCTGGCCGCCGACCTGGTTGATGTAAAGGAGCGGCAGGCCGGCTTCAGTGACACGCGCGACGGCGACATTGAGGCGCACGTCAGCCTTGTCGCGCCAATAGGGCGAGCCGTTGGGCACGATGAGCAGTTCGGCGCCGGTCTCGGCTAGGCACTCGACCACGTTCTCGTAGTCGCCCCAATCGGTCCAGGTATCTTCGCAGATCGGCAAGCCAAGCCGCACGCCGCGGAAGCTCACCGGGCCGGGAACCGGCCCGGGCGCGAACACGCGCTTCTCGTCAAACACCCCGTAATTCGGCAGGTTCACCTTGAAGCGGATCGCATCGATCCGTCCGCCGGCAAGCAGTGCGTAGGCGTTGTAAAGCTTTCCGTCCTCAAGCCAGGGCGTGCCGACGAGGACCGCGGGACCGCCATCGGCGGTTTCGCGCGCCAGGGTCTCGACCGCGGCGCGGCAGGCGGCCTGGAAAGCCGGCTTCAGCACCAAGTCTTCCGGTGGATAGCCGGCAATGAAAAGCTCGGAAAGGACGACGATATCGGCCCCGTCGGGGGCCGCTTGGGCACGCGCAGCACGGGCGCGCTCAAGATTGCCGGTGACATCACCGACAATGGGGTTGAGCTGCGCCACGGCGATGGCCAGCTGTTCGGCGGGACGCTCGTTCATGTCCAAGGTCTAGCGCCGGATCGCCAAAAGTGGAACCCGGTTTCCAAGCCTGACGCAGCGCGAACGAACCGCGTTCTCGAAGTGGGCCGGCTCAGGGGGAAGAAAGTCGGCCGGGAACTTGTTAGAGTATGGCCGGCCGGAACAAGGGGTGCGCCAATGGAACGCTTCATCAATGTCGCCGGAGCCCAGACCGGACCGATCGCTCGCAACGACTCGCGCCAGCAGGTCGTGTCCCGATTGCTCGAACTGATGCGCGAGGCCAAGGCGCGCGGCAGCGATATCGTAGTCTTTCCGGAATTGGCGCTGACAACCTTCTTTCCCCGCTGGTGGATGCAAGATGACGCCGAGATCGACAGTTTCTTCGAGCGGGAAATGCCGAGCGCGGCTACCCGGCCCCTGTTCGAAACCGCGAAATCGCTGGAGATCGGCTTTTATCTCGGCTACGCCGAATTGGCGCAGCACAACGGCACCGCGCATCGCTACAACACCGCGATCCTGGTCGACAAGAACGCCAAGATCGTCGGCAAATACCGGAAAGTGCATTTGCCGGGCCATGCCGATAACCGTTCGCACTATCCGTTTCAGCATCTCGAGAAGCGCTACTTCGAGCCGGGCGACCTCGGCTTTCCGGTATGGCGCGCGTTTGGCGCCAATGTGGGCATGTGCATCTGCAACGACCGGCGTTGGCCCGAGACTTACCGGGTCATGGGCATGCAGAGCGTGGAGTTGATCCTGCTCGGCTACAACACACCGACCCATCTGCCATGGGTTCCGGTCTACGATCATCTATCGGACTTCCACAACCATCTGTGCATGCAGGCTGGCGCTTACCAGAACAGCACCTGGGTGGTCGGTATCGCCAAGGCCGGCAACGAGGAAGGCAGCGAGCTTCTCGCCGGCAGCTGCATTGTCGCGCCCTCGGGCGAGATCGTGGCGATGGCGACCACGAATGGCGACGAGGTGTTCACCGCCAAGTGCAATCTCGACATCAGCCGCTACAATAAGGAGGCGATGTTCAACTTCGCCCAACACCGGCGCATCGAACACTACCGGCTGATCACCGAGCGCGCCGGCGCCGTTCCCCCGCAATCGTAGGGCAACGGCTGCGGCGCTCAGCCGGCAAACGGCCGCAGATTGTATCCCGCCGGCTTGGTTCGCTCGTAGGCGGCGGCGGCCCGGATCACGTCATATTCGCCGAGCGCGCGTCCCACGATCTGTAGGCCGACCGGCATGCCGTCGGCGGCAATGCCGGCGCAGACCGTCGCCGCCGGCTGGCCGGTCAGATTGAACGGATAGGTGTAGTAGACCCAGGACACGAGGTTGCGGTCCGGCAAATGGTCGGGAATGTTCTTGCCGGCATCGAGGGAGGAAACCGGCAGAACCGGCGACAGCAGCAAATCGTAAGTTTCGAAAAACGCCCGCACCTTGTCGCGCAAGGCGTAGCGCTCGAACACTTTCTCGTAGTAATCGCGCATATCCTGGGCGAGCGCAGCGTCGAGGACTTCGGCGACTGCCGGATCGAGCAGATCACGTTGCGTCTCGACAAAGCTGCGCAGGCGCGTGCCGACGCCGGCATAAAACTCGGCGGTCCATAAATCGGCCGGATCTTTTTCAAATACCGTCTCGACCAGATCGACCTTGCAGCCGAGCTCTTCAAAGGCGCGGGCGGCCTCTGCCACGACGGCGGCGACCTCCGGATCGGGCCGGGCGTAGCCCAGTGTCGGGCTGTAGGCGACGCGGAGATCGGTCACGCCGGCGCGGCAAGCGCCGGCGAGGTCCGGCATCGCCGCCGCTACGCTGAACGGATCGCGCGCGTCGTAGCCGCCGATCGCCATCAGCAGAAGCGCCGCATCGCCGATATTGCGAGCAAGCGGGCCGACATGGGCCAGCGTCGGTGTCGCCGAGGCCGGCCACACCGGCACACGGCCGAAATGCGCCTTGATGCCGGCCAGTCCGGAAAGGCAGCAAGGAATGCGCACCGAGCCGCCGCCATCGGTCCCGAGCGCGAACGGCGTGATGCCGGCGGCGACGGAAGCGGCCGCGCCCGCGCTCGATCCGCCCGGGGTCTTGGCGAGGTTCCACGGATGTCGCGTGATCCCGGTCAACGGACTGTCGCCGATCGGCTTGCAGCCGAATTCGCTGGTCGTAGTCTTGCCGATGAGAATGGCGCCTGCCGCCTTGGCGCGCTCCACGGCTGGCGCGTCCACGGCCGCGATGTTGCCGGCCATCGTGCGCGAGCCTGATGCGTAGGGCGCGCCGGCGACCGCCATGAGGTCCTTCGCCGAGAACGGCAGGCCGTGCAGCGGCCCAAGCGTCTCGCCGCTCATCACGGCGTCCTCGGCCGCACACGCGGCGGCGATGGCCGCTTCCGGGAGCAGCACGAAAAACGCGTTCAAACTCCCTTGCGTCGCCTCCGCCTTGGCCAGAGCCCGCTGGGTCAATTCGACCGGCGAAACATCCTTCGCGGCGATACGGCGGCGCAGTTCAGCCGCCGTCATCAAGTCGAGGTCTGCGGACATGCGCATCCTCCGATCAGAGCCACCTGTTCTGGCTCACCGCGAGCCCGTCAGTCGTTGACGATCGCGAAGGCGCGAACCGGCGAGCCTGAACCGCCCTTGAACTTCAAGGGCACCCCGAAGAATTGAAACTCCTCCTTGCCCAGCAATTCCTCAAGATTCACCAGCCATTCCCAATGGCTGATGCCGAGCTTGCGGCACAGCCGGTGCTGCGCGAACACGTCATCGCTGGGCTTGTCCGTCGAGGGTCCCTCGACGCCGTGCATACGCGAGCCGTGGTCATACATCCATTGCGTCGCCTCGACGGTGAGCTGCGGGTTTTTCCATACCGAATCGAGCGTCGGATAGGTGCGTTTGTGGAAGCCGGTGCACAGAAGCACGATGTGTCCGTCCACCTTTACGCCGGACTTCTTCTCGGCCTCGTGCATGCGCGGCACGGTGATATCGCCGAGATTGGGCACGTGACGCAGGTCGAAGCACACCGCCTTGCCCATGAACAGTTCGAGAGGCATTTCATCGATCGGTTGCCCCTTGGGATTGACGTGCCGGAACGCGTCGACATGAGTGCCGACGTGATCGAGCGTGGCGATGAAGTTGGTCTGGAACGTCATCGCGTCACCGGGCACGCCGAGATTAAAGGCCTTCGAGGATTCGTGGCTGAGATGGGTCGTGATGACCGGCCGCTGAAAGAGTTTGTGGGCCGGCATGTTGTCTTCGATCAGGAGGCTTAAATCGACCACACGCTGTGCCATGGGTTTCTCCGTTGAAGCGAGGGCGGGACCAAACGAGCGTTTCTTTCCCGGAAGGCTTCGATAATTCGGACGGCAGCAGATCGCCGCCGCCGGTGGAATTGCACAGGCTGGCGCCATGCCCCGGCAATGGGCTCGCCGGCGCGATCATATTTATCAGTTGGGACCGCCAAGTGGATAGAGGCCGAGCTTGAGGCTGCCTTGGACGCAAATTCCAGGGATATCGTTTTCCGCGCGACCGGGCTGCGGAAACGCCGTCTCGCCGGCGACATTACGGCGCCCTCGAAGCGGGAGGGCGGGCGAGATGCAATCTTGAAGTTTGGTCCGGTCGCTACAACGCCGCCACCGCCGGCGCCGGTTTTACTTTGCCCTCGCGCTCCGTCTTGAGGAGATCAGCCACGAGGAATGCGAGGTCGAGCGACTGCTCGGCATTGAGCCGCGGATCGCACACCGTGTGGTAACGATCATTGAGGTCTTCCTCGCTGATCGCCCGAGCGCCGCCGGTGCATTCGGTGACGTTCTGACCGGTCATTTCCAGATGCACGCCGCCGGCATAGGTGCCCTCGGCCGCATGCACTTGAAAAAAGGTCCGTACCTCCTTGAGGATTTGATCGAACGGCCGGGTCTTGTAGCCGGTGACTGAGCTGATGGTGTTGCCGTGCATCGGATCGCACGACCACACCACAGTGCGGCCCTCGCGCTTCACCGCGCGAATGAGCCGCGCCAAGTGATCGGCAACCTTGTCCGCTCCCATCCGGCAGATCAAAGTGAGGCGGCCGGGTTCGTTGTCGGGATCAAGGATGTCGATGAGCTTGAGAAGCTCGTCCGGTTTTTGCGTCGGTCCGGTCTTCAATCCCAGCGGATTCTTGACGCCGCGGCAGAACTCGACGTGCGCATGGTCGGCTTGGCGGGTGCGATCGCCCACCCACAGCATGTGGCCGCTGGTGCAGTACCAGTCGCCGGTCGTCGAATCGACCCGCGTAAAAGCCTGCTCGTAGCCGAGCAGCAGCGCTTCGTGGCTGGTGAAGAAATCGGTCGTCCGCATTTCCGGATGCACCTCGGGATCGATGCCGCAGGCGCGCATGAAGTTGAGCGCCTCGGTGAGGTGGGTAGCGAGCTCCTGATAGCGCTTCGACTGCGGTGAGTCCTTGACGAAGGACAGCATCCATTGGTGCGCGTTCGATAGGTTGGCATAGCCCCCGGTGGCGAAGGCGCGCAGGAGATTGAGCGTCGCCGCCGCCTGCCGATAGGCCTCCAGTTGCCGGCGCGGATCCGGCGTGCGCGCTTCGGGCGTGAATTCGGTGGCGTTGATGATGTCGCCGCGATAGGTCGGCAACTCGACGGCCCCGCGTTTCTCGGCCGGCGAAGAGCGCGGCTTGGCGAACTGGCCGGCAATGCGGCCGACCTTCACCACGGGAGATGCCGCCGCATAGGTCAGCACCACCGCCATCTGCAGGAACAGGCGGAAGAAGTCGCGGATGTTGTTGGCGCCGTGTTCGGCGAAGCTCTCGGCGCAATCGCCGCCCTGAAGCAGGAAGGCCTGGCCGGCGGCAACCAGCGCCAAAGCGCGCTTGAGGTTGCGTGCCTCACCTGCAAAAACCAGTGGCGGAAAGCTGGCGAGCTGGGCCTCGACGTCAGCGAGCGCCTTGGCGTCGGGATAGTCCGGGACCTGCACGATCGGCCTGGCCCTCCAGGATTCCGGGCTCCACTTGGCCGAGTTTGTCAGCTTCGTCATACGTATCTCCAGAACGTCATTCCGGTTGCGGGCCCGAGCCCGTGAGCCCGGAATCCACATTCACGAACAGTGGTTATGGATTCCGGCTCTCGCAGTTATCGCGGACCGGCCGGAATGACAGGGGATATATACACAACGGCTGGCGGCCGGGACAGCCCGTCAGACGCCGCCTATTCCGCTGCGGCGCGGGCGTAACTGGCGCTCCTCTGCCGCATCGTCACCAGCTCTTCGGCAGTGGTCGGGTGCAGCGCCATAGTGGCATCGAAATCGGCCTTCGTAGCCCCCATTTTGACGGCGATGGCGGCGACCTGAACCATCTCGGCGGCGCCCTCCCCGACGATGTGGCAGCCAACCACGCGATCGGAGTGACCGTCGACCACGAGCTTGGTGAGCACGGTCGTATCGCGGCCGGACAAGGTCGCCTTGAGCGGCTTGAACATGGCCCGGTAGATGTCGGTTTGCACCAATCGCGCGCGGGCCTCGGTTTCGGTGAGCCCGACGACCCCGATTTCGGGATCGGAGAACACCGCAGTCGGCACGTTGGTGTGATCGACCGCCGTCGGCTTGCCGCTGAACACCGTGTCGACGAAGGCGACCCCCTCGCGGATGGCAACCGGCGTGAGGTTGACCCGATTGGTCACGTCGCCGATGGCATAGATGTTGGCAGCGCTTGTGCGCGAGTATTCGTCGACGCCGACGCCGCCGTTTTTGCCGATCTCGACCCCCGCCTCCTTGAGCCCGATGCCCCCAATGTTCGGTTGCCGGCCGACAGCAAACATGACGCAATCGGCGCTGACCCGATTGCCGCTGGAAAGAACCGCCGAGTAGCGCGTGCCGGCTCGCTCGATGGCCTCGACCTTGCAGCCGGTAAACACCCTGATGCCGCGCTTCTCCATGTCCATGCGCAGATGTTGACGCACGTCGTCGTCGAAGCCGCGCAAGATATTCTCGCCGCGATAGACCAGCGTCACTTGCGCGCCGAGCCCGGCGAAAATGCCGGCGAATTCGACGGCAATATAGCCGCCGCCCTGGACCACGACGTGCGGCGGCAGATGCGTCAGGTGGAAGGCTTGGTTCGAAGAAATGGCGTGCTCGGTACCGGGGATCGGATCGCCATAGCTTGGCGCGCCACCGGTCGCGATTAAGATATAGGCCGCCCGCACGCGGTCGCCGTTCGCCAATTGCACCGTATGGGCGTCAGTGAGCACCGCCCTGCTTTTGACGATGGTGACACCGGCCTTTTCCAGCGTTGCGGTGTAGGCCGCTTCCAATCGCCCGATCTCTTTATCCTTGTTTGCGATGAGCGTCGGCCAGTCGAACGACGCGTGCGGCAGCGTCCAGCCATAGCCGGCCGCGTCCTCGAATTCAGCGCGGAATCGCGACGCGTAGACCAGAAGTTTCTTAGGCACACAGCCGCGGATCACGCAGGTCCCGCCGACGCGATACTCCTCGGCAAGCATGACCCGCGCGCCGTGCTGCGCCGCCAAGCGCGCAGCGCGCACCCCCCCTGAGCCGCCCCCGATAACAAATAGATCGACATCGTAGCCGGACATGGTGGCGATCATGCTCCTTTGCGCTGAAATCAGGGCCGCTCGACGAGGCGCACCCCGTCCGGACCGGCGAGAATAGCAGTCCGCGCAAGGCCGATGAACAGACCATGCTCCATCACGCCCGGAACTGCGCTCAGCCGCGCCGCCAGCGCCGGAGGATCGGCGATGCGTTGCAAATGTGCGTCGAGCAGCCAATGCCCACCGTCGGTGACAACGGCCCGGCCGTTTGGCCCTTTGCGCAGCAGCGCCGGTCCCGGACAACCGGCCGCCGCGCTGGCCGCCTCTACTGCGCGGTGGGTCGCCGTGGCGCCGAAAGGCGCGATTTCGATCGGCAGCGGAAAACGGCCGAGCAAAGAAACCCATTTGGATTCGTCGGCAATGACGACCATGTGCGCCGACGCCGCTGCCACGATTTTCTCCCGCAACAAGGCACCGCCACCGCCCTTGATCAGGGTCAGATCCGGCGCGATCTCATCGGCGCCATCGACCGTGAGGTCAAGTTCCGGCGTGTCGTCGAGGGTGGTGAGTGCAATACCGAGCCGCTCAGCTTGCGCGCGCGTTGCCTCCGAGGTCGGCACCGCCACGATCTCGAGCCCCGCCCGCACGCGGTCGCCGAGCAAATCGACGAAATGCCTGGCGGTCGAACCGGTGCCAAGCCCGAGCCGCATGCCCGATCGGACGAATTCCAGCGCGCGGGCGGCGGCGGCGCGTTTCTGAGCTTCGACGTCCATGGGCGGTATGTAGGGCAAATTGCGCCGAGATGCGAATGACACCTCTCCTCCTGTGAAAGAAGCCGGCGTGAGGCGCAGCTATGCTTGCGCCGCAGAGCACCGCCAGCTAGTAGGCAGAATCATGCTCACCATCGTTTTCGATCTCGACGGCACGCTGATCGACACCGCCCCCGATCTGATCGATACGCTCAATCACATCCTCGCGCGGCAGGGCCTGCCGCAGGTGCCGTATGACGCCGCCCGACCGCTGATCGGAGGCGGCGCGCGCGGTATGATCGAACGCGCCCTGGTCATCGAGGGGCGCGCTTGCGCGCCCGCCGACGTCGACCGGCTCTATCAGGCATTCGTTGCGCATTACGCCGGGCACATCGCCGACCGTTCGCGCGCCTTCCCGCAACTCGAAACGACGCTCGATCGTTTGGCCGATCAGGGTCACCGGCTGGCGGTTTGCACCAACAAGCTTGAGTGGCTGTCGAAGCGGCTCCTGGACACGCTCCAGCTCGCCGATCGCTTCACCGCGATCTGTGGCCAGGACACATTCGGCGTCCAGAAGCCCGATCCGCGAATATTCCGCAGCACCGTGATGCGCGCCGGCGGCGAACCCGAACGCGCCATTATGGTCGGGGATTCAGTCACCGACATCCGCACCGCCCGCGCCGCCCAGGTGCCGGTCGTCGCCGTCGATTTCGGCTATACCGATGTTCCCATTGCGACATTACGTCCGGACCGGGTCATCAGCTCCTTCGCGGAACTGCCGGATGTCATCGACGATCTCGCGTCCGTGAAGAATGTTGTGGACGATCAGGGCTTTATCGGGCAGCCACCTTTTTGTTAATGCTGTCAATAGGTTAGCGATTTTGGTGTACCCAAAATGAGACCAAATCCGCACAAAATGGGTAAATTACGCACTTCACCAGCGCGCGCCATCTGGACTGCCAACAACCAAGAAACGCGGCGCGGGTAGAACGCTTATTCGCCCTTGCCGTCGTCGACCGTCACAGTGACCCCGGCCAGCAGGTCGACGCGGTGGCGCGCGATGAGCGCGTTTGAAAGGTTCAAAAGTCAGCCGGGCGTTTGCGCAAGTCGGGCACGCCGCAACGCCTCACTACGCTTGCAAAAATTGTAAAACGATCCTGCCGCCATGGAAGCCGACTCGGTGTCGAGGCTGATAAGCGGGGGCCAAGTCATGTTTTGATGGACCAACGGCCAAATCTGTCTCAACGCGGCTTGACAACCATTGGGCATTTGCCAGCGATGCAGAATATCGACGTGATCGATACTCATGCTCAAGACGTGAATGAAAACCTGGCCGAATACGTAAGTAGACGTTTCCGTATTAAGTTTGGAAAGGGCCTGATCCGCTAGGGCGTCTCGCTCCGTGTCATCTTTGGCGATTGCCAAAGGATGGTAAATCCACCTGTGTTCCCATACATCAGGAGGGATGTGTCCGATCCATATCCGAAACGTTTGGGGCGGGAATTTTTTCTTGTAAAAATATTTGCGGTCCGACGGGGGGATCGTCACCGTTAAAAGATCGTCGTATTCCGACGTGATTGTAGCCATCGTCGCCCAGGTGGCGATTTGCAGCTGCTTTTCTGGCGTAAGAATCCCAGGTCGGCCCAACACCAACGGAAGCATAATCAACTTGGTGGCATCTTGTATGCTGCCCATCCATCCACTGTTACATCTATAGCAAACACATTTTACTTTGAGACGTTGGGCCTCACCGGCCCGTTTGCTTATCTTAAAATCGGAGCGGTCGCGATGTTCAATTACGCGGAGCTTTTTATATCCGGGTTTGTCTTGCCGCGGGTAATACGCCCGGAGCCATTTTCCCCAGGAATGTTCTTCATTGATTGGTTTCCCGCCACAGAATATACAGGCTCTCGGCCGGTCGACCATAATTCGTTCTGCCAACGGATATTGATCAACGTGACGCCGAAGAAACCGAGTAACGCCTTAAAAAGATATCGAAAGGCGCGTTCAGCGGCCCTCCCACGCCGTTAAAGGATATTCCGACACGGTGGGTAAAACAACGAGGTGCGAAAGGACCTGCCTCGGCGACGGCGTCGCCACCGTACAAGGAGTCCGCTTAGCCTTCAAAATATTTTTTGTCGAGAGACCATTTCCAGAAGTTTTGCATCTTCTCGGAGACTTTACCATACACGACGTAAAATTTTGAAATTGCCCGCATTACATCGGTGGCCACCAGAATTTCGATCATTTCAACTTCATCGGGCTTATCTTCATCCCAATGCTTAAGCCAATTTCGATAGATGAACGCCACTATCAGTAGGCGGGAGTTGACCCTCTGCGGCCAACGCAAGGGTCGTGGCGCATTCCCAATCACCATTTAGCAAGTGATCAATGGCAGCATGGATTTGCCGCAGAGCCGCAAGCTGTCTATTCGTCTTTATCGACGGCGATTCTTTCGTGTCCTCCATCGTAAGAACCGCGCCGCTTGAAACCGAAAACCCGAGTTAGTGAGATCGTTGGTAGGTGAGGCGCTTGAAATCCCGTCGCCGACAGGGTTTCAAACCGCCCAATCTTGTATTTGCTCGCTGGCGCTCGCTCAGCCCCAGCGCGCAGCAGCGGCCTTTCTGGCAATAGCTCGGCGCCATTTATGCGTCAGTTCTGCCGCGCGCGCCGTCTTTCCGTTGCGCATCTTGATAGATTTTTCGCCTGTGGCCTCGGAAATTTCGCCGCAATCTGTATGACATGGGCGTTCCCCAATATAGCGGCGGGACGTTCTTCGCCTTTGGGGCCTCTAGCCATTATTATTCTCTAGGAATTTGTAGAGCTTTATCCGAACGTCATTTGGCAAGTCGGCAGAGCGGAACTCCTCGGCTGCGATCATTCTGCCAGGGCGTACATAAGAGTTGCCGCACTGAGTTGCATGCGGAGTCTCATATTCCTGCAATAAGTACTCGGGAGCGCCGCCCTCAGAGGTGGTCCCATTCCCTGAGACAGCCGGCTAAGGTGAATTCGCCGATGCAGAGGACGGACCACCATGAGGACGCGGAGACGGTTTTCGGCTGAGTTCAAAGCCAAGGTCGCGCTTGAGGCGATCAAAGGCGAGGCGACGGTCGCAGAGCTGGCGACCAAGCACGAACTGCACCCGACCCAGATTGCGGCCTGGAAGCGCGAGGCGGTCGAGAAGCTGGCCAAGGTGTTCGACGAGAAGGGCACCGAGCGGGACAAGAGCCGTGATGGCGAGATCACCAAGCTTCACGCCAAGATCGGTCAGCTTGTTGTGGAACGAGATTTTTTGTCGAAAGCCTTCGACCGCTGAGCCTGGATCGGAGGAAGACGATGATCGACCCCGGTCATCCACGGCTCTCGATTGTGCGCCAGTGCGAGCTGGCATCGATCAGCCGCTCGTCATTCTACCGTGAGCCGACAGCGGAGAACGAAGGGACGCTGCGGTTGATGCGTCTCATCGATGAACAGTTCCTCGAGACGCCCTGGTACGGCTCGCGGCAGATGGCGCGGCATCTGCGCCGTAACGGCTGGTGCGTTGGGCGCCATCGCGTCCGTCGTCTGATGCTCAAGATGGGTTTGGCGCCGATCTACCAGCGCCCGAAGACCAGCGAACCGCATCCGCAGCATCGGATATGGCCATATCTGCTTCGCCATCTGACCATCGATCGACCGAATCAAGTCTGGTGCGCAGACGTGACCTACATCCCGATGCGCAGAGGCTTCCTGTACCTGGTCGCGATCATGGACTGGTTCAGTCGCAAGGTTTTGGCGTGGAGACTATCGAACACGATGGATGCTGACTTCTGCGTCACGGCACTGCAGGAGGCGATCGCCCGCTTCGGCAGACCTGAGATCTTCAACACCGATCAAGGCTCGCAGTTCACCAGCTTTGGCTTCACCAACACCTTGAAGGGTGCCGACATCCGCATCTCGATGGATGGTCGTGGCCGCTGGATGGACAACGTCTTCATCGAGCGGCTGTGGCGATCGTTGAAATACGAATGCGTCTACCTCAATGCCTTCGAGACCGGCAGTGAGGCAAGAACAGGGATCGGTCGTTGGGTCGGCTACTACAACGCCGATCGACCCCACTCGGCCTTCGGCGGCAGGACGCCCGACGAGGTCTATGCTACGCAAGCAAACGAGGAGAAATTGGCGGCGTAATCGAACCCAGAATCCACCTTAGCCAAGCCGCCATTCTGTCCCGCGAAGCGGGACCACCTCTCTGCTCAAGACCATAACCAACCGTTCGCGCTCAACGCCCGACTCGAAGGGGCCAGCGTGGATAATAGGGCGGCCGCGCTCGTCTAGTGGCAACATGTAGCCAATATGCCCTACGGAAAGGCTGATTTCTAGACACCAATCGAGCTGGCTAAAATTCAAACTGAGACACTACGCGCGGCTGCGCCCGGTTGCCGGTGGCAGACGATTGTGGTCGTGTAAGGAGGTTGAACGCCTCATGACCATAGATACATTGGCGAGCGAGGACGGAGGTACCCGATATTCGTGAAGCAACAAGACGCACCTCGTCCCAGGCTTGAGAGGATCGCGCCGCAGACCTTTGCGGCGGTGATCCATGCCTATTTGGCAAGCCCGAAGTTCCAATCGTTAGCGAAAACCACGCAGGCCAGGTACCGGATATACCTCAGAATCGCTGAACATCCCGAGGTTCTCGGCGCTGTGCCGGTAATGTCGCTGAGACCCTCTACGGTGCAGCAATTCCTCGATGGCTTGGCAGACCGTCCTGGCGCGCAAAAAGGAGCCAGAGACGCTCTAAAGGCCGTCGAGAAGTGGGCCATCGTCCGCGATCTGTTGCCGCTGCCGATCACAGTGGGAACCGACATCATCAGCCGCGATGGCGGTCACGAGCCTTGGACTGAAGAACAGATCGAGGTCGTCGAAACCTTCGCCCAGCCTGACGTCGCTAGGATCATCACGCTCGCTTCCAATACGGCCAGCGCGGCTCCGATCTCTGTCGGATGCGATGGAGCGACATCAAGACGATTGATGGTCACGTGGGCATCAATGTCACCCAGCAGAAGACGGGCGTGAAAATCTGGATTCCAATTACGGCTGCGGTGGCCCACAAGATCGAAAATTGGCCGCGGGACAACGAGGTGATCCTGACCCGTAGCAGCGGCAAGCCGTGGAAGAATCGCAAGGAACTGGCTTCGCGTTGGGAGTACGAGCGTAATCACAACCCGCGGCTTGCCATCTGCTCCGATCTGGTGTTGCATGGACTGCGGGCAAGTTCCTGTATTCGGCTGCGCCGAGCCGGCGCCACGGTGTTGCAGATTTCCGACATGATCGGTCTTTCGCCAAAGATGGTCGGGCGCTACTGTCGGTTGGCAGACCAGCAGCTGAATGCACTGGCGGCTGTGGAGCTCATAGACCGAGCGGATCGGGAACGAAGCAGCACAAAAATAAAACCCTCAAAAGATGTGGACCAACCCATTGAAAACTAAGGGACTCCTTGTGTCGGGCACAAAGACTGACTATGTGAGTAGCCTCTGGTTGGCTCATATGGAGCCGCAAGCATGATCTCGACAGTCATGCGCTGGGAAATCATGGAAACGCATGCCGATGGACAGCGTGGAAATGAATTACGTGCAAGGGCACGGCCTTGATAACTCGCGCCCGCCGTTAATCGACCCGTTCGGCCGCGACATCAGTTATTTGCGCGTGTCGGTCACTGACCGATGCGATTTCCGCTGTGTGTATTGCATGGCGGAGCATATGACATTCCTGCCCAAGGCAGATCTGCTCACGCTCGAAGAGCTTGACCGGCTGTGCTCGGCTTTCGTGGAACGTGGGGTGCGCAAGCTTCGTCTCACCGGCGGCGAGCCGCTGGTCCGACGCGGCATCATGACGCTTTTCGAAAGCCTCTCGCGCCATCTCACTTCGGGGGCGCTTGATGAGCTCACGCTGACCACCAACGGATCGCAGCTCCAGAAATACGCCACTGAGCTGAAAGCGCATGGCGTGCGCCGCATCAATGTGTCGCTGGATACGCTCGACCCCGAGAAATTCCGCGCCATCACCCGCTGGGGCGCGCTGGACCAGGTGCACGCCGGCATTGACGCGGCGCAAGCCGCCGGCCTGAAAGTCAAGATCAATACCGTTGCGCTCAAGGGCGTAAACGAGGACGAATTCCCGCGCCTGATCGATTGGGCGCATGGCCGCGGCATGGATTTGACGCTGATCGAGGTGATGCCGCTCGGCGAGATCGGCGAAGGCCGTCTCGACCAGTATCTGCCGCTCTCGATCGTGCGCGCCCGCCTTGGCGAACGCTATTCGCTCGAGGATCTCGATTACCGCACCGGCGGCCCGGCGCGTTATGTGCGTGTCGCCGAGACCGGCGGCCGGCTCGGCTTTATCACGCCGCTGACCCACAATTTCTGCGAGTCCTGCAATCGCGTGCGCGTCACCTGCACCGGCACGCTTTATATGTGTCTCGGCCAGGAGGATTCCGCCGATCTGCGTAAGCCGCTGCGCGCCTCCGAAGGCAACGATCTCCTGCATGCCGCCATCGAAGAAGCCATTTCACGCAAGCCGGAGGGCCACGATTTCATCATCGATCGCCGGCATCAGCGCCCGGCGCTGGCGCGGCACATGAGCGTCACCGGCGGGTGAGGCGACGTAGCCCGGAAAAGCGCGGCCGCATACGGGTTGTACTGCCATTGCGGTCGGAAACAGGATGGCGCCCCGAAGGGGGATAGACCGCAAAGCCTATCCCCCTTGGGTCATTCCGCCAACGGGGGCGACATTGCCAGCGGACTGACCCGTTGTTCTGTTGCCGCGAGCGGATATTGGCAACTGACACAAATGACAGCTGCCAAAATGCTGGGTCTGCGCGGCAAGTCGGCGAGCGCGATGTCCGACAAAGGGGCAATCGCCGAACTCGCGGGCGATGGACGGGAAAACGGAAGCCATTGCTGCCGCCGGGAAATGGCTATCTCACCGCGCGATAAGAAGTTCAGGCCGAAATTCGAAGTGCATCGTATCGAAGTGATACCATTTGCCGCCCCAGATGAAGCCATGCTTTTCGAAGATGGCGACGATCTCTTCGGGCATGCGGTTGCGATAAACGATGGGGCCGCCATGCGGTCGCCAGTACCAATAATCCGAGACGGCGGTATTGAGATCGATCGCGATGCCGTAGCCGTGCGGGCTGGGCTGGCCGGTGTCCGCCACGGCCCGGCACTTGTAGGTGCCGGCAATCGGATACGCCGCACGTTTGATTTTTTCCGGCAGCGCGTCGATCTCCGCCGACACTGCGCGCAGATGGTCATCGACCCTGTTCACCGACGTGATGCGGACTGTTTGACCCCAAGTTTTAGGAAGCCAGGCGAGAGCAACCAGCCGCGGCGACACCTCGCCCTTTCGGCAGTCGCCATACATCTTGGTGAAGAACGCCGCATTGCGAAACCGGCCGGGATCAGCATCAACCGCCGGCAGCTTTTCGAGCGGGCCGCGCGGATACGGGATGTGAAGCTGATCGATGATGGAGGCGTGCCGGAGGCGCTCCGAGAACGTCTTGTTCCCGGGGCCATCGGCGACCGGCATGTCCGTTCCATCGCGCCAACGCAGAACTCTGCCGTCATGGCTGACGAGCGCTTTCGGATAAGCAGCGATCAGCCTGTCGAGCATCCGGTCGAACTGACCATCCTGCGCGAAAGCGAATATCGTGCCCGCAAGCGTTGCCAGCCCAACAAAGCACAGCTTGATCATAGTCCGCATACCGGCGTCGCTCGGCGTGCCGGCGGAACGCTGCACATCCTCGGCGGCATGAGCGAGCGCTAAACGCGCGCCGGCCAGTGCCGCTCGCGGAACCAGGTGCGGTATTCCGTCATTTTCGCGCGCTGCGCCGGCGGCGCATGCCGCTTGCAGGTCGACGCTTCATCGCTCTTGTCAGGCGCGCCCCACCGCAGCTCGACGCAGTCGTTCAAATTGTATCCCATCTCGAGATCGGCTGCGCGGTCGACCACGTCTCTGAGCGTAAGCGTCCACGGGGAACCGTCGCTGCGGGTATAGGAAAACTTGCGCGCGGCGAGCTCGGCCGCGAGGGCGCTCTGCAAGCCGGCCTTAACGTCGGCGACGCTCTTGCCAAACGGCATCGCATAGCGTTGCGGCTGCCGCGCGACGCGATCCGGGTAGCCGCGCACCACGTCGATCGCGATCAACAGACGAAAATCGCGCGCCGGCGTCGCGAAATCCTCCCAGGCGCCGGTCGTCGCGAAGATCGACGGACCTTCCGGCATGCTGGCATCGCCGTGTCCGCTATTCTGATACTTCCGCCCGTTCTCGACCGATCCCACGCGCGTCTTTACCTGCTCTTCAAGCGAGTCGATCGCATCCTTCATCGCACGCATCGGATCGAGCGGCGCCGGCGACATCACGTCATCCATTCGCTCGTAAAAATCTTCGACCCCAAGCTGCGACTGTTGCAGCGAAAAATCGCCGTACTGCGGATCTTTGGCGATTTCGGCATTGGCCAGCCGCCGCAGGCTGCCGTTCGGCGCGCGCACGATCGGCCGGAACTGCTTGAATCCGGGACTGCCGAGCGCAGGTTCGTGCGCAAACAGGAAATTGCCGCGCCAAAACCGCTTGCGCGCAACCGTCCCGTCGGGCTCGCCGTCGACGGCGAAGAACACGCCGGCCGCGCCGCCCGACTGCGGCACGCGCCGCACCAGCATCATGACATGCCCGTACGGATCGGCGTATACGGTCCCGGGACGCAGCGTCTCCTGGGTCAGCGGCACGGTATAAAAATCGGTGTTGTCGTCGTTTGCAGCGGTCCGCACGGCCCCGGACTGAACGGCGTCGCCGACGACCCGCAAATATTGGCCGAAGGACGCGGCAAGCCCCAGCCGCTTTGCCGGCTGGCGCTCGCCCGGCGTCATCGAAGCCTTGCTTGGCGCGGCCTCGGCCGGTTCCTGCTCCGCGGACGACGCGCTTGTGGTCAGGTTGCTTGACCACGCGAAGCACTTCGGCGGTTGGCCGCCGCCGCCGCGCGAGCACTTCGTATAGCCGAACGGCAGTCCCATCTTGAACGCGAAATAGGCGCGCAAAAAATACACGAGGTCGGCGCAGTCGGGGCGCAATGCCATCCCCACCTTGTCTTCGCCAAGGCCCAAATAGTTGAACAGGACATTGCGCGATTGATCGCGCAGCACTTCATGCAGCGCCGGCCAAGATGGCTCGGCGTCGAGCGGCGCGTCGAACAGCTTTTCGATCCAGGCCGAATACAGGTTTTCCGTCGCACGGTTCCACGTATTGCGGATGGGCCAAACGCTGCCCGAGGTTGCCCGCGGCCGCGGCGGCTCGTCGTCGCGCACGGCGATTTCGCGCGTGATCGCGCTGCACCCCGCCGGCGCCCGGCCGCTCGTCAGCGTCGCGCGCCACGTTCCCGCAGCCGGCGCGGCGACCTCGGCGAACCAGAAATACGGCGGCCCGCCCTGCCGCTCACGTGACCTGGCGGCGACGCTTCCATCGGGCGCGATCAACGAAAGCTCGCCCTCGAGCGGCTTCTCCGCGGTGAAGATGACGCGCAAAGGCGCACCCTTCCACGGGACGATCGGCGCGGCCAAGACCGCGAGCCCGGCGGCGTCTTCGCAGCTGCCGAATAGACCTTCAGCCTGCGCCTCCGCGCCCGAGAAAAGAAAGACGAAGCATGCGCCCACGATCGGCAAGAAAGCAGTGACCGCCGCAGTAAACTGCCGTGTTAGAGACAAAAGGGTCCTCCCCGGTGCCCCTCGACAATATCGCGAAAGCTTTGACTGAAACATGGCAAAATCCATCGCCAGATCGCTACTTTCCAAGCGCTTGCTTTTTCCAAAGCTCCCAGGCGCTCCCAGGGTCGCTGGGCGCCTTGGCCCTGGTCGCTTCAGATTAAAGCCGATTGCCGGCTTAACCCATGCACCAGGCAGCGAACTTTTAACCGATTCCGGCGAACCTGAGCGGGATCGATCTATTCGGTCGAACGATCGTGCGCCGCGCGTAACCCGAGCACGACAGGCAGCCCTCGCATGAGCCGCCGACCACGTCGATTGAAAGCTCGCCCGCGCCGCTTCGAGAGCATCCGCCAAACGGCGGTCTTGGTGGATTTCGCGGCTTTACTCGCGCTTGGCCTCGTCGCAGGCGGGAAATATATACTGGCAAGACAGCTTGCTGCCGAGGCTTTACCCGAAACAAGTGACGATGAGATCTATACCGGTTCTATCCTTTATGTGCCCGATGAAGGCACAATGTGCCATCAAATCCTGTTTGATAACCGCACCGGGCGAATGAGCGACAACGGCAGCGTCGATTGTGAAAGTGCCGCGAGTTCCAAAAATTGGTCGTCGTCTGAGCGATTGGAGACAATCAGATTCGGTTTCCGCGCGCGCTGAGCCCTGACCGAGGTCGCCAGTCCCGAACGGTCAAATCGCAATGAGGGATCAGCAGGTCTGGGCGGCCCGACGCGATCATGCTTGGATTTGAAACTCCCGATATCGGCCGACGTACCTACTCAGGCACATAACCGAACGCTAAGGGCGGCGGGGCGATGCGGAAATCAATCCAGCGGAGTTGCCTCAATTGTCCGACGAGATCACGCTGCAGGAGGCGGCTGTATTGTGCGGCCGTGACCTGGAAACCGTAAGAAACTGGATCAAAAAACAGCCGGCGCTGGCCCGCTTCGACCGCGCCGCACGGCGCTATTTTGTTTCAAAGCCGGCGCTGGTCGCTTTGTGGATCGAGCGTTGGGGCCGCGAAACCTTGCCGACTGGCCTACGCGACTGAATTGGGTTCGGTACCGGCTGCTTGGCGTTATCTTGTCCGGTCACGGACCGCGAACCAGAGCCGCGCATCAGTGTCGGGCCGGACACTTGGCTCACGCCCGTGCCAAAGACCTCAGCACCAGTGCCGCGGCTTGAAGCTCCGCGAAGCGAAACGCGCGGCGTTCAAGCGACAGCTCATCGCGCCCCCATTGCTCCATGTTCCAATCCTCGTCGACATGGGCCGCCTGCCAGGCCTCTTCTGGTGTGATCCGCCCGCGCGCCAATGCCAACGCGATGAGTGCCGAGCCGGTGAGCGTCGTCACCACCTGGACGGCACCCAGGCGCCAGGGATCGCTCGGGATCGCAGCGCGCATCGCGGCAAGGACGGGTTCAGGCTGGGGGATGTAGATGACGCCTTCACCCAGCATGAAATGCGCGCCGAGCGCTTCACTTACCCACTGCAGGATCGGATCCCAGTGACGCGCCTGGCGTTCGACCAGACCTTGCGGGGATGCCGCGCGATAGCAAACAAGATCGGAGGCGAGATATTTCTCAATCTCGGCCGCGACTGGACTTGGTCGATCGGCGACTTCATCGACAATCGCATTGGCGAGCCGCGTCAGCGGCATTTTCGCCGGCTCGATCATATCGTGCTGCGCCTCCCATTCCGCGGCAATGGCCTGCGCCAGGACCGGCGTCGGCGCGGCGAGGACGCGACCCGCGGGCGTGCGCACCGGCTTGTCGTCGAGCCGCAGCGCGTGGCCCTCGGCGACGGCTGCGGTCGAAGCCTTGTCGTAGAAGCGGCGGCGCAGGATTGGCCGCGCGCCGCGGCGCGCCGCCTCGACGGGGTTTTCGGAGGAACCGGGCTCGAACAGATCGCGCATAAGACCTTAGACCTAGAACGATAACATCCCGACCGGAAGAAGACGCCTAGACGGTCGCACGCGCTGCGCCGCGACATTTGCACTGTTGGCAATAAATCAGCAATATAATTCAATGGCTTAAATTACCCAAGGGGCGTCTAGGGTCAAGCCATCGGTTGCGCCGCGTCATGGCGCGTTTTTGTGCGGGAGCAAACGATAAAACCTCGTTATAACAAGCAGAAGCGGTGGAAATCCGTGCCCCGCTCGACTAGATTTACGCCCGGATTCGGCGACGGATGCCAAGCCGCGGGGAGACGCCGATCCGCGCAGCTGCGTTGGTACCGCCTGTTAAAAGCGGGACGCTGCGTGCAAGAGGAATGGAATGAAGCTTACCGACATTTCCGTCCCTGACTACTTCCATAAGGTCGTAGATTGTCAGTGGGCGTGCCCGGCGCACACGCCGGTTCCGGAATACATCCGGTTGATCGCGGCGGGCCGCTACAGCGACGCCTACATGATCAATTGGCAGTCGAACGTGTTTCCGGGCGTGCTCGGCCGTACCTGCGACCGCCCATGCGAGCCGGCCTGCCGCCGCGGCCGCGTGGAAAAAGATCCGGTCGCGATCTGCCGCCTCAAGCGCGTCGCCGCCGACTTCAAGGACGACATCCGTTCGCGCCTACCCAAGCCAGCCGCGAAGAAAAACGGCAAGCGCATCGCGTTGGTGGGGGTGGCCCCGCCTCGTTGACCGTGGCGCGCGACCTCGCCCCGATGGGCTATGACTGCGTCGTGTTCGATCAAGACCCGCTCTCCGGCGGCATGATGCGCACGCAGATTCCGAAATTCCGCCTGCCGGAGAAGGTGCTCGACGAGGAATGCCGCTACATTCTCGATCTCGGCATTGAATTTGTCGGCGGCAAGCGCATCGACAGCATGAAGGCGCTGCTCAGCGAAGGCTTTGACGCGATCTTCGTCGGTTGCGGCGCGCCGCGCGGCCGCGATCTTGACATTCCCGGCCGCAAGGAAGCGGCCAAGAACATCCATATCGGCATCGACTGGCTCTCCAGCGTTTCTTTCGGCCACATCGACCGTATCGGCAAGCGCGTCATCGTGCTCGGCGGCGGCAACACCGCCATGGATTGCTGCCGCTCTTCGCGCCGGCTCGGCGGCGAGGACGTTAAAGTCGTCGTGCGCTCCGGCTTCGAGGAGATGAAGGCGTCCCCTTGGGAAAAGGAGGACGCCATGCACGAGGACATTCCGATCTTCAATTATCTGGTGCCAAAGGAATTCACCCACGACAACGGCAAGCTCACGGGCATCACCTTCGAAAAGGTCGAGGCCGTGCGTGACGCCAAAGGCCGCCGCGACCTCATTCCCACCGGCGAGCCCGATCAGCACTTCCCGTGTGACGATGTGCTGGTCGCGGTCGGCCAGGAAAACGCCTTTCCCTGGATCGAGCGCGATTGCGGCATCGAATTCGACCGCTGGAACATGCCGAAAGTCGATGCCAGAACGATGGCCTCCACCCACCCCAAGGTGTTCTTCGGTGGCGACGCTGCCTTCGGCCCGAAGAACATCATCTGGGCGGTCGCGCACGGCCGCGAGGCCGCGATTTCGATCAACCAACGCTGCTGCGGCGAGGACGTCAACGTGCGCCCGGCGCCGCAGATGGCGATCACCAGCCAGAAGATGGGCATCCACGAGTGGAGCTACGACAACGAGATCACGCTCGACAAGCGTTACCGGGTGCCGCATCGCGAGAAGGTCGTAGCGCTGCGCGACATCAGGGCCGAGGTCGAGCTCGGCTATGACGTCGATCTCGCTCTCAAGGAGGCCGAGCGCTGCCTCAATTGCGATGTGCAGACCGTGTTCACCGGCCAGCTCTGCATCGAATGCGACGCCTGCGTCGACATCTGCCCGATGGATTGCATCACCTTTACCGAAAACGGCCAAGAGGCGGACCTGCGTTCGCGCCTGCAGGCGCCGGCCAATAACCTCACGCAAGACCTCTATATCGGCGACAGCCTCAAGACCGGCCGCGTCATGGTCAAGGATGAGGACGTGTGTCTGCACTGCGGGCTGTGCGCCGAGCGCTGTCCCACCGGCGCGTGGGACATGCAAAAGTATCTCATCGATATGACTCACGCAGATCACGCATGCCAATCCAGAGCGTAAACGACTTCGTCGTCCGGTTCGCCAACGTCAACGGCTCCGGCTCCGCCAGCGCCAACGAAATATTCGCCCGCGCGGTGCTGCGCATGGGCATCCCCGTCGCCCCGCGCAACATTTTCCCGTCCAACATCCAGGGCCTGCCGACCTGGTATGAGGTGCGCATTTCCGCAGCCGGCCATCTCGGCGCGCGCGGCGGCACCGACCTTATGGTCGCGATGAACCCGCAGACCTGGGACAAGGACATCGCCGGCATCGAGCCCGGCGGCTATCTGTTCTACGATTCCACCAAGCCGATGCCGAAGTCGAAATTCCGCGACGACATCACCGTCATCGGCGTGCCGCTGACCGCCATCTGCAATCGCGAATACACCGACCTGCGGCAACGCCAGTTGTTCAAGAACATCGTTTATATCGGCGCATTGTCGGCGCTGCTCGATATGGATGTCGGCGAAATCGAGAAACTGATCGCCGAACAATTCGAGGGTAAGGAAAAGCTGTTCGCCGCCAATAAGCACGCGCTGCATCTTGGCCGCGACTGGGTGATGATGAATCTCGACTACCCGATCGGATTGCGGTTAAAGCGCGCGGACGCGGTCGGCGATCGCATCTTCATCACCGGCAATTCGGCCGCCGCTCTCGGCGCCGTCTACGGCGGCGCCACGGTCTGCGCCTGGTATCCGATCACGCCGTCGTCCTCGCTCGCCGAAGCGTTCACTAGCCATTGCCGGCGCATGCGGGTCGATGCGGCGACAAAAAAGAACAGGTTCGCCATCATCCAGGCCGAGGACGAATTGGCGTCGATCGGCATCGTCATCGGCGCCGCCTGGAACGGCGCCCGCTCCTTCACGGCGACTTCCGGACCGGGACATCTCGCTGATGCAGGAGTTTCTCGGGCTCGCCTATTTCGCCGAGATCCCCGCGGTGATCTTCGACGTGCAACGCGCGGGGCCCTCGACCGGCATGCCGACGCGCACGCAGCAGACCGACATTCTCTCCTGCGCCTACGCCTCGCACGGCGATACCAAGCACGTGTTGTTGTTTCCCGAGGACCCGGCGGAAAGCTTCGAGTTCGCCGCCGCCGCCTTCGACCTCGCTGACCGGCTGCAAACGCCGATCTTCGTGATGCTCGATCTCGACATCGGCATGAACCATCGCCTTGCCCGTCCGCTGGCCTGGGACGACGGCCGCAAATTCGACCGCGGCAAGGTGATGACCGCGGCCGCACTCGATGCCGGCAGGGAGTTCGGCCGCTATCTCGACGTCGACGGCGACGGCATTCCCTATCGCACCCTTCCCGGCACCCATCCGAACGAGGGCGCGTTCTTCACCCGCGGCACCTCGCGCGACCGCTATGCGCGCTACACCGAAGAGGGGCCGGCCTACGCCGACAACATGCAGCGGCTCCTGCGCAAGTTCGAAACCGCGAAGGACCTGGTGCCGCGCCCGTTGCAGGCTAACGCCGACAAGCTGACCAAATACGGCGTCATCTATTTCGGCTCGACCTCGCCGCCCATGGACGAGGCGATCGAACTCCTCGAAGCGAACGGCCATGCGCTCGACCGGCTGCGCATACGCGCCTTCCCGTTCCATTCCAGTGTGACCAGCTTCATCGGCGAGCACGATTTCATCTTCGTCATCGAGCAGAACCGCGACGGCCAGCTGCGCTCGCTGATCGTCAACGAATGCAGCGTCGATCCGGTGCGGCTCATACCGATCCTGCACTACGACGGCACGCCGATCACGGCGCGCTTCATCGCCAGCGCTATCGCCGACCGTCTCGACGCGCTCAAGGTTACGCCGCTGCGCAAGGGCAAGGTTGTGTCATGACTTACGTCGCCAAACCAAGGTTTCACCATCCCGGGCTGCCGAAGAATGAACTCGGCTTCACCCACCGCAACTACGAGGGCGCGGTATCGACGCTGTGCGCGGGCTGCGGCCACGACTTAATCTCGGCCTCGATCATCGAAGCCTGCTTCGAACTCTCGATCGCGCCGCATCGGGTGGCGAAGCTTTCCGGCATCGGCTGCTCGTCGAAGACGCCGACCTATTTCCTCGGCCATTCGCACGGCTTTAATTCGGTGCACGGCCGCATGCCGTCGGTGCTGACCGGCGCCAATCTCGCCAACCGCGACCTCATCTATCTCGGTGTCTCCGGCGACGGCGATTCCGCCTCGATCGGCTTCGGCCAGTTCGCGCACGCCATCCGCCGCGGCGTCGACATGGTCTATATCGTGGAGAACAACGGCGTCTACGGCCTGACCAAAGGCCAGTTCTCCGCCACCGCCGATGCCGGTTCGAAATCGAAGCGCGGCGTCGTCAACACCGACAGCGCCATCGATCTCGTCGCCATTGCGCTTCAGGTCGGCGCCACCTTCGTCGCCCGCTCGTTCTCGGGCGACAAGGCGCAGCTCACGCCCCTGATCAAAGCCGCAATCGAGCACCGCGGCGCGGCCTTTATCGACGTGATCTCGCCCTGCGTCGCGTTCAACAATCACGCCGGCTCGACCAAGAGCTTCGATTACGTGCGCGAGCACAACGACGCCGTCAACCGGCTCGACTTCATCACCGGCCGCGACGCCATCAAGGTCGACTACGCACCGGGCAGCGTGGAACTTGTGGTGCAGCACGACGGCTCGACGCTGGCGCTGCGCAAGCTCGAGTTCGAATACGACGTCCATGATCGGCTCGCTGCGATGAGCTTTTTGCAGCATCACGCCGCGCAGGGACAGATCGTCACCGGCCTGCTCTATGTCGCACCCAACACGGCCGATCTGCATGGTCACCTCAATACCGTCGATACGCCTCTGAATGCGCTCGGCGAGAAGGACCTGTGCCCCGGCTCGGCTGCATTGGAGAAATTCAACGCCAGTTTGCGCTAGGCGGGCTCTTCCTTTCTCATCGTAATGCGCGGGCCCAACGCCCGCAGGCGGGTCTCGCGCTCAGATCCTCGTCTGCTCAAGGTCGCGATGGCGCGGCCGCCGGCGGGGCTGCCCGGTAATATGTGCTTCGAAAAAATTATACCATTTGAAATTGTCCAGCATCATTGATTTACGATTTTTGTCGTAATGCTTGGCGCGACTGCCGCGAGCAGTCCCGCGCGGACGACGCCGACGCGGTTCAGCCGAGAAGACCTCATGAGCCCGTCAAGCCTGCAGCCGATCGACCGTGCTCCCGGTTTTCGACCACCGGTCGTCACTGCGCGCGGCGGCGAGAGTGGCGTTACCTACCGCAGCACGCAGGCGCATGTTCAATACTGGATGGGAGACGATATCGCCGTGGAGATCGGCGCCGAGCGCCTGCTCGCGGCGCACTCGGCGTGGCGCATGCTCGCCAAGGGCGGCCTGCCGCGCTTGTGCGATATGCTGGAATCCGACGCGCGCGCGGCCGACCCGGACATGTTGCTCTATCTGAAGCTCGACGATGATTATCTCGTCGTCGCGCAAGGTGCCGATCGCCTGCGTCATATCGGCCGCGACCTGCGCGGCCGCACGATGTCGGGATTTACGCAGTCGGTCGGCGTAGTCCTCAAAGAGCTCTATGACACCTGCTTTGCACAGCGGACGGCGATCTACGCGCGCTTCGTGACCGACCTGGCGTCCGATGACAGCATCTACTGGGAAGGGCTGTTTCTGCCGCTCGGGGGCGAGGACGGCGGCAGCACCAGGTTCCTGGCCAGTTATGCCACGCCGATCGATCACAAGACCGACGTGTTACAAATGGTCCTCGACCGCTCGCCGAGCGGCACGATCGTCGCGGTTCCGGTCGGGACCGGACGCGGCGGTCGCCTCGACGGTCGGATCATTCTGATCAATGCGCGCGCCAAGAAAATTCTGAAATTCGACGAGAAAGGCAGCCGGGTGAACTACATCCGCGAACTGGCGCCCTGGCTGCGCAATGTCGCCGGATGGACGCGCCTCAATGTGACGGTCGAAGGACGGCAAACCCGCGTCCAATATCGCGACCGTGCCAACCGCACTTATTCGGTGACGATAGAGTCGCTGAACCGTTTTATCCTGTTCGGCATCACCGAAGGCACCGGGGATATCTCGACGCCGCCCGGTGAAGATGCCCCTTACTCCTCCGGCGCCTCGACGATCGGGTCGTAGCGCGCGGCATCGAGCCCGAGCAGATTCCACGATTGCTGCATGTGCGGCGGCAGCGGCGCGGTGGCGTCGATGATGCCGCCGCGCGGATGCGGCGCGACGATGCGGCGCGCGAGGAGATGCAGCTTGTTCTGCATGCCGCCCGGCAGCGCCCAGTTCTCGCGCGAAAAATATTTCGGGTCGCCGACGATGGGATGGCCGATATGCGCCATGTGCGCGCGCAATTGATGGGTGCGACCGGTCACCGGCTTGAGCGAGACCCAGGCGAGCAATGGCCCCGAGGTTTCGACCACCGCGTAATAGGTCACGGCATGACTGGCGCCCTTCTCGCCGTGCCGGGCGATGCGCATGAACGATTCCTCCTCGCGCTCGTCCTTGGCGAGATAGGTCGAAATGCGGCCCTGCGGAACCTTGGGAACGCCGGCGACGAGCGCCCAATAGACTTTCCGCGCCGAGCGGGTGCGGAAAGTTTTTGCCAAGGCCGCGGCCGCAAACCGCGTCTTGGCGACAAGCAGACAGCCGGCAGTATCCTTGTCGAGCCGGTGCACCAGCCGCGGCCGCTGGCCGTGAGCGTCACGCAGCACGTCCAGCATGCCGTCAATATGGCGCATGGTGCCGGAGCCGCCCTGCACCGCCAGCCCTATTGGCTTGTTGAGCACCAGCACGTCGTCATCCTCGTGCAGCGTGATCGATTTAAGGAATGCACGAGTTTTTCGTCCACGTCGCTGCCGGTACCACGCGGCTGTGGCTGTTCGAGCCGCAACGGCGGGATGCGAATAGTTTGTCCAGCTTCAAGACGGTTCTTCGGCTGGGTGCGCTTGCCGTTGACGCGCACCTCGCCTTTACGGATGACCCGCTGGATATGGGAAAAGCTCAAGCCTGGAAACCGCGCCTCGAAGAAAGCGATCGACGCGCATGCCGGATTCGTCGGCGGTCACCACGACGTTCTGGACGGTTGTGGGAGTTTGAGGCGGCACCTGTCTTCTGTACACCGTCATCCCGAAGTGCGCGCGATGGGCGCGCCTCGAAGGGTGCGGCGCGAGCGCCGGGGCCGTCGCCCCGCCTGAAATCGGGCTTACCCGATTTCGGATTTCTGATTTGCAAGTCGGCACTAGCCGACTTGTTGGGCCGTTTCGCGGCCGCCTCAGGGTGACGGAAAGGGCCGCGCTGATGCCGCGGCCCGGCGATCTGTTTGCCGCCGCCCGGCTGCCGTGACCCGCGGGCACCTCTCAAGGCTCGCTCCGCTCTTGGCGCAGCTTCGCCCAATATTCGAGGCGCTTGCGAATTTCGCGCTCAAAACCGCGCTCGGGCGGATCGTAGAATTGCCGGCGGCCGAGTTGTTCTGGGAAATAGTCCTGGCCGGAAAAGGCCTCCGGTGCGTCGTGGTCGTATTCGTAGCCCGTGCCGTAACCTTCGGTTTTCATCAGTTTGGTCGGCGCGTTGAGGATGTGCTTGGGCGGCAACAGCGAGCCCGCCTCTTTCGCAGTCCGCATGGCCTCGCCGAACGCCACATAAGTCGCGTTCGATTTCGGCGCAGTGGCGACGTAGATCACGGCTTCGGCAAGCGCAAGTTCGCCCTCCGGCGAGCCGAGAAAATCGTAGGCGTCCTTGGCGGCATTGGCGACCACCAGCGCCTGCGGATCGGCCAGCCCGATGTCCTCGACCGCCATGCGTACGATCCGTCGCGCCAGATAGAGCGGATCCTCGCCGGCATCGAGCATGCGGCAAAGATAATAAAGCGCGGCGTCGGCGTCAGAACCCCGCACCGATTTGTGCAACGCGCTGATGAGGTTGTAGTGTCCGTCCTGCGTCTTGTCGTAGATCGGCGCCCGGCGCTGCACGACCTTCTGCAGAGCCGCGGCGTCGAAGGTTTCGCCTTCGCGCGCCGCGCGCCAAACTTCTTCCGCGAGCGTCAGCGCGGCGCGACCGTCGCCGTCGGCCATGCGGATAAGCGAGGCGCGGGCCGCCTCGTCGAGCGGCAGCCTCTTGTCTTCGATCGCTTCGGCGCGCTCAAGCAGCTTCTCGATTGCGGCAGCGTCGAGGGGCCTGAACACCAGCACACGTGAGCGCGACAAAAGCGGCGCAATCAGCTCGAAGGACGGATTCTCCGTGGTCGCGCCGACCAAAACGATGGTGCCGTCTTCCACCACCGGCAGGAAGGAATCCTGCTGGGCGCGGTTAAAGCGGTAAATCTCGTCGACGAACAGAAGCGTCCCCTGCCCGGTTTCGCGGCGTCCCCGCGCGGCATCGAAGACTTTCTTCAGATCGGCGACGCCGGAAAAAATCGCCGAGATCTGCTCGAAGTGCAGATCGGTCGTGCGTGCCAGGAGCCTTGCCACCGTGGTCTTGCCGGTGCCAGGCGGGCCCCAGAAGATCAGCGAGCCGAGCGATCGCGTCTCCAGCATGCGCGTCAGGATGCCGTCGGTGCCGAGCAGATGATCCTGCCCGACCACGTCGGCGAGCTTGTCCGGTCGAAGCTTATCGGCAAGCGGCCGCGGCGCGGCGCGCTCGAGACCGGCGGCCGCGAACAGGCTGGCGAGCGTTCTTCTTCGGGCGCTGGCTCATTCATCCACTGAACGTGACCGATATCTGCTGGTCGCCGCGCTGAATGGTAATACGCCACAGCCGGCTGCCGGTGTGCGCGATGCGCTCGAGATCGGCCGATTTCGCGATCCTCTGACTGTTGACCGAGACAACGATATCGCCGCGCTGGAAGCCGATCGACTGCGCCTCCGAGCCGTCCGCCACGCCGACGATCACAACACCCTGGCTTTGCGGGTCGAGCCGCAGCTCGTCGGCCAGGGCCGGCGAAAGGTTGGCGACGGTAACGCCCAGGAACGGCGAACGGGAACGAATTTCAATTTCCTCGCGCGGCGTATCGGGAGCGCTCTGCAGGCCGACCGTGGCAACGACTTCCCGGCCCTGCCGAATCAGGCCGACTCTGGGCGGTGCCGCCAAGCGGCTTGGTCGCGAAGCGATAATCGAAAGCATTGGCGTCGTCGACGATCGTCCCGTCGATGCTGACGATGAGGTCCCCGGTTTTGATGCCGGCACGGGCGGCGGGACCGTCCGCCATCACGCTGGCGACCAGTGCGCCGCTCGGCCGCTTCAGACCGAGACTTTCGGCGATCTCGGGCGTCACCTCCTGCAGCTTGGCGCCGAGCCAGGGACGTTTGACCGCGGCGCTGCCGCCTTTGGCCGAGGCAACCACAACCCGCACCATGTTGGCGGGGATCGCAAAGCCGATGCCCTGCGACCCGCCCGAGCGCGAATAGATCGCGGTGTTGATGCCGACCAGCCGGCCGTTGAGGTCGACCAGCGCGCCGCCGGAATTGCCGGGATTGATGGCGGCATCGGTCTGGATGAAGAACCGATAGTCGCTGATGCCCACCTGTGTGCGTGCGACGGCCGAGACGATGCCGTGTGTCACTGTCTGCCCGATGCCGAACGGATCGCCGATCGCGAGCACCACATCGCCGACCTGCAGCTCGTCGGAATTGCCGAATTCAAGCGCGGGAAAGCGCTCGTTTGCGTCCTTCAGGCGCAGCACGGCCAGATCGCTGTGCTCGTCCTTCAGCGCGATCTCGGCGTCGAACTCGCGCTTGTCGGCAAGCGCGACCTTCACCTCGCTGGCGCCTTCGATCACGTGGTAATTGGTGACGACGAGGCCGGCGGGATCGATGATCACACCGGAGCCGAGCGAACGCTGCACCTGCTCGCGCGGCACCGCGCCGAAGAACTGGCGAAACATCGGATCGTTCATGAACGGATTGCGGTTTTCGACGACGCGCGCGGCATAAACGTTCACCACCGCTGGCGCCACGCGCTTGACCAGCGGGGCGTAGGAAAGCTGCAACTCGGCGGCCGAGGAGGGCACCCGGCGGTCCTGCGCACTCGCGCTCACCGACCAGTGTGGAAAACGCGAAGACCGCGGCAGCGATAACCGTGCCGGATACGCGAAGCTGCGGCATGAAAGACCCCGAATCAATGCCGTCCCATATAGGCGCGCGAGCGGGGCTTTAGAAGGGCGCGCGCGGCATCCTACGCGGCAGCCGGAGCCGGCTCCTCGGCGCGGGCCTGGACCGGCCCGGAATCCTTGCCCTTGGCTTCGACGTCGCGATCGACAAATTCGATCACCGCAACCGGCGCCGAATCGCCGTAGCGGAACCCGGCCTTGAGCACACGGGTGTAGCCGCCGTCGCGCTCCTTGTAGCGCGGGCCGATCACGTCGAACAGCTTCTTGACCATGGCGAGGTCGCGCATCTGCGCGATCGCCTGGCGCCGCGCATGCAGATCGCCGCGCTTGCCAAGCGTCACCAGCTTCTCCACCACCGGGCGCAAGTCCTTCGCCTTCGGCAGCGTCGTCGTGATCTGCTCGTGCTTGATCAGCGAAGCGGCGAGGTTCGCCAGCATCGATCGGCGATGATCCGAGCGCCGGTTGAACTTGCGGTGGGTCTTTGCGTGACGCATTCCGATATCAGCCTTCAGCAATCAGTAATCAGATTTCTCTGATTACTGAAATCCGATTACTGTCCCCCTGTTCAGTAATGATCCTCGAAGCGCTTGGCCAGTTCCTCGATGTTCTCGGGCGGCCAGCCGGGAACTTCCATGCCCAGATGCAAGCCCATCTGCACCAGCACTTCCTTGATCTCGTTGAGAGACTTCCTGCCGAAATTCGGCGTGCGCAGCATCTCGGCTTCGGTCTTCTGCACCAGATCGCCGATATAGACGATGTTGTCGTTCTTGAGACAATTGGCCGAGCGCACCGAAAGCTCGAGCTCGTCGACTTTCTTGAGGAACGCCGGATTGAACGCGAGGTCGGGAATGGCCTCCTGCGCCGTCTCGCGCTTGGGCTCCTCGAAGTTCACGAACACGTTGAGCTGGTCCTGGAGGATGCGGGCGGCATAGGCGAGCGAATCCTCGGGGCTCACGGCGCCGTTGGTCTCGATCGACAGCGTCAGTTTGTCGTAATCGAGAATCTGACCTTCGCGCGTGTTCTCCACCTTGTAGGAGACCTTGCGCACCGGCGAATAGAGGCTGTCGACCGGGATCAATCCGATCGGCGCGTCCTCCGGACGGTTGCGCTCCGCCGGCACGTAGCCCTTGCCGGTGTTGACCGTGAATTCCATGCGGATCTCGGCGCCTTCGTCGAGCGTGCACAACACCAGGTCCGGATTGAGCACGACAATGTCGCCGACAGTCTGAATGTCGCTCGCGGTGACCGTACCCGGCCCCTGCTTTTTCACCACCATCCGCTTGGGCCCGTCGCCCTGCATCTTGATGGCGATGTCCTTGATGTTGAGGACGATGTCGGTCACGTCCTCGCGGACGCCGGCAATCGAGGAGAATTCATGCAGCACGCCGTCGATGTGCACCGACTGGACGGCAGCGCCCTGCAGCGAGGACAACAGAATGCGTCGCAGCGCATTGCCCAGCGTCACGCCGAAGCCGCGTTCGAGCGGCTCGGCGATCACCGTCGCGACGCGTCGCGCATCTGCTCCGGCGCTGACGTGGAGCTTGCCCGGTCTAATCAGTTCCTGCCAATTCTTCTGGATCGTCACGTTATCACCCATCGCGTTGCGCGGCGCGAACGCGTCGCGCGCCCCACTCCGCTCCGTGGGGCCAAAGCCGGTGTCATGTTCGAGCGGCGGCAAATGTTCAACTTCTTCCATCGACCGGATGTCCTTATACCCGCCGCCGCTTGCGCGGACGGCATCCGTTGTGCGGGATCGGGGTCACGTCGCGGATCGAGGTAATGGTGAACCCGGCCGCTTGCAGCGAGCGCAGCGCCGATTCGCGGCCCGAACCGGGGCCTGCGACTTCGACCTCGAGCGTGCGCATGCCGTGCTCCTGCGCCTTCTTGGCGGCATCCTCGGCAGCAACCTGCGCCGCATAGGGCGTCGACTTGCGCGAGCCTTTGAACCCCATCGTGCCGGCCGACGACCAGGCAATGGTATTCCCCTGGACGTCGGTAATCGTAATCATGGTATTGTTGAACGTCGCATTCACGTGCGCGACGCCCGAGGCGATGTTCTTGCGCTCGCGGCGCCGGACGCGCGTGGCTTCCTTACCCATTCTGAACCCTTTCGGATCGGGACCGGCCGCACCGGTGCCGATTTAATCTCTGTTCGACGCGCTATTTCTTCTTGCCGGCAATCGGCTTGGCCGGACCCTTGCGGGTGCGGGCGTTGGTATGGGTGCGTTGCCCGCGAACCGGCAAGCCACGCCGGTGACGCAACCCGCGATAGCAGCCAAGATCCATCAGCCGCTTGATGTTCATGGCGACTTCGCGCCGCAGATCACCCTCGACGATATAATCGCGGTCGATGACCTCGCGCAGCTGCAGCACTTCCTGATCGGTCAACTGCGACACCCGGCGCGCATCGGGGATCGACACTTTATCCATGATCTCCTTGGCCTTGGCGGGGCCAATGCCATGGATGTACTGCAACGCGACGACGACGCGCTTGTTGGTTGGGATATTGACGCCAGCGATGCGGGCCACGTCAGTTGCTCCTTGTGCGGGTCAGCCCGGAGTACCCCGGTGCCGCCCGGTCGCTACCTGTCGATTCGGATGTCACCTGAGAAGGCCACAAACGTAAAAAGCCAACGCCTGCCTGCCGCCGCGGCCTGGCATCGCTGCTCAATCTCCGACCGGATATTCGAAGCTTATTAATGGACTCCTCGCGGTTTCGTCAACCCGCCTAGCGATTTCGTGTACAACTTCCTTACCGGCGGCGCTTTCGCGCCCTCGGCGCGGACGTCAACTTCGATTTGGACTTGTTTGCAGCCCGTTTAAGCTCGGTTCCGGCCGGCTTGCGGCGGGTCGCCATCGTTGGCGCTTTGGACTTTTTTCCTATCCGGGCCGCCTTTAGGGATTTCTGGGCAGGCTTTTTGGCCGAATGCCGGCCGGGCTCTGGCGCTTTTGCACCGCCTGCCAGTAGCTTTTCGATCTGCACGGCGACTTGCGGGATCGGCGCCATACCGTCCACCGTGCGCAACACACCATGGCGGCGGTAATAGGCAATCAGCGGCTCGGTTTGTTCGCGGTAGGCCGTGAGCCGCCGGTGCAGCACTTCCGGGTTATCGTCGGGCCGCAGCTGTTCGCCGCGGGCGGTCATCTCGGCGATGCGGTTTTCGATGCGCTTGATTAGGGCATTTTCGTCGACGCGCAGCTCGACGACCGCCTCAAGCTCAAGGCCATGCTTCTTCAGCATGCGGTCGAGCGCCTCGGCCTGCGCTACCGTGCGTGGAAAGCCATCGAGGATAAAGCCCTTGCGCGCGTCAGGTTGCTCGATGCGTTGCTCGACAATGGCGACCACAATGTCATCGGGACAGAGCGCGCCATGGGCCATGATGTCCTGCACCTGGCGGCCGATGGGAGTGCCGGCTTTGACAGCCGCGCGCAGCATGTCGCCGGTGGAGAGTTGGACAAGTCCGTATTTGGCGACCAGGTGCTGGGCCTGCGTTCCCTTGCCCGCCCCCGGCGGACCCAGCAAGATCAATCTCATCTACGGCGCCCCCTCAGCTTCGATCGTTTGATTAAGCCTTCGTATTGGTGCGCCAGCAGGTAACCCTGCACCTGCGCGACCGTATCCATGGTGACGCTGACCACGATCAGAAGCGACGTGCCGCCGAAATAGAACGGCACCGCCGCGTACGAGATCAGCATCTCGGGAAACAGGCAAACGACAGCAAGGTAGGCCGCCCCGATCACCGTGATCCGCGACAGCACGTAATCGATGTATTCGGCGGTTCGCTCGCCGGGCCGGATGCCTGGGATAAAGCCGCCATGTTTCTTAAGATTATCCGCGGTCTCCGTCGGATTGAACACGATCGCGGTGTAGAAAAAGGCGAAGAAGACGATCAGACCGACATAGAGCAGAAGAAACAGCGGCCGCCCGTGCGAAAGCTGGGTAGTGATGATCGTGAGCCATCCCGGCCCCTGCCCGGCGGTGAAGTTGGCCACCGTCGTCGGCAACAACAGCAGCGATGACGCAAAGATCGGCGAATCACGCCCGACGTATTGAGCTTCAGCGGCAGATGCGAGGACTGGCCTTCGAACATGCGATTGCCGACCTGCCGCTTCGGATACTGGATCAGCAGGCGGCGCTGCGCGCGCTCCATGAACACGATGAAGGTGATGACCGCGACCGCCATCACCAGCACGATGAGAATAAGCCCGGTCGAGAGCGCGCCCTGGCGGCCGAGTTCAAGCGTGCCGGCGACGGCCGAGGGGAGCTGAGCCACAATCCCCGACATGATGATGAGCGAAGTGCCGTTACCGATGCCGCGCTGGGTGATCTGCTCGCCGAGCCACATCAGGAACATGGTGCCGCCGGTGAGCGTGATCACGGTCGAGATGACGAAGAACGGGCCCGGATCCATGACGACGTTGCTGGCGCCTTCGAGGCCGACGGAGATGCCGTAGGCCTGGAACGCGGCCAACACCACCGTCAGGTAGCGCGTGTATTGATTGATAATCTTGCGGCCCGCTTCGCCTTCCTTCTTGAGCTGTTCGAGGGTCGGCGACACGGTCGTCATCAGCTGAATGATGATCGACGCCGAAATGTACGGCATGATGTTCAGCGCGAAGATCGCCATGCGGTGAATGCCGCCGCCGGCGAACATGTTGAACATTCCCAAAATGCCGCCGGCCTGGGAATTGAAAATCTGGTTCCAAGCGTTCGGATCGATGCCCGGAAGCGGAATGTAAGTGCCGAGCCGATAGACCAGGAGCGCGCCGAGCGTGAACCAGATGCGCTTCTTCAGCTCTTCGGCTTTGGCCAGGGCGCCAAAGTTGAGATTGGCTGCCAGTTGTTCCGCTGCAGAGACCATCCCGCCGATGCTCCGTGTGCCAGATCTTTTGCAGACCGGCCTTTTACCGACCCGATCCTATATGGGGATCAGGCCGCTTGTTCGCTCGTCTCCCGCTTGGGGGCGAGGATTTCAACCGTGCCCCCGGCCTTCTCCACAGCGGCAACCGCCGATTTCGACGCGCCAAATACGGAAACCCTGATCGTGGCCGTGATCTCGCCTGAGCCAAGAAGCCGCACGCCGTCCTTGGCCCGGTGCAAAATACCGGCCTTGACCAAAGCCGCGGCGTCGATGGTCGCGGCCGGGTCGAGCTTGCCGGCTTCGATCGCCCGCTGCAAACGCCCAAGATTGACTTCGTTGAGTTTGCGGGCGAACGCCGCGTTCCTGAAGCCGCGCTTGGGCAAGCGGCGGTGCAGCGGCATCTGGCCGCCTTCGAACCCCTTGATGCGCACGCCGGAGCGGGCAGTCTGACCCTTGCCGCCGCGGCCGCCGGTCTTGCCCTTGCCGGAACCGATGCCGCGGCCGATGCGCTTTCGCGTTTTGCGCGCGCCGGCGCGATCGGCAAGCTCGTGAAGCTTCATGGCTGTTTCTCCACCACGCGCACCAGGTGCGCGACTTTGGCGAGCATGCCGCGCGTCTGCGGCGTGTCGACCAGATTGGCGACGCGGCCGATCTTGTTGAGCTTCAGGCCCACCAGCGTCTCGCGCTGGGTGTGGTCACGACGCATCGGGCTGCCGATCTGCTCGACCGTGATGGTCTTACCGCTATGGCCCGCACTCTTGCCGGTATTCATCGTCTGCTCCAAAGCCTCAATCGGCCGCCTGTTCGACCTCGACGTCGCGGCGGCGCGCTTGCAGCGCCGACACCTTGACATTGCGCCGCGCCGCCACCGCTCGCGGCGAGTCCTGGCGCTTGAGCGCGTCGAATGTCGCCCGCACGACATTGTAGGGGTTCGAGGTGCCAAGCGATTTGGCGACCACATCCTGCATGCCGAGCGTCTCGAACACCGCGCGCATCGGACCGCCGGCGATGATACCGGTGCCGGGCGGTGCGGCGCGCAAAAACACCTTGCCGGCGCCGTGGCGCCCGGCCACGTCGTGATGCAGCGTGCGTCCCTCGCGCAGCGGCACGCGCGTGAGCCCGCGCTTGGCGGCGTCGGTTGCCTTGCGGATCGCCTCCGGGACCTCGCGCGCCTTGCCATGGCCGAAGCCGACCCGGCCCTTCTGGTCGCCGACGACGACCAACGCGGCGAAGCCGAAGCGCCGACCGCCTTTCACCACCTTGGCGACGCGGTTGATGTGAACGAGCTTGTCGACGAACTCGCTGTCGCGCTCGTCGTTTCGCCGGTCGCGGGGTTCACGTGCCATGTTGATCCGCCGAATTCTTGTCTGCCATGTTCATCGGTTCATTTCCGTTCTCAGAAATTCAGCCCGCCCTCGCGCGCGGCGTCGGCCAGCGCCTTGACGCGACCGTGATAGAGATAGGCGCCGCGGTCGAACACCACGTCCTTGATGCCCTTTTCCCGGGCGCGCTGGGCAATGAGCTTGCCGACTGCCTTGGCCGCGTCGACGCCGGCCCCGGTTTTCAGACCCTCCAGCGCGGTCTTCTCCAGCGAGGATGCGGAGACCAGCGTCGCGCCCTGATCGTCATCGATCAGTTGTGCGTAGATGTGCTTCGAGGAGCGGAATACCGAAAGCCGCCGGCGGCCGTGTGCCGCGCGGCTCAGCGTCCCGCGCACGCGCCCCTGCCGCCGTTTGATCCTGTCACTCAGTTTGCTCATCGGCCGCTCCGTTACTTCTTCTTGCCTTCCTTGCGGAAGATGCGTTCGCCGGCATATTTGATGCCCTTGCCCTTATAGGGCTCTGGCGGCCGGTATTCGCGAATCTCGGCCGCGACCTGTCCGACCTGCTGGCGGTCGGTGCCTGAGATCACGATCTCGACCGGCCGCGGCGTCGCGATCGTGATGCCCTCCGGAATTGGATAAACGACGTCGTGGCTGTAGCCGAGCGCAAGCTGCAGGTTCTTGCCCTGCACCGCGGCACGATAGCCGACACCGTTGATCTCGAGCCGCTGCTCGAAGCCCTTGCTCACCCCGGTAATCAGATTGGCGATCAATGTGCGCGCGGTGCCCCATTGCGACCGCGCGCGCTTGGTATCGTCGCGCGGATCGACCTTGATCTGTCCGCCGTCGAGTTTGACCGCGACGTCGTCGGGCAGCACAACGGAAAGGGCGCCCTTGGGGCCCTTCACCTTCACGGTCTGGCCCTCGACATTGGCGGTGATACCCGAAGGCACCGCGACGGCTTTCTTACCAATACGGGACATGCTGTTTTTCCGTTGCTCTCGTTCCCGGTCCTAGAACACCGTGCACAGGATTTCGCCGCCGACATTGGCGTCGCGGGCGTCGTGGTCGGCCATGACGCCTTTGGGCGTCGACACGATGGCAACCCCGAGCCCGTTATTGATGCGCGGCAAATTTCTCACCGAGGTGTAGACCCGACGGCCGGGTTTGGAAATCCGCTCGATCTCGCGGATCACCGGCTCGCCTTCGTAATATTTCAGCTCGATCTCGATCTCCGAGCGCCCTTCGCGCTCGACCACGGCAAAACCGCGGATATAGCCCTCGCTCTTGAGCACTTCGAGCACGCTCTCGCGCAGCCGCGAATTGGGGCTGGACACTTTGCTCTTGTTGCGCATCTGCGCGTTGCGGATGCGGGACAACAGATCGCCGAGCGGATCGTTCATCGACATATGCGATCCTCCTTACCAGCTCGACTTCACAAGACCCGGGATCAGCCCCTTCGAGCCGAGCTCCCGCAGCGCGATGCGCGACAGCTTGTGCTTGCGGTAAAAGCCGCGCGGGCGGCCGGTCATCTCGCAGCGGTTGCGGATGCGGGTGGCCGAGGAGTTGCGCGGTAATTCGGCAAGCTTCAGCGTCGCCGCGAAGCGATCCTCGACCGGCTTGGTCTTGTCGCGCGCGATCTCTTTGAGCCGCGCGCGCCGGCCCGAGAATTTTTTTGTCATCCGGCGGCGCCGGTTGTTCTTCTCAATCGAACTCTTCTTCGCCATCTCGTTCTCCAAACGGTCCGCGTTTGAGGCTCGCCCTCACTGCCGGAACGGAAAATTGAACGCCGTCAACAGCGCGCGCGCCTCATCGTCGTTGCGCGCGGTGGTGCATACGGTGATGTCCATGCCCCAGATGTCGGCGGCTTTGTCGTAGTCGATCTCCGGGAACACGATGTGCTCCTTGATGCCGAGCGTATAATTGCCGCGGCCGTCGAAACTCTTGGGGTTCAGGCCGCGGAAATCGCGCACGCGCGGCAGCGCGATGTTGATCAGCCGATCGAGAAACTCGTACATGCGCGCCTTGCGCAACGTCACCTTGCAGCCGATCGCTTGGCCATCGCGCAGCTTGTAAGTGGCGATCGATTTCCGCGCCTTGGTGACCACCGCCTTTTGCCCGGAAATCAACGCCAGATCGGCCGCGGCCGATTCGACTTTCTTGCGATCGGCGACGCCCTCGCCGATGCCCATATTGATGACGACCTTGTCCAAGGTTGGGATCTGAAAGCGGTTCTTATGGCCGAACTGCTCGGCCAGCCGGGCGCGGATGGTTTGATCGAACTCAACCTTCAGCCGCGCCGGCACTTTCGGCTCCGGCTCGCGCGGCGTCGCAGGCTTCTTGCCGTCCGCCGCTTTCTCGCCCTTCTCCGCTTTGGCCGCCTTCGGCGCCTTGTCGGCGCGCTCGGCCTTGGCGGGCTTCTCGGACTGGCCGGACGCCTCTTTCTTTTTGGCTTTCTTTTCGTCTGTGTCAGCCATCGATCTCTGCTCCGGAACGCTTGGCGACGCGCACCTTTTTGCGGTCGTCGCCCTTGCCGACAAATTTAAAGCCGATGCGCGTGGGCTTTTTATCCTTCGGGTCGGCAAGCGCGATGTTCGACAGATGGATCGGCGCCTCCTTGGAGATGATGCCGCCCTCTGCCGTCGCGCTTTGCCGCTGGTGGCGCTTGACGACGTTGATGCCGCGAACCAGCGCTCGGCCGTCGTCGCGGCGGACCTCGATGACCTCGCCGCTGCGGCCCTTGTCGCGGCCGGCAATCACGATCACCGTATCGCCCTTTTTGATCTTGGCCGCCATCACAGGACCTCCGGCGCCAGCGAGATGATCTTCATGTGGTTTTTGGCCCGCAATTCGCGCGGCACCGGGCCGAAGATGCGGGTGCCGACCGGTTCCATCTGCGGATTGATCAACACCGCGGCGTTGCGGTCGAAGCGGATGATCGAGCCGTCGGGACGCTTGATGTCCTTGGCGACGCGAACGATCACCGCCTTCATCACGTCGCCCTTTTTCACGCGGCCGCGCGGGATCGCTTCCTTGACCGACACGACAATGACGTCGCCGATGGTGGCGTATTTGCGCTTGGAGCCGCCCAGCACCTTGATGCACATGACGCGGCGCGCGCCGGAATTGTCCGCCACGTCGAGATTGGTTTGCATCTGAATCATGGGCTACCCCACTCACTTCCATTTCCGACGCGTCGCGGTCACGACGCTTTTTTCTTCTCGCCGCGCACCACCGCCCAGCGCTTGAGCTTGGAAATCGGCCGGTGCTCCTCGATCCAGACCATGTCGCCGACCTTGAACTCATTGTTCTCGTCGTGCGCGTAGTATTTCTTCGAGCGGCGCACCGTTTTCTTGAACAGCGGGTGGGTGAAGCGGCGCTCCACGCGCACCACCAGCGTCTTGTTCTGTTTGTCGCTTACCACGACGCCTTGCAGGCTGCGCTTGGGCATTTGATCCTCTTAGCTCCTCGGTGCGCGCTTCTGCTGCGCAATCGTCTTGAGGCGGGCGATGTCGCGCCGCACTTCACGGACGCGCGCGGTATTCTCCAATTGTCCGGTGGCGCGCTGGAAGCGCAGGTTGAACTGCTCCTTCTTCAGCTTGAGCACCTCGTCGTCGATCTGGTCGACGGTCAACGCTCTGATGTCGGGAGTTTTCATCGCAGGCCTACTCGCTGATGCGCTCGACAAAACGGGTCTTGATCGGGAGCTTGGCGGCAGCCAGCGCCAGCGACTCTTTGGCGACCTCGATCGGCACGCCGTCGATCTCGAACAGGATGCGGCCGGGCTTGACCCGCGCCACCCATAATTCGGGCGTGCCCTTGCCCGACCCCATGCGCACTTCCAGCGGCTTCTTGGACACCGGCACGTCCGGGAAAAGCCGGATCCAGACCCGCCCCGAGCGCTTCATGTGCCGCGTCAGTGCGCGGCGCGCAGCTTCAATCTGGCGCGCGGTGATCCGTTCGGGCTCGAGCGCCTTCAGTCCGTACTGGCCGAACGCAAGCGTCGCCGCGCTCGAGGCAATGCCGTGGATACGGCCCTTGTGCGCCTTGCGGAATTTGGTTCGCATCGGTTGCAGCATGACGGACGCCTTTTCTCAAACCTTGCTTTCACTCACGCCGCGTCGCGACGCGGCCGACCGGCCTCGCCTTCGGCCATGCGCTTGTCCTGGGCCATCGGGTCGTGTTCCATGATCTCGCCCTTGAAGATCCAGACTTTCACGCCGCAGGTGCCATAGGTGGTAAAGGCCGTGGCGACGCCGTAATCGACGTCGGCGCGCAGGGTGTGCAGCGGCACCCGGCCCTCGCGGTACCATTCCATCCGCGCGATCTCGGCGCCGCCGAGCCGTCCCGAGCAATTGATGCGGATGCCGCCGGCCCCGAGCCGCATCGCCGACTGCACCGCGCGCTTCATGGCGCGGCGGAACGCGACGCGGCGCTCGAGCTGCTGCGCAATCGATTCGGCGACCAGCTGGGCATCGAGCTCGGGCTTACGGATTTCGACGATGTTGATGACGACATCGCTGTCGGTGAGCGCGGCGACCTTGCGGCGCAGTTTCTCGATATCGGCGCCTTTCTTGCCGATGACGACGCCCGGCCGCGCCGAATGGATGGTGACGCGGCATTTCTTGTGCGGGCGCTCGATCACGATCTTGGATACCGCGGCCTGCTTCAACTCTTTCATCAAGGTTTCGCGGATTTTCATGTCCTCGTGCAGGAGCGAGCCATAGCTCGACTTGCCGGCATACCAGCGCGAATCCCATGTCCGGTTGATGCCAAGGCGCAGCCCGATCGGATTGACCTTTTGACCCATTGCTATCTCCTCGCTTCCCCCCACCCTTCCCTCCCCCGCTTGCGGGGAGCGTGGGGTGGGGGTTATGCCTGCGCCTCGACCTCACGCACCACGATGGTAAGGTTCGAGAACGGCTTGAAAATCCTTCCCACGCGACCGCGCGCGCGCGGCATGTGCCGCTTCATCACCAGCGCCTTGCCGACATGGGCTTCGACGACGATCAGATCGTCGACGTCGAGATCGTGATTGTTCTCGGCATTGGCGATGGCCGATTTCAGGCACTTGCGCACGTCGCGGGCGATGCGCTTGCGCGAGAACTCCAGGTCGGCAAGCGCCATCGAGACCTTTTTGCCGCGAATGAGCTGCGCCAAAAGGTTCAGCTTCTGCGGACTGACGCGCAGCATGCGAGACACGGCCTTCGCCTCATTGTCGGAGAGCGAGCGTTCGCGCGCCTTCTTGCTCATGACATCTCTCCCCGCCTTACGACGTACCGCCGGCCGGCGCGGCGCCCTTCCGCCGACGCTCCACCCCCGCCTCCCGCCGAACCGCCGGTGCGTTTGGCTTTGCGGTCCGAGGAATGCCCGTAGAACGAGCGCGTCGGCGCAAACTCGCCGAACTTGTGACCGACCATTTCCTCGTTGACGATCACCGGGACGTGCTTCTGTCCGTTGTAGACGCCGAAGGTTAAGCCCACGAATTGCGGCAGGATGGTCGAACGGCGCGACCAGATGCGGATCATCTCGTGGCGTCCGGACGAGCGGGCGGCATCCGCCTTTTTCAGCAGATAACCGTCGACAAACGGACCCTTCCAGACCGAACGCGTCATGATTGCTCCTAACGATCCTACTTGCTCTTTTTCCGGGCGTGACGGCTCACCATGATGAACTTGGTGCTGCTCTTGTTCTTGCGGGTCTTCGCACCCCTGGTCGGCTTGCCCCACGGCGTCACCGGATGCCGGCCGCCGCGGGTGCGGCCGCCGAGCGGGTGGTCGACCGGATTCATCGTTTCGCCGCGGACATGGCCGCGCCACCCCATCCAGCGATTGCGTCCGGCCTTGCCGATCGAGACGTTCATATTGTCGGGGTTCGACACCGCGCCGATGGTCCCGATGCAGCGGCCATGCACCAGCCGCTGCTCGCCCGAATTCAGCCGCAGGATCACGTAGGCGCCGTCGCGGCCGACGAGCTGGGCGTAGGTGCCGGCCGAGCGCGCGATCTGGCCGCCCTTGGCGATCTTCAGCTCGATATTGTGCACGATGGTGCCAACCGGAATATTGGCGAGCGGCATGGCATTGCCGGGCTTCACGTCAACATATTCGCCCGCGACCACAGTGTCGCCGACGCCCAGCCGCTGCGGTGCCAGGATGTAGGCGAGCTCGCCATCCTCGTACTTGATGAGGGCGATGAAGCCGGTGCGGTTCGGATCATACTCGATCCGCTCGACCTTGGCCGGCATATCGAACTTGCGGCGCTTGAAGTCGATTCTGCGGTAGGCCTTCTTGTGGCCGCCGCCGCGATAGCGGCTGGTAATCGAGCCTGAATTGTTGCGCCCGCCGCTCGAATTCTTGCCTTCGGTCAACGCCTTCACCGGCGCGCCGGTGTGAAGACCGGAACGATCGACGAGCACCAGCTGACGCTGGCCAGGCGTGACCGGATTATAGCTCTTGAGTGCCATCGCGTGCGCTCCTTACAGGCCCGTCGTCACGTCGATCGTCTGACCCTCTTCGAGGGTCACGATGGCGCGTTTGGTCGTCGATTGCAGACCAAAACGGCCCTTGAACGCCTTCCACTTGCCGCGCCGCCGCAGCGTATTCACGCTTTTAACTTTGACGTCGAACAGCTTCTCCACCGCTTCCTTGATCTGCGGCTTGGTCGCCGCGAGAGCGACCTTGAAAATGACTTTGCTGTGCTCGGAAGCGTTGGTCGCTTTCTCGGTGATCACCGGCGAAAGGATCACGTCGTAATGGCGCGGATCGTTGGTGCTCATTTGAATCGGGCCTCCAACGCATCGACGGCGGCACGGGTCAGCACCAGCTTTTGCCGCCGCAGGATGTCGTAGACGTTGATGCCGGCGATCGGCAGCACGTCGATATTGGGAATGTTGCGGGCGGCGGTGCGGACGCCGGCGGCGACTTCAGCGCCGTCGATGATGAGCGCGTTCGAAAGGCCGAGCTTCTCAAATTGGCCGCGCAGCGCCTTGGTTTTTGCTTCCTTCAGATCGAGCGCCTCGATGACGATGATACCGTCGTCCTTGGCTTTGGCGGACAGCGCGTGCCGGAGCGCGAGCGCACGCACCTTTTTCGGCAGGCCGATCTCGTGGCTGCGCGGGTGCGGACCGAAAGAGCGGCCGCCGCCGCGGAACAGATTGACTCGCGCCGAGCCGTGGCGAGCCGAGCCGGTGCCCTTCTGGCGGTACATTTTCTTGCCGGTGCGATGGATATCGGCGCGGTTTTTGACCGCGTGCGTGCCGCTTTGCCGCTTCGCGAGCTGCCACACCACGCACCGATGAATGAGGTCGGTGCGCGGTTCGAGGCCGAAAATGGCGTCGGAAACCGTGACCGAGCCGGATTGCTTGCCGTCAAGGGTGGTGACTTTCAGTTCCATGTCACGCGCCCTCCTGCGCTGCGGAGGCCGGCGGTTCGGCGCTCGCCGCAGCGGACGCTGCCTCGGAGAGCTTGAACTTGCCGGGCTTCGGCACGCCGTCCGGCAGCTTCTTTTTCACCGCGTCACGCACGGTGATCCAGCCGCCTTTAACGCCCGGTACCGCGCCTTCCACCAAAATAAGCCCGCGCGGCACGTCGGTCTGCACCACCTTGAGATTGAGCGTGGTCACCCGCTCGACCCCCATGTGGCCGGGCATCTTCTTGTTCTTGAAGGTTTTTCCCGGATCCTGCCGGCCGCCGGTCGAACCGATCGAGCGATGCGAGATGGAGACGCCGTGGCTCGCCCGCAGCCCGGCGAAATTCCAGCGTTTCATGCCGCCGGCAAAGCCCTTGCCGGTCGAAGTGCCGGTAACATCCACGTACTGCCCGACAATGAAGTGATCCGCCGTGATCTCGGCGCCGACCGGAATGAGTGCGTCATCGTCGACGCGAAACTCGGCGAGCTTGCGCTTGGGCTCGACCTTGGCGACGGCGAAGTTGCCGCGATCGGCCTTGCTCGTGCGCTGCACCTTGCGAGCGCCGGCGCCGAGCTGAAGCGCCACGTAGCCGTTCTTCTCTTTGGTGCGATGACCCACGACCTGACAATTGGCCAGCCGCAGCACCGTCACCGGCACATGCTCGCCGGCCTCGGTGAACAGCCGCGTCATTCCGACCTTTTGTGCGAGCACCCCGGAACGCATTGCAAATCCCCTTCGCGCCTTAGAGCTTGATCTCGACGTCGACGCCGGCGGCGAGATCGAGCTTCATCAGCGCATCGACGGTCTGCGGCGTCGGATCGACGATGTCGAGCAGCCGCTTGTGCGTGCGCATCTCGAACTGCTCGCGGCTCTTCTTGTCGATATGCGGCGAGCGGTTCACGGTAAATTTCTCGATCTTGGTCGGCAGCGGAATCGGCCCGCGCACCTGCGCTCCAGTGCGTTTCGCCGTATTGACGATCTCGCGCGTCGACGCATCGAGGATGCGGTGGTCGAACGCTTTGAGCCGGATGCGTATGTTCTGGCCGTTCATGAGTTCGTTCTTTCTGCCTCGTCATGGCCGGGCTTGTCCCGGCCATCCTTGTCTTGCGTCTGCTTAAGTCGCGGATGCCCGGCACAAGGCCGGGCACGACGACGGGCTATCCTCACTCCACGATGCTGGCGACGACGCCGGCGCCGACCGTACGGCCGCCTTCGCGGATGGCGAAGCGCAGCTTTTCCTCCATGGCGATCGGCACGATCAGCGTGACCTCCATGGCGATGTTGTCGCCCGGCATCACCATCTCGGTGCCTTCCGGCAGCGTCACCACACCGGTCACGTCCGTGGTGCGGAAATAGAACTGCGGCCGGTAGTTGGTGAAGAACGGAGTATGCCGCCCGCCCTCCTCCTTGGTGAGGATGTAGGCCTCGGCCTTGAATTTGGTGTGCGGCTTGACCGAGCCCGGCTTGCACAGCACCTGGCCGCGCTCCACTTCCTCGCGCTTGGTGCCGCGCAGCAGGCAGCCGACATTGTCGCCGGCCTCGCCCTGATCGAGCAGCTTGCGGAACATCTCGACGCCGGTGACGACTGTCTTCTGGGTCGGGCGAATTCCGACGATCTCGACCTCCTCGCCGACCTTGATGACGCCGCGCTCGATGCGCCCGGTGCACACGGTGCCACGGCCGGAGATCGAGAACACGTCTTCCACCGGCATCAGGAACGGCTGATCCTTCGGGCGCTCCGGCTGCGGGATGTACTCGTCGACCGCCTTCATCAGCTCGAAAATCGCTTCCTTGCCGAGCTTGGGATCCTTGTCTTCAAGCGCCATCAGCGCCGAGCCCTTGATCACCGGGATCTTGTCGCCGGGGAAATTGTACTTGGACAGAAGCTCACGCACCTCGAGCTCGACCAGCTCGAGCAGCTCCGGGTCGTCCACCATGTCGACCTTGTTGAGGAAGACGACGAGCGCCGGCACGCCGACCTGACGGGCGAGCAGGATGTGCTCGCGGGTCTGCGGCATCGGGCCGTCGGCGGCGCTCACTACCAGAATGGCGCCATCCATCTGCGCCGCACCGGTGATCATGTTCTTCACGTAGTCGGCGTGCCCCGGGCAATCGACGTGGGCGTAGTGGCGCTTGTCGGTCTCATACTCGACGTGCGCCGTGGCGATGGTGATGCCGCGCGCCTTCTCTTCCGGCGCCTTGTCGATCTGGTCATAGGCCGTATAGGTCGCCTGGCCCTTTTCGGCCAATACCTTGGTGATCGCGGCCGTCAACGACGTCTTGCCGTGATCGACATGGCCGATCGTGCCGATGTTGCAATGCGGTTTGGTGCGCTGGAATTTTTCCTTGGCCATGGGACTCTCCGTTCCGGCTTTCTCTGTACCCTCGTGAAAGTGTTATCAGGCGAACTTCGCCTGAACCTCGTCGGCGATGCCTTTCGGCACCTCGGCGTAGTGATCGAACTGCATGGTGAATGTCGCGCGGCCCTGACTCATGGAGCGCAAATTGTTGACGTAGGAGAACATGTTGGCGAGCGGCACCATCGCCGTAATGACGTTGGCGTTGCCGCGCATGTCCTGGCCCTGAATCTGGCCGCGGCGCGAGTTGAGATCGCCGATGACGGAGCCGGTATAGTCCTCCGGCGTCACCACCTCGACCTTCATGACCGGCTCGAGCAGCACCGGGCCGCCCTTCTGCAACGCCTCGCGCATGGCGGCGCGCGCCGCGATCTCGAAGGCCATTGCCGAGGAATCAACCTCGTGCGAATCGCCGTCGACGAGGCTGACTTTCACGTCAACCACGGGAAAACCGGCGAGCACGCCCGAACTCATTTGCCCTTCGAGGCCTTTCTCGACGGCCGGGATGAACTCCTTCGGCACGGCGCCACCGACGACGTCGTTCTCGAAGGTGAAGCCCGAACCGGGCGCACCCGGCTCGGCGACGATTTTGACCTTGGCGAACTGGCCGTGGCCACCGGTCTGCTTTTTGTGAACGTAGTCGACGGTCGCCGTCCGCGTGATCTTCTCGCGATAGGCGACCTGCGGCGCGCCGATATTGGCGTCGACCTTGTAGGTACGCTTGAGGATATCGACCTTGATGTCGAGGTGAAGCTCGCCCATCCCCTTGATGATGGTCTGGCCGGATTCCTGATCGGTGGTGACGCGAAACGAGGGGTCCTCGGCCACCAGTTTGGCGAGCGCCACGCCGAGCTTTTCCTGGTCGGCCTTCGACTTCGGCTCGATCGCAATCTCGATGACCGGTTCCGGGAATTCCATCTTTTCCAGGATCACCGCCTTTTGCGGATCACACAGCGTATCGCCGGTGCGGACTTCCTTGAGGCCGGCCAGCGCGACGATGTCGCCGGCGAATGCCTCTTTGATGTCTTCGCGATTGTTGGCGTGCATCAGCAGCATGCGGCCGACGCGTTCCTTGCGCTCCTTGGTCGAATTGTAGACACCGGTGCCGCTTTCGAGCGTGCCGGAATAAATGCGGCAGAAGGTGATGGTGCCGACGAACGGGTCGTCCATGATTTTGAACGCGAGCAAAGCCATCGGTTCGGTGTCGGACGGATTGCGAACCACCTCGTTGCCTTTGGAATCGATACCTTTGATCGGCGGCACGTCGAGCGGCGACGGCAGATAGTCAACCACGGCATCGAGCAGCGGCTGCACGCCCTTGTTTTTGAACGCCGAACCGCAGAACACCGGGAAGAAGGTGCCAGCGATCGTCGCCTTGCGGATCAAGCGCTTGAGCGTCGCAACGTCTGGTTCTTTGCCCTCGAGGTACGCGGTCATCGCGTCATCATCGAGTTCGACGGCCGCCTCGACCAGCTTCTCGCGATATTCCTTGGCCTGGTCGGCAAGCTCGGCCGGAATTTCGATGTCGTGATACTTCGCGCCCAGCGTCTCCTCGTCCCAAACGACGCCGACCATGCGCACGAGATCGATGATGCCCTTGAACTGGTTCTCGGCCCCGATCGGAAGCTGGATGGCGACCGGCTTGGCGCCGAGGCGGTCGACGATGTCCTTGAGGCACTGGAAATAGTCCGCGCCGATCTTGTCCATCTTGTTGCAGAACACGATGCGCGGCACGCGGTAACGGTCGCCCTGCCGCCATACCGTCTCGGTCTGCGGCTCGACGCCCTGGTTGGAATCGAGCACGCAGACGGCGCCGTCGAGGACGCGCAGCGAGCGCTCCACCTCGATGGTGAAATCGACATGGCCCGGCGTATCGATGATGTTCAGCCGCTTGCCGTTCCAGACCGCCGTGGTCGCGGCCGACGTAATGGTGATGCCGCGTTCCTGCTCCTGCTCCATCCAGTCCATGGTCGCGGCGCCTTCGTGCACCTCGCCCATTTTGTGGCTCCTGCCGGTGTAATAGAGGACGCGCTCGGTGGTCGTTGTCTTGCCGGCATCGATGTGCGCCATGATGCCGAAGTTGCGATAGTCCTCGATCGGATGGGTGCGGGGCATGGGGGAAAATCCTTCGCTGTCGCCGGCTTCACCAGCGATAGTGCGAGAACGCGCGGTTAGCTTCGGCCATCCGGTGCGTGTCCTCGCGCTTCTTGACTGCGTTCCCCCTGTTATTCGATGCATCGAGCAGCTCCGCGGAGAGCCGCTCGGTCATCGTTTTCTCATTGCGCTCGCGCGCCGCGGAAATGATCCAGCGAATGCCGAGCGCCTGGCGCCGCGAGCTTCGCACTTCGACCGGCACCTGATAGGTGGCGCCGCCGACGCGGCGCGAGCGCACCTCGATCGACGGCATGACGTTGTCGAGCGCCTGCTCGAATACGCCGATCGGATTCTGCCGGGTCTTGCCCTCAATCATGTCAAGCGCGCCATAAACGATGTTCTCAGCGACCGACTTCTTGCCGGCATGCATCACCGAGTTCATGAATTTCGTGACCACGACGTTCCCGAATTTCGGGTCCGGCAGGATCTCGCGCTTGTCGGCGCTGTGGCGGCGGGACATCGTCTAAGCTCCAATTACTTCGGCCGCTTCGCGCCGTATTTCGACCGGCGCTGCTTGCGGTTCTTCACGCCCTGGGTATCGAGCACGCCGCGCAGGATGTGGTAGCGCACGCCCGGCAGATCCTTGACGCGGCCGCCGCGGATCATCACCACCGAATGTTCCTGCAAATTATGGCCTTCGCCCGGGATGTAGCCGATGACCTCAAAGCCGTTGGTTAACCGAACCTTGGCGACCTTGCGGAGCGCCGAATTTGGTTTCTTCGGCGTGGTCGTATAGACGCGCGTGCAGACACCGCGCTTCTGCGGGCTTTGCTGCAGGGCCGGCACTTTTTTCTTCGCGTGCTGGGTTACCCGCGGCTTGCGAATGAGCTGATTGACCGTCGGCATCGGTAATCTTGACTCCAAGCGGGGCTCACGCCCCTTTTGCCTAAACTCTGTTCGGGGCGTTCGCCCCATTTACGTTTTGGGCTTTCGCCCTTTGGCCTTCAGGGCTCGCGCCCTTTAAATCCGCGCGAAAAAACGCTCGCGCAAACGAGAGCGCGCCATCCGCATCCCGCGCGGAAGGGCGCTCCGATCTCGCAGAGGACCACGAGGCACAAGCCCGCGGTCGTGCGCGTTCGTTAATCTGACTTTCCGAAGTCAGAGGCAGCGTTTGAGCTTCCTTCGTCGAGGCGTCGCGCCGAATCCCGCTTGCCCAAGAAGGGGAGCCAAGAAAGCAAACGACTTTCAATAGCTTAGCTGGGACCCGGACAGGCCATTCCGACGGGCGAAGCTCACCGCCTGCCGAAAAGTGCGTGGTATGTATCGGCGGTACCGCGTGAAGTCAAGCTCATATGGGCCCAAAAGCGCGATGGCGCAAGGACATCTGGGCCATCGGTCAGGCCGCAACCATCAGCCTGGCTCCATGCCTTTGGCGCGGATGATGCCGACGGCCTCCGGCGAAGCCAGGAACGTCACGAACGCGCGCGCCGCTATGTTTTCCACGGCATTGGGAGCAAATCCCGTGCTGTAGAGAACGAAGTTTTCCAGCTCGCGCGGCAAGGGACCGACGAGTTGGGCGCCCTGAACCGGCGTTATCTCGATGATCTGCTGCATGCCGATCTCAGCCTCGCCGCCGGCGACGACTTCGCCCACGGGGCGGCCGACCGCAAACACCGTCTTGTCCTTCATTTCCGCGGCAAGGCCGAGGCGTTGCAGCAACTCCGCCACACGCTCGCCGCTCGGACCCTTGCTGTAGGAAATCGATTTCGCTTGTTGCAAGACGGTCTTAAACGCCGCGACCGTGCCAATGTTGGGCTCAGCCGCCCCGGTGCGCACCATCAGACCGACAATGGAACGCACGGCGTCGAACGGCTTGCCCGCGATTCTGCCGGCTTCCGCCAGCTGATCGATCGCCCACCGCGGCAACAGCGCGACGTCGAACGCGGCGCCCTCCTCGATCTCATTTTTCAGGATCCGCGTCTGCGCAAAGCGGAGCGCCACTTTGATCCCGCTGGCACCCTCGAACAACGGCACGGCTTCAACCATGAACCGGCGCATGGCGCCGCCACTCAAGACTGTGATCTGTGTGGCGATTGACATCTGTTGCCCCGACCACCGGCATTATACAAAAGGGCCGCCCAATAGGCGGCCCCTTTATCTTCCGTTGCGGCTCCAGCCGTCGCGCGACTATTCGGCCGCGGGCAGCGCCGCCGGCTCTGCGGCTGCCGCGGCCGCAGCCTTCGCAGCGGCCTCCTTCTCGCGCTCGGCGAGAATGAGCTGATCGCGCTTGATGGCGACCTCGCGCAGCCGGTTCATCATGGCACCAGTGCCGGCCGGGATCAGCCGGCCGACGATGACGTTCTCCTTGAGCCCGTCGAGCGTATCGGCCTTGCCGCTGACAGCGGCTTCGGTGAGTACGCGCGTGGTCTCCTGAAACGAGGCCGCCGAGATGAACGAACGGGTCTGCAGCGAAGCCTTGGTGATGCCGAGCAACACCGGATGCCCGGATGCCGGCTTCTTGCCTTCGGCCGCGGCCCGAGCGTTGACCTCGTCCATCTCGACCTTGTCGACCTGCTCGCCCTGGATCAGGTCGGTCTCGCCGGATTCGTCGATCTCGACCTTTTGCAGCATCTGCCGCACGATCACTTCGATGTGCTTGTCGTTGATCGCCACGCCCTGGAGCCGATAGACTTCCTGGATCTCGTTGACGAGATAGCCGGCAAGCTCCTCGACACCCTTGATCGCCAGGATGTCGTGCGGCGCCGGGTTGCCTTCGACGATGAAGTCGCCCTTCTCGATCACGTCGCCATCCTGCAAGTGGATGTGCTTGCCCTTGGGGACGAGATACTCTCTGGGCTCCTCACCCTTGTCGGTCGGCTCGATGGTGATGCGCCGCTTGTTCTTATAGTCGCGGCCGAAGCGGACCGTTCCGGAAATCTCGGCGATAACCGCCGATTCCTTCGGCCGCCGGGCCTCGAACAATTCGGCGACGCGCGGCAGACCGCCTGTGATGTCGCGGGTCTTGGCGCTTTCGGTCGGGATGCGGGCGATCACGTCCGCGGCCCGCACTTTCGAGCCCGGGTCGACCGAAATGATGGCATCGACCGCCAGCATGTAGCGGGCGTCGCCGCCGCGGCTGAGCTTCAGGATCTTGCCATCCTTGCCCTTGATCACCAGCGCCGGACGCAAGTCCTGCTGGCCGCGGGCGGAGCCTGAGCGCCAATCGATAACCACGCGCTTGGCGATACCGGTCGACTCGTCGAGCGTCTCGGTCATCGACTGACCCTCGACGAGGTCTTCGAAGCCAATCGTGCCTTCGACCTCGGTGAGGATCGGACGGGTGTACGGATCCCACTCGGCGATCCGCTGGCCGCGCTTGATATGCTCGCCGTCCTCGACCTTCAGCCGCGCCCCGTACTGGATACGGTGCACGGCGCGCTCGGTGCCATCCGGATCGGTCACGGCGACGATCAGGTTGCGGCCCATCGCGATCAGATCGCCGTCCGAGTTGCGGGCGACGTTCAAGTTCTTGATCTTGACGGTGCCTTCGAAGTTCGAACTCGACGAACGACTGCTCCGAGATCTGCGCCGCGCCGCCGATATGGAACGTGCGCATGGTGAGCTGGGTGCCCGGCTCGCCGATCGATTGCGCCGCGATGACGCCCACCGCTTCGCCCATATTGACCGGCGTGCCGCGGGCAAGATCGCGCCCGTAGCACTTGCCGCAGACACCGGGCTGCGTATTGCAGGTGAGCACGGAGCGGATCTTTATTTCCTGCACGCCGGCATTGACAAGACGCTCGACGTGCGTCTCCTCGAGCAACGTGCCGTTCTCGACCAAAAGCTCATTGCTCGTCGGATCGCGCACGGCCTCGGCCGTGGTGCGACCAAGGATGCGCGTTGCCAGCGACGCAACGACGGTGCCGGCGTCGATGATGGCGCGAACCTTGATGCCGCGCGTGGTCCCGCAGTCCTCTTCGGTGATGATGCAGTCCTGCGCGACGTCGACCAGCCGCCGGGTCAGATAGCCGGAATTCGCCGTCTTCAGCGCGGTATCGGCAAGACCCTTGCGCGCGCCGTGCGTCGAGTTGAAGTACTCGAGCACGGAGAGCCCCTCCTTGAAGTTGGAGATGATCGGGCTCTCGATGATCTCGCCACTTGGCTTGGCCATGAGTCCGCGCATACCGGCAAGCTGCCGCATCTGCGCCGGCGAACCGCGCGCGCCGGAATGCGCCATCATGTAAATCGAGTTGACCTGAGCCTCGGCGCCCTTCTCCGCCGCCGGTCTGGTGGCGGAGATTTCGCGCATCATCTCGTCGGCGATCTTCTCGGTGCACTTCGACCAGGCGTCGACGACCTTGTTGTACTTTTCGCCCTGAGTGATCAGGCCGTCATTGTATTGCTGCTCGAATTCCTTGACCTGCTCGCGGGTATCTTCAACGATCTTTTTCTTCGAGTGCGGCACCACCATGTCGTCCTTGCCGAACGAGATGCCGGCCTTGAAGGCATGGTGGAAGCCGAGCGCCATGACGCGATCGCAGAAGATCACGGTCTCCTTCTGCCCGCAGTGACGATAGACCGTGTCGATCATGCTGGAGATTTCGCGCTTCGTCATGAGCTTGTTGACGAGGTCGAACGAAATCTTCCGCTGTTTCGGCAGCACCTCGCCGAGCAGAGCGCGGCCCGGCGTGGTCTCGTACCACTTGCGGACCGGTTTGCCCTCGTCGTCGACGCCTTCCCAGCGATACTTGATCTTGCTGTGCAGCCCGACCGCCTTTTCCTGCAGCGCGTGCTCGACCTCGCTCATGTTGCGATAGAAGCCCTGCACCACGTTCTTCTTCTTGCGGTCGCGCTCGATCTCCTTTTCCGAGTGCAGCTCGAACTTCCACTGCCCGGGGCCGCCGTCGGTCATGATCGACAGGTAATAGAGGCCGAGCACGATATCCTGCGACGGCACGATGATCGGCGAGCCATTGGCCGGATGCAGGATGTTGTTGGTCGACATCATCAAGACGCGGGCTTCAAGCTGCGCCTCGAGCGACAGCGGCACGTGGACCGCCATCTGGTCGCCGTCGAAGTCGGCATTGAATGCCGCGCAGACCAGCGGATGCAGCTGGATCGCCTTGCCTTCGATCAGCACCGGCTCGAACGCCTGGATGCCAAGGCGGTGCAGCGTCGGTGCGCGGTTGAGCAGCACCGGGTGCTCGCGGATCACCTCGTCAAGGATATCCCAGACCTCGGGCTTTTCCTTCTCGACCAGCTTCTTGGCCTGCTTCACCGTCGTCGACAGGCCCTTGGCGTCGAGCCGCGAATAGATGAACGGCTTGAACAGCTCGAGCGCCATTTTCTTTGGCAGCCCGCACTGATGCAACTTGAGTTCCGGGCCGACCACGATCACCGAACGGCCGGAATAATCGACCCGCTTGCCGAGCAGGTTCTGCCGGAAGCGGCCCTGCTTGCCTTTGAGCATGTCGGCGAGCGACTTCAGCGGCCGCTTGTTGGCGCCGGTGATGACGCGGCCGCGGCGGCCGTTGTCGAACAAGGCGTCGACCGCCTCCTGCAGCATCCGCTTTTCGTTGCGGATGATGATGTCGGGAGCGCGCAGCTCGATCAGCCGCTTCAGGCGGTTGTTGCGGTTGATGACGCGGCGATAGAGGTCGTTGAGGTCGGAGGTGGCGAAGCGCCCGCCGTCAAGCGGCACCAGCGGCCGCAGATCCGGCGGGATCACCGGCACGTGCGTCAAAATCATCCACTCCGGCTTGTTGCCGGACTGAATGAACGCCTCGATCAGCTTCAGCCGCTTGGCGAGCTTCTTCGGCTTCAGTTCGGAAGTCGATTCTGCGATTTCCTTGCGCAGATCCGCAGCCATCTTCTCCAGATCGAGCGCCTTGAGCATCTCGCGGATCGCTTCGGCGCCGATCATGGCGGTAAAGCTGTCGGCGCCGAACTCGTCCTGCGCCTTGATGTACTCCTCTTCGCTCAGCAGCTGCCGATCCTTGAGCGGCGTCAGCCCCGGCTCAAGCACGACGTAATATTCGAAATACAGGATGCGCTCGAGGTCCTTGAGCGTCATGTCGAGCAACAAGCCGATGCGGGACGGCAGCGACTTCAGGAACCAGATGTGCGCGACCGGCGCCGCCAGTTCGATATGACCCATGCGTTCGCGCCGCACGCGCGACAGTGTCACTTCGACCGAGCACTTCTCGCAGATGATGCCCTTGTATTTCATCCGCTTGTACTTGCCGCACAAGCACTCATAGTCCTTGATCGGCCCGAAGATGCGCGCGCAGAACAGCCCATCGCGCTCGGGCTTGAAGGTCCGGTAATTAATGGTCTCCGGCTTTTTGATCTCGCCGTAGGACCACGACAGAATCTTCTCCGGGCTCGCGATCGAGATCCGGATCTGGTCGAAGACCTGAGCCGGCGCCTGCGGGCTGAAAAGATTCATGATCTCTTGGTTCATCGGATTCTCCGCTTGCCGACCGTGTCGGCCGCTCTCTCAAATATCGGGATGCGCGGGTCGAGCCCGCGCATGACGCTCGTCTTATTATTCCGCCGCCTCGGCAACGTCGCCGCCGCGCTGCTGCTTGGAATTGTGCAGGTCGACGTTCAAACCGAGCGAACGCATCTCCTTGACCAGCACGTTGAAGGATTCCGGGATGCCGGCTTCGAACGTGTCGTCGCCGCGGACAATCGCCTCGTACACCTTGGTGCGGCCGGCGACGTCATCCGACTTCACCGTCAGCATTTCCTGCAACGTGTAGGCGGCGCCGTAGGCTTCGAGCGCCCACACCTCCATTTCGCCGAAGCGCTGGCCGCCGAACTGGGCCTTGCCGCCCAGCGGCTGCTGGGTGACGAGGCTGTACGGGCCGATCGACCGGGCATGGATCTTGTCGTCCACGAGGTGATGGAGCTTCAGCATGTAGATGTGGCCGACCGTCACTTTGCGGTCGAAGGTGTCGCCGGTGCGCCCGTCATAGAGGCTCACCTGCCCGGAGTGATCGAGGCCGGCGAGATCGAGCATGTGCTCGATATCGGCCTCCTTCGCTCCGTCGAACACCGGCGTCGAGATCGGCACGCCGTGCCGCAGATTGCTGCCGAGCTCGATGAGACCCTTTTCGTCGAGCGACTTGATGGTCTCCTCGTCGCCATAGATTTTCCGCAGCAGCTCCTTGAGCGGCTTGGGGTCCCGCTTGCCGTGATAAAGATCGACGGCGTTGCCGATCTTGATGCCGAGGCCGGCGCAGGCCCAGCCCAGATGGGTCTCGAGGATCTGGCCGACATTCATGCGGCTCGGCACGCCGAGTGGATTGAGCACGATGTCGACCGCAGTGCCGTCGGCGAGGAACGGCATATCCTCAAGCGGCACGATCTTCGACACCACGCCCTTGTTGCCGTGGCGGCCGGCCATCTTGTCGCCGGGCTGAATCTTGCGCTTCACGGCGACGAAGACCTTGACCATCTTCATAACGCCGGGCGGCAATTCGTCGCCACGCTGCAGCTTTTCGACCTTGTCGAGGAAGCGCTGCTCAAGCCGCTTCTTCGATTTATCGTATTGCTTCCGGATGGCTTCGATCTCCGCCATCACCTTGTCGTTGGGGGATGCAAACATCCACCATTGCGAGCGCGGATACTCGTCGAGCACCGTGCGGGTGATCTTGGTGTCCTTCTTGAAGCCCTTCGGCCCGGCGATGCCCTGGCGCCCCTCCAGCAACTCGGCCAAGCGGCCGTAGACGTTGCGGTCGAGAATGGCCTGCTCGTCGTCGCGGTCCTTGGCCAGCCGCTCGATCTCTTCCCGCTCGATGGCGAGCGCGCGCTCGTCTTTCTCGACGCCGTGACGGTTGAACACGCGCACTTCGACGACGGTGCCCTGCACTCCGGGCGGAACCCGCAACGAGGTGTCGCGCACGTCGGAGGCCTTTTCGCCGAAGATGGCACGCAGGAGCTTTTCCTCCGGCGTCATCGGGCTTTCGCCCTTCGGCGTGATCTTGCCGACCAGAATGTCGCCGGCGCGCACTTCGGCCCCGATATACACGATCCCGGCCTCGTCGAGATTCTTCAGCGTCTCTTCCGAGACGTTCGGAATATCGCGAGTGATCTCCTCGGGCCCGAGCTTGGTGTCGCGCGCCATCACCTCGAATTCCTCGATGTGGATCGAAGTAAAGACGTCGTCCTTGACGATGCGCTCGGACAGAAGGATCGAGTCCTCGAAATTGTAGCCGTTCCACGGCATGAACGCGACGAGGACGTTTCGCCCGAGCGCCAGCTCGCCGAGATCGGTCGATGGACCGTCGGCGATGATGTCGCCCCTCTTGACCTGATCGCCCACCTTCACCAGCGGCCGCTGGTTGATGCAGGTGTTCTGGTTCGAGCGCTGGAACTTCATCAGCCGGTAGATGTCGACGCCCGGCTTGGTCGGATCCGGCTCGTCGGTGGCACGAATGACGATACGAGTGGCGTCGACCTGATCGACCACGCCAGTGCGCCGCGCGGCAATGGCGGCACCTAAATCGCGCGCCACCACGCCTTCCATGCCGGTGCCGACGAAGGGCGCCTCGGCATGCACCAGCGGCACCGCCTGGCGCTGCATGTTGGAGCCCATCAGCGCCCGGTTGGCGTCGTCGTTCTCAAGGAACGGGATCAGCGCCGCGGCCACCGAAACGAGCTGCTTCGGCGACACGTCCATGAAGTCCACCTTGTCGGGCGGAATGAGCTGCACATCGCCGGCATGACGCACGACGACGAGATCGTCGGTGAAGCGGCCCTTTGCGTCGATGGCGGAATTAGCCTGGGCGACGGTATAGCGCCCCTCCTCCATCGCCGAGAGATAGATGACCTCGTCGCTGACGCGGCCGTCCTTCACCTTGCGATAGGGCGTTTCGACGAAACCGTACTTGTTCACGCGCGCAAACGTCGCGAGCGAATTGATCAGGCCGATATTCGGCCCTTCCGGCGTCTCGATCGGACAGATGCGGCCGTAATGCGTCGGGTGCACGTCGCGCACTTCGAAACCGGCGCGCTCGCGCGTAAGGCCGCCGGGGCCGAGCGCCGAAAGCCGCCGTTTATGAGTGATTTCAGAGAGCGGGTTGGTCTGATCCATGAACTGCGACAACTGCGAGGAACCGAAGAACTCGCGCACCGCAGCCGCCGCCGGCTTGGCGTTGATCAGGTCCTGCGGCATCACCGTATCGATGTCGACCGAGGACATGCGTTCCTTGATGGCCCGCTCCATGCGGAGGAGCCCGATGCGGTACTGGTTCTCCATCAGCTCGCCCACCGAGCGCACCCGCCGGTTGCCGAGATGGTCGATGTCGTCGATTTCGCCCTTGCCGTCGCGCAGGTCGACGAGGGTGCGGATCACCGCAAGGATGTCCTCCTTGCGCAGCGTGCGCTGGGTATCTTCCGCGGTGAGATCGAGCCGCATGTTCATCTTCACGCGACCGACCGCGGAGAGGTCGTAGCGCTCCGAATCAAAGAACAGTGAATTGAACATCGACTGCGCGGTGTCGAGCGTCGGCGGCTCGCCTGGCCGCATGACGCGGTAAATGTCGAACAGCGCGTCCTGCCGCGTCATGTTCTTGTCGATCGCCAGCGTATTGCGGATGTAGGCGCCGACGTTGACGTGATCGATGTTCAGCAGCGGCAATTCCTTGTAGCCGGCCTCGTTCAGCGTCTTCAGCGTCTTCTCGGTGATCTCCTCGCCGGCTTCGGCGTAGATCTCGCCGGTCTTGGGATTGACGAGGTCCTCGGCGATGTAGTGGCCGATCAGCTCCTCGTCGGTCAGCCGCAGCGCCTTGAGGCCCTTCTCGGCGAGCTGACGCGCCTGGCGTACGGTCAGCTTCTTGCCGGCCTCGAGCACCACCTTGCCGGAGTCCGCGTCGACCAGATCGTTGATCGCCTTGTAGCCGCGCAGCCGGTTGGCATCGAACGGCACGCGCCAGCCTTCCTTGGCGCGCTTGTAAGGCACCTGCTTGTAGAAGGTGTTGAGGATTTCCTCGCCGCTCATGCCGAGCGCATAGAGCAGCGACGTCACCGGGATTTTGCGCCGCCGGTCGACGCGGGCGTAAACAATGTCCTTGGCGTCGAACTCGATGTCGAGCCAGGAGCCGCGATACGGAATAATGCGGGCCGCGAACAAGAGCTTGCCCGAGGAGTGGGTCTTGCCCTTGTCGTGGTCGAAAAACACCCCGGGCGAGCGATGCATCTGCGAGACGATGACCCGCTCGGTGCCGTTGACGATGAAGGTGCCGTTGTTGGTCATGAGCGGAATGTCGCCCATGTAGACATCCTGCTCCTTGATGTCCTTGACCGACTTGGCGCCGGTTTCCTCGTCGATATCGAACACGATCAGGCGCAGGGTCACCTTGAGCGGCGCGGCATAGGTCATGCCGCGCTGACGACACTCGTCGACGTCGTATTTCGGTCCTTCGAACTCGTACTTCACGAATTCGAGCATCGAGGTGTTGGAGAAGTCGGAAATCGGGAATACCGACTTGAACACCGCCTGCAGGCCCTCATTGGGGCGGCCGCCTTGCGGTTCCACCACCAGCAGGAATTGGTCGTAAGACGCCTTCTGAACCTCAATGAGGTTCGGCATCTCAGCGACTTCCTCGATTTTTCCGAAAAACTTGCGAACGCGCTTCCGACCGATAAACGTCTGCGCCATCATGTCCTCTCGCTCAATCGAACCGTCGGGCTTTGCCCAAAGGTTTAACCCACGGGCTCAAGCCGTTACCGCGGACCTGCGGGCCCGCGGATCGAGGCGATCAAGACGACTCTCCAGAGGGCCGCCATCCATCGCGACCGTCGGGACAGGCGTCGAACCACCTTATTTTCAGCGATTCGGCCAAGAACGCCGAATCGGAACAATACGCTTGCCGCTGGCGGCATTCATGGGGATTCCGGGACTAGACCGCCGCAATCACCGATTTCCACCGTTTCCCGCCCCCCGGGTCCACGCGCGCCCCGGGATGTGGCTTAAGTAAGCATTACTTACTTAAGCTCAACCTTCGCGCCTGCTTTTTCCAGCTGCGCCTTGATCTTGGCGGCGTCATCCTTGTTCACGCCTTCCTTCACCGGCTTGGGAGCGCCCTCGACCAAGTCCTTGGCTTCCTTGAGTTCGAGGCCGGTGATGGCACGCACCTCTTTGATCACCTCGATCTTCTTCTCGCCGGCCGCCGCGAGCACGACCGTGAACTCGGTCTTCTCTTCGGCGGCAGGGGCAGCAGCGCCGGCCGCGGGACCCGCAGCGACTGCCACCGCAACCGCGGCGGAGACGCCCCATTTTTCCTCCAGCAACTTCGCAAGTTCGGCCGCCTCCAGCACAGTGAGGCTGGAAAGGTCGTCCACGATTTTCTGCAGATCAGCCATGTCTTTGTCCTTCGGTTCTAACCTTGGAATTGAGGCGGCTTCAGGCAGCCGCACTCTCCTCGCTCTTTGCGGCATAGGCCTGCACGACGCGCGCGACCTTGGCGGCAGGAGCATTCACCACCTGCGCAATCTTGGTCGCCGGCGCCACGATCAGGCCGACGATCTTTGCCCGGAGCTCATCCAGTGAGGGCAAGGCGGCAAGCGCCTTGACCGCATTCGGGTCGAGCGTGGTCTTACCCATCGCTCCGCCAAGGATCACGAAGTGCTCGTGCGTCTTGGCGAAATCGACGGCAACCTTCGGCGCCGCGATCGGATCGCCAGAAAAGGCGATCAGGGCCGGGCCTTTGAGCAAGGGCCCGATCGAAGCGACGTCGCTGCCTTCGAGAGCAATTTTGGCGAGCCGGTTTTTCGCGACCTTCACGCTCGCACCCGCTAGCTTCATCTGCCGACGCAGAGTCTGCATCTGGGCGACCGTCAGGCCAGAATAATGAGCGACGACGACGACCTTGGTGGCCTTGAAAACCTCGCCAAGGGCCGCGACCATTTCGCTCTTTGCCGTGCGATCCAAGAGAGCTCTCTCCGGTTGGCGGTCCTCCTTGCGGAAGCCGCCGGGTTGATGCCAGGCATCCTGCCCCCCGAAGCAGCTTGCGCTGTTCCGGGCCGTCGAGGTCAGAACCGAAGGGCAATTTCTTGCCCTTAGTCTTCACCCGTCTGTGCAGGCTTTAGCCTATTAAGCCGTTTCCGGCGCCCGCAGTCTCGGACAGGAGCACTTCCACAAAATCCGCAAGCTTTTCCCTCTCTTAGAGAAATCCGTACAGGATCGACACCAAGAGAGTTCCGGTCATGTGGTTTTCGAGAAGCACATAAAAGCGCGCCGACAAACCGGGCCGGCACGCCCTCCGCGTCCGTCTAGCCGTTTTCGGCGGATTTGCCAAGTGGTGTTTTTGCTTTCACGGAATCCGGGGCGCACGCTAAAGCCCGCGCCCGGAATGACGAGTTGATGCCGTCCTAGTGCGGCTGCTGCGAAGCAGCCGGGAACAAGCTTGCCAGTTCGACCTTTACGCCCGGCCCCATGGTCGATGAAATAGCCACGCGGTTGATGAAGTGCCCTTTGGCGCCGGCCGGCCGCGATTTCTGCACGGCATCGGCGAAGGCGCGGATGTTTTCGATCAGCTTGTCTTCGCTGAACGATGCCTTGCCGACACCGGCCTGCACCACACCGGCCTTCTCAGCGCGAAACTCGACCGAGCCGCCCTTGGCGCCCTTGACCGCGGTGGTGACGTCCATGGTCACCGTGCCGACCTTTGGGTTCGGCATCAGCCCGCGCGGGCCGAGCACTTTGCCGAGACGGCCGACCAGCGGCATCAGATCGGGCGTAGCGACGACGCGGTCGAAATCGATGGCGCCGCCCTGCACCTTCTCGACCAGATCCTCGGCACCCACCACGTCGGCGCCGGCAGCCTTGGCCTCATCGGCCTTGACCCCGCGCGCGAACACGGCAACGCGCACCGAACGGCCCGAACCGTTCGGCAGATTGACGACGCCGCGCACGGTCTGGTCGGCGTGGCGCGGATCGACTCCGAGATTCATCGCCACCTCGATCGTCTCGTCGAATTTCGCCTTGGCGCGCTCCTTGACCATCTTGACCGCTTCCGTCAGCGGATAAAGTTTTTCGCGATCAACGCCTTCGCGCGCTATCTTCGTACGTTTTCCGAGCGAACTCATGACTTCACCTCCAGCCCCATGGAGCGAGCGGACCCCTCGACCATGCGCATGGCCGCCTCGATGGTGTCGCAGTTCAAATCCTTCATCTTCTGCTCGGCGATCTCGCGCACCTGCGCCTTGGTCACCGACCCGGCCACGTCGCGGCCGGGGGCTTTCGAGCCGCTTTCCACCTTGGCCGCCTTCTTGAGGAAGTGCGACATCGGTGGCGTGCGCAACTCGAAGGAAAACGAGCGGTCGGCATAGACCGTAATCGTTACCGGGATCGGCGTGCCCTTTTCGAGCTTCTGGGTCTGCGCATTGAATGCCTTGCAGAACTCCATGATGTTGAGGCCGCGCTGGCCGAGCGCGGGACCGATCGGCGGCGACGGATTGGCCGCCCCGGCCGGCACCTGCAGCTTCACATAGCCGGTGATCTTCTTCGCCATTCTCTACTCCTGTCAGTGGTGCGGCTGTTGACGGCTGGCGACCGCCTCACCTCCCACGTGGTCAACTTCACTCCTCCTTCTCCCCGCTTGCGGGGAGAAGGTCGGGATGAGGGGGCGTTTCCGCTGGGCTCAGAATTGCGGCGGCGCCCCCTCACCCTCGCTTCGCATAGCCGATGCGTCGCATCGGCGTTCTTGGATCAAGTACGGCGTCCAAAAGACGCTTAACCTCTCCCCGCACGCGGGGAGAGGTTAAGTCTATAGCTTCTCCACCTGTCCGAACTCCAGCTCGACCGGCGTAGCCCGACCGAAGATGGAGACCGCCACCTTGAGCCGCGAGCGCCCCTCGTCGACCTCCTCCACCGTGCCGTTGAACGAGGCGAACGGCCCGTCCGAGACCCTCACCTGCTCGCCGACTTCGAAGGAAACCGACGGCTTCGGCCGCTCGATACCTTCCTGCACCTGATGGATGATGCGTTCGGCCTCGGCGTCGGACAGTGGCATCGGCTTGTTGTCGGAGCCGAGAAAGCCGGTCACCTTGGGCGTATTCTTGATCAGGTGATAGGCCTCGTCGGTCAGCTCCATTTTTACCAGCACGTAGCCGGGAAAGAACTTTCGCTCGGCGTCCACCTTTCGGCCGCGCCGCACCTCGACGACCTTCTCCTTGGGGACCAGGATTTCCTCGAACAGGTGCGAAAGCCCGCGCTGCTTGGCCTGCTCCCGGATCGAATCCGCGACCTTATTCTCGAAGTTCGAATAGGCGTGGACCGCGTACCACCGGTTGGTCATGTGATGAATTCCGGGATCATGAATGTCGTGGGATTGAGAATGGGAACCGCTCACGAGTTGATACCAAGCAGGAAACTGACGCCGAGCCGCATGATCTGATCCGCCAGCAGGAAGAATATCGAGGCGATGAACACCATCACGAATACCATCATGGTGGTGACGGTGGTTTCCTTGCGCGTTGGCCAAGTGACCTTTTGCGCCTCGGCCCGCACTTCCTGCAGGAACTTGAAGGGACTGATCTTCGCCATGGCTCGTCTAAATAGTCACTCTCCGCCCATGTTTCAGGAGGAGACCGATATGGCGCATCCTTTGGGGGAGATGTTCGTCGCGGAAATCCGTCGCCGGGCCGCTGACGATGGCAAGCTTCCTACTGCCGACCGCCCGCAGCGTCAAGCGACGCCGAATTTTTCTTTGTCGTCAGAGGCCAAGCGAACGGGCGCGCCCTGGCAGGAGTGGAGGGACTCGAACCCCCAACCCCCGGTTTTGGAGACCGGTGCTCTAGCCATTGAGCTACACTCCTAAGGGGCGCCCACCGGCTAGCATAGAAGCGCTGCCAAAACCAAGGTCCTCCACGGGCTCGCCTTGCCGTGGGGTCACCCGCGGCAGGCCGCCGCCAAGTCTCCCGACGATGCGGCGGGTTTGAAGGTCGCGAGCGAAATGGCGTCGCGCTATCGGCGCGACGCCCGAGGATCAATAGCAGGCGGCTTGCGACGATCGCGAGCGCTTACTCGCAGGTCGTCCCTTTGCAGGTGCGCGGAGGGCCAATCCAGATCTTGCATGCCCCCATATAGAGGATGCGCAGCTTCTGCCAGCAGGCAAAACAAGGGTTGGTCCAGACCGTTCCGATCTGGCCATCCGGCTGCACCACGCAGTACTGCGCGAGATATTGCGGGCAGATTTTCGAGCAAGCGGAAGCCCCGCTCGGCGCAAAGATCAGGCCGGTCACGACCGCCAGTATTGCAATTTTACAGAAATTCCGTAGCCACGAGCTTTGGAGCGATGAGCTTTTCATAGCACTTCTCCCTAGACACTGATGGCATTCTCATTATCAATACAACCGCGCTATACAAGTTTCGGTTGTATCTCAGTACTAGACCCACAACGTGGCGCACGCATGGCATTCATCTGACAACGGAAGCGCCAGGCGGGATTTTTCGACGGACAGCCGCTTCTTGGCGGAGGCCTCAACCGCCGGATCGAGCCACGAGGCGAAGCCGACGGTCAGGGCTGGCTTGGCAACCGGAGCGGAGCAGCCTTCGCCGAGGCTGCGGCGGCCCAGGCGACCTAAGGAGCGGATCGATGCTGACACGACGCGACATCCTGCTCGGGGCTGCTGGGGCCGCCATCGTTGTACCGGCGCTCGCGGCCGACGCGGCTGCTGCGGCTTTCGTTACCGGGATCTACGACGCCTACAAGGGGAAGGACGCACGCGGGATCCTGATCGATAACGATCGCGCCGTTCGGCGCTACTTCGAGCCGTCGCTCGCAACCTTGATCAGGAAGGACCAAAAGGACGCGGCACGCCGCAACGAACCGCCGACACTCGATGGCGACCCTTTTGTCGACGCCCAGGATTGGGAGATTGCCGCTTTCGACATCGCGGTGACCGACACCGCGCCAGGCAAGGCCACCGCAACCGTCAAATTCGCCAATGCCGGAGCGCCTAAAACGATCGTCCTCGGACTTACCAAGATCAAGAGCGACTGGCGAATTGCCGACATCACATGGCAGCGAGACGGCAAACCCGCGACGTTACGCGCGCTTTTCGTTCACTGAGGGGCGGCGGGTGGTGACTTGGAGCGGGTGAAGGGAATCGAACCCTCGTCATAAGCTTGGAAGGCTTCTGCTCTACCATTGAGCTACACCCGCGCCCGGCGCGACGCACCGAACCGCAGAATACAACATTTGCCCGACCGGCCAATATCGCATGGCGTTTGCGGCGTCGGCCGGCGAGATCCCCGTGGCCTGCGCCCTCGGAACGCCTGTCGTTCCGGCACGTTTGTAACCGGGCATTCGTTCCTGTAACCTGAAGGCTCAAACCCGCGGAATTCCCTCGCAACGAGGCCGTCCCGAATTCCGGTGTGATTGGGAGGAGGATCCACCATGCAAGGCACGACGAGGGTTGCCCGCCCATGGCTGTTCGGATGCGCGGTTCTTACCATCGCGCTTTCGCCGCTGGGCGCTTCCGCACAAAACTCCGAACCGATCAAGATCGGCGTCATCGGCGAGGAATCTTCGGTCGCCGGTGCCTCGCTGACCAAGGCCGCCGCCCTGGCCGCCGACGACATCAACGCCAAAGGCGGGGTCAACGGCCGGAAGGTAGAGGTCATCACCTATGACGATCACTCCTCCGCCGCCGACGCGGTGCGCGCCTTCCAGAGGGCGGTGAGCCAGGACAAGGTCGTCGCCGTCATCGGCAGCTATATCAGCGAGGTCGTGCTCGCGATCGAGCCGTGGTCGGCGCGGCTGCACATGCCGTTCATCACGCCCGGCGCCGCCAGCAATGAGATTACCAAACAGGTCCACAACGACTACGACCACTTCAAGTACACCTTCCACGGCTATCTGACCTCCGCGAACCTGGCGCAGTCGATCTGCGACTACACCCATGATCTGCTCGTCGGGCCATTGCACATGAAAACCACCGTGATCATGAGCGAGGATGCGGCGTGGACCAAGCCCCTCGACGTGCGCTATCTCGAATGCCTGCCGAAAGCCGGATTCGAGGTGCTCGATCACATTCGCTTCAATCCCGATACCGCCGATTTCACGCCGATTTTCAACCAGATCGAAGCCAAACATCCGGACGTGATCATCACCGGCATCAGCCATGTCGGCGTGCAGCCGACGGTGCAGTGGCACGACCAGCAGGTGCCGATTCCGATGGCGGGACAGAGTTCGCAGGCAACCACCAGCACGTTCTGGAAGGACACCAACGGCGCGGCCGAGGGCGTTGTCACGACGACCGCGGCGGCCCCCGGCGTCGCCAACACGCCACTGACAATCCCGTTCACCGACGCGTACGTGAAAAAGTATGGGGCGACGCCCGCCTACGACGGCTACACCGCCTACGACATGGTCTATGTCATCACCGAGGCGATCCAGCGGGCCGGCGGCTCGACCGATCCCGACAAGCTCGTGACTGCACTCGAAGCGACCGACCATGTCGGGACTTTCGGCCGCGAGCAATTTTATGACCGCAACGACCAATTCACCCATGGGCTGCGATATGGGCCGGGGTTGGTCACCGGCGTTGCCATCCAATGGCAGAACGGCAAGCAGATGTGCGTCTGGCCAAGCGACAAGGCCAACGCCAAACTCAAATTCCCCTCCTTCGTCAAACTGCACGCCTCCGCCAATTAAGAGAGGCCGCATTGGGCCGATTTCAAATCGTGAGGTCGGCCCCAAACTTCCCGCCGGCCGGCGCGCGGTCGAGCTAGATCATGCGAGCAGTCCAGATCCTCGTCGACGGATTTGCGATTAGTTCGTTGTACGGCCTCGCCGCGGTCGGCTTCACCTTGATCTTCGGCGTATCCGGCGTGCTTAATCTCGCCCATGGCGGGATCATGGTCGTGGCGGCCCTGGTCGGCTGGCTAGCCGCCGGCGAACTCGGCTTCGGCACCTACGCCGGCACGCTTATCGGCGTGGCGGCCGGATTGGCCACCGCCTACGCCACCTATCTGGTAGTGGTGCGCCCGATACAGCTTTCCCGCGCCATCCGGCCCGAGGAGACCGAGATCTTTGTGCTCACCGGCACGCTGCTGTGGGGCATCATGATCCAGGTCGGCATGGCGTATCTGTTCACCGACAATCCGGTGACCATGCGGCCGCTGATTTCGGGAGTGGTGCGCATTTTCGGCGTCCGCACCCCGGCCAACGAAATCTTGATTGCCGCGATCGCCTGGGGCGCTATCGGCATGCTCTGGCTCCTGGTCAATCGAACCAGGATCGGCAAGGCGCTGCTTGGCGCTTCGATGAACCCGCGCGGGGTGACGCTATTGGGCTACGAGCTCACGCAGCTCCATCTCGTTGCCTGGACCATTTATGGCGTGCTTGCCGGCATCGCCGGGGTTTTGCTCGCCTCGTTTCTGGGAGTGAGCACGACCAATGCCGGCCAACTGACCGCGAGCGCCTTCTCGATCGTGGTTCTCGGCGGGCTCGGCAGCGTCTCGGGATCGCTGATCGCGGCCTACGTCGTCGGCTACCTGGAAACCGCAACCGCTTACCTGATCGCACCGACCTTGCGGCCGATACCCGCGCTCATTCTGCTGGTGCTTGTGGTCTATGTGCGCCCGCAAGGGCTGTTAGGACGGCGGTAGGAGCGCGAATTGGCTTTCCTCCGCTCGCGCCTGTTCTGGATCGCCACCGCAACGGTTCTCGTCGCCACGCTGCTGCCATTCTGGATCTCGGTCTATCTTCTGAGCGTGCTGACGGCGGCCTACTATTTCGGCGTCTTCGCGATGGCCTGGGATTTGCTCTTCGGCTTTGCCGGTGAGGTCAATTTCGGTCCGACCTTCCTGATTGGGCTTGGCGCCTATACGGCCGCTATTCTCAACAGCACGTATGGTCTGCCGATCCCGCTTTGCGTCATTGCCGCCGCTGTCGCGGCCATGGCCGGCGGCATACTGCTGGCCGTTCCCGCGCTGCGTCTGCGCGGCCCTTACTTCGGTCTGGTGACGCTGGTGGCGGTTTTGCTGCTGCAGAATTTCGTCGTCATCTTCGCCAGCGTGACCGGCGGTGAAATCGGCATGACGGTGCCGGATGTGCTGTCGATCGACGCCAACGTCAATTATTGGTACGCGCTCGCCTTCCTGGTGGTTTGCGGCATTCTCCTGTTCGGGCTGTCCCGCTCCGCGGTCGGTCTCATCCTGCAGGCGAGCGGCCAGGATGCCGTCGAGGCCGCCGCGCTCGGCTTCAACGTGACCAAGCACAAGGTGGCGGCATTCTGTGTGAGCGCGTTGTTTTCCGGCACCGCCGGCGCGATGCTGATCTTCTACATGGGCACCGCCTCGGTCGACACCGTGGTCGACATCGCGATCGGCGTGCAGATCATTATCGCCGCCGTGCTCGGCGGCCGCCGCACCATACTCGGCGCCGTGTTGGGGGCGGTGTTTCTGATCGTCGCCAACGAGTTCCTGCGGCCGCTCGGCCAGCTTAATACCTTCGTCGTCGCCGCCATCGCGCTGACCGTCATCCTGTTCTTCCCCGATGGGCTCCTCGGCTACGCCTTGCACCGCGGAGAACGGGAATGAGCGGCGCGACGCGGTTGCAGGTCAGCGCGCTTGGCAAACGCTTCGGCGGCGTTATCGCCGTCAAAGATATGAGCTTCGATCTCAAGGCCGGAGAGATCGTGGGCCTGATCGGGCCGAACGGGTCGGGCAAATCCACGGTGATGTCGCTGATCATGGGCATCGCGCGGCCCAACTCCGGGACGATCACGCTCGACGGCGTGCCGATCACCGGATGGCCGTCGCACCGTATTGCGCGGTCGGGCGTGAGCATCGTCTTTCAGCATTCGCGGCCGCTGCAGCGGCAAACCGTCCTGGAAAACGTCAAGCTCGCCCTGTTGCCGGATTCCCTGCTGCGGCTGGCGACCGAAGCATCGGTCAGCGAACGGGCGCGCGACATTGCCCAGCGCGTCGGGCTTGGCGACGTCTTGCACCGGCATCCGTGGACGCTGCCATTCGCCGATCTTCGCCGCATGGAACTGGCCAAAGCGGTGGCGCGCGATCCGAAAGTGGTGCTGATCGACGAGCCGTTTGCCGGACTCACGTCGACGGAGATCAAGGTGTTCTCCGATCTTATCCGGACGCTGCGCGACGAAGGCCGGGCGGTGCTGCTGGTCGATCACAGCGTCAAAAGCGTCGCCGCGCTCGCCGACCGGGTGATCGCCATGTATCTGGGCGAGCGTATTGCCGAAGGCAGCGCCGACGAGGTCATGCAGAATGAAACGGTGCGGCGGGTCTATATCGGCGGAAAAATCGAGGCGGTCGAACGCCGCACCGTCGGAACCGGCGATGCCGCTACCCTGCTGCAGGCCGACGCCATCGAAGTTTTCTACGGCAAGGCCAAGGCGCTCGACGGCGTCGACATCCGTGTGCAGCAAGATGAGTTCGTATCGATCGTCGGCCTCAACGGCGCCGGCAAGACAACGCTGTTTAATGCGATCTCGGGGCTGGTGCCCTATCGGGGATCGATCCGTTTTGCCGGCCGCGATTTGCGCCAGCTCACGGCGGCTAAAATTGCCCGCGCCGGCGTGGTGCACTGTCCGGAAACGCGCGAGCTTTTCGGCCATATGAGCGTACGCGAGAACCTCGACCTTGGCGGCGGCCACCTGAGCGGAGGCGAACGCCAACGGCAGCTCGCCTGGGTCTTTGATCTGTTCCCGATTCTCGAAGAGCGGCAGACGCAGGCCGCGAGGACGTTATCGGGCGGCGAGCAGCAGATGTTGGCGCTCGGACGCGCCTTGATGATGCAGCCGAAGCTTCTCATTCTCGACGAGCCGACGCTCGGGCTGGCGCCCGTGATCCTCGGATTGCTCTCCAAGGCGATCGAGCGCCTGCGGAAAGAGCGCTCGCTGACGCTGCTGCTCGCCGAGCAGAACGTCACATTTGCCCTGCCGCACTCGGACCGCGTCTATGTACTCGATCACGGCCGCATCACCTGGCACGGCGACCCGGCGCGCTTCGCCGAGGAGATGCACGCCGGCTATCTGTGATTGTTTCACCCCGAAGCGCGAGCTGCCCAAAGCCAGGTAGATCACGCCAGCAGCCGACGGACGGCGGAGGCCCATCCGGAAAGCCTTCGCTCCCGCGCCGCCGGATCCATGTGCGGCGTAAATCGCCGCTCGAGCCGCCAAAGAGCTTCAAAACGATCCGGCTCCGGGAAGAAGCCGGCACGTAAGCCAGCGAGATACGCCGCGCCGAGCGCCGTGGTCTCCTTGATTTGCGGCCGATCGACAGTGCTGCCGATCAGGTCGGCAAGACGCTGCATGGTCCAATCGGAAGCCGCCATGCCACCGTCGACGCGTAAGATCTTGGGCGAGCCCTCGGCGTCCGGCCAATCCGCTTTCATGGCGGTGAGAAGATCGAAGGTCTGAAAGCAGACGCTCTCGAGTGCGGCTTGCGCCAACTCCCACGGCCCGGTCGCCCGCGTCAAGCCAAACAGCGCGCCGCGCGCGTCCGGTCGCCAATAGGGTGCGCCCAGGCCGACGAAAGCCGGAACCAGGAATACGTCCTGGGTCGGGTCGGCGGCCGCGGCGAGCGCGCCGGTCTCCTCGGCGCTTTGCACGATCCGCAAGCCGTCTCGCAGCCATTGCACCGCGGCTCCGGCGACGAAGATCGACCCCTCGAGCGCGTAGCAGCGTGTGCCGTCGAGCTGATAGGCGATCGTCGTCACCAGCCGATTCTTGGAGGCCACAGGCGCGCGGCCGGTATTGAGCAAGGCAAAGCAGCCGGTCCCGTAAGTGGACTTGACCATTCCCGGCTTGAAGCAAGCCTGCCCGATCAGCGCTGCCTGCTGGTCGCCGGCCATTCCGTAAATAGGGATCGCAGCGCCGAACAGCTCCGGATCGGTGAAGCCGAAAGCGGCGGAGCAATCGAGCACCTGCGGCAGAACGGCTTTGGGCACGCCGAGCAGCGCCAGCAGTTCTTCGTCCCAACGCCCTTGGTGGATGTCGAACAACAGCGTGCGCGAGGCGTTCGTTGCATCGGTGGCGTGGACTCTGCCGCCGGTGAGACGCCACAACAAATAGCTGTCGACGGTTCCGAACGCGAGCTCACCGCGGCCGGCGCGGTCGCCGGCGTCTGCAACGTGACCTAACAGCCAGGCGAGCTTGGTGCCCGAGAAATACGGATCGAGCAAAAGTCCGGTCTTGGCCGCGAACAAGCGCGCGTGACCGCTGTCTGTGAGTTGGGCGCACAGATCCGCAGTCCGCCGGTCCTGCCAGACGATCGCACGATGCACCGGGCGTCCGGTGGAGCGATGCCATAACAGAGTGGTCTCGCGCTGATTGGCGATACCGATGGCAACGATATCCTTCGCGTCGGCACCGGCATCGCGCATCGCTGTTCGGCAGGTATCGAGTGTTGTCGACCACAAATCTTCGGGCTCGTGTTCCACCTCGCCGTCCGCCGGAAAATGCTGCGGAAACTCCCGCTGGGCGAAGGCTGCGACCGATGTATCGGCCCGGAACAGAACAGCCCGCGTCGACGTCGTGCCCTGGTCGATCGCTAGGACAAAAGATGCCACCCCGCCCCCCTCTGAAGTTGTCCGCAACATTTGAAGATCGCGGCAGGAAACAATTAATGCCGATGCCGGCGGCCCTCCGCGACTACCGACCTTCGGCGATCAGAGTAACAATTTCCTAGCAATTTAAGCATACCAGCGCACCACTGGAGCGAGTGCGCCATGGTAACGGCAGTCCTGCGAAAGTTAGCCGCCCGCGCTTCGCAACCCCGGCCCTTCAAGCGCATCGTCTGCAGCGAGGATGGCGCCGCCGCCATTGAATTCAGCCTGATCGCGGCGCCTTTTCTGGCGCTGCTGGTGGCGCTGTTTCAGACCGGGCTGGTGTTCCTCGCTGGCCGGGAGCTCGACGCGGCGGTCCTATCAGCGAGCCGCACCATCATGACCGGGCAGGCGCAGAACTCCAACATGACCCAGGCGCAGTTCGCCAGTGGGCTCTGCCAGAACACCTACGCGCTTTTCAACTGCAGCAATTTCATGATCAACGTGCAGAATTCTTCCTCGTTTGCTTCTGCCAGCACGGCCGATCCGATTTCCAGCTTCAACTCACAGGGCGAGGCGCTCAATTCAAGCGGCAACGTGATCAACTGGACTTTTTCGCCGGGCGGACCGGGCGACGTCGTAGTGGTCCAGGTGATGTATGAGTGGCCGATCGTGCTCGGTCCGCTCGGCTTCAATCTCTCGAATTTGTCGAACGGCAATCGCCTCTTGATGGCCACTGCCGTCTTCAGGAACGAGCCCTACTAATGACTTGGGCCGGCGCTCGCCTCGGATTTTGCGCGCACTTGCGCCGCTTCGCGCGCCATCGCGAGGCCGTCTCGGCGGTCGAATTCGCGCTCATCCTGCCGTTCATGCTGCTTGCCTATATCGGCAGCGCCGAACTGGGCGACGGGCTGGCGATTCAGTTCAAGGTGACGGAAACGGCGCGGACGGTGACCGATCTCGCTTCGCAATATGTCAGCATTGACGGCCCGACCATGAGCGGCATTCTCAACGCCTCATCCCAAATCATCGCGCCCTACCCGGCTGCAAATATGGTCGTAACCGTGTCGGAAGTGACGACTAATTCTCAGGGCCAGGGCACAATCACCTGGAGCGCCTCGCTCAACGGCACCGCGCGCACCGTCGGGGCCTCGGTCACGCTGCCGACCGCGCTGCAAACGTCCAACATTTCTCTAATCTGGGGCGAAGTGACTTATCCGTACACGCCGCAAATGGGTTACGTGCTTACCGGTACGGTCAATCTTTACCAGAGCACATATTTCTACCCCCGCCTGTCCAGCTCGGTGGCATGCAACGGCTGCTAAAGCGCGCACCGTCCTGACAGCGCCAGCACTCCAGGCGGCTGGCGAAGCCCGCTGCAAGCGCAGAGGCTCGTTTCGACGATCAGAGTAACAATTTCATAGCAATTTCAGCATAGAAGCATGCTATTGGAACAATTTCGCCATGTCTAAACGATCGATCCAACTGGGCGCTCAATTTGCACGGATACGGGGCCTAGTCACCGATTTCCGTTCGGATAAACGGGCAAATACGGCGATCATTTTTGCGCTTGCATCGCTCCCGTTGATCAGCGCCGTGGGTTGCGTCGTCGATTATTCGTATGCATCGATGGTCAAGACCAAACTGCAGGCAGCCGCCGACGCGGCTGCGCTTGCTACCGTCTCCAACAACTCGCCCGTTGTTACGACCGCCAAGAGCATGTCCGGCAATGGAACCGTTACCGGCGGCCAGACCTACGCGCAGAATTTCTTCATTGCCGATACCACAGCGTTTCCGAGCGTGACCTACAGCGCCAGCGTTACCAAAACCGGCACGGCGGTTGCCGCGACCGTGACGTTTTCCGACCAAGTACCCACTTACTTCATGAAAATCCTTGGCTATTCAAACATGACGGTCTCCGGAACATCGACAGCGAGTTTTTCGCTGCCGACCTACATCAGTTTCTATCTGATGCTCGATGTCTCCGGCTCAATGAGCTTTCCCTCCACCGCTGCGGAGCAAGTGAGGCTTATGGCGGTCAATCCCGACAATCTGCACCCGGCGAACAGCCCGCCGAACAGCGGCTATCCCCAGGGCTGCCAGTTCGCCTGCCATTGGGCGACCCAGAACACGACTTGCCAGCAAACCTCTGCCCAAAGTGGGGCAAGCGGCCCGTGGCAGGGATCATGGCCCCCATCCGTTCAACAGTATGGCGGCACTGGCGAAGTTATTACCAGTCAATGGCCAAGCGGCTATCCCGGCGGCTATTGCCTGGGATTTTTGATCAGCCGCCTAGGAACCACGCCGGTGTCACCGACTAACTGCGTCCCTGCCAATGGTACGCCCCCTGCCGTCAACACCAACGACAGCAGTGCGCCTTCAGCCCCTTCAGGCAGAATCCCGGGCACCAGCACCTCTTATCCGACGGGTTGCGGCCAATACGTCAATTGGACCGGCTCCCAAGCCACCTCCTGCCCCAATCCCGGGACCACGTCGTGCATCCAGTTACAGGCCGACGCCGTCGGCTATGCGGTCACGGCGCTTCTGCAACAAGCGCAGTATGAAGAAGGACAGACCGGGATCAGCAATCAATTCAGCGTGGGATTGTACCCGTTCATCGTCAATCTGTGCACGGCGTCCGCCAGCAGCAGCAATTCCTGTTCGGTCGGGCAGACAACCAGTCTCGGCGGCTCGACCATCACCACCTTTGCGCAACAACTGGCCAGTCTCCTCGATAACGGCGGCGTCGGCGCGGCGAACTCGACGCTCGGATCCGGTGGCACGCATTTCGAGAATGCGCTGTCCGGCATGAACAGCTTTATTACGTCCTCGATGATCGGCACCGGCGGAAGCGCGTCCAGCCCACTGCCCTATGTGTTCATCGTTACCGACGGCTCGCAGGACTACCAGACGCAGTCGAACGGCAATTGGTCGTCGGACAATTGGTCGTCGTCGTCAAACGTGCCCCATGCGAATTCCGCGACCGTCATGCCGCCCTTCAGCCCGAACGATCAAAGCGGCACGATCAACACGACGAATTGGTGCACGACGATGAAAAATCGCGGCATCACGGTCGCCATTCTCTACATCCCTTATCAGCAGATTCAGGATCCGAACTCCAGTTTCGCCAGTGACGAAGACGGTTACGCCAACGCCAATATTCCCAATATTCCGACGGCTCTTCAGAGCTGCGCCTCACCCAACTTCTTCTATACCGCCAGCTCGCCGACGGCCATCACCAACGACCTGGTTACGATGTTCGAGCAGGCCGTGAATACGGCTCACGTTACCAACTAGCTTCGTCTTCGTCGGCGCGCTGGCACCTGGGTCCGGCTTTGGGACTTGGTTTGTACGTCCCGACCGGCGCCAGAACCCTATTTTATGCACGTGGATGGCCGGACTTATTCCGGCCATCCATGTCTTCGCATGGAGCGGGCGCGACGCCGTTCTTCACGGCTATGCGCGGGCACGACAAGTCAAGTAACTCTCATCGTGCTTAGCAGGCGCTGGGCACGCTGTTGTAAACAATGCAAACGCTGCTGCGCGGCGTGACATAAAGGCTATCGGAAAGGGTAATCGGTCCGGTAAGAAAAGTCCCGAAGGCCGGGGTAAAACTGTAAGAAACCTGAGCAAAGATCGCATAGCATGGATACGTGCCACCGCAGGAATTGCTGGCTAGACCCGTTGGCAGGGTCGTGAAAGCAGCTCCTGGCGTAAGCGCTGTACCGTTAGCCGCGTAGCTCCAGCTCACCACCGCGGCAGTCGCGGACGTCGCCTTGATCTGCGAAATGACAACGACCGTCGGCGTATTTGAGTACGGCGCCAGAACCGCGCCGGTAGCGCCGGCTATAGCGGTCATGTTGGTGGTGCTGATCGCGTTGGCGCTGCTGGATCCGTACGTATTGGTAATTGCGGCGAGGGTGTAAGTCGCCGCCCGCACCTTCATGTACACGGCGATCGCATTTCCGGCATCGAAGGTAGCAAGGAACAGAAGCAGAAGAACAGGCATGATCATGGCGAATTCAATCGCGGCGACGCCGCGCGTCGACGCGACGAACCGCCGGCAAATACTCGCTGGCCCACGCCTCATCATTGATACGGCTCCACCCGAAACGAGGTGACCCCCATTAGCTCGGCGGCGTTGACCGGCAGGTTTGAGAGCGTAAATCCCAGCAGGCCGCCAACGACCGACCAGGGATAAACAAGCTGTACGACCATGACGTCTCCCGGCGTACCGGGATCGTATGCCCAGGTATTGGTGACCTGCCCTTGCGCGTTGAAAGTCAGAGTGGGCGCCGACGTGTTGGCGGCCGCAAAGGACGCGTAGGTTTGGACGATGACGCCTATTTTGCTGCAGGTGAACAGCGCCGTCGGGAAATTCGGCAAAGCGCAGACGTTGCTTCGGATCGTACTCGTCGTCCAGCCGGCATTCTGCGCCTGACCGGTCATGAACTGGCGGCCGACTTCCATGGCCGCATTTTGCAAAGCCATCTGGGCGAACAGAAAAAGACAGGTTTCCAGTACGGCAATCAGGGTTGCTAAAAAGGCAGGCGCGATCAGGGCGAATTCCACCGCTGTGGTCCCCTCGCGCACGCGGCAAAAACGCGAAATTTCTTTCGCGACGCCCCGAAGATTTTTCGCCAAATTCCGCCGCATGCCTTACGCGCTCCGTTTCATCGCTGGCTGGTTCGTCCGCGTCCGGGCGATCCCGTTTGCTCACAGCCCGTTTTCGGCGATCCGGATTTTGCGTTTCCGCGCTGCTTACAAATGGATCAAAGGCATTGATTTTTCGTTGCGCGAATAGCGGAGCCGGCATTTCGAATGGTTAATGGCGGACCGAGGCCCAGCCGCGAAGCAATGGGATTATTGCTCGAGCACCAGCCGGCCGTCGCTATATTCAAAGCGCCGTAGCCGCGACAGGAAGGACAGGCCGAGCAGATTATCGCTCAGAGCCTCGTCGGGCATTACCAGCGCCGGGACATCGCGGACCACGAGATCGCCGACCTCGACCATGTCGAGCTGCGTTGGTGCCGCGCGCACCGTGCCATTCGCGGTCCTCACCTCAGCGATAAACTCACGCCGCGCCGGATGAATGCCGAGTTGGGCCGCGTCGCTGGCGGTCAGCGCGATCTCCGACGCGCCAGTGTCGATCATGAAGCTGATCTGGCGGCCGTCAACGCGGGCATCAACCTCAAAGTGACCGCGTCCGTCCCGCGGCACGACGACGGACCGCGAACTGACCGGCGCGACTGTGAGCGGCGCCACGGGGCGCGCCGCCAACGCCGCCGGCGCCGGTGCGATGTCCATACGCGCCGCATAACGCGGAACCAAAATCCCGGCGCAGAGCGCGAGCGCTGCGAAGACAAGGACAGAACGCATGGGGTCGGCCGATCCGGTTTGGCGTATCTGATCACGCCGCCGCGAACGGCTTGCTAACGCCCTGCGACGGCGAGGCGGTTTTGCGCGCGATTGTCAGCCGCCCGTTAAGGAAGTCATTCGCATTTGAAATGGTTGGTTGCTGCGGCGGAACGACAAGCCGCAAGCCGCCGCGAAGAATGCCGCTTCGGCTCGCCTTAGTCATTGCGTCAGCCGCGCCGTCGTAACCGACCGCTGGAACAGCGCCTGCATCGCGTCGGTAATGTCGCCGTCGGTGGTCACGGAAAAGAACAGCCCCGGCGACGCGCAGCTCTCCAGGTTAGGGCTGATCTGGCTTTGAAATGGCGCCACCCAATTGTTGTACCAGCTGTTGCTTCCGACGCCGGTTGCCGGGAGCGGCAGATATTCGGTGTACAGCACGGCGATCAGAATGCCGCGATTCTTGAAGGTCGTGCACCAGGTCGTATCGAACGGTTGCTGACACCGGTTGCCGTCGAGCGTCTGCGAGCAGGTCGTGGAGACTTCGTCATCGACGCCGTCGGTGACGACGAACAGCACCTCCTGCGGCGTGCCGCTCGCCGCACCCGTTCCCGGTGCCGGCATGATGCCGTTGATCTGCGCCATCGCCGTCTCGAAATCGGTATCGGTGTCGCTATTTTCGCTCGTCTTCGTGAGCCAGTTGTTGTCGTACACTTCCAGCACGTTGATATTGCCCGCCGCCGCCTGCGCGTTCGTCAGGTTCGAGGTCAAAAGCTGCATCGTGTTGAGGCCCGAAGAATTGAACGTGTAGATCGCCATTTGGTAGATCGCGTTATTCGCCGCCTCCGTCGACGCCGCCGTGGTCATCAATGCTTGCGTTGCGGTGTTCATATTTTCGATCCGTGTCACCACGCCGAGCTGGTTCGCAAGCGCGTAGTTGTCGATGCCGCCGGGATTTCCCAGGTTGTCGGCCGACGGATTGGATTCATGGCAGGCAAAGGCGCAGCCGCCGGCATTGCCGCCGTTGGCAGGCGCATTCTTTGTGGCGGCGATCATCGCATTGATCCCGGCTGTGGTAGCCGGAAGATCCATGGATGGCGAATTGTCGAGCAGCAGATAGAAATTGATATTCGGGGCGGCGGAAGAGGCCGCCTGTGACGCTCCCGAGATCGGCCAATCCGGTTCGCCCAGGATACTGGCGAATGAGTTGACCGACGAGGCCGAGTAGCTGACGGTGACGGTGCGGACCAGTCCCGCCTCGGTAACGGAAACGTTTGGTCCGCTGTAATTGAGGCCTCCGACGGCGGCGGCCTGGGCATTGAACATGTTCTGCGCCGCGGTTTTCACCGCTTGAGCCGATTGGGCCATCATTGCCGGCGTGACCGCGGACAGCGCGGCGGCATCGGCGGCGGCATTGAGATACGTCCTCTTTTGGATGGCACTCGAGAAATCCAGCCCCATCCCGACCAGAAAAGTCATGGGGACCAGGGACAGCGCAAAGATGATGGCAACGTTGCCCGCCCGTTCGCGGCCAAATCTCGCGACCAAGTCCCGCGCTGCGACTGCATGTCTCGGGACCGCCGCCGTCAACCAGTTACGAAAATTGCTGATTGCGGTTCGCATACCAAATATGTCCTTCAGCAAGGGGCCTCGTGCACGCCATAGAAAATTCAATTATTGAAGATGTGGTGAAACTACGCTGCCGAGAGTTGTTACGATCGGGCAACAAATTTTAGGATGCGCCGTAAAGGTGAATTCAACCATGCGGCGATGGCCCGGACGTCATGGCGGTCTCACGCGGCCTCGACTGAAGCGGCGACGCGAGTGCGCGGCTGAAAGGCCGAACATCAAACCGGCGGCACTGACGCCAGATCAGGGATGGCAGCGCAGCAATCCGTGCCAGTCGCAGTAGCCGAACCCGGGACGGCAACAGCCGAAGGATTGACGCGAGCAATAATAAAACTGGTAGTCAAAGCCGCAATGATCCGAGCAATACGGCCGGCCGCTGAAGGCGTCATAGGCGCAATGGTTACGGAAACGTCGCGGTAGCGACTGCGGGCCTTGCCAATCCACTTGGATCAACGGAGCCGTTACGGCCCCGTCAACCGGCAGCTCCGCGCGGGCGGCTGAGCTCCAGGCGGCGCAGACCAGGACGATGACTGCGACGATCTTTAGTGGCATGGCAGGCGAAGGTGGCAGATCAGTAGAAGCGACACAATGTGAACTATAACAGTATCGGCGCGAAAGCGGAATTAGTGCTGGCTTCCCCCACCGGCATTCGGCAACAATACCGGTGGACCGATCGAGGGATCGGCCATCGACGCCGCGCTCGCCGGTGCACTCGGCTCGACCCCCGCCGGCGGCCATTTTCTCGTCGACGACGCGCGCCTGAGGGGCAGACGTATGCCGAAACGCGAACCGTCGCCTTCCTTGCTCTTCACTTCGATATCGCCGCCGTGCAGTTCGACCGCGATCTTGACCAGGTAAAGACCGACGCCGGTACCCACGATCCCCGAAACGTTGCTGCCGCGGTGGTAGCGCTCGAACAGCCGATCGAGGTCGGCGGCGGGAATGCCGATGCCGCGGTCGGCGATCGCGATGACGACCTCGCCGGCGGCGATCTCGGTATCGACCTCGATCGCGCCGCCGGCCGGCGAGTATTTGATGGCGTTGGACAGCAGATTGCTGAAAACCTGGAACAGCAGCTTGGCGTCTCCGACCATCGGCATGGGCGTTGTTGCGTACCGTTCGACGATCTGCGCGCCCGGCACCATCTCCCGGTGCAACTGGCACACCTCTCGCAGCAGCACCGCTATGTCCATTTCAGCCGGATGGAAATAAAGTTCGGCGCCGCCGTCGATGACACGCGCCGAGTTGAGCAGATTGTCGATCAGGTGAGTCAGCCGCAATACCGCGGCGCGGACCTTGCCAGCACGCTCGTTGATTTCGGCCGGCGCAATTGAATCTTTCATCTTGATCAGGCGCCGGGCGTGGCCATCGATGATGGTCAGGGGCGTGCGAAACTCATGCGAGGCCATGGAAACGAAATTCCGCTGCAACAGCGTCAGACGCTGCTCTTGCGCCAGTTGCTCCTCGAGCAGCGCCGCCTGCCGGGCAAGCGTGCGCTGGCTGCTCATCAGCTCGATCGCATTGTTGCGAAAGACCACAGTGGCTTGCGCCATCTCGCCGATCTCGTCCCGCCTTTCGGTTTCCGGAATGTCGATATCGGTATTGCTGGCGGCCAACCGGCGCATGCGGTCCGCCAGATGCAGCAGCGGATCCGAAATAGAGCGGCTGATATGAACAAGTGCGGCGACGACCATTACGCCGGCAATCACGATGCCGAGAATGATAAGCCAGAAAGCCTGCCGATAGGCGACGCCGAGACGATCGCTGGCGGCCTGTGCGTTGGCAACCGCCTGGTCGGTCAGTTGGCCGAGGGTGTCGCTGGCCGCGTTGTAGGCAGCGCGCGAGGTGCCGGCATAGAGCGCCAGCGCCTCCGGCTTGCGGTTGGATCGTGACAGCACCAGTATCTGGTTGACGATCCTGCGATAATCGTTCCAGTACCCTTTGAACCGGGTGTACAGAGCATCCTCGGCCGCGACATGGCGAATCCGCTCGAAGCCGCGCTCGGCGTCGGCGATCGACCGGTCGAGTTCGGCGATCTGTTTCTCCGTCGCCGCGATTTCGATGGGATCCGACGACAGCAGATTGCTGCCTTCGATGGCGCGGAAGTCGGAGGTGAAGTTGTTGAGGTCGCCGAGGACGCGGGTGTTGGGGAGCCACACTTCGGCAATGTCGGCGGACAGCCGATTGAAATTGCTCAGGCGCCAGATGCTGAAAAAGCCGAGAACGACGATCAGCAAAAACAGGACCAGGAACACCGCGGTAAGGTGAAACCGGATCGATCGTGGCTGCCGCATAGGGGTCAACCATCGGTGGGTGAACACTTCGGACCGCAATGGCAGCCTTTTCGTGTATAACATCTAAACAGCGTTCTTCATATATGAGCCCGTTGTCAACGGAAACCACGTTTCGGCCTTAAACGACCTCGGGGCTGATTTGGCTCGGTATTTTCGCCAACATTTGAACTTTCGATGGCTGCATGCCTGAAGCTCAAAAGAAGATTCTTTGCATCGAGGACGACGCCGAAACCGCGGCACTGATTGCCGAGGAATTGGTCGATCGCGGCTATGCAGTCACCGTCGCCCACGATGGCCGCGAGGGGCTCGCTGCCATCCTCAAGATCATGCCGGACTTGGTGCTGTCGGACATCAGCATGCCCATGATGTCCGGATTTGAGCTGCTGGAACGCCTGATCGCGCTGGCGCCGCGGTTCGCGAAAATGCCTTTCGTCTTTCTCACCGCGCTGACCGATCGGGACAACGAGCTCAAGGGCCGACAACTGGGCGCCGACGATTATGTGACCAAACCGATCGATTTCGACGTGCTGGCGACCATTATCAACGCGCGGTTGGCCGGCATCGCCCGCACCGGTCTGTGGCCCAAGCTTCCCGCGCTCAATGATCGCGAGGTCGAGGTCTTGACCTGGGTTGCACGCGGCAAGACTTCGGTCGAAATCGCACAAATTATCGGCCTGACCAAGCGCACCGTCGATTTCCACATCGACAATGCGCGCACCAAGCTCAGCGCCGCGACCCGCACCGAGGCTGTGATCAAAGCCACCACCGGACGCCTGATCGAACCGTAAGCGCGTCGCGCCGCAAGGTTTCGAGGCAGCCGCCGAGGCCCTGAACAGTCAAGCGGAACACGTCGTATCGGACGAAGCTCCGCGATGGCTGGGCGTGGTTCTCATTCCACCCGGATCGAGCCGATAGCCGACACCCGATTCGCTGATGATCAATGAAGGGCGGGTGGGATCGACTTCGATCTTCTGCCGCAACTTGCGCACCAGAATGCGAAGATACTGAATGTTGCCGGCGCGACCGCCCCAAATGTCGCGAATTAATTGCTGCTGCGTCACCACGAGCCCGACATGCGTGGCGAGCCCGTGAAGCAGAGCATATTCCTTTCGGGTCAATTGCGCGCGCTTGCCACTCAGCGTCACCGCTCTCGACACCAGATCGATTGAAAGCGGACCGGCTCTCACCACCGGCTCCCTGTTAGTGCTGCGCAAATGCCGGCGCAGCGCGGCCTCGCTCCGCGCCAGCAACTCCGACATTCCGAACGGCTTGACCACATAATCGTCGGCGCCCTGGCGGAGCAATCGGACCTTTTCCCGCTCGTCGGACTGAATCGAAAGAACGATGACTGGAACGTTCGACCACGAACGAATGCGCTCGAGCACCTCGGAGCCTTCGAGATCGGGCAAATTGAGATCGAGAACAATCAGATCCGGCGTGTTCATGGTCGCGGCCCGCAGTCCAACCGCCGCGTTCTCCGCCTCGAGCACGGAAAATCCATGCAGCTCGTAGCCAGCACGAAGGAAGCGCCTGATCTGGGCCTCGTCATCGATAACGAGCACCTTAGTCATTGACTGCGTCCGCGAGCTCCCGGGCATCTGCCGATACCGTCGGCAGGCGCAGCGACAGCGTACTGCCGAGGTTCGGCCCCGGACTTTCGGCATGCAGGGTGCCGCCATTAGCGGCGATAAAAGTGCTGGCTATCCATAGCCCCAGACCCGACCCGGACGCCCCGGCTTGATGGCGCCGGCCGCGGAACGATTGCTTGCCCAATTGGCTTTTCTCGTCGGCGGTTAGCCCGCTGCCCTGATCGCGCACCGACAATATCACCCAATCGCCTTCGCAACGGCTGCTGACTTTGATGTCGGCGCCGATCGGAGAATATTTTGCGGCGTTTTCGAGAAGCTGGCCGAGCGCCTGCTCGACCAGGATCGAATCCACATTGACCAGAGGAAGCTCGCGGGCGAGATCGACCACGATCCAGTGCGACGCCAGCCTGTGCTCCTTTTGCTTGAGCGCCGCGTTGACGATATCCGTCGGGTCGGTCCACATCAGTTGGGGAACGACCCCCTTGGCGCTGATGCGCGTGGCGTTGAGCAAATCGCAAATCTCGCCGTCGAGCCGACCGGCCTGGTCGTGTATCGCCTCGATGAGGGCACTCGACCGGCGATCTTCGCGAATCGCGGGCATCTGGTTCAGCACGCTGCAACTGCCCAGGATCGAAGCGAGCGGCGAACGGAGTTCATGGGACACCCCGCCGACAAGCGCGTCACGGAGAACCTCGGTGCGATAGCTTATGGTCGCCTGCTCGATGGCCTCCTTCACCTTGAGGTGCTTGAAGGTCACCATCGCCTCTTCCAGCAGCGTTTCGACACGCTGCGCAACAGCTGCCGGGCCCGGGTCACCCAATTCAACCGCGATCGCCCCGTAACCAAGGATTTCCGGCGCGATCCCCCGCACCAGCCAGGTGCGACGGCTCGACGGGTCCACGATGGTCGACGCCTGCGCAGCGGCGGCCGCGATCAGCTTCGCCGCCTCTCGCCGCACCTCTTCCGGAACGGCCCCGTCCTCATCGGAACCCCGTTCATCAGATACCGTCGCGATGAGGACGGCGCGATGACGCAGCGCATTGGAAAGGTAGTCCTGCACGGCGAAGATAAGATCGCGGCTGTTGAGACAGGTGGCAAGGCTCTGCGAGAAGGCGTACAGCTCCGTGATCTCTTTCTCCCGGCGGCTCAAATTAATCGCTTCATTCTTGAGGCGCGCGGCGAGGTTGCTGGTGACGAGCGCAACGACCAAATAGAGTAACAGATCAACGATGTCCTGCGGATTCTGCAACCAGAAAGTATAGAGCGGCGGATAGAAGAAAAAGTCCGCAGCCGCAGCACCAGCCACGGCAGCCACCAAGCCGGGTGCAAGCCCCCACTGAGTGGCCACTACGACGACAGGCAGCAGGTAAATCAGCGTAACGAGATTAAATGGGGCAAAGTAATCGACAACGACGAGGCAGATCGTCGCCAGCCAGACCAAAGCAAGCGTCGCGACGATGGGAATGGCGTTTGCTGCCGCATAGTCCGGCCACTGGACACGCGGTCGTCGCTTGGTGCCGTCGCTCTTCGCGGGATCTGCGGTCAGATCACGCAGGACGCGCCGTTCTTGAAGAGTTGACACGACCGTTGCCTTTCCGAAAGCGCTGAGCCCCTGAACGCACCCGGCTGGCATTTATCACAGTGCACCTTGTCTCGATGCCCATAGGAAGTCGAGACGACTTTCGACCCCGAAGCATATGAAAGTCATATACCACCCTGGCGCTAGGCGCGCTTCTGCACATTTTTTGCCAGAAGCGCGCCGGCAATGGCCGCCGTGAATGCACAGTTTCGCACTCTCGCCACAACGAAAGGGGCCTTGCGACAGACGCTTCGCAAGGCCCGAACGCTTCGCTTCCACTGGCTCAGAAGTGCCAAATAATGTCGGCGGCGCCGATGACCGCGTAGTCCCTGGTCGGCGGGATTCCGGCATTGGAATTGCCGTTGAAGGCCGGCGCGTCGATGGACTTATAGTAGGCGATTTCAGGGCGCAGCTCGACCTGCGGCGAAAGCCAATGCTGCCAGCTTCCCGCGACATCGAGGTAGCGCGTCTTGGTGCCGGTGCGTTGTCCTTCCATGTCGTCGTACCACTCAAGCCGCAGCGAGAAGTTGTTCAATTTATTCGGTGAATAGTTGACGTAGGTGAGGAAGGTCTCGGTCCCCGCAGTACAGGTAAGTGCGGTGGTGGTGCTGCACTGTGCCATGTTCGGCGCGTTGAACGGCATAAACTGCGGGGAGAAAGGTGTGCCGCCGCCGGCGGCAAGGGCGGCGACAGACGGGTTGGTGATGTTAGGCACATTGTTCTCGTGAAGATCGTAGGTTTCGAAGGCAATGTGCCAGTAGTCGTTCAGCTTATGATAGTAGGTGGCGCCGTACCATTGCAGGTTGTTATAACCCCATTGCCCGCCGTTGATGGCATCGGCGACCAGGTTCAGGTCGTCCCTGCCGTCATCGCTGGTCCAGCGCAGACCAAGGGTGACCGAAGGTACTGCACCTGGATCCTTGAGCATCGTCGAGCCGGAATAAAGCGGATCGACGCCGGGACCAAATCCTGCAGTGTTGCTTCCTGTTTGCACATAATAATTCGGCACATGAGCACCCGCATTCCACGGCATTGTATCGCTGCCGACTGTCAAGCCCGCTTGCACGATCCAATTTTTGGTCACGGCCAGCGTGCCCTCGAAACCCGTATTGGTGTAGTTATCCCAAGAATAGGTCAGGGAGTGCACGTAGGTGTAGTTGTTCGGCGCCAGCTGGGCTTCGATATCCGGGATCGAGATGAAGCGGCCGATGCGGAAATTGAACCCCTGCAGCACCGGGAAGTAGAGGTCCGCGTAAACCATCGGGAAGTCGTAGCCGTTGACGAAGTTGTGGTTCAGCAACTGGTAGCTGGACAGGCCGTAGGCCGTCGTGTAGCGATAGTTCTCGCCATAGAGGGCAGAAAAGCGGAAGCCCCAATCGAAGTGATCGTTCTGCACTTCGTCGGCTACCCGTTCAACGTAGACGACGGCTTGGTCGAGCTGCACGGTGTTTGGCGTGTAATCATACGCGGCCGGCGCATTGCCGCCCGGCTTTACGTTGTTCGTGCTGATATTGCCGCCGCCGTCGAACCAACCGTACACTTGGACGTGGGCGGTGCTCATGGCGGAACCAACCGCCGTGTTACCCAGCGCGACCATCAGCGGGCTGTCGACCGCGTTCGGCACGGACTTGGCGATACTCTGCGTGCCGCCATAGGGCCATTCGGTAAATGGCGCCGGCGGGTTCGACTCCGGGGTCGGCGGCCAGGCCGCGTCGGAGCGGCTGCTCGGCGGCGCATGCGGATCGGCCGGCGCAGCACCCTTGCCCCATTCGAGTTGGTAGTAGCGGACCAGTCGGGTGAAGAAATCGTCGCCGAGATATTTGTCCAGACAGCCGTAGTTCAGGTAAGGATCGCAGTATCCGGTCGTGGCTCCAGCCTTCATCGCCATCGCCGTCGCGGCCTTGCTTGGTGCGCAATTATAATCGACCCACGGGTCGCAAACCGGACCCTCAACCCACGCCGTCGGCAATCCGTCAGCCCAGGCGCCCGATGCATCAGCCGCCATCGAGCGCGTTGTCGACGCCGTCATGGCGAGCAGCAACACGCCGACGGCCAATAGCGATCTCTTCATGACCCCACCCCCTGTTTCATCGCATCCGGTCAAGTACGCCCCCTTATCGGATGCGACGTCTTCTTCGCTGTCTAAAAGCGAATACTGGGATTTTTCGCAGCGGTACGAAAAAGAGTCGATATGGCTGGTGTCGATTTTTAATGTATAAAAAATAGCCGAATCGGGTTCGGATGCTTGTTTTGCCTAGACGCTGATCATTTGAATTCGAAGAAGATTAATCGGGTTGCGATTTCAACGTGATCGCGCCGGACTGGTACGCCGCAGGTCGTAGTCAAAAAAACCACGTGGACAGTCGTTTTCGTCGCTGCAGAGCGCGATGCCCGAGCATGATTTTGTAACCGATAAGTCACAGTGGCCGATCATGACCGCGATTTACGGAAAACGCGTTCTCGAATAACCGAACTCATTGCTGCCGCACGTCATATCCGCTTGTCTCGAAGAACTAATAAGCGTCTCACCCCAAATTTCGCACGCTGAGAAAGGCGCCAAACTCGTCCCTGGCGGTTCACGCGTATATTTTTTTATATGCTGAGACGCGGCGACTCATCTCGATAATATATAGCGAGCACGGCTAGGGTGCCGTCGCGCTTTGTGTTGGAATTCGATATGGCGCAATCTCCAGCGGCATGAGGTTATCGGTTCAGGCGGCGAGGTCAATTGGGTGATCGATAGTCGTTGTGGCAAGGGTTTGCCAGCCGTCGACCTTGCGCATGTTGATCTGGCCGGAGGCGAGCAGGGCCCAGAACAACATGCCAGCAGTCTCTGCTGATGGCAGCACGGTCTGGGTTTTGATCCGACGTTTAAACTCCTCGTGCAGGCGTTCAATTGCATTCGTGGTACGCGCGCTGCGCCATTGGCTCGGCGGCAAGAGTGCAAACGTGAACAACCGATCGCCGGCTTCTTCCAGGCTGTCGGCGACCGCGCGGTGCTTGAGCCGCCATTTGCGGATGAACCCCTTGCGGCGCATTGCGATGTCCTCCGGTGTGGCCGCGTAGATCATGTCGGTATAGTCGGCGCCGATTTCCTCATGCAGGCGTTCCGGCGCGTGCGCGAGCAGATTGCGATGCTTGTGAACCGTGCAGCGCTGCACCGGCACGCCGTCCCAGACGGCGGCAATCGCTTTCTCCAGTCCTGGCGCGCCGTCGACGATCAGGAATGCCGGCCGCCGCAGGCCACGCGCGACCAGATCGTCGAGCACAGTGCGCCAAGCCTCGGCGGATTCGCCGCCCCTGTGCTTGACCGCGAGCAGCACCTTCTGGCCGTCCGCGCGCACGCCGATGACCACGAGCAGCGAGATCGCCGTGGCCTTCCGATCGAGCCGGACGCGAGCCACGGTGCCGTCGAGGATCAGCCGCACTATCGGCTCGTCGGTCAGCGCGCGAGCATTCCAGACGTCCCAATCGCTTTTGATCTTGCGCCAGACCCGGCTCACGATGTCCTTGCTGACGCCATCGCGGAATAGCGCTGCCAGAGCCCGCCGCACCCGGCGCGTATTGGTGCCGGCGAGATAGGCGCTCGCAATCAGCGCATCGGCGGTGAGCGTGCGGCGCTGATAGCTTCGCAGCACCTGGCTATGCCATTCGGTGGTGCCTTCGCGCGTTTGCAGCCGAGCCCGCGGCACGCTGATCTCGGTCTTGCCGAAGCTCCCGGTCAGCGAGCGGGTGCGCCTGCCATGCCGATGGCCGACGAAGCTTGCTTGTCCGCAGTCACCATTCTTTCCGCGCCCATATCGAGGGCGAGCGAGCGCCGCGTCGAGCTCACACCGGATCAGTTCTTCGATGAACCCTCGCACCCGATCGCGCACACCGCTCTCGATCGGATCAAACCAGTTATCGAAAAGGTGCGCCGCAGTCTCGTTTCCAGGCGCGAAAAATCAGTTCCTGTGGTAACCTTGATCATGGCGTTGGTCTCCGTTCCGGCGCTCCAACGCCGGGTAATTCGAGGTTGAACACGGAGACTACGCCAACCAAATTCCAACCACTCCCGCTACGCCACCACGGCTAGACCGAAGCTAGACTGAATACAGTGAATACTGGGTGCGGACCGCGACCCGGACATCGAAATGTCGTTGAGCAACGAGACCACGACGGACGCCGAAAAGGATAGCGCAGCGTCGGCCGTTTCGGGTACCGGCGCAAAATCTGGTGTCGGCTTTGTGCCACCCGAGCTTTCGGCCAAATGCCGCGAGCTGGTCGAGAGTTATCACGCCATGTACGGCTATGCCGGGCTGCCCGATATGCTGTGGCTGTCGGACGCGCGCGATATCATCGTGCGCCGCAGCGATCTGATGCAAACCTTTAAGCGAGCGTCAAAATCAAGAGCCGCGAAAAGCGCCAATGATTTGTTCGTCGCCATCGCGACCGTCGTCGTGTCGCTGGAAATCCTGGCGCGCGATTCCGCCGGTTGGGGCAAAAGATTTCCGGCGGCGAAACAGGCCGCCGAGAAATCGCTTCGCGATGGTACGGCGCGGCAACAGCGCGCCTGGTTGATGGATTTGTATTTACATCCTCCGCTCAAAGTGCGGCGCGACTTTGCCAACGCGCTGGCACGATCGGTGACGGATGCGCCGGCTGCAGCGGGAAATTAGCGGCTGGATCCGGCCAAACGGCCGCACCGTCTATCGGTGCCAAGCGATCAGCCAGGTCTGCAGAACGGCCATTGTGCCATTTCGCCGCGCCTTCTGCAAACTCACCAGATTGAGACGAGACAGATCAGCGCGAACGGTACGACGAAAAGCCCAAGATAGGTCCACGTGCGATAGGCCTGAGGATCACGCGGCGCTCTGAAAAGCTGAACGGCGATCCATAAGCAAACCGCAAAACCGAGGATTATCCTCACCAGGTCCCCGGGCGTATCGTCGGCGGTCCAGATGGTTTCGTTCTGGGGCATGCTGACACGAATCGTTATCATCAGCAGACACGCCATAAAGATCACCCGCAGGGTCGCACCCACGATACGAAGGCCGGCCGGAATTTTTATGGTCGGCTGTTTGGCGTCGGCACGATGGCGAGCCCATTCCATCGGCATCCAGTTCATGATCTCCTCCATGAGGCTGTTCATGAACCCTCTCGCTGTTCATATACGCCCTTTCGGACCGAAAATATAGATTGCATATAAATATTGGGTGCGGTGCATATAAAAAATGGATAAGGCTTGCAGCATCCCACGTAAAAACGGCGTCGTTTGAGGCTTTTTGCACGCTATTGCGCCGGAAACGTAGACGGCAATTTCGGGTAGCTCAATTTGCGACCCGCGCAAAGACACCGGGCCGAATACAAGGATTCCAAGGATTGCTGGCCGCCCTTAATGCGCCGGCCGAATCGCGGTCCCGTTGATGCCGGCGATCGGCCTTGCCGGCCCGCCGACATTAGACGGGCCGACGCCGCGATGATTGAGAGTTGTTCCGTTGATTGTTGCGCGGTTCAAGACAAAAGGTTTGATGACCGGATTGGCGTGAGCAATCGAGCGGTCGATCGGTCCCTCGACTTTCCCCAATCGGCCGGGCGTGCTTCCCGCGACGGCCGCCACGGCATTTGCACCGTGCACGACGATCAAGGAGTCATGGTGCGCGCCAATGCGGCGCTCCGAACCGCCGAGATGAGCAACCGTTATACCGATCGCGTTGCGCACAATGGTCTGCGATCGGCCCGATGCTGACGTACGCGGTGCCAACAAATTCCGCGGCGCGATCTTGACGACTTTCACGTTTCCGATTTTGGGTCGCCCGTTGGCGAGCCGACGAGGCACCACAGTAATGCTTGTATCGATACCATCGAGGTTCACGCCGCTGGGAGCAGGCGAATTTGCGGCCGCGGGGCTCGCAGCCGGCGCCCCCTCGCCTATCGCGGCTTTGCCGTCGCCGCCATTGGCTTGTGGCGCGGACCTGCTCTCCGGCTTCGACGCGGCCGCCGCTGCAGCTCCGCTGGAACGGGCCGGCGAAGCACTCCGTTCCGCAGACGCGTCGCGGGCGCCAACCTCTTCACCAAAACACGAGCCTGTCGTCGAGACGCCGAAGAGCCCGATCGCCAGAAGGCAGAAGCCGATCTTCGATCGACGTTTGATCGCCATCGATCCTCACTCCGCCGGTTGCGGTGCGTCCGGATGACCGGCAGATGCCGGGAGATGCTGGGCGCGCAGGAAAAATGACTGCAACGCCGGCACGATCACGAGCAACATGATCGGGCCGATCAACATGCCGCCGACGATCACCGTGGCCAGCGGCCTTTGCACCTGGCTGCCGATGCCGGTCGAGATCGCGGCGGGCAACAGCCCGATGCAGGCCGAGAGCGTCATCATCAGGATCGGCCGCATCTGCTCTTCAACGGCATGGAACATGGCTTCGCTGGTATCGCCGCCGCCATGGGCGACGACCCGATAATAACCGTTGAGGATGAGGATGCCGCTCATCACCGACACGCCGAACAGCGAGATAAACCCGATTGCGGCGGAGATGCTGAAATCGAGTCCGGAAACGTACAGCGCCACAAGGCCGCCGGAAATCGCAAACGGAAGTCCGAGCAAGGCCAGGAAGCTGTCGCGCCACGAGTTGAACAACCCATAAAGCAGCACAACGATGAGGACAAAGGTTACCGGCATGATGATCAGAAGCCGCTTCTTCGCCTGCTGCAGCCACTCGAACTCGCCGGCAAAATCGATCCGATAGCCGGTCGGCAGCTTGAGGGCGCGGTTGATGCGCTCCTGAGCCTCCGCTACGGCGCCGGCGAGATCGCGGCCGCGCACGCTGAACTTGATCGGGACAAAGCGCTGGTTGCGTTCACGGAAGATATAAGACGCGCCGGTGTCGAGGGTGATCGAGGCGAGTTCGCTGAGCGGAATATAGGCGGCGCCATTGGCGGTCTGCACCCCGACCTTGATGTTGCGCACTTCGTCGATGTTGTTGCGATATTCCGGCGCCAGCCGCACCACGACGCCGAACTGGCGGTCGGCCTCGAGGAGCGTCGTCGCCTGCGTTCCGCCCAAGGCCGCCTGAACGACATTATTGACATCGTTGACGCTCAGGCCGTAGCGCGCTGCCTTGGCGCGATCGACCATGATGTTCAAATTCGGCTGCCCCAGCACCCAGAACACGCCGAGATCGGTGATCCCCTGGACTTTCGCCATTTCGCGCACCGCGGTTCGCGCCAGCCGCTCGAGCGTCGCCAGATCGGGACCGATGATCTTGACCGAGTTGGCCCCTTTAACGCCCGATAGGCCTTCCTCGACATTGTCCTGGATGTACTGCGAGAAATTGAAGTCGATGCCGACGAATTCCTTCTCAAATTCGGCCTGCAAGTCGTCGATCAGCTTGTCCTTGGTGTAGCCCTTGGGCCACTCGTCAAAGGGCTTCAGCGGCACGAAGAATTCGGCATTGAAGAATCCAGCGGCGTCGCTGCCGTTGTCCGGCCGGCCATGCTGGGACACGACCGTGATGACCTCGGGATGGCGAAGAATAATTTCGCGGATTTTGGTGACGAACGGCATGCCGGCTTCCAGCGATATCGTCGGCGGCATGGTGGCGCGAATCCACAGATTGCCTTCTTCGAGTGTCGGCAGGAATTCACTGCCGAGGCGGGAGCCCGAGGAACAAGCTGAAAAGAAGGAACAGCACACCGATCGCAGTGGTGACCTTGCGTTGACGCAGCGACCACCGCAGCACTGGCGTATAGACCCAACGTATGCCCCGCACCACGATGGTTTCGACCTCGCTGACTTGCTCGGGCAGCAGCAGCGAGGCGAGACACGGCGTCACGGTGAACGTCGCCAACAGCGCTCCCACCAGCGCGTAGGCATAAGTCCGCGCCATCGGACTGAAAATCTGGCCTTCGACTCCCTGCATCGTGAACAGCGGAATGAACGCGGCAACGATGATGGCAGTCGAGAAAAATATCGCGCGGTCGACTTGCAGTGCGCTGATCAGGATGATCCGCAGCCGGTCGGTCCAGGTCGGATTGCTCCCCGAGGCCCCTGCACTGGTCGGATCGGCTCCCCATCTTTCCTCTGCCAGTTGGTGAACAAGCGCGCGCCTGTCCTCCGGCCTGAGCTGGAAATTCCGATAGACGTTCTCGACGAGAATAACGGCGGCATCGACAATGATGCCGAAATCGACGGCGCCGACCGATAACAGGTTTGCGTCCTCGCCGCGCAACACCAGGATCATGATGCTGAAGAACAACGCGAACGGGATATTGGCGCCGACGATGATGGCGCTGCGCAGGTCGCCGAGAAATACCCATTGAATGAAAAAGATCAGCAGGCAGCCAAAGATCAGGTTGTGCATCACGGTGCTGGTGGTGACGGCGACCAGGTCGGTGCGGTCGTAGAACGGTACCAGTTTGACGCCCGGCGGCAGGCTGCCGTCGCTATTGATCCTCTGAATTTCCGCACGCACGCGGGCCACCACGTCATTGGTGTGCAGCGTACGGTTCATGATGACGATCGCGGCGACGATATCGTCCTGATGATCGCGGCCCGCCTTGCCGAGCCGCGGCACATAGCCGACCGAGACTTTGGCGACGTCCTTGACGAATACCGGCACACCGTTCGACTGCGAGAGCAGGACGTTCTCGATGTCCCCGACCTTGTAGCCCTGGGTCAGATCGGCGTTGCCGCCCGAGTTCATCAGGCCGACGCCGCGAATATTCACGGACTGCTGACCCATATTGATGGTGCGGCCGCCGACATTGATGTTGGCGTTGCCGAGCGCGGCGATCACCTGCGGCAGCGTGACGTTGTAGGCGTCGAGCTTATGCAGATCGACCTCGACGTCGTATTCTTTGGTGGTCCCGCCCCAGGTGTTGAGCTGCACGATGCCGGGAACGGTCAGGAGCCGGCGCTGCAATACCCAATCCTGGATGGTGCGGAGATTGGTCATTCCGAAATGCGGCGGACCCGTCACCTGATAGCGATAGATCTCGCCGACCAGGCTGGTGGCCTGGATTTGCGGCACGACATTGTTCGGCAGACTGACATTCTGCTGCAGGTTGATGGCGGTCTGGGTGAGGGCGAAATAGTAGTCGACGCCGTAATAGAAAGTCACGCGAACGAATGAGAGCCCGTAGAACGAGGTCGAGCGAATGACGTCGACTCCGGGCGTGGCGGCAAGGCCAACCTCGATCGGGATCGTGTAGTAACGCTCCATCTCCTCGGCCGAGAGACCGGGAGCCTGAGCGGTGATTTCGAGGATCACGGGGGCCGGATTCGGATAAGCCTCGATATTCAGCTTCGAAAATGCAAACAGCCCCGCGGCGATGAAGATCAATAGCCCGAGCAGAACAAGCGGACGACGCGTCAGCCCAAATGTCAGCAACCCCTTGAGCATAGTTTGTATCTTACTCCGACGTCACGCGCGTCTCCGGCCCGATCGCAAAGCCTTCACTGCGCGAGAACGAGCGCGTTGCTGAGGAATATCGCGCCTTCGGTGGCGGCCAGTTCGCCCACCTGCACACCTTCGAGGACCTGCCGGTAGCCGTCATGCTCTGCACCGATCTTGACCGTGCGTTTGGTAAACCGGCGGCGGTCGGCGGTGACCCACGCGGTCATGGTGCCGTCGCCCTCCCGGACCACGCCATCAAGCGGAATGGCCGGAGAACGCACCGGCGCAGCGACGCTGATGGTGAAATTAGCAAACATGCCCGAGCGCAATTCATGCTGAGGATCGCTGATCTCGGACCGTACCAGCACACGCCGCGTATTCGGGTCCACGGTGGCCCCAATGGTCGTGACTTTTCCATCGAACACGCGGCCGGGAAAGGCGCCGATCTTGACTTGGACTTTCTGTCCGACGCGGAAAGCCGGGCTGTCGGTCTCGGCGACATCCGCCAGCATCCACATGGTGTTGATATCGGCGACGGCGTAGGGAGCCGGCGCATTGCCCGGCTGCACCAAGCAGCCCCGGCGCCGCATTGCGCGCCGTAATCCGCCCGCTGATCGGGCTCGGCACGACCAGCGTGGGGTCGGCGACGCGATCGGCGACGATGCGATCGATCTCGGCATCGGCCTTGCCGAAAATACGAACCGCGTCGCGGGCCGCCCGCAGATTGCCTTCGGCGGTCTGCTGGTCGGAAACCGCCTGCTCAAGATCGTGTTGCGATACTGCGAGACTCTTGTAGAGCTCGCGAAGGCGCGCCAGATTGCGGGTGGTCAGCTCCAAAACGCCCGCCGCAGCGATCAGGGTCAACTCGGCCTGCAGGAGATCGGGGCTGTCGATGGTGAACAGCGTCTGCCCCTTCTTCACATCGTCGCCGATCGAAGCATAAAGGGCGATGATGCGCCCCTGATACGGGGTGAACACCTGTACCGCCATGTCCTCGTTGAAGTCGATGCTGCCGACCGCCTGCTTCTCCACCGGAAATGCGTGTTCTTCGACCGGCTCGACTTTCACCGATGCGAGTTGGGAATCCGACAGATCGACGCTGTCGCGATCGCGCGCCGGAGCACTGGACGCATCGCCCTGGTCGGCATGGGCGCTCGTCGTTGCGCCGAGCTCGGACTTCGCACCGTCGAGCCAGCGCCACGCGCCGCAGCCGCCGATCGCGACGGCGACGAGCAAAGCCGTGACCGCCGCTCTCGCCCGATTGCTCGTTATCCGGGGAGGCATGGATAAATCACACTCAGTATCATCAGATTCGCGATGAAATGGCCACTCCTCGGGCAAGCCGTCTACTGATATTAATCACACAATTCGCCCTGGCTGGATCGTGCTTATGCAACTCATCACAGGTTCATTGCGAGTATATCATTTTATTATTCTAATTTGATGATGGCTCATTCGCGCAGTCGCGAGCGAGAACTTTCGATTTGTACTGTGAAAATCACAGCGTGCCAAGTCCATGCTGAATAAACACTGAATAATCGACAGTGTGGCAAGGCGAGCACAGCCAGCATGCGACAAATGGGAAATAATGAGCCCACTTCGGTATGTCGCGGGGGGCGTCGCTCCATAGTCTTCTAATTGCAACAGTGCGCCAGTTGCAGATGTTCGTTCCGTCAATCAGATCGGCCAAGGTAGGTGCTGCCGCTCTCGCGGCCGCGATGCTTTTGGCGAGCTGCGCCGTCGGTCCCGACTTCCTCCATCCCGCCGCGCCCGAAGTCGGGCGGTACACCAAAGAGCCGCTGCGGACCAACACCTCGGCAACTGATTCACCGACCGGGCAGTCGCAGCGCTTCGTGCAAGGCCGCGACATTCCGCAAGAGTGGTGGCGGCTGTTCAGATCGCCGGCGCTCAACGCCCTGGTCGAGCGCGCGTTAAAGAATAATCCGTCGCTGCAATCGGCGCTTGCTACTCTTCGCGCCGCCAAGGAAGCCGCCTATGCCCAAGAGGGCAAGTTCTTTCCGGTGGTTCAGGCGAATTTCAATCCGACCCGCCAGCTGACCGCCGGCCCGATCACCCCGGTGCTTAACTCGGGAGCCAACCCGTTCAGTTTGTACACCGCACAGGTCACGGTGTCGTACAGCTTCGACGTCTGGGGCCTCAATCGACGCACGGTCGAAGTCGCTTGAAGCGCTGGCCGATTCCCAGCGCTTCCAGGTTGAGGCGGCCTATCTATCGCTGACCTCGAACATAGCCGTCACCGCCATCACCGAGGCTTCGCTGCGCGGTCAGATCGATGCCGCAAACGAGCTGATCGCGATCAATACCAAGATGCTCGACATCCTCCGGCATCAGCTCAAGGCCGGCTACGCCAGCCGCAATGACGTGGCCCTGCAGGAAGCCGCTCTGGCGCAAGTGGCGGCAACGCTGCCGCCGCTGCGCAAGGCGCTGCAGCAGAACCGTGATTTGATGGCGGCGCTTGCCGGCGTCTATGCCAGCCAGGAGCCGCGCGAGACTTTCAAGCTCGCGGACCTGACGTTGCCCACTGATCTGCCGCTAAGCCTGCCGTCGCAGCTGATCGAGCAGCGCCCGGACGTGCGTGCGGCGCAGGAGCAGCTGCATGCGGCAAGCGCGCAGATCGGCGTTGCCACGGCCAACATGCTCCCGAACTTCGACATCACCGGCAATGCCGGTTACATGAACGCGGCGCTCGCCGGCCTGCTCTCGCCGACGAACGCGTTCTGGCTCGTCGCCGGCAACGCCACGCAAACGGTGTTCGACGGCGCCACGCTGCTGCACACGCTTCGCGGCGCCCAGGCCACTTATGACGCGGCGGCGTGGAGCTACCGCAGCACGGTGGTCGGCGCCGTGCAGAACGTGGCCGACTCGCTGCGCGCGCTGGAAAACGACGCCGACGCGCTGAAAGCGGCGCGTGACTTTGAGCGCGCCTCCAAAATCAGCTTCGATCTCGCGCGTCAGCAGATGGAAACCGGCAATGCCAACGTGCTGATACTGCTCACCGCGCAGCAAACCTATCTGCAGGCGGTCATCCAGGTGGTGCAGGCGCGCGCGGCCAGACTAGCCGACACGGCGGCGCTGTTTCAGGCGCTCGGCGGCGGCTGGTGGAATCGGGCCGCGCCCCGGCGGAGAAAATCCTCAATCTCGGCACGGGAGAAACCGCCACGTTCGTTGAGAACCACCACGGATTCTGGGATCTGCTACCGCCGTTCCGCGGAGCGCCGGAGGCAGGAATAACGAGGTGACGCTCGTCCTGCCGGTATCATCGCCATTCTCCGATTTGGGAGTTTTTCCGCCCGATCACGATCGGAGGCGGATAATCCGGCATCAGCCCGGCTGCCATCCCGCGTGCTGCCTCGAGCCACGCAACAAGGCGACTACCTCGGTTTTCAACATCGAGTTCGAAAGGTCCGGCAAGAAGCATGGTCGCGCATCCGAGCGGAGCGCTGTTCTTCTCAGCAAAGCGCAGAGCCGACCGCCTGAACAGGAAAACGCCGCCGGTCCGCCGCTCCGCCTCGAGGGCTACCCAAAGCCCGCTTTTATTGCGTCCGATAAAGAATAGCGGGATCGATCCGCTGAAGGCGCCTGAATCAGGCCACCGAGGAAATTTGGTTATTGTACTGGCCGCGCCGGTCAGCGGCTCGCGGCGATCGTAACCCGCCCGATTGCCTTTTACGACACGACAAAAGCCGCCCAGCACCAAGCGCGCGCGAGCGCGTAATTTGAGCGACTTCGTCGGCATCGCGGCTACCCCCGGGTGGCACCGCGCCGTGATGTGAGAACGACGCCGGCTCCGACCAGTGTCAGCGAGTTCTTCCGCATCAATCGGCGGCAGCGATTGATCTCGTGCCTGGAGCGACGCAGCGTGGTTTCGGGGATGGTCCGCGTGGCTCGATCGACGAAATGCTCATCGATTGCCTGCGCCAGCCTTTGCCAGAAGCCCCCTGGTTTCTCCGCACCGATAGTGGCAGGACGTTCATCGACGAAAATGACGCTCATCGCGCCTTCTCCCATTATCCGTTCCGCTGACGACGGATCTGCTCTTGATGGCATATGAATTCGAGACGGCACCGAGCTCGTTGCCATAAAGCCGGCATAGTGACGTTAACGAGCTTGAAAACCCGCCGGCTGTTGCGCGAACAGCGCTGTCGCCGCGGCGCAGGGGCGAGCAAGCAATCAGGTTCGGACTCTGCTCGATAAACGCGGTGCCTAATCCCGCGCCAAAAAATGCAGACTTCTTATATGATCTTTATACGTCCGCCTTTGCCTCCCCCTCGAATTCCTATGCGAAGAGTGACACTTAATCGCCCTGCCGGGGGGCGATTTTGCGCGTTCTTGATACAAGTCAAGGTTCTGTGCGGCTCGCAGACATTTATGTAATTCGAAAGCAGCATCCCGTTGTTCGGAGCACTCCCATGATGGACGTCGTTATGCTGGCGATCGGCGCCGCCTTTTTCGCGCTGTCGATCGTCTACGTGTACGCGTGCGACCGGCTCTGAGGGAACGGCCATGATCTTCGATTATTCGCTCGCCGCGCTCGTCACCGCGGCGCTGCTCATGTACCTGACCTACGCGCTGCTCAAGCCCGAAAAGTTCTGAGGAATAACGACCATGACCATCATCGGGTGGGTCCAGATTCTGCTTTTTTGCGCGATCATCGTCGCGATCACGCCGCCTCTCGGCGCCTATATGACCCTCGTGTTCAGCGGCGAGCGCACGTTTCTTTCGCCGCTCCTGCGACCGGTCGAAGTCCACGATCTACAAAGTCGCCGGCGTCGATGAGCGCCACGAGCAGCATGCGGTTACCTATACGATTGCCATGCTGCTGTTCCACGCCGGCGGCTTTCTCATTCTCTATATTTTGATGCGCGCCCAGGCGGCACTGCCGTTCAATCCCGCGGAGCAGTCGGCGGTCGCCCCAGACCTCTCTTTCAATACCGCCGTGAGCTTCATCACCAACACCAACTGGCAGAACTATGGCGGCGAAAGCACGATGTCGTATCTCGTGCAGATGCTGGGGCTGACGCATCAAAACTATTTGTCGGCTGCAACCGGGATCGTTTTGGCCATCGCTCTGATCCGCGGCTTCGCCCGGCATTCGGTGCGCACGGTCGGCAATTTCTGGGTCGATATGACGCGCGTTACGCTCTACGTCCTGATCCCGATCTGCGTGCCGTTCGCATTGTTTCTGATCTGGCAAGGCATACCGCAGACGCTCGGGCCGTATGTGGATGCGACGACGCTAGAAGGCGCCAAGCAGACGATTGCGGTCGGCCCCGTCGCTTCGCAGATCGCCATCAAGATGCTCGGCACCAACGGCGGCGGCTTCTTCAACGCCAATGCCTCGCATCCGTTCGAGAATCCGACCGCACTGTCGAATTTCCTGCAGATGATCTCGATCTTCGCCCTCGGCGCCGCGCTCACCAATGTGTTCGGCCGGATGGTCGGCAATCAACGGCAGGGTTGGGCCATTCTCGCCGTCATGGGGGTGCTGTTCGTCGCCGGCGTTGTCGCCTGCTATGCGGCTGAAGCGCACGGCAACGACGCGCTCAACGCGCTCGGCCTCGGCGGCGGCAACATGGAGGGCAAAGAAGTCCGCTTTGGCATTGTCGCCTCGGCCCTATTCGCAGTTATCACGACTGCAGCCTCCTGCGGCGCGGTCAACGCCATGCACGACTCTTTCACCGCGCTCGGCGGCATGATCCCGCTCATCAACATCCAGCTGGGCGAGATCATCATCGGCGGCGTCGGCTCCGGCATGTATGGCATCCTGCTGTTTGCCATCCTCTCGGTTTTCGTTGCCGGCCTGATGGTCGGCCGCACGCCCGAGTATGTCGGCAAGAAGATCGAGGCAAAGGAAGTCAAGATGGCAATGCTCGCCATCCTGATCCTGCCGCTGATGTACCTCGGCTGGACCGCGGTCGCGATGCTGGTGCCATCCGCCGTCGCCGCCATGGGTAATCCCGGGCCGCATGGCTTCACTGAAGTTCTCTACGCCTACGTCTCGCAGGACGGCAATAACGGCTCCGCTTTCGCCGGGCTCAGCGGCAACACGCCGTTCTACAATCTCTCCGGCGCCACGGCGATGTTTGTCGGCCGGTTCTGGATGATCATCCCAACCATGGCGATCGCCGGCTCGCTCGCTGCCAAGAAGTTGGTGCCGGCTTCGGCGGGCACGTTCCCAACCACGGGCGGACTGTTCGTCGGCCTGGTGGTGGGTGTGATCGTCATCGTCGGCGGGCTGACCTTCTTTCCAGCGCTCGCGCTCGGGCCGATCGTCGAGCAGCTGTCGATCAACGCCGGCACCCTGTTCTCGGCGAATTAATTCGGAGCCATCGCGATGGAAACCTCAACCCTGCGCAACCAGATGCCGGTCTCGGCGCTGTTCGATCCCAAGATCGTCGTGCCGGCCATCGGCTCCGCTTTCGTAAAGCTCAATCCGCGGACCCTGATGAAGAATCCGGTGATGTTCGTGCTGGAAGTCGTCACCGCGTTGACAACGGTCATCCTGATCCGCGATGTCGCGACCGGCGGCGGACATATCGGCTTCGAGTTCCAGATCATCCTCTGGCTGTGGTTTACCGTTCTGTTCGCCAACTTCGCGGAAGCGGTCGCCGAGGGGCGCGGCAAAGCGCAAGCCGACACGTTGCGCCGCCAGCGCACCGAGACGCAGGCCAAGCTGATCACCGGCTCGGGCGATCAGCAGAATTATCGGCTGGTGCCGAGCACCGCGCTCAAAGTCGGCGATCTGGTTCTGGTCGAGGCCGGCGACTTGATCCCCTCTGACGGTGAGGTTGTGCACGGCATGGCCTCGGTCAACGAAGCGGCCATTACCGGCGAATCCGCGCCCGTGATCCGCGAATCCGGCGGCGACCGCTCCGCGGTGACCGGCGGCACGCAGGTATTGTCCGACTGGATCCGCGTGCGCATCACCGCCGCGCCCGGCTCGACCTTCCTCGACCGCATGATCCGGCTGGTTGAAGGTGCCGAGCGCCAGAGGACGCCCAACGAGATCGCGCTCAACATTCTGCTGATCGGCCTGACCATCATTTTCGTGTTCGCGACCGCGACCATTCCGAGCTACGTCGCTTATGCCGGCAGCTCGATCTCGGTGGTGATCCTGGTTGCTCTGTTCGTTACGTTGATTCCGACCACGATTGGCGCCCTGCTCTCCGCCATCGGCATTGCCGGCATGGATCGCCTTGTGCGTTTCAACGTGCTGGCGATGTCGGGCCGCGCGGTCGAAGCTGCCGGCGATGTGGACACGCTGCTGCTCGACAAGACCGGCACGATTACGCTCGGCAACCGTCAGGCAACGGAATTCAAGCCTGTCCGCGGCGTGACCGAACAGGAGTTGGCGGACGCGGCACAGCTTGCATCACTCGCCGACGAGACGCCCGAAGGCCGCTCCATCGTCGTCCTCGCCAAGGAAAAGTACGGCATCCGCGGCCGCGAACTCGCCGACCTGCGCGCCAGCTTCATCCCGTTCAGCGCCCAGACCCGCATGAGCGGTGTCGAAGTTGGCGCTTCGTGGGTCCGCAAGGGCGCCGTGGACTCGATCCTGAATTATCTCAATACCTCGACAACCTCACCCGGTCCGGGCAGCACCGTGCAACTGCTGCGCCCGAACGTCAGCGCCGAAACCGTCCGCGAGGTCAATGCGATCGCCGACGCAATCGCAAAAGCGGGCGGCACGCCGCTGGCGGTGGCCAAGGACAATCGCCTGCTTGGCGTCATTCAACTCAAGGACGTCGTCAAAGGCGGCATCCGTGAGCGCTTTGCCGAACTTCGCCGGATGGGTATCCGCACCATCATGATCACGGGCGATAATCCAATGACCGCCGCCGCCATTGCGGCGGAAGCCGGCGTCGACGACTTCCTCGCCCAGGCGACGCCGGAGGACAAATTGCGGCTGATCCGCGATGAGCAGGCCAAAGGCAAGCTCGTCGCCATGTGCGGCGACGGCACCAATGACGCGCCGGCCCTGGCACAGGCCGATGTCGGCGTCGCCATGAACACGGGCACGCAGGCTGCGCGCGAAGCCGGCAACATGGTCGATCTCGACTCCAACCCGACCAAGCTCATCGAGATCGTCGAGATCGGCAAGCAGCTCCTGATGACCCGCGGAGCGCTCACCACCTTCTCGATTGCCAACGACGTGGCGAAATATTTCGCCATCATCCCGGCGATGTTCGTCGCGTTCTATCCGCAGCTGCAGACGCTCAACATCATGAAGCTGGAGACGCCGCAAAGCGCCATCCTCTCCGCGATCATCTTCAATGCGCTTATCATCATCGCGCTCATTCCGTTATCGCTGAAGGGCGTGCGCTATCGTCCGATCGGCGCCGCCCAGCTCCTGCGCCGCAATCTTTGGATCTACGGCGGCGGCGGCGTGGTCATTCCATTCATCGGCATCAAGGCCATCGATCTTTTGGTCACCGCCTTGCATCTCGCCTAAGGAGAAGTCGTCATGTTGCGCGAAATCCGTCCGGCGATCGTCGTTCTTGTCGCCCTGACGCTCATCACCGGCCTGGTCTATCCGCTGGCGATGACCGGCGTCGCCCAGGTCATTTTCCCGTTCCAGGCGCAAGGCAGCCTGATTGAACGCGACGGTAAGGTCGTCGGCTCCGCGCTCATCGGTCAGGAATTTAACAGCGACAAATACTTCCATGGCCGGCCCTCGGCGACCACCGCGCCCGACCCCAAAGATCCAACCAAAACGGTCGCCGCCCCCTACAACGCGGCCAATTCCGGCGGGTCGAATCTGGGACCTTCCAACAAGGCGCTGATCGACCGTGTGCAGGCCAACATGGACAAGCTCAAGAAAGAAAACCCGTCGGCCCGGGTCCCGATCGATCTGGTCACGACGTCGGCTAGCGGGCTTGATCCGGACATCTCGCCCGAGGCCGCTTTCTTTCAGGTGCCCCGTGTTGCCAAAGCGCGCAACTTGGCCGAAGATCGCGTGCATCAGCTCGTCGCCGGTCATGTCGAGGAGCGCTTCCTCGGTCTTCTGGGCGAGCCGCGCGTGAACGTCCTGAAGCTCAATCTCGCGCTCGACCAATTGTCCGCCGGATAAGCTTTAGGCCCGCACGTTAAGAGATCTGATCAGTGATGGCGGATCAGCGGCGCGATTTGGAACATCGGCCCTCGCCGGAAGCCCTGCTCGAAGCGGCGCGCCGCGAAGAGAGCCGCGTCGGCAAGCTCAGGATCTTCGTCGGTGCGGCGCCGGGCGTCGGCAAGACCTATGAGATGCTGCAACAGGCTCGTGCCCGCAAGAAGGACGGCTACGACGTCGTCGTCGGCATTGTCGAGGCTCACGGCCGTCGGGAAACCGAAGCGCTGCTCGAAGGCCTGGAAGTCGTGCCCCGCCGACGCCTGGAATACAAAGGCCAGTGGCTCGAGGAAATGGATCTCGACGCCATTATCGCCCGCCGGCCCCAAATTGTCCTGGTCGACGAGCTTGCGCATACCAACGTCGAAGGCAGCCGCCATCCCAAGCGCTATCTCGATGTCGAAGAACTGATGGGCCGCGGCATCGACGTCTACACGACCGTGAACATCCAGCACATCGAGAGCCTCAACGACGTGGTCGCGCAGATCACGCATGTGCGCGTGCGCGAGACGGTGCCGGACGCCGTGTTCGATCGGGCCGATGCGGTCGAGCTGGTCGATTTGACCCCAGACGATCTCATCCAGCGGCTTAAAGAAGGAAAAGTCTATGTCCCTCGGCAGGCGGAGCGCGCACTCGAGCATTTCTTCTCGCCGGCAAACCTGACGGCGCTGCGCGAGCTCGCCTTGCGCCGCACGGCCGAGCGGGTCGATGAACAACTGCTCACGGAGATGCAGGCGCACGCGATCCAGGGTCCCTGGCCGGCGGGCGAGCGCATCCTGGTATGCATCAGCGAGGATCCGCGCTGCGCCGGCCTGGTCCGTTATTCCAAACGGCTCGCCGACCGCCTGCACGGCCCCTGGATTGCGCTCTACGTCGAGGGCAGGCGCGCGGTGCAATTATCCGAGGAAGAGCGTGACCGCATTGCCGACACGCTGCGGCTCGCCGAGTCGCTCGGTGGCGAAGCGGTCACGCTTCCGGCTAGCGATCGAGGCATCGCCGACGACGTGATCCGTTACGCCCAAGCCAACAACGTGACGCAGATCGTGATCGGCAAATCGGCGCGCACCCGCTGGTTCGAGATTTTGCATGGCTCCGTGGTCCATGACCTCGTGCGCCGTTCCGGCAACATCAGCGTCCATGTCATCGCCGGCGACACCATTGCCGGCGAGCCGATTCCGAAAAAATCGGTGCGCGCCGCCGAAGTCAACGAAACATTCAATGCCCGGCCCTATGTTGCGGCGCTGGTGGCAGTCGCGTTGGCGCTCGGTCTCGGCGCCCTGATCAAGACGTGGATCGGCGTCGGCAACGTCGATCTCGTTTTCCTGACTGCGATCGTCGCGGTCGCGGTTCGCTACGGCTTGTGGCCGTCGCTGTTCGCCGGCCTGGCGTCGGCGCTTGCTTACAACTTCTTTTTCCTGCCGCCGATCTATACCCTGACCATTACTGATCCGAACAACGTCGTCGCTTTCGGCTTTTTCACACTGGTGGCCGTCATTGTTTCGAGCGTTGCCGCGCGCGGGCGCACGCTGGCGATGGCGGCGATGGACCGCGCCCGCGCGACCGAGTCGCTCTATGCGTTCAGCCGCAAGCTCGCCGGCGCCGGAACGCTCGATGATGTACTTTGGGCGACCGCCTATCAGACCGCGTTGATGCTAAAAGTCCGTGTCGTGCTGCTGCTGCCCGAAGGCGGCACAATCGCGGTGCGGGCCGGCTACCCGCCGGAAGACATCCTCGACGAAGCCGATATCGCCGCCGCGCGCTGGGCCTGGGAAAACGATCGCTCTGCCGGGCGGGGCTCCGACACGCTGCCCGGCGCAAAGCGTTTGTTTCTGCCAATGCATACCGGACGCGGCGCCATCGGCGTGATGGGGATCGACAGCGACAAGCCGGGCCCGCTGCTCACGCCAGACCAGCGGCGCCTCGTGGACGCGCTGCGCGATCAGGGAGCGCTCGCCATCGAGCGCGTGCGTCTGGTCGAAGAGATGGACCGCGTCGAACGTGCCGCCGAAACCGAGCGGTTGCGCTCGGCGCTTTTGACCTCGATCTCCCATGACCTGAAGACGCCGCTTGCCGCCGTGCTCGGGGCCGCGGGTGCGCTGCGCGACTTGGCCGAAAAGCTCAGCGATGCCGAGAAGGCTGATCTTCTGGCCACCATCATCGACGAGTCCGAGCGGCTCAACCGCTTCATTGCCAATCTGCTCGACATGACCAAGCTCGAATCCGGCGCCGTCGCGCCCAACGTCGCATTGCACGATCTCGGCGAGATCGTCGGCAGCGCGCTGCGGCGCGCCGGCCGCATCCTCTCCCACCACCAGGTCGAGCTCGAACTGGCGCCGGATCTGCCGATGCTCGAGCTCGACGCCGTACTGTTCGAGCAGGTACTGTTTAATCTCCTCGACAATGCCGCGAAATACGCCCCGCCGGATACAACGATCCGCATCCAGAGCTGGCGCAGCGGCGACTCGGTTTGCTTGTGCGTCCTCGACGAAGGCAGCGGTATCCCGTTGGTCGATCTCGATCACATCTTCGATAAGTTCTACCGCGCCCAGAAGACGGATCAGGTTCGCGCCGGCACCGGGCTGGGGCTGGCGATTTCGCGCGGTTTCGTCGAAGCCATGCACGGCACGATTGTCGCTGCGAACCGCACGGACCGCAGCGGAGCGGCATTCACGATCAGCCTGCCAGTCCCGCGCGAACGGCAACGACTGGATGCCGCCGCATGAGCGCCGCTCCGGTCCGCGTGCTGGTGGTCGACGACGAGCCGCCTATTCGCAAGCTTCTGCGCATGGGTCTGACCGCCCAAGGCTACCAGATTCTCGAGGCGCCCAACGCCAAGACTGCCCTGGATCTTCTGAGCGAAGCGCCGGATTTGGTCATTCTCGATCTCGGCCTGCCCGATGCGCATGGTCACGACCTGCTCAGAACCATCCGCGCGCGCAACGAAAGCGTTCCCATCGTCGTCCTGTCCAGCCGCGGCGACGAAGCCGGCAAAGTGCAGGCGCTCGATCTCGGCGCCGACGATTACGTCACCAAGCCGTTCGGCATGGACGAACTCCTCGCCAGGATGCGGGCGGCGCTGCGCCACCAATTGCAGACCCATGGCGAACGGCCGATCTTTCGCGTCGGCGACCTCTCGGTCGATCTCGTCCGCCGCATCGTCAAGTCCGGCGAAAGAGACGTGAAGCTTTCGCCCAAGGAATATGATCTGCTGCGTGTACTGGTTCAGCATGCCGGAAAGGTACTGACGCATAAATTCCTGCTCGGCGAGCTGTGGGACGATTTGACCGACGCCCAGTATCTGCGGGTCTATGTCCGTCAGCTTCGGCAAAAAATCGAGGCGGATCCCGAACGCCCTCACTACATTCTCACCGAAACCGGCGTCGGCTATCGGATGCGCGCCCCCGATTGAGTTTCCGCGATCACAGCGTGTGGCCTCGATCCACGACACTATGTGATACTGTTTGTCATGAAAATTTCGAATTTTCTTTCTTCGACCGCCGTGGTGGCCGACGCGGTCGCCGCCGACAAGCTGACGCTGCTGGAAGAGATGGCGAACAAAGCCGGAGCGGTCCTGAACATCCCGCCGGATTATATCCTCTCGGAACTGCTCAAGCGCGAGGAACTCGGGTCGACGGGAATGGGCGGCGGCGTGGCCATACCGCACGCCCGATTTCAACAAGTCACGAGGCCGTACGGAATGCTGGTGCGTCTGAAAAAGCCCATCGACTTCGACGCCGTCGATGGCAAGCCGGTCGACACCATCTTCCTGCTCTTGCTCCCGGATGTTGCCACCGCTGATCGGCTTGGCGCACTGGCGAGCACGGCCCGCAAGCTGCGGGACCCGGTGACCATGGCGGCGTTGCGGCTTGCGCGTGACGGCGCCGAAATATACCGCACGCTGACCGCCGACTAACTGGCCGGCACCAACGACGCATTTGCCGCCATTGTCGACCGCACCGCCCCGCCTCATAGTGGGCGCCGAGCTTGAAGCAGCGAAGGAAACGTCAAATGACCGATGAACTTGTGTTCTACACGAACCCGCGATCGCGCGGTCGCATCGTGCGCTGGATGCTCGAGGAGATCGGCCAGGCCTATCGCACCGAGGTGCTTGACTACGCCACCACTATGAAGGCGACGGCCTATCTCGCCATCAATCCGATGGGCAAAGTGCCGGCGCTGCGCCACGGCGATACGGTGATCACCGAGGGCGCCGCCATTTGCGCCTATCTCACGGATGCCTTCCCGCAGGCCGGACTGGCGCCACCGCCGGACGATCGTCTGCGCGGGCCCTATTACCGTTGGATGTTCTTCGGTGCCGGGCCGGTCGAAGCGGCAGTCACCAACAAGGCTTTCGGTTTCGTGGTGCCGGCGGAGCGTGAGGGCACCGTCGGCTACGGCAACTTCGAGCGCGTCATGGACGTGCTCGAAGAGGCGGTGTCGCACGGCGATTATCTGGTCGGCGACACTTTCACCGCAGCGGATGTCTATCTCGGCTCGCAGATCGGATTTGGTCTGATGTTCAAGACCATCGAACCGCGGCCGGCCTTCCAGCGATACTGGCAGCGAATTAGCGCGAGGCCGGCTTATGCACGCGCGCGGCAGCTCGATGATGCGCTGATGGCTCCGCAGCAGGCGGCAGGCTAGCCACCGCCTGTGGCCTCACGGTAGCCGCATCAGGGGCTCGCCGACGCGGATGACGGCGCCTTCCCGGACGTGATCGCACAGCGAGAAGCTTTCGGGCGCAAAGACGACGATCGTGGAGCCGTGCTCGAACCAGCCCAGTTCGTCGCCTTTGCGGAATTGCGCGTCGCAGGGAATCACGTTGGGCCCGCGGCGTTCGAGATTCAGAACCTCATCGAGGCAGTGCAGGCGAATGCTCGCCACCAGAATGGCGGCGACGGCTACCAAGGTCACTGGCTGACCGCTCGCGGTCAGCCTCGTCCGTATCACCGCGCGCTCGTTCTTGCAGAACAGCCGCTCGATGCGCTTGAGCGCAATCGGATTGACGTTCCAGGTATCGCCGGAAACGTAAATCACCTGCTCGACTCGACAGTCGTGCGGCGCGTGAAAGCGGTGGTACATGCTCGAGGTGAGCCGCAGCGTGACATAACGGCCGTTGCGGTGCGCATCGACCAGCGCGTGATCGCACAGCAGGTCTTCAAGCGCGTAGGGAAAACCCTTGGCCTGATAAAGCTCGGTGCCCGCGATTGCACCACAGGCGCCGACGATCGCGTCGCATGGGCTGACGAGAACGTCTGTCCGTCCGTCGATCGGGCGCGCGCCATCCTTGAGCTCACGGATGAAGCAGTCGTGCATGCTGCGAAACCGCGCGGCCTTGGCTTCGCGCAGGTCGAGGTCAGAAAACAGCCGCCATAGGCCGATCGAAAGGTCGCGAATCAACGGTTGCTCGATTCGGCTGAACCAGCCTATGAACTGCGTGGCGAGCCGGCGCGGGATGCGGTTGGTCAGGAGAAAGTTGACGTCCTCCTGCGCGACCACTCGCAGCAGCCGGGACCGGACCGTCATGGGACTGTCAACTCCGGCGGGTAAACCGCGATTTGATGTGGGCTACCACGACACTGGCGCTCTATGGGGCCGGCGGTGCGGCGCTCGCGACCTCGCTGGTAAAACTGCGGCGACGGCTCGACCTGTCGCAGGCCAAGCACAAGTCGCTCGCCGGCCACGCGCGGCTCTCCCGGCGCCTTGCCGGCTTGGTGCCTTTTTACGACTACGACGAGGAGCGATTTTTTGCTCCGACAACGCACCGGCGGACGTAGCGGCCCGCCGCCGCGCCGGCTTCGAGCGGCTCTCCGCGCTCTACCAGACACGGTTTGCCGAGAGCATCCGTTGCACGGCCGAAGCCGCCGACAGCATTTCCGATCTGCAATTCACTGATTCCTATCGGGTGCCATTCCAATTTAGCCGCTATGTGCGGACGCACCTGCCCGCCGCAGCCTTCATGCAATCGAGCGCGGGCGTGACCGTCACCGATCTCGACGGCAACCGATTCTACGATGTCAGCGGCTCCTACGGCGTCAACGTCCTGGGTTACGACTTCTACAAGGGCGCGATCGAGCGCGGCGCAGCGCGCGTTCGCGGGCTTGGGCCGGTGCTCGGCCCCTATCATCCTCTGATCGTCGAAAACGTGAAGCTTCTTAAGGAGATTTCCGGCCTCGACGAGGTCTCGTTCCATATGTCGGGCACTGAAGCTGTCATGCAGGCGGTTCGGCTCGCGCGCTACCACACCCGCCGGTCGCACCTGGTGCGGTTCTGCGGCGCCTATCATGGCTGGTGGGGCGATGTGCAACCGGGCATCGGCAATCCGTTGCCCGCGCACGAGACCTATACGCTGCGGGATATGTCCGAGGATACGCTGCGCGTTCTGCGCACCCGGCGCAACATCGCCTGCGTCCTGATTAACCCGGTGCAGGCTCTGCACCCCAACGCGCCCGGGCCGGGCGATTCTGCGCTCGTCGACAGCGGACGCCACGCCGATTTCGACAAGGACGCCTATGCTGATTGGCTCCGGCGGCTGCGGGCGGTCTGCAGCGAGCGGAACATTGTTCTCATCTTCGACGAAGTATTCGTCGGCTTCCGGCTCGCCAAGGGCGGAGCGCAGGAGTATTTCGGCGTCCGCGCCGATCTCGTCACCTACGGCAAGACGCTGGGCGGCGGACTGCCGATCGGCGTCGTCTGCGGACGGCGCGAATTGATGAAGCGATTTCGCGATGACCGTCCAGCCGACATCTGCTTTGCCCGCGGCACCTTCAATTCGCATCCCTATGTCATGGCGGCGATGAACGAATTTCTGCGCTACCTGCAAACGCCGGCGGGGCTCGCACTTTATGGAGATCTCGATACAATCTGGAATGGGCGCGCGGCGCGGCTCAACGAGCGCCTGCGTGCCGAAGCGCTGCCCGTCGAGGTTGCCAACCTGACGTCGATCTGGACGGTCTCCTATACGCAGCCGTCGCGCTACAATTGGATGCTGCAATACTACCTGCGCGCCGAAGGGCTGGCGTTGAGCTGGATCGGAACCGGGCGCCTCATCTTCAGCCTTGATCACACCGACGCCGATTTCGAGGCGGTCGCGGATCGCTTTGTCGCCGCGGCCAGAGCCATGCATCGGGATGGCTGGTGGTGGAGCGATCCGGCGCTGACCAACAAATCGATCAAGCGGACCATCCTCAAAGAAATGATTGCGCGCCGTCTGTTTTCCGCACGCTCTTAGCCGCGTCATTGCAAGGCATGCAATTGCCGAAGCAATCTGGGAGCCGCAGTCGGTTGCCTCGCGCCTAGGTGAGGTGGGGCGCTTCTTCAGCTTCTTCCTCATCCCACTCGGCATGAAAGTGAAGGCCGGGATCGATCAGTTCTCCTCGCAGCAGGGCCAGCGGCGCCTTGTGGTAAAGCTTGATGTCATGGAACGGGTCGGTGAGAATCTTGGTCGCCCACACCAGCCCGGTCTGCACGTCCTTGAGGAAGAACAAGTGCACGGTCCGGAACAGCACGCCGCCGATGCCGATGGCGAGCCAAATCTCCGCGACATGGCGAACCAGCTCGGTCGTGTTCGCATGCGGCGTGAAGATGCCGAAGAACGTCGGATCGAAGTACAGCGGCAGCGGTGACAGCGCCCAGATCGCCAACAGCACCACCTTGCGGCGCAGGTTGTAGCCGACCTTGATTTGTTCCTTGTACTCGTGGCTGGCCTGATTGACGACGTCATAGTCCTTCGGCTCAAAGAAGAAGTGCCCTGATTGCCGCGTGGTCATTGCCACCAGCCAGCCGGCCAGCGCGGAGATGGCCGGGTCCTTGAAAATCATCACATAGGAAAACAAAAAGCTGACGGCGCTGACGAGGTGAAGCGACTGATTGATGCGGCTGTGGTGATAGTAGCGATGATCGTCCCAGCGCTGGGTCCGCAAAGCCTCGCGAAAATTCACCATCTCTCTTCCTCTCGTCAAGTCATCAGTTCCGGATATGGCGATTTGATGAATCCCGTGTGACAGGCAATAGAAGCATCGGCGAAGCGCTTGCCGGCGGCTTCGGCGTGGTGCTCAGCGCGCGACGCGAGCGGCCGGATAGGTCTCTTCGGAGCCGTCCGGGCGCGCTCCCGCTTCGCCGCCTTCCTTGGCAAAGCGGATAAGCGAGAAATGCCCGAGCGGCGGCATGGCGCGGCGCTCGACGAGACGCACCCCGTTGGTACGGCCCGCCCAGCCGGCATAGCGTTCGAAAGAAAACTCCGTGCGCCAGCCGAGCTTGCGCGCCGCCGGCGCGAACCAGTGCTCGAGCGCGCGCCGCAATCCCGCCTCGGCCCCGACGCGGCTGACCAGGATGATCTCGCCGCCGGGCTTCAAAACGCGGGCGAACTCGTCCAGCGTGGCCTCGGGATTCGGCACCGTGGTGACCACATATTGCGCGACCACGGCGTCGAAGGAGCCATCGGGGAACGACAGATGCTCCGCATCCATCACCCAGAGCCCTTCGACGTTGCTCAATCCAAGCTCGGTGACGCGCTCCTGTGCTTTGCGCAGCATCGGCTCGGAAATGTCGACGCCGCACAGCCGGCAATCCCGCGAATAGTGCGGGAGCGAGATGCCGGTTCCGACCCCGACCTCGAGGATGCGGCCGCCGACGCGTTCGGCGGCCTCGATCGCAGCTTCGCGGCCGCGCTCGAAGACCGCCCCAAAAACCAGATCATAGACCGGCGCCCAGCGCGCATAGGCTTTGGTGACCGTCTGTTTGTCGAGATCGGCGTGCGAAAGATTGGTCATGTCTGATCCTTTGTTGCAGATCGACGCTTTGAATACATCCGCTTGAACCCGCCACGGCCGGCTTCAGCCCGCGGCGGTTTCGGTCATCGTCATTGCTGTTTCGAGTTCGCGCCGCCCGCCACCAGCGACCTTGCGGACGTGGCCCAGGAATTGGCGCGCGCTGTTTTCCCACGAATAGTCGAGGGCAAATTGGCGGCAGGCGTCGCGGGGAAGCGTGAGAGCTTCGATGCAGGCGCGTCGGAGATCTTCGTGCAGGACGCCGATCGGGTTATTGCCGATGACGTCTTTCGGCCCGGTGACGGGAAAGGCGGCGACGGGAACGCCGCTCGCAAGCGCTTCGAGCTGCACGATGCCGAAGGTGTCGGTACGGCTCGGAAAAACGAAGACATCCGCGGCCGCAAGGTGCGCGGCAAGGATTTCATTCTCCAACGGGCCGAGAAATCTCACATCGGGAAAGCTCTGTTTGAGCTTCGCCTCCTGCGGCCCAGCGCCGACGACGACTTTGGTGCCGGGTAAGTCAAGCGAGAGGAAAGCTTCGAGGTTCTTTTCCACGGCGATCCGGCCGACCGTCATGAAGATCGGGCGCGGGAAACCTGGATCGATGGCGCGGCCAGGGTTGAACAGATCGACGTCGACCCCGCGGGTCCACATGCCCAGATTGGCAAATCCGCGCTGGTTGAGTTCAGCCCTCAGCGAGGGCGTGGCCACCATTGTCACCGCTGCCGCGGAGTGGAACCAGCGCAAGACAGCGTAGATCGATGCTTCCGGAATCGGCAATCGGGCCGAAATGTATTCCGGGAAGCGCGTCGTATAGCTGGTCGTGAACGGCCGTCCGTTGCGACGGCAATGGGAGCGCACGGCAAAGCCGATCGGTCCTTCGGTGGCGATATGGATGGCGTCGGGGCTTGCGGCGTCGATGCGCGCGGCGATCCCCCGCCGGCTCGGCAACGCCAACCGCAAACCCGGATAGGTCGGCACCTGAAAGGTCGGAAATCCTTCCGGCGTCAGGAACTCGATCGTCGCGCCAAGCTTGCCCACCGCCCGCGCCAGCGAGCCCAAGGTGCGCACCACGCCGTTAACCTGCGGACGCCAGGCGTCAGTAGCGACAAGAATTCTCATCAGGCGCGCGGTCGAGACCGCTCCCTCGTGTTGCCGAATTGCGTGCGACAACAATTGCCATTTCATGTCTCAACCGTGTGACGGTCGGCGCGGCGCGATGCGACTGGCCAACAGGTCCGCCGTTCGCGCGCTTGCACATGTCGGCAAGGTTTGCTAGCGGGGTGGAAAGCCTGCTTCCGGTTTGGACGAGCCTGCCGCATCGACGGCAGGTTTTCTTTTTGTGCTCTCGTCGACAACGCGCCTAACGGCTGCAAATGAAAGATGACATCGCCATGACGTTTACGCCGCACGCGATTGCAGCATCACGGCTCGTAACAATATTGTTACAATCGAATGAGAATTTGCAGCCGCGAATTGCGTGAAGGCGTTGATGTCGGAAGTCCGTCGCCGCACGCCGAAATCAACCGTGAAGAGCACCATCGCGCAAAAGATCATCTCCAGGCTCGGCCGCAGCACGATCAGTGCAGCGATCAGCCTGTCCGTTCTGGCCGTTGCCCTGTTGACGCTTTACGTGCTGCTGCGCGACGTCGACGTCGCCCGAGTTGCTGCGGCACTGAAGGCGCAGTCGATCGAGAAAATCGGGATAGCCAGCGCCTTTGTTGTCGCCGGCTACGTCACACTGACCTTCTACGACCTGTTCGCGCTGCGCACCATCGGCCGGGACAAGGTCCCCTACTCCGTTGCCGCGCTGGCAAGCTTCACCAGTGTCACGATCGGCCACAGTCTTGGCGCCGCTGTCCTGACCGGCGGTCTCATCAGGCTGCGCATCTACTCGGTGTGGGGTTTGACCGTGGTCGATATCGCCAAGATCGCCTTCGTCACCGGAGTGACTTTTTGGCTCGGCAATGCGCTCCTCCTCGGGGGCGCGATGGCGTACGCGCCGGAAGCGGCGACCGCGGTCGATCATCTGCCGTCATGGATCAACCGTGTGCTCGGCCTCCTCGGTTTGCTCAGCATCGCTTGTTATCTGATCTGGCTCGCGCCGCGGCCGCGCGTCGTGGGCCGCTCCGGCTGGCGCATCGTGTTGCCCAACCTGCGCTTCACCTTCCTGCAGATCGGCATCGGAGCGCTGGACCTTAGCTTGATAACACTGGCGATGTATGTGCTGCTGCCGTCGACGCCGATCGTCGGCTTCCCGACCGTGCTGGTTGTTTTCCTGACCGCGACACTCCTCGGAACGGTCAGTCATGCGCCTGGCGGCCTCGGCGTCATCGAGGCCACGATGCTCATCGGGCTTGCCCAATTTCAGCGCGAAGACCTCTTGGCGGCGTTGCTCACCTTCCGCGCGCTCTACTTCGTCTTGCCGCTGTTCTTGGCGTCGCTTTCGCTTGGTCTGCGCGAGCTCCGCATGCTCGCGCGCCCGGTAGCCGCGCACCGCGATCACGGTGAGTAACGTCCGTCCCAACCTTGTAAGGCCGCTACCCCCACGTTAAGGTTTGCCGCGCAAATTGGGGCTGGTTGTGACGCGTGGGGTTGTCGTTCCCGGGACTCGAAAACGCTCGCAATCCCCGCCGGATCGAGGGGCTCGGCGCGCTATAGCGGCAACGATCCTGATTTCCATCGCACTCGTCGCCGCGGCGCCCCGCGAACTCGCCGCGGAGACGATGGAGTCGGCGTTAGCCCGCGCCTATCAGGGCAACCCGCAACTCAACGCGCAACGCGCCATCGTGCGCCAGAACGACGAAGGCGTGTCGCAAGCGCTCTCCGGCTATCGGCCTACCGTCTCCGCGACCGCCTCCGTCGGGGAGCAATACACCAACATAACGGGCGTAATCCCGCCGATTCCCCCGGCTTACCGAACGGCGTCTCGTACACCGTCAAAGGCTACGACACTCCTTGGTCTGCCGGCCTCAGCAGCCAACAGACATTGTTCAATGGCGGACAGACCGCCAATAAGGTCCGCCAGGCCGAAAGCCAGGTCTCGGCGGCGCGTGAAACCTTGCGGATGATGGAAGAGTCCGTCCTCCTATCGGCTGCGACGATCTACATGGATATGTCGCGCGACACCGCGAACCTCGAAGTGCAGCAGAACAATATTCGGGTTTTGCAGCGCACGCTCAAAGATACGCAGAATTGTTTCTCGGCCGGCCAGGTGACGACGACGGACGTCGCCCAGGCAGAGGCGCAATTGGCGGCGGGTCAAGCCAACCTGTATGCAGCCCAATCGACGCTGATGACAACCAGGGCAAATTATCGGCGCATCATCGGAGTTGATCCTGCGAACCTCGCTCCGGCCACGCCGGTCGATCGGCTCGCGCCGACCACCTTGAATGCCGCGATCGCGGTCGGCACCGCAGAGAACCCGTCGGTCACGGCGGCATTGTACGGCGTCGACGTCGCGCAATTGCAGGTCAAGATCGCGGAAGGCGCGTTGTGGCCGACACTCGCTTTGCAAGGCAGCGTGCAGCAGCAAAATTTTTCCACCATCCTGACGCCCAATCTTTTCCTCGGAACGGTGATGCTCAATCTTTCGGTCCCGATCTATCAGGGGGGCGCGGAATATTCGGCCATTCGCCTGAACAAGGAAAATGCCGGGCAGCAGCGGCTGAATGTGGATCAAGTTCGCGACCAGGCTCAGGCGAATGTCGTCCAGGCCTGGGGTCAGCTGCAAGCGGCAAAGGCGCAGGTCGAAGCCGCGATGCGCCAGAACGAAGCTTCCGAACGGGCGCTGGAAGGGGTGCGCAACGAAGCCCAGGCCGGGCAACGCACCACGCTCGACGTGCTCAACGCGGAGCAGGCTCTGGTGAACGCGCGCGTCGCGATCATCGTCGCGCAGCATGATCGCGTCGTCGCCTCATACAGTTTGTTGTCGGCCGTCGGACGGCTGTCGGCGCGGGAGCTACACCTGCCGGTCTCGGTCTACGATCCGTCGGTGCATTACTACCAGGTCCGCGACGCCTGGTTCGGCCTGCGCACGCCTGACGGCCGGTAGGAAATTACCCCGCGCCGATCCTCCTTATTTCATTCCTCAAGCACGTAGGCGCCGGGCGCGTCGCCGAGCGGCGCTCCCATGCCCGGCGGTGTCGTCGGCGGGCCCGAGCGCTCATTGAGCCAGGCCACCCACTCCGGCCACCACGATCCCTCCTTGCGCGGCGCCTGCGTAGAGAATCTGTCCGGATCGAGGTAATGATCGCTGGCTTTCTTCGTCGCGACGCGAAAGCTGCGGCCGCGGTGACCGGGTTCCGACACGATGCCGGCGTTATGACCACCGCTGGCGAGCAAATAAGTGACTTCGGTGTCGAACTGCAGGTTAACTTTGTAGGTCGACCGCCATGGGGCGATGTGGTCGTGTTCCGTGCCGACGGCGAACACCGGCGTGCGGATGTCCATGAGCGTGATCGGCTTTCCGCCGACCATGAAGCGGCCTTCTGCCAGATCGTTATTGAGAAACAGGCTGCGCAAATACTCGGAGTGCATGCGATAGGGCATGCGCGTTGCATCGGCATTCCACGCCATAAGGTCCGTCATTTTCTGGCGGCCGCCGAGCATGTAATCACGAACCAGGCGCGACCAGATCAGATCGTTTGAGCGCAGCATTTGAAATGCGCCGGCCATTTGCCGGCTGTCGAGGAACCCCTGCTCCCACATCATGTCTTCGAGGAAGGCGATCTGGCTCTCGTCGATCATCAGCATGATCTCGCCGGCCTCGGTGAAGTCGGTCTGCGCGGCAAAGAGCGTCTTTGTCGCCAGCCGGTCATCGCCGTCACGGACCATGGCCGCCGCGGCGATCGACAGCAGCGTTCCGCCAAGACAGTAGCCAACGGCATGCACTTTCTGGTCCGCCACGATGCCATTGACGGCATCGAGCGCGCTCATCACGCCGAGCGTTCGATAATCGTCCAATGACAAATCTCGATCTTCCGGACCGGGATTTTTCCAGGAGATCATGAATACCGTGAAACCACGCTCGGTGAGATACCTGACCAGGGAGTTTTGCGGCGACAGATCGAGGATGTAGTATTTCATGATCCAGGCGGGAACGATAAGGATCGGTTCCGGCCGCACGGTCGCTGTCGCCGGCGCGTATTGGATCAATTCGATGAGGCGGTTGCGATAAACGACCTTACCGGGCGTTGTCGCGACATCGCGGCCAACAACGAAATTTTCCGCGCCAATCGGCCGCTTGCCGCTGAAGGCGCGTTCCGCATCCTCGACCAGATTTTGCCAGCCCTTCGCCAGATTGAGACCGCCGCTGCCGATTGTCTGTAAGAGGATTTCCGGATTGGTCAGCGGAAAATTCGAAGGCGCGACCATGTCGAGGATCTGCCGTGACGTGAACTCGACCATCTCCTCGTGCCGTTTCGAAACGCCGCGAATTCCGGTCGTGGCGTTGTGCCACCATTGCTGCTGCAGCAAAAAACCCTGATAGATGAGATTGAACGGCCAGTTCTGCCAGCCTTCATTGGTAAACCGGTGATCCTGCGGCAATGGTTCGATGCAGCATTCGGTCTTGCTACCAGCGATCGCGGACCGGCCTGCGTAGTTTCCGAACCGGACCGCCTTGCGGATCGCTTTGTCCATAAGCTGCGTGCGCTTGCCGGGCGCGTAGGTGAGATGGGTGGCCCAGTCCAAATAGGCCTCGACCAGCGCCGCCGGCGAAACCCCGGCCGTGAAACGCGCAATGGAGGCGTGCAACGCGCGATCGGTGATGTCCGCGAGCGCCGTCACGCTGTAGGAGTCCCGGTCCCCCTGCCCGCTGGTGCGGGCTCCGACTGCGGCGCTCTGATTCGACCGCACCGGCAAACCTGACGGCTGCGCAGCCGGCACGACAGCTTGCGGCAAAAGCGCGATCTGTTTCGATCCTTGTTGCGTAGCGGTCATGGCATGCATCCATCCCAACTCGGCGCGATTGCAAACAATATAGGCAAATTTGCTTCGCTTTGCCGTACCGCGCCATGATCCATGTCAAAGCGGTCGCCGAGACTTCCGGATAGGAACCTAACTTGGGCTAACGGCGTTTATGATCGCTATGAAACGCGGGCTCCATGATCTTTCCGAACGTGAAAAAAGCCAAGTGCAGGACCGGCTGATGATTCCGGCCGGCGAGTTCGTGGCATTGTTCACGGGTGCGCTACTCACACTCGGCCTGCTGTTTGGGCCTCCGGCGCTGAAAAGCACCGCCAGAAACGCAGCGCTCGCCACCGCGGCAACCTTCTCGGACGCCGTGACGCAGATCGGAATGATCGGAAGTCGCATGGAAGCCAAGGCCTCGGAACAGACCGCTACGTCCCGCTAGCGTTTAACGGCTTCGCTCCAATCCTAATCCTATTGCATATGAAGCGATGCGGCGGAATTGACCGCAACCGATTGACGATTGTCACTGCTCGCCGCGCGCGAGCGCCGTGCCGTCGCCACCACCCACGGTGCGAGGCCGTTGCCGCAGGCAGTCGATCGTCGCCAGTCCACGCTTATTAACTAACAGAAGAAATCTACGGAACTGTACGAATGGGCAATTTTTCAAATCTCGATATGTTAATGGAACGTTAAATACGCGAATACACCGAAGTACTAGCGTAGAATTTATAGTGGAGTGCTTGCCATGCGTCTATGGATAGCCATCGTCATACTGTTGATAACCTCTCCCGTGTACGCCCAGACTATGGGAAGTACTTCCGGCGCAACCGCCATGATCAATAATATGGCCGATCCGCCAAGCACGACGACGAGCCTGCTGCTTTCGGCACCCACCGTGGTCGCTCCCGGTCTTGCCGCGGCCGGCATCGAGACTTGTCTCGGCTCGGCCTCAGGCGGGTTGTCGGTGCTGGGCGGCGGCGCGACGTTCGGCAGCACCATGGTGGACGAAGGCTGCACCATCCGTCTGCTCGCGCGACAGCTTTATGCCTTCGGCCTGCAGAAGGCTGCGCTCGCGCTGATGTGTCAGGACCCGCACGTAATCGCCGCGATGTATGCCGCGGGTTCACCGTGCCCGCGCTCTGTTGCTGAAGTCAGTGACCCTCTCCCGCCTACCGGCATTCCGGAGCGGCACGTTCGGCAAAACGGTGTCGACTGACCCGGCTTCAAGCCCGATCGAGACGATCTCGGCCGGGCTTCGGGACGGGCCAATTCTGATCCGTACATCAAGGAAGGAACATCCTATGAAAGCGCTTTGTTGCGTCGTCGCCGCCGGCCTGCTGATTTCCGTCCCCGCCATGGCTCAATCAAATGGCAGCGGCAGTGGTACCACCAACATCTGGTCGAGCGCCCAAGGAACCTCCGACGCTTATGGAGGAGCGCACGGGTACGCGACAACTTCATCTGGCTCAATGGCCACTGCCCTGGGACGCGGCCCGATCGGCACTACCGCCTCAGGCGGCGCGGGCCTGACGTCGGCAATCACGGTCTCCAATGCCGGAGTAGTTTCCCCCGGCAGCGGCTATGCGCAGGTGCAAACTTCCGGATACGCGGGCGGCACCGCGTCGGGCTTCGGCGGCCGCGGCCGCTAAAGCATTAAAGCGAATTGGCCTCGGCGCGCGACCGCCGAGGCCCGCGCCCGCGCCTTGTATCCGACCAAGCGGCAGCCTAGCCTCTGCGCGAATGCCAAATAGGGGTGAGCCGGTGCGCTTCGCAATCGCGCTTATTGTGGTCTTTGGCGCCGCGATCCTTGGCGCTGCCCGCGCAAACGCTCAGGTGTCCGACGACATCGTCAGGATCGGCGTGCTCAACGATCAATCCGGCCTCTACGCTGACCTGGGCGGTCCCGGTTCCGTGATCGCCGCGCGCATGGCAATCGAGGATGCCGGCGGCACCGTGCTCGGCAAGCCGGTCGAGGTGGTGTTCGCCGATCACCAGAACAAGGCCGACATCGGCGCCGCGATTGCGCGGCAATGGTTCGATGCCGACAAAGTCGACATGGCCATTGGTTTCGACAACTCATCGGTGGCGCTCGCCGTCGAGCAACTCGCGGCCGAGCACAATCGGATCGCCATTGCCGGCGCCGTCGGCAGCACGGCCTTTACGGGAAAGGCGTGTACGCCCACCGAAGTTTCCTGGATCTATGACAGTTACGCATTGACCACGAGTTTGGCCCGCTCGGTTGTCGCGGAGGGTCGCGATACCTGGTTCTTCCTGACTGTCGATTATGCTTTCGGCCATTCGCTCGAAGCCGACGCGACCGGCGCGGTGCGCGCAGCCGGAGGCAAAGTGCTCGGCAGTGTCCGCCATCCGTTGAACACCTCTGACTTCAGTTCCTATCTGCTGCAGGCGCAGGCGTCGGGCGCGAAGGTCGTGGCGCTCGCCAATGGCGGCGGCGACACGATCAACGCCATCAAACAAGCGGGCGAGTTTGGGCTCACGCGCGGCGGTCAGAGCATCGTTTCGCTGCTGGTGTTCATTTCCGATGTGCACAGCATGGGACTGAAGACCGCGCAGGGGCTCAAATTCGCGACCGCGTTCTACTGGGATCGCGACGAGGAGAGCCGGTCCTGGTCGAAGCGCTTCTTTGCACGCCGCGGCGCGATGCCGACGCAGGCGCAAGCGAGCGTATATTCCGCCGTCCGTCATTATCTCAAAGCGATCGCCACCGCCGGCACGGACGAAGCCAGGGCGGTCATGGCCAAGATGCGCGAGCTTCCAGTCAACGACTTCTACGCCAAGAACGGCCGCATCCGCAAAGACGGTCGCTTGGTGCACGATATGTATTTCGCGGAAGTGAAGAAGCCTGCCGAGTTGAAGGAGCCCTGGGATTATTACAACATTCTCGGCACGATCCCCGGCGCCAGCGCGTTCCGCTCATTGGAAGAAGGCGGCTGTCCGTTGGAGCGGGAATAGTTGCGGCCGCGCGTTCAAAAATGCCGAGCGAAATCACCCGAAGGGACTTTCTCAATGGCGTCGCCATTGGCGCGAGCACTGGCGTCGCCGGCGGGGTATTGCCTGAATTCATTGCCGCAGCTTTTGCCGGCGGGTCGGCGCCTCAGGACGCGCCCGGATACGATCCGCGACGCTGACCGGGTTGCGGGGAAATCATCCCGGCAGTTTCGAAGCCGCCCATACATTGCGCGACGGTGATTTTTGGTCCCGCGCCGGCAAGGTCACCGATACCCACGAGGCCTACGATCTTGTGGTCGTCGGCGGCGGCATCAGCGGGCTGGCGGCCGCGTATTTCTATCGCGCCAGACATGAAGGCGCGCGGATCCTCATTCTCGACAACCACGATGATTTCGGCGGCCATGCCAAGCGCAACGAGTTTGCGCTCGGCGGACGGCTGGCGCTGATCAATGGCGGCACCATGGGGATCGACAGTCCGCGGCCATACAGCGCCGTGGCGGATGGTCTTCTGAAAGCGCTTGGCGTCGACCCCGTTGCGCTGACCAAGAAATGCGCGAACCGCAATTTCTATCGGTCGCTCGGCCTCGGCCGTGGCCTGTTCTTCGACCGAGAAACTTTCGGTGCCGACAAGCTCGTGGTCGCCGACGGTAAGGCTTCTTGGCCGCAGCTGCTGGCGCAAACCCCGCTGTCGCCTGGCACGCAGCGCGACATCGCCAGAATTGAGGAGGCCGATACCGACTACCTTCCCGGCTTGTCTTCCGAGGAAAAGAAATCGCGGCTGGCGAAGATGAGCTATCGCGATTTTCTGTTAAATGTCGTCAAGGCCGATCCGGGCGTCATCGCCTTCTATCAGGCGCGGACGCACGGCGAATGGGGCGTCGGCATCGATGCGGTTTCGGCGCTCGACGTCTGGGCCTTCGGCTTCCCCGGTTTTGCGGGCCTCAACCTCGCACCCGGCTCGGCGCCGGACATGGGATATACGGCGGCAGGTTACGCCGATGGCGGCTCATACACATTCCATTTTCCCGACGGCAATACCTCGATCGGCCGGCTGCTGGTGCGCGCGCTCATTCCGCAAAGCGTGCCGGGCGAGAGCGCCGAAGATGTCGTGACCGCGCAGGTCGACTACGCGCGGCTCGATCGTCCGGAGTCGGCAGTGCGCATCAGGCTCAGCAGTATCGTCGTGCGCGCCTGCAATATCGGCGATCCGTCGACGGCGGTCGAGATCGGGTATCTCCGCGGCGGCGAGGTGTATTCGGTGCGGGCGCGGTCGTGCGTGCTCGCCTGCTATAACATGACGATTCCGTACCTTTGTCCGGAAATGCCGGACAGACAGAAGCAAGCGCTGCGATATGCCGTCAAAGTTCCGCTGGTCTATTCGAGCGTCGCCCTGAGGAATTGGGCCTCGTTCAAGACGCTTGGCATCTCGCGGGTCTATGCGCCCGGTTCCTATCATTCATCGCTGTTCCTGAACCCGACCGTCGATATCGGCGCGTATCGGAGCCCGCGCTCGCCGGATGAACCGATGCTGGTGCAAATGGTGCGAACGCCGGCTGCGCCCGGCTTGCCGGAGCGCGATCAGCATCGGGCGGGACATTTCGACATTCTCAACACCAGCTTCGCGACGTTCGAAGAGAAAATCCGCGACCAGCTCGCGCGCATCCTGGGTCCCGGCGGCTTCGATCCGGCGCGAGACATCGCGGCGATCGCAGTCAATCGCTGGCCGCATGGATACGTCTACGAGTACAACCCGCTGTTCGATCCGGACTGGCCGGAAGGCGGCGCACCGCATGAGATCGGCCGCGCACCCTTCGGCCGGATCGCGATCGCCAACTCCGATGCCGGCGCCGCGGCGTACACCGATTCGGCGATCGATCAGGCTTACCGCGCCGTGCGGCAACTCTCTGTCGGCTAAGGCAGCGGCGATAGAGCCCACGGCCGGCGCTCACGATCTGCCGCTTTGAAGGCCGCGACCCGGTCGCGATAGCTCTCGGTCAGGTCGATGTCGTCCCAGCCATTGAGCAGTTGATTCCGGCTGACTGCATCGATGATGAACTTAAAGCTGCGATTGCCGCGCGCGATCGTTTGTTGCTCAAGATCGACGGTTACCAGCGGTTCGGGGTCGGCGGCGATCGTGGCGCCAAGATCGGCTACTTCGGCTTCGGGAAGGATCGCCGTGAGAAGACCATTCTTGACGGCGTTCTGCGCAAAAATGTCGCCGAAAGAAGGAGCGATGACACAGCGGATGCCGGCTTCGTAGAGCGCATAGACCGCCGCCTCGCGTGAAGAGCCGCCGCCGAAATTGCGGCCGGCGATGAGAATTTTGGCGTCGCGCCAAACCGGCTGGTTGAGCGGAAAGTCGGGCCTTTCGTTACCGGCCGGGTCGCGGCGCAAGTCCTGGAACAGGACGCGCCCGAGCTCCGCCGACCGCGGCAATTTCAGATAGCGCGCCGGCAAAATCTGATCGGTATTCACGTTCGGCAGGAGCAACGGGCAGGCCTTGGCAGTAAGACGAACGACCTTTTCCATCCGCTTGATCCTCTAGAGCTTGCGGCCCGCGAGCAACGGCCGCACGTCGGCGAGGTGCCCGCTGACCGCGGCGGCGGCGACCATCGCCGGCGACATCAGATGCGTGCGCGCGCCGGGACCCTGCCGGCCGCGGAAGTTGCGGTTGGTGGTCGAGGCGCAGCGCTCCCCGGACGGTACGATGTCGCCATTCATGCCGACGCACATCGAGCAGCCGGAGTTCGACCCATTCGAGCCCGGCATCGCGGAAGATGCGATCGAGACCTTCCTGCTCGGCCTGCCGTTTCACGGTCGATGAGCCCGGCGATACAAGCCCCGGCACTTTGCTGACGCGCCCGGCGAGCACCGCAGCCGCCGCGCGCAAATCCTCGATCCGGGCGTTGGTGCAAGAGCCGATAAAGACCCGATCGATCGCGATGTCCGTCAACTTCTTGCCCGGTGCGATGCTCATATAATCCAGTGCATCGCGGACATATTGGGCGCGCACCGGGTCGCGCTCGCGCGCCGGATCGGGCGCGCTGCCATCGATCGGCAGTGCGTCGTCAGGCGTCGTGCCCCAAGTGACGATCGGCGCGATGGCGCCGGCATCGAGCGCGACTTCACGATCGAATGCGGCATCCGGATCCGAGACAAGCGCCGACCACGCTTCGACCGCGTCATCGAATGCCGCTGCCTTGGGCGCATAGGGCCGGCCCTTCAGATAGGCGAAGGTGGTCCCATCGGGCGCGACCATACCGCAACGGCCGCCGGCTTCGATCGACATGTTGCAGACCGTCATGCGCCCTTCCATCGACAGCGCCCTGATCGCGCTGCCGGCGTATTCAATCGCATGACCCTGCGCACCATCGGCGCCGATCTTGGCGATGATGGAGAGAATCATGTCTTTGGCGACAACTCCGGCCGTGGCTTTGCCGTTGACGGAGATGCGCATGCGCTTCGGCTTCATCTGCCACAGCGTCTGCGTCATCAACACATGCGCCACCTCGGAAGTGCCGATTCCGAACGCGTACGCGCCGAAGGCGCCATGGGTCGAGGTATGGCTGTCGCCGCACACGATCAGCAGCCCGGGCAGGGTGAGACCCTGTTCAGGGCCAACCACGTGCACAATGCCCTGACGCGGGTCGCCAAGGCCGAACAAGCTGATGCGGCTTGCGGATGCATTGGCCTCGAACCCAGTCACCATGGCCGCGATTGAGGGATCGGCGACCGGCCGGCCGCGTCGGGTCGGTACGTAATGATCGGCGATGCCGAACGTGAGTTCGGGCTCCGCTATCGAGCGTCCGCGCTTCTGCAGCTGCGTGAACGACAGAAACGAGCCTTCATGCACATAGTGGCGGTCGACCCATAGCAGCGCGGCACCGTCCTCGCACCGCGCAATCTCGTGGGCCGACCACAGCTTATCGAAGAGGGTTTGCTGCTCGCTCATGCTGATCGGCTGCCTTCCCGGCGGTGGGCTTGTGGAGCTTGTAGCAAATATTGTACGCTAAAGAATACCAAGTAAAGCACCACCGCCGGGCGGCACGCAATTGGGAGATGAACTTGCGCGATTGGCTAGGCGAGGCGAAGGCGAAGCAGGTCTACCTTATTTTGCGCGACCGCATCCTCAGCGGCGTTTTTGGCTTCGGCGCCAAGCTGCCGACCGAGAACGAACTCGCTGACTGTTACGGTGTGTCGCGGGTCACGGTGCGGCGCGCGCTCGGCGAGCTGCAGCGCGAGCAGTTCATCGAGCGTCGCCGCAGCGTCGGAACCCGCGTGATTTATCGGCCGGCACAGGCGCCGATGACCGCGGATATTGCCGGCGTGCTAGCCAATCTGGCGGATATGGGCCGCCGCACAGCGGTCAGGCTTCTTGCCTTCGATTACGTCCCGGCGGCGGGCCCGGTTGCCCAGGCGCTTGGCGTCGGGCCGGATCAGCTGCTGCAGCGATCGGTTCGCGTGCGCGCCGTCGACCGTATGCCGTTCTCCTATCTGACGACCCACATCCCCGAAAGCATCGCGGTGACTTTCAGCGAGCAGGAATTGGCGTCGCGACCGCTGCTCGAGCTCCTGGAACGCGCGGGCGTGAAGGTGGAGCGGGCGCGGCAGCGCATTAGTGCCGGGCTGGCGACGCCCGATGTAGCAGAGGCGCTCGAGGTACGGGCCGGATCGCCGCTCATCGAGCTCGTCCGTGTGGTCTGCGATCAATCCGGCCGCGCCGTCGAGCACCTGCACGCGCTGTACCGGCCGGACCGCTACGCCTTCGAGATGGACCTGGTGCGCTCGGGCTCGGGTGCGAGCGAAGCGAAGACCTGGTCTCCGGTGCTCGGCAAGCGCCCGCGCCAACGCAATGAGGCGCGGCGCGAAGACTTGAGGGGGCCAAAGAAGGCGGCCAAGCGGATGCCGCAAGCGACAAGCGAAGGAGAGGATAGTCATGTCAAAACATAACATGCGCATCGATCGCCGCCGATTCCTGGCCACCTCGGCGATTGGGGCCGCCGCGGCCGCGTCGGGCAGTCTCGCCGTGCCGTCGGTCCTGCGGGCGCAAGGTGCCGGCGTAAAACTTGGTCTCCTTCACCCCATGACCGGGGCGCTGTCCTATTCCGGCCAGCAAGGCCGCATTGGCGCCACCATGGCGGTCGAAGAGATCAACGCCGCCGGCGGCATCAAGGCGCTTAAAGGCGCCAAGATCGATCCGATCCTCGGCGATGCACAATCGACGCCCGACGGCGGTACCGCCGAAGTGGAGAAAATGAATGCCGCCGAGGTATCGTGCATCGTCGGCGGCTATGCCTCCTCGATCTGCCTTGCAGTCAGCCAGGCCGCCGCGCGCTATGACCTGCCATATGTGGTCGATGTCGGCGTTGCCGACTCGATTGTAAACCGCGGCCTCAAGAACACTTTCCGCTTCGGCCCCGGCTTCGGCGTCATCGCCAAGACCGCGCTCGAAAATTTGACGACGATCAACGACGCCGCCGGCAAGCCGGCAAAGACGTTGATCATCGTGCATGAGGATTTACTGTTTGGCTCAGGCCTGGCCAAGCTTTTGAACGCCCAGCTGCCCGCCAAGGGTTTCCAGATCCTGGAGACCATCGCGCATCCGACCCCGACGCGAGACTTCAACAACGTCGTGCTCAAGATCAAAGCGCAAAATCCGGACCTCGTCATTCCCGCCGACTACTATAATGAGTACGTTCTGCTGGCCCGCACCATGCTGGAACAGCACGTACGGCCGAAAGGCATCTATTCGGTGCTCGGCGGCGCGGCGTCTTCCTACAAATTCGTCAAGGCATTTCCCGACGCCGCCAAATACATCATGGACTGCAATCACTGGTTCAATCCGAAAAGCGCCAAAGCACTGGAGCTCAAGAAAAAGGTCGAGGCCAACGGCCAGTTCTTCACCTACGAGCTGTACATGAACTATACGGCTGTGCTGCTCGTCGCCGACGCGCTCGAACATGCTGCGTCTGCGGATCGCGCCAAGCTCATCACCGCATTGGCGGATTTGACCTTCTCCGGTCACACCATGCCCTACGGCCCGACCAAGTTCGTCAACGGCCAGAACCAGGGCGCGGCGCCGGTCAACACCCAGGTGCTCGACAACGACATCAAAGTCATCCTGCCGCCCGAGTTCGCCAATGCGAAGGCGGTGTTTCCGATGCCCGCGTAGGGGCAATGGGACTGTCTCGTCATTGCGTGCCAGCGGGGCCGGCCCGACGTGGCCGGCCCGATGACAAGCGCCGCGAAGCGATCCGGGCTGCCGAAACGAGCTTTGACTTGCTTTATCGCTTCGCTTCTCCCGATGACGCAGTCGTTGATTAATTTCCGTGCTCTCGCCCCTTATCCTGATCTCCGCGGTCCTCAACGGGCTCCTGACCGGCGCCGTGTACGCGCTTGTCGCGCTCGGGCTGACGCTGATCTACGGCGTGCTGCACATCATCAATTTCGCCCATGGCGCGCTTTTGAGCGCCGCCCTGTTCGCAGCGTTCCTGTGCTATCAAAAACTCGGCCTCGATCCTTATCTTGCCGTGTTTGCGCTCGCACCTCTCTTTTTCGCGCTCGGCTATGTGCTGCAACGCTTCGTCATCGGTCCCGCCTCGCATGGCGACGATCGCAACATGCTGTTGGTCACGCTCGGATTGGCGGTATGCATCGAGAACGCGCTGCTCTACACGTTCCATGCCGACACCCGCACCATCGACCTTCCTTACGGATTTAGGAGTATCGATCTCGGCTTCACGTTTCTCGCGCTGCCGCGGGTGATTTCCTTCGCCGCGGTATTCGTCGTTGCGCTGATGCTGTGGCTGCTCATGACTTCTGACCGACACCGGCAAGGCGATCCGCGCTGTCGCCAAGGAGAAGCTCGGCGCGCAGCTCGCCGGCATCGACGTGGCGCACATCTACGCCATGACCTTCGGCCTCGGCACCGCCTGCGTCGCCGTCGCCGCCTGTCTGTTGATTCCGACCTACTACGTCAACCCGAGCGCGGGAAATTCCTTCGTTCTTATCGCCTTCACGATTGTCGTGCTTGGCGGCATGGGTTCGGTACCGGGCGCGCTGATCGGCGGTCTCCTCATCGGCGTCGTCGAAAGCCTCGGCAGCTTCTTTTTCGGCGAGTTGCTTGGCCAGGTCGGCATATTCCTGATCTTCATCGCCGTGCTGCTGGTTCGCCCCCGCGGTCTGTTCGGAGCCAGCGCGTGAAGGGTTTTTTGCCCATCGCCATTGTGACGGCGGCGCTTGCCGCGGTGCCGCTTTTTGTCCACTCGAACGTCGTGCTCAATTTCCTCGTAGTGACGCTGATGATCGCGCTCGCCGGCCAGGGCTGGAACATCCTCGGCGGCTATGGCGGCCAATATTCCTTCGGCCACGCCGCCTTCTTCGGCACCGGCGCCTATGTGACCGCGATCCTGCAGGTCCGCTACGGCGTCAATGCGTGGATCGGTTTTGCCGCCGGCATCGCGGGCGGCGCCGCCGTCGGCGCCATCATTGGCGGGCTTACCTTCCGCGCCGGGTTGCGCAGCTCCTATTTCGCCCTGGTGACGCTTGCCTTCGCCGAAGTATTACGCATCCTCGCCAGCGTCGCGCCGGTCACCGGTGCCGGCGTCGGCATTTTGATCAAGCTCGATCTGCAGGCCGAATTGTTCCAGTTCCGCAGCCGCGCCGCCTTCTATCTTGTCATCCTCGCGCTCGTGGCCGTCTCGCTGGTCGTCACCCAACTTATCGAGCGTTCGCGCTTCGGAGCCTGGCTGATCGCCGTGCGCGAAAACGAAGACACCGCTATGGCGCTCGGCGTCAATGCGACCGCAGTCAAGCTCGGCGCCATGGTGCTCTCGGCTGCGATTACCGCGGCAGCCGGCTGCTTCTACGCGCAGTATTTCCTCTTTATCGACGCCGGCATCGGCTATGGCACCTGGATCTCCATCGAGGCGCTGCTGACGCCGATCATCGGCGGCGTCGGTACCGTGTTCGGGGCGCTCGTCGGCGCATTGGTCGTGAAATCGCTCGGCGAAGCCGCCAGGCTGGTGACCGGCGATGTCCCCGGTCTCGATCTGATGATTTACGGCGCGATGCTCGTGCTCGTCATCGCGTTTGCGCCGCGCGGTCTTATCGGTGCCCTGGCCGATGCGCGCGCACGGCTGGTTCGCCGCTTCATGCCGTCCCGAAAATCGATAGTGGGAGTGGCCGGTGGCTGAGCCGCTTCTTTCGGTCGAGCGCGTGTCGCGCCGTTTCGGCGGGCTGTTGGCGGTCAACGCCGCCACGCTGTCGGCGCCGGCCGCTCGCCTCACCGCTTTGATCGGTCCCAACGGCGCCGGCAAAACCACTCTTTTTGCCGTCATTTCCGGTTTCCTCAAGCCCAGCGCCGGCCGCATCCGCTATGGCGGCGACGACGTCACCGGAGAGCCGCCATATCGGCTCGCCCGGCGCGGCATCGCCCGTACCTTCCAGATTGTGCAGCCCTTCGCCGGCCTGTCGGTGCGTGACAACGTCGTGATCGGCGCGCATCTGCGGCAACGCAGACGCGCCGCCGCGATCGCGGTTGCCGAAGCAGTGGCGCAAGACGTCGGTCTCGGCGACATGCTCGATCGGCCCGCCAATACGCTGACGGTCGCCGGCAGAAAGCGCCTCGAGCTTGCGCGTGCTCTCGCCACCGGGCCGAAGCTGCTCTTGCTCGACGAAGTGCTGGCCGGGCTCAACCCATCCGAAATCAACGACATGGTGCCGGTTATCCGCGCGTTATGCGCTCGCGGCATTGCCGTCGTCATGATCGAGCACGTGATGCAGGCGGTGATGAGCCTTGCCGAGCACGTCTTCGTGCTAGCCGAAGGTCGCATCATTGGCGAAGGCAGCCCGGCCGAGGTGGCGGCTGATCCCATCGTCGTCGAGGCCTATCTCGGCCACGGCGCGGCCGCCAAGGTGAGGATCGCCGATGCCCGCTGAGCCGCTTCTCGATGTTCGCGATCTCTACGCCGGCTACGGCGATACCGATGTCTTGCGCGGCGTCGACCTTCACGTCGAAGCGGGTGAGATCGTTGCCATCCTTGGCTCAAACGGCGTCGGCAAATCGACGCTCAATCGTACCATCTCGGGCATCGTGCGTGCCCGCGCCGGCGCGATCCGTTTCGACGGCACCGACATCGCGCGCGAGACGCCGGCAGCGATCGTCCGGCGCGGCCTTATTCACGTGCCCGAGGGCCGCCGGATTTTCCCAAACCTGTCGGTCAGCGAGAACCTCGACCTCGGCAGCTATCGCCGCGCCGCGGAACACCGCGGCGAAAATCGCGGCCGGGTATTCGCGATCTTCCCGCGCCTGTTCGAGCGGCGCGCGCAGCGGGCCGGCACGCTGTCGGGTGGCGAGCAGCAGATGCTCGCGATCGGCCGCGGCCTGATGGCCGAGCCGAAATTGCTTATTCTCGATGAACCATCGCTCGGGCTTTCCCCGATTCTGGTCGAGGAACTGTTCGCGCTGATCGCGCGCATCCATGCCGACGGCGTCGCCGTGCTGCTGGTCGAGCAGAACGTCGTGCAGAGCCTCGAGATCGCCGATCGCGCCTATATCCTTGCCGAGGGCCAATGCGTCATGTCCGGTTTATCGGCGGACATTGCCGCCGACCCAAAGCTCAAACGCGCTTATCTGGGATTATGAAATCATGACCGAAAATGCCTTGTCTGAACGCCTGACGCGCCGGCCAATCGTGATGGCGGCGGGCGTGTACGATCCGCTTACCGCACTCATTGCCGAGCGCGCCGGGTTCGAGGCGCTGTACGTGTCCGGCGCCGGGATTGCGTACACGCGTCTCGGGCGGCCTGACATCGGTCTCGTCAGCATGACCGAAATCGTGCAGACGGTGGCGCTGATCCGCGACCGCGTCGGCGCCCATCTCGTCGTCGACGCCGACACCGGCTATGGCAATGCGCTCAATGTCCAGCGCACGGTGCGGCTCTTGGAGCGTGCCGGGGCCAACGCGATCCAGATCGAGGACCAGGACTTTCCCAAGCGCTGCGGTCATCTCGATGACAAGACGCTGATCTCGGCGCCGGAGATGGCCGGCAAGATCAAAGCGGCGGTCGATGCACGGACTTCCCGCGATACCCTGATTGTCGCCCGCACCGACGCCATCGCCGTCGAGGGCTTCGACCGGGCCATGGCGCGCGCCGCGCTTTTTCATGACGCCGGCGCCGATGTGCTGTTCGTCGAGGCGCCGCAGCAACGCGACCAGCTCAGCCGCATCGGCGCGCGGTTCGGCAAGTCCGTGCCCTTGCTCGCCAATATGGTGGAGGGCGGCAAGACACCGATCCTGCCGGCGAGCGAACTCGAGGCGCTCGGCTTCGCCGTCGTGATCTTTGCCGCCGGCGTGGTGCGCGCGCAAGCCAAGACGGCCGAGGAGTTCTATGCCTCGCTGAAGGCGCATGGCAGCACCGCGCCGTTCCGCGCGCGGATGTTCGACTTCAACGGGCTTAATCATCTGCTCGGCACGCCCGAAATGCTGGCGCGCGGCAAGCGCTATGAGGAGCAGGATACGCAACACGAGTCACAGAAAGAGCCACGACAACCCGGCCGCACGTCGGGACAGCGATGACACGGCGGCTCAAAACACGCGAAAGTGAGAAACTGAAATGAAGATGTTTGATCTCGTCATCAAGAACGCGCGCGTGGTGCGTCCGAACAATACCGGCGTGGACTGCCTCGACGTCGGCATCAAGGACGGCAAAGTGGTGCGGCTGGCGCCGGAAATTCGCACCGAAGACGCGAACCAGGTGTTCGACGCCGACAGGCTCTTGGCTTTTCCCGGCTGTGTCGACGCACATATGCATGCCGGTATCTACCGGCCGCTTGCCGAGGATGCGGTCAGCGAAAGCAAGGCGGCCGCGATGGGCGGCGTGACTTCGAGCCTGAACTACATCCGCACCGGCGCGTATTATCTCAACCGCGGCGGCCCCTATCGCGAAGTCATGCCCGAGATCCTGAAGCTCTCGGACGGGCGCTTTTGGGTCGACTACGGCTATCACGTGGCGCCCATTGAAAACCAGCACCTCGGCGAGATGGAATATCTCGCTCTCGAACACGGTGTGCCGTCGTTCAAGATTTTTATGTTCTATGGCGGCTATGGACTGCACGGCAAATCGGCCTCGCAGAACCAGTTTCTCATGCTGGGCCCGGAGGATCGTTACGATATCGCGCATTTCGAATTCGTCATGCGATCGGCCCGCGCCGTCATGGACCGCCATCCGGAACTCGCCGACTACATCAGCGTGAGCCTGCACTGCGAGCTTGCCGAAATTCTCAATGCTTACACGACGCTGGTCGAGCGCGAGGGCAAGCTGAGCGGGCTGCACGCTTACAGCGCCGCTCGGCCGCCGCATTCGGAAGGGCTTGCCGTGTGGATCGCGTCCTACCTTGCCAACGAAACCAACTGCATGAACATCAACCTCCTGCATTTGAGTTCCCGCAAGGCGGTCGACGCAGCGTGGACGATGCAGCAGGTCTTTCCTCATATCCGTTTCCGCCGCGAAGTTACCGTCGGGCACCTCCTGCTCGATACCGACTGCGAATGCGCGGTGCACGCCAAGGTCAACCCGCCGATACGCCCGCGCGAGGATGTAGAGGCGCTGTGGCAGGCCGTGCTCGACCGCAAGATCGACTGGATCGTCAGCGATCACGCCTGCTGCTCGGCCGAACAGAAATGGGCCAAGGATGACCCGGATAACATCTGGCTCGCGAAATCCGGCTTCGGCGGCACCGAATATCTGTTGTCGGGCGTGCTGAGCGAGGGGGAAAAGCGCGGCCTATCTTACAATCGCATGGCCGAGTTGCTGAGCTGGAATCCGGCGCGGCGGTTCGGTTTGCTCAATAAGGGCGATATCGCTCCCGGCTTTGATGCCGACATCGTGCTGGTCGATCCGCACGAGAGCTTCGTCGTTCGCGCGAGCGAATCAGAGTCCGAACAGGGCTATTCGCCCTTCGAGGGTCAGGAACTCAGCGGCCGCGTCAAAAGCACTTTCCTGCGCGGAGCGCTCGTCTACGACCGCGGAAACATCGTCGGACCGGCGCGCGGCCGTTACCTGCGCCGGCCGATGCAATAGGCAGACGGCCAACTCGCCTGGTGACTGCACTTTGCCAGCTTCTATGATGTGACAGCTTGCGGTGTGGGTGGCGGAGCCGTTGTGATGCGCAAAACCTACGGCGTGGAGTATCCGCGCACGCTCAGTGCGCTGATGGAATGGTCGGAGCGCGACCCGTCGGGACCCGCCGTGACCGACGCCGCCGGCACTTTGGACTGGCGCACTTTCCACGATCGTGTGCTCCGCGTAACCGCGGGGCTGCGCAACGGCGGTGTCGGCCCGGGCGCTCGGGTGGCGTTGTGGCTGCCGAATGGAACCGACTATCTGGCTGCGATCTTTGCCTGCGCTCGCTTAGGCGCGCTTGTCATCCACATCAATACACGGTTTCGCGCCGCCGAAGTCGGCAATCTTCTGCGTCGTTCCCGCGCCGTCGCTGTGGTGACGGAATGGGGGTTCCCGCCCGTCAACTTTCCGGCGATTTTCGCCGCCCTGCCCGCCGAGGATCGCGCCGCACTGCGTCGCGTCTTTGCCCTGCCGCTTTCTGTCGGCGTGACCAAGCTTGCCGGCCTGCCGCTATCGCCGCTCGATGATGACGCGGCCAATGCGGGGCCGGACCAGTCGACTGGGGATACACCCTGCCTGACTTTCACCACTTCGGGCACCACCAGCGGTCCGAAGCTGGTCCTGCACGATCAGCAAACAATCGCCGGACACGCTGCCGATATTGCGCGCCATATCGGACTGGATGCGGCGGGTGCAGCGCTGCTCGGGGCGGTGCCATTCTGCGGCACATTTGGCAACGCCGCGGCAATGGCCGCAATCGCCGGCGGCGCGCATATCGTGTGCCTTGCGCAGTTCGACGGCGGGGCCGCGGCGAAGCTGATCCGCCGGCATCGGATCAGCCACGTGATTGGGGGTGACGATATGTTCGGCCGGATCGCGGCCGCATCAGGCGGGCGCAGATTCAATTCCGTGCGCTTTGCCGGTTTCGCCGCCTTCCATTCGAGCGCCGCCACATCGATCGCCGCGGCGGAAGCAGCGGGCATGCAGCCGCGCGGTCTCTACGGCAGTTCGGAAGTGCAGGCGCTCTTTTCGGTATCGGAAGGCGAGAACCGCCTGCTCGGCGGCGGCGTGCCGGTCAATCGTCAGGCGCGGCTTATGGTGCGCGATCCGGAGACCGGCGACGCGCTTCCGCCCGGCGCCTCGGGCGAACTATGGATCGATGCGCCGTCCCGCTTCATCGAATATTTGGATAATCCGACCGCGACCGAACGGGCAATCGACGCCGATGGCATGTTCCGGACCGGCGATCTCGGCCGGCTGACCGGCGCGGGCTTCGTCTATGAGGCGCGAATTGGCGACGCCATGCGTCTCGGCGGCTTCCTGGTCAGCCCTGAGGAGATCGAGGCTGTCATTCAAGCAGAGCCAGGGGTTGCCGGCGTCCAAGTCGTGGCCGCCTCACGGCAAGCGGCCGATCCGGTACCCGTAGCCTTCGTTCAGCCGACCGACGGCGCCATTTTGCAAGAGGCAATTTTGCGGGACCGTTGCCTCGAACAATTGGCGCGGTTCAAGGTTCCAGAGCGCATCGTCGTGGTCGACCGATTCCCGATCGTCGATAGCCCGAATGGTCCCAAAGTTCAGAGGGTGCGTCTACGCGAGTTGGCCGAGACGCTGTTGCGGGAGCAGCAGCCAAACCAGACAAGCGACGTTGCCGCAGCGCTGCGCTGAAGCTGGTAATGGCGCAACAGCGCTATTGCGCCTTCTTTATCAGCGGGCATTTCGATTCCGATAGCGGCAGAAATGCCTGCCCTGCCGGGATCGTAGCGACCAGCTTGTAATAATCCCACGCCCCCTTGGATTCCGAGGGCTTTTTGACCTCATACAAATACATGTCATGGACCATGCGGCCGTCGTCGCGGATTTTTCCGTTTTCGACGAAGAAGTCATTGATCGGTGTTGCGCGCATCTTCGCCATGACGGCTTGGGTCTCATCCGTGCCGGCGGACTGTACGGCTTTGAGATAATGCGTGGTCGCCGAATAAATTCCGGCCTGGGTCATGTTCGGCATCCGGTTCATGCGCTTGAAGTAGCGCTGCGCGAAGGCGCGCGATTCCGCATCGCGGTCCCAATAGAAGGCGGTGGTCAGCAGCATGCCCTGCGCCGCCTGAAGGCCAAGGGTGTTCACGTCGTTGATGAACACCAGCATCCCGGCCATCTTCTGGCCGCCGCGGACGATGCCGAACTCGGCCGCCTGCTTGATGGAATTGGTGGTATCGGCGCCGGCGTTGGCGAGCCCGACCACCTTGGCTTTCGATGATTGAGCCTGCAGCAGCGCCGAAGAAAAATCCGACGTGTTGATCGGAACCCGGGTATCCCCGAGCACTTGGCCGCCGTTCGCTTTGACAACGGCCGCCGTGACCTGTTCGAGGTCGTGGCCAAAAGCATAATCGGCCGTAATGAAAAACCAGGTGTCGTAACCGGCCTTGACCATGGCGGTACCGGTGCCGTGGGCGAGCGCGTAATTGTCATAGGTGTAATGCACCGAGACCGGCGTGCAGGCTTCGTTGGTGATGCGCGCTGCACCCGGCCCGTTGAGGACGACGATCTTGTTCTTGGTCTTGGCGACTTCAACCGCGGCAAGCGCGGTCGCCGACGCGGCGACGTCCATGAGCGCATCGACGTGCTGGGTATCGAACCATTCCCGCGCCGTGGCCGCGGCAATATCCGCCTTGTTCTGGTGATCCGCGGAAACGACTTCGATGGGCTTGCCGAGCACGGTGCCGCCAAAATCCTCCACTGCCATCTTCGCGGCCGTCACCGCGCCAATGCCGGTGATGTCCGCATAGATGCTCGACATGTCCTCGATCATGCCGATTTTCACCACGCCATCGGACACCTTTTCCTGAGCCTGCGCGGTGAGAACGCACCCGATCAGCATCGCCGTACCGGTCGCGACGGCGGTCAATCCCCTCATCGTCACCTCCCGAGTTCCACCGTTCGCCGGAACAAAATTTTTTGTTGCTTGCCGGCGGCGCGTCCGGCCAACCGCCGCACCTAGCCGGCCAAACTCAAACTATTTTCCCGAGCGCACGATCGGCCCACAACTTTGGCGTTGAATTCTAGCGGACGGCCACGAATGAGTACAGCCGAGCAGACAGAGGCGTGCCGTTCGCCACGTGCTATCCGTGTCTCGCCTGCGGGCTTCCCTGGAATCCGGCAGATCGCTACCGTGCGGCGCGGTCCGAGCGCTTATTCGGAATACCGCCCACGCGCATGGCAGAGCGGCCCGAACACGGCCCTGATCCGGAGGATTTCCGTATGGTCGCGCCAATCGCACCGCTGCGGGTCGGCTTGATCGGCAGCGGCTTTATTGCAAACTTCCACCTCCAGGCGCTGCTCTCCGTGCGGCACGTCACGGTTTCCGGAGTCTATAGCCCCACGGCCAGCCATCGCGAGGCGATCGCGGCAAAGGCCGATGCACTTGAGCTTGGCCCCTGCCGGCCATTCCCGTCGCTCGAGGCGATGCTGATTTCCGGCGACGTCGATGCGGTGTGGATCGGCGTGCCGAATTTCGCGCGGCTCGACACCATGCGGGAAATCCATCGCCTGGTGAAATCCGGATGGGCGAAGCTCATCGGCGTCGCGTGCGAAAAGCCGCTGGGGCGCACGCTTTCCGAGGCGCGCGAGATGCTGCGCCTTGCGGAAGATGCCAAGCTGATGCACGGCTATCTGGAAAATCAGGTGTTTTCGAGCGCGGTGCAGCGCGGCAAGGACATCGTGTGGCGCCGCGCTGTGCCGATCTGCGGCCGGCCTTATTTGGCGCGCGCCGCGGAGGAGCACAGCGGGCCGCACATGCCCTGGTTCTGGCAGGGCCGCCGCCAAGGCGGCGGCGTGCTCTCCGATATGACATGTCACAGCGTCGAGGTCGGGCGGTATTTGCTGACCAAGCCAGGCGCGCCGCGCACCGACCTCAAGCTCGTCAGCGCCAGCGCCACGGTCGGCAATCTGAAATGGACGCGGCCCGAATACGTGGCGAAGCTCAAGGGCATGATGGGCGCCGAGATCGATTACGCTACCCGGCCGGCCGAAGATTTCGCCCGCGGCGCACTCACCTTCCGCGATGCGGAAGGGCACGAAGTCATGGTTGAGGCCACAAATTCATGGGCCTATGTCGGCGCCGGCCTCCGTATCCTGATCGAACTCCTTGGCCCGGAATACTCCATGGAATTCTCCTCCCTCAACACCGGGCTGAAGGTGTTCTTGTCGCGCGAAGTGGCCGGCGGTCAGGGCGAGGATCTGGTCGAGAAGCAGAACGCCGAGCAGGGCCTGATGCCGGTCGTCGAGAACGAAGCGGATATCTATGGGTATATCGGCGAGGACCGGCACATGGTCGAAGCTTTTCGTCACCGCCGGCAGCCGATCGAGACGTTTCACGACGGCGTAGCGGTCGTCGAGATGCTCATGGCGCTCTATCGCTCGGCCGAGATCGGCCAGGTGGTGACCCTGCCGAACGCCGAGCTGGAAGCTTACGTTCCTCCCGTTGCACGGCCGTAGGCGCTTCGCCTCGGTCTTTCGGGTGTTTGAGACGAAAAAAAAATCTCGGCCGCGCTAGCAGCGCGGCCGAGAATTCTTCAATTTCACGCCGTTATTGTCAGTTGTAGTTCTTTTTGCAAGGCGGATTTTCGCGTCCCGGCGGGACAAACTTGTCGAACACCGCCTTGGAGAAGCCGAGCCGCTCCTGCACGTTGGGAATGACCTTCACGACCTTGCTGATCAGGTCGCCATTATCGGCCTTGACGACTTCGGTGACGAAGTTCGTGCCGATCGCCTGGCGGTTCTCGTCGAGGGTGATCTTTCCATTCGGCGCATCGAGCACGATCTTGTTCAAGGCTTCGCGGAACTTCTTGTTGTTGTTGCTGAGATCGCCCTTGACCTCGTCGAGCGCCTTAAACATAGAGTCGGCCGAGTTGTAGTAGTTGATGGCGAGCAGCGACGGACTGGCAAAAGCATTTTTGAAGTAGCCAGTTTTCGCATGCTGCTGGTAGGCCTTTACGAAGGCTTGCCATTTCGGGCTCGGGTCATTGTCGGCCATGCCGCTGGCAGCAATGGTGCCAATCAAAGCATCCTTGGCCTTACCCTTCGACGACAGCACGGTCTGGTCGACCATGATCGAGCCGCCGATGAGGTGGGCGTTGCCGCCGGCCTGTTGGTACTGATTGAGGAAGTTCACAGCGTCGGCGCCGCCGAGACCGAGATAGATGGCATCGACGTCTTCCGACAGAAGCTGGGGAATGTAGGAGGCGAAGTCCTTGGTCCCTAGCGGCACCCAAAGCCGCTTGGTGATCTGTCCGCCGGCCTTGCAATATTCAACCACCAGCCCCATCACCTGCGTATAGACGAACGCGTAGTCCTCGCCGATTGTTGCGATCTTCTTGTAGTGCTTGACATTATAAGCGTAATCGCCGAGCCCCGCCTGCCATTGTGCCCCATCCAGGTTGGTGCGGTACAAAGTCGGCGACGGCGAGACACCGGCTGACGGATCTCCATAAGTCGTCTCGAGCGCGCCAGAGGCCGCGTTCATGACCGTGATCTGCGGCTGGGTCTTCGAATAATCGCGGATCGCGATGCCTTCCGCGCCCGAAAGCGGGGAGATCAGCATGTCGACCTTGTCCTGTTCGACCAGCTTCTTGGCAGCGCGCAGCGCCGAATCCGGGCTGGCGTCCGTGGAACCGACGATGGTTTCAACTTCCCTGCCGGCGACCTTGCCGCCGTGCGCTTCAACCGCCAGATCGTAGCCGCGCATACCGTCCTCACCGAGAACAGTGTACGTGCCTTCGAGTGTCGCGGTGACGCCGACTTTGAGTTTGTCGGCGGCGTTCGCCGACCCAATTGCAACGATAGCGGCAAAACCGGCCGCAGTTGCCAATAGTAAGCCCTTGCGCATGAGGTTCCCTCCTGTGTCCGGACGCCGTGAAACGGCGCCGTTGCCGGTCGAATGCGCTTAACGCGTCATTTTCGGGGGTATGACCGTCGCCCCTGCCACGACCGATGTTAAATCGTATCAGTCGCCGGCCCGACGCGGCAAGCCGCGTCCGCCCAAAGCCGCGCGTCTGGCCGTGTCTGATAGTCTGATTCTTCGATTCCGAGCGGCCGTTGCCGGCCGTTTGCTGCCCGGGCGCCGCGGCGCAGGACCCACTTGTCAACGAGGCCCTCCCGTCGTTTAATCGGGCAAACAAGCTAATCGAAACAATAATGTGCGCGTTGGGAGGAACGTATGAGCACGGCTTTGGCCGTCTGTCATGGAGCGTTTGGCCGCGTAACCGTGTACCGGCTCGACAAACCAATGCGCACCCATGCCCACCGCGAAGGGCATTTGACGTTCCTGCTCAGCGGCCCCCCGGCCATCGTCGCCATTTCGGGCGTTTCGCATCTGGTCAACCAGACGGCCGGGGTGGCGATCAATCCTTGGCAGCCGCATTCTTTTCAGCCGTGCTCCGGCGGCGAACCCGCAGTATTTCTGGTCGCCTATATCTGCGATCGCTGGCTCGACCGGGATCAAGAGGGCCGCGGCAGCCTCCGATTTGGCGCGAACGGGATCCGGGTCGGAACGACTATTCGGTCGATTGCCGTCAGCCTTGCGCACACGCTGGTCACGAACGCCAGCTATCGCATCGTAAATCGTTATTTGAATCAGCTGTTTGATGCGAGCTTCAATAAATCCTGGACATCCGGCGACCGGCGAAGCCTCACCGCGCGACCGCGGGCGCCAATCGACTTCCGTGTCCGCAAGTCACTGCGCCTTTTGGACGACGGTCTTGGCGAGGGCATCGAACTCGACAATGTGGCGCGCGACGCCGGCCTTTCGCGTCCGCATTTCTACAAGCTCTTTCGCGAGAACACCGGCGTTACGCCGGCACTTTACGCCAATACGATGCGGATCGAGCGGGCGCTTGATCGGTTAACGGCGTCGCAAAGCTCGATTACGGATATCGGTTTCGAGCTGGGCTTTTCCTCGCAAAGCCACTTTACGCATTTTTTTGCCGCCCATGTCGGGATTGCGCCCACGCTTTACCGGACCATCGCGCGTGTCGTAAGCGAATAGTCCGCCAATCCCGTCAGCCTCCGCGGCTAAGGCGGAAAAATCAGACTAACAAACATGCCCCAGCAGCCCGGCTCGGCTAGTTTTCGCCAATGTCGGAGGCAGCCAGGTGAGCACGGCTTTTGGCGATGATGGGAGGATTCATGGCGCGGCGCGCGGCGATGCGCTCGGCCGCTGGGTGGGGCGTCATCCGGTAGCCGCACTTGTTATCGCCGTCGTCGCCATCTTTGCGCTTTGGCTGGTGCTGGCGCCCTGGCCGGCAGGCTTCGAGGAGGTGTTTGGAAAAAAGCGCCTTTTCGTCAATGCGCTTTTCAACGGCATCACCCTCGGCGGACTTTACTTTCTCGTCGCCACCGGTTTCACGCTGATTTTCGGCCTGATGCGCAATGTGAACCTCGCACATGGCTCGCTGTATTTGTTTGGCGGCTATATGGGCTACGAAGCGACGCAGTGGACTGGCTCGTGGCTTTTCAGTTTCGTCGTGGCGTTTGCTTTTTGTGCCGTCATCGGCGTCGCCATGCAGTATCTCATCTTCCGCCGGATGGAGGGTGAGGATCTGCGGCAGACCTTGGTGACGCTTGGGCTTTCGATCATCTTCTCCGACCTCATGGTCTGGGTCTGGGGCGGGAACGCCATTCAGATCGATACGCCGGACAGTCTGTTGGGGCCATTGCCGACGCCCATCGTCGTGGCCGTCAGATCAAGCGGTCAGGCCGTGTTTCTTCAATATCCGCGGGTGCGGCTTGTTATTTTCGCCGCCGCGGTCGTCATTGGGATTGGCATGTGGCTCGCTCTCCACCGCACGCGGATCGGGATCATGATCCGCGCCGGAGTCGACGATCGCGACATGCTCTCGGTGCTCGGCTATCGCGTGCAGCTGTTATTCGTCTTGGTGTTCGCATTCGGCGCTGGCCTGGCGGGAATGGCCGGCATCGTCGGCGGCACTTTCCAATCCATCTCCCTCGGTGAGGATTCTCATTTTCTGTTGGCCTCGCTGCAGGTCGTGATCGTCGGCGGCATGGGTTCGATACCCGGCGCGGCGCTCGGTGCGATCATTATCGGCTGCGCCGAACAATTCGGCCAAACTTACTTCCAGAACTACGCGACGATGCTGACCTTCGTGATCATGGTCATCGTGCTGGCCATTCGTCCGCAGGGACTCCTGGGGAGACGCTGAAAATGGCGCTGGCGGAGACCACGCAATCCGGCCCGATCGACATTGACGCAGTGCAGCGCGGCGGCGCGCTGTCGCAGTGGGCGTCGCGCCACGCAGCGATCCTCATTCTCGGCCTTGTGCTCGTGCTGATGCCGACGGTTGCCAGCGACTTTATCCTCGTTCAGGTGTTCGGCTGGGCCATGATCCTTGGCATGATCGCGCTGTCGCTGATGTTCCTCGCCGGCTATGGCGGCATGGTCAGTCTCGCGCAAATGACGGTTGCCGGCGTTTCCGGCTACATGGTTGCCGTCTTCGGTGCCAGCTCGCTCCCCAACATCAGTTTATTCTGGCCCTGGTGGGTGGCGGCCCCAATGGCAATCGCGATTGCGGTCGCGTTCGGCACGTTCACGGGCGCGCTCTCCGCGCGCACCGAAGGCATCTATACGATCATGATCACGCTGGCGATCGCCGCCGCGTTCTTTTACCTGACCCTGCAAAACTGGCCGATCTTCAATGGTTTCAACGGCTTCACCACGATTCCGGCGCCGCATTTCCTCGGCGTCAACTGGAAGGCCCCGCTGCCGCTGTACTACCTGATCTTGTTCTTTGCGGCGCTCAGCTATGTGGTCGTCGTTTACGTCTCCCGGGCGCCATTCGGCCTCGCTTTGCAGGGCGTGCGCGACAATCCGCGGCGCATGGAGGCCATCGGCTATAATGTCACCGCTCACCGCATCGCCGCCTATGCATTCGCGGCGCTGATCGCCGCAGTCGGCGGAATTCTCCTGGTATGGCAGAACAATCAAATCTCGCCGTTCTCGGTCGACGTTAATGTGGTGATCTACCTCCTTGTCATCGCAGTGGTCGGCGGTCTCGGTCACCCGATCGGCCCCTTCATCGGCGCCATCATCTACGTGATCCTGCGGACCTTTGCCCTCGACGCGCTGGTCGCGGTCGGACTGGACGGACGCCGCTTCCAGACGCTGATCGGGCTGGGCTTTCTCATCATCGTGCTGTTTTCGCCGGACGGCGTCATCGGCCTATGGCGCCGGTGGGCGGAGCGTGCACGCGGCGGGAGGAACAGCGCGTGAGCTCGATCGCCGAAAGACTGACCGCCGCTGGCACCGGCAATGCGATTGAACTGCGCGGCGTCAGCCGCAGCTTCGGCGCGCTGGCGGCCCTGACCGATATCACGCTCAGTGTCCGCCCCGGCGAGCGGCGCGCCGTACTGGGCTCGAACGGGGCGGGCAAAACGACGCTGCTCAATTGCGTCACCGGCGACTTTCCGCCGACCGCGGGGACGGTGCGCTTCTTCGGCGAGGACGTGACGACATTGCCGCCGCACGAACGCATTCGCCGCGGTCTTCGCCGCACCTATCAGATTTCGCTGCTGTTCCAGCGGCTCACGGTGCGCGAGAACGTTTATCTCGCCTGCCGCGGCGTTTCCCGCAGCCGCTTCTCCTTTATCCGCACGCGCGCAGGCGATGCGATCATGCAATCGGTCGCCGACCTTATTTCACTCGTTCACCTGGAAGCGGTCGCCGATCGCCTGGTCGGCGAACTGGCGCACGGCCAGCAGCGCCAGCTCGAAATCGCGCTGGCGCTGGCGGGCGCGCCGCGCTTCATCCTGTTCGACGAGCCGGCGGCCGGGCTGTCGCCGACCGAACGCGGCGATCTGGTCGCGATCCTGACCGCCCTTCCCGACCATATCGGTTACATCATCATCGAGCACGACATGGACGTCGCACTCCGCGTTGTCGAGAGCGTCACGATGATGCACAACGGGCGCATCTTCAAGGAAGGCGCGCCAGCCGAGATCGAGGCCGATCCGGAGGTCCAGGAGCTGTATTTGGGGAGCCGCGGCCATGCCTGAGCGCCGCACCCCCGACCTTCTGGAAATCAGAGGACTCAACGTCTTCTATGGGCGCAGTCACGCGCTTCAAGGCGTGGATTTGCGGCTCGAGCACGGCATTCTGTCGCTGGTTGGACGCAATGGAATGGGTAAGACGACGCTGTGCAAGGCGATCGTCGGGCTCATTCCGGTGGCGAGCGGCTCGATCCGATTCATGGGCGAGGAGCTTGTCGGACGTTCGCCAGCCGAGATCGCGCGCCTGGGGCTCGGCTACGTACCGCAAGGCCGACGCTTGTGGCCGTCGCTCACTGTCGACGAGCACCTGCGGCTTGCCGCCGGCAACAGCCGCTCGCAATGGACCATCCCGCGCATCTACGAAGCGTTCCCGCGGCTGGCGGAGCGGCGCACCAATCGCGGCAACCAGCTCTCCGGCGGTGAGCAGCAGATGCTGGCGATTGCCCGCGCTTTCCTACTCAACCCGCGTTTGCTGATCATGGATGAGCCGACCGAAGGACTTCGCGCCGGTCATTGTCGAACGGGTCGAAGAGATTCTGGTCAATCTCGGCGAGCAAGGCGACATCGGCGTCCTGGTCGTCGAGCAGAATATCGGGGTTGCGACGGCGGTCGCCGAGAAAGTCGCGATCATGATCAATGGCCGCGTCAACCGGGTCATGGACGCGGCTCGGCTCGAAGCGGACCGTGAACTGCAACAGCGCCTGTTGGGCGTCGGCCAGCATGGCGAAGCAGAGCCGCCGGAAGAGGCCGCGGAAGCGTCCGGTGCCGAGGCCGGTGCGGAAAGCGGCGGCCAGCGCGCATCAAAGCCGCGCGGCCCGATCCGCGTATACTTGTCAAATCCGACGCCGCCGACCCGTTGGTCGCAACCTGTGCCCGCCGCCCAGATCGAAACCGCCGCGCGCACGCGCACAGTCGCGCCCGAGCCGGCCGCCTCGACTGCCGCGCCGGCCGTCGAATTGCGGCCGATCCATCGCGGCGGCGCCGCGCCGGTAATTGTCGCGGGGACGCTCGACACCAAGGGCGACGAACTGCGCTTCATTCGCGACCAAATTGCCGCCGCCGGAGTGCGTGTGATCTTGGTCGACCTTTCCACCTCCGGCGGGCCGTCGCCGGCCGACGTGCCGCCGCATCACGTCGCTGCGTACTTCCGTGGCGGTCCGAACGCAGTCTTTACCGGCGATCGGGGTGCCGCGATCACTGCGATGGCCGAAGCGTTCGAGGCCTGGATCCGGCGGCAGGGCTCGGTCGGCGGGCTGATTTCGGCCGGCGGATCCGGCGGGAGTTCATTGGTTGCGCCGGCGATGCGGGCGCTGCCGATCGGGGTGCCGAAGGTCCTCATCTCGTCGGTCGCGTCGGGCAACGTCGCTCCCTATGTGGGGCCGTCGGATATCATGATGCTCTACTCCGTGACCGACGTTGCCGGGCTCAATTCGGTCACGCGGCAAGTCCTCGGCAACGGCGCCGCGGCCATTGTCGGCATGGTGAAAGCGCGGGCTGCGGGCGCGGACACGGACGCCGGCGCGGCGCAACGGCGCCAAGCCCGCAATCGGCCTTACCATGTTCGGAGTGACCACGCCTTGTGTCGACGCTGTCGTCGACGCGCTGGAGGCGGATTTCGAGTGTCTGGTCTTCCACGCCACCGGCGTCGGCGGTCAGTCGATGGAGAAGCTCGTCGATGCCGGCGATCTCGCGGGGGTGATCGACATTACGACGACCGAGGTCTGCGATCTGTTGTTCGGCGGCGTGTTGCCGGCCACCGAGGACCGGTTCGGGGCGATGGCGCGCACGCGCGTGCCATACATCGGGTCCTGCGGAGCGCTCGACATGGTGAACTTCGGCCCGATGTCGAGCGTGCCGGAGCGCTATCGCGGTCGCACGCTCCACGTTCACAATCCGACCGTGACGCTGATGCGCACGACCCGCGAGGAGAACGCGCAGGCGGGACGCTGGATCGGCGAGCGGCTTAATCTCATGAACGGTCCAGTGCGATTCTTTTTGCCGGAGGGGGGCGTATCGGCGCTGGATGCCCCCGGCCGTCCGTTTTCAGACCCAACCGCGGACGAAGAATTGTTTCGCGCTCTTGAGACAACGGTCCGGCAGACCTCGGCACGCCGGCTCATCCGCGTGCCGGCGCATATCAACGATCCGCGCTTTTCGGCCGAGCTCGTCGCCGAATTCCGCCGTCTGTTTGGCGGCCGCCTCAGCCGCCGGCGGGCAAAGGGATAGCAGCATGCCGCGCGTCCTGCGTTCCGACATTCTGGCGCGGTTCCACGCAATGCAACGGCGGGGCGAACCGATCATCGGCGCCGGCGCCGGCACCGGCCTCTCGGCGAAGGGTGAGGAGAAGGGCGGCGCCGACCTGATCGTGATCTACAATTCGGGGCGTTACCGCATGGCCGGCCGCGGCTCGCTCGCCGGCATGATGCCGTTTGGCGACGCCAACGGGGTGGTGCTCGACATGGCGCGCGAGGTGCTGCCGGTCGTCGGCGACACGCCGGTCCTCGCCGGTGTGTGCGGCACCGATCCGTTCCGGCAAATGGACATCTTCCTGGACGAAATCTTGCGGCTCGGCTTCAGCGGTGTGCAGAATTTCCCGACCGTCGGGCTGATCGACGGTCGCTTCCGGGCCGGGCTCGAGGAAACCGGTATGGGCTACGCCCGCGAAGTCGAAATGATCGCCAAGGCGCACGCGCGCGATCTGTTGACGACACCTTACGTTTTTGACCCGTCAGAGGCCGCCGCCATGGCGCGCGCCGGCGCCGACGTCCTGGTCTGCCATTTCGGCCTGACCGTCGGCGGCTCGATCGGCGCCGCGACCGCGCTCCGGCTCGAGGATTGTCCGGCGCTGACCGACGCCATGGCCGAGGCGGCGCTGGCGATCAACCGCGATGCCCTGATCCTTGTTCACGGCGGCCCGATCGCCGAGCCGGCCGACGCCGAGTATGTCCTGACGCGCGCCCGTCACTGCCACGGTTTCTATGGCGCTTCGTCGATGGAGCGTCTGCCGGTCGAGCGCGCGCTCTTCGAGCAGGTGGCAAAGTTCAAGGCGATTAAGAAGGCTTAGAGCAGAGTGAAGATAGGCCCGCGTCGGATCAACGATCGGCGGGCGGGGAGGAAGTAAGATGTCGGTCGCCATTCTCGGCAGTTTGATCATCTGGCTGATCGTCGCGGTCATCGTCATCGCGATCGTCGTCTATTTCGTCAACTGGCTCTACCGCCGTTCGTCGAAGGAGGTCTCGTTCGTGCGGACCGGCCTGTTCGGCGAAAAGGTCGTCATCAACGCCGGCGCGTTCGTGCTTCCGTTCATTCACGATATCACGCCGGTCAACATGAACGTGCTGCGCATGCAGGTGGTGCGCAACCGCGACGACGCGCTGATCACCAAGGATCGCATGCGCGTCGACATCGAATCCGAGTTTTACGTGCGGGTGCCGCCGACCCGCGAGGCGGTGACCATCGCCGCGGCGACGCTCGGTCGGCGCACCATGAACGTCGCCGAACTCGACACGCTGCTGTCCGGCAAGTTCGTCTCCGCACTGCGCGCGGTCGCCTCCGAAATGACCATGGTGGAGATGCATGAGCGGCGCGGCGAATACGTCACCCGGGTCAAGGAATTGGCGCTGGAGAGCCTGAAGCAGAACGGACTTGAGCTTGAATTGGTGGCGATCACCGATCTCGACCAGACCGACCTGGAGTTTTTCAATCCCTCGAACCGCTTCGACGCCGAAGGCCTGACCAAGCTGATCGAAGACATCGAAGCGCGGCGCAAGCTGCGCAACGACATCGAACAGGATTCGATGATCCTCATTCGCAGCCGCAATCTCGAAGCCGAGAAGCAGGCCCTCGACATCGATCGCGAGAGCGAGACCGCGCGCCTCAATCAGGAGCGCGACATCGAAGTGCGGCGCGCCGTGCAGCGCGCCGAACTCGCCCGCGAACGCTCGCTGCGTGACACCGAAGCGGAACAGGCGCAGATCGCCGCACGCGAGGAGGTCGAGAAGACGCGCATCGCCCACGAGCGCGCCATCGCCGAGGCGCGCATCGCATCCGAGCGCGAGATCCGCGAACGCGAGATCGACCGCGGCCGCCAGGTCGACGAGGCCGAGATCGCCGCCCGCGAGCGGGTCGAGCGCGCGCGCATCGCCCAGGAGCGCGTCGTCACCGAAGCACGCATCGCGCGCGAGGAGGACGACCAGCGCCGCGAAATCGAGCGCCAGCGCAACGTCGAGCATGCCGAAATCGCGGCCCGCGAAGAGACCGAAAAGGCGCGCATTGCACAGGAGCTGGCCGTGGCCAGCGCGCGCATCGCCAAGGACGAGGAGAATCGGCGTCTCGAGATCGAGCGGCAGCGCAACCTCGAACAGGCCGAGATCGCCGCGCGCGAAACCACCGAGCGCGCGCGCATTGCGCAGGAGCGCGTTGTCACCGAGGAGCGCATCGCGCTCGAGGAGGAAATCCGCCGCCGTGAAATCAGCCGCAACCGCGCGGTCGAAGAGGAGGAGATCGCTGCGGCAAAAGCCACCGAGTCCGCCCGCATCGCCCGCGAAAAGGCGCTCGCCGAGGATCGGATCGCTTCCGAGCTTGCCACCAGGAAGCTCGAGATCGAGCGATCGCAGTCGCTGGAACAACGCGACATCGAGGCGCGGGAAGTGACGGCGGCAGCGCGCATCCAGCAGGAGGAGCGGGTCCGGGCGCTCGATATCGCCCGTACCCGCGCCATCGACGAAGCTGAAATCGAAGCGCGCGAGGCGGTCGAGGCCGCCCGCATCGCCCAGGAAAAGAAAATCGCCGTCGATCGCATCGAATCCGAGGAAGAGACAAGGAGCCGCGAGATCGGGCGCATCAAGGCCATCGAAGCGGCCGAAATTGCCGCACGGCAAGCGACCGAAACTGCGCGTATCGCACTCGACAAGAAAATCGCTGCCGATCGCATCGCGGCCGAACAGGACACCCGCAGCCGCGAAATCGCTCGCAACGAAGCCATCGAGTTTGCCGATATCACGTCGCGTCAGCTCGTCGAGTCGGTCCGTATTTCGCAGGACCGCAAAGTCTCCGCAGAAAAGATATCGCGCGATGAGGAGGTACGGTCACTGGAGATCGCCCGCAACCGCGCGGTCGACACCGCCGAGATTGCCGCGCGCGAGGCCGTCGAGCAGGCCCGCATCGCCCAGGACATGCGGATCGCCGCCGAGCGCATCGCCGCCGAGCAGGAGACCAAATCGCGCGACATCGCCCGCGAAGAGGCGATCGAAGACGCCGAGATCAAGCGCCGTGAGGCGATCGAGACCGCCCGCATCGCGACCGAGCTGGCGCTGGAGCGCAAGCGCATCAACTCGTCGCAGACGCGCGACATCCTCGACGTCGAACGCCGCAAGGTCATAGAGATCGCCGATCAGAACCGCTCGATCGAAGTCGCCGGCGTAGCTCGCCGAGCGCGCCGACGCCGATCGCCGGGTGAAGGAGGCCGGTATCGTCGCGACCCAGCACGTGGAGCGCACCGACGTGGCGCGCGAACAGGTGCTCGAACTCGCCCGGCTGGAACGCCGTCGGGCTGTGGAGCAGTTCGAAGTTGCCCGCGTGCAGGCGCTGCAGGAGGCCGAGATCGCCGCCCGCGAGGAAGTCGAGCGGGCGCGCATCGCCTCGGAGCGCGGCCTCGACGAGGCGCGGATCATCCGCGAGCGCGAGCTGCGTCAGCTTGAAATCGGCCGTGAGACCGCGGTCGAAACCGCCCGCATGGAGAGCGCCATCGAGATCCACCACAAGTCGCTCGAGCAATCGGCAGCGCAGGCGGAAGCCGAGGCGGCCCGCGCTCAGGCGGTCGAGGCCGAGGAGCGCGTCAAGACGGTGCGCGAGAGCGAGGTGGCGCGCCGCCGCCGCGCGGTCGAGGTTCTCATCGCCGAGAAGGAAGCCGAAGAAGTGCGGATCGCCGCCGCCGCCGAGCAGGTGCGCGCCGCGGTCGAAGCCGAATCGCAGCGCGCCCTCAACGAAGCGGAGAACGTCCTGTACCGATGCGGCCCGCGCGTCGCTGTTCCGCCGCCGGTTGCTCGAGCGTATCGAGGGCATCGTGCGCGAGAGCGTCAAGCCGATGGAGAAGATCGAGGGCATCCGCATTCTCCACGTGGACGGCCTCAACGGCGGCGGTGGCGGCGGCAATGGTGGGCGCAGCGCCACCGACGAGGTAATCGATTCGGCGCTGCGGTACCGCGTACAGGCGCCGCTCATCGACCAGATCCTCGCCGAAATCGGCGTCGAGGGCGGCAGCCTCTCGCGCATGCCCGGCCTCATCCGCGAGGCCCGCGACATGCAGGGCATCCGCAAGGAAACGACGCCCAAGAAGCCGCCCGAAGGGGGCGGCGGCGGATCGTCCGGGCAAAGCTAAAAAGCGACGCGAGCGAACAAAAGAAACCACGGAGGGAGCCACATGGCCCGCGTCTATGTCTCAAGCGTCATCAACGGCCGCTCCGACCGCGTCTGGGCGCGGGTGCGCGATTTCAACGGCCTGCCCTCCTGGCATCCGGGAATCGCGGAGAGCCGCATCGAGAATGGCGAGGCGGCCGATAAAGTCGGTTGCGTGCGCGATTTCCGCCTGCGCAACGGCGATCGGATTCGGGAAAAACTTCTTGGCCTGTCGGACTTCGATCTGTTCTGCACCTATTCGATCCTCGAATCCCCGATGGGTGTCGAAAACTACGTGGCGACGCTGCGGCTCACCCCGATCACTGACGGCGACCGCACCTTCGCCGAGTGGACGGCGGAGTTCGACTGCACACCGGAACGCGAGGCCGAGCTTATCTCGAACATTGGCGGCGGTGTGTTCCAGGGCGGCTTCGACGCCTTAAAGCGCCAGTTCGGAGGCTGACCCCGTGATTCGTATCGTCCGCTCGACGATCATCGATGCACCGACCGACCGCGTCTGGGCGCTGCTGCGCGATTTCAACGGTCACGATCGGTGGCACCCTGCGGTCGGCAAGAGCGCGATCGAGCGCGGCCAAAGCGCCGACAAGATTGGCTGCGTGCGCCACTTCTTCCTGCGCGACGGCTCCGAGCTGCGCGAGCGCCTGCTGACGCTCTCGGACCTCGAGCAGAGCTTCAGCTATTGTTTGTTGGAGACGCCGGTTCCATTGTTCAACTATGTAGCCCACGTGCGGCTGGCGCCGGTCACCGACGGCGACTGCACGTTTTGGGACTGGCGCTGCTCGTTCACAACGCGCAAAGGCGAGGAAGCGGCGATGACGCGTATGGTCGGCGAGGACATTTATGACGCCGGATTTGCCGCAATTCGTTCCCTGGTCGCCACCTCGTCGGGACTGGAAGGGCGCGCATGAGCGTCAACGTCAAAAGCTTCGCGCGGCTCGCAGAAGCTGCCGGCGCGCTGTCGAGTGAGCGCGGCGCACGCTTTTTGGGCGGCGGCACGCTGGTCATGCGGGCGGTGAATGAGGCCGATCCGGCCGTCGAGACGATCGTACGTTCGACGGATCCGACACTGCTGCAGATTGCCGTCTCCTCGGGTCGCGTCGAGCTTGGCGCCGGCGTGACCATGGCCGCCATTCTCGCCGAGCGCGAGCTTGCCTTTTTACATCCGGTGGCACGCGCGGTCGGCGGGCCGGCAATTCGCGAGGCGGCGACCGTCGGCGGCAATCTGTTCGCGCCGTCGCCATACGGCGATTTCGCAGCGGCGCTGCTCGCGCTCGATGCGACCGTAATGCTTGCCGGCGGCTTTAGTCAGCGCGAGCTGCCGATCGAGGAGGTTCTCAGCCGCCGCGACCGAGGCGCCTCACTCGTGTCGGCCGTCGCATTCAAACGGCCGGAGGCCGAAGCGTTCCGTTTCGTCAAAGTCACCCGGGTGCACCCCAAAGGCGTCTCAGTTCTATCCATTTCCGCGCAGCTGCCATTTGCCAGCGGTCGGGTAACGGGCGCAAGGATCGCGTATGGCGCGATGGGCCCGGCGCCGATGCGGGCCAAGGCGGCAGAGCGCGCGCTTGAAGGCCGGGCGCTCGACGCGGCCGGCATCGCTCCGGCGCTCACCGTCGCCGCCGACGGCACCGCCCCGGTCGACGACGCGATTGCCAGCGCCTGGTGGCGTCGCGAAATCCTTCCCGTTCATTTGCGCCGCCTGCTGCTCGGCGCCGGCCACGCGTGAGCTGCCCATGAAGACTCCGATCCAGTTTCGTCTCAACGGCGAGGATGTTGCCGCCTTCGTCGAAGGCGGCGCCAACCTGCTCGACGTGCTGCGCGAGTCGATCGGCGATCTGTCGGTGAAGGGCGGCTGCTGGCAAGGCACCTGCGGCACTTGCACGGTGCTGATCGACGGCGTGCCGCGCGTTTCCTGCGTAACGCTGGCGGAGACTTGCGCCGACCGCTCGATTGAAACCGTCGCCGGCTTGCGGCGCGGCGCCGATCTGCATCCGCTGCAGAACGCTTTTATGGAGCGTTTTGCGGCCCAGTGCGGTTATTGTACGCCGGGCATGCTGATGGCGGCCAAGGCGCTGCTCGACCGCAACCCCTCCCCTACCCGTGAGGATGTCGTCGACGCCCTTTGCGGCAACATCTGCCGCTGCACCGGCTACGAACCGATCATCCAGGCGGTGCTCGATGCCGCCAGCAGCGAAAACCGTCGCCGCGCCTGAAGGACACCGTCATGCTCGAATTCCGCAAAGACATCTTCGCCGACGAACGCGACGATAACCTGAAAGAAGTGGGCCAGCCGACCCAACGCCAGGACATGCTCGGCCACGTCACCGGGACGTCGCCCTATTATGACGATCATCGGTTTGCCAACCTGCTGCATCTGAAAATCCTGCGCAGCCCGCACGCCCATGCCCGCATTCGTTCGATCGACGACGCGGCGGCCGCGCGCGCGCCCGGCGTCAAGCGGATCATTCGCGCGGCCGACGTGCCGGTCAACCTCAACACGCTTTTGAGCCTCATCCAGTTCGGCAAGGACGACGAGCCGTCGCTCGCCGGCGACGTGGTGCGCTACAAGGGCGAGCCGATCCTCGGCATCGTCGCCACCAGCGAGCGCGCGGCGCTGGAAGCGATGGCTCTGGTCCGCATCTCCTACGATCAGCTGCCCGCGGTCTTCGACGTCGAGGAGGCGCTCAAGCCTGGCGCGCCGTCGGTCAACGCAACCTATCCGAAAAACACCTTCGAATATTACGGCAAATACGATCACCAGAAGCTTCGCTTCGGCGACGTCGAGGCGGCGTTCAAGCAAGCCGACATGGTGCTCGAAGATCGCTACCAGATGTCGCCGATCGAGCATGCGCCGACCGAGACCAACGGCTCGATCGCCGTGCCCGACACCAACGGCCGCTTTATCGTCTATACCTCCACCCAGGCGTTGTTCTTTTCGCTCGACACCTCCGCCAAGATCAACGCCATGCAATCCAACCAACTGCATTTTATCGGCGGCACGGTCGGCGGCGGATTCGGCGGCAAGGTCGACACCCTCACCGAACCACTTTCCATTTTGGCTGCGCGCCTGACCGGCGCGCCGGTGCGCTACCGCTTCGGCCGCCACGAGGAGATGCAGTTCGGCTCGCCGCGCGGCGCCGAGCGCATTTACGTTAAGGACGGTGTGATGAAAGACGGCCGGATCATCGCCCGTCAGGTGCGCGGCTATTTCGACTCCGGCGCCTACACGCGGCTGTCGAGCTACGCGGTGGTCAAATGCGCGGCCCATATTCCCGGGCCCTACACCATCCCCAACGTCCACGCCGACGTCTACTGCGTCTTTACCAATCGCACGCCGGCGACCGCGATGCGCGGCTTTGGCGTTACCGCGCTCGACTTTGCGCTCGAATGCCACATGGACAAGGACGCCACGGCGGTCGGCATGGACCCGCTCGAATTCCGCATCCTCAACGCCTATCGCGACGGCGACATGAAAGCGCATCGCCGCGAAGCAAAGAACTGCGCGCTCATCGAATGCGCGCAAGTGACCGCCGAGAAAGCCAATTGGCCGCTGCGCGAAGAATTCCGCCGCATGTCGTCGCGGCAGGGCGGAGGCGCGGCGCGCACCGGCGGCGCCGACCGCACGCGCGCGCCGGCCATTGCACCGGTCGCGCCGGCTGTCGCGCCGGCTCGGGCCGCGCCGCAGCGCGTCGCCTACGAGCGGCCGTTACCCGCCGCGCCGGAACGGCCCGCGCCGCCAGCGCCACCTTCCCGCAGTGCACCGCCGCCGCCCCCGGCACCGCCGGCCGGATCGACCCACGGCGCGCCGCGTTTTTCTTCGGTCTTCGGCACACGGAGGCGCTGATCAATGGCCAAGCATCGCGGGCGCGGCGTCGCCACCATCAATTATCCGATCGGCATGAATCTCGGCGGCGATCCGAGCCAGGCGCTGGTTCATTCCAATCCGAGCGGAAAATTCACTGTCGCACTCTCCTCGATTGATCTCGGACAGGGAATGAAATCGGTCACGCGGCAGATCTGCGCGGAAACGCTGGGCGTCCCGGTCGAGGACGTCTATGTCGATACCGCCGATTCCGACACCGGCCCACACTGCATGGGCTCGTTTGCGTCGCGCGGCACCCATCGCGTCGGCAACGCGGTGATGACGGCCGCCCGCGAGGCGCGCGCGGTCATGATGGAAGCTGCCGCCGAGGAGCTTGAAGTCGATCCCGGCGATCTTGAGACCGACGGCAAAGGCACGATCCGCGTCAAAGGCGCGCCGCACCGCTCGATCTCGGTCCGCGACGTCGCCATCGCGGCGCAATTCCGCCAGGGCAAGACGATTTCCGGCCGCGGCATTTTCCTGGTGCCACTGTCGGACGTCGATCCGGAAACCGGCGAGATGTCGCCGGCAACATGCTACGCGCACGCCTGTCTGATTGCGGAAGTCGAGGTTGACGATGAAACCGGCGACGTCGCCGTGCTGAAGATGACGAGCGCCTATGAGATCGGGCGCGCGATCAATCCCAAGCTCGTCGAGCAGCAACTCGTGGGCGGCTCGTGGATGGGCATGAGCCACGCGCTCTACGAAACGCCGGAGCCGTATTATCCAAATCCGCGTGAGGGGCCGCGTGACTTCAATGAGTACCTCATGCCCGGCCCCGGGGACATTTGTCCGCACGACATTCTGGTGCTCGAGCGCCCTGCCCCCGACGGTCCCTTTGGCGCCAAGGGCCCGGGCGAGATGTGCGCCAATCCCGTACTTCCCGCCGTCGCCAACGCGATCTTTGCGGCGGTCGGCGTGCGGATCAATGATCTGCCGATTACGCCGGAGAAAATCTTGCGCGCGCTCAAAGCGCGCGGCGGCGCCGCGGCCAGCGGACGCACGCGGTAGATCGTCATGGCGGTGCGTCAAAAGATCGTCGGCATCGGCAGCCCAGGTGAGCTCGAGGAGGCCCTGCGCGCCGCCTACTACCTCGCCGACGAAGAGCTTTCGACCGCCGCCTATCTCGCGCTCGCACTCGGCAAGCCGCTGTTGCTGGAAGGCGCCCCGGGCGTCGGCAAGACCGAAGCCGCCAAAGCGATTGCCGGCGTGCTCGGCCGCACCCTGCTGCGCCTGCAATGCTACGAGGGCATCGACTCGACCGCAGCGCTCTACGAATGGAATTTTCCCCGGCAGATGCTGGCGATGCGCCAAGCAAGCGCCTATGGCGACAATATCGATATCTACCGCGACGAATTTCTGATCGAGCGGCCGATGCTTGCCTGCCTGCGCCGGCCGCAGGAAACCGTGCTGCTGATCGACGAGATCGATCGCTCGGACCAGGAGTTCGAGGCTTTCCTGCTCGAGTTTCTGTCCGACTTCCAGATTTCGATCCCGGAGCGCGGCGCCATTCGCGCTTACGAGCGGCCGGTTGTGATCCTGACGTCCAACCGCACGCGCGAATTGCACGAGGCGCTGCGCCGCCGCTGCGTCTATCACTGGATCGAGTATCCGACCCCCGAGCGCGAAATGCACATTATCACGATGCGGGCCTCCGGCGTCAGCGAGCGCGCGGCGCGCGCGGTCGTCGCCGCGGTTGGCCGCTTGCGCCGTGAGCCGCTCGCCAAGCTTCCCGGGATCGCGGAAGCGGTCGAATGGGCGGAAGCGGCGACGCTGCTCAACGAGCAGGGCGCACGGTGGCCGGAAGCGCTTCGCCGTTCGCTTGGTGTCGTACTCAAAGACGAGGACGACCTCGTTCACATCGCGCCGCGGATCGACGCTATTCTCGCGGAGGCGCAGGCGTGACCGGTGCAACCGACCCGATTGCTCACTTCGTCGGTTTCGCGGGGTTGCTGCGGCGCGCCGGCTTTGCCATCGCGCCGGAGCAGACGATGGCCTGGCTCGCATCGATCGAGCTTTTGGGACCCACCGGGATCAAAGACATCCGGAGCTCCGCCCGCGCAACGCTCGCGCCGCCGCCGGAGCGCTTCGCCGACTTCGACGCGTTGTTCGACGCGCACTTTCTCGGTGCGATCGTGCCGGGGCTGGAGGCGGAACCGAGCGACGAAGAGCCGATGCGCGCCGCCGAGGACAACGCGATCGGGCCCGAACCGATTTTCGGCGACGAGACCCGCGAATCCGGCGCCCGGGCGACCACCGCGGAGCGGTTATCGGCGCGGCGCTTGGCGCCCGGAGGCGAAGGCGAGACGCTGCGCCGCTTTGCTCGCGCGCTTCCGGCCCGGGTGCCGCGGCGGCGCGGCTACCGCTGGCGCGCGGCGCGCGGCGGGCCCGACGCCGACGCGCGGCGCATGTTCCGCGACGCCATGCGCCATGCCGGCGAGTTCATCCGGCTCCGCCAGCGCCAGCGCCGCATGCGGCAGCGGCGCATTGTCGTCCTCATCGACGTTTCCGGTTCGATGAAAGAGCGCACTCAGGCGCACCTTGCCTTCGCTCATGCGCTGGTTCGCGCCGCCGACTCGGTCGAGATTTTTACGATGGGCACGCGGCTCACCCGCATCACCCGGCCGCTCCGCCTCAAGAACCGCGAACAGGCGCTCGCCACCGCCTCGCTCCTCGTCGCCGACTGGGATGGCGGCACGCGGATCGGTGACGCGCTCAACGCCTTTCTTGCGGTGCCGCGCTTTGCCGCGCTTGCGCGCGGGGCGGTGCTCCTCGTGCTCTCGGACGGCCTCGAGCGCGGCGACCCGAGCGCGATGGCCGATGCGGTGGCGCGCCTCTCCCGCATGGCCTGGCGCATCATCTGGTTGACGCCGCTCGCCGCCGATCCGGGCTTCGAGGCGCGCACCGCGGGGCTTGTTGCGGCGCGTCCCTACCTCGACAGACTAGGCGACGGCGGATCGATCGACAGCATCTGCGCCAATGTTCTCGATCTCGCCAACGAGAGGGCGGCATGACGGAAATCATCGACGCGCATCACCACATCTGGCGGCGGGCCGACCTTCCTTGGCTCGACGGGCCGATGCAGCCGCGCATCTTTGGGCCTTACGAGGCGATCCGGCGCGACTATCCGATCAGCGAATACCTGTCCGATCTCAATGGCTGCGGCGTTACCCAATCGGTCTATGTGCAAGCCAACTGGGCCAAGGACAAATTCGAGGACGAAGTCGCTTACGTCCAGCACGCCGCCGACGAGACCGGTTTCCCGCAAGGGATCGTCGGTTATGCCGACTTTCTCACCGCCGATGTGCGGCCGCAGCTTGATCGCCTGACCAAATACAGAGGTATGCGCGGCCTGCGCATGCAGTTGCAATGGCATGAGAACCCGCAATACCGCTTCGCTGCCGCACCCGATCTCGCGCGCGATCCGGCTCTGCAAAAGAACGTGGCGCGGCTCGCCGATTACAACTGGACATTCGATCTCCAGGTGTTCACCGGACAGATGGAGGGCGCCGCGGAACTTGCCGCCAGCGCGCCCGAAGTCAAACTCATTCTCCAGCATGCCGGCATGCTGGAAGACCTGTCGCCGGAGGGATGGTCGCGGTGGCGGACGGGGATGCGCCGCCTCGCCGCGCGCCCGAACGTGGTTTGCAAACTGTCCGGCCTCGGCACTTTCATCCACAAGAACGATCCAGACCACATTGCCGGCATTGTGCGCGAAACAATGGGGATATTTGGTCCGACACGTTGCCTGTTCGGCTCGAATTTTCCGGTCGAGAAATTGTGGACCAATTACTCCGACCTGATCGCGGCGTATCGAAACGCGCTCGAACCGCTCGGAGAAGCGGTAACCCGCGCGGCGTTCAAGGAAACGGCAGCGAGAGTTTATCGGCTCAATTAGCTCAAAGCACTGCGCGACTTCGAGTGGGGAGGAAACTATGGCGCTTGAAATCAAGGTTCTCGACTACGGCGACATCGAGCTCGAATTGAGCTTTTTGGTGCTGGGGCGCGATTGCGGCCGCACGCGCCGGGTGCCGGTTTACGGCTTTCTTATTCTCGGCGGAACTTGGCCGCTGTTGGTCGATACCGGCTATCGCTCCAACCAGATCATGGAGACGCTCGGCATGCGCGGGATGCAGTCGCACGAGACCATGATCGAGAATCAACTCAAGAAGCATGGTCTCAAGCTCGGCGACGTGCGCTATGTCCTGCATACGCACCTGCATATCGACCATGCCGGCAAAGACGATTTGTTTCCCATGAACACGGCGGTCGTCATCAACCGCCGTGAGCTGGAATATTCGGTTTCCGGACTGATGCATCCGCAATATCCCGCGGTCGACATCAAGCATCTGATCGATCGGCTGCACACCAAAGGAGCGCTGCGTTTTCTCGACCTGGAAATCTCCGGACCGACCGAGTTGATGCCGGGGCTGATCTGCGAGGCTGCCGGCGGCCACACCGAAGGCTCGATGAATGTCATTGTGAAGACGGCCGAGGGGGTCGCGACCATCTGCGGCGACGTGCTTTACGACATCAACGACCAGCTGGTCGATCCATTCCACGAGATCAGCGACATGGAGCCCCGCGTCACCGGCAACCACGGCACCACCAAGCGCCAGGAGAAAGCGGCGATCAAGAAGGTCGTTGCCAGCTCACGCTTCGTGCTGCCGGTGCACGATCGTCCGGCGATCATCGAAGCCGGGCAGGTCATCGGCCGTCTGCAGGATCAGGTTCCGGGGCCGGTCATCCAGTCGTTGCCGCGGCGCAATTGGTTCGCGGCCTGACGGAGCGTGTCATGAGTCATACCGCGCTGCGCAGCGAATTTTCCGATTTGATCGATCTCGATGCGCCGGTCGACCGGGTGGCGAGCGGGTTCACGTTCACCGAAGGCCCGATCTGGCACCCCCGCGATCAATATCTTCTGTTCTCCGACATGCCGGCGGACGTGCGCCGCCGCTACGACGAGCGTGGCGGCGTGCGCGAGGTCATGAACCCGTCCAACAAATGCAACGGCATGACCTACGACGCCAATCTCGGGCTGGTGATCTGCGAGCACGCCACCTCGAGCCTGGTGCGCGAATTCAATGGGAGGCGTGAAGTTCTGGCGTCGCATTTCGAAGGCAAGGAGCTGAACAGTCCGAACGACGTCTGCGTGCGCTCGGACGGCTCGATTTATTTTTCCGATCCATGGTATGGCCGCATGCCGGTCTATGGCGTCGAGCGGCCGCGCCAGCTCGGGTTTCAGGGCGTCTACCGCGTGCCGCCGAGCGGCGGCCCGCCTCAGCTTGTCGTTGATCGCAACCTGTTCGAGCAGCCGAACGGGCTCTGCTTTTCACCGGACGAGCGCCAGCTCTACGTCAACGATACCGTTCGCGCGCTGATCCGGGTTTTCGATGTCAATGCCGACGGCTCGCTCGGTCCCGATCGCATCTTCGCCTCGGGCATCCGCTCCGAACTGGAGCCAGGCGTGCCCGACGGCATGAAATGCGACAGCGCCGGCAACATCTGGGTCACGGCGCCCGGCGGTGTGTGGGTCTACAACCGTTCCGGCGCGCTGATCGGCAAGGTGAAAGTGCCGGAGCTCGTCGCCAACCTGCATTGGGGCAAGGCGGACTGGCACACTCTGTTTATGTGCGCCACGCACTCGCTCTATGCGGTGCGCACCAAAATCGGCCCGCGCGTCGAGCCGTTCATGCGCGCGAGCACAACCGCCGGCGCGGCCTCATCCGCGTCATCGGCTAGCCCCGGGCGCGCAAGCGCGCATGCCGGCCTCTCGCTCGATCCCAGCCGCTGCGCGCTCATCATTCAGGACATGCAGAACGACGTGATGATGGAAGGCGGCGCGTTTGCCTCCTCGGGCTCGCCACAGCACGCGCGCGAGCAGAACGTCGTCGAAAACATTCGCCGCCTCGCCGAGGCATGCCGGGCGCGCGGCGTGATGGTCATCCATGTCTGGTTCATCGTCGAGCCGGGCGCACCCGGCTTCACGCTCAACGCGCCGCTGTTCGAAGGGCTGGTCGACGCCAAGGCGATGGTGCGCGGAACCTGGGGTGCGGCGCCCGCCGACGGTCTGGAGCCGCAACCCGGCGACATCGTCGTCGAAAAGATCCGCATGAGCGCGTTCGAGGGCAGCAAGCTCGAAACCGTGCTCAGGTCCGGCGGCCGCGATACCATCATCGACACCGGCGCGTGGACCAACATGTCGATCGAGCACACCGCCCGCACCGGGGCCGACAAGGGCTATTTCGTCGTCGTGCCCGAGGACTGCTGCTCGACCATGAACGCCGACTGGCATCGCGCATCGATCCAATACGCCATGCAGAACGTCGCCGCAGTGACCAAGGCGAGCGACGTCATCACCGCGCTGGGTTAGGAGACATTACCACGCTCATTCCCGCGCAAGCGGGAATCCAATTGCGGCCAATTGTTGGAACGGAGCTTACTGGATCCCCGCTTTCGCGGGGAGGAGCGGAAGGTAGTTAGGCTGGCAGCTCAAGGCCTTCCTGCCTGAAAGCCCGCTGCACCGCGGGGCGGGCGGCGAGCCGCCGCGCGTGCTCGGTCCAATGCGGAAACTGGCGGGCCATGTCGAAGCCGAGCACCGGCCCGCGTCCCCACGTCCAGTAAACGACAAGAAGCGGATCGGCGACGCTGTAGCGTTCGCCGACGGCCCAAGGCCCCTCCCCGATCCTTTTATCGACCGCCGACCAGAGTTCGCGGCAGGTATTCTTTGCCGTGGCCGCGACATCCTCCACCGCTCGCGGATCGGAGGCGTAGCGGGCCGCGCGCCGCACGTGGCCGAACGCAACCTGGATGGTCGAGGACAGCCAGTTGAGCCATTCGGCGCACCGCGCTTCTTCTCTGGAATCCCATGGCCAGAGCCCGGCAGCCGGGTGACGCGCCGCGATGTAGCGCAGAATAGCCGGGGCCTCGGTCAGGACCCAGTCGCCGTCGGTTAGCGCCGGCACCCGCGCCTTCGGATTGACGCGCAGATATTCCGCGCTGTTCTGCTGATTGGCCGCAAGATCGACGCGCGACAGCTCGAACCGCGCCCCGACTCTCTTCGAGTGCGATGTGGGGGGCAAGCGAACACGCGCCCGGCGCATAATAAAGCTTCAGCACGCTCTATCGCTCTTTCATGGCACTGTTCGTCTCGGGACCGATCAATAAGTCGCCCGCCCGCCGGACAGATCAAAGGCGGCACCGGTGGTGAATGAATTCTCCGCGCTCGCCAGCCAGCAGATCATCGAGGCCGCTTCTTCCAGCTCGAGCATGCGGCCGCGCGGAATTTTCGACACGATCATGGCGAGAAAATCGGGCGCCTGGCTCAACGCCAGCGTGGTCTTGGCGACGGCCGGCGTCACGCAATTGACGCCGATGTTGTAGCTGGCAAGCTCCTTGCCGAGCGATTTGGTCAACGCGATCACGGCGGCCTTCATCGAGCTGTAGGCCGGCGCTTTCGGATTGCCCTCCTTGCCCGCCACCGAGCTGAGATTGACGATGCGGCCGTAATTCGTCGCGATCATATGGGGCACGACCGCGCGGCAGCAGTAGAACGTGCCGAACAGTCCGACGCTCACCACATCGCGGAACGCCTCGGGCGGATACTCCCAGGTTGGCGCGTTCGGCCCGACGATGGCGGCATTGTTGATGAGGATGTCGATCTTGCCGAAATGTTCGACGGTTGTTTTCGTGGCGGCTTCGACCGCGGAAATGTCGGCAATATCGACGGCAAGTCCCTGGACGTGGTCGGGCTTACCAATGCCCGTCACCGTCCTGTCGAGCAGGGCACGGTCCCGATCCCAGATCGCGACCCGCCCGCCCGAGGCGAGGATGCGGTTGGCGACTGCGAGACCAATGCCCTGGGCCCCGCCGGTCACAACCGCTATCCGTTCATTCAAGTCATAGACATTCATGACGCCCCCAGCTCAAGTATCGGGGTAAATGCGTAACGGGCAGCCGCCACACTGGCAAGCCTCTCGAAGAACAAGCCGACATCGCGCGGTTATCGTGAAATGAGGCCGCCGGATTCCGCCAACGTGCCGAGGTGATAATTGGCGTCGCCGAACGAAGCGTCGATCACGGTGACGCGCTTGAAGTAGTGGCCAACCTTGGCCTCCATGGTCATGCCGATGCCGCCGTGGATCTGGATCGCCTGCTGGCCGATGATGCGGCCGGAGCGGCCGATTTGCACTTTCGCAGCTGAGATCGCCTGGCGCCGTTCGCGGACGTCGTCCTCCGCCGCCATCACGGTTGCCAGCATCGCCATGCTGCGCGCCTGTTCGAGCGCGATCAACATCTCGGCGGCGCGGTGCTGCAACGCCTGGAAACTGCCGATGGTAACGCCGAACTGCTTGCGCGTCTTCATATAGTCGACGGTGACTTCGTGCATGGCGGCCATGGCACCGACCGCCTCGGCGGCAAGCGCGGCCATCGTCATGTCGGCGATCCGCTCGATCAGCGGAAAGGCGTCACCCGGTGCGCCGATCACGGCGCCGTCATCGACGCGGACACCGGCCAGCGTCACCTCGGCGGCGCGCTGCCCGTCAACCGTCGGATAGCCGCGCGTCGTCACACCGGGCGCCGCGGCGTCGACCAGGAAAAGCGCAATGCCGTCACGGTCGCGCCGGCTGCCGGACACCCGCGCCGAAACCACGAACTTCTCTGCGCTGTCGCCATGCATCACCAGGCTCTTGGCGCCATCGATCACGTGGGCTGAGCCATCGCGGCGCGCGGTCGCGGCGACGTCGGCGAGATCATACCGGGACTGCCGCTCGCTGTGGGCGAACGCCAGACTGAGCTCGCCGGCTGCGATTTGCGGGATGAGATCGGCGCGCATTGCGTCGCTGCCGCCAAGCCGGATCAGGCCCCCGGCGAGGATGACGGTGGCGAGATACGGCTCAAGCGCCAGTGCCCGCCCGATCTGTTCCATCACGATCATGGTCTCGACCGGCCCGCCGGCCGAGCCGCCGTGCTGCTCGTCGAACGGCAGTCCGAGGAGCCCGAGATCCGCATAGCGCTTCCACAGGCCGAGGCTCCAGCCGCGCGGCTCCTGGGCGTATCGCCGGCGCGCCTCGAACGAGTAGTGGTCGGCGAACAGGCGCTCGACGCTGTGGCGCAGCAATTCCTGCTCCTCGGTCAGCGCGAAGTCCATTTCAGCTCAAAGCCCCAAAATCGCTTTGGCGATGATGTTCTTCTGGATTTCGTTCGAGCCGCCATAGATCGAAGTCTTGCGGTAGTTGAAATATTGCGCGGCCAGCGGACCACCCCAGTCGGGGCCGATCGGCGGCTCGTTCCAGCGCTCGCTCTCGTCATGCGGAATCTGGTCGGGCAGCGCATAGGGACCGACTACCTCGAGCAACAGCTCGGTGATGGTCTGTTGAATTTCCGAGCCTTTGATCTTGAGAATGGATGAGGCCGGATCCTGCTTGTTGCTGCGGCTGCCTGCCGCGGCCGCCGCAGCGACTACGCGCAACTGCGTCATTTCCAGAGCCTTGAGCTCGACCTCGACGGCGGCGATCTTGGCGCGAAAGCGTTCGTCGGCGATGAGCGGCTTGCCGCCGGCGTGTTCGATGGCGGCGAGTTCTTTCAGGCGGCGGATGCGGGCCTTGGAAATGCCGATGCGGGCGATGCCGGTGCGCTCATTGCCGAGAAGGAACTTGGCGTAGTCCCAGCCCTTGTTTTCCCGGCCGACCAGGTTCTCGACCGGCACTTTCACGTCGTCGAAGAACACTTCATTGACTTCGTGGCCGCCGTCGATGGTCTGGATCGGACGAACGGTGATGCCCGGCGTTTTCATGTCGATCAACAGAAACGAAATGCCTTCCTGCTTTTTGGCGGCCGGGTCGGTCCGCACCAGGCAGAAAATCCAGTCGGCGTATTGCGCGAGCGTGGTCCAGGTTTTCTGGCCATTGACGACGTAGTGGCCATTGGCGCGTTTCGCCGATGTCTTCAGCGAGGCGAGATCGGAACCCGCGCCCGGTTCGGAGAAGCCCTGGCACCACCAGTCGTCGAGGTTGGCGATGCGCGGCAGATACCTTTGCTTCTGCGTCTCGTTGCCAAACGCAATGATGACCGGCCCTACCATGCTGACGCCGAACGGTAACGGTTCCGGCGCCGGCGCCTGCTGCATCTCGTCACGAAACAGATAGATCTCGACCGGTCCCCAGCCGGTGCCGCCCCATTGTTTCGGCCAGTGCGGCACCGCCCAGCCTTTGGCGTTGAGGATGCGCTGCCAGACGGCGAGGTCGTCCTTGGCGAGCCGCCGGCCCTCGACCACCTTGGCGCGGATCGCCGGCGGCAAGGCTTCTTTCATGAACGCGCGCACCTCGTCGCGGAACGCGACTTCTTGCGGCGTGAAGCGAAGGTCCATGGCGTGCTCTCCTGGTATCTCCCGGTGCGCCATCGCTCCGGATTGAGTTGACTAGCGCTGTCATAGTTTGGCAGAGCGATCCGCTCTGAAGCCAGCCGCACATTTGCGGATCATGCTCTAGTGAATCTCAAACCGGCCGCAGTGTCCATGCCGGCGCCGGAAACACCCGGAGCTTATCTTCCGACATGGCCGGCGGCGCGGCCGATGAGATCGAGCATAAAACCCGCAGCCGGCGAAGGCGGGACGTCGGCTCTCGTCACCGCGATGATTGGCGGCGCGGACAGCTCCTCTTTTACCGCGACCGCCGTCAGGACGCGATTGGCAAAGGGCGACATCGTCCATTGCGCGGGTGCCATCGCCAAGAGGTCAGAATGGGCAAGACACGTCAGTAACGTCAATGCCGACTGACTGCGCAGAGCCAGCTTCGGCTCAGGCAGGTCGTAGCGTCTAAAAAGAGCGCCGAGCTCCTTTTCCGCCTTCGGCGTTATCGAAGTCGTGATCCATTCCGCGCCGACCAGCTCCTTGAGTGACGTTGCGTGTGCCAGCGGGTGTTTCGATCGGCAGAGCACGGCGCGTCGCCCTGAAAGCAAAAACGTTTTCTGGAGGGTCCGCGGGAGTTTATGCCCTGGGTCTGGGCCGACGTAGAAATCGACGCTTCCGTCCAGGAGGCCCTGCTCGAGGGTTGGAAAGAACCCCTCGATAATGTGGAGGTGCGCCTTGCTAAATCGCCGCCGGAACGGGCCGAGCACTTTCGGCAAAAGCCATAAATGCGCGGCGATAGAAAGCCCGACTCTGACCTGACCGACAGCATTGCCGCGCAGCTGCTCAACTTCGTCCTGCGCGCGCCGCACGTCATTAAGGATTGCCGTCGCCCGCCTGACAAAGGCCTCGCCGAGGCGCGTCGCGATCATCCCCTTCGATCTGCGCTCGAACAGGGCCGCACCGAGCTCGCGCTCCAGATCCGCCAGTCCCCGCGTCAACGTTGGCTGCGCAATGCCAAGGTGGCGCGCGGCGGCGCGCAGGCTCCCGTGCTCCGCAATTGCCACGACACCCCGAAAATGATGCAGTTTCAATTATTTAATCCTCTAGCCCGGTGATGCATAACGGCTATCATTCGAGCACTACTGCCATCTTACGCTAATCCCCCGTCTTTCTACCATGCGCGGATAGGATGCTCGGACATTCAACCGGCCAAGCTTGGGGAGGCGTGTATGTCGCAATTTTTATTGGTCCATGGCGCATTTCACGGCGCGTGGTGCTGGCATAAGACGGTCGCGGAACTGGAAAGGCTCGGCCATTCCGCGAAAGCGATCGATCTGCCCGGACAGGGGGACGATCAGACACCGCTCAAGCAAGTGACGCTCGACACGATGGTGAACCGCATCCTCAAAGAGATGGATGTCCTGCCCGGACCAGTCGTCTTGGTTGGGCACTCTCTGGGCGGCATTCCCATCTCGGTGACCGGCGAACAGGCGCCCGAGCGGGTCAAGACACTCGTCTATCTCAGCGCCTTCCTGCCGCGCGATGGCGAAGCCTTGCTCGATATTGAAAACCGCAATCCCAAGGTGGTCGTGCCCAACAGCATGATTTTCGACGAGGAACGCGTCAGCGGAACGATCATGGCCGACAAGGTTCGTGACATTTTCTACCACGACTGCACTGAAGCTGACGTCGCCTTCGCCAAGGCACGTCTGCGGCCGCAGGCACTGGCCGCCCTAATGACGCCGGTGCATGTGACGGCGGCGCGGTTCGGCCGCATCCCGCGAGTTTACATCCAATGCACGGACGATCGCGCCCTCTCGATTGAAATTCAGCGCGATATGATTTCGAAGTCGCCGCCAGTCGATGTCCGCAGCCTGCACGCCAGTCACTCACCGTTTCTGTCGATGCCCGACAAGCTGGCGGCGGTCATGGCGGATTTATGAGCGCGCTTGTGCGGGCGCCGCGAGCATTTTAAACGCCAGCGGCAAAAGCGAACGCGACCGAAAATGGAGACAACCGCGATGATCAAGCCCAAGCTGCACCACGTCACCATCAAAACCAGCCATCTCGACGAGATGATTGCCTGGTACGGCCAAGTGATCGGCGCTCAGGTTCAATTCAGGGATCAAGTCGCGGCCTGGACCACCAATGACGCCGCCAATCACCGCATTGCCTTTCTCGCCGTGCCCGGCCTGTCCGACGACGCGCAGAAAGTAAGTCATAACGGAATGCATCACTGCGCCTTCGAATTCGACAGCTTTGGGGACTTGATGGCGTCGTTCGATCGTCTACGGAACGCAGGCATCGAGCCGGCGTTCTGCCTCGATCACGGCCTGACGATTTCTCTCTATTACAAAGACCCGGAGGGAAATTTCGTCGAGCTGCAAAGTGACAATTTCGGCGACTGGGCGATGTCCACGGCATTCATGCGCACGTCGGCCGATTTCGCCGCCAACCCGATCGGTACTTTCTTCGACCCGGCTCGCGTCCATGAAAAATTCAAGGCCGGCGGCGATTTCGAGACATTGCAAAAATCCATCCGCGCCGGGGACTATCTGCCCGATCCGATCCCGCCACACATCGGCTTGCCGACGCCATAGCGTCCGAGGGCCGCGCCGCCATGTCCGGAATTGATGACGGGCAAACCGATGTCGTCATCGTAGGTGCCGGTCCGGTCGGCCTTGCTGCCGCCATCGAGCTCGGGCGGCGCGGTGTTCGCTGTCTCGTGGTCGAGCGCAACGACCGGGTCGGCTACAGCCCGCGCGCGAAGACCACGAATGTGCGCACCCGCGAACATCTGCGGCGCTGGGGGATCGCGGACGCGCTGCGCCGGGCTTCGCCGATCGCCCCGGATCGACCGTCCACGGTCGTGTTTGCGACACGCATGAACGGACCGTTGATTGCCCGTTTCGAAAATGCGCTCAACGGGAGTCGGGAACGCAACAACCTCTACTCCGAGGAAGCGCAATGGGTTCCGCAATATGTTCTGGAAGAAGTCTTGCGGCAGCATGCGCAATCGCTTGCCGGCGTGACAATCCATTTTGAAACCGAATTCGTGTCGGTGGCGCAGACCGCCGGCGGCGTCGCCGCGCAATTGCGCGACCTTAACAGTGGCCGCGCGGCGACCGTGCAGAGCAGCTACCTCATTGGCGCGGATGGTGCCCGCAGCGCCGTTCGTGACGCGATCGGTGTGACGATGCGGGGCGAGGAAGCCTTCTCCCGGAATTTCAGCATCATTTTCCGTGCTCCCGATCTCGCCCGGCGGCAGATCCACGGCCCGGCGATCATGTATTGGATGGTCAACGAAGAGATGCCGGCGGTTCTGGGCCCAATGGACGAGGCCGGGCTGTGGACCTTCATGGTCACGAAGCTGTTCGACAACCCCGCCACGATCGACGCGGTCGATCTCATTCGGCGCGGCACCGGACTGCGCGACCTCGATGTCGAAATTGTCGGCACCGATCTGTGGGTGGCGCACCGCCTGGTCGCCGACACTTACTCCCGTGGCCGCGTCTTTCTGGCCGGCGATGCGTGCCATCTGCATCCGCCTTTTGGCGGTTTCGGCATGAACATGGGAATTGGCGACGCGGTCGACCTCGGCTGGAAAATGGGCGCGCGGCTCGCCGGTTGGGGAGGCGACGGCCTGCTCGCGGCATATGAGACCGAGCGGCGGCCGGTCCACGAGCGGACGATCGCCGAGGCCGTTCATAACTTCGGTCTGACCGGCAACCAGCTGGTACGGCCCGCGCTGGAAGAGCCGGGATTGGTCGGCGAGGCGACCCGCCGTGAGGTCGCGGAGATCATCGAGGCGACCAAAGTGCGAGAGTTCAAAACGCTCGGCATCGTTCTTGGCATGCGTTACGAAAACTCTCCGATCGTGGTCGCCGACGGCAGCCGGCCGCCTCCGGATCACTTCATGCTTTATGTGCCATCGGCGCATCCGGGCTGTTTGGCGCCGCACCTTTGGCTGTCCGACGGCTCGTCGCTCTACGATCATTTCGGCGACGGCTTCACGTTGCTCGTGACCGAGGGCGATCCGAGCGCAACTCGCAAGTTCGTCCGGGCCGCGGCGAAGTGCAAAGTTCCAGTGAAAGCGCTGGCGCCGGGGGATGCGCGTTTGCGCGACCGCTACGGCGCCAAGTTAGTCCTGATCCGGCCCGATCAGCACGTGGCGTGGCGCGGTGACGAATTACCTGAAGACTGCGACGCCCTCATCGCACAGGTGACCGGCTCGATCCGAACAACCGCCGCTGCTGCCCAGGTTCCGGTCTATCAAAGATAACGCTATGATCAATTCCGGCATGCGCAACAATGTCTCAGCGGACGACTTACGCATCCTGACCGAACTCGAGCGCAAGGTGTTGTGGCTGGCGAGCTGGACCATCCATCACGCCAATCACTTGCGCAGGAATGATGATGGCCTGAAGGTCGGCGGCCACCAGGCGTCCTCGGCCTCGGTCGCCTCGATCATGACGGCTCTCTATTTCCACGCCTTGCGTCTGCAGGACCGTGTCGCGGTGAAGCCGCACGCCGCGCCGATCTATCATGCCATCCAGTATCTCCTCGGACGGCAAAGCCGCGAAAAGCTCGAGCGCTTCCGCGGCTATCAGGGCGCGCAATCCTATCCGTCGCGCACCAAGGATACCGACGACGTCGACTTCTCGACCGGCTCTGTCGGGCTGGGTGTTGCGCAGACGCTGTTCGCTTCCCTCGTGCAGGATTACGTGCGTGCTCACAACTGGGGGCTCGAACGGCCGGAAGGCCGCATGATCGCACTGCTGGGCGACGCCGAGCTCGACGAAGGCAACATCTTCGAGGCCCTGCTCGAGGGCTGGAAGCAGGGTCTGCGCAATTGCTGGTGGATCGTCGATTACAATCGGCAAAGCCTCGATGCGGTGGTGCATGAAGGCCTGTGGGAGCGCTACGAAAACCTGTTCCGCAATTTTGGTTGGGATGTCGTCGTTCTTAAGTACGGCAGCCTGCAGCAGGCCGCGTTCGCCGAGCCGGGAGGCGAGCTTTTACGCCGCTGGATCGATCGGTGCCCGAACCCGCTCTATTCCGCGCTGGTGTTTCAGGGCGGCGCCGCGTGGCGCAAGCGGCTGAGCGACGAGATCGGCGATCAGGGCGCCGTTACCAAGCTCATCAATTCACGGAGTGACGACGAACTGGCGCGGCTGATGGGTAACCTCGGCGGCCACGATTTGCCGGCGATCGTCGACGCGTTCGATCGCATCGATCACAACCGGCCGGTTTGTTTCATCGCTTACACGGTCAAAGGCTTCGGCCTGCCGTTCGCCGGCCACAAAGACAACCACTCCGGGCTGATGACGCCCGCGCAGATGGAAGCCTTTCGTGGCGCAATGAAGATTCGGCCTGGTCACGAATGGGATGAGTTTGAGGGCTTGCGCGAGCCGGCGGAGAGTTTTCGCGCCTATCTCGGCCGCGTACCTTTTGCAGCCACGGGCGAGCGGCGATTGCAAGCGCCGCGCATCGAGGTTCCCGACGAACTCTCCGTCACCATCCAACCGAGCATGTCGACCCAAGTGGGTTTCGGCGCGTTGCTCAACGAGATCGGCCGCAACGCGACGCCACTTGCCTCCCGGATTGTCACCACCTCGCCGGATGTGACCGTGTCGACCAATCTCGGGCCGTGGGTGAACCGCCGGCGGCTATTCGCGCGCGAAGCGATCGCGGATACGTTCAGGGGCGAGCGCATTCCGTCCACGTTCACCTGGGAGTTCTCGCCCGGTGGGCAGCATATCGAGCTCGGCATCGCCGAGATGAACCTGTTTATCCTGCTGTCGGCGCTCGGTTTGTCCCACACCATCAACGGTGAGCGGTTGCTGCCCATCGGCACGCTCTATGACCCGTTCATCGCGCGCGGACTCGATGCGCTCAACTACGCCTGCTATCAGGATGCGCGCTTTATCCTGGTGGCGACGCCGTCCGGCATCACGCTGGCGCCCGAAGGCGGCGCGCACCAATCGATCGCGCAGCCGCTGATCGGGATGTCCCAGGATGGCCTGGCCGCCTTCGAGCCGGCATTCGTCGACGAACTTGCGGTCATAATGGCGTTCGCGCTGCATTACATCCAACGCGACGGGAAGGGCGAAGCGAGTGAGCGCAACTGGCTGCGGGACGAAACCGGCGGTTCAGTTTATCTGCGGCTCTCGACGCGCCCGATCGAGCAGATAAAGCGTTCGATGACGCCGGCGTTGCGGCAGGCCATCGTCGATGGCGCCTATTGGCTGCGCGAGCCCGGGCCGAATTGTGAGGTCGTGGTCGCCTATGCCGGCGTGGTCGCGCCGGAAGCGATCGAGGCGGCCGGATTGATGGCGGAAGACCGCCGCGACGTTGGCGTTTTGGCCATCACGTCGGCGGACCGACTGAACGCTGGCTGGACCGCGGCGTGCCGCGCGCGCGAGCGCGGTCTCGTGCACGCCCGATCGCACGTCGAACGTTTGTTGACTGGTCTGCCGCCCCATTGCGGGATCGTCAGCGTGCTTGACGGACATCCGGCGACATTGGCGTGGCTGGGCTCCGTGTACGGTCACAAGGTGCGCCCGCTCGGTGTCGAGCATTTCGGCCAGACCGGGACGATCCCGGATCTCTATCGGCACTACGGCATCGACGCCAACGCAGTCATAGCCGCCGCGCAGGCGCTCACGCCTGGCGCGCCGATCCGTCATCTGAAAGCGATCTAGCCGATGCAAGCCCGTGCGCAAATCGGCTGGGTCGGTCTCGGCAGCATGGGCAGCCGCATGGCGCCCAATCTCGTCAAGCACGGATACGGCGTTACCGGCTTCGATATCGATCAGGAGCGCGTCGCGGCCGCCGCTCCGCACGGGATTGCGGCTGCGCCGTCGCTGTCGTCGCTCGCCGCCAACAGCGATGCGATCGTGTCGATGATACCGAATGACGGAGCGCTTTTGGATGTCGTTCGCGGCATGCGCGAGAACGCCAAGCGCGCGACCTGTCTGATCGACATGAGCACAGTATCCCCGGACGTTTCTGCGCAGGCGGCGGAACTCTTGGACGCCGCCAGTATCGCTTACTTGCGCGCGCCGGTATCCGGCAGCACGGCGCTCGCGGCCGCCGGCACATTGAGCATCCTGGTTTCGGGGCCGGAGCGGACGTTCCAGGCGTGGCGGCCGCTGATCGGCATGCTGGGAAAAAAGATCGCGTATCTCGGTCCCAATGAAGAAGCGAGAATTATGAAGCTCGTCGTGAACATTATCGTTGCCGCGATCAATACGTCGTTGGCCGAGGCGCTCAATCTCGGCCGGCGCAGCGGCCTCGACTGGAATGCCATGATCGACGTCATCAACGACAGCGCAGTCGCCTCGCCTTACGTCGCTTCCAAGGTGGCCAAGCTCAAGGAACGGGACTGGTCGCCGGCCGCGACGGTCGATGTTATCGCCAAGGACATGGACCTGGCGCTGGAGCTGGGAAGAACGCGCGGCGCTTTCCTGCCGCTCAGCGCGCTTGCCCGACAAGTTCTTGCCGTTCTCGAAGGTCGGGGGCAAGGACAGCTGGACATGTCCAGCGTCGTTGCGTTTTTTGAATCATAGCAAAGGCGGCACGGCAACCATGCTTTTCGAACGACGTGCGTATACGTTGCGGCCCGGCTGCGAGGAGATTTTTTGGCAGTTGCAACGAAAGTGGAACACGCCAAAGACCTACCGGCCCATGCTTGAGCGCAATCTCGGCTACTTTGCAATGGCGGCGGGACCCGCCGAGCGCATCATTCACCTGTATCGCTGGGATGATTACGAAGACGGCAGACGGCGCATTGCGGCGATCGCAACACCGGAACGCGCCGAATATTTCGCGGCGGCCCGTGATCTCATGCTGGCGCAGGAAACCATTCTGCTCGATCGCGCGCCGATCGCCGCGCTCAATCCGCTGTGGAGCGGCGACCGTGACTGGCTGCCGGGCGACGCCGTGTTCGGGGGCGGCGCGGATGCGAGCACGTTGGCAATCTCGGAGGCCGTACTGGATTTCCTTCCCGGCGGACTTGCCGCCTATTGGGAGGGCTACCGCAAGCTCGATGTCGCGACGATGGAACTGATGCGACGCGGCCTCGTTGGGGTGTTCTTCGTAACCACGGGACCGCTGCATCGCGCCATCCACTACCACTGGCATCGCAGCTGGACCGAATGGGAAAATCACCGCCGGTCCCTGACTGAAAGTCCGGCGTGGCGCACTTCCACCGACGGCTACAGACCGCGGGTCGTCGGCAGCCAGGTCTCCTGTCTTAGGCCCAGCGCGGTGCCCTGGATGCGTTCGTTATTCGAAATCATCGATTGGTCGGCGAATTGAGGATTTACGATCTCGGCTGCCGGCGCTGCGGACACTATTCGATGATGGAAAACGGCAAAATTTAGCGCAAATACCCTGTCGACGAGACGGAAACATCGAAATCGGGCCAATAGACGACATCGCGGGGAAGTGCGTCCGGTGTCCCTGCGGCATCTCGATCACGTAACGCGCTATTTATTGAGTTTGCCGTATTTGCATAGCGCGCAACCGATTATTGGCCGATTTTCGCATCGTGGATTCCGCGCGCGGCGAGGCTCAATCCTCGACCAGGTGAAGGGCCAGATCGAGAAGGCAATGTGTTCTCACACCGTCCTGACCGGCCGGAGTTCCCGCAGTTCAAACTGATCTCAAAAATCAAACCGAGGCTATCCGATGATTCGTGTTCCAAGTCTGGCTCTAGCGGCAGTCGCCGGAGTTCTTTTCCTGACACCGGCGCTGGCGGCGGAGCCGTTCGGCACGTGGATGCGGCCGTCGACCGGGGCCCAGGTCAAATTCTATCCATGTGGCGGCAAGCTCTGCGGCAAGATCGTCGCCGTTAAGGCTGCAAGCAGCGCCAGGGAGGTCGGCACTGTCATTGTGAAGGGCGCGGTCAAAACCGGCGAAGCCGAATGGAAGGGCAGTCTGCTCGATACCGATAACGGGAAGACCTACACCGGGGTGATAACGCTCGTAGGCGCCGATGGGCTCAACCTGAAAGGATGTGCACTCGGGATCATTTGCGAGGGTGAGACCTGGCGCCGAGTAAAGTAATGCCAATGCATGGCATGCAAACTCCTCCAGCCGGAGAACGGCTGGCAACAGGAGAGATTTGAAAGGCCACCTCAAGTGGCGCATTCAATCGACGGAGATCGGAATGGATAATCTAAAAAAGCTGTCGGCTGAAGCGATCGGCACCTTTTGGCTGACCTTCGGTGGCTGCGGCAGTGCCGTTATCGCGGCGACCTTTCCGCATGTCGGCATCGGTCTTGTTGGCGTATCCTTCGCCTTCGGCCTTACTCTTCTCACCATGGCGTACGCGATTGGCCATGTCTCGGGCTGTCATATCAACCCGGCGGTCACCATCGGACTTGCGGCCGGCGGGCGGTTTCCCGCGCGCCAGATCGGGCCATACATTGTTGCCCAAGTGATCGGTGCGATCGTCGGCGCGGCGCTGCTTTACCTCATTGCCAGCGGTTCGCCGGGCTTCGATGTGGCCAATGGTTTTGCCACCAACGGTTACGGTGAACACTCTCCGGGCCACTACGGCCTGCTGGCCTGCTTCGTGACCGAGGTGGTCATGACCGCGATGTTCCTGTTCATCATCATGGGCTCGACACACGGCAAGGCGCCGGTCGGCTTTGCCCCGATCGCAATAGGGCTGGGACTCACGCTGATTCACTTGGTCAGCATTCCCGTCACCAATACCTCGGTCAATCCGGCTCGCAGTATCGGGCCTGCGCTTTTCGTGGGAGGCCCGGCCATTAGTCAGCTTTGGCTGTTCATTGTGGCTCCGGTTATTGGCGGCGCCTTGGGAGGCGTCATCTACCGCTGGATCAGCGAACAACCGTCGGCGCCGGTCGTCGGCGACGCGGTCAATGACGTAGAACGTTGATCCAGCTCCGCCGACCCGTCGGTTTATCCTGCAGAGGTCGCCGCGCGCGCCTCGCTCCTGGCACGGTCGTTTAGGCCGCTCCCTTCGCGCTCTGTATCGCTTGCCATACGCGGCTCGGCGTCGCGGGCATGTCGATGCGGTCGATCCCGAATGGAGCCAGCGCATCGATGACCGCATTGATGACGACCGGCGGAGCCCCGATGGTGCCGGATTCGCCGATGCCCTTCACGCCGATCGGATTGGTCTTGCAGGGAACTTCTTCCAGCGCGATCTCGAAGTTCGGCAGCATGTCGGCGCGCGGCATCGCGTAGTCCATTAAGCTGCCGGTAACGAGCTGCGCCGTCGAGGGGTCGTAGACGGCATGCTCGTAAAGCGCCTGCCCGATGCCTTGCGCGACCCCGCCATGCTGCTGGCCGTTGACGATCATCGGATTGAGCACCTGCCCGAGATCATCGACCATGACGTAGCGGTCGACCGCGACCACGCCGGTCTCCGGGTCGATCTCGACCTCGACCGCGTGCGCGCCGTTCGGATGGCTTGGCGGTTCGGGTGAATGACTGCCCGAGCCTTCCAGCCCGATGCCGAATTTGGTCATCGGCCCCATCGGCGCGAACGATGCCTTCGCGACTTCGACGAGCGGGATGGCCTTATCGGTACCGGCAACCTTGAAGGTGCCGTCCTTGAATTCGATGTCACCCGCATCCGCCTCCAACATGGCGGCCGCCATCGCCTTTGCCTTGTCGATGATCGCATCGGCGGCGCGGCGGAGCGCACTGCCGCCAACCACCGCGCTGCGCGCTCCGTAGGTGCCGCGGCCGAATTGCACCTGGGCGGTGTCGCCTTGCACATAGCGGATTTGGTCGAACGGCACGCCGAGAAATTCATGGACAAGCTGCGCGAACACCGTCGCGTGCCCCTGCCCGTGCGAGTGCGTGCCGCCGAACACCGTGACGGCGCCGCCCGGATCGAAACGGATATCCATGCGGTCGTTAAAGATGCCGCCAAACTCGATGTAGTAGCAGACCGAGCGGCCGCGCAACTTGCCGGCCTTTTTCGAGGCCTTCTTGCGCTTCTCGTAACCCTTCCAGTCCGCCATATCGATGCACTTGTCGAGCAGGCGAACGAACTCGCCGGAATCGTAGCAGTACCAGGTTGGCGTGTTGTAGGGGAATTTGTCCGGAGGAATGAGATTAACGCGGCGGATCTCCGCTACATCCATGCCGATCTGCTTTGCCGCATGCTCGATCATGCGCTCGGTGAAATAGGCGGCCTCCGGACGTCCGGCGCCGCGATAGGGACCCGCCTGCGGCGTGTTGGTGAACAGGCCCTTGCACATGACGTGGATCGCCTGCACGTCATAGGCTTCCGGAATAAAGCGCATCGAGAACAGACCGCTCACCATGCCGGGGCCGACGAAGTAGGCGCCGACCTGGAACAGCGCCTGCGAGCGGATCGCCAGGATTTTTCCCTTTTCGTCGAGCGCCAGCTCTCCGTAGCTGACAAGATCGCGGCCGGTGTGATCCGTCATCATCGCTTCGGAACGCGTCGCTACCCACTTCACGGGACGACGGAGTTTCTTTGACGCCCACAGCACCAGCGCATCATCCGGAAACGGGCCGCCCTTCAGGCCGAAACCGCCGCCGACATCGGGCGACACCACGCGCAACTGATTTTCAGCGATATGGAAGATGTGCGAGATCTCCGTGCGCGCGCCGTGCGGATTCTGCGACGAGGTGTAGAGCGTGTAACTGTCCTCGGCCATATTGTAATCGCCGATCGCGGTGCGCGGCTCCATCGACACCGGCGTCAGCCGGTTGTTCTCGATGCGCAGCTTGACGTGATGCTTCGCCTTCGCGAACGCCGCATCGGTCGCCGCCTGGTCGCCGATCATCAGTTGAAACGCGACGTTGCCATTCGGATTGTCGTCCCACACTTTCGGCGCGCCGTCCTTGGCGGCGTCTTCGAGCAACGCCACCGCCGGCAGCGGCTCGTAGTCGACCTCGACCATGTCGGCCGCGTCGCGCGCCTGCGCCAGTGTTTCGGCGACGACGAAGGCGATACGGTCACCCACGAAGCGCGCCTTGTCGGACTGCAGAAGCTGCTGATGGATGCGGTGGCCCTTCGGCGCGCCGAGGTCTTCAGGCATCATGGCGGCCGTGAAGCCGCCGAGGTGATCGTGCACGACATCAGCGCCGGTCAGCACCAGCAGCACTCCCGGCGCGGCCCTCGCCTTCGAAGCATCGACCTTCTTGATGCGGGCGTGGGCATGCGGGGAAAGCACGTTCACGCCATGGCACATACCGGGCAGCGTGATGTCATCGACATACCGCCCCTTGCCGGTAAGAAAACGTTGATCTTCGACGCGCCGCACCGCTTGGCCAATTCCGAATTTGATCATTTGCCAAAGTCCTCACGATTTGAAATTTGCACCCCCCGGCACGACGACATGTTCGTCATGTTCGGAGAGTTTGTTGACGCCGGAGTGCGGCACTATTCTATGCCTCCCGCGGGGTTTATCGTTGGGTTTTGTGGGCCGTCTTGCCCGCCACCTTGCGGACAAGCCTCGGCGATCAACCCTGCCGATCGCAGAAAATCTTCGCGCCATCGCACGATAATCCCCTTAAGACATGCCGATTGCCAAGTCTCGGCCGCGTGACGGGTAATGCCGTTATTATGTGCGTTTAACACACCTCTTACTGGTTTTCACAGACGCAATCTACATTCACTTTGATCGCCCTACCTGCGCTTATGACTGCCAAATCGGATGGGGACAACTCATTCGAACGCGGGAGGGCGCTCTTTTTGAACTCCACTTTGACGACGCCGGAAATCGACGTGCGCGATCTTCGCGTGCTCGTGACAGCGGGCGGTAGCGGGATCGGTCGCACTGTTGCGGAAAGCTTCGCTGCTTGCGGCGCTAAGGTTCACGTGACCGACGTGGCCGAATCCGCGCTCGGGGCGACAATTGACGCCGTTCCCGGGCTGACCGGAACGGTCGGCGATGCCGCCAATGCTGAAGATGTCGATCGCGCTTTCGCCGATGTCTCGGCTCGGCTTGGCGGGCTTGACGTACTGGTCAACAATGCCGGGATCGCGGGACCGACCGGTCTGGTGGATACGCTGAGCGCCCCGGATGTCGATCGTACAATCGACGTCAATCTCAAGTCGCAATTCCATTTTCTCAATCGCTTCATGTCGCTTTTGAAAGCCTCGAAACGCAATCCCTCGATCATCGCGATGGGTTCAGTCGCCGGGCGATTAGGCTATGGGCAACGCACGCCCTACGCCGCGACCAAATGGGCGATTGTCGGCCTCGTTAAGTCGCTGGCCGTCGAGCTTGGGCCCTCGGCATTCGCGCAAACGCGATCCTCCCTGGCGTGGTGCAGGGCGAGCGGATGAACCGCGTCATCGCCGATCGTGCGGCGGCCATCGGCGTCGGATTTGACGACATGCGTGACGACTACCTCCGCAAGATTTCCTTGCGGCGAATGGTCGATGCCAGCGATGTCGCCAACCTGTCTCTATTCCTCGCCTCAAATCTGGCACGCAACATCAGCGGGCAAGCCATCAGTGTCGACGGCAACGTCGAGTACCTCTAACCGGCCCCATAGAGCAGAGACCGTGAAGCTCGGTCAACATCGGGTCATCGTCGTGTCCAGTCAGACGATGGGTGCATATAGCGCCTGCCCTGAAAGCGGGCCGCGGGCGTCGAAACGGCAGCTTGCTCGAATACGTGGTCATCGGCGTCATTGTGGCGCTCGTCCTGCTGTTCTCGATCTTCATCCCGGGATTCGCCACGCTCGGAAATTTGCGGGTCATCGCATCGAATTCGGCAGCGCTGGTGATTCTGAGCTGCGGGATGGGAATGGTCATCATTTCCCGCGGACTGGATCTTTCGCTGATCGCAACCATGGTGGCGGGCGCCACCACTTTCGCGATCTCGATCGATGCGGGCTTTTCCTGGCCGCTCGGCATTCGGCTTGGCGCTGCTGGCGGTGGCGGCGATCGGCTTCGTCAACGGATGGCTGATCGCCTACGTTGAAATCCCCTCAATGCTGGCAACGCTCGCCTCGGCGATGGTCATTACCGGCTTTTTCCGGTTTGTCGTGCTGCGGGGCGAGTTTTTGCTGCTGTTGCCCAAGACCAATCCCGCGGTGGTGTTCTTTTCGCAGTGACATTCTGCCCGGGTTGGCGGCGCCGGTCGCGCTGATGATCGCCACCTGTGCGCTGACCTGGATCTTGCTGCGCTATACGACCTTCGGGCGCATCACCTACGCGATGGGAGACAACTTTCAAGCCGCCCGGCTGACCGGTCTTCCGGTGCGAACGACGACACTGATGATCTACGTCTATGCCGCGCTGATGGCGCTGTTGGCCGGGCTTGTGACGTCGGCGTCGAGCGGCACCGTCGATTTCCGGACGGTCACCAACGGCACCCTGCTCTTCGAAGTCATTCTGGTTGTCGTGCTGGGCGGAATACCGCTGCGCGGCGGACGCGGCGGCATGCGAAACATCCTTGTCGGCGCCGCGCTGATTGCGGTGCTGCGCAACGGAATGACGCTCGTCGACCTCACGACCCAGACTCAGGACGTCCTTAAAGGACTTGTTCTGGTCGTCGCGATCGTGACCGACAACTACTTCAACCCCAGGGATACGGAGACCGATACGGTCGGCGATCTCTGATAGCAGCGTCGCAACAGAAGGAGGAAAACATGTTGTCGAGAATGAAAAGCAGTCTGCTCAAAGTCGTAACGGGATTTACGATCTGTGCGATCGCTTGCACTCGGCGCACGGGCGGCGCGCAGGCCGACAGCAACATCGCCGGCAAGAAGGTCATCTTCGTGCCGATCTCGATGGGCATTACTTTGACCGAGGCTTGGGCGCGCGGCATGAAGCAGCATGCGGCGATTTATGGCTACAGCGTCGATATTCGCGACGCGGCGTTCAACACCGGAGCGATGTCGGAGTTGCTCGCCAAGGCCATCAGCGAGAAGCCGGATGTGCTCGTTGTGCACAATCCGACCGTTCAACTGCTGGCCCGCCAGATCAAGCAAGCCGAATCCCAGGGCATCAAGGTGCTTCAGATAAACCTGCAGTCGAACCAGCCTTCAACCGCCTTCGTCGGGGCAAATTGGGAGCGGATCGGGCGCGAAATCGCCGAGGATATCGTCAAGGAATGCGGCGCCGGCAGCGGAAAATCGGGTGAAGTCGCCATCATCCCCGGCCAATTGACGGCGGCTGACAGCGTGATCATGAATGAGGCCGCCTTCAAGGTCTTCGCGGGCTCATCCGGAAATCAAGGTGGTCTCAAACCAGGCGTCGGATTGGGAGCCGGAGAAAGCGCGTCAGATCACCGCAACGGTCATTCAGCAGCACCCGAACCTGTGCGCGATCTTCGGACACTGGGACGTGCACACGATGGGCGCCGGCAAGGCGGTCAAGGACGCCCATCTCGAAGACAAGATCATCGTCTATGCGACCGGCGGCGGCGACGACAAGACCTGCCAGGCCGTCGAAGACAAAATCCTCGACCGGGTCTGGAGCTACGATGCCGACGGCCAGGGCCGCGATGCCGGAACGGTGATCGACATCCTTCTTCAGGGCGGGGTTGCCGCGGACCACTCGATGCTGAAAATCGAGTCGCCGATGAAGATCATCAAGCTGGGTCCGACCTATAGCCCCAACCTCTGCTTTAAGCTGTAATCAGCGCGGACGTTGGGCTAATCAGCAGGTACTTCGCGCGCGGGGTCCTTCTGCGGGACCCCGCGTTCGCGAAGCGATGGACAATACACGTTGCCAGTTCAGATCGACTTCGCCCGCCTGCCCCGCCAGCGCGTGCCGCGCTTTGTGCTCTCGCCGCGCCGGATATTGTCCGACGTCCTGTCGAAGGGCTGGGTTGAGAGCGCGATTCCGTTCGTTGCATTCATCGCCATGGTCTTGGGCGTGCTTATCGGCACGAACGGATATGTCACCGCCACCAATCTGAGCAACCTCACTCAGTACGCTGCCGACGGCGGCCTCGTCGTCCTTGCGCTTTTGATTGTCGTCGCGGTGGGCGGCATCGATTTGTCGGTGGGCTCCAACTTCGCGATGTCGGCGTTCACCGCGCTGTATGCGTTCCACATTCTCGGCCTGCCGGTCTGGGTCGTTCTCGGCCTCGCATCTGGCGTGCGGCGCGCTGATCGGCGCGGTCAACGGTACGCTTGCCGGATTGATCGGCTGCGGAGCGCTGCTGACGACGCTCGGCACCATGATCACGGTGCGCGGACTTGTACACGCTGGCATCGCAGGCTCGGCTGGTCGCGATTGCCAGCAGCAGCAGGAGCGACGATCTGTGGGACTGGATCGGGTTTGAAAAGCCGTTGGGATGCCGGTCGGCTTTCTCGCTCTGGTTGCCGTTGCGCTGCTGATTTTTTTCATGTTCCGGCAGTCGCGGTTCGGTTGGCATATTCTCGCGGTCGGCGGCAACAGAAAAGCCGCGCGTCACGGCGGCATCAACGTTAAACTGACCGTGTTCTTTGCCTACGTGGTGGCCGGGCTGGTCGTCGGCCTGGCCGGATTTCTCTTCGCCGCACGGCAAAACAGCGTCGGCTCGGACACCGCCATTGGCCTTGAGTTCTTTACGTTGACCGCTTTGGTCGTGGGCCTCGGCGGCTTCGTGCCCGGACGTGGAGCGGTGGTTTCCGTTCTGATGGGATTTGCGACGATCTATGTTCTCAATAACGCGATGATCAACTCCGGCTTTCGCGGCGATTTCACGCAGTTTGTCCTCGGCGCGATCATCATCGTGATCCTCGCGATCGACGTGAGATTCCGCAAGAACCGGCACCGCCTGCTGGCGTCGACCTATCTCGATCCGGTTGCCTTGGAGGTGGACGACGTACGCGGCATGGACGGCCTGATGCCCGATGCCGTGCGCGCCCAAGCTGTCGGGTGCCGGGCTGATCGGATCGGGGCAAGATCGACGGGCCTGAGGATGTGCTTCTTGATGTCGAGGACAACCTCTATTGCGGCACGCGCGACGGACGCATCATGCGGTTTGCGGCGCCGGATCATACCGAGGTCAGTGTTCTCGCCAAAATCGGCGGGCGTCCGCTCGGGCTCGCGCTCGACGCGGAAGGGCGGATCGTGACCTGCGTCGCCGGCATGGGCCTTGTGCGCGTGACTTTAAAGGGCGAAGCCGAACTGTTGACCGATCAGACCGAGCGCAGCCTCTTCAGCATCCAGGACGACACGACAATCCGGATGGCCGACGATCTCGATATCGCGCCCGACGGAACGATCTATTTCACCGACGCGACCAAGCGCTACGACATCGCGGATTGGGGCCTGGATTTGTTGGAGGGACGCCCCAACGGCCGGCTGCTGAGCTTCGACCCGAAATCTCGCAAGACGCGGACAGTCTGCGACAACCTGATCTTTCCGAATGGCGTCTGCCTCACCCATGACGGCAATCATCTGCTCGTGGCGAGCACGTGGACCTGTTCGATCCTGATCTTCGATCTGCGGAACTTGGCGGACGGGCCCACGGGTCTTCGTCCGCGGATTGCCCGGCTATCCCGACAACATCAACCGGGCTTCCGACGGCGGTTACTGGATCGCGCTTGCCGGAATGCGAAACCCGGTGATGGACGAGGCGATGAAGATGCCTCGGATTGCGCCGCCGGATGGCCAAGCGCGTCCCGCCGACAAACTGGCTGTTCGGCAATCTCAATATCGGGGGCGTGCTTAAGATCGACGGAGCAGGACGGATTTGTGACGCGCTTTGGGATAAGCCGGACGGCCCGCTTTATATGATCACGTCGATGCGCGAACACAAAGGTGCGCTCTATCTCGGCGGCGTCACCAACAACAAAATCGGGCGTCTCGTCCTCGACGGGGCCGACCCGGACTGGACCGGTCCCGAGAGTTACTGGAAGAAAGCGTGAACGATGTTCTTCCGGAGCGCGAAAAACAAGAAACGCCGTCGATGCCGTTGGAAGGCGCGCTTGGGCCCCAACGGCCGCCTTGACGACGCCGATGCGTTTGCGATCGCGAAGCCGGAAGCGATCTGCGTGAACCGTGACGGGCAGCTCCTGGTTTCGTCCGGCTCCGACGTGTTGCGGATCCAGCAATGGGGTCAAAGAACCCGAACTCTGGGGAAGTTTTGATGCCCCGGTATCGGCGCTTGCTGCGAGCGAGGGCGGACGTGTCGCGGTTGGCCTCTCGGGCGGACGGATCGTCGTTCGCAATGCGTGCCGGCGAACCGTTGTCGGGCTGGACGCCTCATCCAGCCCGCGTGCGGTCGCTGATTGTCTCTTTCTGTCCGAGGATGAACTGGCTGTCGTCGATCACGGCTATGGGCCGGAGGAACCGATCCTTTCGCTTGCGCCTTGGGACCCGGTACGCGCGCGGACAAGTGATCGGAATAAGCCGATCCGGCGAGACCGCGGGTCATCGCGGCCGGACTGCATTGCCCGATGGGCATCGCCCGCGGGCCCAGATGGCGCGCTGGTCGTGACCGAGCTGGAGCGAGCGCGTGTCGTTGAAGCGTCGGGCAAGGTGCTGCAGGCAGGCTATCCCGCGTATCTCGGCCGGATACGCAAGATCGATAACGGATATGCCATCGCCTGCCTGTCGCGGCGCGATCCGCTGATCGAGTTTCTGAAGACAGAGCGCGAATTCGTGGCGCGGATGAAAGCCGAAATTGATCCGCGGCACTGGATATCGCCACGCGCAACTCCGGAGTTCAGTCACGATTTTCCTATCGAACTCGGAGCGACCCGGCTCTTCGGAGAGATCAAGCCTTGGGCGCCGTCATTCTCCTACGGATTGGTGATCGAGACGGACCGCGCCATGACGCCGGTTGGTTCGGCTCATTCCCGTGCGAACGGGATTCGTCATGCGATCTCCGATGTCGTCGCCTGGAACGAAAGCCTGATCGCCGTAAGCCGCGCGAGCGAGGAGATCCTGAAATTTGGCCCGGCAGGAAACGCCGATGAGCGCTAGTCCGATCATTCGCCTCGAAGGCGTCACCAAGCTCTACGGCGGCATAGCTGCGCTGCAAAGCGCCGATTTCGAACTGTTCCCCGGCGAAATTCACGCTCTCGTCGGCGAGAATGGCGCCGGCAAGTCCACCCTCTGCAAATTGATTGCGGGTGTCATCGCGCCCTCGGAAGGCCGCGTGAGCATTGACGGACAGCCTGCGCATTTGACGGCGCCGAAAGATGCGGCGCGCTATGGCATTTCGATGGTGTACCAGGAAACCAGCCTGGTCCCGCAGTTGACCGTGGCGCAGAACATGGTGCTCGGGCGCGAGCGCGCGTTCAATTCGGTCCGCAAAGTGCGAAACGCAGCGCGACAGGTGCTTCAGCGTCTCAACTTCAATGTTGATCCGTCGCAATTGGCCGGCTCGCTTTCGGCCGCCAAACGCCAGATGGTCGAGATCGCCCGCGCGGTGCTCAATGATGCCCGGATCATCATCCTCGACGAGCCGACCGCGGCGTTGACGCCGGAAGAGACGGATCATCTGTTCGAGCTGATGGCGTCGCTGCAAAAGACCGGCGTGGCGATGATCTTCATCTCGCATGCGCTGGAAGAGGCGCTAACGCACGCTGATCGCATCACGGTTCTGCGCAACGGCCGATTGGTGAAGACCGGGACCGGCGATCGAGTTCGATCGCGACCGTCTCATTCGCCACATGATCGGCGACGATCTCAATGTAGAATCGCCGGCACCCCGCGCGGCCCGCATGGTTCGAACCGCACTTCCCGTGCTGCGGGTGGAGAACGTCCGCATGGGGAATGTGGTCAACAACATGTCGTTTTCGATATTTCCGGGGGAGATCACCGGCATCGCCGGACTTATCGGCTCGGGGCGCAGCGAGGTCGCCAAAGTCATCATGGGACACACCAAGCGCAACTTTGGCGGCGGTCAAATATGGCTGGACGGGCGCGAGGTCCGCTATGTGCTGCCGGCGCAGGCGGTGGCGGCCGGAATTGCTTATGTCTCCGAGGACCGCAAACTCGACGGCTTCTTCGAAATGATGAGCGTGTCGGAGAACATCGGCCTCGGCTGGCTCGCGAAATTCGGGCGCGGCGCAGTTGTCGCGCCGCTTGCGAAGATGCGCGCGGTTGCGCGCGAGTGGGAGGACCGCCTTTCGATCCGTCGCAGCGGCGATGACCAGTCGGTGCTGTATCTGTCCGGAGGCAACCAGCAGAAGGTCGTCATTGCGAAGTCTCTGGCGCAGAAGCCGAAGCTTGTGATCTTCGATGAGCCGACGCGAGGCGTCGATGTGGGCGCCATCGCCGAAATCCGCCAGATCATCCGCGGCTTCGCCGACGGCGGCGCGGGTGTCGATGTTGATCTCATCATATCTGCCCGAGATCCTGGACCTCTCCGACCGCATTCTGGTGGCGAAAAGCGGCACCATCGTTGCGGAATTCGCGCGATCGGAGGCCAGCGCCGAGAAGATCCTGCACGCCGCAATTCATTGATCGGAAAACAAACATACCTGCCTTCGCGCCGATCGGCCGCGGGCCCGACGTTCTTGTGTTGGCTAAGGAGAAACCAAAAACATGACCATTCGTTTCGACGGCAGGGTTGCGATCGTCACGGGATCGGGCGGCGGACTCGGGCGCTGCCACGCGCTGGGATTGGCCTCGCGCGGCGCCAAAGTGGTGGTCAACGACATCGGAAAGGGCGGCGCGGCCTCAGACAGCGCGCTGAAAGTCGTCGATGAGATCCGGGCCGCTGGCGGCGCCGCGATGGCTGACGGCGCCGATGTCGCCAATTTCGAGCAGGTCACGGCGATGGTCGCGCGCGCTGAAAAAGAATGGGGCCGGATCGACATTCTCGTCAACAATGCCGGCATCCTGCGCGACAAGACTTTCGCCAAGATGGAGATGAGTCGACTTTGAACGCGTCGTGAGCGTGCATCTGAGCGGCTCCGCCAATTGCACGCAGGGCGGTTTGGAACGGGATGCGCGAACGCAACTACGGGCGCATCGTCTTCACTTCTTCTTCGTCCGGCATTTACGGCAATTTCGGGCAGGCCAATTACGGCGCCGCAAAGGCCGCCATGATCGGCCTGATGAATGTGCTGCATCTCGAGGGCGCCAAATACAATATCCGCGTCAACACACTCGCGCCGACCGCGGCGACGGCGATGACGGCGGGCCTCCTGCCGCCCGACGCCGCGGCGCTGCTTTCGCCGGAATCGGTGACGCCCGCGGTGATGTTCCTGGTCAGCGAGAACGCGCCCTCGCGCGTCATCCTGGGTGCCGGCGCCGGTGCCTTCGCCGTGACCCGCATCGAGGAGACGCCGGGTCTCTATCTCGACGAGGCGGAGCGCTCGCCCGAAACAATCGCCGCCCGCTGGGACGAGATCTCCGACCGCGAGACATCCGTCCCGCTCGAAGACGCTTTCGCTCAAACCCGGAAATTCACTGCGTTGGCAAGCATCGCCAAGAAGGCACTTCCTCCTTGAGGAACAACTTTACCCGGCGCCAGCATCGCTCGCGCCTGTGCCGATGCGTAATCATGAAGCCGCGATGATCGAATCGAGGCGCAGGGCCACGTGCAATTCCAGCGCGGATATCGGGTCGTCCCAACCGCCGGTGATTTCGCGAAGCGTGCCGAGTCGCTGCCGCACCGTATTGACGTGAACGTCGAGAAGTTCGGCGGTGCGCGCGATATTGTGCTGATTGTCCATGTAGCATAGCAGTGTCTTCTTGAGGTGCGTCTTCTGACGCGGATCCCGCTCCTCGATCGGCGAAAGGATCCGTTCCACGTATCGCACGATGCGGGAAGCATCCCCGGTCTCGAACAGCTTGGCAAAAAGATTGACCTGGGAATGTTCGACAAACCGATTGAGGCGGTTCATTTTGCGTAACATGCGAAGCGCCTGTTCGATTCGGCCGTAATGGACGGCGGCCTGCGTCAGATCGGGGAACGGATCAGACAGAATACCGCCTATCTCCCATCCTTTGCGGCGGCGTGAGCAGAGTTTGAAGCAGAGCGCGGATCGATTTTTCAGGACCCGCGGCCAGGTAGGTATCGTCGATCGAGATCAACCAGCAGATTCATCTTCGCGGCCGACGGCGCGGATCATCGTCGTTTGCGAGGCGCGATCAAGGCCGGAGATCGCGATGAGAGCCAGTATCACGGGCTGATCGGCGTCTATCTTCAGACGGTCTCGGATCGCCGAGACCGTGGACGCATCGGGCGGGTTGACGAGAATCAGGTGACGCAGCAGGGTCGAGGAGGCGATCAACTGCTCCGTCTCACGCTTTTCGCTCCACAGCTTCGCGATTGAAAGCGCGACGGTGCTGCGCTCCAGGTTGCGGATATCGATCGGATCCAGTTCGCCCGGTGGCAGATGACAAGGCTCTCACCGCGTCCCGCACCGCCATGCAGAGCCATGACGCGATAATGCTCGTCGCCGGCATCGAGCATGACGACTGATCGCCCGCTGTGGCGCGATTGGGAAATGGCGCTGATCAGCGCCGACGAATGGATCTTGCCGTCCTTCAGGTCCGCGGCCAACTCTCCGCGAAACGATGCCGAGGTATATCGGCCTCTAACTGAAAGAGATTCGTCGCAGAGAATGATCGCGCCGTCGATCTGGTCGGCCATCCGCTGGATGAAGAGCGGCCACTCCGTGCCCTTGGCCAGGAGCGAGGTCATTTCGTCATGAGCTGCGGCAGAAACGTCGACGCGATGAATGTGGTCGATCAGCGCGATACGGTTGCGCTCTGCCTCTGCAAGGGCCTCCGACAGCCTTGTGAAGGTGCCGCGCATTTCGCATGGCGACGCCGGCGTGGAGAGCGAAGGAGCCCAATATGGAAATTTCGCGCCCGGACAGCTTGCGACGATAGCGGTCGGCAACAAACAGCACACCCTGCAGCTTGTTTTCCGAAAGAATCGGGAAGCCGGCAAGCGAGACGATGCCTTCCGCCTTGAAAACTCGATCGAGGGCATCCGAGTGCCGGAATCGCTGGTCGCCCAGGTAATCCTGCGTATCGAAGAAACTCTTCGAGCTGATGGTCAGACTTACGGCGCCATAACCGACGCGGGCGGTCATCTCGGAGGTGGCAGGGTAGATATGGCCTTCGGCGGTGACGGTCCGCAGGATACCGTGCTCCTCATCGAGCAGCGTCAGCCACGCGACGTTGGCGCCCACGAGACTTCGCGCACGGCTGACAATGGTTCGCAGCAGGTCTTGCAGCGCCAAGGTGTTGGAGAGATCGTGGGTTGTATCGATCAGCAGGCTGAGACCGCGCTCGCTCACGCCGCGGTCACGGATAACCTGGGCAACGGTATTCAGATGAAGATGCAGCCGCTCGATGTCTTGTCCGACCGAAGTCGAAGGCGACGCATTGCGCACCGTCTCGATCATTGCGGCGATTTCAGAATCGTGCGCACCGAGCACGGTCTTTTCGAGCATGGTGGCAATAATCGAAACAACATTGCCCGACACGAAACTGCCTCGGAACATTTACAAGGGATCGTACCGTCCCGCCGCCGAAACGTATCAAGTCGCCATAAAAATTGCACTTTTTATATGTCAATTTGCTATCTTCGCCTGACGAGAGGTTCCGGCAGCAAAACTGGGAACAAACGCACGCCAAGCTGCCATAGGGGGCGCTACCGAAGCCCGCCCGCGATCCGACCATCGGTATCGGCACTCGCACTTCGATGAGAGTTTCGCGGCCTTTAGCCAGGTCTAAAGGCTTGCGGCCTCATCCGCCGGCGGCAGCGCAGCTGGATGTCGTTTTCATGAGGTGCCAAATGGCCGCCAGGTGAGTGCCATTCTTGCTTTTCTCTTTACCGTCTTCGGTCTGCCGGTGCAGCTGGAGCTGAACCGGTGCCGACTCCCACCAGCTTATCGAAAGCTCTCTGCCATTTTGCGGCCAGACGCGGATCTGGATCAGCAGTTCGTCACAGCCTGGAATTGCCGCGTGCAACGCACTGTGCAGTTCGGCAACACCGAAAATACCGTGCGCGGTGCGTGCGTTCGCAATCGTCATGATCGGCGTCCTGATTCCAGTCAACCATTCAGCGGTATTATTGACCTCTGCATGCGCGCTTTGCAGTTCCGTGTTGGCTTGTAGCTGCAATTGTCCGTTCACGTTCGGCGAGTTGTCGCTGGAATCAAGCGGATCGTCCGGATCGTTCGAAATGACGATCACGACCGGCGCCAATTGCGGTTGCGCCGCGTGCACCGCTAATGCCAGTTCCTTGGCGCCGACCGCGCCGTAATTTTCGAAATATCCACCATCGACGACACGATCGACAACGGCCCGATCTTTATTGGTGCGGATCGTGCCTGGTGGCGAAATAAGCGGAAAACGCGCGGAGTTGAGCGCGGCCGTGCTCAGGCGGACATCGTTTCCGCTCCGCAGCAGGAGACGTTCGAAAAAACCCAGCCAGCCGAACCAGGGGTCCGATTTCACGTCGGCTTTCAACAAATCATGAAAGCTGCTGGCCTGGACGAAGAGTTCGCATCCGGTCGGCGCTGCCGTGGTTGGGCATGGATTGGTCTTGTCGTTGGCGGCCCTGGCGTGCGGGGCGTAAGTCATAGCAAGCGGCGTGGTGACGATGCGCCCACCGGTCGCTTCCGATGTACCGTTGAGCAACAGCAACGGAATCCAATGGCCCGGCCGTGGCCGAAGCGTCAAGAACGGGCATTCAAGGCCTTTGCATGACGGCGGCGTGGCGGACTTGTCGGTGTCGGTAACGACCTCTCGGTAACGACTGTCCCAACTGTCCTCCAACACGGCCGCCCGGTCGCGTAACGCGAACGGCAACATGTCGTTGAAGGCGAAACCGAAGAAATCGGCGGTTAGGAAGTCGCCGCTGGTCAAGGCTTCGAAACAGTCGCGCCAATTTTCGACTTTATGTCCCCACCATTGGTGGACCACCGGAGCGCGGATGCAGGGTATCTGGTTGCTGTCGGTCTTGGCATTGAGTGCGGCAGTCACCATCACCGCGCCCATCGAGCCGCCCGAGACGCTCGAAATGGCGAACAGCCGGTTGCGTACTTCATTAGGATCGAGGCCGTGATCGGTCGCCTCCTGCATGAAGTATCCGATGATGGTGGCCATGAAAAAGCCGGCGCGGCTTGCGCCCCCGGCTGCAGCGACGATGATCGGCCGGGGGCAGGTTGCGGGCGCGTCAGCACAGCTGTTCTCGGTCATCCACTGCACGATCGCATCTTGCAGCGGTAGCGGCGTTGCATCGACATGTTGGCCGGCCATCTTGTCAGCATCGATGACGCGCACCGAATGATTGTCACCCAGCAGAACCGCAAGCCCCGACACCACGGCGACAAGGCCGAAGATAAGGGGCGCCCGCCATTGCCGGCCAACTCCGGAAAGATACGACAAGAACGGAAGCCAGCCGCCGAGAATGAACGGAACAGCCATAGCGCGCGGAAATAGGCGGGCGGCGGTATCTGCGCCGAACAAGAAAATGCCGAGGAAAATCGCGAAAATTCCCAAAAGAATTCAGACGGCCAAGGTCGCGGCTCGCTTCGTCGTCCGAGCCACGCACATCCGGGAGCCCGGGCGAGAATTTCCGCCAGAAGAATGCCAGCTTGGAATTGACGTGTTTGACCCGGCCCAGGATCGGAACCTCTGCATTGCGCGGGCGATTGACAACGTAATAAAGGAATGCCGCGGCGCCCACCACGACAAGAAGCGCCACTTCGATGAGTGCCCGATTGACCGCCGCAATTACCTCTTTTTGCTCCAAATCCGGCAAGTTCAAATGAGAGCGCAAAATAGCGATCAACACTGCCACGAAGGTCAGTAGCCCGAGGAGCCGGGGCACCCAGACTGCCGAGCTCTCCAGGCAAGCCGCTTGTTTCGACTCCTCGGCAGTTAAGGCCTGCCCTGCCCGCCGCTTTTGCTTTAATTCCTTCTCCGTTGCCAGGCGCCGGCGCAGCCTGGTGTCTGTATCGAGCAGCAAACGCGCCGCGTAATGGGTCGGCATCGCCCACACCGCAATCAGGACAAACATGAAATAAAACATCCAGAAAAAAGAAGTGCGCGCAAACTCAACGAAAAGATCCTGAGCCTGCGGCGCGTCGCCGAGGATCAATAGTCCCAATGCCGTCGCCAACAGCGGCACGCGGACGACCCACAGCACCAGCGCGAATTGAAGGATGCAATCCCAAATTTTCAAAAGCCGAGGTGGACCGCCTCTATCGCTCGGGCGTAATCCTCCGCTGGAGAAAATATTTTTCCCCGTGGCCATTGCGCACGGTCCCCCAATGGCGGTTTGCAAGGCTACAAGTTCCGCCAAAGCAATTCAACCCATGATGGGCGCTGTTGCTTTTGCGACTACAAGTGATAACTATTGGATTGGTTGACGCTGAATACCTTTGGGAGCGGAGTGCGGGCGACATTCCCCGGTCCGAAACTTGTTAGCGTCGTCTTTCGATCCGATGCCGATACTGCTACCGCGCCCGTTGGCGGCTTGAGGCACCCGTGGGTATGTCTCGGCGCATGCCTTGGTGCGACACAGCCGCTTGCCGCCTCGATATTCTCAGGGCGAACAAATACCTGAGGAAGCTCTTGAATAGCGCCACGGCTTGCTGTTGCTAGAGGTTGAACTATGGTGGCCGGTTTTTTCGAAGCGCTGATCGCCGCCATATTTCGCACAATCAACCGCTGGCGAGTTTGGTATCTACTGCCGTTCCCACTAGCCGTCATCAATCTTTTGGCGCTGCGGATCGATCTGCGCTGGCGCAACCTATTCGATACGGAAACCGCGCCCCCCGAGCCGCCGCCCCCCGGTAATTTTGATATCCGCCATTGTCGGATGGCCGACGGGACATTCAACGATTTATCGAAGACCGGAATGGGCATGGCCAATGCACGGTTCGGCCGCAACGCTCCGCTGCCGCAGACCTACAGTGAACAACCGCCCAGCCTCTACGAACCCAATCCTCGCGTGATCAGCCGCGAATTGCTGGCGCGCGGCAAATTCGTGCCGGCAACGACCGTCAATGTTTTTTTGGCGGCTTGGCTGCAATTCATGGTGCATGATTGGCTCAGTCACGGCGTCAACGACACGCAAAGCCCGCCGCTGCGCTTCCCCGTTCCCGAAGGCGACGATTGGCCCGCGCCGGAAATGACCATCCTGCCTACCTGCCCGGATCACCAGCGCGGACCGGCGGACCAAGGGCGGCCGGCAACCTATCGCAACATCGTCACGCACTGGTGGGACGGGTCGCAGATGTACGGCTCCGACATCGCTATGCAGCATTGCGCAGGACATCATCTTCACCCCGCTAAAGTTCCGCAACCTGGAGGTCAAGAACCGCATCTTCCGCTCCAGCGTATCCGGGCGTTTCGACAACGAGGACGGCTCGCTCACGCAAACGCGCATCAACTGGGAAAGCAAATTCGCCAAAGGCGGCACTGGTGCCATTATCTCGTCCTACGTGCCGGTGCTCATGGAGGGCCGGATCATCGCTGGTTATGCGACCGTGCATCGCGACGAATACATTCCGCTCTGGCAAAAACTCGGCGACGCGGTGCACAGCTTCGACTGCAAGTTCATCATGCAACTGTCGCATTCGGGTCGGCAGATGGATGTCCCCGGCGTGCACAATTACGCGCGGCCGACATTGTCGTCGACCAGCAAAAAGGAATCGCTGCACGGTTTTCTATGCCGCGCCATGACGCTCGAGGAGATTCATTACACCATCGACGGCTTCGCCAAAGGCGCATGGCGAGCGCGCGAGGCGGGGCTCGACGGCGTCGAGCTTCATGCCGCCAACGGCTACCTGTTTACGCAATTCTTGAGCTCGGGAATCAACGACCGCACCGACGAGTATGGCGGCTCGCTGGCCAATCGCGCTCGGTTTTTGCTCGATGTCATTCAAGCCATTCGCGCCAAGGTTGGGAGCAAATTTCATCTTCAGGTCAAGATCAGCGCGGTCGATCACAACAACGTGGTGCCGTGGGAGAAGAAGGGAAACACGCTGGAAGAGAGCGTGCAGGTCGCGCAGTGGTGCGAGGCCGCCGGCGCCGACGCCATGCATGTTTCGACCGGCAGCCTGTTCCCGCATCCCCTGAACCCGCCGGGCGGCTTTTCGTTCGAAACCATCACGGCGACCTACGACGCTATGATCTCGTCCGGCATGAGCACGTTGCGCAATTATTTCCTGTTTCGCTATCCGCTGCTGCGGCCGATCTTTTACTGGGCCTGGTTTCGGATGAAACGAGGCAGGCCAGTGGAAGGCGTCGGAGTGGATGAGGCGCGGGCATTCAAGGCCGCGGTCAAGATACCCGTGATCTCCACCGGCGGATGGCAAACCGCTTCCAAAATCCGCGACGCAATCAATTCCGAAGCCTGCGACGGCGTATCGATCGCGCGTTCGCTGATCGCCAATCCCGATCTCCCGCGCTTCTGGGCCGAGGGTCACGATCTGCCGCCCTCGCCGTGCACCTATTGCAACCGCTGCCTGTTGAACGCGCCGAAAAATCCGATGGGCTGCTACGAGCCGCTGCGTTTTGCCAATCACGACGCGATGGTTGAGCAGCTCATGACCATCTACAACACCCATCCGATTTTGCAGATACCAACACCGGGACAGGTCGTGCCATGATCAGCGATCCGCCCGTCACGGCCGTCGAGAAAGCGCTGCATCGACGGTGGCGCCTGTTGATACCAGTTTACATCTTGCTGGCGCTGATCGCCCTGATCGGGATAGCCGGCGTCATCCTCGGCGTGATCCTGCTCTGGCAAGTAGCGCAGAACCGAACGCCGCATTACGCGGATATCGTCGATGAGTTCAAATACGGCTCGATCGGCGCCGAACCGAACAGCGGCATTCCGTATCGGATATGGCGCGTGCTGCCGGGCCTTTTTCCCGAGGCGTTCGATGGCCGCAAGGATTATTCCGCCTTCGGCTTTCTCTACGAGAAAGATGCCAGTGGCCGGCCGCGCGACCTGCCGATCGGCATTTCGCGACGTACCTATCGCAACGTCGAAATCGTCTGGTTCAATTGCGCGACCTGCCACACCGGCACGGTGACGGGGACGATGACCGATTCCGGCGGCCCGGAACGGACCGGCCGGCACATCATTCCGGGAATGCCGTCCAACAATCTTGACCTCTATCGCTTTATTCGCTTCCTGCTCGATGCCGGCGCCGACGAGCGGCTTTCGCCCGACAAATTGATATCGGCTATCGACGCCGACGGCCCCAAACTCGGCCTCATCGAGGAAGCGGTCTACCGTTTGTATGTCATCCCGACGCTCCGCGAGGGATTGTTGCTGCGGCGCAGTAGACTCCTGCCGCTGCTTGCTGCCCAACCATCATGGGGTCCCGGCCGGGTCGACACGTTCAACCCGTACAAACTGATACAGGCCAATTTCCCGCTGAGCTCGCTGCAACCGGAAGAGCGCATCGGCGCCGCAGACTTTCCCTCGATCTTTCATCAGGGCCCGCGCGAAGGCATGCATCTGCATTGGGATGGCAACAATACGTTGCTGGCCGAGCGGAACTTATCGGCAGCGATTGGCGCCGGCGTCACCCCGGATACCGTCGACTTCGACACCATCAACCGCGTCGCCAATTGGCTCCTGAATTTGCGGCCTCCGACAAGTCCATACCATCCAGAGCCCGCAGCGGTGGCGCGCGGACGCGAAATCTTCATCAGCCAATGCAGCGGCTGTCACGGCTTCCAGGATGTGCACGAATACAATTTCACCGGTAAGACGGTCGGCCAGGTCGAACCGAACAGCAAACTCGGCGACGACCCGCACCGGCTCAACTCCTACATCGAGCGGTTCCGCGAATATCAGTTGGCAAATTTCTTCAAGGGCACACCCCATCAGTTCAAGCATTTCGTCAAGACCGACGGTTACGCCAACGTTCCGCTTGACGGACTGTGGCTGCGCGCGCCCTACCTTCATAACGGCTCAGTGCCCACACTGGCGGACCTGCTCAAGACGCCGGACCAGCGTCAGGTTGCGTTCGTCCGCGGCAGCGACCATCTCGATTCGGTAAATGGCGGCTTTCAAGCACCGGGTTGCGATCCGCGATTACCGGAAAGGGCCTTCTGCTTCGATTTGCGATTACCCGGGAACGGCAATTCCGGCCACCTGTACGGTACCGAACTGCCGGCGCCTGCGAAGGCCGATCTGCTGGCCTATCTCCTGACATTTTGAGCGCGGAGGCATCGCATGAGTGACGCGCAGACGTTGTCCTACGCCAAGGTACAAATCGCGAGCCGGCTCCGCACTTATCGGGTGCTTTTCGTCATCAGCATCCTCGGCAATCTGGTCGTCGGCCTCTGGTGTGTCTTCGATCCGGTTGGCTTCGCCCGCTTGCTGCTTCAGCCGGATCCGTTTCCGGAAGCCTGGCCGCGAGTTTGGGGCGCTACTCTGCTCGGCCTGCACTTTGTCTACGTGCCGGGTCTGCGCAATCCCCTGTTCTACCGCTGGCCCAACTGGTCTAGCATCGGGATCAAGTTTTTCATGACAATCATTTTCCTGTCTTCCGGACGCTATTTTTATCCGTTCGCGGTGTGGGATTTCAGCTTCGGCGTCATCCTGCTGGTGGCTTATTATCGGCTAATGTTGTCGGATATACGCGGAGATCCCTAGCACGGCGTCCGATCGTTTCGGCGTCTAGGAAATATCACCGATCCGGCCAAAAGATCACCGAGACGCAGGGAAGCGGATTTTCCCGCGCATGCCGAGCAACATCGCTTGTTGGTCCAGGCCGGAGCGCTTGGCGTGCCGCAAATAGCCGAGTTCCACGAGCTTTGCCGTCATAGCTTCTGCGATATGCCCGCAAAGAAGCCGCGGCGCGCGCCGTATTGCGGCGCGAACTCCCCGATGCCGCTGCCGGTGCGCAACTGATAGATCTGATCGAACAGATTGGCGATGTCGAAACGCACGGTCAGCGGCTTGGCATCCGGCGACCATTTGAAATCGTGCACCACGCCGACGTTCACCACCGCATAGGGGGGTGTATGCTCCGAATTGGGCGGAACGCCATCATCCTCCAAATCGCCGCTGCGCTGGCCGCTGCCATAGATCAAGTCGGCGGTGAACAGCGTACCGTTCCAGCGGTACGACGCGCCGGCTGAGCCGGTCATGAGCTGCATGTCGTCGGTGTAGTGCCAATGGGTGAGCAGATAATTGTAGTCCAGGGCGTCGATCAGATATTGGTTCGATATGACGTCCGTGCCTTCGGCTATGTTGTACGAGAAGTTTGCATAAGCCTTGAAGTCGCCGTTGCGGTATTTGAGTTTGAACTCGCCGCCTTCGCTGTATCCGCGCGCGTAATTGAACTGCGTCAACACCACGGCCTGGCCGAACTGGCCGTCGTCGAGCATGTCGCGGGCGTCCTTGTAATAGCCGTCGAGCCCGACATCGAGACCCGGAAGCACCGTCTGGTCGACGCCGACGTCGTAATAGTTCGAGCGTTCGGGCAGCACCGGATCGTTCAGCGGCACTTCCGGCTGATTGGTGGTGTTGGTGAACAGCGCGATGTCGGATTGAGCCGCCTGGGCCTGATAAGGCGGCGTGAAATAGCGCGCATAGCCGGCGTGGATGGTCGTGCCGGCAAACGGCTTGTAAACCAGCGCGATCCGCGGGCTGAGCTGGTTGGCATCGACATACTGATACAACTGGTCGAAGCGCAGGCCGGCATTCAGGGTGAGCTCTTTGGTTATTTTCCATTCGTCCTGGATGTAGGTTCCAATGTTCCAGCCAAGCTTCGAATTTGGATCGTCGATCGGAAACGGCGTCGGCGAAATGGCGCCGGTATTGGGATCGACCGGCAGCACCGTCGCAATGTCGTTGACATTGGTCTGCTCCTCGCTGACGGCAAAACCGCCGCGCAGCGTATGCCGGTCGTTCACCAGGTACGACGTGTCGAACTGGGTGCCGTTGAGCAGGCTTTCGCGGGTTACGTTTGATGCCACGTCGTTAAACACCAGGTCGCCAAAAACGTCGGGAACGAAATTGACTTTGGCGTAGCGCGAAAACACCGAGAATTGCGCATCGCCGTCGGTGCCTTTCTTCTGCAATGTCGCGATATTGGCGATGTAGGTGTCGTATTCGTTCTCATTGAGCCACGCCGAGTTATAGTTCGCCGGACCGAAATCCCCGAGCGGCACCTGGCCGGGATTGTTCGGTATCTGAAACGCGCTGTAGGACGCAGCCGAGATCAGGCTGAACCGCGTCGATTTATCGAGCAGGCTCGACGAGTAGCCGAAGAATTTGCCTTGCTCGGTGTAATCGTGGATGGCGTTGGGGCCGGACGTCGGATTCTCCAGCCCGAGAGCGTTCCAGTTGCCGCGCGCGGTGACAAAGTACTCGGTATTGCCGAAGCTGCCGCCGTAGTCGAAGCTCGGCGTGTAGGTCTGGTGGCTGCCGCCATAGAAACTGACCTCGCCGCCGGGCGTGGCAAAGCTTCTGCTGGTGATGTCGAGGACGCCGGCGGTGCGCAGCCCATATTGGGCGGGCAGCGTGCCGGTGAGCAGCGACATGCTGCCGATGAAATTGGTGTCGAAAACCGGGCCGAGGGCCGAGACGCCTTCTGGAATCACGACGCCGTTGATCCGGTATTGAACGTTGGCGTACTCGTTTCTGACGTGGAAATTGGGATTGGAGACGGCCGAGTCGTACGACACGCCCGGCATTTGCAGGATGACCTTGTCGATCGGCGTGTTGTCGCCCTGCGGCAGGGTCTCAATCGCTTCGCGATTGATGGTGTAGGACGAGGCTCCGATCTTCGGCAACACATTGTCTCGCGCCTGATCGAACGCGTTCATTTTGGCATCCAGCGCGGCCTGCGCAGCCGTTGCGGTGTTCTTTTGCTGGGCGGTCCCTTGCGCGGCTCCGGTGCTGGGCTTTGGCTTCGCTTTCGGTTTGGGCCTCGATGCCGTCACGACGACCGGTGGAAGCGCCGCTTCGTTGCCCGGCGGCGCTGCGGCTGGCGCTTGCCCGGTGGGCTGCTCCGATTCGCCCGGCGTAGCCGCCGGCGGCGTCTGTTCTTGCGCCATTGGCGCCTGTTGCCCCCGCGAAGGCGGCGGCTGTTGCGCACTTGCGCCGAGCGCTGTTGATAGAACTGAGAGTGCCACCGCGCTCGGAAGCTGCGCTCGCCCCAGAGGCGTGCGCAAGACTTTCAATACCAATAAACGCGACATCGCGTACCGAATGCCTTAGAACCATTTCAAAGTATTATTTATTTGCTTCGCCTAATTATCGTATAAGTGCGGCTCGAATTGATAACAATCACATTTGTGCAACACTCGGTCTGTTATTTGGCATTTGCCTGTTTTGAATTGAAAGAATTCAAATCTGCGAAAGCTCTGCCCGGCTGATCCCGGACGCGCTGCAGGCGAAAAGCAAGCACAGTCAGCCTTCTTGCCTGAGCGAAATTTCAACGGGCGGAGCGATCGATTTCGCGCCGATGCTGATTGGATAGATGTTAGCGAAAGTATTTTTCGCAGCGGTTGATCGCGACCGGCCTCAGGTCAGCAATTTAAATCGCTTGCCCGATACGGATGGGTACACCAGCCCGCTGAATCTCACGCCGCACAATCGGCAAGCCGGGGAAGGTCCCGATGTACAAGGTTTCTGCCGCGCGCGGCGAACCAGCGCGGACAGCCGCGAACGCCGCCTTGGCGGAGGGAGGGGAACTGGGATCCAACATTCTCTCGCAGGATTTCGCTCAAGTTCGCAGCGACTTGACGGATTCACACGGTAATTCCCAGTCGCGGCATAGACTACCTGTGCACCGGCTTCTCGTTGAGATAATTAAACCGTGATTTTCGTTCGCGCTCCCAAGCTAGAAGTGCCCAATGCGCATTGAAATGAGCGCTATTCGCATGCTCACTTTGCTCGATTTCTCCAAGCAAGGGGACGGCCCGCTCGGGAACCAAATCGATCAAGTAGGCCGCCGCACTGCCACGTACTCGGGCGTCTGGACTCTCGAATAGCGCTTCCAGCGCCGCCCTGCCGCGGCCGATCTTATCCAAGGCTTGGACGATGGCGTCCATCGAACGCCGAACCGCACGTTCGCCGTCCGTATCCAGCAACTCGTCATAAAGAATATCCGCAAGCCGTGCGGCGAATTCGAATCCCCGGAGGAGGGACGCGACGCGCTCATCGCTTGAAATCGACTCGTTTCGAGCGAGCAACGCCGCAATTGCGGCGATTCCATCAGCTTTCAGTCGATCAAGTTTCTTGACTAGATCAAATCCGCGAAGCAGCGCCGTGCCCTGTGCGGCGCGGTCTTGGGATTTAAACGTTGCGCGATTCTTGTCGAACCAGTCGTCCAGGTTAATTCCCAACTGGATTATCGCTTGATCGATTTCCATGTAGTCTCCAAACGATCCTGGAAGTTATTTGAGGATATGCAGCTCTCTTAGGATTTTGAGCCCTTCTTCGCGCTGAACGTCATAGGGCTGCGTTTGCAGCCATTGATACATATTCATGTTTGGATCAGGGGAGTCCTTCAGATATGCACCCGGTTACTGCCTCATGTAGGATCGTCGGCAAGCGAATGATATTGTCGGTGTTCTGCAGCTGCTCCGGCGATATATTGTCCGCGTTGGTACCGCCCTGCGTCACAGTGATGATACTGCTGGCCGTCGCCTGCAGGGCCAAACCGTTTGGCCAAAAATTCTGGGCTTGGCTCGCCCTTGTAGAACGCATCATAGCTGGAGAAATCCTCATAACCGTCCGTCGAAACTTGAAGGTCCTCCAAGGTGTGTGGACCGTCCTTGACGAAATCGAGCGCGGCGGCAGCGTCGATGGCAAGTCTTCTGAATTCGACGACCGTGCGGGCAATATCTGCCGCCATGAGCACGTCCGCGGCCACATCGACGCCGGGGATCAGGTTGGCCAAACCTTCAAGACCGACGCGCAGACCGGCGAGCAGGCCAGTCCGTAGTGCCCGGCGCGCAATCAAACTTTTGACTTTTTGCGTCAGTTCAGAAGCGTCCTTCGGACGGAACTGTCCACCGCGGCCGCCTTCCGTCCCGGCCGGCCAGCCAGGGCGCTTGGGATCATCGGGGCTTGCCTTGTGAATCCTCTCCGTCGCGTCGAGAAGCAATGATTCGCTGTCGTCGGCAGCGCTATCGGGATTGAGTGGTGCTTTGAGTACGTGTCGAGCAGAGTGCCGACCGATCGATTTGATAAGAGTATCCTCGGCCTCTAAGCGGTCTCGCGCGGCCTGATCGGGCAAGTCAGGAATCCGCAAATGCACCGCGGCGATCCGTGCGAGGCCCGGATCAATCGCGTTCATGGCAGTCATCACCGTCGCAAGTCCGGGCAAAAGCCGGTCCACAGCCAAATCCGCTTCATAGGCGCGGCTTAAGAGGCGCTCGATCTCGGTCCGTGTGCGCACAGCCCCCAGACCCGCTTCGGGAAGACGTACGCCTCGCAACTCGGGTATCAGCGGGTAGCGGAGCGAAAAGGAGGGTGTTGTAGAGTATTTCTGCGTGTTGGCGGAGGGAGTGGGATTCGAACCCACGATACGGTTGCCCGTATACACGCTTTCCAAGCGTGCGCCTTCAGCCACTCGGCCATCCCTCCGGTCAGGGGAAACGCGCAATATAACGAGACGGCATCGACTGACAACCCGCGTGCGGAACAAGAACGATCGGTGCAGTTGCATAATGCAGTCCGGACTGCAAAAGGCCGCACTTTCCTTGAGCTTTTAGCGCCATTGTCCGCGCCGGCCCGGCGCCTCGCGTTGCGTGCGTCTTCGTGCATCTGCTACGGTCGCCGCCAGCACTGAAGACAATGTAACGGGGCTGGAAACATGATCGTGCGGGAATGGCCGGACGGCTCGTTGATTCTGATCGGCCAGACCGACCACGCCAAGCTGTCCGGCCATTGCGCGGCGCATTGGGGCAATGAAGATTTTGCGCGACCGCGACCGTACGAGGCCGTGGTCCGGGCCGCGATGTTTCACGACAGCGGCTGGTACGATTATGAGGCCAGCCCGACGATTGCACCGGACACCGGCAAGCCGCTGAATTTTATGGAGGTCGCCTGGGGCAAGCCACAGCGGCGGGCTTTCGAATGGGCGATCGACTGGATGACCCGCATTGATCCCTATTCCGGTCTGCTTCTGAGCAAACACCGCACCGGGCTGCAGCGCGGACGCTACGACAAGGTCGCGCACCCGAAATTCTTCAACACCCAAAACCTGCCGCAAGACAACGAAGACTTCCTGGCGCGCAACGAAGCAGCGCAGGCAGATCAACTGCGCAATTATGACGCAACCGAGTTCTGGACGAACTATCAGCTGCTGCAGGCCTTCGACCTGATCTCGCTGTTCCTGTGCAACAAGGATATCGTTGACGACTATATCGAGCCGGTACCGACGTCCTACAACGGCCAATCCCGGCCGGCGCGGCTGACGTTGAAGACGATCGAAGGCAACACGATTGCGGTCGACCCTTTCCCGTTCGATCTCAGTCCCCTTCGCGTGCAACTGGTGCGCCGGCGGCTCCAGCAAAGCACCTTTCCCGATCCGGCGTCATTTCGCGAGGCCTATTTCAAGGCCACGCCCGAGGCCGTCGATTTCATACTGTGCTCACGCTGAAGCTCCGGAGCTGCGGCAGTGAAAGCGATCCGTGTGCACGAATACGGCGGACCCGAAGCGATGCGGCTGGAGGAGTTGCCGCTGCCCGCGCCGGGACCGGGCCAGCTGCTGGTCGCAGTCAAAGTCGCGGGCGTCAATCTGTTCGACACGCAGCTGCGCAGCGGATTGTACAAACGCCAGCTTCCCTTGACGCTCGGCCTCGAAGGCGCCGGTATCGTGCAGGGAGTCGGTCCGGATGTGACCGACACCAAGGTCGGAGACCGTGTCGCCTTTATCTTCGCGGCCGGCGCCTATGCGACCCACACGCTCGCCGCTGCGGACCAGACCGCGCCGCTCGCCGACACAATCGCTTTTGAAGAAGGCGCCGCCGTCCTGTTCCAGGGACTGACGGCGCATTACCTCGCGACCTCGACCTTTCCGCTGACGCCTGGCTCGACCTGCCTGGTCCATTCGGCGGCCGGCGGCTGCGGCATCCTGTTGTGTCAGATCGCAAAAATCCGCGGCGCCGGGGTCATCGGCGCGGTGTCGACGCCGGCAAAAGCCGAAATCGCGCGCAGCGCCGGTGCCGATCATGTCGTGATTTACGGGCAGGAGGATTTTGCCGCCGCGGCCAAGCGCATAACCGGCGGCCGCGGTGTCGATGTCGTCTATGACGCGGTCGGGCTGGATACTTATGTCAGAAGCCTGGATGCGCTGCGTCCGCGCGGCATGCTGGTGCTGTACGGCGAGGCCAGCGGGCTGGTACCGCCGATCGATCCGCGCGAGCTTCTGTTCCGCAAGTCGCTGTACCTGACGCGCACCGGCCTCGACCATTATATCGCCGACCGCAGCGAACTCCGCGGCCGCACCGATGAGATCTTCGCCTGGGTCTCGAGCGGCCGGCTGAAGCAGAAGATTTTCAATACCTATCGACTCGAGGAGGTCGCGGAGGCGCATCGGGCGATCGAGTCGCGCGCGACAATGGGCAAGCTTTTGGTGATTCCGTGACATCAGGATCGGTTCCGCCGCGGTTGCCTCTTATCGACAGCCCCGAGGACGCGGAGGCGCGCGCGGCGTTCGAGCGGCTGGCGTCGGGAGGCGGCATCCTCAACCTGCATCGGATGATGGCGCACGCGCCTCAGCTCATGAAGGCATCTGGCGATATGGCGATGGCGTTCCGCCAGGATGCAACGCTGCCGCGTTCGCTGGCCGAACTCGTGGTCTTACGTACCGCACGGGTGGATTCCTGCGACTACGTGTTTGCGCGTCACCTGCCGCTCGCGCGTGCCGCCGGCGTGACGGAGCAGCAGATCGACGCGGTCGCGCACGGGCCGGGCGGCGCCGTCTTTACGCCGGAACAACAGGCCGCGTTGAGCTTCGCGGAAAAGGCCGCACGCGGCGCGCCGATCGAGGATGCAGTTTTCGCGGCGCTGCGGAGCTATTATTCGCCGCGCGAGATTGTCGAACTGACGATGCTGGTCGGCTTCTATGTTTCGACCGCGATCTTCATCAAAGCCCTGGCGGTTCCTGACGAGAAGGCGTGAACCGCAGTAGTCTTCCAAGGAGACGTTACATGCGCCTGCCTTTGATCGCTCCCGCCGACCTCAGCCCCGAACAGCGCCCGGTTTACGCCGACATGCGCGCGGGCATCGAAAAGAATTTTCAGGGCTTCAAGACGATCGCCGAAAACGGCGCGCTGATGGGGCCATGGAATCCCTGGCTGCACGAGCCGAAATTCGGCAAGCCGATCTGGGACCTCACGCTGGCGCTTTCGGTTTCGCCTTCGCTGCCACGCACGGCGAGGGAAGTAGCGATCCTGGTCACTGGAACGGTATTCCACTCGGCTTATGAACTCTACGCCCATGTCATCGCCGCCGAGCGGCGTGGCCTGTCCGATGACAAGCTCGCCACCATCGTGGCCGGCCAGCGCCCGAGCGATCTGACGCGCGACGAAGCGGTCGCCTACGACGTCGCCTCCGCCTTGCTGCACCGTGGCACATTGCCCGAGCTGAACTACCGCCAGGCGGTCGAGCAGTTCGGCCAACACGGCGCCGCCGAATTGATCTATCTTGTCGGCTTGTATTGCCTAGTCTCCGTTACGCTCAATGGTTTTAATGTGCCGGTGCCAGAGTCCGAAGCAGAGTGAGACGAAACCGATGAAACTCCATCGTCGAACCTTTATCGGCGGCCTTGCTTCGGCGCTGGTCGCGCCGGCGCAAGTCTTTGCCGCCAGCATCGTCGATGCCACCGGCCGGACGATTACGGCGCCCGAACACGTGATGCGGATTTATCCGGCGGGGCCGCCGGCCGCGGTCGAGCTCTATACGCTGGCGCCCGATCTGCTGATGGGCTGGCTCGAACCGATCAAGCCTGAGGCGCGCGAATTCCTGCTTCCCGAGGTCGCCGCGCGGCCGCAGCTACCGCGGCTCACCGGCCGCGGCAGCGTCAACTTTGACGCCCTGACCTCACTCAAGCCCGATCTCATCGTCGACATCGGCAACATCGACGACACTTTCAAATCGCTGGCGGAGCGTGTCCAGCAACAAAGCGGCATTCCCTATGTTTTGCTCGACGGACACCTGAGCCGCGTCGGCGCAACCTATCGCGCGCTCGGCCAACTGATCGGCCGCAGCGAGGAGGCGGAGAAGCTCGCCAGCGCGGCAGAGAAGACGATTGCGATCATCACCCAGCGCAGCGCGGCCGTTCCGAGCGACGCGCGGCCCCGGGTTTATTACGCCCGTGACGGAAGCGGGCTGCAGACCGGCTTTGGCGGCACGATGATCGCGGAGCCGATCGGGTTCGTCGGCGCCCGCAACGTCGCCGCCGAGCTGCATGGCGCCCATGGTGTGGCCACCGTCGAGCAGATACGGGCCTGGAATCCGGAGATTATCATCGCAAGCGACGCGGTATTCGCCGCCAACGTGCGCAAAGATCCGGAGTGGGCGGCGGTTGCAGCGGTCAAGTCGGGCCGCATCTACCTGTCGCCGAAGCTGCCATTCGGCTGGGTCGATTATCCGCCCGCGGTCAACCGGCTGATCGGACTGTGGTGGCTTGCCAAGATCTTTTATCCGGATCGCTTTCCGGAAGACATCAAGCCGATCACCCGCGACTTTTACACGGCGTTTTATCACGTCACCCCGACGGCGGCGCAGATCGAGCGCGTGCTGGCGGGCGGTTGAACCAGTCCAACGAGCGAACCGCCGGTGGCGCATCCGCAAACCCTCGGCGTCGTGCTCGCCGGCGGGCTCGCGCGCCGCATCGGCGGCGGCGACAAGGCGCGCATCCGCGTCGGCGGCAGGACCATTCTCGAACGCGTGCTCGACCGGCTGCATCCGCAATGCGGCGAACTTGTTCTCAACGCCAATCGCGATACGAGCCGCTTCGCTGACAGTGGCCTGGCGGTGGTCGCGGACAGCGTACCGGACTTTGCCGGCCCGCTTGCCGGCATTCTGGCCGGCCTCGACTGGGCGGCGAACCATGTGCCCAAGACCGCATGGCTGGTCAGCGTACCGAGCGACTGCCCGTTCCTGCCGCGCGACCTTGTTGCCGGCCTGCATCAAGCGCGCGTCGAAGCCGGCGCGACGCTCGCCTGCGCCGCCTCGGGCGACCGGCGGCATCCGGTGATTGCACTGTGGCCGGTCGCATTACGCGAGGACTTGCGGCGCGCCCTCGCCGATGAAGGCGTGCGCAAGGTCGCCCAATTCGCCGCGCGTTACGCCGTCGGCGTCGCCGCCTGGCCGATCACGCCGGTCGACCCGTTCTTTAACATCAATACGCCCGAACAGGCCGCCGAGGCCGGGCGCATCGCGGAAGAATATCCGGAAATTTGAGACGCTAGTCGGCCGCTCCCGCGCGCGCAGCGCCGATCTGATCGCGCGGCATCGCTTCCGCCTGCAAGACATCGGCGATGGCTTCAATGTCGTCGAGCATCAGCACCGGCAGCGGCGCCTGCGGCAAGGGTGCGTCGCTTGCGATCGCAACGATGCAATCGTCTTCGGGATAAAGGAGCGGCTTGCCGACCGAAGCGCGGTAAACTTCGATTTTCGGATGCCCATGGCGCTTGTAGCCTTCGACGATCACCAGATCGACCGGGCTCAGCTTGGCCAAAATCTCCGCCAGCGGCGGCTCGGGTTCGCCGCCCAGCTCGTGAATGAGCGCCCAGCGCCGGCTCGACGCCACCGCCACCTCGCTGGCGCCGGCCTGGCGGTGCAGCCGGGAATCCTTGCCCGGTTGGTCGAGGTCGAACTCATGGTGGGCATGCTTGACCGTCGCTACCGTAAGCCCGCGCCGGACCAGGACCGGGATCACCCCGGTGATCAGCGTCGTCTTGCCGGAGCCGCTCCAGCCGGCGAGACCGATGACGCGCGTGAGCTTGACCATAACCGCTATGATAAGGACGATTTGCGGTTTCGGCGACCCTGACCAATGGCACAAAGAATGATCGACCTGCGCGGCCTCAAATGCCCGCTGCCGGTCTTGCGCACGCGCAAAGCGCTCGCCGCCAGCGAGCCGGGCGATCTGTTGGTCGTTTCCTGCACCGACCCGCTCGCCGGTATCGATATTCCACACTTGCTGAACGAGACCGGCGACGTGCTGGAAGCGACGCACAGCGAGGCGCGGGTGAACACGTTCCGCATCCGCAAGCGCTGACGTTGAGGCAGGCGCCCTACTCTGCCGCGACCCGGTGCGCGGCGACGCCTCTTACTTTCACCACCACCTTGATCGCGTCGTCGACGCGATCCTTGGCGTAGCGGATCGCGGTTGGCAGATCGGCGAGCGCGAAGGTATGGGTGTGGATTTTCGTCGCGTCGAACCGCTTTTGCGCCATCAAGGCTTCGGCGCGATGGGTTGCGCTGCGGCCTTCGCCGCGGATGCCGTAGAGGTAGATGTTGTTGCGCACGATGTGGGCGACGTCGACCGGCGTCTCCTGGTGCGGGAACGCGGCGAGACAAACCTTGCCGCCGCGATTGACCATGCGGATGGCGTCGTTCACGGCGTTGGACGCACCCGAGCACTCGATCACGTAGTCGACGCCTTTGCCGCCATTGAGCCGGCGCACCGCTTCGACGGCATTCTCGTTGCGCACGTTGACGACGTGATCGGCGCCGAGCTCGCGCCCGATTTGCAGCCGATTGTCCCGGGTGCCGGTGAGGATCACCGGCGACGCGCCGAGCGCCTTCGCCACCGCGGCGCCGAGAAGGCCGATCGGACCGGGGCCGGTGACGACGACGCTTTCGCCCGCAACCAGGCCGCCGAGTTCGGTCAGTCCGTACATGGCGGTGCCGGCGGTAACCACCAAAGTCGCCTCCTCGTCCGACATGGCCTCGGAGATCGCGACCAGCGTATTGATGTTGTTGACCTGGTATTCACAGAAGCCGCCGTCGGTGGTGAAACCGTTGGCGCGGTGTCCTTTGTCGACGTCGCCATAATTGAGGCCGTAGTTCAGGCACGACGTGTACATGCCTTCGCGGCAGCGCTTGCACTGGCCGCAACCGGCATGGATTTCGACCGTCACGCGCTGGCCGATGCGGTATTCATCGACGCCGGGACCGAGCGCTGCGACGGTCCCCATGTATTCATGGCCCGGCGTAAAATTCTTGTTGAACGGCATGCCGCCCTGGATCAGCGCCGGCGAGCCGTGGTCGATGACTTCAAGGTCGGTCGCGCAAATCGCCACCGCATCGATGCGCACAAGAACTTCCGCACGTTTGGGCAGGGGAACCGGCTTTTCAACGAGCCTAAGCTCGCCAGGATTGCCCAGAATCCAAGCCCTCATCCGCTCCGGAACGGGAAAATCCGGGCTGGTTTTTACGGCGGCCATCGTGTTCATCGCAAAGTTCCTCCGTCCCCATCAGATGCCAGCAGGGATTGCGGGGTCAAGCCCGGGAGTGACGATCTACGGTCATCACACCGGCACTGACGTCGCGTCGTAGGTGAACAGCCAGTCGTAGCGCGCCTTGACGCGGTCCTGCTCGCGAAATTCGCGGTCGACATGGGCTTGCGCGCCCTCTGCATCGGCCATCGCCGGGTTATGGAAACGCGCAATCATCTCAGCCGAACCGGTCACGGCCCTGTTGGCGCGGTCGCGGCGGACCGCTTCGTAGCGCACAAATGCGGTTTCGTGATCCGCGGGATATTTTTCCAGGCACCGCGCCAGCACGAAACCGTCCTCGATCGCCATGACCGCGCCCTGCGCCAGGAACGGCACCATCGGATGGCAGGCATCGCCGAGCAGCGTGCAACGGCCGTTGCTCCATGCCTGCATGGTCGGGCGCAACGCCAGCGCCCACTTGTACGGCACGTCGATATTGCAAAACAGCTCAAGCAGGTCAGCGTGCCAACCGCGGAAGTCATTCAAAACTTCCTCGGTGGTGCCGCGCACGTTCCAGCCCTCCATCGTCCAGTCGCTGCGCTCGCGAAGGCCGACAACGTTAAGGAGCTTCCCGGCCCGCAACGGATAATGCACGGCGTGACCGCCGGGGCCGATCCAGTTGGTGCCGATATTCCACGCGATGGTCGGCGGCACGCGCTCGGCCGGCACGATGCCGCGCCAGGCGATGATGCCGGTGAATTGCGGTTCGACCGCGCCGAACAGGTTTTCGCGTACCACCGAATGGACGCCATCGGCGCCGATGACCAGCTTCGCGGTAACCGGCGGCGCAGCGTCGAAGAAAAGCTCGACGCGCTCGGGCGTTTGCGTCAGCCCGACGCATTTGCAGCCAAGATGAATAGCATCGGGTTTTTCGCCCAACAGCGCCTGCGCGATCACGCCGTGCAGGTCGCCGCGATGGATGGTGATGTAAGGCGATCCATAACGCTCGACCAACTCTATGCCGAGATCGAACAGTTTCCAGCTTTGCCCGGTATTCCACAGCCGGATCGCCTTGCCGGCCGGCAGCGCTTGCACTTTTTCAAGCGCATCCTTGAGCCCGAGCGCATGCAGCACGCGGGTGCCGTTGGCGCTGATCTGCACGCCGGCGCCGAGTTCGCGTAGCTCATAGGCCTGCTCGTAGACCTCGACATCGATGCCGCGGCGAATGAGCGCGAGCGCCGCCGCGAGCCCGCCGATACCGCCGCCGACAATGGCGATTTTTTCCGACATCTTGGCCGCGGCTTAGCCCATCACGCCGGCTCGCCGGCAGCATCGCGGCCGAGGTCGACGAACACGTCGTCACCGTTGAGGACGACCTGATAGGTGCGCAAAGGAACCTCGCAAGGCGGCTGCACCACCTTGCCGGTGGGAACATGGAACGAACCCATGTGCATGCAGCACTCGATCACGTCGCCTTCGAGCAGGCCGTCGGCGAGGCTAGCGGCCGCGTGGGTGCATTCGTCGTCGGTGGCATAAAAGGCGCCGTCGATGTTGTAGACCGCGAGCGTCTTATCACCGACCGCGAACGCCTTGACCAATTCCGGCCCCACATCCGACTTCGCGCAGACCCGCACGATACTCTCCGCATGACCAGCCATCAGTGATCCCTCCATCGTGATTTTCCGCTTACAATAAACGCCGCAGGAGCGGAAGCCATGCAGGTTCTCGTCATTGGCGCAGGTGTTGTCGGGCTGGCCATTGCCCGCACGGCGGCCTTGCGCGGGCATGAGGTGATTGTCGCCGAGGCGACCGGCGGGATCGGCAACGGCGTGTCCTCGCGCAACAGCGAGGTGATCCATGGCGGCATCTATTATCCGACCGGCTCGCTCCGTGCCCGGCATTCGACCCGTGGCCGGCGCCTGCTCTACGAATTCTGCGCTTCCCACGGCGTCGCCCATAACAAATGCGGCAAGCTCATTGTCGCCACCGACGCCGCGGAACTGGCCAAGGTCGAAGGCCTTATGGCGCAGGGGGAAGCCAACGGCGTCGAAGGGCTCGAGCTGATCGGCGGCAATGCGGCGCGCGCCCTCGAACAGGAACTTTCCTGCATCGGCGCATTGTGGTCGCCGGAATCCGGCATTATCGACAGCCACGGCTACATGCTGGCGCTCTGGGGCGAGCTCGAAGACCGCGGCGGTAGCATCGCATTTGAGACGCCGGTCGAGCGCATGGCGTTCGTGAAGCCCCATTGGCAGGTGCAGTTCGGCGGTCGCGACGCCGGCACGGTCGCCTTCGATGCGGTGGTGAATTCGGCCGGCCTCGGCGCGCAGGCGCTGACGCGCCTGATCGAAGGATATCCGGCTGACCAAGTGCCGCCGCTCGTCCTCGCCAAGGGCAACTATTTCGGCTTCGCCGGCAAGCCGGTGTTCTCGCGGCTTATCTATCCGACGCCGGTCGACGGCGGGCTTGGCGTGCACGTCACGCTTGACCTCGCCGGCCGCATGCGCTTCGGCCCGGACGTCGAGTGGATCGATCACGAAAGCTACACCGTCGATCCGCACCGCGCTGACGCCTTCTATGACCGCATTCGGGCCTATTGGCCGGGCCTACCCGCCGGTTCGCTGGTACCGGACTATTGCGGCATCCGGCCCAAGCTCAGCGGGCCCGGCGAGAAACCTGCCGATTTCATGGTCGCCGGCGAACCCGCTCACGGACTGCCGCGATTGGTCAACCTGTTCGGCATCGAATCGCCGGGACTGACTTCGTCGCTGTCGCTGGCGGAGGATGTCGTCGACTACCTCGCGGCCTGAGCATCGCCTTGTGGCGAGACGATGATGCCGGGCGCTTCGGGTGCGGCCACGACCAGGGCCACGGACAGCACCCCGATCATGGCGGCAGCTTGCCATTCCCAGGGTTTGTTGCGATTCGAGCCCAACACTTCGACACCTCACAGCCAGGCAGAGCACCACCTGGAACGTGCCGCCAGGGGTTATCGTTCCTCTGCTCGCCAGCGACGGCGACCAAAAAAACTTGCGTTCACGTTGGGGGCAAACTAGCGAGTGCCGGTAAACGGCACGTTGCCGCCTACGGCAAAAATTCGCTGAAAGGCCGAATCAGAAATATCGCAGCCACACATAAAGCTGGCAGATGGCGACGGAAACAATCGTCAATGGCACCCCATAGGCGAGGTATTGAATAAAGCCGAAGCGGATGCCGTTACGCTCGGCAATACCGGCGACGGCGAGATTTGCCGACGCGCCGGTCAGCGTGCCATTGCCGCCGAGGCAGGCGCCAAGCGACAGGCACCACCACAGCGGCTCGATTGCGCCCGGCCCGCCGTAAGCCGGCGCCATGCCCTTGATCAGCGGGATCATGGTGGCGACAAACGGGATGTTGTCGAGCACCGCCGAGAGCACCGCCGACGACCACAGAACAACGGCGCCGGCCGCGGCGATGTTGTCCCCCGTCAGTCCGACAAGCTTGTCGCCGGCAATCGCCAGCACGCCCGAGACCTCGACCGCATGCACCATGACGAACAGGCCGATGAAGAAAAAAATCGTGGTCCATTCGATATCGGCAAAGGTTGAATGCACATTGTCCGCCTGCTTGGCGCCGCGATGCTTCCAGTTGTCGAGCAGCATCAGCGCCGCGGCTCCGGTCACCGCGATGGTCGCCGGCTCAAGGCCGAGCGGCCTGGCGAAAACGAAAGCGACCAGCACCAGGCCGAGGACCGCCACCGACCGGCGCAACAGCACCCAGTCGGTGATCATTCCCGGCGCATTCATGCCCATGACCAGAACCCGGCTCTCGGGGCTTGCGCGCAGGCTGCGCCCCCAAATCAGATGCACCATTGCCGCCTGCGCCGCCATGATCAGCACGGCGACCGGCGCGACATTGGCGAGGAAGGCGTTGAAATCGAGGCCGGCCTGGGTGCCGATCAGGATGTTCGGCGGGTCGCCGATCAGCGTCGCCGTGCCGCCGATATTGGAGGCAAACACTTCGGCGAACAGAAACGGATAAGGCGCGATTTCCAGCTCCTCGGCGATGACCAGCGTTACCGGTACGATCAGCAGCACCGTGGAGACGTTGTTGAGGACGGTCGACAGCAGCGCCGTCGCAACCTGCAACACCAGCAAGATCCCGGCCGGGCTGGCGTTGACGCGCTGCGCCGACCGGATGGCGAGATATTGAAACAGGCCGGAGCGGCGCGACACCGCCACCAGGATCATCATGCCGGTCAAGAGGCCGATGGTGTCCCAGTCGATGCCCTTGATCGCCTCGCTTTGATCGAGCGCGCCCAACAGGATAATGGCGGCCGCGCCGATCAGCGCGATCACCGCGCGATTGTGGCGGCCGGCGATGATCGCCGCGTAGGTGACGGCAAGCACCGCCAGCGATACCCCCATCGGATTAAGGCCGAACAGAATACGCGGCATGAAAGAAGCGGTCATGGCCCGGCACGTTACGGGATTGCGCCCGATCCGCGAAGCAAAACCGGATGGTTCATCTTTCCGTGCAATGAGGGGCCCGCCCGGGCCGGACGGCGGAACGGCGCTTCGCTCGCTCGGTTTCACCGCACGGGCGCGGACACTTCAAACCACCAGGCTTGCCGCGACCACTTCGCCATCGGTGACATAGCGGTTGACGCGCGCGACCGGCATGTTCTGTCCGGCGCGATACGAAATGACGTCCCGGATGACTTGATATTCGCTCAGCTGGGCGATGATAAAGTCCCGCTCGGCATTGGTGTCTGAATCGGTGGCGTGAGTGATCTGGAAGGTCAGCTGGGTGAGTGAAAAGCCGGTATCCCTGGTGCCGGCTCCGACCCAGAGAACATGGGCATCCAGCGGCGGCCGGTCGGTATTGAGCCAAAAGCTGGCCGTCGCCAATTCGGCCTCGTTGAGCGTCGAGCTCAGAGCCCAGAAACGAATGTGGTGGCGCTTGCGCGGGCTGTCATCGATCGCCTTCTGAAAGCCGATGTCCTGGCCGCGGCCGAACAGATAGAGGGTACTGAACGGGGCGGTCGGATAGGGTGAGTTGAGCACGAAGGCGCGGATCATGCGCCACGAGCTTCTCAGACCGAGCTGATCGGCCTCCGACCATCCGGCGGCCGCAAAAGCCGAGCGAAGCTGCTGCAGCGTGCCGATCAGGACGAGGTTGACCGGATCCCCCGGTAGTCCGTCACCGGTGATGGTGTAGCGCGGCACATGTTTGCGTTGCAGGATCTTGAGGCTCATGCGCACGGTGCGTGGAAGGATGACATACGCCGCAATTCCATACGTGACCGCCACGGACAAAATCCATGGCAGCCTGTTGTCGGCAAATTTGAATACGACAAAGACAATCAGCCACACGCTGAAGCCGCCTAGAGCCAGCACCAGCGAGCGGCGCAAAAAGCGTATTAGCGATCTCACCATGCAGTCACTGCAACCAATACTTGGAAAGGCGCAGGCGACAACTGCGCGTATGAACTGCGGCTCAGTGATGCCTTCGCACAACGATAAACAGGAGCAGTCCGACGACCGCTATGGCGGCACCATAATAGATCCATCGGGTCTGATTGATCATGAAGCTCGATCGGGGATAGGGAAAATATCCCGACCCCTGGCCCATGAAGACAAGACCTGCGATCAAAAGAATAATTCCGAGAAGTTTCAGCATTGACATGTTTCCCTAGCCATTGTGTCGACGCGCACCGCTCGGCCGCGAATAAGACTTTACTGGCGCGTCAAGAATTTCCGAATGCCCGCGGATCACTTATGACCAGATCGCCTTGCTGAAGCGAGTCGCGTTATCGCGGCGCGGGGCGTCATGGTGTGCAGCATCGCGCTGCCCCATGATCTCCGTATACAGCACAACGAGGGTCGCGCAATCCATCGGCATCTCATTGTTGGAATAAACCATCCGCGAGTGGCGCCCGCGCCGACCGAACACTTGGTTGACAATGTGCGAGGCGCCGTCAAGTACCGAAGGCTGGTCGGTAAAGCCCGGCGCGCAGCCCAGCGTGCCTTCAAGGCGAATGATCTGCCGGACACGATCGAGGCTGCCAAGGGCCTTCCTCAACTGCGCAATCGCATTGAGCGCACTCAGCCGAAATGCCTGATAGCCCTGCTCGACGCTCAACTGCCCCCCGATCTTGCCCTTGAACTTGAGCTCGCCGGCAATCCACGGCAGCTGACCGGACGTGATCAACAAGTTTCCGGTAATGACGGCCGGCGCGTAGTCGCCGACCGTCGCCGCCACCGGCGGCAGCTCGATGCCAAGGGCGCGCAACCGTTCCTCGGGCTCGAGGGTATTGTCGAGAGGATCGACCGACGGGGCGTGCATGGCTGTCTCCTGACGGGGAAATTAGCCCAGATTGGGCGCCAGCGAAATCCGGATGCGTGTCAACGCGGCGACGAATATCCTCGCTGAAAATGATATCACGCACCGATCGTCTGGTCTGCGACCTACACGCGGCTGGCCGGCCACCGCGCGAACCGCGCCAAGCAGCGGGCCGAAATGACTTACGGCGCGACCGCGCAAGGGTGAGAATATCGGCTGTCGGCGGCAAAGCCGATTTCGCCGGTCGGCGCCGCCGCCTCCTCGTTCAATTCGCCGCGTACGCGAAAGCGTCGTGGTGCGCCCGGCAAAAGGAGCAAGCCGATGAACATAACGATCGGCGCGGCCGATCCGCATCCGCGCCACCGGGCACGCACTCCTCGACACCGAGATCAGCTACGTGGACGAAGGCGACGGCGACCCGATCGTCTTCCTGCACGGAAACCCGACCTCGTCCTATCTGTGGCGCAACATCATTCCCTACGCCGCGGGCAGCGGGCGCTGCCTTGCGCCTGATCTGGTGGGCATGGGGCAGTCCGGAAAGTCGCCGACCGAAGCCTACCGTTTCCTGGACCACGCGCGCTATCTCGATGCATGGTTCGATGCTCTGCACCTCAACAGGAACATCGTTCTGGTGCTGCACGACTGGGGCTCCGCACTGGGCTTTTACCGGGCGTTTCGCCATCGCCACCAGATCCAGGCGATTGTCTATATGGAGGCCATCGTCCAGCCGCGGCGATGGGAGGATTTCCCGAACGGCCGAGACGCGATGTTTCGAGCCCTTCGATCGGAGCAGGGCGAGCACCTGGTGCTGGACGAGAATTTCTTCATCGAGGTCGTTCTGCCGAAGAGCATCGTCAGGCGGCTGGGCGATGAGGAAATGGCGGCCTACCGGGCGCCGTTTCGGGATCGGAAAGCCCGTCTGCCGACGCTTCAATGGCCGCGCGAGTTGCCGATAGAGGGCGCTCCCGCGGACGTCGTCGAGATCGTCGAACGCTACGGTCAATGGCTTGCCGGCAGCGATCTCCCGAAGCTTTTCATCAATGCCGATCCCGGCGCCCAGGTCGTCGGGCGTATTCGCGATTTCTGCCGGAGTTGGCCGAACCAGCGAGAAGTCACCGTGCCAGGCATTCATTTTATCCAGGAGGATTCGCCAGATCAGATCGGCGCCGCGATTCGGGAGTTCGTTGGAAGCCTTCGCCCATGAGTAGACGCATCAGTCGCGCCCAATAGCAGGGGTGCACGCTCCGACCCATGCACAATGCCCCGACGGCGCGGCTGGCGCCGTCAGGCTCGCCGACGCTGCCGGATATTTTCAGCAGGTGTTCAAGGCGACTTGGCGGGCGGCCTGATCGTGGTCACCGCCGCTTTGCTGGATGCCTCGCTGATATCCCTGACCTGCTTGCCGAACAATTCCAGTTGCGTTTGCATGAACTCGGTTTGTATCCGGAGAAGATCTTGAAAATCTTTCGCTTGGCCGAGCTTCTGCATGAAACCGAACGAAGCGGCCATGTTTTGCTGGACGAAACCCATCATTTTCCTGCTGAGATCCGGGTCAAGCCACGGCGGAGCTGAAATGCTTTTTTGCAGCCAGCCAAGATACTGGTCCGTCGCTCCCTCCATCGTCTGCTTCATAACCGCGCTCATTTCCTCGGCGGGCGTCTGGTCTTTTGCCATGGCTGTGTCCTCGGCGTTATCAATGCGATTGGCTTATCGACGTCTGCCCGCGATCAGCCCCGGAATTCGGGCACAACTTCACTGCGACGAGCAGGCGGCAGAAATGCGCCGCGCTTGAGAGGCGTTGGGTGGGTCGAGTGCCGCCCCAGAGCTTCCAAAAGCGCCGGTGTCACATAACACGCAAAAAACAAACGATTTGCAAACCCAAAACACCAAGCCGCTCATCGAGCTTCGGTTCATTGATCAAAATCAATCCCCAGAGCGGCTTGGCGCGGCCTTCGCGGAGCGAAGCCGTTGCGGCGCCAAAGTGCAGCTACAGCGACCCAGATGGAACCGCCTCTCGGGCAAATCAAGACCCCTTCAAGGTGGTCTGGCTGAGAACGGCCTCGGTGCCTGACTGAATTAAAAAGTCGACATCTTCCGTCGGAAGCTTAAAGCGGGTCGGAATTGCGTTCAGCTTGGCGGCGCGTTGTGCGTCGAAGCGGCCGAACGCGATCTCGGAAATCTCAAAATGGATATTGCTGCAACGCCAACCTGCCGGCGCGCCGAGCCGACGGGCTTCGGCACCCGACAAGCCGCACCGCCACTTGCGCGTCGCATCCTCCCAATCGCGGACACTCAATCGAAAGGCGTCAAATCCGCTGCGCACGGCAGAGTCGATGGCGGTGTTCGTCACCGCGCCAAGCAGATCCGCCCCCGACGGGCCTTCGATCGAGCGTGACCAGTTGCCGGCCGGTTCCTGGCCCGCGTTGACGACCACGAAGACGAGGCGGCGCAATGTCACCGCTTTGTCGGGAGGAAGGGGCAAGTACGGCTTATCCGCTGCAGCTCGGGCGATCACCAACCCGGAAAGTCCGAAGTTGTCCGTGATCCCGCCGTCGGCGAGCTTCAAATACTGAACCTGACCGGAGCGATAGCTTTTGAGCGCTTGGGCAAAAGCCTGGGCCTGCGCGCCGGCGTTGCGATTGGCCAGCACGCTATCAACCCATGGCGGCAACGGCGTTGTGCAGGCGGCAGGGAAACTCTCGAGCACGATGGGCACAAAAACGACCGGTACCGCAGCAGACGCGGCGACAGCGTGCGACAGGGGATATTTTCTGATGTCGCTGCACAGGGCGGCGAATGTGATGGGCGAGAACAGAAACGGCGTCCGGTTATAAAGGTCCGACGCGTTGATCCACACGATCGGTTTACCGGCCTGGAACAGGTCGGCCAGCGTCGCGCCGCCGAAGAGGTTGCGGTCCAGCCAGCCCGAAAGTCGGCTCGCGTCGTTTACTCCGCCGGCCAGCCCTTGTGCGACATTTACCAGGCTGACGTTGGTGTTCAATTCCTCCTCGGCATTGCGGATCAAAAAGCGCTCGCGGAAATCGGCATATCCGGCGCGCCCTTTAAGCCCGAAATAGGCCGCCGCGACGGATCCGCCCGAGACCCCGGAAACAAATACAACTTGATCCAAAAAGGTCTTGCCGTTTTTGGTCGGGATGCCGTCGAGACCGCGCAACACGCCATAGGCAAACGCCGCAGCGCGTGTTCCGCCACCGGAGAAAGCCAGAGCTATTGCGGTATCGCCACCGACATTCGGCGGCGTCATTTGCCCCATCGGACTTGATGCGGGCGCTACGGGCGAATTCGCCGGGCCGTTGAAAGTGGCGCAGCCGGCGAGCAACAGCAGGCAGAGACCGAAAAGCCTGGCGTTCGTCGCGCAAGCTTTTCCGGCATTCAGCTTTAAGAGAATGATCGCGGCTCCGGCACGCCAGGGCGAAGCCTATCGCAGCGCAATCGTCATCCCTGCCAAGCCAAGGGACACCTGGAAACCCATCTGCACGCCGTGCACTTCAAGGATCACGCCCTTCTCGTTCTGTAGCCGCGCCACTTTGGCGCCGCCGACGAACGCAGCTCCAGCCCCTGCGGCTCCATAAGTTCCGGCGATGTCATACGGCGACCGCAAATTGTAGGCTGTGCCTACGAGCTGTGCTCCGGATATCCCAATGGTGCCGAGGCCAATGCCGCCAATGCTCAGCCGATATACGTGGCCATGGTAAGTCAGTGTGCCGTGACCGCCGCCGATGCCAACGATGAACCCGGCATTGACGACCTTGAGGTGGACGGTCCCGGTCTGTGCTTGGGATTGTGTCGACGCGCCCACCAGCGCCATCGTAATCGCCACAAATGCGGCCGCGACCTTTGCAAAGCGAAAGAAGTAAGCCATCGTCACCCTCCCGGAAGCTCTCCAGGATTTTCGATAGCAGATACCGGCCCAGGAGTCATTCCTATGCTCGCGGTCGCACCCGACCGAGGCCGCGCCAAAGCCTAACCGGCGTGATTGCGGCGCCCGGCACGGCCGTCACCCGCTAAAACAGCCATTTGCCGGTCATATACGGGCCTTGAACCGTGAAATTGCTTTGCTGGTGCTGCTCCGTCGCCAGGAAGACCCCCACTGGCGGTATCATTGGAACGTTTACTGGAACTTGGGTGACAGCATATTGATTGACCGCGTTGAAATATACGGCCGCCTGATAACCCACCTCGATTTTGAACGCTCCGTAAGTGCTGAACGGGACTGTATAAGCGGTAGCCAATTTGGCGTCGACGCTGGGAATGAGTTGGGTCGCGTTGGGTGATGTCAAGGACTGGTTGTTCCCGACCAGCGTCGGCGACGTCGTCGAAAAGTTGATGCGGCTCTGCGAGGTGCCGATCAAGCCGGCGCCGGCGAACTCGCCGATGAATTGGAAGTCTCCTAAAGCATATTGACCTTTCAATCCAACACGTGGCCCGGCGCCGGTAAACAACGAAGGGGTCGTGTATGAACTGGACGCTGTGCCATCCGGGCTTGCGAACGTCCCAGTGAGGTTCTGGCTGATGCGAGCGAATTCCGCGCCGCCGAAGACTCGCAATTGGAAGGAGCATTCGGCGCAGAAGGTGTGCCCGCCGTCCAGTTTGACGGAATCATATGCGAATTGCACCGAGCCCTGCCCGTTCTTGTAATCGTTAGCTTCGGGGCCAATCAGATAAGGCGGTCCCACCATTTGGGTCGGCGAGCCCGAAAAGGACGCATTCGTGGAACTGTTGAGCTGCGTCCAGTTTAATTCGATGTCGTTGGACTCGTTGGGCATATAGCGAGCCCCAACGGCGAAGGCGGGAGCGAAATTCGGCGTGAGCGATTGATTGGCCCAATTGGGCGTTGCTATCGGAAATGGGGTCACCAGGGGTACCGTATTCGAGATTGCCGGCACCGGGTTGCAGGAACAACAGCGATCCGCTGAGCTCGAAATGCGGCGGCGGGTTCGATGCGAGCGGATTTTTGTAGACTTCGGCGGGCGGAATGCCCTGCCCATGGGCGTCCATGACCAGGGTGGAACCGCCGGATGTTTCGAGTTCAGCCGTTTGGGTAGAATTCGGCTGGCGTGCGGCGCGCGGCGAGGCACGCTGCGACGTGCCGGCCGCGTGCTCCATGCGATTGAGCCGCTGCCGCAACACGGCGTTCTCTTTTTCCAAGGCATCAAGCCGGGCGATGATTGCGTCCTGATCGCCCGCTCTTGCCGTCGTTGTGACCCCTTGCAGCGCAACAAAAGCGACTGCACTGCAGATAGCACCGGTCAGCTTCATTTCGCCCCCCTGTCCGACAACACGACTCACTCAAACAACGCGTTCTACAGGCAATGATCCACTCCGCCGCAGCGTCAAGCGAGCATCTGCGCCGGACTGGAGTTTTGAACAGGTCTGTGGGAAGGCGGCGCGCCAACATCGCGTTCAGCGACGCATCACACTTCTTTGGCTTCCACGCGCAAGACGAGTTGTGCGTGGCACGATGTGTCATTTAGCTCGTCGCGACTGATATGATGCGGCAATAAAATATGATGTTACAATAAAATATGTAAAACATGATGCGGCATTAAAATACCGCCTTCAGGGGCGATGGCGAAAGAGTGATTGTCGCGCACTCGAAAACACGCGACTGACCCTGGCTGTGTAAAAACGCACGGGCTGTGATTCACTCCGCAGTATGATTCTTGCCCTGCGGAGGTCGTATGAAGCGCTTCGTTGAGGGGATTGATCGGAGCCAGGCGACGCTGTTTCCGGAATGCCTGGAAGACTGGATCGATGCGGACAATCCGGTTCGGGTGATCGATGCCTTTGTCGAGAAGCTAAGCTTGTTCGAGTTGGGGTTTGATGGGGTGGCCCCCGAGGTAACGGGCCGACCGTCATATCATCCCTCGGTTTTGCTGAAGCTGTACATCTACGGCTATCTCAACCGGGTTCAGTCGAGCCGGCGGCTTGAGCGCGAGGCTTTGCGCAATGTCGAGACGATGTGGCTGACTGGCCGGCTCACGCCTGACCATAAAACGATTGCCGACTTCCGTAAGGATAGCGGGCCTGCGATCAAGCAGGTTTGCGTGCAATTTATTGAGCTCTGCCGCCTGATGGGGCTGCTCACACAAGCGAGCGTTGCGATCGATGGCAGCAAGTTCAAGGCGGTCAATACCCGCGACAAGAACTTTACGCGCGGGAAGGTGGAGCGACGCCGCGCCCAGTTGGAGAAGAGCGTATCGCGCTATCTTGCGCAGCTCGACACCGCCGACCTGCAGGAACCATCGGAAGAGCTTGCGGCGAAGACGGCGCATTTGAAGGAGAAGCTGGTCAAGCTGGAAAGCGAGATGCAGCGGCTGGCGGCGATGGAGAGGCTGATGTTGGCCTCGCCCGATCAGCAGGTCTCGCTCACCGATCCTGATTGCCGTTCGATGGCGACCAGCGGACGCGGCTCCGGCGTGGTCGGCTACAATGTGCAGGTCGCCGTCGATACAGAACATCACCTGATCATCGCACATGAGGTAACGAACGACGGCTCAGATCGTGCGCAACTTGCCAATATCGCTTGCCAGGCGAAGGAGGTCTTCGGCGTTGACAAACTCGAAGCCGTTGCCGATCGGGGCTATTACAGCGGCGAGGAAATCCTTGCCTGCGACAAGGCAGGAATTGCGGTGACGCTTCCCAAGCCGATTACCTCAGGCATGGAAGCACGAGGTCGCTTCGGCAAACAGGACTTTGTTTATCTCAGCGACGAGGATGTGTATCGCTGTCCTGCCGGAGAGAAGCTCGCTTACCACTACTCCAATGAGGAGAACGGATTAGTTCTCCGCCGCTACTGGACCAACGCCTGCCAGAGCTGCGCTATCAAACAGCGCTGCACGACCGGAAAGGAACGGCGGATCACGCGTTGGGAGCACGAGCAAGTGCTGGAGGTCGTACAGAAACGCCTTGATATGAACCCGCACGCTATGCGCCAGCGACGCGAGACGGCTGAACATCCATTTGGCACGCTGAAGATGAGGATGGGGGCGACGCACTTCCTGATGAAGCGCTTGCCAAAAGTTGCCAGCGAGATGGCACTCCACGTGCTCGCCTACAATCTCACCAGGGTGATGAACATCATGGGCGTGCAGCCGCTGATGGCCGTGATCCGAGCATAGCCAAAATCTCGAGACAGCAGCCCACGTCGCCTCTCCCAAAGGTTTTTACACGGCCAAGACCCATAAGAGACATTCATACTTTTAGAGATCTGTCATGCTTCGGTGGCTGCGCTGAAATCCGCAACGAAGGCCGCGATCTTGAAGATGATCCTGGTTGTTACGGCGGCTGTCTGGCTTTCGATCGGACCGGACGGCGGCCTTGCGCAGGCTCGGCCGCAGACTCCGGCGTTCTACGAGGCCGCCAGCAAGATCCGGCCGCAAGGCGCGCTGGGACAGATTGTCGGCCAGGAATCGATACCGACTCCGGTCGCGGGGGCGCACGCCTGGCGCATCGCCTATATCTCTTCTGACGTCGCAGGTCGGAAGACCGTCGTCACCGGACTGGTCGTTGCGCCCATCGGGCCCGCGCCGGCGGGTGGCCGTCCTATCGTGGCATGGGCGCACGGCACTACGGGAACCGCGGAAAACTGCGGGCCGTCCCAGGTGTTGAACCCGGCGCAGGGGCTCAATGAGTACTTTCTGATCAGTGGCGATTCCTGGACGGATTATGGACTGCCGAGCGTTGCGGCCTTCATCAAGGAGGGCTACGTCGTTGTCGGCACTGACTATCAGGGGCTGGGCGGCGGCGGACGCCATCAATACGCTGTCGCTGCCTCGCAAGCCCGGGACGTTATCGACTCGATACGTGCAGCCCATTCCTTGAAGGCCAGCGGGGCGGGCAAGAAGGCGATTGTCTACGGCTGGTCGCAAGGCGGCGGCGCGGCCATCGCTGCCGCAAGCCTGCCGGATTACATCGCCCGGCGAGGCACGGTAGCGGACAATATTCAGCTTCTGGGATTTGTCGCTCTGGCGCCATTCGACACCGGCGTGCTGGCTGCCGGAATGACTTTGGACCAGTCGGGTTCGGAGCAGCTTATTGCCGGACTGACCGCCAGGTTTTCCGACAACGTGTTCAATTTCACCCATTTTGCAATGAGCATGTGGGGAACGCAGGCTGCGTTTCCGACGCTGCATCTGAATGACATTTTCACGGACGATGGGGCAAGCGTCGTGGACCGGGTGTTCTCGAACAAGTGCATGCATGCGGCGGCCGACACCCTCAACTACGCCTATGGTTCGGAATACAAAACGTTGCTGAACCCGCAGCCGAACAACACCCCGGCATGGGCGCTGGCGCTAGTTCGCGGCAGCGTCACGCCGGTAAAGCCGGTCGCACCGGTCGTCATCTATTGGGGGACCAAGGACACGGTACTGCCGCCCGTAATGGGAAAAATGTATCAGGATCAGATGTGCAAGCTCGGCGGCAATGTGGGACGGGTACAGCTGGCGGGAGAGCAGACGCATTTTTCAACGCCGGGCGCCGCAGCGCCACTTTATCTGCCTTGGGTGAGGGAGCGATTTACCGGCAAGCCGCTTGCGAACGGCTGTCCCGCGAACTAGGCGATCTGAAATCGAGGGCCCCGCCGCGGACACTCGGCGACGACGGTAGACGCCTTAATGCGCGTCGTCCCAATTGTCGGCGGCGTGCGCCTCGACCTGCAACGGCACCGACAGTGATACCGCCGGCAGCGGCGCGTCTTCCATTACCGCCTTGATCACCGGCAGCGAGCGCTCGACCTCGGCGTCGGGCACCTCGAACACAAGCTCGTCGTGGACCTGCAACAGCATCTGCGCCGCAAGCTTCTTTTTGGCCAGGGCCTCTTCCATGCGGATCATGGCGCGACGAATGATGTCGGCGGCGCTGCCTTGCAGCCGCGCATTGATCGCGGCGCGCTCGTTGAACGAGCGGATCGAGGCATTCGACGCACGAATCTCCGGGTAGTGGCATTTGCGGCCGAACAGGGTCAGCACATAGCCGTGCTGCTTGGCGTAGGCTTTGGTTTCCTCGATGTAGTCGCGAATGCCGGGAAAGCGTTCGAAGTATTTTCTGATGTAGGCGCCGGCTTCCTCGCGGGCGATGCCGAGCTGGTTGGCGAGCCCGAAGGCGGAGATGCCGTAGACGATGCCGAAATTGATCGCCTTGGCGCGCCGGCGGATCTCGGGCGGCATATTCTTCACCGGCACGCCGAACATTTCGCTCGCCGTCATGGCGTGAATGTCGAGCCCCTCGCGGAAGGCTTTCTGCAGCGGCTCGACGCCGCCGATCTCGGCAAGGAGCCGCAGCTCGATCTGCGAATAATCGGCGGAGACGAGCTTGGTACCGGGCGCGGCAATGAAAGCGCGGCGGATCTTGCGGCCATCTTCGGTGCGCACCGGAATGTTTTGCAGGTTCGGATCGGACGACGACAGCCGTCCGGTCGGCGTCGCGGCCAGCGCGTAATCGGTGTGCACGCGGTGCGTGGTCGGATTGACGAAGCCCGGCAGCGCGTCGGTATAAGTCGATTTCAGCTTCGAAACCTGGCGCCAGTCGAGAATCTTTTGCGGCAGCTTGTGGCCTTGCTCGGCGAGCTCGTCCAGGGCGCGCGCGCCGGTCGCCCATTGGCCGGTCTTGGTCTTGGTGCCGCCCGGCAGGCCGAGCTTGCCGAATAAAATGTCGCCGAGCTGTTTCGGGCTGCCGGGATTGACCGTCTCGCCGGCCAATTCGTTGATCTCGGCTTCGAGGCCGGCCGCTTCCTGCGCGAACTCACCGGACAGCCGTGACAGCACGTTTCGGTCGATCGAGATGCCGCGCCGTTCCATCCGCGCCAATACCGCGAGGAGCGGCCGCTCCAGCGTCTCGTACACCGTGAGCACGTGCTCGGCCGGGAAGTCTCGCTTTCAGCACCTGCCAGAGGCGGAACGCGATGTCTGCCTTCTCGGCGGCGTATTCGCTCGCCCGGTCGATGCCGACGGCGTCGAAAGTAATCTTCGTCTTGCCCTCTTTGATCAAGCCGTTGATGTCGACCGCGGCGTGATTGAAGGTGTGATCGGCGAGCGATTCCAGTCCGTGATTGGCGCGGCCGGCGTCGAGCGCATACGACATCAGCATGGTGTCGGCGTAGGACTCGATCTCGATGCCGCGCCGCGCAAAAACCTGCCAGTCGAATTTCAGATCGTGGCCGATCTTGAGCACGCCCCGATCCGTCAGCAGCGGCTTAAGCGCGTCGAGAGCCGCGCGTTCGGCAATCTGGTCCGGCGCGGCGTCGCCGCGGAACAGACCGCCGGCACCACCCTCCCCGCCTTGCCGATGACCGAGCGGCACATAGCAGGCTTCATTCGGCCCGACCGCGAGCGCAAACCCGCACAGCTCGGCCTGCATCGGATCGAGGCTTGCCGTCATGATGTCGATGGCGACAAAACCGAGATCGCGGGCGCGCTCGATCCAGGCATTGAGCCGCGGCAGGCTGCGCACCGTCTCGTATTTGGTGCGGTCGAACTTTTCGGCGCGCGCCGCCTCCATGCGGGCAGCCGCGAGCGCTTGCGGCGTCGCCGAGAAATTTGCCGGCGTTTCAGCTCCGCCCTGGCGGCCGAGATCGGCCGGCCGGGTCAGCGGGAGCAGCGCCTGGCCCTTGAACTCCTCCTCCGGGCCGCCACGCCTTCGCTGCTGCGGAGCTACCGGCGGCGCGCCACCCTCTTGCGCAGGCGGAGCCGGAAAAATGTCGGCGCCGGGATGGTGACCGGCAAACCGCGCTTCGGCTTCGATATGACCGGGGTCGATGCTGGCAAACTCCGACACGCGCCGCATCAGCGAGTTGAATTCCATCGCCTTGAGAAAGGCGACGAGCCGCTTGTGGTCGGGCTCGTGCACCGCCAAGTCGCCGATCGGGACGTCGAGCTTGACGTGATCGTCGAGCGTCACGAGTTTTTTCGACAGCCGCGCGTTGTCGGCATGCTCGATCAGCGATAGCCGGCGCTTCTCCTGCTTGATCTCGCGGCGCGCGCTTGAGCAGCGTCTCGAGGTCGCCATATTCGCCGATGAGCTGCGCCGCGGTCTTGACGCCAATGCCCGGGACGCCCGGCACATTGTCGGTCGAATCGCCGATCAGCGCCTGCACTTCGATGACCTTCTCCGGCGGCACGCCGAATTTTTCCATCACTTCGGCGCGGCCGATTTTCTTGTCCTTCATCGTGTCGAACATGATGACGCCGTCGGTGACGAGCTGCATCAGATCCTTGTCCGAGGAGACGATGGTGGCGGTGGCGCCCGCTTCGCAGGCTTCGCGCACGTAGGTTGCGATCAGATCGTCGGCCTCGAAGCCATCCTGCTCGAGACAGGGCAGATCGAAGGCGTGCACTGCCTCGCGGACGAACTTGAATTGCGGGCGCAGGTCGTCGGGCGGGTCGGGCCGATGCGCCTTGTAGTCCGGATACATCGCGGTGCGGAAGGTCTTTTCCGATTTGTCGAAGATGACCGCGAGATGGGTCGGCTGCTCGTCCGGTTTCATGTCGCGCAAAAGCTTCCACAGCATGTTGCAGAAGCCGAACACGGCGTTGAGCTGCAGACCGTCGGATTTGCGGTTGATCGGCGGCAGCGCGTGATAGGCCCGGAAAATATAGCCGGAGCCGTCGACCAGAAAGACGTGATCGCCCTTCTTCACCGGCTTGGCAGCGGCCGCCGGGGTGGCGCTCGCGGCTTGTGACTTTTGTGCGGCTGGCATGATGACGGCTAATATATGAGATCGGCGCCATTGCGGAAGCCGCGAAAACGACTGTCCGCAATCCATAACCACAGGCGGTGCATAACTGGCGCCGAGGGTCGGCCCTGGACGATGGTGGTTATGGATTCGAGGCCTGCGGACTTCGTCCGCGCCCCGGAATGACGGTAGAAAAGGCCGATGGACTTTCCCTCGCCGCTGCCGATCGACGCCGCGCTGCCGGAATTGACCGCGGCGTTACGCGCGCAGAACGCGGCCGTGCTGGTGGCGCCGCCCGGTGCCGGCAAGACGACCCGGGTGCCGCTGGTGCTCGCCGGGGAACCTTGGGCCGAAGGCCGCCGCATCCTTGTGCTCGAACCGCGCCGGCTCGCGGCCCGTGCCGCGGCAGAACGCATGGCCAAGACGCTTGGCGAACGCGTCGGCGAGACGGTGGGATTGCGGGTGCGCTTCGGCTCGAAAGTCTCGCGACAGACGCGCATCGAGATCGTCACCGAAGGCATCTTCACCCGGCTCATCCTCGACGATCCGATGCTCGAGGGCGTCGCCGCGGTCGCCTTCGACGAGTTCCACGAACGCTCGCTCGACGCCGACCTCGGGCTTGCCCTCGCCCGCGACGCTCAACAGGGATTGCGCGACGATCTCAGGCTACTGGTCATGTCGGCGACCCTCGACGGCGCGCGGGTGGCGACACTGCTCGGGGAAGCGCCGCTCGTCGCCGCCGAAGGCCGCGCCTTCCCGGTTGAGACCCGCTATCTCGGCCGCGATGCCCGGCCGATCGAGCCGCAAATCGCTGACGCCATTGTGCGGGCCATGCGCGCGCGATGCCGGTTCGCTGCTGGCGTTTCTTCCCGGTGCCGCCGAAATCCGCCGCACCGCGGCGCTGCTCACCGGCCGGCTCGATCCGGCCGTCGACGTGGTCGCGCTCTACGGCGCACTCGCCGGCGAGGAGCAGGACCGCGCCATCGCCCCCTCCCCGTCCGGCCGGCGGAAGATCGTGCTTGCGACGTCGATCGCCGAGACGTCGATCACCATCGAGGGCGTGCGCATCGTGGTCGACAGTGGGCTTGCGCGCGTGCCGCGCTACGAGCCCGACGTCGGCGTCACGCGGCTCGAAACCGTGCGCGTGTCGCGCGCCGCCGCCGATCAGCGCCGCGGCCGCGCCGGGCGGACCGAGCCCGGCATCTGCTACCGGCTGTGGGACGAGCCGCAGACCGCCGCACTCGAGGCTTATTCGCGGCCGGAAATCCTCTCGGCCGATCTGTCGTCCTTCGCGCTCGACCTTGCCGCCTGGGGCTCCGTCCCCGAGCAACTCGCGCTTTCTCGATCCGCCGCCGCGCCCGGCGCTCGCCGAAGCGAAAGCGTTGCTCGTCGAACTCGGCGCCATCGATGGCGATGGCCGCATGACCGAGGAAGGCCGGAAACTGCGGCGTCTGCCGCTGCCGCCCCGGCTGGCGCGCATGGTGGTCGACGCGGCCACCGAAGGCGCCGCGCGGGCGGCCGCGGAGATCGCCGTCCTGATCGGCGAGCGTCGGCCTCGGCGGCGACGACGTCGACCTCTCGGTCCGCCTCGATGCGCTCGGGCGCGACCGCTCGCCGCGCGGGCGCGACGCCCGCGCCATGGCGCAACGTTGGGCCGAGATCGCAAATCATCCCTCCCCCCTTGTCGGGGAGGGTAGGGAGGGGGGTCGGGAGGTGGCGCACGAAAATAGACGCGAGCTGCAACATCCGTCTTCGCCGGCACGCCGCAACCCGACCCCCACCCCTAACCCCTCCCCACAAGGGGGAGGGGAAATCAGCGTCGGCGCGCTGCTGGCGCTCGCCTATCCCGAGCGCGTTGCGAAAAATCGCGGCGGCGCGGCGGGCGCATTCCTGCTGGCCAATGGCCGCGGCGGGCAAGTTGATGCCGCCTCCCCGCTGGCCCGCGAGCCATATCTCGCCGTGGCCGAATTAACCGGACGCGCGGCCGCCGGGCGCATCATGCTCGCGGCGCCGATCGCGCCTGCCGAGATCGAGGCGCGCTTTGCCGACCGCATCGCCGCCCGTGAGGAGATGGCCTTCGATCCAGCGACCGCAAGCCTGCGCATGCGCCGCTTGCGACAGCTTGGCGCCATCGCCTTGAGCGAGCAGCCGTTGCCGGCGCCGCCGAATGAAGCGGCGGCGCGCATGCTCGCGGACGGCATCCTGCGGCTCGGTATCGAGCGGCTGCCGTGGACAAAGGCGCTGCGGCAATGGCGCGACCGGGTCCTGTTCTTGCGCCGCGCCGAAGGCGACGCATGGCCGGATTTGTCCGACGCCGCGCTCTCGGACGATATTGATTGGCTGGCAGCGATGTTCGCCGGAAAGACCGCTTTGGCCGAGCTTTCGACCGACGAACTTGCCGCCGCGCTCGCCGCGCGCCTGCCGTTCGCTCTGCAGCGGCGGCTCGAAGCCGAAGCGCCCACGCATTTCACCGCGCCGACCGGCTCGCATGTGCCGATCGACTACGAAGCGGACGGCGGCCCGAAAATCGCCATCCGCGTCCAGGAGCTGTTCGGCCTCGACCGCCATCCGGCGGTTGCCGGCGGCAAAATCCCATTGTTGATCGAGCTGCTTTCGCCGGCGCATCGTCCGGTGCAGATGACCCGCGACCTGCCGGGATTTTGGCGCGGCAGCTATGCCGCGGTGCGTTCGCAGATGCGCGGCCGCTATCCGAGACACCCCTGGCCGGAAAATCCGGTGGCGGCCGCCGCTACCAGACGTGCCAAGCCGCGCAAATCCTAGCCTGACGTGCGGCGCGAAGCCGGCACAGCCGGGACGCTCACGGCCGTCTTACGGATTGTGAGTTCGCTTATCGGCCAGAAGCACACTCAGCAGCGAGCTGTGGACTTCGAGGCTGCCGTTGTACTCAATAAATCCCAGATCGCGAAACTTGTTCATGAAGTGGTTGACGCGCGCCCGGGTCGTGCCGACCATTTCGGCAAGTGTCTCCTGCCTGATCTCTGCGAGAATCGGCTCAGGCCTGCCATCCTTGCCAAAATTTGCCAGCAGCAGCAAAATCCGTGCCAGCCGTTTTTCGGTCGAGTTGAACAGCTGGTCGACCAAGTCTTCTTCCACCCGGGCGTTCCTTGCCAAAATGTGCGAGATGAAGATTTGCGAAAACGCCGGCTCGTCCCGAATGATCCTGATCATCTCCTCCTTCTCGACGCGCATGACCTCGCATTCCGTCATCGCCATGGCGGTCGCCAAACGCTTCGGCTGTCCGGTCAAGCAACCCTCGCCGATGAACTCGTCCTTGCCGAGGATTGCGACAACGGCTTCCTTGCCTTGTTTGGATACGACAGTGACTTTGACCCTGCCCTTTTTTATATAGAAAACCAAATCGGCGTCATCGCCCTGAGCAAAAATTAGTTCTTTCTTTGGATAGTTGGAAATGATGCGGCCGTGACCTACGGTTGCAAAGAACGCCGCCGGATCGAAACGGCTCGCCAATTCGGAGGATTTGTTCGCTACCGGCATTATCACCTCTTGTCATAATTAGAACGGAAACGGACCGACCGGGCTGTACCCGATTGCACATCAAGGCCGCATTTGGCCGAGTGCCTGTCGGAACTTAAGCGCCCTCGCTCATTGCCGGCGATTGATCAAAAAACGACGTTATCCAGATACCGTCGTTCGATGATGGAGGCCGCAAAAATGCGGCTAACGTCGGCGTTTTGACGAGCAACAATCAAACAGTCACAAAATAAGAACTGAAACGCCCGTTCTGGCCCTGAGCGAACGCACCCATCCAACACAGCAGCCAATCAGCAAATTATCGTTACTGGCCCGGAGACGTCGGCCGGGGGCATCGGCTGACGGGCGTTGGTGATCAAATGCACAGCGGCGCAAAGCTCGAACTGGAGCCGGAGGTCGGGGCCGTTCTTGTCGCCGACGGCGAAGCTGGCAACCATTCCGGACGCGCGTTGTTTAGGCTATTGCTGCCCGTGCGCCGATCCCCTTTGAGGATTAGATGTTTCCCAAGCCAAAACCCCAGCTCAAGCCCAATACCTATGCCTACGAATCCGAGCCGATGGTGAAGGCCACCGGCTTTCGCGAATACGACGCGCGCTGGCTGTTCGGCAGCGAGATCAACCTGATGGGCGTCGAGGCGCTGGGGCTCGGGCTCGGCACGCTCATTCACGAACTGGGCGCGAGCCGAAGATCGTCACCGGCCACGATTTCCGCTCCTACTCGGCCTCGATCAAGATGGCGCTGACCAACGGGCTGATCGCCGCCGGCTGCAAGGTGCACGACATCGGGCTGGCGCTGACGCCGATGGCCTATTTCGCCCAATTCGACCTCGACATTCCCTGCGTCGCCATGGTCACGGCCTCGCACAACGACAATGGCTGGACCGGCGTGAAGATGGGCGTCGATCGTCCGCTCACCTTCGGCCCCGACGAAATGGCGCGCCTCAAAGACATCGTGCTCAACGGCCGTTTCAAGATGAAGGACGGCGGCGCTTACGCTTTCGTGGAGAATTTTCCCGCGCGCTACATCGCCGATCTGACTCAAGCGGCCGAAGCTCAAGCGCAACCTCAAAGTCGTCTGCGCCTGCGGCAACGGCACCGCCGGCGCGTTCGCGCCGCAGGTGCTGGAAGCGGTCGGCTGCGAGGTGGTGCCGCTCGATTGCGAGCTCGACCACACGTTCCCGCATTACAATCCGAACACCGAAGATATGAAGATGCTGCACGCCATGCGCGACGCGGTGCTGGCGAACAAGGCCGACGTGGCATTGGGCTTTGACGGCGACGGCGACCGCTGCGGCGTCGTCGATAACGAGGGCGAGGAAATTTTCGCCGACAAGGTCGGCGTCATGCTGGCGCGCGATATCTCGGCGCAACACAAGAACGCGCTATTCGTCGCCGACGTGAAATCGACCGGCCTGTTCATGACCGATCCGGTGCTGATCAAGAACGGCGCCAAGACCGATTACTGGAAGACCGGCCATTCCTACATGAAGCGCCGGGTCAACGAGATCGGCGCCATCGCCGGCTTCGAAAAATCCGGCCACTTCTTTTTCAACAAGCCGTTCGGCCGCGGCTATGACGACGGGCTGATTTTCGCGCTCGCGGTCTGCGACATGCTCGACCGCAATCCGGGAAAGAGCATGGCCGACCTGAAAAACGCGCTGCCGAAGACCTGGTCGTCGCCGACCATGTCGCCGCACTGCGCCGACGAGGAGAAATACGGCGTGGTGGAGGCGGTGGTGAAGCATTTCGAGAACGAGCAGAAGAAGGGCGGCAAGGTCGCCGGCCAGCCGATCCGCGATCTGGTCACGGTCAACGGCGTACGGGTGACGGTCGAGGACGGCACCTGGGGCCTGGTGCGCGCCTCATCGAACAAGCCGGAGCTGGTGGTCGTGGTCGAAAGCCCGGTGTCGCAGGCGCGCATGCGCGAGATGTTCGCGGCGGTCGATGCGGTGCTGCGCACGCACAAGGAAGTCGGCGAATATAATCAGAAGATTTAGTCACCCTGCCGCGGACGACGGCGAGAGCTAAACTTCCACATAGACGTCGATCTCCACCGCGCCGGGCAACATGGCGCGCCAGGCCTGCAAATAAGTTTGAAACCGCATGTCGCTGGCGATCGACTGCCGGTTGAGTTCGAAGCTTTCCGGCGTCTCGTATTCGATCACCTGGATGAATTTCGCCGGATCGTCGGCATTGCGCAAAAGCCGGAGCTCGGCGTTGCCGAACGCCTGATAGAACGGCGCCGACGCCCGCATCATTGCCGACAGCTGTTCCGGGTCCGCGCCCGGCATGGTGAACCGCAAATGCAGCGTGCGCTTGACCTTTGGTTCGTCGTTGCCCATCGCGTGCATCCCCCAATCGCGGCCGAACCGCCTGTCCCCGGGCGCCTCGGCCTACTTGAATGTCTCACGGAACGCGTGCGCCGGATAGACGCCGAGAATTTTCAGCGTCCGCGGCTGCGAGACGAATTCCAGCTCTTCGAGCGCCAGTTGGAGCGCGCGATCCTTCGGATGGCCTTGAACGTCGGCATAGAATTGCGTCGCCGCGAAGCTGCCTTCGACCATGTAGCTTTCGAGCTTGGTCATGTTGACGCCGTTGGTGGCGAAGCCGCCGAGCGCCTTGTAAAGCGCCGCCGGGATATTGCGCACCTGGAATACGAAAGTGGTGATGACCCGCTTCTGCTTGCGGCTCGCCCATTTCGGCTTGCGCGCCAAGTATGACGAAGCGCGTGGTGTTGTGCTTGTCGTCGGCGACGTTCTTCTTGAGGATTTTCAGGCCGATAGATTTTCGCAGCGAGCTTGGTCGCCAGTGCCGCGCGCGAGATATCGCCGGCTTCCGCCACCTCGCGCGCGGCGCCCGCCGTATCGGCGGCGACCACCGCCGCGATGCGGAGCTTGCGGATGATGTTGCGGCACTGGCCGAGCGCGTGCACGTGGCTTTCGACGGTCTTGATGGTCCGCAAGGTGGCGCCTTCGGCGCCATCAGCTGATGCTGCACCGGCAGAAACCACTCGCCGACGATGTGCAGCCCCGACCGCGGCATCAGGTGATGGATATCCGCCACCCGCCCGGCCACCGAATTGTCGATCGGGATCATGGCGAGTTGCGCCCGGCCGGTGCGCACCGCCGCGAAACGCATCCTCGAAGGTCGGACACGGCATCGGCAGATAAGTCGCGGTAGGCTTCGCGGCAGGCGATGTGCGAATTGGCGCCCGGCTCGCCCTGGAATGCGATTTTTCTGCGTTGCTCATGACCGTCCCGATAGCATGGCGCGCGCGCGCGCCAAATCCTCCGGCGTATCGACACCGAGCGGCGCGGCATCGACGATCGCCACGTCGATCCGCATGCCGGCCTCGAGCGCACGCAACTGTTCGAGTTTTTCCCGCTTTTCCAGCGGCGACTGCGGCAGCTTGACGAATCGCTCAAGCGCCGCGCGCCGGAACGCGTAAAGCCCGATGTGATGATAGAGCGGACCTTCGCCGTAAGGCGCCGTGGCGCGGGTAAAATAAAGCGCCCGCAACCGCGACGGAGCGACCGGCCTGCCCACCACCTTGACCACGCCGGGTCGTCGCGCTCCTCGGCGCTCCTGATCTCCGCCGCCGGCGTCGCGATGTCGACCGCCCCGTCGGCGAGCAACGCCACCGCGTCGGCGATGTGGGACGGCGCAGCGTCGGCAGATCGCCTTGGACGTTGACGACGATCTCGATCCCGCCGCCTGGATCGAGCTTGCCAAGCGCCTCGAAGACACGATCCGAGCCGGAGGCATGGTCGGCGCGGGTCATGACGGCACGGCCGCCGGCTTTTTGCACCGCCGCCTCGATCTCGGGCGAATCGGTCGCGACCACGACCGGGCCGACCGCCGCCGCTTCGGCGCGGCGCAGCACGTGCTCGATCATCGGCTTGCCCGGCGATGTCGGCGAGCGGCTTGCCCGGCAGCCGGGTCGCCGCCATGCGGGCCGGAATAAGGATGAGAACGTCAGCCATCGATGGCAAAGCGCCGTTGCGTCGCTTATACGGGTTGCAAGAGGCGCGGCAAACCGGCTATTTGTGCGCTGCCCTCCTTTGCCGTCGCGGAGCCATTCAGCGATGAATTCATTCGAAATCAACAAGATTCTCGGCGCATTGCTGGGAACCTGTCTGTTCCTCTTGGCGGTGCATATCGCGGCCGGCGCGATCTTTACGCCGCCGGTCGCGGCGAAGCCCGGCTATGAGATCGCCGTCAAGGCAGGAGGAGCCGGCGAAGGAGACCGGGCGAAAAGGCGCCGGCCGCGCAGCCGATCGAGAGCTGTTGGCCAGCGCTTCGGCCGAACATGGCGCGCAAATCGCCAAACAATGCGCGATCTGCCACAACTTCCAGGAGGGCAAGGGGCCCAAAGTTGGCCCGGATCTCTATGGCGTTGTCGGCCGCAAGATCGCCTCCGTCGCCGGCTTCAACTATACGGCCGCGTTGAAGGCGTTGGGCGGCACCTGGACGTTCGACGAGTTGAACAAATGGATTACCGACCCGCGCGCCATGTCCCGGCACGGCCATGACGTTTGCCGGACTGTCTAGCGAGAAGCAACGCGCCGACGTCATCGCCTATCTCGATACGCTTTCGAAGTATCCGGTGCCGCTGCCGACGGCCGCCAACCCACCGGCCGCCGCCCCGGCGAAGCCGCAATAGCATTCCGGTCTGAGTTCGCGCTCACTCCCGGCCCACGGGGATGTGAAGTCCATTTCGTCGCGGCGCGCACCGGCAAGCTGGCGCCGCCATTGAAAAGCACATAATCAGCGGCATTGGCGGCATCGCGTCGCGCGCGGCGCGTAGCATTCATTGGAGCATCTGGTGAACCGCCGAACCCTGCTCACCACCGCCGTGCTTGCGCTCGGCGCCGGGCGGCTGCCGTTCCCGGCTGGACTAGTCCCGCGCGGGCGGCGGAGCAATCGGAACCCGGCCTGGCGCCACGGCGTCTCGCTGTTCGGCGATCTGAAATATCCGCCGGGCTTCAAGCAATTCGACTACGTCAACGCCAAGCGCCGAAGGGCGGCGTCGCGCGGCAGATCGCACTCGGCACCTACGACAATTTCAACATCGCGGTCGCCGGCGTCAAAGGAACGCTCGCGACCGGGATCGACTTTATCTACGACACGCTGCTGGTTTCGGCGCTCGACGAAGTGTCCAGCGAATACGGCCTCCTCGCCGAGGCCGTTCGCTATCCGGACGATTTCTCCTCGGCCACCTATCGGCTGCGCGCCGAAGCGAAATGGCACGACGGCAAGCCGGTAACGCCCGAAGACGCCATCTTCTCGTTCAACGCGTTCAAGAAATACAACCCGCAACTCGCCGCCTATTACCGCCACGTCGTCAAGGCGGAAAAGACCGGCGAACGCGACGTCATCTTCACGTTCAATTCGCCGGGCAATCGCGAGCTGCCGCAGATCGTCGGCCAGATTCTGGTCCTGCCCAAGCATTGGTGGGAGGGCACCGCCGACAACGGCAACAAGCGCGACATCGGCGCCACGACGCTCGAACCGCCGCTGGGCTCCGGCGCCTACCGGATCAAGGATTTTTCGCCGGGCCGCAACATCGTCTACCAGCGCGTGAACGACTATTGGGGCGAAAAGCTCAACGTCAATGTCGGCCGCGATAATTTCGACGAACTGCGTTTCGAATATTTTCGCGACACGACGGTTGCGCTGGAGGCGTTCAAGGCGGACACCGTCGATTGGCGCACCGAGAACAGCGCCAAGAACTGGGCAACCGCTTATGACTTTCCCGCGGTCAACGACAAACGCGTGATCCACGAGGAATTTCCCATCAACAACGTCGGCGTGATGCAGGCTTTCGCCTTCAACATTCGCCGCGCCAAGTTCCAGGATCCGCGCGTACGGCAGGCGTTTAACTTTCGCCTTCGACTTCGAGGAGATGAACAAACAGATTTTCTTCGGTCAGTACAAACGCATTGCCAGCTACTTCCAGGGCACCGAGCTTGGCGTCATCGGGTTGCCGCCGGGCCGCGAACTCGAAATCCTCGAGACCGTGCGCGACAAAGTGCCGCCCGAGCTGTTCACCACACCTTACACAAATCCGGTCGGCGGCAACCCGCAAGCCGTGCGCGGAAATTTGCGCGAAGCGGTGCGGCTGTTCCGGGAAGCCGGCTACGAAGTGCGCAACGAAAGGCTGGTCAACGCCAAGACCGGCGAGCCTTATACCGTCGAATTCCTGGCCGACGATCCGAGCTTCGAACGCGTGTTTTTGTTCTACAAGCCGTCGCTTGACCGGCTCGGCATCACAGTAACGGTGCGAACGGTCGACGACGCCCAATACGAGAACCGGCTGCGGAGCTGGGATTTCGACGTCATCACGTCAGTCCTGGGGTGAATCGCTTTCGCCCGGCAACGAGCAACGCGGCTATTGGGGCTCGCAGGCCGCCGATCAGCCGGGATCGCTCAACCTGTATCGGCATCAAAAATCCGGCGGTCGACGCCATGATCGATCAGGTCATCTTCGCCAAGAGCCGCGACGATCTGGTCGCCGCCACGCATGCGCTCGATCGCGTGCTGTTGTGGAACCACTATGTCGTGCCGCAATGGACCTACGGCAAAGTGCGCAGCGCCCGCTGGGACAGATTCGGCCGTCCCGATCCGCTGCCGAAATACGGCGCGTCGTCGTTTCCGACGGTGTGGTGGTGGGACGCCGACAAGGCGGCGAAAACGGGAAGCCGCTAGTGAGGCCGGCGACCGCTGGTCGCGCGAGCGCACGCACGTCCGCCGCTGACGCGCCGGCGCGTTCTGACACTTGCCGCCGGCGCTCACGGCTGGCGGCCTGCTCGGCATTTGCGCGTCGCGCGCGCGCGACGAGAATCGAATCGCACGGCCTCTCGGCATTCGGCGACCTCGCCTATCCGGCCGATTTCCCGCATTTCCGCTACGTCGATCCGCAGGCGCCGAAAGGCGGCGTGTTCTCCCAGATCGGCCCGAACCGGCAATTCAATCAAAACTTCCTGACCTTCAACTCGCTCAACAGCTACATCCTCAAGGGCGACGCGGCGCAGGGCATGGAGCTCACCTTCGCCACGCTGATGGCGCGCTCCGGCGACGAGCCCGACGCCATGTATGGCCTCGCCGCCGCGAAGGTTCGGCGCTCGACCGACGGCGTCAGCTACCGTTTCTTCATCCGGCCCGAGGCGACATTCCACGACGGCACGCGGCTCACCGCGCACGATGTCGCGTTCTCGCTGAACATCCTCAAGGAAAAAGGCCACCCGCTGATCACCCAATCGCTGCGCGATTTTGTCGGCGCCAAGGCCGACGACGATGTCAGCGTCGTCGCGACCTTCACGCCGAACCGGGCGCGCGATGTGCCGCTCCTGGTCGCCGGCCTGCCGATCTTCTCGCGCGCCTATTATTCGACGAAGCGCTTCGACGAATCGACGCTCGAAACCCCGCTCGGCTCCGGCGCCTACAAAGTCGGCCGCTTTGAAGCCGGGCCGCTACATCGAATTCGAGCGCGTCAAGGATTGGTGGGGAGCCGAGCTGCCGGTGTCGCGCGGGCAGAACAATTTCGACATCGTGCGCTTTGAATACTACCGCGACCGCGATGTCGGCTTCGAAGGGTTCACCGCCGGCAATTACCTGTTCCGCGAGGAATTCACGTCGCGCACCTGGGCGACCCGTTACGATTTTCCCGGCCATCAAGGACGGGCGCGTCAAAAAAGACGTCTTGCCCGACGACACGCCGTCCGGGCGCGCAAGGCTGGTTCATCAATACGCGGCGGCGCGAAATTCGCCGATCCGCGGCTGCGCGAGGCGCTGTGCGACGCCTTCGACTTCGAATGGACCAACAAGACCATCATGTATTCGCTCCTACGACCGCACCGTCTCGGTGTTCCAGAATTCCGACATGATGGCGGCCGGCCTGCCGAGCGCCGACGAGCTCAAGCTGCTTGAACCGTTCCGCGGCCGTGTTCCCGACGAAGTGTTCGGCGAGCCCTACGTGCCGCCGGTCTCCGACGGCTCCGGGCAGGACCGCGCGCTGCTGCGCAAGGCCTCGCAGCTTCTCAAGGATGCCGGCTGCGCCATCAAGGACGGCAAGCGGGTTTTGCCGAACGGCGAGCCGATCAGCATCGAATTCCTGATCGACGAACCGACCTTCGAGCCGCATCACATGCCGTTCATCAAGAATCTCGGTACGCTTGGCATCGACGCCTCGCTGCGGATCGTCGACCCGGTGCAGTATCGCGCGCGGCGCGACGGCTTCGACTTCGATATCACCGTCGATCGCTTCGGCTTTTCGGCGACGCCGGGCGATTCGCTGCGCTCGTTCTTCTCCTCGCAGGCGGCCGCGCTTAAGGGCTCGAACAATCTTGCCGGCATCGCCGATCCCGCCGTCGATGCCCTGATCGACATTATCATCGCCGCGCCGACCCGGCCGGCGCTGGTCACCGCCTGCCGCGCGCTCGACCGTGTGCTCCGCGCCGGCCGCTACTGGATTCCGCATTGGTACAAGGCTTCGCACTGGATCGCCTATTGGGACGTTTTCGGCCGGCCGCCGGCGCAACCGCGTTACTTCCGCGGCATTCCCGAGACCTGGTGGTACGATCGCGACAAGGCAGCGAAAATCCAGCGGGCGGGGTAGACCGGCTAATGGCCGACTTGCCGCATGCGATGTTGCCGCCATGATAAGTCGTGGATGCGGCCAAGGCCGCACCTGACGGATGAAGAACAAAGAACGACATGACTGCTTACATCGTCCGCCGCATCCTGTTCATGATCCCGACCATCTTCGGGATCATGCTGGTGTCGTTCGTCGTGGTGCAATTCGCGCCCGGCGGCCCGGTCGAACGCGTCATCGCGCAGCTTTCCGGCAACGACACCGGGGCGACCTCGCGCATTTCCGGCTCGGCCGGCGGCGACTTCGGCGCGCGCGGCGCGCTGCAGTCGGGCGCGCAGATGGACGTCAACGCCAAGTATCGCGGCGCGCAGGGGCTTGATCCCGGAATTCATCAAGAGCCTGGAAAAGCAGTTCGGCTTCGACAAACCCGCCTACGAGCGCTTTTTCCTGATGCTGTGGAATTATCTGCGCTTCGATTTCGGCAAGAGCTATTTCCGCGACGTCAGCGTGCTGCAGCTCATCAAGGAGAAACTGCCGGTTTCGATCTCGCTCGGCATCTGGATGACGCTGCTGAGCTATCTGATCTCGATTCCGCTCGGCATCCGCAAAGCGGTGCGTGACGGGTCGCAATTCGACGTTTGGACGTCCGGCGTCATCATCGTCGGCTACGCCATTCCCGGCTTTCTGTTCGCCATCCTGCTGATCATTCTTTTTGCCGGCGGCTCGTTCTTCGACATCTTCCCGCTGCGCGGGCTCACCTCCGACGGCTGGTCGCAATTCCCCTGGTGGCAAAAGATCCTCGACTATTTCTGGCACCTGACGCTGCCGATCATCTCCATGGGCCTGGCGGCTTTCGCCACCATGACGCTGCTCACCAAAAATTCGTTCCTTGAGGAACTGCGCAAGCAATATGTGCTCACCGCGCGCGCCAAGGGCTGCTCGGAGCGCCAGGTGCTCTACGGCCACATTTTCCGCAACGCCATGCTGCTGGTCGTCGCCGGCTTTCCCGGCGCGTTCGTCAGCGCCTTTTTCGCCGGCTCGCTGCTTGATCGAGACCATCTTCTCGCTCGACGGGCTCGGACTGCTCAGCTTCGAGAGCGTGCTCAACCGCGACTATCCGGTCGTGTTCGCCAACCTCTACATCTTCGCGCTGGTCGGGCTGGTCGTGAACCTGATTTCCGACCTCACCTACACCTGGATCGATCCGCGCATCGATTTCGAGACGCGGGAGGTCTGAGTTGGACGTCAAGACCCGCGCCGACGAAGCCATCGAGCCGGCGCCGGCGGCGGATCGCGCCGCCGCTGCGCCTGACGCCGGACGTCGAGCCGACCGGCCCGCTCGGACTTTCGCCCCCGCCGCGGCGGTTCGCGCTGTCGCCGATCAACCAGCGGCGCTGGCACAATTTCAAGACCAACCGGCGCGGCTACTGTTCGCTGTGGATTTTCCTGGTCCTGTTCGTCGATCTCGCTGTTTGCCGAATTCATCGCCAACGACAAGCCGCTCTATCATCAGCTACCAGGGCAAATCGTATTTTCCCGTCTTCTTCACCTACCCGGAAACCGACGTTCGGCGGCGATTTCGAAACCGCCGCCGACTATCGCGATCCCGTTTGTGCAGAAGCTGATTGCCGACAAGGGCGGCAGCATGATCTGGCCGCCGATCCGATATTCCTACGCCACCCACAATCTCGATTTGCCGACGCCGGCGCCGTCGCAAGCCGACCTGGCTGTTGACCGAGACGGAATGCAAGTCGGTGGTGCGAGCGCAAGCACCTCAAAAGCTGCAGCGACCTCGAATACAACTGGCTCGGCACCGACGATCAGGGCCGCGATGTGCTGGCGCGGCTGATCTACGGTTTCCGCGTCTCGGTGCTGTTCGGCCTCATCCTGACCATCGTGTCGTCGATCATCGGCGTCGCGGCCGGCGCCGTGCAGGGCTATTTCGGCGGCTGGATCGATCTTCTGTTCCAGCGCTTCATCGAAATCTGGACCTCGGTGCCGGAGCTTTATCTGCTGCTCATCATCTCCTCGGTGCTGGTGCCGGGCTTCTTCGTTCTGCTCGGCATTCTCCTGCTGTTCTCCTGGGTGCGGCTGGTCGGCCTGGTGCGCGCCGAATTCCTGCGCGGCCGCAATTTCGAATACATCCTGGCGGCGCGCGCGCTCGGCGTATCGAATGCCGTGATCATGTTCCGCCACCTGTTGCCGAACGCCATGGTGGCGACGATGACGTTCCTGCCGTTCATCATGTCGTCGTCGGTGATGACGCTGACCGCGCTCGATTTCCTCGGCTTCGGACTGCCGCCCGGCTCGCCGTCGCTCGGCGAACTGCTGTCGCAGGGCAAGGCCAATGTGCAGGCGCCGTGGCTTGGGCTTGCCGGCTTTTTCACCGTCGCGCTGATGCTCTCGCTCCTTATCTTCATCGGCGAAGCGGTGCGCGACGCCTTCGATCCGCGAAAGACGTTCGCATGAGCGCGGGCCCTCTCCTCTCCGATCCGCGACCTCTCGGTCGCCTTCCGCGCCGGCGGCCATGAGACGCTGGCGGTCGATCGCATCTCGTTCGACGTCGGCAAGGGCGAGACCATGGCGCTGGTCGGCGAATCCGGCTCCGGCAAATCGGTGACGGCGCTGTCGATCCTCAAGCTCCTGCCCTATCCGGCGGCGCGGCATCCCTCCGGCACCATCCTCTTCAAGGGCCGTGATCTGCTGCCGCTCTCCGAACGCGAGATGCGCCGCGTGCGCGGCGACGACATCACCATCGTCTTCCAGGAGCCGATGACGTCGCTCAATCCGCTGCACACCATCGAAAAGCAGATCGGCGAAATTTTGCTGCTGCATCGCGGGCTGACCGGCGCGCGCCGCGCCGTGCGCGGACGCTCGAAGTCTTGACCCAAGTCGGCATTCCCGATCCGCAAAGCCGGCTTGGCAGCTATCCGCATCAGCTCTCCGGCGGCCAGCGCCAGCGCGTCATGATCGCCATGGCGCTCGCCAACGAGCCCGATCTGCTGATTGCCGACGAGCCGACCACCGCGCTCGACGTCACCGTGCAGGCGCAAATCATCGAGTTATTGCAGGACATCCAGAAGCGGCTCGGCATGTCGCTTTTGTTCATTACCCACGATCTCGGCATCGTGCGGAAAATCGCGCAAAAGGTCTGCGTGATGAAGGAAGGCAAGATCGTCGAGCAAGGCGACGTCGAGCGCGTCTTTGCCGCGCCCGGCGCATCCCTTACACCCGCGCGCTGCTCGCCGCCGAGCCGAAGCCCGATCCGGCGCCGCCGCAACCCGACGCGCCGATGATCCTGGAAGCCAACGATCTCAAAGTCTGGTTTCCGATCAAGCGCGGCGCTGCTGCGCAAGGTCGTCGGCCATATCAAGGCGGTCGATGGCGTCAGCGTCGATTTGCGCAAAGGCGAGACGCTCGGCGTCGTCGGCGAATCCGGCTCCGGCAAGACGACGCTCGGCCTCGCCATGCTGCGGCTGATTTCCTCCGAAGGGCCGATCGTGTTCATGGGCAACGCGCTGCAGGGGCTGCGCTTCAAGCAGATGCGTCCGTTACCGCCGCGACATGCAGATCGTTTTCCAGGACCCCTACGGCTCGCTGTCGCCGCGCTTGTCGATCGCCGACATCATCAAGGAGGGGCTTTCGGTCCACCAGCCGGCCATGCCGGAACGCGAACGCGACGAGCGGGTGGTCCGCGCGCTCGGCGACGTCGGGCTCGATCCGGCGACGCGGTTTCGCTTTCCGCACGAATTCTCCGGCGGTCAACGGCAGCGCATCGCGGTGGCGCGCGCGATCGTGCTGGAGCCGACCTTCGTCGTGCTCGACGAGCCGACCAGCGCGCTCGACATGCTGATCCAATCGCAGATGGTCGATCTGCTGCGCGACCTGCAGAAGCGGCGCAATCTGACCTATCTGTTCATTTCGCACGATTTGCGCGTCGTCGCCGCGCTGGCCAGCCGCCTGATGGTGATGCGGCACGGCAAAGTGGTGGAGGCCGGCGCCGCCGCCGACCTGTTCAAGAATCCGAAGAGCGATTATACGCGGGCGCTGTTTGCCGCCGCGTTCAATCTCGAAACCGCGCCCGCGGGCGTCGTCGCGCAGTAATTCGGCCAGTCATTTCCGGAGCGTCGCGAAGCGACGAACCCGGAATTCATGTTCGCAGATCGCGGTTATAGATTCCGGTACTCGTCGCCGCGGCGGCGCGGCCGAAATTTACTTCGGCGCCGCGGCGGCCGTCTGGCCAGGCGGCTCGATCCTGAAGGTGAAGATCGATACTTTTTCGCCCGGCTTGAACGGCCCCGGCACCTTGTTGTTCACAGCGGGATGCTGCGAAGGTAAGCGACGACGGCCGCCACGTCCTCTTTCGTCATGTGCGTAAACGCGGCGTAGTTCATGATCGGCGCAAGTTGGCGGCCATCGGGGCGTTTCCCCGTGGTAATCGCGGTGGCGATTTGCTCGTCGGTCCAAGCGCCGATGCCGGTTTCCTTGTCCGGCGTGATGTTTCTGCCGTTGAAAACGCCGAGGCCGGGAATTTCGAACCCCACATCCGATCCGCCAAGATATTTGTCTTTGTCCGGCTTGCCGAAGAAGAAGCCGGGCGTGTGGCAGTCGTTGCAGCCGGCAATGACGACCAGATATGCGCCGCGTTCGACCGGCGATTCGGCGTGCGCCTTCGGCAGCAATGTTGCCGCCGCGGCGACGACCGCCACGCCCGCAAGGGCAATGCCAACTGCAACTCTCATGTTTCCCCTCCCCGTTTTGCCGTTCTGATGGCCAACCACGCGCGATCCGAATCGCGATGCGGCACTTTCACACGACATCACGTTATACGGGTGCCACCGGAACGCAAGCAGCAGGTTTGAGACCGCTGCCCAACTATTTTGTGATGCTGCTGCGAAATTCCGCTCGACCCAATGCGACGAAGCCGGCGGCCTATTCGGTCAGGCCTGTGGCGCGCCCCTTTGGCGGAAATGCCACCACATCACAGCGCCCATTCCAATCACCGCGCCGGCAATCAGTACGAAGAGCAAAGCGGAATTCTCGATCCAGGCAATCGCCGGAATGCCGAGCGCCATGATCAGGCCGAGCAGGCAGACTTGCCAGGAGAGCACCTGCACGCCGGCGGTAAAGGTGCCCAGCGCCAGCAGAGTGAAGATCGCCAGCGCCGTCGCCGTTGCGGTGAACGTCCGCTGCACGCTGGTCAGCAACAGCATGTTCATGACCAGTATGAACGCGAACCAGTGCAGAGCCTGGGTCACGATGAGCCGCAACCGCGCCGTCTTGTCGCCCGCCTCCTGCCAGCCGGCGCCGATGCAAACCAGTCCGATGATCGGCGCGAGAATTTCCCAATATTCGACAATCGGTTTCTTGGAAAAGCTTGTATAGGCAACGCCCGCGATGGTGAGAATCAACACCACGGTGAATGGCAGCTCCCTGATCCAAAAGCTCAAATGCTGTGAGCCGCGCGTTTCGACAACGTGCGGAACGCTTGGATGCGCGGCCGGCCCTGAACCCATATTGCTCATCGGATTGGCTCCGAGGCTCGAAGGTAGAGCAACCTAGGCAGCAACGCCACCTCTTACCGCGCCAGCCGCCGCACGCTGGTCACTTCGCTTCCAGCGCTGCGGATGCGGGTTATCGCCTCGGCATTCGGCTCGGTGACAACCGCCATGTGAAAGGCATTGGCGTGCAGCAGATTGGAACGGTCGCGCGCTATCGCCACGTGACCTTTCCAGAAAACAAGATCGCCGCGTTGCAGATTGGCGAGGCCCGCGGCCGTGGCAACGGACTTGCCAAGCGCCAGCTCCTGCATGTCGCTGTCGCGCGGACAGGACACGCCACACGCCGTCAGCGCGACTTGTACCAGGCCGGAGCAGTCGAGGCCGAGCGCAGTCTTGCCGCCCCACAAATACGGCACGCCCAAAAAACGCTCCGCGACGGCGACGAAATCCGCCTCGTAAGTTTCGATCGGAGCAAGGTGCGCCGCCGGCACGTAGGCGCCCGCATGCGTGACCGCCATGCGGTCGACAAAGCGTGCGACGGCAACACGCGCACCGAGCGGCGGCGCTTCAATTGGCGGCAGTTTGATCGAAGGGCCGGGAAAGGCCAGCGTTCGCACCGCCGCAACTTTGTGCGTCGGCGGCGCGCCGGGCGCCACCAGCGCATTTGACGGCAACCAGCCGACATAGCCATCCGCCGCGAGCTGGCCCCAGGCCCAGCCTTCGTCGTTCATATCGTAGATGGTGACGCGTTCGCCCTTCAGTGCTTCGGTTAATAGCGGCGCATCGGGCGCCGGCTCGTGCCGCACCGGCGCCTGCGGTTCGATCACTTCAAAGACGCGACCGTCGACGTAACGCGGCGCCACTACCTTGCCTTCGAGCTCCTTGGCCGCAAGATCGGCGCGGGCCGGCGTCAGGCGCGGATCGAAGGCTGGCATGGCTTTTTCGCCGCTCAGCCGTAGCGCTCGGCGAGCAATGCGTAGAGCGCGCGCGCCACCTGACATTCGCCGCCCTCCGGCCGGCCCGGTTTGGCAGCCGGCGTCCATGCGAACAAGTCGAAATGCAGCCACGATTTGGCGGTCACGAACCGCCGCATGAACAGCGCCGCGGTAATGGCGCCGGCCTGCCCGCCGCTGCCGACATTGTTGATGTCGGCGACTTTCGAACTCCAGCATGGTCTCGTAGGGCCGCCATAGCGGCAAACGCCAGAGCGGATCGTTCTCGGCGGCAGCGTGATTAGTCAAAGCGCCGGCCAGCTCGTCGTCATCGGTGAAGAAGGCCGGCACTTCGGGACCGAGCGCGACCCGGGCGGCTCCGGTCAACGTGGCGAAATCGGCGATCAGCGCCGGCTCGTCCTCGTCGGCGAGCGCCAGCGCATCGGCGAGCACGAGACGGCCTTCCGCATCGGTATTGCCGATCTCGACCGTGATGCCGTTGCGCGAGGTGTAGATGTCGCGGGGGCGGAAAGCCGAGCCCGAGATCGCATTCTCGACCGCCGGAATGAGTACGCGCAATCGCACTTTCAGATTGCGCGACATGATCATGTGCGCCAACGAAAGCGCGGTCGCCGCGCCGCCCATGTCCTTTTTCATGTTGAGCATCGAGGATTCGGACTTGATGTCGAGACCACCGGTGTCGAAGCAGACGCCCTTGCCGACCAGCGTCACGCGCGGATGAGCTTGGTCGCCCCACTTCATATCGATCAGCCGCGGTGCCCGCTCCGAAGCACGGCCCACGGCGTGTATCAGCGGAAAGTTCTGCGTCAAGAGATCGTTGCCGAGGATCACCCTGATGTCCGCACCGTGGCGCGCGGCCAGCACGCCTGCCGCCGCTTCCAGCTCGCCCGGCCCCATGTCGTTGGCCGGCGTATTGATGAGATCGCGCGCCAGCGTGACCGCTTCGACGATGCGCTCGAGGTCTTCGCGGTCGACGCTCTGCGGCGGATCGAGCTTGACCCCCGGTGGCTCGGCCTTGCGGTAGCGGGTGAACCGATAACATCCGAGCGCAAAGGCCAGCGCGGCAAGCCGCGCGTCGTGCGGATCGTTGGCAAAACGGTAGACGCCATCGGGCAATTGCTGGGGCAGCCGCCCGGGAAGAAACGGATCGTTTGGCTCGTTGGCGGCTTCGAGCCCGAACAGGATGCCGCCAAGCCCGTCCTTGCCCGGCAGCGCGAGATATTGTGCGGGCTTCGGTTTGAAACCCGCCGCATCGGCAAATGCGCGGGCGCCGGCGTCGAGCCGTTGGCGCACCTCCGGATAGCTCGCCGCAGTGACGAACCAGATAGGGATTGTCTGTCCTGTTCCGCCCTTAACGAAAATCGTATTCATTCAGGTGTCCATCCAAAATTCGCCGACCTGCTACCACGTCGCCCGTAAATCAGGAAAGCGACGCTTTCTACGCGCCAGATGGCCCCGGGCTCGGCGCTCCACCGCGGCTGTGCCTGATGCCGTAGAAGCCATAGAGCAGAAGCCCGATCACCAGCCACGCGCCAAACCGCAGCCAGGTGTCGAGCGGCAGCCCGAACATCAGAAACAGCGATGAAAGCGCCCCCAGCGGCGCGACGATGTAGACCGCCGGGGCTTTGAACGGCCGCGCCAGCTCGGGCTCGCTGATGCGCAGAACGAGCACGCCGATGCAGACGATCGCGAACGCAAACAAGGTGCCGATGCTGACCAGTTCGCCGACCAGACCGATCGGCAGCGAGCCCGGCCAGCACCATGACGACAACGCCGGTGATGATGGTGGTGACATAGGGCGTGCGAAATCGGCTGTGCACGCGCGCGGCGATGCGCGGCAACAGCCCGTCGCGCGCCATCGAGTAAAAGATCCGCGGCTGGCCCAGCATCATCACCAGAATGACCGAGGTCAGCCCGAGGATGATGCCGATTTTGAGGATCGGCGACAGAAACGAAAGCCCAACCGCGTCGATGCCGACCGCGATCGGATCGGGCACGTTGAGCTTGTCATACGGCACGATGCCGGTGAGCACGAAGCCGACCACGACATAGAGCACGGTGCAAATAAGGAGCGATCCGAGAATGCCGATCGGCATATCGCGCTGCGGATTGTTCGCTTCCTGCGCCGCGGTCGAGACCGCGTCGAAGCCGATATAGGCGAAGAACACCACGGCGGCGCCGCGGACCACGCCGCTGAAGCCGTACTGACCCGGACCGATATTGGGCGGAATAAAGTGGCCACCCGGATTGCCCGCCGTCACCCAATGCGCCGCGCTGATGAATGGCGCCGCGGCCGCAATGAATACGATGATGATCACGAGCTTGATGCCGACGATGACGTTGTTGGCGCGCGCGGATTCGTGGACGCCGACGACGAGCAACGCGGTAACGGCGGCGATCACCGCCATCGCCGGGATATTCACCAGCGCGCCGGTCGCGTGCCAAGCCTGCTCGGCCGCATCATAGGCAAACGGCGACTCGGCATAAGCCGCCGGGACGGGCAGGCCGATATCCTTGAGAAAGCTCACGACATAGCCCGACCAGCCGATCGCGACCGTGGTGGCGCCAAGCGCGTATTCGAGGATCAGATCCCAGCCGATGATCCAGGCGATGATTTCGCCCATGGTGGCATAGGCGTAGGTGTAGGCGCTGCCGGCAATCGGCACCGTCGAAGCCATCTCCGCGTAGCAGAGGCCGGCGAACGCGCAGGCAAACGCGCCGAGCACAAAGGACAGCGTGATCGCCGGCCCGGCATTCGCCGCCGCGGCGTGCCCGGTCAGGACGAAAATGCCGGCGCCGATGATGGCGCCGATGCCGAGCGCCACGAGGTTGATGGCGGACAGCGTGCGCTTGAGCGGCACGCCGTTGTGCGTGGTCAGCGCTTGCACTTCCGGCTCGGCGGCTTGCGCCTCCAAAGCCGCAATCGATTTGCGCGCCCAGATGTTCGCCATGGCAAATGGTCCTGTCGAGTGAGGCGGCTCAGCGCGCAGCGCCAATCCAGGGATTGAGGACTGGCACGCGGACTTTTTCATATTCGCTTGTGTCTCTGGTGACGAGTGTCATTCCATGCTCCAAAGCCGTGGCACCGATGATCAAATCGGGCTGCGAGAACGTATGTCTGCTTTTGCGGCCTGTTTCGACCAACAGCCGCCACTTGAGCATGATGTCCTCAGTAACCGGCAACACGCGTTGTTCGAACATCGGCCGCACCCTGTGCATCAGCCAATCGTTCAGTTCGGCGCGTCGGCCCGGCTCAACGACCAATTCAATTCCGAACCGGATCTCCGCCAGCGTAACCGAACTGATGTAGAGGCTATCGAGCGGCTGCGCGGCAATGAAGCCAACTACCTTGGCTTCGGGCCGGGGACGGCGCAGTTCCGCGAGAACATTGGTGTCGAGCAACCAGTCCGTCACAGCACCACGTTGCTCACGGGCAAGCGTAGGCGCCTCGGCTCAATTTCAATATCGCGGTACGGTGAGGTTTGCATCGCGACAACGAGACTTGCGCCGGTCAGATTACCTTGCAGTCGCCGGAATTCTTCGGCGGCGACGACGACGACCTCGTCGCGTCCATGGACTGTCACGTGTTGCGGGCCTTCGCTACGCACGCGCCGCACCAATTCGCTGAAGCGTGCCTTGGCATCTTGCAGGAGCCAGTAACCCTGACGTCGACCGCCCTTCCGCCGCCGGCGCGTCGAAAGCTTGACGATTTTCGGCCGTGCAATTCTAGTCATTCCAACCAGAATAACATATCGACTAGGTTATTCAAGTCTCAAGCAAAAAGCTGTTGCCGCAGCACTACAAGCCCGCCGCCGTAAGCGCCGCCTGCTGCCGCTTGGCAACGCGATCCAGGGAAAAATGTTCGATCGCCTCGTTGAACAGCCGATAGAAATTAAGCTCGGCGCGCAGGTGCAGAAACACCGCGCCCAGTCCGATCGCCGCGCGATCCATGAACACGAACTCCCGCGGCACCGTCACCGGACCTTTCTGCTTCAGCGCCTGATGCACGCGGAACGCTTCGCGCCGGCCGTATTCCGCCGGCGCCACGCCGTCGGCGATGCTGCGCACCCGGTCATCGAGCAGCGGCGCATAGATGAAGCGCGCCCAGATGTTGAGGGTGTCGATGAGATCGCGCGAGAGCCGGCGGAAGCCCCAGGTCTCGTAAGCGCCGACGATCAGATCATCGTCGCCGTGCAGCAGGCCGTGATAGAGATCGACGACGCCGCGCACGAATTTCGGCGGGAAAATGCGAACGCAGCCGTAATCCAGCAGATTGATGCCGGCGGGCTCCACGACGCTCTTGCGCGAACCGCCGCCGGCCTTGGCGTCAAACACCGTGTAATTGCCGAGATGCGGGTCGCCGTGGATGACGCCGAAGCGGCTGAACGGAAACCACCAGGCAGTGAACATGGCGGTGGCGATCGCATTGCGCACTCTGAGCGGATCGTTCTTGTGCGTGAGCATGCGGCTGCCATCGAGCCAATCGAGCGTCAGCAAGCGCCCGGTCGACAGCTCGGGCCAGGCGCGCGGCACGCGGACGATATCGATGCCGTCGAGCATCGCGCGGTAAAGCGCGACGTGCTTGGCTTCGCGCCGGTAATCGAGCTCCTCGCGCACGCGCTCGCCGATCTCCTTGCCGATCTCGCTGGTATCGATCGCCGTATCGAGCCGCCGGCGGATGGCAAGGAGCCACTGCAGCTGCTGCAGGTCGGCTTCGACCGCCGACTGCATGTCGGGATATTGCAGCTTGCAGGCCAGCGCGGCGCCATCGAGCGAGCGGGCGCGATGCACCTGGCCGAGCGACGCGGCCGCCGACGGATGATGCTCGAAGCTTGCGAATTTGCTCTGCCAGTCGGGACCAAGCTCGGCATTCATCCGCCGCTTGACGAAAGCCCAGCCCATCGGCGGGGCTTCGCTCTGCAGCTTCTGCAACTCGGCGGCGTATTCCGGCGGCAACAGATCGGGAATGGTCGCCATCAACTGGGCGACCTTCATCAGCGGGCCTTTGAGGTTGCCGAGCGCGGAAGCGAGCGCCGACGCCTCGCCGGCGCGATTGGGCTCACCGCCGAGAAGCCGCCTGCCGGCATAGCGCGCCGCCACCCCGCCGACATTGGCGCCGACCCGCGCATAGCGTGCGGCGCGGGCCGAGAAGCGGTTCTTTTCGCGGTCGGAGTTTTCGCGGTTCGGCATCACGCCTCCGGCCAGTTGTCCCGGATCCAGCGAGTGACACCGGCTTCGTTAATCTCGCTCGCTGCTATGCCTAGAAAAATGGCTGCCGCTTCGAGCGGGTCCGGTGCAAACTCAATCCCGTTCAGGAGAAGAAACGCAAGCATAGCGACGAAACCGGCACGTTTGTTGCCGTCTACGAATGGATGATTGCTAACGATGCCGAACGCATATGCGGCCGCAAGTTCTGGAAGCTCTGCATTTTCATATTGCCATTTATTCAAAGGGCGCCCGAGAGCGGATTCGAGTGCACCGTCATCACGAACGCCGGGCGAACCGCCAAAGATTTCGAGTTCTCGGCTGTGTGCTCTCAGTACATCTTCTTTGGTGAGCCATTCAGGCTCCCGGCTCACTTCGCAAGCTCTTCCAGAGTCGCTCGATAGCAAACCATAATGTCTTCGACGACGGCATCGAATTGTTCACGGTGCCCAGTCTCCGCGTCCACAGGCGGTTCCCAAATCGTCCCTGATTTCACGAAACGCCCTTTGCGCACGCGCCCCCGCTTCTTTTCGCCGCGCCGCCCTCGCGCAATTCGGTATCCGCGTTTAGTGAGAATGTCTCCGATGAGGGCCCCAGATGATTGAATGGCATGATTTCTTGTTGCCTCGTCGAACTCTTCGAGGAAGGGCTCGATATCCCATACAACTGCCTGCACGGCGGGCATTTCAATCCGGCTGAGAAGCTCGTACTGCGGGATCACTTCCGGCCGGGTCAAAATCTCCTTAATCGGCGCCGCTTCGGGACGCTCGAAGAAGGCGGCGTGGCTGCGGTTCATAACACTCTCCGAATGCCTCCCCATTCCCAGAAATTTATGTAAATCACGAGGCGGCGATTGTCAACGTTGCAATTTGCTACGTTGCATTAATCCAGGATTTCCAGCTCCGCAATCATCCGATCGATGATGCCGAGACCGCCCTGCCAGAAAGCAGGATCGCGGGCGTTGAGGCCGAACGGCGCCAGCAGCTCGGAATAGTGCTTGGTGCCGCCGGCGGCGAGCATCGCAAGATAGCGTTCGGCGAAGCCGTCGGCGGCGTGCTCGTAAACCGCATAGAGCGAATTCACCAGACAATCGCCAAATGCATAGGCGTAGACATAGAACGGCGAGTGGATGAAATGCGGAATGTAGGCCCAGAACGTCTCGTAGCCGGGCTTTAGCTCGATCGCCGGGCCGAGGCTTTCGCGCTGCACCTCGAGCCACAGCTCGCCGATCCGCTCGGCGGTCAGTTCGCCGGCCTTGCGTTCGGTGTGGACGGCGCGCTCGAAGGTATAGAACGCGATCTGCCGCACCACGGTGTTGATCATGTCCTCGACCTTGGCGGCGAGCATCGCCTTGCGCTCTTTCTTGTCACGGGTCGTTGGCGAGCAGCTTGCGGAACGTCAGCATCTCGCCGAACACGCTCGCGGTCTCGGCCAGCGTCAGCGGCGTCGGCGCCATCAGCGCGCCGTTGGGCGCGGCCAGCACCTGGTGCACGCCGTGGCCCAATTCATGCGCCAGCGTCATCACATCGCGCGGCTTGCCCTGATAGTTGAGCAGCACATAAGGATGCGCCGACGGTGTGGTCGGATGCGCAAACGCGCCCGGCGCCTTGCCGGCCCGGACCGGCGCGTCGATCCAGCGCTCGGCAAAGAAGCGCTCGGCGATTTCCGCCATTTTCGGCGAGAACGCACCGTAAGCCGTGAGCACGGTGTTGCGCGCTTCGTTCCAGCTCACCGTGCGCTGCGCCACTTGCGGCAGCGGCGCATTGCGATCCCAGTGCGGCAGCCGTTTCTTGCCGAACCATTTCGCCTTCAGCGCATAATAACGATGCGACAGCCGCGGATAGGCGGCGCGCACCGCGGCGACAAGGGCATCGACCACTTCCCGCTCCACCCGGTTCGACAGGTGGCGGTCGTCGGCGATGTCGGCGAAGCCGCGCCAGCGGTCGGCCATTTCCTTGTCCTTGGCCAGTGTGTTGGTGATCAGGGCAAATTGCTGCACGTTGTTCTTTAACGTGTGCGCCAGCGCCGCCGCGGCGGCCTTGCGCTTTTCGCCGGAGCGGTCCTGCAACAGGTTCAGCGTTGGCTCGATCGCCAGCGTCTTGCCCGAAACCTTGAACCGCAGATTGGCGATGGTCGCATCGAACTGCCGATTCCACGCCGAATAGGCGGTCATCGACTTTTCGTGAAACAGCTGCTCGACGCGGTCCTCCAACTGGTACGGCCGGTAGCGGCGCAAATCCTCGAGCCACGGCCGATAATGGCCGAGCGCCGGATAGTTCATCGCGGTTTCAATCAGTGCGTCGTCGACGTGATTGAGTTCGAGCGAGAAGAACAACAGATGCGTGGATGCCGCCGTCAATCGCTCCTGCACATCGCCGTAGAATTTGGTGCGCGCCGGATCGACGGTATTGCCGGCGTGGATGAGCCCGGCGTAGGACGCAAGCCGACCCATCAGGTCGTCGATCGCCTCATAGCGCCGCACCGCATCGGCGAGCGCTGCGCCCGCTGTCGCCGAGCCCGCCAGATCGGCTAGCTTGCCCTTGTACATATTCTCGAAACTGACGCATTCGGCGTCGGTGCGATCGAGATCGCGCTTGATCGCCGGATCGTCGAGACCGGAATAAAGATCGGTGAGATTCCATTCCGGCAGCGCCCCAAGCGCGGATTTTGCGGGTGCCGGTCCGTTTCTGGCCGGTCGTTTGGCGGCTATTTTTTTTGACATTGTCTTGGAACGCATGGAAGTCTTGGAGCGCATGGAATTGTTAGCCTCACCGCTCGTTCATGTGGCGCAGCACTAAGGCGCGCGCAAGGCCGCCGCGGACGACACCCGTCCGCCGGTTGGAGGTGGAACGTGGCCAGCGTCCTCATTCCGATCCCGGCGCGGGATTTCGATCCGACCGAGGTCGCGGTCAGCTGGAGCGTGCTCAAGCGGCTTGGCCACGCGGTCGCGTTCGCCACGCCTGACGGCGGTCCGGGACAGGCCGACGAAATAATGCTCACCGGCCAAGGCCTCGATTTTTGGGGCTTCGCGCCCGGACTGAAGCGTATTGTCGCCCTTGGCAGGCTGATGCGCGCCAACGCTGACGCGCGGCGCGCCTACGCCGCCATGCAGCTCGATCCGGCCTTCCAGCACCCGCTATCGTGGCGGCAAGTCCGACGCGACAGCTTCGACGGGCTTCTCCTTCCCGGCGGGCATCGCGCCCGCGGCATGCGCGAGTATCTCGAGAGCGAAGTGCTGCAGAAGCTGGTGGCGGAATTCTTCGCGGCCGGCTTGCCGGTCGCCGCGATCTGTCATGGGGTCTTGCTCGCCGCACGCAGCCGCATCGCCGACGGCAGCCGCTCCGTGCTGTTTGGCCGGCGCACCACGGCGCTCACTTGGACGCTGGAGCGCGCCGGCTGGCGGGTCGGACAAGTCGTCCGCTTTTGGGACCCGAACTACTATCGCACCTACAACGATGGGCCCGACCGGCCGACCGGCTACATGTCGGTGCAGCAGGAAGTCACCCGCGCACTCGCCCGCCCGGAGGATTTCGTCGACGTTCCCCGCGATGCTCCCGACTACCGGCGCAAGACGAGCGGCATGGCCCGCGACACGTGGGACGACGACCGCGCCGCCTTCGTGGTGCGCGACGGCAATTACGCGTCAGCGCGCTGGCCCGGCGACGCGCACACCTTCGCGCGGACGTTCGCCGCGATGCTGGCGGAGCGCGGGCAATAAGCCGAACTCATCGGCGATCTCAATCCATGTCGGCCGGGGCTGCGCTTCCGGGTCGCGGGGCAGCCGGCTTGTTTGCAGAGAACGAAATTGATCTAGTCACGTGCGCCGCCCAACCGGACGTGACCGCCGCGTCGCCGATCATCAGGCTGTTCGAGGTATCCGTGACCGAGAGCGAGGCCATGGATTTCGTACGTACCTCGCTCGGGTCCGTGTGGGCCCTTGAGCTACTCGTCCTGTTGAGCGGCGAGCGCGAACGATCCTGGCGTCTTGAAGAAATCGTGCGCGAATCGCGCAGCAGTTCAGCCGCGGTGAGCCACGCCTTGTTGCTGCTGGAGGCCGCTGGTCTGATCGCAAAGACCGACGGGCGCGAATATCGCTATCAACCCTTGTCGCCGGAGCTCGATACGATCGGCGAACTGGTGCGCAAGGTCTATTCAACCAAGCCGACGACGGTGATCGCCGCGATGTTTGAATCTCCAAACCACAAGCTCCGCGAATTTGCCCGGGCCTTCAAGTTCAAGGAATGATTTTGCCATGCCGATGCTGGCGCCGACCGTATACATGCTGTGCTTTCTCGCCAGCGCCCTGTGCGCCTGGCTCCTGGTCCGCAGCTTCTTGCGCAACCGAACGCGGCTGCTGCTGTGGAGCGCAGCCTGCTTCGTACTGCTCGCCGTCAATAACCTGCTCGTGGTCATCGATCTCGTGGTGCTTCCGTCGATTGACCTCAGTCCGCTGCGCCTCGTCGCCGGCCTTGCGGCAGTGTCCACGCTGCTTTTCGGCTTCATCTGGGAACTCGACTAGGAGAATTCGATGAACGCCTTTTTCGGCGGCATGATCACCATGGGGTTTGTCGTCTCCGGCCTTTTCTTTCTGCGTTTCTGGCACCGCACCGGGGAATGGCTGTTTGCGGTGTTCGCGATCGCATTTTGGCTGCTCGCTCTGCATAAGGCCCTGCTTGGCCTGCCGGCGGGAACGACCGAAAATGAGGCTTGGGCGTTTCTGCCGACGCTGGCGGCATTCGGATTGTTGATCCTGGCCATTCTGGTCAAAAATTTCGATCGGTCGCGCAAATAATCCGATTGAAGCAAATCTTCGCCATTTCTCAATCGGGCATGGACCGCGCCCGGCCGTATCAAGCCCCGCGTCGCATTGTGGCGAATGGAACTTCCGCGGGCCGTATTTTCGACGCATTGCCTCCGCAATTCTAATCGGCCGCACGGGGGTTCTGGGGAGAAGTAGCCGGTGCTGGTTCCCCGACGACCGATCTTAAAGTTGCTCATTCGCTACGGCGTTGTGGCGGCGATCGGCGTCGCTGTGATCGTGCTGGTGATCCCGCCTTTCGCCACGTCGCTCATCGAGAAGTGGTCGGAGCGCGACGTCGAGTTACGCTCGTTGCTGGCGTTCAATGCATCGGTGGATGAGCTCACGAATTTGCTCAGCGAGCACGACGCCGCGCGCATCGACGCCCTGTTCGAAAGAATGGCTCTCGACGAGGAACTGCTGGCCGTCGGATTCTGCGACAAAGACGGGCGGCTGCGCTATCCCAGCAAGGTGATGCCGCAAGCCTTCGCCTGCAAATTGGCGAAGCTGCGCGCAAAACCGCGATCGACAACGTTGCTGCTCGATCATCGCCGGCTGATCGTATCGAGCTTTCCGATTGCCTCCGGCGGCGACAACGGTCACGTCGTGCTGCTGCACGATCTGACTTTCGCCGAGCAGCGCGGCGCCCAGGTCCGCATCTGGGCCATCACCGCGCTTGTCGGCGTCGCCTTCCTTGCCGCAGCGCTGTCGTTTCTCGTCGCCGTGTTGTTGGCTCGCCGGTGGCTGCAATCGCTGCGCCAGGCAATCGACGAGGCCCGGGTCGGCGGCGGCGCCGACGCGCAAGAGCCGATCCTGTTTGCGCCGGACATCCGCCATCTGCTGCGTGAGCTGCAGCGCGCCGAACGCACCACCGAGGGGCCGGATGTCGATTGGTCGCCCGACACGCTGCGTCGGCTGTTGGCGCAAAAGCTGCCGAATGCCGAGATGATCGTGGTGTCGAACCGCGAGCCGTACATTCACCATCGCGACGGGGACAAGATTGTCCTGCAAACACCGGCAAGCGGGCTGGTGGCGGCGATCGAGCCGGTCATGCGTGCCTGCGGCGGCACCTGGATTGCGCACGGCAGCGGCAACGCCGATCGGGAAACGGTCGATGATGGCGACCGAATACGTGTACCGCCGGAATCTCCAAGCTACACCTTACGTCGCATCTGGCTCGCTGACGACGAGCAGAATGGCTACTATTACGGGCTGGCCAACGAAGGATTGTGGCCGCTGTGTCACCTGGCCTTTGTGCGTCCCACATTCCGGGAAAGTGACTGGAACGAATACAAGCGCGTCAATGCGCGCTTCGCGCAAGCCGTGGTCAGCGAAGCCAAGCGCCCGGACCCGATTGTGCTGGTTCAAGATTACCATTTCGCTCTGCTGCCGGGCATGCTGCGCAAGAAACTGCCGAATGCGACCATCATCACGTTCTGGCATATTCCATGGCCGAATCCGGAGATCTTCGGAATCTGCCCGTGGAAGGAGGAGATCCTTGTCGGACTGTTGGGCAGTTCAGTGCTCGGCTTTCACACACAATTTTACTGCAACAATTTCCTGGATACGGTCGGTCGTTTCATGCAGGCGCGGACCGACCGCGAGCATTCGTTCATCGCCTTCGGCGGTCAGGAAACGCTTGTTCGCCCCTATCCAATCTCCATCGAGTGGCCGCCGGCGGGCATGAAGACGCAGAAGACGGTTGCGGAGTGTCGCAGCGCGGTTCGTGAACGTTTTGGTATCGCGCAAGATGTGCGCCTCGGCATCGGCGTCGAGCGGTTCGATTACACCAAAGGCATCCTCGACCGCCTGAACGCGGTGGACGCCTTGTCTTTGCAGCCGCCCGGAATGGCGGAGCCGGTTCACGTTCCTTCAGATCGCAGCGCCGACGCGATCAAAACTTGCAGCCTACGCGACGCTGCAGAAGGAAGCCGCCGATCTGGTCCGTGACATCAATGCCCGCTATGGCAGCGCATCGCACCAGCCGGTCGCCCTCATCATCGGTCATTTCGAGCCGCACGAGGTTTTCGAATTCTTCCGCGCCGCCGACTTCTGCGCCGTGTCCAGCCTGCATGACGGGATGAATTTCGTTGCCAAGGAGTTTGTTGCCGCCCGCGACGATGAAGAGGGCGTTTTGCTGCTGTCAACGTTTGCCGGCGCCTCGCGCGAATTGTCCGAAGCCCTATCGTCAATCCCTACGACACCCGCGGCATGGCTGACGCAATCGAGCAGGCGCTATGCATGCCCACGGCCGAGCAGCAGGAGCGGATGCGCTTCATGCGCGAGATCGTCCGATCGCGAAATGTCTATCGCTGGGCCGGGCAAATGCTGCTTGACGCCGCCGAGCTCAGGAAGCGGAGAAGCATTATTCGCATGATGTCGCAGCTGCGGCCCGCATCCAACACCGTGGCCCTGCCCCGGGCCATTTGACAATCAATCGGCCGATCATTCTGAGATGGCGCGTCGGTACCCCTTCACCACGGGCCTGATGTCGCAGTGCGAGGTCAATCCTCATACTTCGCCGGCTTGGTCTCCGATACGAACACCCAGACCAGCGCCGTCGCCGCCGCGGCGATGCCGGCGAGCGGCAGATAGCCGATGCGCGGACCGAAGGCCTGAAACAGAAATCCCGTGGCGCTGGTGCTGATGGAAGCGGCGATGCCGCTCATGGCGCCGACGACACCAACGGCGAGATTGAAGCGGCCGGTGCCCGCGGTCAGATCGGTGATGACCAATACCGTCAGGACGCCGATGATCGCGCCGGTGATGCCGCTCAAGGTTTGCGCAACGACGAGGCATGGATAGCCCGCGGTGAAGGCGAGCAGGAGGGCGCGCACCGGCTCAAGACCGAAGCCGATCAGCAATAGCGGCAAGCGGCCTCTCTTCTCCGAATGAAATCCGACCCAGGGCGCCAGGATAGCGACCACCACTTGCGGCACGATCACCAGACCGGACATCCAGATCGCGGCGTGGTGTTTGATCGAGGTGGCGAGATTCTCCCCGATCAAAGGCAGCATCGAGGCATCGGCAAGCTGAAACAGCACGGTCGCCGCGGTGAACAGGACGAGCTCGTGATTTTTGGCGAGGTCAAGCACGCGCGCCACGTTCGGCGCCTTCTTGCCGGCCGTCGCATTGCGCGCTTTGGCGTAATCGATCTCATCGCCGCGGATGAAGGACAGCGCAATCAGTGCCGGAACGCACAGCAGCGCGGCGGCGATGAAGATCGAGCCCCTAGAGAGGTAGGCGCCGGCGGCGCCCATCAGTGCGGCGGTCACCGCGTGGCCGGCGGCAGCGTAGCGATAATTGCGGCCGGTCCGCACCGACATTGCGCGCCGGCCGACCAGGCCGAGACTGATCGCGCCAATGACCGGCGTGATGATCCCGGCGGTCGCGCCCTGGAGAATTTGCGCGAAGAACACCGCGACGAAATTCGGGGCAACGGCAAGAATGAGGGCCGCCGTGCCGGTCATGACGATGCCGAGCGCAGCCAAGCCGCGCTTCCAGCGCACCGCGTCGGCGAGCGCGCCGCCGGGGATTTGGCTGAGCATTCCGGCGATGCCGCCGGCGGCAAGCGCGACGCCGATACTGCCTTCCGACCAACCCAGCTCCGCGAGATAGAAAGCCACGAACGTGCCGAAACCGGTCTGCACGTCGGCGATGAAAAAGTTCATCCAGTCGAGGCCGCGCCGGCTTTGCGCCGATGCCGGCGCGCGCAACGCCTGCCGCGCTTCGCGGTAGCGCGCGGCGGCGCGGCGGAGTTGAGATTTGCCAGAGCGGGCGGCCGCGTGCGCGGGAAAATGTTGGCGATGACGGAGAGCGCCGGCGCGCATGGTTGCAAAACGTTAACCGCGAGCCGTGGTTCCCGGGTGGCCGTCGCGCATCGCTCAACGACCGGGTTAACATCTCATTAAGCGCCGTCGGCGAGAGTGCCCCGAAACGGCACACCGTGCCCGATTGCAGGGGGACTGATGGCCATCCTCGTCGTTGACGACGATCCGGTACAATGCCGGCTGCTCGAGGGCATGCTGCAAAAGTTCGGCTACGAGTCGATCACGCTCGACAATGGCGACGCCGCACTGGCGCTGCTCACCGGGCCGGACGGCGCGCGCATCGATTGTGTCATTCTCGACCTGGTGATGCCGAACCTTGATGGTCTCGGCGTTCTCGCCAGACTGCGTCAGGCCGCCATCACCGTGCCGGTCATCGTGCAGACCGCGCATGGCGGCATCGACAATGTGGTCTCGGCCATGCGCGCCGGCGCGGTCGATTTTGTGGTCAAGCCGGCGGGCGCCGAGCGCATGCTGGTCAGCCTGCGCAACGCGCTCAACGCCAGCGCGCTCGAAGGCGAGCTTAACCGCATCAGGCACAGCCGCTCCGGCACGCTCGGCTTCAAAGACATCATCACCAGAAGCCCGGCGATGCAGACGGTGCTGCGCATGGCGGAGAAGGCGGCCGCCTCGACCATTCCAGTTCTTGTCGCCGGCGAATCCGGCGTCGGCAAGGAGCTGATCGCGCGCGCGATCCACGGCTCCGGCGAGCGGCGGACGAAACCGTTTGTCGCGGTGAATTGCGGCGCCATGCCGGAAAATCTGATCGAATCGATCTTGTTCGGCCACGAGAAGGGCTCGTTCACCGGCGCGACCGAGCGCCATCTCGGCAAGTTCGTCGAGGCCTCCGGCGGCACGTTGCTCCTCGACGAGGTCGGTGAATTGCCAGCGGCGGCGCAGGTCAAGCTTCTCCGCGCCGTCCAGGAAGGCGAAGTCGAGCCGGTCGGCGCGCGCAAGCCGGTCAAGGTCGACGTTCGGCTGGTGTCGGCGACCAATCGCGACCTCATTGCCGACGTAAAGCAGGGCCGCTTCCGCGAGGATCTGTTCTACCGGCTGCATGTGTTTCCGATCGCGGTGCCGCCGCTGCGGGAACGGCCGGCCGACATCCCCGCGCTGGCGCGGCATTTTTTGGCGCTGTTTGCCGCGGAAGAGGGCAAGCCCATTCGCGTCATCTCGCCCGAGGCGCTTCAATTGCTCACCGCCTTCCAATGGCCGGGCAATATCCGCCAACTCGAAAACGCGGTCTTCCGCGCCGTGGTGCTCGCCGAAGGCGACAGTATTGGCATCGCCGAATTCCCGCAGATCAGCGCGCAAATAGCCGGGCCGGCCGCTAACCCGGACATTCAGCCCGTGGCGTCGCCGGGCGACAGCTCAACAGAGCCGACTTCGATCTCCGGCCCGTTCGCGGACGAGCCGTTCATCCCGCCTTTCGTCCCGGCCCCCGCGCCGGTCGACGCGCTGCCAGTGCTTGATGCGGCCGGCGACGTGCGGCCACTTGAAGCGATCGAGGCCGACCTCATACGGTATGCAATTACCCACTACCGCGGACAAATGTCGGAGGTTGCGCGGCGCCTGCAAATCGGGCGCTCTACGCTTTACCGAAAGCTCGAAGCACTGGGTCTTAATACAGGCAATAACGGCGAGCGGGAGTTGGAGCGCCAGGGCGTGGCCGCAGAGCGACAGCCGCGAAAAATCGCGTGAAACGGCGGCTTTGTGATGCCGGGCACAGGACAAATTTAGCAGGTTCCCGTAAGGTGTGTGCGAAACAGGACTCCAGGTCCGCAAAAATGCCGAGGTTGGGGAACGATCGTTTCGCATCCGCGTGGAAACGTAGCGATCCGCTGATCGCTGGCAGTTAAGGAGAATTTGCAATGTCGGGCGTCCGTGTCGATCGGTTTCTTGCCTCGACCGCTATCGTCCTCCTGCTATCGGCCGCCGCCGGCGGCGCGCTCGCAGAGCCGAAATCCGGCATGGACGTCAATGCCGCCAATTCGGCAGCAAGCGGGACGACTTTGGCGCCCACGGCCAAAAGCGAACCCGACCAAACCCCTGTAAAGCCGGCGGGTTCGGCCAGCGAAGCGGTGCCGCCGGCACCGGCGGCGAAACCGGACGAGGCAACGGGCCGCCCAAAAGCCGCGGTTGCAAGTCCCGATGAATCGCCTGTCCAGCCCGTGGCCACAGCGGAACCGCCCAATCCGGTCCCCGCCCCTGCTTCGGATTCCAGCCACTCGGCTGATGCACCGGCTGCGGCGACCCCTGCTGCGGCTGAGGCACCGGCTGTTACCACCCCCGCAGCCGCCCCTGCCGCCCCTGAGGTTCCCGCTCCGACGCCGCAACCCACTGCCGCCACCGGGGGCGATGAGGTGCCGACCGCCGCCATCAGTACGCCGCCCGTGGCAGCGCCCGGCGAGCCGGCAGCGGTGCCGGCCGCCAGCTCCGTGATCGACGCCAATGCCGCAATCGCCGACCAATTGCGCGAGCTGTCGAACGGCAAATACGACCGCGCCGTCGGCGGCAAGAAAGACAGGGCGAACCTCGAGTCGTTCTACTCCGCCCGCAACTTCGCGCCGCTGTGGATCACCGACGGCAAGCCAAATGCGCGCGCCAAGGCGGCGATCGCTTATCTGGGCCAAGTCGACGCCGACGGTCTCGATCCCGCCGACTATCCGGTCCCAAATTTCAGTTCGCTCACCGATCCGGCTGCGCTTGCCGAGGCCGAGTTGCGGCTGACGACGTCGGTCGTCACCTACGCTCACCATGCGCAGATCGGGCGCGTCCACTGGACGCGAGTCAGCGGCGATATCTACTACGATCTAAAGCCGCCGAATCCGGCCGACGTTCTCGCCAAAATGGCGGACGCCGCGGATGTCGGCGAGGCGCTCGCCGGCTATGAGCCGCAAAATCCGGCTTACTTGGCGCTCAAGGCGAAGCTTGCAGAGCTTCGCGCCGGCAAGGAAAGCGGCCAGGAGCCGGTTCCGGGCGGCCCGGTTCTCAAGATCGGCATGCAGGACCAGCGCGTGCCGGCACTGCGCACGCGGCTCGGCGCGACTGGCGACGACACCACGTACGACAAGGCGCTGGCCGAAGCGGTCAAGAAATTCCAGCAGGAGCACGAACTCAAAGCCACCGGTACCCTGACATCGGCGACAGTCGACGCGCTCAACGGCCGCCAGCCCGACCGGCCGATCGACACCATCATTGCCAACCTGGAGCGCTGGCGGTGGATGCCGCACGATCTCGGCAAGACCTACGTGATCGTCAATCTGCCCGATTTCACGCTGCGCGTGATGCATGACGGCAAGCAGCTGTGGATGACGAGGATCGTCGATGGCAAACCGAACATGCCGACGCCGATCATGAGCGCGGAGATGAAATACATCACGGTCAATCCGACCTGGAATGTGCCGCCCTCGATCGTCGCCAGAGAATACATGCCGGTGCTGCAGCAGGATCCCACGGCGCTGCAGCGGATCGGATTGACCGTCACCACCAACCCCGATGGAACCGTCCACATCTCGCAGCCGCCCGGCGAAAAAAATGCGCTTGGCCGGATTCGCTTCAACTTCCCCAACAAGTTCCTGGTCTATCAACACGACACGCCGAACAAAAACCTGTTCGCATTCGAGAAGCGGGCCTTCAGCCATGGCTGCATGCGGGTGCAGGACCCGGTGAAATACGCCGAAGTGCTGCTGTCGCTGGTGCGCCCGCACGACGGTTACACCGAGGATCGCATCCGCAAAATGTTCGGCAACAGCGAAATGGATATTCAGTTTCCGAACTTCATTCCGGTCCACCTGACCTACCAGACGGCTTTTGTGGACGAACAGGGGAAGCTCGAATTCCGCGAGGACGTTTACGGCCGCGACAAAGCCTTGCTCGCGATCCTGAAAGGCGATGAGCGCAAGGTCGCGGACATCGCGATCGAGCGCCGGGAGAACACGGTACGCCGTGAGGCGCTGTCAATGCCCGAGTCGGGCGGTTTCTTTGGCGGACGAAGCTACTTTCCCAACGGTGGCAATTTCTTCACCCGCATCTTCGGCGCGCCCGATCCGGCACCGCCGCCGCCCACACCGGCGCCACGCAAGCGCTCCGCTCAACGCCGAACCGAAATCCATTAACGCGGACGATCGCAAAAAGCGACTCACCCCGATCTGATACGGGGTGGGTTCTTTTTTGAGCCGATCAAACAAACAACGCGCGCTCCGGTTCCAGCGGATTTGGAACATTGTTAAGCGGCGCGGCGCGTCTCGTCGGCTTGCGGCGATAAAGCCGTTTATCGGCGCCTGCCGCGGCCGGATTTGCGGGCAGCCGGCTTGGCGGGCTTGCGCACCGCAGCGGTGCGACGTGCTGCTCCTTTGCTTTTGCTCTTCTTCGGCGCGGCCTTGGTCCGCGGCGCCGCTCGCTTTGACTTTGGGCTCACCGCCCGTTTGGTCTTGCGTGCGCTCTTTGCCGATCTTTTGGCCGGCGGCTTGGCTGCCTTCCTGGCAGGTTTTTTGGCCGCCCGTTTGGGCGACACTTTGCTTTCTGGCCGGGCTTCCGGTGCCGGGGGTTCGGCGGCCTGTTGCTTGCGCTCGGTGAAATACACCATCATCGGCTCGAAATAGTTCGACTGCCAGCCGCTCTTCTCGTAACTTCTTTGTTCATCGGGCACGTTGGCGTGCTCAAGCGTCAACAGAGTGCCGTCATCCACCTCCTGAAGCACCACGGTGAGGATCGAGTCTTCGTGCTCGTCGGTGAATTCACTGGTGCGCCACGATTGGACGATGCGCTCGCCGGGGATCAATTCGAGATTGCGGCCGCTGATATAGCCGCCCCAGGCCGACACTTCGGCGCCCACCTCATCCGACATCGTCGCCGCCGCGCCGGTCATTTCGGAATGGCCGAGACTGTCGAGCCAGGCTTGGTAGATCTCTTCCGGCGAAGCCGGGATCGTGGTGGTCAACCTGAATGTGTACGGCATTTACACCTCCCTGTGACATGAGCGTCAGAGCGACGGCCCCTCCACCGCGCAAGCCGACGCCAAGATTCGGCAACCTCGCCTTATGATAAGGCGTCCAGGTCGCTTGCGCATGACACCTTGGCTGAGGGCTGCGCGAGACATGCATCACATAACCTTCCTGCGGATTGTGATCGCACCTTGTCCGAAGTGTCGCCTGAACAGCACATCGCTCAACGAAACTGTGGTTTGCGGGGCATAACACCGCCGCCGTGTTGATATTCACCCAGGCGTGGGGCATGGTTATGGTTAACGCGATCGCTGGGGGCCGGGGGTCGCAGCGAAACATGAGCGCGGTAACGCTAGGGTAGCGCCGCTGCGGATTAGGCGCGCATCATACCGTTCCGAGGTGTGCAGCGACGGGTTTACGGCAGTGGTGGCGTTGGCCCATGCTGGTGGCGATCGAAGCGGGCGGGTGCGACGCGGAATGCACTTTCGCGGCCAGGCCGGCCTTGTCGCGTCGGTCCTCACCGTCGCGCTTGCCGGATGTGCTGTCGGTCCCGATTACGTTCCCGAGGCAGCGCCGACGCCAACGCAGTACAAAGAGCTCAAGGGTTGGAAAGTTGCCACCCCGAGTAATGGGCCGGGTCGCGGCGAATGGTGGTCTTTCTACCGCGACCCCAAGCTCGCGCTTCTGATCAAACAAGTCGAAATCTCCAACCAGACGGTCGCGGCGCAGGCTGCCGCTTACGAGCAGGCGCGCGCCATCATTCGCGAGGCGCAGGCGTCGTTGTTCCCGGTGCTGACGGGGGCTTACAGCGCCACCCGCGCCTACAATGGGCCGGGTGCGGGGGCCTCCGGCGCAATCGCCACCGCCGCGGCTTCCGGCGCCTATTCGTCGACCTTCAGCCCGCAACTCTCCGGCACCTGGGACCTCGACGTGTGGGGCAAGGTGCGGCGGCAAATCGAGAGCAACACGTCCGCGGCGCAGGCGAGCGGCGCCGATCTCGACTACGTCAAGCTGTCCCAGCAAGCATTGCTGGCCACCGCCTATTTCAACCTCCGCGCCACCAACTCGCTGCACGATCTGCTCGATCGAACGGTGCAGCAATACAAGAAGACGCTCGAAATCGTGCGCAATCAATTCAACGCCGGCTACGGGCCAGCAGGCTCGACGTGTTGTACCGCCGCCGACGTAGCCACCGCCGAAGCCCAGGTCTTTACCACCCAGGCCCAGGAGATCGATGTCGGCGTGCAGCGCGCGCAATACGAGCACGCCATCGCCATGTTGATCGGCCGCCCGCCGGCCGAACTCACGATCGCGCCGCACCCGCTCACCGGGGGCATTCCGAAAATTCCGGTCGCGGTTCCTTCGACCTTGCTCGAACGACGTCCCGATATCGCCGCCGCCGAACGCACCATGCAGGAGCAGAACGCATTGATCGGCGTCGCGGTGGCCGCATATTTCCCGGACATTACCTTGTCCGGATTGTTCGGATGGACCGGTACGCATCCGCTGCCGTTCAACGTCGCCAACGAGATATGGTCGGTCGGCGCCGCCGGGTCGCAGGTCCTGTTCGAAGGCGGCGTGCGCGGCGCCCAAGTCGACGCCGCCCGCGCCGTCTATTGGCAGAGCGTCGCCAATTATCGGCAGACCGTGCTCGGCGCGTTTCAGGGCGTCGAAGATCAGCTTGTCGCCATTCGCCTGATGACCGAGGGGCTCAAGGTCCAACAGCAAGCGGTCACGGATGCCCGGAAAGCGGTCGAAGTCTACTTGAACCAGTTTCAGGCGGGCACCGCGGCTTTCACGACGGTGGTGACGGCCGAGATCACTTTGCTGGCCGACGAGGAAACGGAGCTGACGATCCGGCAGGACCTGTTCCTGGCCAGCGTCACCCTGATCGAGAATCTCGGCGGTGGTTGGGACATAATGTTGCTGCCCACGAAGAAAGAACTGGATAGTGACTTCTCATTACTGCCACAACTTCCGCCTAACGGGGCGGGCTTGCGGTTTCAACCGCCCAGCTTCGGACCAAATCCTTGATTTAACTTGTTTTTCCGCGATCCGCGATCGCGGAATCCTGTTGTTGAAGTGGTAAATTATAAGGCACGGTGACCGTTACGCGTGCTCTCGGTCACCAGCTTCATTAGCGAATATTCATTAGGCGAGGCGCACTGGCTCCCATTATATACTGGCGACGTCTGGATGAACGAACGCCAATATGGACGAACGAACGCGCAGAACGGACAATGAGACGACGCCGGATTTTCGCACCACACCGGCGCCGCCGATCATCAAGAAGCGATCCGGCGGAAAAGTTCGTATTGTCGTTGGGCTGATCGTTCTGGCCGTCGTCGCTGCCGGCGCTTACCTGGTGTATCGAACGGTTTACACGCCGCAGCCGTCCGCCGGCGGGCGCAGCCGACACGCCCCACCGCAGTCGGTCGGCGCCGCCACCATCGGCACGGGCGATATCCGCGTCGTGGTGAACGCGCTCGGCACCGTCACGCCGATCGCGACCGTCACCGTGCAGACGCAGATCAACGGTCAACTCATGCAGGTCGCCTTCACCGAAGGCCAGCTGGTGAAGAAAGGCGACTTTCTGGCGCAAATCGATCCGCGGCCCTACGAGCTTCTGCAAGCCCAGTTCGAGGGCCAGTTGGCGCGTGATCAGGGCCTGCTCGCCCAGGCGCAAGTCGATCTCGCCCGCTACCAAAAACTGGCCGAGCAAAATTCGATCGCCCGCCAGCAATACGAGGATCAAATCTACATCGTGCAGCAGGATCAGGGCACGGTGAAGCTCGATCAAGCGCAGGTCGATCAGGAAAAGCTCAACGTCCTTTACTGCCACATCGTCTCTCCGGTGACCGGGCGGATCGGGCTTCGCCTGGTCGACCCGGGAAATTACGTGCAGACCACCAACAGCACCGGGCTGGCCGTCGTCGCGCAGATGCAGCCGATCACGGTGATTTTCCCGATCCCGGAAGACGACCTGCCGGATATCGTGCCGCAGCTCAACGCCGGCGGCACTTTCCAGGTGGAAGCGTTCGACCGCGCCAACGTCAAACTGCTGGCAACCGGTCGCGTGATCGCCCTCGACAGCCAGATCGATACCACGACCGGCACCGTCAAGGTGCGGGCGCAGTTCGACAACCCCGACAACGCATTGTTTCCCAACCAGTTCGTGAATGCCCGGCTGCTGGTGAAGACGTTGACCAACGTGGTCACGGTGCCGACGGCCGCGATCCAGCGCGGCGCGCCCGGCGCGTATGTCTACGTCATCGATGCCGACAACACCGTATCGGTGCGGCCGATCAAAGTCGGCCCGAACGACGGTCCGATGGCGGCCGTCACCTCCGGGCTGTCAGCCGGCGAGCGGGTCGTCGTCGACGGCACCGATCGGCTGCGCGATCGAGCACACGTCATCGTGCCCGGCGCGGCCAGTTCCGGACCGGCAACGAGCGGCGCCGCCGCCCCGGCTGCTCAAAACCCGGGTTCTGATCGTTCGCAAAATCGGCGCAATGCCGGCGGGCAATAGCGCCGCAGTGGGCGGTGAACGCGCCCAACGATGAAACGATGCGATGAACGTTTCCGAACCCTTCATTTTGCGTCCGGTCGGAACGACGCTGCTGATGGCGGCGATCATGCTGTCCGGCATCGTCGCGTATACGTTTCTGCCGCTCTCGACCCTGCCTGAAGTCGATTATCCCACTATCCAGGTTCAAACCTTCTATCCCGGCGCCAGCCCGGAAGTGATGACGTCATCGATCACGGCACCGCTCGAACGACAACTCGGGCAGATGCCGGGATTGAATCAGATGACGTCGGCGAGCTCCGCAGGCGCCTCCATCATTACGCTGCAGTTCAGTCTCGATCTCAGCCTCGACGTTGCCGAGCAGGAGGTCCAGGCCGCGATCAATGCCGCGAATAACCTCTTGCCCAGCGACCTGCCGATCCCGCCGGTCTACGCCAAGATCAATCCGGCGGACGCCCCCATTCTGACGCTCGCGGTCACCTCGAAAACCCTGTCGCTGACCCAACTCGAGGATTTGAGCGAGACCCGGCTGGCGCAGAAGATGTCGCAATTGACCGGCGTCGGGCTGGTCAGCATCAGCGGCGGACACCGGCCGGCGGTGCGCATTCAGTTCAATCCGCAATCGCTCGCCGCTTACGGCCTCAACATCGACGACGTCCGCACCACCATCGGCAATTTCAACGTCAATACCCCGAAAGGAAATTTCGACGGCCCGGCTCAGGCCACGACCATCAATGCCAACGACCAGATCGAGAGCGCCGCACAGTACGCCAAGACCATCATCGCCTACCGCAATGGCGACCCGGTCAGGCTCTCGGACGTGGCCACGGTGGTGAGCGGCGCGGAGAACACCAAGCTCGCCGCCTGGGCCAACACCACGCCGGCCATCATCCTCAACGTTCAACGGCAACCGGGCGCCAACATCATTCAGGTGGTGGACCGCATCAAAACGCTGCTGCCGCAGATCACGTCGACGCTCCCGGCGGCCGTGGACGTCGGTGTGCTCAGCGACCGGACCGTGACCATCCGCGCCTCCGTCGCCGATGTCGAGTTCGAGCTCGGCCTCGCCGTCATCCTGGTGGTGGTGGTGATCTTCGTGTTTCTGCGCACGCTTCCCGGCACCATCATTCCGAGCCTGTCGGTGCCGCTGTCGCTCGTCGGCACGCTCGGGGTGATGTACCTGTTGAACTTCAGCCTCGACAATCTGTCGCTGATGGCACTGACCATCGCCACCGGTTTCGTGGTCGACGATGCCATCGTGATGATCGAGAATATTGCGCGCTATGTCGAAGGCGGCATGGACCCGCTCGAAGCCGCGTTGCGCGGCTCGGCGCAGATCGGTTTCACCATCATTTCATTGACCATCTCGCTGCTGGCGGTGCTGATCCCGCTGTTGTTCATGGGCGAGGTTGTCGGCCGGCTGTTCCATGAATTCGCCATTACGCTCGCGGTCACCATCGTCATTTCCGCCGTCGTATCGTTGACGCTGGTGCCGATGATGTGCGCCAGGCTCATTCGCCATCACCCGGAGGCCGAGCGCACCGGCTTCGACCTGCAGGCCGAACGAGTACTCAACGGGACCATCGCGCTTTATGGCCGCGCGCTGAATTGGGTGCTGGATCGCCAGCCGCTGACATTGCTGGTCGCGGTGCTCACGCTCGCGGTCACCATCGTCCTCTATATCCTGATTCCGAAGGGATTCTTCCCGGTACAGGACAACGGGATGATCCAGGCCATTTCGGAAGCCTCGCAGAGCATCTCCTACGAGGCCATGGCGGGACTGCAGAGCGAGCTCGCCGAGGCGATCCTTAAGGATTCCGACGTCGAGAGCCTGAGCTCCTTCATCGGCGTCGACGGCACCAACCAGACGCAGAACACCGGCCGGTTTCTGATCAACTTGAAGCCGCACGACGAACGCAGCCTCAATGCGACGGCGATCATCCGGCGGCTGCAGAAAGAGGTGTCGGGCATCGTCGGCGCAACGCTTTACATGCAGCCGGTGCAGGATCTGACCATCGACGCCACCATCAGCCGCGCGCCCTATCACTTTGTGCTCGAGGACGCCAATCCCACCGAATTCAACACCTGGGTGCCGCGGCTGATGCAGAAGCTTGCCCAACTGCCGCAGATCACCGACGTTGCCAGTGACCTGCAACAACAGGGATTGGCGCTCGACATCGTCATCGACCGGGCCACCGCCGCGCGCTTCGGCATCACGCCGGCAACCGTCGACAATGCGCTTTACGACGCGTTCGGCCAGCGCATCATTTCGACCGTCTACACCCAGTCGAACCAATACCGGGTGATCCTGGAGGCCGATCCGTCGCTGCAGCGCACCCTCGACGGGCTGTCGATGATCTACCTGCCGTCGTCGTCTTCGTCGACCAACGGGCAGGTGCCGCTGTCCGCCATCGTGCACCTCGAGCAGCGCACCGGCCCCCTGTTGGTCACCCATTTCGGGCAATTGCCCGCCACCACCATCTCGTTCAACACCGCTCCGGGTGTGTCGCTCGGCGAGGCCGTCGATGCCATCCAGCAGACCGAGAAGCAAGTCGCCCTGCCGTTAAGCTTCGTCACCGCGTTCCAGGGCACCGCGGCGGCGTTTCAATCGTCGCTCGCCAACGAGGTCTTTCTCATCATCGCCGCGGTCGCCGCGATGTACATCGTGCTCGGCGTTCTCTACGAGAGCTTCGTCCACCCGATCACGATCCTCTCGACATTGCCGTCGGCGGGCGTCGGCGCCCTGCTGTCGTTGATGCTGCTGCACTACGACCTCGACATCATCGCCATCATCGGCATCGTGCTGCTGATCGGCATCGTCAAGAAGAACGCGATCATGATGATCGACTTCGCGCTCGATGCCGAACGGTCCGAGGGCCTGCCGCCGCGTGAAGCGATCTATCAGGCCTGCCTGCTGCGCTTCCGGCCGATCTTGATGACGACGATGGCAGCCATACTCGGGGCGCTGCCGCTGATGCTTGGTACCGGCACCGGCTCGGAGCTGCGCCAGCCGCTCGGCATCGCCATCATCGGCGGACTGGTCTTCAGCCAGCTGCTGACGCTGTTCACGACGCCGGTCATCTATCTTTACTTCGACCGGCTGGCGCTACGCCTCACCGGCCAGCGGCCGGCAAATCCGCTGGCGCGCGGCGAGCCCGCCGAATGAACATTTCGGCGCCATTCATTGCCCGGCCGGTCGCGACCACCCTGCTGACGCTGGCCATCGCCGCGGCCGGCATCCTCGGCTTCTCGAGATTGCCGGTGTCGCCGCTGCCGCAGGTTGACTTTCCCACCATCTCGGTGACCGCGACGCTACCCGGCGCCAGCCCCGACACGGTGGCCACCAGCGTCGCCGAGCCGCTTGAGCGCCATCTCGGGCAAATCGCCGACGTCAGCGAAATGACTTCGCAAAGCGGCATCGGCCAAGCCCGCATTACGCTGCAGTTCGACATCAATCGCGACATCGACGGCGCGGCCCGCGACGTGCAAGCGGCGATCAACGCCGCGCGCGCCGACCTGCCGTCCAATCTGCCGAGCAATCCGACTTACCGCAAAGTCAACCCGGCCGATGCGCCGATCCTCATTCTGGCGCTGACCTCGAAGACGATGACGCAAGGCCAGATGTATGACGCCGCGAGCAACATTCTGGCGCAGCGGCTGGCGCAGCTCAACGGCATCGGCAACGTCATCATCGGCGGCTCGACGCTCCCGGCGGTGCGAGTCGAGCTCAACCCGCAGGCGCTTTACAAATACGGCATCGGCCTCGAAGACGTGCGCGCGGCGCTGGCATCGGCCAACGCCAACAGCCCGAAAGGCACCATCGACGACGGCAACCGCCGTTATCAGGTCTACACCAACGATCAGGCCAACGTCGCGGCCGATTATGCTCCGCTCATCATCGCCTACCGCAACGGCGCCGGCGTCCGCCTCTCCGACATCGCCGAGGTGAAGGACTCCGTTCAGGATGTGCGCAACCTCGGCATGTCGAACGGACAGCCCTCGGTTCTGCTCATCCTCTACCGCCAGCCGAATGCCAACATCATCGAGACCATCGACACCGTGAAAGCGGAGCTGCCGCATCTGGAGGCGGCGATGCCGGCCGACATCAACGTGACTGTCGCCATCGACCGCAGCACCACCATCCGCGCCTCGCTGCACGATACCGAGGTGACGCTGGTGATGGCCGTCCTGCTGGTCACCCTCGTCGTCTACCTGTTCCTCCGCAACTTCCGGGCGACACTCATTCCGGGCGTAGCGGTGCCGATCTCCATTATCGGCACCTTCGGCGCCATGTATCTGCTCGGCTACAGTCTCGACCTGCTGTCGCTGATGGCGTTGACCATCGCCACCGGCTTTGTGGTCGACGATGCGATCGTCGTTCTGGAAAACATTTCCCGCCATCTGGAAGCGGGCATGCCGCGCATGCAGGCGGCGCTGCAGGGTGCCTGGGAGGTGGGATTTACCGTGCTGTCGATCAGCCTTTCCCTGATCGCGGTGTTCATTCCGATCTTGCTGATGGGCGGCATTCTCGGCCGCTTGTTCCGCGAATTCACTGTCACGCTTTCGATCGCCATCCTGGTGTCGCTGGCGATCTCGCTGACGACCACGCCGATGATGTGCGCGCTGTTTCTGCGGACGCGGCAGGCGCAGCAGGCGGAGCGCCGTGGCGGGGTGGTCGAGTGGGCGCGGCGCCATTACGCACGGACTCTCACCTTGGCGCTGCGCCACAGCGCTCTGGTGCTGATGATCTTCATTGCCACGATCTGCCTGAATGTGGCGCTGTTCATCGTCGTGCCCAAAGGCTTCTTTCCGCAACAGGACACCGGGCGTCTGGTCGGCTCGATGGAAGCCGATCAGAGCGTCTCCTTCCAGGCGATGAGCAAGAAGCTGCGGCAGATGATGGACATCGTCCGCCGAGATCCCGCGGTGGAGAACGTCGTCGGCTATACCGGCGTCGGCTCCGGCGGCGGCTACGCGCAGATCAACAAGGGCAACGTGTACGTTGCGCTCAAGCCTTTGTCGCGGCGTAACGCGTCGGTGGATCAGGTGATCGCGCGGCTGCGGCCGAAGCTCGCCCAGGTGCCCGGCGGGCGGCTCTACCTCGCCGCCGTGCAGGATTTGCGCGCCGGCGGCCGTCAAAGCAACGCGCAGTACCAGTTCACGCTGCAGTCCGATAATGTGCAGGATCTCTATACCTGGACGCCGAAGCTCGTCGACGCGATCGAGCACAATCCGGTGCTGACCGACGTCAGTTCCGACCAACAGCAGCGCGGGCTGGAGACCTATCTCGACATCGACCGCGATACCACAGCGCGGCTGGGCATCAGCCCGCTGCAAATCGACAACACGCTTTACGATGCATTCGGCCAGCGTCAGGTTTCGGTCATCTACAGCGCGATCAATCAATATCACGTCGTCATGGAGGTTGACCCGCGCTACACGCAATATCCCAATTCGCTGCGTGATGTCTATGTATCCCTCACCGGCGCTACGCCCCCTGGAACTTCGACCACCAATGCGCCCGGGGGAAACGTCACGGCGGCTACCACGATCGGAACCGTAACCTCGGCGACACCGATCGCGCCTGCCCTCGCTGCGGCCGCCGCCGCCGCTGCGACCCCCGCCAGCCCCATAACCTCGGTGCTCACCGCGGCTTCTACGAGGCCTTCCAGCAGCGGTACCGGCGGAACGGCCACGAGCTCAGGCGCGTCGGCGGCGGCAAGCGCCAACAACAATTCGGCGCGTAACGCCTTCACCAATGCGCTTGCCAATACCGGCCATGGCTCCACGTCCGCCGGCGCCGCAGTGAGCACGACCGTGGAGACCATGATCCCGCTCGCCGCCGTCAGCCACTACCACCCCGGTCACACGCCGCTGTCGGTCAATCACCAGGGATTGTTCGTCGCCTCCACCATCTCGTTCAATTTGCATCCCGGCAAATCGCTCGGTCAGGCGGCGGACGAGATCAATGCCGCCATCGCCCGCATCCACATGCCCGCCTCGATCACCGGCAGCATGGCCGGCACCGCGCAGCTGTTTCAGCAATCGCTGAGCAAAGAGCCGATCCTGATCCTGACCGCGATTGCGGCGGTCTACATCCTGCTCGGCGTGCTCTATGAGAGCTACATTCACCCGATCACGATTCTTTCGACGCTGCCGTCGGCCGGCGTCGGCGCCCTGCTGGCGCTGATGGCGTTCCACACCGAGTTCGACATCATCGGCCTGATCGGCGTCATCCTTTTGATCGGCATCGTCAAGAAGAATGCCATCATGATGGTCGATTTCGCCATCGAGGCGAAACGGGCGCGCGATTTGAGCTCGTACGACGCGATCTACGAGGCGTGCCTGTTGCGCTTCCGTCCGATCATGATGACCACGTCGGCGGCCATTCTCGGCGCGATACCGCTGGCGTTGAGCTTCGGCAATGGCGGAGAGATTCGCCGGCCGCTGGGCATCTCGATTGTCGGCGGGCTCCTGATCAGCCAGCTCTTGACCCTCTACACGACGCCGGTGCTCTATCTTTATCTCGACCGGCTCAGCGGCTGGTCCTTGCGCGTCCGCCAGCGCCTGATGCCGTGGGCTTTCGGCGCCCCGGCGGCGGAGTGAGGTCGCGCTGCCGGCGTGAGCTCGTACGCGCGCCCGGCGGACGACACGTCGCGGATATGCCGCACTTCGGCTCCCATAATGGCGCGGGTCTTTCGCCGCACCTCGCGGTCAGGGAAATAAAATGACGGATCGGACGGCGCGGCGTCGGTCAAGGCGCCGGTATTGCGAATATATTGCTCCGGTCTGCCTGGCGGCGCTTGGTCTCGCATGTGCCGGCCTGGGTGCGTTGGCGGCGGACAAGCCACCCATGAATCCCGATCCGGTGTCGCCGCTCACGACGACATCGCGGGTTTCGGCGACGATCGAATTTGGCCTGCCGGCGCTGGCCTCGGCAATCGAGCGCGACATCCCGCGGCGTCTCGCCACCATCGACGAAGAGGTCAGTTGCGTGCATCGGCGCGTGCTGGGTTTCAGGGTCAACGCCAATTGCGACATCTACGGCTATATCGAGCGGACCGGGCCGGTCTCGCTGTACGGCCGTGGTGACCGCATTATTGGCGCTACTCCGATCTACGGCACGGTGGAAGGCCAGGGCGCCAACCGCTTCACCGCCCGCATTCACGGCCAGACTGAAGCGAGCGCGACGATCGAGGCCGAAGCCCGTCCACAATTGCGCCGCGACTGGTCGCTGGACCTCAACCTCAGCGACGGCTTTCGCTGGAACGAGCCGCCTTATCTCCACGTCCTCGGCCGCGATATCGCGCTCGCGAAATATGCCGAGCCGCGGATCCGCGCGCAATTGGCCAAGGTCCGGTCGCGGGCCGAGGCCGCGGCGCGGCGGCTCGATCTGCGCGGCAAGGCGGCAGCCGCCTGGCAGCAGGCGTTCGAGCCGATCAAGCTTGCCGACGAGCCGCCAGTCTGGTTGCAGCTGATGCCGCAAAGTGCCGCCTTTGCCGGCGTCCGCGCCAACGCAAAGGTCCTCTCAGGCGCTCTCGAGCTTTCAGGCTCTGCCGAGACCTTCATAGGCCAGGAACCTCCCGCCGTGATGCCGACGCAGCTGCCGCCGCTGGGCACGGACGTCACCGCGCCCGGCTCGTTCGACGTCATCCTGCCGTTACGCATCGGTTACGACACGCTGCGCGACAAGATCATGCAGGTGATTGCTGCCGCTGCGCCGAAGGGCGAGAAAGCCATCCGGGAGGTTCAGATCTATCCGTCGTCGGGCAAGCTCGTCGTCGGATTGCGGGTGGCGAAATCCTCCGATCCTGACGCCGGCGCGGGCGAATGGATTTATCTTTCCGGCACACCAAGTGTCGATCCGGAAAAGCAGACCGTTCAGCTCTCCGAGCTTGCTGTGGAGGGCGCGGACGCCGACACAATCGGTGCGATGCTTGGCGACGACAATCTGCTCGGGCAGTTGAAACAACAGACCAATGTCAGCTACGGCGTCGCCTATCAGAACTTGCTGATCGCCGCCAACCAGCGGCTGACGCGGCCTTTGAAGAACGGTTTTCGGATGGAAGGAAAACTGACGTCGGCGAAACTCGAGAAGATTTTGCTGCTGGGGGATGGCCTGCGCATCGCCCTTCATGCCAGCGGCGAACTGAAAATCCTGTACGGACTCTGATGTTCATGGGCGTCGTCACATCGCGCCGCGCCAAACTTCAGCTTTTTTCGCACCGCTGCGGGCTCGCTCTGGTCGCAGTCCTCTGCGGTATCGCCGGCCTTATCGGCGCCGCGACGGCGCAGACCGCTTTCTATCGGGCGCCGGCTTCGGCCGTCGCCGGCGCTCCGGGCACGCTCGTCCGGCAGGAGCCGATTGATGGCGCGCCGCTTGGCGCTGCGGCCTATCGTGTGCTGTACCGCTCGATCGGGCTGGACGACCGGCCGATCCTGGTCTCAGGCGTCGTGATCGTGCCGCCGGGTCCGCCGCCGCCCGGCGGCCGGCCGATCGTTGCCTGGGCGCATCCGACGTCCGGGATTGTGCCGCGCTGCGCGCCCTCGCTTGCGATCTTTATCTTCCAGCAGATCCAGGGTCTGCGCGCCATGGTCGAGCGCGGCTACGTGGTCGCCGCGACGGATTATCCTGGGCTGGGTACGCCGGGACCCCATCCCTACCTTGTCGGGGTCAGCGAAGCGCGGGCGGTGATTGATGCGGTGCGCGTTGCCGGCACTTTGCCCGGCGCGGGCGGCGGCACAAAGTTCCTGGTCTGGGGCCATTCGCAAGGCGGGCAGGCCGCGCTCTTCACCGCAATGATTGCGAGGACGTACGCACCCGAACTTGCGCTTCTCGGCCTCGCCGCTGCCGCGCCTGCCACCGATCTTGCAACCTTGATGAACGACGACATCGACTCCGTCGGCGGCAGGAACATCACGGCCATGACGCTTTGGTCATGGCAGCGGGTCTATGGTGCAGCCATGGACAAGATTGTCGACATCCGCGCCATGCCGGCGATCGATCGCCTTGCCGCGGAATGCATCGAAGGGCCCTTCGACCTGGCCATACGCCAGCGCACGGAAAAGCCGCTGGAGCAGTATTTCCTGACCGTCAAAGCTCCCGCCGATTTGGAACCCTGGCACTCGCTGCTGGCCAAGAATACGCCCGCCACATTGATTCCCGAGGTTCCTGTTTTTGTTGCGCAAGGGACGCGGGATCTCATCGTTCGTCCGAACGTCACGCAGGATTATGTCGCCAAGCTCTGTGGCGCCGGCAGCAAGGTAAGACTGCTGATGTTACCGGACATCGGCCATGGCAGGGCAGCCCGCCAGCGCGCTTGCGGCAGTCGACTGGATGGCAGACCGGTTTCACGGCCAATCACCGCCCGACGATTGCCGGAGATAAACAAAGACTCCGTGATACGGATGTCATACCGTCAAGCGTTACCCAATCGGCGACGAGAGGCGCACCGCGTTTCAACACCGCACGGGAAAAGTCGTCATGTTCAGGCATTGGACTGGTTCATGGGCGCTCGTCGCCGCGCTGGCAACGGCTTCAGCCGCCGCCGCGGAAAAGCAATATGGTCCGGGCGTCAGCGACAGCGAAATCAAGATCGGGCAGACCTCGGCTATAGCGGCCCAGCCTCGGCCTACGGCAACCTGCTGAGCAAGACACAAGTCGCCTATGTCCGCATGATCAACGAGCATGGCGGCATCAATGGCCGGAAGATCACGCTGATTTCCCTCGACGACGGCTACAGCCCGCCGAAGACTCTCGAGCAGTTCCGCAGGCTCGTGGAGCAAGACGACGTATTAGGCATCTTTGGCAGCCTCGGAACCGCACCAAATGCGGCGATCCAGGAATACCTCAACGAACAACACGTGCCGCATTTTGCCATTTCGGGCGCGAGCAGATTGAACGATCCCGCGCGTTATCCGTGGACGATGGGCGTGCTCGCGAGCTACGCGACCGAAGCGCGGATCTACGCCAAGTACATCTTGCAGAACATCAAGGACGCGAAAATCGCCGTCCTTTACCAGAACGACGATCTCGGCCGGGACTATCTCAGGGGCTTGCAAGACGGCCTCGGTGAGCGAGCGGGGCACATGATCGTCAAGACGGTCTCCTATGAGCTGACCGATCCCACGATTGATTCGCAGATAATTACCCTGCAGGCATCCGGCGCAAACGTCTGGTTCGATGCCAGCTCGCCAAAGTTTGCCGCCCAAGCCATCCGCAAGGCTTTCGAGCTGAACTGGCGGCCCACGCATTTTCTTTCGCTCACCGGCAACTCTGTTCGGGCGGCGCTCGTACCTGCCGGCGTCGAGAAGTCGGTCGGCATTATTTCCGCAAGTACAAACAAGGATCCCGACGATCCGATGTGGCGGAGTGACAAGGGCGTACGGGATTATGCAGCGTTCATGAAAAGCTACATTCCAGACAAGGACCCGAGCGACCTCCTGGTGTCGGGCGGATACAGTCTGGCGCAAGTCATGTCGTATATCATCGAACGATGCGGCGACAACCTCACACGCGATAACATGATGTATCAGGCAACGCACCTGCACGACGTGGAATTTCCCATGCTGCTGCCGGGCATCAGGTTGAATACCAGCCCGACTAATTACCGGGCCTTCAACCAGTTGCAGCTCGAGAAATTCGACGGCAAGCGATGGGTACCATTCGGAAATGTTATCGGCGAGTAAGCCGGCAACCGGTCTCTCCATCGCCACGCGCCGCCGACCGAGAACTTACATCGGAACAGAGCGAGCTTGGACTTGCAGCAAAGAAAAACTCTCTGAGACGAGGCAGATGATCATGATCAAATCCTTGTCGGGTCTGACGACCGGCATTTTGACCGCGAGCCTTTTCTTTGGGCAACTTTCGGGAGCCTGGGCAGAGTCCATTCTGGCTCAGCGTGCCAACGGCGCGGTTGAGGTGTTTGTTGAAGGCAGCGGTCCTTTGGTTTTGATGATCCCTTCATTAGGCCGCGGTGCCGGGGATTTCGAAGAACTGGGACACGCTGTTGCTGCCGCCGGCTATCGCGTTGCGCGGATGCAGCCGCGTGGCGTCGGCCGGAGCACTGGCGCGACCAGCGGGCTCTCGATGCGCGACCTCGTGGATGATGCCGCCAGCGCGATCGAGGCCGCCGGCGGCGGCCCTGCCGTCATCGTGGGCCACGCTTTCGGTCAACGGCTGGCGCGCCTGACCGCCGCGACCCACCCGGAGCTGGTCCGCGGCGTCATAATGTTGGCGGCCGGAGGCAAGGTGCCGCCGGTACCGGGTGCGGCCGCAGCGCTGTTTTCGGTGTTCAACAATTCTCTCACCGATGCCGCGCACTTGAACGCTGTGCGCGTGGCCTTTTTGCGCCGGGCAATGATCCAGCGGTGTGGCGTGGCGGCTGGTATCCGGCGACGGCTTATATGGAAACGGCGGCCGACAGGGCGGTGCCGAAAGACAGTTGGTGGAACCGCAATCTTGGCAAGTGGAATTTGGTCATCCAGGGATTACAGGATCAAATAGCGCCGCCCGAAAACGGCCGCATCCTCAAGGCCGAGGCTCCCGAACACGTTGAGCTCATCGAACTTAACGGCGCGGCGCATGCACTCCTCCCCGAAAAACCAGTGGAGATTTCTCAAGCCGTGACAGCCTTTCTCCGAAAGGTGGCCCCACTGACCCAAGAGCCCGTCAAAGGCAATTGAGCGACCATCAAGGCCCGCTTTGAGAATACACAAATTCGGTGGTGAACGCCGGTCACTAATACCAACGCGCGGAGTGGCTAACTCTTCGGGATTCCCAAATCATCTGCGAAATGAATTCAAGGTGGCAAACGGAGGGTCGTTTGCCATGGGCCAGGCGATTGCGGTGAGGGCTGATTGTACGGCGGGCGAGGTCCGGCGGGTTCGCCAAGCGGGCGAAGGACGGCGGGCAGGCGCGGCGGCTTTTGGCGATCGCGGCGGTGCTCGATGGAGCATCGCGGACGGATGCGGCGACGATAGGCGGAATGGACCGTCAGACGTTGCGGGACTGGGTGATCCGGTTCAACGAGCAAGGGCCGGACGGTCTCATCAACATTCCCTCCCCGGGCGTGCCGCCCAAGCTGGGCAAAAAACACAGGGCCTTTCTGGTCCGGCTCGTGGAGGAGGGTCCGATCCCGGCGGTGCACGGCGTGGTGCGCTGGCGGGCGTGCGACCTGATCATGCAGCTGCACCAGGAGTTTGGGCTCTCGGTCTCGGACGACACGATCTATCGTGCTTTGAAGAGCCTGGGCTTCACGCATGTGAGCGCGCGGCCGAAAGCCTACAAGCAGGACCCTGATGCCTTGGAGGCGTTCAAAAAAACTTTGCCGATCGCGTGGCGGAAGTCCGCGCCAAGCTCGCGCCGGGCACACCGGTAGAGGTCTGGTTCCAGGACGAGATGCGGGTCGGCCAGAAGAACAAGCTCACCTACGTTGGGCCAGGAAGGGCTCGCGTCCCCGCGCCGCGCATGATCAGCGCACACAGTCGACCTATCTGTTCGGCGCGGTCTGCCCTGAACGCGGAGCTGGCGCCGCTCTCGTTCTCCCGTTCTGCAACACCGAAGCCATGCAGCTTCATCTCGACGAGATCGCCACAAGAGTAACCGCCGGCGCGCACGCCATCCTTATCCTCGATCAGGCCGGCTGGCACGGCGCCAAGGACCTCAGGATTCCCAGCAATCTAGCGCTCCTGCCGCTGCCGCCGCGTGCGCCAGAGCTCAACCCCCAAGAAAACATCTGGCAGTTCATGCGCCAGAACTGGCTGTCGAACCGTATCTTCCGATCCTTCGACGACATCGTCGATCACTGTTGCTACGCATGGAACACACTGATCGATCAGCCCTGGAAAATCATGTCCATCGCACGCCGCGACTGGGCCGCCGTCAGTCACTTAATCTGAGGATTGGTATAAGGCGTCGCAAAAATCTGGCGGGTCGAGCGGCGCTGCACCGCCAGCAATGATCGAGGTGCGCGCCACTATTCGGCTCCGCGATGTCCAGAATGGCGCATTCACGACCGGATCGAGGCAGCGGAAGGTCCAGCCATTCCGCTTTGCGCCGGCACGCTCAGCGGATGTAAATCGGCTTGCGGCTATAGCAGCACGGGCTGGTCCACCGCCATTGCGCGGGACGAAGCGTGGCGCGCAACCGTCTTATATCGGCGCGGGCTCCGGTGATAACCGGCGCCTTGTAGCCGTCGTCGGCTTCCGGGTCCGCCTCCAACAGCGCGATTTCGTTGCCCAGTTCGTAGATCGCCTGATGCGTGGCGCGCCAGTGGCCGGCATGGCCCCCGTGCCGATGTTGTCCCGCTGCCGCCGGCGCCGCGCCGGACGCAACAATGAGAGCGATACCCGCGAAAACGGCATGCCGTAGCGTCATTGTCGCCATGCTCCGGTGAGACGCCCAATGATAACTGCAGCGGCGTAAGAAAGGAACGCCGACGGCGAGAGATTCTCACACCGGAACGATATATTCGCCAATGCCGTCCCTGCAGCGAGGAGCGAACCATTTATGACTGACCGATATTTCGAGGATTTCGTTGTCGGAGAAGTCCATAGGCCGAGCGGGCGGGTGCGGGTCGAGAAGGACGAGATCATCGCGTTTGCCAAAAAGTTCGATCCGCAGCCGTTTCATCTCGACGAGGAAGCCGCCCGCCATTCCATTTTCGGCCGGCTGGTGGCGAGCGGCTGGCATACGGCGGCGCTGACCATGAGCCTGATTGCCGCAAGCGAGCAACGGGCGGCCAGCGGCACCATCGGGCTCGGCTTCGACAGCATGCGCTGGCCGATTCCGGTCCTCCCTGGGGACGAATTGCGCATCGAGAGTGAAGTGCTCGAGGTGCGTCCGTCCAAATCGCGGCCCGACCGCGGATTGATCAAGATGCGCACCCGAACGTTCAATCAGAACGGCCAGGTGGTGCAGGAGCTTATTGCCAACGCCATGGTGCCGCGCCGGCCGGCGACCGAAAACCGTTAGGCCACAGGAACCATTCAGGGAGTCATCTAGCCTTCGGCGACGCCAATCGCCGGGATGCTCCGGCAGGGAGCAGCGCCGCGGCGAATCCGCTACACTCGCCGGGCTAAATCCCGCCCCCCTCGCCCGCGCATCGCGCATATGAGCGCCGAAATGCCGAGAATCATCGAAACCGCGCTCAGCGGCTACGAGCTGCTGAACGATCCGCTGCTGAACAAGGGCACGGCATTCACCGAGACGGAGCGCGATGAATTCGATCTGGACGGGCTGCTGCCGCCTTATGTGACCAGCCTCGATTTGCAGGTCGAGCGGCGGCTCGACGCTTTTCGCGGCCTGGGCACGGAGCTGCAAAAGTATGTGTTTCTTCGCGGCTCGCAGGATACCAACGAGACCCTGTTCTACGCGCTTTTGACCCGCAACATCCAGGAGCTGATGCCGATCGTCTATACGCCGACGGTCGGCCTCGGCTGCCAGTTGTTCAGCCACATCTTTCGCAAGCCGCGCGGCCTGTTCTTGAGCTTTCCGCTCAAGGATCGCATCCGCCGAATCCTCGCGCATCCGCGCTTCGACAGCGTCGAGGCCATTGTGGTGAGCGACGGCGAGCGCATTCTCGGCCTCGGCGATCAAGGCGCCGGCGGCATGGGCATTCCGATCGGCAAGCTCGCGCTCTACACCGCCTGCGCCGGCCTGCATCCATCGACGACGCTGCCGGTCCTGCTCGACGTCGGAACCGACAACCAGGCGCTGCTCACCGATCCGCTCTATATCGGCTGGCGGCACGAGCGCGTGCGCGGCGCCGCTTACGATGAGTTCGTCGCGTCATTCGTCGATGCCGTCCGGGCACGCTGGCCGCATGTGCTGCTGCACTGGGAGGATTTCGCCTTCGGCAACGCCAACCGGCTGCTGGCGAAATACCGCGACCGGCTCTGCAGCTTCAGCGACGATATTCAGGGCACCGCCGCCATCGCGGTCGGCGCGATTCTGAGCGCCATCAATGTGACCGGGGTGCCGCTCACCGAGCAACGCATCGCGGTGCTGGGGGCAGGCTCGGCCGGCACCGGCATCAGTGCGCTTTTGCTCCGTGCCATGATCGACGCCGGCGTCACAGAGAAGACCGCCCGCAGCGCTTTCTACCTGGTCGACCGGGACGGCCTGCTGCTCGAAGGCATGGCCGGTTTGCAGCCGTTCCAGACAGCGTTTGCCCAAGGCCGCGAGCGGGTCGCCGCCTGGAAGCTCTCGTCCGGCGATCGCATCGGGCTGGCCGACGTCGTCGCCAACGCCCATCCGACCGTGCTGATCGGCACGTCCGGACAGGCCCACGCGTTTTCCGAGCCGGTGGTGCGGGCGATGGCGGCGCATGTGCGGCGGCCGGTGATCTTTCCGCTCTCCAATCCAACCGACCGAAGCGAAGCGACGCCGGCAGAGCTGCTCGCCTGGACCGAAGGACGCGCCGTCATTGGCACCGGCAGCCCGTTTCCGCCGATCCCGCGCAACGGCCATCCGTTCCGCACCGATCAGACCAACAACGCTTATGTCTATCCCGGCGTCGGACTCGGTGCGATCGCGGTGCATGCACGCCGTATTTCGGACGGCATGTTTCTCGCCGCGGCCCGTGCGATTGCCGAGCTGTCGCCAGCCAAAGCCGATCCGCACGCCAATCTGCTGCCGCCGCTCGCCGACTTAAGAAAAATCTCTTTCCATGTCGCGGTCGCCGTCGCCAGGCAGGCTGACACCGACGGGTTGGCTGCCGTTCCGGACCAGGACATTGCCGCCGCGGTCAGGGCGAAGATGTGGGAGCCGGTCTATGCGATCTATCGGCGGCTGGCGGCGGCGCCGGGCGGATAATCCGCGTGCTTTAGTCCTGCTTCAGCGCGGCGCGATCGAGGCTCCACGGGCCGCCGCCGGCGAACACGAAGTAGAGGAAAACGAAGCAAAACAGCACCGCCGCGTCGCCGCTATTGACCGAGGGGAAGAACGAGTGCGGGAAATGCACCATGAAGGCCACCGCCATGTTGCCGGAGAGGATAAAGGCGACCACGCGCGTATAGGCGCCGACGAGAACAAGGATACCGCCCACGATCTCGATCACGCCCTGGACGTCAAGGAGCGGCGTCATCGGCGGGCCAGCCGCAGGAAAGCCGAAGAACTTCTGCAGGCCATGCTCCAGGAACAACAGCGCAACGACGATACGCAGAACGCTCAGAATATAAGGCCTTCCCTTGTCGAGGTTGGCATAGAGTGATGTCACAGCAATCCCCTTTGCATGACCCGATCCTTGAGCACTCACAATGCCGGATCTATATCATCCGCATCAGTCTCCGGCCATATCGCGGCAGCCGTCGAATTTGAAAGCTGACTTCGATGTCAGAATCTGAGCCACTCGTAATTCGGGCATTGCTTCAGCCGGTTCCCGCGAAACGACAATAGTCGCAGCGGACGATCGGAGTTGCGCGGCTGGCAATGGCTCGTCTGGCTTTGCGATGTTGCGTGGCTTAGCCTCGATGGGCGGGTCCTTGGTGCCGCCCGCTTTCAGCCAGCCGAGCAGGAATGACGACCGAAACAGCCGAGCGCGAGGCAAAGGAAGCGGCGTTTGCGCGCGAGCGGGCCGCCGTCGCGCGGACGAGAAAGCTCCTCAACCGAACAAGCTGGGCGTTGGCGGCGGGCTTTGTTGTTGTGACGGCGATTCTCGGCGGCGCGGTCTGGGAGTTGCAGCGGACGTCGCAGCGTGAAGCCGGAGTTTTCGCCAGCGTCAGCGCGGCCGCGTTCGGACAGGGCTTTTGCGATCGCGCGTTACGGCTGGCGGTCGCCGGCCTGCCGCCCGGCGCGGGCGCTTCGCCGCTGGCGTTTCGTTCGCCGCAGTTGCAGGGCGCGCTATCGTTCTTTGCGTCGGCGCATGACTGCTATTTTCGCCTGGCCCTATTGGGGCATTCGGGCCTGGTGAGCGGCGCGGCGTTCAGCTCCGACGGCTCTCGCATCGTCACATCGTCTTGGGACGCGACCGTGCGGGTATGGGACGCCGAGACGGGCGCCGCGCTGGCCGTACTTTCAGGACACAAATCTTGGATCAACAGTGCGGCCTTCAGCCCGGACGGCAGCCGCATCGTCAGCGCTTCCTGGGACAAGACAGCGCGCCTCTGGGATGTGAACACCGGCGCCGCGCTCGTGACGCTGTCAGCGCATGCGGCCGCCGTGAACAGCGCCGCGTTCAGCCCGGACGGCGCTCGCATCATAACCGCATCCAATGACGACACGGCGCGCATCTGGGACGCCAGGACCGGCGCCGTGCTTGTCACGCTGTCGGGGCATACGGACACGGTAAACCGGGCGGCGTTCAGCCCGGACGGGGCCCGCGCGCTCACCTCATCGTTCGACGGCACTGCGCGCGTGTGGGACGCCAACACCGGCGCCGAGTTGACGACGCTCTCCGATGATATGCTTTTGGTGTGGAGCGCGGCGTTCAGCCCGGACGGCACTCGTATCGTCACCGCGTCGGAGGACCAAACGGCGCGCCTGTGGGACGCCAACACGGGCGCCATGCTCGCCACGCTTTCGGGACATACCGGCCCGGTGTTGAGCGCGGTGTTCAGCCCGGACGGCTCCCGCGTCGTCACCGCATCCCTGGATGGCACGGCGCGCGTGTGGAACGCCGAGACCGGCGCCGCGCTGGCTACGCTCTCGGGACATACGGGCTGGGTGTGGACGGCCGTGTTCAGCGCGGACGGGGCTCGCATCCTCACCGCATCCGAGGACAACACCGCGCGTCTGTGGGACGCCGCGACCGGCGCTGTGCTCGCCACGTTCGCGGGGCATGCGGGTCCGGTATTCAAGGCGGCGTTCAGCCCCGACGGCGCTCGCGTCATCACTGCATCCCTGGACAACACCGCACGCGTCTGGGACGCGAGCAGAGGCGCCCCGTTTGCCATATTCGCGGGGCATGCGGACGCAGTGACCAGCGCCGCATTCAGCCCCGACGGCGCGCGCATCGTCACCGCATCTGAGGACAAAACCGCGCGGCTCTGGGACGCCGCTTCCGGCGCCGCGGTCGCGACGCTCTCGGGTCATAACGACGCGGTGAACGGCGCCGCATTCAGCCCGGACGGCTCCCGCATCGTCACCGTATCCGACGATGCGACCGCGCGATTGTGGAACGCGAAGACGGGCGCCGCTCTCGCCACGCTGTCGCGGCACCAGGATCGCGTGGTCAGCGCGGCGTTCAGCCTGGACGGTTCGCGCCTCGTCACGGCCGCTTACGACAACACCGCGCGCATCTGGGACGTCAGAAGCGGCGCATTGCTCGCCACGCTTTCGGGCCATACCGGTTGGGTAAATAGTGCCGCGTTCAGCCCGGACGGCTCGCGCGTCGTCACCGCTTCCTTCGATAACACCGCGCGGCTGTGGGACGCCAGGACCGGCGCCGCAATCGCTACGCTCGCGGGGCACACCGATCGCGTGATCAGTGCGGCTTTCAGCCCGGATGGTTCCCACATTGTCACCGCGTCCGCGGACAAGACGGCGCGCTTGTGGGATGCCAAGACCGGCGCTGCGCTGGCTACGCTCGCGGGGCATACCGATTGGGTGAATAGTGCGGCGTTCAGCCCCGACGGTTCTCGCATTGTGACGGCGTCCTTCGATACGACCGCGCGACTATGGGACGCTGCAACGGGCGCTGCGCTTGCCACGCTCGCGGGGCATACCGATCGGGTGCTCAGCGCCACGTTCAGCCCGGACGGTGCGCGCGTCGTCACGGCGTCTGCGGACAACACTGCTCGGGTGTGGGACGCTGCGACGGGGATCGCGCTGACCGCACTCTCGGGCCATACCAACCAAGTGCTTGGAGCGGCATTCAGCCCGGACGGGTCGCACGTCGTCACCGCTTCCCTCGACCACACCGCGCGGCTATGGCAACTCGATCCGATCGTCCTGTTACCGGCGGATCAGCGCCAGGCCTATGCCTGCCGCGAGCGCCTCATCGGGGCACGCTCGCTCACCGCCCGGGAGATGCAGGAGCCGATCCTGCGCGGGCGCGACGATCTGCGTCATCCCTGCGATCGCGTCGGGCCGCTGAGCCTCGACTATTACCGGCGAGCCGCGGCCGGCATCCGTGCGGCGCTCGGAAGCGCGCTGTCGCGATAGCGCCACGGCCGCTTACGATCCGGTCGTGCGAGCTCTTACTTTCTTTTGAGCTGGCAACGCCGCCGGAAGGCGGCGCCTAATGCCCGGCCATATGGCGGCCGATCTCGGTGAGGTCGGCCTCGCTGGCGCGCGTCTCGTAAACCAGCGCGCCGTGGAACATCACCACCAGACGGTCGGCGAGCTCCAAAAGCTCATCTAGATCCTCGCTGACCAGGAGCACCGCAGCGCCGCGGTTGCGCGCCGCCATGATCTCGGCGTGAATTTGCGCGACCGCGGCGAAATCGAGCCCGAAGCAGGGATTGGCCGCGACCAGGATGTCGACTTCGCCGGAGAGCTCGCGGGCGAGCACGGTGCGCTGCACGTTGCCGCCGGACAGTTCGCCGATGGCGGTATCGTCGGAGCGCGTCTTGATCTTATAGCGCTCGATCTTGCGCAGGGCGTTTTCATGAAAGGCCGCGCGATTGAGCCACCAGCCGCCGGTGGCGAACGGCGCGCGGTCGAATTCGCGAAAGGCGAGATTGTCGGCCACGCTCATGCGGGCGACGCAGGCGTTCTTCAGCGGCTCCTCGGGCAGCACCGAGAGATGGTTATGGCGCATCTCCTGGCGGGTGGCGTGATACTTTTCGCCCTGCAGATAGACGCTGCCGCTTTCGGCCTCGCGCTGGCCGGCGAGCACTTCGATCAGCTGGCGCTGCCCGTTGCCGGAGACGCCGGAGACGCCGACGATCTCGCCGCCGCGGATCGACAGCGATACGTCGCGCACTGCCGGCTGACCCGCGTCGTCGAGCGCGTTGAGCTTTTCGATATCGAGCCGCGGCTTGCCGAACTCGCCGGTGCGGGCGGGCTGCACCGTGAGTTCCTCGGCGCCGATCATGGTGCGCGCCATGGCGTCGGGACTTAAGTCCTTGACGTGTCCCTGCCCCGCCAGCTTGCCGCGCCGCAGAATGGTGACTTCGTCGGCGAAAGCCATGACCTCGCGGAATTTGTGCGTGATCATGAGAATGGTAAGCGCGCCGTCCGCCACCATGCCGCGGAGCATACCGAGCACCTCGTCGGCCTCGCCCGGGGTCAGCACCGAGGTCGGCTCGTCGAGGATGAGGAAGCGGCGCTTGAGATAAAGCTGTTTAAGGATCTCGCACTTCTGCCGCTCGCCGGCGGAGATCGCCGACACCTTGGCGTTCAGCGGCACCCGGAACGGCATCCGGGCCAGGAATTCTTCCAGCTTCCTGCGCTCGCGCCCCCAATCCACCACCGCCGGCACGTCGTCGCGCGCCAGCACGAAATTCTCCGCCACCGTCATTGCCGGCACCAGCGTAAAATGCTGATAGACCATGCCGAGACCAAGCGCGTGCGCCGCGCGCGGATTGTCGATCACCTCCTGCCGTTCGTCGACGATGAGCTCGCCGCTGTCGGCCTGGTAGTAGCCCATGATGCACTTGACCAGGGTCGATTTCCCGGCGCCGTTCTCGCCGAGAAGCGCGTGGAAGCTGCCGGAGCGCACCTTCATCGAAACCGCGTCCAGCGCGGTGAACTCGCCAAAGCGCTTGGTCATGGCGAGCGCCTCGACGCCGAAGGTCCGTTTCGACGCCGTCGGCGAGACCAGGCCGCCGGGCGGGATCAGCGTGGCAAACTCGCTCACGAAATGACCTCAAGGAATTTTGCCGAATCCGACACCGCGCCGAACACCCCGCCCTGCATCTTGATCATCTTCAGCGCGTGGTCGTGATTGCTCCGGTCGGTCGCGCCGCAGCAATCCTCCAGCAGCAGGCATTCGAAGCCGCGATCGTTGGCCTCGCGCATGGTGGTGTGGACGCAGACGTCGGTGGTGATGCCGGTGAGCACGATGTTGTCGATGCCGCGCAGCCGCAACACCAGCTCGAGATCGGTGGCGCAAAACGAGCCCTTGCCCGGCTTGTCGATGATCGGCTCGCCGTCGCGCGGCGCCAGTTCAGGAATGATCTCCCAGCCCGGCTCGCCGCGCACGAGGATGCGGCCGCAGGGTCCGGGATCGCCGATGCCGGCGCCGATCTGCCGCGACCGCCAGCGTTTGTTCGCCGGCAGGTCGGCGAGATCGCGGCGGTGGCCTTCGCGGGTGTGGAAGACGTGGAAGCCGTTGGCGCGCGCCGCCGCCAGCGTGCGCTTGATCGGCTCGATCGGCGCGCGGGTCAGCGACAGGTCGTAGCCCATCTTGTCGACATAACCGCCGACGCCGCAAAAGTCGGTCTGCATGTCGATGATGATCAGCACGGTGTTTTGCGGCCGCAAGTCGCCGTTATACGGCCAGAGATAGGGATCGGCGGCGACGTAGCGTTCCGCCGTGCTGCTCTCTTTAAGCGCCGGTTGGGCCATTGCCGTTACCTCGTAATCGACAGCTCCGCCGGCGCACCGACCAAAGTGCGCTTGGGCGAGCAGGTCGCGATCATGATCAACAGGGTCAAAATATACGGTGCGGCGTTGAACAGATGATAGCCGTGGCTGAAGCCGACCGACTGCAGCGCCGGGCCGAGCGCGGCGGCGCCGCCGAACAGGATCGACGCGCCGAGGCACAGCATCGGGTTCCAGCGCGCGAAAATAACCAGCGCGACGGCGGTGATGCCTTGGCCGCTGGACAATCCCTCGTTCCAGCTGCCGGGATAATAGAGCGACAGGAACGAGCCGCCGATCCCGGCCAGGAAGCCACCGAACATGGTCGCGCGCAGGCGAATGAAATTGACCGAGTAGCCCATCGCCAGCGCCGCGTCGGCGCTTTCGCCGGCGGTGCGTATGATCAGGCCCCAGCGGGTGGTCCGCAGCGCCCACACCAGGATCGGCGCCAGCGCGACGCCGATCAGAAACAGCACGTTGATCCGCAAGGCGGCGCGCAGCTGCGGAATGTCGGTCCACCAGCCGAGGTCGATCGATGGCAGCCGCGGCGCCGTCGGCTCGATCAGCGGCTTGCCGAGATAAAAGGCAAGGCCGACGCCGAACAGCATCAGCGCAATGCCGACGGCAATGTCATTGACGCGCGGCAGCCCGCAGATGCCGGCATGCAGGGCGCCCATACCCGCTCCGGTGATGCCCGCGGCCAGCACGCCGAGCCACGGCGAGCCGGTGAGATAGGACACGCCGTAGCCGCTCATCGCCCCCATCACCAGCGTGCCCTCGAGGCCGAGATTGATGCGGCCGCTCCGCTCGGTGATGCACTCGCCGAGGCTGACGAACAGGAACGGTGTGGAAACACGGACGGCGCCGCCAAGCACCGCCACCGGCACGGTCCACAATCCGATGTCGCCGGCGCCGGCCACGGTCAGGAGGCCTTCCGGTTCAAGAAGCCCAAGCGGCCGTAAAGCGTGTCGCTGGCGAGCACCATGACAAAGATCATGCCCTGCAGCACCGAGACCGATGCATCGGGCAATCCTAGCCGCCGCTGCAGCAGGCCGCCGCTCGCGCCAATGCCGCCGAGCAGAATGGCGACCGGGATCACGGCCAACGGATTCTGCCGCGCCAGGAACGCGACCAGGATGCCGGCGAAGCCGTAGCCGGCCGCCAGATTGGCATTGGCGCGGCCCTGCACCGCCGCAACCTCCATCATGCCGGCAAGACCGGCGGCGGCGCCGGCGAGAAAGCAAATAATCAGAATGAGCTTGCCGACACTTAAGCCCACCACCTTGGCGGCGCGGATATTGCCGCCGGCGACGCGGGCGGCGAAGCCGAACACCGTGTGGTAGATCAGAATGTAGGAGAGCACCGCGGCAATGATGCCGTACACAAATCCCCAATGCACCTCGGTGCCGGGAATGCTGCCGATCATGTTGGCGGCGCCGATTTCGGGCGTCGACGGCTTGTTGAGACTGGTCGGGTCGCGCATCGGACCTTCGACCAGAAAGTTCAAAATCGCCAGCGCGATATAGACCAGCAACAGGCTCGAGATCGTTTCGTTGACGCCGCGGTAATGGCGCAAAGCGCCGGCCATCATGATCCACAGCCCGCCGCCGATCATGCCGGCGCAGGCCATGGCGACATCAACGAACAGCGGCGGGGCGCCGGGCAGCGCCAGCGCCGCGCTGGTCGCCGTGAGCGCGCCGATGAGCAGCGCCCCCTCACCGCCGATGATCACCATGCCGAGTTGTGCCGGCAATGCCGTGCACAGCGCGGTCAGGATCAGGGGCGCGGCGCGCGTCAGCGTGTTCTGCCACGAGAACCAGGTGCCGAACGCGCCTTGATACATGTAGAAATAGAGGTCGAGCGGATTCTTGCCGAACAGCGCGACAAAGATGCCGAACAGCACGAGCGAGGCCAGAAGGGCGAGCGCGGGGATGACGATATATTCCGCCGCGCCGCCGATCTTCCGGCCATAGACCGGCAGGCGTAGAAGCGCCCCTGCTCCTGACTGAGCAAGAGGCGCCTCAACATCCGCTTTCACGAAGTCGCTCCGATCACGCCTTCGACCAGATAGCCCATCTTCTCCAGCTCGGGATCTTTCTGCCCCTGCGACACGCCGGCGGCGATGACCGTCTTGCCCTTGTTGTCGACGATCGGCCCTTTGAAGATGACGTAGGAGCCGGCGGTCAGCGCCGCCTTCACCTCATCGGCCTTCTTCTTCGCCGCCGCGCTGACCATGGCGCCGTACGGCGAGACCTTGACGATTTCTTCCTTCAGGCCGCCGCGATAGAAGTTCGGAATCGTCTCGCCGGAAGTGAACATCTTGGCGAAGCGCGGATAGAGCACTTCCCAGTTCCACTCGGCGCCGGTGAGATAGGCTTTCGGCGCCAGCACCGCCTGGTTGACGTGATAGCCAGTGACCATGGCGCCGCGGCGCGCGGCGTTCTCGACCACGGTCTTGGGACCGTCAACGTGGCAGGTGATGACGTCGACGCCTTGATCGATCAGGCTGTTGGTGGCTTCGGCCTCTTTCACCGGCATCGACCAGTCGCCGGTGAAGATCACTTGGGTGGTGATTTTCGGATTGGCGAGCTTGGCACCGAGCGTCCATGCATTGATGTTGCGCAGCACCTGCGGGATCGGCTTGGCGGCGACGAAACCGAGCTTGCCGGATTTTGACGTGTAGCCGGCAACGATACCGGCGACATGCTGGGCCTCGTCGATGTAGCCGAAATAGCTGCCGGCGTTCTTTGGATCCTTGTCGGTCCACAGGCCGCCGCAATGCTCGAAGCGCAGCTTCGGATACTTCTTCGCCATCTTGATCATGTGCGGGTTGTAGTAGCCGAACGACGTCGGGAACAGCAGCGTCGCGCCGTCGAGATTGATCATCAACTCCATGGTCTTTTCGACCGCGTCGGTCTCGGGCACTTTCTCCTCTTCGACCACCTTGATGCCGGGCATCTTCTTGAGCGCGGCGGCGCCTGCCGCATGGGCCTGGTTGTAGCCGTAGTCGTCGCGCGAGCCGACATAGATGAAGCCGATGGTGGTGTCTTTGGCGAAGGCTTGGCGCAGCGGCAGGGCGGTGCCGGCAGCCAAGACTGCCGTTCCTTGCAGAACACGGCGGCGTGAGATTTTGTCGAAATTCATTATAGATGCTCCCTGGTACGCATGCGAGCGCCGACGGCGCCGCTGCTGGCTGGCCATCACCACGATGGTTCTTCGATTGGCGCTGAGCCATTCGCAAGGCTCGTGCCAGCCGGCGGGTGTCCGAGTGTCACAGTGATAGTATTGAAATCAGTAGGTAATTCCGTGGGAACGGGCCTGTCCTGCCAGCGCGGGGCAGCTTCTGATTAAAAAATGGGCAGTAGAAAACTATTCTGTGCAACATTAAAAGGGCAGGCTGCGCAAAATCGAAGGCCGATCGTATTTTCGACAGGGCCGCTAGGCTTGCGCGACTATCTGCCACGCGGCCGCGCCCGCCGCTCTCGCCATCAGCATCGTCCGCACCGCGGCAAACACCTTGTCGAACGCCGGCCGGCGATAATCCCATTTCTGGTCCGCCGCGAGCGGCACCATCACCATCGTGGCGTTGGCTTCAAACAAAAGAATGTCGCCCGCCGCGCTGACCGCGAAATCGATACCGCCATAGTCGAGGTCAAGCGCGGCACTGATCCGCTCCAGAGCAGCGATGCCGCGGGCCCCGACGAAGCTTTCCATATCGTCGAGAAACGCAGCGTCCTGCACGCGGTTCTCCGGAGAATCCGCCATGTCGGCCCGGAAATAGTGAACCTTCCAATGGCGCGAGATGGCGAGATGCAGCGGATAGATTTTGCGGTCGATGATCATGGCGCGGCATTTGCGAAAAAATCCGGCGCCGTCGCGCGCATCAAGCTGTTCGATAACGCATAAGTCATCGCCCGGAAGCTCCGTTGCCGCCGCCATTAGCGCTTGCGGATTTTCGACGCGGACAAAATAGCGGCCGGTGTGGAAGCCGGGAGCGCGCATCAGGAACGGAAAGCTGAAACCCCTGCTGGCGACGGCAGCGGCGGCCTCGGAGCCGGCCAGAACAGCCCGCGGCAAAGTGGCCATGCGCGGAACGACGACGTTGGGCAAACCGCGCAGGCGTTCGGCGTTTGCCGCCCGCCCGGTCTTGAGAACGACGCGCGGATGATTGATCACCGGACGGTCGGTCCGGGCGAGCACCGAACACGCTGCTTCAAGACCGTCCCGGCACAGATCCGCATCGCCGATGCTGTTGAAGACCATGGCGTGCGTCGGCAGAGGCAGGTTCGGATCGGCATATTCCGTCACCAGCACGGTGGTCTGGAAGTAACGGTCTTCGAGGATGCTATCGGTGGGTATGTTGCCGCCCGCCGCAGAGACCAGCAACAGCACCGGGATGGCGGGCCCGCTGCCGCGATAGGGCAGCGTCGTCAGAGAGTGGTCCTTGAACGCCTTGTCCCGGTGCTTGCCGGCGCCGGCGGCATCGCCGATCTCGGCCAGCAGATAGGCCATGCCGCGATGCGCGTGAATGTGATCGGGATCGATCCGCAACGCCGCCTCGAAATGCACGCGGGCGGGTTCGTGCTCGTCCATGAGAAACAGCAAATTCGCCAGGTTGACGTGCCCGATCGGATTGTCGGGGTGATGCCGTATCGCCTGCTTGAACAGCGTGCGCGCGGCCTCTTTATATCCGGCCTTGAGCACCAGCGTGCCGAAGTCGTTGAGCGTGCCGAAATCGGTCGGCGTCCGCCGCAGCAATTCCAGATAGTCGCGCTTGGCCGCTTCGAACAAGCCATGCTCTCTGAGCAGGCCGGCGCGCTCGTAGCGCACGCCGATCGCATCCGGGTCGAGCGCCAGCAAGCGGTCAAGTTCGGAAATGCGCAGGCTGCGCGGCGTCGGCGGGGTCAGCGGCAAATTCACGGCAATCTCGGCCTTTGGCTTTCGACCCACGGAGACGAATCGGACCGCGATATTAGAACAAAATTTACCATGACGATTGAATGATGCCGCACAAGCCGGCGGCCAACCGAAAGCGGCGTCATGGGAAAAACCGAAGCCGATGCGGGAAGAATCGTCCTGGGCGATCCGGTTCCGTGGTTCAGCGCACCGCTGATCGCCGACGGCGCCTTCAACCTCTCGGTCGCGGCCGGCCGCTGGATCGTCCTGAGTTTCCTCGGATCGCCGGCCAATCCGCGGGCCGAACGGGAGCTGGCCGAGCTGTTCCGCGATTGCCATTTATTCGACGAGGATCGCATCGTCTTCTACGGCATCCTGACTGCGCCGCCGGACGACCCGGCGCCCTACTTCAACCGCAGCACGGCGGCGTCAGCATTCATCGCCGACTATGACGGCGCGGTCAGCAGCGCGTTCGGCGCCGCCGAAATGCCGCGCACGATCGTGCTCGATCCGATGCTGCGCGCGGTCGCCGATATTGCCTGGGACCATGCGGCCGGACATGCTGCGACCGTGCGCGGCGTACTGCAGACGCTGCCCGCCGTCGATGACTCCGCCGGCGTTCCGCTCACCGCGCCGGTGCTGATCGTGCCGCGGGTGTTCGATTTCCCGCTGTGCGATGTGCTGATCCAGTTTTACGAAAAGCTCGGCGGCAAGGATTCGGGCTTTCTGCTCGACGTCGACGGCAAGACCGCGCAGGTCGTCGACTATCGGCTCAAGCGCCGCAACGATCTCGTCGTCGCGCACCCGCAGCTGCGCGAAGCGATCCGCAGTCAGATCGTCCGCCGCCTGGTCCCGGCGATCGAGCGCTTCTTCCAGTTCCAGGCGACGCGCATGGACCGTTACATCGTCGCCTGCTACGACAGCGCCGTCGGCGGACACTTCCACCGACACCGCGACAACGTCAATCTCGGCGCCCAGCATCGGCGCTTCGCGGTCACCATCAACCTCAACGGCGGTTACGACGGCTGCGATCTGGTCCTGCCGGAATTCGGCCACCGCTCCTATCGCGCCCCGCATGGCGGCGCCGTCGTGTTTTCCTGCGGCGCGCTGCACCAGGTGACGCCGATCACCAGCGGCCGACGTTTTGCCTTTCTCGCCTTCCTCTATGGCGAGGCCGATGCGGCGCTGCGCGAAGCCAACAATGCCAAGCTGCACCAAAACGCCGCACAATATGTCGTGGAGTCGGATCGGCTGTTTCCCGACGATCCGGCGCCGCAGGAGCGCCGCGCCGTCTGACCTGCAGCGGCGGCTTTCTGCTTGTTGGCATTAGCCAGCGAGACGCCGAGACCCGACGGTCGCGCCGTCGGCCGCTGACGACAGCGTCGGCCCCGGCGCCATCGCGGGAGAGCCCGCTTATTCGCCGTGGTCCGCGAACGTCTCGATCTCCTCGTCATGGGCAGTTTCGCCCTTACGATGCTGAAAGACGAAATCTCGGCCAATCTTGGCCTCTTGCGCGTGCAGCCACGACAGGATATCCGCGCGCCGGCCGGCAACAGGCCGTGCCCAGCGCAGGCTCTTCAAAGCCTTGCTCTCTTCCCCTGCCCACCAATATTCCTTGGTCACCATCAGTGACCAACCGTGCCGGCCCGGACGCTCAAGCGTAAAGATTTCGATCGCAAGGCCGTGCTTCGGCCCCATGACACTATGCCGCTCACGTTCAAATTGAACGCCGTCATGCGTCCAATGCGAGCGCTTCAATCCCGGATTGGTCAGGCCCGCCAACAGGTCGAACAGACGGAAGAACGACGGCCGGGCAAAGCTCTTCACCGCGCGCACTCGCATTGTCGGCGTCGCGCACCTGACTTGCAATAGAAAGGAAACACCGGGTCCAATGCCGCTCTCCCACCGCCAGACTGCGTGCGGTAGGAATCATCAGCCCGACAGGTCACGATCGCCGGGCGCTTGGCGGGGGACTCCATCCCCATCAACTCGAATCAACATATACTGTCGGTGCCTCCGTCGGGCAAGCGGACCATATGCGCTGCTGATTGACGGTTACCAACGCGGCACTATATTATTTTTTCAATGGGCGATGGAGTTCGCCGTAAGCGCCCGTGAGGGCTGATAACTCCTACCGAGCGGCTGCTTTGGTAGGATTTTTGATGACCTCCGTTGCCTTCAGCATCCTCTTCGAATCGCCGGCCGATCGCGAGCGCGCGCAGCATGCTGCCCCACCCGCCCATTTCGTCGATCTCAATCTCGATCAGGTCGTCGATGCGATTACCGCCGATTGGGCGGAGTACAATCTTAAGCCGTTCTTCAGTTTGCCCTTAAGCCGCATCGAGGCGATCACCTATAGGCACGAGGTCGCGCGGGATCTCGAGAACGCGGACCTGCTTGCTTGCGTGACGACGTTCGCCGAAGACATGCGCGCAGTACGCGCCCATCTCGCCCAGGCCGGCAAGCTTCACTACCGGCTTCAGCAACAGGCCTGGCACCTGGATGCGGTGGATATTTATTGCGGCGCCGTTCTCGACCTGAGCCGCAGCCTTGGCAACGTCGCGCCGCGGTCGCGGGGTTTCCTCGGGTTTCGCGAATATCTGGCCGGCTACGTTGCATCCACGCGATTTACGTCACTGGCTGCCGAAACGGCCGAGCTCACGGCAGAGATCGCAAACGTCCGCTATTGCGTGCTCGTCAAAGGCAGCAGCTTCACGGTCCGCAAATCTCAAGAGGAAAGTGATTACAGCGCCGATATCGAGGAAACGTTCAAGAAATTCAAGCTGGGCGCCGTCAGGGATTACCGCGTCAAGTTCTCCCACAGCGAGGCCATGAATCACGTCGAGGCCAAGATCCTGGAATTCGTCGCCAGATTACATCCCAATTTATTCGGCGCTCTGGACAATTATTGCGCCAGGAACGGCAATTTCATCGACCAAACATTAGCCGTCTTCGACCGTGAAGTTCAGTTCTACATCGCGTATTTCAAGCACGTCGCCGCCTTGACGCGCGCCGGACTGCGACTTTGTTATCCGCGGCTGTCGAGCCGGACTGCGGAGGTCTACGCTAACGACGGTTTCGATATTGCACTTGCCCACAAGCTGGTTTCCCAAGGCTTGCCTGTTGTGTGCAACGACTTTTATCTACGCGGCGAGGAACGTGTCCTGGTCGTATCCGGCCCCAATCAGGGCGGCAAGACCACTTTCGCGCGCGCTTTCGGGCAGTTGCATTATCTGGCGAGCCTGGGATGTCTGGTCCCGGGCAGCGAGGCGCAGCTTTTGCTCTGCGACCGCATCTTCACGCATTTTGAAAAGGCGGAGAAGGTCGAAAACCTCGGCGGCAAGCTCGAAGACGATCTGATCAGAATTCACGACATGCTCTGTCATGCCACGCCGCAATCGATCGTCATTCTCAACGAGGTATTCAATTCGACGACGATCAAGGACGAGACGCTCCTCAGCAAGAAAGTGATGGAGAAAATAATCGGCGCGGGCGCGCGCGGCGTCTGGGTGACCTTTGTCGACGAGTTGGCGTCGTTCGGTCCGCAAACCGTCTCCATGGTAAGTACGGTGGTGCCGGAAAACCCGGCGCTGCGGACCTTTAAGGTGTTACGCCAACCGGCCGACGGGCTCGCCTATGCCATGGCGATTGCCGAGAAATACGCGCTGACCTACCGCGCGATCAAGGAGCGCATCAAACCGTGAAGGCGCTTCTGATGTACACCGATCGCGACTTCGATCCCGAACTCCTGCTGATCCGTAGAGAGAAGGAGTTGCGTCTCAACAAACCGGCCCCGGACCAACTACATTTACAAGAGGCCCTGCCTTGGAATGAGGCGGTACTCACGCAGGATCTAGGATTGAACGTTCTTCTCGATGCCATGGCGCGAGGCGACAAGTTCCTGGGTGAGGTGGCGAAGGTCGCTCTGCTCTCCAGTCTGAGCGATCTGCGGACTATCGAGTATCGCCAACACGCTCTCACGGATTGTTTGAAAAACCCGCAGATCGTCGCGGATATGTATCGGATCGCCATGGACGCGATCGAAGGCGAGAAGAAGGGCTATTGGAGCTTTTTCACCCGTTACCCGACCGGCGTGCTGCATCGGGCCGTCGAGGTGCCGCAGATGTTCGTCGGCGTGCTGCGGCGATTGCGAAACGTCGCCGACCAACATGCGGAGAGATTCGAATCCGGGGCTTTCTCGCGATTGTTCGCAATGCTGAGAGCGGAGCTTGACGACACGTATTTCACGGAGATCGAACAGCATCTGCACCGCCTCAAATTCCGCCAGGGCATCTTGATCAGCGCGCAATTGGGCAAGGGCAACAAGGGTAAAAGCTACGTGCTGCGCAAGCCGCACGCGGAGACCGGCAATTGGCTGACGCGGCTTATGGCGGAAAGGCCGCCATCCTACTCCTTCACCTTGCATCCGCGCGACGAGGCCGGAGCGCGGGCGTTGTCAGAATTGGCCGACAGTGGCGTCAATCTTGTCGCCAATGCGCTAGCCCAATCGACCGATCACATTCTTAGCTTCTTCCAGATGTTGCGCACGGAATTGGCATTCTATGTCGGTTGTCTGAACTTGTATGCGCCGCTTGCGCAGATGGGAGAGCCGGTATGCTTCCCTGCCCGCGCGCCAGCCGGACAACGCACGTTGTCATTTTCCGGCCTTTACGACCCGTCCCTGGCCCTGAGCATGGGACGAAGGATCGTCGGCAACGACCTCAACGCTGATCAAGGCGATCTCGTCATCATCACCGGTGCGAACACCGGGGGCAAATCGACGTTTTTGCGCAGCGTCGGTATCGCCCAGCTCATGATGCAAGCCGGCATGTTCGTGGCCGCAAAGGCGTTTTCGTCCGAACTCTGCGACAGGCTGTGCACGCACTTCAAGCGCGAAGAAGATACTGCAATGGAAAGCGGCAAATGGGACGAAGAGCTCGGCAGAATGAGCGAAATTGTCGGCAGGATCAGCTCTCGCTCAATGGTGCTGTGCAACGAATCATTCGGATCGACCAACGAAAGGGAAGGCTCGGAAATCGCCGGGCAGATCACGGCTGCGTTGGTGGAAAAAGGCGAGGGTTGTTTTCGTCACGCATCTCTACGAATTTGCCCGTCGGTTTCACGAGCAGAAGATGCAGAGCGCGCTATTCCTGCGCGCCGAACGGCTTGCCGACGGCACGCGCACCTTTCGCATCGTTGATGGCGAGCCATTGCAGACGAGCTACGGCGAGGATCTTTATGGCCTAGTGTTCGGTACCGAACCACAGTCCGATGACAAGACGGGAGCGCAACCAGCGTCGGCATTCAGCGGCACCGGCTATCGATCCTGATTTGCGGATCAAGCGGCGCGCGATGCGAGACCGCTATCGAATTGATAAGTCCCAGTGGCGCAACACGCGCGGTGATTGCCCAGGCCCCGGCAACATTCTCGTTGCCATTTGCAGCATTTTCGTGCGGGGCCGAACAAACATCTTCAGCGCCGACGGCCATCCACGCTTGACACCGTGATCGTAATACTTATTCATAGGCACTTGCTGGTTCATTCCGGCGAGGCGATGGGGTTCGCCTTAAACTGCCCAAGGGGCTGATGACTCCTTCTGATCCGGCTGCGGACGGAAGGAGTAGCTTTTGAGCGGCACGATTTCGATCCCCCCGGCGGTCTGATGGCGTCTGCCCGGAGCGCGTTTGTTGTCGCGCTTCGTTCCCGCCGACGGCGCGGAGGCAAACGTGATGCTCCGCGATATCATCCTGCAAATCTGCCAGGTCCTCGCCGTGCTGCTGCTGGCGCCGCTGCTGCAAGGCGTCATCGCGCAGTTCGAAGAGCGCGTGCAGCTCGCCCAAGGCCCCGGAATTTTCCAGCCGTATCGCGATCTCTGGAAGCTTTTCCACAAGCAGATCGTCGTTCCCGAAACCGCCTCGTGGATTTATTGGATCGCACCGTTCGTCGCCTTCACCGCGATGTTGACGGTACCGATCCTCATTCCGGTCTTGACCGATTTTCCGCTGCCGCTTTCCGATATGGGCGACATTCTCGGCGGCGGTCTCATCCTCACGCTCGGATCGTTCATGATCGTGCTCGCCGGTCTCGACACCGGCAGCGCCTATGGCGGCATCGGCTCGAGCCGGGCGGTGATGGTCGCGATCCTGGCCGAGCCCACGCTTATTCTGGTGTTTGTGGGAATTACCCTCTTGGCGAAGGCGATGCTGCCGTTCGTGGTCAATCATTTGCTGGTTGGCAGTCCGGCAATCTATTGGAGCCCGGCGCATCTGTTTCTGATTGCGGCGTTCTTCACGCTGCTGATCGTCGAAACCGACCGGCTGCCGATCCATTCCAGCACCCACATCGAAGTCTACATGATCGAGGAAGCGCGCATCCTCGAATATTCCGGGCCATTGCTGGCGATTCTGCGCTGGGCGTCGATGATGAAGCAATTCATCCTCTACACCATCTTCTGCAATGTCCTGCTGCTGCCGTGGGGATTGTCGCGCCAGGGCACCGCCGTCGGCATTCTTGGCGCCGTTGCCGCGCTGCTGATCAAGTTCGGCATCGTCGCCGCCGCCGTCGTCGTGGTTGAAACCGCACAGTCGCGTCTGCGCTTCTATCGCTATCAGGAATTGCTCGCCGCCTCGTTCGTCTTCGCCATCCTCGCCATTATCGGAACGCAGCTCGCCTGACCATGCTTGTCGCTCATCTCGATCCGCTGGCCGCCTCGATCTTCAGCCTGATGGCGATCGCCAGCCTCCTGCTCGCCTTCGTGATGCTCGGCTCGCGCTGGCTCAACAATTATCTCTATGCCTTCGCCGCCCAGTCCTGGGTCATCGCCGCGCTGTCCGCGGCGGTCGGATTTTACGGCGGCTATCCCGAGCTTTACGTGATCGCGATTCTGACCGCGCTGTTTCGCGGCCTGCTGCTGCCCTATCTGGTCTGGCGCATCATCAACCGGCTCAACGTGGCGCGCGAAATCCACGAAATTCTGCAGCCGAGCTCGACGCTGGTTGCCGGCGCGGTTTGCGTCATCTTCGCACTGGTCGTGTCCTACCACATCGGTCAATCGCTGGGCCTTGCCGGCACCGTGGCGGTTCTGGCGCTGACCATCATGCTGTCGATGAAGTTGATCGGCTTTCTCATGCTCACGGTCCGGCACGAGGCGCTGAGCCAGATACTCGGCCTGCTGGTGCTGCAGAACGGCATCTTTCTCGGCGCGCAGATCCTGGTGCCGGGAATGCCGCTGCTGATCGAGATCGTCATCCTGTTCGATCTTCTGGTCGTGGTCGCCTGCTTCGGCGTTCTGGTTCGTTATCTTGTCGCCCATGTCGGCAGCACCAGCAGTCTCGACCTCAACCGGCTTGTGGGCTGACCATGACCGGCGCGCTCCTCCTGGTCATGATGGTCGCGCCGGCGGTTGCGGCGGTGGGCTGCATGGTCGTCCGCGCGCCGCGCGCAGCGGAGGGTCTCAATCTCGCCGCCAGTCTCGTCGTATTTGCTGCCGCGATCCCGCTGGCGATAATGAGCGCCAGCGGGCCTTTTCATTATCTCGGCGACTACCTCGTCGTCGACACCACCGGCGCCTGGGTCATTCTTTGCACCGCGATCGTCTATCTGCTCGCCTCGATCTATTCGATCGGCTACATGCGGCTGCTCGGCGAGGACGGGCGGCTGTGGATTTTTTATGCGCTGTTTTCCGGGTTCGCGCTGACCATCCTGTTGAGCTCGGTGATGAACAATGCCGGCCTGTACTGGATCGTCGTCGAACTCACCACGCTGGTGAGCACGTTTCTGGTCGGATTTGAGCGCGCGGCCGAGAGCATCGAAGCGGCCTGGAAATACATTATTATCATTTCCGCCGGGATCAGTCTCGCGCTTGCTCGGCACCGTACTGTTCTACTGGTGCGGCAGTTTCGTGCTCGGGCCGAGCTACGACATGACCTGGGACGCGTTGCGCGAGGCGGCGCCGAAAATGAATCCCGCGCTGGCCGCGCTATCCTATTTGCTGGTGCTGGTCGGCTACGGCACCAAGGTCGGCCTGGCGCCGATGCACACGTGGCTGCCCGACGCCCACAGCGAAAGCCCGGCGCCGATCTCGGCGATGCTGTCGGGCGCGCTGCTCAACAGCGCCATGCTCGGCATTGTCCGCTACTTGGCGATCGCCGACGCGGCGCAGAACGGTCATCTCGCGCGGACCACGCTGGTTGCCTTTGGTGTCGTCTCGCTCATCGTCGGCGCGCTTTTCATCGTTCAGCAGAGCGGCATCAAGCGGCTGATGGCCTATTCCAGCATCGAGCATATGGGCGTGCTGGCGCTCGGCTTCGGCTTCGGCGGGCCGCTCGGCATCGCCGGCGCGCTCTACCACATGCTCAACCACTCGCTGAACAAATCGCTGATGTTCTTCGGCGCCGGCAATGTGATGCGCAGCTACGGCTCCAAGGAAATCCGCAGCATCCACGGCGTCTGGACGCGCTTCCCGGTGCAGGGCGCGTTGTGGCTCGCCGGCGCCGCCGCCATTACCGGCGCCCCGCCATTCGGATTGTTTCTCAGCGAGCTCGTCATCCTGCGCGCCGGGTTCGAACGCGGCTACGATTGGGCGGTCTATGTGATGATCGTGTTGCTGATCGTCATCTTCATCGGCTTTCTCAACCATTTTCGCATCATGTATTTCGACGCCGACGCGCGCTCGGCGGATCGCGCGACGCCGATCAGCCGCTGGTGCGTCACGCCGATGTGGCTCGCTCTGGCGCCGCTTCTGGTGTTCGGAGTCTGGTGGCCGAGCGACCTGTGGGATCACTTCATGGCGGCGGCGCGGCTATTGACGGGGCCCAACCCGTGACGGTGCCGGCGGTCACATCGCTTCGTCCGGCGGAATTGAAGGCCACCGCGACCCGGCTGCTCGCGTCCGGGGGGCGCATGCAGATGGCCTATGCGTGGTATCCCGAACCGCATCGGCTGGAGCTGCGTTATGCCGCGAGCCGCGCCGGCGTTGCGCCGTTCGCGGTTTGGCGCTGCGATGCGAACGAGCCGGTTCCGAGCCTTGCTCCCATCGCACCGCTATTGAGCTGGTACGAGCGGGAAATCACCGACCTGTTCGGGCTTGCCTTCACCGATCATCCACAGCCGCATCGCCTGGTCCTGCATGACGGCGTCCAATCGAGCCTGCCGCCATTCGCACCGGGCTATCCGCCCGATCGCCCGCTCCGCATCGAACGCAACGAGCGATCCATTCCGGAGTTGGCCGGCGCCGGCGGCGACGTGCAGCTGCTGCCGTTCGGTCCGGTGCGGGCCGACGTATTGGAGTCGGCCGAATTTCTGTTCTTCTATGTCGGCGAAGCGATCATTCACTATCATCCACGGCTGTTCTTCAAGCATCGCGGCATGGAAAAGCGGTTCGAGGGGCTCGCGCCGGAACGCGCGGTGGTACTGGCCGAGCGGGTTTCAGGGGTCGGCAGCGTGGCGCACGCGCTCGCTTACTGCCAGGCGGTCGAAACCGCGGCCAATTGCACCGTTCCGGCGCGCGCGAAATTCTTGCGCTTGCTGCTGGCGGAGATGGAGCGCCTCTACAATCACCTGCACTATTTCGGCCACCTCTGCCACACCACAACGCTCAAGGTCGGCGAAGCCGAAGGCAGGCTGCTTGAAGAGCGAGCCAAGCAGCTTAATACCCGGCTGACCGGCAGCCGCTTCCTGCGCAGCGTGCTGGCGCTTGGCGGGCTGCGACGCGACCTGTCGCCGGAAGGCTGGCTGGGGGCCGAACTTGCAGCCTTGCGCGAAAGATTTTCGCGTTACGCCGCGCACATGGAAAATACCGCGAGCCATCTCGACCGTCTGATCACGACCGGCAAACTCGACCGTCGCCTGGCGTTCGATCAGGGCGCGACCGGACCGATCGAACGCGCATCAGGCATCGACCGAGACTTGCGGCGCGACCACCCTTACGCCGCCTATGCCGAGATTCCGCCGAAGGTCGCCGTGCGGGAAGCCGGCGATGCCCACGCCCGCGCCCAGGTGCGCATGGCGGAGGTGGCGGCAAGCATCGCTTCGATCGAGCGCGCACTCGATGCCTTGCCCGAGGGGCCGGTTCGCGCGGACTGCGAAATCGCGCCCAACACCGAGGGCCTCGGCTTTACCGAATCACCGCGCGGCACCTTGTTCTATGCCGTGCACATCGGCGGCGACGGCAGGCTAGTGCGGGTCAAGATCAAATCGCCCTCGTTTTCGAACTGGCGGGTGTTTCCGTTCACCGTGCACGACAGCAACATGATGGACTACGCGATCAATGAGGCGAGCTTCGGCCTCACCATCGCCGGATGCGATCGGTAGGAGCAAGCCATGCCGCAATGGACCTTGTTGGGATTGCTGCAGGGCAGGCAGACGGCACCCTGGCCGTTGGCCGAGGGAACCGATGGCCAGGCAGGCTTCTTGGGTATGCCTCGCTACAAACCCGAGTTGTGCACCGAGGGTTGCCGAGCCTGCGCCGATATCTGTCCGACCAAGGCGATCACCATGCGCGCGACAGTCAACTCGGGCGGCACGCTCGACGTCGATTATGGCCGCTGCGTCGTATGCCAGCTCTGCACCGAGGCCTGCCCGACCGGCGCAATGAGCCCATCGTCTGATTGGGCCTTCGGAGCGCGCGCCCGCGATGACTTGATCTGGAAAGCCGACGCCGGCAACGCGCCCGCACGCGGTGCGCAGACCCGCCGCGCATTCCGGCGCAGCCTTCATGTCCGTCACGTCGACGCCGGCTCGTGCAACGGTTGCGAATCCGAGCTGCAGGCGCTGAACAATCCGTTCTACAACCTGCACCGCCTCGGCATCTTCTTCACCGCGTCGCCGCGGTTTGCCGATCTTCTTCTGGTGACCGGGCCGGTGACGAACGCCATGCTCGGCCCGCTGCACGCCACCTATGAAGCGATGGCGGAGCCGCGCTGGGTGCTTGCCGTCGGCACGTGCGCGGTGTCCGGCGGCATCGCCGAAGGCGGCTACGCGTCGGGTCACGGACTCGATGGCGTGATCCCGGTCGACGTCTATCTGCCTGGCTGCCCGCCCAACCCCGCCGCAATCATCGAGGCGCTGCTGATGTTTCTCGGTCGCGTACCGCAGCGGGTCAAGGGAGGCCGGCTTGGCGAATGAGCTCCTGATCGCCGCGTTTGCTCTCTGGCTCGCCGCCGCACTCATCGCGCTCACCGGCGGCGCGACCGCCATTGCTCGCGTCCTGTTGTGCGTTGGCAGCCTTGCCGGAATTTGCGCGGCCATCCTGGCGCTGCCCGGTGGAACGTCCACGGCACGGCTGCCGACTTACCTCGCCGGGGCGCCGGTTTTCTTTCAATTGAGCCCCGACGGCGCCTGGCTCCTCGGCTTCGGGCTCGTTCCGGCGGCCTTCGCCGGCGCATTGGCGACGCCGGCGCGTTTGGGCCAAGCCGGCTGGTTGTTCGGCGCGGCAATGAGCCTGATTGGAGCGCTTGGGGTTTTTGGGATTCGCGACGGTGCGGGTTTTTTGATTGCGTGGGAGATCATGAGCTTCGGCGGCGCCGTCATGATCTTCAGCGAGAAGCTGTCCGCCGAGGTCGGCCGCCCGGTCCTGTTCATGCTGGGCCTGCTGGAAATCGGCGCGGTCGCGCTCATGGCCGCGGTTCTCCTGTTGGCGACCGCGGCGCATTCGTTCGCTTTCGCCGAGTTCGGCGCGGCGGCCGGCAAATTGACGGCGCCGGCACTGGTGTTCGTCGGCATTCTGCTGGTCGTTGGCTTTGGCGCCAAGCTGGGCCTGCTTCCGTTCTACGAATGGTTCCCGAGCGCGTACGGCGCCGGCAGCGGCGCTTCCGGCGCGTTGATGTCGGGCGTGGTGCTCAATGCCGCGTTCTACGGTTTGAGCCGCGGCCTGCTGGAATGGCTGCCCGACCAGCAGCCGGGCATCGCCGCCGGCCTCGGCATATTCGTCATCATTATTGCCGTGCTCAGCGCCATCCTCACCGCGCTCTACGCGTTCCAGCAGGAAGATTGGCGCACGCTGTTGAGCTTCTCGTCGGCGGAAAACGCCTCGATTGCGGTCGCCATGCTGGGCGCGGCCTTGATCTTCCGCGGCCACGGCAAGCCCGAACTTGCAAGCTTGGCGTGGACCGTATCGCTTCTGCACCTCGCCGGACATGCGCTTGCCAAGGGCGGCTTGTTCCTCGCCGCCGACGGCGTTTACGGCGCCACCGGCCGGTACCAAATCGTTCACACCGGCTTGCTGCGCCATAGTATGTGGCTGTTTGGTGTGGGAGCGCTGTTTTCGGCCATGAGCCTCGCCGCCATGCCGCCGCAGGCGGGCTTCGTCAGCGAATGGTACATGTTCGAGACCGTGTTTCAGGGCTTCCGCCTCGACACGCTGCCGAGCCGCCTGGTGATGGCGCTTGCCGGCGCCGGTCTGGCGCTGACGGTCGCGGTCGCGTTTGCGACCTATGTCAAGGCGTTTGGCATTGGGCTGCTCGGACGCACGTCGCGCCAATTCCCGGCTGTGCGCCCGGTCATCGCATTTGCCGTCGGCGTTCTTGGCTTGGGCGTGCTGGCGCTCGCGGTCGGAATGCCGGTTTGGCTCGACGCGTTGCGGGTAGCCGTTTCCGATCGAATTCGGCACCCAGGCGGCGCGGGACATGCACGACGGGCTGCTGCTGGTGCCGCTGACCGCCAAGTTCGCCTTCATCTCGCCGACGCTGCTGGTCGTCGTCATGCCGCTCCTGGCGCTGCTTCCGCTCATCCTGGTGATCGCCAACCGGCATTATGCGGTGCGTCGCGTTCCGGTCTGGTACGGCGGACTGGACCACGATCCGGCGCGCGCATCGACCACCGCGCTTACCTTCTCGAACGCGCTGCGCACATTCTACAGCTTCGTCTATCGCCCCACCGAACAGACAACGCGAGAAGCCAACGGCGCCCGTTACTTCGTGCAGCGGCTGGTATTTTCGCACGACGTGGCGCCGATCTTCGGCCCTTATCTGTTTGCGCCCGTGACCCGCGCCGTGTTTGCCGTCGCCAACAGGTTCAAGGCGCTGCAATCCGGCCAGCTGAACTTTTACCTGGCGTTGATCGGGGCGCTGCTCGTGCTTATTCTCGCACTCACGCTCTACTGAGGTTGACGGATTGTCTGCGGGTACCCGCTTTATATTTTCCGACTAACGACACCGAAACGAATGGCTCGGCGCAATGAGCTGTTCCCAAGGGAGTTACGACGATGGAGCGCGTAACCGATACTGGTGGAGATCATGGGAATCTATATTTGGGTTGCAATCGGCGGCGCGATCGGAACGACCGGGCGCTACTTTCTATCCGGGGTGGCGGCGCGGCTGATCGGCGAGACGTTTCCCTGGGGTACGCTCTTCGTCAACGTCACCGGTTCCTTCATCATCGGATTTTTCGCTACCCTCACCGGCCCGAATGGGCGACTCTATGTCGGTTCAACCGCACGCCAGTTGGTGATGACCGGCATCTGCGGCGGCTACACCACGTTCTCTTCATTCAGCCTGCAGACGCTTAATCTTGCGAGCGATGGGGAGTGGTTTCGCGCCGGCGCCAATGTCGGCCTGTCGGTGGCGCTCTGTCTGATCGCCGTATGGGCAGGATTCGTGGCCGCCGCCGCAATCAACACGATGAGATGGATCTGACATGCAGATTCCCCGCGACGCAGTCCTGCTTCGTATCTTCTTCGGCGAGGACGACAAATTCGGCAATCTGCCGCTGCACGAGGCAATCGTGCTGAAGGCCCGGGAAATGCACCTCGGCGGCGCGACGGTGCTGCGGGGCCACGTCGGCTTCGGCCACTCGAGCCACATTCATACCACTAAGATTCTGCGGCTGTCGCAGGACTTGCCGGTGGTGGTGGAAATCGTCAATTCGAAGGAAAAGATCGACGGGTTTCTTCCGGTGCTGGACGGCATGATGACGAGCGGCCTCGTCACCATCGAGAAGGTCCAGGTTCTCCAATACGGCACTGAAAAGCCGTAAGCGAGGCGCTGCCGCCGCGCGGCGAATTAGCCGCCCTGAGTGGTCAAGAGCCGGCAATCGATGCTTTTTCAGGCCGATGCATCACCGGGCTGCGGCGCAGCGGGCCGGCCCGGTGATGACGCGATGTGAAGCCGGACGATGCGCCGCTCAGGCCGCCTTGGCGACCTTGCCCGCCGCCGCAAGCCCGCGCTCGATGTCGGCGATGATGTCGTCGATGTGCTCGATGCCGACCGACAGCCGCACATAGCCGTCGGTGACACCGGTTGCGTCGAGCTCGCGCGGTTCGAGCTGCGAATGGGTGGTGGTGGCGGGGTGAATCGCGAGGCTGCGCGTGTCGCCGATGTTGGCGACGTGATAAAACATTTGCAGCGCGTCGATGAAGCGGCGCCCGGCCTCCTTGCCGCCGGCCAATTCGAAGCCGACCAGACCGCCCAGCCCGCCCTTGAGATAACGATGGGCGCGCTCGCGGTGAACACCCGTTTGCACCGAGGGATGAATGACGCGGGTGATCTCCGGACGGTTTGCCAGAAAATCCGCCACCGCCTGCGTATTCTCGCAGTGCTTTGCCATGCGCAGCGTAACGGTCTCGACGCCCTGCAGAATAAGAAAGGCGTTGAACGGCGACAGCGCCGAGCCCAGATCGCGAAGCAATGTCACCCGGGCCTTGATGATGTAGGCGATCGGCCCGAGCGGCTTGACCGCCTCGGTCCATACCGCCCCGTGATAGCTCGGATCCGGCGTATTGAGCGCCGGTTGGCGCTGCGGATATGCGGCCCAGTCGAAATTGCCGCCGTCGACAATAAGACCGCCGATCGAATTGCCGTGGCCGCCGAGATATTTGGTGGTCGAATAGACAACCACCGCCGCCCCATGCTCGAACGGCCGGGTCAGGATCGGCGCCGCGGTGTTGTCGATGACAAGCGGAACACCGAAGCCCCGCCCGATAGCAGCGACCTCGGCGATGGGAAACACCGTCAGCTTCGGGTTAGGCAACGTCTCGGCGTAATAGGCGCGGGTACGATCGTCGGTGGCGCGGCGGAAGTTCTCCGGATCCACCGGATCGACGAAGCGGACTTCAATACCTTGATCCTTTAGTGTATTGGCGAACAGATTCCACGTTCCGCCGTAAAGATCGGTCGAGCTGACGACGTTGTCGCCGGCACGGGCGAGGTTCTGCAGCGCGAACGCCGACGCCGCCTGCCCCGATGCCAGCGCCAAGGCGGCAACGCCGCCTTCCAGCGCCGCCACGCGCTTTTCCAGCACATCGTTGGTCGGATTCATGATGCGGGTGTAGATGTTACCGAGCTCCTTGAGCGCGAACAGGTTCGCGGCGTGCTCGGTGTCGCGGAACTGGTATGACGTGGTTTGATAGATCGGCACGGCAACGGCGCCGGTCGTCGGATCCGAACGCCAGCCGGCATGCAGCGCAAGCGTTTCCGGGCGCTGTGCCTGTGAAGACGATGACATCGATTTGATCTCCCGATTGAAAGCGCGGCGGTTCCGGAGGTTTCCTTCGCCGGTGCTCGACCGTGATGATAATTGATAAATCTCGTCAAGTGGCTGGTTGACAAAAGCGAATTCTTGTCGTGATGCCGCGGCTGGCACGCCAAAGATTTTGTGCGTTTGCCATCTTAAGTATATTTATTCTATTAAATGGATAGACTATAACGAGATTGATTCTGGCGGCCCTAAGGGGCCGGCGGCAAAACCAGGCCGCCGCCGCAGATTTCGATGGTGACTGGCATGGCTTTGGCAAAGTTCGCGGTCGCAGACGCGCTGACCGAGGTCATCATCATCGTCGGCGGCGGCGCGAGCGGCACGCTGATGGCATTTCACCTGTTGCGCGACCCGGCTGCCGACGTCCGCGTCACTCTGGTCGAGCGGCGACCGCAGATCGGGCGCGGCGTCGCCTACGCGGCCACCAATCCGGATCATCTCCTCAATGTGCCCGCCGGCTCGATGAGCGCGGTTGCCGACGAGCCAGATCACTTCTGCCGTTGGCTCCGTGCCCGGGCGGGCAACGCGCGGTCGCATCGGAGAGCAGGCAGCGACGTATCGACGTTCGTGCCGCGCGCGGTCTACGGCGATTACCTCGCCAGCTTGAACGCGCCTTTTGTCGCGCAAGGCGGGCGTCCGGGCCGGCTTCGTGTCGTTCGCGGCGAATGCGTTTCGATCGAGGAAACCCGGTCCGGCGTCGCCATCGCGCTGGCCGACGGATCGCGTCAGTTTGCCGACTTGGCCATTCTCGCGACCGGACACGAGCTGCCGGGAAAGTTTGACGGCTGCCACGTCGATCCCTGGAGCGCGCCGGCCGAAGCCGGCGTCGACCGCGACGACCGGGTTCTGATCGTGGGAACCGGATTGACCATGATCGATTATGTGCTTTCGCTCGGCGGCGCCGGGCACAGGGGACCGATCGTTGCGATGTCGCGACGCGGCCTGCTGCCGCTGGCGCACCGATCGATCGAGCCGTTGCGGATAGATCGGGCCGAGATTCCGCTCGGCGCCGGCACGTCGGAGTTTCTCGGCTGGCTGCGCCATCGCGTCGCCGATCACGCGGCGCGCGGCGGCGATTGGCGCGGCGTGCTCGAAGGCATCAGACCCTATAACCAGGAAATCTGGCAGCGCCTGCCGGCCGCCGCGCGGCGCAGCTTTCTCAGGCACGCCCGGCCGTGGTGGGACGTTCATCGTCACCGCATGGCGCCGGAAGCGGCAACGCTTACCGCCGCCGCGCTCAGGTCGGGCCAGCTCACTGTGATGGCAGCTAAGTTGTGCGATATCGAGCCGAACGCGGCCGGCGCTCGCGTCCGTTATCGGCGCCGCGGCGCCGGCGCGACTGAAACCATGCGCGTCGATAAGATCGTCGATTGCCGCGGCGTGGTCACGGTTCCGTATCGACCCACAAACCCGGCGGTATGTAGCCTGATCGAACACGGCCGCTCCCGGCTCGACCCGCTCGATGTCGGCATCGATGTGGCGGACGACGGCGCCCTCATCGGCCGTTCCGGCACACCTTCCGCGCGGCTACTTGCCGTCGGGCCGCTCACCCGCGCGGCGCTCTGGGAGATTATGGCGATTCCGGAAATTCGCGGCCAGTGCGCGCAACTGGCCAGCCGCATGACCCGTGCCCGGCTTCGCCGTGCCGGATGAAGCAGCGTGCTGCCGGCAACCCGCGCGCCGCAAAATTCGTATTGCTGAATTAGAGTTGACCAGCGCGGCGCGAAACTTTGCTGCGCCGCTTGCTGACGATTTCGGCGACGATCGAAATCGCGATTTCGTCCGGCGTGATGGCGCCGAGATCGAGGCCTGCCGGGGCTTTGAGCTTGGCCAGCCGTTCGGCGCCGACGCCGCGTTCGGCGAGCGTCGCCTTCAGTGCGTCCGCCTTTTTGCGGCTGCCGACAAAGGCGACGTAATCGGCATCGACGGCCAGCGCCGCCAGCAGCGCGGCTTCGTCACCGCGGCCCTGGGTCGAGACCACCACATAGCGTGCGCCGCCCTCCTCGACCGGCAGCGCATAACCCTCGATCCGGCGGTCCGCTTCGTTGAACGCGCCCTGCTCCGCTGCGGGAGCACACACGGTGATCGCAAACCCGGCGCGCTTGGCAAAATCGGCGACAGCGACGGCCACCGGACTTGAACCGCAAATCACCACTTGCGGCCGCGGCAATACCGGCTCGACGAAAATGTCCATGGTGCCCTGGCTGGGACACATGTTCTTGGCGAACCGCACGCCTTCCTGCTCGGCGCCGGCCTTGACGCCCCGCTCGTCCAGCGCCTCGGGGGGCTGCACCGAGACGAGCCGCGACCGGCCGTCGGCCAGCGCATCCTTCGCCGCCTTGAGCACCGCCGCGCGGGCGCAGCCGCCGCCGATCCAGCCTTCCGAGATGCTGCCGTCCGGCAGGATCACCGCCTTGGCGCCGGCCTTGGCCGCGGTCGCCGCCACCGTGCGCACCACCGTCGCCAGCGCGAATGGTTCGCCGGCGGATTTACGCGAGGCGATGATCTCAAGAATGTCGGTCGAGCGCCCCATGATCAGAGTCTCGCCAGATAAGGCTCGAGCGCCGCCAGGCTTTCGAGGTTGTGCGCCGGAGCAAACAGATCGACATAGGGCAGCGCCGCCTGCATGCCGCGGGCCTGCGGAGAATAGTCGCGCCAGCCGATCAGCGGATTGAGCCAGACGATCTTGCGGCAGCGGCGCCGCAGCCGGCGCATCTCCTCGCCGAGCTGCTCCGGCTCGCCGGTGTCGTAGCCGTCGGACACGATCATCAGCGCGGTGCGCGAATTGATCACGCGCCTTGCGTGCCAGCGATTGAACGTGGCGAGGCTCTCGCCGATGCGGGTGCCGCCGCCGATGCCCTGCGCCATCAGCGCGAGTTTGTCGACCGCGCGGGTCACGTCGCGATCGCGCAGCGAGGGCGAAACGTGGGCGAGCCGGGTGTGAAACACGAAGGCTTCGGCTTCGCGGAAGCTGTCGACGACGCCGTGCAGGAAGCGCACGAAGAACGCGGTGTAGAGGCTCATCGAGCCGGAGGCATCGAGCAGCACCACGAGCCGCAGCGGCTTGATCTTGCGGCGCCGCCAAGCCAACTCGATCAGCGTTCCGCCATGCGAGATGTTGCGGTGAATGGTGCGGCGCAGATCGAGACGCCGGCCGCGCCGGCGCACCTGCTCGCGGCGCACGAGCCGTGCGCGCATGGTGCGGGCGAGCCGCGCCGCCAGCGCATGCGTTGCCGCGACTTCGTCCGGATCGACGATGTGGCGCAGATCGGCTGCCGACAAAGCTTCGACGCGCGACGCGCCTTCGCGGCGGCCGCGGCCGTCGGCGGCGGTTTCGCCGTCGCCGTCGCTGCGCCGCTCGACGCGATCGGGCCGGCCGAGCGCATCCTGCGGCACATGCGCTTCGGCAAGGCGCCGCGCCGGCGCGTGGCTCGCTTGCGGGACGCCGGCAAGGATTTGCCGCTGCCGCATGCCCTCACCGCGCCAGAACGCATCAAAAATATCGTCGAAGCGTTGCCAGTCGGAATGCGTGGCGCAGAACAGCGCGCGCAGCGCCGGCTTGAGCGAGGTGGGACGGAGTGCAGCCGGCGAGGTCAGGATCGCAAGCGCATCGCTGGTTTCGGCCAGCCCGACTTTGAAGCCGTTGTCGCGCAACGTGCGGGCAAAGCCGGCAAGACGCCGGCGCCCGCCAGGCATTTCATTCCGCTCGTCCCCGCGAATGCGGGGATATTTTGCATTCATCACGCCACCTTGCCGAGCAGACGCTCGCTCACTTCACGGCTGAGCCGGGAGCGATCCTCATGGGTCTTGAGCAGACAGATCATGGTCTCGTAGACCGCCTCCGGCTCCTGCCGCAGATCGTGCACTTCGAGGCCGGCCAGCGTCGCCGCCCAATCGAGCGTCTCGGCGACGCCGGGTACCTTGCGCAAATCCTCCTTGCGCACCGCGGCGACCATGCGCGCGATCTGCAGCGCCAGCGTGGTGTCGATCCCCGGCGTCCGCGTCAGGATGATCTTGGCCTCGCGGTCGACGTCGGGAAAATCGACGTAGTGGTAGAGGCAGCGCCTGCGCAGCGCGTCGGACAATTCGCGGGTGCCGTTCGAGGTGAGCACCACGCGCGGGATCGAGGTGGCCTTGATGGTGCCAAGCTCGGGAATGCTGACCTGAAAATCCGACAGGAGTTCGAGCAGGAAGGCTTCGAATTCCTCGTCGGCGCGATCGACCTCGTCGATCAGCAGCACCGGCGGCTTTTCGCGGCGGATGGCGGCCAGCAGCGGCCGCTCGAGCAGATAACGCTCGGAGAAAATGTGTTCCTCGATCGCATCGGCATTTTCGCCGATGCCTTCGCGGGTTTTGATGGCAAGGAGCTGGCGCTGATAATTCCACTCGTACAGCGCGGCGTTCTGGTCGAGACCCTCATAGCACTGCAGCCGAATAAGCTCGGCGCCGTGTACCGCGGCGAGCGCCTTGCCGACCTCGGTCTTGCCGACGCCGGCCTCGCCTTCCAGCAGCAGCGGACGCTTGAGGAACTCCATCAGCCACAGCGCGGTCGCAATGTCGCGGTCGGCGACATAGCCGACAGCCGCAAGTTTGTCGGAGATCTCTTCGCGCTTCAGGGTCATGACAACTCGCAAAGCCCATCACCGTCATCCTGAGGTGCGAGCGACAGCGAGCCTCGAAGGATGCACGGCCCGGGCTGTCGCCCTTCGAGGCTCGGCGCTGCGCGCCGAGCACCTCAGGGTGACGACTAAAGGCATATGGTGTCGCGGGCCTGCCTCTTCACCCATGCAGCCCGAGCTTCTCCGCGGCCGTCCAGGTGCGCCAATGGTCGTGCGGCATCTGGATGTGGGTCGAGCCGAGGAAGCCGAAGGCGTCGTTGACCGCATTGGAGAAGCACGGCACGCCGCCGACGTTCGGGCTCTCGCCGACGCCTTTGGCGCCGATCGGGTGATGCGGCGACGGCGTCGTGGTCCAGTCGGTCTCCCAATGCGGGGTCTCGACCGCGGTCGGCAGGAAATAGTCCATGAACGACGCCGTGGTCACGTTGCCGTCGTCGTCGTAGTGGATCTCCTGGCCCATGGCGATGCCGAAGGCTTCGGTCAGACCACCATGGATCTGGCCTTCGATGATCATCGGGTTGATGCGGGTGCCGCAGTCGTCGAGTGCGTAGAACCGCCGGACTTTGGTCTGGCCGGTGTCGACGTCGACGTCGATGACGCAGATGTAAGCGCCGAACGGAAAGGTGAAGTTCGGCGGATCGTAATAATTGATCGCCTCGAGCCCCGGCTCCATGCCGGGCGGCACCTCGTGGTACGCCGCCCAGGCAAGCTCCGTCATGGTCTTGAAGCGCTCCGGGTTGCCCCTCACGCGGAAGCGGTCGACATCCCACTCCAGATCGTCGTCATGCACTTCCAGCATGTAGGCGGCGATCATCTGCGCCTTGGCCTTGATCTTGCGGCAGGCCATGGCGGTGGCGGCGCCCGAGACCGGCGTCGAACGCGAGCCGTAGGTGCCGAGGCCGTAGGGCGCCGTGTCGGTGTTGCCCTCCTCGACCATGATGTTGTCGGCGGGAAGCCCGAGCTCGGTGGCGATGATCTGGGCGTAAGTCGTCTCGTGGCCCTGGCCTTGCGATTTGGTGCCGAGCCGGCAAATGCCGGAGCCGGTCGGATGGATGCGGATTTCGGCGGAATCGAACATGGCGATGCCGAGAATGTCGCAGGCGCGCGACGGACCGGCGCCGACGATCTCGGTGAAGAAGGCGACGCCGATCCCCATCAGCTCACGGGTCTCGCCGCGCTTGAAGGCTTCGCGCTTGGCCTTCTGCTCTTGGCGCAGCTTCTTGTAGCCGACCGACTCCATCGCCTTGTTCATGGCGGTCTGATAGTCGCCGGAATCGTATTGCCAGCCGAACGCCGAGGTGTAGGGAAATTGCTCGCGCCGGATCAGGTTCTTCATGCGGAATTCGGCCGGGTCCATGCCGAGCTTTTGCGCCATGATGTCCATGGCGCGCTCGATGGCATAGGCGGCTTCGGTGACGCGGAACGAGCAGCGGTAGGCAACGCCGCCCGGCGCCTTGTTGGTATAGACGCCGTCGACCAGCACGTGAGCGGCGGGGAAGTCGTAGGAGCCGCTGATGATGCTGAACAGACCCGCCGGCCATTTGGTGGCGTTGGCGCAGGCGTCGAAGGCGCCGTGGTCGGCGATGGTGTAGCAGCGCATCGCCGTCACTTTGCCGTCCTTGGTCGCGGCAATTTCCATGTCCATGTGGAAGTCGCGGGCAAAGGCCGTGGTGGAGAGGTTCTCGATGCGGTCCTCCACCCATTTCACCGGACGTCCGGTCACGATCGAGGCGACGATGGCGCAGATGTACCCCGAATAGGCGCCGACCTTATTGCCGAAACCGCCGCCGATGTCGGGCGCGATGACATGGATCTTGTGCTCGGGGATTTTTGAGATCAGCGAGCCGACGGTGCGGATCACGTGGGGTGCCTGGAAGGTGCCCCACAGCGTCAGCTCGCCTTTGATCTTGTCGAACGAGGCGACGCACTGACAGGTCTCGAGCGGACAAGGGTGACAGCGCGGGTAGACAATGAACTCCCTGATCGTCACGTCGGCCTTGGCAAAGGCCGCATCGGTCGCCGCCTTGTCGCCGGCCTGCCACGAGAAGATGTGGTTGTAATGCTTGCGCTTGCCGTGCGCGCCCTCGGTCTTGTCTTTCAAGTCCTCGCGGATCATCGGCGCGCCGTCGGTCATTGCCTTGAGCGGATCGACGTTGCAGGGGAGCGCGTCGTATTCGACTTCGACCAGTTCGACAGCGTCGGCCGCCGCTTCGCGGTTCTCGGCGATGACAAATGCGACTTCCTGGTTCTGGAACAGCACTTTGCCGTCGGCCAGCACCATTTGCACGTCGCCGGCCAGCGTCGGCATCCACGCCAGATTGACGGTTTTGAGCGTTTCGGCGGTGATCACCGCGACGACGCCCGGCACCGCCGCGGCCTTGGCCGTGTCGATCTTTTTGATGCGCGCGTGGGCATGCGGCGAACGCACCAGGTCGCCGTAGAGCATGCCCGGCAGCTTCACATCGTCGACGTAATTGCCCTTGCCCTGGGTGAAACGGATGTCTTCGACGCGTTTCCTCTTGCAGCCCATGCCCTCGAGCTTGGCGGCGCGTTCGGCGGAGGTGGGGGTCATGTCGTTCATTCTGCGGCCTCCTGGAACGGCACGCCGCTGATCTTGGCGGCGGCGATATTGGATGGCTTTGACGATGTTCTGATAGCCGGTGCAGCGGCAGAGATTGCCGGAAATGCCGTAGCGGATCTCTTCCTCGGACGGACTGGGATTTTCCTGCAGCAGGCGATAGGCGCGCACGATCATGCCCGGCGTGCAGAAGCCGCATTGCAGCCCGTGCATCTCACGGAAACCTTCCTGCAGCGCGTGCAGCGTACCGTCGGCGTTGGCCATGCCTTCGATGGTGCGGATGTCGGCGCCGTTCGCCTGAATGGCGAACACGGTGCATGACTTCACCGATTTGCCATCGAGATCGACGGTGCAGGCGCCGCAATGGCTGGTTTCGCAGCCGATATGCGGGCCGGTGAGGTTTTGCTGGTCGCGCAGGAAGTGGATGAGCAAGGTTCGCGGCTCGACCAGCGCTTCGATGGTCTTGCCGTTCACCGTCATCGAGACTTGGGATTTGGCCATTGTTCTTGCTCCTTCGCGTCAGCCACGAGCACGCGATTTGGCGCGGGCGAGCGCACGCGTCAGCATCACGCCAGCCATCTTGGTGCGGTATTGCGCAGGCCCGCGGGCGTCGGCGGCCGGCGCGGTGATCGCCTCGGCGGCGGCGACAGCGCGTTTGACGGTGGCCGCATCGAGCGTCGAGCCGACCAGGATTTTTGCCGCCTCCTCCGCCCACAACGGCGTTTCGGCGACGTTGGTCAGTCCGATCGAGCAGCTCGCCACCTTGCCGCCGCTCAAGGTGAGCACGACGGCGGCGGCGGCGGTTGCGTAATCGCCGATCTTGCGCTTGAGCTTTTCGTAGGCGTAGCCGTGACCTGTCGGCGGCACCGGAATGCGGATCGCGGTGAGCACATCGCCGGTTTCCAGCGATGTAAAATAGGCGCCCTGGTAGAACTCGCGGGCCGCCAGGCGGCGTTCGCCGTTTTTGCCCGTCACGTGGTAGGTGGCGCCGAGGCACATCATCACCGCCGGCATGTCGTTGCCGGGATCGCCGTTGGCGACGTTGCCGCCGAGCGTGCCGAGGTAGCGCACCTGCGGATCGGCGATCTGATCCGAGGTTTCGCGCAGGATCGGGAGTTTTCCGCGCAACAGCTCGGAGCCGATGAGATCGTGCTGCGTCGTCATCGCGCCGATGACGATATCGTTGCCGTCGCTGCGCGCGCCTTTGAGTTCGGTAATGGCGGCCAGATCGACCAGATGCGCCGGCGTCGCCAGCCGCAACTTCATCATCGGGATCAGGCTATGTCCGCCGGCGAGCGCGCGGGCATCGTCGCCCAATTGGGCGAGCAGACCGACCGCTTCTTTGACGGAAGTAGGGCGATGGTAGGCGAAAGCGCCTGGTATCATGGGCATCCTCCCTGGCGCGCCGCCCGCCCGGCCAAGGTCATCACCAAGGCCCGTCCGAAACCGCGCGTAATACCGCTAACAAACGAAATTGTGGCGAGTTGTGCATTGCAGCAGCAAGAGTCGCTGCACCAGCGCATGGCGAATGCACTAAAAGCTCCGGCGCCGCACCAATGGCCGCGCCGTTGCACGAATTGCGTCAGTGCTGCTGCCGCAATGAGCAGCGGCGATCCACGGCTATTGCGATGCAAAACGCGCGCGACGCCGCGGCACAAAAGCCGGAACGCCGCCGTTCGACCTTGCGACCCTCGATTTCAGCGACCCGATGCGGCTGCGGCTGACGGGCACCAGGCAGTGGTGCACGCCGGCCATCTCGACCAGGTCGTTGTCGCCGGAGCGCCTATAGCCGACCACCCGATCGATATTGATGATGTGGCTGCGGTGAACGCGCACAAAGCAATCGTTGTCGAGCCGCGATTCGACGTCGCCGATTGCCAGCGGGCAGAACAGCTTATCGTTACCGTCGAATATGTAAGTGTAGTGCGCATTGGCATGCACGGCGACGACATGCTCGACGGCCAGAAAATGGGTGCCGCCATCGCGTTCGATCGGCAGGTGACGCGCAAACCGTCGGGCCGGCGCCCCGGCGCCGCCGAGCGGCGCATAGGTGCCGCGGCCGAATTCAGGGTTTCCGGCGCCCGCGCCATCCGCCAAAGCGGGATCGGTCGACGGGGCCGACGCTACTCCCGCAGCAGTGGCCAGCATTGGTGCGGTCTTCGGGTTGGCAACCGCCGATGTCGCGCGCGATAAATCCGGCAACAGCAACAAAAGAAATATTCCGGAAATGCAAAACGCCACGATCGCGACGACGATGGCCAGCAGATCGGTCGACAGCGCCGGCGCTCCCGGCGAAGCGGTGACGAAAGGATAAAGCGTCACGCCCGCCATCGCGGTGTAGTGCATGCCGGACACGGCGACGCCGAAGGCGGCCGCCGACAAGATCAGCGGCGGGCGGCCTCCCCGGCCGGCGGCGAGCCACAACGCCAGGCCGGATGCGGCAATGGCGATCGCCATGCTGGCGGCGACGTAGATGGGGTTGTGGATCATGTAGGCGCTGGCATCGAGCGCGGTCATGCCGATGTAGTGCATCGCAAAGATGCCGCCACCCATCAAACAGGAGGAAAGCGTCAGGCGAACGAGGGTCAGCGGCCCGGAGCTGGTGGCAAAAACCGCGGCCCCGACCACGATCATGCAGACCAGGAAAGAAAGAAGTGTCGGCAGCACCAGGTAGTCGACCTGGAAAGGCAGGCGCACCGCCAGCATGCCGACGAAATGCATGGTCCAGATCGCGACCGCGAGCGAGGCGGTGGCGCCGGCGAGTAAGAGGCGCCTGCGCGCGCCGGTGGCGGCGCCGATCTGAATGGCAAGACTTAAGCCCACATAGGCGCCCTGGATCGCCATGACGATCGAAAGCAGCACGAGCCAAGTCGCGTAGGTCACCGGCATGCCGTCATCCCTTCGCTGTGTGGGACGGCTAGTACTTCACCCCATCGGGTATGGAACCATTATAAAGGAAGTTTGCGCGTTGGGCGACGGTTACTCCGTGTTCGCTTCGCCCCGAAAAAGTGGACGCCCTATTGCGGTCGCAGACCGTCGGCTATGGGGCCAGGAAACGGACGTCGGGCGACCCTTTCCGACCGCCGGAAACGGGATTAGCTTTGTTCGACGACTGCCAATGTCCGCCATGCTCCACCTGACGCTTGAGAAGTCCGGAAGACGGTTGCTTGCGGTTGCGGTTGCGACCGTCGCCGGAAGTGTCTGCTACGCGATCACTGGCGCCGCAGGCGGCGCCCAGGATGCGATCAAGATCGGATTGTCGGCGCCCCTGACCGGACCGTTCGCCGAGAACGGCAAGCAGATGATCGCCGCCGCGAAGCTGTTCACGGAGCAGAACAACACGACCGTCGCCGGCCGCCAGGTCCAGCTCATGATCCGCGACGACGGCGGGGTGGCGGATCAGGCCAAGCGCATCGCGCTGGAGTCCATTGTCAACGACAAGGTCGCGGTGCTGATGGGGTACAACCCGACCCCGACCGCGCTTGCGGTGGCGCCGCTGGCCACCGAGGCGAAAATTCCCGAGCTCGTCGTGGGCGCCGTCGCTTCGGTCATCACTTCGCGTTCGCCCTACATCGTGCGCACCATGTACGCGCAGAGCCAGGTCACCGTCCCGATGGCCCAATGGGCGGCAAAAAACGGCATCAAGCGGGTGGTCACCCTGGTGTCCGATTATTCGCCCGGTCTCGATGCCGAAAAGGCGTTCATCAACGAATTCAAGGCTGACGGCGGGGAGATCTTAGAGGCGGTTCGCGTACCGTTGCAAAATCCCGACTATGCCCCCTACCTGCAGCGCGCCCGCGACGCCAAGCCGGATGCATTGTTCGTGTGGGTGCCGGGCGGGCTGGCGGCGGCGCTGATGCGGCAATATGCCGAGCGGGGTCTGAACAAGTCCGGGATCAAGCTGATCGGCGTCGGCGACATCACCGACGACGCGGTTTTGAACCAGGCCGGCGATGCGATGCTCGGCGTCACCACAGCAATGCAATATTCCGCCGCGCACCCGTCGCCGATGAACAAGGCCTTCGTGGCGGGATTCAAGACCGCCGGCAACGGCATCCGGCCGGATCATATCGGAGTGGCCGTTTACGACGCCCTGCACCTGATCTACGCGGCGATAGGAAAGACCGGCGGCAACACCAATGGCGACGCTCTGATCGCCGCCATGAAAGGCATAGCGTGGGAAAGCCCGCGCGGGCCGGTCTCGATCGATCCGGCAACCCGCGAGATGATTCAGGACGTGTATATTCGTCGGGTCGAAAGGGTCGATGGCGAACTCTACAATGTCGAGTTCGAGAAGTTCGCGGCCGTCAAGGTCCCGGCCCAAACGGAACAGGCGAGATAGAACGTTGCGGCGGTTTTCGATCCCTCTGGAAAAACCATCCCCACATCAAGGCATGCCCACGTGAAAAGGCTTTCCGTTGCGATCGTCGGCGCCGGAATGGGCGGACTTGCGACCGCGGCGGCCCTGCGCCGGGTCGGCATCGACGTCACCGTCTATGAGCAGGCCAAGGCCTTCGCTCGTGTCGGAGCCGGCATTCAAATCAGCTTCAACGCGATGAAAGTCCTGCGCAGCTTTGGACTTGAGCCTGGTCTGCGCGCCGCGGCGTTCTATCCCCGCTCCTGGAATAACCGAAACTTCGATACCGGCGAGATCCGTTTCGACATGATCTTCGGCGAAACCGCCGAGCAGCGTTATGGCGCACCTTACCTGCTGGCGCACCGCGGCGATCTCCACGCCGCTTTGGCCAGCGTCGTGCCGGACAGCGCACTGCGGCTTGATCATCAGCTCGTCGGGTTCGAACAGCGCGCCGACGGCGGCATCCGGCTCGACTTCGCCAATGGCGTCAGCGCCGACGCCGATGCCCTGATTGGCGCCGACGGCGTTCACTCGGTCGTCAGAGACACGCTGTTCGGCGGCGAAACGCCGGCTTTCACCGGCCGCGTCGCCTACCGCACCGTATACCCGGCAACGCTGCTGAACGGATACCGCATCGGTGATTGCACCAAGTGGTGGGGACCGGATCGCCACATTGTCATCTATTACGTCAAGCCTGACCGCAGCGAAGTCTATTTCGTGACCAGTCAGCCCGAACCCGGCTTCGCGCTCGAATCGTGGTCCGCCACCGGCGACGTGAACGTGTTGCGCGCTGCCTTCGCTGGTTTCCATCCGCAGGTTCAGCACGTGCTCGATTCGTGTCCCGCCGTTCACAAAAGGCCGCTGGTCGATCATGATCCGCTGCCGCGCTGGTCGGACGGCAACGTCACGCTATTGGGCGATGCCTGCCATTCGATGACGCCCTATATGGCGCAGGGCGCGGCCATGGCTTTCGAGGACGCCGCCGTGCTGTCGCGCTGCCTGGACGGCGTCGATCGGGCGGGCGTGGCGGACGCCTTTCGCCGTTTCGAGTCGACCCGCCTGCCGCGCACCTCGCGGGTCCAACTCAGTTCGCGGACCAACACCTGGCTTCGCGATCAGACCGATCCGGATTGGGTCTACGGCTACGACGCCTGGACCGATCCATTGGCCAACTCCACGCCGCGCGCGGCGGCTGGCCGCTGACGCTCGCGAAGGCTCCGTTCGGCCCCTCGCCTTGTGTAGTCTGCCGATGTCATCTCCCCCGCCTGCCAGTTCCGGATCGCCGTTCCGACATCGGCCGTTCCTGTTTTATTTTTGGGCGCGCGGGTTTTCCGAATTTTCCTCGCAGATCGCCGTGGTCGCGGTAGGCTGGCAGATCTACGCGCTGACCTACAGCGCGTTTGCGCTCGGCATCATCGGCCTGGTGCAATTCATCCCCACGGCGGCTCTGACTTTTATCGCCGGACACGCCGCCGACCGTTACGATCGCAAGCGCCTGGTACAGATTTGCCAGGCCGTCGAAGCACTCGCTGCGGCATTCTTGGCCTGGGGCAGTTTTGCCGGATGGCTGACGGTGGCGGAAATCTTTGCGGCCGTTGCGGTGTTCGGCACCGCCACCGCGTTCGAAAGCCCGGCGGCGGCGGCGTTGCTGCCGGGCGTCGCGCCGGCCGGGGCGATGCAGAAGGCCACCGCATTATCCACCGCGGCGTTTCAGGCGGCGATGATCAGCGGCCCGGCACTGGGCGGTCTGGCTTACGCGCTCGGCCCCGGCGTGCCTTACGCGGCGATGGCGGCGTTCTGGGCGCTCTCGGGCCTATTGATCGGGACGATCAAGCTCGACCGTCCGGTGGCCACGAAAGAGCCGGCGACGCTTACCGCCTTGTTCGCAGGCGTCGAGTTCGTGCGCCGCAACCCCGCGATATTCGGCACCATATCGCTCGATCTGTTCGCCGTGCTGCTGGGCGGAGCCACCGCTCTGTTGCCGATTTACGCCCGCGACATCCTGCACACCGGGCCGTGGGGACTGGGTGTGCTGCGCGGCGCACCGGCCGTCGGCGCATTGCTGATGACGGCCGTGCTCGCCCGCCACACGTTCGAGCGGCGGGTGGGGCTGCGGATGTTCCAGGCGGTGATCATGTTTGGCCTCGCGACCGTGGTGTTCGGCCTGTCGCATCTGCTGTGGCTCTCGATCGTGGCGTTGGCCATTCTGGGTGCGGCGGACACCGTGAGCATGGTGATCCGCATCTCGCTGTGCAATTGGCGACCCCGGACCAGATGCGAGGCCGCGTGGGCGCGGTGAATTTTCTTTTCGTCAACGCCTCCTACCAGCTTGGCGAATTCGAGAGCGGCGTCGCCGCGGCCTTGCTCGGTGCGATACCGGCGGTCGTCCTCGGCGGGCTCGGAACCATCGCCGTGGCACTGTTATGGATGAAATTGTTTCCAACCTTGCGGAATTTCCAACGGCTGGAATAACGCCGCCGCGGTCAGTGGTATGATGGACGCCGTGATCCGCAGCAAAGCGACCGGCGCCGGGCTCAAATATTCGATTCCGGCGTCGTGGCTTCCGAAACTCATTGCAATGAACAAAGAATATGATCCCATGGGCCGCTTCAATGCGGTCATGAACGCCGCGGATTTGTTCAGCGTCGAGCCTCTGCCGCCAGAATCACCGCCGAAATAGGCGGCGATCATGCTGCAATGCTAGTGTCGATGGGGTGCGGCGGAGCCGGCCCGGCGGCTCGGCCGCGTCGGGGTAGAAGGTTCGGGCAAAAGCGCGGCAGGGAAGCGTTGTGAAATCATGACGGCGACCGGCAAATTCCGGAAATTCCTGCCCGGCCCGGAGCATCCGCCGGTACGCGGCATCGAGACCCAGGATGCCTATTCGCACGGCGACCTCGCGTACAGCCCGCCGATAGACGAGATATTGGATGTGATGCCGAAGCGGTTGCTGGCCGAACCGTTCAAGGGCATCACCTGCGACGGCAAGGTCCGCGACAATCTTTTCGTGCTTGAGCCGAACGGCGCCCCGGTCGAAGCCATGACGGACGCGGCGCGCGCCATCCTGGCGCTGGCGACGGCGGAGGAGCTTGCCAAAATCCGCCAGCCGATCGATTCCGCGCAATGGCGCAAATGGAGCAATCCCGAATTCTACGTGTTCCGCGACACTTTGCGGCTCGAAGAGCACGGCGAACCGATGCGCGCCGCCATCCTCACTCTGCTGGCAGCCAGCATGAGCCCCAAGGGGTTTGCGAAGACGATCGACTGCATGCGCATCAATCACTTTCTCGGCGAGCTGGTCAATGCACGCAAGGTGATGAACGAATACAGCTACAATTTCTGCCTGTTCGGCGAGCCGTCACTCACGGCGCCTTGGGGCTGGCAATATTTCGGCCACCATTTGTGCCTGCATTGCTTCGTGGTCGGCAAGTCGACGACGATCTCGCCGGTGTTCATGGGTGCGGAGCCCAACGAGATCGACGTCGGCCCGTATGCGGGCACCACCATCTTTCGCGATGAGGAGCGCGTCGGGCTGCAGCTGATGCAGTCGCTTCCCCAGGGGCAGCGGGACCGTGCGCAGATCTACAAACGCATGAAGGATCCGGCGATGCCGCCGGGGCGCTGGCTTTTTTCCGATCAACGCCATCTCGGCGGCGCGTTTCAGGACAATCGCGTCATCCCCCAGGAGGGCGTGCCCGCGTCGGAGATGAACAAGGCGCAGCAGCGCACCATGCTCGATCTGGTCGGAGCCTTCATCGACTATCTGCCGCCGGGCCCACTCGCCGCGCGGCTCGGCGAAGTCGAGCGGCATATCGGCGAGGCGTATTTTTGCTGGATCGGCCGCTATGGCGATGGCGACGTTTACTACTACCGCATTCAAAGCCCGGTGATCATGGTCGAATTCGATCACCACTCCGGCGTGTTCTTGTGCAACGCCGAGCCGGAGCGGTTCCATATCCACACGCTGGTGCGCACACCCAACGGTAACGATTACGGCAAAGACTGGCTGCGCCAGTATCGATCCAGATCGAGCCGGGGCCATGTTGATGAGCAGCGGACGAATGGCCTTGAATGAGAGGGCTGCGTCGAGCCTCCGGCGCCAGCGGAATCGCCGCCGAAACTGCCGGCGACGGTGATAGGATCGCGCCGCCATTCGGAGAGAGAGCGATGCAGCGTGTGACCATCACCGTCGACGACGAACTTGCCGCCGAGCTTGACCGCTACATGGCTACGGGCGGTTATGCCAACCGCTCGGAGGCGATCCGCGACCTTGCCCGCTCCGGCCTGCAGCAGGCCGCGATGCAACTCGACCGCACCAGGCAATGCGTCGCCGCGCTGGTCTACATCTACGACCACGAGAAACGCGAACTGCCGAAACGACTGACGCGCGACTATCACGAACACCACGATCTGGCGCAAGCGACGCTGCACGTGCATCTCGACCACGAAAGCTGCATGGAAGTCACGGTTCTCAAGGGCCGCGGCGCCGACGTCAAGGCGTTCGCCGACCACATCATCGCCGAGCGCGGCGTCCGCCATGGCCACGCGGTCTATTTGCCGGCGGAAGGGCCGCACACGCACGCTCGGAGCGCAGCGCACGGCCATGCCCATAGCCGCAGCCATCGACGGCGGGCATGATTGTCATTTCAAGCAAGCGCCGCGTGCTGCCAAATCCCTTCGACGATCAGCCGTCACGGATCAGGGCCAAAACGGCAATTACCTACAGCTTCCTTGTCGCCGCGAACATCGTCGCCTGGATTTGGGCTCTGACGGCCTTCGCTGATCGGCCGGTCCTGCTCGGTACGGCATTCCTGGCCTACATGTTCGGGCTTCGGCACGCCTTCGACGCCGACCATATCGCCGCCATCGACAATGTCGTTCGCAAGCTTATGCAGGGTGGCAAGTCGCCCTACTCGGTCGGCTTCTTCTTTTCCCTCGGACACTCCACCGTGGTCGTGCTCGCTTCCATCGCAATTGCCGCTACGGCGGCGGCTATGCAGACAAGACTCGACACATTCCACAATGTCGGGGGCGCTATCGGAACGAGCGTATCGGCACTGTTTCTTCTGGGTATCGGCGTTGCAAATCTCTTAATTCTGAAAAGCGTATGGTCGGCCTTCGGCCGCGCCCGCCGCGGTGAAAAGATCATCGATGAAGACCTTGATGCGCTCATGGCAGGGCGCGGACTGCTCGCCCGGATCTTCCGTCCGGTGTTTCGGGTCGTCTCGAAGTCGTGGCATATGTATCCGATCGGCTTCCTGTTCGGGCTCGGCTTCGACACCGCTACCGAGATCGGCCTGCTCGGCATTTCGGCCACTCAGGCGGCACAGGGCATGTCTTTCTGGACCATCCTCGTGTTTCCCGCCTTGTTTACCGCCGGCATGTCTCTGATGGACACCACCGACAGCGTGCTGATGACCGGCGCCTACGGCTGGGCTTTTATCAACCCGATCCGCAAGCTCTGGTACAACCTGACGATCACGGCGGCGTCGGTCTTCGTTGCCTTGTTCATCGGCGGCGTGGAAGCGCTCGGGCTGATCGGCGACAAGCTTGGGCTTGAAGGCGGTTTCTGGCGCGTCATTGGCGGCCTCAACGATAATCTGGTGAATTTCGGCTTTGCCGTCGTCGGCATCTTCATCGCCAGCTGGATTGTGTCGGCCCTGGTCTATCGCGCCAAAGGCTTCGATAATCTGAAAGTCAGGCAGTCCTAGCCGTCGCTGCAGGTCCGCGCCGGGGCCGGCCAACATGACCATAACGCGGCGCGATGTCCGCCTTGCGCCGCGCCGGACCACCAACGGCCTTCGCGCGCATGACCCGTCTGGCTGGGATGGTTGTTGACTTAGATCAATAAAAAGTGCGGGATTGAGCACAAAAGCCGCCATGGCATCGCGTCTGCGTCCTCTGACGCAATGACGCCAGGCGCTCTAGCCACCTGTTTTTCTAGGAGGACATCACAATGGCAAACGAGAAAATCACGGATTGGAACATAACGCTGGACCAATTAACGGACCAGATCAGAGAGGAAGTTCGCCGGTCGGTGGATAAATACTTCGATACTCTTCAGAAGACGATTTCATCTCACCCGATGGCTGGGACGGAGTTGGGTGACAAAATGAAGGACTCTGCCCAGAAGAGCATAACCCTTGCTCGCGACTACGCCCATAAACTGAGCCGGGCGAAGGATTTCATGGAGCTGGTGCCCATTCAGACCGAATTCATCCAGTCTCAATTGGCTTCATTTGGCGAGCAAATTAAAAACCTCGGCGAAACTTATACCAAGGCCGCAACAGAGATGCTCAACGCGCCTTTACAGAGGCCCGATTGATCAAACGACGCTGTTGTAGTTTTTGCGGTTGATGCCCGCGTTCACGAACCAGACCTCGGCGTCGATCTCGTTTCGACCAGCCTTTCGGCAAGTCCGCCCTAGTTGACCCGCCGCGCATAGCCGGCCCAGTACGGCTCGCGCAGCGTGCGTTTGAGCAGCTTGCCGCTGGCGTTGCGCGGCAGCGCCTCGATGAAATCGACCGAACGCGGCCGCTTGAAGCCGGCGAGCTTGTCGCGGCTCCATTCGATCAGGGCGGCTTCGCTCAAAGTCGCACCGCCGCGCCGGACCACCACCGCCTTGACGGTTTCGCCCCATTTCGGATCGGGCACGCCGATCACGGCACATTCCAGCACTTCCGGGTGGCCCATCAAAACCGCTTCGACTTCAGCGGGATAGACGTTTTCGCTGCCGGTCACGATCATGTCCTTGATGCGATCCTTGAGGAAGATGAAACCCTCCTCGTCCACGTAGCCGGCGTCGCCGGTATGAAACCAGCCGCCGCGCATGGCCTGCGCCGTAGCGTCCTCGCGCGCCCAATAGCCGGCCATCAGGTTTTCGCCCTGATAAAGCAGTTCGCCGACTGCATAGGGCGGCAGGTCGTTGTCGCTGGAATTGACGATGCGCACCCGGCCGCCGAGCATCGGGCGGCCGCAGGACAACAGCCGTTCGCCGACATGCTGCTCGTGCGACAGCGCCATGAACGGTCCGGTGGTTTCGGTCAGCCCGTAGACCTGCAGGAACCGGCATTTGAACGTTTCGATCGACCGGCGCAGCAGATCGGGCGAGATCGGCGCGGTGCCGTAGCTGATGAGCTTGAGCGCCGAGAAGTCGGCGGTGCGCGCGGCCGGCAGCTCGGTGATGAACAGCATCAGCGTCGGCACCAGCAGCGCGCTTTCTATTCTCTGCTCGACCATGGTCTTAAGCAGAACGTCCGGCACTGGGTCGCGCACCATGACGACGGTCGATCCGGTCTGCATCGCCCAGATCGCCCAGATGGTGCCGCCGATATGGAACAGCGGCAGGCAGACCAGCGACCGGCCGCCTTCGCGCATCTCGCTGTTTTCCAGCGCGCCGCAAGAGCCGACATTGAGCAAATTCCAGCCGGTCAGCATCGCCCCCTTGGGCAGGCCGGTAGTGCCCGAGGTGCAGAATTGGCAGCTCACGGCGCCGTCGGCGTCGCGCATCGGATCCGTGCCGCCCCGCGGCAGATCGTCGAAGGTCATGGTCGGCACGCCGGTCGCGGCGCCGTGCGCCTTGAACTCCGGCCCGGTGACGATCAGCTTCGGTTTGACGTCGTCGATGATCTGTTTGACCTCGTGCGGCGTCAGCCGCCAATTGACCGGCGCCGCGACCACGCCGGCCTTGTCGAGCGCAAAGAACAATTCGAGATAAGCCGCGCTGTTTTTGTCGAGGATGCAGACGCGCTCGCCCGGGGCAAGACCAAGCTTGTCGACCAGGCCCGCCGCGAGCTGTGAGGTGGACTTGTTGAATGCGGCAAAGGTCTGCGATTGGCCCTCGAACCAGACCGCTTCCAGCGACGGATGACGCCGCGCCCGCCAACGCAGCATTTCGGCGATCGTTCGCATACGTTATTTGTTCCTCCCCGGCACCGGCCGATTTATTCCAGCGCCTTCATGATCTTCTCAAGCGCGACGGCCGCGCGCTCGTGCTCGACCGTAGCGACGGTCCGCTCGCCGTCCTCGATGCGGACCGCGAACGTGAAACGGTTCCGGTCTCGCTTCACCAGCGCAGCCTTGACGACCAGCTCGGCGCCGACCTTGCTCGGGCCGAGATGATTGATGACCACGCGGCTGCCGACCGTGATCTGTCCGGGCTGCAGCAGATCCTGCACCAGGCGACCGCAGGCCAGTTCGGCGATGGTGACCAGATAAGGCGTCGCCGCCACCGGCGGCATGCCGGGAACGAGCGCGCCGACGGTATCGTTGGCGCCGACGGTGATGCGCGTCGTCGAGCTGAGCTCCGGCGTCGCGGCCGCAGTTTCGGAAGCGTTCATTTGTGTTCCTCAACAGGCCGATAATTTCCGCTCATTCCCGCTCAAGCTGGAATCCAGTACTGGGTCCCCGCTTGCGCGGGGACGAGCGGCATCCGGTCATCCGCATTCCTCACATCCGCCGACTGCCCGGCTTCCAGCTGTGCTCGAGATTCTCGATCAGCTTCGGATCGTACAGGCACAAGCTCTGCTGGCGCGCATAGGTCGCCACGTAGCGCCGGAAAATCGCCAACGGTTCCTGCGCCACACGGAGCGCCTTGCGGTTGCTGACGGCGCTGGTCATGCCGGCGCGGACCAGTTGCATGGCGTTGGTCTCGATCGCCGCATCCATCTCGCCCGTGGCAACGACCTCGTCGCAAATCATCCGGCCCTCGGGCGTGTCGGCATGAAACACGCGCTCGAAGAAGATGCCTTCGCGCGCAAGCTTGATGCCGACCAGCCGCGGAAACCGCAAATTTGCCGCGCCGGGAATGAATCCCCTCCTTGCTGGCCGGCAGGCTGAAATAGGAGTTCTGGCTCGGCGAGCACGCGGTCAAAGACGCACAGAAGCTGACAGCCGCCGCCGATGGCGAAGCCCTCGACCGCCCCGACCCACGGCTTCTCGACGTAGTCCTCGAACTGCTCGTCGTAGGAGTTCGACCGCCAGTGACCGCGGAAGATCTTGTGCAGCAAGCCCAACTCGCGTTCGATGAAGAAATTGGCGAGCGAGATCTGGCCGTAATAAAGATGCGTCAGGTTGATGCCGGCATTGAAGATGCGGCGGCCGGCATATTTCGGATGCTGCACGGTGCCGCCGCGCAGCACGCCGACTTCGATGGCATCGTCGAGCAGCACGAGATCGACGGCGGTTTCCAGCGCGGCGGTGGCGCGATCGTCCTCGGCGTTGAGGAATTTCGCATTGGTCAAGGTCACGTGACCGATCTTGCCCTTGCGCTCGGCTTTCGCTTCGCCCAGGTCGGCAAACCCGCTGCGGCGGAATTCGGCGAGCCGCTCCAGCGCCTCGCGCTTCGGCTTGAGCATCGCATGGATCAGATGCATGCCGCAGCGCTCGTCGGCGAGAATTTGCCCGATGAACAGGCCTTGATCGATCTCGCGGCCTTGTTTGGCGCTTTGCTGCCTGAGCGCCCGCTCGGCGTCGATCTGCGCCGGCGTCGGCAACAGCGCCGGATAGCGGCTTGAGGCGGCCCGCAAGCAACTCGGAAACGCGCAAGCTCCGCGAACCGCGGCTGGTCACTTCGTCGTAGATGGCGACGGCGTGCCGGCGAAAAAATTGCTGCTTTACGCTGCGGGCCTCGACTGCGAGTGCCGCAGTCTCGGCCCGCGCTCCATCGTTATGCGCGGCCTTTGCGGCCCCCATTTGGGCTTCCACGTCGGCGAAATATTCGCTGGCAGTCCCGGCATCGCGCTCAAGCGAGGCGCCAAAGACCGGTTGGGCGGATATCGGCGCGCCCTGGCGCGCCACGAGTTTCTGCAAGGCAACCTCCCTGGATTGGCTCGCAGTATAGCGCCCCCCGCGACCCGTGCAGCTTGAGAATTCCGACCGGGTACGATTTGGCTTAATTCGCGGACTGCCTCAAGCGGTCGCGGCGGCAGCCACCGTCACCGCCTTGAGCATGCCGGTCTGGGCGTGACAGTCCAAATATTCGAAGAACTGGTCTTCCGCGCGGGCCACCGTGACCTCGTGATAGAGCCTCAATCTCGCGGCGGGCCCGAGGCTTGAGAGATATTTCATCGCCGCGCCGAAGATGCGGACATGGGTCGGATGCGATTCCGCCCAGCGCTCAAGCGCGGCGAGACTTTTCCACCAGCTCATGCCGTAGGTCTTTTCCGACGGTCGGCCGTCCCGATCAACAACGTTCATGTAGCGATTGGCAAAACAACCGATCGCGAGGCCTTCGTCGCGCAGGAAATCCATGCCGGCGCGCAGGACGGGTTCGACATCGTCAAGGTACATCTTGCGTTCGGCGGCCTCGGTGTCGCTCCAGTCCTGGCCTGAACGGATGAGGCAGACGTTGTCGTGCGGCTTCACGCGCAGGCGGTGCCCGTCGCGAATGAGGTCGGGCACTCCGACCGGCGCCAGCTCGCTGGTCTGCGACAGCGGAATGCGGTCGCGCATGCCGCCCCAATATGCGTGCTCCATGACTTCGCCGCTCATCGCATCGGCGAGCGTCGCGACGCCCTCGGGCCGGCCGAGCGACGAGAACAGGGTCTCGTAATGATCGACCGAGGGACTGAGCACCTCGACAAAGGTTCCGACGCCGTCACGGTCTTTGCCGGCGCCGGTCCAACCCTCGCGGACCGCGGGAAACCAAGTCTTGAAGGCATCGCGATCGTCCCAGTAGGCGACGGAGACGATATTGAGATGGCCGGACTTGTCGACGTAGCTGGCCCGGTCGCTGTGCCGCGGCCCATTCGGCGCGGCCAACGCGCCGGTGATCCGTTCGAGCATCGCCGTGGCCGCAGCCGGCGGCGCGGCTCCAGCGCACTGCACGCCGAAATAGGCCATGACCACATGCGTGACGGCCGGACGGTGGCGCGCGACAAACGATGGATACGGCGGTTGATAATCGTCCGGCACCCGCCGATGCCGGGTGCGGTCCGCTTTTAGATGGGCCGGAATCGCGGATTCCATGGCGCCGTCACTCCGCCGCCTGCGGCGGAGCGAAGGCCGTCACATTGGCCGATTTGGGCGACGCTCCGACGCCTTCGGCGCTCACGTCCTGGTCGACCGGCAGGGCAAGGGTCTCGACCCGGTTCGCCGGGCGATTGTTGAACAACAGCCGGGTCACATCCGGGCGCGCATAATGCCCGGCAGGATCGGCGGCCGCCTTGGCGACCGAGATCATGCCGAGGTCGATGTCGGCGTAGAGCAGACCCTCTTGGTCGGGCGGAAGCGGCTGCGCCAGCGGTGCGCCGTCGGGACCGTAGATAACCGCGAAACCGCCGCCGGCGTGAAGGAACTGATGCTTTTCGGGCGTATCGCAAAGTTCGTCGATCATCGCTTGGGAGACGGTCGCGCAAGGCGCAATCACAAAGCAGGAGCCTTCCACCGCATAGATCTTGCTCGCCGCGTTGTTGACCTCGGCGCCGAGCGCGTGCGCGAACGGATCATAGAGCGAGAAGCTCGGCCAGGCGGCGATATGCACCTGCTCGTTCTGCGCGTACATGGCGTATTTCGACAGCGGCTGCAGATGTTCCCAGCAGCACAGCGCACCAACCCGGCCGATTTCGAGGTCATGAACTGCGAGATGCGAGCCATCGCCTTCGCCGAACACCGTGCGCTCCGCGTGGGTCGGCTTCAGCTTGCGCCGCTTGGCGACCGTCTCACCGTCGGGACCGATAATCCACTGCGCGATGTAGAGGCTGCCGCCGTCGCGTTCGGAAAGGCCGAGCGCGACATACATCTTGTTGCGCTTGGCCGCCGCGCGCAGCCGCTCGGCTTGCGGACTGTCATAGGTGAGCGAGTTGTCGAAGTAGCGCGAAACAAAGCCGCGCATGATCGCCCACGCCGGTGCGCCGAGCCAGATCCACCACGGATAGCCCGGGATCCAGGTTTCGGGGAAGGCGATGAGGCGAGCCCCGGCCGCCGCGGCTTCATCGATCAAGCCAATCGCCTTCTCGACCGAGGCGTCGAGGTCGAGAAAGGCGGGCGCCGCCTGGACGGCCGCGACCCTGAACTTGGGATGCGCTACGGGCATAGTCGGCTCCTTCGCGGGTTCGACCCTGGATCGGCCGCACGGTAGGGTCCCGCGGCGGAATGCGCTTGGCTGCGCGCGCATTAAAAATTGGCTGGCGGCGCAGTCGGCCTTGACGCGCATTTTCCAGGCGCGGAAAAGTGCTAGTGTTGCGGGCCGGTCCTCGCGCACACCAGGTGCGGTGTAATGAAAACCGTGCTGACAACGACCGACATCGCCGAGCGCAAACGCTTTCAGTTTTGGCAGGATGCGGTCTGCGACACGTTTGTCGAACTCGATTGCGAAACTTTCGCCGACGAGCCGTTTTTCGGCGAGCTCGCCACCACCCATTGCGGCGACCTGCACTTTTCCAACGTGCGGGCCGACGGTCAGATCGTGAAGCGGACTCGCACGCGCATCCGTCGCGCCCGCGAAGAGGTCATGCTGATCAGCCTGCAGGTGGGCGGCACCGGCGTGATCGCGCAGGACGGCCGTGAGGCGCGCCTGCGGCCCGGAGACTTCGCCTGCTATGACAGCACGCGGCCCTACACGCTCAAATTCGATGCCGAGTTCGAACAGCTCGTGCTGCACATGCCGCGCGATGCCATGGTGCGGCGAATCGGCCGGACCGAAACGTGGACGGCGCGACGTGTCGAGGCAGCAAGCCCCGTTGGGTCGCTGGTGCTGCCATTCGTACGCCAGACGGCTTCGGTGGTGTCCGAGGTCTCCGCGGCTACCGCCAACCGGCTCTCGGAAACCTGCCTGTCACTGGTCACCGCCGCTCTCGCCGACGGGCTGAGCGAAGGCCCGGAAGGGAGAACGGCGGGGCGAACCGCATTGCTCTACCGCGCCAAGACGGTGATCGAAAGTAACCTGCACGACCACGCGCTCAACACCGACAAAGTCGCCGCACTCCTTCGCATCTCTCCGCGCTATCTCCAGGACCTGTTCCAGGCCGAGCACACCACCGTCAGCGATTGGATCTGGCGACGGCGGCTTGAGAAGAGCAGGCAGGATCTCGCCGACCCGCTGCACGCCTCCGACAGCATTGCGCAAATCGCGTTGACCTGCGGCTTTTCTGATTTTGGGCATTTCAGCCGCCGCTACAAAGAGGCCTTCGGCATCTCGCCGCGTGACGACCGGGCGACGCTTCGCGGCGGCGCCGGTCGCAATTGCTGAGAGGTCCGACCCCCCAGGCGCCTTGATCGGCGACCCGCCGTCAAAAACCGGCCGGGCATGGGCCGCCGCCCAATGGTCAATATCTGTTTAAGGTGCCAGCGGTCCCACTGCCGCACTGCGAAAAACTCGCTATCAGCAAAAATATAGGCTCCCCCGTACGAGCCGCTGCGGCTGTCGCGGAACCGCCGCGTTACACATGCAAATGGGCCAGAATCTGGCCGCGATCGATCTCAGCCGGCGTGCCTTCCAGCATCGCTCGGCCTTGATCCATCACCAGATACCGGTCCGCGATCCGCTCTGCGAACGCGAGATTTTGTTCGACGACGATGAAGGCTGTTCCGGCGCGCCTTCTTTCATCGATGCTCGCTTCCATGTGCAGAATGTTTTCCCACTGCACGCCTTCGCTTGGTTCGTCGAGCAGTACTATCGGCTGGTCCTCAGCGAGCCCGCGAACGAACGACAGCATCTTCTTCTCGCCGCCGGACAATGTCCCCGCATGCTGGGTCAGGCGGCGCTCAAGGATCGGAAAGCGATCGAAGTAGCGCCGAAATGGCGCGAGCTGCCGGCTGGCGCGCATCAGGGTCAGATTGTCGCGCACCGACAGATCGTCGAATACCGGGCGCTCCTGGGGGCAATAGGTGATGCCGATGCGGCGGCGCGCGGACGGATCAAGGCCGTGAACGGGCTTGCCATCCAGAAGCACGCTGCCGCTGAGACAAGACAGGTAGCCGAACAGGAGCTTCATCAGCGTGCTCTTGCCAACGCCGTTTCGCCCAAGCACGCACAGCACCTGGCCGGCTTCGACCGCGCCGCTAAGGTCGCGCACGATAGTGGTGCTGCCATAGCCGCCGGTCACCCCCTTGAACACCAGGCGCCCGACGCTCATTTCTCCGATCCGACGTAAACCGCCCGGACGCTCGGGTCTGCCTGGATCGCGGCCACGCTTCCCTTCGCGAGCAACGCGCCGTTGTGCAGCACGTAAACAACGTCCGCCAATTCCTTCACCAGGCTCATATCATGCTCGATGATGATGACGGCGCCGCCGAGCCGCTGCGCGGCCCAGCGGACAATCTCCATCACCGCCGCCGTTTCGGTCGGCGAAAGACCCGCACAGGGTTCATCCAACAGCAAGACCCGCGGTTCGGTGAGAAGCGCCATGGACAGTTCAAGAATTTGCTGCTCGCCATGCGAAAGCTCGCCGGCCTTGCGCGCACCGGAGGCGAGAAACGGGTAGCGCGATTGCAGCTCTTGCAGTATCGGGCTGGTCCAGCGGCGTATCCTGGGGTCGAGCAATTGCAGCCTCGCCGCCCGGCCGCTCCAAAGTGCGATGGCCAGATTGTCGGCGATCGAAAGCTCGGGAAACACGCTCGGGATTTGCAGCTTGCGCGCCACACCGAGGCTACTGACGCGATTTGGCGCAAGCCCGATGACGTTCGCATCACCGAGGCCGATTTGGCCGGATGCAGCGGCAAGCTCGCCACTGACGACGTTGAACATCGACGTTTTGCCGGCTCCGTTCGGCCCGATCACGCAGAAAATGCCGGCGGATTCGAAATCGAGGGAAAGCCGATCCAGGATCGTGACCTCACCGACATGAACATGGACGCTGTCGATGACGAGTCGGGCCGGGGAAAGGTCCACCGGACTTTTTGGAGCGCCGAGGAGCGCCCGGTTGCGCCGTGTCTGGAGCAGCCATGCCGCAGGCTCGGCCAACCCGGCGATACCCTTGGGAAACGCCAGAACGATGATGATGAAAAACACCGCCATCAGTACTTCCCAGAACTGGAAAGTATCGCGCAACTGCGCCGTCAATGAGCCAACGACCAGCGTGCCGATCACCGGCCCGAGCAAGCTGCCTCGCCCGCCCACCGCGGCCCAGATCACCAAATCCGCGGCGAGGCCGAACCCGACGACCTGCGGCGTGACAATGCCCTGCTGCGGCGCGTAGATGGCGCCGCCGATCCCGGCCATCAGTCCACTGACGCCAAACGCGACGGACTTGAGCTGATTGGTGTCGAAGCCGAACAATTGCAGTCGGCGCTCGTTCTGCGCCAGCGCGCGCCACAGCACCCCGATCGGCGCATTGTAAAGCCATCCGCCAAGCGCGAGCACGGCAAGCAACATAGCGGCGGAAACGTAATAAACGTCGGAGAAGTCATCGAGGCCGGGAATGCCGGGGATTCCCTTGAGTCCGTTGAAACCGCCGGTGACCGAATTCCAGCTGGTCGCAATCTGAAACGCGAGCAGACAGAGCGCCAGCGTAATCATCGAAAAGTAGGCGCCGCTTTGGTCGGGGCGCCGGAACACGACTGCGCCGATCAGGTAAGCCAGCAGTCCGGCGGCAAGCGCCGCCAACGGCAATACCCACACCGCTATCAACAGATGCTCCGAGAAGCTGATGAAGGCGATGCCGGAAATATACGCCGCGAGGCCAAAGAACAGCGCCTGGCCGAGTGGCAAAAATCCCGCTTGGCCCCAACACAAGCCGACGCCGACTGCGGCCGCGGCGTAGAGGCCGTAAAGGCCCAGCTGGTAGGCCCAGAACTGGCTGAGCAAGAGCGGCAGCACAATCGTCACGAGGACAACGAGGCTAGCCGCGCGCAACGATGCCTCGGGGCCTCAGCCAAAGAAACAGGATCGACAGCACCAGCACGGCGAAGTAGCCATTGGTGGCGTTCGTGGCGGCAGAGACGATGCTGTCAAAGCCGCCGATTACCGCCGCTCCAGACAGCAGTCCCGGTACGCTGCCCAGTCCGCCGACAATCAGAACGAAGAAGGTCCGCAACACGTAATCGAGGCCCATGAACGGCTGCACCGGCACGAGCGGCGCGACCATGACGCCGCCTAACCCGGCGAGACACGTGCCGGCGATGAAAGTACCGGCCGCAAGCCGCCGCACGGATATGCCCTGCGCCTGGGCGAGTTCAGGATTGCTCACCATGGCGCGGATTTTGTTGCCGGTGCGGCTGTTGCCATACCAAAGCACCAGCCCGGCGACGACAACCGCGGAGACTCCGATCAGAATGAGACGGTAGATCGGATATTCGGTGCCGAGAAATTGCACCGTTCCAGGAACTGGAATCGTCAGGCTGCGAAATCCGAGACCGAAGATCGCTTCGGCAATCTTGCGCAGCAACAGACTCAAGCCCCAGGTCGCCACCAGCGTGTCGAACGGCCGGCGGTACAGTGGGCGGATCATTGTCCACTCCACCGCCGCTCCGAGTGCTCCGCAGATCACCAGCGTCAACGGCAAGGCAGCGAGATACGGCCAGCCGTTGGACTGCGCAATGTAGGCGCAATAGGCGCCGATCATGATGAACTCGCCGTGCGCGATGTTCAGCACGCCGAGCAGGCCGAAGATCACGGCAAGCCCAAGCGCGAGGACCGCAAGCGTTGACACGGCGTAGAGGACGTTGATCGCCTGGGTGACGATCAGCGGATCCATAGTTACGCCTCCTCACTCGCGGCGCAGCACTGCCCGATCGCCCGCGGTCGTCCGTCAGACCTTGCAAGCCTCGCCGCTTTTCACGTCGACGAAGGTCTTGATGATGTCGAATTCGGTGCCCTTGCAGTCGGCAAGGAACATCGTCTTGTCGACATGGCGGCTGTGCATGGTCCACGGCCCGGCTGCGGAATCGAAGGTAATTCCCTCGGACGCCGCCATGCATTTTTGCGCATTGGTGCCGTTCGCCTTGGTGACCAGCGCTTTGGCGCAATAGACACCGGCGTAGCAGTCGGCGCCGATCAGGCTCAATTGCGGCGCCTTGGCGCCGAACTTGGCGAAATACGCCTGTTTGAACTTCTTGTTCGCCTCGCCGGGAGCGTTGGCATAGTAGGACATGGAGGAATAAAGATTCTTGCTGCTTTCGGCACCGACGCCCAGCAGCGTGTTCTCTTCGAGCAGCAGCGACAACCGCGCGATATCCTTGTCGAGACCGAAACCGGCGAAGGTCCGGTTGAAGTTGACGTTGTCGGCACCGACCAGCGTGATCAGCACCGCATCGGGCTTGGCTGATTTGATCCGGGTGACGACTTCCTCGAATTTGTTCGGTGCGCCGAAGGGCACATACTCTTCGCCGGCGACTTTGCCGCCGTTCTCGGCAATGTACTGCTTGGCGTGCTCGTTGCACTTGCGCGGCCAGACATAGTCGTCGCCGATCATGTAAATCGACTTCGCACCCTTCTCTTTCATCATCCAGGTCAGCGACGGCCGGATTTGCTGCTCGGGCGTGTCGGCAAGCACATAGGTGTTGAACGCACACTCGCCGCCTTCATAGACCGGCGTGTAGATGTACGGCACCTTGCCCTTGATGGTCGCGACCAGCGCCTCGCGCGTCGCGCTGTCATGCGAACCGATAAACAAATCGACATTCTCCTCGAGCATGAGGCGAATGGCTGACTTCGTCGATTCGACCGGCGGGCCGCCGGCATCGGTGGGAATGAGCTTGATCTGGCGTCCGAGAATGCCGCCGGCCTTGTTGACCTCTTCGGCGGCAAGCTCTGCGCAAGCTTTTTGCGTCGGTCCGAACAGCGATGCTGGACCGCTCAGCGCGATGAAAAGACCGATCTTGAATTCGTTGGCGGCAGAAGCAGGGCGGATCAGTCCGGGCAACGTGCCGAATGCAGCGCCGGCGGCGGCGGCGCCGAGAAACGTTCGCCGTGTCGGCCGCTGTTTCTGGATAGTCATGGGAGTCTCCTCCGTGTTCGCAGTCATCATTTCAAGGTCAAGCTCGCGCCGGCGGCGCCGGCAGCTTCGGCAACAGCGGCTCGATCGCCGCGGCAATGCTGAGAATGTGCTGGTCGCTTTCGGCCGGCCCCGACAGCTCCATGCCGATCGGCAAACCCGCCGCTGTTATGCCGACAGGCAGACTGATTTCGGGAATGCCGCCGACGCTGCCGGGGCTGGTGTTGCGAATAAAGGTAACGAAGGTCGGAACCGCCGTGCCATTGAGCATGAACGTCTCGTCTTCCCCGATTTTCGGCGCAGGAGCCGGCGTCGTCGGGAAGACGATGGCGGCAATTCCGTGATCGCGAAAATGACGGCTGTAAGTGTCCTGAAGGACGGACCTCTGTTGTAACGCTTTTCGATAGGCGGCTTCCGGCACGGCTCCAGTGCCGGTCAGGCTCTGGAGGATTCCCTTGACGTCCGGGCTTGCCGTCTTGGCCGCCAGCGTTGCGAAATCGAAACCAATTCCATGCTCCGCCAGATAAACGTTGAGATCGGTAACAGTCTCGTAGAGCGCAATCGGAAAGCCGTTTTCGGCGTCGAGCGAAGCTTCTTCGCTCATGTCGACATCCACCAAAACGACGCCGGCGTCGGTCAGCCGGCGCAACGTGCCTTCGCAGATTTTTTCGAGTTCCGGGTCGAGGTTCTCCCAGAAATGCTTGCGCGGCACGCCGATGCGCACACCTTTGAGCTGCGCCGGCGCGGCTTCGGTCGGACCTCCGGTAACGACACCGTCCAGCAGCGCGCAGTCGGCGACGCTCCGCGTCATCGGACCCGGGGTATCGCGGGTGTGCGAGATCGGCACGACGCCGGCTTGGGACCAGCGGCCGGTCGTCGGGCGAAGGCCGACGATGCCGCACAACGCGGCAGGGATGCGGACCGATCCTCCGGTGTCCGTTCCTATCCCGCCGGGAGCGATCCGCGCCGCGACCGCAACACCGGTGCCGCCGCTTGAGGCGCCCGGGATGCGGTCCGGCGCGTACGGATTCCGCGCCGGCCCATGCGCGGCGTTGTTGTTGGTTATGCCGTAAGCGAGTTCGTGCAGGTTGGTTTTGCCAAGCACAATCGCCCCGGCGCCGAGCAGCTTGTTGACAATGGCAGCGTTGCGCTTCGGCCGATTGCCGGCGAGACCCGGAGTGCCACCGGACGTCGGCAGTTCGGCCGTATCGAGGTTGTCCTTCAAGGCCAATGGCACGCCATGGAGAGGGCCGAGCGACGCGCCGGAGGCTCGTGCTTGATCCGCCTTCCGCGCCGCCGCGCGAACATAGTCGGGGTTGACCGTGATGAATGCGCCAAGGTTTGCGTTAGCAACGGCACGGGCGAGCAGCGCTTCCGCGAGCTGCTCCGCGGTGATCTCTCCGGAGCGAATCGCCTTGGCCGCCTGACCTACACCGAGATCGTGAAGTGCTGGCATTCTCAAAATTCTCTCACGCACAAACCATGCCCGATGCCCGTAGCGCCTCAGTCTATCGCTGGGCCCACGGCAGAGGACATCGGCATAAATGGGGAGGTCAGGTCAGGCTTTGCCGGGCGATTGCCGCCGCTAATTCGGCGCGGTTGGAGCAACCGCTCTTATGCATCGCATTGGTCAGGTGGGTGCGCACGGTACCAAAGCCGATGCCGAGGATGCGGGCGATGTCGCGGTCGGTGCAGCCGCGGGAGACGAGTGCGGCCACCTCCTGCTCGCGCTGCGTCAGCCCGGCGCGGCGGGCGCACCGTACAAGGGCGCGGCGCAGGTGTGGCTCCAGCGCGTCAAGCAGACCGGTATCCCGTTCGGAAAATTCCGGATGCCGCTCCCCCCGCCAGATGCGCAGGTCGCCGAGGTCGCGCTCGCCGTCAAAGATGAACATGTTGATGCCGTGGTGCAGTCCGTCGCGGGCGAGAAAGTCGTTGTAGAACTCCGTCCGCTCCATCTCTTCGCGACTGATGACCTCGTCGACCAAAGTCGCCCGCCGCCGGGCGCGGAGCTGGAAAGTCATCGGGTCGCGGAACTGATACCAATCCTCGTAGCGGCGAAGATTGCCCGGCGTCATGTTGAAGTTCAGCGCCTCATCGAAGCGTCGCTTTCGAGCGTCCCAAACGTATGAAGCAGCGAAATCGCCGCGCAGCAGCCGCACCACGTCCATGAAGATGAGAGCGCGGGCGTCCAACTCCGGGCCGAGGCGCTCGAGACGCGCAATAATATCGCCAAACAGGCGCAATTCGCTGCCGCTAATGTCGCGAATAACGGTGCCCATGCCGTCCGCCCCGCCGCTCACCAGACCGAAGAGGGTGCCAAGCAGCAGCAAATTGTCCCCGCGCGGCGGCAAAGGTGTCAAGGCCAGGAATTAGCCACTCAAGCCGGGTTTTGGAGCACCTTGTAGGATGTTCCAGGATCTCCGCTTCATCTCCGTTTCGCGCAATCCGCAAAGCCCGACCAGACGCCGGGCGAGGCGCCCGGCGGCCTTCCTGGAAGACGCAACCCGAACTCCGCTGTGCCGGTTAATCCGGTTAATGGGGTGCGAACGGCAAGGCTTGGGCAAAGGCCGACGGCCCAACAGGACCTAACGCCCCCGCCTCGCTGCATCGCGAGAAGCCGTGCCGCGACATTGCGCTTTATCGGACAGCCTTTTGTAATTACTGTAAAATGCATATTTAACCGGCTGATATCCGAAGCGCGCCATAATAAGAAAAGCCCCCGATGTCGACGATGCAACCAGGAAGTCGCAAACAACGCCAGGGTCCCTGGGACCAGGAGACTGCGCTTGCGCGCATCCGGGAGCATCTGGGCCGCGAAGGCTCGCTGTTGCCTATCCTGCACGCGTTGCAGGAGGAATTCGGCTACATCGACGCCGCCGCCCAGCCGCTGATCGCCGAGGCCCTGAACATCACCCGAGCCGAGGTCCACGGCGTCGTTACCTTTTATCACGACTTCCGCCGGGAGCCGGCCGGCCGGCATGTGCTCAAATTGTGCCGCGCCGAGGCCTGCCAGGCGGCCGGCGGCGATCCGCTGGCCGCCCATGCCGAGACCCGGCTCGGGGTTGCGATGGGAACCACCGCCCCCGACGGCAGCGTTACTCTCGAGCCGGTCTATTGCCTCGGCCTCTGCGCGCTCGCCCCGTCGGCGATGCTGGATGGACGGGTGATCGCAAGGCTGGACCAGAAGCGGCTCGATGCTCTGTTGGCGGAGGCGCAGCAATGACGCTTCGGCTCTACATCCCGATCGATGCCGGAGCGCTGGCGGTCGGCGCCGACGAGGTTGCGACCGCGCTGCGCAAAGCCGCCGCGCGGCACAACGTCGCGGTCGAGATCGTGCGTAACGGCTCCCGCGGGTTGTACTGGCTCGAACCGATGGTCGAGGTCGAGACACCGGCCGGCCGGGTCGCCTACGGACCGGCCGCGCCGGGCGACGCCGAAAGCCTGCTCAACGCCATGCTCGGCGACGGCGCGCATGCGCTGCGGCAGGGTCTGACCGAGGACATTCCCTGGCTGAAGCGGCAGACCCGGCTGACGTTCGCGCGCTGCGGCGTGGTCGATCCGCGCTCGCTCGATGACTATCGCGCCCATGGCGGCTACCGGGGCCTCGAACGAGCACTCTCGCTCGGGGCGGATGCAACCATCGAGGAGGTCGTGCAATCGGGCCTGCGCGGCCGCGGCGGCGCCGGATTCCCGACCGGCATCAAATGGCGCACCGTGGCGCAGACCAAAGGCCCGCAGAAATACATCGTCTGCAACGCCGACGAGGGCGACAGCGGCACCTTCGCCGACCGCATGATCATGGAAGGTGATCCCTTCGTGCTGATCGAAGGCATGGCCATTGCCGGCATCGCGGTCGGGGCGACCAAGGGCTACGTCTACATCCGCTCCGAATACCCGCACGCGGTCGCGGCCATGGAAGCAGCGATCGCCGCGGCGCGGCGCGGCGGGCTCCTGGGCGCCCGCGTCGCCGGCTCGTCCTTTGGCTTCGATATGGAAGTCCGCGTTGGCGCCGGCGCCTATGTCTGCGGCGAGGAAACCTCGTTGCTTGACAGCCTGGAAGGCAAGCGCGGCCACGTCCGCGCCAAGCCGCCGCTGCCGGCGCATCAAGGCTTGTTCGGCCGACCGACCGTCATCAACAACGTGCTGTCGTTCGCATCGGTGCCGGTCATCATGGACAAAGGCGCCGCCTTCTATCGCGACTTCGGCATGGGCCGCTCGCGCGGCACCATGCCGATCCAGCTCGCCGGCAATGTGAAGCACGGCGGCCTGTTCGAGACCGCGTTCGGCGTCACCTTGGGTGAGCTGGTCGACGATATCGGCGGCGGCACCTTGAGCGGCCGCCCGGTGCGGGCGGTGCAGGTCGGTGGGCCGCTCGGCGCCTACTTCCCACGCGCCCTGTTCGACACGCCGTTCGATTACGAGGCCTTCGCCGCCCGCGACGGCTTGATCGGCCATGGCGGCATCGTGGTATTCGATGATACCGTAGACATGGCGAAGCAGGCGCGTTTTGCGCTTGAGTTCTGCGCCTTGGAATCCTGTGGCAAGTGCACCCCCTGCCGGATCGGGGCGGCACGCGGCGTCGAAGTCGTCGATCGCATCATCGGCAACGACGACCGGGCCGCCAACATCGAAGTGCTCGAGGACCTTTGCAACACCATGAAGTTCGGCTCACTCTGCGCACTCGGCGGCTTTACGCCATATCCCGTGATGAGCGCGCTGAACCATTTCCCGGAAGATTTCGGCGCGCAGCCGCGTCTGCAGGCCGCCGAATGAAGAAATGAAGGAGAACGCCATGTCGCTCATCCAAGAGATCGACTACGGCACGCCCCGCTCCAGGACGGAAAAGACCGTCACGCTGACCATCGACGGCGCCGCAGTGACCGTGCCCGAGGGCACCTCGATCATGCGCGCCGCGATGGAAATGGGGACCAAAATCCCCAAGCTCTGCGCGACCGACATGCTGGACGCCTTCGGCTCCTGCCGGCTCTGCCTCGTCGAGATCGACGGCCGCGCCGGCACGCCGGCCTCGTGCACGACGCCGGTCGCCAACGGCCTAGTGGTGCGCACGCAAACCGAGCGGCTGAAGCGGCTGCGCAAAGGCGTGATGGAGCTTTATATCTCCGAGCATCCGCTCGATTGCCTGACCTGTTCGGCCAATGGCGATTGCGAGCTCCAAGACATGGCCGGCGCTGTCGGCCTGCGCGACGTTCGCTACGGCTATGACGGGGCCAAGCATCCCAATCCGGGCCTCGATGAATCGAACCCGTATTTCAGCTACGAGCCGTCGAAGTGCATCGTCTGCTCGCGCTGCGTGCGCGCCTGCGAAGAGGTTCAGGGCACCTTCGCGCTGACCATCGCCGGCCGCGGTTTTGGCTCGGTCGTTTCGCCGGGCATGGAAGAACCGTTCTTCAGCTCCGAATGCGTCTCCTGCGGCGCCTGCATCCAGGCCTGTCCGACCGCGACGCTGAACGAGAAATCGGTGATCGACATCGGCACGCCCGAGCATTCGGTGGTCACGACCTGCGCCTATTGCGGCGTTGGCTGCTCGTTCAAGGCCGAGATGCGCGGCGACGAAGTGGTCCGCATGGTGCCGTTCAAGGACGGCAAGGCGAACCGCGGCCATTCCTGCGTCAAGGGACGCTTCGCCTGGGGATACGCCAACCACAAGGAACGCATCCTTAAGCCGATGATCCGCGCCAAGATCAGCGAGCCGTGGCGCGAAGTATCGTGGGAAGAAGCGGTCGCGCATACCGCGTCCGAGTTCAAGCGCATCCAGGCGAAATACGGCAAGGATTCGATCGGCGGCATCACCTCGTCGCGCTGCACCGATGAAGAGACCTTCCTGGTGCAGAAGCTCGTGCGCGCGACCTTCGGCAACAACAATGTCGACACCTGCGCCCGCGTCTGCCATTCGCCGACCGGTTACGGCTTGAGCACGACATTTGGAACGTCGGCGGGGACACAGGACTTTGATTCGGTCGAACAGACCGACGTCGTCATCCTGATCGGCGCCAACCCGACCGACGCGCATCCGGTCTTCGCCTCGCGCATGAAGAAGCGGCTGCGCGCCGGCGCCAAGCTGATCGTCGTCGACCCGCGAAAGATCGATCTGGTGCGCACGCCGCATGTCGAAGCGGCCTATCATCTGCCGCTCCTGCCCGGCACCAATGTCGCCATCCTCTCCGCGCTGGCCCACGTCATCGTCACCGAGGGCCTGGTCAATGAGAAGTTCGTCCGCGAACGCTGCGACTGGGATGAGTTTCAGGATTGGGCCGCCTTCGTCGCCGAGGAGCGCAACAGCCCCGAGGAAGTCGCCAAAGTCAGCGGCGTGCCGGCGGAAACCATCCGCGGCGCGGCGCGGCTCTACGCCACCGGCGGCAACGGCGCGATCTATTACGGCCTCGGCGTCACCGAGCACAGCCAGGGCTCGACCACGGTGATGGCCATCGCCAATCTCGCCATGGCGACCGGCAATATCGGCCGCCCCGGCGTCGGCGTGAACCCGCTGCGCGGACAGAACAATGTGCAGGGCTCCTGCGACATGGGCTCATTCCCGCACGAATTCTCCGGCTATCGCCATGTCGCCACCGACAGCGTCCGCATGGCGTTCGAGGCCCGATGGGGCAAGAGCCTCGACAAGGAGCCGGGGCTGCGCATTCCGAACATGCTCGATGCCGCCTGCGACGGCTCGTTCAAGGGGCTCTACGTCCAGGGCGAGGACATTCTCCAGTCCGATCCCGACACCCACCACGTCGCCGCGGGCCTTGCCGCGATGGAATGCGTCGTCGTGCAGGATCTGTTCCTCAACGAGACCGCCAATTACGCCCACGTGTTCCTGCCCGGCTCGACGTTCCTGGAAAAGAACGGCACCTTCATCAACGCCGAGCGCCGCATCCAGCTGGTGCGCAAGGTGATGCAGCCGAGGAACGGCTATGAGGACTGGGAAATCACCTGTCTGATCAGCGACGCCATGGGCTACCCCATGCACTACAACCATCCGTCCGAGATCATGGATGAGATCGCGCGCCTGACGCCGACTTTCACCGGCGTCTCGTTCCAGCGGATCGAGGAGCTCGGGTCGATCCAGTGGCCGTGCAACGAGAAGGCCCCGGAAGGCACGCCGGTCATGCACGTGAACGGCTTTGTGCGCGGCAAGGGCAAGTTCGTCATCACCGAATACATCGCAACCGACGAAAAGACCGGGCCGCGCTTTCCGCTCTTGCTCACCACCGGGCGCATCCTCAGTCAGTATAATGTCGGCGCGCAGACGCGGCGCACGGCCAATGTTCTCTGGCATGAGGAGGACCGCCTTGAGATCCATCCCCACGACGCCGAGCAGCGCGGCGTCAGAGATGGCGACTGGGTGAAGCTCGCCAGCCGCGCCGGCGAGACGACGCTGCGCGCGCTCATCACCGAGCGGGTGGCGCCGGGCGTGGTCTATACGACGTTCCATCATCCAAACACGCAGGCGAACGTGATCACCACCGACTTCTCCGATTGGGCGACCAATTGCCCGGAGTACAAGGTAACCGCGGTGCAGATTACGCCGTCCAACGGACCGACCGAGTGGCAGCAGCGATATGAGGAGCAGGCGCGCCAGAGCCGCCGCATTGCCGCGACTGTCGAGGCCGCGGAATAACCGCATGCACGAGCCGACGAAATCGGTCGCGTGCTCGATCTGGCGCCACGACGGGGCATCGCCCGGAAAGCGAATCATCCCCGAGGAAACCGCCGTCGCGTTCAGCTACGATGGCGGCTCCTATGCGGTGATGATGGCGACGCCGCAAAACCTCGAGGATTTTGCCGTAGGCTTCAGCTTCACCGAGGGTCTTGTTGCTGCGCCCGCGGATATAAGCCAGCTCGAAATCATCGAGCACGATGCCGGGATCGAGCTGCGCATGTGGTTGACCGGGCCGCGCGCTGCCGCGCTGGGCGAGCGGCGGCGGCATCTCGCCGGCCCGACCGGTTGCGGGCTGTGCGGCATCGAAAGTCTCGATGAAGCCGTGCGGCCGGCCCGGCGCGTCCCCGAAGGGAGCGTCGTCTTTAGGCCGGCGGAGATCATGCGCGCCCTCGAAGCGCTGGCGCCGCGCCAGGACCTCAATCGGCAAACCCGGGCCGTCCACGCTGCGGCATTTTGGCGCCCGGATGCCGGCCTCGTTGCAGTGCGGGAAGACGTCGGCCGGCACAACGCGCTCGACAAGCTCGCCGGCGCGCTGATCCGTGACCGCGTCCCCGGTCACGCCGGCATGGTCGTGCTGACCAGCCGCGTATCGGTGGAAATGGTGCAGAAAACCGCGGCTATCGGCGCGCCTGTGATTGTCGCGGTGTCGGCGCCGACCGCACTCGCCGTGCGCACCGCCGCGGCCGCCGGCATCACGCTGGTCGGCGTGGCGCGCAGCGACGGATTTGAAGTCTTTACGCACCCGCAGCGCATTCAGGAAGCGATCAAAGAAGCCGTGCCCCATGTCGCTTGACAAGCTAGTCTACATGGCGAATCAGATCGGTAAGTTCTTCACCAGCCAGGGGCAGGAGCAGGCTGCGGCGGGGACCGCGGAGCACATCAAAAAGTTCTGGGATCCGCGGATGCGCGCCGAAATCGTCGCCCATCTCAAGGCGGGCGGTGCGGGATTGGACCCGGTCGTCCGCATGGCCATCGAGCGGCTGCCGGAAGCGAAGTCTGAAGCGCAGGGGGAAGTAACGCGTACGCAATAAGTGCCAAAGCCGATAAGTGCCAAAGCACTGCTAACAACAAAATCTATTAGGAGGAAGCGATGACGACGATGGTGCAAGAGCAAGCATCGGGGGGCCTTTTTGGCTTTCTCGACCGAAGCCACACGATCGCGAAGCCCGGATTTAGCCGCTGGATGGTGCCACCAGCCGCGCTGTGCATTCATCTGTGTATCGGCCAGGCCTACGCGTTCAGCGTCTTCAATCTGCCGATGACCAAGCTGATCGGCATCAGCCAATCGGGGCCGGGCGACTGGAAGCTCACCGAGCTCGGCTGGATCTTTTCGATCGCAATTTTCGTCCTCGGGGTATCGGCGGCCCTGTTCGGACGCTGGGTCGAGGAAGGCGGACCGCGCCGCGCCATGTTCACCGCTGGCCTGTGCTGGGCGCTGGGCTTCTTTATTTCGGCAGCCGGCGTCTATGCGCACAACCTTTGGATCGTTTACCTCGGCTATGGCGTCTTCGGCGGCCTCGGCCTCGGCATCGGCTACATCTCGCCGGTCTCGACCTTGATCAAATGGTTTCCCGACCGCCCCGGCATGGCGACCGGCATGGCCATCATGGGCTTCGGCGGCGGCGCCTTCATCGCTTCACCGCTGTCTGTTTGGCTGATGCACAGGTTCTCGACGCCGGCGCATGTCGGCGTGGCCGAAGCCTTCATCGGCCTTGGCGTCATCTATCTCATCTTCATGTGGGTCGGCGCGGGGATCGTGCGCATTCCGGCGCCGGGCTGGAAACCCGAAGGCTATACGCCGCCGGTGGTGGCGCAAAAGCTCATCACCAGGAACGACGTCTACGTCTATGACGCGATCAAGACGCCGCAGTTCTGGCTGATCTGGGCGGTGCTCTGCCTCAACGTCACCGCCGGCATCGGCGTGCTCGGCCAGGCCTCGGCGATGAGCCAGGAGATGTTTCCCGGCCACATAACGCCGGTGGCGGCTGCCGGCTTCGTCGGCCTGCTCAGCCTGTTCAACATGCTCGGCCGCTTCTTCTGGGCGTCGACGTCGGATTATATCGGGCGCAAGAACACCTATTTCGTGTTCATGGTGCTCGGCTTCGCCTTGTACTGCACCGTTCCGCATACCGGGACGATCGGCAGCATTGCCGGGTTTGTGCTCTGCTTCGTGGTGATCATCAGCATGTATGGCGGCGGCTTCGCCACCGTGCCGGCCTATCTGAAGGATATGTTCGGCACCCGCTATGTCGGCGCTATCCATGGCTGGTTGATCACGGCGTGGTCTGCGGCGGGCGTCTTCGGGCCGGTGCTGGTGAACTACATCCGCCAGTATCAGATCGACCACGGCGTGCCCAAGGCGCACGCCTACAACACCACCATGTACATCATGGCGGGGCTGTTGGTGATCGGCTTCATCTGCAATTTCTTCATCAAGGCGGTGCATCACCGCTTCCACATGAAGGAGGATGACTCGGCGCTCGCGGTCGCAGCGGAAGTCGGCGGGGAAGTAGCGGCGCAACTCACCCGTAAGCCGGCCGGCGCATAAGGGAGATGACGACCATGACTGACCAACATCAGACCGGCACCACTCCGCTCCAGCTCGTGCTGGCTTGGGGATTCGTCGGCATTCCTCTCCTGTGGGGAGTGGCGGAGACGATCATCAACGCCACCAAGCTGTTCCACTAACAGCCGCGTTTCGACAACAGGTGCGGCGGCTTCGGCCGCCGCACTTTTTTTCGGCACTGTGTCAACACATCCTCGGTACGCTGCGAACACCGTTCCCAACGGCGAACAAGCCACTTGACGAAAGCCCGCTATCGGCGTGACTTCACCGGCGCCTTCCGAGGGACCAACCATGGCCGGCACGCATCTTTCCATCCGCATCGACCTGGCGTCCGGAGATCGCATCGGCCCGGGCAAGATTGCGCTCCTGGAAGCGATCCGCTCGACCGGGTCGATCTCGGCGGCGGCGCGCTCGATCGGCATGTCCTACCGCCGCGCCTGGCTGCTGGTCGAAGAGATCAACCGCACCTTGCGTGAGCCGGCGGTAACGGCCGAAACCGGCGGCGTTCGCGGCGGCGGCGCCGTTGTCACCCCGGTCGGCGAGCGTGTCGTCGACCTCTATCGCGCCATCGAATCGCACGCCCGGACCGCCGCGGGCGGCGAGTTTCGGGCGATCGGCAAGCTCATTCGCCACGGCAAAGATGCCCGCTGATCTGTGTCGCGCTAAGCCGGGCGTTTCGAACCGGAGGAGGGGCTCATGACTGGCGCTATTGCCGTGACCGATGACAGCGGCGTCCGCATCATCCGGATGAACCGGCCGGAGAAAAAGAACGCGCTGACGCTTGAGATGTATGCCGGCATGACCCGGGCGCTGCGCGAAGCCGATCAAACCGACGCCATCCGTTGCGTCATGTTCGCCGGCGCGCCCGGGGCGTTCTGCGCCGGCAACGACATCACCGATTTCCTCAAAGCGGCCTCAAGCGGCATCGATCCGCACGCGTTCGAGTTCCTCAACGCGCTGGCGCGCGGCCAAAAGCCGATGGTCGCCGCCGTCGGCGGCGTCGCCATCGGCATCGGCACCACGCTGCTGTTTCATTGCGACCACGTCGTTGCCGGCGCCGGCGCCACGTTCTCGACGCCGTTCCTGAAGCTCGCGCTCCTTCCCGAGGCGGCTTCGACCCTGCTCGCGCCGATGCGCATGGGCTACGCGCGCGCCTTCTCGCTGCTGGTCATGGGCCGTCCGCTGTCCGCCGCCGAGGCGCGCGACGCCGGCCTGGTCAACACGGTGGTCGACGACGCCGCGGTCGAGAATGCCGCATTGCAGGCGGCGCAGGAGATTGCCGCGCTGCCGCCGAAGACCGTGACGCTGACCCGCGCCCTGATGCGCGGCCATGTCGACGATGTCGTCGAGCGGATCGAGGCTGAATCGCTGCATTTCAAGGATCTGCTGAAATCCGACGAAGCGCGCGCCGCGTTCCAGGCGTTTCTCGCCCGCAAGAAGTGAGGCCGACGATGTCGCTCAAAGGCAAGACCCTGTTCATCACCGGCGCGTCGCGCGGCATCGGGCTGGCGATCGGGCTGCGCGCCGCCCGCGACGGCGCCAATGTGGCGATCGCCGCCAAAACCGTCGAGCCGCATCCGAAACTGTCCGGCACCATCTACACCGCCGCCGACGACATCGAGCGCGCCGGCGGCAAGGCGCTGCCGCTGGTGGTCGACGTTCGCGACGAAGCCATGGTGAAAGACGCCATCGACAAGACCGCGGCGCATTTCGGCGGGCTCGATATTGTGGTCAACAACGCCAGCGCGATTTCGCTCACGCCGGTGGCCGCCACCGACATGAAGCGGTTCGACCTGATGCATCAGATCAACGCCCGCGGCACCTTCGTCGTTTCCAAATGGGCGATCCCGCATCTGGCGAAAGCGTCGAACCCGCACATTCTGATGATCTCGCCGCCGCTCGACATGAAGGAGAAATGGTTCGCGCCGCACACCGGCTATACCATGGCCAAGTTCGGCATGAGCCTGGTCGTATTGGGGCTCGCCGGCGAATTGCGCGGCAAGGGCATCGCCGTCAACGCGCTGTGGCCGCGCACCGTCATCGCCACCGCCGCGGTGCAGAACCTGCTCGGCGGCGACGCCTTGATGCGGCAGTCGCGCAAGCCGGACATCATGGCCGACGGGGCCTACGCCATCTTCAACAAGCCGGCGCGCGAGTTCACCGGGCGCTTTCTGATCGACGATAATTTCCTGGCCGAAAACGGCGTCACCGACTTCGAAAAATACCGCGTCGACCCGACGCAAAAGCTGGCCCAGGACTTTTTCGTGCCCGAGGATATCGCGCCGCCGCAGGGCGTCACCATCGAGGCCGGGTTCCGCTGACGGCGAACCTTACGTCCCTTTTCGCGCGGTGGTCTAAACCGGTCGACGCAACACTTGGAGCAAGTGGCAATAAATAACGATGACGGCTTGCCAAACGCTCGCCCAAACGCTTTCAGCGCGTCCCTCCGCAGCCAGCTATCCCATAACGGGATTTTGCTCGGCCGCCCTCGAACCACCACCACATTCCAACTTATCAGCCTATAATCGATCTTTGCCGTGTTGCGTCGACCGGTTGAGTCGGCACGCACATAGCGGACCTTCTCCGCCCCGACGCTGCGGCATGCAAGTGCGCCAATTTCAGCTCGCTGGCCGGGTCCGCCGAGAGACCGTTCTTCTAACTTCAGTCATGCCCGCGCCAATCCGGTTATTTGCGCTCGAAAAATAATACGCGACAAGCCGACCGGCCGAGATTCTGGGCCGTGTGAGAGGCCGTAAATGGGACCGCCTGGGCGTGACCGGCTTTGTTGTTGATGATGCGCGTCGTTCCATCGGCGGATGTCAATTTGAGCCGGCAATTGTTGAGCGAGTAGACCACCGCAGGAATGAGGTGCGAGTGGGGTTTGTCGATTTGGCCGGGTTGCCACGTGGCTTCGATCACGCGGAAGATCTGGTCCTCGAAGATGACCTTATAGACGCCGGGATCGGCCACATAGTATGGCGGCGAATTTTGCGCGAACGCGACTGATGGAACAACGTAAGTGACGGCGGCGACGCTCAGCGCAAGGGCTGCATGACGGATCATAATCTTCTCCCATGGACTGGATCTGCACGGACCGACGCTCGAAAATTCTCGTGAACGACACCATCGAGCATAAAGCCCCGGCCGCGTCCGGCCTCATTCGATCACCTCGTCGGCGAGTACGAGCAAGCTATGCGGCATAGTGAGGCCGAGCGCATTGGCGGTCTTGAGGTTGATAACGAGATCGAATTTGGTCGGCTGCTCGACCGGGAGGCCTTCCGGCTTAACGCCGTGGAAGACCTTAACGATCATACGCGCCAACTGCTGATAGATCAGCGTAAGACGCGGGCCGTATCCGATCATACCGCCCTGTTCCGACATTTCAGGCCATTCATAAATCGCGGGCAGGCCCAGGGCCGCGGACCGCGGGATGACGACCCGGCGATTAAAGGAGAACAGTGGCGCCGACAGCACGTTAAGTGCGGTGGCCCCCGATGCCTTGGCCCTGTCCATCGCTGGCGCGATCTGTTCGGGCGTTCCGGCTGTAAAGACCGCGACCTCGACTCCGCGCGCACGAGCCGCGTTCTGAAGCGCCTGGAGCTCCGCCGGTGGCGAATTGTTCGGGTCCGCGAGGACTGCGATATGCCGTGCGCCGGGCACGGCCTCCATAAGGATTTCCAGACGCTTGCCATTGAGTTCGGCCCCGAGAATACTGACACCTGTGATGTTGCCACCGGGATGCGAGAACGAGCGCACAAAACCCGGGGCGAGGATATCGTCGGATAGGCTTACTATGGGAAGCGTTTGGGTCGATTCCTCTGCTGCGCGTGTCGCGGGATCACTGACGCAAAAGATAACGTCTGGTGCCGATTTGGGTAACGTCGCCGCGACTTCCGCATACTGATCATCGCGAAGCTCAAAGCCACCGGCTACGATCTTCAGGTTTTGCCCCTCGACGAAGCCTAACGTCCTGAGTTCGTCAAAAAACGCTACCATCCGTGGTACCTGGCGTGGAGCGCCTGTCATCATGCCGAGCCGGTAGATGCGTCCGGGCTCCTGCGCTCGCGCGACAGCCGCTCGAAGCAACGGCGCTGCCGCGGCGCTGCCGAGAAGTGTGATGAACTCTCGCCGCCTCATAGCTCTGCCCTTAGACCGAGGACCACACCCTAGCATATCATTGGGCGCACGCAGCGTTGTGCATCACAGCAAAATGAGCGCCGATCGTCCGCTGTGGGCCAAACTTCGTCGTTCGCGCAATATTCACGCCAAGTCCGTCGAGCACCCGATTGCCGGCACGGCGACGGCCGGCGATGCAACGCGCCAAAATCGGACAATCAGTGGATCGTCGGCATTGATCCCGGCAGCCGGTGTCGCGTCCCCGTTCCCGTTGTGTTTGGCCTAAGCCAGCCAGCGCTTGCGCCGCTTGTAGTGCTTGCCTTCGCGGAACGACTTGCGGCGGCCCTCGGCGACGCCGAGATAGAACTCCTTGACGTCCTCGTTTTCGGCCAGCGCCGAGGCCGCGCCGTCGAGCACCACCCGGCCGTTCTCGAGGATGTAGCCGTAGCCGGAATATTTGAGCGCCAGATTGGCGTTCTGCTCGGCCAGCAGGAACGAGACGCCTTCGCTGTCGTTGAGGCTTTTCATGATGGTGAAAATCTCCTCGACGATCTGCGGCGCCAGCCCCATCGACGGCTCGTCGAGCAGGATCATCTTCGGGTTCGACATCAGCGCGCGGCCGATCGCGCACATCTGCTGCTCGCCGCCCGAGGTATAGCCGGCCAGCGATTGCCGCCGTTCGCGCAGCCGCGGAAAATAGGCATAGACCTTGTCGAGGCTGGCACGGATGGCGGCCGTGCCGTCGCGGCGGGTGAACGCCCCGGTCAAAAGGTTTTCCTCGATGGTGAGGTGGCCGAAGCAGTAGCGGCCCTGCATCACCTGGATGCAGCCGCGGCGCACCACCTCGTTGGGCGAGAGCGACTGCACTTCGTCGCCGGCGAACACGATCGCGCCCTTGGTGACTTCGCCGCGTTCGGAATGCAGCAGATTGGAGATCGCCTTCAGCGTCGTGGTCTTGCCGGCGCCGTTGGCGCCCAACAGCGCGACGATGCCGCCGTTCGGCACCGCCAGCGACACGCCCTTGAGCACGAGAATGACGCGGTCGTAGACCACCTCGATATTATTGAGCGAGAAAATCGCCGCGGCATCCGGTGCATCGGCGGCGGGCGGCGGCTTTATCGGTGCGACCGACGTCATGATCGCTCTCCCCACTCAAACCACAAGCGGGCAACTAAAGGGATGAGGGGCCTCGACACGACGAGGTCCCTCATCCGGCTGTTCGGCCGCTTGCCGCCCCTCGCCGCAAGCAGCCGCCAGAGTTTAGCTTACGACGACTTGTCGCAAGGCTCGGTCCGCTTCGGCCAGCCGGCGTTGGCCTTTACGTAGCTCTCGGCCGCGCTGTTGATCAGCGGCAGCACCTTGTCGCTGATTGGCTTGATCGAGGGAACCTTCGTGTTCCACTTGGTCCCATCCCACTCAACGAGAGAGATGCCGCTGTGCCCATTGTGGTCGGCGCAGGTCAGATGGATCGGCGCGGCAAAGCCGGGCAGACCCAGTTCTTTCCAGCGCGCATCGGTGATGTTAAGCGCCTCGAAGCCCCGGCGCACTTCCTCGCCGTTGACCAGTTTCTTGCCGGTCAGTTTCTGGGCTGTGTGGATCGCCTCGGCGATGACGGCCGCATTGAGAACGGCGCGGTCGTAAAGGTTCTCGCCGACCTTGTCCTTCGAGCTAATCTGGCTCTTGCCCTTGTCGACCACGTATTTGAGGATGTCCTGGATCGCCGGATAGTTGGTGCCGACGCCGTTGAGGTCGAGCGAGCTATAGCCCTTGGCTTCCGGGCCGGCCGGCCGCGCATCGTCGTCGCCGCCGGACCACCACACGCCGACCAGCCGATTCATCGGGAAGCCGATCTTGGTCGCTTCCTTGACCGCCGTCGGGTTCATGGCGCCCCAGCCCTGGATGTAGATCCAGTCGGGACGGTCGCGGCGCACGTCGAGCCAGAGCGAAGTCTGGTTCTGCATCTGCGCTCCGGGAACCGGATAGAGCTTAAGGGTGAAGCCGTAGTCTTTGGCCAGCGCCTCAAGCAGCGGAATCGGCTCCTTGCCATAAGGCGCGTCGAGATGCACAAGACCGATGGTCTTGCCCTTGAGCTTGTCAAAACCGCCTTCGACGTCAGCCGCATGGCGGATGAAGGCCGACGCGCCGTCCCAATAGGTCGCCGGCGCATTGAAGACCCATGGGAACAGGGTGCCGTCGGCCGAAGCCGAGAGGCCATAGGCCATCGAAAAAACCGGGATCTTATCGACCGACGCCTTGGGGATCAGCTGCAGCGTGATCCCAGTCGAATACGGGGTGATGACGACGGGATTTTTGCCTTTTACGGAGTCATAGCACTCGACGCCCTTTTTGGTGTCGTAGCCGGTCTCGCATTCCTCGATGATAAGCCGGGCGCCGCCGATGCCGCCGTCACGCTCGTTAAGCATATTGAGATAATCCGACAGCCCGTTAGCAACGGGTATCCCCGACCCGGCATAGGGACCGGTTCGATAGGTGAATAGCGGAATATAAATTCCGTCTTCCGCCTGCGCCGTTGCGACTGCGGCTGGCACCGCCGTCACGACCGCCAGGCCGAGCGCAAGATGCTTCAAACGCATGGCCGTTTCTCCCTTGTTTGCGCCGGCCAAGCCGGCGCTTCAGTACGGCCCTCGATCTCTTTAATGGGAACGAGGGTATCCCGGCCGGCCGCCGGCCGAAGCGGGAATTGGGGCGGAGTGTGCACCATCAGTACGGAAAGGGCCACACCCTCAACTTCTGTTTTCCGATCTGCCAGAGCCGGGCGAGCCCGTTCGGCTCCACCACCAGAAACACGATGATCAGGACGCCGACGATCACGAAAGTCAGCTGCTCGGCCGCGGCGGGATGGATCGGCAAGCCGAACTCCGCCGGGATCGCCCGCAGCGCGATCGGGAGTATGTAAATCAGGCCGGCGCCGAAAAACGATCCAATCAGGGTGCCGAGCCCGCCGATGATCACCATGAACAGAACCAGGAAGCTCTGGTCGATGGCGAAAACGTCGGCTTCGGCGCCGCCATACCAGAGAAACACCATCATCGCGCCGGCCACCCCGCAGTAGAACGACGACACCGCGAAGGCGAGCAGCTTGGTGCGCAACAGCCTGATCCCGATCAGCTCGGCGGCAAGGTCCATGTCGCGGACCGACATCCACATCCGGCCGATGCGGCCATGGACCAGATTGGAGGCGACCCAGGTCATGGCGACAACGATGCTCAGCACGATCAGATACCGCGTGGTCGAGGTTGCCGTGGGTCCGGTGACCGGAATGCCCACCAGCGTGCGCAGCGGAACCTCGATCGCGCCGGAAACGCTGTTGTTGTAGAGCCAGGGAATGCGGATGAAGCACCACTCGAGAAAGAATTGCGCCGCCAGCGTCGCCACCGCGAGATAGAAGCCCTTGATGCGCAGCGATGGCAGCCCGAACAGCACGCCGACGGCGGCGGAAAAGAATCCCGACGCCAGGATCCAGATGATGATGTCGACATGCGGGAAGATGGTGGTCAGCTTCAGGCAGGCATAAGCGCCCACCCCCATGAAGGCGCCAGTGCCGAGCGAAAGCAGTCCGGTATAGCCGGTCAGCAGATTGAGGCCGATGGCGGCGAGCGAAAAGATCAGAAACGGGATCATCACCGCGTTGAGCAAAAAGTCATTGCCGAGGAGCGGAAACGCGACGAAGGCGACCGCAAGAATAACGGCGATGCCGATCCGGTCCTGCAGGATCGGGAACACCGCCATGTCGGCGGCGTAGTTCGATTTGTACTGGCCGGCCTCGCGGTAAAGCATCGTCAAATCCGCTCGATGATCTTTTCGCCGAACAGGCCCTGCGGCCGGAACACCAGAAATCCGAGCGCGATCACGTAGGCGAACCAGGTTTCGATGCCGCCGCCCAAGAGCGGCCCCCAGTAAAATTCACCAAGCTTCTCGCCGATGCCGATGATCAGCCCGCCGACGATCGCGCCGGGGATCGAGGTCAACCCGCCGAGAATGAGCACCGGCAGCGCCTTGAGCGCAATGATCTGCAGCGAGAACGAAACCTCCGAGCGGGCGCCCCACATAATCCCGGTGGTCAGCGCCACGACGCCGGCGGCAAACCACACGATCACCCAAATCTGTTCGAGCGAGATGCCGACCGACAGCGCCGCTTGGTGACTGTCGGCGACGGCGCGCAGCGCCCGCCCGATGCGGGTCCGTTGAAAGAACACCGCCAGCACCGCCACCATGACAGAGGCGATGATGACGGCGGCGATATCGATCTTCTGCAACGAGACGAAGCCGCCTAGTCCCTTGAATTGCAGCGCGCCGCTCGGCAGGTAGAGGTCGGACGCGATCATCACCTTGGGATTGCCGCCGAACACCAGCTGGCCGAAGCCGATGAGAAAATAGGTCAGTCCGAACGTGGCCATGAACAAGATGACGTCGGATTGGTTGACCAGCGGTCTCAGCACCAGACGCTCGACCGCGAGCGCCAGCACGAACATGACGACAATGGTGAGACCGAGCGCGACAAAGGCCGGTACGCCGTGCTCATGCAGGCCCACCAGGGTCAGCGCGGCGAACACCACCATGATCCCTTGGGCGAAATTGAAGACGCCGGACGCCTTGAAGATCAGCACGAAGCCGAGCGCGATCAGGGCGTAGAGCACGCCGGCAACAAGACCGTCCCACAGCGTCTGCACCAGAAGGTCCGGCGCCGTGCCCATCTGGATGAACGGATCGATGAAGACCTTGTAGAGGATATCCATGCGCGCCCTACCCTGTCATACGCTCGACCCGTGCGGCTCGCCGAGATAGGCGCGGATCACGTTCTTGTCGCGCTTGACGTCATCGGGCGTGGCGTCGGCGATTTTGCAGCCATAGTCCAGCACCACGACGCGGTCGGACAGGTCCATGACCACGCCCATGTCATGTTCGATCAGGGCGATGGTCGTGCCGTATTGCTGATTGACGTCGATGATGAAGCGCGACATGTCCTCCTTTTCTTCGAGGTTCATGCCGGCCATCGGCTCGTCGAGCAGCAGAAGGTCGGGCTCCATGGCGAGCGCCCGGCCGAGCTCGACCCGCTTCTGCAGGCCGTAGGGCAGACGCCCGACCGGGATTTTGCGGATGGCGGCGATCTCGAGAAAGTCGATGATCTCCTCGACCCGGCGCCGGTGCTCGACCTCTTCCTTCAGCGCGGGGCCGAAACGGATCAGTTGCCAGAAAAAACCGCTGTGCATCTTGAGCGCGCGGCCGGCTAGAATGTTGTCGAGCGTGGTCATGCCGCGAAACAGCGCCAGGTTCTGGAAGGTGCGGGCGATGCCGCCGTGCGCCGCGGCATAAGGCCGCATACTCGACCGCACCTGCCCCTTGAAGGTGATGCGCCCGGACTGCGGCTGGTAGAAGCCGTTGACGACGTTGAGCATCGACGTCTTGCCGGCGCCGTTCGGACCGATGATGGCGCGGATCTCGCCCTTGCGGATATCGAACGACACGCCGGTGAGCGCGCGGACGCCGCCGAACGACAGCGAAACATCCTCCACCGCGAGCAACACCTCGCCGACGGCCGCTTCGCTTGCCGACGGCGCCCTCATGCCGCGCGCACCATCTGCGCCGCGCGGGTCGGGTAAGGCTTCATGTCGCGGATGGCGACGCGCGCCGCGATCACGCCCTTGTGGCCGTCCTCAAACGTGACCTCGGTCGCGATCTGCGCCGTGGTCGAGCCATTGTAGAACGCCTCGACCAGCGGGGAATAACGATCGATGATGTGTCCGCGGCGGAGCTTTTGGGTGCGCGTCAGCTCGCCGTCGTCCGGATCGAGCTCCTTGTGCAGGATGAGGAAGCGGCCGATCTGGGCGCCGCCCATCACCTCTTCGTCGGCCAGCGACCGGTTCACCTCGTCGATGTGCCGCGCGATCATGTCGTAGACCTGCGGATTGGCGGCGAGCTCCTGATAGGAGCCGTAGACCACGTTGTTGCGTTCGGCCCAGCTGCCGACCGCCGTCAGATCGATATTGATCATGGCGCAGACGAAATCGCGGCCGGCGCCGATCGCCACGGCCTCGCGGATATTGGGATAGAATTTGAGCTTGTTCTCGAGGTATTTCGGCGCAAACACCGTGCCGTCCTCGAGGTGGCCGACGTCCTTGGCGCGATCGATGATCTTCAACTGGCCGGTCTTCGGATCAAAGAAACCGGCATCACCGGTATGGACCCAGCCGTCGGGCGTGAGCACCTCGGCGGTCTTGTCGGGATCTTTGTAATACCCGGCAAACACGCCCGGCGAGCGAAACAGGACTTCGCCGGAATCCGATATCTTGATCTCGACATCGGGGGAGGCCTTGCCGACGGTGTCGGCGTGAATCTCGCCGTCCGGCTGCGCGGTGATGTAGACCGAGGCTTCGGTCTGGCCGTAAAGCTGTTTGAGGTTGAGACCGATGCCGCGCCAGAAGCGGAAGATTTCCGGCCCGATCGCCTCGCCGGCGGTATAGGCGACGCGGATCCGCGACAGCCCGAACTGATTCATCAGCGGGCCGTAGACCAGGAGATTGCCGAGGCCATAGAGCAGCCGCGCCGTCAGCGGCACCTTCTCGCCATCGAGGATTTTCTCGCCCCAGCGCCCGGCGACGCCGATGAAGAAATCGAACACCTTGCGCTTGACCGCGCCGGCGTCCGCCATCCGCACCGTGGTCAATGTCAGCACATTCTCGTAGACCCGCGGCGGCGCAAACGCGTAGGTGGTGCCGATCTCGCGGCGATCCTGGACCACCGTGTCCGGCGCTTCCGGGCAATTGACGCAGTAGCCGGCCACATAGGCCTGGACGTAGGAAAAAATATAATCGCCGACCCAGGCCAGCGGCAGATAGGCAATCACCTCCTCATCGGCATCGAGCCGATCGAAGGCGTTGGCATTGCGCGCCGAGACGATCGTGTTCTCATAAGTGAGCATCACGCCTTTGGAGCGCCCGGTCGTTCCCGACGTATAGAGGATGACGCTGAGGTCGCTGCCCTTGCCGGCGGCGACACCGGCCTCCCAGCGGCGCAGACAGTCCGGATCGCCGGCGAGCTTCTTGCGGCCGATCGCCTGGACGTCCGCTAACGCGATCAAGCGTGAGTGGTCGTAGTCCTTCAGTCCGCGCGATTCGTCATAGATCACCTGCCCAAGGTGCGGCAGGCGATCGGAAATCGCGATGATCTTGTCGACCTGCTCCTGATCCTCGACGACGGCGAGCGTCACTTCGGCGTGCGCCAGCACGAACGCCATCTCGTCGGCGACCGCGTCGGCATAGACCGGCACCGGCACCGCGCCGAGCGCCTGTCCTGCGCACATCGCCCAATAGAGCCGCGGACGGTTGCTGCCGACGATGGTGTACTTGTCGCCGCGCTTGAGGCCGAGCTCGGAGAGGCCGACCGAGAACGCGCGAACCTCCTCGAGCATCTGTTGCCAGGTCCACGCCTGCCAGATGCCGAGGTCCTTGTGGCGCATGGCCGGCCGCGCCCCGATCGTGCCGGCATTGTGGATCAGAAGCTTGGGAAGTGTGTCTAAGCCGGGATCATTGGGCTGCACGGCGTTCCTCCGGCCGAATTCGAAGGATCGCGCCTGGCGGAGAAGCGCAAGCTCCGCAACCGGGTGGCGCGAACCGCAAGAGCGATCCAAAACACGCCGCCGAGCCTCGAGAGCCCGGCACCCGATCGCGCAGCCGCGCGAAAACCGCAGATCCCCCAATCCTTGGTCATCAGCTTATGTTCGACTTATAACGTACAATTCTCGCATTGCTGGGCCAAAACGACAATGCTATTTCACGCTCCGAGGTCAGTCATTTTGACGCGAAAACCCTCGGAATTCCAAGCCCCTGAACCGGACAGCCGGCAGGCTGGGCAACGGCGCCATGCTTGATCAATCCGCAGGCGGCGCGCCGCAGTTCTCGCTCGGCGAAGACCAGATCGCGGTTCGCGACATGGCCCGCGCCTTCGCCACCGAGGTATTCGCACCGCAGGCGCTCGCCTGGGACGAAGCCAGGCATTTTCCCGTCGCCGAAATGCGCAAGGCCGCCGCGCTCGGCATGGGCGGGGTTTACATTTCCCCGGATGTCGGCGGCTCGGGGCTGTCGCGGCTGGACGCGACCTTGATCTTCGAAGCTTTGGCCACCGGCTGCCCGACAGTTTCGGCCTACATGTCGATCCACAACATGGCCGCCTGGATGATCGATGCCTACGGATCGGACGCCCAGCGCAACAAATGGCTGCCAAGGCTCTGCACCATGGAGCTGTTGGCGAGTTACTGTCTGACCGAGCCGGGCTCCGGCTCGGACGCCGCCGCGCTCGCCACTCGCGCCGTGCGTCACGGCGATCACTATGTGCTCAACGGCCAGAAGCAATTTATCTCCGGCGCCGGCGCCGGCGACCTTTACGTGGTGATGGTGCGCACGGGCGGTGACGGGCCGTCGGGGATTTCGACACTGGTCGCGCCGGGCGACACGCCCGGCATTTCGCTGGGCGCCAACGAGCGCAAGATGGGCTGGAACGCGCAGCCGACCCGCGCGGTGGTTTTTCAGGACGCGCGGGTGCCGGTTGAAAACCGGCTGGGCGAAGAGGGTGTCGGCTTCAAGATCGCCATGGCCGGCCTCGACGGCGGCCGGCTCAACATCGCGGCCTGCTCGCTCGGCGGCGCCCAGGCCGCGCTGGAAAAATCACTGGCTTACATGAAAGAGCGCAAAGCCTTCGGCAAGCGCCTTGATGAATTCCAGGCCTTGCAGTTCCGCCTCGCCGATATGGCGACCGCGCTGGAAGCGTCGCGCACGCTGTTATGGCGCGCGGCCGCAGCCCTCGACCGCAAGGACGCCGACGCGACGGCGCTGTGCGCCATGGCCAAGCGCTTCGTCACCGACGCCTGTTTCGACGTTGCCAACCAAGCGCTGCAACTGCACGGCGGTTACGGCTATCTATCGGAGTTCGGCATCGAGAAGATCGTGCGCGATCTGCGCGTGCATCAAATCCTCGAAGGCACCAACGAGATCATGCGCCTCATCGTGGCGAGGCACCTGACCGGACGATGACTAGCAACCCCCGCGGTGCCGCAGGCGATCAAAGACCGAACGGCACTGGCGGTTGGCGCACGACAATGGACACCGGACGATGCGGCTCGTGGTGTTCGGTCCACACCGTGATGCGCAGCCGTTCGCGCCAGGCGTGCTTGACGAGGTCTTTGATCTCCGCCTGCCGGCTGTAGAACTTGCGCTCGCCGCCTTCGGTGTCGAGCAGAAAGCCGTCGAAATCACCGAACCGATCGAAGATCAGGCCGTCGACCTTGCCGGTGCAGCCGACGCCGCCGTGATGATGGCGGTCGCCGGCCCCGGGATGGGGCTGCGGTTGCGATGGCTTGCTAACAAGCCCGGTCGGCAATGGCGGGATCGTTGTCGGATCGACGCCGAGGGCTGACACTTTTTCGGCGATCAGTTGCAAGTAGCGCTGGAACACCGGGTACCAGCGGCGCTGCTTCGGCATCGCTTCGCCGATCCAGCGAAAGATCGACAGGCGCTGCACCTCGCGCGGCAGAATCAGTTCCTTGGTGCTCACCGGGATATTGATCTGGAAGGTGCCGAGCACGCGGCGCCAATGCAGTTGCGCCGGCGCCGGCGCCGCTTGCGGGACGGGAGCCGCGGCCCGGACGGCACCTCGAGCCGCGATCTGAATCGGCGGCGGCGGTGGCGGCGCGGCAGGTCCCGAGGCGTTGGTCACCTGGCGAACGATCACGGTGAAGCTTTGGCCCTTGGTGATGCCGTAGGGCAGATTGATCGCCACCAGGCCGACGAAATTGGCGCCGTCGCCGGCGCCCTTGGGCAGCGGAATGTAGGATACGCCGCCGGTGGTACAGCCAATGGTGTGGCCATCGACACGCGTGAGACGCTGGCTGGCGTAAAGCGAACTGGCCAGTTCCAGCACGTCATCGACGGCGACGGCGGGCAGGTAGATTTCGGCCTGCTGTCCTGCCGGCACGTTGGTCCAATCGATCATCAACTCATCCGGCGATTGGCCGGTCTGCACGGTCGCCGGAGTCGGCCGGACCTCGAACGGTTCAAGCGCCCGCCGCGAAGCTTGCGTTCCCGGGTTCGCGATGTAGCTCCAGGAAATATTGCGTTGCGCGAGCTTGTCGGAATTAAAGGGCGGGGTGCCGGTGTTGATGGGATCGGGGTCGAAAGCGATCTCGGCCACCAAACACTGATGATCGTTGACGATGAACGCCTGCTGGATCGGCTCCAGCGGAACGCCCGGCCAAGGACCTTCCTCGTTGCCCGAGGGCGGCGTCGACGGCAATTGCGACGTCGACGTCAGCGAAACCTGATTGATATCCAGCCAGCAGCCGTAAAACGTATCGTGCACGGGGCCGCCGGTCACATTGAGCTTGCGTACGTTGAACGTGTCGGGCGGTTGTTTGCTCGGCAGGCTGTTGGCCGCACCGCTTTGCGTCGGATCGACGCGCGCCTCGCCTAAACACGGGATCGTGACATATTCTCCGGCCTGCACGCCCAAGGTCGGCAGCACATTTTGATTGTAGTCGGCCGTGGGCACCGGATAGTCGGGCGAGTAGGCGGCAAAGCGCGTGTAGGTCGAGGTCGGCTGGAAGTCCGTTGCCGTGCTGTTGGCGGCGAACAGCCGGAAGAACACCCGCACGTTGTTCGCCGGCGTGTTCAGCGCCTGATAGTGCACGCGCGCAATGGCGAAATTGTAGACCGGCAGTGGCGGGAACAGCGTCGTCGGCGCTACGGTGAGCACCTCGGCGTCTTCCTCGGTGTTGTCGTCGAAGTTATCAGTGCCCACTATTCCTTGACCGGTTTCGAGCGCACTCGTCACCGCCGACAGAAATGCGAACGGGTCGTTGCCCATGGTGACGCCGAACGCGCTTTGTCCCTGCACCACCTGGATGAAGCGGATGTCGTTGCTGAGCCACCAGGTTTGCGGCCCCTGCTGGATGTAGGGGTCGGGCTGCTTCATGAATGTGACCTGGGCGCTGGCGGACATGCCCTGATAGGTCGTCGACAGCGTGACGGTTTCGGTCAGTCCCGGGAATGACGTGAAGGCGGTATCGCCGCTGCCGAAGTTCACGTCGTAGCCGAAGCGGAACCGCTGAATTTCCGGTCCGAAGCTCGGATCGTCCGATTTGAGACTGCTGCATTTGTTGGTGACGCCCGTCGAAGGTGCAAAGTTGACCTTCGGCGCCGCCGACAGCGACGACGCATCGACGATGCCGAGCTGGCTCGGCGTGAAGCCGTCCACCGTGACGAAAAGCGCGCCCGTCACGACCGCGCCGCCCGGTTGCGTGCGCAGGGCGTCGATTTCATCCTGGCCGTAGTGATCGCGATCGGTCGTGATGGTGACGCTTTGGGTGTAAATCCCTTTCAGATACACAAGCAGCGCCCCACCATCGAGCACGCCCCACCCGGTGCAGGCGTCCCAACCCGGGCCGGACGTGTAGCCCGGCGCGCCGTTCTGAGCGTTGCTGGTGCCGTCGTTCATGTCCCGGAACAGGCCGGTCACGCCCGGGTCGGTGGCCAGCGCATAAAGTGTCGGATTGAGGTAGCCGACCGGCTGACCGAGCTGCTGGTTGATGAGCGCGATCAGGCCAGCGTATAGCGGCGCGGTTTCGCTCGTGCCAGCGACCCCGGGATAACTCGTGCCGCCCTGCACGACCGTATATCCGTTGGCATAGCCGGCGATGTCGGGAATGCCGCGTCCGGTATTATGAGGCGGATTGACCGACGGCGGCACGCCAATTCCCTGTTGCCACGCCGGCAGCGGGAAATTCGCGCTGATGCCGCCGCCGGTATTCGGCCATGTCACCTCGGCGTAAGACCCATTCTCCGTGCCTATTTCCGTGCCGCCGCAGCAAGTAACCCAGGGATCGGAATAGGGATAGTTGACATGCGCGGTCCCGTCGCCGACGCCGCAATCGGATCCGATATCGCCCGCTGCAGTGACGACAGTGATGCCCGCAGCCGCAGCTTCCGCGAACGTGCTGCTGACCTGGTTCATCGCCATTTGTGTCCAGCTCAGATTGCCGACACTTTCGAATTCGGGGTACTGCCAGCAAATCGAAACCACCGAAGGCGGTGTCTCGCCCTGCGTCGGATGCACGATCTCCTTGATCGCCAGCACCCAGCCGTTCTCGTCGAATGTCGCGAAGTAGACGTTGATCGCCGCCTTTTGCGCGGCCGCACCGGCAACACAGATATCGACAATTATTTCCGTGTCATTTTGGCCGCCGGGCTGATTGCCGGGACCGTTGACGGTGACATTCGTGAGGGCGGGAACCGCAAGACCCGGCCCTATGCCCAGGTTGGTGGTGAAATATTTGGTTACGTCGCCGGACACATAGCCACTGGGGCCGATCGCCGGGGTGCTATCACTGAATTCCAAAACGCCGATCGTCTGGTTTGGCGCGGTCCCGGCGGGGAAGTCGTAATCATTCGCCACTTGCACCGGTGTTATGGTGCCAACGGGATTGAATCCGTTGCTCGACCGCTGCGCCATCCTGCGGTTGTCGAGTCCGAAGACACCCTCCACCACGTCGGCAAGATCGCTGGGCAAATAGATCGGCCCTTCACGTCCGCGATAGCTTTCCTTGTCCGATTGATATTGACCAAGCTCGACGTGGAACGCCCAATTCATCTGCGCGACGGTGCCGGAAACCACGACGACGCGCTGAGCCGCGTCCGTGCGGATGACGGTCAAGCCGTTGGTACCTGCGAATCCGGCTACCTTGTCGAGATCGGCCTGGGCGGCGCCGTATCCGGCGGCGAAGTCCGACGGCGCCAGAAACTTGCGGTGTCCGGGGGGCGTCTTTGCCCAAAAGGCCTGATCGGGAAGCGGCGGCGCGTCGGCCCGGCGCCGCACGCAGATCGTGACGTCGATCTTTTCGCTGGGATCGGCGGCGCGTGTTCGTCGCGCTCCCGACCTTACGCGTCGCTCGCTGCCTTTGAGTGGCTGGTAATTCTCCGGTATTGCTGATTTGGTTCTGGTCGCTCTGGTCCGCCTTGCCTTCGCCATTTGGTTTGCCCCTCAAGCTACGTCACGGCTATGTCACAGCGTTTCCTTGCGTCGTATTCGTCAGAGTACGCCACCGCCTGCGAACTTCGCGTCGTGGCCGCAGCGGCGTCTCGCCATCATCCGGATGATGGTGCGGAGTGGAAGTTCGCGTGCGATGTCAATGGTTTTTATAAGACGGTTACGGTATCGGCCCTTCTCCGCATGCTTGGACATGGGTAGAACCACACTTGGCAGTGTCCGTAACTGTTCGTACCCCAGAAGACTGAAGCGAAAGCTGCAAAAGATCAATCATCAGTCGGCAGTCTTTCGTAAAATCCGGGTGAAGTTGCATGACTGTTTCGTTCCGAGCTTTGCCAACAGGGCGGCGAGCAGCCGCAAGATTCGAACGAATCCAAGAGCTCGAAAGCAGGCGACGACTTCTTCCACCCGAGAGCAAAACATAGCGAAGAAGCGCTTCGGTCAGTTGGCAGCGGGATATCAAGTCGAGATGGTCGAACCAATTACGCAGCACGGCGACGTCATCGTTCGGACAGAGCGCGCGCTGCGCCGGATTACGCTGAACCGGCCGAAGGCGCTGAACGCGCTGACGTTCGACATGGCCGTCGCCATGACGGCGCTGTTGCGCTCCTGGAGGACCGATCCCGAAGTCGGCGCGGTGCTGATCGACGGCGCCGGCGAGCGCGGCCTGTGCGCCGGCGGCGACATCCGCGCTCTTTACGACGCGGCGAAGGCGGGGACGTCCCTGCCCGCGCAATTCTGGGCGACCGAATATCATCTGAACGTGCTGATCGCGCGCTATCCGAAGCCGGTGATCGCGGTCATGGACGGCATGGTGATGGGCGGCGGCGTCGGGCTTTCGGCACACGCGGCGCATCGCGTCGTGACCGAACGCTCGGCGGTGGCGATGCCGGAGGTCGGCATCGGCTTCTTTCCCGATGTCGGGGCGTCTTTCATATTGGCGCGGGCGCCGGGAGCTGCCGGGACTTGGCTGGCGCTCACCGGCGAGCGCATGAACGCCGCCGACGCCATCCATTGCGGCTTCGCCGATACGCATATTGCCGCGCCAAGGCTCGCCGAGCTTCCGTCCGCGCTGGCCGATTGCCGCACCACCAACGACGTGCGCGGACGGCTCAACGCGATGTCGGCCCCGCCCGGGCCCGGCCGGTTGCCGGCGGCGCAGCACTGGATCGACAGCTGCTTCGCCGCCGACGAGGTTGAGACCATTGTCGATCGGTTGCGCGCCAGCGAGGTCGACGCGGCGCGCGCGGCGCTTGCAGCCATGGAAAAAATGTCGCCGACCTCGCTCAAGATTACGTTGCGCAACGTCCGCGCGGCGGTATCATTCAGACGCGTGGAGGAAAGCTTCCAGCAGGACTATCGCATCGCGCTCGCCTGCATCGCCGAGCACGATTTCATCGAAGGCATTCGCGCGCAGATCGTCGACAAGGACCGCAATCCGGCGTGGCGTCCGAACAAGCTGGAAGACGTCACGCCGCATATCGTCGACCGTCACTTCAAGTCCGTCGGCCAGTTAGAGCTGACTTTCGAGGATTGAACAAAGAATTGCAGCCGCCGCCGAGGGGTGCTCGCGACGGGATACCTGATGCTGCGCGAAGGCTGGCGGCTTGGCGGACCTTGCCGGGGCTATAATAGCCCCTCCTCGCCGGTAGCATAGACTTAACTGCCCGGTAAAAATTGCCGATTTCTTGAAATTCGGCATCAGATGCCGTATATTATGAGCCACGAGGCGGCACCGATGCCGACGGTCAGGAATTTCGGGTCCTACAGGATCATGCTGTTCGCCGAAGATCACAATCCGCCGCACGTGCACGTGATCGGCCGCGACTTCCAGGCCAAAGTGCGAATCCGCGACGCGGCAGTCTTGGTCGGTGAAATTCCGTCGCGCTATCGCCGGGAGGCGTTAGCGTGGATTAGAGACAATCGCGATGGGCTGATGGCGAAATGGAATGAACCCGCGTGAGGAAATAGCCATGGACACGTTGCCACGCCTCAAAGCGGTCAGTGCTGCACGCGCGCCCTGGACCATCAACGCCACCTGGGCAGACGGCACGAAAGATCGGGTCGATATGACCGGTCTCATCCACCGTTCCCGGCATTTCCGAGCCTTCCTGGACCGTCCTACCGCATTCCGCAGAATGCGCGTGGCCCACTATGGCGCCGGTATCGAATGGGAAAACGGACTGGATTACGGTGCCGATACGCTGAAAATGATGGCCGACGAGCAACGTTCCGTGAGCGGGGCCGATCTTGTTGCCTTCGAGTCGGAACTCAATCTCAGCACCTCGGAAACGGCGACGTTACTGGGACTGGCCGAGCGCACCGTGCGCGCCTATCGCCGCGCCGAGCGGCTTCCGCAATCCGTCGCCATCGCGATCCGCACCATTCGAACGAGCAACACGGTGCTCGTTGCGCATTATCGGCCGGTCGGACAGCGCGGGCGCGGACGGCCGAGAAAGGAACGCACTCCGTCTGCGCGCCTTGCGCACAGCGCGCTGGGCGACGCTGCTGCTACGCTAAAGCGCACGGCCGAGCCCCTCCATATTGAAAAAAGGCAGCCGATTAAGGCCCCGACGCGCCGAGGCAACTGACGGTTCTGCGGTATCTTGATCACCTCATCGACACCTGAAGAGGCAAACGCACATGCCGAATATCGGATTTATCGGTCTCGGAAACATGGGCGGCCCGATGGCCGCCAATCTGGTCAAGTCCGGCGAGCGGGTCTTGGGCTTCGACGTTGTGCCGGCGTCGCGCGAGGCTTCGGCGCGCGACAGCGTGCAGATTGTCGCCAACGCCCGGGCAACCGTGGAAAACGCCGATGTCGTCATCAGCATGCTGCCGGCCGGCGAGCATGTGCTGTCGGTCTGGAACGATATCGTCCCGCATGCGCGGCAGGGAACGCTGTTCATCGACTGCTCGACCATCGATGTGGCGAGCGCGCGCAAGGCGCATGCGCTGGCGGCCGCCAGCGGCATCGCCACCCTCGATGCCCCGGTCTCGGGCGGCGTCGGCGGCGCCAAAGCGGCGACGCTGACCTTCATGGTCGGCGGCTCCGCGCACGCCTTCGCCCACGGCAAGCCGGTGCTCGAACGCATGGGCAAGCGGGTGGTGCATTGCGGCGAGGCCGGCAACGGCCAGGTCGCCAAGATCTGCAACAACATGATCCTCGGCGTGTCGATGATTGCGGTCAGCGAGGCCTTCGTGCTGGGCGAAAAGCTCGGCCTCTCGCATCAGGCGTTGTTCGACGTCGCCTCCGCCTCGTCAGGCCAATGCTGGTCGCTGACCAGCTATTGCCCGGTGCCGGGCCCGGTGCCGGCGAGCCCGGCGAATAATGAATACAAGCCCGGCTTCGCCGCCGCCCTGATGTTGAAGGACCTCAAACTCGCCCGCGAGGCCGCGGCGTCCGTGAAGGCAAATACCGCGCTCGGCGCGCAGGCCGCCGCGATCTACGATGGCTTTGCCGAAGAAGGCCACAGCGGCCTGGATTTCTCCGCGATCATCAAGCTCGTTCGCGAGCACTCCGGGCGCGACTGAGCAAATCAAACAATCCGGCAGCCGCCTGACCAGGCCGTGCACTGACAAATTTCGGTAAGCGCGGCGCGCTAAATGTCCGCTTGGCTGCGAAAGCGACTGCACGGCCGCGTCGTCGCCAAGCGCCAATCATGTGACAGCCACCACCATGGCGCCACCGCCAAAGAACTTTCCCCGGATGTGTCGATGACGACGGACTGCCAACACGTAAAAACTCAATTCGCTTTTTATGAGAAGGTTAAGCATGGAGCCGATAATTCTCGGCTCGGGTCTTAATCGGCGCGCTCCGCTTTCGACATCGCGAAAAAGAACGGCTGGACAGTGATCAGCATGAAGAATGATTGGAAAGCGCATATTTGCGTTCGAGTAGCGTGCTGGGGTGGAACGTCTCCCGCTAAAGTGATAATTGTTGCAACAACGAAAGCAATTAATGAGCCTGCTGCCGGCGGCAGCGCTCGCAGAAGTTGATGACATTGTAGAAAGGGAGGCAAGGGCGATGCCGAGGCGCTATCTCAGAGAAAGTTTGCTGCTCGCGATGCTGTCGATTGGGGCTCTGGGCATTGCGCCGGCACTGGCACAACCTCAATCCTGGACCCAGGCCGGCGTGCTGAGGTGCAAGCTCAATCCAAGTATTGGCTTTGTCATTTTTGGGCATCAATCGATGGAATGCAAATTTCAGCCGGTTACGGGGCCTGCCCAGGGCTATGACGGCGCGATCAACACCGTCGGCCTGGACCTCGGGATCACCGGTGGCGGCAGGTTTGCTTGGGCCGTGTTCGGCTCGGCGTCAGGAATACCCAACGGCGCACTCGCGGGTGAATATGTCGGGGCCTCCGGCGATATCGGGTTGGGGGTTGGCGTCGGCGCCAACGTGCTCGTGGGCGGCTCAAATCGCAGCGTCGCTTTGCAGCCCGTCTCGCTTGAGGGATCCATGGCGATTGACGCTGTTGCAGGCTTGTCGCAGCTAAAACTGCGCCCGGCGCAGATGTAGAATACGGTCGACAGCCGAACGCCGTTTCCACACGACAGCCGCGCCATCGCTGACGGTTTCAATGCATTTTCGATGCAGCCGCAGCGAACTTGTTCGCGAGATCAGATGGCGGCAGGCGAACCGTCATACACCACGCACACGGTGTGAGCTCGACAGCGTGAAGGCTGCCGGCCGTAGCGATAAATTTCAGCACGCAAGTCATGTCGCAGCCAGGCCAAATTCCGAAAATCATCTCTATGGATATTGCGCGCCCGGTCACGCTACCATGGCGCAATATCATCCGAGGTCGAAGCCTGCCTTTGACCCACGCCGGAGCTAAATCATGGAATTGCCGGGAGCGGGCTGCTTCTATGCGTTAGCAGCGTTGGCGATGGCATTTGCCGGCTTTACCTCAATAGTCGTCGTTCTTCGCCAGGGTGTCGGCAAGCCGCTCTCGCCACTTCATGTCATGTTCACCAGCGTCTACATCGAATTGGGATTGATGGCGTCGGCATTTGCCATGTTGGCGCCTGTGCTGGCGCTCTTCGGGATACGCGAAAGTTTGATATGGCAGATATCCAGCGCCATCATGATCGCCGCTTTGGTGCTCTGGTTATTTTTATTTCCAATTCGTCGAAAAGTCGCTGCCCCTAAGGATAGGTTGCCCCTGCGATTTTATATTATGTATGGTTTGGGAGCCGCGGTCGTCGTCATTCTTGGGCTGAACACCCAGGGATCATTGTCTCATCCGGGCCCGGGTCCGCTCGCCGTTGCTACGGTTTTCGTACTGGCCACTGCATCGGTTATTTTCATCGGGAATTATTCGTCATATTTGCGGGATTAGCTTCGGGCGCCGGGTCGTAGTTCCGTTGCGGGTCATCTGCGTCGTTGCAGCGCGGGCCGGGCATGTCCGCTATTGCTCCGATCGCTACCAAAATGGTGTCACCCACAATTTGCAGCGAAGGGCCAAAGCCGGACGAAGTGCACCACAGCAAAATAACGTCTCATTCGATCACTTCGTCGGCGCGAGCCAGCAAAGTGGGCGGGACATCGACACCAAGCAAACGCGCGGTTTGCAGGTTGAGGGTGAACTCGAATCTGATCGGTTGCAAAACCGGCAGATCGGCCGGCTTGGCGCCTTTGATGATGCTGCCGGTATAGACGCCGGCTTGACGGAAAACGTCGGGAATGCTGGTCCCGTAACTCATCAGCAGGCCGGCCGCGACCGCGTCGTACACAAAGTGGCTGGTGGGCATGCGGCCGCGGGCGGCGAGCGCAGCCAATTGCGGGCTTCGGCTGGCGAAATAGCCGTCCGGCGCTATAAATACGGCGTCCGCCTTCGCATCGACGATTGCGGCAAACGCAGCATCGATTTCGCCGGCAGTGCTCGCCTTAAAGAAGAGCAATTCCAGGCCCAGACTCGGAGCTGCTTCTCTGAGGGCTTGCGCTGTTGCATCTGCGGTTTTGGCATTGGCGGGGTTGAGCAGCACCGCCAGGCGCTTCGCCTTGGGCAGGAGTTCGTGCATTAGACCAAGCCGTTTGGTGTCGACTTCGGTGTCAAAAAAATTGATCCCGGTCGCGTTCCCACCGGGCCGCGCCAGGCTCGCGACCAGTCCGAGCGCCACCGGGTCCTCGCTCACACCGAACACAACTGGGATGGTCGACGTGGCGGCTTTGGCGGCGAGCGAAGCAGGGGTGTTGGCGGGCGTCGCGATCACCGCGACGTGGCGGCGGATAGCATCGTTGAGGATTGCGGCAACCTCCCCGTAGCGACCGTCCAGCCAGTGATACTCGACGACGACGTCCTTGCCTTCTGTAAGCCCTGCCTGGCCCAGCCCCTTGCGAAAATCCGCGGCAAGCGCGGTGGCCGCATCAGCCTTTCTGGCATTGATGAGCGTGACGACCGGCGTGTTCGCCGCCGACTGCTGCGCCCGCGCCGCAAGCGGCCATGCAGCCACACCACTGCCGGTAAGCGCCAGAAATTCCCGTCGCCTCATGGATCACCCTCAAAGGCCGAGGTCGCAGCCTACCGAATCGTAGCGTAACGGTCACGTTGTGCACCACGGTAATTTTCGGCCGCCCAGGTCGCATATGGGTCATCTGGTCATTTGGAGCACGGGCCGGGCATGTCCGCTATTGCTCCGATCGCCACCAAAATAGTGTCACCCACAATTTGCAGCGAAGGGCCAATCGCGTCACTTCGCACTGCAGAAAAACAGCGAGACTTATCGCCGTCGGAGGACCATGAAGTAGGTCACAGACCTGCCGATTGGGCGTGATAGTCTTCCCACATTGCAGGGGCGTGATCTCAGTGGGGATTGGGCGAATGGCAGTCGACATCGGAAGGCGGGAGTTCGTTGCCGCGCTCGGCGGTGCGGCCGGCGTTTGGCCGCTTGCCGCGCGCGCACAACAAGTGGGCAGGATTCCTACGATCGGTGTGCTTTGGCACGCCGGCAGCGCCGAACAAGAGCAGCCATATTTTGGGGCATTGCTGGAGGGGTTCAAAGACCTGGGCTACGTCGAGGGAAAAAACATCAAGCTGGAGCATCGCTTTCCCAACGAGACCCCCGAGCGATTTAAGAGCATGGCAGCCGAACTCGTATCGTTGAAAGTCGATGTCTTGGTTACCGTGGGCAACCCGACCGCGCGCTACGCCAAAGACGCTACCTCGACAATTCCCATTGTCTTTTTGTTCGTTTCTGATCCGGTCGGAGCCAACTTGGTCGACAGCCTCGCGCGGCCCGGTGGGAATGCCACGGGACTGTCCAACTTCGCGACCGATCTTACTGCAAAACGCATCGAGTTCCTCAAGGAGATCGTCTCGGGTCTGTCGCATGTTGGATTACTGGTCAATCCGAGCGAGCCTTCCTCACGCCAATACGTCGATGAAGGCAAAGCCGCGGCGGCTGCGCTCGCACTGGCTGTTCAGACTTTCGAAGCGCGATCGCTTGACGAATTGGAGCCAGCATTTGACGCGATGACGAAAGGTAGCGTGCAGGCAGTAACCTTTGGTCCTGGAGGTTTACTATTCCAGGGACGAGCAATCATCGATCGATTGGCGATTGCACGCCGTCTGCCGACATGCGTTTGGTCGAAAGAAACTCTGGAATCCGGTGCGCTCATGTCCTATGGCCCTGATCAGATTGCGATGGCACGCCATGCGGCTGTTTATGTTGACAAAATCATTAAGGGCGCCAAGCCCGCTGACCTCCCGGTCGAGCTACCTACTAGCTTCCGACTCCTGATTAATCTCAAAACGGCCAAGGCGCTCGACATCACCATCCCGGAATCATTCCTCGTACGCGCCGACGAGGTAATTGAATAAGCGTACAGCCGTTTGATGCAGCGCAAACTGACAGCCTCAGCGAGGCCCGCTATGGGTCATTCGCGCCCGGGCCGCGGCAGCAGTAATCCCGGCCATGTCCGCGATGACACCGAAAGCGACTGGCGACCTTTTCAGGTCACGTGTCGCGGGGGGCCACTCGCCGACATAGCCAGGTGTCCGCCTTCGCCTACTTGGATTTCTCTCCCCAGCATTGGACTAGGAGTTGGTCGATAACCGTGGTCCCGGGGTCGTTAAGATGGCGTACCAACACCTCCTTGTGCTCCTTTAACGTGCCTTGCGTTAGCAGTCCTTCGGCGATGATCTTCTCGCCAACAGAATCAATGAGCGAGACTAGATGCGTCCGGCGGTCGTCGCCCATCGGGGGTGTCTCGACCGTCACCTTTATCTGGATGTTCTCAACGCCGGCAGCGCGAAGTAAGGCCGGAAGTTTGCGGCCTATAAATCTATCGCCGCCAGCCGCGTGGAAGACGGAGTGAAACGCGTTCAACAGGATGTCCCACGAGGGATGCGGCGGCTGGCACAGCCAGGATGCGGTGTCCACGTCTTCGAGAGCGATTGTTCCGCCGGGGCGAAGCAACGAAAGCATTTCTTTCAGGAACGCGTTGCGATTGGACACATTGATGAGAACCAGCCGCTCGTGGACCAGATCGAATTCGCCTTTCTCCAGGCCCGTATTCAGCGCGTCAGCCTGTACGATGGTGACGTTGCCTAGCGCGCGCCTAACGATTTCCGTGCGAGCCATCTCCGCAAAGCGTTGCTCGCGTTCAAGGCCAACGACAGCGCCACCCGGACCGACGCGCTCGGAAAGAAGGTCAAGAATGCCGATTGGCCCGCAGCCAATATCCACCGCTCGCCAGCCAGGCTGAACGCGAATTTGATCGAGAAGCCAGTTCGCCTTCGGCGCGTATTGCTCCGCCTGCAAAAGAAGCCGATCACGCTCGGTCTGCGTGCCGCCCAAGGGATAGCTTTGAGAGTCGGTTGATACCATGTGCCGCCCCCGTGCGGCCAAGGTCCGGACGTTGGTATTGTAGCGTCGCAGTCCGAAGACCGCTACGGGTCAATCGATACCGAGCCATTCGGCGCTCGCGCGTATCAATGTCTGCTTTTCCCCGCGAGCGACCAAATCGCCGACAAGTCGCGGATGACGCAACGGGCCAATCGCGTTATCTTTGCACCGCAGAAAACAGCGAGCTTTTTCACCGACCAGAGAGACAACGCTCCGACAAAAAGCCACCGCAAATACGCTTCGCACTGATTCGCGACGCGATCGCTATTTCGTCAAAGCCGCAATCTGATTGTCAAACCAGCCTAGATCGCGCTTCCAGCCGGCATTGTCCGGCGAAAGCTTCACTAGGCGAGCCATGATCGCTTGTTCCTGCCGCGCGGCCTGGGCGCTGTCGCGATCGTTGGATCGACGACAAACGTTAGGCAAGCTTGGCGTGGCTTACGGCAAGATCGCGCTGCCATGAGGCGTTGCCGGGATCGGAGCGCGCCAGCCGCTCTCTGATGGCGAGGCTGTCGCGGTAGGATTTGAGCGCGCCCGATTGATCCCCCTGCGCCACCTGCACGTTGCCGACCTTGATGTACGACACCGACAGATCGCGCTGCCAGCCGGCATGGCCGGGATCGGAGCCCATCGGGCTGCCGCTGGCGTCGATAAAGCTCGCCGAACAACGCGCTCTTGCGCGGGAGCGAGCGAGCGTGCAAGCGGCTTCGGTCGAGCCCGCGATAGGGAGACGTATAGCGCCATAGATCGCCAGGGCTGGAGCTGCCGCCGGCTGCCGCGTCGAACAGGCGCGCGACATCCTTCTCCGAGGCCGGATCGGGGGTGATGACCCGACCGATCCTCTAAATGCCAAACCGCGGGAGCGGCGCTAATCGCACTGCAAATCAGCAACTTAGTAAATCGAGGTGTAGAAGAATGGGCTAGAAATAAATTCATAACGATCACGTGAACTCCGACGCAGCTGCTGTTTCGGCAACGCACAAGGACCTAAACTCTCTTCGGAGATGCCGGGCGGTTCAAACTCGAAGGAGGGAACGACGATGAAGAACGTATTATCTCGGCGAGGCATCCTCGCGCTGGCGGGGCTGGCGTGCATTGGCTGGGTCGGATCGGCGGCAGGCGCGACCATTTCATTCAAGGTGCCGCTCACCGGCGCGGAGCAAGTACCGCCAGTGGCCACCGCGGGCAAAGGAAGCGCCGACCTGACATGGAATCCGAGCACCCGCGTCGTCACCTGGGACATTACTGATAGCGGTTTGACTGGTCCGGTGACCATGGCGCATTTCCACAATGGCCCGGAAGGAAAGAATGGACCGGTGGTAATTTGGCTTACTAAGAAAGGCACTGAGGCCACGGGCGCGTTCAAGGGCGAAGCGACGTTAACCCCGGAACAGGCAAAGCAGTTTGAGGCTGGCGACTGGTACATCAACGTGCACACCAAGGACCATCCCGCCGGTGAGATTCGTGGACAGGTAAAGCCTCCGAAAAGCTGACAAGAATGGCAGCTTGCCTAAAGGAAGTTAGCCAGGGCAGCGGCCGCCAAGGCGCCGCAGCCGAGCAACAATAATGCTCGTAGCGCGCCGGCTTGCGCGGGAGGACGCACACCCGGCGGGAGCACCTTGCTTCCGGTAATCATCGGCAGCAGCATGTTTTGGCGCTTGGCCACCCAATATAGCCCGACTGCCAAAACGTGCAGCGTCACTGCCACCAAAAGCGCCTGCCATAAGACATCGTGCAGCGTGGTGATGAAATTGGCGACCGGCGCCGGAGTGAGTTCAGTGAACGGACCTACGTCGGCAATGTCGTTGTTGATATAGATGCCGGTCAGTGTTTCGGCGAGCAGAAGCGTCAACAATAGCATTACCATCCAGCCGCCGGCCGGATTGTGGCCAACCTGACGGTCGGGCTCTCGTCGCAACAGCTGCGCGAGATGGCCGGCGGCTCTGCGCGGTGCGGCGAGGAAACGCGCGAACCGCGCGGTCTCGCCGCCAAAAAATCCCCAGAGCAGCCGGAAGATCACGAGCGCGAGTAGCGCGTAGCCAGTATATGCGTGCCAGTCCATCCAATTGAGCAGCCAAGTAGCATAGGCCGCAGCGACCAGTATCACCGTGAGCCAATGGAACAGACGTGTCGGCACGTCCCAAACCACTATCCTTTGCATTGCCCTGTCCACGGGAATCGCAGGCGTCTAGCCAAGCAACGACGGCCGCCCGCGCCGCCGAGCAGGGTGATGAACTCCCGTCGCCTCATGGGTGGCCCCTTTATCACGGAAGCCTCCCATTGGCAGTGGCGTTGTGCATTACAGCAAAACTCAGCCGTTGATGACCGCTGAGGGTCATTCTCGACTGCGATGGTCGAGGCCGAGGCTCGTACATGTCCGCTTCGCTCCGATAGCGACAGTCAGCCGTCAAAACGCGATGCGGCGTCAAGGGCCAAACGGCGACGTTCAATTCGCTACCAAAAACTCAACCCATCGGCAGCCCGGCGGCGCGAAGGGCTGCGGTATCGGCCTCGACCCGTGCGGCGTTGCGGCGAATGAACTGGGTCTTGAGCCATCCGCCGATCGTGAAATTCGGACGTGCCACCATTAACTGCTCGGCCGTTCGCCTTGCTTCCTCTGGTTGACCAGTCTCCTGATAGGCGATCACGATATCGGTAAGGCCAAATCCCGGGCTCCGGGCATGATAGGCCTTGAATGCCGCAATCGCTTGCTCGGTTCGCCCCGAAAGGCGATAGGCGTTGCCGAGAGTGCCCAGATACACCGCCGGATAGTTCGGGCTAAGCGCTATCGCCTTTTCGCTCTGCACGACGGCTTCGTCGGGATATCCCGAAGGCGCAAGGACGAAGCTGGCGAGTTCCGCCGTGTCGGCCGATCCAGGCGCCAGCTGGACTGCCCTCCTGGCATGGGCCACGGCTGCGTCATAGTCTCTTTGCATCAACAGAATGAGGCTTGAGGTTGTGTAGGCGTCGGCGTTGGCAGGATCGATTTCCAGTGCTTTGTCAGCGTAACCCCGCGCCTTAGCAATTGCAGTTTCGCGGTCTTCCCACCATCCGAACCGGGCATCCAGACAATGCATGAAGCCCAGCATGGCATTCAGCGACGCCGAGTTCGGGTCAAGCGCTAGCGCCTTTTCCCAATAAAGCCGTGCAGGGCCCATTTTTTCTTTGGTGACGGCCTGGCGGTAGTGGGACATGCCCTGAGCCCAGTAGGTCCAGGCCTCGACATTGTGGGTCGTCGTGTAGCGCAGCCGCGCCTGTTCGCCCTCCGTTAGCTTGACCTGCATTTCGGTGGCGAGGACTAAAGTGATTTCGTCCTGGATGGCGAAAATGTCGTCGATCGCGCGGTCGTAACGTTCCGCCCACAAGTGCGTGCCGTCCTTTGCGTCAATCAATTGCGCCGTGATGCGGATGCGGTTGCCGCTCTTGCGAACGCTGCCCTCTAAAACGTATCGCACGCCAAGTTGCTTAGCCGCCTCGCGGACATCAACCGAACGTCCCTTGTAAACGAAGCTGGAATTGCGTGCGATGACCTGTAGTCCCGCCAGCTTCGACAGGGTGGTTATGATGTCCTCGACCAAGCCATCGCAGAAATAATCTTGCTCCGCATCGCCGCTCATGTTCGTAAACGGCAGCACCGCAATTGAGGGTTTGTCCGGTAGAGCCGAAGCTGGCGCGGTCGGCGTCGTGCCTTCGCCGCCGAGTTCGACGCGATAGACCCGCACCGACCGGGCAATATTCTTCAGGCTCTGCTCGCCGCTATCGACGAAGTTGGCCGCCACCTTGCCCTGCACCTGCCGCCAGGCGTCCTCCGAAAGCGAGATGCCGCCGGGCGCGGCGACGCTTTCGATGCGCGCCGCGATGTTGACGCCATCGCCAAAAATATCGTCGCCTTCGATGATGATGTCGCCGACATTGATGCCCACGCGGAACTGGATCGGCTCAGAGCTCCCGGCATCGTGCTCGCGAACGTGTTTCTGGATCTCGACCGCACAGGCAACCGCGTCGACGGCGCTGCCGAACTCTACCAGCACGCCGTCGCCCATGAGCTTGACGATCCGGCCCGAATGGGCGGCGATATTCGGATCGATAAGGTCGCGCCGCAATGCCCTTAAGCGCGCCAGTGTCCCGGCCTCGTCGATCCCCATCAGGCGCGAGTAGCCCACTACATCGGCCGACAGGATCGCTGCGAGCCGCCTTTGAAGGCGCTCTTCGGCCATTCAGATCGCTCCTCGGGAAAGCACAGACCGATACGACTTTATGGCTCAGCGGGCGAAGTGTCTATTGCGGTGCTGATGACCGCTCCGGGTCTTGGCTGTGTAAAAACCTTTGGGAGAGGCGACGTGGGCTGCTGTCTCGAGATTTTGGCTATGCTCGGATCACGGCCATCAGCGGCTGCACGCCCATGATGTTCATCACCCTGGTGAGATTGTAGGCGAGCACGTGGAGTGCCATCTCGCTGGCAACTTTTGGCAAGCGCTTCATCAGGAAGTGCGTCGCCCCCATCCTCATCTTCAGCGTGCCAAATGGATGTTCAGCCGTCTCGCGTCGCTGGCGCATAGCGTGCGGGTTCATATCAAGGCGTTTCTGTACGACCTCCAGCACTTGCTCGTGCTCCCAACGCGTGATCCGCCGTTCCTTTCCGGTCGTGCAGCGCTGTTTGATAGCGCAGCTCTGGCAGGCGTTGGTCCAGTAGCGGCGGAGAACTAATCCGTTCTCCTCATTGGAGTAGTGGTAAGCGAGCTTCTCTCCGGCAGGACAGCGATACACATCCTCGTCGCTGAGATAAACAAAGTCCTGTTTGCCGAAGCGACCTCGTGCCTCCATGCCTGAGGTAATCGGCTTGGGAAGCGTCACCGCAATTCCTGCCTTGTCGCAGGCAAGGATTTCCTCGCCGCTGTAATAGCCCCGATCGGCAACGGCTTCGAGTTTGTCAACGCCGAAGACCTCCTTCGCCTGGCAAGCGATATTGGCAAGTTGTGCACGATCTGAGCCGTCGTTCGTTACCTCATGTGCGATGATCAGGTGATGTTCTGTATCGATGGCGACCTGCACATTGTAGCCGACCACGCCGGAGCCGCGTCCGCTGGTCGCCATCGAACGGCAATCAGGATCGGTGAGCGAGACCTGCTGATCGGGCGAGGCCAACATCAGCCTCTCCATCGCCGCCAGCCGCTGCATCTCGCTTTCCAGCTTGACCAGCTTCTCCTTCAAATGCGCCGTCTTCGCCGCAAGCTCTTCCGATGGTTCCTGCAGGTCGGCGGTGTCGAGCTGCGCAAGATAGCGCGATACGCTCTTCTCCAACTGGGCGCGGCGTCGCTCCACCTTCCCGCGCGTAAAGTTCTTGTCGCGGGTATTGACCGCCTTGAACTTGCTGCCATCGATCGCAACGCTCGCTTGTGTGAGCAGCCCCATCAGGCGGCAGAGCTCAATAAATTGCACGCAAACCTGCTTGATCGCAGGCCCGCTATCCTTACGGAAGTCGGCAATCGTTTTATGGTCAGGCGTGAGCCGGCCAGTCAGCCACATCGTCTCGACATTGCGCAAAGCCTCGCGATCAAGCCGCCGGCTCGACTGAACCCGGTTGAGATAGCCGTAGATGTACAGCTTCAGCAAAACCGAGGGATGATATGACGGTCGGCCCGTTACCTCGGGGGCCACCCCATCAAACCCCAACTCGAACAAGCTTAGCTTCTCGACAAAGGCATCGATCACCCGAACCGGATTGTCCGCATCGATCCAGTCTTCCAGGCATTCCGGAAACAGCGTCGCCTGGCTCCGATCGATCCCCTCAACGAAGCGCTTCATACGACCTCCGCAGGGCAAGAATCATACTGCGGAGTGAATCACAGCCCGTGCGTTTTTACACAGCCAGGGTCAAACTGCGACATCGCCGGATGTCTGTGCCACGTCCGGTATGACCTCAACTCCGGACGTTTTCTTGGGTCGCACGAAGTGACGTGAAGGGCCAAGAACGGAAGTGAACGGGATTGACATCCTCAGCAACGGCGGCGGAGGATTTGGCGCCTGGTGGAGCACTGATCGGAAGCATGTCGAGTGCAAACGGCTCTTTGCGTTCGAAAGGGACAACATGGCTGAATTGGCCCTACCGCAGCAAATGATTCGCCAGTTTATGGAGTTTATCCCGGCGCGCGCGATTCTGGTGGCGGCAAAACTCGGTCTTGCCGATCACATCGACAATGAGGGCGCCACATCGACACAAGTCGCTTCAAGTCTTGATGTGGACCCGGATGCCGTGCATCGCCTGTTACGGGTGCTTGCCAGCATTGGTGTTTTGCATGAGGAGGAGCGCGACCGATTTACCCTTACGAGCTTGGGGGAGACGCTGCGCAGCGATTCCTCGTCGTCGGTATGCGGTTACGCTGTCTTCGTCCATGATTTCCTCTACGAAAGTTTTGGCGGCCTCGCCGAGGCGGTACGCACTGGCAAACCTGCCTTCGAACGAACCTTTGGGATGCCATTTTTTCCGTACCTTCAGAACAATCCCGACCGAGCGGCCATATTCCACAGCGGCATGGGCGATAGGGGGCGCATCGAAGCGAAATCCGTCGTCGATGCCTATGATTTTTCTACCTCTGGAAAGATCGTCGATGTCGGCGGCGGAAATGGCGCGTTCCTATCGGCGATCCTGAAAGTTCACGCCAACGCGGCGGGTGTACTGATGGACCGGCCTGCCGCCGTCGAAGCGGCAAAATCTGGTCAAGGGGGACCTCTTCCTCATTGCGAATTTGTGGTTGGCGATATTCTCGATGAGGTCGTTGCCGGCGGGGATATCTACACGTTAAAGCGCCTTCTCTTTGATTTCTCGGACCAAGACACAACCCGGATTCTCGACAATTGCCGAAAGGCGATGCGCCCTGGCGCGCGCCTACTGATCATTGAAGTTCTAAGCGGACCGTCCAATCAGCGGGACTTATCGCACGCAATGGACCTATTGTTTCTTGTCATGCTCGGGGGCCGCACGCGAACGGCTGCACAATATGCGGCGTTGCTCGAACAAGCTCGCTTTAAATTTATGAAAACGATACCAACCGAGTCTGATGTTTCGATCCTGGAAGCAATTCCTGCTTGATACGCGGCTGACGTGTCCGGCGAAAGCGATCATTACAGCAAGAGGGCGTCACGGTAGCTTTAGGTCATTTTCGACCGGGACGAGACCCGCAGCAGTTCCCACAATGCCGGCTCCACCGCTGAAATCGGACGTGAAAACGCGTCGCGGAGCTTGGCATCGGGCCGCCACTTCGGGCCGGACCCGTTGGCTCGTCCATGTTGCGGGCATCCACGTCTTCAAAGCCGCGCAGCAAAGACGTGGCTGCTCGAAAAAAGTCCGACCATGAGAACTAATAAATGGCGCAAACCTAGCCGGGGGCGGCGACTTGGGGTATCTTGGACGGGCGTAACCCATTCCTATTGGGGGAGCCAAAATGCTTCCTGGGCAGGCAAGTCAAACGCTGCTGATAGCCTCCATCATGCGCGCTCGTCATCAACTGTTCGACGCGCCGCTGATCTTCGACGATCCGGTCGTCCTCAATCTGGTGCCAGAGGCGCGGGATCCTGACGTTCTCAACGACTTAGGCGATCCTAGGGGGCCGATGGCGACCTTACTGCGCAGCATGTTGGCTGTGCGCTGCAAGTTCGCTGAAGATCGGTTAGCGCAGGCTGCGGCACGCGGCATCCGTCAATACGTCATATTCGGGGCTGGTCTGGATACCTTCCCTTGGCGGCAGCCCAATTTTGCAAAGGACTTGCAGATTTTCGCCGTCGACCACCCGGCAAGCATGGTCCAGACCAATCGGATATTTCGAGAACGGGGATTCGCTAGGCCGTCGAACCTCGTTCGCGTGCCGTTGGACTTCGAACAAAAGCGCATTGGCGAACAATTGGCCGCCTGCGATTTCGATCGCGATGCGGCAAGCTTCTGCTCGGCGCTAGGTGTGTTACTCTACTTGGAAGATGAAATCATCGATGAAATCCTGCGCTTCATTATGTCGCTTCGGCCATCGAGCGAAATTGTCTTCTCATTTTTTCCTCCCGACGATGAGCTAGATGGGCTCGATCTGGAAGTCGCCCGACGAATCGGAGCAAAATTCGCGGCCATGGGAGAACCTTGGAAGAGCCGCGTTGGACCACGCGCCATGGTCAAAAGGCTCTTGGCTCTCGGCTTCGGCGAAGTCTTTCACCTGTCGCCGGAACTGGCTCAAGCCCAATATTTCTCTGCCCGGTCGGGCAAATCGACCGCCCCGCATTTCGAGCAAATGATCGCAGCCACTGTTTCGGGGTGACCTATGGCAGACGCACAACGACCGCGCTCTGGCGGCATGGAGGGCGGCGGCGCGTACAACAGGCACGCCAAGTTTCAGGCCGATGGCAGCATGTCCGCTATTGCTCCGATCGCCACCAAAATAGTGTCGCCCTCAATTTGCAGCGAAGGGCCACTCGCCGACATAGCCAAGTGTCCGCCTTCGCCTACTTGGATTTCTCTCCCCAGCATTGGACCAGGAGTTGGTCGATAATCGTGGTCTCGGGATCGTTAAGATGGCGTACCAACACCTCCTTGTGCTCCTTTAACGTGCCTTGCGTTAGCAGTCCTTCGGCGATGATCTTCTCGCCAACAGAATCAATGAGCGAGACTAGATGCGTCCGGCGGTCGTCGCCCATCGGGGGTGTCTCGACCGTCACCTTTATCTGGATGTTCTCAACGCCGGCAGCGCGAAGTAAGGCCGGAAGTTTGCGGCCTATAAATCTATCGCCGCCGGCCGCATGGAAGACGGTGTGAAACGCGTTCAACAGGATGTCCCATGATGGATGCGGCGGCGGGCACAGCCAGGATAGGGTGTCCACGTCTTCGAGAGCGATTGTTCCGCCGGGGCGAAGCAACGAAAGCATTTCTCTCAGGAACGCGTTGCGATTGGACACATTGATGAGAACCAGCCGCTCGTGGACCAGATCGAATTCGCCTTTCTCCAGGCCCGTATTCAGCGCGTCAGCCTGTACGATGGTGACGTTGCCTAGCGCGCGCCTAACGATTTCCGCGCGAGCCATCTCCTCAAAGCGTTGCTCGCGTTCAAGGCCAACGACAGCGCCACCCGGACCGACGCGCTCGGAAAGAAGGTCAAGAATGCCGATTGGCCCGCAGCCAATATCCACCGCTCGCCAGCCAGGCTGAACGCGAATTTGATCGAGAAGCCAGTTCGCCTTCGGCGCGTATTGCTCCGCCTGCAAAAGAAGCCGATCACGCTCGGTCTGCGTGCCGCCCAAGGGATAGCTTTGAGAGTCGGTTGATACCATGTGCCGCCCCCGTGCGGCCAAGGTCCGGACGTTGGTATTGTAGCGTTGCAGTCCGAAGACCGCTACGGGTCATTTTCGACCGGGACGAGACCCGCAGCAGTTCCCACAATGTCGGCTCCGCCCCTGAAAGCGGAAGCAAAAATGGCGTCGCGGAGCTTGTCATCGGGCCGGCCACTTCGGGCCGGACCCGTTGGCTCGTCCATGTTGCGGGCATCCACGTCTTCAAAGCCGCGCAGCAAAGACGTGGCTGGCCGAAAAAAGTCCGACCCTGAGAACTGATAAATGGCGCGAACCTAGCCAGGGGCGGCGACTTGGGGTACCTTGCTAGTAGAGCTGCCAGCGGAATATGCCGAATTTCCGCAAGTCCATGACAGCGACGCTGCCCGCGGCGGGCGTGCAATCAGCGAAATACGAGAATTGCTGTGCGTGGCTCCGACATTTGCGGAGGCTACGCCGCGCTGTGACGTTTAGCACACGTCTATGGTGTCAAAAGCGGCAGCATAGGGCGGGCGCAAACTATCCCTATTTGGGAGCCAAAATGCTTCCTGGGCAGGCAAGTCAGACGCTGCTGATAGCCTCCATCATGCGCGCTCGTCATCAGCTCTTTGACGCGCCGGTGGTCTTGGACGATCCAGTCGTTCTCAAATTAGTACCCGAGGCGCAGGACCCTAGCGTCCTCACCGAGTTTGGCGAGTCAAGGGCGCCGATGGCGAGTTTGATGCGCAGCATGTTCGCCGTGCGCAGCAAATTCGCCGAGGACCGGTTGGCGCAGGCTGCGGCACGCGGCGTTCGTCAGTACGTCATGTTCGGTGCTGGTCTTGACACCTTTCCTTGGCGGCAGCCCGATTTTGCGAGAGACATGCAGATTTTCGCTGTCGATCACCGAGCGAGTCTGAATTCAGACCAATCGGGTATTCCGACAACGCCGATTTGCCAGACCGCCTAACCTTGTTCGCGTTCCGTTGGACCTTGAGCAAAGACGCATTGAGGAACAACTGGCGGCCTGCGACTTCGACCGCAATACGGCGAGCTTCTGCTCGGGGCTGGGCTTAATGCTCTATCTGGAAGATGAAATTGTGGATGACATTTTGCGCTTCGTCGTGTCGCTTCCGCTGCCCAGCGAAATCGTCTTTTCATTCGTGCCTCCCGACGGGGACCTAAATGGCATCGATCTGGAAATCGCCCGCCAAGCAGCGGCCAAGTTCGCGACAATAGGAGAGCCTTGGAAAAGTCGGGTGCCGCCGCGCGCCATGATCGAGAAGCTCAGGGGTCTCGGCTTCAGCGAGGTCTTTCACCTATCGCCCGAACTAGCCCAGGCGCAGTATTTTTCCAGCCGACCCGACACGTTAACCGCGCCGCATTTCGAGCAAATGATCGCAGCGATCGTCTTGGGCTGACGCATGTTAGGTGCATACCATACGAGGAGAGCCCACGTGGCTACAAGTGACGACCCTATGATCCATCAACTAATCAATGAACTTGTCGACGCATGGAACCGCGGCGATGCAAAGGCTTATGGTAGACGTTACCTCGAAGACGCTACCTTCACGAAGTCCAACTCGGTGCCGACGGCTCGCTGCACACATCCCTCCTTCTAGTGCTCGTCAAGGAAGGCGGCTCGTGGTGGATAGCCGCCTACCATAACGTCTGGCAGGCCGCGGTGCGCTACGAGTCCACTATCAAGGTCTGACGGGCGCGGAAAGAGCTACGAGTTCGGCTGTGGCTCATGAGCGACCGATCGCGGCGCTCGATGACGAGTCCAGTTTGCTCCCAATTGCAGACCAATTGCTGTGTCGCGGCGGATGTCGAAAGCGGCCAGAAGCGGTCTTGCTCCGAATGTCTTTATTCGTGATTATTCCACGCAACGTGTCCCGCCGATCTGTCACCAATTGGAGAGCGGTAACGCTCTGTGTTGCCAGAACCTCTGTCGCCACCATGATGTTGATGGGACTGCTCGGTTGCATTTGCACTCCAGCGGCCGCTGCTGTGCGGATTGAAGGGCAAGTTCAAGCGGGCGGCGGTCCGCTGGCAAGTTCCAATGTCACCCTATGGGCCGCCAGTTCCGGCGAGCCGAGGCGACTGGCTCAAACAACATCCGGCAGCGATGGGAGGTTTGTTCTGAGCACGCCGGATACGCTCGGCGCGGATGTAAGCTTGTATCTGGTCGCCAAGGGCGGCCAAGCCACAGTCAATCAGGGCAGCGCCGACAACCCAGCCATCGCCCTGCTGGCCGTGCTCGGGAACACGCCTCCCGCCAAGGTCGTCGTCAACGAGATGACCACGGTAGCGTCAGTATGGACGAACGCCCAGTTTCTCGACGGCGCCACGCTGAAAGGTCACGCGCTCGGCCTGCGCATCGCCGCTGGCAATGTGCCGAACTTCGTCGCTCCCGAAACCGGCGGCTACGGCGGCATTATCCAGGACGGCTTCAACAGCACCCAGACACCGACGATGGCGAACTTCGCCACGCTGTCTAGCGTGCTCGCTGGCTGCACGACGCGCGTCAAGGCCAATGCTTGCGCCAACCTGTTCGCCGCCGCGACTGGGCGAGACGGCAAGACGCCCACTGACACGCTGACGGCGGCTCTTTCAATCGCACGTAACCCGGGCTTCGAGCCGGAGCGCGTCTTTGCGTTGCTGGACGCATTCTATCCAGTGCCCCAGGGCAAGCATATGCGCGCAACGCCGTTCTTGCCTTATCTGAGTTTCGCGCCCGGTGCGTGGGTCCTACCGCTCAAGTTCTCTGGTGGCGGCAACGCTGGCGGTGCCAAAATAATGTTCGACAGCGAAGGCAATGCCTGGAGCGGCGACAACTTCCTCGTCGGGTGGCAGGGACACGATGATCTGTGGGACGGCAATTTGTCGAAGTTTGCTCCGAACGGTCGGCCACTCTCGCCGATGACCAGCGGGTTTACTGGCGGTGGCCTGCTTGGTCCAGGTTTCGGCACGGCAATCGATGCAAACGACCGCGTATGGGCGACCAGCACCAGCGGCCAGACGATTTCGCTGTTTGACAAGTCCGGCAATCCGCTTTCGCCGCCCGAAGGCTACAATTTCGGCGGCAAGATCAGCACCATGCAAGGCATTATTGTTACGCCGAATGGTGATGTGTGGGCGTTGGATTTCGGTGATGACAAGGTTGTCTACATGCCGAAGGGTGATCCGACCAAGGTGAAGTTCTATTGCGAGTCCACCGACGGCAAGCCCAACAAGGACAGTCCCTGTAAACTCAAAGGTCCATTCCATCTGGCAATCGACCAGCAGGATCGCATCTGGATCACCAACGCCCTCGGCGACACGGTCACGCGCTTCCCCGCGAGCGACCCGAGCAAGGTCGAAGTGTTTCCCACTGGCGGCAGCAGTGGCAAAGGCATGGCCATCGACAGCAAGGGCAATGCCTGGATTACCAATACGGCAGGTTCGGGATTAACCCTGGAGACGAAGCTGCGTCTTCTCGCTCTCAAGCTAACCGATAGACCGCTCACGGCGCTCGACCGAGTAGCCCTTCAAGACGTGTTGGATCATCCGGGCTTGGGTAGCGTCTCGATGCTGCGACCTGACGGCAGCCCGGCACCAGGATCGCCCTTCAATCCCGGCAGCATCTGGGGCGCTTGGGCGGTATCGATCGATGGCAACGACCATGCCTGGATTTCCAATTTCGCGCCCGGCGGTGGCTTGACGGAACTCTGCGGTGCACGGACTGAGACCTGCCCGGCCGGCATGAAGACCGGCGATCCGATTTCGCCTCCTGGTGGCTACAAGGGCGGCGGCATGCAGTTGCTGGTCGATGCCTCCATCGATCCCGCCGGGGACGTCTGGGTCTCCAACAACTGGCAAGACCCCGCGTCATGTTACGGCAAACCCGATGAGGGCGTTTCGACCCGCTGCGGCGGCCAAGGCATCATCGTTTTCTACGGCATGGCCAAACCAGTACGCGCGCCGCAGATTGGACCGGCGCAACCACAATAATTTCGTTGGACTGGCGACACCGCTGAATGTCGCTCATGGGTCGAACGCTGCATTTAGCGATGTCCGAGTGTGTCTGCTTTCCACCCGATCGCGACCAAATCGCGGACGTCTCGACACTCGGTTTCGGGCCAAGAGGGGACATAGAGGGGCGTCTCTTCCGGTGCGCAAACGCTTCTTCTCCGACACGCGCCTCGGCTACTTCGTCACGATGTCTTTATAGATCGTGCCCCCCTTCATAATGACGAGAAAGTTTTTGTCCGGGTCGGCAACAAGTTTGATATTTTCCAGCGGATTGCCGTCGATTAGCAGCAGATCGGCGATTGCGCCCTCTTCGACCACGCCAAGTTTGCCAGGGTATGGATTGATAAACCCGGACAGCGCCATCAACTCGCCGTTGTCGTAGGTGGCCATCTTGAGCGCTTCCGCAGGCGTGTACCAGCGAACCATCTTCGCTAAGATCGCGCCCTGCCGGGTGGTAAGCCTCGCGTCGAACAGAATGTCCGTACCAAAGGCCGTTTTGACGTTGTACTTCCTCGCCAGCTTATAGGCGTTGTCCGTTCCGGCGAAGACTTCTAGCGCCTTCTTCTGCGACACCGGGTTCTCTAGTGGGGACGCATCTTCATCGTCCAGAAATGGCTGCAAGCTCCACCAGATACCATTATCCGCAAGCAACTTGGCGGTCGGTTCGTCGATCAACTGACCGTGTTCGATACACTTGACGCCGGCGGCAACCGCTTGCCGGATTGCGCGCGGCGTATAGGCATGTACCGTGACATACGTGCCCCAATTGTCGGCCGCCTCGACGGCGGCACGAATCTCCGGTTCGGTGTACTGCGTCAACTCGATCGGATTGTGGGGCGAAGCGACGCCACCGCCCGCCATGAGCTTGATCTGGCTGGCGCCCTGCCTCAACTGCTCTCTGGCTCGTAACCGGACCTCATCTGGGCTGTCGGCAATAGCGGCGATGCCCTCGACCTCGGAATGGCTCAGCGGACCGCCGAGCACCCGCGGAACCTCGAAAGAGAACCTGAAATCTCCATGCCCTGAGGTTTGCGAGATAAAGGCGCCCGATGGATAGATGCGCGGACCAATTGTGACACCTTCGTCAATAGCGCGCTTGAGGCCAAAGACAGGACCACCGAGGTCACGTACCGTCGTGAAACCCCTCATCAGCGTCGCTTCAGCCTGTCGTGCAGCCAAGAGCTGGAGGTAATTCGGATCGGCAGTCATAAGGACCATCTGAGGCGTCGCCGCCATGAATGCATGCCAATGAGCGTCGATCAGGCCCGGCATCAGCACACGCCCTCCCGCCGCAATAATCCGAACGTCGGCATTCGCGTTGACGGCGATTGGGTTTACGGATATCCGCTCAACGGCGCCGCTTTTGACCAGCACATTGGAAGGAGCTGAGAGCACGCTGCTCCTACCATCAAAGATACGGACGTTCTGAAAAAGCGTTATGCCGCCGCTGACCGCGGCGGCGAAAGGCTCCAGACCTGGCGCTTCCAAATCCGCATCGCCTTGCGCCAAGCTCACCCGGCAGGTCCCGACAACAAGTGCCGCGGCCAAAATGAGCGGTGTACCTAGCGCGAGTTTCAATATTCGGATCATCATTGGGCCGATCTCCATCGCGAACTTCTAGTCCGCGAGAATTCTGGACTGTCGGTCACTGCTGTCCAAACTCGGTAGGGTCGGCCGACATACATCCTATACTAGCCAAAGACGCCGGTGGCGTCTGCTGTGGGTCATTTTCGACCGGGACGAGACCCGCAGCAGTTCCCACAATGTCGGCTACGCCCCGGAAAGCCGAAGCAAAAACGGCGTCGCGGAGCTCGTCATCGGGCCGGCCACTTCGGGCCGGCCCCGTTGGCTCGCCCATGTTGCGGGCATCCACGTCTTCAAAGCCGCGCAGCAAAGACGTGGCTGGTCGGAACAAGTCAGAACAAATCCGGCCATGACGACCAATAAATGGCACAAACCTAAATTCATCACCGATGGCCGGGCATTAGGCGCACAAACGGCGCTTCGCGCCTTTTGGGTGGCAAAGACGGCGCTTCGCGCCCTTTGCCCAGCCATGAATTTAAGTCAACCGCGGATCACTGTCCCGGATCTTTGGGCGACCACAGCTTGATCGGCGAGGTCTTCTCGTAGGCCATGCCGTGCGGATAGCTGATCGCCTCCAGCTGCAAGCCCCACGGCGCCAGGAAATAGAAGATGCTCTGTCCCGCCGCCGGCCCCTGCTCCACCGGCAGGTTGAAGAAGGTCTTGACGCCCTTGCTCTCGAGATAGGCCTTGGCCGCCTTGATGTCGTCGACATAGAAGGCGATGTGATAGCCGCCGATGTCGCTGTTCTTCGGCGTCATGTTCTTCTGGTCCGGGGAGCTGTACTGAAACAGCTCGATGTTGGAGCCGTAGCCGCAGCGCACCAGCGTGATCTGATGAATCACGGCCTTCGGATCGACGTTGAGCAGGTCGTGCATGAAGGTGCCCTTGTCGTCGGCGAACGGACCGAACGACATCGCCTGCTTGCAGCCGATCACGTTGACGAAGAAATCGGCGGCCTGCTTGATGTCCGGCACGGTGATGCCGGTGTGATCGTGGCCGCGCAACCCCGGGATTCCGTCGGCGCGGGCGGCGGTGACGGTCGCCAGCATGGCGGCGCTGATCGCCGCGATGGCGAGACGATTGGCATATCTGGACACTCTTACCTCCTGGGACTGTTGCAGGATCACGCCGGGCCGCCCCGGTGCCGGCGGCGTGATTTGAGTTGCTAAACGGCTGCCCCGACTTCGACCGCGGCGCCGCGGGCGAGCCAGCCCGGATCGATGGTCGGCAGCGGAATGGCGTCGATTAAGACGCGGGTGTAGGCGCTGGCCGGCGCCGCAAAGACGCGATCGCAGGCGCCCTCCTCGACCACGCGGCCCTCGCGCATGACCACGACCCGCTGGCAGATCGAGCGGACCACGGAAAGATCATGGCTGATGAAGGCGAGCGCCAGATGCATCTCGCCGGTCAGCTCTTTGAGGAGCCGCAGCACCTGCGCTTGCGTGGAAACATCGAGCCCCGACACGATCTCGTCGGCAAGCACGAAGTCCGGCCGCAACACCACCGCCCGGGCGATGCCGACCCGTTGCCGCTGGCCGCCCGACAGCTCGTACGAGAAGCGCTCGACGGTGCCGCGCGACAGGCCGACGCGATCGAGCACGCCGTGCACCAGAGCGAGCGCCGCGGCATGATCCTTGGCCAGGCGGTGCAGCAGAATGGGCTCGATCAGGATGCGCCCGATGGTATGCCGCGGATTGAGCGACGACATCGGATCCTGAAAGATCATCTGCATGCGCCGGCGCAGCGGCCGCCTGGCGTGTTCGTCGAGCGCGGTGATATCGCCGCCGTCGAACACCACCGAGCCGGCGATCGGCTTGACCAGACCGAGCAGCGCGCGCCCCAGCGTGGTCTTGCCGGAACCGGACTCGCCGACGATGCCGACGGTCTCGCCCTTGCCGACGCGAATGTCGACGCCGTGCAGCACGGTCGCCGGCGCCCGCCCGCGGCCGAGCATTTTGCGCGGCCGCCCGTAGGACACCACCAGGCCGTTGGCGACCAGGAGATCGTCAGCCATTGTGCGCCCCCGCAGCGCTGGCGTCGAAAGCCGCGATCTCGGCACGAAGCGCCGCGATGACCTCGGGCGGCGTCGGCTCGAGCCCGGTATCCGGCCGATCGTAACGCGGATTGGCCGCCAGCAGCGCCCGCGTGTAGGCGTGGCGCGGCGCGTTCAAAACATCCGCGGTCGCGCCCTGCTCCACCACTTTGCCCATATACAGCACGGTCACGCGATCGCAGATCTTCGCCACCACGCCGAGATCGTGGGACACGAACAATACGCTGGTGCCGTGCCGCTCCTGCAGCGAACGGATCAGGCGGAGAATTTGTTTTTGCACGGTGACGTCGAGCGCGGTGGTCGGCTCGTCGGCGATCACGAGCTTCGGCTCGAGCCCGAACGCCGCGGCAATCAGCACGCGCTGGCGCATGCCGCCGGACAGCTGATGCGGATAGCTGACCAGCACGCGGTCCGGATCGCGGATTTGCACTTCTTCGAGCAGCGCCCGCGCCCGCAGGCGCGCATCTTTCGCCGAAAGGCCGCGCTTTAATCGCAGACCGTCCGTCATCTGCGCGTCGATCCGGCGCGCCGGATTGAGCGCGGTCGAGGGATCCTGCGGAACCAGCGCGATATCGCGGCCGAGCACCGCGCGCAATTCATTGACCGACAAGGTCAGAAGATCGCGGCCCTCAAAGCCGATCCGTCCGGCGGTGATCTTCACCTGCGAGGGAATGATTCCGAGGATCGCCTTGGCGATGGTCGATTTGCCCGCGCCGCTTTCGCCGACCAGCCCGTGCACTTCGCCGGTGCCGACGGCGAGCGATACCCGGCGCAGAATCGGCTGGTCGCCGTCGCGCAATGAAATCGCGCCGAGCGCGTCGATGGCCAATCGCGGCGTCATCGGCGCAGCACCGGATCGAGGCTGCGCGCCAGGCCGTCGCCGAGCTGATTGAAGGCAACCACGGTGGCGAACAGCGCGGCCAGCGGCACCGCCAGCACCCACCACGCTTCGTGCACGATCTGGCGGCCTTCGGCGATCATGCCGCCCCAGGTCGGCGTGTCCGACGATACCGAGAGGCCGACGAACGACAGGATCGCCTCGACCACCACGGCGATGCCCATCTCCAGCGTCAGCAGCGCGATCAGCACCGGCACGACATTGGGCAGAATTTCGCGGAACAGGATCGCCGGCCGCGGGAACCCGATGGTGCGGGCGGCGACCACATAATCCATCTGCGCCTGATTCATGGTCTCGGTGCGCACCACCCGGCAAAACCGCGTCCAGTCGATGACGACAATGGCGATGATCACCGAATGCAGTCCGGCGCCGAGGACGGCGACCAGCAGGATCGACAGCAGCACCGGCGGGAATGCCATCCAGATGTCCACCAGCCGCGAGATCAGCGCGTCGACCCAGCTGCCGAAAAAGCCGGCGAGGAGGCCGAGCAGCGATCCGATCAAACAGGCGAGCCCGGCGGCAACGAACGCCACCGTGAGCGAAACCCGGGTGCCGAATATGACCCGCGACAGCACGTCGCGGCCGAGCCCGTCGGTGCCGAGCAGAAATCCGGGCTCGGCATCGGCAAAGCCGGCCGGCGGTAGCGTCGCCGCGAGCAGATTCTGCGCCAGCGGATCCTGCGGCGCGACCAACGGCGCCGCGACCGCGACGATGATCAGGAGAACAATGAAACCGCCGGCGACAACGACTTTCGGATCGCGCATGAGCCGCGCCGCCACCGACGGCGGTTGCGGGCCGGCGTCGGTGATCGAAGTGGTCGATGCTGGTGTCCAGTGTTCCACGTCGCGAATGTTCCAGCTCAGGCGTGCCGCAGTCGCGGATTGAGCGTCGCGACGCTGAGATCGACCCCGATATTGATGAGGATGAAGATCAGCCCGAACAGCATGACCAGACCCTGGATCAGTGGGAAGTCGCGGTTGATGACGGCGTCGATCGCAAGGTTACCGATGCCAGGATAGGCGAAGATGCGCTCGACGATCACGGTGCCGCCGATCAGGAAGGTGAACTGCACCCCGGTCAGCGCCAGCGTCGGGCCGACCGCGTTGCGCAGCGCCTCCTGCAGCACCAGGCGCAGCTCGCCGAAGCCTTTGATCCGCGCCAGCAGAACGTAATCCTGCACCATGGCTTCCTTTAAGGATTGCTTGAGCAGCCGCACGATCACGGCGGCCAGCGGCAACGCCAGCGCCACTGTCGGCATCGCCATGTGGCTGACGATATTGCCGGCCACGGCGAACCGGCCGGTCAGGATGCTTTCGGCCAGGTAGAATTTGGTGGTGAAGCCTTCGGCCAGCGCCGGGTCGATGCGGCCGGTGAGCGGCAACACCGGCAGCGCGACGCCGAACAGCAGCACCAGGGCCAGCGCCCAGATGAAATCAGGCACGGCAAGCATGATCGAATTCAATCCGTCGATCACGGTCTCGCCGACGGTGCGCCGCATCAGCGTTCCCGCGACCGCGACCGCCCCGCCCAGAACGACCGCGACAGCGAGCGCGGCCAGGGCAAGCTCGATCGTGGCCGGCAGCCGCGACGCCAGCACTTCCGTTACCGGAAGGTGGAGCGTGATCGAGGTGCCGAAGTCGCCGGTGACGATGCCCTTTACCCAGATCCAGAATTGCGTGAGCAGCGGCGCATCGAGGCCGTAATTTGCCTTGAGCGCGGCGATATCGGCGGGGCCGGCGCCCGGGGAAATCATCATCGCCACCGGATCGCCGGGGACTACGCGCAGCAGCACGAACACCACGACCGCCACGCCCGCGAGCGTAATCAGCGCCATGGCTATGCGATTGACGACGACGGCAAGCAACATCAACGGTCCTTGCAGCTGACCGCGCCGACGGCCGCCGCGCCCCGGCGCGGCGGCGGACCGCATCGACGAGATTTAAGAGCATGATCCGGAAACGCGCTCACCGCTTTCCCGAAACGATCATGCTCCCTGGAGAACCTTAGGCCTTCGAGACCAGAGTCGCCGGCTGCAAGGCGCCCGAAACGTTTGGGATGACCTTGAGGGAGGACTTGTAGAGGATCGGCTGCGCGTATTGCAGCAGCGGCAGGATGTAGCCCTGCTCGGCGATGTAGCGGTCGACGTCCTTCCAGCCCTGGATGCGCTTCTTCTCGTCCTTCTCGCCCCAGAGCGGACCGATCTTGGCGTCGAGATCGGCGGAATGCCACGCCGAGTGCGGCGACTTCGAGAACATCGCGAACCCGGTCGAGGTGGTCGGATCGCCGATCGCGTTGCCCCAATTGTAGAACGCCGCCGGCGCCAGCTTGTGCGACATGCGCAGCTCGAAGTGCTTGGCGATTTCGTAGATCTCGATATTGGCGTCGATGCCGACATTGCGCCACATGCCGACGATCGCCTGGATCATCTCGTAATCCTTCGGCTTGAAGCCGCGCGTCGTCTGGATGGTGAACTTGACCGGCTTTTCCTTCGAATAGCCGCTGGCGGCCAGAAGCTTGGTCGCAAGCGCCGGGTCGTGCGGCACTTTGATCGACGGATCGAAGGCGGCGTATTCCGGCGCCTCGAGCGTGGCGATCGGGACGCCATAGCCGCGCAGCAGCCGCTTGACGATCGCCTCCTTGTCGACGGCGTGACACATGGCGAGACGGACGTTCTTGTCGTCCATCACCCCGCCATTGGTGATGAAGATCTGCGCGATATCGGAAATCGGCGTGCAGACGCCTTTCAGTCCGGCCTTGCCCTTGAGCCGGTCGAACTCCTCGTACGGCACTTCGAGGGTGATGTCGGAGGAGCCGCTTTCGATTTCGGCGACACGGCTGGTGGCGTCGGGAACGAACTTGAAGACCACGGTCTCGAAGGCGGGCTTGCCGCCCCAATATTTCGGATTGGCCTTGAGCCGCAGGTAAGCGTTGCCCTCATAGGCGTCGACCATGTACGGGCCGGTGCCGATCGGCTTTTTCTCAAAACCCTGCGGGCCGACCTTCTCGTAATAGGCCTTCGGCAGGACGTAGCCGGTGAGGAACGCCATCCATTTGAAGATCACCGGGTCGTATTGCTTCACGTCGCCAGTGATGCGTTTGCCGTCGATCTTGAAGTTGTCGATGCCCGCCCAGATGAACGCGACCGGATTGCCGCCGTCCGGCTTGCCCTCGCGCTGGATCGACCACACGACATCTTCCGGCGTGAACGGGGTACCGTCATGCCAGACCACGTTCTCGCGAACGTCCATCCAGACCTTGCTCTTGTCGTCGCTCCAGCCCCAACCGGTAAGCAGGCCGGGCTCGAATGCCAGATTGGGTTTCTGGCCGACATATTGATCGAAGACCGAGCGGTAGATCGCCTGGATGGTCGGATTGACCGAGGACGGTCCGACATCGGGATCGAACGACGGCAGATTGACGTTGTAGGCGATATTGAGCGTACCGCTCGCGGCCGCAATGGCAAAGCGCTGCGGCGCCAGCAGCGTTGCAAGGAGGCCGCCGCTCGTCGCGAAGGCCTGACGACGCGTGACATTGAACATGTTTGACACTCCCCCTTTTTAACCGCCGCAGGCGGCAACTCTGCGCTCGACCTAACGCCACGCGTCAAGATCGCTCTTCCCGTCTGAGCGAGATACTTTAAACCTAAAGCAACCGCCGGACAAGCTGACGCAATGGGCTTTTTTGCGCAATTTTAGGCACCATTTGCTGGACATGGCGGCATCGTCCGAACCGTAACCGGCGGCCGGTTTCTCGCACCTGGACGACCGCCGCCTGGTCCAACATCCGAGGCCGTTGCAAGACCGACGGGAAGGTTTATTAAATATTCGATCGGCCGGCGTCGTTTCATCGATTAAGCCGGCGCGGAGGCTTTCATGGCGGAACGCTCGTTTGCGCGCGAAGTCCAGGATCTCAAGCTCGGCGACGGCGACGAATTCCGCGGCGAGGGCATTCTGGCCATCACCAAGGCGCTGCTGCAATCGGGCGTATCTTATGTCGGCGGCTACCAGGGGGCGCCGATCTCACACCTCATGGACGTCTTGGCCGACGCCAAGGACGTGCTCGACGAGCTTGGCGTGCATTTCGAGAACTCGGCCTCGGAAGCGGCCGCCGCGGCGATGCTCGCCGCCTCGGTCAATTACCCGATCCGCGGCGCGGTGACCTTCAAATCCCCGGTCGGCATCAATGTCGCCTCCGATGCGATCGCCAATCTCGCCTCCGGCGGCGTCACCGGCGGCGCACTGATCATCATCGGCGAGGATTACGGCGAAGGCTCCTCGATCATGCAGGAGCGGTCCCACCCCTTCGCCATGAAATCGCAGGTCTGGCTGCTCGATCCGCGCCCCAACCTCCCGACCATCGTCAAGGCGGTGGAAGACGGCTTTGAATTGTCCGAAGTCTCGCACACGCCGGTGATGCTCGAAGTGCGCATCCGCGCCTGCCACGTCCACGGCCGGTTCATGACCAAGACCAACAAACAACCGGGTTTCTCTTTGCGCGAGGCGCTGGAAAACCCGCGCCGCGATACCGAGCGCGTGGTATTGCCGCCGGCCTCCTATCTGCACGAGCGCGAAAAAGTCGAGCAGCGCTGGCCGGCCGCCGTCAAATTCATCAAAGAGCGCAAGCTCAATGAATTTTTCGGTCCCGAGAGCGCCGATGTCGGCATTGTCGTGCAGGGCGGCATGTACAATTCGGTGATGCGCTCGCTGCAGCAGCTCGGTCTCGCCGACGTCTATGGCGAGACCGCAGTGCCGATCTACGTGCTCAACGTTACTTATCCGCTGATCGACGATGAGGTCGCCGCCTTCGCCGCCAACAAGAAGGCCATCCTCATGGTCGAGGAGGGCCAGCCGGAATTCATCGAGCAGGCGCTCAACACCATTCTGCGCCGCCGCGACATCCAGACCAAAGTCAGCGGCAAAGACGTGCTGCCGATGGCGGGCGAATACACGCCGCCGATCGTCACCAAGGGCATCAAGGCGTTTCTCGAACTGCATGCCAAAAACCTGCTCGGCAACGCGCCGCCGCCGCCCGATGCTTCGGCCGTGCTTGGCGATCCGGCGGTCAAGCTCCTTGCCAAGACCGTACCGCCGCGGCCGCCCGGCTTCTGCATCGGCTGCCCGGAACGGCCGATTTTCGCGGCGATGAAGCTCGTCCAGCAGGAGCTCGGCCCGCATCAGGTCGCCGGCGACATCGGCTGCCATTTGTTCGCGAGCCTGCCGCCGTTCAATATCGGTGCCACCACGATGGGTTACGGGCTGGGTCCGGCGTCGTCGTCGGCGTTCAACGTCAAAGCCGACAAGCGGCCGATCTCGATCATCGGCGACGGCGGCTTCTGGCACAACGGGCTGTCCACCAGCATCGGCAACGCCGTCTACAACAAGCACGACGGCGTCATCATGGTGGTCGATAATTTCTATTCCGCGGCAACCGGCGGCCAGGACATCATGTCATCGCGCGCGCTCAATCCGGCGCGCTCGACCAACAACACCATCGTCAGCGCGGTGAAGGGCATCGGCGTGAACTGGGTGCGGCATCTCGACCGCACCTACGACGTCGCGCGGATGCGCGACTTCCTGCGCGAGGCCCTGACCTCGAAGGAAGGCGGCCCCAAGGTGATCGTGGCTTCTTCGGAATGCATGCTCAACAAGCAGCGCCGGGTGAAGCCGCTGTTCCAGAAGGCGGTGCGCGACGGGCAACGCATGGTGCGGGAACGCTTCGGCGTCGACGAGGATGTTTGCACCGGCGATCACGCCTGCATCCGGCTGTCCGGCTGTCCGTCGCTGTCGGTCAAGCACACCGACGACCCGCTCAAGGACGATCCGGTCGCTGCCATCGATCAGAACTGCGTCGGCTGCGGCAATTGCGGCGAGGTGTCGGAGGCCGCCGTGCTCTGCCCCTCGTTCTATCGCGCCGACATCATCCACAATCCGACCCGGTTCGACCGCTTCCTCTCCGGCCTGCGCAACGCCGTGATCGGCTTCCTGCAGCGCCGCCGCGAAGCCCGCCGCATCGCCTTCGCGGATTGAGGCTACGTATGTGGTTTGATCGTTCCTGCGGGCAACTGCACTATTCCCCTCCCCCTTGTGGGGAGGGGTTAGGGGTGGGGGTCGAGAGGCCGCACGCTGGCGTCAACGCCTTCGCCTCACCTCGCGACCCCCCTCCCTACCCTCCCCCACAAGGGCGGAGGGAAAATTTTGGCTTCGGTGCGGCGCTATGAACGACCTATCGGGGACGCCCACGCCGACGCCGACGCGATTCACCACGGAGCGGCCGATTTGCGTCGCGGTGATGGCGATGGGCGGCCAGGGCGGCGGCGTGCTGGCCGACTGGATCGTCGAGCTCGCCGAATCGCAGGGCTGGCACGCGCAATCGACTTCAGTGCCCGGCGTCGCCCAGCGTACCGGCGCCACGCTCTATTATGTCGAGATGCTGCCGCCGAAAGCCGGCCGCGCGCCGATCCTGTCGCTGATGCCGGCGCAGGGCGAAGTCGACATTGTGCTCGCCGCCGAGATGATGGAGGCCGGCCGTTCCATCCTGCGCGGCCTGGTGACGCCCGATCGCACCACGCTGATCGCCTCGACCCACCGCCTGTACGCCACCGCCGAGAAGGAAAAGCCGGGCGACGCCATCGCCGACCCGGCCGTGGTAGTTGACGCCGCGGGCGTCGCGGCCAAGCGTACCATCGCCTTCGACATGGAAGCGCTGGCGACCAAGAACAACAGCCACATCTCGGCCTGTCTGTTCGGAACGCTAGCCGCATCGGGCACCCTGCCGTTCGGGCGCGACGCGTTCGAAGCCATCATCAAAGCCGGCGGCCGCGGCATCGAGCCGAGCCTCAACGCCTTCCGCGCCGCCCATGACCGCGCGATTGAGCCGCCGGCCAAGGCTGCGCCGGTCCAGCGCCGCCCCGCCAAGCGTTTCGCGCCGCTGCCGGCGTCCGCCGGGCGTCCCGATCTTGATAAGCTCCTCGCGCGCATCCGCGAATTTCCGGCGCCGCTGCACGACATGCTGTTCGCCGGCGTCAAGCATCTCACCGATTTTCAGGATCCGGCCTATGCGGGCGAATATCTCGACCGCGTGGCCAAGCTCTACGAGCTCGATCGCAGTCACGGCGGCGCCGCCAAGTCGTACGCGCTCACCGCCGCCGCCGCCAAGTACATCGCCGTGGCGATGGCCTATGACGACGTGATCCGCGTCGCCGATCTGAAAACCCGCAGCAGCCGCTTCCAGCGCGTGCAGCGCGACAATTTCGTCGGCGAAGGCCAGATCGTCTACACCACCGAATACATGCATCCGCGCCTCGAAGAAGTGGCGGGCACCCTGCCCGCTCCGCTCGGTCGCTTCCTGGACGCGCATCCGACGGCGTTCGGCTGGATGTTCCGCAAAGGCCGGCGCGTGCGCTCGGGAACGATCCGCTGGTTTCTGATGCTCTATGTGCTGTCGGCGCTCAAGCCGATCCGCCGCACCACTCTGCGCCATCGGCGCGAGATGGCGCAGCTCGAGCCGTGGCTCGCGCTCGCCGCCGGTCACGTCGCGGCGAATTACGATCTGGCGGTCGAGATCGTCAACGCACGGCGTCTGATCAAGGGCTATTCCGATACGCATGCCCGCGGCGAATCAAAATTCGATCGCGTGATTGGCGCGGTGCCGCTCCTCGCCCCGCGCGCCGACGGCGCCGACTGGATGCGCCGGCTCCGCGATGCCGCCCTGATGGACGAGCAAGGCATCGCGCTCGACGGCGCGCTGAAGACCATCGCGACGCTGTAAGATTACGCAATCGCATTAACTCCGGCGTGCGGCGTCGATGCGGCGGCGTGCCGCCGATACCCGGAGCAACGAGAAGGCGCCAAAATGGGGAGCGGCACACCGGCCGAGGTGGTGTCTTTCTGGCGCACCGCCGGGCCCGACAAATGGTTCGAGGCTGACGAAGATTTCGACCAGACCATCCGGGCGAGATTCTTAGGTGTTCATAAGGCGGCGGCGCGGGGTGAGCTTGCGGCTTGGGAAGAATCCGGTGAAGGCGCGCTCGCCCTTCTGATTCTGCTCGACCAGTTTCCCCGCAACATGTTCCGCGGCAGCGCCGGCGCATTCGCGACCGATCATCTGGCACGCGCCGTGGCCGACCGGGCGCTGACGCGCGGCTCCGATCGGGCGATCGACGACACCATGCGGCCGTTCTTTTATCTGCCTTTCATGCATTCGGAAGCGTTGGCCGATCAGGATCGCTGCCTGCGGCTGCACGAGGCGTTCGGCGATGCAGGCCAACTCAAATGGGCGACGCGCCATCGCGATATCATCGTGAAATTCGGCCGCTTTCCGCATCGCAATCGCGTACTGGGCCGGGAGACAACGCCGGCCGAGCAAGCCTTCCTCGATGGCGGCGGCTTCGGCGGCTAGAGCGTGAGGAGCCGACGGCTCGCCGCGGGAATACTACCCTAGCTTGTATCGGCCTGATCTAATATATTTCCACTGTCACACCAGCCCGGTATCGTGATCACCCGGGTTTTTTTGCACGCGACGTATTTGCAAAACCGGATTGAGGGAAAGCGCCATGAAGAGCATGCGGATTTTCCGATATGTCTTCACGGCCATGTTTGCCTTGCTGACCGTCGCCGCCGCCGCCGCGTCATATCTCATAACGGGCGCCGCCGCCGCTGCCGCGCCAAAGCCCCGGCACGTTTTCATCATCGTGCTGGAGAACGAGGGATATGACCTGACGTTCGGTCCCCGATCGCCCGCCGTTTATTTAAATTCGCTGGCGCGTAAGGGGGCGTTGCTCAAGAGCTATTACGGGATCGGACATAATAGCTTGGACAACTATATCGCGATGGTGAGCGGACAGGCGCCCAACCCGATCACCCAGGCTGACTGCCAGTATTTTGTAAAATTTGATCTCAAAGGCACGACGAAGGACGGTCAGGCGATCGGTACCGGCTGCGTTTATCCGCCAACCGTATCGACGATCGTCAATCAACTCGAACTCAAGCACCTGGCCTGGAAGGGATACATGGAAGATATGGGACATAATCCTGGCCGCGAAAGCGCAACCTGCGGCCATCCCGATATCGGCCAAAAGGACGGCACGCAGAAGGCGGAAAACGGCGATCAATATGCCAGTCGTCACGACCCTTTCGTCTATTTCCATAGGATCATCGACGACTTGCCCGGCTGCGCCGCGCATGTGGTCAATCTCTCCGCGTTGGCGACGGACCTGAAAGACGAACCGACAACGCCGAATTACGCCTTCATTACTCCCAATCTGTGTCACGACGGCCATGATGAGCCATGCGTCGATGACGAGCCGGGCGGCTTGATTTCGGCCGACAGGTTCCTGGAGAGATACGTGCCGATGATCTTAAATTCTCCCGCCTACAAGAACGATGGTCTGCTGATCGTTACCTTCGATGAAGCCGACACCGACGACGATTCCAGATGCTGCGGCGAGCCGCGCGGCCCCAACATCGGGCCCGGGTCGATGGTGATCTATTACGATCCTGATAAGCCGCCCGAGCAAGACCCTGACGACGGTCCAGGCATTACCGGCCCAGGCGGCGGACGGATCGGTGCGGTGCTGGTGTCGCCTTTCATCAAGCCCGGCACGGTATCGAACATTCCCTACAATCACTATTCGCTGCTGAGGAGCATTGAAGATTTCTTTGATGTTGAACATCTCGGCTATGCCGGACAGGAGGGCCTCAAAAGCTTCGGCAAGGATGTCTTCACCCAACCCAATAAGTGAGCGAGCGAGCCAAACGCCGGCGGCTCAATCGCACCAGCTGCAGCCGCAGGAGCGTCACCCCAGCGCCTTCGCCACCAGAAATCCCGAGCCGCCGCCGAGCCCCGGCCCCGGATGGGTCGAGGCGCCGATGTGATAGAGCCGCGCGATCGGGGTGCGGTGATTGACCGAAGTGTGAAACGGCCGCCACAGGAAAAACTGGTCGATGCCGCAGAAGCCGCCGTAAGGGTCGCCGCCGACCAGATTGACATTGAGCGCTTCAAGGTCGGCGGGCGAATACGCCTTGCGCGCAATGACAATGTCGCGGAAGTTTTCGATATGCGCAGCGAGGATCGCCTCAATGCGGTCGGCGTATTTCTCCCGCACCCCTTCGGTCCACTTGCCGTCGGCCGGCGCGGCAATTTCGCCGGCGGCATCGCCCTTGATGAAACGCGGCGCCTCGGGAAGCTGAAGCCATAGAATAGACTTGCCCTCCGGACAGCGGCTGGGATCGAGCGCCGCCGGCTGACCGACGCAGATGGTCGGCACCGCGGGAAGCATGCCGCGCTCCGCTTCGTTGGCCGCCCTCGATACGCCGTCGAGGCCCGGGGTGAGATGAACGAGCGCGACGCCGCCGAGCCCCGGCGCCTTCCATTGCGGCGGCGCCTTGAGCGCGTAGTGAATCTGCATGTTGCCTTTGCCGTAGCGATATTGTGCCACCGCCTCGGTCACCTCCGCCGGCAGCGCGGCGTCCGCGAGCAGGCGTTTGTAAAGCTGATTGGGCGTGACCGAACAAATAACGCCCCGCGCGGCTTCGATCTCCCGGCCGCCGCCAAGCCGCACCCCGCGCGCACCACCACTCGCGTCAAGCAGCACCCGCTCGACATCGGCGCCGACGACGATTTCGCCGCCCTGATCGCGGATCAGGCCCTCGAACGCGGCGAGCACGTTCCTGGCGCCGCCCTTGACGATCGGCGCGCCGGCAACTTCGAGCGCAAAGGCGATGACTTTGGCCATCTGGCCCGAATAGGCGCTTTCCGGACCGAGACCGGTGTGCAGCACCCACGGCGCGAACAGCGCGCGCACGACCTCCGACTGATAGCGGGTTTCCAGCCAGCCGCGGGCGGTGCCCAGCGCCTCGCCGAAGAAAGTGGCGAGGCCGCGCACGCCGCGGCGCCAGGCTTCGCGCGCCACGATCTTGAGCATCGCGCGCGACCAGAGCGAGCCGCCGAGCAGCGCGAACACGAACGGCGCGTCGGCGCCGACGCGGTCGACGTCGGCGGCGAAGCGCCCGCCGTCGCCGGCTGCGAGTTGATCGAACGCCGCAACATTGGCCTTGCGGTCCATCGCCAGGATCGCGTGGCGGCCGTCGGGCAACAGCACCGCCGTCGGCGTCGGGCTGTGCGCGAACGCCAGTCCGCGCTTTTCCAGTTCGGGACCTAATTCGGCGTAGGCCGGCGAGGTCAGAAACAACACGAACGTCGTCGCCATGACGTCGTGGACGAAACCCGGCGCGGTGATCTCCTCGGTGCGGATGCAGCCGCCGATGCGGTCGTTGCGCTCGACCACGACGACCTTGCGGCCGTTGCGGCCGAGCAAAGCCGCCGCGACCAGCGCATTGATCCCGCTTCCGACAATCACGTAGTCGGCGGCCGACGCCATCGGCTGTCGGCCCGCCTACTTCTTCGGTACCAGCGCCAGGACGCGCAGCGGGCTGCCGGTGCCCTTGACGATCTTCAGCGGCGCCGCGATCAGGATCGCGCCCTTGGCCGGCAGCTTGTCGAGCTGGCACAGGCTGGCGAGCCCGTAGCGGTTGTTCTTGTGCATGAAGGTGTGTGCCGGGAACGGCGGGTCCATGCCGCCGGCCGAACCGGCGTCGGTGCCGACGGTCTCCGAGCCCCAGCCGATCACGCCCTTGCCGATCAGATAATGAATGGTCTCGGCGGTCGGGCCCGGCGAGTGCGGCCCCTTGTCGTCGGCATTGAGGAAGCTCGTTTCCGTGGCGTTGCGTTTGTACCAGTCGGTGCGCATCAGCACCCAGCAGCCGGCCGGGATGTCGCCATGGGTTTTCTCCCAGGCTTTGACGCCGTCGACGGTGAGGAGGAAATCGCTGTTCTTGGCGGTCTCCGCCGAGCAGTCGATCACGCAGGCCGGCGCCACGAAATTCTTCACCGGGATAGTATCGGTGGAGCCGTCTTTATAATCCTTGCCGCTGATCCAATGCACCGGCGCATCGAAATGCGTGCCGGAATGCTCGCCGAGCTTCAGCCAGTTCCACGCCCAGAACGGCCCGTCCTGGTCATAATGCGAAATGGCGTGAAACTCGATCGCCGGCGTGTTCTTGCCGATTTGCGGCGGCAACTTGATCAACGGCGTCTCGGGGCCGAGCGGCGCCGAAAGATCCACCACCTCGATGGCGCCCGACGCGAGCGCCGAGGCAAAGTCGCTGAGAACTTGAGTGCTGGTCATGCGGTCTCTCCGTCGCGCGCGGTAAAGGATCTGGTTGAGGCGTGGCCGGCAGGATGCCTAGCGCGAACATTTTAGATATGAAATATCTGCGCTGGCAAGCGACCCGGTACGGCGCAGATCAGGAGCAAGCGGATGGCCTACGATGCAGTCGTGGTCGGCGCCGGCGTCAACGGCCTTGCCGCGGCGCTGCATCTTGCCGCCAAGGGCTGGAAAGTCGCCGTCATCGAGCGCGCCGCCGCGGCGGGCGGCGCGGTCAAGACCGCCGAAATCACCCTGCCCGGCTTTCGTCACGACCTCTACGCGATGAATCTCGGCCTGTTTGCCGGCTCGCCGTTTTTTGCCGCGCACAAGGACCGCCTCATCGCCCACGGCCTCGACTTCGTCGGCGCCGAGCAGTGCTTCGCCACGGCATTCCCTGACGCCACCTGGCTCGGCGTGGAGAAAAATGCCGAAGCCAACGCCGGCCGGATTGCGGCTTTCAGCGCAGCCGATGCGCAACGCTGGCGCGCCATGACCGCGGCGTTCGGCGAGGATGCCCCGCACATCTTTGGGGTGCTCGGTGTGCCGCTGCCGTCGTGGCAGGCGCTGCGGGTCGCGTTCGCGGCGTGGCGGGCGCGCGGCACCTCGTGGGTCGCCGACACCGTGCGCCTTCTGCTCTCGTCGCCGCGCGACTGGCTCGACGAGAATTTCGAGAGCGAAAAGCTCAAGGCCATGCTGGCGATCTGGGGCATGCATCTTGATTTCTCACCCGACACCGCCGGCGGCGCGCTGTTTCCGTATCTGGAATCGATGGCGGACCAAAGCTTCGGCATGGCGCTCGGCCGCGGCGGCGCCGACACGATGGTGACGGCGCTGACGCGCGCCATCGCCGCGGCCGGCGGCGAGGTGCGGCTCGGCGCCCCGGTGCAAAGCATCGCCATCGAAAGCGGCGCCGCCAAAGCCGTGGTGCTGGCGAGCGGCGAGCGCATCGAGGCGACCCGCGCCGTGATCGCCAACCTCAATCCGCGCGTGCTGTTCGGCGATTTAGTTTCCGTGGCGTCGCCTGCGGCGCAACGGCTGACAAAATTTCGGCCCGGGCCGGCGACGATGATGATCCATCTCGCGCTCAACGACCTGCCGGCCTGGCGTGCCGGCGCCGAGCTGCGGCGGTTCGCCTATGTGCATCTGGCGCCGTCGCTCGCCGCCATGGCCAAGACCTATACCGAGGCGCTCGACGGCCTGCTGCCGGCCGAGCCGGCTTTGGTCGTCGGCCAGCCAACCGCCATCGATCCGTCGCGCGCTCCGGCCGGCAAGCACATACTCTGGGTGCAGGTCAGGGTCCTGCCGTCGCGCATCTGCGGCGATGCGGCCGGCAGCATCGCCGGCACGCAATGGGACGAAGTCAAAGAAGCCTACGCCGACCGCGTCGTCGGCATTATCGAGCGCTATGCGCCGGGCTTTGCCGGAAACATCCTCGCCCGCGCAGTGCACTCCCCGGCCGATCTGGAGCGCGACAATCCCAATCTGGTTAGTGGCGACAGCCTCGGCGGCAGCCATCATCTCGACCAGAATTTTTTCTTCCGCCCGGCGTTCGGCTGGTCGCGCTACCGCACGCCGGTCGATCGCCTCTACATCGTCGGCGCCTCGACCTGGCCGGGCGCCGGCACCGGCGCCGGCTCCGGTTTCATGCTGGCGAAAGCGCTGGCGGGTAACTAACCACGTCCGCTCATCCCCGCGAAAGCGGGGACCCAGACAAAATCACGGGCGAACCAGTGAACCGATCTGGATTCCCGCTTGCGCGGGAATGAGCGGAATGAACTTCACTAATTCCGCGGCTTGAGCAAATCGCGGCCGATGATCAGCTTCTGCACCTCGGTCGCGCCTTCATAGATGCGCAGCGGCCGGATTTCCCGATAGAGCCGCTCGACCACCGAGCCGACGCCGACGCCGAGCCCGCCGAACATCTGCACCGCGCGGTCGATGACCCGCTGCGCGCCTTCGGTCGCGGCCATCTTGGCCATCGCCGCCTCCCGCGTCGTGGTCACGCCCTCGACATCGCGCAGCCATGCGGCGCGATAGGTGAGCAGCGCCGCTGCATCGATCTCGGTCGCCATATCGGCGAGCGCGGCTTGGGTGAGCTGAAAGTCGCCGAGCGTCTGGCCGAACATTTTCCGCGTGGTGGCGCGGCCGAGCGCTTCGTCGAGCGCGCGGCGGGCGAAACCGAGCGCTGCGGCGGCAACGCCGGCGCGGAAGATATCGAGGCTGCGCATGGCGATCTTGAAACCCTCGCCCGGGGCGCCGAGGCGCTGCGCCGCCGGGATCCGGCACGATTGAAACCGCAACCGCGCCAGCGGATGCGGCGCAGTGACGTCGATCCGCTCGGCAATCTCGAAGCCGGGCGCTCCGGCATCGACCACGAACGCCGAAATGCCGCGGGCGCCGGGCGCTTCGCCGGTCCGCGCGAACACGACGTAAAAGTCCGCGATGCCGCCGTTCGAAATAAAGGTCTTCTCGCCGTCGAGCACATAATCGCCGCCGGCCGGCGCGGCCGACATCGCCATGGCGGCGACGTCGGAGCCGGCTTCCGGCTCGGTCAGCGCAAAGGCGGCAATAGCGGTGCCGGCACCGACCCGCGGCAGATAATGTTGCTTCAGCTCATCCGATCCGGCGAGCGTGATCGGCGCGCTGCCGAGGCCCTGCATGGTGAAGGCGAAATCGGCAAGCCCGGAGTGCCGCGCCAGCGTCTCCCGGGCGATCACCAGATAAAGCGACTGCAGCGGATCATGCGCGCCGCCGAAACCCGCCGGGACGCAGTGCCGCAGCCACCCGGCGGCGCCGAGCGCGCGGACCCAGCGCACGCAGGCCGCATCGACGTCGCCGTGGCCCTCCTCTCCGCCTTGAACATCCGCCGTCGCCTGACCGGCCCATTGGTCGAGCTCCTCGGCAAAGGCGCGATGCTTGGCGTCAAAGAACGGCAGCCGCAGATGCGCAGTCCGGCTCATTATTTCTCCTCCCCGCCGCGGTGACGGGCCGTTAGCTTCAGGCGCTAACCAACCTCATAACCATGCCGGCGGCAAATCATTGCATTTTTTGCTGTCCGAGGCAGACTGGCTTGCAGGGTGGGCTGAGCGCGGCGAAGCCCACCATGCAGCATCGGTGGGTTACGCGGCTTCGCCGCTAACCCACCCCTACATTTTCGACGGTTTGTTGCGGGGAGTTTTGTCATGAAGGTGATCATCGCCGGCGGCGGCGTCGGCGGCCTGGTAACGGCGCTGATGCTGCACGCGCGCGGGATCGACTGCGAAGTGTTCGAGCGGGCGGACGGCATCCGCGAGCTCGGCGTCGGCATCAACACGCTGCCGCACGCCATCAAGGAACTGGCCGATCTCGGCCTGCTGGAGCGGCTCGACGCGGTCGCGATCCGCACCTACGAGCTGTTTTACACCAACCGCTTCGGCCAGGAGATCTGGCGCGAGCCGCGCGGGCTGGATGCCGGCTATGACATCCCGCAATTCTCGATTCATCGCGGCCGGCTGCAGGGCGTGATCTATCAGGCGGCGCGCGCGCGGCTCGGCGAGTTGCGCATCCATATGAATTGCCGGCTCGGCTCGTTTACCGAGGACGAGGCCGGCGTCACCGCCTATTTCTTCGATCGCAGCGGCGCCCACCGCCACACCGCGCGCGGCGACGTATTGATCGGCGCCGACGGCATCCATTCGGTGGTGCGCGAGAAGCTCTATCCCAACGAAGGCCCGCCGAGCTGGAACGGCCTGATGCTGTGGCGCGGCGCCATCGACTGGCCGGCGTTTCTGACCGGACGCTCCATGGTGGTGGCCGGAGGATTGGCGGCAAAGCTGGTGGTCTATCCGATCGCCGAGGGCTCGCGATCCGACAAGCGCCTGACCAATTGGGCGGTGGTCGGCCGGGTCGGCGATCCGTCGATGCCGGTGCCGCAAAAGCAGGATTGGTCGCGGCCCGGCCGCTTCGAAGACCTGATGCCGCACCTGCAGCGCTTCCGCATTCCGTATGTCGATGCCCGCGCGCTGATCGAGGCGACCAACGAATTCTGGGAATATCCGATGTGCGACCGCGATCCGCTGCCGCGCTGGAGCCACGGCCGCGTCACGTTGCTGGGCGACGCGGCGCATCCGATGTACCCGGTCGGCTCGAACGGCGCCTCACAGGCCATTCTCGACGCCCGCTGCCTCGCCGACCGCCTCAAGGATTCCGATCATCCGGTGCACGCGCTGTGGGCTTATGAGCAGGCGCGGCTGCCGGCGACCGCCGAGATCGTGCGCATGAACCGCCGCGGCGGCCCGGAAGGCGTCATCGACGCGGTCGAAGCCCGCGCCCCGGAGGGCTTTTCCAACATCGACGATGTGCTGTCGTTCGAGCAGAGAAAGGCGATCGTGCGCGGCTACGCCTCCGCCGCCGGCTTCGCCCGCGAGCAGGTCAACAAGGCGGCATAATCGGGGCGCCTATCATTAGTTCCGTCGGGCGCCAATGTCGGTTACTCGGCGCATCCGCGATTCGCGCCAGAACCGGCGCTACGCCACCCGGACCTGTGCCAGAAAGCGCTCGACTTCGGCACGCAGTTTGCCGGATTTGGCCGCCAGCTCGCTGCCGGCATTGAGCACCGCATTGGCAACCTGACCGGTCTTGCTCGCGGCATCGGAAACCTGCACGACGCTCGCCGACACTTCGCGGGTGCGCTCGGCCGCGGCACTGGCGCTGCGGGCGATCTCCTTGCTGACGGCATCCTGCTGTTGCACCGCAGCCGAAATTTCGGTGGCATTTTTGTCGAGCTGGCCGATCGTGCCGGCGATCGCTTGCATCGCCTGCACGACGCTCGTCGTCGTTCCCTCGATCGAGGAAATCTGCTGGGTAATCTCGCCGGTTGCCTTCTCGGTTTGCGACGCCAGCGTCTTGACCTCCTGCGCGACCACGGCAAAACCGCGACCGGCCGGACCGGCCCGCGCCGCCTCGATCGTCGCATTGAGCGCGAGCAGATTGGTTTGCGCCGCGACGCCGCGAATGAGATTGCTGACGCTGTTGATCTGTCCGACCGCCGCCGCCAGGCGTTCCACCGCCGCGATGATCGACTTTGCTTCCGCGGTCGCCCGGCGGGCGATGTCGGCGGATTGCCGCGCCTGATGGGAAATCTGTTCGACCGATTGCGCGATTTCCTCCGACGCCGTGGCGACGCTGTTGACATTCCTGGTCGTCTGCGCCGATGCGGCCGCGGTCGTGTCCGCCTGGATCTGATTGTGATCGGCGGCCTCAGCCATGATCTGCGCGCAATTGTCCATCGTCGTCGACGCGCCGTCGAGCGCACCGACGACGTCATTGACCGCATGTTCGAAATCTCCGGTCGCCGCTTCGATCTGCTGCCGCCGCGTTTCGGCCTGCCGTGCACGGTCATTCTCGCCCTGGCGCGCGGCGGTGAGGTCTTCGATCGCGCGGCGGAATACCAGCAGCGCCTCGGCCATGCCCCCGATCTCGTCGCGGCCGCCGACCGGAACCGCGACATTTGCGTCGCCGGCAGCGATCCGGCGCATGGCGTTGCTCAGCAGCGTCAAGCGGCCGACGATACTGCGGCCGACATAGAACCAGGCAATCAAGCCGGAACTGGCAAGCGCTACAATGCTGAGGAGGATCAGAATGATCCGGCCAAGCTTGATCTGTGAAATTGCCCGCGCCGACAGCGTTTCGGCAATTGTCCCCTGGTGCTGGATCAATCTTTCTACGGCGGTCCGGAGAATCTTCGCCTGCGCCAGCGCGGCCGCGTAAAGCTGTTGGGCGTCTTGCTGGCGCTTTAATTCGTTGGTCCGTTCGGCGATGATTTCATTGTCCCCGGACAGTGCGGCGAGCTTGTCGAAAAGCGCGCTTATCTTGTCGCGCTGATCGGATTTGGGCAGCGCTCCTAAGTTATCGTCGATGTGATGCTCGAGCGCGGCAACCGAATCGCGAAGCGGCGGCAGGTTGGCGATATCGGTCGCCATCGACGCTTCGATCAGCAGACCGACAAGGAGATTGGCGTCGGCCCGCACTTCGAGCAGACGGCGCAGCGAATTGATCGATTGGCTCAGCGTCGCTCTGTCGTTCTGGCTTTTCGTCGTCAGATCAAAATAGGCGTTGTCGATGGCCGGCGTGATCGCCGCGAGCAGACTTTCATGCGCCTTGCGGCCGGCGAGCGCCAACGTGCGCTGTTGCGCGGAAATTTGGATGCGATCGGCGACGGCGCGACTGAGCGCATCGAGCCGCTCGTCCATGGCGGCTCGCGCCATGCTTCGATCAAGCGCATCGGCGATCTCGGCGCTTTGACTGGCATTGAGCGCCCGCAGGCGCTCGATCTTTACTTTGAGATCGCGGGATTGCGCGGCGATTTCGCGGGCGATTTCCGCTCGGTGGCTTTCATCCTCGGCCGCCATTAAGCGCGGGGCGAAGGCGACAAGGTCACTGGTGTCCTTCGACAGCCGTATCGACTCGACGGTGGCCGGCATGCTGCGGAAAACGATCGCGCTCAAGGTCGCGCCGATGGTGGCGAAAGCAAACAGCGCAAACAGCGAGCCGATCACGGTCATGGCCGCGGTCAGGCCGAACGCCAGATAAAGCCGCGCGCGGATCGTGCGCATGAAGGCGAACGAGCCCGGCCGCCCGCGAAGGACGGCAAAGCCTAATTTGTATTGACCTCCACGCACCCGACGATTGCTTCGCGGCGCGTCCGCATGCTTCGTCATTGCCCTGCCATCTTGATCAGGCGCACGACCGGTTTGAACGACCGGTCGGCGGGCATGATCATGAACAAGACCTGGTCCGATCCCGGGTTCTTATCCGGTCCATAGCTCGGCACGACACCGCCGTGAGCGAACCGAGCCGCGTCGGTGGCGCCGAGCTTTCGCGCACCGGATCGCCGTCCGCGCGCCCGAGCCCTTCGACCACGCGTAGTCACTTGATGGGCTTGTTCGACGCCAACACGGTGACCGGCGTCTCGCGATAGGAGTTGGGGAATAGGCGCTTGAGGTTTTCCAGCTTCGGCAGGTCATTGGCCACGATGTAGGGCTCATCCGGATGCAGGACGGCAAAGTCCTGATCGGAGCCTTCGGCGGGCTTAAACCCCGGCAAAGCCTCGACCTTGGTGACGATCGCTTTGGCAAAAACGTGTGCCGTGTCCAATTGCGCGATATAAGCCCCGACGACGCGTTTCTGCTGGTCGTCGGCATAGAAAATCTCGGAGCGATATTGCGTGCCCACGTCGGGACCCTGATAGTTGAGCTCGGTCGGGTTGTGCGCCACCGAGAAATAGATCTGCAGAATTTTGCCGAGCGAAATCTGCCGCGGATCGAACGTCACCTGCACCGATTCGGCATCTTCAACCGATTCGGCGTCTCCGCCGGTGCCGGCTTTCTCGGAGTGCGCCGCCGCATTCCGGCCGCTGGCATAGCCGGACAGCGCCCGCGTGACGCCCTTGACGTGCTCGTACACCGCCTGCGGGCCCCAGAAGCAACCGCCGGCCAGCACGATCGTCTGCAAGCCGCTCCCGGCCGGCGGCGGCGGATCGAGCGCCGGCGCCGGAATGACCACGGCCGGCTCGGCGGCCTGCGCCGGCATCGCGGCGGCAAGACCCAACAACGATACGAACACCGTCGCGCAAACTAACGCACGCGATGAGCGGCCGCGACCTTCGCCGGCGCCCGGCCATGTCCCGTCAGCCATCGATGTCCTCCACGTCTTGCCGCGCCGACCGAATCATCCTGCTCGATCATTAGGAATTCTATGACGCTAATTTTTCATTAAGTTTCGTTACCGACGGGGCGAACAAAGCGGCGCTTCTCGACCACTCGCGCCGCTGTCTCTCGCCGACGAGGTAATCGAGCATCGACCGAAGGCAATCGCCGCGGGCGACACATGCTGTGCGCCGGAGGGCTTTGGCTATTCAGCGGGCAGCAGGTCTGAACTCAGACCAACGTATGGCTGCGATGAGACCCAAGTTGAATGGTGCGCGCTCCGGGCAGCATTGAATAAAGGACCGGTCGAGCGTCGAAAAAGAGAACACAATGAGCGAAGACCCGAACATTCGGGCGGCTTTGGATCGCCACTGGGCCGCCTCGGACGCGAACGATTTCGACGCAGAGCACGAGATTTACCGCGACGATGCCGTGCTTGACTACCCGCAGTCCGGGGAGCGGATCCGCAGCCGGCGCAATATCCAGGCGGCTCGTTCCGCGCAGCCGAACCGGAAGCGCTTTGCGGTGCGGCGCATACTCGGTGCTGCCGATCTTTGGGTCACCGAACTCATCATTACATATGACAGCGCGCCGTCTTACACCGTGAGTATCATGGAGTTCAAAGACGGCAAGGTTGCCCGTGAGACCCAGTATTTCGGCGATCCCTTCGAGCCGGGGGCCTCGCGCGCTCAGTGGGTCGAGCGGATAAGCTGAAATGTTCGCCGGTCACAACGCGTGCGGGAGACGTTTTGGGCGAAGGTGGCGTTGCGGAGGTCTGGTGACTTCACGTTCCGCCAGAAGCGGGTATGGTCCTCTCTTGGTGATCCCCGGCTGCCCAACGCGGGTCGCCGCCCCGGGCCGGCACGGCGGCGCGGGAAAGGACAGCGACGATGATGGATATCCTGTTTCACGGTGTCGGCTGGACCGACATCGCACTGGCCCTCAACCGCATCGCGGTTGGGGCATTCTTCATGCTGTCGGGATATCACAAGCTGTTCGACGCCGAGCGCCACCGTTCGTTCGTCGATGAACTCAAGGGGCTCGGCGTTCCAGCCGTGGGCTTCAATCAATGGTGGGTGCCGTTGGTCGAGTTCAGCGCCGGTGGCGGCGTGCTTATCGGGCTGCTCGCGCCACTCGCCGCGCTCGGCCTGCTTGTCGTCATCCTCGTCGCCATCGCCACGTCCGGTCAGCAGCGCATCAAACTCTACAAGCCGATCAATGAATCGGATCGCATCGACGATTGGCTATATTTACCGGAGACGCTTTATGCCTTTATGTTGATCATAGTCATCTCGGCCGGCGCCGGACCCTACAGCATCGATGCCCTGATCCTCGGCCTGATCGACAAGCACGGCGCGTGAGTTCTCAAAGGGCTGATTGCGGCCGTGTTTTTGCTCATCGATGGGCGTAAACGCCGATATTTTCAGTCCATATCGTCTATGCCCTCCGACAGGACTTTAAAATGGCAAGATCGCAATGGCACAGATTTTACAATGCGAAAGTAGCCGCTCAGCCCGCAGTGCTCTTCGAATTGCTGTCGGACATGCCAAATTATGGACGCTGGCTGCCTCAATCCGACGCTTTCGGAGAGACCACGGAAGTCGTGCCATACCCCGTCCAACTGGGCAGTAGGTATCATGACGGGAAACCCGCCGAACCCGGAAAAGACTGGTGGGGCACAGTGATCGGGTTTCAGCCTCCAGGCTCGATTGACTTCCACCACGTCATCCACATAGGCCAGTTGCGGGCGACAGTTGACGTGCACATTCACTATTCCCTCGAATGGGAGGGGCAAAGCACGCTTGTCAATCGCTGGCTGGTTCTGGACATCGCTATGCCTGGAATCCTTCGTCCACTCCGACGCCTAATTACCGAACCTTTCGAGAAGGAGAATGTTCAAACGATGAACGCGGTAAAAAAATACGCCGAGGCACATCCGGAAGGCGTCCCGAAATGGTCAGGTCAGCATAGTCTTACGGATCATCCCGAGCCTTATGTCGCTGCGGGCACTTAGCCTCAGTTCGCTGCGAAGCGAAACTTGTTCTGTTGTTGGGCGTAGCGCACTCGGCAAGCACGGTCTAAAAATGCGCGGCATAGGACAAGGCGGCGCGCGCAAACAGTAGGAAACACAGGACCCGCGCGGGTTGAAGAAATAGGGTCTTACCGGGCGCACCGGTTGACGCCTCGGCGGGCCCCGTAATCGTTGCCAATGGGAGTGTCCTGTGATTGTCACGACTTTCCCCAGAGCTGTGCGGGTCATCGAGCACACGTTGATCCCGTTGAAAGACGGCACGATGCTGGCGGCGCGCATCTGGCTGCCGGAGGATGCCGAGCAGAATCCGGTCCCCGCGATCCTGGAGTATCTGCCCTATCGCAAGCGCGACGGCACTTACGAACGAGATGCCCTGACCCATCCCTATCTCGCCGGTCACGGCTACGCCGGCGTCCGCGTCGACCTTCGCGGCAGCGGTGAATCGACCGGCTTGCTGTTCGACGAATACGCGAAGCAGGAGCAGGACGATGGCGTGGAGCTGATCGCCTGGCTGGCGGCCCAACCCTGGTGCAACGGCGCCGTTGGCATGATGGGAATCTCCTGGGGCGGGTTCAACGGACTTCAGATCGCGGCGCGCCGTCCCCCGGCGCTCAAAGCCATCGTCACCATTTGCTCGACCGACGATCGGTACGCCGACGACGCGCACTACATGGGCGGCACGTTTCTCACCACCGCCGGACTTGAGTGGGCGTTTTTCTTTTTCAGCTTGATGTGCCTGCCGCCCGATCCGGCGCTGGTCGGCGATGGCTGGCGGGCGATGTGGCTGGAGCGCCTGGCGAACATACCGCCGTTCCAGGACAATTGGCTGCAGCACCAGCGGCGCGATGCGTATTGGAAGCACGGATCGGTATGCGAGGACTACGCAGCGATCCAATGCCCGGTCTACGCCGTCGGTGGCTGGACCGACAGTTATAAGAACGCGATCCCGCGCCTGCTCGAGCGACTGAAGGTGCCCCGCAAGGGTCTCATCGGGCCATGGGCACACGCCTATCCGCACTTCGCACTTCCCGGACCCCAGATCGGATTCCTCCAGGAAATCCTGCGGTGGTGGGATTACTGGCTCAAGGGCGTCGATACCGGCGTGATGGATGAACCGATGCTGCGGGCGTGGATGACGGAAAGTGTGAAGCCGGCGACCCACCACGAGACGTTGCCGGGCCGATGGATTGCAGAGCCTTCGTGGCCGCCGCCGGGAATAATGCCGCGGCGGCTGTTCTTGACCGATGCGGGGCTGCAAGAAGCCGCGGCGCCTTTCACGCCTCGCCCCGTATGCTCGCCGCAGACGGTCGGCAAGTGCGGCGGCTATTGGGTTCCATTCGGTCGTGGGCACGATCAGGCCGGTGACCAGCAGGAAGACGACGCCCGCTCGCTGACGTTCGAGACGGCGCCACTCGATGAGCCGATCGAGATCCTTGGCGCTCCGGTGGTCACGCTCGACGTCGCGTCCGACCGGCCGATTGCCAACCTGGTCGTTCGGTTATGCGATGTGCACCCGTCCGGTAAATCGCTGCGTGTCAGCTATGGCGTGCTCAACCTCACGCATCGCGAGAGCCACGAACAGCCCGCGCTGCTGGCGCCAGGCGAGCGCTACCGCGTGCGCATCCAGCTCAATGATGCGGGCTCGGTATTTCCAGCCGGCCACAAGGTGAGGCTGGCGATATCCACGGCCTACTGGCCGATAATCTGGCCCAGTCCGGAGACGGCGACGCTGCAGATCTTTGCCGGCACGCTCGATCTGCCGCAACGTTCGCCCAACGCCGCAGACGCCAGGCTGCCGGCTTTTCCCGAACCGGAGACGGCGCCGCCCGAGAAGCCAACGATCTCCCGTCGCGATGGCGTGCGGGTCGAACGCATCGACCGCATCGATCTGGAATCGGGCACACAGGACAAGACGGAGTATCGTGTCGAGGACCATGATCCGCTGAGCGCCGTTGCCGAACTGCGCCACAGCCAAACTCTGACGCGAAACGTATGGCAAATCCGGGTCGAGACCCAGCTGCGGCTGTCAGCCACGGCCGATGCCTTCCGGCTGCAGGGAAGTTTGCGCGCCTACGAGGGCGACCACGAAGTGTGTCATCGCGACTGGGATAACTCTATTCCTCGAGATTTCTCATGATCGATCTGAACAGTGATGGCCGGCTTGATGGGAGCCAAATCTTGCTCTGCCACAACGCGGGCGATGCGCGCTGTGCAAGCCGGGCACTTGGCCCTTTTTAATCGGAACCGCGGAATTTTGCGCCGAGTGGTCGGTTGGCCTGAACATCTGGAGATTGGAGGTCCATCATGCCGAACTACGACGCGATTGTCATCGGCACTGGACAGTCCGGCCCGGCGTTGGCGCGGCGATTGGTGGCTGCAGGCCGGCAGGTCGCGGTCATCGAACGCAAGCTGTTCGGCGGCACCTGCGTCAACACCGGCTGTACTCCGACCAAGACGCTGGCCGCGAGCGCCTACGTTGCACATATCGCACGCCGCGCTGCCGACTACGGCGTCAGGATCGGGGGGCCCGTTGATGTCGACCCCAAGGCGGTCAAGGCGCGAAAGGACGCCGTTGTGGCGGTGTTCCGCAACGGCGTCGAGCAATCGCTGAAGACCTTACGAGGCTGCACGGTTTACCAAGGCCACGGCCGCTTTGTTGCGGAAAAGAAAGTAGCGGTGAACGGCTCCGAGCTGACGGCCGACCAGATCTTCATCAATGTCGGCGCGCGAGCCGCGATTCCGCCGATACCCGGCCTCGATCAAGTTCCCTACCTGACCAACAGCTCGATGATGGACATCGATTTCCTGCCCTCGCATCTCGTGATCCTTGGCGGCAGTTACGTTGGCCTTGAATTTGCTCAGGTCTATCGTCGCTTCGGCAGCGAGGTAACCGTCATCGAATTCGGACAGCGCCTAATCCCGCGGGAGGACGAGGACGTCTCACTGGCGGTTGCCGGTTTCCTCGAGGAGGAAGGCATCGACGTGCGCGTCAACAGCGAGATGATCGGTGTGGAGCAACAGGGAAACTCGATCGCGGCGAAAGTCGAATTTGCCGGGAGCATCTCACGGATTGCTGGAACTCATCTGCTGGTTGCGACCGGTCGGCGACCAAACACTGACGACCTTGGCCTCGACAAGGCGGGTATCGCTACCGACAGGCGAGGGTATATCCAGGTGGACGACCAGTTGCGTACCAACGTTTCCGGTATCTGGGCGATGGGCGACTGCAATGGTCGAGGCGCGTTCACGCACACGTCATGGAATGATTTCGAGATCGTGGCCGCGAACCTTCTCGACAACGACCACAGGCGAGTGAGCGACCGCATCACGGCCTACGCGCTCTATACCGATCCGCCCCTTGGCCGCGCCGGGATGACGGAAGCGGAAGTCCGCAAGGCCGGCAAGTCCGCGCTGATCTCGACCCTGGCAATGAAGGACGTCATGCGCGCCTATGAGAGAGGTGAGACCAGGGGTTTCATGAAAATCCTGGTGGATCGAGACGACAAACAAATACTGGGCGCCTCCTTCCTGGGGCTCGAAGGTGACGAGGTCATCCATTGCGTACTCGATATCATGTACGCCAAGGCGCCCTACACGGTGATACAACGCGCGATGCACATTCATCCGACGGTGTCGGAGTTTATTCCGACCATGATGGACAAGCTCAAGCCGTTGCAATGATCGGGCGGCGTTGCGCTGCAGGAAACAAATCGGAGGCGCCTATGAAATCCGAGACGGATGGTATCAACCCGGCGGCCAAGCCAAGCGGAACAGGTTGCGTCGACTGCCTGGCTTCGGGCGGATGGTGGCTGCATCTTCGCAGATGCGCCGAATGCGGGCACATCGCCTGCTGTGATAGTTCGCCAAATCAGCATGCATCGAAACACGCCGCTGCGGGTCACCCGATTATCACGAGCTTCGAGCCCGGCGAGCACTGGTTTTACGACTATCGTACGGAAAAATTCTTCGCCGGCCCCAAGCTTCACGCTCCTCACGCGCATCCGTTGGATCAACCGGTGCCCGGGCCCGCCGGAGCGGTGCCGGAAAACTGGCGAACGCTGCTTCACGAATAGGCGGCGGCCGTTTGGTCCGGCGGCAAGCCACGCGGTCAGATCTCGGCGTCACAAGGCCCCCGCCTGAGAATCCGACCGGTTGGCGATAGTGCGGCCGCAGCTTTGATTGCGCCGGGTGCCTTGGTGCCAATCGTCCGATTGGTCTTGCCGTCGACCGCTCAATTGTTGCCGCATTGCACGATGGTCGCCAGCGGCACAGAAATCCGGATTGCCGGCTGTTGCAGGGCCGACCCGGCCTTTCTCCAATGTCCGTTGCTGGCCCGTTTCTGCCATCCGCCGCGTTTGCGGCGCGGCGTTCATCGGCTTGGCCAGGTCGGGCCGGGCCGCGCGGCCTTGCCCGCCTTCAGAAACAGACCGCGGGCAACGTTCGACGCCGGCGAACCGTCGGCGTCGGCCACCGCCGCTTGGGGGCTCTCGACCGGCACTTCGATGCTCAACGTGCCCGCGTTCTGGAACGTCAGCGTCAATGGAAAGGTCGTTCCGGCGCGCAGCGGGCGCTTGAGGCCTTCGAGCATCACGTGGGCGCCGCCGGGACGAAGCACTGTCGACGCCGCACCGGGGCTGATAGCGATGGCATCGACTTTTTGCATGCCATAGACGCCGTTCTCGACAGCAAAGACATGCAGCTTGACCTTCTGCGCGACCGGCGAAGAGGCGGCGACGAGCTCATCGGGCTTGGTCGCCCGGTCGGTCAGGCTCATGTAAACGGCGCTGTTGGTGAGCTTGGTCACGGTCGTGGCCGCCGCCCGGGGATGCGCGACTTCGATGCTGCCGGCCTTGTTAGTCTGGTCAGTCTGGGCGACAGCGGTGGCGGCGCTCAAAGCGAGCGCGGCGGCGATCGCGATGGCTTTCATGTTTTCCCGCTCCTGTGAACGAGCCGGCATTTCCGCGGAAGTCACTATCTCAATGAGAGGCGCATTTTCCGGTTCCGGTCGGATCTTCCTCGCTACAGAGACACATCGCCGCAGACGGCCGCAGGCCAACCGCGGTTGGCCGTGCGGGCCTAGCCAACGGCGTAGGAACCAGCACAGCGGCGGCGGCTTTCAAATCGTGGTGACTGCCAGCCGGAGAAACGGCCGCGTCAGACGTGTGAGAAGCCGCCATGCAATACAAACTGCTTCATGAAGCCGACGGACAGCGCACCTTCGCCGTCGTTCTTTCGGTTGGGGAGAGGTTCTTTCCACCCTGCAGCAAATCGTCCAGCGCGAAAATATCCACGCGGCGACGTTGACCGCCATCGGCGCCTTGAGCGACGCCGTCCTGCTCTACTTCGACTGGGGGAAGAAAGCGTATGAGAAAATCCCGGTCCGCGAACAGGTCGAGGTCGCCGCGCTAGTCGGCGACGTTGCCGACGACCCCAACGGCAAGCCCACCCTCCATATCCACATCGTGCTCGGCGCCCATGACGGCAGCGCCAAGGCCGGCCACCTCGGCGAACGCCATGTGCGGCCCACCCTGGAGGTCATCGTTACAGAAAGTCCGGCGCACCTGCGCAAGGTCAAGGACGACGAGACCGGTCTCGCGCTCATCCGGCCCGCCGCATAAGTGGAAGATTTTGAGCAACCCACGATCGGAAAGCTGAGACGAGCCGACCGATGCCTCTTCCCAGGCGATGGCATCCGCGGGCGAGCACCGTGACGGCCGGTCGATTGGTTATTGCCTCAGCGACACGACGGCCGAGATCGTGCGTGTGAACCGCCGCGGCGGTCCGGAAGGCGTCATCGACGCGCGCGAACTCATTGAACACGCGCTGGTTTCACGAGCCGCTACACCTGCCCTGCGACGCTCGGGTAACCATTCCAGATGCGGTCCTTGAACACGCGGCCTGATCGCTTCTTTCTTTTTCCACCCCATTGTTTGAAGAAAAATACAACGCCTTGCTGCTGACAGGAATCGTGCAATTGTTCCACCCACCATTCCTGCATCGGGCGTGCGCGCGGGCCGGACTCGCCACCGACGATGGCCCAGTGAATGCCTGCAAGATTTGGATCGATGATTGGCCCCAGCAGCGGCTCGAACGAAACGAAGCGGACGCACGCGGGCACTTGGCGCAACAGGTCAATGCGGCCCAAATAATCCTGGCTTTCAACAGAGGTACCGAGCCAGACGTTTCGGAGCGTCGGAAAATCCGACTTGGACAGAATATCCAGCATGCGTTCAGGGCGTTTGGTGAGCACTTGAAAGGAATGCCAGTGCGCCTGCTCCATGATGTTCCACACTTGGCGGATGAGGGCTTCAGCGGCTTCATCCTGAAACAGGTCCGACATGGAATTAACGAAGATGCGCTGTGGCTTCTTCCAGGCCAGCGGCGCAGTGAGCGCCGCCATGTCGACGTTCACACGGCCGGTCCAGACATGGCGCTTGCCGGACTTGCGCGTGGTGCCTGCGTATTTTGCCATACCCATTGCCTGCAGGCGCGCCGCCATGCGCATGGCATAGCAATTGGTGCAGCCGGGCGAGAGCACCGCGCATCCGGCGATCGGATTCCACGTCGCTTCAGTCCATTCAATGTCGGATGCGGCCATCGCTACTTTCCTCACAACCTACAAAAGTTCACCTTGTCCCGACACGTTCCGAATCTTGCCCCAAAACTCCTGAGCGAGCTTGTGATGGCTAACCATCACTAGCCAATAAAGTCGTTGATTTTTCGTTGGTCCCGAGACCAGCTCATAGCGCGCCGGCGCGAAGCCGACTTTTTCCATTTCCGATGCCCAATAGGCGACGTAAGCCGCACGCGTCGCCGATTTTGATTGCTTTAAATTGACTGCATTTCTCCAACCGGGGGCAAAGCGGTCCAACGGACCATCCTTTGATATCGAATAGGCATCAAGATTGCGCTGCAAATCGTGGACGCTGATGTGGATCAGCACGTCAATGTGCGTGAATTTAGCGAGCACTTCAATAACTGAAAATGGTAAGGCCTCAAGATTGTATGGATCAACAAACGCAAAGTGCAATCCGCTTGGATTCAATTTGCGCGCAATTTGTTTGACGGTTACATCCGCATTTCCGACTTCCGTTTTAGCCGAGCCCCCGGCACCAGTGAGCCCTTGCTCCGCAGCGCGGCAACTTTCCTCGGAAGCATCCGCAATATGGATTTCAGAAAACGGAACACCGCCATCGCGAGCGCTCTTGAATGCGACAAGTGGACTTCCGTCAATTTTTTCCCGCGTGCCTCGGATAATCGCGCGACCTGTTCCACAATAGAGATCTATATAAGTTGCGCCGCCTGAGCCATGCACCCATTTCCTACGCGTAGCGCGGGTAATCTCGACATATTTGCGAAGGCGCTCATGCTTTTCCTTCGCCCATGGCCCAACCTCATCGAGCGGCAAACCGTCATCATCCAACATGTGAAACCTCTATTCACAATGTCTTTATTTGTTCTACCGCAACAACAGGTTGAAATCAATATCGCTTCATGATCGGAGACATCGCCGTCGAAGATTGCGGCGGATGCGAAATCGGACGGGTATTCCTGCGACGGCGGTCACTAACACGAGGACCTCAGCTTGACATGCGTCCCTTTCAGCTACATTCGTCGCCGATCTCGCCCGCCTACTGGACGTCAGCCGGCGACACCGGCTGACGGGGCGAGTGCGGTTCCCGCGGGCGGCGGCTCGTCACCGCCGCTCCCGGGCGGCTCCGGGGGATTACGCCCGGCCGGCACGATGACCGGTCTGCGAGGCAACTCGCTGGACTGGGACAGGAAGGAGCGGGTAACGCCCGCTGGTGACGCCTGATCTTTGGACTTTCCTGGATCAGGCGTTGCCAAGCGCACGGTCTTTCGAACCATCGGGGCCGTGCGCCCGACCGAGTCCCAGGAAGCGCGTCGCTGGAGCTGAGCTGCGGCGTTCGTTCGCTGCAGCAAGCGCCGTGGTGGAACGCCGACAGGCGAGCGCGCTGCGATCAGCGCGCGCCGCGCCCGTAAGGCGCGGAGGTTAGGAAGACACGTTTGTCGGCGTTCCGCTTCCTTTTATTTGCTGGAAGCGAGTTTCGTAGCCCGGGTTAAGCGCAGCGAAACCCGGGAGCGGCATCCGAGCCGGACAATCGTCCCCGGATTTCGCGGAGCTTGTCATCGGGCCGGCCACTTCGGGCCGGACCCGTTGGCTCAATCCGGGCTACGGAGCTTTTCGGGATCATGCGTGCCGGAAGCGATCGGATGAAAGCCCCGACCACCAGCGGCTTTCATCGGACGACGATCGAAACCGGTCTTTTACTTGCGTACACGTCGTCGTCGTCAGCAAAACTCGGGCGCAGGTGCGTCGCGGGAACGGGTTTGCATTTTCACCTCTCCCCGCGTGCGGGGAGAGGTCGAGCGAAGCGAGGGTGAGGGGGCCTCTCAGCGATTCTGAGCGTTGCAACGCTGAGCCCGGCGGAGAGGCCCCCTCATCCCGACCTTCTCCCCGCGCGCGGGGAGAAGGAGCGCGCATGCGTCGCTGGACCGCTGAATGCGGAATGACGAATCAGGTCCCGATACCCTACTCCGGCGGCGGCAGGAACACGACCTCGTGCTTCGCCGACAGCGCGACGACTTCCGGCGGGGTCTGCTCTTTCATGCTGTGAATGGCCCAGAACAGGTCGTAGAGCTTGCGGGTCGGCGACACCCAGAAGAAGCATTTCACGGCTTGGTCGGTCTTGTTGAAGATGCCGTGCGGCAGCTGCATCGGCAGCCGGATCAGATCGCCGGTGGTGGCGGTAAATTCGCGGCCCTCGAGGACGAGGTCGAATTTGCCGTCGAGCATATAGATGAATTCGTCCTGGGTCGGATGAATGTGCGGCGGCACGAAGGTGCCGGGCGGAAACGTCGCATGCCAGGAAAACGAATTTTCCGACAGCGACTTCGGCACATAGGTCTGGCCGAGAATATTCCAGACGATGCCGTCTATGCCCGTTCCGGCCTTGGTAATGCCGGCCGTCATCACATAAGTCATCGCAACCATACTCCCCCTGCTACGCGTGCTCGCGGCATTCAAGCATGCGTGCCCCCGAGCGCCAATGCGCGGGAGCGCGCCATCGATCAAAAGCGTAAATTTGTCTCAGCCCGTGATATTATTATTCCCAGCGGGAGCGCTTCACAAGGACAGTATTTTAACCTTAAAATATCCGTGGAGCCCGCTCGCTGGTGCCCGCTTGCTGGAATCCGCTTAACGACAGGCCGCCCGGTCCGCCCAGCAGGTGTGTTGGCGGACCTTGTTAGGAGACTGGACATGACCAAGCAGAAATCGCTCGTTGCCATGGCGGCCGCAGTCGGACTGTGGACGTCCGCCGCGCACGCCGCGGACAATCTCAAGATCGGCCTGATCGCCACGCTGTCGGGACCGCCAGCCGTGCTCGGCCAGCAGCTGCGCAACGGCTTCTCGCTTGCGGTCAAACGCTGGGCGGCAAGCTCGGCGGTCGCGACACCGAAATCGTCGTTGCCGACGACGAGCTCAAGCCCGACGTCGCCGTCGGCAAGGTCAAGGCGCTGATCGACCGCGACAAGGTCGATTTCGTGGTCGGACCGATATTCTCCAACATCCTCGGCGCGATCCTCAAGCCGGTCACCGAGGCCAACGTGATCCTGATCAGCCCCAACGCCGGGACCTCGAGCTTCGCCGGCAAGGACTGCAACCCGAACTTCTTCGTCACCTCCTACCAGAACGACCAGGTGCACGAGGTGCTGGGCCAGTATGCGCAGGATTCCGGGTATCAAAAAGGTCATCATCATCGTGCCCAACTACCAGGCCGGCAAGGACGCCGCCGCCGGCTTCAAGCACAAATTCACCGGTCAGGTGCTCGACGAGGTCTACGTGCCGCTCGGCCAGCTTGATTATTCGGCGGAGCTGTCGCGGATCGCCGCCGCCAGCCCGGACGCGATCTTCGCCTTCCTGCCCGGCGGCATGGGCGTGAACTTCGTCAAGCAGTACCGCCAGGCCGGCCTTGCCGAGAAGATCCCGTTCCTGTCGGCGTTCACCGTCGACGAATCGACGCTGCCGGCGCAGCGGGACGCGGCGCTCGGCATGTATGGCGGCGCCAATTGGGCGCCCAATCTCGACAACCCGCAGAACAAGGCGTTCGTCGACGCCTACCTGAAGGAATACAACGCCGTGCCGGCGACTTACGCCTTCCAGGCCTATGACGCCGCCATGCTCATCGACAGCGCCGTGCGTCAGGTCAAGGGCGACGTCAGCAACAAGGACGCCTTGCGCGCCGCGCTGATGAAGGCCGACTTCAAGTCGCTGCGCGGCAGCTTCAAGTTCAACACCAACCACTATCCGATCCAGGACTTTTATCTGGTCAAGGTGGCCAAGCGGCCGGACGGCAAATACGAGACCGAGATCGCCAAGAAGGTGTTCTCCAACTTCGGCGATTCGTACGCCAAGGACTGCCACATGAAGTGACGGGCGGCGCATCCTCCGCCGCACGGAGGGGTGCGGTAAACATATGTCAGGCACGCTCTTTCTGGTCCAAGTCCTTAACGGATTGCAGCTCGGCGTGCTTTTGTTCCTGATCGCGGCCGGCCTCACGCTGGTGTTCGGCGTGATGGACTTCATCAATCTCGCCCACGGCGTCCAGTACATGCTCGGCGCCTATCTCGCTGTGGCGTTCTACGGCGTGGTCGGCAACTTCCTCGGCGCGCTGGTGCTGGCGCTGGTCGCGGCGCTGGCCTTCGGGCTGTTGCTCGAGTTTCTGGTGTTCCGCCATCTCTATGGGCGCGATCACCTCGACCAGGTCATCGCCACCTTCGGCATCATTCTGTTTCTCAATCATGCGGTGCGGATGATCTGGGGCGCCGCGCCGTTGACCCTGCCGGTGCCGGAATACTTCACCGGCTCGATCGTCCTGATGAATGGCCTGCTCTATCCGGTGTGGCGCCTGGTCATCATCGCCTCCGGCCTTGCGGTCGCGGTCGGCCTCTACGGACTGGTGACCTACACCCGGATCGGCATGCTGGTGCGGGCCGGAGCCACCAATGCGCCGATGGTTTCCGCGCTCGGGGTCAATATCGGGCGGCTGTTCATGTTCGTGTTCGGCTTCGGCAGCATGCTGGCGGGCTTTGCCGGCATCATGATCGCGCCGATCATCTCGGTCGAACCCGGGATGGGGACGAACATCCTGATCCTTGCGCTGGTCGTGATCGTGATCGGCGGCATCGGCTCGATCCGCGGCGCCTTCATCGCGGCGCTGCTGATCGGACTGGTCGACACGCTCGGCCGCTCGTTCTCGATCGACGTTCTGCGCCTGGTGATGAGCCCGTCGCCGGCGCGCATGGCCGGGCCCGCGATTGCCTCGATGCTGATCTACGTGCTGATGGCGATCGTGCTTTACCTGCGGCCGACCGGTCTGTTTCCGGCCCGAGGCCGCTGACATGACCGACGCCGCGCTGCCCGCCACCGGCCGATCGCGTTTGCTGCGGCTGCCGCGCGACGTCGCGCTGCCGGCGCTGATCTTTCTGGTCTTTGCGCTTTTGCCTCTCGTCACCTGGCTGACGGCGCAGCAATATCTGCTTGATCTGGCCGCGCGCGTCATGGTGTTCGCCGTCGCCGCCGTCGCGCTCGATCTGCTGGTCGGTTATGCCGGCCTGATCTCGTTCGGCCATGCCGGGTTCATCGGCCTCGGCGCCTACGCCGTCGGCATACTGTCCGCCGAGGGGATCGGCGATGCGCTCATCTCACTCCCGGTCGCCATCGCGGTCTCGATGCTGTTCGCCTGGCTGACCGGCATTGTCTGCTTGCGCACCAAGGGCGTGTATTTCATCATGATCACGTTGGCGTTCGGGCAAATGATCTATTTTGTCGCGACGTCGCTGGCGCCTTTCGGCGGCGACAACGGCCTGAGCGTCGCGGCGCGCAACACCGTGGCCGGGTTTGCGCTCATCAAGAGCGACCGCGCCTTCTACTACTTCACGCTGCTCTGCCTGGTGGCGACCTATCTGTTCTGCCGCGCCCTGATCGTTTCGCGTTTCGGACGCGTGCTGCGCGGCAGCAAGGAGAACGCCACGCGCATGGCGGCGATCGGATTTACCGCGCGCCGGTTCCAGCTCGTCGCCTATGTGATCGCCGGCGGTCTCGGCGGCTTGTCCGGGTTCCTGCTGGCTAATCTGACCGAGTTCGTCAGCCCCGAATATATGTCCTGGCAGCAGTCCGGCGAACTGATCGTCATGGCGATCCTCGGCGGCGTCGGCACGCTGGACGGCGCCATCATCGGCAGCGCCGCTTATCTGGTCGCCGAAGAGTGGCTGTCGGGGATCACCGAGAACTGGCAGGTGATCTTCGGACCGCTGCTCGTGCTGGTGGTTCTGTTCGCGCGCGGCGGGCTGCTCGGTCTCGCCTCGCGACTCTGGCGGTCCGGCCATGGCTGAGGTCATGGCACCGCTGCTTCATCTGCAAGGCCTGCGAAAAAATTTCGGCAGCCTGGTCGTGACCGACGACGTGACGCTCGACGTCATGCCCGGCGAGATGCACGCCATCATCGGCCCAAACGGCGCCGGCAAGACCACGCTGATCAACCAGATATCCGGACTGACCGCGCCGGACGAAGGCCGCATCCTGTTCGCCGGCGCCGATGTGACCGCGCTGCCGCCGCAAGCGCGGGCGCTGCGCGGCCTGGCGCGCAGCTTTCAGATCACCTCGATCCTGCCCGGGTTTCCGGCCATCGAGAACGTCGCGCTCGCGGTACAGGCGCGCTCTGGTTCCAGCTTGCGGTTCATCGGGCGAGCCGCCGACGAGGCGGCGCTGAACATCCCGGCCATGGCGGCGCTCGAACAGGCCGGCATTGCCGACCGCGCGCATATCCGCGCCGGCGAACTCTCCCACGGCGAGAAGCGCGCGCTCGAGCTTGCCATTGCGCTCGCCATGCAGCCGACGCTGCTGCTGCTCGACGAACCGATGGCCGGAATCGGGCGTGAAGAGACCGCGGGCCAGGTCGACCTGTTGCTGCGGCTCAAAGGCCGGTTGACCATGATTCTCGTCGAGCACGACATGGACGCGGTATTTGCGTTGGCCGACCGCATCTCGGTGCTGATCCGCGGCCGGTTGCTCACTACCGGCTCGCCGGCGCAAGTGCGCGCCGATCCGCAGGTTGTGACCGCCTATCTCGGCGAACAGATGGAGTGAGGAAACGTGTTGCAGGTCGAAGCGCTCAAGGCCGCTTACGGCGCGGCGCCAGTGCTGTTCGATGTGAGCTTCACCGTCGGCGACGGTGAGATGGTCACGCTCCTTGGCCGCAACGGCATGGGCAAGACCACTACGATCTCGACCATTATGGGACTGCTGCCCGCCGCCGGCGGACGGATCGCTTTCGCTGGTGTGCAGCTCGATGGTCTGCCGCCCTACCGCATCGCCCAGGCCGGGCTCGGCCTCGTCCCCGAAGGCCGCCAGATTTTTCCGACCCTGAGCGTCGAGGAGAACCTGGTCGCGACCGCAGCCGCGCGCTTCGGCCCGCCGCGCTGGCGGCTCAAGGACGTCTATGACGCTGTTTCCGAGCCTGGCCGAGCGCCGCCGCAACATGGGCAATCAGCTCTCCGGCGGCGAACAGCAGATGCTGGCGATCGGCAGGAGCCTGATGACCAACCCCAAGCTTCTCATATTGGATGAGGCGACCGAGGGCTTGGCGCCGCTCATTCGCAATGAAATCTGGGCAAGCCTGAAAAAGCTCAAGGCCGAGGGTCAGGCGATCTTGCTGGTCGACAAGCACATCGACGCGCTCATGAGGCTCGCCGATCGTCATGTGGTGATCGAGAAGGGCCACGTCGTCTGGTCGGGCACTTCGGCGGCGTTCACCGACGACCCGACGGTCCGGCAGCGCTATTTGCAGGTGTGATGGTCTTGCCAAGCGTCGCCATGCAGCGATGCAATGCGCAGGCGCGAGCGATCCGTGTCGACGCTCTATCCGAATTCGTAAGCTGCTCCGAGGTGACGTAGCTCAGCGTTCCGGCACCACCGCGGTCGTCTCGATCTCAAGTCGCGCTTCTGGCTCGACCAGCCGCGTAACCGCGACCAGCGCCATGGCCGGATAATGATCGCCCATCACCTCGCGATAGACGTCGCCGAGCGCGGGGCGCGCGTTGAGATACTCGTCCATGTCGCGGACATACCAGGTCATGCGCACGATGTGGCGCGGCACCGCGCCGCCTTCGGCCAGCACCGCATTGATATTGCGGAGCAGCTGGCGCGTCTGCCCGACGAAATCGAGAGCAAAGCGGCCGTGCTCGTCCCAACCGATCATGCCGCCGATGAATAAAAGGTCGCCGCGCGCCTTGATGCCGTTGGCATAGCCTTTCGGCCGCCGCCAGCCGGAAGGCTGCAGCACCACATTCGGCGTCGCGCGCGGCGGCAAGATGTCAATTGGACTATCAGACATTGAATCTCCCTAGAGCCTCATCCGGTAGAGCATGCCGCGGCGCTTGATCCGGGTGGCAGCCGGTTTTTCGAAAATATCATGCTTCATCAAAATCATAGAGTGCCAATCGATTCAATCCGAAGCAATGGCGCTCTAGGACGCGAGTTTGCTGGCGGACGACTCCGCCGCTTGGCGGCGCAGCTCAAAGCGCTGCAATTTGCCGGTTTCGGTGCGCGGCAGGCTTGCCACATATTCGATGGCGCGCGGATATTTGTAAGGTGCCACCGTTGCCTTCACATACTCCTGCAGCGCGCGGGTCAAGGTGAGATCGCCGGCAAATCCCGGTCTGAGCACCACGAAAGCCTTCACCAGCTGGCCCCGATCGGCGTCGGGTTGACCGACCACGCCGCACTCGGCGACGGCCGGATGCGTCAATAACACTGTTTCCACTTCCGGTCCGGCGATATTGTAGCCTGCCGAAATGATCATGTCGTCGGACCGCGCCTGATACACGAAATAGCCGTCGGCGTCCTTGATATAGGTGTCGCCGGTGACGTTCCAGCCACGCTGCACATATTCAGCCTGGCGCTTGTCGCCGAGGTAGCGGCAGCCGGTCGGCCCTCGCACCGCGAGGCGACCCGGCGTGCCAGCCGGCGCTTCGCGCCCGGTCTCATCGATGACGCGGGCTTCAAATCCTGGAACCGGCTTGCCGGTCGCGCCGCCGCGCATCTCCTCTTCGCGCGAGCCGATGAAGATGTGCAGCATCTCGGTCGAGCCGAGGCCGTCGATGATGCGGATGCCGGTCGCCGCCAGCCACGCGTCGAAGGTCGCCTTCGGCAGCGTCTCGCCGGCGGAAACGCATTTGCGCAGCGACGAAAGATCGTGGCCCGCCATTTTTCCGAGAATGTAACGGTAGGCGGTCGGCGCCGTGAAACAGATCGTGCCGCCAAACTTGCCGATCGCGGCCATGAGCTCGTCCGGCGCCGGCCTCTCCAGCAGGATGGTCGCGGCACCAACGCGGAGCGGAAACAGCACCAGGCCGCCGAGCCCGAAGGTGAAGGCGATCGGCGGCGAGCCGATGAAGCGATCCTCCGGCACCGCGCGCAACACGTATTTGCCGAACGTGTCGCAGATCGCCAGCATGTCGCGATGGAAATGCATGGTGCCCTTGGGTACGCCGGTCGTGCCCGAGGTAAAGGCGATCAGGCACACGTCGTCGCTCGCCGTGTCGCAAGCCTCGAACAGCTCGTAGCCCGGCTTGTTCATTAGCGCTTCGAGATCGTCCGCGGTGTCGCGCCCCCAATAGACGATCCGCTTGAGCGCCGGCGCGAGCGGCTTGGTTTTCTCCATTTCGTCGGCAAGCCGCGCGTCGCACAGCGCCAGCCGGATTTCGGCTTTGGTCAGAGGGAACGCGATCTCCTTGGCGCGCAAAAGCGGCATGGTCGCAACCACGATGGCGCCGGCTTTGATGATGGCGAAATAGGCCGCCACCATCATCGGGCTGTTCGGGCCCCGCAATAGCACCCGATTGCCCGGAACGACGCCGAGGTCGCGCGTGAGCACATTGGCGATACGATTGACCCGCTCGGCCAGCCCGGCATAGGACCACCGTTCCGCGGGCGAAATCAGACAGTCGCGGCCGCCATGGCCGGCGGCGAGCCAATCATCGATGAAGGCGGTGACGCAGTTCAGCCGGTCGGGATAGTGCAATTCCGGCAGGTCGAACAAGAACTCCGGCAATTGCTCAGGCGCGGGCAGATGATCGCGCGCGAAGGTATCGATATGTGCCGAGCGGATCATGGTCGGTCTTCCTCGTGCTGCTGATCGAAAGCACAAGCCTTCAGTTTTAGTTACCTTCGAACACCGGCTTGCGCTTATCCGCGAACGCCCGGTAAGCGCGGACAAAATCCTCGGTTTCCATGCACAAGGCCTGCGCCACGGCCTCGGCCTCGATCGCGGTCTCGACCGACATGGCCCATTCCATTTCCAGCATGCGTTTGGTCATGGCGTTGCCGAAAGTCGGCCCGGCGGCGAGTTCGGCGGCCAGCGCATGCGCATCGGCCAGGACATCCGCCGGCGTCGCCAGCCGGTTGAAAAACCCCCACCGCTCGGCATCCGCGCCGGCGAGAACGCGGCCGGTGAACAGGAGTTCCGCGGCGCGGCCTTGGCCGATGATGCGCGGCAGGATGGCGCAAGCGCCCATGTCGCATCCGCCCAGCCCGACCCGATTGAACAGGAAAGCCACTTTGGCGTTCGCGGTGCCGATGCGGATGTCTGAGGCCATGGCGATAATGGCGCCGGCGCCCGCGCATACGCCGTCAATCGCAGCGATGATCGGCTGCGGCGCCGCCCGCATCGACTTGACCAGCTCTCCGGTCATGCGGGTGAAATCGAGCAGTCCGCTGGTATCCATCTCGGTGAGCGGCTTGATGATCTCGAACACGTCGCCGCCGGAACAGAAATTGCCGCCGGCACCGGCGATCACGATCGCCTTGATGGTTTTGTCGCGGGCGCCGGCGCGAAAGATGTTGGCAAGCTCGGCGTAGCTTTCGAAGGTCAGCGGATTTTTGCGTTCGGGGCGGTTGAGCGTGATCGTTGCAACGCTGCCGGCGAGCGTAAGGCGTACATGCTGCGCGGCGTAGTCCGAAAGCGGCACGGCCACCGGATTGGCACTGATCATCGCTGCGGCGCTCCGGCAGTGGCTGCGCGCGCCGACGTTTTGGTTTTGGCGAGAAGCCGCATCAACGCCTCGATGTCGGCGGGCGCAAGCTCGGAAAAGATCTCGGCGATCCAGCCCTCGTGGGCGCGGGCCATGGCGCGGAACACGCGGCGCCCCTCAGGCGTGAGGCTGACCAGCTGCGCCCGCCGATCGCTCCGCGACTGACGCCGATCCAGCAAGCCGAGCGCCACCAGCCGCTCCGAAAGCCCGGTTACATTGCCGTTGGAAACCATCATGCGCTGCGACAGCTCGCCGAGCGTCATGCCGCCGGGCGCCTTGTCGAGTTGCGCCATGAGGTCGAATCGCGGCAACGTCACGTCGAATTCCTGGCGCAGCCGGCGTCGGACCTCGCCTTCGATCAAGGTCGTACAGGTCAGGAGCCGCAGCCAAAGCCGCAATTCGCTCTCATGGTCGCCGGGGCGCTCGGTGACCTTGGTTTCCGCGTCCAGCGGGACGTTCGCCGTTTCCTGCACGCGATGCCTCGTTGTTCAGCGGGACAGCATTGCACGGCCGAGTCGCAACCGGGCCGGCAAATCATTTTAAGGTTCAAATTTATAGGCTTCAAGTAGCCTCAACCCACCATGACTTCGCCGCCGGCGACGGCAATGGCCTGGCCGGTGATCGAGCTTGCCCCCGCGGAGGCAAGCCACAGGACTGTTGCCGCCACCTCGTCGGGCGTTATCAATCTCCCTTGTGGATTCGAGGCTGCCAGCGCGGCACGCGCTTCGTCGCGGCCGCGTTTGGTCTTGGCAACGATATTTTTTACGGCGCGCTCGAAAAGCGGCGTGTCGGTGTATCCCGGACAGATCGCATTGACGGTAATTCCGGCGCTGGCGACTTCGAGCGCCAGGCTGCGCGTGAGGCCGATGACGCCATGCTTTGCCGCCACATAGGCCGAAACATAGGCATACCCGACCAGCCCCGCGGTCGAGGCGATATTGATCACCCGTCCGGCGCGCTTGGCGAGCATGTCGGGCATGACCTCTCTGGTCACCAGGAACGTGCCGGTGAGATTCACCGCCAGTACCCTGTTCCAGGTCGCCAGGTCGGTTTTCGCAAGCGGCGCGCTCGGCGCTTCGCCGGCGTTGTTGACCAGGACATCGATCGGGCCGAAGGCCTTCCGCGCGGCCGCAATGCCGGCATGGACTTTGTCCTCATCGACCACATCGAAATCAGCCACAACACAGGCGCGTGCCTCGCCGAGCTTCGCTTGCAGCGCCACGAGCGGATCGCGGCGGCGGCCGACCAGACTGACGCGCGCACCGGCTCCGGCACACGCGGTTGCGATTGCAGCACCAATGCCGGTGCCGGCGCCGGTCACGAGCACATGCCGACTATCGAGCGATTGGTCAGTCACGATCGCGTTGCCGTCTACTCAGCTCGGCTGCGGACCGGCGGCCGCGCGCGCGAGATTGGTTTCGTATTGGGTCTTGCCGGAGAGATATTGCTTCGGCCACGGCACCGACTTGACGCCGATTTTGGCGGCTTCGTGCAACGTCCAGGCCGGGTCGGCGAGATGCGGCCGGGCAATGGCGCACAAATCGGCCCGGCCGGCGGCGATGATCGAGTTGGCGTGGTCGGCTTCTGAAATCGCACCGACCGCGACGGTGGCAATGCCGACTTCGTTGCGGATCTTGTCGGCAAACGGCGTCTGATAGAGCCGGCCGTATACCGGCTTGTCGTCGTGCCAAACCTGCCCGGACGAGCAGTCGATCATATCGGCGCCGGCGGCCTTGAACAGCCGGGCGAACGTTGCCGCGTCCTCCGGCGTATTGCCGCCTTCGGTCCAGTCGTGACACGAAAGACGGACCGATATCGGGCGCTCCTCCGGCCACACGGCGCGGATCGCAAGAAAGATTTCGAGCGGATAGCGGGCGCGGTTCTCTGCCGAGCCGCCGTATTCGTCGCTGCGCCGGTTGGTCAGCGGCGACAGAAAGCTCGACAGCAGATAGCCGTGCGCGCAATGCAGCTCGAGAACGTCGAAGCCTGCTTTGGCGCCGCGGATGGCTGCGGCGCAGAAATCCGCCTTCACCCGCTCCAGATCGTCCCGCGTCATCTCGCGCGGGATGGCGCCATTCGTGAGATACGTGACGGGAGACGCCGACATCACCGGCCAATTGCCGCTTTCGAGCGGCTGATCGATGCCTTCCCACGGCGACCCGGGTCGAGCCCTTGCGGCCGGAATGGCCGAGCTGAAGCCCGGCCTTGGCCGGCGTGGTGTGAATGAAATCGACCAAACGCTTCCAGGCCCCAGCCTGCGTATCGTTCCAAAGGCCGAGGCAGCCGGGTGTGATGCGCGCATCCGGCGATACGCACGTCGTCTCGCCGAACACGAGCCCCGCGCCGCCGAGCGCGCGGCTGCCGAGATGCACCAGATGGAAGTCGTTCGGCATGCCGTCGACGGCCGAATACATCGCCATCGGCGAGACCACGATGCGGTTCGGCAGCGTGATGCCGCGCATCGTATACGGTGTGAACATCGGCGGCACCGTGGGGCCGTTGGCAATGACGTCGATGCCGCAGCGCGCCGCGAACCAGCGTTCGTAATTCTCCAGCCATACCTTGTCGCGAACGCGCAGGTTTTCGTGACTGATGCGCTGCGAGCGCGTCAGCAGCGAGTACATGAACTGCTCCGGCTCGAGCGTGTCGGCGTAGCGGCTGCCGACCACCTCGAACCATTCCATGGCATTGCGGGCCGCGTTTTGGATGCGGGCGACGTCGACGGCGCGCACCTCTTCATAAGCGGCAAGGACCGCCGGTACCTTGTCCCGCGTGGCACCGAGGTCTTTGAATTGCCGCGTCAGCTCGATGGCGTCTTCGAGCGCCAGCTTGGTGCCGGAGCCGATGGCGAAATGCGCGGTGTGCGCCGCGTCCCCCATCAACACGACTTGGCTGTTGCCGTTGAAATGACTCCACTTACTGCAGATCAGGCGGTTGAAGTTGAGCCAAGCCGAACCGCGCAGGTGCCGGGCGTTGCTCATCAGCTTGGCGCCATCGAGGACCTCGCTGAAAAGTTCCTCGCAGAACGCGATCGAACCCGCCTCGTCGGCCTGGTCGAGGCCATGCGCCGTGAAGATGTCCTCCGTCGTCTCTACAATAAAAGTCGATGTGGTTGCGTCGAATTTGTAGATATGGGCCTGGAACCAGCCGTGCTCGGTGCGGCGGAAATCGAAGGTGAAGGCGTCGTAAGGCTTATCGGTGCCGAGCCAGATAAAACGGTTCGGTCGCACGACCAGATCGGGCTTGAAAGCATCACGATAGCGATTGCGAATCTTGGAATTGATGCCGTCGGAGGCAATGATGAGGTCGGCATCAGGAAATTCGAGATCGGAATCGACCTCGCGCTCGAAGACCAGCTCGACGCCGAGCTCCTCGCAACGCGCCTGCAGGATGTTAAGGAGCTTCTTGCGGCCGATGCCGACAAAGCCGTGGCCGGTGGTGCGCATGCGCCGGCCCTTGATCAGCACTTCGATATCGTCCCAGTGGTTGAACGCGGTTTCAATGTCTTGCGCGGTCTCGGCGTCCCAGGCGCGCATATTCTCCATGGTGGCGTCGGAAAACACCACGCCCCAGCCGAACGTGTCGTAGGGCTTGTTGCGCTCGATCACGGTCACATGGTGAGCCGGATTTTCCTTCTTCATCAGCAGGCCGAAATAGAGCCCGGCCGGGCCGCCGCCGATGCAAACGATGCGCATATTGTTATTCTCCATTCCCGACGCTGCGAGGGACATAAATACCCTAGCAGAGCGGCGCATATGGCACGCGATTTAATGAGGCTTCAATTGGGTTCCTCGGCAAATCACCGCATTTCAACGCCAAATATGCCGCTCAATCGCGCCGCGGGCCGCGGAACCCCACCTGTTGCCATACGTTGGCATGAAAGCAGCCGCTGCCAAGCGCAAGGCCGCCGCTTGCTTCCAGGCTCAAGCAAAGGGAACAAACTATGGGACTCTTCTCCAAAGACATCAAGAATATGAACGATCTCTTCGTGCACACCTTGCGCGACATCTACTACGCTGAAAAGCAGATCACCAAGGCGTTCCCTGAGATGATCGAAAAGGCGACCGATCCCCAGCTCAAGCAGGGCTTTCAGGGTCATTTGCGCGAAACCGAAAATCACGTGAAGCGCCTGGACCAGGTGTTCCAGATGATCGGGCAGAAGGCTCAAGGGGTGGATTGCCCCGCGATCGACGGCATCATCGAGGAAGCCAACGACGTCGCCGGCGAAGTCGAGAAGGAAGCCGTCCTCGATGCCGCGCTGATTGCGGCGGCGCAGGCCGTCGAGCATTACGAGATGACGCGCTACGGCACCCTGATCGCCTGGGCGAACCAGCTCGGCCGAAGGGATTGCGTTACCCTCTTGCAGCAAACGCTCGACGAGGAAAAGGCCACTGACAAGAAACTGACGGTGATGGCGGAAGCTCAGGTCAACCGCAAGGCGGCTTAGCGAAAAGAACCGGCGCGCCGGAGCTTTGCCCCCTTCGGCGTCTAGTTTCCCTGCGCACGCGGTTCTCATCGACGGAGCGCGTGCGCTTTCCGTTTCGTCGATCTGGAACTGCGGCCCGAGCGAATGGAACATTCCCGATCCTCCATCGTTTTCAGGGCACAGCCCTAAACTTTGGAGGACAATGACAATGGATTGGAACCGTGTCGAAGGAAACTGGAAGCAGACCAAAGGCAAAGTCAAGGAGAAGTGGGGTCAGCTCACCGACGACGATATCACGCAAATCAATGGCAAGCGCGACCAGCTCGAAGGCAAGATCCAGGAGCGCTACGGCCTGGCCAAGGACAGAGCGCGAAGCGACATCGACGACTGGCTGAGCACGATGAACTGACGACACCATTTTCAGTCGAAACAGCCACAACGGCGCGACGTTCAATCATCGCGCCGTTGTTGCATTTGTCCGGCCGAACGCCGACGGGAAAGCCGGCAAATCAGCAGCCGGAGGGACCGCCGGGATTGGTCGCCATGCTTCCACCTCCGGCGGCGAATGTCGTCGTGCCGGCGCTCGCCAACAGGAGGACTGTTGCCAAAGCGATTCCGATTTTTCGATGCATCATCGTAGTTCCCTTAATTGTGGTCGCGGATGCGGACCGTAAAAATCAACATCCGGGCTTGATCAGACGGTAGCGCCAGCGTTCATCGTCGGTTCGCGATTTGGAAAGATAGCGCAGCGCGGACGCCGTGATTGCCGTGCAACCCACGTGTTCCCGGAACTTAGGCCGGGGCATGCCGGTTGACTGTGAGCAGCAACAATCCCGAGACGGTCCATGCATAACGACGCCCGCGCGCCCGAATACAAAGATGCCGATCGGAAGATCGCCAAGGAGTTGGCCAAAGAGTCACTCCCGGAACCAGTCGTTGCCACGCCGCAGGCGCGTGCGGGCGTGACCGGGCATAACGTCCGCTACGTGCTGGGGTTTGGAATTGCCGCCGTCATTGTCGCGTTCGCTATTGTTTATCTTGCTTATGTCGGTTGATTTGCAACTGATTGAATGACGATCAAACCGCGCTGTTCCACCACGCGGGCAGCAGGTGTTCGATGCGAATTGGCAGCTTGCGGATCCGCTTGCCGGTCGCGTCATAGACGGCATTGGCGATGGCCGCCGCGGTGCCGACATTGGCAAGCTCGCCCAGTCCTTTGATGCCTGCCGGATTGACGTCGTGGTCGACCTCGGACACGCATGGGATGGAGCGCGCCGTCGGCCGCAAGGCCTTCGATGGTCGTAACGGCGTGACCTTGCACGGCCGCGGCAAGCGTCAGGCACGACAACACGCGCCGCCCCTCGATCAAGACCGTGCAAGCACCGCATTGACCGTGGTCGCAGCCTTTTTTGTTCCGCTCAGCTGCAAATGCTCCCGCAGCAGATCGAGTAAAGACGTGCGGGTGTCGAAAGCGAGTTGGTGGTCGCGACCGTTGACGGTGAGAACCGCGTCGGCTGGCCGGCGGGCATCCGCAACCGGCTGAGCCGCGGCGGCGGCGGCGCCAGGTACGCGCGCGAAAATCGGCGTTGCCGCAGTCGAAGCAGTCGCCATCAGGAATGATCTCCGATTAGGGTTGGAACGGCTGCGGCGCGTCGGCGATTGCGATTGTGCCGTGACATTGTTCCTGCCCCGCCTGCCAGCATGCTCGCGGCCTGCGCGTTTGGGCCTCTCAAGCCCTAACCGCCGTCGCCAATCGCGGTTGCAGGCGAGCATCCCGGTCAAGGGGGTTCAAGGTGCGGAAGCATGGCAGCCTATGTTCCCGCGCATGGTCGGCGCTATGAAATCGCCCGATCAATGCTATCGTCGCCCGCAACAGCGAGAGCTGGGCCGATTAAGGCCTTTCGGAAGGTGAAAATGGGAGCGGGTTCGATTTTCGGAGATTTCGATCGTTCCGTTGCCAAAGTAGCCGGTCATTTGGAACTCTATCTTCGCCGTCCCGGAGTGGTGCCCGTTCTTGTTGTTCTGTTGTGGGCTTGCGCGGTATTGCCCAATCTCGCGGTGCGCTCTTTTATCTACGAAGAGGGCACCAACGCCGAAATTGCCCGGGACGTCTTGTTGCACGGGCATTTTCTCCAACCCTTTGTTTATGGGGTTCGCTGGCACGAGAAGCCCTCGCTGCTCGGATGGCTGATCGCCGGCTTTGCGCTTCTCACCGGCGGCGTCAACGAATGGTCGGCGCGGCTGCCGGCGATGGTCTCGGTTTTGCTCACGGCGTTGCTGGTGCAAAGAGCGACCCGGCGATACGCGAGTTCGACGGCATCATTGTTCGCCGCGCTGTCGTTCGTGTTCTGCCCGCTATTGCTGCAAAAACTGACCATCGCCGAACCCGACACGGTGATAACGGTGCTGTCGTTCGCTGCCTTGCTGCTGTGGTGGGACGGCGTCGCTTCAGGCGGCGTGACCATGCTGCGATGGATCGGCTGCGGCCTTCTGCTTGCTGCTCTGGCGATGGCGAAAGGCCCGCAACCGGCGGCGTTTTTTGCCCTGGGCGTGGCGGCCTATATGGTCATCGAGCGGAGATGGCGCGATTTGCCGGGCTTTGTTCTGTGTATGATGATTCCGGCTGCGGCCGTCATCGCCTGGGGCGCCGCCATTTATCAGCCCGGCGACGAGGCAACGTGGTTCGCCTACGCCAGATTGGGCGAGCGGCCCGGATTGTTGGGTTACGTTTGGCGAAATACCCACAATATCGGCAGCTTGTTTTTGGAGCTGTTGCCGGCGTCCCCGATGTTGCCCTTTATTCCGTGGCCGTGGCGGCGCGGACACAAGGGACCGGAAGCTCCGGCAATCGTCGCGCCCATGGTGCTTTATTCCGGCGTGTGCACCGTGATTCTCGCCTTGTGGCCCGGCTTCAATACCCGCTACGCCATGCCGATGGCCCCGTCGCTCGCCGTGCTCGGCGGCATCGCATGGGACGCGCTGGAGAAATGCCGCTACGCGGCAGTCCGGCAGTTTTCGGCTGTGGCGCTGGCTCTGCTCATTGTCTACCAGATCGTTCTGGCCGTCGTGATCATGCCGCTGTTCGCCGATCGCTTTGGCGAGACGCGGCTGGCCGGCAAGGCGATCGAACAGGCGATCCGCACCGCGCCGGCGCCGGCGCCGGCGTATTGTCTGCGTATCGACACCAATGTGTTCTTTTACGTGCACGTGCCGCTGCAATGCCTCGACCTCCGCGGCATGGCGGCGCTGACCCCGCCGGCCTGGCTGTTACTCCCTCACCCGGCGGTGGCGGATTTCGCGCGGCTTCGACCCGATCTCGATGTCCGGATCGCGGTTGATGGGTTGACCGAAGCGCAGCTGACAGCCACCCGCATCGATAAAAAGTAGAGACAGCGAAAAGCAAGCCGCCGCCGGCGACCGCGCGGCGGCGTCGCGGACGCGTTCGGACTTCCCGTCGGTTCGGAAACTGCCTAACATTCAGGGACGAACAAGAACGCGGGCAGCGTTCGGGCAACAACGTAAAAAGCCCTTTGGGGAGGGTCGCCATGCTCAAGGCCGATAGCGTTGCGGATATTCGTGCGGTTGGCGACATAACGCGCCGTCACGCCGAGACCCGGCCCGATCGGGTGGCGATTTACTTCGAGGGTCGGCGCATCACCTTCAGCGAACTTGATCGCCGCGCCAATCAGATTGCCAATGGCCTGATCGCCGAGGGCCTGCAGCCGCAGGCGCGGATCGCGATCCTGTCGAAAAATGCGCCGGCTTTCTTCGAGCTGTGGTTCGGCGCCGCCAAAGCCGATTTAGTGCTGGTGCCGGTCAATTTTCGCCTCGCGCCGCCGGAAGTCGCGTACGTGGTCGAGGACGCGGGCGCCGAGGTATTGTTCGTCGGCGCCGATTTCTATCCGGTCGCCGAGAAGGTGGCGCATGAGCTGAAATCGGTTCGCCAGATCATCGCGCTCGACGGCGCGCACAATTCCTGGACCGCCTATGCCGATTGGCGCGACGCTCAGCCGGCGAGCGATCCCCATGTGCCGATCGCGCCGGAACACTGCGCCATCCAGATGTACACCAGCGGTACGACCGGTTACCCCAAGGGAGCGCAGCTCAGCCATGCCGGCTTGCTGGTGTTGGCGCAGGGCTCGCTCGGCGACTGGCACGACAAGGACGTCAATCTCGTCTGCATGCCGTTGTTCCACATCGGCGGCAGCGGCTGGGCCTTGGTCGGCTTCTATCGTGGCATCGACACCGTGCTGATGCGGGACCCGGATCCGGCCGCCATTCTTCGCTTGATCCCGGAGTATCGCATCACCAAGGCTTTCATGGTGCCGGCGCTTCTGCTTTTCATTTTGCAGAATCCGCAGTGCCCGACGACGGATTTCTCATCGCTTGAGCTGATCGTCTACGGCGCGTCGCCGGCGCCGATCGATCTCGTGCGCAACGCGCTCAAGATGTTCGGCTGCGATCTGGGACAGGTCTATGGGCTGACCGAGACCACCGGCGCCATCACCTATCTGCCGCCGGAGGACCACAATGAGGACGCGCTGGAGCGGCTCAAATCGTGCGGCAAGGCGATGGCCGGGATCGAAATCCGCGTGGTCGATGCTTCCGGCAATGATGTCGCCACCGGCGAGGTCGGCGAGATCGTCACGCGCTCGGCGCAGAACATGATCGGCTACTGGAACCAGCCCGAAGCGACGCACCGGGCGATCCGCGGCGACTGGTTCTACACCGGCGATGCCGGCTACCTCGATCGGGACGGCTACATCTACATCTATGACCGGGTCAAGGACATGATCATCTCGGGCGGCGAGAACATTTACCCGGCCGAGGTCGAGAGCGCGCTGTTCGGCCATCCCGCGGTCGCCGACGTGGCGGTGATCGGTATCCCGGACGACAAGTGGGGCGAGGCCGTGAAGGCGTTCGTCGTCAAACGGCCGGGCGCCGAACTTGCGCCTGAGGAACTGATCGCGTTCGCCCGCGAACGCATCGCCCACTACAAGGTGCCGCGCACGATCGATTTCGTTCCTTCGCTGCCGCGCACCCCGACCGGCAAGATCCTCAAGCGCGAGTTGCGCAAGCCATTCTGGCTGGGCCAGAAGCGGCAGGTTCATTAGGTTGCGGCAAGCCGGCAGAGCGAGGCACGCAGGACAACCAGAATAATCCGGGAGGGGGCGTTGGCGCTGCAATTCGGCGTTTTCGATCATCTTGACGATAACGGCATTCCGCTTGCTGATCTGTTTGAGACGCGGCTCAAGCTGATCGAGCAATACGACCGCGCCGGTTTTCGCTCCTATCACATCGCCGAGCATCACTCGACGCCGCTCGGTATGGCGCCCTCGCCCAGCGTTTTTCTTGCCGCAGTGGCGCAGCGCAGCGAACGGCTGCGCTTCGGTCCGCTGCTTTACGTCACGCCGATGTACCATCCGCTTCGGGTCGCCGAGGAAGTGGTAATGCTCGACCACATGAGCCGCGGCCGGCTCGAATTGGGACTGGGCCGTGGCGCGTCGCCGATCGAGATCGCAAGTTTCGACGTCGATCCCGCCAACGCGCCGGCGATGAACCGCGAGGCGACCGAAGTCATTCTCAAGGCGCTGACGTCGGATGTCTTGAACCACGAAGGCAAGTTCTATCGCTACCAGAACGTCCGCATCGCGGCACGGCCGGTGCAGCAGCCCTATCCACCGCTGTGGTTTGCGCCGACGGAGCCTTCACGCGCGGCTGATGCCGCGCGCCTCAAGGGCAACATGGTGACGCTGATTCCGGACGCGGGCGTCAAAGCACTGGCCGAAGCCTATCGGGCGCAGTGGCAAGCGCAGGGTGGCAACGCGGCTGACCTGCCGCTCGTTGGCGTATTTCGCCATGTCGTGGTTGCGGACAGCGACGCCAAGGCGCGCGACCTCATGCGCAGCGCCTATCGGCAGTGGCGTCACCACATGGCCTTCCTGTGGGATTGGGGCGGCATCCCCTTCCCGATCGGCATGATCTATCCGGAAGATTTCGACAAGCTGGAAAGCATGCATATGGGCGTCGCCGGATCGCCGGAAACGGTCCGCCGCTATATTGCTGCGACCGTTGAACTGACCGGCATCAACTATTTCGTCAGCGACATGATCTTCGGTTCGTTGCCTTACGAGGCGGCATCGCGCTCGGTCGAGTTGTTCGCAAAAGAGGTGATGCCGGCTTTTCGGTGAGGACCATTGCGGATGCTAAATCCAAGGCCAGCCGAATGGCGCGTCAGAATGTGACGGTGCTGGCGAGCAGCACATCCGTCCGACACCCTTGCGCGCGGGGCTTTGTGCCAATTCTCGGCACGGCGACCAGCTCGGCCAGCAGTCTGATCTTGCCGTTGGCGTCAGCCAGAGCACGATCGCGCCTATCGACGGACTTCAGCAGCATGTGCGTCTCCTCGATCAGCTTCGCGTGCGACTGGCGGAGTTGATTGACCTCGCCAATTTTCGCCTGCAGCGAGTTTTGCAGCAGCTCGAGTTTTTCCAGCAAGCTCCGCCGCACCTCGGCGAGCTGCATGTCTGAATTGGCGGCGCGCGAACACGCGGCTTCGAGACGCAGCTTTAGCGCATCGATTTCGGTGTGATGGCTTTCGTCGGCTTTGGCGAGCGCGGCGCCCAGTTTGTCGCGCTCGGCCATGGCCGCGGCGAGAAGCGTCTTCATTTGATCGAGCTGGGAATGGGCGGTTTCGACTGCCGTGTTACTTTCCGCCAGGCTGCGGGAAAGGCGAGAATTGTCGCTCACCAGCGAAGTATTTTGCTCGGTATGGGCGACCAGGCTCTGCCGAGTTTCCTCGAGCTGCTGTTCAGCAGTGGTGGCGCGTGACCGCATGACGTCCAGATAGGTGTTGAAAGCGACGGTCTCGGTGTTACGTTTTTTGTAAACGTCTTCGATCGCCGCCGCGAGCTCGTTGCGTTCGGCGGTCGCGGCGGCCGCGGCGGCCTTCACGTCTTCGAGCTGGGAACGGCTCATATCGCGTTCGGTTTCGGCGGCGATCAGTGCCGCTTTCGCTCGATCGAGCTCGGAGCGGTGCTTATCGCGTTCGGCCTCCGCCGAGGCCACCGCGGCTTTCATTCGCTTGAGCTCGGAACGATCCTTGTCGCGTTCGACCTCTACCGCGGCCACCGCCGTCTTCATCTGTTCGAGCTGGCAACGGTCGTTTTCGACCGCGGCCGCATTTTGCGCGAGGCGCTCGGAAAGGCGCGAGTTTTCGCTCGTGATCAATTCGAGCGACGTCTGCAGCGAGCGGTTCTCGTTGTCCCAGCGAACAAGCTCATCCTGCGCCGAGCCGAGTTCGCCTTCCAGTTCGGCAATCTGCTTCTTTGCCGCCAAGCGCAGGACCGTAAGGGTGTTGATGCGGGCGAGGAGGGCCCTCTGCGTCAGTTGCTGTTCGAACTCAGAACGATTCGTGCCCGTGATCGACCCGTCCTCGACAAGGCCGGCTTCGCTGAGTTGGGGGTCGCCTTGGTGTTCTGCAGCAAGGGCGTGGTCGCCGACAGGCTTCAATACCGGCCGTCGTCGCGCCTGCTGAGCTACAGCAATCGCCGCCATCCCGATGGCCGTGTGGGTAACAGCGAGATGTTCGGCTTGATAATCCCAGCCGTCCCGCTGCGCTGCCTTGCCGGCGAAAGCCATTTGTGGCGCGTTGCTCTATCGCTCGATGCGGCAACGTGGCGTCATTATGGTTAACGTACGGTTAAATACTTACCCAGCGCCGATAAGTCAGGCCGCCCTGAGCGCCATCAGGCTACGCGCTTCGGCCGGGCTGGCGACCTTACGGCCGGCCTCGCGCGCATAGCGGGCCAGCATTTCGACCAATGCGCCGTTCGAGCCGACCTTGCTGCCGTCGGGCAGATAGAACGTATCCTCAAGGCCGGTGCGCAAATGCCCCCCGAGCTCGGCGGCACGCCGGTGCAGCGGCCAAATGGTCTCCCGACCAACCGCGGTCACCTGCCAGGGAGCGCCGGCGACAATGAGTTTCTGTAGGATCGGCAGCAAGTCGGGATCCGCCGGCATGCCGGATTCCACGCCCATGACGAAATTGTATTTCGGCCGGCCCTTGAACATGCCGTTCTTGGCGTACATGCCGACACAGCGCACAATGCCGACGTCGAAACATTCGAATTCCGGCTGAGTGCCGGTTTCGGCCATGACGTCGAGATAGGCTTTCACTTTTTCCACGGGATTGTCGAACAGATGCGGCGGCCACGCCCACGAGCCGTCGGCGCGCACTTTCAGATAATTGAGCGAGCCGGCGTTGCAGGCGGCAATCTCGGGCCGCACCGCACGCAGGCAGGCCAGCGGGCCGGCAATGTTCGATCCGATCGTGCCGGTCGACTTGTTGAGGATCACGCCCGGGCAAGCGTCGCGGATAGCCTGCATGATGGTTGCCGCCAATTCCGGCTCCCACGACGGCAGGTGTCCCTTGCCGGGCGCCTGCTGGCGGAAATGCACGTGCATGATCCCGGCGCCGGCATCGAATGCAGCTTTTGCTTCGCGCGCCATCTCCGCCGGCGTCACCGGGACATGATGTTGCTTCGGGTCGGTGAGCACGCCGGTGAGCGCGCAGGTGATCACGACTTTGTCGCTCATGGCGCTTCTCCCGTTTCTTCCGGCTTCGCGCTCACCTCTGGCTTCAGCTCGACCAGAAGCTGACGCGTTGCCACCTGGTCGCCTGGCTTGACCAAAACCTTGTCGATCGTGCCGTCGCGTTCGGCGCTGATCTCATGCTGCATCTTCATCGCCTCCAGCACGACGATGCGCTGTCCCTTGGCGACGCGATCGCCCGGTTTGGCAAGGACGCCGACGATCGCGCCGTTCATCGGCGCGAGCAGGCGCGAGGAACCGTCCCGGCGCATTGAACTCGCGGCCTCAAGCGCGGTCTCGCGCACCATGACGGTGATGCCGTTGAGGTCGAGATGGAGGACGCCTTCGTGCAATGCGAAGCGCGCGATCTGCTGCAGGCCGTAGGCCGTAAAGCGGACGGCGCCGTCGGAACGCTCCTCGATCGAAACCTCGACGGTTTCATTGCCCAGGGCAAGCAGATACGCATTCGTTCCAATGGCCATGATGCTGGCCGGACGATGGACTTCGCCAAACGTCAGACGCAATGGCCACATTGCAATACCGGTCGATGACCAATGCCGTAGCGAACGCGGAACGCTCGCCGTTTCGCGCGTCCGGGCTTCGAACAAGAGGACCGCAGCGAGCGCAAGAGTGCGCAAATCCGGCGACAGGCGCCTCATGGCGTCGCTTCCTGCCGCAAAATACCGGTCGATAAAGGCCGTCCTCGCTTCGCCGGCTACGAAGGCGGGGTGTCTGAGCATGGCAATAAGGAAGCTGCGATTGGTCGCCAGTCCCAGTGCAACCGTGCCCTCGAGCGCGATGATCAGCCGTCGTCGTGCCTCCTCCCGCGTCGCGCCATGTGCGATCACCTTCGCCAGCATGGGGTCATAGAACGGGCTCACGCTTTGGCCGGAGGCAAGCCCATGGTCGATGCGCACGCCCTCCCCCGAGGCCGGGCGCCAATCGATCAGGGTCCCGCTCTGCGGCAGGAAATTTGCGTGCGGGTCCTCAGCGTAAAGACGCGCTTCAATGGCGTGGCCGCTGAACTGCACCTCGTGCTGCTCAAGCGGCAGCTTCTCACCGGCGGCGACGCGCAGCTGCCAGGCGACCAGATCGAGCCCGGTGATCGCCTCGGTCACCGGATGCTCGACCTGAAGCCGGGTATTCATCTCGATAAAGTAGAATTCTTCCGCCGGGCCGAGCAAAAACTCGACCGTGCCGGCGCCCACGTAGCCGATGGCGCGCGCCGCCGCGATCGCCGCCTCGCCCATCCGTGCGCGCAGTTCGGTCGAGACCGCGGGTGACGGCGACTCCTCGATGACCTTCTGATGGCGGCGTTGGATCGAACAGTCGCGTTCGCCGAGATGGATGACGTTGCCGTGTTGGTCGGCAAAAATCTGAAACTCGATGTGGCGGGCGTCGGCGATCGCCCGCTCGAGGATCAATTCGTCCGACCCGAAGGCGCCGGCTGCCTCCGAACGCACGCGGGCCACGCCGTTGGCGAGATCGTCAGCAGAGGTGACGAGCCGCATCCCACGCCCGCCACCGCCCGCTGAAGCTTTGATCATCAGCGGAAAGCCAATTCGCGTGGCTTCGGCGATCAGGCGCCCGTCGGACTGGTCCGGCCCTTGATATCCGGGGACACAGGGCACGCCCGCCGCCGCCATTAAGGCTTTGGCGCGCGCCTTGTTGCCCATGGCGTCGATCGCCACCGCCGGCGGGCCGATGAAGACGAGGCCGGCCCGGACGCAGGCGTCGGCGAATGCCGCGTTCTCCGAGAGGAAACCGTAACCGGGATGGACCGCGTCCGCGCCCCCAAGTTTTGCCGCCGCCAGCAGCGCATCGATGTTGAGATAACTGTCCTGCGGCGCCGGCGGCCCAACGCGCACCGCCTCATCGGCCTGCCGCACATGCAGCGCGCCGGCATCGGCATCGCTGAACACCGCGACGGTGCGATAGCCGAGCGCCTTCGCCGTGCGGATGATGCGGCAGGCGATCTCGCCGCGATTGGCAATCAGGATTTTGTGGAATCCGCTCATGCTGCGAGGAAGCGGCGCGGACGAAAGTCGGTCCGGAGCGATCTCATCCTTCACTCCGCCTGCACGACCCAGGACGGTTTGCGTTTTTCGACAAACGATTGGGTACCTTCCCGGCCTTCCGCGCCGCGCACTGCCGCGGCGAAGGATTCAGCCGCGTCGTCGAGCAGGTCCGATATCGGATTCGGCCCGGCGGCGCGCAACATCAGCCGTTTGCTCGCGGCGACGGCGCCGGGAGCGCATTTGAGCACCTGATTGCAGGCATCGCGCACCGCAGCTTCCAGCGCGGCCGTTTCGGCAACGGCCTGATGCGCGATGCCGATTGCGGCCGCCTCGCTGCCGGTGAGCCGCACGCCGGTGACCGCCAAGCGCCGCGCGGCGGTCAGCCCGATGCGTTGTACAACAAACGGCGAGATCGCGGCCGCCACTACGCCGATCATCACCTCGCTCATGGCAAAGCGGGCGTCCGCTGTCGCAATGGCGATGTCGGCGACACAGGCAAGGCCGAACCCGCCGCCCATCGCGAACCCCTCGATCGCGGCGATTACTGCTTGCGGCGCGGCGTTGACCGCCTCCAGCATTGCACCAAATCGCCGGTTGCTTTCCTTGAGTTCGTCGACCGCGCCGGGCGGCGGCGCCTCATGTGCCGCCGCCATGCTCTTGATATCGCCGCCGGCGCAGAAGGTGCCGCCGGCGCCGCGAACGACCACGATGCGCAGCGACCGATCGCCGGCAATCGCCGCGAAGGTCGCTAGGATCTCGCGCACCATCTGCGGGCTGACGGCATTGCGCAATTCGGGCCGGTCGAGCCACAGATGCAGCACCGGTCCGCGCCGATCGAGCCTGATGTGCGAGGTCTGCGGCAGTTCAGCCATGACCGGCCTTCTGCTCCGGCGCATTCGAGGTGCCGGGGAGCGTCCCCATCAGCTTGCAGATGATGGTGAGCATCACCTCGTCGGCGCCGCCGCCGATCGAGGTCAAGCGCCCGTCGCGGAAGGCGCGGCTCACATGCGTCTCGTTCATGTAGCCCATGCCGCCCCAGTATTGCAGGCAGGCGTCGCTTACTTCGCGGCGCAATCGCCCGGCCTTGAGCTTGGTCATGGAGGCGAGCCGCGTCACGTCGGTGCCGGCGAGGTAAAGCTCGCAGGCGCGGTAAACCAGCGCGCGCAACAGCTCGACCTCGGTGGCAAGCTCGGCGAGCCGGAAATGCACCACCTGATTGTCGAGGATGGATTTGCCGAAGGCCTTGCGGTTGCGGGTGTATTCGATCGTCTCTTCGATCAGCCGTTCCAGCGATTTGAGGCCGGCGGCGGCGGCCCACAGTCGCTCCTCCTGAAACTGCAGCATCTGATAGGTGAAGCCCTTGCCTTCCTCTCCGATCAGGAAACGCTGCGGCACCCGTACACTGTCGAAAAATATCTGCGCGGTGTCGGAGGAGCGCATGCCGAGCTTGTCGAGCTTGCGGGCGATCTCGACCCCTTTGGCTTTCATCGGCAGGCAGATCAGCGACTTGTTCTTGTGCACCGGACCATCGGATGTGTTGGCCAGGAGGCACATCCAGTCGGCTTGGGTGCCGTTCGTGGTCCACATCTTGCCGCCGTTGATGACATAATCGCCGCCATCCTTGCGCGCGGTAGTTTTGATCGAGGCAACGTCGGATCCGGCGCCGACTTCCGAAACGCCGAGGCAGGCGACGAAATCGCCGGCGATCGACGGCGCCAGAAACTCCTGCTTGACCACCTCGGAACCGAACCGCGCCAGCGCCGGCGTCGCCATGTCGGTCTGCACGCCGATCGCCATCGGCACGCTGCCGCAGGCGATGTTGCCGAGTTCTTCGGCCATCACCATGGCATAGGAATAATCCAGGCCCTGGCCGCCATACTCAACCGGCTTATGAAGGCCGAGGAAACCGAGATCGCCCATCTTCTTGAACAGCTCGTGGGCGGGAAAGATGCCGGCTTCTTCCCACGCATCGACATGGGGATTGACCTCCGCGGCGATGAATTTTTGCAGGCTGCGGCGCAGCTCCTCATGCTCGGGCGTGAACAGCATGGTGCTTCCTCTTCGTTACACGTTCTTACATGCGCCCGACGCCGAACGTATTGGGTTTGAGCGGGCGGAGCTCTGCGTCGCGGCAGATCGACAGGCAAAAGCCTAGCACTTTGCGGGTATCGCGTGGGTCGATCAGGCCGTCGTCCCACAGCCGGGCCGTGGCGTACAGCGCGGTCGATTCGCCTTCGACGCGCTTGACGATGGCCTGCTCCATCACATCGAGCTTGGCCTTATCGACCGGCTTACCCTCACGTTTGAGCTTCTCCTCGGTGACGATCGCCATCACCTTCGCGGCCTGCTCGCCGCCCATTACGGCGATACGGTTGCTCGGCCAGGCGAAAATGAAACGCGGATCATAGGCGCGACCGCACATGCCGTAATTGCCGGCGCCGAACGAGGCGCCGATATGGATGGTCAACTGCGGCACGGTGGCGTTGGCAACCGCCTGGATCATCTTCGAGCCATGCTTGATGATGCCGGCCTGCTCAGCTTCGCGCCCGACCATGTAGCCGGTTGTGTTCTGCAGATAGACGATCGGCATGTTGGCCTGACAGCACAGCTGGATGAACTGCGCCGCCTTGGCCGCGCCGTCGGCGTCGATCGGGCCGTTATTGCCGATGAGCCCGATGGCGTGTCCCTCGATCTTGGCGTGACCGCACACCGTGTGCGGACCGTACAACGCCTTGAAATCGAGGAAATCTGAATTGTCGACGATGCGCGCAATGATCTCGCGAACGTCGTACGGCTTGCGGTAGTCCGTCCGCACGACGCCGGCGAGTTCGTCGGCCGGATAGCGCGGCTCCTTGAAAGATTTTTGCTCGTGTACCGGAAGCTGCGCATTCCACGGCAGCTTGGCCATGATCTCGCGCGCGATCCGGATGCCGTCGGCATCGTCCTCGGCCAGATACTCGCCAAGCCCCGAGACGGTGGCATGCATCTCGGCGCCGCCGAGCTCTTCGTCGGTCGCGATCTCGCCGGTCGCCGCACGAAGGAGCGGCGGACCGGCCAAAAACACCTTGGCGCGCCTGCGCACCAGGATCACGTAATCGGAAAGACCGGGAAGGTAAGCGCCGCCGGCGGTCGATGAGCCGTGGACAACGGTGACCTGCGGAATGCCGGCCGCGGATAGGCGCGCCTGGTTGGCGAAGCCGCGGCCGCCCTCGACGAACATCTCGGCCTGATAGAGCAGATTGGCGCCGCCGGACTTGACGAGCCGCACCATCGGCAGCTTGTTCTCCAATGCGATCTGCTGGATGCGCAGATGCTTCTTCACGCCCATCGGCGTCGACGTGCCGCCCTTGATTGCGCTGTCGTTGGCGGAAACGATACAGCGAATGCCGGACACGTAACCGATGCCGGCGATCCCACCGCCGCCCTGAATGCCCTCGGCGCCGTCGTCGTCATGCATGCGAAAACCCGCGAGCGTCGACAGCTCGAGCCAGGGCGCGCCGGAATCGACCACCAGTGCGACACGCTCGCGCGGCAGCAATTGCTTGCGGGCGCGGAAGCGATCGCGCCGGGAATTGGAGACATCCCGCACCTTCTGCTCGAGCGCGCGAAACCCGGTGATCAACGCCAGCATCTGCTCGCGATTGGCGCGAAAAGTTTCCGAATTTCGATCGACCCGACTTTCGATGATCGGCATGGCAATCGCCTCACCGCACAACTTCGCGCCCGCCGGTCAGTCCGCCGTCAATGGTGAGAATGGCGCCGGTGGTGTAGGCGGATAACGGCGAGGCGAGAAAGACCGCCGCCGCCGCGATTTCATCGGGCGATGCGGCGCGGCCGAACGGCAGCGTGCTCAACGCTTCGCGCCAGCGCTCGGGATCGCCGTGCCGTTCCTGCGCCTTGGCGCGGGCCAGCCGTTCGTAGCGTTCGGTGTCGCACGCTCCGGGATTGATGCCGACCACGCGCACCCCGAATTTGTGACTGGTGGAGCCAAGCGCCTTGGTGAAAGCGGCCATGGCCGCATTGCCGACGCTGCCGGCGATATAGCTTGCATCTAACAGATCGCCGGCGATGCCGGTCACATTAACAATCACTCCCGCACCGCGAGCCTTCATGCGGCTGAAATATTCGCGGCTGAGGTTGATATAATTGAACACTTTTGAATCCCATCCCGCGCGCCATCGCGCCTCATCGACTGTCTCCAGCGAGCCGGAAGGAATGTCACCCGCATTGTTGACGAGAATGTCGATATCGCCGCAAGCCGTGACGACGCGGCCGGCAGAACCGGGCTGCGCGAGATCGATGGCGACCGTATTCACCTTGACCGCATGCTGGCGTGTGATTGCGGCCGCGGCAGCCGCAAGCAGCGCCTGCGAGCGGGCGGCAAGGTGAAGATCGCACCCCTCCGAGGCGAAACGTTCGGCCATCGCCAGGCCCAGGCCTTTCGAGCCGCCGGTGATCAGCACGCGTTTGCCGGTGAGATTGAGGTCCATGCGATCACCTTGAACTTTCAGTCGGCCACCGGAATGACCGGCAACAAAAGATGCGAAGGATGTGCCACATTGTGATAGATGCTGTGCACCACCGTCCGACTGCTGCAAACGTGATAGGGAATGTATTCGACATTGGTGGCGCCGAGAACGCCGGTCGACAGATCGAGACTGGTGATCTCGATGCAAATCCGATGACCCTTGCGGAACAGATTGGCCATCGCAAAGATTTCGATCGCATATTCCTCGATTTTGCCCGGCGTCACTTTTTGCCGCGCCTCACGCGTGAGCTTGTGCCAAGGCTTCCACGGCTTCGAGCGCTTGGCGTCAAGCGCGCGATTTGAAGCTTTGAGCCAGCCGCGCGTCAGTTCGCGCTCCGGAAGATTATCTGCGATTTCGCGCTCGCCCTCTCGCGCCGTGCGTACCGACGGATCGGGCCCGACATCCTTGAGGATGACAATCCAGTTGGTATCGTCCTGATCGATGGCTGCGAACAGATTGAGCACGCTCGGACCGGCGACCAGGAGATCGTGCGGCAGCGGATCGGTCAGAAACCGCAGCTTCGCGATCCGATTGGTCTGGGTCGGCGGCATCTGTGCGAACACGTCCGGCGGAATGTACTTATCGACGCTCGATTCAATATACGGCTCGGCCGTGAGCCGCTCCCAGCTCGCCAGATAAAGCCTGGTCCACTGCGTTTCGGGCAGCGGCCAATCGGCGCCTCGGCGCCATTCATTGGCGCCCATCACCCAATAAGTGACGGGCGGCTCCTTCATGAGTTCGGTGTCGACGCCTTTGAGCCACTGATCGTACCAGCGCAGCATCTCGCCGCGCAGCGCCCGCAGCGGCCGGTCAGGATGCGCTGGACCGGTCAGCACCATTTTCTTCGGCGCCGAGATATTTCTGAAATAGGTCTGGGCGCCGGCGAGATGGGTCTTGTAGGTGTAGCCGTACCAGCCGGCGCCGGTATAAGTCGGCACGGTGACGTTCTGAAATTCCCGCTCGGCCTCTATAATGGTTTCCTCACGATCAAAAGGATCAATCAGCACGTCGAAATACCGCGGCATATGCTGGCCCTTCTGCACCAGCACATTATGCAGATGCGGGTACATGCGGATGTCGGCATCCGCCATCGCCTCGCGCCACTTCGCCTCCTGCTCCGGCGGCAGCGCGCCGGGCGCGCCGCGCGCCATGTGGACGGAGGAAAAATGATCCATGAGGTAGCGGAAAGCGTGCAGCACGCCGCCCGGATACTCCTCGCGGAAGCCGCCGAATTTGCCGTAGGCGCCGCGCGGATCGTAGGGAAAGATCGCCTTGAGCTGCGGCGGTTGCTGGCGTGCGAGGTGGAACTGCTCGGAGGCGAAAGCGCCGATGCCGACCATCCCGATATTGCCGTCGCACCAGGGCTGTTGCGCGATCCAGGCGATGACGTCGTAGCTGTCCCATTCGCGCGCGCCGCCGTCTCCGGATTTGAGGTAACCGCGCGGCGAGCCGATCACATGCACATAACCGCGCGAAACGAAGAACTCCGTATCGCCCGCTTCGGCGTGTCCAAGCCACAGCGTCGACCAGGACGGCTGCGGCGGAAAATTCTGTGGCAGCTCGTTTCCCTGAAGCTCCTTGGAATGAACCCCAAAAGCAAACAGCACCGGGAAGCGGCCCGGCGCATCCGGTCGATAGACGTCGACCACAACCTTGACGCCGTCACGCATCGCCACCGCGACGTCCTTGTCGCAGACGATCCGCTTGTATTGCGGCGGCCGCTGGTAGTCCGACGGCGGCTGATGGCCGGACGGAAACAGCTCCTCGGCGGCGCGAACGTCGTTATCTTTCATTGGCCGCCGACCATGACGCACATCAACAGCGCGGGCTGGCCTCCGGTGTTGACCCAGGAATGGCCGACGCCGCGTTGCACGACGGCATCGAACGGCTTCAGCGCCACCGGCTCGCCTTCATCAAGAACCAGTGAAATTTCGCCGGACAGCAGCACGATGTAGTCGACCGTCGGAGTTTTATGCATCAGCGGATGGCGGCTGGTATCGCCGCGCGCATCCGGATCGCCGACTTCCTTGAAGAACCAGTCCTGCAGCTTGGCGATGTCGGCCGGCGACATGTTGGGATCAGGCGGCGGGATCGTGAACAGACGAAACATGGTGCCGCCGGGCGCCGCAAAGAATTTCATCGGCGAACGGCCGACCGAAAGATCGTGCGGCGAATGACCAGGCTTGGTCTGCCAGAAATCGAAATTGCCCGGTCCGGCCAGACGTCGCGTGCGCTTCCTCCACCACGACGGATTTACCGGCCTCGTTGGTGCCGGTGACGATGACGCGATGCGACTCCGCCATTTCTGCTCCCTTAAGGTACGATCACAACATTGGTGAAGCCGCCGTCACGGAACTGCGAGCCATCGAGTGCGCGGTTGACCTCGGCAAGCGGTATCCGGACATGCTCAAACACCGAGAGGTCGAGCGTGCCCGCTTGCGCCATGGCGGCGAGCGCCTCTCCGTCCGCGATGCTGAACCAGTTGCTGCCGATGAATTCGATCTGGTTGTCCATCATCCAGTGGATGTCCATCACGGTCTTCTCGCCGACGCCGCCGATATTGATCGCCTTGCCGCCGCGGCGGAGCGCATAGATCGCGTTCATCAGGAACGTGCCGGAGGTGCCGGGACCGAGGCAATCGATCACCGCGTCGACGCCATGACCGGCGGTAAACGAGCGCGCCCATTCCGCGACCGAGCCACCTTCATCCTGCGGCAGAACTTCGATCCGCTCCGGGGCCAGCGCCTTGACCCGGGCAAGGCGTTTGCGGTCGCGCGCGGTGCCGAGGATGCGGGTGACGCCGCGGCCAAGCGCCGACAGGGTCGCACCGAGACCGAGCGTTCCGGTGAGGCCGTTGATGAAAATGGTCTTGCCCGGGCCCGCCTGGGCCTTGCGCAGCGCCGCATAGGCGGTGCCGATATAGCCGAACCGCGCCGCTTGTTCGAAGGCAACACCTTGCGGGATGGGAACGAGATTGTGCTGCGGCGCGATCATGTATTCGCACATGCCGCCATAAGGGTAGGCATCGAACTGTTTCTGGGATTCCGGTCCGAAGCCGAAATAACCGCTGAACGTGTAATTGGCGCAGTTCATGGTGTCGTCGGCGCGGCAAGCCGGACAGGAACCGCAGAACAGGCCGGGATTGACATAGACCCGATCGCCTTTACGGAAATTCTGCACCTGATCGCCAACACCCGCGATCACACCGGCGACGTCGAGACCAAAAATCGCGGGCAGCTTCGGCAGCGGCAGTTCCGGGAACCAGCTCTGCCAATGCGTCAACACATTGATAAGGTTCGGCACCACGCCGCAGGCCTTCACCGCAACAAGAACATCGGTCGGCCGCGGCTCCGGCACCGGTACGCGCTCTAATCTCATCGGTTCGCCGACCTTATGAAGGCGGGCGGCAAGCATGGTGGTCACGTTCGACTTCCTCCCCAATGCGGACGGCAGCTAGTCTAGGCAAGCCTTGTAGCGCATCGTATAGCGCAGCGGCGCACCACGGAAAGCCTGTCCATCGCGGGAGGATGCATGGATTTCGAGTATTCGTCCGAGCAGAAGCTTCTCTGGGACAGCGTCAGGAAACTGATGCAGCGGGTCGCCACGCCCGACTATCTGCGCCGGCTCGACCGCGAACGGCTTTATCCTTATGAACTCTACGATGCGTGGGTCGAGGCCGGGCTGTTTGCCCTGCCCTTCGCGGAGGAATATGGCGGTGTCGGCGGCAGCGTCGTCGACCTCGCTATCGTGTCCGAGGAGATCGGCCGCTACAGCGCCGACGCGGCGATGGCCTTCGGCGGCAGCGTGTTTTGCAGCCTCAACGTGGCACGTAAAGGCTCGGAAGAGCAGAAACGCTACTGGTTGCCCAAGCTGATTTCCGGCGAAATCCGCATGTCGATCTCGATGTCCGAACCGGACGCCGGCTCCGACGTCGGCGCCATGCGCACCGCGGCGCGGCGCGACGGCAACGAATACGTGATCAACGGCCAGAAGATCTGGGCCACCGCCGCCGGCGCCAAGAACAACGTCATCAACGTCTACGTGAAGACCGATCCTCAGGCCCATTACCGGCAGGGCATGTCGCTCTTTCTGGTCGACAACACCACGCCCGGTCTCGAAATCCGCAAGCTCGATATGCTCGGCCGCCGTTCGGTCGGTACCTATGAGCTGTTCTTCAACGACGCTCGGATTCCGCCCGACCGGCTCATCGGCGGCGAGAACAAAGGCTGGGACTGCATTCTGTCGGGCCTGCAGGTCGAGCGGGTGGTCGCCGCAGCCTGCGATTGCGGCAGCGCCCGCGGCGTCCTCGACCTCGCGGTGAGCTATGCCAAAGACAGGCGTCAGTTCGGCCGGCCGATCGGCAGCTTCCAAGCGATCGCCCATATGCTCGCCGATCTCGGAGACTCAGGTGGAAGCCGCCTGGGCGCTGACAATAAAGGCCGCCTGGCGTATCAGCCGGGGCGAGGACGCGCTCAAAGACATCACCATGGCAAAGCTTCTCGCCGCCGAGACTTATGTGAAGACGACCGAAGCCGGCATGCAGGTCATGGGTGGCTTTGGCTACAACATGGAATTCGACATGCAGCGTCATTTCCGCGACGCCCGGGCCGCGACCATCGCCGCCGGCAGCTCGCAAATCCAGCGCAATCTGATTGCCGGCCAAATGGGCCTTAAGGTCCAATAAGGACATAAGTGGGCGCCATGAGTGTCGGTCTGCCGCTGACTATTCCGAATGCGTTTGAACGCGCGGCGCGCTGGTTCGCCGGCGGCGAAGCGGTCGTCGATTCTACGACGCGCCTGACTTATGCCGAGCTCGACGCCTTGTCGCTCCGCACCGCCGCGCTGTTCGTCGCGCTTGGCGCCGAGGCCGGCAAGCCGCTCGCTCTGCTCTGTCCACCGAGCGCGATCTATCTGGTCGCGTGGGTGGCGGCGATCCGTATCGGTGCCCTGCCGATGGCGCTCCATACCCGCGAATCTGCACAAACGTTGGCCGCGATCTGCCGCAAGATGGAGCCGAGCCTCCTGGTCTACGACGCATCCATGGAAGCGCTGGCGAGCGCCATCGCCAGTCATTATCCGTCGTTCACTGCGTGCGTCGAAGCCTGTTCGGCGCTGCCGCCGAAGCGTGTCGGCGCAGTGCGTCCCGCCGCTTCCATTCCCGCTGATTTAGAGGGCAAGTCTGCGGATGTGCCGCTGGCGCGGCCGGCCGAGGACGATCCGGCCGTGATCGTGCTGTCGTCCGGCACGACATCAATCCCCAAAGCAGTCGTCCACACCCACCGCAGCTTTATCGAGAACGCGCGCACCAACCTCTACCTTTATCAGGGTCTCTCGCCGCGCGATCGCTCGCTGGTGCCGCTGAGTACGGCCTTCATCGGCTGCTACAATGGCTGGTTTCCGTTCCTCAATGCCGGCGCCTGCACGATCTTCATGGAGCATTTCGACCTTGGCGAGCTGGCCAACCGCGTGGGCGCCGAGCATGCCACCCACGTTTTTCTGACGCCGACCCTGTGGCGGCGGCTTCTGAATGCCGACGGGCAGCATGAAGATTTCCGGTCGGTGCGCCTGATCGGCTTTGCCGCCGAGCCGATGGACGCAACCACGCTCAAGCGGCTGCGCGAACGCATCAGCCGCAACGTCGTGCAGATGTACGGCTCGACCGAAACCGGCGCGGCCGCAAGTTGCATCTTCGCCGAGGATATGGTGGGCGAGCGTCTCGTCAGCGTCGGCCGCCCATTGCTCAACGGCGATCTGCGGGTCGTCGTGCCCGGCGGCGGCCCGCGTGAGCAAGTCGCGCCTGGCGAGATCGGCGAGATTTTGATCTCCAGCCCCTCGCTTGCCGCCGGGATCTGGCGCGATCCCGACGCCACTTCGGCCAGCTTTGTGACCGACGGCGACCGGCGCTGGTGGCGCTCGCGCGATCTCGGCCGCATCGATGCCGGCGGCTATCTCTATCTCGAAGGACGGCGCGACGATATGATCATTTCCGGCGGCATCAACATCATGCCGGCGCGGATCGAGGAAGTGCTGCTGGCACATGACGGCGTCGCCGAATGCGCCGTGGTCGGCGTACCGCATCCGCAATGGGGCGAACAGGTGCAGGCCTTCATCGTCCGGCAAGATCCAGGGCTCGACGCCGCTGCCCTGGAGCTTCATATCGAGGCCAGCGATCTCTCGCCCTATCAGCGGCCGCGGGTCTACAATTTTGTTGCCGAGCTGCCGCGCACCTCCACCAATAAGGTGCTTCGGCGCGCACTGCGCGAAGCGGCGCTTCGCAAGCCTGCGAGCACCGAAGCCGATATCGAAACAATCCCACCAAGCCGATAGGAAGAAGATGAGCAAGACCGCGTCGATTTTGCTGACTGAGCGGCAAGGCCCCATTGCGATTGTCACCCTCAATCGCCCCGACAAACGCAACGCTTTGAGCGAAGAGCTCTGGGGCCTGTTGAAGCAGACGTTCGAGAATTTCGAAGCGGACGTGCGTTGTGTGGTGCTTGCCGGCGCCGGCAAGCACTTCTGCGCCGGCCTCGACCTCTCCGAGCACCGGCACCGCGAGGCGTTCGACAGCATCTTCATGTCGCGCTTTGCCCACGCCACGTTGGAAGCCATCCAGTTCGGCGGCCGGCCGGTGGTGACAGCGATGCAGGGCGCCGTGATCGGCGGCGGGCTTGAGGTGGCGACGGCGACCCATGTCCGGGTCGCCGATTCGACCACCTTCTACCAGCTCCCGGAAGGCCGCCGCGGCTTCTATGTCGGCGGCGGCGCCAGCGTCCGCGTTGCCAAGATCATCGGCTCCGGCCGCATGGTCGAGATGATGCTGACCGGCCGTACGCTCGATGCGGCGACTGGCGAGCGGCTCGGCCTTTCGCATTACGTGGTCGAGCCGGGAAAGGCCCTGGAAAAGGCGATCGAACTCGCCAACGCCATCGCCAAGAACGCCCGGATTCCCAATTATCTGATCGTCCAGGCGATCCCGCGCATCGAAGACATGTCGGCGGCCGACGGCCTGTGGACCGAGAGCGTTGCGCAAGCGATCAGCATGACGTCGGAGGACGCCCGCGCCGGCATCGACGCGTTCTTTAACAAGAAGAAGATCGAATTTTGAAAGTCCGCCGTTCCATCAAACCAGCGGCGTGACGTTATTTCCCACGCCGAGCAGGGCTTTGCCGTAGAGTTCATAGCCAACCGGCGGCAAGGCCACGGCATGCCGCGACGCCACCGCGGCATCGCGCCAGATGCGTTGCAGCGGACTTGCTTCCGCAAAGCCCGCGGAGCCGTGCGCAAACATCAGCTTATCGATAGCCTGCGTGATTTTCTCCACGACATAGCCGGTGTCGGCGCGGACGCGCGCGCGGGTCAGCATATCGGGATAGACGCCGCGCGCCGCCGCCTGGTCGACATCGTCGGCCGCCCGGTAGGCATGCAAATGCGCAGTATCGATCATCATCGCCGCCTCGGCGATCTGCAGCTGGAACGCGACCGAGGCGCTTTGCTTGTCGAAAAAGGTGTAAGCGATCGTCCGCGTCGACGCTTTTTGCCGAACGAATTCCAACGCGGCGCGGCCGAGCCCGAGGATCGGTCCGACCAGGATGATCGCCAGGAGTGGAATGAACGCCGACCGATAAAACCCCTCGTCTCGCATCTCTGTGGGGTATTTGCCCTCAATGGCCTGAGGTACCGACAGGATACGGTGATCGGGAATGAACACGTCCTTGGCATGCAAAGCGATGCTGCCGGTCGCTTTCATGCCGGCGACAAACCAGGTGTCCTCGCGCGTGAGGTCGGCCATCGGAATCATCGCCAGCCCTTGATCGATTGTCTCGCCGGCATCGTTCACGATCGGAAGGCCGAGCACCGCCCATTGGGCATGCCAGCCGCCGGAATTGTAATGCCATGTGCCGGAGACGATGCGATAGCCTCCGGTCTCCTTTTTCACTGAAGCGGTCGGATTAAGCACACCGGACACGCAAGTGTCCGGATCATTGCCGAACACCTCGTCCTGGGCTCTGACGGCAAACAAGCTCGTCAACCAGCAGCAAACGTTGTTGAGATTCACCACCCACGCCGCGGCGCCATCGGCTTCGGCAATCGCTGAACTGACGTCGAGCATCGCACGCGTGTTCATCTCCCAGCCGCCGTAACGCTTGGGCGTACATACCCTCATCAAGCCGGCCTTCCGCACCGCCTGTATGGTCTCCTCCTCGACCCGGCGATTGGCCTCGCCTGCGGGCGCATTCTTCCGCAGCAACGGCGCAAGCTCGCGGGCGCGATTGGCCAGCTCCGCAACCGTTGGCGCGGCAAGGCTGTGCACATTTGCGGCTTTGTTCATGGCCTCTCCTCCCGATAACTCTTGATTGCTTGCGTGTTGTTAGTCCGGTTGCGCGCCCTGCAAGTTACCCTGCCAACGCGGGAACAGCGGGGACGTCAGCAGGATGTTTGACGTCCGCTGGAAATGATCTTCAATCGAACGGCATGCGCTTTCCGCATCACGCGCAAGACAGGCATTGAGAATGCGCTCGTGCTCGGAATCGATATCACGATTTTCGCGCGCCAGCGCGACCGACAGATGGCGGTAGCGCTCGCTTTGGGCATACAGCATCGCCCGCAGTGTGAGCATCCACGGGCTGCCGCAGCCCGCCACCAGCGCAGCGTGAAAGATCGTGTGCGCGGCAGCCCAAGCTGGATTAACCCGTGAAACGCTGTCCGTGACCATCATGGGAATGCGGTGCAGCCGGTGATAGGCGGCGACCGCGGCGGTCTCCCACTCGACGTCGCCGTCGGTGATGGCAGAACGCAGACACAGCTGCTCGATCGTGATGCGCGTTCGCGTCAAATCCCGTAGCTCATCGGCCGACACGGGCGTGACCGAATAACCCTTCTGCGCGGTCGCTATTGTCCACTTTTCCGCGGCTAGGCGGGACAGCGCTTCGCGGATGGCACCGGGACTGAAATTCAGCCGTGCCGCGACTTCGCTGATGGTGATTTTCACGCCTGGAGCGAGCCGGCAATCCAGGATCTCCGCCAGCAACGTCTCATAGGCCTGATCGGCCTGAGTCGCCGCGCGGTCGAAATTCATCAGCTTATTCATGGGGGCATGATGCCCAAATGGAACTATGGAGGCAAGGATAAATTATTTTACGTTGACAAAAATATTTTATTGCCGATTAAATTGACCAAGTGTTCTGTGATTTTGGCCCCCTTCCGACCTCTTCTCGCAGGACGAAGGCCGCCAAGGGAAAAGGAGACGCGCAATGACGGCGATCCAGGGTTTCATTGCGCCCAGCCGGCGGCCCGGCGAACTTGCCATCCATTCCGTCGATCATTTTCACTTCGTCGTCCCGGACCTTGCCGTGGCGAAGAATTTCTATGGCGACTTTGGCCTCGACATCGGCGAGCGGGGCAACACCGTCACTCTCAAAACCTTTGAGCAGGCGCATCTTTGGGGAACGATCGGCGAAGGTCCGCGGAAAAAATACGGCTATGTATCGTTTGGCGCATTTGAAGAGGATATCGAACGCTTCGCCCAGCGGCTGGAGGCCATGCGCATTGAGCGCCTTGATCCGCCGCCTGGTGTCGACTCGAACGGGCTGTGGTTTCGCGATCACGACGGCGTCCTGGTGGAAATCAAAGTCGCCGCGAAATCTTCGCCCGACGAAAAAACCCATTTCTCGTTTAAGTCAGCCGGTCCAGGCGAGCGCGGTGCGCCGTTTCGCAGCGCCATGCCGCGAACGCGGCCGCGCCGTCTTTCTCACGTCCTGATGTTCACCAGCGACGTACGTAAGGCCATTGAGTTTTATACGCGGGTGCTCGGCATGCGCCTGTCCGACCATTCGGGCGACAACATCGCATTCATGCACGGCATTCACGGCAGCGATCACCACATGATCGCATTCGCGCGCTCCGACGCGCCGGGCCATCATCACTTCAGCTGGGATGTCGGATCGGTCGACGAGATCGGTGCCGGCGCCATGCACATGCTCGACAAGGGCTTCGCCAAAGGTTGGGGCCTGGGGCGCCACGTGCTCGGCTCGAATTTCTTCCACTACGTTCAGGACCCGTGGGGCAGCTTCAGCGAATATTCAGCGGATATCGACTACATCCCGTCCACTTGCGATTGGCCGGCCGGGGACCACCCGCCGGACGATTCTTTTTACGCCTGGGGTCCGAACGTTCCGGACGATTTCGTCCATAAATACGAAGCTTGAGTCGATATTCAGGACCATTCCGCCGCGTTGGCCCCGCGATAATTTGCCCGGCCACGATCGGGCGCCTTGGCCCAGATCCTTCCAGCGTTCGGCCCGCGTACGGTCCTGCGCTGCATCCGTCTGTACCGCATTGTGGCGATCCTGTATCAAGCCACCACCAGGCAGCAGCGGGTCGGCGGATGAAAGCGGGCGGCGCACGAGCATCAAAAGCTAAGAGCCCGGTCCAAAGCCAGGTGCAGGTGATTGCGCGCGCGGCGGCGATCCTGCGCGCGCTCGAGCACGAGGCGGCAGGCTTGAGCCTCGGCCAGATTGCGCAGCGCGTCGAGCTGGCGCGCTCGACCGTGCAACGCATTGTTGCCGCGCTTGAAGCCGAAAAATTTCTGATTGCAGCCTCGCCGAACGGCCGGGTGCGGCTGGGACCGACCATCCTGCGGCTTGCCGCCTCGGCGCGCACCGATTTCGTCGCCGTCGCGCGGCCGTTCCTCATTCAACTGTCGAACGAACTGAAGGAGACCGTCGACCTCGCCGCCATCAAAAAAGATCATCTCGTCTTCATCGATCAGGTGCCCGGGTCGCACCGGCTGCGCGCGGTTTCGGCCGTCGGAGAGACCTTTCCGTTACATTGCACCGCAAACGGCAAAGCCTATCTCGCCGAACTCGACGATGACGCGATTGCGCAGCTTATCGGTACCAGCTACGAGCGGCGCACGCCGCGCTCGTTTACGCGGCTCAACGAGCTGTTGCGCGACCTCAAATCCGTGCGCAAGACCGGTGTTGCCATCGACCGCGAGGAACACACGCGCGGGATTTGCGCCGCCGGCGTGGTGACGCGCGATCCTCTCGGCAATGCCGTCGCCATCTCGGTGCCGGTGCCGGCGCAGCGTTTTTACGAACACCAGCGGCATATCGCGGCGCGGCTGCGGGCGACCAAGGAGGCCCTGGAGCGGTATTTGCTGGCGGCCGCGGCCTAGCGGAACGGACCCGCAGCAGGCACCTCCTGCGGCGGCTTGTCCCGTCCACCGGAATTCGATACAGATGTACCATATCCTGGTACAAATGGCCGGAACGCCCCTTGAAGCGGGCGAGGCCAGAGGGAACGTGGAGGGTTGCTTGGCGAAGAAGATTTGCGGCGTCTTGTTCGAAGAGAACGAGAACAACGCCATGGGGCTGTCGTTCTACAATTTGTCCCATCGCTTCGGTTACCAGTCGCCGAACTGGCCCTATTTCGAAGACGTCAAGATCGAGCGCATCCATTACATGGCGAAGTCGGGCGTGCTGTCGCAGCGCATCACGACGTCGATGCACAACACCACCCATATCGATGCGCCGGCACACGTGGTCCAGGGCACGCCGTTCATCGACGAGGTGCCTCTGCCGCATTTTTTCGGCTCCGGCATCGTCATTTCGCTGCCAAAGAAAAAATGGGAACAGATCACCTATGACGATCTGGAAAAAGCCGCCGGCAAGATCGTGCGGCCGCGCGACGTGGTGATCGTCAACACCGGCTGGCACAAGAAGTACGAGGACAGCGAAGATTATTTCTGCTACGCGCCCGGCTTCGTGGCTTCGGCGGGCGATTGGTTTGTCGAGAAAAAGGTCAAGGTCGTCGGCCACGATACGCAGGCCAACGACCATCCGCTTGCAACCGCCATCGGGCCGCAGCGCAACGGACCGCTGCATCCGCATCTCGCCGCGGAGTACAAGAAATGGTCCGGCGGCCGCGATTGGAAGGAAGATTTTCCCGACTGGGAGCCGGTCCACCGCATCCTGTTCAAGAACGGCATCCTCGGCATCGAGAACATCGGCGGCGATATCGACAAAGTCACCGGCCGGCGCTGCACCTTCGCATTCTTCCCCTGGAACTGGGAGCGCGGCGACGGCTGTATCATCCGCCTGGTCGCCATCGTCGATCCAAAGGGCAGTTACCGGATCGAGAAAGGGGAGAAGTTCTGATGCTGGTGAAGCGTTTCTCCGACGCCAGGACTTATGACGCGCCCAATCACCGCGGCTGCGCCCCGCTGCGGCTGTTTGGCGCCGAGGCCGGCGGCACGCAGAGCCTGATCGTCGGCGTCTCGCATTTCCTGCCGGGCGGCGGTGCCGGGCCGGACACTTCGCCGCCCGAGAAGGTCTATTTCGTGCTGGCCGGCGAGCTGACGGTCATTGTCGGCGGCAAGGAAACGGTCCTGAAGACGCATGATTCATGTTTCATCGGCCCAAATGAGAGCCGCGAAATCGTCAACCGCGGCAACGAATTGTGCTCGATCCTGGTCGCCATCGCGCCGGCGCCGAAGTGACGCCGCAGGCGTCAACGTCGGGCGAAGAGGACGTGTAATGTCCGAAGATTTTCTCAAGGATCCGCTTTCGCTGTTCGACGTCCGCGGCAAGACCGCGATCGTGACCGGTGCGTCCGGCGCATTCGGCGCGCTCGCCGCCAAGGTGCTGTCCGGCGCCGGCGCCAACATCGTCATTGCCGCTGGCAATTCCGCCGAGCTGCAGAAGGTCGCCGCAGCCTGCAGACAATTGGGCGGCAAAGTTGAACTTCTGGCCAAGCGTCCCAGTTCGGAAGCGAACTGCGAGGCCATCGTCGAGGCGGCGGTCGATCGATTTGGCCGCGTCGACATCCTGGTTGTCGCCTCCGGGCTTAACAAGGTCGCCAAGATCGTCGATCAGCCGGCGGCGGATTTTCTGGAAATCATCGACGCCAACGTTACGCAATCCTGGCTGATGGCGCGCGCCGCCGGCCGACAGATGATCAAGCAAGGCGGCGGCGGCAAAGTGATCCTGATGTCTTCGGCGCGCGGCTTGCTCGGCCATCCCGCCGGCTACTCCGCCTATTGCGCGTCGAAGTCGGCGGTCGACGGCATCACCAAAGCGCTGGGCTGCGAGTGGGGCGATACCGGCATAACGGTCAACGCCCTCGGGCCGACGGTGTTTCGCTCGCCGCTGACGCAGTGGATGTTCGAGGACAATGAGCGGGCGACGACGGTACGCAAGGGTTTCCTGACCCGCGTGCCCAAGGGGCGGCTCGGCGAACCGTCCGATCTTGCCGGTCCGCTCCTGTTCCTCGCCTCGAAGGCTTCCGACTTCTACACCGGCCACATCCTCTACGCCGACGGCGGCTACACGGCAGGCTGAGCATGGCCAAAGCGCGCATCTCCGTCGTCGGCGCCGGCCTTATGGGCCACGGCATTGCCCAGGTCTTCGCGGTTGCCGGCCATGAAGTAACGGTCACCGATGCAGTCACGGCGAGCCTGGATACCGTAAAGGATCGCATCGCCGCCAATCTGCGCGAGCTCGGCGAAAACGAGAATGCCGTTACGCGAGTGCGGCCGTGCGCCGATCTCGCCGAGGCGGTGCGCGGGGCCGATTACGTCGTCGAAGCCGTATCCGAAAATTTGGCGCTGAAGCAGCAGTTGTTTGCCGATATCGAACGGCGCGTGCGCCGCGACACCATCCTTGCCAGCAACACCTCAGTCATCCCGATCACCTCGATTATGCAGGGGCTTGCCGCGCGGGAGCGCGCGCTCGGCACTCATTGGTGGAATCCGCCCTTCCTGGTGCCGCTCGTTGAGGTGATCGAGACGCAGTGGACCTCGCCGGACGCGATCGCATGGACTATGAAGCTGCACCAAGCCGCGGATAAGAAGCCGGCGCATGTGAAAAAGGATGTACCGGGCTTCATTGGCAACCGGCTCCAGCACGCGCTGTGGCGCGAAGCAATCTCGTTGGTCGAGCATGGCATCTGCGATGCCGAGACGGTCGACGCTGTCATCAAGGCGTCATTCGGCCGCCGGCTGCCGGTTCTCGGTCCTCTGGAAAATGCCGATCTGGTCGGCACCGACCTCACGCTGGCCATCCACAATATCGTGCTGCCGGCGATCGACGGCCGGCCGGAGCCATCGCCCTATCTGCAGAAGCTCGTGGCCGATGGCAAGCTCGGCTTCAAATCAGGCGAAGGCTTCAGCAAATGGAGCACCGGAAAGCAGGCGGCGTTGCGTGCCAAAGTGACGCAACATCTCAAGTCAATGCACGATCTTGAAAAACGACAGCATCCGAGCGTGGAGCGCGTCTAACGGTCAAGCAACGCGAAAAACCGGTAGCTTCGCTGTATTATTTGTGGGACTTCTGTGGGATCTGTCCCACCGGTCGGTCAAGTAGGCCCCAAGGACAGAGGGAGGAACAAACATGAAGATCAAGTGGGGAATGAAACAGCAACCGCGCGCGAAGGTCGATGGCCAACGCCGCAAGGTCGTGAAACTCATGGCCGCGAGTGGCGCGGCCGCCATCGCGTCGCCGTGGACGTTTCAGTCGTCGCGCGCGGCCAGCAAGACCATCAAGATCGGCATGATTACGCCGGAGACCGGCCCGATCGCCGCATTCGGCGAGCCCTCGAAGTGGGTAGCTGAAGGCGTGAGCAAGGCGCTGGGTGACGGCATTATGGTCGCCGGCCAGAAACACCCGGTTCAAATTCTCAACCGCGACAGCCAATCGAATCCGAACCGCGCGTCGGAAGTGGCGACCCAGCTTATCAACAACGACAAGATCGACATCATGGTCGCCTCGTCGACGTCGGACACGACTAACCCAGTCGCCGACCAGTGTGAGCTTAACGGCGTACCGTGCATCACGTCGGACGATCCCTGGCAGGCGTGGTTCTTTGGCCGAAAGGGCGACCCGAAGAAGGGCTTCGAGTGGACTTACCACTTCTTCTGGGAATTCGACATGGTCGCCAACATGTTCGCCGAAATGTGGAAGTCGATACCGACCAACAACATCGTGTGCACGATGCTGACCAACGATCCCGACGGCGTCGCGGCCAGCGACCCGGTGCACGGGTTGCCGGCCACCATCAAGAGCCACGGCTTCGATGTCCATCACCTCGGCCTCTATCCGCCGCTGGCGGACGACTTCACCGCCCAGATCAGCGAAATGAAGAAGGCGAACGCCGACATCGTCTGTGGCATTTTCAATCCGCCGCAATTTGCGATCTTCTGGACGCAATGCGCGCAGCAGGGCTACCGGCCGAAGATCGTAACGCCGCCCAAGGCGCTGCTGTTCCCCACCGCCGTCGAGGCGCTCGGCAATCGCGGCGCCGGCATGTCGACCGAAGTGTGGTGGTCGCATCACCATCCTTTCAAGTCGAGCCTGACCGGCGAGACCGCGCAGCAATATTGCGACGCTTATGAGAAGGCGAGCGGCAAGCAATGGACCCAGCCGCTCGGTTTCAAGCACGCCAACCTCGAAGTCGCAATTGATGCCCTCAAGCGCTCCAAGAAACTTGAACCGACCGCGATCCGCGACGCCATTGCGCAGACCGACTACCACTCGATTGTCGGTCCGATCACCTGGAAGGGCGGCCCGCTCAACCCGGTACCGAACGTGTGTCTTACTCCGCTCGTCGGCGGCCAGTGGGAAAAGGGCAAGAAGTGGAAATATGACTTGAACATCGTCTTCAACAAAACTGCGCCGAATATCCCGCTCGACCGGCCGTTCTCGGCAATTCAATACTCCTGAGAACAACCCTTGGTGAGCGAACTATCGCCGCCGCGCGGCACGCGCGGCGGCTTTGTTAAAAGCCGTTCATGACGATTCTCCTCGAGCTTAATGAAGTGTCCAAGTCCTACGGCGCGCTCAAGGCCGTGGACACGGTAAGTCTCGTCGTCGAGCACGGCGAGGCCCTCGCCGTGATCGGCCCCAACGGCGCCGGCAAAACTACTTTGTTTAACCTGATCACCGGCGATGTTGCGCCGAGCGGCGGACGGATGCTGTTCGACGGCTCCGATGTGACGGCGATGCCGCCGCATTCGCGGTCGCGCCTGGGGATCAGCCGCTCCTATCAGATCCCGCACCCGTTCGCGAACATGAGCGTGTTTGAGAATCTCCTGGTCGGCGCGATTTTCGGCGGCGGCATCACCGAGCGCGAGAGCTACAAGCGCTGCAGCGACGTGCTCAGGGTCACCGGACTTTACGACAAGGCCAACGTACCGGCGCGCACGCTGACATTGTTACAGCGCAAACGGCTGGAACTGGCCCGGGCGCTGGCAATACAGCCCAAACTGCTGCTGCTCGACGAGATAGCGGGCGGACTGACCGAGTACGAATGCGGCGAGCTGGTCAAAACCATCAAAGAAATTCACGCGCGCGGCACCACGATCGTCTGGATCGAGCATATTGTGCACGCGCTTGGTATCGGTGGCGAGCCGGCTGATCGTGATGAATTTCGGACAACTGTTGGCCCAGGGCAAACCGCACGACGTCATGGCCGATGCGCGGGTGCGTGAAGTTTACATGGGCATTCCGGCTGTCATGACGTTGCTGCAGACCAAAGATCTTTCGGCTTTCTACGGCGACTTCCAGGCGCTGTTCGGCATCAACGTGACGGTCGATCAGGGCGAGACGGTGGCCATCATCGGTGCCAACGGCGCCGGCAAGACGACGTTTCTCCGCGCCGTCGCCGGCGCATTGGCGACCGCGCCGGAGACGGTAGTGTTCGATGGTCAACCGATCGGGCACAAGACCCCGCACGAGATCGTGCGGCTCGGCATCGCCATGGTGCCGGAAGGACGCCGGCTGTTTTCAGAGCTTGTCGGTGGAGGAGAACCTTTTGCTCGGCACTCACAGCGAGCGCGCCGGGCCGTGGACTCTCAAACGCGTCTACGAACTATTTCCGCGCTTGCATGATCTGCGCCACCTGCCGGCGCCGTCGCTGTCCGGCGGACAGCAGCAGATGGCGGCGATCGGCCGCGGCTTGATGTCCAATCCGCGGCTCCTGCTTTGCGACGAGCTATCACTCGGTCTCGCGCCGGTCGTCATTCGCGACATCTATGAATGCCTGAAGGCGATCACCGCCGAGGGCACGACGGTCGTGCTGGTCGAGCAGGACATCAACAGCGCGCTTGACGCCTCGGTACGCTTCTATTGCTTTCAGGAAGGCCGTCTTGCACTCACCGCACCGACGAAGAATTTCGACCGCGCCGCGATCACCGCGGCCTATTTCGGGATGTAGGGCGGAATGAATTGGATCAATATCGTCATTCAGGGCGGCCTACTTGGCGGCTTCTACGCGCTGTTCGCCATGGGCTTGTCGATGTCGTTCGGCATCATGCGGCTGGTCAACATCGCCCACGGCGATCTCATCGTACTCTCGGCCTATGTCGCGCTGGTGGTGACGCAAACGACCGGGCTCGATCCGTTCTTGAGCCTGCTTATCGTTGTGCCGGTGATGTTCGTGCTCGGCTATGCCTTGCAGCGCGGGCTGCTGAATCAGACGCTCAGCGGCGGACTGTTGCCGCCGCTGCTCGTCACGTTTCGGCATTTCGATCATCATCCAGAACGGACTGCTGCAGGGTTTCGGCGCCTACGACCATCGGCTTCAGGAAGGCTCGATCGAGACAGCAAGTCTGCATTTTCCCGGCGGCCTGTTTGTTGGTGTCTATCCGCTCGTGGTCTTTGCGGTGGCCACGCTTTCGATCGCTGGCTTGCAGCTTCTTTTCTATCGCACCCGGCTGGGCCGCGCTTTTCGCGCCGTCTCCGATGACGCCGCCACAGCGGAGTTGATGGGCATCGATAATTTGAAGCTCTACGCCCTGGCGCTCGGTATCGCGATGATTTTCACCGCACTCGCCGGCGTCCTGTTTGGCATACGGACAATCTTTGCGCCCTTGTCGGGACCGATCCGGCTGATCCTCGCCTTCGAAGCCGTCATCATCGGCGGACTCGGCAGTATGTGGGGCACGCTCGTCGGCGGGGTGGTGCTCGGCCTCGCCCAGGCGGTCGGGGCGGCATTGGATCCGACCTGGCAGATTTTGGCCGGACACCTCGCCTTTCTTGCCATCCTGATCGTCCGCCCGAGCGGGCTGTTTCCACGGACGAGGGACTGACATGGAGTCCGTCCGCGTCGAACGCGCAACCAGGGCCAGCCGCTTCTTCGCCTTGTTTGCGGCTGCCATCCTTCTGGCACTGATCGCGATGCCATGGTGGGGCGACGCCGGCGAAATGCGGCTGGTCGGCGAGATGGCCTATTACCTTGCGCTGGCGCAGCTCTGGAACCTGCTCGCCGGCTACGCTGGGCTGGTATCGGTCGGGCAGCAAGCCTATGTGGGCCTCGGCGGATATGCGCTGTTCTATTTGACCGGCGTGTGGAACATGAACGTGTATCTGGCGCTGCTGCTCGCCGCGCCGTTTGCCGGCCTGATGGCGATCCCGGTTTCGTTCGCGGTGTTCCGGCTGCGCGGCGCCTATTTTGCGGTCGGCACCTGGGTTGTGTCTGAAGTGTTTGCGCTGTTTGCCAGCCTGATTGCGGTGCTCGGCGCGGGCTCCGGCCTGTCGCTGACGCCTGCCATCTTGCGCGAGATCTCGTCTAACCGGGATATCCGTGATACGATATTGTATCTCATGTCGCTGGCAATAGCGGTGGTGGTATTTGCCATCGTCTATTTCCTGTTGCGCTCGCGCCACGGCTTGGCCTTGACCGCAATCCGGGATTCAGAGCCGGCATCGGCCAGCCTCGGCGTCAACACGTTTCGCACCAAATTCATCATTTATATTGCGACCGCCGCCTGCACCGGCGTGATCGGCGCGCTGATCTTCCTGCAAAAGCTCCGCATCTCGCCTGAAGCAGGCTTCAGCATCAACGACTGGACTGTTGTCGTGATCTTCATGGTCGTGATCGGCGGTATCGGCACATTGGAAGGGCCTTTCATCGGCATGTTGATCTACATCGTGCTGCGCGAATTGCTGGCCGACTACGGCACCATTTATTTGATGCTGATGGGCGCGATCGCCATCGCCGTGATGCTCAAGGCGCCTTCGGGGCTCTGGGGCTGGGTCGTCCACCGCTACGACATTCAGCTATTCCCGGTCGGCCGGCGTCTGGCGCTGGCGGACAATTCGTCCAAGCGGTAGCGGCCGCCGCCGATGGTGGCCGCTTTCCAGGCTGGCGGCGTGCAAAACCGAGGGTTCGCCTAGCCGTAAAGCTTGCGGGTGGTCGCGCTGCGCTGCACTTCGCGTGCGGTCCGGTAGGTGCGGCCAACGAAGTCCATCGACGGGTTTGTGACGCCGAACCAGAATTTCTCGCTGATGAAATGATGGCGCAGATGATATTGCTTCAGCCAACGGCCAAGGCGCGTGCGCGGCTGATACGGAACGTGGGCAACGTAGTGCACCCATTCGTACTGGAAAATCGCGAGCGTGACGCCGAACATTGCCGAGGCGAGCGTTGCCCAACCGAATAGCAGCGCGAAGGCAAGCGCCGTCACCGTGAGATTGGGGATCAGAAACCAGACCGGCAGGAACAGAAGATCAAGCCGGTCGGGCTCGGTATGATGATCGTAATGCAGCCGCTGCTGCATTTTGCGAACGAAGCCGAAGCGCGACGGCTCGGCATGGAAGGCGAAGCGGTGAAAGCTGTATTCGCTGACATAGAAGGTCAAGGCGCCGACCGCGACCCAGCCTAACGAGAACGGCAAGACGCGCGCCGCGAACCCGACGGCGAGCGCCGCGAGCCCGAGCGCGAGCCAGACGTTGGAGCCATGCCGCAAGAAGGTGCCAACCACTGGCCGCCTCCGAAATTCAATGCTGCAACATTATCCGCAAAGCCGCACAGCGTACACGTCTAAAGTGTTCGGGCGCTGCAAAAGAACTTTTCACGTTGCGACATGCATCAGTGTGAGGTCTGCAAGACGGATTTGCGCTTGACACTCGGGTCTTCCGCAACTGTCTAATAGAGAACAATAAATCCGGAGGGGAGGCGCCATGAGGCGGCAAATGCCCGGCGAAGCGTGGCTCCGAGGTCTTACCAGGCTCGCGACAGAACAGCATGAGGCTGAGGTCCTCGGCCGCCGCCGTTTGCCAATGAGGATCGGCCGGTGACGACCCGCTTCATGGCCGTCGCCGGCATCGATCTCGAGCTGACCGAGATCGGTAGCGGCGCGCCCTTGCTGATGCTTCACGGCGCCGGCGGCTTCGATCCCCGGCAGCCGGTCAATGCGCTTCTCGCCAAGCGGCGCCGACTGATTTGTCCCTCGCATCCCGGCTTCGGCCGATCCGCCCTCCCCAACTGGCTCGACAGCGTCGATGACATCGCGCACGTTTATCTCGAGCTCATGGATTTACTCGGCCTGCTGTCGGCAGATCTGATCGGCTGCTCTATAGGCGGCTGGATCGCGGCCGAAATGGCCACCAAGGCGCCGGAGCGCTTCACTAAGCTTATTTTCGTCGGTCCGGTCGGCGTCAAGACCGGGAGCGCGGATCGCCTCGACTTACCCGACCTCTTCGCCCTGCCTCCGGCCGAGCTCGACAACCTGTTGTTTCGCGATCCGGCCAAGATGGTTCGCGAGCCGGCTTCGCTCAGTGACGAGGAGCTGACAATCACGGTGCGCAATCGGGAGACTTTGGCGCTGATTGCCTGGGAGCCGTACATGCATAATCCCAAGTTGAAGCACCGGCTGCATCGGATCACGGCGCCCGCGCTGTTTCTGCGCGGCGATGGGGACGGCCTGATCTCCGACGAATACTTGCGCGCCTACGCACAACTCTTGCCGAACGCGCAACTCGCAACCATTGCCGAGGCCGGGCACGCGCCGCAACTCGAACAGCCGGAGGCGTTCGCTGCGGCGGCGCTCGCTTTCCTCGAACACTGAGCACGCCCGAGCATCAGCCCCGATGCTTGACAGGAGCGACGCAATGCAGGCTTGGCACTTCAGCGAAACGGCCTATCCATACTTGCCGCCGGTCGACACCTACTCCTCGATCCGCGTGACGCTGCCGAACCGCTACTACGATCCGGAAAAGGGAGCCGCGCTCTGGGACCGGTATCTCGACGAGTGGTGCATCGCTGACGATGAGGGCGTCGAGGTCATGCTCAACGAGCATCATCAGACCGCGACTTGCGTCGATCCCGCAGCGCCGCTCGTGCTCGCCGCCCTGGCCCGGCTGACCAAGAGGGCGCGCCTTCTGATCCTTGGCAATCCGATCGCCAATCGGCGCCAGCCGGTGCGCGTCGCCGAGGAGATGGCCATGGCCGACGTTTTGTCGCACGGCCGCATCGAAGTGGGTTTCGTGCGCGGCGTGCCGTGGGAGGTTGCGGCCGCCAACAGCAATCCGGTGCGCATGAACGAGCGCCATTGGGAAGCCCTCGACCTCATCATCAAGGCCTGGACCGCGCATGATGGACCGGTAAGCCATGAAGGCCGTTTCTTTCATCACCGCATGATCAACATCTGGCCGCGGCCCTATCAGCAGCCGCATCCTCCGATTTGGGTCAGCACGACAAGCCCCGGCGGTGCGGCGCGGGTCGGCGCGCGCGGTTTCGTCCAGGCGACTTTCCTGACCGGTTACGACGGCACGCGAGCGGTGTTCGACGCCTATCGCAGGGGCTGGCGCGAGGCCGGGCGCGGCGACACCGTGCCACTCGACCGACTGGCCTATGCGGCGCTCGTCTATACCGCCCCGAGTGAAGCGGAGGCGCGCGCCGGCGCGGAGAAGCTCTTGTGGTACATCACCGCCAACAAGATCGTGCCGCAGTTCACCTACCCGCCGGGCTACGTGCCGATCAGCGCCACGGTCGACATGCTGCGCGGCAAAACAAAGTCGCTCAGTCATTTTGCCGGAGCTCCGACCGTCGAGAACGCGATCGAGGCCGGCGTCATGATAGCGGGAACTCCGGACCAGGTGGTGAAACAGGTCAGGAAAATCCACGACTACGTCGGCGGCTTCGGCCATCTGTTGCTGATGGGACAGGCGGGCTTCCTGGAACACAAAGAGACGGTGCTGGGAATCAAGACTTTCGCCCGTGAAGCCTATCCGCAGCTCAAAGAGGGTTTCGGAATCGCTCGGGTCGCTGGCGCGCTGGAACGACAGGCGTCGTCCGCCACTAGCCGTTAGCCGCCTAGGCCGCCGCCGGGCTGGACAGCCGATCCATCTCGCGCTGCACGAGCCGCTGATAAAGTCCTTCACGGCGCGCCAGCTGATGCGGCGGTCCGTCCTGAATGACTTTGCCAAGCTGCAGCACGACGATGCGGTCGAAATTCCGCACCGTCGAGAGCCGATGGGCGATGGCGATCACGGTGCGGCCGCGCATCAGGCGGCCTAAAGCCTCGCGGATGACCTCCTCCGATTCGGTGTCGAGGGCCGACGTCGCCTCGTCGAGGAGGAGAAGCGGCGCGTCCTTGAGAAACGCGCGCGCGATGGCGATGCGCTGACGTTGACCACCGGAGAGCTTAACGCCACGGTCGCCCACAAGGGTGCGAATGCCGGCCGGCAATTCCTCGATGAAGTCGCAACGCGCAGCCATCGCTGCCTCCAGCACCTCATCGTCGGAGGCGTCCGGCCTGCCATAGCGGATGTTTTCCGTCACCGAGCGGTGAAACAGCGAGATATCCTGCGGCACGACGCCGATGGACTCGCGCAAGCTCTGCTGGGTGACGCGCGCAATATCCTGTCCGTCAATCAGAATCCGTCCTTCCTGGATGTCGTAGAAGCGCTGCAACAGCGCGAACAGGGTCGACTTGCCGCCGCCGGACTGACCGACGAGCCCGATGCGCTCGCCCGGCATGAAGCTCAAGTTAAGATCCTCGAATATTGGTCGGCCGTCGCTGTAGCGGAACTGCACATGTTCGAACTTGACGCTGGCGCCGCGCCCGATCAGCGGCACCGCTTCCGGATGGTCGAGCAGCTCGTGCGGCACCAGCAGCGTGGCCAACGCTTCCGAGAGGCGCGCGATGTGCTGGGTGATGTCGACAAGCGCCACCGCGAGATCGCGTGTCGCATGCAGCACCGAGAGCCCGAGTGTGCACGCCAGCACAACGTCGCCAGTCGTCGCCTCACCCTGCTGCCAGAGCACGATCGCCCAGGCAAGCAAACCAAGCGCCAGTATGATTGTCACCAGCGCATGAAAGATGCGCAGCTTCTCCAGATAGAGGAGGCTCCGCCGGCGCGCATCCATCTCGCGTTCGACGGTCGCGTCGAAGCGGCGATGCTCGCGGAAAAGGCCACCGAACGCCCGCACCAGCGGCATGTTGGTGACAACATCGGTCATTTCGCCATCCACCGCAGCCGCCTTGCCGGCAAAATCGTGGTGCAGGGGGCGGCCGGCCGCGGCCAGGCGGAACATGATGTAGACCATGATCCCGGCGACAACCGCGAGACCGGCAGCCATCGGTAGGCTGATCGTATGCACCAGGATGATGGCTGCCACCGTCGCCGCGCATGGCGGCAGCACGTTCCAGACGAACATGTTCTCTGCCGTAAAAACCGCGTTCGAGGTCGCCGTTACCCGGCTGGTCAGCGTGCCCGGCAGGCGGTCGGCAAAATAGCTGGGCGAGTGCCCGGTGAGGTGCTGGAACAAATCGCGCCGCAGGTCTCCGGTAACCCCGACAAAAGCGAAATTGCCGATCCAGCTCGCCACTCGCCAGAGGAGGTTGTCGGCGGCGATGAGCGATCCGAGCAGGCAGAACGCCGTCCACACGCCGGCGTTGTCATGGCTGGAGAGGACGTCGACCAGATATTTGACGCCGTATTGCGCGCTTACTGAACAGGCGACGGCGGCCAGCACCGCCGCGAGGATGACCGCGTGAGATATCGGTCGCGACCGCAGATAACGAAAAACGAAGGCAAGGGGACGGCTGGCATAACCACAAAGATCGGCCATGTGCGTTTGATCTCCGCCTGGTTAATGCGCCGGCCTCCTCGCGGTTTCACATGGGAACAGTGCGCCGTCACCCACGGGCAACCACCTGGGCACGGTGCTGGACCAGCCAGCGCCGCGCGCCGCAGCCAATTTCGTCAACGCCCTCCACGAGGGGTGACCGGGCGATCGGCCGGCACCTCCGTGCGATAGGCTTGACTCCCGAGGAGCTTAGAAAGTTCCCGATGATCGGAAAAAATAAGTTCCGCCCGATATGAAAATATTCAGCTTCATCCACGTTGTTGTTTCTGGCCGGTGGAATTCGGGATGGCGGGGCGTAACCAATACGATCACGAGAGGACGTTCGATGCACATTGCACAGATTGCACCGTTGACTGAAGCGATTCCACCGAAGCTTTACGGCGGCACCGAGCGGGTCGTTTCCTGGCTTACCGAGGAGTTGATCGCGCTCGGGCACGAGGTGACGCTGTTCGCCAGCGGCGACTCACAGACTTCAGCGCGGCTCGAAGCGGTGTGGCCGCGGGCCTTGCGCCTCGACGGCGCCGTGCGCGATCCGAACGCCCTGCACATGCTGATGCTGGAGAAGGTTTACCAGCGCGCCGGCGAATTCGATTTCCTGCATTTCCACCTCGATTATTATCCCTTTTCGCTGTTCTCCCGGCAACCGACGCCGATGATAACCACCTTGCACGGCCGGCTCGATTTGCCGGAGCATCAGCCGGTGTTCGATGCATTTTCATCGATGCCGGTGGTGTCGATCTCCGGTGCGCAGCGGCGGCCGCTGCCGCAGGCGCACTGGGTGCGTACCGTCCATCACGGCCTGCCCGACCAGCTGCTCGTCCCGAAGCCGATCACACCATCCTACTTCGCTTTCCTCGGCCGCATCGCGCCGGAGAAGGGTGTCGATCGGGCCATCCGCATTGCCCAGCATTGCGGGACTCCGCTCAAGATTGCGGCGAAAGTCGACAAGACTGATCGCGAATATTTCGACGAACAAATTCATCCGATGATCAAATCGGCCAACGTCGAGTATGTTGGCGAGATCAATGACAAGGACAAATCGGAATTCCTGAGCGGCGCCGTTGCACTTCTGGTGCCGATCGATTGGCCCGAGCCGTTCGGCCTGGTGATGATCGAAGCGATGGCCTGCGGAACTCCGGTGATCGCCTTCAATCGCGGATCGGTGCCGGAAGTGGTGGACGACGGCGTGACCGGGTTCATCGTGGAGGACGAAACCGGCGCCATCGGCGCGGTCGACCGTCTCGGACTGTTGTCCCGCGACAGGATCCGAAAGCGCTTTGAGGAGCGCTTTACGGCGAGGCGCATGGCGCAGGATTATCTTTCCGTTTATCGCAGCCTCATGGACACGGCTGCGCCGCATCTGCGACTGGTCACCGACGACGTGCCGGCCCTGTAGCCCGCGCTGCTATTGGGGCTCGGCGGCGTCGCGGGTCTCCGGCATGAAGAACCACAGCACCGTCAGCCCGATAAGCGCGATCGCGGCCAATCCGGCGAAGGCTGCCGGACCGCCGAAGTGGTCGCTGATGTAGCCGGCAAATGTAGCGCTGAGGGCCGCGCCGATGCCGACGAAGGTGCCGACAATGCCTTGGCCGAGGTTGAAGTGGCCGGTGCCGCGCGTGAGATCGGCGACCACGAGCGGCACCATCACGGCGAACACCGCGGCGGTGATACCGTCGAGGAGCTGCACGACCACGAGCAGCGACGGGCTAGCGACCGTGGCAAAGAGGATGCCGCGAATGGGCAAGGCGGCGAAGCCGATCAGCAACAACGGTCGACGACCCCAAATCTGAGCGCGTCTGCCGATCCACGGCGAAGAGACCGCGACGACGAGTTGCGGCACGACGATGCAGGCCGCGATCAAGACCGTCGCCCAGCGCGCCGACCGCATGGTCACGACGCTGCCCATCAACGGCAGCATCGCCGCATTGGCGAGGTGGAAGAGAAGAAGGCAGCCAGCGAAGATGAGTAGCGGCCGATTGCGCATCAGCGTCTTCAGTTTCGCCGGCGGTCGGGCTCGGCGCCGCGGCGCCGCGCCGTGGGCGCGCTCGGGATCGATCTCGCCCGCAGCGATCGTGCGCAGCGCCAGCAGCGCTGGAATGAGCAAAAGCACGGTGACGACAAAAACGGCACGGGCTGACAAGAGGTAGCCGCAGGCGCCCATCGCCGCCGCCGCCAGCCCGTTGCCAACCGAGGCGAAGCGGGCGTTCCGTCCAAGTCGCTCGCCGATCGCCGCATGGCCGACCAGGCCGAGACTAATCGCGGCCATTGCGGGGCCGAGTACGCAACTCGCCAGCGATTGCAGGACAGCGGCCGACAACACCATCGGAAAGATCGGCAGAGTTGCGTAGACCAAGGCGCTGACGCAGATCGCCGCGATGGCAATGCCGCCGACCAAGCGTTCCGAGCGGGCGGCGTCGACTAAGGCTCCGCCCGGCATCTGGCCAAACAGGGAGACGAGGCTGGCCGCGGAGAGGACAAGGCCGATGTCGACCTGCGTCCATTTTTGGGTGGTGAGATAGACCGAGACGAATGGCCCGAAGCCGGTTTGCACGTCGGCGACGAAGAAGACGAACCAATCAAGCCCGCGCAAGCTGCGTGCCGACGGCGCCAGCGGCAGTTCGCTGCCTTCCGTCTGTTCGCCGGCCGTCGACGCGCCTTCGGTCGCGACCCCACGGTGCGGGTCCGGCCCATCGCTAGGGCGGCGTAATGGTTCCGCGCACAGGGTACGTCTCCGCCGCTGTTGCTTATTCGGGCAGCGGCTCGAGCTTTCCGAGCGCGCCGAGAATGACTACGGGCTTGCCCTCTTGATACGCGGGCGCGGCATTCACTTGGTCGCGATTGAGCTCGAGTTTGATGTGGCCGCCGGGCTTGCCGGGTGCAGGAAAGTGCAGCGCATTCCAGTCCACGGCGATCTTGCGGCTGCCGACGCCGAGGAAGCCGCCGAAGTCGATGATCGCTGCGCGCACCTGCCCGCCATGGTCGACCAGCACGTCCACGACCCGGCCCATATTCTCGTCGGCGGCGCTGCGGACATCGCGGCCGAGAATGCCTTCAACCTCGTGGGTGTTGAGAATGGTAACCTCTGGAGTCGCAGGATTGACGTTAGCCTGTGGGGTTTTTCCCGGCGCCGCGTCATCTTCGGCGAAGGCTCCGGCGACGGCGACAGTCAGCGCCACCAGCACGGCGAGCGCCATCGCTGTTCGCTGATCTCCGCGCATGCCGCCTCCAGCGCTATACATCAAGCCCACGCCAGAGAAAGTCTGCCAAGTCTCTCCGGGTTCCACGCCCCGCGAGCACAATTGTCCCAGATTGAATGGATCCGCGCCTAACGTTCTGGCGGCGCACGGTGTTTTCGGGAAACCGGCTTCCACCTTCTAGGATCATGCGGTCAAGCGGTAACGGGAGACCGCGTTGCGGGGGATGCGTTGCTCGTCGGGCTGACATGGCCTCACGATGAATAGACGATCGAAACCCGGATATTGCCAGCGGTTCGTGGCGTGTCGAGCGACACCGTCTCGTTGTGGCGCCGGACTCTGAGATCGACGCGCGAGGAGCCAAGTTGCAGGTTGCGCAGAATGACCTCCTCGAGAAACTCCGGCAGTCGCGGATTGCGCAGCCGGATTTCGCCTTTGAATGGGTCGAATTGCAAACCGAGCGAGGCCTCGAGCAATGTGAACGGGGTTGCGCTCGCCCAAGCCTGCGGCGAGCAGGCGACGGGGTAGAGTGTCGGGCCGTGGCCGTGTTGGCGCTCGAAACCGCAGAAAAGTTCTGGCAGCCGTCGCAAATCCATATACGTGGCGGCGCTGAATAGCCCACCGAAGAGCGCTTCGACGGATCGCTTTTGGTCATAACGGGCGAGACCCAAGGCAATAAGCGCATTGTCGTGCGGCCAGACCGAGCCGTCATGGTACGACATCGGATTGTAACGGGCCTCGCCTCTTGCCACCGTGCGGATGCCCCAGCCGGAAAAGAAGCTCGGTTGCAACAATCCCTCGGCGACGAGCCCGGCCCGTTCCGCTGTAGCAATGCCGCTGAACAGCACCTGCCCGGCGTTCGACGTGCGCACCCGGCATGGCTCCTTGGAGCCGTCAAGCGCGAGCGCATACGTCTCGATGCCGGGACACCAGAACGCGGCCTCAAACCGCTCGGCGAGCCGGCTGGCCTCCGCCTCGAGTTTGCTTGCGGCATCTTCCCCTCCAAGCCGCCGCGCGCAACGCGCCATCACGCGCTTGGCGGCGTAAACATAGCCCTGAACCTCGGCCAGCGCGATTTCGCCCTCCGCCAAGCGCCCATCGGCGTGAAAGATGGCGTCATGCGAATCCTTCCAGCCCTGGTTGGCGAGACCTTGTTCGGTGGCGCGCTTGTATTCGACGAATCCGTCGCCATCGGGATCGCCTGGACCGTCGATCCATCCGAGAGCGGCCTCGATTGCGGGCCACAACGCAGCAATGGTGTCCATGTCGCCGGTGCGTTCCGCATAGAGGCCGGCGAGTAGGACAAACAGCGGCGTCGAATTGACGCTGCCGTAATAAAGTCCGAACGGCACTTCCCGCAGCGCCGCCATTTCGCCGCCGCGCATTTCATGGAGAATTTTTCCCGGCTGAGCGTCGGAGAGCGGATCGTTGGTCTTGGCCTGATAGGCGGCAAGCCTGCGCAAAACGCCGCGTGCTACGTCCGGGCTCCACCACAGCATCTGCAAGGCCGTAATCAGTCCGTCACGGCCGAAAGTCGTCGAGAACCAGGGAATGCCTGCGTAAGGATAGCGCCCCTGCGGCGTATCCGTCATCAGCATCACCAGATCGGCGGTCGCGCGGCAGAGTATCTCGTTGAAACGGTCATCTGACGTTTCCACCGATGCCATGTCGCGGGTCAACACGCGCATCTCCCGCCGCGCGGCGATAAGGCCTTGCATGAATGGGCGCGGACGCGCCTCGGCGAGATTGCAGCTTATGGCCAAAAAAATCGGGCGCATCTCGCCACGCAAAAGCCGGAGCGTGTAGACGGCAGAGTTGGTGGCAAGCCGATCCGGCGGAGGATCGAAGGTCAGCGTGGTGCGCCGTACTTCTTCGTCCAACCCGTGATACGTCAACACGACCTGGTCCTCACCTTGGACCTCGGTCTTGGCGATGCCGCGGCGTTCGCGGTGCGATCCGCGTACCTCGAAAAGGTCGGCAAAGTCGTTGGCGAACAGCATCGAAAGGCGAAAGTCGATCTCACGGTCGCCGTAATTGCGCACCGCCAGCCGCTGGTACGCGGTCCCGCGCCAAACAAAGATGGTGCGCAGAATGTGAACGGTGTCCTTCTCAAGGACGAGGCGCTGGTCGGACATGAAGTCCGGATTGGTGAGATCGGCGAAGAACGCCGAATTATCGTCGCGCAGATTGGAGCCGAGCAGCAACGGCTGAAAGCCGTTGACCAGCAATTCGAGCCGCGAAAGATAGCGCGTGTCGCAATGAAACAATCCGGCGGACCCGCCGGACGATACCGCAATGTCGCCGCGGCCGTCGAACACCAAAAAAGTATCGCCGTATTTCAGCGCGCTCGGAGGCCGGCTCGACCGCGTGGCGGTGATCGTGAACCCGGCGTCCTGCCGCTCGGTCGGATATGCCTCCTCGGCAGTCGTTGTGGCCATTTTTGGCGGCGTCGCCTTACGTTTGGCTGTCAGGGGCATCGCTTAGGCTCCGCGCGTTGCCAGTGTCGGCGATGATCTCGGCGGGCAGGAAAGCCGCGTAGCGGTTTTCCGCCGTAGGTCTCTTCACTTACCAACGCATGGCAAGATTCTTATCGCTAGATTCGATGGTTTAGATAAGGCTGCGATGAACCACAGCCAAGATGAAACCGCTCTGAACTCGGAACAGCACGGATCAAGGCAGCACGCCTACGCCGGCCACCACAAAAAGTTCCCAATCGGCATCTTCAGTGACGCGCGGTGAAATTACTGCAGTGGAAGCGGCGCGTGCCATAGCGATGGAACTTTTTCGCTGCAGTGCGGTTAACTAGGGGCGTCCTTGTGATTTCCCGGAAATTGCTCAAGTTTCCAGCGGTGAACGTTGCGTCGACAGAAATGCCGCCGAGAATGTTGCATTGCCTTTATTAGCGCGCCGCGGGTTCCAGCACGGCGTCGCCTGACGGTCGGCCCGATAACGAAGCAACGCCCACGTTCCCAGGTTCGATGATGCAGGCAAATATGGTTCGACGACCGTCATTCGGTGAGCCCCCGTTGCCCGGGCCCGGTGACCTGCACTCCATCGCGCTTCTGCTCGACGTCGACGGGACAATCCTGGACACCGCGATTACCCCGAACGGGGTCGTCGTATCGGGCGCGTTGCGTTCGTCGCTCGAGGAATTGCATGCAAAATGCGGCGGTGCATTGGCTTTGGTCAGCGGCCGGCTGATTGAGGACCTCGACAACCTGTTTGCACCATTGCGGCTGCCCGCAATCGGCGGACACGGCGCCGAGGTGCGATTGGAAGGCCCGCTAAGTACGCGAGCACGACACGCCGATATCATCGGCGAGGCATTCCGCAACCTCATTGCCGCCGCTGCTGCTATCGATCCGCGCGTCATCTTGGAGGACAAGGGAACCTCGCTGGCCTTGCACTATCGGCTGGCACCGGAGATCGAGGAGCCGCTCAAGACGAAAATTGACGCGATCGTTTCGCGTGTTTCCGTTGAGGATCTCGAGGTCATGCATGGCAAGGCAGTCATCGAGATCAAGTCGAGACATTTCAGCAAGGGGGTCGCGGTTCGCGAGTTGATGAAGAGCCCACCGTTCCTGCATCGGAAGCCGGTGTTTATCGGCGACGATACGACCGACCTCTCGGTGTTCAAGATACTTCCGATGCTTAGCGGTCTTGGCTATTCGGTGGAACGCCTCATGCCGGGCGTCAGCGGTACGTTCGTCTCGCCGCACGAGGTTCGCAGCTGGCTCGCCAGTCTTTGCGGGCGCGGAGGGAACGGCCGCGAATGAACGATTTTGGACTAGATCTGGCTGTCATCGGCAACGGCCGCACGGCAGCGTTGCTTGAGCCGTCGTCGCGCGTGGTCTGGTGGTGCTACCCGCGCTTTGACGGCGATCCCGTGTTTTGCCGGCTGGTGGCGGGCGACGAGGAGAAGGGCTTCAGCGACGTCGTGCTTGACGACATGGCGGACTACCGATCCGAGTATCTGCGTAACACCGCCGTCGTTTCGACCGTGCTGACCGACCAGCAGGGTGCCTCGGTCAAGATCACCGATTTCGCGCCGCGCTTTCGTATTTACGATCGTGTCTTCCGCCCGCCGCAACTCATTCGCATCATCGAGCCGATCGCGGGAATGCCCCGGATCACGATCCGGTTCCGGCCGGCGAACGGATACGGCAAGCCGATGTTGTCCAAATCGATCGGCAGCAATCACATCACCTTCCGCGGATCCGACACCGTCATCAGGCTGACGACCGATGCGCCGCTGTCCTACATCGACCGGGAGGCGCCATTCGTCCTGACGCGGCCGATGTATCTGGTGATGGGACCGGACGAGCCGTTCCCGGCGGACCTGTCGACGACTTGCCGCGAGTTCGCCGTGCGCACCCAAAGTTATTGGATCGAATGGGTGCGCGGCTTGTCGATCGCTTATGACTGGCAAGATGTCATCATCCGCGCCGCCATTACGCTCAAGCTCAGCAATTTCGAGGAAACCGGCGGGATCATCGCGGCACACACAACCTCCATCCCCGAGGCGCCACACTCGGGGCGCACATGGGATTACCGCTTTTGCTGGCTGCGAGACGCCTATTTCGTAGTCAAGGCGCTCAATCGGATTGGCGCCACCCAAACCATGGAGGACTTTATCTCCTTCATCGTCGGCATCGCATCGGAGGAAGTGATTCGCCCGGTCTATAGCATTGTGCCGAGCGACAGTATGGACGAGGTCATCGCCACCGATTTGCAGGGTTACCGCGGCGACGGTCCTGTTCGCATCGGCAATGCGGCAGCGGAGATGCTCCAGCATGATACCTACGGCAGTATCATCCTCGCAGCGATGCCGATGTTTTTCGATCGTCGGTTGCCGCGGCCAGGCGACGCCGGTCTGTTCCACCTGTTGGAGCGGGTCGGCGTCGTGGCCAAGCGCTCGGCATTCGAGCCGGACGCTGGAATATGGGAATATCGCGGGCGCGCGCGCGTGCACACCCATTCGGCCTCGATGTGCTGGGCGGGCTGTAATCGCCTTGCCGCCATAGCTCAGCATCTCGGATTGAAGGAACGCGCCACCGCGTGGAAAGAAGTCGCTGATGGCATTCAGTCGCGGCTGATCGACCAGGCCTGGAACGAGAAGCGGGGCGCGTTTACGGCCGGATTCGGCGTCGATGAGCTCGATGCCAGCGTCCTGCTGCTGCCGGAAATCGGCCTGTTGGAGGTATATGACCCCCGCTTCGTGCGGACGGTCGAGGCCATTGAGCATGAACTTTTACGCGGCAAGCACGTTATGCGTTATGCTGGGGAAGACGATTTCGGGCTGCCAGAGTCGGCTTTTCTGATCTGTCGGTTCTGGCTGATCGACGCGTGGTGGAAGCTCGACCGCCGTGAGGAAGCCATCGACATGTTCAACGATGCCCTGCGCTACCGCAACCGCTACGGGCTGCTCGCGGAGGACGTGCATCTGCAGAGCGGCGAGATGTGCGGAAACTTTCCCCAGACTTATTCCATGGCCGGATTGATCTTGACGGCGATGCGCCTGTCGCGGAGTTGGGAGGATCGGTATTGGCACGACTAGTGGTCGTCTCCAATCGGGTTTCGGTCCCGACCGGCGACGGCGCCAAGCGCGCCGGCGGCCTTGAGGTCGCGTTGCGGCCTGCGCTGCAGCAAAACGGCGGCGTCTGGCTGGGCTGGAGCGGTAAAGTGGCCGCGGCCGAGGAGCTGGAAACGCGATCCATCAAGAACAAGAACGTGGAATACGTCGTTACCGACCTCTCGAACGACGACTATCAGGAATATTACAACGGCTTCGCCAACCGCGTGCTGTGGCCGATCCTGCATTACCGGCTCGATCTCGCGGAATTCGCACGCCGGGATCTGAGCGGATACTTCCGGGTCAACGATCACTTCGCGACCCAGCTGGAAAAGGTCATCGCCGACGACGACGTGATCTGGGTCCACGACTATCACATGATCCCGATCGCTGCCGCGCTGCGGCGGCGGGGCCACGCCAACCGCATCGGGTTCTTCCTGCACATCCCGTTCCCGCCGCCTGAGATTCTGACCTCGTTGCCAAATCACGAGCGGCTCATTCCGTTGCTGCTGGAATACGACGTCGTCGGCTTCCAGACCGACAGCGATTCCGGAAATTTCATTCGCTATCTGATCTCCGAGTGCAATTCCACGAAGGAAATGCGGGTGTTCGAGACCGCTGGTCGTCAGACCACTTTCAATTTGAATGGCCACCAGACCAAGATCGGCAGTTTCCCCGTCGGCATCGAGCCGCGTGCATTCGAGCGCTTGGCGCGTCGCAATGTGCGATCGCCGCTGGTGAAGGATCTGGTGGCGAGTCTTGGCAGTCGGGCGCTCGTGATCGGGGTCGACCGGCTCGACTATTCCAAGGGCCTTATTCAACGGCTCGATGCCTTCGACATGTTTCTGGCGAACCATTCCGACTGGGTCGGCAAGGTCACCTATCTGCAAATCGCGCCAAAAAACCGATCGGCGATACCCGAATACGCCGAACTGGAGCAGGCCGCCAATTCCGCGGCCGGCCGCATCAACGGCAAGTACGGCGAAGTGTCATGGACCCCGATCCGCTACGTCAATCGCGTCTACAGCCGATCGGCGTTGGCCGGGCTCTATCGCACCGCGCGCGTGGGCCTCGTGACGCCGTTGCGCGACGGTATGAATCTCGTGGCCAAGGAGTATGTCGCCGCTCAGGACCCGGACGATCCGGGGGTTCTCGTGCTGTCCCGGTTTGCCGGCGCGGCGATCGATTTGCGGCGGGCACTTCTGGTCAATCCGTATGATGCGGAGTCGGTTGCCAACGCGCTGGCACAGGCGCTGGCGATGCCGCTTGAGGAGAGGCGTGCCCGCCATCAGGCCCTCCTCGCCGTCGTTTCCAACTACGACGTGGAACGGTGGCAACGAGAGTTCCTGACCGCTCTGCGCAGCGAAAACGGCAGTTCGCACGAGCTGCAAAACATGCCGGCGATCCCGCGCATGCCATCGGGACGGCCGGCGAGCCTCTATCCGGGCAGGATTGGCGGCCTGGAATCGCGCGGCTGATCGCTGCAGACTTCCGACAGATCGGAGCTTGCTTCTTCTAACTAGAGCATGTTTCGATCGAAGTAAATCGGCGGGATTCCCAAGTGCTTTTGGATGGGAGAGTCTCTCAACATTGATTCGCCCTGGGGAGACGGAACAATGCCGGGAGCCTACTCTGCTGATATCCGGGGTCGGGTGATTGCACAGAGTTCGAGAGCGGGTCGTCGCGACGCGAGGCGGCGGAGCAGTTTGAGGTCAGCCCGAGTTCAGCGATCAAATGGGTCGCCTGCTATCGGGCGACCGGAAGCTGTGCGGCCAAGCCGCGGGGCGGGAGCACGTCTCCGCTGGAGGAGCACGGGGACTTTTTATTGGCGCTGATTGAGGATCAGCCGGACTTGACGCTGGATGAGATGGTCTGCGCGATGCGCAAGAACAAGATTGCGGGCAGCCGCACTTCGGTGTGGCGCTTCTTCAAGCGCCACGACATCACGTTCAAAAAAAAGCCTGCGCGCGGCAGAGCAGGAACGTGCCGACGTGGCGCGGGCGCGCCGGCGCTGGATGCGAGAACAGGGCATGTTTGATGCCGCCCACCTGGTGTTCATTGACGAGACCGCCGCCAATACGAAAATGGTTCGGTTGAGCGGGCGTTGCGCACGGGGCAAGCGCTTGATCGGTCGGGTTCCGAACGGCCACTGGAAAACGATCACCTTCGTGGGCGCTTTGCGCCGCAACGAAATCACAGCCCCATGTGTGGTTGACGGCGCTATGAAGGGAAAGACGTTCCTTGATTATGTCGAGCAGTGCTTGGCTCCAACACTGAAGCGAAACGACACCGTCGTCATGGACAACCTCCCCGCACACAAGGCAGCGGGCGTGCGCGAAGCGATTGAAGTGCGTGGCGCCACACTTCGCTATCTCCCACCATACTCACCGGATCTGAATCCGATAGAGATGCCATTCAGCAAACTCAAAGCGTATCTGCGCAACGCGGCGGAGCGAACTATTCCACGCCTGCGCCGCAAATCGGAACCTTCGCGCGTAATCTCACCGCCCGCGAAGCCCGCAACTACTTTAGGCATGCGGGCTATGCGTGAAATTGACCGGAATCTGCTCTAGGTCGTTCGAATTCTGGCAACGCCCCCTCAAATAGGGGGTGGCGTTGGATGCGGTCAACCTGCCAACAATTCGCACCCTGGAATCCCCTCCACCTACTGGCTCTCAAAGTCCCGGCACCTGTTGCCCCGCCGAGACTTTCCTTTCTTTGGCAAAGCTGAAAGCAATGAGCGGGCGATTGGCTACTTTCATAGGGTGAGCGCGAGAACCGCCCGGGACTGGATATTGTCTGCATGCGGACATCGGCGGTTCCACCAAATCGCTGGCCCGGAAGCGACATCGTCGCGTTGATATGCAGCTATAGCGTGACACACCCGCAGAGACATCTCTTCGCGCCATATTAGCCAGGAAACTTCTGGTAGAAATGGTGACGCCCACGCACGAATGGCAGGGCAAAAAACAGCGGGGGAGTTGAAAGGTGCGGGATTGGAACCCGGTCGTGCGGGATTTGCTTGCCGAGATGTAGAAAGTCAACAACGACGGCGTCCGGGATGAGCATCAGGTAGAAAATGAATTTGAGTTTGCCAGCCGAAGATTGCGCGCGCCCCGCGGATATATCCGGTGTGGCCGAGCAGATGAGGGTCGATGCCCTCTTGCTTGACAAAATTATCGGCAGCCCAGACATCCTTAATCGGTTGTGGCTTCTGTCCACGGGGCACAGAGGCATCCTTCGGCGCGATGTTCAGACTTCGTCAAATGGGCGGAGACCATCCAGAATGGCGGGAGCTCACTGGGGATTACTTCGTCGGCGAAGATGACCTGTACCGCCTCAATTTCGGCCTTAGGGGCCAGTAATAATTCCGGGATTGGGGAAGCGGCAGACGATGTAACGGAGTGCCAAATGGATGACCGCATGCGATCTTTTGATGAATTACTAGATTACCGAATAGCGGTGCGCCGATTCGAGTCCGCGTTTGAAGCGTGCGAGCGACTCCCTGACGAGAAGCGGCAGTTCTTGTTAAGAGAAGTGGCGAAGCGCGCATCCCAGCAAGGGCCGCATGCTCCCTCAGAAGAACAAACGGAGGTGAAGGTGATTGGCATTGAAATAAAGCATTCATGACCACTGCCTCGCCAATACGTCGGCTTATAGCGGAAATAGCTGGATGATCGCGATGCCGCGAGGGCGATCGAGCGATCATCCGCAGCAGCAATCCTCGTGCGGCGGCAGGTCATGCCTGACGTCCGTGTCATCTGCGCCATTGGGCAACGCGGCCAACTCGGCTTGGGCGGCGGTTTGCCCAAAAGGAATGCAAGGACGACGTCGCCCGCTTTTTCATGTTGACGCGCGGGCATGTCATCATGTGCGGCCCGAGGACTGCGCGCTCGTTTCCGGATTTCGCCCGGCACGATCGGACGATCGTGAAACTACGATCTTACCTGCAGCCGGAGGAGATGATCATGCGGTTTCCGGACCGCGTGTTCTTTATCGGAGTTCGCCAGTTTTGGGCCGCGTACGCGCACCTCATCCGGCATTGGGGCATAACCAAGCTTCCGTACGACGGTGGTGCGGATCGCTATTTTGTTGCCGGCGGTAGCGGCCGCCCTATTTGAGCCTTGCCGCCTTCGCCCGGAGAAAGGGCCGCCCGCGGCCCCGACTGGCGACGGCTTGATAGCACAGCCGGCGGCCAAGTGAACCCGCGCAGCTCGTCGCGGTCGGATGTGGCCCAGGCGCACGCCGCGACTTGCCGGAAGGCCACGCCTACCCCATCGGGAACGCAGCGGCCTGGATGCTGTTCTAACAAGTGGCTTCCTCAGTCAGTAAGTTCGAAATGAAAAAGCAGCCTTTGTGGCTCGGGTTTGGATTAGCGCTCGGCTATCAACGGTGTTGTGGACGCAAACCGCCGGCAGGGTCGGAGCCGGTACAGGGCGCCCTGTCGGGGTCGCGAGTGCCGGTCATGCCGGTGGAGGAATTGCCGGAACTGTGGCGAGTGAGTCGGCCGCTGTGCCATCGCCCAACTTCAATGACTCCACCCCGAGCAGTCAGGTGAAATGCCGGTCCGTCGCTCGTTCTCCGTCTTAGTTACTCGCTTGGGTCAGCTTTAAAAGGGCGTTGACACTCTGTTCGACCGGCAGCACGTTTCTGTTCCTAGCTGTGTGTGAAAGGCCGCGTTGTTGGGTAAGATGCTGCGGCGTGTTTGGGGCAACCAACTCTGTACTGGCATCGAAAGTCAAACGTGACAGACATCTCTGTCCCTCTGGTACCAGACCGTTCTTTGCCCGAAATGTTAAAGGCGCTGCCGAGATCGCGGTGCAAATACCGAGCGCGGAGGCATACCAAATCTAGGGCGGTTTCAGCCGCCCCTTTTCTTCACTGATCTTAACCATTCTTTAGGTTTGCGCCCCGATCACGCCCAAATTGTGCTAAAGATACGGTTGCTGGCCACGGGGAAGATGAGCAATGGTCGAGGTCCATTCGCCGCCCCGGGCAATTAAAAAATTAGCAACCGCAGCCCACGAGCGCCCGCGAGCCAGGCGGGCGCTCGACCATTTTTGTGTGGTTCTATTTCGATCATCTGAGAGGGCGGACGCACGGTTCTCTCTCTCGCGCAAGGACCCTAAGCGCAGGAAATCAGCGCCGCTTGGGGCCCGCAGAGGAAACATTTTGCACAAGGCAGCATCCAGCCGCCCCCCTCCGGTCAAGAGACAAGCCGCGCCGAAATGGGGCTCCGCTGCGCCTTCAGATTGCGGAAAGCGACCCGCCGCCGGGTAGATTGGGTGCAGGCCAGAACCGGCCGGGGAAGCCCGCGCTAGCTCATAAATGTACGCGCCGAGGATCGAATGACGATGCCAAAGCGCCCGTTCAAGAATATGCCCGCGAGTGGGCGCCGAGGCGGGAAAAGCCCTGGCAGCAGGAGACGCGCCGCCGGGTAAACCTGCGCGATACATCAGTGGCCCTGTGTGCCCAAGCGCCGCAAGAACGGCTTCAAGCACCGGGCAAGCTCAACTTCCCGATAGGTAATGTACTCATGGTCGGCCCTCCAAAAGTCGACCGCCCATAAGTCACAGAAAAACTGATTTGGGAATGAGCGCGATCAACCTTATTCGCGGTCTGATCATGCAGCCCAACCCAAACAGGAGACCACCCAATGTCAAAAACGATCCCCTTCGCCCATCACGACCGGAAGACCGATATCGTCGCGTTGTCATGGACCCACCGTGGGTGCCACGCGGCGACGCATGACGGCTGACGGCGCGTTCGATTTCGACGGCTATGCAGGTAGCGGGCGTCTGGAATTAGTGCACGACCGCTCATCTTTGCGGCCTACTTCCATATCGGACCAGCGGCCTTCCCGCTGTGCGACTTGTTCCTCAAGTTCCGCCAGCGCGAGGTAATGCTGCGCGATCCTAAAGTAACGATCTCTGACTTCGGGACCCGTTGCAGCATCGGTAAGTTGCAGCATTTTGGCCGCCCGGTCCCGATACCTCACCGCCCTCACCCACGATCCGAATTCGCCTTGCCGTTCGCTAATCGCCATTGCCTGCACCAGTGGCGATGGTAGGCGCTCCGTTACAGATGGGACAATTCGTTTCGGCGCAACCTGTGGACAACTCCCCGGGAGAGCGGGAGACGCGTCATGACGTCGGATGCTGCTCGCACCAATGGGCAATCGGTTCCCGAGCAAAGAACTGAACCTTGTGGCACCGCGAACAGGCAACCATCACAAGGGCAAGCACATTCGCGCCAACAACATCAGCCCCCGGGAACTTGAAAGCAAGCGTTCCTATTCGGCTATTTGCTCGCAGTTCGTTGTGGATGTTGAAGTCGCTGGACCCACAAACGTCACATTTAACAGCAAAATTATGTGCCGCTAAATAGTGCAGCCAATTGGCCGCCGTCAGCGGTTTTGCCACAGACATTGGTGATCGCTCCATTTACTGCGGTTGACGAGATGCATGATAACCCATCTCGTTGATGCAGCGCAGCAAGCCTTTAGGTCACCCGAGCGTTGACTGCGCTGGGCCTCCCGTTTCATCGGCGCCGGACGTCCAAGGCGCCAACGCAGCGAGTCAGCGACTGCCGCGAACAAATAGCCGCTGACAACGGCGCTAGCCCAGGTTCGGCGGCCGGCAATTCCTTTCACTCTGCGCCGGCAATGCCCGACTTGCTGGCGACTGGCAAAAAATCTCTAAAAACGGATTTCAACAAGTCAACTACGACCCCGCCGCGGTTCCGGTTCCTCAACGGTGTCGCTCCCGACATTTGGTGAGCACATACCTCATAGCCGAACTCGACAAGTTACTTGCAGCTGCGCAGGCAAGCCAAGTTGGCGCACGGCAGTCGTCGGAGATCATGCAACGACGCGCTGAAAATCTGGCACGAACTTTTGCCTGCTCAGCTCCGCCGAGGTAGCGCACCCAACGTGATGTTCCGCACAGACGGAATGAAGCGTGGTGGCTCCCGATTCATGATTGGACGTGAGCGCCACAAGCTCGTCGACTTTCTCATGCTGGGAATCACAGCAGGACAACAGAGGCTTAGGTCGTTGATCCAAATGGAAATTGCTACATCGCTCACTGCGAGGCCGTCAACATGAGCATCACTTTGCGACGTTCGGCTGACGCCGCAAGACGCAAGGTGCGTGAGCGCACCACATTAGCGACAGAAGGACGGTGCTTTTCATGACGGCAAGGCGAAAACAGAGAACCGCGTCACCGCGCAGAGGATCGCCGATTTGCCGAGAACCCTCCGCGTTTATCTTCCGGCGGCGATGGCGGGCGCAAAATCCGGAAAGCCCAGATGCATCATCATCTTCGCCCCCGATGGCGGTTCATCACAGTTCGAGCAGTTGGAACCGACGACGCTCATTTACCGAGAGTCTGCGCGCCGCCGACACCCCGGGCAAACGAAGGCGCCGCCGGTCCATCGAAGTCATTCACGATGTCAAACAGCGAGATCTTTGAGTCCATTACCCCCTGGCCTCGGGGGGTATTTATCCTTGGACAACTCAGCCGCTCAAGCCGAGCACGCGATAATCCATCTTGGGTCGGGCTATAGCGCGTCTGACGCTTCATTCATGGGTCCTTAGGCGCGCGAATTCCCTGCTAACAGGGAAAATAACAGGGAATTTTATCATCCCACCAACGGCGCGCCATCGGAAACGTCGTAAATTCAAGGGCTTGGCCGCGGGTGGACGACAACAATTGCCGTCGAACAGGGAATTAGCGATCATCCTAATAAAGGAACAAGTGTACACGCCGCTGGTCATAGCCACCACCGGCGAGTTGGTCAAAGCCGAACGCGAAACATCCTGCTGGATCATTTTCATCATCTATTACAATCAAGGTAAAACACGTTGCGCACCCTTGCTAGCGCTCAGCGGATGACTCCGCTGGTGATGGAAAAAACCGGCCCACCGAATGAGCGGCGGGCAATCGGCCAGCCATCGCCGCGTACGGCCATTGCCAATCCGTGCTCGTGGCCGCTAGAAGACGAAATCGTCCTGCCTTGACCGCGCCTGTTCACCGTTGCGGCCACGCCGGCCGGGGGAGTGGGTTCCAGACCTGCAAATTTTCCAGCGTGATCGAGGAATTGGGTAGCGGCATCAACCTGATCCGTAAACGTCCCATTCGGAAAATTGACAAACTCGGCAACGAAAGCTTCCCGCCACGATGCGTCAGCCGGCAGGCTTATGCGCCTGGCAAGGATCGTGTTGGCGTGGGCACGAAGGCGCGCGGATTTGGACCTGCCGTCGGGCTCAACAGGTATTACGAGTTCGCCGAACTTGCGCTTCAGATCCGAAATCAGGGCGTGGCCATTGGCGGCGCGCTCGATAAGAATAGCCGCTGGCCGCTAGCGTCTGCGGAAGTGGCGGATGTTCTCGCGCAGGTACGCAAAGTCGCATTGTTCCCGAAATTGATCACATAAATAATAGCGATCGTCACGCACGCACCATGCTTGAACGACGCTGAACGCGCTTGTGCGGCGATTGCTCATGCCGGCGTCGACGCTGAGAACAATCGAAACGGGTGACGGCATCGGCTGGGTGAAGGTCGCAAAATGTTCGGGTCTGATCGCGGGCAACGCCCGGAAATCGAAGTCCTGTTGGTAGAGCATCTCAAAGTCGGGGCTGAAGGAGTGAGCGCCCAATTCATCGAGCTCCTCGGGACCGAACGCGTCTGGGCGCAGAAGTTCGCCCTTGCGCCGACGCCAATTCCCCGAGCTTGTCTCGTACGTCTGAGCGCAGGTGGCGACAAGCGGCAGCACCACCTGCTTCCATTTTTTCTTCCGCAGTAGACGCGCCGATAGATCCTGCTCATTAACCCGGTGCGCGACGAGCATGACGCGTCCATCCTTGGGACTGTTGAGGCGTGACATCAACACCGTATCGAAGCACTCGACCGTTTTTTCGATTTCTTCGAGCGTGTCGCTGATGTCGTGAGGATCGTCGACGACAATCACGTCGGCCCGACGCCCGGTGAAGCGGCCGCCGAACGATGCAACAAAGACGCCGCCGCCGGCGGTGGTGCCGTAATCGGTCACCTCCTGATGGCCCCATTTGATGCGAGTGGCGAAAACATCTTTAAACCAACTCGAAAGCAAAATTGTCCGGATTTTGCGAGCAATCGTCTTGGAGAGGTGCTCCGCGTGAGTGACGATAACGACTTGCAGCGACGGATCGTGAGCGAGCAACCACACCGTCAAACAGACCGACGCCAGCAGCGTTTTCAAATGGCCGGGCGGCAGGTTGACGATGAGCCGGCGGGTCTCCTCCTTGGCGAACCCATCGAGCTCGCTCGCCAAGTAACTCAAGTAGGGATCGGCCAGCCTGGTGCCTTCGAGCTCTCTTATGGCCTTGCGTGCGAACGAGAAAAAATCGTTGCGGAGCAAGGCTTTCAGTTCGGCATTCATTTCGATCCCCATTGTTGCTGTTTGCCTGAACAAGCCAGTCCGTGACCTACGCAGCCCGGTAAGCCAAGGCGGCTGGCGATCACCTTGGCCATCAGTGCGTATTTTCTTCGCCCGGGGATGGCGCTGCGTCGGTTTCGTGGGAGCGGCGCTCCAGCCTTCCGCCCACGTAGGCCTCCAAGATTTCGCGGTCGTCCGGCGCAATCGCGTCGGGCTCGTTTGCTTCGACATCGCCGATGCGCGCCAGCGCGCCGACAAGAACGGCCTGCGCGCGCGCGTCGCCGGCGATCGCCGCATCGACGACTTTTCGAACAAACGCCTGAAGCTTTGTGCGGGCGTGCTTTTTATCGCTGCCCGGGATGGTCTCTGCAAGCTCGGCCAGCAGCGCCGCCGAAAAGCTTGGCGCGCGCTTGGGCCGGCCGGCCGGATTTCCACTCTGCCCAGGTTTGAAACGCGCGTGTGGGGGCGGTTTTTTGTACCCGGTTCCCTGATTGCTCATGTCAAAGACTCCAACAGCGGTATATAACTCATTATCATAGGCGCCGCATAAGTATATTTCACTATGGCGTGATATATACCTCTACCTTTGCTAGTATTCCTCTATTGTGCTAGAAGCACGTGCGATGTGACTAAGCACGTGGTCTGTGCATGAAGCTGAGAAAATCCCTACTACGCGAGTGCGCCCGCGTGGCGCTTGAGCAGCGTGGCTTCACGGTCGAACTGATCAGCGGCGCGGGCATCGTGCCGGGCGCGCGTCTTCGAGCTCGCAAAGACTCTGACGACGAACGCGATATTGCCGTTCGCACGTCGCTCGACCGCGAGGTCGGCCTTACCCGCAACCTGGACGGTCACTGGGCGACAATTCCACGGATGGATGAGGTCATTGTGGTCGTACCTGCCGCCGATGACCCGGGTTCGGCTGAGGTCTTCAGCTTCGCGCCCGAGGCCATCATCCAGGCCTTCGATGCGGCGCTAAAGGCCCGGCAAAAGGAACGACCGGACTTCTCGCCCAAGGCTCCCATTTTTCTGGCCCTGGACGAGGCATCTCGCGGTCGCCCTGCGGACATGGTCCAGGGGCTGAAAACAAAGGCTCAGTGGCAAACCCTTGTGCCACTTGCGTCCGTGCCGAGGCACCAACTTTCACAGACCGCTTCCGCGGTCGGATTCATCGAGCGGGTTCGCCAGGAGTTCGCGGACCTCCATGGTGTCGACGTCAGCAAAGTCACCGTAGAGTTTCGCATCACCTCGTAGGGACTGTTAGTGCATCGGGCCATGCCGCCGCTGATCACGACGTTAATCCATCGTGTTCACCAACTGCCCAGCTCGGATGGGTCGGGCGCGTTGCTGCGACTACTCGTGATTTATCAAGTCATGAAGCTTAAGACGCAGGCTGACGTTCGAGCGCTGATTGAACACCATTTAAAGGACGATATCCCGATGCTATTTGAACGAACAATATCCCGGGTGGCTGGAGCTTCCGGAAAATGCGTCGATCATTCTCTATTTGCTTAAAGGGGCAGCGTTCCCCGTAGGGCTAACGGCACGTCGCACCGGGTGCTCTCGCAGCAGGTCCTGCAGCAGTTAAAGCCTCTTCCTCAGTAAGCATTCCGGGGGCGCAAAACCTCAAGGCAGGTACACGCCATGATGCGCAAGTCGAGCCAAAAGCTCCAATTGTTGATATACCAAAGGTCAAGTTGGATTTGCTGCTTCATCAGGCCAACGTCGCTGGTTGGACCGCGAAAACCGTGGATTTGCGCCCAACCGGTGATGCCAGGCTTGACGTGATGCCGCAGCGCGTAGCTGTCAATCGAATTGGAATATTTGTCGTCGTGGGCCAAGGCGTGCGGACGAGGCCCGACTAGGGACATTTCGCCAGCCAGGACATTCAACAACTGAGGCAACTCGTCAATGCTGCTGGCACGCAAAAGCCGGCCTAATGAAGTGACCCGATCGTCATTGCGCTGAGCCTGGCGTATGGTCGGGCCATCTTCCAAAACCTTCATGGTCCGGAATTTGTAAATCGCGAACGCTTGACCATTGAACCCTCTCCGGCGTTGGCGAAATATGACCGGACCGGGGGAGTTGAGCTTGATCGCCAGGCTCGTTATCAAAAGCAGCGGTGATAGCATCATTAACGCCAGACTGGCCAGGATAAGGTCGAAGGTCCGCTTCACCACCATATCCTGCCGCGACAAGGGAGCGCGTTGAATTTCAACCGGAAGCTCCGCGGAAGGGACCCAGTTGGCCTGCGAAAGGATCGAGCTCACGAAGCGATCCGGCAGCAAAAACACTGACAGTGGAAGAACCCGCAGACGTTCGCAAATGAAACTCCTGCGCTCCGCATCGACCCAACGGAGCGCGAGTAATACCTGTTCTGCCTGGCCGCTTTTAGCCGCCTTGATTGCGCAGTCGATGATTGCGATTTCCGGCGCGGTGTGATCCGTTGAAGGCGAAAGTTCGAAACGATCGACTTCTTGCGCACCATAGGTACGCAGCAAATGAAGCGCAGAGTTGGCCGCCAGCTCTTCAGGGTCTCCGATGATGATCACGCGTGGTCCGGCCAGCGTACCATCCGCAAGAATTCGACGCAGATTGAACCCGATGCGGGCATGCGAAGCCAATAGTAACGCCACGCCGACGAAGCTGAAACTGATAGTTGCGCCCCGAGAATAGGAGGCGCCGATCTTCAGCAGAAAGAACACCGAAGTTACGAACAGAAGCACAGCGCCCCAAGCGATCACGATGCCGCGAATTTGAGTGGCGGCGGACAGCAATGCATTTGGTTGGTAGAGTCCGAGTGAATTGAACACCAGGACGAAAAACAGGCCGGAATAACCGCCGATCGCCGCAAATTCGGTGAGGGCGCCCTCACTCGCAAAGAACAACAAATGATACAACACGCCTGCAGCGACGCTTGCCGCACATATCAAAACCAAGTCGCATAAGGCTGTGATTAGACTAATGTGACGGTAGGAAAAATGGCGAAAAAGGGACTGGGAACTCCGCGGTCCAGTAATGTCGTCAACTGGGAAAAAATGGACCATTACTCGCCAACCCAAGCCACAACCTCACCCCTTTCTCCCAAAAACGCGGATAGCACACACTGATCGCTGAAGAAATGACGCAAACTAGCAATTTATCTAGCAAACGGCTTAGATGAGATGTAAACTATTGATTTTAATCATCTTTCCGAAAAAGACACAGTAAATTTAAATTAAGCGCAGTGGGCCGCGGCGTAGCGCAGAACAGGCCCTAAAGCCTCGCGTCGACAGACCTACACCTGCTCACGGGGGGCGACGGGCCCGGCCCGGTTATCGGGATCGGTATCAGGCGCTTTTGCCTCTTCCTTAGCGGCAGGCGAAATGACCACCGAGACGACCCGAACGAGCGACGTCGCTTCGCGCGCACCCGATCCGGCTAGGGATTCTTGATCGGCCGATCGTATTACATCGGCGTCTTGCCAGGACGGATGCCCTCCACCGCCGCTGCTGGATTTCAACACTCCAGAAGATTCTCCGGCGACTTCCTCCGGTCTTAACTTAATGTGGTGAAAGTCTTCCCCCAACCGCGGAACGGATTGCGAAAGGCCAAACGGCTCGGCGATAGCGCGTAATGTTTCTCCGGGCAATGATGAAGAGTGCCGATCGAGCAGGCGTTCCAGATCATCCGGATCACGCGGCGCATCCCGCCATGCGACGAGAGGGCGCCACCCCAGAGCTGATAACCGATCAACAACATCCATCACCAAATCTTCAGAACCCGTCAAGGCCACCGGTTCGTCAACGAGCGCGACTGCTCTATCGTCTTTCTCAAGCACTACGCCCTCAGAACATGCTCGCTTAATTTTCCAACCGAGGGAGCGTGCTGTGATCGCGTCCTCCGTTAAGGACCGCTCGGGCGGCGAAACCAGCCGTCGCAGATCTCGGCGACATAGAATAAAGATTCCCTCGCGAGCACGTTTGGCAAGATTTAGGACGCCTGCGTCGGTAAGCTCATCGATCGCCGCGACAACAAAATCTGCAACGGCACACTCCCCGCCGTCGGATAGCACCGCTTCGCGGCCCAGATCGCGCAAACTATTGGTGAGCCGGGTCGCCTCCGATTTTAAATATTCCAGTTTAGCGCCGACTGTTTCGTGGACCACTAGGCCGGACCCGGTCGGTCCAGCAAGCCAATACCCTTGTCGCCGCGACGCCAGATCGGCAAGTTCGAAATTAATCTGACGGTGCGGAATGTCTAGAACGACAACATCGCCATCCTTGTCGGTTCCTATCAGGTGAACTCGGGTCCCGGCTGCAGCGAACTTCTCAAGCGCGCTGTCTTCACAAGCGTCCGCGTCATCGGCCACCAGAACGTCAAACCGGTCGTCTCGAGATGCAATGTCTGTCAGTTCGCTCCGAGTCCTGGCGCGCACGACAGACGGCGGCCACTCTTTCTTTGTAGACGACTTTGCGGACGCAGACGGAGTCGTCGCTTCCAGGAGAAGGTCTAGTACTCCTGAACTATGATTTGTCACGGTTGCCGTTTGCTGAGCTATAAGAGACTCGTCGGCCCGTCGCACAAAGTCGGCAGGCGCCGAAAAAAGATCACCGAAGCCAGTGCTTGCAAATAAATCCCGGAGTTGTCTTACCTCCTGCGCCGCTTTAGCGCGTTTGTCAGGCATCGTACTCCGATCAACACTCTTGACTGTTTTCTCGATAGGCATGTCTGCAATCTCTCTCACGAGGGGCGCGGACAAAATCGCGCGCAATTGAGCCATGCGTCCCGGAAACTGATTGGCGGCATAGCGGGCTTCGCGGAGATTCTGCACATACGATCCGGCGCGTGGGAATTCGGAGGAGAATGGAATCGGTTTATCTAATTCGGTTTGCGCGATACTTCCGATGCTTCGTGCACCATAGCGCTCGAGGTAGGGTGCCAGTGCGTTTTCGTCTTTCTCAAACTGCCGCACCACATTCGCGAAGAATTTGACTGCTGCGTCGGTTCCATCTCCTGGACGTTTCTGCAAGAAGAGCTCGACGATCTTACTAGCTTGGGAGCTCGATTCGGCGTCCATTGCTGCCTCCAGGCTACCGCCGGTCCTAACCAGATCAATCGCATCGCGAAGCAGCTGGGTAGTCTGTACTATGTGCTCGTGCACCTGTCTCAGCGTTTTGTCCGGTGGGGCCGGGTTTCGCAGCGAATCAATAAGCATACCAAGGTCTCTCTCGTCGGCATGCGGCGTGGCCCCAAGGATGCTGCTCAGCTTTCGTTCAAAATTGGCATCATCTGCAAGGATTAGAGCGAGCGAACCCTCATCTGGTGGCGCATTCGTCGTCCTTCCGGCAATTACTCTCTCGACATCATCCAGAGAACGTCCACTGCGTCGGTTGCCTGACCACAAGATTTGAGCGATGCGGTTGGCATCTTGCGCAACGACAGCAAGCAGATCCAGTGCATGTGGTGGAATTGGCCCAACTGCGAGGCTGTGCGCGACCTCTTCCTCGTTGAGCCCATATCGCTGGATGAGTTCACGTGCACAACTAAATGCCCGCGATGCGAGCCGCATGGCAGCAGGATCGAGACGCCCGCGCGCTTCGATAGGATCAATTTGCTTTTGACGGATGATAGGGCGGCCGTTAACGAGAGCGCGTCGAGCGAGTATTGAATGGCAAGGACGGGCTAATCTGTAGTCAAGTGGCCTATCGAGTTCTGGACTTGCCCCTACTAAAAGACAGGCAAGCCCAGCCTCGGCGGTTTGGACCGCGATCGCGTTGGCGAGTGAGCTCTTCCCCGTTCCCTCGGCCCCGCGTACAAAAACGCGGCCCGTCGCTGCCCGGCGCAAGCTCAGTGACTGGGCGCGATCGAGGATAATCATAGGTATCACCTTGCTGTGGCAAACACGGCTCTAACAGTCTCCATCGATCCTGCAGGCTGCTCTCTCCTGCCGATTTTGATCCTCCCCGACAACACCACCAGCTTGGCACTCCGATGTTGACAGGGCACCATCCGCCATCAGTTTGAATACGGGCTTTTTTCCAGGTATCGGTCCCCTGCGAGCGAAAGAGCGGCACTGCAGATGCGGTTAGTGCTATAACATAAAGGCGGTGCGCGTAGATCTAATAGCCCCAAATCGGACAGCTGCTGCTGAGCTTTTTCGCAGACTTCTTCATCACCATTGAACACCCGCAGCATCGTTGCAGGGTATTGGTACTCGCCGTGAGCCAAGTCATTATCTTGGAAATGCTTGAGCAACTTCCTTGCGTCGTCACTTAGTAGCATAGCGATACCATAAAACGGGACATGCGGGTTGAACCACATATTTCCTATTCCCCAATTTGGCAACTTTTGTCTCGTTCAAAATGAGACACTTCGGGACGCCGACGAGCGCCCCAGGGGTCAGCCGGGCACGTCGGAACGCCGTCCTGACCGGGTACATACAAAATAGTGAATATCGATTGCCTGTCAGCGGCGTCCGAACCCAAGGCCTAGGAGTTGGTCTTGCGCGGCTGCAGCGAACCCGCCAGGCGACACAGGGCTATTACGACACTCGCGCAAAGCGGGCGGCCCTTCCCGCCGCGCCGCCCCTCGCGTTCCGGACGTCACAGGTTTCCTTGCCGCAAGTCGGAGCGTCACCGCAGCATCACGCAGCTGGCCTATATCTTGCTAGGGGTCGAACAGCAACCTGCAGTGCCGCAATGACACATCCCTATCCGGAATATTGTGATCTTGATCACTGCAAGCAATCGAACCTCCGACGCATGGTACCGCCTTGGCGTGGTTTGGCGTTGGTTACGTGAGGACGTTGGTTGATGAGGGCGATTTCAACCGCTGGGTTCGAGAAGCCCAAATCGATATTCGCCGGTGCGGAGCCCATATTGCGTTGGCTCCCAATAGCCCATCTGGTCGTCGACCCGTCCTACCAACCGCAGATCGGCGCGGGATGCCGAAACGTTGAACGCATGGCGCAGGCCTTCACTTGGTCCTGCTTTGCCCCCGTCGTCGTCGCAGCGGTGGAAGGAGGCAGGTATGCCATCATCGACGGTCAGCGCCGGACCACGGCTGCAGCAATAGTGGGCTTTAAAAGCGTACCATGTCAGATCGTGTGCGCCACTCGCGAGGAGCAGGCTGCCGCATTTAAGTCAATCAACGGAGCCCCCACCGCGGTCTCCCGGATGGCGCTGTACGGAGTCGCGCTCGCGAAACGCGAGGCCGGGGCTATGCGGGTGGCCGACGTCTGCGCTCGCGCCAACGTCGATGTGCTACGCTATCCTGTCCCCATCAAGAGGCAATCCCCCGGACAGACTATGGCCGTCGGGGCCATCACGCAGTGTCTCAACTATTATTCGGAAGAGACCGTCATAACAGCGCTCCAGTGCGTGACGCAGACCGTCAATAATGAGCCTGGCGCGTTATCGGCACGCTTGATTAAGGCGCTGTGCGCCGTGCTAGACGGAGACCGCGGCCGCCGCGACAGCGGTCTGGCGCTTTTGGAGGCGTTTGACAGCATCAACCTTTTGGAGCTGCAAAGCGCTTCGTCGGTCGATGCTTCGGTTAAAAACATCAACCCGACAGAGGCCTTGGCTATTCGCATACGCTCCGAACTCGGCAGATTGCTTCCTCGCAAGACTATCGTCGCAACGGCGGCGCGCATTAGCTCAGAAGTTTCTGGCCCGCGTAGCTTGCGAAGCAAATTCATTGCAAGTCGAGCGCGCCATATAAATCATGCGCATGAGACTTGAGCCGTGGCTTGAGTTTTTGGAACGTAACCGTTCAACGTCGTTGCGTCTCCGGGATCGAAAAATAGTCGCAGCTAATGCCGGCCTTTGCCGACATGCCTGGTAAAGCGACGAGAACCGGTTGTAATTGCCCTACTCCGGAGGCATGCGGTCGTTAGACACGATCAGAAGTTGCCGCTACTGATCCGGTCCGGGTTGGCGAAGCGCCCGACAATGAGTTTACACGTGAGGGGTCTGCGGGGGCACTAAGCACCAAATAATGAATGCAAAGCCCAATGAGATAGCCAATCTGTAAGCTCACAGTGACCGCCACGGCCACCAACACCGACCAGAATGCGTCGCCACCTGCGTTACGGATATAAACAAAAGCGATCGCCAATACCGCAGCAGGAACGACGGCTAGCACCTTGAAGCGCAGCCCTATCCCGCATCCGATGAACAGGCAGGCGACTATGAAGACCATGTGGGTAAATCCCTTGGCACCCCACAGGTTCGGCCCGAAGCCGTAAATTTTTTGTTACGCCTTTTTTGTTCCTTATACGCATTCCGCATATTCCGATTCGCGATGAAATCAAATGATAATTCTCGATTATGCCCCTCACGAGCGTATCAATTTGACAATCTGGCGGAATTTGCAGCGCAAAAGGAGCAAAGACTTGTAAAAAGCAACGAAAACTGAGGCTACCCCCCATACAAAAGATCGAAGGTTGTGGGAAGCCGTGTGGTCGCAGCCTTTCAACGATCTTTTCGCTTCGTGATGGACGAACGGCTGAGTTGACGGTATTCGGGTATTCGAGCCCCTTACCCTTCGAACCTTCCTTTATACCAGCCCACGGTATACGCAGCGTCCCGCTGAATACCGTTGGCAAATTCCCTGTGACCTCGGCGAGGAGTGTGAGCCGAGCGCGCCGCGGCGATGCCGCGGATAACGTACAAAATCTTTCGCACTTTCAGGACTGACGGCTTCTTCTAGAATGAAGGAGCAACCGATGAGTGACGAGAAGCCGATGGGCCAGGTGATCCAGATCGACGAAACCCGGATTTCGAGACCATCTTGGCGAGATGGTACGTGGCACAGTGGAGGAGACGTTGAACGCCATGCTGGATGCTGAGGCAGACCAGCTTTGCGGCGCTGGACGTTACGAACGCAGTCAAGCTCGGCAGGATACCCGTGCTGGCAGTTACGAGCGGACGCTGCAGACCAGCGCCGGCGAAGTCAATCTCAAGATACCGAAGTTGCGGCGCCAGACCTTTGAGACTGCGATCATCGAACGCTACCGCCGACGGGAGAGCTCGGTCGAGGAAGCGCTGATCGAGATGTATCTTGCGGGGATTTCGGTGCGGCGGGTGGAGGACATTACCGAAGCCCTCTGGGGTACGCGGGTGAGCCCGAGCACCGTGTCGAACCTCAATAAGAAGATCTACGCCAAGATCGAGGCTTGGCGGAACCGGCGTATCGAAGGCGAGCACCCGTACCTTTATCTCGACGGCATCGTGATGAAGCGCACTTGGGCCGGCGAGGTCCGCAATGTCTCACTCCTGGTAGCCAGCGCCGTCAATTCCGAGGGTTTTCGGGAGATTTCTGGGCATCTGCGAAGGTGCCAAAGAGGACAAGTCTGGCTGGTCGGCGTTTCTGCGGCACCTGGTTGATCGTGGCCTCAAGGGCGTGCAGCTCATCATTTCCGATGCCTGCCGCGGCTTGATGGAGAGCGCTGCGGAGTACCTGCCTGAGGCGCGATGGCAGCGCTGCATGGTGCATTTCTATCGGAATGTTTTTAGCCACGTGCCCGCGACCAAGGTCCGCGAGGTGAGCCATATGCTCAAGGCTATCCATGCCCAGGAGAGCCGTGAAGCGGCCGATCGGAAGGCGCGAGCGATCGTCGACGGCCTGCGCACCGCCAAGATGAACACCGCGGCCGATCTCGTCGAGCGCAGTGTGTCAGAGACGCTGACCTACTATGCCTTTCCCGACATTCACCGGCAGAAGATCCGGACCAACAATCCGCTCGAGCGGATCATGAAAGAAATTTGCCGACGGACCCGTGTTGTTGGCGCATTCCCCGACGGCCAATCATGCCTCAACTTAGCCGCCGCACGGTTGCGCTACATCGCGGGCACAGCATGGTCCGCCAAGTGTTATATGAATATGCGACCGCTCTATCAGCAGCAGATCGTGCAAACCGAAGCCGTCGCCTGATCAAATGTGCGAAAGATTCTGGACACTACCATGCCGCGATCAGCGGCATCGCCGTGGTGGATTGATCTGGATGGTGCCGATTTGTGAGACGAACGACTCTTCACAAAATACCTTCTTTGGGGAACTGGAGATTCCAGGCGAAAATTGCGCCAAACCCATGAGCGGTTGGGTACCGGCAGCTAGAGCATGTTTCGATCGAAGTGAATCGGCGGGATTCCCAAGTGCTTTTGGATGGAGAGTCTCGATATTGATTTGCCCTGGGGAGACGGAACAATGCCGGGAGCCTACTCTGCTGATATCCGGGGTCGGGTGATTGCACGAGTTGAGAGCGGGTCGTCGCGACGCGAGGCGGCGGAGCAGTTTGAGGTCAGCCCGAGTTCAGCGATCAAATGGGTCGCCTGCTATCGGGCGACCGGAAGCTGTGCGGCCAAGCCGCGGGGCGGGAGCACGTCTCCGCTGGAGGAGCACGGGGACTTTTTATTGGCGCTGATTGAGGATCAGCCGGACTTGACGCTGGATGAGATGGTCTGCGCGATGCGCAAGAACAAGATTGCGGGCAGCCGCACTTCGGTGTGGCGCTTCTTCAAGCGCCACGACATCACGTTAAAAAAAAGCCTGCGCGCGGCAGAGCAGGAACGTGCCGACGTGGCGCGGGCGCGCCGGCGCTGGATGCGAGAACAGGGCATGTTTGATGCCGCCCACCTGGTGTTCATTGACGAGACCGCCGCCAATACGAAAATGGTTCGGTTGAGCGGGCGTTGCGCCGGGGCAAGCGCTTGATCGGTCGGGTTCCGAACGGCCACTGGAAAACGATCACCTTCGTGGGCGCTTTGCGCCGCAACGGAATCACAGCCCCATGTGTGGTTGACGGCGCTATGAAGGGAAAGACGTTCCTTGATTATGTCGAGCAGTGCTTGGCTCCAACACTGAAGCGAAACGACACCGTCGTCATGGACAACCTCCCCGCACACAAGGCAGCGGGCGTGCGCGAAGCGATTGAAGTGCGTGGCGCCACACTTCGCTATCTCCCACCATACTCACCGGATCTGAATCCGATAGAGATGCCATTCAGCAAACTCAAAGCGTATCTGCGCAACGCGGCGGAGCGAACTATTCCACGCCTGCGCCGCAGAATCGGAACCTTCGCGCGTAATCTCACCGCCCGCGAAGCCCGCAACTACTTTAGGCATGCGGGCTATGCGTGAAATTGACCGGAATCTGCTCCTAGTCCTCTACTGCAGCCCAAAATGCGCGAACTCTGTTGCGATATTCTTGTTGAAAGCCTTTGCCGCTGCAAAGTCGGCCTTGGCCCGTGCGAGATCACCCATTTTTCCGCGCGCTAAACTTCGTCCGTAAAGCGCCGTTGGGAGCTTTGGATTTAATCGCAGAGCCGAATTGTAATCTGATAGAGCCAAGTTCCATTGCCCCAGTTTGAGGTAAGTCAACCCACGCGAGTCTAATGTGGCAGCGGTATCTGGCTGCAGTCGGAGCGACAGGTTGCAATCATCCAATGCCGCTTGCAGATCGCCGGCCAGGGCATGCGTCCAACACCGCTCATTCCATAGCGACGCTTCCGCCGGCTTAAGCCGAATTGCTTCATCGAAATCTTTCAATGCCTGTGAATAGTCGCCTTTCACTTGGTACACTTCGCCGCGGTTAACGAAGGCATTGGTATAGTTCGGATCGATTTTAATCGCTGCATCAAAATCACTTGTCGCGCGGCCGTAATCGCCCTTCTTTTTGAAGGCCACGCCTCGATTATTGTACGGCTTGGCGAAATTCGGGTTGAGCTTGATCGATTCGCCGTAATCCCGGATGGCAAGCTCGTATTGCCCCATGCCACTGAAAGCGTTGCCTCGGTTGTTGTATGCGCTTGCTCGTACTTGCGCGCCATTTGCTTCCGACTTTATCAGTGCCGTACACCCAATGATCTGAAGCTCTCCCGATGAGCGGTCTTTGCCATCACACAGGTCGACATTGCTCAGCTTCGAGCTTTGCGACAGCGCCGAGGTTGCAAGCAGAGCCGACAGCACCACTGACCCGAGGTGAGAGATCATACAGCGTGCTGTACCAAACCTCACGTCTATAGCCATTCCATTTTCATTACGTCGAGATGAAACTGCATTGTGGGATTTCCACACTGGTAGCGTCGGATCGGACATGCGTTTTCTTGCCTAACCCCGCCCGCCTTGTCCTTAGCGCGCCCACGATTGGTTTGCGTTTATATCGATTTCCAGTAAGACCAATTTGTCGGGACCGCTCGCAAAACCTCTCGCACGGTCATTTTTCTTCAATCATCGTTGTAAACTTAACCGAACCATCCTTCGAAATCTCGATGCGGGGCGCAGTTCCTCGAATTCCAACAACTCCAATCGGCGTATCAACTTTCATGTCGCCAGTCTTGGCGATTTGGCCTGCGATGAAGCTAAACGTTCCTTCGGTCAAACTAATCAGCGTCGAATTTGAATGGCCATGCGGGTCATATATAAATTCGTTCACTTCCATTCGAGCGTTGCTAGAAAAATTGAAGGATGAACCATCGGCGAATGTGACGCCTAGCGTGCCGTCCACCCCGGTCTGGATCATGTCGCCGCGATAAACCAGATCGCCAATCTTGGCTTGACCGACGCCGGTCGGGGGCAAATTAGCTTGGACTACAACAGTAACCGAATGTTCGATATGCGCGACGCCAGTTACGGTCTGCACCTTGCCGACCGGGCTCGTATCAAGCGCCACGGGCTGCGATGAATTGTTTTGGCTCCAAGCCAACTCTGGCTGCTGAGCGCTTGCAACTAAAAGAACGCCCGCCAAGCGCAGCGCATTCACCAACGCGCCCATGCCACCCTCAGACATCAACCCTAAAGATGCTTCAATTTAACCTATGCCTCGGAGTGAATCAATTCGCATAACGAGTTTCTTTGAAGCGGAACCGCTTGCCGCGTGGCCGTTAACCACGGCGCACGCGGCCTATTCGTAAGCATTCGCAAGCTCTTGCCTGGAGCGGAACAATGGCCGCCTCCTGCGCGCACAGATAGCGCCCTTAATGAAGGCAGTTGGCGCCCAGTGAATGAGCGAGAGCATAGTTTACGTTAATGTTTTGACAAGCACCAAAAAAGCGATGAAAGATGCTTAAAAAGGACAGCGAACCGGGTGTGGGGGACGCGGCATGTTTCGCGGTGACTCCGGTGCACAGGATGGCGACCTCTCGCCTGTCGGCGCATCTTTTATTGCCAGATTGGAATCGGTTGTTGGCTCGGTCGCAATCAGGCGCGCGAGCACGTTCATCACGCGTGCCCGCGTTGAGGACGTCATTTATCAGGGCGACCGGATTGAGACTGGCATCGATGGCGCCGCAAGAATTTCGTTAGCCGACGGAACAACATTGCAACTCGACGCCAGCACTCAAATGGTGCTGGAGGAATCCCCCAGCGTTGCAGAACGAACTTCTAACGCAGTGCTGTTCCGCATCATCAGCGGCACGTTTCGCTTTATTACTGGACCGATAGCGACCGCTCGTCCAATCATCGATACCCCTTTCGGAAGTATTCGGAGTAGCGGCCGCGCGGCCGGTATTGGAAGCTTAGCTTTCGGTGCTCTCACCATTGGGCTCATTCACGAATTAAAAGCCGGTAGCGCCGACTTCGCGCTGCTTGACGATGAGACGATCACCTACAAAGACCTTAAGCACGGCGTTTTCGTCATCGTCACCAAGGAGGCTAACCCCCGGGTCATCGTCGTGGACGATCCCGGAGTATCGATTGTCTTGCGACCCGATGGAGCTGCGGTCAGCGTCCAATCCGTCGCGAACAGTCCGGCGCAAATGGCGCAGCTGCAAGGCGCCTACGACGGAGTCGCCACCACCTATTCGCTGGGCATACAGGATCCATTCATCCAGCAGTTTCAACAAGGGACTACGCCTAGCCAACACGCGAATGCGCAGCCACAATCGGCTCCCGGCAGTTACGGCAGTTCGACCTCACCGAACCAACTGGACAGCACTCCGCAACTCCTTCAGGAGAACACCGGCAGCGTTCAATTGGCCAGCGCCACTGAGAGCATCGGCCCAATCAGTCCGATCGCGACCGCGACGGTGGTTGTCACTACCAATTCTCAAACCACGTCGCCGCCTCCGGATTTTGCGCCTCTTATCGAGGCGTCGACGAATCCGACGACGATCAATTGGGTTTCACAGGCGAGCGGTAACTGGGATGCAGGGCCGGATTGGAGCAGCAACTCTGCCCCGCTGGCACAAGACACTGTTGAAATTAATGTGCCGGTCACGGTGACCATCAATGGGCCCGAAAGCGTCGCGGGCCTGACGGTCGGCCAAGGTGCGATCCTCGACATTGTCACAGGCGGTTCTCTCGTCGTCTCAAACGGAATTATCAACGCAGGGGTGATTGAGCTCGCCGATCCGACGCTGAGCATCAACGGCACGGTGACGCTATCCGGCGGTGGCGTGATTGAGATGCTCGGCCCGACCACGTTTAACCTCATTATCGGGGTGCCGGGCACGAGCGCGACGCTGATCAACGTCAATAACACGATCACCGGCAGCGGCCTGATCGGACAGGGCGACGGTTACCTAACGCTGCAGAACAGTGCCGCCGGTATCATCAACGCCGATGTCGGCGGCGGGCAAATTATCATCAACACTGGTAACGCCGTGACTAACGCCGGCCTATTCGAGGCCAGCAACGGCGGCATCCTTAGGATCGATGACCAGGTGGCGAATGCGGGAACGCTGGCAGCAAATGGGGGCCTCCTGGACCTAGTGGGAGCGGTCACCGGCTCGGGCGCAGCGACGATCAACAGTGGCGGAACATTGGAGCTGGGCGGGACCGATGCACAGACTGTTACGTTTATTACCCCGGGCACGGGCGCCCTCAAGCTCGATGGTACATCTGATTTCACCGGAACAATCGCGGGCCTCGCGGCTGGGGACGTTATCGATCTTGCTAACACGATAGTGATAACGGCGGCTTTCGACGGCTCGAAGCTGATTGTGAATGGCTCACCGAGCACGTTCTCGATCTCCGGCCTGCCGTCAGGTGATGCTTTCTTCTTCGCCAGCGATGGCGGGACCGGGACCGATTTCACGGTCGAGACTGCGCCCACGATTGTGATCAATCCGATTGAGGGCAACAACGTCATTACCGAGGCCGAGGCGGCAACCGGCGTCACGATCAACGGCACGGCATCAGACAGCGGTGTCCCGGTCAACGGACAGACCGTGATCGTCGATATCGTCAATGGCTCGGGGACGATAGTCGATAGCTACACCGGCACGGTGCAATCGAACGGCAACTGGTCAGTCAGAGTCAGCGCGACCGACGCACAGGCACTTGCAAACGGCTCCTACACTGTGACGGCAAGCCTATCCGACGTGGCCGTCAACCCGGCCACGGCAGCAACCCAGACGGTGACGGTTAGTGAGACGTTGGTG
>CAVRDC010000015.1:0-74877 GCA_963719745.1 uncultured Alphaproteobacteria bacterium | reverse complement strand
ACCGTATAGAACGGCTCGACGTGGACCTTGCCGTCCGGCCCGATCACGGGGAACTCGCTGACCGGAATGCTCGCCAGTTGCTGCACCACCCAGCGTTCCGTGTCGGCCAGGGCCTGCTCGATGGCGGCTTCCCATTCCGCTGCTCCAGCAGTTGGCCGATGACCACGCCCTGGCCGCCGTAGGAGCGGTTCGGCTTCAGCACCAGCGTTTCCTGCTCGCGCCGCATGTAGTCGAGCAAGTCGCCCGCTGCGCCCGTCGGCAGCAGCGTCCGGCGATCGCGACAGGATGCGCGTCCAGAGGATGTGCCGGCGGAAGACCTGGCGTTCGTCGGCGCTGAAATACTTCTGCGCGAACTGCGGATCGGTCAGCACCTCCCAGCAGCTCTTCTGATCCAGCTCCGCCGCGATGGACGAGATGATGCGGTTCTGCCGAAACAGCGTCCGCATCGGCTCGACGTCGACCCCGTCCTTCTCCAATTCGAGCAGGTCGGCCACGGCATAATCGCGATAGACCAGATCGATCGACATCGCCCTTGTAGAGACCTCGTCGCCGTGCGAGCGTCAGCTCGGCGGGTCGGCGTGCATGATCTTCAGGCCGTAGCGGTCGTGGATAATACTGGGCCAGCGCTTCCTGCTCGTCGGGACCGCTGCCGGCGTACTTCGGCTCGACGAAGCAGATGTTCCGCGCCGGCCGGCCCATCGCTTCCAGATGATCGAGCACCTCCTGCATCAGCAGCTCGCGGATGTCGGGGCCGACGTCCAGTTGCAACTGCGGATCGCGGTCCCGCAGCACCGGCAGCACGATCTCGGCGACGATGCGCTCAGCAGTCGGCACCAGGTGCAGGCCGCCGATGCCGCTCATGTTCGGCTCGACGAAGCGCAGCGAATCCTTCCACATCGGGCTGATGAAATCGACCATGGCGTCGAGCCGGCCGAAGATCGGATTGTGCTCGCGCTGGCTCGGCCCCCAGCAATCCCACAGCCATTCCTCCTCGTCCGGCGAAATGCGCAGCACCTCGCGCACGGCGAAGTCCTGCATGTACAGCTCCGGCAGCCGCTTGAGGGCGTTCTGGATCGTCAGCGTGACGAAATGGATGTACGCCAGCTGATCCGGCAGCACGGTGATGGGGCAGGGCAGCACGCGGATCGGCTCGAGCTGGCCGTCGCGCAGATAGATGAGTGCCGGCGGACGACTCCTCGCGGATGCGCTCGATCAATTCGACGAGCGCCGCCTCGGGGAATCTTGTAGAACGCCTTGCGCACCCGGCTGGCCAGGCTCAGGCCGCTCAGGCCCAGTTCTTCGGCGGGAGTCAGCATGGGTCGCCGGTTCGTTGGTCCCAAAGGGGGAGATCTTTCCGCACTATGGCAAGATACTGGCGGCGGGAGAATGCTCGGCGTGTCGCTGCTCGTCTCGGCGGCGAGTTAGATTAGATGCGCCGCCAGGGGCGGCTAAAAGGCCATTGACCGCGATGCCATGAACCCCCGATCCGCCTACGACGAACTCATCCGCCGCTCGCGAGGAGACGCTGCTGACCTGTGCGGCGCTGCTCGGCCTGGGACGAAGAAACGTTCATGCCGCCCGGCGGCGTCGAGCACCGCGGCCGGCAACTCGCTCTCCTCGCCGGCCTCTGCCATGATCGCGCCACCGATCCGCGATTGGGCGACCTCCTCGCTGAGCTCGAAAAGTCTGATCTCCTCTCCGATCCCCTTCGCCCGAGGCGGTCAATGTCCGCGAGATTCGCCGCCTCCACGAGCGGCCTGCGCGCTTGCCGCGCCGCTCGTCGAGGAGCTGGCGCGTGTCACCTCGTTGGCTCAACAAGAATGGGCCGCCGCCCGGCAGCACGCCGACTTCGCGCATTTTGCTCCATGGCTGGAGCGGATCTTACACTTAAGCGCCGCGAGGCCGAGTCATTCGGCGGCGATCCTCCTACGACGCTCTGCTCGATGAGTTCGAGCCCGGCGCACGGAGTGGGGATCTGGAATTGCTCTTCGATGCGCTGCGACGGGACCTGGTCCCGCTGGCCGCCGCCTGACTGCATGCGAAGCCGACCGAACCCGGCGTCCTGCACCGCGCTTATCCGCTCGACCGCCAGCAGCGTTTCAGTCAATGCCGGCCGCCGGCATCGGCTTTCGATTTCAGCGCGGCCGGCTCGACACGACCGCCCATCCGTTCTTCATCACGATCGGCCCCGGCGACTGCCGGCTCGCACGCGCTACAACCGCACTACTTCAGCAGTGGTTTCTTCGCCACGCTCCACGAGGTGGGCCACGGACTTTACGAACAGGGCCTCGCTCCCGAGCAGCGCGGCACGCCGCTGGGCGACGCCGTCTCGCTGGCGGTTCACGAGTCGCAGGCCCGGCTGTGGGAGAACCTCGTCGGCCGGAGCCTGCCTTTCTGGAACACTTCTTCCCCTCGCTCGCCGCGCCTTCCCCGCGGCGCTGGACGACGTGTGGCTGGACGACTTTCATTTCGCCGTCAACCATGTCGAGCCCACGCTGATCCGCGTGGAAGCCGACGAGGTGACGTACAACCTGCACATCCTGATTCGCTTCGAGCTGGAGCGGCCCTTATCACGGGCGATCTTCCGCCAGCCGACGTGCCGGCCGCGTGGAACGAGCGTATCGCCGACATCTCGGCATCGTCGCCGGCCGACGATGCGGACGGCTGTCTGCAGGATGGCCACTGGGCGCGGGCCGATCGGCTATTTCCCGACCTACACGCTCGGCAACCTATGCGGCCCAACTCTTCGAAAGCGCGGTCGCGGACTTCGGCGATTTGAGCGCCGTTCCAGCACGGCGATTTCACTCCGCTGCTGGATTGGCTGCGCGACAACGTCCATCGCCATGCCAGCCGTTATCCCGGCCTCGCCTCATCGAGCAGGCGACGGGCGCACCGCTCGATTATCGCCCGCTGGTTCGGCATCTTCAGCGGAAGTATGGCGAACTTACGCTTTGTGATCGAGCTTCCGCCCTATCCTCTCAAAGACCTCGGACAGGATCGCGAAACACCATCTCACCCACCGTCGGGATTCCTCAAAAGAACAATGTCGGCCCGTTGTCATCGCATCGCTGCCGCATAAAAAAACATTACGAGGATCGGTATCCGCACGGTTCTTCTGCGAGACGGCATACCGTTTGCCCTTTTTTCAGATGCCTGGCCCAACCGCAGGAAGTTCACTTTCCATTCCTTTCCTAGGAGGTAGATGATGTACAGCATGGTTTTGATGGCGGCCTTGACGACGGGAACCGACATGCCGGATTGGTTCGGGAGCCGGGGTGGTTGGGGTTGCTGCGGGTGCTACGGAGGCTATGCCTGGGGCGGCTATGGCGGCTACGGTTGGGGAGGCTACGGGCGCGGCTGGGGAGGTTATGGTTGGGGGGGCTACGGTTATGGCGGTGATGGCGGTTATGGCGGTTGGGGCTATGCCTACTCACCCGTCTACTCCGGCTACGCGGCACCCGTGATCGTGTCCAACACGATCTCGAACGATCCGGCCCGACCCGTTCGCTCTATCACGATCCGCTTCGGCGACTCCGGGATGACTGGCGACGATCGTCGTTCATCTGCCGGCGGATGCCACCCTGATCGTCGATGGCAAGCGCACGAAGTCTACCTCCGCCACGCGACGGTTTGTGTCTCCCCCCTCGAAGAAGACAAAGGCTATCACTACATCTTCAAGGCCGAGAGGAAACGCGACGGCGAGACCATCACGACCACGCAGAGAGTCGAAGTGCGGGCAGGGGAGACACGGCAGGTGTACCTGAAATTCGCCAAGAGTGACCAGTCGGTCGAGCGCCTCACGTACCCACCCGACCTGTGGCGAAAAAGGCTCGTCAAGAACGGAGCAAGATCGCCGTCCGAGGAAACCGTGAGGGCGACCCATTGGTCTCCTAAGCAGGCGGACACGATTCGTTATCAGGTCCGAGCCGCGCACGCAGCGCAGCGGAGTAAGCGGCTGCTGGCGGCCGCTTACTCCGCTGCGCTGCGTGCGCGGCTGCTGGCTGGGCCGCTTACTCCGCTGCGCTGCGTGCGCGGCTGCTGGCTGGGCCGCTCACTCCGCTGCGCCGCGGGCGGCTGCTGGCGGCCGCTTACCCCGCTGCGCTGCGGCGCGGCTGCTGGCGGGCCGCTTACTCCGCTGCGCTGCGTGCGCGGCTGCTGGCTGGGCCGCTTACTCCGCTGCGCTGCGTGCGCGGCTCGGACGGAAATTGCTACACAACCACGTCCCCCTGCTTAGGTCATCCATGCTCACTGAGCCAGGGGGAGATTTAGGCAAGGTTCCTCTCGGCCGGTGGCGCGGCACGAGCTCGTGACGCGCGCGGCGAGCTGCAAGACGCATCGTGAGACCGCGAGGTCCAGCCTATAATCGGAGACGTGTCGATTCGCGGAACAGGCTGGGCGACGAGTCATGGGCGTTGATTTTCTTCGACCAGCGGTGGGCGACTGGTCTTTCAGCTCTACGGGAGGCCCTGGCACCCCGAGCTGTCCCACATCCTTGCCGTCGCAATTCAGCGCGAGGATTACGAACTCATCGTCCGCATCACTCGGCCCCGGCCACGTCATTTCCTGGGACAACGCCAACGTCCATTTGACGGAAGTGACGGCGGCCGCCGAGCAGGAACTGCCGGATCGCCCGCGCCTGCTGCATTACAAGTTACGCAGCGAGCACACCGGACGACTGTTGTGCGCCCACGGCATCCACTACGAGATGAGTTTTCAGGTCGAGGTGCTGGAGCCGGAGATTTTCTTGGATGTCCACGACGAAATCCTCGCCCAGGGCAGCAAGTGCGGGCTCTTGCAGATACTTCCCCTCGCACACCCGGGCTCTCGGTAGCCCCGCTTGGCTTCATCTCCGCGGAGGCCCGGCCCGGCTGCCTGTTCCTCTCGTCCTTCCACACCTTCCCCGGCGAGCATTCGGTTGTCAAAACGCAGTCGCTAATCGAGCGCAAAGCGTGAACCAGCCGAGCGAAGAAGAGGTCGATCCGCGCCTTATCCCTCCGTTCACGGGTTCATTTTGAACAAGTTGAGGAACTTGACGGCGTCGCCCCCGTCCGCCCGAATCTTCGCTCCTTGCACCTGGAGTTGGTAAACTCGCTTGCTGTGCCCCATCGTGACGTAAAGTCGGGTCAGGGACGTCTCCCCCTTGGTCCCCGTAATCACCAGTTGTCTGCCCAGCGCCCCGGGTCGATCCATGCGGTCGTTCTGCTTTGCTTCCCCGCCAGTCGTTTCGAGCAACTGCTTCTCGACCCCGGCCATCGTCACGTCGAGAACCTTGCTGGGGTTCTGTCCGAGGGGGAGATCGAAATAGGCCACCTCGAATACACAGCCTTGCTCCAGCCTGTCCAGCTGAAATGAGTGGCCGCATCTTCCGGCTGCGTGAATTGTTTGGGATCGCCTGGCATCTCAAAACTGCATCGACTCCCGGGTGGACTGATCCGCCTCCACGCGCGGTCCGGGAATAGGTTCTCCGAAACGACCGGGGACGGATTGTCATTCGGCCCTGGGCCCGGAATTAGGATCGGAACCGGATTCGCTCCTTGTCCCGAAATGCTCGGCGAACCGCTCGCCTCCGACCGCCTGGCGCCTTCATCGTTGAGGTATCGGTGAAAACGGCAGCCCCGCGGCCAAGGCCGGCATTAAATCCGGCGACGTCATCACCGCGGTGAACGGCGCCCCGGTGAAAAACCCGCGCGAGCTTGCCCGCACCATCGGCACGATGGCTCCCAATAGCACGATCACGCTCGACCTGATCCGTCAGGGCGAAACGAAGACGGTGTCGGTGACGCTGGCGCAGATGCCGAATGAGCAGCAACAGGCGAGCGCCGAAACCGGGAGCGCGACGCCGAGCGGCGTGCCGCATCTCGGCCTGCAAGTCGCGCCGGCCAACGACGTCGCGGGCGCCGGCAGCCGGGGCGTCGTGGTCACCGCGGTCGATCCGGACGGTGTGGCGGCCGAACAGGGCCTGGCGACCGGCACCGTCATCCTCGATGTCGGCGGCAAGCCCGTCGCCAATGCCGGCGACGTGCGCGACGCACTGGTCGAGGCCAAGACGGCGGGCAAGCACGACGTCCTGATGCGCGTGAAGACGGGCGACACCATGCGCTTCGTGGCGATGCCGCTGAACAAGGCGTGAAATGACATTGGAGCATGATCCTATCCGACCTTCCTTCGCCCGCCGAAGCGGGCTTCGCGAAGGCGGGAAACCGGAAAACCACTTTTCGGGATCATGCTCTGGGTAGTGATCGCACCCAAGCGCCGTGCCATCGTCTCCAGGCATGGCGTGGGTTAAAGCGGTCCGGTGGGGACGGGTTTGCAAAAACCCGTCCTCATTTGCTTTGAATAAACGGCTCTGGACGGCCGGGCGAGGTTGTCGGTCAGTGCAAGGCGCCGGCCAGCCGGTCGCTGTTGGCGTGCACGCAGCGCCGCAGCGGCGAATAGGCCCGCTCGGCGGCGGCATAAAGTCCGAGCCCGTCCGCCAGCGCGCGTTCGGCGGCGATTCCGGCATCGGTGAAAGCGAGGATCTTTTCCGAAATCATGCGGGTCGCTTCGTCGGCCGCGTCCGGCGCGCCGGATGCAAACAGCATGAGGCGAGCCGAAATCACGCCCTGGGCCTCGCAGGTGAAGCGCACGGCTTCGATCCAGTTGGCCCAGAAATTGTCGATGTCGCTCGGCATGGCCGGCAACATCGCGCAAATTGTCTAAAATTCACGTGCGCAATCCGGTAAACTTTATTGAAAATCCAGCCGTCATCATGAAGTGCGAGCGAACGCGGGTCCCGGCCGCTCAGGGTGGGTTGCGGCGCTACAGCATTCCCGGCCTGAATTGATTTTTCCGGCTGATGATTTTGCCGGACACCATGAACACGCCGTCGCCGGTGTAATGCAGCGTCTGCGGATATTTCGGCCGCCGCGCGACGTGCGCCTTGACCACTTCGAAGATGAAAAAATTATAGCTGTCGACCAGGCGGTCGTCCTTGAGACGGCATTCGAAATTGGCGTGGCACTCGGCGATCAGCGGTGCGCCGACTTTGCTCGCGGGCTCCGCGGTCAATTCGAATTTCTCGAATTTGTCGATCTCGGCGCCCGAGCAATTGCCGATGCCGACCACGGCGTCGGTCAGCGCCGTCGTCGGCACGTTGATGACGCATTCCCGGCTGCGGCGGACGAGCTCGAAACTGTGATTGCCGGCCGCGATGACGCAGCCGACCAGCGCGTGGGTGAATTCCATGACCGTGTGCCAGCCCATGGTCATGATGTTTTGCTCGCCGCGCCAGGCCGACGAAACGAGAACGATCGGCCCCGGTTCCAGGAAGCGCCGGACGTTCGACACCGGGAAATCGATTTTTCCTCTGGCCATTTCACGCGCTCGCGACGGCGATTGTCGCCATTAATTAGTCCGGATCGGCTGCTTACTCCAGACCCGACATGAGGATCGGCATAAAACTCACGCGTTCCATCGCTTACGCCGAGCGGGCCCGGCAGCGGCTCGATATTTGCCGCCCCGTCGACGCCGTGGCGGCGCCGGTGATCGTGTTTTTCTACGGCGGCGCCTGGCGCAGCGGCAACAAGGCGCTGTATCGCTACGTCGCCAAGGCGCTGGCGCGGCGCGGCTATGTGGCGGTGGTGCCGGATTATCGCATCTATCCGGAGGTGCGTTATCCCGAGTTCCTCCAAGACGGCGCGCGGGTCGTGCGCTGGGTCAAGGACAATATCGGCCGCTTCGGCGGCGATCCGGAGAAAATCTTCCTGAAGGGCCATTCGGCCGGCGCGCATATCGCCGCAATGCTGTCGATCGACGCGCGCTGGCTGGCGAACGTCGGGCTCAGTCCGGGACGCGATATTGCCGGGCTGATCGGCATCGCCGGGCCGTACGATTACATGCCGCTGCGCGATCGAACGCTGACGGCGATTTTCGGCGGCGCCGACCGGCCGGAGACCCAGCCGATCTTCCATGTCGGCCCCGGCGCGCCGCCGGCTTTGTTGCTGACCGGGGGCCGCGACCGGCTGGTCGAGCCGGGCAATGCGACGCGCCTCGCGGCGCGGCTTTGCGCCGCCGGCAATGCCGCCACCGTCAAGACCTATCGGCGGGTCGGGCACTACGTCATCATCGCCGCGCTGGCGCCGCTCTTTCGCTTTCTCGTTCCGGTGTTGCGCGACGTCGATACGTTCATCGCCGCGACGCTGCAAGCGCCGAGCTAGCGATCATTGCAGCAAATCGACTACCTGCGCAGCAGCACCATCGAAATCGCCGGCACGTAGGTGATGACCAGCAGCGCCAAAAAGTTCACCGCCACGAACGGCAGCACGCCGCGATAGATCATGCCCATCGGCACGTTGAAGATGGCGCGCGCGGCGAACAGGTTGAGCCCGAACGGCGGCATATAGAGGCCGATGCGACAGATTGACCGCCATGATGATGCCGAAGTGGAGCGCGTTGATGCCGGCGGCTTCGACGACGGGCAGCAGCAGCGGGGTGAGGATCAGGATCGCGGCCGGCGGCTCGAGAAAGCTTCCGGCGACCAGCAAGCCCGGCATTGACGAACAACAGCGTCTGCCAGTGCGGCAAGTGCATCGCGCTCACGGCATTGATCAGATTTTGCGGAATGCCGCTCGTCGTCATCAGCCAGGAATAGACGCCGGCGCCGGTGACGATGATCAGGATTTGCGCGATCAGCAACACCGAGTTGACGATGATCTGCCACAGCTCGGCAAGGCCGATCTCGCGGTAGACGAACATCGCCACGAACAGCGAATAGACCACGGCGACGCCGGCGGCCTCGGTCGGCGTGAACACGCCGCCGTAGATGCCGCCGAAGATCACCACGATGGTGCCGATCGCCCAGCTCGCTTCCTTGGTCGAGGCCCAGATGTTCTTCCAGCGCGCCGGCGACGACAGCGGCACCGCCTTCACGCGCGCATAGATCAGCACGTAGACGGCATCGACGACGCCGATCAGCAGGCTCGGCAGAATGCCGGCGGTGAACAGCTTGATGGCCGAGACCTGCGCCGTCATGGCGTAGAGGATCATCGAGATCGACGGCGGAATGATCACCGCGACCGCGCCCGAGGAGGTGATCAGGCTGACCGCGAAGCGCTCGCTGTAGCCGTGCTTGGTCAGCGACGGAAACAGCAGCCGGCCGATGGCGACGACGGTGCCGACCGAGGTATGCGCCATGGCGCCGAACAGTTCCGACGAGGCGACCGTGGTCACCGCGAGCGAGCCGCGCATGCCGCCGATGATCGACACCACCCAGGTGACGACGCGGTTGGCGATGCCGCCGCGGCCCATGATCTCGCCGGCCAGCACGAAAAACGGCACCGCGAGCAGCGGAAAATTGTCGAGGCTGCCGAACATGTAGGTCTGGATCGCCTGCATCGGCACGTGCGCGACGAACAGCGATCGCGGCCATCGAGGTCAGCATCAGAACGACGAAAATCGGCAGGCCGAGGATCAGCAAAATCGCCGGCAGGATGAAATAGACGAACGTCGCCGACATTTGCCCGCTCAGTGCTCGTCGGCTCGAGACGACCTCGCCATGGCGCACGCCGTGCACGATAGAGCCGCACCGCGATCAGCGAGCGCCATGAGCAGAAGCCCGAGCGGCACCAGCGGCCTGCGGAATGACCAGCGGGATATTGGCGGTTTCGCTGCGCTGGTCGAGCTCGGCGAGCATGGTCATGACCGGCCAGGCGAAGATCGCCAGCACGACGCAGGTCGCGATCGTGACCAGATCGGACAACAGCTCGAACGCCTTGCGCGCCCGCGCGCGGCAGCAGCGAGACGACGACGTCCATGCGGATGTGGCGGCCCATCCAGCCGACCGGGCCGGCGCCGAGGAACACGCAGCCGATCATCAGGAACAGCATCGCTTCCTCGGCCCACGACAGCGACACCGAGAAGAAATAGCGGCCGATGATGTTGGCGAAATTGATGCCGACGCTGGCGACCAGCATCGCGCCGGCCGCGACGCGCAGCACCGCCATCAGCGCAGCCGCGCCGCGCAGCAGGATTTCGAGCATGGGTCGGTCAGTTCTTCGCGGCGGCGGCGCGGACCATTTGCAGCATGTCGTGCACGGCCGGCTGATCCTTGGTCGCCTCGTCGGCCGACCGGGTCGAGCAGCGTCTTCATCTTGGCGAGGTCGTCGGCCGGCAAGCGTGTGCACGGTGCCGCCGAGGCCGGTCCAGTCGCTCGACCAGTTTCTTGGTGAAATCGACCTCCCATTGCTTGCGACTTCGCCTGGACCGCCGCGCCGGTGTCGATCACGATCTTCTGCAGGTCGGCGGCAGCGTGTCGAGCCACGGCTTGCTGACGACGGCGATCGAAATGATGAAGGTGTCGTTGGTGACGGTGATCACCTTGAGGAGATCGTTCATCTTGAACGAGACGAACACCGAGAGGCCGCTGATGGTGCCGTCGATCGTGCCCTGGTCGAGCGCCGGCACGACTTCGGACAGCGGCATGCCGATGCCGGTGGCGCCGAGCTTGGCCATCTTCTGCGCGTTCGAGCTCGGTGCCGTTGATGCGCAGCTTCTTGCCGCTGAAATCGGCGAGCCGCATGATCGCGTTCTTGGCGCCGTAATCCGAGGCGCCGAGGTCCAACGTGGCGATGCCGACCATGCGCTTCGGCGTGGCCAGATCGAACATCGCTTTCTCGACGGCGGGATCGTGGATGGTCGCCGCCGCATTGGCGTCGTCGCGGAACAGCATCGGCGCGCTGAACACGCCGAAGCGCGGATCGACGCCGACGAAGAAGTCGACCGGCCCGATATAGCCCTGGATGTTGCCGAGCTGCACGCCTTCGATCTCGCGCGGGATCGGGCCGAGCTGGCTCGCGGGATAGATCTGCACCTCGATCCGGCCGCCGGAGGCCTTCTCGACCTCTTCCTTGTAGAATTTGATGAACTGGTGCTGCGTCTCGTTGATCGTCGCGGTGCCGAATTTCATGACGAAATCGGCGGCCGCGGCCGGAGCGGCCGCAACCAGGCAGGCAAGCGCCGCCACGGCGGCAAGGGCGTGACTTTTGCCGAACCCAAGATCGATCGCGCGTGTTGCGGACATTATTTCCCCCTCCCTTGGATTTCCGACGCGTCTTGTCTTGGCCGGGCGGCCGCGCGTTTGCGTCGACTATAATGCAGCGCGGCGGCTTGCCAAGCGCAGACGGTGACGCAGGTCAAAAAATCTCCCCATTGCCACGGGGGATCGGCCGGTCGCGCCTGAAGGCGGCCGTTCGCTCAGCCGGCGCGGCGCTCGCTCGAACGCTCGTCGTCGGGAAACAGGCGGTCGGAGATGCCGCCGCTGTAGCGGAATTCGGCTTGCATGATCTTGGCGTTATTGGCCTCGCGCAGCGCCGCATCGGCTTCGCCATAGAGAAAGGCGAGGAACGCGTAGCGCCGGCCGCGCGTCATCGGCGTCACCTGATGCAGCGCGCCGCACGAGAACACGATGGCGCCGCCATGCGGCGCGCGATAGATGCGGCGGCCGAACTCCGGAAAAATCAGGTCGCAGCCGTCGTAATCCTTGTTGAGATTGATCGAGACGGCAAAGCGCCGGTGTTGCGCGCCGGCATTGACGTTGTCGCGGTGGCGATGGAAATGGCCGCCGATCGCGCTGTCGTAACAGGCGACGATATAGCGGTCCATCCGGGTCGCCGAGAACTGAAAAAACCGCTCGATGGCCGGGATCAGGCGGCGCACGATCTGGCCGCGGATGGCTTCGCGCATTTCCGGCGCGCACGATGCCGAGATCGTTGCGGCGCTTGAGCCGGTAATCGACGACGGTTGCGGTCTTGCCGTCGGTGTCGAGCAGAAAGCCGGAATCCTTGCCGCCGAGCTTGTCGTAGAACTGGACCAGGAAGTCGCAGAGCGAAAAATCGAAAACGCGCGGCACGATCAGCACCGGCGCCGTCAGCGGCACGCCGGCCGCATCGTCGACCGCCGGCAGGCCGTGCAGGACGTCGCGCACGGTTCGGGCATGTCCGGCCGGGTAATCCCAGGGAATATCGGCGACCGCGCGCAGCATCGGATCGAGCACGACGGTGCGCGGCATTGCGCCGGCGCCGAAGGCGCGGCTGATGGCGCCGTCATAGTCGGCGATGAACGAGATCGCCGGCGTCGTCAGCGTGGCGTATGTGCGCCGGATCGGCGGGCGGCGCGGTCAACACGCCGGCGAACACGATCCGGTCCTCGTCGAACAGCTGCGCATCGCGCAGCAGTTCGCTGAGTTCCCGCTGCGCCCTCGGATCGGCCGGCGAGCCCAGAAAGCTCAACACGATCCAGCGGCCGGCGGCGACCTGGAGATTGAAGGCGCCGTCGCCGAGCAGCGGGGCGCCGAACCACGGCGCCGGATCGCCCAAAGTGACGCCGTTGCCGGCCGTATCTGTTGCCATGGCGGAGCCTTCTGTTGGGTCTGCGCCGGATGGTCCTCTTTCATGGTAAATTTTGTTCTAATGATTCGGCCAATTCGCGACGGTATCGGGCGGCATTCGCCGTGGCGCGAGCTTCACGATTTCGCGCTCGGCGCGCGATCCGCGATTGCGCGCGATCCGCGACGCTTCGAGGCGCGCTTCGAACGCGCCGGCCTGTTGCGCGAGCAAGGCGCGTTCGAGGAGGCCAAGCGCGACTATCTCGAACTCATCCGGCGCAGGCCGACCGATTTCGCCGCGCTGAACGATTTCGGCACGCTCGTTCTCAATGCCGGATATCGGGAGGCCGCGCGCTCGCTGTTCAGCGAGGCGGTGCGGCATCATCCGGATAATCCCAATGGGCCACGTCAATCTCGCGAACCTGCTGTTCCTGATCGGCGAACATGCGCAGGCCCGCGTCCACTTCGAAGCCGCGCTGCGGATCGATCCCGGCCATATTCATGCGCATCGCGGCATGGGCAATCTGCTGGCCGAGATCGGCGACGCGGCCGGCGCCCGACGGCATCGCGACAAGGGTTTTAGAGAACCACTTTCTGACGACGCTGCCTTATCGCGGCGAGGGCCGCCGGTTTCGCGTCCTGCTTCTGGTTTCGGCGCGCGGCGGCAATATTCCGACCGCGCGCTTCTCGACGATCGGCTATTTTCAGACCACCGTTCTGGTGACGGAATATTACGACGACGCGGCGCCGCTGCCGCCGCACGACCTGGTCTTCAACAGCATCGGCGATGCGGATCTGTGCGGCGAAGGCCTCGAAGCGGCGGGTACGAGTGCTGGCGCGCACGAGCCGGCCGGTGATCAATCATCCGGCGCAAGTGCGCAGGACCGGACGCGCTCGCCAATGCCGAGCGGCTTCGCGGCCTGCCGAACGTCGTTGTGCCGCGGATGACGGCGCTGCCGCGGCGCCTGCTTGCCGGCGACGGCGCGGCCGAAGCCGTCGCCGCCAGCGGCTTTGCCTTTCCGCTCCTGGTGCGCGCGCCGGGCTTTCACACCGGCCATCATTTCATCCGCGCCGAAACGCCGACCGAGCTTGCCGCGGCGGCGGCAAAATTCCCCGGCGACGACGTGTGGCTGATCGAGCAGCTCGACGCGCGCGACGGCGACGGGATGTTTCGCAAATTTCGCGTCATGATCGTCGATCGGCAACTGTATCCGTTGCATCTTGCGGTTTCGCGCGACTGGAAGGTTCATTATTTCACGGCCGACATGGCGCATTCGCGAGCCAATCGCGCGCAAGGACGCCGCGTTTCTCGACGATATGGCGGGCGTCGTCGGGCCGCGCGGCATGGCGGCGCTGGAGCGGATCGTCGCGGCGCTCGGCCTCGACTACGGCGGCATCGACTTCGCGGTGAACGCGGCACGGCGACATTTTGTTCTTCGAAGCCAACGCGACCATGGTCGTGCTGCCGCCGGCGCCCGACGCGAAATGGGCCTATCGCCGGCCGGCCTTCGACGCGGTGTTGGCGGCCGTGCGCAGGATGCTGACGGACGCGCTCGATCGCCGGCAATGCGGCGTAGCTCGCGGCGCCGGCGATCGAGGAGGCGGTCAAAGCTTCTGCGAGAGGCCGACGTAATAGCCGCGGCGCGCGCCGTATTGCGGCGCGAACACGCCGATGCCGGTGCCGGTGCGCAGCTCGTAGATCTGGTCAAACAGGTTGACGATGTCGAATCGCACGGTCAGCGGTTTGTAGTCCGACGACCATTGGAAGTCGTGCGCGATGCCGGTGTTGATGACGGCATAAGGTGTGGTGTGCAGCGAATTGGGCACAACACCTTCAGATAAATCGCCGGCGCGCAGACCGCTGCCATAGATCAGGTCTGCGGTCATCGTCGTGTCGTAGATGCGATAGGAGGCGCCGGCCGAGCCGGTCATGCGCTGCATGTCGTCGGTGTAGTGATAGTTGTGCAGCAGATACTCGTAGGTCGCGGCGTCAAGAAGGTACTCGTTCGAATTCGACGTCGATGGCCCGCGTGATGTTGTAAGAGAAATTGGCATAGGCGTTGAAGTTGCCGTTTTTATACTTGGCTTTGAATTCGGCGCCTTCGCTGTAGCCGCGCGCATAATTGAACTGCGTCAAGACCACGGCCTGGCCGAACTGGCCGTCGTCGATCATGATCCCGCGCCGTCTTGTAATAGGCGTCGATCCCCATATCGAGGCCGGGAAGCACAGTCTGGTCGATGCCGACATCGTAATAGTTGGAGCGTTCGGGCTTCACCGGATCGGCCAGCGGGACTGTCCGGCTGATTGGTGGTGTTGGTGAACAACGCGATATTGGACTGCGTCGCCTGCGCCTGATAGGGCGGCGTGAAGTAACGGGCATAGCCGGCATGAAAGCTGGTGCCTTCGAACGGCTTATAGACGAACGCGGCGCGCGGGCTGAGCTGGTTGGCGTCGACGAACTGATACAATTGGTCGAACCGCAGGCCGGCGTTGAGCGTGAGCTGGTCGGTCATCTTCCATTCGTCCTGGATATAGGTGCCGATGTTCCAGCCGAGCAGCGAAGTTTGATCGGTGATGGTCGAAACGGTCGGTCCGGTCACCAGCCAACGGCACCGGGAGCACGGTCGAGACATTGCTGACATTGGTTTGCTCGCCGCTCACCGCGAAGCCGGCGCGCAGCGTGTGGCGGTCGTTGACGATGTAGGAAGCGTCGCCCTGCATGCCGGTCAGCGTGCTTTGCCGGATGACGTCGGAGGCCACGTCGTTGAAAACGAGGTCGCCGAATATATCGGGCACGAAATGAACTTCGGCGTAGCGGGAATACACCGCGAGCTGCGCATCGCCGTCGGTGCCGTGTTTTTGCAGCGCCGCCATGGTGACGATGTAAGTGTCGTATTCGTTTTCGTTCAGCGTCGAGGAATTGTAATTCGCCGGGCCGAAATCGCCGAGCGGCGTCTGGCCGGGATTGTTCGGGATCTGGAACGCGCTGTAGGACGCGGCCGAGATCACGCTGAACCGCGTCGACTCGTCGAGCAGCGTCGAGGCATAGCCGAAGAACTTGCCTTGCTGGGTCTGGTCGTGAATGGCGTTGAGCGCCGGCGTCGGATTTTCGATGCCGAGATCGTTCCAATTGCCGCGCGCCGAGACAAAATACTCCGAATTGCCGACGCTGCCGCCGTAGTCGAAGCTCGGCGTGAACGTCTGCCGGCTGCCGCCATAGAGGCTGACCTCGCCGCCCGGCGCAGCGAAAGCTTCGGCTGGTGATGTCGAGCACGCCGGCGGTGCGCAGACCGTATTCGGCCGGCAGCGCGCCGGTCAGAAGCGACATGCTGCCGATGAAATTGGTGTCGAGGAACGGCCCGAGACCGGAAACGCCCTCGGGGACGCACGACGCCGTTGATCCTGGTTTGGACGTTGGCGTATTCGTTGCGGACGTGAAAATTCGGGATTGGAGACCGCCGAATTGTAGGACACGCCCGGCATCTGCAGGATGACCTTGTCGATCGGCGTGTTGTCGACTTGCGGCAATTTCTCGATCGTGTCGCGGCTGATGGTGTAAGTCGAAGCGCCGATTTTCGGCAGCAGATTCTCGTCGCGCGCCTGATCGAACTTCTGCATCTTGGCGTCCAGGACTGCTTGCGCGGCCGCGGTCGGATTTGGCGGCGCCGAAGGCTGTGGCCGGGCGACGGCAGTGGGCTTCGGTTTTGTCTTCGGCGCGCTGACGACGATTTGCGGCAGCTGCGATTGGCTGGCGCCCGCGGCGGCGGGAAGTTGCTGGCCGGATGGCGCGGGCGACTGCGGTATTTGCTGTTGCTGCGGAGCTTGTTGATCTTGCAAGGTCGATGGCTGTTGCGCCTGCGCGTGAGTTTTAAGAATGCCCGCCATGCCGACAGCGATAGCAAGCGCAGCGACCGCCGTATTGCGGCGGAATATCCGCCGCTTTTGTTGTTTGTTTGATTGCCCCACCGACGCCCCAAACCCAGTTTAGAACCATGAAAAACTATAGATATTTCATATAGTTGTACCGTGCAAAGCAGAGTGCGCCAATAAAAAAATGCATTTCGGCAGTCGAAGATAATTGTAATCATTCGAAACTGCGCTCGAATGCTTTTTACACCGGTTCTAAACGGCAATCCGCGGCGCCATGCTCGCCCTTGCGGACATTGGCCTTGATCAGGGCGACAGCTGCTCCAGCACCTTGCCCTTGGTCTCGGTCGCAAAGGCCGTCGTAATGATGCTGCCGGCGAGAGCCACCACGGCGAAGGCGACAAAGACATAGCGGATGCTGAAATCCCCGACCAGCCAGCCAATCAACAGTGGCCCGATCGACGATCCGACTCGGAGCCAGGCGCTGCCGATTCCGGTTCCGATCGCCCGCAATCGCGTCGGGTAGAGCTCGGCAGAATAGAGATAGAGCGAGAACGCGATGGTCTGCAGCGCCGCGTAGACGACCGTCGCCAGAACCAGCACCTCGATCGCCGAACCGGCGCCGACAACCGCGAGCGCCGCAAGCGCGATCGCCCCGATGGCGAATGCCGCGATGTACCACGGCCGGCGTCCCACTTTATCGATGGACAAGGCACAGATAATGGACGCGGCGACGCCGAATGCCGAAGTCGTGAAGCCATAGGCAAGGCTGGTTTGGAGCGGCAGCTTGAACAGCTGGCTGTAAAGCGTCGGCAGCCAGGTGATCAGGCCGTTGTTGACGAGATAGCTACACAGCCACAGACACCAGATCGTCAGCGTGCGCTTGAGATAGATGCCCTCGAACAGCTCGCCCCAGCGCGACTTCGCCATCGCCTGGGCATTGGCGGGCTGCGGCGCCGGTTCCGGCAGCACCATGCCGCTGGCGATGACACTTTGCTCCAACTGCTTGACGACGGCATCCGCTTGGCTGATCCGGCCCTTGCTCGCCAGCCAGCGCGGCGATTTAGGCATAAACCACTGCAACGGGACGATGATGACCGCAGGGATCGCGCCGATGACGAACATCACCCGCCAGCCATAAATCGGCACGAACAGATAACCGATCAAGCCGGCAACCAACAGCCCGACCGGGAAGATGACCTCGTAAAGCAGAAAGAAACGGCCCCGCCGCCGCGCGCCGATAAATTCATTGACGTAGGCGCTCGCTACCGGCACTTCGCCGCCGGTTCCGATCCCTTGGATGAAGCGGAACGCCGCCATTGCAACGCCGCTCCAGGCGAACACGCAGGCGACGCTCATGGCGGCGAACAGAACGATGGTGTAGAGCAACACCCGAAACCGGCCGATCTTCTCCGCCAGCCAGCCGAAGAAAAGCGCGCCGAACAGTTGCCCGATATAGCCGGCCGATATGATCATGCCGATTTCGGCGGGAACCAGATGCCAGGTGCGGACAAGAGTTGGCATCGCGAATGCGATCGCCAGAACCGTGTAGCCGTCAAAAAACGTGGCGATGCCGGTGACGACCCGGATCGCCAAAAGCTTGCGGGTGATCGGTAATCGTTCGATCCGCGCGACGATGGCGGCAACCGCGTCCGGCGTCGCGGGCTCAAGACCTCCCGCGACGCCGACAGTCCCGGAATTTTTCGGCATCGTTGTTTCCGCGTTCCTGTTCTAAGATATCTCGCCGGCGATGCAGGCAACCTTCCATGGTCGCCTGCCTGCGCCAGTCAATTACGCTGCGGCGCGCCGCAGCATGCCGGCGTTACGCACGGCATCTTCGATCGCCTTCAGCTCGGCTCCCGTCGGCAATTTCGTCGGCGGCTGGACTGCGGGCGACTTGAGGATTCCGGCGAGATACATGGCCGTCTTCATGCGGGCATGAGCGTCGCCGGTCGGTTCGCCGCCGCCGTAGACTACGTCCTTCAGCGGGTTGATCCGTTCCTGAAGCACCATCGCCGTCTTCAGGTCGCCGGCGCAGACCGCGGCGTACAGATCGACGATCAGCTGTGGCAGGAACGACGCGAATCCGACCAACGCGCCGTCAACGCCCTGAACCATCGTTGGCAGCAGGTACTCGTCGTGACAGGTGAGCACCGTAACGTCGGGGTCGGCTTGCTTGATGGCCCGCAGGTCACGCGGATATTTGTTCATGTCGCGCGTGCCGACCTTCATACACTTGACCCAGGGCAGCTTGGCAAGGTGATCCAGCGTCTCGAAATTGTACGAAGCGCGGGTCCATGCCGGATAGATGTGCACCACGAGGTCGAGCCCGCTGCCCTTGCCGATGGCGCTGAAGAAATCGACGACATTGTCCGGCTGCTTCATGCCGAAACGCAGCCATTGATGCGGCGGCATCACCAGTAAGGCGGCGGCGCCGGCCTGGCGCGCCATCTGCGCCTGCTCGACGGCATCGGCGATGCCCTCGCAGCAGATGTCGGAAACGACCGGGAGCTTGCCTTTGACCTCGCTGGCAACAATTCGCGTCACTTCTGCGCGCTGCTGTGCGGTCAACGCGAAGACCTCGCCGGTGTGGCCGTTGGTGACGAAGTCCGCCGATACCTTTATGGCTGGCAAGCCAGCTGGCAAACCGACGCAGCTCGATCTCGTCAATGGCGAGCTTCTGGTCGAATGGACATTGCATCGCGGGCAAGATGCCTTTGTATTGACTGCTCATGATTGATCCTCGTTGGTTTTGGATTGTTGGATTGGATGGGCTCGCAGTGTGGCCGTAGGCTCCTGCAAAAGGACTTCACTGTCGACGCCGATAGCGCGCATAGCGCGGCTCCCACATCTTGGCCCGTATGGCGGCGGCGGTTGCTTCGTCCGAGCGCGGATCGGCAAGCCCTTCGGCTTGCGCCTGTCTGGCGACCGCCAGCGCGACGTGGAAGGACACCTGGCGCAGCTCGACCAGCGGCGCGAGCAGATTGGCGGTCGGGTCGCGCTTGGCGGGCGACAAGTCGGCGATCGCGCGCGCAGCGGCGAGGAACATGCCGTCGGAAATCCGCCGCGCCTGGGTGGCGATCGCGCCAAGCCCGATGCCGGGATAGACGTAGGCAGTTGTTGTTCTGATCGACGCGAAAATCCTTGCCGTTGCGCTTGAGCGGCGGAAACGGGCTGCCGGTGCCGATGACGGCGCGGCCTTCGGTCCAGCGCTCGATGTCGGCCGGCGTCGCCTCGGCGCGATCGGTCGGATTGGACAGCGGAAAAATCACCGGCCGCCGGACCTGTCCGGCCATGGCGCGCAGCACGGCCTCGGAGAACGCGTTGGCTTGGCCCGAGGTGCCGATGAGCACCGTCGGCTGCGCGTTGGCGACGACGTCGGCAAGGCCGATCCGGCCGGGCGTCTCGAGCGCCCAGCCGGCGAGCCGATCGCGCGGCTTGCGCGAACGGCGCCTGGAACGGTTGCAGACCGGCCATGCCCTCGACCAGGAGGCCTTGGCGATCGACCAGATAAAAGCGGCCGCGCGCCTCGGCTTCGCTCAAGTCCGGCTTCGATCATGGCGCGAACGAGCAGGGCGCAAATGCCGGTGCCGGCCGAGCCGGCGCCGAGCACGGCGATGCGCTGCTCGTTCAAGCGGCACGCCGGTCACGTTGATGGCGCACAACAGCGTGCCGACCGCGATCGCGGCGGTGCCCTGGATATCGTCGTTGAAGGTGCACAAGCGGTCGCGATAGCGCGCCAGCAGCCGGTTGGCGTTGCCGATGCGCGAAATCCTCCCAATGCAGCAGGACGTGCGGCCAGCGTTCGCGCACCGCGTCGACGAACATCTCGACCAACTCGTCGTATTCGGCGCCGCGCACGCGCTCGTGCTGCCAGCCGATATAGAGCGGATCGGCCAGGTGTTCCTTGTTGTCGGTGCCGACGTCGAGAATGATCGGCAGCGTCGTCGCCGGATGCAGCCCGGCGCAGGCGGTGTAGAGCGCGAGCTTGCCGATCGGAATGCCCATGCCGCCGGCGCCCTGATCGCCGAGGCCGAGGATGCGCTCGCCGTCGCTGACGACGATCGCCTCGACCGCGTCGAAGCGCGGATGGCCGAGGATGCGGCGGATGGCGTCCTTGTGCGGGATGCTGAGAAACAGGCCGCGCGGCTTGCGGAAGATGCGGCTGAACAGCTGGCAGCCGAGACCGACCGTCGGCGTATAGACGATCGGCATCATCTCTTCGATGTTTCGGGTCAGCAGCGCGTAGAACAGGGTCTCGTTGGAATCCTGCAGGCCGCGCAGGAACACGTATCTCTGGAGATCGCTGCGCAGCCCGCGAAACGCGTCGAGCCGGCGTTTGACCTGGTAGTCGAGCTCGGCGACATGCGGGCGGCAACAGGCCGTGCAGGTCGAACTCGTCGCGTTCGGCCTCGGTGAATGCGGTGCCCTTGTTGAGCAGCGGATCGTTGAGCAGCTCATAGCCGCTCAGCGCGGTTTCGACGTATTTCGGAGAGTTGTTCGTTCATCGGCTCCGGCACCCGGCCGGAAGGCACGTTAGCCACGAACGGCGCCGCCGTCACCGCCCGGTCGCCGCGAGCGCCGCTTCCTCGAGCGTCCAGCCCAGGAAGCTCGCCGCGACCACGTGCTTTTGCTCGCCGGTCCAGACCTGAAAGCGCCGCGATGCGCATCGCCTTAACGCCCCGGCCGCGGTCAGCCCTCGACGTCGGTTTCGGGCCGGTCGTCGCCGCGCGCCAGCTCTTCGTGCCACTGCCGTCGCCGTCTTCCCACGAGATGGCTCGGGTTTCGCCCGGCACGTGCTGCTCCTGAGCCGCGCGCTGCGCCGCCGCCTTGCGCCAGGTCGTGGGACGGAAATGTCTCGGAGAATACGCCGTTGACCTGATAGGCCCAGCCGCCGTCGTGCTCGACGATGTGATAAGTGATTTTGGCCATGATCGCCCTCGTTCGGCTCTATAATAATGTACCCGCGCGGAAAGTTCCAGCTAGACCGCGGCTTTGGCGGCAGTCTCGCGCTTGCGGCGCGCTTCGTAAGCCTTCAAATGCGCATAGGCGATCCGCAGCAAAGGATGATCGATCTGCTTCGCCTCGCCGCGGCGCAGCAAATCGCCGACGATGTGGTCGGCCTCGATCGGCGCGCCGCGCTCGATGTCGCGCAGCATCGAGGCGGCAAACGTGGAGCCCGGCGTCGTCAACATGGTCCGGTTGCGCGCGGTTATGGCTTCGCGGGGCGCAAAGCCGTTCGCCGCGGCGATCGCGCAGCATTCGTCGAGCAGCGCGGTCGCCAGATCTCCGGCATCCGCCGCCGACGATGTCGCCGAACGCGGCCCGCATCAGGCAGGTGATGCCGGCCATGGTGGCGATGAAGGACCCATTTTTCCCACATTTCCTGCAGAATCGCCGTGCTCAGCCGCGACTCGAAGCGCGCGCCCGACAGCGCCGCCGCAATCGCTTCAGCGCGCGCCGACTTGGCGCCGTCCTGTTCGCCGAACGACAGGCCGTGCGTGTCGTTGAGATGCAGGATGCGGCCGTCGGCATCGAGCGTCACCGAGATCACGCATTGACCGCCGAGCACGGCGCCGGCGCCGAACCGCGCGGCGAGAAAATCCATGTGGCCCATGCCGTTGAGCAGGGGCAGGATCGCGGTATTGGGCCCGACCGCCGGCGCAAACGAGTTCAGCGGCGGACGCGAGGTCGTAGGCTTTGCAGCTCAGAAGAATGAGATCGAACGGCTCGCGCAGCGTCTCGGCCGTGACGGTCGGCGGCGCCGGCAGATTGACGTCGCCGAACGGGCTGCGGATGACCAGCCCGGTCTTGGCCAGTTGCGCCGCGCGCCGCGCCCGCACCAGAAACGTCACGTCGCGGCCGGCGTCCTTGAGCCTGCCGCCGAAATAGCCGCCGATCGCGCCGGCGCCGACCACGAGAATACGCATCGCAGCCTCCTCGTAAGCTAGCCGCTCGGTACGCTCGCCGGCCGGCGCGGCACCAGCAGATTGCCGGTAAACATCATCACGGCTTCGTCGTTTTGATTGAACGTCGTGGTTCGCACCCGGATCATGCCGCGGTCGGGTTTCGACTTCGACGGCCGCACTTCGAGCACTTCGCTCTTGGCGTGCAATTCGTCGCCGGGCCGGACCGGCCGCGGCCAGCTCAATTCGTCGAAGCCGACGCCGAGAATGCCGCCGGCCGGCTTGAACTCGCCCTCGACCATCAGCCGCATGGTCATCGCCGCGGTGTGCCAGCCGCTGGCCGCCAATCCGCCGAAACGGCGATTTGCGCGCCGCCTCCTCGTCGACATGGTAAGGCTGCGGATCGAACTGCCGGGCGAAAGCGAATATCTGCTCCTTGTCGACGCGCTGCCGGCCGGTATTGAAAACCTGCCCGACGGCGAAATCCTCCAAATAATGCACCGTCATTTTTCAATCCTCCGGGAACGATGGCGCCGCGGCGCTTGCCGTGCCTGAACCATACGCCGCTCGCCACCGCCGCGGCATTGATCAGGCCGAAGGCGGCGAGCGCGACGGCCAAGGCGATGAAGACATCGGAGAGATCGCCGCTCCAGCGCAACGCGAGACAGCCGCCGCCGGCCGCGATCAGCAAGCGCGCCATATTGGCGAGCAACGGCCACAGCAAGCGGCCGGCGCCCTGCGAGGCGAAGTAGAGCGCCATGCCGAGCCCGAACAAGCCATAAACCGGACCGACCGCATGCAGATAGCGCGATCCGGCGTCGATCATGGCCGGCGCGGTGTCGAACAGCGACAGCCAAGCGCGCGGCGCCGCGGCGGCGCCAAGCCCGATGATCTCGCACAGCGCGGCGGCGATCGCGGCGCCGATCCAGGCCACGCGCAAGGCGCGGTCGCGGCGGCCGGCGCCGATATTGGTTCCGACCATGGCGACCAGCGGCCCGCCCAGACCGAAGACCAGCGGAATGAGCAAATATTCGAGCCGCGAGCCGGTGCCGTAGCCGGCGATGGCGGCCGCACCGAATGCGCCGACAAGGCCGGTCGCGATGGCGATGGTGAGATTGGTCTGGATCGTGATCAGCGCCGCGACCAGCGCCGACGCGCAGGATGTCGGCGAACAAGCGCCCAGCGAAAACGGATGCCGCGGCAGGCGAGCCGGACCACGCTGCGGCCCGATCGCAGATAGGCCGCGAGCACGACGCTTCCGACCGCGTAATAGATGACGCACCGCGACCGCGCCGCCGGCGACGCCGAGCCGCGGCAACGGCCCCAGGCCGAAGATCAAGCATGGCGATAGCGGAATAAGCACGACGACGCCGGCGCAGGTGACGAGCGCCGGCAACGCCATGTTGCCGGTGCCGCGGATGACGTTGGCGAGCGAATTGAACAGCCAGACCAGGATCGCGCCGGCGAACACCACAGTCGGAATAGGTCATCGCCGCGTCGAGCGAGGCGCCGTTGCCGCCCATCGCCGCGTACAGCCATCGTCCGCCGGCGAGCAATGCGACCATGAAAGCAAGACCGAAGACGAGCGCGATGACAAGCGCATGCAGCGCCAAAGCGTCGGCATCGTCGCGGCGTCCGGCGCCGAGCGCGCGCGCGATCGCCGACGAAATGCCGCCGCCCATCGCGCCCGCCGACATCATCTGCATCAGCATCACCAGCGGAAAAACCAGCGCGACGCCGGCCAGCGGATCGGTGCCGAGCTTGCCGACGAAATAGGTTTCGACCAGCCCGACCGAGGCTCTGCGCCAGCATCACCAGCATGTTCGGCGCGGCGAGCCGAATAAGCGTCGCCGCGATCGGCGCCTTCGATCAGCGCGCGGGTGCGCGGGTCGTAGCCGATTTTCTCAGGCGCCCCGACGGCAGTCGCGGCCGGGAGCGGCTCGGAGACTGCAATGCCTGCGCGGACATTGGGCCGCTCCGGCTGGATATTCGGTCCGAGGCCTCATTGAACGCGGCAGCATATAGGAGTATATACACCTATATCAAGCGGCCGGAGCCGCTGTTGGAATCGCGATGGGATCCGAGACGACCAATCCGGCGGCGTGCAATTGCCTGGCGTTGCGCCAGGCCGCGCGCCATGTCACGCAATTCTATGATCAATTCCTGGCGCCGAGCGGGCTGCGCGCGACCCAGTATTCGATTCTTGCAAGGCTGGCAGCGCAGAGGCGCGATGACGATCAATGCGCTCGCCGCCGAGCTGGTGATGGATCGCACCACGCTCGGGCGCAATATCCTGCCCGTTGCAACGCGACGGCTGATCGCCGTCGGCCGCGGGGACAGCCGACCGGCGCAGCAAGGAGTTGCGGCTGACCAGCAGCCGGCGTGGCGCGGTTTCGCGCCGGGCGCAAAGCCTGGCGAGCGGCGCAGGCGCGGTTCGAAACCGGCTTCGGCGTCCAGCGCGCCAAAGAGCTGCGCGCGCTGTTGCAGCAAGCCGCGACAAACCCACCGCACGGCGACGGCAATCGCGGTCAGGCCTAGCGCGCCAAGTCGTAACAAAATGCTAGAGCGTCAATCGATTTAATCCGAAGCGACTGCGCTCTAGCTTGCCTGCATCGCGGCCTTCACCTTGGCGGGCGTGAACGGCACTGAGCGCAGCCGCGCTCCGGTTGCGTCGAAGACGGCGTTCGAGATCGCCGACGGGCACGACCGAGGCCGTCGGCTCGCCCGCGCCCCACGGCTTCTCGCTTGGGCCGATCGATCAAATCGACGAGGACCTCGGGCACATCGGGAATTGTCAGGATCGGGTAGCTCCCCCAGTTGAGGCTCGTCACTGCGCTGCGGCTGAATGTCAGCTTCTCGATCAGCGTCCGGCTCACCGTCTGCATCACGTTTCCTTCGATCTGGTTGCGCAGGCCGTCGGGGTTGATGATCTGGCCGCAGTCGTGGACGACCCAGACGCGATCGCACCCTGATCTTGCCGGTCGTGCGATCGACGTTCATCGTCGGCGACGACGCCGACATAGGTTCGTACCAGCTCGTACTTCACGTAGGACATGCCGCGGCCCGTGCGCACGTTTCCGCTCGCCGACTTCTGCGGCGACGGCCGCGTCTGCCACTTCGCAAACTTGCGCAGCCGCTCCAGCAGTTCGATGCCGCGCGTGTCGGACGAGTCGAGATATTTCAGCCGGAATTTCGAACGGATCCATGCCGGTCGCCGCGGCGATCTCGTCGAGGAAGCTCTCGTTGCCGAAGGTGTTCTGCATCCGGCCCGGCGCGCGTATCCAGGACGGCCGGCAACGGCGTCGTCTGAGCCAATGCGCGGTCTTGACTGTTGGCGAATGCGTACGGGATCGCCGAGTTGGCAATAATGTTGCCCGGGACTTCGGCACCGCCTGTCGCGGCAGCTTCGCAAGCGTGGCCGCCAGTCAGCGGCACGCCGAGACCGCCGACGCCCTGCGGGAAGAATAATTCCGCTTCCCACGCGGCGACGCTTTCCCGCATCGTCCGTGGCGGCGCGGTAGTCGAGCAGCGTCGGCGGCCCTTTCGGATCCCAGCCGTGCTCGTCGGCGCGCATCCATTGCAGCCGCACCGGCTTGCCCGATCTCCTTCGCAATCAACGCCGCTTCGGAGGAGCAGTCTTCGGAGCCGTTGCGGCCATAGCAGCCGGCGCCCTCGAGATAGATGCAGCGCACGCGCTCCGGCGGCAATCGCAGCATCGTGGCCAGCTGCTCGCGCAGCAGGTGACGTCGCCTGCGACGGGGTCCAGACCGTGAGCTCGCCGTCCTTGAATTCGGCTACCGCGCAGGACGGGCCGATCGATCCATGCGTATTCATGGCAAAATCGTAGGTCGCCTGCAAGCGTCTTGCCGCCGTCCTTGGCCACGCTTCGGCGGTGTTGCCGACGCTCTGCAATCACTTCATCCCGGTCCATCTTTGGTCGACGCACGTATTCGAAGAGCTGGGCCTCGTCGGGCAGACCGTCCCGATGCGGACCAGGTCGCCCTGATTCGTCGTCGACGCCCGGATGGCGGCCCATTCGTTCGTCGCCACCACGGCCAGGAAATCGCCCTTGCGCACCGCGCGCACGATAACCGGGGATCTCCTTGACAGGCGTCGTCGTTCCACGCTTCGAGCGTTGCGCCCGACCGCCGGCGGGTGGACCATGCGGCGCATGCAACATGCCGGGCAGCTTGAAATCCTGCACGAAGGTGAACGTGCCCGATGATCTTGCGGGAATGTCGAGGCGAGGCACCGGCGGTGCCGACGATCTTGTAATCCTTCGGGTCCTTCAGCGGCGCCGCGGGATCGACCTTGATGGTGAACTCTTGGCCGCCGAGCAGCTGCGGCATAGGTCAGACCCTCGTGCCGCCCGACCGCGAGATGACAGCCCGTCGTGCGACCGCGAGCTGGTCTTCTCGCGACGCCGAGCTTTTTGGCCGCCTGATCGAGCAGCGCCTCGCGCGCGGTTGCCGCCGCCCGGCGGATCTGCATGCCGCCGTTCTGGATCGATAGGCTGGCGTAAGTCGGTCCCTGGTTGGGCGTGAGCAGGGTGTCGCCCTGGATCGATCGTCATACGGCTCGATCGGCACCGACAGTTCTTCGGCGGCGATCTGGGTGATCGCGGTGAGCACGCCGGTGCCCAGTTCCACCTTCCCGGAGTAGATCGTCACCATGCCGTCGCCGTCGATCGCGATGAAGCCACCGACCTCGTTGGGGGTGACGCTTTTGTCGCCGGCTGCGCCGACGGCTCGGCCCACAGTCGCCGCAGGCGACGCAAACGTGACCACGAGCGCGCCGCCGCCTTCAGCCACGCGCGGCGTGAGAGTTGCATGTCAGGCATCCGCGCTCCCAGCCGCATCCGCTCGGCGGCGCGCATGACGGCGCGCAGGATGCGGACGTGGGTGCCGCATTTGCACAGGTTGTCGGCCAGCGCCTGTCGGACTGCTCTTCGGTCGGGCGCTTGTTTGTCGCGAGGAGCGCGGCCGCCTGCATGATCATGCCGTTGATGCAGTAGCCGCACTGCGCCGCTTGTTCGTCGATGAATGCCTGCTGCAGCGGATGCGGCTTTTCAGCCGTGCCGAGACCTTCCAGGGTGACGATTTCTGCGCGCCGGCCACGGCCGAGATCGGCATGACGCAGGAGCGCAACGGCTCGCCGTCGTAGTGCACGGTGCAGGCGCCGCATTGCGCCAGCCCGCAACCGAAATGAAGGCCATGCAGGCCAAGCTGGTCGCGCAGTGCATACAGCAACGGCATTTGGGGTCGTCATATTTGACCGACGCCCGTTTGCCGTTGACGTTGAGCGTTTTCGATTTAGCCATTTGTGCCTCCCTCCGCGTCCGTCGACGCAAGGCAATGTTGCCGCGGCTTGACGCCGAAATTTATTGGCACTCGTGCCGAACCATAGGGCCGGCCGCCGAGCGCGCAAAAAGTCTAGAGCAAAATTCGAGCCGGCCCAAGCGGGGACAAAGCGGGTCCAAGCGGGCCAAAGGGCGACCGCGCGGGACGCGACGGCCTGCCGCCCAAGCGCGGCGCTCGTCGCGACGACCCAACGGCGGGCATTCACCGGGCGCGTCGGCAAATCGCTTAGTGGTGAAGGCGTTCGATCTGATTTCTCAGATGCAACTTCCGGCGCTTGAGATCGGCAAGCAACGACTCATCGGCCGGTTCACGAATTAAAATCTCGTCGATCTCCGCTTCAAGCCGTTCAAGGTCGCGGATATAGGCGTGACTATCGGTCTTAGGTTCCGACTCCATGTCCGAACGAGTGCCGTTGGAGATGGGCTGATCGACCTGGAGTTCGCACAAAATGTCGGCACTCGGACAGAAGGCCGGGGCGGTCGCCACCGACCGGGGCATGCTGTCGAGCCAGTCGCGGCAGATTTGTTTGAACGGGCAAGCCTCGCACCGGCGCAACGCCGTGGCGTAGCTGAGGCCCAAGGCCGACACCGCGCCGCCGCCCGGATCGATACCGAGGCGCTCCATCATTTCGAACAAATGTGGCGATTGAGCTTCACGCGGGACCGGGGTGTTCATTGCAACCTCCCTTCCCTTATTATGGCTCGCAACAGTTGCAGCTTAACCCAACGCCGCCAGGCGCCTTGATCTAGATCAAAATCGACGTCGAAATCGGTCGCCCTTCGATTCCGATCCACATTATAAATAAATCAACTGCCTAAAAATTAAGCCACATCCACGCAACAAACGAGATCGCCATGCCCGTCATAGACATTCATACTCACATGCTCACGCTGGATTGGATCGAGCTGCTTCGCGCCCACGGCGGCGGCAAATACAGCGTGAAAAAAACGCCGGCCAACCAGGACGCCGTGCATCTCTACGAGGCGCCGTTCATGACCTTGCTGCCGGGAATGTGGGACTACGACCTGCGCATCGTGAACATGGACAAGGCCGGCGTCGACGTCGCCGTCGTCTCGCTCACATGCCCCAACGTATTCTGGGGAGGTCGCGACATCAGCCTGCGGGCCGCCCGCCTGGTCAACGATTTCATGGCGGAGCAACAGCGCGCCAAACCGGACCGCATCCGCTGGTTCGCATCGCTGCCGTGGCAATATGCCGACGACGCCACCGCCGAGCTGGCGCGCTGCGTCGAGAACGGCGCCGTCGGCGTCATGGTGCTCGGCTCCATCGACGGCAAGAGTTTGATCGATCCGCAATTTGCGCCGGTGTGGTCGGCAATCGACCGCATGGCGCTGCCGGTCCTGGTTCATCCGACGGCGCCGCCGGGCGTGCGCGAGATGGGGATGGAAGCATTCAATCTCGTTCCGCCGGTCGGTTTCATGTTCGATACGACATTGGCGTTTGCCCATATGATCTTTTCCGGCTTTATCGACCGCTATCCGAACCTCAAGCTGATCGCCGCGCATGGCGGAGCGGCGTTGCCGTATCTCGCCGGGCGTTTCGACGTCTGTCACCAAAGAATTCCGGCCTGCTCCGCCGTCATCAAGGACCGGCCGAGCAGCTATTTGCGGCGCATCTATTACGACGCGGTGGTCTACGACCGGGCGGCGCTCGAACTGTGCATCGAGGTCGCCGGCTCCGCCGATAACGTGCTTTACGGCTCCGACTATCCGCACAATATCGGCGACATGGCCGGCTGTCTGGCGCGCGTCAATGCGCTGCCGGGCCGCCAGGCAAAGCAGATCGCCGGCAAGAACGCGGAACGGATTTTCAAGCTCTGACTGCGCGCAAGCGCCGTCGTCCCCGGGTTCAATGCAGCTTCACGTGCGGCTCGGTGCGACGCGTCATCGCCCGCGCCATGCGTATCGAGCGCGACCTTCAGCGGGCCGTGCAGCGCCGTCTCGTGCATCTTGTAGAGCGAGCGGTACATCAGGCGGGCGAAATAGCCCTCGATCAACATGCCCTTGCCGGCCAGAAAGCCCATCAGGCTGCCGATCGTGCTGAATTCGCCGAGCGACACCAGCGAGCCGAAATCGCGATAGCGAACGGCTCGATCGGCTTGCCGTCGAGGCGGCGCCGGATCTGCCGCAGCAGATGAGAGGCCTGCTGGTGCGCCGCCTGCGCGCGCGGCGGCACCGGGTGCGTCTCGCCTTGCCGGGACCAGACAGGCGCAATCGCCGATGGCGAAGATGTCGTCGTCGCGCGTCGTCTGCAGCGTCGGCCGCACCACGAGCTGGTCGGCGCGGTTGGCCTCGAGCCCGTCGAGGTTGCGCAGCACGTCGGGACCGCGCACGCCGGCCGCACCACACCACCAGCTCCGACGGTATGAATTCGCCGCCGGCGAGCTCGACGCCGTCGCGCCGCACCTCGGTGACGCGCGCGCCGGTCCGCACTTCGACGCCGAGCTCGCCGAGCAGCGCGCGCGTCGCGTCCGACAGCCGCGCGGCAGCGCCGGCACGATGCGCTCGGCCGCCTCGATCAGGGTGATCCTGATGTCCTTGTCGGGATCGATCTTGTCGAGCCCGAAGGCCACGACGCCGCGCACGGTGCGGTGCAGCTCGGCCGACAGCTCGGTGCCGGTCGCGCCGGCGCCGATGATGGCGACGTGAAGCTGGCCCGGCCGCACCGGCTCGGCCTGCGTATGGGCGCGCAGGCAGGCATTGACGAGACGGCGATTGAACCGCTGCGCCTGCTCGGGCGTATCGAGGCAGATGGCGTAGTTCGTCCACGCCCGGCGTGCCGAAATCATTGGTGACGCTGCCGATGGCGATCACCAGCGTATCGTAGCCGACCGAGCGCGCCGGCGTGATCTCGCGGCCCTCCTCGTCGAGGTTGGCGGCGAGATGCACCAGGCGCCGGGCGCGGTCGAGCCCGATCATTTCGCCGAAGCGGTAGCGGAAAGCCATGCCAATAGGCCTGGGCGAGATAATCCAGCTCGTGCTCGCGAAACGTCCATGCTGCCGGCGGCGACTTCGTGGAGCAGCGGCTTCCACAGATGCGTGCGCGCCTTCTCGACCAGCGTGATGTCGGCGCGGCCGCGCCGCCCGAGCGCTGTCGCCGAGCCGCGTCGCGAGCTCGAGCCCGCCGGCGCCGCCGCCGACGACGACGATGCGGTGAAGGTCGCGGCTTAAGGCGGCGGTCGGCGCCGGATGTCCCGCTGTGACGCTGGTCATGGTTGCAACCGGCACATTATACGATTAGGCCGACATTACCCAGATCGCCGCGGAAGCGGCGCGGATTTTCGCGTTTCCCCGCGGTTTCCGCGTCGCGCGGCGCCATTTCCACCGCGCCGTCGTTTGGCTATGATGCCGGCGCGGCGACGGAGCGCGGCAATGAATCGGATGGCGATGATGCTTGTTCTGGGCGGCCTTGTCGCCGCCGTCGCCGCATCGCCGGCGGCGGCCGGAGACTATGGGTCGACCGAGGCGCCGTGTTATTGGTGCGTTCGCGACGCCATTTACGCGGACGTCAGACTGATCGATCGTCTGCAAGCCAATCCGGACATCGACGAAGGCATCAAGGGCCCGCAAATCCTCGGCGCCCGCGCCGATATCCATCGCTTGCGCGCGATCCTCGGCCCGCTCCAGCAAGCCGGCCCCGAGCCGTGCTGCTACAGCCGCCGGCCGCTCTACATCCGCTGATCCAAGCATAGACTCCGGCAGGATGATTTCCGGCGAACCGAAAACCGGGCTTTCATTGAATTTGGCTGCTGTTCGTGACACGTACGAGCCGATATGGCCAACTGTTCCAGGGCGCGCACTCAAATCCGGTTCTGTAAGCGCAGTTCCGCTGAATGTCCGCTTCGCTCCGAAAGCGGACCGAATTGCTGCGGCGCGGCGAAATGACGCGATGGGCCGATTTTGTTGCAGAAGTCCGTTGAAGTTGGCAGCGACCCGTGATTTATCGGCGCTGAGGTGAATCAAGCGTGGAGGCGGACGATGATGGGGCGGCTCAGCCGGGACCAAGAGCAGCTTTTTTATTCATTTTGCCTCGAAGAGGTGGTTCCTGGCGATCACCTGGTGCGTGCGATCGCTGCGGTTCTCGATCTGTCGTGGGTCCATGCCGAGCTCGCGCGCTATTACCCCGAGCTTGGTCGCCCCTCGATTGATCCGGTGCTCATGATCCGGATGCTCATCGTCGGCTACGTGTTTGCAATCCGCTCGGAACGGGCGCTGTGCCGTGAGGTGCAGGTGAACCTTGCCTATCGCTGGTTTTGTGGGCTCTCGATCGAGGACAAGGTCCCCGATCATTCGGCGTTCTCGCGTGCGCGCAACGAGCGGTTTGGCGACAGCACCATCTTCCGGAACATATTCGAGCGTGTTGTGGGCGCGTGCATCGAGGCTGGTCTGGTCGGTGGCGAAGGTTTTGCAGTGGACGCCAGTCTGATTGCTGCCGACGCCAACAAACGGCGATCGATCCCCGGATCGCAGTGGAACAAAGAGCTTGACGCACAACAGGTGAGCCGGGCCACGAAGGAGTATCTCGCCACCCTCGATGACTCGGCCTTCGGTGCGGCTAGCGACGTCATCCCGAAGTTCGTCTCGCCATCCGATCCTGCGGCACAATGGACCGGCGCGATGCGCGGAGCGGCGTTCTTCGCCTATGCCAACAACTATCTGATCGACGTAAAGTTCGGCGTGATCATGGACGTCGAGGCGTCGCGGGCCATCCGCCAGGCCGAGGTCCGCGCGTCGAAGACCATGATCGAGCGCACCGAGAAGCGATTCGACATCAAGCCTGAGTGGCTCGCAGCCGATACGGCCTACGGTTCAGGAGCAAACCTCAATTGGCTCGTCAAAGAAAAGAAGATCGCGCCGCACGTCCCGGTGATCGACCAGTCGAAACGCGACGATGGCACATTCAGTCGGGAAGACTTCACGTTCGACAAGGAGCGTAACGTTTACATCTGCCCAGCGGGCAAGATTCTCACGACGACAGGCAGGTTGGTCAACGATGGAGAGACGACACTGCTTTACTTTGCGAGCGTGCTCGACTGTCGTAGCTGCCTGCTCAGGGCGCGATGCTGTCCAAAGATGACCCCCCGTCGAATCCCACGCAGCCTCTACGAGGAGGCTCGCGACGTTGCTCGTGCGCTGGCCAAGACAAAGGCATTCGAACAATCACGTCGTGACAGGAAGCGTGTTGAGATGCTGTTCGCACATTTGAAGCGCATCCTGCGGCTCGACCGCCTGCGATTGCGCGGGCCGCGTGGTGCCCAGTTCGAGTTCACGCTGGCGGCGATTGCACAAAACCTGAGGCGACTCGCCAAGCTTGTGGCTCGCCCCCCGCCAATCTCCGTCGCGTGCATTGCGTGAGCAGAGCGTTCAGTTTGTAGCGTAGAAGTCCCGATGCGTCAGAGCCGCCGCCCCGACATGGGGCTGGCGCAAAACCATGGCCTCGGCTCGGCGTCAAAACATCCTCGGGCCGCCCACGCGGCCTTCAAAGCTTACTTCTGCAACAAAATCGGCCAAAAGCAGACATTTCCCGATTCGCTCTTCGCTATTCACTTCTGCATACTACTCTCAATATGCTCCCGCACAGCTTTAGCGCACTCCTTTAATTTCTCGTACAGTGTCTTTCGCTTTTCCTCATAGTAATCCGTACTTTTTGTTTCACCCGCGAATGCCGAATCTTGATGGATGCTTTCCTGGGCGCCCTTCGTAAAAGAGTGCAAGCATGCTTTGGCGTAGTCTTCGTCATCAGGGTCTTCTTTGCTCAACCGATCGTACGCGGTCTTAAGATCATCAGTCCATGATGGGTCACTCGTGGAGGCATCCGGATCATCGTTGTCCGCCGCTTGCGTTGGCGGATTGGGCGGGGGAGCTTGAACTGGTGGCGCCAGTGGCCCCGAATAGCTGGGGTTGAATTGCTTCATTCCATCCAAAACGGTGCCTGCCAATACTTCGCCTTCACTCGGAGCCGGGGTAGTCTGTGCAGGAGCAGCCGCCACATGTTGGCTGGAGACCGGAGGCGTCGGCGGCACAACCGGATTAGTGGCTTGTGCTTGACCCGGAACTACTGGCGGCGGACAGGAAGTGGAGGACGGGCCCGCGATATTTGTACTCGACGTCGATCCCAAATTACTGGAATTGAGATTACCCTGGCCGGAAACAGAACTGTTGCAATCGCTGGGCGGCTGCTGGCTGCTATCGGTCGCGGTCGCGTTCCGAACCTTTGGTGCGTTGATAGCCGGCAGTTTCTTGGCAGCCGCAGCTTGCTGACTTTTGTTTACTGCTCTGTCTGGCTTGTCGGATCGGCTCGTCGCGACCGCAGCGCCACCGATGCGGGTCGCGACTCCACCCGAGCCCTGCATGTGGTTGCTGTCGATTAGCGTTGCTGAGAATTGTCCCGGCGGTCCCGAATTGCTGAACTGATAAGTATTGCCCTGACAGGTCCATGTCTGAACGGGGACGCACATGGCGCAATGCGGATAGGCCAGGCCGTTTGACCTCACGGTCGTTGTGCCGCCAGGGTAGGACCACGTTCCGACAAACTTACCGACGCAACTCGCTGGTGGTGCAGCCGAAGCAGGATGAGCTAGGCCAACCCCAAATGCGGTGAAAACGAAGAGATAGTGAATTACCTTGCCCATAAGCCCATCCCAAGGTTCTAGGATATAGTATGCCTTTCCAAATCACAAAACCAAGATGCCCGGCCATCGTTGACGCTGCTTTCCGTCTCCGACGAGGTCTATTCGTAACTGATCGCGCAATCGCTATTCGAGTAACGCGATGCGCGGTCCACGTCCGCTTCGGGTCATTTTTGACCGGGATGACGCCAGCAGTAAGTCCCGCCATGTCGGCTGTAGCGCCGACAGCGGAAGTAAAATCAGGTCAGTGGCACGTCATCCAACCGAGCCGGGTGCGCCGAACAGGCCCGGCAACAGCCGGCCCCGCGTGCGCAGCGACCACTGACCGAGCCGATCCAGGTAAAGATAGAGCACCGGCGTGGTGTAAAGCGTCAGCAACTGGCTGATGATCAGCCCGCCCATGATCGAAATGCCCAGCGGGCGGCGAATTTCGCCGCCATTGCCGAAGCTCAGCGCCAGCGGCATGGCGCCGAGGATCGCCGCCGTCGTGGTCATCATGATCGGCCGAAAGCGCAACAGGCAGGCCTGAAAAATCGCGTCATAGGAATTCAAATTTTGCGAGCGTCTCGCCTCGATGGCGAAGTCGATCATCATGATCGCGTTCTTCTTGACGATGCCGATGAGCAGGATCACGCCGATCAGTCCGATGATGTCGAATTCGGTGTGGAACAGCATCAGCGCGAGCAGGGCGCCGACGCCGGCCGACGGCAACGTCGACAGTATCGTGATCGGATGGATGTAGCTTTCGTAGAGCACGCCGAGCAGGATGTAGACGGCGGCGATCGCGGCGGCGATCAGGACCGGCTCGTTGTTCGAGCGATTGCTCAAAGACCTGCGCGGTGCCGGCGAGACTGCCGTGGATCGAAGCCGGCATGTGGATCTTGTCGATCGCGGCTTTGATCTCGGCCGCCGCCTCGCCGAGCGTCGCGCCCGGCAGCAAGTTGAACGAAATGGTCGAGGCGACGAATAAGCCCTGGTGACTGACCGACAACGGCGTGTTGCCCGGCTTGTAATGGCTGACGCGCGGCGAGCGGGATCATCGTCTCCATGGCGGTGCTGACCGCGGCGCCGGAGGATGTGCTGCCCTTGCCGGCATTGGCGAGCGAGTTGATGGCGGCGTTGCGCGCCGAATTGTTGTTGGCGGTTGCCGCCGCGGTCGCAGCCGAGCTCGAGGCGGCATTCGCCGAACCGCCGGAGCTTTTGGCGGCGGCGGTCACGGTGCCGGCCGGCGCATTCGAGGTCTGCGGTGCCGGAGGCGCCGCCGCCGGACGTCGCCACGTAGATGTCGCGCAGCGACGCCGGATATTGCGTGTAGCGCGGATCGATTTCCATGACGACGTGGTACTGATTGATCGCGCTGTAGATGACCGAGACTTGGCGCTGGCCGAATGCATCGTAAAGCGTATTGTCGATTTGCGCCGGCGTGATGCCGAGCCGCGAGGCGGTGTCGCGGTCGATGACGAGATCGGTTTCCAGGCCCTTCTGCTGCTGGTCGGAGTTGACGTCGGCCAGTCGACGCGACTGTGCTCGAGCGCCTGGACGAGCTTCGGCGTCCAGGTGAAGAGATCATCGGCGCTGTCGGACTGCAGCGTGTATTGGTATTGCGAGTTGCTCTGGCGGCCGCCGGCGCGGATGTCCTGGACCGGGAACAGAAACAGCCGGCCGCCGGGAACCTGGGCGAGCTTCGGCCGCAGCCGCGCGATCACCTGATCGATCGGCGGCCGCTGCGATATCGGCTTGAGCGAAACGAACACCGAGCCGGTATTGATCTGGCCGAAGCCGCCGCCGCTGCCCACGCCGGTATAGCCGACGACGTTTTCCACCGCGGGATCGGGCTGCACGATCGCCATCATCTGCCGCAGCTTTTGCGTCATCGCCTGGAACGAAACGCTTTGGTCGGCTTGCAGCGAGCCGATCAGGCGGCCGGTATCCTCCTCCGGGAAAAATCCCTTCGGAACGACGTAGAACAGCAAGACGTTGAGCCCGATCGCGCCGAAGAAGATCAACATCACGAGCCGGCTGTGGTCGCAGCGCCCAGCCGAGCGTGCGCTCGTAGCCGCCGAGCACCCGCTCGAACAAGCGTGCGCCGGCGCGGCGCGCCTTGCCGCGCCGCGGGCCGCGCAAGAACAGCGCGCACATCATCGGCGTGGTGGTGAGCGAGATCGCCAGCGAGATGAGGATGGCGAGCGACAGCGTCAGCGTGAATTCGCGGAACAGCCGGCCGAGAATGCCGCCCATCAGCAGAATAGGAATGAACACCGCGATCAGCGACAGGCTGATCGACAGCACGGTGAATCCGACCTCGCGCGCGCCGCGCAACGCCGCCTGCATGCGCGGCATGCCGGCCTCGAGATGGCGCGAGATGTTTTCCAGCACGACGATCGCGTCGTCGACGACGAAGCCGGTGGCGATGGTGAGCGCCATCAGCGACAGGATGTCGAGGCTGTAGCCCAGCAGATACATCGCCGCCGAAAGTGCCGAGAATCGAGACCGGCACCGCGACGCCGGGAATGATGGTGGCGCGGATATTGCGCAGGAAGAAGATACACGACGATGGTGACCAGGATGATGGCGATCACCAGCGTCAATTCGGTGTCGTGCAGCGATTGAGCGGATCGTGGTGCTGCGGTCGATGGCGATCGTCACGTTGACGTCGGCCGGCATCGCCGCCTGCAAATGCGGCAACTCGGCCTTCACGCTGTCGATGGTGTCGATGATGTTGGCGCCCGGCTGGCGGAACAGGATGACCAGCACCGACGGCTGACCGTTGGACAGGCCGAGATTGCGCACATCCTCGACGGAATCGTTGACCGCCGCGACGTCGGTCAGCCGGACCGCGGCGCCGTTGCGATAGGCGACGACGAGCGGCGTGTAGTCGGCGGCCTTGGTCGCCTGATCGTTGGTGTAGAGCTGATAGCGCTGGTCGCCGTCGTCGATCGTGCCTTTCGGGCTGTTGGCATTGGCGGACGCCAGCGCCGCGCGCACGTCTTCGAGGCCGATGCCGTATTTGAACAAGCGCCTGCGGATTGAGTTCGACGCGGACCGCGGGCAGCGCCGAGCCGCCGATGATGACCTGGCCGATGCCGCTGATCTGCGACAGCCGCTGCTGCAAGCACGTTGCTGGCGGCGTCGTACATCTGGCCCTGCGGTCAGCGTCTTCGAGGTCAGCGCCAGAATGAGGATCGGCGCATCGGCCGGATTGACCTTGCGGTAGGTCGGATTGGTTTTCAGGCTCGCCGGCAGGTCGGCGCGGGCGGCGACGATGGCGGCCTGCACGTCGCGCGCCGCGCCGTCGATGTCGCGGTTGAGGTCGAATTGCAGCGTGATGCGGGTCTGGCCGATGCCGCTCTGCGAGGTCATTTCGGTGACGTCGGCGATCTGGCCGAGATGGCGCTCGAGCGGCTCGGCGACGCTGGTCGCCACCGTTTCCGGGCTGGCGCCGGGAAGCTGAGCGCTGACCGAGATCGTCGGATAATCGACCTGCGGCAGCGGCGCGACCGGCAATTTCGAGAATGCCAGGACGCCGGCCAACGCGATGCCGAGCGTGAGCAGCGTCGTCGCCACCGGCCGGGCGATGAACGGCGCGGAAATGTTCATTCGGCCGGCCTCGCCGCGAGCCAGCGGGCTCGCCGGCCGGCGCCCGGTCAGACGCAGCGCCAGCCGATCGAAGTACAGATAGATGACCGGCGTGGTGAACAGCGTCAGCATCTGGCTGACGATCAGGCCGCCGACGATGGCGAGGCCGAGCGGCTGGCGCAGTTCGGAGCCGGTGCCGGTTCCCAGCATCAGCGGCAGCGCGCCGAGGATCGCCGCCATGGTGGTCATCATGATCGGCCGGAAGCGCAGCAGGCAGGCCTGATAAATCGCGTCGCGCGGCGGCAGGCCCTCGACGCGTTCGGCCTCGAGCGCGAAGTCGATCATCATGATGGCGTTCTTCTTGACGATGCCGATCAGCAGAATGATGCCGATGATGGCGATGACGTCGAGGTCGTAGTGCAGCAGCATCAGCGACAGCAGCGCGCCGACGCCGGCCGACGGCAGGTCGACAGGATGGTGATCGGGTGGACGAAGCTCTCGTAGAGCACGCCGAGCACGATGTACATCGCCACCATGGCGGCGATGATCAGGAACACCTCGTTGGTCAGCGACGACTGGAACGCCGCCGCGGTGCCCTGAAACGCGGTGATGAAGCTGTCGGGCAGGCCGAGCCTTGCTTCCGCCTGTTGGATGGCGTCGACGGCGGCGTCGAGCGAATAGCCCGGCGCGGTGTTGAACGAGATCGTCGTGGCGGGAAACTGGCCGAAATGCGTGATCAGCAGCGGTCCGGCTCGCTGCTCGATGTGCGACGATGGCCGAAAGCGGCACCTGGCCGTTGGTCGCCGAGGACGATGACGGCAGATAGATGCGACGACAGTCCGGTGAGCGAGCTTTGCAGCGCCGGATCGAGCTCGAGAATGACGCGGTACTGGTTCGACTGGGTGTAGATCGTCGAAACGATGCGCTGGCCGAACGAATCGTAGAGCGCGTTGTCGACGGTCGCCGGCGTGATGCCGAAGCGGCTGGCGGTGGCGCGGTCGATGACCAGATCGACCATCAGGCCCTGCTGCTGCAGATCGCTGGCGACGTCGGTGATCTGCGGCAACTGGCTCGAGCCGCTGCACCAGCTTCGGCACCCAGGTGTTGAATTCCGACGGCATTGGCGTCTTCCAGGACGAAATGATAGGGCGCGCGGCTGATCGTCGAGTCGATGGTCAGGTCCTGCACCGGCTGCATGTAGAGCGTGATGCCGACGATGCCGGAGACCTCGCTCTGCAACCGCCGGATGATCTCGCTGGCGTTGAGGTTGCGCTCGTCGTGCGGCTTGAGCGTGATCAGGAAGCGGCCGGTGTTGAGCGTCTGATTGGTGCCGTCGACGCCGACGAACGAGCTCAGGTTGACGACGTCCGGGTCCTTCAGCACCGCCTCGGCGAGCTGGTTCTGCAGGTCCGCCATGGCCTCGATAGGAGATGCTCTGCGAGGCCTCGGTGATCGCCTGGATCATCCCGGTGTCCTGGACCGGGAAGAATCCCTTCGGGATCAGGACGTAGAGCAGCACGGTGAGCGCCAGCGTCAGCATGGCGACCAGCAGCGTGAGCGGCTGCCGGTCCAGCACCCAGTTCAGCGCGCGGCCGTAATGGCGCGATGACCGCAGTTGAAGGCGCGCTTCGGCCTGGAGGTCGAAGCTGCTGCGCTCGGCCTCCGGGCGATGGCGGATCAGCCGGGCGCACATCATCGGCACCAGCGTCAGCGAGACGACGGCGGATATGACGATGGTGACCGCGAGCGTGATGGCGAATTCGTGGAACAGCCGGCCGACGACGTCGCCCATGAACAACAGCGGTATCAGCACCGCGATCAGCGAGATCGTCAGCGAAATGATGGTGAAGCCGATCTGCTCGGAGCCGCGCAGCGCCGCTTCGAGCGGCGTCCATGCCGCCTTCGACGAAGCGGGCGATGTTCTCGATCATGACGATGGCGTCGTCGACGACGAAGCCGGTGGCGATCGTCAGCGCCATCAGCGACAGATTGTCGAGGCTGAAGCCGAGCAGATACATCGCGCCGAACGTGCCGACCAGCGACAGCGGCACCGACAGGCTCGGAATGATCGTGCCGGGAAGCGTGCGCAGGAACACGAAGATCACGATCACGACCAGGACGACCGCGAGAGCCAGCTCGAATTCCACGTCGGCGACCGAGGCGCGGATCGTCACGGTGCGATCGCTCAGCACGGTGACGTCGACGGCGGCCGGCAGCGACGCCAGGATCTGCGGCAACAGCGCCTGGATGCGGTCGACGACCTGGATGATGTTGGCGCCGGGCTGGCGCTGGACGCTGAGGATGATCGCCGGCGTGGTATTGGCCCAGGCGCCGAGCTTGGTGTTCTCCGGGCCGCTGACGATGCTGGCGACGTCGGAGAGCCGGACCGGGCCGCCGTTGCGGTAGGCGACGATCAGGTTGCGATATTGATCGGCGCTGTTGAGCTGATCGTTGGCGTTGATCGTCGAGGCCTGCGCCGGGCCGTCGAAATTGCCCTTCGGCGTGTTGACGTTCAGATTGCCGATCGTGGTGCGGATGTCGTCGATGTTGAGGCCGTAGGCGGCGAGCGCCTGCGGATTGAGCTGAATGCGCACCGCCGGCCGTTGGCCGCCGCTGACGCTGACGAGCCCGACGCCGGTCAGCTGCGAGATCTTCTGGGCGAGCCGGGTCTCGCTCAAATCCTCCAGGTCGGTCAGCGCCAAGGTTTTCGAGGTGACCGCGAGCGTCAGGATCGGCGCGTCGGCGGGATTGACCTTGGCGTAGATCGGCGGCGCCGGCAGGTCGGCTCGGCAACAGGTTGCCCGCGGCGTTGATCGCGGCCTGGACCTCCTGCTCGGCGATGTCGAGGCTCAGATCGAGGCTGAACTGCAGCGTGATCACCGAAGCGCCGGCGGAGCTCGCCGACGTCATCTGGTTCAGCCCCGGCATCTGGCCGAATTGCCGCTCCAGCGGCGCCGTGACCGACGACGTCATCACTTCCGGGCTGGCGCCCGGATAGAGCGTCTGGACCTGGATGGTCGGATAGTCGACTTCGGGCAAGGTCGAGAGCGGCAGGAACGTGTAGGCGACCATGCCGGACAGCATGATCGCCGCCATCAGCAGCGTGGTGCCGACCGGACGCAGGATGAAGGGTTCCGAGACGTTCATCGCACCGTTTCACCGCCGCGCACGATGCGCTCGCCGCGTTCGCGGCATCGCCGGCCGCCGTTATTGTGCCGCTTGCGCGGCGACCGGAGTCGCTTGGCCGATGCCCGGATTGCGGCGCTTGCCGCCGGCTGGCCGCCGGATCGCCTGCCGCCGGAGCTCGGCGCGGTCGCCGGCGCGGCCGGCTTGCCGTCTCGGCGTGGCAACGTTGACGTGCAGCCCGTCGCGCAGGCGGTCGGCGCCGTCGACCACGACGCGCTCGCCGGCCGAAAGCCCGGAATTGACGGCGGTCATGCTCGCCGTCGGTCGGGCCGATCGTGATCTGCCGCACCGACGACGGTGTTGTCGGCATTGATCACATAGACATACGGCGCCCGGCCGTTCGGCGAGCCGCGCTGGATCGCCGCGGTCGGCACCGTCACGACGTTCTTGCAGCGTCTTGACCAGAAGCTGGCATTGACGAACTGGTTGGGAAACAGCGCATTGTCGGCGTTGTCGAACTGCGCGCGCACCTTTACGGTGCCGGTCGTGGTGTCGATCTGGTTGTCGACGGCCGACACCTGGCCGGTCGCCAGCTCTTGACGTTGGCGCGATCGTACGCCGTGACCGAAAGCGCGGTGCCGGCATTCAACTGCGGCATGATCTCCGGCAGATCGTCCTCGGGAATGGAGAAAATCACCGTGATCGGCTGCAGCTGGGTGACGACCGCGATGCCGCTGCGAGTTGGAGGTCTGCACGTAATTTCCCGGATCGACCAGGCGCAGGCCGACGCGGCCGGTGACCGGCGAAACGATGTGGCAATAGGCGATGTTCAGCGTCTGCGCGTCGACCTGCGCCTGATCGAGCTTCACCGTGCCCTGGTATTGCTGCACGATGAAGACCTGATCCTCGGCCTGCTGGCGGGCTATCGAATTCTGCTGGACGAGCGTCTGATAGCGCTTGAGGTCCAGTTGCGCCTGGGCGAGCAAGCCTTGATCGTGCGCGAGCTGGCCTTCGTACTGGGCTTTGCAGGATCTCGTAGGGGCGCGGATCGATTTGCGCCAGAAAGTCGCCCTTCTTGACCATCTGCCCTTCGGTGAACCCGACCTCGGTCAGTTGACCGTTGATCTGGGTTTGCACCGTCACGGTCGCGAGCGGCGTGACGGTGCCGAGCGCATTGACGATGACGCGGATATTGCCCAGCGCGATGGTCGCGGCGCCGACCGATTGCGCGCCGCCTTGCGGAAAGCGCCCGCCCGGCGGCGCGGCGACCTCAGCCAGTGCACGGTCTGGTAGGCGGCCAAAGCGAGTAACGAGCACGATCAATCCGACGCCGATGCGGAATTTTGAACGCCACAGCGTCGCGATGTCGGGCAGCGGCGCCGGCCGGCGCAGCGCGGCGGCCAGTCGGCGCCGAACTCGTCATCCGTTCTGCGCGTTCGCTCGTCCATGATGTGCGTTCGATCAGTCCCGACATTGTCGATCATATAATGTGCGCAATCCCATCCCGCCTAATGAATATTCGCTAATGAGCCGGCCGGCCGGACGCTTCGCCGGGCGACGGGATCATCGAGCGGGATTGCTCGGGCGTCGTGCTCGCCGGCCGAGTCTCCTCGGAATCGGCGTGAAATCAAGGATTTGGGAGCTGGCGCCGTCGTAGCAGCAGCCTTGCCGCAGCGCCGGGGCAAACTCATGGCCGAACCGCCATTGGCGCCCGATACTGCGCCGCCGGCGGCGGGGCGGTCGGCGGGTTGGACGGCGTCTGCGGCGCCGGGATCAGCTCGATGGCCAGCGGCACCGTCGATTCGAGCTTCGGCACCAGCGAGAAGCCTTTCAACATCTGCGCCTGGTCGGGCAACAACGTCGTGTCCCAGCCGCCGCCGAGCGCCTCGATCAGGCTGACGCTGGCGAGGAACAGGTTCTGCCGGACCGTCAACTCGGCTTCCTCGTCGCTGAGCAAGCGTCGCCTTCCGCCGTCACGACGGTGGTGAACGCGACCGTGCCGGCGCTGATATTGGTTCAAATAAACGTCGACGGCGCTTGCGCGTCGTCCTTGACCGCCTGCTGCTCCGATCATGAGCTGCTGGCATAGGATGCGGATCGCGGCGAGCTCGTCCTCGACCTGCTGGAATGCGGTCAGCACGGTCTGGCGATAATTGGCGACGCTTTGCCAATAGACGGCGCGCGCGGCGTCGACCTGCGCCGAGGTCAACCCGCCGTTGAACAGCGTTTGCGTTCCGCTCGCGCCGAGCGACCAGATCGCATGGCGGCGTTGAACGGCAGCGGATTGGTGCCGATGTATTCGAGCATGCCGGACAGGACTGATGTCCGGAAAATAGGCCGCCTCGGCGACGCCGATCAGCGCGTTTTCCTGCTGCATGGTTCGCTCCGACGCGGCGATGTCGGGACGCCGCTCGAGCAGCGTCGAGGGCAACGCGACCGGAATTTTGGGAATGCCGCCGCGCGAGCAAGATGCGGCGCGATCGTGAGTTCGGCGGGCGGCCTGCCGATCAGCATCGCGATGGCGTGCTCGTACTGCGCGCGCTGCCACGCCGACATTGATCGAGCTGCGCTTGAGCCGCTCAGAACCTGGGTCTGGGCGGTGGTCGACGTCGCCGGCGGTGACCGAGTAGCCGGCGTTGTATTGGTTTTGCATGATGTCGAGCGTTTGCTTGTATTCCGCGACCGTGCGCTGTGAGCAGGTCGAGCAGCGAATCCGCGGCGCGGAGATTGAAATAGGCGGTGGCGAGCTGCGCCTGCGCGGAAAGCTTGGCGTTGTCGAGATCGGCGGCGCTCGCCTGCGCGGCGGCGGTATTGCTCTCGATCTGGCGGCGCATTTTGCCCCAGACGTCGAGGTCCCAAGTGCCGGTGATCGGCGCGGTGTAGGTCGTGTCGATGTAGATCGCGTCGCTGGCGCGCCGCCGCGAGCTGCCGCTGCCGCCGGCGAGCGGGCCGGTCCGCGTGCGGGTGACGTCGTAGTTGCCGGTCAGCGTCGGAAACAGCGCCGCTTGCGCCTCGCGGATGAGCGCGCGCGCCTGTTCATAGGCCGCGGCCGCGGCGGCGACCGTCTGGTTGGAGATCTCGACCTGCCGCAGCAGCAAATCGAGCGCGCGTCGCGGTAGGGCGCCCACCAATCGCCGCGATCGAGGTCGTCGCTCGGAGTGGCGACCTTCCAGCCCTTGAGCTCCTTGTATTTCGGTCGGAACGGGGCCGGTTCGCGGGAATAATTCGGGCCCGACCGTGCAGCCGGCAAGCGTCAAGCCGCCGATCAATGCAAAGCCGGGGCGCCAGGCTTGCGTGCGCGAAACAGCTGCGCGTCGCACCCAACCACCCCGACGCAACTCGCATGGGCCAACGCAGACACTGCCGAAAACCCGTTGCTGTAAGCCGCAAAAACAACAAGCTGCTACGATCTTCGCCCCCCGGCGATCGCTTCAACCATGCCCGACGCATGGGGCAATATCAACCGCGCCCGGCAGCCGGGAAGCCGCCGCGGGCCGTTCTGCCGGGCGTGTGTTATTCGAGCTACACTGCCTCATGGCTGTGCGCCCCGAAGGCGCGAACTATCAGTGGAGGAAGATTCCACCCAGAGAGTTGTCGATTGATCTGGTAGCTGACGAGCGGGTCGACCGGGTGACTGGCTGGGCTGGAGCCTCGTGACAAAGGTCGCCTTGGGCGGCTGAGCAATCCGGCGGGGAAGTGCAGCGCCACGCTTTGACGATCGGCGATGGCGCGGGTGACCCATTCTCGGAAGTGGAGTGTGCATCGCAGCAGCGGAAACAATGATGATTAATGCCGCCGGAGAGACGCCAGCGCGACGAGCAGTATTCCCTGCCTTGTTGACAATATTCCGCGATACGACAAACTTTCGAGAGATAACGTCGCGAAGAACCCTTCTCCGTTCGGAAAGCAAGAGAATCCCTATGCTACGCCGGGAATTTCTCTAGGCATTATTTCGACACCGCTGGTTGCGTGGGGAGGAAAAGCGCTCGCCGTGGACCTGGCCGCGATTGCGGCGCTCAAACCGGGGAATTCATTTGGCGGCCAGAGATTTCGCCACGGGGCCCTGTCGTCATTCTGGTTTCACTGCCGCACCAGATTGTTTACGTATTCCGAAACGGCCTAGCCATTGCGGCGTCGACATGCTCGACAGGAGCGCGCGGGCACAAGACCCCGACGGGCGTTTTCACGATCTTGCAAAAGCGAGAGAAGCATTTTTCCAGTACTTATAATAACGCGCCCATGCCTAATATGCAGCGGTTAACCTGGCAAGGTATTGCACTACATGCCGGACACCTTCCGGGCTATCCTGCCTCTCACGGCTGTATACGGTTACCGGTTCGGTTTTCCGAGCTATTATTTACAATTACCCAGCATGGCACGCCGGTCATTATTGCGGACGAGGAATCGCCCCACAGTGCTGCGTTGCAACCCGGATTTTTACTGTCACAACATGCCGCCGAAGACGCAGAAGCCGCAAAACGTGAAGCCAAGCCTTCCGCCAAGGCCAAAGCTGAAATCGAAGAAGTAGCTTCATCAATTTTAGTATCCGGCGCAGACCGCAAAGCTTATCTCATGATTGATGGCGTGATTACGCTCACGACCCCGATCGATATTTTGGAACCTGCAAAACCCTTAGGCACTGAGCTATTTTCGTTTCTCAGTTGGTCTCCCGACCGCCATTTTCCGCAATGGACGGTTTTCGAAATTGGTGAGCATCCGAACGCGGGAGTGCCAATAGATATTTGGTCGAATTCGGTCTTGGCTCGAATCAAATATCTCGACGGTGCCGCAATCGCACGAATGGAGAATACTCTACACCCCGGATCAACCATGGTGATCACGGACTACTCCGCAGGGCCTGCAACCCGCACCGGACCAAACTTCACTGTGATCTCCGAGGACTTTAAGACCATTGGCAGACGCCGGCGGTAAGGAGAACAAAGCGGAAAGCGCGACGGCGGCGAGGAATGTCGGCCTTTGAAAGTACAGTGAACATTGCAAACTGGAACTGTCATGTCCGCTTAAGACCCTCTGCGGACATAAGACTTCATTGTGAAAACCGAGTAAGCTTTCATCGGCTTGCGAGGCTGAGGGGAGAATATTGTTGACGAAATTTGGATCGATAAATTCACCGTCAGTCTTGCGAGTATCGGTTCTTTTTGCCGGCCTTGCAGCGGGGTTCTGCGTTTTATCCGGGCTTCAAAGCGCTCGAGCCGTCGAGGGCAAAAAGACCGCATTACCGGTGCCGGCACTATGGACCGGCGACTATGACGGAATGCAAAAGCGCCGTCTCATCCGCGTGTTGGTGCCCTATAGCAAGACGATATTCTTCATCGATAAAGGTGAGCAATTGGGAACCGCCGCGGAATGGGGGGAAGAGTTCGATAAATGGGTCAATAAGGACAAGAAATCTGAAATCGAGCGCATGCGAATTACATTCGTGCCGATGCCCCGTGACAAGCTGCTCACCGCGCTTAACGAGGGCCGCGGGGACGTCGTCGCCGCCAACCTGACGATCACACCGCGCCGGCTGGCCGCCGTCGACTTCACCGATCCTGTGCTGAAAGACGTCCACGAAGTCCTGGTCACCGGCCCGTCTGCACCTACTATCGCAAAACTCGAGGACCTTTCGGGCAAGGAAATCTTCGTCAGAAAATCAAGCAGCTATTACGAGCATCTCGCCGCATTGAATGCAAATTTCGCCACCCAGCATCTCAAGCCGATTAAGCTGACTGCCGGAGATGAAAACCTGGAGGATGAAGACCTTCTTGAAATGGTCAATGCGGGCATTTTGCCGTTCGTCGTGGTCGACGACTACAAGGCACAAATCTGGGCGAAGGTGTTCAAGTCTCTCAAGGTTCGCAACGATATCAGCATCAATGACGACGGCGCGGTCGCGGGGGCCATTCGCAAGAACAGCCCGGTACTCAAAGCTGTACTCGACAAATTCATTCGGGAAAAGACCGTGACCTACGGTTTCGCAAGTTGGTTGCGCAAACGCTATTACACTGACGACAAGATGCTCCGGCGAGCCTATGCGCCGGAAGACATGGAGCGTTTTAACGAGCTGGTCGGGTTTTTTCGCGGCTACGGGGAGCAATACAACTTTGATTATTTAATGATAACGGCGCAAGGTTATCAGGAATCCAAGCTTAATCAGGCGGACCGCAGCAAGTCCGGCGCTGTCGGCATCATGCAAATGAAACCGAGCACAGCGCGCGAGCCGGACATCGCCATCGCCGGGATAGACAAAAGCGCGGAGCGTAATATCGAGGCCGGCAACAAGTACCTCCGCTTTCTGATCACAAAATACATTAATGATCCTGGTCTCGATGCCATGAATCAAACGCTCTTTGCCTTCGCCGCCTATAATGCCGGCCCGGGGGGCCTCAAGAAATTTCGCGATAAAGCGCAAGCGATGGGGCTTGACCCCAATGTCTGGTTCGGCAATGTCGAGAATGCCGCAGCGGCGATCGTTGGACGCGAAACCGTCCAATATGTGAGCAACATCTACAAATACTATATCGCCTACACCATGGTCACGCGGCAGATCGAAGACAAAGAACGGGCGCGAAAAAGCGTTGTTCAATAGTGTGCGAAATCGGGAAGATAATCCGATGACAAATCGCTCACCGTCGGCCGAAAAACCCACATCGTGCAAGCCTTGGAAGTCGGAGTATTGGCGTAAATAATGTTTCGGAAAATCCTCATTATGACCGCCAGTATCGGCTTCTCGCTGATACTGCCCGCTTGCGCCGGCCGGCTTTCTCAAGGCGTGCTGGTCCCAGTCGCACAATCGGCTGAAGGTACGTCTCGCGTAGATGTGCTTGTTGCAACGAATCGACAGCGCTCAAGTGCGGATGCCGGCGAGATGTTTAATGGAGAGCGGGCAGAGAACGTATCCTATGCCGCAATTACCGTCTCAATACCCCCAGACGACCTTCGAGAAAGTGGTACTATCAATTGGCCTGCCTTGCTTCCGGGCGATCCTCATCGCGATTTTGTAACTGTCTCGGCAAACTATCTCGACAAGCAACAATTCTCCACCGCCCTAACCGCCGCAGCAAAACCGGCCGGTCGCAGAAACGTGCTTATTTTCGTGCATGGCTTCAATAATCGGTTTGATGATGCCGTTTACCGATTTGCACAAGTCGTTCATGATGCAAAGGCGCCAGGTATTCCCGTATTGTTTACATGGCCTTCGCTCGGTGAATTAAGTTCTACGTGCGTACACTTATGATCGCGAGAGTGCGAACTCCTCCCATGAGGCGCTTGAACAATTGATAGAGATGCTGGCTGCTAATCCGAATGTAAAAGAAATCAACATCGTTGCGCACTCGATGGGCAATCTGGTTGCGCTCGAAGCGTTGCGCGGGATGGCGAGCCGGAGGGGCAAGATTGGAGCAAAAGTTAGGAACGTGGTGCTAGTCGCGCCTGACGTCGGCGTTGATAGGTTTCGCACGGAAATTCAAGGAATGGGAAAGTCCAGGCCGCGCTTTCTTCTGTTCGCATCTCAAGACGACAGCGCGCTCAATTTTTCAAAGACAATTGGGGGAGGCGTTGACCGTATTGGTGCAATCGATCCATCGCAGGAACCCTATAAAAGTGAATTGGCGCGGGAGAATGTCGAGGCTTTCGATTTGACCAACTTGAAAGGTAACGCCCACAACAGAGCCTTCGAAGATATCACGACGGTGATGACGATGTTTAAGGATCGGGTCGGCGAGTGACTGATCGCGCCTCTTTAGCTGTGGGAGCTGTGGGCCGCGCCGGCTCTGTTTACCTGAGTTGCGTCATCTGCCAGCCGAGTTTTTGAAGCTCCTTTGAAGCCATCGGCGTAATCGGGCCGGTCGTGACTAGAATGGGGTTGCGAGCAAGAAGGCCGGTACGTCGCAAATCGCTCATGATGGCGTTTGCCGCTTTTTCCACCGGTTCCGTCCATTCCAGCTCATCGGTTGGAAACGCCGCAACAATGCTCCCATCGCGGGTGCGGCACAGCGGAAAACCCGCTGTACTGGTGAATTCCGTTATGCCGCCGAGCTCGCTGCTTCGCGCGGCCAGAAGTTCGGCGCGACTGCGCTGGAAATAAGCGAGTTCACGAGTAGTGATGTCGGCGGCCCGACTGATAAAGGCCTGGGTATTGTTGGCGCGCAGTCGGCCCAATGCCCTTGCGATTGCCAGCATGTCCGCGGGCGAATAAGCCCTATTGCCGACGAACCGAACGATCGTGTGTTGCGGCACGTTTAACTGCTGCAGCGTGGATTTCACCTCCTGCACGATTTGCGCGGAGGTCTTGTCACGCAACGTGTCTCCGAGCGATTGCGCGGTCGATACCGAGGAGACCACCATAGTCACGCCGCCCGGTATCGCAGCGAGGGCCACCTTAACCGTAAGACCTCCCGCCGCCATCGTATTCGCGACCTCCGTTAGCTTGGTCGCCAACGGCGGGAAATTTGTATAAGGATCGGTACCCAGCGCGACCGCAAGCGCGCGGCGGGCGTCGTCAACTCCTAACAGGCTTTCCGCCGCGGTTGCGCGATTTGCCCGGGGGTCAGCGAGATTTGCATTGACACGATCAAACGTATTGGCGACCCCCGAAAGGGTGCCTGCAATTGTACCGAACGGATTGACAACGAGGTTTGCGCCGAACTTCAGCGGCGCCGTCGCAGCGTTCATAAAGGATTTTGCAAACACATCGGAATGCGACATCTTATCGAGAGCATCAAGCGCCCTGAGGTCCTGAATGAAAACCTTTGCCAACGCGATTCCGTTAACCTGGTATCTGCCGTAGCTCGTATTGAAGATAAAAATCCGCATGAATCCGTCACTGCGGACATTTGTTTCAACTTGATAATTATTGCCTTGAGCGAGCGAGCCAAGATACGTCGCCGCGTTCCCGTTCTGGGGTGTTTCCAACGCGGCTAGGGGGCTCAGCGCACCGACTGCGCTCAGGAGGACGAGCGCGACGACCAGGCAAATTCTCTTTGTCTTCATGATTGAGTCCTCCTTGGCACTCGGTACCCCAGCCTATGCGGTGCGGCCCGCGACTTCGGTCGCGAATTGATCGGCACATTGAGCATATCAGAGCTGAGTTGTACAGCAGCGCTGCGCAGGTATTATCGTCTGCGAAGCTGTCGGCGATACAAACCGGGATCGTTTCTTGATAGATACTCTTCGCCGCCGCTTCTAAGCTCCGCTCGATAAAAATTGCTAAGGGTGGGAGATATTTGGGGTAAGTGTTATCTCGGCCCGAAGCGCGTATCGGACGGTGCATGGTTGTCATTCTTGCAACCGGTGCCCGCCCAGCCGACTGATAGAGGTCGGCGAGGAACGCTGCGGTGCGCGTTTGGCGCGCGATTTTTGAACTGACCTTTGGGGGAGACGCAAATGTTCGCCTTCGCAATCAAAGCGCTCACAGCGGCGCTTGCATCGTCCTCGCATATTGACAAACGGAGGGACCGATTGAGTTCGAGACACTCACCGTAAAAGTCAGGGCGCGGCAGGACCGGTAGTTCTGTGAATACTGTCTTCCCAGGCATCACTCTAGCTATCAGGATTCCGTAGTGAGACGGGCGGCCAAATTAGGACACCACCGAAAGCAGCAGTTGCCGAACCGCGCCCGGATAACTACGATATCTCGCCCAATATTCACTGAGGACTGTGAAGGATTGTGAAGCATCATGCCTCAGCGGAGATGGAGATCGAGCGGACCGAAGCGCGTCGGAGCAACCCGATACCACTCCGCGCTCGCCCGCGCCGCGCTCACGCTCGCTATTGCGGCCGCCGCCGTTAGTTGCGGCCAGAACAATCAGTATGCCGCGCCGCCGCCGCCCAAGGTCACGGTCGCCGCGCCGGTCGAGCAACAGGTCACGCGCTACCTCGAGTCCACCGGCAATACGGCCGCCGATCAACTCCGTCGATCTTGTCGCGCGCGTGCAAGGCTTCGTGCAGGCGATCAACTACACCGACGGCGCTTTCGTCAAGAAGGGCACCTCGCTGTTCACCATCGAGCCCGAGCCCTACAAGCTCAAGTCGATGCGGCCAAGGCGTCGGTCGACCAGCGCGCAGGCTTCGCTGGTGCAAGCGGAGGCCGATTTCAAGCGGCAAGCCCATCTCGTTACCAACCAGTTCGACCGCCAGCGCCTGTACGACCAGGCGCTCGCGCAGCGCGACTTCGGCCCGCGCCAACCTGCAGTCGGCGCAAGCCAACGAGCAGCAGGCCGAGATCAATTCGGCTATACCCACGTGACCGCGCCGTTCGACGGCGTGGTCACCGCACATCAGGTTTCGGTCGGCGACCTGGTCGGCGCCAGTCCGCGCCGACCGAGCTTGCCACCATCGTGCAGCTCGATCCGATCTATGTGAACTTCAACGTCAGCGAGCAGGATGTGCTGCGGATCCGCGCCACGTTGCGCGCAGCGGCGGCATCACGACCGCGATCTGATCGGCATGCCGGTCGAGGTCGGGCTGATGACCGAGACCGGCTATCCGCACCACGGCACGCTCGACTACGTGGCGCCCGACGTCGATCCGTCGACCGGCACGCTGGCGGCGCGCGGCATGTTCTGGAGAACGCCGATCGCGCGCTGCTGCCCGGCTATTTCGTGCGCGTGCGCATTCCGTCGACGGCCGCAGCCGGCGCTGCTGGTGCCCGACGCCGCGCTCGGCACCGACCAGGGCGGGCGCTACGTGCTGGTGGTCGACAAGGACGACGTCGTCGAGCAGCGCAAGGTCGAGACCGGGCAGCTGGTCGGCGCTGCGCGTGATCGAAACCGGCCTGAAGCCGGACGACCGGGTGGTGGTCGGCGGCCTCATGCGCGCGATCCCCGGCCAGAAGGTCGAGCCCGCAGCGCGAAATCGCGGCCGCGAAGCAGCGCGGCAACCGGCGTCACGAAGATGCTTGGCGATGATCTCGAAATTCTTCATCGAGCGGCCGGTGCTCGCCAACGTGCTGGCGATCGTGATGGTCCTGATCGGCGGCGGTCGCGCTCTATGGCCTGCCGGTGGCGCAATATCCCGACGTCGTGCCGCCGACCGTGCAGGTCACCACGCGCTATCCGGGCGCCAGCGCGCGCACCGTGATGAACACCGTGGCGCTGCCGATCGAGCAGCAGGTCAACGGCGTGGAGGGCATGCTCTACATGCAGTCGACCAGCGCCAGCGACGGCACCTACTCGCTGACCGTGACCTTCGAGATCGGCACCGATCTGAATTTCGCGCAGGTCCTGGTGCAGAACCGGGTCGCCAGCGCGCTGGCGTCGCTGCCGCAGGCGGTGCAGGCGCAGGGCGTGACCGTGCAGAAGAAATCGACCGCGATCCTGCAGATCGTCACGCTGACCTCGCCGGACGGCCGCTACGACAGCCTGTACCTCAGCAATTACGCCACCATCAATCTGATGGACGAGCTGGCGCGCCTGCCCGGCGTCGGCAATGTCAACGTGTTCGGCGTCGGCCAGTATTCCATGCGCATCTGGCTCGATCCGGACAAGCTGCAGGCGCGCGGCCTGACGCCGCAGGACGTGATCAACGGCGATCCAGCAGCAGAGCCAGCAGGTCACCGCCGGCCAGGTCGGCATGCCGCCGGCGCCGCCGGGCCAGGCTTTCCAGTACACCGTGACGTCCAGGGCCGGCTCGCCGATGCCGACGAATTCGGCAACATCATCGTCAAGACCGGCAACAACGGCGAGATCACCCGCGTGCGGACGTCGGCCGCGTCGAGCTCGGCGCGCAGACCTACGGCCAGTCTTTCACGCTCGACGGCAAGCCGGCGGCCGGCATCGCCATCTATCCAGTCGCCGGACGCCAACGCGCTCGAGGTCGAGCATGCGGTCAACGCCAAGATGGCGGAGCTGGCCGCGCAGTTCCCGCAAGGCCTGGTCTACACGATCCCGTTCGACACCACGCGCTTCGTCAACGCCTCGATCCACGAGGTCTACAAGACGCTGATCGAGGCGGCGGTGCTGGTGCTGATCGTCATCCTGGTGTTCCTGCAGGACTGGCGCGCCATGCTGGTGCCGGCGACCACCGTGCCGGTGACGATCATCGGCGCCTTCGCCGCGATGGCGGCGCTCGGCTTCACGGTCAACCTCTCGACGCTGTTCGCGATCGTGCTGGCGATCGGCATCGTGGTCGACGACGCGATCGTCGTCGTCGAAGGCGCCGCGCACCATATCGAGCGGGGCCTGACGCGGCCACGACGCCGCGATCAAGGCGATGGACGAGCTGTTCGGGCCGATCATCGGCATCACGCTGGTGCTGATGTCGGTGTTCATGCCGGCGGCGTTCCTGCCCGGCCTGACCGGGCGCATGTACGCGCAGTTCGCCCTGGTGATCGCCGCGACCGCGCTCTCAGCGCGATCAATGCCGCGACGCTGAAGCCGACGCAATGCGCGCTGTGGCTGCGCCCGCCGGTGCCGCCGGAGCAGCGCAACGCCTTCTTTCGCGGCTTCAACGCGCTCTACGGCCGGCTCGAGCGTGGCTATGCCGGCCTGATCGGCCGCATGGCGCGCACAGCGGCCTGATGGCGATCCTCGCGCTGATCGTCATCGCGCGTCGGCGGTCTGGGGTATCGCGCGCGTGCCGACCGGCGTTCTTCCGATCGAGGACCAGGGCTACGTGCTGGTCGGCGTGCAACTGCCGGACGGCGCCTCGCTCGAGCGCACCGCAGCAGGCGCTCGACCAGGTACCGCGATCGCGCGCAAGGACGCCGGGCGTCGACCAGGTGATCGCGATCGCCGGCATCTCGGTGCTCGACAACAGCGCGACGCTGGCGAATGCCGGCGTCGCCTATGTCGATCCTGAAGGACTGGAGCGAGCGCGGCACGGCCGCGGACCTGCGCTCGCTCTCGTCTGACTCAGCGCGGCGCTCGACGCCGTCGATGCGCGCGTGATCGTGCTGATGCCGCCGCCGATCCAGGGCATCGGCAACGCCAGCGGCTTCACCATGCAGGTCGAGCTGCGCGACGGCAGCGACGATTTCGCCAAGCTGCAGCGCATCACCCACGCCATCGTCGCCGATGCGCAGACGCAGACCGAGCTGCAGCGGGTCGCGTCGACCGTTCCGCGCCGACGTGCCGCAAGTTCGAGGTCGACGTCGACCGCGTGAAGGCGGAGACGCTGCACGTCTCGGTCGGCGACGTGTTCGCGACGCTGGCGGGCTATCTCGGGTCGAGCTACGTCAACCAGTTCAACAAGTTCGGCCGCACGTTCCAGGTCTATGTGCAGGCCGACTCGCAGTTCCGCCTGCGGCCGCGCGACATCGAGAACCTGACGGTGCGCAACCAGCAGGGCAACATGATCCCGCTGGGCACGCTGGTCACGATCGACGCCGATCGTCGGGCCGTCGCTGATCAGCCTCTACAATCTGTATCCGTCCGCGACGTCATCGGGCTGCCGGCGGCCGGGCTTCAGCTCCGGCGAGGCGATGCGCCTGATGGAGGAGATCGCCGCGCAAGACGCTGCCGCCGGGCGCCGGCTATCGAATGGACCGCGATGTCCTATCAGGAGAAGATCGTCGGCAATCAGATCTATCTCGTGTTCGGCCTGGCGCTGCTGCTGGTCTATCTGTGCTCGCCGGCCAGTACGAAAGCTGGATCGCGCCGATCTCGGTGATCCTGGCGGTGCCGCTGGCGCTGCCGGGCCGGTGCTGGCGCTCGACGCTGCTGGGCGTCGCCAACAATCTCTACACCCAGATCGGCCTTGTGCTGCTGATCGCGCTGTCGGCGAAGAACGCCATCCTGATCGTGGAGGTCGCGCGCGAGCAGCGCGTGCACGACGGCAAGCCGCATCGTCGAGGCGGCGGTCGATGCGGCGCGCGCGCGGTTCCGGCCGATCCTGATGACCTCGTTCGCGTTCATCCTGGGCGTGGTGCCGCTGGTGATCGCCACCGGCGCCGGCGCCAGCGCCCGCATCTCGCTCGGCCTCACCGTGTTCACGCGGCATGATCGCGTCGACCTGCCTTGCGGTGCTGTTCGTGCCGTCGTTCTTCGTGGTGCTGCAGCGGTTCGAGGAGTGGCGCGCCTGGCGCAAGCCGGCGCGAGCCCAAGCGGCGGAATGAGCACGCGGCTATCTTCCGATCGTGCACGCAAAATTGATGAACCGCGTAGTCTGGCGCGCCCGGCCGCCGGCGCACAAATCGATCGGCGTCAAAGACCGCTCAGTGGCTGGCGCTAATGACTGCCGGCAGGCGGTGTGGTGCAGTGCAGCATCACACTTGCGGATGTTTTGGAACATAGGGGACAAGCTGACGTTGGGGGTGACGCAAGGGAGAAATTGTCATGAAGAAGATTGCCCCAGTGAAAATTGCAGCGAGTTTTGCCGCGATCGGTCTGATGCTTTGCGCGACCGCCGCAATGGCGGCGAAGCCGGGGGCATCCCGGCGGCGGCCACCCCGGCGGCGGCCATCCCGGCGGCGGGCATCCGGCGGCGCATTTCAGCGCACCGCATTTTACGCCCCACGTCAGTGCCGTGCACCGGCACTTCGCGCCGCATATCACCTCGCATGTCACTTCGCATGTTACTTCGCATATCACTTCGCACGCTACGCATTTCACCCGGCCGTCGTTTGCGCACCACGTCACGCCGTCGGCTCATCCGTTGACGACAGCGCATCCGTTCACGCCGGCAGCCGCGCCACCGCCTTCGCGCGCCACCATCCCCGTCGGCGGCGCCGACCCGGCGTCTTTTAGCGCGCATCGCCATTTCGCCGGCGATCCCGCCTTCCGGCCGTTTTTCGGCCACGGCTGGCACCCCTACCATCATCTCGGCTGGGTCGGCCCGCTGTTCTGGCCCTATGCCTACGGCGATTTTTTCTATTACGCGCTGTGGCCGTGACGATTACTGCGATTACGATCCGTTCTGGGCCTACGGCTATGGCGACATCTACGAGGGCATCTTCTCGCCCTATGACTACGACGAATACGTCCAGGGACCGGGCGCGCCGGCGCGCATGGCGAGCGCTGACGCAGGGCATGGCGCAAAGCTGCACCGACGAAGCCGCCGAGGTCACCGGCTGGCCGATCAATCAAATCCAGGCCGCCGTCCAGCCGAACCCGCAGCAGAGCGCGCTGCTCGACGATCTCGGCAACGCCATCGTCAAGGCGAGCGACGAGATCAAGTCGCATTGCCCGACCAGCGTCGCGTTCACGCCGACCGGCCGGCTCGCCGAAATGCAGCAGCGGCTGCAAGGCCTGGTGCGAGGCGGTGAACATCGTCAGCCCGCCGCTGGCGAAGTTCTACGACTCGCTGTCGCGACGAGCAGAAGGCGCGCTTCAACGACATCGCGCCGCGCGGCCGCCCAAGCGAGCAGCGCCGCGCAAGGCCAAGGCAGCGGCCGCGCCGAACCCGCAGGCGCAATGCAACGCGAATGTCATGGCGTGGCCGACCGATCAGATCGACCACGCCGTCCAGCCCGACGATGCGCAGCGCGCCAAGCTGAAGCCTTGCAGTCGGCGCCGGCGCAGGCCGCAGACATGCATCAAGGCCGCATGCCCGAGCGAACTGCCGGCAACGCCGCCGGACCGGCTCGCCGCCGATGGCAAGCGCCTGCAAGCCATGCTGCAGGCGTGCAGACGATGCGGCCGGCGCTGACGATTTCTACGGCTCGCTGAGCGACGAGCAGAAGGCGCGCTTCAACAGCTGGGCAGGCAGCTGTTCGCGCGAGAATCAGAATAAATGCTGGCAGGGTGGGTTAGCCGCGAAGCGGCGGCCCGAACTGCCAGCCGATGACAAGCTCCGCGGCGTAACCCGCGATTAGCTGGCGTTACGCGCCTACGGCGCTAACCCACCCTACGTTTTAATGAAACAGCTTCGGAAATTTCGCCCGCAATTTGGCGCGCAGATCGGCGCTGACGTCGACGACCGGCGGGAACGTGCCCTTGAGCTTCATGTCGTAGGGGATGCAGGCGTCGATCAGGATGCGGTTGTTGAAATTGCCGGGCAGAAAAAGCGGATCGCGCTTCGACGCCCACGCCTTCTGCACCAGGTCGATGTCGACCTTGGGATCGAAGCGCGTGCACATCGCCCATAGCACCTGGTCGAGATCGCCGGCATCGATGTCCTCGTCGACCACCACCGTCCATTTGCCCGCATAGGCGCCGCCCTGGCAGGCGCAGGCGACGTGCAGCGCCTGGCGCGCGTGGCCGGGATAGCGCTGGCGGATCTGGATCGCGGTGAAGCGCGTCGCCGGGCCGGCCTCGTGGTTCCACACCCCGAGCACGTCGGGAATGCCGCAGGCGTCGAGCGCGCGCCAGATTTGCGCCGCGCCGGCGATGCCCTTGAGCAGCCCGGTCTCGTCGACCGGCTTGTGCTGCGGCGCGCAGGTCAGGATCGGATCGTTGCGGTGCAGGATGGTCTTGACGTTGACGTAGGGCCGCTCCTGCGTGTCGTCGGAGTAATAGCCCATCCATTCGCCGAACGGGCCTTCCGGCCTGGTCTGGCCCGGCACCGTCTCGCCCTCGATGGCGATCTCGCAATCGGCCGGAATCGGGAAGCCGGTAAATGGGCCGCGCACCACGTCGATCGGCTCGCCGCGCATGCCGCCGGCGATATCGTATTCGCTCACCTCCGGCAGCGGGCTCGACGACAGCATGAACAGCAGCGGGTCCTGGCCGCACAGGATCACGACCTTCATCGGCTCGCCGCGGGCGAAATATTTGTCGCGGTGGATGCGGCCGTGCTTGCCTTCGGTGATCTGGCAGCCGACGGTCTTGCCGTCATAGACCTGGCTGCGATAGGCGCCGAGATTGAACCAGCCGTTGTCGGGATCCTTGGTCACCACGCAGCAGGCGGTGCCGATGAAGCGCGCCTTGTCCTGCTCGTGATGGCGCGGCACCGGGAATTTCAGCACGTCGACGGCGTCGCCCTCGATGACGTTCTCGAAAATCGGGCCGTCGTTGACGAAGCGCGGCGGCAGCGGCTTCAGCTCGCCGCATGCGCGCGTGATAGCGCTGCACGATGTCGACCTTGCGCTGCGTATTCGAGCGGCAGGCCGAGCGTGAGCGCGATGCGCTTGATCGAGGACAGTTGGCCGTAGAGCGTGCGAAAGCCCTTGGGATAGCCGGGCACGTCGTCGAACAGGATCGCCGGCGCGGTGCCGCGGCTCTTTTCGGTGAGCATCTGGGTGAGCGCGCCCATCTCGGCGTCCCAATGGGCGCCGGACACGCGCTCGAGCTCGCCGAGTTTTTCCACCTGCTCGAGCCAGCCGCGCAGTCCGCGATAGTTTGCGGTTTTCTCCTGTTGCGCCGCCGCGCCGGTGCGCGCCATGATGCGTCTCCCTCGCTTCTGAATTTGAACACGAACTGGTATGAATTGCGGTCGAAAGGGTGTCAAGGCAACGCCGAGCGCCATCCCTCGTCGTTGCCGGAATTGATCCGATCAAGGCTGCTCGTGGACGCAGGGGACTTTCCTGCCCTCACGCTGCAGTCGGCGCGTGTCTTTATCCCCCTTTAGTTGCAAAGAGAATATCGGCGCCGTAGAAAAAGATCGCTGCGCTAGCCCGAAGGTGACTTGAGAATGATCTGGTGGCGCCGGTACGTAGAGAAACGAGAAGCGCTGCTCTCAGCTGAGAGCGAGCCTGTAAAAACCGTTCTAGGCCCGAAAGTCGGCTTTGACTTGCTACTTCCCAACAGTAATGCCGACGATCTTCAAGGATTGCTCCGTTTCGTTACGGCGAACATCGAGAGAGCGGATGAGTTCTTCGCAGCGGGTACACCCACCGACGTCCGTCGCGAGAACTCTGATCTCGTTTTTGCGACGCCCGTTCGTAACCCGGCATCTGGACCAAATGATTTAGCGCGTGCCCGCCTATTCGAAGTCAAAAATTCCAAAAGCGCCGTTATTCTTCTGCCTCACTGGAACTCAGCTGAGACCGATTATGATACATTTGCGCGGATTGTTTCCTTCTTTGGGATTGCCTGCCTTCAGGTCACGTTGCCATATCATGGCAAACGCGCGACGCCGGGCGTTGGTTTTGCTCGCGAGCTTGTCTCAGACAATCTCGGTGAAACAATTCTATCAAATCGCCAAGCAATTACAGAGACAAGAGCATGGCTCTCATGGCTCAAAGAACGAGGTTACAACCGTTTGGGCATAGTAGGCGTGAGCATTGGCTCTTCAATTGCTTCAATAGTCGCAGCTCTCGATGAGCGAGTGCAAGCAGCCGCCTTGCTTTTGATGGCTGATGACTTTGCCGAGGTCGTATGGACTGGAACCGCCACAAGTCACGTTAAAAGGAGCCTGCAACGGCGGTTTTCGCTCAACGACGTTCGGCACGCATGGTCGATAATAAGCCCATCAACCTATGCGGCGAAGCTGGCAGCGCGACTGCAAAACGTTCTCATCATTTCGGGGTCTCTAGACAAGGTTTTTGTTCCCGAACTTACGCTTCAATATGTCGAGAGATTAAAGCACCTTGGTCTGGCTCCAACATGGGTCAGACTTTCTTGCGGGCATTACACTTTAAGTCTTCTGCCATACTCGGCAATCGCGGTCATACGAACTCTACTGTACCTGAATGGAGGGTTGCGATGATAAGCACGTTGGCTTCTCTTGTAATCACATTCACCGTAGCAGTTTCCGCTGCCGTTGCTCTTTGGACTACTTTCGGGCGCCAAGACTCGAGCGGGGAGCGGTGCCCGGTATTGACGTCTTTGCGCGAGCATTCGTCGAGCTTGGCCGAGAAGGCGGAGATCCTTTGGTAGCGGGTATCGCTTGGATTTTAATTTCATCCTTGGTCAGTTTTGGCGTGCCGGTGCTAGCAAAGCGTGGTCAGTTTGTTCTTGAACCTAGCGAACTCATCATTATGCTTGATTACTGTCTATTCGTTCCCATGCTTGTTGGCGCGTATACCTTCTTGATCAGAAGCCTCGGATTTTTTGAGGCGACACACATTGCAGCTGCTGGTGGGGGGCCTCCACTGCACAAACAAAAAGGATTTTGGATTTATCAGCTTTGCCTCCTTGCTGTGACACTCCTGATTTAATATCAAGCTATTGTCAGTGAAATCGCCCAGCCAAGCCCCTGCTCGCCTTGGGTTTCGTTCAAGATCGCGAACTCGGGACTTGCCTGGCCCTGCGGGCTATTGCCGGAAGGCTCTTCGGCAGCAGCGCTATCTGTTCCGGGAGTTCTGTATTACGCGCTGCGGGGCGTGGACACGCTTATGGCGCTCGGTCTGGTTTCAACCGTCGCCGCAACATGGTTCCGTGCGCGCGAACGGTTTAAAGGCGTTCCTCTAGTGGATTTTCATTTTCCTGGCCTCGGGCCTAGTCAAGCCGCAAAGAACGTTGGATCAGGCCTTCTTGCGGCAATTCTCTTCGGGAGTATCATTACCGCGCTCCACGGCCTGTCGCTCATGGCATACGCCAAGGCCTTGGGCGGCAAAAGCGGTATTGAAAATGCTGCGGAGCAGGTGGAGCTATTTACTAATTCGACCTGGGCCCTTTGGGCCGTCCTTACCATCATCACCTCTGCGATGGCGATTGCCACCGTTCTGTGGCTACATCGGGCAGTGCTCGCTGAGTTACGTGAGCTACAAACACGGGAAGAAGAGAAATACGCCAGCTGCGGTAATCAGCTACATCACAAGCCGGCCACTGTTGCGGATGCCGGACGACAAGTCGAGTATATAGACAAGCTATTGACCGTGCGCAGCAAAATCGTCGCAGAGTTTGCAACGGCCGAGACGTGGCCCTTGCCTGCAGGTGCGCTTGCACTCGTGAGCGTAGCGGCGCTCAGTCAAATGCTTAACATCGCGACAGCAGTCTACACGTTTGCAATGAAGGGTGTCTATCCATAGGTTCGCGCGCATCAAGCGCAGTAGCTTGCTAGCTTCAGATTTAAACTTTACGCCGCAAAAGACTGCGCTGCGAGAATGTCGTCGCGCGTCAGCCGGGGATGGTCGGCAAGAATGGCGTCGACCGTCATGCCGGCGCCGAGCTTGCGCAGCACCGTTTCTACCGGGAGACGCGTGCCTCGGATCACCGGCTTGCCGCCCATAATCTCGGGATTGATCTCGATCCGATCGTGGGCCATTGGCGCCTCGTGTCGTCAATCAGTCTCTGGAGAGATATCATACTCTTTTCTGCATTTGCTACCATCGCGACCGTGATTTGTCACCGATTGGAGCCCGCCGTGCCCATCCCCCAGCCCAACTACCATCCCCCCTTCAACGTCACGCGCGCCAGTCATGCCGTGCTGCACGTGAAGGACCTCGGCAAAAGCCGCGCCTTTTACGTCGATCTGATCGGCTTTGCCGTCAGCGACGAGGACAAGGATACGCTCTATCTGCGCGGCGTCGCCGAGGCCTGCCATCATTCGCTGGTGCTCAAACGCGCGGGCGCCGCGCTTGCCGAGCGCGTTGGGCTGCGCTGCTTTTCCGAGGAGGATTTGGAGAAGGCGAAATCTTATTTCGAAAAGGCGGGACTACCGGCGCAGTGGGTCGAGCGGCCGCATCAGGGCCGCACCTTGCAGGTCGCCGACGCGCTCGGCGCCCCGCTCGAATTCTGCGCCACCATGGCGCGCCAGCCGCGGCTCGTCGTCTCGTTCAAGGACCACCACGGCGCGGTGCCGCAGCGCATCGATCACTTCCAGCTTCTGGTGCCCGACGTGCAGCGCGCGCTCGAATTCTACATGGCACTGGGATTCCGGCTGTCCGAATACATCGCGGCGGACGGCGGCGAGGAGCCGCTGTTCGTGTTCCTGCAGCGCAAGGGCAACCCGCACGACATCGTGTTCGCGCCCGGCGCCGGGCCGCGGCTGCATCACGCCGCGTTCAGCATTCCGGAGTCCTATCTGTTCTTTTACGTCTGCGATCTCGCCGCGCAAATGGGCTTTGCCGAGAACGTCGAATTCGGGCCCGGCCGGCACGGGCCCGGTCACGCGCTGTTCGTCTATCTGCGCGATCCCGACGGCCACCGCATCGAGCTGTTCAACACCCATTACCAATGCATGGACATCGACGACGAGCCGGTGCGCTGGGATGCTTCGCACGCCGGGGCGCGCCACTGGCAGCTTCCGGCGCGCGCGCAGTGGTTTACGCAAGCGAGCCGCTTTGCCGGGCTCGAGCCGCGCGAGCCGGCGCGTAAAGGCAGTCCGATGACGCTGGAGAGATATGTCGGCGCGAAGCAGCTGCCCTGCGCGGCGGAACAAAAGCGCGGCTTGGCCGATCACGTCTTAGCGAACTAGCTCGCATGGCCGGGACGTTCGTTTCATAATGTGGCCCACAAGCTCGCGATTATCCCGATAACGCAAGGAGGCTTCGATGCCCGGCCATGACTCCATTCACCGCGACCGCCGCGCGGTGCTCGCCGCGGGCGGCGCGCTGTCTTGGGCGCAGCGCTGTGGCCGGCAAGCGCGCCGGCCCAAACGAACGGCGGCCAAGCTGCGCATCGGCATCATCGGCTCGGGCCATATCGGCGGCACGGTCGGCGGCCTGTGGGTCAAGGCCGGCCACCCGGTGCTGTTCTCGTCGCGCCATCCCGAGGAGTTGAAGGATCTGGTGGCGGGCCTCGGCCCGCTACGCCCAAGCCGGCACGGTCGAGCAGGCGATCGCATTCGGCGACGCGCTCCTCATCGCCGTGCCCTACGGCGCGCTGCCGCAGATCGGCCAGGATTATGGCGCGGCGCTCAAGGGCAAAATCGTGCTCGATGCCTGCAACGCCGTGCCGCGCGCGACGGCGCCATCGCCGACGAAGTCGAGCGCACGGCATCGGCGTGACCTCGCAGAAATATCTGCCGGGCACGCGGCTGGTGCGCGCCTTCAACACGATGAGCTACATGATCTTCGCGCGCGAGGCGAACCGCCCCGATCCGAAGCTCGCGATGCCGATCGCCGGCGACGATGCCGAGGCGGTGCAGGTCGCGGCGGGGCTGGTGCGCGACGCCGGCTTCGATCCGGTGGTGGTCGGCAAGCTCGCGGACGCGCAGCCGCTTCCAGCGCGGCGGGCCGGGCTACGGCCAGCCGGTGAGCGCGGCCGAGCTCAAGCAGAAGCTGTCACTGGCGCCATGACGGCGCCGTGCGCGGCACGATGAACGGCGCCATGACTGCGCTGCGGCGCTGGTCGGAGCGGGCGGTGCCGGCAACGCCGCAAGAGCGCGCCGCGGCGTTGTGGTCGTTCGCCTATTTCTTCACGCTGCTGGCCGGCTATTACGTGCTGCGGCCGCTGCGCGACCAGATGGGCATCGCCGGCGGCGTGAAGAACCTGCCGTGGCTGTTCACCGCGACGTTCGTGACGCTGTTGGTCGCGCAGCCGCTCTACGGCGCGCTGGTGGCGAAGCTGCCGCGCGCGCGGTTCATCCCGATCGTCTATCACTTCTTCGCCGCCAACCTCGCTGCTGTTCTGGCTGCTGCTGACGCTCGACATCGGCACGGTGATCGTCGCGCGCGTGTTCTTCGTCTGGGTCAGCGTGTTCAACCTGTTCGCGGTCGCGGTGTTCTGGTCGTTCATGGCCGACCTGTTCACCGCCGAGCAGGGCAAGCGGCTGTTCGGCTTCATCGGCGCCGGCGGCACCGCCGGCGCGCTGCTCGGTCCGGCCATCACCATCGGCCTGTCGGTGCCGCTCGGCCCGGTCAACCTGCTGATCGCGGCGGCGATCTTCCTGGAAGCTGGCGGTGTTCTGCGTCTACCGGCTGGAGCGCGCGGCGACCGCGCAGGCGGCGCGCAGCGCCGAGCCGCAGCGCGTCGGCGGCAGCGCCTTCGCGGCGCTGCCCGAGCTGATCCGTTCGCCCTATCTGCTCGGCATCGCGCGCCTGGATCAGCCTGCTGTCGTTCTGCGCGACGATCCTCTATTTCGAACAGGCCAACATCGTCGCGGCCGCGGTGCACGGCGCCGGCGCGCAGACGCGCATCTTCGCCGGCATCGATCTGGCGGTGGACTGCTGACGCTGGCGACGCAGGTTTTCGCCACCGGCCGGCTGCTCAAGCGCTTCGGCACCGGCGTCGCCGCCGGCGGCGCTGCCGGCGGTCTATGTGGTCGGCTTCTGCCGTGCTGGCGCTGGCGCCGACGCTTGCCGTGGTGATGGTCGTGCAGGTGATGCAGCGCTGGATGAATTTCGCCATCGCCAATCCGGCGCGCCAGGTGTTCTTCACGGTGCTCGGCGCGCGAAGAAAAATACAAGGCCAAGAACCTGATCGACGTGGTGATCTATCGCGGCTCCGACGCGTTGTACGGCTGGGTGTTCGACAGCCTGCAGGCGCTGGGACTGAAGCTCGGCGCGATCGCGCTCGTGTGCGCTGCCGGTGGCGGCGGTGCTGGCTGGTCCTGTCGGCGGCGCTGGGACGGGCCCAGGAACGCCGCGCCGCGCTGCGCGGATGCGGTGCGCGGTCGCAGGGAGGACTGAGATGACGATGCGAATGACGCGACGCGAATTTGCCATGCTGCCGGCGGCGGCGGCGGCGGCGATGCTGCGGCGCTGCGCCGCGCTGCTCGCGCAAACCGCGGCGCCGCTCATCACGCGCGCCATCCCGAGCAGCGGCGAGCGTCTGCCGGCGGTCGGCCTCGGCACCGCCGAGATCTTCGACACCGACGACGCGGCGACCCGGCAGAAGGCGGCCGCGGTGGTGCAGGCGCTGGTCGGCGGCGGCGGCCGCGCTGATCGACACGGCGTCGACCTATGGCGATGCCGAGACGCGTGCTGGGCGACGTGATCGCGCCCGCCGGCCTGCGCGACAAGCTCTTCATCGCCACCAAGCTCGAAGCGCCCGACGCGGCGGAGCTCAAGCGCTCGTTGACCCGGCTGAAGACGGCAAAGCTCGACCTGCTCCAGCTCCACAATGTGCGCGACCCGCAGCAATCGCTGGCGCAGTTCAAGGACTGGAAAGCGCAAGGCGTGTGCCGCTATATCGGCATCACCTCGACCTTTCACGGCGACTTTGCCGCGGTCGAAGCGGTGCTCGCGCGCGAGAAGCCGGATTTCGTGCAGATCGACTATTCGCTCGACGACCGCGAAGCCGAAAAGCGCATCCTGCCGCTGGCGGCCGAGGTCAAGGCCGGCGTGCTGACCGCGCTGCCGTTCGGCCGCGGCCGGCTGTTCCGCGCCGTGCGCGGCAAGGCCGTTCCCGACTGGGCGCGGGGCTTCGCCGGTAGCTGGGCGCAGTTCTTTCTCAAATACCTGCTGGCCGACCCGCGGGTGACCGCGGTCATCCCCGGCACCGCCGATCCGGCGCACATGACCGACAATCTCGGCGCCATGCGCGGCGCCTTGCCCGACCCCGAGCAGCGCCGGCGCATGGTGGCAGTTTGTCGAGGCGCTTTAGCGGCCGCTGTTTTGCCGCATGCGTTCGACGCGAAAATTGACGATGATGGCGCAACGCGGCCGAACCCGAGCTCGCCGCCGTGCCGAGGATTGCATGACGCCCCTGTCGCCGAGCGAAGCCGGCGCCGGCCAAGAGTAAGGCGGCCGGAGCCGATTTGGTTTGCCTCCTATCCCCCCGGCGTGCCCACGAGCATCGATCCGGACGCCTATCCGTCGCTCACGGCGATGCTGATCGAGGCCTGCCGGCAACACGCCGAGCGTCCGGCTTTCGAATGCCTTGGCGCGCGGATGAGCTACGCGGAATGGGAGCGCGACAGCCGCGATTTCGCGGCTTTCCTGGTCGAGGAAGCGAGCTGCCGCCCGGGCGATCGCGTCGCGATCATGCTGCCGAACATGCTCGCCTATCCGGTCACGTTTCTCGGCACGCTGCGCGCCGGGCTTGACCGTCGTCAACGTCAATCCGCTCTATACGCCGCGCGAACTGCAGCAGCAGCTCGCCGATTCCGGCGCCGACGTCATCGTGATCATGGAGAATTTCGCCCACAAGCTCGCAGCGAGATCATCGCCGATACCAAAATCCGCCACGTCGTCGTGGCGCGTCTCGGCGATTTCGTGCCGGTGCTCAAACGCTGGGCGTTCAATTTCGCCAATTCCTATATCCGGCACGCCGTGCCGGCCTGGCAATTCGAGACATTCACGATGCTGCAGGACGCCTGCAACCGGCCGCCGAGCGAGCGCTATGCAGGATGCGCAGCCGCGCGCCGGACGACGTCGCGTTGCTGCAATATACCGGCGGCACGACCGGCGTGCCGAAAGGCGCGATGCTGACGCATCGCAATCTGGTCGCCAATACGCTGCAATGCCTCGCCTGGATCGGCGCCGGCGTCGAAGATCGAGCATCGAGCGCGTGCTCACGCCGCTGCCGCTCTATCACATCTTCTCGCTGACCGCGAACCTGTTGAGCTTTGCGCTGCTGGGCGGATTGAACTTTCTCATTCCCGATCCGCGCGATCTGCACCGGCTCATTCGCATCATGCGCGACGCGCAAATCACCTGGATGTCGGGCGTCAACACGCTGTTCAATGCGCTGATCAATGTGCCGGATTTCGCCGAACTCGATTTCAGCGCGCTGCGCGTCGCGGTCGGCGGCGGCGCGGCGATACAAAGCGAAGTGGCGCGGCGCTGGCGCGACATCACCGGCAGCCACGCTGGTCGAGGGCTATGGCCTGACCGAAGCCTCGCCGGTCGTGTGCATCAATCCGTTTCTCAAGCCGAAACTCGGCACCGTCGGCTTGCCGGTGCCCTCGACCGAAGTGACCATCCGCGACGATGCCGGCAAAGTCGCTTGCCGTCGGCGAGGCAGGGCGAAGTGTGGGTGCGCGGCCCGCAAGTCATGCTGGGCTATTGGCGGCGGCCGGACGAGACCGAAAGCGTTCTCACCGCCGACGGCTGGCTGCAGCACCGGCGACATCGGCGCGTTCGACGCGGAGGGATTTTTGAAGCTGCTCGACCGCAAGAAGGACATGATCAACGTCTCCGGCTTCAAGGTGTTTCCCAACGAGGTCGAAGACGTCGCCATGCAGCAATCCCGGCGTGCTCGAAGCCGCGGTGATCGGCGTGCCGGACGCGCGCACCGGGCAGGCGGTCAAGCTGTTCGTCGTCAAGCGCGATCCGGCGCTCGACAAGGCCGAGCTCGACAAATTTCTGCACGAGCGGCTCGCCGGCTATAAGCGCCCGACCATCATCGAATTCCGCGATCAATTGCCGAAAAGCAATATCGGCAAGATTTTGCGCAAGGATTTGCATTGAGGATGAAGCGCGTCGGGTGGGCCATTTTCTCTTCGTGCCGCTGTGCTAGTCTTTGACTTCATAAATCGAGAACCAAGCCATGCGACGGCGCGAATTCATTACTCTTCTCGGCGGCGCAGCCGCCACTTCACTATCTTGGCCGCTCGCGGCGCGGGCGCAGCAGGGCGAACGCATGCGGCGCATCGGCGTGCTCTCGAGGCTAGCCGCGGACAATCCGGCAGTCTCAGGCGCGACTACGCGGCATTCCTGCAAGGGCTGCAGCAATTGGGCTGGACCGACGGCCGCAACGTGCGCATCGACACCCGCTGGGGCGCAGGCAATGCCGCCGACTCGCGCAAATACGCGGCGGAATTGGTCGCGCTTGCGCCTGACGTCATCCTGGCGGTTGGCAGCGCGAGTATGGAGCCGTTGCTCCAGGCAACCCGCACTGTGCCGATCGTATTCACGATCGTCCCCGATCCGGTCGGCGCCGGCTTCGTCGATAGTCTGTCGCGGCCGGGCGGCAACGCTACCGGCTTTATGATGTTCGAATACAGTTTGTGCGGGAAATGGCCGGAACTGCTCAAGGAGATCGCGCCGGGCGTGACGCGAGCGGCGGTCCTTCGGGATCCCGCCATAGCCGCCGGGATCGGCCAGTTCGCCGTCATCCAGTCCGTAGCGCCGTCGGTCGGCGTCGAGGTGAGCCCGATCAACGTGCGCGACGCGGCCGAGATCGAGCGCGCCGTCGCGGCCTTCGCGCAGCTCCGCCAATGGCGGTCTGATCGTGACGGCGAGCGCGTTGTCGGCGGTTCATCGCGATCTGATCATCACGCTTGCCGCCCGGTACAAACTGCCCGCGGTCTACTACGAACGCTTCTTTGTCGCCGGCGGCGGATTGATCTCGTATGGGCCGAATTTCCTCGACCAGTTTCGGCGCGCGGCCGGCTACGTCGATCGCATCCTCAAGGGCGAGAAGCCGGCCGACCTGCCGGTGCAGGCGCCGACCAAATACGAGCTGGTGGTCAATCTCAAGACCGCCAAGGCGCTCGGCCTTGTGATTCCGCAGCCTGCTCGCGCGCGCCGACGAGGTGATCGAGTGAAACGCATTCCTCTCCCCTGCGGGGAGAGGGCGCGCCGAAGGCGCGGGTGAGGGCCGCCAATGTTGCGTGGTCCCAAGCAAAAAGCGCGTCAGTTTCGAGCGGAGCAGACAAACGCCGAAGCCATACTCTGGCGTGCGTTACGCGGTCGCCGCCTGAAAGGCATTAAATTCCGCCGTCAACGTCCTATTGATCGTTACATCGTCGATTTCGTGGCCATCGGCGCCAAGTTGATCGTTGAAATCGACGGCGCCACGCACTCGACGGCGCGCGAATTGGTACGCGATGCGGAGCGGACGCGAATACTTGAATTGTTGGGTTTTCATATTGTCCGCGTAACGAATATCGATGTTTACAAGAATCTTGCTGGCGTTCTCGAAATGATCGTCGCGACGTTAGAGCCCTGACACGGCCCTCACCCGCGCGCTATGCGCGCGCCCTCTCCCCGCTGGGGAGAGGTAAGCCTTGCTGGCGTTCTCGAAATGATCGTCGCGACGTTATATCCCTGACACGGCCCTCACCCGCGCGCTGCGCGCGCACCCTCTCCCGCTCGGGAGAGGTAAGCCTTTCGGCTCGCCGAGCGGCGTGCTAACTCTCCCGCCGTAGAAAAAGCGGGGAGGACGCCGCGGCCATGGCCAAGTTGCAATTGTCGTTCGCCTGCGCGCTCTACGACCGGATGCAGGCGCTCTATACCGGCGAGGTGAAGCCGGACGGCATCGATCTCAATTTCATCGCCATCGATCAGCCGCGTCCGATCTTCGACCGCATGTCGGGCGGCCAGGAATTCGACGTCGCCGAATACTCCAGTTCCGAATTCACCCAGCGTTTCGCCAATAACGAGTGCCCGTTCGTCGCCATTCCGGTGTTTCCGTCGATCGCGTTCCGGCTCGGCTTTATCGCCGTCAACCGCAAATCCGGCATCAAGACGCCGAAAGACCTCGAAGGCAAGCGCGTCGGCGTGCCGCTCTACACGATGACCGCGGCCATCTTCATCAACGGCATGCTGAAGCACGAATTCGGCGTCGACCTGTCGAAAATCCACTGGGTGCAGGGCGCGATGAACACCGCGGGCTCGCACGGCAGCCCGACGGTGCTGCCGCTGCTGAAGAAAATCTCGATCGAGAACAACACAGACCGGCAAGACGCTCGGCCAACTGCTCGCCGACGGCGCGATCGACGCCACGCTCGGCACCAGCCTGCCCGACGAGATCCGCACCAATCCCGACGTCGTGCGGCTGTTTCCGGATTACGTCGAGCGTCGACAAGGACCTTTATAAGCGCAAGAAAATCTATCCGATCATGCATCTGGTCGCGATCAAGAAAAGCGTCTATGAGCACTATCCGTTCGTCGCAACGAGCCTCTACGACGCGTTCGTCAAATCGAAGAAGATCGCGCTGGAGAAACTCTTCAACCTGCGCGCGGTGCGCTACATGACGCCGTTTCTGATGCGCGAGATCGACGACATCTGGGAGGTTTTCGGCGGCGACCCGTGGCCCTATGGCGTCGAGCCGAACCGCCAGACGCTGGAGGCGCTCGTCACCTATCAGCAGGACTCTGGGCTTGATCGCCGGGCCGGTCAAAGTCGACGATCTGTTCGTGCCGACCTACGGGTAGGGATGTTCACGCTCACCCACAATTGTTTCCCGGGCGCAGCGCAGCAGGCGCAGCGCGTCTCGACGCGCAGTGGTGCGCTGCAGACCGGGACCGTTACAAACTCTGAGTCTGTGACGATCCCGGATCAGCGATGCACCGTTTCATGCTGCATCGCATCCGGGAAACGAATCTGAGGAGCCGCCATGAGCCAACTCGACGATCTGTTGCGCGACCTCGTCGTCGCCAACCGCATCCTTTCCAATGAAGACGTGGTCGACGCCTACGGCCACATCAGCGTGCGCCATCCCGACAATCCCAAGCGCTTCTTCATGTCGCGCTCGCGCGCGCCGGAACTCGTCGAGCGCCACGATCTGATCGAGTTCGATGCCGAAGGCGAGCCGGTCAACGACAAGCGGCAGCCCTATCTGGAGCGCTTCATCCATGCGGCGATTTTCGAGGCGCGGCCGGAGGTCACGGCGGTGGTGCATGCCCACGCCGAGGACACGCTGCCGTTCGGCCTCGTCAACAAGCCGCTCGAGCCGGTCATCCATTCCGGCAGTTTCATCGGCGGCAAGGTGCCGGTGTGGGACATCCGCAAGAAATTCGGCGACACCAATATGCTGGTCACCAACATGGCGCAGGGCCGCGATCTGGCCAAATGCTTGGGCAGGGGCAATGTCGCGCTGATGCGCGGCCACGGCTTTGCCTCGGCGGCGCGCTCGATCATCGAAGTGGTGCGGCTGTCGGTCTATCTGCCGCGCAATGCGCGGGTGCAGATGAACGCGATGCGCATGGGCGGCAAGCCGAAGCCGTTGTCCAAAGGCGAGATCGCCGCGCGCTTCCGCGGCTACAAGCCGAAATCGCGCGAGACCTGGCGGGCGTGGGAATACTGGGCGAGCCGGGCCGGCTGCGCCGACATGATCGGCGAGCCGCATCAGCATGGGGCGAAACGATAAGGATCGCAAATCTCCCTTAGACTTCTCGCACGCGGGTTGCCAGCCGCATGACAAAGTTGCCGCAGGGGGATCGCGCGATCCTCGAAAGCAGAAAACTTGCAGACTACTGCCTGAGCCTTGAACATCCGCGCGGGAGACATAAGGCAAGGGTATTTCGCGACGCGTTGGGCATAGCTCGTTCTGATGCTTCCTGGTTGCGGAATGAGCTACTTGCAGGCATTCTAGAGGCCGAAGCCGTGCCAATGGAATCCGATACATATGGTACTCGTTGGCGCGTCGATGTTCTCGTTGTGCGGCAGGCTAGAAACGTCGTTGTAAGGACTTTGTGGATAATAAAGCGCGGCGACGAACGTTCCGCGGTTTGTGACCTGCTGGGTGATGTAATGCCGGAAGACAAATCGAACACTGCCGAACGTCTAGCCGTTCTCAACGTGGTCGCGCTACTCGCAGACCGCCCGGGCAATAAGCTTGCGCGCGGTCAGGTCGGCACCGTCGTGGAATCTCTGGATCAGAACACGGTGCTTGTCGAGTTCAGCGACGAGCAGGGACGGGCGTACGCCGTTGTGCCCGCTCAACGGTCAGAGCTTCTGCTGCTGCATTACGTTCCGCAGGCGGCGTGAACGGCCGATCGTCGCCGGCGAGCGTCCGTCTCATCCTGTCGCGCCGCGCGGACACCGGCTTTTCTTCGGTCGCGCCGCATGGCAGACTTTAGGCTGTATGGGTTGCGCCGAGCGAACCGGAATGTCGCGGCCGAACCGTCCGCCGTCCGATCCTGCGAATTGGTTTTGTCAATCACAACAAAAGGATACCAGCCATGACCACGCGTTACGTCGCTTTATGTGCCGCCGCAGTGCTGGCGGCCGTCGCCTTGCAAGCCACCTCGGCGAATGCGCTGACGATGGCGGAATGCAGCGCCAAGTACAAAGCGGCCAAGGCCGCCGGCACGCTCAACGGCATGAAATGGAACGACTTCCGCAAGGCGCAATGCGGCGCCGAGGCGACCGCCGCGCCGGCAGCGGCGCCGGCACCTGCCGCCGCGTCCGCGCCCGCCGCCGCACCGGCGGCTGCGCCGGTGGCCGTCGGCAACGCCGTGTTCCCGAGCGCGGTCGATGCCAAATATTCCAAGCTTTCCCCGGGCAAGGCCCGCATGGAAACCTGCCTCGATCAGTACCGGGCCAATAAGGCGACCAACGCCAATGGCGGCTTGAAGTGGATCCAGAAGGGCGGCGGCTATTACAGCGAATGCACCAAGAAGCTGAAGGGCGCCTGATAGCCTCATCGTTGATGGCCGACTAAGAACTGGACGACTAAGAAATCGGAGCGCGGGCCTGCCGCGCTCCGCATCGTTTCCGGGGTCGTGCCGGTCAAACCGGCGTCGCCGTATCGGTGATTTAGCCCTTGACACCAGTCCCCGTTTCCGTTACATTCTGGTGCGAATCAAATCTCGCCCGCAAGGACGCCGGCCGGTGATGCCGGGCGGTTGGGGCGAGGACGGTGCCCGCGGGCGCGGCCTCATCAGCCGCGCTCCCGGGCGGCTTGGGCATCATGCCTGCCGGCACTATGACCGGCGCGCGAGGTGCTTCGCTGGACTGGGACAGGCGAAGGCGGGTAACGCCCGCTCAGACCGCGTCCCAGGAAGCCTGGCTTAAGCCGCGCCTGAGGCGACGTAAGTCCCTTTGGCGAGAGCCGTGGTGGAACGCCGGCAGGCGAGCGCGCCCGACAGCGGAGGGGCGGCGCAAGCCGCCTTTCCGTGGCGCGCCGCCGTGCCCGCTGGCACGGCGTCATTGAAATATGCGTCTGCCGGCGTTCCGCTTCCTTATTTCTTTCGTCATTGCGAGCGCAGCGAAGCAATCTAGTTCTTTCGCTAAGGCTGGATTGCTTCGTCGCTTCCGCTCCTCGCAATGACGGCTTGAAACGTTGGCTGTTTGACAAAGCTCGCGCGCGAAAACGCGGCGCGGAACGGGATCGCTTATCCGCCCCCGCGATAGTGGGGGAGGGGGACCGCGCGTTTGCGCGGTGGAGGGGGCGTCTGAGATGGAGCTTCGTTGTCGTCGCAGGAGAAACGTCGCGGCCCGCGCCCCTACCGCCGCGCTTCGCGCGGCACCTCCCCCGTTTTCACGGGGGAGGATGCAAAGAGGTCGCCGCTATCGCGGGGCGGGATGAACGATTGAAGCGCCAATTCTAATAGCGCCAGGCCTAATGCAGCACGAGCTCGGTCACCTTGCCGTCCTTAGCGCGGCCTTGCGCGTAATATTGGCCGATATTGCGCATCAGCGCGGCGTCGGACACCGAATAAATCACGGCGTCGGTCTTGCCGGTATTGATGTGGCGCCGCCACAGGAAATTCGGCACCACGAACAGATCGTTATGGCCCCATTCGAAGCGCTTGCCGCCGACTTCGGTCGCGCCGGCGCCTTCGATCGCGACGTAATAGGTGCCGGCGGTCTCGCGCTTGAACTCGGTCTCTTCGCCGGGGCGCAGAGTTGCGCCGAATAATTGAGCGTCTTGAACACCGGCTCGCCGGTCACCGGATTGACGAAGTCGACCTTGATGCCTTCGTACGGGTCGCCCTTTTCCTTGCGCAGGCTGTGCAGCATTTCCAGAACGTCCTCGCCGCGGTAGTGGAACAGCGGCGCGGGAGCGTGGCCGACGCCGCGCTGATGGTCGACGAATGCCGGCTTGATGCCGCCGTGACTGTAGAGGCTGCGCGAATAGCCCTCGGTGACGGTGACCGCCTGAACGTTGGTATTGCCCTGCGCGCCGGGCATGTTGTGATCGACCCAGGCGGCGTCGAGGAATTCCATCAACGGCCAGTCGAGCGTGTCGATCCAGATCACCGGCTCGTTGGAATTGTTGCCGTGGTCGTGCCAGGTGCCGTTCGGCGTCAGGATGAGGTCGCCGTAGTTTGCCGTGACGCGCTCGCCCTCGACGACGGTATAGCCGCCTTTTTTGGACAGGATGGTGCGGCTGGCATTCGGCGAATGCAAATGCACCGGCGCGACGTCGCCGGGATTATAGATCGAGATGGCGCAGCGGATGGTGTTGGTCACCTGCAGGCGGCCGTTCAGTCCGGGATTGAGCAAAAGAATGCTCTGCCGGTCGGCGAACTCGATCGGCGAGACGTCGGCCTTGCTGGCGATCTCCGAGATCTGCTTGAGGTAGCCGTTATATTCGTTCCACTTCCACATATAGCGGCAGCGGTCTTCATCTGATTGACGGCGACGCGGCCGGTGCGCGAGCTGGCCGGAGCCTTCGCCGCTGGTTGCGCTGAACCACGGCTTTTGCGCCGGCGCGTTGGCTTGGGTGCGGACCCAGATATTATGCTTGCCGGCTTCGGTGTTGATGGCCTCCATCAATTCGCGCGCTTTGTTGGAAAGCCCGCCCGGGGCAGGGGCCTTCATTGTCACCGTTGCCATGACGTTTTCTCCTGTGAGCGGGGCGAAGCGTCCTCAGCGTAGGCCTTGTGCCGGAGGTATAGTGGCTCGGCCGGATGTTTGCAAAGTCCGTCCGGGTGCAGGCGCCGATGCGGTGCCCCGCCGAAAAGGCATAGCCGGCTGCGCGGGCCGTACGCACTACGGCCGGCGCTGATCCGGCGGCCAAGAAATCGCGGATGGCGCGGGTAAATTCCGCCGGCCGGTCCATGTTGGAGATATGGCCGGCGCCGGTAAGCTCGACATATCGCGAGCCGGAAGCTGGTCGTGGAGCTTGCGCATCGCCGCGGCGCGGCGGCGTCCTTCTCGCCGATCAGGAACAGCACCGGGGGCTTCACCGTGGCGACCGCCGAAGCGTAGTCGTGGTCGGCGAGCGCCGCGGCGCAGCCGATAAAGCCGTTCACCGGCGTTGCGCGGATCATGGCGCGCACCTTGTCGAGATGCGGCGGATTTTTTGCCACCGTCTCGGCCGGGAACCAGCGCGACATGGTCGGCTCGACCAGCGCCGCGATGCCGTCTTCTGCGCGAGCGCGATGCGTTCCTCCCATTGCTGGCTCGATCTGCGGGGTCGACTGGCACGGCGAGTCGCAGACGACGATGCGGGCGAAACGTTCGGGATGGCGCTCGGCGAGGCCGAGCGCGGTGGCGCCGCCCATCGACAGGCCGGCGAAATGCGCTTTCGCGATCGACAGCGCGTCGAGCAAGCCGAGCGCGTCGGCAATGAGCGTGTCGAAGGCATAGCGCCCGGCCGGCGCGTCGGTGCCGCCGTGGCCGCGCTGGTCGTAGCGCAGCACGCGGAAGGAATTTTTCAACGCCGCGGCCTGCTCGTCCCACATGGCGAGCGAAGTCGCCAGCGAATTGGAGAAGACGAGCCAAGGGCGCGCCGTCCGGCCCGTCGATCTGGTAATTGATGGTGAA
>CAVRDC010000014.1:0-17262 GCA_963719745.1 uncultured Alphaproteobacteria bacterium | reverse complement strand
TTCGTTACACGCCGCCAGAGCAAGCAAAATCAGTCCGCCTTCGGGAACTGCTTTATTCGGTCCAGCGTGGGCCAAAGTGGACCGCCCGCGATCTCAAAGTTGGTGTCGGGACCGTGTTGCGCCTGAAGGCCGCGTAGGCGTCAGAATGAACGCTATGTGGACCGCGCCAACGATCCGGTTCGGACGACCAGGTGGGTGGCGGATCTCGGCGGCCATGGCATGGCCGGCCGCCGGCATAGTCGGCAAACGATTGCCGTATCGACTGCCTGACGTCACCGCAGCCGAATAGACGCCAGCGACGCACGGCGAAAATTTTGGTAGTGCCTCAGTTTGAAATTTTGCCTCCTATCGGAAATCAGTCACTTTCCAGAGTCTGCGTTTTCTCCGCATTTTCGATAGTTTCAACTGCGTCCGTAAATTCATCCGCGTCGATCCGTGAAATCAGTTGGTAAAATGCCAAAGGCTAATCTCGCATCGCGAAGTTCAACAGCGCATGCCTCCAAGACCCGATGAACAAGTTCGGGGATTGTTTTGTAGCGACCATCGTCATACTGATTGGCGGCCTTCCATTCACAATCTATTACACGGTTCTTGACGGCAAGCGCCTCACCGGCCGTAATTTTTGTAGTCGCGCTACAGGCTGAAACAAGGCAACTTAGGCCCAGCGCGCAGATGAGCGGCACAGGATAATTAGGCGGCATGTTTCTTGTACGGCCGTGGCGTCGTGGCCCGTCGTGTGTTCAAACAAAGAAAAAGCCCGGAGCTGGGCGGCGTCCGAGCTTAGTAGGTCAGTAGTGGACAGCGGCAACGCGCCTGTAGGGTACGTCACCGCAGTCCAGACATTACGCGGCTGCTGAGCAATCTGCAAGCAACACTGCCAGACGGAATGATCACCACCAGCCGGTGCTATAAGCCCAGCGGCACCCCCACCCCCAAGGCCGATTAGCCTGCGCGACCGTGCGTCGGTTTACCGGGTGCTCGCTCGGGACACGGCTTAGTTAGCGAGGCCCCCAAAGGCGAGCGCAGCCAGCCGCGGCGGGCAGGCAAAAATGCCTTCTAACTTGCCGCCGGCCTCCACTATTTTTTTGATCGGCGCCCTACTCGTCTTGCCATCGTCATGATAGAGGCGCATCATCCATCTCGATTGAGGCGCCATTGCAAAGCGCCCAAGATCCTCAGAATCTTTTGCCCGGACCCTTTTGAGCGTCCTCAGTTCGCCCAGCGCGAAAGGAAACTCATCATGTCTCTGACCCGGTTTATCTATGGTGCCCACCCGAAGTCTCATGTCGTAGTGTCGCCGATCCGATCGTCACTCCATCCAGTTTCGCTATCTCATCGCATTTGGCCGATGGCAGGCTTGACCATTGGATTGATCAGCACTGCGGCTTGGATAGTCTTGCTGGGATACGGGCTCCTTCGATTGGTGTACTAGGGACTACATCCCCCGATGCGGTGGCTCAACGGCTCACGCGCGACGGGGCACGGCGCACTGCGGCCAGCCTCGCCGAGCTGCCGGAGCTGCTGCGGGGAACATAAATCTTCGGGAATGGATCTGGTTTGGCTAAGCTAGCCTCTCCGAAACCGCAGGAGGGGGGAATGGTCGCGCGCTGTTTCGCGGGAATACTAATGCTGTTGCTGTTGGCAGTGCTGGCGGCCTGCGATCAAACGAAATCCGAAGCCCCTACCCGACCTTCTGGCCGATATCAGATCGTATTTAGCCCTCACTCCGCCCAAAGTACGTTTTTGCTCGACACCCAAACAGGCACGGTATGGCAAGAAACGGAATTTACCTTTCTGAAGGGCGAGCCTACGGTCTGGAATCTTACTCCACGAATTGACAATGACGATGACTACGCGAAGGTCGTGTCGCAGTTTGGAAAAAAATCACCGCCCGCGCCGCCATTAACCCTTCCGCCACCCCGTTAATAATCGCTGCGTAATGAATCGGTAGAGGCGTAGAGAGGATGGGTCATCGCCACAGCCTCGCCGATGCCCGAACACCGGCCGCCAGGTGCAATGCTTCGTCGTTGAGGATCCGAGCGATGGCGAAGACGACACCTATGAAGGAATGCTCTGCACCGCTTGCGGCCGATTGCATTTGGTCAACTGAAAAATCGGGGAAAGTCCTGGGCTCGGATGATGACTGGGGCTGAGAGCGGCTATTTTGCGGATATTATCTGTTCCGCTTTCTCTCTCGAAAGGTTGGATTGACGTTAGCAAAAGCTGGCGTCATCGCGTCCGAAATCTCGCGAGGTCTAACAGCCCAACCATTCATAACGCTCCGTTTACCTTATTGCGTCAAGTTTGCCTTGGCTCGTGATCCGCGCGGCAGGAACCTATTTCCGGCGCATCGCGCTCAACCAACGTCAATCAACTGCGCGCCTGTATGCGCGACGGGAGAACACGATGAACGCCGCAGAACCGAAGTTATCGGCCACCGACAAAGCAACAAGAACGCTGGAAGGAGGCATTCGCGCCATCGTGCACGGCAACAGGCCGTCCAACGCGCCCGAGTCTTACGACGACATCCTGGCTGTTGGAGCAACCTCCATCGCGGATATCGAGAAGCTCATTGAGGAGTTGCAGACCGCGCGTGACTACCTGCAAGCTGAGGGCGAGCGCGTGCGCCGGCTCACCACTCGCTATGCACACCTGACGCAGACCGCATCGGCATCAGTCAAGATCATTTCCGAGAGCCTCGGCAAATGGCGCAACTCTGAGCAGGACTCGCCCAGCCAGGCGCATGCGGCGAGGAGCGATGCACTGAGCCCGAGCGTAGTCCCCGCCATCGAGCAAGCTTTAGATCTCTCGTCAAATTCGAATTGATGTGACACTACTCGCTCAACCGGGTTTGTGTCCTACGCCGAGGCGCGGCCTGCTGGAGAGGTTTAGCCCAGCGCGGCGGCTATCATCGGCTCCATGCCATCGCCCCGCCCGCCGGTCATTCACACGCGGCACGCCGCGCGGTTTGTTCGGCAGGAACGGCTTAATGGCGGTCCATTCATAGTCGGTGAGTTCGTAGCGCATGATTCGAGGCCCCGGTTCGGGAGCTTGAATCACGCGCTGGTCGATACCATCAACCCGCAAAACGCTTATTGCGTCGGGCCGCTAATGCACTAATTTTACTTCCGCTTTTGGGTGCACAGCCGACATGGCAGGACCTGCCGTTTGTCTCGACCGGGTCGAAAATGCCGAGTAGGCCCGAGGAATTTCACCCCGAGCCTCTCGCAGATCCGTACGTGAACCTCTCGATTCAGACGGCTCGTGTCATCGCACGAAGGCTACCGCCTTCCGCTGAATTTCGGGCTCCTCCTGGTTTGACCCAGTTGGCTCAAGCTCAACGGCGATGACCTGCCCCCTTTGCTCCACGGGCATTACCCCGCTTCGTCACTACTATGGGGCAGTCCGCCCCTCTCCGGCGCATCAGTACTTTCGGCCTCGCGGTTGAAGCCGCTTGTGCCTTCTCCCTTGGCATCGCCGGCCAGGTTCTCACGTTCCGTACAAAAGCCAGATTGAGCTTCGCGCCGCCTATATGCCGGATGCCGCTTGGGCAGTCTCAGGCATCCCCCAAGCTGATCCCAGAGGCAGGGTCAGCCCCCAGTTTTGACATCGCCTAATCCGCTTTCGACACTTCTGCAAGCGGTTCGCTTGCGCTCGCCTCTCTCAATCATGCCTGTCGAAATCTCGTTTCGACTTTTCCGCAACGTTCACCACCGTCGCTTTTGACGACAGCAGCTTGCGGTGGCTTGAGATCAACACCTGATTGTCGACCTCGAAGGGCCCCCCTTCATCTCTCGTACAGTTGCGCATCGCCGTGTGGACCGGCGTTGCCTCGTGACACAAGGTAAAGTCGAGATGTGGCGCGGCGGTTGTAGGCTGAACATATCTGTTTCCGCCTCTTTCGTCTGACGGTGCCTTAGTGGTTCAGCCGTAACTCCGTTTCCACATCCCGCTCATCGAACCGGACATGCAGATTTCCCGCATCCGGCTCTCGGACAAGACTTCACGCCTTTGCATTCGCGTGCGACGCCATCTGCAGTTTCGGAACACTTTTCGGAGTTGATAGGTTGCCCAATCTCCATGTCCTTCACCACGTAGTGCGTCAGTCTTGAACTGAGGCCCCTTCCCTCCACCGGCGTTACCCGGCTTCAGCGGTACTACGAACCTCACCGCCACCCCAAGGCGCCCGGCCTGTCCCTCGCGGGTCTCCGGTTGGTCGTCGCTGACCACGCTTTGGGGCTTCCCGTGTTTCGTGCGTCTTCCTTGTGTACATGCCGCCGCCACTACCCCGGCGCAGCATCTGGACGTATCGCTTCGCTCATTTCATCCAGACGTGTCAGCCTTCCCCGAAAGGGTTGTCGGGTCGGCCTGCGCATTGTCCTTTTCGAGGCTTGCTCAGCGTTCACTCGCGTTGCGGCCTGCACACTCGCGCTGTCACCAATTCGTGACACGCTAATCGAAGGCTTCAGCCACTTCGTTACCTCCATGACTGCTCCGATTGCTTCCGGCTGGAGCGGTCGCCGGGTGGGGCTTGCACCCACTGGAAAACGCCGCCTTTTCACGGCGCACACCCAGAACGGACTCTTCCCGGAGTTGGCCCGAAGCGTCACTCAGTGCCGGGCAGCAAAATGTCTGCTTCGGGGAAAAGCGGGCGTCGCTAGTGCGCGCTCAAATGACGTTGTTTAGCCGCAGCGGAAACCGGCCATCGCGAGCCGTCTTGTAACGCTAGCCGCAACTGACTTGATGACCGGCCCAGCGTGGCGCATCATTGTCATGGCATGCACCTGCATTAGACAAGTTCAAGCTGAGTGGCATTGTTTGCTACTTGTTCGCCGGGCAGCATCTTCTCTTTTAGATGGAGCCGCGATGATGGCTACCGAGCAATTCCGTACATATTGCCCCATGTGTATCGCGCAATGCGGCGTCGTCGCCGTTGTCGAAGACGGCCGGTTCGCGAAAGTTAGGCCGAACTCCGAGCATCCTAACGGCGGCATCTGCATAAAAGGGTCCGCTGCACCGGAGATCGTCTATTCGCCGGATCGGCTGCGTCACCCGATGAAACGCACGCGCCCCAAGGGCGACGCCGACCCGGGTTGGGTTGAAATTTCCTGGGAGGAGGCGCTCGACACCGTCGCATCCCGCCTCTTGCAAATCAAAGCGCAATCCGGCCCCGAAGCAGTGGTGTTCGCATGCGCGACCCCGTCCGGCAGCGCTGCCAACGATTTCGCTCCGTGGCTGACGCGGCTCGGCAACGCGTTCGGCACGCCGAACCGGCTGTCGACGATTCATATTTGCACGTGGAACGTCATGGTTGGTGCGAAGCACACCTACGGCACGACGACGCCGACACCGGATTATGAGAACGCGCGCTGCATCCTGCTCTGGGGCGCTAATCCGCGCGCGACTATTCCCACCGCCGCACAGCGGATCAGCCGGGCGCGCGCCCGGGGCGCCAAGCTCATCGTCATCGACCCGCGCCGTCATAATCTTGCGCGCAGTGCGGATTGCTGGCTGCGGGTGAGGCCGGGCAGCGATGCCGCGCTGGCTTTGGCCATGATTCACGTGCTCGTCGAAGAGAAACTCTTCGACGAAGCATTTGTCCGGGAATGGACTACCGGCCCGTTTCTAGTCCGCGACGATACCCAGCTCCTGCTCACGGGCCAGGATCTGGCGACGTCGGGTTCGGCCCAATCTTTTGTCGTTTGGGATGCTCTGCGTGGCGCGCCTGTGTCTTATCATCCCGATCAAGGTTACGCCGAGAGCGGTGTTGAGCCTGCGCTCACCGGGCGTTATTCCTGCCGCCTCGCCAGCGGCACTACGGTCTCGTGCCGGCCGGCCTTCGCGCTGCTGGCCGAGCGGGCCGCCCAATATGCGCCCGAGCGGTCGGAGGCAATTACTTGGGTGCCGGCGGATGCCGTCCGCCACGCCGCTCGCCTTTTCGCGACCGAGCGGCCGTCCTGCTACTTCTCCTGGGCAGGGCTCGAGATGCACAGCAATGCGATGCAGCTCAATCGGGCGGTATGCTGCCTCTATGCCTTGACCGGCCAGTACGACGAACGCGGCAGCAACGTGCTTGCCGCGACGACGTCAAGCCGAAGAGTCGAAGGACCGCAATTGCTGCCAAAGGAAAAGGCCGCAATGCGGCTCGGTTTCAAGGACCATCCGCTCGGGCCACCCAGTGATCCGGGGAATGTTCAGGCGAGCACCGTCTATGACGCCGTCCTGACGGGACAACCCTACAAGGTCAGGGCCATGATCTGCTTCGGAAGCGATCCGCTGCTGGCGCACGGTGACGGCTTACGCGGAAAGGAAGCGCTGGCTGCTCTCGAGTTCTACGTTCACATGGATATGTTCGCCAATCCCTCTGCGTCCTTCGCTGATCTGCTTCTGCCCGCCGCGACCGGCTGGGAATCGGAGGCGCTGAAGACAAGTTTTTCTGGCATTAAGGGCAGCACCGTCGAAGCAGCGTGTCGGGCGCAGATGCGCAAAGCGGTCGTACCTCCGCAGTACGACACGCGCTCGGATCTGTCGGTGATCTTCGATCTCGCCTGTCGCCTGGGGCTCAGCGAGCACTTCTTCGGCGGTGACATCGAGGCGGCGTGGCGTCATCAGCTCGAACCATCTGGCCTGACCCTCGAACAATTGCGGGCGCAGCCACTCGGCGCCATTGCGGAGGTCACAACCCACCACCGCAAATATGCGGCGATTGACTTACAGACCGGGCGTCCCCAGGGATTCGCGACGCCTACGCGAAAGCTGGAGTTGTACTCGACCCGATTTGCCAACGCTGGCTACGATCCCCTGCCGTATCACCAAGAGCCGGCCGAGAGCCCGCTGCGAGCGACCGAGGGACCCTATCCGCTCGTCTTAACGTCATTTCGCTGATTCAGTTCGTCGATGAGCAGCACCGCAACATCCCGCGCCTGCGCAACGAAGTCCGCGAGCCGTTTGTCGAAATTCACCCCGAGACTGCGGCCAAGCTCAGCATCGCCGATGGTGAATGGGCGTATGTCGAGACCGTCAAGGCAAAGGTTAGGCTCAAGGCGGGATACAATGACTCGCTCCACCCGAAGGTGGTCTGTGCGCCCTATGGTTGGTGGCAGGCCTGCGGTGCGTTGGGACTTCCCTCGTACGATCCGTTTTCGCCCGAGGGCGCCAACGTCAACATCACTATCGCCAACAAACACATCGACCCGATCAGCGGCTCGGTGCCGCACCGCTCCAGCATGTGTCGCATCTCGAAAGCGGCATAACGCTGGATATTTTTAGCCGCTGCGGGATGTCCGTTGATGGGCCCGTCACGACATTTCGCGGCGACGCATCAATTTGGTCGCTTCTCTAATCGGCCATTCGAGGTCAAGCGCTTTCAGACTATCCGCCGCTGAGGCGTTGATGTCACTCACGGGCTCGTGCTTCTCTTCGGAATCGGCATTGAGGCCCTTCCATCATGGGATTCGAAGACGAGGCGGAACAATCTATCGGGCGGCCTTGCCAGCAGACGAACGGCAGGTCCAAGCGACCAAACGAACTCACCTCATCCATCGTCCCGCGAGGGACATCATTCCACCGGTTGGTGGAGCTCGAGTGTTCTCCTGTTAGGTTTGATCTTGCACGGTTCTCATGCCGCTAAGACCTCACGGGTCCAGCGGAACTCGGTGCCGTCAACCCATATGCGGTGCAGGATCACGGCCAACCGACGTGCCAGCGCCACGATCGCCTTTTTCATCCCGCGGTGCCTGGCGATCTGCATCGCCCAGGCCTTGAGCCAGGACCACTTGTTGGTGCGGGTCAGCATGACCTGAGCCGCTTCGTAGAGCATCACCCGCATCATCTCGTCTCCGCAGCGTGATATGCTACCGGCTCGGTCGATCTCACCTGATTGATACTTGGATGGCGTCAGTCCAAACGACGCTCCGACCGCCTTGGAGTTCCTAAAGCGAGCTGGCACGTCGACGGTGGCGCGATAGGTCAGCGCCACTACGGGACCGACACCGGGAACCGTCATTAGACGCCGGCACACGTCATCGTCCCGGACAATGGCCAGCAAGCGGCGGTGTAGGATACCGATCTGTTCGCGCAGCACCCGCCGGACAACGAGTAGCGGTTCGACCAGAACGGCTAGATCGGGCGAGTTCTCGACAAGCTCCCTGATCCGCGCCTCGAAGTTTACCTTCCCGACCATCCCGACCTTGAGGCCGAAGTTGCGCAAGGTGCCGCGCAGGTCGTTCTCGATGGCGATCGCCTTCGACACCAGCAGCTTGCGATGGGTCAGCAGCATCCGCAGTTTCTGACTGCGTAACGACTTCACATGTACCGGACGGTAAAGTCCCACCCGCATCATCTGCGCGATGCCGCGCGCATCGTTGCGGTCCGTCTTGTTGATCTGCGCCTTCAGTACCGCCTGCATGTGCCGCGTCTCGACACAAACCACCGCCAACTCGGCTTCGGCCAGAGCGCTGAACAGCCATTGCGACAGCGGTCCCGCTTCCAATCCAATTCGCTTGAAGTGGTAGGCAGGCTTCTTTAGCACCGCCAACAACGCTTCAGGTTCGCTGGCTACCTTCACTTCCCGAATGATCTTGCCCGTGTCATCCACAATGCAGACGCTGGTCTCCTTGACCGATACGTCCAGTCCAGCAAAATGGTCCATGCTGCGCTTCTCCTTCTGATGCTTGAGGCCGTACACGCGGACCTCGTTTCACCATCAGCCTGAAGCGCAGCACCCAAAATCTTCAGCTATCCACAAGCTGGTCGGCCGATTACCCCATCTAACGGAGCGAAGCGGACGTTGAGCCGGATTTATGAGTACACGGCCTAGCTAGTCCGCGAACTCCTCGCGTTATATTCACTCGAGCTTGATCAGTACGCGGCTAGCGGATCGCCCCTTGACGAAGTCGAAGCGTTCCTGGGCTTCGTCGGCACGCGGCGGAAGCCCGCTCCCGGGCCCGCATTGACGGCAGTAGCAGCCACCGCAGCTCAGCCAAGCAGTTGACGCCTGAGGACTTTCTTGGCGCGCGACGCCAAGGGCGCTCGCGTCTATTTCGAGGGAGAGCCTGACAGGTGAGCGGCTGCCAAGCTGCTCACCAACGTCGCCAAACTGCCGGAGCTGCTGCTCAGGAATCAGTCTGGCGGCACCATCCTCGCGAAAATGTGGGATGATTTTGGCTTAGTGCCTCAAACCCGCCCTGGTTTGCTTAAGAATCGGGCGAAAGCTACCGCTGATTCTCAAGGCTGGAATTTGCGCCTTTTAGTGGTGGAGTTCTGACTGAGTTTGTCGGCGAGGGTTTTACCCTCAAGAGTTGGCGCCGCGCGCGGCGCCTTAGCCAAGACTTTCAGGGTCGCATTGAACCGTTCTTCGGATTTCACCCGCCCGCGCTTGGCGGGCGGCGTCGCGGAAACTTTTGAATTTGAGACTTGAGCTTTGCTATGAGAGTTGCACCAGATCCATCAATTATCGCGGATGTTTACGTCGACGAAAGTAGCCAGAACAATCATCGGTACCTGGTCATAGGCTGCGTCGCTACCATGACGACTGACGCTGGTGCCTTGGGCGCGTCGATCATGAAAGCAAGGCTACCAGAACTGCCACAAGACGAAGCCAAATGGACCAAAGTATCAAAAAAGAAGCTGGCGGCATACAAGCGGGTCGTGGATGTGCTGTTCAGAGAAGACGTCGGGGTGCATTTCCACTCCCTAGTCGTTGATACCACTCAGGTCGACCACAAGAGATTCAATGCAGGTAGCCGCGAAATCGGCTTCAACAAGGAAGTCTACCAGCTCGCGATGAAATGCGCTCGGCTTTACTCAACCGCCCTATTCCACCTGTATCCGGACAATCGAGTGACCACACAGAAGCCGGAAGATTTACGACTAATGCTCAATCGAGGTTGCTGCAAAGGTGGCGACAAGAGAGATTGGCCGTTCCGTCGATGTCAATTTCGAGACTCCAAGATCACTCCCCCGCTTCAGCTAGTCGATATCATTATCGGGGGACTGGCCTACCGTTTGAATGGTCACGACAAGAAAGAAAACGCCTCTCCGGCAAAGTCGGAATTGTCAGCGCACATCCTTGAGCGCGCAAACATTGTGGATCCCTTCAAGGATACAGCGCGCAGTGCGGATTTCACGATTTGGCACCGAAGGCTGCGCTAAAGGAGGCGTCTCATAGCCCTACACCGTCGAGCTTGCGCCGTCAGGTAACCGCCTTGGGCGGGCCCACTGCCTAGGCAGTGGATTCGGGCTACGAGAGAACGACAATATATAGTGTTTCGGTTAACAAGTGAATCCCCGCAAAGCTTTTATTTTATCAGCCTTTTGAAACGCCGATGCAGCCACAGGTCTTTAAAAGGGGGTATCGATTTCTGACCGTCGGCCCCATGCCGTCCCTCGGGCCGCTTTGCGCCGCCGTGGTCGATAGCTTTTGCAGCGAGCAACATTTGCAACGGTATCTGAACGAGTTTCAGTTCAGGCACAATCACCGCACCAAGCTCGGCTTTAGTGACGGGGAACGGACGGCGGCGGCTCTTAAGGGTATCGAGGGCAGGCGCCTGACGTACCGACCGACCAACTGAGCAAAAGCCTCAATGGATCAGATATACAGCGTGGCAATTTTTGCGCTGGCGCCTGCCGGCAGCCGGCCCTTGATTGCTTGGGTGTAGCGCTCGTAGGTCGGCGCGCACAGCTCGACCTTGTCCCGCCAGGCGGACTCCAACCGCGCATACGGATTGCGGACGATAGTGAAGCGCATGAAATCCGGTGAGTTCAAGACAGTTTCCTGCGTCGCGTCGTCCAGGTCTAGCAGTGATGGGATCGAGATGTTGCTGCGCTCGTGAATAAACATGTCGCGCCGCGCCTCGCGCTGGGTGCCGATCAGGTAATCGATGGACGGCAACTCCTCGATATCGTGCAGCAACCACTTCATCGTGGGCAGCCCGCCTTCGAGACCTGGTAGTACAGATAGCGGCGTTTGAGGTTGACGTAGGACGCATAGCCGATCCGTCGGTGAAGGGTTTCGGGTGACACTTCTGGGCAATGGTCCGCCGCTCGGCGAACGACGTAGGACCAAGCCATTCTTCCCTCCAGGTCTTAGGAACGTTAGCGCCCTGCAATTGAAAAAGACGTTCCTAACCGGTCTTCGCCCCGCTCAGACATGTCCTAGAGGGCACCGGGCGTACGGACGGGTGAGGGCGCACCAGTTGTTGTCGCGGGCTTCGGAAGCGGCCCGTGGGCTATAGGGCGGCTGGGGTTGTCTGACGATCCGCAATTAGGACCAACGCACTCGCCACCCGCAGCTCCGACGACAGGTGTGGCCGGGCCGCAATTAGGTGCGGCGCAGACGCCGCCGTTGGCCCCTGTCCTAGCAGCGACGATAATCACGAACAGCGCAACCGCGATGACACTTATCGGTCGCATCGCTCCCTCCCGGTCCCCGAGCTTAGTCTTCGAGCTTGAGGGGGATATTTGCAATATACGGGACAGGAGTTGATGGGGATAGACAATCGAAACAATCCGTCCGCGTACCCAATCGCTTAAAATCCAATTCGTCGCGGATAGGCCGGCCGGCCGAAAGGGAAACCGTACCCCCCCCTGCCGCGTCGACCACTTTTTACGGGCGCCCGTAACGGAGGGCGCGGCATGGAAAGCAACAGTGATTTTTGGTTCGATGTTAAGAGCGCCGTGAAGGCCGTACGGGAGAGTACCTCTCCCAAGATGAGCACAGGTCGGCGCCCGCGAGACGTTTTTGAAGGCGATGCGATCAGATGAAGTCCGTTACCGCATCGTTGGTGCTAACAGCCATCAAGGGCATAACAGCTTTTGGCACACCCGCACGCACATAAAAGAAGATGATCGCGTCGTCCATTTCGTGAAAATCCTGGATGGATCGCATAACGTGCGCCTCGCGAAGGCGCTGCGGACCGAAGATCTTCAGATCAACGTCGATGATCTCCGCCACTGGCTAAACCGATCGCTCGATGATCGTACCGTGCTGGATCAGAAGCTCGCTGACAGGTTCGGCGCTCCTGCAATGGATTATCCTGAGCTTCACGCCGAACAGTGCAAAACCAAAACCAATAATGAAAAAGTCGAAGACGCAAAGCATGTGATTTCCGAGATCATGAAGCCGTATTTGGAGAAAGGCAAGAAGGTTCCCAGCGTCAAGGATCTCACGACCAAGACTATGGCGGATTTGCAAAAGCTGCATCCTTCAAACCACGCGACCCGGCGGGTCGTCGAATATCATGCAGAGTTGATGTCTCGCGGCAAGCGACGCGGCCGCGGTCAGCGCATCTAATTTTCTCACCTTTCCTACCTTTCCGGCCTGTGAAATCTCGACGGGCAGTTTAGTCCGCGCCATCGTCGCCTCATCGTTGTCCGCCGTCGTCGTGAAGGACGGCAGTGGTAGACATGAGGTCTGACGATGAACGCGGGCGTCCCCTTCTCCGAGCGAATATCCTGCACCATTCCGGAAGCCTGCAGCGCGACGGGGCTTGGCCGCTCCAGCTCTATGAGGAAATCGCCGCTGGCCGTGTTCAGACGGCCAAAATCGGCAGACGGACTTCTGATTGTGGTCGCCTCGCTCGTCTCACTCATCACGCCCACTGGTGGCAGCGTTCGGCTGGTCGGTCGACCGGGGTGAGCTGCTCGCCATGTCAGCCGATATCAACGCCGTCCTTAACGAGAACCAGGCGGCAGAATTCCTAGGCCTATCGGTGCGCACGCTGCAGGCCTGGCGGGTCCGCGGGGGCGGGCCGCGGTACATGAAGATCGGGCGCGCGGTTCGATATCAACGTCGCGCACTCGTGGCGTTTCAGACTCGCACACGGTGAGCTCAACCACCGAGGCTGATGCGCTTCAAAATGTCTGACCGTTCCGCCGCAACAGATAAAACAAAAAAATGCCCGGCGCGGTGGCCGGGCAAAAGGAAAATTTGCGATGACCACTCTTGCACAGAGCGCGCCCCCACGCAATAGGCGGCGAGCAAAATCCGATCTCGATGGCGAGATCGTTGCCGAGTGGCCGATCAGAGGCGCGAAACCGCGCGCGTATCGATCGAGCCTTACAACGGCGTCATGCTCGTCAATTTCCGTAAATGGTACGAAGGAGAGGGCGGCGAAAGACGACCGAGCCGGCAGGGTATCGCGCTCAACATCAAGCATCTGCCGCGACTTGTAGAAGCCGCACTCAAGGCTCTTACAGTCGCGCAAGCGCGCAATTTAATCGCTGCCAATGACGAGGGCGGCCGATGAACGCGCTCGCAAACGCATTGCGGGACGCTTCATTGGCGATTCCCCCCGTTGCCGTTCAAGCGCGGCGTCACGCCGCGACAGGTGGCATTGGCTCGCGCCGGCAAGCCGACCAATGCCGGCGCCTATCTGGCGCTATGCGGCGTGATCCGCGTCGATCCTGTGAGCGGTTCGCCGCGGCCGGTCAAGGCGATCTCGCCGCATGTCGCATGGTGGTTGCTGGCAACGGCGCTTTACGTCACGCGCGGCTTCGCGCGACTCAATCAACGCAAGGCGGCCAAGGCAATCGGCGTGTCGCCCTCGACGGTTTGTCGCGTAGAGCGATGCAAGCCGGTGAACGTTCCGAACATGCTCAAGGTTTGTGGTTTCGTCGGTGTGCACCCTGATGGCTACACGGTGCCGGGCGGTTGCCCGGAGCGGGCCGTCACACGGGAAACACCCACTGAAACACGTTGTTTTGATTTGAGGATCGGCCGTGGCAACATCGCGCACGCGTGAACTTGCCGTCTATGACGGACGGGATTGCATCGGCACCATCAAGGTTGCCGCTGACGGGCAAGCCGTCGCGTTCGATCGCGACGGTAAACGGCTGGGCAAATTTCCGACTTACACAGCCGCGAGCGCGGTGTTTGACAAGCTGGCCAAAAGTGAGGCGGGGCGGACATCACTCGCCGGAAGCGCGCGACCGAATAGCGACTCGCACGCGTGCGGCGATGGCATCTGCCGCCGTGCGTGAGAGAATTTCGGAAGGAACAAAACGCGGCATGCGCACGCTGCCAGAGCTGAGACGTTTGCGCGAAGCCTGGCGCGGAGCGCGACCGAGCGTGCGGCATAGTTTCCTTGCCGAAGTGTTGGCGCCAGTGGTCAATGGCGCACCATGACCGCACGCAAGATTGACTTTCGGCGAATTGCCGAAGCTGCGCTCGGTCGCGCCGATACGATCATTCGGCGGTGGTTGCCTGACGGGCGCCGCGACGGTGCCGAATGGGTTAGCCGCAATCCGACGCGCAATGACGGGCGGCCGGGTTCATTCAAGGTGAACGTCACCACGGGTAAATGGGGCGACTTCGCGACCGGGAGCTCGCGGCGCGGATCTTGTTTCGCTCGCGGCCTATCTGTTCACGCTTTCACAAGCCGAGGCGGCAGTCAGAGTCGCCGACATGATCGGGATCGAGCCATATGAGCCGACCTGATCCGTTCGCGCCGATCGACCGCGCTACCAACGAGCCGGCTGCGGCGAAGCGCAAGACGTGGGCGATCGTTCTCCCGGTCCCCGCTGACGCGCCGGCGCCGCCGTCCGTGCATTTCAAGCTGGGGAAATCGTCGGCGTGGTGGACCTATACCGACGCCGCCGGGGCGAGGTTGGGCTACGTGCTGCGGTTCGATGCCGCCGGCGGCGAGAAGCAATTCCGCCCCTTGACGCTCTGGCGGCCCACGAAGGGCGGCAAGACCGAATGGCGTTGGGAAATCCTGGCCGCCGAAACGCCCGCTGTACGGGCTGCAGAGACTCGCTGAGCGGCCTTCCGCGCCGGTAGTGATATGTGGAAGGCGAGAAGGCTGCGGACGCCTGTACGCGCCTCCTGCCGGGCTTCGTGGCGGTGACAAGCCCTAACGGGAGCAAGAGCGCCGGTAAGGCCGACTGGGCACCGCTGCGCGGGCGTGGCGCCACCATATGGCCCGACGCCGACGCGGCGGGGCTCGAATACGCGGAGCAAGTTGCGAAGCTTATAGCCGCGGCCAGCGCGCGGTCGGTGGCGATCATCTCCCCGCCGGCGGTGTTGCCGTCGGCTGGGATGCCGCTGATGCTTTATCCGATGGCTGGAACGAGGATCGCGCCGCGAAACTGGTAGCCGCGGCGAAGTCGATCGACGCCCGCGCAGCCAGTGAGGCACCAACCACAAGCAAAGAGCAGCACCGCGGTGGCGGGCGCCGCCGCACGCCGCAACGTGACACGCTGATCGGTCTCACCGAAGCCTGCGAGCTGTGGCACGACGCCGATCGGACCGCCTACGCGACGTTCGGCGTGAACGCCCACCATGAGCATTGGCCGGTGCGGTCGCGCGAATTCCGGATGTGGTTGAGCGGGCAGTTCTACGAAGCGACCGGAGCTGCGATCGGCGGCCAGGCCTTGGAAGACGGCGTGCGGATCCTCGAAGCACAGGCGGTAAACCATGGGCCGCAATATGAGCCGTTCATCCGCGTCGGCCGCCACGGCAAACATCTGTATGTCGATCTCTGTGATGCGCGATGGCGTGCGGTCGAGATAACCGGCGCCGGCTGGGCAGTGGTCGAGAAGCCTGCCGCCAAGTTCATGCGTTCGTCGTCGATGCGCCCGCTGCCCGAGCCGGAAGCTGGCGGGATGATCGAGGAGCTTCGTGGATTTCTGAACGTTCGCAGCGATGACGACTTCATGCAGGTGGTGGCGTGGCTGGTGGCGGCGCTGCGCGACCGCGGCCCTTATCCGGTGCTTGTGGTCAACGGCGAACAGGGCGCCGGCAAGTCGGTGTTCTCACGCATGATCCGCTCGCTGGTCGACCCAAGCGCAGCGCCGATCCGCGCCGTGCCGAAAGACGATCGCGATCTTGTGGTCTCGGCCGGCAACTCGTGGGCGCTGGTCTTCGACAATCTTTCGAGCGTGCCCGCATGGTTTGCGGATGCGCTGTGCCGGTTGGCAACGGGAAGCGGCTTCGCGACCCGCATGCTCCACACCGACCGCAACGAAAGCATCTTTGATGCGGCACGGCCGATCCTGCTCAATGGCATTCCCTCGCTGACTGATCGCGCCGACCTGGCCGATCGCGCAATCACCATCCACCTCGCGACCATCACCGAAGAGGCGCGCGACCCGAAGACGAGCTGATTGCGGCATTCGAGGCAAAGCGACCGCTTATTCTTGGCGCGCTCCTCGACGCCGTGGCGCGTGCGCTCCGCGATCTCGACAAAGTGAAGCTGGAGCGCTCGCCGCGCATGGCGGACTTGGCAAAATGGATCACCGCGGCCGAGCCGGCGCTGGGCTGGGAAGCGGGACAATTTCTCGCCGTCTACCGCGAGAACCGTCGCGACGTGATCGAGACGTCGTTCGAGGCGGATGCCGTGGCGGTCGGGATCAAAGACTACATTCTCGCCGAGCATCCGGTTGATGGCTGGACCGGCACGGCAACCGACTTGTTGGCCGCACTGAACACGCGAGTGAGCGAGGGCGTGCGCAAATCGAAGCTGTGGCCGCTGAGCGCACAGGGCCTCGGCAACCGCATCGATCGCATCGCGCCGCTCCTGCGCAACAAGGGCTTCGTTGTCGAGCGGAAGCACAGCGGCCAACGCCACATCATCATCAAGCCGCCGCCGAAAACGGAGTGACTTATGGCAATCGCGACCAAGGGCTTCACCGCCGTCATGGCGCAGCGCCGCGAGCCACCCGACGCGCTCGATTATTTCCCGACGCCGCCGTGGGCACGCGGGCGCTGTTCCGCATGTGCTGCCGGTGCTCGGTACCGAGGCGATCGACTCGGGTATGGGAGCCTGCATGTGGCGAAGGCCATATGGCAGCGGTGATTGGCGAGTTTGCGCGCAGTCGCCGGTGACTGCCTCCGATATTGTTCAATTACGGATACGGCACCGCGCCGCACGATTTTCTGCACGACGATCCGCTCGCGAAACCCGACTGGATCATCACCAATCCGCCGTTCTCGATCGCCTGCGAATTCACTCTGCGCGCGCTCGATCTCGCTGGCGAAGGCATCGCCATGCTGGTGCGGACGCAGTGGATCGAAGCCGCGACCGATACGAAAAGCTGTTCCGGAGCTGCCCGCCAACGATCTACGCGCCGTTCGTCGAGCGCGTGCCATGGTGAAAGGCCGCTGGGATCCTGAGGCCTCAACCGCGACTTCCTATGCCTGGTTTGTCTGGCGTAAGAGCGCACGGCCGGCAAATTCACGCATCTTCTGGATTCCTCCAGGATGCCGCACCGATCTCACGCACTCTGATGACCGTCGCCTGTTCGCGGCATGGACATTAACGC
>CAVRDC010000013.1:0-6207 GCA_963719745.1 uncultured Alphaproteobacteria bacterium | reverse complement strand
TATGTCGGAAATGGGCCTTGTGTCACGAACTAACGCCGGTCCACACGGCGATGCGCAACTGTACGAGAGATGAAGGGGGGCCCTTCGAGGTCGACGATCAGGTGTTGATCTCAAGCCACCGCAAGCTGCTGTCGTCAAAAGCGACGGTGGTGAACGTTGCGGAAAAGTCGAAACGAGATTTCGACAGGATCGTCGATCATCGCATTACGCGGCGATAAGAAACGTCGAGACGGGATTCGCGCTCCATAAACCTAAGTTGGGAACCCGCTGGCGATAGCGATCACGCACGGACATCCGCTAGGATCCCGGAACCAGTTGGTACTTACGATATGACAATCCCGCCTAACTCGTGGAAATTTGGATCGTTGACCCTGGGCCCGATCATCGGATCGCGTTCGTTGCCCTCAAGGCGCTTCAGTACCTCGCCGCGCTTGGCGGCTAGATTCAATAGATGACGGCAGATATTATGCTGACCAAACCTGCAGCCGCTCGGTAAAAACGCGAGTCGCTCAACAACGCGGGCAAATAGGAAGCTGGGATCATGATAACGACGGTAAGGGCGTTTGCGATCGCGCTTTTTTCGTTTCTAATACCTATCGGTGCGATGGCGCAGACGTCGACTTCGGCTGCGCTAGCCGATCAACTCCTTAAACCTGAACAGCTCGACGCGCTGGTCTCGCCTATCGCATTGTACCCCGACACCCTGCTCGCCGAAGTTCTGATGGCGTCGACCTATCCTCTGGAAGTCGTAGAAGCGGAGCGCTGGGTCCAAGCAAACAAAAATCTGAAAGGCGATCAACTCAAGGCGGCTGTGGACAAGCAGCCTTGGGAAGACAGCGTGAAGTCGCTCGCGGCTACGCCGGAAGTACTCGACATGATGAGCAAGCAACTCAGTTGGACACAGCAACTGGGAGATGCGGTTTTGGCACAGCAGGCGGACATCATGGACGCGGTGCAGCGGCTCCGTAACAAGGCGCAGGCCAACAAAAAGCTCACGTCCAACAAACAACAAACAGTGTCGATTCAGGAGGAGACTGGCAAACAGGTCATTGTTATCAAGCCAACGGAGCCGAATACCATCTACGTACCATATTATGATCCGGGAGTGGTCTACGGGTCCTGGCCCTATCCCTCTTACCCACCCTACTATTTCGGCGCACCGGGTTACATTGCTGGCGGATTGATTGCGGGCGGGCTTGCATTTGGCGCGCGCTATGCTCTCGGTCGCTGGGCCGGTGGCGGCTGCTGCTGGGGCGGTGGAATGAATTGGGGGAACAACAACATCAATATCAACCGCAACATCGGCAACGTCAACGTCGGAAACAGAGTTGGCGGCGGGAATTGGACCCACAACGCGGCGCACCGTGGCGGCGTCCGGTACAACAACAGCAACGTCGCGCAAAAATTCGGCGGTAACCGCGGCGGCGCCCAGAGCCGCATGGATTTTCGAGGCAGAGGCGGTCAGCAGGTGCTACAACCAGGCGGCAACAGGGGCAATCTCGGAGGTGGAGCAGGCGGGCGAACCGGTGTTGGCGATCGCGGCGGCGGTGCGGGCGACCGTGGCGCCGGCAATCGGGCAGGGGGCGGCGATCGCGTCGCCAACCGCGGTGGTGCCGGCGACCGCGGCGGTGGCGGTGGCAATCGCGTGGCCAACCGCGGCAGCGGCGGCAATGCATTCGGCAATACGGGTTCCGGCCGGGCCGCTAACTTGCAGTCGAGTTGCGGTCACGCCAGCATGGGCGGCGGCGGAGGAGGTATTCGCGGCGGAGGCGGCGGTGGCGGAAGTTTTGGCGGCGGCGGTCGCGGCGGCGGCGGTGGTCGCGGCGGCGGTGGGCGCCGTTCCGATATCAATCTCAAGCACGACATTGTGTTGCTTGGCCATCTCGAGAACGGCCTCGGCTTCTACCGTTTCGTCTATGACGGCGGTCGCACCGCCTATGTCGGGGTGATGGCGCAGGAGGTGCAAGCTGTCATGCCGCTGGCGGTGACGCGCGGTCGCGACGGCTATCTGCGCGTTTTCTACGACAAGCTCGGTGTGCGGTTCCAAACCTACGCCGAATGGATGGCGTCCGGCGGGCGCGTACCGGTCGGAACGCATGTTTCGCGTTGATCCTCGGCAAAACAACGCGCCACGGCGGAATGAAGGGCCCAAATTCGAAGGAACCTGTTATGATATATTTCTCCTTCCGCGATTTTTGCCGTGCGCGATCGGCAGCACTATTGGCATCGCTGGCGGCGGCGATCTTCTTTTTCGCAACGGCATTTGGCGCCCTCGCTCAGCAGGATTACAAAACGCCGCAGGACGCCGTTGACGCACTCGTCGCGGCGGCGCGAAGCGGCGATGAAAAAGCGCTGCTCTTTGTCCTCGGCCCAGACGGCGATGACATCACGTCGTCCGGTGACAAAGTCGCCGACGAGGCGACGCGCAAGCGTTTCGTCGAGCTTTATGACGCCAAACACGAAATCGCGATGAAAGGCGAGCACAAGGCGATCCTCATCGTCGGCGGGGACGATTACCCCTTCCCGATTCCGCTGGAGCGGGTCAAAAGCGGCCTGTGGTCGTTCGACACGGTCGAAGGCCGCAACGAAATCCTCTACCGGCGCATCGGCCGCAACGAGCTCGATGCCATTCAGACTTGTCTCGCTTACGTCGATGCACAGAACGACTATGCGGAAAAGGATCGAACCGGTACAGGCATCGGCGTTTACGCGCAGCGTTTCATCAGCGAGCCGGGCAAGAAGGATGGCCTCTATTGGCCCGCGGCCCAGGGTGACGAGGAAAGCCCACTTGGCGAGCTGTTTGCCGACGCATCCCGCGAGGGTTACCGCACCGGTCAAGGTCGGTCGCCGTATCACGGCTACTTCTACAAAATCCTGACCAGACAGGGTCCTCAGGCGCCGGGCGGCGCCGCAAATTATATTGTCGACGGCAAGATGATCGGCGGCTTTGCGCTGGTCGCTTATCCAGCAGCGTACCGTAACTCCGGCGTGATGACGTTCATCGTCAATTACACAGGGGCCATCTATCAAAAAGACCTGGGTCCTTCCACCGCCGAACGCGCCGAAGACATGGTGGCTTTTAATCCGGACGCAACCTGGCACAAGGTCAAGGCGGACGCCGAAGCAAATTGAAAACGGGGGGAAGTCGACACAGGACGCAAATGTCCAAGTTAGATAATAGTGCACCGCGCGCCGCAGGCCGCCAGCGCCTATCGATTGCGAGAGCGGGTTTCAGGCTCCTCGTTGCCCCGCAGAGGAGTAACAATGAGACAGGCAACCGGCGGCCCTGTTGACCTTTGGATGGACTCGGCCTTGGCGCTCACAGTCAGTGCAGTACTATGCGGTCCAGTCCTACGGCTGCTGGAAGATCAGCACGACGGCAATTCGCCGCAAGACTGAATTCTATGTGCAATGGCCTGGTAAACATAGAGAGGGCTTGTGCCGATATCGCCATAAACGATCCCGAGCGCGGTGAGAACCGCGATTGGCTTGAGCCCCTCCGGGGGCTGCAATACAGCCGCTTTGGTATCGGCAATCGTACTCAAAAAACTCCCCAGGCCTAAACGGCCGGTTGGCGGCCAGGTCGTCTCCGCCTCCGACAACGCCGCCGTTAGCAGGCGGTTCAACCGGCCATCGAGGCCTTGGCGCTCTGGGTCTCCTTGGCTGGCGCAGAACGTCTCATCCTCTCGCAGACCTCGGCAGGTATCAGATGCGGCGCCTTGACATGTTCTTCGACTGCGGGCGGGCGCATCGGCGGCTCAGTTGATGTGAACGAGAGCGCCGCCATCGACCGGGAGCGCAACGCCGGTAATGAAATTCGCCTCGTCGGAAGCAAGAAACAGCGCGGCATTCGCGACGTCCCAAGCAGTGCCCATCTTGTGGCGCAGCGGCACGCGCGCGTCGCGGGAGGCCGCGACCTCGGCGCGGCTCTTGCCGCTGAAGCGGGCGCGCGTATCGACCGCCATCGGCGTGTCCATCAACCCAGGTAAAATAACGTTGGCGCGTACCCCGAACTCGGCATTCTGGATGGCGACCTGCTGAGTGAAGGCGATCATTCCGGCCTTGGTCGCCTTGTAGGCTACGTTGGGGTACTGCTCCCAGGCGGCAACCGACGAGATCGTGATAATGACGCCAGCGCGCTGGGCGCGCATCAGTGGCAAGACATGCTTGCAGGCCATGATGGCACCGCGCAGGTTGATGGTGGCGATGCGGTCGAATGCGGCCTCCGTAATCTCATCGAGTGGCGCGTCCCCGCCGGCAATGCTTACCCCGACATTGTAGTGGAGGACATCGACGCGGCCCCAACGCCGTCGTGAGAACTCAACCATCGCCGCGAGTGTCGTCTCGTTGGCGACGTCCGCTTCGAACGCGACGCATTCTCCACCCGATTGTCGCGCGATAGCGACCGTTTCCTCGCCTTGGACCGGACTACGCAACGGCGCCGCGAAATCATAACGGAGACGCCGACCGGGTAGTGCATCCGTGGGTCTTGCCTGCGTTATCCGTAACGCCGGTTGTTGACGTCCACGCATAGGCTCAGCGTTAAGCTCAACGGGTGTGCGTTACTCATCACTGACATGGTCTTAAGGCATGCGCTCCGGATCGCTCTCCGGACCTCGAAGCCGGTCGTTGTAAACTATCCGTTAGTAAATCTTGCCCAAGCGCCTAGTCATCGATAATCATCGTCAGTTCGACCGAAGCCGCTGCGTTCAAACGAAAATTCGTCGCCCGGCAGCGGTTCTACCACTAGCCGTCTGTCGTCCGTTTTCGGTAAGGGCTCTACTGTCAAAACTATTTGCCACACAAAATGCGAGTTTCGGTACAACTGCAACGGCGCTTGGCTGAGTCAGCGTGCACGCGGCGTCAATCCCTAGAACGGCGCTCATTTTGCTCTTTTTAATCGCCCACCGCGCGCGGAACGGTCGAATTCATTCAGCGCTTCAATCTCCCGAACAATCGCTCGCATCTCGGCGCGCATCATTTTGGCCTCGCGCGTATGGAGCCCGTGCCGGAAATTCCCGTTGCGCTTGCCCTGAGGGCCACCTGAGCCTTTGGCGCCGCCGTGCATCCGGCACCGGCCACGTCCCCTTACGGCCGCCTGCCGGCAGGGGTGACCAGCGCGGGTCTTTGCCCCACATCGGCGGGCCTTGGCCAGATTTGAGAGTCGTCTCTCAAGCTCAGCCTGACGCATGGGGTCGTGTGTCATTTCTCACCGTCCCCCTCTCGCTCATTTTTGGCAGCGTTGACGATTCCCACCACCCCCTGGGCTCCGGAATGTATGTGGACGTGCCGAACCTCGACGGTCTGCTTGTTTCCCCGCCGATGCCGGTCCAGGGCGTGGATCATTTCAAGCTGAAGCCGAAGAAGCTTGACGGCAAAGGTGCCGTAGACGCCGATATAGAGCTCGTCCAAGTGATGCTGGCTTTGTCGCAGGAATTTCTGGCCGGCGAACCCTGTGGCGGCAATTTCGACCGCGAGCATCGCCTCCAGCTCGGTCTCGGGCTTCATTGAGGCTATCAGGGCGATGGCGGCGTTGAGGGTCGCCTCGTCAAGTTGTTCGAACGGGTTGGGGCGGAGGGCTGCGACGAGTTTCCCGAACATCGTCTGCGAGTAGTCCTCCGAAAGAGTACCAAAGACGCGCCGTAAAGCCGCTCTATGGCCCTCAAGGTCGGGCGTCGGCGCGCACACCTGATCGTGCGCGCGTGACGGTTTCAGAACACGTGGTGGGGCTTTCCTTTTGGGAGCCTTAGCTTCAGCCGGGAGTTGGTTTTCTGTTTCAACAGGAGGCTGATCGTCAGAAGCTGGATCAACTGAACCGCCGGGCGCAGGATCGAGCACGATTGGTCCCCGCTTGTCGTTCTCGATGGCCATGTAGGTGGCTTCGCGTCCGCCAATATGCTTTCCCTCGGCATTACGGTCCATACTCATTCGTTGCTCTGCGAATGTGCTTCATTGGTGACAGTGAATTGGTGCACGAAGTCCTCCAGCAACTCGAGCAACGCCTAAGGCGTTGGCGATATTCGGAAGCGCATCGTGCCGAAGTTTAGCTAACGCAACCTTGATACTTGCCCGCCACTGCCAGCAGAAATTTCACGAGCAAAGTTTTGCAATGACGCTGGTTCCTTCGGGAACATGCGGGTCGAAAAAGCGTCTGTCTGAAAAACCGGCTGAGTTAGATCAACAGCTTAGGCAGAAGCCCGGTAATCT
>CAVRDC010000012.1:0-44974 GCA_963719745.1 uncultured Alphaproteobacteria bacterium | reverse complement strand
GAAGGGATTCGAACCCTTGATACGGCTTTAGACCGTATAACGGTTTAGCAAACCGCCGCCTTCAGCCACTCGGCCACCTCTCCGGTGCGTGAAACCCCTATTTAATGAGCCTTCTTGCGTCAAGGACGAAACGCAGGGGACGCATGGCACGCAGCTAAATTCGGGCTGCGGTATCGCAAAAAGTATAGCGGTCGCGCAGGCACCTTCGTTCCAAGGTTCGACGTTCGTTCGCGCTCCGGCGATCGCTGACTTCGCCGGTACCTCCACCGACCTCGATGCCACCGGCGGCATCACCCTCACCCTAAACGGCAGCGGCGCGAGGGCCATCAAGCCCGTCGCGCCGATCATTTCGTTGGTCAGTGTCAACGCCACCACCACAGAGGCATCAACAGTCATGGCTTATACGCGCCCCCGCGTCCGTGGGGAAGCGGCACTTTCGCGCGACCGCCGCTCCCATAAAATCTTTCCAACCGAGCGCGGTGCCCTCCGCGTCCATGACGGCCGGGAGTTCGCCGGCACCATCGTGCCGATCGGCGTCGACACGGTCGACGCGGTCGAGTGGCCGTACGAGGTCTTCGATCAGCGCGACCGGCCCGTCGGCATGTTCGGCGATTATCGTGAGGCGCTGCGTGCCGGTCCGATCCGGGAGCGCGCATCATGACCATCATCGACTCCGACCTACGTTCTTGTGAGAAATGTGGAAGGTCATTCATGCCGCGCTCAGGTTCCGGCGGCTCCGTCCAACGGTTCTGCTGCACGGACTGCCGCCTGACCTTCCACAGGGAACGCCTACGTTCCCAGCGTAGAGCGCTGTACGCTGGGCCGACGACGCTGCCTGCTACCGCACAGCCTGCGCCGAATGAAGAAGCCCGCGAGGCCGAGGGCAGCGTCGTCCTCATGAGCCACTATCCCACAAGGCGTGCCCTGCGCGAGGCTGGCCAATCTGATCTTGACGCCGAAACAGGAGGCGCAGCGGATCGCCACCTCCGCAAGGATGGCGCGTTATGAGCGACCGCACTCTGATCGTCCTCCAGATTGCGATGGCAAGCTTCGCATTCCGCGCCGGCAACCATCCTCTCAGGAACTCCAAATCAGCCTTGTGGAGGCGCGCGCTCGTTATCGAGATCGTCAAGGCGGTGCCGCGCGACGTGCACGGTGCCGCACTCATCGATCAGATCATCGCCGCTGCCCGCGCGAGGCGCTTTCGCGATCCTACGAATGCCGAACGCCAGCGCCGCTTCCGTCAACGCCGCGCGCTCAAAAAATTTTCTGAAGCCGTCGCGACCAGCAAGGTGAAGACGGCCTCGTCGTGACTACGGCCGCGTCGCGCCCAACAGAAACGCCATAGCCAGCCCCTTAATGGGCCACCCGGCCGCTATGATGAAGCGCAACCGGAGCAAACGCCGGAGGGCACCGGCAAGTCGTGGACCCGGTCAACACGGGCATCCCGGCACCTGCTGAGAACGGCGCGCGAGCGCCGCACAGGCGGGCGACCGTCGAGGCGGCAAGGCCAAAGGATGAATCACACGCACGAACGAGGCAAATGTCTAAACAGAGACATTTGTCAGTTTCGAAAGAAGCACAGGACCCTGCCTCATGGAGAGCAGGACGGAGCGCATAGTCGTCGGTTCGGCATTGCGCTCCCGCCGCCAGAATGAAGCAGCAAGAGCGCCGACAGGCTGACCCCGGCGCAACTCAATAATGCGGGAAATTGGAAACCTGCCTGATGAGCAGCTTGCCGAACCGATGCACACTGCGATGTCCGAACTCGACAGAGCGGTACTTGTAACGGCGCGTAACGCTGAGCGCAGACATTCACGCGCTCAGTGTTACGCCAAAAACGCCGTTACATGCGCGCCTTCGCCCCCAACCGGGCGAAGTGCGCCAGCTCGAACCGACCCGACAGTGAGCTTTCAGCACAGACTGGCCGGGAGGTAGTGCACCGAACGGACACGCAAGCGCGCGAAGCGAGGGCCGAAGGCAAAGTAAAAAAGAATCGCGCGTGTGAGCACGCAGGTGAGCCCGACTTCCACAGATCGAGCGGATCGCCCCGGCAACGCCGCTAGTTCACTGGCTGCTGGATACGCACCGCCCGCAGAACTCAAAATCATAAAGTGCCAATTACAAAGAGGAGAACCATTCGCATGACGAAGATCAAGATCGAGATGCTGAACGCGCTGGCCGCCTATTCCGGCCAGGTGACGCGATGTCCCCCGGGAAAGCGCGCGGCGCGGAGCCGCATAAAAGAGAAGATCGCGCCCAGCAATGGCTTAATGGGTATCGCGACGATGTGCCGTTGCGTGATGAAAAAGCCGAGCGTCGGAGGCGGCGCATGGCGCGCGCTGAGCGAGCCCGGATCGCAATGCGGAACGCCTCAGTGCGGAAGCGTAACGGTTTAAGCGGCTCTCAGAAATAAATCCCGGTCACGGCCGAATGCAACCGAGAAATTGAAATACACCGCGATGGTAGCTGACTGGGCCCAATCCACCCGGCGTCGATGGTTACTGGTCTGAGTACAGGCTGCAACTTGTCGCGTGCGTCAAACATCAAAACATGAAAGGTAATACCATGAATGCAAATCAACGTTTTCGTCTAAATGGACATAGCCACTTCACAGATAGATTAGATCCGTCGGTCGAATGCTACTGGCCGGGGGACTTTACGGACGATGAGACGCACTTGCGCGGACGTGTGCTTTGGACCCGCCTTAACAATTTGGTAGGCGCCTTGATTATCAACACCAAGCCGATGGAGAAACTTGAAGGGCGAAGGTGGCAGCGTGAGCAGTGAGCGAATGACAAGGCTACTCGCGGTGACAGTGTCATGACTCCTAATGGCCGAAGTGTGAAATGGACGGTCGAGAAATTGGCCTCCGATTACAACTACATCGACGTGCTTTGGCTCCATCGTCGCGGCCTGCTTGCAGATCATTGGATTTCATTCGTGCCTATGCTTGGCTGGCCGGGCGTGGTCAAAATCCGCGCCTCGCGATATTTGATCGTGGTCGAGTGGAGCAACCGACCAGACCCCCAGCAGATCAGGGTCTCGTGGACCCGGCCGCATCTGGGCGGTTTGCGGCCCGTGGCTCCACTGCCCATGTGGGCGACGGGTGGCACGACTGTTCAAGGGATTGGCCGGTTATTACTGCCGTCACTGCTTCGACAATCCCCGATACGCCAGCCAACGCAAGAGCACGGCAGGCCGACTTCATTTCGAGGCGTGTAAGCTGCGGTTGCTCCTTGGGGGCATTGCTTCGCCCATGGCACCATTCCCGGAGCGGCCGCGTGGCATGCATAAGAAAACTTACGCGCGAATGCGGCGCCGGATTGAGGAATTGGAGGCTCGTATCTCGCCTCGAATGAAGACAAAGGCTACGGACTATCCCAATTTGGTCTATTATCTGCCGCCTGAAATTTCGAAATGATTTAGGCGTCTGTATGCCGCACTCATGGGCCTCCCGCGGTCAATCGAGCAATGGCGACGGTTTCGCAGACAGTGAAAGAGAATCGTGCCGAAATTACAGAAGCTTAGCGTTGCGAAAGCGGCAGAAATCTATCCGATAAAAACTCCAGATTTATTCACTGAACGCCCTACACCCGCACTTTCTCACAATTGACACGGTTTAATAGCGCCAGATGGCACTGTTTTGAAATGGTGACACTGATTTTGACACCGTTTCACGTCCTCGTGGCACTGTTCATATAGACATGGCTTCAAGCGCCACTCCCCGCACTTTCTCACAATTGACACGGTTTAATAGCGCCAGATGGCACTGTTTTGGACATCAATCGCACTGAAATGGTGACACTGATTTTGACACCGCTTCACGTCCTCGTGGCACTGTTCATATAGACATGGCTTCAAGCGCCACTCGCAGGCAGCGAACTCGGGGGCCCAACACTGCACGAGCTGGACACGTCGGCGCACCTCGTTCGGGACGAGGGGGTCGCAGGTTCAAATCCTGCCACTCCGACCAATACTTAGCTGAAAATCGGATCGCTACCGGGACCGCTATCGGGACCGAAACGCCGCGACCGACGGCGCCTTCCCCAGAAGACGAGCCCAATTTGCACAGTCGCACGATAGCCGATTTGAAGTGCGTTCATTGCGGGCACGTTGACACGTATGCGCCGGCGCTCATGTCACGACGGCGTGGCCCGGAGAAATGAGTGGCCCAGCTAGGCCGGGTCGCCCCGCGGTATCCGTTCCACCTACTCGTTGCGCGCCGCTCCGACGACGTTGGTGACTCGACTGATCAAGCACCGGCGCCGTATCCTGCTAACCATCCGGCAGTGACCCAAGTGTTGGAGCAGTGGCCGGTATGGGCGCCATAGCTGCGACAAGTTGACTCGGTTTTGGTCGAATGCGGGTGTGTACGAAATAACCCCTTGAAAAATCGGCTTCTGCACGCGCGGAAAAATCTAGCTTTTTTGACTTGCCCGGACTTATGGAACAGGGGGAAGTTATGAAGCGCGCCGTCCTCTATCTCCGGGTTTCGACCCTTGACCAGACCACGGCCAATCAGGAGCGTGAGCTGCGACAGGTTGCCGAGCGAGCAGGCTGGCAGATCGTGCACGTCTATAAGGATCACGGCATTTCCGGTGCCAAGGGTAAGGACAAGCGGCCGGAGTTCGATGCCCTTCACAAGGCTGCGGCCCGCCGCGAGTTCGACGTTGTGATGGCTTGGTCGGTCGATCGTCTAGGCCGAGGCCTTCAAGACCTCGTTGGTTTCCTCTCGGAAATCCATGCCGCTGGCGTCGATCTGTTCCTGCATCAGCAGGGCATCGACACGACATCACCGGGCGGCAAGGCCATGTTCCAGATGCTTGGCGTCTTCGCCGAATTCGAGCGCTCGATCATCCAGGAGCGGGTGCGCGCCGGCCTCAGACGGGCCAAGGCGGAGGGCAAGAGGCTCGGACGGCCGCGGATAGCGCCAGATCTGGAAGCGCAAATCCTGGCCGCTCTGAAGGCGCCAGGGCGTGCTGAGGGCGTGCGCAAGATAGCGAAGCGATTTGGTGTCGATCCGGGCACTGTGCAAAGGATCAGCCGCCCTTTCGACGGCAAAGCGCCGCCGCCTAAAGCGAGGCGATTGACTCCTCCAGCGGCCATTGATTCGTGGCTCACGTTGGAAACGGCAGGAAGCCGATGAAATACTGCGCTAATCCTAAGTATATGAGCTATGCGACGCCAAGGGGGAAGGGCCGGAACCTGGCACCCGCTTTGCCCGTTGCTATTTGTGGTTTTGGCAGTCGCCAGTCGGTTCGTGTCCGTGCTATGAATTGCGCAAGTATCAGTAAGTTGCTTGATCGGTATACTCGGCCGCGCTGAAACCGAGGTCATAGCCACATGATGCACCTTCAAACACACGGACGCACGTCGACCATTGCGTGGCTGATTTTATTGGCAGCATTGGGCATCTGTTACGCGTCGATCTTCGCTGGCCTGTTAGGCTTGGTTGCTACCCGCGGGGCCTCCCTTGTGACTTTTAGCGCGGCGATGGTGGGGTGCGTCGCTGCTCTCGTCTATTTTGCCTCCGCCTTGCAACACGTTCGCGCGCACGGAAATCGATACTAGAGCAGATTCCGATCACGTAGACGCGTATCCTGCATGTCGGAAGTAATTGGTGCATCCTTGAGGGCTGAATGCGGTCACAAGCGCGCCGATCCTGCGGGAGAGGCGCGGAATGGTTCGTTCGGCAGCTTTTCGGAGATGCGCCTTGAGTTTGCTGAAGGCTTGCTCGATCGGGTTGAGATCCGGGAATATTTGGGAAGATAACGTAGTTTCGCTCCGGCTGATTCAATTACCTCGCGTACACCGGCAACCCTGTGGACCGGAAGGCTGTCCATCATCACAACGTCGCCGCGCTTGAGTTTCGGAACAAGACATTCTTTGAGATAGGCCACGAAGGTCGTTGCGTTCATGGGCCCATCAAGTACCAGGGCGCGACCATCGCGCGCCTGCGCAGGCCGGCAACGAAGGTGATGGTCTTCCAATGGCCATGCGGCACATGGTCAATTAATCGCTCCCCACGCGGACAGCGGCCGCGAAGCCGCACCATGTTGGTCGAGGTCGCGGTCTCGTCGAGAAACACCAGTCGGGCTGGGTCAAACATGCCTTGCTCTCGCATCCAGCGCCGCCGTGCGCGTGCTACGTCCGCCCGCTCTTGCTCCGCCGCCCGCAGGCTTTCCTAAGAAACGGACATTTCAGGGGTCGGCGCCATGGGCTGGAGCATGAAGCCGAAGGCCTTGGCGCGCCGATGCAGATTGGCGATGACCCGTGCGCGGTAGCGGATCTCGTACGACGACGCGCCAGGGTCGACGTAATCCATTCCGTGACGCAGGGCGTTGTAGAAGAGAACCGCTATCTTGCGCGCGGTCGCGGTGACCGCCTTGACCTTGCCGATACGTGCCGAGAGCCGCCGGTAGAAGGCGCCCAGGGCCGTGTCGGTTCGTCCGACCGTCGCTGCGGCCAGCCGCAGCAGTGACGCCGCCCGGCTTCCAGAGCGGCGCGTGCGCGACGAGAGCACCTTGCCGCCTGAGATCTTGTTGCTCGGCGCTAGGCAGAGCCAGGAGGTAAAGTGTTTGGCACTCGGCCAAGCGGAGAGATCGTCGCCGCACTCAGCGATGAGCTTAAGCGCCAGGTAGGGACCGAGGCCGTTGATCTGGGTAAGGTCCTTGCCGAGTAGCGCGAAGAGCGCTGTGCGGACATCGAAGAGCAATGAATTCTGTTGACGGGATCTATTCTGGCGTGGTGATGGCAACGGACCTGCTTCGCGACCACGACGGGCGCTGAGTTCCTTCAACACGGCCTCGATCCGGGCGTCGCAGGCATATGCCTTCTGCTGGTACGTGTCGTAGAGGGCGAGTGCCTGTTCGAGGGCGAACAGGTGCTCGGCGCGGTAGTTGCCGGCCAGCGCCTTCTCGATCGTCTCGACAGTGGCGTGGCAACGCCGGTCCCGCATGCGCGCCAGCACTGCCGGATTGCGCTCGCCGCCTAGGATCGCGCGGATGATCCGCAGACCGGTCGCGCCGGTAATATCGGTGACGACATGGTGGAGTTGCACGTTCATTTCGGTCAACGCCTTCTGCATGTGTTGGATATGTGACGCCCCATACTCGAGCAGACGCTCACGCTGACGCAGGTAGGCACGCAGCTCGGCGATCTGACCTTTGGGCCGAAAGCTTGCGCGCAGCAGACCGAAGGAGTGAAGCCGTTGCAACCACTGCGCATCACTGACGTCGGTCTTGCGACCGGGTACGTGCTTGGCATCGCGCGCATTGACGAGGAACACCGCAAAGCCGCGGGCGTCGAGGAGTCAAAGATCGGGATCCAATAAACGCTGGTCGATTCCATGACGACCGTGTCGACACCGCACTCTGCAAACCAGTCCACCAGCCGATGCAGATCAGTCGTGAAGGTACCGAAGCTGCGCACCGGTTCAGTCGTGCGATCTGCATTCACGGCAGCCATGTGCATGGTGGCCCCGACGTCAATCGCGGCTGCGTTTGGATGGACCACCGCCATCGTGCGGCGGACTCTGTCTGTAGATTTGTTCCGACTTATCGCCAATCCTCCAGTTAAGGGGAAGGGCTGGGCTGTGCTGTTGATCAATTTCCTAAACGGGATCGCCGGACGGCGTCACCACTCTCACGTGCGCAACAACCCATGGACCATGTTTTTTTGCGGGGTAGCATGCCACCAAAAAGCCGTCGGCCGCTCCCTTCCACCAAGAGGATAGACCTCAACCGTTTCTACGCCCACAGGCGGACGCTGTCCGAGATGGTTTTTTTGAAGCTGATCTTGTGGCGCTGAAAGAAACGCCACACCGCGCTGCGACTGCCGGCGATCCTTCGCTTGTGCATCGCCGCGACGATTTCATCGAGCGTCAGGTCCGGTTGCCGGGCAATCAGCGCAAATAAAAAGGCCGCGTGCGCTTCCAGCGGCGAGACGCTGCCCCCGCTCGGCTTGGCAGCGATGCTTCCCGTCGCCTGCCGGCGCTGCATCCATTTGATTGCCGAACTGGGGCTCACGTCGAACCAATCGGCCGCCTCGCGCCGTGACGCACCTGATTTAACCGCGTCCACAACTCGCTCGCGTAACTCTAAGGAGCATGGCTTCGGCATTGATCCGCCCTCCAGAATCCGAATCAATGCCGCCAGGTTCAACTATCCAAGCCTGCTAGGGAATCCCGATTCAACCCAGCCGAAATCCGCTCTAGCTAGGCCAGCACGGCGATCACTCGCTGATCCGCTGTCACGATCATTATTTCGCCTTTAATATCGAAAGCGTACCGCGTTCCCTTGAGCAACGGATATTTGTTGATCAGTGGTTCTGGAAACTCGAACAATTTTACGTTGCTGACAATATCGCCGATCTTGCCGACGTTATTATAGGCCGTCGCTGAGTCGAAATTACTCTGGACTGCATTCCGAATGGTCGCGGCATCGGCCGTGGAAATTAGCAGGATTGAACCAGGGCTCGTCGGCTGTCCTTTTGCGGCGGCCGCGAGACGATCCTCAATTCGCGAGAGGGCGCCAGCCGCATCGGAAGCGAAACGGTCCTCGCCGGTCTTTACCGCGTTGACGGACGTCTCGAGCTTGGTAAGCCGATCGCCAAAGCCGATTATTTTCTCGCTGAGGCTTTTTGTACTGTCGTTGATCAGCCAAAAGAGGCTGCCGCCAATAGCGATGATGACGGGGAAAACGGCCCACATAAGGCGGATGACGATCGACATCTGGCCTTCAAGTTTGCCGAGGTCGCGGTTGAAGTCCGGCGGGGTTTTAGTCACCATGTGGGGTGCGGAGAGGTTTGAGCGCGCGGGGGGCATTATACCCGAAAAACAACCGGTGTCATTGGCAGGGCTTTGGAATAGTCTTTCACTCGGTGCGCGATCTTCGCGTGGCAGTGTTCGCGTCACCCGCGACCGCATCGGAAAGGGACCGTGGCAGAATGCTAAGGGGGTGGTCGTGGCGAAGAGCGTAGAGGATCTCCACTCCGGTTCCAATAATATCAACAAACAGACTGCCCTAACTGAGAAGGGCGAAATCGTCAGCGGCCGCGGTGACGCGGTCAACATGCACGACATTCTAACTGGTTCGGACCCGCAGGGGCTCTATTCTACGGCCGGTGGCGACACCACCTGCGGAAACTGGACGAAGAGCGACGAAGAGCGGAGACGGATCGGCCATTGTGGGTCTCTGATCATGCGTCATTGGAATGTCATTGCCGATACCTTGCATTGGGGCGACATATTTTTGCCGTTGCTTCTAGAAGATAAAAACGGAATAAGTAGTGCCAACGATTGGGCAAAAGGCTTCCTACGTGGAATGGGTTCCGCAAGACAGTGGGCAACTATCCTGGATGACGAAAAGCACGGCGGCTGGCTCGTGCCGATTTTTGCCCTGGCGCAAGAACACAACCCCGATCCTAAATGCGTACCTAGAAGGGAGCAATCAGCGCTGAGCAACGCGAGAAACTGATTGGGGCGCTGCCGCAGCAGTGACTGGGATTTACCGTTATTTCGAAGCAACGCGATTTGTTGAAAGGCAGCCGTTTGATAACGTTACGACCTTCCGTCGCACAGCCAAAGATTGGGCGCAACGATCCGTGTCCATGTGGATCAGGAAAGAAATTCAAGTAGTGCTGTGGGGGAAAACTACACTCCATTAAAATGGCGTCAGTCACACTGCGAGGTCACACTCCTAAAAAATGCCGGTACGTCAGTTGATCGGATTGAGCGCTTCTACGCGCGCAATCTGCCATTGTCCAAAGAAATGGCGATCAACTTGCAGAGCTTTGGCGCAAGCGACGAAGATTAGTGCGCCGTCTCGTCGCCAGCGTCGCGCAGTTTGACGCGGCAGTTCGGAAGCTCTTGTCTGAACTGTAGGCTTGCCTTCAGTGCTTTCACGAAAATTGGATATTCCGCTTTCGCTATTCCGTCCACTTCGACGAGATAGCGTTCGTGAGAAGGGTCAAAGGCGAGGTCGTTCCTCATGAGAACCTACCGTCAGTCGCCCACCACCGGACGATTCAAACAGCAAAGACCGCGAGCGTCTCCAGCATTTGGATTTTTAGGTAAATTTTGCGCTGATTTGACGGGCTTGTTCGGTTAACGGAAATACGGTCCCATCTAAGTAACAGATTGACATGCCAGCAAAATCTAAAGGTAAAAGATAGATTCGACCGGATTGGAGTGACATAGGCTTCACATCCAGCATGTATGCGGGTACGCGGCATGGCGTGTCTCGAACGGAGGAACTTAAAAAGTGGACGTGAATCGCAAAAGAGGCACGCCGCTTCGTTTCTGCATTAATTGCAGCGACACCTTGATAGCCGCCACGTCATCAAAGTACGTAAGCGAGCGATCCATTCGCAACTCTTGGTCCTGCGACGCATGCGGATTTGAGTTTGAGACTGCCGCCTCGATTACGGCGCGCAGACCAAGTTAAATCGCTCGGCCACCCGGGATGCTGAGGAGACGTCCGATTACTGCCAGACCTTTATTTATCCAGTCATTGCAAAGGGGAATTCACTGCTTGCTTGCGCGCACACTTTGATGTCGTGCTGCGGAAACTGATCCCGAAGCTGCAAGCCTTCCATGAGAGCATCGAAGAAACGTCGATGGTGCGATTTTACTCGTCGATCCACGCGGATGACAAAATACTCATCAGTCAGATGAGCCGCGATAGCGCTTTTCATGGGATCCCCCACGCAATCGCTGCCGCACATCTAACGAAGACCGATGCCTCGGCAGCGTCCCGACCACATAAGCCTAACCTTATTCGTATTAGAAATTCGCTCTTTTTCACGCGACGCCGTGATATTTGAGGTGGAAGTTGCAGACATGACACGGCATTAGGCGGGATTTTTTATGTTTCTTCAGGGGCAAAATCTCTTAGATACAGACCTGATCAATAGGTGTTCGCGTTTTAAGTCGGTCTGATGCGCCCTCTTTTCATCGTTGGTTAGATGCGCCCCGATCTCCTTCGTCATCACCATCACGAGGTGACCGATGATTCATGTCCAACCAGTAGGCTCGACGAACGAGCTTGTTCTGACGTCCCGTGCGAATGGGCTATCGGGCTCACTAGCCAAGATCGGGTTCGTAAAAGCGGGGCATGACGAACGCACAGACGCCGTCTAATCGGGTCACTCCTTTGGACGGCATATCGACCGCATCTGCGGCTTATTCGGTATACGCCTCGGCGAGGCTTATTGCATGCTCCTTAAACGCATTCAGTTGGGACTGCATGAATTCGGTCTGAATTCGAAGTGCTTCTTCAAAATCCTTTGCCTGACTTAACCTTTTTACGAGTTCGTGCACAGTATTGATGTTTTGAACACCCTGATCCTTTAGTCTTTCACCAAGCCGCGTCCCCGGAAGGAAACGACGAAACGGACCTCTTGAGAAAATCAAAATAGGTGTCCAAGGCTTCATGCGCTTGCGCCATAGCCTGCTTGCTAAAAGCGTCCATTTGATCGGCAGGTTTTTGATCTTTTGCCATGATTTGCACGCTCCTAGCAGCGGGAATACCTCGGACGAACCCATCTTAATATAGTCTCGTGAACGGAACAGAGAAATCCCTTGGTTCGTCATGCTGCGCGACGAATGTTCCATTTGGAACTAGGCAGACTCCCAAAAACCGCGTCGTGAATCCGTGCCAATATTACGCGCAACGGATATGACTTCCGGCATTAAGTCTTGCAGCCGCCGCCATAGCAGCGCTTCCGGTGTGATCTGTCTGGTCGACAGTGAAGTCATCGTCTGCGACGACAAAGGGCTCTCGGTGTTCAATCTGATCCGCTACCGGCACTATGACCATTTGGCAACGCTGTGCGCCTTCGATCTTCTCCAGTTCGATGCCATGGACGTGCGGCCTTTGCCTATCGAGGAACGCAAGGCTGCGCTCAAGAAGCTGCTGCGTGGGTCGCACCCCGGTATTGCATTCAATCGCCACTTCGACCTCGAAGGATCGATCGTCTTTCATCACGCCTGCAAGCTCGGCTGTGAGGGCATCGTGTCGAAAAGGCTTGGGTCATCATACCGCGGTGGCTAGTCATCCCATTGGCTCAAGATCAAAAATACGGCGGCACCGGCAGTAAAACGAGAGGCAGAGGAAGATTGGAGCTAGGTGCCCCGTGGGTACTAAGCCGTTCTATTGGCAGGCGTTGAATCTCTCCAGCTGGGCGCGCTGGTCGCGGGTGGCCGCCGGCCGCTTCGTCCACATTTCCGCAGTCGAACGAGCCGGCCTTAGCAGTCTCAATGAAGGGCAAGTCGTCGAATACGAGGAAGTCTCGAACAAGGGCAAAACATCGGCAGAGAATTTGAAAGTTCAGCGTTGATTTTTATTTGGTGCGGGCCAGCCGACTACCGCAGCTTCGATGTGTCGGCGGGTTTTCGCGTTTTGCCAAGTACCATCGCTCTACTGGCATAGGAATGGAATGACGTACGTACCGATGTGATCTTCGCAAAGAATCTCGAGCGGTTGATCTTTTGGCGGCGGTCCTTCGTGATCGAAGGCATCGATGCGTTCTTGCCGGGTGGCCATTTGCGAAGGGCGATCTGCCTCTAGTTGTCGCGGCGTTCGGCCTGAAGAAGCCCGCACCGCTGTAGGTATTCGTCACCCAGGGTCACGCTTGACTTATTTCAGGTGATCGCTGTTATCCGAGCGCCGGGCGGGTCGCGATCGTTTCGGTATTCCTCGATCGCACGCATGATCAGCTTTTTGACATTCTCGATTGTAACGTCATCGCGTCGCTGGATACCGACCTCCTCGCTTACGTTCTTGGGCTGCTTCGGCTGGCCTGTGACGTCGAAACCGTCGCCGCTCGTGACGGTGACCGTTCCACCGCGCGGGACAATCAAATAGGCGCGGCTTTCATGGCCCCTTCCATAGCCCGCCTGATCCTGTTGATCGGGCCGATCCGCTATGCGGAAAGCAACCGACGCGGGCCGTAGCATCTTTCCGCTGCGCCCGTACTGCCGAATTTCCACTTTGCCGCCAAGCGGCTCTAACTTCTGAGCAGCGGCCTGTAGCTGGGGTAGCACCACATTGCTCAATACGGCGGTGTCTGCATCAGCTTCCGCCTGCAAACGCTTCGCCTCGGTAGGGCCTTCCCGTTGTCGGTCGTGCTCAAGCTTTGCTTTCTTGAACGCGTCACCATAGTCGTCATCGCCGCCGGCCATATTGAAACCTCTCCATCTGGGCGTTCGATCTAATCGGAGGGCGTCGCCTATGGCAACCATCCCCACGCTTCCGCGCGGCGGATCCGATTACGTCCGCGGGCGGCGTGATCTCGCCTTCGCTCGTCGTGCAGGTGTTCTCATCGGTCAGCGATTAGCGCCGCACCAGCTTCGGCACCTTGGCGAAGTTGACGGCCATGCGCCGCGCTTCGTCCTTGGTAAGCGTGATCAAGCCAACGTGCTGCCCCGTCGGCTTGACGCAGATCAATGCACATACGCCACGTCAGGGCACCCTGTCCTGGGGGGCATCACTCCGAAGTTAGTGGAGGTGGTGATGATGCCGAGCCACACTGCCGATGAAACGGCAAAGCGACCGCCTACTAGTCGACCAGCGCGAAAAGGACAGCAGTGGCGGTGGAATGATTATTTGGCGGTGGCGGTTGGCCTGTTGTTCGTGACCGCCATGCTCTTGTCGTTTCGCATCAATGATTGGGTAATGCAAACGTTCGCCTGGGACTATTGACGTGAACTACGCCTAATCATCGCAGGTTGTTTAGGTTGTTCTCGCCGGGCCTCGTCCTTGGTCAGCAGCTTGGTGTGAGGAACCAACCCCCGGTGCAAACCTTCGTTTCCCCCGAAGAATTGCGGCGAAGCCGGTTCCCCACGTGTCCATCATCGCACGACGGCGATTTGTCGTGAAGGCAGAACATTCGCCAAGGACGACCTGGCGCCCTAGCAAGTCCGGCAGCTTGGCGAAGTTGACCGCCATCCGCCGGGCCTCGTCCTCAGTCAACGGTCAACGTCGGGATTTGATCTTTTCTCCCAACACGGCACTGGTAGCCGGATTTACGTGGTGGACCTGATTGCATGCCGGACAGGTTACCGGCTCATAGGTGTGTAGTCCTCCGACGTGTCTTCGGCGGAAAAACCCTGAACGCGGTTTCCGGTTAATCTCAAGGACCCAAAACGGCATAGCTGCTGAGCCATTCGACGTCCGGACATTCCTCGCGTAGGCGCTTCGTCGCATCGCGTTCGAGCTGCTCCAGCCCTCGCGGTGAGCGAACCGCGTCCGGGTTCAAGCGCGTCAGCATAATAAAAGTCGGCATGGCAGGCCTCCCGTGTCGAAGGGAAAACTACCCCCATGTCAAACGAGCGCTTTTGATTTCAATCAATAACAAGAAGCACGCCTCATCTGACGGGTCGGTGTGCTCGGGTGGCGCGCTCTTCATTGAGAAATCCAATCCAACCCTCAGGGCCCCTACAAGCATCAAATACACTTAGCCTCGTTGCCACCCATCTGCTCCTGCTTTTCATTCTCCGCGAATAAGCAATACCGGCTTGCTCGAAACCCGCGTAAGGCCCTCCGCTACGCTACCCAACAATAGCCGGCGTATGCCCCTGCGTCCGTGGGTTCCGATCACGATCAGGTCGGCCGGCCACTCTGTCGCCACTTCTTCGATTACATCGTAAATGTGCTGTGCGAATGTTACGACGCATTTCGAATCGAATTCGATTCCTGCCGCACGCGCGGACTCCGAACAGTCGGCGAGGACCTTTTGGGCCTCTGCCTCCATCGCTTTCCGGTATTCAAAAATATATGGCGCCTCTACGGCCGAATAGGCCATGGTCAGATCGACAACGTGAAAAAGCCGAAGCATCGAATGCTGATCTTTTGCCAGTTTTATAGCTTCTTGAAGCGCCAAGTTGGAAGTATCGCTTCCATCGACCGCTACCAAAATGCGTCTGTACATTTTCGACGCCTTTCAAGTCCCCATCCGCGAAGGCCGACCCAGGAGGAATGCTTCGCAATGTAAATAATCAGGCAACACCCTTTTTCTGTTGATTTGGATCAAAGCCCCGACGCCTAATTCGGATCGAAAAATGGCATTGCACACCCTGCCGAGAAACGTCGAACGTTGCCTTCTGCGCGGGCAGCTCGTGCGGCGATGTTGGGTTGCCCGGGTGTGCGCAAAATTCAAAAACACTCATCTCTCCAGAGAAAAACACTCATCTCTTCGAAGAAGAGTGTTAGATTGCGATGTGGTAACATTCGTCAACAAGGCGCCACTTCATTGCCTCGGCCTCGAGCCTCGCCCGATAGGCCGCAAAATTGTCTGGTCGACGGAGCATGGTGGCGCGGGCGCGCCGCGATGAGATGGAGCAGCACGCAGTGCAGGTCCAGGCAGAGACCTATGTGGATCAAGATGGCGTCGAAAGGCTCCGCCGAGTTCGTTTCGATAGCCGCCAAATCGACATCACCGAGAACATCGATCAATGGCACGGCGTTGACTACCGCTACTTCAAGGTCAGAGGCAGTGACGGGAACTTGTATATACTTCGCCACAATGAAATTCGAGCCGATTGGGAGCTGACGATTTATGAGCAGCCAGTCATAGGGCCATCCGATGATCGTTGATGCATAGCCGGCCGTCGTATTTGTTGACGGCAAACTCCCTCGGGTCGTCAAAGTGGCACGAAGAAAGAAAGCTCTTGAACTAACGTTTCTCGGTACGCGGGGCGAGCTCAAGATTAATTCGCGTTGGCATCGACGCCACAGTTCGCTGCTTGTCGAGCAAAATGATGCTCGAATTATGATTGATTGCGGCACGGATTGGCTTGGCCGACTGACGGCCATTGCGCCAACGGCGATCCTGTTGACACATGCTCATCCAGATCACGCCGGAGGTCTTGCTCAAGGCGCACCGTGCCCAGTTTATGCTACAAGCGAGACGCTGCGCTTGGTTCGTCGTTTTCCCCTCCGTGATCGACGCCGTGTGCCTATCAAAAAAGCAATCACGATTGGCGGAATAACGTTCAAGGCCTACCCCGTTCAGCATTCCATCCGCGCGCCAGCCGTCGGATACCGCGTCACGACCAAGCTAGGTGCTTTCTTTTACGTACCGGACGTTGCCAAGCTTCCAAATGTGGCGGAAGCGCTAGGCGGAGTCAGCGTTTATATCGGCGATGGCGCCACGATGCGACGTTCGATGGTGCGCGTAAAGGACAGGACTTTGATCGGCCATGTCCCCATTACAGCTCAACTCGACTGGTGCGCCAGGGCACACCTGCATCGGGCGATCTTCACCCATTGTGGTTCGCCAATCGTACGTGGATATCCGCGTGTGCTGGATGCGATAATGCGTAGTCTCGGCCGTGAGTGCGGCATTGATGCAAGTCTTGCCCGCGACGGTGATCGGTTGTGTTTCCCTGGAGGTGATGGATACAAAGGATCAGGCATGATTGAATGCTCCGTTCGGCGGCATGCCTAAAACAGTGCGCCGGGTGCTGGGATTGAGCTATGCGCCGGCATGGGCACGACGTGAACCTGCTAGCGATTGCCTTGAATCCTCCGTTCCATTTACCAAGTGTGGGCTGGGTCTTCTTTCAGGGCGATCGGATTGTTGCCGGGTAGGTTCCGCGGCGCGTTGCCCAGCTTGAGGGCCCTTCGGGAGAATGGAGTCAAAAGGACCGGACGAGCGCCGGCCGAGGATCGTAACTTTGAAAGTCATAAGCTGGAACTTGCTACGCTTGACCGGCGCGGGCGTCGAGGATGTAGCAGCCCTTATCCAGCAGCATCGGCCCGACCTTCTCCTATGTCCGTCAGCAGAATAAACGAGGCGACACTCGTCACCGTATGCGTCAACTAGCAACGAGAGCCCTTAGCCGCGCACTGGCACTTTGCTGAAGGCGAATCTGATCGTCCAGATCAAGATAAAAGTTCGGAAGTGTTGGTATGATGGACGTCGACCGCATGCCTTTTCAGTGATAGCCGACGTGGGCTGTCCCCTCGGGCCGCGACATTAGGTATCCCTCCTCGCAGTTGACCTGAATCAACGCGACTAACCCCGCACGATGCTCAATGGGAAAGTGATCTGCGTGGGAACCTTTTCCATGATCACTTTCAGGGTTGTCAAAGAGCAACATGGCTGGGCCATTCGAATGGGCGAGGGTATGACGCCCTTCTGGTCAAGAGATCTGGCGATCCGCCAGGCCAACAGCCTGGCCGCCGCCATCCGCTGCCATGGGGAGTGCGCGGAAGTGATTGTCGAAGGGGCCGATCAGGGCGCGCGCGCAGCCTCGCCGTCGCGCAGGGGTGATGGCCGGCGAGCGGAAGGGCGCCCCACTGGCGAAACGGCTTGCCGAAAACGAAGCGGTTTTGCTTTCAGCCTATCGCGATATCGCGGAGGCCGTTGACGCGGGGGCGGTCATCACCCTGCGGCCGAGTGGCTGATCGACAACTTCCATGTGGTTGAGAAACAGATCCGCGAAATCCGGGCCGATCTGCCCCCTGGCTACTATCGGCAGCTCCCTAAACTCGCCTCGCCAGCGGACCGTTCGTGGGATATCCGCGCGTGGTCCGCAACGCACCGCCGGGCAGCGGTTGACTGCGGCGCGCCGCTACGGCTGACTGCCCGATGCGAGGACTGAACATTAGTCCCTGCTGGACAAGCCAATACTTGCCCCCGCCGGCCCCAATGCCGGCAGGGGCTTTTCATTTCCGGCGACCGCCCGCTTAAGCCGAAGCTAACCGCCAGCCTTTATCGTTGCAGCCGGGACAGTGGGACGGGGCCATAAGGCTCTTCCGCTGTACCGGGGCCCCGGCGCGCGATTTGGTCCCAGCCAGCAGCGCTGCGCTGGGGCTTCCCCGCAGCCGCTATTGTTGAGTTCAAAAAGCTCGGTCAGCATAGTGCTTTTGGCCTCCGAACGAGACGATGCTCATGAAAAAGAGCTTTGCACCTCGGCTGTCGACTATGATCGCCGCCATTGGCGTGGCTCTGGCTCTCAGCGCTAGCGGACAAGCTAGGACCTCAAGGTCTGGGTAGCTGACAAACCCGATTATCGCGACGTAGCGGCGATGTCGGCGCAGCGGGAGCGGTAGCTTGTTCTTGTTGCGGGTGCGCAGCATCCGGCCCGGTCATTCCTGTGGTCGCGATCACATCAGTATGTCGAAACGGTAAGTTACTAAAATCGTAGCGCGAGGTTATACGTATCTAAGAGGCCCGACCCGGGCGGCATCCCCCATCCCCCGACCCCGCCGCCCGGATCAAAAGAGCCTACAAGCTGAGGCAACAACCTGTAGAGAACCCCGGGAGCGTGGACTGCCCGGGGTATATTTTTGTGGCAGTCAAGTGCTCGACGGAAACTTTCTGAACGTGTTGCAGTTCAGTTACAGAGCGGGTTGCATCCAAGCGGGTCGCCCGGTTCCCTACGTACAACGCATCATGTTATCAAAACTACGGATCCCAGCCTTTATTCTAGGAGTGGCAGCGACTGCTGCGTGCGGTGCTGCTATGGCACAGACCACAACCCCTAATGTCGTTACTCCTACTCCGGGACTGCAAACTCCCCTTACTTCCACTACGACCAACTGCATGATGACTTGCAATTCGCAGGCGGCGAACTGTCAAGCCGCCTGCCTCATTCCCCCGCCGCCTATTAATGCGCCGGGGCCTCCCCCGAACTTGAACCCGGCTACGGCAGCGACGGTAGCGCCGATTTTCAACACAACAGGAAACACGGCGTGCCTAATGGGTTGCACTTCAAATCAACTGGCGTGCCAGAGTGTATGCGCGCAAAACTCCCCCTTCTCGCTAGGCGCTCGGCACTTCTACCTGTTCGATCAACATCGCGTCATCCGCATCTGCCTTTGAGCTATTGACCCGCTTCGATACCGGCCAGCGTTGCAGTAAGTCGTTCGGCGCTGGCTTCAGATACTCAGCCCCCGCCTCCCCGCTTAGCCACGGGGCGAATTGCTCACCCGTCAAGAACACTGGCATTCGATTGTGGATTTCCGCAGCGAAGTCGTTGGGCTCGGTGATGATCATTGTGCAAGACTTCAACCGCTCGCCAGTGGCACGATCTTTCCATTCGTCCCAAAGACCAGCAGCCGTGAGAAGCGGCGAGCCATCGCGGGCTGTGAAATACCAAGGCTGCTTTCCGCTCGGCGTGTTCTGCCATTCGTAATAGCCCGAGACGGGAATGAGACAGCGTGTGCGCTTGAATGCGTCGCGGAAGAACGGCTTCGTCTCAACGGTTTCTGCCCTCGCGTTGAACGTCGCCATCTTCACGTCTCTGATTGTCTTGCTCCACCAACGCGGGACTAGGCCCCAACGCATCGGCACCAGTTCGCGCTTGCCGTCCTGAGCAACGACGGTATAACCTGGATCTTGACGAGTTGAGCGAAAATTACCGCTCGCGCAGCCGCAAGCGGTCGCCTTGCCCACCACAGATGCAGGGTGCTGGGATGACCATGCCGGATAGATTTCTCTTTCGCCGCCGCAACATTGATGGCATCGAGTGGGAATGCGACCTCGATGAGTTTGCGGGGCGATTTAATGGGATAAGGACATCGGTTAAATTTCTTCGGCGCGTTCAAGCAACGCTTTGAGTTCATAGTTGACCGAAGCCACGCCCCAGCCGGGTTCCTCCTTGAATGGATGAGGAACGTAGTGGGGTCCCTCGACGGAGTCGTCTTCGCCGACGAGAACGATGGCGAGGTGGTATTTGTTGCCTTGGTTCCAACTCTCAAAGATTTCGTTCTTGGTTACGGTGACGGTGGACGCGCCTTTGACGCGGCCTTTGACTTCGATATGGCGGGCCTCGGGTAATCTGCCATTCACGATGGGTGCGTAGGCGGTAATGTCCCAACCGCATTTCTGAGCGGATACGTCCACTACGCGGCAGCCGCGCGCTTCTTCAGCTTGGCGGACGGCTTTCATGGCAATCTGCTCGATGCGTGAGCGGGCTTCAGGGTCGGTGGAGAAAGCAGAACCAGCAGCTGCGGGTTCACCGCGCAGGGTTCGGAGCAATCCCGCCGGAATGACCAGCGCACCACTGAGCACGACCGGCGTAGCGGACGTGACGTGGCGCATGGACTGAAGTTCCTTCTTGCGGCTCTCCAGCCGGGCTTCGAGGTCGCTGAGGGTGCGGCGGACGTTCTCAAGATTAAGTCGCACGTCCTTTCCGGCGTTTTTGTCATCCGTCAGCTTGATGAAGCGGTCGGACCAATAATCGATTTCCTTGGTCAGGCGTTCGTGGACGGCAGCGAGCGTCTTGTCCACATGGGCGATGCGGCGTCCGGCGATTTCGCTGAAGTGCTCCGGGACAAGCGTGGAGGCCGCGAGGGCAAGCGCACGCTGCTCCAGCCCGGAAGTGAGCCACGGTTTTGCCAGCGTTTCGGTCAGTAAAGGGCGGTCGCTGGATGCAAGTGGTTCTAGGTCCAGATGCGGTGCCCAACCGGCAAAGGTGGCGCTTCCATCGGGCAGGACGCGGACGAATTGCAGCCGCTTGGAGATGACCCGGCCGTCGCCCGATTTGATTTCGTGGGTAAGCAGGAAGAGCAAGGATGGCTGGTCCCCCTCGTCAGCGGGGTCCACGAGGATGGTGCCCTGGCGGAGAAGATTGGCGTGCTGCTCCAGCAAGACATCGCTGAGAGCAAGCATGAGCGGGTGGCCGGGATGAATCATGCTCGCGAATGCGAGACCGGGTCGATCCACCGGGCGCACAGAGCCGCGCGAGGCAGGCGAGCCGATCATGGTGATCGTGTCGATCATGAGCCAGCAGGTCACTTTCTACGACGCCGACGGGTGGATCCTGCGCGCGCCGGTGTCGACCGGCACCACAGGACGCGAGACGCCAGCGGGCGTGTTCGCCATCATCGAGAAGGACAAGGACCACCACTCGACCCTCTATGACGATGCCTGGATGCCGAACATGCAGCGCATCACCTGGAACGGCATCGCGCTGCACGGCGGGCCACTGCCCGGGTATGCAGCCTCGCACGGGTGCGTGCGAATGCCCTACGACTTTGCGGAGAAACTGTTCGACAAGACGTGGATCGGGATGCGGGTGATCATCTCGCCGAACGACGCGGCCCCGGTCGAGATTTCCCACCGGGCGCTATTCGTGCCGAACGCGGAGGCCGTCGCGGCTGCTCCGACGCGTGCCGAGACGCTCGCTCGCGAGGCCGCGGAGGCCGCCAAAACGGCCGACGAGGCGAAGAAAGCCGCCGCGACAGCGGCACGCGAGGCAGCATCGCTCACGGCGTCGCTGCGCAAGCTTGAATGGCTCAAGCCCCGCGCCGACGCAGAGCTCGCGTTCGCCGACAAGGCAGTCGCCGCCGCAAAGACGGACCAAGCCAAGGCGCGGGCCGAGGAGCTGAAGCAGAAGGCGGCCGCCAACGCCGCGGAGGCGGGGACCAGCTCGACAGGGCCAAGGCCGCCGCGAAGTCGAAGCTCGACGCCGCGGCCGCCGCGAAGGACGCCGCCAAGGCGGCCGAGACCAAGAAGGCCGCCGCCGCCAAGGCGGCAAGCGAGGCGAAGCTCGCGCTCGAGCCGGTCTCGGTTTACATTAGCCGCGCGACGCAGAAGCTTTACGTGCGGCGCAACACGCATAAGCCGTGGCCGGACGGGGGCGAGGTGTTCGATACGACCATTGAAGTTCCGGTCACGATCCGCAATCCCGACAAGCCGTTCGGCACGCATGTGTTCACAGCGATGGCGCGCAACGACGCGGGCCTGCGCTGGACCGCGGTCACGATCGACAACGGGGACGACGCCAAGGACGCGCTCGACCGCATCACCATCCCGCAGGATGTGCTCGATCGCATCGCGGCGACTGCATTGCCGCGATCCTCGATCATCGTCTCGGACGAGCCGCTTAGCCGCGAGACCAACTATCGCACCGAGTTCGTCGCGGTAACCGCAGCGTCAGCGACATCAATGCGCGTAGTCGCTTCTCTTCCTTAATCCAATTCTCAGACCGAAATAGTTTCTCCCAATAGCCGAAGGCATCGATGAACCAGCGGATGGGGTCCAGGTCTCTGCGCCATCGGTGATTGTCATGCTCATCACGTAGTCGCCCACGTCGACAACGCCGACTTTTTCCCACGCCTTGTGCCACTCAGCCTTTGCCTGCACGTCGGGGTCGGCCTTTTTCCGTCGATATGCTTCGAACCGTTCGCTATCGACGCACACGTAGAGTGCGCGGCATTCTTGCACCGCGGCGTTCTGGAATTTTTCAAGGCCTTTTCCTGATACCGGTATCAGTTTCGGCGTAGGCGAAATTGTATCGCTTGGCCAGAATTTCCCGACGTTCCTTACTGGACTGCCAAAGCCAGTCGGTAATGTGCCAGGCTGTGACTCTGTCGTTGAACGCGGTAAAGATGGCGACCGGAAACGGCTCATTATCGACCCAGACCGACATGTTGGCGGTCAGGCAGTTGATCTCCCAAAGCAGCTTTGCCAACATTTGCTGGGGGTCGTCCATCGCCAGGACGTTTTGGATTTCACTCGGCTTGGGTGCTTCCGACCACCTTCGTCTCCCTGCAATCTCATCGGAAATAGACGGCCCTGAATGGCTCAGGGCCCTTGGCAGTCCATCTGCGCCACGTAGGTTCCGCAACGGACAGTTCCAAGCCACCCCAATGACAATCCGCCGACACTTCGCCGAGTGTGATGGCGACTGGGAGTTTTCAAGGTCCGGAGCGATCCGCTATGCTCGGCTGAATTGTAGCGGCCGCCTTGGGACTTTCAAATGAGCAGGCCTAACATCCCGAACCTCAGAACTTGGCCTCCGGAATCTGAGCACGGCACAGGGCGGTGGGTTGTCCACCTCACAATATGGAGGGATGTCTACCTCTCAGTACGGCGGAGCGTCCACCTCCCAATATGGTGGCCTGTCCACGTCGCAGTACGGCGGCATGTCTACGTCGCAATACGGCGGGCTCTCAACATCCCAATATGGTGGGCTCTCAACGTCGCAGTATGGTGGTTTGTCGACCTCCCAGTACGGAGGACTATCGACTTCTCAATATGGAGGTCTCTCATCATCTTCTGGCGGCGGTATGTCGACGTCGTCCTCCAACGTATACCGCAGCAACATCCCTCCTTGGCCCTTCTTTCTGAGAGAACTCGAAGCAAGGGGGTATCAGCAAGCCTCCGACTTAATCAGAAGGCACCTGCCGGATTTCTTTGGCCGGAGAACTTCTTCCGTGGCCGCTAGCAGGTTTCACCCGGACCGTCACGAGCAGACAGAAGCCAAGGTCTGCTATGGGGTAAAACCCGACTTCGCTCCAAGGCCGCGCGACTTCTGCTTTACCTCCAACATCAGACATCGATCGCGAAACCGCATTGCGGTGTACGGGGACGACAGGTCAGCAGTACGACGCGCGAAAGTGAACCGCGCGGTGGCGCTCTGTACGCGACGGCGAGTAAGATTTTCACCTGTTACCGACTGAAAGTGCAATGACGGGCGCGATGGAAAGGCGGGCTGACGACGCCGCCGCGAGGCAAACCGCGGCGCGATGGTCGGTGCGCGCAATTAGATTTTCTGGCAGTGTAATGTGATCAATCGCCAGCGAACGTGTACGGGCGGCAATTGTGACGGAACAGTGGGGGCTTTCGAAGTGAACGATTTTCACGCGGTTCTCACGGCGGCAATTGCGGCCGGCGTCTCATTACTAGTTGCGATAATGGCTGCCGCAATATCACTGACTGTGCAAACAAGAAATAACTACCTCCAGGCGGTAACTGCCGAAAGATCAAAATGGATTGATAAGCTGCGCTCAAATATATCTCTTCTTTCAGGGATGATTCAGCGTTTTCCTACAAGAACTTATCTCATGCAATCGTGTTCAATTCTCCAGAATATATATCAGCATTAGACGACATGAGCAAAATGATTTCCTTGATACGCCTACAACTGAACCCAGATGGAAATGTTGATCGGAATCTCTTACGGCTAATTGCTCGGGTCACTACGGCGCGGCCGGAATGAGCAAGAGCGTAAAGCTGCGTATGGAGAGTTTTGCAGGCAGAACGATATCGACGCATTTCTGGATGCGATCGGAAGGCCCGTTTGAAAGCAGGATAAAGCCTTGGATTATCCGCCCACTTGGGCCGTCTAGGTAACGCTGCTTGTGGGCTGGCGTTGAGAGCTTTGCGCTTGTCCCGAAGGTGCACGACCAGTATCGATAAAGCCTAGCAGAAATGTCCGTTTGCATCCCTTGGGATGCGTGAGCGCTTCTAAAATTTCGTGCCGCAATGACGTGCATCAGCGATGGCACCGTGGCACCTAACGGCAAGCGCGAGCGGCAGACGGTTTTACTTGTCACCTCGTTAGACCTGACGGTAGAACGAGTGTGATCTTCAGCGACAAGCAGCGCGAGAGCGCGTAACCGTGCTTGCACCTTTTTGCCCATGACGCTCCGGTTCGCACGAACCAAAGAGAGCGAGTTTTGGAGTTTATACTTTTTCGCACGAAAATACTCAACAATCGAATGGTCGCCTGATGTAAGTGCATTTCGCGTGCCGGGGAATGCGTACACTTCTACGCAATGCATCAAAATCGCCGCAGCAATTTGACCTTACACTGTGTGCTGCACGCGTGACGGGCTAGGCAAATGATGCGGCAGAATATTGATTTTCTCGCTTGGACCCGGAAGGAGGGGTCAATAGAGGCGCTTAAGAATGTTGGGGGGACACTGACAGGCATTGCAATAATGGTGGCAGTGGGGTTCGTAACCGTGCTCCTGATCGATGGGATGGCTGCGGCATCTGATCATATCCTGAAGTATCTAATCACATTCAACAACATCGTGACGGTCGGCTGCATCATCTTTCTGCTCCCGCTTTCGGCCTTCCGAGAAACTAGGATCGTCCCGGCCTACGGCCTGTACGTGGCGTCGTTTGTGTTCGGTGTCTGCGTGTGGGTGTACGGATTTGCGGTGACTTATGAGATTTGGGGCGGCGTCGGAGTATTCATAGGTTTGATCTTGGGCATTGTCGGAATTGTTCCTCTCGGGATTATCGCGGCGTTGTCGCATGCTGAGTGGGTAATCGTCGCGGAACTTGTATACGGACTTGCCCTGACATATGGCGCAAGGGCAATTGCATTATGGCGTGGCGAAGATTGAAGCCGACGCGAATGAGACCAAATATGTGCAGGAAGCGTCAGCAGTAGGCTCCCAGCGCCTTAGGTTTGCGGTGGAGGGCCGGCGCGCCGACAGCACCGGAGCGATAGACCAAGAGCCCGCGTCTCGGCAGTTAAGTCAACTATCATCCCTTTTCGGTGGTTCTAATGATCAGGTCTGGCAAACGTTCCTCGAATATGAACCTAGTATTAGTGAAGCCGTCGAACGTTTGTCGTCGCTGTCGCCGAAGAACGTCAAGGAGTTTCGTACCCTTTTCCTCCAACACCGAGATTGCAGTCGTATCAAGGAGTTTGAGAACGAAGCCACCCGTCGCGTCCAAGGTTCCGCGTTCGTAGACGATGCAGCGCTTCGCGAAAGTTATATTAGTCTCAATCGCGAAGATAGTCGTCTTGGCGACGAGTTTGTCAGGGTGGTGGGTATCATTGGAAGGCCGAAAGATTTAGAACGGGTTGTCGCTCAGGTTCGCAAAACAATTCCCGCCAAAGAGAAACTCGAGCATGACCGAGACGTCCATGTTGGGTTTGCAACACCTTCATCACAGGTGCCGCAAGGGAGGCTGCCGAAAGTTCTCAAGGCTGCCCGCGCAATATCTCTGGTGATTGCAGTGCCTATTATAGTGGCGTTAGTGATTGCAGGGCCTAGTGTAATTAAATTCTCACTCGAGCCGAGATCATTACAATCAGGACCGCCGCCGAGATCATCACAATCAGTACCGCCGTCGTCGCGACCGCCATGGGTGAGAATGTTCAATTCGAACCCCTATGCTTCCTTGTCTTATGACGAACAAGCAAAGATTGTGAAGCGATATTGCTCCGCCGGACTTCAGCCACCTTGGCTCGACTGCGGGGCGCTTTAGGCAATCAGTTTAGATTTTTGGTTAGGTACCAATTGGGGATAAGGGTTCATCTATTTGCCGCTTCCGGGCGAACTCAATCGCCGCCTTTCCGTTTGGAGGGCTCGCTTTAATCCAGCGTAGCTCATCGGGGGCGTTCGCGTGACAATACATTGCGAGCCGCATTGATGAATAAGGGTTCCGTGTAACAATCGGCGTTGATCCGAATTCGTGGACCAATGCCAGTCTGAGAGCGTAATGTTGGGGTGATCAACATCATTGAACATGGCAAGGATCCTTGCGTTGAGTTTCCTCGTTCATCGAGGTGTTAGAGTGAGACGGTCCGAAACGGGAGGAGACTGCAGTGCGGCGGAGGGTGCGTTTCAAGCCGAACACTGGTCGTCTGGCCCCATGGTGATGGAGGAGCACGCCATGCAAGTCCAGGCGGAGACCTATGTGAACCTAGACGGCGTCGAGAAATCGAGAATATCGACCAGTGGCATGGCGCCAATTATCGTTACTTCAAGGTCAGGGGGAGCAACGGGAGCTTGTATATAGCGCTACAACGAAATTGACGCTTGCGCGATTGCCGAGGTAAGGATTGTTCAAGGCTCCACGAGGCTGCTCGAACGCGCGATTGACGATCAACGTAGCAAGCACCTCACCTTTCACATTCGTCGGCTACCACAGAAGCGGCGAGGGGCCTTGAGTGAGTTTCGCGATTGGAGATCCGAACCAGCCATTCCCCCAAACCTCGGTGTTTTCCACGTTGTTAGAAGCAAGGGGAAAGAAAACTGTGGTCGAACTGCATACCCTCGATTGAGATCAAGCATCTTTTTGAGATCAAAAATCTCTTTCAGTGGTTTCGACCCGCCCACTGACACACCCCCATGCGGATCTTTTCCGGTGCGTAGCAACGATTTGCTCGCACCGGCACTCGGACATTACATTCGGTCGCGCAGGCCGCGCACGCCTTCGCCTTCGGCGCAGTGTTCGCAGCAAAAGAAGGTACCCGCCTTTTCAAGACCGTGACCAACGATACGGATGCCACAATGCGCGCAGGTCGGTGCTAGCGCATGGATTGCGCATTCGAAACTGTCGAACGTGTGGGCCTTGCCGTTGTGGACTACTTGAAACGCCTTGTCGTAATCGTTCCCGCAAGTCTCGCATAGTGGCATGACATCACCTCACTTTTGGGACAGGAATTCCACGCCAAATGCCTAAAGTCAGACCCTGCGTGGCTCTGCAAGTTATTTCATAATTGTAATCGCAGAATGTCCAGCCGTTTTGATAAGGATCAATTCTAGCAAAGGCGCTAACGTCATTACTGAACGAGCAGCTATCAGCCGCGTATCTATTTTTCTCATTCGGCGCGGCGACACTATAGCGGCCTGGTGGCGCTGACGGGCGAACAGACTTTGGGAGCGGACTCGTAGCGATGCTCAAAGGACTCGATGTCGAAACCCCATGCTTAGGGAAGCCATGGGATTGCCCGAAAAAATCGCTTCATTGAGAAACCCGCCCGCTGAAGCGCTCGAGGAATAACAGTCCTTGTTTCGTGCAGGAGTTACTGATGATAGAACCTTCTTACGCTGATGAAAATGCACGCGCCATTCTCAGCATCTTTCGGGACGAGGGTGTCCAGCGAGGCGAGGTGCTCACGGCAGAGGAGCTTTACCTAGCCTACCTCCGGAACCCAGACCACAAGGCCGAAGACTATGCTGCCGGTCTGAGGCGGGCCGGCGAAAATGGCTGGCTGATAGACGAGGGTAACATCGTCCGACTGACCGAAATCGGATCGAAAGAGACTGTGAGAGATCGTTCGACGACATGCACGAGTTGGCGTTGGCTGCGATTTCGAGGGCGGCGCTTGCCTTGTCCCTCACTTCGTCGAAATTTATTGCTTTCTGCGAGCAGCGGAACGTTAAGCACTTAGCTCGATTGCTTTCCCGCCCTGATCAGCGGCGCTGCCGAACACGTTCGGTCCGCAAAGGCGAGAGCGTACCTGTGAATTGCCACCCAGGACGGGCTCCCACAGCGCCAATGTCATATAACAGTTCGCCTGAGTGGGCTCGTCTTACCTCGATTAATGCGTTTTGATTTCAGAGCCGATCCGAGAAGTTTGGATTTATGACGAGTGGCTTGCGGCAAGCCGCCTGAGCATGATGCGGATCATGGCGAGGCGGATGAACGCAGCGACGGTGGTGGCATAGCGTTCGAAGTCGCGCGCCAAACGGCGGTTGCGGCTGATCCATGCGAACGTCCTCTCGACGATCCAGCGTTTTGGCAGAACCTCAAATCCGGCAACGTCCGATCGCCTGACGATTTGCAGGCTCCAAGCACCGGTGCGCCATACGGTCAGTGCCATCTTGCGTCCGGCATATCCGCCATCAGCAAAAATGTGTTCGATGAACGGGAACAGTCGTCGGGCTCGGCGCAGCAAATGGAAAGCACCATCATGATCCTGAACGTCGGCAGGATGAACGACGACATTCAACAAGAGGCCCAGCGTGTCGACCAGGATGTGCCGTTTGCGACCTTTGACCTTCTTGCCCGCGTCGTAGCCCGAAGGATCGAGCCAAGACCCCCTTTTTGCGAGCCTTTGGCGGTCTGCGAGTTGATAATGGCTACGGTCGGGCTCGGCTCCCGGCCTTCCTGCTCGCGCACCGCAACGTACAGTTCGTGATGGATGCGCTCCAACGTGCCATCCCAGTTCCAAAGCTCAAGATAGTCATGCACCGTGCTCTTGGGCGGCAGGTCCTTGGGTAACGCCTGCCATTGGCAACCGGTCCACAGGATGTAAAAGATCCCGTTCAGCACCTCGCGTACATTCACCGAACGCCGCCGCCCGCCGCGTTTGGCCGGCGGTATCATCGGCTCGACAATCAGCCATTCGCCATCGCTCAGATCACTCGGGTAACGAAGGCCAGTGCGATCGGCGGCACGGCGGTGTTCAGGTTTCCACATCAGGCGCTCCCCAGCAGAATCAAGCGCCCGACAAGGAATCACATCTGATTTATCCGACTCAAGAAGTTTTCGGATCGGCTCTAACTCCACCAAGCATTTCCCGGAACATAAATATGCGAATCTATCGATGATCTATTCAATACATGCCCGTCTCCCGCTCGACTGTCCATACACGCTCCTATAACTTTCAAACCTCCGATTGGAGGGCGCGCGACGCATCACACTCATCATCGTCGGAGCGAGCGCAGCAGCCAGCTACCAAAGATTGTGGAAATGAATGAGGCCGATGCCACTGCCGCGCGGTCTCCGTTCCCGGCATCGCCATGGCATCCTCCGGCCTTATCAGCCGAGCAGCTTGCGCTTCTCCTCGAACTCGGCCTTGTCGATCTCGCCCTTGGCGAAGCGCTCATCAAGAATGTCGAGGGCGGTGCGGCCGTGGCCGGGGCCGCCGCAACATGGGCACCCACCATGTCCATGGTGGAAGCCGTGGCTGTGGCCATAAAACGGATAGCCACGGGTCGCCCAGCGCACCAGCCACACGAAGATGACCATCATGCCAATGATGGCGAGCACCACGAAGATAGGGCCGACTACCATGAAGGGATGCCAGCCCCATCCCGGCCCGCCCCACACCATGTGACCATAGCCGTAGCCGTAAGGCGCGGAGGGGACGTTCGGGACCGCCTGCTCCAGCTGCTGGGCAAGCGCTGGCAGTGCCGTGACGGCGAAGACAAGTAAGACGGCGAACGCAGCGAGAGGTTTCGCGTGCGCGCGGTTCTTCGTGGAGAGCATTGTGAAACATAGCACGACCTCCGGAAAAACTCATTTCTTATCATCCCATCCGGCACGCCGTCCTTGATAGAGATCAACGCTAATATGCCCGCGTCACCTGTTGCGGCGCTTCATCTGACCCTTGGATGACTGGCGAGGCTCGAACGCCTGAAGCTCCCGGCTAACTTCATCGCTTCCCGCTGCCTTGGATCGTCGACGAGCATCCGGAGTTTATTGACCCTACTGCTAAATGCCCGATGATGTGGCAAAAGCCGAGGAGCGACTAATGAGGGCTGCACTTTTGACAGTCGCGCTATTGAGCCTGTTGCTTGCAGGTTGTGAAGGTCGACAAGGAGCGTAGGGTCAGGCGGGAGCGCAGGGCCAACAAGGCCCAGCGGGCCCCGCCGGTCCGGCGGGGCCAAAAGGCGATCCGGGTCCGGCCGGACCTAAAGGCGACCCCGGACCTAAAGGCGACCCCGGACCTAAAGGTGAAGCTGGACCACCCGGCCCCGCAGGCATCGCGGGACTTCGCGTCGTGACCGGCGACAAAACGGTTGCTTGCAGCGACAACGAAGTGCTGGTCTCGGTCGTCTGTTCGACCGGAGCGGCCGACGGGGCCGGGTGTCCGGCGGCAAGCGCTACGACGGGCTTGTGTATGCGCAAGTGAGCGGTGCCAATCCGTTCCAGTGAGCGGGTGTGCATGTCGTCAATTTAGGCGCGAATTGTCGCGCTACAAAGGGAGGAACACCATGAAACTGAATGTGCTAAAGCCGAGTGTAAACAACATGGCAGTGCGCGTCTTTGTGCGTGCAGCCAATCTGGAAATCACGGAAGACGATGTCTATGGCAAGACACGCACAGCAGAGTTCCTGGCGAAAAATCCTGCGCACATGACACCGATGTTAGAGACCAAAGAATTGCCGAAGGGTGGCATGTGGGAAAGCTGTGCCATCATGCAGTATCTGTGCAACAAGCATGAGATCACCAAATTTTATCCGAAGTTGGCCGAGCAGCGTGCCGTGATCGACAGCGCCATGTTTTATCTCATTGGCACGCTGTATCCCTTGGTCGCGCGTGCCACCTATCCGGCGCTCGGCTTCCCGCAATATCCGGGCGAGGTGGGCGCAAGCGATGCCGACACGACTGCAAAGGAGGCGGCGCAGAAGGCCGCGCTTGCGGCGATCGCTGAGCCGCTCGACGTATTCCACAAGTTCTACATGGACGGAAAGCCCTTCATCGGCGGCGCACGCCCTCAATCGCCGACATAAGGCTTGCAGCTACCCTTGAATTTCTTGCAGTTGTCGATTATCCGCTGCCTCCTTGGGCAAAAAACTACATGGCCGCCATGGAGAATTCCTTGGGCAAGGCCTATTCTGAACCTGCGGCCGACGTGCGCGGTTATATTGCCCATGTGAAATCGCAGAAAAAATAGCAATGCCGGCTTACACGCCCAAAGGGGTAGGTTTTGATAAGGCTCGCGCTTACCCGCACTGATCGGCTTGTGTATGCGCAAGTGAGCGGGTGCCAATCCGTTCCGGTGAGCGCGTGTGCCTGTCGTCAATTTAGGCGCGGATTGTCGCGAATCAAAAAAAGGGCCCTGACCGTGGTCAGTCAGTCAGGGCCTACGCAAGCCAAACGCTACGCCACCAGTATCGCTCAGCCACCTAAGTCGGCTTTACCTCAACTAACAGGCTCACCAAGGACGAGGCGTGGCGCATGGCGGCGAACTTCGGTCTTTGGAAGATCTGGTAAAATACCAGCCGCGCCGAAGCGCGCTGCCGTCCGGAGCAGAACCCTCTGGCCGCTCGTTCACCCGGCTCATTCTGTTGGCGCCGCTGGGATTGTCGCTAGCCCTGGTGTTCGAAAGTTTCAACCTGGGTTGATCCAAATCAAGGCAAGTTTTTATGTTGCGCATTCAAATTTCGCCACTCCTTAGCTGACAGCGGAGATCAACGTGGCGAAGGTGAAAGTTGCGATAACCGCCGCGGTTATCATTGGGCTAGGATCGCCAACGTGGGCCCAGGTCTTTGACGCGGGCCAGGCTGAGTATCGGTCGTCATGCGCGACATGCCACGGCATTGACGGCAAGGGCAAAGGACCGATAAGTGCTGAGCTTAGGATGCCGCCACCTGATTTGACAGTTCTCGCCAAAAAGAACAACAGCGTGTTTCCATTCAGCTCCGTTTATGAAGTAATCGATGGACGAAAAGTAATTATAGCTCACGGCACACGGGACATGCCGGTATGGGGCTGGCGATTCGGCCCTTCTCAGAAGAGCAGTCACTCCGGCATTATTTCCCCATCGATCCTGAATACGTCGTGCGTATGCGCATCCTCGCGGTCATCGATTACCTAAATCGAATTCAGGAGAAATAGTAGCTCGGTTCGAAAACCTCGACTGGCCAGTTAGCTGTCATCTGAAAACCGATCTCAAATGACTACGATCGCTGATCCGGCAGTGCTGTGCGGGGAAGCACGTCTGAAATAACGTGAATGACCCGGAGCGAAAGTGCCGCAACCTGGCGGGCCGTGTGGCGCCTCTCCTTGCTCAAATCGCGGCCCCGCGTCTGCCAGGCTTTTCACGCCTTCGAAGTAATTCGGCGCTCTTGAGCTAGATCAAGGCCGACAGCACAGCAACAGTTCAACGTGATTTTGTAAGGGGGATACCCCTTCGACATTTTGATCTAACCGGCGATGGAGCGAACAAATGAATCTTCCGAGGATTGTGGACCACGGGCCAAGAACTGACATCGAACCATTCCGCGCCATGCGGCGCGAAATGGAAGATGTTTTTCGGCTTTCGATCAGAATTTATCCTCTCCCGAAATTGGGGCTGGCGCGCCGGCGATTAATGTGGCCGAAACAAAGGACGCCTTCGAAGTGACGGCCGAGCTTCCCGGCGTGGACAAGAAAAAGATATCAAGGTCAGCCTAGACGGCAACCAACTGGTCATTTCCGGTGAGAAAAAGGAGGAGAGCACGAAAGAAGAAAAGGACTGGCATGTCGAAGAGCGGAGCTTCGGCTCATTCTACCGATCGATGTCCCTGCCATTCGAGCCAGAGGACGGAGCCGTCGACGCTCATTTCGACAAGGGCGTGCTGCATCTCACGATCAAGAAGCCCGCGAAGGCCATAAAGACCACCAAGACAATCGAGGTCAAGACGGGCACGGGCACTGCACCGAGGAAGGCCGCTTAATCCTGAACGATCGCCGCAAGAACGACCAGAGATCGGAGTTGATTAACTCAGTTCCGGTCTCCGGATTTTGTCGGTCGCCCTTTTTCGATGCAGTGATCGAAAGAGATTTCAATCCGGTTTGATAGCGTTTTAAGCACTGACTGGCTTTGAGAGCGCTCCTGAAAAGTTCAGGAAATGTTCCCGATTTCCGATTTTCCTACAGGCAGGCGCGGTACTGGCCCCTTTCCGCTTAAGTGGCCCGTTTCGAATTTGTGACTGGCTCACTTTGATATCGACCTTGCCGACATTTCCGCGTTGCCCATATGTCGTCGAGTGCTGCTACTGGCTCGACCAATCCTCACACCCGTTTTGTCCCCCGAAGGAAATCAGTGTTCAGAGCCAAGTTGCCGGCACTAACGGGGAGGCCCCGACTTCGGTCGGGGTCTCTTTTTGGGTACTGTCCTAATTACGAGGCTTCTGTCCTTGTATGGGGCCCCTTGTTGTCAAGCGGAAATTGGCGTGGCGGAGCGAACAGTCAGCTCATTGATCTTAGCCTCCATCGTTGACCGGCTGCTGCGGTGGGATGGTCGGCGGTTCCAAGGCGGAGCTCTCGCGTACGGCGACTGGCGACATTGGGGCCGCGCAGCCGAACAACCTTGTATTCGGTCGGTCCGCTAGACCGAGACCATGATGCTTCATGCGCATCGTTTGCGAGGCTCCAAGGGGATGGCGCCCATTCTAATTTTCGGCTTGCTGCCCATAGGACACTACGGTGCACCATCCACCTTGGAGTGCCGACTGCCCGGCAACGCCAGCAGTCGTGCTCTGTGAACCCCGGGCAGAAATCCCAGGGGGTGATCATTTCATGCCGACTTCAACACGAACCCTTCCGGTATCTCGCCAAGCGTGGCGTAGCGCCACAGCGCAAGCAGAAGCTTGCGCGCTAGCGCCACGATGAATGTCTTCTTGCCGGAACCGCGAGCGCCGGCGACCCGCTCTCGATACCACCTCGCCAACGCGCTCTCCTGCTGGAACATCAAAAGCCGCCACGCCAGTTCAATCATGCCGCACCGGACCCGGCCGTTGCCCGCTCTGCTGATCCCCTTCTCTCGTCGTCTGCGACCGCTCTCATCCGGTGTGCCGGTCAGTCCGGCGTAGCGCGCCACCGCCCGGCGATCGCGTAGATTGCGAGACAGTACTTCATGCACCAGCATCTCCGCCGTCTCGATCCCAATGCCGCGCACCTTAGCGAGTAATTGCACCATGGCATTGGCACGGTCCGGCGTGGCCTCGGAGAGCACCTCCTTGCACCGTTGTTCGATCGTGGCGATCTGCTTCTTGAGCAGTTGCAGCCGCTCCAAGTAACGCAGCAGCTCAGACCGAGTGTGGGACGGGATCGTTTCACCTTCCGGCGTGCGCAACTCCTGCAGCCGTGCGACGGCATTCTTTAACCCCGGCTTGAAGCCCCGGATACCGAACCTGGCCATAGTCGCCTTGATCCGGTTGATCACGCGCGTGCGCTCGCGCACCAAATGCTCGCGTTCGCGGCCCGGCCGGCGCGCGTCTTCCTCGGCGACGGTCGGGATCGCTACCATCCGACAGCAGTCCGGCTCTCCCCGCAGCCAACCCAGCAACGCCCGCATCAGCATGTGAGTGTCGAGCCGGTCGGTCTTGGCGCGCCGCATCTCGCGTGGAACCGCGACACTGGCTGGGTGGATCACATAAACTTCAACGCCACGTGCCCGAAGCCAACGAGCCAACCAGAAACCGTCACGTCCAGCCTCGAACGCAACAACTATTCGCCGCATAACTTTGCCGGCCCTGCCGGCTTCCTCGCGCCAGATCTCGAGTTGTCTGAACAGGCGGTTCTCGTCAACCGGCAGCTTTTGTAGCGGACGGCGATCGATACCAGGAACAATCGCCAATACCAGCCAAGACGTCCCGCTCATCTCGACGACGGCGACCAGCGTGCTATCGTGGTCAAGAGCGACGAGCGGCTTGGACAAATCGTAAGGTTTGGCCATGGGGGTCTCCATCATTGTTGGCGCAACGATGGTGCCTCAAACCTCGTCGCTCGCCCCATAGCATCTAATTCACTTATCCCGCGAGGCGAGGCTAAAAATTTCTCTCTCTGAGCGAAGGAGGCGGAAATGACGGCGAAGGTCTTTTTTGATCCAAACTCCGGGACAGTCGTTGTGCGCGACGCTAACGAGCCCGTGGAAGCGCATCGAGCAAACTTGTTAGAAATCACGTCAGAACAAGCCATGGCTTTAAGCCTATCGTTCATCGGCCAATGCCTGAAATCAATTGCAGAGACAATGCCCGATAAATGACTAACGATAAGGCGTGCCGCCTCAGTTGGCGGCCTCGTCTTTTCCAAGTAAATGCCAGTGGCAAACTTCTGCAGGCGTCGGGCCTGATCCAGATCAAAACCCCAGACCCTATTGCGTGCAACTAAGCACGCATGGACGCCCCTCGCCCCAACCCCAACGTGCCACACTGCCCAAGCTGCGGGAAACCGATGCGGTTTGCCAGAGCCGTTCCCAGAGTAGCCAGCCAGCCTGAATTGCGCAGCTTTGAATGCCGAGTTTGTGGCATCGTCACCACTACAGAAGATACCCGAGTGTCCTTGTATGGGGCCCCTTGTTGTCAAGCGGAAATTGGCGTGGCGGAGCGAACAGTCAGCTCATTGATCTTAGCCTCCATCGTTGACCGGCTGCTGCGGTGGGATGGTCGGCGGTTCCAAGGCGGAGCTCTCGCGTACGGCGACTGGCGACATTGGGGCCGCGCAGCCGAACAACCTTGTATTCGGTCGGTCCGCTAGACCGAGACCATGATGCTTCATGCGCATCGTTTGCGAGGCTCCAAGGGGATGGCGCCCATTCTAATTTTCGGCTTGCTGCCCATAGGACACTACGGTGCACCATCCACCTTGGAGTGCCGACTGCCCGGCAACGCCAGCAGTCGTGCTCTGTGAACCCCGGGCAGAAATCCCAGGGGGTGATCATTTCATGCCGACTTCAACACGAACCCTTCCGGTATCTCGCCAAGCGTGGCGTAGCGCCACAGCGCAAGCAGAAGCTTGCGCGCTAGCGCCACGATGAATGTCTTCTTGCCGGAACCGCGAGCGCCGGCGACCCGCTCTCGATACCACCTCGCCAACGCGCTCTCCTGCTGGAACATCAAAAGCCGCCACGCCAGTTGAATCATGCCGCACCGGACCCGGCCGTTGCCCGCTCTGCTGATCCCCTTCTCTCGTCGTCTGCGACCGCTCTCATCCGGTGTGCCGGTCAGTCCGGCGTAGCGCGCCACCGCCCGGCGATCGCGTAGATTGCGAGACAGTACTTCATGCACCAGCATCTCCGCCGTCTCGATCCCAATGCCGCGCACCTTAGCGAGTAATTGCACCATGGCATTGGCACGGTCCGGCGTGGCCTCGGAGAGCACCTCCTTGCACCGTTGTTCGATCGTGGCGATCTGCTTCTTGAGCAGTTGCAGCCGCTCCAAGTAACGCAGCAGCTCAGACCGAGTGTGGGACGGGATCGTTTCACCTTCCGGCGTGCGCAACTCCTGCAGCCGTGCGACGGCATTCTTTAACCCCGGCTTGAAGCCCCGGATACCGAACCTGGCCATAGTCGCCTTGATCCGGTTGATCACGCGCGTGCGCTCGCGCACCAAATGCTCGCGTTCGCGGCCCGGCCGGCGCGCGTCTTCCTCGGCGACGGTCGGGATCGCTACCATCCGACAGCAGTCCGGCTCTCCCCGCAGCCAACCCAGCAACGCCCGCATCAGCATGTGAGTGTCGAGCCGGTCGGTCTTGGCGCGCCGCATCTCGCGTGGAACCGCGACACTGGCTGGGTGGATCACATAAACTTCAACGCCACGTGCCCGAAGCCAACGAGCCAACCAGAAACCGTCACGTCCAGCCTCGAACGCAACAACTATTCGCCGCATAACTTTGCCGGCCCTGCCGGCTTCCTCGCGCCAGATCTCGAGTTGTCTGAACAGGCGGTTCTCGTCAACCGGCAGCTTTTGTAGCGGACGGCGATCGATACCAGGAACAATCGCCAATACCAGCCAAGACGTCCCGCTCATCTCGACGACGGCGACCAGCGTGCTATCGTGGTCAAGAGCGACGAGCGGCTTGGACAAATCGTAAGGTTTGGCCATGGGGGTCTCCATCATTGTTGGCGCAACGATGGTGCCTCAAACCTCGTCGCTCGCCCCATAGCATCTAATTCCCCGGCCGCGTGCTTGGCGCAAGCCCGCCGTTTCGCTGAACAGTCCAGACGTAGCAGTGAAGAGCCGATATGTGTAAAGGGCGAGCAACCCATTGAACAAAACAAGCAGCCATTCCGTAGGGTGCTCAACGAAGATAGCGTGCCATTTGCCCCCTGCCTCACCTGTATGGACAGGGCTGGCGCCATGTGCTGTTAGGCTGCGGGTGCCATTCGTGGGCGGCGGTTGATGTGAGGCGCGCTCAACCGCGAATGCAAACGCAATGACCAGCCGCCCCGATTTTCCTATCCACAAAAGCTGGAGTGCGAGCCGGAAGCGAAAAATGATTTTTCTTGGGCGTCATGGCTGTAAATCCCGAGCTAAGCGGGAATTTGGGTGACGACGATTGATTGAAGGCGGCGTATCGAGGCGGGTGTCGAGCCTGCCAGAACCTCCCGAAAGGAGCGATACGCCATGTCGAGAGATAGCACTGTTATCCGGTTGCGTCAGCCTGAGGCCATCGACGATCCTCTGAGCGAACTTGCACGTGAAGGCGCCCGCCGCATGCTGGCTCAGGTGCTGATCGCCGAAGCTGATGCAGTTGACCTGAATCAACGCGACTAACCCCGCACGATGCTCAATGGGAAAGTGATCTGGGTGGGAACCTTTTCCATGATCACTTTCAGGGTTGTCAAAGAGCAACATGGCTGGGCCATTCGAATGGGCGAGGGTATGGCAGGCCGCAACGATTCCAGGCCCGTTGAAGGCGGCTTAAGGCGATGCTTGTCGAGACAGATATTTCGACGAGCGGGCTGAGGTCTAACCACAAAGGTGCATTGATCACGCCGTTGCGCCGCCTCCTTGGCGACACAGGCCCCTATCCGCCGTGGGACGACAGCACGCCCATCCGGGCGGAGCTGTTCAGCGTCGAACGTCTGGAAGAACACGCGCGCAGCCTCGCCGTCCTGTGGTCGGTGATGGCCTTCGCCGGCCTCGGCGAAGGCGACAAGGCGGCCGCGTTGTTCTGGATGCTTAACCCGATCAACCACGCCCGCACGCGCAGCGACATTCACCGCTACAAGGCCGAGCCCTATGTCGTTGCGGCCGATGTCTACGCCGCTCCGGCCCACGTCGGGCGCGGCGGTTGGACTTGGTACACGGGCTCGGCGGGCTGGATGCAACGCGCCGGCGTCGAGAGCATCCTTGGACTTCGCATCGAGGGCAGTGCCATGCGTCTCGAGCCTTGCATTCCCAGGTCATGGCCCCGTTTCGAGATATGCTCCGACACGGCGCCTCGCGGTATGAGATCGTTGTCGAGAACCTGCAGGGCGTGCAACGCGGCGTCGCCGCCGCCGAGGCTCGATGGCATGACGATCACCGTGCGACCGCTCTCGGTCCCGCTCAAGGACGACGGCGCCGTCCATCGCCTTCAGGTTCGCCTCGGCTGATCCGGGCGGATCGGGCGCGGTTCCGAGACGCACGTGGATTTGGGACGTGAGGCTCGCCTTTGAAGGGAGAAAGAGATGGCTGGCCAGGTAAGCCCGCTCGCAGGCAAAACAATCGAGCCATCGATGCTGGTCAATGTGCCGCGGCTGGTGACAGCCTATTTCACCGGCAAGCCGGACCCGAAGGTCCCGTCGCAGCGCGTTGCATTCGGCACGTCGGGTCATCGTGGATCCGCCTTCGACAATGCCTTCAATGAGGCGCATATCCTGGCGATCAGCCAGGCGATCTGTCATCACCGGAGCCGAAACGGCATCACCGGCCCGCTGTTCATCGGGATCGACACGCACGCACTTGTCCGAACCCGCCCTGGCGAGCGCGCTTGAGGTATTTGCCGCCAATGACGTTGATACGATGATCGACGAGCACGGCGGATACACGCCGACGCCCGTCATTTCACACGCGATCCTGACCTACAACAAGAATCGCAAGAGCGGTCTCGCCGACGGGGTTGTCATCACCCCTTCGCATAATCCACCCGAGGACGGCGGCTTCAAATACAATCCGCCGAACGGTGGACCAGCCGAGACCGACGTAACAACCTGGATCGAGCACGCCGCGAACGCGCTTGCTCGAAACGGGTCTCGATGGCGTGCGGCGAGTCCCGTACGATCGCGCACGCAAATCTCCCCACGTCCACCAGCCACGATTATATCGGCGCCGTACGTCGCCGACCTTGAGAACGTCGTTGACATGGAGGCGATCCGCTCGTCCGGGGTGAAGATCGGGATTGATCCATTGGGCGGCGCGAGCGTGCATTTCTGGCAACCGATCGTCGAACGTTATGGCATCGCGGCGACGGTCGTCAGCGACGCGGTCGACCCGACCTTTCGGTTCATGACGGTCGATTGGGACGGAAAGATCCGCATGGATTGCTCGTCGCCCTATGCCATGGCGCGGCTGATCGGCATGCGCGACAAATTCGACGTCGCCTTCGCCAATGACACCGATGCCGACCGGCACGGAATCGTGACCCGGTCGAGCGGCCTGATGAACCCCAATCATTACCTCGCGGTCGCCATATCGTACCTGTTCCGGAATCGCCCCGACTGGAGCAGCGGCCGCGCCGTCGGCAAGACCATCGTCAGCAGCGGCATCATCGATCGCGTCACCGCGAAGCTTGGCTGCAAGCTCGTCGAGGTGCCCGTGGGGTTCAAATGGTTCGTCGACGGTCTGATCGACGGTTCGCTCGGGTTCGCCGGCGAGGAGAGTGCCGGGGCGTCGTTCCTCAGGCGGGACGGATCGGTCTGGACCACGGACAAGGACGGGATGATTCTCGGTCTGCTTGCCGCCGAAATCACCGCGCAAACCAGGCGGGACCCAGGCGAAACATACGATCGCCTCACGCGCGAGTTGGGCGTGCCCTTCTACGAGAGGATCGACGCGCCCGCGACACCCGAACAGAAAGCGCTGCTGAAGGCGCTCTCGCCCGATCAGATCGGCATGACGGAACTTGCCGGCGAGCCGATACGCGCGAAGCTTACCGCCGCTCCGGGCAACGGCGCTTCCGTTCGGTGGAATCAAGGTGATTGCCGAGAGCGGCTGGTTTGCCGCGCGGCCGTCCGGGACGGAGGACGTTTATAAAATTTATGCCGAGAGTTTCCGAAGTGAAGGTCACCTGCGGCGGATCCACGAGGAGGCGAAAGATGCTATTGCGCGTCTGTTCGAGAAGGCAATGAGATAGTCCGCTCCGCAGATGTGGCATCTGAGAATGTCGTCGGCAGTGTGCCGCGGACGCCTGTCAGCCTAGATCGCGATTCATTCTGAATCCAGCAACGGAGGCATTGGAAGTCCGCCCCGATGCGAGGGCTGAAATCGAGAGGGGCTTTCGCGCGAACTTCGCCACACTAAGCTTCGCATCTATCTCAATCTTGCGTTTCTCTATTTCGAGAAGTTCTACCTCCAGTGCAGAGGCTGTTTCATCTGTTCGTGGACATTGAAGATGCGACGCGCCCGCAAATGTTAGTTTCGTTGGTAAATCGACGGGAGCAAATGGACTACACTCATGCGAAATCCCCGCCCAGGCGGGCGCGCTTCACTTCATCTTTAGGTTCTCGGCCGACGTCTTACCCCTGTTTGAAACCTCTTCGTACTGGACCTGCTGACCCTCGTTGAGGGTGGACAGACCGGCTTTCTCGACCGCCGAGATATGAACGAAAACGTCCTTGCCGCCGCCCTGCGGCTGAATGAATCCATAGCCCTTGGTCGGATTAAACCATTTCACGGTACCGCTCGCCATCGCGCACTTTCTCCTGTTGGGAGTTCAATGATAGCGGCGGGCCACACCGAATCCAAGATTGGCGGGTACTCGCCCCGCGGCATCGTCATAAGGCCCCAATCCTCTTCGCTTTACGCCGCGATTCAGGATTTGTCGGTATAGGGTGAGCGGCTCTGTTTGATCTTTTCTTCGGCCAAAAGCTTTTTGCGGAAATCCGCGCTTAGTGTCTCAGTTTTGAATTTTGACCGCCTTGACCAGCCTTGACCTAGAACAGCAGTCGGTCAAATTGGCGGCGTGAGCGCGCTCCATCGTGCAATAAATTTAATTATAGCCCTAGCCCTGGTCGCTTTGGGTGGTGGTGGGCTTGTCTACTTCTACTTCATTGCGGCCACCTGGAGCGGCTGGATGGCTGTGGGGGCCGGCATAGTGGCCTTTGCTGGGCTATATTGGCTATGGGACGAGCACGTTAACACTCCCCCAGAAATGGTTGATGCGGCGCTGCCCAGGCCGGGCAAGCGCGGCCCATACAAGAAGCGACTGGCAGTATGAGCATAGACAATATTCTATCTGAAGAAGCCACCTACCAGGCCGAGCGAATGCAGGGTCCATCCCCTGCGTTGGAAGCGCAACTTCGCGAAATAGAGAGAAGCAAAACGGATATAGAGGCGCAGCTTGATGCAGCGAAGCGCGCGCATAAGCGCCTTCTCGATTATCGCCCCCGCATCGGGGTGGATTTCCAATGTCCTCGTTGCTGGATTCAAAAAGAAGTTAAATCGGCGCTTTCGCCCGTTGGTGGCGCGACCAGGGACGATATCCTCCGGTGCCACACTTGCGGGTTGGATATATACATTCCCGAGCAATAAACTTTCAAACTGAGACAGCAATTAAAATTGTGGAGCGGGCGGATGTCATGGCGGCGAACTTCGAAGCTGCCGGAGATGCTGAAGCGGGACGGTTGAAGCTTCCTAAATGCCAAATAAGGAGGCGAATAACATGGTTGGGCGACTAGAACTTCAGGACGTCTTCAAAGAACAGGCTGAATGGTGGCGCGAGAAGGCGAAACAGCATCCGAATAACGAACGCAACCTCCAGGTTGCCGCCATCTTCGATCAGCTAGCCGCAACGGTCGATGCGATTCCGGAAGACGTTTTTGTAGTCTTCTCCGAACGCTCGGACGTGGACGACGGCCTCCTAGACGTGGAACGGTGGACTGAGATGCTGCGCGACGTTGGTTTTCAATCGGCGCCAAAAACGCCGAGGACTTCGTCCGATCCTTCATTGCGGATCGAACAGTGCGACGCGAATAACTCGGCTCCATGCCTGCTTTCCGCTGCTTCTCGTCGCCGTGGACTATCGACGGGGCAAACGACGCCTGCTTCATCGTGCGCAAAAAGAACGGTCAGGCGCTCGGCTATTTCTGCCTCGAGGACGAACCGGGTCGCCGAGCGGCGGCCAAGCTGCTGACAAGGACGAGGCACGGCGCATGGCGGCGAACTTCGCCAAGCTGCCGAGGCTATTAAAGCGTGATTGATTAAACCGTCTTGCTGGAGCCGGACGATTTCTTCTTGTTATCCTCGTCGTATTTTTTGAGCTTGGCTTCTTCTTCGCGAAGCAACTTCTCGATACCCCGCGCCGCTCAAGATCGGTCGTGATATCCAGCAATGCCCGGTAGTGCTCGATGTTTTGCCGTATGACAAAACGCTCCACGACAGCCTCCAAAGGCGCGACTGCCTGCATTGACCCTTGAGCTAGATCAATGTGGCTTGGTGAGCTTAGATGACGCTTTTAACATGGAAAAGATTGTTTCGATCTTGGATTGGAGGCCGATTGCCACGGCTCCGGCTCATGCCGATTTGGAGCTAAGTGTCTACGACAACGGGGAATATCATGCGTTGGTGTTCCCCTGTCGACGTGATGGTTCGGGCTGGCGCGATGTGCGCACCGATCGGTCCTATGCCGCTTCGGCCGACCCATTGGCGGCGGTGGGATCGTAAGGTCCTACCATCCCCTATGTGCCGATATCGAATGATCTTTTTCAAAATCTGCTCGGCATCGATGGTCATTCAGACAAGTGCCTCCAGCAAAGCATTGTGATCCCTCGCGCAAGGAGCGTCGAACGTGCCGTAGAGGCTGCGAAACGTCGGTACGAGCGCCGCTGTCGTGTGGCTGACTGGAGGCTTCACGCAGACGGCTTCGAAATGGAAATCGATCTGCTCAACAGGACTTACTGAATCTCACCAAGCACAAAGCCCGGCGCATCGCCGCCAACGTGGCGAAGCTGCCCCAGCTATTGCGGTTTCTCAGCGTTCCGCTCTACAGCGCAACGGCCGGCGCACTTGAAACTCAAAGGCCCGGCATGTTGGTTTTTGCATTCCGTGATTATTGATGATGGGTTGTAACGATGAGAAACTTCGCCGCTCGATCGGTGTGTGGGAAATCGGATAAAGTGCGGGCAGTCAGACCAGGATCAGCGCGGCCCGAAGTTCTATGCACCTCTCGGTGACGCCAGCCTACTGCCGTCCGCCCGCGAACACCAACAAAGGCGCGGGTGCCGGTCCGTCTAGCTATCGATCAAAAAGAGGCCCCGGCAGCGCGCTCGGGGCCTCCCCGTTAGGTGCCGGTCACTTGGCGCTGAACACGTAATCCTCCAGAGAAATAAGGAAGTGTGAGGATTGGTCGGGCCAAGCAGCCAGCCTAGGTAGTAGGGAAGGGATCAGAACTCGGCCGGCAGATAGCCGTTGATCTCGAGCCCGATGCAGATTTCAACTAGCACTGGCGTTGTCCAGGCCATCGGTTTGTCCTCCGTTTTACGGCTCTCGTAGCGACGGACGGCTACGCTACGAAACACATATACCGAAAGAAATGCGTTACAGGGGGGCGACGCCGTCCGGCAACTTTTTGGACGACTACGAGACCAGCAGGGCGTATGCCGTCGAGTTCTTGAGAGCCTGCGACGGCCACCGCGAAAGTTTGTCCAGAATCGAGGGATAAGCGGAAGTGGGCTACTTCCGCAAATGATAAAGACGACTCCGGACGAAAGCCGGCAATCGTTCTCCTTTTCGAGCTAGCCCGCCGCAGCTTTGCGTGTGGGAAGTCGGGCCAGCAATTCGAACGTGGTCATGATGGCATGCGCGAACATCGGCGCGCCTCGATGCGCGAAATGCAAAATGCTGGCCTCACTTTTCCTGGCGGAGTGAGCAGTTTTGCTCAGACGCCCCAATGTGAAGCACCTACATTAAAAAAAACGTGCGGAGGCTGGACGACAGGCGCTACGGTCCCCATCGTAAAGGCACTCAGCGCCCGCTCAGCAAGTCCGGCTGCTTCGCGATATTGGCAGCGTTATGATGCGCTGCATATACCGAGGTACACGCCTCTCCGCCTTACGCACAATGGAGTGTGACGGCGCACCCGTCCTAGCGTTTGGTGGTTAGGCTAGCCGTTCGGCACCCCGCCCCCGACAAGGCCCTGCCGTTCGGTATTGGACTGACATGTGCGGTTGCCCCATCCCCCGATGTCCCACCGCACGGTTAGACTGCCTAATCTGAGCACGCTCAGGAACCCCGAGCCACCTCTGGCTCGGGGTTCTCAATTTGCGCCCTAGTGTTTCCCCAGCCGAGCCTTGTTCGCGCCTAAATTCGAGCGCCTAAAATGCAACGATCTGTCGGGGAAACGGGTGTAAGGGGACCGGGGCTAATCTTAGAAAATTCTATTTGTTAGTTGCGCTCCCAGCCTGTCGAATGACAAGTATCCCGTTGCGCAACGTGAAACGCTGATCTGGATAGTTCGCGATCGCAGCATCTAGCGCAGCGTGTCCGATCGCCACGCTAGCCGACGCCGCGATCATCCACCGAACATGCTGATCCGACTGATCCCACATCTCCACGCGAAAGGGGAGGTTGCGCGGGATGTCGTGCAAGTTCGGATTGGCTAGCTGCCGAAGCAATTCATCCACTCGAAAGTACGCTTCCGAGCTAGCTCCCCAAAGGCTCTTTGATGCCATCCGCGTGATTAGATGTGAGAATTCGCCGAGAGCGAACGATATGCCAGGCTTGCTGGCGCTGGTTGCTAGCAAATAAAAGGGCGAGCCATCGGTCCACCGGAGAATAGACCAAAGGCTCGCCGAGGCTTCGCGCAGTTGTTCCAGCACGCTCAGCGTATGCGGCTGACCGTCACC
>CAVRDC010000011.1:0-10840 GCA_963719745.1 uncultured Alphaproteobacteria bacterium | reverse complement strand
GGGAAGCGCGCCATGGCGGACCATTATGATGTGATTGTTGTCGGGAGCGGGCCTGGCGGCGCGTCCGTTGCGCATAAGTTGGCGCCCACAGGCAAGCGGATTTTGCTGCTTGAGCGCGGTGATTATCTGCCTCGCACTCGCGCCAACTGGGATGCGCAAACCGTGTTCGTCGACGGCGCCTATCAGACGTCGGAATTCTGGTACGGCAAAGATGGCCGCAGCTTTCATCCCGGCCTTCATTATTACGTCGGCGGAAACTCCAAGGTTTACGGCGCCGCACTGTTCCGCATGCGTGAGCGGGACTTCGACGAGGTTCGCCACAAAGAGGGGATCTCTCCGGCTTGGCCGCTTAAATACGATGTGTTCGAGCCGTATTATGCCGAGGCGGAGCGCCTGTTCCACGTGCATGGACAGCGCGGCGAGGACCCGACCGAGCCGCCTTCGAGCGGGCCGTTTCCCTATCCGCCGGTTTCCCATGAGCCGCACATTCAGGCGCTGAGCGACAGCCTGACAAAGGACGGTCTCCACCCGTTCCACCTCCCGTTGGGCATTTTGCTCGACGAGAAGGATGGCAAGCCCACCCCGACCAGCATTTGTATCCGTTGCGACGCGTTCGATGGCTTTCCCTGCCTGCTGAACGGCAAAGCAGACGCACAGGTCATTTGTGTCGATCCGGCGCTCAAGGCACATCCCAATCTGACGCTTTTGACCGGCGCCTACGTCTCGAAATTGGAGACTGATGAGGCTGGCAGGACCGTCACTTGCGTCCAAGTGACCAGAGCGGGACAAAGGAGCAATACTCGGCTGACATCATCGTCGTAGCCTGCGGTGCATTGTCGTCGGCGCTGCTGTTGTTGCGGTCGGCCAATGACAAGCATCCAAAGGGGCTGGCCAATGGTTCCGATCAAGTTGGGCGCAATTACATGCGTCACAATCAATCCATCTTGATGGCATTGATGCGCGAACCGAACGACACGGTTTTTCAGAAAACGCTTGCCGTCAGCGACTACTATTTCGGTTCAGACGATTGGGAATACCCGCTCGGATTGATTCAGATGTGCGCCACGTCGCACGCATCCCAAATACGTGGCGAGGCGCTTCCGAGCTGGCTGGAGTGGGTGCCGAAGATGCCGTTCGAGGAGATGGCCCGGCATTCAATGGATTTCTGGTTATCCAGCGAAGACCTGCCGCGTCCACAAAATCGGATTTTTTACGACGGTGACCGCGTGGTGTTGGACATCACGGAAGGCAACATGGAGGCGCACCACCGCCTCAAGAAAAAGCTGGAGCGAATGCTAAGCAGCGGCGGCGCGCATCCGATGCTGTTGGAACGAAGCCTGTATCTTGGCAAGAACGTGCCGATCGGCGGCACGGCGCACCAAGCGGGGACCGTGCGCTTCGGCACCGATCCAGCAAACTCCGTTCTGGACCTTAACTGCAGGGCGCACGCCATCGACAATCTTTACGTGACTGACGCGAGCTTTTTTCCTTCGATCGGCGCGGTAAATCCGACGCTTACCATCATCGCCAACGCGCTCAGGGTCGCCGACCATATCGCCGCGCGTCTAGGCTGAACGGGTGAACTCGAGTTGGAGGATGTGCCCGTCCGGATCGCGCAGCAGCCAGCTGGATCCGCCGGGCCATTCGACGCCCGGGGCCATAATGGAATCGGCGTGAGTGGCCGAGAGCGCCTGGAGAGCCGCCATACTCGCCACTGCGAAGACGAGCCGGGTTGCGGCGACGTCGTCGACATCGGGGATCGGCTCGTTGCGCGGAAAGTCGCCCCGGTAGCAGAGGAGTTCGAGGTGCGGCGTGGTTCCCCCGGGAAGATTCAGTGCGATGACTTCGACGGCGGCCCCGGACACGGCATCAAGCCGTTCCTGCTCCGGGCCGGTGTTCAGGGAACGCGCTCCCGCCGTCAGACCAAGCGAGCATAGAAGGCCACGCTCAATTCCGTATCGGCGACCGAAATGGCGGAGTGGTCGATACCGAGGCACGGATCGTCACGCGGTCCCGTCGCCAAATCTTCGGGCCCGTCCCGTTCGGAAAGGATAGGAGCTCGAGCGGGTGCCCCTCGGGGTCGCGAAACTTGAACGCGGTGACGCCGCCTGAACGCTTCGGCAGCGCCTCCGGGCCGCAGGTCGAGATGGCGCGCCAGTCCGGTCCGCCGCCGCAACCGGGCCATGGCGGCTCCGAAGTCCGCCGTGACGATCGCGCAATGTTGAAATAGCGGGCTCCAGCCGGGGACGGCGTCCGGGTAAGGCCGGCCGCGAGCCTCGGCGAGATCGAGGCGGCTGTCGCCGAGCGCCAAAGCGAGAGCTCGGGCGCAGGCGCCGGGAAGCCCGCCCGGGGCCGCCACATTATCATTTTGGCACGGCTTCCCGAATCCGCACGAAACCGAGCGCCTCTTCGAAGAACCGCGCGAGTTTTTCCGGTGCTGCGGAGTTGAGGATCACCCGTGTCAGCCGCGTCAACTCGTCATCACGGCCATTGCGCGCCCCTGCGGCTCAGGAAGATCGAATAGAGCGTGTGCGAGCCGCCGATGAACAACCTGTTCTTCGCCCGACCGCCGAAGCAGATGTTCGAGACGCGGTTCGGAACCAGAACCTTGCCGAGCAGCTCGCCGGCGGGACTGATGCAATGAACGCCGTCGGCCGCGCTCGACCAGACATTGCCGTCCTCGTCGACCCGCATTCCGTCGCAATAGCCCGGTGCGATGGTGTGAAACACGCCCCCGCCCGTCAGCGAGAGCCCGTCGGACGACGTCTCGAAGACTCGGATGTATTGCCGGGGCGCGGCTTGGCTCTGGTCGCCGGTCTCCGCCACATAGAGCCTCGCCTCGTCGGGCGAAAAGGCCAGGCCGTTCGGCCCGTCGAAATCGGAGGCCACCACCCGGATGTCCCCGCTGATCGGATCGAACCGGTAGAGCGCCGGCGGCTGCTCCGACATTCTGCCGGCCGCCCTCGTAATCGTTCGATATCCCGTAGAGCGGATCGGTGAACCAGATCGTGCCGTCCGATTTCACGACCACATCGTTTGGCGAATTGAGCCGCCGTCCCGCATGGCGGGTCGACCAGCTGCGTCAGCGTGCCGTCATACTCGGTACGATAAAGGCATCGGCTCGCGGTGCGAGCAGGCGATCAGCCGGCCCTGTCGGTCGCGAGTCTGGCCATTCGCGTAGTCGGAAGGCGAGCGGTAAACCGACACGCCTTCGTCCTCGATCCAGCGCATCGTGCGGTCGCGAGGCAGGTCCTGAAACAAGAGGCAGTCGGCATCGCCCATCCAGACCGGCCCCTCGATCCAACGAAATCCCGACGCGAGTTCCTCGAGCGGGGCGTTGTCGAGGATGTAGCGGGCAAAGCGGCGATCGATGATCTCGAACCCGTCCATGTCAGCGGAACCGGCACGGTGACGCGACGGTCGCTGGACCGTCGAGCTGAACGATCATGAGCACGGCCGGCTCAGCGCCGACCGTACCGGAGCGGTGGCCCTGCCGACCGCCCTGGGAGCGCGTGTTCTGGTCCTCACCGAACGAGATCTCGCCCGGCCCCATCTCGACGCGCTGCCCATCCATCGATTCGACGAACCAGCGGCCTGAGAGCGGCACGATCCATTGCGGCTTCGGGTTTTCGTGCCAGTCGCCCGACCAGCCGAACCGGTAGAACGGTGACGAATACGGTCGCTCCGTCATGGAGCTTCGACCCCTGCCATTGCGGATCAGCAGGCGGCTGAATTGATTTCAGATCGAATTCCGTCAGGGTGCAACGCGTCTGCCGGCTCAGGCCGTCTGGGTCCGTCCAGAGATGCCAATACGGGACGGTGGGCTTCGAATCGGCGCTCATGGCCGAACCTCGTTTGTGACGTGATAGGGATGCGTGGACGAGAACGGGTCGGCAAAGAAATTCCCGACAGTACCGGCGCTAGTGCCAAACGTGACGAGCAGGAAGCCGCCCGCGAGGGCGGTGTTTTTCAAGAAATCCCAGAACAGGTTGCGGCCCCGGCTTCCCCCGTCACCCAGAAGTCGCCCGGCCGCCAGAACTGTTTCCACAGGAGCGCCGTCATGCCGCAATATCCGGCGAGCACGAAGGCCGCCGCCCGATCCGCGATGCCTGTCAGGACCCCGACGGACATCACCACCTCGACGAATATCCCCACGCACAATGAGAGCCGTAGCGAGAAAGAGTCGAGGATGTCGCTTGACCTGCCTGGCGGACCGCGCCCTTGAAATCCAGGATCTTGTCCAATGCGCTGAACGGCAGGAACAGCATCACGAGAAGGAGGCGCACACCGAACGCAATGCCAATGCTGATCGTAGCCATTCGTATTTCCTTACCGATTTTGCACCTCGTCCGACCCAAGATGAACGCTGGTGGCCAGCATGAGTTCGGCGGGCTCTCCTTAAGTCGGTGGGCTCTGGGTTCGACCGGACACGCGATGGCGGTTCGTCGGTCGAACGCGGCCTTCTCATTGCTGTTTTCGCGTTCGCCCCCGATGCATCGCGTGACGATCCCTCATCGCCGGTGATCAGGCGCGAGCCGCGCGCGTAAGTGAGCCACGCCCAACACCAGTTCACGAACACCACCAATCTGTTGCGAAATCCGATGAGAAAGTAGATGTGAACGAAGCCCCAGAGCAGCCAAGCAAACGTTCCCGTGAGCCTGAACCCGCGCAGGTCGGCAACCGCAGCCGAGCGTCCGATGGTGGCCATCGTTCCATAATCCCGGTACCGGAAGACGGTCGTCGTGCCAGTCCCTTCGATGCGATGTCTGATGAGATTGCCGACGTATTTGCCCTCCTGCTTGGCAACCGCTGCCAAGCCCGGCAATGGCTTTCCGTCCATCCCCGACGCGGCCGCTGCATCGCCGATGACGAAGATGTTTGGATGCGCAGCGATCGAGAAGTCGGGGTTGACGCGGACAGTACCATGCGGACCGGGTTGCATCCCGAGCCACGCGGCGACGGGCGTCGCCTTCACCCCGGCACCCCAAATCACGGCTTGCGTGGCTATCCGCCGCCCGCCCGCAACGACGCCGTTCTCATCGATCTGTTCGATCTTCGTGTTGAGCAGGACTTGAACGCCCAACCTCGTCAGCGCCCGGTGCGCATAAGTGCCAAGCTTCTCGGGGAACGCGCCCAAAACTTTGGAGCCGGCCTCGATCAGAAGGATGCGTGCTGACGCCGGGTCAATGCGGCGGAAGTCTCGAGCGAGGGTCGTCTTGGCCAGTTCCGCAATCGCGCCCGCCATCTCGACGCCCGTAGGCCCGGCACCGATAACGACAAACGTCATGAGGGCGCGACGCTCCTCATCGTCGTCGCACATCTCGGCCTCTTCGAAGGCAAGCAGCAGGCGACAGCGAATCGCCACTGCGTCTTCCAGAGTCTTAGGCGCTGGAGCTAAGCGCGCCCATTCATCGTGGCCGAAGTAGTTGTATTGTGAGCCTGTCGCCAGCACGAGCAAGTTGAAGTCAATCTCGCGACCGGCGACAGTCCTGACGCAAGAGCGATCAAGGTCCACGCCGACCACCTCGTCGAGCAACATCTCCGTGTTCGGGCTGCGGAGCAAACCCCGTATTGGAGCCGCCACGTCGGCGGGTGAGAGCGCCGCGGTAGCAACCTGATAGAGCAGGGGCTGGAACAGCGTGTAATTGTGGCGGTCGATCACCGTCACGCGGGCTGGGCTGCCTTGCAGCGCTTTTGCCACCTCGATTCCGGCGAAGCCGCCGCCGACAATCACCACGCGCGGCGACTCGGATAATTCGGATGTAATGTCACGCCCGCGCCGGAGCGCGCCAGTTTCGACATTTCCGACTTGGCTTGCCGTTCGATAAAGGCGGCATCGTCACGCGATGGGCCCCGCTGCCGCCGCGTCGGCAAAGATCCACAGCTTGCCAGTCGGATGAAGATGTGCAGCCGGCAGGGTGTCGTCGCCGCGGCAAAATCGGTCGAAGATCGCCCGCTTCTCTTTCCCCACGACCAGAAAGGCCGCATGCCGGCTGCTCTCGAGCGCCGGATAGGTCAGCGTAATACGCGCTTCGGCCTTGGCGCCGACGACGGCGGCAACCCAGCGGTCGCGCTCCGCGAGCACCGCCGTGCCCGGAAACAAAGAGGCTGTATGCCCGTCCGGCCCCAGCCCGAGAAGGTTCACATCAAAGAGTGGCCGAGCCGGGTCGAGGCGCTCCGCGCCGTAGAAGGATCTGAGCTCGCGCTCATAGGCCGACGCAGCCGCTTCAGGACTGACACCTTCGGTAGGAATTGGATGGATGTTGCCGGCGGGGATCGGAGCGCGCGATAGCAGCGCCTCTTTCACCATGCGATAGTTGCTTTGCGCATCATCGTGAGGCACGAATCGCTCGTCGCCCCAGAACCAATGCGCTCGTGACCACGGGAAGCCATCACGATAGGGCGGCCCAGCCAGACGCTCATAGAGCCGCCGCGGGGTCGAGCCGCCGGACAGGGCGACGGCAAAAACACCTTCCTTCGCCGTCGCCAAGTCGAGCAGCCAATCCGCAACCCGGCGTGACAGGGCCTCCGGATCAGCGAGGATTTCCTGCTTGGCCTCGGAGAAGCCGGTCATGAGAGCGCCCTCCCGACGAATGGGCGACGGGCCTCGCGGATCGCGGCGATCGCGGCTGCATAATCATCTGATCCAAAGATTGCAGAACCGGCGACGATGGCGTTCGCGCCTGCCTCGATCGCCTGACGGGCGGTTTCACGATTTTCTCCGCCGTCAACCTCAATGATCGGATCGAGGCCACGCGCCTCGCAGAGCTGACGCAAGCGACGGATCTTGGGCAGCATCTCCGGCAGAAATTTCTGGCCGCCGAAGCCGGGGTTGACGGTCATGACGAGAACGATGTCGCAAAGATGGAGTACGTATTCGATCAGCTCGATCGGGCTCGCCGGGATCGAGCACCACTCCGGCTTTTTTGCCGAGGACCTGGATTTGCGACAGGACGCGATGGAGTTGGGTGGTCGCGGACAGCTCCGCCTGGGACCAGAAGATGATCGGCGCCGGCTTTGGCGAAGTCAGCGAGATAGCGCTCCGGCTCGACGATCATCAGGTGCACATTGAGCGGCTTTTGCGTGTAGCGTCGCACCGCTTCGACAACCACCGGCCCGATCGTGATATTCGGCACGAAGCGACCGTCCATCACGTCGATATGGATCCAGTCGGCGCCTGCCGCATCGACGGCGCGAACCTCCTCGGCGAGGTGCCCGAAATCCGCCGACAAGATCGACGGTGCAACGATAATTTTCTTTTGCGGCACGGCGGACCTACCATGCGCGGCCGCTGGCCTGGGCGGTCGACCTGGAGTCCGGACGTTGGCCGCCGAGGATGAATCGTTCGATCGCGTTGGCGAAACCGTCCTCGCGATTGCTGTCTGTCACAAAGTCGCGGCCTTCCGCACCTTCGGACTGGCATTGCCCATCGCAATGCTAAGACCGCTGCGCTCGAACATTGCGACGTCATTGCCTCCGTCGCCGATGGTGGCGATTTTCGTTAACGGAACGCCCAACAGCTTTGCGATCTTCGATAATGCGACGCCTTTGTTGGCGAGCGGGTGGGTGATTCGAGATAGTAGGGCTGCGAACGGACGACGCACGCTTGTCGACGAGTGCGGCACGCACGTCGCGCTCGCACTGTTCGAGAGCTCAGAATTCGGGCTGACGCCGACGATCTTGGCAGTGGCATCGAGGGCAGAGCCGAAATCTTCAACCATTGTCGGCCCGAATCCTACCGTGCGGGCCTCTAACGCGACATAGGGTCCGTCGGACTGGCGCACCAGCCAATCCTGACCGCTAAAGACCCACACCCGTACTCCGCGTGCACTCAGTTTGTCGACCGCGCGCTGAGCGACGTGAGGCAATAAGAGATGCCCGCTGATCGGCGAGATCCGGCGCCGCTATCACCCCGCCATTGAACCCACCCACCGGCGTCGTGATGCCGAGAGGTTCAAGCAGCATCCGCAAACCGCGGGGCGGCCGGCTGCTGATGATTGTAAAAATGATGCCGCGTGCGTGGAGATCTGCCACGGCCGCCTGGGCGCGCGGGGTCAAGATCTTATCGTCGGTCACCAAAGTCCCGTCGACGTCCGAGACAACGGCTGAGATTTTCGGCGTCATGACGATTTCGCAGCGCCGTCGCCGTTGACGGGGCGCCACGTCGGCCGTCACGCGTCAATAGCGCGTCTGCCTCGCTCGGTCCTGAGCTTCCCGCTGGATAGGTCGGCGGTTCTGCCGACCCGTCTTGCGCCCAGGCGTCAAGCACCGGCTGGACGATACGCCAAGCCTGCTCCACCATGTCGGCGCGCATGAATAATGTCGGGTCGCCGATCATGACGTCATATATCAGCGTCTCGTATCCGACATTGGGTTCCTTCGGAAACCAGTCATCGTAGTGGAAGTCCATCTTCACGGCCGCAAGATCCACGACCGGCCCAGGCCGCTTGACCTCGAATTGCAGTGTGATCCCCTCCTCCGGTGCGATGCTCAGCACCAACCAGTTGGGTCGCAGCGTATCGACGGGCGTGCCCTGGAATGCAGCGTAGGGCGCCTGCTTGAAACGGATCGCGATCTCGGTATTCCGTTGCGACATGTGCTTGCCGGTACGGATGTAGAATGGCACGCCGGCCCAGCGCCAGTTGTCGATCTCAAGCCGCAGTGCGACATAGGTCTCGATATTCGAATCCGGCGCTACATCAGGCTCCTGACGGTAGGCTTTTGCCGTCTTGCCCAGCACCATGCCGGCACCGTACTGGCCGCGCACCGCCTGTGCCGGCTTGACGGCGGGCATCGCGGCGAACACTTCAACTTTCTTGGTACGGATCGCGTCGGCATTGAAGCCGGTCGGCGGCTCCATGGCTACCATCGAGAGCAATGTGAACACGTGATTCGGGACCATGTCGCGCAGCGCTCCGGTCACCTCGTAGAACTTGCCGCGGCGCTCCACGCCCACCGTTTCTGCCACGGTGATCTGCACGTGATCGATCCGGTCGCGGTTCCAGATGGGTTCGAACAGCCCGTTGCCAAAGCGAAACGCCATGATGCTCTGGACCGTATCCTTTCCGAGAAAATGGTCGATACGGAAGATCTGGTCTTCGTGCAGTGTACGCAGGATGCTGGCATTCAGTTCGCGCGCCGACTGAAGGCTATGGCCAAACGGTTTCTCGATCACCACGCGACGCCAGAACCGATGTCTGCCGTTCGAGTCCTCGTTCTGATCGGTCAGCTTCGCTTTGCCGAGCTGCTCCACCACGGTGCCAAAGAACCGGTCCGCAACGGCGAGGTAGAAGATGACGTTGCCCTGCGTGCCATGGGTCTTCTCTGCCTCGGCCAGCGAGGCGCTAATCTTCTGGTACGTCTCGGCTTGGTAAGATCTCCCTGCACGTAGGACATTTTTTCCGCTAGCCGCTGCCACGCGGTCTCGTCGATCTCGTCAACGTCAAACTCGGCGGCAGCGTTGCCGACGAAGCTCTTCAGCATGTCGTGAAGATTGTCGCGCCAGCTTTCGGCGGTCCCCTCCGCCAAGTCCACGCCAATCAACGCAAATTTCTCCGGCAGCACCTTGGTGCGCGCGATGTTGTAAAGCGCGGGTATCACCAGCCGCTTGGTCAGGTCACCGCCGGCACCGAAAATCACGATGGCGCAGGGATCGGCCGGACGGGCCCGGTGCCGCGGCGGCGACTCGACCACCTGCACGGTCGGAGCTATCGGAGTTTTTTTATCGAGCATGGTGCTACTCGGCGGCTTGTTGCGCTGCCGAGTGACGCTGCGATTCTCTCGGCTTTGGTTCGGGGTCAATGGGCTCTTGACCCTCGACGTGCCCGCCAAAGCCGAAGCGCATGGCCGAGAGCATCTTTTCTCCGAAGGCGTGCTCTTGCCGCGATCGGAACCGGGTGTAGAGCGCCGTGGTGATCACGTCCGCCGGCACCGCTTCCTCAAGCGCGGCCTCGACGGCCCAGCGCCCTCACCGGAATCCTGGACGAAGCCCGAGAAATCCTTCAGCTGAGGATCTTTCGCCAGCGCCGCGGCGCCGAGGTCGAGCAGCCAGGATGAGATTACGCTGCCGCGTCGCCAAACCTCCGCGATATCCGGCAGTTCAGCGTAAAGCGTTCATCCTTGGGCAGGTCCTTCAAGTCCTTGTTGCGCAGGATGTCGAAGCCCTCGCATAGGCTTGCATCAGGCCGTACTCGATGCCGTTATGGACCATCTTGACGAAGTGACCGGCACCCGACGGACCGGCGTGAATGTAACCGCGCTCGGCGCGCGAGTCGCCTTTTCTGCGGCCCGGCGTACGCGGGATAACGCCAACCCCGGGAGCAAGTGCTGCGAAGATCGGATCGAGGCGATCCACGGCCTGCTTTGGACCGCCGACCATCATGCAGTAGCCGCGCTCGATACCCCAGACGCCGCCGGATGTGCAGCAATCGACGTAGCGATGCGCTTGTCGCTTGAAGTTTTTGGCCCGGCGGATGTCGATCTTGTAAAAGGAATTGCCGCCATCGATGGTAGTGTCGTCCAGCCCAGCAGGTTGCCGAGACGCCCTACCGTCTCTTCGGTGATCCCGGCCACCGGCGACATCACCCAAACGGCGCGTGCCTGTTCCCCGAGCGCCTTGACAAGCTCCTCCAGCGACCGCACCGCCGTGGCGCCCTTTTCGCCAGCCCATCGCCGGCTTGGCATCGGCGTCGAACAGACGAGTGATCTGCCGCCTTCATCAGACGACGGGACATGTTGGGGCCCATTTTGCCGAGTCCGATCATGCCGATCTGCATTTGTTTCACTCCTTATAGGATAGAGTCCGCTATTCGAGCGCTGTATCTATCGCGCGAGCCAGCTC
>CAVRDC010000010.1:0-334841 GCA_963719745.1 uncultured Alphaproteobacteria bacterium | reverse complement strand
TGCCCGTGTAGTCGAGCTGTTGCATCCAAAGCCATTTCTCCAGATAACCGGCAATGCCTACCAGGACAGCAATGAGAAAGACCGCGCCAGCAATTATGAGGCGCAGCGAATGTGGGGAAGGCGGACGCATCGTCGAATTCTCGTTCATCGTTCCACTCCGAATTTGCCGCCACGCACCAGTTCGAGCCGGTTGCCATACAACCACATCAGGCAGCGTCAGATTTGACTTTGATCAACATGTCCATTTGAGCGGCTCTCGGTTCCCTCTTGCTGCCAAACTCAGCCCGCCGCGGGGACGAGATTTTCCGCGGGCTTCGCTGCTTTCGCGCCTGTATGCACATCAAGACGTGAAGGCTTCAGCGTACCGAGGATCGCCTTGGCGAGAGACACTTCCTCAGCAGTGCCGTGCGCCATCACCAAAAAGCTATCGGCTTTTATCGCAGTCTCGTATTGGATCACGCTGTCTTTCGGGATGCCAATGCCATAGAGCGCGGCGCCGAGCGCGCTTAGCCCGCCAACCACGATGGCATTTGCAATGCCGTAGGCCGCCATTGAGGCCAAGTATCCAAGCACGATGACATGCCCCACAATGGGAATGGACAGGAACAGCCCGCCAAAGAACATGCCCCAAAGGCCGCCCCAGAACGCACCCGGGTGCCCCAAAACTTGATCCGGTCGCCCTCGTTGTAGAAGCCGACGACTTTTTCATCGATTTGATATCCCTTGCCGACGACGCTGAGATTTTTCATCTCGAAGCCGGCTGCGGTTAGTGCTTTCACCGCGCCTTCCGCGGCGTTGTGGTCTGCGAAGACGGCGATGACTGCGTCAGCTTTGTCCATTTTGATGCTCCTTCAGGGCAAATACGTCCCGTTATTGGGTGCGGTTGCTCAGCCGCAGTGGCCCGTTCGCCTTTTTCGGCGCCGTGTCCTGCCCCGCCAAAGCTAGGGCCACCACGGGATTCATGCTGTCGACCATCGATGTCGGCATGAGGATGGTGGCGCCGCGCTCCTTAGTGGTCTCGTAGATGATGTTCATGGCACGCAGCTGCAGAGCCGTCGGATGATCCGCGTAGGTCATGGCTGCCTCGACGAACTTGCCCGCGATAGCCGCTTCGGCCGAGCCGAGAATGACCCGCGCCTGCTTCTCCCGTTCCGCCTGGGCTTGTCGGGACATGGCGTCCTGCAAGGCCACCGGGATCGCCACGTCGCGGATCTCGACTGACTTCACCGAGATTCCCCAGTCGGCGGTTTTGCGGCCGATTTCGCCACGCAAGAGGTCGTCTGCGACCGTGCGTTCCGACAGCAGCGCCGACAGCATCGACGATCCGATCATTTCGCGCAGCGAGGTCTGCGAGACCCGATCGATGGCTTCGCGGTAATTGGTGATGTTCAAGGCCGCCTTTTGCGCGTCATGAACGGACCAGAAGATGATTGCGTCCACGTTCACCGGGACGGTGTCTTTCGTCAACGCCGCCTCGGCGCTAAAGGCGGTCGTCTGAATGCGCTCATCGATAACGGCCACGACGTGGTCGATCACCGGAATGATGAGAAAAAGACCCGGTCCTTTGACGCCGCGCAATTTGCCGGCGCGAAGGATCACGAATTTTTGCCAGGTGTTGGCCATCTTTAGCGCGGAAGCGATGATGACGGCGACGATCACAGCGAGAATACCCATGTAAAGGTACCCCGCTAGGCCCAGCCCCGCGCCCACGGCGAGGCAGGCGACGGTCAGAAATAAGGTGATAGGATTCATTGGCACGGCTCCCGTTTCGATCGGGCGCCCCTCAGTAATACATAGTGATCTCCGACCCCACGTATTTCTGAGCAATATTGCTCACATTGGTGCGTTGTTTAGTGCTCTCATTACTCGAGCACCTTTCCGTCGGGCACGGTGCGCGTCATCACAAGGGCCGCCGCCAAGTGTCCCCGAGGTTGAGCAGGCGATTTGCTTTCCCGCCAAAAAAGCTTATGATCGGCGTGGAAGGTTATGTCATGGCGACTAAGCGCCGACGCGCATTCGATACAAAATCGTTTCTCGCCCGGGTCGGGAACGGCCAAAGCATCAGCAAGTATCGCAAAGGCCAGATCGTCTTTTCGCAAGGCGACGCCGGCGATGCGGTCTTCTACATCCAGAAAGGCAAGGCCAAGCTCACCGTCGTGTCCGAGCAAGGCAAGGAAGCGGTCATCGCAATTCTCGGTACCGACGAGTTCTTCGGCGAGGGATGTCTCGCCGGGCAGGCCCAGCGGATATCGACGGTTACTGCCATGGCCGATTCCGTCATAGCCCGACTGGAAAAATCGGCCATTATCCAGGTGATCCATCAGGAGCCGGCGTTCTCCGAAATGTTCATTGCGCATCTTCTGGGCCGCAGCATCCGCGTCGAAGCAGACCTTGTCGATCAGCTGTTCAATTCGAGCGAAAAACGGCTTGCCCGCCTGCTCCTGCTGTTGGCGAACTTCGGCAAGGAAGGGGCACCCGAGCCGGTGATCGCAAAAATCAGTCAGGAAACGCTCGCCGAGATGATCGGAACGACGCGATCGCGCGTGAGCTTCTTCATGAACAAATTTAGAAAGCTCGGCTTCATCGACTACAACGGCGGCATCGAGGTCCACAGCTCTTTGCTGAATGTCGTTCTGCACGACCAGTCGCAAATCGAGAATTAGATCTGCATATCTTTCTTGCACGTGAGCGGCGCAGCCGGGGGCGCCGCGACTCATAGGCCTCTCGATTTGAGCAATCTTGTCCTGCCTTTATCTCGGCATGGACTTTAAATGATGAAAAGCGAAAGGAGATGAAGAGTTCTCCTGCGAAAACAACGGCCCTGGACCCTTGGCGAAAGCCCGCGAGTGAGCAGTTTTATACAAACTCCGTTCGTCCGTCGTCCCTAGATTTAAATAAATGTCAGTTCTTCTGCAGAGGAAAACCTCATGTCTTTGCAACATCGTACAGACCAGGTGCTCCATGCCGGCCCCCAGACGTTATTTTGCGCAGAGTTCTCGCAGCCAATGCGGATAGCCGTAGCGACATCAACCCGGAAGGCGGACGAAACGGGCGCCCAAGAAGGCGCCAGCGGCTATCCACAAATGATCGATGTCGGCCGACAAAAGAGCGAACGGATGAAGCCTGAGCGATCCGCGCGCGATGCCATGCTCGCGGCCGTTCCAAGGCTGCGCGCGTTCGCGATTTCACTGAGCGGTAGCGTCGACCGCGCGGATGACCTTATGCAGGAGACCCTGCTACGCGCCATGACTAGCATCGATTCGTTCAAGCCGGGGACGAACATGTGCGCGTGGCTCTTCAGTATCCTCCGCAACTTTTCCCGCTCGGAATTTCGCAAGCGGCGCCGCGAAGTCGAGGACGTGGACGGCAGCTACCAGGACAGCCTGCAATCGCCCGCCGAGCAGCACAGCCGCCTGGAATTCAAGGAGCTGTACGACGCGCTCGGCGAACTGCCCTTCGTTCAGCGAGAGGCCGTGCTTCTGGTCGCCGCGGCCGGCTTCTCATACGAAGATGCGGCAGCGATCTGCGGCACGGCCGTAGGCACGATAAAGAGCCGCGTCAATCGCGCACGCCAGCGGCTCGCAGAACTGTTTGTGATCGAGTACGGAGTTCGATCTCATCCCCAACACCCGCAAAGTAGAGCGGCTGCAGTTCCAACCAGGAACAGCCGCCGCCGCCGTCACGTCGCCGCCGGGCGCCGTCAGTAGCCGCCACCAAGGATGCCATTGATAACACCGCCGACGAGGGGAACGACGCAGCCAGGCCCGTTATAGCCGTCGCAGCTGTCATAGATCGGTCCGCCGCCGTAGTAGCGACCGCCGCCGTATCGAGCGACATGACCGCCACGGGCATATCCACCCGCATGCCTGCCTGTCGGATGTCCACCCATTGCGTGTCCACCCGGATGGCCGCCGATCGCATGTCCACCGCCATGTCCGCCGCCACCATGACCACCGCCGCCATGGTTGGCAGCTAACGCATTCGTCGCCATTGGCACGCAACCGAGCGCGACCGCGGCAGCAAGAGCGATGAGTGTCTTGTGAAGCACTTGATCCTCCTATTATGACTTAAACGAAGAATTTGTTGTGAGGACAAGGATAACGCCAAACAGCCGCCAAGGTTCCTGGCCAAGCGGACACGCTTGCGTGTCAGGCCGCGATGCGCATGCTCTCGTAAAGCGTGACTGGTGAGCAATTCTATACAGACGCCATTCGTCCACAAAACCTACGTTAATAGTCAATTTTCGGAAGACAGATTGTCCGCAAGTTCTTTGATGTTTTCGCTAGGTTTCTCTCCTCCGTCCTATGACCTACCGGGTCATCAGACTTTCTGCGAGGGAGAATTCCGGCACGTAGGGGAGAGACATTAGTAGCCGACCGCTGGTGGCGCCGAACGAGTTCGCGGCGCCAGAACGAGAGGGTACAATGGGTATGTTGGACCGGCCGGACCCCGCACTTACGGCAGACCCTTGGGCGCTGCCCATTATTCAGTCGTTCATTGACATCGACGACGGGCTGGCGCTGGCGCAGGCCATCGTCGACACCATTCGCGAACCGCTCCTGGTGCTCGACAAGGAGCTTTGCGTCGTCGCGGCAAGCCGCTCATTCTACGTGACGTTCAAGGCCGCCAGGCAGGATGTGCAAGGCCGGCGGCTCTACGCGCTGGGCGGCGGGGAATGGAATATCCCCGAGTTGCGATTGATGCTGGAGAAAATCCTGCCTCGGCACACCGTAATGGAAGCGTACGAGGTCGAGCAGGACATTCCCGGAATTGGACGCCGCACGATGCTCTTGAACGCACGGGAAGTGGTCAACCAAAGCAATGCCCGCAAGCTCATTCTTCTGGCAATCGAAGACGTCACCGAGCGGCGCACCGCCGAGCGGGAGGCGTCGGATCTGCTGCAACAGAAGGAAATTCTGCTGCAGGAGATGCAGCACCGTATTGCGAACAGCCTGCAGATCATCGCCAGCATCCTCATGCTCAAAGCCCGGGCCGTGCAATCGGAAGAGACCCGCTCGCACCTGCGGGACGCACACGATCGAGTCATGTCGGTGGCGACCGTCCAGCAGCAGCTCCAAGCCTCGGGCCTTGGCGAGCCGATCGAGCTCGGCCCTTACCTATCCCGGCTGGCGGAGGCTCTTGCGGCCTCGATGATTGGCGACAGCCGGCCGATCAGCCTGAAAGTTGAGGCTGACTCCGGAACGGCACTCTCCGGCGAAGCGGTGAGCATTGGGCTGATTATTACAGAGCTTGTGATTAATGCGCTAAAGCACGCATTCCCGGCCGGCAGCGGGGGCGAGATCCTGGTCAGGTACGCGGTCGATAGAGGCAACTGGCACTTATCGGTGTCTGACAACGGCGTCGGCCCTCATCACGCCGGTAATGGAAGAACCGGCTTGGGAACCAGCATCGTCGAAGCGCTCGCACATCAATTGAACGCTTGCGTCGAGACTGTCAGTCGATCGCCAGGCACGATCGTCTCGATCGTTCATGCTATTTAAGAGTCACGGGGCGCGGACTGCACAACGGAAAGGGCTAGCTTATGTCGATAGGGCTCATTCTTGTTATCATCCTCATCATCTTCCTGCTGGGCGGCTTCAGCGGCCGGTTCGGCGGCTACGGCTATGGCTATGGTCACGGCGGCATCGGTGTCATTGGCATCATCCTGATCGTCCTCCTCGTCCTGGTTCTGATGGGTCGGCTTTGATCTGACCGGTGGAATGTCGGATGAGCCGTCTTCCGCCGAGCCCAGAGAGACGCTTCGTCAACTGGATCGGATAGCTGAGAGCAGTGCTCGGGGCCAACGACGGCATCCTCCCGGCTGCAGGCTTGATCGTCGGCGTTTGATTGATCAACGACGATTGCTGATGCGCGCCGCAATGCTACAAAGGGTTGGAAACGGCGCCGGCGCAAAAGAGCAACTTTGCGCCCATCAAAGCGTCTGGGGATGTCGGGTAAATATATCGGGATGCCTGCCGTACTCGCGGTAATAGCTCTGGTGCTGCTCGCCCTACCCGCGCGCGCCGAGGATCGCGTGTCGGTCCCAGGAGCCTGCAGGGCACTTGCCGAGCGGGCTGGGCTTCCCCTGACGCTGACCCATGCCGAAGCCGCGCGGGCCGTCGCCTACATCCGCGTCATGATCAGCGACGACCCAGCGGTCGCGCGCTGCCGCCTGGCGCTCCGCGGCTATTGACTAGAGACCTCGATCGTCTTCGGATCAGGCCCGCGACGGTGGACAGTTCGTTTTCCCGCCTCACCTCGCCGTAGCGGAAATCATCCCCACTATGATGGGGCCGCCCGTCTTGGCGGCCGCCGCGCGGACAAATGTGTCAAGCTGCTGACGTGTCTCAATCGTACAGATGACCGGATTTCTCGTCACACATGTCCGGTTGCGCGTCGCTTCATCGACGTCGTTCTGGTCGATGGGCAGGATGCTGTAAGTCCCTTTGGCCAGCTTGCGACCCAGTAGATACACATGATCATTCTCGTTAGCCTCGATAAGCAAATCGTTGTCGTCGAAGGGTTGAACCACGAAGTATTGCACGCCTGAGGAATTGCCGCTGACAAGTGCGTAGTGGGTGTGCTTCCAGCGGAAGACCGCCGTTTTCACGGAGCGCGCTTTTCCTTCAGCGAAGTCTTGATACAGGGTCAGCCGGACTTGCATTCCGAGCAGCGGCTTCGATGCAGCCAGCAATGGCTTCCCGGATTGCACGCAGGCGGAGAGGACGAATGCGGCGCACAGGATCAGCGCTACAGGAAGTAGTGGTGCCTTCGCTGCACGCGATCGATTGTCGGACACTATCGTCCTCCTAGGCGTGGCATTTGCCGGCGGATCATTGTCGCCTGCAGATCCACACGCCGTTCAGTGGCCAAGGCCTCATGAGGATCGACGCAAGCCAAGGAACCAATTGGCTTCCTCGGAACGGCTTCCTCAGGAGCCTTTTCTCGTTGAGCCGAGATTCCCTGGATGACTGCCGACCTAGAGCGAACGTAATCGCTTTCTGAATTGGTCGGAAGCCCATTTAGCGGCGATCAACTTTACTGAAGTTAAAGTGTCGGGAAATTTGCAATGGTCTCGCGGCAGTAGCGGGCTCCTTGAACGCTTTTTCAAAAGCCGAAAATGACACGCATTGCGTGGCGCTGTTCGGGCGCGCGCCGCTGCATTGAGCGCAGCAAAGAGGCGATTGAGCCAAAAGGGTGGCTCATGGGATTGATCCCCGGGCGAAGGCGGCCAGGCGGCTTGCCCATCGCGAGAGCTTTGCCTTACCCAAAGCAATCTCCTGCCCTTTCAGTTGTATGCACCGTTCGCTGATGTTATTGACTATAGATAGCAATCCATTCAGCGGGTATGGCGAGATCAAATGACGGGTTGGAGGGTTATCCTCGGTTTTGTGATCGGCGCCGTCATAGCCAGTTTAATTACGGCTGGTGTGTTCCTTTACGCTGGTACGAAAGTTCTCCAAGCAAATACCGCGCGGGACCTCCTTGCCGAAGTGGTAGCCATAGAATTCGTTACAGGAGGGCTGGCTGCTTCAGGGTGAAGATGGCCGAACTGCAAAACTGTCAGACCACCCTGGACTTCCGGAAACGCAAAGTGGCTCCGGTCTTTGGCTTATGCCCGTGGAGATCAGGACAATTCTGGACGAAGCCCAATGGAATGCTCCATCAGATGCGAGCTACGGCTTCATACATGGGCGACGGGTCTGGATTATCAGAAATCAAATATTGCCGGACGCTCCGCTTTCATACTCAGGAGTTAAGCAAGAGCATTTCCCCGAGCTCAACAGCTCCGATGGAAGGCAAGAACTATGCGCCTGGATCGAACGCGTGCAGATTGCTTACAATGGCGGGACGCTGACCGATCGGGGACTGGCGCCGCTCAGGCCCTATTTGGTGCCTTTAGCGCAGGAAGATCGCGTGAATGCACTTGGTATCGAGTTGTCTCGGGATGCTCGAAATTTCCTGGCTGGGATTCGCGCCCGGTGGGGTAAGGCGTCGTTTGCGGATTAACGCGCGAGAAAGCAATTTCGGCGGCAAGTCGCGTTTCTAGAGCGCAATCGTTTCAGATTGAATTGCTCGGCGCTCTATCATTTTGGTGGAGCATGATCTTTTCGGAAAACCGGCTTCCACTTTTCTGGATCATGCTCTAGGCAATTCCAAGACGACTAAAAATCGGAACCTTCACCAAATCCAAGATGACGGCGAAAACGGCCGCAGCGGGAAGCGCCCGCAAGCTCATTCTCCTGGCAATCGAAGGCGTCACCGAGCGGCGCGCCGCCGAGCGGGAGGCGTCGGATTTGCACCAGAAGTTCTGCTGCAGGAGATGTAGCACCGAATTGCGAACAGCCTGCGGATCATCACGAGCATCCTCACGCTCAAAGCCAGGGTCGTGCAATCGGAAGAGACCCGCTCGAACCTGCGGGACGCACACGATCGAGTTCATGTCGGTGGCGACCGACCAGGAAATATTGCAGTGAGGGCCAAACGTGACGACAGGGGACGAGGTCCGGCTTGAGGTCGAAAATTTAGACTTACGCCGTCTTCTGGAGCAGGCCGGATCGATGCGGCCGAGCAAAAGGGCGCGCAGCAATTGCAGCGTCTGTTGTTGGAAGAATTGCACCATCGGGTAAAGAACACACTAGCGACCGTAATGGCAATTACGTCTCAAAGTTTGCGAGGCGCCGATAGCGTCGAGGAAGGTAGCCGAGCGATCGAACACAGGCTACTCGCTCTGGGGCGAGTGCATGACCTTCTGTTAGAAACAAATTGGACGAGTACCCCGCTCGCGGCAATTTTAAAAACCGCCACGGACCCATTCGATACGCGCGGCGCGGGGCGGTTTTTCGTGCAAAGTTCAGACATTGAAGTCAACTCCGGAGCCGTGCTTCCGTTAGCGATGGTTTTGAATGAACTCTGTACAAATGCCGTCAAGTATGGAGCGCTTTCTAACACCAACGGTCGCGTGGAAATCACCACCGTTGTCGATAAGTCCCGGAATCAATTTCGTCTGACGTGGGCCGAAAAGGGAGGTCCAACGGTTCAAGTGCCGACCCGTCGTAGCTTCGGATCACGGCTGATCGAGCATAGCTTTGTAAGCCAGCTCCAAGGCGAGGCAAGGCTAACATTCGAACCGTCAGGGGTTGTTTGCGTTTTCGATGTCCCGCTCCCAGCTCTCAAGCCACCACAACAAACTGAATGGAGTGACTTAGGGCGTCGCTAGGGCGAACCGCTGATAGCGGAATTGAAAGGCAGTCGGCCCATTGACGAGTTAATCTTTGTTCGCGAGGCACTGCCTTGCCCGCCGTTGTTGCGCCCGTGTCATCCCCGCGGCACGAGCATCGGCCTTGGCTTGCACCAATCCTACCTGCGTCACGTAAGCACGGACCATGCTGCAGGTGCCTTGTGGTTCGCCTGCGTGCGCCGCTTTTTGACTGGTGTCCAGGACTATGTGACGCGCTGAAACGCCGAGACTAAACAAGTCCGGGGGCTCGTTATTTGATCTCATCATCCCCATATTGAAACTCGTACTCCGATAACTGAGCAAAACTGACCGGCAAAGCGGAGGCGCTTTAGGAAGGGACTTGATGTTTAAGCCCACCCAATTTCGTGCGAGAGCGACCGAATACGCCGACTTGGCCAAGTCGTCGACCGGCTCGAGCCAAAGCCGCGAGTTTCAGAAGCTCGAGCAGAGGTTCACGGCGCTTGCTGATAATGAGCAATGGCTCGCAGACAATTATCAGGACACCGTGACCGGCGCCGAACAGGATCGATCAAACGGCATCGCCCTCGCCGACGAAGAAGAGCGCATCCTGCGCTGCCTCGGAGCGGCCGTCATCATGCAGTGGAACACTATTCCGACGAAGTTGCAGCGCGAGCTTTTTGATACCGCCGGCTCGCTGGGGGACGTACTGCAAACGGCAGCGTTGCGGGGTCGGATTGCCCGTTTCCTGCATACCCACAAGGACGGAGAGACAGCCGCCGATCGGGTTGTCTAACTCGAATTACGATCACAAAACCCGATGGGGCGCGGGTAATTGCTTGTCGCGCGACGAGCATTGCGGCGCCATTTTGAGAGTAGACCCCCTGTCGAGAATGTCGCGCGTTTGCTCGGCGTGCCCATCGAAGTGAACCGTTGTGCCTGCGGTTTGCATCGCACGTCGTTAGGGGACCATTAGCTCCTCCTTTGCGACCAGCTCGCCGGAGAGTTTTGAGTTCGCAGAACACAGGCCGTCTCTTCCCAGAGACTTGCTAAGAAATTGCACTTTCTTTATCAGTTTGAGCCGGGGACAAAGTATAAAAAGTATAATCAGAGTTCTGACCGCGAGGGCGGCACACCGGGCGATCGTTTCGTTGCCGCCTCGATCGCCCTCGCCAAGGCGCGGCCGGCCATACGTGATTGCCCCATCATGTAATGTGCTTCCGTCGTTTTTTCGAACGATGCGTGCCCGTAGAGGTCTTTCACGCCTTGAACGTTCTTCGGGTCTTCAATCGACCAGAGCGTTCCAGCCGCATGGCGGAAGCGGTGAGGATTGACGCTGAACCCGAAGGCCTTCTTCGTCCATTCGCAAACGGCGCGATAGATTGAGCTGGCGGACATGGGTTGACTTTTGTTGGAGGGCCAAAGTCCACTGTGTCTGTTAGATCCAGGGAGGCGTGGCCGGAACTTCCTTAGGTACAGATCGATACGCTCGCAAAGATTTGGCGGAAGTGCAAAATCAAGCGGTCGCTTTCCTTTGGCATCTCTGGCTGGAATGTCCAGCGCCCAAAGCTCCCCCGCTCTGATCAGATGCTGCTTTAGCCGCAACGCCGTCAGCGTCCGGCGGCGGGGAACCACCAACGACAGCAGGGCGATTAGCAAGCCATCGCGGTACTTGATGGCCGATGCTTTGGGAATCTCCTTCAGGTCGGCGGTTTCGGCCACCACCTCGTCCATTAGTTTCAGGCCAAGAATGTAGAGCTGGTCGCTGGTAACTTGCCCATACTTCTTTGGCTTTTTTCGCGGCGCTGCCGCTGCAATCCGCTTGGTGACCGTCAACAACCAGGTCCAGTCCTCATTTGGGCAGATCAGCCGCAGCGCCAGGCGCAGATGATGCAGGTTGCTGGCAACGCTGACGTCTTGGTTGGTCTTTCTGAGGAGAGCCACATACTCCGTCACAGGCTGGCGATCGACCCGAACTTCGGGTCGGTTGGTGTGTTGGTCAGAGTGATTGTCGGAGAGGAAGCGCAGATATTGAGAGTAACTGGTACGCAGCGCCTTCCGTGTGGCTGCCGAGAGGTGTGTGCCTCTCCTGTCCTCGTCAAAAATATCGCCTTCTCGGAACGCTTTGTCCCACCGCAACCGATCCTCTTCCGGCCATTGCTCGAAGCGAAGCTGCGTTTTCGATACCCGTGGCATCAGGCGCCTTCCCCTTTCAGGGGCCGTCGCTTCGACCGGGGCATCTGCCGGGCGACCGCCTGCTCAATGAGGGCGTGATGGTACCGACCGGCTCGCCGGGTGTTGATACCGGAGTAGATCAGGGTTGTCTTGAGGTTCTTATGCCCAAGAGTTTGTTTGACGCCTTCAAAATTGCCGGGATTGGCATCCAGTATGATCTTTCCCGCTAAATGCCGGAACTGATGAGGCGTTAGCTTAATACCGGCACGTCGCTTCGCGTATGTCTTGATTAAATAGGCGACGGTGCTCTGGGCCTTCGCAGTACCGTCCGGGTGAATAAACAGCCGCGTGGGACGATGTCCCACGTGAGCAGGGGCAATCCGTTCACGATATTCGGTCAGCATCTTGACCAGGTGCGGCGGGATATCGAACGCGAGATCGCTGTCGTTCTTGACTTCTTCCGGATTCAACTCGAGGCTTGAGATCGCGCCGGGCCCGGTCTTCAAGAAGATGTGTTTGTCGAACTCCAGCTCCCAGACATTCTCCGGACGAATTGGAATGAAGATCGGCAAACCGAGTCCCAGAGCTGCCTGTGCCTTTGCCAACGTCCGAAAGTTCGGTTTTCGCCTGGTTTCGTTTTTGACCTCCTTCCAGAGCTGTTCGGGCACCAGGCGCAGCCGCCGCAACGCCTGCGGATCGTCGAATTGCCGCACAAACTCCTTGTTCTTGGGCGTCAGATCGTAACGGGTCGGGGCGCGCAGCTTGCTTGCCACCCTCTTGAGCTCGAGAAGAACTTCATCATCGACCTTGACCCACTCCTTGGCGATGCGGACCAAAGCCCGGGCGAGATAGTGATCGAATGATTTGTGTTGACCTCCTGCTTCTGCCAGCCGCTGTCGCAAAATGCTCTTGAGATTTTCCACTGTAACGAGGTCGGCCAATGATCCGATCTGCTCGGGTCGCACGCCGCTCTTTACGACAGCGGTCACCGCGGCATGGATTTGATTTTTTGCTAGTTTCAAAGTGCGAGGCGCCAAACGCCGGTCACGGGCATCGACCGCAAATTCGTCGCTTACTCCACACCAGGACAGGTAGTCATCCACGTCCTTGATAAAGGAGGCGGCAAGAAGCGACCGATCGATCCGCTTGGGCGGACCGCGGAAGGAAGGAACTGTTACAAGCGACAGCGCAAGTTCGGATCTGCGGCCGCCTTGTTCCAGATCAGCGTCACCTGCCGATAAAGCGCCTTGGGCTTTTGGTGCAGCGAACCCTCCCGCACCGCGGTGATAAACTCCTTGATGACCTTATCGTTGACTTCCTTCGGTTGGATGTCTCGGCTGCTGGCGTAACGGGCCAGCCGCGATAGTCCGACATGCGCGCGGCGCTCGCCAAGGCGGGAAAAGAGATCGATCCATTCCCGGCTGAGCTTCGCCATGGCGTTGAGCATGATCGGTGCCAAGCCGCTCGCCTTGACCGCTGCGACGAAGTCGGAGCGGATATTGGTGAAGCGCTTCGACGTCATGCCAACCGCGACCGGATTGACGGCCTTGAGCCCCGACTGGATCGTCTCCATCGCGAGAGGGATTGCTGCCGGCACATTTCCCAACAGCTCGGCGACGCGCCGCACGGCGGATCGCAGATCGCGACGGCGGGTTTCGGACAGCCCGGTCGAGCCGGCGAGCCTTTCAAGAACGGTAGCCAGGCTCGCCTGCGGCGTGGCCACGGTCCTTTGCCGCCGGGTGTGGGATTTCGGTTTTCTCGTCATAACGGCTTTCTTTCGGGAGACTGGCGCCCCTGTCGCGGGCGGTCTCGGGAGGTCAGCCGCGGACAGGAGCGGCTATTCGGGATGACTACCATATAGGATATGGGACGTATGCACTTATGTAGTTCTCCCGATTTCTCATAAGCGATTGACATTGCTTGCTTCTGGATGACGGGGCGGACGGATTTATTGGCCCCGATAAGTGGCCAAAAAGGCCTCAAAATCGACGTCCGAAATCCGAACCAGTCCGTTGATCCGGTGGGCCACCAAAAGCCCCTTCTCAATCCAGCGCCGAACCGTTCTGGTCGACGCGCCGACGCACTCGGCGATCTGCGCGATCGTGTAGAATTTCGGTGGCGACTTCGGTTGGTTGGTTTCCAATTCAGCACCCTCCTCCACCTCGACGCGATAACCCCGCGTGCAGGTGACATTGTGGGGATGGGCTGAATTGTCCGAAACCTCTCCGATTTCAAATCGGAGAGGTCATATCCGCGCGGCATCTGGCCCTTCTTCAGAGGACGTGGAACGGTACGAATTCGTCCGCCGGTGCCCCGAAGAAATGCCACCTGAGCTCCGGAAGCTGTTCGCGCGCCTCGGCGAACGCGCGGTCCCACATCTCTGAGATGCGCCCGGTATTGTCTAGCGTATAGCGTCCCACCGGCCCTGTCTGATCGATGCGCCAGATCGCCTTGCGATGATGGACGTCGCCGGCAACGATTTTCGCGGTCCCCAGTGCGCCGTGCGCCTGGCCCGCCATGAACAACCTCACCACCGACGCGGCCATCGGCAGCTTGCCCCTCAACTGCGGCAACCTGCCGGCCTCGTTGATCGTGCCGATCGACAGGATCTTGAGCCTATCGCCGGGCCAGCCGGGCATGGATAAAGTCACGCACCCCCTTGGAGAGCAGATGGCGGGTTATGTCACCATCACCCCAACGCGGTTTTGGCTATTGTTCTTTGATGCGACGCGAAAAGCCCCAGCGACCTTGTCGTTGACCGAGGCAGAAGCTGTCGCGATGATGAAGACCCAGGTGGCTTGGACGGGGAAATACGCGACGGCCGAGCAGACATCAGAAGGCATCAGGCTAACCGCTCATGTTGACGCCGCATCCAGTCAAGCGATATTCGATACTGATCGCGTATACTTCATTCGGGTCAACGGCAACAAAATGACAGTTAAATCACCGGGGGTGATTGTTCCAATGACCGGCGCAACAAGTATCGTCGAGTTTGAGCTAGTGAAGGCCGACTAAAGCGAAAGCGGTGTCGAGTTGGGCAAACGTGCACCAACGCACCTATAGGCTCCGCTGGGTCACCGTGCGTACATTCTCCGCGACCGAAGCCCACCGCACAAAAATGGAGCCTCATGTTCGAGCGCACCCCCAGCGCACCTTTCGCTCCAAAGCGACTTCGCAAACTGCCAGTAAAGGCCGCGTTGTTGTTCGGCTGTACGCAGCAGCGTCCATCTGGGAGGCTTCGTACACTTCATGCGTGAAGCTCATCAAGCAACGCCCTCGCCTCTTTCAGATCGAGCGTGTCGAAGCCTTCGGTGAACCAGCCGTAGACCGGAGCGAGAAGCTCGCGGGCCTGATGCGGCTTGCCCTGGTCGCGCCAAAGCCGTGCCATGCTCATCGCAGACCGCAACTCCCAGGATTTTGCCTGCTGCTTGCGAGCAACATCAAGCGCTCGCTGGAAATGCGCTTCTGCTTTTGCCGTATCGGGCTTCGGCGACTTCAGCGCAATTGCGCCGGCAACACGATTAACCTCGGCCGCCAACCACGTCTCCTTGGTTTTTTCCACGGCTATCGTCGCTTCGCCCATGCAGCGCAAAAGCTTCATCGAATTTGCCGAGTGCCACATTGGCCGTCGCCAGATAAGATAACCACAGCGGCGCGATTGCCGTTGATCCGGTGGACCGATAGGCGGCGAGTCCTGACGTGATTATGCTGACTGCGTCCGAGGCGTTGCCGGTCTGGGTCAGTACGCAACCTTGGTTCATATTTCCATACGCTTTCCAGAAGGAAGCGCTTTTTTCGGCAGCCAAACTGACAAGTTCAGCAGGGCGTGCGCTGACAGCTGCGTAATCTCCGCGCTGGAGAAGGGTCAATGATGGGAAGGCCAACGCAAGCATCAGTCTAGCGGCATGGCCAATCTCGCGTGCGTCACTGAGCGCGTATTCGGCATCAGCTAGCGCGGTCTCGGGATAGCCCAGCAACCACGACGCTATTGAGCGAAAGCACAAGATTAACACCCGACTATCTTGACCAAATTGCATCGCCAAGGGCCGATGCTTTTCGGGATCATAGAGCGTGATCCCTTGGTCGTGATGCGCCCGCGCATCCGCGATGTCTCCCGTGCACATCAAAGAAGTGCCCATGAGGCGATGTGCTATCGGGAGGAGAGCCCTCGTCCCTGTTTCTCGGCAAGCGCCAGGAATTGGCCCGCAGCTTACGCATCGCGTCGCCGTTGAACGCGATGTAGTTTGCGACCCAGGAGCCATAAAGGACTGAAAACAATAAAAATGGATCTTCTAGCGTCTCTCCAAGAGCGTTAGCCTTTTCGATCAGCAGACGTGCTCGCTCCACAGCCTCCCGGGTTTCCGGCGCAGCAAACCCCTTGACATGGATGAGAGGCGTTATGAGTGCGACCCGAGCTTGGCCTCTTCGCGACGCAGCGCGGGCGAGGGAGCTAACGTCTCTACCTGGGTAAGCGCCCGCCTCAACTGTTCTACCGCTTCAACCAGTGCCGAACGCTCCAGCGACCGTCGCCCCGCCTTGCCCCATAGGAGCGCAGCTTTCTCAATCAGCCCGGCATCGGTGCAATGACGCGCTAAAAGTTCAGCCTGGTTCTCAACGATGTCAACGAACTGATCTTCAAGGGTTTTGGCTATACGGGCGTGGAGCGCACGGCGCGGCTCTCGCAACAGTGTGCCGTAAGCTGCATCCTGTACGAGTGCGTGCTTAAACAGGTAGCTTGCGTCCGGCGGCAAGCCTTGCCGGAACAGCAAACCAGACGTGATTAAACGGTCCAATGAGGCGTTGAGTTCGCGTTCCGGCTTGCTAACCACTGCGGCCAAGAGCGCATGGGAGAACTCGCGGCCTATTGCCGCTCCGATCTGCGCGACCTCCTTGCCGGGGCCGAGCCGGTCGAGCCGCGCCATCAGCGAGGCGTGCAAGCTTGCGGGGACCGCAACGGACGGTGACGGAATAGCTGCAGCCGCTCGCTCGGCGTCTTTCTCATCACCCGCCTCAAGCACGGCCCTGGTCATCTCCTCCACGAACAATGGTATGCCGTCTGTGCGCTCGACGATGTCTTGTCTGATGCTCTCCGGCAGCGGCTTATTGCCGGTGACGCGGTCGATCATGGCATCGACTTCGCTTCGCCCAGCCGGTTGAGGGTGAGTGCTGATACGTAAGGTCGTCCGATCCATGGCGGCTCAAATTCAGGCCGATAGGTAACGATCAGCAGACCGCCGACTGCTTTGATCCGGTCAATACCGCGACCCAGCGCTTCCAAGGTCGTGGGGTCAATCCAATAAACGTCCTCGAAGATCATCAACACCGGACTTTGCTCGGCCAGTGCCACGATTTGCCTGGTGAGTGCTTCAAGCGTTTGTTGTCGGCGTTGCTGAGGGGTCAGATCAACTTTGGGATAGCGTCCATCGTTCGGCAGCGACAGGAGTTCGGCAAAGAGCGCCCTATCTTGCGGCGGTGTGAAGCTTTGAACCAGCACAGCATCCAATTTGTCGAGCTTTGTCGCGGCGTTGTCGTCATACGTGAACCCAGCGGCGCGCTCCATTTGGCGAATGATCGGGTAGAGCGCGCTATCAGTGTGTTGAGGCGAACAGAAATAGCGCAGGCGCGTGTGTGGCTCCGTAACCAGCCGCTCGGACAGCGCCGCCGTCAGTCGGGACTTGCCGATACCAGCCTCACCGGAAATCAACACGACCTGTCCTTCTCCATTCAAGGCCTTTGACCAGCGCCTCAGCAGCAAGTCGAGTTCTTCCTGCCGGCCAACAAGCTCAGTCAGATCACTCGCGTGAAGAGCCTCGAAGCGACTTTCCGTCGAACTCGGTCGCACTACGGCCCAAGCGTGCTCCGGCCCTGCGATGCCCTTCAAGTCAACTGCCCCAAGGTCCTCAAGGTCGAACAGATTGCCCAAGAGCTTTCGCGTACCTTCAGCAATAACAACGGTATTCGGTTGAGCGATACCTTGTAGGCGGGCCGCTAGGTTCGGCGTCTTGCCAACGATTGCTTGCTCTTGAGAAGCACCCGATCCAACCCAGTCGCCAATCACCACCAAGCCTGTAGCAATGCCGATACGGGTTTGCAGTGCTGCGTGGGTCTCCAGACCGCTTACGGCAGCGACCAATCCGGCGCGAACGGCACGCTCGGGGTCGTCCTCGTGTGCCTCAGGGTAGCCAAAATACACCAGGACGCCGTCCCCCATGTACTTGGCGACGAACCCGTCGAAACGGGCCACGGTCTCTGCGACGCACTTCTGGTAGGCCGAAATCACTTCACGCAAGTCTTCAGGGTCTATGCGAGTGGACAGAGCCGTTGAGCCAACCAAATCGGAGAACATCACCGTAACGTGCCGGCGCTCGGGAGCCTCTACGTTCTTCGGCTCGGTTCCTGGGGTTGTCTCGACGAGTGGCTGTATCGACCCGGCATCCCGGTTGATGGCTGCAAGTATCTTTCGACGATGCCCCAGAGGGACGTCGAGGTCTTTCAAGTCTTGATCAGTCAGATGGGGGAGTACGGGAACGTCAATCTCATTCTCGGCAAAGCGCTGAGCGTACTGTCCAAGACCAAGCTTTTCGAGCCAGTCCGCAATCGACTGCATCGTGCCTCTACCGATTTTGCCGCAATCCGAGCTTCCAGCGCAGAAGGATCGAGAGTCTAAGCCTACATGCCGTGATATTGTAGCCGCCTCACAATCGGCTCAGGGACTCCACTGGCGCGTTTTCCCCCACAGGGCAGGCTTACCCGGGCATCCGGCAGGGGGACGCACCAAGAAGCGTTTGTAAGTCAGCGGAAGCCACTAGGAGGGACGACCTGCTCGGAATGAACCTATCGCGCTTCCCGATCCCCTGAACACCAAGGGGGCTGGACTTTGTTACCCTGGTCCCGAACGAGGCGCCCAAGCGTCAGGCACGGAGCAGGCTACACTACTGTACGGGTCGCTATGCAGCCTTTTTGGCCACCCGCCTGGAACTCAAAAAAGCCAATTGGTTCTCGGCGAGGTCGCGGAAAATGACAAACAGGTTTTCCGGTGCATGACTGGACGGTATTCGCCACAGGGTGTCCGATCGCAAAATTGGCTGCTCTTTGTGAATTGACTTTGGGTTTAATCCAAAGGCCTGCAGGCCGTAAGCTGACGCTAGCACAATATCTGGTGCTAGTAATATTGGGGCCAAAATGGAAATAGAGTAGTCTCGGGCTTCTTTGGCTGGAACCAGCGAATAAGGATCTAAGACCGCGGCGGCCGTCAGTAAGTGAGCCACATCACGAAACTCACTCCATGATTGCCGGAGCTGCGAATGCCCCCCGCAGTCCATTTTCGAGTTCACAGAGATCGATCGCCTTCGAAATACTGGGACCCCGACGCAAAGTGGCGCGGTCATCCCACGCCATATCAACAATCAATTGAAATATCTCCGCCACCTCAAGCCATTTACGTTGCAGCTGTCCAATTTCCCCCATCAACGGACTAAACGCGGCTTTTGCTATCGCAGCTACCCCACCGAACGGCGCGAGCTCCGGCAAGTCAAGACGAGCGTGATCAACTAGCTTAAACAGCGCTAGGCAGGCTGCAATAAAACTATTTCGCCGCTCTTCATCGCTCGGCCAGGCCAGATAGGCCATCAGCGAAATAGACACATGAGGCCAAGGGTGAAAGCAGGAAGAGTACCTTTCCCAGTAAACATCCGACCAGTCTTCGCCCGATACCACTGCTGCCGGAAACGCCGGTAGGTTCAGTAAGCGCACGGACTTTCTCCCCCCATTTCAGAAACAACTCGGCGGGATTTCGCGCCCACTAGAGTTAACCGATGGTAAACAGGCAAAAGTTCTGAACCTCTCCGACTTGAAGTCGGAGTGGTGAGAAGGTTTGGCCCGCCATTTTATATCGAATTGCAGTGAGCGCGCGCGGTTTCAATGCTTTTGGCGCGGTTCAATTTGGATAACCTGGTCATGGCGCGTAGCTTGCCCGCTCGCTATCCTCCTGGCGCTTGGCCCGTGCAAATGCGCGCAGACATGGCCGCGGCGTTTTTGGACTTCGAAAATACGGCATAGCTTGCCGTGGCGGTAAAACGAGGCGAGGCGCCTCCGCCGTCAGGACTTCGCAAAAGGGGGAATAAATCCGAGCCGGTCTGGTCGCGTGTTCACTTGGAGCACTTTTCCACGCCCTCAATTGTTTCGGCAGACGGACTATCGGCGATCGAGAACTTGGAGACCTTAGTATGAGACCATTGCGTACTGTCCAACCGCTACCGCGCTATGTGCGCCGGAAATGGCTTAAAGAGCAGTACTGGGCCTATTTTTTTGAGCCGCCGACTTGGGCACGGAAAGATGGATGCCCGGTGCAAGCCGAGGCCTTGGGACGAGATTACGAAACCGCCCGTGACAAAGCGGAGTCCATTCTACTTCCACTGTTCGATTCATGGCGTACGGGCGGTCTGTCAGACCTCGTCCCGCCGAGGGCAATACCCGGAACGTTCGACTGGTTAGTGAAGGCATTTAAGGAGCATCGCAGCTGGAGGGAAATCGATAAAGCGACCCGACGCATGTACGAGCAAGGTCTCAACTTGGTAGGCGACCACGTACTCAAGGACGGATGCCGGGTCGGCACTAAACAACTCACATCATTTACGCGCGGCTTTGTCGATGCGCTCTACGCTAAACTTCTCGTGGTTGAGGAGACTGACGAGGAGGGTCACATCATACATCGTGAACGTCGTCGCTTCGCCAATGCCGCAATGACCGCCTGCCGCCGCGCCTGGTTTATTGGCGTACGCGCGCAAGAGAAGATCGTCCCGTCCATCAATCCGTTTGCGAGGATGGGGCTCAAGACACGCGCAGCCGGTCAAGCACCACATCAGACGCCGACGGCGACTTGGGAGGAGCTCGTTTCGTTTCGCAACAAGGCCAAGGAGCTCGGACACGCTTCAATCGCGACCGCGGCGCTTGTCGCCTGGGAATGGCTGCAACGCGAAGAGCATCTGTTCGGCGCCTTCGAGATCAAGCACTACAGACCGCCGGAACGGCCTGATAGCGTTCATGTCGTTCACCCGAAGACTGGCGAAGAAGCATGGTGGCCTCTGTTTGATGCGACAGGCTCTCCGCTCTTTCCAGAACTCATGGCTGAACTAGATGCCATTAAGAAAGGTGCGATTGCTGGACATATGTTTCGTCGCGACCACAAACACCGCCGTGGCAGTACTCATCTTCCTTGGATTACGGCGCGTGGGGATTTGGACTATCTTAGATCGACCGTCAAAAAGATTGTGCGCGCAGCCAAGCTCCGTGACGAACTGTCGTTTAGTTCGTTCCGCCACGGCGGCTTCACTGAAGGAGCAGACGCCGATCTGACCGACGCTGAACTCCGCGCCGCGGGCAGACACCGCTCCGCGCGCCAACTGCCGACATACGCCAAGCGCACGCGCAAACAACTGGTCTCGGTAGCAACCAAGCGTCGCGCAGAAAGAACGAAAGCAGTTCATTTGTCGGAATGAAAGCCGGGTGCTTGTTGGAATGGCATCTGCCGAGGTCGCCTAAGTCCTTGATTTGATGGTGGGCGCACAAGGACTCGAACCTTGGACCCGCTGATTAAGAGTCAGCTGCTCTACCAACTGAGCTATGCGCCCTAACCGACCGATGCGAACAGGTCAGGCACTTCCACCATTGACTTGCGGCGCCAAGTGGCGCCGCCGAAGGGTTTGCCCTCGCTGCGCGGCCGGCAGTACACCGACGGTACCGAGCCGGCGCGCGAGGCACATTTAGGGCATTGCATCCGGAATTCCAAGGGGAGAGAATCGCCGCCACGGGCCCCTTTAAAACCGGCGAATCAGCTCATGCGCATGCTCATTCTCGTCGTCTGCTGGCTTGCGGCAGCGCAAGGCGCCGCCGCGGCGCAGGCGGCGACGGTAACCGGCATCACCATCACCAATCTCGGGAGTTACATTGCGCAGACGACCAGCGCGCCGGCCGGCGCCGGGCAGCAATCGCCGACCCGCACCGTCGGCACCGATCGCAATTGGCAGTTTGTATCGGCCTCGCCGGATGTGCTTGGCAAAGTGGGTACCCAATTCGGCATCGAATTCCGTCTTGACGGCACGCCCGCCGGCGAGGGCGTGACGCTTTACGTCGTGCTCACATTCCCGCCGCAGGGCATCCGCAATCCGAATACCGGCGACCGGTTTTACAACGCCAGAATTGCCTTTCCGAACATGAAAATCGGCGCGCTCTGCCTGCTCGGTTACGGTTTCGACAACGACTGGGAAATCGTACCGGGCGTATGGGTCGAGCAGATCTGGTATCAGGACCGCATGCTGGCCGAGCGAAGTTTTACCGTCGGCAAGCCGGAATGACGCCGGGCCACCGGCGGCCGATCCAGGGGCCGCACCGGCTTGAACCTTTTTCCTTCCGGCGTGTTACCGTCGGATGCCGAAACAAGCTGCAGCAACGACGCTGGCCTTGGCGCACGGCGCCGAGCGGCTCCCGGCGGTGGAGGTCGCCAGCTACAACGTCGAGCTGAAAGACGATGAAGGCTTTGTCGGCGATCGTGCCAGCAAAGGCGCCTTTCGGAAATTCATTGATACCTGGCGCAAGCCGATGCGCGACATCGGCGAGGATCCCTTCGGCGACGAGCCGTCGAGCAAGATCGCCAAGAAACGGCTTGATGCCCTGCTCGCCAGCGGCGACCCCGAGACGGCCGGCATCGTGCAAAGCGCCATCGAATTGTTTGCCCAAGAGCTGGCCGTCGTGCTGCGGCAATTCCTCAAGCTCAAAGGCTGGAAGGACGCGGCGCGGATCGTAAACGGCGGCGGTTTTGTCGGCAGCCGGGTCGGCGAACTCGCGATCGGCCGGGCTTCGGTGCTGCTCAAACTCGACAACGTCAAAGCCGAAATCTGCATTATTCGCAATGATCCCGATGCTGCAGGCCTCATTGGCGCCGTTCATCTGGCTCCGGCGTGGATGTTTGAGGCCCATGACGCGATTCTCGCCGTCGATATCGGCGGGACCAACATCCGCGCCGGGATCGTGCAACTGAATCTCCGGGGCGCGGCCGATTTATCGAAGGCAAAAGTCTGGAAATTCGAGCTGTGGCGGCACGGCGATGAAAAGCTCAATCGCGAGGAAGCCGTCGAAGGCCTGATCAGCATGCTCAAGCGCCTGGTCAAGAGGGCGGAGAAAGATGACCTGCGGCTGGCGCCGTTCATCGGCATCGGCTGTCCGGGCAGAATCGATGCCGACCGCTCGATCGAAACCGGGGCTCAGAACCTGCCGGGCAACTGGGAGAGCAGCCGGTTCAATCTGCCGGCGAGCCTGTTCGAGGCGATCCCGCGCATCGGCGAACACGAGACCACCATCCTGATGCACAACGACGCGGTGGTGCAGGGCCTGAGCGAGGCGCCGTTCATGCAAGACGTGGAGACCTGGGCCGTGTTCACCATCGGCACCGGGCTCGGCAACGCGTTGTTCGTTAATCGCGAGCAATAGCCACCGTAGGGTGGGCGAAATCGCTCCTCACAATAATCACGAATATGCCGAGGCAATTCGGCGATTTTGCCCACGCGAGCAAACCGCGGGGTCAGCGGCGTGGGCATTGCGCGGACTGTCGGCGATAAAATTCCACGCCAAGCGAAGGCAATGCCCACCCCATACTTGAGTATTCTCACCCCACATCCGTCGAGTGGATGCGGCGCTCGCCGACCGCGATCGCCTGCGCGCCGCTGCGGGCGCGCCGGGCGACGAGCTTGTTGAGCGCGGCGAGATAGGCCTTGGCCGAGGCCACCAGCGTGTCGGGATCGGCGCCCTTGGCGGTCACGGTGCGGCCGTTCTCCGACAGCCGCACCGACACTTCGGCCTGGGCGTCGGTGCCTTCGGTCACCGCGTGCACCTGATATAGCTCGAGCACCGCCTCGTGCGGCACCATCGCCTTGATGCAGTTGAAGGTGGCGTCGACCGGGCCGTTGCCGTCGCACTCCTCGATCATCGACCGACCGTCGATGTCGAGCTTCATGGTGGCGCGTTGCGGCCCGCGGGTGCCGGCAATCACCGACAGCGAGACGAGCTTGATGTGATCCTGGGCGGTGGCGATTTCCTCGTCGACCAGCGCCTCGAGGTCCTCGTCGTAGACGTGCTTCTTGCGGTCGGCGAGCGCCTTGAAGCGCACGAAGGCGTCCTCGAACTGATTGCCGGCGAGGTGATAGCCGAGCTCCTCGAGTTTGTGCACGAAGGCGTGCCGCCCGGAATGCTTGCCCATGACCAGCGAGGTCTGCTTCACGCCGACATCCTCCGGCACCATGATCTCGTAGGTCTGGGTGTGCTTGAGCATGCCGTCCTGGTGGATGCCGCTCTCATGCGCAAACGCATTGCGGCCGACAATCGCCTTGTTGTACTGCACCGGAAACGACGTGACCGCGGCGACGAGCTTTGACGCCCGCGTCAGCATCTTGCTGTTGACGCCGGTCCAGTAAGGCATCACGTCGTTGCGCACCCGCATCGCCATCACGACTTCTTCCAACGAGGCGTTGCCGGCGCGCTCGCCGATGCCGTTGATGGTGCATTCGATCTGGCGGGCGCCGGCGCGCACGCCGGCGAGCGAATTGGCCACCGCCATGCCGAGGTCGTCATGGCAGTGCACGGAAAAGCGCGCCTGGTCGGAATTCGGCACCCGCTCGCGCACCATCTTGATGAGCGCGAAATATTCCTCCGGCACCGAGTAGCCGACGGTATCGGGAATATTGATGGTGGTGGCGCCGGCCTTGATCGCGGCCTCGACGCAGCGGCAAAGGAAGTCGTGCTCGGTGCGCGTGCCGTCCTCGCTCGACCATTCGACATCGTCAGTGTGGCCGCGCGCCCGCGTCACCTGCGCGATTACCATCTCGTAGATTTCGTGCGGCTCCTTCTGCAGCTTGTATTTCATGTGCACCGGCGAGGTCGACAGGAAGGTGTGAATGCGCCGCCGTCGGGCCGGCTTGATGGCCTCGGCGCAACGATCAATGTCGTTGAAGCCGGCGCGCGCCAGCCCGCAAACCACTGCGTTCTTGGTGCGCCTGGCGATCTCGTTGACGGCGGCGAAGTCGCCTTCCGAGGCGATCGGGAAGCCGGCTTCGATGATGTCGACACCCATCTCGTCGAGCAGCGCGGCGACTTCGAGCTTCTCCTCGTGGGTCATGGTGGCGCCGGGGCATTGCTCGCCGTCGCGCAAGGTGGTGTCAAAAATAACGACGCGGTCCTTCTCGGACTGGGCGGGGCTGGTCATGATCTAGGTCCTTCTCGTCTGCGCCAAGGCCCCCTCCCTACCTTCCCCCGCATGCGGGGGAGGGTGGGGAGGGGAAGGCGCTGCTGGGTTGCTGGCTTAAGCGATCCCCTGAGTGCCCAGGCGCAAACGCCCAGCCGGCCCTCAGGGGGCGATAAGGAGCAGGAGCCCGCCGAGAATGACGACAGCGCCGGGCCGAGCCTCGCCGGCTCCCCGTTCGATCGCGTCGAAATCGTCGCGAATCGACATGCGCATCCTCATCGGTCCAAAGTTGCGGAGAAGAGTTAAAGACCGCCTTAACCTCGGAACCGCCGCTGTTGTAAGGATGTGTCGACCACAGTGCAAGACCCTTCGCTGCACATGGTGCGATCGTTGCGATACACTCGCAGAAACGACAGGGAGACTGACCTATGATCGTCGAATTCGTGCAGTTCAAGTATCCGCCCGGTCTGACGCGGGAGCAAATTCTCGAAGACGCCCGCACCACCATTCCGCGCTGGCGAGCTAATGAGGAACTCATCCGCAAGCACTATATCGTCGGCGAAGACGGCACCGGCGGCGCATTTTATATCTGGCCGTCCAGGGAAGCCGCGCAGCGCGGCCACAACGCGGAATGGTTCGCCAACATCAAGGCGCGCACCGGCTCGACGCCCGTGATCCGCTATTTCGACTTGCTGATGGTCGTCGACAACGAGGCCGGCGCCGTGAACGAATTCCCGCCGAACCTCGCGGCGGAAGCCGCTGAGTAGTTCCTTCTGTCGGATGCGCCGCGCGCCCGGGGCGTGTACACATAAGCGGCCTAATGTCGCCTTGGCCCCCGGAAGCGAACGAGTGGCGGACATCTTAGAATGTTTGCTTTGGGTCTTGGCTGTGTAAAAACCTTTGGGAGAGGCGACGTGGGCTGCTGTCTCGAGATTTTGGCTATGCTCGGATCACGGCCATCAGCGGCTGCACGCCCATGATGTTCATCACCCTGGTGAGATTGTAGGCGAGCACGTGGAGTGCCATCTCGCTGGCAACTTTTGGCAAGCGCTTCATCAGGAAGTGCGTCGCCCCCATCCTCATCTTCAGCGTGCCAAATGGATGTTCAGCCGTCTCGCGTCGCTGGCGCATAGCGTGCGGGTTCATATCAAGGCGTTTCTGTACGACCTCCAGCACTTGCTCGTGCTCCCAACGCGTGATCCGCCGTTCCTTTCCGGTCGTGCAGCGCTGTTTGATAGCGCAGCTCTGGCAGGCGTTGGTCCAGTAGCGGCGGAGAACTAATCCGTTCTCCTCATTGGAGTAGTGGTAAGCGAGCTTCTCTCCGGCAGGACAGCGATACACATCCTCGTCGCTGAGATAAACAAAGTCCTGTTTGCCGAAGCGACCTCGTGCCTCCATGCCTGAGGTAATCGGCTTGGGAAGCGTCACCGCAATTCCTGCCTTGTCGCAGGCAAGGATTTCCTCGCCGCTGTGATAGCCCCGATCGGCAACGGCTTCGAGTTTGTCAACGCCGAAGACCTCCTTCGCCTGGCAAGCGATATTGGCAAGTTGTGCACGATCTGAGCCGTCGTTCGTTATCTCATGTGCGATGATCAGGTGATGTTCTGTATCGATGGCGACCTGCACATTGTAGCCGACCACGCCGGAGCCGCGTCCGCTGGTCGCCATCGAACGGCAATCAGGATCGGTGAGCGAGACCTGCTGATCGGGCGAGGCCAACATCAGCCTCTCCATCGCCGCCAGCCGCTGCATCTCGCTTTCCAGCTTGACCAGCTTCTCCTTCAAATGCGCCGTCTTCGCCGCAAGCTCTTCCGATGGTTCCTGCAGGTCGGCGGTGTCGAGCTGCGCAAGATAGCGCGATACGCTCTTCTCCAACTGGGCGCGGCGTCGCTCCACCTTCCCGCGCGTAAAGTTCTTGTCGCGGGTATTGACCGCCTTGAACTTGCTGCCATCGATCGCAACGCTCGCTTGTGTGAGCAGCCCCATCAGGCGGCAGAGCTCAATAAATTGCACGCAAACCTGCTTGATCGCAGGCCCGCTATCCTTACGGAAGTCGGCAATCGTTTTATGGTCAGGCGTGAGCCGGCCAGTCAGCCACATCGTCTCGACATTGCGCAAAGCCTCGCACTCAAGCCGCCGGCTCGACTGAACCCGGTTGAGATAGCCGTAGATGTACAGCTTCAGCAAAACCGAGGGATGATATGACGGTCGGCCCGTTACCTCGGGGGCCACCCCATCAAACCCCAACTCGAACAAGCTTAGCTTCTCGACAAAGGCATCGATCACCCGAACCGGATTGTCCGCATCGATCCAGTCTTCCAGGCATTCCGGAAACAGCGTCGCCTGGCTCCGATCAATCCCCTCAACGAAGCGCTTCATACGACCTCCGCAGGGCAAGAATCATACTGCGGAGTAAATCACAGCCCGTGCGTTTTTACACAGCCAGGGCCAAAGGGAGACATCACGTTTTAGTTTCAAATGCCGTAGAAATCGCCGATTGACGCACCCAAAAAAGACCACTCGTCCTGTAACCGCCGGTCGCGCGAACCTCGCTGGGATCACATTGCAAAAAGGAATATGCTAGCCTTTTCTTAGGAGGCCTGCTCCGATGAAACGGCGAATGGCGGCGATATTGGTCGCTGATGTAGTCGGCTATTCGGGTTTGATGGAGGCCGATGAGGACGGCACCGCTCAGCGGCTTGCCAACTGCCGCAACTTGATCGACGCAGAGATTGCCAAATGCGATGGCCGCCTGTTCAAGGCGATGGGCGACGCGGTGCTCGTCGAATTCGGGAGCCCGATAAACGCAGTGCGATGCGCCGCGGGTATTCGGGCTGGGCTGCTACTGGCTGGGCAAGGCGACGAGCGCCCATTACACATGCGCTTTGGTTTGCATCTTGCTGATGTGCTCGTAGAAAACGACGATCTGATCGGCGATGGCGTCAATCTCGCCGCCCGCATTCAGCAGGCGGCCGACCCGGATGCCATTGACGTTAGCGCTACGCTTTTCGAGCAGATACGTCGCAACTCGCCCTTCGCCTTCGACGACCGCGGCGAGCAGACTTTCCGCAACATCGTCCAGCCGATTCGGGTTTACCGCGTGCGCGGCGAGATAACCCGCCACATCTACCAGATAGCTCCAACTCAGCCGACGCCAATGCAGGCCAAGAGACCTTATTCGCTGGCTGTCATGCCGATCGAGGTTGCCTCCGGTAACGAGGATCAGCGGTATTTGGCCGAGGGCATCACCGAGGAGCTGATTTTCGAACTCGGTCGATTTAAGAAACTGTTTGTTACTTCACGCTCGGCGACACGGGCCCTCGCCGCCACCGCCTGTGATCCGCAGACTGTAGGCGATCGGTTCGGCGTGCGCTACGTGCTCACTGGCACGATACGCCAATTCGGATCGCAAATCCGCTTGAGCCTATCGCTCTCAGAGACTGACACCGGCGGAGTGGTCTGGAGCGATCGGCGCAACGAGAGCTTTGAAAGCCTGGTCGACCGGCTCGACGAGTTGGTCTCGCGGGTCGCCTCAACAGTGCTGGGCCGGATCGAGGAAAGTGATATTGTGGCCGCGCGCCGGCTCAAGCCCGAAGTCAATGACCGCTTACGAGTTTTACTTGCGCGGGCTCGAGTATCATCGCCTCGGGGGGGTTCTCGACGAGAACTTGCGTCAGGCGACCCGTTGGTTCGAGCGCGCCATCGGAGCGGATGCGAACTTCGCCCGCCCGCGCGCCATGTGGGTCTGTGCTCGCTCCGGTTTGCCGGAATTCGATTGGGATGACGGTGAGCGGCGCACGCAGCGCGCGCTCGAACTCGACCCCAATGATCCGGAGGCCAATCGGATCATGGGCTCGATACTCATGCACCGCGGCGCCTTTGACGCCTCGCGAACATACCATGAGAAGGCAATGGCACTCAGCCCGTCGGACGCCTATGTCAAAGGCCGCTCGGCCGCGTTCTACAACTTTTCGGGGGAGCCGGAGCGGGCGCTGGTGCTGCTCGACCAGGCCGGGGAGCTCGACCCTTTCTCCATGTCTGGTGCATCGAGGAACGGGTCGCTGTGCTGTACCACCTCAGTCGATTTCGTGAAGCGATCGAGTCGGCGCTCCGACTGACTTTTCAAACTCGCCGATCGCGATTATACCGCGCGGCCGCGCATGCGGCGCTTGGCCAGACCGCCCGCGCACGCGAGGTTGTCGCCGAGGCAATCGCTAGTGCCCCTGACCTGACAACTGACTTTGTGGAAAATCACGAGTGGTATCGCGACGTAGGGATTAAGCGGACCCTTATCGAATTCCTGGTTCGCGCTGGCCTGCCCGAGTGTCCAGTGGAACTAGCGGCCGTCTGATATTGATGACACCGCGAGGACCGATGTGGGTCATTTTCGACCGATTCAACTTGGCCTCGGGTTATCGGTTATGCCCCTAGGAAACGGACATCGGGACCGCCGCCGTTCAACTCATTCTAGTCCGTAGTGCCGGTGACAGGCCGCGCAAATCTCGTCGAGCTGATCGCTGACCTGCGAGATCGATTTCAGATCGTGGGCCTCGGCGGCGACATAGGCCTTGCTGGCGGCATCGGCCAGTCTCCTGGCATAGACGTTCCACTGCGCATCGAGCGCCCGCTGCGGAATCATCAGCGCGTTGGTGGCCTCGGCCAGCGTCGCGGCACCGCTGACGATCTCTTCCCAGTCGGCGTCGGTCTTGGGGGCGAGATCGTGCTCGCCGTTGGCGTCGATCACGACACCATTGACGCTCCAGACGATCTTTGCCGCCGGCGTGAGCACGTGCTCCATGAAGGTTTTCATGTCGACATAGGGTTGAAACGGCGGCGACCCATCCGCGCCGATCGAAGGCGATGCCAACGCGCCGGCAAGGACCGCCGCCGTCGAGAAGGCGGGAAAGAAGCGCGCGCCGATCATGTCATCCAGGCTCCATGGTAAAGCCGATCCAGCGTCCGCACGCGACCACCGCGATCCATATGAGAATCGACACGCCGCCCGCTAGCCGCGCCGGCAGCGGCAATCGGCTTTCGTTGTCCCAGCGCGGCAAGTCTTTGGCGCTGATGAGGTGGAACACTGCCATATTCAGTCCGGCCACTCCGATCAGGATCATCTTGGCGATGAAAAAACCGTTGCCCAGATATTTGGTGGCGTTGGAGATGAACATCAGACCGCCCGAACCGACGGCGACGACAAACGCCCCCCAGGTCAGCGGCAGGACTCCCCGCGTCACCGAGCTCACCGAGCGCTGAATCCAGGCGACCCCGAGCAACCGCAGGTCGACCGCCAGAATGGACCCGACCACCAGACAAATCGCGAGCACGTGCACCAATTCGACAAGCGGAAAGAGTACGTCATTCTCGCGAATATTGTCCGCCAGACCGCTGTTCTCAAGAATTGAAATCAGTTCCTTGAGCTGCAGCATCAGCCGACCTGCGTGTAGGCGATCCAGCGTCCGGCAAACAGCACCCCGCACCAGACCAGGATGGAGACGGTCGCGGTCAAACGCGCCGCCAGCCGCCGCAGCCAATCCTTCTCCCAAAATTCCGGCACCGACGCCAACGACCATTGCAGGCCCGCGGTCAGTACGATCGCGACGACCAGAAGCGTCATCTTGAGGTAGAAGGTGGTATTCAAGAGCGAACGCCGCGGCTCGCCGATGATCAGCAGGCTCCCCGTGAGCAGGAGGATCAGCAACACCGGCCAGATCGCGGGAAGGAATCGGCGCGCGACTTCCGGCAATGGGACGTCGCGCTGCAGCAGCCGCCAAAGCCGCAAGTCCATCAGGATCGCGGAGGAAAACAGCACCGCGACCGCGAGAATATGAATCGTCTGCAGGGTCGGAATGATCCAGCCCGCCGTCTGGATCGCATGGCTCAGCGAAGTTGCCGCCAGGAAGCTGCTAAGGTGTTTCAGCACGGCCGTCGATCACGCCGTCACTGCTCGGCTGGCGTCAGGCTGAAACTGAGCTCCTTGCCGTCGGGCAAATCGACCTTCAGCAAAAACCCGCCGGGATTGCCGTCGCGCAATGGCGCATAATGGAACACCGCGTGATCTCCGGGCTGCAGCGAGCGCTTGGTCCAGCCCGAGCGGGTCAACACGCCAGGACTTGAGACTTCGAACACGTAAGTCTGCGCCGGTTGGCCATCCTTGGCATCGGACTCGACGGCAAAGGTGATGTGCGGGTTGGTCCAGTTCACCGTCTTGACGGTACCCTCCATGGTCTTCGGATGTTCCATGTCGTAGGCCGCGCCGGAGTGATGCGCCACCGCGACGCCGGTCAAACCCGAGACCAGGGCCAAGACCGAGCCCAGCATCAAGCCAGCTGCAATCAGAACGCTTTTGCACGACACCTGCTGGTTCCTTATTTCACCGTGCGGACCGAGCCGTCCGGGTTCATTGGATGGGAAACGAATATATCGTTGCCGAACGCGTCCTTGCCGGGAGCGAGGTCTTCCTGCTCGCATTCGCCTTCCGTGATCTCATAGTGACGCTCGGGATAGCGGCGGAAAATGCGGGTGGTTTTCCAGGTTGCGGTCAAGACCTTCGGCGCCGTGATTTCCAGGTCGTCGTCGAGAACGTTCGGCTTTGCCAGATGCAGCCGCTCGACGATATGCATGTCGCCATCGTTCGGAATGCCGACCGCTTCGCTGGTCGCGATATAGGCCTGCGGCACGATCGCGGTGGTGTCGATGACCAGGACATCGGCGTCCCAATGGCCGATGGAGTGGCCGTGCAGCGTCAGATCGGGGTCCTCGGGATGGGTGCGGCCGTCCATATAGACCCGCCGCATGCGGTTGCCGTCGACCTCGCCGAGCATGGTGATGCGCCCGGGCGTGGTCAGCCACTCGAACGCATTGTGGGTGATCAGCATCCAGCTCGGCATGCCGTGTGGCAGGCAATGGCTGAGCACGAGGAAAGGCCGGCCGGCTTTTTCCTCGGCAATCAAATGCTGGACCTGCGGCAGGATGTCGGGCTTCCAGGGCGGGATATTTTCGGTTTCCTGGCGCTTCTGGTCTTTGACGTCCGGAATCCACACGCCGTCAAAATCGGACGGCGCCGCGAAGGCGCGTGCCGCAACCGACAACCCAAACAGCGCCACGACAGCAAAATGCGTCGCGCACTTCTGCACCATTGCATTCACGCGGGGGGACCGTCTTTGTCGAACATAATGATAGTAGTCCGGTCCGCACCGGGTGTGAAGCAGCGGCTTCTGATCGGACGCATGCGATCCGGTCATGGCGTCATGACCGGAATTCACCTCAATTGGCGCGGCAAAGCTGCGTCACTCACGTCACATTGATTGGAGACAGCGGTCGCCGGCGCGGCCCGCCGACGCGTTTTGAGCTTGCCTTCCTTTTGTCGGCCACGCCTCAGGTCTCGCCGCCGGCCTTGACCTTTTCCGCCCGCAGCGCGCGCTCGGCGCGCTTGAGCTCCGCGAGCGCCTTGCCCCGGACTCTCGGAAAATCGAGCTTGAGCCCTTCCAGCGCCTCGACGACGGCGCCGGCCACGATCAGCCAGGCGACGTGCTTGTGGTCGGCCGGAACGACATACCAAGGCGCATAATCCGTCGAAGTCTCGCGGATCATGTCCTCATAGGCGGCCATGTATTCGTCCCACCGCTGGCGTTCGGCCACATCGTTCATCGAGAATTTCCAGCGCTTGGCAGGCTCCTCGATGCGCGCCAGAAAGCGCTTGCGCTGCTCTTCCCTGGAGATGCGCAGATGGAATTTCAGCACCAGCATGCCGTTGTGCGCGATGTGGCGCTCGAACTCGCGTATCTCCCTAAAGCGGCGTTTCCAGATGTCCTTGCCGGTGGCGCTTGGCGGCAGCTTTTGCCGCTGCAACATCGCCGGATGCACGCGCACCACCAGCACTTCCTCGTAATGCGAACGGTTGAAAATGCCGATGCGCCCGCGCGCCGGAAGAACTTTCGCCGCCCGCCACAGAAAGTCGTGCTCCAGCTCCTCGGCACTGGGCGCCTTGAAGGCATGCACCTCGCAACCCTGCGGATTGACGCCGGACATGACATGCTTGACGACGCCATCCTTGCCGGCAGCATCCATGCCCTGAAGCACCAGCAGCACCGCCCATTGGCCGTTGGCGTAGAGCCGCTGCTGCAGCTCGGTAAGTCGGGCAATACCGTCGGCGAGTGCCGCATTGACGTCTTTGATGTCGGTCGAAAGCCCGAAGCTATCGGCCGGATCGCAACCGGCGAGCCGGAAATGGCCCGGCCTATCGATCCGGCAATGCTTGATGATCTTCGGCAGTTTCATCGTCGTCTCGTAGCGATGTATGCTCCGTCATTGCCGCCAGACCCGTTCAAGAAACGCAATGACGAAGGCCGGCATGCGTGAATCCAGATCATCGGGGCCGCGCACGATGTGGATATCGGCGAGCTCGGGATTCGCTTCGCTCGCCAGATGACGCAGGATGCGGGAGCGAAGCTCGTCAGCGCTCTGGCGAGCCGCGACCCGTTTCAGCACGGCGATATAGCAGCGATCGATTACCGCGCTCCAGCCTGGCTCGACCTTAAGTTCACCGATGTCGAGTCCGGTCTCTTCCTTGAGCTCACGGCGCACGTTGCCGGCAAGGTCGAGCACGCCGGCCGCGATGTCGTTCGGCTCCGGCGTTCCGGCCGGGAAATAAAGCCGCCCCGCCGCCGCAGTTTCCGGCGCCATTTCGCCGACCAGATAGGCGCCGTCGGCGGCCTGCAGCGCGGTGGCGGCGAACACATTGGCGACGGCCCGGTCGGCAAAATCCCAATGACGCCAGGCCAGGAAACTCGCGTAATCGGTCTCGAAACAAGCGCCGCGCAGAACACGGCCGGAAATAGCATAGCGGTTCACCAACAGCACGCGCCCGTTCCAGACCCCCGCTCGATTGCGCTGCACCTGGGCGAAGTGCCGGTCGATCTCATCGCGGCGCTCGACGGCAAATGTCCACGACCACGGCTCCACCGCGATCTCGACGCTGTCTAGCTCATATATCTCGGACCCGCCGGACGACATTGAACGGTATTAAACATCGTCAGGCTCCGCTGTCACGGCGGTAGCGAGGCCGCTTACAAGCCGGCATGCGTGGAACAAGAAAAAGCGGCATCCCGAAGGATGCCGCTCTCGCAGTTTCGCAACGGCGGCCGGACGCCCGCTTAGGCCTTCATCGCCGCCTTGACGGCTTCCGCCGTGATCGGCAGCGAGCGCACGCGCGCACCGACCGCGTTGAAGATGGCATTGCCGATCGCCGGCGCGACCACCGTAACCGCCGGCTCGCCGCAGCCAACCGCCGGCTCGCCGTTGCCGATGATGCTGATGTCAAGCTCGGGCACCTGGCTCAAACGCATCGGCGTATAGCTGTCGAAGTTGGTCTGCTGGATGCCGCCGTTCTCGATCGTGGCTTTCTCAAGCATGGCAATCGAGGCGCCCCACAAAGTCGAGCCCTCGATCTGGGCGCGCACGCCGTCCGGGTTGACCACCGTGCCGACGTCCATCGCGACGGTGAGCTTTTTCAACGTCACGTCGCCACTGGCGGGATCGACCTTCACATGGGCGACACAAGCCGTCCATGTCGGGCTCGAACGTTCCTGCGAACTGACGCAGGCAACGCCGATGCCCTCGTTTTTTCCAAGTTTGATCGCCCCATAACCTGAACGGCCCACCGCGATGCGCAGCACGTTGGCGAGCCGCTTGGCGCCGCCGACGTTCTGCGGCTTGTCGCCGCCGGCATTGGCGCCGAGACCGTCAAGCAGCTTCAGGCGCATCTCGACCGGGTCCTGACCGGACGCATGCGCGATGTCGTCCATGGTGCTTTCGACCGCCCAGAACGTCCACCCGGGTGCCACCGAACGCAGCTGGCCTGACGGCGTCGCGTTCTGCGCCAGCTTGTTCTCGAAGTTGCGCACGGTGTGGTTGGGGATCGTGTACCAATAATCGGCGCCGTTGACTGTGAAACTGTCGTGCGGGCCTTTCTTGTCCACGGACGGCGTCAGGAACGCCGGGATGCCCCAGCGCGCCGTCGGCCACGCGCCGATCACGTCGTGCTCCATGGCGACGGCTTTGCCGTCGGCGTCGAGCCCGACCTTGACCTTCTGATAGGTCAGGGGCCGCGTGAAATCCATCTGCATGTCGTCTTCACGGGCATAGATCAGCTTCACCGGCTTGCCGACCGCCTTGGCCGCGGCAACGGCCGGTACGGTCATGTCCGACTCCAGCCGGCGTCCGAAGCCGCCGCCCAGATAGTGCTGATGGATGACGATGTTCTTGGCATCGACGCCGGCCATCGCAGCCGCAATCAAGGTGGTGCGGGTGTTGAACTGGTTGCCGGTGTAGATGTGCCAGACGCCGTTCTCCTCCATGGCCAGCGCGTTCATCGGCTCCATGGGCGCGTGGATATTGAGGCTGGTGAGATATTCCGCCTCGATGACCCTGGCGGCCTTTTGCATCGCCGCGGCGGAGTCGCCGTCTTTGACGAACAGGAAGCCTTGGGTCCCTTCCCTTTGCAGGCGCCGAGATTTGTCGATGATCGACTGGTCGGACACGTTGGCGTACGGGCCTTTGTCCCAGTCGATCTTCAGCGCCGCGGCCGCCTTCTTGGCGCCCTCGTAGCTTGAAGCGACCGCGACCACCCAGCCCGAGGTCGTAGCGGTCTTGTCCTCGACAACGACGGCCTTGACGAAGCCCGGAACTTTCTTGGCCTCGCTGTCGTCGACCGACTTCACCGTCGCGCCATAGCGCACCGGCGGGATCGCCAGCTTGCCGTAGAGCATGCCCGGAACATGGGCGTCGATGCCGTATTTGCAGGTTCCGTTGGTCTTCGACGGAATGTCGATCTGCGGCAGCGACTGACCGATCTTGGTGTACCGGTCCGGCGTTTTCAGCTTGATCGCCTTGAGCTCGTCCGCCGTCCAGGTCTTGTTCGCCTTGCCGCTTTGCACGATCTGGGCGAAGGTCATGCTCTTCTTCGATTTGGCGTGATGGACGCGCGATTCGCGAGCGTGACATTCGCTTTCCGGAACGCCCATGACCTCGGCGGCCGCCTTGATCAGCGTCAGACGTCCGGCGGCGCCGGCCCGGCTCATCGCATCAAAGTTCATGCCGGTGCTCCAGCTGCCGCCGGTCACCTGCGCACCGAGAACCGGATCGTTGTACCTCGGATCGTTCGAGGCGAGTACGACCGCCATGTCCTTCCAGGACGCTTCCAGCTCCTCGGCGACCAGTTGCGCCATGGTGCTGGCAATGTGCTGGCCCATGTCGGCCTTGCCGACGGTCACCGTGACCTTGCCGTCATTGCCGATGGAGGCCCAGACGGTCGGCTCGACATTGGCGCCAGTGGCGGCCAAGGTTTCGCCGATCTCCGGGAACGCCGCATAGCCAAGGACGAGACCGGTGGCGGCGGTTCCGATGATGAAGCTGCGCCGGTCAAGGCTGGGCAGCATGTCGATCTTCTGATGTTTCGTCATGGCTTAGACCCCCCGCATGTCGGCCGCGGCGCGCATGATGGCGCGCTGGATTCGCACGTAGCTCATGCAACGGCAGAGGTTGCCATCCATGTGCACGACGACTTCGGCTTTGGTCGGATCGGTGTTCTTGGCGAGCAGCGCCGCCGCCTGCATGATCTGCCCGGACTGGCAGTAGCCGCATTGCGGGACCTGTTCGGCGATCCACGCCCGCTGTAGGGGGTGCTCGCCCTTGGGATCGAGGCCTTCGATCGTGGTGATCTTCTTGCCCGAGGCCTGCGACACGGCGGTCTGGCAGGAGCGCACAGCCTCGCCGTTGAGATGGACGGTGCAAGCGCCACACAAACCGGCGCCACAACCGAATTTCGTGCCGGTCATCTGCAGATGCTCGCGGATGACCCACAATAGCGGCGTGTCGTTCGGTACATCGACCGAATGATCATGCCCATTAATGTTCAGGGTGACCATACTCCCTCCAATGGCGGTTTGCTTCTGCCACGGAGTGCCGCCCTTCAGCCCCGCGACTTCGCCGGATTTCGGCGGGCCGGCCGATGCGCACCGCCATTTGCGGTCACCCGAGGGCCGGCATGTTATTGCAGTGTGCGGTGCAGAACGAAAAGCGCGCCCAGCTGCACCAGTCGCAATGCTAGCAAGCCGCTATTTCTTAGCAAGACAAATTCTAAACAAGCCCGGCATCATTCGAGCCGGAAGCGACAATAATGCTGTCCTAATTCTCGGGCGTATCAGCCCCACTGGTACGGGCGGCGATCCCGTCGAGGGAAAAACGCCGCAAAGTGCAAAACTACGATTCAGCGCTGCCAGAGTCGGCGTCATGATCGCTGTCGGGCAAGCTCACAAAAATCAGCACGCCCAGGATGATCGCCTCGATGCGGAAGGCGGCTTGCTGTCCATTCCAGGTCTGCGATTGCCACATCGCAAAATATTCGCCGGCGACCACCAGGAAACCGAAGAACCAGAGGCCGAAGCCGACCGTCAGGCCCGCGATTGCCCAGACTTTGGCGCGGTTGAAGATCGCCGCCGGGGCGCGGATGCGCACGAGCAAGGCTAATGTGCCGATCATTGCCAGCAGGGCTGTCAGGCCCTCGGCAGCGATGATCACCGCATAGGCCGCCGACCAAACCCGCGGATCGGTAATCGCTCTACCTATCAGCGCGTTGTTCGGAAACGTCGTGTCCATGCTGAGTACGTGGCGCACGAACGCGTAGTTGAAATCGTAGTCGACGATATTGTCGTAGGCGACAATGAGCGCGAACGCCCCGACCGCAGCGACCAGCGCGACCTTGGCGAGGCGCACGATCAGCATGCAAAAGCCTCCCGAAGATCAATCTCGGCGACGCGCCCCGGCGTGCCGCCGCGCTCAGTTGCGCGACCTATCTACCAGCGCGCGTTGTTTGATCCCGAAAGCGCTCGCCCCGCGAGCCCATCTTACCACAAAATGCTGTGGATCAGTTCCGGCTCTTGTCCACCAGCGCCCGCTGTTTGATCCACGGCATCATCGCCCGCAGCTTGGCGCCGACCTGTTCGATCGGATGGTCGGCGCATTTGGCCCGCATCGCCTTGAACGAAGTCTGATTGACCTTGTTCTCCAGCATCCAGTCCTTGACGAATTTGCCGGATTGGATGTCGTCCAGGATGCGCTTCATCTCGGCACGGGTCTTGTCGTCGACGACGCGCGGACCGGAAACGTATTCGCCGTACTCGGCGGTATTGGAGACCGAATAGTTCATGGTGGCGATGCCGCCTTCATAGATGAGGTCGACGATCAGCTTCACCTCGTGCACGCATTCGAAATAGGCCATCTCCGGCGCGTAGCCGGCGTCGACCAGGGTTTCGTAGCCGGCCTTCATCAGCTCGACCAGGCCGCCGCACAGCACCGATTGCTCGCCGAATAGATCGGTTTCGCATTCCTCGCGGAAGCTCGTCTCGATGATGCCGGCGCGGCCGCCGCCTATTGCCGCGCCGTAGGACAGGCAGAGGTCGTGGGCGTTGCCCGAGGCATCCCTGTGGATTGCCAAGAGACACGGCACGCCGGCGCCGCGCTGATACTCGGAGCGCACGGTATGGCCCGGCCCCTTGGGCGCGATCATCATCACGTCGAGGTCGGCGCGCGGCTCAATCAGGTTGAAATGGATGTTGAGCCCGTGCGCGAACATCAGCGCCGCGCCTTCTTTCATGTTCGGGTGCAGATGCTGGGTGTAGATGTCGGCCTGCAGCTCGTCGGGCGTGAGCATCATCATCACGTCGGCCCATTTGGCGGCCTCGGCGACGTCCATGACCTTGAGCTTCTCGCCCTCCGCCTTCTTCACGCCCTGCGAGCCCTTGCGCAAAGCCACGGCGACGTCCTTGACGCCGGAATCGCGCAGATTGAGCGCATGGGCGTGGCCCTGGCTGCCATAGCCGATGACGGCGACCTTCTTGCCCTTGATCAGGTTCAGGTCGGCGTCGCGGTCGTAGTAAACACGCATGGTTCTCACCCCTGGTTGGCCAGGTACCTACCAAGTCCCGACCGTTTGTTATCGCGACCGTGCTTCTAGGTGCTGCGCGCAGCTTGGACAAGCCCGGTTCGCCGCGCATCGCGACGCATGGGCGGCTTTCCGCTCGCCTCGCAAATGCCGTCGAATTGCTCGCGCGCCCGGGCGATCTTGGCCTGGTTGCGAATGGCCCACGCGCCCAGCTCGGAGACCGGTTTCAGCAGATCGCGGCCGAGCGCCGTCAGCGCATAATCGACCCGCGGCGGAATGGTCGGAAAAACCGTGCGCGTAATCAGCCCGTCGCGTTCGAGCCCGCGCAGCGTCAGCGTCAGCATGCGCTGGGAAATTCCGCCGATCGAGCGCCGCAGCTCGTTGAAACGGAGCGGCCCGTCGCCGAGCCGCGTAACCACCAGGACCGACCACTTGTCGCCGATCCGGGCAAGAACGTCGCTGACCGCGCGGCAATCCGCCGGCAAGTGGGTTTGGCTCGGTTTCATCGCTGTGCCTTCTCGCGCATCTTTCCGATAGGCACATATTTAGCCTCGGTTATCGGATTTCAACCAGAGGCGCGCTCCGCTGCTCGCAAGCTTCACATTCCTTCCGGCCCGCGGGAAATGGCGACCACGCCGGTACGCGAGACCTCGACCAGGCCGAGCGGCAGCATCAGGTTGACGAAGCTCTCGATCTTGTCCGACGCGCCGGTGATCTCGAACACGAAGCTTTCATTGGCGGCGTCGATGACGCGGGCGCGGAAAGCGTCGGCGAGGCGGAGCGCCTCCATGCGCTGCTCGCCCTTGCCGCGCACCTTGACCATGGCGAGCTCGCGCTGCAGCGCCGGACCGGCCGTGGTCAAGTCGACGACGCGGTGCACCGGCACCAGGCGGTCGAGCTGGTTCTTGATCTGCTCGATCACCATCGGCGTGCCGCGGGTGACGATGGTGATGCGCGACAGATGCTTCTCGTGCTCGGTCTCCGAGACCGTGAGCAAGTCGATATTGTAGCCGCGGCCGGCGAACAGGCCGATCACGCGCGCCAGCACGCCCGGCTCATTGTCGACCAGCACGCACAACGTGCGGGTCTCGATGTTCTGGGCGGTGGGGGCGGCGGGGTAGTGGGTGGTTGCGGCGGTGTTCACGAAGTCGTCCTCGGTTGGAAACGGCAAATAGCGAGTAGGGAGTAGCGAGTAGCGAATAGTCGGGGTGGCGGCTTCGTATTAGCTATTAGCTATTAGCCATTTCGCTATTCGCTCGGCATCACACCATCACCTTGCCTTCCTCGGTAACGGCATCCTCGACACGGGTCGAGGCGTCGCCGAGCAGCATCTCGTTATGGGCGCGGCCCGACGGAATCATCGGGAAGCAGTTTTCCGCCGGATCGACCACACAGTCGAACAGCACCGGCTTCTTCACCTCGAGCATTTCGCGGATCTTTACGTCGAGATCGCCCGGATGCGTGCAGCGGATGCCGTGGGCGTGATAGGCCTCGGCGAGCTTGACGAAATCCGGCAGCGCCTCGGTGTAGGAATCGGCGTAGCGCTTGCCGTGCAGCAATTCCTGCCATTGCCGCACCATGCCCATGTACTGATTGTTGAGGATGAAAATCTTGATCGGCAGATCGTACTGCACCGCGGTCGACATTTCCTGCATGGTCATCAGCACCGAGGCCTCGCCGGCGATGTCGACGACCAGCGCGTTCGGATGGGCGAGCTGCACGCCGACCGACGCCGGCAGGCCGTAGCCCATGGTGCCGAGCCCGCCCGAGGTCATCCAGCGGTTCGGCTCCTGGAAGTGATAGAACTGCGCCGCCCACATCTGGTGCTGGCCGACTTCGGTGGTGATGTAGGTGTCGCGGTCCTTGGTCTGCTCGTACAGGCGCTCGATCGCGTATTGCGGCTTGATGATCTCGTTGGAATTGCGGAACGCGAGCGAGTTCTTCTCCCGCCATTTCCCGATCTGCTCCCACCAGACCTGCAGCGCCTTCTTGTCGGGAATGACGCCGCTGGCGCGCCACAGCCGCACCATGTCCTCGAGCACATGGGCGCAATCGCCGACGATGGCGAGATCGACCTTGACGTTCTTGTTGATCGACGACGGGTCGATGTCGATGTGGATCTTCTTCGAGCCGGGCGAGAAGGCGTCGAGCCGGCCGGTGATGCGGTCGTCGAAGCGCGAGCCGACGGCGATCATCAGATCGCAGTCGTGCATCGACCAGTTGGCCTCCCAGGTGCCGTGCATGCCGAGCATGCCGAGCCACTGCCGGTCGGCGGCGGGAAAGGCGCCGAGCCCCATCAATGTCGAGGTGATGGGAAAGCCGGTGAGCTTTGACCAGTTCGCGCAGCAGATCGGATGCGGCGCGGCCGGAATTGACCACGCCGCCGCCGGTGTAGAACAGCGGCCGCTTGGCCGCCGCCATCAGGTCGACGGCTTCTTTGATCTTGTCGAGGTCGCCCTTGATCTTCGGCCGATAGCCGCGGTGCTGAAATTCGCGGGGCTTGAAGTAGGTGCCCTTGGCGAACTGGATGTCCTTGGGGATGTCGACCACGACCGGCCCCGGCCGGCCGCTGGCGGCGATATGGAAGGCCTCGTGCAGCGCCCGCGGCAGGTCGGCGATCGTCTTGACCAGATAATTGTATTTGGTGCAGGGCCGGGTGATGCCGACGGTGTCGCATTCCTGGAACGCGTCGTTGCCGATCAAATGCGTCGGCACCTGGCCGGTGATGACGACCAGCGGGATCGAATCGCACAGCGCGTCGGTCAGGCCGGTGACCGCATTGGTGGCGCCGGGCCCGGATGTCACCAGCACCGTGCCGACCTTGCCGGTCGAGCGCGCGTAACCCTCGGCGGCGTGCACGGCACCCTGCTCGTGCCGCACCAGGATATGGTTGACTTTGTCCTGCTGGAACAAGGCATCGTAGATCGGCAGCACCGCGCCGCCGGGATAGCCAAAAATGTGCTCGACGCCCTGATCGGCAAGCGCCGCGATCACCATTTCCGCGCCGGTCATTTCCGTCATGGCTTGCTCCGCTTTCAACGTTACCCCCTCGCTACCCTCCCCCCGCTTGCGGGGAGGAAGGAGGCGGAAGTCTTAGAAAATAAAAAAGGGGCTCAAGAGCCCCTACGTCGCGCACCGCCTCGTCTCGCGGGTGGGATTATCCACCCCCGGCGGTGCGCCTTCCTACGAGTACCAGCGTTTTGACGACGAAATAGCGCACAGCTGTGCCCTTTTTGCTGACGATAACTTATAGGCGGCGCAGCACGAGGTCAAGCGACTGTCCGGGATCAGTACAAATTAGACGGCTGGGGCACCTGGCTCGCGAGGGTGAGATACTCACTTGGGGTTCGTCCGCCAAGGGCGCCGTGGGGACGGTAATGGTTATAGAGGTGGGCGAAGGCATCGATGTGGTCATTGAGGCGATCGAGGCGGTGCGGAAGGTCATGGCAGGCATAGAATTCGTATCGCCATGAGCCTTGGGCGCGTTCGACGGCGCCATTGAGTTGCGGCCGCTTGGGCGGCAGCACGAACAGCGTGAGCGCCTTGGCTTTGCAGGCCTGCTCGAACTCGGCCATGAACTCTGAGCCGCCGTCGACCTGAATGCCTTTGATCTTGAATGGGAAGGCGGTGAGCAGCTTGTCGAGGAAGTTTTTGGCGCATCCGGCGGTAGCGGTAGAGAAGGCCTTCGCGGCTGTGAAGCGGGCGACCGGATCGTAGGCGGTGAACTGTTTGATGGCCTTGTCGGGGCGCACATTGACTGAGAGCGTATCGACCTGGACGAGCTCGCCCGGCGTTGTCGGCTTGGTGCCTTTGGGCAGGCGCAAGGCGTGGTTGCGCCGCCATTGCCGGGCGCCAGCACCCTTGCGCCGGCGCAGCGTCGGCACCCGCTCGACCACGCTGCGGGCGACCAGATGGGCGATGATGCGGCCGACCGTGGCGTCGGACACGACAAAGCCTTCGCGTCTGATCAGCGGCCCGAGCTTGGCGCGGCCCCACATCGGGTGATCGAGGCGCAGCGCTTCGACGGCTTCGACCATGGCCGGTATCCACGTCTTGGGCCGCATTCGTTTCGGCCGCCGCGAACACAGTTGAGGCCGCTTCGCCCAGCGATAGAGCGTTGCCCGCGGCACGCCGACCGCGGCGGCGGCCTGCGCGGTGGTCAGCCCGGCGGACTGCGCTTGACGCCAGCGGGCGACCGCGGCCCGGCGGATCGCGGCTTCGTTATCGGGGGACTGCGCCGCGATCCGCGACGCAAGCTTCCCAGTTCTGATAATCTGGCCAGGCAGGCCAAACACCTGCATCGGGGTTCTCCTTTGATTCGAGTGTCGCAACCCGAGCTTCGGAGAACCCCACCTATTTCTCAATCCGTCTCAGATGTCTCTGAGCCCACACAGCGACCGTTCCAAGCGGCAGTATCTCACACTGAAATTTGTCAGATTATCCTGGTCTTTCTTCCCGGAAAGCTGACCTTTGCAGAGCAATGAAAATGGCGAAGGCAGCAGCGATAGACGTTCCGAGGATCATCGCTACGGCTTGTCTTGGAGTGTTGATGGGATAGAGGCCCATCATAACCATAGAGACGCGGCCAATAACCACCATAAGAAGCAGCACAATGGCCCAAAACGCTGCGCGCCGCTTCATGGTGAGAATGATAAAACCTGCGGCCGCATAAAAAGCGCCAACGCTGGCACCGATGTAGGTGGAAATTGCGCCATGAGCGGTATGCAGGCCAAAAAAGCTATGGCTGAAGCCCGTAATAATTTCGGCGAAACCAAAGATGATCATGAGCGATGCGACGATCGTGATACTCCGCGGGCGAGGTGGGGCCATAGGCTTGCCGTTTCCGCAATTTCCGCCGTCATTGGCGATATGCTTCTTCTAACGTCAAACTCAGACTGAGATACTACGCTTCAAGCGACAGCTCCCGCAGCTGCGTTTCGATCGCAGCCAGCGCCTGTTCCGGCTCGACCCAGACAAAGTCGGGCAACTGGTTGCGGAACCAGGTCGCCTGCCGCTTGGTGTATTGGCGGGTATCGCGCTTGGCGCCCTCGGCCGCCTCGGTAAGCGCGATCTCGCCCTTGAGATGGCGAATGAGCCACGGCACGCCGTGAGCCTTCATCGCCGGCAGATCGGGATCGAGGTTGCGCGCCGCCAGCGTACGCACCTCCTCGATCGCGCCGGCGGCCATCATGGCGTCGAACCGCGCATCGATGCGGCGCAAAAGCTCATCGCGTTCGGGCATGAGAAAGACTTTCGCCGCCCGGGCGGCGTCAAGGCCCGCCGGCTTGTTTTGCTCGTGCCAGTCCAGCAGCGAACGGCCGGTCGCCAGCACCACCTCCAGCGCGCGGGTAATGCGGGCGCGATCACCGGGCATCAGCCGCGCCGCCATCGCCGGATCGCGTGCGTTCAGCTCGACGTGCAGCGCGCTAACGCCGTCGCTGGCGAGCCGCGCGCGCACCGCCTCGCGAATCTCGGCCGGGATCGGCGGCACGGCGGCAAGCCCGCGCGTCAGGACGTTGAAGTAAAGGCCGGTGCCGCCGACGATGATGGCGGCGCGCCCGTAGCGCTGTGTCGTCGCCAGCGTCGCGGCCGCGTCCGCCGACCAGTGGCCCACCGAATAATTCTCCGCCGCATCGACGCGCCCATAGAGCCGATGCGTGGCACGCCGCTCGTCGTCCGCGGTCGGCCGCGCGGTGATGACCCGCAGGTCGCGATAAACCTGCATGGAATCCGCATTGATGACGACGCCGCGCAGCTTTTCGGCCAGCTCCAGCGCCAATGCCGATTTGCCACTCGCGGTCGGGCCGGCAATGAGAATGATCGCGGGTTTGCTCACGGGATTGACGTAATGCGAATTTGAGCGAATGAAAATCCCGAGTCCTGCAACAAAACCCCAGTAGAGAAGCGATTTGCCCCTGATAAGACCTTTTCGCGCGTTGCGGCCGGCGCCGGGACGCGCCGCGGACGTTCTTGCGCCGCCCTATGATGTGCTCTCCAGCGCCGAAGCGCGCGAGCGGGCCAAGGGCAAGCCATGGAGCTTTCTGCACGTCTCCAAGGCGGAGATCGATCTTCCTGCGGCGATCGATCCTTATGACCGCGCGGTCTATGCCAAAGCCGCGGAGAATTTGCAGCACATGATCGCCGCCGGCGTGCTGATGCGCGACGACAAGCCTTGCTACTACGTCTACCGGCTCACCTGGCAGGGCCACGTCGAGACCGGGCTCGCGGCAGTCGCTTCGCTTGCCGCGTATGCGGGCAATCGTATCCGCAAGCACGAACATACGACACCTGCCAAGGAAGACGACCGCGTCCGTCAGATCGAGGCGGTGAATGCGCAGACCGGCCCGGTGATGCTGGCCTATCGGACCGCGCCAGGCATCGACGCCATGCTGGCGCGCGCCGCCGCCGGTCCTGCCGCGGTCGACGTCACCGCCGACGACGGCGTGCGCCATCAGCTCTGGGTGGTCGAGGACGATGCCGCGATCGCGGCGCTGACGCGCGCGATCGACGCCCTGCCGGCGCTCTATATCGCCGACGGCCATCATCGTTCGGCGGCGGCACTGCGTGTCGCGCAGGCCCGCGGCGGCGACGGCTCGCACGGGGATTTTCTCACCGTGCTGTTTCCTCAGGCCGAGATGACCATCCTCGATTACAACCGCGTGCTGCGCGACTTGAACGGGCGCACGCCCGAGACGCTGCTGGCGGAGATCGGCCGCCGCTACCAAGTTGAACCGAGCGATCAGCCGGTACGGCCGGCGCAAGCGAACGAGCTCGGCATGGTCCTCGCCCGGCGCCGGTATCGTCTCACATTACGCCCCGAATACGCCGCCGGGAGCGCGCCGCCGGCCGATCCGGTCGGCCGGCTGCCGGTCACGCTGCTCCATCGCAACATCATCGAGCCGATCTTCGGCGTCACCGATCCGCGCACCGACAAGCGCATCGATTTTGTCGGCGGCGGCCGCGGGCTCGGCGAGCTCGAGCGGCTGGTGTCATCCGGCCAGATGGCGGTGGCGTTCGCGCTCTACCCGACCCAGATGCACGACCTGATGGCGGTCGCCGACGCCGGCGCGATCATGCCGCCGAAATCCACCTGGTTCGAACCCAAGCTTGCCGACGGCATGGTCAGCCACGTGCTGGATTGAGTTGAGCGAATGGCGAGATAGCGAGTGGCGGCCGCGCTCAACTATTCGCTATTCGCTATTCGCCACTCAGCCATTCGCGATTTTGTTCTACCGCCTCCAGCGCAGCCGCAGGTCCGTTGCGCCGGCCGCAAGATTGACTCCGGTGTTGGCTTCGACCGAAAGCGGCTGCAGCGCGAACGAGCGGTGCGAGCCGCCGACCAGGACGTTGGCGCCGAGCCCGACGCCGATGGCAATGTCGGCGCTGGCGCCGGCATAGTTGCCGGCCAGCGCGCCGCGAATATACCCGCTGGTCGGCGCGAACACCGCCCAGACCATGCGCCCGCGGCCACGATGTCGAGCCCAACGGTCGACATGGTGCCGGCATAGACTTCCGGCGGGAACGGCCCGTCGGGGGTGTAGCGGCAGCCGAGCCGCCGCTGCCCGCCGACGATGAAGCCGACGCTCGGTCCCAGGTTGCAGGCGAGCGTGCCGATTTTGGCGCGGCCCTGGGCCGAAGCCTCGGTCGCCAAACCCAGCGTCCCCAGCGCAACAACCACGGCCATGATTCGGGCGAGCGTGAACTTCATGCGTTTCTCCTTGCAATGCCTGCAATGGGCGATCCAGCGCGCCGACAACGCGGCAAGTCTCTATTCGTTGCGCCGGAAATGAGCAACCCTGTTTGTCATCTCAAACGCATTGACCAACGTCCGCGGTTTTCAAACAATATCGACCGATGAAACTCCTCTCCGGCGGCCAAAGTGGCGTCGACCGCGCCGTGCTCGACGTGGCGCTCGCGCGCGGCATCGCCTATGGCGGCTGGTGCCCGAAGGGCGGCTGGGCCGAGGATTTTCCGGCGCCGCCGGGACTATTGGCCAAATATCCGGAACTGAAAGAAACGCCGCTGGCCGATCCGGCACAGCGTACGGACTGGAATATACGCGACGCCGATGCCTGTCTCATTCTGGTCGATGAAGGCGGCGTGGACGTCTCGGCGGGCACCGCGCTGGCGCAGGATCTCGCGCACCGCCACCGCAAGCCGCTTCTGATCGTGAGCCTGCACGATCCGGACATTGTCAATCGCGCCGGGCTCTGGCTGCGCGTGCAGCAGAAAAGACTGGGCGATAATCTTGCGCTCGGCATCGGCGGTCCGCGCGAGAGCGAAGCGCCGGGGATTTATCGCCGGGCGCGGAGTTTCATTGAGGAGTTGATCGCATCGGTCGGTGTTCCGTCATCCTGAGGCGGCCGCAAAGCGGCCCTCGAAGGACGACGGCCCGGGCCCTGCATCCTTCGAGGCTCGCTTTGCTCGCGCCTCAGGATGACGGGATAGACGCCCCGCGTAACGCCAAACTACGCCGCCGGCTGATCCACCGCGGCCATCGCGCCGGGCCCCGGAACGGCCTGCGGCGGGCACTTGCCGAGAATGATCATGCCGAGGACTTCGTCCTTGGTGACGTCGGCGACGCGCGCGGTGCCGACGACGCGCCCGTTCTTCATCACGCAAATTCGGTCGGCCAGATCGAACACGTCATGAATATCGTGGCTGATCAGGAAGATGCCGATGCCGTTGGCCTTGAGCTTTCTGACCAGCTCGCCGACCTGCGCGGTCTCCTGCGGTCCGAGCGCCGCCGTCGGCTCGTCCATGATCAGAATGTTGGCGTTGAACAAAATCGCGCGTGCGATCGCCACCGACTGGCGCTGCCCGCCGGACAGCGCCTTGACCGGTTCCTTGAAGCGCTGAAAGTGCGGGTTGAGGCGGCCCATGACCTCGCGCGCCGCCGCTTCCATGGCGATATCGTCAAGCGTGCCCCAGCGGGTGCGCAACTCGCGGCCGAGAAACAGATTGGCGGCGGCGTCGACATTGTCGGCCAGCGCCAGCGTCTGATAGATCGTCTCGATGCCGTAGGCCTTGGCGTCGCGCGGATTGGCGATGGCCGCCGCCGCGCCGCGAATGGCGATGGTTCCGGAATCGCGCCGGCAGGCGCCGGACAGAATCTTGATCAGCGTCGACTTGCCGGCGCCGTTATGGCCGACCAGCGCCATCACCTCGCCCGGGTAGAGATCGATCGACGCCCGGTCGACGGCGTGAATGCCGCCAAACGCGATCGAAATGTCGCGCATGTCGACGAGAGGAACCGGCGCGGCGTTCATCGACCGCCCTATCCCGCCCGGCGCCGATAGACGGTGTCGAACCCAACCGCGATCACCAGCACGGCGCCGACGACGATACTCTGCAGCGGCGTATCGACGCCGAGCAGCACCATGCCGGACTGCAGCGACTGCATCAGCACGGCGCCGAGCATCGCTCCGGCCACGGTGCCGACGCCGCCGGAAAGCGAGGTGCCGCCGATCACGGCGGCGGCAATGACCAGCAGTTCGGCAAGCGTGCCTTCGGCGTTGGTGGCAGCGTTGAGACGGGCGATCGATATGGCGCCGGCGATGGCGGCAAGGAGCCCCATCAGCATGAAGATCTTCATGATCACCCAACGCGTGTCGACGCCGGCAAGCTCGGCCGCCTCCGGATTGCCGCCGATGGCATAGACATAGCGGCCGAAGCGCGTGCGCGTCGCCAGGAAGGTCGTCACCACGCCGGTGCCGATCGCGATCAGAACCGGAATCGCGATGCCATGCGCGATGAAAAGCCCGCCGGCGGGAAGCGCGATATGGTTTGCTTCGGCGTAGCGGCGGACGCTGCCGATCGGCCATGGGTAAGCGTTGACGATCGCGACCGCGGCGAGGACTACCGCGCAGGCGACGCCGCCAAGAAAAAGTTCGGCCGCCATCGGCCGCAGCGGGAAGCGGAACTGCGTGCGCCGGGCGCGGCCATGCACCAGCAACAGCACGACCGCCGCGCAAGCGGCCGCGCCGACCGCCCAGCTCCAGGTCGCGCCGATCGAGCCCTCCGGACCGCCGCCCATCAGCCTGAAAGTCGAATCGAGCGGCGCCACGGTCTGGCCGCTGGTCACCCACCAGGCCGCGCCGCGCCAGACCAGAAGCCCGCCAAGCGTGACGATGAAGGACGGGATGCCGAGATAGGCGATCGCAAAGCCCTGCACCGCGCCGAGAATGACGCCGAGCAGAAGCCCGGCCGCCAGCGTCAGCATCCAGGTCAAAGGACTGTCGAAGCCGAGAAGCTTTGGCAGCAGATCGGCCTGCGTGACGCCCATGACCATGCCGAGAAAGCCGAGCATCGAGCCGATCGACAGATCGATGTTGCGGGTCACGATCACCAGCACCATGCCCGTCGCCATGATAGCGACCGACGACGACTGCACCGACAGATTCCACAAATTGCGCGGCGTCAGAAACAGCCCGCCCGAAAGCAGGTGGAAGGCGATCCAGATCAGCAGCAGCGCGCCAATGAGACCCAGCATCCGGGTGTCGAGTTCGGTGGCTTTGAGAAGGACGGCAAGCGGGCGCATAGGTCCTTTAGGCAGAGGATTTGGCCGGGCATCCCGCGCTGGTGCCGGCGCTTGCGTCATCGGAGTCCTCCCACCCCCGGGGGCGTTCGCCGTCGCCGCCGGAAATGCAGAGTTAATGGGCCGCCGCGGTCATCGTCAAACCGCGGCTGCCCGCGTTAGGGCTATCCTGCGGATCGCGGTATCGTTCGCGCGGATTCACCCTTGTAAGCGGATTTATCCCTTGTAAGATGTGTAGCCGCCATCGGCAGCAGCACTATGCTTGGCATCCGCGGAAAAGACCGGTGACGTTTCGCGCCCGACGACTGGCAATTGGCGCGTTCGGCCTGGCGTGGCTGATCGCAGCACTAGTGGCGTGGGGTGGCGATTTATTCAACCTTCGCGAAAATATCCGCGAATTTGCGTTCGATCAGACGCTGCCCCTGCTTGCCCCTCGGCCGCAGCAGTCCTCGGTCATGGTGGTCGATATCGACAGCGACAGTCTCGCACGATTCGGCCCCTGGCCGTGGCGGCGCCTGGTTATGGCCGATCTGCTCCGAAAAATCGCCCAGGCCGGCCCACGGGCGGTTGGGGTCGACATCCTGCTGCCCGAGCCCGATCGGTTGTCGCCGGCCGGGCTCGCGCAGAATCTCGGCGATGCTCTGGATCGCGACGACATCGCCAAACTTGCGAGCAAGCTGCCCAATGGCGACGACGAGGTGGCCGCGGCACTTAACAGCATGCCTTCGGTGCTCGGCTTCGTGCTCAATCCCACAGCCGATACGCCGCTCCCGCCTGGCGCACCCATTCTGGCCCGCGGACAGATTGAGGCCCCGGACATCTGGCGGGCTGCAGGGGCGATCGGGCCGCTGCCGACCATCGCCGCGGCGAGTCGTGGCCTGGGCGCCATGGTGCTGGCAAGCGATGCTAACGGTAAGGTCCGCCGCGTACCTTTGTTGGTCGCCACCGGCGGCCATGTGCGGCCCGGTCTTGCGGTAGAGATGTTGCGCGTAAGCTACGATGCGGCGTCGTTCATAGTTGACGCTTCACCGCAGCAGTTAAGAATTGGACCGTTGACAGCGCCTCTCGATCCGGACGCCGCGCTACGAGTTCTGCCGCAACCGGCCGCATCCTGGAACGAGCGCACCATTTCCGCGTGGAGAATTCTCGACGACGAGGCTTCGCGGACGCGGCTCGCGGGCCGCATCGTACTCGTAGGCAGCGGCGCCCCGGAAGTCGGCGGCCTGCGCGAGACTCCAGTCTCCGCGACCACACCGTCGGTGCAGATTCAAGCCGACGCACTGGCGACTCTTATTGGCAACGCTCCGCCGCGGCGTCCGCCCTGGGTTTCAAAGGCCGAGATTTTCGGCACCGCAATGCTGGGCCTCGCTGTGATCGCACTCGCGCTGTTTCGCCGGCCCATGGCGGCAACGGTTCTCGCCGGCTTGCTATGCGCGATGTGGGTGGCGGGCGCCGCCCTGTGGTTCGTATGGGATCGATTGCTGGTCGACATGGCGGGCCCGCCCGCGATCGCCGTCACGGTATTCGCGGCAACCGCCCTTGGCAGCTACGTTCAGAACGAACGGCTCGCGCGCGCGCTGCGCCAGCGATTTGAGCAGCATCTGGCGCCAGACGTCGTCAACAAGCTGGTCGATGCCCCGAACATGCTTCGCCTTGGCGGCGAAACTCGCGAAGTGACGGCGATGTTCACCGATATTGAAGGCTTTACGCCTCTGATTGATCGGTCTGAGGCCAGCGAGGTGGTGCGGCTTCTCGACGACTACTTGATCATTGTCACCGATGCGGTCGTTGCACACGGCGGCATGGTCGATAAGCTGATTGGTGACGGCGTTTTCGCGCTTTTCAACGCGCCGCTCGATCTCGCCGATCATCCGCACCGGGCGGTCGCCGCGGCACGAGCGATCGTTGCGGCGACCGAACAATATCGCCAGACCCCTCTTGCCGTGAAACTTGCGCTCGGCCGCACCCGCATCGGCATTGAATTGGGCCCGGCAATTGTCGGTGACGTCGGCGGCGGCAGCAAGCTCGATTACACCGCACTCGGCAGTGTCGTAAACACAGCTTCGCGCCTGGAAAGCATCGGCAAGGAGTTCAAGACCTCGATCTGTATCGGTCCAACCGCCGCGTCCCAGCTCGGTCCGCACGAAATCGTCAGGCTCGGGGCCGTAAAGGTTCGCGGCCGCAGCACCGAGATGGAGGTCTTTACCGTGGCTGGGCCGCCAGAGCAAAGCGATCCGCCGGCAACCGTGTCACCGAACGAACATCCCCGAGACTGAGTCTCGCTCGGTTTCGCTGTGCAGCGGTGACGTTGTGATTTGATCACCCCGCCGACGCCAGCGCGGCGTTGACGCGCTCCGGTCCCCAAACCTTCGGCCTGCTGGGCGCGGAACCCGGCTTGACGATGTCAGTACCCTCACCGTGCCGAAGGGTAACCGTGCGGCCGCCGCCGCTGACCGTTACGACGCCGCGCCCAACGAACACGCCGAACACGCCGTTGCTCGGTCCGGCAAAAAACATCGTGCCGCGCACCGCGATCAGGCAGAACGGCGAATGCACGCGCAGGCGTTCGCCCCTGGACTTTTCGTCGTGGTCGACAATCAGGGCGCCCTGGTCGAGATCGAACACGCCACCGGCGTCCACCACGAACTTATCGATGCGGAACCTTGCGAGGGCTCCGAGCTTGATCTCCGTGGCCTTGCCGAGATGCATGCTGAGGCCGGAATCGGTTTCGGTCTCAACAAGATCTCCAACGAAGACGTCGGCGGACGGCTGCAACGCACGCCGTGAGTTTGCCGCTTCAGCAAATGCCTCGCCATGCAGGGAATTGACTTTGCCCGCCGTCGGCCCCTGCGCCGCAAGCGGCGAGGAAATTGCGACCATCCCCGCCGCCCCGATGAGGATCGAGCGGCGGCTCACGGGAGCATTTCGGTCCGCTATCACCCCGGAACGTCGTTCGCGCATCGTCGGGTCGATCAACCAATGCCTTGTGAAATCTTGCAGCTTACGTCGCCACCTTTTTGTGGCTTCGAAATGGCGGACCAGCATTGCATCGGTCACCCGCAGACCTTGACCGTGCCGGGTTTGACGCCCCGGCAGACTTGGTCCTTTTTGATCCAACCGGCATCGATGACGACGTTGAGGTTGTCCTTGGTGATCGGGATTGGGTTGAGGAACAGCGCGTTCATCTCGACCTTCTTCGGGCCGCCGCTGAACTTCATGACGCCGGGAACCTCGCCCATCTTCTTGCCGCCGGCGAGCAGTGCGGCGATCCCGGCCGCCTTCCGGCCGAGCTCGCGGGCGTCCTTCCACACCGAGACGGTCTGGGTGCCGAGCGCAATGCGGTTGAGCGCGGCATGATCGCCGTCCTGCCCGGAAACCGGCACCGTGCCGGCCATGCCCTGCGCCGCCAGCGCGGCGATAGCGCCGCCGGCCGTACCGTCGTTCGAAGCCACCACCGCATCGACCTTATTGCCGTTCTTGGTCAGGATCTGCTCCATGTTGTTCTGGGCATTGGCCGGCAGCCAGCCGTCGGTATAGGCCTCGCCGACATTTTTGATCTTGCCGGCGTCAATTGAGTTTTTCAGCACCTCCATCTGGCCGGCGAACAAAAAATCGGCGTTCGGATCGGCGGACGATCCTTTGATAAAGGCGTAGTTGCCGGCCGGCTTGGCCGCAAGCACGCCGCGGGCCTGCATCCGGCCGACTTCCTTGTTGTCGAAGGTAATGTAAAACGCGCTCGGATTTTCGATCAGGCGGTCGTAGCCGACCACCGGAATGCCTTCGTCGACCGCCTTCTGCACCGCCGGAGCGACGGCCGACGAATCCTGTGCCAGCACGATCAGCACGTTGGCGCCCTGCGCGATCAGGCTTTCGATGTCGGTCAATTGCTTCTGCGCCGACGATTGCGCGTCGGCGGAGATATATTTGTCGCCGCCCGCGGCGATGGCGGCCTTCATCGCGGCTTCGTCGGTCTTCCAGCGCTCCTCTTGGAAGTTCGACCACGACACGCCGATCACTTTGCCTTTGGCTTGCGCGAAGACGACGCAGCAAAGCGACAATGCGGCGCCCGCCAGCAAGGCTGCTGCAAACTTCCTCATCTTACCCTCCCTGCCGGCTATGACGCCGGAACCATTATTGGGCCACTCAAACACGGGCCAGTTGGGGCGATCCATCCCGCCACCGTCCGCTACCACTCGCGCGAAAAGCCGAAAACATCAACTTGAGGCGAATTTGTTCTGCCCGGGTACATCGCTGGTGGTTAGCGTCGATGTCGGTCCGGATGGCCCGTCGCGAAACAGGCGAGCCGCCGCGATGCATCGAAGACACAGGATCATACCGGGAGGTCGAGCCATGTTGAAACGAAAAGCGGCCTTCGGTGCGCTGGCCGCAGCAGCGCTTGTGCTCGGCGCCTCGCAAATCGCCGGCGCGTGCACCCGCATCCTGTGGAACAATAACAAACTCGCAGTCGTGGTCGGCCGAACCATGGACTGGCCGGAATCCACCGAGCCGATCCTCACCGCGTTATCGCGCGGCATGAGCCGCGACGGCGGCCGGGCCGGCACGGCAGCGGCGGTTACCCAAAACCCGGCCAAGTGGACATCCAAATACGGAAGCCTGGTGACCACGATCTACGGCATCGGCACGGCCGACGGATTCAATGAGCGCGGCCTCGGCGCCCATATGCTCTATCTGACCGCGACCGATTTCGGCGCCAGGGATGCGAGCAAGCCTGGCGTGCAGGCCGGACTGTGGGCCCAGTACGCCCTGGACAACGCCGCGACCGTGAACGAAGCGCTCGCCATCCTCGACCACATCCAGGTGGTGATGGTCGAGGCGCGCGGCCACCAAGCGAACGTTCATCTGGCGCTGGAAGACGCCGGCGGCGATTCCGCCATCATCGAATATATCGGCGGCAAGCCAGTGGTTCATCACGGCCGCGAATTTCGCATCATGACCAATGACCCGGCCTATGATCAGCAGCTCGCGCTCTTGAAGAAACTGGATTTCTCGCATCCCTCCAGCGACATGCCGCTGCCCGGCAATGTCAATCCGAGAGACCGCTTTGCGCGCGCCGATTACTACATGGCGATGCTGCCGGAGCCCAAGGATGAGCGCGAGGCCATCGCCAGCATGTTAGCCATCGCGCGCAACGTCTCGGTGCCGTTCGGGGCGCCCTACAAGAATTTCGGTATCTACAACACCGAATACCGCACGGTGATGAACCTCACCGACAAGCGTTATTATTTCGAGCTCAGCACCACGCCGAACGTCATCTGGGCCGACCTTACAAAAATGAACCTTGCCCCCGGCGCGCCGGTGATGGTCCTCAACCCGGAAGACATCGCGCTGTCGGGAGACGTCACCGACAAGTTCACGGCGGCGAAGGCCGTGTTCTAAAAGCGCCGGCGGGACGGGTAGGCAGTTACTCCGGCGCTCGAAGAGTCACCAGCCAAAGCCCTGTTTGGCGGGAAGCCGGGCGTTCTGAGCCAAACCTGTCCACCGCGGTCTTGCGCGCGCTTCGACTGCTGCTCATTTGGCGGTAAGCTTGCCTGACAACTCAGCAGGCCAACCGGCAAAGCCGAGACCGATGCGCCAATACCTCGATTTGATGGAACGCGTGCTCTCGGAAGGCGTCGAGAAACGCGACCGCACCGGCGTCGGCACTCGCTCGATCTTCGGCCATCAGCTGCGCTTCGACCTGGCGCGCGGATTTCCGCTCGTCACCACCAAGAAGCTGCACGTCAAATCCATCATCTACGAGCTGCTGTGGTTCCTGCGCGGCGACACCAACGTCAAATATCTCGATGACCACGGCGTCACCATCTGGGACGAATGGGCCGACCAAAACGGCGATCTCGGCCCGGTTTACGGCCGGCAATGGCGTTCATGGCCGGCGGCTGACGGAAGCGGCATTGACCAGATGGCAGACGTCGTCGCGGAAATCCGCCGCAACCCGAATTCGCGCCGGCTCATCGTCACCGCCTGGAATCCGGCCGAAAACGACCAAATGGCGCTGTCGCCGTGCCACTGCCTGTTCCAGTTCAACGTCGCCGACGGCGCGCTGTCGTGCCAGCTTTATCAGCGCTCGGCCGACGTCTTTCTCGGCGTGCCGTTCAACATCGCCTCCTACGCGCTGCTGACGCTGATGGTCGCGCAGGTCACCGGGTTAAAGCCCGGCGCGTTCATCCACTCGTTCGGCGACGCCCATCTTTATCTCAACCATCTCGAGCAGGCGCGGCTGCAACTCAGCCGCAGCCCGCGACCGCTGCCGACGCTGCGGCTCAATCCCGCAGTGACCGATCTGTTCGCGTTCCGCTACGAGGATTTCACGCTCGAGGGCTACGCGCCACACCCGCACATCAAGGCCGCCGTGGCGGTGTGATGCGCTAGGCAGCCGCTTTCTCCTCGAACATCTTATACTGATAGGGAATCACGAAGGGTGTCCGCACATTCCGCGCCCGATAATCTTCAAATAGATCGAGCTGACGAGAGAGCCATTGCTGTCTCGCGCCACTATCCGTATAGAATTCGTTGATCTCCACATATCTAACCCATTTTCTTTTGCGTTCTAAAACACGGTATCGGGACGGATATTGGTCGAAAGATGTGGCCGGAAATTGCTCGTCCACTCGCGTTTCCCACCGACGTTTGTCAATTGGAAACTGGAAGGTTGCGTCGCCGGGTATGCGCGTTCCAGTGAGAACTTCCGTTAAAAATATTTTGTTAAAAAGCCTTTGGAAGATGGTGTACATCTCCGCTCCGCCGATAACAAAAATGTCCTTTTGGTCACGGGCAATCGAGATTACGTCTGCGAAGTATAACGCGCTCTCAAAATTCCCCGCCCAGACCGTCGCGGTCTCTGCTCTCTGCCAGAAATCATTCTCGACGTTTTTGTCAGCCTTTCGGGAAAGTACGATATTTACCCGGCCTGGTAGTGGTCTCCCGATCGAAAGATGCGTCTTTCTTCCCATAATTATGGGATGACCAATTGTGATTTGCTTGAACCGCTTCAAGTCCGTTTTGAGGTGCCACGGCAAGCGGTTTTCGTTTCCGATTACATATCCCGGCACGCTGCGCGCGACGACATAGGAGATCGACGGTAAGGTAAGTAACACCGGGTGCGTCCTATGAGCGGCGCGGAAGACAAATCTCTTATCACAAGCCTCCAAAATTGCATTAACGGTCGAAAACCGGTTGTGGAAGATTAGATTCCATGGCCTGGGCATTACGGCTGTCTGTCGCCAGCGCGGCATCGCCGCGCGTTGCAAGGAACCGCGCACTCCCCTATATCCCCCCGCAACCAAGCCGGCGGGGTTTATCCGGCATTTCAGGAGACAATTCATGCCGTGGAGCAACCAATCCGGCGGCCCCTGGGGATCGGGGTCGCGGGGACCCTGGGGCTCGGGACCGCAGCCGCCGGGAGGGCCGCGGCCGCCCGATCTCGAGGAATTCCTGCGCCGGAACCAGGACCGGCTGCGCTCGGTACTGCCCGGCAATCTCGGCGGCCGCGGCATCGCGCTGATCGCCCTGGTCGCCGTCGTGCTCTGGGGCTTCTCCGGCTTCTTCCGCGTCGAGCCGGACGAGCTCGGCGTGGTCTTAAGGTTCGGCAAATTCACCCGCGAGGTGCAGCCAGGATTGAACTATCACCTGCCCTATCCGATCGAGACCGCGCTCACGCCGCCGGCGCTGCGCATCAACAAGATCGATATCGGCATGCGCCCTGTCGAAGACATCCGCCGCGGCACCTCGGTGCGCGAGGTGCCGGAGGAAAGCCTGATGCTGACCGGCGACGAGAACATCATCGACGTGGATTTCTCGGTGCTGTGGAAGGTCAAGCCAAGCGGGGTCGGCGACTATCTCTTCAACATCCAGAACCCGGAAGGCACCGTGAAGGCGGTGGCCGAAGCCGCCATGCGCGAGGTCGTTGGCCACTCGACCCTGCAGCCAATCCTCACCGGCGCGCGGCAGACCACCGAGACCGCGGTGCAGAACTTGATGCAGAAGACGCTGGACCGTTACGGCGCCGGCGTCCAGGTGCAGCAGGTGCAGCTGCAGAAAGTCGACCCGCCGGCCCAGGTGATCAACTCGTTCCGCGACGTGCAGGCGGCGCGCTCCGATCTCGAGCGTGCCCAAAATGAAGCGCAGACTTATGCCAATCGCGTGGTGCCGGAGGCGCGCGGCCGCGCCGCCAAGATCACCCAGGACGCGCAAGCCTATCGCGAGCAGACCGTTGCCGAGGCCACCGGCCAGACCTCGCGCTTCCTCCAGGTCTACGACCAATACAAGAAGGCGCCCGAAGTAACCCGCGAGCGCATGTATCTGGAGACCATGGAACGCGTGCTCGGCGGCAGCGACAAGACCATAATCGATACCGGCCCGCAGAGCGGACCGGGCGTCGTGCCCTATCTGCCGCTCACCGAGCTCGGGCGGCAGGGCCGGGCGCCGGCTTCCGGGAGCCCGTCATCCGCCAGCAGCCCGTCGGCGGGAGGCAATCCATGAAACTCGGCCTCGCCGGCGGCGCCGTCGCCATTGTTCTCCTCATCGTTGCCATTGTCGGCTACAGCACCTTGTTCACCGTCAGCCAGACCAAACAGGCGCTGGTGGTGCGGCTTGGACAGCCGGTGCGCGTCATTACCGAACCCGGCCTCAACGTCAAGATTCCGTTCATCGACAACGTCATCTATGTCGACAAGCGCATTCTCGACCTCGAATCGCCGGCCCAGGAAGTGATCGCCTCCGATCAGAAGCGGCTGGTGGTCGATGCCTTCGCCCGCTATCGCGTCAAGGACCCGCTCAAGTTCTACCAGACAGTCGGCGAGGTCGGCGCCAATTCGCAGCTGGCGATTTTGCTCAACTCGGCGCTGCGCAGCGTGCTCGGCGGCGCCACGCTTGTCGACGTCGTGCGCAACATGCGTGAGCAGCTGATGTCGCAGGTCCGCGCCCAGCTCGATCACGAGGCGCAGCAATTCGGCATCGAAGTCGTCGACGTGCGCATCCGCCGCGCCGATCTGCCGGAACAGAACAGCCAAGCCGTCTACCAGCGCATGCAGACCGAACGGCAGCGCGAGGCGGCCGAGTTCCGCGCCCAGGGCAGCCAGAAGAGCCAGGAGATTCGCGCCAAAGCCGACCGCGACGTGACCGTGCTGCTGGCGGACGCGACCTCGCAGGCCGAGCAGATCCGCGGCCAGGGCGACAGCGAGCGAAATCGCATCTTTGCCGATGCCTACAACCGCGATCCGAACTTCTTCGCGTTCTACCGCTCCATGCAGGCCTACGAAAAGAGCATGCAGCACGGCGACACGCGCCTGGTGCTAAAGCCGGATTCGGATTTCTTCCGGTTCTTCTCCGACCCCTCGGGTAAGGGGCAGCCGGTTCCGGCCGCGCCTCATGCGCCGGCGGCGACTTCGTCCAACGCGCCGAGCCCGAAATAGAACGCACCGGGCCGAGTGTTCATGTCCGACTTCCTGGCCGCGATCGGTTTGGTCTTCGCGATCGAGGGCATCCTGCTTGCGGCGTTCCCGCTCGCCACCAAGCGCGCCGTGGCCGCCGCGCTCGATATAGCGGACAGCCGGCTGCGCATTGCCGGCTTGGTCTCGGCCCTGATCGGGGTGCTCATCGTCTGGCTGGTGCGCCAATAAAGCAGCAAAAACGCGGAGCGCCTGGAGTCGCTTTTCCGCCCTAATCCGGTTCCTAATTGCCGCCGCGCCCGGTTACGGCCTTGCGTCCGGAGCCGGACGAGGCCACCTTCGCATGAATTGATCCCTCCAGGAGGACGGACGTCCATGTTTTGCCATTTCTCCCGGCTCGTAGGCCATGGCGCGGCTAGCGTCGCGCTGGCGACGGCCATCATCGCTCTGCCGTCATGGACCGCCGCGGCGCGCGGACCCGAAAACATCGCCGACGTCGCCGAACAGGTGATCGACGCCGTGGTCAACATTTCGACCTCGCAAAAGGTCGACGCGCGCATGGGCAACATGCCGGATCTGCCGCCGGGCTCGCCGATGGAGGAGTTCTTCGACGAATTCTTCAAGAACCGGCGCGGCCAGGGCGGACCTGGCGATCAGGATCACGCGCCGCGCCGCATCAACTCGCTCGGTTCCGGCTTCATCATCGACGCCTCCGGCCTTGTCGCCACCAACAACCACGTGATCGCCGACGCCGACGAGATCAACGTCATCCTCGATGACGGCACCAAGCTCCCGGCCGAGCTGGTCGGCAAAGACTCAAAGAGCGACCTGGCGCTGCTGCGCGTGCATTCCGACAAGCCGCTGAAGGCGGTGAAGTTCGGCGACAGCGACAAGCTGCGGCTGGGTGAATGGGTCATCGCCATCGGCAACCCGTTCAGCCTCGGCGGCACGGTGACAGCCGGCATTGTCTCGGCGCGTAACCGCGACATCAATTCGGGCCCGTACGACAACTACATCCAGACCGACGCCGCCATCAATCGCGGCAATTCCGGCGGCCCGTTGTTCAATCTCAACGGCGACGTCGTCGGCATCAATACCGCGATCATTTCGCCTTCGGGTGGCTCGATCGGCATCGGTTTCGCGGTGCCGTCGAACACCGCGGTCGCCGTCCTCGATCAGCTCCGCCAATACGGCGAGACCCGGCGCGGCTGGCTCGGCGTGCGTATCCAGCAGGTCACCGACGACATCGCCGAGAGCCTGAGCATCAAGCCGGCGCACGGCGCGCTGGTGGCCGGCGTCGACGACCGCGGGCCGGCCAAGCCGGGCGGCATCGAGCCCGGCGATGTGGTCGTCAAATTCGACGGTCACGACATCAAAGAGATGCACGACCTGCCGCGCATCGTCGCCGATACGCCGGTCGGCAAGGAGGTCGAGGTCGTCGTCATTCGCAAGGGCAAGGAAGAGACCCATACCATCAAGATCGGCCGGCTCGAAGACGGCGAGAAACTGGCCGCGGCGAATGCCAAGAAGGAGGCCGCACCGGAACAGAAATCCGTGGTGCAGAAGACGCTCGGGCTGGAGCTTTCCAGCCTGTCCGACGACCTGCGCAAGAAGTTCAAGGTCAGGGACAACGTCAAAGGCGTCCTCGTCACCGGGGTCGATCCGAGCGTGGCGGCGGCGCCGACCGACAAGCGGCTGTCGCCCGGCGATGTCATCGTCGAAGTGCAGTATCAGAGCGTCGGCAACCCGGCCGATTTGCAGACCCGGCTCGACGCGCTCAAGGCACAGGGCAAGAAAGTCGCGGTGCTGCTCGTCGCCAACGCCGATGGCGAAACGCGCTTCGTGGCGCTGAGCTTGCAGTAGAGGACGCGGGAAGCAGCGAACGGCAAGTGCGTTCTGTCTTCGCAACTCGCTATCAGCCCGGAAGTTTGCCAGGTTGAACGAGCGTCAGCGGCAATCGGCCATTCTTTCGATAGACCGGGAAATCCGCATCGAGCGTCAGGACGGCATGCCTTTCGTGGATCTCGGCCATGCGAACGACACACGCGTCGGCCAACGACATCGGGGTGTCCCGATATTTTTGCGTGAGCTTGCGCAAGGCGCCGATATTTTCGCCGATAGCAAACGCAATGCTGAGCGCGCCGTTTTGCAACAGTTCGAACAAAGCGTCTTGCGCGCCCGAATAGCGCCCGAGCAGATACATCGCCTCCGTCAACACTGGTTCGCAGACCAGTAGCGGCGCTTCAAGCTCCTCAATGCGGTCGACAACCCAGCGGTGATGTCGTTCGGCGCGGTCGAAGAATGCGACCAAGGGCCCGGTGTCAACGATCGCGCGCATCGCGACCAAAGCCGGCAAGATGCCGGGGATTTGATGCGAGATCAGGCACTCCGGAATCGATCACTCCCCGCGCGCGCTTCATCAGCTCGGCCAAATTCCGTTGTCGGCGGGTTTTCGCCGGCGCTTCGAGCACCAGCCGCAACCCCTCTTCGATCAAATCCTTCAGCTTGCGGCCGCGAAGCGCCGCCATCGCCTTGGCGCGGCGGTAAAGATCATCCGGCACTTCGACGGTCGTTTTCATCGCACTATCCATAAAGCCATAAAACAATATTTACGGCAGGCGGCGGGCATTGCAAGTCTGCGCGATCTGGGACGGGCCGCCTATCGCCACCTGCCGGCAGTCGCTGGCCCCTTGATTCATGGCCGTGACGCCATTGTGATCAAGGCCATGCGGACATGTGAACGCGCCTCGCGCCGGGCGCCTGCTAGAGTGGCTGCGGTTACTCTGGGGAGGACTTTATGTTCGACAGACGTCACGTGATCCGGACCGCGCTGGCGGCTGCGACCACGCTCTCGAGCGCTTCATTTGCCTCGGCGATGAACGCCAGGCCGTTCGACCAGGCCGCCTTTGCCGCGGCACAGGCCGCTGGCAAGCCGATCCTGGTGCACGTCACGGCGTCGTGGTGCCCGACCTGCAAGGCGCAAGCGCCGATTCTGTCGCGCCTGATGAGCGAGCCGCGATTCAAAAATCTGGTTGCTTTCGACGTCGATTTCGACACGCAAAAAGACCTGCTTGGCAAGTTTCAGGTACGTCTGCAGAGCACCATGATCGTTTTCAAGGGCAACCAAGAAGCCGGCCGCTCGACCGGCGACACCAATCCCGGCTCGATCGAGGCGCTGCTGGCGAAGGCGATCTAAAACGCATGGCCGCGCTGGGACTGGCATTCCTGGCGGGACTGGTTTCGACGCTGTCGCCCTGCGTGCTGCCGCTCATTCCCATCGTGATTGCAGCGGCCTTGAGCGAAAGTCGCTACGGCCCCGCGGCGCTGGCCGCGGGCGTGGCACTGTCCTTTGTCACCATCGGATTGCTCCTCGCCACGCTTGGCTTCGCCATCGGCTTGCGCCAGGACATGTTCCGTTCAGCGGCGGCGGCCCTGCTGATCCTGGTTGGTGCCATTCTGCTGCTGCCGCGCCTGCAACTTCAGCTCGCAGCCGCGGCGGCACCGATCGGCAACTGGGCGCAGGAACACGCGAGTGCCGTTACGACCCGCGGCATCGCCGGCCAGTTTGCCGTCGGCCTGCTGCTCGGCGTGGTGTGGAGCCCCTGCGTCGGCCCGACGCTTGGCGCCACCTCCGTCCTCGCCGCCCGCGGCGAAAATCTCCCCAGCGTCGCCGTGACGATGTTCATGTTCGGCATCGGCGCCGCGCTGCCGCTCGTCGCCATCGGACTGCTGTCGCGGGAAGTGCTGTTGCGATGGCGCAGCCGCCTGCTCGCAGCCGGAGGTTGGGGCAAGCTGGTGATTGGTGCAGCGTTTGTCGCCGCGGGCGTGCTCATCGTCACCGGGCTCGACAGGCGCGTTGAAACGCTCCTCGTGGATGCGTCGCCGGCGTGGTTGACCGAGTTGACGACGCGATTCTAGCCGCGCTGCGGGCTCCGGCGCGCCGGGGGGCGCCCTCTTTTTCGTCAATCATTTGCGCTTATATTCGTTTCGCCGGCGCAAGCCGGCTATGGCGATAAACGGCCGTCGTAATAAACCTTTCGGACCCGGGGGCAGTACCCGGCGACTCCACCAATTCCAGGGGACGGTGATCGGTCGTCAGTAGTCGGATAAATCGAGCAAGCTCTGATTACTGACCACTGATTACCGTTCCCTGATTATGGGGTCGAAACAGGATCGACGAGGGCGTAAAGGGCGTGCTTTTGCTCGGCATGGTTCCGCCGTTATCGGGCCAAATTCATAGTTGCGAACGACAACTATGCTCCGGTTGCTCTGGCCGCGTAAGCGGCTCGAAAGACCGACCTAAAGCCCTGGCGTCTTAGCAGCGTCAGGCGGGGTTCGGAGGCACCTGGCAACAGAAGCCTCCACTTTCCAGGCAACAGTAATCCAGCAATCAGTGCTCAGTCATCGGAACGTGGAGGACACAGGCAACCTGGACCGCTATGATTTCATTGCCTATCTGATGATCGACACCTGACTCTGATCCCTGCCATGGCCACCGATCACATTCGTTATGACATTCTCGCGCAGGCGGCTTTGCGCGGGGTCATGCGTACCGTGCTGGCTGACGCGGCCAAGAAAGGCCTGCCGGGCGAGCATCATTTCAAGATCTCCTTTAACACCACGGCCTCGGGCGTGCGACTTTCCGACCGGATGCGCGCGCGCTATCCGCAGGAGATGACCATCGTTCTGCAGCATCAATTCTGGGACTTGGTGGTGAGCGAGCAGGCATTCGAGGTCGGCTTGTCGTTCGGCGGTATTCCGGAGCGGGTCGGCGTTCCATTCGATGCGGTGACGGCCTTCTACGATCCCGCGGTACAATTCGGCTTTCAATTTGAGACCATCGAGGCCGCACCGGCGAGCGACGCCGCCGGCGCACCGCCGGCCGAAAAGCCCGCGAGCCCCGTCGCGCGTCTCCCCGACGAGGAAAGCAGACCGGAACCGTTGCCAACGCCGGCCGCGACGGCCGCGCCGGTCGCGCCCGGTCCCGACGGCGGCAGTGGCGGCGAGGTCGTCCGGCTGGACCGGTTCAGAAAGAAATGAGGTTGCTGGTCGGAGATCACTCTCATATCGACCTCAGTCATCCGACGTTGAAATGAAAACCCGCACCGAAACCGACAGCTTCGGGCCGATCGAAGTGCCGGCCGAGCGCTACTGGGGAGCGCAGACCGAGCGTGCCCGCAATAATTTCCGCATCGGCGAAGAGCACATGCCGCAGCCGCTGATCGCGGCGCTCGCCATCGTCAAGCGCGCCGCGGCGGAAGCCAATCGCGAACTCGGATCGCTCGACGCGCGGCGCGCCAAAGCGATCATCGCGGCCGCTCAGGAGATCATCGACGGCAAGCTCGACGATCAGTTCCCGCTGGTGGTTTGGCAGACCGGGTCCGGCACCCAGACCAACATGAACGTCAATGAGGTGATCGCCAACCGCGCCAACGAAATCCTCGGCGCCGCGCGTGGCGCGAAATCGCCGATTCATCCCAACGACCACGTCAACATGAGCCAGTCGTCGAACGACAGCTTCCCGACCGCGATGCATATCGCGGCCGCACTGGAGATCACCGGGCGGCTCGTTCCGGCGCTGAAGCATCTGCAGGCTGCGCTGGCGGCAAAGACCAAGGCGTTTGCCTCGATCGTCAAGATCGGCCGCACCCACACGCAGGATGCGACACCGCTGACGCTCGGCCAGGAATTTTCCGGCTATGCGGCCCAGGTGAAATCCGGGATCGCACGCATCGAAACGGCACTGAAACAGCTCTACCCGCTGGCGCAAGGCGGTACCGCCGTCGGGACCGGGCTCAACGCCAGGCGCGGCTTCGCCAGGCTGTTCGCCAAGAAGGCCGCCGCCATCACCGGCCTGCCTTTTGTCACCGCGCCCAACAAATTCGAGGCGCTCGCTTCGCACGGCGCGCTGGTCTTTGCCCACGGCGCGCTTAACGCGCTCGCTGCCGACCTGTTCAAGATCGCCAACGACATTCGCTTTCTCGGCTCCGGCCCGCGCTCGGGTCTCGGCGAATTGATCCTGCCGGAGAACGAGCCGGGCTCATCGATCATGCCCGGCAAAGTCAACCCGACCCAAACCGAAGCGCTGACCATGGTGTGCTGCCGCGTGTTCGGCAACGACACCACGATCACCGTGGCGGCGAGCCAGGGCCATTTCGAGCTCAACGTGTTCAAGCCGGTTATCGCTTACGCGATGCTGCAATCGATCCGGCTTCTGGCCGACGCCGCGCGTCTCTTCACCGACCATTGCGTCGTCGATATCCGCGCCAACGAGCCGCGCATCCGCGAGCTGATGGAACGTTCGCTCATGCTGGTGACCGCGCTGACGCCGCGCATCGGCTATGACAAGGCGGCGAAAATCGCCAAGGCCGCCCTCGCCAATGGCACGACGTTGCGCGAGGAGGCGATCAAGCTCGGCTTAGTATCGGGCGAGGACTTCGATCGCCTGGTGAAACCGGCACGCATGACGCGACCGGATTCGTGATCGCGGCGGCAGCGCGACCAGCGAACGCCGCCTGCACCTCATCCGTGTATATTTTCTCAAACAGCGCCAATAAGCGCAGGTAATAACGCCTTCGTGTTTTTTTGCGTCAGTGTTTTGAAAGCGCCGAGGGCACCGGTACTCGCACAATATTCGTCCCCGGGACAAACAATACTCGCCTTCACTCATTCATCCGCGCGATTTATTCACGAGAAATTTGTTTGTATTGATTATCAGTATTCTCCAATTTTGGTCACGTTCATCTGTCGCATTTTGCACACTTTCAGGGAATCGGGCGTGGATAATTCTTCAGCACAGGCAAACATGTCTTGCCGGAAGCAAATGGGATCGCCACACTCCCACGTCGCAACCTGCAACGGACCCCCGACTTTCGGTTGCTGTGATCCACCGTCACGGTGTCGGCGTAATTGTTCCAGACGAACCATGGCCAGGATGGCCAATTGACCGTATCCGGTCACTGCCGGGCATGACATGGACAACCTCGTCAATCTCCGCATTGCACGCAAGCGCGCCAAGCGGCGCCAGGCCGAGCAAGAGGCCGCGGCCAATCGGCTCGTGCGTGGGCGCTCAAAGGCCGAACGAGCGCTCGAGCAGTCGCGGAGCGATCAGGCCCAGAGCATTCTCGACAAGCACCGGATCGAAACAGGAGACGGGCAATGAAATCGCCGGTCATCAAACGCTCCATCGTCATCGCCGGCCACAAGACGAGCGTCAGTCTTGAGGACGCGTTCTGGAAGGGACTGAAGGACATCGCCGCGAGCCGCCATGTGACCCTGTCCGACCTGGTCGGTGCGATCGATTCCGAGCGCCATCACGGCAATCTGTCCTCGGCCATACGGCTGTTCGTGCTTGAGCACTATCAAGCCCTGGGCAAAGACGATTGCGACAAGAGCCAGCCGCCGCGCGAGTTGATCGTCGTGCCGCCGCCGCCCGCATCAGTTCTGCGAGTGGAATAGCAAATCGAGCGGCGAGCGCAGCGCGGGTTGCGGCGTCGCCGAACGCCCGCGGTCCGGATCGGCGTTCCAGCATTTGCGGTCGTTTTGTCGGCGGCCGTCGCCGGGTGCGGCGCAGCCGGCTTGATTCCATTGGCGGGCGGCAACGGTGCCGCGGCCGCGCCAGGCCGGCTCATGGGCATCGGCACGGGAATTTCGGGCTGCAGACGATCGAACGTGCGCCCGCTAAGCGCCGAAGCTGAAGCACCAGCGTGGTCGATTGTTTCAAGCGCCGTTCCCGTCGGGATGAACCGAATCGCAGGCGACGCCGGCCGCACGACCGGGCCCCGGACGTCCTCGCGCCGATTGGCCTCCAGCAATTCGACGCGGCGGGTCTGCAACTCGGCCGCACGCAGCGTCAGCCACGCCACCAACGTCGAGACGTCGAGCCTTCGCTCGGGGGCCGTCAACGGGCCCTTCACGGCGACGGTCAGTTCCGGCCGGCCCGGAATCAAAGCGTTCGCGGCCGGCTTTACCGAGAGCGTCAGGTGCGCGTCGATTGCCGCATCGTTGAGGTCGAGCATGCCATCAACTGAAACCTCGGCGCCGTTTTGCGCATGCCATGAGGCTTTGGTCAGATGAATTTGACCGGCCGCGACCGTCACCTCCGCGTTGCCTTGCGGCACCGCGAGCCGGCCATTGTCCATGGCGGCGCTGACCGCGGCGCGAATTTTCGGCGCTTCGGCCGAACCGCTCTGGTCGGCTGCGCGCATTGCCGCGTCGAACGCCGTAACGTCGACGCCGGCGAAATGCGCTTCGCTGAGCGCAATCGTGCCGTTGCCGTGAAGCGCGCCGACGAGACCGTCGGGGCTTAAGCCCAGGCTGTCGCCCTGAAGCTTCAAAGTGATGAGCCCGTCAATCGCATTGTTGCTGGCTGGGAGCAGCGCAGCGGCATGCGCGCCGGCCAGCGCGACGCTTCCCCGCAAGGCCAATTTCTGCGCGTCGGAGCGGACCGCGAGTTCACCGGTGAGACGGCCGCCGGCAAGACTGCCGTCGATGTCGCCGAATGTGATTTGCGACGGCTGCAGTCGCAACACGCCCTTGAGGTCGCGCGCGACCAAGGCAGGCGTCAAAGCCGCGCGATCGAGCTTGAAGGTCACGGCGCCATTCATTGCAGCAAACGCGCCGGCGCCGATCGGCTCCGGCGACCACAGCGCGCTGGCGCCCGGCGCGGCGCTCGGCCATCCCGAGCAGCATCGCCGCAACCGCCGTGGCATCCACAGCGTCGGCCTCGATGTTGCCGTCGATCCCGAGCGGGTTCGAAAGCTTGAGCGCAAGCCGACCGTGCAGCGACGTCTTTCCCACCGCAGCGGCCAGGTCCACAGCCGACAGATTGGTGCCAGTAATAGCAACAGTGGCACTCGCCGACGAACGGAGCCGCGATCCCGGGCTGTCCGGTCATCGCCCGGTGCAGCGGCCTCAAGTCGGCGGCCGACGCATTCACGCGCACGCTGCCTGTCGGCGCCTGCTCGCCGGTCAAATGCAGCATGCCGTCCACGGCAGCAGAAAAACCGCCGGCGCTGGCCAAGGCCGTTGACATGAACGGTCGCCGTCGAGCGGGCCGTTGGCCGAGATCGTCATCTGCCCCGGCAACTGATCGACCGCTGCGACCTGGTCGAGATCGAGGAGCCGCAACAGCGCGCCACCGTCATCGGCATCGAGCCGGCCGGCGACACGCAGGACAGCCGCCGCGGGACGCGCCGGTTCGCCGGTCGTTTCGCCGTTGAGGACAAGGCGCAAGGCTCCCACATTGCCGCCGAGATCGAGCTTGGCGGTGGTGGCATCGCCGGTCGCAGCCCGATCAACGGTCAGGACGCCGTGCACTTTCGCCGGCGCCAGGCGGTCGGCGAACGGGCGCAGCGAATCCGCAACCTGCGGCGCCAGCCGAGCCAAAATGTCGGTCAAACCGGCAAGCGTTCTGGCGTCGACGTCGAGCGTCAGACGTCCGCGCGGTTGCGACGACAGCTCGTCGATGCGGCCGCTGATGTCGATCGCAGCGCCACCCAGATCGCCGACCGAAAGCCGGTCGACGTGCAATATGCCGGCGTCGAACTTGACTTTGGCGTTGACCCTTCGGGCATCGACACCGGCGAACGTCGCCTTGCCGACATCGAGCACCAAGGCGACCTGATGCGGCACCTCGAGGCTGTTATTGGAGACCACCGCTCTGGCGAAGGCGGTAAGCGCATCGATATTGAGGGTCGCCGCACGCAGCTCGCCATCAAGTGTGGCTGGCCGAGTGCCCGCGGCCCAATTGTAAGCGAGGCGTCCTTCCACGTTCTCCTGGTCGAATGCCGCCGACAGACGCTCCAGCGCAAAACGATCGCTGGCGATCGTGATATCGCCACGCGCAGTCAAGGCGCCGCTCGATCCCGACGGCTGATCGTTGTGGCCTTCCAGCCAGGCCATCAGCATTTTCGTATCGGCCGATTCGAGTTTGGCGGGCCCGCTGAAGGCGATGCCCTGTGGGCCGTCGGTCAGATGGCCGCTCAAATTCACCTCGGTGAATCCGGGTGCGCGGAATGCAAAGTCGTTCAGGCTCCATCCCTTGTCATCGAACACCACATTGCCGTGCAGCGACTGGATGCTGGTGCCGCCGACCGTCATCGCCTCGGTGGCGATACTGACCGAAACCGGCAGCGGTGGCCTGACCGCGGCAAAGAACGCTTCGAAGAAGCTTTTGATCATGACGAGCGGCGGCCGATGGGTCACATCGGGGGCGGCCAGCGCGCGATCGATGTCCAGCTGTCGCGCCGAAATCGCGCCGTCAACACGCGGATGGGCGCCGAATGTCAGCTCGGCTTTGCCGCTGAAATTCATCACTCGCTCGTCCGGCCCGTATTGCAGCGCGAGGTCCTGCAGCGACGCCGCGGCCGGGGTCGCTCGCATCTTGCCGGCGAGTTGCCACGGGTCGCTCATCACCCGCTCGCCGCGCGCCAGCGTCATCCCGACCGGACGGGCCAGCGCCAGCGTGCCCTCGAATTGAGGAACGCCCTGTGTGGAGGTCAGCGTGCCTTCAATCTCGGCGGTCAGCGGATGATTGGACGGATCGATGCCGATCCTGAGCTTGAAGCCGCCGTCATCCTCGGCGCGGCTGCCCGAGATCCGATAGGCATAAAGTTCGTCGCCGGCGACGAAGCCGCCTTCGCCGTGAAACGGTCCGGCGAATGAGCGGATGTCGCCATCGAACGAAAGCTTTTGCAAGACAAGGCGCGTGCCCGATCCGGCGTCGCTGAACGTGACGCGGCCGTCCGTCGACGGTCAGCCGCGATATGGTGAGCGCGTCCGCCCGGAACGAGGCTGCCGGCGCCGGCCAGTCGATGGCGCCGGTGCGATCGAGGCCGAGGCTGATCTGCGGAGAGACGAGACGCAGCTCGGTGGCCCGGACCTTGCCGCGCAGCAGTGGCCCAAGCCCGACTTCAAGCTCGATGGTGTCGGCACGAACGAGCCCCGGCTGACCGGCGGTGCCGACTTCGACGTCGCGCAGCTTGAAATGCGGGGTCGGCAGGATCCGCGCCTCGATCGTTCCGTTGACGCGCACCGAAAGCCCGGTGAGCCGGCTGGCCTCGGTTTCGAACGCCGAACGGTATTGATTCCAATCGACCACGAGCGGCGCGACCAGCGCGGACACGAGCGCCAGGATGATAGCGATGGCCAATCCGAGCAGCGTGGTCTGCACGGGAAGCTTCCCTTCATCGCTTGAATGAAGTCGCGCGCGTGCTCGGCAAAGCCTAGAACAAGCCCATCCGGAATGCACGCCTTGGGCGCTCGCCTTGCCGCCATTTGCAGGCGATTTTGTGTCTTCTGCCGCCGGTGAAACCGCGCGCGGCGATCAGACTGACAGTGGCAACATCCGCTATCTCTGGATGTTCGGCGTTCGACCCAAAGCGGACGCGCCGCTCCGCGTGACCTTCAGAAAACTAGGCTATGGTGCCGGCCGTGCCGAACCCCGCCCACACAGCAAAAAAGCCATGTCCGACCTCGATGCCGTCGTAATCGGAGCCGGTCACAACGGCCTGACCTGTGCGGCCTATCTCGGCATGGCGGGCCTGAGCGTGCGCGTCGTGGAGCGGCGCGACATCGTCGGCGGTGCTGCGGTGACCGAAGAATTCCATCCCGGCTTCCGCAATTCGACCGCAGCCTACACCGTCAGCCTGCTGCAGCCGAAAGTCATCCGTGACCTGCAACTGCACGAACACGGGTTGCGCATTGTCGAGCGCCGCGCCCAGAATTTCCTGCCGCTGCCGGATGGCCGCCATCTCCTCACAGGCGAAGGCCGCACCGAACGCGAGATCGCCAAATTCAGCGCCAAGGACGCCGCCCGTTATCCGGCTTATCAGGCCGAAATTAGCCGCGTGGCGGACGTGCTGCGCAGCCTGGTGCTCGAAGCGCCGCCCAATCTGGTGCTCGGCAATTTCAGCCACGCGGTGCGCGAGCTCGGCAAGGTCGCCGCGATCGGGAAGAAACTGTGGCGGGACGATGCCCTCAGGCCGGCGTCGCATCTGCTCCGCCAATCGGCCGGCGAGACGCTCGACGACTGGTTCGAATCCGATCCGATCAAAGCGGTGCTCGGCTTCGATGCGGTGGTGGGCAATCTGGCGAGCCCCTACACGCGGGGCTCGGCTTACGTGTTGCTGCATCACATGTTCGGCGAGGTGAACGGCAAGCCCGGCGTATGGGGCCATGCCATCGGCGGCATGGGCGCGATCACGCAAGCGATGGCAAAGACGGCCGGTGCGCATGGCGTTCGCATCGATGTGCGCTCCGCGGTGCGCGAAGTCATCGTCGAGGGCGGCCGCGCCGCCGGCGTCGCGCTGGAGGATGGCACGGCGATCCGGGCGCGCGCGGTGATTGCCAACGTCAATCCGCAGCATCTCTTCCAGGCTCTGGTTCCGGCCGCGGCGGTTCCGCAGGCGATGGCGGCACGGATGAAGACGTGGAAAGCAGGCTCCGGCACGTTCCGTATGAATGTCGCGCTGTCGAGACTGCCGGTGTTTTCTGCGCTGCCTGAACCGGGCGACCATCTCAGCGCCGGCATCATCCTCGCGCCGAGCCTGGCTTACATGGATCAAGCCTATCGCGATTGCATCCGCGATGGCTGGAGCCGGAAACCGATCGTCGAGATGCTGATCCCCTCGGTGCTCGACGACAGCCTGGCGCCGCGCGGCGCGCATGTCGCGAGCCTGTTCTGCCAGCACGTCGCGCCGCAATTCGCCGACGGCTCGTCATGGGACCAGCACCGCGAAACCGTCGCCGACCTGATGATCGACACGGTCGAGCGCTATGCGCCCGGCTTCAAGGCCAGCGTGATCGGCCGGCAGAGTCTGTCGCCATTCGATCTGGAGCGCATCTTCGGCCTGCCCAACGGTGACATTTTCCACGGTGCGCTGACCCTCGACCAGCTGTTCTCGGCGCGGCCGATGCTCGGATACGCCGATTACCGCATGCCGGTTCCCGGGCTTTATCTGTGCGGCTCCGGTGCGCATCCCGGCGGCGGCGTGACCGGCGCGCCGGGACACAACGCGGCGCAGGCGGTGATCGCGGACCTCGTGCCGCAATGAAGGCTTTTCATTTGTTCGGCGATCGCCGATAACAGCACCCGAAATCCGTCGCTCGCCGCCAACGATGCCGTCCCGCTTTTTCCGTATTGGCCGCTCGACCACCGGGCTCGGCCTGTTCGCCACCAAGCCGATCAAACGCGCCGCCTATATCGCGACCTACCGCGGGCGGCGCATCTCGACCGCGGAAGCCGACCGGCGCGAGGCGCGCGGCGCGCGCTATATGTTCGAGCTGAACAAGCGCTGGACCATCGACGGCTCGCCGCGGTGGAATGTGGCGCGATACATCAATCATTCGTGCCGGCCGAACGCCAAGCCGATCACCCGCAAAGGCAAGATCGTCATCGTCGCCGTGCGCCCCATCAAGCCGGGGGACGAAATCACCTACAACTACGGACCGGAATATCTGGATTACTTCTTGAGCAACGGCGGCTGCCATTGCGCTTCCTGCCGCAGAAAGCGGGCGTTGCGCCGCAAACGCGCGCGGGAAGAGCGGGCACGCAAACAAGCGCGGCAACAGCGGGCCCTGCGGGCCCGGCGGCAGGCGCGCAAAAAGTGACCAATTAGTACAGAGATTTGCCGCCGTTCCCTCGTCGCTGCGCGATTTGGGAACTTGGCGTCAGAGATCGACGATCTTGCCCGGGTTCATGATGTCGAGCGGATCGAGCGCGCGCTTGATGGCCCGCATGGCGTCGAGCGCCGGCTCGCCATGCTCGGCCGGCAGGTACTTCATCTTGCCCTGGCCGATGCCGTGCTCCCCGGTGCAGGTCCCGTCCATGGCGAGCGCGCGCTCGGTCAGCCGTTCGAGAAACGCATGCGTGCCGGCGACCTCCTCCGCGTCCTCGAGGTTCACCATCATCGAGAGATGGAAGTTGCCGTCGCCGACATGGCCGACAATCGGCGCGAACAGCTTGCTCTCGGCGACATCGCGCTGCGTTTCGGCCACGCATTCGGCAAGCCGCGAGATCGGCACGCAGACATCGGTCGCCAGCGGATGACAGCCGGGACGCATGCCGCGCGCCGCCCAGTAGGCGTCGTGCCGCGCCTGCCACAGCCGCGAGCGGTCCTCGGCCTTGGTGGCCCAATCGAACGGGCCGCCGCCGAATTCCTGCGCGATCTCGCCAAAGTGCTGCGATTGCTCGGCGACGCTAGCCTCGGTGCCGTGAAATTCGAGAAACAGCACCGGGCTTTCCGGCAAGCCGAGCTTCGAATAGGCGTTGCAGGCCCGCACCTGGAGCGTGTCGAGGAGCTCGATCCGCGCCACCGGGATGCCGGACTGGATGGTGAGGATGGTGGCCTTGCACGCCGCCTCGACCGATGGAAACGGACAGACGCCGGACGAGATCGCTTCCGGAATGCCGGCGAGCCGCAGCGTCAGCTCGGTGATGATGCCGAGCGTGCCCTCCGAGCCGACCATCAGCCGGGTGAGGTCGTAGCCGGAGGAGGATTTTTTCGCCCGCCGCGCGGTCGACATGACCTCGCCGTTGGCGAGCACGACTTTGAGCGCCAGCACGTTGTCCTTCATGGTGCCGTAGCGCACCGCGTTGGTGCCGGAGGCGCGGGTCGCCGCCATGCCGCCGAGCGAGGCGTCGGCGCCGGGATCGATCGGGAAGAATACCCCCTGGTCGCGCAGCTGCTCGTTGAGCTGCTTGCGGGTGATGCCGGGCTCGACCACGCAATCGAGATCCTCGGCATGCACGGCCAGCACCCGGTTCATGTCGCGGAAATCGAGGCTGACGCCGCCGCGTGGCGCGTTGACCTGGCCTTCGAGCGAAGTGCCGGTGCCGAACGCGATCACCGGCACGCGGTGGGTCGCGCACAGCCGCACGATCTGCTGCACCTCTTCGGTCGACAGCGGGAACACCACCGCGTCCGGCGGCTGGTTGCCGATCCAGGTCAGCGTATTGCCGTGCTGCTCGCGCACCGCCTGCGAGGTCACCAGCCGGTTGCCGACTGTTGCCGCGAGCGCGGCGATGACGGCCTCGACGCCCTTACGATTGCTCTTCAGGTCCTCCCACGCCTCGGTCATTACCATCGGGTCTGCTCGTTATTCTCGTTTTGCTGTTGTTATGCCGTTGCTATCAAGGGTGGCGGCCCGGCGCTTGGCGGTCAAGGGGCAGCGGAAAGTCGGGCTTGCCTGGCTCGCAAAATCCGCCACATTGGCCGCCTTGCTCTTGCGATACAGCCGAATGCTCGACCGCCGAGATACTGGGCCTGCGCCCGAACCCGCCTTCTTCGCGCCCTTCGTCTCCTCGGTGATGCGGGTCGAGCCCGGCTGGATCGACTATAACGGCCACCTCAACATGGCCTATTACAACGTGCTGTTCGACCGCGCGGTCGATGAGGCCTACGAGCTCATCGGCTGTGGGCTGGCCTATCTGGAACAGACGCGGCATTCGACCTTCACCGCCGAAGTGCATGTCCGCTACTTGAGGGAACTTCACGCCGAGGACCCGGTCCGGGTGACGTTTCAGCTGCTCGATTACGATCTAAAGCGGATACATTATTTCGAGCAGCTCCATCACGCCGCGGAAGGCTGGCTCTCGGCCACCTCCGAGAACATGACGCTGCACGTCGACATGACGGCGAAGAAGACCGTGCCGTTTCCCGACTTTATTGCCGCACGGCTCGCCCGGATGAAGGCCGCGCATGCCCATCTGTCGCTGCCCGATGGCGTCGGCCGCCGCATCGCCATGCCGGGAAAGGCTTGAATTGCCGGCATAAAGCGCCGCGTCGCCTCGCAAAAGCCGCGCCCAGATGCCATGTTCTGCCCATGAGAATCAGCGATATTCCTCGGTTGGCTGACCGCTTTGGCTGAGCCGATAAAGCACAGTTTCGACCCGCACGAAGCGCCGGCGCCGGCGCCGGGCGGCATCGCCGCGCGGGCACGCGCGGCTGCGGCCGGCGCCGGTGCGGGCGCGTCCTATCTCGCCGGGCTCAATGCCGAGCAGCGGCTCGCGGTCGAGACGCTCGACGGCCCGGTGCTGGTGCTGGCCGGCGCCGGCACCGGCAAGACCCGGGTGCTGACCGTGCGCATCGCCCACATTCTGGCGACCGGCCGCGCCCGGCCGAGCGAGATTCTGGCCGTGACTTTCACCAACAAGGCGGCGCGCGAAATGAAGCACCGCGTCGGCGAGATCGTCGGCGGCGTGGTCGAGGGCATGCCCTGGCTCGGCACCTTCCACTCGATCGGAGTGAAGATCCTGCGCCGCCACGCCGAGCTGGTGGGCTTGAAACCGGATTTCACCATTCTCGACGTTGATGACCAGGTGCGGCTGATGAAGCAGCAGCTCGAAGTCGAGAACATCGACGAGAAGCGCTGGCCGGCGCGGGTGCTGGCGGGCATGATCGACGGCTGGAAGAACCGCGGGCTGACGCCCGAGCAGGTGCCACCGGGCGAAGGCGGCGCCTTCGCCAACGGCAAAGGCCTCAAGCTCTACAAGGCCTATCAGGAGCGGCTGAAAATTCTCAACGCCGCCGATTTCGGCGATCTGCTGCTGGAGAACATCCGGCTGTTCCGCGAGCAGCCCGAAGTACTGCGCCAGTACCAGGCGCGCTTTAAGTTCATCCTGGTCGACGAGTATCAGGACACCAATGTCGCGCAATATCTCTGGCTGCGGCTCTTGGCGCAAAGGACAAATGCCACTTCTCCCCGCACGCGGGGAGAAGTCGACGCGCGAAGCGCGGCGGATGAGGGGGCGCCTCCGCTGCCTGAGCGAACGGAGAGGCCCCCTCACCCTACCAACGGGGAGAGGGAAGAGCGAGCCGCCAAGAACATCTGCTGCGTCGGCGACGACGACCAGTCGATCTATGGCTGGCGCGGCGCCGAGGTCGACAACATCCTGCGCTTCGAGCACGATTTCCCCGGCGCCACCGTGATCCGGCTGGAACGCAATTACCGCTCCACCGGCCACATCCTCGCCGCCGCCTCGCATCTGATCGCCCATAACGAAGGCCGGCTCGGCAAGACGCTGCGCACCGACGACGTGCCGGGCGAGAAGGTTTCCGTCACCGGCGCCTGGGATTCCGAGGAGGAAGCCCGCGCCATCGGCGAGGAGATCGAGCAATTGCAGCGCGCGGATGAATCGGGAAAACCGCACGCGCTCAACGAGATCGCCATTCTGGTGCGCGCCTCGTTCCAGATGCGCGAATTCGAGGACCGCTTTGTCACGCTCGGCCTGCCCTATCGCGTGATCGGCGGCCCGCGCTTCTACGAGCGCGCCGAAATCCGCGATGCGCTGGCTTATCTGCGCGTGGTCAATTCGCCGGCCGACGATCTCGCCTTCGAGCGCATCGTCAATGTGCCCAAGCGCGGTTTAGGTGATGCAACAGTGCAGCTCTTGCACGACCACGCCCGCAAGCGGCGGGTGCCGCTGACCGAAGCCGCGCGCGCCGTGCTCGAGACCGACGAGCTGAAACCGAAACCGCGCGGCTCGCTGCGCGGCCTGCTGGAATCGCTCGAGCGCTGGCGCAAGCAGCGCGACGCGCTCCCGCACACCCAGCTCGCCGAGATCGTGCTCGACGAGTCGGGCTACACCGAGATGTGGCAGAAGGACCGCTCCGCCGACGCCGCCGGCCGGCTGGAGAACCTCAAAGAGCTCATCCGCTCCATGGAGGAGTTCGAGAACCTGCAGGGTTTTCTGGAACACATCTCGCTGGTGATGGACAACGAGAAGGCCGCCGCGGCCGATGCCGTCAACATTATGACCTTGCACGCCGCCAAGGGCCTGGAATTCGACACCGTGTTCCTGCCCGGCTGGGAGGAAGGCGTATTTCCCAACCAGCGCGCGCTCGACGATCAGGGCCGCGCCGGCCTGGAAGAAGAGCGCCGGCTCGGCCATGTCGGCCTGACCCGGGCGCGCAAGCGGGCCAAGATCTATTTCGCCACCAACCGGCGCATGCACGGCCTGTGGCAGACCAACATTCCGTCGCGTTTTCTCGACGAACTGCCGGAAGCCAATGTCGAGGTCACCGAGTTCCAGGGCGGCTTCGGCGGTTATGGCGGCTACGGCGCCTCGCGCTTCGACGCCATGACCTCGTTCGGCTCCAATTACGGCACCCCCGGCTGGCAGCGCGCGCAGGCCAAACGCGACCGCGGCAGCTTCTCCGACGCGGGCGAACCGAGCTACGAGCCGGACGAGGACCTATCGCACCTCTCCCGTTCCGGGAGAGGTCGCGCCACAGGCGTGGGTGAGGGCCAGGCGGGTGCAAGTCAGAGCCCGCGCCGCTCCGGCTTCAGCACCGACGACGACAATTCATCGCCCTCGCCCTGGCGCGCCCGCGACGAGCGCAAGCCCGGCGGCGGCGCCCGCCGCCTGCCGCTCACCATCGAAGGCGAGCTGGTGGCCAAATCGACCGGCACCATCTCCGCCTTCACGCTCGGCGACCGCGTCTTCCACCAGAAATTCGGCAACGGCAACGTCACGGCCATAGACGGCAATAAGCTCACCATCGCCTTCGACAAAGCCGGCGAAAAGCGCGTGGTGGATAGTTTCGTGGAGCGGGTGTGAGGCGGGCGCTCGTAAAATCGCTAAAGGGCTTATCCGAACGCATTCGCTCTTTGTAGTGGTCGGTCCGATGGTGAAAAGACCAATTGATCTGAAAAGAGACTCTGCATTTTCGGGAACCATCGGCACTGACGACGAAGGGGCCATTCGAGAGTTCTTGAACGTCGGCAGCTCGTTGCTGATGATCAAAGACAAGGCCATTTATAAGTTTCAGCTTGCTGATCAAATTGACCCGGGTCGCACCAATATCAATGTTCCACATACTCAGCAGGAGGTTTATTCAGTTGGCTCATCCTCAGAGATTGTCGGCCGCATACTTCTGACGGCAAAATATCTTTTTCATCATGGAATGCTTGATGGTCGTTTTGACAAGGCTGCGCTGATGTCGGCAGCTTTGGAGTTCTTTGATGAGGCAGTAAAATTAGTAACGTTATCTGATAGCCTGACGGCTGACCAAGGCGCTGCGATTGCGGAGTTTGAAAAACAGAAAGCTCAGCGAATGACGGTTCTGCTTCCAGCGATCTCGGACATCGGCGGCAGGGTCAAATCCTTTATTCAGCATGCAGACCACAGCATGCAGCGCTTACTCGTGCTTTGCCGCATGTTTTACTCTCTTCCCGCCGGGAATGCTTGGTTCGACAGCTTGGCTAAGATCGCCTGTGAGGCGCATCAGCTTGAACTAGCGGAGGCTCAGCGACTAGACAGAATGACCAAGTTCGCCCAGTTCCTGCGCAACTGTCGTAACTGCAGCGAACACCCAAAACTTCATCAGCAAGTTATTTTTACTAACTTTAGGATGACGCCGAACGCCGAGATCAAGCCACCTACCATTGAAATAGTGCATGAGCAAACGCCGGAGCAGGTCGTGCCGCTCACTATCTTCATGGAGAACATGATGCGAAGCGTAGTGACTCTCGGCGAGGAATTGATGGCTTTCCTTGCGAGCTACCATGTAATGCCCGGCTGGGAGGGAAAGGCGTCTGTCTGTTATTTCCCAGAAGGGAAACGACGTCATCCGCAAGTGAGGCACTATTTTGCGATGAACATGAATGGTCAGATCGTCCCTATGGGCTGACCAACGGCAGCGACGAAACTTCCGGCACGCTTTTTCGAGATGGTCACCCTCTACATCGACGCCGACGCCTGCCCGGCGAAGCAGGAGGTATATCGCGTCGCCGAGCGGCATGCGCAGAAGGGCTTCGCGACCGGAAGATCCCCCTACAGCGTCATGCCGGACTTGTTCCGGCCATCCACGTTTTTCTACCATCAGCAAAGACGTGGATGCCCGCGACGAGCGCGGGCATGACGGGTGGGCAAAGAGGTTCGAGCGCCCGAGTCCCTATGTGCGCCATCAACGTCATTGCCCGGACTTGTTCCGGCCATCCACGTCTTACTACCCTCGCAAAGACGTGGATGCCCGCGACGAGCGCGGGCATGACTGGGTGGGGCAAGAAGCTTCGAACGCCCGAGTCCCCATAGGCTCCATCAACGTCATGGCCGGACTGGTTCCGGCCATCACGACTTTCGTTCGGCTGGGCTGTTAAGACGTGGATGCCCGCAACAAGTGCGGGCATGACGCGGGTAGGGAGGCGTCGGGCGCTAGGGTCTCCATGCGCTGTGTGAATGTAATGGCAGGGATTTGACGTCGTGGAGAGGCATAAACGCGCCTTAAATCAGCGTATCGTAGAGATCATCCCATTGCGGATTCATCGCATGAATAAGGCGCACCTTCCAGGCGCGCGGCCAGTGCTTGATGGTTTTTTCGCGCTGAATTGCGCACCGAATATCGTCAAAGCGTTCTGCGTAGACCAATCGCTTCAGGCCGTGGTGCTTTGTGAAACCGTCGACCAGTCCCTCCCAATGTTCGTAAACTCGGCGCGGCAGGTTGCTGGTGACGCCGACATACAGGACGCCGTCGCGCCGGTTTGTCATGAAATAAACCCAACCGCCCGCCATCAGCGGATTAAAGCAAGACGTGGATGGCCGGAACAAGTCCGGCCATGACGAGCGACAGGCTCTCAGAGCTTCTGGAATCCTAGTCGTGAACCCCATCACCCTTTACATCGACGCCGACGCCTGTCCGGTGAAGCAGGAGGTGTATCGCGTCGCCGAGCGGCATGCACGGAAGGGCACGGCGCTGAAGGTTCTGATCGTCAGCAACTCGCCGATCGCGGTGCCGCGCTATAAAGATGCGGTTTCACTCTGTCGTCATGGCCGGACTTGTTCCGGCCATCCACGTCTTTGTTGCGGCTGCGCTGCGGGCATGACGGCACCCTCAGTCCGCGTTACAGCGAGCGTAGCCAACATGAGCGAAGCGACATCCGGGGTTCTTCATCCCAGAACGAAGAGTCACGCATATCGCTTCGCTCATGTTGGCTACTTGCTGCGATTGGTTCCTCGTCACCCTGAGGTGCTCGGCGCGCAGCGCCGAGCACTCGAAGGGCGACGGCCTGGGCGACGTGGCCGCATCCTTCGAGGGCCGCTTCGCGGCCACCTCAGGATGACGTGTCATGACAACTTCGCATTTGCCACCTTCGAACCCCATCACCCTTTACATCGACGCCGACGCCTGCCCGGTGAAGCAGGAGGCGTATCGCGTCGCCGAGCGGCATGCGCGCAAGGGCACCGCGCTAAGGGTCCTGGTCGTCAGCAACTCACCGATCGCCGTGCCGCGCGATGAGTTTGTGGAACGCGTGGTGGTCGGCGCCGGCATGGATGAGGCGGACCACTGGATCGCGGAGCGCGCCGGCGCAGGCGACATTGTGGTCACGGCGGACGTGCCGCTGGCGAGCCGCTGCGTCAAAGCCGGCGCCGCAGTGATCGCGCCGAACGGGCGGCCCTTCACCAAAGATTCGATCGGCATGACGCTGGCGACGCGCAACCTGATGGATTTGCTGCGCAGCGCCGGCGAGATCACCAGCGGCCCGAAGCCGTTCACGCCGCGCGACCGCTCCAGCTTCCTCGCCGCGCTCGAGGCGGCCATCGTGCAGCTGACGCGCGCCGGGTTCGGTCGGGCCGCCAGCAAGAGCTAACGCGGCAGCCACCATTTGTTGACCGTCACCCTGAGGTGCCCGCGCGAAGCGCGGGCCTCGAAGGGGCGACGGCTCGGGCAGCGTCAGTGCGTCAGCCGCTCATCCTTCGAGGCTCGCCTTCGGCGAGCACCTCAGGATGACGGGCCAGGGGCCGCGCGCCGTCGCGCATATGGCGACAACTCTTGACAACCGTCCCCGTTTCAGCTACAAGACCCTGGCGAATCTCGCTCACGTAAGGGACGCCATCCTAGGGTACTCCTGACGGCGGAGCGAGTGCGGTGCCCGCGGGCGGAACGATACGGTCCGCTCCCGGGCAGCTTCGGGCATCATGTTGACCGGCACTACGACCGGTCCGGGAGGTGCTTTCCCTGGACTGGGACAGGCGGGTGCGGATAACGCCCGTGGAAGAGCGCGAGGCCTGCGCCCCCCGGTTGGGGCGCCCGTACAGGGCCGGACGTCCCGCCACGTCCCAGGAAACCTGGCCTGGAGTTGCGCCCGCGGGCCGAGAGGCCCAACGGTCAGAGCCGCGGTGGAACGCCGACAGGCGAGCGTGCCCCCTCCCTACCCTCCCCCGCACGCGGGGGAGGGAAAAGAGATCAGGGCGCGCGCCGCATCGCAAGATGCGGAGGTTAGGAAACACGTTTGCCGGCGTTCCGCCTCCCTTTTTTGCTGGAAGCGAGTTCGAAAAGAAAGAAGTTGGTAGCTCGGATGGAAACAGCGAATAGCGAATAGGGAAAAGGAAGCAGCGAATAGCGAATAGGAAGTGACGGCCGCACTATTCGCTGCTCGCCATTTCGCCATTCGTGCCGAAGCCCGCGCGCATCGCGCCGCGAGACTAAGTTTGTTGCTGCCTCTCGCCGCCGCGCAGGGAGAAGGAAGTCGCATCTTCGTGCCCGCACCGGCAGCGCAGCTCGACATGACAATATGACCTGGAACCAGCCGCCAAGGCGGCGCCTTATCGAGTGAGTAACGGCGCCGCGGGGCCCACACATGATCCGCAAGCTTACCTCCGGCAAATACCGGCTGTATTCGCGCAAGAAGAACCCGAAGACCGGCCGGCGCCGCAATCTCGGCACCTTCGAGACCCGCGCCGCCGCCGAGCGGCACGAGCGCGCGGTGCAGTATTTCAAGCGGCATTAGTTCGCGCTCATCCGCTCGTCCCCGCGCGAGCGGGGACCCAGCCGTCTCAACGCGATACCGAGCTCGGCGCCTGGATTCCCGCTTGCGCGGAAATGAGCGGAGAACTTCCTCGCCGGGCATTTCCGCCCCATTTCATTCACCATTTCGCCGGGCTTGTTCACCATTTTGCCGCTGCGCAGTCCTACGCTCTTGATTTGAACCAAATAGTCGCGGGAGACTTCTTACAAAGGGCGATCGTCACAGCCATCTTAAAAAAGCGCGCTTATCGCGACTGTTGCCATCGGGTGTCATTCATGCGTTCCAGTCCTCTCCTTTCCGCCCTCGCCGCCTCGCTTGCCGCCGCCGCGCTGGCGCTGCCGCTCGCCTCGCCAGCCGGCGCGGAAATCCTGGTCAACATCGACAAATCAACGCAGAGCATGACGGTCGCGGTCGACGGCACGCCGCGCTACATCTGGCCGGTCTCGACCGGCCGGCCGGGTTACGACACGCCGAGCGGCACCTTCAAAGTCAACCGCATGGACGCCGACCACCTGTCGCAGGAGTGGGACAACGCGCCGATGCCGCACACCATGTTCTTCGACATGCACGGCCACGCCATTCACGGCTTCTTCGACGTCAAGCATCTCGGCATGGCGGTGTCCCACGGCTGCGTGCGGCTGTCGCCCGATCATGCCACCACGCTGTTCAATCTGGTCTCGACCGAGGGCATGAACGAGACCAAGGTCGTAGTCACCGGACAGACGCCGGCCGGACGCATGCCGGAAGTTGCGCGGCGCTCCGCCCCGGCCGGGCAGGCCGCGCAGCCGATGCAAATCGCGCCCGGCTACGACCAGCAGCAGCAACCGCCGCCCGGCTACGACCAGCCGCAAACCGTGCCGGGTTACGGCCAACAGCAGCCGGCCCCCGGTTACGGCCAGCGGCAGGCGGCCTATGGCCAGCCATCGGCAAACGGTTACCCGCCGCCGCCGCCCGCGCCGTATGACGCGCAGGCCTATTACCGGCAACCGCCGCAGGGCTATTACCGGCAGCCGCAGCCGTCCTATTACGGCCAGCAGCCCTATTACGGCCAGCAGCAATATTACGTGGTGCAGCCCTACGGCCGGTACTGAGACACCGGAAACGCGGGCAATTCCGCTGATTAGCTGGACTCGCCCGCCGGCGGCCCCTACCGTGAAACTCAACGGAAGGCGGTCGGGGTGGAACATGCATGGAGTGCTGCAAAAGCGTGCAACGCGCTTTTGATCTACCCCCGCTTCGACGCGGACACCTTTTGGAATTTCAAACGCACCGCTGAAGTGTTCGGCGCCAAATATCCGGCGCCGCCGCTGGGGCTGATCACGCTGGCGGCGCTGCTGCCGCCGTCCTGGTCGCTGCGGCTGGTCAACCGCACCACCGAAGAACTGACCGACGCCGATCTGGAATGGGCCGATCTGGTGCTCACCAGCGGCATGCTGCCGCAGCAGAGCGATACGCTCGACGTCGTCGACCTGTGCCACGCCCGCGGCAAGCCGGTCGTCGTCGGCGGCCCGGGCGTGACCTCGTGTCCGCATCTCTATCAAGCCGCCGATTTTCGCGTGCTCGGCGAAGCCGAAGGCGTCATCGACCAATTCATCGCCGCCTGGGAAGCCGGCGCTCGCGAGGGCCAGTTCGAGGCCGAGAAGTTTCAAGTCGACGTCACCAAGTCGCCGATCCCGCGCTTCGATCTGCTGAAATTCGACGACTATCTGCACATCGGCGTGCAGTTCTCGCGCGGCTGCCCGTTCACCTGCGAGTTCTGCGACATCATCGAGCTTTACGGCCGGGTGCCGCGCGCCAAGACCAATGCCCAGATGCTGGCCGAACTCGACGCACTCTATCGGCTCGGCTATCGCGGCCATGTCGACTTCGTCGACGACAACCTCATCGGCAACAAGAAGGCGGTCAAGGCATTCCTGCCGGAACTCGCGAACTGGCTCGAAGCCCACGATTATCCGTTCGAGTTCACAACCGAGGCCTCGCTCAATCTCGCCGACGATGCCGATTTCCTGGTGCTGATGAAGCGCGCCAATTTCGTCGGCGTCTTTGTCGGCATCGAGAGCCCCGACACTGCGACGCTGATCGCGATGCGCAAGAAGCAGAACACCCGGCGCAGCATTCCGGAGAGCATTCACCGGCTCTACGCCTCCGGCCTGTTCGTGACCGCGGGCTTCATCGTCGGCTTCGACAGCGAGACGGAGTTGGCGGCCGACGCGATGGTCGAGCTGATCGAGGAGGCCGCGATCCCGGTCTGCATGGTCGGGCTGCTCTACGCCTTGCCGAACACCCAGCTCGGACGCCGCCTGGAAAAGGAAGGCCGGCTGTTTCCGCCTCCGGAGCGCAAGGATCTAAAAACCGCCGACCAGTGCACCATGGGCCTCAACTTCACGACGCTGCGGCCGCGGCAGGAGGTGCTTGCCGACTACGCGCAGATCCTGGAGCGCATCTACGATCCGGCCGCCTATGCCGGCCGTTTGGTCCGCCTGGCGCAGATGCTCGACAATTCCGGCCGCAAGCAGCAGACCCGCTCCGAACATTCGCGGCGCCGGCTTGGCAGCCTGGACGCCATGCACCGGATCATGACCAACCTGCCCGAGCCGCGCGACGTCTTCCGCAGCACGCTCCGCCAATGCATGACCAGCAACGCGGCTACGATCCGCTGGATCGTGGCGCTGATGGCGCTTTACCTGCACGTCGGACCGTATTCGCGCGACGTGATGGAGCGGCTGGAGGGCATGATCGCCGCGCTTGAGCCGGTCGCCGCACCACGCGCGCGGATCGCGCTGGCAAGCCCGAGCCTCGCGGTCTGAGCCCGAAGCACGCGACTGACGAAGCTGCTGCCTTGCATCGAACCCCACTGTGGACAAGGCTGTGATTTCGGCCGGCAAAGCCTGTGGAAAAGCTAAAGATCAGCTGTGCAGAATTTTGGTAGTGTCTCAGTTTGAATTTTGCACGGCCTTGATCCCCTACCCCCTAAGACCTCCTGCATGATAGGCGCGCGCCGGGAGAGTGCTGATGGCCGAAACTGCGATTTAATTCCTCGAGCGCTGGCGACAAGCCCACGTCTACGCGGAACTGCCCGCGCTCGAACAACTCGACGCAATTGTAGCCGACTGCCTGGCCGATGCGGCAGGGGACGGTATTTCCGCCGATGACTTGGAGAAAGCGGCCGGCGGCAGCCTCAAAGAGTACCTTCGTACCGCAATTATCAATACCAGCGAATAAGGCCCCGAGGGCAAGCGTATCAGTTTGAGATTGTTTCTAATTATTCACCCTGCGGCCACCTGCCACCGGGACATGCGCAATTTTGCACAGCCCCGCGCGCCGGCACATCGTATTGACCCAGCCTGCCGAGAGCGCGATTCGGTCAGGCATCGGTAGTGACAGGCTTCGGCAGCGCTTCCGCCTGCAACAGGAGGGGTCGCCAATGACTTTTTTCGAATACACGCGCCAAAACACGCCGATCAACATCCGGCCAGAGTGCCCGGAGTGCTCGGCGCCGATGTATCTGGCGCTCATTGAGCCGCAGGAGCCGGGCTTCGATCTCCGCACCTTCGAATGTCCGCGATGTGAGCACGTCGAAACCGTCGTGGTGAAGTTCGCATAAGCCGCCGCAGCCGGCGCCACGCTTCCGCAATTTCAAGCCTCATGCTTTTGGTATGGTCCACACCGTCCGCGCTTCAGGCGGTCGCATCACGTTTTTCCGTGACGGTCGGCCATGGCAAAAAGCCCATCCGTGAAACCGGCCGCCATGACGGGGGACAACCTGTGTGCGTTGTGTTGACATGCAGCTCCACCGTTGCCATCGCCGTTCCGGCTTCAGCCAAACCCTGTGAATTGTGTGGATGAGTGCGACCGAGATTTCTGAAACAGCGGCCGCCGTCAGACTGCCACGCACGCCCGCAACTGTGGTCGCGCGGCTCGAAAACGATGAACAAACCGCACACCGGGTCGCCGACGTCGTCCCCGACCATTTCGCCGCTGACGATGTCGCGGTGAGCCTGTCCGATGCGGGCGGCGGGCGCTGGCAGGTCGCGATCCATTTCCGCGCGGCACCCGACGAGCAGGCGCTGCGCGTTGCGGTCGCCGCAGTTGCCGGTCGTAGCGTCGCCGCAGCCCTGCATTTGGCTCGCGTCGAAGCGACGGACTGGGTCCGCGCCAGCCTCGCCGGGCTGGCGCCGGTCGCGGCCGGGCGCTTCATCGTTCACGGCGCGCACGATCGCGCCCGCATTCCGGTCAATCGCATCGGCATCGAGATCGAGGCGGCGCTCGCTTTTGGCACGGGGCATCACGGCACCACTCGCGGCTGCCTGCTCGCGCTCGACCGATTGTGCAAGTCGCTCAAGCGACGACACCAGCCATGCATCCTCGATCTCGGCACCGGCAGCGGGGTGCTGGCGATCGCGGCCGCGCGCGCGTTCCGCCGGCGCGTGCTGGCAACCGACATCGACGCTGAGGCGGTCCGCGTCGCTCGCGCCAATGCCCGGCTCAATCGGGTCGGCGCCATGGTCGAGGTGGTGACCGCGGACGGTGTCGCGAGCCCGGCCGTCAGCACCCAGGCGCCGTTCGATCTGGTCTTCGCCAATATTCTGCTTCGGCCGCTGCAGCGGTTGGCGGCCCCGCTCCGGCGACTGATCGCCCCGGGCGGCCGGATCGTACTCTCGGGAATATTGCCGTCGCAGGCGAATGCCGTGATCGCGGCCTATCGTCCGCTGGCACTGGAGCGCCGCATCGACTGCGACGGCTGGACTGCGCTGGTCTTCGTGCGGCGCACCGGAAAGCGACGTGACGTTGCCCGCCCCCTCTCAGCCTCCTAGATTGCGGCGCATGTTCGAGGCTCACTTCCAGTCGTTCGACGACCGCAGCGACCGCGGCGACAGCGCGCCACGCGTGGCGGCGCTGCGCGCCGCGCTCAAGCTCCGCGGGCTCGACGGTTTCATCGTGCCGCGCGCCGACCGCTATCAGAACGAATATGTGCCGCCCTGCGCCGAGCGGCTCGGCTGGCTCACCGGCTTCACCGGCTCGGCCGGCCTTGCGATCGTGCTCGCTGACCGCGCCGTGCTGTTCGTCGACGGCCGCTATCAGATCCAGGTCCGCGAGGAAGTCGACGGCGCGATTTTTTCGATCGCGCATCTGGTCGAGCAGCCCCCCCCGGCCTGGATCGAAGCGAATGTGCCGCCCGGCACCAAACTCGGCTATTCGCCCTGGCTGCATACCGTTGACGGCGCCGAACGTCTCGCCAAAGCCTGCGCTGCCGCCCGCGCCAGTCTCGTGCCGGTCGAAGACAATCCGATCGATGCGATCTGGACCGACCGGCCGGCGCCGCCGCTTGGCGCCGTCGTGACGCACGATCTGCGCTATGCCGGCGAGGACGCGCCGAGCAAGCTCGAGCGGGTACGCGCCGAGATGGAGAAATTCCCCGCCGACACACTCATGGTCTCGGACCCGCATGCGGTCTCGTGGCTGTTCAATATCCGCGGCAGCGACGTTCCGCACACGCCGGTTGTGCTCGCCTTCGCCACAGTGCCCAAGGAGGGACGGCCGACGCTGTTCGTCGATTTGCGCAAGCTCGGCAACGAAGTGCGATCCCGGATCGAGGAGATTGCCGACGTTCGTCCCAACGCCGCGTTCGAACGCGATCTCGCCGCGCTCGGCGAAGCGCACCGCACCGTGCGGCTCGATCCGGCCACCTGCCCGGAGGCGATCGCGCGCCTCATTGCCGACAATGGCGGCGAGGTCGTGCGCGCGCCCGACCCGATCGCGCCGATGAAGGCGGTGAAGAACGCAGCCGAGATCGCCGGCGCCCGCGCCGCGCAACAGCGCGACGGGGCAGCGGTGACGCGCTTTCTTGCCTGGTTCGACCGCCAGGCGCCGCGCGGCGAATTGACCGAGATCGACGCGGTCGAGGCGATGGAGAGTTTTCGCCGCGAGACCGGACTGCTCAAGGACGTTTCGTTCCCGACCATCGCCGGCGCCGGGCCGGACGGCGCCATCGTGCACTACCGGGTGACCCGCAACAGCAATCGCCGCATCGCGCCGGACGAACTCTTTCTCATCGATTCCGGCGGCCAGTATGAGGACGGCACCACCGATATCACCCGCACCATCGCGGTGGGGACCCCGACCGGCGACATGCGGCGAAATTTCACCCGCGTGCTCAAAGGTCATATCGCCATCGCGCGGGCGGTGTTTCCCGACGGCACTTCGGGCGCCCAGCTCGATTCGCTCGCGCGGCAATTTCTCTGGCAGGCCGGGCTCGATTTCGACCACGGCACCGGCCACGGCGTCGGCAGCTATCTCTCGGTGCATGAAGGGCCGGCGCGTATTTCCAAGCTCGGCAGCGCCGCGCTCAAGCGCGGCATGATCCTGTCCAACGAGCCCGGCTATTACCGCGCCGGCGCCTACGGCATCCGCATCGAGAACCTGGTTCTGGTGACGGAAGCCGCACCGGTGGCGGAGGCGGAAAAGCCGCTCAACGCCTTCGAGACATTGACGCTGGCACCGATCGACGCGCGCCTCATCGAGCCGGCGATGTTGACTGCCGGCGAGCGGGCGTGGCTCGACGCCTATCACGCGCGCGTCCGCGAGACGCTGGCTCCCCTGGTCGATGTGGCGACGCGCGCCTGGCTAATGGCCGCAACAGTTCCGCTAGCTCGCGCTTAACCCAATCTGTTCCGGCGTGGAACTTTCACTCGCCCGCGACGTTTTTCGGTGGGTTGGATAGGAGCGAGGAAACGTCATGCTTGGCACTATTCTGATCATCATTCTCATTCTGTTGCTCGTCGGCGCGCTGCCGACATGGCCGTACAGCACCGGCTGGGGCTATTACCCCGGCGGCGGGCTCGGCCTCATCCTGATCATCGTCATCGTTCTGGTCTTGGTAGGAAGAATATGACCGGCCGTCCCGCGCGGCGGGACGAAGTTGGCGCGGAGATTTCGACAAGCCGTCATGGCCGGGCCTGTCCTTTCCCGGCCATGACGTGCATCCAACCTGCCGACCTTAACGTATCAGCTTGAGCCACTCGTCTTCGGTGAGAACCGCAACACCGAGTTTCTTGGCCTCGGCAAGCTTGGAGCCGGCGCCGGGGCCGGCCACGACGTAGTCGGTCTTTTTGGAAACCGAGCCTGACACCTTTGCGCCGAGCCGTTCGGCCGACGCCTTGGCTTCCTCACGCGTCAGTTTTTCCAGCGTGCCGGTGAACACCACGGTCCTGCCGGCAATCGCTGAATCGGCGCGCGGCTGTTCCGCGTCGCGGATGCGCACCTGCGCGGCGAGGCGTTCGATGCGCCGGCGATTGTGCGCCTCGCCGAAATAATCGCCCAGGCTTTCGATCACCGTGTCGCCGATCTGATCGAGCACATCCATTTCGTCTTTGGCCTCCGTATCGCCTTCGGCGAGCTTGCGGCACGCCTCATGGAAGGCGGCCCAGCTGCCGTAGCCGCGCGCCAGCGCTTGCGCGGTCGTTTCCCCCACATGCCGGATGCCGAGCGCATAGATGAACCGTTCCAGCGATATCTCACGCCGCGCCGCGATCGCATTAAACAGATTCCGTACCGAGGTTTCGCCGAAGCCTTCCACTTCTTCGAGGTGAAGCTTTCTGTTGCGCTCCTCCAGCGTGAAGATATCGGCTGGCTCGTTGAGCCAGCCCTGCTCGTGGAAAAACTCGATCTGCTTCTCGCCCAATCCGTCGATGTCGAAAGCGCGGCGTGACACGAAGTGCTTGAGGTGCTCGACGACATAATACGGGCAGGCGAACTCGCCGCTGCAGCGAGCGACGGCGCCTTCCTCGCCTGTCGCCGTCTGTTCGCGGACCACGTCGGTGTGGAGGGGGCACGGGCATTTTTTCGGGAAATCGTAAGGCTTGGCGCCGTGCGGCCGCTTTTCAAGCACGACGCCGAGCACCTGCGGGATGACATCGCCGGCGCGCTGGATCTGCACCGTATCGCCTCGGCGCACATCGAGCCGCGTGATCTCGTCGAAATTGTGCAGCGTCGCGTTCTGCACCACGACGCCGCCAACCGTCACCGGCTCGAGCTTGGCGACCGGCGTGAGCGCGCCGGTACGGCCGACCTGGATTTCGATCTCCTTGACCACGGTCGCCGCCTTCTCTGCCGGGAATTTGTGCGCGATCGCCCAGCGCGGTGAGCGCGACACGAAGCCGAGCCGCTCCTGCCAGTCGATGCGGTCGACCTTGTAGACGACACCGTCGATGTCATAGTCGAGCGTGGCGCGCTGCATTTCGATCTCGCGATGAAACTGCAGCAGCGCCTCGACCGAGCGGCACATCTCGGTCAGCGGATTGGTCTTGAAGCCGCAGCGCTCGAACCATTTGATCATGCCCCACTGGGTATCGGCCGGCATCTCGCTCATCTCGCCCCAGGCGTAGGCGAAAAAGCCGAGCGGCCGCGATGCGGTGATCGAAGGGTCCTTCTGCCGCAACGAGCCGGCCGCGGAGTTGCGCGGATTGACGAACACCTGCCCGCCGCTTTCGGCCTGGCGCTTGTTGAGGGCGAGGAAGCCATGCTTGGTCATGTAGACTTCGCCGCGTACCTCGCACACCGCCGGCAGGGCGCGGCCCTTGAGCCGGTGCGGAACGTCCGCCAACGTCTTGACGTTGGCGGTGACGTCCTCGCCTTCGGCTCCATCGCCGCGCGTTGCCCCGGTGACCAATTCACCGTTCTGGTAGCGCAGCGACATCGACAGGCCGTCGATCTTCGGTTCAGCGGAAAAGGCAATCTCCTCGTCATCGGAGAGACGCAAAAAACGCCGGATGCGGCCGACAAAATCAACGACATCCTCTTCGGCAAACGCATTGTCGAGCGAGAGCATCGGCACCGCGTGCCGTACCTTGGCGAAGCGCGCCGATGGCGCCACGCCGACCTGCTGCGTCAGGCTTTCACGGGTGGCGAGTTGGGGAAAGCGCGCCTCGATCGCCGCATAACGCCGGCGCAGCGCGTCATATTCGGCGTCCGAGACTGTCGGCGCGTCGTCTTGATAGTAGCGCCGGTCATGCTCGGCGAGCTCGGCCGCAAGCCGCGCGTGCTCCGACTTCGCCTGCTTTTCCGTCAACGCATCGACGGACGCTTCGTTGTTCTGGCGACGCGCCATGGCAAGGAATTAGCTCGCCGCGCGGATCAGGCGCTCGGCGGCGGCGCGGGCTTCGACGGTGATTTCGGCGCCGGCGAGCATGCGTGCAATCTCCTCGCGACGGCGCTCGGCCGCCACTTCGACAACGCGGGTGGCGACGCGCTTGCCTTTGGCGAGCGCGTCCTTGGTGATGAGGTAATGCCGGTCGGCGCGCGCCGCCACTTGCGGCGCGTGGGTCACGGCGATGACCTGCGCGCCGGCGCCGAGTCGCGCCAGCCGGACGCCGATCGCATCGGCAATGGCGCCGCCGACCCCGGTGTCGATCTCGTCGAAAATCAGGGTCGGCGCCGAGCCGCGGTCGGCAAGCACCACTTTGAGCGCGAGCAGGAACCGCGCCAGCTCGCCGCCGGAGGCGACCTTCATCAGCGGGCCCGGGCGGGTGCCGGGATTGGTGCGTACCCAGAACTCAATGCGGTCAAGACCATCCGGCCCTTCGCCTTCCGTCTCGATGTGCGTGGAAAATTGCGCGCGCTCAAGCTTCAGCGGCTTTAATTCGGCATTGACCGCCTTGTCGAGCGCCGCCGCCGCGCGCGCCCGCGCCGCCGATAGCGCCTGCGCCGCGTCCCGGTAACGCGTCACGCTCGCCTGCGCCTCAGCTTCCAGCGCGGCGAGCCGTTCAGCGCCGGCGTCAATGAGCGCCAGGTCGGCCTCGTAACGGCGGGTCAGCGCGGCAAGTTCGTCGACCGGCACATTGTACTTGCGACCGGCCGCGCGCAACGCGAACAGCCGCTCCTCGATGCGTTCGAGCTCGCGCGGATCGTATTGTGCCACGCGCAGAGCCGCTTCGAGATGATTGCGCGCCTCGTCGAGCGCAGTCAGTGCGGCGTCGATCGCTTTGACGATCGGCTCGATCAGCGCCGCCGCCTGCGCCGCGCGGCGCTCGAGCCGCCGCACCGCCGTCGCCAATGGCGGCACCGGCGAGTGTGGTCCGCTGACGCTTTCATGGGTGGCGTGCAAATCCTCGGCGATCTTTTCGGCCTGCATCATCGCGGCGCGCCGCTCGGCCAGCGCTGTCTCCTCGCCGGTTTCCGGCGCGAGGCGAAGCAGCTCGTCGACCGCATGGCGAAGCCACTCGGCCTCACGGCGGGCGCGCTCGACATCGGCGCGATGCGTTTCGACTTCCGCCTCGCGTGCGCGGCGCTCGTCCCAAAGGCGCCTCCCCTCGGCGGCGGCGGCCTCGATGCCGCCAAACGCGTCGAGGAGCGCGCGGTGCGTGGCCGCTTCGACGAAGGCGCGCTCATCATGCTGGCCGTGGATTTCCACCAAAGCCGCGCCAAGCGCCCGCAGCACCTGCACGCTCACCGGCTGATCATTGACGAAAGCCCGGGTACGGCCGTCGGCGAATTGCACCCGGCGGACGATCAACTGCTCATCGGCGCCCAAATCGTGTTCGGCCAGCAATCGGCGCGCCGGGTGGCCCTTGGCGACATCGAAGGCGGCGATCACCTGGCCTTGCTCAGCCCCTTCGCGCACCAGCGCTGCCTCGCCGCGCGCGCCGAGCGCGAGCGCAAAAGCGTCGAGCAGAATCGATTTGCCGGCGCCGGTTTCACCGGTCAGCACCGCAAGCCCGGAGCCGAAATCGATGTCGAGGCGATCGATCAGGATGATATCGCGAATGGAAAGGCGAGCGAGCATGTGTCAGACGACCCACTTGCAGGGGGCGAATGATATTCTTGATTCTTTCTTCTGTCCTCTGTCGTCCGACGTCCGATTAGCCGAGCCCCTTGAAGGCGCGGCTCATCCAGGAATCCTTGTTCTCATTGGGCTCGCCGCCGGCGGACTTCACCAGCTTGTAAGCGTCCTTGTACCAGGGACTATCCGGGAAATTATGCCCAAGCAGGGCAGCCGCGGTCTGGGCCTCGTCCAGAATGCCGAGCGAGACATAGGCTTCGGTCAGGCGCTCCAGCGCTTCCTCGACCTCGCGCGTGGTCTGATATTGCGTCACCACAACCTTGAAACGGTTGATCGCGCCGGTGAAGTCGCGCTTCTTCATGTAGAAGCGGCCGATCTCCATTTCCTTGCCGGCGAGCTGGTCCCGCGCCAGATTGATCTTTTTCTTGGCGCCGACGGCATATTCGGTATCGGGATATTTTCGCACCACCTCTTCGAGCGCATTGATGGCTTTGTCCGCCCGCGCTTGATCGTGATTGACGTCCAGAATCTGGTCGTAATAGGACACGCCGATCAGATATTGGGCGTAGGCCGCGTCCGCGCTGCCGGGATGCAGGGCGACGTAGCGTTTGGCGGCGTTGATGCAATCGTCGTATTTCTGCGCCTGATAGTAGGCAAAAGCCGACATCAACAACGCTTTGCGCGCCCAATCGGAATACGGGTTCTGGCGATCGACTTCATCGAACTTTTTCGCCGCGTCCTCGTACTGCTGCTTGTTGTTAAGGAGGAAAAGCCCCTCATTGTACAGCTTGTCGGCGGGGTCCTCGGGGACGTAATCCTCTTCCTTCTTGAATATGCTGCAGCCCATCGTCGGCGCGGCGAAAAATGCCAGCACCAGAACGCCGGCCAACGCACGCACCCAACCGGATCTCCGCGATCCTGGTAACCGCGACATCATAAGCGTGATGAAATCCCGTCCCGCCGCCGATCAAGCCGTTCACCGCCGCGCTTTGCTGCGCGTCGCGAGCCAAGCCCGGCGGCCCCACTGTTGGTTAGGCCGACAATCGGCCGGGATTAAGGCAAAAAAGCCAAGCAAATCAAGAGATATCCGGTCCATAAGCCGGCGCGGCGAGGCCGACGGCGAGATCGGCGTGACCGCGGGGCCGCCGCACCGGCTCTTCCATCTCGGCGTAGGCCCACGCGCTCGCATCGGCCATCAATGCCGTAACCACCGCATGATTAAGCTTATGACCGCCGCGCACCGACCGGTAGGCGCCGATCAGCGGCGCGCCGGCGAGCGCCAGATCGCCAATGGCGTCGACCGCCTTGTGGCGAACGAATTCGTCGGGGAAACGCACGCCTTCGGTATTGAGGATGCGGTTCTCAGCGACGACGACGGTATTTTCGAACGATGCGCCAAGCGCATATCCCGCGCTCCATAGCTTCACCACGTCGCGCATGAAGCCGAAAGTTCGCGCCCGCGCAAGTTCGCGGCGGAATAGATTGGGCTCGACATCGATGGCGAATGTCTGACGTCCGATCAGCGGATGATCGAATTCAATTTCGGTCTCGACGCGCAGGCCGCGCACATGCGGCCGCAATTCACCGTAGCAGCCGTCGGCATTGATCCGTATCGGCTTCAGCACCTTGATGCAGCGCCGCGGCGCCGACAGTGTCGCGATGCCCGCCTGGTCAATGGCATCGACAAATGGCGCAGCGCTGCCATCCATAATCGGAACTTCGGGGCCGTCGACCTCGACGATGGCGTTATCGATGCCGACGCCGTAAAGCGCCGCCAGCACGTGCTCGGTGGTGGACACCGCCGGGCCGTTCCGATCGCCAAGAACCGTGGCAAACTCGGTCGCCGTGACGGAACGGAAATTCGCGATGAGTTCGCGGTCTCTCTGACCGTCAATTCCGCAACGCCAGAACACCACACCCGTGTCAGCTTCGCCCGGATGCAGTGTTATGGTGACTGACGAACCAGAATGGATGCCAACGCCGGCAATTGTAATTGGCTCGCGCAGGGTCGTCTGCCTGCCGGCTTGCATGCCCCTCGTCATGCCCTCGTCCCAGACCTCATGACCGACTGCATGTGCAGCCCGGCAGCCCCAACCTGAGGGAAGCGAAGGTTCGTACGCCGGAGGCCGGTGTTGCAGGAACCCCAAACCTCTGTCCCGAATACTAACCCCCACCAACCCAACACCACTTCACTAACCATACCGGTGACACCGTTTCGCGCCAATTCACGGTTTCTTACCGAGTGTTACCATTTTCCCGCCCTACTCTTGCCGGCAAGGCGCCCAATGCGGTTATCACATCGCCAATTTTGCCTGCCCCGGCGAAATCCTGCCCGAGCAGTGGCCAGCCGGCTCTGATAGCCATTAATATCAATAGCTTAATGACATTCACCGATCCCGAAAAGGCTATCGAGGCGGTCACGGGGTCCCCGTTTCGTCGTTCGCGGAGTCGGCGGGCGGTGGGTTAGTTGGCCTGCCGGCGCAGGAACGCCGGAATGTCGAGCTGGTCCTCCTCGGTGCGGTTATGCACAGGTGTCTGCCGTCCATGTTGGTCGAGCCCCAGCGGGGCCGGACGCTTGGCGTATTCGGAAACCGGCTCTGACCGCAACTCTGGCCGCGGCATCGGACGTCCCGGAAGCCGTTCCGTCAGCGGCTGCGGTACCGGCGGCGCGCTCCGCGAACCGGGCTGCGGCAGCTCCTCCTCATCGTGCTCGCGGCGACCGAGACCCACGGCCGCGAGCCGCTGCAACAGCGACATGCGTCGCTTCTCCGGGTGCTCCTCCGACGCAATCTCGCCCCGCCGGGCGCGAATCTCGTTCTGCGCGGGCACCGGCAGCTCGTCGATCCGCGGCATACGAAGCGGGCGGGCCGGCAGGCGATCCGGCTGCGGCGGAATGAACGCGTCCGCTTCCTGCTGCGGCTCCGGCCCGCTCACGGCCGGGTCAATGAACAGCGACGGCTTAGGGGCGAGCGGACGAATAGTCACCTCCTGGTTCGCGCCGTGCGGAAGAATAGCGGCCGCAACCGCCGCCTTGGCCGCTTCCATCGAGTCATTGGCGGAAGGGGGCGCCACGGCCGGGGCAACGCCAACGGTCCGCGGCGGCTCGCTTCGTTCGATGCGCTCCGCCAGTCGCTCGTTGTCAGCGCGCAGCCGCTGCGCGACCTCGGCGATCCGCGCCTCCGCCGCGGCCACAGACGGACGTTGCGCCAAGGCGTGGTCTATTCCGGTGGCGACAACCGAAACGCGGATGATGCCGTCGAGACCCTCGTCAAAGGTCGCACCGACGATAATGTTCGCATCCTGGTCGACTTCTTCGCGGATACGCGTCGCCGCCTCGTCGACCTCGTAGAGCGTGAGATCGCGGCCGCCGGTGATGGAGATGAGGAGCCCTTTCGCTCCCTTCATCGACGCATCGTCGATCAATGGATTGGAGATCGCCGCTTCCGCAGCCGTCAGCGCCCGCTTGTCGCCTTCGGCTTCGCCGGTCCCCATCATCGCCTTGCCCATTTCGCGCATGACCGCGCGGACGTCGGCGAAGTCGAGGTTGATCAGACCCTCCTTGACCATGAGGTCGGTGATGCAGGCGACGCCGGAATACAGCACCTGGTCGGCCATAGCGAACGCGTCGGCAAATGTCGTCTTCTCATTCGCCACCCGGAACAGGTTCTGGTTGGGGATGATGAGGAGGGTGTCGACGCACTTTTGCAGCTCGATGATGCCGCCTTCAGCGATGCGCATGCGCCGCTGACCTTCGAAATGGAACGGCTTGGTGACCACGCCAACGGTGAGAATGCCGACTTCCTGGGCGGCTCTGGCGATGACCGGCGCCGCGCCGGTGCCGGTGCCGCCCCCCATGCCCGCCGTGACGAACACCATATGCGCGCCCGAGAGGTGGTCGCGAATCTCATCGATTACTTCTTCGGCGGCAGCGCGGCCGATATCGGGCTGCGAGCCGGCGCCGAGGCCCTCCGTCGCCTGCACACCCATTTGAATGATGCGCTCGGCCTTCGACATGGTGAGCGCCTGCGCGTCGGTGTTGGCGACGACGAAATCGACGCCTTGCAGACCGGCACTGATCATGTTGTTCACAGCGTTGCCGCCAGCGCCGCCGACACCGAACACGGTGATGCGCGGCTTGAGCTCACGGATGTCGGGGATTTTCAGATTGATAGTCATGGTTGCCTCTTCTTTCATGCGCGGACGTCGTCGACGCCCGGCCCCGGCCGGTCCGCCACCGGCCGTTGTGACGTCACGCTGAACTTCTTGGCTGCGAATCCGGGGCCCATCAGAAGCTCTCGCGCAGCCACTGTCCGACGCGGGCGAAGTAGCCGCCCGTGCCATTCATCAGGTATCGCCTGTTTCTTGTTTCGAAGTATTCGAGATGCGCCGCTTGCGGATAAACCAGGAGACCGGTTGCCGCGGCGAAAGCTGCACCTTTGGCCGCGTCCGGCAGTCCGGCGATGCCCAGCGGCCGGCCAATCCGCACCGGCCGACCGAGAATGCGGGCGGCGAGTTCGGGCAATCCCGTCATCTGACTCCCGCCGCCGGTGAGAATCACGCGCCCGCGCGGCTCGGCCGCGAACGAGGAGGCCGCAAGCCGGTCGCGCACCATTTCCAGAATTTCCTCGACGCGCGGCTTGATGATCTGCACCAGCGCCGACCGCGGTACGAATTGCGCCTGCTCGCGCTCATCTTCGCCGACGGGCGGCACGGTGATCATGTCGCTTTCGTCCGATCCACCGCTGAGCACACTGCCATAGAACGTCTTGATTCGCTCGGCGTCGGCGACGCTGGCGTTAAGCCCGCGCGCGATGTCAAGCGTGACGTGCTGGCCGCCCAGCGCGAAGCCCTGCGAATGAACAAAGCGGCCGCCGAGGAATACCGCCATGGTTGTGGTGCCGGCGCCCATGTCGACGACTGCCGCGCCGAGATCAGCTTCGTCGTCGGCCAGCACGGCGAGGCCGGCGACATAGGGGCTAGCCACCATGGCCTCAATGATGAGATGGCAGCGCTCGACCGCAAGCATCAGATTACGCGCCGCCGCGACGTCAGTGGTCGCGACATGCATGTCGACGCCGAACCGCGCGCCGAGCATGCCTCGCGGATCGCGAATACCGTTGCCGCCGTCGATCGCGTAGCCGATCGGCAGGGAATGCAGCACGGCGCGGCCCTCACGCATCGAATGCCGATTGCCGGCGGCCAAGACGCGCGCGATATCGCCCTCCGACACGGCTGCGCCGGCGATGTCGATCTCGGCGGCAAACAAGTCGCTGGCCAGCCGGCCGGCCGAAATCGACAGCACCACGGATTCAATCTCGACCGACGCCATGCGCTCGGCGCCATCGACGGCCTGGCGGATGGCGTCTTCGGCCTGCGCGAGATTGACCACGCCGCCGGCCTTGGTGCCGCGCGCGGCGGCATGCCCGAAGCCGACCACCTCGATGGCGTGACTGCGGCGAGGCAAAACCTGCTGCGGTGGATGTGGCCGCAGGCGCGCGATCACACAGGCGACCTTGCTTGAACCGATGTCGAGCGCGGCAATCAGTGCGCTACGCCGCGGCGAAATCGGCTTCATCTTCGGAGTGAGGCCGTAATGCAGGGCACTCATGCGTCGCCGCCCCTTTTCTTCTTTTTGTCTTTGAGGGCGTCCTCACGGGCCTGCGCCGCCGCGTCGGAGAGGCGCACGCTCGCACGATCGGGCAAACGCAGATCGACGGCAACGATATCGCGCGACAAAAGCTTCTTCTCGCGATCGAGCATCACCAGGCGCTCGAGCGCCTGCTCGACATTGCCTTCCGGCAGGCGGACGTCGATGCCGTTGTCGAGCCGCAGGTTCCAGCGCCGTTCCGCGACCAGAACCGAGGCGCGCAGCACCGACCGAATGTCGGGGTAGCAATCGACAATGGCGAGAAAATCCTTCGCCTGGCGCTCGGCGCCGCGTCCGACCACCAGCGGTAGACCGACGTAGCGGTCCTCGACGAACGGTTCGAGCACGGTGCCGTCGGAGGCAATGACGCTGACGCGCCCATCCATCTGCCACAGCGCGAACGCCTGGCGCTCGGTAATGGTGATCTGCAGGCGATCGGGATAGAGTTTGAGCACGGCCGCGTCGGCGATCCAGGGATTCGCCAGAAGCCGCATCCGCGCCGCGTCGGCGTCGAGGAACAACAGCGAAGCGCGCCCGGTCACCCCGGCGGTTGTCAGTATTTCTTCGCGGCTGACTTCCTTCGGTCCGGTCAGCGAAATAGCGGCAATGCGAAAGCCGATCGCGTTGGCGGCGCCATCGCGAGCGTCCTTCACCCAATCGACGACGGCCGCGACATGGCCGCCGGCAATGGCGCCGTATCCAAGCGTCACCGCCAGCAGCAGAATCGATCCGGCGATGCCCAACCCGGGCGGCGGCAGTCGCAGGATGCCCAGACCGCGGCGCGCGGTCCAGCGCCGGTCGGCCGGCCACCAGGCAAAGCGAGCCGTGCGAGCGCGGCGAGAACCATTTTGGGCATGCGAAGCACGCCGCTCGTCAACAAGCGGGCCAGCGTCTTCCGCGGCTTTTAGCCCCGACCGCGTCAGCGGTTGGTCGAGGCGTCCTCCACCATCCATCGCACCAGCTCATCGAAAGTGATGCCCGCATAGGCAGCCAGTTCGGGCACCAGCGACGTCTCGGTCATGCCCGGCTGTGTATTGATCTCAAGACAGATCAGCTTTCCCGTCCCCCGATCGTCGTAGCGAAAGTCCGCACGGCTCACGCCGCGGCAGCCAAGCGCGCTGTGGGCAGCCAGAGCAAGTCTGCGGACCTCCTGGTAAACATTTGGTAAAGTTTGAGCGGGTAACAGATGCGCGGAGCCGCCGGCGGCGTATTTCGCCTCGTAGTCGTAAAATCGGGTCGCCGGCACGATCTCGATGACGTCGAGCGCCCGGTCGCCGATGACGGCGCAGGTCAGCTCCTTGCCCGGGATGTAGCGCTCAACCATGACCATTTCGCCGAACGGCCAGTCGTCGCGATAAAGCTCCTGCGGCGGGTGGGGATGGTCTTCGGTGACGATAAAGACCCCGACGCTCGACCCCTCCGAGATCGGCTTGACCACGTAGGGCGGCGACAAGACGTGCCGTCGCGCGGCCTCGAATCGCGACGCCACCATATCCTCGGCCACTGGAACGCCGGCGGCGCGGAACAGCGCCTTGGCATAGACCTTATGCATGGCAAGCGCGGAGGCGAGCACGCCGGAATGGCTGTAGGGGATGCCGAGGATTTCCAGGACGCCTTGCAGTGTGCCGTCCTCGCCGGGCCGGCCGTGCAGCACATTGAGAGCGACGTCGGGCTCGATCGCAGTCAGCGCCGCGGCGACGTCACGGCCGGCATCGATCGGGGTGACCCGATAGCCGAGCCGGGCAAGTGCATCGGCGCACGCCTTCCCCGATCGCAACGAGACGTCGCGCTCGGCCGACCAGCCCCCCATCAGAACGGCGACGTGCTTGGCCATCGTTCAGCCAATGCCCCTGGCCGGCTGCCTCAAGCCGACTCTGCTGATTCGCTGGTCCAGCAATAGAATCGACAATCGGCCAAAGGTCGAGAGTCTCAGTGGCCGGTCACGACTGGAACGCAGCGCCGTCGTATAGCCATGACAGGCAATCGAACAAATGCGCCTCGTCCCAATCAGCGGCGGTCGCGTTGCGCACATCCCGGGCGATGCCTTCATCGAGATCGTAGAAGTCCCAAAGAACACGGGATTCCAGCTGCAAACGCGCCGTCCGCAACAGCCGGGCAGCCTCGAAACGCCGGAACGCCGCGGCAAAATCGTCGCCCAACTCGGCGATCCATTCGCCGAGACACAAACCGTCCTCAATCGCCATGCCGGCGCCCTGCGCAAACGATTGCAGCGGCGCGTGCGCGGCGTCGCCGAGCAGCACGACGCGGCCTTTGTGCCAATGCCGCACCGGATCGCGGTCGGCGACGCCCCGGCGCCAGCGCAGATCCAGCATGCCGATCAAGGCACGCATGGCCGGGTGCGCGTTGCGGTAGGTGTTTTCGAGTTCCGCGCGGTAGGCGGCGAAATCGCCCTTCTCCGCGTGGCTCGCGGTGCGGAAGACCGCGACAATGTTGAACTCCGAGCCATGGCGCAGCGGATAATGCACGACGTGCATGCCTGGGCCGCCCCACAACGCGACGCAATCGCGCGCCACGTCGGCTTTAAGCTCCGCCATAGGTACGATGGTCCGGAACGCCACATACCCGGTTGGGCGCGGCTCGCCATCGCCGATCAGCGCGGCGCGAAACAGCGAACGAAAGCCGTCGGCCGCAACAATCGCTGCGCCGGAGAAGGCACGGCCGTCCGCGGTCTGAACTGCGATCGCGTCGCCGCGATCCTCGAAGCCGATCACCATCGCGTCGGCAACGAGCTCGATGGCCTCGTTGCGCCGGCAGGCATCTAGCAAGACGTTATGCGCGTCGATGCGATGAACGACGATATAGGGGTACTTAAAGCGCGCGCGGAATGACGGCCCGGTGGGGAACCGGACCAGTTGCTTGCCGTCGAGCGCGTCCATCAGCAGGAGCGCCGCCGGAAAATCCGCGACGGCCAATACCTGCTCGCTGAGGCCGAGGCGATCGAATACGTGAAAGACGTTGGGGCCGAATTGGATGCCGTAGCCGATGGCGCCGAATTGCGGCGCGCCCTCGAGCACGCGCGACGGCCGTCCGTGGCGCGCCAAGGCGAGCGCGGTCGTCAGCCCGCCGAGCCCGCCGCCGACGATGAGAATGGGGTCGTCCTGCGCCATCGAAAAAAGCTAGCACGATTGCCGTGCTATTTCTCGCCGCCGATGCGCCTGATCTCCCATTCGAGATCGACGCCGGAATGCTCCTTGACGCGCCGGCGCACGGTTTCACCGAGGCTCTCTATATCGGCGGCGGTCGCCTTACCGAGATTGAGCAAGAAATTGCAGTGCATCTCCGAAACTTGCGCGTCGCCGATGCGCAAGCCGCGACACCCGGCGGCCTCGATGAGCCACCAGGCTTTTTGGCCGGGCGGATTTTTGAAGGTCGAACCGCCGGTGCGGCTTTTGATCGGTTGCGTCGCCTCGCGGCTTTCGGTGATTTTTTCCATCTCCGCGGCGATAACAGCCGGATCGCCGCGCTCGCCGCGAAACATCGCTTGGGTAAAGATATAATCGCCGGGCGCCGCGCAATGCCGGTAGGTAAATCCCATGTCGGCGTTGCTCAGCACCTGGATGCGGCCTGAGCGATCGACGGCGCGGGCCTCGACGAGCGCGTCTTTGGTTTCGCGGCCGTAAGCGCCGCCGTTCATGCGCAGCGCGCCGCCGATGCTGCCCGGAATACCGCGCAGGAATGACAATCCGGCAAGGCCTGCCTCCTGCGCCGCGCGGGCCACCTTGACGTCAGGCACCGCGGTCCCGGCGCACACGTTGAGGCCGTCGATCGCGATATTGCTGAAGCCGCGGCCCAATCGCACTACCACACCCGGCACGCCGCCGTCCCGCACGATCAAATTGGAGCCGAGCCCGATTACGATCACCGGAATATCGGCCGGCAAATTGGCCAGCAGATACGCAAGATCGTTCTCGTCCTCGGGCACGAACAAGATTTGTGCCGGCCCGCCGACGCGAAACCAGGTCAGCTCGGCCAACGGCTGGTTTGGCAGGAGGCGCCCGCGCAGATTCGGCGTTTTTGATCGCAAATCGGCGGCGATATCGGGAAAGCTCAACCGGCGCCCTCCACCTGATCGAGCCATGCCGCCAGCACTCCGTGCCCGACTTCGCGTGTCGCCGGCCCGAGCGTGCGGGCTTGAGTGCGCAATTCGCGCGGATCGATGCCGGCTTTGCCGAGCTCGACAGTATGACCGACGAGCCAGCTTTCGAACCGCGCCGGTTCAGTCTCCAGATGAAATTGCAACGCGAGCTGCGACGACGTGCGCATGAACGCCTGCACCGGACAGTGCCGGGTCGAGGCGAGCCGCATACAGCCCGCGGGCAACTCGCAATTGTCGCCATGCCAGTGCAGCACCGGCGTCGTGCCCAGCGGTGACAGTACCGACGTTTCGCCGTCAGGTGTCAGCGCGAGCGGCGCCCAGCCGATCTCCTTGACGGGTCCTGGCGCGACCCGCGCGCCGAGTGCCACTGCCATCAGCTGCGCGCCGAGGCAAATGCCGAGGATCGGCTTATCCGCGTCGAGACGCGCCGCGATCGCCGCGATTTCGGCGATGATGAAGGGATAGGTTTCCTGCTCATAGACTCCGATAGGACCGCCCAGCACAATCAGGAGATCGGGCGTCAGCAGCGTTTCCGCGTCGAATCGGCTGGACGCCAGCATCATGATAGCAAACGCCGTAGCCTCGGGAGGAGACGAGCGGGCCGAGAACGCCGAGATCTTCGAAGGCGACATGACGAACCGCCAGACACGTTTTGCTCATGGCGCGATCTCTACGAGAACATGATCGTTTCGGAAAACCGGTTTCCGCCGCTCGGAATCATGTTCTCTAACTCTTTGCCGCCACCAACTCTCCCGGCAGCGCATAGGCCCATTGCGTAATTGAGCCGGCGCCCAGGCACACGACATAGTCGCCCGGCTGTGCCATTGCGGCGACCAGCGCGGCAAGCTTGTCGGGCCCGTCGAGGGCGATGACCCGCCGGTGACCATGGGTGCGCAGGCCCCGCACCAGAGCATCCCGGTCGGCGCCCGCAATCGGCGCCTCGCCGGCCGGATAGACATCGGCGACGATCACGGCGTCGGCATCATTGAAGCAGGTGCAGAACTGTTCGAACAAGGCGGCGAGCCGCGTATAGCGATGCGGCTGTACGATGGCGATCACCTGACCCTTGGTCAATTCACGCGCCGCTTTCAGCACCGCGGCAATCTCGACCGGATGATGACCGTAATCGTCGATAATGGTAACGCCATTCCACATGCCGGTACGGGTGAAGCGCCGCCGCACGCCGCCGAAACCTGCCAGCGCGTCCCGGATCACATCATCACCGACGCCAAGCTCGTGAGCGACCGCGATCGCGGCCGTGGCGTTGAGCGCGTTGTGCCGCCCCGGCATCGGCAGTGCCACGTTTTTGATCTCGTGCCCGGCTTGCCCCGCAGGCTCGCGCAACGCGATGGTGAACAGCGAGGTCCCGCCGGCATGCGAGACGTCGACAAGCCGCACATCGGCTTGCGGATTCTCGCCGTAAGTGATGATGCGGCGATCCTCGATGCGGCCGACCAGGCTCTGCACCACCGGATGATCCGTGCACATCACCGAGAACCCGTAAAACGGCACATTCTCGACAAAGGCGCGAAAGGCCTGCTGTACCGCGTCGAAGGTCTTGAAGTAGTCGAGGTGCTCGGCATCGATATTGGTCACGACGGCGATATCGGCCGGCAGCTTGAGAAACGTGCCGTCGGACTCATCGGCCTCGACCACCATCCACTCGCCGGCGCCCAGCCGCGCATTGGTGCCATAGGCGTTGATGATGCCGCCATTGATCACGGTCGGATCGAAGCCGCCGGCGTCGAGCAGCGCCGCCACCATCGACGTGGTCGTAGTCTTGCCGTGGGTGCCGGCGATGGCGACGCAGCTTTTCAGCCGCATCAGCTCCGCCAGCATTTCGGCGCGGCGCACGACCGGCAGCCGTTGCGCGCGCGCCGCAACCAGTTCCGGGTTGTCGTGCTTGATCGCCGAGGAGACGACCACGACTTGGGCGCCGTCGAGATTGTCGGCCGCGTGCCCGATCGCGATCTTAACGCCCTTCTCGCGCAGCCGCTTGACGTTGGCGCTCTCGGCCTGGTCGGAGCCCTGCACCGCATAACCGAGGTTGAGCATCACCTCGGCGATCCCGCTCATGCCAATGCCGCCGATGCCGACGAAATGCACCGGACCGATGTCGAGCGGCAGCTTCATGGAGTCTCCCTGACGCGAAGGCGAAGCGCGAACCTACTTGGTTGCGCCGGGCGCCGCCACCTTGAGGACCAGGGCGGCGAGGCGTTCAGCGGCGTCAAGCCTCGCCAAAGACCGCGCCGCCGCCGCCATGGCGGCAAGCCGTGGTGGGGCCGCCGCGAGTGCCGCGATTTCGTCGGCGAGCCGCCGCGGCGTAAAATCGGTTTGCGCCAGCCGAATGGCGCCGCCGGCGCGTTGCAAGACGCCGGCATTGGCGAACTGGTCCTGGTCGAGCGCGTGCGGCAGCGGCACAAGGATCGCGGGCCGGCCGATCGCCGACAGCTCGGCGACGGTCGAGGCTCCCGATCGCGCGATGATCAGATGGCTCGCCGCCATGCGCGCCGGCAGATCAACGAAAAAAGGAGCGACTTCAGCCGCAACTGAGAGGCTGCCATAGACATTGCGCACGCGATCCAAATCCTCTTCGCGCGCTTGCTGGACGATGATGAGCCGCGTCGCGCAAGGCCGGTGCAAGCAGCCCGATCGCGGCGGGTACCACTTCGGCCATGATCCGCGCCCCCTGGCTGCCGCCGAAAATCAAGAGGCGCAGCGGATCGCCAGCCGCCGGATAAGACGTTGCCGCCGCGGCAACGACGGCCGGTCGAACCGGATTGCCGGTAAGTGTCGCCTTACCCGCCAGTTTGGGCTCGCCGCGGAATACATCGGGGAAAGTGGTGGCGATCGCGGTGACGCGCGGCGCCAGCAACCGATTGGCCCGCCCGATCACCGCATTGGCGTCGTGAATGACGGTCGGTACACCGCGCCAGGCGGCGGCCAGCACCGGCGGAACGGTCGGATAGCCCCCAAAGCCGATCACCGCCGCAGGCTTGAGCCGGCCGATCAGCGCCCAGCCCTGGGCGAGGCCGAAGCCGAGCATCGCCGCGGTTCTCGCCAACGCGATCGGGCTGCGCCCGCGCAGCGTCGCACTGGCGACAACGTGGATGGCGTCGTCAGCAAAAGCGCCGCCGTAACGGGTCGCGCGCCGGTCGGTGGCGAGATGAACTTTGACGCCGCGTTGCGTCAGCGCCGCCGCGAGCGCCTCGGCTGGGAACAAATGGCCCCCGGTACCGCCGGCCGCAACGAGGACCGGCGCCCGGCCCGGCTCGTCCATCACACCGGACTCGCAGCGGGCGCGATCTCGCCGGTAAGCCGGGCCTGCGGCCGTTCGCGTGTCAGCGCGATCAGCATGCCCATGCCGTAAGCGAGCGAAATAAGCGATGAACCGCCGTAGGAAATAAACGGCAGGGTCATTCCCTTTGCCGGCATCAGATGGAGATTGACGGCCATGTTGATGGTCGATTGCAGCCCGAACAGGATCGCCAGCCCGGCGGCGGCGAAACGGATGAATGAATCGTCGTTGCGCATAGCTTTGACCAGCGCGCGGATGACGATGAAAGCAAACAATGCCACCAGAATGAGGCAGAGCACGACGCCGAATTCCTCCGCCGCCACCGCGAACACGAAATCGGTATGGCCCTCGGGCAGAATTCGTTTGATCGTGCCCTCGCCGGGACCGCGGCCAAACCAGCCGCCGCGAACGAAAGACTGGTCGCGATATCGATATTGAAGGTATCGCCGGAACCGGGGTCGAGAAAACGATTGATCCGCTGCGCCACATGCGGGACCGTGTAAAACGCCGTGATCAGGCCAACAGTCGCCGTGGCGCCGAGTCCAAGCATCCAGATGAAACGCATGCCGGCCATATAAAACAGCGCGCCCCACACCAGCGTGATGAGCATGGTCTGGCCGAAATCCGGCTGCAGCACCAGTAATCCGACCACGACGACGAGCAGCGTCAGCGCAACCGCATTGGCCGGCATATCGGGCCGCTTGCCGGATTCGCCGAACAGCCAGGCAATCAGGACGACGAAGGCGGGTTTGAGAAACTCCGACGGTTGAATATTGACGCCAAGAATGACAAGCCAGCGCCGCGCGCCTTTGATCTCCGCGCCGAAATAGGGCGTCGCGGCGACCAGCACCAGGCTCACAAAAAACACGACCAGCGCGAGCTTGCGGATTTCGCGCGGCGATAGGAACGACGTCGCGATCAGGACCGCGGTGGCTGGGATAAGAAACACCACCTGGCGATTGACGAAATGGAACGGGTCGAGTCCGATGCGCGCGGCGACCGGCGGGCTCGCGGCGAGGCAGAGCACGATGCCGCCGAGCATCAGCGCGCCAAGCGCCGCCAGCGTCAGCCGGTCGATCGTCCGCCACCATTCGCTCAACGGCGTCGGCTGCGCGCGCGAGGCCATGCTGTTCCCGAAAATCGCGTTCCCAACGGGAGTCCCCGTCTAGTGGTGACACCACGGTGGTTTCCAAGGGATTAAGAAACAGTGCCCGCACCGCTTTGGCTGCGACGGTCAAGTTCGGAATATCCCCTACGATTTGGGACCGGTGAATTCCAGGTGCAGCCTGAGCGGCGGTGTCATCGTCCCGTACACCCGTCGCTCCAAGGCGATATCGAGCTGTTGGGCGTTCGGATTTAAGAATTTAAGGTTGGCCCGACAATTCGCATCGTCGGCGAAGCAAACGCCGACATAGCCCTTTCGTTCGAGTTCGCTCGGATAGTCGATCCAAGGCGAGTAGTCGGGGTCGAAATCCGCGAACATTTTCGGATGGTCGGCGCTGTAAAAGACGATCGGCGCGGCAACGTCAAAACCGGAAACGACGATGGGAAAACGCGAATGAAACCTATCGTGCCATAGCCGCGTGATCTCGGCGGCCGCCTCGATAAACGGCTGATACACGCCATCGTCGGGCAATGTTCTAAAACGCGCCCACGCATAGCCCGGGGCGCCCACGAGCAGGCCCGCGGCAAAGATCGCCGCGACCCAAGCCGCTTTGACCACCGCCTGCCGTGTGACCAGCAATTGCGGCAATAACGACGCAACCGCGACCGGAATCAAAAAGAAAAGCGGATTGCCCCAATCGGGCTTGAGGGACACGTTGAGCATGAGCCCGGCAAGCGCCGGACCGCCGACCAGCACCGCGGTTATGATCAGGATCAACGCGCGCTCTCCAGGATGCGGGGCCTCGTTACGGCGCCGTCGAAGCCGCCAAGGCCATAGCGCGATCGCGGGAACGATCAGGCAGAAAGCGAGCAGACCGAAATGCTGGCCGAGATATACCGCAACGTGGCCGCGATAGGAGACGTTGCCGATGAAGCCGTCGGCCCAGCGCAGCGTTGAGAAGTGGTTGTGGATCAGCCACACGACGTGCGGCGTGAGCGCCAGCAGAAACACGATGACGGCAATGTAGGGCGCAGGGCTGCCGAAGAACTTGCGGCGGCCGGGATGCAGCACCGCAGCCAGCGCGACGCCGGTGAGCCCGAAAGCCGCCGAATAAATGGTGAGCATCGCAGCGGCTCCAGCAAGGCCAAGCGCTATTCCCGCCTTGACCGTCGGCCTGTCGTAAGCTCGCAAGAACAGCCAGATAGCCAGCGGGAGCACCGCCAGGAGCACCTGGTAGGTGTTGAAGCGGTCGGACTTGGCGCCGATGAACAGCGGATAAAGCATCATCGCGAATACGACCAAGATCGCGCGGCGAGGGCCGAGAACCCGCCGGCCGATCAGATAAATCGACCCGAGCGAAATTCCGATCATCACGTCCGACACCGCGTATGACGCCCAATTGGCGGCCGGGAATACGCTGTACCAAATGCCCGCGCCAGCCGGTCAGGGGTGGGTGCCGACCGTAGCCGCCGAGAAAACGCATGCCCCACGCATAGGCTTCGGCCGAGTCCATAAAGAGGTTCTCGGGTGCCTTCATCAGGATGTCGATGACGAACCCAAAGATGAGAAAGACAGCGATGCAAACGAGCGCCGCGGGGGCGCCGGACTGCGGCCGCAGCAATATCGCCGCAATCCAGACGTTGAACTTCGTGATACCACCGAGGCGCGGTTTGACCGGATTACCCTGCAACACGGATGTTATTTCCCGCGCTTGTTTGGCACCACGACTGGCAACCCTAACACAAGCTCTCGGAAAGCGTCGCCGCGAACTTCGAAATTGCGGTATTGGTCGAACGACGCGCAGGCCGGAGACAGCAGCACGACGGGCTCCCGCGCCGGCGAAGTCTCGGCATCGCGGGCGGCCGCGGCGACCGCTTTATCGAGCGTCCCGGTGATCTCGTGCGGGACCTCCCTTCCCAGCGTCGCGGCGAACTCCTTCGCCGCCTCACCGATCAGATAAGCCTTGCGGATGCGCGGAAAAAATTTCCGCAACGATTTAATGCCGCCAGTCTTCGGCTTGCCGCCGGCGATCCAGAAAATGTCGCTGAAGCAGACGAGCGCCTGCGCCGCCGAATCGGCATTGGTGGCTTTGGAATCGTTGACGAACAGGACGGCGCCGCGCCGGCCGACCTCCTCCATCCGATGCGCCAGCCCGGGAAACGAACGCAAACCAGCCTGGATCGCCGGAGGAGCAAGCCCGAGCGCCAGCGCCGCCGCCGCGGCGCAGGCGGCGTTCTGCGCATTGTGCAGCCCGCGCAACGAGCCGATGCCGTCCATCTCGGCGATTGGGTTACGTTCCGCGCGGGGCGCATATGATCCGCTGACCTCTCACATAGATCCCGTCAGGCAACGGCCTCTGACCGAAACGCGGACCACTCGCTTGCCCGCTCGCTCCAGCCGATCCGCAATCGTTCGACACCATTCGTCGTCGATGCCAACGATGGCGGTTCCGTCTTTTGGCACGCCGGCGACCAGCCGCCCCTTCACCGCGGCGTAGTGCTCCATCGTGCCATGGCGATCGAGATGATCTTCGCTGAGATTGATAAGGATGCCGACCGAAGGATCGAGCGAGGGGGCGAGATCGATCTGATAAGACGAACATTCGATGACGTGGCACGCGGCCTTCACGTGGCGGCGCGAGCGACAGGATCGGCGGTGCCGATATTGCCGCCGAGCTGGGCATCCATGCCGGCGGATGCAGCGAGATGCGCGACCAGCGCCGTGGTCGTCGACTTGCCATTGGTGCCGGTGATGGCGACAAACGGCGCATCCGGCGCGATATGGCGGCGTTCGCGGCAGAACAGCTCGATGTCACCGATCACTTCAACGCCGGCTTTTTGCGCCAATTGAACTACCCAGTGCGGCGCTGGATGGGTGAGCGGAACGCCGGGAGCCAGCACCAGCGCCGCGATGCGCACCAATCGACGGTGCGCAAATCAGCGGTGGGAATGCCGGCGGCGTTGGCTTTCGCCACGCTCTGCGCATCGTCATCGTAGGCAACGACGTCGGCGCCGCCGGCAAGAGCGCATTCGCGCTGACAAGCCCGGAGCCGCCTAGCCCGAACACGGCGACCTTTTTACCGGCAAAGGTCGTGACCGCAATCACGGCAAAGCTACCGCAGCTTCAAGGTCGAAAGCCCCGCCAGCGCGAGCACGACCGAGACGATCCAGAAACGAATGACGATCTGCGGCTCGGTCCAGCCGAGCTGCTCGAAATGGTGATGGATCGGCGCCATCCTGAAGACGCGCTTTCCCGTCAGCTTGAACGACACGACCTGGACGATGACCGAGACCGCCTCGAGCACGAACAGGCCGCCGATGACGGCGAGCACGATCTCGTGCTTGGTGGCAACGGCGATGGCGCCGATCATGCCGCCGAGCGCGAGCGAGCCGGTATCGCCCATGAAGATCGAGGCGGGCGGCGCGTTGAACCAAAGAAAGCCGAGGCCGGCGCCAAGCACCGCGCCGCACAGCACCGCGAGTTCGCCGGTGCCGGCGACGTAATGGATCTGCAGATAATCGGCGAACACCGCGTTGCCGGACAGGTACGCGATCATGCCGAAGCTCGCGCGGCGATCATCACCGGCACGATGGCCAGGCCGTCGAGGCCGTCGGTCAAATTCACCGCGTTTCCGGCGCCGATGACGATGAAGACGGCAAACAGCACGTAGAACCAGCCGAAATTGATGCACCAGCTCCTTGAAGAACGGAAACACCAGCGAAGTCGAGAACGGCACCCGCCCAAGTTGGACAAAAGCCAGGCACGCCACGGCCGCTATCAGCGCCTCGATAGCGACCCGGGCGCAGCCGGGAAACGCATTGTGCGTCTGCTTTGTGACTTTCAAATAGTCGTCGTAAAAGCCGACGAGTCCGAAGCCGAGCGTGACCCACAGCACCACCCAGACGTAAGGGTTGGTCGGGTTGGCCCATAACAGTGTCGAGACCAGCATGCCGGAAAGGATCATCAACCCGCCCATGGTCGGCGTGCCGGCCTTGGCGATGATGTGCGATTTGGGGCCGTCGGCGCGGATCGGCTGACCTTTTCCCTGCAACAATCGCAGCCGGTTGATGATGACCTGGCCGAACAGGAAACACGAAAAGAAGCGCGGTGATGACCGCGCCGCCGGTGCGGAACGTGATGTAGCGGAACACGTTGAAGACGGAGATTTTGTCCGACAGATCGACCAGCCAATAAAGCATCGCCTCAACCTTGTGCCGACGCGGTTCTCAACGTTCCTTGCCGACGTTCTGTTTCCATTGGTCGCGGCATGCGGACAGTCGTTGTAACGCCTTAACGATTGGCGCCATGCGCGAGCCGAGCGAGCCTTTGACCATGACGGCATCGCCGGCACGAATCGCGGACATCACCTGCGCCTCGAGCGCGGCGGAGTCCTCTGCATAGCCGCCGCGGCGGCTGGCGGGAAGGGCCTGCCAAAAGGCCCGCATCAGCGGCCCGCAACAGAACACGAGGTCGACGGCGTTGGCGACCACCGGTTCGAGGAGACCGCGATGCAGTGCTCGCCCGCGCGGCCCGAGTTCGAGCATGTCGCCAAGCACGGCGATACGCCGTCCGCGCGGACCGATCGGCGTCTGACCAAGCAGCTCAAGCGATGCCGCCACCGAAGCCGGATTGGCATTGTAGCTGTCGTCGATGACCAGCGCGCGGCCCGCCCGGAAGATCCACCTCGATCAGCGCGCCGCGCCCGGAGGTGGGCTTGAATTCGGAGAGCGCCAGCGCCGCCAAGGCGAGGTCGGCGCCGGCGAGCACGGCCGTCGCCAGCACCGCGAGCGAATTGTGCACCAGATGGCGGCCGGGCGTGCCGATCTTGTAGGTCAGTTCGGTGCCGAGGATATCGGCGTGGACGGTCGAGCAGCTCGGCATGCAGCGCGTATTTGATCAGGCGCGCGTCGGCCTTCGCGTGCTCGCCGAACGACACGACGCGCGCGACGCCGGCTTCCTTCGCACGGCGCATCAGCCGGCCGAATTGCGCGTTGTCGCGATTAAGAACCGCGGCATCGTTTGCATCGAGCCCGAGAAAAATCTCCGCCTTGGCGTCGGCAATCTTGGCGAGCGTGCCGAAGAATTCCAGATGCACCGGCGCGATCGCGGTGATAACCGCGACATGCGGGCGCGCAAGCCGCGACAACGGCTCGATCTCGCCGGCATGGTTCATGCCCATTTCCAGAACCGCATAATGCGCGCTCGCCGGACAACGTGCGAGCGACAGCGGCACGCCCCAATGATTGTTGTAGGAGGCGACCGATGCATGTGTCTCGCCGTCCTTGGCGAGTGCAAGCCGCAACGCTTCTTTGGTGCTGGTCTTGCCGACCGAGCCGGTCACGCCGATCACCTTGGCTTTTGTGCGCGCACGCGCCGCAGCGGCGAGAGCGCGCAAGGCGGCCAGCACATCGGGCACGACCAGAAGCGGCGCGTCCATCGGCATGGCGGCGCGGCGATCGGCGGCGACGACGGCGAACCCCGCTTTGGCCGCGAGCGCCGCGGCGACGAATTCATGCCCGTCGCGGCGATCGCCGGCAATGGCGAAAAACGCCTCGCCGCGACCGATGGTGCGGCTGTCGATCGAGATTCCGGGCACGGACTGCGGCAGCGCGCCGTGGCGCTCGGCGCCCATCGCCGCCGCCATATCCTCGACGGCCCACAGCGGGCGGCGCGCTCATGCGGCAAGCTCCTTAAGCGCCGCGGCGACCGCTTCATGATCGCTGAACGGCACAATTCGGTCGCCGATGATTTGGCCGGTTTCATGGCCCTTGCCGGCGATCAACAGGACGTCGCCGGGGCGCAGCTCGGCGATCGCCGTGCGGATCGCCTCGCGCCGGTCGCCGATCTCGATGGCGCCGTGGGCGGCGGCCATGATGGCGGCGCGAATCGCGGCAGGATCTTCGCTGCGCGGATTATCGTCGGTGACGATCACCCGGTCGGCCTTTGCGGCGGCGACGGCGCCCATCAACGGCCGCTTGCCGCGGTCGCGGTCGCCGCCGGCGCCGAACACTACCACCAGCCTGCGCGCTCGCCGCGGGCCGCAACGCCTCGAGCGCCTTGGCAAGCGCATCGGGCTTGTGTGCGTAGTCGATGAAGATCGGCGCGCCGCGAGCTTGAACCGACAAGCTCGAGCCGCCCCTTGGCGCCGGTGAGATGTTCCAGCGCCGGGAAATACCGCGGCCGGATCGCCGCCGGTGGCGATGACGAGCCCGGCAGCCACGAGCGCGTTTTCGACCTGAAACTCGCCGACCAGCGGCAATCGCACGCGAAAATTCTTGCCGCCGTGTTCGATCCGCAGCGTCTGCGCGAAGCCGTCGATGGCGGATTCGGCGAGGCGGATACCGTGTCCCGTTGCGGCCGACACTGATGATGGAAAGGCCGCGCGCTTTGGCGGCGGCCATGACCGCGTCCGCACGCTCGTGGTCGACGTCAATGATCGCCGCGCCGCCCGGCTCAGACCAGCGCCTCGAACAGCCGCAGTTTGGCGGCAAAGTAAGCCTCGAAGTTCGGATGATAATCGAGATGATCGCGCGTGATGTTGGTGAACGCCGCCGCCGCGATGTGCAGCCCGTCCAGCCGGTATTGATCGAGCCCGTGCGAGGACGCTTCGATTGTAAGGTGCGTGACGCCCTCGGCGGCGAGCGCATCGAGCGAACGATGCAGCGCGACCGGATCGGGCGTGGTGAGCGACCCATAAGTCTCGCCGCGCGGCGAAACGATGCCGATCGTGCCGATGCTCGCTGCGCGATATCCGAGCGCCGTCCAGATCTGACGCGTGAATGCCGCAACCGAGGTCTTGCCGCTGGTGCCGGTGACGGCGGTGATGGTCTGCGGCTGGCGCGGAAAAATCTTCGCGGCCATCAGCGCCAGGCGCGCCGGGCATTGCCGACCCGCACGAAAGCGACACCCTGGGGCATTGGCGGGTCCGGCCGCCGTTGCGCCAAGACCGCGACCGCGCCCGCGGCGATCGCGGGCCCGACAAAATCGAGGCCGTCGGTCTTGCCGCCTTCGATCGCCACGAAAACGTCGCCGCTTTTGATCGCGCGGCTGTCGGCCGAAACGCCGCTGACATCGAGAGTCGGCATTGCGCGTCTCGATTTCGGCGTCGGCGGGCAGAATCTCGCGAAGCTTCATGGCGGTTCGCTTTAGAGCATGATCCGAAAATAGCCCGCCCCGGACTTGCCCCGGGGCGAAACCGGTTTTCCGAAAGATCATGCCCCACCAAGTGTTAGAGCGACAATCGGCGCAAAACGAGGCGATGTGCGCTAACGCGGCCCCCGCCTTACCTGCTTTCCTTGACCGAGGCCAGTATCAGTTGATCGGCGGTCGGCAGGTCCATGCGCGGCTCGATGCCGAGGAGCGGCGCGATACGGGCGACCACGGCGCCCCCGACCGGGACCGCATTCCAGCCTGAAGTCTTGAAACCGTGCGTCTCCGGCAGTCACCTGCGGCTCATCGAGCATGATCAGCAGCAGATAGCGCGGCTGATCGGCCGGCATCACCGCCATGAAATCGGTCAGCACCTTGTTCTTGGAATAGCGGCCGTTGATGACCTTGTCCGCGGTTCCGGTCTTGCCGCCGATGTAATAGCCTTTGACCTCGGCTTTCCTCGCGGTCCCTTTCTCGACATTGAGCCGCATCAGATAGCGCATCATTTCCGCTGGTCTCGGGCTTGATGACGCGTTTGCCGAGCGCTCGCGCCTCCGCCTCGGTTCGCTTGAGGAACGTCGGCGGAATCAGGATGCCGCCATTCATCAGTGCGGCGATGCCCATCACCGCCTGAAGCGGCGCGACCGAAAGACCGTGGCCGAAGGCTATCGTGATGGTGTTGAGCTCGCCCCATTGCTTCGGCACGATCGGCTCGGCGCTTTCCGGCAATTCCGTGCGCAGCCGGTCGAGCTGACCCATCTTTTTCAGGAACGCCTTGTGCGCGTCGATGCCCACCGCCAGCGCGGTACGGGCGGCGCCGATGTTCGACGAGTAGGTGAAGATTTCCGGCACCGTCAGCATGCGGTTCTCGGTTCGAAATCGTGGATCTGGAACTTGCCGAAGTGCATCGGCCCGTGCGCGTCGAACGACGATTTCAGCGTGGCCTTGCCGGAATCGAGCGCCATCGCGATGGTGAATGCCTTGAAGGTCGAACCCATCTCGTACACGCCGGTGGTCAGGCGGTTGATGCGGGTCGGATCGAGCGCCTCGCGCGGATTGTTGGGATCGTAATCCGGCTCCGAAACCATGGCGACGATTTCGCCGGTGCGCACGTCGAGGACGATGCCGGCGGCGGCCAGCGCCTTGAATTTGGCGCGCGCGGCGACCAGTTCGTCGCGCAACGCGTGCTGGACGCGCAGATCGACGGCGAGTTCGACCGGATTTTGCAGCCGGTCGGTGGCAAGCCCCGCCATATGCAGCGCGGCGAGCCCATGCCCGTCGAGCCACTTCTCCATTCCGGCGATGCCCTGGTTGTCGATGTTGACGTGGCCGATGACGTGCGAGACCTCGGGGCCGTTCGGATAGTCGCGCTTGTTCTCGTTCAGGAAGCCGATGCCCGGCAGGCCCTGACGGTAGATCTCGCGCTGCTGTTCGGGCGTGATATCGCGCTTGAGCCAAACGAAGCCGCGCTTGGACGACAGCCGTTCACGCAGCTCGGTGGCGTCGAGATCGGGCAAACCGGCGGTCAGGAGCTCGACCGCTTCGTCGACGTCGATCAGCCGGCGCGGCTCGCCGTAGAGCGAGGGCACGCGAACGTCGGTCGCCAGAACTTCGCCGTTGCGGTCGAGGATGTCGGGACGCGCGGTCGCGATCGCATCGCCGCCAACGACGCGGTGCGCCGTACGGCCGTCGGATACGACCGCAAACATGACCAGCCGCACCGCAATGATGAAATACACCGCTGCAAAGGCGACGATCGCAAGTCCGAACCGCGCCCGAGCTTTGGCGGCGCGATCGATCTTGTTGCCGTAGAGGAGCGCGCGCGAACCGCCACCGCCACACGTCTATCATCTGCCCGATGGGCTGCAGCAGCGGGTTTTGCGTTATCGCTGTCATCGGTCGAGCCGCCCGGAGGTGACCGCAGGCGCCTGCGCTTCGTCGGATCTGTCGGACGGCGCGGCGGCCGGCGACGCGACGCTTCCCGTCACCGTATCGGACTCTTCCAGATTTTCGATGGCGGCGCCGATCGGATCGGGGCTGTCGGGCTTTACGAATTGACGGCGGACGATCGGGCAGCTGATTGAGCTGAATCGAACTGCGTCGGGACGACCGGCTTGAGCGGCAGATGGCGCTTGGCGAGCGCTTCGATGCGCGCGGGATTGTCGAGTTCGCCCCATGTGGCGCGCAACGCAGCGATGGTGTCGCGCTCGTGACGCACCTCGCTGCGGATCTTGGCAAGACGCTCGGCCTGCACCGTCGAGTCGAATTTGATGCGATAGACGTAGGCCGCTGCCAACACCAAAAGCGCCGATCACGACGAAATTGAGAATGCGCAGGATCATGCTCGTCCCCGCATGACGTCGGTGAGCGAAGGCAGCCGCGGCAGCAACGCTTCAATTGTCATCTCGCGCGCGGCCGCATCGGTACGTTCGGCGGCGCGAAGCTTTGCCGACCGGGCGCGCGGGTTGGCCGCGATTTCGGCGTCATCCGGCGTTTCCGGACGCCGCGTCAGTGTGCGGAAGGTTGCCGGCGCGGCCGCGATCTGCGGCTGGTGGCGGGATGATGCCGGGGCGCGGCTTCTTTCGGTGAGAAAACGCTTGACGATGCGATCCTCGAGCGAATGGAAGGCGACGACGACAAGGCGCCCGGTCGGCCTGAGAACGTGTTCCGCGGCGAGGAGGCCACCCGCCAGTTCGGCAAGCTCGTCGTTGACGAAGATGCGAAGCGCCTGGAACGTCCTGGTCGCCGGGTGGATCGCGCTTTCGCGCGCATGCACCACGCCGGCAACGATTTCAGCGAGCGAGCGCGTCGTCACGATCGGCCGCGCCTGGCGCGTCCTGACAATGGCGCGCGCTATGGCGCGGGCATGGCGTTCCTCTCCCAACGTACCGATAATGGCGCCAAGCTGCCGCTCGTTGGCGCGCGCGACGACTTCGGCCGCGCTCGGACCGTCGCGCCCCATGCGCATGTCCAGCGGTCCATCAAACCGGAAGGAAAAACCGCGCGCCGCCGTGTCGAGCTGCATGGAGGAAACGCCGAGGTCGAACACGACGCCGTCGGCCGCCGCAAAGCCTTGTCTCGACGCGATCGCGTCCAGATCGGAAAACCGTCCCTCTGCCAGCGTCAGGCGGCCCTGGGATTGTCCAACAAGTCCGGCGCCGGCAGCGATCGCCTCGGCATCGCGGTCGATTCCGATCACCTGCGCGCCGGGCGTCGCGAGGATCGCGCGCGCGTAACCGCCAGCGCCGAAAGTGGCGTCGATGTAGCGTCCGCCATCACGTATGGAAAGCCACGCCGACGGCGCGGCCGGCGAGCACAGGAATGTGACGGGCCGATCCGCCAGCGACAGCAGCGCTGTCGCTGCCCGTCATCATTCCCGTGCTCCGAGCGGTCTTGCCGCCGCCGTCCGGGTTCCCAGCTCCTGCCTGAAGGCGCGAACCTTGTCGGTGGCCTCCGCAAGTTCCGCGCGAAAGCGGCCGGGCTCCCAGATTTGAAACTTGTGGCCGAGACCAACGAAGATGACGGCATCGGCGATCCCGGCGTGCGCTTTCAGCGCATCGGTAAGCGCTACGCGGCCCTCGCCGTCGATCTTCAGCGTTTGGCTCGTGCCGTAGAGCGCGAGCGAGAACTGCTCGCGCTCGTCCGAATAGGGCGGGAAGCCGGCGATAAGAGCCTCGATCTCGGCGAGCAGCGCGTTGCCGCCGGCATCGAGCGCCGGCCGATCGAGCGCCGGATAGCAATAAAGCCCGTCGAAACCATCGTGGGCGAGCACCGCGCGAAAAGAAGCTGGTACCGAAACGCGCCCCTTGGCATCCAGACGGAGCACGTGGTGCGACACGAACCGGCTCATCTCGTCCCTCGCCGCGCGCAAAGGCGGGCGGCCGCTGTCGCTGCCAATGGCAATCCCTTCTGCCGGCCGCTGCCGTGGCTCCGCTGCCACCCAGTCCGGGCATCGCAGGGGTTATTGGGATTATATGGGCTATCATGGGAAAATATGGGCGTCAAACGGACCCGCGGATGCCGCGACGCTGCTCCGCTGGACTTCGATTAACGAGGCGTAAGCTTAAGGAAAGGTTGAGGTCTTAGCGGCGATGGTAGTCAAAAAGACTGGCACGCGAGCATGACCGGCGGCCACGAACTGGAACCAGCCCTTTTGCGAACTGCTTATCCAGGGCAAGTCCATATCCGTTGCACGCGCGTCACGCGTGTTGGATTTTTTCTCAACTCAGCTTGTTGCTGCCGCCGTTCGCCCTAATTGTCACATTCATGTCACGCGTATTTTCAGCCGATTCCTCCGTCGTTGCCGAAGTCCGGCCTTCGCCCAATCACGGCGAGCGCAAAGGCGGCCAACGCCCGGACATGATCGTGCTCCACTACACCGGGATGCCAGACGCCAAGGCCGCGCTGGCGCGTTTATGCGCATCCGGGACCGAGGTGTCGGCCCACTACTTCGTGTTCGAAGACGGCCGGGTCGTCCAATTGGTTCAGGAGAGCCGCCGCGCCTGGCACGCAGGCGCCGCCTCCTGGGCGGGCGAGACCGATATCAATTCGCACTCGGTTGGAATCGAGATCGCCAATCCCGGCCACGATCACGACTATCCCGATTTCCCCAAGCGCCAGATCGCAGCTGTCACTGCGCTATGCCGCGGCATTCAGACCCGGAACAGCATCCTGGCGGTGCGGGTGCTGGCGCATTCCGATGTAGCGCCGGGGCGCAAACAGGATCCAGGCGAAAAATTTCCTTGGCGCACGCTCTACGATTCCGGCGTCGGTCATTGGGTCGAACCGGCGCCGATTACCGAAGGCGGCACCTTGCTCGCGCTTGGTGATCGCGGCGACGAGGTTGCGGCGATGCAGGATTTGCTTTCGCAATATGGCTACGGCGTCACTATTGACGGCAATTACAACTCGATCATGAACGACATCGTGACCGCCTTTCAGCGCCATTTCCGCCCGAAGCGGGTTGACGGCGTCACCGATCAATCGACGCTCGCGACATTACGCGACTTGCTCGCCTCGCGCGGCCGGGCGCGCACCATTGCCGCGGCGCACCCGAAACTTCGGCCGTGCTCGGCCCTTGACGGCACGCGCCAACGGCACCATCCCTCTTCTTGTCAGTCGGCCGGACGGCCGCTCCGGCAAAACCGAAAGGTTGCCGGGGAGGAAAGTCCGGGCTCCATGGACAAACGGTGCCGGACAACATCCGGCGGGCGCGAGCCTAGGGAAAGTGCCACAGAGAACAAACCGCCGCGGCGCGTTGCGTAATTCGCGGTAAGGGTGAAAAGGTGCGGTAAGAGCGCACCGCGCTGGCGGCAACGCCGGCGGCACGGCAAACCCCACCGGGAGCAAGACCGAATAGGGACGGCGCGAAGCTTTCGCGCGCAAGCGCGATCGCTTTGGGGTCGTGTCTAGGCCGGCCGTCCGGGTAGGTTGCTGGAGGCGCCGGGTAACCGGCGTCCAAGAGGAATGGCCGTCACGCATGCGGGCGTCGCCCGCATGCCATCCAGAACCCGGCTTATAGGCTGGCTGACGTCAAGCTAAGGGCGCCCGGCGGAACCCCGTCGGGCGCCCGCCAAGTTTTTGCCGGCGTCGTCCCTGGCACAGTAATTGAATGACATCGGCGTGAGCTCCGAGGTGCAAATTTGCGACTTTTGCCCAATCGTTGAAGAAAATCTCCTATACGAGGCACTCGATCAGCCAAATCATTCCAAGTTTGATGATGGAGATTGTCGGCAAAGGCGAAAATTTCTACCTGTGTGACTTGTTGAGGATCTCCGCATGATCCGCGCTCCTACTGAATTCGGTCCGCCCGCATGGCGCCTCTAGCGCGGCTGCCGGCTTTTTTCGCCCTCGAAGGCAAAAGGTGCGTGGTCGCGGGCGGGGGCCCGGCGGCGGCGTGGAAAGCCGAGCTACTTTCCGCCGCCGGCGCGCATGTCGATATGTTCGCTCCCGAGCCGCACGACGGCGTGCGCGCACTGGCCGCCGCGCCGCCCTCCGGTGCGGTGGTAGTGCACGAGCGGGCCTGGCGATCGGGCGACTGCGCCGGCGCTGCGCTTGCTGTCGCCGAGTGCGCCGACGACGCGGAAGCGGCGCGTTTTGCCGCCGCCGCACGTCAAGCAGGCGTGCCGGTCAACGTCATCGACCGGCCGGCATTCTGCGATTTCGCCTTCGGCGCCATCGTCAACCGCTCGCCGCTGGTCATCGGCATTTCGACGAACGGCGCCGCCCCGGTGTTCGGCCAGGCGGTCCGGGCCAAGATCGAGGCCCTGATTCCGAAAGGGTTCGCGCGCTGGGCGGATGCTGCGCGCACGTGGCGTCCGCGCGTCCAGGCGCTCGCGCTGTCGTTCCGCGGCCGGCGAACTTTCTGGGAGAAGTTCACCGACCGCGCCATTGCCGCTCCCGACCAGGCGCCAAGCGAGACCGAATTGAAATCGTTGCTCGTGCCGACCGGCGCGCCGGAGACCGGCGCGGTCGTTCTCGTCGGCGCCGGCCCGGGCGATCCCGAGCTCTTGACGCTCCGCGCGGTACGCGCGCTGCAATCGGCCGACGTCATTCTGTTCGACCATCTGGTATCGCCGGAGATTCTCGATTTCGCTCGGCGCGAAGCAAAGAAAATGCTGGTCGGCAAAACCGGTCACGCACCTTCGTGCCGGCAGGACGACATTAACGCTCTGATGATCTCGCTCGCCAAGACCGGGCGCCGCGTGGTGCGGCTCAAGGGTGGCGATCCAATGCTGTTCGGCCGGGCCGATGAGGAGATCGCCGCCTGCCGTGCGGCGGGCGTAGCGGTTGATGTCGTGCCGGGCGTGACCACCGCGCAGGCCGCCGCGAGCCGGCTCAAAGTGTCGCTGACGCGCCGCGCCGAGGCTCGTCGCGTCCAATACATCACCGGCCACGGCAGCGACGGAAAGCTGCCGCACGATATCGATTGGGCAAGCCTAGCCGACCCGGCCGTGACCACCATTGTTTACATGCCCACCAAAACCTGCCCGAACTCGTCGCCAAGGCGCTCGCTGCCGGGCTTGATCCGGCCACGCCCGCCGTCGGCGGTCGCGCGCGCAACACGCGCAGACGAGCGCGTGATCGCCGGCAGCATCGCCGATCTTCCGGCAAAGCTCGCTGCGGAAGCGCCCGGGGGCCCCGTCATCGTGATGATCGGCCGCGTGTTCGCCGAACACGCCGCGGATACCACGATCGCAGACTTGCCGGCGGCCTCGCGCGTCAGGCAGTTGCGATAGAACGTGCGCCGGGAACCTCCGTCCTGGACTTGATCCGCGTGACAGCCGGCGTTCTAAAAAAGATAGCAAGACTTGCACCTGTTCAACGCAATCTCTGATCGCCGCTATCGCCAGTTTCGCTTTTCAACGACTGTCTCAGAACGTGGGACCATCTTCCAGGCCTTGCGAGCCAACGGAAAAAGGCTCAGTATTTGATGATCGCTGCGGATCGGGGGGAAGCGGTGCGCCGAATCTCGGTTAAATTCGTAATTGTCGCATTTGTTGCCGCAGCGGCGCTCTCGACCGCGGCTGCTAAGGGCGGCGGCGGTGGCGGTCACGGCGGCGGCGGCGGTCACGGCGGGGGCGGACACGGCGGCGGCGGTTTCCACGGTGGCGGCGGTTTCCACGGCGGTGGCGGTCACGGCGGCGGTCATGGCGGCGGCCACGGCGGCGGTCATGGTGGCGGCCACGGCGGCGGTCATGGTGGCGGCCACGGCGGCGGTCATGGTGGCAAAGGCGGCGGTCATGGTGGCAAGGGTGGCAAAGGCGGCAAGGGCGGACATGCGGGCGCGTTGCACGCTCCCCTGTTCTGGCTGGCTTGGCCGTTCGGCTACTACGCGACGGCCGATCTTGCCGATACATGCGGTCAGGACGTCGCCGATATCGCCACTGTGCCAATCGATCAGTATCAGCAAGTCATACAGCCGCCGACCGATGCCCAGCGCGCTGCGCTCGACGAACTAGCGGCCGGCGCAAACAAAGCGGCGCAGGACATCAAGGCCGCCTGCCCGGCGGATCTTGCACTAACGGCCCCGGGCCGGCTCGCGGCCATGCAACAGCGCGTCGAAGCGATGATCGCGGGCGTACAGACCATTGAGCCGCCGCTGGAGAAATTCTACGGCCTTCTCAACGACGAACAGAAGGCGAAGGTGAACACGCTCGGCGGCGATCAGCACCCAAGCGACACCGCCGCTACAATGACGACGACCCCGGCCGTCACCAAGGAAGCCGAACTCGCGCAGAACTGCAGTCCTACGCAACTCGGCGCGATGCAATTGCCTAACGCCGAGATCGATAAAACAGTGCGCCCGACTGATGAGCAAAAGATGATTCTTGTAGGGCTGCAGAATGCCACGACCCAGGCGGCGGCGGATTTGATCAAGTCTACCTGCGTGGCCAACAATCCGCTCACACCGGCCGCGAAGCTGGCGGCAGTCGGCAAACGGCTGGAGGCGATGCTCAAATCGATCAAGGCCGTAAGAACGGCACTCAACAACTTCTATGGAGCGCTGTCCGACGAGCAGAAGGCGAAGTTCGAGGCGATCGGTCCGCAAACGGCGAGCGACGATACGGGCGATTCCGACGAAGACTCGGAAGATGAACCCGAAGAGAAGCCTGCGCCCAAACTATACTATCGGCATAGCGTTCCGAGCATCGGAAACATTCTCCGGCATCTGCCGTTCTAACGGAGCCGGGCCACGCCGCAGCCGGGCAGCGGAAGTTTCGACGTTGGCGCCGGCCATGCCGAAAGCACCGACGATCCGGCGGGATGAGACCGTGAAGCGACCGCAAGCAGTCGTCTGGCTCGGCGGGGCATTCGCTGTAGCGTTGTCGCTGTCGCTTTCACCATTTCCCTCAGATCCGGATCGTGAGGCCGGGCTTAGCGGCACGCTCGTCGTCGCAGTTCCAACCAGGGCGGGACTCGTCGTCGCGGCGGATACTCGATTTACCGCGCTCAACGTGTACTGCGACGGAAAGTCTAAAGTGTCGATCCCCAGAAGGCCCGAAAACTCGTTGATCGCAGCCACCGGCACATCGACCTGGATTTCGACGCACATGCCGCTGCTGCGGAACGATCCGTGTGGCGACATTGCCCGGAACGGCGTCACGTTTTTCGACGCAAAGGCAATCGTAACGGCGTACATCGAGGAAAAGGACAAGCCGGTCTGGGAGATCGAACTTCAAGACCTCGCCAACAGGCTAATTCAAGCCGTCGATAACGTTTACGCGCTGCAACCTGATTATGTCCGATCGTTCGCCGGACGCACGATGTTCCAAATCGTTTTGGCCGCGTATTTGCCGGCACAACAGACGAGCTATGTGCGCGCGCTTGAGTTGAATTTGACACCGCAGTTTCGGATTAATGCGAAACTCACCGCCGACTACAAATTCAAGCAGAGTAGCGCGCCGCAGTGGCCGTATTTCGGCGACACCATCAACTTCGATCAGCACGTGCTATTCGGCGTCGGTAGTCGGTTTCTTCCCCCGAGCCTGAACGACCTCAAAAGGAAAATGAGCGTCGCGGAGGTGACCGACGCTCTCGCCGGGGAAGTGGCCGTCGGGATGATCGACGCGGCGAAAAAAACGACCGAAATCGTACCGTCATTTAAGACGATTGGCGGGCCGACCGAACTTTACGCGCTGGGTCCCGAGGGCGCGGTGAAGCTGCAATAGCGATCCCCCGGCACGCGTCGCTATCGAGGCCGAGCTGCGCGCCTCTGCCATCGAGACGCGAGCCGCAGCCGCCAAAAAACGCTTGTGTGACCACAGTCACAGTTGCCGGCGGTCAATTCATGCGAAAAATGGCGCTATAACGGTGTCGGGGAGTTCTGGAACTTCGTCGGAGGGGTGGGCATGGCACCACGGCCAGAGCAGAAACTGCAGCCGCAAATGCAACCAGCGGCGCTCACGGGTGGACCAAGGACGCCACAGCCAATCGGTCCGAAGCAGTCGACGCCGGGCTCATTCGGGGGCAACCGGTTCGCCAAAGGCGTTGCGTTCGCCATCCTGCCGATAGCGCTCCTTGGATACGCGGCGATAGCGTCCGGTCTTGTAAGCTTTCCAGGCGCCAAGCCGAATATCGCGCACTCGATCGCCGCCACGAGCTCGATTAGCAGCACAGTCACGGCCGATCAGGGAGAGCGAGGCGACGCGCTCGCTCGCATCGGTATTGAAACCCACAATCTGACGCGGGATCTGGCGAAACGCATGGCACTTCAAACCAGCCGCCCCGACGGCATGGTGGTGACGAAAGTGTTTCCGAACACCGCAGGCGAACGCGGCGGATTGCTCACCGGCGATATCATCCTCGCGGTGGATGGCATCCCGGTCGGTCAGGGCAGCGGCTTCACCAGCAAGATCGAATCCACGCCGGTCGGCCAGAGCGTGACCCTTATCCTCGAACGTGGCGGCACGACGCAGGCGTTGCCGATAAAGGTCGAACAGCGACCTTGCTCCTTCGACGCTTCGGATCAGTGGTGCGCCGCCGCCCACGTCACGAAATGATCATGCCGGGCAGCGCATGATCGGCGTCGATCGGAAAGGCAGCCATGGCGCTACGGCCTGAGCAAAAGCCCCAGCCGCAAATGCAGCCCGCCCCGCTTGCGGGCGCGCGGATCGGGCCGCGACCGATCGGTCCGAAGCCCGCCAAGCCATCCTCGTCCGGCGGCGCCAAGATCGCCAAAAATATCGCGCTCGCCATCTTGCCGATCGCGTTACTCGGATATGCGGCGGTTGCATCCGGTGTCGTAAGCTTGCCGTTCGCCAAAACGAACACGGCCCATTCAATTGCCGCGACTGGGCCCAGCAGCAGCGCAATAAGGACCGATCAGGATCAAGGCGACACGCTTGGCCGCATCGGCGCCACCGTCAGCAATATGACCGAGGACGCGGTCAAGTCGATGGCCCTCCAGACCAAGCGCGCCGACGGCGTGGTGGTGCTTAAAGTGTGGCCGAACTCCAGCGCCGAGCGTGCCGGATTGATCAACGGCGATATTATCCTGGCGGTCGACGGCATCCCGGTCAGCCAGGTCAGCGAGTTCGTCACCAAGATCGAGTACACGCCGATCAATCAGAACCTGACCCTCATCCTGGAACGCGGCGGCGTGACCCAAGTGCTGCCGGTTCAGGTCGAGCGATGGTGCACGAACGACATGAAGGTTTCCGACCTGTGCTCGGCCCGATAGTGCACCGCCGCGTCATTCGCGTTAAGCTGCTTTGCGTTAAGCGAGTTGTCGGGGTCTGCCGTAGGAATTTTGAGCGACAATCATGACGATGGGCGGTCTATGGGCGCGCTTGATCATGGTTTCGGTGGTCCTCGCCATCTACGCCGCCTCGCACATGCTTGCCATCCTGCTCGCCGTCGGTGCGGCGGTCGTGACCATCGGCATGATCGGCTACAAGGGGCTTTATCGCGGCCGCTACTTGCCCGAGCCGGTTCTGAACTGGATCGAATGGCTCACGAACCGCCTGCAAAAGAAGAAAGTTGAGGCCGGCAAGGAAGCCGAACTGGTTACCATCAACGCCGAAGATCTTGCGGCTCGCCTCAAGGCCAAGGTGATCGGCCAGGACCATGTCATCGATCAGGTCGCGCAGATCTTGCGGCGACGGGTGGCGGCGCGGCGGCCGGACAAACCGCTGGCGGTGTTTTGTTTCGCCGGCCCGCCCGGCGTCGGCAAGACCCATCTCGCCAAAGTGCTGGCGCAGACTCTGTTCGGCGGCACCAACAGCCTGCATTTCATCGATATGAGCCAGAATGCAGCGTCCAGCCTGTTCGGCTCGCCGCGCGGCTACACTGGCTCGGAGAACTACGGCCAGGTCACCACGGCGCTGCGCGACGCGCCGCGCTCGGTAATGTTGCTTGACGAGTTCGAGAAGGCCGATTCGGAGGTGCACAAACGCTTTCTCACCGCCTGGAATGACGGCTTCGCCACGGAAACCAGTGACGGGACCAAGCTGCCGACCAATGAGACGATCTTCATCCTCACCACCAATGCGGCGGCGCGGCGCATCTCGGAGCTCGCCAACGAACACAAAGGCGGCCCGGAAGACCTCGACCGGATGGTCAAATCGACGCTCGCGGATGCGCAGTTCGCGCCCGAGGTGCTGTCACGGATCGATGAGGTGTTCGCCTTTCGCGATATGCGCGGCCTCGATATCGCCCGCGTGGTGGCGCTCGAAATCGAGAACATCGCGCATCAGTTCAATCTCGAAATTGCTGCCGGCGGCATCGATCCGCAGATTCTGCTCAAGGCGATCGACAGGGTCACGGAGATGGGCGCCAAGGGCGGCGTGCGCGATATCTCGCGTTCGCTGGAAAAGCAGATTTCCGACGAGCTGGTCGACGCCCGGCTCGGCGGCGCGACCCATGTGCGGCTCGTGGCCGACGGCGACAAAATTCGCGTCATTCCGGTGAAGGACGAAGATACCGAGCCCGATGCTGGCAGACCGGTAGCGTCGGCGCTGGCCGGATAAGATAGCGCTGCCGCCGGCCGCCCGCGGCGCCCGTTATGGCTTTCGCCGGCGGCCGTTTGGTCGTAGGAATTTGAACATGGAATTCACGGGGCCGCCGAGGCAGAATGTCAGGAAGTCCCGGGCTGTTCACATCCAGCCGCCGCCGAGGATCGCATGGACGTACTGCAAAGATTGACCAACAAGGACGCCCTTGAAAAGGCATTCGAGGCCAAGAGCGCCAAGCTCACGGTCATCGACGCCGAGGAGCTCTCATCCAAGCTCAAGTCGCGCGTCATCGGCCAGGACGACGTGATCGATCAGATCGCGCGCACCCTGCGCCGGCGCTTTGCGGCACGGCGGCCGAATAAGCCCATCGCGGTATTCTGCTTTGCCGGCGCGCCCGGTGTCGGCAAGACCCACCTTGCCAAGGTCATGGCGGAAACCCTCTACAAGAGCCAGAACCACCTTCACCACATCGACATGAGCACGGCGACCGATCATCACGCCGCGTCGAGCCTGTTCGGCTCGCCCAAGGGTTACACGGGTTCGAGCAGCTACGGACAGGTGACCGGCATGCTTCGCGACGTGCCCAACTCGATCATGCTGCTCGACGAATTCGAGAAGGCGCACCCGGATACCCACAAGCGCTTCCTCACCGCCTGGAACGACGGGTTTGTGACCGAGGTCAGCGACGGCGCCAAGATCGCGACCAATGAAACAATTTTCATCCTCACCACCAATGCCGCGTCCCGGCGCATCGGCGAGATGGCGCGTGATCACAAGGGCACCCAGGACGAGCTCGACCGCATGGTCAAATCGACACTGGCCGATGCAGGCTTCGCGCCGGAGGTGCTTTCGCGTATCGATGCGGTGTTTGCTTTCCGCGAAATGAAGGGACTCGATATCGCCCGGATCGTGGCGCTCGAGATCGAGAACAAGACCAGGGAATACAAGCTGGAGATCGCCGACGGCGGCATCGACGCACAGATCCTGCTTTCGGCGATCGAAAAGGTCAGCGAGCAGGGCGCCAAGGGCGGCGTTCGCGACATCGCGCGGACCATCGAGGATCAAATTGCGGACGGGCTGTTGGACGCCAAGAGCCAAGGCGCCGCAAAGGTGCGCCTGCTGGCGGAGGGCGACGGAGTGATCGTCGTGCCGGTCCTCGACGACGACACGGCCACTGCTGAGCGCGACGCGATCAAAGAAAGAACCCGGGACTGAACTGATACCAACACGGCATTGCGGGAGACGCGGAGACATCCATGGCCGGCGGCAACTTCTCAAACGCTTCTGCCGGAATGCTTTCGCCCACAGCACGCAGCCGTCCGTCCTTCTTCGGATATCTCCTTTTACTCTATCGCGGCGATGCGAGTTTTCGGGGATTCGTCGAATTCACGCTCATCGCCGGCGTATTAGTATTCTGCCTCACCATGTGGCCGAGCCAGAATACCCAGAACAACGGGCAGGAACCGCAACATTCGGCATCGCAATCGTCTGGCCAGAGCCAGGGACAGAATGCGGCCTCTTCAACCACGACGTCCGGCCAACAACAGACCGGCGCCCAGCACCAGGTGGCGTCGTCACAGCAACAGAGCGCATCCAATCAGCAGGCGTTGACGTCGTTCGCCATGAACGGCGTTTCGATCCAGTTTCCGGCCGAAGTCACCCACCCGTCGCTCAAGAACTTTCTGTTGATCGACGTCGATGAGACGGCATTCTCCAGTTCGCCGGCGGACAACCGCCCGAAGCTTGCCGCCGCTACCCGCGCGTATCGCGCCGAGCAGTTCGCCCAGGTCACCGAGGCCTTGAAGAGCGCGGATCCGACCGACCGGAACGTGATGTTCATGCGTGCCATGGCGCTGGTGAACTCCGCCGATCCGGGGGCGGCGAAAACGGCGATCCCAATGCTGCGCAGCGCCAAGGATGCCGGTCAACGTCAGGCTGCGATCGTTCTCGGACGCGAGCTCATCGTCGCCGCCGATCCGGCGGTTAAGAACGTCGAGGAAGGACGCACGCTGCTTGATACCGCTGCGTCGGGTGGCGATCGGGTGGCGCAGCGCCTGGCCGGCATTGGCTACATGTCGGGGGAGATCGGGCTCATCAACTTCGTCAAAGCGCGGGGCTTGTTCCAGACCGCCTCCGCGGCCGGCGATGTCCCGGCCATGTTGACCTATTCATTCATGTTGGGCTGGGGGATCCGGGGCCCGGCGGACCAGGCCATGGCCGCGGACCTGCTGCGGCGCGCCGCGGCCGACGGCCTGACCACCGCGCAAGAAACGCTCGGGCAATGGCTGATCGCGCAATTCGACCATAAGCAAATCGACGATCCGCGCGAGGCCCTGGAATGGCTAACCAAGGCAGCCCAGTCCGGCCACTCGATCCAGGCCCTGGAGGCCCTGGTGTTATTCTTCGCTGATCAAAACCGCACGCCGCCCTGGAACCTGAAGAACAAGGCGTACGAATGGGCCCGGCTCTGTTCAGGCCTGCGCAACCCATGGTGCCAGGCGGAAAACGGCTGGCTGTTTGAGCATGGCATCGGCGTCGAGCCAGATGCGATCCGCGCGACGGCGCATTATCAGGTCGCCGTTCAGCTCGGCTTTTCTGGCGTCGGCGAGTCGCTTCAGGATCTGATGGGGCGTCTCAGCGATGCCAACAAGACGGCGGCGATCAACCAGTCGCAGGCGATCACCGCGGCGCTGCGGCCGGACCCGATCCCCTGGCACATGCAGTATGTCGGCGTCCCTAGGCCCCCGGACCCTTGGGCGGTTGAGCCCAATCCGCCAGGCCCGACCACAAACAAGAACGTCAGTGCGAGCCCGAACACGGCTGCGGCCGTACCGGCGGCACGCGGTGTTGCCTGGGGGCTGGAAGGCTATCCCTCACCGAAACGCCTGATGATAAAAGCGCCGGACTTTAGCGGCGAGCTGATCCGCGTGGCGGGCAACGACTGGCGCTTCGACTGGCTGGAGAACGGAAAATCCGAAAAAAGCAGCACGACCCTCAGGGCCACCGCGGAGACGGACGGCGGGATCGAATGGTACAACAGCGCCGACAAGCGCACCTACCGAGCGGATCTAAACTCGCGCAATGTCTATCTCCGTAACGGCGATAGACTGGAGCGCTTTGCCAACATTATCGGCACGGCTATTGAAGGGCGCTTGAACAGCACTATCGAACTGATGGTGCGCCTGCCAGACGGCATGCCCTCGCAAACGATCGAAACATTCGAGACCTATCTCGGCTCGTTCGGCGAGAAGGCGCTCGCGATCAGTCTCGATCATCAACACAGTGGCCGTTCGTGGAATGGAAAGTCGATCGAGGATGCAAGATCGGTCGCGCTGAAATATTGCGGCAGCGATTGCAGGATCTACGCGGTCGACAACTTCGTGCTCGACGTCGACCAGCCCCTGCATCTGCCAGCCGGCATGTCGCAAGAGATGATTGACAACTTCGCCAAATATGTTGCGGCGCCCGACGAGAAGGCGTTTGCGATCGGCAGCAACGGCACGCAATTCGGCTGGATCGAGCAGGCAAAAACGATCAGTGACGCCAGGACCCGGGCGCTTGAGCTATGCGGCAGCACCTGCCGCATTTACGCGGTCGGCAATGTCGTAGTCGGGACCGGCAATCTCGTGGTGAAGTGATCGCACTGCTTGTAGTCGCTTCGGGCCCGCGATAGTCGAACTTCCAGTGCGGCCGGCCTGTTCCGGCATATTCGCGGGGGGCTCCGCGCGGGCGGCTCCACGCAAAACAACCTGTTGCGAAACCCCACCCCGGCCGCCTATTTAAGGCCGCATGGATACCATGATCGCACCCTCCGCCGCCGGGGCAGCCTCGTCCGAACCCGCCCGCCCGGCTGGTTTGATCGAGGTGCGGCTGACGGACGTCGAGAGCGTCGCCCGCGACACCAACGTCTATGGCTTCCGGCGAACCGACGGCGGGCGCCTGCCGCCCTATCAGCCGGGCGCGCATATCGATATCCACTTGCCGAACGGGCTCATTCGGCAGTTTTCCCTGCTCAACCCCGCCGCCGATCCGGAAAGCTACGTCGTCGCCATCAAGCTCGATGCCGCGAGCCGGGGCGGCTCGCGCTATATTTTCGACGAGCTGCGCGTCGGACACACGCTCAAGATCAGTGCGCCGCGCAACAATTTTCCGCTCATCGAAGATGCCGAAGAGGTGGTGCTCTTCGCCGGCGGCATTGGCATCACCCCGATCTGGTGCATGGCGCAACAACTCGTCGCCCAGAACCGCCGGTGGAAACTCTATTATTCATGCCGCTCGCGCGAAGATATGGCCTTTCTCGCGAAGGTGGAGAAATTCGGAGCGGACCGCGTCAACCTGCATTTCGACGACGAAGCGGGCGGCAAGTTCCTCGACCTCGCCGCCGCCATCGGCGCGGCGCCGGCGAACGCGCACTTCTATTGCTGTGGTCCCAATCCGATGCTCAACGCCTTCGAAGCGGCGGCCGCGGGGCGGCCGAAGCACAATGTGCACGTCGAATACTTCACGCCCAAAGCCGAGGCGGCGACCTCCGGCGGCTTCTGGGTCGAACTCGCGCGCTCCGGCGAGGAATATTACATCCCGGAAGGCAAGAAGATTCTCGAAGTGCTCTACGAGGCCGGTATCGATGTCGACTATTCGTGTGAGCTCGGCATTTGCGGCGAATGCGTGACGCGCGTGATCTCCGGCATCCCCGAGCATCGCGATTCGGTGCTCAGCGAGGAAGAGCAGGCGTCCAACGATAAGGTCATGATCTGCTGCGCCGGGTGCAAGAGCAAGCGTCTGGTCCTGGATATGTAGACATCTCGTTGCCCCGTCCGCGCAATTACGCTAAGTCGGCGACCGACGGGGCGATGGTGGAGAAACTCGATGGCCGACCACGGTGAGCTTGAATACGCAACCGCCACGGGCAATGATTTGGCGGCCCATGAGCAGACGTATCGGAATTTCGTCACCTTAGTGAAGACCGTGCTCGCGGTCGTCGTCGTCATTGTGATCCTGTTGGCGTTTTTCCTCGCCTGAACTTTCGACCCGCGCGCCACGGACCTCGGCTTGTTGGGCGCGGGCGGGCGCAAAACCGGCCGCGCGCAGTGACGGAGGCATCATGAAAATTGCGGTTGCTGCCGAGATCGATGCGGGCGAGCCGCGGGTCGCGGCCACGCCCGAGACCATTACGAAGATGATCGGCCTTGGCGCCGACGTCGCGGTCGAGCCGGGCGCCGGGCTGAAATCGGGAATTCTCGACGCGGACTACGCCAATGCCGGAGCCACCGTAGCCAAGGGCGCGGTGGACGGCGCCGATATCGTGCTCAAAGTGCGGCGGCCGCTAGCGTCCGAGCTTTCGCGCTTGAAGAGGGGCGCGATCGTCATCGCCGTCATGGACCCATACGGCCATGAGGACGCGTTGCGCGGCATGGCCGAGGCCGGCGTCATCGGCTTCGCCATGGAGCTTCTGCCGCGCATCACCCGCGCGCAGGTCATGGATGTGCTGTCGAGCCAGGCCAATCTTGCCGGCTATCGCGCCGTCATCGACGCCGCCGCCGAATATGGCCGGGCGCTGCCGATGATGATGACCGCGGCCGGTACCGTTCCGGCAACGAAAGTTTTCGTCATGGGCGCCGGCGTCGCCGGCCTGCAAGCGATCGCGACCGCGCGCCGGCTCGGCGCCATCGTCACCGCAACCGATGTGCGGCCCGCCGCCAAGGAGCAGGTCGAGAGCCTCGGCGCCAAGTTCATCGCGGTCGAGGACGAGGAATTCAAGGCCGCGGAGACAGCGGGCGGCTACGCCAAGGAAATGTCGAAGGAGTATCAGTCAAAGCAGGCCGCCCTGGTCGCCGAGCACATCAAGAAGCAGGACATTGTCATCACGACCGCGCTCATTCCGGGCCGGCCGGCGCCACGGCTGATTTCGAAGGACATGGTGACCTCCATGCGGCCCGGCTCGGTGATTGTCGATCTCGCCGTCGAGCGCGGCGGCAACGTCGAAGGCGTCAAGGCCGACGCGGTCGCCGAGACGGGAGACGTCAAGATCATCGGCTACAGCAATGTGCCAGGCAGGCTGGCAGCCACCGCGTCAAGCCTCTATGCCAAGAATCTCTACGCCTTCCTCGAAGTCCTGATCGACAAAAAGACCAAGGCGCTCTCCATCAATTGGGACGACGACATCGTCAAAGCCACCGCGCTCACCCGCGACGGCGCGATCGTTCATCCGAATTTCAAGCCCAAGACCGCGGCGTAGACAGCGCGGCGTAGAGCAGAAGGAAGCACCTCATGGTGACTCTCTCGGTCCTCGCGCAACTCGATATCCTTTCGACAGCGAGCGGCGGTGCTATTCACGCCGTCAGCGATGCCGTCGATCCATTCGTGTTCCGCCTCTCGATTTTCGTGCTCGCGGTTTTCGTCGGCTATTACGTCGTCTGGTCGGTAACGCCCGCGCTGCACACGCCGCTGATGTCGGTGACCAACGCGATCTCCTCGGTGATCGTGGTCGGCGCATTGCTCGCGGTCGGCGTCGCGCTGGTCGCCGACGATTCAGGTCCGATCTGGGCGCGGGCATTCGGCTTCGTCGCGCTCATCTTCGCCTCGGTCAATATTTTCGGCGGCTTTCTGGTGACCCAGCGCATGCTCGGCATGTTCCAGAGGAAGCAAAAATAATCATGAGCGTCAACCTTGCCGCGCTGGCCTATCTGATCGCCGGCGTCCTTTTCATCCTGGCGTTGCGCGGGCTCTCGCATCCGACCACGAGCCGGCAAGGCAACATGTTCGGCATGATCGGCATGGCGATCGCGGTCGCCACCACGCTCGCCGCGCATCCGCCGGCCGGCCTCGGCGCCTGGGCTCTCGTGTTGATCGCCGTCGCGCTCGGCGGCGGCACCGGCGCCGTAATCGCGCGACGCGTGCCGATGACCTCGATGCCGGAACTGGTCGCCGCCTTCCATTCGCTAGTCGGCATGGCGGCGGTGCTGGTGGCGGCCGGTGCGCTGTACGCGCCCGCGGCCTTCGATATCGGCGCCGAGGGCGCCATCCACGGCCAGAGCCTGATTGAAATGTCGCTCGGCGTCGCCATCGGCGCCGTTACCTTCACCGGCTCGGTGATTGCGTTTCTGAAACTCTCCGGCCGCATGAGCGGCAAGCCGATCACGCTCCCCGGCCGGCACGCGATCAACATCGCGCTCGCGATCGCGCTGATCGCCCTGATCGTCTGGTTTTTCGAGGCGCAGCACCACCTCGCCTTCTGGCTAATCGCGGCGGTGTCATTCCTGCTCGGCGTGCTGATCATCATCCCGATCGGCGGCGCCGACATGCCGGTCGTTATCTCGATGCTCAATTCCTATTCCGGCTGGGCCGCCGCCGGCATCGGCTTCACGCTGGGCAATTCGGCGCTGATCATCACCGGCGCGCTGGTCGGCTCCTCGGGCGCGATCCTGTCCTACATCATGTGCAAGGGCATGAACCGCTCGTTCATCTCCGTGATCCTCGGCGGCTTCGGCGGCGAGGTGGCCGGCCCGAGCGCCGCGTCCGAGCAGCGGCCGGTCAAGCTCGGTTCGGCTGAAGACGCGGCCTACCTTCTGAAAAATTCCTCGAAGGTCATCATCGTGCCGGGCTACGGCATGGCTGTGGCCCAGGCGCAGCATGCGTTGCGCGAGATGGCGGACAAGCTCAAGGCCGCGGGCGTCGAGGTCAAATACGCCATCCACCCGGTCGCCGGCCGCATGCCGGGCCACATGAACGTGCTGCTCGCCGAAGCCAACGTGCCTTACGACGAGGTTTTCGAGCTCGAGAACATCAATTCGGAATTCGCCCAGGCCGACGTCGCCTATGTGATCGGCGCCAACGACGTCACCAACCCGGCCGCCGAAGAAGATCCGAAATCGCCGATCTATGGCATGCCGGTGCTGCAGGTGTGGAAGGCGGGCACGGTGATGTTCAACAAGCGGTCGCTCGCCTCGGGCTATGCCGGCATCGACAACCCGCTGTTCTACCGCGACAATACCATGATGCTCCTTGGCGACGCCAAGAAGATGACGGAAGAGATCGCCAAAGCGATCTGAAGGCGTCCACACATGGCTTCGGACCAGCCTTCGCCCAAGCCGCCTGCGTCAGGCCGCCCTGCGCGCTGGTCGGCGGCGAATTCATCGCCCGTCAGACCGAATCGCCTGGCCTTCCGGCTGATCGGCATTCCGGTGCTGGCGGTCGCCGGCGTGCTGCTCTACCGCGGTGTGCACGACCGCTTCGTGCTGCCGGAGTGCGATTCGACGCGCGCCAAGAACACCCTCGCCGATGTGCTCAAACAGCTTGAGGTGGCGCCGTTGCGCAACGAACCGATCAAGACGATTTCGGCGAGCAGGGATCAGGTCGTCTGCAACGTCGCGCTGCCGCTGTCGGGCGGCGACAATCTGGACATCGATTACAGCTTCTTCTGGCAGGGCAGCACGGCGCAGATGAAGTACTCGATCTCGCGCAGGCCTGGGCAAAATCCGGCTGACGGTGCGCCGCACTCTCAGTGATCAGCCTCATTCGTCCGCGTGCAGTGCGGCGATGACTTCCTTCACCAAACGCTCAACCGCGACGATGTCATCATGCGGCGTGTATGCCCAGCCTATTTTCACGATCACGAGGTCCTCGGACGGAATGATAATGGTGTATTGGCCTTGGCTGCCGACCGCCATGAAGCTGTCGGCGGGCATGCCGGCGGCGATTTGCTCACGCGCCGCGCTTGAATTGCCGCGTTGGGTCCAGAAGCCGGCGCCATATCCATACTCGTCGCTTTGAGGGGTTAACCGCGCGGAATAATCTACCCAGCCATCGGGCAAGATCCTTTGCCCGCCGGGCGATACGCCGTCGCGCAAATAGAGCAAGCCAAAACGCGCCCAATCACGCGCGCTGGCCCAAAGATGAAAAGTCCCGAGCGGAGTGCCCGCGCTGTCGTATTCCAGCGTGGCACGTTCGAAACCCAAGGGTGCGAAGAGTTCGCGCTCGATAAGCTTCCGTGTGGATTGCGCGTCGCCGCCTGCCGCATCGCGAATAATCCGCGACAGCAGGACGAAATTGCAGTTCGTGTATCGCCATTCGCTGCCGGGTTCGGCCCGCAGGCCGCGGTGCGCCGCAAAGCCGGACTGGTCGGGCATATCGAATTCCATGTGGGTGTCGGTATCGAAGATCGTCCACCAGCCGAAATGCAGAGATTGGCCGCAGCTGATGCCGCTCACCATGCGCATCATTTGATCGATGCTGATTCGGTGCCGAGGATCGTTAGGCGCGGACCATTCGGCTATCGGCGCCGGTCCGTCCACATCGAGCTTACCCTTCCGCACCAGGACGCCGATAAGCGCGTTCGTTATTGATTTGGTCATCGACCATCCGTGTAGGGGCGTCTCCGGCGTAATACCGGGCGCATAGCGTTCACCGATAATTTGACCGCGGTGCAGGATGGCGACCGCTTTGGTCCAACGGTGTGGCGCGGACGCGGGCTCGGCGAAGACATGATCCAATGCTTCGGACAAAGCGATGCTTCTCGGCTCGACAACATCCGCGCCGGCGATCGGATGCGATGTCTGAGAACGAGGACCGCTCTCCTCATCACGTGCGAAACGGAACCCATCGCCAGAATGAATCACCCGGCAGCCATATGGTCCGTCATCAATCGCACGACTGTTCACCAGGCCGGCGAAGCTGACGCGCACTTCGCGCCGTTCTTGGTCAATGTCGTAGTGAATGAGTTTGCCAGCCGGTCCAAATTTGGGTTCGATCGCCTCGCGGAAGTATTCAGCCGGATCCAATCCAGCGATGAACACCGCTGAGCATAATTGATGGCTCGCGAAGTGCGCCGGCGCGCCAACCACCCCGCTAACACCGTAGCGGATGCCAAGCAGAACGGCAGCCAATACGAAGCAACCGATTCCAAGCGCTAATGCCATCACTTTGATCCAGGTTGATGCCGGTCTGGTCGCCGGCTTACTGTGGCTCATTTCGATAAGCTCGGGGGCTCAGGGCGCTTTCGGAAACTGCACTGGAAGCTGGCGCGGTCCGCGCACGGTCCCCTCTGACCACGTAACCTTGCTGGTCGGGTCGAGATGGAAATCCGGAATCCGCTTCAGCCATTCCTCGAGCGCGACCGTCATTTCCATGCGCGCGAGATTCGAGCCGACGCAGCGATGAATACCGAGGCCGAAGGCGGCGTGGCGGTTCTCCTTGCGGTCGAGCACGACCTTGCCGGCGTCGGGGAACATCGCCGGGTCGCGGTTAGCCGCAGGGAACGACAAAAGCACCATGTTGCCCGGCTTGATCGGGCAGCCGGAGATAGTGGTTTCTTTGATTACCTCGCGCGCCATCGTCACCGGGGAGTAGGCGCGCAAGAGTTCCTCCACCGCCGACGGCATCAGCTCCGGCTCACGCACCAGACGCTCGCGGTCGGCGGGCGTCTTTGCCAGATGCCAAAGTGCGGCGCCGATCGCGCTCCAAGTGGTGTCAATGCCGGCGATCAAAAGAAGGCGGAGCGAACCCAGCACGTGAGTCTCGTCCAGTGGCTGACCGGTCTTGTCCTTTACATTCATCATCGTCGAGATCAGATCGCCGGTCGGACGCCTTTTACGTTCTTCAATATGGCCGGAAAAATATGCGCTCATCTCCAGGACCGCCCGCCTGAACTGGCCTTCGTCCTTGATGCTGAGCTCAAGCGCCATGTGGATCCATCGAATGAACAGATCGCCGTCGCTTTCGGGGAGGCCGAGCATGTGGGCGATCGCTCGCACCGGGATGTATTTGACGTAATGCGCCGCCGCGTCGCATTGGCCGTCCGCGATGAATTCGTCGATCAGCCCGTTGCAGATCGCGCGCACCCGCGGCTCCAGCTTCTTGGTCGCGTCCGGGGTGAACGGCGATAGCAGAAGCTGTTTGGCGCGCTTGTGCTCCGGCGGATCGGAGGTAATCGGCGGGGCAGCCAGGTTGTTCTGAAACTCCGGTCGCCGGTCGCGGACAATGATGCGGCGCGAGGAGAAGTGCTCGGTGTCGTAAGCGATCTCTTTGACCGCTTCATAGGTGGTGGGCAGGTAGCACCCGAGGAAGCGATCGGTGTGCACCACCGGGCTTAGCCGGCGCAATTCGTCCCAGATCGCAAACGGATTCTCCGTCCAGCACGGGTCGGTATGATCGAAGTCGTGCACCCAATCGGTGACCGGCGGATGCGCGGGCATGACACTGACGGAGTTGGGCATCGGCGTTGGATCCTCTGGTTCGATTCACTGAACTGACGTCGGCTGCCAGCTTCCGGAGAGACTTACTCTGCGATGACTTCGATCGCAATCTCCGGGCAATTGGTCTGGGCGAGCCGGGCCTTGTCTTCCAGGCCCGGAGGCACCGAGCCGTCGCCGGCTTCACGGGCGTTGCCGTATTCGTCGAGCGCAAACAGCTCGGGCGCCAGCGACTTGCAACGGGCATGGCCCTGGCACTTGTTCTGGTCGACGCGGATTGTCAGCTTTCCCGCCATGGCCATTGCCCTTATTGCGGCGTTTGCTTTTGTCATAGCCAAAATATGAGCGATAGCTTACAATGTAAACTCGCATACATGGCGAGCGCTCATGGCCCGTAAACCATCGACAAAGCCAAGAAAATCAGCATCTCAAGTGCGATCGCATCTGACTGTCGATGCGCTCGTGGAAGCGACTGCTCGCATTTTGATGAAGGAAGGCTACGACAAGGCCAGCACCAACAAGATCGCGGCCGTGGCCGGCGTCAGCATCGGCTCGCTTTACCAGTACTTCCCGAGCAAGGAGGCTCTGGTGGCGGCGGTCATCGAGCGTCACACCCACGAGCTAGCGCAGGTGGTTCGCGACGCGCTGATCAAGGTGGCGACGCGCCCGATCGAGGCCGCTGCACACGAACTTGTTTCGCTTGCGATTGATGCTCATCGCGTCAATCCCGAGCTTCATCGTGTCCTTGCCGAGCAGATCCCCCGTGTCGGACGGCTTGAAAGCATCGGGGCCATCGACCGCAACATTCTCGGGCTTTTACGAGGCTATCTTGAGGCGCATCGCGCCGAGATCGGTGTTGCCGATCTGGATGTCGCGGCCTTTATCTGCGTGACAGTAGTGGAAGCGCTGACACATACGGCAGTCTTGCATCGCCCGGAAATACTCGCTGGCGAAAAAGCCGAGAGGTTTGTGGACGATGTCACGCGCCTGGTGGTGCGTTATTTACGGAAATTATGATCGACTGATGACCAATCGACCGTCGGCGCCGGCACGAGACGATTTAGATTGCCATCTGTGCCAGCCGCAAGACCCGCTCTAAGCCCGATAGGCCGCGAGGAAAGTCTTGACCGCGATCCGCACCACACGCTCGATACGTTCGGGGCTTGGCGCTGAAGCGAAGTTGAATACCATCGATTTGAAGATCATCGCCTGACAAGCTTCCATCAGCTGGGCGGCGGCAATCTCGCAATCCTCAACGAGCAGAACACCGGCCGCGACCTGAGCCCCGATATAGGCTGCGAGCTGCGCGATCCCCCGTGCCGGGCCGGTCTGATAAAATTTTCCGCCGAGCTCGGGCATGCGCTCGGCAATAGCGATCACCGTGCGGATGGCCTGCGCCTTTTCCGGCCGGCACAGAAATTTGACGTAGGCGACCCCGAGCCGGGTGAGCACGGCCTCAACGTCATGATCATTCGGGTCGAGGTCGAAAATTCCTTCGGCCTGCAATTCGCATTCCTGCTCGACGATGGCCTCGAACAATTGCTCCTTGTGCCTGAAATACACATAGAGCGTACCCTTGGAGACGCCGGCGGCGCGGGCAATGTCGTTCATGCTGGCCGCATCGAAGCCTTGGGCCAGGAAAACGGCACGGGCCCCTTCGATGATCTGACGCCGCTTGGCGCTGTCTTCGTCGAAAGATGCCGGTAGGGCCCGATCCAATATAGCTTGTTCAATCATTTGTAGGCCTTTTGCCTTTACTTCCCGTTCGGCGCTCTAACCCGAGGCAATTATTCGCCAAATCGGCCATTCACATGTATATTGACCGAACGGTTCGGTCAATATTGACATTCGAGTTTTACCGGTCTATTAATGACCGAACGGTTCGGTCACGGTCTGGACCGAGCCGTACCGGCAGAGGAGTGCGAGCCATGTATCGCAACCAAGAGCGGGACATTCCTTCTCGCTTGCAGGTCGTTGCAACGCCTCCTCCGGCGCCAAATCTGGTCGACGAGGCCATTCCTACCGATCACGGACGAGCCGCTCCCGCGCCGACCCCGCGGTCTGAGCCTGCGGCCCTGGCGCCGACTCCCATGCAGCCAAATCCGGCCGAAACCGCAGCGAAGACGCCGCAGCGTCGCAGCCGCCGCAAGATCGCGCTCGGCGCGCTGCTGGCGGTTGCCGTCGCGGTCGCCGGCTGGTTCGGCTACGACTGGTGGACGGTCGGGCGCTTCACGGTTTCGACCGATGACGCCTACGTGCAAGCCTACAACACGACCTTGGCCGCTAAGGTTTCGGGCTATCTCGCCAGCGTCCTCGTGACCGACAATATGCGCGTCCATGCCGGCGACGTGATCGCGACCATCGACGACGGCGACTATCGGCTCGCGGTCGATTTAGCGCGTGGCAAGGTCGCCACCCAGCAGGCGACCATCGGCCGGATCGGTCATCAGATCGCCGCCCAGGAGGCGGCCGTCGAGCAAGCCAAGACCCAACTCGTCTCCGCGCAAGCGGCGGCCACGCGCACGGAGCTGGAGCTCATTCGTCAAAACCAGTTGGTCGCGCGCGACGCCTCGAGCCGCCAGCTCCTGGAGCAAGCCCAAGCCAACCGCGATCAGGCGGTCGCCGGCGTCAATGGCGCCAAAGCCGCCATCGAGTTGGCCGCCGCCAATGTCGACGTCCTCAAAGGTCAGCAGCAGGAGGCGATCTCTACGCTTGACGAACTCAAGACCGCGCTCGCCAAGGCCGAACGCGATCTGTCGTTCACCGTCATCCACGCGCCGATCGACGGCGTGATCGGCAATCGTGCCATGCAGACCGGCGATTATGTGCAGATCGGCCAGCGGCTCGCGAGCCTCGTGCCGCTCGATGAGGTTTACGTCAACGCCAACTTCAAGGAAACCCAACTGGCGCGTTTGCGCCCCGGCCAGCAGGCTTCGATCGCGGTCGACGCGCTCCCCGAGCATGCGATCGAGGGCACGGTCGAGAGCTTCTCGCCGGCCTCCGGCGCCGTGTTCTCGCTGCTGCCGCCGGACAATGCGACCGGAAACTTCACCAAGATCGTGCAGCGCCTTCCGGTGCGCATCCGCGTGCCGGCGGCCGTCGCCCGCGAGGGGCTGTTGCGGCCCGGCATGTCCGTGGTGGTCAGCGTGAATACCAAGGCCACTGCCGATGACGGCGCGGCGCCGCCGGCGCAGAGCGCAGCGGCGCGCTGATCAACCGTCGAGGTCGGGCGATGGCACAGGCATCGGCCATCACATTCCCTGCCCACCCGGCAGCGGCCGCGCCCGCCTCCGAGCGCATCGATCCCATGCGGCTCCTCGCCTTTCTGGCGATGTGCTTCGGCATGTTCATGGCCTTCCTCGACATCCAGGTGGTGTCGGCGTCGCTTTCGGAGATTCAGGCGGGCCTTGCCGCTTCCAGCGACGAGATCACCTGGGTGCAGACCTCTTATTTGATGGCCGAGGTCGTCGCCATTCCACTGTCAGGCTTTCTTTCGCGCGCGCTCGGCACCCGCATCATGTTCGCCACCGCCGCCGCCGGCTTCACCGTCGCCAGCCTGATGTGCGGACTGACCACGACCATGGGCCAGATGATCGTCTGGCGCGCACTCCAGGGTTTCATCGGCGGCGGCATGGTGCCGACGGTGTTTGCATCCGCCTACGCGATCTTTCCGCGCTCGCGCCAGTCGGTGATTACGCCGATCATCGGCCTTGTCGCGACGCTCGCCCCGACCATCGGTCCGACCGTCGGCGGCTATCTCACCGACGCGCTGTCCTGGCATTGGCTGTTTTTCATCAATATCGGGCCCGGCATCGTCGTCACCATCGCGGCGATCGCCCTGATCGACTTCGACCAGCCGGATTTCAAGCTGTTCGAGAAGTTCGACTGGATCGGGCTCATCTTCATGGCGCTGTTTCTGGGCGCGCTCGAATACGTGCTCGAGGACGGGCCGCGCTACGATTGGTTCGAGGATTCCACCATCTCGATGGCGGCCGTCGTCTCGGCGAGTTCGGCGGTAATCTTCTTTGCGCGCGTGCTCATGGCGGGGCAGCCGATCGTCGACCTGCGTGCGTTTCGCGACCGCAATTTCGCGCTCGGCAGCATGTTCTCGTTTGTGCTCGGCATCGGCCTCTATGGCCTGACCTATCTCTATCCGATCTATCTTGGCGAAATCCGTGGCCATAACGCGCTGATGGTCGGCCAGACGTTGTTCGTGTCAGGTGCGACGATGTTTCTGAGCGCGCCGATCGTCGGGCGCCTCATGACTAAAATCGACTCCCGCTTCATGCTCGCCGCCGGATTCGTGATTGTCGCGGTTAGCAATTGGCAGATGAGCTACCTGACCAAGGATTGGGATTTCTGGCAGCTGTTCGTGCCGCAAATCCTGCGCGGTTTCGGCATGATGATGGCGATTGTGCCGATCACCAACATCTCGCTGGTGACGCTGGCGCCGGACATGCTCAAGAACGGGTCCGGGCTGTTCAACCTGACCCGCAATCTCGGCGGCGCAGTCGGACTGGCCGGACTCAACACCGTTCTCGACAAGCGCATCGATCTGCACCTGGCGCGCCTGCACGAGTTGATCAACTGGGCGCGGCGGCCGGTCATGGAGACGCTGAACGGCCTCGCCGCTCGAATCCCCGGCTCCGATGCGCAGAACATGGCGCTGAAGCAGCTTTACCTCTTCACCCGCCAGCAGGGCATCGTCATGGCCTTCGCCGACGTGTTCCTGCTGCTGGGCCTGCTCTTCCTGGTGTTCGCCCCGCTCGTTTGGCTCATGCGCCGGCCACCACCCGTAAGCGGCAACGCGCCCATCGACGCGCATTAGGCTAACCTTTGACGTCATAGTTGCCATACCCGCCCGCGGTCGGGGTCTGGATGACGATTGCCTCCCCGGCATCGATAATCGTGGCGTCGCAGCCGGCAAGGTTTTCCAGGCGGCCATCTTTGCGCCGCACCGCATTTTGACCGACCTGACCATCCTCGCCGCCGGCAAGCCCGAACGGCGGCACCCGGCGGTGCCCCGAAAGGATCGTGCATTCCATTTTTTCCAAAAACCGGATTGTGCGGCGGATGCCGTCGCCGGCGTTCCAGCGGCCGCGCCCGCCCGAGCCTTTGCGGATGTGGAAATCTTCGAGCAGCACCGGATAGCGGAATTCCAGGATTTCCGGATCGGTCAGCCGGGTGTTGGTCATATGGGTGTGCACGGCATCGGTGCCGGGGAATCCAGGCCCGGCCGGCGAGCCGGAACAGATCGTCTCATAATACTGATAGCGCGCATTCCCGAAATTCAGATTGTTCATGGTGCCCTGCGCCGCCGCCATGGCGCCGAGCGCGCCGAACAGGCAATTGGTCACCTCCTGCGAGGTCTCGACATTGCCGGCCACGACGGCAGCGGGAAACTCGGGCGACAGCAGCGATTTCTCCGGAATGATGATGCAGATCGGGCGCAGGCAGCCGGCGTTCATCGGGATGTCGTCGTCGACCATGACACGAAAGACGTAGAGTACCGCGGCGCGCGTCACCGGCTCGGGGGCGTTGAAGTTGTTCGGCTGCTGCGGACTGGTGCCGGTGAAATCGACGGTCGCCTCGCGCTTCTTCTTGTCGACCGTGATGCGCACCTTGATGACGGTGCCCTGATCCATTTCGACCGCGAACGCGCTGTCATGCAGCCGGTCGATGACGCGGCGCACGCTTTCGGCGGCGTTATCCTGAACGTGACGCATATAGGCGCGCACCACCGGCAGGGTGAAGTGACGCACCATTTTGCGCAGCTCGTGGGCGCCTTTCTCGTTGGCTGCAATCTGCGCCTTGAGATCGTTGACGTTCTGTAACGGATTGCGCGCCGGATATTGGCCGCCGGTCAGCAGCGCATAGACCTCGTTCTCGCGGAAGCGGCCGCGATCGACCAGCTTGAAATTGTCGATGTAAACGCCCTCCTGCCCGATCGTGGTGGCGTTCGGCGACATCGAGCCCGGCGAGATGCCGCCGACGTCGGCGTGGTGGCCGCGGGCGGCGACCCAGAAAAGTATCTCCCCTCCCCCTTGTGGGGAGGGGTAGGGGGTGGGGGTCGGGAGGTTTTGTACGCGCGAAGACTGGCGCGCGAGCACCTGTCCACTTCCGTGCGTCGCCTCGCGACCCCCCACCCTACCCTCCCCCACAGGGGGGGAGGGAGAAGAAAACACCGGCGTGCAGACCGTGATGTCGGGCAGATGCGTCCCGCCATTATACGGCGCGTTGATGGCGTAGACGTCGCCCGGACGGATCTTTCCTTTGTTCTCGCGAATGATGGTCTCGACCGCCCGATCCATCGAGCCGAGATGCACCGGCATGTGCGGCGCGTTGGCAACGAGCGAGCCTTTACCGTCAAAAACCGCGCAGGAGAAATCGAGCCGCTCCTTGATGTTGACCGAGTAGGCGGTGTTTTGCAGTGCCACCCCCATCTGCTCGGCAATCGACATGAACAGATTGTTGAATACTTCGAGCATCACCGGATCGGCGTGGGTGCCGATGGCGCGGGCGCGCACAAGTTTTTTGACCCGCCGCAGCACCAGATGGTTCTTGGCCGTCAGCTCGGCTTGCCAGCCATGCTCGACCACCACGGTCTGGTGCGGCTCGATGATGACTGCCGGGCCTTTTATCTTATGCCCTGGCGCAAGCTTTTCGCGCACATAGACCGACGCCCGATGCCATTGGCCGCCTGAAAAGAAGCGCGTGCGGCGCGCCGGCGCGGGAAGCTTCGTCCGTTTTATTTTTTGCGCCTTTTCCCTGAATGTCGCTCCGCCGCCAACCGCCTCGACAGACACCGCTTCGAAGACCAGCGATTTTGTGCGATCGATGAACCCGAAGCGCGCTTTGTGGGCGCGCTCAAACGCGGACTTCATTTTCTCCAGCGGGGCGAGTTCCGCTTGCACAGCCGGGTCCCTCCCCCCTCGACGGGGAGGCAACGCAGAAAGATCGCCCGCGTCGACGATCAACGCCGTGTCAGTGCCGGCGTAGCGGATGTGCGCCCCTACGTGAAGCGCGATGCCATCGGCTGCAACGCCCTGGCCGGCGACCTCTTTGAGCACCTCGCGCCCAAGCCGGCGCGACACTTTGTCGAGCGCCGCGCGCGCTTTTTCCACGTACGGCGCTTCGATAGCCTGCTGGCGGACGCTGCGGATATCGGCAAGCCCCATGCCGTAGGCGGACAGCAGCGACGAATAGGGATGGATCAGCACGCTGGTCATGCCGAGCGCGTCAGCAACCAGGCAGGCATGCTGGCCGCCGGCGCCGCCGAAACAATTGAGCGTGTAGCGGGTAACATCGTAGCCGCGCTGCACCGAGATTTTTTTGATCGCGTTGGCCATGTTCTCGACCGCGATCCTAATGAAGCCGTCGGCCACCTGTTCGGGTGTGCGACCATCGGCGATATCTTTGGCCAGCGCCGCGAAGGCGTCGTGCACGGCCTCGGCGTCGAGCGGCAAATTCTGCTCCGCGCCGAAAATCCTGGGGAAGAAATCGGGAATGAGCTTGCCGACCATCACATTGGCGTCGGTGACGGCGAGCGGCCCGCCGCGGCCGTAGCATTTCGGCCCGGGGTTGGCGCCGGCGGAATCAGGGCCGACGCGAAACCGGGCGCCGTCGAAATGCAGGATCGAGCCGCCGCCGGCTGCCACCGTGTAAATCAGCATCATCGGCGCGCGCATGCGCACGCCGGCAACTTCGGTCTCGAACGTTCGTTCGTATTCGCCGGCAAAATGCGACACGTCGGTCGAGGTGCCGCCCATATCAAAGCCGATGAGGCGCCCAAGTCCCGCCTGCCGGCCGGTCTCGGCCATGCCGACAACGCCTCCCGCCGGGCCCGACAAAATCGCATCCTTGCCGCGAAATAACTCAGCGGCGGTCAATCCGCCCGACGACATCATGAACATCAGGCGGGGCTCTTCACCTCCCCCTGGAGGGGGGAGGTCGCCGGCCGTAGGCCGGCGGATGGGGGTGCCACGGCGGCTTGGCTGCTCACCCCACCCCGGCTGCTTCGCAGCCGACCCTCCCCCTTCACGGGAGGGTAAAGCGGTCAGCTGCCCCGCGATCTGCGCGACGTAGCGGCGCAAGATCGGCGACAGGTAGCTGTCGACCACGGTGGTATCGCCGCGCCCGACCAGCTTGATAAGCGGTGAGACTTCATGGCTGGCGGATACCTGCGGAAAGCCAAGCTCGCGCGCCAGTGCGGCGACCTGGCGTTCATGCTCGGCGTGGCGGTAGGCGTGCATCAGCACGACGGCGACGGCGCCAAAGCCGTCGGCCCTGGCTCGCGTCAGTTCAGTGCGTACCGCGTCAAGATCCGGCGCGCGCTCGACAGTACCGTCGGCGCGCACACGCTCGTCGACTTCGACCACGCGCTCGAAGACCATGTCCGGCTTGACGATGTGACGGGCGAAGATTTTCGGCCGTGCCTGGTAACCGATCCGCAGCGCGTCGGCGAAACCCCTGGTGATCAGAAGCAGCGTGCGCTCACCCTTGCGCTCAAGGAGCGCATTGGTCGCGACCGTAGTGCCCATTTTCACCGCCGCGATTTGAGCGCGCGGGATGGGCTCCCCCGGCACAAGCCCGAGCAGGTGGCGAATCCCCGCCACCGCCGCGTCGGCATAGGCTTCAGGATTTTCCGAGAGAAGCTTGTGTGTAACGAGCCGGCCGTCCGGCCGCCGGCCGATTACGTCGGTAAAGGTGCCGCCGCGGTCGATCCAGAACTCCCAGCCCGCGGCGGTTTGATCCATGGCTTGTGACTAGACCCCGGTCATCAGCAACACCCACCCCAACCGACCGGATGTCGATGGCCGATGGCCTAAGGCGACAGCCTTTGCCGCGACGCAACCCCACAGCTGATAGGCGCCGCTGGGATTGCGTCGGCTTTCGCAGGACCTGCCGCGAGCGACGATACGCTCACGCGCGGACAAACTCCTTGCCCTTATTGGCAGCCACGAAGCCATTAAATACTTCGTTGACCTGATCCCATGACTTTAGCTTCTTCATGTTTTCAAGCCACCGCTTGATGTTGGGATAAGCGGAGAAGTCGCATATCGATCCATTCCCCGATCGACACGATGCCGGCGCCGAAATAGTCGGCAATGGTGAGTTCATTGCCGCAGAGATATTGATTTTTCGGACCGATCCAGTGGTCGTTGAAAATCTGCAGCCAATTTTTGGCGCCTTGCTGTCCCCAAGCGACGGCACCGGCATGCGCCTCGTCACTACGGCGCTTGTGGTGCGGAAACAGCTGCGGGTAGACCAGCCCGTAGCCGAAGTCGCGATAAAATTGCGTGTTGATCAATCCATCATTTCATTGATTTTGGCGCGTTTCTTGAGGTCCTTCGGATAGGATGGAAGATCGAACTTGTCGGCGAGATATTTTAGAATCGCCGAACCTTCGGTGAGCCGGAGATCTCCATCATCGAGCATCGGCACCATCCGGTTGGGATTGAGCGAGGCGTACGGCTCCTGATAGTGGGCGCCAGTGAGGATATCGACAAACTCCTCATCGCATTTGATGCCGTTCTCGGCGATGAGCAACCGTACGGGACGGGACTGCAGTCGATACCGGATGCATGTAGAGCTTCATTGTCATATCTCCCTAGCTTTTCATGGTTGGATTATTTGTTGAATTTCGCATCTGCAATCCAGGCCGCAAGCTTAGCGATTTCTGACCGAGCTGCAACACGATTTGGGCAAACCCGGTCTCGTGCTCCGTCTTACCGACACCCTGTCGGAGGCATTGGGACGCGGTACTGTGCCCCTATTATCCGGCGACCGCGCTGCGAATGACCGGCGCGACTTCGGTCGCGAATAGCTCGATCACCCGGGCAACTTCCATAAACGGCAGGCCGCCGATATCGATTTGGGCCAGGAAACGCTGGTGACCGAACAGCTCGCGCTCATACAGGATCTTGTCGATGATTTGCTGCGGGCTGCCGACGAAAATCGGGCCGAGCGGGGCCGCGCGTTCCTCAAAATCGGCCCGCGTGATCTCCAGCGGCCGCCAATGCGAGGGCGTGTGGGTGAAAAAATAGCCGGCATAGTACGGATAAAATGTGTTCAGAGCATCCTGCGAATTTTCCTGGATGTGCATGTGGCTGGCCATGCTGACCTTGAGCGTGTCGGCAGCGTGCCCGGCTTCCGTCGCCTTCCTCCAGTAGAGATCGGCGAGCGGCGCGAGCTTGGCGGGCGGCACGCTGATGTTAACGAGCGCCAACGGCAATCCGAGCGCGCCGGCGCGCACGATGCTGGCCTGCGTGCCACCGGTGCCGATCCAGATGGGCAGCCGACTTTGTGCCGGGCGGGGCGAAATCGGCGCATCTTCCAGGGAGAGCGAAAGCGCCCCTGCCAAGTGACGCGCTCGGCGGCATTGACCTTCATCAGAAGCCCGAGTTTTTCCGCGAACAAATCGTCCTGGTCGGCAAGATCGTAGCCGAACAGCGGAAACAATTCGGTGAAAATGCCTCGTCCGGCGATGATCTCGGCGCGTCCGCCGGAGATAAGGTCGATGGTCGCAAATTCCTCGAAGACCAGGACCGGATCCGCCGTACTCAGGATAGTGACTGCGCTCGCCAGGCGGATGCGCTCGGTCACCGCCGCAATCGCCGCCAATACGACAGACGGGGCGGAGATCGCCATATCCAGCCGATGATGTTCGCCGACGGCGAAAACATCGAGACCCGACGCATCGGCAAGCTTCGCCGCGGCAATGACCTCGGCCAGGCGCTGCTCCGGGCCGACCGCCTTCCCCGTCGGCGCTTCCAGCATGACGTCGCCGAACGTATAGACTCCCAACTCGAATGCCCCAGCCATCGGATCGTTACCTCGTTGCTCGCCGCATCATATTCTGATTTGACGTGAATGGCGCCTCGACGCGCCCTGGGGAAAATCGGTTTCGTGCATCGCGCCCGGATACGCGCGACGCCGCGCAACGGCGATCATCAATCCGAACTACTTCGCCCTGTTATCCTGCGCCAGAAGGTCGGCGACCGTCCGGATCTCGTTGCGGGCGTATTTCGGCAGGCCGGCGCTGATCGAATTGCCGGAGTTGAACGACGATTGACCCATCAGCACCTGCGCCGGCACGAGATTGCGCAACACCGGCACGTTCTCGAATTGCTTCTTCTTGTCGAGCACGCTCTCCTCAATCGCCAGCACCATGAAAGCAGTGACCACGGTCTTGCCGGCGTCGGCGGGGTGCCCCTGGAAAACGGCGAAGAATTTGCCAAATTTCATGATCTGATTGACGTAAAAGATATTCTGCTCAAGCACGCCGGTAACCGGCGTGTCGAGCGACGTCAACTCCTTCAGCCCGGCCTGATCGATATCCGCGGGCGCGCACTGCGCCAGCTCGCTCTCGAAATCGATGTGATCGGAAACCTTCTTGGCGCTGTCGCGCAACTTGTTCACCAGCATGATGCCGATGGGGATTTTGCCTTCGAGCTTATAGCTTGACTGGATACAGATCAGTGCCGTCAACCCGGTGCACCACTTGCGCCCAGGGTTATCGTTGCCGGCACCCTGCGCGTCGTTGGGCAGGGTAACGTCGGCAGCGGCGATTGCCTTGTGCTTGATTGCCGGATCGATTTTTTCCAGAAACGGCAGGGCCACGTAGCGCGAAAGATCGATCGAAGCCGCCGGCCGATCGAGAATAAAGCGTGCTTGCGCCACGTACATGGCGAGCTTTTCGGTGACCGGGCCGTTCGCGGTACCGTTGCTCGACGCCTTAGTGACGGTCGGCTCGGTATAGCCGGGAAACAGCGACAGGAATTTCTTCTGCACGGGCCGCGTGCGCGCCCAATCGGCGAAGCTGATCAGGTTCGTCGGTTCGTCGCCGACGCCACCGCCTTGCTGATCGCTGAACGCAATGGTGCCGGGCTTGAGTTGCGTCACGACAAAATTTGGCGCCGGGCCGACATCCTCGATGCGATACTCTTGCGCGTGGGCCGCCGATAACGACCCGATCAAGGCAGCAAACGCAATCGCATGCCGAATCGACATCAAGCTTGTCTCGGCCCGGGTGGTTTCAGTTGACGTGCCCGCTCCAGAAATAATCCGGATCGTGTCGCACGCGATTGCCTGGATCATTGGGATCGATCGGACCACGGCATGAACAGGCCGCGCGCCATTGGCTGCGGCGGCGCCGGCTGCTGCTGCGGTGGCGGCTGCTGCGGCGCGATTTGCCAACCCTGCCGCGGATAATAATAGGAGCGGCCAGCAACGTCACGTCCGTCGTCGGTCTGCGGGGCAGCCCAATACCCTTCTGACGTCGTTCCCCGTTGGCCCTGATAAGGCGCCCCCCATTGGCCCTGAAAGGGCCCAGAATACTGGTCGTCGCGAAAATTGGGGTCGTCGGGATCATACCCGCCGTCCCGAGAAATGATCTGATATTGCGTGTCATTCAATCGGCCGTCGGCTCCGAGCCGGAAATGCTCGACGAAACCGCGGCCGCCACTCACCCGGGCTCCGCTCATATAGTCGATCGGCAAATCGACGAGATGGCGCTGCGCCTCCGGCGATGGTCCATTAAGCGCAGTCTTGGGCGCGATGCCTTCCGCCCAAATCGCTTGCATGATCGGCTCGAAGATCGGCAAGGCCATCCGCGCCCCCGTGGCCGTCGAGCCAAGCGAGCGGCGCTTGCCGTCGCCATTGTCGTAGCCGACCCAAACGGCGACGGTCACGTCATTGGTGAAGCCGATAAACCAGCCGTCGACTGCGTCCTCGGTCGTTCCCGTCTTGCCGGCCACATAAGGCGAGAGCGAAGCGATTGCGCGGGCGGTGCCGCGCGCCACGACGCCCTGTAATATGGTCTTAAGCTGGTAAAAGGCGGCGCGGTCGGCGGCGCCGATAAACGGCAGCGGCGCAGCCGGGTACTGATAGATAGTGTGGCCGTTCGCCCCGATCGAGTTGATGGCGTGAGGCTGCGGCAGCGCGCCTTCGTTGGCGACGGCGGCGTAGAACGCGGCGAGATCGATCATGCGCACCGGCTGCGCCCCGAGCACGAACGGATAGTAGCGGATGCAGTCGGAGTAGATTTTTGCCGCCACCGCCGTCGCGCAAACCTCGTCGAGGCTTTTCTCCGGATCGGCATTGATGCCGCCGTCGAGCAGATGGGCGGTCACGACATTGACCGAATTCTCCAAGCCGCGCCGCAAGGTAAAATAGCCGCCGGAGCCGTAGTCGGCATTGCGCGGCGACCAAAAATCCTCCTGGCGCGCGAAGCCACCGTATTCGCGGGCGATGCTGTAGCGACCATCGCCGCGGCTGGACCCGATCGGCGGCAGCGTAATCGGGTCATCAGGCACCAGCGTGTTCGGCTGCAGTCCCGATTGCAACGCGGTCAGGTAGGTCAGCGGCTTCATTGCCGAGCCCGGCTGCCGCTGGGTCTGGGCGGCACGGTTGAGCTGGCTCAGGGGATAAGAAAAGCCCCCGGCCATCGCAAGGATACGCCCGGTCCTGTTCTCCAGCACCAGCGCTGCGCCCTGCACCGTCGGCCGCACGCGCAACTGTGCCTGGCCAGCGTGAGCGGGCCTGCCCTTGGCCGCCTTGCTCTCGGCTACGCTGACATAAACGACATCGTAGAGATTGAGGCTGCGACGGATCTGCCAGGTCCAGGTGTTCAACGGCAGGATGCGGCCGTCCGGCAGGCCGACGCGGATCACGCCATCGCCGCGCTTGCCGCCCTTATCCAAAACGACGGCCGGCGTCCAATGCACGTCGTAGAGCGGCAGATGTACGGCCGTGAGCGCCTGCTGCCAAGCCGGCATTGGTGCGGCAGTGCCGGTGGGCGCTCCGGGCTGGGCACCGGCACCGAGCTTCTGCACGGCGTCACCGATATTGGCTTCGGGCCCGCGATACTGCATGCGGCCGTAGGCGATCTCGTAACGCGCCAAGCCCTCCTGTAGCGCCGCCTCGGTGTCCCGCTGCAATGTCGCGTTGATGGTCGAATGGACGGTATAGGGTTGGGCGGTCAGGCTCTCGACGCCGTCCGACTTCGCCTCACGGCCGAGATAATCGATGAAGTGAAAGCCCGACTCGCGGTGCGGCCGCTCGAAAGCGACGAGCTTGGGCGGCGCGGCGAGCGCGTTGTCTTTTTGCTCGGCGCTGATGACGCCATCCTCCTGCATACGGCCAAGCACGTAGGCCAGACGCTCCTTGGCGCGATCGGGATGACGATCAGGGTTGAAATAGTTCGGCCCTTTGAGCAGGCCCGCCAGCACCGCGCCTTCGGCTAGCGTGAGGTTTTTGGCCGACTTGCCGAAATAGCTGCGCGCGGCCATCTCCACGCCCCAGGAGCCGCGCCCGAGGTAAGCGGTATTGAGGTAAAGCTCGAGTATCTCCGATTTGCTCAAGGTGTTCTCGAGTCGCGAGGCCACGATCATTTCACGGATCTTGCGTTCGTAGGTCACATCCTCGCCGACCAACAGGTTCTTCACCACCTGCTGCGTGATGGTCGAGCCGCCCTGCGGCCGGCCCGGGTCGGCGAGATTGCCGATGAATGCGCGGACGATGCCGCGCTCGTCGACGCCGTGGTGCTGAAAGAAGCGCCGGTCCTCGGCGGCGACGAACGCTTTCTGTACGAAATCGGGAATGTCGGCGAGCGACACCCAGACGCGCCGGTTGCCCGGCTCGAAAAGGTCGGCGAAATTCTTGCCCTTGCCGTCAAGCACTACGCTCATGCTCGGCAGCTTTTTGCCTTTCAGGCGCGTGTGATCGGGCAGATCGGTGGTCGCGTTATCGAAGAACTCGATTACCTGGCCGAGATCGACGACCGGATTGGCGACGCTCTCGTTCTTGCAAAACTGGTTATAGGCGGTGTTGAGGTCGGCGAAATTGATGCCGTGAAAGGCCTTGATGTCGCCGCCGACCGCCTTCGGGTCATTGAGCGCGGTAGCGATGAGGTCATCGACGTTGATCGCCTCGATATCGAAGGCTTGGCGCATATGGGCGCAGCCGTTGCGCAAAATCTGCACCACCTCGTCCCGGTCTTGCGCCGGGTCGAAATGCGTCTTGACCGCCTGCGGCTGGGTCATGACCTCGCTCAGCGCCAGCGCGGTCGCAAAAATCTTGACGAGGATGATGTCCATAACGGCGACGACCGAACAGCCCGGGTTTGAGGGAGGTCAGCGGGGGTAACGTCGAGTATAGCTATCCGATCCTTACAAAAAGACTTTTTTGCGGGGCTTTTGTGCCCTGGTTTGTGCCTTGCCCCGGTTGCAATTCCATGACGGAACGTTTCGCCGCCAGGTGTCCCCCGGGCAGCCGGTCCGGTTCGATGTAGCGTTGACGGGCCTCAAAATGGGCCGCGGGGGGATGCCCCTTATCGCGGCATTATTTATTTCTTGGCCGGCGCCAACCCGTCGAAATGGCCGCGGGATTGGAGGAAAGCGAGCAGGATGAGGCTCGGCAGGCCGGCGAGCGCGCAGATCGCGAAAAACCAGGCCCACCCCGTAGCGGCGGCGATGAAGCCCGCGCCCGACGACAGGTACGTGCGACCGAAGGCCGCCAAAGCCGTCAGCAACGCGTACTGGGTCGCGGTGTGCAGCGGGTTGCGGCATAGTGCCGAGAGATAGGCGACGAAAATCACCGTGCCGATGGCGCTGGTGAAGTTCTCAACCACGATGGCAAAGGTGAGCCAGGCGGCGTTGAGACCGACCACCGCCTGCCAGGAGAAGGCAAGCGTGGAGAACGCCTGCAGGACGCCCCCGATCCACAGACTGGCAGGCAGCGAACAGGCGCGCGCCACGAAGCCGCCGGCAAAGCCGCCGATCAATGTCGCAGCGAGGCCAACACCCTTGATGATGGCTGCGTATTCGTTGCGCGAGAAGCCGAGATCGATCACGAAAGGCGCGGTCAGGGCGCCGGCAAGCGCATCGGTGAACTTGAACAGAACGACGAAAGCGAGCGCCACCAGCGCCAGATCGCGCGACAGGAATTCGGCAAAGGCGCCGATGGCAGCTTCTAGGACCCGCGCCCGCGTGCTTTCCCCTGCATGCACCACGTTTGCCGCGGCGGACTTCTCCGGCTCGGTCGCCAGCAGCGCCGTCACGATGCCGATGACGATAAACGCCGCCATGACCGTGTAGCCGGCGGTCCAGGCGGCGTGTCGTTCAAGCCCGAAGAAGCTTTCAAAGCCGCTGACCAGAAAGAGAGCGCCCGCCGTCGAAGCGAGCATGCCGATGCGGTAAGCCGCGACATAGGACGCCATGCCGGCGGCCTGCTCGCTCTCGTCGAGACTTTCGACACGGAAGGCGTCGACGACGATGTCCTGCGTCGCTGATGCGGTCGCGACAAGGAGCGCGCCCGCGGCCACCGCCAGCGCCGAGACCGACGGGTCGCAGACGCCGAGAAAGACGATCGCCGCAATCAGAAGAAGCTGCGAGAGCACGAGCCAGCCCCGCCGCCGGCCCAATCGCTGCGACAGAAACGGCACGTCGAGCGCGTCGACGAGCGGCGCCCACAAAAATTTTATCGTGTAGGGCGTGCCGACCAGTGCAAACAAGCCGATGGTGCCGAGATCGACTCCGGACTTCGCGCATCCAAATGAGCAGCGTCGAGCCCGACAGCGCGAGCGGCAAACCGGAGGAGAAGCCGAGAAACATTACGACCAGCACCGGCCGCTGCAGATAGACGGCAAGCGTATCTGCGATGGAGGTGCGGGCGGGTGCGCCAGCCGTCATGCATCTGCCCTAGCCGGTTTGTGGAGTGGATGCCAACCTTACTCAGTCACTCCCCGGCCTCTAACTTGCGCACCATGGGAGCGGGAATGATATCGGCCCCGGCGAGGTCGTCGCTGAACTCGACGTCCTTGATGCGCGACCCGCGCTGCTCGATCTTCTGGGTCGAAACCAGGATCTGCCGCATGTCCTCGCTGACCTGGCCGAAATGCTGACCGAGCTTGGCCACCCGCTCGCTCATCCGCCGGACGTCTTCGATCAGCAGCCCGACCTCGGCCTGAATGCGGCCGGCGGCTTCGCGCATGCGGGCATCCTTCTGGATCTGCTGAACGACATGGATGGCGATCATCAGGAGCGACGGCGAGACGATGACGACTTTGGCGCGATACGCCTTCTGCACGATGTCATCGAACCCGTCATGCAGTTCGGCATAGACCGATTCCGACGGCACGAACATCAGCGCCAGATCCTGGGTTTCACCGGCAATGAGGTATTTCTCCGCGATGTCGGCGACGTGCCTGGTGACGTCCGAGCGCACCCGGGCGGCGGCCTGCCGCCGCTCGTCCTCGCTCTTGGCCTCGCGATAGGCGGTGACCGCTTCGAGCGGAAATTTGGAGTCGATGACCAGCGGGCGCTTGTCGGGCAGGAACACGCAGCAGTCGGGGCGCAGTATTGTTGGACAGCGTGTGCTGGAATTCGTAGCAGCCCTTGGGCAGCCCATCGCGGACGATGATCTCCATGCGGCCCTGGCCGAAGGCGCCGCGCTACTGCTTGTTGGCGAGCACCCCTGCAGCGACGTCACCTGGGTGGCGAGCTCGGTGATGTTTTTCTGCGCGCGGTCGATGACCGCAAGCCGCTCGCCGAGCTTTTGCAGATTCTCGGCGGTGCTCTGCTTGGTCTTCTCCAGCGAATTGCCGAGCCGATGCGAGACCGAATTCGAGCCGCTCGTTGACGGTGTGCGCGAGCTGCGATTGGCCCTTGGCCAGCAATCCGATCATGGCTTCGAGCCGCGCCGCCGCGTCAGCATGCGCGCGCGTCAGCTCGGCCATCATCGGGTCCTCGGCGGGTGCCGGCTTGCGCGAGCGCCACAGCACGATCGCCAGGACGGCAATCGACCGCAGCCGATCAGGATAGCTGACAACGGCGACGATCGAGGCGCTTTCGGTCATAGGCTGTGTCTTACGCGATTTGCCGCCGGGTGCGGCGAGAACGAAGAGAGAACGCTCGTAGCCCACTTACGGCTGTCCGCCGCAACAGACGGCGCGCGATTGACCGCCGCTTTATGCACCACTTACATCGCCGACCATGGCTGCTGCGCGAAATCCTCAAACTTCCCGACAAGCGGCTGCGGCTCAGTCTCCGAGCCGGTCAAGCGCATCGATGCCGGCATCCGCAAGCTGGTCGAGGACATGTTCGAGACCATGTATGACGCGCCCGGCATCGGGCTTGCGGCGATCCAGGTCGGCGTCGCCAAGCGCGTCGTCACCATGGACCTGTCGAAAAAGAAGGACGACCACAAGCCGCAGGTCTTCATCAATCCGGAAATCACCTGGGCGTCGGAAGAAAAATCGACCTACGAGGAAGGCTGCCTGTCGATCCCGGAATATTACGAGGAGGTCGACCGGCCGACAGAGGTCAAGGTCAAATATCTCGACCTCGACGGCAACGACGCACGAGATCGAGGCCAAGGGCCTGTCTCGCGACCTGCCTCCAGCACGAGATCGACCACATCAACGGCGTCCTGTTCATCGACCATATCTCCAAGCTCAAGCGCGACCGCGTCATCAAGAAATTCACCAAGGCGGCCAAGGCAGCGAAGAAGGTGGAGGCCTGATTGGCGCTCCGCCTGGTGTTCATGGGCACGCCCGACTTCGCTGTGCCCACGCTGCTGGAGATTGTCGGCGGCGGCCATGAGGTCGCCGCGGTCTATACCCGCGCACCGCAGCCGGCCGGGCGCGGAATGGCGCCGCGCGCCAGCCCTGTCGCGCGCGAAGCCGGGCGCTTCGGCTTCCCGGTCTTCACGCCGAAGACGCTGAGAGAACCCGACGCCGCCGAGGCGATGCGGGCGCTACGGCGCCGACGCCGCCGTGGTCGTCGCCTACGGACTGATCCTGCCGAAGCCGATCCTGGAGGCGTTTCCGCTCGGCTGTTTCAACCTGCATGCCTCGCTGTTGCCGCGCTGGCGCGGCGCGGCGCCGATCCAGCGCGCCATCATGGCCGGCGACCGCGAGACCGGCGTCATGGTGATGAAGATGGAGGAAGGTCTCGACACCGGCCCGATCGCCATGGCCGAGCGCGTGCCGATCGGCGCCGACGCGACCGCCGGCGACCTGCACGACGCGCTGGCGCGGCGCGGCGCCGACCTGATGGTGCGCGCGCTCGCCGCGCTGGAACGGGGCTCGCTGCAATTGACGCCGCAGCCCGAGCCGCGGCGTCACCTACGCCAGCAAGATCGACAAGACCGAGACGCGCATCGACTGGACCAAGCCGTGGCAGGAGGTCCACGACCATTGCCGCGGGCTGTCGCCCTTCCCCGGCGCCTGGTTCGAGTTGGCCGACGCCGGGCGGGTCAAGGTTCTGCGCACGACGCAAGGGCGCCGGCAGCGGCGCGCCCGGCCGAAGTGCTCGACGAGCAGCTGACCATCGCCTGCGGCGAGGGCGCGGTGCGGCTCGTCGAGCTGCAGCGCGCCGGCCGGCAGCCGATGCGGACGGACGAATTTTTGCGCGGCACGCCGATCGCGCGCGCATGCGTCCTGAGCTAACGGCTCATGCCCCGCTACAAGCTCACCATCGAATATGACGGCACGCCGTTTGTCGGCTGGCAGGTGCAGGACAACGGCGTCTCGGTGCAGGGCGTCGCTCACCGACGCGATCGCGGCGTTCTCCGGCGAGCGAGCCGCGGTCCAGGGCGCCGGACGCACCGACGCCGGCGTGCATGCGCTCGGCCAGGTCGCCCATGTCGATCTCGCCAAGGACTGGGACACCGACACCGTGCGCGATGCTCTCAATGCCCATCTAGCGCCCGCATCCGATCGCGGTGCTGGCGGCCGAGCAGGTCGCGGATAGCTTCGACGCCCGCTTCTCGGCGATCAGGCGCCATTACCTCTACCGCATCGTCAATCGCCGCGCCGACCTCGCGCTCGATCAGCAGCGCGCCTGGCGCATGCCGCGCCCGCTCGATGCCGAGGCGATGCACGCCGCCGCACAGCTTCTGATCGGCCAGCACGACTTCACGACCTTCCGCGCCGCCGAATGCCAGGCCAAATCGCCGGTCAAAACGCTCGATCGGCTCGATGTGGCGCGCGACGGCGACGAGGTGCGCGTCACCGCGTCGGCGCGCTCGTTCCTGCACCATCAGGTGCGCTCGATGGTCGGCTCGCTGGTGCATGTCGGCGAAGGCAAATGGAGCGCCGACGATCTGGCCGCGGCGCTCGCCGCCCGCGACCGCACCGCCTGCGGCCAGGTCGCCCCGCCGCACGGGCTTTATCTGGTGCGGGTGGAGTATTGAGGCTCATTCGGGGGCGCGCCCCGGAATGACTTCACTCGAAATACTTCTCGATAATCCGCCGGTAGATCGCCGTCAGCGTGACGAAGATCGGCGACCGGCGCGCATTCGTCGACCTGATGCATGGTCTGCCCGACCAGGCCGAATTCGAGCACCGGGCAATAATCCTTGATGAAGCGGGCGTCCGAGGTGCCGCCCGAGGTCGAGAGCTTTGGCTTCCGGCCGGTCACCTCGGCGATGGCGGCAACGGCGAGATCGGTGAACGGGCCCGGCTTGGTGACAAAGACATCGGCGTTCGAGGGCTGCCAATCGAAGGCAAAATGCACGCGCCCCGCGGCCGCGGCCTGCGCGCGCCGCTCGATCAGCGTCTTGAACGCGGTCTGGCTGTGGCAATCGTTGTAACGGATGTTGAAGCGTGCACGCGCTTCGCCGGGAATGAGATTGACGGTTCGGTTGCCGACATCGACCGAGGTGAATTCGAGATGCGACGGATCGAAATGCGCGCTGCCTTCGTCGAGCGGCGCCTGCAGCGCGGCAACGAGAGTCAACCAGCCCGCGGATTGGATTGTCGGCGCGATCGGGATAGGCGACGTGGCCCTGGCGGCCGCTGACGATGAGTGTGCCGTTGAGCGAGCCGCGGCGGCCGGCCTTGATGGTATCGCCGATGACCTCGACATTGCTCGGCTCGCCGAGGATGCAATGGTCGAAACTTTCGCCGCGCTCGGCCGCCCATTGCAGGAGCTTCACCGTGCCGTTGACGGCGACGCTCTCCTCGTCGCCGGTGATCAGCAGCGAAATCGAGCCTTTTTTCGGCTTGCCGCCATTGGCGCTGAGATAGTCGAGCGCCGCCGCGACGAAACAGGCGATGCCGCCCTTCATGTCGACGGCGCCGCGGCCGTAAAGCTTGTCGCCTGCGACCTCGCCAGCAAACGGCGGGTGCCGCCAGGCCGCCTCATCGCCCGGCGGCACCACATCGGTATGGCCGGCGAACATCAGATTGGGTTTTTCCGTGCCGATGCGCGCGAACAGATTCTCGACCGGCGCGGTGCCGGGCTCGGCGAAAATGGCGCGATGGACGGCAAATCCCGCCCCCGCCAGCACCTGCTGCAAATAGGCGAGCGCCCCGCCCTCCACCGGGCGTGACCGAGCGGCAACGGACGAGATCGCGGGCGATGGCGACGGGATCCGCCGGCATCGTTCTAAACCTTCGCCAACGGATCCGGTCCGTATTGGTTCGGGCCGACCGTGCCTTTGCGAAAGCCAAGTTCGACCAGCAAAGCCAAGCCCAGGACCGTGAACGGAATCAGCGACAGCGAATGTAAGCAACTGGGCTCCTCAGCCGCGATGGTCCACCCCAGGACGGTAAGCAGATCGAGCACCGCGTTTGCCGTAAAAAAAACTATCAGCAGCCAGACCGGCAGATCGCGGTCGTGGGCGCGTTTTACGGAATGGCGAATTCCGGGTAGGTGAAGGCCAGATCGACAATGGCGCTCAGTCGGTCGCCTTGGACCTGATCGGCGATCAGACAGGCAACGATATTGGCGACGTACACCGCCAGCATCGCGATCCAGAACGTCTTGCGGCCGATGCGGCCGTGAAAACCGTTGAGGAGATAGGCCCAATCCATCGGCGCAACGCGGACTTCAATCCCGCAGCAATTCGTTGATGCTGGTCTTGGCGCGTGTCTTTTCGTCGACGCGCTTGACGATCACGGCGCAGGACAGGCTCGGGCTTGGCTCACCGTTCGGGCGCGGCTTGCCGGGCATGCTGCCGGGCACCACCACCGCGTAGGCCGGCACCTCGCCCTGAAAAACCTCGCCGCTGTCGCGGTCGACGATCTTGGTGGAGGCGCCGATGAAGACGCCCATCGACAGCACCGCGCCTTCGCGGACGATCACGCCCTCGGCGACCTCCGAGCGCGCGCCGATGAAGCAATTGTCCTCGACGATCACCGGGCCCGCCTGCAGCGGCTCGAGCACGCCGCCGATGCCGGCGCCGCCGGAGATGTGGCAATTCTTGCCGATCTGCGCGCAGGAGCCGACCGTCGCCCAAGTGTCGATCATGGTGCCGCGATCGACATAGGCGCCGAGATTGACGAATGACGGCATCAGCACCACGCCCGGCGCGATAAAGGCGGAGCGGCGCACGACGCAGCCCGGCACCGCGCGAAACCCGGCGGCGCGGAAACGCTGATCGTCCCAGCCGTTGAATTTCGACGGAACCTTGTCCCACCATACGGCGCGGCCGGGACCGCCGCGAATGACGCTCATGTCGTTGAGCCGGAACGACAGCAGCACCGCCTTCTTCAGCCATTGGTTGACGCGCCAGGAGCCGTTGGCGGCCTTTTCAGCCACGCGCGCCGCGCCGCGGTCGAGGAGATCGAGCGCATCCTCCACCGCTTCGCGAACTGCGCCCTTGGTCGCCGGACCGAACTCGTCGCGGCGCTCGAAGGCGGCGTCGATGGTTTCGGCAAGCGTCGTCGTGTCTTCAGTCCTGGCGAGGTCGGCGGTCGGCATGAAGGTATTCCCTGTTGCCGCGGTTTGTCGGAGCACGCTAGGCGATGTCAAGCGTACTCAATTCCGAGCTTCGATGCCGCGCAAAAATCCGGCAAGATCGTCGGTAACGTGATCGACGTGCGGTGCGTCACGGCCAGCAAGCTCCCATTCCTCGCGAAACACCTCGCCGGCGCCACCCGGCACGACCAGCACGGTGATCATGCCGAGCGCGTGCGGCACTTCGAGGTTGCGGGCCAGATCCTCGAAAATCGCCGCCCTCGCCGGATCGACGCTGTGGCGGGCGAGAAAGCGGTCGTAGACTTGCGGCCGCGGTTTCGGCTCGAGGTCGGCCGCGGCAATATCGAACACATCCTCGAAATGCTCTTCGATTTCGAGCCGGCGCATCACCGTTTCGGCGTGCTGACGGGTGCCGTTGGTGAGAATAAGCTTGCGCCCGGGCAAGCGCGGCGATCGCGGCGCCAAGCGCCGGGTTGGGCGTCAGCGGCGAATGATCGATCTCGTGCACGATTTCCAGAAATTCGTCGGGATCGAGACCATGCTCCTCCATCAAGCCGCGCAGGCTGGTGCCGTAACGCAGGTAATAATCCTTCTGCAGCCGGAACGCTTCGTCGTGGGTGACCTGAAGAAAACCGGCGATGAAGTCGCGGATGCGCACATCGACCTGCTGCCAGAGATTGAGGTGATGCGGATAGAGCGTGTTGTCGAGGTCGAAGACCCAAGTCTCGACCTCGTCGAAGCCGCGGACGGCGCGCTTATTCATGTCGCGGCGACTCGTTGTTGCCACACTTCCTGGCGACGAGGCTTTGGTGCTCGCCGAATCGACATTCGCAATCCGCGGGCTGGAGTAGTCGATGCGGCGGGTTTTACGCAAATCGATTCCATTCGTGCAGGCGGCACTCATCGGCAGCCTAGCCGCCGCGGTGCTGGCCGGCGTCGCCATTCTGGTCTCTCGTACCTGACTGCCAATCGCGGCCTGCCGACGCGACTGGCCGCGGTGCTCAGTTCCCCTCCCGCCACGTAGCCGCCGGGACTAATCCCTTGAGCGCGCCATCGTGCAACCGCACCGGATCGCGTTCACCCTCCATGGCAAGCCGCAGCACCGACCGCGCGAGCTCGTCCGGCCGCACCGTCCAGTTGCCGACCGCCTTGAGCGTCAGCCACGCCTCGTCGAAGGCGGTTTCCAGGACGACGAGCGTCTGGGGATCGAACGAAGAGCCATGGAACCCGCGCATAGTCCATCCTCACCGCGATTTTGGCCACATTGATGGAGCGCTGCAGTGTCCGCGTCAACTTGGCCGAGTTTGTGACGCGGTTCGTGACCAACCCATGACACCGCATCACGCCCTCGTCATTGATGAAAGAACGAAGCGGCCGCCGGTGCGCCAGGCATTATCCGGGCTTCGGCCATGCATCCAGTCACCTCAAGAGCTGAAAGGCGACCAGCGCGCCGAGCATAATGGCGCTGCCGACTGCCTGCAGCGGCGTGATTATCTCGCCGAGGACGAGCGCGCTGAGGATCATCGCCATCAGCGGCTCGAGATTCATGATCAGCGCGGTACGGAACGGCCCGATACGCATTGTCGAGACGAACACGAACAAGATGCCGGCGGTCGTCGCCATACTCATGGCGACCAAAGCCGCCCAGCCGGCGTCGGTCTGCGGCGGCTTCCATGTCTCGGTGGCGACCGACAAGGCGAGGAAGATAAGGAGCTGCGCGACCACCGAGTACCATGTTGTCAGCCGCGCGTCGGCGCCGACAAGAAATGCGCGGGTCACGATCAGCACGCCGGTGCGGCAGCACGCCGCGCCGAGTGCATAGGCGATGCCACCGATCACCAGACCCGGCCGGATGCGCGCCGATCATGATCGCGAGACCGAAGAACGCCGCCAGCGCGCACGCCAGGCCTTGCCACCGCAACGGCTCTAGCCCGGTCGCCGAAGCGGCAAGTCCGGTCAGTAACGGATAGACGAAATAGGTGAGGACCGCCGTCGGTACGTCATTCGGCTCAATTGCCTTGAACAGGCAGAAGATCAGACCGGCGAACAGCACCCCGATACCGAGCGATATCCAGCGTACCCGCGCGGTCACGGGCGGCCGCGGTCCGAGCCGCAGCCACAGCGTCATAAAGCCGAGGCCGACCACGCTGCGAAACGACAGCATGGTGAGCACATCGCAATGCGCGGCGATGATGATCTTGGCGAGTATGTCGGATACGCCGAGCGCGATCGCCGCGGCAAGCCCGGGCGCAGAAGAAAAGAAGGGACGGAAGGCCAAGTGGCAGGCACTCGTTGGTGGGATCGCGCCTGACGAATACGCGGCGACGGCGAGCACCGCAACCACCAATGCCTAATTTAGCCTTGGAACGATTTGGAACGATGTCTTACCGGAAATCGGGCCCACTGCTTTCCGGATCTTTTCAGGCCCTCTTCTGCTCGGGAGCCGGCAACGGGACCGGGCGCGTTCGCCTGTCCACGAGCTCCTTGAACAGCAGCGCCGCGCGGCCGAACGGAGCAAGCAGCTCGCCCCTGATGGTATGAGCATGCTCGCGATCCGGCTCGACTCCGAATTCGAGGACCTCGCGCTCCGCCGCGGGGATATGCAAGGTGCCGAACATCCAATCCCAAACCGCCAGGCAGCTTCCCAGGTTCTTGTTGAAGTGCGCGGGATTGCGCGAATGATGAATCTGATGATGCGCCGGGCTCATCAACAGACGTCCGAGCCGGCCCGTGAATGAGATCCACAGCTGCGAATGCTGCAGGTGGACGTAAAAGTAAATGAAAAACACGAGAATGATATTGGTCTCGGACAGGCCGTATTGCGACGACGGCTGGCCAAGCAGGTAATCGCCGACACCGTTGGTGCCCCCAATGCAGACCGCAAGAATATTGAGAAAGATGCACATGTAGACCGGGTGGACACGGAAGTTGGTCAACGGCGTCAGCACCGTCGCCGAGTGGTGAACTTTGTGGAATTCCCACAGGAACAGAATCCGGTGCGAGAGATAATGATTGAGCCAGTAACCGAGCTCATAGGCGAGGAACAGCATGAGCGTGACGATCGACCTGGAGACGAACACCGGCAGCGGCGCCGGCGGCATCGGGCCGAATGCCGCTGTCAGGAGATCGGTCACGCCGCGGCTCAGCGCCCCGTAGGAAAGCACCGCCCAGCCGAAGATGATTCCAAACAAAAACAGGTTGAAATAAAAGTAGCCCAGATCCGCCAGGCTCGACCGGCTCATCACAATGTGTTTCGGGAACAGCGCCCGCAGCAGAGACCTCAGCCGAATCCGCCGGCCTTTCCTGTAGCGCCGCGCCGCAAGCACCACAAAGCCGATGCAGAACGCGGTGGCGAGCGAGAACACCGAGAAATGCGAGCCGGGCAACAGGAACGCTTTGTTCAGCTGGCCGAACAGATACGAGACACCTGGCGAAAAATCCAAGCCCGCCTCCGCGGCTTCCGAGAAGCGCCCACAGTTAGTCGGCCAACGTTAAGGGCGCGTTGTGCCGCTCAGCTGCATGCGGTTAACGGCCGGTAAATCGTTTTCCAAGTTTTGGCGCGCGGAACGGTTTCGGCTCATGGGCTGCTCGGGGGCTTGATGGCGAAGCCCTGATTGATCGCGGCGAACATCTGATAAAATCCGGACACGACGACAACCTCAACCAGCCCTTCGGCACTCCACTCAGTAACGGCACGAGCCTGCAGATCGTCCGGAACCGCCTGCCAAACCATCGTCTTCGACAGGATTGCACTCAGTAGTGCGAACGGGTGCGGCAGCGCTTCCGTTCGACCGGCCCCGATGCCGTCGACGACATCCTGGGTAAGCCCCGCGGCCAGGGCCCGTTGCACGTGATCGTTCCATTCGTAGGCCGCGCCGGTCGCCCGCGCGACCGTAAGCACGATGAACTGATAGACCGGCCGCGGCAGCACGCCCTCGAATTTCAGAAAGAATCCCAATTCCTCGATACGCCGCGCCAGTTCCGGATGGTTGAGGAGAGCGATATAGGGGCCGCCGAAATGCTCGCCACGCGCCTTGCGCTTCGCCGCCATCGCGGCAAACAGCGCGCGTCCCGCCGCCGGCAGCTTTGCCGGATCCATGGTCAGTACGGTCATGGCTGTCCTCTACTCGTGATAGGACCAGGCTCGCGCACCAGCGCTAAAATCGTAAACTGGCGTCGGACAATTCTTGTCGGTCTTCACGTCAATCAGCACTGTGGCATTAGCCGCGAGCGCCTGCTGAAATGTTTGCTCGAGCTGCGCGGGATCGGTGACGGTCAGGCCCTCGGCGCCGAGAGCGCGTGCAAATCCAGCCCAGTCATGATCCGGAATGCTGGTGAGTGCGGCCGGGACCGGACCGAATTGATGCGCCCGCAGCCAGACATTCCCCAGCGCGCCGTTGTTCAGAACCACGTAAATGATGGGAAGCCCATAGCGCGCGGCGGTTTGAACTTCCATGCCATGCATGTGCATGCAGCCGTCGCCGGTGATGACCGCCACCCGGCGGTCGGGCCGCGCGCACTGCACGCCGATTGCGGCCGGAATGGCCCAGCCCATCGGTCCGAGGTTGGTGGCCGAGATATAGGTGCGCGGCTCGTACGCGGTCCAATAGTGGCCGGCAAAGGCGCGATGCGCGCCGGAATCGACCAGCACGACGCCATCGCGCGGATAGACTTTGCGCAAGGCCGCGACGGCGGCCGCCGGATGAACCGGCTTTGTCGACTTGGCGCAATTCTGGTCATCGTGGAGCCGCGGTCCTTGCCTGACCTTGGCGAGCCACGCGCGCCGTTGGACCTGTCCGGCCGCAAGCGGAGAGGCAACGGCGACCGCGCATTCCTGCATCAGACCGAGGAACGCGCGGCAGCTGCCGGGAACGACATGGGCGGGAACGCTGTGCGTGGTCAACTCGTCCATGTCGGTGTTGACATGAATGATGGTGGTCTTGCCAGCGGCCCGTCCGCGCAACGCCCAATGCATGGTGTCCCGCTCGTTAAAGCCGGAACCGAGGACGATCAGCACATCGGCCGGATCGCCGAGAATGGCCGCCGTGGCGTGGCGGGTGCCGGCGTAGCCGAAGACCCCGAGCGACAATTCGTGATCTTCCGGAAAGACGCCCTTGGCGCGCAGCGTCGTTGCGACTGGTATCGACCAACGCTCGGCGACGGCCTTCAGTGCGGCCGCCGCGCTATCGTGCTCGATCCCGGCGCCGGCAAGAATGGCGATTTTCGGCCTGGTCGCCATGGCCAGCAGATTGAGGGCCGCGTCGGCTGCCGGCCGGCTCAAAGGCGCAACCCGATCGAAATAATCCGAGACCGTGGCGTAATCCGTCGCGCACTCGCCGACGATGACATCATGCGTCAATGACAAATGCACCGGCCCCGGGGGCTGCGTCCACATTGCGGTGAGCGCGTGTCGGAGCCAGTGATTGAGATTCCGCGGGCTTGCCACAGTCATCGACAGGCGTGTGAGCGGCTTCATCACCGCAGTATCGTCGAGTGTCGCCTGGCTGGCGTCCTGGAATTCGCCAAGCCCTTCCATCTCGACCGGAATTTCGCCGCTCAACACGAGAACCGGCGAGCAATCGGTTTTTGCCGCGGCGACCGCCGTCGCCATGTTGCATAGACCGGGGCCGCCAATCCCCATCGCCGCGCCGAAACGGCCGCTAGCGCGGGCATAGCCATCGGCCATGTAGGCGGCACCGCCCTCATGCGCGGCAACGATCGGCAGCAATTCCGGATGCCGCGCCAGCGCCGGCAGAAACGGATCGACCAGTCCGCCGGGAACCAAAAAAGATGAGTGAGTCCTTCGCGAGCGAGAGCGCTCAAAACGAAGTCGGAGCCTTGTGCCATCAGATATCACTCATCGTTGAGCGCTAGGGCGCAGCAGATTAGCGCACCATGGTCGGCAAGCGCGTTTACACTGCCGGTCAATTTCGAGCGATCGGCGCCTGACGCCGGCCCGCGGCCTTCATCACTGGGCTCCATTGGCACACAAGAACGAGCGACGCGAGGATCAGCGGCCTAGTTGTGAATGAGCGTGCCGGCGCCAAGCTCGGTGAACAGTTCGAGCAGCACCGCATGCGGCACCTTGCCGTCAAGGATGACGACGCCTTCCACGCCCCGCTCGAGCGCATCGATGCAGGTCTCGACTTTGGGAATCATGCCGCCGGAAATGGTGCCGTCAGCAATGAGCCGGCGCGCCTCGTCGGCGGAGAGCTGCTTGATAAGGTTCTTCGACTTGTCGAGAACGCCGGGAACGTCGGTGAGCAGCAGCAGGCGTTTGGCCTTGAGCGCGCCGGCAATGGCGCCGGCGAAGGTATCAGCGTTGACGTTGAAGGTCCCGCCATTGGCCGCAGCGCAGACCGGTGCCAGCACGGGAATGAGCTCGCGGCCGAGAATCTGATTGAGCACGGTAACGTCAACCTTGTCGGGTTCGCCGACGAAGCCGAGATCGACCATCCTCTCGATGTGCGAACCGGGGTCGACCACGGTGCGCGTCAGCTTGCGCGCGATCACCATGTTGCCATCCTTGCCGCACAGCCCGACCGCCTTGCCGCCGGCCTCGTTGATGTAGCCAACCATCTGCTTGTTGATCAGGCCGGCGAGTACCATCTCGACGATTTCCAATGTGGTCTCGTCGGTGATGCGCAAACCCGCCGCGTATTGCGACTGCACGCCGACCTTCTTCAGCATCGCCTCGATCTGCGGTCCGCCGCCGTGCACGACGATCGGATTGATCGCGGTCTGCTCCAGCAGCACGATGTCGCGGGCGAACTCGCGCGCCACGTTCTCGTCGCCCATGGCGTGGCCGCCATATTTAATGACGATGGTCTCCTCGTCGTAACGCTGCATGTATGGCAGCGCTTCGGAGAGAACGCGGGCAATCTCATGGTCTGAAACGCTCATGCGGCCGCTCTTCGGGAAACTCGGGGGATGGGACGACGACGCCTTTTAGCGGGCTCCCGAAGGCGGCGGAAGGGACCAAATCCAATCGCCTGCGGCAGGACTAGCCCTCCGCGGCTCGCGGAACTCGCCGGGACCGGAAACCGTGAGGGATTTCAAATACGTCGCACCCCTCGGGGCGGAACACCGAAGTACCAACCTACGTTGTCATGATGAGACGCGGGCGACAAAACAACAATAAAGGAGAAATCCCATGTCGACGACTTATTCAACCGAATCGAACTTAGCGGGCGAAACCGCGACCTATGGCGGCTTTGTCGATGCGTTGGGAGGAATAGCGACCATCGTCCTGGCGGTCATCGCACTGTCCGGCGTGAAGTCGGATATCCTGTTGTCGATTGCCACCATCGTGTTCGGAGCGGCCCTGCTCATCCAAGGCGGCGCCATGTTGAGCGAATTCGCGCAAATCGAAGTCGCCGCCGAAATGCCAGCTTCGACGAGCGGGGCTGGCTTGTCGGGATTATTCCTGGTCGGCGTTGCCGGCATCGTGCTTGGCGTTCTGGCGCTGCTCGGGGTCTACCCTTTGATCCTGACGTCGGTCGCCGCGATAGCCTTCGGCGGCGCGCTCGTGGTGAGTGCGTCGGCCGTTTGGCAGCTGTTAACCTCGCGATCGGTTGCGAGCCGGTTCCAGAGCCGCGGCTCGATGCTGAACGCCATTGCCTCGGACGTTGCAGCCGGCTCATCGGGCGTCCAGGGCATGGCGGGGCTCGCCGTCATCGTTCTCGGCATCCTGGCGGTGTCCGGCACCTACAGTCTGGCACTGACTCTGGTGGCTTTACTGGTGGCCGGCGCCGCCATCGTCATGACCGGAAGCACGCTAAGCGGGACGATGATCGGCTTCATGCGCTCGACGCCACGCGAGCGACCCAGCATCACCCAGCGGATCGGTTAAGAACGGGCGCCTCGGTTCGGACTGCGGTTCGGCCGGGGCGCTTTCTTAAGAGCGCTCCCGGACTAGACGGGCAATGGCCGCCCGCAGTTGTGCGACACCGGCACCACTGCGGGCCGACGTGGTGATCAGATCGGGGAATGCCGCCGGACGGCTTCGCAACGCCGCCTTTACCGTTTCGCAGCGTTCCGAGAGTTCCGCCTCGCTCACCTGGTCGCATTTCGTGAGAACGATCTCATGGCTGACGGCGGCCTGGCCCAGCGTGTCGAGAATGGTGTCATCGACGGCTTTGAGACCATGGCGCGCATCGATCAGCACATAGACCCGCGCGAGAGCGGCACGGCCGTGCAGGTAATCATGGATGAGCCTGGTCCATGCCGCGACCTTGCTCTTGGCCGCCGCTGCGTAGCCGTAGCCCGGCAGATCGACCAGCACCAGGCGATCGGGGCCGCCGAAAAAGATCAGTTCCTGGGTGCGGCCGGGTGTGTTGGAAGTGCGCGCCAGCGCACGCCGGCCGGTGAGAGCGTTGATCAGGCTCGATTTGCCGACATTGGAGCGGCCAGCGAAGGCAACTTCCAACCGGCCTGAACGCGGCAGCGAGTTGACCGAGCCTGCCGCAGAGAGAAAACGCCATTCGCTGCTGAACAGCCTGCGCCCGCTGTCGAGTTCGGCGTTGGAAAAACCGCCCAAGGCAGGCGTGATGTCGCTCATGGTTAGACCAATGCCACGAACCGGGTTGCCGCGCACCGCCCGTGAGGAAGACATGGCGCTTTGAACCAGAATGAAAAAGGGGGACGTCTTGTCCCCCTCGTTCAGATCGGCTGCGCCGACCAATCGCGCACCGATCAGATAACCGCGCTCTGTTCGTCAGCTTTGGTCGCCGCGGGTGCGTAAGCCGGATTCTTGGCTCCCCCCTGGTAGCGGACCGCGGCCGCGACAGCGGAAATTCCAATTTGCCCATGGCAGAGGTGAAGCGCGATTTGCTCGTCGGAAGACCCACCCGACTTGCGTCGATTGTCAGTCTCCTTCGCCGTTTTGGCAGTCACGTCTTGCATTATGAAACCCCGTTCCCTTCACGTCAGTGATGATGCGCTCGTAAGCAACGAGTGCGGCGGAATTGGGCGACAAATCGACCGCCGCAATGACATTTGCCGCCGTCCCCTTGCCGCGACACAGCTGACATCGAGGCTAGTAAACCATTGGTTAATGGGTGCAAAAGATACTGGTAAGGGGTTTGCGGTAGATCAAAACGAGACATCATGAGAAACCGGTGCGACATTCCTGCAACACTTAGCCGCCGACGTCAGGGCAGTCGTTGCGGACCGCTGGCATCGTCGCGACGATTTCGGTAGAAAATCCCGGGGCAGATTCAAGGCTGGGCCGGGCGGAAGAGTGGGTCACCCATGGCAATGCGTGCGCTAGCCTTCGTAATTGCTGCTGTCGCGCTCGGCGGCTGCATCCAGGACAACGGGGCGCTTGATCCTTCCAGCCAGGTTGGTTGGAAGGAGAAAGACAAGGAACTGATGTCCAATCTGCCGTACAACCAGGCGGCAGTTCCCGAAACCTACCGGCGGCACATCGTCGAATACCACCGCAAGGAAGTCCCCGGCACTGTCGTCGTCGATAGCGACAACAAGTTCCTCTACTACGTTCTGCCGAACGGCAAAGCGGTTCGCTACGGCATCGCCGTTGGCGAAGAGGCCCAGGCCTGGAGCGGCATTGCCAAGATCGGCCGCATGGAAGAATGGCCGCCCTGGATTCCCACCCCCGGCGAGCAGACGCGCCTTGGGCCCTTGCCGGCCTATGTGACCGGCGGCCCGCACAATCCGATGGGCGCGCGGGGGATGTACCTGTATTCCGGGAACAAGGACACGCTGTACCGCATTCACGGCACAAACCAGCCGGAATATATCGGCAGCGCCGTTTCGTCCGGCTGCATACGGATGATCAACGAGGACGCGATCGACCTCTACAATCGCGTCAAGGTCGGCACTTTGGTCATCGTTCTAGGGCCGCACCAGGGGGACGGGCCGTTCAGCCCGCGCATGGCGCTCGGCCCGGGATCGAGCAGCAACTGACTTTAAGCGTTCAACGCCGCCAAAAGAAAAGGCGCCGAAGCACTCGGCGCCTTTTCTTTTGCTTGGAAAGCGCTAAGTGCCGAGCTCAATCTGCAGGATTTCAGGGGGCACACCGAGACGGGCTGGCACGAAGCTGGTGCCGAGACCGCCCGACACGATCAGATGCCGGCCGTCCTCGACCACGTGACCGTACGCGAAGCGCGCTCCGTATTCCGAGGGAACGAAGGCCGGCCAAATAAGCGGCAGCCGGATTTGCCCGCCATGAGTGTGACCGGCGAGCGTTAGAGCGACCCGGTCGGGCACCCGGACAAAAATGTCCGGCTCATGCACCAGAAGGATAACCGGATCGTTGGTTCCGACCTGCGCCAGAGTGCCGGGCAGGTCGTCGACGCCGCGAAAACGGCCGTGCCCCAGCCGATAGGCGAGCTGATCGCCAATCCCAGCAAGCCAGAATCGCTGGCCGCGGGCCTCGAGCGTCACCGCTTTGTTTTCCAGGACCGGAATTTGGACGCCGGCGAGCGCGGTACGTACGCCAACGAGATCGTACCACCAATCGTGATTGCCGAGGATGGCCCAAATCCCGAGTGGAGCTTCGAGCCGCGCCAACTCGGCCGCCCAGATCGCATCGGGGATTCGCTCATTCGCAAAGCTGTAGGTCGCGATATAGTCGCCGAGCAGAACGACCAGATCGGAGCGCAGCAGATTGGCGGTATCGACCACCTGCCGAACGTGCGGCAGCCTCATGTCAGGTCCGCCAGCGTGAAGGTCGGCGATCACCGTGATGGACAGCTTGCGGCCTGCAGGCCAGCCCGGCGGATTGAGCGCATAGCGGGTCACGACGAGGCTTTGCGGCTCGATGCCGCCAGCGTATACGCCGGTCGTCGCTGCTGTGAGGCCGATCAGCCCTGCGGCCCCGGCAAGAACACGGCGCCGCGTCAAGCGGCGCGGCATCGCAAGCGCTGGACCTTCCTCAATGTCTTTTGGTGTGATCGCCGTCATGACGCGTCTTTTAGGGCGCCAGCCATGAATGGAAGGTGCATTACAACACGCAATCGCTGCTGCATTTCTGCTCTGCCGCCGCCAAATTGATTGAAACGGGTCACGCCTGCGTGAGCCGCCCGCAAGTCACCCAATCGAGCGTCTTGTCGAGCGCGCGCGTGAGGCGGTTGAAGAGTTCCTCGATCTGCACCGCGTTGATGACCAGCGGCGGCGACAGCGTCAGCACGTCGCCGGCCACCGAGCGCACGATCAGGCCTTCTTCTTCCGCGAAGCGTACCGCGCGGGCACCGACTTCGTGCTGTGGATCGAACGAACGCTTGCTCGCCTTGTCGGCGACCAACTCCACGCCACCGATCAGACCAAGACCGCGCGCTTCGCCGACCAGCGGATGCTGGCCGAGCAGCTTGAGCCGCGCTTGAAACAGCGGTGCGCGTTTGGCGGCTTTTTCGATGATGCCTTCGCGGGCGTAAATCTCGATCGCCTTGAGCGCCACCGCCGCGGAAACCGGATGGCCGCCATAGGTGAAGCCGTGGCCGAATGTGCCGATTTTCTTGCTCTCGGCGAGCAGAGCCTCGTACATCAGCTCCGGAATCATGACCGCGGCAATCGGCAGATAGGCCGACGACAATGCCTTGGCGACCGAGATCGATTGCGGCTTGAAGCCGAGCTGCTGACAGCCGAACATCGTGCCCAGCCGCCCGAATCCGCAAATCACCTCGTCACTGATCACGAATAAATCGTGCTTCGCGCACACCAGCATGATTTTCTGAAAATAGGTCCGTGGCGGCACGATGACCCCGCCGGCGCCCATCACCGGCTCGGCGATGAACGCCGCCACCGTGTCCGGGCCCTCCTTGACGATCAATGCATCGAGCTCGGCGGCCAGCCGCGAGGCGAATTCCTCTTCGCTCTCGCCGTCCCGCGCGAAGCGGTAATGGTGCGGACAGCCGGCATGCAGGAAGCCCGGCAGCGGAACGTCGAAGTCGCGGTGATTGCCGATAATTCCGGTGAGCGAAGCGGCGGCGACGGTAACGCCGTGGTAGGCCTTGACGCGGCTGATGATCTTTTTCTTCTGAGGCCGGCCGCGCGCGTTGTTGAGGTACCAGACTAGCTTGACCTGGGTGTCGTTCGCCTCAGATCCGGAATTGCAGAAGAACACCTTCGAGATCGGTACCGGCGCGATTTCTTTGAGCTTCTCCGCCAGCTCGATTGCCGGATCGTGACTCTTGCCGGTGAAGAGATGCGCGAAGGAAAGCGTGCGCATCTGCACGGCGGCGGTCTCGACCAGCTCCTCATTGCCGTAGCCGAGCGCCGTGCACCAGAGTCCGGCCATGCCTTCGAGGTACGCCTTGCCGTCGCTGTCGTACACATAGACGCCTTTGCCGCGTTCGATGACGAGCGGCCCGTTTTCGCGAAAGCTGGCGAGATTGATGTAAGGGTGCACCAGGGTCTCAACGTCGCGGACGGCGAGATTACTCAACGGGGGCATATGAAATTGCCTTTGGACAGTTCTTGGGATCGAACCCGGCCGCTATTGTGGCCGCGCGGGATGCCGGCCGTCAAAGCCGGGCTTGTACGGACTGGTCGCCGGCCGAAGCAGCGAATATATGCCCGAGGTTGAAGACTTCATTACCGGTCGTTTTTCAAGGAGCAAAAACATGAAACTGAGTGCACGCAATCAGCTCAAAGGCAAGATCGCCGAAGTGATAAAAGGAGCCACGACCTCTCATGTGCGCATCGAAATCGGTCAGGGCGTCGTGATCACTGCCTCGATTACCAACGAGGCGGTCGCCGATCTCGCCCTGCAAAAAGGCGACGCGGCCTGGGCCGTCATCAAGGCTTCGGACGTGATGATCGGCAAGTGATCCACCTCGTGCCAGAATCGTGCTGGAAACGCGCAGTGACTTTGGCGACAGCTGTCTGAATTTTCGTTCGTGACTTCGTCTGGAACGCTTCATGTCCTTTGCGAATTAAGGATGGAGCGGAAACCCTGATGGAGGCAACAATGCGAACATTCATGTTTTCACTCGCCGCGTTGGCGGGTCTGACTTTTGTATTACCCTTTGCTGCGCCCGCGCGTGCCGACACGGTGGTCATCCATCGGCACCATCACTACTGGAACTACGCGCCTCATCGCGACAAGACGGTCATCATCAAGCATCATGATTGGTGATTGGGGCACCAGAGCACGCCCGATCATCGATCAGTATTTCGCCGCAGGGCAGCGGGGTGAAGGGACCCGGCGCCAAGCCGGGCCCTTCCTATGCGGCGCAAGCTTTTGGCGCGGCTGTTGTTCACCTGAGCTGCGCGTGCGCTTTTTGCAATCGCGGGCGAATGTCAATCGGCGCGTGCGCGACCGGGCGCGGCCGCGGCCGCGGTAACGGCACCGGCTCCTCAAGCCTGGCTGAGGCCTGCAGAACGGGCTGCGGCTCGGTGCCGGCCACTTGCTTGACCGGCTCGCGCACTTCCCACTCGCACATTTTGTACCCGCCACGGCGCGCGGCAAGATCGAGGTGGATATGCTCTTCGTGATAGCCATCCGAGCCCGGGCCGAGCACCGTCGCAAACCGCGCGCAGGCGGTGGCGCGCAATGCCTCGCGCCATGCCTTGGCGACATTTACGTCGGTGAGACCAATAAGTTTGCCGTTGCCGAGCTTTAGCGCGCGCACATCAAGCGCATTGGCGCGGCCGTGCTCGCTGAGCATGGCGCCCGGGATGTGGTTGCGGCTGCGGCATTCATAGGAATCGAAGTTATCGAGCCCACGCAGCGGCGCGCCGAGCTTCGACGCTGTCGGTGCGACATCTTGGCGTATCCAAATCGCCACCACCTCCGCCATTTCGCAGCGCAACGTTGCCGGCGGCGTAACGGCGACTTGGGCTTTGTCGGGCAGGATCACGCTTTCCAGCAGCACCGCGTCGGCCGCACCGCATTCGCCCGGCCCGGTGAGCGTCGGCACCGGCTTAAATACAGCGATCGGCTCCAGCCGCTTTTGGCAGGCGGACGGCGTTGGCGGCGCCGAAGGTTCGGCCTTGGCCGCCTCCGCGGGCGGCCCGACGGCATGCTGCGCCGCCGCAGGCTCCGTTGCGCACAGCAGCATGACGATAAGGGCCAGGCATTTCATGCGGCAGATTTCCCGGCCCGGCAGTTCTTTTTGCCAAGGGTTGATGCCGATGGACTGCTTTAAGCGGAGGACACCTGGGAGTTCAAGCACGTCCGCCGCCCCGAGCCTCATCAACAACGCGGCATTTTCTTTTCATCGCTGCTGCATCCGGCTACATTGGGGCGGCGTCGAGAGCCTCAAAGCAGCGGCGCAACGAAGCAAGAACAACACGCAGCGGCGCTGCAGAAGGAAAATACCATGCTCGGGCTTATGCAGGATTGGCCGCTTCTGTGCCACCGCATTATCGATCACGCCGCGCTCAATCACGCTGAGCGGCCGGTGATCTCACGCTCGATCGAAGGACCGTTCCATCGCACGAATTACGCCGAGATCCGCGCCCGCGCCTTGCGCGCGGCGCAGCGGCTCGACCGTGACGGCATCAAGCTCGGCGACCGTGTGGCGACGCTCGCCTGGAACACCTGGCGGCACGTGGAGGCCTGGTACGGCATTCTCGGCATCGGCGCCGTCTATCATACCGTCAATCCGCGGCTGTTCGTCGAGCAGATCGTCTGGATCATCAATCACGCGGAGGACCGCGTGATCATGACCGATCTGACTTTCGTGCCGCTGCTGGAGAAGATCGCCGATAAACTGCCGACGGTCGAGCGCTACATCGTATTCACCGACGCCGCCAACATGCCGGCGACGACGCTGAAAAACGCGGTTGCCTATGAGGAGTGGCTTAACGAGGCCGACGGCGATTTCGCCTGGAAGGAGTTCGACGAGAACACCGCCGCCGGCATGTGCTACACTTCAGGCACCACGGGCCATCCCAAGGGCGTGCTTTACTCGCATCGCTCCAACGTCCTGCACAGCCTGATCGTGCTGCCGGCGTTTCCGTTCGCGGCGAGCGACACGATGCTGCCGGTGGTGCCACTGTTCCATGCCAATGCCTGGGGGCTCGTCTTCACCGCGCCGATCGTCGGCAGCGCGCTGGTGATGCCGGGGGCGAAACTCGATGGCCAATCGATTTACGAGCTGCTCACCGAGTTCAAGGTTACCTGCACTGCGGCGGTGCCCACGATCTGGCTCATGCTACTGCAACATCTGGAAAAGACCGGCGGCAAGCTCCCCGATCTGCGAGAGGTGCTGATCGGCGGTTCCGCGGTGCCGCGCGCCATGATCAAATCCTTCCACGACAAGTACGGCGTCGAGGTGATCCATGGCTGGGGCATGACCGAGATGAGCCCGCTTGGTACCACGAGCGCGCTTAAGCCTGAGTATGCCGCGCTGCAAGGCGACGCTCGCTTGGACATACAGCAAAAACAAGGCGCCACGCCGTTCGGCGTCGAAATGAAGATCACCGACGATGCCGGGCGGCCGATGCCGTGGGACGGCAAAACCTTCGGCCGCATTAAGGTACGCGGTCCTGCCGTGGCCAAGGCCTATTACAAACTCAAAGACCAGATTCTCGATGCCGACGGCTTTTTTGATACCGGCGACGTCGGCACCATGGACCGTTACGGCTATATGCAGATTACCGACCGGTCCAAGGACGTGATCAAGTCGGGCGGCGAGTGGATCTCCTCGATCGATCTGGAGAACCTCGCGGTCGGCCATCCCAAAGTCGCGGAGGCCGCGGTGGTCGGCGTGCGTCATCCCAAGTGGGACGAGCGTCCGCTGCTGATCATCGTCCTCAAAGAAGGGCAGTCGGCGACCAAGGAAGAGATCCTCGGCTATCTGGACGATAAGATCGCCAAGTGGTGGATGCCCGACGACGTGGTGTTCGTGAGCACCATACCGCACACGGCGACCGGCAAGATCCTCAAGACCGCACTGCGCGAGCAGTTCAAGGACCACGTGCTGCCGACCGCCATCGCGGCCGAATAAACTCACTTTCTGGACCGTGCGATTAGCGCGCCGGCCGGCCGACGCGGCCGGGATGATCGTGGCCGATGCCCAAGCATCCGCCACGGGCGCGTCTGTACTCGCCAGCCGTTACGAAGTAATACCGACGAATAGTACCGTTAACCAATTCTTGACACAGATCGGGCCTATTTTGCGCCGCACAATTTCCACAATATCCAGCCAGTAACCCGTCCGGCTCCAATGGGGTGGAGCCTATTCACAATTCCCTTCAACAATGGAAAAAGGACGATCATGGCTGGCAATAGCCTGACAAGACTTGCGTTTGCCTCAGCTCTTTTCATGTCAATGATTGGTGTCCCGATGGCCGCTTCGGCGCAGACCGGATTGGCATCGATTTATTCGGGGGGACGGACCGCCAACGGCGAACGTGCCGCGGCGTCAGGTTTGACGGCGGCGCACCGCACCCTGCCGTTCGGAACCCTGGTGCGGGTCACTAACAAACGCACCGGCCGGTCGGTCGTCGTGCGCATCAACGATCGGGGGCCGTTCGTCCGCGGGCGCGTCATCGATGTCACCCCGGCGGCAGCTCATGCGCTGGGCTTTTCCGGCCTCGCGCCGGTGACGCTTGCGGTGCTCGGCAAGACCTGAGACCAGCCGGCTCGGACAGATAAACCAAAACTTCGGGAGGCTTCGGCCTCCCTTTTTTTGCCCGGCGGATCATCGCGCTCGGTGGTGGTGTAGGGCCGATTCGGTAACCATATGTTCATACTCAAGCAACCATTTGTGGCCAACATGTCGATGCACGAGAGTTCACCTGCAGCCATGGCGCCGACCGAACCAGTTCCGGCCTTTGAAGCTCGCCTTGCGCTTTACCGGATCGATGAGCAGGCCCGGTCGCTTCTCGCCGAGACGTGGCCGCTGATCGCGCCGCATCTCGACCGCGTGATCAATGAATTTGTTGAGGCGGTGGCGGGCCTGCCAAAAATAGCGACCGCCGTCAGCCAGAACAAAGATTTGATCAAGAAACTGGAGCTGGCGCATTTCCAGGCCCTGCTCGGCGGGAAGCTTGATCTGCACTACGCTGAGACTTGCCGGCAGACGGTGCGTGAAGAGGCTGCCATCGGGCTGGACGCGCGCGTGCGCAGCACCGCTGGGACCTTTGTGCTCAAGGCCGCGCTCGACTTGCTTGCGCGCAAACACCGCTTTGCGTCCGCCAAAGTAGCGGAGCGCGGCAAGGCCGTCTCGCAAGTTATCAGCTTCGATGTCGCCAACGCGATGACCCTGCACCGCGAGGCCGCCGAGGAAGCGATACTGGCGCGGCGAAATGCCATCGATGCGGCGATCGCCGACTTCGATGCCGCCATCGGCGAGGTCATTGAGGCGATCAAGGAAGCTTCCGCTTCGCTGGCGACGACCAGTTCGACGCTCAAGCAGGTCGCCGACGACACGCTCAGACGCATGGCTTCGGCCTCATCATCATCGGCCGAGACTGCGCAGCGCATGGATACGACGGTTATGGCGACGGAGGAGCTCTCCGGGTCGATCCAGGAGATCGGTCAGCAGGCAACCAGCGGCCTTGGAATGGCGCAGTCGGCCGTCGCCGACACCGAGCGCACCCAGAATGTCATCGGTTCGTTGAACGACGCGGCGGAGCGCATCGGTTCCGTAGTCGGCACCATTTCCGCGATCGCGGCCCAGACCAATCTGCTGGCGCTGAATGCGACCATCGAGGCGGCTCGGGCCGGAGACGCAGGCAAGGGTTTTGCCGTGGTCGCCGCCGAGGTCAAGACCCTCGCCAATCAAACCTCGCGTGCCACCGAGGATATCTCGCAGCAAGTCGCCGCCATCCAGGAAGCGACCAAACGGTCGGTAGCGGAAATCTCCTCGATTGCGCGCATCATCGGTAAACTGACCACCGTGTCGACCAGCATCGCTTCGGCGGTGCAGCAGCAGAGCATGACAACCAGGGGGATCGCCGAAAGCATCCACACCGCCGCCGGCCACACCGCCCGCGCCTCCGCCGAGATCCATTCGGTCGATGAAGCCGTCACCAGCGGCGTAGCGGCGGTCGGCGAAATTACCACCTGGACCGGCCGACTGTCAGCGCGCGCCAACGACCTGGAAACCAAGGTCGCGACTTTCTTCACCCGCGTCCGTGCGGCGTAGCTTCCTTCATCCATCACAATGACCGGCGAGGCGCCGCTCATTGCGAGGGGCGGTGCGACGACGCAAACTGGCGATGAATGCTTCGCAGTCGCAGGAGAGGACATGACGGAACCCGCCGTGAAACAGATCGTGCTGGCATCGCGGCCCAAGGGGCCGCCGACAGCCGAAAACTTCCGTTTAGAGGAGGTCCCCATGCCGGCGCTGCCGCCCGGCGGCCTGCTGCTGCGGGTGCTTTATTTGTCGCTCGACCCTTACATGCGCGGCCGCATGGACGATGCGAAATCCTATGCCAAGCCGGTCGGCGTCGGCGAAGTGATGACCGGGGAAAGTGTGTGCGAGGTGATTGCGACCGATCGTTCGGGCCTTTCCGCAGGCGATATCGTGCTGGCGCCCACCGGTTGGCGCACCTACGCGGCATGGTCCGGTCCGGCGCTGCGCAAGCTTGATCCGAAGGCGGCGCCGGTCACGACCGGATTGGGTGTTCTCGGTATGCCCGGCTTCACCGCTTACTCGGGGCTCTACGTCATCGGCAAGCCGAAGGCGGGTGAAACGGTGGTCGTTGCCGCCGCCAGCGGCCCGGTCGGCTCGCTCGTCGGCCAGCTCGCCAAGATGGCGGGCGCCAGGGCGGTCGGCATCGCCGGCGGTCCTGAAAAGTGCCGCTACGTGGCCGAGGAATTACGCTTCGATGCCGTCATCGATCATCGCGCGCCGGACATGGCGGCCAAGCTCGCCGCTGCCTGCCCTAAAGGGATCGACGTCTATTTCGAGAATGTCGGCGGCGCGGTCTGGCAGGCGGTGTTGCCGCTGCTCAATACCTTCGCCCGCGTGCCGGTTTGCGGGCTGATCGCGCAATATAGCGCCACCAGCGCCGGCGCCGCGCCGAACCTTCTGCCCGCGACCATGCGGGCGGTGCTGACCAGGAGCCTCACCCTTCGCGGCTTCATCAACTACGAATTTGCCGCCGAGCATTATCCGGCTTTCCTCAAAACCGTCGCCGCCGGCATCGCCGATGGCCGCATCCGCTATCGCGAGGATATCACCGACGGCCTGGAGAACGCGCCGGCGGCCTTTATGGGCATGCTCGAAGGCAAGAATTTCGGCAAGGCGCTGGTGCGCGTCGCGCATTGAGCGGCTCGGGCATTATTTCCGAAGCTTGCCAGTACTTAGAATCAAGCCGATCTTGAAATTGCCGCGACGGCCAGTCGCAGGCATGTCTCGAAGCCCGTGAGATCTCGAAACAGATCACCGGGCGACGCCTGATGCCGAACAATCGAATAACCACCGTGCTCCACCAACGCATTGTCGATCATCAAATTGTCGGCGTTGCCAAAGTCCTCAACGGTCATACCATTCGAGTCTGCGCCAATTCTTTTGGTTGGAGTCGAGCGTGACGGAATCAAACCGCTTACAACGATCAATCAAGTCGCTCATGACGTTAGTATAACCGAATACCCTTTTCCCCAGTCCAACCAGCATGCCGAGCTCGAATACCGTCCCCGGATCGGCACTCGGCCCGCGGAACGGTGTCAGATTGCAAATGCCAAAATCGGCAAGACCAATCATCCTTTCGTTGGCGCGATGGATGAGCCGATCCGCCCGTCCGCCGTCTGGAGGAATCTCATTGTCCAGCGGGAACAAGCCTTCAAACCCGTATTTGGTGCACAGCTCTTTCTTGCGGCGTCCGACCGCTGCCGCATCGGGCAGAAAGACCTCCGGGCCTGCCAGATAGATTATTCCAGCGTTGCGCAACGCCGCGCCCTTCTGCAGCCTTACTCCGCCGGCTGTTTCGGATTTGGCTTGATGAAGGTGCGCTTGAGATTATCCCACAGCTCGATCTTGGCGCCGTTTCTATGCATGATCACGCTCTGCTGCGCCACCGAAAGCGAGTTGTTCCACGCCCAGTAGATCACGAGCCCGGCGGGGAAATTCGCCAGCATGAAGGTGAAGATGAGCGGCATCCAGTTGAAAATCATCTGTTGGGTGGGATCCGGCGGCGCCGGGTTTAGCTTCATCTGCACCCACATGGTGATGCCCATGATCACCGCCCAGGCGCCAAGGTGCGCGAAGCCGCCGACCAGCGGCAACGTTGTCGGATCGAACGGGATAAGCCCGAACAGCGTGAAGACATTGGTCGGATCGGGCGCCGACAAATCCTTGATCCAGCCGTAGAACGGCGCGTGCCGCATCTCGATGGTGATGAACAGCACCTTGTAGAGCGAGAAGAACACCGGAATCTGAATCGCGATCGGCAGGCAACCGGCGACCGGATTGATTTTCTCCTTCTTGTACAGCTCCATCATCGCCTGCTGCTGCTTCATCTTGTCGTCGGCGTAGCGCTCGCGGATCATGGTCAGCTCCGGCTGCACCGCCTTCATCTTTGCCATCGAGGCATAGGATTTGTTGGCGAGCGGGAAGAACAGGAGCTTGACCAGCACCGTGACAATGAGAATGGCCACGCCGAAATTGCCGACCAGATGAAAGAAGAAGTCGATGGCAAGGAACATCGGCTTGGTGATGAAGTAGAACCAGCCCCAGTCGATCAGCAGATCGAAATGGTTGAGGTGAAGCGCCTGGTTGTAGCCGCCGGCGTTGGTGAATGGGAAGTTGATGCCGACCACCGAGACTTCCTTGGCGCCGGCGAACAGCCGCGCATCGGCGGTGCCGGTCGCGCCCGGCGCCACTGTCACCGGATCGAGCAGATAATCGGTCTGGTAGGTCTCGTGACCGCCGGACTTGCTGGCGGAGAAGCGCGCATGCACCTTGGCGTCAGTGTTCGGCAGCAGCGCCGCCGCCCAGTATTTATCAGTGAAGCCGAGCCAGGCGTCGGTGACGTCCCAGTGTTCGTCCTTCTTCTCTGCGATCTTTTTGTAGGTTACCGTCTGCTCGCCGTCGCTGCCCATCACGCCGATCAGGCCCTCGTGAAGAATGTAGTAGCCGAGAGTCTTCGGGGTGCCGTGGCGGGAGATCAGCGCGTAAGGAAACAGCGTCACCGTGCCGCCGCTCTTGTTCTGCACTTCGTCTTTGATGGTGAACAGATAATGGTCATCGACCGCGATGGTGCGGCGGAAGATCAATCCCTCGCCGTTGTCGTAGGTCAGCGTAATTGGATGGTCGACGGTTAAGGCGCCGCCTCCCTCCTCTTTCCAGACCGTATCCGGTCCCGGCAGCTTTTGCGTCGTGCCGGCGGTCGGCACCCAGCCGAACTCCGCGTAATAGGCGTCGGGCGCGCCCGACGGCGAAAACAGCACGATCGGCGGCGAATTGGGATCGACGGTTTCGCGATATTGCACCGAGCGCCAGATCGTCGACGCGCGCGCCTTTTAGATCGATGCTGCCGCTCAGCCGTGGTGTGTCGATCGCGACATGCGGTGAAGCGGCGATGACCGCCTCGCGGGCGCGCGTCAGCGCCTGGGCGGAGCTCGCCGGTGCGCCCGGCACGCCGGGGGCGCCGGCTTGCGGCGCCGGCGTGGCGGGCGTGCCCGGCTGCGCCGCCGGCTGCTGCTGCGCCTGCTCCTGTTGCTTGAGAAGCGCTTCGTGCCGCTGCTTTTCCATCTGCGGATAGCCGATGAAATACTGCCAGCCGACCACGACAATGAGCGACAGCACGATGGCGAGGATGGTGTTCTTATGCTCGATCATTCAACGCTCTTGCGGCGGCAATTCGGGCGACTCCGGTCGGGGCTGCGGCTGACGGTCGGGACGCGGGCGGCTGCTTCCGGTTACGGCGCGGCCGTGGCGGCCGGGCGGTCGGGACGGCGAACCCGCTTCATGTAGGCGGTCGGAGTGGGCGCCACCAGTTCCCCGGTCACCGAGGCGGCAATCCGGTCAAGCGCCGCATCGAGTTCCTTCACCATTTCGCCAAATGGCGCGGCGAGCGCCGCCCGCCGCCCGATAAGCACGTAATCGTGGCCGGGGCACAATTGACCGGCGCCAGCAGCCGACACGTTCACGATCTCCCGCAGCCGACGGCGCACGCGGTTCGCTCCACGGCGTTGCCCACTTGTTTCGATACGGTAAATCCGATACGGACAGCACCCTCGTCCCCGCGCGAACGCGCCTGCAGCACGAACGCGCCGCCAGACGTCCGCACCCCGTTCGCCGTCGCCCGAAAATCGCTTCGGCGTTTCAGCCGCTCAACGACGAAGACGGAACGGGCGTTCCCATCACGCACTGAGCCGCTTGCGCCCTTGCGCGCGCCGCGCCGCCAGACCCTGCGGCCGCCTTTGCTCGCCATGCGGGCGCGAAAACCGTGCCGGCGTTTGCGCACCAATTTGCTCGGTTGGTAGGTTCGTTTCACGGGATTTTCTCCGCTGCGCGCCAGACCTGCCCGCCGGTCGATCAAGCACGCAATCTTGCGCACCATGGCGCACATTGCCGGCGCCGGCGCGCGATTGGCGCGGCTTATACGGTAGCCCTCCCGGCTCGTCAATCCGACACCCGCCCCCAACGAGACGCGCGCGACCGAGGTCGAGCCGCCTAGCCGCCGCGTCGTTTTCACCTTGCGTCATTTCATTCATACAGAACGTGTGTGACAGCACCGAAACTCGGCACCTGTGCTGACGGCGCCGCCCGGCCCGACTGGTGCCGGGGTCGGAAAACGTGCGGAAAGTACCTATTCAACCCGGTTTGACGAGGCCGTGGACGCGTCGCATCATGGGGTATGGCTGCGTCGTCATTGAATCGCAGCAAGAGTTCCGCCGATGAGCGATAAATCTGCCGTGCGGCCACAGCCGGTCCGCGCGCCGCGCTTTGGGCTTTCGGGAAAGCTCCTCGTCCTCACGATCCTGTTCGTGATGATCGCGGAAGTGCTGATCTATGTGCCGTTGGTGGCCAATTTCCGGGTGAACTGGCTGAAGGACCGCCTGGCCAGCGCCTACACCGCGGCCCTGGTGCTCGACGCTGCGCCCAGCGGCATGGTGCCCGAAAGCCTCGCCAAGCAAATTCTCGAGTCGATCGGAGCCCGCGCCGTCGCCATGAAGATTGGCAAACGGCGCCGCATGCTCGCAGTCGGCGATGCCCCGCCGCCGATCGCCCACGACTTCGACATGCGCAACGTCTATACGTTCGATTCGATCGTCGATGCCTTCATGATGATGCTCAACACCAGGAAGGACGTGATGCGCGTCGTCGGCCCGGCCCCAATGGGCGGCGACTATATCGAGATCGTCATGGACGAGCCGCCGCTGCGCAAGGCGATGCTTGGCTATTCGGTGGACCTTCTCCTGATCTCGCTGCTCATTTCGGGCATCACCGCGGCACTGGTCTATTTGACGCTGCATTACATGTTCGTGCGCCCGATGGGCCGGATAACGGCGAATATGATGGCGTTCCGCGCGGACCCGGAAAACGCCGACCGTATCATCGCGCCGTCGGCGCGCGCCGACGAAATCGGCATCGCCGAGCGCGAACTGGCGACCATGCAGATCGAGCTCGCCTCGATGCTGCATCAGAAGAACCGGCTGGCCGCACTCGGGCTTGCCGTCTCCAAGATCAATCACGATCTGCGCAATCTGCTCGGCTCGGCGCAACTGATTTCCGATCGGCTGTTGAGCCTGCCCGATCCCGGCGTGCAGCGTTTTGCGCCCAAGCTGATGCGCGCGCTTGAGCGGGCCATCGCCTTCTGCCAGTCGACGCTGTCCTATGGCCGGCTGCAGGAACCGCCGCCGGAGCGAAAGCCGATCCTGCTCGAGCCTCTGGTCGAGGAGGTCCATGAGACGCTTGGGCTTTCGCCCGATGCGCCGATCCGCTGGATCGGCGCAGTTGAACGCGACCTGATCGTGGAGGCCGACTACGACCAGCTGTTTCGCGCTCTGCTCAATCTCGCCCGCAACGCCGTGCAGGCGCTGGAGAGCCGGGCATCGCGCGACCCGGGCCGGGACCAGATTCGCATAACCGGCCGGCGCGAAGGCGCGGTGGTCGTCATCGAAGTTTCCGACACCGGGCCCGGCTTTTCCGACAAGGCACGCGCACATCTGTTCGAGGCGTTCCAAGGCTCGACCCGCACCGGCGGTACCGGTCTAGGCCTCGCCATCGCCGCCGAACTCGTTCGCGCCCACGGCGGCGAGATTCGCCTCGTTGAAGGCACCATCGGCGCCACGCTGCGGCTCACCATTCCCGACCGCGCCGTAGAACTGAGCGCGCGCCGCGGCGCCCGCGCGCAGGCCTGAAGGCTTTTTGACGCAGCCTCGCGAGGTGCGCACGACCAAGCATTCCTTAGCCTCGCCCGCATGCATTGCTTCTCCGCGCCGGCAACAAGGCTCCGGTATTGACCCGCGCTGTAGCCAGTATATTCTACAACCGAAGGCTGCTTTTCCGGAGTAAACAATGGACGTTAGAGTATTGATCCATTCGAAAAACTCCGGGGGGACCAATTCGAAATCACGCTGCAGAAGACCGCCGTTGACCAAGGCCTCATTCGCTTAAGGTCTTGGCGCGCCGGCGAGAACCCGGCGGCCGATCTTCCGGCAAAGGACCAGTCGGTGAATGTACACGACATCCGGTCGCTTTCGTTCACGCAGATCACCTGCAAGAGTCAAGTTTTTATCGGGGTCGACCCGGTTTTCGCCTGCAATCTTGTCAACGCCACCCGCATCGGCTGCTCCAGTCGTGCAGTTGACCGTCACCGGGACCCCTTTTGGCCATTTCGATGGAACCACCAGCTACCCGGTCACCGGCGACGATTTTACCAAGCTCAAGAAATTCCTGTTTGATGCCGCCTTTCCCAGCGCCAGCTAAATCATATACCTAGATGTTGGCGAACCGACGCGTTTCGTGATCGCGCGATGATCCTTGCGTCTGATCGCTCGGGTCGCCGACGTCGACTTGCCGGCACGGAGCATAAGAACGATGGCGCAAACGTCTATTCGCGATCTCGGCGCAAGCTCGCATCTCGACGCATTGCTGGCGACGGTCGGGCCTGTCTCTGACCTGCGCATCATCGATGTCGGCTGCGGCGAGGGTCAGTTGACGCGGGCGTTGGCGGCTTTGGGGGCACGGGTTACCGGCTGTGACCCGTTCATCGGCGGGAGCGATTGGACCGAGCACGGCGCCGGCAGCTACCGGTTGGTCAAGACGCCCGCCGACGCGCTGCCTATGCCCGATCATTCGGCCGACCTGGTGCTGTTTGTTTTCTCGCTGCATCATGTGCCCGAGGCGAAGCTGAAAGCTGCATTGACCGAGGCGCGCCGGGTGTTGAAGCCTTCGGGACGGCTCTATGTGGCAGAACCGCTCGCCGAAGGCCCCCACCAATACATCATGGAATTATTCCATGATGAGACTTTGGTGCGACAAGCTGCGGCCATGGCGCTCGCGCGTTTTGCCAAGCCGCATTTCGCGGCCGATCAGATATCAAGCTATACGGACATCCGAAGCTTTGCCAACTTCGATACCTTTGCCGAGCGCATGATCGCCAACATGCGATTTAACGGTTACACCAGAGAAGCCGTCTTGGCGCCGGACGTGCGTCGCCGCTTCACCGAGGCACACGCAACTCATGGCGGCAAATTCGATCAACCCGTTCGCATTGACTACTTCTGTCTATGATCGATCTCGCCGGGATTTCATGGCCGCGTCATCCCGGCTACATTCGGTTTTGGTGATCGGAGGGGAAGGCGATGCACGCCGGGGCGGACGTTGCGAACGCGATCATCTACGACGACTTTAGCACCCGTGGCGCGTGGCCGGGCGACAAGTGGTATCGCCACCGGGTACCGGCATGCGACCTTTGGGATCCGGCAGCCATCGTGACCTGCGCCGGAGACGGCACGCTTGCCCTTGAAGCGCGGCGCTTCACACTCACACGGCGCGATGGACACGACAATGTCAAGGCGCTGATCTATTCGACCGCGGAGTTCAAGCCGGGCGAGCGCGGCCTCCTGACCGTAGAGGCCGACATGCGCGTCACCACGGTCGGCACCGGAGGCAATCCGTACGGCGCGGACAGCGGCGATGTACGTCTTGGCTGCGGCGCGCTGAACACCATCGATCTCAAGACCTGGATGGTGTTCGACGTTTTCGTCAGCGGCAGCCACATCATGGCGCTCTATGAACGGCTGCCGTTCGGCCAGAACAACGAAAATCCGTACCCGGCGTTCACGGAACTGATCCCGATCGCGGTTCCAACCTTACCCGGCCAGTGGCATCGTTACGCCATCTGCTACGACCGGACGAACGACCGGGTGGAATGGCGCGTCGACGGGTCGGTCGTAGCCGAGCGCGGATCAGTCGGGGCACCGCCCGGGGAGCGCGGACCGGTTGTGAAAATTGACAGCCTCAAGATCGGCGGCGGGTTGTTCACATTGCTGGGCGATCTGAACAACGATCGCGCCGGCATCGGCGACCGCGAAAAAATTCCGGGTCTCGATCCGCTTTACCAGCGGTGCCTGTTCGGGCAAGGAGCCAGCGTAGAGTTCACGCCATTCGAGATTGTCGCGCGGTAGTCCGCGCCCTTCTGTGAACCCAGCCGCAGGGAGTGATTGCATAGTGCACGCATCGCGAACCGTCAAAGTCAACGCCGATCCGAACGAGCCGCGCCTGACGCGAAGCCTGGTCTGGCACGGCTTGATGATGAAGGCGGAGAATCCGTTGCCATTTGTTCCCGTCATTACCGGCTGCAAGATCGTCGAACGGGGCGCCGACCGGCTGACGCGGGAGATCGTCGACAAAGGCGATACCATCACCGAGATTGTAACGTTCCACCCGCAGCACATGGTCAAATTCGAGCGCGTAACAGGCCGGGTGCTGGGCACCATCCTTAATGAAATCGTCGAAGACGACGACGGCGAACTGGCGCTCCGCTTTACCTTCAAGCTGACGGTCGAGGGGATCGCGCCGGGCGGCGCCGAGGAGCGGGATTTCGCCGGTCAGATGGAGCAGGGCTATCTGATGGCCGTCACGGCGACACTCAAAGCGATGCGCAAACTCGTCAAGGACAATGCGCTGAGCGCGGCATCATAGAGGGAACCGATCGAGGATGCCGCGCGTGACCGGCGATGCAGAGCCGTCAATCAGGCGCCTAAACCCGCCCGAGCTTGGCACGCCGCCTGGTTATTCGCAGATTGTGGACGTTCGTGCCGGCCGCATCATCTTCATCGCCGGCCAAGCGTCGCTGAATACAGACGGCGAATTGATCGGCAAGAACGACTTTGCCGCACAGGCGGAGCAGGTCTTTCGCAACCTGAACGTCGCGCTGCGCGCGGCCGGCTGCACGGCAAGCAACCTGGTCAAGTTGACCGTCTTCCTTCGCGACATGAATGACCTGTCGGTGTATCGGGAAGCACGCGATCGGTTCTTCTCGACCGTCACCCCGCCCGCCGCTCCCGCGGTGACGCTGGTCGAGGTGTCCAAGCTTTACGGCGCGGACTTTTTGATCGAGATCGAAGCAGTCGCGGCGGCGTGACGCGAGCGCCTCACCGTAATCCGGCCTGCTTCACCAGCGGCAGGGTCTCCGTCTTGAATTGCTGAATGCCCTCGATATAGCGCGGCCACGTCAGAACGATGCCGTCGAAGCCGGCGCGTTCGAGCAGCGCTAGGCCATCGACCACCTGGTCCTTGGTGCCGATCAGCGAATAGCCGGCCCAGCCGGCGATAAAATGCTGCTTCAGCTTCTGCAGCGCCGCCGGCGGAATCGACAGCGAATTGAGCCCCATGACGTTGACCAGATTTTCAACGCCCTCCCAATCCCCGTTCTGGAACACGCAATAATCGTAGAATGTACGTGCCTCGGCCTCTGTATCGCCTTGGAAGACGTAGGCGTTGGTCCAGATTTGAATCTCGCGCTTACATTCATCCCAAGCCGTCTTGCGCGACGCGTCGACCCGGGCGCGCACGCTGTCGAATTCGTGCGCGTCGAGATTGATGAAGTTCACGTCCGCATGCTGCGCGGCGAACTGCCGCCCCTTGGGCGACACACCCGCGCTCATGATCGCGGGGTAAGGCTTTTGCAGCGGCCGCGGCGCCATGATCGCACGTTTGACGTTGTAGAACTTGCCGTCAAAGTCGAACTCCTCCTCGCTGGTCCACAGCCGCTTGATGATCTCGATCCACTCGCTCGCCATCTCGTAGCGCGTGTCGTGCTCCATGAGCGGCACGCCGAACATCTCGATTTCCGGCCGATACCAGCCGGTGACGATGTTCAGGGTGAACCGGCCGCCGCTGACATGATCGATGGTGGCGGCCTGCTTGGCGGCCATGACCGGATGCATGGTCGGCACGTGGCAGGTCGCAAACACCGCCGGTTTGCTGGTCAGCACGCCCATTGCGGCAGCCCAGGTGAAGCATTCGAAGCCTTCGCCGTTGAAATTGGTGCTGCCACCGAAGCCCTTCCAGCGCCCGACTGGAACAACGGCCTCGAATTCCATCTCGTCCGCTATCTGCGCCAGTGTCGCAGTACTCTCCCACTTGGCCTGCAACACGCCGTCGATCGTCGACATCGTGGCGCCGCCGCTCAAATTGCTGCAGAAGGTACCGAGTTTCAGCTTGCGGTCGTTGAAAAGCGGATTGCTCGCTTCGCGCAACTGATCGGCTCTCGTGCGCTCATCCATTGATCGCAGCTCCCATCACGCTTCCTCCCGGTATGTTTTGCTTTCGCTTTGGTCTGTTGTTATTAAATCAGCCCGAAAATTTCGATGCAATGCAATGATCACGCTTTATCATCATGGATCGTCGGTTTGCGCCGCCAAGGTTCGCATCGTGCTGGCCGAAAAAGACGTGCCGTGGGAGGGCGTTTACGTCGACATTTTGCGGGGCGATCAATTCGACCCGGCTTACATGAAGCTCAACCGCAAAGCGGTCGTACCGACGCTCGTCCACGATGGCAAAGTCATCATCGAGTCGAGCGTCATCTGCGAATACCTGGACGAAGTGTTTGCCGAGCCACCGCTCAAGCCCGCCGACCCCGAGCGTCGCGCGGCGATGCGCTTGTGGACCAAGGCGGTCGACGAGCTTCTGCACCCGGCCTGCGCCGAACTCACCTTCGCCTCCTGCCACCGGCACATCGTCGGCCGGCTGTCGCCAGAGAAATTCGCGGAATTTCTCGACAGCACGCCGCCGGTTTCCGTGACCGCCGATTGGCACGCGCGCAAGAAAGAAATCGTGCGCCAGGGCATAGCGGCGCCGCGCGTCGACCGCACCTTCCGGCTCTACGACAGCTATCTGCAGAAGATGGAAGATGCGTTGGCGCGGCAGCCCTGGCTTGCCGGCACGAGCTACTCGCTCGCCGACATCGCCATGGTTCCTTATGTGAACCGGCTGGACATGCTGGCGATGTCGGAAATGTGGATCGGCAAGCGGCCGCGTTTGACAGAGTGGTTCGAGCGCATGAAGTCGCGCCCGAGCTTCAAGCCGTCACTGCTCGACATGTGCCCGCCCGACCTGACCAGCGACCTCAAGACCTTCGGCACCCAGAGCTGGCCCGACGTGAAACGCCTGTTGGCGGCGTAGGCGCAAGATGAGCGAGGAACTGCCGCTGGCCGGACGGGTCGCCATTGTCACCGGCGGCGGACGCGGGCTCGGCCGCGCCATGACGCTGGGGCTTGCCCGCGCCGGTGCCGCGGTCGTGGCGACGGCGGCGCGCGAGCGCATCGAGGTCGAACGGGTCGCCGCCGAGGCGCCCGCGCCCGGCCGCGTCGTGCCCGTTGTCGCCGACGTGTCCGAGGAAGAAGACTGCCGGCGCGTCGTTGCCGCGGCGCTCGACCGCTTCGGCCGCCTCGACGTTCTGGTCAACAATGCCGGCCGCGGCATGAAATACGCCAGCGAAGACTTTATGACCAAGCCGACGCGCTTCTGGGAAACCGCGCCCGATGTCTGGCGTCTGGTGATCGACACCAATGTCGTCGGGCCGTTCCTGATGGCGCGCGCCGCGGTGCCGCCGATGCTGGCGGCGGGCTTCGGGCGCATCGTCAACATCTCGATGAATACCGAGACGATGCGGCGGCGCGGCTTTTCGCCGTACGGTCCGTCCAAGGCGGCGCTGGAATCCGCGACCATCATCTGGGCGCAGGATCTCGCCGACACCGGCGTCACCGTCAATGCGCTGCTGCCGGGCGGCGCGACCCTGACTGGAATGATTCCGGCGAGCTTTCCCGATCCGCTGCGCGCCAAGTTGCTCGACCCCGCGATCATGGTGCCGCCGCTCCTGTGGCTGACAAGTGCGAAATCCGACGGCGTGACCGGGCGGCGCTTCACCGCCGCCAACTGGCGACAGGACAATCCCGCGGCGGCGGCGGACGCCGGCTGGTAGCAGCCTACGCGGCGGCGTGAGAGGCCATGCGATCTGCGGCGTAGCCGCGCGGCGCGCGCCGCAGTCGCAGCCGGCAATCCCTACAAGGCGCGTTACTATTTCGCCCGGGTGCTGGAGATGGCAGATGCCGACAGCACGCGGCCCGAACTGATCGAGGCGCAACAGCATCTCGCCGACAAGTGATTGGACGCGCGATGGATCGAACGCGCTTTCAGCCGCTGAACAGATGCGCTATTCCGACGCCGACCGCGACACCCGCCAGCGCGGCGGCTACGCCAATCGAGACAGTTTCGATTACCGTCCGCACTACGCCGCGATCACCGATGCGGGCCCGGCCGATGCCGAGGCCGATCAACAGGAGCAGAGTGACGGTCCCGGACGCCACGCGGCCTTCGCGGACCGGCAGCAGCGCAAACGGAATGATCGGTATGGCGGCGGCAAGGAAATCGGCGACCAGCATCCAAAGCGATTGGATCAGCGGCCCTTGATTGACGCCGTCTGACAGCGGAACCGCCAGGGCACCGGCAAAGCCCTTCAAGACCGCGGGCTGGCCGCGGAGGAAATCGGTCGCCGCTTTGGTTTGTTCAGGACCGACTCCAACTGTGCGCAGCCTGCCCATGACGCCTTCCAACACGTCGTCCGGATCCTGCCGCATCAGCGAGTCGATACGCGAAGCCGCAATCCGGCTCGCATCCTGGCTCGTTTCGACGTCGAGATAAGTGCCGGCCATCATCGACACGGCGGCGGCGATAGCGCCCGAAGCACCGGCAATCAGGACCGTCGAATTATCGTTCGTCGTTGCAGCGACGCCGAACACCAGACCGAAGATGGAGACGGTCCCATCCTCCATGCCGAAGACGACATCGCCGACCGATCCGTCCAGCGATGCCCTGACCCGTTCCAGCAGAGAAGAGTTGCTCATGATGGTGGCTCATCTTGAAGATGATCGCAGAAGATGATCACAGCGAAATCGGGCGCCGCGAGGACGGCAATCCGAAGGGCTAATCGGGCGGCTGCCAGGCCGGTGCTGTCATTCGCCGTTTGCCGTCCGGCGTGCGCGCTTCGCCTGCGACCGAGGGCAGTTTATCCCACAACTGGCAAGTGACCGGCTTATGCTTCTGGTCCAGTCCCTCGCAATAATTGGTGTATTCGCACACCCGCACCTCGTTGCCGAAGCCGAGCAGGAATTTGCGAGACCAGTCCGGGTCGGCGAGCGATTGGCGCGCGGCGCCGACGATATCGCATACGCCGCGCGCCAAATAATCCTCGGCCATCTCGAAGTTATGAATGCCGCCGGTGCAGACCACCGGCACCTGGCTGCCGGCGTCGCGGATCGCCTGGCGGATCTCCGCCGTCGGCGCGGCGTTGCGGCCGAACGGGCCGCGTTCGTCGGAGATGAACTGCGGCATGCACTCGTAGCCGCTGGGCCCGGTATAGGGATAGGCGGCAGCGCCGACGCCAGGCTGCTTGGCGTCATCGAATTTGCCGCCGCGCGAGGTCGAAATAAAATCCATGCCGGCGCGGGCAAACGCGGCGCCGAAATAAGCCGCGTCGCCGACGTCGCTGCCGCCGGCGATGCACTCGTCGGCCAAGAACCGGCAACCGACAGCGAACTCCTTGCCGACGCGACGGCGGACCTCGGCAAAGACTTCAAGCGGCAGCCGCACCCGGTTTTCCCGCGCTCTGCCATAGCCGTCGGTGCGTGTGTTGGTCCGCGAGAGGAACGACGCCATAGTGTAGGCGTGCGCGTAATGCAGCTCTACGCCGTCGAACCCTGCCGCTTCGGCACGCAGCGCGGCATCGGCGAACAGGCCCGGCAGCACCTGCGGCAAATTGCGGATGTGCGCATGCTGCATGTCGGTGACGCGCTCGCGGTAGCCGAATTGCAGCGCTTCCCATTCGTCCGGCGCGAGCACGCGCGCCAGTTCATCCTCGCTCATGGCGGAGAGGCGCGCGCGGACCTCGGAATCGGAAAGCTTCGGCTCAGCCAGCGCGGCGCGATGGCGGTCGGTGACGGCGAGGAAGCGTTCCAGGAATTTCTGCCGTTCGGGACGGCGCCGGATGGCGAGGAAATCGATCAGCTGAATGAGCAGGCGCGTGCGCCCGAGGCTGGCTTGTCGGACCGTCTCGACCAGGCGGCGCAGCCCGGGGAGGAAACGGTCGTGCCCGATGCGGAGCAGCGGCCCGCTCGGCACATCGCGAATGCCGGTCGCTTCCACCACAATTGCGCCCGGCATGCCGCGCGCAAAGCGCTCGTACCAGGCGATCACCTCGTCGGTGACATAGCCTTCTTCGGTTGCCCGCCACGGCACCATGGCGGGAACCCAGGTCCGCTGGGCGAGCCTGACCGGACCGATGTCGACCGGCGAGAATAGACGTGATGCCGCCGCTTCCGCCGCCGATGGCAGGTGGCCGATCGAAGCTTCGTACCGGATCCGTTGCGGGGGGCGCCACACGCTCCTACTCCAAGCCATTCATCGGACGATGACCTTACCCCATATCATATGGTGGCTACGGCTGTTTTCGGCGCTGCCGGGCCGCCGCCAAACGCTTGCCAATAGAGCCCGAAATCTATAGCTATGGCGCGCGCCGCAATCGGCATCGGCAGCCGGTGGATTTTTCCGAAAGCGACGCCTCAATCGCGCCCGTAGCTCAGCTGGATAGAGCACCAGACTACGAATCTGGGGGTCAGGAGTTCGAATCTCTTCGGGCGCGCCATCACTTGCTTGATCGTCCAAATAAGTTCACGCCGGCGCGGCTTGTAGACGTCTTCTGCCGCGGCTGGTAGCCATACCGATCTTAACGACCGGGTGAACGACCATGAACGAGGCTCTCAATCTGCCGCGGCCGGCATGGATGACCGAGGATGTGGCGCTGCTCGAAGAGCAGACCCGGCGCTTTCTTGCCGCCGAATTCGTTCCGCATCTGGAAAAATGGCACGAAGACCACTTCTATCCACGCGAGGTGTGGACCAAGGCCGGCGCCGCCGGCCTGCTCTGCGCCTCGATGCCGGAGGAATATGGCGGCGCCGGCGGTAGCTTCGCGCATGAGGCGGTGATCGACCGCGAATATTCGCTGGCCGGCTTCGATACTTTCGGTGCACCGCTGCATTCCGGCATTGTCGCGCCGTATATCCTGCATTACGGCACCGAGGAGCAGAAGCGGCGCTGGCTGCCGAAGCTCGCCACCGGCGAAATGGTCGGCGCCATCGCCATGAGCGAGCCCGGCACCGGCTCCGATCTGCAGGGCGTGCGCACGACCGCGAAACGCTCCGGCAACGGTTATGTGCTCAACGGCTCCAAAACCTTCATCACCAACGGGCAGCACGCCAACCTTATCATCGTCGTCGCCAAGACCGATCCGAAGCAGGGCTCCAAAGGGGTCTCGCTGATGGTGGTCGAGACCGCCGATGCGTCGGGCTTTCGCCGCGGCCGCAAGCTGAAAAAGCTCGGCATGGATTCCGCCGATACCTCGGAGCTGTTTTTCGAGGACGTCCAGCTGCCGGCGGAAAGTCTGCTCGGTGTCGAGGAAGGCCAGGGCTTCTATCAGCTGATGAAGGAACTACCGCAGGAGCGGCTGATCGTGTCGACCCACGCCGTCGCCATGATCGAGCGCGCGCTCGCGCTGACCATCGATTACGTCAAGCAGCGCCAGGCGTTCGGCAAGAAGATCGTCGAATTCCAGAACACGCAATTCGTGCTGGCCGAGTGCAAGAGCGAGGCGACCGTCGCCAAGGTGTTTCTCGATCATTGCATCGAACGGCACGTGAAGGGCGAGCTCGACACCGTTACCGCCTCGATGGCGAAATACTGGCACACCGATCTCGTCGGCAAGATCGTCGATCGCTGCCTGCAATTATTCGGCGGCTACGGCTACATGGACGAGTATCCGATCTCGCGGATGTACCGCGACGCCCGGGTCATGCGCATCTATGCCGGCACCAACGAAATCATGAAGCTGCTCATCGCCAGAAGTCTGTAGGGAGAAAGTCAAAGTCATGAGCAAAGCGGTCAAACGTCCGGTCTTCCATCACGCGCTTCTGAAAACCGCGCGGATGCAGGAGATGATCGACTGGTACGCCGCGGTAGTCGGCACCGATGCGGTGTTTCAAGCGCCCGGCATTGCGTTCCTGAGCAATGACGAAGCCAATCACCGGATTTCGATCGTCGGCAATCCGCGGTTTCGCGATAATCCCGAGTTCCGCAAATTCGCCGGCCTGCACCATCTCGCCTTCGAGTATCCGTCGGTCGACGATCTGCTCGATACCTGGCAGCGGCTGCATGACGACTACGACTACGAGCCGCACGTGGCGGTGCACCACGGCATGACGCTGTCGTTCTATTATGTCGACCCCGACGGCAACAGCGTCGAGCTGCAGGCCGATGTGTTCGGCGATTGGAACAAATCGAAAGCGTGGATGCGCGACTTGGCGGAATTCAGGGCCGATCCGATCGGCAAGTTTGTCGTTCCCGCCAAGATGGTGGCGGCGCGGGCGGCCGGAATGGCCCAGCAGGAATTGCTGCGGCGCGCCTACGCCGGCGAGTACCAGCCAGCGGTTCCGTACGATTATCGCGTGGACCTGCCGGGGTAAGCCGCGGCCCAATCTAGCAGGCCGCGGTCGCAGCCGCGCGGTGCGATCAGCGAGAGCCCGAGCGGGCAGCCGTCCATCGCCCCGAGCGGCAGCGACAGCTGCGGCAGCCGGGCGAGGCCGGCAATCGACAGCAAAGCGAATGCCCGCGCCCGAAACGCTTCCAGCTCGGCGGCGGGTGTCGCCAGTCTGGGCGCAATGCCGGGCGCCGTCGGCAGGCACAAGATCGCGTCGTCGCCGAGCAGCGCATCCATGTGCCGGGCGCCGGCCTCGCGTCGCGGCCGCATGCGCTCGACCTCTGCGGGATCGATGGTGCGTGTCCACTGGAAGCGTTCGGCGATGCCGGGACCGAAATGCGGATTGTATTCGTCGATCCAGGCGCCGTGCCGGCGGCGGATTTCGTCGCCCTGCAGAACACGGAAAATGCCGGGCCACGCCGCGGGATCGTCGTTGTGGACGCGGACCGCGCGATGGTCGGCGAATGCTGCCTTAAGGCGCGTCACCGGAGCGGCGAGCGCGGCGGTAATTTCGGCGCCGGCGAATGCGAACGCGTCCTCGGCGATTAGCAAACGTTTGGGCACCCACTGCTGTGCCGGCGGCAGCAGGACGTCGCCGACCCGTCGCATCATCTGCGCATCGCGCGCAAACCAGCCGACAGTGTCGAAGCTCGCGGCCAGATCGACAATACCGTCCGCAGGAACAAGGCCGTGGGTGGTGCGAATGCCGTAAATCCCGCAATAGCTCGCGGGCAGCCGCACCGAGCCGCCGCAATCGGTGCCGAGCGCGCAATCGACCAGACCGCCGGCAACGGCGGCCGCCGACCCGCTCGAGGAGCCGCCCGGAATCCGCCCCGGCGCGCTTGGATTTGTCGGCGTCCCGTAATGCACGTTCTCGCCGTTGAGGCTGTAGGCAAGCTCATCGGTGTGGGTTTTGCCGACCATCGTCGCGCCTGCCACGAGCAAGCGCTCGACGGCCGACGCGGTCTTCACCGCCGGCGCGTGACTTTCTAGCCACACTGGATTGCCGTTGCCGGTGCGGTGGCCGGCGATGTCGAAGACGTCTTTGACGGCGAAGGTCAGCCCGTACAGCGGACCGTCGGGCGCGCCGCCGAGCGCGACATGGGTATGGCGGCAGAAGGCGTTGTACGGATCATTTGGTATCATTGCGGGCGGTGCAGCGTCGCCGGTTGTCGCGACACGGTCTTGCGGCCGCGCTTGAACGCGTAAAGTACCGGGACGAGCTCGGCGACGGCCATTTCCGGACTGGCGGAATTGAGCACGACGAGATCGGCGGAGTTGCCGACGGCAAGCCCGTAATCCGCAAGCCGCATCATCTGCGCCGGCCGCGCCGTCACCATGTTGAAACACTCGCGCATGTCGGCCTGCTTTCCGACCTGACAGATATTGGCGTACAGGTTCGCCATCCGCATCTGCGAGCAGTCGCCAAACGGCGTGAACGGATTGAGGATATTGTTGCTCGACAGCGAGCAGTTGACGCCGTGGTGCAGCAGCCGGTGCGCGGGTACGACGCCGCGGGTGACGTTGTAGTCGTGCTTGTGCTGGCGGCCCATCAGATAGAGATCGGTCGACGGCAACACGGTGAGCGCGACGCCGGCGCCGGCGAGCCGCTTCGCCATGGCGTCGCAAGCCGCGGGCGACAGGCTCGTCGCCTTGGTGACGTGACCGACGGCGACGCGGCCGCCATAGTGAAACTCCTCGGTGCGCCGGCAGACGTGATCGTAGGTCATGCCGTCGGCGGTGGGGCCGAAATCGAGATGAAAATCGATGTCGACGTCGTAGTCGCGGGCCAGCGCAAAGATGCGATCGATCTGGCCCGGCGGATCGCTGTCGACATAGGGCGCGCCGCCGATCGCCCGGCAGCCGCGATCGAGCCCCGCGACCAGAAGCTCGTCAGTGCCGGGATTGTTGAGCAGGCCCTCCTGCGGGAACACGCAGATCTGCAAGTCGATCGCCCAGGCATATTCCTTGATCAGCGGCAGCACGCCCTCAAGGCTGCGGAGCCCGACACCGGGATCGACCTCAAGATGGGTGCGCATGTGCATCGTGCCCTGCAGGATCGCCTTCTCCAGCGTGCGGACCGCACGGGAATGAACGTCCTCAGGCGTGAAGCTGGCCTTGGCTTTGGCGGCTTCGGCGATCGCCTCTTCGAGGTCGCCTTTGTCCGATTTAACCCGGTCGAGGATGCAGGATTTATCGAGGTGAATGTGCGTCTCGACGAAACCCGGCGACACCAGACGGCCACCGGCATCGACGGTTTCGCCCTCGGCCGCGAGCCCGCGCTCGATGGCGGCGATCCGCCCGGCGGCGATGCCGATGTCGGTCAGTTCATGCTCGGCGCCGATGACGCGCGCGTTTCTGAGAATGAGATCCATTATTCCTCGCCCTTGAACCCTTGTCATCAATCACACGCGGCCGCGTCGTTGCCAAGATCGGCGTGCCGTAGCGCAGCGGTGCTAGCTCACATCACGCGCGGTGCCCGATCGTCCGATAGCGCGTCAGGCCAGCATCATCGCCGCGCCTTTCTCGGCGATCATGATGGTCGGCGCGTTGGTGTTGCCGGACACGAGCGTCGGCATGATCGAGGCGTCGATGACGCGCAGGCGATCGATGCCGTGCACGCAGAGCCGTTCGTCGACCACGGCCATCGGATCGCGTCCCATCTTGCAGGTGCCGACCGGATGGTACTCGGTTTCCGCGGTGGCGCGGATGAATGCCTCGAGCTCGGCGTCGGATTGTTGTGCGGCGCCCGGCAACCGTTCCTCGCCGAGCCAGGGCTTGAATGCCTGCGCCGCCAATATCTCGCGGCCGAGGCGGATGCCGTCGATCAATATTTTCAGATCGTAGGCCGCGGCAAGATAGTTCGGGTCGATCAGCGGCGGCTGCATCGGATCGTTGGAGGCCAGGCGGATTTCGCCGCGGCTCTGCGGCCGCAGGCAGCAGGCATGCAGAGTGATGCCGTCGCCATCCATGCGGGTGCGGGCGTGGTTGACCACCTGCGCCGGGATGAAGTGGTACTGAATGTCGGGCGTCGCCCCGCCAAGCCCGCTGCACACGAAGGCGCCGGCTTCGGCGACATTGCTGGTGCCGGGCCCGGTGCGAAACAGCAAAAACTCCAGCAGGACGCCGAGCGGAGCGAGCCCGCGGTTCTTGCCGTCGAGCGTGGTCCCGCGCTCGGCACGCCGCAGGATGTTGACGTTGAGGTGGTCCTGCAGGTTCTTGCCGACGCCGGGCAGGTCGAGCATGACCGGCACGCCAAGTGCCCGCAGCTCTTCGGCCGGGCCGACACCGGAGAGAAGCAGAAGCTGCGGCGAGTTGATGGAGCCACCGGCGAGCACGACCTCCCGCGCGGCGCGGACCGTGTGCCGCTTGCCGCCGCGCGCATACTCGACGCCAACGGCGCGGCCCTTTTCGATCAGTACGCGCGTCGCCCGCGCTTTGGTAATGATGGTGAGATTTTCGCGTTCCGCCGCCGGATGCAGATAGGCGGAAGCCGCGCTCCAGCGCTCGCCGTCTTTCTGCGTCACCTGAAACAGACCGCAGCCGAGCTGCACGGCGCCGTTGAAATCGGGATTGAACGGCACGCCGGCCTGCTGCGCCGCCTCGACGAACACATGGCTCAGCGGATTGGTGTAGGGCCGCTCGGCGACATTGAGCGGGCCGTCGTCGCCGTGGAAGTCGTCGCGCAGGCGCTCATTGCGCTCGGCTTTCTTGAACACGGGCAGCACGTCGGCATAGCTCCAGCCGGCATTGCCGAGCTGGCGCCAGTGGTCGTAGTCCGCCGGCTGGCCGCGCATATAGACCATGGCATTGACCGAGCTCGATCCGCCCAGCAGCCGGCCGCGCGGCTGATACATGCGGCGGCCGTTCATTGCCGGCTGCGGCGCCGTTTCGTACTGCCAGCCGAACCGCGGCGTATCGAGCTTGGCGATGCCGCCGGGCATGCGCACGAACAGCGACCTGTCGGAGCCGCCGGCTTCGAGCAGCAACACCTCCGCCTCGGGCTCGGCAGAAAGCCGACTGGCCAACACCAAACCTGCCGAGCCGGCACCGACGATAATGTAATCGTATCCAGTCTCGGGCATTTCACTCTCGCCCGTGTCAGGACATTGGATCGGCCGGCAAGCCTAAGCGGAATTTGCCGTGATTTTCGTAAGCGGTATCGCTCATTACCTGATGCAATCCGGCGGTGTTCAGGTCGCGCAACAGCCGGCCGATGACATGCGGATGATGCAGGGCGGTATTACCGGCGAAATGATAGACTTGGGTTATAGTCTCGATGGCGATGTCGGTGGCATAAAGCGCGGCCGCGCGCACGTCGCCGATCGCCGCCGCATCAGGCAGCTTCCCGGCGCCGATGGCGTCGAACAGCTGCTCATAGCGCTGGTGCAGCAGCGCCCGCACCGCGCGGATTTTCAAATCGGCCTGGCCGATGAAGCGATGCACGATCTGCCGTTCGTCGAGCTTGGAAGAACGGAAGGTGCCGCGCGTGGTGGTGGCCAATTTGATCAGCTCGTCGAGCGCGCGCCGGGCGGCGCCGATGGCAACCGAGCCGTGCTCCTTGGCGACATAGCTGAACGGCGGGAACAGATAGGACGGCCCGCCGCGCAGCGGTTTCGGATTGATCAGGTCCCAGATGAACGTCAGCTGCTTCGGCAGATAACAGTTCTCCACCGAACAGTCGCAGGAGCCGGTGCCGCGCAAGCCGACGACGCCGCCCCAATTGTCGTAGAGCGTGACGTCCGTCTTCGGGAACGCGGTAAAGATCACCAGCGGGCCGCCGTTCTCGGCTTGCGCGCCTTCGACGATCGTTCCGCCGATGACCCATTCGGCATGATGGATGCCGCTGTTGAAGCGCCAGCGCCCGGTCACTCGATAGCCGTCGCCTTCATGCACCGCGCGGCCGGCGGGAAAGAACGAGATCGACGCCGTCGGGATGTGGCCATGGACGAACACCCGGTCGAGCCCGGCCTGGGTCAAGAACGTTCCGAGCGAGGCGACGCCGGTGGCGCCGACCATGGTGCACCAGCCGCTGGTGAAGTCGTGATACGCGATCGCTTCCAGCACCAGCATTTCGGTCACCGGATCGACCTCGGCCCCGCCCAGCTCCGCGACCAGCTTGAGCCGGAACAGTCCGGCATCGCGCAGCGCCCTGACCGCCTCGGGCGCGAGCGTGCCGAGCTCTTCGCTCTTTGGTCCCGATGCGCGCAGCGTCTCGCCGATGCGCTCGACGGCTTCGAGCAGCATCTGTCGCTTCGCCAGGCGGTCATGCGGAAATGCCTTGGTCATGGTCCCCCCGTTTGCAGTTTTTTGTTCATCAAGCCGGCGCGTGCGACGCGGTCCTCAGCCGCTGGTCTGGGTCTGCGCCTGGGCCCGCGCCCGGGCGGCGGCGGTGCGCGTCGCCACCCGGTCGAGCAGCGCGATCATATCCTCGACTTCGGCGCGGTCGAAGCCTTGCGTGATGAACATGATCTTGCTGCGCCGGTCGGCGTCCGGCCAGCGCTCCAGCCAGGACAGGTTATGCAGCAGATGCTGCGCACCCTGGATCACGGCCGGGCGATCCGGCTCTTCGGCGACGTGGACGATGCCTTTCACGCGCAGCAGATTCGGTCCGAGATTCTGCTGTAGGGCGTCGAGCAGCAGACGCAGCGCCTCGCGCGGGATCGGCTGCTCGCGGATAAAGCAGAACGAGGCGATATCGCGATCGTGCAGGTGGTGATGGTCGTGATCCTCGTGAGCGTGATCGTGGTCGTGATGGTGTTGGTCGGCCTGCTCATAGGCGGCGGCGTTGAGCCAGGCGCGGGCGTCGGCCTTGGCGTCGGCGGGATCGAGGCCTTCGCCGCGCAACAGGGCGACTGCCCCCTCCCAACCCTCCCCCGCAAGCCCGGGAGGGGAAGCGTGGGGGACATCGTCGATGCGCGATATCTTCGCCGCCGGGTTGAGGCGGCGGAGCCGCGCGGTGAGTTCAGCCTCGGCGGTTTTAGCCAGTGCCGGATCGACCAGATCGAGCTTGGTGATGAGGATGTGGTCGGCAAGCGCCGCCTGGCGCACGGATTCGACGTGGTTGTCGAGCGTGGCGGGGCCGTTCACCGCGTCGACCGTCGCCACCACGGTGCCGATGCGATAGAGCCCGGCCAGGGTCGGGTCGGACAAGAACGCCTGAATGAGCGGCGACGGATCGGCCAGCCCCGAGGTTTCGATGACGACGTGGTCGAAGCGCGGAATCTCTTTCGCCTCGCGGGCGTGATAGAGATTGTTGAGCGTCGTCACCAGATCGCCGAACACGGTGCAGCACAGGCAGCCGTTCTCCAGCACCATGATGGTGTCGTCGCTCTGCGCCGCCAGCGCGTGGTCGAGGCCGATTTCGCCGAATTCGTTGATCACCACCGCGGTGTTGGCCATCGCCGGATCGCGCAGCGCGCGATTAAGCAGCGTGGTCTTGCCGCTGCCGAGAAAACCGGTGAGGATGGTGATGGGAGTGTGCGACAAGGCGCCTCGCTCTCTGCATCGTCATGCCCGCGCACCGCCGTTCGAACAACGGCGTCGCTGCGCCTGTCATCGGGCCGGCCACTTCGGGCCGGACCCGTTGGATCGACCGCGCCGCGGGCATCCACGTCTCTGCTTTGACCCTAAGTTAAAGACGCCGATGGCCGGGACAAGCCCGGGCACAAGGAATAGGTCGCGCACAGGTGGAGCGCGCGAGCGGTGACGATCCTCCCGCTCGCCCCGGGAGGCTTCAGGCCACGAGTTGCACCGGCGCCGAGAGCATCTGCATCACCTGGGCGGCCAGCACGGCTTTGCCGAACAAATAGCCCTGGGCTTGATCGACGCCGTGGTCGAGGACCGCCCTCGCCTGGGCCTCGGTCTCGATGCCCTCGGCCGTGACCGATAGATTGAGGCCCCTGCTCAGGCCGACCATGGCGCGGATGAAAACCGCGCTTTCGCCGGTGACGACAAGTTCCTGGATGAAGCGCTTGTCGATCTTGAGCTTGTCGAACCGCAGTTCGTACAGGTGATAGAGGCTCGAATAGCCGGTGCCGAAATCGTCGATCACGATGCGGACGCCGGCGTTGCGCAGCGTCTGGATGGCGTGGCGGGTCGCTTCGAGGTCCTCGACCAGGGCGCTTTCGGTGATTTCCGCTTCGAGGCGATGCGGCGGCAGGCCGGTGTCGTGCAGGACGGTGAGGATGGCATCGGCGAAGGTCCGGTCGCTGAGCTGCGACGGCGAAAAATTGAAGGTCAGCGACACCTCCTCCGGCCAGTTCACGGCGTCGCAGCAGGCGTCGCCGAACAGCTGGCCCGACACGATGTCGAGGATGCCGAGCTCCTCGGCCAGCGGGATAAAGGTATCCGGCAGGATCAGGCCGCTCACCGGATTGTGCCAGCGAGCCAGGCTCTCGAAACTGACGATCCGCCGCGATTTCAAGTCGACGATCGGCTGATAATACGGCCGCAGCGCATCGCCGCCGATCGCCGCCTTCAGGTCCTTCTCCAGCAGCGATCGCTCGCGAATGTGGGCGTCCATCTTCGGATCGAAGAAGCAATACTCGGTGTGGATCGCGCGGGCGCGGGACAGTGCGACATGCGCGCAGCGCAAAAGCTCATCGACCGTGACATGGCCGCGGCCGGCTTGGGCGATGCCGACGCTGGCGCCGATGGTGTGCTGTTCGATGCCGATCTGAACCGGGGCCTTGACGGTGTCGACCAGCGCACAGGCGATCCGGCGCGCGTAGTCGGGATCGCCGCCCGCCAGGCACAGCGCAAACTCGTCGTCGCCGATCCGCGCGAAAATGTCGCCCGGCGCGGCGCGCTCCCGGATCCGCGAGCCGATCTGCAACAGCGCCTCGTCGCAGCCGAGGTGGCCGTAGACCTCGTTGAGCTTCTTGAACTGGTCGAGACCGAGCAACAGGACGCTCATCTTGTTGTCGGTTTCTTTCAGCACATTGCTGACGTCATTCTGGAATTGGCGGCGGTTGGGCAACTGCGTCAGCGGATCGCGCATCGAGATCGTCTGGGCGTGCTGTTCGGCGGCCAGACGTTTCGCCCGCTCGCCGCGCTGGTCGCCGATGCGGCGCAGGCTGAACACACAGAGCGCCATGCCGAAAAAATACATGAACGACGGCGGCTCGGGCTGGGTGCCGAGCACCTTGCCCAGGATCTGGATGCCGCCCCACTCCGCGACCGCCATGTAGGCGACAAGGCAGATCGAGAAAATCACCAGCACGTCGGTGAGTTCCCGCGCCGTCGTGGCGGACCAGGCGAGCGATGAGAAGCGCTTGGCAGGCTTGTTCAAATGCGACCCCTGACAAAATCACTTTGCCGGCAAGGCTCCACTTTTTCATGAATCCAACCGCCGGATCGCAGCATCATTTACGGCTTGTTTACCTCATGCGCCCGGACCGCCCTGCGGAACGCCGGGCGGCGCACGGCGTTCTGCCTGCACAACGCATGGAGCCTGCCATGGACCACGCGCCGTCGCACTTGGCGGCCATGCTCATCGCCGTCGCGCTGCTGGTGGTGATCGGGACGCTCGCCGCCTTCAGCTACCACACCACCGCGCAACTCGACGCCACCTTGAACGCCGCCGGGATCAATCCGCAAAGCCTGCATCCGGACCAGCCGGTACCGCCGCCGCACGGCTGACCGTTCCCGGGGCGCGTTTTTGTTGCGCCGGGGCGTTGTGAAGAAATGTAGGGTTGGTCAGCCGCGAAAGCGGCGTAACCCACCGATGCTGATTGGTGGGTTACGCGGAGCCTGTCGTCGGGCCGGCCACTTTGGGCCGGACCCGTTGGCTCAACCTACCCTACGAAACAAACAAAAAAAGGAGGCGGAACGCCGGCAAACGTGTTTCCTAACCTCCGCATCTTTTGGATGCGGCGCGCGCCCTGATCTCTTTTCCCTCCCCCGCGTGCGGGGGAGGGTGGGGAGGGGGCACGCTCGCCTGTCGGCGTTCCACCACGGCTCTGACCGTCGGGGCTCTCGCCCGTTCGGCGCAACTCCAGGCCAGGCTTCCTGGGACGTGGCAGGGCGCTCGGTCCTGTACGGTCGCCCCAACCGGGGGGCGCAGGCCTCGCGCTGCTCCACGGGCGTTACCCGCGCCCGCCTGTCCCAGTCCAGGGAAAGCACCTCCCGGACCGGTCGTAGTGCCGGTCAACATGATGCCCGAAGCTGCCCGGGAGCGGACTGTATCGTTCCGCACGCGGGCACCGCACTCGCTCCGCCGTCAGGAGTACCCTCGCGATGGCGTCCCTTACGTGAGCGAGATTCGCAGCGGTGTTTGTACCTGAAATGGCGACTAATGTCAATAAAAAAGAGACCACTTTCAGCATGGCGATTATCTGCCTCTTGACAGAAGTAGAATTTCGCCTGCATCAGGACATTCCGGGGAACTCGACGGGTTGCCTCGCTCAGCCGAAACTACTTCTCCGCGAGTTGGGCTTCCGGGGAGGGATTCGATCATGCGTTTGTTTAGGCGCCTGTTGGCGCTACTCGGAATCGGCGAGCACGCCGAATTTATCTGGGAAATCCTGGATTGGCTTGGCCTCACCAAGCCGCTCAATTGGTTTATCTACCTAATGGGCGGGGGCGTTGGCGGATATTTTGCCAAGGCAGCGGCTTTGCCGCCGATTGTAATTTTTCAGTGCGTTATAACGGCTGGACTTGCCCTTGCATTCACCTATGCCTTCCTCCATTCGCGTTCTATCAGGCCCACAAAACTAACCGCGCACTCCGCAGCACACTTGCCAGCCGAGATCACGGATGCAGCAAGCATAGCCGCGCCATTGGCGGCCGATATCACGGCAAGCGATGCATACTTCAAAATTCTTGAAAACAGCGAATGGGCGGCGGAACAGCGTCGCAAAACGACCGATACAACTAATCTGCGCCGAGATTGGCTCGAATTTCGCCTAAAAAAGGAAATTCATGACGCTCTGAGAAACGAGCGGTTGGGCGCGTGGTGGGAAGAATGTTTGCACGGAATGGTGACGACGCCATTCAAGCCGATCCCGGCTGTAACGTGGGATACAGTCGAAATATCGTTTGATCAGAGACCGCAATTCACGCGCACGGCCGCGTATCAAAAAGGTCCGACTACTTATCAGCTTGGTCGGCAAGCGTGGGTAGACGTTAAATTCTGTTCCCGGCAGATATTTTCGATGTTTCCACTCGCAAATTCCAAAGAGTGGAAACCTGTGCATGTCGCCATCGAGCATATCAGCAACAGGATAGGCGATATCGATGCGAGCGGTTGCTTTCCAGTGGCTCGAAAATCGCTCCGACAAGGCGCTCACGATCAAAAAGTAAAATTGAGAGGCAGAAAGCAATTAGTGGATCGCCCACTCTTTCGAAAGGACGAATATAGTGAAATTCACACCGATATTGACCCGCAATATTGGACAACTTCCGAAATAAACGCACTCGCAACCTCCGCCGATCCAAGATTCCAAAAAGGTTATCACACTGATCCCCAAACAGCCCATGCGTGGGGACCAAAAGGTTTGGACGAGCGAAATCGCTACGCGGAATTGCTAGTGAACTGGGCGGACGTTCTTAGGGAATGGCCGCAATGACTGAGCTAGCAACTTTTAATCACCGCTCCGAAAATGTCCGCATTGCTGCGGTTGTTGTAGCGGAACTGAAACTCCGCGACATAGAGCGGCAGGTATTTGGCGCTGACTTTGTGGAACGTGCCGACAACGCCGCGCTTGAAGATCGACCAGAAACCCTCAATCGTATTTGTGTGAACCGCGCCGACGACATATTGGTGCCGGTGATGGTCAACGGAAGCGTGCGGATACATGGTCGGCAAGCTTCGATATCTCGGCCACGCATCGGTTGCGAGCAAGCTAACGCGATCAGATACCGCCTCAGTGATGAATGTGAGAACGGAGTCGCCAGTCGCGGCGCGATGGAGTACGCGGGCGATGACGTTGCCCTTGCGCTGTACGGCCCCGATGACCGGCATCTTAGCGCCTTTGCCTTTCTTCTTGTCCCAATGGCGGTTCTTGTCGTCGCCGCCGATGTAGGTTTCGTCCACCTCGACAATGCCGCCGAGCTTCTCTTGCGGCTGCATCATCGCGGCTCGGATTTTGTGCGTCATGTTCAGGGCCGTTTCATAAGAACCGAAGCCCAACTGCCGCTGAATTTGAAGCGAGCTAACGCCCTTCTTGCTGGTGGTCATCAGGTGCACGACCTTGAACCAATCGCGCAGGGGCTTGTTTGTGTTCTCAAAGATGGTTCCGGCGATCACCGAGAACCTGTAGCCGTCTGGCGCGCATTTTTCACACTGCCAATGCCATTTCCGCGACGGCAGATCGTAGACGGCGGGATTGCCGCATCGCGGACACCGAACACCGAACGGCCAACGTCGCGCTTTCAGGTACGCTTTCGGAGTTTCATCGTCGCCAAGCGGGAAACGTTCCTCAAACTCGCGCTCGGTCATCTGGTGGACCGGCTTAGGACGTTTTGCCATGGCGCTACCCCTCAAATCCTCAGGATAGCACCATATTACAAGGCTAACCCATGTCTGTCAAGTCACAGATAATCGCCTTCAGCCCGTCATTGCCGGACTTGATCAGACTTGGTCTGGCAATCCATGGAGCAGTTGCTGCGCATCTCCCGCGACTGGGTCAGGCATGTTATCTTTGTATTGGAACGCGCGCTTGTTCGCTTGCGACACGCAACGGAGCCGACATGTCAAAACCCGTGATCTTCACGATTTCCGCCGCACGGCACGACGCGGCATCGGTGTGGAGCGGATATTGCGACGACATTCCCGCCGCCGCCGACGCGCCGACGCTTGACGAACTGCTGGCGAAGATTTCCGCAATTGCGCTCGATCTGTTGCCGGACAATCACCCAGGCATCGATCCGGCTTCGCTGTATTTGCAAATCACGGCGCTGCGCGAGGGAAGTAGGGTGAACTAAGCAAAAGCGAAGCCGACGCGGATTTTAGGATGGCTTACGTGGGCACGGCGCTTCGCGCCTTTGCCCACCCTATACTGGCTTTAGACATTGGATTGGACAGGAGCGCGACCGTGAAAATCAAGGTGGTGGTGCACGAGGCCGAAGAAGGCGGATTCTGGGCCGAAGTCCCGGCCATTCCGGGCTGCGCAACGCAAGGCGAAACGATGGACGAACTGCTGCGCAACGTCCACGAGGCGATCGAAGGCTGCCTTTCCGTCGATGTCGCCGAGCTGAAGCCCGACGACAAGGGACGCGTTCTGGAAATCGCCCTGTGAAGGCTGTCTCCGGCCGCGACTTCGCTCGTCTCGTCGAGCGGCGCGGCTGGCGTTTGCTGCGGGTGGCCGGCAGCCATCATATCTATGGCGAGGCCGGAAAGCGTCGTGCGTCTTTCCATTCCGATTCATGGAAATCGCCCGCTCAGGATCGGACTGCAGCGGCATTTGGCGAAACTCGCCGAGATTTCCGACGACGACCTGCAATGATTGCCGGGTGACGGCGCAGTCCCCGTGGGCTTCGCTCCGCGCAGCCCACCCTATGCCAGCGACTGCTCGGCTCGCTATTGCGCCAGCGCATCGGCGTCCAGCACCCATGTGCTGCCTTCGAACCGGCCTGCGGTCTCCATTTCCACAGTGACCCGGTTCTTCCGCGGCGCAAATCCAAGGACTTTCACCGTGAGCGGGTAGACGAACTGCCAAGCATCGCGGGAATGCAGCACGCTGTCCTGATAAGACGCCAGCGCCGCGGCATCGCCGTTTTTCTTCAGCTGCTGCCAATGCGTCAGCATGGCAACGTCCTGAAACCATATCGAATTGGGCCGCACCTGCATGATGGCGCCCTTGCGAATGTCGCCGGCCAAAGCGCCCGTGGCCGCGGCCAGAAGAACGAAAAGTGCGAGACAGGCTCTCATGGCCGTTTCAGGACCCAAACGTGAGGGGCTCACCACTATTCCGTCATCCCGAGGTGCGAGCGTCAGCGAGCCTCGAAGGATGCGGCCGAGGCGCCAAGCGCTGTCGGTTCTTTTCGTCGTCACCACCGGGCTTTGCCGGATCAAGTCCGGCAATGACGAGGCGGAGACGCCCCCTCCATCATGCTTCGCATGGTCCCCCTCCCCCGTACTACGTGCGGGGGCGGAAAAAAAATCACCACACGTCGCAGCCCGGCAGGCCGCAGGAGATCAGCTTGTGCGAGGGGAAGTTGGTGATGATCTGGCAGCCGTCCTTGGTGACCACGACTTCTTCCTCGATGCGGGCGGCGCCGGAGCCGTCCTCGGCGCCTTTCCAGGTCTCGAGCGCGAACACCATGCCTTCCTTCAGCGGCGTGTTCTGGCCGGTGTAGCGCTTAGAGATGATCGGCCGCTCCCACAGCGACAGCCCGACGCCGTGGCCGTATTGCAGCAGGAACGCTTCGGCTTCGTCGCGGTAGCCGAATTCCTGCGCATCCGGCCACACCTGCGCCACCTGGTCGGGCGTGATGCCGGGGCGGATCATGTCGATCGAGGCGGAAATCCATTTCGACGCGGTCTCGTAGGCGTCGATCTGATATTTGTTCGGCTCGCCGCAGATGAAGGTGCGGTAGTAGCAGGTGCGGTAGCCGTTGAACGAATGCATGATGTCGAGGAACACCATATCGCCCGGCTGGATCATGCGGTCGGAGAAGGTGTGCGAATGCGGCCGGCCGCGCTGGCCCGACACCGAGTTGACGCACTCGACCCGCTCCGAGCCCATGCGGAACAGCCGGTCGTTGGCGATGGCGACCAGTTCGTTCTCGCGGGTGCCGGGGCGGATGGCGCGGGCGATGTCGACGTAAGTGGCGTCGACCATGGCGCAGGCCATTTTCAGGAGCTCGATCTCGTCGGCGGTCTTGACTTCGCGGGCGTCGAGCATCGCCTGCTGGCCGTCGACCACCTCGATGCCTTCCTTCTCCAGCGCGCGCAGCATCGGCAATTCCATCAGATCGATGCCGATCGGCTCCTTGTCGATGCCGAGCTTGACCAGCACTTTCTTGATCTGCTTGGCGAAGTCGCCCTGGATGTTGAGCTGCAGCGGCAGCCCGCCCTGCATGGTCGATATGGGCGCGGCGACATTGTCGGCGATCCACGGCGAGGAGATGCGTTTGGCCGGCGGCGCCGGGTCCCACAGCATCGGCTCGCCGACCACCGGGCACAGCGCATAGCGCATGAACTTGTCGCGCGCCCACTCGCCGATATGGGTGCCGGTGATGTAGCGGATGTTGTCGAAGTTGAACGCCAGCACGGCGCCAAGGCCGGCATGGCGGATCGCTTCCTGCGCGCGCTTGACGCGCTCCTTGTGCAGGCGGGCGTAATCGATGCCCTTCTCCCAGTCCTTGGCCATCGTGCCCCAGGACGCGGTCGCTTGCGGGCGGTTGTATTTCATCGGTCGTTTCCTTAAGGTTTTTGGGCAAATGGGGGCGAAGGGGAACCAGCGGCAAGACATTTAGCGCATGCGGCGCAAGCGGCGCAAACGGGGATTTTCACGGCAATTTATGGCGGAGCATGATCGTTCCGGAAAACCGGTTTCCACTTTTCCGGATCATGCTCTAAAAGCTGGTCGGGGCTGGCGGGACAGCAAGCAGTGGGCAGGAAACGACAATGACGATTGCTGTTGTGGGCGCGACCGGCAATACCGGCCGGGCGGTGGTGAAAGAACTCAAGGCGTTGGGCCAAGACCCCGTCGCCGTGGTGCGCAATGCCGACAAAGCGCGCGACGTGCTGGGCGCCGGCATAAAAACCGCGGTTGCCGAACTGACCGACCAGGCGGCGCTGCAACAGGCGCTGAGCGGCGTCGACAGCGTGTTCGTGGTCACCGGGCATAATCCGGGCATGGTCGAGCAGCAGAACAACGTGCTCGACGCGGCGCTGAAGGCCGGCGTCAAATATCTGGTGCGGGTCGGCGGCGGAGCGGCCGTCGCCTTTGCCGATACGCCGTCGGTCGTCGGCCGCGGCCATCTCGCGATCGAAGAGCGGCTCAAAGGCAGCGGCATCGGCTGGACGATCCTCAAGCCCGGCCTGTTCATGCAGAACACTTCGGGCAGGCGGCCACGATCAAGAACGACGGCAAGTTCGTCGGCACCGCCGCACCCGACCAAGGCATCGCCTTGATCGACGTGCGCGACACCGGCGCGGTCGGCGCGCGCATCCTGATCGATCCGGCGCCGCATGCCGGCAAGACTTATGAGTTCACCGGCAAGCTCGTGACCTACCCGCAATTCGCCGAGGTGTTCTCGGAGGTGCTGGGCAAGAAGGTCAGCTACGTGCCGGTGACGCTCGAACAGAACGAGCAGGCGGTGAGAGCGCGCGGCCTGCCCGACTGGCTGGTCACGCATCTGCTGCTGGTCGCCAGAGCGACGGCGACCGGCGGCTTCTCCACCGAGAACACCAAGCTGATTCGCGATCTGGTCAAGCGCGAGCCGATCACGACCCGGCAGTTCGTCGAGGATTTCAAGGGGCGTTTGCTTGATCATCCCGCCCCGCGAAGCGGGGGCGGAAAGTCAAACCAAACCGCTCGCCCGGGCCTGGTCCTTCGCCATCACCGCCCAGTCGTGCTCGCCTTCGCCGTGGGCGACGGCGCCGACCAGCCGGTCGCGCCAGACATTGCCGCTGACGGCAGCGGCACGCCGTCCGCTTCGCCGGCGGCGAGCGCGAGATTGGCATCCTTCAATCCGTTGACGGCGCGCTGGCCGGCCGGCAGATATTGTTCGTCGACGATGAACTTGCCGTAGGTCTTGTAGGCCCAGCAATTGAACAGGCCCTCGGTCATCACCCGGTAGAACACGTCCGGCTTGACGCCGTATTTGCGGGTGAGCGCGAAGCCCTCGCCCATCGCTTCGATGGCGCAGCCGAGCACGAAATTGTTGGCGATCTTGATCGCCGCCGACGCGACCGGCTCGCTCGCCGGAATCGACGACGCGGCCGGCGATCGCGGCGAACAGCGGCCGCAAGCGCTCGACGCTGTCCTGCGCGGCCCGCCGACCAGGATGCCGGCATTGCCGGCGGCGACGACTTCCGGGCGGCCGAGCATCGGCGTGGCGATCAGCACCTGCCCGGCTTCGGCGTGCAGTTTCGTGAGCTTCTGAATAGCGGCGACGCTGTGGGTGCCGGCGCAGATATGCACGCCGCCTTTCGGCAGCGACTCCTTCAATGCCGCCCGGCTGGTTGACCACCTCGAACACCGCGGCGTCGTCGGTGCACCATGGTGAACACCGCATCGCCGAAGGTCGCCGCCGCCTTGATCGAGGCCATCGGCTTGGCGCCGGCGTCGGTCAGCGGCTTCATCTTGTCAGGCGAGCGATTATAGACGCCGACCTCGTGCCCGGCATCGAGCAGCCGGCGCACCATGACCTGGCCCATGCGGCCAAGCCCGATAAATCCGACTTTCATGACACTTCTCCCAACTGTTCCCCTCCCCCTTGTGGGGACGGGTTAGGGGTGGGGGTAGTGAGACGGCGCACGGACGTCGCCGCCCTCAAGCTCACCTCGCGACCCCCCTCCCTACCCTGCCCCACAAGGGGGGAGGGAAAAGAATCGTCAGACCAATTGGCCGCGCACCCAATCGAGCTCGCGGCAGATGTAGTCGACGATGTCGCTCGATCTTCAGGCTCTCCGGCAGCATGTCCCAGGTGTAGGTCTCGACTTCCAGATGCCGCGACAGCGGCTTCCGCTTGTGGAAGCTTGAGCGCGTCGGCGATGGCAAAGCGCGTGGTGCGGAACTGGCCGAGATCGTCGAGGAACACCGGCACGTGGATGTGGGTGCGCCATTCGCGCGGGCCCCCCGGATCCTTCTCGAAGGCGGCGATGGCGTCGTCGACATTGAGATATTGGTGAGCTTGCCGTTCCGCTTTTCCAGCGTCTGGGTCAGATAAATGGTCTTGGCGTATCGCTTGAGCGTATCGACGGCGCCCTGCGTCACTTCCGGAACATATGCAGCGCGGCGGCTTCCTGCAGCTTGAACACCGGCACGCCGGCATCGACCAGCTTCTGCAGCGACGCGCCGATGTCCTCGTATTCCACCGCCTGATGGCAGATGTCGTAGACGATGCCGAGATGCCGGCGCAGCGCCTCGTTGGCTTCGGCGATCGGGACGTGCGCGAGCTTGGCGAGCTTCTCGACCGAGGCGCCGGAATAAAGATGATCGCGGAAATAGGCGATGGTCTCGTCGGTGGTTTCGAGGAAGCAGAACGGCTCCGGCTCGAGCGCGAGCTGCACGGTGCGGCCGGTCTTCGCCTCGAGCGCGATCAGATGCGCCACCACGCGCAGCACATTGTTGGTGTAGCTCGCGACCACGTCGTGGCCGGTGACGCGCGGCTTGAAGCCGAGCGGCGAAGTCTGGATCGACGGCGCGATGCCCGGCGGGCAGACGTCGGCGAGCATGTTGGCGACGTTGATGGTGTATTGGGTGCGCTCTTCGCTGCGCCAATCCGGCTCGTACACCTCCTCCTTCACCTTGTCGCCCTTGAAGTGGCCGTAGACGAAGGCGTTGGCGGTGTAGATGTACATGTCGTTGTCTTCGAGAAATTTCTTCAGCTTGGCGCGCTCGGCGGCGCTGTCGGCGAGCGTCTCCGCGGTCTTTGCCGCCAGCCGGATGCAGACGCCGAACGACTTGTTGCCGGCGAACCGCGCCTTGACCTTCGGCAGATAGGTGTTGAGCGAATTCCACAATTGCTCCCAGTCGTCGGCGGGATGCACCAGGGTCGAATAGGTCAGATGGCCGAGACCGTTGCCGAGATCCATGTTTTCGTTTTCCTGTTGTTTGTTCCCCTCCCCCTTGTGGGGAGGGGCTGGGGTGGGGGTCGAACGCGTGAAGCGCAGACGTCGACGCACTCGCGTCATCTGGCGAACCCCCTCCCTACCCTCCCCCACAAGGGGGAAGGGAAGACTGCTGCTTCGAAACGCATCACTGCACCTTCTCCACCTTGCCCGAGGCCGGCCGAGCGGATGATCGCTTCGGTGGCGGCAACGCCGGCGATCACCTGATCGGGCGGAATCGGATAGGCCGGCCCGCCGGCGGCCGCCGTGGCGAAGGCTTCGAGCGCGGCGCGGGTAATGTCCATGCGACGCCGCCTGCCAGACCTTGGCCTCGCCCTTCACCGGCTGGAATTTGCAGGTGCCGAACAGCCGCAGTGCGCCGCTCCTCGGATGACGCGCCGGCGACGTGGGTGAGGCCTTCCAGCCGCACCCAGCCCTTGGAGCCGAACACCTGGAAGGAAAAGCCCGGGCCCGGTGGTGGTCATGGTGCCGAGATAGCCGGACATGCCCTCCTTCATGCGCACGCAGGATCGAGGTGGTGTCGTCGGCGTCGATCGGCGCGGCGCGGTGGAAGCTTTGCGCGAACGCGTGGTCGATCGGCCCGCACAGATCGATCATGCCGTCGATGGCGTGCACGCCCATCGGCATCAGCCCGCCGAGCGGCGTCTCCGCCTTGTCGGCGCGCCAGTGCTTCGGATTGATGGTCAGCGCGTTGGGAAACGTCATGGTCGCTTCGACGTGCAGCATGGTGCCGAGCTCGCCGGAGCGGATCATGTCGCGCAGCTTGGTCATCTCCGGATGGAAGCGGCGGTTGTAGCCGACCGCGAGCACGATGCCGGCCTTGCGCACCGCGGCGACGGCGTCTTCGGCTTCGCGCTTGGTCAGCGTGAACGGCTTCTCGCAGTAAACGTGCTTGCCGGCCGCGGCGGCGGCCATCACCTGCGTGGCGTGCATGGAATGCGGCGTCGCCAGCACCACCGCGTCGACGCCGGCGTGATGCCGATCAGCGCGTCATAGCTCGGCGGCGAGCTGCAGCCCCTTCTGCTTGGCGAACGCCTCGACCTCCGGCGTCACCGTGCGCGTCGTGCCGGCCACGAACGTGATGGCGTCGCTGTTCTCGGCCGACTCGACCAGCGTCTTGCCCCACCAGCCCAGTCCGACAATGCCCGCTTTGATCACTGCGCTCACTCCTGCGACTTCATTTCGCGCCCGGTTTTTGCGTCGCTATTTCGGCCACGTCAGCATGCGCCAGCGCCACGCAGCGAGCGCCCAGAACACGCAATATTCGAAGCCGCCGATCACCCAGATCCATTTCCTGCGTCACCTTGTAGGTCGCCGCGCCGGCGACCGCCAGATGGATCGCGGCGATCGCGGCGACATAAGGCGTGTAGATGGCGAACACCAGACCGATGGTCAGGAATGTCTCGATGGTGCCGGCGATATACATCCAGGTCGCCGGCGGATTGAATTTGGCGGCCTTGAAGAAGTTCAGCGTCGCCGGCTCGGTGAATTTGCCGACGATGTGCGGAATGAAAAACAACCCGCAGATCAGGCGCAGCACAACCACGCCGTTGGTGAGATCGAACATTGCGCCAGGCCTGACATGATGCTCCCCGTCTTCGCTTACATACTACCGACTTCGCTCATTGCCGGAGTTAGCAGACGAAGCCATCTCTCACCCGGGAGGACGCGATCGCTCACGCAGAGAAATGTGCCGAACGCGAGTGGGCCGCATCTCCTCCGCCCTGAAAGGCGGAGGCTGATGCGGGTCGCATGCCGGGCATTCGCGCCCATTGATCGCCCGCTACAGCACTTCGAACATCTGGTAGATCGGCCCTTCGGGCAGGCGATGGCCGACGCCGATGCTGATGACGTTGTTGAGCCAGCCATATTTCTCCGACGAGGTCTCGAACGTCGCCGAGATGCGCAGATAATAGTCGGTGGCCTTGACCACTTCGCCGCGGGCGATGCGGTCGAGCACCTCCTTCGGCCCCTGGCGGATGCCGGTATAGGGCATGCCGATGATCGGCGCCGTCGTCGGTCTTGAGCACGATGCGCACATTGATCATCCAGGCGCCGTCGCCGGGCCGGATCGACTGCCAGTCGCTGCCGCCGCCGGGAAACAGCTCGCCGGAGAGCCGCTCGCCTTCGAACCGGCCGCCGGTGATGACGCCGACGCGGCGGTCGACGCCGGGCGTCCTGCCGACATTGATCGGCGGCGCCACCGCCAGCAGCAGCGTGAACAGCGGCTTGACCTTAAGCTCGTTCATTTCCTTCGGCAGAATTTCGGACAGCGGACGTGTGCTCGGCCACCGGCGATCCCTCCCTTTATCTGAACGCGCCGGTCTCTGTCGGCGCGGCGGCCCAACAGACTTCGCCAGACGGTCGAGCAGCGGCGCGCCCGCCTTAGCTGCCGCGATAGGTCGAATACGACCACGGCGTCACCAAAAGCGGCACGTGATATTTGCCTTCCGGCTCGGCGACGGAAAACGCACCGGCACGATGTCGAGAAACGGCGGATCGGCTCGTCGGCGCGCGCCGCCGCGCGAAATACTCGCCGACCGCAAAGCGCAATTCGTAGGTCGCGATCGGGATCGGCACGCCGCCGAACAACGGCTGGTCGGTGCGGCCGTCGGCATTGGTGACGGCGCGCTGGAGGGTGCGTGCGCACGCCCCCTGCCCCGATCTCGCAGAATTCGATCGCCACGCCCTGCGCCGGATGACCGCCATGCATGTCGAGCACGTGGGTCGAGAGATGGCCGTGCACTTTGAGCCGGTCCGGACCGCCGTCACCCGCTGATCGAGCCGCAGCGCGGCGATGCGGAAAATTTCGCCGAGCGCGGCTTGCTGCTCCGCCGCCGCATCGTTATTGCAGCCGCCGCTCGAACTCGCGCAGGATCGATTCCTTGCCGTGCCGGCGCACGCAGACGATGAACGGCATGCCGAATTTCTTGCGATAGGCGTCGTTGAGGCGGTGGAAGGCGGCGAACTCGTCCTCGCTCAGCCGGTCGAGCCCGGCGCCCGCCTGCTCGGCGGTGGAATCGGCGGTGAGCTTGCCCTCGCGCGCGGCCTTGCCGGCGAGATCGGGATGGCCGTCGATCAGCGCGCGCTGACGCGCCTCGCCGGCGCCTTGCGCACCGCTTCCGTCATCGCCTGATAGAGCGCGGCGAGCTCGCGAACGGCCGCGCCGCGAACGCTTCGTCCGCCACCCACGGCGCCAGCTCCATCACTTCGCCGAGCGTCGGCGGCGAAGGCTTTGCGGTCGGCGGCTGTTGAGGGTGTCGAGTGAAACGGGAGCCATGCCAACGACTTCAAGCTTCGCGCGACGATGCAGCGGCGGCGACGGGGTGATGCTCGCGATGCCAATGCCGCGCGATGTCGAGCCGCCGTCGCGATCCACACCCGATCGAAGCCGGCGACGTAATCGAGAAAGCGCATGAGGCCGGCGGCGCGGCCGGGACGGCCGGCCAGCCGGCAATGCAGGCCGATCGACATCATTTTCGGCGCGCGCTCGCCTTCGCTGTAGAGCACGTCGAAGCTGTCGCGCAGATAGACGAAAAAATCCTCGCCGTTGGCGAAGCCCTGCGGGTTGATGAAGCGCATGTCGTTGGCGTCGAGCGCGTAGGGAATAATCAGATGCGGCGCTTTCGGGCCCGCTCACCCAATACGGCAGATCGTCGGCATAGGAATCGGACGAATAGAGAAAGCCGCCGTCGGCCAGCACGAGCTGGCAGCGTGTGCTCGGAGGTGCGGCCGGTGTACCAGCCATAGCGGCCGCTCGCCGGTCGCCTCGGTGTGCAGGCGGATCGCCTCGCGCATGTGCGCCGCTTCCTCGGCGCGGGAGAAATTCTTGTAGTCGATCCATTTGAGGCCGTGCGAGGCGATCTCCCAGCCGGCCTCGCGCATGGCGGCGACGATCTGCGGGTTGCGCGCGAGCGCGGTCGCCACGCCGAATACCGTCACCGGAATTTTGCGCGCGGTGAACAGCCGCCACAGCCGCCAGAAGCCGGCGCGCGAGCCGTATTCGAACATCAATTCCACGTTCATGTGGCGCTGGCCCGTACCAGGGCGCGGCGCCGAGCACATCGGACAGAAAGGCCTCCGACGCCGCATCGCCGTGCAGGATCGAGTTCTCGCCGCCTTCTTCGAAATTCATCACGAATTGCAGCGCCACGCGGGCGCCGCCCGGCCAGCGGGGATCGGGCGGATTGCGGCCGTAGCCGGCGAGATCGCGCGGATAATCGGCGGAGGAACGGGGACATCGCGGCTTTCGCTAAGGGTACAGAAGCCCGGCAACCACCATGGCAGAGGCGCGCGCCGCCTCTTCAAGGGTCCGCAGCCGCGCAAGGACGCCGCAGAAACGCGCGATTGACCAAGCCGGACGATGCCTCCATTAAAAGCGCGCGAAATGCGCGGAGTCAGTCATGCTGGAGCCGGCGGAACAGGGCGTCCTCGGCGAGGCGATCGCCGGCCGGCTGGTCGAACTGGCGGCCGTCAGCGACGAGCCCGGTCGCCTGACGCGGCTCTATCTGAGCCCCGCGCACCGCAAGGCCGCCGACCTGGTGGCGGGCTGGATGCGCGAAGCCGGCATGACGCCGCGGATCGACGCCGCCGGCAGCGTCGTCGGCCGGCTATCGGGCGCGCGGCGGCGGCACCGCTGACGCTGATGATCGGCTCGCATATCGATACCGTCCGCGACGCCGGCCGGTTCGACGGCGCGCTCGGCGTCGTCACCGCCATCGAAGTCGTCAAGGCCGCGTACCAAATCCGGCAAGCGATTTCCGTTCGCCATCGAGGTCATCGCCTTCGGCGACGAAGAAGGCGTGCGCTTTGCCTCGACGCTCGGCGGCGCCAAAGCGCTGGCCGGCAGGTTCGACGTGCAAAGCGCTCGACGAAGTCGGCGAAGACGGCGTGTCGCGCCGCCAGGCATTGATGGCCTTCGGTTGCGATCCGTCGCGGCTATCCGAAGAGGCGATGTCGCCGGACCACGCGCTCGGCTATGTCGAAGTCCATATCGAGCAGGGCCCGGTGCTGGAGACACGAAGGACCTGCCGGTCGGCATCGTCACCGCCATCGACGGCGTCACCGCGCGGCGCAGTCGAGGTCGACGGCGTCGCCGGCCATGCCGGCACCGTGCCGATGCCGATGCGCAACGACGCGCTGGCGGCGGCCGCCGAAATGCTGCTCGCCGTCGAAGCGCGCGCGCGGATCGCGCTCCAATCTGGTGGCGACGGTCGGCAAGATCGACGTGCCCGGCTCGGCGGCCAACACCATCCCGGGACGGGCACGCTTTACGCTCGACATCCGCAGCCCCTCCGATCAGGAGCGCGCCATCGCGGTCAACGATATCAAGGAATCGATCGGCGCCATCGCGCGGCGCCGCGGCGTGACGGCGCGGCTGTTGGTCGGCCACGAAGTGCCGGCCGCGTTTGCGACGATCTGCTTTCGGATCAGATGGCGCAAGCGGTCGAGAGCTTCGGCGTGATCGCCGCGCCGGCTGCCGAGCGGCGCCGGGCACGACGCCATGGCGTTCGACAGGATCATTCCGTTCGCCATGCTGTTCGTGCGCTGCCGCGGCGGCGTCAGCCACAACCCGGACGAATTCGCTTCGCCGCGCCGACATCGACATTGCCGCGCGCGTGCTGTTCAACTTCCTCGACAGGATCGGACCCCAATGACCATTCTTCGCATCAAGGCCGGACCGTATGAATTCGAGGCGCAGATGGAGGAAACGCTGGCGCCGAAAACCTGCGCCAAATTCATGACGCATGCTGCCCTACCGGCAGCAGATCATTCACGTGCGCTGGAGTGGCGAAGGCTGCTGGATTCCGCTTGGCGATTTCGATTTCGGCCTGGGATACGAAAATGCCACCAGCCATCCGGCGCCGGGCGACATCATTCTTTACCCCGGCGGCATCAGCGAGACCGAAATCCTGCTGGCTTACGGGGCGGTCGATTTTTCCAGCAAGGTCGGCCAGCTCGCCGGCAATCATTTCCTGACCCTCACCAAGGGCCGCGACAACCTGACGCCGCTCGGCAAGCTGACGTTATGGAAAGGCGCGCAGGACATCGTGTTCGAGCTGAAAAAATAAGCGTTCGAACGCAAGAACCAACCGCACGCCGACTCGGCTCTGCAGACCGATTTGGGCGATCACGGTTGCTGCTGTGCATCAGTCGCCAGGGCCTGTCTTGCGTAGGCGACGATTTCCGCCTCCGTCATGGCGGAGGTGTTGACAACGGCCTGCCGGACGATCCTGGCATAGACGTTGGGGTGCTGCTTCTTCAACCTTTCCGCCAGGATTTGCGATGCGTTACTCTCACCCGTGCCGTGCGAGAGCAGCACGATACGGTCAGCATCGCGCAGAGCCTCGGCGATCCTGTCGTAAAACGTCAGGTCTTCCGGCGCGCGTTGCCCCTGTTCGCGCAGTTCGTCGCGGTGGTGCAGGTGATGCAGGAAATGATGCGGGTCGTAGGGTCTGATGGCTTCGCCGGGTTGATTCGATGAAAGATCAATCCGATAGAGCTTCGCACTGTGATGATCAATCAACACCACAACATCCACGGACTCCGGCTTGACCGGCGGCTCCGCTCCATACGGATCTTGCGGTGAAACTCCGGCCGATGCCAGATAGTGGCGGAGGTCGGTGACCTCACGCGCGTCAAGATTTTTGCTGTGCGGCTTGTGAAAGATGAGATGCCGGCCGTTTATGGTCAGCGAATACTTGCCGTCCGCCTTTTCCTCAGCTGACCCCAGATGGGTCAACAGCCGTAGCGTGTCCATCCAACTGAGGTTATGGGGTACTGGATGATGGAAAATGGCGTCCAGCGTCCGATGGTCGGCAGCGGGCATGCGTAGCCCGCCACTGGTCGTGGCTTGATCTGTCATTGGCGTCTCCCTCAAACAGTGCGATGCTGGCCTCGTTTCTCACGCTCGCGCTTGCGCGTCGCAGCGGCTTTCTTGCCTTCCTCTTTCAGTACCCCGCTCTCGCGCTTGGTCGCAACGGCTTTCGCGGCAGCGTCTTGCAGTTCTCCGCGCGCCCGCCTGGCCTCAACGCCTTTGGCGGCGGCTTCTTTGCGGTGGAGTTGCGGATGGACGCCGAGCTCATGCCATGACGTCTCCGAAAGATCGACACCATAGTATTTTGCAGCCTTCTCGATGTTGGCGAAGGCCAAAGCACGATCGGCATCGGAGACATCGATGACCTGATCGAACCGGGCGACGGCGTTGCGCACGTGCGCTTCATCGGTCAGCGGCTCTTTCCGCTGTTTCGGAAAGGCAAAAACGCTGTCCGGCAGGTCGCTTTGTTCGGTGAGCCGCCCATGTTTCTCGTGCGGCATCCAGGTCGTTTGCATCGGGTACTCCTCGTCTCCAGGTTCTTTTAGGATAAGAATCCCGCGGCCACCAATCACCTCACCACGCGCAGCAGCAATATTTTGCGGAGGCCCGAAGGACGATTGTGCGTTCGGCTAGGCAATTAACACCTTCGTGTAGGCAAGATGTATTGCGTTCCCCCAACGGACCGGAGATCCGGCTGCTGCACAGGGACCATCGATGCGAACGCGATTGGCTTACTTTTCCTGGATGCTCTTCAGGTAATCGATCACCGCCAATATGCGATTTTTAAACCGAAATGCTTGCGGCGGCCCGAAGCGGTATCCCCAGACCGGCATGTCACGCGTGCCGTGGCTGATGACCGTCGAATTTCGCCCGTCGATCATCTGGTACACCCTGTCGTAGGGAAACACGCCGTTGTTGTTCCTGGCAAGAACCGTCAGATCGGCGGGGGCCGTCTTCAACGCTTTGCCGACCGGGCCGTCGCCTTTGGCGTCGCTGCCGTGGCAGGCCGCACAACTGGACTGATATTCAGTTTTACCTACTTCAATATTTTGCGCCGACGCGGACGTGTCAAATCCGATGATGGCGATGATCAGCGATGCGACCGCGGCCATTTCGGCATTTCGTTTTCTCCGCATCTTTATCATGACCAAGCAATGCCGACTGACTGTTAAAGCCACGCCTAAAGGCCACGCCCAAAAAGTCCTCCATTAGGATTAAAAGGCAACCCGTCAAGCGCATTGATCTGGATCAACTTTGGTGGCGGCGGGCGCGCCGCGCAGTCTACGTGCTATTGCGGGAAAGATTGGGTCCAGGACTAGCTCTTCGGGGCAAACAGCTGGCACCAGCCGCTTGGGCTGATATCGCCTTGGACGAATTTGCAAGCCTTCGGCGGCTGGAAATTGACACAGCCGTCGCAACGCTGGTTGCCCTTCGGCGTATCCTGATATTTGGCGTCCGCCTGGCTGATCTTCTGCTGCGCTGCCGATTGTGAGACCCCCGCAGCGATTGCCACCGCGCCGAGTGCCAGTGCGGCACCGGAGAGCGCCATGCGGCGTGAGATGCGTCGGTCGTCGTCGGCGCCGTTATTCATGATCGGCTCCCATCGGGCTTTCGCTCCACCGCGTTCGACGCCAGCGGCGGCGGAAGCATCAGCGGATGATGATATCCAAGCTTGCCGTTCACCGCTTTCCGTACTCCGTGAAAACGTAATCTCTTGACTTTACGATCGTGTGGCAGGCGAACCCGCAGTTGGCACCGTTCGCCTGCGGCGGCTGGTCGTCTAAATTGCCGGGCCTGAACGTATCGGACGCCGGGTCGTACTCAAACTCGGCATATCCCCATCCGCCGCTGTCCGCGAATCTCTTGCTGTCCTTCACCATGAAGTCGACGTCATGCAGAGCGCCCGGCACCGTCGTCGGATCGGGAGCCGTCGCGCTTTGTTTCGGGCTCCAATGAATCTTCGTCATCTTGGCGCCGTCGGGGACAGGCTTGCCGTTGGCGGGGATGCCGGCCTGGTAAGCGTCGATCATCACGGGATTAGCCAGGATCAAGGCGACCTTTCCGGCCTGACTGATGGCAACGGCCTGCCAGTTTTCGTATCCCCTGAACTCGGAGAACGCGAGCCCGCCCGGCACGCGCAGGGCATATTTGTCCTGTGCGGACATGGCCCTGCCGCCGAAGACGGCGAGCGCGGCCGCGATGGTGGCCGCTACTGCGGCGGCGATGCCAATCGCGGAGGCGTTCAAGAGCCGACGCCGATCGCTATCGACGACTTTGGTGCTCAGCCGTACGCGCATTGTAAAACTCCCTGGATTCGTTGAATCCGACGGGCGGGGCTAAAGCGCGCCTTTGTTCCGCTTGGCGCGCTTTGGCGTTCGCACAGAGCCTTGGGACCGTCGGAATTGCGCGAGAAACCCTTGCTCGGGGGTAACCTCAGACGAAATCGCGTACTCCACCATCCAACCTTCGGCGGTGAGGCTTCATATCAATGTATGAGTGACGGGCGGCCCAATCGCGAGGTCGGCGCGCTTTCCGCTTTTCGCAAGCGGTTGCGGGCACCGGACCTTGCAAAAAATTCCGGGCGCCGCGGCGCCTGTCTATCGGCCATCGTTTGGCATTGGCGGCTGCCCACCGCCGCCCACTGACGATTGCGTGCGTCGACGTTGCCCAGCAAACGCGGCGCTGATGCCTTGCCGACAGTGAGCGGCTTTTGATAGAACCGCGGCAACCGGTGGCGCGCAACAGCGTGCGTACTCGGCATAATGAACGTGGAAAAAATCGGGAGGAAAAAATGGCTGACCGGATACTGACGACTCACGTGGGTAGCCTGCCGCGCCCGCAGAAGCTGCTGGAATTGAGCCAGAAGAAGACCCTCGGCGAGAAGTTCGACGAAGCCGCCTATGACCGCGAGCTCAAGGAGGCGGTGGCCGAGGTCGTGCGCAAGCAGAAAGACGCCGGCGTCGATCTCATCAACGATGGCGAGCTCGGCCACACCGTGGGCTGGGCCTACGATTACGGCGCCTGGTGGTCGTATGTGATCCGGCGCCTTGCCGGCGTCGAGGTCGTCGACCAGGGGCTCTGGTTCACGACATTGTCGGCACACACCAAGACGCCGATGGCGCCGAAGGATTTCATCGTCGGCGACTGGGGCGAACGCCGCGACATGGCGAAGTTCCAGGAAGCGTATCTCGACCCGCATTCCGGCTGCGGGTTGCCCGAGCAGTTCATGACCAACCACAGCCCGCTGGTCAAAGGCCCGATCAAGTACAAGGGCCAGGATCTGATCCAGCGCGACATCGCCAACTTCAAGGCCGGCCTCAAGGCCGCCGGGCTGCCGACCGAAGGGGCCTGGATGAATGCGATCGCGCCGGCGAGCTGCGCGCGCATGCCGAACGAATACTACAAGACCGAAGAGGAGCTGTTGTACGCCTGCGCCGACGCCATGCACGACGAGTACAAGGCGATCATCGACGCCGGCCTCATCGTTCAGCTCGACGATCCGGCGATCGGCGAGAACTGGGATCAGCAGAAGAACGAGCCGAGTGTTGAAGGCTATCGGCGCTACACCAAGATGCAGATCGACGCGGTCAATCACTCGATCAAGGGGCTGCCGTCCGACAAGATCCGCTTCCATCTGTGCTGGGGCAGCTGGCACGGTCCGCACACCACCGACATCCCGATGAAGCACCTGGTGGACCTGATGCTGGCGGTCAATTGCGACTACTACTCCTTCGAGGCCGCCAATGTGCGTCACGAGCACGAGTGGAAGCTGTGGAAGAACACCAAGCTTCCCGCCGGCAAGAAGATCCTGCCCGGCGTCGTCAGTCACTCGACCAATCTGATCGAGGACCCGGAGCTTGTCGCCGACCGGATCATCCGCTTCGCCGAAGTGGTCGGCCGCGACAACGTGATCGCCTCGACCGACTGCGGCCTCGGCGGCCGCGTCCATCCGCAGATCGCCTGGGCCAAGCTAAAGGCGCTCTCGGAAGGCGCGGCGCTGGCCACAAAGCGTCTCTGGCAGCGGGCCGCGGCCTAGGCGACGCCAGGCTCGTCCTTAGGCCCGGCAAGACGGGCACCCCGCGATATCTTCGGGCCGGCGCATGCGCCGGCCCGAAGCCGTTTTGACCCGCGCCCGACGATCGATACCAATCGAAAGGGGTCCGTTGCGGCTGGCGATCCAGGTAGCCGGGGGCAAGGCCAATAGGACAGACGGCCCCTTTTTTGCTTAAATTCCAGACAAGCCGGTCGTGGTGTGAAGGACGGAGCGTGGGAGTATGAGCAGCGGCGCCAAGCTGCGGATCGGCATCGATACCGGCGGCACCTTTACCGACATCGTCTGTGTCGACGACACGTCCGGCGCGCATGCGCGTGACCAAGGTCGTCGTCGACGCCGTCAAATCCGGCGATTGCGCTGGTGCGCGGCGTGCATGCCATCCTCGGCGAATGCGGCGCCGGCGTCGACGATCTGGCGGTGCTGGCGCACGGCACCACGGTCGCGACCAACGCGCTGCTGCAAGGCGAGATCGCCGGCCTCGGCCTGATCGTCACCGAAGGCTTCCGCCATATCCTGGAAATCGCCCGCCAGGCGGTGCCGGAGGGCTACGGCAATTCGTATTTCTGGGTGAAGCCGGAACGGATCGTGCCGCTTCGCTACGTCCGCGAGGTCGGCGGGCGGCTCAATTTCCTCGGCGAGGAGCTGCGGCCGCTCGACGAGGCGAGCGTGCGCGCCGCCGCGCGCTTTTTCCGCGACGCAGGGCATCGCCGCGGTCGGCATCTGTCTCCTGCACTCCTACGCCAACGCGGCGCACGAGCGCCGCGCCGCCGAGATCGTGCGCGAGGAATATCCCGACTGCACGCTGTCGCTGTCCTGCGACGTGCTGCCGGAATATCGCGAATACGAGCGCGCCGTGACCACGCTGGTCGACGCATTCATCAAGCCGCATATGAGCCGCTATCTCGACCGCATCCGCGACGAGCTCGGCCCGGAGCTGAACAAAAAGCCGTTCCTGGTGATGCAGTCGTCCGGCGGCGTCGCCAGCCCCGATCAGGTGATGCGCAAGCCGATCACCACGGCGCTGTCGGGACCGGCCGCCGGCGCGCTCGGCTCGGCGGTGATCGCCGAGATCGCCGGCTTTCCCGATCTGGTGACGCTCGATGCCGGCGGCACCTCGACCGATCTCTGCCTGATCGAAGCCGCCAAGCCGAAGATCACCAATGGCGGCCGTGTCGGCCGCTTTCCGGTGCGCATCCCGATGCTCGACATCAAGCACCATCGGCACCGGCGGCGGCTCGATCGCCTGGATCACGCGCGAAGGCAAGCTCAAGGTTGGGCCGCGCAGCGCCGGCGCCGAGCCGGGCCCGATGTGCTACCCGAACGGCGGCAACGAGCCGACGCATCACCGACGCCAATCTCGTGCTCGGCCGCATTCCGCCGGCGCTGATCGGCGGCGGCATCCGGCTCAACGTCGAGCGCGCCCGCGACGGGCTCAAGGCGCTCGCGGCGCGGCTTCCCGGCAAGCTGAGCGCCGAGCAACTGGCCGAGGGCATCGTCGAGATCGCCAACTGGGATCGACGCCAACGCCATCCGGCAGATGACCATCCAGCGCGGCATCGATCCGGCCGCGTTTGCGCTGCTTGTCGTTCGGCGGCTCCGGGCCGGCGCAATCGCCGGCGGTGATGGAATTGATGGGCATGAAGACCTGCATCGTGCCGCCGAATCCCGGCAATCTGTCCGCCTTCGGTCTGCTGGCGGTCGATTGGCGCACCGACCACATCGTCACCAAGGTGATGCACGAGGAGACGATCGATCTGCCCGCCATCGCCGCCATCTACGCGTCGCTCGAAACGGAAGGCACGGCGACCGCTGGAGAAAGACGGCATCGCTCCGGCGAGCATTGCGCTCGCTGCGCGAAGCCGACGTGCGCTATGCCGGGCAGTCCATGGAAGTGCGCGTGCCGGCGCCGTCGGGCGAAATCGACGGGCGGTTCCTCGCCGGCCTGGTCGAGGCGTTCCACGCCGCGCATCAAAAAACTTTCGGCTACAATTATGCCGGCCAGCAGAAAGTCGAGCTGGTGAATTTCTGCGTCTCCGGCGTTCGGCATGATCGATCGCCCCAGCATCCCCGAACTGGAAAAGTCCAGCGCACCGCCGCAGCAAACCAACCGGCCGGTTTATTTCGACGGCGGCTTCCGCGACACGCCGGTGTTCGCCCGCGCTTCCCTCGGCGCCGGTTTTCAGCTTGAGGGCCCGGCCATCGTCGAGGAGTTCGGCTCGACCACCGCGGTGTTTCCGGGCCAGCACCTGACCGTCGATCCGCACGGCATCCTGATCATCCGCGCCGCGATTAAGGCTGCCGCGGCGCGGGCGTAGCGGCGGCGCGCTTGCCTGCCGCTGAAACCGCCGTGAGCGCGCGGCCTTCGAGACTGCGCAGAAATGCGTGAAAGGTCGGGTTGGTTCGCAACGCGTCTTGCCCGGCGGTGACGAGCATTTCCACATGCTGCGGCGACAGCTTGAAGCGCGTCGGTATGGAATTAAGCGCCGACGACCGCTGCGCGCCGAGCTGGTCGAAGTCGAGGTGACCGACAAAGAATTTCAGGTCGCGACAATCCCATTTGTCGGGCGACCCGTAAGCCTGCCGCTCGCTGTGTGACAGGCCGCACCGCCATTGCACCAGCGCTTCGCGCCATTCCGCGATGATCCCGGCAAACGCGGTAAAGCTCAAACGGGCGCTTGAATCGGTCGAGGTGTCGGCCGCGGCCATGAGGAGCTCCGGCGCGGTCGGGCCTTCCACGCTTCGCGCCCAATCGCCGGAAGGGCCTCGCCCTGAATCCACCACCATAAACAGGACGCGGCGGATCTTGACCGCCTGGCGCGAGGTCAGCGGCTCGTAAGCCGTCTCCGCCGACAGGCGCGAGATGGTAAATCCGGCCAGGCCGTAAAAATCCACCACGCCGCCATCGAGCAGCTTGATGTAAGGAACCGAGCCGTTGCGATAACGCACGATCGCCTCGGCGGACGCTTTCAGAAGCGGCGGCGCCGCCGGGTCATTTTGCGCCTGGGTGACCCACTTGGGCAGCGCCGCCCGGCATCGATCGGCATAAGACGTCAGCACCATCGGCGCGAAGATCAGCGGCATGGTCGCTGACGCCGCAACCGCGTTCGCGACCGGATAGGAATTCAGGTCGCTGCAGATCGCCTTGAAGGTCGTGTCGTTGAACACGAACGGCGTGCGATTGTAGATGTCCGAAGCATTGATCAGAACGTGGGGATGACCGGGCATATCGAGCTGCTTGAAGGTGGCGCCCTGAAACAGATTCTGGTCGAGCCATTGCGTGAACTGGTGGGCTTCGTTGGTGCCGCCTTGATAGGCGCGAATGATGCCGACCGGCGTCAGCGGCGTATCCAGCGATTCTTCGGCGTTACGCAGCAGGAAACGCTGGGGATAATCCGAAAAGGCGGAGCGCCCCTTCAGTCCGAAATAGGCGGCGGTGATGGCGCCGCCGGACACTCCTGAGATGTAATGAACGCTGTCGAGCAGCGAGACACCTCTCACAGTCGGGGTGTGATCGAAGCCCTGGAGCACGCCATAGGAAAACGCCGCCGCGCGCGTACCGCCGCCGGAGAACGTCAATCCGACCAGAACGTCATCGCCGTTGGTGGGGATGACGCCGGTGGCGTCGGATGTCGCCGCATCCGCGGTCGCCAGCGGAAGGTTGATCGGCGCGTTGTAAATCGTCGCGCAACCGCCCAGCGTCGCGGCGCACAGCACAAGGCCGGCAACCCGCGGGAGTTGCGACACCGCTTGCCTGATTCTTGCCCCAACCACGCGTGCGCATAATGTCACTAATTATGATGACATTGAGACGTCGGCCCCGGATGGCCCGCGGAATAGAGGCAGGCGGCGCGGAAAATCCACGTGAATGCCCGGTGAAGCGGACCGTTAACCTGTGCGCAATGGACAAGCCCCGTCAGCGGTTCTTCTCCTGGGCGACGTCGCTGATGACCTTGTCGGCGCGCCGGAAACCTTCCGAAGCGATCGGGATGCCGGCATAGACGCCGGCGTGCAGGAGGATTTCGGCGATCTCCTCGGGGGTGACGCCGTTGTTGAGCGCGCCACGAACATGGACCTCGAACTCGTGCCAGCGCGCCAGCGCCGCCAGCATGCAGACATTGAGCATGCTGCGGGTCTTGTGCGAGAGGCCGTCGCGCAGCCAGACGTTGCCCCAGCACTGGGTCTGGGTGAACTCGATGAAATGCTGGGTGAAGGCGTTGGCCTTTTGCTTTCCGGCATCGACGTAAGCCGCGCCGAGCACCTCGCGGCGAACCTCGGCGCCCTGTCGCGCCCGCTCCGTCACTGAGCCTGGCAAAGTCATTGGTGATCTCCTTCCTGAAAACCGTCATCCTGAGGCGGCCGCGAAGCGGCCCTCGAAGGATGCGGTCCCAGCGCCCGGGCCATCACCCTTCGAGGCTCGCTACGCTCGCACCTCAGGGTGACGGAACATAGCCAACATGGCGTGCCGTAGGTATAAGCCTTGCCGGTAGGGAGCTGCTGAAAGATGATGAACGTGCATGCCAAGGAATGGCCGTGGCCGACCGCGCCGGATCTGCCCAAGCGCGAGGTCGACCCCATCGTTCTGCAGATCGTCGAAGGCACGCTCAATTCCATCGAGGCGGAAATCGAATACGCGATCGAGCGCACCGCACGCTCGCCGATGATCCGCGAAGCGCACGATTACCGGGTCGGTCTGTTCGACCGCTATTGCCGCAAGCTGACCGGCCGCTCCTACTCCGCCATGCCGAATGCCGTGGTGCGCGATTTCCCGCCGCACACCATGCGCCCGGGCGACGTGTTCCTGATGAACGACACCTATCTGACCGAGGGCTCGATCGGCCACCTGCCCGATCTGTGCTCGACGGTGCCGGTGTTCCATCAGGGCGAAGTCGTCGCCTACATCCAGGCCTTCGGCCATCACGACGACATCGGCGGCCGCGTACCCGGCTCGATGCCCGGCACCGCGACCACGGTGTTCGAGGAAGGCCTCGCCGTGCCGCCGATCAAGTTCTACGACGCCGGCGTGCGCAACGAGGCGGTCTTCACCATCGTCAAGCGCAACACCCGCGTCCCGGAGACGCTCGCCGCCGATCTCGACAGCGAAGTGCAGGCCTGCCTGATGGGCGCCCGCCGCATGGCGGAATTGTTCGAGCGTTTCGGCCGCGACACCGTGGAAGCCTGTTTCCAGGCGATCCTCGACACCTGCCGGGATATTTTCCGCCATGAATTGCTGCCGAAGATCGCCGACGGCGCGTATCGCTGGGAAGACTATGTCGAGCACGACGGCGTCACCGATCCGAAGCTGCACAAGCTCGCGCTGACGCTGATCAAAAACGGCGACCGCATCACGCTCGATTTCACCGGCACCGATCCGCAATCGACCGGCCCGATCAACTGGCCGGCCGACTACGCCGGCGGCGCGTTTCTGATCAAATGGATCGCGCCGATCCTGCGCAACCTCGCCGACACGCCCGAGCGGGCCGCGGAAATTCACGTCAACGAAGGCGTCTGCGAAGTCTTCGACGTGGTGTTTCCGCCGAAAGGCACGCTGATCACGCCGGAATGGCCGGCCGCCACCAATGCGCGCTCGTTCGTGCTGTTGCGCTGTCTCGGCCTTCTCGCCGGCGTGGTGGCGCAAGCGGCGCAGGGGCGCATGCCGGCCGATCAGGAAACCATCCGCTATACCGGCTTCTACGGCGCCGACAAAAACGGCAAGCCGTTTCTGTCCCGCGAAGTTTTGGGCGGCGGCTCCGGCGGCCGCTATTACGCCGACGGCAACGACGCCATCCATATCGTGCCGGACTCGCGCAACCAGCCGGCCGAATTCACCGAGACGCGGTTTCCGCTGCTGGTCGAGAAGCTCGCGTTGCGCACCGATTCCGGCGGCGCCGGCAAGCGCCGCGGCGGCCTCGGCTACGACAAGCATTACCGCGCGCTGGTCGATTGCCGCACCATTGTCACCGCCGACCGGGTGCGGCTCGGCTGCTATGGCCTCAACGGCGGCAAAGCAGGCCTGCCGTTCTGCGTCACCGTCGACGCCGAAGGTGCGCCCCACGATCTTGGCGGCCTGGTCGACGGCGAGCCGGTCCGCGCCGGACAGATCGTTCGCGTCGTCACCACCGGCGGCGGCGGCTGGGGCGATCCGCTCGAGCGCGAGCCGGAACTCGTGCAGCGCGACGTGATCGAAGGCAAGGTTTCGCTGGCGGCGGCGCGCGACGATTATGGCGTCGTGCTGGCGGCCGGATGCGGGCGCAAGCTCGTTCAACATCGATGCAGCGGCGACGGCGGCGTCGCGCGAGAAACTGAAAGACAATCGCGCAGGCCAGGCGCCGATGATCGATCGCGGCGGCGGCTTCGAGAAAATGCTCCGCGGCGAAGTCAAGCCGTGGGTGCGGACGGCTTGAGCGATCACGCGGGAAAGCTTGCCCATGTCTGAAGCGTTGGAATTCCTTCGGTTACGCCACGCACGAGGTGTTTAATCAGCCGCCGCCGCTCGCGGACTACGACGCCTTCGGCACCGACGAAGTTCTGAGAACGATCGTGCACACTTTCGGCGCCGACGAATGGCAGGTGCGCCTGCACGAAGCCGGCCGCACCGTCGGCTCGGCGCGCGTGCAGGAACTGGCCCGGCAGGCGAACCGCAGCCTGCCCGAGCTGCGCACCCACGACCGGGTCGGACAGCGCGTCGATCGCATCGATTTCCATCCGGCCTGGCACGAGCTGATGGGGCTTGCCGTCGCACAGGATGTCGCATGCGCTGTGCTGGAACGAGCCGCGGCCGGGCGCGCAAGTGGCCCGCGCCGCGCTGTCGTTCCTGTGGAATCAAGGTCGAGAACGGCATCTGCTGTCCGATCGGCATGACCTACTCCGCCATACCGGTCCTGCGCCGCGATCCGCAGCGCTGGAGGGAATGGGGCGACGCTCATCAGCTCCAAACGTTATGATGCGCGCCAGGTCCGCGCCGCCGACAAAACCGGCGCGCACTGTGGGCATGGCGATGACCGAGAAGCAGGGCGGCTCGGACTTGCGCCAGACGCAGACGCGCGCCGTCGCCAATAGCGATGGTTCATGGTCGCTGGTTGGCCACAAGTGGTTCTTTTCCGTTCCGCACTCGGATGTGTTCCTGACGCTGGCCCAGACGCCGGAGGGCGTCTCGTGCTTCGTCGTTGCCGGCTGGCTGCCCGACGGCTCGCGCAACCGGTTGCAAATCCAGCGCCTCAAGGACAAATGCGGCAACAAGTCCAACGCCTCTTCCGAGGTTGAGTTCAGGGGAGCGATCGCGCATCTCGTCGGCGAGCCGGGTCACGGCATCCGCACCGGCATCGCCATGAACCACTACACCCGGCTTGACTTCGCGGTCGGCTCGGCCGGGCTGATGCGTCAGGCGGTGGGGCAGGCCGCACATCATGTTGCCAATCGCCAGGGCATTTCAGCGCGCCCTCATCGATCAGCCGATCATGACCAACGTCGTCGCCGACCTCGCGCTCGAAGCCGAAGCCGCCGCATGGCTCTCGTTCCGTTTTGTTTCGGCTCTCGACCGGGAAGACGACAGTGAAGCAGAACGGTTGCTCGGCCGCATCGGCGCGCCGATTGCGAAATATTGGGTCTGCAAGCGCGCGCCGGCCGTCGTGGTCGAGGCGCTCGAGTGTCATGGCGGCAACGGCTTCATCGAGGATCACCTCATGGCGCGGCTCTATCGCGAGGCGCCGCTCAACGGCATTTGGGAGGGCACGGGCAATGTTATTTGCCTCGATGTTCTGCGCTCCATGCAGCGCGAACCGGATTGCGTCCCGGCTCTGCTCGACGAATTGCGCGGGGCGCGGGGCGCGGACCGCCGCTATGACGCGGCGCTCATGGCGGTCGAGGCTGAGCTTGCCGGACTGTCGCGTCGGGAGGGACAAGCCCGCCGCCTGGTCGAACGACTGGCCCTGGTCACGAGCGCCAGCCTGTTGCTGCGATATGCCCCGCACGCTGTGGCGGACGCATTCATAGCGACCCGTATCGTGGGCGGCTTCGCCGGACACTTCGGCGATCTTCCGGCTTCGGTCGACAGCGGACAACTCGCACGGCGCGCCGTGCCTGCCTGAGACGTATCGCTGGCGGGCGAATGCGTCCGATTCGGATCAAACGCGGCACAATCTCGCTGCACCCGCGTCCGCCCGCGTGCGCAGGCAGACATAGCCGGGCGGCAATTTTACCTCCGACGGCAATTGCCCTAGTTTGCCGGCTATCGTTATAGACCCTCAAAGGGGCGAGGCGGCATGCGCGTCTGCTGCCTGGACGCGAACAAACATCGAGGACCAAGCGTAATGGCTATCGAAGTCGCCAAAGTCGAATTGAAGAACGTGCAGGATGCGTCCGGCATGGCGGCCGCGATCGACAAGGGCCAGTTCACGGCCGACGAGGTCATCGCCGTCATCGGCAAGACCGAGGGCAATGGCGGCGTCAACGATTTTACCCGCATCCTCGCCGATCAGGCGTTTCGCGCCGTGCTGAAAAAGCTCGGCAGCCGCTCCGAACAGGACATCGCGCAAATCCCGATGGTCTGGTCGGGTGGCTGCGACGGCGTCATCACCCCGCACGCGACCGTTTTTGCCCGCAACGCCAAGACCGGTCCGGCGACGCAATCGCGCCTTGCCATCGGCACGGCGATGAGCGCCGAGCTGTTGCCCGAGGATATCGGCCGCCCGGCCATGGTCGAGAAAGTCGCCGAGGGCGTGCGCGCAGCCATGCGCGACGCCGGCATCGACGATCCGGCCGACGTGCACTATGTGCAGACCAAGACGCCGCTGCTGACCGTCGACTCGGTGCGTCGATGCGCACGCGCGCGGCAAGGAGGTCGCCTGCGAGGTGCATGAATTCATGGGGGTGTCGAACGGCACCACCGGTCTCGGCATCGCCGTCGGCTTGAGCGAGATCAAGATGCCCAAGGCCGAGGACATCTGCCGCAACCTCGACCTCTATTCTTCGGTCGCCTCGTGCTCGTCCGGCGTCGAGCTGACCCAGGCGCAGATCGTGCTCCTTGGCAACAAAAAGGGCGCCGGCGGCCACTATCGCATCGGGCACGCGGTGATGAAGGACGCCCTCGACATTGACGGCATCTACGAATTGATCCGCAACGCCGGCCTCGATCTGCCGGCGCGGCCGCGCGCCGAAGACCTGGGCGGGCGGCTGGTGAATTGCTTCATGAAATGCGAGGCCGACCGCACCGGCAAGCTGCGCGGCCGGCGCCAGATCATGCTCGACGATTTCGACGTGTCCTGGCATCGCCACATCAAGGCGGCGGTCGGCGGCCTTGCCGCGGCGGCAATCGGCGATGCGGCGGTGTTCGTGTCGGTCGACGCCATGCATCAGGGCCCGCAAGGCGGCGGCCCCTGCATCGCCATCATCGACGCGGGAGAGTAGCGCGTGCCTTCGGCATACCCGCGTCGCGACGGCGAACAAACAATCGGCGCCCGCGGCGGCCACTGACGCGCAAATCGGCACGCGAACTGGCGCGGCTCATTCGCCTCCCGCGCCGTCAGCCCTGTTGAAGTGCTCGACGCCTATCTCGCGATCGATCGAAGCACTCAATCCGAAGCTCAACGCCATCGTCACGCTGGCCGCCGAGCAGGCGCGCGACGCGGCGCAGCATGCCGAAAGCGCGGTCATGAAGGGCGAGCCGCTCGGCCCGCTGCACGGCCTGCCGATCGGGGTCAAGGACGTCACCCCGACGGCCGGCATCCGCACCACCTTCGCCTCGCCGCTGTTCAAGGACTATGTGCCGGCCGAAGACGCCGAAGCCGTGCGCCGGCTCAAGGCCGCCGGCGCCATCGTGCTCGCCAAGACCAACACGCCCGAATTCGCCTGCGGCGCCAACACCAACAACGCGCTGTTCGGCCCGACCCGCAATCCGTGGAATCCGGCATTGAGTCCGGCGGGCTCGTCGGGCGGCTCGGCCGTCGCCGTCGCTAGCGGCATGGTACCGATCGCGCAAGGCACCGATTTCGGCTGCTCGATCCGCATTCCGGCGGCGTTCTGCGGCATTGTCGGCATCCGCCCGACGCCCGGACTGACGCCGAGCTATCCGCTGCATCTGCCGTGGGATCCGGGCCAGGTCCACGGCCCGTTGGCGCGCGACGCCGCAGACGCGGCGCTGTTCCTCGATTCGCTGGTCGGCTTTTCCCGCATTTCGCCGATTTCGGTCGCGCCGCCATGGCGGAGCGCGTTCGCCGAGCTTGAACGCAGCGACGAGATCAAGGGCTTACGCATCGCCTACGTCTCCGACATTGCCGGGATTGGCGTGGAAGCCGAGATCGATGCGATTTGCCGCGGCGCGGCGGCCGCCTTGGAGAAACTCGGCGCCGAAGTGGAGCAGATCGAATTCGACGCCAGCGGCGGGCGCGCCCCCTATCAGACCTGGCGCGGCTTCTGGATGGTCGGCCAGCAATATCAGCGGCTCGCGCAGATCGACGCGTTCGGGGCCAATCTGCGCGGCAATGTCGAAGCCGGGCTGAAACTGACTGCGCTTGATTTCGCCGCCGCCGAGCACAAGCGCGAAGAAATGTTCCACCGCTTCCGCAAACTGTTCGATCGTTTCGACGTGCTGCTGACGCCGGCGGCGCCGGTAAAGCCCTATCCGGTGGAGATGAACTTTCCCGACACCATCAACGGCCGCAAATTCGAGAACTATATCGACTGGATCGCGCCGGCTTATCTGATCACGCTGGTCAGTTTGCCGGCCGCAACCGCACCGGCCGGCCTGTCGGCGGACGGACTGCCGGTCGGCATGCAGATCGTGGCGCCGCGCTTCGAAGAGCCGCTGATCCTGCGCGTCGCCCGCCGCATCCACGAGGCGAGCGGCGTAGGGTGGCCGGCCATCAGCGCCGGCGAGCTGCAACATGCCGCTCGATGAGCCGCAAGCGCTCTGGATCAAGGATCCGCTCGCAATTTTCGCCGACGGCGCCGAGCGCGGCATTGTCGTGCGCGACGGCCGCATCGTCGAGCTGGTGGCGGCGGGGCGCAATCCAGCAACGCCGGACGTGACGGCGTTCGATGCCCGCGAACACGTGGTGCTGCCGGGACTGATCAACACCCATCACCATTTCTACCAGACGCTCACCCGCGCGGTACCGGCGGCGCTCGACCGTGAATTGTTTCCCTGGCTGCAAGCGCTCTATCCGCTCTGGGCGCGGTTGACGCCGGAGGCGCTCGACCTCGGCGTGACGCTGGCGATGGCGGAGCTGATGCTGTCCGGCTGCACCACGACGACGGATCACCATTACGTCTTCCCCGCCGGCCTCGAAGACGCCATCGACATCGAAGTCGCCGCGGCGCGGCGCCTCGGCTTGCGGGTTTTGCTGACGCGCGGCTCGATGAATCTGTCGGAGCGCGACGGCGGCCTGCCGCCGGACTCTGTGGTGCAGGACGAGGATGCCATCCTCGCCGACTCCGATCGCGTGGTTAAGCGCTATCACCAGGCCGGCGACGGCGCGATGGTGCAGATCGCGCTGGCGCCGTGCTCGCCGTTTTCGGTCACGACCTCGCTGATGCGCGCGACCGCCGATCTGGCGCGGCGGCTCGACGTGCGCCTGCACACCCATCTCGCCGAAACCGGGGACGAGAACCGCTTCTGCGAGGAAACCCACAACTGCCGTCCGCTGGATTATCTGGAGGATTGCGGCTGGCTCAATGATCGGACTTGGCTCGCGCATGGCATTCATTTCACCGCCGGCGAGATCAAGCGGCTGGCGCGCGCCGGCACGACGATTTCGCATTGCGCTTGCAGCAATCAGACGCTGGCGTCGGGCGCCTGTCCGGTGTGCGCGATGGAAGCGGCCGGCATGCGCATTGGCCTTGGCGTCGACGGCTCGGCCTCGAACGATGCCTCAAATCTGATGCAGGAGGTGCGCGCCGCCTTTCTGCTCCAGCGCGGCCGCTATGGCGTCGGCAAGGTCAGTCATCTGGACGCGCTGCGCTGGGCGACACAAGGCTCCGCGGCCTGCGTCGGGCGCACGGATATCGGCGTCATCGCCGCCGGCGCCATGGCCGATCTGGCTTTGTTCAAGCTCGATGAATTGCGCTTTTCCGGCAGCGGCGACCCGCTCGCCGCACTGGTTCTCTGCGGCGCGCATCGCGCTGACCGGGTCATGGTCGGCGGATGCTGGATCGTGGCAAACGGCCAAATCCCGGGACTGAACCTCGGTGAATTGATGCGGCGGCATTCGGCAGCGGCACACAGACTGCGCGGCGGCTGACGTACTCCACTTCATCGGCGCATAGCGACCATGCAGAAAAGAGGCCGCTTGGTATGGCGGTAAAATTCTCGCGAGCCCGCGTCGAATGAGGCGTTCAGGCCGCCGAAGTGCGATCAAATTCGTGTAGCGTCTTACGCGGGGCCGACTTTGGACTGGCGTGTTATCGCCCGTCGGCCGATGGGGACGCCGGCATCGGACGGATGACGATGACGTTCGCAGAGGTGCCCATGGTGCAGCGGAGCGCGATCCTCGCACGGAACCCGGCGAGGCTTTTGGTCTTTGTTGCCGCCCTGATCGCCGGAAGCTCGGCATTTTTCGCCGCAGGCGCGCAGCAAAAAGAAACGCCCGCGCAAACGGCGAACGCAGACAGCGATCCGGCGGCGCGTAATTTTCTGATCCAGCATGAGATCGGCCGGCGCTTCCAGATCGATCCGGCCAACCTACCGGCACCAAAGACCGGCCCGATCGTCACCAACCGGTCGCTGATCGTTCCCTATAGCGGCCAGGCACCGCAGGTGCCGCCCGGTTTCACCGCAACGCCGTTTGCGACCGGTCTGGCGAATCCGAGACGCCTGCTGGTTTTGCCGAACGGCGACATTCTGGTGGCCGAGCAGAGCGCCGGCTACCTGACCCTGTTGCGCGACGACGGCAGCGGGCGCGCCGTATGGATCGACCGCCACGTCGAAGATCTCCACAGGCCCTATGGCCTCGCCTGGCAAGGCGATCACGTGCTGATTGCCGATCAAGACGGCATCTGGAGCGTGCCGCACAATCTTGGCGCGCTCCGCGCCGGCAGAAGCGAAACCCTGCGTGTCGATCAAGTGCCCGCCGGCGAACGCAAACCCGTGGTGGGAGCCTACGGCGCCAAGATGATCACCAAGAAGGGCGTTTTCGGCATCGTCCAGGGTCATCAGAATCGCCCCCTCGTCGTCGACCCCAAAACCGGCGCGTTGTTCGTCGGCGTCGGCTCCTCCGGCAATCTCGGCGTCGAGTTCGAACCAAAGGCGACTATTCAACGCTTCGATCCGGATGGCTCCAACCAGACGACGTTCGCGTCCGGCATGCGCAATCCCACGGCGCTCGCGTTCCATCCGCAGACCGGCGAGCTTTATGCGCTGGTCCAGGAGCGCGACGGCCTCGGCGACCGGCTGCCATCCGATTTTCTCACCCACGTCCGGGCGGGTGGTTTCTACGGCTGGCCTTACGCCTATCTCGGCAAGCACCCGCAGGCCGGCTTCGCCAACCTCGCTCCCGATAAGGTCGACGCCACCATCGTTCCCGACCTCCTGTTCGAGGCGCATTCGTCGGCGTTGGATCTGGTGTTCTACGAAGCCGAGCAGTTTCCGCCGGGGTACAAGGGCAACGCGTTCGTGGCGCTCAAGGGCTCGTGGAACCGCTCGGAGCCCACCGGCTACAAAGTCGTGCGGGTGCCATTCAAGGACGGCAAGCCCGAAGGCTATTACGAGAATTTCGCCACCGGGTTCTGGATTTCGGGCGAGCAGCGCGCCGAAGTCTGGGGACGCCCGGCCGCGCTCGCGGTCGCCAAGGATGGCGCGTTGCTGGTCGCTGACGACACCGGGGGCACGATCTGGCGCATCAGCTATACCGGCAAGGGCGACCACGCCGACACCGGATCAGCCCAACAACATCCCAGCAAGTGAAATTGCCGGCATCCGGCCCCGAATGCAGGAGGATAATGCATGCGCAAGACCCGAAACCTGGCCGCGATCGCGGCCGCAACGATTGGACTGGCTGTTGCCGGAGCGGCGGCCAATGCGGCGGACGTCTTCACCCTGAAATCGACCACGTTTGAAGACGGCAAGATGATGCCGAAGAAAGTAGCCAACAGCAAAGCCAACCGGCCGGACAGTCCGAACTGCGTCGGCGATAACGTGTCGCCACAGTTTTCCTGGACCAACGTGCCGCAGGGCACCAGGAGTTTTGTTCTCCTGATGTCCGATCCCGAGGGCCGGGCACCGTCCGGCGTCAGCCACTGGGTCGCCTACGGCATTCCCGCGTCCGTTCACGGCTTTGCCGAAGGAGAAGTCAGCAAAGCCTCCGACAATTATGTCGGCGGCAAAAGCACGATGGGTGTGGGCTTCTACTCCGGACCCTGTACGCCGCCGAATACGACCCCGCACCACTACACCTTCATTCTCATCGCGACCGACTTCGACCCGAAGGAGTTGCCGCCCGGCCTGACGCGCGACGAGGTCATTGCCAAATTCGGACCGCCGCCAGCACACGTGAAAGGCACGACCGGGATGGTCGGCTTGTTTGTGAATCCCTGGCACGAGTGATTTTTCTTCCGCCCCGGGCAATGCCCGAACCACCGCCTCACCACGGGCGCCGAGCGCCAGTTGGCGCGACATTTGCTCTTTGATGGCAGTAGCGGTAGCCAAGGCCGTTGCTGAAGGGGCGATCAAGGATGCAAACCTACACCGTCGATATTGCCGGCGAGCCGGTGACGCTGCCGATCGTGGCGATCAACGACAAGCTCGCGATTTCGCTGCTGATGGTGATCGACATGGGGGTGCGGTTCGGCGAGCGCATCGGCAAGGCGCTGGCCGCAAAGCTCGGCCCGCTCGAGCCCGACATCGTGGTCGGCGCCGCGACCCTTGGCATCCCGGTCGTGATCGAGGTTTCGCGCGCGCTCGGGCTTGATCAATACGTCATCGCCCAGAAGTCGCCGAAGATCCATTTGGCCGACGCGCTGATCGAAGAACTGCAGTCGGTCACGTCCGCCGGCAAGCAGCGCCTGATGCTTGACCGCCGTTCGGTACCGCTGCTCGCTGCACGCCGCGTCGTGGTGGTGGACGACGTCGTAGCAACCGGATCGAGCCTCGCCGCAACGCTCAAGCTGGTGCGCGCGGCCGGTGGCGACGTTGTCGGGGCCGGCGTAATCCTGACCGAAGGTCACGACTGGAAGGAGACGCTCGGCACCGACGCCCGGCTGGTTCAGGGCCTCGGCCACATCCCGCAATTCGCGCTGACCGACGGCAACGCGGTGCCGATGCCGGAAACGCTGTAGATCGAACTCGCGTCGCGCGTTTCAGGTATTCTACCGGGCCGGGATTTCATTTGACCGCCAGCGCATACCCGACAGGAGACAGTCATGAGCGATCTGCGCGACTTCATCGCCGGCATGCCGAAATGCGAGCTGCATGTGCATCTGGAAGGCACGCTCGAGCCGGAAATGAAGTTCGAACTGGCAAAGCGCAACGGCATGACCCTCCCCTACCGGGATGCGGCCGCCATGCGGGCGGCTTACGATTTTCACGATTTGCCGTCGTTTCTCAAAATCTATTACGAGGGCATGCGCGTTCTGGTGCACGAGCCGGATTTTTATGACCTGACCTTTGCCTATCTCGCCAAGGCGCATTCGCAGAATGTGCGCTATGTCGAGATGTTCTTCGATCCGCAGCCGCACACCGGGCGCAGCGTGCCGTTCGATGTGATCATCCGCGGCATCCGGCGGGCGCAGATGGAGGCGGAGCGCATCCTCGGCATCAAGAGCCAGCTCATCATGTGTTTTCTCCGCGACTGGAGCGCCGAATTCGCCATGACCACGCTGGTGCAGTCGCTACCCTACCGCGAATGGATCATCGGCGTCGGCCTCGATTCCGACGAAAAGAACAATCCGCCGGTGAAGTTCAAGGACGTGTTCGCACGGGCGCGCAGCGAAGGCTATCTGCTGACCATGCACTGCGACGTCGATCAGCAGAATTCGACCGAACATATCCGGCAATGTCTGGAGGAGATCGGCGTCAATCGCATCGATCACGGCGTCAACGTGCTCGACTCCAATGCGCTGATCGACGAGGTCGCGCGCCGTCAGCTCGCGCTCACCATCTGCCCGGTCTCCAATGCCTTCGTCACCAATGGCAGCAAGGCCAAGGAGATCAAGCGGATGCTCGATCTCGGCATCCGCGCCACGGTGCATTCGGACGACCCGGCCTATTTCCGCGGCTACATGAACGAGAATTTCGTCTGCACCCAGGAGGAGGCCGATCTCGGGCCGAAGGAAGTCGTGCAACTGTCGCGCAACGCCTTCGAAAGCACCTGGCTGCCGCGCGCGGCCAAAGACCGATATTTGGCCGAACTCGATGCCTATGCCGCCCGTTGAACATGTGGAAGCAGCCGGGACCAAGACGCATTGGTAAGGCGAGAGCGGCCGGCAATCGCGATGCGGTGGCGGGCCATAGCCTCATCGCAATGGCCGCTCGGCTGATCGCGCTGGCGTCTTTCGCTCTGGTGATGCCCATTAGAATGGAGCTGGCCATGGCCCAATCTACCGTCACTCAGCGCGTCTTGCTGGTCGAGCACATCAAGATCGATTCCAGAAAATCATTCGCGGAAGTCGCTGCAGCGCTGGAAGCCGCGCTTCCGCAGATTGATCCCGCGACCGTGGCGGACCTCGCGGCGGGTGACGAACAGCGCGCGCAGGAGCTGGAACGGGGCGCGGAGCTTTTCATCTTCCTCAAGCGCGATCACGGCGCGCTGCTGCAGATCACCGGCAAGCCGCGCAACGCGCTGCAATACGAAATCGGCAACCCGCTTACGGCAAGCGGAATGACGCGGCACCAATTGCCCGCGGCGCTCTACGCACCGCTGCGCGTGGTGTTGTACGAGAACGCGGCAGGGGGTGCGACCTTTGAATACGACAAGCCCTCTACGCTGTTCGGCCAATTCGGCGACGACGAAGTGACAGCGGTCGGCCGCGAACTCGACGCCAAACTCGAACGGGCGTTGCGACGCGCCGCCGAATGAGGGTCAAAAGCGGCGCGCCTTCTTGAAGCATTAATCCGGCGGCCGCCGTCGGGAGCATTGAGCAAAAACAATTATGGCCGGGACATGCCCGGCCATAACGCGTTTTCGGTCGTCAAGCTCGGAGAATCACTTCCCCGGGATCTTGTCGTCCACGCCTTTGACGTACCAGTTCATGCTCAAGATCTGGCCGGGATCGAGATGATCGCCGCCCTTGCACTCGACCGTCTTGCCGTCCTGATCGGTGATCGGGCACTTGAACGGATGCAGCTTGCCGGAGCGAATGGCGGCTTCCGTTTCCATCGCCATCTTCTTCACGTCGTCTGGCATGTTGGTGTAGGGCGCCATCACCACCATTCCTGAATCGAGGCCGCCCCAGGTGTCCTCCGACTTCCATTTGCCGTCGAGCACATCCTGGGCGCGCTTGGTGTAGTAGCCGCCCCAGTAGTCGGTGTCGGCGGTGAGCTGGGCATGCGGCCCGAACTTGATCATGTCGGAGGATTTGCCGAACGAGTGGATGCCGCGCTGTTCCGCGATCTGCGTGGCGGCCGGCGAATTGGTGTGCTGCGTCAGGATGTCGGCACCCTGGTCGATAAGCGCCTTGGCGGCGTCGGCTTCCTTGCCGGGGTCAAACCAGCTGTTCACCCAGATGATCTTGACCTTCATTTTCGGATTGATCGACTGCGCGCCCAGCATCGTCGCGTTGATGTTGGAGATGACTTCCGGGATCGGGAACGAGACGATGTAGCCGATGATGCCGGTCTTCGACATCTTGGCCGCGATCTGGCCCTGGATGTAGCGGCCTTCGTAGAAACGGGCGGCGTAGGTGCTCATGTTCTTGGCGCGCTTGAAGCCGGTGGCGTGCTCGAAGAACACGTTCGGATATTTGTTCGCCACTTTGAGCGTCGCGTCCATAAAGCCGAATGAGGTGGTGAAGATGAGCTTATGGCCGGTGCGCGCCAGCTGCTCGATCGAGCGTTCGGCGTCGGCACCCTCCGGGACGTTCTCGAGGAAGGTCGTTTCGACCTTGCCAGCGAGCGCCTTCTCCATCGCCTTGCGGCCGACGTCGTGCTGGTAGCTCCAGCCGAGATCGCCGATCGGGCCGACATAGATGAAGCCGATTTTCAGCTTATCGGCGGCGTGGGCGACGGCGAACGTTGCGGCGGCGATCGCGATGACCGCGCCGATAGCGACGATGTTCCATTTCTTCATGACTTTACTCCGGGTTGGAAGCACGGGCGTATTTTCACATTCCCCAATCAGATTCCCCCCTGCGTGCGAAGCGCCCGCAATGCGCCCACAGGACGTTCAGCGGTCCGGCACGAAAACCATACCCAGCGACGCCGGCGCGGCGGACCCGGCAGTGCCACGCGTCCGTGAAATCAACACGAGAACGATGACCGTGGCAAGGTATGGCAGCATGTTCATCAGTTGCTGGGGTATGCCAAGCTGGAGCGGTTGCAAAGCGAGCCCGAGGATACTGACGGCCCCGAACAGGTAGGCGCCGACCACCAAACGGCCCGGCCGCCAGGAGGCGAAAACCACCAGGGCCAGCGCGATCCAGCCGCGCCCCGACGTCATGCCCGGAATGAAGAACGGCGTATAGGCAAGCGGCAGGTAGGCCCCGGCCAGCCCCGCACAGGCGCCGCCAAACAGCACTGCCAGCATGCGAATGCGCAGCACCGGGTAGCCGAGCGCGTGAGCCGAAATATGGTTGTCGCCGACCGCGCGCAGCACGAGGCCGGCGCGGGTCCGGTAGAGGAACAGCCAGATGCCGATGATCAGCGCCATCGAGACGTAAACGAAGGCGTCCTCGCCGAACAGGATGCGGCCGACGACCGGCAGGCCGGTCAGAAACGGCAGGTCGAGATGCGCCGCCGGCACGATCTTTTGGCCGACAAAGCCGGCGCCGATCAGGCCGGAAAGACCGACGCCGAAGATCGTGAGCGCCAGGCCGGTCGCCACCTGGTTGACCGCAAGCCCGAGCGTCAGGAATCCGAAGATCGCCGCCAGCGCCGCGCCGGCGAGAATACCGCAAAGCGCGCCGACCAATATCGAACCCGACAGGTAGGCGCCGCCGAAGCCGCAGGCCGCGCCCACGATCATCATACCTTCGACGCCGAGGTTGAGTACGCCGGCGCGCTCGACCACGAGCTCGCCGGACGACGCCAACAGGAGCGGCGTCGAGGCGGTCACCACCGTCAGAATAAAGCTGACTGAGAAAATCAGATGGACGATGGCAGCGAGCGACTCAAGCATGGGCGGGTGTGGCTTTTCGCACGGTCCGCACCAGGCGGATGCGGTAGACGATGAGCGAATTGCAGGCGAGCACGTAGAACAGCAGGATGCCCTGGAAAACCTTGGTGAGGTCGAGCGGGACCTTCATCGAGATTTGCGCCCCTTCGCCGCCGATGAAGGTGAGGGCGAGGAACAGGCCGGCGATCAATATGCCGACCGGATTGAGCCGGCCGAGGAAGGCGACGATGATGGCGGTAAAGCCGTAACCCGACGACACCCCGGGATCGAGATGCCCGATCGGTCCGGCGACCTCGATGATGCCGGCAAGCCCGGCGAGCGCTCCGGAAACCGCGAAGGTGAAGAGGACCAGCCGATCGGCACTGAAGCCGGAAAACCGCGCCGCCCGCGGCGCCGCTCCGACCAGCCGAATTTCAAACCCCATGATGGTGCGGCCGAGCAGCACCGTCACCAGCATGACGATAATCAGCGCGATGATCGAGCCGGCATGCAGGCGGCCCGCCCCCTCGAACAACGTTGGCACGCTCGCCACCGGATCGAATGCCGCCGTCGTCGGGAAGTTCAGCCCCTTCGGATCGCGCCACGGCCCGCGCACCAGATAGTCCATGCCGAGATTGGCGACATAGACCAGCATCAGGCTGGTGAGAATTTCGCTGGCGCCGAAATAAACCCGGCAGATCGCCGGAATGAGGCCGTAGAGTGCGCCGCCGAGCGCACCAAGAAAGAGCATCGCCGGCAGCACCCAATGGCCCGACATCGGTGCCGTTGGTGCGCACCGCGAGCCAGCTTCCGCATACCGCGCCGACCAGAAATTGCCCCTCGGCGCCGATGTTCCAGATATTGGCGATGTAGCAGAGCGAAAGGCCGACCGCGATCATCACCAAAGGCGTCGCCTTCACGGCGATTTCCTGCAGCGAAAAGCTGTCGGTCAACGGTTCGATGAAATACACCCACAGCGCGATGACCGGGTTCTTGCCGATGATCGCGAACAGAACCGCAAAGGTGACGATGGTGAGCGCAACCGCGATCAGCGGCGAGGTGACCGCGATCACTGCCGAGCGCTCGGCGCGCCGCTCAAGCACCAACTGCATGCTTCGCCTCCTGCTCGTCCGCCGGCCGCTCGGGATCCGCACCGCCCATCAGCAATCCGAGCCTCTCGCGCGTCGCCTCGGCCGCCTGCAGCGGCGCCGACAGCCTGCCGTGGAACATCACCGCAATACGGTCGGCAATCTCGGCGAGCTCGTCGAGATCCTGGCTGACGACCAGCACCGCGGCGCCGCGGGCGGCAAGATCGATCAGCGCCTGGCGAATGACCGCGGCGGCGCCGGCATCGACACCCCAGGTTGGCTGGCTGACCACCAGGACGCCGGGCTCGCGCAGGATCTCCCGGCCAACGATGAATTTCTGCAAATTGCCGCCGGAAAGGCTGACTGCTTCCGGATCGCGTTTGGCCTTGCGCACGTCGAAGCTTTTGGTCGTGCGGTCGACGCTGGCGAGCGTCGCCGGCTTGTCGACGAAGCCGCGTCTTGACCATCCCGCTGGCGGCATGGCCGGTGAGCAGCGCGTTCTCGGATAACTTCATTCGCGGCGCGGTGCCGTGGCCGAGCCGTTCCTCCGGCACGAACGCGGCGCCCATGCGGCGGCGCTCGGTCACATCGAGCAAGCCCGCCGCCTGGCCGTCGATCACGATGGCGCCTTCCCGGGCGACAGCCGCTCGCCGGACAGCGCGGCAAACAACTCATCCTGGCCATTGCCGGAAACGCCCGCGATGCCGACGATCTCGCCGCCCCGCACCTCGAGCGACACCTCCGCGAGCCGCGTGCCATGCGGATCGTCGGGCTCCAGTGAGAGCTTGTGGATCACGAGCCGCGGCGTCGACACGCTGCGGCCGGACATCGCCTTCACCTCGCCGATCTCGGCGCCGACCATCATGCGCGCCAGCGACGCGGCGGTCTCCTGCCGCGGATTGCATGTCGCCACTTTCTTGCCGGCGCGCAGGATCGTCGCCGTGTCGCACAGCCGTTTGACCTCTTCGAGCTTGTGGCTGATGTAGAGGATGGTGCGCCCCTCGCCCCTGAGCCGCTCCAGCACGACGAAGAGTTGATCGGCCTCCTGCGGCGTGAGCACGGAGGTCGGCTCGTCGAGGATCAGGAGCTTCGGATTTTGCATCAGCGCGCGCACGATCTCGATGCGTTGCCGCTCGCCGACCGACAGCTGCCAGACCTCGCGCTTGGGATCGAGCGGCAGGCCGTAGACCCGCGCGGTTTCCTCGAGCCGCTCCGAGATCGCGGCGAAGGAGTTGGTCGGCGGCAGGCCGAGCGCGACGTTCTCGGCGACGTTGAGATTCTCGAACAGCGTGAAATGCTGGAACACCATGCCGATGCCGAGGTCGCGCGCCTCGGATGGACCGCCAAGCACGACTTTTTGCCCCATCCAGCGCAATTCGCCGGCGCTCGGCTGGATGAGGCCGTACATCATCTTGACCAGCGTGGATTTGCCGGCGCCGTTCTCGCCGAGAAGCGCATGGATTTCGGCGGGAAACAGGTCAAGATCGATGTGGTCGTTGGCGAGAAAGTCGCCGTACCGCTTGCTGATGCCAACGGCGCTCAATAACGGTGCGGACCGCTGCGACGCGGCTTGTGGCGACACGTCAAGCATATAAATCGCCGCGCATACCCGGGTTTTGCAAGGTTTCTTGCCGGCCTTTCTGCCGAGATCGTTGCAAGGATCGTTCCACTATCAGCCGTCGCCCGCCCGGCTCCCGCCAGCCATCATCCGATAAAATCGGCGGCGGCAAAAGGAGCCCGATGGATAATTCTGCCAAAACCGCGCCACCGCGCTAAGCTTGCGCTGCTCCGGGCGCTTCTGCCATTGTGGTTTTGCCGGGATCACCGAGGGAACCCGACATCGTGGAGCTTATACTCACCGAGTCCGCAAGCGCGATCCTCCGCTGGCTGCACGTCATCGCCGGAATAGCGTGGATCGGCAGCTCGTTCTATTTCATCCACCTCGATCTCAGTCTCAAACCGCGTCCCGGACTGCCCCAGGGCGTCAAGGGCGACGAGTGGCAGGTTCACGGCGGCGGCTTCTACCACATGATGAAGTACCTGGTCGCGCCGGCGCAAATGCCGGACAGCCTGACCTGGTTCAAATGGGAAGCCTACACGACCTGGCTCTCGGGATTTGCGCTGCTGGTGCTGGTCTACTATCTCGGCGCCGATCTCTTCCTGATCGACAAGTCGGTGCTCGATCTCACGGTCGCGCAGGCTGCGGCAATCGCCTTCGCCACGCTGGTGGCAGCCTGGCTTATCTACGAAGGCCTGTGCCGCTCGCCGCTCGCCCGCAACGAAGTTGCGCTGGCTCTGGTCGGCTATGTCTTTCTCGTCGCCCTGACCTACGGCTTTACCCATGTGTTCAGCGGGCGCGGCGCCTTCAACCAGATCGGTGCGGTCATCGGCACCATCATGGTCGCCAATGTCTTTGTCATCATCATTCCCTACCAGAAGAAATCGGTCGCAGCGATGCTCGCCGGCAAGGCGCCAGACCCGCGCTGGGGCCAGCTTGGCAAGCAGCGCTCAGTGCACAACAATTATCTGACGCTGCCCGTCGTCTTTCTGATGCTGAGCAATCACTATCCGCTGTTCTACGCGACGCGTTTTAACTGGCTGATCGTTGCCATCGTGCTCGCCATCGGCCCGGTCATCCGCCACTTCTTTAATTCGCGCCATGAAGGCAAAGGCAGTCCGTGGTGGACCTGGGGCGTGGCTGCGGCCGGCATGGCGGCGATCGCCTGGCTCTCCGCAGCCGGACCGCGCATCGTGACGACCGGCGCGCTGCCGCCGCCGCCCAAATTCGCCGACGTCGCCGATATCATCACCTCCCGCTGCAGCATGTGCCACGCCGCCGAACCGGTTTGGGCCGGGATCGCAGCAGCGCCACAGGGCGTGAGGCTCGACGATGACGAGCAAATCCGGCTGCACGCCCCGCTGATCGAAATCGTGGCGGTGCGCTCGAACGCCATGCCGCCGGGCAACATAACGGAAATGACCAGGAACGAGCGCCTTACGCTCGCATCCTGGTTTGCGTCCGGCGCGCCGGCGAAGTGAAGCCTGCAGCAAACAGTGATTGAACAGATGGCGGACGGAAATTCTCGTGCCATTCGTGGACGGCTGCTGACCTTCCTGCGCGCGCCCCGTGGCGCCGGCGATGCGCAAAGCTATCGCTACATCGACGACGGCGTCGTGCTAGTGAAAGACGGCCGGCTCGCCTGGGTCGGGCCGGCGGACGAAGTAGCGGAAGCCTTGGCCGCGGGGACGCCGGTCGAGCATCATCCCGGCGCGCTGATCCTGCCGGGATTCATCGATCCGCACATTCACTATCCGCAGACCCAGGTGATCGCATCGTACGGCGCCCAGCTGCTCGAATGGCTGGAGAAATACACGTTCGTCGAGGAACAGAAATTCGGCAATCCGGAACATGCCGCGCGCAACGCCGAATTCTTTCTCGACGAACTTGCGCGCAACGGCACGACCACCGCCCTAGCGTATTGCACGGCGCATCCCGTCTCCGCCGACGCGCTGTTCAGCGCCGCTCACAAGCGCAACGCCTCCATGATCGCCGGCAATGCCATCATGGATCGCAACGCCCCGCCGAGCCTGCTGGCGCCCGGAGACACCGCCATCGCCGACAGCCGCGCACTGATCCGGCGCTGGCACGGCACCGGGCGGCAGCGTTATGCGGTGACGCCGCGCTTCGCCGTCACCTCGACGGAGCAGCAGCTCGCGGCCGCGGGCGCGTTATTGCAGGAATTTCCGACCGTCCTGATGCAGACCCACCTCGCCGAAAATGATAACGAGATCGCGACGGTGAAGCGGCTGTTTCCCGACGATGCGAGTTACACCGCCGTCTATGATCGCTTCGGTCTGCTCGGTGCGCGCTCGCTATTCGGGCATTGCATCCATCTCGACCACAGCGAAGTCGCGCTGCTGCGCGACACGCAATCCGTCGCGGTATTCTGTCCGACTTCGAACCTGTTCATCGGCAGCGGCCTGTTCGATTATGCCCGGCTGGCCGCGGCCGGCGTGCGCATCGCGCTTGCCACCGACGTCGGCGGCGGCACGTCCTATTCGATGCTCCGCACCGCGGCCGAAGCCTACAAAGTCATGCAGCTGCGCGGACAGAACCTGCCGGCGCTCGCAGCCTTCGATCTGATGACCCGCGGCAACGCCGCCGCCCTCGGCCTCGACGGCGAAATCGGCACGATCACTGCCGGCGCTTTCGCCGATCTCGTCGTGCTCGACGCGCGCGCCACCCCCGCCATGGCGCATCGCATGGAAGTGGCGCGCAGCCTCGAAGACGAGCTTTTCGTACTGATGACGCTCGGCGACGACCGCGCCGTGCGGCAGACCTACATCGCCGGTCGGGCTGCGCTGTAGCGCGCCGTGCTTTCTGTCCGGGCCTCAACCAGGCGGGGAACTTCATTTGGCTTTCGGCAATCCCTTACCGCCTGTTAACCAACTTCGGGTCTTCTGGCTTCTTCGATCGGGGGCTGGAGGAGCGCTTGCCATGACGCGGTCTCGTCGCGCGGCTGCGGCCGTGCCATGACCAATCCCGCCGCAGCTTACCGCTCGACCGGCCCGACGCCCCCGCTTCGATCACGACTGCGCAGACCGGCGCTGCGGCTCGGCATTGTCTCGCGGCTGACGCTGATCGGCGTGGTGAGCATCGCCGTGGCCGTTGCCGTGTCGATCTGGACCTCGGTGAAGATCGCCGAAGCCGAAATGTACCGCCGCGCCCAGAACGACCTTTCGATCAACATCAAGCTGCTCGATTTCGATCCTCGCCGGTTACGGCGTCCCGTCGCGCAAAGACGACGGGCTGTATTTCGGCTCGACGCGGATCAACGGCAATTTCAAGCCGGTGGACCCGGTCAAGGCGGTCGGGGGCGGCACGGCGACAATCTTCCTCGGCGATCAGCGCATCTCGACCAATGTGACGAAGGCCGACAGAACGCGCGCGGTCGGCACCAGGCTCGCGGCCGGGCCTGCCTATGATTCCGTGTTCGGCAGGCACGAAACCTATCGCGGCGAAGCCGACATTCTGGGCGAGACCTATCTCACGATCTACGAGCCGATCCGCACCGGCAACGCGGTCCTTGGCATCGCCTATGTCGGCGTGAAGAAAGCCGAATTCTTCAACGTGCTGCGCAGCCTGGTGACCACGAACCTGCTGGCGGGAGTTGGTGTGGTGCTGCTCGCCGGTCTTGCCATGTTGGTTCTGACCAGGCGCATCTTCGCGCCTATCGGGGCGATCCGGCGCGCGCTTGTCGAGATGGCCGGCGCGACCGCGCAGCAGGAACTCGATGCCAGGACGCTTGCGGCCCTCGATATCCGCCTGGACGATCTGCGTCAGGCGCTTTACGGGCGCGGCGAGCCCAGACGCGACGGCGATACGCTGTCGTTCGGCGACAAGGCCGTCAACAACGACCTTGCGCTGGTCGACGGCATTGGCGCCGAGGACGGCACCCTGGTGACGGTGTTCATCGGCGACCGGCGGGTCACGACCAATGTGCGCACGGCGGACGGATCGCGCGTCATCGGCACGACGCTCGCGGCCGGTCCGGTCCATGACCGCGTGCTGAAAGAAGGCAAGACCTATCGCGGAGATGCGAACATCTTCGAAACCCCGCATTTCGCGATCTACGAGCCGATCCTGTCCCAGGGCGAGGTCATCGGCATCCTGTTCGTTGGTACGCCCCGGCTCGCCGTGACCAAACAAGCTGCGCAGTTCTCCGCGTCGCGCCGTTCCGACGAAATCGGCGAGATGCAGGACGCGGTGGTCGCCCTCGGCAAGGCCGCCAAGGCCAAAGAGATCGCGGAGAGGGAAGCCGCGGAGCAGCGCCAGGAGGCGCGCGACAGCCAGCGTCGCTTCCAGGCATCGCAGCGCGACGCTCAGCGTCGCATTGAAGAGGAGCGCGAGAGGACCGCACAGGCGCAGGCGCGGATCGCCCAAGAGCGGGTCGTAGAACAGGCCAAGATGGCCGAAGAACGCGAGAAAAGCGCGCAGGCGCAAGCGCGGATCACCGAAGAACGGGCCGCCGAACAAGCCCGGATGGCGGAAGAGCGGGCCGCCGAACAGGCCAAGGCCGCGGCGGAGCAGACCCGCATTGTCGCCACGCTGGCGCACGGTCTCGCCAGGCTTTCCGAAGGCGACCTCACCGTCCGTCTGCACGAGGGCTTCACCGAGGCCAGCCGGCAAATTCGCAACGATTTTAACGCCACCGCCGAGCGTCTCCGCGAGACGGTCGGCCGAATCGTTGCCGCGATCCGCGAGGTTGCCAACGCCTCGAGTGAAATTTCGGGCAGCACCGCCGATCTGGCGCAGCGCACCGAAAAGCAGGCGGCGAGCATCGAGCAGACCTCGGCCGCCATGGAAGAAATCTTCGCCACTGCAAAAAAGAACGCGGCAAACGCGCAGCACGCCAGCCGATCCGCGGGCGGCGCGTCCGCGGTCGCCGAGCGCAGCGGCCAGGTGGTGGCGAGGACCGTCGAGGCCATGGCCAAGATCGAGGCCTCATCCGGCAAGATTTCGGAGATCATCAGCGTCATTGATGAGATCGCGCGGCAGACCAATATGCTGGCGCTCAATGCGGCGGTGGAGGCGGCGCGCGCCGGCGAAGCGGGCCGCGGCTTTGCCGTGGTGGCGTCGGAGGTGCGCAGCCTCGCCCAGCGATCATCGCGGGCCGCCAAGGATATCAATCACCTTATCACCAACAGCAATGCCCAAGTGCTGCAAGGGGTCGACCTCGTCAACAAAGCCGGTCAGGCGCTCGGCGAGATCGTGCTGGCGATCAAGGACGTGGCCGGCATCATCTCCGAAATCGCGTCAGCCAGCGCCGAGCAATCGACCGGAATAGAGCAGATCAAACGGGCCCTCGGCGAGATGGACGAGATCACGCGGCAAAACTCCGCGCTGGTGGAGCAGAGCGCGGCCACGGCGCAGATGCTGGAGACTCAAGCCGCGGCCATGAGCGCGCAGGCCGGCACATTCCAGATCGACGCCATTGAAGCTCGGGCGATCCGGCGACCGGCGGCTGTGGCCGCCTGAAGTCGTCGATCGGCGTTCAAGCCGGTGCCTCGTGCACGCTGTCCGGCCCGCAAGCCTGACCGTACTGCGGGAACCTCATCTGGCCGATACACCAATGCTGCGGGTCACCGGGAAGTCGAAAGCGTTGGGAACCAAAGTTCCATTCCGGCGTTGGTATCGGCGACAATTCTCGCCATTCCATCCATCCATCCATCGGCTCGGCGCCCCATGGCTATCGTTTTGATTGTCGAGGACGAAACGCAAGTCCTTGTGCTTGCCGAGTCCTATCTGCAGGAACAGGGACACCAAACCTTCTCGGCGAGCACCGCCGCGGAGGCGCTCGCCATCATTGAGAGCAGCGAAGACGTCGACGTGCTGTTCACGGACATCGGCCTCAAGGGCGATCTTGAAGCCGGGCTCGAGTTGGCGAGCAAGGCGATCGAATACCGGCCTCGCCTCAAGGTGCTGTATACCACCGGACAAAACGTAACCGACGGGATGAAGGCGCTGTTCGTGAAAGGCGCCGCCATGCTGGTGAAGCCCTATACGGTCGAGCAGTTGCTGACGAGCTTTACCGTGCATTTCGGAATTGGACCGCGGCCTCGATCGGCTTAGCGGCTACGCACCGCGCATACCCGCCGCGCTCGCCCGAAGCACGACGCGAAGTGGCGCGAGATCGGAACGATATTGCTTGTTAATCGAGATTATCATTGTAGATTCACCTAAAATCTCTGGGCTCACAATTGAGAATCGGATGAATTGAGTTTCTGCACCACACGCAAGCCGTTGTTGCCGGCAGCGTGAGCGAGCTCAAAGTGCGTTTGACGATAGCCGCTCCCCAAGCATTTCGATTTCTGGTCAGCTGCGATACGAGACAAAGGTGCCGGGGATTAACACGCATCGCGCTTCAGGTTTAAGGAGCCCATAGGGACGTACGGCATGGCCAAGGCCAATGTCACCTGAACCTCCGCGATCTGGTGATACTCGTCGCCGATCCGAGCTCATACATGTCCATGCTCATTCACAGCATGCTGCGGGGTTTCGGCACCAGCAAGGTCCTCGACGTCAGGAGCTCAAACGGCGTATTCCAGGCGCTGACCAACCAGAAGATCGACATCCTGATTTGTGACGCGCGTCTTCCGCCGCACGGCGGCCTTCAGCTGACCCGCGCCATCCGCCGCAAGGACGACAACGAGAACCGGACAATACCGATCTTGATCATGACCAGCGATGGCCGCGAAAAGTCCATCAAGCTGGCGCGCGATGCCGGAGCCAACATGGTCATCGCCAAGCCGATGTCGCCGGCGAGCCTCTACGACCGGCTGGCGTGGATCGCTTTCAATCCGCGCCAATTCGTCGACACCGCAAACTATTTCGGGCCGGACCGCCGTTTCAAGATTGAGGGCTTCCCGAATGGCATTGGCCGCCGCAAAGGCGATCAGGCGGTCGAGGTGGCCGCGGAAGTTGGGCCGGCGCTGGCGCAGGACGATATCGACAATCTGTTCAGCTCCGCCCGCACAGGGGGCGATTGATGACAAAGCGGACCTACCCCGAAGCGCGGATTTTTTCCGTCGACACGCGCTTTCAGCAGCTGGCCAGACGCCGCGGCGGCGTTTCGCGCGAACGGGCCATCGAACAGGCCAAGGCCGAGATCGAGGAGGTCAAGGTCGGATTGGACGAATGGCTCGAGGGCGAGTTGCGCGAACTCACCGACGCCATCAAAAAAGCCGAGGCAAACGGCGCCACGCCCGAGTTCATCGAGCCGGCGAATTTTCACAGCCGCCAGCTGCGCGACGTCGGCGCGACGATGGGATGCGAGCTGATCTGTAATCGCGCGACAACGCGGTGGTCTTGGCTTGCACCTGATTGACCGCTTCGGCAATCGCCGACCGGATTTTCACCGAACTCAGCGGATCGGCAGCCTCGAGCTTGCTGCGGACGGCCTCGGACGCCTTGGTCAGAAGCCGCAACAGGTGATGGCGGGGAAGATCGCGGCGCAATCCAACGCAACTGGCCAGTTCGTCATCGCCGTCGGATCGCCGCACCAGCGTGCCGTAGCCGATCTCGGAGAACCGCGCTCCCGGATTTTCCGCGGTGCTCAGCACGACCGGCCGGTCGCCGCGCTCAACCAGCACGTCGGTCACGATTTCATCGAGATCGGTTCGTCTCGAGATGGCCAGCAAATGCCGCTGGCTCTTGATGCGCGCGTTTTCGACGAGGGTCCCGCTATCGAGCCGTTGCGACCGCTCCAGCATCGGCCCCGCCACATCGATCGCGTCGTCGAAGGCGAGCATGCGACTCAGCACCGGCGGAGCGAGCGGAATCTCGGCAAAGCGCCTGGCGAGCAAGGCTCGGGCGGATACTTCGATGGTCGCGACCAGACGGGTAAAAACGTCGTCGAACAGGGCGATCTGATCATCGGAATAGCTGTTGGCGCCAAACACGAACAGATCCGAAAGCGGCTCGATGAGGTCCGCGCGGCGCTCGATCGTGCCGGCCGCGACGACGCTGTTAAGCTCTTCAAGGAGTGCAAGATGCGCGCGGTCATGCCGCCGCACCCGCGCGATAACGGTACGCCCTCGCCAGTGCCAGTTCGGCGGGCGGAACCGGCCGGCCGAGCAGATAACCCTGGGCGAGCGAGCATCCGGCGGTGCGCAACAGCAGATACTGATCGTGGGTCTCCACGCCTTCTGCCGTAGTTACGATGTTGAGCGTCCGGGCCAGGCTGGTGATCGCGCACACGATGGCCGCGCAATCGGATCGCGTGGAGATCTCGTTCACAAAGGAGCGGTCGATCTTGATTTTGTCGAACGGAAACATCCGCAGGTAGCTCAGCGACGAATAGCCGGTGCCGAAATCATCGAGCACGATGGAGACGCCAAGGCTCTTTAGCGCAGCGAGAGTGGCGATGTTCTCCTCATTGTTGTGCAGCAGGACGGACTCGGTGACTTCCAGTTCAAGCCGGTGCGGAGAGAACCCCGATTCCGAAAGGGCGCGTGAAACGCTGCCCACCAGATCGCCTTTGCCGAACTGGACCGGCGAGAGATTGACCGCGACCTGGATGTTGGCCGGCAGCCCTGCCGTCGGCGCAGGCCTGGCGCAAAATCCATTCGCCGAGCGGCACGATCAGGCCGGTCTCCTCGGCGAGAGGAATAAACTCGTCGGGAACGGCAAGCCCGCGCCGCGGATGCAGCCAACGGACCAGCGCCTCCACGCCGCAGGGCCACCCGGTCGCGACGTCGAAGATCGGCTGGTAGTGCATTTCGAATTCACCGCGCACAATGGCGTTGCGCAGATCGATCTCGAGCGCATGGCGCGATCGGGCTTCCGCTTCCATGGCGCTGTCGAACAGGCAGTACCGGTTGCGCCCGGCGGATTTGGCCTGATACAGCGCCAGGTCGGTGCATTTCATGAGCTGATTGACGTCGGTTCCATGTTCGGGGGCGAATGCGATCCCGATGCTGGCGCCGGTGATGACCTGATGGCCCTCGATGTCGAAGGTCGATGCCAATACGTCGAGGATGCGACTTGAAAGCGAAACCGCGGCGTCGCGCTGATCGCCGGCGCAAATCTGAAGAATGGCGAATTCGTCGCCGCCCAGCCGAGCCACAAGATCATCATCTTGCAAGCACGCCCGGAGCCTGTGCGCCACCGCCTTGAGGAGGCCGTCGCCGACCGGATGGCCAAGCGAATCATTGACCGACTTGAACCGATCGAGGTCGAGCAACATGACGGCAAATCGATCGCCGTCTTGCGCCACGCGAACGAGCGCTTCGCCGACCCGCTCAACGAAGAGAACGCGGTTGGCAAGCCCGGTCAACGCATCATGATGCGCCTGGTGCGATAATTGCCTCGCCGACTGCACCCGCTCGGTCACGTCCTCGATGATGGACAACAAATATTCCTGCTGTCCGTCCGGCTTATGGATGATCAGCTTCTTGGTGAAAACGATCTGCGAATTGTCGCCGGGACGATGAAACGGAGGCGACTCGTAGGCGACCTGCTGGTCGCCGCACAGCGTCGCCCGGTCGTTGTCGACGATCGTCTTGGCCGCTTCGGGCGAAAATATCTCGTGTGCCGTTTTGCCGAGGATGCGCTGCTTGGCGCAGCCGATGAATTCCTCTCCTTTCTTGTTGACCAGCAGATATCGAAATGTCTTCGCGTCTTTGACCAGAATGGCCGCCGGTACATGCTCGATGATCGTGTCGAAGAAATTCCTGGTGCGATGCAGCTCGCGCATGGTGTGGGCATGTTCGGTGATATCTTCGTGCGTCGCGACCCAGGCTCCGCCGCCGACCGGCGAGACCATGGTCATGATGACTGTGCCGTCGATCCATTCCCTGCGGGTCCGCAGCGGTGTGCCGCGCCCGATGCCGTCCAGGATCCGCTCGACGGCATGATCGATGTCGCCGAGGAATGTTCCGGCCTTGACCTTGAGCTCGAACAGCTCCCGAAGCGTGCATCCGCCGCCCGCGAGTTCCGGACCTAGGCCGTACATGGTCAGATAGGGCTTGTTGCAGAGCAACAATCGCGACGACGCATCGAACAAGCAGAGGCCGTGAATGATATTGTTGATGGCCGCCTGGAACTGCAGGTTTCTCGCCTCCAGCTTGGCCCCCATCGCACCGTTGGCTTCGTCCGATTCGGCGTCCATTTGCGGGACTCGCGCGCTTAAGGTTGGAAACGAGCGTGGCCTACAGGGCGACGCCGGCACGACATCTCGCCCGTTGCCCTGTTACGCTGCACCTAAGACCTTCGCCGGGGCGCTGCCGTAAGCTGCCTCCGCCATGGTTCGCGCCAGCGTTCGGAACGCCTCGGTCCAGGCGTCGCCCAGCTCGGGAGTGAACTGGTCACCCAGCACTCTTCTCAGGGTGCGGAGCAGCGCGTTACCGAAATGAGTGTAGTGTCTCGGTTTTACGGGTAATCGACGTGCATCCGCGCCAGGTTTTCCACACTATTGAGAATTCTCTCAGGCGCCGCGAGCGAACGCACCACATAGGCCAGCGCGGAAAACAATTTCCTGTGCTGATCGCGCATGTCGCCGTTGAACATGGAGCGAAGCGAAGGGTCGATGGCGAACAGCTCCGAATAGAAAATCTCGGCAGCTTCCAGCCGCAGCGCCGCGACTTCAAAGCTCCGCTGTACGAGCGCGACCTTGCGAGCATCCATGATCAGCACGCTTGACGAAGACTTCGCCGAGAGTGCTAAAACTATAAGCTGTTCTTTAAGCGTTCCTGAACAGAACACTCAAGGTAGATTGCTATCTTACCTTGGCCGGCGAAACAGCTTCAGCAATGCTCCGCGGACGGGCCACCGGCGTCGCGTTGGCGCTGCCCCGCAATTCATGTCAAGTTTGCAGGTCATCCTCCACAACGTGGCGCGTACGGCTTACCGAAGGCCGTGCTTCGCGCACCGGAGCAGCCGATCCATGAACGACCTAAGTGCATTGATCGACCGGCTGCCGAAGTGCGAACTGCACATCCACATTGAAGGCAGCCTCGAGCCCGAGCTGATGTTCGCGCTGGCGCGCCGCAACGACATCCGGCTGCCTTTTGCGTCGATTGACGCATTGCGCCAAGCCTACCGGTTTCGCAACCTGCAGGATTTTCTTGACATCTATTATCAGGGCATGTCGGTGCTGATCACCGAGCAGGATTTCTGCGATCTCGCTTTCGCCTATCTGCAGCGCGCGCACGCTGACGATGTCCGCCACGTCGAGATGTTCTTCGATCCGAAGGGACACACCGCGCGCGGCATTGCTTTCTCGACGGTGGTCAATGGCCTGCACCGTGCCATCGCCGATGCACACCGTGAGCTTGGCGTCCAGGCCAGCCTGATCATGTGCTTTCTCCGTCATCTCGACGAAGCCGACGCCGAGAAGACGCTGGATTCCGCTCTGGCGTTCCGGGACAAGATCGTCGGCGTCGGCCTCGATTCATCCGAAGCCGGGCATCCGCCGAGCAAGTTCAAGCACGTGTTCGGCCGCGCGCGCGAGGCGGGGCTGTTTGTCACCGCGCATGCCGGCGAGGAGGGACCGCCGAGCTATGTGTGGGAAGCGCTCGACGTGCTCGGCGTCGGGCGGATCGATCATGGCAATCGCTCGCTCGAGGACCAGGCGCTGGTCGGCCGGCTGGCGCGCGAGCGGCTCGCGCTGACAGTGTGCCCGCTGTCCAATCTGCGGCTGCGGGTGGTCGATGACCTCAGCCATCATCCGTTGCGGCGGATGATGGACAAAGGTTTGGTCGTGACCGTCAATTCCGACGATCCGGCCTATTTCGGGAGCTACTTGAACGAGAATTATCGCGCCGTATCCGACGCGTTGTCGCTGCCGCGCGGTGAGATCGTCGCCATCGTCCGCAACGGTGTCCAGGCCTCGCTCATGACCACGTCCGACAAAGACAAGCTTCTGGCGGAGATCGATCGCGTCGTGGCTGAGACCGACTGAACAAAGCTCTCGGCACACTTACGCCGGCTGAAACGCCGGGCTTTCGATCTGCACCGAGGCCCGCTCGCGCACAATGATCAGCTGCGCTGCAAGCGCGGCGGCGATCACGGCCGGGTCCTTGCCTCTGATCTGCGGCAATGCCGATCGGACAAACCAGGCGGTGAGTTCGCGATCTCGCCGACGCCAATCTGCCGGGCAAAATTGGCGAACCGCGCCCGCTTGGTCTCCGATCCGATCAGGCCGACGAAATCGAAGGTTCTTCCGCTGCAACGCTGCGACGGTGATGTCGAAGTCGAGCGGGTGCGAGTGAGTCATGACGATGACCATGGCGTCGCGCGGCGCTTCGGCCAATTCGCGATCGGTCGCGTCGGTGCAGACGGCGACGACGTTCTGCGGCACGTATTGCGGAAACTGATCCGGCCGGCTGTCGATCCAGCGTGACGGTAAAGGGCAGCGGCGCCAGCGCCAGCACCACGGCGCGGCCGACATGGCCGGCGCCGAACAGCAGCACCGGCGTCGTCACTTCGCCGAAGCGTTCGTGGAACGGCTTCTCGCCGAGCGCCGTCGATCGCCGCCTGCCGTCTGTCCGCCAGCTGCGCGTTGCGCAACAACGAATGCGCACGATCCGGCCGTCGTCGCCGAGACGGCTTTGACCGTCTCGAACGCCCCGGCTTTCTCCGCCTCCTCGAAATGCCGCACGGCCGCAAGATCGTTGGCATCGAACGTTTCGGTAAGCGTCTTCACCATGCCGCCGCAGCATTGGCCGAGATTGGGCCCGAGCGGCCAATCGCGGAACTGCGCCTTGGCCGCGTCCGGCCGCCAGCGCGGCGCGCGCCGCCGCGATCGCCTCGTATTCCAGCCGGCCGCCGCCGATGGTGCCGAAAAACCCGCCGTCCGGATGCAGGACGATGCGCGCACCGGTCTCGCGCGGAACCGATCCGGCGGCGCCGATCACGCTGACCAGACCGGCGGCGCCGTGCCGCTCGATCGTTTCGCGGATGCGGGCCCAGACTTTCGCCATCTCACGCCTTTTCCGAAAGACCATGCTCCGCCCTCGTATCAACTGCGGCGCCAGTGCGGCCACCGCATCGACCGGACCGACCGCCTTGAGTATCGCTTCCGGGGTCGCGGGGGCGTCGAGCGCGACCGGCTTGCCCGGATGCAGCGAGTGTATCGCATCCGCGATCGCCGCGAACACGGAAATTCGCCAGCATCAAGGGCGGCTCGCCGACCGCCTTCGAGCGATAAATCGTTTCCTCGCGATTGCTGCCGTCGAACAACGCCACCCGGAAATCTGCCGGCACGTCGGAGGCGACCGGAATCTTGTAGGTCGAGGGCGCGTGGGTGAGCAAGCGGCCCTTGTCGTCATAGACAAGCTCCTCGGTCGTCAGCCAGCCCATGCCCTGGACGAACGCGCCTTCGATCTGGCCGATATCGAGGGCCGGATTGATGGAGCGCCCGACGTCGTGGAGGATATCGACGCGGCGGACATTCATCTCGCCGGTGAGAATGTCGATCGACGACTTCGCTGCACGCCGCACCGTAGGCGAAATAGAAGAACGGCCGGCCTTTGCCCTTGTCGCGATCCCAATGCAGCTTCGGCGTCTTGTAGAATCCCGGCCGCCGACAAGATGCACGCGGCGCCGCATAAGCCTTCTTGGTCAATTCGCCGAACGGAATGCTTTCGTTGCCGATGAACACGCGGTCGTCGCGGAACGAGATAAGATCCTCGGCGACGTTCCAGGTCTCGCTGGCGAAGCGCACCAGCCGCCCTTGATCTCGCGCGACCGCCAGCTGCACCGCCATGCCGTTCAGGTCGGTGCCGGAGGATGCGGCCGTGGCCGAGGTGTTCGGCACCTTGTCGGTCGAGGTCGCGGTGATGTGCACGCGCTCGAGCCCGATGCCGAATTCTTCGGCCGCCACCTGCGCCACTTTCTGAAACAGGCCCTGGCCCATTTCGGTGCCGCCGTGATTGAGATGAACCGAGCCGTCCTGATAGACGTGCACCAGCGCGCCGGCCTGATTGAGATGCGTCAGCGTGAACGAGATTCCGAATTTCACCGGCGTCAGCGCAATGCCGCGTTTCAGTATCGGCGAGCGGGCGTTGAACTCGTCGATCTCGTTGCGCCGCGAGCGGTAATTCGACGAGCGTTCGAGCTCTGCGATCAGCCGCGGCGCCACATCGTGGTCTTCGACGGTTTGGCCGTACGGAGTGACGTCGCGGCCGGCGCCGTAGAGATTGGACTTGCGCACGTCGAGCGGATCGAGGCCGAGGTTCCAGGCGATGGCATCGATCACGCGCTCGATCGCCAGCATTCCCTGTGGGCCGCCGAAACCGCGGAAGGCAGTGTTCGAGACGGTGTTGGTTTTGACGCGCCGCGTATGGATGTTGAATTCGGGAAGGAAATAGGCGTTGTCGGCATGGAACATGGCGCGATCGACCACGCCGATGCTGAAAGATCGACAGAGCATCCGCAGCGTGCGTCGAGGTCGAGGTCGATGGCGCGGATGCGCCCATCGGCTTCGTAACCGACCGCATAAGCGACGGCGAAATCGTGCCGCTTGCCGGTCATCGCCATGTCGGCGTCGCGGTCGAGCCGGAGCTTGCAGGGCCGGCCGGTCGCGCGCGCCGCCAAAGCCGCGATCACCGCCCATTGCGTCGCCTGCGTCTCCTTGCCGCCGAAGCCGCCGCCCATACGGCGCACGCGGCAGGTCACGAACGAATCCGGCAGCGCCAGGACGCGGGCGACGATGTGCTGCACTTCGCTCGGATGCTGGGTGGACGAATAGACCAGCACCGCGCCGTCCTCGCCGGGCACGGCCAACGCCATCTGGCCCTCCAGATAAAAATGTTCCTGGCCGCCGATGCGGAACGTTCCGGCGGCGCGCATCGGCGACGCGGCGATCGTCTGGCCGAAGTCGCCGTTGATGAAGGCGTAGTCCGGCAGCACGCGCTCGCCGGATGCCTTGCCCTGCTCGACGGAAACGTTCGGCTTCTCCGCATCGACCTCGATCTTGCCGCGAAGCGCGGCGCGGCGCGCCGCGTCGCGCGAGGTAGCGATGACGGCGAATACCGGTTGGCTGTGGAAATCGACGCGGTCGTGCACAAAGACCGGCTCGTCGGCGTTCGCCGGCGAAATATCGTTCTTTCCCGGTATGTCGGCTGCCGTTATGACGGCGACGACGCCCGGAACGTTGCGCACTTCGCTCAGATCGATCCGGCGAATGGTGCCCGCGCGCCACCGGCGCGCCGCCGACGGCAAGATGCAGCGTCCCGACCGGCTCCGGAATGTCGTCGATATACTCGGCGGCGCCCTGCACGTGCTTGGCGCCGCTGTCGTGCGGCAGCGGCTTGTAGACGTGGCGCAGCGGCGCCTCCAGGATCGCGTCACTCGGCGGCATCGGCGACCACCCGGCGATGCGTAATTCGCGTGACGCCGCGCTCCGACTCCGGCCATCTCGGCAAGCGCCTTGACGACCAGATTGGCGGCAACGCGGCGGCGATAAGCGGCGCTGGCGCGCAGATCGGTGAGCGGGGTGAAGTCTTTGTCGACGGCCTCGGCGGCCGATCGCCAGCGCCGCGCATCAGCAAGTGACAGCCCGCGCAGCTTCTCTTCGAGCCTTTTCGCCCGCTTGGGGATGCCCGCCATGCCGCCGAACGCGACTTTTGCCGTCGCTGATCCGGCCGCCAGCGACCGTCAGGCAAAACGCCGCAAGCACCGCGGAGATATCTTCATCGGTGCGTTTGGTGATCTTGTAGGCGCGAAAATGGGTAGCCGGCGGCAGTCTCGGCACCAGCAACCGGCGCACAAATTCCCCGGCTTTACGATCCTGCTTGCCGTAATCGAGAAAGAAGTTCTCCAGCGGCAATCGGCGGACCTCTTCGCCGCGGCGCAACTCCACCTTGGCGCCAGCGCGATCAGCATGGGCGCCAAATCGCCGATCGGCGAACCGTTGGCGATATTGCCGCCGACGGTGCCGCAGGCGCGCACCTGTATCGAGCCGAACCGGCGGAGCACCTCGGCGATGTCGGGATCGATCGATCCCAGCACCGGCGCGGCGCGCGCCAGCGAAACGGCTGCGCCGAACGCATAGCCGTCGGGGGTCTCGTCGATGTGGGCAAGCTCGGCGACGCGGCCGACGTGAATGATTTTTTCGATCGGGCTGAGCTTTTTGGTGATCCACAGACCCACGTCAGTGGCGCCGGCGACGATAGTGGCGTCGGGATGCTGCGCATAGAGCCGTGCCAGCGATTGCTCGCTCGCAGGCGCGGCAAAAAAGCAAGCATCATCGCCGACAAAGAGATCGGCCTTGTCGTCGATCGACTGCAGCGCCTGCACCCGCGCCGCGCCGTTGCGGGCAAACCGATCGTCGGCGGCGACGTCGCAGACCTCGAGCGCGGCGTCGACAATCGGCCGGTACCCCGTACAGCGGCACAAATTTCCCGCCAGCGCGTCGTTGATCTTTTCGCGGCTCGAGGCCCCGCCGCATTCGTGATAGTGAGCGAACAGACTCATCACGATGCCGGGCGTGCAGAAGCCGCATTGCGAGCCATGCTCGCGCGCCATTGCTTCCTGCACGGGATGCAGCACGCCGCAATCGGCGAGATCTTCGACCGTGATCAGTTCGGCGCCGTCCAGCTGGCCAAGCAGCGTGATGCATGAATTGACCGGCTCATGGACGATGCGGCCGTCGCGTTCACGCACGACCACGACGGCGCAGGCGCCGCAATCGCCTTCCGCGCACCCTTCTTTGGTGCCGGTCGAGCGTTCCTGCAGACGCAGCCAGTCGAGCACGGTCGTGCGCGGCAAAAAACGGTCGAGACGTAGGCTGCGGCCGCGTCGCAGAAATTGCAGAGATTTTCTTGTCATGAACGGATCCGCGGACGCTGCCTAGCGGTAGGGCATTTGCGCACAACAAATGCGCGAAGGCAAGCAATCTGCCAATGCTTCAATAACTTAGCTCCCTTGGGCCCAGCCTCCGCCACGGCACGAATTGTGCAGCGTGTGATCGCGATGGACCTTAACAGCATCACCCGGATCGCGATGCCGCGCCAACGCGCAGATCTGCCGGCTTGGCGACCGGGCGACGCCTGGCTTGCCGGCGGGACCTGGTTGTTTTCCGAACCGCAGCTGAAGGTCGATCGACTGATCGATATTGCCAGTCTCGCCTGGCCGGCCCTGGAAGCGACCGAGCACGGTCTTCGCATCGCCGCAACCTGCAAGATTGCCGCGCTGGATGGAATGACGTTTCCGTCCAGCTGGGCGGCAGCGCCGCTCGTCAATCGGTGCTGCCGGTCGTTTCTGGCATCATTCAAAATCTGGAACATGGCGACGGTGGGCGGCAATCTCTGCATGTCATTGCCAGCGGGACCGATGATCTCGCTGACGGCCGCGCTGGACGGAGCTTGCACGATCTGGATGCCGGAAGGCGGCGAGCGGCGGGTCGCGGTTACGGATTTCGTGTTGGCGCCCCAGCGCAACGCGCTCAGGGCGGGCGAGTTGCTCCGGGCGATCGAGCTGCCGTCAGCGGCGCTGCGCCGGCGCACGGCGTTCCGCCAGATCTCGTTGAGTCCGCTCGGCCGTTCCGGGGCGCTGCTGATCGGCACGCTGTCGCCGGATGACGGATTGTTTGCCCTGAACGTGACCGCTGCAACGCCGCGTCCGATCCGATTGGCGTTTGCAAAGCTGCCGACGCGCGCCGCGCTGCGGGCGGAGCTCGAATCCGAGATTCCGCCGCCGCTGTACTACGATGATATCCACGGCGCGCCGGAATGGCGCCGGCATGTGACTCTGCAGTTCGCCGAAGAGATTCGCAGCGAGCTCGCCGGCAACGGCGTGGGCCCGGCATGAGCTTCCTGGTCAACGGCAATAGCCACGATGTCCGGCCGCGGCCGGGACAATGCCTTCGCACATTTTTGCGCGAGATGGGTTGGTTCGGCGTGAAAAAGGGATGCGATGCCGGAGATTGCGGCGCGTGCACCGTGATGGTCGACGGCGACCCGGTGCACTCTTGCCTGTTTCCGGCATATCGCGCCGAGGACCGCGCGGTCACGACGATCGAAGGCCTGGCGTCGAACGGCGAGCTGCATCCGGTGCAGGAGGCGTTTCTGCAAGCGCAAGGCTTCCAGTGCGGCTTCTGCACGCCGGGCATGATCATGACCGCCGCAAGCCTGAACCAGTCGCAGCGGCAGGATCTGCCCTGGGCCCTTAAGGGCAACATCTGCCGCTGCACCGGATACGGCGCGATCGAAAGCGCCATTCGCGGCGGCCGCGCGATCGAGAAAGCCGAACCCGGGAAGGCCTGCGGGCGCAGTGTTCCAGCGCCGGCGGCACGCGCCGTGATCAGCGGCACCGCCCGCTACACGATGGATTTCGCGCCGGCCGGGCTGCTGCATCTCAAGCTGCTGCGCTCGCCGCACGCCCACGCGCGGATCAAATCGATCCATAAGGACGAAGCGCTGGCGGTTGCGGGCGTGCGCGCGATTCTGACTTATGAAGATGCGCCGGCAAAACTCTATTCGAGCGCACGGCACGAGCACGAAAGCGCCGACCCGGACGACACCGCGCTGCTTGACCGGGTTGTCCGTTTTGTCGGCCAGCGCGTCGCCGCCATCATTGCCGACAGCGAAGCGGCGGCCGAGGAAGGCTGCCGCGCGCTTAAAGTCGATTACGACGTTCTTCCGGCAGTCTTCGATCCGGAAGCAGCAATGCGGCCCGGCGCCCCGATTATCCACCACAAAGGCCCGGAGTCGCGCATCCACAATCCGCAGCGCAACATCGCGGGCGAACTCCACGGCGATGTCGGCAGCGTCGAACAGGGATTTGCGCAGGCCGAGGTCGTATACGAGGGAACCTATATTTCACCGCGGGTCCAGCACGCGCATCTGGAAACCCACTGCGCCATCGGCTGGCTCGACGAAGCGGGCCGGCTCAACATCCGCTCGAGCACGCAGACGCCCTTTCTGACGCGGCGGGCGCTTGCCGGCCTGTTCGATCTCGACCCGGCAAAAGTACGCGTGCTCTGCGAGCGAATCGGCGGCGGCTTCGGCGCCAAGCAGGAAATGCTGGTCGAGGACGTCGTCGCGCTCGCGGTGCTGAAAACCGGACATCCGGTCAAGCTCGAATTCACCCGCGAGGAGCAATTCATCGGCGCCACGACCCGCCATCCCATGCATGTTCGCATCAAAGTGGGCGCCCGGCGCGACGGCCGCCTGACGGCGATGCAGATGCATGTCGTGTCCAACACCGGGGCCTACGGCAACCATGGCTTTGCCGTCGTCAATCACGCCTGCTCGGAATGCTTTTCCGTCTATCGCTGCGCCAACAAAAAAATCGACGCCTTCGCGGTGTACACCAATACCGTACCGAGCGGCGCCTTTCGCGGCTATGGCCTGCCGCAAACCAATTTCGCGGTTGAATTGGCGATGGACGAGCTCGCGCGCATGATCGGCATGGACCCGATCGAGTTTCGCCAGCGTAACGTCATACGCCCCGGCGATCCGATGATTTCGACGGGCTCCGATGAAGGCCACGATGTTCAGTATGGCAGCTACGGGCTCGATCAGTGCCTCACGCTGGTCAGAGATGCGTTGGACCGCGGCGGCGGCTTGCCGGCGCCGCCGTCGGAAGACTGGCTGACTGGGCAGGGAATCGCACTCGGTATGATCGATACCGCGCCGCCGTTCGGCCACATCGCCGACGCCGGCGTGGCGTTGCGCGACGATGGCACTTTCAAACTGGTCGTCGGTACCGCCGAGTTCGGCAACGGCACGAGCACCGTGCATCGGCAGATCGCCGCCACCGTGCTCGGCGCCGCGATGGAAGCCGTGGAGGTCCTGCAATCGGATACGGATAACGGCGGTCACGACACCGGCGCCTATGGCAGCACCGGAACCGTGGTCGCCGGGCGCGCCACGCAGCTTGCTTGCGAAGCGTTGCGTCGGGAAATTCTCGACTTCGCCGCGGAGCATGCGGACGGCGCTCGTGCGGCGTGGACGCTCGTTGACGCCGCCGCCGCGCGGCCCGGTAAGCAGATCAAGCTCGCCGAACTCGCCGCGGCGGCGCGGGCACGGGGACGCAGCCTCACCGCCACCGGCAGATCGGACGGAACGCCGCGTTCGGTCGCGTTCAATGTCCAGGCCTTCCGTATCGCCGTCAACAAGCGCACCGGTGCGATCAAGATCCTGCGCAGCGTGCATGCTGCGGACGCCGGCTTCGTCATCAATCCGATGCAGTGCCGCGGCCAGATCGAAGGTGGCGTCGCGCAGTCGCTCGGCGCCACGCTTTATGAGGAAATGCTGATCGACGACAGCGGCCGCGTCCTCAATCCGGCGTTTCGCAACTATCACCTGCCGCAGTTTGGCGACGTGCCGCGAACCGAGGTATTGTTTGCCGAAACTTCGGATACCCTCGGACCGTTTGGCGCCAAATCGATGAGCGAAAGTCCCTACAATCCGGTCGCCGCGGCCATGGGAAACGCGCTTGCCGATGCCACAGGCATCCGGTTCTGTCGGACGCCGTTTAAGCCCGATCGCATTTTCCGCGCCATCGCCGACAAGTTCGGCACGGCGGAGTGAAAAGAAAGCAGCGATCCATTGGCTGCGCCGGAGCACGAAAAATTCCTGCGCTTGAGCTTTGCCGTGGCGCAACGCGCCCGCACCCGCGGCAATCATCCGTTTGGCGCCATCCTGGTCAGTGCGGCCGGCGAGGTGCTGATCGAAGCCGAAAACGGATACATGCCGGACCGCGACATGACCGGCCACGCCGAGCGGCTGCTTGCCACGCAAGCCTCGAAACAATTCGATCCGAAGTTTCTGGCCGCTTGCACCCTGTACAGTTCTGCCGAACCCTGCGCCATGTGCGCCGGCGCGATCTACTGGGCCGGCATCGGACGGGTCGTCTACGGCTTATCCGAACGGCGCTTGAAAACCGTTACCGGCAATCACGCCGAGAACCCGACACTCGATCTGCCCTGCCGCGCCGTCTTTGCCGCCGGCCAGCGGCAAGTCGAAGTCATCGGTCCGTTGCTCGAGGATGAGGCGGCCGATATCCATGCCGGCGCTTGGGCCAACCATTAGAATTTTCGGTCATGAAGTCCAGGCGACGCCGGTGCATTGCCGGCACGTCACCGCCGCAGCAACAACCCCCTCACCGCCTCCGTTCCGAAGCCAATGCAAGCGCATCGTCCAAACGATCGTTGCCCCAGAACATCTCAGTGCCGACGAAGAAAGTCGGGGCACCAAATATTCCCTTGCGCCGCGCTTGCTCGGTCTGTTCGCGCAACCGGGTTTTGGTGGATTCGGCCTGAGCCGTCTCGAGAATTTGCGCTGTCGGAAGACCAAGCTCTTGCAATATTGGGCTCAGGCCAGCGGCCTGATTAATGTCTTCGTCCAGGACAAAGTTAAGTTCCATCACCCGCCGGCAGAAGGCGCCGATCCAGGGCTGTTCGGCGCCCAAGAGCGCGACGCGCAAGGGGAGCACGCCGAGCCGGGGAAATTTGCTGGGCGTGGTCCATCGCAGTCCGTATTTGCGGCACTGGCGCGCCATGTCCTGCCAGACATAGGCACCCTTCTCCTTTTGCAGCACGAAAGGGGACGTTTCGAAACCGAGCGCCCGGAAGATCGGGCCCAACAAGAACGGCTTCCAGACAATGCTCACGCCATGCCGGCGCGCTGCGTCCTCAATCCGCATGACGCTGAGATAACTGTAGTTGCTGCCAAATTCGAACCAAAACTCCATTTTGGGCGGTTCGGATGTCGCCATTGTGCTGGTCATCGCAGAGGATTCCGGTAAATGCCGAGCGGTCTTGATTCGACCGAGCCGGTCGGCAGCCGCGGATTGTCGCCCGAACATACAGCCGTTTCGCTCGCCGTCAGATTCAGTTCTTCGGCCGCTTTGCGAAGCTGTTGTGACGGGCAGCAGCCTCGAACACCCGAAGCGAGCTCAACCACGCTCGGGTGGCCGCGGTTGTTTTGACGGACACTGCCCATACGTGATTTCATTTGCTTCACGCGCATGATCCGAAGGAGGTGACTCATGCTCGAATTGCGCCCCAGTTGCGAGTGTTGCGACAGGGATTTGCCGCCATCGGCTACCGACGCCATGATCTGCACGTTCGAATGCACCTTTTGCCGCGACTGTGTCGACGGCAGGCTTGGAGGCGTTTGCCCCAATTGCGGTGGAAACTTTTCGCCCCGTCCGGTACGTCCCCCTGCGGCGCTTGCACGAAATCCCGCAGCGACGCGCCGCGTTTTCAATCCGCAAGGCTGCGGTCGCGCCGAACCGGCGACTTAGACGCGCCAGGGCACGCGCTCGCGCACCGCGATCACTTGCTCGGCGGCGGTCACGCCGGTGTGCCAGGCGCCATGAGCGGTAGAAAAATCGCTGCGTGAACACGCTTCGCCGGCGAAAAACAGCCGATCGTCGACCTGCTCGGCGAGCGTCGCGCGACAATCCGCGAACCCCGGCCGAGCAAACGAGTAAGCGCCCAGAGAATAAGGATCGACGCCCCAGCGATGGATGCGGATCGGCCGCACACGCTTGGCGAACGCGCTCCCGAGCAACCCGGTCAGCTCGGAAACGGCAAAGTCGAAGAACGCCCTGTCGCCCTCGGCTTCAAGTTCGGCGGCCGATGTTCCACCGAAATAGGCCTCGATCAGCGGACGGCCGAATGGCCGCAAATGATACGCACCTGTCGCCGCCCGGTCGGTGTGTCCGAACAGCCGCACATCGTGATCGAACTCTTCGGCGCCATCGAGCGACATGAACAGTTTGTCGTCGTGTCCGAGCGGCAGCCCCGCGGCGGCCGCGGTTTTTTCGGGAAGCGCCGGGGTGAAGGAAACTTGCTCCGTCGCCAGCAGCGTCGGCGGGATTGTCACAATCGCCTGATCGGCGGTGACCACGCCTTTTGCGGTCTCTATTCGCAAGCGCTCGCCGCGATGATCGATCCGGCGCACCGGGCAATCGAGCATCGCCGGCAGATCCGCTCCATAGGCGCTTACGACCGAGCCAAGCCCTTCGACGACGCGCCAATTCACGCCGCTATCTTCGTAACGGTCAAAGTCCCTGGCCGAAACCCGATCCCATTCGTCGCCGCTGATGAAAGTGCTGATCGCGTTGATGAGGCCGTTCCAGCGGCTGCCAGGATCGAGGAATGTCGCCGCCGGAAGGTCGGACTCCCTCTCGGCAATGCGCTCCAGACGCGCATAAAACAGCTGCATCGCCTGACCAAAATCGTTTTGCTCCGCCCTCGAAAAGCCGATCTCGAGCGACGACCGCATCCAGGGCGGCGGCGTTTTATCGATCGCGGCGCCCTGTTCCTCGGCGATGCCCCGCCAGGGATTGCGATCGGCGGAATGCAGCCAGCCGCAACCCAAGTCCAATGGAAAACCCGATCCATCGATCACGGTCCACGCCCGGCCGCCGAGCCGTGGCCGGCCTTCGACGATAAGGCACTCGATCGAAGCTGCGCTTAGCCGGCGGGACGCCGCAATGCCGGCTGCACCGCCGCCAACAACCACGACTTCGACATTACCGCTCGACATTACCAACTCCAAAAGACTTGAAATGACTTGGCGCGGCTCTTGAGATAAGGCCCGGAATCGGCTTTCGCCCAGTGCATGATCCGGAACAGTGGACGCCGGTGTTCCGAAAAAATCATGCTCCGCCAGAAAGCCAGAGCGTCAATCAATTCAATCTGAAGCGATTGCGCTCTAGCGCAGTGAGGGCAGAAAATGGATAACTCGCAATTTGCCGACATTGCTGCATGGATAAGCGACGCCGGGCTGAGTGGCCAGGACGAAACCACGATGGTCACCGAGTTCTGCAGGCGCCTGGTCGCGCACGGCCTGCCATTGGCGCGCGCGCAGATCTTCATCGATACCTTGCATCCGGTCCACGGCGGCCGAGCGTATCATTGGCAAGCCGCCAAGGGCGCCACCATCGCCACCGAATACGGCCCCGCCAACGAAGGCGACGCTCTCGAACGCTGGCGACGAAGCGTGTTCTATCACCTGCTCGAAACCGGCGCTTCCTCATTTCGGCGCCGGCTCAGCAAGGAGGGCGTGGCCGGCTTCCCGATCCTCGGCGAATTTTTGTCGTCCGGCATGACCGACTATTTTGCCATCGTCGACCGTTTCGGCGCCGATGCCGTGATCGGCGAGATGGATGCCGTCTATTCATCGTGGGTCACGGATGTGCCCCAAGGCTTTGGCGAAACGCAAACCGCGGCGCTGCGCCGGCTGACGCCATGCCTCGCGCTGGCGATCAAATCGGCAGCGCTGGGTCGCATTGCCAAGACGCTGGTCGAAACGTATCTCGGGCGCGATCCGGGCCGAAGGGTCCTCAAAGGCGGCATCACGCGCGGCATTTCGGCTTCAATCGACGCGGTGCTCTGGTTCAGCGATCTGCACGGCTACACGCGTATCTGCGACCGCGCCGAGCCGACCGAGATCATCCCGCTGCTCAACGATTATGCCGAGACGGTGATCTCGGCGATCCACGACGAAGGCGGCGACGTTTTGAAACTCATCGGCGACGGCACCTTGGCGATGTTTACCGCCGACGACCGCAATTCGGCCTGCCGCTCGGCGCTCGCCGCGGCCCGAAAAACTCTCGATCGCATCGACGAGCTCAAACAGCGCCGCCTCGCCGGCGGGTTGGCGGCAACGGACATTTATCTCAGCCTTCACGTCGGCGAAGTCGTCTACGGCAATTTCGGCAGCCGCGAGCGCCTCGATTTCACGGTCGTCGGCCCGGCGGTGAACGAAGTCAGCCGCATCGCCGCGATGTGCCGCCTGGTCGATCAAACCATCTTGGTGTCCTCGGCTTTCCAGGCGGCGCTCGGCCCCGAGCAGGATCACCTCGTCTCAGTCGGGCGTTATGCGCTCCGCGGCGTCGAACGGCCCCAGGATCTTTTTACGCTCGACCGGGCGCGCTGATTTATTCGGCACACTGACCTGATGGTGTGGATATAGTACGCGGCGCGGCGCGTGGATCAAATCTCCGCGGCTACCGCGACACGGCCGAGAAACGCCGTGAGATCGTTTGGCGCGCGGCCGAGCAACCAGCGCAGCGTGTTGGGATTTCCGACCAGGCCGTGCTCGGCGTAGTAGCGGAACATCGCGGTCAGCGTGGCGCGCTCGTGCTCGGCCATGCCGGCGGCGCGGGCGCGGGCGTCCCAAGCCTCGACCGTTCCCGCTTCGGCGCGCACATCGCGGCCTAACACCGCGCCGATGGCGGCCGCCACCTCCGTCTGGCTGAGCGGACTGGTGCCGGCGAGTTCGTAGGTCGCGCCGCCATGACCGTGTTGCATCAGTACCAGAGCAGCGGCTTCCGCGACGTCGTCGAGGTCAACCAGGCTCAGCCGCGCCTCGACCGGATAAGGAATGCGATAGACGCCATCGTCGACAAGGCCGCGCCACGCGCCGAGGATATTTTGCATGTAGGCGGCCGGCTGCAGGATGGTGAGATCGAAGCCTTTGGCAAACAGCATCTCCTCGACCCGCATCTTGGCCCAATGATGCGGCATCGCCTCGATCTGCGGGTGCAGAACCGAATGAAAGACAAAACGGCCGACGCCCTGCGCTTGCGCCGCATCGGCCATCGCGCGCGCATACTGGACTTCGTCTCGGCTGACATTGGGACAGATATGATAGATCGCGCGCGCGCCGGCGGCGGCGCGGGCCAGCGCATCGCGGTCTTCGAAGCTGCCGACGGCGACTTCGGCGGCGCCGAGCGCCAGCAGCGCGCCAATGTGCTCGCGACCGCGCACCAGCGCGCGAACGCCTGCGCCCTTGGCGGCCAGCGCCTTGACGACGGCTTTGCCGGTCTTGCCGGCGGCGCCGGTGACCAGAATCATGATCGCTTGATCATGACGGCGTGGCGGGCTTGGCCGTCAGCTCGAACAGCCGGCCGGGGCTGAGCGGGATTTCATTGAGCTCGATGTGCTGCTGCAACAGCCCGAGCGCGTCCTCGATCGCCTGCGCGAACAGCGGTCCGACCGGAATCGCGCCGGCCTCGCCCGCTCCCTTGATGCCGAGCGGATTGAGCGGCGAAACCGTCACGGTGTGCGCGATGTCCATGCGCGGCACGTCGAGCGCGGTCGGCAACAGATAGTCGGCCAGCGAGGCGTTGAGCAGCTGCCCGTCTTCGTCGAACACGAGTTGTTCGTAGAACGCGTTGCCGATCCCTTGGGCGACGCCGCCGTGGATCTGGCCGGCCAGAATCAATGGATTGATGACCGTGCCGCAATCGTGCACCACCACGTATTTGAGAACTTCGAGAGTGAAGGTTTCCGGATCGACCTCGACGATCATGGCATGAACGCCGCTTGCAGTGGCGCCGCCCGGCGGCCCGAAATACTGGGTCGATTCAAGTCCCGGCTCGGTGCCGGGTTTCACCGCGCCGCGCATCGGGTTGGCTTTGAGCGCCAGCGCCCCAAGCTTGATCGCCTGACCGGGCACGCCGACGACCGAAACCTCGCCGTTGGCGATTTCAAGGTCTTCCTCGGCGCATTCGAAATGTTCGGCGGCGAATTTCAGGATTTTCTGCCGCACCGCCCTGGCGGCCTCGTTGACGGCGTTGCCGGCGACGACCGCGCCGCGGCTGGCGAACGTGCCGGCGCCCCAGTAGAACTGATCGGTATCGCCGGTGACGACGTCGATGTCGCGCACTTCGACGCCGAGCTGATCGGCGGCGATCTGGGCGAAACTGGTGAAATGCCCCTGCCCCTGCGTGCCGATCCCGGTCGCGATGCTGACCTTGCCGTTGGTCTGCACCTGAACCTTGGCGCCTTCGTAGGGACCGATGCCGGTGCCCTCGACATAGCAGGCGACGCCGATGCCGACATGACGGCCCCGCGCGCGCAGGCGCGGCTGCTCTTCCCGCAGGAAGCGATCGTAACCGATCATCTCCAGCGCTTTGTCGAGGATCGGCTCGTAATTGCCGCTGTCATAGGAAAGCGGCGCAAAGTCCTGATAGATGATCTCATTGTTATACGGGAATGCATCCGGCGGGATGAGATTGCGCCGGCGGATTTCGGCGCGGTCGATCTTGAGCTCGTGTGCCGCGATGTCGAGCAGCCGTTCGATGACGAACACGCCGTGCTGCCGGCCGGCGCCGCGGTAGGGCGTGACAATCGGCTTGTTGGTGAAGATCGCAGTGAAGGTGCTGTCGTAGTTGGGAACGACATAAGGTCCCAGCAGCGTGCACTGAGAGTTGATCGGCACCGTCAGCCCATAAGGGTTATAGGCGCCGGTATCGTGCAGGAACACATCCTTGATGCCGAGGATGCGGCCGTCGGCGGCGAGCGCGATTTCGGCGTCATGGGTCTGGCCGCGCTCGTGGGTGGTGGCAAAGAAATGCTCAAGCCGGTCTTCGATCCATTTGATCGGGCGGTTGAGTTTTTTTGCCACCCACGGAACCACCACTTCTTCGGGATAGAACAGCATGATCTTGGGGCCGAAGCCGCCGCCGACAAACGGCGCGATCACGCGCACCTGCCGCTCGCTCAGGCCCAGCATGCCGGCAAGTCCATTGCGCAAAAACACCGGCGCCTGGGTCGTATCCCAGACCGTGAGCTGATCGGCGCGGGCGTCCCAGTTGGCGACAATGCCGCGGGTCTCGATCGGCGACGACGCGCCGTGATCGTAGTGGAACCGGCGGCCGACGATGTGATCGGCCCGGTCGCGGGCGGCAGCGTAGTTGCCGCGGGTTTGCCGGACATGGGCGGCGACGTTGCCGCGCACGTCGTCATGGACACGGGCGGACGCGGCCGCGAGCCCCTTTTCCAGATCGACCACCGCGGGCAGCGGCTCGAGATCGACGGCGATGTCGGCGAGCGCGTCCTCGGCAAGGTAGCGGCTTTGCGCCAGGACCACAGCCAGCGGTTCGCCGACGTGACGCACCTTGTCTTTGGCGAGCGGCACCTGTGTGCGCTGGTTGAAGATGGTGTCCTTGATCGGCGGCGGCGGCACCAGCAATGGGCCCGGTGCCCAATAGTCGCCGAGATCCGCGGCAGTATAGACCGCAACCACGCCGGTCCGTGCCCGCGCCGCGGCAACGTCGATCGAGCGGATGCGGGCGTGGGCGACGTTGCTGCGCAGGAAGGCCGCGAACAGCATTCCGGGAAGCTCGACGTCGTCGACGAACAGCGCCTGGCCGCTCAACAGCCGCGCATCCTCGTTGCGTCTGATCGGAGCGCCGAAATTTCGCGTCGACACGACGTTCACCCGCGCAGCCGCTCGGCGGCGAGTTTCATCGCTTCCACGATATGCTGGTAGCCGGTACAGCGGCACAGATTGCCGGACAGCGCTTCGCGGATCTGTGCCTCGTCCGGGGCCGGGGTTTCCTCAAGGAAGACCTTCATGGTCATGAGGATGCCGGGCGTGCAATAGCCGCATTGTAGCCCATGGCAGTCGCGCATCGATTCCTGCAACGGATGCAGATGATCGCGGTCCGCAGCGAGACCTTCCACCGTCATGATGCTGTGGCCGTCGGCCTGCGCCGCGAACATCAGGCAGGACCGCACCGCGGCGCCGTCGAAGATGATGGTGCAGGCGCCGCAGACGCCGTGCTCGCAGCCGACATGCGTGCCGGCAAGCAACAGATCGTGGCGCAGGAAATCGCTCAGCAGCAGCCGGGATTCGACGTTGCGGGTGTACGGCGTGCCGTTCACCGTCACGGTGATGTCGTGGGTATCAGTGCTCATGCCGCGCCCGCCGGTTGGCCGTGCTCAAGGCGCGCGTGGTCAGCACGCCGGCGAGATGCCGCTGAAACTCCTTGCTGGCATGGATGCTGCCGCCTGGATCGATGGCGCTCTGCACCAGCGCGGCGGCGGCCTTGATCTCCTCTGCGCCGATTTGCCGCCCGGAAAGCGACTCGCTTGCTTCCGCCGCGAATACCGGCCCGTCGCCGGCATTGCAGAGACCGATCCGCGCTTCGCTGCAACGTCCTTGGTCGTCGAGCCGCACCGTGCAGGCCACGCCGATGAGGGCGAAGTCGCCGCGCCGGCGCGAAACCTCCATAAAGCAGCTGCCGGAGCCCGGCTGTGCGATCGGCAGTTCCACTTCCATCAGCATCTCGTCAGGCTCGAGCGCGGTTGACAGCGCGCCGACAAAGAAATCCGCCGCGGCGATCCACCGTTCACCGCGCACCGATTGGGCGCGCAAACGCCCGTCGAGTGCAACCACGATGGCCGGCATTTCCGAGGCCGGGTCGGCATGCGCGAGATTGCCGCCGATGGTTCCGCGATTGCGGATTTGCGGGTGCGCAATATGCGGCAAGGCTTCGTGGATCAGCGGCAGATGAGCCAGCATTGCCGGATCGCGCTCCAGCGTCCGGTAACGCGTGAGTGCGCCGATGCGGAGCGATTGCGCGCCGCCATTCCTGACGCCGCCGAGCTCCGCCAGCGGGTTGATGTCGATCAGCATGGCCGGCTGGGTCAGCCGGAAATTCATCGTCGGAACAAGGCTTTGACCGCCGGCCAGAAAGCACGCTTCGTCGCCCTCGTCGGCCTTGAGCTGCAGGGCTTGCTCAAGGGTCCGGGCGGCGACATACCGAAAGGGCGCGGGTTTCATATCGTGCGAAGCGTACCAGAAAGCGGGCGATACCGACTGCCCAATATGTGAAAGATGGCAAACGAGTCAAAACTTCGCCGCCGGCAAGCGACCAGCGGCGGCTCGCTCCGATGAGCGGCCGGACAATCAACCGGGAGGAAACGCGCGAAACTCCGGCAAGGCTTCGGCACGTTTTGCAAATAGCGAAAGCGCCGGATGATCGGCCGCTGCGACCGCATCGGCAAGAACGCTTTGCGTGAAACTCCAAATCACCACCGCGCTGATATCGGCCTGCAACGGCCGCTCGCCGAACAACCAAGTCTCGCCGGCGCCAAGCTCAGCCTCGAGAAGCCGATAGGCCGCCAGCATCTGTTTTTGCACGCGATCAATCCAGGGCTGATGCTGTTTTTCCACCGGCCGGAGCGTGCGCTCGTAAACGATCTGCACGGTTTTCTCGCACGCTGCCAGCGCCAACCCAACCTGACGCTGGCTCCGGGCGTATTCGGGTAGCGCCGCCGGGACCAGCCGCCGATCCACCGGCGCAAGGCGCTCGGCGTAGTCGAGGATCAAAGTCGAATCCATCAACGTGACACCGTCGTCGGTGACCAACGTCGGCGCCTTCACCACCGGATTGATCGCCGAGAATTGCTCATAATGGCGAAAGACCGAGACCGCCTCGTGGCTAAACGGCAAGTCCATGAACCGGAGCGACACCGCGACGCGCCGGACATAAGGCAAATCCAGCATTCCGATCAGCCGCATCTTTGCTCCTTTTCAATCAAAACGGATCGCTGGTTGATCCGGCCGCGAGTTGCCGGATGCTGACAGAAGCAAGCAGCGAAGAACATACTGACTCATCGGCTCAATGAGGATTTTACCGATTCCCGCACCTGAGGACTTGGCGGTGATCATCGACAAAATAGGCCAACTCGGCGCCGTAACCACGTCCGTCGTGTTGCGGAGCGAGCCGGCCAAGCCGCTCAGTCGCAGGCTTTTGACAGCCGGACGCCGCTGAGCAAAACACTTTATAATTGAAATAAATTGCCGCGCTCAATATTCTGCCAGCGTGAACAAGGTTGGGCGCGGATTCCGCGCCTGGGTCTGCCAATATTTTAGCGATGGACCTACGCGCGGCAAGGCGGCCGGGCCCAACGGAGCAAAGCGTGGCACTCGGGTCTTCGCCGAAAGTACCCATCCGCACGGTCGAGCGCGTAACGCCGCAGACCGCGACCAGCGAAGCCAACGCCGCAGCAGCGCCGGCGCTAACCGTCGACGCACGCGGCGTCTCACTGACCTTCCAGACCGGCGATGGGGCGGTCGACGCGCTCGCCAACGTCGATCTGCAGATCAGCGACGGCGATTTCGTATCGTTCATCGGACCGTCCGGCTGCGGCAAGACCACGCTGTTGCGCATCATCGCCGATCTCGAGCGGCCCGACCGCGGGCACTATTCTGGTCAACGGCATCAGCCCCGAACAGGCGCGGCTGCAGCGCCATTACGGCTACATTTTCCAGGCGCCGGCGCTCTATCCGTGGCGGACCATCGAGCGCAACGTCATGCTGCCGCTGGAAATCATGGGGTTTGACGCCAATGAACGCCGGCGGCGCGTCGAACGCTATCTGAAACTGGTGAATCTTTCCGGCTTCGAACGCAAATTTCCCTGGCAGCTGTCCGGCGGCATGCAGCAGCGCGCCTCGATCGCGCGCGCGCTGTCGTTCGATCCGGCGCTGCTTTTGATGGACGAGCCGTTCGGCGCACTCGACGAGATCGTGCGCGATCACCTCAACGAGCAGCTGCTGCGGCTCTGGGATCAAACCGGCAAGACGGTGGTGTTCGTCACGCATTCGATTCCCGAGGCGGTGTTTCTGTCCACCAGGATCGTGGTGATGTCGCCGCGGCCGGGACGGATCATCGACATTATTCCTTGCAATTTCCCGCGCGACCGCACGCTCGAGGTTCGCGAGACGCCGGAATTCATCAAGATCGCGCAGCGGGTGCGCGCGGGGCTGCGGTCGGGTCACTCCTATGACGAGTAGCGCTGTCGCCCTGCCGCGGGCGGCTTCGCGGCCGAACTGGTTGACCGAGCATGCGCCGGTCATCGTCATTGTCGCCATCCTCATCGTGCTGTGGTACCTCGCCGCCATTCTGATGAACGCAGCCGCTGGTGCGCGGCGCATTCGAGCGCAACGACGTCAAATACACCACCGCCGAGCTGATCGCCGGAACGCTCGATGCCGAGCGGCCGGTGGTTCCGGCACCGCATCAGGTGGCGGAGAAGTTTCTTCGACTCGGTCTTCGACTATCCGCTCGATTCGCCGCGCAGCCTCGCTTACCACGCCTGGGTGACGCTGTCGGCGACCGTGCTCGGCTTCGCCATCGGCGCCGTGTTCGGCATCGTGCTGGCGGTGCTGATCGTGCATTTGCGGACGTTGGAGAAAAGCCTGCTGCCGTGGATCATCTTCTCGCAGATGGTGCCGATTCTGGCGATCGCTCCGATCATCATTGTCGTGTTTGGCGCCATCGGCATCCGCGGCCTGTTCCCGAAATCGATCATCTCCGCCTATTTGTGCTTTTTTCCGGTCACCATCGGCATGGTCAAAGGCCTGACCTCGCCTGATCCCATTCAGCTCGATCTGATGCGGACCTGGTCGGCGAACAAGCTGCAGGTGTTCTGGAAGCTGCGCTGGCCGTCGTCGATCCCGTTTCTCTTCACCAGCCTGAAAGTTTCGGTCACGATTTCGCTGGTCGGCGCCATCGTCGCCGAGCTGCCGACCGGCGCGCAGGCCGGCATTGGCGCGCGGCTGTTGACCGGCTCGTATTACGGACAGACGGTTCAGATCTGGGCCGCGCTGGTTGCCGCCGCGATCATCGCCACGGTTCTGATCGCCATCATCGACGCGCCGCCCGATTCACGGCGCGGCGGATGGGGGCTACGGCGTGATCGCCCGCGGTCAGGCGATTGGATTTTGGCTCGCCGCGCTTGGCCTCGTCGCGGCGCTGGCGTTGCCGCTCTCGAGCGAGGCAGCGCCCGCCATACTCGCGCCGTCCAGTCCTGCTCGTCGCGGTGCTCGCCGCCGCCGCCGCTGTTCGCGCTGGCGTCGCTGCGATCAGCGCTTTCGGCGGGCTTCGGCTTCGTGGCGACGGCGCTGGGCTGCGCGGTGACGCTCTATTTGCTCGCCGATGGCACGATCGCGGGCTATGCCTCATGGGGCTACTGGCTGATCGTGCTTGCGACCTGGCTTGGCGCCACCCTTACCTTGACCCGGCTTGCCGGGCTGCCGGCGTCGGGCCGCGCGCTGCGTTGGCTGCGCGATCTGGCGATCCCATTGCTGTTCGGCGCTTTCCTTGATCTATCTTTGGGAAGTCGCCGTGCGCGGCTTTGGCGTTTCGCCGGTGCTGATGCCGGCGCCGACCTCGACCGCCATACGGTTCGTCGAGTCGCTGCCGGTGCTGGGCGAGGACTTCATTCAGACCTTCGTGCGCAGCGTGCTCGCCGGCTACGCTATCGGCTGCGGCGCGGGATTTCTGGTCGCCGTCGTCGCCTACCGGTACGATTTCCTCAAGCGCGGCCTGCTCCCGCTCGGCAATTTCGTGTCGGCGCTGCCGATCGTCGGGATCGCCCCGATCATGGTGATGTGGTTCGGTTTCGACTGGCAGTCGAAAGCCGCGGTCGTCGCCGTGATGTGCTTTTTCCCGATGCTGGTGAACACCCTGGCGGGGCTCGCCGCCGCCGGACCGATCGAACGCGATCTGATGCGTTCCTACGCCGCCCGGCCGGCGCAGACTTTGCTCAAGCTGAACCTGCCCGCGGCGATGCCGTTTATCTTCAACGCCTTGAAGATCAATTCGACGCTGGCCCTGATCGGCGCGATCGTGGCCGAGTTCTTCGGCACGCCGCTGCACGGCATCGGCTTTCGCATTTCGATCGAAGTGGCCCGCATGTCGCTCGATATGGTATGGGCCGAAATCGCGCTGGCCGCTCTCGCCGGAATGGCGTTCTACGGGATCGTCGCACTTGCCGAGCGTGCGGTGACTTCCTGGCATCCGTCCTATCGGACATGACTCGGCAGCTTTAAAGCGTGGAGAGAAGACCATGATGATGAAGAAGTTGGTTCTCGCCACGGGCGTCGCTTGCGGCGTCTCGTTCGCAAGCGGCGCTTATGCCGCCGACAAGGTCACCATACAGCTCAAGTGGGTGACGCAGGCGCAATTCGCCGGCTACTACGTGGCCGCCGCGAAAGGCTATCTACAAAGACGCCGGTCTCGACGTCACCATCAATCCGGGCGGACCGGACGTCGCCCCGCCGCAAGTGATCGCCGGCGGCGGCGCCGACGTCGTGGTCGACTGGATGCCTTCGGCGCTGGCGTCGCGCGAGAAGGGCGTGCCGCTGGTCAACATCTCGCAGACCTTCAAGAAATCCGGGCTCGAGCTGACCTGCCGCAAGGACACCGGCATCAAATCGCCGGCCGACTTCAAGGGCAAGACGCTCGGCGTCTGGTTCGGCGGCAACGAATATCCGTTCCTGGCCTGGATGGCGAAGTTGAAGCTTAAGACCGACGGCTCGCCCGGCGGCGTCAAGGTGATCAAGCAGGGCTTTAACGTCGACCCGCTATTGCAGAAGCAGGCCGACTGCATCTCGACCATGACCTACAACGAGTACTGGCAGGTGATCGATGCCGGCTACAAGCCCGACCAGCTGGTGGTGTTCAAGTACAGCGACGAGGGCGTCGCGACCCTGGAAGACGGCCTCTACGTGATGGAGCCGAAGCTCAAGGACAAGGCCTTCGTCGACAAGATGGCCAAGTTCGTGAAGGCCTCGGAGAAGGGCTGGAGCTATGCCCGCGAGCATGACAAGGAAGCTGCCAAGATCGTGCTCGCCGCCGACACCACCGGCGCGCAGACGCTGCATCACCAGGAGCAGATGATGGGCGAGATCGCCAAGCTGCTCGATCCGGGCAACGGCAAGCTTGACCCCAAGGATTACGACCGGACGGTCTCCGAATTGCTGTCGGGCGGTTCCGATCCCGTCATCACCAAGAAGCCGGAAGGCGCCTGGACGCACGCCGTCTATGACGCGATGAAGTAGACGTCGCCGAATCCATTGAGACGAAACGGCATGGCCGGCCTCGCGCCGGCCATGTTGTTTTATACAGCAGACTCCATTCGCTCGCGCTCGACTGCGGCCAGCACCTCTTCGCAGCGCAACGGCTCGAAGCCGGGGCGGAACTTTTCCCGGCCCAGCCGGTAGATGGCGCGGTTGTAGGGCGCCGGCACGTTATGTTCCGCGGCGAGCTGCGCGATGTAGCCGGTGATCGATTCAAGCTCGGTGTCGGTGGCACCGCGGAGCGCCACGTCCTGGGTCATGCTCGACATCGCCATGGCGCGGAGCCTGCGCTTGAAAAGCGGGCGGGTGAGCCACCCGGGGAGCAGCGTCATTGCGTGCAGCAAGGCAAAGGACGGAATGCCCGGGATGCGGTGCTCGCGATAGCCGGCGGCGCGAATGATGCGCACACCCTCCCACAGGGTCTGCGAGAGCAGCTGCTGATAGACGGCGAGATTGGATAGCGGCCGCCAGCCGCGGCCGACCAGCGCATCCAGCGCGTTGGTGAGATTGATCACGATCTTGGTGTGGACCGCGTCCTGCAGCCGGTCGGTGATCTCCGTCGGGCAGCCGCGCGCAAGGATCGGCTGCACTTGCCTCAACTCGGCGGCCAAAGTGTTGGCCGGGGTGCCGATCAGCAACGGCCCCTTATGCCGATAGCCGATCAGCGTCGGCGCGTCGCGGCGAGCGTTATTGCCGACCACGCCGTAGATCACCTTGGAGAAGAACTTCGGCAGGATGCGCTGATTGTCGATGCCGTTGGCCAGCGACACTATGACCGGCCGATCGCCGAGTTCCTGGCGCGCTTGGCGCGCCACCGCCTCCAGGCTGTAGTTCTTCACTGCCAGCACGACGATGTCGACCTCGCCGATCTCGCCCGGCCGATCGAGCACGGCAACGCGCACGGTGCGGCGGGTCCGCTCCGGGGCCGCGAACTGGTAGGTCGTGATGCCGTCCTGGCGCAGTGCGGCCTGGGTCGCACCGTGGCCCATGATAAAGACCGCCGGATAGCTCTCCGCCACCCAGGCGGCCGCCGACGCGCCGATGGCGCCGGGGCCGATGAACAGGATTTTCGGGTCGCTCATGCGCGCTCCAAGGCTTGAAAGGCAAATGACCGGCAAGGTCCTGTACAATACGGCCATGGGTCGGTTGCAGATCAGCCGCGCGAGTGCTGCGCTTGCCATCGAACGACGCCGTATTGCACATTCGGCGGGTGCAGAAAATCGAGCTTTGGCAACACCAAAGCCTCCAGGAGGATCGCGTGACCAGGGCTTTGGAGAAAACCTACGACGGCATCATCATCGGCGCCGGGCATCACGGGCTGGTGCTCGGAAGCTATCTCGCCAAGGCGGGCTTGAGTATTCTGCTGGTCGACCGCCGTCTGGAGTATGGCGGCGGCTTGATGACCAAAGAAGCCACCGCGCCCGGCTTCTATCACAACCTCCATTCCATCAACCATTTCCACATTTCTGAGACGCCGTGGTTCAAGGACTTGGGCCTCGAAGATCGCGTCACCTACATCACCCCGCGTTATGAATTCGGTCAGGCACATCGTGACGGCACCGCTTTGGTGTTCGGGCGCGACCGCGAAGAGACCGTCGCCAATGTCGCGCGTTTCTCCAAGAAGGACGCAGAGACGTTCCGCGACTGGAACCGGCGTGCCGAAGAGATCACCGCGCGGATTCTCATCCCCGAGCGCTATGCCGAGCCGTTGCCGCAGGCCGAGCGCGAAAGCTTGTTGGCGAAGACGGCGATCGGTCGCGATTTTCTCGCCGTCAGCCGCCGCCAGCCGCTCGACGTGGTGCAGGAGCTGTTCGAGAACGATCACGTCAAGCTTCTGTTCCTGTTCAAGGTATCGCTGTTCGGCACCTGGCTCACCGACACGTTGTCGAAAACGAGCCCGATGGGATCGGTCATCCGCGCTTTCGACCTGGAGACCGGATACCAGCTCTGCCAGGGCGGCTCGTTCAATCTGGCGCGCGGACTGATGGAGACCTTTATCGCTGCCGGCGGGACGTTTCAGCCGCAAGTGGCGATCGACCGCATCCTGATCGAAGGCGGCCGTGCTCGCGGCATCGCGCTCACCGATGGCCGCACGGTCCGCGCGCGCCAGTTCGTCGCCTCGACCATCGACGTTCATCAGACCTTCGAGGATATGGTCGGACGCGCGCAGCTCCCGGCGGCCTTCGCGGAAAAACTCGATCGTTTTCAGGGGACCAACTGGACGCTGTTCGGCCTGCATCTTGCGCTCAACGAGCCTCCGCAATTTTCCGCCGCCGCGTACGATCCGAACATCAACCGGACGCTGAAATGGAGCATTGGCGCCGAAACCATGGAGGATCTCAACTCGGCGTTCGAGGACGTGAAAGCCAACCGTCCGCCACGCATCGTCCAGTTCGGCTCCGGCCCGTTGAGCGTGATCGATCCGACCCAGGCGCCGCCCGGCAAGCACACCACCTATTGCTGGCATGTGATGCCGTTCCAGCCGGATCTCGGCGGACAGGGTTACGAGGACTTCAAGCGCGAATTCGCCGAAAAAATCATCGACACGTTCGCGCGCTACTGCCCCAACATGACCCGCCGCAACATCATCGGCCAATATGTCTACACCGCCCATGAATACGCCGCCGAGCTGATCAACATGCGCCGCGGCGACATTTTCATGGGCGCGTTCAATGCCGAGCAGGTGATGTACAACCACTTCGGCTACCGCACGCCCATCGCCAACCTCTACATGGCCGGCTCGGCCGGGCATCCCGGCGGCGCCATCTCCGGCGGCTCGGGCTACATCGCCGCCGCCATCATTGCCCGCGATCTCGGCGCGAAGTTATGGTGGCGGCCCGCCGACGCGTCCGCCGCGCTCGGCGCGCTGGCGGAAGCCGCCTGACCAAACAATTGGAGGCATCGTGTCCGAACCATTTTCCGTGGCCGACAAAGTCGTCGTCATCACCGGCGGCGGCCAGGGCATCCGCCGGAGCTTTGCCAAGGCGTTCGCATCCGGCGGCGCCCGCGTGGTCATCGCCGAACGCAATATCGAAAAAGCCCGCGACGTCGAGCGGGAGATCGCCAGCGGCAACGGGCGCGCCGTGGTTTTTGAAACCGACGTGGCCGACCAGGACTCGGTCAAGCGGCTGGGCGCCAGCGTCGAACAGGCCTTCGGCCGCGCCGACGTCCTGATCAATAATGCGGCGATCTTCTCGACGCTCGAGATGCGGCCGTTCGAGCAGATTCCGCTGGCGGAATGGGAGCAGGTGCTGCGCGTCAATGTCACCGGGCCGTTCCTCTGCGCCCGGGCGATGGTGCCGCTGATGCGGCGCAACAAATGGGGCCGCATCATCAATATGGCGTCCGGCGCCGTCACGATGGGGCGTCCGAACTACCTGCACTACATCGCGTCGAAGTCGGCGCTTGCGGGCATGAGCCATTCCATGGCGCGCGAACTGGGGCCCGACGGCATCACCGTCAACGCCGTGCTGCCGGGGGCGACCTACACCGAAATCCCGCGCAAGACCGTGACCCCCGAACAGAAAGAGCGCATCGTCGCGATGCAATCCATTCCCCGCCCGCAGGTGCCGGAAGACTTGCTCGGCGTCGTTTTGTTTCTCGCTTCCGACGCCTCGGCCTTCATGACCGGCCAGGAGCTGACCGTCGACGGTGGCGCCACCCATCGCTGAGCCGCGACGGTTGCTTCGTTGGCCGGCTCCGGACATTAATGTCAGTCGAAACGTATCGATCGGACGTTCAACAAGCCACGAACAGGCAACTTTGGGAGGAAGTCATGTCCAGCATTGTCAAGCGCACCATCGACGCAAAGACCGCGCAGGCGGCAATCGACGCTGCCGCCGCCAAGGCGCGGGAACTGGGCCTGCATATGTGCATCGCGGTGACCGACGAGGTCGGCGATCTCAAGGCCTTCCATCGCATGGACGGCGCGCCGAAGCTCTCGATCGGCATTTCGCAGGACAAGGCCTACACCAGCGCCAGCTATGGCTTCCCCACCCATGGCTGGTACGACTTCATCAAGGGCGATCCGCCGCTGCTGCACGGCATCGTGCACACGCCGCGACTGGTCGTGTTCGGCGGCGGCTATCCGATCAAGGAAAACGGCGAGATGATCGGCGCCATCGGCCTCAGCGGCGGCCACTATACGCAGGACATGGAATGCGCCAAGGCGGCGCTGGCGGCTATCGGCGCCGACGCCATGTAGCCACTTCCGAAAGCCTGCCGTTTTAGCCGGAGCGACGGTGGGCGAGTCCCTACGGCTTTTCGCAAGCGCGCACGGCGGGAAAGCCCTAAGCGCGTTGACCTCGGAAAGGGCAGCAGCGGCGCCGCGCCGGCCCCTGCTTCATCGCCGAAGAAGTTTCAGGACTGCCGAAATCGTATTGAGGCATTGCGATGGCGATAGAACCGGACGCCGACGGCCAGGCCCCGCTCCAGGGGCTGCGCGTCCTCGATCTGACGTCGATGGTACTGGGTCCTTACGCCACGCAAATCCTCGCCGACTATGGCGCCGATGTCATCAAGATCGAGCCGCCGCAAGGCGACCTGATGCGCAAGGGCGGAGCCGCCAGAAACGCCGGCATGGGTTCGCTCTATCTGCAGCTCAACCGCAACAAGCGCAGTCTTGTTCTCGATCTGAAACAGCCAGCGGCGCGCCAGGCTTTGCTGCGCCTGTGCGCCGGGGCCGACGTCTTGGTCCACAACAATCGCCTCGCGGCCATGCGCCGTCTGCAACTCACCGACGAGGACGTCCGCAAGGCGAACCCGCGGCTCGTCTATGTCAGCCTGATCGGCTATGGCGACAACGGTCCGTACGCCGGCAAGCCGGCTTATGACGATCTCATTCAGGGCATTTGCGCACTGCCCGCGATCGCGGCGCGAGCGGGCGGCCAGGAGCCGCGCTATGTGCCGCTGACGCTCACGGATCGCATCGTCGGCATCAATGCCGCGCACGCCATGCTCGCCGCCGTGTTTCGGCGCGACCGCAGCGGCGAAGGTCAATCGGTCGAACTGCCGATGTTCGAGACCATGGCGCAGTTCGTGCTCGGCGATCATCTCGGCGGGCGATCATTCGAGCCGCCGGTCGGCGAACCCGGCTACAATCGGCTGCTGACCGCCAATCGCCGCCCCTACGCCACCAGCGACGGCCACGTTTGCGCGCTCATCTATACCGACAAGCACTGGCAGGCGTTCTTCGACGGCGATCGGCCGCCTCGACGAATTTCGCGCCAATCCGCGCCTCTCGGATCACGCCACGCGCGCGCGGCATTACAACGAAGTCTACGGCATCGTCGCCGACATCCTGCGCACCCAAACCACCGCCGAGTGGCTCGCGCTGTTTGAGCGCTGCGACATTCCCTGCGCGCGATGAACGACCTCGACGCCCTGATCGACGATCCGCACCTCGACGCAGTCGGCTTCTTCCAGACCCACATGCATCCGACCGAGGGGCAGATGCGCTATACCGGCATCCCCAGCCGCTGGAACGGCACCGGATTGAAGATCACCCGTCACGCGCCGCATTTGGGCGAACACAGTGTTGCGATCCTTAAGAACGCCGGCATCGCGGCGGCCGACATCGAGGCGTTGTTGCAAAGCGGCGCCACTGTCGACGGCGCGCCCGAGAGCGGCAACCAGCGGCGCGTCACGCCGCATTGCCGGGCAAAGTCCGATGGCCTAGCCTGGCGGTAGAACGAAAAAACGTAAGGGAGGACGCTCATGGTCCGGCTTTCGATTTTGGCGGCATTGCTGGCGTCGGTCGCGGCCGGCGGCGTTCAGGCGGCCGATGCGCCCGCCGAAATCAAGCTCGGCACGCTGTATGCCTCCTCCGGCCGCTATGCCAGCATTTCGCTGCCGGTTCACTACGGCCTCAAGCTCTGGATCGACCAGATGAACGCCGGCGGCGGCGTCTTCGTCAAAGCCTTCAACAAAAAGATCCCGCTCAAGCTCGTTGCCTATGACGATCAGAGCAACACCGCGACCGCGGCGACGCTCTACAATCAGCTCATCACCCAGGACAAGGTCGATATTCTGATCTCCGATTCCGGATCGGTGCTGACCTCGGTCGCCGTGCCGATCGCCCGCGACCACAAGATGTTCCTGTTCGACCAGACCGGCACCGGCGCGACCTTCTTCACGCCCGACAATCCCTACATCGCGCTGATGGCCGATCCGGTCTCCAGCATCTGGCCGAAGCCGCTGGCGGATTTCCTCACCCACGACGGCCCCGGGCTCGGCATCAAGCGCGTCGCCATGCTCTACGCCACCAACGATTTCACCGGCACGCAGGCCAACGCGGTGCGCAAGTTCATCAAGGAATCCAATGCCGGCGTGGAGCTCGTGTTCGACGAGGGCGTGCCGACCGAAACCTCGAACTACACCGTGCTGCTGAACAACATCCGCGCCTCCAACCCCGATGCCGTGATCCATCTCGGCTATCCCGTCAAACGACATCGCCTTCCTGCGCAACGTCCAGGACAACGGCATCAAATTCAAGTTCCTGTTCTGCATCTATCCCGGCGCGGAAACCGAATTGCTGGAGAAAAACTCGGCGACAAGGCGCTGAACTATGTGTTCACCTACGTCACCGCGTCGAAAATCTCCTACCAGACCAATTTCGGCATGCCGCTGAAGGATTTCAGAGACGCCTGGGAAAAGAAATATGCCGGCGCGCATGTGGAGTTCGGCTTTAACTCAGTCGCCGGCTACACCACCGGCCTTGTGCTGGAGAAAGACGCTGGCGACGGCCGACAGCCTCGACCAGCTCGACCTGCGCAAGGCGGTATTCGCCCTGTCCGGCAAGCTCAAGACGCTCGACGGCACCTTCGAACTCGAGCCCAACGGCGCACAGATCGGCGAAGCCACCCCGATCGGCCAACTGATCCTCGACAACGATAGTCACTTGAAGCTTGTCGTGGTCTGGCCGCCCGAGTTCGCCAACGCCAAGCCGATCTATCCGCGGCCGTGATGGGGCCGCTCGTGATCGGGGCCGCAAGGGTACAGCCGTGCGCGGAGGCGGAGCGCCTGAATGCTCACCTACAGCCTGCTGGCCGGACTTCTGTTCGGCCTTTACTTCACGCTGATCGGGCTCGGGCTCAATCTCGTGTTCGGCGTCATGCGCATCGTCAATCTGGCGCATGGCGATTTTCTGATGCTGGGCGCGTTCCTGGCGTTCTGGCTGTTCACGCTGTTTGCCATCAATCCGGTTCCCGCGGTGGCCATTGCGTTCGTCGGCTTCGTGATCGTGGGCTGGCCGCTTTATTATCTGCTGGTGCCGCGGCTCCTGCGCGCCAAAGACCCGGAAATGCTGTCGTTCATCCTGTTCTTCGGCCTGTCGCAGGTGATCGAAGCAGTCACCACCATCGCCTTCGGCACCAGCGAGCGGTCGATCCCCGGCAATCAGCTCGGCCACGCGATCGCCACGGTCGAAAGCCTGTTCGCCGGGCACGCGGTCGAAAGCGGACCGGTCGCAGTCTTCGGCCAAACCTTTCCAGCCTCCTGGGTGGTCAGCGGCATCGCCAGCGGCTGCGCCGTGCTGCTGCGTCTATCTTTATCTGTACCGCACGCGGCTCGGCTATCTGACGCGCGCGGTGATGGACAACCGCGAGGAAGCGGTCGCCGCCGGCATCGACGTGCATCGCGTCTCCGCCGCCGCGTTCGGCATCGGGCTCGGGCTCGCGGCGGTGGCCGGCGTGTTCGCGCCGTTCATGCTCGGCAGCATCACGCCGGCAATCGGCGCCGACGTCACCATCACCGCCTTCGCCGTCATCGTCATCGGCTCGCTCGGCAACCCGCTCGGCACCGTGCTCGGCGGCGTCATCTACGGCGTCTCCTATATGCTGATGCAGAGCTACTACAGCACCTGGGCCAATCTGCTGCCCGACGTGCTGCTGATCGCGATCCTGCTGGTGCGGCCGAGCGGATTGCTGGGACGGCAGGTGCGCCGTGCCTAGGATTCGTGCGCGATCTGCTGCTGATCCTGCTGCCGGTGGTCGCGGCGTTTGCGATCCTGCCCGGCCTCTACAGCAATCACCTTCTGCTGTTCAATTTCATCATTTTCATCACGCTCGCGCAGGGCCTCAACATCATCTACGGCTTCACCGGCTATTTGCCGTTCGGCTATGTCGGATTTTTCGGCGCCGGCGCTTACGGCTTTTCGCTGATGGTGATCCATCTGCACGCGCCGCCGCTCGTCGGCGCTGGCGGTCGGCGCCGCCGCGGCCGTCGCGCTGGCGGTCTTGCTCACGCCGCTGTTTCGGCTTTCCGGCGCCTATTTCTCGATCGCCAATCTTGCCGCCGCGCTGACCGTCTTGCAGGTGGTGTCGAACCCCAATCTGGAAAACATCACCAAAGGCCCGTACGGCATCACGCTCAGCGGCGTTTTCAATCCGGCGCTCAGCTATGCAACGGCGCTGGCGATTTTGGCGGCAACGCTCGCGCTCGTCATCTACCTGCGCAATTCGCATTTCGGCATGGCGCTCAAAGCGATCCGCGAGGACCCGATCAGCGCCGGCATGGCCGGCATCAACGTGGTGCGCGAACGCATCATCGCCTGGCTCCTGAGCGCGCTGGTCGCCGGCCTCGCCGGCGGCGTCTTCGCCTGGTACGTGTCGGTGTTCTATCCGGAGACGGTTTTCAGCGTCGAGTTCACCGATCTTTTCGATCGTGTTCGTGCTGTTCGGCGGCAGCGCCACGGTGGTCGGCCCGATCCTCGGCGTGATCATCCTCTACGGCATCTACAATGCCGTCGGCATCTCCACGCCGCAATATTTTCAGCTCATCTACGGCGCGCTGATCATGGCGCTGGTGCTGTTCCTGCCGAACGGGCTTGCATCGCTGCTGCAACGATGGGGGATCAATGTCCCCTGACGCCGCCGCTCCTGAACGTCGACGGCCTGGTGAAAAGCTTCGGCGGCTTTCGCGCGCTCGACGTGCTTGAGCTTTTCGGTCGCGCCGGGGAAATCCTCGGCCTGGTCGGGCCGAACGGATCGGGCAAGACCACCTGCATCAACGTGATCTCCGGCCTGTACCGGCCCGATGGCGGCTCGATCCGCTTCGAAGGGCCGCTCGATCGGCGGCCTGCCGTCGCACCGGCTCGTGCATGCCGGGATCAATCGCACCTTTCAGGTGCCGCGGCCGTTCCACACGCTGACGGTGCGCGAGAATGTCGAGATCGCGCGCGCCTACGGCCGCAGCCGCGACGGCGCCGCCGATGCCGGCACGCTATTGTCGTCGCTCGATCTCGCCGCCTTCGCCGATCAGCCGGCCGGGCGAGCTCAACAGCGCGCAGCAAAAAATGCTCGATCTTGCGCGCGCGCTCGCCACCGGGCCGCGGCTATTGCTGGTCGACGAACTGGCGGCCGGACTGAACCCGGCGGAGCTTGAGCGCGTCGCGGCAAAGCTCAAGGAACTGGCGCACTCCGGAATTGCGCTGCTGGTGGTCGAGCATCTGATGGGATTCATCGACCAGATCACCGACCGCCTCATCGTCATGAATGCCGGCAAGGAGATTTTCGAAGGCCGGCTGGCGGAAGCGTCGCGAAGACACTCAAAGGTCGTCGAAGTCTTCCTCGGAGACGAGCATGCAGCCTGAGCGGCCGCGCCTTGCTCGAGATCGCCGGCATCACCGCCGGTTACCGGCGCATGCAGGTGTTGTGGGGCGTCGATCTTTCGGTTCACGAGCGCGAGTCGGTGGTGCTGCTCGGCGCCAACGGCGCCGGCAAGACGACGTTGCTCAAGGCGATCATGCGCCTGATCGAGATTTGGGACGGCCGCGTCGGCTTCGGCGGCGAAGACATCACGCGGCTGCGCACCGATCAGCGGGTGCGGCGCGGCATCGTCTTCATGTCGGAGAGCTCGGGATTTCCCGGGCTGACCATCGAAGAGAACATCCTGATCGGCGCGCAATTTATGCCGCAGGGCGCGCGCGCGAACGCATCGACGAACTCTACGCGGTGTTCCCGGCGCTCGCCGAACGCCGGCACGCCCGCGCCGGCAGCCTGTCCGGCGGCCAGCGCAAGATGCTGGGCATCGCCAAGGCGCTGGTCGGCAATCCGCGCCTGCTGGTCATGGACGAGCCGTCCGCCGGCCTGTCGCCGCTCTTGGTCAAGGAGGTGATCGGCGTGCTGGCGCAATTCCGCAGCAAAGATCTTGCGCTGTTGATCGCCGAGCAGAACGTGAAATTCCTCGCGCTTGCCGACCGCGTCTATACCCTCGATAACGGCCGGGTCGGATTTGCCGGAACGGTCGAGGCGATGCAGCAGAACGACGCGCTGCGCCGCGCCTATTTCGGCTTGAAATAGCTCAGCCGGCCCGGCTACGTGGCCTGATCAGATCGGCGCGCGAAATACGAAGAACGCACCGCCGGCGATCAACACAAAGCCGATCACCTGGTTCCAGGTGATGCCCTGGTGCAGATAGACCACCGAGAACACGGCGAACACCGACAGCGTGATCACCTCTTGAATTGTTTTGAGCTGGGCGGCGCTGTAGACGTAGCTGCCGTAGCGGTTCGCCGGCACCGCCAGGCAATATTCGAACAAGCGCAAGCCCCCAGCTGATCAGAATGACCTGCCAGAGCGGCACGTCGCGAAAGCGCAAGTGCCAATACCAGGCCGTGGTCATGAAAGCGTTGGAGCCGATCAACAGGATGATGGTGAGGACATAAGGCGAAAGACGGCAGTGCTGGCATGGTTTGAAATCCATTTGCGGTAAAGGATGTCGCCGGTTTCTAACGCGCGACACTTCGATACGGTCGTCAGGCGTGGCTGGCCGCAAAAAGTCCGCTTTGGCCGCTCTTGACCGTGCTTCCCCGGCTAGCAATGACTATTCTATATATTGGTTCCGTTGAATCATTTCGGCTGAATTGCCCTCACACCAGCGGAGACCGCGCGATGCGCCAGACCCTCATCGCCTCGACCCTGATCCTCGCCGCCGCCCTTGCGCTCTGCTGGCTCCCGCGGTCGGCCGCGCCGAGGCCAATCCCAGCTGCCGCTGCCTCCGGGCGGCTTCAAGCCGCCGCCGATGGCGCCGGTCAAGCCCTACGCCGCGGTCCCGGTGACGCCGCCGGCGAACTTCAACGACGCCGGCTTCGCCGCCTTCCGCAAGCAACTCGCCGACGTTGCCGAGCACAAGGACCGCGACGCGCTCGCCAAGCTGGTCGTCGCGCAAGGCTTTTTCTGGATGCAGGACAAGGACCTCGCCGACAAGCGCAAACCGGGATCGACAATCTGGCCAAGGCGATCGATCTCGATGCCAAAGACGGCTCCGGCTGGGCGACCTTGGCCGGCTACGCCAGCGACCCTACCGGCGCAGCCTTGCCCGACCATCCGAATATCGTCTGCGCGCCGGCGGAACCCACCATCGATCCGAAAGCTTTCGAGGCCCTGATCAAGGCGACGCAAACCGAGCCGCCGGAATGGGGCTATCCGGCCGAAAGACGGACTTGAGGTGCGCAACGCCGCCAAGCCGGATGCGCCGGTCGTCGACAAGCTCGGCCTCACACTGGTGCGCGTGCTGCCCGACAGCGCGCCGCCGGAGATCCCCGATGCAGCAGCCGTTCCTGCACATCGCGACGCCGTCGGGCAAAGCCGGCTACGTGCCGCTGGAGGCGATCTCCGGGCTTTGGCGGCGACCAGATGTGTTACGTGAAGGACGCGAGCGGCTGGAAAATCACCGGCTATTTCGGCGGCGCCGCGCAATAGTCGCGGCCGACAGACGTTCGGCGTCCTCGCGTCGCGGCCGGCGGGCGGGAAAAGCTGCTATTGAACGCGCGCGCGCGCCGGACGAAGATAACCTATGGCGCGGGCGGAGCGGCGGTTGGAACGCAGTCGGGCAGGCGCATGCGCGGTATCGCGCGCAGCGCCGCTGCGCTGCTTGCGTCCTCGCTGCGCCCCTCGCATTGCTTCGCCGGTCTCGGCCCAGCACGCCCGCTGGTCCCGGCAATTTTCAGCCGACCATGGCCGATGTTCCGCCCGGCGTCGATCACGGCAATTCCAGCGACGATCTGCCGGACCAGTTCCAGCGCCGGGCCGTGTTCTACCGCTCGCAGCTCCCGGTCGGCACCATCATCATCGATACCGCCGAGCGCCATCTTTATTTGATCGAGAGCGAAACGCGGGCGCTGCGCTACGGCATCGGCGTCGGCCGCGACGGCTTCGCCTGGGCCGGCCTGGTGCCGATCACGCGCAAAGTCGAATGGCCGGAATGGCGGCCGCCGCCGGATTTGCTCGCGCGCGAGCCGTACCTTCCGCGCGTCATGGCCGGCGGACCGGGCAATCCGCTCGGCGCGCGGGCCATGGATCTCGGCAACACGTCTACCGCATTCACGGCACCAACGCGCCGGAAACGATCGGCCAGCTCCTGGTCTTGGGCTGCTTCCGCCTGGTCAACGAGGACGTGATCGACCTCTACGACCGCGTGTCGGTCGGCACGCGGGTCATCGTACGGCAGAACTAAGTCGCTTATTTTCAACTATCGTCCCCGCGGACGCGGGGACCCGGCCGGCTGATTCCCGCTTGCGCGGGAATGAGCGGCAGCGATTCTCGATTCTACTTCGCCGCCATTTTCTCGACCGATTTCGCCGTCTGGCCGAACAGGATCGCGCGCTCCTCGGCGGTGCGGATGCCGCCCGGATTCGGATTGATTTCCTTCGCCTTGGCGTAAGCGCGCTTGACCGCGTCGCGGGCGGCGATGGCTTCCAGCCAACGCTTGAGATGCGGGAAGTCGGCGATGTTCTGTCCCTGCCGCTCCCACGGCACCACCCACGGATAGCTCGCCATGTCGGCGATCGAATAGCTCGCCGGCGAGATAGTCGCGGTCGGCGAGCCGCTTGTTCATCACGCCGAACAGCCGGTTGACCTCGTTGCGATAGCGGTCGATGGCGTAGGGAATCTTCTCCGGCGCGTAATTGCCGAAATGGTTGTACTGGCCGGCCATCGGTCCGAGGCCGCCCATCTGCCAGAACAGCCATTGGATCGCTTCGGTGCGCCCGCGCAGATCCTTGGCGATGAACTTGCCGGTCTTGTCCGCGAGATAAAGCAGGATCGCGCCGGATTCGAATATCGAGATCGGCTTGCCGCCATCGGCCGGCGCATGGTCGACGATTGCGGGAATGCGGTTGTTCGGCGCCACCGCCAGGAACTCCGCCTTGAACTGCTCACCCTTGCCGATATTGATCGGGATGATTTTGTACTGCAGTCCGGCCTCTTCGAGAAAAATCGTAACCTTGTGGCCGTTCGGTGTGGTCCAATAGTGCACGTCAATCATGACAAGCCTGCCGATGTTGGGAAACCAGGCTGAAGTCTAGGCATTGCCTAGCGAAAATTTAACCCCTGGCTGCGCATTTCTGTCATGTGTCGACTTCCGCCACCACAGCCCCGGCCCGCGAATGGACGGCGCCCGCGATCGCCGATTGTCTGATCGCAGCGCTGATGCTGGCGCTGTTCGTCCTGGCCTGCGTCGTCAGCGCCCAACGCAACGACATAACGACGGGCTTCGACGAGCCGGCGCACATCTCCTTCGTTGCACAAATTCAGCATACCGGAGACGCGTGGCCAAAGCTCGACGATCTGCGGCTCATTGATCCGCAGACCTTCCAGTTCACCGGCAAGCCCAACTATCTTGACCACCCGCCGCTGTTTTATGGGCTGCTGGCGGCACTCGGACCCCGGCTGGAAGGGCGTCCGCAGGCGCTGTCGTGGTTTCGCCTGTTTGATGTCGCGCTCGTCGCCATAGCGCTCGCCGCATTGCTGATGATCGGGCTCGATCCGCAATTTTCGCGCCTGGAATTTTGGGCCTACGCGATGCCGCTGGCGTTGATTCCAATCCTTGTTCAACTCGCCGCCGCGGTCACCAACGATGATCTCGCTTTTCTCGGCGGCGCATTGGCGACGCTCGGAGCGTGGCAACTCGTGTCAAGCGGCGGCGGCCTCTGGCTGGTCGTGGCGCTCGCTGGCGTGGTCATGGCCGGGTGGGCGAAGCTGACCGGACTTGTGCTCACCGGCTCGATGCTGAGTGCGATTCTCTTTTACCTGGCTTGGCGCCGGCGGCTGGCCTGGAGCTGGGGGATTGCAGCCGCGGTTTCGTTTGCCGTCGCGGCCACCCCGTACCTCATATACATAGCGCAATACGGCGCCCCGGTCCCGACCACACCGGGGCTTATTGTCCTGGTCGAGGAGGGCTTGCACGCTTACGGCTGGGCCGATTTGCCGCGCAAATCCTTCCCCGCCTACTTCGTCTATTTCGCCGGCCAATTCATTGCCAACTGGATGCCGACGCTCGCGGCGCGCAACACCTTCCAATACGCCATGCTTGTCCTGCCTGCGGCGGCGCTCGCCTGCGCCGCCATCGGCCTATTGCTGTCGCTGCGGAGGCTGTGGCGCAAGCAGGAGCGGACTCTCGACGTGGTCGTGGTCGCAGGCGCACTCGGCCTGGCGACAAATTTCGCCCTGCATATCGGCTACAGCTTCCGTTTCTATGTCGCGTCCGGATGGCTGGCGGGTGCTTATCCGCGCTACTACCTGCCGCTCGCCGCCATGGTGCCGCTCGCCGGCTTGTCGCTCGCTGCCGCGATCGAAGCGCCGCGCTGGCGCGCGGCATTGTTGGCGTTCCTGATCGCGGCGCCGGTAGTGTTCCGCATCTTCGGCGCCCCACTCGGCTAAGCTGCCTCCAACCGGTGCTTCCAGGCTGGACCGCGCGGTCGCGGCTGAGTAAGTCGTTTCGAAAGGAGCAAGTCATGATCACCGAGATTGCGCAAATCGACGTCAAGCCGGGCATGGAATCGGAATTCGAAACCGGCGTGAAAAATGCCGCGCCGATTTTCCGGCGCGCCAAGGGCTGCCGCGGCATGGAGCTGCGGCGCTCGATCGAAAAGCCGGGCCGCTATCGGCTGTTCGTCGCATGGGACACGGTCGAGAACCATAATGTCGACTTTCGCGGCTCCCCCGACTTCCAGGAATGGCGGAAGCTTGTCGGCCACTGTTTCGCGTCGCCGCCGGAGGTCGAGCACGTGCAGCAGGTGGTGCACGGATTCTGAGGGAGTAGGCGCACTTTCCTCGCTAGGGGACTCGGCCCATATTGGGGCCATGGCGAATAGCCCTGATCGACCGGGCGCGCGCAAGTTGCGCGATCCGGCCAAGCATTCGAAAAAAGACCCGGCCAAGCCGACCCGCGCCAAGGCGGCGCGGCCGGATGCGGCGCCCCTCGACCCGGCGCTCGCCGATCTGCTCAATCCCGCGATCGGCCAAGGCCGCGCGGGGGTCGGCTCGCAGACGGGCGAGGCGGGCCAGCAAAAGGCCTCAAAGCTCGCGCCGCCACCGGATAATTCGTTCGATCGCCGTGCCGACTTTGCCAACGCCCACCGCGCGCGGGCTTCCGTGGCGCGCGGCTTCGGCGAACCGCCGCAGCAGGGCTATGTCGGCAAAACCCCGGTGCCGCCCGGCGAACTCGATCCCGATCTGGCCCGCGCGCTCGGCATCGATGAGCAGGACGGCGATACGGAAGAAAACCCGCGTAACGTGATCACGCCCGACATGGCGCCGGCGCGACTGCGCCTGGCGCGGCCGGCCGTGGGAGACATCGGAACGGTCGCCGGTCTCGCCAGCCAGCAGTCGCTGGACAGATTATTGCGCGAAGGCCGGCCGGAATTTCGCCAGGGCGATGGCGCCGACAAAATCTGGACGCCGCACCGTCCGCCGCGGCCGGAAAAATCCGAGGGTGGGCGCCGGCTGGTGATCAAATCCGACTTCGACCCGAAGGGCGATCAGCCGCAGGCGATCGCCGAGCTGGTCGAAGGCGTGCGCCGCAACGACCGCAGCCAGGTGCTGCTCGGCGTCACCGGCTCGGGCAAAACCTTCACCATGGCGAAGGTGATCGAGGAGACCCAGCGCCCGGCGCTGATCCTCGCGCCCAACAAGACGTTAGCGGCGCAGCTCTACGGCGAGTTCAAGAGTTTCTTCCCCGACAACGCCGTCGAGTATTTCGTCTCCTACTACGACTATTACCAGCCGGAAGCCTATATCCCGCGCACCGACACCTATATCGAGAAGGATTCCTCGATCAACGAGCAGATCGACCGCATGCGCCACTCGGCGACGCGGGCGCTGCTCGAGCGCGACGACGTGGTCATCGTCGCCTCGGTGTCGTGCATCTACGGTATCGGCTCGGTCGAAACCTATTCGGCGATGACGTTCTCGCTCAAGCGCGGCGAGCGCCTCGACCAGCGCGCACTGCTGGCCGACCTGGTGGCGCTGCAATACAAGCGCTCGGGCGGCGATTTCTATCGCGGCTCATTCCGGGTACGCGGCGACGCCATCGAGATTTTCCCGGCGCACTATGAGGATCGCGCCTGGCGGGTGTCGCTGTTCGGCGACGAAATCGGAATCGATCCACGAATTCGATCCGCTCACCGGCCAGAAGACCGACGAGCTGGAATTCGTGAAGATCTACGCCAACTCGCATTACGTGACGCCGCGGCCGACGCTGCTGCAGGCGATCGCCGGCATCAAAGTCGAGCTCAAGGGGCGGCTCGACCAGCTTAATGCCGCCGGCCGGCTGCTCGAAGCGCAGCGGCTCGAGCAGCGCACCCTCTACGATCTGGAAATGATGGAGGCGACGGGCGCCTGCGCCGGCATCGAGAATTATTCGCGCTATCTGACCGGAAGAAAGCCCGGCGAGCCGCCGCCGACTTTGTTCGAATATGTTCCCGACAACGCGCTGGTTTTCGTCGACGAGAGCCACGTCACCGTGCCGCAGCTCGGCGGCATGTATCGCGGCGATTTCCGGCGCAAGGCGACGCTGGCCGAATACGGCTTCCGGCTGCCGTCATGCATGGACAACCGGCCACTGCGATTCGAGGAATGGGACGCGATGCGGCCGCAGACGCTGGCCGTCTCCGCGACGCCGGGATCGTGGGAGCTCAACGAATCCGGCGGCGTGTTCACCGAGCAGGTGATCCGCCCGACCGGCCTGATCGATCCGCCGGTCGACGTGCGTCCGGCGCGCACCCAGGTCGACGACCTCGTCGGCGAAGTCCGCGCGGTGGCGCAAAAGGGCTATCGCGCCCTCATCACCGTGCTGACCAAGCGCATGGCCGAGGATTTGACCGAGTACCTGCACGAGCAGGGCATCCGGGTGCGTTACATGCACTCCGACATCGACACCATTGAGCGCATCGAGATCATCCGCGATCTGCGGCTCGGCGCCTTCGACGCGCTGGTCGGCATCAATCTGTTGCGCGAGGGCCTCGACATTCCGGAATGCGCGCTGGTCGCCATCCTCGACGCCGACAAGGAAGGTTTTCTGCGCAGCGAAACCAGCCTGGTGCAGACCATCGGCCGCGCCGCGCGCAACATCGACGGCCACGTCATCCTTTATGCCGATGCCGTCACCGGCTCGATGGAGCGCGCCATGGCCGAGACCAACCGCCGGCGCGAAAAGCAGGAAGCCTACAACGCCGCCAACGGCATCACCCCGGAAAGCGTGCGCAAGGGCATCGCCGACATCCTGCAGAGCGTCTACGAGCGCGACCACGTGCTAATCGCGACCGGCGCCGGCGCCGGCGGCGGCGAGTTCGAGGCCGCCGCCACCATCGGCCACAATTTCGAGGCGGTGATCGCCGATCTGGAAACCCGCATGCGCGCCGCCGCCGCCGATCTCGATTTCGAAGAAGCGGCGCGGCTGCGCGACGAGATCAAGCGCCTGCGCGCCACCGAGCTAGCCGTGGTCGACGACCCAACCGCGAAGTTCATTTCTGCTCCCTCTCCCCGCACGCGGGGAGAGGGAGAAACCAGCAAGGTCCACAAGCCGGCGCTCGATGAAATGGGCATCGCCCTTTACCACGAAGTCGCCCCGCATCGCTCCGGGCAAAGGAACGCTCCGCGCAAACCAACACTGGACGAAATGGGTCCGGGCGTTAAATCTATCCCCGGCAAGCCGGCGCCGCCCGAGGCCGGCCGATCCGGCCCGCGCTCGACGCTCGGCCGGCCCGGCATGCGCGGCGGCTGGAAGCCAAGGGGCCGCTAGGCGTGCGGCGCGGGGGCGGCGGCGGGGAACGTCAAAGCGGCGGAGGGATGAGATGAACGTACCGGGCTCATGGGATGTGTTCGTCCCGTTCAGCGGATTCCATGCCTTCGTTCTCGTGGTCTGCGCCGTGCTGATCGTCGCGCCCACCCTCATCGGCCGCGCGCTGGCGAAAGACGTCGAACCGATCTGGCGGCGCATCCTGGCGGCGATCGCGGTCGCCTACTGGGTCGGATACAGCGCCTGGTGGAACCGGCACGGCCTCGATCCGCGCACCGGTTTGCCGCTGCACATCTGCGACCTCAACGGGCTGATCGCACCGCTCGCGCTCATCACCGGCTGGCGCTGGGTGCGGGCCACCCTGTATTTCTGGACCGCCGCGCTGACGCTGCAGGCCTTCATTCAACCCGCGCTCAGCGCCGGCCCGGCCTCGCTGGTGTTCTGGGCGTTCTGGGGCGGCCACAGCCTGATCGCCATCTGCGCCGTGTACGACATCGTCGTCTTGGGCTTTCGTCCGTCGTGGCGCGATTTCGGCCGCGCCTTCGCCATCAGCATCGCCTATGTGGCGTTTGTGATGCCGCTGGATATCTGGCTCGGGGCCAATTACGGCTTCGTCGGCAATCCGGCCGACATCAAGGAAGTGCCGCCGTTCATCAATGCGCTCGGCCCCTGGCCGCAGCGCGCGTTCGTGCTGATCGCCCTGGTGCCAATCGGCTTTGTCATCGTCTTGGTGCCCTGGCTGATCGCAGCCCGATTGCGGACGCTCGGACACGCCGACATGTCGGGCGAGTTGAAACCAAGCGGACGCTAGCCGGCCTCAAAGACCCGGCGCCGCTGAGCCGCCGGGTCTTGTTTGTCTGATGAGCGCAAAAACCGCTCGTTACCGGGTAATCACTTCCGCGATTTTGCGGTCGGACGGATTCACGATCAGCAACTTGCCCTCGATCATGGCAAACTGATAGGGCCGGAGCGAAGGAACGTCGCTGGCCGCCTTGGCGGGCACCGCCTGCAGCTTGACGCTGCTCGGCACGACCTCGCCGACGCTCCTGAAGAAGCTCGGCGGCGCCTTCTGCTTGGCGGCTTCGCTGTTGAGGTCGTTCCACGCCGTCTTGCGCTGCGAGGTGGACAGGCTCAGCGTGTCCTTTGCCGGCATTTGCGCGCTAGAGGTCTTCATTTCGGCGGCCGACGCCGCCGATACGCCGGCCACCAGTAACCCGGCGGCCAGCGCCATCGAAATTTGCTTTTTCATGGGGCGATCTCCTTGTCGTTCATTGCCGCCCCTTATGAGCAATGCCGCCCGCCACCGCGTGTTTCGTTACAAGCGGTTCATGGCTTTTACGCCGCGCGGCAGCCTGTCGCGGGCTTCGCGGCGCGATGCCGACCAGCGAGCGCGCGTCGCTCTACGGGGCGATCACTTCGGCGATCTTGCGGTCGGTCGGATTCACGATCACGAGCTTTTTCTGCAGCATCGCGAAGGTGTACGGCCGCAGCGCCGGAACGTCGCCGGCCGCCCGATCGGTCACCGGTGCGGTCTGCACGCTGTCCGGCACCAGGGCGCCGGCGGCGGCGCTAAAGCCCGCGGGCGTCTTCTGATTGAGGGATGCCACATAGAGGTCGTGCCACGCCTGTTTGCGCTGCGCCGCCGTCAGCTTGAGCAAATCCCCCGGCGACAGCGACAGCTTCACGCCCGGATTGTTCGAAGCCGGGGGTTGCGGTTCGCCGGCCGACGCCGCCGCAATGCCGGCCAGCAGCACCGCTGCGGCCACCGCGATTGATGTTCCGGTTCTCATGACGACCTCCGATTTGTCCCGAGTGACCTTAAGACAACGCATGGCGCGGGGCGCGGTTTCGCTGAAACCGCCTTATAGTCGAACTTGCGGCGCCGTGCCCGGAACGCTCGCGCGAACCAGCCCAGGCAGCATCGGCGGTCCGCAGCAGGCGCCATTGGCGCTGCGCAGGGCAATTGGGCTACGTTGCGTTCTCCACGCAGACAAATCGCGCAATCGAGCAACCCGGAGGGCGCCATGGCCAAAGGTCAGATGCGAAGCAACAAGGAAAAGAAGAAGCCGAAGCAGGACAAGAACAAGAAGAACGCGGCAGCACCTGCCCCGTCGCCGTTCGCCGGCATGCACAGCCAGGCCAAGCCCGGCACCTATCCGTACGGCAAGAAATCCTAGACTGCGCGCGGTCTAGCAAGCCGGAGCGCAGCGGGCTGGGCCGATGTCCGATATCGCCCTGAACTGGGGCCCGCTCGACTACGGCCTGATTGCGCTGCTCATCGGCTGGCCGGGCCTTGCCATCGGCTTGGCGCTCGGCGCCATCGCCTGGCGCCGCCACCGCATCCCCGGCGCGCTGATCGGCGGCGCTGCGGGCTTTGCCCTGTGGCTCGGCGGCTTTGTCTGCTGGAAGCTCAGCCCGTGGGGGTGAGGGAGGTGTAATGGAGCGTTGCTGCGTTCGCCCAAAATTGCCTCTGAATGAGGGTAGAATGACCAACCGCGGAGACACTTTGAGACTCGCGTTTTTTGGGCGCGGCCAATGCGATTAATTCGACAGCAGATACGCTTCTCTAACTTGACTAAGTGGCGCTCCAAGGACCCTTATTGAGTCGATACCCAAGCTGCCAGCTCTGCATTGGGGCTCTATGATCAATCTATTCATTGCTAACACCGACAACACTTGGTTCGACTTCTTATCCTGGGAACCAAATGTTACTGAAGTAAATTTCTGGTGGCCTGGTGAGATGGCTTTTCGCGCCCTGCAGTCCGGGGAGCTCCTTGTTTTCAGATTAAAGAGCCCGCGAAATAAAATAGGTGGCTTTGGTGTTTTCAGCAGCCATTCAGTCTTACCTCTGCAAATTGCATGGGACAGCTTCGGCCGCGCAAACGGCGTCTCCTCATATGAAACGTTGCGGAGGACAATCGCGGGATATCGAACAGAAACACCCGTCGGCCCGATGACGAATATAGGGTGCACTATCCTTGTGGAGCCAGTCTTCCTTCCCCCTGATCTCTGGCTAGACGTTCCACAATCTTGGTCTCGGAGCATTCAACGTGGGAAAGTGTATGCGACGGACAGTGATGAAGGTCTAAATTTGTGGAACCGATTGCAGGAGACGGCGCAAGTGTGTGAGGCGCTTGTTGCCTCTGAATTATCGGAGGTGCAAGCACGATATGGCGCGCCCGCATTAATCACGCCAAGGCTCGGCCAGGGAGCGTTTCGAGTAGCCGTGACGGAAGCGTATGGTCGGCAATGTGCGGTAACAGATGGAAAGGTTCTTCCTGCCCTTGATGCCGCTCACATTAAGCCCTACGGCGAGGGCGGATTCCATACGAAATCAAACGGCATTTTGTTGCGAAAAGATATACACAGCGTGTTCGACGCGGGATACGCGACCGTAGATAGAGATTATCGATTTCTTGTGAGCAAAAAAGTGAAAGAGGTCTTTAACAATGGTGAGGAGTATTTGCGGCTAGATGGTAAGACACTTCGGTTACCTAGTCTAGCACGAGTGCGGACTGGCCCAGCCAGGATTTTCTTAGGTGGCACAATCTCAACCGCTTCCTGAGCTAACTCGCTAGACACGCCTGCTGGCTCCCACCACATGCGGCACCGCTGCCCGCGTTCGTCAAAATCAGGCAAATCTTCGTCACTGGCGCCGTCATAGTCGCACACGCGAATTGGGAAAGGATTTCCCAAGGTCCATTGCACTTGGCCGCCGTGAACCCCGACTGTGATTTCGGGATGCGGCGCGCCATGGACGAGCTTGATCGTCAACGCGTCGATGTCGGCGACGTCATTCAGACCCGACCGCCGCAGCATCGCAAGAGCATCGAGAAGAAGAGCACGCTCGCGCTTTGTCAAACCAATCCAAATCGCCTCGGCCATTCGGAGCCCCTAGGTTCGGATCGCGACGATTTTAGCCGGCCAGTAGCTTAAGTTAAATCCTAACGACGTCCGCAAGGCGGGTTGTCCTCATAATTCATGCGCAAGTTGAGTCGCGCGTTGCGCGGCCGCCCGCGCCTATTTACCCAAGCGACCGGCAAGCCTAACCGATACCAGCGGCAACGCTAATAGGACTACGATAGGGCCCGCAGCCCTGCGGATATCCGGTTGCCCGTCTCCCGGGCGGCGGATAGCGCCGGCGGCGGGCCTTCAACATTGGGCGGCGCCTTCCGGACCAGCGGCCGGACCTTCAGCGCGCCGGGCCCAGTCTCACCGCGCCAACTTCTGCAACTCCGGGAATGGCTTATAGGCGGCGTCCGCGCATGGCTCCTTGGCCTGGTCGACAAAGCGGTCGAACCGGCCGGCGACGAAGACGGCGGCGATCTCCTTGACGCCGGCATAGGCATTGCCGGCTTTCTTGCCATTGAAGCGGACGCAGACCGCGTAGCGGATGTTGCCGCCGACGGATTTCAGCGCCGGGTCGGCGATCGCGGCGTCGCGAATGCCGGTCGGGTCGTTGAGATAGGCGTGCATGCCGCCGAGAATCTCGGCCTTGTAATTGGCCGGATAGACGTTGATCTCGTCGTCGCTGGCGCTGGGGCGCCCGCCGCTGGGAAGCAAGCCGTTCGCGCATCCGCCGAGGAGAAGCGCCGCAGCCAGCGCCGCCCCCAAAATCCCCTGCAGCATCGCCTGCAGGACCGCCCGCGCCCCCTCCGCCGCATCGATGCCCGCGTCCCTTCGCCACGCGCCCCGGCGGCTTTTAAGCACAAATCGGCTGGCGCGCCATCGCCGCGTCACCCGGGATAGCCATAACGGAAAATAACCCGCTATAAGGCACCCGGCCGCCTTGGCTCCACAGTCTTCTGGTCCTTACCTCAATTGATGCCCACGATCGCCCATCTCATTCACGATTACGGCCTTGTCGTAGTCGCCGGGGTCATCGGCCTCGAAAGCGCCGGCATTCCGGTTCCGGGCGAGTCGGTGCTGATTGCCGCCTCGATCATTGCCGGGAGCCACCACAGTCTCAACATCGTTTCGGTGGTGGTGACGGCGATGGCGGCGGCGATCGTCGGGCAGATGGTCGGCTACGTCATCGGCCGCGAATACGGCTACTATCTGCTGCTGCGCTACGGCGGCTATGTGCGGATCACCGAAAGCCGCATCAAGCTCGGCGAATACCTGTTCCTGCGCCACGGCGGCAAGATCATCTTCATCGCCCGCTTCGTGCCGATGCTGCGGGCGCTGGCCGGCATTCTGGCCGGCGCCAATCGCATGCCATGGCGGCAATTCATGCTGGCTAATGTGGTCGGGGCCGTCATCTGGGCCGCCTTCTTCGGGTTCGCCGCCTACATGCTGGGGCATCAGCTCGAAAAGGTCGCCGGCCCGCTGGTCATCGTTATCGGCGTTGCCGCCGTGATCGTCATCGCGATCGGCGCCAATTTCGTCGGCCGGCACGAGGCGCAACTGACGGCGGAAGCCGAACGGGCCCTGCCCGGGCCGCTGAAATGGCCGTAAGGCGCGGCGGCTTGCAGCGGGTTTCCGCCGACGCCATATAGGACTTGCCGGATGGAACACGGTTCCCCCGGCCAGGGGTGCCGCAAGGGCCCCGCAAAGTCGCTTGGCAAAGGGCTTTGACATCATGTCCAGGGTTTCGTCGCTTTCGAGTCCGTTTCTGCTTGGCTTCGACGAGATCGAGCGGGTGCTCGACCGCGTCGCCAAAGCGGCCGACGGCTACCCGCCCTACAACATCGAGCGCATCGCCCACGACGCCAGCGGCCCGGAACGATTGCGCATCACCCTTGCGGTGGCAGGCTTCACCCGCGATCAGCTCGACGTCACGCTAGAAGAGAGCCAGCTGGTCATTCGCGGCCGGCAGCAGGACGACAAAAGCCGGCAATATCTCCATCGCGGCATCGCGGCGCGCCAGTTCCAGCGCAGTTTCGTGCTGGCCGAGGGCATGGAAGTCCGCAGCGCGGACTTGAAGAACGGATTGCTCTCGATCGATCTTGTGCGCCCGCAGCCCGAACGTGTGGTAAAATCGATCTCGATCAAGGAATCGGAGTAAGAAACCGAATAGGACTAGCGTGCGTTATCGCAGGAAGGAGTGGGCGGCCATGCCGTCAAGCCGTATGGAAATGAAAGAAATCGAGATATCCCCGGAAGCGCTGGCCCAGCTCGGCGACGGTGAGATCGCCTACGTCAAGACGATCCGCTCCGAGGATGTCCATACATTGTTCCCGCAAGTGCCGGAGATCGAGCCGGGGCTGAAGCTGTTCGCGCTGCACGCCGCCGACGGCACGCCGATCATGCTGACCGACAGCCGCGAGGCGGCCATCGCCAACGCCGTGAGCCAGGACCTGGAAATGGTGAGCGTGCACTGACCAGGGGTCAGTAATCAGGGATCAGTAATCAGATATCAGTAATCAGATATCGGTAATCAGATATCGGTAATCAGAAAGGGCCGCGGTAACCGCGGCCCTTTTGGTATCGACACGTTCTGATTACTGACTACTGATCCCCGGCCAGCTACGCGGCGCTGGCTGACGGCATCGCCAATACGGCGTACAGCGACTCGGCGTCCTGCGAGGCGCGCAGCTTGTGGGCGACGGCGGGATCGCGCAGCAACCGCGCCACCCGCGCCAGCGCCTTCAAATGATCGGCGCCGGCCCCTTCGGGCGCAAGCAGGAGAAAAATCAGATCGACCGGCTGACCGTCCAGCGCCTCGAAATCGACCGGCCGGTCGAGCCGCGCGAATAATCCGAACAGCCGGGTGAGATTGGGCATCTTGCCATGGGGTATGGCGATGCCATTGCCGACCGCCGTGGAGCCGAGTTTTTCGCGCTGCATCAGGATTTCGAAGATCGCACGCTCGTTCTGACCGGTGAGCGCCGCCGCGCGCGCGGCAAGCTCATGCAGTGCCTGCTTCTTGTTATTGATCTTCAGTGCAGGAAGGATCGCGTTCGGCGCGACGAGATCGGTGAGCGGCATAGGTGGGACCTGGGGGCGAGGCCTTAGGCCCGGCTCCATTCGAGCATGATCTTGTCCGGAAACCGGCGCCCATTTTTCGAGATCACGCTCAAGGGCGGCGGACCATAAGGAGGGTCGATAAGCGCGTCAATGGGCATGCGGGGGGCTGCAAGGGGACGGTTGATGGCGGTATCGGGCTATAAAGTTCCGTGATGGCACTTCCGTTCCCGCCGAAGGCAATGCGCGGGATGCCCTATTGAGCCGGGCCCTCATCGGGACGCCGCGGACGGTGCTCCTTGAGCCGGCCATGATAACGGCGCAGCCGCTTTTCCACCTTCAGCGCCGCCTGGTCGGCGCTGGCATAGGCGTCGGGCGCGCTGCCTTCGGCGTGCAGCGTGACCTTCGAATCGAGATGGATGGCGCATTCGGTGCGAAACCCGGAGCCTTCCCGCTCGACCGTGACGTGTCCGGAATATCCGCCGTCGAAATATTTGCTCATCGCTTCGCCGATCCGCTCGCCGATGCGGCCACGCAAGGCGTCGCCGACGTCGAGATTTTTCCCGGAAACACGAAATGGCATGGCAGCCTCCGCTCAGGGTGCCAGTGCTGCTGCGCCAGGCGGCGCTCGTGCCGGCACATGAGGGCGCGCGGGCCCCTTTCATCCGACCTAGGCATCGCCCGCCGTGTCGTCAACGTCGTGCGATACCGGATGCCGGCGGGCGGCCGATGCCGTCAGTTGACTGCGGCCGCCTGCTTCTCCCGCCGGCGCTGCACCGACGAAGGAATCCGCATGGCCTCACGATATTTCGCCACCGTTCGCCGCGCGATGTCGATGCCGGCCTCACGCAGCTTGTCGACGATGGTATCGTCGGACAGCACGTCGGCCGCGCTCTCGGCGTCGATCAATTGTTTGATGCGGTGGCGCACCGCTTCGGCGGAATGCGCTTCGCCGCCGTGAGAAGCCGCGATTGCCGAGGTGAAAAAGTATTTGAGCTCGAAAATGCCGCGGCTGGTCGCCATGTATTTGTTGGCGGTGACGCGGGAAACAGTCAACTCGTGCATGCTGATGGCTTCGGCGACGGTCTTTAAGTTGAGCGGACGCAAGTGCTCGACGCCGTGCGCGAAAAAGCCGTCCTGCTGGCGCACGATCTCGTTCGAGACCTTGAGGATGGTGCGTGCCCGCTGATCCAGCGCGCGCACCAGCCAAGTGGCGCTCTGCAGGCATTCGGCGAGGTACGATTTCTCGGTGTCGCGCCGCGCCGTGGCCGAGACTTCGGCGTAATAGGTCTGATTGACCAGGACCTTCGGCAAGGTATCGGAGTTCAACTCGACGATCCAGCCGCCATCGGGCGAAGGCCGCACGAACACGTCCGGCACGATCGGCTGCACGATCGCCGACCCGAAGGCGAGGCCGGGCTTGGGATTGAGGCGGCGGATTTCCGCGATCATGTCGATGAGATCCTCGTCGCCGACGCCGCAGATTTTTTTCAGCGCGGCAAAATCGCGCTTGGCGAGAAGGTCGAGGCGCGCGATCAAAGCCTGCATCGCCGGATCGAAGCGGTCGCGCTCTTTGAGCTGAAGCGTCAGGCATTCGGCAAGATCGCGCGCGCCTATGCCGGGCGGATCGAAGCTCTGCAGGATGCCGAGGACAGTCTCCACCTCGTCGACGGTGGTGCCGAGCCGCTCGGCCACGGCCGCGACATCGCCGCCGAGATATCCGGCCTCGTCGATGAGGTCGATCAGGTATCGCCCGATCATGCGGCGCGCCGGGTTGGCAACAGCGAGCGCGAGCTGTTCGCGCAACCAGTCCGCGAGCGTGGTTTCGGCGGGAACGAACGCTTCAAGGTTATATTCGCCGTCGTCCCGGCCGCCCGAGCCGACGCTCGCCCATTCCGAGTAGCCCGCCGGGCCTTCGGCGGCGCGCGGTCGGGTCGGCTCGACGTCGTCGGGGAAGACGTCCTCGCGGCGGACGTCGAGCCGATCCTCGATGGCATTTCCGCCCGGCTCGCCCTCGCGCCCGCTCCACGCTTCGCCGTCCGCGGGCGGCGGATCGGGGGCCTGCGCGCCATTGGGCTCGGCCGGCGCCGCTTCTTCCTCAGCGCCGCGGTCGAGCAACGGATTGCGCTCGAGTTCGGCTTCGACATAGGCCACCAGATCGAGATTGGAGAGCTGCAAAAGCTTGATCGCCTGCATAAGCTGCGGCGTCATCACCAGCGTTTGGCTCTGGCGGATCTGGAGTCTTTTGAGTAAGTGCCATTGCTGAGGGGCCGGACTGGTCCGATTCTTGCTTGCAGGTTCTTATTCTTCTACAGCAGCTCGGCCGCGCTGTCGTCAACCGATTTCGAACAGCCTTAAAGCTGGAATTGCTCGCCCAGATAGAGCCGGCGCACGTCCGGGTTGTTGACGATATCGTCGGCCCGGCCCTCCATCAGCACCTCGCCGGAATAAATGATGTAGGCCCGGTCGGTCAGGCCGAGCGTCTCGCGCACATTGTGATCGGTAATGAGCACGCCGATGCCGCGATTGGTCAGATGGCGGACCAGCGACTGGATGTCGCCGACGGCGATCGGATCGATGCCGGCGAACGGCTCGTCGAGCAGCATGTAATTGGGCCGGGTCGCGAGCGAGCGCGCGATCTCGACGCGCCGGCGCTCGCCGCCCGACAGCGCAATCGCCGGCGTCTTGCGCAGGCGCGCGATGTTGAATTCCTCGAGCAGGCCGTTGAGATCGCGCTCGCGACGCTTGGCATCGCGTTCGACTACTTCCAGCACGGCGCGAATATTCTGCTCGACCGTCAGGCCGCGGAAAATGGACGCTTCCTGCGGCAGATAGCCGATGCCAAGACGCGCCCGCTGGTACATCGGCAACGCCGTCACATTGTGGCCGTCGAGCTCGACACGGCCTTTATCGGCCTTGATCAGGCCGGTCACCATGTAAAACACGGTGGTCTTGCCGGCGCCGTTGGGGCCGAGTAGCCCCACGGCTTCGCCTTTGCGCACATAGAGACTAACGCCCTTGACCACCTTGCGGCCGACGAAGCTCTTCTCGACGCCGTGGACCGACAGGACGCCCTTGACGTCGGGCGGCGCTGCGCCATTGCCGTCGGCGCGACGGCGCAGCCGCACCGGCGGCGGCGCATGGTCCGGCGCCGGCTGACGCAGCGGCGCATTGTCCGGCGGCGGTTGACGGCGCGGCACAGCGTCGGGCGCAGGCACGCGCGTTGGCACAATTTCCGGCGGCAGTTGACGCGGCGGACGCTGCGGACGCCTGCCGCGCGACCGCTCTGCCGCCGCCGGTACGCTGGCAATGTCGCGGTAGCTGGCGCTGATCGCGCCGCCCATGCTGCCGAGATTGATGGCTTCGCCCCCAGCGGCTACCGGCTGGCGCGGCGCCGGACTACGACGTCGGCGAAAGTATGAGAAAATGTCCACTACGCCAGCCTCGGCAGATGCTGCTCGAATCGCGGAGAAGCCCGGTGTCTTTGGGGGACTTTAACCGATTTCCCGCGGCGATGCTCTGGCCGCCCCTAATTGGCCTTGTCCGGCCCAGGCCCGATGGACATGAAATTCGAAGCGCCGCCGTTTTCACTCTTGTTCGGCAGGATGAGCGCACGAACGCGGTTCTGACTGGTCGCGCCGGAGTTGATATGCGCGTTTCCGGTCGTCGTATCGACCACGACACGGTCGCCGTGAAGAACATTCTTGCCCTGGCTGACGACGACATTACCGGTCAGCGTGATCGTCTTTTTCTTCAAGTCGTAGACGCCGAGATCGCCACTGGCGTTTTGGTCCTTGGAAACGACGGTGACGCCGCCGCGCGCTTCTATCCTGCGGATATCCTGCGCGCCTTGCGGCATCAGCGCCTGTTGAACCGGCGCGCCCGCCGCCGGCGTGGCGACGGTCGCAACGCGCCGCTCGGCTGCACCGGCGCCGTGCTCGGCTCCATAGAAGACGACGAGCGTTTGGCACTTGATGGTCATGTCGCCCTGGACGACCTGCACGTCACCCGAGAAGGTCGCCATTTTGCTCTTGTCGCGCACCTCCAGCGTTGCCGATTCGATTTGGATCGGCTGATCCTTGTTTTGGTCTTGCACGCCGCCGATGAGCGGGTTGGCCGGCGCGGCGTGCGGACCTTGCGCCGCTGCCGATCCCGGCACGGCCAATGCGATCATCATCGCCCAGATCCGAAGCTGCCGGTTCATTTTTCGCTCGCCTGGGTCAATTGGTCCGGCTGCACGGTCATCGACACGCCGCCGCTGAAGCGGATCAGATCGCCGCCGTCGGCCACTTCCAACCGCTTGGCGGTGATAACGCCGTTGGTGAGCTTCACCCAAACAGGCTTCTCCGTGTTGACGTTGCCTTTGTGCACATCGACCACCGCATCCTGCAGGCGCACCTCGTAGCCGGTCGAGGACGTGAGATGGACGCTCTCGGTGAGGGTGAGCATTTCAGACTTCATGTCGTAGGTCCCCGAATTGGACGTCACATTGACCGTGCTCTTGTCCTCCATCTCCATTTTGGCCCGGATCTGATGCAGCTCCATCAGATCCGGTTTGGTGATGTCCTGCTCGGCGGACTTCGCGGTAAATTCATAGGGGCGCGAATTGATGGTGAAGCCGGCCAGCCGCGGCTGCTGCATCGTGACCTTGGTTCCCTTGATCAGGAGTTCGCCGACTTCCGCCGGCAGCCGAAAGCCGCCGACCGGCGGCATGTAATTGACGGCGCCAACGGCGATCAGAGCCATCGCAATAATGGCGGGCACGCCGATGCGGAGCCAACGCACGAGCCGGCTGTGCCGCAGCGCGGCGCGATACACTTGTTCGGCATCGCCGCGCGACGTTGCTGTAAACCCGCCGCGTCTGGCGGAGCCGACGGAATAGGCGCTGGTCAGCGGTGTTCCCCTTAAACGACCATTGCCCCGATTCGGGTCGCAGATGGTTTTAGCGGTTCTGCGGCGGAATTGTCCCCTGCGAATATGGCCTCGCCCGGGCGGCTGCCGCGAACCGCCTATTCATCGCCGTGGACCCCGCAAGCGTATGATATTGCTGTATTTTCCGATAGGCGTTGCGGCGCAATCCAACCCGGCAGCATCGCGATTGCGACACCGCCGCTAGGAATGGGCGAAAATATCGGTGTCGGCAAAGCCGGCGAGATCAAGCCGTGCCCGCGCCGGCAGGAAACGAAAACAGGCCGCCGCTAACGCCTCGCGGCCCTCGCGCGCGAGCATGGAATCGAGCCGATCCTTGAGCGCATGCAGATAAATGACATCCGACGCGGCGTAAGAAACCTGCGCATCGGTCAGTTCCGGCGCGCCCCAGTCGGACGATTGTTGCTGTTTCGAGAGGTCGTGCCCGAGCACCTCCCGCACCAGATCCTTGAGCCCGTGCTTGTCGGTATAAGTGCGGGCCAGCCGCGAGGCGATCTTGGTGCAATAGACCGGCTCCGGCATCACGCCAAAAGCGTTGCACAGCATGCCGATATCGAACCGCGCGAAGTGAAAAATCTTGAGCAGGTTTTGGTCGGCGAGCAGCCGCTTCAGGTTGGGCGCATCGGTTGCATGCGGCGGAATTTGCACCACGTCGGCGGAACCGTCGCCGGGCGACAACTGGACGAGACAGAGCCGGTCGCGGCCGACATTGAGCCCCATGGTCTCGGTGTCAATCGCCGCCGCGCCGGTGTAGCGCGAAAGGTCGGGCAGATCGCCGCGATGCAGGCGGATGGTCATGCGGGGATGCGCTGCGGCAGGGCTCGTGTGGCGCCGACCGGCTTGGCTCGTCGGCGGCGCGGCGCACCTGAATATCGCAACTGAAACGGCCCGTCAAAACTAGTCGGCATTGACCGGCACCAGACCGGCAAGTTTCAGGCTCAGCGTGCGCAGCCGCTGCCGCGCCTCGCCGTCATAGGCTTGCGCATCGGCACGCGCCTGGTTCTGGCCGTTGAAATAGAGCCCACTCCGCCCTTCGAGGTCCGGGGATGCCGCGAGCTTGAGGATCGCGGCGGCGCCTTCCTCGACGGTGCTCATCGGCGTTCCGAACTGGCGCACCATCGTGGTGTTCATGAACGTCGCCGGATGCAAGGCGTTGACCGTTACGCCGGTGCCGTCGAGGTCGTGCGCAAGATCGATGGTGAACAAGATCTGCGCCAGCTTGCTCTGGCGATAGGCGCGCATGCCGCTGTAGTCGTGCGTCAACATCACGTCATCGAAATCGATCGCCTGCTGTCCGAGCGAGGAGACGTTGACGATGCGTGCGGGCGCGCTTTTCTTGATCAGCGGCAACAGCAGATGCGTCAGCAAAAACCCGGAGAGGTAGTTCACCGCGAAGCGCAATTCGTAGCCGTCGGCGCTCTCTTCCCGGCTGCCCTGCGGCCCGCCGCTGCCGATGCCGGCATTGTTGATGAGGAGATCGAGCCGCTTGGTCTTCTGCTGCACGGTGCCCGCAAGGCGACGCACCTCGGCGAGCGCCGAAAGGTCCGCTTGCAGGAATTCTGCCGAACCGCCGGCCGCCTTGATCCCAGCGACGACTTCCCCGCCGCGTGCACGATCGCGGCCGTGCACCAGAATGCGCCAGCCCGCTTTTCCCAGTCTGGTCGCCACCATGCGGCCGACGCCGTCGGTCGAGCCGGTGATCAGCGCGGTCTTTCCGTCCGGTCTTGCCATTTGCACACCTCGCTTACGCACAATGTAGGCCGGCGCTCCTGATCGGGCCAGTCGCGCAAAAATCAAAGGGTCTATTGCGACACATTCATTTCTGGTCGAGGTGCCAGGCACCGTCCCAATCGTCGTCAGGTGGCGTTGCCGCCAGGGTGTCGATGCGCTTGAGCAAGGTCAAAGACGGCCCGTCGTCCGGGACCGCTTCGAGCGCCGCAGCAAAGCCACGTCTCGCCTCCCCCCAGCGCCGCGCGCGATAAGCGGTGAGCGCGGCGGCATAGCGCGTCCGCAGCTCGACCTGCGCCGCGCTCAACGCGCCGCCGCGGCCCATGATCTCGTACACCGATTGCGCATGGGCTTGGCCGACCAGCACGACGCGATCGATCTCGCGCGCCTCGATCGCAGCACCGGCGCCGGCGACGGTCGCCTCCGACGCCAGGATGCGACCGCCATAGAGCTTGTTGGCGCCTTCCAGGCGCGACGCCAAATTCACGGTATCGCCCATCACCGTGTAGCTCATCATCACGTCGGAGCCGACGCTGCCGACCAGCGCTTCGCCGGTGGCGATGCCGACGCGGATGTCGAACGAGATCGGAACGTTGCGCAGGCCGAGCAGATCGGGCAGCTCGGCGCGAAACGGCGCGACGCGTTCCAGCATGTCGAGTGCCGCAAGGGCGGCACAGCTTGCCTGATCGGAATCCGCGGTGAAGGGCGGTCCCCAATAGGCCATGATGGCGTCGCCGATATATTTATCGATGATGCCGCCATGCTGGCGGATCGGTGCCGACATTATCGAAAAATACCGGTTCATGACCTTGACCAGGCCCTGCGGCGTCATCTCCTCGCTGACGCCGACAAAGCCGCGGATGTCGCAGAACAGCACGGTCATGACGCGCCGTTCGCCCGCCGTCGCCAAAGCCGGCCCGCTGATCAGCCCTTCGACGATCCGGGGATCGACATATTTCCCGAACGTCTCGCGGATGCGTTCCTTCAGCCGCAGCTGCTCGACCATGCGGTTGAAGGCCATGGTCAGATAGCCGATTTCGTCCTGCGAGGTGACCGCCAGCGTGCCGTCGAGCCGCCCCGCTTCGACGGCGCGGGCGCCTTCCACGAGCCGGCGCACCGGGCGGGTCAAACCGGTACTGACCAGCACCGAGAACACCAGGCCCAGCGTCGCGGCGAGCGCCGTCAGCAGGATGGCGGCCACCATGACCACACGCTGCTTGCGTACCGTCGCCGAAGAGTCAGCGCGTAAGAGATCGATCATTTCGGTGCGGACGGCATCGAGCTCGCGGTCGAGGTCGTTGCGCAGCACGTCGATCCGGTCGAGGCTGTCGGCGATCGCCTTTTTGTCGCCGCCGCCGAGCAGGGCAAGCAGGCGCTCGATCTCGTCGTCGAGCACGCTCCGGGTGCCGGACAGGGCATCGCCGAGGCGGGTTTCAAGCCGCACCAGCGCCGTCGCATCGCCGAACGTGCTGCCCTTGGCGATCAGGCCGTCGAGCAAGGTACGCGCCGCCTCAATGTCCTTGTTGAACGCGGCGCCGCTGGCATCGAAATCGTTGCGGGCCGCGGCGAACCGGCCGTCATTTGCCGGGGATTCGCTCTTCTCGATGACCATGCGGCGCAACGCCAGCGCGCGATCGAGCGAGCGGATGCTGGCCCGCGCCAGCGCGCCGTAGGCGGGAACGTAGCTCTGCGTCAGATCTTCGAGCCGGCCGCCGACTTGCAGCACCAGCGCCAGCGACACCAGCGCCGTAATGGCCATCAGCACGATAAGGACGACTGCAATGCCGATGATCTTGCGCTTGATCGACAGTCGGATCATCGAGCGGTCCCGGTTCGGCCGCGGCGGTTAAGATAGCGGAGTTCCAAGCAGACTTCTAATACCTGCCAATTTAAAAGCGAGTTTCGCAACTGGTGCCCAGGACAGGTGAGCAGTAAGCCAGCATTGTCAATAGCTTATCGTGTCCCACCATGGCCAACGTCGCATTGAGTTCAATAGATATTTTCGAAATTGTCCCAGCGATTTTCGGCCGCGTCGCATGTCTGTTTCTCCCTTCATAAGCGGACCTCAACCGGCGCAGTCGGCATGTCGGCTAAGCACCAACTTCAGACGTGAACTCATTTTAAGCAAAATCGCTAGCTCAGAAGCAAGGCGAATGCCCAGTAGGCAGCAATTGCGATTTGCACGGCGAACGCCACAAATCGAACGTTCACCGCGGCGACGCTGAGCGACGCGAGATGGACGCATGATTGAATTATACGAGCGGCCAGCAGCCACGGGGCTAAAGGGTTTGTGATCCCTGCCCGATCGGTGAGGAGCGCCGTGATCAGGAGAATGCCAAAAATTGGTAAGCTCTCGGTGCAATTTGCGTAGGCGCGCGCGAGCCGTTGCATGAACGGCGAGAGATTAGAATTGTCCGGTCGGAATTCGTTTGCCGCGACGACCTTGGTCACGACGTAGCGTGTCCGCAGCGCCTCCATCAGGATAAGGAGGGCCAGCGTCCAGAGCGTCAACCCAATGAGGACCACAGCCGATGCACTATTCACGGTGATGTATCCTCCAGAGGCAATTTGGCGATACATGCATGTGTAGCTAAATTTAATACCCTGTCAATATTGAATGCACATAAGGGTGCAGTGAAAATGAAGCGGCCATACACCCTCAAGCGTCGCGCCGAGCACCAGGCAAATACTCGGCGAAGGATCGTGCAAGCGGCTGTCGACCTGCACAGCACCTTAGGTCCTGGGCGCACCACCATCAGTATGGTGGCTGAACGAGCTGGCGTTCAAAGGCACACCCTTTATGCCCACTTCCCCGACGAGCGAAGCCTCTACCTCGCCTGTTCGGGGCTTGCATTCGAGCGCGACCCGCTACCGGACGCCGAAGCCTGGCGTGCAATCAAAAGCGCGCGCGAACGATTGGGCGTCGGCCTGGGCGCGATTTATGGCTGGTATGAGCGCAATGCCGGTCTGGTCGCATGCGCCTTACGCGATGCCGAATATCACGCTTTGACGCGAGAGATCGCGGCGCTCAGGTATGGACCGCAAATGACAGCTTATTACGAGGTGCTTGGGAAAACGTTGACCAACAGGCAACGCGCGATGCTGCATCTCGCCCTGAGCTTCTTCACGTGGCGCGCGCTTGTGCGGGAGAGCGGGTTAAAGCAGGAAGCTGCAGTGCTCGCGATGGTTCAAGCCATAACCCAGTGAGGAACATCAGGATTGAACGAGCACTGCGCACGGCGTGCCGCATCTGTCGCACAGCACGGCACGATGGCGCAAAGCAACCGGCGACCTTGCGGCCGAGAGCATCTGGAGCTTGATCGGGCTATAAGGCTATCCCGAGCTTGGCCATCCGATCTGCAATATCGGCTTGGATCGCCTTCGCCGACGCGATGTCGGCGTTGGCCAAGTTGGCGTTGCCCTTCTTGGCCTCAGCGACGCCGCGCCCATAGAGCGAAGTCGCCATCTTGGGATTGGCCGTGAGCGCCGCATTGTAATCGGCAATGGCGTTGTCGAACTGACCGAGCTTCAGGTAGGTAAAGCCGCGGCTGTCAAGGGCCTCGGTGTTGTTCGGCCGAAAAGCCAGGGACTGATTGCAATCGGTAAGCGCGGCCTGAAGCTGACCGGCGATGGCGCGGGCATAGCACCGGTTGCTGTGGGCGACGGCATCGTCCGGATCGAGCCGGATCGCCTCGTTGTAATCCGCGATGGCGCGATCGAGGTCGCCCTTGGCTTTATAGGCGACGCCGCGGTCGATGTAGGCGTCCGCATCTTTCGGCTCGAGCCGGATCGCCTCGTTGTAATCCGCGATGGCGCCGTCGAGGTCGCCCTTGGCTTGGAACGCGGTGCCACGGTTCACGTGGGCGGGCTCGTCTTTCGGATCGAGCCGGATCGTCTCGTTGTAATCCGCGATGGCGCGATCGAGATCGCCCTTGGCATCATACGCGATGCCCCGGTCGTAGTAGGCGGGCTTATATTTCGGATCGAGCCCGATCGCCTCGTCGTAATCCGCGATGGCGCGATCGAGGTCGCCCTTGGCTTTGTACGCGTTGCCGCGGTTCAGGTGGGTGGGCGCACCTTTCGGATCGAGCCGGATCGCCTCGTTGTAATCCGCGATGGCGCGATCGAGGTCACCCTTGGCATCATACGCGTTGCCGCGGTCGTAGTAGGCGTCGGCGTCTTTCGGATCGAGCTGGATCGCTTCGTTGAAATCCGCGATGGCGCGATCGAGGTCGCCCTTGGCTGCGTACGCGATGCCGCGGTCACTGTAGGCGTCCGCATCTTTCGGCTCGAGCCTGATCGCGTCGTTGTAATCCGCGATGGCGCCGTCGAAGTCGCCCTTGGTGTTGTACGCGTTGCCGCGGTTTACGTAGGCGTGCTCGTATTTCGGATCGAGCCGGATCGCCTCGTTGTAATCCGCCATGGCGCGGTCGAGGTCGCCCCCGGCTTTGTATGCGTTGCCGCGGTCGTAGTGGGCCCGCGCCAGATCTTTGCCGTGCAATCTGCCGGACTCGATGATCGCCGTGCAATCGCTGGTTTGCTGATCAAGCGAAACATCGCTGTTGCGGCTCTCGCAACGATCAACCTGCTGACTGAAGGCGCACGCCGATGGAGGAAGCAAAACACTGACGCAAACGCAAATTACGCCGATGCGCAATCCTGGCATCATGAGCTGCCCCCGAATCCCGTTCGGTTTATCGAATAATGGCGAGTGGCTAGGATCGCAATCAGATCGAACGCGCGATCAAAACCGTATTTTTGGGATGGTGCCCAGGAGAGGACTCGAACCTCCACGCCTCGCGGCGCTAGTACCTGAAACTAGTGCGTCTACCAATTCCGCCACCTGGGCTTAAGCGCCGATAGGTACGGAGCCGTCTTCTCGTTGTCAATCGAACGGCCTATGCCTCTGTACAGCGCCAAATCGATCCTGTATTGCGGCCGGCGATGACCCTGAAGAGCAAATTCGACACGCTGGTCACCGTGTTCGGCGGCTCGGGATTCCTCGGCCGCCACGTGGTGCGCGCGCTCGCCAACCGCGGTTACCGCATCCGTGTCGCGGCGCGCCGGCCGGAGCTGGCCGGGTATTTGAAGCCGCTCGGCGCGGTCGGGCAGATCGAAGCGGTGCAAGCCAATGTGCGCTTCGCGCCATCGGTCGAGGCGGCGGTGCGCGACGCCGACATTGTCGTCAATCTGGTCGGCATCCTGTTCGAACGCGGCCGCCAGCGCTTCGACGCCGTCCAGGCGGCAGGCGCGGAGGCGGTGGCGCTCGCCGCCAAGGCCGTCGGCGCGCGCCTGGTGCATGTCTCGGCGATCGGCGCCGATGAGAACTCGGCCTCGCGCTATGCGCGCTCGAAAGCCGACGGCGAACGGCGCGTGCTGGCGGTGCAACCGGGCGCGGTCATCGCCCGGCCGTCGATCGTGTTCGGCCCCGAGGACGAGTTCTTCAACCGCTTCGCCGGCCTCGCCCGCATCTCGCCGGCGCTGCCGCTGCCGGGCGGCGGCCACACCCGCTTCCAGCCGGTATTCGCCGGCGATGTTGCCGCAGGCATCGCCACGGCGGTCGATGGCAAGGCCAAACCCGGCGCCGTCTACGAATTCGGCGGCCCCGATGTGCGTACGTTCAAAGAGCTGATGGAGTTCACGCTCGCCACCATCGAACGCCGCCGCCTGCTGGTACCGGTGCCGTTCGCCATGATGAAGCTGCAGGCGGAGCTTCTGCAGTTTCTGCCAAAGCCGCCGCTGACGCCTGACCAGGTCGAGCTTCTCAAAAGCGACAACGTCGTGGCCGCCGCCGCGCGCCAGCAGGGCCGCACGCTCGAAGCGCTCGGCCTCGTGCCCGAATTCGATCGCCGCGGTGGTGCCGGATTATCTCTGGCGGTTCCGCAAAACCGGCCAGTTCCGCGGCCGCACGGCGTAGGCTGTCCCAGTCGTCGCTGCGGTTGCGATCACGCTCGCATAAGATCCCGCATTGACCGTGGCTCCGGATTCCCGCTGGCGCGGGGAATGACCGTTACGACCCGTATTTGAACGAGAGCGCGACGCGGGTGCGGAACGCCGTGACCTTGCCGTCCTCCACCTTCATGTCCATTTTGGTGACTTCGGCGACGCGCAGATCGCGCAACGAACCGGCGGCCCTTTCCACAGCGATGCGGCCGGCGTCTTCCCAGGATTTTTCGCTGACGCCGACGACATCGATAATGCGATAGACGCTGTCCGATTGCTTCTTTGCCATTGGATCGATCCTTTCCAGGCCGGGCGAGCGCACGCGATCGAAATTTATCGCGGCGGCCAACGCAAGCTTAGATCAAGGAGCACCGTCTCGTCGATGACCCGAAGGTGGCCATTCGTCGCGCGGTCTGGACTCCATGCGCCGAAAGACCGAAGCTTGCGGCAGTCTTGCGACCTCGTGGGCGGCTTCCAAAGGGCGAAACCGATGCCGGGCAAGCGCATCCAGCTCGATGAAGAAACTTGGCAGCAGCTCGTTCTGCTCGGCCGCGACCAGATGAAGGATTTTCAGGAACTGGCCGACGAGGCCTTCCGCGATCTTCTGAAAAAATACGACCGCCCGGTCGATCTGAAAGACGCGCTGCGGCGCAGCGCCGGCGTCTCCGCTACCGTTCATCAGCTGCGCCCAGGCAAAGGCGACAAGCCGCGCCGCAAATAGTCCATTTAGGCAAATCGCTCGCGCGCCCGGGCTCGCGCCTTCGTCGCCTCGACTTCGCGATTTCTGGCCGGGCTTGCCGTCTCCAGTGATGCCAGAAGCCGGCGCGCCACATCGGTGACTTCTTCCACCGCCCGGTTGAATGCCGCTTCGTTGGCTCGCGACGGATGGGTGAACCCGCTCAGCTTGCGGACGAACTGCAGCGCCGAGGCGCTGATCTCCTCCTCCGTCGCCGGTGGCTCAAAATTGAACAGTGTGCGGATGTTACGGCACATGGATTTCTCCCTGGGGCGCAAGAGCTCGCCCGATCCATACTCCGCCGTTCCCGCCTTGGGAAAGGCCCCTCGCGGCGTTAGGCTGGAGGGTCGTCAGCCTGCCGGAGCCCACGTGTCCGCCGCCCGCGCCGAGCCTGTTACCATCGCCGCTGACCACGACGTTTGCGTCTCCGGTCTGCTGCAAACGCCGGCTCGCGCCCGGGCCTGCTACGTGCTGGCGCATGGCGCCGGCGCCGGCATGAATCATCCGTTCCTTGCAGCGGTCGCGGCGGAACTGGCGCTGCGCGGCATCGCCACGCTGCGCTACCAGTTTCCCTATATGGAGCGCGGCGGCAAGCGGCCGGATCCGCCGCCACTGGCCCACGCGACCGTCCGCGCCGCGGTCGCAGCGGCGCGCGGCGCGCTCCCCGACCTGCCGCTCATTGCCGGCGGCAAATCCTTCGGCGGCCGCATGACCTCGCAGGCGCAGGCGAAGGCGCCGCTGCCCGGCGTGCGCGGACTGGCCTTTCTCGGGTTTCCGCTGCATCCGGCGGGCAAGCCGTCGCAGGATCGAGCAAAGCATCTGTTCGACGTGCAAATCCCGATGCTGTTCCTGCAAGGGACCCGCGATACGCTGGCGGCGCTCGATCGGCTTGAGCCGCTGTGCCAATCGCTCGGCCGGCGCGCGACGCTGAAGCTATTCCCGGACGCCGATCATTCGTTTCATGTGCCGGCGCGAAGCGGCCGGACGGACGCGCAGGTTCGCAACGATGTGCTCGATGCGCTCGCCGCCTGGATCGACGGCGTGATCAAAGCCCCAGCGCCAAAGCGATGAGGCCGACCACGCCGACCACGACGCGCCACCACACAAACAGCGTGAAGCCGTGGTGCGACACGTAGCCGAGGAAGGTCTTCACCACGAACCACGCGGCGATGAAGGAGACGATGAAACCGACGGCGACCAGCATGAGGTTGCTGTGGCTCATCTGGGCGTGATCCTTGTACAAATCGTAGGCGAAGGCGCCGGCCATGGTCGGCATCGCCAGCCAGAACGAGAACTCGGCGGCCGCGCGGCGATCGGCGCCGAGCAGCATGGCCGAAACGATGGTCGCTCCCGAGCGCGACACGCCGGGGACCATGGAGAGGCACTGCGCGACCCCGATGATGAAATACATCGGCAGGGTGAATTTGGTCGCTTCGTGGTAGCGCGGCTTGAGATCGAGCCGATCGACCCACAATAGCACCGCGCCGCCGGCGATCAGCGACACGCATACGATCCAGGGATTGAACAGCAGCTCCTTGATGATCCTGTAGGCCAAGGCGCCAATGACCGCCGCCGGGAGGAAGGCGATCAGGACGCCGATAATGAAGCGCCGTGCCTGCGGATCGGTGAACATGCCGGTCGCGAGCTGCCACAGCCGCACGGCGTAGATCGACAACAGAGCCAGGATGGCGCCGAACTGAATCAAGACCGCGAAGCTCTTGCCGAAGTCGTCATCGCCGAAGCCGAAAAACCGCTGCATCAGCAGAAGGTGCCCGGTCGAGGACACCGGAATGAATTCGGTCAGCCCCTCAACGACGCCGAGGATGATCGCCTTAATAAAATCGAACGTCATTGCTCAACTCCGCGACGGATCAAAGGCGCGGCATGCGCCCGGTTCGGAGGGGCCTCGCTGGATGGTTGGCGCCATGACATGCAGGATGGTTTGCAGAATGATTTGTCAGACTTGTGACCTAACCTCGGCACTCTGGCAACGGCAACGGCCCCGCCCTCAACAGGCCCGCCCCGCTGCGGTTGCCTGCCGAAACGCTTCGCCTATAAGAGGACGATTCGGAGTCGCACCACTCTTCTCCTCGCGACTTCCCCCGCCACATTTTTCCGCGCGCCCGTGAGCATGCTGACGCTGTTTCACCATCCCTTCTGTCCGCATTCCCGCTTCGTGCGGCTTATCCTGGAGGAACTCGGCTTGACGGCACGGCTCGTCGAGGAGCGGGCCTGGGACCGCCGCAAGGAATTTCTCCTGCTCAATCCCGCGGGAACGACGCCGGTCCTGGTGGAAGAAGGCGTGCCGCCGGTTCCAGGCGCAGCCGTCATCGCCGAATACCTCGACGAAACCCAGGGCATGACCCCCGCCCAGACCCGGCTGATGCCGAGCGAACCGGCGGACCGCATCGAAATCCGCCGCCTGACCGGCTGGTTCAACGACAAGTTCTTTGCCGAGGTCAGCGGCCCATTGGTGACGGAGCGCGTCTACAAGCGCTTCATAGCGGCCGAAGACGGCGGCGGCCCGCCCGACACCGACATCATGCGGGCGGCGCGCAACAATATCAGATACCATCTGACTTATATCGGCTGGCTCGTCCGCAAGCGCGACTGGCTCGCCGGCGACAGCCTGACTTATGCCGATCTTGCCGCGGCGGCACATTTGTCCGCCGTGGATTATCTGGGCGATGTGCCGTGGGACGAAGACGAGACCGCCAAGGCCTGGTACGCGAGGATCAAATCGCGACCCTCGTTCCGCGCGCTGCTGGGCGAGACGATGTCGGGTCTGCCGCCGTCGCCGAGCTACGCCAACCTCGACTTCTGAGCGCGTCTGACGCCGCCGCGCTCAAGACGGCGCTTGCCACAGCGGCCCGCGCCCACGGCTTCGACGCGGTCGGATTTGTGCGGCCGGATTCGATCCCGCGCGCCGCCGAGCGATTGCGCGCGTTCCTCGCTGCCGGCGCCCAGGGCGACATGGACTGGATGGCAAGCAACGCCGACCGCCGCGGCAATCCGCGTGCCTTGTGGGCCGAGGTGCGCACCATCGTCATGCTCGGCGTCAATTACGGTCCGCCCGAGGATCCGCTCGCGATTCTGCACGAGCGCATGCGCGGCGCCATCTCGGTCTATGCCCAGGGCGATGATTATCACGAGGTGATCAAGCCGCGGCTGAAAAACCTCGGACGCTGGCTCATCGACCACACCGGCGGCGATATCAAAGTCTTTGTCGACACCGCGGCGGTGATGGAAAAGCCGCTGGCGGAAGCCGCCGGCCTCGGCTGGCAGGGCAAGCACACCAATCTGGTGTCGCGCGAACATGGCTCGTGGCTGTTCCTCGGCGCTATTTTCACCACGCTGGACCTGCCGCCCGACATCCCCGAGTGCGACCATTGCGGCAGCTGTCGCGCCTGCCTCGACGTCTGCCCGACGGCGGCGTTCCCCGCACCCTATCGTCTCGATGCGCGGCGCTGCATTTCCTATCTGACCATTGAGCATAAGGGCCCAATCCCGCACGCGCTGCGCCCGCTGATCGGCAATCGCATTTATGGCTGCGACGATTGCCTGGCGGTTTGCCCATGGAACAAATTCGCCCGGGCCGGGCATGAAACCAGGCTTGCGGCGCGCCCCGAATTGCGCGCACCGCACCTCGCCGAACTCGCCCGGCTCGACGATTCCGGCTTTCGTGCGTTGTTCGCGAAAAGCCCGGTCAAGCGTATCGGGCGCGCGCGCCTTGTGCGCAACGTGCTGGTGGCGATCGGCAATTCCGGTAACGCGGCGCTCGCCGACGAAGCCGAGCGATTGCTGGACGATCCCTCGCCGCTCATTCGCGGCGCCGCCGTGTGGGCGCTCGGCCGGCTCGACCGCGCGCGGCTTATTCGCTGCGCCGAACGATTTGGCGCCGCCGAAGGCGATCCGGATGTGATCGGCGAATGGACGGCTGCGGCCGAAGGATGAGGTCCGATGTCCACGCTCATCTGTTTCGGGCTCGGCTATTCGGCGGAACATTTCATCGGCATGTTCGGCGATGGCTTTGACCGCATTATCGGCACCGTTCGCGGCGCCGAACGCGCCGCCGTCTTGACTGCGCGCTTTAGCGGCCGGCTCAAGGCGTTCGCCTTCGACGGCACTTTCGCCACCCCGGAAGTGGAACGCGCGATCGGCGAAGCCGACGTGGCGCTGATTTCGATTCCGCAGACCGCAAAAGGCGATCCGGTGCTTGCGGCTTTTGGCGAGGCGCTGGCGCAGGCGAGCCGGCTGCGGTCGATCGTCTATCTGTCGACGGTCGGAGTTTATGGCGACCACGGCGGCGCCTGGGTCGACGAGGAAACGCCACCGCAACCGGATTCCGAGCGCGCGCGTGAACGGCTGGCCGTAGAACAGGCGTGGCAGAAATTCGGCCGGCGATCCCGCGCCGCGGTCGCCATCCTGCGGCTGGCCGGCATCTACGGGCCTGGACGCAATGCCCTCGTACAGATCGCGCGCGGCGATGCCCGGCGCATCGTCAAGCCCGGCCAGGTCTTCAATCGCATTCATGTCGGCGACATTGCTCAGGCCATTGACGCGGCGCTCGCACGCGCCGCTGCCGGAGTTTTCAATGTCGCCGATGACGAGCCGAGCCCGCCCGGCGATCCACTCGTCTTCGCCGCGCAACTTTTAGGCCGCGACCCGCCGTCCGAAATCCCCTTCGAACAGGCCGCGCCGTCGCTGTCGCCGATGGCTCTGAGCTTTTGGCAGGAATGCCGGCGCGTGCGTAACGACAAGCTCAAGCGCGAGCTCGGCGTCACGCTTAACTATCCGACCTATCGCGAGGGTTTACGCGCGCTGTTGGCCGCGCGCTGAGGTTATGTCCGTTCCACTCAGTCCCGAGCGGATGGATACTCAATGCAAGCTCGGCCCCTTGAGGAAGCGGTCGCGCTCGCTCGACTTGACGCGCAAATCCATGGTCTCGCCGTCGCGATAGATCGTGATCGGCACCTCGACGCCGGCTTGGCCTTGCGCCCAGATGCAGCGGAACAGGCTCGCCAGATCGCCGACCTCTTTGCCCGCGACCGACAGCACGATGTCGCCGGTACGCAGGTCGGCGCGCTTCGCCGGTCCGCGATCGGCGAGACCGACGACCACCAGCCGGTTCTCGACTTCGGTCGCGTAGAAGCCGAGCCAAGGCCGTGACGGCGCGTTGCGCCGGCCGAACTTGAGAAGGTCGTCGAAAATCGGCTTCAACAGGTCGATCGGGACCATCATGTTGATGTTCTGGGCCGGACCCTTCTCGACCGCGTGCTGGAGTTGCAGCGAACCGATGCCGAGAAGATCGCCGGCAGGTCCGATCAGCCCGGTGCCGCCCCAGTTCGGATGCGCCGGCGCCGTGAAGATCGCTTCGTCGAGCACATACTCCCAATAGCCGGCGAATTCCTGCTTAGCGACGATGCGGGCGGCGACCGAGTGTTGCCGTCCGCCGGCGCCAGCGACGACGACGCGCTCGCTAAGGGAAGCCGCCGCCGACTGGCCGAACTGCAACGCCGGCATGTCGAGCTTGGCAAGCGCCTGCACCAGGCCGAAACCAGTCTCCTGATCGTAGCCGAGCACGTGGCCAGGTACCGAACGGCCGTCGCTGAGCGTAAGCCAGATCGTGTCCGCCTCGGTGATCAAATAGCCGATGGTCAGGATGAGACCGTTGCCGCGAATGATGACGCCGTTGCCGGCACGCTCGGTGCCGAGCGTTTCGGCGGTGAACGCATCCGCCGGCACGGTCGCGCGCAGCGCCACCATGCTAGCCAAGGCGAGGTCGAGATCGTAGCTATAATCCTCGGGCTTCGGTTGCACCGAGGACGGCACCTTCCAGTCGCTCACGGACGCCATCTGACCTATCCTTCACCCCGGACATGATGTTGTAGCCGGGAATGAAGCGGCGGTGAAATCCGGCGGTGGCTCTCGCACATGGATGTCTTCGCACCATCGCCGGCACAATCGATGCGGCGCGCTTATTCCTTGACTTCGGGCTTGCCGGACGCCGCAGCGGCCTGTTCCAGCTCCTGCAAGCGCTTCTCGAGATCCGGCAGGCTGTTCACGAGCTCGCACTTCTGTTTGTCTTCCTGCGCCTGTTTTTTTACTTCTTCCCAACGCTGCTTGGCGTCCTCCATGCTCCAAGGCCGGCGCTTTTCCGGATTGTAGACCTGCGCCTTGGCCAGGTTCTCCAGCGACCGCAAATAGTCTTCCAGATTCAACATGCGCCGACGGAGCTGAAAAAAGAAGCTCTTGCCATCCAGCTCGCTGCAATGTTTCAAGCCCTCGGCAAAGGTCTGCTGCGCCATGTGGGCGTCGAAAATCTTTCCCTTGAGATCGTCGATCTTTGCTTTGCGCTCGTCGGCGGCCATGTTTTGCGCATAGAGCGCAACGTCCTGGGCATGGAGCGGGGTCCACGAAATCCAGAACAGCGTGAAAATACCGCAGGCAAGCCGCCTCACATCAGATCTCCCTAGATCGCCCAGCCTTCTCCCTCGATCTGCACATAGTCCGGACAAATCTGCTTAGCGAGCCACCACAATAACACAGAGCACGTCGTTGTTCATGAATCATTATCCATGATCTTTCGCCGCACCGCCTTCACCCGCAGAAAACGCGCCGTTGGAGCGTCTGTACGACCGTGTTGCCTTGTTCCCGCCCCATCCTGTTTGCAGAAATAGCCGGCGTTGCGTGATCGGGGCCGGCCTTGCGCGTCAGTATCGGGCTTTTCACTCTTGTCACACTTGCGCTTGCCCTGGCCGGTTCGCTCGGTGGGGCGAAAGCCCAATCCTATCCTCCACCGGGCTACTATTACCCGCCGCCACCGCCGGGATACTACCCACCGCCGCCGGGCGGATATTACCCGCCGCCGCAACCGCGGTCATACAACAACGCACCAGTGCCCCCGTCGAGCGTCGGCAACCCCTATGGCCCGGCGGCTTATGACCCGAGGGGCGAAGCGATTGGGGCCTACGATCCGGACTATACCGGCTCGATCTACGACTCGCCCCCCGGCGCCCGGCCGGCACCCGACCGCGCGACGGTCATCGCCGGACTGCCGCCGGAAGAACAACCCGAACAGGGTCCGGCCCGGGACCTGCCGCCGCAGTTTCGCCGCCAGCTGGTCGGTTACGTCACTTCGGAGCCTGCGGGCACCGTCATCATCGATACGCCGCACACTTATCTTTATCTGGTGCTCGGCGGCGGACGGGCTTTGCGCTATGGCATCGGCGTCGGTCGCGAAGGCTTTACCTGGTCGGGCACCGAGCGCATCAGCCACATGAGCGAATGGCCGGATTGGCACCCGCCGAAGGAGATGATCGAGCGACAGCCTTACCTGCCGCGGTTCATGGCCGGCGGCGACGGCAACCCGCTTGGTGCGCGCGCCCTCTATCTCGGCAACACGCTCTATCGAATCCACGGCACCAACCAGCCTTCAACTATTGGACACTTCGTGTCCTCGGGCTGCATCCGGCTCACCAACGAGGACATCGAGGACCTCTACAACAGAGTGAGCGTCGGCTCACGCGTTGTGGTCTTGCCGGGATCGCCGTCGGCATCGGCGCAGGCGCGTTGATTGTTTGGCCGGTGCGCCGCCGCGGCCAAATTTTTCATCTTGGTTTTTCGACAACTCAAGCTAATGTCGTGATGCTGGATTTGGCGGGCTAGGCTCGTTGCTGATTCGGCATGTGTCGGCCGCGAGGTTGCGGACGGCGCCAGGCCATAGGCCCTCGCGGTGATCTCTCGCTCCTTGTGACGCGTGCTTTGCGGATCGCGCGCAGGCGTTCAGCGAGGTCGCATGTTTCCCAATTTCCGCCTGATGATCGCGGCGGCGTTTGCCTCGGTCGTGGCGCTGGTCGCTGGATTCGGCGTATTCGCCACCTTCCATGTCAGCCACCAGCCGTTGGTGCGCCTGCCGTCCGCCAACCCGCCGCTGCAACTGCTTCGCGCCGATTATGCTGCGACGCTGCCGATCACGGCGGCGGAGCCCTTTGAGCATCGCTTCCGGGTTGGCGAGCCCGTGGCCGGGCTCGGCATTTCCGCCCTGGCCTATGCCGCCATCCAGCCGAACGACCAACCGGTCATGAAAGCCGTCACGCCGGCCGCAGATGATCAGGAGCACGATGCAGCAGCGCCTGATCGGGCGCCGTCGCCGGTCGATCGCGAAGATGCCCCAGCGCCGGCGCAACAAGCGCCGGTTGCCGAAGCCGCACCCGACGCAAAGCCCGGCCAAGCCGCACCCGATGCAAAGCCGGACGAAGCCGCAACAGCCGATGCAAAGCCGGACGAAGCCACGCCGGAAACGAGGCTGGATCCGACCGATGTCGAGGCGATCAGCGCGGAACCACCTCCATCAGCAGCGAGCGCTGCGGCCGTCGAGCCGGTCACCGCCGAGCCGCCGCCGGAGCCGCCTCGGCCGGCCGAACAAACGACCGAAATCGAAATTGCGCCGGGAAGCTCCACCATCGATTCCGCGCAAGCTCCCACGTTCGAAAGCGTGGCAAAGGTCGCACAGCGCAAGACCAAGCGCACGCGGGTCGCCGCCAAAGCCCACCGGCCGCGCAGGCCGCACACCGCAGTGTCGGCGGCGGCACAAGGCTTCAGGCCGAATTCCACTTTCGCGGCGAGCACTTTCCAGACCGCAGCGCAAGCTTGGCCGCCACCAGTGCAAAGGCAGCCGGCGAAAGGCCCGCGTTCCAAGGCCACTGCCGAAGCAACTGCAGACTTTGCTGTTGGGGGTCCGCTCGTCAGCGCGCCAAGCCGGTAGCGTGCGCGGTGGGTTGACCGGCGACCGACTTGCGCCCACGTTTGCGGCTTGAGCGAAATCTCCTCGCAGAGCGCGCGTGCCCCCGCTTTCCGTCCTCGACCTGTCGCCCGTCACCACCGCAACGCCGGGATCGGCAGCCTTGCGCAATTCGCTCGATCTGGCGCGGCTCGCAGACCGGCTCGGCTACACTCGCTACTGGCTCGCCGAGCACCATAACCTCGCCAGCATTGCCAGTTCCGCACCCGAGATCATGATCGGGCAAATTGCGGCGGCAACCGCGCACATCCGCGTTGGTTCGGGCGGCGTCATGCTGGTGAACCACGCCCCGCTCGTGGTCGCCGAACGTTTCAAGGTGCTGGAGGCGTTGTTTCCCGGCCGTATCGATCTCGGCCTCGGCCGCGCGCCGGGGACCGATCCGGTCACCTCCTACGCACTGCGCCGAAGGCAGGATGCTCGCGAGGGCGATGAGTTCCTCGAGCGTTTTCAGGAACTGATCATGCTGGAACGCGGCGGCTTTCCCGAGGGCCATCCATTCCGCGCCGTGCACGCCGTCCCCGCGGACGTGGCGCTGCCGCCGGTCTGGCTGCTCGGCTCGAGCGGTTACAGCGCCGAACTCGCCGCCGCGGTCGGCATGGGGTTCGCCTTCGCCCACCATTTCGCCGAGCACGACGCCGAGAGCGCGATGCTCACCTATCGGGAACACTTCAAGCCATCGCAAACCTTGCGTGAGCCCTACGCCATTCTCGCCACCGCCGTGATCGCGGCCGATACCGACGCCGAAGCCGAGCGCATCGCCGCCAGCGCCGACCTGACCATGGCGCGCCGCGCCAAAGGCGAATATTTGCCGCTGGTTTCGCCGGCGGAGGCCGCTGCCTATCCCTATACGCCGATCGACCGCGAACGCATCGCGCGGCAACGCGAGCGCCTGGTCGTCGGCGGCATCGACACCGTCAAGGGCCGGCTGCGCAAGCTCATCGAGTCAACCCAGGCCGACGAATTGATGATCACCACCATGACTTACGATCACGCCGCGCGCCGGCGCTCGTATGAGCTCCTGGCGCAAGCCTTTGCGGTCGCCTTGCCGCCTTAAGCCGCTTGCCGACGCAACCCGCGCAAGACGAACGCGTTATAAATTTGTCTTGCATTACCCTTAACTGCCGGAAGTGGGTCTCCTATGCCGACCGACCAGTGGCGGGAGGCCCTTGTCTCGACTAAAAGTTTACCGCTCGATTCGTGTCTTCCGTTTTCGGCTGGGTGGCCCAATTGAGAACCGACTACGTGCGGCAAGCGGCTGTGCGGCCTTCTCGTCGCCGGCCTCGGCGTGCCCGGCTCGGCACCGTCTGCACGATCGCCTGTGTCTGTGCCTTGCTGGCCGGCGCCGCTTCGCCAGCTGCGGCTCAGGCCTATTTCAGGGCTACGCCGAAGCACAAACGCACCGAAGCCGCGCACGCGAGCAAGGAACCGTTCGGACGTATTCCGAAGGGGCCGCTGCAGATCATTATTTCCATCGACCAGCAGAAGCTTCACCTTTACAGCGACGGCACCGAGGTGGCGGATGCGCTGGTCGCAACCGGCGTGCCGCAGCATCCCACCCCGCTGGGCATTTTCAGCATCATCCAGAAGAACCGCTTCCATCGGTCCAACATCTATAGCGCCGCGCCCATGCCCTACATGGAGCGCATCACTTGGTCGGGCGTGGCGTTGCATGAAGGCGGCAACCTCGGCCATCGTGCTTCGCACGGCTGTATCCGCATGTCGCAGGATTTCGCGACGCGGCTGTGGGCACTAACCAGGCTCGGCGCCCGCGTCATCATTGCGCACCCCGAGCTGCGGCCGGAAGAAATCGCCGACCCGCATCTGTTCGTGCGCCAGCCGACACTGACCACACCCGATCCGACAGCGTCTGCATCCCCCGCAGCGAAACCTTTGAAGACCGCGCAAACGTCCGATGCCGGCAAAACCGCCGATGTTCCGCACGAGGCAGCAAAGAATGTAGCCGATATCGCCGCGGACAGCCCTGGCGGCGACCCGGCTGCGACCGTCGTCGCACAAGAGCTGCGATCAAGCGACACCGACACGAGCGACGCTTTTCGTCCGGGATCGGTCGCAGCCGTCGACCCCTCGCCCGCGACGCCGCCGAAGCCGATCGCAATCGCGCATCTCAGCAAGTCGCCGATTGCAATTTTCGTCAGCCGCAAAACCAAGAAGATTTACGTGCGCCAGGACTTCTCACCGCTGTTCGATGCGCCCGTCACGATCGAGCACCCGGACGAGCCGCTGGGGACGCACGTGTTCACAGCAATGGAATATCTGGACGATCACACCGGCTTTCGCTGGAACGTCGTATCACTGCCAGGCGAGCCGGCCAGGGCAGCCCTGCAACCGGAATCCGCGAGGAAACTCTCGAAATTCGCCAGGGCAAGGCGTCGGGACGACGGCGCCGCTGAAGCCCGCTTGGCCGTTCCGCCGCCGCCGCAAACGCCGCAACAGGCGCTTGCCCGCATCGACATTCCTCAAGATGCGATCGATCAGATCTCGCAGCTGATGATCCCGGGTTCTTCGCTTATCATCTCCGACCAGGGCCTCGGCGACGAAACCGGCGAAGGCACGGATTTCATCGTCGCGATCCGGGACGGCGACCGAACCGAAACGAACGCCGGCCGGAGCGCCGGACGGCCTCATCGCCGCGCCGACGCGGCGATGACCTTTCGGCGGATGCGAGCGTTTCGTTGGGAAGAGGCGTATCCGCCTGAGGAGTAACGCCTCACGTCGTTTCCGGCCCAAAGGGGGAACCCGTGGTGGCCCGGCGGCGATAAATCCTGTTGGACAAGTTGCCCGGAGCGATCGGCGCCGCGCGCTGAGCCATGTCAAATCGGCGGCGCTGCCATTCAAGCGACATTCGCAGCGGTATATGCTAGGGCCGCGCAGGGGTTAGGGCATTTCACGCGAAGGAGGATCGTCTTGGGTCAGCATTTCTCACTGGTCGCCTCGGACAGCTTCAAGCTCGGCGCCTATCGGGCCGAGCCGAGCGGACCGGCCAAAGGCGGCATCGTCGTCGTCCAGGAGATTTTTGGCGTCAACCATCACATCCGCGCAGTTTGCGATCGGCTGGCCGCCGAAGGCTACGGTGCCGTGGCGCCGGCTTTGTTCGATCGTCAGCAGCCGAATTTCGAAAGCGGCTATTCGCCCGACGAGATCGCCAATGCCCGCAAGTTCGTCGCCAATCCCGATTGGGGAGCGATGATGCGGGACGTGCAGGCCGCCATCGACGAAGCGAAGCAGTTCGGTCCGGTTGCCATCATCGGCTTCTGCATGGGCGGCACTTTGGCGTTCCTTGCCGCCGCCAAGCTCAACGGCCTTTCCGCCGCCATCGGCTACTACGGCGGCCAGATCGCCAAGAACGCCGACGAGAAACCGAAAGTGCCGACGCAGCTGCATTTCGGCGAGAAGGACGCCTCGATTCCGATGAGCGACGTCGAGATGATCAAGCAGAAGCGCGGCGGCGATTGCGAAATCTACGTCTATCCCGACGCGCAGCACGGCTTTAACTGCGACGAGCGCGGCAGCTACAACGAAGGGGCCGCCAAGCTCGCCTGGCAGCGCACGACTGCATTTCTGCAAAAGCACCTCAAGAAGTGACGGCCTTGCGCTTGCGCCAAGGCGCAAGACGCTGATCGCAAACGACCGGGCCGGCTCCAAGGGAGCCGGCCCTTTTTTATAGCTGAAATCGCGAAGGGCATGGGAATGACCCTCACGATCTGGCACATTTCTTAACTCTTGGCGCTTAAGTCTTGGCGCTTGAGTATTCGCCCTAAAGTCTTGGCTTTTAAGCCCTGGCGTTGGGGCGGTGGGCCTCGGGGGGAGACCGACATGCAAGAGGGCGTTCATCCGGTTGACGAAATTCTGCCGGTCCCCAAGCTTTTTACCCTCGGGCTGCAGCATGTCCTGGTCATGTATGCGGGCGCGGTCGCGGTGCCGCTGATTCTCGGCCGCGCTCTCAAATTAGCTCCCGAAGACGTCGCCTTTCTGATCAGCGCCGACCTGTTTGCCTGCGGTCTTGCCACCCTCGTGCAATGCATCGGATTTCCCGGCGTGGGCATCCGCCTGCCGGTGATGATGGGTGTCACCTTCGCTTCGGTCGGCCCAATGCTGTCCATGGCGGCGGCCCCCGAAATCGGGCTCCTCGGTATCTACGGCTCGGTGATTTCCGCCGGCATCTTTACCGTGCTGGTCGCGCCGTTCATGGGCAAGGTCTTGCGGCTGTTCCCGCCGGTGGTGACCGGCACCATCATTCTGGTCATCGGCATCTCGCTGATGCGGATCGGCATCAACTGGGCCGGCGGCGGTTTGCCGACGCTTACCAAGGTCGTCGACGGCGTACCCGGCGCCTTCCCCAACCCGGGCTATGGCCAGCTCGAAGGCCTGGGCATCGCGCTGTTCGTGCTGCTCGTGATCCTCGGCTTGATCCGCTGGTTCACCGGCTTCATCGCCAATGTGGCGGTGCTGCTCGGCATCATCGCCGGCGCGGTGCTGGCGTCGCTGCTCGGCGTCATGCATTTCGAGCGGGTGGCGTCCGCGGCTTGGGTTGATGTGGTGATGCCGCTGCGCTTCGGGATACCAAAATTCCAGGTGGTGCCGGTCATCACCATGTGCATCGTGATGGTGGTGGTGATGATCGAGTCGACCGGGATGTTCCTGGCGCTCGGCGAAATGACCGGACGAAAAATCGATCAGCCGGCGATCGTCCGCGGCCTGCGCGCCGACGGTGTCGGCACGATCCTGGGCGGCATCTTCAACACCTTCCCATACACGTCGTTCTCGCAGAATGTCGGACTCGTGGGCGTCACCGGCATACGCTCGCGATGGGTGACCGCCACCGGCGGCATGATCATGATTGCGCTCGGACTGCTGCCCAAGATGTCGGCGCTGGTCGAGGCGCTGCCGGTGGTGGTGCTGGGCGGCGCCGGCGTGGTGATGTTCGGCATGGTCGCCGCCACCGGCGCACGCATCCTCACCAATGTCGATTTCAGAACGAACCGTCACGATCTGTTTGTCGTGGCGATCTCGGTCGGCTTCGGGATGATACCCTTGGTGGCGCCGAACTTCTTCCGCTACACCCCGAACGTGCTCCATCCGCTGCTGGAATCCGGCATCCTCTTGGCGGCGATCGTTTCCGTCCTGCTCAACCTGTTCTTCAACGGCTTGGGCAGCGCGGACGCCGCAGAACACGAGGCCGCGATCGTCGGCTCGGAAAATACCGGCGTGTAAGGCGGAGCGCGCTAGAACCAGCGCTCCTGAACGTTGATGGTGTCGCCCGGACGCAGCGGGAACGTCATCGGCACCGCGATGCGCATCTGGCGGCCGTAATAGTTGCGGTTGAGAATGACGGTCTTGCGGAAGGCGCGCGGCGTGAAGCCGCCGGCGATGGCGATTGCCGTCTCCGCGGTCATGTTGGCGACATAGGGATATTGGCCGGGCGCGGTGACTTCGCCGAGGATGAAGAACGGCCGGTAGGCCTCGATCTCGACCGCGACATGCGGCTCGCGGATGAAACCGTCGCGGAGCCTTGCCGAGATTCGGCTGGCCAGCTGTTCGGTGGTCGCGCCGCGCGCCGGCACCGAACCGATCAGCGGCATGTCGATATGGCCGCCGGCGCCGACAATATAGGAGTTGGTCAATCCGTCCTGGCCGAATACGACGATACGCAGGCGGTCACCGGAATCGAGCGTGTAGTGCGCCTCCGGGACTGGAGCTGCGTAAGCATAGGCGGGCGCCCGATAGGGTGTCATGTAGGGTGCCGCCGCCACATAGGCAGCGGGAGCGGGTCCGTAATGGGCCATGCCGTAAGGGGCTGCAGCGTAAGGTGCCACCGGTGCCGCCGGATACTGCGCCGGGTATTGCGCCACGTGATACTGCGCGGCCGGATATTGCGCCGCCGGAGATTGCGCGGCCGGATATTGAGCGGTCGGGTACTGCGCCGCCGGGTACTGCGCCGTCGGATATTGCGCCGTCGGGTACTGCGCCGCCGGGTACTGGGCGGTCGGGTACTGCGCGGACATATAGAGCCCGGATGTCGGCCCCGGCGCACCTTGCGCGGTTTGCGCCGTCATGCCGTAGATCATGTTGTCGATGCCGGGCGTGACCGCCGCGCTCGGAACGGCCATGTAGGCTACGGGTTGCTCCGCGCAGCCGGCCAGCCCTACCGCCAACGTCAGCATCAAAAAGCGGAGCAACTGCATACGCGGAATCCGGGGCCGGTTCGTACAAATCGTGAGCCCCGATTAACGCCCGGTATGGTTAATAATCCCTCACCGGTCGGCGGATATCACGCGCGCGTGCGTGACAGCGGACGCCGCCGTTCGGGCGGCCGGCCGTGAACCGAAATTCACCGCTATCGCGGTGCAAAGTCGCTCGCCGCCGCGACGCGCTCACTCCGCCTTGGCATCATGGCGCGACAGCCGGTCGGCGATCGCCAGCATCAGCATCGCGGCGACCAGCATCAGCGGGAACGCGAGCGCCCAGCCGAGCTTCGACGTGTCGGTATATTTTTCGAGGTCCAGATACCAGGCCAGCGCATCGACCGCGGCAATGACGACGATCGAGCCCAGAAGTTTTTGCTTCAGCGCGGAAAAATCAACGTCGGTTAATCCCTCCGGCCATTCCGGATGCTCCGCCCGGTCGATCTTGCGGATGAAGTTCTCGTATCCGGAGAAGATCACGATGATGACGAGGTTCGCGGTCAGGGTGACGTCGACGAGATTGAGCACGTCGACCACGAGATCGTGCCAGCTCAAAGCCTGAAGCTTGTTGGCCACTTCGTAGAAATCGGCGAAGAACCGGTACAGCAGCAGAACGACGCAGCAGGCCAGCCCGAACAGAAACGGCACCATCAGCCATCGGGTCAGCAGGATCGCCGATTGAAAGCCGCGTTCGCTCCGCCGCATGGGACCCCCCGGCGCTGTTGCTTGCCGATTAGCTAGAGCAAATTCCGGTCAATTTCACGCATAGCCCGCATGCCTAAAGTAGTTGCGGGCTTCGCGGGCGGTGAGATTACGCGCGAAGGTTCCAATTCTGCGGCGCAGGCGTGGAATAGTTCGCTCCGCCGCGTTGCGCAGATACGCTTTGAGTTTGCTGAATGGCATCTCTATCGGATTCAGATCCGGTGAGTATGGTGGGAGATAGCGAAGTGTGGCGCCACGCACTTCAATCGCTTCGCGCACGCCCGCTGCCTTGTGTGCGGGGAGGTTGTCCATGACGACGGTGTCGTTTCGCTTCAGTGTTGGAGCCAAGCACTGCTCAACATAATCAAGGAACGTCTTTCCCTTCATAGCGCCGTCAACCACACATGGGGCTGTGATTCCGTTGCGGCGCAAAGCGCCCACGAAGGTGATCGTTTTCCAGTGGCCGTTCGGAACCCGACCGATCAAGCGCTTGCCCCGTGCGCAACGCCCGCTCAACCGAACCATTTTCGTATTGGCGGCGGTCTCGTCAATGAACACCAGGTGGGCGGCATCAAACATGCCCTGTTCTCGCATCCAGCGCCGGCGCGCCCGCGCCACGTCGGCACGTTCCTGCTCTGCCGCGCGCAGGCTTTTTTTTGAACGTGATGTCGTGGCGCTTGAAGAAGCGCCACACCGAAGTGCGGCTGCCCGCAATCTTGTTCTTGCGCATCGCGCAGACCATCTCATCCAGCGTCAAGTCCGGCTGATCCTCAATCAGCGCCAATAAAAAGTCCCCGTGCTCCTCCAGCGGAGACGTGCTCCCGCCCCGCGGCTTGGCCGCACAGCTTCCGGTCGCCCGATAGCAGGCGACCCATTTGATCGCTGAACTCGGGCTGACCTCAAACTGCTCCGCCGCCTCGCGTCGCGACGACCCGCTCTCAACTCGTGCAATCACCCGACCCCGGATATCAGCAGAGTAGGCTCCCGGCATTGTTCCGTCTCCCCAGGGCGAATCAATGTCGAGACTCTCCCATCCAAAAGCACTTGGGAATCCCGCCAATTCACTTCGATCGAAACATGCTCTAGCACAGGGAGCGAATGGCGAGTAGCGAACGGCGAAATAGCAAATACCTGGCCTCTACCTTTTTCGCTATTCGCCGCTCGCAAGCCTAGGCGGCCACGCCGGTGCCGATCGGGCAGCTCACCCCGGTGCCGCCGAGGC
>CAVRDC010000009.1:0-33434 GCA_963719745.1 uncultured Alphaproteobacteria bacterium | reverse complement strand
AATCCAAAATACAACTATTGTTATACCAATTGCATCATGATTTTGAGGGCTGGACACTTCCCCAATTGACCAAACGGTGCGGGATATGTTCGAGATTCAGCCCCAGTTGCAGCGGCGCGCTGCAAGCGGAGACAGCCCCGCCGGCTGACATGACTGCCACCCGCCCGCGGAACCAAATCGCAGAAACTTCGAACGACGATTTTTATGCGGCTTTCGATGCAGCGCTCAACGGCGACGACGGAGTCGATCGGACCCCTGTGTTCTCGATTCCCGACATTGATGATGGATCGACTGCCGACGATCTGTGTGATCCGACATGCGATCCTGATGCGTACTTCGTCGATCTGACCGTTGGTCTAGCTGGATCTTCACTACGTATACCGCTGCAACCGACGCGGATCTAAACTCCGCTGTGCAAGTGTCGATCAACGGAAGCGAACGCTGGAATTCGCCCGCCAACGCGACCTCTGCCAACCACTCCCCGGGCTTCGCGGGCACAACTGTGGCAGTGATCGGGTCGATCTCCACACCAGTCACCTCAACACAATCGTCGATGGCGATGAACCCATCATCGCCACCGGTAATGGTGAACGGCGGCCCCGCGCCCGGTCGGGTCGAAGTAATACGCTCCCACGACAGTGGCATTTACGAACTGCAGACGCAGACCGGCGTGCCGGGTGACGCGACAGTCACCCGCATGCAGAACCACATCGTAGAAACCTCGAACGGCGATTTTTACGCGGTTGTCAACACAGGACTCGGCCTGGCGATGTTCGAGAGCACCGATGACGGCTCCCACTGGACCATTGCGTTCGCGATTTCCGACACCAACAGAAGCTCGTCGGCCGACGTGCAGATACTGCCCGGCGGAGACACGGTGTTGATGACTTACCTAAACGCCCAATACCAAGTCGTTTATCAGGAATATGCCTATGATGCGACAGACCAGACTTGGGACCGCGGGACATACTCCGTTGTCGACCCGACCGAGCGCGATTTTTCCGTTCATCCGACAGTCGCGATGAATGATCAAGGCTCGATTTTCACGGCCTATACCGACGAGACCAGTGCCGGCCTGAACATGGACGTGCAGGTGTCGTTCAACGGTGGCGAAAGCTGGAATTCGCTCGTCAACGTGACCCATGCCAATGGGTACAAGGGCTCCGCTCGTGTCGTGGACATGGATGATGATGTCGGCGTCGTCTATACGGTGGAAAACACCGTCAACTATGCATCCTTCACCCCCGAAGGCACCACGAATGAATTCGTCTACACCTACGGCGGCGAGCAGATCAGCCGCTATGCAAGTCACTTCAGTGCGGTCGTCGACGGAAATGAACTGATCATCGCCACCAATGACGGCGACTATAATCTTGCCGTGTTGGAATATAATTTCGTAACGGGCAAATGGTCTCGACCGCAAATACTGACCGGCGCCGGGGAATCCGTAACATATGCTCAGCTCACTCTGGCAGCGAACGGCACGCTCTACCTGACCTACAACGACGACAAAAAAAATAATGTCCTCCACGTTGGCGAAAGCACCGACGATGGCGCATCCTGGACACCCTATGCGCGGCTGCCGCTGCCCTTCTACGCAGCCGACCAACCTCCTTCCCGTATCAGTGCTCCTGAATATTGCGATGGCAGCTTTGTTGTCCTGGCGCAAGTTGCCGATCCTGATGATTTTCACGTGCAAGGCTTGTTGAGCTACGTCGTTCCCATTTCGCCCGCGGACCCCGCGCCGGACGACCCCCCAGCGGAGGGATTAGAGGCTGCCGACCAACTGCTGTTTCGCGAGTTCTCGGAATACATCGGACCAACCGATCCGGCGGTTGTCGAATATCTGCAGGACCCGAGGATTTAACTGGTCCTGGCTGTGCTCGCAAGCCCCGATCACTTCACCGAGCAAGCCGCCAACTCTCCGCCGGCCGACGAGGATTTGCACCATGCTGCGGCCGGTCACCATTGGATATTTTGACGGCTGGTTCGGGCCGTGTCTGACCTGGGCCTCGGCCTCGCATCCGACCGTGTTGCGCCGTTAAAGAAAATTTGCATCGAAACAAAACCGACAGCGCGCCCGGCCGCCGCCGCAAAAGACGGTCACGTGCGCCGCGCTCCTTGCCAGCTCCGCTGCAGCGGCGTTGGCGGCACGCGCGGATCTGGCCGCTGCAGCCGCAGCACCTGCCGACGCGGAAGTCCTCGGGATCGATCGCTCCCGGATTGGGAGCTGGGAGCTGACGGCGCTCTATGACCTATGACGGCATCATGCCGCGCATCAAGGCAGATCCCGTCGAGACTCGCGAGCGTAGCTCATAAACGAGCCGCGGCGTCATGGGACCAGTCTCAATGCAAATACTCGCATCCGCACCACCATGCTGCGGCACTGCGTGTACGATCTGCTCGAGCGAAGAGGCGCACGCCCCGCGCCAAAGTCGGTGGTCTTCACCTTCGACTATGCAAAGCGTCGTGGTCTTCTGTGAAACGTCCGGACCGAAATAGTCGGTCTTGATGATCTCCCATCCTGCGACCGAGCCACACTATGCCCGGGATCGCGGTGACAGCGGATGCTGATCGCCCAACCGCGACTACCCGATGTCCCACACGGCCCATTGCTGCACCAATCGGCGCGCGGATTGAGGTCTGCTTCGGGGACTCCGGAAGTGGCTGCTACGGCGCAGGCGGCGCCGGCGGTACGTCGCGAAGCCAAGGAGGATTGGGGTTGATGAGCGTTAATGACAAAAATCCATGTCGATCCCGGACAACCTGCGACCCTGAACAATGGAGCAGGCGCATGGGACGACTGCGCCACATTGCAAGAGGGTTAGCACCGGTTGGCGCCTGAGCAGAAGATACGGGGACCATAAAGATAATCGGAGCACCAGGGTATGGGGCGCACGAGATTGAGCGGCTTCACTGCGAACCGAAGCCCGCGTGACGAGCCAGTGCGCGGAAGCAGACCCTTTTTCTGTCACACAGACGAAACTTGATTGTTTCTGGCTCGCGTGAGAATTTTGCGGGGCAGTAGCCGGGCGCAAGGGGAAAAGCCATGGCGAAACGCCTGTCTCGATACGACGTCGAGGGCTATCGGAAACAGCGGGATTACGAACCGGACGAGTCACAGCGCCAATTCCTTCGTCTTCGCCTGTTGGCTGAGGAGGAAAAGGCCGAATTGGGGAAGAGGCCCCGTTGGCGGCGTTTGAAAGTTCGTCTGAAAAGAATTGCCGCTAACTTGCTTACTTGACCGAAGACGATGCGACCCAATTGGTGGGATCAACGCGACACCTTGATCGCCAGCGGTCGCGGCGCGTCCACCGGTCCAACTTTATCGAGCTTTTCCGAGATAACGCATTCAGCACCGCGCCGTCGCATCTTGAAAATAGAGCAAATTGTGCCGCCCGAAGCCGCGACTTCTGACGCCAGTCACTTCGCACGGCTCCGCTCGCTATGAGTATTCGGCGAAGCGATCTCGAAAGAGACGGTCAAAGGCCGCCAAAATCGACATGCTCAGTAATCGCGGCGCAGACCGTTGGAGACCAGTGCGGATATTTTCCGCAACAGGCCCGATTGCGGTTCATGCGGCGTGGGTGGCAGAAGGGGCAACGTGATCGGGTCGTGCATGCTATAATTATCGTTCTGCCCTAAGCGTGCGGCAAGCCCTCTTAATCCGCCTAGCTCACGAAAAAGGGAGCCAACGCTCGTGGTGCTGATGGACTCGTTCTGCGAACCATCGACGAACCCAACCCCAACCTCGTTGCCGCGTTTCCAAATCACTCTGCAAGGGTGACAAGGGTCTCCGAACCGGGACAAAAACAATTCGAATTTGTCGGGAAGGGCTTCTACATCTTCGACAACGAGTTCGCTCCGAAGCCCGAAAGATCAACTATTTTGCATCTTCGAAGATCGGCATCGCGATCAACACCAATCCAAGCGGGCAGGTTGATGATTTGTCGTGAACTTCGACGCTTGTTGGGGCTCATGAAAATCGGGGCTCCCTCTCGCAAGAGTAACCCTTAATCCACCGGTCGGCATTACGTCCAGACGCCAGCACCAAAATGCTTTCAGGGCCCAATCTGAATTAGACGGCCATCGATTTGAGTCAATTTTATCTTTGAACTATTTGTTGAATAAAACCTTACCGCTCGAATTATGTTCATAAGAAGAAATACGTGCACAATGAAGTAGCGGCAACCTTGCGGGGCTTTTTTCCCATGCGAGATTTGCTTCTGCTTTTATCCCCGATAGCGGCGGTGGCCTATTTCATAGTCCACCCTGACCAGTTCATGGCGCTTTTGGATTGGGCTGGGAGAACCTTACTATAGCACCAACACATTAGGCTTTCATTGGCGGTACCGCCATCCAGGTGGCCCGCCGCGGACGCATCCTGCATGCATGAGTTTTCCGCACAGCTGCTAATCGAGCGGGCGGACGGCATTGTACACAGAAGCGAGGTGGCGCGGCGGTGTCACGGCGAAGGCGGCTCGGGCATAGCATCCTTGCGCTGCCGGGTCGCAAGCCAAGCCTTCATGTAGGGATAGTAGCTGGTCTCGGCGTTGACCACTGCTACCAAAAATCCCTCGGCTCCATCGAGAAAGCCACCCTGCAGCACAAAAAGTTAGAAAGACGCGGAAATTCCCAGGCATCCACACTGCCGTCGGCAATCGCCGCCTTGATCGCCGCGGCAAGCTCGGGGGTGACGCGCTCATCGGCATCGAGGTTGACGACCCACGTTCCCGTGGCGAGCGACGGCGCATGGTTCCTTTGCGGACCGTCGCCACACCATTCGTGGTATTCGACCCGGGCGCCCTTTTGCCGCGCGATCTCCACAGTCGCATCGGTGCTGCCGCAATCGACTACGATCCGCTCGTCGCAAAAGGCGAGGCAATCTAGGTAATCGCCGATATTCGCCGCTTCGTTCTTGGTTATCACAATGGCGCTGAGTTGCGGCATGAGTTCCCGTCCTCGTACATACAGGCCGGCCTCTCGCCGCGGCTTCACGGATCAGCGCGCACCTTCGTAGACGGCGGCGTCGGTGACAACAAAATCGATGCGGCCTTCAGTCAGAGCCTTGGCGCATTCGGCCGGCGTATTAACGATCGGCTCTTCATGCACATTGAAGCTGGTGTTGACCAGAGCCGGCAGGCCGCACGCAGCCTCGAACGCGCGCACGATATCGTAATAGAGGCGGTTGTCCTCGCGGGCAATGGTCTGCGGCCGCGCCGAGCCGTCCACGTGCACGACCGCGGGAATGCGGTCGCGCCATTGCCGATGCACATCGCAGGCAATGGTCATGTATCGGCACGCGCGGGCGTTCACGGTATTGACGTCAAAAACATCCGCTGCGCGTTCGGCAGCGATCACTGGGGCAAACGGCATGAACTCGGTCCGCGCGAGACGCGCGTTGAGGAGATCGTGCGTCTCGCGCCGCGATGGATTGGCCAGGATGGAGCGCGCGCCGAGGGCGCGTGGTCCGTATTCCATGCGGCCGGTAAAGATCGCGCCGATTTTGCCGTCAACTAAGCGGCGGGCAGCTTCGGCGACCGGTTGGCCCTCGACCCTCCGCACCCCCGGTGAAGCCGCGAGCACGGGATCGATCGCGCTGGTGTAATCGCGGCCGAGAAAGATCGGGCCGAGCGGCCGCCGCCGGTCGAGCCAGGGTTTGAGGCCGTCACGCTCGAGCAGATAGATTAAGGCGCTGCCGACCGGCAATCCCTCATCCCCCATTGCCGGAAAAACGAAAATCTCATCGAGAGGGAGGCGCTCGGCCAACAGGCGGTTGAGTTTGACGTTGGCGAACACGCCGCCGGCGACACCCAGATGCTTGCGCGGATAATGCGCGAGCAGGTTCTCGACCGAGCACAACATTGTGTCTTCAAGCACTTTTTGAATCGAGGCAGCGACATCCTCGGGCCGGGTGGTCTTCGCCAGTCGCCGCATGAAGCGCCGCATGTGGCTGAAGCCGGAAAACGTCGAATACACCCGCCCGTTCTCGTCCACCCGGAAGTAGGCACCGATCTCTCCGGCGTGCACCGGTTCGCCCAGCGCGGCCAAACCGGTCAGCTTGCCCTCGTGACGATCCATCCGAAATCCCATCGCTAGAGTGGCGGCGCTATAGGCGCGGCCAAGACTGTCGACCGGCTTTTCGATGAACAGGCATTCGTCGCCGCCATAGATCGTTGTGATTGCTCCGTTGCCGAAGCTGCGGTGGCTGTAATTGACGGTATCGCCACCGCCGTCGGCGGTGACCAGCAACGCATCATCCCAAGCGGGGCTGTAGAACAACGGCGGCAAAGCGTGCGCTTCGTGGTGGTTGGAAAAGTGCAGCTTCGTATCGGGGCGAAAGCCGCCGTCGCCGCGGAACGCGGCCAGATCGAACAGATCGTCGAAATTCCTTGAGCGGTAGTGGCGCATCTCGCGCGTCATATATTGCAGCGTACGGCCACGGCGGCGTCGCAGAATCTCCTCGCTGAGCCACCGGAGGCCGCGCATGTGCCGGAAATATTTGGTGTCGAGGAACGTGCGCGACATCGAAATCACATCGACATCCGCGCGCGTCGCGCCGGCGATCGCCAGCACTTCGTCGATGCAGGCTTCCGGATGCTTGCCGCCGTCGCCCTTCCTTCTGGTCAAGCGCTCGAGCTGGACGGCCGCCTTTAGATCGTACTCGTCATACAGCGCCGCGACGGAATCGTGAGGGCCCGAGTGAAGCGCAAGAATAAGCTCCGACATGTACCCCCAAGCGTGATCGCAATCGTGGACGTGGACGGCCTGTCAAGGAATGTTCGATGACGTGATAGCCAAGCCGAGTGGCGAAGCAAAGGGAATTGTCAAAATATTTCAAAAATAATTTCGCCGAAGATCGACGGTCGATTGGATGCTGAAACGCTCGCAATTCGACCTCAGCCACTGGTCGGCGCGTTCGGCCTTTCTAACTAACGGGCTGTAAAAGAAAGAACCCTCAGCTTTGTCTGCCGAGGGCTAAAGGGAGGAACATACACGCGTTCCGCCTACCACGGAACAACTCTAGCCTACGGTTACTCTCGTTGCGGCGTCAAGCACAGCTGCAAACGTCAATGGGCGGCAGCTTGGTTGTTCCCCTTTGGATCAGGAATAGTGCCCTGCCAAATCCCCTCGAGGGAGTGCAGAGGTGACAAGCGCTCTCGTGGTCAGCAAATCTACCGGCAAGCGATCAGCCATTATAGCTGTCCCCGTGCAGAAGGATGGGCACGTAATCGGGGCGCTCGGCGTATCCGTCGCGACGGAAAAGATCGCTGACCTTGTCGATGACAAGATTTCATTACCGCGGCAGATGGTGTTCTACGCGCTTGATAGCCACGGTCAGACATCGCTCCATCGTGAATTGGCGCTCCTTTTTGAGTTTGCCGGGGAAATGGGCAGCCCGAGCTTGAAGGAAGCGGTAAAAGAAATGCTTTCCAAGCCCGGCGGCACCGTGCACTACGAGTTCGGAGGAACCGAACGGGAAGCCATTTTCAAGAAATCGAACGTCACCGGTTGGGTATATGCCCTGCGGTGGTGAACCGTGCCATCCGATATCGTTGGCTGCGGCCTAAAACCGCTTCGGCGCTATGGATCGGCGCGAAAGGACTTGCAGGTATGCTGGTGGGCGCTGTAGGGATTGAACCTACGACCTCTCCCGTGTGAAGGGAACGCTCTCCCGCTGAGCTAAGCGCCCGTCCGATCGCGCCTGGATTTACGGTTGAGCTTGCCGGAGTGTCAAGCGAGCGCCCGGTTCGCATGCAGCGTGCAAATCACTGCAGGGCCGCCGCCAGCTCCCTTGCTCCCGGCTTCCTGACCTCCTCGTCCATGCGCGCGTCGGTCGCCGCGATCAGCTTGCCGACGACATTATTCCGCTGTGCGACCGGATTGTCTCGATAGCCGCTGCGCTGAAAGAAGTTCGCGGTCGGCACCTTGTCGCGCCAGGCCGTCGGCATCGTGACCATATCGAAGCCGTTGCCGTCGCCGGTCAGGTTCATCATTTCCAGTTCGGCGGCGGTCAGCGTCTCGGCGTATCCCTTGCGACGTGCGAACACGACTGAATCTACAAGCTTTTGCGTCTGTAGCAGAGGTCCGACGTCGAGGTCCAAATTCAACGCGTGGACGGCGAGCCCCTTCGGCGTATTCGCCAGCATTTGGTGCTCGTTCCAGTCGTCCGGAACGCTCCGAGAGAAATTGACCATCTTGCGAACCATGCCGATTTTGCCCTCCAGCGCCGTCTTCTCGCCGTCCGGCATTCGTGCCGCGCGCGCCATCAGGCTCCTGATGAACTGGTTGCCCTTCTCGGCAATGATCTCGACCGTGTTGGTCGCCAACAGCTGGTTGTAGCCTAGCGCCGTGGTGATCGCCCGCGCCTGTTTGCTGTATTCGAGGCCGGCCTGAACATCGTAGTCGCCATTGCCGCCGGCCTCGAAGCCGTAGATGCGCACGATCTGTTCCTTGATCAGGCCGGCCGCCACCGCGGCCCTGGCGTAAGCGCGTTTGAACTCGCTCTCGATCTTCGGCATGCGCGGAACGAATTTGAATTGCTCGCGTGCGGCGGCGAGAAAATCCGCCATCACCGGCACATAAACCCGCGGCTGCGCCTCTTCAGCCGGCTTCGAGGGATCGCGGGGCTTAGGAGGGCCGGTATAGACCGGCGGCTGGGTCAGTACGTAGTCGTCGATCGAAACCTGCTCGCGGTTAGCGCGTTTGGCTGACCGCACGTGCCGCTTTTCTGCAATGGCGCTCCAATACGCCTCCGCTGCGGCGGCGTAGCTCGCCTTCGCTTTGAGATACTCCGCCAAGGCGCGGCGGTATTGGACCATCGCGGCCGCCGGAACAGATGAAAGAGCCGATGCTGCGGGCGCGGCCTGTTTTCGCGCATCGCCGGACTGGGCGCGAAGCCCGACCGGCGACAAGGCCAACGATGCCCCCACAAGGCAGTGCAGGCAGCGATATCTCAGAGCGGAGTCCGCACCAATCTTTGTTCGCGGCATTTTCCGAGTCACGGGCGAGCTAGCGTTTCCGGCGCGAGCGGGAGTTGCCGCCGTGCTGTCGCTGCTGGCGACCGGGCGACCGATTACGCCGGCGCGATCTCAGCCGCTCACTCGTCAAGCGCCGGCCGATGTTTTGCGAGACAAACAACCGTTGCAGCAGGCCGCGGTCGCGCGCCGCCTCCTCGGCGGGAATTTGAAACGGCACCGCCGCCAATCGCCCGCCGGCGCCCGGCTGCAGCAAAAAGGCGCTCGCACTCTGAGTCAAAATACCGAGCCGCGCGCCCTGAGCATTGAACACCTCGATCCGCCCCAAATGCCCGTCAGCATCCTGATAGAGCTTGACCCTCGGTTCGGCGGCACCGCTGGCGGCAGCGGCATGGCCGGTCGGAACGTCGACGATGCCGGTCGTGCCGCGAATGCCGAGCGTGGCCCCCGGCGTTGTGATCTTCATCTCGCCGGTTTTGGCCACCAGGCTGGCGACGAAGGATGCGGTGCCGACCGCAATGTTGAAGGAGGCCGCATTGGTTTTGCCGGCCTCCTCATACAGGTATTCGTTGACGACGATGCGCGTATTGCCGGAAAGGCTGAAGGTCGTCTGGTCGTCGAAGGTGACGCCGAGCGAGGAGTTCGCAGCGGTCGCAAGCGTATCGTTCACGAAGATGGGATCGTTGACCTGCAGGGCAATGGCGGCGGCCGCATTGGCGCGGGTGACAGTGGCGCTGCCTTGCAGTGTGGCGACCTGCCCCACGTCTTTGGCGGCGACTTGATTGGGTGGCGTCGGATTTTGAGCGTGTGCCGCCCGGGTCCACGACAACAGCCCAGCCGCTGCGCCGGCAATGAACGTTAGGAATTCCCGCCGCTTCATGTCCCGCACCCCCTCAGCCCATAGCGCCACGGCCCAGGCAGACCGGTAATCGGGGAGGAAACAGAGCGCCCCTTCCCCTTTCGGCTATTTGTTGATCGTAGCCGCGCCCGCCGTACACACCACCTCGTCCTGGGAGCCAGTGCCGCCGGAGCAGCCGATCGCGCCAATGATCTTGCCGCTCTCGATCAACGGGATGCCGCCGCGCGAGGCGATCACGTCGTCGAGCGTCGTAATGTAATTGATGCCTTTTTGCACCGCCTCCTCGAAGATCCGCGTCGGTCGACGGTATTTTGCAGCGGCACGTGCCTTATGTTCCGAGATGGCAATCGAGGCGAGCTGCGCGCCATCCATGCGCGCAAAGGTGACGAGACTGCCACCGGAATCGACGACTGCAACGTTGAGCTGCCAGCCGCGCTTGTTGGCTTCCGCGACCGCCGCCTGTACCGCGGCCTGCGCCTTTTCCAACGAAATCGCCGCGCCATAAGGGGTGTTGAAGGGCATTTTCTCCGGGACGACATCGAGCGGATTTTGCCCTTGCGCCGGCTGCTGCGCCTTGACGTCAGCGGCCGCAAGCAACCCAACCGCCAGTAAGGCCATGATCCATGTGAATTTCTTCATCTGTTTCCTCCCTCGCACGGCTCGTGACCCGATCGCTCCCAGCGCTGATGTTAATCGACACGCACCATGCGTACCAGCAGGCCGGGTGCGGATTCCCGTCCACCGGCGGCAACGCTCCGTCAACCATGCGCGCCAAAATCGGGGCCGCGTGCGGCGGCGCCGCGCAGTTGAAGCGCGCCGTCTCATATCGACTTGGCAAAAAAAAACAGCGAGGCGCGCAACGCGAAAAACGAACGGCCTCGACCCCGAGGGAGTGGGGTCAAGGCCGTCCTGATGTCGGTAGGCGCCCCATCGTCGTACACCCCACCCCGACACTTCCGCGATGATGCCGAAACGAAGTTGACCGATCGATACGGCCCGCAGGGGCAAAGGACGGGTGAGTAATGTTATGTGGTTCGAAGGACAACGCGTTCGGGACCGTCATGACACCGACGGATCGCGCGAGAGCTTCTTCTCAGTGAGCTCGCTGAGATATTCGTTCCAATATTTCTCGCGATTGCGGCCGAGTTCGAAAAGATAATCCCAGCTGAAAATCCCGGTTGAATGCATATCATCGAAAACAAGCCGCACGGCGTAATTGCCGATCGGCTGCACTTCCAGAATCTGGACGTCGCGCTTGCCGCCGACGGTGCGGCGCTCGGCCGGCGAATGCCCCTGCACCTCGGCGCTCGGACTGCGCACGCGCAAGTATTCGGCCGGCAATTCGAAGCCGTCACCATTGTCGAAGGCGACGGCGAGAGTTTTGCGGTCCTTGTGCAGGCGCAGCTCCGTCGGCCAGGGACTACTCATCGATTGCTCACATCAATTCCCGCCCGCGAGAGTGCCGCTTCCGAAGTTTGCAGAGCGCGCGCGGCCGACCCACCCGCAATTTTGCCGAACACGGCGCCGGACATGAGCCCGGTGCCACCTGGATAATTGAAGTAAAACAGGCCTCCGACGAGCTCGCCTGCGGCATAGAGGCCGCGGATCGGCTGGTAATCGGCATTGAGCACCTCGGCGTCGGTGTTGATGCGCAAGCCGCCGAAAGTGAAAGTGATACCGCAGGTCACCGCATAGCCCTCGAAGGGCGGCGTGTCGATGGTGTTCGCCCAATTGCTTTTGTCGACGGCGAGCCCCTTGGTGCAGCGCCCGTCTTTAATATTTGGGTTGAACGGCACGTCGGCGCTCACCGCTGCGTTCCACGCGGTGACGGTCTTGAGGAACTCGGCCGCGTTCACGCCATCGAGTTTCCGCCCGAATTCTTCGATGGTGTTCGCCGCCACTTTGGTGATTTGCCGGATATTGTATTCGTCGCGCAGCAGATGCTTCACTTTGCGGTCGAAAATCTGCCAGGCGAATTGGCCCGGCTGCTCCAGCACCACGCGACCATACTTGGCGTAGGTATAATTGCGGAAGTCGGCGCCCTCGTCGACGAAACGCTGGCCATTTGCGTTGATCAGGATGCCGAACGGATAAGAGTGCTTCTGAAATTGGTCTCCGATCGCGAGGTCACCGAACTCGGGCGCATTCATCTCCCATTGCACGGCATGACAGCCGGACCAGTTGCCGCGCGAGCTTGCGCCGATTTCGAGCGCCATTCGGATGCCGTCGCCGGCGTTGTAACGCGAGCCCCGCACCTTGGCGAGATCCCATCCCGGTCCGAGATAGCGCGTGCGCCATTCCGCATTGGCTTCGAAGCCGCCGCAGGCCAGCACCACCGATTTCGCCCGCAGCTCCTGGGTCGTACCATCGGCGCGCACGCGCACGCCGGCAACGCGGTTGCCGTCATAAAGCAGATCGAGCGCGCGCGTTCGGTAACGAATTTCGATGCCGCGCTTGCGCGCGGCGGCGGTGAGCATGGCAATAAGCCCGGGCCCGCCGCCGACGGCCTCCACCGTCAGCCCGCCCCAGAACTTGAATTGGCCGTCGACCTTGAAGGCCTGGCGGCCATAGATCGGGATGAAACGCATGCCATTCTCGCGCATCCAGTCCAGCGTCGCGAAGCTGTGCGTGACCAAGAGTTCGACGAGGTCCGGATCGGCGCGATGCGCCGTGACGCGCGCCATGTCGTCGAAGAACTGAGCGGCGGTGTAGGTGCCGAAATCCGTGCTTTCGATTTCCGCTGGCGTGAGATCGGGAACAAGCCTCTTGATGTCTTCAATGCCGTTGTAGGCCACGCGGATCGAGCCGGCGGTGAAGCGGCTATTGCCGCCGGACTCCTCGTCCGGCGCGGCTTCGAGCATGAGCACCCTGGCGCCGGTTTCTTGTGCCGCCAGCGCCGCGCAGAATGCGGCGTTGCCGGCACCGACGACGATCACGTCAGCGGCTTGATCGGGCATTTGCTCCGTCCGTCATGGCCGGGCCGGCCGGCCATCCAAGTCTCATCGTTCATGATCGCAAGCCGCGGACGCCCGGCACAATAGCCTGCACTTGGGGCCCGCCAGAGGCCGGACCCAGGTGCCGGCATGATGACCGCGCAGACTTCCCGGTCTACTCCGCCGCCTGGGCGGCGCCGCCGTGCGCCTTCGACCATGCAGCCGGATCTTTCATGAATTTCTCGGCCTCACGGAGCCGCGCTTTATCGAACTTGCCGCTTTTCTTCGCGACCTCCAAGACGTCCCACCAGGTGGCCAGCGCATGCAGGGTGACGCCGAGATCGCCCAGGATTTTTTTGCCCTCGGGGAAGATGTCGTAGAAGAAGAACACAAAGCAGTGCTCAACCGTGGCGCCGGCCCCGCGCAGCGCCTGACAGAAATTGACCTTGCTGCGGCCGTCCGTAGTCATATCTTCGACCAGAAGGATGCGATCGCCCGCCTCGATGTGCCCCTCGATCTGCGCGTTGCGGCCGAAGCCCTTCGGCTTCTTGCGCACATATTGCATCGGCAGCATCAGGCGGTCGGCCATCCAAGCGGCAAAGGGAATGCCGGCGGTTTCGCCGCCGGCGACGCCGTCGAACTGCTCGAAGCCGACATCGCGCTCAATCGTCGCGACGCCAAAGTCGACCAGGGTCCGCCGCACGCGCGGAAACGAGATCAGCCTGCGGCAATCGGTATAGACCGGGCTCGCCCAGCCGGACGTGAAGATGAACGGCTTGTCGGTCATGAAGCGGATAGCCTCGACCTCGATGAGCATCTTCGCCGTCAGCTCGGCGATCGTTTCTTTATCGGCGAAGCCGGTCATTACACTGCCTCGTTTATCCCACCACCCGCCACTCGATGGTCTCGCCGCCCCGATAGACCAGCGCGCGTTGATCCGGGCCCGCCACCGGTATCTCAACTGGCGCCGTCCACGGCGACTTTTCCAGCACGATTTTATCCTCGTTCGGCGGCAGACGGTAATGCTTCGGCCCGTTGAGCGACGCAAAGGCCTCGAGCCGGTCAAGCGCGCCCTCCTCCTCGAATACCTTGGCGTAGGTCGAAAGTGCGACCGGTGCGTTGAAGATGCCGGGGACGCCATTGACCGCGATCTTTCGGGCAAACGGATGCGGCGCGGAATCGGTGCCGAGAAAATAACACGCCGCGCCCGAAGTCGCGGCCTTGCGCAAGGCGGCGCGGTCGTTCGCGGTCTTGATGACCGGCATCGCGTACATCATCGGCTTGAGACCCGCGCCGAGCCAGTCGGTGCGGGTCAGATTAAGATGATACGGCGTGATGGTGCCGCCGACTTGCGGGCCGGCGCTGGCGACGAAATCGACTCCGTCCTTGGAGGAGAGATGCTCCAGGATCATGCGCAGCCCGGGGAACTCCTTCACCCATTTCGACAGCCGGCGATCGATGAACGTCGCCTCCCGGTCGAAAATGTCGATCTCGGCGCCGACCTCCTCGCCATGCATGAGAAACGGCATGCCGATTTTCTCCATGCGTTCCAGCACACACGTAATTTTCCGATAGTCGGTGACGCCGGCCGCCGAATTGGTCGTGGCGTTGGCCGGATAAAGCTTGACGCCGGCGAATACTCCATCGCGAAAACCGCGTTCGACGTCGTCGGGATCGGTCTCGTCGGTGAGATAGCAGGTCATCAGCGGCGTGAAGCGCGAACCTATTGGCAGCGCCGCCAGGACACGCTCGCGATAGGCGACCGCATCCGCTGCGGTGCGGATGGGCGGAGTGAGATTCGGCATCAGGATGGCGCGGCCGAAGTCTTTTGCCGTGTAGGGCAGCACGGCCTTGAGCATTTCGCCGTCGCGGACGTGCAGGTGCCAGTCGTCAGGCCGGCGGATGGTGATACGCGTGGTCATGGCGGCATCCAATAATCACCGAATGAACCACCCGGCAATGCCGCCCGGCCCGCTTTGCACACGCATCAAGCCGATCCGTCGCGATGGCTCGCTTTGTCGCGTTTGTCGCGCCCTGACCCGCCTGGGATGGGCGGTTCATCGGTCAGGCTTTCGAGCCCGGCGACGGGCAGACGCGGGAAGGCGGCCGCTGGTGGCCACGAGGGACATGGCGCAACCGAGCACGGCTACGATCACAGACTCGGCGTCTGCAACGATGGGCGCTCGCGGCGCGTTGATAGGGCGCAAACCCGAGGATCCTTCGGTTTGGAGGCATGATGGAACGAGGCGGCACGATGCCAAGCAGCTTTGCGGAGTTCCTGAAGTTGGCGCTCGTTGTCGTCGCGGTCGCCATCATCCCCATATTGGTCTGGTATTTGTTCGGCGTCGTTCTCATGACGTTCGGCGCCATCATTCTTGCCATGCTGCTGCGGCTGGGCGCGCGGCCGCTGGTGCGTTGGCTGTCACTGCCGGAACCGCTGGCGCTGCTTTTATCGGGCCTTCTCGTGCTCGTCATCATCGGCGGCTCCGGCTACTTCTTCGGCACCCGCATTGCCGATGAATTGCAGGATGTCGTGCAGCGGGTGAACTCCGCCAACGGCAGCATCCAGGCAAGCCTCAAGGGTTCCGATATCGGCAATTTTCTCCTGAACCACATATCCGGCCCCGACTTCTCGCTGGCGAGCGTACTTTCCGGCTTTTTGCGCTTGAGCACGAGCTTCCTCGAAGGTTTGATCATTATGGTGATCAGCGGTGTCTACCTCGCAGCGCAACCCCGCCTGTATCGCGATGGGCTGATCTGGCTGTTCCCGCCGCGCGCGCACGCACGCGCCGCTGAAATCATCGACGGCATCGGCGAAGCCCTGCGGCTGTGGCTGCTCGGCCAGCTGATCGAGATGATCCTGATCGGGGTGCTGTCAACCTTGGCGGTCTGGATCATCGGCGTACCTTCGCCGCTGGCATTGGGGCTCATTGCCGGAGTTGGCGAGTTCATTCCCTATCTGGGGCCGATCCTTGCCGCGATTCCCGCGATTCTGGTTGCCCTGACCAAGAACTACGAGACCGCACTGTGGACGCTGCTCGCCTATCTCGTCATCCACCAGATCGAAGGGCAGATCGTCACCCCGCTCATTCAGCGCCGCATGGTCGCCATTCCGCCGGCCGTCATGCTGCTCGGCATCGCCGCCCTCACCTATTTGTTCGGAATGACAGCGATCGTTTTTGCCGCCCCCATCGCCGTCGTCATCTTCGCCGCGGTCAATCTCATCTACGTGCGAGATACCCTCGGCGAGAAAACGGCGCTGATCCGCAAGCTGCGGTAAACGGGCTCAAGCGCCCGGGTTAACCAAATCGCTGGTCGCGGCTAAAATCGAACTTCGGGGGGCCTTCTCGCTCCCTCTTGAGTTTTTGATGTTTCCCGACTTTGGTGGCAGCAGGTAGCCGAAATCCTCCCGCAGTTTCAGGGGGTTTCACCGAATTTGCGGCGTCGTTGGCCGCCGAATTGCGATAGTGAAGTCCTTCAACCAGTGCTAAGTTGCAGTTTTGCGAATTCGATCAGAACCACCGCTCAGGGGGGCAAGCCATGACCGCGCAACCCAAGTCCGCCGACCTCAAGGCGAGTACGCCGCTTGCCGGCGAGAAGGCGATCAACCTAGCGCTCCAGGGGGGCGGCAGCCACGGCGCTTTCACCTGGGGCGTGCTCGACCGTCTGCTCGAGGACGAGCGGATCACCTTCGACGGCGTCACCGCCACCAGCGCCGGCGGCGTCAATGCCGTTCTGCTTGCCGACGGTCTAGCGCGGGGCGGCCGCGAAGGCGCGAGGAAATTGATGCAGATATTCTGGAAAAAGATGTCCGAGACGACATCCGAAAGCATCATCGCGCCGTCGTTTTTCGACAAGATGAACCCGAACTTCGGTCTGGAGCACTCGCCGGGCTACGTGATGGTCGACATCATCAGCCGCTTCATGTCGCCCTATCAGCTCAATCCAATGGATATCAATCCGATGCGCGACCTGCTCAACGCGGTGGTCGACTTCGAGCGGGTGCGCCAGCAACGGGTGATTAAGCTGTTTCTGAGCGCGACCAACGTGCGCACCGGCAAGGTGGCCGTGTTCCCCAACGCCGAGATCACGGCCGACCACGTGCTCGCGTCCGCGTGCCTGCCATTTATGATGCGCGCCCCGATCATTGACGGCGAGGCCTACTGGGACGGCGGGTTCATGGGCAATCCGGCCATCTTTCCCGTCATCTACGGATGCGTGTCGCAAGATGTCCTGCTCGTCCATCTCACCCCGACCGAGCGAACCGAGTTGCCGACCAACTCTCGAGCCATCCTCAACCGCATGCAGGAGATCAGCTTCAACTCATCGCTGATGCGGGAAATGCGCGCCGTCGCTTTTGTCACGCAGATGATCGACGAAGGCAAACTGACCGGCGGCAAACGCATGTACATTCATTTGATCGAAGCCGAGGACATCATCAGAGAACTGTCGGGTTCGAGCAAAATGAACGCCGAGTGGCGATTTCTCATGCACCTTTTTGAGATCGGTCGCGAGCGCGCCGACAAGTGGATCGCGGCGAATTTCGACCGCATCGGCGCGGAGACGACCGTCGATCTCAAGGCGAGATACTTGTGATCGCTCGTCTTTCCGGCCACGCCGCCGCCCGAGATGAACAAATGCGAGAGCGCGCACGAGCCGATTGGAGACGGCGCGGCCTGCGGCTTCCGGTTCGCGGCTTCTTCTAACCAACCCGGCTGGCAGTGTCGCCAGCCGGCCGGCGCAGCTCACCCATGAGGGCGGGCTGGAACAGGGCCGCCGAGGTGAGCGTGCAGACGAGCGACAGCGCCAACAGCTTACCCATGCTCGATATCCCGGGCTGGTTGGACAGCCACAGACTGCCGAAGGCGGTGGCGGTCAGCAGTGTGCTGTAGAACACCGCCCGCGTCAGCACTGATTCCAGAAAATTGCTTTCTCCACGCCGCCATGCCGTGACGTAATAGATCTTGAAGGCGACACCAATGCCGAGCAGCACCGGCAACGCGATGATGTTCGCGTAGTTGAGCTGGAATTTCGCCAGCGCGCAGATTTCAAGCGTGACAAGGCCGGCGACAAGGAGCGGCGTAAGCGTCACCAGGACGTCGGTCAGCCGTCGCAAGACGATCCACAGCAATATGGCGATCGACAGCAGCGCCAGCGCGGCGGCCTCGGCGAAGGCCGTGACGATCGTGCCGCCCCACTCGGTGCTGCCGATGGCTTCCCCGGTGGCGTCCGGTTGCACCGCCAGCACCGCTCGGGCGAACCGGGCGACGGTGGCATTGTCGTTGGCATCGCCCTTGGGCCAGATTTCGATCCGTAACCGGCCGTCCGGGGCAACCCAATCGCGCGCGAGATCCGGCGGAAGCGATGCCCGCGTCACACGCTCGGCCGTCAGGCTCTGGTCTAGGTCGTCGAGATCGAGCTGCAGGGGATGGATAAAGGCGTCGGTGGCGCGGGCGCGTTGCGAGGCATCGGCCTGAGCGAGTTTATTGAGCCCATCGGCCAGGCGCCGCGCGGCATCCGCGCCGGTACCGCTGTGCTGATCGGCGGTGTCTTGCAGGGACTGCACGCCCTGTTTAAGCGCGGCATCGTTCTCCGCATCGCTCGGCGCCGGTCGCGGCGTATTGTGCAAGGTCGGAGCCAGCGCTTTCGCGGCGGCTTCGATCATCGGCAGTTTTTGATCTTGATCGCCCGGGATGAAGCTTTCGAGGGTCCAGGTCGCGGCCACCTCAGGCAACGCCGCAAGCTTTGCGGTGACCGCGCTGGCGGCATCCGGTTGCACGAGGACTCTCGCGGTGTTCAACGGCAGCGCTTTGCCCAACCTGAACAACGCTGCCAGGGCCGGAGACGCCTGATTCTCCAGGGCGAGTGGATTAAAATTGAATTGCAGTCTGGGTAACGCCGGAAGCCCGGCCAAAACGATGAGAACGGTCGCGACGATGACCGCAACCCGGTGGCGCTTGAGAAAAGCGTCGGCCGGTGCCAACGCCGAAAGCGTGAGCGGCTTCGGCTCGGGCGGCGGATTGACCGCACGGATCAGAGCCGGCAGCAGTGTCAGGCTCGACACGTAGGCAACCACCATGCCGAATCCGGCAATAATGCCGAGCTGGGCAAGCCCGCTGTAAGCCGTCGGCGTGAACGACAGAAACCCGGCCGCCGCGGCTCCGGCTGCGAGCGTGAGGGGGATCCCGACCCATCCGGCCGCACCGCTCAGGGCGCGATCCAAGTCTTTGATCTCGTGGCGCTCCGCCCGATAGCGAACGGTATACTGAATCGCGAAATCGGCTCCGAGGCCGACGAACAAAACCGCAAACGCCAGCGAGATCGGATTGAGCGCGCCGACCATCAAGATCCCACCGGCCGCCGTGATCACAAGGCCTACGGCTATATTGACACCAACCGCGGCAACGAGGCGAACCGACCGCAGCGCGAACCACAGGATGGAGAGGATGATCACGCCCGTCACAACGCTGTTGAGCACAATCCCCTCGTGCACACCGGCAAACTCATTGTCCGATATGATCACCGGGCCGGTGAGGCTGACGTCAGCGCCGAACTTGGTGTGAAGGTCGAGTTGACTGACGATCTCACGGATGGCGGCCGTCGCCCGTCCCCCGGTTCGAGGGCACTATGGTCAAGAACCGGCCAGACCTCGACGAAGCGGTGCAGGTCCAAAGGCCGCGGAGCGCCTTGCAACAGGATCTTCCAGGAGAATTCCGCCGGGCGTTCGCGCGCTACGTCTGCAAGTGTCGCTGCGGCCAAATTCAGCGGGCGGGCCATGTCGTCGAGCGGCATGTTTTGGTGTTTGGCATAGCCAAGGCTCCCAACCAGGACTTCCAGGAGACCCCGCAAGCTCGGATCGTGAACCAGTTCTCCGAACAAAGGCTTGGCCTTGGCAAGCTGCCCGGTAAAGCGCCCGATCTGGTCGCCGGTAAGGTACAAGAGCCCGTTGCGGCGGAAGAATGGACTGTCCAGCTCGTCCCTTACCGAGCGAAAGAGATCCGGCTTGTTAGCGAGGCCCCGCTGCAATTCCCGCGCGGCGGTCTTGGCCGCTTCCGGCGTTGGCGCTCCGACATCGACCAAGATGATGTCGACAACCTGCGGAAAAGCCTCGTGAAACGCGATCTCCTGCTGCCGCCAGTGTAGCTTGGAGGAGAGCAGATCGTTGATGTCGGTATCAATGGCGAAATGACGCGCCGTGTAGACAGCGGAGATAGCGGCAATGAGCAACGCGGCGGCTATAACAGCGCGAAAATGACCGATGCAATAACCGACCCCGTGATTGATCCATGATTGCAGCATGGTGATTTTCCGCATTGAATTTGACGGCGGATTGTGCCGCAGAAAATGCCCCACGTCAGGTAATTTGCGGCGCGCTCCTTACGGGTTTGTCGAGGCGCTCGGCCGGCTGAGCGACCAAGTTCAGAGTCGACAAAATTTGCGCTACGATCCGTTGCGGCCGCGGCTCGATCGCGACCACGACGGGGTTTTCGTCGGGTCCGGGTTCCTCGAGCGCTTCGAATTGGCTGTGAAGCAAACTTCGCGGCATGAAATGCTCATGACGGACGGCGATGCGGCGCGCGATCAATTCCTCACTACCCTTGAGATAGACCAGGCGCACATCGACCCGATCCCCGATCAGGACATCGCGGTAGCGGCGCTTCAGCGCGGAGCACGCCATGACGCCGTGTGAGCCCGAATCGCGGCACTGATCGATCCAGGCCGCCACCGCGTCCAGCCAAGGCCGGCGATCCTCATCGGTCAGCGGAATACCGCTATGCATCTTCTCGATATTGGCAGCCGGGTGAAGCCAATCGGCATCCTCGAACTCCCAGTGCAGTCGCGAAGCGAGCAGTGCGCCGATGGTCGATTTCCCGCTTCCGGAAACCCCCATCACGATAACGACCGCGGGGTTTGGCGGCGAGGCATCTTTCGTCGGACGATGCATGGCCATCAGTTCGCTCGCTCCGGCGCAGCGGCCCGATCCATAAACCAATGCAGACGCCCAACCGGGCAAATCGCCGCTGCGGGAAGCATGCGGTCTCCCGCCTGGGCACGCGCGACGACCTGCCGTTTCTCTCTTCCTGTCACGACGAATGCGGCATCGCGGCTGCTGTCCAGCGCCGGATATGTCAGTGTGATGCGCGCCTCGGCCTTCGCGCCGATGACCGCCACCGACCACCGCCGCGTCTCTTTCAGCGTCGGTTGACCGGGGAACAACGAGGCCGTGTGTCCGTCGTCTCCGATCCCAAGCAGCGTGACCGCGAAGAGCGGCCGGCTCGCGGAAAAAGTGTCGGCGCCGTAGAAGCGCTTGAGCGTCGTCTCGTAGGCGGCGGCGGCTTGATCGGGCGATAAGCCCTCCGTCGGCACCGCATGGATATTCTCGTCGGGCACTGGGACCCGCGAAAGGAAAGCATCGCGCGCCATCCGAAAATTACTGGCGGGATGGTCGTGCGGCACGAACCGTTCGTCGCCCCAAAACCAATGCGCACGATTCCAAGGAAAGCGCGAGGTAATTTCAGGCGCTGCGAGACATTCATAGAGACGCCGGGGCGTCGAGCCGCCCGATAGGCACACCGCGAAGGCACCTTTGCTGGCTTGCGCAAGACTGCAGAGCCATCCGGCAATGTCATGCGCGAGCATTTCAGCGCTCCGGAAAATCCGGCTCTCGGTCGAGACAACGGCGGTCATTGCGCCAGAACCTTTGCATGCAGCCTGCTGTTGCGTATTCGGGCGATCGCCGCCGCGTAATCGCCGGAGCCGAATATTGCCGACCCGGCAACAATCGCGTCCGAGCCTGCGGCGACGGCCAATCCGGCATTTTCGCCGTTCTCACCGCCGTCGACTTCAATCCACGGGTTCAGTCTCTTTGACTGGCAAAGCCGCCGAAGCTCGCGGATTTTCGGCAACATTTCCGGCAGGAATTTCTGTCCGCCAAAACCGGGATTGACCGTCATCACCAGGACGATGTCGCACAGGTGCAGCACCTCTTCGACAAAGGCGATGGGGCTGGCGGGGTCGAGCACCGCGCCAGCCTTCTTACCGAGCTCGCGGATCCGCGACAGCACGCGGTGCAGGTGGATCGTCGACGACGGCTCAGCCTGAACCAGAAGATGATCGGCGCCGGCTTTCGCGAAAGCGCAAAGATAGCGCTCAGGCTCAACAATCATCAGGTGTACGTTGAGCGGCTTTGCGGTTGACCGGCGTACGGCATCGACGATGGCCGGACCAAAGGAGATGTTCGGCACGAACCTGCCATCCATGATGTCGATGTGAATCCAGTCAGCGCCGGCCTCATCGACGGCGCGAACTTCTTCTCCGAGCCGCCGCAGATCGGCGGCAAGAATCGAAGGCGCGACCACGATCGGCCTCATGACGCCCTCTGCAGCGCCGATCCGGTGCGAGGCAAGATGAAGCGCTCAATCGCCTTGGCGAAGCCCTCATCCTCGTAGGAATCAGTCACCAGATCGGCCTGAGCCTGCACGTCCGGGCTGGCATTGCCCATCGCGACGCTGAGGCCGCTCTTGCGGAACATGAGCACATCGTTCGGCATGTCGCCGATCGTCGCAATTTCGGCGGTCGGCACGGACAGGAACATTGACAGCGTTGTGACGACCGCGCCCTTGTTGGCGTCGGGGTGGGTGACGTCGAGATAGTAGGGTTGCGAACGAGCGGCCGACGCTTTCGCGCCGAGCGCCTTCTGGGCATCCTTTTCGCACCGTGCGACCAGGTCGTGATCGTCGCTTATGCCCACGATCTTGACGGCGCGGCCGAGAACGCCATCGAAATTCCGCACGACGGTCGGGGCGAACTTCACGGTCCATTGCTCCCGCGCGACATGCGGCGCATGAGCATCACGGATAAGCCAGTCGTTGCCGCTATAGACCCACACATCCATGCGGTTCCGGAGGATGACCTCAACCGCGCACTTGGCCGCATCGGCGGCAAGGACGTGCTCCTCGATCATGGTCATGTCGTCCTTGACGAACATCCCGCCGTTGAACGCGGCGATCGGGGTACGCAGAGCCAACGGATCGACCAACATCGCCATGCCACGCGGGGGCCGGCCGCTGGTGATCGCAAAGCCGATGCCCGCGTCCCGCAAGGCCCTCACGGCGGCTTGCGCGCGCAACGTCAGTACTTTCTGCTCGGTGACGAGCGTACCGTCGACATCGGCCAGGATCAGCGAGATTTTCGATGCAGTGCGAGCGGGTGCTACCATCCGCGATCTCCCGCGCTCGCCAACCTGGCCTCCTCACAAGAGCGACCGCCGCCTAGGATGAATCGATCGATGGCGTTGGCGAAGCCATCCTCGCTGTTGCTGTCGGTCACGAAATCCGCCGCCCGCCGCACCTCCGGACTGGCATTGCCCATGGCGATGCTGAGGCCACTGAGCTCAAACATCGCAACATCGTTGCCGCCGTCGCCGATAGTGGCGATCTCCGCCAACGGAACACCCGACAGCTTTGCGATCTCCGATAACGCGAAGCCTTTGTTGGCGAGCGGGTGCGTAATGTCGAGATAGTAAGGCTGCGAACGCGCGACCGTTGCCCGATCGCCAAGGACGGCCCCCATCTCGCGCTCGCATCGTGCGAGAAGGTGGAAATCCTTACTGACACCGACGATCTTGGCGGTGGTATCGAGGGAAGGTCCGAAATTTTCGACAAGTGTCGGCCCAAACCTCACCGTGCGTTCCTCCAACCCGAAATAGGGGCCGTCGCAATGACGCGCCAGCCAATCGAGACCGCTGAAGACCCACACCTCGACGCCATGCCCATCGAGCAGGTCGACCGCTCGCCGCGCGATCTGCGGCGAAAGAGAATGCTCGGCAATGACCGCAAGGTCGGACGTTGCAATCACCCCGCCATTGAAGCCGCCGACCGGCGTCGTCACTCCAAGAGGCTCGAGCAGCATGCGCAGCCCGCGGGGCGGCCGGCTGCTGATAATCGAAAAACCAATTCCACTGGCGCGCAACTGCGCGGCAGCAGCCTGGGCACGCGCCGTGAGCATTTTGTCATCGGTCAACAAAGTGCCATCGACGTCCGAAACGACCGCCGAACATTTGAACGGCAAGGCACGTGCAGCGTTCATGACGGTTGTCCGTCGCGATCGCCGAAGACGCTCCGCCAGCGGCGGCCATCGCGCGCCAAAAGCGCGACCGCGTCACTGGGTCCTGCGCTACCTGCCGGATAGACCGGCGGCGCGGCGGCGCCAGTCTTGGCCCATCCATCGAGCACCGGCTGGACGATACGCCAAGTCTGCTCCACCATATCGGCGCGCATGAACAATGTCGGGTCGCCGACCATGACGTCGTAAAGCAGCGTCTCGTACCCGACGTTCGGTTCTTTTGGGAACCAGTCATCGTAGTGGAAATCCATTTTCACGGCGGCGAGGTCCACCACCGGCCCACGACGCTTGACCTCGAACTGCAGCGAGATGCCCTCATCCGGCGCAATACGCAGCACCAGCCAGTTCGGCCGCAGCGTGGCGACGGGGGTGCCGTGGAACGCTGTGTAGGGTGCCTGTTTGAAGCGGATCGCTATCTCGGTATTCCGGTGCGACAAGTGTTTTCCGGTGCGCAGATAAAACGGCACGCCGGCCCAACGCCAGTTGTCGATCTCAAGCCGCATCGCGACATAGGTCTCGACGTTCGAATTCGGCGCCACATGGGGTTCTTGCCGATAGGCCCGCACTTTTTTGCCCAGCACCGTGCCGGCGCCGTATTGGCCACGCGCCGCCAATGCCGGCTCGACGGCGGGGATCGCGGCCAGCACGTCGGCTTTCTTTGAGCGGATTGCGGCGGCATCGAAGCCGGTAGGCGGCTCCATCGCCACCATCGAAAGCAATGTAAACAGGTGATTGGGCACCATGTCGCGCAGCGCCCCGGTCGCCTCGTAGAAATTGCCGCGCTGTTCGACGCCGACGGTCTCCGCGGCGGTAATCTGCACGTGATCGATGCGGTCCCGATTCCAGATCGGCTCGAACAGCCCATTGGCGAAACGGAACGCCATGATGTTCTGGACCGTGTCCTTGCCGAGAAAGTGGTCGATCCGGAAGATCTGGTTCTCACCCAGCGTATGCAGGATATGGGCATTCAGTTCGCGTGCCGATTTCAGGCTGTGCCCGAACGGCTTTTCGATCACCACACGGCGCCAGAATCGATGTTCGCCGCTCTCGTCTTCGTGCTGATCGGTGAGCCCCGCCTTGCTGAGCTGGTCGACCACGACGCCGAACAGCCGATCGGCGACTGCGAGATAGAAGATGGCGTTACCGGCGGTGCCCCTGATCTTTTCGGCCTGATCGAGAACGCCGCGAAGCTTTTCGTACAGCTCGGGCTTGGTCAGGTCGCCCTGGACATAGATCATCTTCTCCGCCAGCCGCCGCCACACGTCTTCATCGATATGGTCGACTCCGAACTCTGCGGCGGCATTGCCGACAAAGCTTGTCAGCATGCCACGAAGCTCGTCGCGCCAGCTTTCGACAGTCTCTTCCGTCCGAGCAACGCCGATCAAGGCGAATTGCTCCGGCAGCGCCTTGGTGCGCAGCAGATTGTAGAGCGCCGGCACCACCAGGCGCTTGGTCAGATCGCCGGTGGCGCCGAAGATCACCATGGCGCACGGGTCGGCCGGTTTGGCCTGGCGCCGGGGCGGGCATTCAATCAGCTGCGCTGTCTGCGGCGTCCGGGTCTGAAGGTTGTCGAGCATGGCGCTACTCTGCGGCGTGTCGCGCCGCCGAGTGACGCCGCGAATCCTCCGGCCTCGGCTCGGGATCAATCGGCTCTTGACCCTCGACGTGGCCGCCGAAGCCGAAGCGCATGGCCGACAGCATCTTTTCGCCGAAAGTATGCTCCTGCCGCGAGCGGAAACGGGCATAGAGCGCTGCGGTAATTATCTCAGCCGGAACCGCTTCCTCGATCGCAGCCTCGACTGTCCAGCGGCCCTCGCCGGAATCCTGCACGAAGCCGGAGAACTTCTCCAATTGCGGATCCTTCGCCAACGCGGCGGCGCTGAGATCGAGCAACCATGATGAGATGACGCTGCCGCGCCGCCAGACCTCGGCGATATCCGGCAGATTAAGTGTGAAGCGCTCGTTCTCGGGCAGGCCGCTTGAATCTTTGTTACGCAGGATGTCGAAGCCTTCGGCGTAGGCCTGCATCAACCCGTATTCGATGCCGTTGTGCACCATCTTGACGAAGTGGCCAGCACCGGACGGACCGGCATGGATATAGCCGTGCTCGGCGCGCGGATCGCTTTTCTGGCGCCCCGGGGTGCGCGGGATATCGCCCAGCCCCGGAGCCAGCGCAGCGAAGATCGGATCGAGGTGATCCACCGCCTGTTTCGGTCCGCCGATCATCATGCAATAGCCGCGCTCGATACCCCAGACGCCGCCGGACGTCCCGCAATCGACGTAGCGAATGCGTTTGTCAGCCAGGGTCTTCGCGCGCCGAATGTCGTCCTTGTAAAAGGAGTTGCCGCCATCGATGACGATGTCATCGGCTTCCAACAGGACGCCGAGACGCTCCACCGTCTCTTCGGTGATACGGCCCGCAGGCAACATCACCCAGACGGCGCGCGGCCTTTCCGTCAGCGCTTTGCGAAAATCCTCCAGCGACTTGACCGCCGTGGCGCCTTCTTTCGCCAGCACCTCGCGCGGCTTGGCGTTGACGTCGAATACGACGCAGTGGTGCCCCGCCTTCATCAAGCGACGGGAGATGTTGCCGCCCATGCGGCCCAGTCCGACGATGCCGATCTGCATTGGTGTGACTCCCCGAGTCCGGTTATTCGAGCGCCGTATCGATTGCGCGGGTGAGTTCCGCCAATCCCGCATCGACATCCTTGAGGTGGACGCGCAGCGCTCGGCGGCCGCGTTCAACCAGGACATCGAGATCGCCGCTCGCCTGCGCCGCCTTCACCACGCCGAAGCTGTAGGAATGGCCGGGCACGCCGATGTCGGCCGGATCGTCGCACGTGATCTGCAGGAACACGCCGGAATTCGGCCCGCCCTTGTAGGCCTGCCCGGTCGAATGCTGGAAACGAGGTCCGAAGCCGAGGCAGGTGGCGGCGCGGGTTTTGTCGCGGATGTGCGTGCGCATCGCGGTCAGCGTCTGGGTGTGCGATTGATCGCGCTGGATGTAGGCGAGCAACGCTACGTAGTCGCCCGCTTTGCCACCGGCGTGTACGCGGGCGAAATGACTCTTCAGATAGCCGGATAGCGTATTGTGCCGCCCGAGATCGGCGGCATTTCGAGGATCGGCATAAAGGGCGAGACCATTCTCGCGAAACATCGGCGGCTCCGCCGGCAAACGATGCGACTTTTCGTATGCCGCCGTCAGCGCCCGCGTCTTTTCCTTGCTCGCCTCGACATCGGGCTGGTCGAATGGGTTGATGCCGATAACCGCGCCGGCTACTGCGGTCGCTATCTCCCAGCGGAAGAATTCCCCAGCGACATGCCAAGCGTCCTTGACAGCGATCCGCGCGACCGGATGGCCGGCACGCTCCAGCGCATCCACCGCTTGCCGCTGCGATGGATCGCCATCGCCGTCGAGCTCCAGATAGGCGAAGAACCGGTCGCTGCCATAGCGATCGGGCGTGGTGAGCGGCTCACCGTCCACCGGGATCAGACCGCGTCCGTGCTTGCCGGTACTCTCGGCGAGAAGCTGCTCCAGCCAGGCGCCAAGATCGGCGATCCCCGGCGAGGCAATGACCGTCACCTTGTCGCGGCCGAACCGGGTCGCTGCGACGCCCATGGCGATGCCGAGCTGCACCCCTGAATTCTCTGCCGGCGGCACGTCGGCGCCGCAGGCTCGCTCGATCGGCTGCGCCGTCTCGAGCAAACGCTTGCCGTCGATGCCGATGGCAGCAGCCGGAACCAGGCCAAACTTCGACAGCACGGAGTAACGGCCGCCGATCGAACTCACGCCATGAAAGACATCGGCAAAGCCCAGCTCATCCGCACGGCGTTCCAACGACGACCCTGGATCGGTCACCGCGACGAAGTGCTCGCCGGCTTTGTCCTTGCCTCGTATCGTGGCGACGCGTTCAAAAAAATAGTCCATAAAAATGTTGGGTTCGAGCGTACTGCCGGATTTTGAGGAGACGATAAACAGCGTCTTGCCGAGATCAACCGCCCGCTCGACCGCCCTGATCTGAGCGGGATCGGTGCTGTCGAGCATGTGGAAACGCGGCCAACCGGATTGCGGGCCGAAAGTCTCGCCCAGGACCTCCGGGCCCAGGCTCGAGCCACCCATGCCCAGCAGAACGAGGTCGTGGAATCCGCGCTGCTTTATGGTCGCGGCAAAGTCCTGCAGCCGGTTAACATCTGTGAGTTCCTGTTCCGCGATGTGGAGCCAGCCGGCCCATTTTTCCTCGTCCGTCCCGGTCCACAGCGTTTTGTCGCCGGCCCAAAGGCGCCGAATGCGGCCGTCCTTGCGCCAGACTTCCATTTCCCCATCGAAGGCGGTCTTGAGCTCGGGAGAGCCGAGCCCAATTGTGAAACGGACACGGTCGCCTTCCCGCAGCATACGTCGCTGCCGCGCGATCGCACCGAACAGCTTGTCGAACGCGTCGGCGAATTGCTGCACGCCCTCCGCGACCAATTCGTCGGTAATCTCCTTCAGCGAGATGCCGTGCCGCTCCAACTCGGCGAGCATCGCGCGGGCGCCATCAATGTCCTGCTCGATGGCATCGGCAATCGCCCTGCCATGGTCGCGGAACGCATCCATCGTCGCCGGCGGCATCGTATCCACCGTGTCGCGACCGACCAGCGCCTCGACATACATCGTGTCCTTGTAGGACGGATTTTTGGTGCTGGTGGAGGCCCAGAGCAGACGCTGCGTCCTCGCGCCGGCCGCGGCCAGACGTTGCCAGCGCGGGCCGGAGATCAGCTCCGTGTAACGAGCGTAAGCGACCTTGGCGTTGGCGATCGCAACCTGGCCGCGGAATCGATCCGCCTGCCGCTTGTCGTTGAGCTTGTCGAGCCGCTTGTCGACGGCGGTATCGATGCGGCTGACAAAGAAGCTAGCGACGCTGCCGGTCCTTGAAATGTCGCCGCCTGACTTCGCCAGGTCCTCGAGCCCGGAGACGTAGGCTTCGACGACTTGTTCATAGACGCTCACGGAGAACAGCAAGGTGATGTTGATGTTCAGCCCGCGACCTATCAGTTCGCGAATCGCAGGAATGCCGGCCGAGGTCGCCGGCACTTTCACCATCAAATTGGGGCGCTTCACCGCCGCCCAAAGCCGCATCGCTTCGGCGACCGTAGCTTCGGTGTCATTGGCCAAGTAGGGCGAGCACTCCAGGCTGACATAACCATCCCGGCCCTGCGTCTCGTCGTAAACCGAGCGCAGCTCGTCGGCGGCGCTCCGGATATCAGCGATCGCCAAGTGCTCGTAAATCTCGGAGACGCTGTGGTCTGCGTCGGACAGGCATCGCTTCAGCGCGTCCGCATATTCGTCGCTCTCGCCGATTGCCTTCTCGAAAATCGAGGGATTCGATGTCAGTCCCTTCAGTCCGTCGCGTTGGATCAGATTGCGCAACTCGCCCCGCTCGATCAGGCTGCGCTTGAGATAATCAAGCCACGGCGACTGACCGCATCGTTCGAGCTGCTTCAGCGGATTCATGCGCTTTGCCTCCGAGATCTTGCAATTTGATCCTTGGCGGCGGCAAGCACCTTGTCCGGCGTGAAGCCAAATTTTGTCAGCAGGTCCTTGATCGGAGCCGACGAGCCAAAGGTATGCATGCCGATCTTGGCGCCGCACGTGCCAACGTAGCGGTCCCAGCCGATCACCGAACCTTCTTCGACCGAGACGCGCGCCGTAACCTCGGGCGGCAACACGCTGTCGCGATAAGCCTGATCCTGCTGTTCGAATAATTCCCAAGACGGCATGCTGACGACGCGCGCCGCAATCCCTTTACGCGTCAACGACTCGTAGGCGTCGGCGCACAGCGCGACTTCGCTGCCGGTGCCGATCAGAATCACCGACGGCTTGGCATCTTTGGCGTCTGCGAGCACATAGGCGCCGCGCGCGACACCGGCCGCGGACGCAAAACGCGATCGATCGAGCGTCGGCAGGGGCTGACGGCTCAGCACCAGGCAGGCGGGCTGATGCTTGAGGCCGATGACGACGCGCCAGGCTTCAACGACTTCGTTGGCATCGGCGGGACGCAGCGTGATCAGTCCGGGAATACTGCGCAGCGCGACCAGCTGTTCTACCGGTTGGTGCGTGGGTCCATCCTGACCGACGCTGATCGAGTCATGCGTGAAGACGAAGATGACCGGGAGTTCCATCAGCGCGCTCAGCCGGATCGGCGGCTTCATGTAGTCCGAGAAAATGAGGAAGCCCGAGCCAAAGGCCCGGATCTTGGACAATGCCAGCCCGTTCACGATGGCGCCCATCGCGTGCTCGCGGATACCGAAGTGCATGTTGCGGCCGCCCGGCGTATCAGCCTCAAGGTCGCCGGCGCCCTCGAACAGCAGCCGCGTCTTTGTCGACGGCGAAAGATCGGCGGCGCCGCCGATCAGCCAGGGGTAACGCGACGCGATGGCGTTAAGGACCTTGCCGGATGAATTGCGCGTGGCGAGGCCTTTGGCGTCGGCGGCGAAATTCGGAACCTCTGCGTCCCAATGCGCCGGCAGTTCGCGCCGCTGCATGCACTCGATCGCGTCGGCCAGGTCGGGATGCGCTCGCCGGTAGGATTTAAACAGCGTGAGCCACGCTTTGTGCAGGCTCTCGCCTCGCCGGCCCAGCCCTTTCTGAAAATGCTCGCGCACTCCGTCCGGCACGAGAAACTTGGCGTCTTCGGGCCAGCCGTAGCTCCGTTTGGCGAGGCGTACCTCCTCTTCGCCGAGCGGCTCGCCGTGGGCTGCACTGGTGTCGTGCTTGTGCGGCGCGCCATAGCCGATATGGCTTTCGACGATGATAAGGGTTGGCGCGTCGTTGGTCCTGCGGAAAATCTCGATCGCCTGGCGCAGCCGCTGTTGATCGTTGACGTCGCCAACGCGGTGAACGTTCCAGCCGTAGGCAAGGAACCGTGCTGCGACATCATCGCTGAAGGCGAGGTCGGTGTGTCCTTCAATCGTCACCCGATTGCTGTCGTAAAACCAGCATAGATTCCCGAGCATCTGATGGCCGGCGAGCGAGGCGGCCTCGCTCGATACGCCCTCCATCATGTCGCCGTCACCGCATATGACATAGACGTCATAATCGAACATCGTGAAATTCGGACGGTTGAAGTGCTGGCCCAACCATCGTCCGGCCAGCGCCATGCCGACGCTGTTGCCGCAACCCTGGCCGAGAGGGCCGGTCGTCGTTTCGACGCCGGACGTCAGGTGATATTCCGGATGACCGGGACATTTGCTCCCGAGCTGCCGAAATCGCTTGATATCGTCGAGCGAGACCGCGAGTTCACCCAGCCGTTCGTATTTGGCATTCACCGCCCGCACGCCGCTCAGATGCAGCACCGCGTAGAGCAGCATCGACGCATGTCCATTGGACAACACGAAACGATCGCGATTGGGCCAGATTGGATCCCTGGCGTCGAATCGCAGAAAATTTTGCCAGATGACATAGGCCAATGGCGCCAACGCCATCGGCGTGCCCGGGTGACCGGAGTTGGCCTGCTGTACGGCGTCGATCGCCAGGGTGCGAATTGTGTTGACGCAGAGTTGATCGAGTTCGATTGCCCGGCGTGCCGACGCAGCGCCAGCATCAGTTTTTGTGATGGCCAAGGCCGTCATCGGCGGCTCTCGCGATTGTTCAAGGCGGCTCCGCAGACCTATCCCGTGCGGGGCAGAAGCGTTCCCGGTCGATAACCCGCCGAGTAGGCTGAAGGTTCCTTTTTCGGGTCCCGCTGGCTAGATCACCATTACCTTACATCGATCAGGGGCCCGACCGGGCCGAAGTTAGAACGCCGCGGCTGTCCGCGCCCATCGGATCTTAGATCGTCGGGTCCCATGTTGGAGGAAATTCAGCAGCGATGTCGGCCACGGCAGGATCACTTGGTACCGCGGAGATCCCGGCCTTCCGGCGGAGCCTTTATGGCCTCGATGGCGTCAATTTTTTCCTCGCCGCGGTATTGGCGGGCTTCGGCCCCTACATTGCCGCGTATCTGGCCGAGCGGAACTGGGCGCAAACGGATATAGGTTTCGTTCTGACTGCGAGCAGTATCGCCGGCCTGCTGAGCCAGCTTCCGGGCGGCGAGCTGTTGGACAAAATTCATTCCAAGCGGGCGGTGATCGCAGTCGGGACCTGCATCGTGATGCTCAGCGCCCTGATCATTGCGCTTCAGCCACGCTTACCGCTGGCGCTTGTAGCGCTCGTGTTGCAGAGCGCGACCGGCGGGTTCCTTGGGCCGGCGATCGCCGCCATCAGTCTTGGCTTGGTTGGCCATTTGGCTCTGGCGCAGCGGCTTGGACGCAACCAGCGCTTTGCCGCCACCGGAGCTCTGGTCGGGGCCGGCCTGATGGGCTTGGTCGGATACCTGGTGTCATATCAAGCGATATTCCTGGCTGCGGCCGCGCTTGGGCTGCCGCTATTCGCCGTCCTGTCATGGATCCGTGCGGCCGACATCCATTTCGGCCAATCCTGTGGAGCGCCCGGTCACCACGGTCCAGAACAACCGCCGAGAGCACGGCGATGGGCGCTGTGGCAGGATTACAGATTGCTGGTCTTTTGTGTGTGCCTGTTCCTGTTCCAACTGGCCAACGCCTCCGTCCTGCCGCTTGCCGGCGAAGCCCTGGTGCACGAGTTCACAAGAGACTCCTCGCTTGTCATCTCGGCGCTGATCATCGTGCCGGAGGTCATCGTTGCGCTCATGGCGCCCTGGGCGGGGCAACGGGCGCAAAGCTGGGGTCGCCGCCCTCTGCTGCTCATCGGGTTCGCGGCTTTGCCGATCCGCGCGCTGAGCTTCGCTTTGATCGGCAATCCGCTGCTGCTCCTCCTCGTTCAGACGCTCGACGGGATCAGTGGAACGGTCCTCGGGGTGCTTACAGCGCTGATCATTGCCGATATCACCAGCGGTACAGGCCGGTTCAACCTAGCCCAAGGCATCGCTGGAACGGCATCCGGGATTGGCGCCTCAATCAGCACGACGCTGTCCGGTCTCGTGTCCCAGGTTTTTGGCATCGGCGCGGGATTCTCTGTGTATTGCCGCGACCGCTTTGCTCGCGACAATGGTGGTCCTGTTTCTAATGCCCGAGACGAGACCGCAAACCGGCGCTCCGGCAGGCGCGGTGGCGAACGGCCAGGCGCGAACCCGCGCGGCGTGATTACGGGCGTGGCAAGCGATGCACGAGCGCGCGAACCACCACGGCTCCCAACTGTACCGTTAAGTGGAGGGCTTGCCGGGGCTAGGCGAAAAGGAGCGGATTTTCAGGGGATCTATTGGTCGGAGTGGCAGGATTTGAACCTGCGACCCCCTCGTCCCGAACGAGGTAGGATGCACGAGCGTCCTTGAAAAATCAGTGTTTCACGTGGATTTTGCCTTCATTTGTTCTCCCTTAGTCCACTCATTCGTGGGTATTTCGTGGGGAGCTGGATCTTGGCAATAACGTTTCCATTACGTTCAATAGGGGCTTGTGAGCATCCCTTCACACGGGAGAAGGTCGTAGGTTAAATCCCTACAAGCGCCCACCATTAAGACATTGAAAATTAAGCACTTCTCAAAGAAG
>CAVRDC010000008.1:0-260701 GCA_963719745.1 uncultured Alphaproteobacteria bacterium | reverse complement strand
GCTCGGATCACGGCCATCAGCGGCTGCCTACGCCCATGATGTTCATCACCCTGGTGAGATTGTAGGCGAGCACGTGGAGTGCCATCTCGCTGGCAACTTTTGGCAAGCGCTTCATCAGGAAGTGCGTCGCCCCCATCCTCATCTTCAGCGTGCCAAATGGATGTTCAGCCGTCTCGCGTCGCTGGCGCATAGCGTGCGGGTTCATATCAAGGCGTTTCTGTACGACCTCCAGCACTTGCTCGTGCTCCCAACGCGTGATCCGCCGTTCCTTTCCGGTCGTGCAGCGCTGTTTGATAGCGCAGCTCTGGCAGGCGTTGGTCCAGTAGCGGCGGAGAACTAATCCGTTCTCCTCATTGGAGTAGTGGTAAGCGAGCTTCTCTCCGGCAGGACAGCGATACACATCCTCGTCGCTGAGATAAACAAAGTCCTGTTTGCCGAAGCGACCTCGTGCCTCCATGCCTGAGGTAATCGGCTTGGGAAGCGTCACCGCAATTCCTGCCTTGTCGCAGGCAAGGATTTCCTCGCCGCTGTAATAGCCCCGATCGGCAACGGCTTCGAGTTTGTCAACGCCGAAGACCTCCTTCGCCTGGCAAGCGATATTGGCAAGTTGCGCACGATCTGAGCCGTCGTTCGTTACCTCATGTGCGATGATCAGGTGATGTTCTGTATCGACGGCGACCTGCACATTGTAGCCGACCACGCCGGAGCCGCGTCCGCTGGTCGCCATCGAACGGCAATCAGGATCGGTGAGCGAGACCTGCTGATCGGGCGAGGCCAACATCAGCCTCTCCATCGCCGCCAGCCGCTGCATCTCGCTTTCCAGCTTGACCAGCTTCTCCTTCAAATGCGCCGTCTTCGCCGCAAGCTCTTCCGATGGTTCCTGCAGGTCGGCGGTGTCGAGCTGCGCAAGATAGCGCGATACGCTCTTCTCCAACTGGGCGCGGCGTCGCTCCACCTTCCCGCGCGTAAAGTTCTTGTCGCGGGTATTGACCGCCTTGAACTTGCTGCCATCGATCGCAACGCTCGCTTGTGTGAGCAGCCCCATCAGGCGGCAGAGCTCAATAAATTGCACGCAAACCTGCTTGATCGCAGGCCCGCTATCCTTACGGAAGTCGGCAATCGTTTTATGGTCAGGCGTGAGCCGGCCAGTCAGCCACATCGTCTCGACATTGCGCAAAGCCTCGCGCTCAAGCCGCCGGCTCGACTGAACCCGGTTGAGATAGCCGTAGATGTACAGCTTCAGCAAAACCGAGGGATGATATGACGGTCGGCCCGTTACCTCGGGGGCCACCCCATCAAACCCCAACTCGAACAAGCTTAGCTTCTCGACAAAGGCATCGATCACCCGAACCGGATTGTCCGCATCGATCCAGTCTTCCAGGCATTCCGGAAACAGCGTCGCCTGGCTCCGATCAATCCCCTCAACGAAGCGCTTCATACGACCTCCGCAGGGCAAGAATCATACTGCGGAGTGAATCACAGCCCGTGCGTTTTTACACAGCCAGGGTCAAACTCGGTCCTTCGGCGATGTCCACGTCATGTCGGTTTTTCACGATGGCGGACAAAGCGTACACGTTGCGGCACTTCGGTTTCGGGCCAATTGCAGACACGGGGGAAATTTAACGCTAGCCTTGGTCCGGGGGCAACCATGCGTCTGAAGCATTGTTATAATTTCCACGATTTTCGAGAATTGGCACGACGGCGTCTGCCGGGACCGATTTTCAATTATATCGACGGTGCCGCGGACGACGAAACGACGTATCGAAGAAACACGCGGGCATTCGAGGAATGCGACCTTGTGCCGAGTGTTCTCGCCGGCGTTGAGCAAGTCGACCTATCGGTGACCGTCCTCGGTCATAAGTTGAAAATGCCGTTTTATTGCTCGCCGACCGCTTTGCACCGGCTTTTTCACCATCAGGGCGAACTCGCCGTGGCGCGCGCCGTCGAAAAGTTCGGAACGATGTTCGGCGTTTCATCGCTGGGTACGGTCAGCCTAGAAGAAATCTCATCGAGTTTTTCATTTCCGCAAATCTATCAATTCTACTTCCACAAGGATCGCGGGCTCAACAAAGCCATGATGGAGCGGGCCAAGGCCGCCGGCGTCCGCATCATGATGCTGACCGTGGATTCGATCACGGGCGGCAATCGCGAGCGCGACTTGCGCACCGGATTCACCATTCCCTTGCGGCTGAACGTGCAAGGTCTGGTTCAATTCGCGACCAAGCCGAAATGGGCGATCGACTACCTCACCCACGAAAAGTTTCGGCTGCCGCAATTGGACACTCATGTGGACATGAAGGCAGGCACGACCTCCATAGGCGATTACTTTACCAACATGCTCGACCAGTCGATGAACTGGCGCGACGTCGCGGACATGGTTCAGCAGTGGAACGACAAATTTTGTCTCAAGGGCGTGATGAGCGCCGAAGATGCCAGGAAGGCCGTCGATATCGGCTGTTCAGGTATTGTCGTTTCCAATCATGGCGGGCGCCAACTGGACGGCTCGCGCAGTTCCTTTGATCAACTGGCGGAAGTTGTCGACGCCGTCGGGGATAAAATCGACGTCCTTTTTGACGGCGGAGTTCAACGCGGGACGCATGTCCTTAAGGCGCTCTCATCGGGCGCCAAAGCGGTAGGAGCTGGCCGTTTCTATCTTTTCCCCCTCGCTGCTGCCGGCCAACCTGGCGTCGAGCGCGCCCTTGGGCTGATGCGTGCGGAGCTTGAGCGCGACATGAAGCTGATGGGCTGCACGTCCATCCAGCAGCTGTCGCGATCCAATCTCAGATTCCGCAATTAGAATTCCTCGACTTGTCCTGCCAAGTGACTAGGCCAGGTTCCCGTTAGGGGGATTTGACGAGCCTATGTCGCAGATGGGTCTTGTGTCACGAGCATCGCCGGTCCAAACGGCGATGCGTAACTGTACGAGAGATGAAGGTAGGTCCTTCGAGTTCGGCAATCAGGTGTTGATCTCAAGCCACCGCAAGCTGCTGTGGTCAAAAGCCACGGTGGTGAGCGTTGCGGAAACGCTGGAACGAGATTCCGGCAGGCAAGATTGAGCGAGGCGATCGTAAGCAAACCGTCGGTGAAGTGTCGAAAAGCGATTAGACGATGTCAAAACCGGGGGCTGACCCTTCTCCCGGGATAAGCTTGGGGGATGCACTGATAATAAACCATCAAAGAAATACATGATGTAAGTGAGGGGGCGCTCCGCATAGGGGCGCCCCTTTTGTGGTCGGGCATTCCGCGAGATCAACAGATCAAGGGACTTTTGCGCCGATGAGACGCCCAATTCGACTTCCACTGTTGGGCCAATCTGGCCGTGCCGCTGAGGTGGCTGCTGTCAGCGGGGGTCGCAGGCCGAAAAACACGCTCGGCCACACGGGGCGGACAAAGGATCTGCAATCGAGACTATTGCTGATCCTCGATCCTCGAGCTCATGGCCTCGTAATCCTTAGTTATTTCGCTCGTGGTTCGGTTGTTCTGCTTGCTCGCATCCGACCTTGGTGCGATCTGGGCGCGGGGCCGCTGAGCCAGCATGGTTAACCCTTTGCTAAGCCCCGCCGAGTACCGTTTTGAGGTCCGCTCAAGACGAGGCATCAAGATGCTGCGCAAATCCAAAATGTGGCGCATCTCTGCCATATCGCTTTTCACTATCTCGTTTGGTCTAACGCCTGCGCTAGCCGTTGATTGTGGGTCAAACGGCTACAGCACTGGATACGTGGTTCAGCAAGGCTACCCCGCCGTCCTTGCACGGTATTGTGACGGCTATGGCGGCGGTCAATGGCCGTATGGTTGCTGCTCTATTGGCCAGGCTGACTATATTGCCCCCCTGTTGGTACCCACCTCGGCTGGCCTCCCGATCGTGACAAAATACAGAGCTGACGCTGACCACGTTACTAGAAAACACTTGGCTAAAAGTAAGCCGCTTGGAATCGTTTCGAGCACGAAAAGTGCCAAACAGCGACGTGACAGCACAAGCGCATCAGCCGGAAATCAGGACCTACACTTGTAGTGACGCCAACGTGAGCCTGACGGCGGCGGCTATCTGATCGAACTCGTTCGGCTTAAGCTTGGCCAAGGGCTTTCCTTCCGCTACTCGCGTTTGCCGAACTAGCGCGACGATGCGCAGCGCCCGCATGAGCGACGAACAGGCTCCGTAAGCCCATGCGGCAACCTGCCGGGTTCAGAACGCCGCTGTTTGAATGGCGCGCATCAGATTGGCGTTTCTGTGCCCGCGGCAATACTTCGTGACCAGCTTTTTGTTCGTGGCAAATCTGCCGAAGTCTACCGTCGGCATGTTGCGCGCGGCATTGAAATAGCCGCTCATCCAGGCAGCAATCAATTCTTGCCGATCGGGGGGTGCCTCCAGATAGTTTTTGCAGGTTAGCGCCGACATCTCCAGGATGATCTGCGCTTTTACGGGACCGTAAGCACTCGCCAATAAAAAGGCGGCTGTAATCACTGCGTACCGGAATGCTCTCGTTGCTGTGGTCATGGTGCTCACTTACTTTGGCGGGGTCGCCCGTTGAAGTCCCCTGACAGTTCTCCCGGATTGGAGGCGCACCATGACTTCACGTTTGCGACGTTTCTCGCGTACGCTTCGAGATTGACATAAGTATAGCCAGTTTTCTGGTTGAACCATCCGCTCATCCAAGCTGAGAAGACGCTCGATTGCTCGGGCGGCATGGCAAGATATTGCGCACAGGTCACCAATGACATGTTGACCATCAACTGGGCTTGACCGACCGATGGGACCAATACCCCGGCCAATGCCAGACACCACACAATTTCTCTGATCCGACGATTGTTCATGGAATTCCATTCGTTGAAGGGTGCGCCACCCAAACGCACGCCGATTTCCCGGACAAATCCATTCAGGGGCGGGATGACGCGCGGCCAGAACCATACATGGACATCAGCCTTGCGTAAATAATGTCCGCGGTGAGAAGCTGCTCGCCAAGACGGGGCTCCAGCGACAAATATACGAAAAGCTCTTCGCGCTTTTGTGATGGGCAACGTCATGATGACCGCGGCCCGCTAGCGTATAATTCACGGGTTTGGGGGGTGTCTCCCTCGGGGGCGAGTTATGGGTGGAAATGGCGTCGCCACGTTTAGCGACCCGGAACGCTATCAAGCGGCAATAAGCCCCGCGCATGTGGAAATTCTGGTCACCGCGATGGTTGCATGCCGAAACGAACAAGTGGCTCCCGATACGCCCGACCCATTGGCGCGAATGGGCCAAGCTCTGAGCATCCGGCCACCAAAGCTATCGCTCGCCCCCCGATCTCACGGATCTGCGGTGTCCCGTGTTGGCAGTACCGGCGGTGCGACGCGAAGCCGACGAAGATTCGGCACAGTGATACCCAAATCACCTTCTCAGAATGTAGGATTCTTCGCATGCAGACGGCTTTACCCCTGATGCGATGGCCAGCTTGTGCGTGAGGCATAACGGAGACGCCGACCGGGTAGTGCATCTCCGTGGCTCTTGCTCGCGTTATGCGTTTGTTGACATCCACGCATAGGCTCAGCGTTAAGCTCAACGGCTGTGCGTTACTCATCACTAACATGGTCTTACGGCGTGCGCTCCGGATCGCCCTGCGGACCTCGAAGCCGGTCCCGCCCCGCGGCCGCCATATCGACGCACGCTCCTAGGTGCGCTTTCAATCGCCTGCCACGCGCGGACCGGTCGAACTCATTCAGCGCTTCAATCTCCTGAGTAACTGCTCGCATCGCCGCACGGATCTTGCCCCGCTCGAGCTATCATCCCGCTGGCCTCGTGCTCGGGCGATCCGGAAGCGCCCGACCTAGCCGGCTTCACATTTCCGATTATGGCCTGCCCACCCTCATTGATTTGAACGTGCTCGACGCGAACGTGCTGGTCGCCACCATGCCGCAGGCGACGGAGTGTCTCGACTTGTAGTGAAAAAGCTCGCAGCAATCGCGCCGCCGCTGTTGCAAACGCAACCACGCGACGCTCGGTGCCACTCCCGCCTCCGAGCCTATTAAGAACCGCCAAGGCGGCAGCGTGAGTGCTGGCCATTTGAACCGCGAGCGCTCCCTCGATCTCATCCTTAGGGGCAGCGGCTTCGATCACGGCGAGAGCAGCATTCAGGCCGACTTCTGAGAGGGTGCCGCTGGGCAACCGAGCGGCGGCTTGCAGTTGGGCCAACGAGGCATTCACGAAGTCGCTCGATGACGTGCCAAGAGCTTTCTTAAGGCGTTTCCACCACTTTTTGCCCTCTCCGTCGGGCGGATAGATCTTCGTCAGGTCCGCGCTGACACGCCGCAGCTTTACGCGGACTGGTGGACGCAGAACGGATTAGTTCTCCGCCGCTACTGGACCAACGCCTGCCAGAGCTGCGCTATCAAACAGCGCTGCACGACCGGAAAGGAACGGCGGATCACGCGTTGGGAGCACGAGCAAGTGCTGGAGGTCGTACAGAAACGCCTTGATATGAACCCGCACGCTATGCGCCAGCGACGCGAGACGGCTGAACATCCATTTGGCACGCTGAAGATGAGGATGGGGGCGACGCACTTCCTGATGAAGCGCTTGCCAAAAGTCGCCAGCGAGATGGCACTCCACGTGCTCGCCTACAATCTCACCAGGGTGATGAACATCATGGGCGTGCAGCCGCTGATGGCCGTGATCCGAGCATAGCCAAAATCTCGAGACAGCAGCCCACGTCGCCTCTCCCAAAGGTTTTTACACAGCCAAGACCCTTAGCCGACATGAGCAACTAAGAGTTTGCTGCAGCGCAAATTTACGCAGTGCGGCAGTTTGACCGTCGCGGAACTAGGCGGCCATACTGGCGTTTGCGTTTTAGGGCTGGTGCAGGTGGGGAGACCTCGCATCGGATGCCTGAAACTATCACGTTGCATCGCGGCCTGTGGGCCGGCCGGATTGTAACCTTGCATCGCGCCCTTTGGGCCGGCCGGATAATGAGCGCGTTTGTCGTTGTCGCTCTGGTGGCAGACGGCACAATTCAGCTTTTCGCGCCGGCACAGATCTCGAGCATGTTGCAGGAAACCGGGTTCGCGATGGACCTGACCCGTGTCGTGGGTCCGATCATACTCGCCTGCGCCATCCTTTACGCCATCCCGGCCACCGCCGTCCTCGGCGCGATCCTAGTAACGGGCTTTTTGGGAGGTGCCATCTGTGCCCATGTCCGCATTGGTGAGTTGGGGTCGCCGCCGGAAATCATTTCCCTGCTTCTGGGCGCGATGACATGGGGCGGCCTCTACGCGCGCGATCCCCGTATCCGGGCCATTCTGCCGCTCATCCGTTGAACCAACAGGGGCAGTGCTCCGTCCCTCAAGATCAGGAGAAAACGCATGTTTCTAGTAATGGGAATCACGGGAAAAGTGGGCGGCGCAACGGCAGAACATCTGTTGGCGCACGGCAAGGAAGTACGCGCGCTAGTCCGCAATCGCGAGAAGGCGTCAAGCTGGGCGAACCGGGGCGTGGAACTGGTTGACGGCGATTGGAATGCTTCGGCAGCCATCGAGCGGGCTCTCAAAGGCGTCGAAGGCGCGTTTGTCATGTTGCCGGCCAACTGGGCCCCCTCGCCCGATTACAAAGAAGCCAAGGGCGTGATTGCGAACTATGTCGAGGCGCTCACCAAGGCACCGCCGCCGCGGGTGGTAGCACTTTCGTCGATGGGTGCGAACAGGACCAGCGGGCTTGGGATGATCACGGCCTTGTCGCTTCTGGAGCAAGGTTTTCGCGACCTGATATCGCCAATCGCATTTGTGCGCGCAGGTGGATTCTTCGAAAACTTCCTCTACGGTTTGCAGGTCGCCAAGGGCGGAACGCTACCGGTCTACTACAATCCGACAAACCGGAAATCGACCATGGTCGCGACGAACGACATCGGCGCGGAAGTCGCGACCCTTTTGACCGGACCAGCGTGGTCAGGGCAGCGCGTCGTCGAGCTTGGTTCGATGGTCACCGCGGATGAAGTCGCGGAGCAATTGGGTGAAGTCCTGAATCTCGACGTGAAAGCCTTTGCAGTCCCGCGTGCAGGGTGGGCGGAAGCGTTCGAGCAATTCGGCGCCCCGAAGGGAGAGACCGGACCTGCCGAAGAAATGTTTGAGGCCGTGAATGCGGGATGGATGGACCTCGGAGTTGAGGGTACGGAGCACGTAGCGGGTACGACGTCCGCACGCGATGTATTCGAGGCTGCACAGAACGCCGCCAAGGCGTAAGTCCGGGAGGACGGATCAGGCAATTGGCCGCGCAACGGCTTGTCGGCGTTCCCTGTCTTTCTGCGGCGCGGAATGTCGCCTCATGGCCCATTTCGACGTTCGTGGCACCGCGAGATCATGTCTGAGTTTGAGGGATAAACGGACGTGACGCGGACATCGCAATTCGGGAGCGATTGGCGCATCGCCGACATCAAGCGATTCTTATCTTTCTGTCGCTATTAGGCGGAAAGTGGACATCAATCACCGTTGGTGTGAAGCTTGCCGGCCGCGGCTTTGCATCTGATATGCGAAGAAAGGGGACAGAATGATCGATGATCTGCGAAGGCGATCCGCGGCGGAAGTATTCGAAGACCACCTGCGCCTCGCTGGCGAGCATCGCTTTGAGGAGGACATACAGCGGAACGTTTCGCCCGACATCGTTGTTCTCGAACGTCGAGGCATTTTCCGAGGCCACAATGGCGTTAGGGAGCTTGCGCGGCTACTGGAGCAGGAACTGCCCGGAGCACCTTACGTCTATACTAACCGTCTGGTAGAGGGGCGCGTCGCTTTTCTGGAGTGGACGGCGCAAGCCGAGCATTCCTGCGTGAGCGACGGCGCTGACTTGTTTCTGATCGAGGATGGCTGGATCGTGGCCCAGACGATCCATTACACCGTAGATGAGCGGTACGCCGCCAACCGACCGAGATGAGCGGAACGCTTGGACCGGACGAAGAGCGCAGCCACAGCGTGAGCTCGCGACGGTCCTTGATATCATTTACGAGGCCGCTGCTTGATGTCGGTTCCTGGGCCCTGAACGTCACTTGTCGCAATGCAGCGATTTGGTAGCCATCGGACGAAGAGCGGACATGGCCGGCGCCCGCTCAAAATGACGTTCATGACTGGCCTACCTGCATTTGGTCGCGCTGAAAGGCCAGCAGCCACGCGAACTGCTGCGGACTTGCCAAGAAATGCCTTGAGAGATTTCAGGCTTTTGGTCGCGAAGAGCTCGATAAACTCGGGAACTCGTAGTCCAGGGGCGTCGCCGTAAAACCCGTTCATCAAGCAGGCGGCGGCCGTGCGTTCCGGATGCTTCAGGGCGAAGTTGACGGCGGTCGGGCCACCGGCATCGTGGCCGACCGGGATGATCTTCTCGAGCCCCAAGGCCTCCACGACCGCCTCCAGATCCCGGAGCTGTTGTTCAAAGCCATACTGAGCGCCATCCAGTTTGTCTGACGCCCCGAAGCCTAGGAAGTCTATCGAAATGGTTCTGCGCCCGGCCGACGCCAGGTGTGGAATGAGGTCGTAATAGATGCGCGAGTTGTCCGGAAACCCATGCAGCAGCACGAAGGCCCCGCTGCCCGGAAAGTCGCGGACGTACATGTTGCCGCGATTGCGCTGAACTCTATGTTCGGTGAAGACCGGGAAGTCCGTCCTCTGGGAATTCGTCATGATCTTGCTCCTTTTGCGCCTGGGAGCCATTCTGTGGGCATGTCGTGCTCCTCGTCTGGTGGGCGTCAGGTGAGGCATAACGGAGAGGCCGGAGGGCTGACGCCTCCGTGGTTGCCCCGGCGTTATGCGTAACGCCCGGAGGCGATGTCCCCGCATAGGTTCAGCGTTAGGCTCGACGGTTTTGCGTCACTCGTCACCGACATGGTCTTCTGGCGTGCGCTCCGGATCGCGCTGCGGACCTCGAAGCCGGCTTCAAACCTTGCCATCCTTGGCGGATCCTTGGAGCTCGGTGTCTGGCGTGGTGGCGTCGGTCATCGGCGCATCAGTTCGGTTTCAGCGCGGGGCCAGGGGCCCTTACCCTTCGTTCGATGCGTGAACGCGATCACGCTGCACGGCGTCCTTTGGCATCAAGGATTTTTAATACGCCACACCCCATATAAAAGATTTCAAGATGATGCGACGAACCGTTTGCTTTGCGCGTTTGAACACGGCCGGCTCGGCGATTAGCCGTATTCTATTTTGAGCATGCATTAGGCGGTTTCGCAGCTCCGTACCGCCCCAGGGTTGTTTGCGGATGAAAGTTTCGAGGTCGGGCGTACCTGTTCCAGTCGCGTCAGCGATGACCAGCTCAACGAGCTTTTGTTGCTCAGGGTCAGGGTCGGGGTAAGGGTCCCGGTCAAAGGCCGGATTGATCCAGCAGTTGCCAGCTTGTAGATGAGGGCCACGCCTGCAAATACAGCGATAGCAACGAGCACGCTCACCATTTTGCGTCTCAATTTCGCATGCTGGATTAAACGATAGTAAAGGTTCTACAAACCAAAATGCCATCAAATCAGACTTGCGTAGGATAGAGCAAACCGGGTGCCGCGATATAGGGTGAGGGTCAGACGGAGAGCATCTCCCCGCCTCCTCCCAAGCCCCGCTCTCCGTTCATGTGGCTCCGGTCTGCCCAGGCCGGGGCCATCCCTTTTTGTGGACAGCGCCGAGCATGCGGAACGCTTGCAGTGCCTCCGTGCAGGCGTCCCGCATTCCCCGACACTCCCCCAGACCGAATGGTCCGGGCCTAATGTGGCGTCGTGGCCCGTCGACCCGGCCGCACCGGCGGTGCGACGCGAAGCCGACGAAGATTTGGCACAGTGATACCCTCCGACGAGGTAATAGAATAGACTGCTCGATACCCGGATTTGGCCCGAAACCGAAGTGTTGAAACGTCGGCTATTTGATCGCTATCGGGTGAAAAAGCAGACATGCCGCGGACATCGCGAATGTGACGCGATTGACCCGTTACGGAAATGGAGTGTGCCTCGCAGCATTCGAGTAATCCTCACATTCCGAAGTTTACCTGTACCTACATTTCATTCCGTCAACGATAGAGGCGTGCGCCTCGCCAAAGATGAGCATTCGATCCAGGCACTCGCGGCGCAGCGCGAAGTGGTCCCGGACTTGCGGTGCACCGCTCGTCGCACCGCACCGCATCCAGGAAACGCATCCTCTATTTCGTATCCAGACGAACTGAAGCCTACACGACCGGCATCTTTTCCTTGCGCAGGGCCTGCATCAGCTGCGAGTTGGCATGCAGATGCGCTCTGACCAGCTCCGGCGGCGTGAGCGCGAGCCACTGGTTGAGCGACACGTCGGCGTAGTAGTCGCTCTTGAACATTTCGAGGAAACGCAGCGTGGTCTTTCCGGTATTCTCGATGTAGTGGCCCATGGCGAAGGGCACATAGCCGACGTCGTTTTCCTCGAAATCGAAGGTGCGGGCCTGGCCCGAGGCGGCAAACACGCCCATGCGGGCGCTTCCGGAGAGGTAGTACTGCCACTCGTCGGTGTTCGGATGCCAGTGCAGCTCACGCATGCCGCCCGGCTCGACCCCCCGACCAGCGCGGCCGAAATCGTTTTCGAAACCGGGAAATTCTTCGAATCCGTAATTCGCACGGTGCCGCCTTTGGACTTGATCGGCGTCTGCGCGTGCATGCGGTGACTGAAGGTCTGCGGCACTTCGGTGGCGCCGGCAATCTTGTCGCCGGCGAGCGGTCCAGGCACGGGCGCGGGAAAGATGTAAGCCTGGCTCGGATCCAAGGTTTTATCAAACGCCGAAGCTGGCACGCCGAAGTTCTTGGCCAACACCTCCGGTAGGATATGCTTGATCCAATCGGTGAGCAGGAAAGTGTTGTCCTCGTCGAAATCGCCGTCGTCGAACACGAGCAGAAATTCCGTGCCGTCCGGATCGAGACCCTGGATAGAATGCGGGACACCGGGCCGGAAATACCACAGATCGCCGACGCCGACGTCGTCGACGAAATTGCGCCCGTCGGGGTCGATCGCGGTGATGCGCGCCGTGCCGGTGAGCATGTAGGCCCATTCGGCGGCCTTGTGCCAATGCAGCTCACGAACGCCGCCGGCATTGAGCCGCATGTTCACGCCGGCAACGTTTTTGGAGATGCCGAGTTCGCGCGCCGTGACCTGCCTGGTCCAGCCGGCGGTTTCGAGGCGCACGTGCGAGTCTTCGAAGGTGAAGCGGAGGTTCGGCAGCGTGCCGTGGTCGGTCGCCGGCGGCGACAGCATGTCGGGGTTTTGGCTAGCGCGAACTGGATTCTTCGGACCGGGATTGCTGCCGCCGTGACCGGGACGCCGCGGCTCCGGCATGGTTTCGGCCGCTTGCGCCAACGTCGCCGCCGACAGCACGCCGCCAGCGGCGGTCGCAGCCAGCATATTTCGACGCGAAATGAGTTTGGAGATGTTACGCATCGGATATTCTACTCTGGGCTATCGTACACCGCGCGCACGCGACGTATCGTTGACGTGGCTATGTAGCACTCGAGGCAAACGTGGCGGATCACAGCGTTTTGAGCGCTCCTCATGGCTGGACCGATGTTTGTTCAAAACGCGGGCAGCAAATCGGTAATGGCTGGATCGCCGTTGACAGATTGACGCCGATCGCCTTGGCGGTCTTGACCGTCCAAAGCCCGGAAAATCCACGGCGACTGGACGCAGGCCGGCAGCGGCGATTTCATCGAGCACAGGCTGCCAGACGCGACGCCAACAGGTGGCCGTGAGGAGGACGACATCCTTGATCAGGAATGGAACCAAGCCAGCCATCGCAGGAAACCCGGCAGCCTGATCCCAGCCATTCGGCATGAATGGGATGATCGTGACGGTCGTTGCAAACGTGACGGTTGAACCGAGGGCTCCGAGAATGCCGAATCTTTTATCCCAAAATCCCGCATACAGAAGCGCGCAGATCGTCCACTCCGTTGCACCTAAGAAACGGGCGCCTCCGCGCATCGTTGCGTCACCAAATCCTAGTTTGGGCGTCCCGCTCATTGCGCCCTCGCTCGCGCGACATCTGCGGCGCTGATCCCCTCCAATGCGAGCCCGAGTGTGACGCCTTCGTCGATGATGCGGCGCAGCTTCTGGGTCATCGCGATGCGCGTATACTTCGTGGTGAGCGATGGCAGCTTGGCGAGCCCTTCGGCAATCTCGCGGGCACGGGGAAGTAGCTTATCGGTCGGAACAATTTCGTTGACCGCGCCCCAGTCCTTCGCCGTCTGTGCATCGAGCTCCTGCCGGGTCATGATAAAGTAGCGGCCGCGTATGCTGCCGATGGCTTCCTGCCACAACAAATGGACGCCATCACCGGACGCGACACCCAATTCGAAATGGGGTTTGTCCTGAAAAACAGTTGAAGGCGTCGCCAGCACAATGTCGGCGAGCAGGATGTATTCGGTGTGCAGCCGCATCGGGCCGTTCACAGCGGCGATCAGCGGCACCTCGATGTCAAGAATGTTCATGAGGACTTTCCTGCCCTCACGATAGATTTTGTCGTAACCTTGCGGGGTGAAGAAATCGAAACCTTCAGGACTGATTGTCTCCATGAAGGCGTTGCCGCTGCCGGTCAGGATGACAACGCGGTTATCGCGGTCAGAGCCGATGGCGTGAAACAGGTCGACGAATTGTTCGTGGGTATATCCGTTGAAGGCCAGCGTGCCGCCATCGGTGTGAAGCGCCACTTCCAGCACACCGCTTTTCGAGCGCGTCAGGTTAGCATTGGGAAAGCTACCGCGATAAGTGTCGAAGCAACTCATGGACTTCCTCCCTTGGAAACCGGCGCCCCCAGATCTGATTTCGCCGCCCGCCAACATGACAAAGGCATCGGCCATTCAGTAGAAGGCGCCTGTGAATAGGATTTATTCCTTGGATAAATAACACCGCGACGGGGCAACGCTATGGATCGATTGGCCGCTATGGAGGCTTCGTGCTCCTAGTTGACGTTGGATCCTGGAACGCCATAACTCAGCTCCCAAATCCGGCGCGAACGGGTTCGACCAGTATTTCCTTGATCAATGGTTCGCAACCTTGAGGTAACGCGGGCTCCTGCTCGGCATTGAAGTGCTCCATCACGTCCATTCCATTTTGTCGCTTCGGGCAATTATTGTTAGCGTCGTAAGGGAAGACGAGAAGGGACTGTGATCCAAGCGGTCCGAACGTCTGCTTGAAACACGCGCCCAGAGCGCTGCTCAAGGCATCCACTATTTTGAGACCGTGTCCCGGTTGGATATTCACCGCAGCCGATCCATTGTCCCGCACGCGGCATTTCACGACTGGACCGTCAGGCCAGACCGCAAGGCGGATTTCTCCGCCGCAGTCGTCGAAGGCGTGGCGGGCCGCGTTGATTATGAGCTCGTAGACAATCATTCCCAGTCGCCAAATAATGGGCGCCTGTAGCGGAAAAGGTTCGACCGCAAGCACGAGCTTGATTTTTCTGCTATCGAGGTGGGATCTGCCGATTGAAAAGCAGAGCTGACGAAGATAAGGCTCCGCGTCCACTTCGACGTCGTGCTCCGGCATCTGCAGAGCGCGATGCACTGAAGCATAATGGTGGAGCAGCTCCGTAACTGCCGTCAGAGCGGTTTTGACCTCGTTATTGGCGGACCGGGTCGCAGCAAGAGACACGACGCTGATGGCAGCGGCGAATTCATTGTTGATCCGGTGGTTGAGCTCCTGCAGCAGGATTTGTTCTGGCGGCGAGGACCGCTGACTGAATTTCGTCATGGATGCCCTCCTATTCAAACATCTTCCAGTGCGGCTTTGCGGCGTCCGGGCAGCACTTTTGATATTCGTTAAGCCGCCGTTCGACGCCCTTGCCTTCGTTCAGTCTGACCGAGACCGAGCAGGCGCTCCGCGTTGAGGTGAGCGATCTTCTCCTTATCGTTTACGTTGATGGGCATCTGATCGAGGCTTTGCCGAGCGGCTTTCATGCTGACGTATGGCCAGTCCGTGGTGAACACGACGCGGTCGATACCGACCGTGTTCACCATGCTCTGATAGGCCTGGTACGACAAACTCCAGCTCTTATCCATCGCGCCAGGCTCCTGGTTTACGTACTCTCCAGCGAGGATTCCACCGTAGAAGTTCTCCCGAAAGTATTCCTTGATGGTCCGTTTCAGCCCACTCATCTTTGACGGAAATGAGTAGTCCGCCCGCCACGCAATCCAACTCAATATTTCGAGGTTGTGGCCCACAATGATTTGCAGCGCAGGAAACCGGTCGAACACCCCGCCCAGGATTAAGCGGAGGCAGTGTACCCCGTTGTCGATGTGCCAACCCGATCCCGCAATTGACAGAAACGCAGATACCTCGGGAGCGAAGCCACCGTAGTAGGCGTCGACCACCGGCTTGGGCGGAATTTGGATATGCAGGTAGATGGGCACGCGAAGCGCTTCGGCGCATTCAAACACCGGCCAGAAGAACTTGTCGTCAAGGTAACGCCCATTGACGTGGCCATTTATCATTGCACCCACGAAGCGAAAGTCGCGGACGGTGCGCTCGAGCTCGCGGGCTGCAGCCGCGGGGTCGAGCATTGGTAGTGTGGCAAATCCGAGGAACCGATCCGGGTGCTTAGCGACCGTAGCCGCTAGGGTGTCGTTCGCCTCTCTGGTTAGCCCCCTCGATAGCGACGGCTCAAGGCGCTCTGCGCTCGGCGTAGCGTACGAGAGGATCTGCACGTCGATACCGGCGTCATCCATGGCAGCGATCCGCCCCTCGCCCAGATCGTAGATGCCTGCTGGGAACCCGGTTTTCGAGTCGTCGGGGAAGTGTCCCGCTTTTTTTAATGTCTCCAGCACCTGCAGATACGGGTCGTTCGCCTTTTTAGCGGCTTCGTATATAGCCGGAAGCCCGTAGTGTTCCTCGAACCGGATAATCTTCATTGGACATCTCCTGGCTAGAACGTCATCGGCTTGAATTTGCGCGGTCTTCATTCGCAGGCAAATTAAGGGTTGTAGATTTTTGTAAAAGCCGGGAAGCCCGTCTTTACAGACCGGGCCGCGCCGGTTGCTTGGGACGGAACTAGCAGTGCCGTGCGGCGCTGTTCTCACCTATAAGTTTGATTTTTAAGGCTAAGATTTAAGCGTGCGGCGATTTCAGTCTTCGGGAGTTGCGGCAGCGGGTCGATGGAGGTGAAGAGCACCGCGACAATAGATCTGCCGCTTTCAAATGTCGTATCGGTTGCGAAGAATGATCAGTTGAACAATCCGGTCGCGATGAGCCGTAAAGTAAAAGGCGTATACGAGCGGATCCGGTAGCCCTGTCATATCAAACTTGCCGACGACTTTTGCGGTAACAATGAAGTTTCCGTAGTGTTCGACCACGTTCGTCACGTCCATTGTCAGGCTTTGACCGATGATGTCGCGCGCCGCCCATTCTCTAATTGACGGCTTACCCCAATAGTCGCGCAGCTGGTCGTTGACGAGAGCGTCGTCCGCGAAAGTAGCGAGTAGCCTCTCAAGCTCGAAGCTGTTGGTTGCCTCGACATAGGCTGCGACCGATGGCGAGAGTACAGCCAGGGCTTTCGTCGGGTGGGAGGACGTTGGCATAAAATTCCCTTGGCAGTAACGACTCGCGGAGCACGCCTGCCGTTCACAATGACCAAGGGGTCGATGGCTACGCACGTTGTATTATGTAAAAAAGTGAAAAGTCGACGCACTTGCAAGAAGACGCCCTCGCCTGGAGGCTGGCGAAGGGTGCTACGCCAGTTCCTCCATAAGTTGGCGCGCGGCCCTTAGGTCCGCCGTTTCAAATCCTTCCGTGAAGCGGCCGTATATGAGAGCGAGGTCATGGCGGGCCTGATCGCGCTGTCCGCCTTCAGCGAGCAAATGCGCCAAGTCTATCGTCGACCTTAGCTCCAGCGCGAGTGCAGATTGCGCCTTTGCGACCGCAAGCGCTTCGGTCAGGCAATTCATGGCTGAATCCCGGCCGTACTGCGGTATGGCCGTCAAAATCTGCGCTTTAACCCGCAGCAGTTCGGCCATGTCAAATGTCGATCCGCAATCTGTCGCGCGCCCGATGGCGCGATCGATTGTAAGGAGGGCCTCCTCCACTTGTCCGTGCTTGCGTAGGCCATCGGCGAGTGCGCCCATGAACTCAGTAACGAATATATTCAGCCTTAGGGTTGTCAGGATTTCCAGCGCGCCGCGTAGCAAGTCGATACCGGATTCCAACTCGTCCCGGCCGATGGCAACTGCGCCTTTCAGCCCGAGGCCGACCGCCCGGTATGGCTCAATCGAATGTCGTCCCGCATATTCGATCAGCCGGGCGGTATAGTTTTCGACGCTTCGGAGGTCCCCGCTCCAAAGAAAGACTGGCGAACCGTACGCCAGTGAAACGCATTTAGAAATTGGGTGAACTCCGCTCACCGCCTCATCGATGGCTGTTTTTGCAATGCTCCTCGCCCGATCGGCAAAACCGCGCAACCACAAAGCACGAGTGAGGCTTACGGGAGCGTAGGTGCGATGATCAAACCCCACGAAGTTAGGGACTGACGTGCCAGGCTCGGCTGCTCGAGCCAAGGCACGCTCACCATAAAATTGCGCCGCGGCTTGGTCGCCAATATAATGGTAAGCACCGCCTAGCATAAAATCTGCGACTAGTAATCCGGCTGGGTCCTTGGCGGTCTCTGCGAACGTTCCGCTCTGCTCCGCGACCTTGAGTGCACCACGGAAGTCGGCGAGCCGCATGAGAAGACTGTACAGGGACAAAAAAAGTTGGAGTTTGCGCAGCACGTGCCCGAACGTTTCCTCTAGATGAAGTCCACGTTCAATCGCCGCGCGAACCTGATCGCTGTTCCCGCCAGTGTACATCAATGATAGTGCGAGCGCTTCCTGCAGGATCATCTCCCGTCTGGTGCCCTGGGCGGCATCGTCGAGGCCGGCAAGCGCCCGCTCGCACCACCGGGTGCACTCTTGGAGCAAGGACAGACCAACGAATAGCGGCGCCGCCCAAGCAGCGAGCTCTACGCCAAGGGTGACATCCCCATCGTCGGAGAACGCCCATTGGAGCGCCGCCCGCACGTTGGCGATATGAGCGGCGTATCCGGAAAGGTCGCGCTCGCCAAACCTCGATTGAACGAGTTGGTCGTGCTGGAGAAACTCGGAAAAAACCTTCGCATGCCGACGGGCAACGCGATTGGCTTCGCCACGCTCGGCAAGTTTAGCGGCAGCAAAGGTCCGCGTCGTCTCAAGCAGCCGATAATATGTTGATCCGTGTATTGCGGTCGTTGATATCAGCGATTTCGCAAGCAGGCTTGCGATCGCCTCAGTAGCGACTCGCCTTCATCTCTCTCCGCGTCGGCTGCAACGGAGCAGGCGGTCTCAAGCTTGAAATCCCCTGTGAACACCGAGAGGCTGCGAAGAACAGTCTTTTCGTGCTGCGAAAGCAGGTTGTAGCTCCAGTCGAGCATCGCGTTCAGGGTCTGGTGCCGAGGCAGCGCAGTCCGTCGGCCGTGCCAGATCAAGCTGAAGCGATTGTCGAGCAGTTCCGCAATTCCACGAATCCCGAGAGAACCGGCGCGAGCTCGCCGCGAGTTCGATGGCAAGCGCGATTCCATCAAGCCGGCGGCAGATCGTAGCGACGATCGGCGCATCGACATCGCTCAACGCTGCGCTATAGCCGCTCGCCGCAGCCCGCTCCATGAAAAGCTGAACAGCCGGATACCTGAGCGCTTCAGTCGCTGTTAGGTCAGCCGTCATCGGGCGGACAATCGAGTGCATAAAGCAGGTGGATATGTTCACCTTCAACCCGGAGAGCTTCGCGGCTCGTTGTCAGGACGTGCGCTTGCGGTGTCTCGCTGACGACCCGTTCGGCCAATGTTGCTGCCAACGTCGATCACATGCTCGCAATTGTCGAGCACGAGAAGGATCTTCCTGTCGCCAATAAAGGCCAGCAGGCTGAGCAGCGGATCCTGGGTTTGCATCATAAACCCAAGCGCCGACGCGACCGCCGTCGGCACGAGTTTGGCATCGGTCAATGCAGCCAGATCGACGAAGAAAACCGCCCCGTTGAAACCATCCAACAGCGCGTGGGCAACGGATATGGCGACGGTAGTCTTTCCGATGCCGCCCGCACCGACGATGCTGACGAACCGACGACATCATCAACTGTGCCGATAAGGCGCGAATGGTGTCATCGCGGCCGATCATGCGAGTCAACTTGGGTGGCAGCTTTGGCAGCCGATCGGAGACAGCGGCCTCTCTCGACGGCGAGAGCTGCGGTGTGGAGAGCGTCACCGGTGCGACAAAGGAATACCCTCGACCGGGGACAGTCACGATGTAGCGAGCGCCCTCGCGCCCATCCCCCAGCGTCTTCCGAAGGCTAGCGATATGGACGCGGAGATTAGCCTCCTCCACCGTCACATCCGGCCAAACGCGCGAGATCAGCTCCCTTTGAGTGACGACTTCTCCGGCCCGCTCAACCAACGCGATCAGCGTGTCGAGCGCACGGCCACCTAGCTGGAGTGGCTCGTCCCCTTTCTTGAGCTGCCTTTCGGCCGCAAACAGGCGGAAAGGGCCAAACGAGACGACGCCATGCATCCGTGAGCTGTCGCCATCATCCATGCGCACCCGCCAACTTTATAACGGTTTGCCTCGAAATGGTACATCGCCCGTGGCGCACCTGTCCCTACCAAAAACCGATCCGTCTGTTCACAACCGGAACGACAACGTTCGTTTCCCGGTTGGCCGTACGCTTTCCGCCAGAGCCGGCGCGATCATGGTCGCGTCGGGTGCGCGCTAAGCGTCCAGGGCCGTCCATGATGAGCACGGTCGGGGCCAGAAGGGCGCCCGATACTGCGGCAGCGTTTGCCTTGGCTCACTGATGAGGCGACAAGCGCCGCCGGTTTCTTTGGTGCAGGCCAGGAGATACGCCAGTGTTAAACGGCGCGTTTGCTGCGGCGCATGAGTCTCTTCCTGGCCCGAAGCGGCGGTTCGCTGCGGTGCAGCGGTTCGTCTGGAATCGGAGCAAGAGCGGACATCGATCTCACGTGGAAACGTGAGTGAATTTCAACGGAGCGCCGCGAAATGCGGAGCCGCGTGATGCTTAACGTTTACGGCACACCTAAGTGTAACGCGTAACGGCCCGCTGCGCATTAAGGACGCGGCGGCGCATCGATGCCGACAGTGTCAAGCTAGCGGACCTTCTGCGCGACGTGCGCCAAGGCGTCTGATCAGGGCGGATCTCGTCTGGATTATGACAGCGGTACGACACGACAATAGACGGCTTGTTCATCTTCTGATTGGAAACTGCGTGAGCAGAAGCTCCCGCGAATCATCGGCGCTCATCTTGGCCCTTAATCCCGTGCAGCGGATTGCATCGATGAATGTGTTGGCTTTTGCGTCGCGCAAAGGAGGGGCTGGCAAAAGTACTTTGGCTGCGCATCTGGCTGTCCACATGCACCGGCCGACGCGGCCATGTCTGCTCATTGACGACGATCCGCAAGGCTCGCTCACGCTTTGGAATAAACTGCGCGCTGAGTCCGCACTGCCCCTGAAGATCGTGAAACGTGGTGGCATCGCCCATATCGTGAAAAAGGCCAGGCGGAAAGGCATGGCTTGGGTCTTCATTGACACTCCACCGAACAACTCGGTGAGCGTAGTTGAAGCCATCGAGGCGGCAACGCTCGTTATTATCCCGTGTCGGCCCGGATTGTTTGATATTGATGCCGTACAGGACACCATCGGGTTGGCGCGGCAGGCGGGTACGCCCTACGCAGTTGTCTTTAACGCCGCGCCACCGAAGCGGCAGGAGATCGAATTGCCGGCAGTAAGCTCAGCGCGTAGGTGCCTGGCTCAGCTCGAAGCCCCTGTCTGGGGTGGTCAGATCAGCCACCGAGCAAGCTTTTCGCTTCCGCTCACCGGAGGCGAAGGTATGAACGGATACGATTCCGATCCTTCCTCCATCGCTGAAATAAGCGGCTTGTGGTCAGCCATAGAAAAATCGGTCAAGGTAATCCATGGCGCACGTGAAAAAGCGGCGATGCATCGCGCTGCGGCTTAGTTCCAAGGTCCTGGCCACCCCCAAACTATCGCCTTTCCCTCATCCGACGAATTGGACGCCGTCACTGACCTGCCGGTCGATGCGAGGGTGTTTTGGAGGGAACCTCCCGTTGCTGGCAATTAGGTCGCGCTGATCAGCGACAACGCGCCGTGCTATGGCAGCGTGTTGAGCAGCCACAATTAGCTTTGGGCTTTTCCTCGGCATTAGAGTTGCTGCTGACGCGCGCGGGCGATGGTGCCTCCAGGCCAAAGAGAACCCCGGCAGTGGTCGCTGCCGAGGCTCCTGGGCGTCATCTTAGGGACAGGGGCGCGCTGATCGCCACCAGCGCCAGTCTGGCAGGCCGATATGACAACGCCGTGACGCTACTGGATGCGGCGTCCTTGCCCTTGGACTCCAGGGCGATCCACACGGAAGTATTTGAGCACCATGCCGTTCGCCCGCGAATGAAAGGGCGCTCCGCAACTGCGGCAGGTAATCTGCCGATCGACGGTCTCCGAACCTGGCTCGGCGCGAACGAGTTTGTACCGGGCGCTACAATTCGGACAATCAAAAAGCGTTTCCGGAAAGCTTACACTACTCATCGGTTACCCCCCACGCACGAACACGATATACCCTGCTGGTCGCCGTGTCTTGCCCCTAATCAATTTGGTGCCAAGCATTGCTGCGAACATCGCCGGGAGCTCGACGGCGAAGATCTGCGCCAGCGACCGATCGAGGAACGCATTTTGAGGAGAACGGCGCGACCATTTACCGGGAAGCCCGCGAGCTCGGCTGCGAGGGCATCGTGTCAAAGCGGCTCGGCTCACCTTATCGGTCTGGCCGCATGCAGACGGCTTTACCCCTGATGCGATGGCCAGCTTGTGCGTGAGGCATAACGGAGACGCCGACCGGGTAGTGCATCTCCGTGGCTCTTGCTCGCGTTATGCGTAACGCCCGTTGTTGACGTCCACGCATAGGCTCAGCGTTAAGCTCAACGGCTTTGCGTTATTCGTCACTGACATGGTCTTACGGCGTGCGCTCCGGATCGCCCTGCGGACCTCGAAGCCGGTCGTTGTAAACTATCCGTTAGTAAATCTTGCCCAAGCGCCTAGTCATCGATAATCATCCTCAGTTCGGCCGAAGCCGCTGTGTTCAAACGAAAATTCGTCGCCCGGCAGCAGTTCTACCACTAGCCGTCTGTCGTCCGTTTTCGGTAAGGGCTCTACTGTCAAAACTATTTGCCACACAAAATGCGAGTTTCGGCCTTGTCTGGGCTCCCCAAACTGACTTGCGCGTAACGCGTTACATTCTGAGCCGTGCGTGCTCGGACCGCGGCCAAGTTCGGCCGGGGTTGGTCTAGTCTCGCCGATACGGCTGAGGCTCTGCGCGTTGACCTTCTCGGCGAGATCGGAGCTTCCCTTACGATTGAAACCATGTTGCATGGCATTAGGACGCTCTTCGGGAACGCCGTTACGCTAACTCGTACGGTGCATCGGCGACGTACATCTGCACGGCCTCCTGAATGGCGCCGAGGTCTCGAGCCCGAGCCTCCGGTAGGTATCCCCTTTTGACGAGCGCCTCGATCGAGTTCTTATCTACCCGGATCCGCACGCAACGAACTCCCAAACGGCGTCGCTCCCGATAGGCGCGCACGCGCAGGGTTGAGGCCAACCTGGGCGTGGGCCGGTCCCCGTCTGGACTGCTTGAATGCAGCCGCTCTCTTGTGGTCTCGGTGTTCATCGCGTCTCCAGCACATCGAGCGACGGCGTGAAGGATGGCCGTAGGCGTCCTTGTTTATGGTCTCGGTCCAGCCAGTCAGCGGGCAGGCACCAGGCCCAGGTGCCCACCTCCCGGTCAGCGATCCTCGACCGTGGCGTTAAGGCATAGTCGGCGACGGCGTCATCGAGTTGGCGTAGACGCGCGTTTGATAAGCCGCGATCTGTGCTAGATTCTATCAGATGCCCCGTTCCCCGTCAGGTGCCCCCTCATTTTGAGGGCATCTGACGCTTCCAAGGGCACCTGATCCGCCGGCAAGGCCCACAACCACCCACCGGCTTTTTGTCCTTTGGGTTGATAGGAGACGATGCCCAGGGCTTGGCGCGCCGACCGGAACGGTTTGCTCTGACCGATGAACTGGTCCTCGCCGAGTAGACATGCCGCTCGGGCTTCCTTTTCGATGTCCTTTGCCTTGACGGGGCCATCGGCGAGCACGCCTGATAAGAACTCGATAGCGTCGCCCTTTGCCGTCTGCTCCTTGTTACCTACGGCACACAAGGCCTCGTCAGCCGTTTTTTCTACCGGCTCACCGTCCCACGCAATGCATGAGCCAAGGATGTCGCCCTTTTCATCTGAGGCGACAACGTGTTGCTCAATGCGAAACGCGAGGCCCTGCGGCGCCCTACTGATATTGTTCTTTACATGGAGGAACAGACGTCGGTCCGGATCGTCCGGGTCCGAAATTACAGTCAAGCCAATGCGCGGAGCAGCGACGAATGCAACGGATCCGATGATTCGGTCGATCGCTTTGGTCGAGGCGCCCCCCGAGCCTTTGGTGAAGTGGGTGACCGAGGCGATCGCGACCTGGCGCTCCTCGGCAAGTTCGCCGAGCGGGGCAAGCACGGCCCGCACGTCGGTATTTTTGTGGCTGTCGATCTTGCCCATGTAGGCCGTCACGGAATCAATGATGACGAGCGCGACATCCCCGATTTCCCTGATAAGCGCTTTGAGCTTGGCGAGATCCGCTTGGAAGTTAAACATTCGCTGGGCCTTGCCGTCCTCCGCGACGGCGGCCTGCACGAAGTGGATGCGGCTAAGGTCGGCGCCAGCAGCGATAAGGCGCGGAACAATCGTGTGGTCGATGCTGTCCTCGGCTGCCAGGATGATGACGCTACCTAACGGCGCGCACCCTTCACCAAGGGGCCAACAGCCCGCGATTGTGATGGCAGCGGCCATCGCTAGGGAGATTTGACTTTTACCGAGACCAGGCTCACCGGCAATGATCGTGTGCTCGCCGCGCGCGAGGCGAATCCCATTTTTGACGTCTTTCCAAAGGGCATCCACGTGTTTCGGTTTCACGTTGGCCGCACATATCGTCAGGAGGCCCGACTTTATCTCTGGCTTAGTGCCATCACCAGGATCGCTACTTCGGCGCCACAGCGGCGTTATCTCGACGAGCCTCAACAGGTCCTCTGCGCCGTGGCCAGCGTCGAGCCAATTTGAAATATCGCCCTTCTTCGGGCATTCCGACCAATGGGCCGCCAAATCGAGCACGCGGATGCTTTTGGCTATGTTGGTGAGACGACGCGCAACATCTTGCGCATGATCCTGCCCCGTCCGTACAGGCCGTCCATCTGAATGGAAGCGCGGATTGCCGGTCCGGGTCTTGGATTGCGGGTCGTTGTCCGGTAGGACAATGACGTCGGCGCCGCGTAGAAAATCACTATATTCATCGCGCCATTTACCGGCTCCCATCGGATTGGTCGTTGCCGACATACCGATGGCTCGAAGGTTGTCGGTATCCTTCTCGCCCTCGACGAGAAACACGAGGCGACCGGATGCAACGGCTTTGACCAGCTCAGGCAATCGATAGAGCACAAGGCGCACGCCATCGAGATTCCATATGTAGCCACCACACCCATCTGGCCGTCGCTGCCGAAAGCTTTTTGGGTCGAAACGCACGACCTCAAACAATGCCTGCTCGCTTTCATCGACGTAGTTGTAGGTCGCAACAATGCGAGGAGAAGAACTACCTTTTCCGTTAGGTTTGGCGTCGGTGCGATCGTGATAGTGGTGAGTATCGTCGGTTTGCCCATTTTGTACTGAAAACAAATATGCCATGGGCGTCGAGCCATTCGACCGCGTCTGTGTAATTTCCCCCGGTCTCCCGCACGATCAAATCAAGCACGCCGCCGCCCTCCCCGGCTTCATGGTCGTAATAAGCACCCTTGTTCAGATCCACACTGAGCGAGCCGTATGTCCCGTAGCGCGACTCGCGCCCACCGTGGAGCTTGCGAAGCGGCTCGCCGAGCAGTGCGAGCGCGACAGAGCTGGTTCCGGAACTCTGCACAGGACGCTAGGTGGAGTTTCTGCCTGACGGCGGGCACGCTGTGGCCTGCGAATCAGGAGCAACCATGACAAGACGACCGCGCCGGAACCACACACCGGGTTTCAAAGCGAAGGTGGCGCTTGCGGCCATCAAGGGCGATCGCACGCTGGCTGAACTTGCGGAGCAGTTTGACGTCCACCCCAATCAGATCACATCGTGGAAGGCGCAGCTCGAGGGCGGGGCTGCCGACGTCTTCGGTCCAGGGGGCGGCAGCGGATCGACGCAGCCTGCCGTCGACGTGAAATCGCTGCACGCGAAGATCGGCGAGCTGACGCTCGAGAATGATTTTTTAGAGGGAGCGCTCAGCAAAGCCGGGCTGCTGAGCGCAAGGCGATGATCGACCGTGCGCACGATCTTCCGATCACCAAGCAAGCGGAAGCTCTGAACATCAGCCGTGGTAGCGTCTACTACTTGCCGCGGTCGGTGTCGGAAGCCGACTTAGCGACCATGCGGCGTCTCGACCGACTACATCTGGAGTTCCCGTTCGCGGGAAGTCGGCTATTGAGAGGCCTGCTGGTGGCCGAGGGGTGCAAGATCGGCCGCCGTCATGTGAAGACGCTGATGCGGCGGATGGGGATAGAGGCCCTCTATCGCCGTCCGCGCATGACGAAGCCAGAGCCCGGCCACAAGATCTACCCGTATCTGCTGCGCGGGATGGCGATCACGCAGCCGAACCAGGTGTGGGCGATGGACATCACCTACATCACGATGGCGCGTGGCTTCGTCTATCTGGCTGTTGTGCTCGATTGGTTCAGTCGTCGCGTGCTGTCGTGGCGTGTATCGATCACAATGGAGGCGGCATTCTGCGTCGAGGCGCTTGAGGACGCTCTCGCCCGCTATGGCAAGCCCGAGATCGTCAACACGGATCAGGGCAGCCAGTTCACCGGTGCGGCGTTCACTGGTGTGCTGATCCAAAACGGGATCGCCATCAGCATGGACGGCAAGGGGGCTTGGCGGGACAACGTGTTCGTCCAGCGGCTTTGGCGCAGCATCAAATACGAGGAGGTGTATCTGCGGGCCTACGAAGGCGTCAGCGAAGCCCGCGCTTCGATTGGCCGCTATCTGGACTTTTATAATGGCCGACGTCCACACTCGAGCCTTGACGGCATAACACCCGATCACGCCTACTTCACGCCGCTGCCTATCCGCTTGGCAGCCTAACCCCGGCAGAGGCTCCACTTATCGATGCGGAAAATCTGTTCGGACAACCGGGACCAGCTCTAGCGCGACCTCGTCCATAGAATCTGAATAGTCGGGGTATTCGGTGTAGCCCGCGGTCATTGCTCAAGTTCCGCAGCACAAAAAACTAGCGCTGTGGGTCTTGCCGACGCCGAGGGGATGGTGCGCTTGCGTGCGGGCGAAGGCCTCCGTCCACTTTGCGACGACGGCGCGGACGGTCCGACGGGGTCTCTCTCAGCCAGTCGTCCAGGTCTTCCCGAAAATAGAAGACGCGCCCACGTTTGATAGACTTTGGACCAGTCCCCCGGCTCGCATGCATAGCCAGCGTTTTCACGGCAAGTCCGACATAGAGGGCGGCGTTCCTGCGATCCATTCGCCCGTCCGGAAGGATCACGACGTCAATTGGCCGAAGTTGCATTTGGCCCCTCGCGATTTGTGTTGTCTGGCGACACGGAATAATCTCGAAAAAAATGTATTGCAATAGAACACAGGTGCACATAGAATGAAAAAGATAGATTGGGAACTAAATAGAAGGAAACGTCGGTGGCCGATCCTTCCGACTCCACAAAGGGCCTCAAGCCGGTGGAGGATTTGCCCGAGCCCGATTTCGCACGCCCCAAGCCCAAGCCGATGGAGGATTTCGCGCCCTCCAACCCAAAGCAGACGGCAGACTTCGAACGCAGCAACGCCAAGCGAATGGCTGATCCCCCCGAGTCGGGATTTCGGAATTGGCCCGTACGGAAAGCGCGGGGGCGGAGGCAAGCTGTCCCGATCCGAAATCGTAACTGTGCGCCTTGACCCCAAGCTTCGCTACCTTGCGGAACTAGCCGCTCGGAAACAACGACGGACGCTGTCCAGCTTCATCGAATGGGCAATCGAAGACAGTCTAACGAGCATCCATCTTGATGACATCCGACAGAAGTATAGCGGACCTGTCGGCTCAATTGTGGGACGTAGATGAGCCAGACCGTTTTGTCAGGCTTGCTGTTAATCATCCAGGAATGCTCACTCATGACGAGCAGGTGCTTTTGAAGCTGATCAAACAAGATGGATCTTTGGAGTACCGTTCAACCGGCATCACGATACATTATGACCGTCTTCGCGAGCATTGGTCCACCTTCAAGAAAGTTGCTCGAGGCGATTTACCCAAGTCGGCGCTTCCTGCACCGTACGACGAAAGTCCGGCTTAACGAGGCGACCGATGGCAAGAGAGTTCCGAAAGCTCAGTCGTCCGTCGATGCGGCGCCTTGGGCCGGGAAACAAGATCACCGAACACGGCATAACCTTTGAGCGAAGAGCAAGCGGCGACGGCGTATTCAGCGTCAATGTCATGGCTGACGGACAACGAATCCACCGTGTAATCGGTTGCGAGAGCGAGGGAGTGACTCGAACTCAGGCCGAAGAGTTTATCGAGAAGGTCCGGAGCGAAGCCCGAGAGGGCCGTCTGTCGTTGCCGCCCGGACGCAAAACCCACCTTTCTTTCGCGGAAGCATCAAAAAAGTACGTAGACCGTCTTGAAGAGACAAATGGAAAAAATCTGGTCGCGAAGCGACGCCAAATCCGGCGCTATCTGACTCCATTCTTTGGAAATCAGCGGCTCGACTCGATCTCGACTTTCACGATCGACCGTTACAAGCGACGCAGGCTCGATGCGGGCGCGAGCAATGGCACCATCAACCTTGAATTAGCAACGCTGTCGCATCTCATCAACTGCGCGATTGAATGGGGATGGTTGAAATCTCGGCCTTGCAAAATCCGACTCCTCGAGAAGGTCCAGGGACGCATCGTCGCGCTCACCGACCGCCAGGCGGACGCGCTACTGCGAGCCGCCGTTGCTGACGAGGATCCGTATTGCCGGTTGTTTGTCGCATTCGGTCTAAACACGGCGATGCGGCACCGCGAGATTTTGCGGGCACGCTTTGACTGGCTGGATTTCGATAAGCTTCGACTCTTTATACCTACAGCAAAGGGCGGTCGAAGAGAGCAGGCAATCACGCCTCAGCTTGCCAAGTTATTGCGCCGGGAGAGGGAGACGCGCGCTGACAAACATGGATGGATATTTCCTTCGCCTCGCCCGACAACCAGCATGACCGGTCATCGCGACCGCATGGCCGAACCGTTTAAAAATGCCGTGCTTCGCGCCGGGCTCGATCCCAAGATCGTGACCCCGCACGTCATGAGGCACACTGCGATCACGAACCTCGTGCAGGCTGGTGTGGACTTGCCAACGATTCAGAGGATTAGCGGACACAAGACCTTGGCGATGGTCTTGCGCTACTCGCATGTCCATGGCGTTCATATCAACAAAGCGATCGCTGCTATCGGGCGGGCGGTGCCAGAACCGAGAGCGAACAAAAGGCTTGGCACGGTTACACAGGGATTACACATCGTCGAAAACATGACAACGCCCCTAACAAGCCGTCGAAACAAAATATAGAAGTTATGTCTGGCGCTTAGGCTGGTAGCGGAGGACGGATTTGAACCGCCGACACACGGATTATGATTCCGCTGCTCTAACCAGCTGAGCTACTCCGCCATTGCCGTCAATTGGGGCCGGCTGAGGCGAGATTTAGGGCAGATCACCAAGCTTTCCAAGAGGCAAGTTTCCGCCCCATCGCATCCGGTTAGCCGGCGCTCGCTCATGCGTCGGCATTTCGTTGTCATCGCGCCGCCGCGGCGAACGGCTCACGGGCACGGCGATCGAGCCGCCCGAAGCGAATCAGCGAAAAATGCCCGAGCGGCGGCATGGCGCGCCGCTCGATGACGCGCACGCCGCCGTGTCGCGCGGCCCATCGCGCCAGGCGTTCCCAGCGGAATTCGGGTCGCCAGCCGAGCCGGCGCGCGAGCGGCGCAAACCAGCGTTCGAAGGCCGCGCGCAGGCCCGCTTCAGCGCCGAGATGGTTGACCAAAATGATCTCGCCGCCGGGCTTTATTACGCGCACGAATTCGTCGAGTGTCGCTTCCGGATCCGGCACCGCGGTGATGACATATTGCGCGACCACGACATCGAAGACGCCATCCCGAAAGCCAAGATGCTGCGCATCCATCACCGCGAGCCCATCGACATTGGTCAGGCGATGCTCGGCCGCACGGGCCTTCGCCCTGCGCAGCATCGGCGCGGAAAGATCGACGCCGGTGAGCCGGTTGGTCCAGGAATAGTCGGGTAATGAAAGGCCGGTGCCGACGCCGACCTCGAGGATGCGTCCGCCGATACGCTCAGCGGCAGCGATCGACGCTTTGCGTCCGCGCTCGAACACCGCCCCGAACACAAGATCGTAGATCGGCGCCCAGCGGGCATAAGCCTTGGCGACCGCTTCGTTGTCGAATTCAGCCGCCATCGCCTCTTCGCCATCGCCGCCGCGCTTGCGGCCGTCATCAATGTGCCGTGGCCAGATCGGCGCCAACCGTCCGCTTGGTCGCAGGCGCCGCGATCGTAGCGGCGATAATGCCGCCGCCCAGCACGCGCGCTTGACCCTCGGCCGCGTCGTAGAAGGCACAAGCCTGGCCGGGCGACACCCCGTCCTCACTCGCGATCAACTCGACATCAACGTTACCGTCGGCACCGCCGCGCAACCAGGCGGATTGCGGCGGCCGCGTTGAGCGGACTTTGACGTAGACCTCGGGACGCCTCTCCAACGCCTGTTCGACCGTGCCGTCACCGAGCCAATTCACCTCGCGCAGCCGGATGCGGCTGGTGCGCAACGCCTCACGCGGGCCCACCACGACGCGGCGCGCGGCAGCGTCGAGGCGCACCACGTATAGCGGCGTGCCGGTCGCGATACCGAGACCGCGCCGCTGGCCGACGGTAAAGTGAATGATGCCGTCGTGACGGCCAAGCACGCGCCCGTCGAGGTCTGTGATCTCGCCCGGCGCGGCCGCTCCGGGGCGCAGTCGCTCAATCACATCGGCGTAGTGTCCGCTCGGCACGAAGCAGATGTCCTGGCTGTCCTCTTTGTCGGCGACTGCAAGACCGAAGCGTCGCGCCAGGTCCCGCGTCTCTGCCTTGGTCCGGTCACCGAGGGGGAAGCGCAAAAGATCGAGCTGGCTGGGCGTCGTTGCAAACAGAAAATAGCTCTGGTCGCGTTCGGCCTCGCGGGCGCGATAGAGCGCGCGGCCGCCTCCCGGCAACGTCCGGGACGCAACGTAGTGGCCCGTTGCCAAGACCCCGGCCCCGAGTTCGCGAGCGGTGTCCAGAAGGTCGCGAAACTTGATCGACTGGTTGCATTCGAGGCACGGAACCGGCGTTTCGCCCGCGACATAACTCTGTGCGAAGCGATCGATCACCGCCTCCTTGAAGCGGCGCTCATAGTCGAGCACGTAATGTGGGATGCCGATGCGCTCGGCGACGGCGCGCGCATCGTGAATGTCGCGGCCGGCGCAACAGGCACCTTTCCGGTGCGTCGCCGCACCGTGGTCATAAAGTTGCAGCGTAATGCCCACCACATCGTAGCCGGCATCGGCCAGCAGCGCCGCCGTGACCGACGAATCGACCCCACCGGACATGGCGACGACGACCCGCGTATCCGACGGCTTTCCCTCGATATCGAGACTGTTCAGCATGGCTACGCGGCCATATTCCCGTTCCGGCGGCCCATCACGTCCTGATTACGCACGCTTCGACCTGTCATTACTATAGGCGCCGGCCGCCCGCTCCGCCACGGTCGCGGCTTGGTGGCGGTGTCTCCCCCGTTCCGATCGGGCGGCAAAACTTGCCGAGCCAGTGCAGAGGCTGCCGCGCTCGGGATTATAGGGAGTGCACGTAACACATTGAATTCACGCGATTTGCCTCTGGCGCCGCACTGGCCCGCCCGTTGCAGGCAGGTCCCTGCGTCGTCTCGACTGCAGGGGTTTCGCGGTGCCGAGTATAGCGTCAGAAATTAGCGCCACGCTTTCGATCGGGTCGTCGCAGCGGGTGCAGGGGCCCACACAGGCACCGCAAAGCGACGCGCAGCCATTCGCCGACCTGCTTGACGCCAGCACAAGCGAGCCGAATGCACCGAGTACACCGGCAAGCCCGCCGCAGCCCGCCGCGCCGGCGCCTGCATCCACCGCCGACGCCACACCGGCAACCAACGGTGCCAACGCGGCTCCCGCCGCGACCGGTGCAGCAAGCTCGAATTCGAGCGGCAGCGACAGCGGCAACACCGGCAACAGCAGCCCCAACACGCCCCCGAACACCAATGCAGCCCCAGCGAGCGCCGCCGCTGGGGGCGGCAAGAACGCCTTTCCAAGCGTCAATGTCGGCAAAGCCATTCGCAATGCTGCGGGTGGTGCGACTCCAACGCCGAAAGCGACGAACTGCGGCGGCAGCCTTCCGGCTCCGTTGATCAGCGGCAAAGCGACCGCGAGCGCAAAGGGCGGGGCCGAACCAACCCAGCAAGCGGCAAACGCCAGCAAAGCGGCCACGAATGCCTTAGCCGGCACTAATCCAAGCGCGCCAGCTACGAACGCAAGCAGCGCGCCTCCGAGCATTGCGAACGGCGGCAGCCCCGCTCCGAACACGGCGAGCGCCGCTGGTACCAAAGTCAGCACCGCAAGCGCCGCGAAAAGCCGCCCTGCTGGAGCCGATACCGCAACGACTGACAGCGCCGACGTCGCTGCAGCAGCGAATGTTCTGGAACCTGGCATTGTGCAACCTGCCGCACAAGGTTCGGCAACGAAAGCGCCTTCGACCGACAGCGACGGCAATAGCGGCGGCAACGGCAAAACCGCCAAGACCGCCAAGACCGGCAATGACAGCAATGGCACCAATCTCAACGCCGGCGCCGTGGCGGCGGCCCAAGCACAGGCGGCCGCCAATCCGGCGCAACCAATCGCCGCTGCAATCGACCTCAATACCCCGGCTAACGCGGCGCCGACGCAAGCGAGTTCTTCCGGAGCCGGCGCGACCATCGGCGCGTCGACCAAAGCGCGCCCGCCCGCCGCCTTGCTCGTCAACGCCGAGCAGAACGCCCATTCGGCACAGGACGCCACCGATACCGTGCCGGCAAAGCCGACGGCGCCGCCTACCGATAACGCCACCAGCGCTCCACCAAGCTCACCCGCTTCGGCCGCAACGCAACGCGCGGACAGCAGCTCGCCGCAGCAAGCAGCAACGCCACCAGCCGACGATGCCTCAGCACCGATCGCCGGAACCGGCGCCGCGAACGCCGGTCACCCTGCGGCGCAGGTCGCGGGGTCTTCCACAACCCCGTCGTCCGATACTGCCACCGCTGTGTCGAACAGCCAGGGCGCGACGGGCGCCGCGAAAGCCGACATAGCTGGCCTGCCGAATTTCGGCTTCTCAGCATCGTCTGCGCCGACGGCCTCGACGACTTCTGCTGCCGCGCCGGCAGACCCGACGGCCGCAGCGCCCGTTGCAATCTCCGGGCTCGCCGTTGCCATCTCCGCTCGGGCGCAAGCCGGTTCCCACCAGTTCGACATCACGCTCGCCCCGCCCGAGCTCGGCCGCATCAACGTGCAGCTTAACGTCGACGGCAACGGCCAGATGACCTCGCACATGACCGTCGACCGGCCCGAGACGCTCCAGCTCTTGCAGAGCCAGCAGCCGCAATTGCAAAGCGCGCTCGATCAGGCCGGGCTAAAAACAGCGGACAACGGTCTTCAGTTCAGCCTCGGCGGTCAATCCTTCGCCGGCCAGAACAACGGCTCCGGTTCACAACCGGCGCCCACGCAGCTGGTCATTCCCGAACCTGAGCTGACGCCGATCGCCGCAACGCAGATTTACACCCGCGGCGGCCTCGGCACCGGAATCGATATCCGCGTTTGAGCGGCAATTGTGCGACCAAGGATCAGACACCAATGACCACCAATAGCATTACGCAAGCGGCCAACAGCGTCACACAGGCGGCCAACACCGTTTTGCCCGTGCTGGGCAGTACAACGTCCACCACAACGGCCGCTGGTTCGACGTCTACCAGTACGACCGGGACCGGGTCAGCCACCGCCTCGACCGCTGCGCAAACGATTGCCGGCAATTACGATACTTTCTTGCAGCTCCTGACCACTCAGCTGCAAAATCAGGACCCGCTCTCTCCGCTCGACACCAATCAGTTCACGCAGCAGCTCGTCGAGTTCGCCTCGGTCGAACAGCAGATCAACATGAACACCAATCTGCAGACTCTGATCTCGATGCAGCAGACCTCGCAGGCCACGTCGGCGCTGCAACTTATCGGCTCGACCGTCACGGTCAACAGCAGCAGCGCGGCGCTTTCCAATGCCACCAACAGCCCGGCCGCCTGGACGCTATCCGCATCCGCGCCGGGGACGGCCAGCATCACCATCAGCAGCTCGACGGGGCAGGTCGTCTATACCGGCACGATGGCGGTCAATGCCGGAACGCAAAACTTCACCTGGAACGGTCAAGGCAACGGCACGACGTGGCCGGACGGAAACTACACCATGGCGGTCAGTGCCACCGGTGCCAACGGCCAGGCCGTCACCGTGACCACGCAGGTGCAAGGCACGGTCACCGGCGTCAACCTCAGCCAGAACCCGCCGACGGTGACGGTCGGCGGCCAGAGCGTCCCGATCAGCCAGATCCAGTCGGTCAGCAATAACGCGCTGAGCAGCCTGAGCAGCCTTAGCACCAGTCTCGGCAGCAGCATCACCAATCTCAACAGCAGCATCAGCAGTCTCAGTGCGTTGCTGTAGCGATTCGCGGCCTTCCGCCCTCGCCAGCCGCAGACGACTTTGCGCTTCTGCGGCCGCTCAGCGCATCACCGGCCCGTAAAGGGAGAAAACTGCGCGGTCTCGCCGGCGAAAGTCATCAATCGATCGTTGTGCTTAGGCAAATTTTAAGCCGCGCTGCGTAAGGTCTGCGCCTAGTGTGTCGAGTCCGCGAGAGTTGCTATGACTGAGCCCCATCGCCCGAGGGTCAAGTATGTCATCGGGCCGGACGGTTCGCCCCTGACGATCGCCGATTTGCCGGCACCGGGAACGAAGCGCTGGGTTATTCGCCGAAAGGCGGAAGTCGTAGCCGCCGTCCGCGGCGGCCTGCTTTCGCTTGAAGAGGCGTGCAGCCGTTATACCCTCACGGTCGAAGAATTCCTCTCCTGGCAATATTCGATCGACCAACATGGCCTCGCCGGCCTGCGCACCACCCGGATCCAGCAATACCGTCAGTAACGCGCGCTTAACACACCTTAGCGGTCTGTCAACGCCGGCGCGCAAGGCCGGCGTTTCGATTTTAGACGACGATAAGTTGCGCCGCGTTACGCTTGAGATGTGATCGATCCGAAAGCCGGCCTTTGGCCGCGCATCTCGATTGATGGCGAGAGCCGGATTTATGCACTAAGTCGGCGTCCTATTAACCCGCTGCTAACCATAGACCGGGCAAATCTTGCCGGGTGAGACGCGCGCGCGTCGCTGCGGGGGATGAAGCTCGGTGCAGGGGCTGATTGAATTCGTCAAAACGCTTGGTGCGCCACGCCTCGCGGCGATGGTAGCCGTCACCATCGCGCTGGTCGGTTTTTTCGCCTTTGTCATCCTGCGCGTTACTGCACCGCAGATGACGCCGCTGTTCACCGACCTCAGCTATGAGGATTCCGCCGCCGTCGTGAAGGAGCTTGAGCGGCAAGGCGTCCCCTATGAACTGCGCAACGACGGCAACACCGTCATGGTCGCGAAGGACCGGGTCACTCGGTTGCGCATGGCGCTCGCCGGCGACGGCCTGCCCAAGGGCGGCGGCATCGGCTACGAAATCTTCGATAAGTCGGACGCACTCGGCACGACCAGCTTCGTGCAGAACGTCAACAACCTGCGCGCCCTCGAGGGCGAGCTTGGGCGCACCATCCGTGCGATCGACCGGGTGCAGGCCGCCCGCGTCCACCTGGTGATGCCCGAGCGGCCGCTGTTTTCGCGAGACAAAGTAGAACCGTCCGCGTCGATCGTGCTCAAGGTTCGCGGCACGCTCGATCCGGCGCAGGTGCGGGCCATCCGCCACCTGGTCGCCACCGCCGTCAACGGCCTCAAGCCGCAGCGGATCTCGATCGTCGATGAAGCCGGGCACCTCTTGGCCGACGGCGCCGGCGACGATGAAAGCGGCGGCGAAGTCACCGCCGACGAAAGGCGAACGGCATTCGAGAAGCGATTGCGCGACGAGGTGGAGGCGATCGTTTCCTCGGTGGTCGGGCCGGGCCGCGCGCGCGTCCAGGTCAGCGCCGATTTCGACTTTAACCGCGTCACCCAGACTTCGGACAAATACGATCCCGAGGGCCGCGTCGTGCGGTCGAGTCAAACTCGCGAGGAAACTTCCGCATCGAGCGACAACCGCGAGAATCAGGTGACCGTCGGCAACGAAATACCCGGCGGCGGCAACCAGCAGCGGCAAAATCAAGCGGCGGCGCCCGAGGCCAATGCGGTCCCGCGCGATCAGAGCCGGAAATCGGAGGAGATCGTCAACTACGAGATCTCGAAGACGACCAAGACCGAAGTGATCGAAGGCGGCCGCGTCAATCGCATTTCCGTCGCCGTTCTGGTCGACGGCACTTACGGCAAAAACGACAAGGGCGATATCTCCTATCAGCCGCGGACCAAAGAGGAGATCGATCAGATTTCGGCGCTGGTGCGCACCGCAATCGGCTTTGACCAGAAACGCGGCGACCAGGTCGAGGTGGTCAATCTGCGCTTTGCCGAGGCACCGGTCAGTCCGATCAGCGAGCCCAGCGGCTGGCTCGCGGCCCTGCAATTCACCAAGGACGACATCATGCGCGCGATCGAGATGGTGGTCATGGGTCTGCTCAGCCTGGTCGTGCTGTTCATGGTGGTGCGGCCGCTGGTGCGGCGCGTGCTCGCGCCCGAGGAACGGCCGCTGGCGCTGCCGGCCGGTCCGGCAGTCAGCGCCGCCGCCACGACCGAAGGCGAGGCCATAAAGCCGGAGCCGAGCGAGACCGCCAAGATGATCGACATCGCCCAGGTCCAGGGCCAGGTGCATGCCCAATCCGTGACCAAGGTCGGCGAACTCGCCGACAAGAATCCAAACGAAGCCGTTTCCATCATCCGTCAATGGCTGACCGAGAGCACGGCCTGATCGACTGACCATGCCATCCGCCTTCGAAACCGATCCAAGCCGCGTCAGCGCCCTGACTAATCTGGTCGCCCGCTCGCCGGCGCGGGCGCGCCGCAGGCCCCGGCGAAGAAGCGGGAACTCAGCGGCCCGCAGCGCGCCGCCGTGCTGATGCTCGCGCTCGGCGAACAACACGGCGCCAAGATCTGGAGCCTGCTCGACGACGACGAGCTGCGTGAAATCTCAATCATCATGTCCACGATCGGCACCATCGAGGCCGAGCTGGTCGAAAATCTGCTGCTGGAATTCGTGTCGCGCATGTCGGCGTCGGGCGCCCTGATGGGCACCTATGACGCGACCGAGCGGTTGCTGCAGCAGTACCTGCCGCCGGAACGGGTCGGCAACATCATGGACGAAATCCGCGGGCCCGCCGGCCGCAACATGTGGGAGAAGCTGTCCAACGTCCAGGAAGAAGTGCTCGCCAATTATCTCAAGAACGAATACCCGCAGACCGTGGCCGTCGTGCTCTCGAAGATCGGACCGGATCACGCCGCGCGGGTGCTCGCCATCCTGCCCGAGGAGCTGGCGCTGGACGTCGTCAACCGCATGCTGCGCATGGAGGCGGTGCAGAAGGAAGTCCTGGAGCGGGTCGAAACCACGCTGCGCACCGAGTTCATGTCGAACCTGTCGCAGACCCGGCGGCGCGACGCTCACGAGGTGATGGCCGAGATCTTCAACAACTTCGATCGGCAGACCGAAACCCGCTTCCTCACCGCGCTCGAAGAGGACAATCGCGAGAGCGCCGAGCGCATCAAGACGCTGATGTTCACCTTCGACGATCTGATCAAGCTCGACCCGGGCTCGGCGCAGACGCTGATGCGCCACATCGAGAAAGACAAGCTCGCGGTCGCGCTCAAGGGCGCGGCCGAGCCGGTGCGCCAGTTCTTCCTGTCCAACATGTCGACCCGCGCCGCGAAGATGCTGGTGGACGATATGGGGGCGATGGGCCCGGTGCGGCTGCGTGACGTCGACGAGGCGCAGGTGCTGCTGGTCAATCTCGCCAAGGATCTCGCGGCCAAGGGCGAAATCGTCATTTCCAAGAGCCGCGGCGAAGAAGAGCTGATCTACTGATGAGCGCACCGGCCAAATTCCTGTTCGACGTCGACTTCGCGGCCGGCAGCACGCGCGAGCCGACGATCACCCTCGCCGAGCATGCGGTAAAACTCGCGGAGGCCGAGACCGCCGCGCACCGCAGAGGCTATGCCGACGCGCAGACCGACGCCGGGGTCGAGGCCGACCGGCGCATGGCAGGCGCGCTCGAACGCATCGCCGCGAGCCTCGGCGAAGCAAGCGACGCGCTCAAGGCGATTGAGGCGCGGCTTGAGTGCGAGGCCGTCGAGGTTGCGGTCGCGGTCGCCCGCAAGCTCGCACCGGCGCTGATCGAGCGCGAGCCGTTCACCGAAATCGCAGCGCTTGCCAGCGGCTGTTTCCGCGAGCTCATGTCCGCGCCGCACATTGTGGTGCGCGTCAATGACGCGCTCTACGCCGCGGCGCGCGAAAAGCTCGACGACATCACCCGGGCGCACGGCTTCGAAGGCCGCCTGGTCGTACTCAGCGAACCGGGCATCGCCGTCGGCGACTGCCGGATCGAATGGGCCGACGGCGGCGTCAACCGCGACAACGCCGCCGCCGACGCGGCGATCGGCGAAGCGGTGACGCGTTATATCGGCGCGCGGCGCGGCCTCGACCACACTGCAGCCGATGCAGCGATCGGCGAAGCTGTTGCGCGCCATGTCAGCGCGCCGCGCGGCCTCGACCACACTGCGGACGACGCGGCGATTGGCGAAGCTGTTGCGGGTCATGTCAGCGCGCCGCCGGCCCCGGCCGCTACGGCACACGAGATGCTCAGAGAGGTGGGAAATGAGTGAGGATAGCAAGGTACAGCTGCCCAATCTCGAAGACGGCCCGGCGCAAATCGACGTACCGTTCACGGCGGAACCGGAAGGCTCGACGTCGCGCAGCGCCGGCGACCTTGAAGCGGTGTTCGACGTCCCGGTCCAGGTCTCGGCCGTGCTCGGGCGGGCACGCATGGAGATCAACGACCTGCTCAAGCTCGGCCCCGGCACGGTGCTGGAGCTCGATCGCAAGGTCGGCGAGGCCATCGACATCTACGTCAACAATCGCCTGGTCGCCCGCGGCGAGGTGGTTCTAGTCGAGGAAAAGCTCGGCGTCACGATGACGGAAATCATCAAGGCCGAGAGGTCGTAATGCGCGGCGCAACGGCTTCGTCGGACAAGGATTAAGAACATGCGGCTTCTCATCGTCGGCACGCTCAATGGCCAGCTCACCACCGCGACCAAACTCGCCATGGACAAGGGCGCAACGGTCACGCATGCGGCCGATATCGCCCAGGCGCTCGCCGTGCTGCGCTCGGGGCGCGGCGCCGACTTGCTGATGGTCGATGTCGCAGTCGACATTCGCAGTCTGGTTTTGGCGCTCGAAGCCGAGCACATCCATGCCCCGATCGTCGCCTGCGGCACCGCCACCGACGCGCGCGCCGCGGTTGCGGCGATCCACGCCGGCGCCAAGGAATACATCCCGCTGCCGCCCGACGCGGAGTTGATCGCCGCCGTGCTCGCCGCCGTGGCCGACGATACCCGCGAACTGATTTATCGCGACGACGCCATGGCGCGGGTGGTGAAACTGGCGCTGCAGGTGGCGCCGAGCGACGCCTCGGTGCTGATCACCGGCGAATCGGGGACCGGCAAGGAAGTCCTGGCGCGCTATGTGCACGGCCGGTCGAGCCGGGCCAAGAAGCCGTTCATCTGCGTCAATTGCGCCGCCATTCCGGAGACGCTGCTGGAGTCCGAGCTGTTCGGCCACGAGAAGGGCGCCTTCACCGGGGCGGTGGCGCGGCGGGTCGGCAAGTTCGAGGAGGCCAATGGCGGCACGCTCTTGCTCGACGAGATTTCCGAGATGGAGGTGCGGCTGCAAGCCAAGCTGCTGCGCGCCATCCAGGAGCGCGTGATCGATCGCGTCGGCGGCACGAGGCCGGTGCCGATCGACATCCGCATTATCGCCACCTCCAACCGCAATCTCGCCGAAGCGGTGCGCGAAAACGCGTTTCGCGAGGATCTTCTGTTCCGCCTCAACGTCGTCAATCTGAAAATCCCGCCGCTGCGCGAGCGGCCGGCCGACGTGATCGAGCTGGCGCAGTACTTCATCAAGAAATACGCCGCGGTGAACGGCGTGCCGGCGCGGCCGCTGTCGCCGGACGCCCGTCGCACGCTGAGCGTCAATTACTGGCCGGGCAATGTGCGCGAGCTGGAGAACACCATGCATCGCGCGGTGCTGATGGCGGCCGGCGCCGAGATCGGCCCCGAAGCGATCCTGAGCCCCGACGGCGCCCGGCTCGATCAGCAGCGCGGCGCCGCTTCCGTCGTCCACGCCGCGATGGCCGCCGAGCAGGTGTCGCGCGCATTGGTCGGCCGCACCGTCGCCGAAGTCGAACGCGACCTGATTCTCGAGACGCTCAAGCATTGCCTCGGCAACCGCACCCATGCCGCCAACGTGCTCGGCATTTCCATCCGCACCCTGCGCAACAAGCTCAACGAATACGCTGCCGACGGCACCCCGGTGCCGCCGCCCGGCGGCGGCGAGCCCCGCGTCGCGGCGTAGCATCCACGCTTCATCCTGCCCCGCGAAGCGCGGAAGGGGGACCGCCCTGCGCAGCAGGGCGGTGGAAGGGGCATCGGCACTGCAGCATGCCCCCTCCACCACCCTCCAGGTGGTCCCCCTCCCCGCTCCGCGGGGGCGGACAAGTTCATCCGTTCTCGCGACGCATCCGCGCCCGAGTTGTGCCGGCGTCATTGTCAAACATCTGGCGGAGCACCATCGCGTCACGCCTCAAGCCGGCGGTGGGACCGGCTTTCAGCTCGATCGTGCTCCGGCGTATTCATCCAAAGCGAGCCGTACAAACTGTGTCGCAACCAAGCTGAGGAAGAATTCTTTTAGGTTCGCTTCCGGCAAAAAAGGAAGCGGAACGCCGACAAACGTGTCTTGCTAACCTCCGCGCCTTTTCCTCTTGCCCTCGCCCGCTTGCGGGGGAGGGTTGGGAGGGGGCGCGGCGCGCGCTGAAAGCGCAGCGCGCTCGCCTGTCGGCGTTCCACCACGGCGCTTGCTGCAGCGAACGAACACCGCAGCTCAACTCCAGCTACGCGCTTCCTGGGACTCGGTCGGGCGCACGGCCCCGATGGTTCGAAAGACCGTGCGCTTGGCAACGCCTGATCCGGAACACCGGCAAGTTCAGGCGTCACTAGCGGGCGTTACCCGCTCCTTCCTGTCCCAGTCCAGCGGGTTGCCCCGCAGACCGGTCATCATGCCGGCCGGGCGTAATTCCCCGGAGCCGCCCGGGAGCGGCGGTGACGAGCCGCCGCCCGCGGGAACCGCACTCGCCCCGACAGCCGGTGTCGCCGGCTGACGTCCTGTACGCGGGCGAGATTCTTTGCTTGGTACCTGAAATAGGGACCAGTGTCAAGGAAATAGTGACGCCGTAGCGACGTCGCCTCGACGATGGCTGCCACCCACCATCTCGTCACCGCTGGGCGTTGGCCCGGTCTGAGGTTGGAGGCTTGCGCAACACGGTGGCGCAGCTCCGGACTTTTTGGACGGGGGAGGATTCGCTTATGACGCGCGGGGACTGCTCTAGGCTCTGGCGATGTCGGTGTGTACAAAATCGTTGCCTTTGAACAGCAGCCGCGCGCCGTGCGCCTTGGCGCAGGCATAGGACAGGCAATCTGCGAGGTTCAGGGCCGCTCGGTTGCGGCCTTTGCCGTAGCGCTCAAAAGCGATAACCGAGGCGTGCGCAATCTCTTCGGTAATGGGCACGACGGCTGCCCCGGCCTCGTGCAACAGCCGCGTCACCAGGGCGTCGGCCGCCGTCGGGGTCAGGCGCAACAAGGCCGCAAGCCGCATCGAGGCTTCGAGAATCACATGGCCGGCCGAGATGCGCGCATCCTCGGCATCGAGCCGGGCGGCCAGCGCCGGACCATCCGGCTCGGCGGCGATCATGGCGACGGTCGCCGAGACGTCGATGAAGATCACTCGTGGCCCCAGAGCTTGTCGATCTCCTCTTTGGTGACGACGCGCCCGTGCGCCCGGTCGCCCATGCGAGCGGCGTCGCGGGCAATCTCCGCGATGCGCTCGGCGAGCGGCCGGTCCTCGCGCGGCAGCGCGCCTTCGAGCGCCTCGACCACCGCTTGCGTCATCGTCGTGCCTTTGCGCTTGGCGAGGCGCCGGGCCAGCGTTGCGGCGCGCTGGTCGCGAATGTGCAGGGCCATGGGCCGCCTCCTTCCATACAATGTGTGTAGATCGTCTACACGGCGCGTGTATACGCTCATTCAGCAGAGCGTGCGACGCGGGCGCCGGGCGCGCGCCGTCGCGGCCGTGCCGGCAGCAAGCGTAGCCCGGATTGAGCGGCAGCGAAATCCGGGATCAGTCTCTCCGCTCGCCGAAGCTTGCCCGATCGTGCCCAAAATCTCTCGCCCAATCCTCCGGCAACACGCCGTTCCGCACATAGAGGTGAAACGACGAGTACCGCCAATCACGAACGCCGGCGACAAGGTGGTGCTTTACCGGATTGAAGTGAACATAATCGACGTGGCGTTCGTAATCCCTGTCGTCCCGGATAGTATGCTCCCAGAAACGACGCTGCCAAAGCGCCAGTTCTCCGTTCGAGTGGCGCGCAATTGCGCCGCCGGTCTTCAGGACCGCCGTCGTGAATCGGCGTTTGATCACACTCAATCGATTGGAAAAATCCGCGTCTCCCTCCGGCAATGTCATGATCATATGAAAATGATCCGGGAGCACGACGACCGCATCGATCGTGAAAGGGTGCTGACGTCGCGTCCGTTTCACGGCTGCACGCAAAGCTGCGACGTGATCAGTCAGCGCGCTAGAGTTCCGATCCGCGAGCGTCACGGTGAGAAAAAACGTCCCGCCCGAAGCGAAATTTCGACGGTAACGGACCATGCCGTAAGGTTGCCCCGGATTTCGCTGCCGCTCAATCCGGGCTACTTGCGGCTACTTCGCCTCCTCAAATACTCTCGACGATGACGCCTTCGACCTCGCCGGCGCCGCCGCGGCGGAAGGCGGCGGCTTTGTTGTATTCGTCTGAGGTGAAGCAGGCGACGCCCTGTTCGAAGCTCGGGAATTCGATCACGACAAAGCGCTCAAATTTCTGCGGACCCTCGATGACCTGAAAGCGGCCGCCGCGCGCCAGCGCCTTGCCGCCGTATTTGGCGAGGATCGCCGGCACCTGATCGGCGTATTTCTTGTACTCGGCGGGATCGTTGATCTTGGCGCGCGCGATCCAATAGGCTGGCATATTTTTCACTCCTTCGACTGAACCATAACCCGTCGCCCTCGAGGCTTCCCCCGATCTGGTCGGGGGTCGCACCTCAGGGTGACGGAACTGAGCGCATATCGCCTGATATCACTCCGCGGCGCGGCGGGCGGCGACGATCTGGTCGGCGGTGCGGCCGGTCAGCTCCGCCATGTGGTCGAACTTGAAGGTGAAGGTGCCGGCGCCGGCGGTCGCCGAGCGGATTTCGACGATCAGGTCGCCGATCTCCGCCTCCGGCATCTTGGCGCGGACCACGTCCCAGCCCTGCCAGCCTTTGCGGGTATCGAAGCCGAGAATTTGGCCGCGGCGCCCGGACATCAGCGCATTGATCTTGGCGGTCGCCTCGGTGGGGCAGACGATCTCGACCAGGTGGATCGGCTCGAGCAGCACCGGCTGGCATTGCGGCAGGCCCTCGGCGATGCCGATGCGGCCGGCGGTGCGGAACGCCATGTCGGAGGAATCGACGGTGTGATAGGAGCCGTCGATCAGCGCGACATGCAGATCGACCACCGGGAAACCGAGCGGGCCGTGCTTGAGCGCGTCGATGACGCCTTCCTCGACCGACGGGATGTAGTTGCGTGGCACCACGCCGCCGGTGATCTTGTCCTCGAAGGAAAAACCCGAGCCGCGCGGCATCGGCTTGATCTCGATCACGACGTCGCCGTACTGGCCATGGCCGCCGGACTGCTTCTTGTGCCGGCCGCGCTGGACCACGCTCTTGCGGATGGTCTCGCGGTAACCGACGCTCGGCTGGCGCCGCTCGATGGCGACGCCGAAGCGGTCGCTCAGGCGCTCGGTGGCGACGCGCAGATGCATTTCGCCCTGGCCCCACAGCACCACCTCGTGGGTCTCCGGATTATGCACGATGGTGATCGACGGATCCTCCTCGGCGAGCTTGTGCAGCGCCTGGCCGAGCTTGACGTCGTCCTTGCGCTCCTTGGCCGAGATGGCGACGGCGAGCACCGGCGGGTAAGGCTCGATTTTGGCGACCGCGGGATGGGCCTGCTTGCCGGCGGTGAGCGTGTCGCCGGTCCTGGCCTTGTCGAGCTTGGCGAACGCGACCGTCTCGCCGACCGCGGCCGGTCCGCGCTTCTCGCTGCTTTGGCCGACCAGCTTGAACACGCCGGCGACGCGGCCGACCTCGTCGTCGCCGGACAATAGCGTCGTGCCGTCGCCGATCTGGCCGGCGAGGACGCGCGCGACCGACATCTTGCCGCCGTGGGCGGTGTTCTGGGTCTTGAGCACGTAGGCGACGGCATCAGCGCCCGATTTCACGCCCAGCCGTTTCGCCGTCTCGACGATGCCCGGCGATTCATGGCGCAGCGCCTTGAGCAGCCGCAAAACGCCGTTGGCGCGGGCGGCGGTGCCCATCAGCACCGGGCACACCAGCCCGTCGCGCAGTTCGCGGGTCAGGTCGTCGAACACCTTGTCGCGTGGCGGCTGGATGTCTTCGAGCAATTGCTCCATCAGCTCGTCGTCATGGTCGGCCAGCGTCTCCAGCATGGAGAAGCGCGCGGTCTTTTCGCGGTCGGCGACATCGCCTTCCAGCGCCACGACTTCGGAGGGAGCGTGCTCTTTGTAGACGAAGGCGCGTTCCAGCGCGAGATCGACAAAGCCGGAGATGAGATCGCCGGAGAAGGTCGGAATCTGCCGCAGGACCAGCTTGGTGCGCGAGGCGCCCTGCAGCAGATTGAGCACGTCGTGGACGCCGGCGTCGGCCTTGTCGATCTTGTTGAGGAACAGAATGCGGGGAATTTTCCGGTCTTCGAGCTCGCGCAGAATAAGCTGCAGCTGCGCCACCTTCTTCTCGTCCATTTCACACACCACCACCGCCGCGTCGATCGCCGGCAGCACCGCGCGCATGTCGTGGACGAACTCCACCGAGCCCGGGCAATCGAGAAAGGTGTAGGAATCGCCCATGAAATTCGTGGTGGCGACGGTGAGCTCGACGCTCATGCGGTGATCGCGGGCTTCCTTGCTGCCGTCGCCGACCGTGTTGCCGCCCTCGATGGTGCCTTGGCGCTGGATCACGCCGGTGCGGGCGAGGATCGCCTCGAGCAGCGTGGTCTTGCCGCTCTGGAACGGACCGACCAGCGCGACACAGCGGGGACCGGTTGCGCGCGTGTTCCCGTTTGCTGCCATGACTGCCTCCCGGGCGCTGATCCGTCGTTTCGGCGCGGATCGCGTGAGACGCCATCGTTTCAGGCGCCGGCGGGGCTGGTCAAGGGGCGCGACATTGCGCGCGCCCCGTCAAGGTGGCCGAGCTACAGAGGCGGACGCTTCACCGCGCCGGATGCAGCTCCAACGCGCCGATGCCACCGGCAATATCGAGACCCATCTGGCCCTGCACCGACAACGGCTGCAGCGCCACGGTGTGGTTCGAGCCGCCGACCAGCACATTGGCGCCAAGACCGGCGGCGACCGACACTTCCGCGGTCGCCCCGCCATAGGTGCCGGTCAGCATTCCGGCATAGCGGCTGGTGCCGGCAAACACCGCCCAGACGATCACGCCGCCGGTGGTGATGCCGATGTCGAGGCCGACCGTGGTCATCGTGCCGGTATAAGCTTCCTGCGGCTCGCCCGGCCGTCCCTTGAAAAGGCAATTCACATTCTTCTGCGATCCGACGACAAGACCGATGCTCGACGACAGCGAGCAGGTCAGCGTGCCGACCTGAACCTCCTGCGCAGCCGCCGGGATCAAAGGCGTCACAAGTGCAACCGCGGCGACGGCCGCAGCAGCGAAGACGGTGCGAAACATGTGGTACCCCCTCAGCCCAGCCGTGGGCCTGAACGATTGTAGGCGAGAATGAGTGCGGCGTCTTGTCATTCCGGAACAGACCCGATCTCGGGTCAGCCGCGACCGGTGCCGCGGTTGCCGCAGCTCTGCCTCAAGCCGGGACGAGGCGTGCGACTATTGCAAATTGCCGCAAAAGCGCTGGATGCGGGTACAGGCCTCCTCCAGCGCGCTGGTGGCGGTGGCGTAGGAAATGCGGAACGCCGGCCCGACGCCGAACGGCGTGCCCTGCACCACCGCGACGCCTTCGGCCTCCAGCAGCTCGGTGACGAAATCCTCGTCGGTCGCGAGCGTCTTGCCGGTCGGCGCGGTCTTGCCCATGGTGCCGGCGCAGGACGGATAGACATAGAACGCGCCCTCGGGCTTCGGGCACTGGATGCCTTTGGCCTGATTGAGCATCGAGACGCAGAGGTCGCGCCGCTCCTTGAAGATCTTGTTGTGCTTGCCGATGAAGTCCTGCGGACCGTCGAGCGCTTCGACCGCTGCCCATTGCGCGACCGCAGTCGGGTTCGAGGTCGACTGCGACTGGATCATCGCCATCGCCTTGATCAGCGGCTCGGGGCCACCGGCGTAGCCGATCCGCCAGCCGGTCATGCAATAGGCCTTGGACACGCCGTTGACGGTCAGCGTGCGCTCATAGAGTTGCGGCTCGAGCTGCGCCGGCGAGAAGAACTTGAAGTCGTCATAGACCAGATGCTCGTACATGTCGTCCGACATGACGTGCACGTGCGGATAGCGAACCAGCACGTCGGTCACCGCTTTCAGCTCGGCGCGGGTATAGGCCGCGCCGGTCGGGTTCGACGGCGAGTTGAAGATGATCCATTTGGTCTTCGGCGTGATCGCCCGCTCCAGCGCCGCGGCCTTCATCTTGAAGCCGGTCTCCATCGTGGTCGCGACCGCGACCGGCTCGCCGCCGGCGAGCAGCACCATGTCGGGATAGCTCACCCAATACGGCGCCGGGATGATGACCTCGTCGCCCGGATTGATGGTGGCCAGGAGCGCGTTGAACAGCACCTGCTTGCCGCCGGTGCCGACGATGATCTGCGACGGCTTGTAGGCGAGCTCGTTCTCGCGCTTGAACTTGCGGGCGATGGCGGCCTTGAGCTCGGGGATGCCGTCGACGGCGGTATACTTCGACGCCTTGCCGTCGCGGATCGCCTTGACGGCCGCCGCTTTGATGTTCTCCGGCGTATCGAAATCCGGCTCGCCGGCGCCCAGCCCGATGACGTCGCGGCCCGCCGCCTTGAGCGCGCGGGCCTTGTCCGTCACCGCGATGGTGGCCGACGGCTTGATGCGCGTAATCCGGTCAGCGAGAAAGGCCATGCTGGTCTCCAAATGCCCGCTTTCAAGTGCCCGCCTTTGAGCGCGTGCTTGGTAAAACGACAATGCCACACAGGCAAGGCCGGGCTGAGCGCATCGGGCTCAATTCTCCGTTAAGGCTCCGCTGGCCTAATGCCGGCTGTCAGCCATCCGAACAGGGAGCCGCAATGGACCGGGTGCGCGCGCTATTGCGGAGCGGATCCTGGCTCACGCGCGAGCGGATGCGGCTGATCGCGGCCGCGATCCTGATCGCTTCCGTCGCCGGCGTTCTCTACCTGGCGGTCACCGCCAACGGGCTTGTCGACCGGCAAGGCCGGCCGCTGGGAACGGATTTTTCCAATGTCTACGCGGCCGGCAGCTATGTGCTCGAAGGCGACCCCGCCGCGCCCTTCGAACTTGCCCGGCAGCAGGCGCGCGAGCAGCAAATCTTCGGCGCCACGACGCCGTTCTACGGCTGGCATTATCCGCCGCCGTTTCTGTTCGTCGCCGCCGCTCTCGCCTTGATGCCCTACCCGATCGCGCTTGCGGTCTGGCAGGCGGTGACGCTCGGCCTTTATCTGCTGGCGACCCGGGCGACCCTTTCTTCTTCGCCCATGCTCTCCGCGGGGAGAGCCGACTGGCTCCTGCTCGCCCTGGCCTTCCCGGCGGTGCTGATCAATGTCGGCCACGGTCAGAACGGCTTCCTGACCGCCGCTTTGCTCGGCGCTGCGCTTACCCAGCTCGACCGCCGGCCGGTCATTGCCGGCATTCTGTTCGGCCTGCTGGCCTACAAGCCGCAGTTCGGAATGATGATACCGATCGCGCTCATCGCCGGCGGGCGCTGGCGCTGTTTCGCCGCCGCCGTCGTCGCCGTTGCTCTCCTCATCGTCGCGACCACGATCGCCTTCGGCCCGCACGTGTGGCAGGCGTTCCTTGAATTGACCCGATTCACCCGTGTCGTCGCGCTCGAGCAAGGCGACATCGGCTGGTACAAGTATCAAAGCCTGTTTGCCTGGGCCCGCATGTGGGGCGCCAGCGTTCCGGTTTCCTATGCCCTGCAAGGCGCGCTGGTCGTTGCGCTCGGCGCCGCGCTGATTTGGCTGTGGCGCGGCGCGGCGGCCTATCCGCTCAAGGCCGCCGCGCTTTGCCTCGCCGCCATGCTCGCCACGCCCTACAGCTTCGATTACGACATGATGGCGCTGGCGCCGGCCATCGCGTTCCTGGTCGCCGATGGCCTGGCGCGCGGCTTCGGCCCCTGGGAGAAGACGGCGCTGGCGGGATTGTGGCTGATGCCGCTTTTCGCCCGCACGGTCGCGCACGCGACGCTCGTTCCGCTCGGGGTGCCGGCGATGCTGGTGATGTTCATTCTGCTGTTGCGCCGCAGCACAGTTGCCGTCGCCTCGCCGGTGGCTTTTTCGAGCGCATTTCTTCTAAAATAGCGAACGGCCCTGGCGACCGATCGCGCGGCCACGACATCGCCGCGTTCGCAGCGTACGGCCGCGACATGATGCTGCCGCACCGGCAGCCGGGAACGGCGATGTTCACGCTCTATTCGATGCAGCGTTCGGGAAACAGCTACAAGGCGCGGCTCGCGCTGGCGCAGCTCGGCATTCCCTATCGGCTGATCGAAATCGATATCCTCAAGGGCGAGAGCCATACGCCGGAGTTCCTGGCGAAGAATCCGAACGGCCAGGTGCCGCTTCTGGAAGTCGCGCCCGGGCGTTATCTCCCGGAGTCCAACGCCATCCTGTGGTACCTCGCCGGCGGCACGGCGCTGGCGCCCGAGGACAGCATCGAGCGCGCCGAAGCGCTGCAATGGATGTTCTTCGAGCAGCACAGTCTGGAACCGAATCTGGGCGCCGCCTACTTCTGGCTGACGCTGGTCAAGGGCGGGCGCGAATTGCAGCGTCACGCCTTCGAAGACTGGATGGAGGAAGGCCATCGCGCGCTCGGCGTCATGGACAAGCACATCGCGCTGCACGACTTCTTCGTCGCCGACCGCTATACCGTCGCCGACATCGCGCTCTATGCCTACACCCACGTCGCGCACCTTTGCGATTTCGACCTTGAGCCGTTTCCGGCCGTTCGCGCGTGGCTCGAGCGCGTCGTCGCCGTGCCCGGCCACGTGACCATGGACGCCCAGCTGGCGGCGGCATTTGCCGAGTGACCCGGTCGTCGCGCCGATCAGGGCGCCGGCCGCCGTTAACCCTTTATTAACCAAAACCCATCAAATCGCCTTGCTTCTTCAATGGCCTCGCCGCAATGCGGCCGAACCGGCGCCGGCATCGCCAGCGACCGTCGGATGACCATGATTTGCCAACGACGACCTCCATGGCAGAGCTGATCGGCAAGCCCGGTTTCGCGTTGCCGCGAGCCGGCAAGACATTCTCAAAACGCCGCGCCATCGGCCTCGAATTGGTTGCAACACTCGCACTGACCGTTTCGCTGGTCGTAGCGGCCACCGCCGTCTCGATGGGCAACAGGTCGTTGACCCGCGGCGACCTCATCGCGCGGCCCTCGGCCCACACGTCGCTTCCACAGCGATAAGCGGAAAACCGAACAGCTTCGACACGACATGCGACGCCCGGTTCACGAACCGATAGGATCGGTGAACCAGGCCAGCAGCGTCGTGTATTCACACGATGGCGCAACGGAATCGGCGAGCCGCAATCGATGAACGAGCAGTCCTTATCGGTGCAGGCTCCGCCACAGGACCGCGGCGCGATAAACCGGCTGCTGCTGTTTTTCGCGCTGGTCTACGTCGTGGAAGGCGTCGGACAGGTCGGCGGGCTGATCGCGCAGCCGCTCAGCTTTTATCTGAAACAGGCGCACGGCTGGAGCGCGCTGCAAGTCACCGCCTATCTCACGATCTTCAATTTTCCCTGGATCATCAAACCGATTTACGGCGTGTTGTCGGATTTCGTGCCGCTGTTCGGCTATCGCCGCAAAATCCTACCTCATCGCCGCCAATGTTGCCGCCGCCGCGGCGTTCCTGTTGACCACGCAACTGACGGCGCCGAGCCGGCTGGTCTGGGCGCTGCAGATCACCGCCTATGCCATGGCGATCTCGAGCACCGTGTGCGGGGCCGTGCTGGTGGAGAACGGACAAAGGCTCGGCGAGAGCGGCAGATTCGTCAATCAGCAATGGCTGTGGTTCAACGTCGCCGCCATGGCCGCCGCGATCCTTGGCGGCCAGCTGGTACAACACTTATCGCCGAGCGTGGCGCTGCATGCGGCCGCAGCTATCGTCGCGGCGGCGCCGGCGGCGGTCCTGTTCGGCACCATCTTTCTGATCCCCGAGAAGAAAGCGCGCATCGATGTTGCGGCGTTGCGCGGCACCTTCGCCGGTCTGGTGGCGGCGTGCAAAAAACGCGAGCTGTGGATCGTCGGGATTTTTCTGTTTCTATATTACTTCAGCCCGGGCTTGAGCACGCCGCTCTATTACACCATGACCGACAGCCTCAAATTCTCCCAGGGCTATATCGGTATCCTGGGATCGATCGCCTCGGCCGGCTGGATCATCGGCGCGATTCTTTACCGGCGTCAGTTCGGTCAAATGTCGTCGAAGCGCCTGCTCAATCTGAGCATTGCGCTCGGCACCGTGGCGACAGCGGCGTATCTCTTGCTGTACAATGAGGCGTCGGCGGCGATCTTGAGCTTTTGCAGCGGATTTGCCGCCATGCTCGCGACCGTGGCGACGGTGACGCTGGCGGCCGATTATTGTCCGCCGCGATCCGAAGGTTTCAGCTTTGCGGTGATGATGTCGCTCATCAACCTGGCGACGGCCTCGGCCGACATCGTCGGATCGTTCCTGTTCGAGCATGCGTTCCACCGCAACCTCACGCCGCTCATCCTGGTGTCGGCAGCCTTTACGGCGTTGGCGTTCGTGCTCGTCCCGCTGTTGCATCTCGGCGATAAACTGCAGGGGCAACCGATCGGCACGGTGCCGGCCGGCGGGCCCGAGGGCGGCCATATCGTGCGCGGCGTCATCAACGAGTGAGTGAGTGCGTGCGCGCACGACCGATCGGCGCAAGCCAGTTCGCGCCAGGTATCGCAGGACAGGCAAGTTGATCGAGATCAAGACCATGGCCGGATCGCCGGGCTTATTGGCGCGCGCCCGCGGCAATGCTCGACATTCGCGCGTGTTGCGGGTGGCGGCGCGGATACGGGGGTACCGCGCCGCCTTTGAATGACGCTTTGGCGAAACATGCCGTGCCGATTGCCGCAAGATAAAGCGATTGACGGCGGCCCGGAAATTGCATGGAAATTGCCCAATCTCGGGGCAAAAATCGGTACCGCGTATCAGCATGTCGATCCTCGTCGGGCTCCACCACGCCACGCGCTACGACTACGACCGGCCGATCAGTCTGGGGCCGCAAATCGTGCGGCTGCGGCCGGGACCACAATGCCGCACGCGGATCGTTAGCTATTCGCTGACGGTGCAGCCGGCCCAGCACTTCGTGAACTGGCAGCAGGATCCGCACGGCAATTGGCTGGCGCGTTTTGTATTCCCGGAAAAGACCACGGAGTTTTCGGTAACGGTCGATCTCATCGCCGATATGGAGGTGATCAACCCGTTCGACTTCTTTATCGAGCCTTACGCCGAGACCTGGCCATTTGCATTTGCCGCCGAGCTGCATGAGGACCTCGCGGCCTTCATGGTACCGGAGCGCGCCGGCCCGCGGCTGAAAGCGCTGGTCCAATCGATTTCGCGCGAGCCGCGCAACACCGTCGATTTTCTGGTCGAGCTCAATCGGCGCCTGCAACAGATGGTCCGCTATCTCATCCGTCTGGAGCCGGGTGTGCAAACGCCCGAAGAGACGCTGGCATCGGGGGCGGGCTCGTGCCGCGATACGGCGTGGCTTTTGGTGCAGCTCCTGCGTCACATCGGCCTGCCGGCGCGCTTTGTGTCCGGCTATCTCATCCAGCTCCGGCCGGACATCAAGCCGCTCGAAGGCGCCGCCGGCGCCAGCCACGATTTCACCGACCTGCATGCCTGGACCGAGGTCTATCTGCCGGGCGCGGGCTGGATCGGACTTGACCCGACGTCGGGACTGCTGTGCGGCGAGGGCCATCTGCCGGTCGCCGCCACCCCGCATTTCCACTCCGCCGCGCCGATCAGCGGCTTGGTCGAGCCCGCCGAGGTTCGCTTCGGATTCGACATGAGCGTCAAGCGGATCGCCGAGCAGCCGCGGGTGACCGCGCCGTTCTCCGACGAGGCCTGGACCGCGCTCGATGCGCTCGGCGACAAAGTCGATGCCGATCTTGTCGCCTACGACGTTCGTCTGACCATGGGCGGCGAGCCGACCTTCGTATCGGTCGACGATTATCAATCGGCGGAATGGAACACCGCCGCGGTCGGACCGATGAAACGCGTGCGTGCCGACGAACTGATCCGGCGCCTGCGCCAGCGTTTCGCACCGGGCGGGCTCATGCATTACGGCCAGGGCAAGTGGTATCCCGGCGAGCCGCTGCCGCGCTGGGCGTTCTCGCTGTACTGGCGGCGCGACGGCGTACCGATCTGGCGCGATGAGAGCCTGATCGCGCGCGAGGCGATCGACCACAAACCGACCGCCGACGATTCACAGCGCCTTGCCGAAGGGATTGCCGTGCGGCTGGGAATCACGGCGGACTACGTGCAGCCCGCTTACGAGGACCCGGCCGACCGGATGCTCAAGCAAGGTCTGATTCCGGAGAACATCGATCCCAACGATCCCAAGATCGACGATCCGCGCGAGCGCGCGCGCATTTTGAGCTTGTTCGACAGTCACCGCGGCGAGCCGGCGGGATTCGTGCTGCCGGTGCAGCGCTGGACCGCGCAGGCGAAGCCTGGATGGCTGAGCGAGCTCTGGCAAACGCGCCGCGGCCGGCTGTTCCTGATCCCGGGAGACTTGCCGCTCGGTTTCCGGCTGCCGCTGCAAGCGTTGCCCCAGCTCGATCCCGTCGACTATCCGCATCTGGTCCCGGCCGACCCGTTCGCGGAGCGCACGGCCCTGCCCGATCCGCGCATTACCCATCCGATCAGAGTCCCGGCTTTGCAAGTCACAACCGGCGAAGCGGCGTCACCACCGCTCGCACCGGAGACCGTGGTGCCGCAGCCAGCGCCGAGCGCGGCCGGTGTGCCGGTTGCGCCGGACCTGCCGGTGCGCACGGCTTTGACGGTTGAAGTGCGCGACGGACGTTTGTGCGTGTTCATGCCGCCGGTCGAGACGCTCGCCGATTATCTCGAACTGCTCGCCGTGGTCGAGACGACCGCGGCCGAACTCGGCCTGCCGGTGCATGTCGAAGGCTATGAGCCGCCGCCCGATCCGCGGCTCTGCGTCATCAAAGTGACGCCCGATCCCGGCGTCATCGAGGTCAATATCCACCCGGCGGAGTCGTGGCGCGAAGCGGTGGCGATCACCAGCGGCATTTACGAGGAGGCGCATCTCTCGCGGCTCGGCACCGACAAGTTCATGATCGACGGCCGCCACAGCGGAACCGGCGGTGGCAATCACGTCGTGCTCGGCGGCCGCAATGCCGCCGACAGCCCGTTCCTGCGCCGGCCCGACCTTTTGAAAAGCCTTGTGCTCTATTGGCAGCGGCGGCCCTCGCTGTCCTACTTTTTTTCCGGTCTGTTCATCGGACCGACCAGCCAGGCGCCGCGCATCGACGAAGCGCGCCAGGACATGCTGTACGAGCTGGAAATCGCGCTCGGCAATGTGCCGGCGCCGGACGGCTCAGCGGCCAAACCCCCGCCCTGGCTGGTCGACCGGCTGTTTCGCAACATCCTGGTCGATGTCACCGGCAACACCCACCGCACCGAGATTTGCATCGACAAACTGTTCTCGCCGGACGGCCCGACCGGCCGGCTCGGTCTGGTCGAATTCCGCTCGTTCGAAATGCCGCCGGACGCGCGCATGAGTCTGGCGCAGCAATTGCTCCTGCGCGCGCTGGTCGCCTGGCTCTGGCGCTCGCCGCTTGATGGCAAGCCGGTGCGCTGGCGAACGGCGCTGCATGACCGCTATATGCTCGAACATTTCGTCTGGAACGATTTCCTCGAAGTGTTGGAGGATCTGGAGCAAGCCGGTTACGTTTTCGATCCGGCCTGGTTCGAAGCGCAGCGGCAATTCCGTTTTCCGATCTGCGGCGCGGTACAGCACGGCGGCGTGCGGCTCGAGCTCCGGCAGGCGATCGAGCCCTGGTACGTAATGGGCGAGGAGGGCGTTGCCGGCCAAACCGTCCGGCTGGTCGATTCGTCGGTCGAGCGGCTGCAGGTCAGAGTCGAGGGCCTCAACCAAGGCCGCCATGTCGTCACCTGCAACGGCGCCCGCGTGCCGCTCGTCTCCACCGGCCGCTCCGGCGAATTCGTCGCCGGCGTACGCTTCAAGGCCTGGAGCCTCACCTCAGGCCTGCATCCGACCGTCGGCGTTCACGCGCCGCTGACATTCGATATCGTCGATACCTGGAACCGGCGTTCGCTCGGCGGCTGCGTTTATCACGTCGCCCATCCCGGCGGACGCAATTACGAGACCTATCCGGTCAACTCCTATGAGGCCGAAGCACGCCGCCGCGCGCGGTTCCAGGAGCACGGCCATACCGGCGGAGTAATCGACGTTCCGCCGCGCCAGGCTTCGCTTGAATATCCGACCACGCTCGATCTGCGGCGCAAGAACTAAAAACAAAAGCCCATGGCAGCCCATCTCGACACCCGTGTCGAAACCGAAACCGCAGGCCTGGAACAGTTCATCGCCAGTTACCGGCCGCTGTCCGGCATTTTCGACGAGATGATGGATGCCGACGGCCGCGTCCGTTCGCACTGGCAGCCGTTCCTCGCCATGCTGGCGAGACTCGGCGCCGACGAGATCAATCGCCGCTTCGCCGCCGCCGACCGCTATCTGCGCGGCTCCGGTGTTTTCTATCGCGTCTATGAAGACGCCGCCGGCATTGAGCGGCCGTGGCCGCTCAGTCATGTGCCGCTCATTATCGAGCCGTCCGAATGGCAGGATTTGGAAGCCGGGCTCATCCAGCGCGCCGACCTCCTCGAAGCGGTTCTCGCCGACGCTTACGGCCCGGCACGGCTCAGCGGCGATGGCCGCCTGCCCGCCGCGCTGATCGCCGGCAACCCGGAGTTTTTGCGTCCGCTGGTCGGCGTCGCGCCGCCCGGCGGCGCGCACCTGCGCTTTTATGCGGTCGATGTCGGGCGCGGCGCCGACGGCCGCTGGTGGGTGCTGAGCGATCGCGCGCAAGCGCCATCGGGCGCCGGCTATGCGATCGAGAACCGGCTGGCGCTGGCGCGCGCCATGCCCGACCTTTATCGCGCCACCCGGGTCGAGCGGCTGGCGCCGTTTTTCCAGGCCTTCCAGGCCGAGCTCTCGGCGCTCAGCCGCCAGGACGACGCTCACATCTGCCTGCTGACGCCGGGACCGATGAGCGAAACCTATTTCGAGCACGCCTATCTCGCGCGTTATCTCGGCCTCCTCCTGGTCGAGGGCGAGGATTTGAGCGTGCGCGACGACGGCGTCTTCGTCCGCACCGTTTCCGGCCTGCAGCGCACCGAGGTGCTGCTGCGGCGAATCGATGCCGACTTCGCCGATCCGCTCGAACTCAACGCCGCCTCCCGCCTCGGCGCCCCGGGACTGCTGCAAGCCGTACGCGACGGCAAGATCGTCATCATCAACTCCCTCGGCGCCGGTCTGGTCGAAGCGCGGGCGATGCTGGCGTTCCTGCCGGCGCTGGCGCCGATGGTGCTCGGCGCCGATCTGGCAATACCGAACGTGGCCACCTGGTGGCTCGGTCGCCCGGATATGCGCGACGAAATGATCGAAAAGCTCGATCGCATGGTCATCGCCTCGGCGTTCGAATCGCCGACCGATGGACGCAACGCCAGCGAAGTCCTGGGCGCCAAGCTCGATGACGCGGCGCGCGATGCGCTGATACGTTCGATCCGCGATCGCGGCGTCGACTACGTGGCGCAGGAAGCGGTCACGCTGTCGAGCATGCCGGTGTGGCGTGACGGCCGCTTGCAACCCCGGCCCTTCACCTTGCGGCTGTTCCTCACCAAGCTCGGCGAGCAATGGCAGGTCATGCCCGGCGGCTTCGTGCGCATCGCGGAGGATGCCGACGCGCGGGCTGTGAGCCTGCAGCGCGGGGCGGCGACCGCCGACGCCTGGGTGCTTGCGCACGGCCCGGTCGCCGAGACGACGCTGCTGCCGACCCCGGAGCACATCCAGGTCCAACGCGCCACCGGCCTGTTGCCGAGCCGTGCTGCCGACAATCTGTTCTGGGTCGGGCGCTACGTCGAGCGCGCGGAGGCGACGCTGCGGCTCATTCGCGCCATGATCAACCGCGTCGCCGACGCCGACGAAGCGGCCGCCCCGGTCATCGCCGGCATCGTTGCGCTGCTCGAGGCCTGGGGTGCGGTGCCGAGCGAGACCGGCGCAGCGTCGGCCGTATTGGTCGCGCGCGCGGCGTTCAGCCGCGATGATCTGGCCGGGTCCTTGCCGTATCTCGCCCGCGCCGCGCGATCGGCGGCCTCCGCGATCCGCGACCGTTTCTCTCCGGATGCCTGGCGCGCGATCAACGATCTGGCCACGATGATCGCCATGCCGCTCGTCATCGGTCCTACGGAAAGCGCGATGATCGAGCGCGTCGAAGCGGCGCTGCGGATCATTGCCTCGCTCTCGGGCCTCGCCCAGGAGAACATGACGCAGCTCGCCGGCTGGCGCTTTCTCGAACTCGGCCGCCGCATCGAGCGCGCCATCCTCACCAGCCGGCTGGTGCGCTGTTTCGCGCAAGGCGGCAGCCCCGACGGCGGTTTCGATGTGCTCCTTGAGCTCGCCGACAGCCAGATCACCTACCGGCAGCGCTACGTGATGGTGGCGGCGCGCGCGCCGGTCATCGATCTGGTCGTGCTCGATCCCAATAATCCGCGCTCCGTGGAATTTCAGCTCGACCGCATCGAGGCGCATCTTGCCGCCTTGCCGGGACGCAACGCTGCCGGCCGGCTTTCGCCGGTGCAGCAGATCGCCGCCGCGATCGCAACCCGGCTTCGCACCGTCGAAGCGACCGCCATCGACGAGGCCCTGATCATCGACGTCGAGCAGTCGCTCATGAAACTCTCCGATGCGATCAGTGCGTCCTATCTCACCAACAATGAGCGCTCCGAACCGGTGCGGGAGGCGCTGGCGTGATCTACGATGTGCGGCAGACGACGACGTGCGCCTATGCATCGCCGGTGGCGCATGCGCGGCACGTCTTGCGCCTGATGCCGATCCATCGCACCGGGCAGCGCGTCCACCTCGCCTCGTTGCAGATCGCGCCCGAACCGCTGCACCGGCGCGAGGGCCAGGATTTCTTCGGCAACCGCCTGACCTGGATCGAAATCGAAGAGCCGCACAAGACACTGACGGTGAAATTGGCGGCGCGGGTCACCGTCGACGTCGCGATCGAGCCGCCCCCGCTGACGACACCGCCCTGGGAGGCGGTTCGCGACGAGGCGTTTGCCACCAGCGACATCGGCCCGCTGTCGCCCGCGCACTTTTTGTTCCCCAGCCGCATGGTGTCGCTCGATCCGGAGATTCGCGACTATACGCGGCAGAGCTTTACCGCGGGCCGGCCGGTGCTCGATGCCGCCATCGAACTCAACAATCGCCTCAAAGCCGACATTACCTACGAAATCGGCGCGACCACCGTCACCACCATGCCGCCGATGTCATTCGCGCTGCGCCGCGGCGTCTGCCAGGACTTCGCCCACATCATGATCTCCGGGCTGCGCGGCATCGGATTGCCGGCGGCCTATGTCAGCGGCTACCTGCGCAGCGCGCCGCGCACCGACGCGGCGCGCTTGCAGGGCGCCGACGCCATGCACGCCTGGGTACTGGTCTGGTGCGGTTCGGAGGCCTGCTGGATCGGGCTTGACCCGACCAATGCGATGCTCGCCTCCGACGAACATGTCGTGCTGGCGATCGGACGCGACTATACCGATGTGGCGCCGATGGACGGCGTGGTCTTCGGCTCCGGCGGACAGCGCATCGACGTCGCCGTCAGCGTATTGCCGGCGGCGAATTAGGTGATGAGCTCATAACCCGGGATGTCCGCTTAACCGGGAAAGCCGCTACAAGAGCCGACATCGCAGAGCGTCCGCTAAGGGCCACAAGCGGTCATCCAGCACGATAGATCGACAGGACCGAGCGGTTACGCTGCTAGGCCCGCCTTGCGCAGGCCGTCGATGAACTTGTCGGCGTCCGCTGGGTTTTTGAATGGCAGCCGACCAATATGATTGGCGTAAGAGTATCGCGGATTTATCTCCTTGAGTTCGCCCCAAACCCGACGTGCCTCGTCCACGCGACCCAAATGGCCTAACGCCGAAGCGAGGAAGGCGCGGGACAAGTCCGTTGTCGGGTTGATCGTGATGCGATCCTTGAAGCAAGTCGCCGCGGTTTCATATTCGCCGGCCACGAAATAAGCAGCACCGAGGAAGTGCACGTATTGACCATTTAGGAGGTCCGGGTCGAGACGCATCGCCTGTTCGATGTAAGGGATCGCCTTAGCCGGCTCTCCCGTATAAATGTGAACGTTTCCCCTTGTTAGGAGCGCGAGGGCGTAGTTGGGGTTGAGCGCCAAGGCCTTGTCGGCCTCACGGGTCCATCGGTCATAATCCTTCTTCCAGGTGGCGACCACGGCGGCGACGAAACGGGCGAAAGCATCCTTGTCATTTTTGGCGATCGCCTCGTCGACCAAGCGTTGAGCCTGATCGAGTGACTTCTCCGGCGTATCGCTCCAATGGTTCTGATAATCCAATGCGTAACCCATGCCTAGGCCCGCGTAGGCGCTGGCATAGTTAGGGTCAAGTTCTATAGCGCGTCGGAAACAGGACATAAATTGCTCGAAAATATCGCGATCTCTCTTGGACGCGAACAACAGCTCACGACCCTTCAGGAAGAAGTCATGAGCGCTCACATTCTTGGTGCCGCTATCGGCAAGCAGCACTTTTTCGGCCGCACTTATCTTGATCTTGAGCGCGGAAATAATTTCCTGCGTGAGTTCGTCCTGCACAGCAAAGATGTCGGTGAGGTCGCGATCGAAGCGGTCGGCCCAGATATGCGCGCCACTCTCCGCGTCGATGAGCTGGCCGGTGACGCGGACCCGGTTGCCGGCTTTGCGCACGCTGCCTTCGAGCACGTAACGCACGCCCAATTCGCGGCCGACCTGCTTCACGTCGACCGGCTTGCCCTTGTAGGTGAAGCTTGAGTTGCGCGCGATGACGTACAGCTCCGACAGCTTCGAAAGATCGGTGATGATGTCCTCGCTGATGCCGTCTGAGAAATACTCCTGCTCGGGATCGCCGCTCATATTGTTGAAGGCGAGGACGGCGATGGAAGGCTTGTCAGGTAACGCAATTGCGGGTCGCTGCGCTTCCAACTCCGACCCGGCCTTGGGAACAAGGTCCAGCCGATAGACGCGGACGGGACGCGCGATGTTTTTCAGGCTTTGCTCGCCGGCGTCGACGAAGTTGGCCGCGACTTTGCCTTGAACCTGCCGCCAAGCGTCCTCGGAAATCGAAATGCCGCCTGGCTCCGCAATTCCCTCGATCCGTGCGGCGATATTGACGCCGTCGCCAAGGATGTCCTCGCCCTCGATGATAATGTCGCCAACGTTGATTCCGATCCGGAACCGAATTGGATCGCCTTCCGAGCCACCGGCGTCCCGCTCCCGAAGCTGTCTCTGGATTTCGACCGCACACGTGACAGCGTCCACAGCGCTCGCAAATTCAACCAAGGCGCCGTCGCCCATGAGCTTAACGACACGACCTGAATGGGCGGAAATAGCCGGGTCGATCAGCTCACGCCTCAAGGCATTGAGACGCGAGAGCGTTCCGGCCTCATCGAGCCCCATGAGGCGCGAATAACCGACAACGTCGGCAGACAGGATTGCTGCGAGCCTCCGTTGGAGGCGCTCTTCGGCCACGCAAAATGCTCCCTGGGAAAACCTTGCCCCGATACGACTTTATGCCTCGCTGGGCAAGGTCCTCCATCGCGGCACCAATGACGGCTTTGGGTCATTAGCGTTGTTTTCGGCATTGTGGCCGGGCGTCTGCTTTGCCGCCCAAAAGCCGACATCCGCTGAATCTTACTTGAGCATTGAGAGCAATAGACGGAACATGATTCAAGCCTCCAAAACGGACGTTGCTTCATGCGACGCTGAATTGCCCGTGACGACCTGATAAATGATTTGGATCAAAGACCGCGCCGGCAGAGCGTGCACTTGCTGTCGATGCAGCCGCGAAAATGCGGGCCCATCTGTTGCCGGGAACCGGTCATGCCCCGCCGTTTCGACGCCATTGTGGTTGGCTCAGGCCTGGGCGGCCTCACCGCGGCCGCGCTTTGCGCCCGTGCGGGCTGGCGCGTGCTCGTGCTCGAACGTCACGACGCGTTCGGCGGCGCCGCGACGGTCTATCGCCACAATGGTCTGGCCATCGAAGCGTCGCTGCATGAGATCGACGGCTTGGACGAACAGGACCCAAAGATCGGGCTGCTCCGATCGCTCGGCCTCGACCGCGACCTGCAATTCGTCGATGTCGGCGACCTTTACGAAGTGCGCGGCGGACCTCTTGGCGCGCCCTTCGTGCTGCCGCACGGCGCGGCGGCGGCGCTCGCCGCTGCCGGCGACCGCTTTCCGCAGCACAAATCCGCGCTTGCAGAATATTTCCGACGGCTCAAGGCATTGCGTGCGGCGGTGTCGTTCGCCAGCCGCCACCAGTTCGATCAGGCCTGGTGGCTGATCCATGCGCCGGAAGCCGTGCGTAGTTTGTGGCCGGTGTTTCGCCATGGCCGCGCCGCGTTGAGCGAGGTGCTCGATGAATTGTTTGGAGCCGACGAGGCCGTCAAATTCGCGCTGGCCGCGAACCTCATCTATTACCACGACGATCCCGACCGGATGCTGTTTCTGCGCTACGCCATTCCGCAAGCGTCCTATCTCGCCGGCGGCGGCCACTACATCAGCGGCGGTTCGCGGGCGCTCAGCGACCGCCTGGTCGCGCTGATCAGGCAGGCCGGCGGCACGCTGGAAGCCGGCCGCGAAGCGGATTCGTTTTTGATAGAGGGCGGCAGAATCGCCGGCGTCGGCCATCACGCGCGCGGCGGCGGCGACGAGCGCCAGGACAAGGCGCCGACGATCTTTGGCAATGCGGCGCCGCAGGTACTCGCCGGCATGCTTCCCGCGGAGCGACGCGCCCCATTCTTGTCGCTCTATGATAAGCGGCGACCGTCGATTTCGCTGTGGACGATATCGCTCGGCGTAAGCCGGCCGGTGCGGGAGTTTGGCGTTGGCGCCTATTCGACCTTCATCGTGCCGGACTGGATGCGGAATTTGTCGCAAATGCGCGAAGCTTCCGCTGTCATGGGCGAGCCGCCGCGAACCCGCCTGCCGGCCTACGTGCTGGTCGACTATGCGCAGATCAGGAGCGGTTTGAACGAGCGCGGACCGCATCTGGCGACCCTGTGCGGCGGCGACCGTGTTGAGAACTGGTCCGGTCTCGGGGTCGAGGCGGCCAAGGCGCGCAAGGAGCAATGGCTGGACCGCCTCGTCGCCGATCTCGACCGGCACTTTCCGGGCCTTGCCGGCGCCATCACCCACCGCGAGATGGCGACGGCGCAAACCATGCAACATTACCTCAACACCCCGGATGGCGCGGTCTACGGCTTTGCACCGGACGGCACGCTGTCCGACGCGATCAAGCTGGGTCCGCGCACGGCGATCAAAGGCCTTTGGCTCGCGTCGGCCTATACCGCGAGCGGCGGCTTTACCGGCGCGATGATCGGCGGTGCACAAGCGGCGGCATTCGCTTTGCGTGAAACCAGCGTCAGCGCCGCGGCCGCCTGACTATTGTCCGTTGCCGGGAACGGGCTAGAACAGCGGCGGCCCTCGGATACCCGGAGACTCAAGAGATGCGTGCCTATCAACTGCCCAAAGGCGGCGCCGGCATCGACGCCCTCGTTGTCGTCGACCGGCCGATGCCGCAGCCATTGTACCGGCAGGTGCTGGTCAAGGTCGCCGCTTGTTCGCTCAATTATCGCGACCTCGGCATGGCCCGCGGCACTTACCGCCTGCCGGTGCGCGACAACGTCATTCCGCTGTCCGACGGCGCCGGCGAGGTGGTCGAAACCGGCCCCGGCGTCACCCGCGTCAAGGCCGGCGACAGGGTGGCCGGAAGCTTCTTTCAGCGTTGGCCGGCCGGCGCAATGAGCGCCCAGGAGACGGCGGCGTCGGCATTGGGCGGCTCGATCGACGGCATGCTCGCCGAATATGTCGTGCTGGAAGAGGAAGGCGTCGTCAAAATCCCCGGGCACCTCTCGCTCGAGGAAGCCGCGACGCTGCCGTGCGCCGGCGTCACCGCTTGGAGCGCCATCGTCCACCACGCCGGACTGATCGCCGGCAACACGGTGCTGCTGCAAGGCACCGGCGGCGTCTCCGTCTTCGGACTGCAATTGGCGCACGCGATGGGGATCACGGCGATCATCACCTCGTCGAGCGACGACAAGCTTGCGCGCGCCAAAGCGCTCGGCGCGGCCTTCGGCATCAACTACAAGACCACTCCGGAATGGGACAAAGCGGCGCGCGAATTCACCGGCGGCCGCGGCGTCGACCAGGTGCTCGAGGTCGGCGGCGTGGCAACGCTGAACCGCTCGTTTGGCGCGATCCGCGTCGGCGGCAAGATCAGCATTATCGGCAGCGTGAGCGGCGGCGCGACCGAGCTTAATCCCGGTCTGATTTTCTCCAAGCGCGCCAACGTGCAGGGCATCTATGTCGGCTCGACCGAGATGTTCGAGGCGATGAACGCCGCGATTGCGGCCAACAAGATCAAGCCGGCGATCGACCGGGTGTTTGGCTTCGACGAGGTGAAGGCGGCGCTCAATCACATGGCGGCCGGCGCGCATTTCGGCAAAATCGTCATCCGCGTCGGGTGAGGCCGAGACGCGGGCGACATTTTACTCTTGTCAAAGTCCGGCAACGAGCGCAGTTTCAACCTGCGGTAACGCCGTCATCTTACAACGTCAGTCAACGTTCGTCCGCCGGTCTATCTGCGAGACGTCGGCCAAGCCAAGGCAACAGTGCCGTTGCGACTCGATGTGAGTGACGCGGGCGACCAATCGAGCGGAAACCGGACTTTACGAAAGAGCAGCCTCGAAAACATAAAACATATTCCGCACAGGCAAGCGGAGTCTGAGCAAGGGGGGTTTCATGAAGATCGCGACAGCGATTTGCTTGATACTGCTCGTCACCGCACCAGCCCCCCTCGTCTTCGCTCAAGATATAACCCAGCCCCCGGCCGAACGGCCCCCCGCTTCACAGGCGCCAGCATCGCAGGCGACAACAACGCTGACACGGGAAACATGGCGTCGGCTGATGGCGCGAACGCCTTTTCCGAAAGCCGGGTGCTACACCTCCTCGTATCCGAACACCCAATGGCAGGAGGTGCCCTGCTCGACTGCCAAGGCGGTCCCCCATGTGCCATCCACGGGTGACCCCAAGCCGCACAATGTAGGGGCCGGCGTTGGTAAAAACGCGCAGGTAAAGGGGTCGCTGTCCAAGGTGATCGGGTCGTTTGACAGCGTGGTCGGCGCGACCGGAAAATCGGACTCGCTAGCAGGAAATGAAAACTTTTCGCTCCAGCTCAACGGCAATCAATTCAGTTCCTCACTGTGCGATAATCCGAGCTGCAATGGAACGCAGCAGTATATTTATGACAGTCCAGGTAACGTGTATATACAGTATTGGCTGCGATACCATGGAAGCACATGCCCGAGCGCGACTGTCGCCAACAATGCGTGGAGTTACTACGATGGCAGCAGCGGCGGAGCGCCCGGGTGTTACATCAACGGCAATCAGGCTTCGGTGCCAACTCAGTCGATCACGGAATTGGGCGGGCTGCGACTGACCGCCAATAACTCGTCAGGCAATTATTCGGTTGTGCTGGAAACCTCCGCGGGCACTCTATACGGCGGAGTGAACGACGGTGATTTCCTGGGCATGGGGACCCAATGGAACACCGCCGAGTTCAACGTGTTTGGGGCCGGGAATTCAAGCACGGCCGTCTTAACCCCCAAATCCGGAACGACGATCGTCGTCAGGACGAGCGTCAGCAACGGGACCACGAACGCCCCCAAATGCTCGTCAGGCGGCTTCACGAACGAACAGAATAGCCTCAGCCTCGTGGCGGCGAGCCCCCTGTTGCCCAATCGCGGGGACAGCGCCGGCGATTGTGGTCACGGAGAGCAACGCTGCCGGTGCGACCTCGCAATGCGCGTGTCAAGCAGGCTTCACGTGGGACCCGGATAGCGCGGCGTGTGTCTGCAGCCCAAAGACGACGGCGGCGGCATGTGGCGGGTCGCAGTGCGCCGGAACCGTGCCCGACGGATGCGGTGGCACGATCGCTTGCCCGGCGAACTGCCCCGTCGGAGAAACCTGCAATCCTGTCTCCGGCGGCGGTCCCTGCTGCCAGCCGCCCGTGCCCGGGCGGATTGTGCCAAACCAGTGCCCGCCTATTTGTCCGCAATGTCCTCAAGGGTACAGGTGCGCGGTAGGCCTCGGCGAGCCCATCGGTTACTGTGTCGTAAGTCACTTATGCCCAATCGGCACCCATTACTGTGCCGGCGAACCTTCGTGCCTTCCGGGAGCACCGGGAACGGTTTCATGCCCCCAAACTCCTCCCCCGCCGCCATGCACGCCAAGGACCGCGGCGCAGGTGTGCGGCGCGTCGCAGTGCGCCGGAGCCGTTTCGGATGGATGTGGCGGCACGATCGCTTGCCCGTCGAACTGTCCCACCGGAGAGGTCTGCAGTCTTACCGGGACCAAATCCTGCTGCACACCACCTGTCGCCGGGAAAACCCTGCCGAACCAATGCCCGTCTTCTACCACCCCGGCCGGTTGTGCCGGTTGCAACCCGTTGGCAAGTGCGCAGTGTTGTCAGTGCAAGGGCGGGCTCTGGAAGGCGGGCTTGGCGCCCCAACCCAACGAGTGTTTGATACCGGTAGGTCACTAACTTAACTACCGGTGCCAATTCCTGCTGCACACCGCCGTAGGAAAACTCTTGCCAACCGGTGCCCGTCGTCTTGGCGCAGTCGTCTTGGCGCAGGTGTAACCCGTTGCCAAGTCTGGAGTGCCGCAATCGCAATGGCGGCGTTCGGAAGGCCGGGCGGTGTCTGATAGCGCGCTCGCCGACGCGGCCCAACAACGGGGTCCTCCAGCTCGATCAAACGCGTTATTGCGCGACCACCCGCGTCGGCGGAAAGGCGACTTCGACCAGCGTGCCGGCGTTCGGCGCGCTCTTGATGGAAAAATGCGCGCGATTGGCCTCGGCCAGGGCCTTGGTCAGCGGCAGGCCGAGACCGGTGCCGCCCGAGCCCCAGCTGCCCGAGGTCGCCGTTTGCCGGAACGGCTCGAGCGCCGCCTCGACGTCCTTCTCGCTCATGCCGACGCCGGTATCGCGCACCCGCAGCACCGCCTCGCCGGAATCGGCGAACGCCGTCGAGACGATCACCTGGCCGCCGGGACCGGTGAACTTGATGGAATTCGACAGCAGATTGAGCACGATCTGGCGCAACGAGCGCTCGTCGGCGAGCACTTGCGGCAGCCCGGGCGTGAGCGAGGTGCGAATGATGATGCGCGCGCGGCTCGCCTGCGGCTGCATGATGCCGACGCATTGCTGCGTCAGTTCGTTGAGGCTGACATTGGCGAATGTCAGGTCGAGCTGGCCGTTTTCGATCTTGGAAAGATCGAGCAGGTCGTTCAGCAGCGCCACGAGGTGCGCCTCGGCGACCTGCATATCCTTGAGATATTCGCGGTAGCGGTCATTGCCGATCGGGCCGAAGCGCTCCGCCATGATCACCTCGGTAAACCCGGTAATGGCGTTGAGCGGCGTGCGAATTTCGTGGCTGACTTTGCCGATGAAGTCGGCTTTCGCGGCCGCGGCCTTTTGCGCCTCCCGCGTGGCGCCGCGCAGCTCTTCTTCGGTCTTCTTGAAGGATTCAAGCCTGGCCGTGAGCTCGCGGATTTCATTTTCGGCGGTTGACAGCGCAAGCGTCGTCGCCGGCCGCCGTTCAGCGGTTTCTCCGCTCGTCAAAATCAGCGCCAGCGCCGACGCTCCGACCCAGGGGATCGTGAACAGACGGCCCTCGACCGGACGGCGATCTCCGCCGCGGGTCATGATCGACACCGATTGCGCGCCGCCACTCTCGGCCGGGGCACCAGCACCAGGCTCGGCGAACAGCGCTTTTAAGCCGCCGGCCGCCACGAGCGCATCGAGGCTTGGATAGCCGGTCAGTTCGAGCAAAGGCCGATTGGCGTAAAGCAACGAGTCGTGCTGGTAATAGAGAAACGACTCGTGGCGGTAGACCAGCACACCGGCCGGCATGCGGTCGAGCAACGCCGATTCAAAGGGCGGCAAGGCTTGCCGCAGCGCCTCGGCCTTTTCAGCTTCCCCGGCGACAGCCGGCGCGGCGGCTGCGGTCGCCGCAAGTACGCCTGGATTTGCCTCTTGCACCGGAACGCCGCCGGCAACGGTCTCGGCGGCGGAAGCCTCGCGCCCTCCCCGCAAGCGCGCCGTCAGCTCTTGCGCCAGCTCGCCGAAAGCCTTGCGCTCGACCGGACTGAGGCTGGGCACCTTGGAGTCTGGCGGCGTGCCCCCCGCGCGAAATGGCACCACATTGGCGGCGGCCAACGCGGCGCTCGCCGCCGGGCGTTCGGTTGGCAGCGTCAGCGCGGCGGCAGCGTCGGCGGTGGAGCGCGCAGAGCCAGTCGGGGACGTTATGTCGGGTTGGGGCGCCGGTGGCGGGGGCGTCGCTGCGGCATTGTGATCTTCCGCCGGCGCGCTGGGCTCGGCCATGAGCCCGATCGGGTGCTCGCGGCGCGCGCGCGCCAATTGGTTGATCCGCTCAATGTCACGACAGACACCGAAGCCGCGATAACCGCGAAACTCGCGCGCGCGATCAAACACCGGAAGCCCCGACAGCTCGACCGGCAGTCGCTCACCGGCTTCGTCGACCGGCCAGGAGACGGTGATGCCGCTCCAGGTTTCGTGGGTCGCAACCGCCCGCGCGACCTGACTGTCGGGATCGAGCTTCAGCTCGGCCGCGATCTCGCTCCACAATCGGCCGAATGCGGCCGTGGTTCGCGGTCCCATGAGCTCGGTGAATTCATCCGAGCCGACAACGAAGCGGCCGTCGGCGTCCATCTGCCAGACGAAGCGCAGCGGATGGCGGCGCTCGGGCGTGGGCTCGTCAGGCGCCCCGCCGCGGGCGTCTTGCACCGGTGGCGGCGCGGCGGCCGACGCCGCCGGCTGGGCCGGGTGCGAAAACGGCGGCGCGGCGGCGCGGGCCTGCGGTGTTGCCGCAGCTGCGGGCCCGATCTTTGTCGGGGCGCCGTCGGCAGTATGACCCGCGCTCGGCGGTGCCGCGAACGTCACCGCCAGCACCGTCGCGGCGTCGCTTCCGAGACGCTCAATCGTTACCGGACCGTCGTTGGTTGCGCCGCCGGCGCTGCCGGCCGTGAGCGCTTGATGAGCGATCCCCGCGATGCCCAGAGCAGCCAACGAGGCGGCGCCGGCAATGCGCGCCCGCACCGCCTCGGTGATGTAAAGCGCCGTGCCGTCGGGCGCGAAGACCGCGAGCATTCGCTCGCCATCGGGGAACAGGCGACTGACCCGCTCGCGCAGCGTCAGCGCCGGTCCAGCCGGCTCGGTCGCGCTGACGAGGACGGCGGGAGCGCCGTCGGCCGAATTGAATCGTGAGCAGGCACAGGTCAGCGCCCGGCCGAAGCTCGCCCCGAAGCCGCGCAGGCGCTCGAGCCGCGGCTGCGCCGTCGGCGGCAGCGTCGCGGCCAGACGCGCAATCTCCACGGCAGCGGGATGCTTGAAGTCGAACCGGCGTGCAGCGCACTCATCGGCATTCGCGGCACCGAAGATCGCGGCGCCGACGGCGTTCGCCCAGAGAATTCGCGATCCGTCCGCGCTCCACAGCCAAGCCGGCAGCGCGCCGGTGGCGCAGTCGGCAAGCTGAGCCGCCAGCCGCGGGTCGTACGAGGGAGCAAACTCTGACTCGACGATCGGCATGCGGCGGAGCTCATTTGCTTAAGAAATCCTTAATAGTGCGGACCGCCCATGCCGTCCATGCCGGGCCCTCGACTCCCATCGGCCAAGGAGGGATAACCTTAATCGCGTTAGCGCCTTGACCCGGCATGCAGATCGGGGTGCACGCCGACGCTGATTTCGCCTAGGATACGGCTGTCAGGGGGACGAGGAGTTGACGATGGCCAAGGAACCGTTCGAGCAGCCGTTCGAGCAATTTGCAATGCCCAACGAGGTTCGCGCTTTCGTCGAGCAAAGCGTGTCGCAGGCGCGGACCGCCTTTGACGGCATCGTCGAGGCCGCGAACCAGGCGGTGTCGCAGTGGCAGGGCCAGGCCCAGGCGGCGCGCGCCGGAGCCAGCGAAATCGCGCACAAGTCGATGGGTTATGTCGAGCAGAACATGGCGGCGACGTTCGATTTCGCGCAGAAGCTGATGCATGCCAAGGACCCGACGGAGGTGGTGCGGCTCCAATCCGAATACCTGGCTCACCAGATGAAGACGCTTTCGACCCAGGCCCAGGATCTTGGACAAAGTGCTGCCAAAATAGTCATGGATGCTGCCAAGCCTAAAAAGCGTTGATCGTTCCGCGCCGTAGCGGAAAATAAATCACAATAGAATCAAATTGTTATTGGATTTTGTGCGATGCAATAAAGTCTATTGCAATGCACCAAAATGCCTGCTATATTGCCTTATGGAAGGCCCGGGCTTGGAAAAGTGCTGCGTTCAGCTACGGGGTCAATGAAATGTGATGCCTCGCGCGATGGGCGGCGAGGCTTAGAGCGTTACCAGTTCAACAGCCCAAAAAACACAACAGAGCAAGGACGAGTGACATGGCGGAAGCCGCAAGTGCAGCCCCCAAGGCCAAGACGACCAAGCCGGTGACGGGCCCGTTCGAAATGCCGAAATTCGAGATGCCGAAATTCGACATACCAAAGGTCGAGATGCCGGCCGCCTTCCGCGAATTCGCGGAGCGAGGCGTCGCGCAAGCCAAGGATACCTACGAGAAGATGAAGGCCGCCGCCGAAGAGGCGACCGATGTGCTCGAGACCACCTACTCGACGGCCACCAAGGGCGCCTCCGATTACGGCCTCAAGGTGATCGAGGTGGCGCGCACCAATACCAATGCCGCGTTCGATTTTGCCGGCGAGATCATGGCGGCGAAGACGCTATCGGAAGTTGTCGAGCTCACCAGCGCGCATGCGCGCAAGCAGTTCGAAGCCCTGACCGAGCAGAGCAAGGAACTCTCCGCGCTCGCGCAGAAGGTTGCGACCGAGACCAGCGAGCCGATCAAAAGCGGCATGAACAAAGCGTTCAGCAAGGTCAGCTGACGGCGCTTGCGGTTCGCGCTTTAGACACCCCCATCGCGGTGCCGCGAATGGGGCAAAGCCCGGGTTATGGCCCGGGCTTTTGCTTGCCGTCCTGACTGCCGTCCTCCCGATTTGGCGCCGGCCTTGCCAAACCGGCGCGTTCCTCATAGTTTTCCGCGCACTTAACCGACCGCGGCCCGTGCAGCTGTAGCTCAGTTGGTTAGAGCGCCTGACTGTGGATCAGGAGGCCGGTGGTTCGAGTCCACCCAGCTGTACCAATTCATCAGTAGCAAGAGCCATCAGCAGCCCTCGCCAAACCGGCTTGGGCGCGGCTTGGCGCTCCGAGCCTTGCGCCGGATCACGCCAGCCGCGCGGCGATTTACCCCTACTTTACCTTAACGCGACGGGGCCGCCGCCATCGCAGGCAACCTTAGCTATTCTCGCTTATCACGCTGAAGTGGGAGCTGGGCCATTTCAGTGAATGCGGTGGTTGGCGCGACGCCATTGACAGTGCTCGAAGACGCGGCTCCGCCGGCGGATGTCAGCGCCGCCGCAACCGCGCGCGCGGCAGAATTTCGCGAACTTCCGCCGAAGCTAAACATTCGCATCTATGGCGATTTGGCCGCCGTCGAATCCGAATGGCGCCGCTTCGAACGCCGGGCCGACTGCACCGCATTCCAGACATTCGATTGGCTCGCGGCCTGGCAGCGAAACGTCGGGCTTCGCGCCGGCGTCCGGCCGGCGATTGCCGTCGGCCGCTTTAGTGACGGTGAAACCGCATTCCTGCTGCCGCTCTGCGTCGTCCCGGACCGATCGGCACAGCGGCTTTGCTGGCTTGGCCAGGAACTCTGCGACTACAACGCGCCGCTGCTGGCCCGCGATTTTTCGCAACGCGTCACGCCCGACCGCTTCCTTGCCGCCTGGCGAGAGCTGTTGGAGCAAATGCAAGCCGATCCGCTGCTGCGCTACGACTGGATCGAGTTTGAGAAGATGCCGCAAAAAATCGGCGCCCAGATCAATCCGTTCACCTATCTCGGCGTCACGCCAAACGCCAGCGGCGTGCATCTGACGCATCTGGGCGACAACTGGGAGACATTCTACACCGCCAAGCGTTCGTCGGCGACGCGGCGCCGCGACCGGGCCAAGCGCCGGCACATTTCCGATTTTGGCGAAATCCGCTTCGTGACCGCTTCGGATGCGGACGACGCGCGGCGCACGCTCGAAACGCTGATGGAGCAAAAAAGCCGGTCCTTGGCCCGCAAGGGAATTGCCGACATCTTTGCCCGCCCGGGACATCGCGAATTCTATCTCGACCTCGCCGCCAATCCGGAAACCCGGCAGCTGGTTCACATCAGCCGCGTCGAGGTCGGGACCACGTGTGCGGCGGCGAACCTCGGTATTGTTTTCGGTGATTGCTATTATCACGTGCTCGCAAGTTACGACGACAGCCCGCTGTCGCAATACGGGCCGGGTGCGTTGCACCTGCGCGAGCTGATGGCGCATGCGATCGAGCGGGGCTTGAAGCGCTTCGATTTCACGATCGGAGACGAGCCCTACAAGCTGGATTGGTCCGACACCGACCTTAAGCTGTACGATTACAGCGCGACCGCGACCTGGCGGGGCGTGCCGGCGCGCGCCTCGTCGACCGTGCGGCGGCGGATCAAACGTTTCATCAAGCAGACGCCATTGCTATGGCATCTGGCCTCGAGGGCGAGGTCCGAAATCGGCTCATGGTCGCATCCGCATCGGTCCCGGCCGCTGGCGCGTGCGACGTCCGCCATGCCGGCCGCGCCAGCGCGGCCGGTTCTCGCCTGCGTCATGGGCGACATGGACCTGCTGCGGCCCCTGGCATTGGCCGGCATCCCCTGCGCCGTCGTATCCCGGCCGGGCGTTTCCTCGCTGTATTCGCGCTATGCCCAATCGCGCCTGGCGTGGGACGATTATTCGGAAAACCTCGACGGTCTCCTCGACGCGCTCGTCGGCTTTGGCAAGGCGCAGCCGGAACGTCCCGTCCTGTTCTACGAGGAAGACGGACAAATTTTGCTCGTTTCGCGGTTCCGCGAGCGGCTGTCCCGGGCGTTCCGCTTCGTCGTCGCCGAAGCGCCGCTGGTCGAAGACCTGCTCGACAAAGCGCGCTTTCAGGCGCTCGCGGAACGCCTCCACCTGCCGGTGCGGGCGGCACGCCGCTTCGATCCCGCCGCCATCGAACCGGCGGACCTTGGCCTTCGCTACCCCCTGATCATCAAGCCTCTGACCCGGCTTGAGCGCTGGAACGACACGTTCGGATTGCGCAAGGCGCTGATTGCCGAAAACGCCGAAGCAATGCGCCGCCTGTGGCCGCAATTGCGCGCCGCCGGCCTCGAGCTCCTGGCGCAGGAATTCATCCCCGGCGCGGAAGCCAGCATCGAAAGCTATCATTGCTATATCGACCAGAGCGGCGGCGTAGCCGGCGAATTCACCGGCCGGAAGATCCGCACTTACCCTTCGTGCTATGGCCACACCACGGCGCTCGAAATCACGGACGCCGATGACGTACGTGAGCGGGGCCGCGCCATCGTCGAACAGATCGCGCTGACCGGCGTCGCCAAACTCGACTTCAAGCGCGACCCGCAGGGCAATCTCCATCTTTTGGAAATCAATCCTCGCTTCAATCTGTGGCATCACCCCGCCGCCATCGCCGGCGTCAACATTCCGGCACTGGTCTATGCCGATCTCGCCGGCCTGCCGCGGCGGCCGGCGACCCGGGCGAAGGCCGGCATCCGCTGGTGCCGTATTTGGAAAGATTTCCCCGCCGCCCGGGCGGCCGGCGTGCCGCTGACGACGTGGCTGCCCTGGGCGCTCAGCTGCGAAGCACAGTCAACTTTGTCGCGGGACGATCCGATGCCGTTTTTGGGCTCGACGCTGCATCGTCTGGTCGGCCGGCGCCGCGAACGTGAGCCGGTGCCGGTCTGGCGCGCCCGGCACCGGATCTTGCCGTGAAACGCGCGCGACGCGGGACCCTGGATTTTCCGAAGACGATGTCCACTCCGGTGCCTTCCGCGAAGTCGGGCGGCGGTCTAGGCTTTGCGCCGCGGCAATAACGGCTCAAAAAATTCATGCGAATTGGCATTCGGCTTGCGATTTCCGGTCTGGTGCTGGCATCGATCATCGTGAGCGCCGTCGGCGTGCACGTGTTGTGGTGGCGGACGGCGGAAGCGAACAGCCACGCGCTGGCGGCGACGATCAACGAGCAAATCGTTGCCGCGGTGGAAAAGGAACTCGACGCCATCACGACGCAAGCGCGCGCCGCGCACACGGCAATCCGCACACTCTTTGTTCAAAACGTTCTCCAGACCCGCGAAGCGGACAAGCGCGAGTTCGTTTTTCTCTCGCAATTGCAGGCGCAGCCGAGCATCTCCTGGGTGGCATTCGGCTGGCCGGACGATGCGTTTTTCGCCGCGCATAAGCTCGGCGATCTGGGCCTGGAGATGATGGAAATCGCGCCGGTCAACGGCGTGGTCAAGCGGCGCGTCGACAAATATCAGGTGGTGGTCGGCGATATTCAATTCGAGAAGCGCCGGTTCGAGGACACCAATTACCATGTCGTCGATCAGGAATGGTACAAAAAGGGCATAAAAAATGATGAGCCGGCCTGGTTCGAGGTGACGGCTTTTCCGGTCGGACTGCGGCCGTCGATCGCTTATGCCGGACCCATCGACGTCTATCAGAAGCGCCAAGGCGTTCTGGCGGTCATCATCGAGAACACGCGGCTGGCGCAGTTTCTCTCGCAGCTCTCCGTCGGCAAGACCGGCGCGGCGTTCATCCTGGGTCGCGACGGCACCGTCATTGCCGCACCCGATGCCGACGCCGATGAAGTCAACATGCAGCGGTCGGATCAGCCGTTGCTGCCGATCGCGCAAGGTGCTCTCAAGCAAGCCGGCAGTGCGGCCGCCGGCGACGACAAGACCGCGCGCCAGATCCGTTTCGTCACCGGCGACAATGCCTATGCGGTCAACCTGACGCCGCTCGCGTTTCCCGGGCTGGACGCTGGCCACCGTCATCCCGGAAGCCGAGTTTCTCGGCCCGATCGAGACCACCATCCGGCATCTGCTCATCGGGCTCGCGATACTCATTCTCGCCGCCGGAATCCTGTCCGCCTGGCTGGCGCGGCGCGTCATTGCCCGGCCGCTGATTACGGTCGTAGGCGAGCTCAAGCACGTCGAACGCTTTGAGCTCGATCAGGTGCGGCGGCATCCCTCGCGCGTCCTCGAACTGGAAAATCTGTCGAGCGCGATCGCCGACATGGCCGGCGGGCTGGCCGCGTTTCGCAAATACATTCCGGCCGATCTGGTGAAGATGCTGGTGCGCGAAGGTGTCGAACCGCGGCCCGGCGGCGCGATCCGCAACCTGACCGTCCTGTTTGCCGATATCGCCGGCTTCACCGGCCTGTCGGAGCGGCTCGGCGATCAGATCATCCCGCTCCTGTCCAGCTATCTCGACACCATGTCGCGTGAGGTCAGCGCCCACGGCGGCACCATCGATAAATTCATCGGCGACGCGGTGATGGCGTTCTGGGGGGCGCCGGCGACCAACGCCGATCACGCCGTCGATGCCTGCCGGGCGGCGCTGGCGTGCCAAAAGGCGTTGCGAGCCTCGGGACTGAACGACGATCACGGCCGGCCGCTGCGCGTGCGGATCGGCATCAATTCCGGCGACATGCTGGTCGGCAATATCGGATCGGAATTTCGGCTCAATTACACGGTGATCGGCGACGCCGTGAATATCGCCAGCCGGCTGGAGGGCGCCAACAAGGAATACGGCACCGACATCATCATCGGTGAGGAAACCCGCCGCCTGGCCGGTGATCGCATTCATGTCCGCGAGCTCGACCGGCTGATGGTCTATGGACGCGTCGGCGGACTTGCGATTTACGAATTGCTCGGGGTTGCCGAGCCGCGAACCAGGCCGCCGGGCTGGGTCGCGGTCTACGAAGTCCGGCCTTGCCGCCTATCGCGCCCGCGATTTCGCCGGCGCGGCGATTTTCTTCCAGCAGGTCTTGGCCGAGCGAAGCTCGGATCAACCGGCGCGCATCATGCTCGACCGCTGCCGGGAATTTCTGCAATCGCCCCCGGGCGCAGACTGGGACGCCACCAACGCCATGAAGGTGAAGTAGATCACAGGGGGCGCGATCGGCATCGCGCGCTGACGGACGCAACGGCCTTGTCGCGCGAGCAAATCCGACCGATTGTTGTTTTGATCGGCCGATTGCCATCACACAATTGTGACGCGCGACGCGTCATACGCCATAGCGTGCCGTGTGTAATGCCCACGCTTCAGTTTGCTATGAAGTCGGCGCGTCGCCGGATTCGCCCGCAACGCCGACGGCCTTGCAGCCTTGGTACTTCGAACCGCAGTCTCCGAGTTTCTCGAAAGGATCCCCCCATGAACGCCAAAGGATCTATCGCCGGCGCCGCGATCGCCGGCTCGTTTGCCGCCGCTCTCGCCATGATCGCCACGCCGGCCGGCGCCGGACCCAAGCCGCCGCAGCCGACCATGGAAAAATGCTTCGGCATTGCGCTCAAGGGCGACAACGATTGTGCGGCCGGCGCCGGCACCACCTGCGCCGGCACCGCCGCGGCGGATTATCAAGGTAATGCCTGGAAGTACGTTCCGAAGGGAACGTGCACGACCATCAAGACGCCGAAGGGCGCCGGCTCGATCGAGCCGACCAAATCATGACGGGGTGAGAGACGCGCGCCGTCGCGCGCGTGTCTTTCCTCCAGCCGTGCAAGTCGAAAGCTGATATGCCCATCGCCTCACGCCTGCCGGCGCGCGCCGGGGTCGGCTTCAAGCCCGAACACTTCGGCGACATTCTCGCCGCGTCGCAGCCGCTCGGATTCTTCGAGGTGCACGCGGAGAACTATATGGGCGCCGGGGGACCGCCGCATGCGCAGCTCGGCGCGCTGCGCGCGCGATACGCGTTGTCGGTGCACGGCGTCGGCCTCTCGGTCGGCGCCATGCAGCCGCTCGATCGCGACCATCTGGCCCGGCTCAAAATCCTTTGCGATCGCTATGAGCCGGAAAGTTTTTCGGAGCACCTGGCGTGGTCGTCGCATGACGGCGTCTACTTCAACGATCTCTTGCCGCTGCCGTACACCGAAAAAACGCTGGACCGGGTCGCCGACCATATCGACGAGGCGCAGACCGCGCTTGGCCGCACGATGCTGCTGGAAAATCCTTCGACCTATGTTCGGCTTGCCGAAAGCGCTATTCCGGAGGTCGAGTTCCTCGCCGAATTATCGCGGCGGACCGGCTGCGGCTTGCTGCTCGACGTCAACAATGTTTTCGTCTCGGCAAAGAACAATGGCACGGCGCCGCTGTCTTATCTGGATTCGTTTCCGTTCGATCGGGTGCGGGAAATCCACCTTGGCGGCCATCACGAGGAGGCCGATGACGAGGGCGCGCCGCTTCTGATCGACGCCCACGCCTCGCCGGTAGCGGACGCAGTCTGGGCGCTCTATGCCGATGTCATCGCGCGCGCCGGTCCGATACCGACGCTGATCGAATGGGACAATGACGTTCCCGACTGGTCGACGTTGCGCGGGGAGGCGCTGGCGGCGGAGCAAATCCTCGGCGCGGCGCGCGCCGGCGCGGCGCAATGAGAGCCGCCATGGCCGCGCCGTTCGAGGCTTCGTTTGCGCGGGCGCTGCTCAATCCCGCGCAACCGGTTCCCGAACAAGTCGTGTCTGACAACGGCGCGATGCCGGCGCGGCGCTTTGCCGTCCACCGCAACAATGTTGTGGCGGGCATGGTCAAGGCGCTGCAGACCCGATTTCCCGTGGTCGGCAAAATCGTCGGCGAAGAATTCTTCGCCGCGATGGCGCGCATCTTCGTGACGCAGCAGCCGCCGCGCACGCCGATCCTGGCCATGTACGGCGATGAATTTGCAACGTTCATCGCCGCCTTTGAGCCGGCGCGCGAGCTTGCCTATCTCGCCGACGTGGCGCGGCTCGAGGCGGCGCGCACCCGCGCCTATCACGCCGCCGATGCGGTGCCGATCGGGCCGAGCGCGTTCGCGGCGCTCGATCCGAACGCTGTCGGCGGCATCCGTATCGCTTTGCATCCGTCGGCCGAAATCGTTCGCTCGCCGCATCCCATCGTCACGATGTGGGCGATGAACTCGGGCGCACAGGAGCTGGCGCCGATCGAGCATTGGCGCGGCGAGGACGCGCTCGTGATTCGCCCCGGTCTCGACGTGGAAGTCCGCGCGCTGCCGCGGGGTGGCGCGGCCTTCCTGCTCGCGCTTGCGGCGGGCCGGTCGCTTGGCGAGGCGGCCGGCGCCGCGCTCGCCGACCATCCGGAATTCGACCTCACCGGCAACCTTGCGGGGCTGATCGGCTCAGGCCACGTAACGGCCATGATCCCCCCCGAGGCGGAGACGCGCGAACTGCCGTGATCACTATTTCGCGTCAGCCCGCGGCGATCTCGCGCCGCACCAGCGCCGCGCCCTCGGCCATCGCCTTCATCTTGGCGAAAGCGACCGTCCGCGGCAGATATTTCATGCCGCAATCCGGCGCCACGACCAGACGCTCCGCCGGCACATAGGCGAGCGCGCGGCGGATGCGGTCGGCGACGGTCTGCGGGGTTTCGACCGTCATGTCGGCGAGATCGATGACGCCGAGGATAATGGTCTTCGACGGCAGCGCCTGCAAAACCTTGAGATCGAGTTTCGGCTGCGCCGCTTCGATCGAAATCTGCTGCGCCTTGCAGCCTTCAAGCTCCGGCAGAAACGAATAGCCCGATGGCTTGTCCTGCACCAGCGCGGCGTAGCCGAAGCACAGATGCACCGCGACCGTGCCGGTCACGCCCTGCAGCGCGCGATCGAGCGCCTTGAGGCCGTAGCGCCGCGCATCGTCCGGATGCTGCTGCATCCACGGCTCGTCGAGCTGCACGATATCGGCGCCGGCAGCGAACAGATCGACGATCTCGGCGTTGACGGCAGCCGCATAATCCATCGCCACGGCTTCGGCGTCGCCGTAGAAATCGTCCTGCGCCTGCTTGCTCATGGTGAAGGGGCCCGGCACCGTCGCCTTGACGGTTCGCGCGGTATTGGCGCGCAGGACCGCAAGGTCGCGCAGTTCGACCGGCCGCGGGCGCCTGATGGGGCCGACGACCCGCGGCACCGGGATGGGACTGCCGGTCCGGTTGAGGGTCGTGCCCGGATGATCGGCGTCGATGCCGTCGAGCGCGGTGGCGAAGCGGTTGGAATAGCTTTCGCGCCGCTGTTCGCCGTCGGTGATGATGTCGAGCCCGGCGCGCTCCTGGTCGCGGATCGCAAGGATCGTGGCGTCGTCCTGGGCCGCCACCAGTTTGTCGCCGCCGGCCAGCCAAAGCTCGTCGGCGCGCGCCCGCGGCACCTGCTTTGACAGCCTGGCGCGGTCGATCAGCCATTCCGGTTGCGGATAAGAACCGACCAGCGAGGTGGGAAGCAGCATTGCGGCCTTTCGTCCTGCCCCGCGCGCCGCGGCAGGACGACCAAGCTACTTCGCCTTGGCGTAGGGATAAATCAGCTCGCCGGTCTTTTGATCCTCCGGCGTGAGCACCGTCTGATAGCTCATGCCGCGCCAGGTTTCCAGGTTCGCAGCATCGGTGAGGCCGTGATACTGCACCTGCAGCGAGGCACCCTTGGTCCATTCGCCGAACTCGCCGAATTTGACCGCGCCCATGATGGTCTTGAACGCGTGGCTGTGCATGTAGGCGGCGAGCTTTTCGTCGTTGAGGGTCTTGGCGCCCTCGACAGCGTCGCCGAGCAGCTGGAAATAGGCATAGCCCCAGCCGCCGAGATAGTAGCCGAGCGGATCGACGCCCGCCGCCTTGGCGCGCTGCTGATAGGTCTTGAAGAACGCCGCCGCCGGCGCCATCAGCTTGGGCGACGGCACCCAGGTTTCGTAATTGACGATGCCGTTGAGCCTGGACTTGAGCTTGTCCTTGAACACGGTCGACTGCAGCCCGACCATGGCGCCGCCAAGCATCTTCGGCGTGAAATTCAGTTCGTTGGCCGACAGCAGCAGGCCGACCGAGCTCAGCGGATAGGAGCATAGCACGACGAGGTCGGCGTTGGCGGCCTGAAGCGCGCGGATGATCGGCGAGAAGTCGGTGGTGCCCGGCGGGAACGTCTTGTCGTAGATGATCTTGAAGCCGAAGGTCTTGGCGTTTTCGCGGGCGCCTTCGCAGGCGTTGCGCGAGAACTCGGCGTCCTCGGCCGCGAGCGCGACGGTTTCCGGCTTCGGCTTTTGCGCCGCCGCCGCCTGGAAGTAGCCTTCGGTGAACGCCTGGCTCGGTTTCGGGCCGGCCGAGATCATCGAGAAATATCGCGAGTAGTGAAACTCCTTGTTGCCGTCGAGCGCGAACAGGCCGATCAGGATTTTTCCTCTCTGCATGACCACGGGCAGCGCCGGCGCCACCAGGTTGGTGCCATACGGCCCGTTGAGCAGATCGACTTTGTCGATGTCGAGGAGCTTGGTGTAGATGCCCGGTATGTTCGCCGGAATGGACTGGTCGTCATAATTGATCAGCTCGACCTTGCGGCCGAGCAGACCGCCCTTGGCGTTGATTTCCTCTTCCCAGATCTTGGCGCCGAGCAGCGCCTGCTTGCCGTTGGGCGCCAGCGGGCCGGTCAGCGCCAGGCTAAAGCCGATCTTGATCGGCGCGCCGCTCTGCGCGCAGGCGGGAACCGGCGCCGCAGCAAGTGCGCCGGCCAACAACGCCGCACCGATCACGCCGCTGGCGTGGCTCCGCCGTCTTGTGGATTGACCCATGGATGCTCCCCCCAATGTCTTTGTTCGTCTTCACGCTCGCTAACGGGACGCCCGGCGCCGGGCGGATCGCGACCGCACGCCGCCACAATGCACCGCTTCAATGTTCATGAAAAGAGCGCGGGCCGAGGCCCGCGCTCCCAATAGCTAGCTTCGCAGTGGCTGACTGACTACTGCGCCTTATCGTACGGATAAATGACGTTGCCGGTTTTTTGATCGGCGGGCGTCAGCACGGTCTGGTAGCTCATGCCGCGCCAGGTCTCCAGGTTCGCGGCATCGGTGATGTTGTGGTACTGCACCTGCAGCATGCCGGACTTGGTCCATTCGCCGTTCGGGCCGAACTTGATGTCGCCCATGATGGTCTTGAACTCATGGCTGCGCAGATACGCAGCCAGCTTGTCGTCGTTGACGCTCTTCGCACCTTCGATCGCTTCGCCGATCAATTGGAAATCGGCATAGCCCCAGCCGCCGAGATAATAGCCGAGCGGATCGACGCCCGCGGCCTTGGCGCGCGCCTGATATTTCTCGAAGAACGCCTTGGCCGGGGCCATCAATTTCGGCGACGGCACCCAGGTCTCGTAATTCACGATGCCGTTGAGCTTGGACTTGAGCCGGTCCTTGAACACGGTGGCCTGCAGACCGACCATGGCGCCGCCGAACATCTTCGGCTTCAGCCCGAGCTCGCTGGCGGACTGCACAATGCCGACCGAGCTCAGCGGATAGGAGCACACCACGACGAGGTCGGCATTGGCGGCCTGCAGCGCGCGGATGACCGGCGAGAAGTCGGTGGTGCCCGGCGGGAACGTCTTGTCGTAGACGATCTTGAAACCAAAGGTCTTGGCGTTCTGCCGCGCGCCTTCGCAGGCATTGCGCGCGAATTCGGCATCCTCGGACGTCAATGCCAGGGTTTGCGGCTTCGGGTTCTGCGCCGCCGCCACCTGGAAGAAGCCCTCAGTGAAAGCCTCGCGCGGCTTCGGGCCGGTCGGCAGCATCGAGAAGTATTTCGGGTAGTGGAATTCGGAGTTTATGTCGAGCGCGAAGAAGCCGATGAAGGTTTTGCCCTTTTGCATGACGACAGGCAGGGCCGGCGCATTGAGGTTGGTGCCGTAGGGGCCCATCACCACATCGACCTTGTCGACGTCGAGCAGCTTCGTATAGATGCCGGGCACGTTTGCCGGTTTTGACTGATCGTCGTAATTGATCAGCTCGACTTTGCGGCCGAGCAGGCCGCCTTTGGCGTTGATTTCCTCTTCCCAGATCTTGGCGCCAAGCAACGCCTGCTTGCCGTTGGGCGCCAGCGGACCGGTGAGCGCCAGGCTAAAGCCGATTTTGATCGGCTCCCCGCTCTGTGCGGAAGTTGGCGCGGGCGCGGCGGCTAATCCGACCGCGATGACAGCCGCGCCGACCGCCCCGGCAATACCGCGTCGTGTCACGCGATAATTCATGGTTTCCTCCCAAATGATTTTTTCACTTCACGCACGATGCCGGGCCGGCCGTATCCGGGCCTGACCCGACAGTGTGGCGGCACATTGCCTTGCTTTGGCGCTCATGAATAGAGAGTGACAAGGGGCCGTGGCAATCTGCCCGGGCCAGGGCGGCCACCGGAAGCGGAATCAACGAGGCGATACCACTTGCCGGCCAACGGCACCTCGACTACCTTAGCGTGCCAGAGGTAAGCGCAAGCTCAAATCCGGGAGCGCACCTCGCGTAAGGAAAAAGGGGAAACGACCATGGCTTGGACAACTCCGACCCTCGTCGAAATTTGCATCGGCCTCGAGATCAACGGCTATCTGCCGGCCGAGTTCTGATCCGCAACTTTCGTCGTTCGCGATCCCCGTGAATGGGGCGCCTGACCGCCATCGTGCTCGGTGCTGCGGGGGGTGGCGGCTATCCGCAATGGAACTGTCGGTGCGCCGCGTGTCAGCTCGCTTGGGCGGGTGACGCGCGGGTCAAGCCGCGCACTCAAGCGAGCCTCGCCGTTTCGGGCGATGACGAGCACTGGGCTTTGCTCAACGCCACGCCTGACCTGCGCGCCCAACTGCTGGCTACCCCCAGATTGCAGCCGCAGTCCGGGTTGCGCGGCAGCCCGATCGCGGCGGTTGTCTTGACCGGCGCCGAAGTCGATCAGGTCACCGGGCTGCTGACGCTGCGCGAGCGTCGAGGCGTTCACCGTGTTTGCCACCGCCGAGACCATAGCGGCGCTGAGCGCCAACCCGATTTTCGGCGTCCTTGCCGCCGACGTGGTGACGCGTAAGGTCGTTGACCTGCGGCGTGCCGTTTGCTCTGCCCGGCGGCCTTCAGGCCGAGCTGTTCACCGTTCCGGGCAAGGTCGCGCTCTATCTCGAGGGTGACGCTCCGGCGCTCGACAGCGAAACCGGCGCCAATGTCGGCGTCGAGATCGTCTGCGACGAGAGCCGGCTTCTCTATATGCCCGGCGCCGCAGGCGTGACGCCGGCGCTGCGCCAACGCCTCGCCCGCGCCGACGTGGTGCTGTTCGACGCCACGCTGTTCCGCGATGATGAAATGATCATGACCGGCACCGGCACCAAGACCGGCCGGCGCATGGGCCACATGGCGCTCGCCGGCGGGGACGGGACACTGGCCACGCTGGCCGGCCTTCGCGCTCGCCGGATTTTAACTCATATCAACAACACCAATCCGATCCTGATCGAGGATTCACCCGAACGGCGCATGGTCGAGGCCGCGGGATTCGAGGTCGCCGAGGACGGAATGGAGATCGTGCTGTGAATCTGCTGAGCGCGGATGAGTTGGAAGCCCGCTTGCGCGACATCGGCGCACGCCGTTATCATCGCTTGCACCCGTTCCATAAGCTGCTGCACGGCGGAGCGTGCAGCAAGGGTCAGGTGCAGGCCTGGGCGCTCAATCGCTATTACTATCAGGCGATGATCCCGGTTAAGGATGCGAGCCTGATCGCGCGCTGCGAGGATTCAGCGACCCGCCGCGAATGGCGCAGCCGCCTGGTCGATCACGACGGCGCCCATGCCGGCGAAGGCGGCATCGCGCGCTGGCTCAAGCTTACCGACGGTCTCGGCCTCGACCGCGATTACGTCGTGTCGCTGCGCGGACTGCTGCCGGCGACGCGCTATGCGGTCGATGCCTACGTGCATTTCGTGCGCGAGAAGTCGCTGCTCGAAGCGATTGCGTCATCGCTGACCGAACTGTTCTCGCCGCAGATCATTGGCGAACGCATCGAAGGCATGCTCAAAAACTACGATTTCGTGACGGCGGAGACGCTGGCGTATTTCTCGCAGCGTCCGCCGCAGGCCGAGCGCGATTCGCGTTTTGCGCTCGATTACGTCAAGCAGCACGCCCGCACCGCCGAGGCGCAGCAGAGCGTTCTTGCCGCGCTCGAATTCAAATGCGACGTGCTGTGGGCCATGCTGGACGCGCTGTCTCACGCTTATGTCGAGCCGAAGCAGGTTCCGCCCGGCGCCTTTGTGCCACAGGATCAGAAAGCGTCGTGAACGAAACCGCACCTGCGATCGCCGCCGATGCGTGCCCGCGCCTGCCGCGCGGCGTGCGGCTGGTGCACAACGAGGCGCAGGGCGGGTGGGTGTTGCTTGCGCCCGAGCGGGTGTTCAAGGCCGACGCGATCGCCGCCGAAGTCGTCAAACGCTGCACCGGCGAAGCGACGTTCGCCGCCATCGTCGACGATCTGGCCAAGACCTTTTCGGCGCCGCGCGACCGCGTCCTCGCCGATGTAACGGCGCTGTTGCGCGGGCTTGCCGACAAAAGGCTTTTGGAATTGTGACCGCGGGCCGGAGCGCCGCGGTCTTGTACCGCGCGGCCGCGGGTCATAGCTGGTAGGCAAAGGTCCGGCCGCCGCGCCGGCGACAACGAAAGAGCGATAGCATGGCGGGGGGAAACGGTGCTGTTCTCTACACCCCTCTTGGCCTCCTGGCCGAGCTGACGCACCGCTGTCCGCTCGGCTGTCCGTATTGCTCCAATCCGATCGCGCTTGATCCGCGTTCCAGCGAGCTCGACACCCAGACCTGGGCGCGGGTGTTCACCGAGGCTGCCGCGCTCGGCGTGCTGCAGGTGCATCTGTCCGGCGGCGAGCCGGGCGCCCGCCGCGACCTGGTCGAGATCACGGCGGCGGCGCGTTCCGCCGGCCTTTACACCAATCTCATCACCTCGGCGGTCGGCATCACCATCGAGACGCTGCGGAAGCTCGGCGAAACCGGGCTCGATCATGTGCAGATTTCGATCCAGGACAGCGAGCCGGCCAGCGCCGACCATATCGCCGGCTACAAGGGCGCCTTCACGCGCAAGCGCGCGCTTCGCCGCCGAAGTCGTGGCGCTGAAAATCCCGCTGACGGTCAACGCCGTCATGCACCGCGCCAATATCGACCGGGTCGAGAACATGGTGGCGCTGGCGCTCTCGCTCGGCGCCAGCCGGGTCGAAATCGCGCACGCGCAATATTACGGCTGGGCGCTGAAGAACCGCGCCGCGCTGATGCCGACGGCCGAGCAGGTCAAGCGCGCCGCGGCGGCGGTCGAGGACATTGCGGGCGCGCCATCATGGCGAGATCGTCATCGATGCCGTCGTGCCCGATTATTACGCCCGGCTGCCAAAGCCCTGCGTCGGCGGTTGGGGCCGGCGCTCGCTCAACGTGACGCCGGCCGGCAAAGTGCTGCCCTGCCACGCCGCCGAGTTCGATTCCCGGACCTGGAATTCTGGATCGGTGCGCGAGCACCCGCTCGCCGACATCTGGAAGAATTCGCCGGCCTTCAACGCTTTCCGCGGCACCGATTGGATGCAGGAGCCTTGCCGCAGCTGCGCGCGGCGCGAGATCGATTTCGGCGGCTGCCGCTGCCAGGCCTTTGCGCTCACCGGCGACGCGCGCGCGACCGATCCGGTCTGCCATCTCGCGCCCGGGCATGAGGAGGTCGCCGCGCTCGCGGCCGTGCAGGATGAGGGGTCCTACGACTACCGCCGGATGTGAGCCGGCCTGCCGGCGTTGCCTCGGCTCGCACTGTTGCCACGTTCTTAGCCTCTAGCTTTGCCGCCTCGCGGATTTGCGATTTCGCGTTCGCATGGCAACCGGCTAAGCTTGCCGGTCGCCAAGCGCACTTCGCAAGCGCGCGGGCTGATCGCCGGGGATAAAAGGGTGAGCATGACGGCACTTTCCGTCAACGGAAAGACCCACGAGGTCGACGTCGAACCTGATACCCCATTGCTGTGGGTGTTGCGCGACACCATCGGGCTTATCGGGACCAAGTATGGCTGCGGCATCGCCCAATGCGGCGCCTGCACCGTCCATATCGACGGCGTCGCCACGCGCTCTTGCCAGGTGCCGATCGGTAGGCTCGGGGCCAGAAAGGTGACGACAGTCGAGGCGCTGGCGCAGAACGGCAAGCTGCACCCGGTGCAGAAGGCCTGGGTCGAATTCGACGTGCCGCAATGCGGCTATTGTCAAAGCGGAATGATGATGGCGGTGGTGGCGCTGCTGGCGCAGAAGCCGAAGCCGACCGACGCCGACATCGATGCGGCGATCACCAATATTTGCCGCTGCGGCACCTATCAGCGCGTCCGCGCGGCGATCCATGCCGTGGCCAATGCCTGACCGGAAGGTGCGATGATGCGCGCCGTCAGAGCCCTCCTGCTGCTGACCTTCGCCGCTACGGCAATGTTGCCCGCGGCCGCGTCGGCCGCCGAACAAGTCGATCTGCTGCTGGTGCTGGCGGCCGACGTGTCGCGCAGCGTCGACAGCGCGAAATTCCAGTTGCAACGCGAGGGCTATGCCGCCGCCATCTCCGATCCGCGGGTGCTCGATGCCATCCGGTCGGGCCGCAACGGCCGGATCGGACTGACCTTCGTCGAATGGTCGGGCGTCGGCTCGCAGCGGGTGGTGATCGACTGGACCACCGTCAGCGACGCCGAGTCGGCGAAAGGCTTTGGCGACCGCCTCCTGGAAGCGCCGCGATCGTTCGCGGACCGCACGTCGATCTGCGGCGCCATCGAATTCGCCATGGGACAGTTCGCTCGCGCGCCCTTATGAATCGACCGCCCGCCGCACCATCGACGTCTCCGGTGACGGCACCAACAATGCCGGCCGCGACGTAACGCTGGCGCGCGACGAAGCCCTTGCCAAAGGCATGACCATCAACGGTCTTGTCATTCTCAGCGAAACGCCGCTGGCGTGGAATCCCGACCACACCAACCCGCCCGGCGGCCTCGATAATTATTACCGCAACAACGTCATCGGCGGCCCCGGCGCCTTTGTTCTGGTGGCGGAAAACTTCAACTCGTTCGGCCAAGCCATCATCAAAAAGATGATCGCGGAGGTGGCCCAGGCGCACGAGCGGCCCATCCGCAGCACCGCCGCGCGCGGCGCGCCTCGGCCGCAACCATGACGGTCGCCTTCGGCTCCGTAATCGCAAACCGCAGTTTCCCGCCGATCGGCAGTTTTGCCTTTTTCCAGCAATCATTTGGGCCGGCCGCGCAATGGCCGCGGCCACGAAAGCGACACAGATGCCAGGCATGTCTGCAGCTTACCTGCCAAACCGCATACCCCACCGACTTAAGCGAACCATCGGAAGCGCCTCCGTGACCGCGGCTACTGGCTTGAAGCGTCTCGCGATTGCCGTTTCCGCCGTTGTCGCGGCGGTGTTTGTCGCGCTGGTGGCGCTGACCATCGCTATCCCGGCGGCATCGGTGCGCGATGCGGTCGCCAGGGAAATTCACGCCGTGACTGGACTCGACCCGGTGCTGCGCGGCGACGTCTCGGTGTCGCTGTTTCCGTCCGGCATGGTGCGCTTCCGCAACGTGCTGCTGGGCGACGATCGTACCGGCGAGCCGGCCGTCGTCGCCGACGAATTGACCGCGCGGCTGCGCTATTTTCCGCTCCTCGCCGGCCGGGTTGAAATCGCCGACGTGACGCTGGTACGGCCGACGATCACCGTGACATTCGAGCCCGGCGGTCAATCGAACTGGTCCGGCCTGATCCGGTCGCTTGCCCGCGCGCTCGAGCCCAATCCCGACCGAACGGCTTCTTTCTCTGAGATCGGCATCCACGACGGCACGGTGGTGGTGCACAGCCGTAATGCCAGCAAGGAAGTCACCGAGCGGCTCGATGGCGTGGAATTTCAGCTGGCCTGGCCCTCGATCTCGCGCAGTTTCGGCGCCAATGGCCGCTTCGTGTGGCATGACGAACCGATCGAAGCGAGCCTCACGCTCGGCGATTTTCTGGCAGCGCTCACCGGCGAACGGTCCGGCGTCAAGCTGCGGCTCTCCGGCGCGCCGGTAAAGGTCGCATTCGACGGCGCCACCAGCGATCAGCCGGCGTTCAAGGTCGCCGGCACGCTCAGCGTCGAGTCGCCCTCGCTGCGCGACGCGCTGCGCTGGACCGATACCGATGAGCTGCCGTTCGGCGGCTTTGGGCGCTTTGCGCTGCGGGCGCAGAGCAGCATTGGCGGCGGCATGGTCTCGCTCTCGGGCGTAAACGTCGAACTCGACGGCAATGTCGCCGAAGGCGTGATCACCCTCTCGACCGACCATCGCACCGTCCAGGGTACGCTCGCGGCCGATGCGCTCGATCTCACGCCTTACGTGTCCGGGGTTCACCTGCTGGCCGCCAACGAGCGCAGCTGGGATCAACTCCCGATAGCGCTGGAAGGCCTCGCCGACTTCGATCTCGATCTGCGGCTGTCAGCGGCCAGCATCAAGATCGCGACCGCGCAATTGGGCCGAACGGCGATTGCCGCCAACATGCGTAACGGCAAGCTCGATGTCACGGTTGGGGAATCGCAGGCCTTCGGCGGCATCGCCAAAGGGTCGCTCGGCCTCGGCAGCGCCGATGGCGGCGTTGCCGTGACCTCGCACCTGCAATTCGCCGACGTCGACCTTGCAAGCTGTCTCGGTCAGGTGTTCGGGGTTCGCAAGCTTGAGGGCCGGGGCAACCTTGCGCTCAATATCGAAGGCTCGGGAGCCTCCGTCCTGGCGGTGACCAGCACGCTGAACGGCACGGCAAGTCTCATGGCTCACGATGGCGCGATTGCCGGCATCAATGTCGAACAGCTGCTGCGCCGGCTGGAGCGCCGGCCGCTGTCGGGCAACGGCGACTTCCGCACCGGGCGCACCCCGTTCGACAAGTTCGCGCTCAACCTCAAGATCGAGCGGGGCCAGGTGTCGGTCAATGACGTGCATCTCGACGGTCCCGCCGTGCGGCTCATGGTCGGCGGCCAAGTCTCTGTTCCGACGCGCGATCTCGACCTGAAAGGGGTCGCCACGCTGGTTTCCAGCGCGACCGCCAACGAATTCGACCTGCCGTTCGTCGTCCAGGGCCAATGGGATGACCCCATTATGCTGCCGGATGCGCAGAGCCTGATCCGCCGTTCCGGTGCGGCCGCGCCCTTGCTCGAGGCGATCAAGACTCACAACGCCGGCGCCGCCGTACGTTCGGTCATCGACAGGCTGATGGCGGCTCCGGCGGTATCCAACGCGCCGGCGGCGCCGCCGCCGCCGAAAAATCCGGATTAGCCCGCCGCGTGCTTTTCGGCGGCGTGCCCTCGCCTCTCCGATGCACTATGATTTCCGCGGCACGAATCAGCGGGCCTTTTCTGCCCGCGACGGGGGCAGGATGTTCGGCCGCCTCACTCGCACGCTGGTCAAGGTGGTAGTGGCTTCGCTGATCGTGGGCACGATCCTCGCGCATTTCGGCATCACCACCAACGAGCTGTTCAAGACGGCCGGCCTTTCGTCCGACCGCGTCGAAGAATTGGCGCGCGCGGCCGTCACCTGGGCGCTGCCGAACCTGCTGCTTGGCTCGCTGGTGATCGTGCCGATCTGGTTTCTGCTCTATTTGTTTCGGCCGCCGGGCGAGAGCCGGGATTAGGCGCCGGTCATACCCGCGCGGCACCGCGCGCTCCGGTCAGCTTGACCAGCAGCGAAGCGGCGATAACGGCGATGCCGACCACGCCGACCATGATGCTGCACACCGCATTCATCTCCGGCTTCACCCCGAGGCGCACTTCCGAATAGATGCGGATCGGCAGCGTGGTCGCGCCCGGGCCGGTGGTGAAGCTGGCGATGACCAGATCGTCGAGCGACAGCGCAAACGCCAGCATCCAGGCGGCGGCGATGGCCGGCAGGATCAGCGGCAAGGTCACCGACACAAAGGTGCGCAGCGGCGGCGCGCCAAGATCCATCGCCGCTTCCTCGAGGCTCATGTCGAAGTCGACGAGCCGCGATTGCACGATCACGGTAACGAAGCACATCGCCATGGTGGTATGGGCGATGGCAACCGTCCAAAAGCCGCGATCCACCGCAATCGCCACGAACAGCAGCAGCAGCGACAGGCCGGTGATCACCTCGGGCATAACCAGCGGCGCGTAAATCATGGCGGCGAACAGCAGCCGGCCGCGAAAGCGGCCGAAACGCACCAGCGCCAGCGCCGCGAGCGTTCCCAGAATGGTGGCCGCGGTCGCCGAAACCAGCGCGAGGCGTATGCTGATCAAGGCCGAATTGACCAGCGGCGCGTCATTGATGAGCTCCGCATACCAATGCGTCGACCAGCCGCCCCACACCGCGACCAGCCGCGAGGCATTGAACGAATAGATCACCAACACGCCGATCGGCAGATAGAGAAAGGCGATGCCGAGGACAATGGCGGCGAGATTGAATGCGGAAACCTTGCGCATCTTCAATCCCGCTCCACGGCCGGCATCGCCCGGTGCTGATAGACGACGATCGGCGTGACCAGGAGGCAGACCAGCACGACGGCGACCGCGGCGGCGGCGGGCCAATCCTTGTTGCCGAAGAATTCCATCCAGATCGTTTGCCCGATCATCGGCGACTGCGAGCCGCCGAGCAGGTCCGGGATGACGAATTCGCCGACGATCGGGATAAAGCAGAGCAGCACGCCGGCAATTACGCCGGAAGACGACAACGGCAAGGTCACCAGCCAGAACGTCTTCCAGCGCGGGCAACCGAGATCGGCCGCCGCTTCGAGCAGCGACTGGTCCAGCTTCTCCAGTGTCGCGTAAAGCGGCAACACCATGAACGGCAGATAGGAATAGACGATGCCGATATAGACGGCGGTGTCGGTCGAAAGCCACGCCGGCGGCTCCTTCACGATCGAGAGCGCCATGAGCACGTCGTTGAGCGGTCCGTCGCGCTGCAGGATGTTCATCCAGGCGTAGATGCGGATAAGGAGCGAGGTCCAAAACGGCAGCACCGTGAGCAGGACCAGTACCGCCTGCCAGCGCCGCGGGGTGCGCGCGATCGCGTAGGCCATCGGGTAGCCGACGGCCAGCAGAATGAGCGTCGAGAATGCGGCAATCTCCAGGCTCTTGAAGTAGGACACGAGGTAAAGTGGATCGGAGCCGAGCAAGACGTAATTATCGAGCGACAGCCCGGCGAAAAAAGCCCGGAGGCCCGGCCACCCGGCGGCAAGGTCGAGCACCGGCGTATAGGGCGGCTGCGCAATCGCCGTTTGCGACAAGCTGATCTTGAGCACGATCAGAAACGGCACGAGAAAGAAAACCAGCAGCCAGGCGTACGGAATCCGTACAATGAGCCGTTGCCAAAACGCGTGCGCCTGCCGCTGCATGGCGTTTTCGTTGTCCTGCCCGCTGACCGACGTCATCGCGTCAGCACGATCGCGGCCTCGGCCGGCCAGCTCAACCACACCGGCTGGTCGAAAGCGACCGCGCTCTCGGCGAAGCGGCCGACATTGGCGGCCGCCGCCTTGACCTGCATGCCGCCGCGGATGCGCAGCTTGTAGATGGACGTGTCGCCGAGATAGCCGATATCGACCACCGTCCCGGCGACGCAATTGTCCAGACCCGGCGAGGGCGGCTCGCGGGCGATGCGTACCTTCTCCGGCCGCACCGCGACCCAGACCATGGTGCCGGGCTCGGCATCCGCCTTTGCGGCCACGCGCAAGCGGCCGGCCTCGGTGCCTTCGACGCTCAGACCATCGTCGCCGAGCCGGCCCTCGAACAGGTTGACGTCACCGATGAAGTCCGCGACCCACCGCGAGTTCGGCTGCTCGTAGATTTCGGCGGGCGGCGCCACCTGCATCAGCCGGCCGCGATCCATCACGCCGATGCGGTCGGCAACGGTCATCGCCTCGCTCTGGTCATGAGTGACGATGACGAAGGTCAGCCGGAGGCTGCGCTGCAGCTCCATCAGCTCGAACTGGGTCTCGCCGCGCAGTTTCTTGTCGAGCGCCGCCATCGGTTCGTCGAGCAACAGCACCCGCGGGCGCTTGACCAGCGAACGCGCCAGCGCCACGCGCTGCCGCTGGCCGCCGGACAGCTCATGCGGCTTGCGGCCGCCGAAACCCTGCAGTTTCACCGACGCGAGCATGTCGGCGACGCGCCCCGCGATCTCGCTCTTGGGCAGACCTTCCTGTTTGAGGCCGAAGGCGATATTGGCCTCGACATTGAGGTGCGGAAACAGCGCGTAGCTTTGAAACATCATATTGACGGGGCGCCGATAGGCCGGCACCGACGCCAGATCGACCCCATCGAGCAAAATGCGGCCGGCGTTCGGCCGCTCGAAGCCGGCGATCAAACGCAATAACGTCGTCTTGCCGCAGCCGGAGGGTCCGAGCAGGGCAAAAAACTCGCCCTCGTAAATATCGAGCGACAGATGATCGACCACCGCGGAGGCATCGAAGCGCTTGGTCAAAGCCTCGATGCGCAGCAGCGGACGCTGGTTCGGATCGGTCCACGGCGCAAAATCTCGTTTCGATCCGACGCTGGGCATTCCTGCTATCGGCGGGCGGGAAAATCTCCACAGCGTTTGTAACGCAAATCCAAATAATCGACAAATGCGGCGGCGCCGCTATTCACGCCGGACAATGGCAGCGCGCCGGCGGCGTCAGTCCACCACCACTTCGGAGAGTGACGCGGCGAGGTTGACATCCTCGACGCTGTCGCCGGCGAGCTTGCGCGGCTCGGGGCCGTAATAATCGCCGCGCTGTACCGTCGGCCGCGGCAGCGCCATAATCGCAACCAAGCGATCGTACAGTGCTTTTGCCGACACCGGCTTGATCAGATACTCGTTGACGCCAAGGCGCACGGCTTCGACCACGCGCCAGCGCTCGCCGTGACCGCTGAGCATGATGATCGGCACGTCCGGCATCGGGAACACGCCGGGCGAGCGCACGATGCGCACCAGCTCGGCGCCATTGAGCAGCGGCATCTCCCAGTCGAGGATCACGACATCGGGGCCGACCGTGCGAATTGTGTCGAGCGCGGCGATTCCGTCGCCGGCCTCATAGATGTCCTTGACGCCGCAATTGACCAAGAGATTGCGGACCATCTTGCGCATGTACTGGTTGTCATCGACCACCAGCACGCAAAGCGCGCCGATCATGTCCGCAACGTTCTTTTTCGACAGCTTGGACGACATGGGCTCGACCGGCCGTAGCGCCTTCACGTATTGGGCGCGCTGAGCATCAGACCACGGGTGCCTTGCGGGTTGGTAAAGGTGGCATCGGCATTGCGCGCCGTGCGCGGCGGCAACGGCAGCGGCTCCCGACAACGTGGTGAGCGTTCGGTTAATGCGCCGCGATGGCGCCACGGACTTTCACTCGAGAAAGAAGACATCGGCAAAGCCGGGATCGGATTCCGGCTTGTAGCTGGAGAGCCGGCGCGGCTCCGGCCCGTAATAATCGCCCTTCCTCACCATCCGGCGCGGGTTGCCGAGGATCGAGACGAAGCGCGCGAGCAGCGCCTTGGTCGAGACCGGCTTGAGCAGAAATTCGTTGACGCCCAGTCGCACCGCCTCCTCCACGCGGGCGCGCTCGCCATGCCCGGTGAGCATGATGATCGGCACGTCGGGCCGCGGAAACTCATACGGCGAACGCACCCGCCGCACGAATTCCGGCCCGTTCGGGCTCGGCATCTCCCAGTCGAGAATGACGACGTCCGGCGTCATCGCGCAGATCGCTTCGAGGCCGCGGCGGCCGTCCGCCGCCTCATAAATGGTCGAGACGCCGATCGCCTGCAGCTGGGAACGCGTCAGCTTGCGCATGGTGTGTTCGTCGTCGACGACCAGCACCTTCAGCATCGCAAGCTGCTTGGCGATCTGCCTGATCACCGCTTCCATGTCGCTCATGCGCTGCCCCAGCACCGGAGACGATGAAATTTGCCCCACTATTTCACCATAACCGCGTTAAATCAGCTTCAAATGGATCGATAAAATCTGAAGCAATCGGATTTCTTCGCGACCGCAGGACCGCATGAAAAAATCGGCCGCGCCGCAAAGCGGGCCGGCGCTGTGTGGCAGCGGTGCGCGCCGTTTCCGGCCCGCCTCGCTTGCAGCTAGACCTCGTCGGCTTCCGGCGATCCGTCGCCATCCGATATATTTGCCCGCCGCCGCGCATCGGCGACGCGCAGGATCGTGTCCCTCGCCTCCGGATTGGCCTGCATGAACAATTCGAAATCGCTTCGCCGCAGCATCAGCAACTGGCAGTAGGTGACGGCGACCACGTCAGCCTGCCGGGGCCGCCCCGACAGCAGGGCTAATTCGCCGAAGAACTCGCCGGCGCCGATGCGCGCGCGGCGCTCCGGCAAAATCACCTCGACCGCGCCCGAGGCGATAAAGTACACCGCGTCGCCGCGCTCGCCTTTGCGAATGATCTGTTCGAACGGCACCGCGAGGCGCGGCCGCAGCAGCCGGCACACGCTTTCAAGTTGACCTTCGTCGAGGCCGGCCAACAGGTCGAGCCGCTTGACCAGCTGGTGAGTATCGAGGCCGATATCGAAAGGCGGGCGCTGACGCGCGGATGCCGTTTCCTGGGTGCCGCGCGTCAAATCATCGTAAATCTCGCGTGAGATGAGCCCCTCGTGAAACAGGCTCTGATAGCGGGCCATTTCACGATGCCGCGTCGACTGGCGCAGAAATCGCACCTCCAGTTCGGCGAGGTAGTCGGGATATTGCCGGCGGAGCGCGTCAAGGGCGCTTTCGAGCGCTTGCTGCCGCCGCGCCACGATCTCGCGGGTCGCCGTGGCGATAGGCTGGCCGAACAGCCGCGCGATCTGCTGATCGTTGAACCGGATCAGGCGCTCGATGGCGAAGCGCGTTACCAGCAGGATCTCCAGCCTCTCGGCGAGCCGATCGGCGAGCGGCCAGACGATGCCAAATCGGCGGTAGAGAAAATAGGCGAAGCGGAAACCGAGCGGATGGGCCAGCGTTGCGTCGCCGGCCTTCTCGTAACCCGGACGGCCATCGCTGCGCGCCGCTTCGGTCAAGGCGTCGGCGTTGCCGAGCAGGTTCTGGACAACCCCGGGCGAGACCACGCCGTCTCTGAGCATGTCGATGATCAACACGCGTTCCCGGTTGCCCAAAGCGACCAGCGCGATCGCCAGCCGATCCGCCTCCATCAGGCCGGGCAGCGCTGCCTCTTCGGCCTCCGCCGCCCCGATCTTGGCTTGGTATGGCGCGATCACGCGCTCGACGGTCGTTGGCGACAGCGCATGCGTGCGCGCGATGTCCTGCGCGGCGTCGCGAGCCTCGACGTAGGACAAGGCGAGAATATGGTCGCGCAGCGCCTCGTCGCGCGCGGACAGATGATCCAGGCCGAGGAAGTGGATGACGATCCGCAATGTCGTGCCGTTGACAAACAGCGTGAACAGAACGAGGCCGGTGGCAAGGACGGCAACGAAGCGCTGGGTTTCGTGCGACAGCGCATCGTTCTCGGTAACGGCGAGCGCCAAGACCAGCGTCAATGCTCCGCGCAGACCGCCCCATATGATCGCGAGCTTGTAAGCGGCGTTGATGTGCTGGACGAGCCCGAGCCGCTCGAGCGGCGGCAGCAGAACGAACAGCACAAATATTCTGGCCGCGAACGCCGCCGCAATGAGCACCGCCAGAAGGAAAACGTCCTGCAATCCGATGTCGACCAGGAAACGCGGCACCAGAATCGAGGCCAGGACGAAGATCAGCGACTGGCCCCAAAACGCGAGCTGTTCCCACAGCTCGGTGAGGAACGACCAATTCTCCGGCGCTATGCGCGATGGTCCGATGGCACTCACCGTCAGCCCCGCTGCCAGCACCGCGACGACGCCGGAGACATGGACCAAACGTTCGGCGGCGATGAAGGACAGATAAGCGAATGCCAGCGTCAGCGTCGCTTGCGCCAGGCGGTCGCCGGATACATGGTCCATGATCCACAGCAGCAGGCGCCCGGCCAGATAACCAAGCATGGCGCCGCCAACGAACAACACGACGAACTCGCTCAGCCCCTCCAGGATGCTCGGTTGGCGTCCGGCCTGGATGACGCCGAGCAATAAAATGAACAGCGCAATGGCGGCGGCGTCGTTGAGGAGCGATTCGCCGCCGACGAGCCGCGTCAGCCGCCGCGGCGCGCCGACGTCGCGAAATATGGCGATTACCGCTGCCGGGTCGGTGGTGGCGACGATGGAGCCGACCAGAAGACAAACGACGATGGGAAACTGCGCAAACGGCCAAAGCGCCAAGCCGACGGCGGCGGCGGTGATCAGGGTCGCCACCACCGCCAGCAGCAAAATCGCTGCGGCATCTTCGATGATCCGTCTGACGTCGGTGGCGATTCCGGCCTCGAATACCAACAACGGCAGAAATACGTAAAGGAAGATGACCGAACTGACCGGCAGATCGGCGAACATTCCGGCGGCGACGTCGACGGAATGGGAAAGTTTCATTTGCATCGTAAGGTGCGGCAACGCGCCGATGCCGATGCCGAGTGCCGCCAGCACCACGGATTGCGGCAGCCGCAGGCGGGCGGCCAGCGGTTGGCTCAAGGCGACGACGATCAATAAGCCGGCAATGACCAGGAGCGCGAAGGCGGTATCAGGCATGCGCCGCAACGACCTTATTCACTGGCCCTGCTGCGCCATGAAGCGCTCGAGCCCGATCCGTTCGGCCGCAGAGAAACGCAAGCCCAGCTTGGAGCGGCGCCACAGTACATCATCGGCAGTCCGGGCCCATTCCGTCGTCATCAGATGGCGCACCTCCGCCGCGGTGAGATCAGCGCCCAGGCAGCCGCCGAGGTCGTCCAGCCGGGCCGCCGTCTTGAGCACGTTATCGACGCGGGTGCCATAGGCGCCGACCAGCCGGCGCGCATGGTCTTTGGCGAGAAACGGCCACTGCCGCTGCGTGCGGTCAACCAGCGCCGGCTCGCCGTCATAGACGAAATCGCCGCCCGGCAACGGAATCTTCGCGGTCCATGGCGGCGAAGGCGGAAAAAAATGCGACAGCCGCGCCAGCACGTCCTCGGCGAGGCGCCGGAATGTGGTCAGCTTGCCGCCATAAACGGTGAGCAGCGGCGCCTCGGCGTAGCTTTTGTCGAGCATCAGGGCGTAATCGCGCCCGACATCCTGCGGCTTACGGGCGCCGTCATCATAGAGGGCGCGCACGCCGGCGAATGCCCACAGCACGTCGGCGGCGACGATCGTGGATCGAAAATAGCCGCTGATCACGCCGCAGAGATAGTCGATCTCCTCACCGGTCGGCGTCACCGCGGCCGGATCGCCGACAAAGCTCCGATCGGTGGTTCCGATCAAGGTGAAATCGCCCTGGAACGGGATCGCGAATACGACCCTGCCCTCGCCCGCCTGCAGGATATAAGCGCGGTCGTGGTCGTACAGGCGCCGCACCACGATGTGGCTGCCTTTGTCGAGCCGCAGCCGCTGCGGCGCCCGCTGCCGCAGCACGGTTTCGGCGACGGTTTCCACCCACGGACCGGCGGCGTTGACCAACATCCGCGCGGTCACGACGTCGCGCCCGCCGCGGGCGTTGAGGATAAGCCGCCAGGTGTCGCCGCGCTCGGCGCGAACGCAGCGGGTGCGGGTACGAATCACGGCGCCGCGTTCGGCGGCATCGACGGCGTTGAGCACGACGAGGCGCGCATCGTCGGCGAAGCAGTCGGAGTATTCGTAGGCGTGATGGAAAATCCGCTTCAGCGGCTGGCCCGCCGGATCGGTGATGAGATCGAGCGCGCGGGTGCCCGGCAGGATTTCGCGGCGGCCGATCAGGTCATAGACCAGAAGACCGAGCCGCAGCACCGTCGGCGAGCGCCCCTGAGCGCCGAGCGGCAACACAAAGCGCAGCGGCCGGATGAGATGCGGCGCCATGCGCAGCAGCACCTCGCGCTCGCCAAGCGCGGCGCGCACCAGCCGCAGTGCGCCGTGCTCCAGATAGCGCAAGCCGCCATGGATCAGCTTTGACGATACCGACGAGGTTCCGGAGGCGAGATCGCTCTGCTCGATGAGCACGACCTTCAATCCGTGCCCGGCGGCGTCGCGGGCAATGCCGGCGCCGTTGATGCCGCCGCCGATGATGGCGAGATCGAAATCGGCCATATAATCTATCCCCGACCGACGTTCCTTATCACCGAGACCAGAGGTAAAGCGCCATGGATTTCAGCGGCCGTCATGTGGTAATCACCGGCGGCGCCGGCGCGCTTGGCACCGCCCTCGTCGAGGCCCTCGTCAACGCCGGCGCCATGTGCCACGTGCCGTGCATGGACGAAGCGGAGGCGCAACGTTTCCGCTTGCGCGACAACAGGCAAGTCGCACTGACCGTCACCGGCAGCCTGACCGATGAAAATGCGGTCGCCCGGCTTTACGACGGCATCACACCGCTCTGGGCCTCGATCCACCTCGCCGGCGGCTTTGCCGCCGGGCCGCTGCGCGACACCAGCGTGGCGACGCTGCGGGGACAGATTGAGATGAACTTCGTCAGCTGCCTGCTGTGCTGCCGCGCCGCGGTGAAATCGATGGCCGGCGATGGCGGCCGCATCGTCAACGTCGCCGCCCGCCCGGCGCTGGAATGGCGAAGCGGCGCCGGCATGGCCGCGTATGCCGCGAGCAAAGCCGCCGTAGCCGCGCTCACCGCCGCGCTCGCCGAGGAAGTGGTCAAGGACGGCATTCTGGTGAACGCGGTCGCGCCATCCACCATGGACACGCCGGCCAATCGCCGCGCCATGCCGAAGGCCAATTTCGATTTGTGGCCGAAAGTCGAGGAAGTATCCGCGACCATCCTGTTTCTCGCTTCGCCGGACAATCGCGTCACCCGCGGCGGCGTGGTGCCGGTGTACGGAAAATCCTACAATTCCTTTTTGGCGCACGATGTTTTCGGCAAACCGGTATCCGCTTTTCCGGATCATGCGCTAATACCCGGGCCAAAGTCCCGGCGTCGCCAGCTCGAGGAGGTGACCGTCGGGATCGCGGAAATAAACGCTCTCGCCGCCGCGCGGCCATTTGGTGCGGCCTTCGATGGCGACGTCCGCCTCTGCCAGCCGCTCTTCCCAAGTCGCCAACTCATCGGCGGCGATCGAGAAGGCGATGTGCACCGGCCCATGACCGTCATGCGGCGGAATGGTGCCGCCGGGCAGATGCACGGTTTCGAACGAGCGGCCGCGCAGAAACAACAGCAGCACGCCGCGGCCGCCGACGTCGTAGGCGCACAGCCGCTGATCGCGGTAAATGCTGTTGAGCCCGAGCAGCTGTTCGTAGAACGGACGGGCGCGCTCGAATTCCTCGACATAGAGCGCGGTTTCAAGAATGCCGAGCAAGTTGGGCATGGGCTGTACCGACAGCGGTTTCAGTTCCCCCTCCCCCTTGTGGGGACGGGTTAGGGGCGGGGGTCGGGAGGTTTGGCACTAACGTCAAAAGGCGCGCGCCGCCTCACGACCCCCCACCCTACCCTCCCCCGCGAGGGCGGAGGGAAAACTACCCCGAAATCGGGACGATTTCCCGCATCGGGGCGCGGACCAGGCGGCTCACGCTGCTGGCGGCGACCACCGCATTCTGCTGGGCATAAGCCTCGTGGTTCTGCTCGATGTAATCGAGATCGTAGAGGTAATTCACCATCAGGCCGCAGGACTGCTGAAGCGCCCGCTCGGAAGTGTCGCCGAGCCAGTCGAGCCGCTCGAGCCGCGCGCCATTGCCGAGATGGAAGCGTGCGACGGCATCGACCGGCAAGCCGCGGCCATTGCGGGCGCGCAGATAATACCAGGCGGCGGCGCGCAACAGCGGCTCGCGGATGCGCGCCGGCGCATCCGGCTCGCGCCACCAGTTGGCGCGGTCGAGTGCGGTAAGCGCATCGCGATCATAATCATCGAGGACCTGCGAGGCATCATTGGCGCGCTCGCGTCTGAGCCATTCCGCGAAATTGGGCGCCGGCGACAGCGTCACGAACGTGCCGATGCGCGGCAGCGCGCGCGAGACTTCCTCCACCACCTGCTTGATCAGGAAATGGCCGAAGCTCACCCCGGCGAGACCGCGCTGGCAACTGGTGATCGAGTAGAACACCGCCGTGGTCGCCCGCTCCGGCTCGACCACCTCACGCTTGTCGGCAAGAATCGGCGCGATCGCGCCCGGTATGTCGCGGGTCAGCGCCACTTCGACAAAGATCAGCGGCTCGTCGACCAGCGCCGGATGAAAAAAGGCGTAGCAACGCCGGTCGGGCAGATCGATACGCCGCCGCAGATCTTCCCAGTCGCGAATCTGGTGCACGGCTTCGTAGTGGATGATCTTTTCCAGGATCGACGCCGACGTCGACCAGTCGATGCGGCGCAGCACCAGGAAGCCGCGATTGAACCAGGACGAGAACAGGTGGACGAAATCGTTATCCACGATGGCGAGGTCGTCGCGGTGGTCCATGGCGTCGAGCAGCTGCTCGCGCATCCGCACCAGCGCCGCGGTGCCGTTGGGCGCCAGATTGAGCCGGCGAAACAGCTCGAGCCGGCGCGGCTCGCTGGCGCGGTTAAGCTCGGCCGCGGCGTCGGCGCAGGGCTGCTCCCGCCAGGCGGCGATGGCGGCGTCGATGCGCGCGCTGTCGTAGCCGAAGGTCCGCGCCAGCGTCTCGAAGAACGCGATCCGGGGCCCGACCGTCAGCGCCGCATAATCTTCAAGAATCTCGTTGGCGAGCGCTACGCCGGAGGCTTCGCCGCGGCCGGACAACAGCGCCTCGCAGAGCTCGACCAGACCGTCGGAACTCGCGCGCCGGGGCGCGGCGGTCACGCCGGATCAATGCGCGGCTGCGGTCAGCGATGCTCTGCAGCATGTCGCTGAAGAACGATGTGTTCACCGAAACCATCCGACCCACCCATACGCCCGGCACAAAACAACTAATGACGGTCGCCGGCGATAACAAGCTCAGCCGCCACCCTTCCCTCCCTCCACTTGCGGGGGAGGGTCGGGGTCGGGGCCGTGGACAAATTGGCTCCCGTTTGTCAGGTAACGGCGCCGCGGCGCGATCGCGGTATCGTGCAAGGAGTGTTTCATGCCGGGTCCGTTGGCCGGTCTGCGCGTGCTGGAGCTTGCCCGTATCCTGGCGGGACCGTGGGCGGGGCAAATCCTTGCCGATCTCGGCGCCGATGTAATCAAGGTCGAGCGCCAGGGCGCGGGCGACGACACCCGCAGCTGGGGCCCGCCATTCGTGCCGGCCGCCGATGGCGGCCATCTCGGCGCCGCCTATTTTCACGGCACCAACCGCGGTAAGCGCTCGATCGAGCTCGATTTCGAGAGCGAAGCGGGCCGGCGCATCGTCAAGAAACTCGCGGCCCGCTCGGACGTGCTGATCGAGAATTTCAAGGTCGGGGGTCTCGCCAAGTTCGGCCTCGACTACGAGAGCCTCGCCCCGGACAACCCGCGGCTGATTTATTGCTCGGTGACCGGCTTCGGCCAGACCGGCCCGTACGCTTCGCGCGCCGGCTACGATCTGATGGCGCAGGGCATGGGCGGTTTCATGGAACTGACCGGGACCGCCGACGGCGAGCCGCTGCGCGCCGGGGTGCCGATATCCGATATTTTCACCGGGGTGTATTCCGCGGTCGGCATCCTCGCGGCGTTGGCGCGGCGGGAGAAAACCGGCCACGGCGGCTACGTCGATACCGCGCTGGTCGACTCGACCGTCGGCGTCCTGGCCAATCAGGCGCTCAATTATCTCGTCTCCGGCAAAGTCCCCCGCCGCATGGGCAACGCGCATCCGAACATCACGCCCTACCAGGTCTTTCCGGTCGCCGACGGCCACATCATCATCGCCAGCGGCAACGACAGCCAGTTCGCCAAGCTGTGCGGCGTTCTCGGCGAGCCGGAGCTTGCCAAGGACCCGGCCTACATCGACAACAAGGCGCGGCTGGCGCATCGCGGCGCGCTGATCGAGCGCATCTGCGCGTTGACGGCGCAAATCCCGCGCGCCGCGCTGTTGCAAAAGCTCGAAGCCGTCGGCGTGCCGGCCGGCCCGATCAACGATCTCGCCCAGGTTTTTTCCGATCCGCAGGTCGTCCACCGCGGCATGCGGCTCGAGGTGCCGAGCGCCGCCGCCAAGGAGGGCAAGATTCCCGGCGTGCGCACCCCGATCGTGCTCGACGGCGCGCCGATGGCCGCCGAACGGCCCTCCCCGCGGCTGGGCGAGCACACCGCCGAGATCTTGCGCGAGATCGGCGAGGAATGAGTTGCACCGCGCGGGCGGCAATCGCCCGGTGTCCGAAGGTTACGCCGCAGCCGTTGCCGCCTTCGGCTTGTCCTCGAGTAATTCTTCGATCTCATCTTCTTTTCGCACCACGCGCGCGAATGCGGCGGTCGCGACCAGCCCGCCGACGCTGACGATCGCCATCAGCGCGAGTACGCCGATCAGGCCCCAAGCGGCCTGAATTTGCGGAACCGCGAAAGTGCCAAAGGTCGCGCCGATCTTCGCGCTCGCGGCCGCAAAGCCGCTTGCCGACGCCCGGATCCCGGTTGGAAACAGAACCGGCGCGAGCGTGAAAGTGGTCGCGTTCGGCCCGGCATTCATGGCGAAATTGAAAAGCACAAAGCCGCCGATGATCAGGTGAAGATGCATGCGAGGGCCATCATCGGCCAACACCGCCAGCATCAGCAGCAGCATGCCAAGCGCCATGCCGGCGAAGCCGGCAACCTGCATCGGGATCCGGCCGAACCGCGGCACGGCCCAAATTCCCGCAATGAAGCCGACCAGGAGGAACACATCGACCAATCCGCTGCCCTCCGCATCGGCGAAGTCGGCTGCCACGGTGCCGGCGCCAGGCGATGCGAAATGCATCGCGCCAAGAATGACCGGCGTAAACAATCCGACACCATAGGTCGCTACGTCCATCATCAGCCATGGCAGCGACACCAGCAGAGTCCGTGTCCGGTAGCGTTGGTCGAACAGCGCGGCGAAGGGCGACTTTCTGCGGCTCGCCGCCTGGGGCGAACGCTTCCCAACCCCCGCGGCCGTTTGCACGCTCGCGGCCGATACCGCCATGCCGGTCAGCCGGGACAGCACGGCGGCGGCCTCGGCGATCATGCCTTTCTCCGCCAGCCAGCGCGGGCTCTCCGGCAGCCATGAGCGTGCGGTCATATAAAGGAGCGCGAGCATGCCCCCGGCCGCGAACAAAATCCGCCAATCGGTTATAAAAGGACGCAGTTTCAGGACGGCGATGCCGACCAGCGCCGCCACGACCATGCCGACCGATTGCAGCGCGATGGTCGCGACCGTCATTCGACTGCGTGACGCCTTTGGCGTAATCTCCGACACGTAGGAGCTGCTGGTCGGAAAATCGATTCCGATGCCGACGCCGACGGCAAACTGACCCGCCAGGATGAGCCAGGGAGCTTGCGCGACGACGCAAATTGCCGAACCGGCGGCCAGTATCGCCATGTCGGCGAGAAACGCGCGCTTGCGGCCGATGCGGTCGGCCGCGACACCGCCGAGCGCCGCGCCAAGCACCGCCCCGAGCACGAGGGCCGAGCCGATTAAGCCGAGCATCGCCGGAGCGATGGCGAAGTCCCGCTGCAGCAGCGGCAGCGATATGCCCAGCGCGACGACCGAGAAGCCGTCGAGCAGCGTGCCGCCGCTCGCCAACAACCAATAAAGATAATGAGCCGCCGTCATCGGTGCGTCGTCGAGAGCACCGAAGACCGACGCCTTCGACGAGACGGTTTTCGAAGTGGGCTTGCTCATGTTGACTGGCGTTCCCCGGGAAGGCCGTTGGGTCGGCCGAGGGCGGGCAGTTCTACTTTTTGCCGTCCTTGTTCTTGCCGTGGGGCGCCGCCGCAACGCCGGCGTCTTTGTGATAGAGACGCCGGATCTTCTTGAGGTCCACGGTCGGCTCGGGCAACACCAGCTTCATATCCTCCATGACGTCGGCGACGATGCGCGCCACGGCGAGGTTGCGAAACCACTTGTGGTTCGACGGAATGACGAACCACGGTGCATGTTCGGTCGAACAACGCGACAGCGCGTCTTCGAATGCGCCGATGTAATCGTCCCACAAATCGCGTTCGGAATAATCGCTGTCGCTGATCTTCCATTGCCGCGCCGGATCGTCGAGGCGTTCCTTGAATCGCGCCAGCTGCTCATCCTTGGAAATGTACAGGAAGAATTTCAGAATGGTCGTGCCGTTCTGGGTCGCGAGCAGTTTTTCCCAGTCATTGATGAAATCATAACGCGGCTTCCAGACCTCCTTCGGCACCAGCTTGTGGACGCGCACGACCAGCACGTCCTCGTAGTGCGAGCGGTTGAAGACGGCGACGCGTCCGCGCCCCGGCGCATGCGGATGAACCCGCCACAGGAAATCATGGTCCTTTTCCTCCGCGGTGGGCTGCTTGAAGCCGTGGACGTCGACGCCCTGCGGGTCCATCGCGCCCATCACGTGCCAGCAGGTGCCGTCCTTGCCGGCGCTGTCGATGCCTTGCAGCACGATCAGGAGGCTGTGGCTGCGGTCGGCGTAGAGCTTGCGCTGCAACGCGGTTATGCGCGCGAGATTGCCGTCAAGTTCGGCCTTGGCGTCCTCGGCGGAGGCCCATTTGCCGTGAAACGAAGGATCAATGGCGGCGAGTTTGGCCTTCGAACCGGGCTCTACCTTCAGCCGCTTGGTCAAATTCATCTGGACTTTCCCCCGGGTTCAAACCGACCAGCCGGACAGGCTGGCGCGCTGGCGCGCAATGTCGCGGTCGCGCGCGGCGACGAAGCGCAAGAAGGCAAGCTTGAGGACGTCGAGCACCCCGATCCAGGCCAGGCAGTAAATCCAGACCGCGACGATCGCCGCCGCCGGGACGGCGCTGACGCCGACGCCCGTGACGCAGATCGCGACGGCCACGATCTGGGTCGCGACAATGGCCCAGAACAGCCGGGCGCTCGGGTACGGCGGCTGAAACAGCGAGCGTTTGGTGCGGACAACAAACAACAGCAGATGCCCGCCGACCGCGAGCTGTAGAAACATCACGGTCTGCAGCTGGGCGGCATCGAGCCTGATCATGTCCTGCAGCTGCGGATCGGCGACCCAGCGCAGGCCGATCAGCAGCAGGCTGAAAGTCTCCACCACCGACAACAGCCCCATGATCGAAGCGAATACCAGAATAGCGCGGATCTCCCAGCGAACCGGGCGCGGCGCCGCCGGAACGTTGTCATACGCGATCGTCATGATCGGAATATCGTCGAGCAGGGCCAGCGCAACGATCATGATGGCGGTGATCGGCTGGAATTGAAACAGCACGATCGAGACGACGACCAGGATCATAATGTCGAGCGTCATCGCCACGCGATAATAGATATAGCTTTCGATCCGTTCGAAGATCTGCCGCGCGACGCCGATCGCGTTGACGATCGTCGACAGGCCGGGCGCCGTCAGGATCAGCGCGGCGGCGCTTCGCGCCGCATCCGTGGCGCCGCTCACCGCGATGCCGCAATCCGCCTGTTTCAGCGCCGGAGCGTCGTTGACGCCATCGCCGGTCATGCCGACGATATGGCCGCGCGCCTGCAGCGCTTTCACGATCTCGTATTTGTGTTCGGGGAAGACGCGGCCGAAGCCGTCGGCGCGTTCGACCGCGTCCATCACGGCGGCGCTGAGCGCGCCCGATTTTGCGCCGTCCTTGAAAACATCGCTGGCCACCAGAAGATGATCGCCGAGGTCGAGCCGAGCGGCGATCTGGTCGCCGATGGCGACGTCATCGCCGGTGACCATTTTCACGTTGACGCCAAGCGCCTTCGCGGCGTCGATGGTGGCCTTGGCGTCGGGGCGCGGCGGATCCATCAGCGACACCAGTCCGACGATCTTCCAGGTCTTGCCGTCGTCGGATTGGGCGACGCCGAGCGCGCGATAGCCCTTGCCGGCAAGCTCGGCCACGGTGGCCTGATAGCGCGCGAGCAGGTCGGCTGCGGGCCTGGCCAGGTCGGTGATGGCCTGGGGGGCCCCCTTGGCGTAGTGCCGGGTCTTGCCGGACGGATCGACGACCGTCGCCACAGTCCGCTTATTGACCGGATCGAATGGAACGAAATCGGTCTGTCTGGCCTGCGCGATTTCGGCGCGCGAGCCGGCGGCCGACAGGATGGCGACGTCGATCGAGTCGTCGCTGCTTGTCTGGGTCGCGAGCGCGGCGTCGAGCAGAACCTCGCCGGCGGTGAACGCACCGAACGGAATCTGGGTCTCGACGGTGAGCCGGTTCATCGTCAGCGTGCCGGTCTTGTCGCTGCACAGCACGTCGACGCCGGCGAGCTCCTCGATCGCCGAAAGGCGCGAGACGATCGCCTTCTGCAACGACAGCGCATAGGCGCCGATCGCCATCGTGACCGACATCACCGCCGGCAGCGCCACCGGAATCGAGGCAATCAGCAGAACAAGAACGTATTGCGCGATGGCGCCGAATGCGTCGAGGCTCCAGGCGTCGGCGACGATCAGCTGGCGGTAGCATTGGACCCCGACCAGGACGATCGCCAGAACCAAGGCCAGCAGCAGCAAAAAATCGCCGACTTGCGTCACCGCGCGCTGCGAGTGCGAAGCCGCGCCGGCGGCACCGACCAGTTTCGCCGTCCGGCCAAAAAAGGTCTTGCTGCCGGTCGCGGTGACCACGCCGGTCATGGCGCCTTGCTTGGCGATACTGCCGGAATAGGCCGGATCGCCGATTTTTTTCGCAACCGGAACGGATTCGCCGGTCAGCGACGACTGATCGCAACTCAGATACTCGCCATCAAACAGAACCAGGTCCGCCGGGACGATCTGTCCCGCTTCGACGCTGACGACGTCGCCCGGAACCAGATCGGCGGCATCGCATTCCGTCCATTGACCGTTGCGCAGGACGCGGGCGCGGGGTGCCAGGCCTTTCTTCAGCGCGGCGAGCGCGTTCGCCGCTTTGTTGTCCTGCCAGAAGCCGACGGTGGCGTTGTAGACCAGCAGCCCGGCGACGACGAAGAAGTCCGGCCAGTCGCGGCGCAGCGCCGAGATGACGGCGGCGGCTTCAATCAGGAACGGAAGCGGCCCCCAGAAGTAGGACAAGAGCTTGTGCCACTTGCTCTCGGTGTGATCCTCGAGCGCGTTGGGCCCGTATTGCGTCAGGCGGCGCTTGGCCTCGTCCGCGCTCAGTCCCTTGTTGGAAGAATTGCAGGCATGAAATGCCGCGGCGATCTGCGCGGCCGGACCCGCCGCCTCTGGTTGCGAAGAGCGGTTCGGCGGCGCGACGATGGCGTCGTTCATGGTCAGCCTCCGCCTCTGGAAAAGACCTGCGGGCGTCTTAATTGCGCTGCTCGATTGCTTGACGGCATTCGTAGCAATACTCAAGTCTTCGCCCGCGACACCCGAAGGTCAAGCTGACCCCGGCAGCCTCCGGACACGTTGCAGTGAGACGCCGCGAAATTTGCTTCCGCGATCTGAGAATATCCGAGGATGCCGACTTGGGGCTCTTAAACTTATCGCCAAATGCTTCGACCACGATTTATCGATCCGCTTTGACATTGGAACCATTCCGGCGCGCCATTCGTCAGCACTATCCATTCGTCAGCACTATAATGTCGGGCGCTAAATCGGGAGAAGGACGTCATGAAACACCTCGCCTTTGCTCTGGCCGGATTGTTCTGGCTGGTCAGCTCCGTTCCGGATGCAAATGCCGTCGTTGCCTGCGCGGCCGGCTATTACTGGAGCGGCGGCCGCTGTGTGGTGGTGGTCAGGCGGCCGGGGGGCGTGGCCCCCGCGACACAGTGCTACCGGCGCGCCGGGGTACGAGTCTGCCGCTAAAGCCCATCGTGCCGACGTCGCCGAGTTGCCGGATCTGTTGGGTCGGTCGTAGCGACACAGGGTCGGCTCCTTAAGCCCGCCCCTCGATTGCTTGTCAGGCCGGCGCCAGGCCTTATATCCGCAGTCCACGCCAAGGCAGCAGAGCCGACCGCATCTCGGCGAAAATCCAATATCGGCAGGGAGTTCTTTGACCCATGAAGCTTTATTTTGCACCCGGGGCCTGTTCGCTCGCTCCGCACATTGTGGCCGATGAACTGGGCATCAAGCTCGATCTCGAGCAGGTCGACCTTCGCGAAAAGAAGACCAAAAGCGGCGGCGATTATTGGCCCATCAATCCGAGAGGGCAGGTCCCGACGCTTGAGCTCGACAACGGCGAGCGGCTCACCGAGGTGCCGGTGCTGTTGCAATACCTGTCCGACCAGAAGCCGGCCGCCGGATTGGCCCCGGCTGTGGGAACGATGCAGCGCTACCGCATGCTGGAGTGGCTCAACTTTGTTACCGCCGAACTGCACAAGACGTTCGGGCCGATGTTTCGGCCGACCACGCCCGATGAGTTCAAGAAACTGAGCCGCGAGCTCATCGGCCGGCGCTTCGAATGGGTCGATGCGCAGCTTGCCGGCAAACACTATCTGCTGGGCGACACATTCACCCTGCCCGACGCCTACCTGTATGTGATGTTGCGGTGGGCGAGCGGGCTCAACATGGATTTGAGCAAGTGGCCGAACCTGGCAGCCTTCGCCGCGCGGGTCGCAGCGCGGCCGAAAGTGCAGCAGGCCCTCAAGGAAGAAGGCTTGCAGTAACCGCCAGCCGTTGACGGCGAGCGGCTCGCGTACGGAAGCCCGCGCCCTGAGGAAAGAGAGATAGCGGAAAGTAGGGTGGGCTGAGCGGAGCGAAGCCCACGCCGACTTTAGGATGCTTCACGTGGGCACGGCGCGGAGACTGTCATCGGGCCGTCCACGTCGGGCCGGACCCGTTGGCGCCCTTGCCCACCCTTGTAATAATGAAAGCGAGGAGCGAAGCGACGATGGCGGCGCTTTCCTCATCTATGGTCAGCGATTTCAGCACGTATTCAGCGGCCGCTCGTCAGTCGCTGGAAGAGGACAGTCCCGCGAGCAGCGGCACGTAGGCGGTGAGCCTGCGGAATACGAACTCTGCGAAGAGCTGCACGCGCTTCGTCTTGCGCGTCTCACCCTGCGTGAGCAGCCAGAGCGTACCGTGCATGTGCAGGACGCTGCCTGGCGTCCTCACAAGCGACGGGTCGGAATCTCCGACGAAGCAAGGCAGCGTCGTCATCCCGAGCCCCTGCCGTACCGCGACGATCTGCGCCCCGGCGTCCGTCGTCCTGAACGGAACCTCTGTGGCGCGAACCTCACCCTCGCGCGCCCAGTCCGGGTCATACTTGTTCCTGACGATCCAACGGATGCGATCTGGCGTCCCGGCGCGCCACGCGGCGAGGAGGTCGCGGGACATGTAAACCCCGCCGAACAGCTCCGGTCCCTTCAGGCCGTGAAGATTGAGCGGCAGGGCGTTGCGGCCATAGACGACGCGGATCGCGACGTCGGCGTCCCGGTTGGTCAGGTTAACCGGCTCGTCGATGGACAATATCTCCATCTCGATCTGCCCGACTTCGCCGATTTCGCGCGTCTGCACCCCGAGCTCCGATCAACAGCAATCGGCGAAAGCCTACAGCGTTCTTGCCGATGTCTGACAATGCTACCTCCCCGAATTCGAAAGGCGAGCGTGCGGAAGCCTACAAACACGCCGCACGCCTAATCTGGCAATTTGCAAGACCAATTCTTGTGTCGCTTCTGACCATTGCATTGAGCCAAGGTCGGCACCTGCGCCGTAAGTTCGGTTGGCTACGGATAGAGCGGCTTGCCCCCGGCGAACACACCGTTCGCCACATAGTCACTCCGCGAATTGGCGGGGAGGACATTGACAGGTTTGCCCCAACGCTCACCGATCGAAGAATCGACCGTGAAGGCTGGACTTCCTCCGATACCGTCGTCGGAAACTCGCGCGGCTTCTTGGGAAGATCACGCCAAGGAAGCCTCCCGCCGTCATCATGACCATCGGCTGTGGTATTGGGCGCCAGTGCTCGAATGTTGTGGAGATCGAAACGTAAGCCTTGGCTGGCAAGGTTTGGAAGCATCCACTCAAGGGCCCGGTCAGAGAGACCGGGCTCGGGGTAGCCGCCACCGACATCCGAATGGGAGCCTGGAAATATAACCTGTGTGATGTTGTTCCTGGGCGTCCAATATGTCGGGAAGAAGTTGGCGCGATTTTCATCGGCCGACAGCGCATGGTAGCCGTTGAGCACCTTGGGGCTGAGATCGGTGTTCGCGATGACAAAGTCATAGCCAAGCCGGCCGCCGGGTTCCGGCTTGGGGATGCCCATCGAGCTTACAGTATCGAATACAGCAACCGCGAGGATGCGCTCGACCTCGACATAGTCAGCCGGTGTCAGCGTGGGGACCGACGCTCCCAGCTGAATAAAAATATCCGTGAGGTCCGAGTCTCGGGCAAGCCATGGTTGCCCGGCGCGATATTGATACCAGGCGGCGATGCCGCGCAGGTAGGCGGCGTTCTTGTTCTCGGGGTGGTAGTTCGCCGGATTTAAGAGGCCCTGTCCAACGACGAAACCGGCGAGGCAGCGCGCGGCGGCCGCGCCGCGACTGAAGCCAATGATGATGATCTCGTCGCCCGGCTCATAATTGCGTGAAAGGAACGTGTAGCCCCGGACGATCTGCTCGGCGATCCCGGCACCGACTGATTGTTCAACTAGCAGCTTGAAGAGAAGTATGCCTTCCGTGCCGACGCCAGAGAGATATTTACCGACCTGCACGACGGGGCCGTTGACCGCGAGAGTCGATTCGAACGAGCCATTGTCAGCATCGACGATGATCCCGCCCATCGCGTTGAAGATGAGCGCGATGTTGGTCGGATTTGGCTGAGGCATGTTTGGCCCGTGCCGCCCGGGCACACGACATGAGTGGTCATTCAACCAAAATACTACCGATGGCGACCGTTATAGCCTTGCGGCCAAGCCGCGGGGCGGGAGCACGTCTCCGCTGGAGGAGCACGGGGACTTTTTATTGGCGCTGATTGACGTCAGCCGGACTTGACGCTGGACGAGATGGTCTGCGCGATGCGCAAGAACCAGATTGTCGTTGGCAGCCCGCACTTCCCCGGTGTGGCCGCTTCTCCACAGTCGTCCACGACATCACCGTTCAATAAAAATAGCCTCCGCGCGGCACAGCAGGAACGTGCCGACGTGGCGCCCGGGCGCGCACGGCGCTGGATGCGAGAACAGGGCATTTTTGATGCCGCTCCACTCTGGTGTTCTATTGACGCGACCGCCGCCAATACGAAAATGCTTCGGTTGAGCGGGCGTTGCGCACGGGGCAAGCGCTTGATCGGTCGGGTTCCGAACGGCCACTGGAAAACGATCACCTTCGTGGGCCGCTTTGCGCCGCAACGGAAATACACAGCCCCATGTGTGGTTGACGGCGCTACGAATGGGAAATGACGTTCCTTGATTATGTCGAGTCAGTGCTCTGGCTCCCGGTAATGATGGATGCTTTCAGGAGCGGTCTTCCGAGCCGCGGCAAGCTTTTCCCCGATGGCTCCAAGATCGCAAAGCTCGAGTGGTCCTTCAAAAAGAACACTGTGTCCCCCTATTCGGTCAACGTGCCGGACACGTTGAAAACGGTCGCGTTCATCGAAAAGGATACCAAGAGATTCCCTGACACCCACGGATGGGCATATGCCTCGTGGGATTATGATGCAGCGACCGACACGTTTAAGCCTGCCTCACTTGATCCGAGCGGCGCGGAATGTGGGTTCGCCTGCCACACCACGGTGTCGGCGCAAGATTACATTTTCACGGCGTACCCGAAGCGGTAAGCAGGCTGACGGTCTGATCGAGTCAATCGTTCCGACCCTAAACGGCGTTTGGCATGCCGGCGGCATGGACAGCGACTACAACGCAGTGGCCAGTATTGGTAAACTCTCTGCCGGTCGCCGGTAATCGGCACGAGGGCGCCGATGCAGCAGATTGCAGATTGGCTCGATCGCCTCGGCATGTCCGAGTACGCGCAGCGCTTTGCCGAAAACCGCATTGATCTCTCCGTCCTTCCCGACCTGACCGATCAGGACCTGAAAGACCTCGGTATTGCCCTTGGCGATCGGCGGAAAATGCTGCGCGCGATCGCCGAGCTTGCCGCGGCAATTCCGGCAAACCCTGCACCCGTCGCGGCAGCGGAACCGAAACCGCAAGACGACGCCGAACGCCGTCAGGTCACAGTGATGTTCTCCGACCTGGTCGGTTCGACACAGCTTTCTGCGCGCATGGACCCGGAGGACCTGCGCGAGGTCATTTCCGCCTATCAGAAATGCGTCGCCGAGACTGTGCGCCGCTTCGGGGGCTTCGTAGCGAAGTACATGGGCGACGGAGCGCTGGTGTACTTTGGATATCCCCAAGCACACGAAGACGACGCGGAGCGAGCTGTGCGCGCAGGGCTGGAGTTGGTCGCTGCGGTAAGTGGCCTCAAAATGTACGCGGCCCTACAAAGCCGTGTCGGCATTGCGACGGGACTGGTGATCGTAGGTGACCTGATCGGGTCGGGTGAGGCGCAGGAGCGCGGCATCGTCGGTGAAACACCCAACCTCGCCGCGCGACTACAGAGCATCGCTGAGCCAAACATGGTGGTCATCGCCGAAAGCACGCGGCGGCTAATCGGCAATCTGTTCGATCTTGAGAACCTCGGGCCAAAGGACCTCAAGGGCATCGTGGGACCGGCGCGAGCTTGGGCTGCACTGCGACCGGCGTCGGTGGAAAGTCGCTTTGACGCTTTCCATGCAAGCGGCCTAACGGACTTGGTTGGGCGGGAAGAAGAAGTCGATTTGCTACTCCGACGCTGGGCGAAGGCAAAGTCCGGGGAAGGTCAGGTCGTGTTGCTCTCGGGTGAGGCTGGCATCGGCAAGTCAAGGCTGACGGCGGCGCTATTGGAACGCCTCGCTACCGAGCCGCACACGCGCTTGCGTAACTTCTGCTCCGCACAGCACACTGACAGCGCGCTCTATCCGATCATCGGACAAATGGAGCGCGCCGCCGGATTGGCGCGCGATGACAAACTACCGGTGAAGCTTGATAAGCTCGATGCGCTGCTCGCGCAAAGTTTGACGTCGGCTCAAGATGCCGCACTGATTGCTGAGATGCTCTCGTTGCCGAACGACGGACGCTATCCGTCGCTCGAACTGCCACCGCCGGAGCGCAGGCAAAGAACGCTCTATGCGTTGATTTCACAGGTCGAGGCCTTTTCACGCCTAAATCCGGTTCTGATGATCTTCGAGGACGCCCATTGGACCGACCCGACGAGCCTCGAACTGTTTGGTCGTCTAGTGGACAAAATACCAAATCTCCGCGTGCTGCTGATCGTGACGTTTCGGCCGGAGTTCGAGCCGCCGTGGATCGGACGGCCTTACGTGACCGCCCTTACCCTCAATCGGCTGGCGGAGCGCGAAATTGCCGCCATGATTGATGGCGTCACCGGCAACAAACCGCTTTCGGCGAAGATCATGCGGGACATCATCGAACGCACTGACGGCATTCCGCTGTTCGTGGAGGAGATGACGAAGGCGGTATTGGAGGCGGGAAGCGAAAGCGAGGCGGAGCAAACGACTGCGGCGGTTCCGTCCGCCGCTCTGGCGGTCCCGGCAAGTCTCCACGCCTCGTTGATGGCGCGGCTCGACCGGATCGGTCCCGCAAAGGAAGTAGCGCAAGTAGGGGCTGCCATTGGGCGGGAGTTCTCGTATACGCTGTTGGCCACGGTGATCGATGAACCTGAGCCGGACCTTCAATCGTCGCTCGACCGACTAACCGAGGCCGGCTTACTGTTCAGACAGGGCGTGCCACCGCATGCGAGCTACATATTCAAGCACGCGCTCATTCAGGACGCCGCCTATTCCACCATGCTTCGCGCTCGCCGGCAGCAGCTTCATTCCAGCATCGGCCTGGTGTTGGAGAAGCAATACTCGGAGGTGGGCAGCCCGATGCCCGAAGTGATCGCGCAGCAATTCGAGCGGGCGGGGCAAAGCGAAAAGGCCATCGGCTACTGGCGGCAGGCTGGCGAGCGTGATCTGCGCCGTTTCGCCATGAAAGAATCAATTACGCATTATTCTAACGCGCTGCATCTCACCGTAGCTATGCCAGAGACGCCCGAGCGCGTTGGGTTGGAACTCGGCATTTGCCTTGGACTTGGCCTCGCCCAGCAGATCGCGATGGGCCCGACTGCGAAGGAGCCAGGGATGCACTACGAACGGGCCCTGACGCTCAGCCGCATGCTGCCAGGCCGTGGACGCGAGCGCTTCCTCGCCACCTGGGGCAGGTGGTTCCATGAGACGATGTCGCGCCGCAGCGCAGATGCTTTTGAGCTTTCCGAAGAACTTGTCGTAATCGCTCGCGAACTGAATGACTCCGATCTTATGGTCGAGGCCTATCACGCGCGAATGCCGGACTGCTATGGCAAGGAGACTTGTCAGCAATGAAAGAGGCCGCTCACGACGTTATTCGCCTTTATGACCGTGAGCGTCACCGGGATCACGCCTATTATTTTGGCGGACACGACTCCCGTGTCTGCGCGCGAAGCTTTTGCGCGATGAGTTCGTGGGGGCTAGGCTTTTTCGATCAAGCCAGAGAGATGGTAGGGCAGTGCATCGAGGACGCACGCTCGTTAGGTCACACTTTCTCACTCGCCCATAGCCTGAATATGGGCAGCCTTACTCTGGTTCTGATCAATGACGTGAACGCCTGCCGCGCTGTGGTAGATGAACTCTACCCGTTGGCCGAACGCAATAAATTCCCTTGGCCCCTTACGTATGCTCGGTTTCTGCGCGGCTGGATCACGGCACGACAGGGTGAGTTAAACACCGGGATTGCACAAATGCTGCAAGCAGTCGACGAGCCGTCCGCTGCGGTTTTGCGGCCGATGTTACTAACTCTGATTGCCGAGCAACAGTTACATGCCGCGCGGATTGCAGACGCCGGCCGCACGCTCGACCTGGCTGCAGCCGATATGAGATCGGGGGATGCTCGATTTTACGAGGCGGAGACTATCCGCTTGGGTGGCGAGAATTCACTGGCACAATCACCTAGGAATGTTGGCGAAGCGGAGACGGCATTTAGGCGGGCGATGACACTCGCGGCCCAACAATCGTGCCGGGCAATCGAACTCCGCGCAGCGATGAGCATGGCGCGACTTTTGCGTGATCAGGGGAAGCCACGTCAAGCGCGCGAACTGCTTGCGCCGGTCTACGGCTGGTTCACCGAAGGCTTCGACACGCTCGATTTGAAGGAGGCAAAGGTGTTGCTCGACAAGTTGCAAGGCTGACCAAGCAACTCAAAACCGGCCCGGCTCTGCTGCAGTGCATGAGTCTGCCTGTTGGCCCTGTGCATCACCCAGTGCCCATACAACCGAATGACCGCTTCCGGGGTGTGCGTTCAACCGGTCAGTGCAACACCGCTTGTAGTCTATCGGCCGGCGTTTGGAAGCCCAAGGTCTTTCGCGGACGTTGATTGAGCCGCAGAGCAATCGCGTTCAGATAACTCTGAGAGAAGCGCGAGAAGTCGGTTCCTCTCGGGAAGTACTGACGCAGCAGGCCGTTGGTGTTCTCGTTTGAGCCGCGCTGCCAGGGACTGCGCGGATCACAGAAGTAAACCTGGACGTTGGTGGCAACCGTGAAGCGCTTGTGGGCATGCATCTCTTTGCCTTGATCCCAGGTCAGGGAGCGTCGCAACTCCTCAGGCAGCTTGCCGATGTGCTTGGCAAGCGCAGCAACAACAGTCGTCGTGTTCTTGCGGGGGATCTTGACGAGCATCGTGAAGCGGGTATTGCGCTCGACGAGGGTGGCGATGTGCGTGTCGTTCGCTCCGGTAAGAAGGTCTCCTTCCCAATGCCCCGGCACGGCGCGATCCTCAATCTCGGCGGGCCGCTCGCGGATGGAGACCATATCTAGGATATGCCCCTGTCCACTCTTCGCGTTGTGGCTCTTGGGGCGACGCATCCGCCGCGCAGTACGCAACTGCGCCGTCAGCTCCTTCTTCAGCACGCCGCGGGTCTGGATGAACAGGCTGCGATAGATCGCTTCGTGAGATATCTGCATGTCTTGATGGGTTGGGAACTCCTGCTTCAGCCAGCCGGAGATCTGCTGCGGCGACCATTGCAGTGAGAGCTTCTGCGCCACGCGCCATCGTAGCTCCCTGTACAGCGCCAAACGACAAGGCTTGGGGCGCAACGCCCGCTCCCAGGCACGCCGATCAGCCCGGTTTGCACGATAGGCCTGACTGCCGTCGTTGCGCCTGATCTCCCGGCTTACTGTCGATGGCGCCCGTCCGAGGCCCTGGGCGATCTGCCGGATCGACCGGCCCACGGCAATGCCACGCGAAATCTCTTCGCGTTCCTCAAGCCTTAGTGCTGCCAAGGCTCTCCGGCGCGGCGCCGGCACGATTCCTCCATGGAGTACCACGATCCGCTCAACGCCGGTCTTGTTCTTCCTTTCCAGCGCCCGCGAGATGGCTGCAGCACTTTGCCCGTTCTTCCACCGCTCCCACAGCTCGGCCTTCTGCGCTGCAGTGAAACAAATCCGTGACGTCACCATCGCACACCTCCTCACCTCGTAAGATTAGAAGGTGTTGCGCTGATCGGTTGAATCCGCCGGGCCAAAACGAACATTGATCGGCCATTGCTGGCCGACCTCGATTATGAGCACACGCGCCGACGCGTGATTTTGCCGGAACTCAATAGTGGCCACGCTTCCGAAAAAGAAACCCCGGGCGCCGGGCCCGGGGCTCCACCATCGCGATCGATCAGACAGCGCCTTACAGCGCGGTCGTGACCGCCTTTACTTCCAGATAGTTGTTGAGGACGAACTCGCCCATCTCGCGGCCCCAGCCGGATTCCTTGTAGCCGCCGAACGGCAGCGAGGCGTCGAACACGTTGTGGCAGTTGATCCACACCGTGCCGGCGCGGATGCGCTTGGCGAGCTTGTTGGCCTTGGAGATGTCGCGGCTCCAGACGCTGGCGGCAAGCCCATAGCTGGTGTTGTTGGCCTGGCGGGCGATATTTTCGAGGTCGGCGTCGGTGATCGGCGCGGCAACCACCACCGGGCCGAAGATCTCCTCGCGCACGACCTTCATGTCGGGGTTGGTTTTGGTGATCACGGTCGGCTGCACGAAGTAGCCGCCATTGTCCGAGCCGGTCTTGCCGCCGACCACGACCTCGGCGCCTTCCTTGATGCCGGAGTTGATATAGCCGGTGACACGCTTGAACTGCTCGTCGGAAACCAGCGGCCCCATCGTGGTGTTCGGATCGAGGCCCGGGCCGAGCTTGATGGCCTTGGCCTGGTCGGCGACGCCGGCGACCACCTTGTCGAAGATCTTCTCGTGGATCATCAGCCGCGAGCCGGCGCAGCAGCACTGGCCGTGATTGAAGAAGATGGCGCTCGCCGCGCCGGGGATCACGGCATCGACATCGGCATCGTCGAGCACGACCACCGGCGACTTGCCGCCGAGCTCGAGCGAGACTTTCTTGAGGTTGCCGGCGGCCGCCTGCACGATCAGCTTGCCGACTTCGGTGGACCCGGTGAACGCCACCTTGTCGACGCCATGGTGCGCCGCCAGCGCCGCGCCGGCGGTTTCGCCGTAGCCGGCGAGCACGTTGACCACGCCGTTGGGGATGCCGGCTTCGGCGATGAGCTCGCCGAGACGCAAGCCGGTGAGCGGGGTCTGCTCCGCCACCTTGAGAACCACCGTGCAGCCGGTCGCCAGCGCCGGGGCGAGCTTCCACGCCGCCATCAGCAGCGGGAAGTTCCACGGAATGATCTGGCCGACCACGCCGACCGGTTCGCGCAGCGTATAAGACAGATATTCGCCGGGGAACGAGATCGGGATGGTGGTGCCGGTGATCTTGGTCGCCCAGCCGCCCATGTAGCGGAACATGTCGACGGTCAGCGGCACGTCGGCGACGCGCGCGACGGTCAACGGCTTGCCGTTGTCCATCGACTCCAGCGTCGCGAACTCCTCGGTATGCTGCTCGATCAGGTCGGCGAGCTTCCACAGCAGCCGGCCGCGCTCGCTCGGACTCATGCGCGGCCACGGGCCTTCGTCGAACGCCTTGCGCGCGGCGCGCACCGCCTTGTCGACGTCGGCGGCGTCGGCTTCGGCGACATTGGCCAACACCTCGCCGGTCGAGGGGTCATAGACCGGGAAGGTCTTGCCGGACGCCGCATTGACCCAGGCGCCGTCGATCAGAAGCTTGCGCGGCACCGAGACATAGCTCTTGGCCGCCGGATCGATTGAAATTCGCTGAGCGATATTCATGACGTTTCCTCTTGGCTGTTGTTTTATGACTTTTCATGTTCGTCGACATGATGTTCGTCGACTTTGTCGACGAAGACTGTATCGACGAGAGGTGCCACGCTCCCGGCCGGCAGGCCGTGTGAGCCGCGGGTCGCAGCCTCATGCGCGCAGCACGAGAGCCTTCAAGCGACTTTAGGATCGAGGCTGTTCGCCTCCGGCGCGGCCAACGTTAGCGACGCCTGAGGTTGTAGTTAAGCATATATGGCAGACGAGGCCAAGCAAATCGCACGTGGCAATAATGAGGCGCGCGGACGGATGACTTGCTCACCACGAAGCATTCTGAGACGGTCAGTGGCCTCAAGAAGAGTTGATCTTCGCGAGCCATCCCACCGGCTCGCTACCGAACGGAGTTGAGGGCGCAAACAATGACAACGGCGGCAGCTGACAATAGCGGCGTGATGCTCGCCAACCGGACGGAGCCGGCCAGCGCGTCGCTCCAGGCCAACCTTGCCAAGGCGGACGGATATCTCGCGCGCTTTCGCCGGGACGGCGTGCAGAACCAGATCGGCGGCGAGGCAGTGCCGGCGAGCGACGGTGCGACCTTCGAGGACGTGTCGCCGGTGGATCTGCAGCCGCTGGCCAAGGTCGCTTACGGCAAGGCCGCGGATATCGACCGCGCCGCCGCCGCGGCAAGGAAGGCGTTTCCGGCCTGGGCGGCGCTTCCCGGCGACAAGCGCAAAGCGCTGCTGCACAAAATCGCCGACGCGATCGTCGCCCGCGCCGAAGAGATCGCCTTGGTCGAATGCATGGATACCGGCCAGGCGGTCAAATTCATGGCCAAGGCCGCCTTGCGCGGCGCGGAGAATTTCCGCTTTTTTGCCGACCACGCCCCGGAAGCGCGCGACGGCAAGGTGCTGCGCACCGAAGGGCAGCTCAACATGACGACGCGGGCGCCGATCGGCCCGGTCGGCATCATCACGCCGTGGAACACGCCGTTCATGCTGTCGACCTGGAAAATCGCACCGGCGCTGGCGGCCGGCTGCACGGTGGTGCACAAGCCGGCCGAGTTCTCGCCGCTGACCGCGCGTCTCCTGGTCGAGATCGCCGAGGCGGCCGGCCTGCCGGGCGGCGTGTGGAACGTCGTCAACGGCCTCGGCGAGGACGCCGGCAAGGCGCTGACCCAGCATCCCGACATCAAGGCGATCGGCTTTGTCGGCGAAAGCCGCACCGGCGCGCTGATCATGAGGCAGGGGGCGGATACGCTCAAACGCGTCCACTTCGAGCTCGGCGGCAAAAATCCCGTCATCGTGTTCGCCGACGCCGACCTCGAGCGCGCCGCGGACGCCGCCGTGTTCATGATCTACTCGCTCAACGGCGAGCGCTGCACCTCGTCGTCGCGGCTCCTGGTCGAAGACCGCATCTACGACCAATTCACCGCCGCCGTCGCCGCCAAGGCCAAGCGCATCAAGGTCGGTCATCCGCTCGATCCGGAAACCGTCATCGGCCCCCTGATCCATCCGGTGCACGAACGAAAAGTCCTCGATTATCTGGAGATCGGCAAGCGCGAAGGCGCGCGCATTGCCGCCGGCGGCGGCAAGGTGGAAGGCCCCGGCGGCGGCTGCTATGTGGCGCCCACGCTGTTTGTCGGCGCGCACAACGGCATGCGCATCGCGCAAGAGGAGATTTTCGGGCCGGTGCTGACTGCCATTGCTTTCAAGGACGAGGCCGAAGCGCTGGCGCTGGCCAACGACGTTCAATACGGGCTGACCGGATATCTATGGACCTCCGACCTGACCCGGGCGCTGCGCTTCACCGACCGGCTCGAAGCCGGAATGATCTGGGTGAATTCCGAGAACGTGCGCCACCTGCCGACGCCGTTCGGCGGCGTCAAAAGCTCCGGCGTCGGCCGTGACGGCGGCGATTGGTCGTTCGACTTTTACATGGAAACCAAAAACGTCGCCTTCGCCACCGGCCGTCACGCGATTACGAAGCTTGGCGGCTGAACGGGAATCAGCAACCCGGGATCGGCATCAGCCGAAGGTGAAGGCATAGGCCTGCACGCCGGGATCGAGAAACTCGATTGCGAACGTGCGATCCGTAATTGCCCCGTGCTGCCGGATCAATTGATACAAGCGCTGACCGTCGACGGTGCCTTGACCGTCGGCATCGATATCGGTGCCGTGATCGGCGCCCGGCGCCATGCCGTCAACGGTCACGCGGAACCGTATCGGCTTGCCGTTCGCCGCCGGCCCCAGAACCAGATGCAGGTCGCGGGCATGAAATCGGTAGGCGATGCGGCCGTCCGGTTTGTCGAGCACGGCATCCTCGGGACCGACCTTCCAGTCGCCGGAGAGGCTCCATTGATTGAGCTTAAGCGCCGCCGTGGCGTAGTCATGACTTTCATCTGCGACCAGACCGCCCGGCGACACGAAGTTGTCCGCCCGGTTATAGCCGATATAGGTCTCCGGCGAGCGGACGTCGCCCGAGTTGGGCGCCGCCTCGACACCGGACGCCGCTACCGAAACGACGCCGTTGGCAAAGCCTTTGTCGCCGGCTTCGGCCAGAAGCTGCTGAATCACCCGTTCGGATTTGTCGTATTCGCCTTCGCCGAAATGATGGTAGCGCATGCGGCCCTGGGCATCGATGAAATAGTGCGCGGGCCAATATTGGTTATCGAAGGCACGCCAGATTTTATAGTCGTTGTCGATCGCGACCGGATAGCCGATCTTCAGTTCGCTCACCGCCGAGCGCACGTTGTCGATGTTGCGCTCGAAGGCGAATTCCGGCGTGTGCACGCCGATGACGACCAGACCGTGGTCTTTATATTTCTCGGCCCAGGCTCTGACATAGGGGATGGCGCGCAGGCAGTTGATGCAGGAGTAGGTCCAGAAGTCGATCAGAACGACCTTGCCTTTAAGTCCCTCGGACGTCAGCGGCGGTGAATTGAGCCATGCCACCGCGCCCGACAACGGCGGGAAGCCGCCTTCGACCGCCAGGTTCATGTCGCCCGAGTCCGGCGTCGCCGGCTTCATCACCGGTGCGCCGGCGCCGACAGCGGCGGACTGCGTGGGCGCATTCGCCGGCGGCGCTGCCGGCCGGAAGCGATCAATCAGGGTTTGTTCGAGCGAATTGGTGCCGGCGAGCGAAACCCGGGTCAGGAAGCCGGTGTCGAGGCCCGACGCGATCGCGACGACGGCGACCAATACGGCAACGCCGAGGCCCCGCCTGATCCACTCGCCGACGCCGAGCGAGCGCTTCATCGCCGCGAACAACCGCCCGCCGACGGCGAGCGCGAGCGCGAGCGAGGTGGCGGCTCCGGCCGCGTAAGCAAGCAGAAGGAGCGTCGTGCCGACGCTCGCGCCTTTGAGGGCGGCGCCAGTCAGGATAAGTCCGAGCACCGGTCCGGCGCAGGGCGCCCACAGCAACCCGGTCGCGACGCCGAGCAACAATGAGGGCAGAACTGAAGAGCCCTGCGCGTCGGTGCGTGCCGCCGAATTCGACAATTTCGCGCCGAGCCCGACAAGCGGCTGCATGATCCGGTCGGCGAGGCTTGGGAAAATGAGCGTCAGGCCGAACGCGGCCAACAGCGCGATGGCGATGGCGCGACCATACTGGTTGGCCTCGACGACCCAGCCGCCGGCGACCGCCGCCAGTGTGGCAATGAGGGCAAACGTGATGGCCATGCCGACCAGCATCGGCAGGCCGGACTTCAGGAACGGCCGATCGGCGCGCGCGAACACGAACGGCAGCACCGGCAGAATGCATGGGCTGACGATCGTCAGCACGCCGCCCAGATAGGCCAGCACCAACAACGTCATCACCACTGCGCGCGCTCAAAAAAAGTGCCGGCGCACCGCATACGCAGCGCGCGATTTGTTGTCACGGCAAGAACGATCATGACACATACATTTGATGCCGATCGCGCATGTGATGCCAATCGCGTGCCAGCAAACATCGGTGCCGCCGATCGCAGACGCGATCATGGATCGGGCCGCCATCGCCGCGGCTTGTCAGCGAGCGCGGCAGCGCGATATGTTGACTCAGATATAATCGACGATGCGCCCAGCTCCTGCCGTTGTGAGTGCCGGGCCGACAGATCCTCAGGGAGGCGACAATGGACCCGAAGAAAACCGCGTTGGTTCTGATCGAATACCAGAACGACTTCACCAGCGAGGGCGGCACGCTGCATCAGGCCGTCAAGCCGGTGATGGACAGCACCAATATGCTGGCCAATACCGTCGAGACGGTGGAAAAGGCCCGCGCCTTGGGCGCCACCATCATCTTCGCCCCGATCACATTCACCGACGACTATCACGAGCTCAGCCCGCAGCCCTATGGCATCCTCAAGGGCGTCGTCGACTCCAAGTCGTTCCGCAAAGGCACCTGGGGCGCGGAAATGGTCGACGTGCTCAAGCCCCAGCGCCGAGGACATTGTCGTCGAAGGCAAGCGCGGGCTCTGCGGCTTCGCCAGCACCAATCTCGATTTCGTGCTCCGAAGCCGCGGCATCACCGACATCGCGCTCGGCGGCTTCCTGCACCAATTGCTGCGTCGAGTTGACCATGCGCACCGGCTACGAGAAAGGCTACAACGTCGTCACCCTGACCGACTGCACCGCGGCGATGAGCGAGGAAGAGCAACGGCTCGCGGTCGCCAAGAACTATCCGATGTTCTCCCGCCCGCTTTCGCACAGCGAATTCCTTGGCGAGCTCGCCGGGAAACCGGCGAAATAGCGGCACCGCTGCCGCGCCATTGCTGAGCGCCGCGCGCGTGTACCACTGGCGCCGCGTCGGCTAGCCGGTCTTGATCCAGACCGCCTTGACGTTGAGATACTCTTCCATGTGCTGCATGCCGGACTCGCGGCCGTAGCCGCTCATCTTGTAGCCGCCGAACGGCACCGCCGGATCCATCGCCTGATAGCAGTTGACCCAGACCGAACCGGCGCGGATCGCGCTTGCCAGGCGATGCGCCTTGCTCGACATCGCGCGTCCACACGCCGCTGCCGAGCCCGAAGGTCGTGGCGTTGGCGCGCTCGATCAGTTCGTCGCATGTCCTTGAACGGGATCGCCGAGATCACCGGGCCGAAGATCTCTTCCTGCGCGATCCGCATGTCGTCGCGCACATCGGCGAACACCGTCGGCGGCACGAAGTAGCCTTTCGCCAGCGGCCCCTCGGTCAGCCGCTCGCCGCCGGCGAGCGGCGCGCGCGCCTTCCTGCTGGCCGATGGCGAGATAGCCGGTGACGCGCTCGAGCTGCTGCTCCGAGACCAGCGGTCCGATCTGCGTCTCCGGATCGAGGCCGTTGCCGACCCGCAGCCTCTTGCCGAACTCGGCGACGCGGCCGACGAACTCGTCGTAGATCTTGCTGCTCGACGAACAGCCGCGTGCCGGCGCTGCAGATCTGGCCGGAATTGGCGAACACCGCCATGGCGGCACCGGGCACCGCGGCTTCGAGGTCGGCGTCGGCGAAGACGATGTCGGGCGATTTGCCGCCGAGTTCGAGCGACACGCGCTTGAGGTTTCCGGCCGACGCCCGCACGATCGACTGTCCGGTAACGTGCGAGCCGGTGAACGCGACCTTGTCGACGCCCGGATGCGCGGCGAGCGCCGCGCCCGCGGTCTCGCCGTAGCCCGGCACGACGTTGACGACGCCCGGCGGCACGCCGGCTTCCATGGCCAATTCGCCGAGCCGCAGCGACGTCAGCGGCGCCTCTTCGGCGGGCTTGAGGATCACCGTGCAGCCGGTCGCCAGCGCCGGCCCGATCTTCCAGATCGAGGCGCCGAGCGGCCCGTTCCAGGGAATGATGGCGCCGACGACGCCGACCGGCTCCTTCAAGCGTGTAGGAGAATATCTCGCCGGGCAGCGAATTCTCGATCGTCTCGCCGTGGAGCGACGGTCGCCTGGCCGGCGTAGTAGCGCAGCATGCCGAGCACGCGCAGCCGCGTGGCCGCGGGTCCGGCTGATCGGCGCGCCCATGTCGAGCGTGTCGAGCGAGCTGAGCTCCTCGAAATGACGCTCGACCAGATCGGCAAGCTTGAGCAGCACCTGCTGGCGCTCATAGGGCTTGAACTTGCTCCACGGGCCTTCGAACGCCTTGCGCGCCGCCGCGACGGCGCGGTTGATGTCCTCGGCGTCGCCTTCGGCCACCGTCGCCAGCAGCTCGCCGGTCGCCGGATTGCGGCTTTCGAAATGTTTGCCGGACGCGGCGTCCACCCATTTGCCGTCGATCAGCATTTGCTTGAATGAGCCATCCGCGAACGGATGACGGGTCATCGGAATCGTTTTTGCCTGGGCCATGTCTAAACTCTTTGTTCTGTATTCTGTTGCGGGACAATCGACGCCAGCTCGCGGCGAGCCGCACGTCGAAGGACATCCTGGAGAAGTATATCCTTACGCCGGCATCACAGCGCCATGACCACCGACTTGACCTCGGTATAAAGGTCGAGGACGTCGCGGCCTTTCTCGCGGCCCCAGCCTGATTGCTTGAAGCCGCCGAACGGCAACGCCGGATCGATCGAGCTGTGCATGTTCACGCCGATCGTGCCGGCCCTGATCTTGCGGACCATCTGGTGCGCGATGCTCAGGTCGCGCGTCCAGACGCTGCCGGCGAGGCCGTACATGGTGCGATTGGCTTCTTTGGCGATGCGGTCGAGATCGTCGTCGTCGAAGCTCATGGCGCAAAGCACCGGGCCGAAAATCTCCTCGCGGATGACCGACATTTCGGGCCGGGTGTCGGTCAGGATGGTCGGCTCGATGAAATAGCCCTCGTTGCCGATGCGGTCGCCGCCGGTGACGACGGTGGCGCCGTCGTTTTCGCCTTGTTCGAGATAGCCCGACACCCGTTCGAGCTGATCCTTGGAAACCAGCGGTCCCATCTGCGTGCCGTCGCTCAAGGCGTGACCGACGCGAATCTTTTTTGCCTCCTGCGCGACGCCGGCGATGATCCGGTCGAACACGCGCTTGTGGGCGTAGAGCCGCGAGCCGGCGGCGCAGACCTGGCCGGAATTGGTGAAGATCGCCCGCGCTGCGCCCGGAACCGTCACGTCGACATCGGCATCGGGAAAGATGATCACCGGCGATTTGCCGCCCAGTTCGAGCGAGACTTTCTTCAGATTGCCGGTGGCGGCCTGGATGATCAGCCGGCCGACTTCGCCGGAGCCGGTGAAGGCGACCTTGTCGACATCGGGGTGCGCGGCGATGGCGGCGCCGGCCGTCGGGCCGAAGCCCGGGACGATGTTGACCACGCCGTCGGGAATTCCCGCTTCCTGGATCAGTTGGCCGAGGCGGAGCGCGGTCAGCGGTGTCTGCTCGGCCGGCTTGAGCACCGCGGTGCAGCCGGTGGCGAGCACCGGCGCGAGCTTCCAGCACGCCATCATGATCGGCGAATTCCACGGGATGATCTGGCCGACCACGCCGATCGGCTCTTTGACGCGTAAAGGCGTGCATTTTCGGCGCGCTCGACAGCGCGATGGTTTCGCCGGTGATCTTGGTTGCCCAGCCCGCGGTGTAGCGCAGCGATCTCACAGCTGAGCATGAGATCGAAACCGCGCACGTTGGGGACGCGGCTTGCCGTTGTTCAGCGATTCCAGTTCGGACAAGTTCGGCGGCGTTCTGTTCGATCAGCTCGGCGAGCTTCCACATCATGCGGGCGCGCTCGCTTCCGGTGGTGCGGCTCCACGGACCGCTCTCGAACGCCGCGCGCGCGGCGGCGACCGCCTTGTCGACATCGGCGGCGTCGCACTCGGCCACCTTGGCGATGACCCGCCCGAGTCCCGGGATCGAAGGTTTCGAAGGTCTTGCCCGATACGGCATCGACCCACTTGCCGCCGATAAAGGCCTGGTGCTTTCCGGCGAGGAACTTGCGGCGGCCTCACTGAGATGCGGGTGGGCAAGCGGTATATTCATGACGCGTCCTCCATTGGTCTCTAATCGTTGCGGTTCGCTCGCGGACTCGTTATATTCCTTAGGATATAACGATCAGTATGGCCGAAAATGGATCGGCTGAGAAGAGCGATGCGATACCGTGAAAATCCGCAGCAATGAACTGACGACGTGCAGCGTTGCGGCCGACGGCAACAATATCGGAGCTTGAATTTCTCGACAGCTCCGGCGCGACCGTTCACCGTAGAGTTGCCGCTCGATCAGGCCGAATCCATGGTCATGACCTTGCCGCGCCTGTTGGAGCGCGCGCTTGTGACAGCGCACTGGCAAATATGAAGCGCGTTACGTTTTTGAGCTCGACGAATGGTCGCTGGAGCGCACCAGAGATCAATATTGCCTGATCGCCACGTTGAAAACCAGGACGGCTTTGAGGTGTCGCTTTGGCGTTCCGTTCGAGGCCTGCCAGCTCACTGGGTTCGAGCTTTGCAGCGTGGCGCCGACGAGGCCGTCGAAGCTGAGCGCAGTCGGCACGAGGAAGCGACCGCCCCGAGCCGCAGCAAACTCAATTGAACGGGCAGTTTCCCACGAAGGCCGCCCCGCGAAGCCGTCTCGGGCCCAGCGTCTTAACGTTGCGCTATATTTGCTTGTATATAACCTTTCGGCTGAGTAGCATCAGTCGATGGACGCGCCACCGTATCGCGAGCTGGTCGCAGCCTTATAAAACCAGGGAGGAATTCGATGTCGACATGGCAGCACCGGCAGCGCGTTTGATCCGCAACAGGCGCTTTCGCAGCATGTGCTGAAGAATTTTTATATCGGCGGCGACTGGGTCAAGCCGCAATCCGACCAGAAACTCGAGCTGATTTCGCCGGTCACCGAAGAATGCTTTCTGAGGGTGCCGGAAGCGTCCGAGGCCGATGTCGACCGCGCGGTGAAAGCCGCACGTCAGGCCTTTGATCACGGACCGTGGCCGCGGATGTCGCCGCAAGAGCGCGCCAAATTCGTCCTCGCGATCGGCGAAGAGATGAAGAAGCGCGTGCCGCTACTGGCCGACGTTTGGACGGCCCAGGTCGGCGCGCCGAAGAGCTTCGCCGGATACATCATCAATTTCGCACCGCAACTTTTCGAGTTTTACGGCAAGCTCGGCGCCAAGTGCCGACTTCACCGAAACCCGCGACATGATGAATGGCGGCAAGGCCCTGGTCATTCGCGAACCGGTCGGCGTGGTCGCCATCATCACCCCCTGGAACGCGCCGATGGTGCTGATGTCGTACGGCGTGGCCGCGGCTCTTACCGCCGGCTGCACCATCGTCGCCAAGCCGGCGCCGGAGACGCCGATCGAGGGCCAGCTGCTCGCCGAATGCGCCGAAGCTGTCGGCTTGCCGCCCGGCGTGCTCAACATCGTCCCGGCGGGACGCGAGGTCGGCGACTACCTGATCAACCGGCCGGAGATCGACAAGGTCAGCTTCACCGGCAGCGTTGCCGGCGGCAAGCGCATCGCCGAAGTTTGCGCCAAACGGCTGGCGCGTTACACGCTGGAGCTTGGCGGCAAATCGCCGGCGGTGATCATGGACGATGCCGATCTGCCGAACGCGATCGGCACGATCGTGCCGTTTGCGATGCCGATGACCGGCCAGATCTGCTTTTCCCTGACCCGCGTGCTGGTGTCGAAGAAGCGGCATGACGAAGTCGTCGACGCCTATTAGCAAGCCGTCAAAAAATCGTCGTCGGCGACCCGTGGAAAGCAGAAACCCAAATGGGACCGCTGTCGATGAAGCGTCAGCTCGACCGGATGATGGGCTACCTCGACAAGGGCCGCAAGGAAGGCGCCAAGCTCGTCACCGGCGGCGGCCGGCCCAAGGACATGAATCACGGCTATTTTGTCGAGCCGACGATCTTTTCCAATGTCGACAGCAATATGACCATCGCCAAGGAGGAAATCTTCGGGCCGGTCGTGTCGGTCATGCCTTACGACAACGAAGACGACGCCATCCGTATCGCCAACAACACCACCTATGGCTTGAGCGGCGCGGTGTTCACCAAGGACCCGGAGAAAGGGTTGGCGCTGGCGCGGCGCATCCGCACCGGCAACGTCACCATCAACGGATTGAAGCTGGACAACGCCGTGCCGTTCGGCGGCTACAAGGAATCCGGCATCGGCCGTGTCGGCGGACCGGAAGGCCTGGAAGCGTATCAGGAGATCAAGTCGGTCTATCTGCCGGGCTGAGCTCTGTCTGGTCTACCGCGGAATGTCGGCTCGATCCGGGCGCCGCCTGCTATTTGCAGGCAAAGATCGTCGGAATGCCCTCCTGCCTGGCGATGCCCTTGCCGGTATGAACCGCCGTCAAAAACGACAGCTCGCTGACGGTCTTTGACTGCTGGCGGGCTACCGTAATGGTATGGCCCAGGGAATGGGCCGTTTGGCCATATTCGTCGCCAAACAAGACCAGCACATACTTCTGGCCGACAGGAATCTCGTTTGGGGACGAGATATATTTCACTTTCGGCATCGGTCTCGGCATGGCGGATGCCTTGTCCATTGTCCCGGTCGTCGAGGAGGCTGTCCCAACCCCCCGTAACTAAGCCGCAAAGCGGCCAAAGCTAGGGATTTTGCAAAAGAAACTTTACCATGGCTGGCGAACAGTCCGGCTGGCTGCAGCCCGGATCGTGACGGATGCTGCCGCCTCGAGGGACCGCCTGATGATGTTTACGATCGAGTTTTTCCGCATTCGGGAAAAAGATCAGGCGCGCGCCGTGCTCGACCGGCTCACCCACATCGCCGTCGATCTGGAAAGCGTGAAGGTCAAAGCGAAGTCGCTGTTCGAAACGCTGAACATGGCCCAGAACCCCGACGGCTTGCGGATTTTGGACCAGGCCGGGCAGGAGGTTTTCTTTTGGACGCCGGGCATGGATGACGCGTAGCGGCTGACAAATTGCCAACCGCCGCGATCGCTTTCATCCCGTCGCCTGCTGTGCCGCGGCAGCGCCCTGCCGGCCGGCCGGCTTGGCGGTCGTCTGGCCCGCCGCCTTGAGCGCCGCCAGCAACGCGCGTTCGAGGGCGACCAGGTCATAGGGCTTCTGCAGCACTTCGAAGCCCTCGCGCACCGCGTTCTGCGCGCTCGAACTATAACCGGTGGTCAACAGCACCACGACGCGCGGATGGCGCCGGCGCACGAGCTTCGCCAGTTCGAGACCGGTGAGGCCCCCGGGCATCAATATGTCGGAGAACACGACATCGATGTCGCCTTCGCGCTCGATGAGATCGAGGCCGTCCTGTGCGCTGGTGGCCACTTTGATGCTGAAGCCGAGATCGATGAAATAGCCGCGGGCGACATCGACGACTTCCGCATTGTCCTCCACCAGCAGCACGGTGCCGGTCGGCAGCACCGCACCGACGGCGACGGACGGCTGGCGCGGCCGTGCCGGCATCTCGAAGCTGCGCGGCAGAAACAGCGTGATCGCGGTGCCGCGCCCCACCGCGCTGGTAATGGTGGCGGCACCGCCCGATTGCCTGGCGAAGCCGTAAACCTGGGAAAGCCCGAGGCCGGTGCCCTTGCCGACGTCCTTGGTGGTGAAGAACGGCTCGAACACGCGCGGCAGCACGTCGGGCGCAATGCCGTCCCCGGTATCGGCAACCCTGACAGCGACGAATTCGCCGCTCAAGCCCTCCTCGCGCGTCTTGCCGCGCAGTACGACTGGCTTCGCCATGATCGTCAGCGTGCCGCCCGACGGCATGGCGTCGCGCGCGTTGAAGGCAAGATTGAGCAAAGCCAGCTCGAGCTCGCTCGGATCGACCTTCACCAGACAGGGGCGCCTCGGAACGAGCACGCGGATCTCGATGTCGCCGCGCAGCGAGCGGCTGAGCATGTCCTTGAGCTCCGCCAGCCACTCGGCGAGATCGATCACGCTCGGCTGCAGCGTCTGCCGGCGCGAGAACGACGAGCAACTGCCGGGTCAGGCTCTCGCCGCGCTCGGTCGCGTTGCTGATCGCGTCGAGCAGCCGGACCTGCTTCTCGTCGCTCAATTCACGGCGCAGCCGATGCACGCTGCCGCTGACGATCATCAGCAGATTGTTGAAATCGTGGGCGACGCCGCCGGTCAACTGGCCGATCGCTTCGAGCCGTTGCGCCTGGCGCAGCGCGCCTTCCGCCGCCTCGCGGCGATCGGCCTCTTCGTAAAGCCGCTGGGTGCGGCGCAGTGCGACCCAGAGCACGGCGAAAATCAAGAGCGTGGCGGGGAAGTCCGAACAGCAGATCCATTTCCAGGCTGGAGAACCAGTCGGCCCGCATCGCCGCATCGCTGACGCCGGCCAGGGCGTAGACCGGAAAGCCCGGAAGCTTGCGAAAGCCGATGCGCCGGTCAACATCCGTCGATCTGCGAGTTGACGGTGTAGAGGCCGTGATCGAGGCCGTGGCCGATGGCGGTGCGCAAGCCGCTCGCCGGCCTGAATCGCTGCGAACGATCGCCCGGCGCGGGATAGCGCGCGAGGTAGGCGCCGTCGGTGCGCACCAGCGCGTAGAAGCTGCCGGGCGTCCGCCCGATCAACTCATAGAAGTCCTCGAAGTAATTCGGCCTCACGGCGACCGAGATGACGCCATTGAAGGCGCCGTCGGGCGATTCCAGGCGATGGGGAGAGCGAAGAAACCGGTGCCGATTCCCGGCAGGCGCGCCGAGCGGATGTCGCTGACAAAAGTCCCGGTATCGCGTTCGAGCTCGGCCTGGAAATAATCGCGGTCGCTGAAGTTGGCGTCGAGCGGCACCGGACCGATCAAGCTGGTGGCAAGCGGCCGCCCGTCATGGCCGACGAGCAGAATGGCATGCAGTTGCGGCATCGTTCCGACGATGGCGGCGAGACGGTCATGCAGCCGCGGCTCTTCGACGCGAATATCGGCGTCGGTCTCGCCGCGTACGATTTCATTGACTTCGGCAAACGTCCGGTCGACGGTCTGGAATACCTTAAGCGCCTGCTCCTGCATGACGTCGAGCGAACGGACGATGCGCTCGTCCGCGACCGCATGGATGTCGCGGTAACTGACCCAGGCGGCATAAGCAAACAGCGCCGCCGGCAGCACCACTGCGGCGATCATCGTCAATTGCAGCAAGCGAATGGCCGATTCCCGTGCGCTGCTCATCGACTGCCATTTCCGGCGGTAGAGCTAGAGCATGATCCGGAAAAGCGATGGCCGGTTTCGCGACATGATCATGCTCCACCAAAAACCCGGAGCGCCCATGGTTTCAAATACTCAGCGAGCGCGCTCCAGCCCGGCAGTTCAGCAAAGCCATTGTTCCATATTTCGTGGCTGCGAACGAGCAGGAATTTTGCCGCGCCCGATTGCAATTTCGTGACTGCGAGAGCGGCGGCGGAGCCCGAAATTGGCCGCATTTACAGCTACCTGCAACATCTTCTTGCTGACGACGATTACCGGGCAACTTTCGCCTCAATTAAATCAACAGCGGCGTGCCCGATCCAAGCCCCTCATGTTGCCGGAGCAGGTATTCACGCACCCTCACTCGGGCTTGAAATTCATCGCCACGCCGTTGATGCAGTAGCGCAGATGCGTCGGCGGCGGCCCGTCATCGAACACGTGGCCGAGATGACTGCCGCAGCGGCTGCAATGCACCTCGGTGCGCTCCATGCCGTAGCTGCGATCGGTTGAGCTCTCGACCGATCCATCGACCGGATCGTTGAAACTCGGCCAGCCGGTGCCGCTCTCGAATTTCTTCTTCGAGGCAAACAGCGGCTGACCGCAGCCGGCGCAGTAAAAAGTCCCGGCGCGCTTCTCGTAATTGAGCGCACAGCTTCCCGGCGCCTCGGTGCCGTGCGCGCGCATGATGCGATATTGCTCGGGGGTGAGGAGCTTGCGCCATTCCGCTTCGGTGTGGGTGACGGGATATTGCTTGGTGTCCAGTTTGGTATCCATGACGTGCTGCCTGTTCGCTGCTGATGAAAAGATGGCAATGGATGAGATAATGATCGTGACGCCAAGGTGACAAGCGTCACCGATCAAAGGCAAAGCAAGTCACTGTGAGATTTGCGATATTGGCGGGCTGTTCCGCCTTGCAACAGCCGCCCGGCAAGGAAACCGCTAGGCTCGGGGCGCTGGGGTGGGTTCCTATCGACGACGATGGGCCCCGCTTGGACTAATCTGCGTGGGTTAAGGGGCGTCCGCGGGCCAACCGCAAGAACGAGTCATTCCAAAAAACCCGGTTTCCCGCAGCCGCCCGAGGCAATGTCGGAGGCTGCAATGGCTAAGTTCATGCGCGCGGCGGCGAAAGCAGGCGCGGACGGTTTTTCATCAACGGAGCGGCGCGATACCGGTGGACCCGGCCGGCGAAGCCGGCACTGGACCCTCCTGCCCGCCGGTTGCGCTTTGGTCGCCGCCCTGCTGCTCATGCCGATTGCTGCGCAAGCCGTCGAGCGCAGCAACGGCGGAGCCGGTCCGAATCCCGCAGGCAATGACGGCGGTGATCCTAACACCACGGTGTGCGGCAACGCGCCTACACTCGGCGGCACCAGCAACACGGCGATCGGTGCCAGCAACATTGTGGTCACCAATTTTGGCGTAGCGCTCGGCGTTAATAACACGGTGACCGGCGACAGCGCCGTGGCAATCGGGCGACAGGCTACCGCAAGCGGCGGCAGCGCCATTGCGATCGGTACGTTTACGAGTGCGACCGGCAACTCAAGCGTCGCGGTCGGTGGGACCGCGATCGGCCTGCAAAGCACCGCCACCGGAGACAATTCTCAAGCCTTTGGCAATAACTCGACTGCCGTTGGTTTTAACGCGGCCGCTGGCGGCACATTCGGCTCCGGCACCACCAATGCCGGAACAACTGCTATAGGCGAGAATGCACAAGCCGGCGCGACCGCGACCAGCCAGACCAACGCTACCGCGGTCGGCTTCGATTCGTCGGCCAACGCCCGGGGCGCGACGGCAGCTGGACAGGGCGCCAGCGCTAACGCGATTGTAGCCGCCGCCTTCGGCCAGCTCAGCACCGCCACCGGCGCCAACAGCACCGCAATCGGCTCGAGCGCGAGCGCCGGCGGCACCAGCGGCAATGCCGGCACGACGGCGCTCGGCTTCGGCGCGCTCGCCGGCACCACGGCGGCTGGCCAGACCTACGCTACCGCGATCGGCACCAATGCGGCCGCGCAAGGCGCCAATGCCATTGCCATCGGCGGCAACAGCGCGACCGGCGCCGGCAACGCGGCGTTCGCCAGCGCTACAAACGCTATTGCCATCGGCAACGGAGCGCGGGCGACCAACACCAACGCCATCGCGCAAGGATCTGGCGCGCAAGCGACCGGTGTCAACGCGATCGCGATCGGGACCGGCGCGCTCGCCACCGGCTCGATCGCCATCGGCAACACCGCCTCGGCGTCGAGCGGCGGCGCGGCGTTCGGCGATTTCTCCAACACCACCTGTCCGACGTGTATCGCGAACGTTTCGTCGGCGACAGCCGTCGGCAATTCCGCCAGCGCAACGGTCGCCAACTCCGTCGCCGTCGGCCAAAGCGCCACGGCGGTAGCCGTCAATGGCACGGCGATCGGCGCGGGAGCGGTGGTGCAGTCCAGCGCGACCAACTCGGTGGCGATCGGGCAAGGCTCGGTGGCGACTACGCCAAACACGGTGTCGTTCGGCACGCCGAGCAATCCGCGTGTGCTCACCAACGTCGCGCCGGGCGTCAATCCGACCGACGCGGTCAACGTGGCGCAGCTCAACAGCGTCGCCAGCGGAATGTCGTCGCAAGTCGCCGGACTGCAGACGCAGATCAACCAAGCCAATGCCGGCGTCGCCATGGCGATGGGCGGCGGCTTTTTGCCGGACAACAAGAGCTTCGCGGTTGCGGCCAACTACGGCACGTTCAGCGGCCAGAACGCGATGGGCCTTACCGGTCTCCTGCGCGCCAGCAACAATATCGTACTGTCCGGGTCCCTCGGCTTCACCCCGGTCAATAGCACGAACGAGTTCGGCGGCCGCGTCGGCGTTCAATACTCCTGGTAGTCGGAGCTCTGTCCACTTGGTACAACGACTGCGCTTTTTATTTGCCGCGAACGGTGTTCGGGCGAATCGAGGCGGAGTATGCTGATGTGGTTTCTCCGACCCGGCATCGTTGCCGCCTGTCTGTTGCTCCTTCCGCTGCGCGCCGCCGCGCAGCAGCCGCAACCGCCCCAACAGCCGCGGCCCCAGCCAAGCGAGTGGACGAAACTGCCGCGCATGCAGCTCGAGCGGCAATTCGCCGGGCCGTTGCAGGACACGATTGTGCAGCGCTGGCGCGACCCCGTCGACGGCACGATTTGCTACATCTATCTGCCGATCACCGCAGCGCATTCAGCACCGACGCCGAACGGTTACGTCCAATACGGCGCCAACACCATCGGCTCCATCAGTTGCGTCGCGGCATCCGAGGCGGCGAATGCTGCCAAGCGCCCCGGTCGCTAAACATCGATAGTTTCGGTTGACGGCGAGCGCGAGCGATCGTCCATCGACGCGTCACGGCAGCTTGTCGTAGCCTTCGCCAAAGCCCTTCAGGCTCATGGGAAAGCCGATGCCTTCCTCGGGCGTCTGGAAAATGATGAAGGTCGAGGTCTGGCCGGTGCGCATTTGCTCGATCAGCTTGTCGTCCATGACCACCTCGGCGACGCAACCGTTGGGCAGGCAGCGCACGAAGCCGGCGCGGCCGACGTCGACGTTGTCGATCTTGAGGCCGAGGCCCGACGGCAGCAACACGCCGAGCGGCGCGACGACCCGCATCAGCCGGCTCTTCTGGTCGGTGGTCTTGAGCACGATCACGGTCAGGCCGACATTGGGCCGGTCCTCCGCGGTCACGCTCTGCATCAGCGCGCATTGCTCGCTCTGTGCGCCGGGCGGGGTGTCGCAGCGGATTTGCCAGTCGCCATGGACGGAGCGGACCGCGCCCTGGGCGACCGCCTGCTCCGCTACCTGCCGCAACAGCCGCCAGCACAATGACGGCGACGCCGAGCGCCGAGGCCATTGGCCGCAGCATTTGCTCCACATGAAAGTCGCCATGATCGTCTTCCCCTGACCAGCCGCCCCGCTGCTTGACTGCCGCGCCGTCGGACAGGTTTTGCGCCGCGAATCACCGGCCTGCAGGCCGGTCGCCGCGCGCGCCTGCCGTACATGGTGAGCCCGCCGTGTCAAGATCGGACCAAATCAAGGCATTGTGGCCGCGCGAAGGTAGCCGCAGAGCCGCCGCGGCGCGCCGCCGCGCGGTCGTGGCGCGTCGAGAGTGCATTGCGGTAGCGCCCGATTTGTGGTTTGAGGGGCTGGGATTCCCCCATCCCGCCGATGCCTGCCGGGCACCAGTCCGTATCTTCTGCCGACCCCATTCGCGGGAACCGGCAGAAGGGGCGGGGCGTAGGCGGCGTCATACTGTTGCGGTCTGCACCGGACATAGAGGGCGCGGCTCGCGGACGGTCATGATCGAGATCAGAAACGTCGAGATCAGAAACAGGGAGCCGAGAGACAGATGCCGGTGTTCTCACGCTTGACCGCATATGCGGTGGCCGTCGGGATCTTGTTCGCCAGCGCGGGCGCGGCGCTCGCCGGCCTCGGGCAGCCCTCGCCTTGGCAAATCGGCCTGCAGGATGCCGCCTCCCCGGTCATGGACGACATCATCTGGTTTCACAATTTCCTGCTCTGGATCATCGCCGGCGATCACCGCCTTCGTTCTCGCTCTGCTGGTGATCGTGATCGTGCGGTTCAACGCGCGCGCCAATCCGACCCCGTCGCGCACCACGCATAATACCGCTGCTCGAAGTCGCCTGGACGATCGTGCCGGTCATCATCCTGGTGGTGATCGCCATGCCGTCGTTCCGGCTGCTGTTTCTGCAGCTCGACGAGCCGCCGCCGGACCTCACGGTCAAGGCGACCGGCAAGCAGTGGTACTGGAACTACGACTATCCCGACAACGGCAATTTCGAGTTCGACTCGCTGATCGTCGAAGACAAGGACCTCAAGCCCGGCCAGCCGCGGCTGCTCACGGTCGACAATGAAATGGTCGTGCCGGTCAACAAGGTGGTGCACGTGCAGGTGACCGGCGCCGACGTGATCCACTCCTTCGCCGTGCCGTCATTCGGCATCAAGATCGACGCCATCCCGGGCCGCCTCAACGAGACCTGGTTCAAGGCGACGCGCGAAGGCCTGTTATCACGGCCAATGCTCGGAGCTGTGCGGCAAGGACCATGCGTTCATGCCCATCACGGTGCGGGTCGTGAGCGAGGCCGATTTCAACACCTGGGTCGCGGCCGAGAAGAAGAACGCCGGCCTGGACCCGGCGCCGCCGGCGAGCGTCGCGGCGGCCATGCCGGCCGGTGCACCGACAAACCAAGACCGATAAGAACACGCGCTAACGCAGGGACTGACAATGGATACGATGACACACGCGGCGGCACACGGCGACGACAACGGCCACGCCATTCCGCATGGCTGGCGCCGCTATGTCTATTCGACCAACCACAAGGACATCGGCACGATGTACCTGGTGTTCGCGCTGATCGCCGGCGTGATCGGCGGCATTTTCTCGATCCTGATCCGCGCCGAGCTGATGTTCCCGGGCCTGCAGATCTTCCACGAGACCCACTACTTCGACGTCGTCGTCACCGCGCACGGCCTGATCATGATCTTCTTCATGGTCATGCCGGCGATGATCGGCGGCTTCGGCAACTGGATGGTGCCGCTGATGATCGGCGCGCCCGACATGGCGTTCCCGCGCATGAACAACATCTCGTTCTGGCTGTTGCCGGCCTCGTTCGCGCTGTTCATCGCCTCGATGTTCTTCGAGGGCGAGCCGGGCGCCAACGGCGCCGGAACCGGCTGGACCATCTATGCGCCGCTGTCGACCTACGGCCATCCCGGCCCGGCGATGGATTTCGTCATCCTGTCGCTGCATCTCGCCGGCGCCTCCTCGATCCTCGGCGCGATCAACTTCATCACCACGATCTTCAACATGCGCGCGCCCGGCATGACCCTGCACAAGATGCCGCTGTTCGTGTGGTCGCAGCTGGTGACGGTGTTCCTGCTGCTGCTGGCGCTGCCGGTGCTGGCCGGCGCCATCACCATGCTGCTCACCGACCGCAATTTCGGCACCACCTTCTTCGATCCGCACGGCGGCGGCGACCCGCTGCTGTTCCAGCACCTGTTCTGGTTCTTCGGCCATCCGGAAGTCTACATCCTGATCCTGCCGGGCTTCGGCATGGTCAGCCAGATCGTCGCGACCTTCTCGAAGAAGCCGGTGTTCGGCTATCTCGGCATGGCCTACGCGATGGTGGCGATCGGCGGCATCGGCTTCGTGGTCTGGGCGCACCACATGTACACGGTCGGCATGTCGGCGAGCGTGCAGGCCTATTTCATCGCCGCCACCATGGTGATCGCGGTGCCGACCGGCGTGAAGATCTTCTCCTGGATCGCCACCATGTGGGGCGGCTCGATCGAGTTCAAGACGCCGATGCTGTGGGCGATCGGCTTCATCTTCCTGTTCACCATCGGCGGCGTCACCGGCGTGGTGCTCGCCAATGCCGGCGTCGACCGCGTGCTGCAGGACACCTATTACGTGGTCGCGCACTTCCACTACGTGCTGTCGCTCGGCGCCGTGTTCGCCATCTTCGGCGGCTGGTACTACTGGTTCCCGAAGATGACCGGCTACATGTACTCCGAGTTCGTCGGCAAGCTGCACTTCTGGCTGACCTTCATCGGCGTCAACCTGGTCTTCTTCCCGCAGCACTTCCTCGGCCTCGCCGGCATGCCGCGCCGCATCGCCGACTATCCCGACGCGTTCGCCGGCTGGAACTTCGTTTCCTCGATCGGCTCGTACGTTTCGGGCCTCGGCGTGCTGGTGTTCTTCTTCGGCGTGGCGCAGGCCTTCACCCGCAAGGTGCCGGCCGGCGCCAATCCGTGGGGCCCCGGCGCGACCACGCTGGAATGGACGCTGCCGTCGCCGCCGCCCTTCCACCAGTATGAAACCCTGCCGCTTGATCCGATGACCGTAACGGCTTCGAACGTCGAGCCCAGCGTCAGCATCGCGGGCGTCGGCGATTACCTCGAGCTGATGAAGCCGCGGGTGATGTCGCTCGTGGTGTTCACGGCGTTCGTCGGCCTCTTGGTCGCGCCCGGGCATCTGCATCCGGTGATCGGCTTCGCCGCGCTGATCTGCATCGCGGTCGGCGCCGGCGCCGCCGGCGCGCTCAACATGTGGTACGACGCCGACATCGACGCGCGCATGGCGCGCACCGCAGCGCGGCCGATCCCGGCCGGACGCCTGGCGCCGGGCGAAGCGCTGGCTTTCGGCATGACGCTTGCCGGCTTCGCCGTGGTCGTGCTCGGTCTTCTGGTCAACGTCATCGCCGCGGCGCTGCTGGCGCTCACGATCTTGTTCTATGTCGTCGTCTATACGATGTGGCTCAAGCGCACGACGCCGCAGAACATCGTCATCGGCGGCGCCGCCGGCGCGCTGCCGCCGATGATCGGCTGGGCGGCGGCGACCGGCAGCCTCGCCATCGAGCCGATCGTGCTGTTCCTCATCATCTTCTTCTGGACGCCGCCGCATTTCTGGGCGCTGTCGCTGTACCGCACCGAGGATTACGCGCGCGCCGGCATTCCGATGCTGCCGGTGGTCGCCGGCGAACGGGAAACGCGCCGCCAGATCCTGCTCTATACGCTGGTCCTGGCGCCGCTCGGCGCCGCGCCCTGGCTGTTCGGCTATGCCGGAATGCTCTACGGCATCGTTGCCGCGGCGAGCGGCGCCATCCTGATCGCGCTGGCGTTGCGCATTCGCGCCGAGCAGCGCGGCCACGCCGCGCAGCAAGCAGATGTTCGGCTTCTCGATCCTCTATCTGTTCCTGCTGTTCGCCATGCTGCTTGGTCGACCGAATGTCGGCCGGCGTTGTTCGGTCATTTCGCGGCATGACGGCGAGCGCGGTCGTGAACAAGCGGAAACGCTCCTCCACTCTCCCGCCTGCGGGAGAATCCGGAGGGGATCATGCTCACCGAACAGCAACGCGGCGCCCGCCGCGCGCGCTCGATCGCGATCGCGGTGTCGCTTGGCGTGCTGGTGATCCTGTTCTACATCGTGACGCTGGTGAAGGGCCCGGCGGTGCTGGTCCGTCCGCTATGAAGGCCGGCTCGTGAAACGCCCAACCTTTGAATGCCGATGACTACGCAGACGCCAAGGCAACCGACCGCTCTCCGCCGCGATCTCTTCGTCGGCTTCCTGTGCGGCGGCCTGGTCGCGGCGATGGTCGGGCTGTCGTTCGCGGCGGTGCCGTTCTATTCCTGGTTCTGCCGCACCACCGGCTACGGCGGCACGACGCAGGTCGCCAAGGCGCTCCCCACCCAGGTCTCCGACCGCACGGTGACGGTGCGCTTCGATTCCAATGTCGCCGCCGGGCTGCCGTGGCGATTCGAGCCAGAGCGCCGCACCATCGACGTCAGGCTCGGCGAGGTGGTCACGGTCTACTACGCGGTCACCAACGAGACCGCCCGGGTGACCGCGGGCCAGGCCGGCTACAATGTCAGCCCGTCGACCGTCGGCATCTACTTCGAGAAGATCAACTGCTTCTGCTTCACCGAGCAGACGATGAAGCCGGGCGAGAAGCGCGATATGGCGGTGGTGTTCTACGTCGATCCCAAGCTCGGCGAGGATTCCGAGCAGGACGACGTCAAAACCATCACGCTGTCCTATACCTTCTATCCGGTGCGCGTGCCGGATCAGGCGGCGGCGGAGGGTACGGCTTCCGGAAAGTCCGGGCCGATTTGATCGAGGGCAACCAGCGGCGCGCCGGCAATTCCGGCGCGCTCAGGGGAGAGAATGACGATGGCCGACGCTGCACACGCCAAACCGCACCACGACTACCACCTGGTCAATCCCAGCCCGTGGCCGGCGGTCGGCGCGACTTCGGCCTTCATCACCGCCGTCGGACTGATCCTCTGGATGCACCATGTGGTCGCCTACGCGCCGATCATCTTCGGCGTCGGCGTCATCGGCGTCGCCTACACCATGATCGGCTGGTGGCGCGACGTTATCTTCGAAGCCGAAGTCGAGCACGACCACACCCGCGTGGTGCAGATCTCGCACCGCTACGGAATGATCCTGTTCATCGCCTCGGAGGTGATGTTCTTCGTCGCCTGGTTCTGGGCCTATTTCAACACCGCGCTGTTTCCGGCCGAGCTGAAGGATGTGGCGCGGACCGCGTTTCTCGGCGGCGTCTGGCCGCCGAAGGACATCCACACCTTCGACCCCTGGCATCTGCCGCTGCTCAATACGCTGATCCTGCTCACTTCCGGGCACGACGGTGACCTGGGCGCATCACGCGCTGCTGAACAACGATCGCAAAGGCCTGGTCTGGGGTCTCATCTGCACCATCGCGCTCGGGCTCACCTTCACCTGCGTGCAGGCTTATGAATACGCGCACGCGGCGTTCCACTACTCGGGCAATATCTACGGCGCCACCTTTTTCATGGCGACGGGATTTCACGGCGCCCACGTCATTATCGGCTCGATCTTCCTGATCGTCTGCCTGGTCCGCGCGCTGGCCGGCCAATTCAAGCCGGATCAGCACCTCGGTTTCGAATTCGCCGCCTGGTACTGGCACTTCGTCGACGTGGTGTGGCTGTTCCTGTTCGCCTGCATCTATGTCTGGGGCGCCGGCACGCCGCCGCCGGAATAATCGACGTTTAGATCGCCGTTCGCGTTCCGTCATCCTGAGGCGCGAGCGAAGCGAGCCTCGAAGGATGCACGGCCTCGCCGTCGCCCTTCGAGGCTCGGCGCACACGCGCCGAGCCCCTCAGGGTGACGGAAAACATATGACCGAAAAGACCATCGACACGCTTTCAGGTTCGATCCTGGCCGGATTGTCGTGCGCCTGTCCGCGTTGCGGCAGAGGCAAGCTGTTCCAGGGATTTTTGACCCTGCGGCCGCGCTGCGAGGTTTGCGGGCTGGACTACGGCTTCGCCGATTCCGGCGACGGTCCCGCAGTCTTCATCATGTTTTTGGCCGGCTTCATTGTCGTCGGCGCCGCGCTGATTACCGAAGTTCTGTATCGGCCGCCGTTCTGGGTGCACGCGGTGTTGTGGTTGCCGCTCATCCTTATTGTCACGCTCGGCCCGCTGCGGCCGATGAAGGGGCTCATGATCGCGCTGCAATACCATCACAAAGCCGCCGAAGGACGCTTCGGCGGAGGCGAGCCTTGACCGGCCCCGCGCCGGCGACAAGCAAAAAACGGCGATCCTGGCTCGGCCTGCTCGTCCCGGCACTGCTGGCGTTTGCCGTGCTCCTTGCGCTCGGCACCTGGCAGATCGAGCGCAAGGCCTGGAAGGAAGGATTGATTGCCGCACTGACTGAGCGGCTCGCCGCGCCGCCGACCGCGCTGCCCGCGCCGCGCACCTGGCCGAGCCTCGATGCCGCGACCGACGAGTACCGCCGGGTCAGATTCAACGCCAGCTTCGACCACGGCAAGGAAGCGCTGGTCTACGCCGCCGCCTCGGCGTTCCGCCCGGACGTATCGGGCCCCGGCTATTGGGTTTTCACCCCGGCGCAGCTCGCCGGCGGCGGCTACGTGATGGTCAATCGCGGCTTCGTGCCGGAGGCCCGCAAGGACGCCGCATCGCGGGCCGACGGCCAGATCGCCGGGCCGATTGAAATCGTCGGCGTGATGCGTTGGCCGGACCCGCGCCACTGGTTCTCGCCGGGCGACGAGCCGGTGCATAATTTGTGGTTCGCGCGCGATCCGGTGGCGATCGCCGCCGCCAAGGGCGTCGGCGCTGCGGCGCCGTTTTACGTCGAGCAGGAATCCCCGGTGCCGCCGGGCGGATTACCGCAGCCGGGGAAGCTCGTGGTGCGATTGCGCAACGAGCACCTGCAATACGCCGTGACCTGGTACGGCCTCGCTCTGGTTCTGGTCGTGGTGTTCGTTGTTTGGGCGCGTAGTTCCATGCGCGGCCGACAGAGCGAGGATGTCATCTCATAAACGCTCCGGGCCGTACGCACGCCGGTCAGCTTCAAGACACTTGCGGCAAGCAGCTAGCCGACGGGACGAAGCTCTCGCAGCCTCGCCTTGATGACCTTGCCGTTGGCGTTGCGCGGCAGGGCTTCGCAAACGAAGATTTCGCGCGGCCGTTTCTCTTCCGCCAGCACCTCTGCGCAATAGGCGGCAAGGTCGGGAGCAGCTGACGGGTCGCCCTCGCGCAGGACCACCCACGCCGCAATAGTCTCGCCAGCGGCCGCCCGCGGCACGGCAGTAGTGACCGCCGCTTCCTCCACAGCCGGATGCTCCCGCAACGCCATTTCAATCTCGGACGGGAAAATCTGGAGGTCACCGCCTGCGACGATGACATCGGTGCGACGGCCGAGCACCTGCAGGTATCCGTCGCCATCGATGCGGCCGAGATCGCCGGTCCGGAACCAGCCGCCGTGGAAGGCGCCCTCCGTTTCCTGCGGTCGTCGCCAATAACTTTGCATGACGGTCGGTCCCGCAATCACGATCTCGCCGATCTCGTTCGGCTCCGCTTCGCCGCCGTCCGTGTTGACGATCCCGATCCGAGTGTAGGGGAGTGCTTTGCCGGCAAAGCCATGCCGGCGCAACAACTGGTCGCCGCGCAGCAACGTCAGGCATGACGACGCCTCGGTCATGCCGTAGGCGTCGGTGAATTCGCCGGCAAACGCCGCCGCAAGCCGGTTGACGATGTGCCGCGGAATGGGGTCACCGCCGGACGCGCAGAGCCGCACGCTGGCGACCCGTGCGGCACATAGCGCCGCGTCGCGCGCGACGCGAGTCCATAGCCGCGGCGGAAGGAATACCGCGGTAATGCGTTCGCGCTCGATCGTCTCGAGTACGCGACCCGGCGTTCCGGCTGCGACATGGACGCTGCCGCCCGCGTACAGGCAGGGCAATCCAAAGGCCAGCAGTCCACCGGCATGGTGAAACGGCGCGACCACAAGCGCGCGGTCGTTGGCGGTCAGTCGCCAGCCGATCATCTGGTTGAACATCGTGTAGAGGACGTTGCCGTGCGTCAGGACCGCTCCCTTAGGACGGCCGGTCGTGCCCGAGGTGTACATGATCAGAAGCGCGTCGTCGGACCCCGCCTGCCGCGCCGATTCCGTTTCGGCCGCCGAGGCGAGCAACGCTTCGTAGGCTTGCTCGCTCTCGATCGCCAGCGCTGGCGCGCAATCGCGTTTGATCGCTTCGATATCACCGGCGGCGTCCTGGGGCAGCGGCACGAGGATGGCCGCTAATCTTGCGCAGGCGAACAAAGCTTCGAAGTGCCGCCGCGAATTCGGCAGCCGCAACGCTACCCGGTCGCCTTTGCGGATTCCCACCGCGACCAGCGCGCTGGCCAGGCGATTGACGCGGCGATGCAGGGTCTTGAAATCGGCCTGTCCGTCGGCATCGGCGAATGCCGGCCGGCGAGGCTGCGTCGCCGCGTGGTAGGCGAGTATCCCCGACATCTCGACGGCGCGCACGAGGTCAGCGCTCGCACCACGACACATAGTCGTCGACATTTGCAAGGTCGTGGCGTGTGAAGTCGATCCATATCTCGCCGGGCGGCCGCTCGCCGCGAACGAGAAAGGCTTCGATCGTGTCGATCGCGGCCCGTCCGGCATCGACCGGCCGGCTGTCATAGGTGAACGTCGCCTGTCCTTGCCGGACGGCGTCGATCATCGCCGGTATGCCGCCGATGCCGCTGACGATGACGCCGGAACGCGGTCCCGATCGGATCGCCACTCCGCGGCTTTGCAGCTCCTTGCCGGCCGCAAGGGCGGTGTAGTCGTTGAAGCACCAGATCGCGTCGATGTTGGAATGCGCGTCGAGCAAGCCGGCGACGATGGGCCGCGCCGTTTCCTCGACGTCGCCGATATTGTCCTGCCGGGCAACGATCGTAAGGCCGGCCTTTGCCGCCGCGTCCAGGAAACACGCGGTGCGCGCCGCAAGCGCCGGAACGGGAGGACCACCGATGACGAGCGTCCTTGCCCCCGGCAAGTGCGCGGCGAGATACGCCGCCGCGTCGGTCGCGCACGCCGCCGCATCCACGCGCTGGCGAACCGTCGCGAGGGCGGACGGCGAGCGAGAGCCGAATGTCACGACGGGGATGCCCGATTTGGCCGCCGTCGCGTAGCCGGGCTCGGCCAGCACGGCGTCGAGCGTGTACGCGGTGAGCGCGTCGACGTCACGCTCGATTAATTCGACGATATGAGCGGCTTGCCGTTGCGCCGACAACGCCGCGTCCAGTGTCGTAAACCTCCAGCCCAGCGCGTCGGTGCGCTCGCGCTGCCCGCGCGCGATTGGCCGGACGCCCGGACCGTCGGCGAAGGCGCATGATTCGCCCACGTGAAATACCCTGGACATGGGACTGCGCGTGTCTGCCATTTGCGAAAGCCACCGCCGGTTTGTTGGCGCAGCCTGACCGTGCCGAAGGTTGCGCGATAGTACCCAGCTGGGTGATAGAAATACGCGCGTGCCGATGTTCTGTTCACGCTTGGCGGCTGAACGGAACGACGATCGATCGGCAAACTCGGCGGAAAAGTTGCGGCAATCACCGGTGCCGGCAGCGGCATTGGTAAGGCAACGGCGACGGTATTCGCGCGCGAAGGAGCAAAGCTCGTTCTTTGCGACACCCGCGGCGATTATCTCGACAGGCTCGTGCCGACCCTTGACGGCGGTCCGCATCGAACCGTCGTCGGCGACATTTCGCTCGAACCTACCGCCGTCGCCATCGCCGCAGCCGCCGAGCAAGGTTTCGGCGCACTCGATGTTCTTGTCGCCAACGTCGGGCTGATGTTTTTCAAAGACATCACCGAGGTGACGGTCGAGGAATTCGATCGGCTGATGGCGGTCAATGTGCGCGGCATGGTGCTTTCATGCAAGCACGCTTTGCCGCCGATGCTTCGGCGCAAGGCCGGATCGATCGTCATCGTCTCGTCCGGCTCCGCCTTTCGCGGTCAGGAGTTCGATGGAGTTTCGACGTTCGCCTACAACATGACCAAGGCCGCGGTTCGCCAGCTCGCGATCTCGCTGGCAACGCGCTACGCGGCAGACGGTATCCGCGTCAACGCCGTCGCGCCCGGCGTTACCCGAACCAACCAGTTACGGCATTTCCTGCCGTCGCTTTCCGCCGATCAGGAAGAAGCGATGTTCAAGGGCGCGGCGGCGGCGACGACGCCGATGGGGCGCTATGGCGCGCCCGAGGAAATTGCGCGCGCGATTCTCTTTTTAGCCTGCGACGACGCATCTTTCGTCGCCGGCACGACACTGGCCGTCGACGGCGGCCTTCTGGCGCGGTGATTGGGATAACGAGGGCTGCAAAACACATGCGAAAGATTGCGATTGTCGGCGCCGGCCAGGCCGGTCTCCTGGCCGCCCATGCGCTTCGCCAGCACGGCTATGAGATCACACTCTATTCGGACAAGAGCCCCGACGATTTCCTCACGCGTGCGCGCCCGACCGGCGCCGCCGGCCGCTTCGAAATGGCGGTGGGCTACGAACGAAAGCTTGGCCTCGAACACTGGGGCCGCGAGGCGCCGAAATGCAACGGCGTGCATCTGACGTTCTCGCCCGCCAAAGGCAATCAACTGCTCACTTTGCTCGGCCGTCTCAAGTCGAGTCATCTCATGGCGATCGACCTGCGGATGCAAAGCGCCGCATGGATGCACGATCTTGTCGAGCGGGGCGGCAAGGTCGAGATCGAGGACGTCAGCGTAGCGCGGTTGGACGAGATCGCCGCCAAGAACGATCTGACAATCGTGGCGGCGGGGAGAAGCGAAATGATCAAGCTGTTCCCTCGCGACGAGGTGCGCAGCAAGTACCGGGAGCCGCAGCGATTCCTCGCGATGGTCTGCTTTAATGGCGTCAACCTCGGCGTTTCCTATGCGCGCTGGTTCTCACCGATCAAGTTCAACTTCTTCGAACGCGACGGCGAAATGTTCTTCATGCCGTGGTATTCGAAAGATCGTGTGCCTTCGATGGTCTGCCTGTTCGAGGCAAAGACCGGGAGCCTGCTCGATCGCTTCCGCGATTGCCGCAGCGGCACTGACGTGCTCAATCGCGGACGCGAGGTCGTCCGCGATCTGATGCCGTGGGACTACGAGACTTTCGCCAAGGCCGAGGTGTGCGACGAGCATTCCTGGCTCGTCGGCGCTTTTACGCCGGAGGTGCGCCAGGTTGTCGGAACACTGCCGTCCGGCCGACACGTGATGGCACTCGGCGATACCGCGCATTCGCTCGATCCGATCGGCGGCCAGGGCGCCAACAGCGGCAACAAAATGACGCAGGTTTTCGTCGATTCGATCGTAGAGCGCGGCGACAAACCGTTCGACGCGACATGGATGCGCGCGTCGTTCGATCGTTTTTGGCAACGCCACCGCTTTTGCGACGTTCTCAACAACACGCTGCTCGAACCGATAACGGCGCCGGGCCGCCGCCTGCTGATCTCTCAGTACGGCAGCACCGGCAAGCCTGACGACACCAGCCCGCAGCAGCAGATCGCCGATCTGTTCATTGAGAATTTCAACGATCCGATCCTGCTGACCGAAGCGTTCCACGATGACGCCAAGGCCAAGGCAGTGGTCAAGAAAGCTTTCGGGTCGACTTCGACCCCGTTCCTCAAGGGCGCTTTCGGGATCGCGAAGGGTCAGCTTCGCCAGAAGCTCGGTCTGCCTCCCGGTCATCCGGGAACAGCATAGCCGGGAGCGGCTTGAGGCGGCCGTGCGCCGCGCCGCTGGACTCGGCGCGCGCCAGCGTGGCGGCAAGTTCGGCGCGCGAACTTACTTGCAGTTTCTCGAAGACGTGCTTGAGATGCTGCTTGACGGTGTTGCGGCTGACCGAGGCGGCCAGCGCGATGTCGGCGTTGCTGAAACCGCGCACCACGAACTCCGCGATCTCACGTTCACGCCGGGTCAGGACCGCCGGCGCACTCGCGGTTTCGTCGGGCGCCGCATAGATAAACGACATCATCGCGCACTCCTGGTCGAGCCGGATCGAGCGCACGGCGAGGCGGCCTCGCCCCGTGTCGCGGCTAGTTTGCACGACGGCGGTCGCGATTTGGCATTGCCCGGACGCGAGCATGTCCGCGGTTTTGCGGAGGCCGTCGGCAAGTCCGCTCCCAAGTCCGGCGTCAAAGGCCGCGCGGTTGGCGAAGACAATGTTTCCGTCCGGAGTATTCAGCACAAACGGCAGACCCAGCACGTCAAGGGTTGCTTCGAATAAGCTGCAGCGCCGGTCGAGCTCCCGCTCCCGCTGAGCGCGGGCGAGCGCGATCGAGGCATGACGGGCAATGAGATCGAGACGCACAGCGTCATCGTGCCGGAACGCGGGCGCGTCCGGCCCGCGCGCGATATTGATCGAGCCGAGCAGCTCGCCGGCTACCGCCAGCGGCGCCTGAATAGCGCGGCCGATGCGCCCGGACGAGATTTCGCCCTGAAACTTGAACGACCGGCGCTCGCACGCATTCAAATGATGATCGCTGCTCACCGTGGCCAGGCGGGCGGCGACCTTGGAGAAGATCGGATCGCGCGAGCGCCCCTGGCTCTCGTAAAGGGAGAGGAAGCGGTCACTGACGCCGCGCGCGCTGATGACATTCGGCTCGATGGTGTCGCGCTTGAACTGGTACCAACCATAGGCGTCAGCAGGTATCAGTTCATCGGCGAACTTGGCGCAGGTCGTCTGCACCTCGGGAACCGATGTACCGGAATGCAGTGCGTACAGGAACGGTTCTAGCGCACGATTGTGCTGCGACCTCGTACCCATGGTGCGAGCCTAACCGTATCCCGGTAAACCGGCAAGCCGAGGCGTTTCCTCGCGCAGGATGCCGGCGCCGTATCTGAAATTCGTTCCGAGTGGCATTGCTGACGCCGGACGAAAATCGATGGCGGTTCTAAACACTGCACACGCCCGGCCGTATGCTTGTGAAAACTATCGGGGCCTTCCGCGCGGCGGCTATTACCCAGCTGGGTGATAGACGCGACGGATAGAGGCTTCGGAAGCGCCCGCCACGAGACTTCCGCCGTCACGATCGCGCCCGATCTTGTGAACTTACTGGCTTTGGGCGGCGCCCGTGACGTTCCTTGTGAAACGCCCCGCTCTTCTATACTTGTCAGCTTGGTCCGGGACGGGCGGCCGTGAGCCTTCCGCGCAGAATATCCTGGAAAATCAACAAGTTATTTGTGCCGGGGCGGCTCCTGGCATTGGGAAAGCTGTCGATTGCGCTACATCTCGACCAGGGGGGAGGCACCGGCGCTCGGCTTCGCCGAGGCGATGCTCGCGGGGCTTGCCCGCGACGGCGGTCTCTATGTGCCCGAAACTTGGCCCCGGCTCGACCGCGAAACCGTCCTTGGCTTTGCCGGACGGCCCTATGCCGAAGTCGCCGTCGAGGTCATCCGGCCGTTCACCGCCGATTCCATCCGCGAGGCCGATCTCGCCCGGATGGCGCGCGAGGCTTACGGGAATTTCCGCCATCCCGCCGTCGCGCCGCTGACCCAGCTCGGCGTCAATACCTTTGTGCTGGAGCTGTTCCACGGTCCGACGCTCGCGTTCAAGGACGTCGCGATGCAGCTGTTGGCGCGGCTGATGGATCATGTGCTGGCCGCGCGCGGCGAGCGCCGCACCGTCGTGGTCGCGACTTCAGGGGATACCGGCGGCGCCGCCGTCGAAGCGTTCCGCGATCGCAGTCAGGTCGACCTCATCGTCCTCTTTCCGCAAGGCCGCATCTCCGACGTGCAGCGGCGCATGATGACGACGGCGGCCGCCGCCAACATCCACGCCATCGCCATCGATGGTACCTTCGATGATTGCCAGGCGATCGTGAAGGGTCTGTTCAATCATGCCGCCTTTCGCGATCGGGTGAATCTCTCCGGCGTCAATTCGATCAACTGGGCGCGGATCGTGGCGCAGGCGGTGTATTACTTCACCGCTGCGGTGTCGCTCGGCGCGCCTTACCGCAAGGTCGCCTTCACCGTGCCGACCGGCAATTTCGGCGACATCTATGCCGGCTATGTGGCGCAGCGCCTGGGCCTGCCGATCGAACGGCTGGTGATCGCCACCAATGTCAACGACATTTTGGCCCGGACGCTGGCGACCGGAACCTACGAATTGCGCGATGTGGTGCCGACCACCTCGCCGTCGATGGACATCCAGGTCTCCTCGAATTTCGAGCGTTTGTTGTTCGATGCCTATCACCGCGACGGCAACGCGGTGCGGGCGCTGATGGGCTCGCTTGCTCAATCGCGCCGGTTTACGCTGTCGGCGCCGGCGCTGGCGCAAATTCGCGCGCTGTTCACGGCGGATCGCGCCGACGAAGAAGAGGTCGCCGCGACCATGCGTACGGTCAGGCGTGAGACCGGCAATTTCGTCGATCCCCACACCGCCGTCGGCATTGCCGTGGCCGAAAAGGAAACCCGCGATCCGGCCGTGCCGATGGTGGTGCTGGCGACCGCGCATGCCGCCAAGTTCCCCGACGCGGTCGAGGCGGCCTGCGGGGTGCGGCCGGCTTTGCCGGAATGGCTTTCCGAACTCAATCAACGTCCGGAGCGCGTCACCGCGCTGCCGGTGGATCAATCAGCGGTCGAGCAGTTCGTCCTGACGACGAGCCGGGCCGCGCAGGAAGGAGCGGCAGCATGAGTGTTGAGGTGACCACCTTGAAATCCGGCATCAGTGTATTGACCGACACGATGCCGCATCTCGAGAGCGCCTCGCTGGGTGTGTGGGTCAACGCCGGCAGCCGCGACGAGCGCCGCGACGAGAACGGCATCTCGCATCTCCTCGAGCATATGGCGTTCAAGGGCACGCGGCGGCGCACCGCGCGGCAGATTGCCGAGGAGATCGAGGCCGTGGGCGGCGATCTGAACGCGGCGACCAGCGCCGAGAGCACGGCGTATTACGCGCGGGTGCTCAAGGCCGACGTGCCGCTGGCGCTCGACGTCCTCGCCGACATCCTGTCCGAACCGGCGTTCGACCGCGAAGAACTGGTGCGCGAGCAGAACGTCATCGTCCAGGAGATCGGCGCCGTCGCCGACACGCCCGACGACCTCGTCTTCGAACACCTGCAGAACATCGCCTTTCCCGACCAGCCGCTCGGCCGCTCGATCCTCGGCACCGCCAAGACGGTGCGCTCGTTCGACGGCGCGAAACTGCGCGACTATCTGGCGCGCAACTATCGCGCGCCGGACATCGTGATCGCCGCCGCCGGCGCTGTCGATCACGCCGCCGTGGTCGCCGAGGCGGAAAAGCGCTTTGCGAGCTTCAACGGCCCGGCCAACGCGACGGCGGAGCCGGCGCGGTTCGGCGGCGGCGCCCACGTCGAGAAGCGCGAACTCGAACAGGTGCACATTGCGCTTGCGCTGCCCGGCGTGTCGCAGAACGACCCCACGCTCTACAGCCTGCAGATGTTCAACAACGTGCTCGGCGGCGGCATGTCGTCCCGGCTGTTCCAGGAAGCGCGCGAGAAGCGCGGGCTGTGCTACTCGATCTATTCCTTCCATGCGTCGTATTCCGACGTCGGCATGTTCGGCCTCTATGCCGGGACCGACGCCGCCGATACCTCCGAGCTGATGCGGCTCGTCGTCGACGAGATCGCCGACACCGCGGCGACGATTTCCGAAGCGGAGATCGCACGCGCCAAAGCGCAAATGAAGGCCGGCCTGCTGATGGCGCTGGAGAGCTCCGGCGAGCGCATCGGGCAGCTGGCGCGACAGATGATCGCGTGGGGGCGGCCGATCCCGCTCGACGAGCTGGTCGAGAAAGTCGAAGCGGTGACGGTCGAGAGCGCCCGCGCCGCCGGACAGGCGCTGATCGCCGGCGGCAAGCTGGCGATCGCCGTGCTCGGGCTGGGGTCTGGACTTGAAAGTGCGGCGGCTATTGCCGAGACTTTGACGCGCCGGGCCGCATGACGACGGACTGCACGACAAAAGACTGCACGACGACAGACTCGCCTACGGGTCCGCTCGTGCCGGCGGAAGCGGGCACACGGGGTTTTGCGATGTTCGATTTTGGATTCCCGCTGCCGCGGGAATGAGGGGAAAGTGGTATTGCCGCTGAGCACGAGCGATGGCGTTTTTCCGCACCATCAACTTCGCCGAACCGCTGCCATCGATCGCGGGCGAGGGCGTGCTGCTGCGCACGCCGCAGATGACCGACTATGCCGAGTGGGCGGCTTTGCGTGAGCTCAGCCGTGAATTTCTCACACCCTGGGAACCGACCTGGCCCGCCGACGACTTGAGCCGCAGCGCCTTCCGCCGCCGGGTCAGGCGCTATGCCGAGGATCTGCGGTCTGACCAGGGCTACGCCTTCCTGATCATCCGCAGTGCGGACAATACGCTGGTCGGCGGCTTGACGCTTGCCAACATCCGACGCGGGGTCGCGCAGGCCGGCAGTCTCGGCTATTGGATGGGCCGGCCCTTTGTGCGCCACGGCTACATGACGGCAGCGGTCGGCGCCGTCGTTTCGTTCGCCTTCGGCACCCTGCGGCTGCATCGCCTGGAAGCGGCGTGCATCCCGACCAACGCCGGCTCCATGCGGCTCCTGGAAAAGACCGGCTTTGTGCGCGAAGGCTATGCGCGCGATTATTTGTGCATTAATGGCATCTGGCAGGACCACCTGCTCTATGGGCGGCTGCAGGATTCGAGGGTTTAACCACGCCGTCCCGAACCTGGGTTCCGGCCTTTGGATGGTCACGGTTTGCTTGATATAAGAAAGCTATGGTGGCCAGTTGGGGATGAGCTTCCGGGGAATGCCGGGGATTAATCATTGTGCACCGGGGCGCGGTCGGATTGCGACCGCGGCTGCGCTCGGCTTGGCGCTGCTCGCCGGCGGATGTTCGAGCGGCGGCTTCTTTGGCGCACCGAACGGACCCGCAGCGGATACGTCGCACGGCTATTCCGGCAGCACCTCGCTGAGCAACTTCTTCTCCGGCTCAAGCGCCCGATCGCCGCAAACCGTCGCCAACGCCCAGGCCGACGTGAATTGCCCACGCGTCGAAGTTCGCCAGGGCGCCTCCACGCTGACCGTCGGCCCGACCGGCGACAGCAAAGCGGCGATGTCGGTCAAATACCAGGGCACTTTCGTACGCGAGGCGCGGGAATGTGCCGCCGTCGACGGCAACATGGTGATGAAGATCGGCATTGAAGGACGCGTCATCGTCGGACCGGCGGGCGGACCCGGTCAAGTTGACGTACCGTTACGGATCGCCGTGGTGCAGGAGACGCCGGGAGGCTCGAAGCCGATCACGACCAAATTCATCCGCATCCCGGCTGTGATTGGTCCGACCGACGGCAATGTGCTGTTCAGCCATATCGAAGAGGGACTGAGCTTCCCGTTGCCGTCGCCGACCAGCCTGCTCTACGATTACATCGTCTATGTCGGCTTCGATCCGCTTTCGGCGCAAGCGCAGGACAACCAAAAGCCAAAACCAAAGCCGAAGCCGAGACCGAAGCTTTCGCCCAAGCCCGCCGCCAGCGTGAACTGAGCACGTCCGCAGCAGCGCGCGGAGCTGCACTCAATTGAATTTCTTTTTGACGTCGGCGATGCCGCGCGCGAGCAAATCCTCCGCCACCTTGCCCTTGGCGGCGGCGGCGAGGATCTTCTCGGCGGCGGCGACTGCGGTGTCGGCGGCGGCGGCGCGAACGTCGGCCAGCGCCTGGGCCTCGGCGTGGGCGATCTTGGCCTCGGCCATCTTGGTCCGACGCGCGACGAAATCTTCCATTCTGGTCTTTGCCTCGACGGCGAGACGTTCGGCTTCGGCCTTGGCAGAGGCGATGATGGAAGCGGCCTCGGCCTCGGCCTCACGCCCCTTGCGCTCGAATTCGGCGAGCACCGCCTGCGCCTCTTGGCGCAGCCGCACCGCCTCGTCGAGCTCGGCCTTGATGCGCCCCTGACGCTGATCGAGGGCGTCGATCACCCGGCGATGCGCGCCGAGATAGACCAGCAGGCCGAGGAAGATGACGAAGGCGATGGCGACCCAGGCTTCGGCTTCGATCATGACGGACCTTTAATTCTTCGACGCCGCGGCCACCGCCGCGGCGACCTCGTGCTCGGCCGGCGTCGTTCCGATCAGCCGCTCGACGATGGCGGCAGCGGTCTCAGTCGCGATACTGCCGACATTGGCCATGGCCGCGGTGCGCGTTGCCGCAATCGACCGTTCCGCCGCCGCCAACTTGTCATGCAGCTGCGCCTCAAGCCGCTTGTTCGTCGCCTCGGCTTCGGCCGCCTGCCGCTCGCGGGTTTCGCTGGCAATTCCCTGCGCCCGCGCGCGGGCGTCGGCCAGCGACTTCTGGTACGCCGCCTCCGCGGCGTCCGAGCGTTCCTTGAAGCGTTGCGCCGCCGCCAGGTCGTCGCCGATGCGTTTACTGCGCTCGGCGAAGATCGCGCCGATGCGCGGCAACGCCACCTTCGACATCAGCACATAGAGCAGAATGAAGCTCAGCGTCAGCCAGACGAGCTGCGAGGGAAAGTGCTGCGCCTGAAACGGCGGAAAACCGCCGTGTCCTTCGGGGGCCTCGGTATGGGCGGTCGGCTCGGCCATCCGAAGGTCAGAGCCCGAACAGCAGCAATAGCGCGATCAGAAGCGAGAAGATGCCGAGCGCCTCGGTGATGGCGAAGCCGAAAATCAGGTTGCCGAATTGGCCTTGCGCGGCCGAAGGATTGCGCAGCGCCGCGGCCAGATAATTGCCGAAGATGATGCCCACGCCGACGCCGGCGCCGCCCATGCCGATGCAGGCAATGCCGGCACCAATGTATTTCGCGGCGGTTGGATCCATGAGAAAGCTCCTTTTCGAGGTTTTACAGCAATCGTGCCGTCAGTGGCCCGGATGTATCGCATCGTTGAGATAGATGCAGGTGAGGATGGCGAAGACGTAGGCCTGCAGAAACGCCACCAGAAACTCCAGTGCGGTGAGCATGATCACCAGAATGAGCGGCAGCGCCGCGCCGAACCAGCCCAGTATGCCAAAGCCGGCGAGCATGATGATGAAGCCGGCAAAGACCTGCAGCGTGATGTGGCCGGCCAGCATGTTGGCGAACAGCCGCACGCTGTGCGACACCGGACGGGACAGGAACGACAGCACCTCGATGACCACGATCGCCGGCAGGATGTAGATCGGCACGCCTTTGGGAACAAACAGCTTGAGAAAGCCCAGGCCGTTCCTCCAGAAGCCGTAGATGACGACGATAAAGAACACCAGGCAGCGCCAATGTCGCGGTGACGATCAGTTGGCTCGTCACCGTGAAGGAATAGGGAATGAGCCCGATCAGGTTGGCCACCAGGACGAACATGAACAGCGTGAACACGAAGGGAAAGAACTTCATCCCTTCCTGGCCGGCCGAGCTGCGGACCGTATTGGCGACGAACTCGTACGACATTTCCGCGATCGATTGCAGCCGCCCGGGCACCACCGCGCGCGGCGTCGTCGCGCCGATCAGGAGCGCCGAAACCAGGATCGACGATGATGAACATGAACAGCGCGGAATTGGTGAAAGCGATGTGATGGCCGCCGATCGAGAAGATCGGCACCAGATCGTGAATCTGAGAATTGATGGATCGGATCGATCGTCATTGTTCCATCGCCGTCGGGCGCCGCATCAGCAACTTCACTGTTTCCGGCTTCCCGATGTGTCGTCGCCCGGCGTGTTGCCGGGAACGACCCCCGCTGAGCGCATCACGTTGAGCACGCCAGCGACGAAGCCGAGCAAGAGAAATACGATGAACCCCCAAGGCGAGATGCCGAGCAACCGGTCGATGAGCCAGCCGAGGCCGGCACCAACCAGCACGCCTCCAACGAGTTCGCTCGAGAGCCGGAAGCCCCTGGCGTAGCCCGATGCAGTCGCGGCCCGATCTCCACCAGGACCATCGGAAGGCGGCCCGGCACGTTCGCGTGCCTGACCAAGACCTTCGCCGAGACGCTGGAGTCTCGCGGAGAGGGCGGCTTCATCGGTGTGCGCCTTGCCGCGATCGCCGTTCTCGCGCGTGCCGTCGCTCATCCCTTCGACACTCGCGGCTTTGCGGCAATCGAGACAGGTCGCCCCCTAAAAAGCCGCGCGGACCATACTGACTGGGTTCCGCCAAGTCAAGAAACGCCGATCGATCCTAATGCATTGAAACAACGACAGATATGGACCGCATGGCTGGCCCTCGCCGGCTCGATTGTGCAGCGCGAAGCGGTTGCCGCTACAATAGTTGCGAGGCGGCGGCCCGAGCGCAAGAGGCCGCCGCCCAAGGCTCGGGCAATTCCGTCAGGCCAGGCAAGGGGATGACCATGATCCGCAAGGTCTTTGCCTGTCTTTGCCGTCGCCGTCACCGGCGTCTGTTTGCTCGGGCCGACCTGGGCCGACGACGCGATGCCCGACAACGGCGACAAAGGCCGGTACACCTTCAGCAAAGTGGCGGAAGGATTTCTGCGGCTCGATATGCAGACCGGCCAGGTTTCGCTGTGCAGCCAGCGCGCTGTCGGCTGGGCGTGCCAGGCGGCGCCGGAGGATCGCGCCGTGCTGGAAAACGAGATCGCGCGGCTGCGCAGCGAAAACGCGGCGCTCAAGAAGGATATCCTGGCGCGCGGCCTGCCGTTACCGGCGGGCGCCATGCCGGAACCGCCGGTCGCGCGCGACGGCGACCATACGCTGCGGCCGAATGGCTACGCCAATTCCGATCTCGATCGCGACGTCGACCGCATGATGGCCTTTGTCAGCCGGGTATGGCATCGCCTGGTCGAGGCGATCGCGCAAGCGCAAAAGCAAGTGTTGAACAAGAGCTAAAGCGGCGCCGAAGTGCCCTACGATTTGTCCCCCATTCGCACCGCGTCGGTGGAGACGATCGCGGCTGCGGCGCTTGCGGTCGACACGTCCGGCGAAGGCTTCTTCGAGATCACGCGCGACGTCGTCCGTTTCCTGGAGAAAATCAAGGCGCGTAACGGAGCGCTCTGTCTTTTTCTCCGGCACACCTCGGCCTCGCTGGTCATCCAGGAGAACGCCGACCCGGATGTGCGCACCGATCTGGTCACCGCGCTCAAACGTATCGCGCCGGCGGATGCCGGTTGGGTGCATGAGGTCGAAGGGCCTGACGACATGCCGGCCCATATCAAGTCCATGCTGAGCGGCATCTCGCTCCACGTTCCGGTCGTCGACGGCAAAATCGCGCTCGGTACCTGGCAGGGCATTTATGTCGCCGAGCATCGCCGACAGGCACACCGGCGCGAGGTGGTTTTGCAGTTTCTCGGTTCGTGCGGCTGGGATCCCGGCCGCGCGCTCACCGGATCATCCGTGGATTCCAGGTAGCCATCACTCCGCATCGCGCGGCGCAGCGGCATTGTCGCGCGCAGCAACGATGCCCAGGGCAACGGCGCCGGCCAGCCCGCCGACAACCGCGCCGATGGGCATGAAAGAGTAGAACACCAGCATGCCGGAATAGCCTTCAAACGAACTGGTGTGAAAAACCTCAGTCCAAGCGAACCCGAGTCCGACGCCGATGACACCGCCGATGATCGCCCCTAAAAACAGGCCGAGACATCCCAGCGCGGCGACTTTCATGAATTCCTCCGCGCCTTCGTTTTTTATTCGCGCAATGCCGACCACCATACCGCCGATACGGCTCTTTGTCGGCGGCGCAAACTTGGATGGACCGCGCCCGGCGATCGGAAGTAACATGCAAAGCGAGGCGGAATTTCCCTGCGTGCCTGCCGCGCGGTTACCCGGGCCACCCTGTTGAGCGAGGCACCATCCCATCATCTGTTGATCGCCGACGACCATCCGCTGTTCCGTGGCGCGCTGCGCGAGGCGGTCACCGGGCTGTTCGGCCGTGCCGATGTCGCCGAGGCCGGCACGTTCGAGGAGGTCAGCGAGCTGCTTGAACGCAACGGCGGCGACGTCGATTTGATCCTGCTCGACCTCTCGATGCCCGGGGTGCGCGGCTTTTCGGGCCTGATGTATCTGCGGGCACAATTTCCGAGCCTGCCGATCGTGGTGGTCTCGGCCAACGACGATCCCGCCGTGATCCGCCGCTGCATGGAATTCGGCGCCTCGGGCTTCATCCCCAAGACGCTCGGCATCGAGGCGCTGAGGGCGGCGATCGGGCGCGTGCTGCAAGGCGAAGTGTGGACGCCGCCCGATGTCGACCTCGCGCGCGAATCCGACGCCGAAACCGCGGCGCTGATCGCGCGGCTGTCGACGCTGACGCCGCAGCAGGTCCGCGTGCTGATGATGCTGTCGGGCGGATTGCTCAACAAGCAGATCGCCTACGAGCTCGGCGTGTCGGAAGCCACCGTCAAGGCGCATGTCTCCGCCATCCTGCAGAAGCTCGGGGTCGAGAGCCGCACCCAAGCGGTCATCGCCGCCGGCAAGATCGAGGCCGGCCAGTGGCCGCAAGTGCCGGCACGGGAGAGTTGATCATTTGAGTTGATCGTCCGCCCCGCGCCAACAATTCGGCGGAAATCGCGAATGCGTCATAAAACTTAGCGCCATCACGGCTTCACCATGATTTTGATTGCCTTGCGCTCGTTCATGGCTCGGTAGCCGTCGGGGACCTCGTCGAGGCCGACGACTCGGTCGAAGACGCGGCCGGGTTCGATCTTGCCCTCAAGGACGTCCGGGAGCAGCTCCTCGATATAGGCGCGGACCGGAGCCGGGCCGCCGCCAACGCTGACGTTGTTGTAGAACATCTCCTGCGAGCCGGGGATTGCCTCGTAATGCGGAACACCGACGCGGCCCACGGCGCCGCCCGGACGGGCGATATCGACCGCGCTGTGCATCGCCTGCTCGGTGCCGACGCATTCGAGGACGCAGTGCACGCCAAAGCCGCCGGTCAGTGCGCGCACACGTTCCACCGCTTCCTCGCCGCGCTCGCTCACGGCGTCGGTGGCGCCGAACGCTTTCGCCAGCGCAATTCGGTCGGGATGGCGACCCAGGATGATGATCTGTTCGGCGCCAAGGCGCTTGGCAGCGATGACGCCGCACAAGCCGACAGCGCCGTCACCGACCACGGCGACTTTTTTTCCGCGCTCAACCCTCGCCATCCTGGCCGCAGGGTGGCCGGTCCCCATCACATCTGAAAGCGTCAGCAGTGACGGCATCAATGCATCGTCGGCCCCGACCGACAGGCTGAACAGCGTTCCGTCGGCCTGCGGGATGCGCAAAGCCTCGGCCTGCGCTCCGCCGGCCTCGCCTCCGGTGCCGAAGAAGCCGCCGTGGAGGCACGACGTCTGCAGTCCCTCGTCGCAGAACATGCACGTGCTGTCGGAGTAAGCAAACGGCATGACCACCACGTCGCCGGTCTTGAGCGTGCGCACGTCGGCGCCGGCGGCCTCGACCACGCCGATCGCCTCGGGCCCCATGCGGCGGCCGGTCGCGACGGGCGCAAGCTCATTGTACGGCCATAGATCGCTGCCGCAAATGCAGGCGCGGGTGACGCGGATAACCGCATCGGTCGGATGCACGATGGTGGCATCGGGGATGGTTTCGATCCGGACATCGCCGGCCCGGTACATGACGGTTGCACGCATCGATCGATCTCCGTTTCTGATGGACTGCGTTGTCTTCAATCCGGCGAAGAGATTTCGGTAGGCTCACTTCGGAGCGAGTTCGCCGTACCAGTAGGCGGCGGTCACGCCTCCATCCATGAGGAAGTCGCTGCCGGTAATAAACCCGCCATCCGAGCCCATGAGCAGCGCGCCGACAGTTGCTACCTCGTCCGGAGTGCCGGCGCGTCCGGCCGCTGACACCTCAATCATGCGCCGGTAGCCTCCGCCACGCGGCCCGGTGAGTTCGTCCTTGGCGAGCGGGGTCATAATGATGCCCGGGCTGATCGTGTTGATCCGCGCACCGCGCTTGCCCCAGCGCACCGCCTCGGCCATCACACGCAGCGAATTTCCGCGCTTGGAGATTTGATACGCGTGAAGAGAATCCGTCACTTTGTCAGGCTGAAGGAAGGGAAGATTGAGCAACTCTTCCACGGGTGTCGTGGCCAATGCCTTGTTTTGTTCGACGGTGAGCGGGGGAAGGCGATGCCCAGACTGCGACGCGACGATGACGCCCGCCCCACCGCGGGCGATGACATTGCCGAACTCCTCCAGCACGAGTGCCGTGCCATACAGATCGACTTTGAGAATCGTTGCCGGTGACGCCTGCGTCGGGGAGACACCTGCAGCATGGATCAGCCCAGTGACGCCGCCCAAACCCGTGGCCGTCTCGACAAGCGCATGTACCGCCTCGCGCGAGGACGCGTCGACCGTGGCGAAGCTCACCTCGTATCCGGCGTTCCCCAGGATCTCTGCCGCCGCATTCGCGTTGTCATGGCGCATGTCGGCGAGCACGATATGCTTACCGAACCCAACCCGCCGCGCGATTGCCTGCCCGATCTGACCGGCGCCGATGACGACAATTACATCTCTCATCGCTATTCCCTTTGATGCGCGACTTATCTGGTGGCGCTCAACGGCCGGTCATCTGTTCCAGTTTTTCGGGATACCGGGCGCCTTGCACCGTGATCGTCGCGGCGGCGTTTTCGATGTCGCGAAGGTCGTCCGCCGTCAGCTCGACGGCTGCCGCGCCGACGTTCTCCTCCAACCGGTTGCGCTTCGTTGTGCCGGGGATCGGAACAACCCATGGCTTTTGGGCGAGGAGCCACGCGAGCGCGATCTGAGCCGGCGTCGCCTTCTTCCGCGCCGCGATTGTGCCAAGCAGATCAATCAGCGCCTGGTTCGCCTTCAGCGCGTCCGGCGTAAATCGCGGAAGGATGCTGCGAAAGTCGGAACTGTCGAACTTCGTGTCTTCATTCATCTTGCCGGCAAGGAACCCTTTGCCGAGCGGGCTGTAGGCAACGAAGCCGATGCCGAGTTCCTCGACCGTCGGCAGCACTTCCTGTTCCGGAGTTCTGGTCCATAGCGAGTATTCGCTCTGCAGCGCCGTGACCGGCTGCACGGCGTGCGCCCGACGGATGGTATGCACGCCCGCTTCGGAAAGTCCGAAATGCTTGACCTTGCCTTGCCGGATCAGGTCCTTCACCGCTCCCGCGACCTCTTCGATGCGCACGTCCGGGTCAACACGGTGTTGATAGAATAGATCGATGGCATCGACCTTAAGCCGCTTGAGCGAGCCCTCGACGGCCTGCCTGATGTGCTCCGGACGGCTATTGAGGCCGACCCACTGCGGGCCGCCCTTGGGATCAAGTTCAAATCCGAACTTGGTGGCGATCACCACTTTGCCTTTGAACGGGGCAAGCGCTTCGCCCACCAGCTCTTCGTTGTTGAAGGGGCCGTAAACTTCCGCCGTATCGAAGAAGGTGACGCCGCGATCGACGGCGGTCCGGATCAGCGAGATCATCTCATTCCTGTCGGCCGGTGGACCGTAGGAGAAGGTCATGCCCATGCAGCCGAGTCCGATGGCCGATACTTCGAGCCCGCTCTTGCCAAGTTTGCGCTTTTGCATTTTTTGAACCTCAATCTTTGAGTACATGTCCGAGGGCGTCTTACGCCGCGGTCAGGGCCGGTATTGCTGGTCGCTGACCTTCTCCATCCAGTCGACGACTTTGCCGTTCAGCGCTTCCTGAATGGCGATATGGGTCATGGCCGTTGTCGGCGAGGCGCCGTGCCAGTGCTTCTCGCCAGGGGGAATCCAGACCACGTCGCCCGGCCGGATTTCCTCGATCGGGCCGTCCCAGCGCTGCGCCCGCCCGAAACCAGACGTGACAATCAGGATCTGTCCGAGCGGATGGGTATGCCAGGCGGTCCGGGCACCCGGCTCGAACGTGACGCTGGCGCCGCGAACGCGGGCCGGTTCGGACGCCTCAAACAGCGGGTCAATGCGGACCGTGCCGGTGAAATAATCCGCCGGGCCCTTGCCGGACGGCTGCGAGCCGTTTCGCTTGATCTCCATTGTTTCATTCCTTCGTGTTGTTGGGACGGTCAGGGCCGGCGTCTCCGCGGCGGCAGGGCCGGCTGCCGCCACCGCGAGACCGCCAGTGGCGGCTAGCAGGTGTCTGCGCGTGATCATGGGCGGTCTCGTGAACGGTCGCCTGGTCATGATTTAATCCGCGCACGCGCCGCGACTAGCCGCTATTATCCGCATAGACTTATGAGCATAGTTCATAAATGCAGCGCGGCCATCTGAATGACCTCGTGGCCTTCGTGGCCGTTGGACGGGAGCGCAGCTTTACCAGGGCCGCAGCGAAGCTCGGCGTTTCGCAGTCGGCATTAAGCCACGCCCTTCGTGAACTCGAAGCCCGGCTCGGCGTTCGGCTCCTGACCCGGACCACGCGCAGCGTTTCGCCGACGGAAGCGGGCGAGCGCCTGCTCCACACGCTCGGCCCGCGGTTTGACGAGATAGACTCTGAGCTCGCGGCCTTAAGCGAACTTCGCGACAAGCCTGCCGGAACCATTCGGATCACGGCGACCGAATATGCTCTCGAGACGCTGCTCTGGCCGAAGCTTGCAAAGTTCCTGCGGCAATATCCCGACATCAAGGTCGAGATCTTCATCGACAACGGCCTGACCGACATCGTCGCCCAGCGTTTTGACGCCGGCGTGCGCGCCGGCGAGCAGGTGGCGAAAGACATGATCGCGGTGCGGATCGGGCCCGACCTGCGGATGGCGGTCGTGGGGGCGCCGGCGTATTTCCGGACCCGGCCGGAACCCAAAAGGCCGCAGGACCTGATCGGCCACAGCTGCGTCAATCTGCGTCTGTCCACGCACGGCGGCTTATACGCCTGGGAGTTCGCAAAAGGCGGCCGCGAACTGAAAGTGCGCGTCGAAGGCCAGCTCACTTTCAACGGCACCTTTCAGATGCTCAATGCCGCGCTGGCCGGATTTGGTCTGGCCTATGTGCCGGAGGATTTGGCGCGGCCGCATGTCGCCAAGAACCGTCTGACCCGCGTGCTCGAGGACTGGTGCCCTGCCTATACGGGCTACCACCTCTATTACCCAAGCCGGCGCCAGTCCGCGGCGGCCTTTGCCTTGCTGGTCGACGCGCTGCGCTACCGCGGTTGAGGCAGAGAGACGGTCCGGCGCCGAAACCGCGGCCTCGATCGCGCGCTACGGACGCTGACGTTACAGCAGGTCCGTGTGCTCATGATCCTGTCGGGCGGATTGCTCGACAAGCAGACGGCGTACTAGCTCGGCGTATCAGAGGCACCGCGAAGGCGCCCATCAGTTGCCCGCTAGTGGCCGGGCTGGTAGCCCCTGCGGCTGCCATCATTATTGAAGTAATTTACACCGCCATTCGCGCTCGGCACGCTATAGCCGACGCGATTGCCACTGCTGTCATAGATGCCGTTGGCATTGTTGTAATTGTTGCCGCTGTTTTCCCAATTCTGCGGACTATTTTTCCAGTCGTCTGAACGGTTCTGCCAATTTTGCGAACTGTTCTGCCAGTTGTCAGGACTATTCTGCCAGTTTTGCGGACTGTTCGCCCAGTTTTGCGAGCTCGGTGAATTTTGCTGAGCCGGCGCTCTGTTCTGATCGTAGATTTGAGCGAAACAGACGGTGCACACGAAACTCACTGACAGAAGCGTGCACAAGTACAGGGCGGCCCTAAACCAACGCTTCATCGCCAGTCTCCTAGAAATGTACCGAAAGTCCGCGCGTCTTGCGGTCCAGGAAAATCGACTAACCGTCCAAATCTTACGATCGCGTAGAACCAATCCGATCATTTTGCGATAACTCAGGAAGATCCGCGCAGCGCCGAGCGCGAGTGGATGAGGCGGGCGATTTCCGAGCCCCACCTCTCGGGCAAACAGCGAACAAAAGCCGGAACTACTCCGCCGCGACGCGCTGCACGCGCCACTGGGTCATCAGCGCGCGGAGTGATGCCGGCTTGACCGGCTTGTGCAGCACATGCACGCCGGCGGCGCGGGCCGCCTCACGGACATGCGCGGAACGGTCGGCGGTGACGAGGATCGCCGCCAGATCGCCGCCATGGCGGCGGCGCAGCTCGGCGATGGCGCCGACGCCGTTGCCGCCGTCGAGGTGGTAGTCGACCAGAAGACCGTCCGGCTCCAGACCGCTGCCCTCGATCGCCGCCAATGCTTCGGCCAGATCGGCGGCCGTGAGCACGCGACAGCCCCAGCCGCCGAGCAGCGTCTGCATGCCGTCGAGGATGGCCCGCTCGTTGTCGATGCACAGCACCACCGTGCCGGCGAGCTGCCCGGCCGCCGCTTTGGGCGCGGTCTGCCGGATCGGCGCATCGATCGCGGCCATCGCGCGCGGCACCTCGACGGCAAAGCGCGAGCCGCGGCCGACATTCGATTTCAGGGCCACCTCGCAGTCGAGCACGCGGGCGATGCGTTCAACGATCGACAGCCCCAAGCCGACGCCGCGCGCGACCCGCGCCCCCTGGTCGAGACGGTGGAATTCCTTGAACACCGCACGGCGCTTGGCGTGCGGAATGCCGATGCCGGTATCGTAGACATCGATGCGCAGGCGTTTTCCGCGGCGCCGGCAGCCGACCAGCACGCTGCCCTTGGGAGTGTATTTGATCGCGTTCGAGACCAGGTTCTGCAACAGCCGCCGCAGCAGGCGGCGGTCCGACCGCACCGCCAGCGCGCAGGGCATGAAAATCAGGTCGAGGCCTTTCTCCCGCGCCAGCGGCGCGAATTCCACTTCCAGCCGCTGCAGCAATTCGTCGATGCGGAAGTCGGTCAGCTCGGCCTTCATGGCGCCGGTGTCGAGCCGCGAAATATCCAGCAAGGCGGCGAAGATCTCTTCGACCGCCTCCAGCGAGGCGTCGATGTTCTGCACCAGATCGCCATCCTCGCCGGCGCGCTGGCGCTCGATCAGGCTGGTGACGTAAAGCCGCGCGGCGTTGAGCGGCTGCAGGATGTCGTGGCTGGCGGCGGCAATAAAGCGCGTCTTGGAGACGTTGGCGTCGTCGGCTTCGGCCTTGGCGCGCTCGAGCTCGGCGTTGAGCCGGGTCAGTTCGCCGGTGCGCTCGCGCACGCGGCGCTCCAATGTGGCGTTGGCGCGCTCCAGCGCTTCCGCCGCCTTCACGCTCGGCGTGATGTCGGTAAAGGTGGTGACCAGACCGCCGTCGGGCATGCGGTCGGCGCGCACTTCGATCACCAGCCCGCGTTCGGCGAAGCGTTCCAGGAACGGCTCGGCCTCGGTCGTGTATCTGGCGATATGTTCGGCGATCTGCGCGTCGAGGTCCTGCGCTACGTGCGGGCGCTGCCGGGCGATATGGCGCAGGATCTCATCGAGCGCGATGCCGATGCGGGTGAGGCCGTGCGGCAGATCGAAGATTTCGCCGAACTGCCGGTTCCAGCAAACCAGCGCCAGATCCTTGTCGAACACCGCGATGCCTTGCCGGACGTGGTCGAGCGCGGTCTGCAGGATCTCGCGATTGTAGTGGATCGCGGCGTTGGCATCGTCGAGCAGCTTGAGCGCGGCTTTGGTCGAGACGGTGCGCTTGCGCAGGACGAGCGAGAGCACCAGTCGCGAGGACGCGGCGCCGATCGCCGAGGCCAGGAGATACTCGCCATATTGCAGGAGCTGAAAGTCGGCCTCGGCCTGCGGTTCGAGGCTGATACGGCGCGAGGCGGCGAAGCTGGCGAACGATTCGCGGGTGCGCTCCTCGCCGAGGTAGCGGGCAATGGTCGCGGTCAGTTCCCCTATGGTGACCGAAGCGCGGCGCAGCCGGAAGCTCGGCGCCATCGGCGCCAGCGACGACGGCACGAACACGTCCGCCTGCACGCGCTCGATCGCGGTCGGCCGGCGGCCGAGAGAGCAGCCGATATAGAGCGTCATATTGGCGAGCAGACTGAGCACGACGCCGTGGACCAGCGGCGTCAGATCGAGACCGAACAGCGCCTGCGGCCGCAGCCAGGCGACGCCGAACGGTCCTTCGGTGAGGATGCGCGCGCCAACGATGCCGGCGTCCGAGATGCTCGGCAACAATAGCGTATAGGCCCAGACCAGAATGCCGGCGCTCATTCCGGCGATGGCGCCGGGCGCGGTGCCGCGCCGCCACACCAGTCCGCCGAAGAAGGCCGGCGTCAACTGCGCGATGGCGGCGAATGACAGCAGCCCGATCGAGGCGAGCTGCGCTGCGCCAGCCGACCGATAGTAGATGTAGGCGAGAAACAGGATGGCGAAGATGGCGATGCGCCGCACGGTCAGGAGCTGGGCACCGGCGTTGCTCGGCTCGCCGGAGCGCACCGCGCGCCGCTTCAAAATGAGCGGTATCACGATGTCGTTCGACACCATGATCGCGAGCGCGACCGATTCGACGATCACCATGGCGGTTGCCGCAGACAGGCCGCCGACAAAAGCCACCAGCGCGAAGAATTCGGAATGCGCCTTGAGCGGCAGCGCCAGCACGAACATGTCGGCATCGGTGCCGCCGGCCGGAAACGTCAGCAGACCGGCCATGGCGATCGGCATCACGAACAGATTGATCAGCACCAGATAGGCCGGGAACAGCCAGGCGGCGCGGCGGATCTCGGCCTCGCTGTGGTTCTCGACGACGGCGACGTGGAACTGCCGCGGCAGCAGCAGGACCGCAAACAGCGACAATACGGTCATGGCGAGAAACCCGGCCGCCGGCGGCACCCGGGTCAGCGCCGCCGTCTGCGGGTGTTGCACCGCCGCGGCGAACAGCGTCAGCGGGCCGGGAAACATGACGAAGGTGACGAAGATGCCGACGGCGAGAAAGGCGACCAGCTTGATAACGGATTCGGTCGCGATCGCCAGCATCAGCCCGTCCTGATGCTCGGTGGCGTCGATGTGGCGGGTGCCGAACAGCACCGCGAACGCCGCCATCAACAGCGCGACAAACAATGCGATGTCGCCGATAAGCGGCTGCGCCGCGACGCCGCCGCCGGCGGCGGCGAGAATGGTGCTGACCGAGGACGACACCGCTTTGAGCTGCAGCGCGATGTAGGGGATCATGCCGACGATGGCGATCAGCGCCACCGTCGCCGCCACCGACTGGCTCTTGCCGTAGCGCGCGGCAATGAAATCGGCGATCGAGGTGATGTTCTGGCCCTTGGCGAGCCGGACGATGCGGATGATCAGCGGATAGCCGAGCCCGACCATCAGCACCGGCCCGATATAGATGGTGAGGAAATCGAAGCCGGTCCGCGCCGCCACCCCGACCGAGCCGAAGAACGTCCATGACGTGCAGTAAATCGCGAGCGAGAGCGGATAGATCAGAAGCCGCGCGCGGCTGCCGCGGGTAAACTCGTGCCTGCGGTCGCCATAGCTCGCCACCACGAACAAAAAGCCGATATAGGCGAGCGCGATGACGACGATGACCCAGCCTTGCAGCATGGCGCTTCCTAAAGGTCGGTTTGCGGCGCTGTTTTAGTCCCGGCGGTCGAATTTTGACCCAAATCACCATAGTTTGGCGGGAGTGTCTATCGGGGGCGATGCCGTGAGCCCTCTCCTTTTAAGGTTCAAGTTTGAGGTCCCGGTCCGGGGTCAAAGTCTGGGCCCGGCCCGATGGCGCGTCGCGAGCCAGCGTCATTTGACGGCGCTTGCCGCAGCGGGCATTGATGAGCGGGTCAATGTCGCCTGCCCTTCCTCCGCTGCGCGCGCTGCTTGAGCCCGCTGAGACGTTACTGATCGCGGCGGCCGGCGGCCTCGCATTCACGTTGTTGGGGTTTCCCGCCGGCCTGGTTTCTGGATCGGTCCTGGCGGTAGCGACGGCGGCGCTTCTTGGGCGCCCGGTCCAAGTGCCGATTGCGCTTGCGCGCGTCGGCTATGTCGTTGTCGGCATCCTGCTCGGCGCCGTCGTGACGCCGCAGACGCTCAAAGGGTTTGCCACCTGGCCGCTGAGTGTCGCGCTGCTCATGGTGGCGGCCGTCGTTATGATGCTCGCGACCGCAAGTTATCTGCGCGTGGTGCATCGCTGGGACCCGCTTTCGGCGCTGATGGGCGCAAGCCCGGGCTCGATGATTCAGGTGATCGCGCTCTCGACCGAGCTTGGCGCCAATCTGCGCGCGATCGCGATCGTGCAGACCATGCGCGTACTGCTCCTGACCATCGGCATTCCGGGCGGGCTCGCGCTGTTCGGGCTGGTGGCGCCGGCGGTTCCGGTCGCACGCGGCCCGGCCGGCATCGCTTCGCTGCCGGAAATGTTGGTCGTTGTCGCGGTCGCAACCGCCGCCGCCTTCGCGCTGGCGCGGCTGCGCTTTCCCGGCGGCTTTCTGTTCGGCGCCATGGCCGGATCGGGCGTCCTGCACGGCACCGGCCTCGTTGCGGCCGTGCTGCCGTGGTGGATCGGCAGCGCTTCAGTGGTCGTGCTCGGCGCGGTGGTCGGCTCGCGCTTCGCCAATACGACCTTGCGCACGATCGTCGGCTATCTCGGCGCCGCCCTGGGCTCGTTTGCCGTATCGCTGTCCATCGCCACGCTGTTCGTGCTGATCGTTATTCACTTCTTTCCGTTCCCGATCGCCAACGTCGCCGTCGCCTTCTCACCCGGCGCCCAGGACACGATGATGGTATTGGCGCTGGCGCTGCATCTCGACCCGGTTTATGTCGGGGCGCATCACGTCGCGCGCTTCCTCGTGGTCACGTTCACGGTGGCGATCGCGGCGCGGCGATTGGCGAAGCGGGAGGCCAAGCCCGGCAAGCAAAAATCGGGTCGATCAACCTTCTCCGCTCATTCCCGCGAAAGCGGGAATCCAGAATAAGTATCATGTCACTGCTGGGTTCCCGCTTGCGCGGGGACGAGCGGAAGCCGATCGGACTACTCCGCGGCGAGCGCGCGTTCCTTGAACGGCAGCTTGAGCTTCTGCCACACATCGACCAACGCCTCGGCCAAGGTATCGATCAAACCGTCGTCGTGGTACGGGCTCGGCGTGATGCGCAGCCGCTCCGAGCCTTTCGGCACGGTCGGATAGTTGATCGGCTGAATGTAGATGCCGTGGTCGGAGAGCAGAAGATCGCTGGCCGCTTTGCAGCGCTCGGGATCGCCGACAAAGACCGGCACGATATGCGTCGGGCTCGTCATCACCGGCAACGCCGAAGCGGCGAGCACGGCCTTGGTGCGGGCGGCGCGGTCCTGATGGCGTTCGCGTTCCCATTGCGAGCTTTTCAGGTGCCGGATCGCAGCCGTCGCGGCGGCGCAGACCGCCGGCGGCAGCGCGGTGGTGAAAATAAAGCCGGGCGCATAAGAGCGCACGGTGTCGATCAGCGCGCTGGAGCCGGCGATGTAGCCGCCGAGACAGCCGAACGCCTTGGCCAGCGTACCCTCGATGACGTCGATGCGGTCCGTGGCGCCGTCGCGCTCGCTGATGCCGCCGCCGCGCGGCCCGTACATGCCGACCGCGTGCACCTCGTCGATATAGGTCATGGCGCCGTAGCGCTCGGCAAGATCGCAGATGACATTTACGGGCGCGACGTCGCCGTCCATCGAATAGAGGCTCTCGAACACGATCAGCTTCGGCCGCTGCGGACCGGCGGCGGCGAGCAGCGCTTCGAGGTGCGCCATGTCGTTGTGGCGGAAGATCTGTTTCTCGCTATGCGCCTGGCGCACGCCCTCGATCATCGAGTTGTGATTCCAGGCGTCGGACAGGATCAGGCAGTTCGGCATCTGCTTGGCGAGTGTGGAAATGCCGGTCTCGTTGGAGACGTAGCCGGAGGTGAAAACCAGCGCCGCTTCCTTGCGGTGCAGATCGGCGAGCTCGCGCTCAAGCTCGACCAGCGGGTGATTGTTGCCGGCGATGTTGCGGGTGCCGCCGGCGCCGGTGCCCATCCGGGTGGCGGTCTCGACCATGGCGCCGATCACCTTGGGATGCTGGCCCATGCCGAGATAGTCGTTGGAGCACCAGATCACGACATTGCGCGGGCCTTGCGGGGAGTGCCAGACCGCGTGCGGAAACCGGCCGGCGATCCGCTCCAGATCGGCGAACACCCGATAGCGCCGCTCGCTCCGCAGCCGGGCGAGCGCGTCGGTAAAAAAGGCACTGTAATCCATGAGGCTCCCGCCTTTCCGGGACGGATAAGGAACTCAGTCGGGGGCTCTTATTAGAGTGGTTCCAGGCTGATTGTCGAGGCGCTTATGGGCGTAAAATCGTCGCGTCGTCTTGCGCTGGATCAAGTTCGGCAATGGGCGGCGGGATGCCGTGCAACCCGGCAGCGCTGGCCTCCCGCCGCGAAGGTGGCAAGTGCAGCACTCCAGGCCTGGGCCGGCAATAATCTGTCCGAATAACGCACCTTATCCATGCGTGTTGGGCCAAGCACCACAATGGCGGCGCCTTGCCGGGACGCGGCACTGCTGCGCGCACAGTCCAGGCACTCTTGCGCGAGGTCATCGGCTGAATGAGCGCATGGCGTACCCGCAAGGCGCGCCTTGCTCTTGCACTCTTGCACCCTCCGAAGGCGGCCAACATCTATCGTGAACGCTCGCAGGTGGGACGTATTCCCGCCGCCACGGGGAGACACTCATGAAAATCGGCGTTTTAGGATCGGGCGATGTGGCCAAGGCGCTGGCCGGCGGTTTCATCAAGCATGGGCATCAAGTGATGCTCGGCACGCGCGACCCCGGCAAGCTCAAGGACTTCGCCGCCCAGCACAAAGGAGCGCAGACCGGCAGCTTCGCCGACGCCGCCAAGTTCGGCGAACTGGTTGTGCTTGCGGTCAAGGGCGCAGCAGCGCTCGACGCGCTCAGTGCCGCCGGGGCGCCTAACATCGCGGGCAAGCCGGTGATGGACGCCACCAATCCGATCGCCGACGCGCCGCCCGCCAACGGCGTGCTGAAGTTTTTCACCAGCCTCGATCAGTCGCTGATGGAGCGCCTGCAGAGCGCGTTTCCGGACGCGCATTTCGTTAAGGCTTTCAATTCCGTCGGCAACGCCATGATGGTCAACCCGCAGTTCAAGGTCGGCAAGCCGACCATGTTCATTTGCGGCAACGACGATAAGGCCAAGGCGGCGGTGACCGGCATCTGCGATCAATTCGGCTGGGAAACGGCCGACATGGGCAAGGCCGAAGCGGCCCGCGCCATCGAGCCGCTGTGCATGCTGTGGTGCATTTTGGGTTTTACCAAAAACGAATGGACCCACGCCTTCAAGTTGCTGCATCAGGGATAAGCGAACGTGGCGCCGGCCGACGCCGCTCCCGTCATTGTCGTCACCGGCGGCAATCGCGGCATCGGCTTTGAGATCTGCCGGCAGCTCGCCGCCCGCGGCGCCCGTGTCCTCCTGACCGCGCGCAAGGAAGCGGCCGGCGCGGCGGCGATCAAGAAGCTCGCCGCGCAAAAGCTCGCGGTTGAATTTCATCTACTTGATGTTACGGACGCGCGGAGCATTGCCGCGCTGGACGATTTCCTGAACGACACTTACGGCCGGCTCGATGTGCTGATCAACAATGCCGGCATCATCGCCAAGGGCGACGCGCCGGCGCTGAAAGTCGACCTGGCGACGGTCCGCGCCACGCTGGAAACCAACACGCTCGGACCGCTGCATCTGGCGCAGATGCTGGCGCCGTTGCTCAAGCACAGCCGATCGGCGCGCATTGTCAACATGTCGACCGGCATGGCCGCGCTGTCGGACAATTCCGGCGGCTATGCCGCCTATCGCATCTCGAAGACCGCGCTCAATGCCGTCACCGCAACCTTGGCGGCCGAGCTCAAGGGCGCGGTCGCGGTCAATTCGGTCTGCCCCGGTTGGGTCAAGACTGACATGGGCGGCCCACACGCCGACCGCGACGTCGCCGAAGGCGCCGACACCGCAATATGGCTCGCGCTCGACGCGCCGCACACGCTCACCGGGAAATTCCTGCGCGACCGCAAGGTCATTACCTGGTGAGGCAACCAGCTCGGCGCTCAGGGTTTGGCGCCGGCCTCGCCGCTCCGGGATAAATGGCTGGCAATCGCCAGCAATATCACCGGCGGCGTGAAGCGCGTGGAAAAGGCGATGATCTTGTTGAGAAGACCCGTGATCACCACGCGGCGACCCGCTTTCAGTCCCGCATAGCCGAGGCTTGCCACCTCCGCGGCCGACATCACCGGCATTGGGCCCTTGAACAAGGCGGTGCCCTCCATTTTCGCCACTTTGACGAACTCGGTCGTCGTCGGACCCGGACACAGCGTCGTGACCGTGACGCCGGTGCCGCGCAGCTCGTAAGCGATTGCCTGGCCGAAGCTGAGCACATAGGCCTTGCTGGCGTAATACACCGCCATTTCCGGACCGGGCTGGAAAGCGGAGGTGGAGGCCAGCAGCATGATGCGGCCGCGCCGGCTCGCCACCATCCTGGGGAGCACCAGGCGCGTGATCTCTGTCAAGGCGACGATGTTGACCTGCAGCATGGCCGCGATCCGTTCCGGATCCGACCGGTCGAATTGGGCGGTCTCGCCCAGCCCCGCATTGTTGATCAGAGTGTCGATGGCAATGCGGCGCGCGTCGATATCCTGCATCAGGGCGGCCGCGGCGCCCGGCTTGCCAAGATCGGCAACGATGATACTGCTCTCGGCACCCGCAGCTTTAAGCTCGGCGGCCAGCGCCTGCATCGGCTCGCGGCGGCGGGCGACCAGCACAAGATCGTGCCCGTCCTTGGCGGCTTCACGCGCGAGCGCGGCACCGATGCCGCTCGACGCGCCGGTCACCAGCGCGACGGGGCGACCGGATGGGGAGCGGGCAAGTTCAGCCATGGCGGCACCTTTTTCTCTTTGCGCGACGCGCCTGTGACACGCACACGGCGCGAGAATTTTTAATAAACTCCGGCCGCATCGGTCGGCGTCGTCGCCGATTTGATCAAGATCAATGCCGCGGACCACCGCGCCGGGCATGAGATCGTCATGATCTCGACTATTACCATAGCATCAGTGGCGCTCGCCTTCCTGCTCGGATTGGCGGTTACGGCATCGTTAAGCGACGGAGATCGACGGTTGAGCTGCGTGCCAGTCCGCGGTCGGCGTCGTTAGCCGGCCAGGGTTTAGCGGCGGCCTTCGATGATTTTGCTGACGCGCCATTCGTTCTTGCCGCTGGCAACGATGTCGTCGACTTTCCAGCCGTTGTCGCGCACCAGAATGTAGCGAAGCACGCTGCGTTCGGTGTCCTGGTGCGACAGGAAATCGGCGACGACAACGGCTCGTGTGCCAGTATTGCTCTCGGTCTTGATCCTCAAATCATGCACGCTCGGATCGTTGCCGCTGACCACCGGGTCGAAATCCAGATCCGGCGCGTCACCCTGCGGCGTACGCTTTAACATCGCGCTGATCGCTGCCCGCAGCCGCCGGGACAGGAACCGTTGGCTCATCTCCTCATCAAAGAAAATCGAGGCGTCGCCTTCGGGCCCCACCGCCCGATAGATTTCGGCGACAAGTTCGCCCGGATCGTCGTTCCGAGCCAGTGAACGACCCGGCAGCGCGAGCACAATCAAAGACGCCAGCAGCAGCCGGCGGTCCGAGACATGATTGAGAATGCGCATCGGCTGTTCTATTTCATGGGTGCGCGAACAGGTAAGTTCTACGGCAACGCCATGCGGTTGAAAACCATGGTCTCATTGCTCCGGTCTATCGCCGCTATCGGCGTTTTCTGGCTCACGATCTACGACGCGCCGACGGGCCAGATTGCCGTCGCACAAAAGGGGCAGGCCGCCGCGAACTCGGCGGCCGCTCTCGTCGCCGAAGTGCGCCGCTCGTTCACGCTTCACGGCAAGACCATACCGCCGGAGATTTTCCGCGATTTCGGCGATGGCGACCTGGCCGACTCCGGCAGCATTTGGGTGACCGTCGATGCCGCCGCCGCGATCGACAGCAATCTTTATTTCGATCCGATCCGCATCGACGGCGAGTGGCGGATTCAGAGAAAACAACGGCTGACGACCGACCTCCGGAGGAAACCGCGTACGGCTTTTATGGATCGACCGCAAACGGCCTCCTGGTGGTGCTGGCGAGCTACAACGGCGGCGGCTCCGGCACTTTTTATACGCTGCACATTCTCGATGTCGCCGTCGGCGCCGGCTTCGATCTCGAGGGCAAGCGCTATCAGCGCATCAACCTGACAAACATCCGCAGCGTCAGCCTCGGCGACCGGTGGCAGGGTGAACTGAAAACTTCCGGCAATGCGGTGCGCGTGATTACGACACGCAATGGGCCGGCAGACGACAGCGCACGCGCTCCGTACACCATCATCGCGGAGCGGCCGTGACGTTCCGTGCAGATGCGCGGCAATCGAGCGGCCCCATGTGAAATCCATTACGCTACACCGCGCCAGCCGACGCGCGGGCCAATCGACGAATTTGGAATCAGACGCAGCCCTGCACGCGCTTGAACCAAGCGCGTGCACGTGAAACCCGACCCACGTACCCCGGCGACGATCAAGGCGTCGAGATCAGAATCTCCTTCGGCGTCGTCGTCCAGAGGTCGGAGCGGCCATCGCCGCCGCCTGTGGCGCGGGCGGCGGTCTGGTGGAGAACGTTCACGGACATCGGGACTTCTTATCGATCGTGTCGGATCGAGGTTACCGGGCAGACGCCTTTGCCGCCCGTTCGATCAAATGCGCCACTTCATCTGGCTTGGAAAGGTAGACCGCGTGGCTGGCGGGAACCTCGATCGTTTCGCTGCCGGCCCGCTTGGCCATGCTGCGCTCGAGATCGGGATTGATGTTACGGTCGCGAGTCGCGATCAGTGCCCAGCTCTTCTTCTGGTGCCAGGCGGCCGCCGTCACCGGCGCGCCGCCGGCGGCCTTGGCCAGCATCTGCTGGGAACGTGCCATGAAGTTCGCCTGGGCGGGCAGCACGTCGGCAGCGAAATCGGCCGGGAAGGCGGCCGGATCGAGGTACAGAAAATCGTCCTTGGTGGCGCGCATGTCCTTGTTGGCGGCGGGGGCCTGCGAGAGCAGGCTGACTGCACTCTCGCCTTGGTCGGGAATGAAAGCGGCGATGTAGACGAGACCGACGACATTCGGCGCATTGCCCGCTTCGGTGATGACCACCCCGCCATAGCTGTGGCCGACCAGAATGGTGGGGCCCTGTTGCAGATCCAGCACCCGTTTGGTCGCCGCGACGTCGGCGGCGAGTGATGTCAGCGGCTCCTGCACCACGCTGACCGCATTGCCGTCTTTAAGAAGAATGTCGGCGACCTGCCGCCATCCGGAACCGTCGGCGAAGGCACCGTGGACGAGGACGACGTTCTTGACGGGCTCGGCCCGCGCCGGGGCGACGGCAGCCGACAGAAGTGCAACCGCTGCAGCCGCTGCGACCAGGGGTTTATTTGGCATCGAACGCTCCTTCGTTATCAAATTGGTTCAACCGGAAGGTTGAATAAAGCGTCGGCTTGGCAAATTGTCAACCTTTTGGTAGAATATTTTCAGAATCGGGAATCGAGCGGGCGGGCAGAATGCCATGATTGAGATCGAAGCCCGGAAGAAAGCCGCTTCGCGCACCGCGCGCCTTGACGCGGTATTCGCCGCGTTAGCCGATCCGACGCGGCGGGCGATCATCGAACGGCTCTCACGCAGCGAGGCGCGCGTGACCGAGGTCGCCGAACCCTTCCCCATGTCATTGAACGCGGTGTCGAAACATATTCGCGTGCTGGAAGCGAGCGGCGTGGTCGAGCGGCACAGGAAAGGGCGCGACCACATTCTCTCCATCAATACCCGTTCGCTGGACGAGGTCGATGGCTGGATCGAGCGGATGCGCCGCTTTTGGGAGGAGCGGCTGGACGCCATGGAGCACCTGCTGCGCGAGCTCAAGAGGGACCACAAGTCAGGGCCAAAGGATCGCAAACATGGTTCGCGGTGACACGACCGGCCCAATCGTGCAGGTAATGACGAACTGGAAACAAGCGGCGCGCAAACGCGCTGCGCAAGAAGGCGGCGGTACTGTTCAAGAAATTCAATGAAGCATTTTGGGACGAAAAGTCTAGTTTTTACGCATTCGCACTGGACGGCGACAAGAGAAAGGTGATGTCGGTGGCGTCCAATGTCGGCCAGTGCCTTTGGTCGGGCATTATCGCGCCGGAGCATGCGCGGGCTGTCGTAAAACGGCTGATGCGAAAGGATATGTGGAGCGGTTGGGGCATCCGCACGCTGTCGGCAGATCACCCGTCATTCAATCCATACAACTACCAGACCGGGGCCGTGTGGCCGCATGACAACTCACTGATCGCGCTCGGCATGCGGCGTTATGGATTTGCCGCCGAGGCAGCGGCGGTAGCGCGCGACATCAGCGGAGCCGCGGGCCATTTCATGCTGAACCAATTGCCCGAGCTGTATGGCGGGTTGCAGCGCGGTCCCACGAGTTTTCCCGTGCAGTATCTCGGCGCCAATGTGCCGCAGGCATGGGCGGCGGGGACGCCATTCATGCTGCTGCAGGCGATACTGGGGATACAGCCGGACGCGCCGCGCGGTAAGCTATACGTCGACCCGGCGCTGCCAGACTGGTTGCCGGACGTGACGCTTACAGATCTGCGGCTGGGCCGAAGGCGTTTCGACATCCGCTTCTGGCGGGACGGCGACAAAACACAGTGGGAGGTACTCAAGGGCAATCACGACGCGGTCGCTAGAGGAAACTACGCTGCAGCAAGCTATTTGCGAGCGAAAGAAAATGCGAGCTCTGAATTTGACGAACGGTTGATCGTTTGCCTCTCTGTTCGCACCACGCTTGCGACGGAACCAGATCGGATCGAGCCTCACGTTGCCATCGATAAAGAGAGAGACAGTGCCGGTTGATCCGGCGAAACTTCGCGATGCAAGGTGTATCCCCCTTCCCGGGCGCGCGATGGGTGACGACCGGAAGAAACGGGGCCTTACTGCTGCGAAATACTCAGCGCGGGGATCTCTGGCGTGAGCGGAGCGTTTGCGCGCTCTCTCGCGTGCAGGATCTTGCCGTTATTGTCGGTCACCCATTGCGCGTTGTCAGCAAGTTCGGTGAAGCTTCTTTCGAGCTTTTGATATTCACGCACCTTGTTGGCGCCGATTGCTGTCCCCAACAATTTGGCATATTCGGCCGCTTTGGCGCGATATTGCTCAGCAGTGAACATCGGTAAGCCTTTCTGTGAGACGAGCTCCCTCGGGCGATTAGAACTATGCTGTCACATGGATCGACCTTTTATTCGGAACAGGGACGCAAATGCGTAGCGTGCGTCCAATGACTGAGTAGTGTCTGTATAAAATTGCTCACTCTAGGCACGTTCATCGGGTGACAATTTGTATATCATCACGCAATTCGAGAATTGCAGGGGCTTATTCTACCGTCCGGTGCATGTGAAGACGCTACGCAGTCAGAAACTGCGAATGCTGCTGACCCATCGAAAGCTGCTGCAGTCGAAGGCGATCGCCATCGAGAACGATCTGCGCAGCACTCTGCGTAACTTCGCTCTGAAGGTCGGAATAGCCGGCAAGGTTGGGTTCGAGCACCGCATCGAAGCTGGTCGAGAGCCTCCCCGATTTGGCCGAACTGGTCGCCTTGGTGCCGAGTTCCGAAGAGAAGCACGAGCCCGTGAGTGACGTCCGCAGCGGCGCATAGTCTGAATGCGCTTGACCCCAACCGGCCGATTAGAGAAGCAGACATAAAGGCTTTTATTTGGTCAGGCTTTAAAGGGGAGATTTTAAGGACCTTTGAAAACATAACATGGCTCAGCCATGTTTAATAACTTCCGCTGGCGCAGATGGTCGACGCGCATCGCTCAAAACAACTGCTAATTCCAATGCTGCCGCGATGGCACATCTGACCTCGGAAGGAGAGGATGTCTTCATGACGCAAAGCGTTCTCATCATTGGCGCTGGCCCGGTTGGACTGACCTTGGCAATCGAGCTTGCTCGCTACGCCATACCGGTTCGCATTGTCGAGAAATTGGCACAGCGTACCGATAAGTCCAAAGCTCTGGTGCTCTGGAGTTGAACCCTGGAACTACTCGATCGCCAGCCGGGAGGTTCGGCGCCTTTTATCGAAGCTGGCTGCAAGGCGCACGCAGTTAACTTTTTTGCTGGCGGGAAACGGATCGGGCGCGTCGGCATGGAGACGGTAAACGGTCCCTATCCGTATGCGTTGATGATCCCTCAATCCGACACCGAGCGGCTGTTAGAGGAACGCCTTAATGAGTTGGGCGTCAGGGTCGAGCGCGGCGTTGAAGTGACAAGTGTCAGCCTCCGCTCCGACGGGGTGGACGCCGTTCTTCGCAATGCCGACGGTCGCGAAGAAAAGGCCTCGGCGGACTGGCTCGCAGGATGCGACGGCGCCCACAGTCTGGTGCGGCATACAGTTGGTGCGATCTTTGCGGGCCACACGATGGACAGCGACTGGATGCTGGCGGACGTGCACATGCGCGGCTATCCCGTTCCCGACAACGAGGCGTCGGTTTATTGGCACAAGGACGGCGTCTTTGTGGTCTTCCCGATTTCCCCGGGGCGCTACCGCCTGCTTGCTGATCTGCCGCCCTCCGGCGAAGTTCTCCCGCCCACGCCAACGCTGGAGCATGTTCAGGCAATGATTGATCGCCGTGGGCCGCCGGGCACGACCGCGTTCGATCCGATCTGGCTCGCCGGTTTCCGAATTAACGGGCGCAAGGTCTCAAGCTATCGCTGGGGGCATGCATTTCTCTGCGGCGATGCAGCCCATGTGCACAGTCCCGCCGGGGGTCAGGGCATGAACTACGGCATGCAAGATGCCTTCAACTTAGCTTGGAAGTTGGCAGATCGTAGCCAACGACCACGGCGGCGAAAAGTTGTTGGACAGCTATAGCGCCGAGCGCAGCGAAGTCGGAGACCATGTGCTCGCGGATGCACAGCACTTAACGATATTGGGCACGATGAAAAACCCGGTCGAGCAGGCAATACGAAACAGCGTAGGCCACCTTATGTTGGGGCTAGCGCCCGTCCAGCATGCCCTTGCCGATAGGATGTCGGAAGTCACCGTCGGATATTCCAAGAGTCCTCTCAATGGCGCGGCACTCAGCGGAGGACCAAAGCCCGGCGCAAGAGTTGCCCCTCTCACCGGGCAGATACCGGTGGGTGCGGGTAAATCACCCCGCTTTGGCCTTTTTGCTAAGTCCTCGGCGGCGGCGAGCGGATTGATTGAACGTTTCTCCACTGTGCTCGAGTCAGACCTTCGTCCGCCGTTCCGTGAGGATGGGTTATGGCTCGTTCGTCCCGACGGTTACGTTGCCTGCGCGGCTGCGGCAAGTGATGGAAGCCTGATCGCCCGTTATCTGTCCGAGCAACTCTGACGTCACGTCATCGCGCGCCGCGGTTTTAGGCGACAAGGTCATGAGCGAACGGTCGCGGCGCTCGGTGATGAACCCGGTTTGCATCCCAATTGCAGACGGATTGCCGAAAGAAGATCGGCGCGAGTGAACGGATTGAACCCGGGCACTTCTTCCGCGGCGAACAACCCGAGCTATGTAAGGACAGCGCGACTGCTTCCTGCCGGAAGGGGCGGCCTTTTCGCCGGGCTCCGGTCTTTAGAGGGGCAAGGGAAGGGGAAGCAGAAAATTCCCTGCTTTCAAAGCTGTTTTCCCTGTTATGGCAACAGCAATCCCTGTTCCTCGGAGTAGGGATTTTCGGGAAAATCGCCGACTTTTACAATCGTTTCGGGGCGCGACGGATGCCCAAACGCCGGTGTTTCGCAGAATTTCCCTGTATTTTCCCCTGTTAGCAGGGAATTCGCGGCTGAGACTGGTTCGCGAAGGACTGGGTCCTCAGCCAATGCAATCAATGACTTAGCATTTTGTCAGATTTTATTAGCCTCGCTATCGCCTCAGGCCTATTTCAAACCTTCCGACGAAAAAGTGAATCGCCTTGACAGAGGCACCGAAGGTGTTCGCTTCGCTAATGGCGCGAAACGCCGGTCCTGTCTCAAAAACTGCGGCTCGCGGGTTTATTTGCAGCGAGACGTCATGTGCCGCCGCAGACTGACCCGTTGGTCGTCGCGCCTGAGATGCGCGTACATATGCGACGCGACCACGCGTGGGCTCGCTCCCGATTTGCGGAAGACCGTATCTCGCGCCGGCGGCTCACGCGCTTTCGAATTGCAGCTTCGCCAGGCGCGCGTACAGGCCGCCGGCGGCGACGAGCGTGTGGTGCGCCCCTTCCTCGACGATGCGGCCTTCGTCCATGACCAGGATGCGGTCGCTGGAGAGCACGGTGGCGAGACGGTGCGCGATCACGATCGTGGTCCGCTCCCGCATCAATTGGGCGAGGGCCGCGGCGACCTGCGTCTCGCTGTCGGCATCGAGCGATGAGGTCGCTTCGTCGAGCAAAAGAAGCGGCGCGTTGCGCAGGATGGCGCGGGCAATGGCGATGCGCTGGCGCTGGCCACCTGAGAGGGTAACGCCGCGCTCGCCGACCGGCGTGTCGAAACCTTGCGGCAGCGCCGCGATGAAGGCGGCGGCGTGGGCGAGTTCGGCGGCCTGCGCGACATCGGCGTCGGACGCGTCCGGGCGGCCGAAACGGATATTGTCGCGCACGGAACTGGCGAATATCACGCTGTCCTGCGGCACCAGCGCAATGCGCGCGCGCAGCTCCGGCGGATCAACGTCGGGGAGCCGCACGCCGTCGAGCGTGATGTGCCCGGCGGTCGGATCGTAGAAGCGCAGCAGGAGATGGAAGATCGTGCTCTTGCCGGCGCCGGATGGGCCGACGATGGCAAGCCTTTCGCCCTGCCGCACGCGAAACGTCACGCCGTGCAGGGTCGGCAGGTTAAGCCGCGTCGGGTAGGAAAAACCACGTCCACGAATGCGACTTCTCCGCGCGGCGGCGATGGCAGCTTAAGCGGATACGCCGGCCGCACGACGGCCGGCGTGACGGCGAGAAGCTGGAACAGCCGCTCCGCCGCGCCGGAAGCTTGCGCCGCCTCGCCGCCGATCTCAGACAGCGAGCCCAGCGCGCCGGCAGCGAACACGGCGTAGAGAACGAATTGGCCGAGCCGGCCGGGCGTGATCTTCTCGGCCAGCACGTCTTGCGCGCCGACCCAGAGCACGACCACCACGCTCGCGGACGCAAGAAAGATGGCGACTGCGGTGAGTACCGCGCGGGTGCCGATCGACTCGCGGGCGGCGGCGAAGGCGCGCTCGACGGCGCCGCCAAAGCGGGAGATTGCCAGTCGCTCGTTGGTGAAGGCCTGCAGCACGCGAATGGCGCCGACCAGTTCGGCGGCATAGGCCGAAGCGTCGGCGAGCGTATCCTGAGCCAGGCGTGAGCGGCGACGTACCGCGCGGCCGACGGCATAGAGTGGCAGGACGATGACCGGGATCGCCGCCAGTACATAGGCCGAGAGCCGCGGGCTTGTCACCACCATCATGGCGCTGGCGCCGACGAACAGCACGAGATTGCGCAAGGCGACGGAGACGGAAGAGCCGACGGCGGCCTTGATCTGCGTCGTGTCAGCGGTCAGCCGGGACACCATCTCGCCGGTCCTCGCTTCGTCGAAGAAGGCGCTGGAGAGCGAGGTCAAATGCGCAAACACGTCGCCGCGCAGGTCGGCGACAATGCGCTCGCCGAGCGTGGTGACGAGGTAGTAGCGAAGCGCGCTCGCCAGCGCGAGCACCGCCGCGACGCCGATCATTAGCAAAAAATAGCTGTCGATCAGAGCGAGGCCACGCGCGGTAAAGCCGAAATCGATCATGCGTCGCACTGCGACCGGCACGACCAACGCCGTGAGCGCTGCCAGGATCAGTGCTCCTAGTGCGGCAAGAGCCCGCCAGCGGTAGCGATTGACATAAGGAACGAGCGATGCGAGCGGCCGCAGCTTGAGCTTGGGCTTTTCCGCGGACATCTGCGGCACGGCCACCGTCCGCGCCGCCGCCGGCGTTGCTGAGATCGCCACGCCGTCTATCCGCGACGCTGCTGCGGCGAGCGTCGCCGCGTCCCGTTCGGCACGGAAGTTCATGTGCCGCCCATCTCTTCGTCGCCGCCCCGCCGTTTGACCGGACAATGCGCCGCCCGCGCGCGGCTGACAACAACGGGGAGGAGAAAGATCAGGTCGCCATAAGATTCGTTCTGGCCGAGATAAAAAAATCCAATGTGGTTGTCTGGAATCGCCGAGGCGTTTCCATGCTTGAATGGAAGCGGTCCCGATCCAAGGGTTGGCCCGGCGATCCTATTTGAGGCGTCGGAGACCGCGACGGTTTGTTTGGGGAGGACGCCATGGGTGCCAAGGAATTCAAATTCTCGGTCGAGGCGCGCGACAAGATGCTGCGCGGCATCGATACCCTAGCGGGTGCGGTCCGAGTGACGCTCGGCCCCAAGGGACGTAATGTTGCGCTCGATAAGTCTTTCGGGCCACGCATCACCAAGGACGGCGTCACCGTCGCCAATGAGATTCAGCTCGAGGACAAGTTCGAGAACATGGGCGCCCAGATGGTCAAGGAGGTCGCATCCAAGACCTCTCGTCTGGCGGGTGACGGTACGACGACTGCCACCGTGCTCGCCCATGGAATCGTCAGGGAAGGCACCAAGGCCGTGGCCGCCGGCATGAACCCAATGGACCTCAAACGCGGCGTCGATCTCGCGGTCGATGCCGTCCTTGAAGATCTTAGGAAGAACTCCAAGAAAATCACCTCGAGCGAAGAGATCGCCCAGGTTGCGACCATCTCGGCTAACGGCGATGCCGAAATCGGGCAGCTTATCGCGAGCGCCATGCAAAAGGTCGGCAACGATGGCGTGATCGCGGTCGAGCAGGCGAAATCGCTCGCAGACCGAACTCGAAGTTGTTGAAGGCATGCAATTCGACCGCGGCTACATCTCGCCGTATTTCGTCACCAACGCCGACAAGATGCTGGTGGAGATGGAAGACCCGTACCTGCTTCTCTATGAAAAGAAACTGTCGGCATTTCAGGAACTACTGCCGGTGCTCGAGGCGGTGTTGCGGTCGGGCAAACCGCTGCTTGTCGTTGCCGAGGACGTCGAGGGCGAGGCGCTCGCCACGCTAGTCGTCAACAGAATGCGCGGCGGAATGAAAGTCGCGGCCGTCAAGGCGCCCGGCTTCGGCGACCGGCGCAAAGCCCTGCTCGAGGACATCGCGATCCTCACTGGCGGCACCGCGATTTCCGATGATCTCGGCATCAAGCTCGATCAAATCACCCTCAACATGCTCGGCCGCGCCAAGAAGGTGATGATCGAAAAGGAGAACACCACCATCATAAATGGCGCCGGTGCGAAGACCGACATCAAAGCCCGCATCGACGAGCTAAAGACCCAGATTGCGGAGACCACCTCCGACTACGATCGCGAGAAGCTGCAAGAGCGGCTCGCCAAGCTTGCCAGCGGCATCGCGATAATCCGCGTGGGCGGCGCGACTGAGGTCGAAGTGAGGGAACGCAAAGATCGCGTCGACGACGCCGTGCATGCGACACGTGCCGCAGTCGAGGAAGGCATTTTGCCTGGCGGTGGTGTAGCGCTGCTGCGTGCGACGAAGGCGATCGAGAAACTCAAGGGCGAGAACGAGGACCAGCGGCACGGTATCGAGATCGTCAGGAAGACACTGAGCTGGCCGGCGCGCCAAATTGTAATCAATGCGGGCGAGGATGGCTCTATCGTGGTCGGCAAGATCCTGGACAAGGATAGCTATGGCTATGGTTTCGACGCTCAGACCGGAGAATTCGGCAATCTGCTGAGCAAGGGGCGTCATCGATCCAACGAAGGTGGTTCGCACCGCTTTGCAGGGCGCGGCCTCAATCGCGGGACTGCTGATCACCACCGAAGCGATGGTCGCTGAGGAACCGCGTGAGAGCATCGCATCCAGAAGGGCATCCCCACCCGCCGCATGGAGGCGACATCGACTTCTGAGCCGCCTCTTTCCCTGCTGGGGATCGCTGCCGCGACTGCCCTAAATCGGAACTGTTTACTAAGGGGCATGAACAGGTAGGCTACTGATGTTAAATGCATAATCGCATCGGGAGGAGGGTATGCTTGAGGAGACCCTGGCAACGGGGCTGACGCGACGTGAATTGTTCTTGGCGAGTGCTGCCGGATTTGCGAGCGCGACTATTGTCTCGCCGGCGAAGGCGAGCGACGACGTCGACGAAGCCGCAGAGCTGATCAAGCGCCTGACCGGAAGAACCGCAACGGCCTCAGATCGCCTCCACCTCGTATGCCGCGGACTTTCCCGAATGGCTACACCGTGCCGCTGAATGTCGACATCGACAGCCCGATGACTGAAAACGACTATGTGAGATATGTGCGCGTGGTGGCGCCGCGCAATCCGCTCATCGAGGTCGCCACCTTTCACTTCGTCCCGCAGCGTAGTCAGCCCCGCGTATCGACGCGCATCCGCCTGGCCGAGCCGCAAGATGTCCTGGCGTTTGCCGAGCTAAACGACGGCACATTGTTGATGACCAAAACCTGGGTCGACGTCGCCACGAATGGCTGCGCCTGAGCCCTTGAGTGAGGAAGAAATGCTCCCTTCAATGCCACGCGTACAGGTACCAAGTTCTGCGACCAAGGGCGAAATCTTTCAGGTCAAAGCCCTGATCAGCCATCAGATGGAAACCGGCCTGCGCCACGACAACGAAGGCAATGTCATCCCGCGCAAGATCATCCACAAATTTGTCTGCCGTTATAACGGATACGACGTGTTCGTCGCCGATTTGCACGAGGCCATTGCGGCCAATCCCTATCTCGAGTTCTACCTGCGCGCCACCGAGAGCGGCCGGCTCGAGTTCGTCTGGCAAGAGGACGGCGGCGGCGTCTACTCTTTGGCACACCAGCTCGTTGTCGCCTGATGATGGCATCACAGTCCGTTGTGTTCACCATCGCCCTTGGTCTCGTCATTCTCAGCGCGGATGGCGGCATGGCGGCAGACAATGAGCGAGGCGCCCAGCTCGCCGCCATGTGCGCGTCCTGCCATCGCCTCGACGGCCGGGACAAGGGCATTCCAGCGATCGTCGGAATGGACAAGGAGAAACTTGCCGAGGCGATGGCGGCTTTCAAGTCGGGCGCGCGTTCGAGCTCGATCATGCACGCGGTAGCCTTACAGCTCAGTGACGCCGAGACCGCGACGCTCGCAGAATATCTCGCCGCCCGAGCAAAGGAGAGCAAGCGGCAATGACATGGACGCGTCGCAAGTTCGGCGGCTTTGCCGGAGCGAGCCTTGTCGCGGCTCTCCGCGCCCGGCCGACGAGAAGCCAAACCAAGGCGCGGGTCGTCGTGATCGGGGGCGGCATTGGCGGCGCGACCGTCGCCAAGTATTTGGTCACCACCTCCACAAAACTCGATGTAACATTGGTCGAGCCAAAGCAGAAATACACGACGTGCTTCTTCAGCAATCTCTATCTCGCGGGCGTTCGCTCGCTCGAATTGCTCACCCATGATTATCAGACGCTCACGAAAGCATACGGCATCAACGTCATCCACGATGCGGCGGCAGCGATCGACCCGGTAGCGAAGACCGTGACGCTGGCGGGCGGCAACAAGCTTGCGTACGACCGGGCCGTCGTCGCTCCGGGCATCGCCTTCAAATACGACGGCATAGAGGGCTATGACCAAGCTGCAACGCAGACCATCCCGCACGCGTGGAATGCTGGCCCGCAGACCGAGCTGCTGCGACGGCAACTGGAAGGCATGGAGGACGGCGGTCTTTTCATCATCGTCGCCCCTCCGAACCCGTTCCGCTGTCCACCCGGGCCCTACGAGCGCGCTTCGCTGGTTGCTTACTATTTCAAACAATTTAAGCCGCGGGCGAAGATTCTGATCCTCGATGCGAAAGACACGTTCTTCGAACAAGACCTGTTCGAGGATGGCTGGAACCGCCATTATCCGGGAATGATCGAGTGGCTACCGGGTCAGTTCACTGGCGGGATCAAATCGGTCGACGTGAAAACCCGAACGATCAGGACTGCGGGCGAGACTTTCAACGCCAGCGTCGCTAACGTCATCCCAGCGCAAATTGCGGGTGAGTTGGCGCAGCGGGTGGGCGTGGCGGACCAATCGGGTTGGTGCCCGATCAATCCGATAACATTCGAATTCGAAACTACTGCCCGGGATTCACGTCGTCGGCGATGCGACCGACGCTGGGGACATGCCGAAGTCGGCTTTTGTCGCCAATAGCCAAGCCAAAGCCTGTGCCTTCGCCATCGCGGCGGCATTGACCGGATCCGAGCAGAGCGCGCCTCATTTGTTCAATACGTGCTTTACGCTTCTGGCCCCTAATGACGCGGTAAGCGATGCCATCAACCTCAAGCCCGTGGCCGGGTCGATCAAAATCACCGATATCTTCTTTAGTCAGATAGGCGAAAGCGACGAGGTGCGGCGCCAAGCGGCGCACCAGGCAGAGGGCTGGTACGCGGCATTCACCCACGACGTTTTCGGTTGATAAGGGGTCGTTCAGCCCCGCCCGATCGCGGGACCGAGCGCCACCAGAACGCCAAGTCGCCGCGGGCGCTCTTCGCGCCCGACGCTCGCTCCGGGATCTGCGATGAAACAGGATCCGGCAGTCGCTCGAGCCGCAGTGAATTCAAGACCACGAGAATGCTCGAGCCGGCCATGACGGCAGCCGCCAGGACAGGTTGCAGAAGTCCGAGTGCAGCAAGGGTCAGGGCCACGAGATTATAGCCGAACGCCCACATGAGGTTGGTGAGAATATTGGCGCGCACTGCGCGGGCGACATCGATCACCCACGGCAGCATGGACAAACCGCCCGGCGGCAACACCACAGCGGCAGTTTCGCGCGCGAGGTCCGTCGCCGATCCAACAGCAATGCCCACGTCGGCGTCCGCGAGGACCGGGCCGTCGTTGAGGCCGTCGCCGACCATCGCCACGGCATCGTATTCTGTGCGGTGCCGCTTCAGGGCGACCCGCTTGGCTTCCGGAGACAATGCCGCCTTCACGTCGTCGATTCCCGCCGCGGCGGCGACCCGTTTCGCGGCCACCTCGAGATCACCGGTCAGCACGCCATGTGCAGCCCGCGGCTGCGCAGCGCATTGATCGTCGAGCACGCCTCGGGAAGCAGTGCATCCTCAAGCGACAGCACGCCGCGAACCCGCTCGCCCCACCCGACATAAATCACCGAATATCCGGCCTCCTCGCGACCGCCCGCGTTCGCAAACGAGGAGCAATTGACCAGCCTAGGTCGCCCATCATGCGAGACTTGCCAGCCGCCGCCGCTCCCCCGTCGACAACCCCCGATGCCGCGGCCAGGCACGACACGGACATCGCGCGCAACAACCGGCTCGATGCCGCGCGTCGGCGGCCGCGCTGATGACGGCGCGGGCCAAGCCATGTTCGGAATGGCGCTCAAGACCCGCAGCCCGCGCGAGCACCTCGTCGGTCGCGACGCCGTTGCTCTCGATGTCGACGACATGCGCTCTGCCCGCTGTGAGCGTGCCGGTCTTGTCGAAGGCTAGCAATCGCGTCCGCGCGAGGGTCTCAAGCGCGGCGGCGTCGCGGACGAGGCAGCCGCGCCGCGCCAGCCGCCCGATGCCGAGCGATGCCGCGAGCGGTGCCGCGAGGCCCACGGCACAAGGGCAGGCGACGACCAACACCGAAAGTCCAATCAGCATGCGCCCGGTCGAACGACAGCCACTGCGCCCAATAGAGCACCGTCAGCGCCGCCGAGGAGCAGAACAAGCGGCACCGAGACGCCAACCACGCGGTCGGCGACGCGCTGGTTCGGGCTGCGCCGGATGAGCGCCTCCCGAACCGATCGGCAAATCTGCGCCCAACGCGTTGCGGTTCCCGCCGCTGCTTCGGATCAGCAGGAGGCCCTCCATATTGATGCTGCCGGCAACCACCGCCGAGCCGACGACCTTTTCGACCGGCCGGCTCTCGCCGGTGATTACCGCCTCGTCGGCGTGCGATTCGCCCTCGATGATGACGCCGTCGATTGCGATTCGCTCTCCCGGCCGCACCCGCACCAGCGTGCCGGCCTCGACCTCGCGTACCGGGCGGCGAATCTCCGTCCCCTTCTCCACCACGACGACGTTTTCGCGTTCCGCCGCCAACAGCGGCTCGAGATCGCGCGCCGCCCGGGCCCGCCCGGCCGCCTCCAGATAGCGGCCGAGCGTGAACAGCATCAGCACCATGGTGGCGGTATCGAAATAGACCTGCGCGTCGCCTTCGATGACGGCCAAGGCTGAATAGATGTAGGCCGCGCCGACACCGAGCACGATCAGCGCAGAAGATGTCAGCCGGCCGTGAACGCCTTGAGCCAAAGTCTCGCGCAAAAAGGGACCGCCGAGGATTATCACCGCCGGGGTCGCCAGGATCAGGAGGAGAATGTCGATGACGGGAAGCACCCTAGCATCGGCACCGGTAAAGACCCCGCTGTAAATGAGCAGGCTGAACAGCATGATGTTCATGGACAGAAAGCCGCCGATGCCGAGTCGGATCAGCAGCCATGCGGCTTCCCATTCCTCGGTCTTACCATTCTTCACCTGGAAAGCGATCGAGCAGCCGTAGCAGCAGAACGCGCAACTTTCGCCGTTGACGGTTTGCTGCAGAGGGCGCACGCCCACAGGCAGCAAACAATGGCGGCACAAACTCCCGCTCGACGCGGTCATGCTGGGTGCCCCCCCAACAAGCCGTGCGACATGTGTGCGCCCGATGGCAGCAATCCGCGGCCAAGCGTGATCAGACCGAGGACGAGGATGCAGCCGCCGGCCAACCTTACGCCACGCTGCCGCCACGCCGGCGCCAGAACCCGCCCAACGCCGCCCATCATCAGCATCGCCGGGAATGTCCCGAGCCCGAATGACGCCATGGTGAGGAACCCCGGCAGTACCTGGAAGGTGCTCGCCGCTTCGGCGGCAAAGGCATAAACCAGCGGACACGGCAGGAAGCCGTTGAACACCCCGAACGCAAGCGGCGCGGCGCGATTGCGGGTCGTCAATAAGCTGCGCAGCGACAGCGCGAAGGTGCCGCTGCCGAAGCCTACCGACAGCCGATGAAAGGCCTGCAGCAAGCCGAAGAACTGCAACGCCATCGCGATCATGAGCATTCCGGCGACAACCGCGAGAATGCGCTCGGCAGCGTCCAGCGAGCCGCCGAGCAGCAGGAACTTGGTTCCCTGCCCGGTACAAATTACTTGGCCCAATGCGCCCGCGAGCGCGCCCAGAAAGCAGTAGGTCGTTAATCGTCCGGAATTGTAGAGCAGGTGGCGCACCGTAGTGGCGCCCCGCCCGCGCGGATCGCGGCCGAGTGCGCACGCAAAGCCGCCGCACATGCCGATGCAATGAAAGCTGCCGGCAAAGCCCGCAACAAACACAACCAAGTAGTAGGTCATGACGGATCGGCCTGTCTGACCCGTCGCACTCCTGCTGCGGAAAAACCCGTCACCCTTACTCTCTCACGAGGTACGCGACCCAGACGAAGAAGGCAATGGTAACCACCGCCCCGCCGAAAAAGGCGATGATCTGACTCGGGCTCGCCTCGGCGAGCGAGAAGGCCGTGTGCGCCAGCATGCTCTCCCCTCTTCAGCCAAACGAAGCGCGGAACACGTTCAGCGCAAGTTCGCTGAACAGGAAGAGGAGATTCAAACTTGCCACCGCAAGGACGATCCTGGCTGCAATCATTTCCGCTACCTCTTCCTAGTTCGTTCGGCGCTATCTCAAGTATCGGTGGAACTCGTCAGTCGGCCCGTCAATTGCGGCATTTCACCAAAGCGGTCGTCCCGGCCCCAGTCCGCCCCAATAAGTGTAGCCGTAGTAGAGAGCCCAGACGAAAAGTATCGTATAGACGGCCAGCAGCCATGCCGGTATGCGCCCGACCCACGCTTCAATATACCCTCCGGCATACTCCTCCAGTTCGTTCGCGCCGTGATGATCCCCCTCGGAATATCCCGGGGGAGCATTATCCCTAGTATGTTGCATGTCGGTCATCGTCGACCTCTCTGTGATAGAAGCGCAACGCCTCCTCATCGGCGCCGTTGAAAGCGCCGGAGAGGACGGCCCAGATGAAGACGCATACTGCCCCGATGCTCATCAGCAAGGCCACCACGTACGGTCCGAAGACCTCGAAATCAAAATTGCTCATGGCTCATTCGCTCTTCTGCGGGACTGCGTCGGCACCGATGTTGACCAGCACTCGTGCCTGCTCCACCGATGCCGTATCGGCTGCTGCCGCGCTATGACTGCCGCCTGTTCCCGGCGGGACGTAGGCACTGTCTGGAGTCTCAGCCTCCAGACTGGGATTATCGAGCGCCTTCTTGGTCGCGTCGGATATTTTTAGCGGTTCTCCAGTCAGCGGATCCGTGAAGGCGGACAACGAGAGAATGTAATAGGCGAGAGCCCAGCGGTCCGCTTCCGGCAGCGAATCCCTGTAGGAGGGCATAGGGCTGCCACTTAAGCCGGTGCTGATGGTTCTGAAGATATCCTCCACTGCGGATCCCGATTTGAACTGGCCGCTGGTGAGATTGGCGGGCCGGATCGGAAAGCCGAGATCGTCCTTCAGCAAATCAACCTTTTCGCCGTTCCCTTTACCGGTGGGACCGTGGCACTCGAAGCATTTCGCGGTTTGCCATACTTGCTTGCCGTGCGCGAGGATATCCGGTGAAGGCGCCGGCGGTTGTCCTATATAAAGGGGCTCCCCAGGCGGTTCCTCAACGAAATAAGCGTAAGGCTTCTTCGGATCGCTGCGATCTACCGCTAGAACATATTTGATGTATTCGATGACGGCGAGGCGGTCATTTATGGGCAGTTCGTACCAGGCCGGCATCGCCGTGCCGCGCACGCCGCGGGTGATGGTCCGCAAGAGGTCGCCATCGGTCGGCACCGGCTTCTGGCTCAGCCTGAATTTGAACTCGCCGGCGTTAAAGTTTCGCGGGCGCTGGTTGAACAGGAAGGTCGCGGCCGGCCCGTTACCATCGCCCTTCTCCCCGTGGCACCCCAGGCAGCGTGCTTCGTAGACCTGCTTGCCGTAGGCGATCCACTCCGCCGAGCGCGGCAGAGTGACGTTCGTCACCTCGATCTGCTGCGGCTCGAACAGGTCGCGCCACTTGCCGCGGTTCATGCCGAGCTTCTGCACATAAGCGATGAGCGAATGGAGATCGTCGGTTTCGGCAGCGATCCTGACCGTATCGCCGGTATATTCCTTGTTGGGAGTCCAGATGACCGGCATCTTGTCGTGCGCCACCAGCGGGACGAACAACAGCCCCTCCGTGTTGGGCGTCAACTTGATCTGCTCTTTGCTTTCGAAGTTGAACAGCGATTGGGTGAAAGCCGTCTTCTCCAAAGTACGATTACCCCCGCCGGCGTTGACGATTTTGATCCGGTTGGAGGGCGCATCGAACAGACCCTCATATGGCGCCATGATCAATTCCGGCGTGAGCATGCGCGCATTCCAGAAATGGGCGTAATGCCATTCATCGCCGTACTTGAGCCCGACCCGCGTCAGATCCGGCCCGATGCGCCGCGTGCCGAACAGGTGCGGCACGTCGTAATTGTATTCGCCGGCCTCGCTCACCGGCCCCCAGCGGCGCGTCTCGCCCGTTACCGGGCGCACGAATTGCGAATGGCAGTACCAGCAGCCCTCGCGCAGGTAGACGCGCCGCCCGCGCTCCTGCAGCGGCGTGTAGTCGGTGGCCTCGGTCGCCATCCATTTAAGCTGGCCCAGATCGGTTCGCACCACCGCGGTCACGTCGGGGGTCCGCGCCGATGGCTCGATCAAGGTGAGGATGCCCTGGGTAAAAACGGCGAGAAAAAAGCAGAGGATGCCGGCGACCAGAGCCACAAAGCGCGCAGTCATTCGGCCGGCCCTCCAGCTGGAATGGGGCTCATCCCTCTCGGGATCGAGTCACTCGCTGCGTTCGGACTGGTGAGCGCCGTCATCATCAGGTTGATCACAAGCAGGCCCATGCCGATATCCATGCTCACACCTGATAGTGTCCGCACAAACCAAAAGGGTCGCATGTGGATGATGCTGTAGACCCAGTCCTCGCCGTTCATCCATTGAAAGCCTTGCTGCAGACCGGCGAAGGTCAACACCAGGCCCATGGTGGTGATACCGGCGGTGATCAGCCAGAATGACAGGTTGCCCATCGTGAACGACCACAGCTCCCGCCCGCACAGCCGCGGCCAAGTATAGACCAAACCGCCGATCGCCCAGACCACGAAGGTTCCAAACACGGTGAGATGGGAGTGTGAAATGACAAAGTCGGAGAAGTGGGTAGGCTGCTGGATCACGCGCAACGCCTCGGTCGAGCCCTGGAAACAGCCGGCGAGATACATCAGCGCGCCCAGGATCAGGAATTTCCCCGGCAAATTCCTGCCGAAACCCTGCCACTTGCCCTTTACCGTGCCGAAGAAGTTCACCAGCACCGTCCACACCGGAATAATCAGCAGCATGGAGGTGATGATCGCGATCGTCTCCGCCCAATCGGCGATCGGACTGTAGAGATAATGATGGATGCCAACGAACGGATAAAACAGCGCGAGCGACCAGAAGCCAACGAGCGACAGCTTGTGGGCGTAGAGCGGGTTGCGCACGGTGACCGGGAGATAATAGTAAATGAGCACGTAGCCCGCCGGCGTGAGCCACAGGCCGACGATATAGTGAATATAGAGTCCGTGAAATCCGGCGCTATTGATGCCTGAAATCGTGTAGGGAAGGATGAAGCTGCCGAGGATGAGGTTCATCGTTGTCCAGATGAAGGCGCCGATGAGATACCAGAGCGCGACGTAGAGCGGCGGCTCCAGACGCCGCGCGATGGTGGCCAGGAACTGCGCCGTCGCGGTCGCGGTGACGATGAAAATTGGAATTTCTGAGTAGAGCGGCAGCTCGCCCGCTTCGAGTCCGTGATTGTAGCCGAGCCCCAGCCCGATGAGCCCGGCCATGAGCGACAGATTCCAGACCCAGGCTGCCGGCACGCCTAACTGCGGCCAGGCCACGCGAACGCCGCACAGCCGCGGCACGAGATAATAGCACTCGCCGATGAACAGCGCCGAAAAGGCCCCCATGATCACGCCGTTGACATGAATGGGCCGCAGCCGTCCGAAGGTCAGCCCCAGCTGCGCGGTGCCGAGATAATCGGGAAAATTGAACAACGCCGAAATTGTCACACCGACCGTTGGCGTGACCATAAGCCAGAACATGCCCCAATAGAGCCAGGTTCGCACCACCTGGGCATCGACCAATTCATCGAGATCGACACCGGCGAACCGCCCACGCAGCAGTAACGTTTCCGCCATGGCCCCTCACGTCCCCTTGTTGATGCTCGGCCGGCGAGGCCGCGCGCAAATCCCCTCTACATTGACAGCAGTCCGCGGGCACGGCGCTGCTGGTCCGGTGCGAACCCAAGCATCGAGCACGATGCCGATGCGAAAACGAGGGCCGACGGGGAACGGCCCTCGCCCCCACTCGAGCAGACCTAGTACTTGCCGGGGACCAACACCGAGCCGGTGTTGGACCAATAGATGTAAGCCTCTAGGGCTTTCATCGCCTCGGACTCAGGATCGATCTTCTCGCCCTGATTGGGCTTCTCGATGCACCAGTTGATCATGTCGCGCAGCGTTGCGAACTGGTTCATGCTCACCTGGAACTTCGGAAACGCCATCGGATGAGTGTCGGAGGCAAAGGGATGGCACATGGCGCACGCCATTCCCGTGCCCGAGAGTTTGACCCCCATCGCCTTTGCAGTCGCCTCATCGCCATGGAACAAGAGGTCGCCCTTCTTGACCTCGTCCAAGAACACCTGATTGTAGGCGTTCAACTGCTCCGGCGTCACCGGATCCTTATTCGCGCTGGCAGGACCGACGAGAATCGCAACAACCACCAGCGCGACCGCCGAAGCGCCACAACCCGCGAAGAGGAATGTCTTTCCGTTAGTCATTGCCTAATCCTCCCTCAGTATGGCCAAATCTTATCGGCGATCCGGGGACGTAGTACCTCCGGCTGGCTCAGAGAGGAGTCCGGCCCCGATATATCCGTCGCAAGCACCTGCTTGCGACCCCACATGACGTATTCGGCGTCGATTTTGTCATTCTTCATGCTTATGTCGCCCCAGCCGACGCCATCGAAGGTGTCGCCGGGATCGACGCGGATCATCGGCACGGTGAGCTTGGGAACGCCTTCCGGGGCATAGGGCCATGGCCACGACGTCGCCAGCATGCCGATCGAGCGCATGCTCCCGATCTCATTGTAAAGCACCTGGTGGACGTGGCCGTGGATGTTGGTGACGTTCTTGTAGGGCTTTAGGATATCGTTGACTTCGCGCCAATCGCGCACCCAGAAGTTCCAAGGCGGGTAGTACTCGTACAGCGGATTATGGGTGAAGATGACGACCGGCCTCGACTTGTCCCAATCGCTCAGCGTCTTCGACAGCCAATCCAGTCCCTCGTGACCGACGCCGGCCCAGGGACCGGCTACACTGCCATCGAGGGTCGCCATGTGGTCCATGCGCTCCTCGGGGCTCATCTTGCGCGCCGTCCAGTAGTCCGGCCCGTGGCTGACGGTGTCGAGCCCGATAAATCGCACCCCCTTGTGATCCATGCTCCAACTGGGCTTGTCGAAGTGCTTTCGCCATTCCGCGCCCATGTCGTAATACCAGTCGTGCTCGCCCGGAATGAACACCTTCTGGATCTTAATTTCCGACAAGAGCTGTATCCCGAGCGCGAGCTCGTTGGCTCTGCCCAGCTGAGCCAAGTCGCCGCCGAAGATCATGAAGTCGGCCGGCGGGTTCATGGCTTGAATTTCCTTCGCGGCACGTTTGACCTTCTCGACGAACCGGGTGTTGACCGACTCCGGATAAAGGTGTGTGTCGGAAAGCCAGGCGAACTTGAAGGGCGGTTCGGCAGCGTAGGCGATGTCAATGGTATTGATCAGCGGCCACCAGGCGAAAGTCTGAGCGACCGTCGCCGCGCCCGTTAAGCACGAGCGATGCATAAACGTGCGGCGCGTGATCCGCATCTTGGAATCGGGACTGAGCCCGGGCCGTTGCAGCACCGCAGCCATTTCACGTCGTTCACGGTCAAGTTCGGACATGTGGCATCTCCTCTTGGTGGGCCGCCTCTTTCAACCGTCGGATCTATTGCTAAACTCTCTTGTCAGACCTCACAGCCGCGTTGCACCGCACGTCAGTAGGCGGCGAAGGCGGTCGGTTCGGCCATGCCGCCTATTCCTTCTTCAGCTCGATCGTCAGATTCGTCGGCTTGCCGGCCGTGACCATCACCGTCTGCTCGTTCGGACCGGTTACAGATTGGACCGCCACAAGCTTGTAGGTCCCTGGCGGCACGTCGGTGATGCTGAATTTGCCGTCGGCCCCGGTGATTGCGTAGTAGGGGTTGTCGACCACGTAGACCCAACCCTCCATCCAGCCGTGCACGTCGCAATCGACACGGACGATGCCAGCGCGCGGCAGTTCGGTGGAAATGACCTGCCCCTCATTCGGCTGCGCCATGTTGAACGCGGTGCGCTTGCCGTAATAGCCGTGCGAATTGTGCAGCACCGGGTCCTTGTTGACGACATCCAGCTTGCCCGCCGCTATCACCTGAACATGGGGCACGAATTCGCATTTGATGTTGTCGAGTTCGGGCGGCTTGCTTGCCGGCGGCCAAGCTTTTCCCTTGGCGACCTCCACCAGATAGACGGCTGCATTTTCGACGGCGTGATCGGGGCCGACCTGGATCAGCGCCTCCTCGCGGATGCCGCCGCACGTCTCGACGTCCTTGTTGGGGATGATCTTGCGCGTCTCTACTGGCCCTTTGTAGATGACCTGGCCTTCAATGCTTCCGCCGCCGGTAACCGTGCCCGCCTCGTAGGCGAATGCAGGAATGGCGCACAGTGCCGCAAAAGCGAACACGGATAGCGCAGTGATGGAATTTGCACGTTTCCTCAAGGATTCCTCCGTGCTTTGGGTGGTTCTAAGCCGGAATCCGATTTTTTTAGTCTCGTTCAACTCTCCGATCGTGAAAAGTCAAGATTTCTTATGAAGAACTTTGCGAACCTAATGGCACAAAAGCTCCGCGGATTGGCAAGCGGCTCGGCGACGTGAATATCCGACGATCGGATTCGTTTCACCTCGCATTTCCGTTGCGATGAAACGCACCCGTACTACGCGGCACGGATGTAGTCGCGCAATGCCGCGGCTTCGAATTGGATTTGCTGGACGCGGTACTTCACGATGTCGCCGATCGAGAGATGATGCCGATCAGCTCACCGTGCTCCACGACTGGCAGATGCCGGAATTGCCGGAGTTCCGGTACGCCGAATAATAATAGACGCGCCGGTAGTTGCAAAATAACCGCGGGTTATGACCGCCAGAATTATTTTTATCAGAGCGGCTGGCGCACCTCGATCGGCACGAGCTTTATCGGAAAGAATCAGTTTGAAAGATTTTAAAAAAATTCTAACTTGGCAGCCGAAGATCGGAATGCAGGATCTCAAAGCGCCGTTTCCGGAGATACGGCATGTGTTGCCGGCATAAACTCCTACGTCTGTCGAACTCTTGGTCTATTGATTCTCTCGAGCATCGTGTTCGCATCCGCGCTCGTTGTGAACGCGTCGCCCGCGCCGGCTGCGTCGACCGTAACGATCGGCGGTCCGTTCACGCTCTCGGCGCCCGACGGCAAGACGGTGACCGATCGAACCTTCCGCGGCAAATGGCTGCTGGTGTATTTTGGTTACACCTTCTGTCCAAATAGCTGCCCGACGATGCTTCTCGAGATCGCCACCGCGCTCAAGAAGCTCGGCGCCGATGCCGCCAAAGTCCAACCGCTCTTCATCACGATCGATCCGCAACGCGATACGCCGGGGGTGATGCAGCAATACACCCAGTCATTCGATCCACGGATCATCGGGCTCATCGGCACTCCGGAAGAGATTGCAGCCGTCGCGCACGAATACGGCGCCTATTACGTCCGGCAGCGGACCGGTCCAGGCGGCAATGACTACGTCATGGACCATAGCACCTACCTTTACGTTATGAACCCGGAAGGCAAATACGTCCGAGCTTTCGACTCGGGCACTTCAGGCGATCGCATCGCCGACGAATTGCGAAAGCTTTTGCCGTCGATATCTCACGACGGAGCAGCAGGATGAGGTGCAAAAGCTCGCGATGCATCCGGGCGGGTAGTGAGCAGATAACTGGTTAGAGCACGCGCCGTCGCGGTGACTGCTCAATTCCGCGACGTTCCGGGGGAGAGGGGCTCATGAACTATGACGCCTATTTTGCTGACGCACTAGCCCGGCTGCGGAGTGAGCGGCGCTATCGGGTGTTTGCCGATCTCGAGCGGATTGCCGGCCGGTTTCCGCACGCGGTCTGGTACTCCCCGCAAGGCCCGCGCAATGTCGTGATCTGGTGCTCCAACGACTATCTCGGCATGGGCCAGCATCCCAAGGTGATCGGCGCAATGGTCGAGACCGCCACCCGGATGGGCACCGGCGCCGGCGGCACCCGCAACATCGCCGGCAACAATCACCCGCTGGTCGAGCTTGAGCGCGAGCTCGCCGATCTGCACCGCAAGGAAGCGGCGCTGGTTTTCACCTCCGGCTACGTCTCCAACGAGACCGGCATTTCCACACTCGCCAAGCAGATGCCGAACTGCCTGATCCTGTCCGACGCCTGGAATCACAACTCGATGATCGAGGGCGTGCGCCAGGCGCATAGCGAGAAACAGATCTTCCGCCACAACGACATGGCGCACCTCGAAGCGCTGCTCGCCGCCGCCGGTCCGCAGCGGCCGAAGCTGATCGTGTTCGAGAGCCTCTATTCGATGGACGGCGACGTCGCGCCCGTAAATGTCATCTGCGATCTTGCCGAGCGCTACGGCGCCATGACCTATATCGACGAGGTGCACGCGGTCGGCATGTACGGGCCGCGCGGCGGCGGCATCAGCGAGCGCGACGGCGCCACGGACCGCATCGACGTCATCGAGGGTACGCTGGCCAAGGCGTTCGGCTGTCTCGGCGGCTATATCGCCGGCTCAAGCGCGCTGATCGACACCGTGCGCTCCTATGCGCCGGGCTTTATATTCACCACCGCGTTGCCGCCGGCGGTCTGCGCCGCTGCGACCGCGGCGATCCGGCATCTGAAGACCTCGCAATGGGAGCGCGACCGCCATCAGGACCGCGCCGCCCGCACCAAGGCGGTGCTCACCGCTGCGGCGCTGCCGGTGATGACGAGCCCGACGCATATCGTGCCGGTCTTTGTCGGCGATCCCGAGCGCTGCAAAGCGGCGAGCGACCTCCTGCTCGCCGACCACGGCATTTACATTCAGCCGATCAACTATCCGACCGTGCCGAAAGGCTCGGAGCGGCTGCGCATCACGCCGAGCCCGTACCACGACGACGGTTTGATCGATACCTTGGCCGAGGCGCTGATCGATGTGTGGCAGAAGCTCAAGCTGCCGTTCAAGGAACGTGCGCTCGCGGCGGAGTGAAGGTGAGGCTTTGTCCAGTGAGCCCTCGTCCTTGTCACATTCATGCGCCGCCGAACATTCCCATTCCGCGCGACTTGCTGCCCGCGGCACCCTTCAGCCTCGAGCATGGCTATGACCTTGCGCATGGCTTTTCTTTCCATTCAGGCCTAACCTCAAGCTTCTCGCGCCCCACGCTGCGACACGGAGGTACGAACCATTGCACGCGAGCTTGCCGCGACGATGACCGCTCGCAGTACAAATAGCTGATCGTGGCATAAGAATTTTTGATGATAAGAAGCCAACCCGCAGGTGTAAGCTTATAAATATGCTGACGCTCCGGCAGTTTCGGTACCTCGATGCACTTGCCCGACATGGGCATTTCAGTCGGGCCGCTGAAGAATGTGCGGTAAGTCAGCCAGCGCTTTCGATGCAGATTCGCGAGCTCGAACATGAGCTCGGGGCGGAACTGGTGGAGCGCCGGCAAGGCGCCATTGTGCTCACCGAGGCCGGCGCGGAGGTCGCTCGCCGCGCCAGGTTGATCATCAGCGCCACACGCGACCTCGCAGATTCTGTGTGTTGCAAAGGAGAGTTGCTCAGCGGTAGCTTGCGGCTCGGGGTGATTCCAACGTTGGCACCCTACTTGCTCCCGCAGTTGCTGCCGAAACTGCACCGCTACCACCCGGACTTGAGCCTCGATCTACTGGAGACCCAGACCAAGACGCTGTTAATCGAGCTTGCGCAGGGATCGTTGGATGTAGTGCTACTGGCCCTTCCCATCGAAAAAGGAGAGTTCGAAACGAGCACCTTGTTCGACGACCGGTTCCTACTGGCGGTGCCGGCCGACGATCCCTTGCCTGAACGCGCTAAGGTCAGCAGGCGCGACGTCAATGCGCGGCGGCTGGTGCTGCTGGAAGAAGGCCACTGCCTGCGGGATCAAGCGCTGATCTATTGTGGCGAGGGCGGCCGCGAACGCACTCGGTTCGGAGCGACCAGCCTGGCTACCGTGTTGCAGATGGTGGCAAGCGGTTACGGCGTGACATTGTTGCCCGAAGTCGCGGTCAATGTCGAAGTGCGCGACGATCGCGTCAAACTTCTGCGCTTCGTCGAACCGCAGCCCCAGCGTAACATCGGGCTGGCTTGGCGGCCGACCTCTCCCCGAAAGGCCGATTTCTTGGAACTCGGCCGGATCGTGCTCGAACTCGCTCAAGCGCGAGCGGGTGAACAGATGTCCCACTTCGTTTGCGGCGGCGCCATCGCGAACAACGGGCTTGGGTCGGCGATCCCGGACGCCGTCATGACCCCCTCTGCAGCATTATACGGAAAGCGTGTGCGACAGTATGGACGTCGCCAGGCTTCGCTTCGGACCAATGCGATACGCTGCGTCTCAAAAGCTCGACACATTTGCTGACGGCCGGGAGATCTTTCCAGGCGGGACACGATAGTCATGACTCGCAAACGGCGACGCCTCGTTTTGATTGGCGGCGGCCTTGGCGTGCTGGCCATTGCCGTCGCGCTGATGCTCAATGCGTTCCGCGATTCCATCGTGTTCTTCAATTCGCCGAGCGATGTTGCGGAAAGGCACATTGCATCCGGCACGCGCATCCGGCTCGGCGGATTGGTGAAGACCGGCAGCCTCGTTCGCACCGACAATCTGAAAATCCGCTTCGACGTCACCGACGGCGGCCGCGAGATACCCGTCGTCTATCAGGGCGTCCTTCCCGATCTGTTTCGCGAAGGGCAGGGGGTCGTTGCCGAGGGCGCGCTGGACGGATCGGGCGTGTTCAATGCCGACACTATTCTGGCCAAGCATGACGAAACCTACATGCCGAAAGAGGTGGCCGACGCCTTGAAGAAGTCGGGGCACTGGAAGGACGATTACGCGCAGCGCGCGGCGATGCCGGTCGGTGGAGGCGCCAAATGATTGCCGAGCTCGGCCATTACGCGTTGATGCTCGCGCTGGGCTTGGCCTTGATCCAAGGCACGATGCCGATCATCGGCACGAGCAGCGACGATCCGGTGCTCGCCAGCATGGCGGCGCCGACTGCGCTCGTACAATTCGCTTTCGTCGCCGTGGCGTTCGCTGCGCTTGCCGCTTGCTACGTCACTTCCGATTTCTCGGTGCTCAATGTTTACGAGAATTCGAATTCGGCGATGCCGCTGCTTTACCGGCTCACCAGCATTTGGGGCAACCACGAAGGCTCGATGATGCTGTGGGTTTCCATCCTTGCGTTTTTCGGCGCGCTGGTGGCCGCCTTTGGCGGCAATCTGCCGGCGAAGCTCAAGGCCAATGCGCTCGCGGTGCAGGGCTGGATCGCCGCCGCTTTCTATCTGTTCATTCTGGTCACCTCGAATCCATTCCTGCGCATCGCCGACGCACCGTTCGAGGGCCGCGATCTCAATCCGGTTCTGCAGGATCCCGGTCTCGCCTTCCATCCGCCGATGCTCTATCTCGGCTATGTCGGTTTCTCGATCGCATTTTCATTCGCCATTGCCGCCTTGCTGGAAGGCCGCATCGACGCCGCCTGGGCGCGCTTCGTACGGCCGTGGGTGCTCGGTGCCTGGATGTGTTTGACGCTGGGCATCGCCGGCGGCTCGTACTGGGCCTATTACGAGCTCGGCTGGGGCGGCTTCTGGTTCTGGGATCCGGTGGAAAACGCCTCGCTGATGCCGTGGCTTGCCGGCACGGCGTTGCTGCACTCCGCCGTGGTGATGGAAAAGCGCGGCGCACTGAAAGTCTGGACCATTCTGCTCGCAATTCTCACTTTTTCGCTGTCGCTGATCGGAACCTTTCTGGTGCGATCGGGCGTGCTGACCTCGGTCCACGCGTTTGCGACGGATCCGAGGCGCGGCATTTTCATCCTTGCCATCCTCGTGCTGTTCATCGGCGGCGCGCTGACGCTCTACGCATGGCGCGCGCCGCTCCTCAAGCAAGGCGGTCTGTTCGCGCCGATTTCTCGCGAGGGCGCATTGGTCTTCAACAACTTATTCCTGACTTCGGCCTGCGCGACGGTTTTCGTCGGTACGCTGTATCCGCTGGCGCTAGAGGCCGTAACGGGCGAGAAGATTTCCGTGGGGCCGCCGTTCTTCAACGCCACCTTCGGCCCGTTGTTCGTCCCGCTGCTGCTGGCGATGCCGTTCGGGCCGCTGCTCGGCTGGAAGCGCGGCGACCTTCTTGGCGCCGCGCAACGCCTCCTTGCCGCGGCCATGGTCGCCGCCGTCGCCGTGGCTGCGGGCTTTGCCTTGCAGCACGGCGGGCCGGTTCTGGCGCCGTTCGGTGTCGGACTTGCGATTTTCGTGATGGCCGGCGCGCTCGTGGATATTGCCGAGCGCACCATGATCATGCGTATGCCGCTCGGTGCGGCGCTGCGGCGGGCGGCCGGGTTGCCGCGCTCGGCATGGGGCACGGCGTTTGCCCATTTCGGCATCGGCGTTACGCTGCTCGGCATCGTTGTCGTAACGGCCTGGGGCTCCGAGCGCATAGCCTCGCTCAAGCCGGGCGACGTCATCGACCTCGCGCATTATCGGCTCACCTTCGACGGCGTGTTTAACCGGCCCGGTCCCAATTATCGCGATGTGGTCGGCCACTTCACCGTGCGCCGAACCAGCGGTGATTTGATCGGGGCCATGGAACCGAGCCGGCGCACCTTTCCTAGCCGCAACATGGCGACCACCGAAGCGGCCCTGATGACGCGGGGGGCGAGCCAGCTTTACCTTTCGCTCGGCGATCCTAATCCCGACGGCAGCGTTCCGGTGCGTCTCTACTTCAAGCCGCAGGTCCTGATGATCTGGATCGGGGCGCTGATCATGTTTATCGGCGGCGGGCTCTCGCTCTCGGATCGGCGGTTGCGCATCGGCGCCCCGCGGCCCGCCCAAGTGAGGGTCGCCGTTCAGCCCGCAGAATAGCTCGTCCAGGCATCAGCGGTAAATGCAACAACGTTAAAGACGCTGTCTTGCGCCACGCACTTCCTGCGGGCTTCCTACTCCGGATGTCGTGAATTCAATTCAGCCCGTAGGTCGCTCCCCCGGGCCTCCCTTTCTCACCACACTTGCAACCCCTGTGACAACCAAACTCCTCAAGCCGCTCAACCAAGCCCACCGTGCCGGGATGATTGGCAACGATCGTGTCCCGAGGCGTGGTGTAACAGCGGCGAGGCCGTCGTGATCACCGGCAGGGCCGGATCGATCAAGCTGTCGCGACCGCGGGCAGCTTGACGATGGGATCATCGCTCAAAGGCGCGATCGTTTCCAGGCTCATGTAGCGGCCGCGCTGAACTGCCCACTCGTCGTTCTGTTCGAGCAACAGCGCGCCGATGAGGCGCGTGATTGCATCTTCGTTGGGGAAGATGCCGACGACATCGGTGCGCCGCTTGATCTCACCGTTGAGCCGTTCGAGCGGATTGATGGAATGGATTTTATAGCTGCGGCCGGCGCCGAGCTCATAGGTTCTGCTCTGCGTGGCAATTGGCGATCCTTTGTCGACCATTGCCTACCTCGCGCCCGAACTCCATCCTTCGCCGCCCAATCGCAATTCGCTCAAAGAACTCGGTGATGTCGGCCAGCAGGCGCAGCGACGCCCAGGCGGTCAATGCGGTTTTCGATCGGGGGTGCCCATAGCTGAGTAGCGGCCGCACCAGCCGCCTAACGCGCTTGTATCCAAAAAGTCGCCTCCGTGTTTTCTCCCTGTTATTTGCTTTGGAGAAATTAATCTAAGTCCATAATCCCTGACGGTAATTGCCCGGTTTTGCGCAATAGGCTCCCTGTTTTTGGTGGAATCCTCCCTGTTTCGGCACCTTAACAGGGAGATTGTCCGCGCGCTGTCGCCCCCTCAGCCAGCTGTCGCGATCGGGGCGTGGCGCAGCTGCCACCCTACCGTCACGGGGATGCTGCGGGAGTATTTAGAGGATACGGCGAACCGTGAGCTCGCGAGCCCGAGCGAGCCGATGCGAACCCCGTACCTGAGCGGCCACCGCCGCCGGCGCATTCCGCAAAAAGAACAACCGCCGGCCCGAAAGTCAGAGCGAGCACACGCCGGTGAGCGCCGAAAACCGCTACCATCCGCGCCAAATTCGGCTTCATCTGGGGAATCCCGGATTAGACGGGCGGGTATGGATACGGTTTCGTGATTTCTTCGCTGCGCTGTTTGCCCATATTGTACCAGCGGCGCACCGTGAAATGCCACGTGGTCCGCGGCCCAAGGGGTAGTGAGAGGGGAGAACCGAGACATGATCCGTACCGTGTTCGCCATTGCGGCGATTGTGTTGGGCGTGAGCGTCGCCGTCGCCCAGCAGGACCCGATCAAGGAGCGCAAGCAATTGATGAAGGACAATGCCGATCAAGCCAAGATCGGCGCCGCCATGGTCAAGGGCGAACAGCCGTTCGACCTGGCAAAGGCGCGTAAGATTTTTGCTACTTTCGAAAAGACCGCAGCAAAGGCACCGGCGCTGTTCCCGCCGAATTCGACCGACGAGCCGACGGCGCAGGATCCAATCAGCGCCAGTCCCAAAATCTGGGAGAGCATGGACGACTTCAAAGTAAGGCTGACCAAACTCGGCACCGATTCCAAGGACGCAGCCGCCAAGGTCACCGATCTCGACAGCTTCAAGGCAGCGTTCGCCAATATCGGCAAAAACGATTGCGGCGGCTGTCACGAAAAATATCGGCTCAAGAAGAGCTGAAGAATCGTCGTTTACATGTATTAGCAGGAACTCGATCTGACAGCTGATGCCTGGTTGAGCGGCCGGGTTTTCCTGCCCCAAGTGTCGCTCGGACATGGTCGACGCAGCCATCACGCCCCACGCTATAGTTCCCGGCATGCAAAGACATACATTCGTCTGCTATACCTGCAATCAGACGAGGACGTACATGCTGCCGGCCAACGAATGACGGCGCCGGTACGGTCGCCGGCCCACGGTGGCAACACCAACAGACACCACCTCAACGGCTCAGTAGAGCCACCGAACACCCTCCGACCTTCCAAAATCCCTGACGTATTTTCTCGCGATCACCCGCCGTCTTTCGCCGATCTGCAATGTCGCGCAGCGGCTGCTGGCCGCGTCGAAGTTGTCTGCACCAATCCTGATGTGAGCTCCCCAGTTGTGCATCGCATCAAGATTGACGAACCGGGCCCGAGGCAAGCGCGGGCCAAGGCTCAGCTTGTTTTAGGGGCCTGGCGTAATCGGGGTCCGCCTGACGGTTGATCTAGAGCATGTTTCGATTGAAGCGAAACACCGGGATGCCCAAGTGCTTTTCGATGGAGAGATTACGACATTGATTTGACTTGGGAAACGTTAAATGCCGGAAGCCTACTCTGCTGATATCCGGGGTCGGGTGATTGCACGAGTTCGAGAGCGGGTCGTCGCGACGCGAGGCGGCGGAGCAGTTTGAGGTCAGCCCGAGTTCAGCGATCAAATGGGTCGCCTGCTATCGGGCGACCGGAAGCTGTGCGGCCAAGCCGCGGGGCGGGAGCACGTCTCCGCTGGAGGAGCACGGGGACTTTTTATCTGGCGCTGATTGAGGATCAGCCGGACTTGACGCTGGATGAGATGGTCTGCGCGATGCGCAAGAACAAGATTGCGGGCAGCCGCACTTCGGTGTGGCGCTTCTTCAAGCGCCACGACATCACGTTCAAAAAAAAGCCTGCGCGCGGCAGAGCAGGAACGTGCCGACGTGGCGCGGGCGCGCCGGCGCTGGATGCGAGAACAGGGCATGTTTGATGCCGCCCACCTGGTGTTCATTGACGAGACCGCCGCCAATACGAAAATGGTTCGGTTGAGCGGGCGTTGCGCACGGGGCAAGCGCTTGATCGTCGGGTTCCGAACGGCCATTGGAAAACGATCACCTTCGTGGGCGCTTTGCGCCGCAACGAAATTACAGCCCCATGTGTGGTTGACGGCGCTATGAAGGGAAAGACGTTCCTTGATTATGTCGAGCAGTGCTTGGCTCCAACACTGAAGCGAAACGACACCGTCGTCATGGACAACCTCCCCGCACACAAGGCAGCGGGCGTGCGCGAAGCGATTGAAGTGCGTGGCGCCACACTTCGCTATCTCCCACCATACTCACCGGATCTGAATCCGATAGATGCCGGTGGCGTAGCGGGAGTGGTTGGAATTTGGTTGGCGTAGTCTCCGTGTTCAACCTCGAATCACCCGGCGTTGGAGCGCCGGAACGGAGACCAACGCCATGATCAAGGTTACCACAGGAACTGATTCTTTCGCGCCTGGAAACGAGACTGCGGCCCACCTTTTCGATAACTGGTTTGATCCGATCGAGAGCGGTGTGCGCGATCGGGTGCGAGGGTTCATCGAAGAACTGATCCGGTGTGAGCTCGACGCGGCGCTCGCTCGCCCTCGATATGGGCGCGGAAAGAATGGTGACTGCGGACAAGCAAGCTTCGTCGGCCATCGGCATGGCAGGCGCACCCGCTCGCTGACCGGGAGCTTCGGCAAGACCGAGATCAGCGTGCCGCGGGCTCGGCTGCAAACGCGCGAAGGCACCACCGAATGGCATAGCCAGGTGCTGCGAAGCTATCAGCGCCGCACGCTCACCGCCGATGCGCTGATTGCGAGCGCCTATCTCGCCGGCACCAATACGCGCCGGGTGCGGCGGGCTCTGGCAGCGCTATTCCGCGATGGCGTCAGCAAGGACATCGTGAGCCGGGTCTGGCGCAAGATCAAAAGCGATTGGGACGTCTGGAATGCTCGCGCGCTGACCGACGAGCCGATAGTGCGGCTGATCCTCGACGGCACCGTGGCTCGCGTCCGGCTCGATCGGAAGGCCACGGCGATCTCGCTGCTCGTGGTCATCGGCGTGCGCGCGGACGGCCAGAAGGTGCTGCTCGCGGTCAAGCACAGGGGCGGCGAATCCGCCGAGGCTTGGCGCACTGTGCTCGACGATCTGGTCGCGCGTGGCCTGCGGCAGCCGGCATTCCTGATCGTCGACGGCGCGCCAGGACTGGAGAAAGCGATTGCCGCCGTCTGGGACGGCGTGCCGGTGCAGCGCTGCACGGTTCACAAGCATCGCAATCTGCTCGCGCACGCGCCGGAACGCCTGCATGAGGAAATCGGCGCCGACTATACCGACATGATCTACGCGGCCACACCGGAGGACATCGCAATGCGCCGCAAGGGGTTCATCCGCAAATGGCGGCTCAAGCACCGCGCGGTCGCCGACAGCCTGGAAGAAGCCGGCGATCGGTTGTTCACGTTTGCACTCTTGCCGCCGAGCCAATGGCGCAGCGCGCGTACCACGAATGCAATTGAACGCCTGCACGAGGAGTTTAAACGTCGGATCAAAACCCAGACCGTGCTGCCATCAGCAGAGACTGCTGGCATGTTGTTCTGGGCCCTGCTCGCCTCCGGCCAGATCAACATGCGCAAGGTCGACGGCTGGCAAACCCTTGCCACAACGACTATCGATCACCCAATTGACCTCGCCGCCTGAACCGATAACCTCATGCCGCTGGAGATTGCGCCATATCGAATTCCAACACAAAGCGCGACGGCACCAAGTATGAATTTTTGTGGAACGCTGATTGGCAATGATCCGGCGCGACGCGAAACGGTCAAGCACTAGAGCAGATTCCGGTCAATTTCACGCATAGCCCGCATGCCTAAAGTAGTTGCGGGCTTCGCGGGCGGTGAGATTACGCGCGAAGGTTCCGATTCTGCGACGCAAGCGTGGAATTGTTCGCTCCGCCGCGTTGCGCAGATACGCTTTGAGTTTGCTGAATGGCATCTCTATCGGATTCAGATCCGGTGAGTATGGTGGGAGATAGCGAAGTGTGGCGCCACGCACTTCAATCGCTTCGCGCACGCCCGCTGCCTTGTGTGCGGGGAGGTTGTCCATGACGACGGTGTCGTTTCGCTTCAGTGTTGGAGCCAAGCACTGCTCGACATAATCAAGGAACGTCTTTCCCTTCATAGCGCCGTCAACCACACATGGGGCTGTGATTCCGTTGCGGCGCAAAGCGCCCACGAAGGTGATCGTTTTCCAGTGGCCGTTAGGAACCCGACCGATCAAGCGCTTGCCCCGTGCGCAACGCCCGCTCAACCGAACCATTTTCGTATTGGCGGCGGTCTCGTCAATGAACACCAGGTGGGCGGCATCAAACATGCCCTGTTCTCGCATCCAGCGCCGGCGCGCCCGCGCCACGTCGGCACGTTCCTGCTCTGCCGCGCGCAGGCTTTTTTTTGAACGTGATGTCGTGGCGCTTGAAGAAGCGCCACACCGAAGTGCGGCTGCCCGCAATCTTGTTCTTGCGCATCGCGCAGACCATCTCATCCAGCGTCAAGTCCGGCTGATCCTCAATCAGCGCCAATAAAAAGTCCCCGTGCTCCTCCAGCGGAGACGTGCTCCCGCCCCGCGGCTTGGCCGCACAGCTTCCGGTCGCCCGATAGCAGGAGACCCATTTGATCGCTGAACTCGGGCTGACCTCAAACTGCTCCGCCGCCTCGCGTCGCGACGACCCGCTCTCAACTCGTGCAATCACCCGACCCCGGATATCAGCAGAGTAGGCTCCCGGCATTGTTCCGTCTCCCCAGGGCGAATCAATGTCGAGAGACTCTCCCATCCAAAAGCACTTGGGAATCCCGCCGATTCACTTCGATCGAAACATGCTCTAGCTAGGTCCTTGGGCAGCCGCGTCCCGATGTCCCGAATGCTTACCGGGCGGGACGGGGGACGAGTCCGGTGTATGGGGTAAATCGGAAATGACTCGGACATCGCGAAAGCGACGCTGTTGGAGCCTTTTCCGACCTCAGTGCGCCAGACCATTGTCGCGCTGCCCCTTGCGATCGGCGGCTAAGGTCGGAGCGGACTTGCAGGCGGAAATGATCGCGCACCGGCGACGAAGCCTTTGCTCACGGCCGGCCGATGTCGAGTGCCTTTTTGTGATCTGCCATGGCACGGTCAATCTCGCCCGCAGCCTCGAAAGCTTTGCTTCGACTGTTGTAAGCTGCGGCGTACCGCGGGTTTAGGTCGATCGCGTAGGTGTAATCCGCAATCGCCGCATCGATTTCCCCCTTCGCTCGGTGAGCAAGGCCGCGGCGATAGAAGGCTTCGGCATTCTGGGGAGTGATTTCGATTGCCTTAGTGAAATCTTCAATCGCGCGAATGTGGTCGCCCTTCGCCTCGAGAGCGCTGCCGCGACTAAAATAGGCACTCCCAAACTTTGGATTAATCCCGATTGCCCTGCTGTAATCCGCGATCGCGCGGTCGATTTCGTTCTTAACTTGGTGGACGGTCGCACGGTTGTAGTACGCCTTGGCAAGCTTCGGGTCGATATCGAGCGCCTTGCTGAAATCGGCGACAGCGCGCTCGTGTTCTCCTTTCGCACTGTAGGCGGCGCCGCGATTATTGTAAGCGTCAGCGTCATTCGGGTTCATTTCGATCGCCTTGTCGAAGTCGGAAATGGCTCGGTCGAGGTCACCGTCGGCCTGGTAAGCGTTGCCGCGGTATTTGTACACTTCGAGCCTCGGGGCGATTTCTATTGCCCTGGTGAAATCGGCGATCGCCTGATGGTTTTTGCCCTTGGCCTCATAGGCGGTGCCGCGGTCAATATAACCGGCGCCGTTCCGCGGGTTGATCTCAATCGCGCTGGTATAATCGGCGATCGCTCGTTCGTAGTCGCCCTTGGCCTGATAGGCGATGCCGCGGCTCAAAAAGGAAACGGCGTCCTGCGGATTGATTTCGATTGCCTTGGTGAAATCCGCGATGGCAAGATCGTAGGCGGCCTTGGTTTCAAAGATGCTGCCGCGGTTGAAGTAGGCATTGGCATACCGCGCATTAATGTCGATGGCTTGGGTGTAATCCGCAACAGCGCGGTCGATTTCGTCCTTAGCCCGGTAGGCGGCGTCTCGATTGTAGTATGCGCTGGCATTACGCGGTTTGATCTCAATCGCCTTGCTGTAATCCGCAATCGCGCGGTCGATTTGATTATCATTGCGGTAAGCAACCCCGCGATTATTGTAAATATCGGCGTCTTGCGGTTTGATTTCGATCGCCTTGGTAAAATCTGCGATGGCGCGATCGTTATCGCCTCGAGCGTTGAAGGTGCTGCCGCGGTAGGAGTACGCACTGACATCGTTCGGGTTGATTTCGACGGCCTTGCTGAAATCTGCGATCGCGCGGTCGCTGTTGCCTTTGAGGCGGTAGGCTATACCGCGGCGAACGTATGCCGACGCATCCTGCGGATTGATCTCGATGGCCTTGTCATAATCGGCGATCGCCCGGTCCTGATCACCCTTCGCGGCGAAGATGGTGCCGCGGTTGAGATAGACGCTCGAGCGCCGGGGGTTGATCTCTGCTGCCTTACTATAGTCTGCGATGGCGCGATCTCTGTCGCCGCCAGCTTGATAGAGAGTACCGCGGCCGACATACGCCTCGGCGAAACCGGCTTTGATCTCTATCGCCTTTGTGTAATCGGCGATCGCCCCATCGCGATTGCCTTTATGCTGCATGGCGATGCCGCGGTCGTAATAAGCCTCGGCATCCTCGGGATTGATCTCAATTGCTCTGCTGAAATCCGCGATTGCCAAGTCATGGTTGCCCTTGGCCTCGAGCGCGCTGCCGCGGTTTAGATACGCAACGGCGTACTGCCCGTTGATCTCGATTGCCTTGCCATAATCCAATATTGCACTGTCGACATTGCCATTGACCCGGTACACCATGCCGCGGCGAACATACGCTTCGGCGTGTTGCGGATCGATCTCGATTGCCTTGCTATAATCTGCGATCGCATGATCGCCGTCGCCCGTGGCTTGGTAAATGATACCGCGACGAACGTACGCCTCGGCGTCTTGCGGATCGAGCTCGATGACCTCGGTAAAATCTGCGATGGCCCGGTCGCGCTCGCCCTTTGTCTCAAGGGCGCTTCCGCGGTTAAAGTAGGCGATCGCGTAGCGCGGATTGATCTCGATCGCTTGGGTGTAGTCCGCGATAGCATGGTCGCTGTCGCCCTTGAGACGATAGACCATGCCGCGGCCCGCATACGCCGCGGCGTAGCGCGGATTGATTTCGATCGCTTTCGTATAATCTGCGATGGCGGCGTCGTCATCGCCCTTGATCTGGTGGACGATGCCCCGGCCAGCGTACGCGTCAGCGTATTGCGAGTTAGCTTCGATCGCCTTCGTATAATCTGCGATGGCGTGATCGTTGTCGCCCTTCGTTTTGTAGGTGCCAGCGCGAATATAATAGGCCACCGCGCGGTTGGAAGCCGTCTCATCTGGGGCCTGAATGATTTGCGTGCAGGCGGCGATGGAGCGGTCGGTGGTACCAGTCTGATTGCATTCATCCCATACGTCTTGATCGGCCGCGTAAGCTGCAGTGAGCGATATAACGAACAGCAAAGTCGACACCGTTACGGCATGGGGTTTCATCATGGTTCACCTCAGTACCAAAAGCCCAAGATGCCTGAGAAGCGACCTGCTCAGGGCGCTCTAACCACCGCACGGCACTCTTTTGGCATGGCCGCAAGTGTAAAATTGTGTTTCGGCTTAGCGGAGGGCGTCAGCGGATGGAGCGTTTTCTTAAGCCACGATTTCGAGCTCATGGCCGCATCCGTCGTCCGCAGCCACTGGGGGTTGCGGTTTGCATTGTATGCTATCGGGCGGGCCCCCTAGCTCGTCGTGTCCCCACCAAGGGCGGACTTTGGACAACCAAGAGCGATCCGGCCCAGTTTCGCGACACATAGCTTTTTTTATTGCCGGATTGACGAATATCCGAGTGACCGACTGGGTCTTGCGCAGCTGCGTGGACAAGTGCCGTGCGTTCATGTGTCCACACTCCTCGATCAACGTCGCGCCCATCTTTTGCAACCATATTCAGCGCAATATCGAACTCGCGTTCCTCTTGTGAGAGCTCGTGATCCGGCATCGGCGTGAACCAGATATCGACATCAAGCCCGATCTGATGGCTGGAATGGCCGTTGATCATCGGCCCGCCACGTGGCTGCGACATGTCGCCGATCAGAAGTCCATTCCATCCGATTTTCTTTGCCTTGTCGGCGAGCTGTTCGATAAAGGCCATTAGGCTCGGATTTCCCCAATTACGTTTGCGTGACAACCGCATCACTTGCCACGCGGCCCCGTGATTGGCAGCGCGATTGCGCCGGCGAGACAGCCATCTGCATAGGAGCCGATCGATCGCGGCGGACCCTGCAACGGCGTCGCTTCGCGGGCGAACAATTCCTTCGCCGGTGTCTTTGGCGAGTTGGGATTTGGCAATGGCGGCAACGGTTCCGGATTTAACGTGCCTGGATCTTGGGCGTGCGCCGGCACAATCGCCGGACCAGAAGCCAAACAAGCGGGCGGAGCAGCGAAGTCATCCTTTTCGCTCTTCGTCGCGATCGCGGCGGCGGTACAGGGGGGCAGGCGCGACATGCCATGTTCCCCTGTTCATAAACCGATCATCCGCTCGCTCGCCATGTAGCCGGTGAGCAGCAAAATGCCGAAGGCGAACACGAGTCCGGCGGCGCCAAATTCGATGCCGCGAACCAGAACGGTTCCATAGCCGGTCGGCTTGTACGCAACGCGCTTTGCCAGTGCCTTGGCGCCGACCGCAATCGTCGCAATGGTCCCGACGGTGATCGCGGTGCCCAGTCCCATCACGAAGGTCGAGGCGATGCCGGCCCAAAACAGGCCCTGCGCGAGCGCGAATACGAGAACAATGATAGCACCGGAGCACGGCCGTAAACCGACGGCTACGACCGCGGATAGGCCGCGCTGCCAGCCACCTGGCCCAGCCAACTCCACAGGCTCTGGGCCGTGGGCATGTCCCCATGGCAGTACGTCCAACTCCTCGCCGTAATGGTGATGACCGTGGCCGTGATGGTCGCCGTGCTGGGACATGCCGCCGGCCCCGTGGACCTTGTCGCAGCCGAAACCGGGTGCGTGCATATCGTCGTGATGATGCTGGTGGTGATGATGGCAGTTCTTGTCGTCATGGGCGTGACCGCAATGCGCATGACCGTGCGTTTCGAGGTCGGCGGTGCGGCCCGCAAGGTCGGTCCTCAACTCACTGAGCGCGCCAAAAAAGCCATATCCCTTGACCCATAAAAGCCGCGCGCCGAGGAGTACGATCAGACCATAACTGACGATTTCGATGATCTTCACCGTATCGCCCATGAGCTTGGCAGTGGCGCCGAGGAGCACGGCGCCGATAGCGACGATTGATATCGCGGTCAGCGACTGCATCACTGCCGATGCGAATGACAACGTGATGCCGCGTCGCCAGGTCTCGTCGTTGGCAAGGAGATAGGACGAAATCACCGCCTTGCCGTGGCCGGGTCCGGCAGCATGGAAGATGCCGTAAAGGAACGATATCCCCATCAGTCCCCACAGCGCGGACCCGTCGACCTTCGCCGAGCGGATCATGGCGGCAAGCGCGGTGTAGAACGCGGCCTGTTTGGCGAGCACCCAGCCGGCCACGCCGCCGATCGCCGGCGGTCGCATGCCGTATCCGAATTGCGCCCATGCAGAATGGGCGCCGACCAGCATGACGGCGAGGATCAACGCCGCCAGCGAAGCGCGGTCCCGATGCGTCCTCCACTATGCCGCTGAAGGCGGTTTTCACTTCTTTTTCGTTATGGACAATTTTGAACTCGATTGCCGCGCCAACGCTACTGATGCCGCAATCCGGCTTAACGTTTTGAGCGCACCAACGATGGAAAGATTTTGTATGAAATCAGGAAAGCAGGCGCGGAGGTAAGAGGTGGTCCCGCTTCGCGGGACAGAATGGCGGCTTGGCTAAGGTGGATTTTGGGTTCGATTACGCCGCCAATTTCTCCTCGTTTGCTTGCGTAGCATAGACCTCGTCGGGCGTCCTGCCGCCGAAGGCCGAGTGGGGTCGATCGGCGTTGTAGTAGCCGACCCAACGACTGATCCCTGTTCTTGCCTCACTGCCGGTCTCGAAGGCATTGAGGTAGACGCATTCGTATTTCAACGATCGCCACAGCCGCTCGATGAAGACGTTGTCCATCCAGCGGCCACGACCATCCATCGAGATGCGGATGTCGGCACCCTTCAAGGTGTTGGTGAAGCCAAAGCTGGTGAACTGCGAGCCTTGATCGGTGTTGAAGATCTCAGGTCTGCCGAAGCGGGCGATCGCCTCCTGCAGTGCCGTGACGCAGAAGTCAGCATCCATCGTGTTCGATAGTCTCCACGCCAAAACCTTGCGACTGAACCAGTCCATGATCGCGACCAGGTACAGGAAGCCTCTGCGCATCGGGATGTAGGTCACGTCTGCGCACCAGACTTGATTCGGTCGATCGATGGTCAGATGGCGAAGCAGATATGGCCATATCCGATGCTGCGGATGCGGTTCGCTGGTCTTCGGGCGCTGGTAGATCGGCGCCAAACCCATCTTGAGCATCAGACGACGGACGCGATGGCGCCCAACGCACCAGCCGTTACGGCGCAGATGCCGCGCCATCTGCCGCGAGCCGTACCAGGGCGTCTCGAGGAACTGTTCATCGATGAGACGCATCAACCGCAGCGTCCCTTCGTTCTCCGCTGTCGGCTCACGGTAGAATGACGAGCGGCTGATCGATGCCAGCTCGCACTGGCGCACAATCGAGAGCCGTGGATGACCGGGGTCGATCATCGTCTTCCTCCGATCCAGGCTCAGCGGTCGAAGGCTTTCGACAAAAAATCTCGTTCCACAACAAGCTGACCGATCTTGGCGTGAAGCTTGGTGATCTCGCCATCACGGCTCTTGTCCCGCTCGGTGCCCTTCTCGTCGAACACCTTGGCCAGCTTCTCGACCGCCTCGCGCTTCCAGGCCGCAATCTGGGTCGGGTGCAGTTCGTGCTTGGTCGCCAGCTCTGCGACCGTCGCCTCGCCTTTGATCGCCTCAAGCGCGACCTTGGCTTTGAACTCAGCCGAAAACCGTCTCCGCGTCCTCATGGTGGTCCGTCCTCTGCATCGGCGAATTCACCTTAGCCGGCTGTCTCAGGGAATGGGACCACCTCTTCCCTCCCCATAGGCCGAAATGCCATGCACGTCTCTCTCGATATCGAATAGCGCGTCTCGCGCGTTGCCCAACAATTTGTTGAGCGATCCGATTGCGTTGTTAACGACCGATTGTCTCATGGCAAACTCGTCGTAGTCGTGAGCCCTTGACTGTGCAGGCTCGCATCTTCTGTTCCTTTCGTAGGGTTATTATATAATGCTACTTAGCACTTTGGTGGGGAGCAGACGATGGGCGGCTGGGACGATCGCGAATACTACGAAGAAGAAATCGCCCAGGCCGAGTTTATACAAGAGACTCTTAACAATATTTCGGAGGATGGGGTCCGAAACTATCTAGGGACCTACGGCGATGCTGTGGATGCTCGGATCGAGCATTGCATGAAAGAAGCGCGAATGCTTCTAACTGGTGGCTTCTTTCAATCCGCAGTCGTCTCCGCTGTAACTGCGATAGAATTGACGATCAGATTTCTGCTGCTACGTCCACTTATGCAAGCAGCCTTCTTGTCTGAGGAATGGGCTAGTTTGCTAACTCAAAGGATCGCATCGGGCCGCGGCTCCGGCGACCGCGAAATCCTTCCACAAATTCTGATTTTTCACGACATCGATCTTACCGAAATAAAGGTCCCTAACGGAAAGGCACTATGGCCCACGATTACAACCGTGGTTTACTCAACTCGAAATAAGATTGTCCATCGAGCGGAGCCAGTGTCACAAGATGATGCAATTCTCGCCATTCAATGTGCCGACGTGTTGCGCAGCGAAGTAGTGGCGCCCTACGCGAAGAAGCTGGGCTTTACTCTCGAAACGACGAATTGTTGGCATCGGACGAAGAAGCTTATGTCGGGAGGTTACTACAATGCTCGCGATCCCTTCACCGACAAATCAACCTTTCCGCTTGCGCCCGAGCTAGCTAGGAAAAGAAAGGTCCGGAGCATGACCACCCTCAGGATATCCGCGTGTGTCTCGCCATTGCAGGCTTGGCCCGTGCGCTCGAGGCGGCGGTACATTGGCTTCGAGCGACCTCAAGAGTGTCCGCGTGAATTGGTGCCGTCGATTGGCGCCGAGTTCGAGCTCCGCGGCCTCAACATCTAAGTGTCGATCGGCAAGGCAGGCGCGCCTAGCGCCAACGCAGCAGGCCCCGGGCCAATGTCCCAAGACTAGGCCCCAGCCGATCTTCTGTGAGATCGACAGCCTTATACCAACGCGCGGAGTGGCTGACTTTTCGGGATTCCCAAATCATCTGCGAAATGATTTAAGGTGGCAAACGGAGGGTCGTTTGCCATGGGCCAGGCGATTGCGGTGAGGGCTGATTATACGGCGGGCGAGGTCCGCGGGTTCGCCAAGCGGGCGAAGGACGGCGGGCAGGCGCGGCGGCTTTTGGCGATCGCGGCGGTGCTCGATGGAGCATCGCGGACGGATGCGGCGACGATAGGCGGAATGGACCGTCAGACGTTGCGGGACTGGGTGATCCGGTTCAACGAGCAAGGGCCGGACGGTCTCATCAACATTCCCTCCCCGGGCGTGCCACCCAAGCTGGGCAAAAAACACAGGGCCTTTCTGGTCCGGCTCGTGGAGGAGGGTCCGATCCCGGCGGTGCACGGCGTGGTGCGCTGGCGGGCGTGCGACCTGATTATGCAGCTGCACGAGGAGTTTGGGCTCTCGGTCTCGGACGACACGATCTATCGTGCTTTGAAGAGCCTGGGCTTCACGCATGTGAGCGCGCGGCCGAAAGCCCGGTATTATGGCGCAAACGCCACAAGAAGTGAATCCGGTCGGCACCTAAATTCCGTGCATGGCCGAAATCCGAACCGTTACGACCTTGAAGCGCAAGCGGAGCCAGATCGCTGCTTCAATCAAGCTGTACGAAAAGCAGCTCGCCCAAGCGCGCCTCGACTTGGCACACGTCGAGGCGACCATCCGCATATTTGCGGCCTCCGGTAAGCCCTCCGACATTGCCCGCTATGTCGATACCTACCGCCTATTCAAGCGCGGGGAACCTTGGGCGATCTGCCAAGCGGCGCTCGCCAAGGGGTCGCACGACACCCGCGAGCTGGCCCTAGAGATGATGAAGGCCAAGGGAATGGATACTGCCGACACGGTGTTGGCCAAGGGGCTGACTAACCGGCTTATCCATTCGCTGCGGATGCAGGAAATGAGGGGCCGTGTGCAGCGGGATGGGAAGCGTAAGGGCGTGACCGTGTGGCGACTGCCGATTACAAATGCCTAAAAACTCTAGTTGGATCAAGCACTTGATTTGACTTGATTTTTTGCTTTGAATAAAAGTGATTTGCAGCTATTGTCTTAGGTGGTGGTGGTGACAGCCGCCGCCCAACACTTAGGTTACATCAGCAGCCTTTGCGGATCGGCTTCGGCTTGGACCTCGTGTGCGGCGTTATCCGCACAGTCTTCGGTCCAGGCTTGGGGCCTTTCCGTTCTGGCCGACATTTGATTGTCGCCATAGCGTTTTCTTTCGCTAGGGGAATTGAGTCCCCGGCTCTCCGAGCACCGTGCTCGCCATTAAAAGCAGGTGCCGAGAGTGCGAAAAGGAGCGACGACTGTCACCGATTTGCGATTTAAATGAACTCGCGACCTGAGAGTCTAAATCAATCTTCGAGATGTCGCTGCCAATACCCGCTGAAATCCACACTCGGCTTATTCGCCATCGCCAGCTCTGCAATGCGGCTCGCCTGTTCGCCATTCGCGACGCGGCGGTTATCTTCCCGCCATGACGCTTCTTGCGCGTACCGGAGCAAATAAGCGCCAGCGATATGGTGATGGTGTCCGATCTCGGCGCGACGCATGCGGCTGAAAAATTCCTCTGCCCAGTTCGTGCAAGCGCCGTCTAGGCTGTAAGCTTCTTCGTGATTGATCCGGCGAACCTCATATCGCTTGTGCAGTTCATCCCATGAACCGGCTTCGTCGGCGTTCATGATCGTGCCCTTGGCGACGTGGGCGCGAAGGAAGGCCATTGCCTTGGCTTCCGACTTGAACACTGCTGGGACCGAATTGCCGCCGCGCTCGCGGACCACCACCACGACCTTGCGCTTGCCGGTCTGATTGCGGAGCAAGCGACGGTCAACGCGGTTCTCTCTCAAGTTCGCTGGTTTGCGGTATCCTCCGAAATAGCCGCCATCAACCTCTGCTACCTTGCCCTCGCCGCCGACCACGCGACCCTTCAGCTCCGCCGCCATCGCCTCGCGCAGCTTGTGCAGGAGCACAAAGGCGCACTTGTAAGAGACGTTCAAATCGCGGCTCAGAGCGAGCGCGGACTTGCCTTTTACCTCATTGCAGAAGATGGCAATGGCGGCGAGATAGCAGCGAAGCGGAAGCTTGTGGGAGGCGAACAGCGTTCCGCTGGTCAGCGTAAAATCCTTTTTGCAAGCGCGGCAACGGAAGCGGGGTGCGCCCCTCAAGCGGCGGCAGTCATAGGCGTCAACGCCGCCGCAATGGCTACATACTGGCTCGCCCTCCGTATCGGCCCAACGAACAAGCCGGAACGTCATTTCCGCGTCGGCGTCCTTCATGGTGAACACAGACGCCAGCGAGAGGGTCTTGGCTGACTTGGAAAGGAGGAAATGTTGGGCCATCTGCACACCTATCGTTTATGGAAGCTATCATATATGATAGGTAATGGCTTGTCAACATGGGAATATCATATATGATAGCCCTCAAATGTGATAGGAGAGAGGGCATGGCCATAACTTCTGAGGATGAATGGGCGGAGCGCGCCGCCGCTTTCCTCAAGCACAAGCTACGGGAAACCGAGATAACCTATATCGAGCTGGCGAAACGGCTCAAAAAACATGGTTTTAAAGAGGAAACGGAGGCGTCGGTCACAAATAAGCTCAAACGCGGGACGTTCCCGGCGACGTGGTTTCTAGCCGTGCTCGCGGCGCTCGAATTGGACGGTGTCGCGCTGGATGAAATTTAGCGCCCGAAGTCATCTTGTCGCTTTGTAATTGTATATTCTTTCTCCCGATTATCTTTGATTGTGAGAATGAGCATAGTGGTATTGTCTGCAACGATCTCGCGGCTAATGCTCGTTAAAAATAAAACCGTTCCATCTTTGGGAATTTCCGTGAGCGGTTCTCGACTTGTTAAAAAATCAATTGATGTAGATTTTCTAAGAACCAGTGGATTTTGCCCGTAAAGCGGAAAATAGTCAGGTGTGGGAATCATTTGAGCCCAGTCTAGGACGGCCGCCCGCTGTAATGATAGTGAGGGTCCACGATGTTATGACGCTTGGGGCTCCGGTATTCCACACCTTCGCCCAAATCCCGATCCCTGTATTTTTTTCAGAACCCGGCACCCTAATTGCATTGAACACATTCGTTCCTAGCATATCAAGATGCAATTCAGGCGCTTGCGGCACCGATGGCGTATTAACTGGATCGGCTGAAGGGCCAAACGTCACCGGCCAATTAAAGGCGACGTTGGGATGATCCTTATGAAAACTCATCCATATTGATGGTGTTGTCGCCCAAAGAAGATAAGCCGACAAAGCGATCGCGGCTCCAGTGCGAATTGCCGGATGAGATCGGTCTCTAATCGCCGCGATTAGAATGATCGCAACGGTCACCACTATAACCGGGGTGCCGATCTGCCAGTTTGGCGGTGAAATTGACACCACCACGGCTATGACCAAAGCAACAATTGTGAGCCAATCGCTGCCAGTAGGCTGCCATCTATTTGGCTTGTTATGAGCCCGCATGGCAGTGATTTAGCACTGCTTGTGGCGTTTGCGCCATAATACCGCGAAAGCCTACAAGCAGGACCCTGATGCCTTGGAGGCGTTCAAAAAAACTTTGCCGATCGCGTGGCGGAAGTCCGCGCCAAGCTCGCGCCGGGCACACCGGTAGAGGTCTGGTTCCAGGACGAGATGCGGGTCGGCCAGAAGAACAAGCTCACCTATCGTTGGGCCAGGAAGGGCTCGCGTCCCCGCGCCGCGCATGATCAGCGCACACAGTCGACCTATCTGTTCGGCGCGGTCTGCCCTGAACGCGGAGCTGGCGCCGCTCTCGTTCTCCCGTTCTGCAACACCGAAGCCATGCAGCTTCATCTCGACGAGATCGCCACAAGAGTAACCGCCGGCGCGCACGCCATCCTTATCCTCGATCAGGCCGGCTGGCACGGCGCCAAGGACCTCAGGATTCCCAGCAATCTAGCGCTCCTGCCGCTGCCGCCGCGTGCGCCAGAGCTCAACCCCCAAGAAAACATCTGGCAGTTCATGCGCCAGAACTGGCTGTCGAACCGTATCTTCCGATCCTTCGACGACATCGTCGATCACTGTTGCTACGCATGGAACACACTGATCGATCAGCCCTGGAAAATCATGTCCATCGCACGCCGCGACTGGGCCGCCGTCAGTCACTTAATCTGAGGATTGGTATTATTGCACCAACCGTGGCTCCAGTTGCGGGCGCTCAGCGCGGCTCCCGCTATGCGGCATTCCTTCTGCCGCGGGGGAAGCCCGGACTGCCGCACGGGGCTCACGGACCTAAAGACGGTGAAACCCCGAGACGCGTGTTTCCATCGGCAAGTGCGGACCAGCCGTCACGCCAGAAAGTGACAAGCTGAGACTGCTCCTCGCTAGCGCTGGCAGTATAGGTGCGATCCTGACACCTTCGTGCCCGATATCGCGGCGTCGGATGCGGCGCTGGTGCGATTAACCGAAGAGCGGCAGATCGCAAAAACGCTGTGGGCGGGCGGAGCACGGATAGAGGGGGGTTGCGGTTCCTAACACGCTTTAATAGTGCCGGGAGGGTGACCAGATGGCGTCCGACTACTGGCATGTTAGGCCTGTCGCTGTTGCGAGCCTACATTTGGACGAAAAGAACCCACGACTAGGCCGAGAGTCGTTAGCCCGCGCGCCGCGCGAAATCATTCAGTATCTATTCCAACATGATAAGGCCCTCGAAGTTGCGGACAGTATTGCCACCCGAGGATATTTCTCCAACGAGCCCCTGCTAGCGGTAAAGGAGGGAGAAAAGCTTGTCGTTATCGAGGGTAATCGTCGGCTCGCCGCGCTCAAAGCGCTTCGAGAGCCCGGCCTACTTGAAGGTGCGAAGCAGCGGCAAGTTGAACGACTGTCACGTCGCATCCACGATCTGAGGGATATCGCTTCAGTGCCCGTGGCGATCGCACCCTCCCGGCGCGCAACGGATCGCCAAGTTGCCGGGCGACATATCGGCACCCCCGTCCTAGCGTGGGAAGCTGAAAACCGAGCCAGCTTCATTTTGGAAAAACTTGAGGAGGGCTACACCAATATTGAGCTTGAAAGCGAACTTGGATTCTCGTCTGCCGACATACAGACCGCACGCCAAACACGAGCCATCGCTGACATGGCGAGGTCGCTGCAGCTACCTGACGAAGTAAAGGCAAAGCTGGACAATCCTCGTGCGAACGTCTTCACCACGCTAGGCCGTGTTTTTAATTCATCCGTTGGCAGAGATTATCTGAAGGTTGAGCGTGATCCAGATCACGGGCTTTGCGGTTTTACAACAAAGGCCGAGTTCGTTAAAGGCTTCGGGAAGCTCGTTTCCGACGTTGCTTTGGGCAAACAGTCATCGCGAACCCTGAATAGCAATGATGACATAAAGAAGTATTTCGACGGATGGGATGACAAGGACAAGCCACAGAAAAAGGCAGGCTCATTTGTACCTTCGGACGTTATCCAGGGTCGATCAGTCGCCTCAGCACCCGTTTCTGCCAAACCTGAACCAAACAAGAAATCGAAGCAGGAAACGAAAACCGTATTGCCGCGGAGTTTTAAAGTCATCTTCGGCCACGAGCGTTTGAGCGACATCCGACGTGAGCTTATACGCCTCAGGCGCGAGGACTTCCCTAATGCAGGTGCGGTTTTGCTGCGAGTATTTTTTGAATGTGCGGCTCTCGACTATCTTGAGCGTATAGGGGAGTTGCCAAGAATTATCGAGAGGCTAGGCGGCAAGAGTAATGTCCCTTTCGGCGCTCCTACGATGCGTCAGCTTGTGCCCTCGCTTATCAGAATTGCAAAGTCTAAGTTGAACTTCAGGGATGCACTAAAAGTGGAGAAGGCACTGCGCTACGATGCTGCGGCACCTTTCTCTCTCAGCGAATTGCACGCTTTCGTACATCAGACTGGCGACCTACCAAGCGCACGAGACATTTGGCAGTTTTGGGTGCGCACAGAGCCCCTTTTTCGTCTAATGCTTGAGGTTCCCGCAGAGCAGGAGTTGCCGAAATGAAGGCCTCAAGCCCGCTCAGATATCCGGGCGGAAAGTCTGCCCTCGCGGGGGTGCTAAGTCAGATCAGGAAGCTCAATGCCCTCGGTCGATTAGCTGTTGCTGAGCCATTCGGCGGTGGTGCAGGCGCTTCGCTAAGTTTGCTGTTTCTGGAGGAGACTGAGAGCGTCTATATAAACGACGCTGATCCTGCCATACGTGATTTTTGGTGGGCTGTCCGCAACAGATCCGATCAGTTCAGCCGGCGCATATTGGAAACCAAGATCAGCATAGCCGAGTGGCGGCGACAGCGCGACACGTACAGAAGCAAGCGCTCGTCAAAGCTCGACCGGGCATTCGCTACCTTCTACCTCAATCGCTGCAACCGTTCTGGCATCATCATGAACGGCGGCCCAATAGGGGGCGTCAAACAGACCGGAAAATGGAAACTCGATGCTCGCTTTAATAGCGTGGAATTACGGGGCCGCTGCGAGCGCATCGCGGAGTATCGCGACCGAATACGCGTTTCGGGTGACGACGGAATTGAATTCATTCGACAAAACGCTTCCGAGCGACGTGATGCTCTTCATAGACCCTCCGTATTTTGAGAAGGGAAAAACCCTTTACCTGAACTCTCTGGACGGCGAGTACCACCGTGCGCTCGGGCAGCAATTACGGCAGCAACAGCACTTGTCTTGGGTGCTGACTTACGATGACTTGAAGGGCGCGCCGATTTGGTCGCGCCACCGCGTGTGCTTCCAGTATCCGACGGCTGCCTTCTTCGGATCCTCGAAGGCCTGATGACATTGCAAATGAAAGGTGGAACGCGCGAGCGGCTTTCATACCGTGCGCTCGACGTCGAGCAGATCGGCTCTGTCTACGAGACCGTGATGGGCTTCACGGTCGAGAGCGCCGCGGGGCGCTCGCTCGCCATCAAGGCCGGCAAGAACAATCGCACGCCGGTGTTCGTCGATCTCGAAAAGCTCGCCGCCGCCAAGGGCAAGGACCGCATCAAGTTTCTCAAGGAGGAGGCCGACCGCGCGCAGCTCTCGGCGAATGTCGGCAAGGCGGTGGAGGCGGCGAAGTCGGCCGCCGACCTGGCGGCTGCGCTCGATCCGATCGTCGACGAGCGCGGCTCGCCGAAGAAACACGAGGTCGCTGCCGGGCACGCCGATCCTGCAGCCGACCGACGAGCGGCGCCGCACCGGCAGCCATTACACGCCGCGCAGCCTCACCGAGCCGATCGTGCGCATATGCGCTGGAGCCGGCCTTCGAGCGGCTTGGGCCGGACGCGACGCCGGAGCAGATCCTCGATCTCAAGGTCTGCGATCCGGCCATGGGCTCGGGCGCCTTCCTGGTCGAGGCCTGCCGCGCGCTCGCGGCGACGGCTGGTCGAGGCTTGGTCGCGCTACCCGGAGAAGAAGCCGGTCATCCCGGCGGACGAGGACGAGGAGCTGCACGCCCGCCGCCTGGTCGCGCAGCGCTGCCTCTATGGCGTCGACAAGAACCCGCTCGCCACCGATCTCGCCAAGCTGTCGCTGTGGCTCGCGACGCTCGCGCGCGACCACGAGTTCACCTTCCTCGATCACGCGCTGAAATCGGGCGACAGCCTGGTGGGGCTGACGCAGGCGCAGATCGCGGCGGCGCACTGGGACACGTCGAAGCCCGGCCTGCCGCTGTTCCGGCAACTGGTGAAGGACCGCGTCGCCGAGGCGATGAAGGGCCGCGCCGAAATCCAGGCCGCGCCCGACGACACCGCGCGCGCCATCCAGGAGCAGCGGCATCGTTCGTTGGAAGCGCGGCTCAAGGACATCCGCCTCATGGGCGACGCTGTGATCGCGGCGTTCTTCGCCGAGGACAAGCCGAAGGCGCGCGAGAAGAAGCGCGCCGAGGTCGAGAGCTGGCTCGGCGGATCGCCGGAAGCAGCGTGGGACAAGCTTGCCGCATGGCCGCGACCTTGAAGCAAGGCGCGCATCCGCTCACGCCGTTTCATTGGGAGATTGAATTTCCGGAGGTGTTTGCGCGGGAGAATGGCGGGTTCGATGCGATCGTTGGAAATCCGCCGTTTGCTGGGAGGAATACGATTATCACAGAGCAATCGGACGGGATTATCGTCGACTGGCTGCAGACATTGCATGAAGGTGCGCATGGAAACGCCGATCTTGTCGCGCATTTCTTTCGACGGGCATTCAGTCTGCTGCGTCAAGGCGGAGCTTCGGCCTGATTGCGACGAACACGATCAGTCAAGGCGATACACGCGAAACGGGGCTCGCAGCAATTCTTCGGAATGGGGGAACGATCTATCGTGCCGTACGACGTCTGAGATGGCCGGGAGAAGCAGCTGTTATCGTCTCGCGTCGTGCATGTTGCAAAGGGCAGTGCAAGTCCGCCTGCCTTCTGACGGGAGCGCAGTTCGAGCGAATTTCCGCTTATCTTGTCGATGGTGATCTCGACGACATCGCCCGTAGCCTTTGCCAGCAAATTCGGAGAAGGCTTTCAGGGGGTCCGATGTTCTGCGGCATGGGCTTTACGTTTGACGATGAGGCAGCGTCAAAGAGGCGACTCGCATCGATTGCAGATATGAAAAGACTTAGTAGAACTAATCCCGCAAATGCCGAGCGCATTTTCCCGTACATAGGGGGAGAAGAATTTAAACGAGACCCTGAACACTTGCATCGCACGCATATCGTTATCTGATCTTAGCGATCATGCACGAAGCGAAAAGATGGCGCTGAACGACTATCGGCTCGACTTGATGAGCGATCGTTCGAGCAGACAGGTCAAGCCTGAGCGGACGCGACTGGACAGCTCGATGGACGCCGTCGAAAGCTTGAATGGTGGCGATATTCGCCGAGCGCCAAAGAAGCGATCTGTGCGCTGCAATTCGCACCGGGCTGATCGCATTATCGTGTGCTCGCGAGTTGCGATCACCGCACTTTGCATTCGCATATCGTGGCCACTGGCCAGGTATTTGATCAAAAGCTTGTTGTCTTTGCGTTCTACAGCGTATCGCGACTTTCGCGCATCTGTACAGTCGCGGATACACGAGATTTGGGCACGTTTTTTCGCTTCGACGATGAAGGATGATCTTCGATATACCCCGTCCGACTGCTTCCAGACCTTCCCGTTTCCGGCAAATTTCGAACCGATCGCCAGGCTCGAAATTGCCGGGCACGACCTATCACGACCACCGCGCCGCGCTCATGGTCGCCCGCAACGAGGGCATGACCAAGACCTACAATCGCTTCCACGATCGCGACCGAGACCGCCGAGGACATCCAGCGCCTGCGCGAGCTGCACGCCGCCATGGACCGCGCCGTGCTCGAAGCCTATGGCTGGCACGACCTCGCCGCGCGCGCCGCGCCGATCTTCCTCGACGAGACCAACGAGGACGACCACACCTACCAGGGCCGCCTGTTCTGGCCCTCCGACTTCCGCGACGAAGTCCTCGCCCGCCTCCTCGCGCTCAACGCCGAACGCCACGCCGAAGAAGTCCGCCTCGGCATTGCGCCGGGGATGAAGGGGAAGCGAGAGGACGACGAGGAAGCAGGCGACGAGGACGATTAGCTTCATCACGTTCGACTAGGCTAGATCCAGCGCCTGAAGCTGGAGCGATGAAGCTAGTTGTTCTTGCCATAGCGTCGAACTATTTGCCCGTGAATCGGTTGTTAACCGGATCGGCAGAGGATCGAGTTATGACGCGCGCCGAACTTGAGCGAGTCCGGGAATGGGCCTTGCAGAAGATAGCGAAAGGGGAAGAGCCCCCATGGGCGTGGTATCAATACATGAAGCTTCGCGAGACGCTGGACGCCATTCTGGCGGGAATGGACGCCGTCACGCCGCAAACGGAGAATTCACCGCAAGAGGCGCCACGTCGGGGAACGCATCCCCGATTAGTGGAGGCCACGTGTTCGCCAGATACCGCTCGACACCATCCAGCTGATGAGCCGGTGCAGCTGCCCATGTAACGCGCAGCTTCCCGTACGTCTTGGCACACCAGGACCGCTGAGTCGCCGACGATGCGCCCCAAGGCGGGTTACGATGTCGCCCTGGCCGATGCGAACGACGCGTCCCGGATTGCCTTCGTGTCAAATGACGTACACTCCGGTCTTGGCCGAAACTGTCGCCAGATCGAGCAGCTCGAGGTCGCAGTAATGACCGTCGTCGCCGCACTTCATCCAAGTTACTGAAATCATTTTATAACTTTCCTATAGGCTAGCGGCTTCTGTGCCTCGGCTGCGTTGGGAGCCATGGCCCAGATTGACCGAAACTTCAGACACATTTATCACATCGCAATATTTTCTTGCAAATGTCATTTGCAAGATTATATCGGTCTCTGGAGGCAGCCATGACGACGAATCTCATCGGAGCGCGGATCAAGGCGCTGCGCGAGGAGCGAAAGCTCTCGCAGGACGACCTCGCGCGCCTGTTCGGCTTCAAGGACCGCCAGACGGTTTCGGCGATCGAGACCGGCGAGCGGCGGTCACCGCCGAGGAACTGCTCATCGCCGTCGAGAAGCTCGGCGCGTCGCTCGACTATTTCACCGATCCGTTCCTGCTCGTCGGGGAGGGCAATTTTCCTGGCGGCGAACCGAGACGTGGGGCCGGAAAGCGGCTGAACGCCTATGAGCGGATCGCCGGGCGCTGGATCGCGGCGTTCCGCACGCTCGCGCCCAAGTCGGCCGGCCTGCGCCGCTCTTGCGCCAGGCCCTCGAACTCACGCGAACAGCAGCTTCGAAGACGCCATGGAGGCCGGCGAGCGCTTTGCCGCCGATTTCGAGCTTGGCGACGTGCCGGCGGAACGGCTTGCCGAGGTCATGGAGCGCGAGCTTGGGCATACTGGTGCTCATGGTCGATGCGTTCCAGGGCATTTCCGGCGCGGCCTGCCGCCTGCCGGAACTCGATGTCGTGCTGATCAATCGCCATGAGGTCGCGGGCCGCCGCCATTTCGATCTGGCGCACGAGCTCTTCCACATCCTCACCTGGGACGCGATGCCGCCCGAGCATTCCGAGGAGGCGACCGAGACCAGCAGGAATCGCGTGGAGCAGCTCGCCAACAATTTCGCGTCGGCGGTCCTGATGCCGAAGCGCCGTGCTCGACCGGTTCGGCGACTGGTCCGAGAGCGCCGACGATCGTCGCATGGCTCAACTGAATGCCGGCCGAAGAGCTTGCAGGTCACCGCCTCGGCGTTGAAATGGCGGCTTGTCGCGTCTCGACCGGCTTGAAGCCGGCTGCGGCGCGCACGAGATTCCAGACGCGGCCTTGCGAAACAACGGCCGCGACGTTGTCCGGCCGCGAGCCGCCGCCGCTGTTCTCGAAAGCCTTCATGGAAGTGATCGCCCTCGCGATTGACGAGGGCCGCGTTTCGGCGCGGCGGGCGGCCGATCTGCTCGATCTGACGGTTGACGATCTGGCGACCTTTTCGCGACGCATGGGGTCGAAGCCCCTGTCGATCTGTGAGGGCCCGATGGCGCGCCACCGCGGTCCCGTCCTCGTCGACACCAACGTCATCCTGGAGTGCTTCCGGGTGGGCGCGTGGCGCGCGCTTGCGGGCGGCTACGGAGTCGAGACGGTCGAGGACTGCGTGACCGAGACGCAGACCGGATTTCAGCGGCGGCGGCCGGAACAGCAGATCGATGCCGCGCACGCTCGGCGCATCGCTCGACGGCGGTCCATCCAGGTCGGAGACGCGGAACGCGCCGCGGTCGCCGTGCGCGAGTCCATGTTCTCGTCTCTCGACGTCGGCGAGCGATCTTTGTGGGCGCACGCGCTGACGCGAAACGATGCCTGGGTGCTGTGCGGACCGGACAAAGCCAGTTTGCGGTTCGGTGTGCGGCTCGGCTTACGGATCGGCTCGTCGCACTGGAAACGCTTCTCGCGCGATGCGGGCATCGGCCGAAAGAGCGCTGAAGTCGGCCTATACGACCAAGTGGCTCGCAAAGACGCTCGGGGAACTCGTGATCTCAGAAGGGCTCGGGACGGCCATGACGAACTCAGTCGATATTCGCGCCCATCATCGTGGACGTGTTTCGCCGCGATCTTGTCGGGCCCGGCCCGCAGGATGCCGATCTCGCAAGCGAGCGCCTGAACGAAAACCCGTCACGCTGGTATCTGACCGGATTTCTCGCGCCGGCGGACGATCCGCTGGCCTCGACGGGCGCACGAGGAGCGAGAGGACGATCCCTCGGCTCAGGAAGAGATGGAAATCGACGTCGAGGAGCCGGACGCAGACTGGCGCCGGCGGCGCGGCCGGCGATACGAGAGCCACCGAGGCGCCGAACGCCCGCGGCGTTTCTTGCCGTCCTCGATCGGACTGACGGTCCTGCTGCCGCCCGACGTCAAGGCGATCGAAGCACGCATCTCCTGGGGCGACTACCGAACGGAACCGCCGCTGCCCGAAGCGATCCTTCTCCCGGACGAGGCGGACGAGAAGCGGCGAGGACGGCAAGCCGAAGCGCACGAGCGGCCCATTGGTCGATTGGGTCCGCAGCCCGAAGGAAAGCGTGTCGGGTCTGTCCGTGCCCGACGGCCGCGGCGGTCCGATCGTCGTGCCGGAAAGCGCAGCGCCGAACAACGCCGGGGCGGCGGTCTGGTACTGGAGACGCATTCGCGCCTGTTCAGCTACCCGACGCCGGACGGCACGACGAGCAGGTGCGCGCGCTCACGGTGTTCCTCGTCAACCGGCGCGCGACCGTTCATCGCTTCTATGCCGATGTGAGCTACGCCTTTCAGGCGCGGCTCGAACTCGTCTGCAAGCAAGGCTTCCGGCCGCGTCGCGATCTCTCCGGCTATCGCGTCCAGGATTGGGACCTGCGCATCGCCGATCTGCACTATCGCGACATTTGCGAATGGGCCGTGGGCCGCAACGCGGCGGCGGCTGGGACGCCGAAGAGGAGCAGGCGGAGAGCGTCACCCGCGTCTGGACCGATCCTCTGCCGCCGGCAGAAGTCGAACGCGTCGCGCCGAACGAAGACGCTGAACTCAAAGCGCGGGTCACGTTCGGCATGGAGGCGCTGGCGCAGCTGGCGCGAGCGGAGACGGCTCGCGCCTGAACGAGCCCTTGCCGACTCTGCCGGTCCTCTATGGAGCTTGGATCGATGCCGAGCGCAAGCAAGCTCGCCGGCCTGCCGCGCGGCGGCGCGAGACCGGCGAGCGGCTCATCGCCGAGATGGAGACGGCAAGGCCAACGCATCGCCGACGGCATCGACATCCTGTCCCGCAACGACGATGGCGCGGACGGCGTTCCGCTTCATGAATCTCGCCGTCGCCATGGCGGCGCGACGCCGCATCGCGGGCGCCACCGGCGATCCGAACGCGCAGCCGGCACCCGAATGGCGGCCGTTCCAGCTCGCCTTCATCCTGCTCAATATGGCCGGCCTTTTCGATCGCACGCATGCCGACCGCGAGACTGCCGACCTGCTGTTCTTCCCGACCGGCGGCGGCAAGACCGAGGCCTATCTCGGCCTCGCGGCGTTCGTGATCGCGCATCGGCGGCTGAGCGGCCCGGGCGTGCTCGGCGCCGGTGTCGCCGTCATCATGCGCTACACGCTGCGCCTCCTTACGCTCGACCAGCTCGCTCGCGCGGCCGGCGTCGTTTGCGCGCTGGAGCTGATGCGCACCGACGCGACGAACGTCGATGAGAAGGGTCGCCGCCTGCTCGGCGACTGGCCGATCGAGATCGGCCTTTGGGTCGGCTCCGACGCGTCGCCGAACGAGCTGGGCGGCAAGGGAAACTCTGACGAGACGACCGCGGTCGGGCGCGTGCGGCGCTACCGAACGGACGGACAAGCGCGCGCCGGCGCCGCTCAAGGCCTGCCCCTGGTGCGGAACGGAATTCACGCCGTCATCCTTCGCCTGCATGCCGAACGAGCATGCGCCGACCAATCTGGAAATCCGCTGCGCCAACACCGCCTGCGATTTCAGCGGCAACCGGCCGCTGCCGATCCTTACCGTCGACGAGCCGATCTATCGGCGCCTGCCGGCGTTTCTGATCGCGACGGTCGACAAGTTCGCGAGCCTGCCGTGGGTGGGCGAGACCGGCGCATTCTTCGGGCATGTCGATCGCTTCGAAGATGGCGTCGGCTTTTATGGCGCGGCTGAGCCGAGGCAAGGCCGACCAGTCGGCAATGGCTGGTCGCTCGATCCGCCGGATCTCATCATCCAGGACGAGCTGCATCTGATCGCGGGGCCGCTCGGAACTGTCGCCGGCCTCTACGAGGCGGCGATCGATCAGCTTGCGTCGCGCCGCATCGGCGAAAACCGCGTGCGCCCAAAGATCGTCGCTTCGACGGCCACGGTCCGACGGGCGGCAGATCAGATCGCGGCGCTGTTCGACCGGCCGCGCACGAGCATCTTTCCGCCGCCGGGCATCGATCGGACCGACAGCTTCTTTGCGCGCACGGTCCCGTCGTCGCAGGAACCGGCGCGGCTCTATCTGGGCATCGCGGCGCAAGGTCGCGGCCCGAAGCTCGTCTTCTTGCGGTCGCTGACGACGCTCGCTGGCGGCGGCGCAGGCGGCCTTCGATGCGCAAGCTGCAGCGTCACAGCCGGGCAAGAACCCCGCCGATCCCTACATGACGGCGCTTTGCTACTTCAACGCGCTGCGTGAACTGGGCGGCGCGCGCCGGATCGTCGAGGACGAGGTGCGTGATCGCGCCGCTCGCTACGGAACGCAGCGGCGGCGCGTCGATCCGGCGGACAGCCCGTTCGCCGATCGCACCATCAAGGAGCCGATGGAACTCACCTCGCGCGTTTCGACGGATGAGGTGGCGCGAGGCGAAGCAGCGCCTCGAGGCCGTCTTTGGCCGGGATGCCGGAACCGGTCGATGTCGCGCTCGCGACCAACATGATCTCGGTCGGCCTCGACATCCCGCGGCTCGGGCTGATGGTCGTTCAGGGGCAACCAAAGACGGCCGCGGAATACATCCAGGCGACCAGCCGGGTCGGCCGCGATCACAATCGCCCGGGCCTCGTGGTCGCGGTGCTCAATCTGCATAAGCCGCGCGACCGCACGCATTTCGAGCAGTTCGGGCAATTCCACCGCACCTTCTATCGCGCCGTCGAGGCGACGAGCGTCACGCCGTGGGCGGCGCGGGCGCTGGATCGCGCCCTGGCCGCGATCGTGGTCGCTGCGGCGCGGCATATCGATCCGAGCCTGACGCCCGATACGGCCGTCAACGAATTGAAGAACCAGTCGGCACCCGCACGGCGGTGCGCGATGCGATCGTTGCGCGCGCGCCGCGAACGCTGTTCCCGGCGGCCGCGCGGCCCTCGCGGCTCTGATCGATGGACTCCTGGATGCCTGGATCGAGACTGCCGACGAGCAGTCGGCAGGGCGGCAATGCCTTTGCCTATGCCGAAAAGAAGAGCCCGCACCGGCTGCTGCACATGCCGCTCGCACCGGAGATTCCGAACTTGGCGCCGCGCACCAGCGCTTCGTGGCCGGCCGCTCGATGCGCGACGTGGAACCGAACGTCGCCCTGAAGGTCACGGATCCTAACGGCAAGAAGATCGCCAATGCGGACGACCTCGCATGAGCAAGAATGCGCAGCGGCTGAGCCAACTGATTTCCACCTTCGGTCCGGGCGCGATGATTGATTTGCCGACGCGCTCGGTCGTCGTCGGCGGCCTCGAGCTATGGGACATGAGGGGCAACGCCTTCACCACCATTCCCGAGCCGCGACTGACCATGCGCCTTGAACAATTGCTCAAGGACCAGGGGCGCTTGGAGCAATCGAAAAGCCTTTCGCTGCGCACGCCACCTGTAAGCGACAGCCGACCGGGACGGCTACCGAGCTGCATCGCTGCGCCGGTCTTCCCGACCTGGTTCGTCTGCGAGCAGGTGGAGACCAACGTCATTGGCGGCAAAACAGCGCGTCGCCGTCGGCTGGTGCGCTGGCAGGATCTCGATACGCGAGGAGGACGCCGTAAGATTCATATTCGACGACGGCAAGAAATCCGACGTGACGCCGATCCGCTTCGTCTGCGCCTGCGAAAAGGGCCATCTGCAGGACATCGACTGGAGATGGGTCGTTCATCGGAATCAGGCCTGCCATGAGCCGATGTGGGTAGAGGAGAAGGGCACGAGCGCCGACCCCGCCGACACGACCATCGTGTGCGGCTGCGGACAACAGCTGTCGCTGCAGACCCTGTTCCAGCCAGGCCGCCTCGGCAATTGCCGCGGCGAGCGGCCGTGGCTGCTCGACCGAGATCCGAACGGATGCGACGAGAATCTCAAGCTGCTGACGCGGACGGCGACGAATACGTATTTCCCGCAGGTCTACACGGTGATCTCGCTGCCGACCGAGGAAGACGAGCTGACCCGGCTTGTCGATGAGCCTCTCCGGGGAATTGGGCAACGTACAATCGGTCAGGACGTCGCGGAGGCAAAGCGGTTCAATCCAAAGGTTGCGGCATCGCTCGGCCCATATGCCGACGACGATATCTTCGCCCGGCTTGCGCGCATTCGCGAGGGAGCGAGCGCGGATGCCAGCCGGTCGCCGAAGCTGTCCGAGTTTGACGTTTTCGCGAGCGGCCGGCCCGAAATCGGACAAAACAATCCGACCGCGAAGCTCTACGCGCAAACGCTGCCGCGCGGGGTTTGGGCGGATGCTGACGCCGGCATCGATCTCTCCGCGATCAAAAATCTCGTCGCTGTACATCGGCTGCGCGAGGTGTCGTGCCTTTATGGCTTCACGCGGTTCGAGGCGGCGCCAACGTCTGCGGACGGCGACATTGAAGACGTGCAGCTTGCGGTGCGCGGCGCGCCGATCTCTCGTGACGCGGACTGGCTGCCGGCGATCGAGCAGTTTGGGGAAGGCATCTTCATCCATTTTGACGAGGCCGCGATCGGGCGATGGCTCGCGAGCGACGCGACCAAGGCGCGCCACGACCGGCTAGTCGGCGGGTATCGGCATTGGATAAAGCGGTTTGCCGGCAGAGCCGCCGAATTATCCCGGAACGGCCTACGTCCTTCTCCACAGCCTGTCGCACGCGCTCATGGCCGAAATCGCCCTCGACTGCGGCTATCCGGCGAGCTCGTTGAAGGAGCGCATCTATGCGCTGTCCGGCGCGACCGGCGGCGCCCCCGACCGGTGCGGCATCCTGATTTACACGGCGACCGCCGGCGCGCAGGGCACGCTCGGCGGCCTCGTCGCAACGGCACCACGATTTGCCCACATCCTGCGCAGCGCTCTCGAGCGCGCGACCATCTGCTCGAACGATCCCGTGTGCGCCGATCACGAGCCGGACGACCGAAGTGGCGATCGCGCGACGCACGGTGCGGCATGCCACGGCTGCCTGCTCATCGCCGAGACGAGTTGCGAAATGCGGAATTTGTTTCTCGATCGCAACTTGCTGGTTCCAACGATGGCGACGGACGGCGCGGCATTTTTTGACGTGTTTGCGCGTCGCTAGGCATTCTTGTCGAGGCGCCAAGAAAGTCGAAGAACAGAACGTAATCGATCCCTAGTATAGGGCTGCGATCATTCACAAATACCCTCCGTCTTTAGTGTGTGACCAGGATGACAACAGGCGAACAATTGTAGGCTTTCTGTGCAATTATCATCAGTCTATCTCGGAATTGACGTCGCCTGTGCTGCCGGTAAGCGTTTGCCAATTTGCGTGGTGTCGGCAGATCCTCCGCATACGCCCTTGATAATCCCGAAGCCGTTGGCTGGCTTAATCCCCCGCGGACTTGGCAACAAGGAAATCGCCGCCGAAAAACCATTCCGGGTAGCCGCTGGCGTGATCACAAGTGCGCTCAAGCGTATTATGTCTGAAATGGGATGGCGCATCGAGCGGATTGGAATTGATGCTCCCGCTGCCGCGCCCGCGAAAGGCTCTCGAGCATCGGAAGATGAACTCGGACATCACGGTTTATCCTGCTTCCGAACACCATCGGCGGCGGCCTGGCCAAAGATACGCAAGGCGTGTGCCGACCACATAAGCGAGGTCGGCAGTTTAGCAACTTTGCCGTATGCCAATAAAATCTGGATGCTATTTGGATTTGAGCTTTTCTCTTGCTTGCGGCGCAATCTCCAGCCGAAGTCATTGAGGTATATCCATTTGCTATCGTGCGCGCATTGCTCCCGGCATGTGAGCACAAATCAACAGAGAAAGGGTACCGCGACCGGCTCAGAGCTGTAGCTGACCGGACTGGATGGAAAGCTGAGAATTTGAAAGCACGGCTGAAATTGACAGTCCCTGGCAGCCGACATGATCGATTAGACGCCTTCATGGCAGCCTGGGTTGCCAGTTTGCCGCCAGAGAATTGTCGCGCTTTTGGGAACGCACAGCGTTTTGATGACGCGATATGGGTTCCCCTGTAGGCTCATGGCACAATCGGCAAGATGAGATTCGCGCGCATGTTTACGATCGATGTGAAGGGCCCGCGGATGTGCTCCGGTCTAGGAGGAGGGAGGGAGAGGCAATGAAATCAGTTACGGCGAGTTCGGCCTCACCACCGCTTTACAAGTATATGAACATCGCCGGGTTGAGGCGGATTTTGCGAAGGCTCCATTCGATTCACACAGCCGAGTGCGTTCAACGATCCGTTTGAACTGTTGCCCGAGATAATTGTGCCTTCCGGCGAGCCGGAGAGGAAGATCAGCATTTCATTCGACATTCTGGCGGGCCGCCGCGTCCTATCTGACGAAGACGTGGACGCGATACCAGATGGCTGCGGATCGAGCGATGCGATGTCGCGCGAAATTGTTCAGCAGTTAAATCAGCTGATAGGGATACTAAGCCTTTCGAAGGTCAGAGATTTCGCTCTTGATGTGGTCGCATTACTCCGATCAGTACGCTGGAGCCGTAGTGGAATTCGACGGATCGCATGAGGTCTTTTCTGGTCAGATCGAAATCGAATATCGGCCTACTCGGCCGAGACGGCACGTGAATACGTATCTCTCCGGTGTGCCAATTCCTGTGGCGGAACTGTGCGCAAAATCCGACCAGTGGGCCTATGAACGAGAGGTTAGGGTTATACGGTCGCTCTCGGAGTGCCAGAAGTTAGCGAAGGACCCGATGGGTTTCCCCGTATTTGTCAGGCCAATCCCAGTCGAAGCCATCAAATCCGTGATCCTAGGAGAGAGGACTACGGTTGCCGAAAAACGGAGATCTTCGGTCGCGTAATGGACACGAACATCGCGCTCTCCCTGGCGGCCATAGACCATTCTGGTTTCGCCTTCAGGGAAGAACGAATTAAATTCGGAGTTCCGGTCTCTGAAAATGGGGCCAATGATGTCACCGAGGACCGCCCACATTTTCAGCGACCAGCGAAGTAATCGCGGTGAGTTTGCGTGCTGGATGGTCGAACATCACCCCGATGAGCAAGGTGGTAAACCGCACTGTGCGATGGCGGCCGAGTGGACGGCAGAATGCTCTCTCGCTGCCGTGTTGATCTCGATTTACGCGGGCGGGACCAGCGCTTCCTTCTGGACCGGTGTTCTATCTCCAATTAGCTTCAACTGGACCCGTAGTTGCTTTCGTCCGAGAGGTTGCGGCGATCTATGCTGGGCATGGAAGACGGGCCAAATCTTCCACCCAACAGGTGCCGTAGAAAATGCACGCCCTACAACAAAGGTGGCTTTCTTAAAGACGGCCACATGACACCGCATCGAACGCATGCCCCGCAGTTCCTCATGAGCACAGTGCCGGCTTTCGCCGCTCTGTGTGAAGGAGGTAGCGGAATTTCCGACCTGCGGCTGTTTCGCCGCTACGCCAGCCTCTCTTGCCTTTGGCCAGGCATGGAATTGGCATTCGGCGCCGCTGGGTATAGCCATCTTATAAACCAGCTTTCTCCGGTCGCGACAACATATTCCGGTAGTCCACCGGGTTCGCCGGTGTGAACGACCAACGCGCGGCGAGGCTTGGTGTTCTGCGCGCGCAAGGCGGCCGTCGATCCCAGTGCGGGCTCGATATCGCTTGCTTCAAGCTCTCGTGTTCCGACCCCGTGCCGAAATCCGGGAAAATTCGCTAGCGCCAGGGGTTGCAGGTCATCGCGGCCGAGCAACCCGAGAAGCCGCGCCTCGAAAGCCGCGCCGCGAGCAGAGAGATCATTCAAGAAATCCGCAAACCCGGCTTCGTCCAGCGGCTCTTCCGCTGCCTTGACTTCGTAATCGGTAATCGCAAAGAGCCTGTCCGACGACATCGCGATCATGGATGGCCACACCGAGCGAGTTGGATAGGATTGCCGATTCCCCCGGTCTCGCGGGTGACAACCACGACGCCGCGGAAGATCTGCGAGATGGTCGCAGGCGCGAGAATTGCCATCGCCTCGGCAACCGGCATTGTTAGTGGTAGTGTATCAACGAGCCGCTGTCGGTGGAGAAGCCTGAACAAAACACCGTGGCGCTCCACTATGTCTTCGAGACTCACAAAACAGTGAATATGGCCAACGCTCGGAGCGCCAGGACGAACAAAGGCCGCGACGGGCTCCTCGAATACAATCAACCAACAGCCGGCCGTGATCACTACGCGTCGAAGCGTGGCTTGACCCAGGACGCCAATGGACGTGACATAGGTTTGCAGGTTTCGCAGCCACTCGGCCCATTCGGTGAGAACCGCGCGATCCGTATTCCCGCGTTTTAGGATCGCGAGGGCCGCGCTCAGTAATTCCGCCATGTCGCGGGCGCCGAGATCTTTGCCCCGAGGTCGCCGAGCGGATTTGATGTCATAACCCTTTGCCTCGACAAGAACGATTGGTGCGCGCGTGAGAGGGGCGATGCCGAGGTAATCGAAGTAGAGCCTATCACCGTCCTCGCCCCAGCTTCGCGCCTCTTCGGCTATCTGGATCGGATTGTCGGGATTCCAATCGAGGCCGCGTAGAATGCCATCGATTAGAAAGCGGCGCGTTGGCCGTTCAAGAAGGTCGTCGTCATCCGCGCCCTCCGGCTCAGCGCCTGCAGCGACGTCGCGGACGTATTGCTCGCGAATCAACGACTTAGAGCTCTTGAAGGTCTCGAAAGCCTTGCGTAGCGCTGCGCCAAACGCGGCTATATCGCTGGCTTCGCTCAACGAAGAAGGTCCGGTAGCTCGTATAAAAGTTTCAGCGCATCTGGCCAGCCCACAGAGGAGAATAGTTCCAGTACGGCGACCAGGCGGGCGCGTCGGTCTTCGTCCTCGAAGACAGCCCGGTAGTCGGCGAGGTAGCGCCGGACGAGAGCAACCAGTGCGGCAGCGCCGAGCGCCTCAAGTTGATAGCCTTCCTCAATCGCGGGCCCGATGAGAATGGCGGCTATGTGGTCAAATACTACATCCGGCGCTGCGTCTGCGAGGTAGGCGTAGAGGTCGATCAGATGGTGTATGGTTCGCGCTCTGCCATTTTGCCCGATTTGATCGAGAATGGTTCGATAATCTGCAAGAAATCGCTGCTTCCCGAGGACGTCAACAAGCCCCAGGCCATCTTCGTCGTTTGACGGACGGAACGCTCCGGAACCAAAGTAAAGTTGGTTACAGCTTTGATCGAGCAAGCGCTCCCCCGCGATGTAGAGCGCCTCCATGGCCTGACGTTCGACATCGGCCCGTTCGCTGTCGCGGACAATCGGCTCCGCCGTAGCCATCGCCGTAACAGCGCTGGTGACCACAGCGCTTAGAACGCTCTGCGCTCTTTCCCGCATCGCCGTTCCCTCAGGTTCGGCGTCCCCCTGATATCCGAAGAAGAAGACGGCGCGGAGGGCCGACAGCATCGTCCACAAATACGGGTCGCCGCGCACTAGATCGTCCGCCCAACTTACAACCCAGTCCCAAGCATTTTGATTGGCGCTCTTGACGTAGAGCAAGGCAACAAGGTTGCCTGCAGCCTCTTCGACGCTGTCGCGTCCGCGCTTCTCCGCGCTGACGTCCTTCTCGGGCAGTCGATCCAAGATTGTCGACAGGAGCCGTTCGCAGCGATCGGCATCGGCGCCGGCTAATCGCTGCAGCGGTCCCGAGATGAAGAAACCGAGAACCCCTGGATCTTCTTCATGTTCGGCGACGTAGCTTACGAGCGCCCACATCCGCTCCCGGGCGATGTCCCAGAGCACGTTGAGAGATTGCGCCACCTGCAGCCGGACTGTCGGCGTTGGATCGGTGAGGTAGGCCGTCAGACGGTCGAGAATTTGGGGACGTTGGCCAGCGAAGCGCCCGGCAAGCGCCATAACGCTTGATGCCGCATAAACCCGAACGTCCCAATTGCCCCAGGCCATCATCCCGGCACTCTGGCCATTAGAGGGTTCGGGATAAGGGCTGACCCCAAGGCGTTCGATCAAGTTTAGAATGGTATCGAGATTAGGCTGTTCCGGGCCGCTCGGATCATAGGCCGGGCTTTTGGCAATCCGTTCGATCGCGTTGCTTACGGCGCCCCAGCTCGAGTGCAACGTTTCCGGATGAGGCTCTGGATCTTGTGCGACATCTATTGTCTCGACCAGTGTACGAGTTAGACGCCAAAGTGCCGCTAGACCTTCGGCCGTGTCGGACGTTTGCCCAGGCTTTAGGGTGTCCTCCAGCGCCCGGCTGGCGGCGCGAACCGAGCGATCGGGTTCACGCTTCAGATCAACGCCGTCGCGTTCCAGAAAGCGCTCGGTGATGTCGTCGGCCGAACCGTAGCCCGTCTGGATCGAAAGGAACGCCGGGTTTCCCCGAAGGCGTCCGTCGTCCTGAAGCTCTAAGCGGAGCGCCCGCATCTCGCTGGTTGCCAACGATGCCTCCGGGACGAGCGAAAGGAAGCGAGCTAGGAGGGATTTCCACCAGTTTCGAGCGGTCTCTTCGAGAAATAGATCGGGGCCCAGACTATCTGTCTCAAAGCGTATACGATCGTCGAGGGATCGGGACGAATAGACTGCTGCAAGGTAGGTAATGGCGTCGCGCGCGAGGCCGCGCACGCTGACGAACTCCGGTCGAACGACGAGTGGCCAAAGAAGGTCCTCCGCAACGCCCACCCGTTCGGCGGCGACACCCAGCAAACGGGCCCAGACCGCGGCGCCGGTTTCGGCGTCCAAGGCTACCCCAACGGCAGTACGAAACACTTCGGAATCGGCGGTCCTGAGAAAGTGAACAAAGATCCCAAGGACGTCGTCGTCAGGGTCGCCGGTTCTTCTGCTGCTTTGTCGCCAATCTTGCAATGACAGCAGATCATCAACGACGCGCACCACGCGCGCTTCAAGCTCAATCCGCAGAATCTCAGGTACTTGTCGACGGCGGGGTAAATCCTGGGATGCAAGTCCGAGCGCAGCACCGATGACTGCTGCAACACCGGCCTTGGGGTCGGCCTGGAGGAAGGGCTTGAGCGCGCGAACTAGGTACCAACGAGCATGCTCGTAGTCCTGCTTGCGATTCGAGGAGAGCGGCAGAATTTGGCTGCGGTGGCCACCGAGCCAGCTCGTCCCCTGTTGGGGCGCCGAGCGTCCAAATAAGGTGGCGTAGACGATCGCGGCGAATTCTGGATCGTGCGGGATGATGTTTCCAATGCCCTCGGCCAACCACGGCGCTTCTTCGTGCGCATGAGCCGTAAATCTCGGCTCTTCTAGTATGCGCTGCAGCAAAGAACGTGAGGCAGTCTGGTCCGAGCTAAAGCTCTTGGCCACAAATCGAATTGCGGCGGCCGTCAGCGACGGCAATTCTGGATCAAGAGACCAAGCCAACGCGAGTAACGCGCGGGCACCGGAACCAAACGAAGCCATGAAGCCCAGATCGCTGAAGTCGGCACGCTCAAAGAGTGCCCAAAGTAGAAATCTCGCGCCGTCGCAAAAGGCGCGTTCATGGCGAGACGCGGCGCGGTCGGCGAGGATGGCCCACGCTGTTGCCGCTTCAGTCGAAACGCTTCCTCTATCCGCGATACTCATGCTGACGAAGCGCGCCAGGCGCGAGAGCATCGCTCCAATTTGATCGACGTCGACGGCATTCTGAACGAGCGTGGTAAGCCCCCCGACATCTGAAACGGTCTCCACGCGTTCCGCGACCGTGCGAAGGGCGACGCTCGCCACGATCGGATCGAGGTCGGCGGCCGCCGTGATGCCGATAAGGAGTCCCCATGAACTCGGGCCGGCCTGTCTTGTCGTTTTGCCAGATTCGCTCCATCGCAAAGCGCAGCGCTGGCCCGAGCAGCAGGCCGATCGTCGAATCCCCGGAAACCTGCTGTTGCAAACGCTGAGGTTCGCTCCATGCCAAATAGAAGCGCCCAGCGACATGGTCGAACAACACATGGTGGGCGAAAGCGACAAGGTCCCCGGCCTTAATCAGAACGCCGGTTTGCAGGATATCGTCGAGCGCGTCGTGCCGGACATTGATCTGGGGCACTGTCAAACGGCGGCATTGCACCATGGCGTCGATCGTCGCCGCTGCCGCGAGTTTGAGCGGCTGCGTCGATAAACGCTCGTCTTCGTAGCGGTCAATCAGCTCGGATTGGGTTGTCAATGTGCGAATGCTGTCGGCGGCGACGCCGCTTTCGATCAACTCCGCGGCTAGTGATAGATTGAAGATGTTGGGCAGTAGCGCTTTCAACTTCGGCGGGGCGGTGGTGACCAGCTCACCGAGGCGTGGGGAAGCGCTCGCCAGCTCAGATAATTCCACGATCCGACAGACGAGGGATCCGAAAATGCCGAACTTGCTTTAGGGCTTCTTCGGCAAAGGCCGTGTTCGGCGGCTCGCCGCGCATGACGTCCCGAAACCGCCGGCCGTTCAGGAGGTCGAAGGTGCGTATTGAGGCGACGACTGACCATCGCTCCCCCAGCCGCGTCACCGCCAGCTCGATCAAGGAGGCGATGACAGCCTCTGACGCTCCGCCGCGGGAAGCGTCCAGGGCGTCGATGATGAAAATGCCTGGCTCGACTCCGGGCCACGCCGCCAGGACATCAAGTAGGTCGTTCTTAAGGTGTAGTTCTTCGCGAAAATCGGAAAGTTTAGCGAGGCCGACCAGACGCTCAACCGATAAGAAAACAAAGGGCGCAGTCCGCGTCACGCGCTGTGTTGCCAGGGCGACGAGCGCGCCTGTCTTGCCTGCGCCCGGTTCGCCGATGACCAGAAGGCTTCCGCCGTCTATCGCGGCGTCCAGCGACGGCAGGCACTCACGGGTGAGCGGGATCCCATCGCCGATCGGCAGCCGCGTGTGACGCGCGAGCCGCTCGCATTCTTCCTTGGAATACTTCCGAAGCGCCTCGACATCCTCGTCAAATCCCGGTGCTCGTGTGTCAGCGTGGCCGGCCGCCCGCAATGCCCGAATTAATCCGGCACGATCGGCGGCCGCACCGCTCTGGATTAGCCGCCGCACTATATTCAATAGCGCCAATGTCGGCGGCCCGCCGGCTTCCTCACGACCGAACAGTCGAGCGCCAATGAGATTTGACATCTCCCGCCAGTCGCCGCTCGTTTTGTCTACGCCGAAGCGTCGTATGCGGAAAAGTCGGGCCAAGTCGACAAGATCTCGATCGCCGGCATCAGATCCGGTCACAGTTCGCCAAGCGATGTGCGCGTGATCGGCGAATATCTTGAGGGCTGTTCGTTGGTTTTCTGCAACGCGACCGAAAACCTCCGACCAATCGCCGCCATTGTCGAAGGCTCGGCATCCCTCTTCGAGATGGTCCAACGTTCGCGGGGCACTGTCCGCAACGGCAAGTACGGCAGCCACACGGATCGGATCAAGCGAGCCTCCGTGTGCTCGTACATCTACAACGAACCGGACAAGCTGTGAGATAGTTTTTGCTAGATCAGACTTAGTCCGTATCTCCAAGCTTGGCCGCGTTTTGCACTGGACGTAGACCGCGCCTCCGTCTGTTAGGCGTAAGACGATGTCATCGAGAGCGATGCCGGTCTCGAATTGAAGCCCAATCGGGCGCGCATCGATTACCAGGCCGAATCGCGAGCCCACCGGCATATCGGTAATTAGATGGGCGGCAAGCCAAGTTCCAACGGTTGCCTGAAAGGACATGCCGGCTTCTGTAGCGCGGCCACCGGCGTTGGGGGCGGGTGTTTTCACGGCGAATGAATTCCAGGGTCACAGGCTACACGAATACGTGCGGCTTCTGTTCCGTCAGGGTCGTCGTGGTTTGGAAGAGACCTATTTGTCATCTCGATTGTAACCCCACCTGTAGCGGTCCCCATCCTCGTGACGATCGCCCTACTCGTCTTCAAAATCCAGGTCGGAACCGATTAGATACACGCAGCTATGACAGAGCGCCTGTGGGATCAGCAAGCAGATCGGACCGGCTCGCAAAGGCGCCCGGGTCGATCGGTGGACAGCGGTCTCGTCGGAGACAAGGTTCGCTTGCAACGCTGCCCTAGGCGCTGGCGGCAGCCATCGCACTGTCAGAGGCGGCTTCCTCCATCAACTCGGGGAAGAGCTGTCGGAGGTGAGCCATCGTACTCGCAGCGATGCCCGGGGCTTTGATGTGAATGCCAATGTCCGCCCATGGAAAATCCGGGTCAGCGGCTGCGGACGCCCAGTTGAGGCTGGTCACGATGACATCATCATCTCCCCAGGCCACGATCTTGCCGTGCAACGGCGTCTTACGAGTCTTAACGAGTTTCACGCCGTTGGCGGCGGCCTCTTCTCGAAGCACCCGAGCGTGACGACTTTTTAGGGGACCGGAAGGTTGGGTGTAGAGGATGGTCGCGGCGACGCCTGGCCGTCCGGCCGCGACTTCGCCCTGCATAATTGCGCCCGGGCGTGCCGTCGAACCGAGCCGATGGCATCCGACGAAGAAGAGCTTTGTTGCGCTGCCACTTGCGACGCGGATCATCTGATCATGCATATCCCCGAGGACAACGCCCATGCGCGCGGGACCTTCGGTCGCGGGCATGCGCCGGAGATCGCGGGCGGTTAGGGCCATTTCCGTCGCGATGCTGTCGGCGAGTCCCCGCCGCCCAACCAACCGTTGAACCGCGACCGCTAGGTCCGCAAGAATCGCATTGTCGCGCACAACCACAGACAATTCGACTGATTGGAACGGCGAGGAGAGCCAATTACATGACCCGACCGCCGCTATCGATCCATCCTCCGTATCCACAAATACGAGCTTGGCGTGAGAGCCGGTGCTGCGCATATGAACACGGAATCGCCCGCGAAGGCTGGGATCCTCGCGCGCTATCCGCGCAATCGCCGCCGCGGCCTTCGCGCTCCGCTCCTCCGTCTCGTCGTTCCGCTCGGCGCCCCAAAGAAGATCGATGTTCACGCCGCTCTCGCACGCCTCCCGGATGGGGTCCAATAACACTTCGAACCGTCGTGCATCGAGAAAGGTCGAATGAATGATCATTCGCCGCCGCGCCTTCCGAAGTAGTTCGAGAAACAGGTCCCGTTGCTGTATGCCGCCGATCACCAGATCAGCTGGATCAAAGGAGCAAGGCCGCAGCACCGGCTCGGTATCTGTCTCCTCGCGCGCTCCCGCGTATCCGACCAGCATGTCACCTGTCCCGGAAGGCAACGCGGCAGCGTCTGCGACGACGTCTCGGAGAATGGTGCCGGCGTTTTCCGGCAGGCCACGCGGCAGGCCATCGACGACCCGGACAATCATGAATTCGTCGTCACGGAGGTCGACGGTTCGGCCATCGACAACTGCGACTTCCTCATTCCAACCTCGCGCGGCAATGTCGGAAAGCCGCCGGAGATTGGCGTCGTGGGACATCGATGGACCGCCGCCTTCGACGCTCACCTTGCGGATTTCCACACCGTTGGCGCGCTCGAGATCGAGCTTGTATGGACTCATGATTGTCACGTCGCGGCTTGGAAAGAAATCGCCCGAGACGCATTCGATGACGAAGCTGGCTGGTTTAGTATAACGCTTGGGAAAGACCGGAAGTGACTTGCCGCTGCTAATCGCCTTGAAACCATAGGGGCTGGCCTGGAAGGCAGCCCCGCCCTCACGCAGCGTGACTTCGATAAGGCGGAACCGCATGAGGCGGGCGATCGCCGCGACGATGATTTGCCGAGGTAGTTTTGTTTCGGCAACGAGCGCGCTTACGGTCCTCGACTGGCGCGTCATCGACCAGAGAATGATTTCCTCCATCACGCTCCAGCCGCGCCCTTTTTCGATGCCGACCCGGCAGGAAATGCGGAACATGGGGATCGCAATCAACACGCTCACGGGCGCACCTCGAACGCGGTCGGCGGGATGATTGAGGCAAGTGGGAGTTTGCCTTCTCCCCGCATCTGCGTTTCAGCAGACAGCGCCTCGATGGTGTCGCCGATCTGGGTAAGGAAAGACAGGTCGTGGGGTTCCTCATCTGGACGGACGCCCCGAACGGCCTCGCGGAGGAAGTCTAGGCTGCCGACGAGCACAAGCTGCCACTTTGCACGGCTCAAGGCGACGTTGATGCGGCGGCGATCGCGAAGAAAGCCGAGGGCCGCACCTCCCGTCCGGGGATTGTTGCGGACCAAGGATACGATCACGAGATCGGCCTCGCTTCCCTGAAAGGAATCAACAGTCCCGACAAGGCCACCGCCAGCGCGCACCGAATCGAAATCAACGAGATGCGCAAGCTCGGTCCTGCCCAACGCGGTGATTTGGCGCTCGAGAAGGTCGACCTGAGCTTTGTAGGGCGAAAGGATCGCGAGGCTCGGCCGTGCGGCACCCTTTCTCGACCTGACGCGACGAAGCACGTCAATAACCGCGTCCGCTTCGGACGGATTGTGCCAGCGCGGCCTTCCATGTTCGATGGGCTGTCTTTTGCCGGATGCGCTGACGTGTTTGAAGTTTACGACCACTACTGGAGAGGATGGAAGCGGCGCTAGGTGCACGAAGGGGGGAGTCTCGCTCTCGGCCGCTTTCTCGCGCTTGGCCTGCGTCTTAAGCTTTCCCTTATAGAACGCCTCCGAGATGATCCGGGCGATAGCAGGGTCCATGCGCCGCTGCTCGGTCAACATAGCCGAAATCGGCCGGTGGCTGGAATTTGCCAGCAGACGCCGTTCATCCTCTTCGGCGAATGTCCTGAACGGCTCCAGCAGCCGCAGGGCAAGCTTCGCGCTCTCCCGGAGTCGCGCAGGGCTCTGCGCGAGCCGTTCCAGCTCGTCGAGCTCGCCGTCGCGCATCAAGGGACCAACGAACTGGGGTGCGAGATTCAGCGCCGCAGTCAGGAGGCCGAAGTCGCCCAAGATTTTTCCAAGGCGATCAGCCTCAAACGGTGGCAGCTGGTGATGGTCGCCGATCATGAGCCTGCGGCCCGACAGCATGAGCGGGCCGACAAGTTCAGGTCCGGTCGCCTTGGCCGCCTCCTCGATGATGACCCAATCGAATTGCTCCCGCGCCTCCACCAAGGTCTCGATGTCCGGGGAATTAGCCGTCGAAATCACGATATTAGCGCCGTCCACGACCAGGCTTGAGATTGCGTGTAGCCCGGACCGCTCTTCGCGACCACCGGCATTTTTCGTCGTCTTCAGCGCTTCCGCGACGGATTTCAGAGCCGCGATGCGCTCGCGAATGCCCTCCGGCGCATGTTTGAACGCGTCGCTGCGGGCAAGCCTGTCAAGATAATCCAGCCCGAGCAGATGGGCTTCCTCATCGGAAGTTGGCCGCCGATCCGGCGTGGTTGTCCGCACGACAATCACGTCGCCCATCCGGTCGGCATCGAGGGTTTCGGTGATTTTCTTCTGCAGGTGGTCGAGCGCATCATGCCCTTGTGCGCTGACCAAAAGACGGGCCGAGCGGTCGGTTTGGAAGCGCCGCCGAATGGTCTCCGTGGCAAGCTTCGTTTTGCCCACGCCGGGCGGCCCAACCACGAGATACGAGGGCCCCGTCGACCACAAACCGAGGAGCGCGTTTTGCTTTGGCTTGTCGAGGTCAATGAACGCTGCGTCCGCTTGGTCCTTTTCGGTAATTGTCTCCCGGCTGGAACGTCGCTCGCGCCAGGGGTCATCGAGCATTGCTGCGAGATCGACACGGGTGTCGAGCGTCTTGATGTTACGCAAGCGGCGGCTAATCACCCTTTCCGATCCGGTATCCCGCTCGGCCTTGAGAAAGAACGGTCCTTTCGGAGGAAGTTCGTCGTCGATCTCAAACTGGTAGCCGCGACGGCCATGGTGGTCCCGGAGATCCACAAAGGTCGCAGTCACGTCACTCGACCGGGTTGAACCGAGACCGGATGACAAGCTGTTCGCCACTTTCCGTCGGCGTCGCGGCGATCTTCCTCAAAAAGCCGCTTGAGCGCGGTCGCGCTCTCCGACATGCCAACCTGTTTCGCAAAGCGGTCCCGATCATTGTTCGGCTCGGCCCGCAGCGTGACAAATCGCTGACCGGCAGACCGCCCGGCCTCGAGAATCTCAATGGGATAACATTCGAGCGCCTTGACGACCGCTTCCACCACCTGAACCAGCATCAGCGCCTGCCGTACAGCGTCGACCCGGGTGGAAGGTGGCGGCTCCGCGCCGGCGCCGGCGAGGACGCTCCAGTCGAGGACGTCGGGGCCGAGACGGGCGCGCACTTCCCCGGCATCAGCGGGAAGCCGCGCGACTATGATTGGCTGCTCGATAGTGTGGTCCGCGTCCGCGCCGAGTTTTATGGCGTCGGGGCGGGTCTTGATCTCAAAACACACCCCAATGTCCCACACAGCGCTTCCCTCATCCCGGAAGGCCCGTAGGCGGTAAATCATCGCCTCGGTAATAAGTCGCAAGGTGCCGGTTGCTGGATCGAAAGCGCGCGGGACCAACAGTTTTGGACCGGTATCAAGGTCCGCCCGAATCCAATCGAGTTGTTGGGGGAATTCGTCGACCGGAATTTCTCCCTTCGAGGCCTCATACACCGCATCGCCCAAACCGGAACTTGCGGTAAAGCCAAGAATGAATGTGCCGGACTGAACTGCGGCGGATTGCCCGATGCTCGCGACGATCTCGTCGATCGAGCGTGCCACAGATGATGCATCCAGGACATCGAACCGCGTCGGAACCGCCATCCGTTTGAGGAGCGCACGTTCGGCGGCATTCAGGGTAATCGGCAGGTTGACCGCACCCGCGGAGGCGAATTCGCCGGATGACTTGATGCGAGCGCCAAGGCAGTCCGCAATCATGTAGCCGAACGCTCGCCAATCCTCTTCGAACGAGTAGGTCCCCGACCTTTGCGCCGCCCCGTCAACGCTGAGCTTGGCATGCGACCGATCGACGGTATCGGCGCCGAGCCACAGGCTCCACTCGAATCCGCCGAGTTGGAAATCTGGTTCGTCCGTCCCTTCGGTCATGACGACATCGGCGGAGAGTTTGCCGTGGACTAAACCCTGGGCATGCACAATGCCCAAAGCAATGGCCACGCGGCGGAAATTCTTCCAAAAGAGTGTTCTGGCGCGGACGGAGGTCAAATTCTGCAGCCAGTGGTGCCGATTGACGCGACGTTTTTTGGCAGACAGGGGATGGCCTGTCCGTTCGAGCAAAACCCCGAAATAGCTTGCGTCCTCCACGAATTCCAGGACGTCGACGATAACGTCGTGCGCCCCGGCGTAAGACATGACGCGTTGGACCTGCCGCAATTCATGGCGCAGAGCTCACGAAGATCCTCGTCAATCGGAGCACCAGTTTTGCGCCACAATTTCAGGCACCGCGCGACACCGGTCGCACGATCCTCGACTTCAAACAAAGCAGGTTTGAGCGCCGCCTGATTGCCTGGAGCGACGGCGTCGCCGATGAAGGTGAAACGGTCGTCTAGAGATGGAGCGCGAGGAGTGCGGTATTTGTTGTGACCGGCCATGCAGTGCTGTCATCTTTATAAGTTCACCGGCCCGCGGAAAAATGACGCGGAACGCGATTGGGCTACCGGGGCAAACGCCCCTCGAATCGGCCACCGGTGAATTCTCACTAGGTACAAACATAATTTATGCGTCGAGCCACAGAGCTCGCTTGTCAAAGGACCCGCGAGTTTCGCAGAAACTCCGGCTCCGGGCCCGTGTCAGCCCGGATTCGCCCGACGCCGTCGGCCGCTTCCTGGCTGGCAAGTTTGGCGCCATGTCGGTTGCGCGTGACGGTAACGACTGGTTTGTACGCGCATCGAGGGTTAGTCCCGGTTGTGCTCAGTTACGGGGTATGTTTGGCCGAGCGGGGCAATTGGCAAAACGTGATGGGGGCTACGCTCTCCGCGCTCTCCGAAAAAGAAAAAAAGAAATCCAGAAAACAAAAAAAGAAATCCAGGAAAAGAAAAGCCCCGTTCGAAAATAAAAAGACACGGCGGAAAAGATTGCTCCCAGCTGGCGAACATGTCGAATTTTGCGCGAGCTGATCGGACCATGTCGATCTTCGACCCAGATGGAGTTTGATCCGCCTGCTTACCTAGGCCGGGGGTGAGCCAACTCGGTGATTAGCTGCTAGCTATGTGCTAGCTAGGCGTCTGCTGCGCCAACGCGAAATGTAGCTAAGCCATTGAGAAATCTGGAGCGGGCGAAGGGATTCGAACCCTCGACCCCAACCTTGGCAAGGTCACCAACCGTTAGTCAACGTTAGAAACATTTCCTCACTCTGACCACATAGAACCTCCTATTTTATTGGGGTTTCTCTTACACTGTTCGGGAGCGTTAGAAACAAGGGCCAACAAGTCCAAACAGTGAACTTTGTTACCCCTGTGTTACCCCGGAACGACCCCAACCCTTCGGAGAGCGACCCCAACCTTTTGGTGAGCCAGTTCCACTTTCGGAGCAACCAATGCCCGTGACACTGACCGATCGTGTAGTTCAGCAGGCCAAGGCCGGCGGCGCACGTGTCGAGATACCCGACGCCGTGTTGCCAGGCTTATACCTGATCGTGCAGCCGACCGGTGTGAAGTCGTGGGCGGTTCGCTACCGCACTGGTAGTCGAACACGGAAGCTGACGCTGCCGGGTCGCTATCCGGTCCTCTCGCTGGCGAAGGCTCGCGAGGCCGCCAGGGCGGCCCTGGAGAGCGTCACGGGCGGCGAGGATCCTGCAGCTGCCAAGCGCGCGGGAACGCCTGCAGACGACACGTTGGCCGCCTACATAGCCTTGTATCGTGAAAAGCATGTCAGCACAGTGCGACCTGGTACGGCGGCCAATATCAACCGCGAACTCGAGCACATGCAGGACGCCTGGCCGGGGCGCTCACTGCGATCGATTTCAAAGAAGGACGTGATCGCATTTATCGATAAGGCGATGAAGCGAGGGCCGTCCGCCGGCGTTACGGCTTGGAAAGTCGCAAAAGCGTTCTTCGCATGGTGTGAGTCGAGAGAAGATGATTTCGCAAGTCCGGCACGTTCCATTCGCAAGCCAGCGAAAGAGAGGTCCCGCGAACGGGTGCTTGACGATGCGGAACTCAAGCTCGCATGGGAAGCCGCCGAGGCCGCGAGCGGTGCAGCCGGTGCGCTAATCAAGCTTTTGATCCTGTCCGGTGCGCGCCGCAACGAAATGACCGAACTGGCGCGCGATGAGATTGGCGCCGACGCGATCGAATTACCTGGCGAACGCACTAAGAATGGCCTGCCGCATGCAGTCCCGATCACGCCGATGATACGCCGCGTACTCGACACATTGCCCAGTACCGGCAAGTTTATACTCAATGGCGCCGATCGTCCGTTTGGCGACCATAGCGGTGCGAAGGAAAAGGTTACGCCAGCGATCCGACCTTGGACACTTCACGACCTACGCCGGAGCTTTGCAAGTGGGTTACAGCGCCTCGGGGTGGCGCCGCACATTGTGGAGTTGGCGTTGAACCATCGCTCCGGGACATTTTCCGGTGTGGCCGGAATCTATCAGCGACACCGTTATGCGAAGGAGGTTCGCGAGGCTTTCGAGTTGTGGTCGCGGCATATCGAGGCCCTGACAATTGAGAAGGCCGCCGCCGCGTGTCGGGTGGAGTTGCGAGCTGCCGCAGGCTTCACGGGGCGAAGCGTTGTCTGAACGACACTCCGTGAAGCGGGATCGTGAGGATCAAGGCAGAGACCCACCTTCGTCAGGAAATCGCTCTCAAGCTTCCCGTACTTGTAAGGAATGCAGTTCGGTATCCGCCACTTCTCCAGATTAGGCGGCGTAGAGTTGGGATACCGTTTGAGCCAAAACTCCGGCATAGTTGTCGCGATCATGGACACGATCAATTCAATCACCGCTGCGACATTTATCGCGTTCCTTAAATGCCCCACAAAAGCGCATCTCCTTGCAATCGGCGATCCGGCAACTGCTACCTATTTCACCGACATCGAGGCGCGAATATCGTCGATGTACAAATCGGCGGCGATGGGGAGTCCGCGCGTCGGGGTTCAAATGGCTGCACCTCTCGATTTCGGAGAGCTGTTGAGTAGCCGCGGCCATGAAGTACTCGCGCATCCTGTCGACTGCAAAACTGCAATCTATAATTCTGTGCTGTCGTCGCATAAACCGGGAGGCTGCCAATCTCGGAAATCGACGTCATCCAGCAGCTTTGTCCCCATTTTGCTTTCACCTTGGGACAAACCGGACGTTTCCGACAGCCTGCTAGTGTGTTTCGGTGCGCTTGCGCTGTCGCAGGTCACCGGCATTCTGGAAGACGCCGGAATAGTGATCTACGGCCAGGGGCACCGCCGAAAAACTGTGAAGATCGGAGATCACACCGTCCGGACGCGCCAGGCTATTGATGCGATCGTGGCAACCAACAAGAACCGGGAAACGCCCCCGCTGCTCCTGAATAGGCATTGCGCCGTTTGCGACTTCCAGCAGAGGTGTCGCGGCCTCGCCATTGAACGCGACGATTTAAGTCTGCTCAGCGCGATGACGAGCAAGGAGCGGGCGAAATTCCACTCAAAGGGAATCTTGTCGATAACGCAGCTGTCGTACGGCTACCGCCCGCGCCGACGTAAGCGCAAACTGCCCGAAGCCCAGAATTCAAAACAATCTAGTAAGCGGGACACTCGGATAGTCAGGAACGACCACAAACTCAAGGCTCTGGCGATCAAGAAGAACCAGATTCACGTTGTCGGTGCCCCGTCGCTAAAGTTCAACGGCACACCCACCTTCCTCGACGTTGAAGGAATGCCGGACAGGGATTTCTACTACCTTGCCGGACTTCGGTTCGAACGCGGCGGCGAGCAGGTGGAGCGTTCATTCTGGGCTGATGGCTTGGATGGCGAGCGCGTTATCTGGGAGAACTGCCTGCGGGAACTCAAGGCGATCGGCGATGCGCAGATCGTAAGCTACGGCGCGTATGAAACGCGGTTTCTCAGACAGATGAAGGCGCGCTATACTCTGGCACCTGACGAAATAGAATTCGTCGATCACCTCATCGGAACGTCCGTCAATCTCGTTGGCTGCATTTACGGAAAGATTTATTTCCCAACGTTTTCTAACAGCCTCAAGGAAGTCGGCCGATACCTCGGGTTTGAGTGGACTTGGCCAAGTGCTTCGGGCGCGGCAGCACCGCTACTGCGGCGGGTTTGGGAGCTCGGCGTGGACGACGGGATCAAGCGCGAACTGATTGGATACAACATGGACGACTGCCGAGCAGCCGCGAAGGTCGCGGAGGCGGTGGTACGCATCTGCGGAGACGGCGCGCCCGGGCTCGATACGGTCGATGTCAGTTCGCTTGAGGTTGGCTTTCAACGAACCTTTGGCGAATTCGATAGTGCCTTGCCGGAGTTCGCAAAAATTAACAAAGCGGCTTACTGGAACTATCAAAGGTCAAAGGTGTACGTACGAACTGATAATGCCATCCGGCGGACCGTTCGCAAATCTCGAAGTAGGCGCAAAAACGCAACGGTCGAAAAGGAGGTGACAGTCAAGGACGCCCCGATCAAGTGTCCGAAGTGCGGGGCGACAAGACTCTGGACATATCGTGACAAGACACACATCGTTTATGACCTAAAGTTCACCCGGAGGGGGATCAAGCGGTGGGCCGTGCGATACCACTACAGCATGCATCGATGCAGCGAATGTCGCGCAGAAATGACCATCTATTCTCCACGGGACTCGCAGTACGGTCCGAACCTGCGAGCCTTTTTTATCTATCTTCTAATCGAATTGCGTCTCTCGCTTCAAAAGGCGACCGAACATGTGTCGTCGCTCTTCGGAATAGCGCTGCCTAATTCGACCGCTCACGATATCAAGTCAGAGTTAGCCGAAAAGTACACGCCGACGTATCGCGGCATCCTCCGCCAGATAGCGAAAGGCGCATTGGTCCACGCCGACGAGACTAAGGGCGTCGTACTAGGTGGAGGCCATTACGTCTGGGTGTTTACGAACCTGACAACCGTTGCATACGTGTACGCGGAATCGCGAGAGTCGGCGATTCTAGACAATGTACTCAATGGGTTCAGCGGCGTACTTGTATCCGATTTTTACGCGGCTTACGATTTGGTGCCGTGCGCTCAACAGAAATGCCTAATTCACCTGATGCGAGATATCAATGAGGACCTGCACAAGAATCCATTCGATGAGGACTTGAAGGAAATCGCCAGACGATTTGGTACTCTGCTTCGCGATATTGTGGAGACTATAGATTCGCATGGCCTGAAGGCACGGAGACTGGCCAAGCACAAGAAAGCGGCCGTCGCTTTCGTCGAGCGTGTCGTCGCCATGAATTGCGAGGCGGAGGCCGGATTGGCGCTTCAGAAGCGAATTGAAAAGAACCGCGACAAGCTGTTCACATTCCTCGATTACGACGGAGTCCCTTGGAACAACAATAACGCTGAGCATGCGGTGCGTGCTTTTACGCGCCTGCGGAACGCGATTGGTACGAGCACGCCCAAAGGCACCCGCGAGTTCGCCACGTTGTTGAGCATTCAGCAGACGTTGCGGTATCGCGGGAGGGGCTTCCTGGAATTCATGCGATCGGGCCGGATGGAGATTGATGGCTGATGTTGGGATAGAACTACTGCGAATTAACCCGCGGTAACCACATGGACTGATCGGCCGCCCACCGCGGCCAGTCAAATCTTGCACTGTCCGAGCTGTCGCCATAAGCAGCGGCCTTTCTAAGGTCGTTTGCTCATTGAACTTGGCTCGTCAAGTCATACGGGATGTTTAAGTCGCCGCTGCGCGCGCCTTTTCCGGGCATGCATGAGCACTACCCACTTAGGCTCGGGCTTGGTCCGCGCTATGCGAGATGAGTTTCTTTTCTTGACCGCTGGTGATCTCGATTGGGCAGGCTTTTTGCTAGGCGTCTTCGACCGTGGCGGCAGTTTTGGGGCTGGTCGGCGCGGGAGCATCTATACGGGCGGTTTCGGTCATTTCCAGCCCGAAAAGGGCGGCAACATCGCTGTCGTCGAGAACCTTTTCCGCGCTCAGCGTTGCTCTTGTCAGCGGAAGATCCCGTTCGACACTGGCGAGCAATTCACCTTCATCCACGTCGCGCAGCACAAAAAGTAGGCGAGGCATTTCGTCGAGCCGGGCACCGACACCATAGAGCACCGCCGCAACATGCTTGCACATGTCGGCCCAATCCGGACAACTGCAGGACAGCTGTATTTCGCCCGGCGCGGGAAATAGGCCATCGCCCTCTCGGCAGATCCGATCCATGACGCCTTTGGCCAGCCGGCCCTGCAACAGCTCAACCAATGAATCGATAGTCCCGGCGCAATCGCGACAAATGGCCTTCCAGCGCGTCGCGGTCACAGGTTTGATGGCAATCTTGACTTTGTAGAGCTCAGAACCCGCGACCAACGCGGCGACTTCGCCCTTCGTTATTTTCAGGTCGACAACGGAGCCATTGCGAACGTAAGTGCGGCCACGCGGAAGCCGATTCTCATAGTCGCTGTATCGTTCGAGGTTTCCGCACCACGATTTGCCCCAGAAACTCTTGGCAATCGTGCGGCCCTCGATCGTCACAGGCGCAACGGATTGTCCCTGTTTCTTGAGCTTGGCAAGCTTGCGTTCTGCTTGTCGCCGTTTCTCGGCTACCGGCACATAGGGCCGCCACCCGAAGTAGCTCATCCATCACCCCTCCTGCATCGCGGCATTTAGATCGAGAGCGACAAGCTTGAGCAATTCCGCGTCCTTCATCTCGGTCAGCAGCGTGTCCGCCCCGGCGCTCAGAAAATCTCCAGCCAATTGCTTCTTGGACTCGATCATCTGGTCGATCTTTTCCTCGACCGTCCCACGGCAAATGAACTTGTGCACAAGTACATTCTTATTCTGCCCGATTCGGAAGGCCCGGTCGGTGGCCTGGTTTTCCACAGCCGGGTTCCACCACCGGTCGAAATGGATGACGTGCGAGGCTGCGGTGAGATTGAGCCCAGTACCCCCTGCTTTGACCGAGAGCACGAAGAACGGGACGGTGTCGTCGTCCTGGAACTGGCGCACCAGGTCCTTGCGCTGTTTGACTGGCGTTTCGCCATGCAGAACGAGACCGGGCTGCCCGAACACGGAGCCCAGGAACGCCTGCAGCGGCGTCGTTACCTCTTTGAACTGGGTGAAGATCAGCGCTTTCTCCTGCTTGGCGGCAATGACCTCCGCGATGTCGCGTAAACGCGCAAGCTTGCCGCTATCCTCCTCCACCCATGCGCCGTCTCCAAGCCACTGTGATGGGTGGTTGCAGATCTGTTTCAACCGCATGAGAAAGGCCAGCACGATGCCCCGGCGCTTGATGCCGTCAACATCTTCGAGCTGGCTTGCCAAATCTTGTACCGCTTGCTGGTAAAGTGCCGCCTGCTTACGGCTCAGGGGGCAGAAGGTTTTCACCTCGGTCTTGTCAGGCAAATCCGCAATGATGCTTTTGTCGGTCTTCAAACGCCGCAAGATGTACGGACGTACGAGATCGCGAAGCGGTCCGTACGAGTTGTGAGGCCGGTCGGCGAGATGTTTGACGAAGGCCGAAAACTGCTTCGACGATCCCAACAGTCCGGGATTGAGGAAGTCGAAGATTGACCAGAGGTCGCCGAGCCGGTTCTCGATTGGCGTTCCGGTGAGTGCAATGCGCACTTCGGCCTGCAATTGCTTGACGGCTCTCGTCTGCTTGGCCGATGGATTCTTGATGGCCTGCGCCTCGTCAAGCACCACCATTCGCCACGCTGCGCTACTCAGCCATGGTAGGCGGGCGAGATATCCGTAGCTCGTGATGACCAGATCGACATCCGTCAGATTGTCGGCGCCGTCCGATTTCAGTTTCTCATCCGGCGCTGCCGAGGGATGCGCCACGATCGCTTCGAGGCTTGGCGCAAATCGCGCAACCTCGGCAGCCCAGTTGGCAAGCAGCGAGGCGGGCGCTACCAGAAGACACGGTTGACGCCTCGCTTTCGCTTCGTGCTTGAGAACCAGCAGCAGCGACAGGACCTGGATCGTCTTGCCGAGACCCATGTCATCCGCAAGGCAGGCCCCGAGCCTGAGCTGCGTAAGCAGATAGAGCCATTGCACCCCAGCCTGCTGATAGGGGCGGAGCGTACCCCGAAAGGACCGACCGGGATCGATACGCGCGAGGCCTTCGGGGCTGCGTAAAGCCGCAAGCGTCTGCGCCAGCCACGGACCAGCTACCGTCTGGCTCCAGTCAATGTCGGTCTGTCCGGTGGTCGCGTCCTCGGCGATGCCGGCACCGGCCAGCATGCGCATCGCCTCGCCAAACGACAAACCTTCGCTGATAGCGCGGCGCTCGATCGCCTCGAATTGTTCAAGAGTCCGCCCTAGTCGGTCATGGTCGACTTCGACCCATTTGCCGCGGATCAACGCCAACCCGTCGGACTGTGCCAGCAATCGCTTGATCTCGGCCGCCGAGAGGCTTTCGCCATCGAGCGTCACTTCCATCCGGAAGTTGAGCAGCGCATCCAGTCCCAACCGCGATGGGGCATTGTCTCCGATTGTTGCCTTCACCTGTGGGCGTGCAGGGCGGTTCATGCGCCAACTGGCCGGCATCCGCACAACCACCCCGGCGCTCTCGAGCGCGGGAACGTCCTTAAGAAATTGCAGTGCCTGTTGCGGGCTCCAGCGCAGCGGGTGAAAAATTTCGCCCGCGTCGATCATGGTCTTCAGCCAAGGGCAGTTTTCTCCGGCGCGCTGGACCGGCATCAGCAGCGACAGTAGGCGCTCGCGATTTTTCGCGCCGGCATACTCCTGCAAAGCCTTCCCGAGCGGCAGATGCTGCGCCTTTGCCGCAGCCGAAAGCCGTGTCGTATAGGTCGCGAGAAAGGCAAATGGAGCCTCCTCGTCCTTCCTATTCTCGGCAAGGTTGAAATGTACACGCCCAACGAGGTTCCAGGCCGGATGACGGCGCCTGAGGAACTCCTGCACGGAGAGCGTGGCTTCCGCGAGTTCGGCATCGAAAGCCGCATCCATGCCGCGCCATAGGTCGGCCAGCACATCTGCCGTCAGGTATTCCGCGCCGATCATGGGCGGAACGGCCGTGGCGATCTGGTCTAATTCGTTCCTTTCGGGAATGGATACGTGCGGCTTGGCAGCACCTTCGGCAACACCAGGAAGTGAACAGAGCGCGGCCACATAGCGCGCCCCGAACTCCCGCCAATAAGACAGCACCGGCGGGAGAGCTGTTCCGACTTCATCGGCGCCCAGACACAAGAGTCCATGTCCGGACCCTCGTATGAACGCCTTCTCCAGCCGCGCGCCCCGTTCCGGCTCCAACGCCAGTGCCTCACCCGCTTGCCGCAGGGTCAGCAAACCATGTGGCGTAAGAACGGGCGCCAGCATCATCATGCCGAATACATTCTCATGATCGACCAGCCATGTCGGCTAGCGCCAGGGGACCCGCATGAGTTCATCGAAGGGCATTTCGCAAGCTCGAATTGGTCACGAAGTGCCAAGCGTAGTTGCGGTCAATAATTCCTTGATCGTCATGAACTGCCGAGCTCGCTCTGCGATACTCGCCGGATCCTCACCAAGAGGATCGTCCTCGTCCAGAACGTCTTCCTCTTCTTGGTTCTGTTCGCGCTCGATGCGCGTCAGCTGCGCTCCGATCTCTTCGGGAGTGAACATTCGTCTCACTTCTGAAATAAATCGCGGCAGCTCTTGCGCGAAATCACGATGACGCGACGCCGCGTCGGCGAAATTTATCAATTTCTCGCCGACGATATAATCGAAAGCTGCCTTGAGTCCAAATCGAGCCCTGATCGTATGAGTTGCCTCGCACTGCTCGATCCAGATTTTATGCGCTTTGCTGGAATTCATCGTTCTAACTTTCTATGATCCGTGCTCATAGACGTTTTCGATACCAGCCACTCGCTCAGCTTCGACCACCGCCGCCGCCCCGACACGTTACGCACCGCGATGGCGACGGCTTTCTTTTGTCCGACCAGCACCACAAGCCGCTTGCCGCGCGTGACGCCAGTGTAGAGCAGGTTTCGCTGCAACATAGGGTAATGCTGCGTGAGTACCGGGATGATCACGGCGGGATATTCCGAGCCCTGGCTTTTGTGGATGGTCGCCGCGTAAGCCGGCACCAGCATGTCGAGTTCGCCAAATCCGTAAGTCACGGACCGACCGTCGAAACTCGCAACGATCTCGCCGGCATTGGGGTCGACGTCATCGATATAACCGATATCGCCGTTGTAGACCTCCTTGTCGTAATCATTCTCGATCTGCATGACCTTGTCGCCGGGAGCAAAGGTCCAGCCGAATCGCTCCACCTTGCGATCACCGGCGGGATTGAGAGCAGCTTGCAGTTCGATGTTCAACGAACGCGCGCCTACGCCGCCGCGGTTCATCGGACACAGCACCTGGATGTCGCGGATCGGATCGAGGCCAAACCGTTTCGGGATCCGGGTCTTCACCAATTCGATGATGCGGCCGACTGCAGTTGCCGGGTCGTCCGCCTGCACGAAGTAGAAGTCACTCTCGGTTTCCGGTGGGCTCAGATCGGGGATCGAGCCCTGGTTGATACGATGGGCACTGATGATAATGCGACTCTGCGCGGCCTGCCGAAATACTTCGGTGAGGCGCACCACCGGCACGGCGCCGGATGAGATGACATCGGCCAGCACTTGGCCGGGCCCAACCGATGGAAGCTGGTCGATGTCGCCAACGATCAGCAGGGCGGCCTTGTCCGGCACCGCCTTCATGAGCGCCTGCATCAGCATGACATCGACCATGGAGGTCTCGTCGACTACCAACAGGTCGCAGTCGAGCGGGTTGTCGTCGCCGCGCTTGAAGCCGCCGCCCTTGGGGTCGACCTCCAGCAGCCGGTGGATGGTCTTGGCCTCGAAGCCGGTCGCCTCGGTCATGCGCTTGGCAGCGCGCCCGGTCGGAGCGCACAGCAGAATATTGGTGCCCTTCGCCGCGAGTATGCGCAAAATGGCTTTGACGATGGTGGTCTTTCCAACGCCAGGACCGCCGGTCATGACCAGAACCTTGGACATCAGTGCGAGCCGGATCGCGGCGACCTGGCTTTCGGCGAGCGCAAGTCCGATATGCTTCTCGACCCATGGCAAGGCCTTGTCCGGATCGATCCAGGGCCAAGGTAGCTTGCCACTTGCCAGCCGCATCAACCGCTCGGCGATGGTACGCTCCGCGCGATACAGGCCGGCCAGAAATACACAGGGCGTTTCGCCAACGCGGTCGGCGACCACCGTGCCCTCCTGCAGCTCGAGATCGAGCGCGGTGCGGATCAGTTCCTGCGGAACCTCGAGCAGCTTTTCGGCAAGCGGTATCAGCTCTTCCGTCGGCAAGCCGCAATGTCCCTCATCCATGGCCTCGGTCAGCGCATAGGAAATCCCCGCGCGGACCCGCACCATGGCGGTCTTCTCGATGCCGAGCTTCATGGCAATGGCGTCGGCGGTCTTGAAGCCGATGCCGCGGATGTCGCGCGCCAGACGATACGGGTTCTCGGTCATGACCTGGATGGCGTCGCCACCATAGGTCTTGAAAATCCGAACCGCCCGCGCGGTGCCGACACCGTGGCTATGCAGGAACACCATGATTTCCCGCACCGCCTTTTGTTCGGCCCAGGCAGCGAGAATGCTGGCAGCGCGAACCGGCCCGATGCCGTCGATTTCGCGCAGTCGGTCCGGCGCCGCCTCGATGACGTCGAACACCTTCTCGCCAAAGGCCCGCACGAGTTTCTTCGCGTAAACGGGACCAACGCCCCGGATCATGCCGGATGAGAGGTACTTCTCGATACCATCGGCCGAAGTCGGCGGCGATGTGCGCAGGAACCGTGCCTTGAACTGCTGGCCATGGGTTCGGTCGTTGACCCATTCGCCCGAGGCCGTGATCCACTCACCGGCTGCAATAGCTGCGGCATGGCCGACCACGGTCACGACATCACGATGCCCGCGCGCCTTGGCCCGCAGAACGCAGAAGCCATTCTCGGCGTTGTGGTAGGTGACCCGCTCGACGAGGCCGGCCAGCACTTCCTGGGTTGATGATTCCGGCTGTAGCTTCATGGCGATTATCGCATTTATCGTTTTCGGCGCTGATCGAGCATTTATAAGTCGGATAACCACGGGATTGGCGTGGCGGACGTGCCGTCGACGAGAATAGAACGAATTTCGCGTGCGTCGAATGAGGCAGCTCGAGCAATAGTGGACCGCCGCGGCCGGACACTTATCCCGATTGGCTCGATCAGATCTGGTTCGCTGGCGTGCATTCCGAATTGGCGGCAGCTATGCCGAGAACCGGGCATCAGTCGGTTTACGACTGGCTCGCCGCCAACAAGGTCTGGCGCTTCTACGAAATGCGCGACGTCGTCCCGAAAACCTAGCGAACCACGGGGTGCATTGCCGCTGTAGCGCCCCGGAAATTCACGATTTGAGACCGATCGCCGCCTTAAACATCCATGGAACAGTGGTGTGATTGCTGCAGATGTGCGCCTCACCGCGGGAAAGGTCCTTCTCGACCAATCCGTGCTCGCCGGCGAGCCCGTCCCCCCATCGAAGTAGGATTGGCCCCGCTATCTTGGTCCTGTCGATTTGTCGCCGGCTTCGGCCCGGCCGGTCTTGCCGGCGTGGGGTCGGCCTTCATTCCTCAAATTGCCTTGTTGATTGTCGCTGCGACCGCGAATTGGCGTGTCCTTGCAAGTGGCCGCAATCTCGAGGTCATTCCAGTTACACGCGGCGTTTCACCGTGGAAGGCCTCACAGCAGCGCTTGACGCCGGCGAGTTGTAGCTTTTTGCCGAGTTCACGGATCTCGAGGAGGCGAAGAGGTTGTCGGTTCGTAAAGCCGGCGGGCGACGAGGATCTCACCCGTCACGAAATGGTCCCGTGATCGTGACGCTTGCTTCTTTATCTTGGCAATTTGCAGATGTTGCCGAGCGGATAGCGTAGTTCGAAAACGTCAAGGAACATTACTCTTCTGTCTCCCGAAACTTCTTCGACCATGACTTCCACTTCCTGGCTCTGATGCTTGCGTCCGTGTTATATTCGCGCTTCTTAATTACGTCACGACCGATGACAAGTACGCCACCCTCGCGCGGAGCGTTTCTCCTTGGGTGCTTGCCCCACGGGTCGGGACGGTACCACTCCAACCAAAACAGCATCGCCTTCATGTCCACTTTGCGAACGGTCTCTGGTACAGGGTTCCCGTTCTCATCCCTCAGGTAGGCGTCAGGGCCTTGACAACCGAGGTCCACGAGACCCTGGTCGATCTTGTAGACCACTCGGCCGCGATGGGTCAGAACTTTGTCGTACCCAAAAAGTCCCCTCTCCAACATCTTGTCGAGTAGTTTGATCTCTGCCTCCCAGATCGCTGATTTGCAGTGTTCGTGAAATTTCCATTCAATGCCTTCCCACTCGATGTCGTAACCATCATCGCCAGCCTCGCTGCGATCCATCCAGTACTTAAGCGTTTTGCGGTGAATGCCCGCGGTATCGGCTGCCTCAAAAAGAATGGGGCGTTCACTGAGGGCGTCGAGGACAAGCAGCATAAGCTCAGACGAAAGCTTTGGGCCAGCCTTCGAGGGCCCCCCGGGCGGTTTTTGCTTTTTGCGTTGGCCACCGCCGCTACGACCTCGTTTGCCGCCAATCGCCGCGAGTGGGGTTGTCTCTGTTTTAGGTTTCTCGGCCTCACTCGTGACCGCCTTGCCCGGCGGCAGCGGCTCAGCTTTCGGCGTGGGCAGCGATGTCGGCTCGTGCGGAGGCGAGTGGTCTCCGGCCGGAACCTCTACCAACCCAGCGTGGTCTTCACCGTCGCCTTGCGTTTTTTCTGTCGTGAACTCGCACGCCGCTTTGAATTTGGGCGGCGCCTCGTTCTTGAGCAGCTCGATCGTGATTGGTTGAGCGTCCGTCACTTTGTCAGGCGATGCCCGGTGCGCGCGCAGCGCCGCGCCCTCCGGGGAGGTTTGGCTCACCATCGTTGTGGGGTCCCAAGTTCCTTCGCGCTTGCGGCGAAGTTCCTCATGCTTGGTGACAAGTCGCCTCGTGTCGAGCGGCGTGGGGATGTGCTCAGTCATAGCGCCCTCCTTCGACTCCTTGTCGCTCTTCTGCACGGGCAAGAACGACGCGTTAACCAACGCAATTGATCCCTTGGCGACTTGCCGAGGTAAAAGCATCGATCGCTATGCGTAGCGAAGAGAAGGGTCGCCGACGACTCGTGTTCGATCAATCATGACTCCTTCCTCCGTTGATTGTGCATTCATCCGATTTGGCTGAGGGGGGCAATTCATGCTTGTGATTAGGTGCAGGTTCAAAGCCCACGCTGTTTTTGAATCGGGATTTCGTCTTCACCTCGAGGAATTTGATTTTGAATTAGCATCTGCACCTTCCGCCTTCTTGAAAGCCAAGACGCCGCCCGCCCTGATCCAGGCGTCCAAATCACTGCGATGAAAGCGACGGCCGTGGCCGACCTTCACACTGGGGGGCGCCGTGTTTTCTTTGACATAGCGGCTAAGCGTCTGCTCGCTGACCGCCAGATAGGCGGCGGCGCCCTGCAGGTCGAACCAGGTGCGAGGCTCGCCAAGCTTGACAAATTCTCTCGCATTAAGCTCTTTGCAGATAACGGCAGCGGCCTCGCGCGCAAACTGCTCTAAATCGGCTAGGCGATTAGCGTCGTTGGGAGTACGCACGACAGTGATTCCTCGATTTCGAGGCTTCGCCGTCATTCATCCTTGTCAGGAGAAACATGGCGGCAAGTCCGAAGCTTTAAACATGAAACGGCAAACGCCATTTCGGCTTCGACTCGCCCGAACCCATGTCCAGGTTGCAGCGCTAGCTGCTACTTGTCTCGCTGATGGTTTCGCACCATCGAACCTATCATCGATAGGCCCCTATGCATCCTGCCGCGAAACACCTTAAGTCTATGGTCCCTCTATCGATTTCTGATGGTTTTGTCAAGAGGTTTTGTTGACAGGTAGTGTCCTAATTTTTAATTTGACGCGCTGAGCCATTTATCGATGGCCGCTTTGACTGCCGCTATTGCAGCCTTCCGATCTCCCTTGACTTGGCCGCGTTCGACGGTCCTCCGTCCGATCTTCGGATAGTAGGCCCATTGGCAAGTGCCGTCGCCGTTATTGACGACGCCAAACTCAATGCCACGGTAAGGCTTCGTGTCACCAATGCGCGTCATCGGGAAGTCCTCTCAACCAATCCCTCCAATGATACCCGATCCGTCACCTTCGCTGCGATGGCTGGCGTAACGCGCAAGGTCTTGTGCAGCCGAACGAGATTGTAATGCGCGAAGTGCAGAGCAACCGCTGCCTGCAAGTTCTCAAACTTCTTGCTGAAAGCGTTGGTTAGCCAGGTAAATCGGCGCATGCTCTGCACATCGTGAGGTTTTGCCTCTCGATCTGGCTGGTCGAAATGTGGGCTTGGTCAGGACTTCCCGCAACTACAGTGCGCTCCGCACCTATCACGCGCGGTGGGCCATACCGGCCGGGTCCGATCGGCTCACTATCGCTGCTTCACAAATTCTTTTGCAATAGGCGGTTATCGGCACCTCGTTTACTCTCGATCGGATGCGCCTGATTGCGGGAGACGGCTGAATGTGCGGGAGAGACCATTGACGAAACCGATCCGCCTCGTACCTCCGAGAGGAGTAGCCGCGTTAATCTTTCATCGGGATCTTGGCCCGCGCTGCGCACGATCAAGTCCGACACGGCACGCTGCGCCTCCCTCAGCTGATCGAACAGCGCCGGCGTCGAGAGGTACGCGTCGGTCACGTCTCTGCTGACTTGATGGTTCATGAGTAGCTTGGTGCGTAGCCGATCCAAGCCGGCCGCTGCGCAAAGTGTTCGATACGAATGCCTGAGGCTGTGCCCGACCTTGCTAAGGCGCACGATCTTTCGCTTGTCACCGCTCTTGCCGTCGACCCACGACGTTCCCTTGATCTCTTTGACGTGGCCGGATCGAGAAGCGGCGGGGAAGACCCACTCATGCGATTGACGGTCGTGCATCACGCGGCCTGCAATCCGAACACGGCAAAGAGACCGCAGCATTGCATGCGAAAGCGGTGCCCTAAAGCGGCGCTTCTTGCCTCCCTTCGGCGCCCGTATCGCAACGGCTCGCTCCAGGACGCTCACGTCGCTCCATCGCAGCGTCGCCACATCGTTGCGTCTCAGACCGGAAAGCAAACTCAGCCAATGGAACTCGCGCAACACAGGGCTTTGCAATTCTAACAGTTCATCGAACCACCGTCGAATGTCGCGCGTGCCCATCCCTGTTTCACGCGGTTGCTCCTCGTTATGGAGCCCTTTGCCACGGAAGGGGTTTCGTCCGGGCATGTCAGGGGCTTCCAATTCGTCCCGAGCGTAGGCAAACAGGGCGTGGCCAAGGCGCGCGGCGCCATTTGCGGCGTATGCGCCAGCGTCCTTAGTCACTTTGCCGTGCCAAGTCAGCACCTCTGCCCGCGTGATTTTGCGAAGCGGCGTTCCATGCCACAATGCTAGGTGCTTTTCGAATTTCTGCCGATAGTCGTCGATTGTACGGCTGCTGCGGTTTTCCTTTTTCAGGTACACTTCATAACGCGTCCAGGCCTGTAACATCGTGATGTCCGCGCTGACTGACGCCAAGGACTCTCCACGAGCACGTTGCCCAATGATGTCCAGCGCCGCAGCGCGGGCGTCACCGGCCTTCGTATGGGGGTACTCGCCGAGCTTGCGGCTGATGACCTTGCGATGATTGCCATTGCGCTGCTCGCCTTCGTACCTGTAAGTTTTGCGGCGTATGCCGATTTTGACGATGAAACCACGGACGTCACGATCACGAACGACGTAGCCGGCTTCGTCTCTGGCTGGGGCAAGACGAGCAACGCTGGTATCCGTGATCAGTGCGCGTCTTGAGGCGTTGCCCATGACAAGCGCTCCAACGTTCTGCATGGCATCTGCATGGTACACTAGGCATTAGGCGGTGGGAAAAATCTTAGGGTCAAGGTTAGCGTGAGGTGCAGAATGGTTAGCTTTTCGTCCGGAATCAATGGGATAGGAAAGCAAAGTCGCCGGACTGCGAACTGTCGCGAACCAGGCAGAATTGGTCCCTAAAAACTACGAATCTGGGGGTCAAGAGTTCGAATCTCTTCGGGC
>CAVRDC010000007.1:0-861021 GCA_963719745.1 uncultured Alphaproteobacteria bacterium | reverse complement strand
AACTACGCGCATTGCCCGGCTCCGGCGCAAGCCCGTTTCTCTTCTGCTCGCCCGCTCGCGAAGGGTACATGAGCAGCGACACGATGCTCTCGCGATGTACCGTATGGGTTATCATGGACGTTCGACGGTTCATGGCTTCCGCGCAATGGCCTCGACCGCACTCAATGAAATGGGCTACCGCCCAGACGTGGTCGAGCGGCAGCTTGCTCATGAAGAAACAACGCTGTGCGTGCGGCATACAACCGCGCTGAATACCTCAGCGAACGCCGCATAATGATGAAGCGCTGGGCGGACTATTTGGACGTTTTAGCTACTGGGACTACCCCTCCGTTCAAAGCAAAGTCCGTTAGTCAATAATTGACGGTGGGGCGAGGAGCGGGAGGTGCGCCACTGCAAAGGGTGCCAGTTTGACTTCGCGGCGACCTACTCGCCTGATACCGCTGGAACCCCGGCATCATCCCCGAGGTCCGTCGCGCCGCCGGGGCCCGAAGTGCTCAACCTTTTTCTCATTAACAACTTTAGGCGATCACCCATTGATTTTATTGGCGGGTCGGCGGAGGACCCCGCCTCAAACCTGGCAGTTATGAGCGCCCTACCCGCTCTGGAAAGATCAATAAAAATCGGCATTTCTGATGACGTTTGTGCGCGTCCGTTCACGTTTGGTTGCGGCGTTTCATTCGTTATCTATTGGTTGGGCCGCGAACCTCTTTTTGCGCACAAAGAGCGGGGAGACGCAGGTTTTTGCATTTGCGCCGAGCCGAAGTCCCTCCGTACCTGAAACTTTTGAGTTCATCAACAAACGCTCGGCTCGCGGCGCGCTTTATGCCGCGCGCTGTCCAAGAACTTTTGCGGGTATCCGGTGCGTCTCCTTGACTTCATCACTCAAACAACTGTCATCGACGCGACCAGGTACGAGGTCCGGCGCAGGCGCCGCGTCCTTGGCGTTACTGGGCTCGCCTACGAAGCTCTCGGTTCCACCGTACTTCCGTCGATCGACGTAGATTGTACGCCGTCGCGCGGACCCGATTTTCGCGATCCGGCGCACCAACATCCCGGAAACTGTCAATCCGACTGCGAAGGTCAAAAGCAAGGTGACTGGCATCTCGCTACGAGAACCTGATATCGCGATCGTCGTAGCGACCCACCTATCTACTCCGGCGCCAATGCTTGTGTCTTTGCCAAAATCTGCCAGCGTAACGGCATCTTTCTCCTCTACGCTACTATTCGCGGTGACTGGCAAAGGAGCATCAGGCCACGCCGCGCCGTCTGCGGCCCCCATGGAGGGAGGGTCGGCCATGGTACAGCGCGGGCTCCCGCTGGCCCCGCGGCTGCCGGTACTGCCGGAATGGGTCGAAGTTCTTGGGGTTCTGCCCCGGTATCGCGGTCCGTTTTTGGTGCCGCCGCTCCTGGCACTTTTGCAACAACACTAGCTTCGGAATTTTCCTGCAAGACTGGTTTTTGAATTGCGTGGCCTTCTGTTCGTAGATACCAGCATTTGCTTTGTTTGATTCGGTTTAAGTGGTAGTACCAATGGCTACCCTGAGGCGGCGGCGCATTAGGCGTGGCGAGGCATTCTTCTTCCGCAGGCGAAGACTGTCCACTCACACTCCCGTCCCAAAGCACCACAAGCACACACCGACTACTGCAATCAATCCCACTTTCGCAGTCATGGCCCCTCCCCTTTCGCAACGCCGTCCCCTTTCCCAAGGGCTAATGTCTGTGTACATTTTGGTTTCAATGCGCCGGAAACCAGACGATTCCGGCACCTGGTTGCGATCAAATAGCGATGGCGACCGCGTTTGACGCAATGGTCGAACCTGGGCTTGGCCACAGCGGATCATTTCGCTGATGTATCTGAAGGAGCCATAATTGATTGCCTTCCTTGAAGCGTGAATTGATCCGTGACGCTCAAGCATCTTGCAGCGGCGTTGGCCGAAGAGCATCAACTGACAAAACGAGCAGGTGAGACGCCGACCAGGTAGTGAAGAGCATTGCGGTTATAAAATGAAAGAAACACTCGCCCGCCAGGCATCAGAATTTTGCTGCAAGCATTCAGTAGTGCGCTCAGGTCCTCTACGTAGCTATCTACCTCCTTTGGATTTACGACCAGTTGTGCGTAGGTACGTGGCTAATGCGGAGGGGTTTCACAGTTTTGTGGTACTTCGAAACGATTATACCGTGAATGAACGTTACGCAGCGCCACATGAAAGTTGAAGAAATCGCCGAAGCTATTGCCAAGCTGCCGCCGGACCAAATCGCCCGCTTCCGCCGCTGGTTCACCGCTTTCGAAGCGGGCCGGACCGACCACGCCGAGGTGCTCGACTCAATGGCGACCAAGCTTGGCCGCCTCGCCGGTCGCGCGTTTGCGGAATTCAAAAAGCGTGCGAAGGAAACGTGAGAAAAACCGTCATCGTAAAGAAAAACGTCGGCTATGAAAATCTTGAAGGTTCAACGCTGAAGCCACTCGGCTTATTTGGCACGCCTAATGCAGTTGCTCGTTTGCGCCGTGCACTGTGATCTTGCCGTCCGGGAACTGTTCCTTTAGCCCCAAGCCCGCAATCAACGCTTCTAGAAAGACTCATACTCCGATTTTGGCTTGCCATCGACCTCAATAATGTAGCGTTCATCAAGCGACGCCTGGGATGCGACATCGTTGTTCATGGGCTTGCTCTCGGCCCGCCGGAGACGCTGTTTGGGGCATCTTAAAACTTTAAACCTAATTATGTCTTAATCGGCCGTGTTGCCCCCATTGGGCAGGCATCGATCCCTAGCAGGGCGACACTTAAACCCCGAATCCACTCCCGCCTCAAATCCGCAATTCCGTGACGTGCTGCCAAGGGAATAACTCCCGAGTGGGGTTAATCCATGTGCGCATTAGCGGCTTGATCTCTCAACCGAACGCAACCCCAAGTTCTCTTTCAGTTCGCCACATTACACGACAACGGCTTGGGGCCCGGCATGCGCGCTGAGCCAGAGAGAAAACGCGCTACCGGTCGCAACCGGAGCACGCGCCAGCCGACGACGCCATCGCGATCGGGGATTAACGTTACGGTGGAAGGGAGAGGCGGGGCTGGGCCGTTCTACCGCGCCGCCAGAGGCAGCACCGCGAGAAAAAACACTGACGCTGGCGATCAAGATGTCGCGTCGATCTCACCCAATTAGGTCGCATCGCTATCGGTTCAAGTGAGCAAGTCAGCGGCAATTCTTTTCAGACGAAGCTTCAAGCGCCGCCAACGGGGTCTCTTCCCCAATTCGGCGCTTTCCTCGGCCAACAGGCGAAGCCGTAGGAGTTCGCGTTTTGACTCGTCTGGTTCGTACTCCCGCTGTTTCCGATAGCCCTCGACCTTGTATCGAGACAGGCGTTTCGCCACGGCATTTTTCCCCTTTTGCCCGGCGTACTGCCCCGTAACGTTGCCACGCATCCCATTGGCAATCAAGTTATGGTTGCGTGAGAGAAAAAGGCTTTTGCGGCCCTCATGTTCGACTGTTCGGGCGCTTCACGGGAAGGTACTTGATGGAGACCCTCCCCTCCGCCGCTGGGAACGGGGCAAAGCAACGCCCGCATCTGGCTTTCTCGTTCTGTGCCTTGGGTGAGGCTTCGATCGGCACGATTTCATAATCTGCCCCGCAACTGGCGCAGCTAAACGGTATCCGGGTTGATTCGCTCATCTATCAACCTAAGGCTCCCCACGCAGTGATGGCAATGTTCGTCGAGGCCAAAAAGTTGCTAAATTCGGACAAGCACCGCTGCGACAGGTCGCCCGAATTTGAGACGTTAGTTTTTCTCATAATGATTGTGTAGGTGGTCGACGTGATGGTGTTGATTTTATTTTCAGTGGTACTACCGAGGCCCGACCATTGGAGACAACGGGACGGCAAAGATAGCCAAGAAATTGAAAAGAACCGAAGGCGCGACTCGGCAAAAGGCATTCAGTCTCGGACTGTCGCTCGACTCTCGCGGATAGCCATCGACCTAAATATCGTCATAGAGCGGCGTGACCTTCGCCTTCTTATTTTCTGGGCTGCCTCCTTCGTACCATGGAGAAGTATATGACGGCCAAGGCCGCAAGTAACACGCCCCCCAATACCAAGATCGAGGTTGTCACCATTGCTCGCCTGCTTCTATCATGAAGAAGAGCCTACTCGGAGTTTCAGCGGCTAATCTCCTCACCATAAAGACGACGGGCGGCTGGCGGTAAAACTTCGCTAAGCCCAGCGGCTGCGGACGCCGATACAATAAGACCGTTGAAAGGTGAGGACTGGCAGCACGAGAATCCTGGGGCAAAACCACTGATGTTGTTCTTGGCCGCCAGCCTCACTGACTACATGTGCATGCCAAAAGGCCGCTGCAAGACCGTCCAACTCGATGGCAAATCCGCGGTCCTTATTCAATTGTTAGCTGGTAGCGAAAGGGATTACGGCGCCATCGGCGTTGTTATCTTGGGTCCACGGAACCTTACGATAAATCTACAGCGAAGCGTTTGAGGTCAGCAAGCGGACAGTTAGCCAGCGCACCCTCATGGGTAGCGCGCAAGACCACGCGCGGCGCTTGGTTTGCCTCGAACGCTTCCTGCCAGCGGGGCGCACATAAGCACCAACGGTCACCGGGTTTCAGACCCGGAAAGCCGAATTCCGGCACTGGTGTCGAAAGATCGTTGCCGCGCGATTTGGAAAAATCGAGAAACGCCGAAGTCATCACGACGCAGACTGTGTGACTACCGACATCCTCTGGCCCAGTGTTGCAGCGACCGTCGCGATAAAAGCCTGTCATCGGCTTGATCGAACAGGTTTCAAGAGGCTCGCCGAGCACGTTGCGGGGCGGAGATCGCCGACCGCCTCCATTACCGCTATCGTCCCGCAACATTGTCGATCCTCAAAACTGCCGTGTCGTCAGGCTTCGCAACCTTTAACCCGATTTTGCTCTTCCTCGGTAATTTCAGCAATGTTATTAGCCGGGATACCCTCGGGCAAATTGCGCGTTATGTACGGTGTGTCGCATTGCCCTTGCGTGTCTCGATCACACTCCAACGCCCTTACCTCCGGCCGACGAGCCGGGTGTTGCGCGCGAACCAATGGCGCAATTCAGCACTGAACGCTTTAGCCTTCGGAATTTCGCCGTGGCATCGCTCAGGCGTTTGCCACGGGTATAGCAACATCCAAGCGGGTACTTACATCTGTGCTGCAAAGGAAGGCGTTCATGTCAGAAGAGCAAGATAACCAAGAACGGCCGTGTCTTCATTGCCTGATAGTCGAACTGATCGACGATTTTTTTGCTGAGTGCCCCGCTACGCCCGGCGGGTCGGACACAGTCGATACCGATGAAGCGGATGAAGTGATTGTCGCGATCGCGAAGACAGTCGCAGAACTAACCTCCCGGCAAGATGGCCTGGTCCGCCAGCAATTGATCGAACAGTTGATGCGTGAGATCATGAATTATGACGCGGAGTTTCGCCGGGAGGACGCAGCAGGTATGAGCGGCTCTCTCGCTCGGCACTGACAAAGGTCACAGCGCCCTGGGAGCTACGCCGCGTCGCCCCGCGACAGAGCTGAAGCTATTCCCCTATCCAGCGCGAAATTGCGGTAGGCGGCATAGCTGGTAGCAAATGGGCCAATCGGCGGGCCATGTGGCACACAGGTGGGTTGGCACGTCCACCAGAACCACCCGGTGCTCGACGTGCCGAAGGACGTAGCAAGCGCGTGGTCAGCGTAGAAAATTTCGACGCTCGCGCCGCTCTGTGGGTCAATGTCGTACAGCGGTTCGTAAGCTGTGTGTCGTTTTGGGTCAGAAATCACTGCCGGGGCCACAGATGCCTCCTGTTACGGTAGCAACTGCACAAACCGCGCCAAGGCGTGACCGGGCACACTACAAAAGGAGGCCAATTAACCGGCGCCCGGCGATAAACGGGTCCAAACGTGAGCTAATCCGTCGAACCACTTTTCTTTCAAAGCCGAATCATGTCCTTCCTCGAAGGCGCATTTCGCGCTCCGAGAAAGGCAATCGAATTATGGCTCCTTCAGATAAAACGGCGGAATCACCTGCTGCGGCCAAGCCAAGCCGTCCGGTGACGCTCAAGCATCTTACAGCGACGTTGGCCGAAGAGCATCAACTGACAAAACGAGCAGGCGAAGCCATCCTCGGGGATCTCGTCGGCGCCATCACAAAGCATCTCAAAAAGGGCGAACGTATCCGCATTGCTGGTCTTGGTATCCTGCAGGTTAGAAAGCGCGCTGCCCGCATGGGGCGCAACCCCGGAACCGGCGAAGCGATCAAGATCAAGGCAAGCGAGAAGGTCGCATTCCGAGCGACCAAAGAGTTGAAAATGGCGATTTGACTACTCGGGCAATGCACAAGAATATTCGCCCCGTCAACGACAGTTGGCGGGGCATTAGTTTTTTGATCCGAACCGACGACAGCGCAGGGTGTGCTGGATGTTTGACCTCGCAATGTTGCAGCTTGTGTTTCATGCCCGTTTAAAACTCGCTTGGTTACGGATGCGAGCATGTCTTCACGTTCGCGCCGCTCTGCCTGCCTGCTAGCGCCGCTGGTCCGTCCCAGTGTCAATCGATGTCGAGCGGCTTGCCGTCCAAATCCTCGGCGCGCTCGACCTTGATGAGTACCGCGAACCCCTTCTTCTGCGGGTCGCGGTCTTTTTCCGGCTGAATGAGCCGCTTCCAGACTTCTTCGTAGACCGGCCCCGAATTGTGGATCTGTGCCGTTCCGTAGAAGCGCGCGATGCCGCCCTTTGGCAACAGCCCGGATTCGCGTAGCGCGATCTTGCGTAGGAAAATAGTGACCTTAGTTCCGTCCGTCAGATTGGCGTTGACGGAGCCCTTACCCCTCTCCCAAAGGGCTAAATGTTCATCGTCGTAGACCATGGTGCTACCGCGCGGGCTCACCTGCGCGAACCCGTTCGGCAACACGGTAGCGACCAGGCACACATTGGCCGGAAACGCCGTGTTGATGTGTTCATGCAGCGTTGTCGGGATGATGGCCAAGATAGGCTCCTATTTGCGCCGTCCTCGTGTCGTACAGTGCCCCGTTTACGTTTCTGCCAATTCTTCGACTGTCGGCGGCAAAATTCCGTACCAGCCAAAATCCCAAACCCCATAAGTGACCGTTTGACGATCAGCGGCGCATCCCATCAAGAGGAGATAAGCCCGTAGACCCACGCTGGCTCTGTTTGCGGAAATGGTTTTGGCATCTGGTCCCCAAGTGCCGTCTCAATTGCCGGTGGCTCGCGCCAACTCGGTGTCTGGCGTACTCCCTTTAAGGAAGGTAACAGTTCCCGATCCAATAAATCGATATCGGACGTCTAAAGAGCTTCGCATTCGGACCTCGATCCGCTACCACAGCACGCCGCCGGACTATACGGCGGCCCTCGCAAAAGGTCACGATGACGCCTCGCCGCTTCCCGAAGCTTCTGGACACACTCTCCGGGCTGCAGGATGATGTGCAGCAATTCCGGGTTCGGGGCGGTGTCACAGGAGAATGTCATGAGGAAAGTCCTGCGTGGTTACGCTAAAGGCAAAGGTGGCGATCTCATCCAAATTGGTACGATCCCTGTTCCGTATGCCAAAGACAAATCCTCTCCAAGGGAACGTCAGGACAAAAGACATTTGATCAGACAAGGCGCAACGATCTTTAGAAAGGAAATTGTTCGCTAGTCGGGCGCAGCCTCAGTTGTTTTGCAGCCCATCATCAATAGGAGTTTACGCCTGCCGCTCCCGGCTTCCGTGCTTCTATCGCTGCCCAAGACCCTCAAGGGACCATTGTTCGCGAGCGACGAACGCGACCCTGCGGACGCATCTCGAAACGGCTTAACAGATTTCTGGATGACTGCGGCATCGTTGACCCGCGAAAGGTCTTCCACAGTCTGCGCCATCGGGCTACAGATCGGTTGCGGGCCGCCGGATGTCCGCTTACGGTGCAAGACGAATTGCTCGGTCATGAGGAAAAGACCGTCGCTGCTGACTATGGACTCGGGAGTCCGGTGCCGCTTCTCAAAAAGTGAATTGACAAGATCGGGTTTTGACCCGGCCCGGACCGGCGCGTGAGGGCGGCAGCTCACCTCCAATTGTTCCAAAGCGCCCTCAGAGCCTCAAGGTACGTTTGGCAATTTGCCGACGGCCAAGAGACATGAGAATTGTCAGCCAAAAGCGTATGAATACCGTTGGCGCATTTGAAATTCGAGCGATCTGTTTCAACGAGATAGTTGAATGCCGCTACGAACGTGTCGTTGTAGCTCCTTCCGAATTTATCGTTCGGCACGTTGTGTAACAAGCCTTCGATGAAGTAAGACGGGGCCAACCCGTCCTGTAGTTGGTTAAAGTCAACCAAGCGGTTACGCATGTTTTTAAAAATTCGAACGGTTGGCTTGAACCATTGATCGGTGGCTTGGTGCTTCGCAGTGCAGTTATCGCCATGCTGCTGTGGAAAGTTTACTATTTGCGTCCCGTCAGGTAGCCAAAAACAGATACCTTTAGCGTAATTCTGATCGTTCACGCCCGTAAAGCGGTAGTAGTACCTGTATTGAGCGGCAGGGAGCACGTCGCAATCGCGGCGGCCTCCGCCAGCAGGTATGAATATTGCCTTTTTTCCCGGCCTCACCGTATCGCCGAACTTTGTTTTGAGCCAAGTCGCCACCTCGATTTTAAATTGCGGATAGGAATAGGTTGCGTTGTCAAATGCTTTTTGAAATTCAGAAAATTGGCTCACTTCTAGCAAGTGCGCATCGTGATAAAACGTCGAGTTTAGCTGGATTACTACGTCTACGTCGCTGTCACGATAGACGTTAGTGTCGTTGGAATACGAGCCTTGAAGATACGTTGTAAAATCTTGGCCTGAGTACGGCGCGGCGCTATCTTCTAACGCATTCTTCACGACGGCATAGGTATTGCGCGACTGTGTCGTAGCCCCTTGTGTCGCCCAAGTATCTAACTGGCTCTCAGGAATGGGCATGCGACGCCTATCCAAGTAGCTCTTTGATAGCCTGTTCACGGCTCGCGAAGGACTCCGCGCCTCGCTGTCGGAGAATGTTTAGTTTTTTCATGTCGTGCTCGAAAAGATCAGTTGCCATCTCCGGTTGCTCAAAAGTATCGCTGATGCGGACTGTCGGGACATGCCTGAAAAGGATGTGGCGTAGTTGGTCCATGGATTGAGTGTTAATCTCTAAGGTCTTTTGCAGGAGTTGGACGCTCATGAGCATTTGCGCCCATCGCGTTTTGCTAAGCCATGATTGTTTTGGAGCCGGATAAACGCCGACGCCAACGCTGACCACACGGATATGCTCTGGCGGCAATTTTAGCGCCATGATCGCGTCTGCGATGGCATAGAGGGTTGGATTGTTGGCGCAATATCCGCCGTCAATCAGTTCGATCATGTCCCCCTTGTCGGTCGTTACAATTTTGCGATCAAAAAATGGGTAGGCGGAGCAAGAAGCCTGCACGGCATCAGAAACCTTGACACCAAAGCCGGGAGAAAAATTGCCCATTCTCCCGTGCGCTTGCTCGATGCTGGTTTTGAAGATCATGGGCCGCTCAATGACCCACCTAGTAGCCACGATGCCAACCCCTGTTTTCATGGCATCGAATTTATTTTGCCCAAATATTTGGTCGCCGAGAGACGCGAGAGAGAGGGATTTTTCGTGACGACTTTTTTTCTTCATTACTGTCGTAACATGCTTTTCATACAAGTCGGTGATTTCTTTGACGCTCTTACCTAGCGCGAGAAGCGCCGCGATGATGGCGCCGGTGCTCGTTCCGAAAATTAGATCAAAGCGTTCGTGGAGAGGACACTTGATCATGCCCTCAATTTACCGGAGGACACCGAGGGTGTAGAAGCCCTTTGCTCCGCCGCCATCTAAGCTAAACAACCGGCAGGGCCGCTCAGCAGAAAAGTTTGCCACTCTGAGGCTCCGGGTTGTTACCATCCTTGCCGACTAAGCTGATGCCACACGGGACGCGGGTTGCCGAAACTCCCCAATGGCTTTCTCTCCGCGGCACACGCGAGCTTTGATGAGCGTTTAGTTCGCGGGCATTTGCTCTGCGACTTGTTGCACGTGCAAGTTTGATCGCGTCATCGTCGTTTGTTGCGAATAGGTCGACAAAACTGACCGGGCATGCCTCGGCGTCGCTCACCGTCAGTCTAATATAAGCTAATCCCGCCTGCATCTCGAACTCCATGAGGCTTCTGTAATCGTGCACGCGCGTGTGCACGAATGACGTAGACCCCGCAACCTCCCTCTGTATATCGAGTGGGGCTCAAGTCAAGGGGGTGGACAGCGGCGGCCAATGCGGCCGGTTCATTTGAATTTATCGAGGACGAGTAGGTATGCGATTGCGATGGCCGAGCCCAAGCTGACGAAAATGCAGACGTAGGCGACAATCCAAATGCCGTGGATGGCGGTTCGGCCAGATTGGTCGAGAAACCAGGTTTTACCGACGGTCCCCGTGAAAATCAGGCAAATCGCCAACGTCACCGCAAGGACGCCGATGGCTATCATTAATCGCGCTGCTTGAATTTCACGGGCGCGGTCCGCGAGTAGGGCGAAACTCACCATCGCGGAAAGCGCACCCAAGACCATCGCGGCAACGCCCAATGCAGGCTGGTAAAATGCGCTGATAAGTTCAAGGTCTATGAAGTGAGAGAACAAAGGGGTGAGGGCCGAAACGAATGCCGGCAGCCCCCATTCCTTCCAGCGCTCCCAAAACTTTTGCATGAAGGAAGGCATGGATCAGCGGCCCTCGCGCTCTTTGCTATTCGGCTCGAAGATCGCCACCGGCATGGAACCGATCCGGCGATGCTGCGCATCCTCGAAGCCCAATCGTATTACCCGGTAATAGACCTCTGTCGCAGGGGCGCGTAGTTCGACAACCTTGTAAGCGACAGGCGCCTTGCTCCGGTCGTACTCAGATTTGAGATACGGAACGTGATCGGCTTGCAGGCCGTGAGCCATGAAGGGATCAGTGATGACGGCCGAAACCAGCACACCGTCAGGGTTCGCCGAAAATTGAGGGGCCGAGGCGCCGTCGATACGGCTAATTTCCAACCCGAATTTGTAGTTTTCCTCGGCTACCTCGGAGGAAACTCTAACCTCGACTTGCACAAATTTTTCCGGTGGCGTGTGTTCGTCAATTGGAACATAGAGGTTTGATCGTGAGACGGTGAACACCTTTCTGATAAGGAAAGACGCATTTCCTTATCAGTGTTCAGGATCGATTTTCTTCGATAGTTGTCGTTGTTAGCTCTAGGCTATTTTGCTAATACTAAATAGATCAACATATCGGCTTGATATGCCCGGCAAGCAAGCAAAAGTACTCTCCGTCAGCAACGTTGACGACCTCCTGGTTTTTGCCAGTTGCACCCGACATTCCCTCCGCAACCGTGTAATCGTCTTGCTTGCCGCCAAGGCGGGCTTGCGTGCCGGTGAGATCGCCAACCTGACCTGGGATATGGTCCTCGATCCAACCGGCGACATCGGTTCGGTGGTCGAGCTACGCGATATCGCAGCCAAGAACGGTGGCGGACGATTGATCCCAGTCCATGCAGATCTGCGTCATGCACTCGCCGCCTATCGCAGTCTTTCAAACGGCATCGGACCTCTCATTCGATCGGAGCGCGGCGGGCCCATGACGCCACTGAGCATCGTGGTGTGGTTCAACCGGGCATTCCGCAACATCGGACTTAACGGCTGCTCATCGCATTCGGGACGCCGGACATTCATCACCCGGGCGGCGCGGCTAGTTCATCGGGTCGGTGGATCGCTGCGCGATGTCCAACTGCTTGCTGGCCACCGCTCGATCCAGACGACACAACGCTACATCGACGGCGACTTTGATGCGCAGCGCAAACTGGTCGCGATGATTTGACGGTATGATTTCCAGAACAGCAACCCGCCAAAAGATTTCCTCGGCGCGGCAAGGCCGGTCGCATCCCTACCCTCGTAAGATCTCCGCAATCGACCATGCCGTTCGGGTGATCCACAGCGTCTGCTGCCTGGCGGGTTCCGCTAGCCTGATCGACGAGATTTCGCGCCGACCTACGGGCTGAGGGCATTACATCAGCCATTCGGCGCCACGACACCGCGACGTTGTTCGATTGGCTGATCTCAGCTCTGAGCTATCAAGGCATCTCGAACCAGGTCGCCTACGAGTACATGGAACGGCACGGCCGGGCCCAATGGCGCGTTATCGACGCCAAGGTTGCTGCCAGTCCCACCTGCCCGAAACTCACAAGCTACTGGCATTTCCACGGCTGCAGGTACGACAAGATCAGCCGGACTTGCTCCGAGCCTGATCACATCGACGCTTGTCCGCTGCCGACCCACCAGTTGCGCAACGGTCGGCTCAACCAGATGGCCTACTCGCTGTTCTTGTTCCTTCGCGACTTCGCCGATGGGGATCTGGTCGGCTGGATCGACCGGCAATTCCAAAGTGCCGATGACCCCGCCAGTCCCAATCGGCTCGCCGGACTGCGGGAAGCTCTTATTGGACCGCTTCGGGAGGTCTACGGTATCTCGGACAAGGTCCTGACCATGACCTTGTCCTGCATCCTGCTGGCCGCTCCGAAACGCCTGCACCTTTGGCACGAGGTCGGCGCCAGCATGATCGCCATCGACACTCTGGTGCACAACTTTCTGGTCCGCACCGGCATCCTGGCCAGATTCAATGCCGACCATTCTTACGGTGCAGCCTGCTATCAGGCAGGCGGCTGCGCCGACATCATTGCGGCCGTGGCCCAGCGGATCGATGCCCGGCAGTTCAACCCCGGCTTTCCGCAGCCGTTTCCGCGGTTCGTCCAGCACGCGATCTGGCGGTACTGCGCCCAATCCGGCCTCGACGTGTGCAACGGCAATCGGATTGATGACCGCAGGTCTTGCGCCAACGTCTACTGCCAAATTCATCGTGTTTGTGATCGACGTATACTGAATTTTCCAAAGTAATAACTGGTATTATCTAAGTATCACCAAGCATCAATTCGTTTGACGATTAATATCGACGCTAGTAGTATTGATTGTGAGAGGTGAATTGCCCTCTCGCCAGTCTATTGCAAGGAGAATAACTACCATGAGACCAAAATATCCGCCCGGAGAACTCCGGATTTACTCCACTATCCTATCCGTTTCACCGCAAAGGGGCCCATCGGGCCCCTTCGGCGTTTCAGGAGACCGGTCATGACCAAGAGGGCCACCACCAAAACCACTGGTACGGCCAAGCAGTCCGCTTCGCTCATCGCGCTCGGCTATGACGAGCAGCATAAGCCCCGCGCGGCTCGATTTACCGGCGCCGAGGCCGAGTTGGTGCACAAAGCCGCCCAGCTCATGGACCTCAAGGTCTACGAAGCGGCCACCGAAGACTTGGCCGACCTTGCCAAGAAACTGCCGGTCGGCAGGCTTTACGGCAACGGCCGCGGTTTCGTACCCAACGTCCGGCAAAGCCTGTACAGCGAGTGCATCGTGGCGCTCGCGGTCGAACCACAGGCCGCCGTCGGCAAAGACCAAGACGAGCTGCCGGTCGCGACCGGCCTGCCCCGGACCTGGGACGAAATCGCGCCTGGTCATCTGGTCATCGCCCAGGAGGGCCTGGACTACGGCTGGTGGGAAGCCATCGTCATCGCGCGCAATGGCGACATGTTCACCCTGCGGTTTCGGGACTACCCGAAGCTGCCCAAGTTCGCTCGCCATCGAAATGCAATCGCGTTGATGAGCCCTCCGGCCGAGTAACGATTGAACGGCTCTTGGCTCGGGCCGGTTCGGATCGGCCCGGGCCTTCAAATCGGCTTCACAGCCACCCCAATTTGGAGACTTCAGTCATGGAAGCCAAGACTACGCGCATTCGCGCGCTCAACGACGGGCTACGGCAAAACCTCAGCGATGGTCACGCCTTCATGACGCCAGGCGTGGCAGCCCTCGGCGCCGGTGCGGTCCCGCGCATCGTCAAGACGATCCAAGTCTGTGACGACTTGTGCCAGGCGAACGCCCCGCCGCGTTGCTGTCCGACCAGCGCGCTTCGCGCTTGGCGGCCTGCTCCTCAAGTTCCGCCAACCTGATGTAATGCTGCGCGATCGTAAAGTAACGATCTCGGACTTCGGGACTCGTTGCAGCGTCGGCAAGTCGCAGCGTTTCGGCCGCTCGATCCCGACACCTCACCGCCCTCACCCACGATCCGAATTCGTCTTGCCGTTCCCTGATCGCCATTGGCCGCGCCTTGGGCGATGTTACGGGCTCCGTTACACACCAGACAATTCGGTCGGCGCGACGCTGTGGACAATTCGCCCACGCTCCCTTCTTCGGCGCCGGCCGCGGCTCGAATTGCAGTGATGCGCGATGCACTGAATCGTCCCATCCGATGAGCACATTCACTTATCGCCCGACTGGTTGTCAGCCCGCCGTTGCCGGGTCGACCTGGCTTCGCCGACTGCGCGGGTTTCTCGCGCCTGCCGGAGGCGAGTCGAGCCAGCGGACACGGCTATCCTTTCAGTTGCCTATCCCCGGATAGGCGATTTAAGGTTGGCGAATTGGTTAGGGGAGGAGAAAATTGCCCATGCGGACCAGGAGCCATCCAATCGATCAGCACGTCGGCAATCGTATCCGCGCGCGACGCAACATGCTCAGTATGAGCCAGACCGAACTTGCCGTGGCCCTCAAGATCACCTTTCAGCAGGTGCAGAAATACGAGAAGGGATCAAATCGAGTGTCCGCGAGCAAGCTCTACATGATATCCGGCATCCTGGAGGTTCCGGTCGAGTATTTCTTCGAGGGGCTGCCAAAGAACAACATCAAGGGCGTCTTTCCGAGTCTCAAAAAAGTACGACCACTTCCTAACTAGCCGCGAAGCCATTGGCCTAATTGAAGCCCTCGACCGATTGGAACCGAGCGCCCGGAAGATTGTAATCCAACTCGCTACCGAGGCCGCTAGGATAGCGACCCGCAAGCGGAAAGCCGATCGCGCCGCAACGTTGGCGGAACGTTCCGCGATCGTAAGATAGATTAATACAACTAGACTGTTGCGGTACTTTTGTTGCTGTGGGCCATGTCCTGGCTTGACGCCGCTGTTCGACCGCGCAGAATTCATACGGTGAGTTGGAATCCGTAATGCCTTCCATTCTGCCGCTCATCCCCGCCAATACAGACTTCGATGACGAACTGGCCGGCCTCATGGGCGAGGCTTACGATGCGGCTTGCGGAGACGTTGCCGACAACCGGCAGCCCGAGGTAGTGCGCGAGATAATCGCTAGACGCATTATCGAGGCTGCAAGGAAGGGGGAGCGCGATCCGATCCGGCTGCGTAATGCGGGGTTGGCTTCTTTGGGAATTGGTCAAAGAACCTACACATGAGCTATCGGTACGCCGACACGTACTCGGCCTAATCGTCGTCCTCCCCTAGGATGCGGCCGGTAGCCGGATTTGCCAGACGGACATGTTGGCACATGATGAACTTCACCGACTTATAGGTGTCGGCGTCATCTTCCGTTTCATCGATGATGAAAGTCTGGACGCGGAGTCCAGTGTTGAGCGATAGATAAAAGCTGGCATCTAAGCGCCTTGTCTTGTCCCTGATTGGCGCCAGGCGCCCCTGCGAACATCGCAAGGCTACCCGAGCTGTTGCTCGATAGCGCGCACGTTGCCGCAGGGGAACCGCATTTGGACCACTGCATTGTTCCTGGCGATCAATGGGAGCGTGGGTATTGTCGACCCCGGACCGGTTGCGTGCCTATGCCGCGCATCTCATGGAACTCGCGCTGAAAGCTACCGACGCTGGCCAGATCAGGTTTGCAGCACGCTTGACCAGTGCCGCCGGCGAATACCTGGACGAGGCCGAAGACCGAATATCCCAAGATATCCATGCGGAGCCTCGGACCAATCGTCGTAAAAGGTGGAATTGGCCGCCTTCGCGCGCCCGGCGGTAAGCGGTAAACGCAAAAGGGGGGCCCCCTCCAGCGGGCTGGAAGGGGCTCGGGCGCAAAGTGCTCGGACGCGCGTTTGGGGCTGCGAGTCGCCTCGCTAATAGCATGTTTCGGTTGATAATTGGAAGGGCCACCACCCGCCAATCATAGGCGCGATGATGGCCCCGCCCCCCGCTCTTATCACCTGAGCGAGCGAAGATCAGCACCGCGCGAGCAAGAAGGCAAGAGGACCTCGGGGATTTCCGTGTGTCTCCTGTGTGACCCTGAGCGATTGACGAAGTGGGGGACGCCCATGGCACGGCCCAAACGAGAAGCCCACGGGGTACACGGCCGGTTCGTTACGTTCGCCGATCTCATGGGTTTGCTTGTGAGCTTCTTCGTTATGCTGGTCGCCTTCTCCAATCAAGACGCAAAGAAGGTGCAAGCGGTGGCCGGCTCGATGCGAGATGCGTTCGGCGTACAGAAGACCGCACGCTATTCCGGCATCATCGAACCAGACGGGTTGGAGACCCGGCTCAAAATCAAACACGCGGCGCGCATCAAACCCGAGGACTCCTCCCTGACGCCGACACCTGAGGAGCACGGCTCTAGCTTCACGCACGACCACAATTTCACGTTGGCTGCGGCCTCGCTGCGCCAAGCGCTGCGGACCTGCCGGAGCTGACCGAGGCGTCCAAGCACATCATGTTCGAGGAGACCAAAGAAGGTCTGAATATTGACATCGTCGATCAGGATGGTCGCTCGATGTTTCCAGAAGGCTCCAAGGAACCATATGAGCAAGCTCGGCAGCTTATCCAAAAGATCGCTGGGCCGCTTCGAGCAGTTCCTTACCGTATTTCCATCACGGGGCATACGTCCAAGTCGCAAGTGCCACGGCAGCGGGATTATGGGCCGTGGGACCTTTCGACCGACAGGGCCAATGCCGTGCGCCAGATCCTGGAAGAGGAGGGTTATCCCTCGGCCAACATCTACAAGGTGGTCGGCAAAGCTGACACCGATCCGATTTTCGCCGAGGACCCGTCCCTAGCGCCGAATTGCCGCGTAACCATTACTCTGATGCATGAAGCATCACCCGTGCCGCCAGATTTGCAGCCCTAAGTCGGCCATCATCGCAAGCCGACGCAAAGAGGAACTCGGCGTCGTGGCTGGTATGCTCAGCCACCGACGCCTGGCACGGGGCCGCTGTCGGTGATCGTTGTGACATAAGTCGTCCGCCAAGATACACCGGGACTCCAAATCGAAGCGTTGCGATCAGGCGGTATGGCCGTCGAACTCGCCTGTCTTGCATGTTCTTTTCCTGCTGCGGCGGCATTTTCCAGTCGGGCTATTCGGCAATCATGGCGACGTTATATTCGCCCGAGGCCGTGAAATAAATCGAATCTACTCTTTCACCGACGCTTTAGATTGCCTTTCTTGCAAAGGTTTCGCGTACCGTCACCTTCTCCTTCAACAAGACCTTCGCACCCTCTGCCGAATATTGTAACGGTAAGAAAACCTTGGCATTTGTTCCTCCCCGAAGCGAGCGCTGCGTCCAATGATAAGGGTTCATTCGTAACAAACTAACGCGGGCACGGCACACGAGTTCGTCGGTGATTTGACCGAACGACGCATACGTCAGGTCCGACGTGGAGCTCAGTCCCTCCAGAAATTCTTGAACCGACCAGGCGCCATCTCGGTGTATCTAACCGTGTGCATGATATTTTTGTGCCCCATGTAGTGCTGCAAGGCTCGCGTATCGTGCCCATCGTTCGCCAGCTTGTAGCCAGTGGAGCGCCGGAGCATATGAGGATGAATTGGGAATGGAAGCTTTGCGGCTTCTCCAGTCCGGGCGATCGTCTTCAAAAAGCCTGCAGTCGTGGCTGGACCACCGCGCTCGGTGACGAAAACGTATCGAGATTCCATATTCTCGCGACGTAACTGACGGAGGGCGCGGATTTCCTTCCCGCTCAGTGGATGCACGTTATCGATTCCACCCTTAGCTCTTCGGACATGCAGTCGGCCGGTGTTGAGGTCGATCTGATCCCACCTCAAACCGCACACCTCCGAGGCACGCAGGCCATGGCGGTACGCAACCAAGATCATGGTGGCATCGCGGTGCCCATAGCGGGACCGCTTGGGGCAGCTTCCTGCAGCCGATCGATCTCTCTTTCGGTTAGGTACTCCCTGGGCCGGAGTTACCGAAAACGGACGACAGACGGCTAGTGGTAGAACTGCTGCCTGGCGACGAATTTTCGTTTGAATGCAGCGGCTTCGGCCGAACTGACGATGATTATCGACGACCAGCCGCTCGAGGTGAGTTATTAACGGACAGTTTATAAGGACCGGCTTCGAGGTCCGCAGGCCGATCCGAAGCGCACGCCGTAAGACCATGTCAGTGACGAATAACGCAAAGCCGTTGAGCTTAACGCCGAGCCTATGCGTGGACATCAACAACGGGCGTTACGCATAACGCGAGCAAGAGCCACGATGCGCTACCCGGTCAGCGTCTCCGTTATGCCTCACGCACAAGCCGGCCATCGCATCAGGGGTAAAGCCGTCTGCATGCGAAGAAATCCTACATTCTGAGAAGGTGATTTGGGTATCACTGTGCCCAATCTTCGCCGGCTTCGCGTGCACCGCCGGTGCGGCCGGGTCGACGGGCCACGACGCCACGTTAGGCCCGGACCATTCGCTCTGGGGGAGTGTCAGGAAGTGCGGGACGCCTGCACGGAGGCACTGCAAGCGTTCCGTATGCTCGGCGCTGTCCACAAAAAGGGATGGCCCCGGCCTGGGGAGACCGGAGCCACATGAACGGAGAGCGGGGCTTGGGAGGAGGCGGGGAGATCCTCTCCGTCTACCCTCACCTTATATCGCGGCACCCGGTTTGCTCTATCCTACGCAGGTCTGATTTGATGGCATTTTGGTTTGTAGAACCTATACTATCGTTTAATCCAGCATGCGAAATTGAGACGTAAAATGGTGAGCGTGCTCGTTGCTATCGCTGTATTTGTTAGGCGTGGCCCTCATCTACAAGCTGGCAACTGCTGATCGAATCCGGCCTTTGACCGTGACCCTTACCCCGACCCCGCCCCTGACCCTGAGCAACAAAAGCTCGTTGAGCCGGTCATCGCTGATGCGCGATCCAAATCAAATCGTAAACTCACAGAACCAGCAGCAATCCGAAAGGTGGGACCAAGACACCGCTTGCGCTGCGTCGGTTGGCTTTGCTGTCACCGCAGCAATTGTTTGGGTGGCACCGGCAGGCGCGCCAGCTTGGACCAGTGAGCGCTGAGACTTAGGCGCCGAAGTTTGTCCGGGAAGGCAGAAGGGCTGTTGAAGAGTGGCAGTCTGACCGTGGCCATGCCGGTGTCGCCCTAAGTCGGCACGCCCTGCGATCAAGTCGGCGCAAAGAAAAGCCCGGGAGCTGGACGGCGTCCGGGCTAGACGACCGAATCCATGAAACCGCTCAGTTGCGGGCTTGAACTTCGGACCGAAAATCGCTGCTGTTTCGGAGCCCGCATATGATTCGAACTTTGGAAACACTCGACTAGTTAACGGCCCAACGACCAACGGCGGCGGAGACGCAAATAAAAACGGCAGAAGTGCAGACGTGGCAGCGGACGACCACACACTCAATACGATCCGCGATATGTTTGCTGCACTGCGCGCGTGCTGGATCCCGCCACCGAAGGAGGAGGCGCGTCACGGCATGCAATACACCATACGCTTCGCCTTCAAGAGCGACGGCGAGATCATCGCGCCGCCGCGCATGGCCGGCGACGACGTCTTTCACGATGAAGCGCTCTGGGTGCTCATCGATCGACCAGGGCGGTGGGAAGCGGCGCGCAGGCACCGCACCGATCGGTTATACTCCCTGCCCGCGATGCGCGCCGGCCACAACGGCGCGTTAATGACCCAACCCAAGAACAGTCTGTCGGAGAGCCGTGCGCTACTTCGTGACCTATACCGGTACTCCCGAAGCGCAAACCGGAATTGCGTCTCATCGCGCGCCGAATTTGGAAGCCGCGCTCGCGATGGCTCGCCAATTCCTGAAAGAGCGTCGGCCGGACGTGACAATCGAGGACGGCAACGGTCACTCAATTTCTGGTGCCGATCTAGCGGCCTGCTGCCACGGCGAAAAGCATCTGACGGCCGATCTTCAGGCAATCAACGCGCGTTAGGTGCGGCTCTAGGGAGTGGCCTTTTATTGCACTTCGGAATTGCTTGCAGCCCTCGACCCAGGAAGCGGTAGGTCGTGGCCATCGTTATTCCGTTCCCGGCGTGCGGCGCTTTTTCAGGTCGCCCTTCCTTCGAATTTCATTGGGCGGTCTCTCTCTTATGGTCTCGACGGCGCAGTAATAGCGTCAGAATGCCGAGAATGATGTCGCCAGCGATCCATAAGCCCATGAGCATCTCGGGGCTGATGGTGGTAGGTCCAATTACCAGAGCGGGGTGCGTAGCAGAGCTGGTGTCCTTGCCGAGGCGCGCAATCTCGATCCAATACGAGATAAGGCAGTCCAACATTAGGCAGTTGAAGAGAACGAATAAGAGCGTGGACCCCTTGCCGAAAACGCCGCGCTTACGAACCTCCGTCCGCACGATAATCGGCCCCACGATCTTCGTCACGGTCCTCTCCCTTCTCGATCAGTGAGCGACCGGCGTTCAGCCGCGTCTGCGACCTTGCTACTTGCCTGACGCCTTTCCCTTGAGCCCGAGCTCCACCAGCCGGCGGATAGCTTCGGCGCGAGAGGGCAGGTCATGCTGCTTACGGCGCCAAGCATCAATCGCCCTCAAAAACGAAGGCGCTACGCGCATCTGGAAGCGTTCAGATTGCTCTGGGGGCATGCCACACCTTGACAGCCATGTGTGTACGTGACTACCACAATCTCGTGTAGCAAGCTAAGCGGGCGGTTGCAACACCCGCCTAGCCCTAACCCCAGCCACAGCAGTCCTCACAATCTCCAAGGCTGACGACTATTCTGTCACGCTGCGACGGCCGCCCCTTTTTCGTCGGTGCCCCGGTTGCGCCCTCCCGACGCCACGTTAGGCGTGGACCATTCAGTCTGGGGGAGTGTCGGGGAGTGCGGGACGCCTGCACGGAGGCACTACAAGCGTTCCGCACGCTCGGCGCTGTCCGAAAAAGGGGATGGCTCCGGCCGGGGGAGACCGGAGCCATGCGGACGGAGAGTGCGTTGGGGATTGCCGGGGGATTTTCTCCGTCATGTTCAGATTGACGGTGACCTGCGGCGGAGGAAGTGACCCGCGTCACAAGTTCGGCGTTTTTCTTTTGGGTGCGAACGCCGCCCTTAAACTGGTGTTCCCGATGTGCAAAACAGCACAGCTACCGCGAACATACACTGACAAGCAGGGAACAGATGCCGAAGCTTCCGGGGCAGTGGTTTTCAGCCGCCTTTCTTTGTTTTGGGCGCCGTCGCGTCGGCCGCGCGAGCCTGCGAGCGCAACCGCTCAACTTCCTTGGTGAGCTGGTCTACGCGAGTCGTTAATTCCGACAGCAATCGGAGTTCGCGCAGGCTCGGTTGGTGGACCTTGGTCTCTGCGGATCCCGCTTGCCCTGCCGTGCCACCGCTATTTCGGGCGCGCTTCGCAAGCATCATCCGGAGGAATGTGCCATCGCCCAGCTGACCGACGCCAACTCCCCCGCCTCCAGCCGCCGGGTTTCCGGCATTAGCTGCTTGGCGACGTCGCAAGAACTCGCGTAGTCTGGCGCCTTTTCCAGCGTCATCGGAGGCCAATAACCAACGTGCTGTTGACATGGCGCAAAAGCTTTCGGCTCAGCTTCGCGCCGCTGAAGCGCAAATCAAGCAACTTGAGGAGGATGTCCGGTACCATCAGGATCGGGCTGATCGCTCCGAAAGGTGGCTGCAGCATATTTCCGCGCAAATCGAGCAAAGGTTTTTTGTTGCAGAAGATGGACAGCGCGCACAAATACCATCCCCAAAGGACCTGCTACGAAACGGAAGAACGACCCAGCCTCGATAGTTTTCCGCGTCGTTGGCCCCTTTTCGATGCCCATTCTTGATTCCATACTCGGTACCGCGGTTCCCGGAGACGGGTAATTACCGGTCGGGCAGCGTGGCGTTCGGCTTTCAGAAAGTCCGGGTCCTATTCTTGTTTCTTTTTGGCCCGGACCTCCGCGGCCAGGGTCTCGACATCATCATCCGTTATTCTGATTGGATCGGTTGCGGCATACTCACCACTGGCGCGGAGATCGGCGCCAATGCACATCATCAGCTCCTCGTCCGTCATCTCATCAGGGTTCTTCTTTTCCCATACCCGATCGTCGATCTTCTCCGTTATAGCGGTAGCCACGCCCGATTTTCTCCGGCACCGTGACGGTTACTACGCAGTTGCCGGCGCCTTTGGCGACAGCAATGGCCCTTGCTTCGAAAACCTCGAACGGCTCGCCGGCCGCCTGCTCGAGCACGGTGCTGCCGATGCGCGCATGCGGTGGATGGGCGTTGCAAAAGCTTGTGACGTGAAGCAATCCGATACTCGCATTTTGTGCGGGAAATAGTTTTGACAGTAGAGCCCTTACCGAAAACGGACGACAGACGGCTAGTCGCCCGCTTCAACCAATTTGAAAGGATTTAGTGATTTGCTTTCGTCGCCAGGACTGGCGAAGGGGACAATCATGGCTACGAAGGAGATTTCAGTAAAGAAGTATGTTGTAAGGCTGAGCAGCGAGGAACGCGAACGGCTTGAAACGCTGATCCGGAAGGGAAAGAGCCCGGCGCGACGGGTACTGAAGGCGCGGATCTTGTTGAAGGTCGATGTCTCGGAAGCTGGCAAAGGGTGGAGCGACAGCCGGATCATCGAAGCTCTGGAGACCAGTCCATCCATGGTTTACCGGGCGCGCAAGCAACTGGTGGAAGAAGGCTTCGAGGCTGTGTTGAGCCGGAAGCCGCGCGCGATGCCTGCCATCGCTCGGATTTTCGACGGCGAGAAGGAGGCCAAACTGATTGCCTTGGCCTGTTCCAAGCCACCCAAGGGACGCGCACGCTGGACCTTGCGGTTGTTGGAGAACAAGGTCGTGGAACTCGGCATCGTCGATCGCGCCAGCGACAGCACGATCGGGCGTGCGCTCAAAAAAACACTCTTCAGCCCCATCGCCGCCAGCACTGGGTCATCCCGCCGAAGACCAACAGCACGTTTGTAGCCGCCATGGAAGACGTGCTGGCCGTCTACACGCGGCCACGCGACCGCGATTGTCCGCTGGTTTGCCTCGACGAGACCTCGAAGCAACTCATTGCCGAGCTGCGCGTGCCGATGCCGATGAAAGCGGGACGCCCGGCCCGTTTTGACTACGAGTACCAGCGCAACGGAACCGCCAATCTATTCATGATGTTTGCTCCGCTCGAAGGCTGGCGCCATGTCAAGGTCACCGATCGCCATACCGCCGTGGACTACGCTCACGTCTTGAAAGACTTGGCCGACATCCACTTCGCACATGCCAAAACCATCGTTCTGGTCCAAGACAATCTCAGCATCCACAGTAAGGCTTCACTCTACCAAGCTTTTCCAGCCGTCGAAGCCAGGCGCCTGGTCGTGCGCTTCGAATGGCACTCCACTCCAAAACACGGAAGCTGGCTCGATATGGCCGAATCCGAACTCGGCGTCCTGACATCCCAGTGCCTCGATCGCCGCATTCCCGACAAACAAACACTCATCGACGAAATCGCCGCCTGGGAGCACGACCGCAATGCCAACCACACCAAAGCCGATTGGCAATCACCACGAAAAATGCCCGCATCAAACTCAAGCATCTATACCCTTCAATATGACTGAATCAGGCGACTAGCTGGAGAGCCATGATCCGACAATTGAATTGAGAGCCTCAGCTCGGCTGGTCGATCAATGCCATCCTTGGCACAAGGCGTCGATTTGCACGCTCTGCAGTTGGGGCAAAACAGACGTCCGGTTGATTGATCCGATCGGTAGCAATTGACCCGTAACCGAACTTTCAACGAGTACTCTGCGACAAGCGGTTTAAGCTATTCAGGCGATACTCTGTCTTGTCGCATAGAGCGCCCGCTCGAAGCCGATCATGGTCTCTTGGACGCGCGGGTCACCGATCGGCAGGATTTGCATCAAGGCGACGGCGCTAATGCGCTTCTTAAGATCAATCCAGTAGTAGGTATTGTGGACTCCGCCCCACCCATCGGTTGCTCGAGACCGATGCGCCGCTGTTCGATTAGCTGCATGGCGGCGGTAGTAGTGACGGCCTTGGTCATCGACGCAATGCGGAACACCGAGTTCGAGCGTCATGGGTCCGGCCTTGTCGACCGCCCGTCGTCCGAAGGCGCCACGGTAGACGACACCGCGATCATCGGCGGCGAGCGCCACGATGCCCGGAATGAGACCTGCATCGATCGGCTTCCTCAGGATTTTATCTATCGCCATTGCGGGTCGGACTCTTCTGAACTGTGTGCAGGGGGTGAGCGATTGGGGCGATCATGGTAGCTCCCTAGTCATGGCCCCAAGTCATGGCACGAAAAAAGCGTTTAGCCCCAAATAGACGGTCAAGCCCAGCCGGCGTCCAGCATGTAGTGCTGCGCGGTGCATGCCGAGGCAATCGCCGGATGCCAGGAAGACGCAAAACCGAGCAATGTCTTCCGGCTTGACCCATCTTTTGAGACACTGCGCTTCCAGACGCCGCTTGTCGCTTTGCCCGCGCGGCACGTCGTCGACATAGGCGAAGGATGCGCGACCGAAGCGCAGCACCGACGTGCAGCGCGCAATCTTTCGTCGCAAGCCGCCTAAGGCGCTCATTCATACCTGCTCCCCTGTCAGTGGCGGGCGCAGCGGCTTTGTGAGGGGCTGTCAAATGGCTCTTGCGGGTTGATGGCGCTGGCAAAAGGGCGGCCGAAGCCGTCCCATCATCACGCGCCTTATTCGGTGGGTGACTGCGTGCGCCGAGCAGCAAAAATCCGCGCCATTACGTCAACGAGCACGCGAGCTTTTTGCACACCGGGATCAGTTGCGGGCTGGAATTCTTCAAGCCCCGTTAGAACACCGTCCAAAAGTTTGTCTTGGTCGTCCGCCGACAGCAATCCTTTCGCGTGAAGGGCCGCAACGAGCCCGACGGCCAATGACATGCCTGCTAGTGCAATCCCTCTAGTCTCGTCTTGATCAGCGGTCATAGTTCCCTCCTACCACCGGCGAACGAGCGGAATCCTGCCAGGCTGCCTAGATAACAATTCACGGCGCTGGTACTTACAAAATAAAAATTCCCGGCTGTTTTCGACGAGAGCATGCCAGCTCCACGTACATCAAGACATTGGGTATGCTGGCGGATCGCGTCGGTCGATGAGCCGTAACGCTCCTTCTTTGGGCTCGGTTTCATCTTCGATCTCAGCGCACATACAGGTGACGGCAAGGCTCGAAGTCTAAGCGTTAATAAGGAGAGGTGGCGCCCATGTATCCCGGCATTCATGCTGGCAGGCGCCCGTCGCAGCCCGCCCTTATCATGGCCAAGACCGGCGAGGCTGTGACGTATGCCGAGCTTGAGGCGCGCAGCAACCGCCTCGCGCATCTCATTCGGGCGCGCGGACTGCGCCGGCTCGATCGCTACGCCATCTTTATGGAAAACAACGTGCGCTACATCGAGAGCTGCAGTGCCGGCGCCCGCTCCGGCCTCTACAATACCTGCGTAAACTCGTTCCTGACTGCCGAAGAGCTCGCCTACATTCTTGACAATAGTGAATCCAGAGTTCTGATCACCTCCCAAGCCAGGCGCCCGGCGGGCCTCATCCTTGTCCGGCGAAGGGGAATACGGCCCTAAACGGGATGACGCCGTCTCCGGGTTAGGGCCGTCAATATCTACTTCCCGTATTGCTGACCGGCCTTGGTAATTGATGCACCCGCCGTGGCTAGGTCTTGCGGGTTCATAACAGGCCGCAAGGAGATCTTAGCGTTGAACGCGAGAAACCACGGCTCAGCAATCGCCGGAATCTGCGACGAGTCCTTCATGTCGAACACGATGGAGCCCGATCGTTGGCCATTATCATCCGGAAAGAAATAGGCCGCTTCCGGTTTGAGATCGGCCAGAATTCGCTCGACGGTAGAACCCAGGGTTCCAGCTTTGGCGGCGGCATTTCCGGCTTCCACCGGAATCGATACTCTGAGCAACATTCGCATATGCTTTCCTCCCTTGATCTTTTTAGATGAACTACGGCACGGTCGTTGAGCGTTAGGTTTCGCTCCCTTCTGACTATCGTCTCTATCAAGGGCGCAGCATAGGGCAGGAGCATTGACCTAGCCAACCTCGATTTCGACCAGGGCGGTGGGAAAACGGCGTGGCGTCATGATGAGCATTTGCGTGGGCCGCGCCAATCCTCTTCGGCCTCGCGATGCACCGCGGGCGCCGCCGGATTCTTCACCTTGATCCAGTAATCGGTGCGCCCGGAGCGATAGGAACCGCCAATGGCGCGCGAACTAAGAAGGCCGCAAAAAGCCAGCCTCCCGTCAAATTCCCTGGCGTCCAACCTCCTGGCGCTTGCGGTGGGAGCCGTCGCAGTGGGTGCGGTAGCCATTGGCGCGCTGGCCATCGGCCAAATTGCGATCGGTCGGTTGGCCATCAAGAAAGCGCGCTTCGGTTCGTTGGAGGTTGACGAATTGACGGTGCACCGGCTGCGCGTCATCGAGCAACCGCCGCCGAAGCCGTGAGCGTCGCGCCGGGCGCTTGGGGGGCTCCCGGCCTCGTTCGGCGTACTGGCGCCCCTCAGTACCGCTGCTATCCTGATCGATGAGGCGAATCAGGAGCGAAGCTATGACGGAATATCCAGCATGGCAGGATATGACGGAAAAGGAGAAACTGGAGTTTCTGAATGAGTGGTGCCGGAACATGTCTCGGCAGATTGAGCAGCAGACCGCGTGGACAAACGAGATTTTGAGTTGGCTGTCGAAGCTCGAAGCGAAAGCTGGAGGCACAGGTACTTCGCTCCCGCTCCTTTCTGAACTAAGCGGAGTCTACCTGACAGGGTGACGTCGCAGCGGCGCAACGCAAAGCCGCCGCGCGTTTGCGGGGCCGGCTGCTGCGATTACCCTCCCCATGGACAACCTGATATTGTAGCTACTGAGGGTGCCATAATCAAGCAACCCGCCACAGGGGCAATGACGCATTCGAAATTCCGGGGACGAGAAACGAGCTATCCCATGATCCATCAAATCGTTTGGTTTTGACAGTAGAGCCCTTACCGAAAACGGACGACAGACGGCTAGTAGTAGAGCTGCTGCCTGGCGACGAATTTTCGTTTGAACGCAGCGGCTTCGGCCGAACTGACGATGATTATCGATGACTTTAGGACACTACCGGAACAGGTAACTTTCGGCCCCAGCGCCAATTGTGCCCGCCGTAGCCGCACGCACTGCTGCCTCACGCACAAGCCGGCCATCGCATCAGGGGTAAAGCCGTCTGCATGCGAAGAATCCTACATTCTGGGAAGGTGATTTGGGTATCACTGTGCCCAATCTTCGTCGGCTTCGCGTCGCACCGCCGGCGCGGCGGGATTTTGATCTTGAGCCAATGGTCCGTGCGGCCAGACCGATAAGGTGAGCCGAGCCGCTTTGACACGATGCCCTCGCAGCCGAGCTCGCAGGCTTCCCGGTAAATGGTCGCGCCGTTCTCCTCAAAATGCGTTCCTCGATCGGTCGCTGGCGCAGATCTTCGCCGTCGAGCTCCCGGCTATGTTCGCAGCAATGCTTGGCACCAAATTGATTAGGGGCAGAATCGGCGACCAGCAGGGTATATGGTGTTCGTGTTTTGGGGTAACCGATGAGTAGTGTAAGCTTTCCGGCAACGCTTTTTGATTGTCCGAATTGTAGCGCCCGGTACAAACTCGTTCGCGCCGAGCCAGGTTCGGAGACCATCGATCAGCAGATTACCTGCCGCAGTTGCGGAGCGCCCTTTCATTCGCGGGCGAACGGCATGGTGCTCAAATACTTCCGTGTGGATCGCCCTGGAGTCCAAGGGCAAGGACGCCGCATCCAGTAGCGTCACGGCGTTGTCATATCGGCCTGCCAGACTGGCGCTGGTGGCGATCAGCGCGCCCCTGTCCCTAAGATGACGCCCAGGAGCCTCGGAAGCGACCACTGCCGGGGCTCTCTTTGCCTGGAGGCACCATCGCCCGCGCGCGTCAGCAGCAACTCTAGTGCCGAGGAAATGCCAAAGCTAATTGTGGCTTGCTTAAAGCGCTGCCGTAGCACGGCGCGTTGTCGCTGATCAGCGCGACCTAATTGCTAGCAACGGGAAGTTCCCTCCAAAACACCCTCGCATCGACTGGCAGATCAGTGACGGCGTCCGAATGGTCGGATGAAGGAAAGGCGATAGTTTGGGGGTGGCCAGAACCTTGGAACTAAGCCGCAGCGCGATGCATCGCCGCTTTTTCACGTGCGCCATGGATTACCTTGACCGATTTTTCTATGGCTGACCACAAGCCGCCTATTTCAGCGACGGAGGCGGGATCGGATCGTATCCGTTCATACCTTCGCCTTCGGTGAGCGGAAGCGAGAAGCTTGCTCGGTGGCTGATCTGACCACCCCAGACAGGGACTTCTAGCTGAGCCAGGCACCTACGCGCTGAGCTCACCGCCGGCGATTCGATCTCCTGTCGTTTCGGTGGCGCGGCGTTGAACACGACTGCGAAGGCGTACACGCCTGCCGCGCCAACCCGATGGTTTCCTGTACGGCATCGATATCAAGCAATCCGGGCCGACACGGGATAATAACGAGCGTTGCCGCCTCGATGGCTTCAACTACGCTCACCGAGCTGTTCGGTGGAGTATCAATGAAGACCCAAGCCATGCCTTTCCGCCTGGCCTTTTTCACGATATGAGCAATGACCACGTTTCACGATCTTCAGGGGCAGTGCAGACTCAGCGCGCAGTTCATTCCAAAGCGTGAGCGAGCCTTGCGGATCGTCGTCAATGAGCAGACATGGCCGGGTCGGCCGGTGCACGTGGGCGGCAAGATGCGCAGCCAAAGTACTTTTGCCAGCCCCTCCTTTGCGCGACGCAAAAGCCAGCACATTCATCGATGCAATCCGCTGCACGGGATTAAGGGCCAAGACGAGCGCCGATGATTCGCGGGAGCTTCTGCTCACGCAGTTTCCAATCAGAAGATGAACAAGCCGGAAATGAGTGCTTTGGTTTCCTCGGCGCCTGTTTTTACTAAGTTAATTCAGACGATTTGGAAGGATTTCTTGCTTCCCACGCTGTCAGCACGGTTCGAAAAAATAGAAGCCGAGGCGGCGCCTGAAACACACCAATTATCCGAGGCTACGCAAAAGCTAGTTGACGCTCTAGCTGAAGTACAGTCTGCGGTGATTTAAGTTGGAAACCTCATAATTATAAAGCGGATCGAAGACAATGCACCTGTTGTTACGGCGCACATTCTTAGTCCGGATCAAATTAGGACCTTTCAGCAGGATCCAGATATTCTAAAAGATCCGCCGGCTGTTTTGGATTTTTTAAAGGGGCGATAGCTGCATTCCGGCATTCCGAGAGTTAGCCGACGCAAGGCGGCGACCGTCCCTGTAGCCACGGTCGGGGGCGAACGGCCGCGACCGTTCGCGCCTGTTCGCGGTGGCCGGCGGCGGGCAAAGGCACGTCACGAATTTTGGAGGTTTGCGGTGGGGCACTTCGCCACCCCGACCGCTCCGTGCCCCGCCTCGGCTTGCGATTTGCCGTGGGGAACCAGGACACCGCTGTCAAATTAAGTTTTAGCTAATGCATTTGAGCGCGGCGACGCCCTCTAGGCTACGCAAAGCCACGTGTCGTAGCGACTCTCCATTCCGCAATGACCCTGGAGTCCGGCAAGCTGCCGCACGCTGCGCCTGCAAGCTCGCCGAATTAATGTTCACGACCGGCCGACGAATTCGGCGACGGTCACCCCTTGCCGGCATATCGCTGGCATCGCCAATGTTGTGAGGCACGCCAGGCGGAATGAACATGTATGTTTACCGCGCGGCGCGCGTTCAGCGGTCACGATCGCGTTCGTCCTTGCTCGGCTTGGTTGGCTTTTCTTTCACCGGCCTTGCTGTCGCGCGTCAGCGCCGAAATGTCCTTGGCGTCGCGCAACACATCGGTCATGCGGCCGAGACCGCCGCCCTCGATGCCCATCTCCTTCATGAGAGCTGTCGATCATCGGCGCCTGGACGCGATAGCGCAGGGCAGAATCGATCACCTCGTCCGTCACATTGCGACCTGAACTCCCGCCATTGACGCCGTCCACGTGGAGGATTTTGATGCCTTCGATTTTCTCCAGCGGGCTTGACGCTTTCGCGCACGATCCCCTCGATGCGCTCCAGCAGTTTTTCTCGCAGCCGACCGGCGCGCGCCCCCTCGCTCAGGATGTTTTCCGCCTCGTTTAGCTGCCGTGCGCCGGTCGCATCGACCTCGTACCGCTCGGCGGCAGCGAGCGCGCGGATCTTTTCCGCCTCTGCCGTCGCCTCCGCCGCGATCTTCTGTGCTTCGGCGAAACTTCTTAGCCGCCTTCATCTCGGCCTCGGCCTTGGCGGTGACACGCAACGCCTCGCGTTCCGCCTCACGCTGCGCGCCGATCATGTCGGTCGAGCTTGCGCCGCTCGGCGATCTCACGCTCACGGGCGGTGATCGCCTGCTCCTCCGCTTGGATGACTTTGAGGCGGACCGCCTCGGCGGCTGCCAAAGCCGCGGAACGCTCGGTGGCCTTTTTGGCGAGTTCGATGGCCTTCGCCATCTCGGCAATCTCCACCAGCTTGTCGCGCTCGGTCGCCAGCGTGCGCATGTCGCGATCCTTGGCGATGCGCGCCTCCTCGAGGCCCCGCTCGGTAGCTATGCGGGCGCGCTCGACTTCTTCGGCGGCCGCTATCTCAGCTTCCTCAAAGGCCTGGCGCTTCGCGATCTGCAGTCCCTCCAGGTGCCGTTCGCGCTCAAGGCGGATCTGATCGAGTGAGCGGTCCTGCGCAATTCGCTGCGCTTCTGTTTGCTGGTTCTCGACAATTTCGGTGCGGCGCTTCTCCGCCTCTGCCTTGATTACTGAAAGAGCTTTCTCGGACAAGGCAATTTGCCGGTCGAGTTCCAAAAGCTCGAGCGACTTCTGCCGGCCGATCTCCAATTCGCGCTGCTCGCGCTCGCGGCCGATCCGCGCCGTTTCCAGTTCCAGTTCGAGATTGATCTGTTCCCGCTCGGTCTGCTCGCGGGTCTTGAGCTCAGCTTCGTCCAATGCGCGCCGGCGGGCGATTTCGCGCCGCTGCGTGTCTTCCTCGCTTCTGATGCGCTCCTGGGTGATGGCGAGCTGCTGCGCCAGCCGCGCCTTCTCGACCGCTTGGCGCGAAGAGAGTTGGGCCTCTTCGGCCTCCTGCTCGCGAAGCGCGCGCTCCTTGGTGAGTTCGGCCCGCTGCACGGCGCGGCGAAACTCGACTTCGCGCTCTTGCTCCAGCCGCGCATATTCGGTCTCGCGATCGATCTCGAAAACCTTCTTCTGCGCCTCTAAATTCTGGTTGCGGATATCGACCAGCGTGCGTTGCTCGATCTCGTTGCGCATCTTGCGCCGCGTCTCGATCGATTCGGTGAGCTGGGTGAGGCCTTCGGCATCGAAGGCATTCGATGGATCGAAGAATTCCAGGCTCGGTTTGATCGAGGTCGACGATGGCGACGTTTTCCAGTTCGAGGCCGTTGGCGGCGAGCGCCTCGGAGGCAAGGTCGCGGACCTGGTTGGCATAGTCGCGACGCTGTTCGTGCATTTCCTCGAGCGTCATTTGCGCCGCCACCATGCGCATGGAAGAAGCGAATTTTCCTTCCAGCAAGCTGCGAATGCCGTCCTCCTGCAACGTGCGGCGGCCCAACGTTTGCGCCGCGGCGGCGACCGCGGCCTTCGGAGGCGCCGACGCGAACGAAGAATTCGGCGATGATGTCGACGCGCATCCGGTTGCGGGTGATCGAGCGCGCCGTTCTCGCGGCGCACCACCTCGATGCGCATGACATTCATGTTGACCGGCGTGATTTCGTGCAGCACCGGGATCGACGAAGGCGCCGCCGTTGACCACGACCTTTTCGCCCAGAAACCCGGTGCGAACGAACGCGGTCTCCTTGGTGGACCGGCGATAGAGCCAGCGCAGGATGTAGACGAGGATGACGATCGCAATCGCCAGCCCGATCAGCCAAAGCAGCACTTCGCCAAAAGTGTTCGCACTCATTGTCACCCTCCACTCATGTCATTCGGACGCTCGCAGCTCGCCCGAATTGAACACTTGCATTCTGCCCCGGTTTAGCCGCTGAGCAGCTATGCTCTGTTGCTGACCGGCGGAGAAATGGAACGAAAGGCATCGACCACCGCTTCGACAAAAACCGGTTCGTTGATATTCGCCCTTCACGCGCTCCACGCTACGTCTGCTGGTCGGCCGCACCGTCTTCTCGATCGCCTCGAACAATGCCGCATCCGCCTCGGGATCATGGAACGGCGCGCCAGGCCTGTCGAGCATCGAAACGCCGCCTTCGGGCAACAGAAAACGCACCGGGCCTTCCATCAGATTGAGCCGCTGACCGATCCATTCGCCGGCGGCGCGGTTTTCGTCGCTGGGTCGTGCGCATCAGCGTTACGTTGGGATTATGAATGACGAATTTCCGGTTCTGAAACCGCGCCGGGACGTGTCTCGCGGCCCGAAATTGACCATGTCCAATGCACCGGTCGAACCGACATAAGGCAGACCGGTGCGGATCGGCGCGCCAAATCGGTCCTGGTCGGCGGGCAACACGCCGCCAACGAGCATGTCGGCGACCTCTGTGGTGGTGAGGTCCAGAAAGCCGGCGAGCAAGCCGGAATCGCCGAGCGCTTCCATCGCTCGGCCGCCGATGCCGGTGGCGTGGAAGACCAGGCAATCGTAGTCGCCTTCCAGCCGCTCGGTCACCGCCTGCACGCAAGGCGTGGTCACGCCGAACATCGTGATGCCCAGCGCTGGACGGGCGAGCTTGCGCTTCGCCTCATATGCTTCCCGCGTCGGCATCTGCGCGATCATGCCGGCGAGCGCGTGCGCGGCGTTGGCGAGGACCTGCTCGGTGATCGAGTTTAGCCCCTGAACATCGGCGACCGAATGAAACATCACGATGTCGGTCGCGCCGACATAGTCGCGCACGTCGCCGGCGGCGACGGTTGAGACCATGACCTTTGGGAATGCCGACAGGCAACGCGCGCATGCCCGCGGTCGCCAAGCGTCGTGCCGCCGGAGCCGCCAGCCGAGATGATGCCGCCGATCGCGCGGCTCGCGGGCGATCCAGCGCGCGAAAGCCTCGGCCATCGCCGTAACCGATTGGCCGCGATCGCTTGGAAAAAACGGCCGACGTACCGCCGGGATGCATGCTCGCCACCTGCATCGGCGTCACATCGGCCGTCGACGGCTTGCCAGATGTTGAAAGGTCCACGGTGCGCGTCGGGATGCCGAGCGCCTTGAGGCGGTCGCGAATGAATTTGAGCTCCGAGCCCCTTGGTATCGAAGGTCCCGGCCACGATCGCGGTGCGGCCGATTCGCTCCGAGAACGGAATCGCAAAAACGCGTGCGGCTGTCGTCCTGCGGCCGCGATGCTTCGACGATCGCTTGCCGCAGGCTTGTCGCCGGCATTTTCCAACGATCCGGCACCAGGGCGCTTGGTCGGCGAGTCCTCAGGAGCTGTCACAACCGAGTCGATCCGGCGGTCCCGTCGCCGCGTTCGACGCGATAAACCTCGGCCATGAGCGCTTCGGCATTCTCGCCGGGCGCGTTTTCCGGCGGCGGCAGGTCGTCTTTTTCCTGCCGGCCAACGCCGAGCAGCCGCTGTTGCAGCTCGCGGTCGGCGGCAAGCGCGCGCGCTTCCATGATGCGATTGATCCGGCCGTTGACCATGATGGCGACATGGTCAGAGACGCCGGTGGCCACGCCGATATTCTGCTCGACGACCAGAATTGCCATCGCGCCCTCTTCGGCGAGCTGCACCATCATGGCTTCGACCTGATCGACGATGACCGGCGCCAGCCCTTCGGTAGGCTCGTCCATGATCAGGAGGCGCGGATTGCCGAGCAGCGCGCGCGAGATCGCCAGCATCTGCTGCTCGCCGCCGGACAATTGCGAGCCGCCGCTTGTGCGCCGCTCGTAGAGGCGCGGAAAAGTCTGGTAGACGCGATCGACGGTCCAGGCAGCGTCCGGCCCGCCGGTCGCGACCAGGCGCAAGTGCTCGTCAACCGAAAGGCTCGGCCAAACCCGCCGCCCCTGCGGAACGTAACCGACGCCGTGGCGGTGGATGATGTGCGGCTCAAGCCGCGACGTTTCACGGCCGAAAATACGGATACTGCCCGAGCGCGATGACTTCAGCCCGGCGATGGTATTGCAGAGCGTGCTCTTGCCCATGCCGTTGCGGCCGACGACGGCAAGGACGCCGTGGTCGAGCGTCCATCGAGACACCCTGAATGGCGTGGCTTTCGCCGTAATAGACGTGCAGATCCTCGATCTTGAGGGCGGGCTGACCGCTGCGCTTCAGCCATGACGCCCTCCAAGATAGACCTCCTGCACCTCGGGATCGTTTTCGATTTGCTCCGGCGTTCCTTCTTTGAATAACTGGCCATTGTGCAGCATCGTGACGTACTCGGTGACGCGAAGCGCCACGTCGAGATCGTGCTCGATGATGATGTAGCCGATATGCTTAGGCAAGCGCGTTGAGGATAGTGACGAGGTCGCGCCGCTCGGCCGGCGACAAGCCCGCCGGCCGGCTCGTCGAACAGAATAAAGCGCGGCGCGCCGGCGAGCGCGAGCGCGATTTCGAGTTGCCGCTGCTGGCCGTGGCTCAGCGTCGCGACCAGCGTATCGCGCATCGTTTCCAGATGGACCGCATGAAGGATCGATTCCGCCTGCATCATCGTACGATCGTCCGGCACGCGGCCGCGTCAGCGCGAAGCGTCCGCGCGAAACGCCGCGGCAGGCGAGATAAACGGAATCGCGGACGCTCAGCCCGCCGAACAGCTGCGAGATCTGATAGGTACGTCGCAATCCGCGCCGGATGCGCTCTTGCACCGGCAGTGTGGTGATGTCTTCGTTGAAAAAGCGGATGCGTCCGGCCGTCGGCATGAAATCGCCAGTGATGGCGTTGAATAACGTGGTTTTGCCGGCACCATTGGAGCCGATGACCGCGCGCCGTTCGCTGGCCGCGATCTTCATGCTGACGCCGGACAGCGCCACCAGTGCGCCGAAGTGCCGTGCCACGTTCTCGAGTTCGAGCGCATGGGCGCCCAGACTCTTGCAGACGCGCGGCGACGGACACCTCGGTCACTGGCGGCCTCTCCCTCGCCGAGCGGCTATGGGCAGCTCGGGTTGTCGCGGCCGGCCTTGCCGAGCTTCAAGAACTCCGCTTCGGGAATACCCAAGGTCTGGTTCACCTGCGGAACGACCTTGATGAGCTTGTTATACAACGTGCCGTCGGGGTTCTTGGCCACTTCCGTCAGAAATTCGTCGGCGATTGCGTTTCTGTTCTTGTCCAGCGACACCTTGCCGGTCGGCGTCTCGAGAACGAGGCTCGAAAGCGTCGCGCGCAGCTTGCCGCCGCCATCCGAGACGTCAGCGTTGACTTTTTGCAGGCCCGTTAAGCAGCGCCGTCATGTTGACATAGTAGCCGTGGGCGAACAGCGACGGCGACGGAAACGCGTTCGGCAGTTTCTTGTAAGCGGCGACGAACTTCTTCCATGCTGGCGGTGTCGTTGTCGTCGGCGATCGGCCCCGCCGAGGGCGTGCCGATGACGATGTCGTGGATCTTGCCCTTGGATCCGAGGATCGTCTGATCGACGGTGACCGAGCCCCCGACCAACGGCGCTTGACCGCCGGCCTGTTGATACTGGGTCAGGAAATTGACCGAGTCGGAGCCGCCCAGAACGACGTAGATCGCGTCGATATTGTCCGGCATCGCTGCGATGACCGACGAAAAATCCTTGGTGCCGATCGGAACCCAGAATTTTTTCACGACGTGGCCACCAGCCTTGCAGAACGGCGCCATGAAACCAAACACTTGCGTGTACGGGAAGGAATAATCCTCCGCCAAGGTCGCTACTCTCTTGTAGCCCTTGTTCTTGTAGGCATAGTCACCGAGGCCGGCCATCCATTGCGCGCCGTCGGTGGAGAAGCGGAAAAAATTGGGAGCCGGATCGCGCAGCGTTGTATCCTGCGCGCCGAAGTGCCATTGACGATGGTCACGTCGGGTTTAGTCTTGGCGTAGTCTTTGACCGCCAGGCCTTCGTCGCCCGACAGCGGGCCGACCAGCACTTTCACCCCGTCCTGCTCCACTAGTTTGCGCACAGCGCGAACCGCACTGTCAGGCGAGCCATCTGAGGAGCCCTTGACGATCTCGATCTTCTTGCCGCCGACCTTGCCGCCGAAATCGTCGACCGCCATGACCGCCCCGCGCATGCTGTCCTCGCCGAGGACAGCGAACGCGCCCTCGAAAGTGGCGAGCACGCCGATCTTAATGGTGTCTTCAGCCATGGCGACGGTCGGGATTGTCAGTCCCGCCGCCAGGCCGAGGCCCAGAAGCGCGCGTCGATGCAGAGTCATTCGATCCTCCCTTGTATGGATTGTATTGCGCGTGCGAAGTACCGCTCCCCCCGGTAGGCGGGAACGCAGCAGACTCCTGCGCCAGCAGGGGTTTGATTTTTCCCCACAAGCCCAAGAGACCATCCGGCGAGACGAAAACGATCGCCAGAAACACTAAGCCGATCAGTGTATTGAATCGCTCGGCGCCGACGATATCGATGGCGAAAGTCTGGATCAGGATCACGAACGCGGCGCCAATGAACGGACCGATTGGGTGGCGCAACCCGCCGATCACGGCGATGACCAGAACTTCGATCGCTTGACTGACATCGACCGTGCCTGGCGATACGCGGCCGTTGAACCAAACCAGCAACACGCCGGCGAGGCCGGCAATGATGCCGGAGTAGAAATAGGCGACAACCTTATGCGCGGTGATGTCAAAGCCCACCGCGCGCATGCGCCGCCCGTTGTCACGGATCGCCTGCAGCGCCAACCCGAATGTCGAGCGCGAGCAATAGAGCACGGCGACGTAGCACGCGGCTGGGACAAAAAGACAGAGATAGTAAAATGGGACCGGATCGCGCCAGTTGATGCCCGCGAATTCCGGCGTGGGAATACCGGCGATAGCCGGAATGGCCATTGAACAGCGCATAGTTTTGTTGTGCAAAATAAAAGAACGCGGCGGCGATCGCGAGCGTGATCATTATAGTGTAGATGCCTTCGGTGCGGACTGAAATCGCGCCGATCAGGGCCGAAGTGGTTGCTGCCAGAAGAACGGCAAACGGCACCACAACCCACCACGGCCAACCGAAGCCATACATGTTTATGTTGTTAATTCCGAATATTGCCATGGCGTAGGCGGCGACGCCGGCGCTCGTGATTTGCGCCAGACTGACTATGCCGCCGTAGCCGGCGAGCAACATCATTGAGAGAGCGAGCAAGCCCCAGATCAGCGAATATGCTCCGATCTGCGCGAGAAAGAATTCCGAGGCAACTAGCGGATAGAGCAGCAGCGCAACACCGAGTGCAATCTGTACGGCGCCGAACTCAGCCGGCACAATCAAAGCCTTGTTCGGTCGATCAAGCGCGAGAATTGGAGCGCTAGCAGGACGCGCCTTCCCCATTATTCCTTGCGGACGCAACGCAAGCGTCACCACCATGATGACGAAGGTTAAGACGATGCCGTAAGTTGGCATGTAAACAAGCCCGAGCTGTTCCGCCAAACCGACCAGCAAAGCGCCGATCGCAGCGCCCGGGATCGAGCCCATGCCGCCGACAATGACGACGACCAGCGATGCAAGCAGGTAGCGCACGTCCTCGCCCGGTGCCAGCGAAAGAGCGGTGCCGCCCACAACGCCTGCGAAACCGGCGAGGCCTGCGCCAACCGCAAACACGATTGCGAAAACCGCATGCACGTTGACACCGGAGGCCGATAGCATGGCCCGATCGTCGACGCCGGCACGGATCATCGTGCCAATACGGGTACGGTTCATCATCAGCCATAAGCCTAAGCCGACAACAATGGCGACCCCGAGCACGATCAGCCGGTACAGCGGATAGGTCATCATCACCGCCGCACCGTTGGCGCGCACCGAAGTGATGATGGGGAGCTTAACTGCCCCATCGAGCCAGGCCGGTACGCCAATTTGATAAGTGACGCCAGTCCAGATGGCGAGCATCAGATCTGCGGCGACGATCGAGATGCCGAGCGTCACCAGTGTCTGCCGCAACTCGTCGCCCTCGAGACGACGAAAGATGATGACCTGCATCAATAGTCCGACGATCGCCAGTACTGCAGAGCCCGCGACTACGCCAAGTATCCAAATGCTGGTCCGCTGCGATACTTCGTAACCGATATAAGCACCGAGCAAATAGAGCGAACCATGCGCGAGATTGACGTTTCGCATCAAACCGAAGACGAGTGTGAAGCCGCTTGCGACCAGGAAATAAAGCCCTGCCAACGTCACGCCGTTGAAAATGGAATTGACGAACGCCTTCTTGGAAATGAGAATTGCGTCGAGCCAGCTCGGCCAAACGGCAAAGAACAACCAGGCGACCAATGCCGCGGCGATGGCCCAAACCGGGGCCCACGCCTGCCGCCCAGTCAATCCGGGCGCCGCTTGCTCGATGATGCTCATGCCGTCATTCGCAGGCGCTGCTGATTCATTCGCGGTGCCTTGTGGAACTTGCCGTCCTTCATGATCGCGAGGATACGGGTCTTATCCTGCAGGATGCGGACGTCGGCGACCGGATCGCCGTCGATCAAGAGCAGGTCCGCCAAATAGCCATCGCGCACCAAACCGAGCTCGTTCGCCATCCCCATAATCTCGCCACCGTATTTTGTCGCGGCTTGCAGCGCTTCCATGGCGTAAAGCCGAGCATGTCGACGAAGGTTTGGATGTCCTTGGCGTTGGTGCCTTGCGGTGTCCAGGCGAAGCCGTAGTCGCCGCCAATACAGATGCGGATTCCGCGCCGGTGCATCTTCTTCATGGTCTCGATGCACATTTCGAGCTCGCGCTCGTAGAGCATCGCCATCTTTGATCCCGGCTTGATACCCCACGCCTCGGCATGACGCGCGGTATTTATAAGCCAAGCGATGCCAGGGGCGACGAAATGTTTGTCTTTGTTGGCCTCGAGCATGTCGAGTGCCTCTTCGTCGGCGAAGGAGGCATGATAGATGTTCTGGATGCCGTGACGGACGCATTGCTTAACTGACCCGGACGAGCGAGCGTGGGCGGCAAGCACCTTATTGCGACACCTCGCCTCCTTCGCGGCCATCGCCACCTCTTCTTCCGACATCGGCGTCTCTTCCGCCCCCATGCCGGTGATTTCCTCGCCCGAGAGGTTGAGCTTGATGAAGTCGACGCCGTATTTGATGAGCTGGCGGACGGTGCGGCGCACTTCTTCCGGCCCTGAGACCACGATGCCTAGGTTCAGGCCCTCATGCGGAATATGTGATGGCGCTGAATCGCCCAGGCCGCCGACAGTGGTGATCTCCGGACCGGCTGCAAGATAGCGCGGTCCGGGGAAGCGGCCTTCGTTGATGAAGCGCTTCGCGACCACGTCGAGCCGAGGTTTCGCAGCCGCCGCGCCTCGTCCCGCGGTAAAGCCGGCATCGAGTACAAGCTTTGCCATCTCCATGGTGACGAGCATGTGCTCTTCCAACTCCATCATCTGAATCGGGTCGATGCCGGGCGCGTTGTTCCAGGACAGATGCAAGTGCGCGTCGATCAGGCCCGGCATCAAGGTCGCCCCCATGCCGTCGATCACCGTCGCGCTGCCCTGCATTGGGCTGCTTCCAAGGCGTGACGAGCCGCGGGACACTTGCTTGACGCGGTTGCCTTGGACGAGCACCTCCCCGGTGAAGGGGTATTCCCCGGTGGCGTCAAGAACGCGAACGTTGGTGAAAAGGATTGGCCCGGTACCGTTGCCATTCCAACCGTTCGTTTCATGGGCCATGATAGTTCCTCCTTTCGGCGTCGCGGTGAACGCCGCGCTATCGTTGTCAGATCGGAATTCCCCGCACGAATTCCGACAGGAGTGCGCTGCACTCCTTCGATTTTTCGATCGGCGTCCAATGGCCGCAACGGTGAAGGATTACCGTCTTGGCGCCGGCGATTTTGTCGGCGAGTTCGTGAGCGACACTGGCAGGACCAACTGCAGTCCTCATCGCCGGTGACAATCAGAGCAGGGCAGTCGATCAGCCGGTGATCGGCTTTCTCCGCTTGGGCCAGAGCTTCGCAGGAAAGCGCAAAGCCTTCCGCGTCCTGCCGCATATGGCTCTCGCGTACGAAAGCGACCGCAACGGGATTGCTGTTCACAGTCGCGCTCGACAGCGCCGAACGCACCAACTGGTCGGCGATGATCGTCATACCCTCGCGACGCGCTACAGCCGCGCGCTCGCGCAGCCTTTCGCGCACAGAGTCCTGCGGCTCGAGGATCGGTCCGAATAGGGTCAGGCTCGCCACGCGTTCAGGATGCCGGGCGGCGATGTGTTGAGCAATTAACGTACCAAACGAGTGGCCGACGATATGCGCGCGATTTACGCCCAGGTGTGAAGTCGCGCTGGCAACCGCTTCAACGAGCGATGCAATTGTGATCCGTTGTGACGGAATGGGCGATCGTCCTGCGCCGGGAAGATCAGGTCGTACAACGCGAAACCCGGAGAGTGGAGGTATGAGGGGCTGAAAGCTGTTGGAGGTCCCACCAAGCCCATGCAACATTACGATCGGAGCGCCATCCCCTTCCGACTCTACCGTCATGTCCGCAAAACGAACGGTAGTCATGTGGATCGCTCCACAATCTCGTTTTCCAGCGCCCCGATGCCGCCGATTTCGATGCGGACTACATCCCCGCCTTTCAGATATTTGGGCGGATCAAAACCAATACCGACGCCAGCTGGGGTCCCGGTCGCGATTACATCGCCGGGCAGCAGCGTAATGCCCGCGGACAACGTCTCGATGATTGCCGGAATGTCAAAGATCAGCAGACCAGTGTTGGAGCGCTGACGCAGTTCACCGTTGACGTAGCAGCTGATCAGCGTGTTGCCGATGTCGATCTCATCGCGCGTAACCGCGAACGGACCCATTGGACAGAATGTATCCTGCGATTTGCCAATAAGCCATTGGCTGTACCGCGCTTGCAGATCGCGCGCGGTCACATCGTTGATGATCGTGTAGCCCCAGATATGCTCGAAGGCATCTTTCGCTGCGATGCCACGGCCCCTCTTGCCAACGATAACCGCGAGTTCCGCCTCGTAGTCGACTGCGTCGGAAACCTTCGGATCGATGATGACCACGCTGCCGCAGGAGATCACCGAGTTCCGGTACTTTGGAAAACAGGATTGGGTTCTTTGGCACGACGCCATTGTCGACGCTGGTGTCGAAGCCGCTTTGCGCGAATTCATGGGCATGCTCGTGATAGTTCTTCCCGACGCAGAAAATGTTCCGGCGTGGAACCGGGATCGGAGCTTCGAGCAAAACCTGGGAAAGAGGAATCGGCGAAAGCGTGGGCGGCGGGCCTTGACCGTTGCGCCGGATCAGAGCGAGGACGCCGTCCCTTGCGTCGGAGGCCGCCAAATCGAACGGAGCGATAGACAATCCGTCGTCGGAGACTCGGCCTACGCGGCGCTCGCCAGCAACAGAAACAGTAGCGACCTTCATTCGCTCCCCAATCTGGACCAATTTATTTTATTGGAGCGATTATCGATCTTTTGCTCGGCATTGCAAGTGCAATGTAAGTTCAGCAAAATTTGGGTTTGGCAGACGCGCAGTATCCATTATAATTGGTTCAATATCGGTCCACAATAGGAAGTGGCAATTGCCCAGGGTTGTTGCAGGCGAAATTGAAGGATCGTTGCGCAAGCGTATCGCCGCGGGCGAGTGGTCCGCGACCGGGAGGCTTCCGGCCGAGCGCGACCTAGCCGCGGAATATGGGGTCGCGCGAAATACGGTGCGACGCGCGGTCGAGGCAATTGCGCACGATGGAACGATCGAGCGCCATGTCGGCCGTGGTACGTTCGTCAACGGCGGGGCAACCGAACTCGCCGATATTGTCCAGCGGGTTACTGGCGTTTCACCAGCCGATCTGATGACGGCACGCCTGATCGTCGAGCCCCAGGCGGCGGCCATTGCCGCGAAGAACGCAAGTTCTTCCGATCTTCAAGCGATCGCGGAAGCACATCAACGTGCCAGTAACGCGCACCAAAACGATCAATTCGAGCATTGGGACACGCAATTCCACAAGCGGATATTTGCTGCCACGCGCAATGAGTTGCTCGTCAGCGTCCACGATATCCTGCAGGTGATCCGTAGCCGTAATGCGTGGATCGAGCTAAAGCGTAAGGCCTTTTCGGAAAATCGCCGTCGCGATTACTGTGCGCATCATGGGGAGATCGTCGCCGCACTCGGGAACCGAGATGCGGAAGGGGCGGCGCGCGCCATGCGCCTTCATATTGAAGCAATTGAATTGGCGCTATTCGGACGGCAATAGAGGGCATCGTCGCGGTCGGCATGCTCGCCGTCGCGCATCGAATGCAAAAGCCACCGCAGAATTTTCGGCAATGGCTTTTGCTGCTTACGACCTCAGACGTTGGACGCCAGCGATGGAAAGGGCCTACTTCTTCATCTTGAGAGCGCCGCCGTCGAACGTAGTGACCATCGCTTGCATGTACCCATCCTTGGTGATGTAAGCGTCGGAGCCTCGGTACGGCTCCGCTAAGAACGGTGCCGTGGCGACCCATTGGGTTGCGAGCGTGTCCCCGATCGTCACACTGTTTTCGGCCGAGAAATGGATCCCAATTAGCCCGCCGTCTTTGGGTTCTTTGCAGAATCCGGCGAAGAGATCGCCGATCGCCGCCCGTCCTTTCACAATCGCCCCATTGGGTAGATTGATTTGGGCATCGTCAGGATATTGCGCCATTAGCCGATTCCAATCGCATTTGTTGAGGGCGGCGAGATGCTCATCCAATACCGCCTGGGCGCTCGGCTGTTTCCTCAGATTGGGCAGTTTCATCTCCGCCTGTGCCGCAAATGCTCCGGCTATCACGGCGAGTATGACGGAGATTGGCAAAACGATTTTCATGTCTTACCTCCCTTTTTGGGCTTCTTTGACGCATGGACCAATGCACCTCAAAGGTTCACAATGCATAGGCTATTCTCCTGCGTCAGACTTTCGCAAGTAAAAAAAGTGATGCAGTTTGCGCCACTGCTCTGCCGAAGCTAGCGACCATCCAGAGCGCATGCTCTGTGCCGGGGCCGTGGATTGTCGTCACCGGCCCTCGCTGAAATCTCCACCGCGCCCCGTGGGTTCTTGCCGCGCCGCGCTCGGCAAAGACCAATTTTTGGTCTAAGCCGCGCGGCCGTATGACACGCGTAGTATGACAACCTCGCGGCGCGGCCTGCCTTCAAGAACGGCGGTGTGGGCAAGAGCGGAAATCACTCGCGCGCCTCCTTCGGATCAGATCGCCCTTATTCCGAGGCCAATGCAAGCGTAGCGGCGATAGTCTCGTTCGAGGATGCTAAGCCCGACGTCAACCGGATCCAAGAGGGGTCGTCGTCCATTGCCCGCGAGCTGTCCCGGGCTTCGATCACCGACCACCGCTGGAGTTCCGTTGCTGGCAGGTTTCATTAAACGCTACTGCCTCCTTCGCATCGTCGCCGGCCATCCGGTTCAAGCGCCAGTGAATCCCCTCGGCTATTGGGTTTTTACATTTTGCTTCAGCATCTTACATCCTAACCGTCCGGGCTAGCCTGTTATGTCACAACAGGGCCGCAACACCGGTGCCAGCGGTGCATTCGACGGCGCCGGTGCTAGTTTAATATTCTCGGCGGGTTATGGCCCATGAGCTGGCGGTCGGGCGGCAACACGTAATACGGGGCCGCGTCTTTGCGATCTGTGGCGCGTGCGGTTGGGCGCCGTCGTCTCGCGGATGACGAGATCGGTCATCAATTCCAGCGGCAGTACGGGCTCGTTGTTCTCGATGGTGGCAATGAGCCGCTTTGTCGCGCTGTCACCCATTTGCTGTGCCGGAACGCGAACCGTCGTGAGTGTCGGCGTGATGTATTGGGCAATCGGCAGATCGTCGAAGCCGACGATCGACATATCCTCAGGAACCAGAAGCCCCGCGTCCCGGCACTCCGAAAGAGCGCCGATCGCCTGGATGTCATTGGCGCAGAACACGGCACTGGGCGGCTTGCTGAGCTGCAGCATCCGGTGCATGGCCGCGCCTCCCTCGACGAATTCGAAACTGCGTTCGAAGATGAGCTCAGGATCGGGCTCGATCCTGGCGTCGTGCAGCGCCTGTTCGAATGCCGTTTTACGCTGGAGCGCGCGGTCGTTCAGTTCGGTGTTGCCGCAAATGAGGCCGACGCGGCGATGGCCGAGGCCGAGCAGATGATCCACCGCTGCGCGCGCAGCCTTGAAGTTGTCGAACGACACGCTTGGACGCTCGCGCGAGCGTGTGAATTTCCACGTAATGACGAACGGGCAGTGATTGCGGATGATCTTTTCGTAGACGGCGGGCGAGCGCTGCTCACCGGTGAGAATCAGCCCTTCGACCCGGCGCGAGACCAGCTGGTGAATGAGCCCGGCCTCGCGCTCGGCGGAAAAATCGGAAACGCCCACAAGCACGGTGTAACCCGCTTGCTGCGCCGCCTGGTGAATGGCCTGAGTTGACGAGGCGTAGATGGAATTAGTCACGGTCGGAATCACGAGCCCGAGCAGGCGGGATCGGCGGGAGGCGAATGAAGTTGTGCTGCTCGATACCGAGAAACGATTCTCCTCCGCTCTCGGCTGGGACTTCGTCCTCGGACGGGTGTTCCCCCGCGGGCTCATGCTGCTCGACTTCGAGGAACACCGCCTGCATCGGCGCGCGCTTTCAGTCGCGTTCAAATCTGGATCGATGCAGTCCTATCTTACCGAGCTCAATGCCGGGATAGCAAAGGGATCGGCGGAATGGCCGCGTAGCCGCGAATTCCAGTTCTATCCGACAGTCAAGCGGCTCACGCTCGATCTCGCTGCAACTTCGTTCTTGGGCGAAGAGCTCGGGCCAGAGCTCGAGGCGGTCAAGCGTGCATTCGTCATTATGGTCGCCGCGTCGATTGCGGTCATCCGCAAGCCGCTCCCGGGGACCCGGCTGAGTCGTGGGGTGCGGGGCCGCGCGTTCATCGTCGATTATTTCAACCGAAAGATCCCGCTCAGGCGCGAGCGTGGCGGTGAGGATCTATTCTCGCAGCTCTGCCGGGCGACCTGGGACGATGGCTCGTTCTTGTCGAACACCGACATCGTCGACCACATGAGTTTTCTGATGATGGCAGCGCACGATACGTTGACCTCCTCGCTCACTTCGCTGGTGTATCATCTTGCGGCCAATCCTGACTGGCAGGAGAAGCTGCGCGAGGAGCAACGCGGACTGGGCATCGCCCGACACCAACCATTGCCGTTCGATCGCCTCGACAGTCTTGTGCTCACTGAATGGGCATTCAAGGAAGCGATGCGGCTGGCGCCTCCGGTACCGTCGATCCCCCGGCGGGCCGTACGCGACCTCGACTTCATGGGCTTCCACATCCCGGCTGGCACGCGCGTCACCCTCAATCCCCTCTTTACCCATCACATGCACCAGATTTGGCCCGAACCAGAACACTACGATCCGACGCGTTTCAGCCCTGAGGCCTCACGCGGCCGTCACAAGTTCGCGTTCGTTCCTTTTGGCGGCGGTGCGCACATGTGCCTGGGGCTCAATTTCGCCTATATGCAGGCCAAGTGCTTCGCTTGGCACTTTTTGAATACTTACCAGGTGACGATCGCGGGAAACTATCAGCCAAACTGGCGCATGTGGCCGATTCCGATATCCGCGCGACGGACTGATGGTGCAGCTAAATGCCGTTTGATCTGTGCAGGGGCCCGGTCGCAGAATGCCACCGAGTGATCCGTCCTGCTCCGCGCAGCGTGCAATCGCTCGTTACAGCACCATTAGATTGGGAGGACCGTCGTAGACCGGACTGTCGGCGCGCAACCAGGGACACGGCATAATACGATTAAAACGTCACATTAAAAATACACTTGTCGTCCAGAAGTATTTTGCGAGTGTGCGGTTCGACACTGAAAGGCCGAAGGTTCGACGCCACAAGGCCGAAAGTAAATCGCGATCTAAATAATCACAGAAACTAAATCGGCCAAATGCTTACGAGGCGCCGTTGCCCTTCGGAGGATGAGGAGGGCGAAATGTCGAATATTGCGTTCGATCTGGAAGTCTTCAGGCTAGTTTCTGCTGCGGTTCCTCCGCCGGGAGGAAGCGCAAGCACGCCATTCGCAGCGCTGGGCGCGATCGGCCCCGATCTTTATCAATACCTGCCGATCTCAAGCCAGCTGAGCGATGCGCTCGATCAGTTGGTCCAGCAAGCGATCCAAAGCCAAACACCAAGTCAGATCAAATCGCTGACGCCGCCAACCGTGAATTTCGATCCCGTAACGAGCAATCCCTCGCTTGAGGCGGAAGCATTCGCAAAACCTTTAATGGCCGCGTACTCGATCTTATTCCGCGAGATCGTTGTGCCCTACTGGCCGATTTTTCAGCGGGACGTGGGCCTCCTCAATCAACTGCAGACCGCAGCTAACAATCAGGATAGCAACGCCCTCAATTCCTTGCCAGTCAGACTAATCAGCTTACCGCAGACGGTACCCAACTCAAGCAACTCCTGCCAACCATGCTAGCAGCGTTGGGCACGATGTCGGCGCTGGTGGCGTTGCCGCCGCCCATCGAGCTCCCCGCGCCAGCCCAGCCGTGGTGGCCGCAGGCCAACCGGCCATTCGAGTTTTTGCGGTGGCACGGCACCGACAAGTTCACACAAAACCTGCTGAAACTGGCAAGCACGAGCGACCAGCAGGCCTACGTCTACGGACATCTGTGCCACGTGGCAGCGTCGGTCACCGGCAAGCCGTTCATCAACAATATCGTCGGTGGACCATACCGAACCCATTGGTGGCGCAACCGTCTGGTCTCCAATTTCGTCGACGCCTGGACATTCGGCCGCTATGAGACGCCCGCAACCATGAGCGGGGATACGCCGACGCCGGCGTATTCCGCGTGGGCCAACATCTGCTCGGCAAATCTCCAGAACCAGTTCAATGTCGCCGGTTTTACGGTCCCGACAAACGGTCTGCCCGATGCCGTCAACGACATCGCCTCTGGAAATTGGTCCACGCTCGCCGGCCAGTTCCCAGCGGATCTTGCCAACTACATACAGGCGGCAATCAGTGCGTCTTACAATCCGACGTTCACACCATCAGGGTTCACTGCAGACGCCGTGGGCCAAGCGTTCGTCGGTCTGTATGCAGTCGTCTGGTTCATAACGTCGGGTTTTGGGCCGATGACACCGTTTACACTCGGGTCGGCTCCCAGCACTTGCACAACAGCGCCGAGCTGGGTCACAGCTGGCGGCTCGCCGCCATCTCCCCAACAATCCGGTCCGTCCACCGGCGCCACCGTATGCGGCGTGATCCTAGCCATTCTCGCCCTGATCCTTTTCATAACGCTAAACTGGGCCGCCGGCGTCGCCGCCGTGGTCGGCGCTATCGCGGAGTTTGATTCAGGTGGCGGCATCGACTGGGATCAACTGGCGTGCAACTTGTACTGGCTGCGAGAGGAACTGCTGGATGCCCAAAATGGCATTGTTAACAGCTTGCTCTGGTCGGCGCTTGTATATCCCGCTCCCAGCCAACTTGGAATTGGCAGTGGCAACCAACCGGTCGTCGACAAGACCGCCAATAACGGCGTGCCGCTGACAAAATCCAATCCGAGCGGGACCATCTGGGCAGCGCCGACGCCGTACCCGCATCGGCTAGACACCACGGTAGGCGGTCACGCCGACCTCGATTTTGCATCGTTCCCACAGTCGAACGCGGAAACGCCGCTGACGACGAACCTGCCGCTGCCGCCCTGTTACGCTGACCAGGTCGTTGACGGCACGGGGCTAATGGGTGGCGGCATGTTGAGCGGCGGGAGCCCGTTTCCCACCGCCAATGTGTTTTTTGGTGATGCCGTGTCTAACGCCAAGCAATTGATTGGGGCAAAGGCGGGAAAGATGCCGAGCTACAACCTCGATGCGGACCGCGGATATGGATGGCTGTGTTGGGGTCCGGCGGTCGGCCAATACCCCGCAAATGGGGCGGTCAACAATCCCATCCAAGAGTAGCTCGAGAGGAATAGACGATGACCACGCAAAGTCCTGTTCGCGGACCTTCGCGCCCGATCCGCTTCCCCAACCCGGGCGTGCCCAAAGGTAGAGGTAAAGGCGACAACGGCAATGGCGGCGGACCGCATTACACCACATGGCTCCTGCTGCGTTACCAGGTCGGAGACACGGGGCTTCGCCCGCTTGCTCCCGGCACTGTGTTCTGGGAGTCGCCTGACATATGGACCGTAGGTTCGCAGGGCATGAATCAACCGGTCGTCAACCAAGCGACGCAGGTTTATGCGCGCGTCACCAACCTTGGAATGGAGGACGCGACCGGAGTTACCATCCAGTATTGGTGGGAAAATCCTTCCCTCGCGTTTGTCCAAAGTCCGACCAATTTTATCGGACAGATCACCGGCGCGACCATCCCTTTCAAACAATTCGGTGGTCTTTCAGTGCCCCAACAACTGGGTTCCGATCGAGGTGAACAACGGCCACGAATGTCTGATCGTGGAGGCCTACATTCCGGTGTTCGATCCGCTGACGGATCCGATGCAGCCTGTGGACGACCGTCACGTCGGACAGAAAAACGAACAATTGCTGACTCTGAAGGCGGGCCAATCGTTTCATTTTCACCTCGGCGCCCACAACTTCACAGCCGCCGAGCAAGAGGTCATCGTCGAAGCCCGCCCGGGTCTCATACCGCGAAATTTTGCGCAGCGCTTCAGCAATCCCAGCATGTGGAAGATGGAGCTTCTCGATCCGGATTTTATGCTTCCCGTCGAAATCCATATCGACGCGAAATCGGCGCGAACCGGCGCGCACTCGGAACATGCGGCGCGGCGCCTCAGTCATCCAGGGCGAAAGTCGGAGCTCAGCTGTCTCGGCGCACCTCAGGCAAGCGCCAAACGTCTCTTCAAAGCGGGAGAGATCCGCGAAGTCACGATCACCGGCGCGCTGCCCCCGAGCGCGCGGCTGGGAGAAGTCTACGTGATCAGGATTATTCAGGTCATCGGGCAGGCCGTGGCGGGTGGCTATACGCTTTACATCACGCTCGCCGGCGGCTGACATCAATTCGCCAAGCAGCGACACTTACATCTAGGTGAAAGCGGTTACGCAGTGCTATCGGTCTTGAACTCGAAAGGATCCCCGAGCCGCCACATGTGGGGTCACCTTCATCGAGCGCAACTCGTTGACGAAATCTTCGGCGTCATAGGCCTTGTCGGCACCCAGCGTGATCGCCCGCGGCCTCTCGGTCCACAAATTCGCATGCACAAACTGCGGGACTGTGCAAACGAAAACCTTTTTTCGGAAGATGGTCGCCACCTGATGTATTGTGAGGTTCGTCGAGGCCGTGAACCGACCGATTTCCACTCGTGCAATCTCCTAACGTGCTCGCTCGCTTAGGGCTTCTTCACATCACGGCATGATCTTCATAGAGTCCCCTCCGCCGCCAATTAACTTTGCGCCGCACCCTTGCGGTTTGATTTCTGCACCACAGGTGTATTGATACTTGCAAGCAGTCGCTCGCCGAGAGCTGCCCATAAAGCGGCGCCATACCGATGTCGCCGTTCACCCACTGGCAGCCGTAATGCCATCGGCTGGCATAATCTAATCTAAAAGCTGTTTTTGGCTTGGGTTGGCACCCGTCGGTAAGCCAGGCGCGCGCCTCTGCTTGCGCGCGTGCCAAAGAGATTCACCAAGGAGAGTACCGATGAATAACGAAAACCTGACTGTCCATTTTAAGGTCAAAGACTTCAACGCATGGCGTACTAGTTACAACGGACACGAGAAGGATCGGGCGTCTGCCGGTATCACAAACGGTAGAGTATTCCGCAGCCCCGACGATCCGAATGACGTAGTAATCCTCCAGGATGTCGCCGACGTGTCGAAAGCCCGCACCTGGTTGACAACAAATGAAATGAAGTCCGTGATGGAGAAGAGCGGCGTACTTGGCTCGCCGAGCATCCGCTTTGCCGCTGCGGCCTAAGTCGTGGAAAGATCGTAACCGGGCTGGTCTGTTGTAGCGTGATTGTGTTGTCGTGTGACTTGTCCCGGGAGAAGGAAGCCCAAGAGAGATGGAAGCCCCAACCGCCGTCCCCGGCTAGGCTGGGGTAACCAGAGCGCATTGAGGTATCCCTCTGGAGATGTTAGATGCCCGCGACACCCGCGAATAAGAACGGCTAACCGAGAACGAGATTGCCCGCAGAAAACTCGGGCCTCGCGGTGTGCCCGGTGGCCCGGATACCGCGACAATGACGCCGCAGCAGGAAGAGAACACGCCGAAGACAGACGACTTCGACGGCCACACAGCCTAACGAGATTTCGACCCGCGTGAAATTGCAACGGCGTGAGCAATCACGGACATCGGACCCGCGCTAAGGGCGTCGCGCCCCTTGTTCCAGCAGGAAACGCCCTAAGGACGAGTGCCTAATGGATACGAACAGAACGACAGCCACGAAGCCCGCTAGTTTCCAAAAGACCGACGCCCCGCGAGCCTTTAGTGAGATGGCGGAAAAGGGCGCCACGCAGGCCAAAGAGACCTTCGAGAAAATGAGTTCCGCTACGACCGAAGCGGCCGATCTTGTGAAAACCAGTTGCTCGACGGCGCTCAAGGGCGTGCAGGACTACAACAACAAGTTCCTGGAGTTCGCGCACGCAAACTCCAACTCCGCGTTTGATTTTGCTCAGAAGCTGTACGCCGTGAAGTCGCCGTCCGAGTTCATGGAACTTTCGACCGAACATGCACGCAAGCAAACCCAGACCCTGACCAACCAGACCAAAGAGCTTGCGGAACTCGCCCAGGAGATTGTGCTCGCGGGGACAAAACCGCTACAAACGGGCGTTGCAAAGGCATTCAACCGAGCCGCGTGACCTCAGCTAAGCTTCAGTGTTAAGTCGAAGCCGGGGGTGGCGCTCGGGCTTTATTAGCTATGCTCGCGCAACGCTGCGCTCGCGCTTCGTGCGATATCGCGGATTCATGGAAGGATATTCGTGCACTTCTTTCGCATTATTGTAAGCGGTGTGGTGACCCCACCTTTTAAGGCAACTGGTGATCGACGATTGTCCTGATCTCTGAATTGGAGATCGGCTTGTGTCTACGCTTGACCATAAACTTGAGCCTGAGGTGACGGCGGTCCGCCGGCTGGAGGTGATTACGGGGACTGGGCGGCGGCGCCAGTTCTCTGAGGATTTCAAGGCCGGGATCGTTGAAGAGACGCTTGTCCCTGGTGCGGTTGTTTCGGCGGTAGCTCGCCGGCACGGGCTGACACCGCAGCAAGTGTTTACGTGGCGCCGACAAGCGCGCCAACCGGTGGCAAGCACGGACAGCAAGGCGCCACAGTTGGTGCCGGCAGTTGTAGAAACGGCGTTGCCGTCGCGTCCGGGGCGTGAACGGCAGCGCAAGTGGACGCGCCAGGCGGTACGGAGCTCCGGAAGCATCGAGGTGCGGATTGAAGGCATGACTGTTCGTATTGGCCGCGGGGCTGAGGCGAAGACAGTTGCGGCAGTGCTGCGAGCCTTGAAGGCTGACGCGTGATTGGTCCTACAGGCGCGGTTCGGGTTCTGGTGGCGACAAAGCCAGTCGACTTCCGCAAGGGTGCCGAGGGTTTGGCCGCACTGGTCCGCGAAGAGATGAAAGCTGATCCGTTCTCGGGCGCGATCTATGTGTTCCGGGCGAGACGGGCTGACCGGGTGAAGCTGATTTACTGGGACGGCACGGGCGTGTGCCTGTTCGCCAAGCGTCTTGAGGACGGCAAGTTCCGTTGGCCGAACGTGCAGGATGGAGTGATGCGGTTGTCGGCTGCGGAGCTCTCGGCGTTGCTCGAGGGGCTAGATTGGAAGCGGGTTCACGCAGCGCGAGAGATACTTTGTCTCTCGCCTACTCGCCGTTTCAACCGGCGCCATTGTCGACACAATTATCAAATTCACCGGCAAAGCCTAGGCGCTGTGACTTTCCGCAAAGAGCCGATCTAGACGGATCTCCATTATTTGCGCGATCCCGCCTCACCTCAAGTCGGCTCGCGACCAATCGCACGCATCGCAGGCAGTTTTGCCGACGCAACGGGAAGGAGCCGCCCGACAAGTTCGTTGTCGATGTCCGCAATCACGTGTAGGACCTGCTTGCAGCAGGAAGAAGGCGTTAAATGTCAAAGCAATCGATGCGCGAGGAGACTGAGCGTCTAGTGAAGGAGGCTATGCAGCGGAAAGCGATCGCCGTTAAGCAAGGCAAGACCCGTATCGATGCCAAATGCGGAAAGTGCGGCGCGCCAAATCGCGTCTTGGCGGCGCCAGGACAGGTTCGGGTTCCGTATACGTGCAAGGAGTGCGGCGCCAAACAAAAGACGCTGTGATGCGACCGCACGTCCCTGACGTAACTCCCCGAAAGGTAGTACTCGCTCGGTCAATTATGCGACGTTGAAGACGATCCGAGTCAGTCACCCGGCAACGAGCATTTAGTCCCGGGCTCGCGCCGTGCAACCTCCCGAGCAACTTGCGCCAAATACCGTTCCAATCGGCTGTTGCGACGCCTGCGAGCGGCCCGCACAGCCTCTTGTGTGTCAAATCGCACCCAACTCCGACCCCCAGTCTCGCGTGCAAGAACGACCCTTTTGACGGAGCCGAGACCGGCGGCGCGGAGCCGCAAATAGCGGAGCAGAGCCGGTCTTGGCGGGCGGCGAATGGTGAGCGGGAGGTTATGCGCGGTTCTTGAAGCGCCAACTCTCGTTGCCGGTCTCGACGATATCGCAATGGTGAGTGAGGCGATCGAGCATGGCGGTTGTCATCTTGGCATCGCCGAACACTTGAGGCCAATCAGAGAACGCCAGATTGGTAGTGATCAGCAGCGAGGTGTTCTCATAGAGTTTGCTGATCAGGTGGAATAACAACTGTCCGCCAGACTGACTGAACGGCAGGTAGCCGAGCTCGTCGATGACGATGAGGTCGTGGCGCAGCAGCTTCTCGGCGAGCCGGCCGCTGCGACCGGCGGCCTTCTCCTGCTCCAGCTGATTGACCAGATCGACTAGGTTGAAGAAGCGGCCTCTAGCGCGAGCCCGGATGACCGCAGAGGCGACGGCGATGCACAGATGGGTTTTACCGGTGCCGGTGCCACCGATGAAGATCGCATTGCGCTTGGCGTCCAGGAATGTACCGGTGGCGAGTTCGCGCACTTGTCCTTCATCGATCGGCGTATCGGCGAAGGCGAACGTATCGATATCTTTCAGGACCGGGAACTTGGCTCCGCCGATGCGGTAGCTGATCGATCGTGCCTGCCGGTGGGTGCGTTCCGCCCGGATCAGACTGGCGATGAGCGGATAGATCTCATCGCGTCGGGCCAGTCCCTTACCGGCAATCTCATCGAAGTTGGCACGCATGCCGTAAAGCTTCAGTTCGCTCATGGCTTCCAGAATCTCGTGGCGTTCCATCAGGCGATCTTCCTTATGCGGTCGTATCGGCCACAATCGGCCGCGGGTTCGATCTTGAGGCGAAGCGCGTCAGGCGTTGTGATGCTGGGCGGCGTCGCGGGCTGCTGCCGGCGTGCCAACACAGTCAGGATGACATCGCCACTGGCGATGCCGGCCTCCAGCGCTTCCGTACAGGCGGCCTCGACCGCGGCCATGCCGTGATCCAGCACCGCGCCCAATACTTTGACGAACTGTCGATCCCCGTCGGCGTGTTGCTTCAGCTTGGCGCGAACCTGGGTCAGCGCGGGCGGCAGTGCCCAATCCTTGAACGGGGCGCCGTTGCGCAACGCACCGGGCTTCTTCATCAGGACCGGCAGATAATGCCAAGGGTCGTAGATGATCTGGTCGCGCCGGAACTGGCGCGGATGGTCGGCGACCACCTCGTCACCCAGCAGAACGACGATGCGTTCGGCATGGGAGCGCACCAACACCATCCGACCGGCGGCCCGCGCATCGACGCTGTAGCGATTATGATCGGCCATGATCAGGCATGTGGTGCTGACCCTGACCGCCTTCTCGACAAACCCATCGAAGGGGCCGCGCAACTCCATCAGGCTCGTGCGTTCTTCCTGGAACACCTCCCAGATCGTGCGCTCTTTGAACTCCGGATGTTGGGTTCGTTTGGCGTAGGCAATGCACTGATCTTCCAGCCAGGCATTCAACTCGGTGAGGCTCTTTACCCGCGGTTTGGGCCGGAACATTTGGTCGCGCAAATTGCCGACCTGGTTCTCGACCTGACCCTTCTCCCATCCTGAGGCGGGCGTGCAGGCCACTGGCTCGATCAGATGGTGCGAGCACATCTGCAGAAAGCGAAGATTATATCGGCGAGCCTTGCCGACGAAGATCGCCTCGACCGCCGTCTTCATGTTGTCGTAGATGCCGCGCCGGCACACGCCGCCATAGAACCGGAACGCCTTGTCGTGGGCGTCAAACACCAGCTCCTGGGTCTCGCGAAAGTACACGCGCACAAACGGCATGCGGCTGTGCGACAGCTTCATATGCGCCGCCTTGACCGTAAGCGGCAGGCCCGCAAGCGTGATCGTCTCGTGGCTCCAGTCAAACTGGTAGGCTTCCCCAGGAGCGAAGCTCATCGGCACATAGGCATGTACCGGAACCCGGACGCGCTCATTGCGCCAAGCCTTGACGAACCGATGCACGCTGTCGTGAGCGCCGTCATATCCGCGCCCGCGCAACTCCTCGAACAGTCGCTGCGTCGACCGGCGTTCTCGCTTCGGCAGCTTGGCTTCCTGCTCCAGGATCTCCGTCAGAACCTCGATCCATGCGCCGAGCTTGGGCGAGGGCTGAACTCCGCGCTCGTACTTGAACTCGGTCTGGTGACCACGCACGACCTTGCGCACCGTCGCGCGCGATACCGACAGCGTCCGCACGATCTCCTTGATCGAGCGATGTTGCTCAAAATAGGCGCGTCGAATCTCGCCGATCTTCTCCACGCCAATCATTCCCCAAAGCCCTTCCCGGCCCCGCAGGGCCAAAGGGAAGGACGCTGACACAACACATCATAGGGGGTCGGTATTGGGCGCGAAAAGCCCCCTTAGGGGGTCAATGTTGCAAGCAATTTTGCAAATCAATGGACCATATTCGACTTTGAGCTACTCATTCCGATGCCGATGCCAGATCTCCACGACGGAGGCTGTACTGCTTTTTCCATCGCGTTCTGAACCATTTCGTTGAGAGCGAATTGCGCTTCGAACAGCATTGACAACGCAACCAGGGGATCGCCGTTGTTGAATTCCTCGTTGCCGCACTCCAGCAATGAAGTAACTTCTTCACGTCCTTGTTCGAAAAAATGTGCCACGCTGGTCCTCCTTTACGCGATGACCAGCCCCCCAAGAACTTGGTGTCCTTGGACCGTGCAACAGTCCCCCTATTGCACAGTCCCCCATTTGCAGGCCAAGTGGTGGCTTAGATAAACAGTTTGTCAAGACGCCTTTTTTCCACATGTGGGCAACCCTGTGGAGATCAATCGCAAGCAACCCGCAGCAATTAGATGCACTGAGCAATCGTATCGCCGCCATTCACCGCTCACGTGGCCCAGAATGAAAAGGCTAAGCCCTTTGATTCGGCGCTTTTCATCGCGACCACTTCCGGTTACAACATTTGTCTCTTGGGGCTGGGAGGTTATCGGATGGCTAAGAAAGCAAAATCGAAGCGTCGCGCGTGGACTTCCGAACATGTTCGAACACTGAAGATGCTTGCAAAGAAGAAGAAACGAGCGGCGAGCATTGCCAAAACACTAAAACGAACTGAAGGCGCGACACGACAAAAGGCGTTCAGCCTCGGATTGTCGCTCGATACGAGAGCCTGAAGGGTCGCAGCGCGGACTGACAAAGCGATGGCCGCTTCGCCGAGGGCAACACAAACTGGCCGCCAATTTGAAATTGGCGTGTTCCCGCTCCGGTGATACACTTCTCAAGCCCCCCACGAAGCGGCGGGCAGGTTTAACCTTACGGCACTGACGAATTTTGATGCACGGGGTCGCTCCCCACATGTGCGGTCAAGTAGCGTGCCCATTGTTAGGCGGGGAACCCGGGGTCGCTCCCCCGGCTTCCCTCATGCCAAATCGTCTTGGGTGCCAAAACTGCATTCAATGAACAGCAGCAGGAGCAAGGAACTTTCAGCGAAGGCCGACGACGAGCGGCGGCGCTGCCACGATTGGCTGCTGAAGTTTATGAAAGGCAATCAGCCGAAGTTCTTGACCAAGGCCGAACTTCGTGACGCAGCAATGCGTGAACTGAAGGTCTCAAAGAACTCCTTTGACTTCGGCTGGATAACGGCCATTGTGGAAACGGGACGTCACGACTGGTATGAGCCCCTGCGTGACCGCTTCAAAACCAAAAGCTAGACCGTCGTCCAACGGTCTCTAGAGTAATTTGATGAGGCCGTATCCAAGAAGGCCCATACACATCGTTGCCATGCTCAATCCAAAAGCTAGTCTGGACACCGGCCCAACGCGCTGAACTAGGAGCAGATTCCGGTCAATTTCACGCATAGCCCGCATGCCTAAAGTAGTTGCGGGCTTCGCGGGCGGTGAGATTACGCGCGAAGGTTCCGATTTGCGGCGCAGGCGTGGAATTGTTCGCTCCGCCGCGTTGCGCAGATACGCTTTGAGTTTGCTGAATGGCATCTCTATCGGATTTAGATCCGGTGAGTATGGTGGGAGATAGCGAAGTGTGGCGCCACGCACTTCAATCGCTTCGCGCACGCCCGCTGCCTTGTGTGCGGGGAGGTTGTCCATGACGACGGTGTCGTTTCGCTTCAGTGTTGGAGCCAAGCACTGCTCGACATAATCAAGGAACGTCTTTCCCTTCATAGCGCCGTCAACCACACATGGGGCTGTGATTTCGTTGCGGCGCAAAGCGCCCACGAAGGTGATCGTTTTCCAGTGGCCGTTCGGAACCCGACCGATCAAGCGCTTGCCCCGTGCGCAACGCCCGCTCAACCGAACCATTTTCGTATTGGCGGCGGTCTCGTCAATGAACACCAGGTGGGCGGCATCAAACATGCCCTGTTCTCGCATCCAGCGCCGGCGCGCCCGCGCCACGTCGGCACGTTCCTGCTCTGCCGCGCGCAGGCTTTTTTTTGAACGTGATGTCGTGGCGCTTGAAGAAGCGCCACACCGAAGTGCGGCTGCCCGCAATCTTGTTCTTGCGCATCGCGCAGACCATCTCATCCAGCGTCAAGTCCGGCTGATCCTCAATCAGCGCCAATAAAAAGTCCCCGTGCTCCTCCAGCGGAGACGTGCTCCCGCCCCGCGGCTTGGCCGCACAGCTTCCGGTCGCCCGATAGCAGGCGACCCATTTGATCGCTGAACTCGGGCTGACCTCAAACTGCTCCGCCGCCTCGCGTCGCGACGACCCGCTCTCAACTCGTGCAATCACCCGACCCCGGATATCAGCAGAGTAGGCTCCCGGCATTGTTCCGTCTCCCCAAGGCAAATCAATGTCGAGAGACTCTCCCATCCAAAAGCACTTGGGAATCCCGCCGATTTACTTCGATCGAAACATGCTCTAGTTTGCGCACGACACCTGCTTCCCTGTCCTTGTTCACGTAAGCTCCCGCTCGTGAGTAGTTGGCTTCTCCGAGAAAGTTTCGGGCGGCCAGGCGGACCCCACAGTGACTTCCAACACACTTTGGCTATTTTGCGAATGATTTCGGGGCGTGGGGAGCACGGTAGTTCGGCGTAACCATAATAGGTAAGGTTGCCTCCCGAGTGCGGAGGTGCTGATCAACCCTAATACAGCAAAGACGTAAGACTCGGACAGGTGCAAGCGTAGTTTGGCACCATGCCCACTGCCGCCGAATACAAACGCCGCGCTGACGAAGCGAGGATGCTCGCCGGGCGAACCCAAGACGTGTGGGAAAGGGAAGCCTTGCTGCGCGTGGCGGAGCAGTGGCGGCTACTAGCCGCCCACAAAGCAAGTAAGGAAGCGAAGCAAACTCATTGATCGAGTCTCAACTGGCGGTCTTTCAAAACAGAAATACCCCGTCCCTGACAGAGACGTGGGTATCGCGCAGTTCGTGAACGACCTCATAGGCCAGTGAGTCATCGCTGCATATCGCGGCATTCCAGAGGCGAGATAGTTCATCCTCAGTGAGGCCGGGTTGCTTCTGACGGGGCTTCAGTTCAAATGAGATGTTCGGGCGGTCCATGGCTGCCTCCAAGGTCCCGGCGACCTGGATCGAACACTCCTACATTTTATTGATGGTGAATGTGACGCACGGCACATGCTCGCCGTTTCCGATCTAGCGAGGACTAGCTCGTTCTCCCCTTGGAGAAGCAGACCCTTTTGACGCTTTCAAGGTCGGATTGCGAATATGTTGGCGGTTTGTGATTTGGGTCACGGTCAATCACCATCGAGCGGCCCATGCTCCTCCAATGGATGGCAAAAGGACCAACTCGGTTCGAGCCTGCCCAAGCTGCGGGATTGGCATGGGCTTGGCCAGAGCGGTTTCAAAGAGCGGCGACCTTCCAGCGTTGCTAACATATGATTGCAAACAATGCGGGGTGTGGCTAACCGAAGCCGAGGAGTCTGGGGGACTTGCGCAAGTGCGTGTGCTGCGGAGCGCCGACTTTTAGTCGGAGCATACCCGCATGTTGGGACCATTGGATGGTCTTACCTGAGGATTTGCGCTCGGACATTATAAAGTCCTACAGGCGAGGCGAGCTGACGAACTACCACCGCAATCGCTCAAGGCGGTTGAAATTTGGCGGCGATCGGGAGTATGGCGCGTTCCTTGTCAGTGACATCTAGGCTGCGATCTAGCCGGGCTTGGGCTTGCTGCTTTTCTCAGATTTTGACCGAGACGCACGTTTTGTTCGTTCTTTGTTGTAACAGTACGGATCGATCTGCCAAAACATGCTAGGGTTTTAGCTTGTCAGTCTCCTTAGCCTCGACCGCGCTGTTCCCCCAAATACTCCGCGTCTGCATGCTAACTAAAGCAGTTCTCCTTCTTCGTAGTCGTCCTTGATGCCCTTACCGATCCAGCGGTACCAGTGCGAGCGAACCCAGATGAAATAGCCTCTCAGGGCGCAGAATGGCAGTACGATTGCGCCGAGAAACAATAAGACGAGATACCACCCGGAAGGCCCGAAATAGCTGACTAGCAGGCGCGGGGCAAAGAAGAGAAGCGGCGACAGTACAAAGAGACAAAATGTGCTGCCCCAGGATAGACACGGCGCAATCGCCGGGAGGCAGCGAGCAGCAATGCCCTGTTCCGAGTATTGCCGAGTGCTCTCCCGATAAGCTCCCCAGTCTGCTCATAGCTCCTTCGTCGCTCGCCTGCCTGCATTCCTTCACTGATAACGTGTGAAAGTCTCTGCTCGCGCAAAAATTCATCCGAACGCTCCTGATCGGTTAGCATGCTCAACCCCCTCAGCGAGCAGCCGGTGGCGACGCCGTCCATTGAAGCCTAGCCCGACTACGCGGCTCGTCATTCAAAATAGAAAGCAGCCTTAGTGTGCGAGCCGATTGGTATTCCGGCACCCGGCAATATTGCCCGCTCGCCTCGTCCGGACCCTTGATCTACGTCAAACCATTCGCGGAACGGTCACATATGGTGGCGTAGCTCAGGGAGGGGACGACACAACACCGAGAGCATGCAAGCGGCCTCGAGCGAACCGAATAGCTCCTAGGCTACCTATTTGGCTCCGGTCCGTGGCCGCTTCGCGTTTGCCTCGCTGCGCTCGCAGCGTTGCACATCATAGCCGATGCACAGATGCACAAAGGAATACGGCAATGAGCAAACTGATATCCAGGCACGGCGGCTGCAGATACGTCTATGATGAGGACGGGCACGTGGAACAGGTGGACGAGGTCAATGCAAAGATGACGAATATTAGTCTTCAGACTTGGCCCGATTTTCGAAAGCGCCGAAAAGGCGCTTGAGAAAGGCCAGCTCCAATGGCGCAAAAGAGAATAGCGTCCGCACTGAGGCGCGATGGGCTTTTTGATCATGGACTAGCGGATAACTTGAACAAGCTATTGGAAAAATGGCTCATCATGCAAAGACGACTAATCGCGTTGTTCTGAAGGCGGCATTCGCCGGGCTCGCGTTCGTGGCTCAATGCAGTTGCTCGTTTGCGTCGTGCACTCTGATCTTGCTGTCCGGGAACTGTTCCTTTAGCGCCAATCCCGCAATCAATGCTTCCAGAAAAATTTGATACTCCGATTTTGGCTTGCCATCGACCTCGATGATGTAGCGTTCATCAAGCGACGCTTTGGCGACATCGTTGTTCATGGGCTTGCTCTCGAACTGCGTGCGACATGGTCTGTGAGCATTGTAAAACTTTGAAACTAATTATGTCTTAATCCGTAACGTTGCCCCGTTGGGGGGTAGGCATCGATGCCGACGGGCAAACCGCGCCGCACATGCGTTGATTCCGCCTTTGCGCTTGATGAAATCCTGTAGCGACTCATCCAAATGCTTGTATTCCGCTGTGAACCGCAACGCCCGCGACCATTTGCTGCGTGTCCGGTCATCGACCTGCTCGCGATCTGCCGTGCAAAGAATCACCGCGGTAAACGGCTCCGGCTCCCTGATCGATCTGTGCCCTCGCAGGTGTAACGCTCGATAAGCCCGCTTGACTGCCTTACCTTCCTGGTCCCACCACGCGACGAGTTCGAAAACCGAGGCCAGATAATGATAGATTGCATCCCGATCACGGCTAGCTTGAACCATTTCCCACTCATTTTGAAGTCGGAGCAGGCTGGCCTTCAGTGCTTCGGTTGAAAAAGGAATGCTGGTCGTGTCATGGCCGTGCATGGTCAGATAACCGCAAGATCTTCGCGGGCATCTCGTTCTAGGCCCATCAGATGATCGCGTAGTCGCGGTGTCGCTTTCCAGGCAATCCTTCCCCAGGCATCCACGAAACGCATCGCATTCCCTGCTCTTTCGAGTTCAGCCAGCATCTCCGCTGAAACCGGGTCATGGCGCGTAAGGGCGCCATTACGCCTGAGGCGGGCGACTTAGTGGGCTTCACCGGTAAAATCCCGGGGAATGTGGTCCATGAGGTTTGGCAATGCGGCTCGGCCGACTCTGCGCATACGACAAATTAGTGAAACTCGGCTGGGGGATTGGTCTGGTAATCACGGCCGCAAAGATACTAGCGGCTGGCAGATTTTGTGCTGCCAGCCCCTATCGCCCGCGGCTCTGTCAATCGCGGACCGGACTATTCGCAGATCCGCTTCCGCAACACCACGTAGCAAGAGATTCTTTTCTTAAGCGGGGCGATGTGAATTTGTCGAGTGCTTGTGTCGGTTCGTCGCCCTGCTCTCAGCATTCCGCGAGAACGCAGAGCTGCGCTGAGTTGCTTACGCGCGGTCACCTCTGGAAACCATCTTTCCAATGCTTTGCTGCGAAGGAGGTACCGCACCCGTCCGGGCCGCGTACTCTGAATGTACCCGTCGGCTTGCTTCAGTTGATCTGCCGCCAAATACGGTCTTTTGTCCTTGCGCCCGATGCGAACGAATCTGGCATCTTCGCACCGGCGCTTGAACTCCGTCACTAAGGTGTCGTCCGATTCCTTTTGGGCGGCATCGCCACCCCGGGTGTCAGCCATGCTCCAGAAAGCTGGTCCATAGCGTCGCACATGCAAGCCAAGATCGCCTTGAGCGTCGCCTTTTTGGTCCATGGCAAAACGTCGTAATCGATGGCCTGGGCAGCACTCGCATATACGACAGCAAAAAGCCGACGCATGCGGCCTAGCCAACGATACTGCTCGGCCAGCGATGCCGCCTCCAAAAACTCATCCATATATTTTTTCAGCGTCTCCTCGGCCTGCTTATCCGCGCACCGCTTCGCAAGGTAGGCACGAAACGCCTCTCCCTGGTGGTCCAGAGTCAGTGTCTCTTGCTTCTCTACAAATCGGAGGCGCTCTTCCAGCGTTGATCCGATCCGCGCATCGGCATTCGAGCCATCAAATATATCGCCTGTTTCCGAGACGCACGCGCGCACATTGATCATCCGGACCTCCTCACCGCGAACCCGCCCGCGTCCAGGTTTGATCATTCGTTGCCAGATCGGATCCTCGCTGGTGCTGAGAGAAATTAGACGCCAATCCAAATCAACAACTTCGTTCGCCAAGATGTACTGCCCAGCCTTGGCCTTGGGTCGGTTGCCCGCCAGCCGAAATGTAACAAGCTTTGCTAGCTCCGGTTGAGGAAGATTGCTCGTGTCATCAATTGGTACCATACAATCGCGATGACCCAGCGCACGTTGCTCAAGTCCGGCCATAGAAGCGTCCCATGTTGCGGGGCCCTCACGAGAGTTTAAACCCGCCGCCGACGCCGCCGAGCGAACACACAATGTTTTTCCGCTCGAAGTCACCCCACTGAAGTTGAAGCCGAAACTGTTGATATTGAGCGGCCGCAAATTCGGCGCAGCGAATACCGCGGCCATAGCCAGGCGTGCTCGGCTGGAATGAATGCATGCTTTCGCGATGTGCTCTTTCCATTCCTCCAAGGTCCCACATCGTCGAAATTCGCCCAAACGAACGGTGGAATTGTGACCGAGATGAAAGTGCTTTCGATCCGGCCCGTTTGGGGTGTAGCTTTCGCCAGGCAGCACAAAAGACTTGCCGTGCCAGCCCGGCACCGGCGTGACGCGAATACGTCGGTCTGGCCTGAGGATTGACAACTCGCCAACGATTTTATGCCGCAACGCCTGCGTAGGCGGCCACAGATAACCTCGCTGCGCGAGCAACGTCACGAACTCACCGGGTTGTGACACTAGCATCGATGATGCCACGATTTCCCTTTTTCGCTTGCCGTCGCGATCAACGAACCTGACCACCGTGTATGCCTCCTCCCGCGCCGTGCCAGGCTCACTGGTAGTGTCCAGAATCTTTCGCACATTTGATCAGGCGACGGCTTCGGTTTGCACGATCTGCTGCTGATAGAGTGGTCGCATATTCATATAACACTTGGCGGACCATGCTGTGCCCGCGATGTAGCGCAACCGTGCGGCGGCTAAGTTGAGGCATGATTGGCCGTCGGGGAATGCGCCAACAACACGGGTCCGTCGGCGAATCTCTTTCATGATCCGCTCGAGTGGATTGTTGGTCCGGATCTTCTGCCAGTGAATGTCGGGAAAGGCATAGTAGGTCAGCGTCTCTGACACACTGCGCTCGACGAGATCGGCCGCGGTGTTCATCTTGGCGGTGCGCAGGCCGTCGACGATCGCTCGCGCCTTCCGATCGGCCGCTTCACGGCTCTCCTGGGCATGGATAGCCTTGAGCATATGGCTCACCTCGCGGACCTTGGTCGCGGGCACGTGGCTAAAAACATTCCGATAGAAATGCACCATGCAGCGCTGCCATCGCGCCTCAGGCAGGTACTCCGCAGCGCTCTCCATCAAGCCGCGGCAGGCATCGGAAATGATGAGCTGCACGCCCTTGAGGCCACGATCAACCAGGTGCCGCAGAAACGCCGACCAGCCAGACTTGTCCTCTTTGGCACCTTCGCAGATGCCCAGAATCTCCCGAAAACCCTCGGAATTGACGGCGCTGGCTACCAGGAGTGAGACATTGCGGACCTCGCCGGCCCAAGTGCGCTTCATCACGATGCCGTCGAGATAAAGGTACGGGTGCTCGCCTTCGATACGCCGGTTCCGCCAAGCCTCGATCTTGGCGTAGATCTTCTTATTGAGGTTCGACACGGTGCTCGGGCTCACCCGCGTACCCCAGAGGGCTTCGGTAATGTCCTCCACCCGCCGCACCGAAATCCCCGCAAGATACATCTCGATCAGCGCTTCCTCGACCGAGCTCTCCCGTCGGCGGTAGCGTTCGATGATCGCAGTCTCAAAGGTCTGGCGCCGCAACTTCGGTATCTTGAGATTGACTTCGCCGGCGCTGGTCTGCAGCGTCCGCTCGTAACTGCCAGCACGGGTATCCTGCCGAGCTTGACTGCGTTCGTAACGTCCAGCGCCGCAAAGCTGGTCTGCCTCAGCATCCAGCATGGCGTTCAACGTCTCCTCCACTGTGCCACGTACCATCTCGCCAAGATGGTCTCGAATCCGGGTTTCGTCGATCTGGATCACCTGGCCCATCGGCTTCTCGTCACTCATCGGTTGCTCCTTCATTCTAGAAGAAGCCGTCAGTCCTGAAAGTGCGAAAAATTCTGTTACGTTATCGGGCTCACTCGCCCCAAACGCTGTTACATGTATTGGATCTGCTATGCGCTTCCTTACGCCTCGTCTTTCCACGATATAGACGCCGTCGTTCGAGAACTGGATGGCATTCGCTGAAGCCTCTTTTCCGATTGACATGATAGATCTCCTGATTTGAGCGGTTACTCCGCTCCCGACTTTTTTTACAAGATCAGTTTTCGCTACTTCGGAGGGTCTACACGCCGCTAATTACTCAGTGCTAAGTGATCAGCGTGCTGATCGTTCGAAATGCCGTGGCGACAATCGATTTGACCAAATCAGTTGTGTTCATTTTCTTCTGTCAACCGGTCGTTTTTTGCAATGGTCCAGCCGGTCAAACTGTCATGTTTATCAGCGTCAACATTATTTACACGGGCCTCTTTCGTTGGTTTTTTCTCATTTCTCGTTACGACGCTCATTAGACACTTTTCGTTTCGAGCCATTGATTTGTCTCAATACAATTCTGCCTGACTGAGCACTCAGGCGAAGCTTTCTAAGAAACAAGAAATCAAATGGATCAATGCCGTCCAGGGCCAATGATAATTCTGGCAATATCTTACGGTCATGCCGTAACAATTCAGGGAGCTTTATTATTTTGTTCGTGTAGCCAAGAAATCCCAGATCATCAGTGATCGTCACGTCTGTTGGACGTTCGTATTTTTTGGCCTTAATAAAGATCGTTTTTAATTTCGCCTCTAGACCATCGGGATCGGTGGTCCACATGGCCAAGTGCCAATGGAGTTGCAGGTACTTCTTGCCACGCCGCGTTTCCCAACCGAGATCCACGCTGCCAAGGATCACTCGGCTTATGCCATGCCGGTCTAACACGTCTTTCAGCCATCGGTTCGCCTTGAGCACCTCGATCTTGGAGAATTTACCTGGGCGGTAAGTCATGCCACTCGGGACGATCGTGACAAAGACCAGGTGTTTGTTTGGGCGGGTGGTGGCGAGGTCGGCGATGATGGTCTCCTCGGCCACTACCTTGGCCCGCTGAAAAGCTCGTGCGCACTTGGGACAGGCTGACGAACCGCAGCGCCGGTGTGGATGGCATTCTGACAGCTTGGCCGGAAGCCGGTGGTAAGCGGTTGCGAGTTCGCGGTTGTGGGTTTTGCCTGCTCGCTTGGCGGCGCGGGACAAGATGTTGATCACGGTGGCGTGCCGCTCGACCGTCCTTTTCACCGTGAAAGGTTTGCCGAGGAACGGCTGGCCTGGGCGGTACCAACGCTCCTGGCCGATCACTGTTTTGTGGGCTTTGACGTGCGCTCGAAATTTAGGGCGGCTGAACGACATCGTTGCGACCTTTTTGTTGGCGACACTTGGAAAGATGTCGCGATGGCTACATACCTCCTCTCTTTACAAGTGTGCGAAAACGCCCGATTCTCTTGGGTTAAGTGCGAGCAGTGATTTCGTAATCCCAATAATCTTCTGGGATTGATCGAGCAGACGATGCGAGTTCCCGAAGTGCGCCCCGGACGGTTGAGAGTGAGTTGCGTCCGTAGTAGGCGTCGGCAAACAGTCGGCGTAGGCGCCGATTGGGGGCGATATCGCCTTTGGTACTCACTCGCATTAATCCAAGCTCATGCAGAACTCCGAAGGCTAAACTAAATGAGCCAGCCGGATATGTATGCCGCACGTCGCCAAATGCGGCTTGGCACAGCAGCTCGATGATCAGCTCGTCCTCGATGTAGATCGGCTTGTCGCTCCACATCGGATAAGGCCCGTCGTCCGCGTTGTTCATTATCTCCAGCAGAAGAGGAGTCGGTCGCCAACCGAGATGGCTTCGCTGATCTGGCTTTGCCAAGTTCAAGTACTCAAACAGTTTGCCGGTGATCTCGATCTGAGAAGCGTGGCTCTTGAGATATTCCATCGGGTCGCGTTCATCCGAAGGAAGCACACTCCGAAATATGGCGATCAAACGCCGGGCGTTTTTGCCGAACATGGGATTTCTCCACCGGGAGTTCTGGCAGCACCATGCCGACAGTGACTCCTTGCGCGATTTACAAGGTCGGATTTTTTGTCGATTGAGCTTTGCAAGTGACGTTCGAAAGGAACGCATCGGCCCCCGGGTGTACCAGAGCACTTGCGCGAGCCAGCTTCATCGGTATCACCCACGTCACGGATCGCGCTCAAAACGGAGAATTTTCGAAAGGGCCCTGCATCTTCTTGGGTCTGCAACTCTTGCGCATGGATCCCGGCATCTGGATGCCTCTGTTCTCGATGCCAGCGTCCGTGTCGTCTGGTGAAGTGTGCGCCGACAACCCGCCCGTTGTCGGCTGGCTGAGCATTGCGCTTGGTGAACGCGAGGATGTTTTGGCCCATATCACTTCGCCATCAATTCGCTCCTGAACGACTGTGGACGCACTGTTCCACAAGGGCTGCAAGTGTCTTTCCCATGCGACCTTGATATCGTCGTATGCGAGCTGATCTTCGGGCGACAGCGGGCGACGGTCTAGAAAGGCCGGGATGTCCTCGCCAGCCGTCGGCGTTGTTGAACTCGCAATCGCCTCGATCGGCACTCTTTGCACCACCAAGGGAAGATCCTCCTGAGCCCCAGACGTTTCCTGAGTGTCGTCCCGACTTATGGCAGGCGGAAGCGCGTCACCTTCGGCAAAGTCTTGTGTTGTTCGATTCGGCGCGCTGGAGATGACGGTATCGCCTGTCGTCTCCTTCGCGTCAGGGGCGGGCTCGGCATTTCTTCGTTGCACGCGGCGCCACCTCTGCAGCTCTTCCCGCTTCACGTCCGGGCGAAGGACCTTCTCGGCAACCGCCTGTTTCAGCTCCTCGTCCCTAAGCGACGTAACGGCATACATCGTCGTGTAGTGCGGCGGCAAAAGCCGTTGAATCTCGGGCGTATGTAGGCGGGTGTCGGCCCCAATCTGGACGAATTTGCTGAACGTCACCTCCCCAAACGGAAGCCTGGCCATCAGCTCAGATTTTTGCCTAGCCGTCAGCCGCGCACTCGCCTCCGCGCAGAGGCGGGCGATGTTCATTAAGGCATCGACACTTCGTTTCCAGTTGGCGCTGATCTCGCTGGCATAGTTAGCGACCGAGGACACTTCTTCGTCGCGTAGACTTTCTTTCCCCGGGGAAAGATCGCTGGTCTTGATGGGGCGACCGGCGCCGCCATCGACGGCGGGAACATCGACGTCATTCGGCGACGGCGCGCCGTTCTCCTGCTCCACACCATGCGGCACCGACTTAACGCCACCTTTGTCACCGTCCATTTCGGGCGTGACGGCATCCGCTTCAGGTAGCCGCATGGCGCCCGGCGTGGCTTGTGGCGCCAGTAACGTGAGTCTTCGGTAAAGCTTCGAGGTCAGGGCTTTAATCGGGACGTACCTTATGACGGCGTTGCTCATTCCGTATTTCCTGTTCGCTCATGAACGCTGCGGCGTTTTCGCCAGCGTGTCCGCTCTCGACTTCAATATCTTGGCCAAGCCACGCAGCATCGCCGAAAAGAAGAGCTAGGAAGCTCGTCACCCACCGTTAGGTCCAAAGTCTAAGTCATGACGTCTCGTCTCGCGGCTTGCGACCGTGAGACGCCTTCAACTCGGGCAGCGCGCTCAACCACGCCTCCGCGTCGCGGTCGGCAATAACCGTGCGGCGTCCCACTTTCAGGGCGCGCAACCGCCCGCTGGCAATTTCCTGATAGGCCGTCGTCCGGCCAACTGCGTAGCGTTCGCAGAATTCTTTAAGCGGAAATGCACGCTTGATCTGCATGATTGCCGTATTGCTAGCGATATTTTAGCAAACACCAACAAGAGACAACGTCCGCATTAATTAACCGGCGGATCGCCACCTGGCAAACATTTCGTATTGTGCACAATTCCCGCTGGCGCAATGTTTTGCACCATAACTTTCGCAGCACTTTCGCCCAGCGATAGGGCAAATCAGAGTTCTCGGAATCTCACACGCGCTTTCGCAATGGTCTCAGCCGCGTATTGTACTCCATTCGATTTAACGATCCCCAGTTCCCGGAGAACGACCTGGGCGAAGTCAATAAATGGTCCCCGCAGATTGGTTGCCCGATCCTTCTTAAAACGATTTCGATCAGGCTGATCCCTAATGATCGTGGCCTTAATTTTGAAATGTCGCTCAAACAGCCTAGCCAAGTGATTACCCACAAACCACTCGAAAGGACTGGCTGTGCGCAGAACGGCCTTCTCTGGCGTGCCTTCAATTGCTATCTCCGTTGCATAAACCAAAAGCGCTATACCGCCGACTACCTCGGGGTACGATGGATATGGTCCCAACGTCCAAACATCACGGCGGATGAAGACCGGAGTGAACATTTCGCCATAAATGCCCTTTTCTCCGGTGGGAACTAATTTAAATACCGCTGGCTGTTTGCCGGTAAATAGCTTTCCAAGCCGTTCCGACAGCCAAAGTCCATCTTCCCGATCATCGAGCAATTCAGATAGCCGCTTGGATGTATCGAGTATCGCCTTGAGTTTTCGACTTCTGTTACGCCACCGTTTCGTTGAGAATATTTCAATGAAAGCGCCAATAGTTCCCGGACACTCATTAAGATCTCTTTTTAACGCCACGCGATCCAAGTCGAGTGGCATATGCTTGGCCATTGGCTTTAAGATGCGATCAATCGCGGCATCGTCAAGATCGATGCTAGATAGCCGGGGCCACTTTGCCGTCGAGCCAGCCTTCGTTCGCTTTATCAGTTTCACGTTGACATTATCTCAGAGTTTTGGGGAAAAGCCACTCAAGACGCAGGCCGGTTGGTCTTCTTATTTTGTAGCTCTCGTCGGATGCGATTCATCTGCAAATCTGGATCAATCGCACTTGGTAGCTTTGATGGGGACTTTTTGGTTGGAAGCTTGATCCTTGGCCTTTTTGCTGTTGTTCAACCCCGTTCTGCAGCCGATTCGGAAATCGTGTCATCGGCAAAGTTGGCGCGATGGCGTGCTGAACACCAGACGGCTGGATAGTCGTTCAGCAGAGCTGCTTGCGAAGCGCCCCTTCTTCTAGTCGCCATCAGCGCGTGCTAAATCCTCGTAGATCGCTTTAATACGTTTTCGCGCCTTTGATCGGACAGACGCCGCTGACTGGCCGCCGCCGAATTCGGCGCGGTCACCGTATCCTAGTCGATCAATGCCCTACGGAAATCACGGCAGTAGATCACAAGCAAACTGGTATATTCACGATTACAATGGACGGCACAATAGAGAGAAAGATGATTTAGACGGACCTACCCTGCTTATTACGCTTTGGACATTCTGGCGATGCTTCGATAGCGAAGATGTCGCTCGCTACCCCTATACAAAAACATCATGCCATCGCTTTCTTTGAACATTATGCCAAGACCGGCACATATATCCGCAAAGGCTGGGCTGAGGCGAAGCCGGTTAAGTCTACGACCGTTTCTAAACTACGCAACGCACTTCAAACGGCATTTCAAACAGCTATAGAAAGAAACTATTGGGGTGTGTGCAGTGTTCTTGAAAACCAAAACCCTTTCCGTGGCATAAAGATCAAAGGCTCTATCCATCAACGCAGACGACGCCTGCGAGAAGGGGAGAAGCAAAAACTTTGGGAGCATTTTGACTACCTCGAAGGGCTGAACAAATACTATGTGCCGCTTGCTATGTATCTCGCTCTTGATACGGAAATGCGTATGCAAGAGATACTAGGGCTAACGTGGGAAGATATAGACTTCTATGGACGTCGGATCACAATTAGAAAACACAAAACTGAGAAGAAGTTAATAGCCAGAGGTGAAGGTGCCGCTAGGCGAATTGTGCTGCCATTCAATGCTCTGTCATATCTTTTGGAACTGAAGGAAACTCTTGGTAAGAAACGGCATTTGCCCGGTCACCCTGATTTAAAGGGTAAAGATAGCAATCATATATTTATCAATAGATATGGCATGCCAATGACTTCTAATGCTCTGTCCCACACATGGGCAAAGCTTGCTAGGAAGGCTGGTCTTAAGCCGTCTTCAGAAGGTGAACTACCTACTTTCCACGATTTGCGTAGGTCTGCTAATGACAGTTTTATCAAAGCTAAATTGGAAGAATTCGAACGTGTTATTATGAAGGATGGAAGGTATCCCAAGAGCGATGGTCCTTATGTATCAGACGTCGCGAAGGAGTATTTCCTAAACGGAACTCAGGACAAGCTAGATAGACATGTCTTGAAAGGAATGACCTTAAAGGAAGCAGTGCATAAGACACGAGAGTTTTTACGGATAAAGAATGGCCTGATGTCTGGCGACGGATCATAGATGAAATGTGGATACCAATTCCAGCCATGAATAGAATGCAGACGAATTCAATTCTGCTGAACCTAAGACGTCCTGAAGGTGATCTTCCCCCTGGATTGACGGACCACAGTCGCCCGGACAAGCTAAAAAAGGAGAAGAAGTTAGGGCTAATTGAAGAGAGCAGGCAACTATGGCTGGCTCTATCTAAGCAGCACAGGGACATGGAACACCTGACAACGCCCATATATAATCATTCAGACTAAACTTAATTACACGGAGGTGCCGTCGCGCTTTGTGTTGGAATTCGATATGGCGCAATCTCCAGCGGCATGAGGTTATCGGTTCAGGCGGCGAGGTCAATTGGGTGATCGATAGTCGTTGTGGCAAGGGTTTGCCAGCCGTCGACCTTGCGCATGTTGATCTGGCCGGAGGCGAGCAGGGCCCAGAACAACATGCCAGCAGTCTCTGCTGATGGCAGCACGGTCTGGGTTTTGATCCGACGTTTAAACTCCTCGTGCAGGCGTTCAATTGCATTCGTGGTACGCGCGCTGCGCCATTGGCTCGGCGGCAAGAGTGCAAACGTGAACAACCGATCGCCGGCTTCTTCCAGGCTGTCGGCGACCGCGCGGTGCTTGAGCCGCCATTTGCGGATGAACCCCTTGCGGCGCATTGCGATGTCCTCCGGTGTGGCCGCGTAGATCATGTCGGTATAGTCGGCGCCGATTTCCTCATGCAGGCGTTCCGGCGCGTGCGCGAGCAGATTGCGATGCTTGTGAACCGTGCAGCGCTGCACCGGCACGCCGTCCCAGACGGCGGCAATCGCTTTCTCCAGTCCTGGCGCGCCGTCGACGATCAGGAATGCCGGCCGCCGCAGGCCACGCGCGACCAGATCGTCGAGCACAGTGCGCCAAGCCTCGGCGGAATTCGCCGCCCCTGTGCTTGACCGCGAGCAGCACCTTCTGGCCGTCCGCGCGCACGCCGATGACCACGAGCAGCGAGATCGCCGTGGCCTTCCGATCGAGCCGGACGCGAGCCACGGTGCCGTCGAGGATCAGCCGCACTATCGGCTCGTCGGTCAGCGCGCGAGCATTCCAGACGTCCCAATCGCTTTTGATCTTGCGCCAGACCCGGCTCACGATGTCCTTGCTGACGCCATCGCGGAATAGCGCTGCCAGAGCCCGCCGCACCCGGCGCGTATTGGTGCCGGCGAGATAGGCGCTCGCAATCAGCGCATCGGCGGTGAGCGTGCGGCGCTGATAGCTTCGCAGCACCTGGCTATGCCATTCGGTGGTGCCTTCGCGCGTTTGCAGCCGAGCCCGCGGCACGCTGATCTCGGTCTTGCCGAAGCTCCCGGTCAGCGAGCGGGTGCGCCTGCCATGCCGATGGCCGACGAAGCTTGCTTGTCCGCAGTCACCATTCTTTCCGCGCCCATATCGAGGGCGAGCGAGCGCCGCGTCGAGCTCACACCGGATCAGTTCTTCGATGAACCCTCGCACCCGATCGCGCACACCGCTCTCGATCGGATCAAACCAGTTATCGAAAAGGTGGGCCGCAGTCTCGTTTCCAGGCGCGAAAAATCAGTTCCTGTGGTAACCTTGATCATGGCGTTGGTCTCCGTTTCGGCGCTCCAACGCCGGGTAATTCGAGGTTGAACACGGAGACTACGCCAACCAAATTCCAACCACTCCCGCTACGCCACCTACACGGAGTTTCCGATACCCTCCAAACGTGTTGCAGCGTTAGCTGCGATGATAGGAAGGCGACACACGACGCCGACTGTCTGATGAAGCTGTACCTGATATTGGTCGCCCTGTTTGTCATTGCGCTTGCGATATACGCGCTCGATCGAGGTATCTATATCGACTCGACCAGCTTTGTTGACCAAGGACTTCTTTATAAAAAATGCCGGTATTTGTTCGTTACTGGAGTTTCCCAAATGCCAGCGCACGGCGGCCCTTTGGAGACTGGAATAGCGTTCCGAGGGGTGCAATCGGCGAATGGGCCGAATTAGACTCTATTGCCGTTTTTTCGGCGAATAGATCCAAACTCAGGCTGAACCCGCCCATCAGCTAATGACCAATGGGGGGCTATCCAGTACCGGATTTACGATTTCAAACAGCAAGTTTTCATCAGATATCAATGCGTGAGCGATTTGATGCCTACGCCTACCTCCAGCAAAACGAAGCCTTCCTCTTCCATCGTCTCATACATTACTTCGAGGACGGCCCTTAGCTTTTGTGATTGCTCAGGGGACAGCTTAACGTCATCGTCAATCCAGACCTTCAGTTCGCTGCTCTCGGTCTTCCCCATGCCATTGCTTCCTCGTTCTACGGTAGTCCGTCAGTAGAGCGAATACGACGAAGCCAATCGAGGCTCCGAACATTACGCACATGACGCATATTCCAACGCACGCTATGCTGATCACAGCCATGGTGGACGGTCCTTTCGTCCGCTGTGGTTAGGGCTGGCGCAGTGATCCAGCACTGCGTCGGCCCGCCTTAATACCCGCTCAATCAGGCGGGAATTCCGTTCCTCCTAATCTGCTGATTGTCATGTGGCTGACGTTGTAGCTCCGGGCGATATCAACCAAGGTTTCCCCTGCCTGCTTACGCGCTAGAGCCTCGTCCCGTTGATGCTTAGTCAGCTTGGGCTTCCTGCCAAACTTCACACCCTTAGCCTGTGCCCGCTTACGGCCTTCGTCAGTACGGGCCAGGATCAAATGCCGTTCAAACTCCGCTAGTCCACCAAGCACGGTAATCATCAGCTTGCCGTGTGGCGTAGTGGTATCGGCCCACGGATCGCCTAGGGACTTGAACCCTGCCCCTCGCTCTGTGATCGCCGCCAGGGTGTTGAGCAAGTCTCTCGTACTGCGAGCTAGCCGATCTAGCTTGGTGACCAGCAGCACATCGTCAGCCTCTAGGATCGCCACAGCTTTCGCCAGGGCCGCCCGGTCTGTCTTACCGCCGCTCTCCTTCTCGGCGAACAAACGGCTTGCGCCTGCCCTCTGTAAGGCTTCCCGTTGAGCATCCAACGTCTGTCCGTCTGTCGAGACACGGACATATCCATAGATCGCCATGGCTCTATGACCCCAGCCACGCGGCACAGTCCTTAGCCGCTTCTGCTGGAGACATTCCCCGGTCATAAGCCTCTTCGAATGAGTACCAGGCTTTCCACCACGGCCAATGCTCGCCAGCGATCTGCTTTACCTCAACAAGCCATAGCTCCTTGGCCAGGATCGCAGCTTTATTTTGTGCATGACTTTCGTTCATGAGAAACCCCTGCCGTTCAAGGACTTCTGTTCTGAACAAAACTTCTGACATATGTTCAAGGCAGAATTGTGGCGAACAAAGAAAAAACTATAGCTAAGTCCATGATTCAATAGATTGATTGACGGTCACTGCAGGCGCCACGCTGCTAGGCTATCTTGGGCTACCCAAGGCGATTTAAACGCACCAGTGGCCTTCCCTGTGGCTCTGCGGGGCACTCTGTGAGGGAAAAGAAAAAGCCCCCAGCTTTGTCTGCTAAGGGGCGAGGTGGACAAAATGACCTGCTTCCCTCTGGAAGCAATGCAACCTAACGCTTAATATCCGTTGGCGTCAATGTGGTGTCCGACTCATGTATCTTGGCACACAGCCATAGCCGAGACCCCCTTTACCCAACTTGGTTGTGGTTAGGGCTGGCGCGATGACTGTCCATTGCGCTGGCCCGCTTTGCTCGCGCATGACATGCAACATTTCTCCGTAGAGCTGACCCTCCCCCGGCCGCACCCCCATAGCAGGGGGTTCGGGGGGCCTTCGCGACGCAATGCACTCAACCGAAAAAATGTCGGCCAGGTTTTCAGGGGAGCTACAGCTATGGTGCCTGAGTAGGAAAGATACAAAGACCCCTCAAGCACCACAGCCATTGTGCAGAGTGTGGAACGCGGCTGAAGGAAGACAACCCGCTGTCACCACACGCTTACACTTCATTCCCAGTAGCCAGGGGTATTCCACTTGGCGTCTAACTCTGCAGCAATATCTCGCACGGGCAACACAGGGGACACGTCAGACACGGGTTTTCCAGGGGGCACGGGTAGTTCCGTTTCGGGGCAATAGCTCTCGATCGGCTCCTTAAAAAACTTCAGATCCCAACCTTTGCACCGTAAGCCTCGATGTGTTTCGATATTGCCGTCCTTGGGGTATCGCTTGACGCCGTGCAGCTTGAGCATTCTGGCCATCTGCGTATCGGTCAGAGGCTTCTTGAGCCGATCCGGAAACTTCTTGAGTTGAATGAATTGGATGTGATTCCTTATTGGGCGCTTGATTCTTTTGGGAGCGCCCGATGTGGAAGCCTGAACACCGCCGTTCTGCGGATCGGAACGGCCTTCGTTATCCGAGTGATCTGACCGATACCGAATGGGGGATTGTCGAGCCGATGATTCCGCCTGCGAGACATGGCGGGCGGCGACGGTCGGTGAATGTGCGCGAGGTGCTGAACGGGATTTTCTATATCTTGTGGACCGGTTGCCAATGGAAGGCCTTGCCCAAGGACCTGCCGCCCAAGAGCACGGTGTATGACTATCTCGAGCTCTGGAACTGGGACGGCACGTTGGAGCGCATTCATCACGAACTGTACGTCGCGGTGCGCGAGCAGGAGGGCCGAGAGCCGAGCCCGACCGCAGCCATCATCGACTCGCAGACCGCGAAGGGGGCGCAAAAAGGGGGGTCTTTGCTCGATCCTTCGGGCTACGACGCGGGCAAGAAGATCAAAGGTCGAAAGCGGCACATCCTGGTCGACACACTGGGCCTCTTGTTGAACGTCGTCGTTCATCCCGCTGATGTTCAGGACCGTGATGGGGCTTTCCACTTGCTGCGTTGAGCGCGACGACTGTTCCCGTTCATCGAACGCATCTTTGCTGATGGCGGATACGCGGGACGCAAGATGGCGTTGACCGTGCGGCATACCGGTGCCTGGAGTTTGCAAATCGTCAAGCGATCGGACATTGCCGGTTTCGAGGTGCTGCCCAAACGTTGGATTGTCGAAAGGACGTTTGCCTGGATCAGTCGCAATCGCCGCCTGGCCCGCGACTTTGAGCGCTACACCACAACCGTCGCTGCATTCATTCGCCTCGCCATGATCCGCATCATGCTCAGGCGACTTGCTGCAAACCCCTCGCCATGAATCCAAACTTCCCGGATGGGCTCTTAGTCTCAGACATTGAGTTCCACGGCGCTTCCGGTAGCTTTGTCAGGTTGGTCAACAGATACTCAGTAGGCACTTTGGTATTGTGGTTCCAATCATAGCCTTCCTTGTTCTCTGCAATGACCTTCACAATGTCCCGCAGCAAGGCAACCCCGCCTTCTGTGTCATCATTTTCGTCATACTCAGACACATCAGCCTCAGCGACCTTCGCCATTCTGCTTTCCCAAGACCCCCTAGTTTTGGTCGTGTTTGCCGTGTCTGCAGTGTGAGCCGTGTCTTCCATATCCACTAGCTTGAGCACCACAAGCAACGGTTCCAGCTTATCGGCTTCACGATCTTCGACGCCAGGAACCATGTCAGGAATAATGCCCCTAGCTGCCTCGATACGTTCCTCAGTGGCCCATTTGATTATTTCATCCTTCAGAGCCAGGCCGTCGGCCTTGTAGTTGCGGACACGGAATTGTCGCTTCTTCTGATTAGGGTCTTTCCGATTGCGCCGCTGCAGCCTGGCCACTATCGACCGATCCATCAGCGTGTCGGGAAACAACCCACCTCTGTCTATCCCAGCAAAGGCAATCGGAGCCCTGCACTTCAGACGCTCTAGCTGCCGCTTGCTTTCGCCTTTGGTAGTCTTCTCAAACATCGCTTTGGCAATGGTTCCGTCTATCTCACAGCTCGCATCGAGGATGGCCGTCAGGACTTCGGTATTCTGTTGCTTCTGTCCGTAGGTCCGATCCATTTCGTCGAGGCACAGCGTGGGCGTAATTCCAATGCTGTCACAGGCTGAAATGTGCGTGTAGATCGACGCGGGAGACGCCGCAACCCAACGCTCTGAATCAGGCGTCAATATCTGCACCAGCTTCAGAAGGTTGGTCTTGCCCGATCGGGACTTCGCCGCGACAATCGCCAGCAGCGGGATTATGTCGAAGGCCTGTTGCAAGTGAGCCATCAAAATCCACGCCACTACCTTCATTAAGGTCCGTTCTTCAATCGCAATGTAAGTGTCGATGTAATCGTATATCTTGGAGGCAATGTTGTTGTTTGGTTGAATGTTCATATTTCTTCCTTCAGTTTGCAATCCTTCTTTTGTTTGTTATTCCCGCGCTCTCAGAGCTGGTTCCGGAACTCTGCACAGGACGCTAGGTGGAGTTTCTGCCTGACGGCGGGCACGCTGTGGCCTGCGAATCAGGAGCAACCATGACAAGACGACCGCGCCGGAACCACACACCGGGTTTCAAAGCGAAGGTGGCGCTTGCGGCCATCAAGGGCGATCGCACGCTGGCTGAACTTGCGGAGCAGTTTGACGTCCACCCCAATCAGATCACATCGTGGAAGGCGCAGCTCGAGGGCGGGGCTGCCGACGTCTTCGGTCCAGGGGGCGGCAGCGGATCGACGCAGCCTGCCGTCGACGTGAAATCGCTGCACGCGAAGATCGGTGAGCTGACGCTCGAGAATGATTTTTTAGAGGGAGCGCTCAGCAAAGCCGGGCTGCTGAGCGCAAGGCGATGATCGACCGTGCGCACGATCTTCCGATCACCAAGCAAGCGGAAGCTCTGAACATCAGCCGTGGTAGCGTCTACTACTTGCCGCGGTCGGTGTCGGAAGCCGACTTAGCGACCATGCGGCGTCTCGACCGACTACATCTGGAGTTCCCGTTCGCGGGAAGTCGGCTATTGAGAGGCCTGCTGGTGGCCGAGGGGTGCAAGATCGGCCGCCGTCATGTGAAGACGCTGATGCGGCGGATGGGGATAGAGGCCCTCTATCGCCGTCCGCGCATGACGAAGCCAGAGCCCGGCCACAAGATCTACCCGTATCTGCTGCGCGGGATGGCGATCACGCAGCCGAACCAGGTGTGGGCGATGGACATCACCTACATCACGATGGCGCGTGGCTTCGTCTATCTGGCTGTTGTGCTCGATTGGTTCAGTCGTCGCGTGCTGTCGTGGCGTGTATCGATCACAATGGAGGCGGCATTCTGCGTCGAGGCGCTTGAGGACGCTCTCGCCCGCTATGGCAAGCCCGAGATCTTCAACACGGATCAGGGCACCCAGTTCACCGGTGCCGCGTTCACTGGTGTGCTGATCCAAAACGGGATCGCCATCAGCATGGACGGCAAGGGGGCTTGGCGGGACAACGTGTTCGTCGAGCGGCTTTGGCGCAGCATCAAATACGAGGAGGTGTATCTGCGGGCCTACGAAGGCGTCAGCGAAGCCCGCGCTTCGATTGGCCGCTATCTGGACTTTTATAATGGCCGACGTCCACACTCGAGCCTTGACGGCATAACACCCGATCACGCCTACTTCACGCCGCTGCCTATCCGCTTGGCAGCCTAACCCCGGCAGAGGCTCCACTTATCGATGCGGAAAATCTGTTCGGACAACCGGGACCAGCTCTCTCTTCAATCTACGCGTTGCCGCTTGCGTTTCGCCCTGGCCAATTTCTGGCCGTGGCGTCACTTCGGCCGGATAATCATGCGGCGGCTCGAGCTCCGCTTCGCGTGGGGGCTCGAAATTCTCTTGTGTTTCTGGTGCAAGCGCGCGCGGACTATCCTCCTCATTTGTGAGCCCCGTTAGTCTCTCTAGCCTAGCGATTACGTCCCTTAGTTCAGACCGTAAGCGTAGGCCTTCTGCCTTCAGTTCAGTGGTCATTCTTTCACCTGCTCAGTTCCAGCCAGCGGATAAGGCTTCGGATCGAACTGCCACTGTTGAGACTTCACAGTCCGCTGTTCCTGCATAGGAACGTTCTCAACCGTGTAGTTACCTTGGTTCAGGGGGGCGACACCTGGCTTGGTGCCGTCGCGCTTTGTGTTGGAATTCGATATGGCGCAATCTCCAGCGGCATGAGGTTATCGGTTCAGGCGGCGAGGTCAATTGGGTGATCGATAGTCGTTGTGGCAAGGGTTTGCCAGCCGTCGACCTTGCGCATGTTGATCTGGCCGGAGGCGAGCAGGGCCCAGAACAACATGCCAGCAGTCTCTGCTGATGGCAGCACGGTCTGGGTTTTGATCCGACGTTTAAACTCCTCGTGCAGGCGTTCAATTGCATTCGTGGTACGCGCGCTGCGCCATTGGCTCGGCGGCAAGAGTGCAAACGTGAACAACCGATCGCCGGCTTCTTCCAGGCTGTCGGCGACCGCGCGGTGCTTGAGCCGCCATTTGCGGATGAACCCCTTGCGGCGCATTGCGATGTCCTCCGGTGTGGCCGCGTAGATCATGTCGGTATAGTCGGCGCCGATTTCCTCATGCAGGCGTTCCGGCGCGTGCGCGAGCAGATTGCGATGCTTGTGAACCGTGCAGCGCTGCACCGGCACGCCGTCCCAGACGGCGGCAATCGCTTTCTCCAGTCCTGGCGCGCCGTCGACGATCAGGAATGCCGGCCGCCGCAGGCCACGCGCGACCAGATCGTCGAGCACAGTGCGCCAAGCCTCGGCGGAATTCGCCGCCCCTGTGCTTGACCGCGAGCAGCACCTTCTGGCCGTCCGCGCGCACGCCGATGACCACGAGCAGCGAGATCGCCGTGGCCTTCCGATCGAGCCGGACGCGAGCCACGGTGCCGTCGAGGATCAGCCGCACTATCGGCTCGTCGGTCAGCGCGCGAGCATTCCAGACGTCCCAATCGCTTTTGATCTTGCGCCAGACCCGGCTCACGATGTCCTTGCTGACGCCATCGCGGAATAGCGCTGCCAGAGCCCGCCGCACCCGGCGCGTATTGGTGCCGGCGAGATAGGCGCTCGCAATCAGCGCATCGGCGGTGAGCGTGCGGCGCTGATAGCTTCGCAGCACCTGGCTATGCCATTCGGTGGTGCCTTCGCGCGTTTGCAGCCGAGCCCGCGGCACGCTGATCTCGGTCTTGCCGAAGCTCCCGGTCAGCGAGCGGGTGCGCCTGCCATGCCGATGGCCGACGAAGCTTGCTTGTCCGCAGTCACCATTCTTTCCGCGCCCATATCGAGGGCGAGCGAGCGCCGCGTCGAGCTCACACCGGATCAGTTCTTCGATGAACCCTCGCACCCGATCGCGCACACCGCTCTCGATCGGATCAAACCAGTTATCGAAAAGGTGGGCCGCAGTCTCGTTTCCAGGCGCGAAAAAATCAGTTCCTGTGGTAACCTTGATCATGGCGTTGGTCTCCGTTCCGGCGCTCCAACGCCGGGTGATTCGAGGTTGAACACGGAGACTACGCCAACCAAATTCCAACCACTCCCGCTACGCCACCCCTGGCTTGCCAACCATGACCTTGTTATTTGCTAGGCCAGCGTCTTTCCAGTCAGTCTTAGTGACTTGTTCCTGATACGTCTGATAATCGCGTATCGTCTCATGTTGATCTTCCGGCTTGGTTTCTTTCGCCTTAGGCTGTTTTGCTCCGCCAGCCAGAAGTGGCTTAGCGATATCAACGGGTTCAATTGGCATTACTTTTTTAGAAGTCATTAGTAGATAATCCTTTGTTTGTTTGAAAATTGCTCTCTAGCAGTGTAGAGGCCTGCACCTTTGCAACGTACTAGATTATTGATATTCAGATTGCAGGTATCCCCGTCAATGAACTTGATACGGTCCCCTGCCCTTGCGTCTAACAGCAATCGCGGTATCGAATGGTTCCTGCCCTTCTTCCTTTTCATCACCTTGTTCTGATGTAACTTCCATGGCGGATCAGCACCTATGGAAACCAAGGTCTCAAAGTCTGATTTAAGGATACGGACCTTACGCTTGTTGTTCTTCAGAGGGACCTTAAGTTCCTCAGGCTCAGTAACTCTAATCATCAAATAGACCCTGAGAATTGTTCTCTGCTATGGCCTCGGCAATTGGGTCTTTGGTCTTCTTCTTAGCTCGATCAATTGCGGTTCGAGCCCCTCTCTTGGGGGCAGGCTTTAATTTAGGGGAATAGGCTGTAGTGGCATCGGTATTGGTAGCGGACAGATAACCGTCTATTGCTGACTTCAAACGTTCAATGCCCGTAAATCTTCCAGAAAGGGACGGAGCCAAGTCCATACCTTCCTTGGCTTGAATGTAGTACAAGGAATTATCAGGCTCTTTCCTAACGATGAAATCCCTATATTCAGTCTTGAATGGTTCCATAGGATATGGCGGAACTGAAGGTGTGTAATATACGGCCATGGTTATCTAAACAGCCCGCTGTAAGTCTCTAAGTCAGTGCCTAGGACTTCTTTGTTGACTGGCAACTTAGTGGTCTGGGTAGGTGCATTGATTGCATCTTCTTCGCTTTGGGACTTAGCCAGTTCAAGGATTACGTCCCGTCGAAAGTTAGGTGATCGGGCCATCTTGTCGGAAATCCGCAAAGCTTCGTCCCGGATTAACATTCGCCTGTAATCCTTTTCCTCCGGGCTCAATCCTTCAGTAAGTTCCTTTAACTGCTGGTCGCTCTTTTAATGTTTGTTTATCGTTGCCAACGTATTCTCCTTAGACAATTAAGTTTATCAATAGGTGTATCCACCACTCTACCTTAATTATACCACATAATACTTACATACGTCAAATTGTTTATTGTACTCAATAGGTTATGTAGATACATTAGTCTTTTTGATGGTATCCGAATACCGTTGGCTGTGCGCTGTGACCGGGCTCTAGCTGTCCATCTGGCCAACGAAGCTTGCTTAGGTGGATAGCTATCCCACCGATCACAGAGGGGCGTCTTTCAGGCAACCGTCAGGCAACCGCAACTGTGCCTTTATAGAGCAATTAGTATCAGGATACCGCCGAAGGCGCGCCGCTCCAATTGACGTAAGCATCTGATTTATTTAATGAAAATGGTGCTGCCGGTCAGGATTGAACTGACGACCTCTCCCTTACCAAGGGAGTGCTCTACCACTGAGCTACGGCAGCGGCCGTGAAGGCCAAATGCGGCAGGGACCCGCAGGCGGGGTCGAGCCCGGAAATGGCGGCCAGTATTAAAGCTCCGAGGCGAGCTTATCCAGCCCCATGACATGGGCGAGGCTGCGGACTTCGTTCTTCTGCTGGTCGGAAAAGCTCATGATCAGCGGCACGGCCGCGGACTTCAGTCCTTCCACCGCTGCGCTATCGGGATCGAGCGAGGCGACTTCTCCCGCGCCGTGCCGATGGGCTTCGCGCCCCTTGGCGTAGGCGACATTGCGCAACGCCACCTCGACCGCCGGCCACATGCGCTCCTGGTCGGGCGTCAAATGCAGTCGCGTCTTGATGCTGGCGATCTGGGCATCGTTCAACATGTAACCGGGCCGGCTGGCGTGGCGGGAAGCGCTCTCCGCCGCCGACCGTTGCTCGCTCCGCGGCGGCCGTGCCGCCGGCATAAGCCGCGGCGCCGCGGGCGCCGCTGCCGGTGCCGGTTCGGCAATCGCCGCTGCCGGCATAGCCGCCTGCACCGGCGCTTGCGGCACTGATGGCGGGGCCGGCGGCGGCACCATCGGATCGGGGCTCAAGAGCGCAAGCCGAGCGTCGCCGAGCACGGAGACGCTCGCAGCACCCGTCGGCATGTCGGTTGTGGCGTCCGCGACTGCGGCGTCGGCCTTCGCTGCAGGGAAACGCAGCGCGATGTTCTGCGCGGCTGAAAGGTCGGTGCGGCGCAGCGTGGTGGCGTGCCAATCGCCAACAAGAAAGCCAATGACGGCGGCCACCAGGATCGAAAGCCACCGGCCGCGCTTTGACGCCCTCTCACGCCGCATCACGAACGCCCCTCGTCCCACAACGAACGCTCGCTTAATTCATTTCAAATGAAGCTTAATTTATGACTAACGCGGGGATTTTTGCCGGCGGATCAACAGCCTCTATCGGGGCCATGGAACAACAAAGGCCCGGCATCGCTTGCCGGGCCTTGGTAACTTGTACCGCCTGTGGTGGACGGTCAGGCCGCCTCTTCCTCGACTACGGCGTCCTCTTCCGCCTCGGGCTTGGGACCGCGATGCGGGCCCTTGGCGAGCGCCGCCTCGATCTCCTTGATCGCTTCGGTCTCGGTCAGCCGCTGCACCGCGGCGACTTCGCGCGACAGCCGGTCGATGGCGGCCTCATAGAGCTGGCGCTCGGAATAGGACTGCTCCGGCTGCGACTCCGAACGGTAGAGATCGCGGACCACCTCGGCGATGGCGACTATGTCGCCGGAATTGATCTTGGCCTCGTATTCCTGCGCCCGGCGCGACCACATGGTCCGCTTGATGCGCGCGCGGCCCTTGAGCGTTTCCAGGGCGCGCTTGACCATCGGCGTCTCGGCAAGCTTGCGCATGCCGACGGATGCGACCTTCGAAGTGGGCACCCGCAACGTCATCTTGTCCTTGACGAAGTTAATGACAAAAAGCTCGAGCCGTGCTCCCGCGACTTCCTGCTCCTCGATCGCAACGATCTGGCCCACGCCATGGGCCGGATAGACGATGAATTCGCTGGTCTTGAAGCCTTGTCGCTGTGTCGTCTTCTTCGCGTTCATTCCCAAAGTTACTCCTTCCGCCTCCGGCTTGCGCCGCTGGGCGGGCTTCGCCACGCTGACCCGGCTTCGGGTTGTTCGCCGCGTGGACTGTGATGGCCTGCGGCTGGCGCCGGAGGCCGATTTTCTTGTCTTCCGGCTCATTCCGGCCGCGCTCTTCTTCGAACGATGACGACGAGTTTTCTCTGCCACTGCTCTCGCGTGGGTCTCACGCCTCTTTTGACGATTCCTCGAAAATCCCCCGGAAAAATAAGCTCCCAAGAAGAGGGAGCGGTATATCGGGGGTGTTCTTCATTATCAAACAGACCTATAGCACATTTTCGGCCAAAATCAAAGCTTTATGGCGTTGCAAAAGGGTCGCAGCGCGGCAAACGGTTAAGACTGGCAGTTAACGGCCCGCTTTAGTCGCCCGTTCCCGGGTTGGACGAGAAATACTGGTCAAATTTACCGGCAACGCCCTCCCATTCCTTGGCATCGGCGGGCGGCTCCTTCTTGGCCGTGATATTGGGCCAGACTTTTGCGAATTCAGCATTGACGCCGAGCCATTTCTCGACCCCGGGCTCGGTATCAGGCTTGATCGCATCCACCGGGCATTCCGGCTCGCACACCCCGCAATCGATGCATTCGTCGGGATGGATCACCAGCATGTTTTCGCCCTCGTAGAAGCAATCCACGGGGCAGACCTCGACGCAGTCCATGTATTTGCATTTGATGCAATTATCGTTGACGATATAGGTCATCTGCTCACTCTGAAGTAGGCCTTTTGCGAGCATTGCTCCTAGCGCATGGCTCATGAGCCTGCAAGGCCGGCCGGAGTGCCCGATTCGCCATGGGCGACCGATGTCTCAAGTCAGGTCGTCATATAGGGTCTGGGCGGCACCGGCGGCAACAAATCCCTTGACCTTGAGCACCCGGACGGCGCGTTCCAGCGCGACCGTAATCACGTCGCCGGTTCGCACCATACGGCCCGGCGCAAGGATGCGCGCGCCATTCACCCGGATGTGACCGCAGCTTGCAAGCGCCGCCGCGGCGTCACGGGTCCGTACCAGGCGGGCATGCCAAAGCCAGCGGTCGATGCGCTGGCGATCGGGCGCCGCCGTAGGCTTGATGGTTCGGTCGAGCATGATCCGTTCGGAAAGCCGGGTGCCACCGTTCCGGATCATGCTCTAGCGCCGCTCCTTGGCCTCGGCCTCAAGCTGTGCCTTCAGCGCCGCGAGCTTTGCGAATGGCGAATTGGGATCGGGAGCCTTCTCGCGCCGCTCGTGCCGCTCGTGCCGCGCCGCATGGGCCGGCGGTCGTTCGCGTTCGCGGCGCGGACGATCGAACCGCTGATCGGATCCGTGGCGGCGACGGTGGCGCGAATGCCGTTCCGGCTTGGCTGACTCAGCCGGGCTTGCCGCTTCGCCCGATGTCGCCTGATCGGACGATGGCGAAGCGACGGCCGCCTCCGCAGCAAGAGCCGGCACCGCACTCTCTTGCGTCCGGGCAGGCGCCGGCGCCGCGCCAGCTTGCTCCGCGCGCCGGCCTGGACGGCGATGACGATCGCGGGGGCGACGCTGCCCCTCAGGCCGGCCCGGCCGCCACACCTCGACCAACACCGGTTCGGCAACGGCAGCCGCTGCGTCCGCAATCGGCTCACTCACCGTTTCCACCGCATCGCCAGACCGCGCCGTCGGCGCGGATTGCGATTCGGCTAAAGGATCTCTGCAGCTAATTCCGGACCCGGTCCGGTCGCGTCGCCCGCCGCGATCGAAACGTCGGCGGTCTCGGCCGGCGTCATCTCGTCACTGGAAGACAGCAGCACCTCGGCCGACGGCTCCGCCGCAAGCGCCTCCGGCTCGGCCACCGGGGCTCCATCGACGTCACCCACGACGGGCTCCGGCGTTTCGGCGGCGACCGCTGGTTCGCGCGCCAAAGCCGGCTCGACCGACTTTTCCGGCTCGGGCGGTTTCGGCCGCCGCTCCATGCGATAACCGAGCGACCGCAGAATCGAGGCGAAATCCTCACCCGAGGCGCCGATCAGGGAGGTCATGGTGTTGACCACCATAAAACCGCCGCCAGTGATTGCGCCCTGCGGCTTCACGCCGGGAGCGCCTTCGCGCCAGGCCAGCGCCGGCCGAATCAGATCCGCCAGGCGCTCGAGGATATCGACGCGCACCGCCCGCTCGCCGCACACCCGATAACCCGCCACCCGATAAAGGCTCGCATCGACGTCGCGATTGATCGGGATCGACGTGCGGCCGCTGCCGGCGAGATGCAGCAGATCGTCCAGTCCCTTGTGCTGCTGGCCTTCATGGGCGAGCGCCCAGAGTTGCACCGCCAGCGCCCGCGGCGTCGGCTTGAGCAGGGGCGGCAGGTAGATGTGATAGGCGCCGAAGCGGACGCCATATTTGCGCAAGCTCGCCCGCTCCGGCTGCTGCAATCCCTTCACCTCGTCCGCGACCCGCTGGCGATCGAGCACGCCGAGCGCCTCGACCAGCTGGAAAGCGACGCCGCGGGCGATGCCGCTGACATCCGCTGCGGCTGAAAGCTCGAACAAAGGGCCGAGCAGCTTTTCAATGTGGAATTTCAGCCACCGATCCAGCCGCGCCTCGACCGCCTCGCGCGGGGCGCCGGACAAATGCTCATCGGCGATGATGCGGAGCCGCGGCCGCAAAGCCTCCTCGCCGGCGATGATTTTGCCGACGGCTGCGCCGGTCCAGCGGATGGTGCCGTCGGCGGCGAGCACGAATTGCTCGTCCGGCGCAGCGGCGAGCCGCGTGGCGCGGGTGGCGATTTCGCCGGCGAGCGCCTTCTGCGCAGCGTTCTGCAACGCCTTGGCTTCCGAGCCGCCTGAGGAGGCGTCGGCAACAAAGACGAAGCCGTCGAGGCGGCCGATGGCGTGACCTTCGACCACGACCTCGCCGGTTTTGCTCATTTCCGGCTCGAGCTGCGCATTCTCGCGCAGCCGGCGCATCAGCACGCTGGTCCGCCGATCGATGAAGCGTTCGCTCAGCCGCTCGTGCAACGCGTCGGAAAGCTTGTCCTCGACGCCGCGGGTAACGCCTTGCCAATGCTCGGGATCGGCGAGCCAATCGGGCCGATTGGCGGCGAATGTCCAGGTCCTGATATGGGCGATGCGGTTCGAAAGCGTATCGATATCGCCGTCGATCCGGTCGGCGAGCGCGACCTGTTTGGCGAACCAATCGGTCGGAATCTGCTCCGTCGCGGACCAGAAAGCCATAGAGGGTAACCACCAGTTCTGCATGCGTCGCCGGCGCGATCTTGCGGTAATCGGGGACTTGGCACACTTCCCACAGCCGCTCGACGTCGGCGCGCGTCCGGGTCATGGCGCGTACCTCGTCCTCGCGCGCCGCGTGGTCGAGCACCAGGATATCCTCGGCGACCGGGGCGCGCGTCATCGTGTTCTCGGTCGGCGCCACGGCAAGTGTCGCCTGCAAGGCGCCGATCGAAGAGAAGTCGAGATCGGTGTTGCGCCACTGGACGATCTTGACCGGTTCGAAGGTGTGCGACTCCAGCGCCTGAGAAAGCTCGGTCTCGAATGGCGGACAGCGTCCCGTGGTGCCGAAGGTGCCGTCGCGGGTGGCGCGCCCGGCCCGCCCCGCGATCTGGGCGAGTTCGGCGGGACTCAGTTTGCGGAACTGATAACCGTCGAACTTTCGGTCGGAGGCGAACGCGATGTGATCGACGTCGAGATTGAGGCCCATGCCGATGGCGTCGGTCGCCACCAGATAGTCGACGTCGCCGGCCTGGTAGAGCGCCACTTGCGCATTGCGCGTGCGCGGCGACAGCGAGCCGAGCACCACGGCGGCGCCGCCGCGCTGGCGGCGAACCAGCTCCGCAATCGCGTACACCTCCTCGGCCGAGAATGCGACGATGGCCGAGCGCCGCGGCAGCCGCGTGAGCTTTTTTTCGCCGGCGAAGCTCAGTTGCGACAGCCGCGGGCGGCTCACAATGCTGACGCCGGGGAGCAGCCGTTCGATGATCGGCCGCATCGTGGCGGCGCCGAGGACCAGTGTCTCCTCGCGGCCGCGCCGGTGCAGGATGCGATCGGTGAAGACGTGGCCGCGCTCGAAGTCCGCGGCCAGCTGGATTTCGTCGACGGCGAGGAACGCCACATCGAGGTCGCTCGGCATGGCTTCGACGGTGGCGACCCAGAAGCGCGGATTGGGCGGCTTGATCTTCTCCTCGCCGGTGACGAGCGCGACTGCGTCCGGCCCCACCCGTTCTACCGCGCGGTTGTAAACCTCGCGGGCAAGCAGCCGCAGCGGCAGGCCGATCAGCCCGGACGAATGCGCCAGCATCCGTTCGATGGCGAGATGGGTTTTGCCGGTATTGGTCGGCCCCAGCACGGCGGTGACGCCGGCGCCGCGGGCGCGCAGATCACGGTTGGTGGAGGGCGAAAAGGAAATCGGCATCGGAGACTCGGGCTGCCGCGCCAGCGCAGCGGCTGCATCTGTATCACAACAACACGTGGGAAAGCCCTGTGCTTAAGGTGTGGAACGAGTCTGGAACAAATCGCGGCCGAATCGGCGACTCGCGCCGTGTTCGAATTCGTTCACGGCGACATATGGCGCCGCCGCCGTTACGCAATACCACATCGGGTGTTCGAGAGGAGTCGTGGCGCCCATTTTAGCTCCGAAAGGATTAACGGCCCTGCGCAGCGGGAATTCCTCGGCGAGTCAAGAGCATTCCTCCTGTGGATAACGGGGACGCCGGGCAGTTGTGCGCCCGACCATAACGGCTTGCCGGCGGCATTGTCGTCGGAGCTCGCCGGCAAAGGACCGCTCGACCTCACTGCGATTTCAAGTTGGCCGCCGCGCGCGGCGGCGTCGCGACCGAGACGAACTGGGTCGCCTGCACCACTCCCGGACCGATCGGCGTCGGCAACGAGAAGCGAAAAGGCACCAGCACCCGCGTACCCGAGATCGGCGCCAGCCACACCTCCGCATCACGCAAGCCGGCGAGATATTTGATCGCGAAACGCTGCGGCAGGTAGCCGGAGATCGGGGTGAAATATACCGCGCAGACGACAACCGGTCCCCGGTAGCCCTTTTCCGCCTTGACCGTTTCCATGCGCTTGAATTCGCTGCGCAGATCGTACCGCATGCGGCCGTCGAATACGGCAACCTTGCGCCCGCAGGCTTGCGGCGAAACCGGGTCGCCGCTGCCGTTTACCGTAGCAAAGACGGAGGTCATCGGGTCGAGCACGTTGCGCCGGTCGGCGTCGCTGACCGGAATGCGATCGGGATGCGGCCCGATCGGAGGCTCGACGGTAAAGTCCTTCACACTGCCGCCGGCGAACACCATGCGTACGTCGTCATTGACCTTTTTGTCGCTGATGATTGTCGCGGTATAGCTTGTGGGCAGAAGTTGGCCGCTACTGACAGTGCCGCGCGCGGCGCTGTTGCCGCGCCCGCCGACAAAAAGCCGCATGATGCCGGTCGTCCCGCCGCTCGCCGCCGTCGTGAACTCGTTATCGGAGATCTCGATGACCCAGTTGCCGCTTCCGATCGGAATACCGGCGAGGCTCGCGGTGTATTCGGCCTCGAGCCGTCCCTGAGCCGCCGCGACATGGGCCGCGTCGGCTGCCAAGGCGGCCATCATGAAGCAAGACGCCGCGGCAAGCGCGGCGGTTCCTGGAGTGGCAACAAGCCGTTTCGGCAGAATAGACACGGTGGCGACGCTTCCCTCGGAGCCGCGGGTTCGACCACGGCGCGCGGCCACGACGGACTCAAAACCCCGTGCCAGCCGGATCAAACGTTAACGGAAACTAGGCACCTTGTCTTGTCGGCGAATGCGTCGTTTCTGTGGTTTGGCACGGCTTCACGCCGTGCCGAAACCGATGCCGAAGCGATCCGGGCCGCGCGCTTGACGCTTTCCGGCCCGCTCTCTATAGGTCCGCAACCTTTTCCCCCAATATCGTCCGCCGCTTGGCGCCGGGCGCGCGGTAGTTAAGAGGAATTGCAGCCATGTCACGGCGTTGCGAGCTGACCGGCAAGACCCGTCAGATCGGGCATCGGGTGAGCCACTCGAACCGCAAGACCAAACGGCGGTTTTTGCCGAACCTGCTCAATGTCACCCTGATGTCCGATTCCCTCGGACGCTCGGTGCGCTTGCGGATTTCGGCCAATGCCCTCAAGAGCGTCGATCATCGCGGCGGGCTTGACGCTTTCCTGTTGAAGGCCAAGGACACCGAGCTGTCGCCACGGGCGCTTGAGCTTAAGCGCCAAGTCGCCAAGAAGCGCGCCGCCGCAGCGGCGTAATCCCGGCATCCGCTTAAGACTGCAACCGCCGCCGGGGCCGCGCTGGACGCGGCGCATGTTCTTCGGGCGCATGCTCTTCGAATAATTCCGCCAGCTTCTCGGTCATGACGCCGCCGAGCTCCTCGGCATCGACAATGGTCACCGCGCGCCGGTAGTAGCGCGTGACGTCGTGGCCGATGCCGATGGCGATGAGTTCGACCGGCGAGCGGGTCTCGATGTCCTCGATCACCCAGCGCAGGTGACGCTCCAGGTAATTGCCGGGATTGACCGACAGCGTCGAATCGTCGACCGGCGCGCCGTCGGAAATCATCATCAAAATCTTCCGGGTCTCGGGGCGGCCAAGCAGCCGCTTGTGCGCCCAGTCGAGCGCTTCGCCGTCGATGTTCTCCTTGAGCAGGCCCTCGCGCATCATCAATCCGAGATTCTTGCGCGACCGCCGCCACGGCGCGTCGGCCGCTTTATAGATGATGTGCCGCAGATCGTTGAGGCGCCCCGGATTGGCCGGCTTGCCCTGCGCAAGCCACGCTTCGCGCGACTGCCCGCCCTTCCAGGCGCGGGTGGTGAAGCCCAAAATCTCCACCTTGACGCCGCAACGTTCCAGCGTGCGCGCCAGGATGTCGGCACAGGTCGCCGCCACCGTGATCGGCCTCCCGCGCATCGAGCCGGAATTGTCGAGCAGCAGCGTCACCACGGTGTCGCGGAAGTCGGTGTCCTTTTCGCGCTTGAACGACAGCGGATGCAGCGGATCGACGATGACGCGCGACAATCGCGCCGGATCGAGCAGGCCTTCCTCGAGGTCGAATTCCCAGGCTCGGTTCTGCTGGGCGAGCAAGAGCCGCTGCAGCCGGTTGGCAAGCCGCGCCACCACGCCCTGAAGATGGGAAAGCTGCTTGTCGAGATAACCGCGCAGCCGTTCGAGCTCCTCGGGATCGCAGAGATTCTCGGCGCCGACGGTCTCGTCGAATTTTACGGTGAAGGGCCGATAATCCGGGCCGCGCGGCTCGTTGCGATTGTGCCGCGGCCGCCACGGCTCGGCCGCGGTCTCCGAGTCGCCCATCTCGGCATCGTCGGCCATGTCGGCGGCCGGCACCTCGACCGCCTCCGACGCGCTGTCGGGCATGTCCTCCGCCGAGGCCTCGGCTTCTTCCAGGCTCATGCGCTCGCAGTCGGCGGAATCGGACGTCTCGCCGTCGCTGCCGGATTCGTCGCTGCGATTCTCCTGGTCGCCGTCCTCGCCCTCCTCCTCTTCGGAGTCGCTTGAGCGATCCTCGCCCATATCCAGCGAATCGAGCAGGTCGTGCACAACGTCGCCGAAGCGGCGCTGATCCGTAAGCACGCGTTCGAGGCGGTCGAGATTGCGGCCGGCGCGCTCCTCGATCAGCGGTCGCCACAGCTCGACCAGCTTGCGCGCCGTCGCCGGCGGCATCTCACCGGTGAGCCTTTCGCGCACGATCATGGCGACGGCGTCCTCGATCGGCGCATCGGCGCGATCGGTGATCTCGTCATATTTGCCGCGATGAAAACGATCGTCGAGCATGGCGGCGAGATTCCTCGCCACCCCGCCCATGCGGCGCGATCCGATCGCTTCGACCCGGGCCTGCTCGACCGCCTCGAACACCGCGCGCGCCTGTTGCCCGCCGGGCACGAGTTTGCGATGCACCGCCGGGTCGTGACAGGCGAGCCGTAATGCGATCGAGTCGGCATGGCCGCGCACGATGGCCGCCTCACGCTCATTGAGCCGGCGCGGCGGTTCCGGCAGCCGCACCTTGCCACCGGCAAGCCCCGGCCGCTCGGCGGCGAAGCTCACCTCGATGTCGCCCTTGCCGGCAATCGCGCGCAGGCAAACGCCGACCGCGCGCTTGAACGGCTCGGTCGGCGCTTCTTTGGCCGGATTTTTGGGCTTGATGTTGGAGCTCATGAAACGTGCGTTGCTCGTCGGAGTTCAGCGCGGCGGCGTCAAGCCTGCCCAAGCATAGACCTCGCGGGTCAGGGCATCCACCAGGTCGGGCCGATCGATTCCGGCCAGATCCTTGCGCGCCTGGTAACCGCCTGACATCAGGCAGAAACTCAGCAGCTGATAGGACGACCGAAAGTTCTTCAGTTCGTTCGGCTCGATGGTGACGACCTGGCCCGGAATGACCGGCGTAATCTCATCGCGCTGATAGATCGCGTCAAACCCGGAAAGCCGCCACACCCGCTGGCGCCGCTCGGCGCGAAACACAAAGCGGGCATGGCTCGAGAAGATGACTGCGACCCCTCTGACCTTGGACGGAATATCGATGACGGCGCCGAGTTGCGCGATCGCGCGATCACCGGCGAGCGTGACCAGGATCGGGCCGAGCCGGTGGCTCGCTTTCACGTTTCGCTCGGCCATTTCCTTCGAGCGCCGCACGAATTCCGGGCCGCTGGCGTCGATCCAGCTCAACCGGACCACCGAGTTCGTCATGGAAGCAATCGCGCATCTGCTCCCACAAGCCCAGATCGCGGCTCGATCGTTCGCGCAAGATCAACTGCGAGACCGCGGAAACGTCGGCCGCTTCGAGGACCGCCTTTTCCTCGGCCAAGGCTTGCAGGGTGATGTTCGACGTCATGACCTCAGCCGTCATTCCGGAGCGCCGCAACGCGGCGAAGCCGGAACCCATCTGCGCAGTCCTCGCCGATCACTTTCAGCACCGGGGTTATCGATCCCCGCTTTCGCGGGGATGACGTCAAGACAGCGCGACGTTGACCGCGGATTCCGGCAGTTCCTGCCCGAAGCAGCGTTGATAGAATTCCGCCACCAGCGGCCGCTCCAGCTCATCGCATTTGTTGACGAAGGTCAGCCGGAACGCGAAGCCGATGTCGTTGAAGATTTCGGCATTCTCCGCCCAGATGATCACCGTGCGCGGGCTCATGACCGTAGAAAGATCGCCGTTCATGAACGCATTACGGGTGAGATCGGCGACCCGCACCATCTTGGAGACGATGTCGCGGCCTTCGGACGAGCGGTAGTGCTTCGCCTTGGCGAGCACGATATCGACCTCGTTGTCGTGCGGCAGGTAGTTGAGCGTAGTGACGATCGACCAGCGGTCCATCTGGCCCTGGTTGATCTGCTGAGTGCCGTGATAGAGGCCGGAGGTGTCGCCGAGGCCGACCGTGTTGGCGGTGGCGAACAGGCGGAACGCCGGATGCGGCTTGATCACCTTGTTCTGGTCAAGCAGCGTCAGCCGGCCGGACGATTCCAGCACGCGCTGGATCACGAACATCACGTCCGGGCGGCCGGCATCGTATTCGTCGAAGCACAGCGCCACCTTGTTCTGCAGCGCCCAGGGCAGGATGCCGTCGCGGAATTCGGTGACCTGCATGCCGTCGCGGATCACGATCGCGTCCTTGCCGATCAGATCGACGCGGCTGATGTGGCTGTCGAGATTGACGCGCACGCACGGCCAGTTGAGCCGCGCCGCTACCTGCTCGATATGGGTCGACTTGCCGGTACCGTGATAGCCGGTGACGATGACCCGACGGTTCCGGGCAAAGCCGGCGAGAATGGCGAGCGTGGTCGGCTTGTCAAAGCGATAGTCGGGATCGACTTCGGGAACGTGCTCGTCCGGCTCGGAGTAAGCCGGTACTTCCAGGTCACTGTCGATGCCGAACAACTGCCGGATCGAGACCTTCATGTCCGGCAGGCCGGATTCCATTTCAGTGGCGAGACTCAATTGTACCTCCGTGACCCCGGGGCGTCCGAGGCGCAATTCGGCCCCATCTGCGGTCGGACGCCGGCCAAACCTAGCAGAAGCGGACAAGGCGGCAAAAGCCGCTCGAATAAATCAGCAAAAGCCCGCCGACTTCAGGTAATTATAGGCTTGGATGATCTCCCGCAGCTGGTCTTCCGAACCGCGGTCGCCGCCGTTGGCGTCGGGATGATGCCGCTTCACCAACACCTTGAACCTGGCCTTGATATCGGCACGTTTGGCGTCGCCTTCAAGCCCAAGCACGTCGAGGGCGCGGCGCTGGGCATTGAGGATCTTGCGGCTCTCGGCCGCGGGCCGGGACTGGCGCTCGCGGCTGCCGCCCTGCCCGCCGAATAAATCGAAGGGATCATCGGCCCACCCGGCGTCGCCAGGCTCGGCGGCGGCGCGGCGGCCGTTGCGGCGGCGGTTACCGACGCCGCCGACCGAGCCCATTTTCCAGGTCGGGCGGTGGCCGGTGATGTCCTCCTTCTGGTATTTCGCGATCGCGTCCTCGCTCATGCCGGCGAAGAAATTGTAGGAATTGTTGTATTCGCGAACGTGCTCGAGGCAGAACCGCCAATATTCGCTCGCGCGCAGCCGGCCTTTCGGCGCGCGATGCGTGGCTGGCGCGGCGCAGTTCGGCCACTGGCAAGCCGGCAGGTCGGTCTTGGCCCGGCGATCCTGCTCCGGCTTGACGCGGATTCGATCAAACAGCGGCGAATTGGTTTTCATTATTGCAATTATGCCGGTGCGGCGATGGAACCTTCAAGACTTGACAGGCGGCATAGGGCGTGTCGCGGACATTGACCTTATCGCTTCGCCTTCTACCTTTTATGAAACGTCATCCTTGCTTATGAAACGTCATCCTTGCCGAATCCGGCAGTCACCCGGACCAGTCCGGGGCTCCGTTCACGACATCATGCTCGAAGGTTGACCATGCGAACACACGACCTCATCACGGAAAAGTTGCGCAACGCTTTCGCACCCGAGAGCCTCCATGTCGAGGACGAATCGCATCGTCACGAAGGCCACGCCGGCCATCGGCCCGGCGGCGAGACTCACTTCCGACTTTATATCGTGTCGGAAGCCTTTCGCGGAAAGAGCCGGATTGAGCGCCACCGCATGATCAACGCGACGCTGGCGGGCGAGCTCGAAGGCGGCGTGCATGCGCTGGCCATTCACGCCGCGGCGCCCGGGGAAAATCTCTAGCGCGGATTTAACTCCGCGCTCCCGCCGTGCGACTGCTAGCTGGCTTTCGCGGTGACCTTGCGCACCAGCGGCGTCACGCGCAACGCGGTGATGCGGTTGCGGGTTTTGCGCAGAACCTGGAATCGGAATCCGTGAAAGGTGAAGCTCTGTCCCGGCTCCGGTATCGAGCGCGCCTCATGGATGACAACGCCGGCGATCGTGGTCGCCTCGTCGTCGGGGATGTTCCAGTCCATCGCCCGGTTGAGATCGCGCACCGGCACCGCGCCGTCGACATTGACCGAGCCGTCCGGCAGCATGCGCACGCCGGGCACGGCAATGTCGTGTTCGTCGGTGATGTCGCCGACGATCTCTTCGACGATGTCCTCGAGCGTGACCAGCCCTTCCATCTCGCCGTATTCATCGACGACGAGCGCGAGCGCGGTCTTGCGCGCGCGAAACGCCTTGAGCTGCTCGTAGAGCGGCGTGGTATCCGGCACGTACCACGGCGGCGTCGTCAACGACACAATGTCGATCTCGGCGGCATTGCCGCCGGCCGCGTGCAGCGCGCGCAGCAGATCCTTGGCGTGCAGCACGCCGACGATGTTGTCCGGCGAGCCGCGCCACAGCGGCAGCCGCGTCACCGTCGCGGCAAGGACGGCATCGACGATCTCCTGCGGCGGCTCGTCGGCGTCGAGCATCACCATCTTGGTGCGATGGATCATGACGTCCGAGACGACAAGCTCGCGCAGGTCGAGCAAGCCGCCCATCATGTCGCGGTCGAGCTTTTCGACGACGCCGGCGCGGTGCATCAGGTCGACGGCGCCGCGCAATTCCTCGCGCGGCGACAGGATCGACTGGATCTTGCCGACCGGCATGCCGACGCCGCGCAGAATGAGCTGCACCAGCCATTCGACCGCCTGCAAGATCGGCGAAAACCAATTGACCATCCGATCGATCGGCTTCGCGACCGCAAGAGCGATGCGATCCGGCGTATTGAAAGCGGCGGTCTTCGGCAGCACCTCGGCGATGACGAAGATCAGGACCGTCATTCCCAGCGTGGCGTAGATCACACCGGCGTGGCCGAACAGAGCCAGCAGCAGCCCCGTCGCCAGCGTCGAGGCGGCGATCGTGGTCAGGTTGTTGGCGAACAGGATCGCGCCGAGCAGGCGTTCGCGGGTGGCCAGCAATCGATTGACGATTGTCGCGTCCTGGTTGCCCTGTTTCTCCAGCCGCATCATGGCGGCGCGCGACGACGCGGTGAGCGCCGTCTCGCTGGCGGAGAAGAAGGCCGAAATCAACAGGCAAACTACGACCGCCAAGACGGTCAACCAATCGTAAATACTCATCGCCCCGCAAGCTTCTCGCTGAGGAACGCGCGCACCTGACCTTGATCGACGCCGGTTTCGACGAACGCGTCACCGATCGCGCGCGCCAGAATGAATGTAAGCATTCCGCGCTTAACTTTCTTGTCTTGCGCAATCAAAGCCATCAGCCGGTCGACCGACGGCAGCCCGCCCGGAATATCGTTCGGCGCGGTCGGCAATCCGACTTCCGCCAAGTGGTGGATGGCGCGCCCGGCCTCGGCAGCGGGCATGAGCTGCTGCTGTGCCGAAAAGGCGAAAGCCAGCGCCATGCCGGCGGCGACCGCCTCGCCATGCAGCAGCCGGTCGGAAAAGCCGCAGGCCGCTTCCAGCGCATGGCCGAAAGTATGCCCGAGATTGAGGAGCGCGCGCTCGCCGGTCTCGCGCTCGTCGCGCGCCACGATCGCGGCCTTGGCGCGGCAACTCACCGCGATGGCATGCTCACGCGCCAAACTTCCGGACGATCTGCCGCCGGCAAAGACATCGCGCCAATTTGCTTCCAGCCAGGAAAAGAAGGCGGCGTCGCCAATGAGCCCGTATTTGACGACCTCGGCATAGCCGGCGCGGAACTCGCGCGCCGGCAAGGTGTCGAGCGTCGCGGTGTCGGCCAGCACCAGGATCGGCTGATGAAACGCGCCGATGAGGTTTTTGCCGTGCACGGAATTGATCGCGGTCTTGCCGCCAACAGAGGAATCGACCTGTGCTAACAGCGTGGTTGGAACCTGCACGTAATCGAGCCCGCGGCGCACCACCGAGGCGGCGAAGCCGGCGAGATCGCCGACGACACCGCCGCCGAGCGCGATCACGAGATCGCCACGCTCGATGCGCGCGGCAACGATCGCCTCGCAGACCTGCTCGAACGTGCGAAAGCTCTTCGAGCCTTCGCCGACCGGAACGATCACGCGGGTCGAAGCGACGCCGGCGGCGGCGAGCGCCGCTTCGACCGCGCCGAGATGGTAACGTGCAACGTTCTCATCGGTGACGATGGCGGTCTTCGCCCGCGGACGTAAGCGCTCGATGCGTGCGCCGAGCGAGGCGATGAGGCCGCGCCCAATGACAATGTCGTAGCTGCGGTCGCCCAGCGCGACCTTGACGGTGGCCGGATCGGCGCGAAGCGGTGCGGTCATGCGCCGGCCTTTGCCGATGGCGTTCCGGCGTCCTGCAGCAATGCAGCGAGCGCGGTCATGATATCGGCGACGATCGCGTCATGCGGCGCTTCGCGCGAGTGAACGATAAGATCGGCCTGCGCGTAGACCGGCTCGCGTTCCGCCAGCAAAGCGCGCAGCGTCTCGGTAGGATCGGCGGTCTGCAACAGCGGCCGATCGTTCTTGCGCTTGTTGATCCGCCGCAGCAGCACGTCTAGATCGGCCTTCAGCCAAATGGAAACGCCTTTGGCGCCGATCAGGTCGCGGGTGTTCGGATTCATGAAGGCGCCGCCGCCGGTCGCCAGCACCTGCGGGCCGCCCTCGAGCAGGCGGGCAATCACGCGCGCCTCGCCGCTGCGGAAATCCGCTTCCCCGTGGTGAGCAAATATGTCGGCGACGCTCATGCCGGCGGCCTTCTCGATCTCGGTGTCGGCATCGACAAACGGGGTGCCGAGGCGGGCGCCAAGCCGGCGACCGATCGACGACTTGCCGACCCCCATCATGCCGACGAGCACGATGGAGCGGCGTCCCAGCCGGCCCAGAATGGCGGCCGGCATGGCCGCCGCGTTGGTATCATTTTGTAGTGCAATATCAGTCATTTAGCCTTAAGCCTGCCATCGATTATGCGGCGCCCGCCGGCGTTGATGGCTGCACGGTCCGGATCCTATCGGGTGGCTTGCCAGTCCGGGCCGAACATGATCGTACTCGGTTCCGATCGTCGGCACCAATGGATGAGCGCCCGCGCGATGCCGAGCCTGCTTCGCTTTCTTACTGTGATTGCCATCATATGCGCGGTCATCTATGGCGGTCTCTATGCGCTCGCGCATTTCGTGCAGCCGAAACCGCGCGAGATCAGCGTGTCGATCCCGCCCGATAAATTCTTCAAAAACCGCTGAGGGCTCAAGTCATGGTCCGCGGGACGGTTGGGAAAAAGGCTCGCGCGGCAAAGCCTTCCGACCAGCGGCTCAGTGGGCTTTTTCTCGACATGCTGGTCGCCGAGCGCGGCGCGCAGCCGAACACGCTCGCCGCCTATGGCCGCGACCTCGCCAATTTCACGACTTTCCTTGCCGGTACCGGTTGCTCGGTAGCGACTGCGGCAACCGACGATCTGCGCGCCTATCTCGGCGAGCTTACAAAACGGGGCCTGCGGCCGACGACGGTCGCCCGCCGGATTTCAGCAATTCGCCAGCTCTATCGTTTCCTCTACGCCGAGGGCCGCCGCAAAGACGATCCCGCCGCGGTTCTCGAAGGTCCAAAGCGCGGGCGCGCGCTCCCGAAAACGCTCACGCTCGCCGAAGTCGATCGGCTGTTGCGGGTCGCCGGACAGTCCGACCCGGCGGCGCCGCTGGCGGTGCGCGTGCGCACGGCTCGGCTCGCCTGTCTGGTCGAGCTCCTCTACGCGACCGGGCTCCGCGTCTCCGAACTGGTCGCCCTGCCCGCTTCGGCCGCGCGCCGCGACGCCCGCTTCATTATCGTGCGCGGCAAGGGCAACAAGGAACGCCTGGTACCGCTCAACAATGCCGCCAAGCGCGCGATGGCGGAATACCTCGCGCTCATCGCGGAAGCACGCGGCGCTGATGCCGCCAACCCCCACCCCACCCTCCCCCGCATGCGAGGGAGGGAAGGGAGCGGGTGGCTGTTTCCTTCCTTCGGCGACAGCGGTCACCTCACCCGCCAGCATTTTGCCCGCGAGCTCAAAGCGCTCGCCGCCGCCGCCGGATTGCGCGCGGCGCAGCTGAGCCCGCACGTGCTCCGCCACGCCTTCGCCAGCCACCTTCTCCACAACGGCGCTGATTTGCGCGTGGTGCAGACGCTGCTCGGCCATGCCGACATCTCGACTACGCAGATTTACACCCACGTGCTCGAAGAACGCCTGAAAAGTCTCGTTCGCGATTTGCATCCGCTGGCCGACATTAATAATTGATTGATTCCAATTGCGGAGGTTGGCAAGTCATTGGGCGGCGCGCGCAGTCCCGAGAGCAGAGCGACAGAGCAATCCAAGAATCATCCTTACCAAACCGATTGCTTCCCCGGATTCACAATACGCGTCTTCAGCAACGAATTATCGTCGTGAAAGTTGGTATGTTTAGGTGATGCGCTCTTATCTCGACTTCGAAAAACCGGTGGCCGAGCTTGAGGCCAAGATTGAAGAAATGCGCGGGCTCCAGGCCGGCGGCGACGGCATTGCCATCGGCGACGAGATCAACCGCATCGAAGGCAAGGCGGCGCAGGCGCTCAAGGAACTCTATGCCGAGTTGACGCCATGGCAGAAAACGCAGGTGGCGCGGCACCCGCAACGGCCGCATTGCCTCGATTTCATCGCCCAACTTATCGAAGACTACACTCCCCTGGCCGGCGATCGCTGTTACGGCGAGGACGCCGCGATCGTCGGCGGCTTCGGCCGCTTCCGCGGCGAGAGTGTCTGCATCTTCGGCCAGGAAAAAGGTTCCGATACCGACGGCCGCCTCAAGCACAATTTCGGCATGGCGCGGCCGGAAGGCTATCGCAAGGCCGTGCGGCTGATGGACATGGCCGACCACTTCGAAATACCGGTCATCGCGCTGATCGACACCGCCGGCGCCTACCCCGGCATCGGCGCCGAGGAGCGCGGACAGGCCGAGGCCATCGCGCGCTCGACCGACGCCTGCCTGCGGATTGGCGTACCCAACGTCGCGGCCATCATCGGCGAAGGCGGCTCGGGCGGAGCGATCGCGGTCGCCACCGCCAACCGCGTGATCATGCTGGAACACGCCATCTACAGCGTCATCTCGCCCGAGGGCGCGGCCTCGATCCTGTGGCGCGATACCGCGAAAGCGCAGGAGGCCGCTTCGAGCCTCAAGATCACTGCGCAGGATCTGTTGCGCCTGGGCGTCGTCGACACCATCGTGGCGGAGCCGACCGGCGGGGCGCATCGCGACCCCGCCGCCAGCATCGCGGCGACCGGAGCGGCAATCGCTGAGGCATTGTCCGAGCTCCACGGGCTCGATCCGGCGACGGTGGTGCGGCTGCGGCGTGAGAAGTTCATTGCGATCGGCCGGACGCTGGGCTGATTTCCGCCCCATCTGCGCTCGCGAATCCATCTGCCACAATCCTGCCCGGATTGGACCGCGGATCATCCGCGCGGCGACTCCTTTGCGGTCACGGTGGATAAAGCGTTGGTTTTGCCGGTAGAATTTGCGGAAAATTTACGATCCATTCAGCACCGGCGTGACCATCTTTACCCTGCCGTCCCCAGCTGGCTTGCGAAAGCGGCCTCGTAAGGATAACGATTGGCTAGTGATGGCCCGGGGACCGTCGATTAGTCGGGGAGTACCGAATTGATCCGCGCCAGGCTCCTGCGCGCGCTCATGGCGTCGGCCGTGTTGGCCGGTGCGTTATCGCTTGCCGGCTGCTTCGGCGAGGACGGTTACCAGCTGCCAACCAAGGCGATGAAGGAACTCTCGCCGCAGATGTTGGCGCTGCTCGACACCAAGCATATGCCCAAGGACTCGCCGATCCTGGTGCGGATCTTCAAGGAAGAGTCGGAGCTCGAAGTCTGGAAGCAGGACACCACCGGCCACTTCCAGATTCTCAAGGTCTATCCGATTTGCCGCTGGTCGGGCGATCTCGGGCCGAAAGTGCATGAGGGCGACCGTCAAGCCCCCGAGGGCTTCTACACGATCACGCCCGAACTGATGAACCCCAATTCCAATTACTACCTCGCAATCAACATCGGCTTCCCCAACACCTACGACAAGGCCAACGACCGCCACGGCGCGTTCCTGATGATCCACGGCGATTGCTCGTCGCGCGGCTGCTACGCCATGACCGATGAGCAGATCGGCGAAATCTATTCGCTGGCGCGCGAGTCCTTTCTCGGCGGCCAGCAGTCGTTCCAGATTCAGGCCTATCCGTTCCGCATGACGCCGGCGAACCTGGCGCGGCACCGCACCAACCCGAACATGGCGTTCTGGAAGATGATCAAGCAGGGCAACGATCACTTCGAGGCGACACATCTGGAGCCCAAGGTCGACGTCTGCGACCGGCATTATGTGTTCGATGCGCAGCAGCCGCCGAGTTCCACCAAGCCGATCGCGTTCAATCCGACCGGCCGCTGCCCAACATTCGTCGTCAACCCGGAAATCGCCGGGCCGGTGCTGGAGAAAGAGCACGCCGACGAGGTTCAATACGCCCAGTTGGCCCGGGGCATACCGCCCGCGCCGATTCACAGCGGCATCGACGGCGGCATGAACCGGGTTTTCCTGGCGCAGGTCGGCGGCAACCTGCCGCCGGCGCGGGTGCCGCCGCCGGAAGCCTTACCGGCACAGCCGCCGGCGGTCGCTACGGTCGACAATGGCGGGACCGAACCGACACTTGCCACCAAGATATTCGGCGGGTTCTTCGGATCGAAGCCCGCTGCCGCACAGACACAAGTTGCCGCCACCGAAGCAGGCGGAACAGAGGCGACGGCTTCAGTCCCCAAACTCAAGCCGCGTTCGCGGAGCGAAACGGCGTCCGCGGCGGCCGCCAAGCCGAAAGCGAGCGAGCCGCGCAATGCCGAGCCGGCCAAGCCGGCCAAGGCTGCACCGCAAGAAACTGCCGCGGCGACGAAACCGGCCGCCCAGAAGGAAGCCAACGCCACCGCGCCGCCCGCGGGCACCACGACGATAGCGGGCGCGCAACCGGTGCTGCCAGCCGGCAATTTCGACAGCCGCTGGGGCGCGTTGCAGTAAGCAAAGACCCGTCGTCAATATCAATAATCAGAGGGCCAGCGAGGGCATCTGATTACTGGCCACTGATTCCTGCTAGGCGTAGCGCCCGTGGCAATGCTTGAACTTCTTGCCTGAGCCGCACGGACAGGAACTCGTTGCGGCCGACTTTGCCCCAACTGGTCGGGTCCTGCGGATTGCGCGCCGGCGCCGGCGCGTTACGCGCCGCGGCCGCCATGGCGGCGCCGCCGGCAGCGGCGGGGCCGATGCCGTGGCGCGCCAGCGTTTCGGCGCCCGCGAGCGCCAGCGCCATCTCGTCCTCGCCGGTGGTCGGATCGATCTTGTGCGCTTCCATGACCGGCAGCGGCACCGGATGCTGCAGTTCCGGCGGCGGCGACGCCATGATTTCCACGCGCATCAGCTGCGCCGTCACCGCCTCGCGCAAATTCTGGCTCATCGCCTCGAACAGGCTGAAGGCTTCCGCCTTGTACTCATTGAGCGGGTCGCGCTGGCCGTAGCCGCGCAGCCCGATGACCTGGCGCAGATGGTCGAGCATCACCAGATGCTCGCGCCACAGATGATCGAGGGTCTGCAGCAAAATCGACTTCTCGACGTAGCGGATGACGTCGGAGCCCCATTGCGCGACCTTCGCCGCCATGTGCTCGTCGGCGCGGCGCTCGACACGGGTGAAAATCTCCTCGTCGGCGATGCCCTCTTCCTTTGCCCATTCGTCCACCGGCAGATCAAGGCCGAGCACGCGCTTGAGCTCCTCCTTGAGCCCCGGCGTATCCCATTGCTCCGGATAGGCGTTCTCCGGCACATACTTGGCGACGAGGTCGTCGATCGAGTTGTGACGCATGTCGGCGACGATCTCGGCCGTGGCCCGGTCGTTCATCCATTCGACGCGCTGGTCGAAGATGACCTTGCGCTGATCGTTCATCACGTTGTCGAATTTGAGGATGTTCTTGCGGATATCGAAGTTGCGCGCTTCGACTTTCTGCTGGGCTTTTTCGAGCGCCTTGTTGATCCAGGGATGGATGATCGCCTCGTTTTCCTTCAAGCCCAACTTGGTGAGCATGCCGTCGAGCTTGTCGGTGCCGAAGATGCGCATCAGGTCGTCTTCGAGCGACAGGAAGAATTTCGAGTGGCCGGGATCGCCCTGGCGTCCGGAGCGGCCGCGCAATTGATTGTCGATGCGGCGGCTTTCGTGCCGCTCGGTGCCGAGCACGAACAGCCCGCCGGCGGCGAGCGCGCTTTCCTTCAGGCGCGCCACCTGGGCACGGATTTCCGCCGCGCGCGGTGACCTGTCGCGCGCGCCCCAGTCCTCGACATCGGCCAATTCCTGGCGGATGCGCATGTCGGCATTGCCGCCGAGTTGAATGTCGGTGCCGCGGCCGGCCATGTTGGTGGCGATCGTTATGGCGCCGGGGACGCCGGCCTGGGCGATGATCTGCGCTTCCTGCTCGTGATAGCGGGCGTTGAGGACGGCAAACACCTTGGCCTTGGACGCGCCCTCGTCGCCGGAATAAAGCGCGGCGAAGGCGTTGGGGTCGGAGAAGTCGTGCTGTTCCCAGCCCTGCTGGCGCAGCATCTCGGCGAGCTGCTCGGACTTCTCGATCGAGGTGGTGCCGACCAGCACCGGCTGGCCGCGCAGCTTGCAGTCTTCGATCAGCGTAATGACGGCGCGGTATTTCTCCGCCGACGTGCGGTAGACCTCGTCGTCGTCGTCGAGGCGGACCATCGGCATGTTGGTGGGGATTTCCAGGACCTCGAGATCGTAGATGTCCTGGAACTCGTCGGCCTCGGTCGTGGCTGTGCCGGTCATGCCGGCCAGCTTCTCGTACATGCGGAAATAGTTCTGGAAGGTGATCGAGGCGAGCGTCTGGTTCTCGGGCTGGATCGGCTGCCGCTCCTTGGCCTCGAGCGCCTGATGCAGGCCTTCCGAATAGCGCCGCCCGGGCATCATGCGGCCGGTGAACTCGTCGATGATGACGACCTCGCCGTTGCGCACGATGTAGTCCTTGTCGCGCTGGAACAGCTTATGCGCGCGCAGCGCCTGGTTGACGTGGTGCACGACGGAGACGTTCTCGACGTCGTACAGCGAATCCGACTTGAGCAGACCGGCGTCGCGCAGGCCCTGCTCCATCTTCTCCATGCCGATTTCGGTGAGATTGACAGTGCGCTGCTTCTCGTCGACCTCGTAGTCGGCCTTGTCGAGATCGGGAATGAAGGTGTCGATGGTGTTGTAAAAGTCGGAACGGTCGTCGAGCGGGCCGGAAATGATCAGCGGCGTGCGCGCCTCGTCGATCAGGATCGAAATCGACCTCGTCGACGATGGCGTAGGTGTGCCCGCGCTGCACCATGTCCTCGAGCCGGTACTTCATGTTGTCGCGCAAATAATCGAAGCCGAGCTCGTTGTTGGTGCCGTAGGTGACGTCGCAGTCGTATTGCTGTTTGCGCGCTTCGTCGTCGAGACCGTGCACGATTACCCCGACCGTAAGGCCGAGGAACTTGTAGATCTGCCCCATCCACTCGGCGTCGCGCTTGGCGAGATAATCATTGACGGTGACGACATGGACGCCGCGGCCGGCGAGCGCGTTGAGATAGACCGGCAGTGTTGCGACCAGCGTCTTGCCTTCGCCGGTCTTCATCTCGGAGATCTTGCCTTCGTGCAGCACCATGCCGCCGATCAGCTGGACGTCGAAATGGCGCTGGCCAAGCGCACGCTTGCCGGCCTCGCGCACGGTGGCGAACGCCGGCACCAGGATGTCGTCGAGGGTGGCGCCTTCCGCCACCTGTTGCTTGAACGCGTCGGTCCGCGCGCGCAGCGCTTCGTCGGAGAGCTGCTCCAGCTCCGGCTCCAGCGCATTGATGGCGTCGACGCGCGGCCGATAGGCGCGAATGCGCCGGTCGTTGGAGGAACCGAACAGCTTGCGGGCGACAGCGCCGATCATCGCGTCATCTTCCTTCCCATTCGGGCCGCGCCAAAGCGTGTCCAACCAGCGGAAAATGCAGCGCTATTTAAGGCTTCTGCAAGGCGACAGGGGGCGCGCCGGGATACTAATCGAGACATAGGAGGGGGTGGGTTTCCTGTCAATGCAAGCGCCCACTTCACGGGCTCGTTAGACCGTGTGGCGATTCTGCCATTGCCAAGCGCAGGCGATTCGGCGAGTGTCCGCGCCGGCAAGCTGCCCCCATGAGAGGCGATTGCCGATTACCCAAGGACACCCAAAGGATCGCGTTCCATGGCCTGCATTCGCCTGTCCGTTCGACGCGCGCTCGGCGTGCTCGCATTTGTCGCGCTCCTGTCAGCGCCGATCAGCGCGTCCTGGGCGCAGGACAGCGATCCGGTGGTCGCCCGCGTCAACGGCGTCGATATCCATGGCAGCGACATCGCCTTCGCGGAGGAGGAAGTCGGCGCCAACATTCCGAACATGCCGCCGCAACAGAAGCGCGACTATCTGATCAATTATCTCGTCGACCTGGTGGTATTGTCGCAGGCCGCCGAACAGAAGAAGCTCGCCGATCGGCCCGACGTCAAGCATCGCCTCGCCTTCGACCACAACCGGCTTTTGATGGAAGCGCTGCTGCAGGATACCGGCAAAGCCGCCCTGTCGGACGAGGCCGAGCATCAGGTCTATGATGAGGCGGTCAAGCAGGTGAAGGGCGAGGAGGAGGTGCACGCGCGCCATATCCTGGTTCCGACCGAGGACGAGGCCAAGGCGATCCTCGCCCAACTCAAGGGCGGCGCCGATTTCGCCACGCTGGCCAAGGAAAAGTCGAAGGATCCGGGCGCGGCCGACGGCGGCGATCTCGGCTACTTCACCAAGGATCAGATGGTCCCGGAATTCGCCGAAGTCGCCTTCAAGCTCGACAAGGGGCAGCTGTCCGATCCGGTGAAGACCCAGTTCGGATGGCACATCATCAAGGTCGAGGACAAACGCATCAAGCCGACGCCGACGTTCGAGCAAGTCAAAGGCCAGATCGAAAATTACGTGGCGCACCGCGCCCAAGCCCAAATGGTCGAGAACTTGCGCAAGTCCGCCACCATCGAGCGGCTCGACAAGCCGGCGGCGGCAGACCCCTCGCTCAATCCGGCCGCGCCGGCGAAGAAGTGACGACCGCGGAATAACTCCGAATCGTCATGCCCGCGGACAGCCATCCGAAGAGCCGCGTCGCGGAACCTGTCATCGGGCCGGCCACTTCGGGTCGGACCGGTCGGCTCGCCGAAGTCGCGGACATCGACGTCTTTACTTTAAGTCCAAGGCAAACCAAGACGTAGATGGCCGGGACAAGCCCGGCCATGACGAATTGCCCGGGCCAGCCTTGTCCACCTCCATCTCTCCCCTCGCCCCTTTGTCCTTTCCGGAAATGCCGCCGGTCGACGGCGTGCGGCTGGCGAGTGCGGCCGCCGGTATCCGCTACCCCGGGCGCACCGATGTTCTGCTGGCTGTGTTCGATGCCGGCACCGCGGTATCGGGGGTATTGACCCGCTCAAAATGTCCATCGGCGGCGGTCGACTGGTGCCGCGACCGGATCAAGGGCCGGGGCGGCGCGCGCGCGCTGGTGGTCAACTCCGGCAACGCCAACGCCTTCACCGGCAAATCCGGACGGGCGGCAACCGCGCTCACGGCCGAGGTCGCCGCCGAAGCCGCCGGGTGTGAACCGGGCGAGGTGTTTCTGGCGTCAACCGGTGTCATCGGCGAACCGCTCGACGCGACGAAATTCGAAAGCGTCATGGACCGCCTCGCCGCCGACGCGCGCCCCGGCGGCTGGCATGCGGCCGCCAGGGCGATCATGACCACCGATACCTTTCCGAAGGGTGCGGCCGCCATCGTCCGGCTCGGTTCGACCGCGGTGACCATCTGCGGCATCGCCAAGGGCGCCGGAATGATCGCGCCCGACATGGCGACGATGCTGTCTTTTGTTTTTACCGACGCGCCGATAGCGTCGGCGGTTCTCAAGACCCTGTTGCTGCAGGGCGTCGAGGATACCTTCAACGCCGTCACCATCGACGGCGACACCTCGACCTCCGACACACTGCTGGCCTTCGCCACCGGCGCCGCCGCCACGCGCGGCGTCGCGAAAATAGCGCGTCTGTCCGACCCGCGGCTCCCGGCCTTTCGCCGGGGCTTCAATGCCGTGCTCGCCAACCTCGCCGAACAAGTGGCGCGCGACGGCGAAGGCGCGCGCAAGCTCGTCGAGATCGTGGTCGACGGCGCGGTATCGAAAAAGTCGGCGCGGCGCATCGCACTGTCGATCGCCAACTCGCCGCTGGTCAAGACCGCGATCGGCGGCGAGGATGCCAACTGGGGCCGCGTGGTCATGGCGGTCGGCAAGGCGGGCGAGCCCGCCGACCGCGATCGGCTGGCCATCTGGTTTAACGGCATCCGCGTCGCCCATAAGGGCGCCCGCGATCCCGACTACGACGAGGCCGCCGTTTCCGCCGCGATGCAGAAGCCCGAAATTACCCTCAAAGTCGCGCTCGGCCTCGGCAAAGGCCGCGACCGTGTGCTCACCTGCGACCTCACCAAGGAATACGTCGCCATCAACGGCGATTACCGCAGCTGAAAGCTGGCGGATGACCACGGTCAAACACGTTGATACGGCCACGCTCGACGTGGCCTATGAGGAGACCGGCGCCGCGGGCGGCTTCCCGGTCGTTCTGCTGCATGGCTGGCCCTACGATCCGCGCTGCTACGATGCGGTGATCCCACCGCTCGCCGCCATCGGTTGCCGCGTCCTGGTGCCTTACCTGCGGGGTTTCGGCGCGACCCGATTTCTGTCCGCCGCAACGCCACGCTCGGGACAGCAGGCGGCGCTCGGCAACGATCTGCGCGAATTGATGGACGCGCTTTCCATTCAGCGCGCCATACTCGCCGGTTATGACTGGGGCGGACGGGCGGCATGCATCGTGGCGGCGCTGTGGCCGCAGCGCGTGCGCGGCCTCGTTACCGGCAACGGCTACAACATCCAGGACATTGCCGGCGCGGCGAAACCGCGAGCGCCGGCGCAGGAACATCGCCTGTGGTACCAGTATTATTTTCACACCGAACGCGGGCGCGCCGGACTGGACGCCGATCGCAAGGCGCTCTGCCGCTTCATCTGGCAATTATGGTCGCCGCATTGGCGGTTCGACGAGGCGACATTCGAACGCAGCGCCGCGTCGTTTGACAACCCCGACTTCGTCGCCGTGACCATCCAGTCCTATCGCCATCGCTTCGGCTGCGCGCTCGGCGATCCGGCGCTGGAAGCCATCGAGCAGCGCCTTGCCGAAAAGCCCAAGATCGTGCCGCCGACCATCGTGCTCCAGGGTGAGGCCGACGGCATCCTGCCGCCGGAAAGCTCGGAACGGCACGGGACGTTTTTTACCGGCCCCTATCAGCGCCGCGTGCTGGCGAAGATCGGTCACAATCCGGCGCAGGAGACGCCGAAGGCCGTGGCGGATGCGATCATCGAATTGATCCGCACCACCGTTTAACCCGTCGTTTACCGCTAACTTGATTCCAGCAATGTCATGGATCGCATTGAACCCGCTTTTACCATGCACTTCCTAAAGTGAGGACGGCCCGTGAGCGTCAAACTCGTCCTTGTCGCCGCCTGCGCCCTGATCGACCCCGATGGGCGTGTGCTCCTCGCGCAGCGTCCGGAAGGCAAATCGATGGCGGGGCTCTGGGAGTTCCCTGGCGGCAAAGTCGAGGCCGGCGAACGGCCCGAAGTAAGCCTGATCCGCGAGCTGAAGGAGGAACTGGGAATCGTCGTCAGGGAAGAGTGCCTCGCGCCGCTAACCTTTGCGAGCCACCTTTATCCCGACTTCCACTTGCTGATGCCGCTCTATGTCTGCCGGCGCTGGGACGGAATTGTCGAAGCGCGGGAGGCACAGCGGCTCAAATGGGTGCGGCCGCACGATTTGCGCAACTATCCGATGCCGCCGGCCGACGAACCGCTGATTCCGCACCTGACCGCCCTGTTATGACGCAACACCAGAAGGCAGGCCATGTTCAAGTCCTCAACACGCGCAATCTGCACATCGCTCCGCCGCTTCGCGGGCGACGAAGGTGCCGCCACCGCAATCGAGTATGCATTGATTGCATCCGGCGTCTCGATCGTCATCGCCGGGACGGTCGTGGCCCTAGGTTCCACCGTGACCGGCATGTTCAACAGCGTCGCGACAGCGTTGAAGTGACGATGGCGAGTAGCGAATAGTAAGTTGGAATAGCGTCTCACCATTCGCTGCTCGCCATGCGATACTCGCTGTTGGCCAGTCCTATCTTCCAGCTTTCTCGCCCGCCGATATTTCGCGGCTGCCAAGTGCATCGGCAAGCCGCGTTTGCGCCGAACCCGGCTTGAGCGGTTGCTGCTGGCCGGGATGCGGCGCCCAGCCCGACAACCATACGATCTCGAAGCTCGCGCGCACGCGCCCGTCCTCATCGGCAAAGCGCTCGCGATAGATCTCCGCCATCCGCATCAGCGTTGCGCGCTTAAGCGGCGCCCGGCGCCGATCGATCAGCGCATTGGTCGCCGCCATACGCCGCAGATCGTGCATCAACGCGAAGACCGAGTTGTAACGCACCGTGATGCGGTCGGCATCGGCGACCGGAAGCGCAAATCCGGCGCGCTGCAACAGCGCGCCGAGATCGCGCAGATCGGCGAATGGCGCGACATGGGGCGAGACGCCGCCCTCGATCTCGCTTTCGGCTGCGGCAAAGGATTGGCGCAGCTCGGTCAGCGTCTCGCCGCCGATCAGCGCGGCGAGCAACAATCCGTCGGGCTTGAGCGCGCGGCGAATTTGCACGAGCACGCCGGGGAGATCGTTGACGAATTGCAGGGCGAGCGCCGAAACCACCAGATCGAACGCGGCGGCGCGAAACGGCAGCGCCTCCTCGTCGGCGACAACAAACGGCGGCGCAGACGCCGCGCTGCTCGCCGCTATGGCGTCGGCTGCGACAATCGCGCCAACCGAACCGAGGCGGGAAAGGGCGGCGCGAACCGCCTCGCCCGGCGTGCCGAGGTCGAGCGCAAGCTCGAAACGGCGCAGCACCACGGCGAGCCGCTCCGCGAACTCCTCGGCCACGCGATCGAGCAGAAACGTCGCCGGCCCCATCAAAGCCGCACGCCGGCGGCGGGCGCGGATGAGCCCGCGGTCGAAAATCAGCGGGCTCGGCGATGTTGGACCTTCGGCCATGATCCCATTGTCTCACCGCCGGCCTCGGCTTTCCAACGCAAAGCCCTAAAGCCGCATGACAAGTCGATGGCGCGGCGGTAGCGTGGTGCCACGGGGACGTGATGGTGGAATTGACGAGCATCGCCGCCACGACTTGGCTCAAACGCACCACCGAGACCGCGCGCTCGATCCTGCGCGCGGCGCTCGATCTCGCCTTGCCGCGCCTATGCCCCGCGTGCCGCGCGCCGGTCGAAGGCCAAGGACTGTGTCCAGGCTGCTGGTCCAAGCTGTCTTTCATCAGCCGGCCCTATTGCGAGCGGCTCGGCATTCCTTTCGTCTATGATCCGGGCCCGGGCATCCTGTCGATGGAGGCGATCGCCGCCCCCCGGCCTATCGGCGCGCCCGTGCCGCAGTACGTTTCGATGAGATTTCACGCGCCCTGGTGCATGCCCTCAAATATGGCGACCGCCTCGATCTCGCGCCGATGATGGGACGCTGGCTCAGCCGCTCCGGCCACGAACTCTTGGCCGAAGCCGACGCCCTCGTTCCGGTGCCGCTGCACTGGCGCCGGCACTGGGCGCGACGCTTCAACCAGTCCGCGATGCTGGCCGGCGCCGTCTCCGCCGCAACCGGCGTACCGATCGCCGCCGGCGCGCTCAAGCGCGTGAAGGCGACCGCCCAGCAGGTCGGGCTCACGCGCCCCGAGCGTGCCGCCAATGTCCAGGGCGCGTTCCGCGTGCCGCCGGAAGGCAAGGCGGCGGTGGTCGGCCGGCGCCTTGTCCTGGTCGATGATGTGCTCACGTCCGGCGCCACGGTCGAGGGCTGCGCGCGAGCGCTGCTGCGCGCCGGCGCCGCCAATGTCGATGTGCTGGTGTTCGCCAGGGTTGCCGATCCGGTGCGAGCGTCCATATAAGACAAGGGTTTGATAGAATTAACGCAGCCTTATGACTTCTGTCGAAATCTACACGCATCAATACTGCCCCTATTGTCATTGGGCGAGGGAGCTGCTTTCCCGCAAGGGCGTCGATTTCCGTGAAATCGACATCACCGGGGATCGCCAGATGCGGCAACAGATGGTCGAGCGCGCAAACGGACGCAGCACGGTGCCGCAGATTTTCGTCGGCGCGACCCATGTCGGCGGCTGCGACGAGCTCTACGCGCTCGAGGAGGCCGGCAAACTCGATCCGCTGCTCGGACAGGGCGAAGGCCAGCCGGCATGACCGCCGCAACGCCTTCGGTCTTCAAGGTCGGCCTCGTGCAGATGCGCTCGGGTGTCGACCCGCAGGCCAATCTCGTGGCAGCGCTTGCCTTTGTCGAGGAGGCAGCACGCGCCGGCGCGGACTATGTGCTGACGCCGGAAATGACCAACATCATGGAGGTCAAGCGCGAGCGGTTGTTTGCCACCATCGCCGACGAGGAACGCGACCCGATGCTGGCGGCGCTGCGCGAGGCGGCGGCCCGGCTTGAGATCTATGTCCATATCGGCTCGCTCGCGGTCAAGGCATCGCCCGACAAGGCGGCCAACCGCTCCTTCCTGATCGATCGCCGCGGCGACGTCGTCGCGCGCTACGACAAGATTTACATGTTCGACGTCGATCTGGCGAACGGCGAAAGCTACCGCGAATCGCGCAATTACCGCCCCGGCGATCTGGCCGTTGTCACCGACCTGCCGTGGGGCCGGCTCGGCGTCACCATCTGTTACGATCTGCGCTTTCCAGCGCTTTACCGCGCGCTCGCCGAGGCCGGGGCGTCGTTCTTTTCGATCCCGTCAGCATTCACCCGGCAGACCGGCGAGGCACACTGGCACGTCCTGATGCGGGCGCGCGCCATCGAGAACGGCTCGTTCGTGTTCGCGGCCGCGCAAGGCGGCAGGCACGAGAACGGGCGCGAGACCTTCGGCCATTCGCTGATCATCGATCCGTGGGGTCGGATTCTCGCCGAGGGCGGTACCGAGCCGGGCGTGATCCTGGCCGACGTCGATCCGGCGCAGATCAGTGCCGCGCGTTCGCGGATTCCCTCGCTGCATCACGGCCGGCGCTTCGAAATGATCGAGCCGATGGCGGAGCCGACGCATCTGCATGCGGTGCGGGGGCCCGTATGATCCGCTACGCGCTCGACTGCGAGCACGGCCACACCTTCGAGAGCTGGTTTCAGAACTCGGCGGCCTATGACAAGCAGGCCAAGCGCGGTTTGGTCGCTTGTCCGGTCTGCGGGTCTGCGAAGGTGGAGAAGGCGATCATGGCGCCGCGGCTGGCGCGCGCCGAAGCCGCCGAGCCCGCGCTGCCCTCTCCGGGTCCGGCTGCGCCCGCCGGACCGACGCCGATTCAACCGGCTCCGATGCCGGCGCCGGGAAAAGCGCCGGTCGCCATCATGTCGCCGCCGGAACGCGAGCTGCTGAAAAAACTCAAAGAACTGCGCGACCACATCACCAAGAACGCCGATTACGTCGGACCGCGTTTTCCCGAGCAAGCGCGCAAGATTCATTACGGCGAGATCGAGCACCGCTCGATCTACGGCGAAGCTTCGGCCGATGAAGCCAAGGAATTGCATGAAGAAGGCATCGAATTTCATCCGCTGCCGACTTTGCCGGACGAGTTCAATTGAAACCTCATTCCAGGACGCGGCGACGGCGCAAGCCCGGAATCCATCATCCCGAACGATCGAGAATGTTGCGCACTGCCGGTATTTGAGCGGGTGAAACCGGCGACCGAACGCCGAAATGGGCCATCACCTGCCGGCGAAATTCAACGGGAAGAAAACAAGATCGAGCGTCTTCCACCGCTTGTACTTTTCCGCCGGGAGCATGGTGTAGGGTTGGCATTTTTGCAGCGCATTGATCGCATTTTGCAGCAGCGCCTGCTCTTTCGGCGATACGATCGGCTCGAGCAATTGCGGCGGCGATGCCAGGGTACCATCGCGGTTGAGCGAGACCCGCAGCGCGACCCTGATCTTGTCACCGACGTTGACCCCATCCGGCAGACTTGAGCACCAGCTGACGCGCTCACGGAACGGAGCGGTGAAGTCGTATGTGGCCGCGGCGGCGTCGATCGCCGGGGCGGCGAAGCCGCCGCCGAGTTGTCCGCCGGCAAGCGCGAGCTGTGCGAACATCTCGGCGGTGTTTGGTTGATCCGGCGTTTCCTCCGGGCGCGGCTGGGGCGGAGCGGGCGGCGGTCCGGAGGTTTCAGTCCGCGCCATTTCAGGCCGAGCCGTCTCGGCGTGCGCCGTCTCTGGTTGTGTCGGCTGGGCCTGTGCCGTCGCCTGGCGGGCGTCAGGCTGCGGGTCGGGACGTTGTTGCTGCTGCGGCGCCGGCGATGGCGACGGCGGTCTGGGTGCCACGGTCGGCGCGGCGGCGATCGCACTATCGGAATTGGTTGACGCCTCGGACCCGGACGACCTCAACTCTGAAGGGGTGCCTTCCAGCCGCGGAACCTCGTCCGGCGGCACGACGTCGACCACCATCGCATCGGGCGGAATCGATTCCGGCGGCGACGGCTCGAACGAGTTCGCACCGACAAAGGCCAGGCCCAGCAGCAAGGCCCCCACATGGCCGATGACCGAAACAACCAACCCGGGGCGAATGAACCGCTTCAATCCGATCATGGAGGGTCGTGTCAAACCGCTGCGCCGGTGCCGGCATCATACCGGCTACCCCAAAAGATTGTCCGTTTTATTGCCGGCCGCCAGCGGTCATGTCCGGATGACCGATTTAGGTTAAAGTCCCAAGGGCCCCCGGATTTTTCGGCGCTGTTCTTCAATAGGCCCACAGCAACAGTCCGACGCCGCAGACCACGAGCAGCATGCCCAAAGCTTCGCGGGCGCTGGTCCGCTGTGCGAACGCAAAGCGGGCGATGAACTGGGCGAATAATACCTCGACCAGGGCGAGCGTGCGGACGCTCGCGGCGGTGGCGAGCGCAAAGGCGAGAAACCAGAACTGCGAGGCGACGGCTCCGGCAAAGCCCGCCGACAACGAAGGTTTCCAGGCGTGCAGGATCGCGAACAGCACCGACGGACGGCGCACACCGAGATAGAGCGACAACAGCACCGCCTGCATGGCGACGCCAATCGCAAGCGTGAACGTTGCGGCCATGACGTAGTTCGGCAGCTGAAGACTGAGGATGGCGCCGCGAAAGCCGATTGCCGACAGCGCGAACATGCCGCCGGAGGCCAATCCGGTGAGCGTCGGCCCGATGCCGCCGACCATACCTCCCGGCTTGGTCGACATGATCACCACGCCGGCGGTGGCGACCAGGATCGCCGTCATCATCGGCCAGGTCATCGCATCGCCGAGAAAAACGAGGCCGAAGACCGCGACCTGGATCGGTTCGGTTTTGATATAGGCGATGGTGACGACGAACGAGCGCTCGCCCATCGCGGCAAGCATCAGCGCCGTGGCGGCGACTTGCGCGCCGGCGCCGAGCACCGCCCAGGGCCAGAAAATCCATCCCGGCTTCGGCAGCGGCGCTGCGCTCGCCAGCATCACGCCGACCAAAAAAACCAGCACGAACGGAAAGCCGAACAGAAACCGGACATGGGTCGCGCCGACAGTGCCAAGGCTTTTGGTCAGCTCGCGTTGCATCGCGTTGCGTAACGTCTGCGCAAATGCAGCGATGACGGTAAAGACCGCCCACAACCACGGTGTCACCATCAGGCGGCCTTCTCCGCGACCACCATGTAGTTCACGTCCATGTCGGTCGAGAGCTGCCAACGGTCGGCGAGCAGGTTGTAGACCACGCCGGTCTCGTCGCTGATGTGCAGGCCGGCCTGCTCGATCGCGATTTCGAGTTCATTGGGGGTGACGAACTTTTCCCATTGATGGGTGCCGCGCGGCAGCCAGCGCAAAATGTATTCGGCGCCGACAATCGCCAGCGCAAAGCTTTTTGCCGTGCGGTTGAGCGTGGCGGCGAACATCAGGCCGCCCGGTTTCACCATCGCCGCCGCCAGCGCGACGAACAGGCCGACGTCGGTGACGTGCTCGACCACTTCCATGGCGAGAACGACGTCAAAGGTCTCGCCGGCCGGCGCCAGTGTTTCCGCGGCGGCGTTGCGATAGTCGATGGCGAGGCCCGACTGCGCCGCGTGGTGGCGCGCGACGGCGATGTTGCGCTCGGCCGGGTCGGCGCCGACGACGGAGGCGCCAAGCCGCGCCAGCGGCTCGCACAGAATCCCGCCGCCGCAGCCGATCTCGAGGACCCGCAAGCCGCCGAGGCTGTCGAGCCGGGTCGGATCGCGGTCGAAATGCGCGGCCGCGTGGTCGCGGATGTAAGCTAGCCGGACCGGGTTGAACCGGTGCAGCGCCGCCATCGGCCCATGCGGGTCCCACCATTGCCCAGCGACGCGCGAGAACCGCGCGACCTCGTCCTGGTCGATGGTCCCGGCTCCTATTAGCTCCCGATCCATGATCTTCCTTGACCTGTTTCCACAGCCCGCTCAGCGAGGGTTAACGGGCGACAGCCCACTTCCCTAGCAGAGCGGTGACGCAATAGCGCGTTGCCCCCGGCGCCGACCTGAAGGATATTCCCTATAAAAGAATTGAGCACTACAGGAACCGGGAGGGAAGCCATGCAAAGACCGGCGGCAACGCCCATCGTCGCCGCCAAGGGCATGAGCTGGATGAGCCCGCGCGTTCCAACCACCATCGATCCGGGAACGCGCGCCATCATCCAGACACTCTGAACGAAACATCTAATAAAACGGGAGGATCAAATGCAGCGTTTTTTCCTTGCCGGTTTGTGCGCATTGGCAGCAAGCTGGTCGGTGACTGCGGGCCACGCCCAAGGCACCGTGAAAATTGGTCTCATCATGCCGTATTCGGGTCAGTTCGCCGATGCGGCAACCCAGATGGATGACGGGATCAAGCTTTATTTGAAGCAGCACGCCGACAAGCTCGGCGGCAAGACCGTGGAGATCATCCGCAAGGATGTCGGCGGCATCAATCCATCGGTCGCCAAGCGCCTGGCGCAAGAATTGGTGACCCGCGACAACGTCGACATCCAGGCCGGCTTCGTTCTGACGCCGAACGCGCTGGCCGCCGCCGACGTCTCCGCCGAGGCCAAGAAATTCATGGTGGTCATGAACGCCGCGACCTCCATCATCACCACCAAGTCGCCTTACATGGCGCGCACCTCGTTGACCGTGCCACAACTGGTCGACACGCTCGGCAGCTGGGCGGCGAAGCGCGGCCTGAAAAACGCCTACACCATGGTGACCGACTACGGCCCGGGCATCGACGCGGAAAGCGCGTTTCAGAAGGGCTTCAAGAGCGCCGGCGGCGCGATCGTGGGATCAGTGCGCATGGCGGTGCAGAATCCCGACTTCACCGCCTATGTGCAACGCGCCAAGGATCTCAATCCGCAGGGCATCTTTGTCATGATTCCCGGCGGCGCCCAGCCGGCCGCCTTCGGCAAGGCATTGGCCGAGGTCGGCATCGATCCCAAGAAGACCGAGATCTTGGGACAATTGGAGATCGCCGACGAGCATGCGCTCGCCAGCATGGGAGACATCGCCGAGGGCATTATCACTTCCGGCCACTACGACTACAACCATCCCTCGAAGCTGAACGAAGAGTTCGTGAAAGCGTACAATGCCGACTTCAAGCGCAACCCGGACTTCTTTTCGGTCGGCGGCTATGACGGCATGCACCTGATCGACATCGCGTTGGAGAAGTCCGGCGGCAAGACCGACGGCGAAACGCTGATCAGCGCCGCCAAGGGCGCGAGCTGGGAAAGCCCGCGCGGCCCGATTTCGATCGATCCGGACACCCGCGACATCGTCCAGACCGTGTACATTCGCAAGGTGGAGAAAGTCGGGGGCAAACTCGTCAATGTGGAGATAGCGTCGATCCCCAACGTCAAAGATCCGGTGAAGGCCGCGATGACCCACTGACGCCGCCCGTCTGGCCGCTTGCGGTGGGCAGCGGCAACGAAAAAGGCAGCCCACGCCGGCTTGAGCCTGCGAAGCGGCGCGATCAGCTTTCGCGGCGCTTTTCATTGCCGGCCCGGTAAGGCATTCTCGGCATCAAATAAACGGGAGGAAGCAATGCAACATCTTTTGCTCGCCGCCATCGTCGCCGCTGCCGCAGCCCTGTCGGCGACGACTGGCCATGCCGAGGACACGGTGAAGATCGGGATCATCAACCCGTATTCCGGCCAATTCGCCGACACGGCGATTCAGATGGACAACGCCATCAAGCTTTACGTCAAGCAGCACGGCGACATGGTTGCCGGCAAAAAGCTTGAATTCATCCGCAAGGACGTCGGCGGTGTTGCCCCCGATATTGCCAAGCGGCTGGCGCAGGAACTGATCGTGCGCGATCACGCCGATATCCTGGCCGGCTTCGCCCTGACGCCCAATGCGCTCGCTGCGGCCGACGTTTCCGCCGAAGCGAAAAAATTCATGGTGGTCATGAACGCAGCGACCTCGATTATCACCGCCAAGTCGCCCTATATCGCGCGGACGTCGGTCACCACCCCGCAACTTAATCAAACGCTCGGTACTTGGGCCGCCAAGCACGGGATCAAGACCGTTTATACGATGGTCTCCGACTACGGCCCGGGTATCGACGCCGAAAAAGCCTTCCATCTGGGCTTCAAGGAGGCCGGCGGCGAGATCGCCGGCTCGGTTCGTTTTCCGGTCGCCAACCCGGATTTCTCCGCCTTTGTGCAGCGCGCGCTCGATACCAAACCGGACGCGATTTACATCTGGATCCCTGGCGGCGCGCAGCCCGCCGCCGTCGGCAAGGCGCTGGCCGAGCGTGGCGTCGATACGTCGAAGACCAAAGTGCTTGGTCAGGATGCGCTGGCCTTTGAAAGCGCGCTCAAAAGCATGGGCGACGCGGCGCTCGGCATCATTACGGTCTCGGACTACGACTACAACCACAATTCGCCGCTCAATCATGAGTTCGTGAAGGCCTATAATGAAGAATTTCATCGCAACCCGGACATCTATTCGATCGGCGGCTATGACGGCATGCACCTGATCTATGAGGCATTGAAGAAGACCGGCGGCAAAGCCGACGGCGATTTGCTGATCGCGGCCGCCAAGGGCATGAGCTGGCAGAGCCCGCGCGGCCCGATCAGCATCGATCCGGAAACGCGCGACATCATCCAGACGGTCTACTTTCGCCGTGTCGAGAAGGTCGGTGGTCAACTCGTCAATGTCGAGTTCGACAAGGCCGACAACGTCAAGGATCCGGTGAAGGCGCGCATGAAGCAGTGATGCGGCAATAGAGCACACCTCGACGCCCGCACGCGGCGGACCAAATAAAAAGCTCCGGCAAGGTTTGGCGAAGCACGCGCCGCGAACTGCAAGGTTGGCGGCGCTTTTCTTTGCCGGCGGGTTGGGGCATGCTCGACGGTAACTAATAAACTGGGAGGATACCATGAAGCGCATTTTGCTCGCCGGCATCGGCGCGCTTGCATCGAGCCTGCTGGCGGCGACCGCCGGCCATGCCCAGGACGCGGTCAAGATCGGCGTCATCATGCCTTATTCGGGCCAGTTCGCCGATCCGTCGACGCAAACCGACGACGGCATCAAGCTCTATCTCAAACAGCATGGCGACAAGCTCGGCGGCAAGAACGTCGAGATCATCCGCAAGGACGTCGGCGGCATCAATCCGCCGGTCGCCAAGCGCTTGGCGCAGGAACTTGTGACTCGCGACAAAGTCGACATCCTGACCGGCTTCCAGCTGACGCCGAACGCGCTGGCCGGCGCCGATGTATCCGCCGAGGCCAAGAAGTTCATGGTGGTCATGAACGCAGCCACCGCCATCGTCACCACCAAATCGCCTTACATGGCGCGCGTCTCGTTCACCATCCCGCAGCTCAACCAGACGCTCGCCACCTGGGCCAAACAACTCGGGCTGAAGAACGCCTACATCATGGTCACCGACTATGGCCCGGGCATCGATGCCGAAGCGGCATTTCAGAAGGGCTTCAAGGAGGCGGGCGGCGACATCATCGGATCGGTGCGCATGGCGGTGCAGAGCCCGGATTTCTCCGCCTATGTGCAGCGCGCCAAGGATCTCAATCCGCAGGGCATCTTCATCATGATTCCGGGCGGCGCCCAGCCGGTCGCGTTCGGCAAGGCGTTGGCCGAACGGGGCATCGACCCGCGGAAGATCAAGATCCTCGGCCAGGCGGAGATCACCGACGAACACGCGCTCGCCAGCATGGGCGACATCGCCGTCGGCATCATCACCGCAGGTCACTACGACTACAATCATAAATCGAAGCTGAACGACGATTTCGTGCGGGCCTACAAAGCCGACTTCCACCGCAATCCCGATTTTTTCTCGGTCGGCGGCTATGACGGCATGCGCCTGATCGACGCCGCGCTGCAAAAGTCCGGCGGCAAGACCGACGGCGAGTTGCTCATCAGCGCCGCCAAGGGCATGAGCTGGGAGAGCCCGCGCGGCCCGATCAGCATCGATCCGCAAACGCGCGACATCGTCCAGACCGTCTACATCCGCGAAGTCAAGGTGGTGGACGGCCAGCTGGTCAATGTTGAAATCGCCGCCATCCCGAACGTCAAGGATCCGTTCAAGGCGGCAATGAAGCAATGATGAAGCGGTAAATGACGGGCCTTCAGTTGAGACCGAGCGCGCTTGGCCTTGAGCGTGGGCGTGCCATGGCCAGGCCTACCGCGAGGCGGGCAGGAAATGACTTGGCCGCCCGCCGCGCCGTCCGTTAGGTTGTCGGTCCACTCACCGGGGCCATCCGGCCATGCTCCCTCCCGTATTTGGCGTTCTGTTCGACGGCCTCGCTTACGGCATGCTGCTGTTCCTATTATCGGTCGGACAGTCGGTGACGCTCGGCATGATGAATTTCATCAACCTGGCGCACTGCAGCTTCGCGATGCTCGGCGGCTACGTCACCGTGGCCTTGATGAGCCGCTATGGCTGGCCGTTTTTCGCCACCCTGCCCTGCGCGTTTATCGGCGCCGCCGTGGTCAGCGTCGCCTTTGAGCGGACCTTCTTTCGCCGCGTCTATCGGGCGGGCGAACTCGATCAGGTGCTGCTCACCATCGGCATCGTTTTCATTTCGGTGGCGGTGGCGGCCTATATCTTCGGCACCGATCAGCAACCATTGCAGATGCCGTCCTATTTGCGCAGCTCGCTCACCTTCCTCGGGCTTCGCTTCGCCGTGTACCGGCTGATCCTGATCGGGCTGGCGGCGCTGATCACCGTGGCGCTGGTGCTCGGCATCGAATACACGCGGTTCGGCGCCCGCATCCGCGCCGCCGTCGACAACGAACGCATGGCGCGCGGTCTCGGCATCGACGTCGATCGCACATTCGCAATTACCTTTGCGCTCGGCAGCGGACTGGCCGGGCTCGGCGGCGCACTCGCCATCGAGATCATCGGGCTCGACCCGTCGTTCGCGCTGACCTATCTGATCTACGTCCTGATCGTCGTATCGGTCGGCGGGCTGGGCTCGATCTCGGGCTCCTTTGTCGCCGCCATCGTGTTGGGCATCAGCGACGTCGCCGGCAAATATTACGTTCCCCAGCTGGGTGCGTTTCTCATCTATCTGGTCATGATCACGCTATTGATGTGGCGACCGCTCGGCCTGCTCGGGAGGCGCTGAAGCGATGGCGCTGACCGAAAAGATGAACAGTCCGCAGCTTTATCTGCGGGCGCAAACGCGCTGGCGGCCGAGCGAGATTGCATTCTGGCTGGCGACGCTTCTGCCTTACGTGCTGTTTCCCAATTATCTGTCGCTGGCAAGCCAGATCGCCATCGCCGCGCTGTTCGCGCTGTCGCTCGATCTGATTCTCGGCTATGCCGGCATCGTCTCGCTGGGGCACGCCGCATTCTTCGGGGTCGGCGCGTACACCGCGGGCCTGGCTTCAAAATATGGCTGGGGCGAGCCTTTGACCGGGCTGATGCTCGCGGCATTGGCCGCCGGGATGGTCGGCTATGCGACGAGTTTCGTCATCTGCCGGTTTCGCCATCTAGCCCTGATCATGCTCACCACCGGCTTCGGCCTGTTGCTGGCGGAGCTCGCCAACACCCTCGGCTGGCTGACCGGCGGCATGGACGGTCTGCAGGGCATCCATACCTGGAAACTTCTCGGCTATTTCGGCTTCGATCTCTACGGCTATACCGCCTACAGCTACGCGCTGGCCGTGCTGTTTGTGCTGTTCCTGTTCGCGCGGCGGCTGATCCATTCGCCGTTCGGCCTGTCGCTGCGCGGCATTCGTGAGAACTTCGTCCGCATGCCCGCGATCGGCGCGCCGAGCCAATCCCATATGCGCACCATCTACACCATCGCGGCAGCGATCGCCGGCATTGCCGGCGCGCTCTTGGCACAGACCACGGAAACAGTGTCGCTCGATTCGCTCGGCTTCGAGCGCTCAGCCGAAGTCGTGGTGATGCTGGTGCTCGGCGGCGCCGGCAGGCTCTATGGCGGGCTGGTCGGAGCCGCCGTCTTTATGATCGCGCGCGATCAGTTCTCGGGCATCGAACCGCAATACTGGTATTTCTGGATCGGCATCCTGCTGGTCGCGGTGGTGATGTTCCTCCCCAACGGCATCCTCGGCGGACTGGCCAAGCTCGCGTCGCGCTGGAGCAAATCGTGAACCCGCCGGCGCTCGCGACCCGCGGCCTGGCCAAGAGCTTCGGCTCGCTGGTGGTCGCCAGCGACATCGAGATCGCATTGCCGAAAGGCGTGCGCTATGCGCTGATCGGTCCCAACGGTGCCGGCAAGACGACGCTGATCAACCTCATCACCGGGATGCTGCGGCCAGACGCCGGCAGCATCGTGCTCGATGATGCTGACATCACGGCATTTGCGCCCGAGCAGCGCGTGCGGCGCGGGCTGGTTCGCACCTATCAGATCAATTCGCTGTTTCCGCATCTTACCGCGCTCGAATTGGTGACGCTGGCGGTGTGCGAGCGAACCCGCGCCGCCAGCGTATGGTGGCGGCAACTCCCGGCCTATGCCCCCGAGATCCACGAAGCGTTCGACATCCTCTCCGCGCTGAACCTCGCCGCGGTCTGTCAGCGCCCGACGCGCGAACTGGCCTACGGCCAGCAGCGCCTGCTCGAGATCGCGCTGGCGCTAGCGACCCGCCCCAAGGTGTTGCTGCTCGATGAGCCGGCGGCCGGCGTGCCGCGCGAGGAAAGCAAAGAATTGTTCGCCGCCATCGCCGGCCTGTCTCGCGACATCACCGTGTTGTTCATCGAGCACGACATGGAGCTGGTGTTTCGCTTTGCCACGCGCGTCATCGTCATGGTCGGCGGGCGCGTTCTGGTCGAGGGCACGCCGCAGGAGATCGCATCCGACCCGCGGGTCCGCGCCGTCTATCTCGGCAAGGCGCTTGATAAGGCGTCCGGCAGAGGTCTGGAGGCGCTGCGCTATGACTGAGCCGCTGCTTGCGCTCAGCGACGTGCGCGCCGGGTACGGCTCCGCCGTCGTGCTCGATGGGGTGTCGTTGACGCTGCCGGAGCGCGGCAGTCTCGCCGTGCTGGGCCGAAACGGTGTCGGCAAATCGACGCTGCTGCTCACCATCATGGGCTACACCCAGGTTCGCCGCGGCCGCCTGAACTGGCGCGGAGCCGATATCACCCAGCAGCCGCCGCATCGCCGGGCGCTGGCCGGGATCGGCTGGGTGGCGCAGGAACGCGAGATCTTTTCCTCGCTGACCGTCGAGGAGAACCTGACCGTCGCCGCGCGCGCCGGACGCTGGGATCTGGCGGCCGTGTACGACCTGTTTCCCCGTCTCGCCGAACGCCGGCGCAATTTCGGCAATCACCTGTCCGGCGGCGAGCAACAAATGCTGGCGATTGCGCGCGCGCTGATGACCAACCCGGCGCTGCTTCTGCTCGACGAGCCGCTCGAAGGGCTGGCGCCGATCGTAGTGGAGGAACTCGCCGCCGCGATCCGGCGCATGACCAGCGAAGGCTCCAACGCCTTCATCCTGGTGGAGCAGCACGCCGAGATCGCACTGTCGCTGACGCAGGATGCGCTGGTCATCGAGCGCGGCCGCATCGTCCATACCGGCGCGTCGAAGGAATTGCTCGCCGATCACGCCGCGCTCGACCGGTTGATCGGGCTGCGGCTGGCGGAAGCGTAAAAAGATTTTTCGTCCCGGCTCCGTTTCACGTTGCCAGGGAAGACAAGACCATCGGCAGGTCGATAGCGTTTGCTGCGGCAATCCCTTCCAGCTCCTCCCAGAGCTTCGGCGGGATCGGGATGCCGGACTTGCGGCGTGCGATTTCGGTCCGTCCGGCGCGCTCGCCCGGCAGCAAGATTTCGTCAACGCCGGCTTGACGCGGCAGTGCCTTGAGGATTGCCGCGAGCGCATCGGCGTCGTTGGCAAACTCGGCGAGCGGCCGGAAGGCTTCGATATCGACGGCAAGGATCGCGCTGTTCTGCGTCATCCGCCGGCGCTTGTCCGGCCCCAGCGCCGACGCCTGGATCGGCGCCGCGGCGAGCACGCTCGCCAGCATCTCAAACATCAGCGCCAACCCCGATCCCTTGGGGCCGCCGAGCGGGAGCAAGATCTCAGCCAGACGCGGATCGGTGGTCGGCTCGCCCGCTCCGGTCAGCACGGCGCCCGGCGGCAGCTCGGCCCCGGTGGCGCGGGCCTGCAAAATCTTGCCGTTCGAAATGGTGCTCGTCGCCATGTCGAGCACGACCGGGCCTTGGCCGCTCGGCACCGCAATCGCAATCGGGCTCGTTCCCACGCTGGCGACCCGCGCCCCGTGATAGGCCATGAATGCCGGCCCTGCGCCCAGGATCAGGGCGGCGCAGCCACGCGCCGCCATCCACTGCGCGTAGCGTCCGATCGCGCCGGTATGCGTCGTCCGACGTACTAGGCCGAAACAGACGCCCGCCGTCCGTGCGCGCTGAGTGGCGATCTCAATCGCCTGCATCATCGCCACCGGGCCGAAACCGTGGCCGCCATCGAGCATGAACGTCGCCGCGCGATCGTGCAGCAGCTGCGGCCGCGCCTGCGGATCGATTTCGCCGCGCTCGATCATCCTGAGATAGAACGGCAGGCGCGAGACGCCGTGCCCGTCGACGCCGCGCAAATTGGCCCAGGTCAGGCCGTCGGCGACGATGCCAGCGTCCGCCGCGCTGGCGCCTTTCGCCATGAGCGCACCGCCGATGAAGCGTGCAAGCTCCTCGTGGCCGACGACGATGCGGCTGCGACTTACGCCCGTCTCCGTCTACTTTGCCGCCGGAAAATAAGCTTCGAGCCAGCCGCGCAGCACGCTCCAGACCCGCGCGGAGTTCTCGTTGAACAGGAAGTGATCGAGGCCGGAGAACAAATGCAGCTCGGTCGGCTGGCCGGCGCGCTTGAACATCTCGATCGATTGCTCGGTCGGTGTCACCGAATTGTTGGCGGCGTGAATGAGCAGCAGCGGGCGGGGCGCGATGTTGCCGACCACCTCCTCGGCGCGGAAATCGAACATGCTCTGCGCGGTCTCGGCCGGGAACATTTCGACCGAGTTGCGCGCCAGCATTTCCACGTTTTGCTGGTCGAGATTCTGCCGTACGCGCGCCGGGATCGGCACGATCTGGTCGCGCGGCACCATCAGCGATTGGCCGGTGCGCCCGCGATGGGCGCGCCCTTCCGCCAGCATCGCGGTGAACTTCGCCCAGCCTTCCGGGGTCGGATGCTGGCCGCGGAATTTGCGCTCGCCATGGCCCCAGCCGCCGTTGGAAATGACGGCGGCGATTTGCGGATTGGTGCCGCCGGCATAGACGGCCACTGCGCCGCCGAAGCTCGAACCGATGACGCCGATACGGCCGGGGTTGACGGCCGGATGGCGCGCCAGGAAGCCGAGCGCGTTGCCGAGGTCCTCGACCTGTTCGAGACAGATGACGCGGCCGAACTCGCCTTCGCTGTTGCCGCAGCCGCGCATGTCGAAACGCAGCGTGACATAGCCGAGCTCGCTCAGCACCCGCGTCGGCTGGATGACGCCGGCAGACTCACAATTGCCGCCGAAGCCGTGCAGCACCAGGAACGCCGCGCGCCACTCTGCGGGGCGCAAGCCCGCCGGCGTGCCGAGGACGCCATGCAGACTTAAACCCGCTGACGGAATAGCGACGACATCCTCGTTCATGGCGGGCTTGTCTTTAGGAGATGACGCGATCCGGCGCTACCTACTGTCGCAGATCACTGGCCGCCGCAAGCCTTATCGCCGACTGGGAGAAAAATCGTGCGCTTCGCTGACGCTGCGGCAGCGCATTTTTCAAAATTTCTTTCAGGCCGTGCAGCGGCCGAAAACACCCGCCAGTCGCGGCGAGGAAATCGGACTGAAGGCGCTATCACAGCCGACCGGCACCTTGGCGCGCGATTGCGCCGGCGCGACCGACGATCCGAACCCATGCCGCTCGACGGCGGGTTCGATGAGCGGCAGGCGGTCGCTTTTCAGCGCACGGTTGACTGACTGCACGGGACTTGTGCCGATCCATCCCGGCGCCGGGTTTGGGAATGAGGGGAACGAAATCAAACTTGCCGTCAGAAGCGCTATCGCCACGGCGGCGGAGTGGGCAAACACGGCCATGCGCATCGGATCGTCTCCGAATCCATCCACACATCCCCCATGTCCCGAAAACGCGAAGCCAATCGGCCACGCGCCATGAGCAACGTGCGTCGTGACCGGCGGTTCCAAAGCCGCGGCCGCTCACCGCGTTGTGATGCATTGCTCACAGCTGCGTGAGGACGACCCGGCACGACGCATTAGGGGGCGCTCAAGACCGATCGGGCCGGAACAAAAAGCACGGTCGCGGCTTGTTGTCGGGACCGGCCATCCTTTCCCCCCTCCCCCCGTGCTTGGCTGGTCTTCTTGGGCGCAACCGATGGACCGATCGGTTGCGCCCTATTTTTTGGCGCCAAGCCGCGTCCACGACTAGTGAAACAGTTTTGCTGAGCCAGAAATGAAGATGGCCGGGACGAACCCGGCCATCACGCCACGGAGAAACACGCCAAAGAATTACGCGGTCGCCTGGCGCTCGCGCTGACGCGCCTTGCGCCCGAAGAACAGCGCCTGGCTCGCCACCGCCGAGACCACCGCAAGCTGGAACGGCTTGGCGATCAGGAAGGCCGGCTCGGGCCGCTGGCCGGTGAGAAATCGCTCCGGATAGGCGGTAATGAAGATCACCGGCACTTCGAAGGCGCCGAGGAGTTCATTGACAGCATCCAGACCCGAGCTGCCGTCGGCAAGCTGGATGTCCGCCAGGATGAGCCCGGGCTGCTTGCGTTTGGCGACAGCGAGGGCCTCGGCATGGGTGCGGGCGACGCCGATCACCCGATGGCCGAGGCTCTCCACCAAGGCCTCGATGTCCATGGCGATAAAGGTCTCGTCCTCGATGATCAGCACATCGGTGGCGATCTCGGCCGCGAGCTCGCGACCGGATTGCTCGACCAGGCCGCGCAGGGTGGGGAGATCGCAATCGAGAATCCGCGCCGCCTCCTCTTCCGAGAAGCCTTCCAGCGCGACCAGCAGGAAAGCCTGGCGCGGGCGCGGAGTGATCTGCGTAATATGTTGTTCCGGCAGGAGATTCGGCTCGACCGCGTCGGCCTTGCCGTTGACCGCAACGGAGTTCCAGATTTTGGTGAAGAGATGGTAGATGGCGACCCGCTGACTGGGGCCGGAGTTCGAGGATTTTCGGGCTGGCGATCAGCGATTCCAGAGTGGCGGCGACGTAGCTGTCGCCGGACGCCTGATTGCCCGTCAGTGCACGGGCGTATCGGCGCAAAAACGGCAAATGCTGGAGTACAGCTTCCGAAGTCGACAAAGGACCCTCCCCTTCCAATATGCCCAACGCTATTGGCTAAAACGTCGCCGCGCAAACATAGTTCCAAAATAGTTCCCCCGGCAGGAACCAACGGCAGGACCGTGCGTTAGCGTCGCGTTGGTTGGAGGACACGATGCCGAATTAAGCCAGGAGTCCGGGGCGGGATGGGGGATGAGGGACAATGAATAAAGGTAAGACAGCCAACGTTGAAACACCGGCGCCGGATGCGGAGCAGCCGGAAGTCCGGGATGATATGGCTAGGACGGTCACGCAACGAAAAACCGAAGTACGCCTGGGGCGTGAAGTTCAGGCGCGCATTGGGCAACAACTCCGCGCGATGTACGACGACGTCGTCAAGGAGGGAGTGCCGCAACATATCGCCGATCTGGTTCGGCGGCTCGGCGACCAAGATGACGGTGTTGCATGAAGCTCGACCCCGCCATACGCGACCAAGTGCTCTCCACCGTGCCGAGCCTGCGCGCGTTCGCCATTTCGTTGTGCGGCCATGTCGACCGCGCTGACGATCTGGTACAGGAAACGTTGCTGCGTGCTCTCGCCCACATCGATTCTTTTGAGCCCGGCACCAACATGCCGGCATGGCTATTCACCATATTGCGCAACCTGTTCCGCTCCGAGTATCGCAAGCGGCGGCGCGAAGTAGAGGATGCCGACGGCCGTTACGCCGACACGCTCAAAACCCATCCCGAGCAGACCGGGCGGGTGGAATTCGGCGAGTTCCGGGCCGCGCTGGCCAAGCTGCCGTCGGATCAGCGCGAGGCGCTGATCCTGGTGGGCGCTTCCGGCTTCTCTTACGAAGAGGCGGCTGCGATCTGCGGCTGCGCGGTCGGCACCATCAAAAGCCGCGTCAACCGCGCGCGCACGCGTCTCGCCGACCTGCTCGCGATCGACAGCATCGATGATTTCGGCCCCGACCGGGCCACCCGCGCCGTCCTTGCCGGCGGCGGCGGCCGGAGCTGAACAACAGCAATTCGCCGAAGCTCATTCCGGGGCTCGCCGCTCCGCGGCGACCCGCAATGACGACACAAAAGCCCTAGAACATCGTGTTCGAATTGGCGGATTGCTCCGGGATCTCCTGCCGGACGTCCCAATGCTCGACGATTTTGCCGTTCTCGAGCTTGAAAATATCGATGATGGCGTTGCCGCGGCTGCCGGGGGTCGGCACGTTGTGCACGTGCACGATGACGTAATCGCCATCGGCGAACACCCGCTTGATGTCGCTGTGGTAGTCGGGGAACTTGTCGCGCAGGAAGGCGAGAAAGGCCTTGAGCCCCTCGGGCCCGTCGGCGGCTCTGGGATTGTGCTGGACGTAGCGCGGGCCGAGGAATTTTGCCGCGGCCTCGAAGTTTTTCTGGTTGATGGCAAGGCCGTAGAATTCGACCACCGCCTTCTTGTTCTCTTCCATCTGCTTCTGGTCGGCGGCGTGAACCGCCGGCGCGAATGCGATCACCGTTACGGCAACGAGCAGGCGAAGCATGGCGATCTCCCTGAATTTGAACCGATCCTAACCGCTACATGTGCGACGGCAAGTAGAGCGCGAGGATCGGGAACGCGATCAGAATGACGAGACGAATGAGGTCGGTGACGATAAACGGCAGCACTCCGATGAAGATCGTCGAAAACGTCACGTCCTGGATCACGCTTTTGATCACGAACACGTTCATGCCGACGGGCGGATGAATGAGCCCGAGCTCGACGGTCATGACGATGATGACGCCGAACCAGATCGGATCGAAGCCAAGCTGGGTGATGACCGGGAAGATGATCGGGATGGTCAGGATGATCATGGCGAGCGAGTCCATGAGGCAGCCGAGCACCAGATACATCAGCATGATCAGCGCCAGCACGCCGTAGCGGCCAAGCCCCAGCCCGGTGAGCAGAGCGGTCACCTTCTGCGGCGTCTGCGTCACGGTGAGGAAATAGCCGAACAGCAGCGCGCCGATCAGCACCGTGAGCACCGCGGCGGCGGTGCGCACCGCCTGCAGCAGCGAGCGGCGGATCTCCAGCCGGTTCAGCTTGCCGCGCGCCACCCCGATCAGAAGCGCGCCGACCGCACCCATGCCGCCGGCTTCGGTCGGCGTGAACAGGCCGCCATAGAGCCCGCCGATGACGAAGACGAACAGCAGCAGCATCGCCCAGATGTCGCGCAATCCGGCCAGGCGCTCCTTCCAGGAGTGGCGCGGCGCGGTGGGCAGGAAATCCGGCCGCAGCCGGCCGATGATCACGACGGTGAGTATGTCCATCGAAGCGGCAAGCAGTCCCGGGATGATGCCGGCGATGAACAGCTTGCCGATGTCCTGCTCGGTGATGATGCCGTAGACCGCAAGTACGGTCGACGGCGGCAGCATGGCGCCGAGCGTGCCGCCGGCGGCGATCACGCCGGTGGCGAACGATTGCGGATAGCCGTAGCGGCGCATTTCCGGATAGGCGACCGTAGCGAAGGTGGCGGCGGTGGCAACCGAGGAGCCCGAGATGGCGGCAAAGCCGGCGCAAGCCGCGATGGTGGCGATGCCGAGCCCGCCGCGGAAATGGCCGGCGAACGCGTTGGCGGCGCGGAACAACTCGCGGCTCATGCCGGAATTGGACACGAACGCGCCCATCAGCAGGAACATGGGAATGACGCCGAAGGTGTAATCGGTCACCGTGCGCATCGAGGTATGGCCGACGATCTTCAACGCCGGCTGGCCGCCGACGAGATAGGCAAAGCCGCTCACGCCCACGAGGCCCATGGCCATGCCGACCGGCACGCGCATCAGCATCAAACCGAAGAGGACGAGAAATCCGATTATGGCGACCAGATCGGTGCTCAAATAAACCTCTTGGATGTGCGCTTCATTCCACCGGCTTGATCTGGTAGCGGCCGCCCATAAGCTCCGGATGGAAGATCAACCGATAGGTGCGTACCGCGATCAGCAGCACCGCCGCCGCATCGCCGAGCCACGCCACCAGGAAGAACGGCCACACCGGCAGGCGCAGATCGAAAGTGGACACGTTTTCGGCGTAAGTGCTCGTGACCTTGTCGAACAACGTGTAGGTTTGCACCGTCACCACGAACAGCAGCACCAGCGTGGCGAAAACATCGATGAAACGCTGCATGCGCGGGCCGACATTGGCCCAAAGCAGATCGACGGTGATGTGGGTGCCGCGATAGGACGTCGCGGCGATGCCCCAGAAGATCAGAATGCCGAGCAAGAGCCGGCCGAAATCGTAGCTGTCGGGAATTTGCACCGCGAAGAAGTAGCGCAGCAGCACCGAGACGAAGATGTCGACAGCGACAATGCCGGCGAAGAACGCCGCGATCAGCTCGATGCCGTTGATGAAGCGATCCATCGCGTTAGCCGCGCGTCCGGCCTGCGGCGCGGCGGGTCCGGCAGCGGAAAGGTCGGCGTTCGACATGTCGTTTGGTCAGAAGCCGGCGTCGTAGCGCGTCAGCGACGCTTGCAGCTCTTTCCAGATCGCGTCGGGATCGCCGCCGGCTTTTTTCACGGCCACCGCCCACTTCTGTTTCAGCGGCTCGGCCGACTTCTTCCACTCCGCGAGCTGCTCGTCGGTGATCTTGTAGACCTCATGTTCCGGCTCGGCTTTGATTTTCTCCAGGCCGTCATGCTCGAAATCGACCCACGGATCGGCGAACCGGGCAGCCCATTCGCTGGTGCAGTGATCGTCGATCACTTTCTTCTGTGACGCAGACATGGCGGCGTAAGTTGCCGGATTGATCAACCACTGAAACGTCACCGAGCCGAGCGGCTCATCCATGTCGTACTTCGTCACCTTGTCGATGCCGAACAGCAGCATCGAGCCCCAAGGGAAGGTGACCGCGTCCGCTACTCCCTTGGCGAGAACGTCCCTGACCTCCGGTGCGCTCGATTGTACGTTGGTGCCGCCGAGTTGCGTCACCCAAGCGGCGATGGTTCCCTGCGCCGGGCGCACCTTCATGCCGTGGATGTCGGAGGGCACCACGATCTTCTTGCTGGTGGAGTGCCACGCGACCGGATCGAGCACGAAGGAGAAGCAATAATGGACATCCTTCATCTCGCTCGCCGCGTATTTGCGGTACCAGGCGTCGATGGCGCGGTTGCCGCCCTTGGCGTTGCCGACGAGGAAGGGCAGCTCGCCTGCCGAGATGATCGGGAAGCGCCCCGGTTGATAGCCGGGATTGACGTAGACGACGTCGGCGATGCCGTCGCGCGCCATGTCGTAGTGGTCGAACGCCTTACCCAGTTGCTGCGCAGGAAAGATCTTGTAGGTGATGGTCCCGTTCGAGGCTTTCTGAATATCGTCGCCCCAGTCCTGGATCGCCTTTTGCAAGGGATGCGACGGCGGCACCCAATGCGAGATTTTCAGATCGAAAGTCTTATCCTGCGCGGACGCCGCGCCGACGCCAAGCACGAGCCAGAGCGTCGCGAGCACGCCGGGTACCAGGTGACGAATGCCGCGCATCAGTGCCTCCCCATCGCTGCACATTAAACTCGCCCCAACAGCATTCAATGCCGGATTTCAGTATCCGGAATTGTATTTGGCGAGTTCCGCCTTGAGGTCTTTCAGCACCGCGTCCGGATCGTTGCCGGTCTTTTTCACCGCCTTGGCCCAATTCTGCACCACCGGCCCGGCCGCGGCCTTCCATTCATCGAGTTGCGCGTCGGTGATCGGATAGACGTCCTGGCCGGGCTCGGCCTTGAGTTTGGCGATGCCGTCGTGCTCGAAATCCGCCCACGGCGCGGCGACCCGTTCCGCCCATTGCGTGTTGCAATGGTCGTCGATCACCTTCTGCTGCCCCGGCGACATCAGCGCGTAGGTCGATTTGTTCATCACCCAGACGAAGCTCGTGGTGTAGATCGCCGCCTCCATATGATACTTGGTCACCTTGTCGATGCCGAACAGCACGATCGAGCCCCAGGGAAAGGTGACCGCGTCGGCCACGCCCTTCTCCAGAACATCGCGTACCTCGGGCGCCGACGCCTGCACATTGGTGCCGCCAAGTTCGGTAACCAGCGAAGCCATGGTCGCGTGCGCCGGTCGGATCTTCATGCCTTTGATGTCGGCCGGCACGACGATCTTCTTGGTGCGCGAATGGAACGTGCCGGGGTCGTGGGCGAAGGCGAAGCAGAACTTGACGTCCTTCATCTCCGTGGCGGCGTATTTGCGGTACCAGGCGTCAAGCGCTTCCGAGCCGCCCTTGGCGTTGGCCAGCATGAACGGCAAATTGCCGGCGTCGAAGATGGGGAAACGGCCGGGCTGATAGCCGGGGCTGACATAAGTCACGTCGGCAATGCCGTCGCGCGCCATGTCGTAATGGTCGAAGGCCTTGCCGAGCTGCTGGGCCGGATAGACCTTGTATTTGATGGTGCCGCCGGAATCCTTCTCGATCGAGGCACCCCAATCCTCCATCGCCTTCTGCAAGGGATGCGACGGCGGCACCCAGTGCGAGAGCTTGAGCTCGAAGGTCTTGTCCGCGGCGGCGGCCGCGCCCGCGCCGCACGCGAGGCCAAACATCGCCACTCCACAGAGCTGCATGAGGCGTGTGCGGCGCATGATATCCTCCCGGGGTGATTAGTTACATTTTTAACCTTTCCATCTAACCGCAAAAGCGGCCGCCTGTACAGGCAGCGGGCGTCGACGCGGTTTCATTAAAATTGTTCGCAAATGCCGTAATAATTCCTGCACGCTATTTTCGAACATCTACGCAACAGCCACTACGTATTAACGCGACCGCAGCAGCGGCCGGGTTATCGCGTCCCTTGAAAACGAAAGAGCCGGGCAAGCGCGCACCTAGCGCGCGAGACCCACGCCGTCGGGGACGTCAACATGTTCGGGAAGATTACGGCGCGGAGCGCCGTGCTGCTGCTTTTGTTGCCGCTCGTCTTCGGCGGTCCGGTCAGCGCCTTTGCCCAATATCAGCTCAGCGCCATTGAGCCGGCGGAGCCGATTCAAACGTTCGGAACCCAACCATTCGGTCTCGACGCCGCGCCGGTGACGAGCGGCGAACTGTTGACCAAATGGAACGCCATTGTCGCCGATATCCGCGCCGAGAGCGAGGTCCTGGCGCGTTGCCAGGGCGCCGCGGAAATCTGCCCGACGGCCGCGCAAAAGTTCCTTGCCGTTGTCGCCGACGGCCGTGCCCGCACTGGCCGTGCCCGCATCGGCGTGATCAACCGCGCCATCAATCTCGCGATCGAGCCGGTGAGCGATCTGGCCCAATGGGGCGTGCTCGACCGCTGGAGTGCTCCGCTTGAGACGCTCACGACCGGGCGCGGCGACTGCGAAGACTACGCCATCGCCAAGTATGCTGCGCTCACCGCGGCGGGTGTCAGCGCCGATGATGTCAAGCTCGTCATCGTGCGCAATCTCGCCGCCGGCGAAGATCACGCCGTCGTTGCGGCCCGTCTCGACGACAAGTGGATCGTGCTCGACAATCGCCGGCTGACGCTGCTGGAGGATGTCGAAATGCCGCGGGTGGTGCCGCTGTTCGTGCTCGACCATGACGGCGTCAAGCAATTCGCACCGACCGCGATCGCCGACGCGCCCGCCACCACGGCGCCCGGTGAAATCGCCGCCGCCGCACCCGGCTCCCTCGGGTTTTGAAAGCGGACACCGGCGCCCGCTCCTAGAGTTCGCCGCGATACGGTCCCTGCGGATCGGCCAGCGCCTGCAGGCGGAGCGCGGCGGCGTGGGCGAAGCGCAGCATCACGGTCTTCCGCCGCGCCGGCACCAGCCGATGCTCGGGCGCCTCGTACAGGATCGACGCGCCGAAGGCGTCGGCGACGATCAGGCCGGCATCGGCGGGAAAGATCTCGCATGGAACATCGAGGATGGTGGCGAAAAACAACCGGTCGCAGTGCAGACGGTAATCCATCCACTTCTGGTCGGCGCGGAAATCGGCAACCGACGATTTGATTTCTACGATCAGGACTTCGCCGTCGCCGCCCAGCGCGACCAGATCGGCGCGGCGACCCGAAGGCAGCGGCAATTCGCTGACCACCGAATAGCCGAGCGCATGCAGGAAGCGCGCGGTGCCGCGCGCGATGGCAAACGCCGTCGGTGATTGTCGGCCATCGACCGGCGGCGATGCCGGCAGCAAATTGACGCTCATCGTCAGGATTCCAGGAAGCGGCAGATTCGGCGACCGCCGACCTTCAAGCTTACGCATGTCACCCACTCCGACAGCGCAACCGACGCGACAAAGCCGCTCATTCTGCCGTGCCGGCGCGCTCCGGAAAAGCCCCTGCCAGCGCCGCGCGCGAGGCCGCAATCACGCCGCGTTCGGTGATCAGACCGGTCACCAGCCGCGCCGGAGTGACGTCAAAGGCGTAATTGGCCACCGGGGTGCCGGCGGGCGCGATGCGCACGGTCTCGACCCGGCCGTCGGCGGTGCGCCCGGTCATGGTCGCGACCTCGTCGGGGCTGCGCTGTTCGATCGGTATCTCGGCAATGCCGTCGGCCACTGTGAAATCGATGGTCGGCGACGGCAGCGCCACATAGAACGGCACGTCGTTGTCGCGCGCGGCGAGCGCCTTCAAATAGGTGCCGATCTTGTTGCAGACGTCGCCAGTGGCGGTAACGCGATCGGTGCCGACGATGACCAGGTCGACAAGGCCGTGCTGCATCAGATGGCCGCCGGTGTTGTCGGCGATCAACGTATGCGGCACGCCATGCTGGCCGAGCTCCCAGGCGGTGAGCGAAGCGCCCTGGTTGCGCGGCCGCGTTTCGTCGGCAAAGACGTGAACGGCAATACCGCTATCGTGCGCCAGGTAGATCGGCGCCGTGGCCGTGCCGACGTCGACCGCCGCCAGCCAGCCGGCGTTGCAATGGGTGAGCACGTTGACCCGCTCACCCGGCTTCTTGCGCGCAGCCACCGCCTCGATCAGCGGCAGACCATTGCGGGCGATGCCGGTGTTGATGGCGATATCCTGTTCGCTGATCTCCGCGGCGCGCCGATAGGCCGCAGCAGTACGCTCCGGGCGCGGCCGGTTGCGCACCGCGGCCAGCATTTCATCGAGCGCCCATTTGAGATTGATCGCCGTCGGACGCGTGGCCAGGAGCGTAGCGCAGGCGCGCTCGAGCGATTCATCGGAGGCATCTTCGCGCAGCGCCAGACACATGCCATAGGCGGCGGTCGCCCCGATCAGCGGCGCGCCGCGGATCACCATGGCGCGGATCGCATGCGCCGCTTCCGCGAGCGTCGTCAGGCGAGCGGTCACCAGGCGATGCGGCAACGCGGTCTGATCGATCACGCCGATCGACCAGCCATCCGGCTCGAGCCAGATGCTGCGCATGGACTTGTCGCCGACCTTCATGACCGGCCTCTTGTTTCAGGGCGATCTTTCTTATGGCGCACGGCTTGCCCGCGCAACGGCCTTGCCGCAATGTCGCGCGCAATCCGCTGGAGGCGCCGATGGCCGCGATCGATTACGAAGCCGAGTACAATTTGCGCGCCCGCGTGCCGGAGCACCCTGAGATTTTTGCGCGCTGGGCGCGCGAGGCCGAGGATTATCGCGCCGAGACGCTCAAGCGCGGCCGCGCCGAGCTCGGCCTCTCCTATGGCGATACGCCGCGGCAATTCATCGATCTCTTCCTGCCCGAGACGGGCAACACCGCGCCGCTGGCCATGTTCATCCATGGCGGCTACTGGCGCTCGTTCGACCCGTCCTCGTACAGCCAGATGGCCCGCGGCCTGAACGGGCGCGGTGTTGCAGTTGCGGTCGTCGGCTACGATCTCTGTCCGATCGTCACGGTCGCCGACATCATCGAGCAAATCCGGCGCGCCTGTATTTTCCTGTGGCAGCGGTTCGGCCAGCGTATGCTGGTCACCGGCCATTCGGCCGGTGGCCAGCTTGCCGCCGCCATGGTTGCGACCGACTGGCATGCGCTCTATCCCAAGGCGCCAGCCGATCTCGCGCCGGCCGGCTACGCCATCTCCGGCGTATTTGATCTTACGCCCCTGCTCAACGTCGGCACCAACCAGGACTTGCGGCTTGACGCCGAAGAAGCCCGTCGCGTTTCGCCGCTGTTCTGGCCGGTTCCGGCCGGACGCGCCCTCGACGCCGTCGTCGGCGATCTCGAAACCAGCGAGTTCAAACGTCAGAGCCAAGCCATGGCGCAAGCTTGGCGGCAGGCCAAAGCGGAAACCCGCTACGCAGAATTCCCCGGCAACCACTTCACCGTCATCGACGCACTTGCCGATCCCGCCAGCGTCATGGTGGCGCGCATGGCGGAAATGGCGCAGCGGGTCAACGCCTAGCCCGCTGGAATGCCGATGCCGGAAGCTGCGCGCACAGCGACGCCGCGAATATAAACGCAAACCCGATCGTGTCGGCGGCCGTCAGCCGCTCGCCCAGCATGACAATGGTGGCGACCACGCCGATCACCGGTATGCCAACAATCCCGAGCGTCGCCGTCAGAGCCGGCACGCGCCGGACGATGGCGAACCACATCGCGTAGGCGACCGCGTTACCGAACACGCCGGTGAAAGCCACCGCGAGCAGCGCGTCGGCGTGAGCGCGGCCGAGGTCAAGTTTGCCTTCGAAAATAAACATGCATGCCATGATGACGAAGAACGCGATGGTGATTTGCCAACTCGCGAGGCCTACCGGATCAGCCTGGATGCGCGCCCATTTGAGATAGACGGTGCCGGCAGCCCAGCTCGCACCCGAACCCATCGCCAACAGCAGGCCTAGCGGTAGTCCGGTGGTCGCCAGCGGACCGATCAGAACCGCGAGCCCGACCGTGCAAAGCAGGATCGCGATCGTCTGCACGCGGCTCGGGCGTTCGCGCAGGACCACCCAGGCCAGCACCAACGTCCAGATCGGCATCGTGTAAGTCAGGATGGTGACGCGCGAAGTCGCGGCCGCGATCTGCGCGAATGCACTGAACAGGCTGAAGCCGACGACGTTCAGGATAGAGGCGGCCACGACATGCGCCCAGGCTTTCGCCGTCGGAATGCGCAAGCTGCGCCGCCCGACCAGACAGATCGCCAACAGCGCGAGCGCGCCGATCCCGGCCGTCGCGGTGCGCATGCTGAGCGGCGGGATTTCGTTCAACGCGATCTTCATCAGCGGCCAGGTGAAGCCCCAAATGAGACACAGCACGACCAGCAACAGCCGGGCCTGGACGTCGCCTGCGCCCTTCGGTGCGAGCTCTGCTGCGCTGTGCTCGTTCACCGTCACGGCGCTTTCGGTCCGACCGCCAGGTACCAGTCGGCAATTTGCGCGCCGGTCCAGAACAGAACGTCGCTGTTTTTGCGGATGACCTCAAATACCCGGCGCAGGTATTTCAGGCGGTGCGGCGCACCCATGATGTAGGGGTGCACCGAGAGCGCCATGACGCGCGCGGAATGAGCTGCATCCGCGTAAATCTGCTCGAACTGGTCGAGCGCGCGATCGCGATATTCGCTCGCCGAATGATGCTGGATGAGCATCATGGCAACGTCATTGCATTCCTGCGTATACGGTACGTTGAGAATGGGTTGGCCCCGGGTCTTGAGCCAGACCGGCTGATCGTCGAGCACCCAATCGGCGACGTAGTCATAGCCCTCCTCGACCAGAAGGTCCGGCGTTTCCCAGGTTTCGGTGAGGCCTGGGCCGAGCCAGCCGCGCGGCGGCTTCCCGGTCGCTTTCAAGATGACTTCGCGGACTTTGCGGATATCGCCGCGCTCGTCGGTCACCTTCTGCATGTTGCGCTGGGTAAAGCCGTGGCCGAGGAACTCCCACTGGCGTTCCACGGCAGCCTGCACGATCGGCGGATAGGCCGCCAGCGCCGCGCCGTTGATCGCCAGCACGGCCGGGATCGCGAATTCGTCGAATATTTCGACAAACCGCCAGAAGCCGACCCGGTTGCCGTATTCGTGCCAGGCCCAGTTGGGCACGTCGGGCATCGGCGAGCCGCCCGCGGGCGGCGTCAGCACGGTGCGCGGCATCGGTTGCGTGGCGTCCCATTCCTCGACATTGACAATCACCCAGACCACCATGCGCGCGCCATCGGGCAATTTAAGCGGCGGCCGTTGGCTGATGGCTGAATAGGCGAGCCGGTCGGTCGGCAACATCCGCCGCTTCGGCGATACTTTGGATCGGGGCTTCCTGGGTCGGGTGGTCATTGGCGCATTATGCCTGTTCGGGCGGGGATTTTTTCAGAGGCTGGATGAAAACGCGTCACGATGGCGCCGAGCACGGTGAGCGCGACGGCGCAGATGCACAGCGGTACGAACGCAGTCCACGGCTTCCCGGTTGCATCCCACAGCGCGCCGCAGATGGTCGGGATGATGATCGCGCAGGTGTAGCTGATGGTGAACATACCGGCGGCGGTACGCGGCACGTCACCCGGCCGGCTTAAGAACGCAGGCAGCGCCAGGATCGCGGTCATCGTGACCGCCGCGGCGATGCCAAGCACCGCGGTGGCCGCGACAATCGCGATCGAAGAATGGATGAAAATGATCACAAGAAATGCCGCCAGCATGATCGGGCCGAAAACCAGGAACGGCCACGCCCGCATGTGCAGCCGATTAGCCGTGAGCACCAGCACCGCGAGGGCGATAATTTGCGATCCGTTGAGCCAGCCTAGCGCCGAACCGAGCATCTCCGGCTTTCCCAGCGTGACCAGATAGTCGCCCAGAAAGGCGCTGGTCACGAAATAGGGGCTGTTGTTGCTCGCGAAGGTGAAGCCGAGCAGCCAGACCACCGGATCCTTCCAGTCCGGCCACCACAGCCGGTTGCTCGCAGCCGCGGCGTCATGGCCACCGCGAATTCGCGGGCTTCCCAGGAAAAACACCGGCGCCATGAGCAGCGCCGGCAGCGCCCACAGCACCACGTCGAGCCGCCAGGAGCCGCCGACGGCCGGCAAGACGTAGGCAATGGTGAAGACCGCCGGAAACGTCGCGCCCATGAGCATGCCGGCGGAATAGGCGATGGTGCCGAATGCAATGCGCTTCGGCAGCCAGTCGCGCACCAGCGTCGGCATACCCGGCTGCATGATGGCGACGCCGAACCCGGACACGATCGCCGCCGCGTAAAGCGTCCAGGTGTCGACCGCGGCGGCGCGCGCGCCACCTGCGATCGCCGCGACCGCCATGCCGAGCGCCACCGCGAACGTCGTACCGATCCGTGCAATCAGCAGCGATCCCGGCACGGCGGCAACGGCAAAGACCGCGAGCGGCAGCCCGACCAGCAGACCGACCTGCGTCTCCGACATGTGCAGCTGTTCGTGGACCAGCGGGATCACCGGCGGCATGACCAAGAGCGTCATACGCATGGCAACGCCGGCGATAAACAAAAGCGCAAGCGGCCTTGCGAGGCCGGCGGCCTGATGGCCGTCTCGGCTTGGATCAACAGACATGAAAGGGAATCCCGGCGTGGCCGGCACCGTGCATCAGCGAAGGCTATGTCGCAACAATGGGCACGTCGGACCTCGCTTGCGCCAGTTGCATGCCGGGATGGCATCTCGGCTTGCGGCTTCGTCGGAACAAAGATAGAACATCGCCGGGAGAGGACGGAAATGCCGGACTTGGCCGCAGCGCAGCGCGCGCTTCGTATCACATTCGGCTTCGAGGGCTTCCGGCCGGGTCAGGCCGAAATCGTCGACGCTATTCTTGGCGGCCGCGATGTGCTGGCCGTGATGCCGACCGGCAGCGGCAAATCGCTGTGCTACCAGCTTCCTGCGCTATTGCACGGCGACCTCACCGTCGTCGTGTCGCCATTGATCGCGCTGATGCGCAATCAGGTGGCGCAGCTGCGCGGTTATGGCGTCGCCGCAGCGAGCCTCAACTCCGCCAATGACCCCGACGAGAACCGATCGGTTCTCGACCAAATCGCACGCGGCGAGTTGCGCCTCGTCTATGTCGCACCGGAACGGCTGGTGAGGCCCGAAACGCTCGATGTCTTCAAGCGCGCCAAGGTCGCGCTGCTGGCCGTCGACGAGGCGCATTGCATCTCGCAATGGGGCCACGATTTCCGCCCCGAATACGCGGCGCTCGGCGGCGTTCAGGCAGCGCTGGGCGGGGTGCAGACGGTCGCTTTCACCGCCACCGCCGACGCGGCCACGCGTGCCGACATTCTGGCGAAGCTTTTCCGCCGGCCTCCCGCCGTGTTCGTGCACGGCTTCGATCGGCCCAATCTGCGGCTGGCGATGCGGGCAAAGTCCGCCGGCCGCAAAGAAGTGGCGGATTTCATCAGAGCCCGTCACGGGCAAAGCGGCATCGTCTATTGCGCGTCGCGGCGCAAGACCGACGAGCTCGCCGAATACCTCTGCGACAACGGTACCAACGCACTGCCCTACCACGCCGGCATGGAAGCCGCGGCGCGCTCGCGCAACCAGGATGCTTTTCTGCAGGACGACGGCGTCGTCATGGTCGCGACCGTGGCGTTCGGCATGGGCATCGACAAACCGGATGTGCGCTTTGTTCTCCACGCCGATCTGCCGTCCAATATCGAGAGCTATTACCAGGAGATCGGCCGCGCCGGCCGCGACGGTCTGCCCGCCGATACCTTGACGCTCTACGGCATGGGCGACATCCGTCTGCGCCGCCTGCAGATCGATGATAGCGACGCTGCCGACGAGCAGAAACGCATCGACCGGCAGCGGCTCAATGCGCTGGTCTCGCTGTGTGAATCGCCGCGCTGCCGGCGCCAGACCTTGCTCGCCTATTTCGGCGAGGCGGCGCAGCCTTGCGGCAACTGCGATTTCTGCTGTGACGGCGCCGAAGTGATCGACGGCACGATCGCGGCGCAGAAGGCGCTGTCCGCCATCGTCCGCACCGGGCAGCGCTTCGGCACCGAACACCTGACCAACATGCTGCTCGGCGAGACCACCGAGGCGATCGAGAAATTCGGTCACGATCACCTGCCGACCTTCGGCGTCGGCAGGGAATACGGCAAGCAGGAATGGCGCTCGATCTTCCGCCAGTTGCACGGCGCCGGCATTATCGCGCTCGATATCACCGGCCACGGCTGCTGGACTGTGACCGAAGCCGGCCGGCTTGTGCTCAAGGGCTCCGCCACCTTGGAGCTGCGGGCCGACACGCTTAAACCGGCGACGCGGAAGGCCACGCGCGCCGCCGCGAACGCCACCGCTCTTGCTGACGGCGCACCCGGCGACACCGCGCTGTTCGAGGCGCTGCGGCGGCGCCGGTCGGAGCTTGCCAAGGAGCAGCGCGTGGCCGCCTATGTCGTGTTCGCCGATAAAACGCTCCTCGACATGGTCCGGCGAAAGCCTGCGACAATTGCGGAGATGAGCGCCGTGCACGGCGTCGGCGAGGCCAAGCTTCGGCAGTACGGCGAGACCTTCCTCGGGGCGATCCGCGAGCACGCGGCGGGCCACGGCTCGTGATCCGCCGATCCCCCGAAACCAAGCCAAGAAACGTCGAGTTCGCCGTGTTGCACCGCAGCGCACGGTATGTTAGCAACGCGGCGATTTTCGCGGGGCCGCGGGGGCATTCCCGCTGCCTCCAAATCCGATGTCCCGCCGGAATCCCAAAGGCTTGCACCGGCCGTTCGCTCCGGTTGCGGGCCTTGCGGAAAACTCAAAAGAAACCCGAGCCGCACGCAGTGGAAAGCACGCGAGCTTAGAGAGCACACTTGGCAGGCGCACAACCCATCGTATCCGGCATGGCCGGCCGCTACGCGACCGCGCTGTTCGACCTCGCGCGCGAGACCAATGCCATCGACACGCTGAAAGTCGACCTTGAACGCTTCGACGCGCTGGTCGCCGAGAGCGCCGACCTCGAACGGCTGGTGCGCAGCCCGGTGTTTTCCGCCGACGAACAGCTGCAGGCGGTTTCCGCGGTACTAGACCGCGCCGGAATCGGCGACCTGGCGGCGCGATTCGTCAAACTGGTGACGACCAATCGGCGGCTGTTCGCCGTGCGCGACATGGTCAGGGGATACCGCGAACTCGTCGCCCAGCATAAAGGCGAGGCAACGGCCGAGATCACCGTGGCCGAACAGCTCAAGGACGACCACATCGCCGCGCTGCGCAGCGCGCTCAAGGCGGTCAGCGGCAAGGACGTCGATCTCGCCATCAAAGTCGATCCCGCGATCATTGGCGGGCTGGTGGTCAAGCTCGGCAGCCGCATGGTCGACGGCTCGCTGCGCACCAAACTCAATGCGATCAAGAACGCGATGAAAGAGGCCCGCTAATGGATATCCGCGCCGCGGAAATCTCCGCCATTCTCAAGGAGCAGATCAGGAATTTCGGCCAGGAGGCCGAGGTTTCGGAAGTCGGCCAAGTGCTCTCGGTCGGCGACGGCATCGCCCGCGTCTACGGCCTCGACAACGTGCAGGCCGGCGAGATGGTCGAGTTCGAGAGCGGCGTCAAAGGCATGGCGCTCAATCTCGAAATCGACAATGTCGGCATCGTGATCTTCGGCACCGACCGCGAGATCAAGGAAGGCCAGACCGTCAAGCGCACCCGCGCGATCGTCGAGGTTCCGGTCGGCAAGGCCCTGCTCGGCCGCGTCGTCGACGCGCTCGGCGAGCCGATCGACGGCAAGGGGCCGATCCGGGCCGAAACGAAATCGCGCGTCGACGTGAAGGCGCCCGGCATCATTCCGCGCAAGTCGGTGCACGAGCCGATGGCGACCGGACTGAAGGCGATCGACGCCCTAATCCCGATCGGCCGCGGCCAGCGCGAGCTGATCATCGGCGACCGCCAGACCGGCAAGACCGCGATCGCGCTCGACACGATCCTGAACCAGAAGCCGCTCAACGCCTCCGGCGACGAGAAGATCAAGCTTTATTGCGTCTATGTCGCGGTCGGGCAGAAGCGCTCGACGGTGGCGCAGTTCGTCAAGGTGCTGGAGGAAAACGGCGCGCTCGACTATTCGATCGTGGTCGCGGCGACCGCCTCCGATCCGGCGCCGATGCAGTTTTTGGCGCCGTTCTCCGGCTGCGCCATGGGCGAATATTTCCGCGACAACGGCATGCACGCGGTCATCATCTACGACGATCTGTCCAAGCAGGCCGTCGCCTATCGGCAGATGTCGCTGCTGCTGCGCCGGCCGCCGGGCCGCGAGGCCTATCCGGGCGACGTGTTCTATCTGCACTCGCGGCTGCTGGAGCGCGCGGCGAAGATGAACGACGAGCACGGGGCCGGCTCGCTCACCGCGCTGCCGGTGATCGAAACCCAGGCCAACGACGTGTCGGCCTATATCCCGACCAACGTCATCTCCATCACCGACGGCCAGATCTTCCTCGAGACCGACTTGTTCTATCAGGGCATCCGCCCGGCGGTGAACGTCGGCCTCTCGGTATCGCGCGTCGGCTCCTCGGCGCAGACCAAGGCGATGAAGAAGGTCGCCGGCCGCATCAAGGGCGAGCTGGCGCAATACCGCGAGATGGCGGCGTTCGCGCAGTTCGGCTCCGATCTCGATGCCACCACCCAGCGCCTGCTCAATCGCGGCTCGCGGCTCACCGAACTGCTCAAGCAGCCGCAATTCTCGCCGCTGAAGATGGAAGAGCAGGTCTGCGTCATCTATGCCGGCGTCAACGGCTATCTCGACCCGCTGCCGGTCGAGCGCGTGCGCGCGTTCGAGGACGGCTTGCTCGGCGCGCTGCGCCAGCAGCACCCGGAAATCCTCAACGCCATCCGCAACTCGCGCGACCTCGACGACGCCACCGCCGGCAAGCTCAAGGCGGCGGTCGAAAGCTACGCCAAGACGTTCGCGTAATGAGCGAGGCGTGAAGCTTAAGCGATGCCTTCGCTCAAAGACCTGCGCAACCGCATCGCCGCCACCAAGGCGACGCAGAAGATCACCAAGGCCATGCAGATGGTCGCGGCCTCGAAGCTGCGCCGCGCGCAGGCGGCGGCCGAGGCGGCGCGGCCCTACGCCACGCAGATGGACAAGGTGCTCGGCAACATCGCCGCGTCGGTCGGCGAGAGCGAGACGGCGCCGCGGCTGCTGCGCGGCACCGGCAGCGACACGTGCATCTGCTTCTGGTCTGCACCGCCGAACGCGGCCTGTGCGGGCCGTTCAACACCGCCATCGTGCGGCTGGCGCGCGAGCGCGCCGGCGCGCTCATGCGCGAAGGCAAGGAAGTCAAGTTCTTCTGCGTCGGCCGCAAGGGCTACGATCAGTTGCGCCGGCTCTATGCCGAGCCAGATCGTCGAGATGGTCGATCTGCGCGCGGCACGCACGCTGCGGTTCGAGCACGCCGAGATGATCGCGGAAAAGGTCATCGCCCGCTTCAACAATTTCGAATTCGACGTCTGCACGCTGTTCTTCTCGCGCTTCCGCTCGGTGATCGCGCAAGTGCCGACCGCGCAGCAGATCATTCCGCCGGTGTTCGACGACAAGGCGACCGACGCGCTTGGGCGGCGCCGCCTACGAATTCGAGCCGGAAGCCGAAGACATCCTGCACGACCTTTTGCCGCGCAACGTCGCCGTGCAGATTTTCCGCGCGCTCCTGGAAAACGCCGCTTCGTTCTACGGCGCGCAGATGTCGGCGATGGACAACGCCACCCGCAATGCCGGCGACATGATCCGCAAGCAGACGCTCACCTACAACCGCACCCGCCAGGCGATGATCACCAAGGAACTGATCGAGATCATCTCCGGCGCCGAGGCGCTGTGATCAACGCTGTCGCAAGAGGACCATGATGGCCAACCAAGTCGGACATATCACCCAAGTCATCGGCGCCGTCGTCGACGTGCATTTCGAGGACCATCTGCCGGCGATTCTCAACGCGCTGGAGACCACGAACCAGGGCAATCGCCTGGTGCTCGAAGTCGCCCAGCATCTCGGCGAAATCGACCGTCCGCACCATTGCCATGGACACCAGCGAAGGCCTGGTGCGCGGCCAGGAAGTGACCGACACCGGCCAGCCGATCTCGGTGCCGGTCGGCGACGGCACGCTCGGACGCATCATCAACGTGATCGGCGATCCGGTCGATGAGGCCGGCCCGGTGCCGCACCAGGAGACGCGCCCGATCCATCAGGATGCGCCGGCCTACACCGATCAGTCGACCGAGGCGGCGATCCTGGTCACCGGCATCAAGGTCGTCGATCTGCTCGCGCCTTATGCCAAGGGCGGCAAGATCGGCCTGTTCGGCGGCGCCGGCGTCGGCAAGACCGTGCATCATCATGGAACTGATCAACAACATCGCCAAGGCGCACGGCGGCTATTCGGTATTCGCCGGCGTCGGCGAGCGCACCCGCGAAGGCAACGATCTCTATCACGAGATGATCGAGTCGGGCGTCAACAAGGACCCGCACAAGGGCTCGGTCGAAGGATCGAAATGCGCGCTGGTCTACGGCCAGATGAACGAGCCGCCCGGCGCGCGCGCCCGCGTCGGCCTCTCCGGACTGACGGTCGCCGAATATTTCCGCGACCAGGGCCAGGACGTGCTGTTCTTCGTCGACAACATCTTCCGGTTCACGCAGGCGGGTTCGGAAATGTCGGCGCTGCTCGGCCGCATTCCCTCGGCGGTCGGCTATCAGCCGACGCTCGCGACCGACATGGGCGCACTGCAGGAGCGCATCACCACGACCACCAAAGGCTCGATCACCTCGGTGCAGGCGATCTACGTGCCGGCCGACGACCTCACCGATCCGGCGCCGGCGACCTCGTTCGCGCATCTCGACGCCACCACGGTGCTGTCGCGCTCGATCGCCGAGAAGGGCATCTATCCGGCGGTCGATCCGCTGGATTCGACGTCGCGCATGCTGTCGCGCGACGGTGGTCGGCGAAGAACACTATGCAGGTGGCCCGCCGCGTGCAGCAGATCCTGCAGCGCTACAAGGCGCTGCAGGACATCATCGCCATCCTCGGCATGGACGAGCTGTCCGAAGAGGACAAGCTGACGGTGGCGCGGGCGCGCAAGATCGAGCGCTTCCTGTCGCAGCCGTTCCACGTCGCCGAAGTGTTCACCGGCTCGCCCGGCGTGTTCGTCGATCTCGCCGACACCATCCGCGGCTTCCAGGGCCTGTGCGAGGGCAAGTACGATCACCTGCCCGAGGCCGCCTTCTATATGGTCGGCACCATCGAGCAGGCGGTCGAGAAGGGCAAGAAACTCGCGGAAGCGGCGTAGCAACGATGGCCGACGCACTTCATTTCGAATTCGTCTCGCCGGAAAACGTGCTGTTCTCCGGCGATGTCGATCAGGTCGACCTGCCCGGCGCCGAAGGCGACATGGGCATTTTCGCCGGCCACGCGCCGCTGGTGACGGTGCTGCGGCCGGGCATCGTGACCATCTTATCGCGGCGGCGCGCGCGAGCCGGTCGTGGTCACCGGCGGCTTTGCCGAAGTCGGCCCGGCCGGCCTGACGGTGCTTGCCGACCGGGCGGTGGCGCGCGAGAGATTTCGATCTCGACTTGCGCACGCCGAAATCAAGGATGCCGAGGAAGACGTCGCCGACGCCGCCGACGAAGCTGCAGCGCGACAAGCTCACGCGCCATCTCGAGCAATTGAAGGCCCTGCAGGACGGCGCTGGCGCATAGCGGCGGCCGCCGAGCACTAACAAATTCCTCAGGCGAATTTCGTGAATTCCGCGACCACGCGCTCGTAGACTCTTGCGCTTGAACGGCACGACCAGGTCCGGGAGGTTCTCCAGCTTCTCCCAGCGCCACTCCGACAAATTCCGGCTCGTGGCCGCCGGCCGGATGCGCGACGTCGATCTCGCTCTCCTCGCCGGTAAAGCGCAGCGCGAACCACTTCTGCGTCTGGCCGCGGTATTTGCCGTTCCAGGCGTGGCCGGCGATCTCCGGCGGAATGTCGTAGGTGAGCCACTCGGCGATCTCGCCGAGCCGTTCGACCGAGCTGATATTGGTTTCCTCGCGCAGTTCGCGCAAAGCCGCCGGCCACGGGTCCTCGCCCGGATCGATGCCGCCTTGCGGCAACTGCCAGACATGCGTGGTGTCGATGTGCTCGGGGCCGCCGATGCGGCGGCCGATGAAGGCGAGGCCGGCGCGATTGAGCACCATCAGGCCGGCACACGGCGGTAGGGGAGATCTTCGAAGGACGTCATGAGCGATCGGATGTGAGCGAATGGCGAGTAGCCGAGCGAGCCGCTAATCTATTCGCTATTTCGCCGTTCGCCACCTCGCTATTCGCCGGCTTTCTGCTTGGCTTTGGCGGCCACGGCCGTGATCGGCACCAGCAGCAAGCCGCGGCTTTCCGCCGCCTTCGCCCATTTGGCGATATGCTCGATCGATACCGGCAGCGCCGACGATATGCCGACGGCGAACGCTACGCTCGCGCGCCGCCATTTCCAGGCGGCCGAGCGCGTGGTCGATTTCGGCAGGCGTCGGCAACCGCATCGAGAATCGATGTCGGCCTTGGCGAACGGCACATTGTTGGCGCCGGCGATGCGGCCGGCGACGCTCCTCGCGTTGGCGCCATCGTCGACAAAGATCAGCCCGCGCTTGGCGGTTTCGCGCAGGATCGGAGCGAATGCCTGCTCGGAGGCGGTGAACCGCGCGCCCATGGCGCCGGCGATCCCGACATAGCCCTGGAACCGGCTCATCAGCCAATGCAGCCGGTCGAGTTCTGCTCCGGCGTCAGCGAGGTCAGCAGCGTCTGCGGGCCGGGATCGTTGTCGGGATAGCCGAACGGCTCCATCGGCACTTGCAGCAGGATCTCATGACCCTCGCCGCGGGCGCGCGCGACCAGGCGCTCGACGTCGGCGCCGTAGGGCATGAAGGCGAGCGTCACCGCCCCCGGCAGCTTGGTGATGCGCGTCGGCTGTGACGCTCGCGCTCACGCCGAGGCCGCTGACGATGAGCGCGACGCGCGGCGCGTCGGGCTTGCCGGGAATGGGCTTCACCGGCCGGCGAAGGCTTCCGCCGGCCGCATGCCGTCCGCGGCGATCTTCGGAATCGGGCCCCGCGGCGTCATCTCGACGAATTTCTGATTAACCGCAGGGCGCTCGGCCGGACTGGCGCCGTTCCCCGCCATCCGGGATCACCACCTCCTGCCGCGCGCCGGTCTTGCCGTCGATGATGGTGACCGTCTTGGTGTTTCCCGACGCGTGGCCTGGCCCAGCGGTTGTGACCCCGGCGCTGCCGCAGGAACCGGACCGTCATAGCGGACGGGACCTTGCGCCGCCGCAGCGGCCTCCGGTGCGGCCGGCGCCTCGGATTTCTTCACGGCCGCCGCCGCGTCGAGGTCGATCGGCACGGCAACCACCGGTTCGCCGCCGAACGGATCGTCGCCGACGATCGCCCACATGCACGAACACGCCGAAGAACAGCGCGAGTACGCGCCGGCGATGACATGCGGCACTGCGATCGGAAACTTGCGCCGGCGCTTCGCCGGCTGCTGGCCAAGCGGCGCGCTCAGGTCATCGGCCGTCATCGTCCAGTCCCTGGGCCAATCCAACCGGGCAGTCCCGGCAAGTCATACCCGGCGAATCATTCGGCAGAGTCTATCACGGCCGGGCCGAAAGGCGGCCGGAACCGCGACCCTGATCGCCCTTGTCCGTGGTTTTCGGCTCGACGCGGATTCCGGAGCGCAAAAAAACGGGGCGGCTCATGGCCGCCCCGTTCTTGGATCGGGAAACGAACCGCTCAGTTGGGAACGGCGGCCTTCGGGTTCGGCGGGAAGGCCGCGTCGCTGATCGCGCCGCGCAGGAGATCGAGCGCCTCCTTGAGCGCCTTATCGTCCTTTTCGTCCGGCGGCACGTAGGACTGCGAGCCCGACTCTTCGCTGCCCTCCGCCTTGAGGTGACCGCGCAACGACGCCTCGCCCTTGGTGTCGGTCCGCGACTTCAGGTCGTCCGGCACGTCCTGGAGCACCTCGATGTCGGGCGTGATGCCCTTGGCCTGGATCGAGCGGCCCGAGGGCGTGAAGTAACGCGCCGTGGTCAGCCGCAGCGCGCCATTGCCGGCGCCGAGCGGAATGATGGTCTGCACCGAGCCCTTGCCGAACGAGCGCGTGCCGACCAGCGTCGCGCGCTTGTGGTCCTGCAGCGCGCCGGCGACGATTTCCGACGCCGAAGCCGAACCGCCGTTGATCAGCACGATGACCGGCTTGCCCTTGGTCAGATCGCCCGGCCGGGCATTGAAGCGCTGCGTTTCCTCAGCATTGCGGCCGCGGGTGGAGACGATCTCACCCTTGTCCAGGAACGCATCCGACACCGAGATCGCCTGATCGAGCAGGCCGCCCGGATTGTTGCGCAGATCGATCACGAAGCCTTTGATCTTTTCGGCGCCGAGCTGCTGGTGAGGTCGGCTGATCGCCTTCTTCAGACCGTCGGTGGTCTGCTCGTTGAATTGCGTAATGCGGATATAGCCGACATCCTCGCCCTCGTTGTGCGAGCGCACCGATTTCACGCGGATCACGTCGCGCACGATGGTCACGTCGATCGGCTTGTCCTGCCCCTTGCGCATGATGGTGAGCTTGATCTTGGTGTTCACCGGGCCGCGCATCTTTTCGACCGCCTGATTGAGGGTCAGGCCCTGCACCTGCTCGTCGTCGAGCTTGGTGATGATGTCGTTGGCCATGACGCCGGCCTTGGCCGCCGGCGTATCGTCGATCGGCGCAACCACCTTCACCAGCCCGTCCTCCATGGTGACCTCGATGCCGAGGCCGCCGAATTCGCCGCGCGTCTGCACCTGCATGTCGCGGAAGCTCTTCGGGTCCATGTAGCTCGAATGCGGATCGAGCCCGGCCAGCATGCCGTTGATCGCCGATTCGACGAGTTTGCTGTCGTCGGGCTTCTCGACGTAATCGGCGCGCACGCGCTCGAACACGTCGCCGAACAGATTGAGCTGCCGGTAAGTGTCCGACGACGCCGCTTTTGCGCTCGATCCGACGAACGCGATGTGTGGCTGTGTCGCCAGCAGTGTGAGTCCCGGCACCTGCGACCGCGCCAAGGAAAATGAGGGAAGTTTTGCGCATCATCCGCGAACCTTTTCACCTTCGTTTGTTGCCCACCACGGGCTGGGATCGATGGGAGTGCCGTCTTTGCGGAACTCCACATAGAGTACAGGTTGCTTGGACTTGGTCGCCACGGCCGCGGATACCTGCGATCCGCCGCCCATCACCGCTACGGGTTCACCGGTCAGCACGAACTGGCCGAGATCGACGGAAATCCGCTCCATCCCCGCTAACAAGCACATGATACCCGCCGCCGGCATTCAGGATCAAGAGTTGCCCATAGCTGCGAAACGTGCCGGCGTAAACAACCCAACCGTCGCAGGGCGAGGTGATCTGCGCGCCGGCATGGGCGGCGATCGATAGCCCCTTCTGGGTTCCGCCGACGCCGTCGGACGCGCCAAACTCGCGGATTTTCACGCCATTCACCGGCAAGCGCAGGTGCCCGCGCGTGGCCGCAAATGCGACCGCGGGCGCCAGACGGCCCGGATCCTTGAGCGCGGCGAGATCGGGCCGGGTCGCGTCCTCCTCGATCGACGCGGGCGTCGGCGCGCGCCGTGCGCGTGGCGGGATCGAGGCCCGATTCGAGCTTGGCGATGAGATCCTTGAGACTGTCGACCTGGCGCGCCAGTCGGCGGCGCGCTGCCGTTCGGCGTCGAGCGCCTGCTCGGTGGCCGCCTGCTTCTTCTGCCGCTCGTCGATCAGCACGTTCATGCGCAGTTGCTCGCGCCCGAGCAAATCGAGATCGCGCGCGAGCCGCTCGCGTTCGCCGACGATATCCTTGCGCACGCGCAGGAGATCGGCGAGATCGCCGGCGAGCGCGTCGGCCTGTGCGCGCATGTCCGGAACGCACGGCGCCGAGCGTAATGGCGGTGCGCACGGCTTGCAGCGCATCTTCCGGCTGAACCAGCAGCGCGGGCGGCGGTTGACGCCCGACGCGCTGCAGCGCGGCGAGAATTTCGACGATCGCGGTGCGACGCTCATCGAGCGATTTGTGAAACACTTCTCCTGGTCGTCGAGCGGCTTAAGCGCGCTTGCGTCGCATCGATGCTCGCCTCGACGTCGCGCACGCGCGCGGCGGTGTCGATGAGCTGCTGGTTAAGCGCACGCCGATCGTCGCCGAGAGCGTCGATCTCGCGCCGGAGTTTCGCCTGGCTTTCCGCCGACTCGCGCTCTCGGGCGCGCACGGCATCGAGTTCCTGATCGTGCTGTTTGAGGGCGTCGGCATCGGCGCTTGGGCGGCACGCCCGGCGTGGACGCGGCCGGCGGCGTCGGCACCGTGGGCTGGCGGGCGCTTGAACCACGGTTGCCGGGGCTTGACTCGACGGAGTTTGGGCGAGCGCAGCCAAATCGGCGCCAAGCGGCAGCGCAATAGCCAAAGCCGAACCGAGCACAAGGCGCGGATCGGTGCGGCTCGACCGGCGGAGAATCATGTTGTCCAAGGGTAGATGCCAACCTCAGGAACGCAAGACAAAGCGGTCACGATGCGACCGGATTAAGACGCCGGACCGGACCCGAACCGTCACAAATCGGTGAGGCAAGATTAAGAACAGTTAAGCCGGGCGAGGGTTGGTTAATCTCAGGCCCGATGATAGGGATGGCCGGCGAGGATGGTGCCGGCGCGATAAAGCTGTTCGAGCAGCATGATGCGCACCAGCTGATGCGGCCAGGTCGCCGCGCCGAAGGCGAGCCGGACCTTGGCGCGCTCAACGAAGACTTGGCGCGAGGCCGTCGGCGCCGCCGATGATGAAGCACACCGCGGCGCGGTCTTCCGCGCGCCACTCGCGCAGCAGCGCCGCAAGCGCCGGGCTGTCGAGGTTTTCGCCCCGCTGGTCGAGAACGACGACGATCGCGCCGTCGGGAATGACATTGGCGAGCGCGATCAATTCCTCGACGCGCCGCCGCTCGGCGTCCTGCGCGCGGCTTTCGCGAATTTCGATGATTTCGATGTCGCGCAGGCCGAGCGGGCGTCCGATCGCTTCCGCGCGTTTGCGATACCACGCGGCGAGCTCGCGCTCAGGCCCTTGTTTGAGACGGCCGACGGCGGCGATGAGAAGGCGCATGGCGTGACACGCGGCGGCGGAGAAGGCGAAGACACAAGCCATACCCTGGCCCGTTTTCCGAGCCCACACAGACCGCCCTCAATCCCGCGTGCGAGCGCGGTTAGTGCCGCATGATCGGTTCGGAAAGCCCGGCTTTCCGGATCACGCCCTAGCTCGCGCGCTGCGCCGGCCGGCTGGCCAACCACATCTTCTCGAGATTGTAGAAGGCCCGAACTTCGGGACGAAAGACGTGAACGATCACGTCGCCCGCGTCGATCAGCACCCAGTCGCAATGCGGAACGCCTTCGACCCGCGCGGCGACGCCGGCTTTGTGCAAATCCTCGACGATCCTGTCGGCGACCGAGCCGACATGGCGCTGCGACCGGCCGGAAGATACGACCATGTAGTCGCCGATCGAAGATTTGTCCCGCAGGTCGATGGTGAGGGTGTCCTCCGCCTTCATATCGTCGAGGCGGGTGAGGACCAAACGAAGGATCTCCTCGGCGTCAGGACGCATTCTGGAGACCGGTTCGGGCGCGCGACGTTCGGCCCGAAGAGTTACAGGTGTGGACAGGGGTCCTTATCCTTTCGCTCCATTTTTCGCCCCGGCCCTCGAGTCCGGAGCCACACTAAGATAGGCATGCCGGGTTAACAGTTTCAACTGTTTTGCAGTCACACTGTTGCAACAGTCCGCATTGAATCGGCTTTGCATTTACCCGTCGTGCAAGGCCCGCGCCGCCCGCAATGCCGTCGACGACAGCGGCGACTTGAGGCCATGCAGATAAATCCATGCCGGCGGCTTTCGTTCCGGCAGCGTCTTTGCCGCCGATTTCCGGAATCCGGGCATGCCCCAGCGCCTGACCGGCAACCCCGGCCGAGGCGTAAAGGCTCGGACCAAGCCGGTCGACGACCGCGATCGGCACCAGCTTGGCGATATCGCGCCAGCGCTGCCAGCGATGGAAGCTGCGCAGATTGTCGGCGCCCATGATCCAGACGAAGCGCGCGTGCGGACAACGCCGGAGCAGATAGCAAATGGTCTCGTAGGTGTAGCGCGTGCCGATTTCCGCCTCGAGATCGGTGACGTCGATGCGCGGATGGTGCGCCAGGCGCCTGCGCAGCGACCACACGCTCCGCGAGCGGCGCCAGGCCACGCGTATCTTTGAGCGGATTGCCGGGCGTGACCAGCCACCAGACGCGATCGAGGCCGATCCGCTTCATGGCCAAGAGACAGGCCGCGCGATGGGCTGCATGCGGCGGATCAAACGTGCCGCCGAACAGCCCGATGCGCATGCCGGGCGCGTGCGGCGGCAGGACTACGCGCGGTTCTGGCACAGGCTGGTGCGTCAACCGGACGCGGAAGCGGGAACTCGCGGTTCATAGCCGTTAGAAACAATCCCCTCCCCACGCGCCGTCCGCCAACCGCCATTCGCGACAAGTCGCGGCCGAGGGGACGAAAATTATGGCCGCGTCTGTCCGTTGCCGCGGATGCGGTATTTGAAGCTCGTCAGCTGCTCGACGCCAACGGGGCCGCGCGCATGCAGCCTGCCGGTAGCGATGCCGATCTCGCCGCCGAAGCCGAACTCGCCGCCATCGGCAAACTGCGTCGAAGCGTTGTGCAGCACGATCGCCGAATCGACCTCGCGCAGGAATTTCTCCGCCGCCGCACGGTTCTCGGTCACGATCGCATCGGTATGATGCGAGCCATAGCGCTCGATATGGGCGATCGCTCGCATCGACGCCATCGACTACGCCGGCGGTGAGAATCGGCGTCGAGATATTCGGTGCCCCAGTCGGCCTCGCTCGCCGGCTTCACGCGGCTGTCGACTGCCTGCACCGCCGCATCGCCGCGGACCTCGCAACCGGCATCGATCAGCATCGTCAACGAGCGGCTTGAGCAGTTTCGCCGCTCCGGCGCGATCGACCAGCAGCGTCTCGGCCGCTCCGCACACACCGGTGCGGCGCATTTTGGCATTGAGCACGATTGCTTTTGCCATCTTGAGCTTGGCCGCGCCGTCGACATAAACGTGGCAGACGCCCTCGAGATGGGCGAATACCGGAACGCGCGCTTCCGTCTGCACGCGGCTCGACCAGACTCTTGCCGCCGCGCGGCACGATCACGTCGATCGCGCCATCGAGCCCGGCGAGCATCATGCCGACGGCGGCGCGTTCCCGCGTCGGCACCAGCGAGATGGCGGCCGCCGGCAATTCGGCTTCGACCAGGCCTTCGACCAGCGCGGCATGGATGGCGCGGGCCGAGCGGAAGCTTTCGGAGCCGCCGCGCAGGATCACGGCATTGCCGGCCTTCAGGCAGAGCGCGCCGGCGTCCGCGGTGACGTTGGGCCGGCTTTCGTAGATCACGCCGACGACGCCGAGCGGCACTCGCACCCGCTCGATGCGCATCCCGTTCGGACGCCGCCATGATGCCAAGACGGTGCCGACCGGATCCTTGAGCTTGCGGATCACATCGAGCCCCGCCGCCATGGCCTCGATCCGCTTGGCATCGAGCGTCAGCCGGTCGAGGAAAGCCGCGGTCGCGCCCGCCGACTTCGCCTCGGCAACGTCCTCCGCGTTGGCGGCAAGAATAGCCGATCGCGCTGCCGCGGATAGCCGCGGCCATGGCGGCCAGCGCGCGGTTCTTGCGCGCCGCCGGCGCAAGCGCCAGCGCGTGCGCGGCCTCGCGCGCTCGTGCGGCCAATGCTCGCGCATCGTCGCTTCCAGCGTTGCCGGAACTCCCTACCGCCTTGAGCGGAGCATTCATGGCCTTGATCCGTCTTGCATTCACGGCTTCCTACCATGTTCGGCGCGAGCCGGGCGAGGCGGCCGCGGCGCCTATGGTTGTCCACAGCCGTCCACAGCGTTTCGCGGTCCGGTCACAGAAACGGCGGAACCTGCACAACGCCGATAGCGTTTCGCCCGTGGATTGCACCAAGGAGAGGGTCATGGGTCTGCCAATCGATCGTCCGTCCAGCCGCTTGCCGCGACGCTTCCCGGTCGGCGCCAAATATGTGGTCGAGGGATACGGCGGCGACAGATGGCAAGTCTCCGCGTCATTGCGCGCTATGTGGTCCTGCCGGGCGGGCAGCGCATCAATGTCCCATCCGATCTTTCCCGCCCGGCGTCGCCGCGCGCGCTTCGCTTTCCGGCGGAACTCAAGTTCCAAGCAATCCCCGGCCAAGGCCCGGGCCGCGAGCGGCGGGAAAAAATTCGCCGCCGCGGCGCGGAACCGCCTAGCGGCACCGACGTTGATGGTACGGCGCCGGGCGAAGCCCCCCAGCCCCTCACCCTCAATCACCCGGCGTTGAACCCCGGCCGCGTCAAGCGGCCGGGGTTCTCTCTTTGGCCGAAGCCGCGGACAGCTGAGATCATTCCGGGCGGACGACCAGATCGTCGCGATGCACCATCTCCGCACGACCGCTCGAAGCCAAGGATCGAGGCGATGTCGGCCGACGAGCGGCCTCTGATTTTCTGCGCATCCTCGACGTCATAGGCGCAAAGGCCGCGGCCGACTTCCGCACCGTTGGGACCGCGGATGACCACCGCATCGCCGCGCGCGAAGCCGCCGTCGATGCTGACGACGCCGGCCGGCAGCAGGCTCTTGCCCCGCCGCAGCGCCGCGACCGCGCCGGCGTCGATCACCAGCGTGCCCTTGGGCTCGAGCGTGCCCGCGATCCATTTCTTGCGCGCCGTCACCGGATTTGCCGCCGTGAGAAACCATGTGCAGCGCGCGCCTTCGGCGACTGCCCGCAACGGATGATCGAGGCGGCCGGAGGCGATGATCATGTGCGTGCCGGCATTGGTGGCGATCTTCGCCGCTTCGATCTTGGTCTGCATGCCGCCGCGCGAAAGTTCAGAGCCGGCAGCCCCGGCCATCGCCTCGATTTCCGGCGTGATGCGCTCGACGCGCGGTATGTGCCGCGCCGCGGCATTGGTGCCGGGCGGCGCGTCGTAGAGCCCGTCGATGTCCGACAGCAGCACCAGAAGATCCGCGCTCACCATGGTGGCCACGCGCGCGGCCAGCCGGTCGTTGTCGCCGTAGCGGATCTCGTTGGTTGCGACGGTGTCGTTCTCGTTGATGACCGGTACCGCGCGCCATTGCAGCAGGGTGTCGATGGTGGAGCGCGCGTTGAGATAGCGGCGGCGCTCTTCGGTATCGCCCAGCGTCACCAGCACTTGGCCGGCAATGATGCCATGCCGCGACAGCGCCTCGGTCCAGGTTCGCGCCAGCGCGATCTGGCCGACCGCCGCGGCCGCCTGGCTGTCCTCGAGGTTGAGCGAACCGGGGGCGAGCTTGAGCACGGCGCGGCCGAGCGCGATGGCGCCGGAGGAGACGACCAGGACGTCGCGTTTGTCGCGATGGATATCCGCCAGATCCGCCGCCAGCGAGGCCAGCCAGGATTCGTTGAGCCGGCCGGCCCGCGCATCGACGAGGAGCGAGGAGCCGACCTTCACGACGACGCGGCGAAAGTCGGCAAGCGCAGGCGTTTTCATGGCAGAGCGGGCGTAAACGTCGGGGCGACTGTCGTTACAGCTCAGCTTCATGCTGCAAGTTGCGCCTTGTTCTCAAGGCAATAATAGCCCGACAAGCGACTGACCAGCTTGCGCCGCTTCCAGTCATTGAGGATGCGGCTCACATTCTCGCGCGCGATGCCGGCCATGGCGGCGATGTCGCTCTGCCCGATCTTCTGGCGGATGACGATGCGGCCTGAGCCGACGTCCTGGCCAAAATTTTCCGCCAGCTCGAGCAAGGTCGAGGCGACGCGGCCCTTGAGCGGCAGAAAGCTTCCCGCTGCGACCACCACGTCGGTCTCACGCAAACGCATGGCGAGAATCGTGACCAGTGATTTGTAAACGTCGGGATGTTTCTGCGCGAAAGCGTCGAACGCGGGCGGCTGAGAAAGCTCAATGCCGCAGGCGCGCACCGCCACGACCGAAGCCGAACGGGGACGCCCGTCGATGATCGAAAGCTCGCCGACGATGGCGCCTGGACCGAGAAAGGCCAGTATCCGCTCGGTGCCGGAGCGCGAAACCATCGCCACTTTGAGCAATCCCTCGTCGATACGATAGCAGCCGTCGCCCGGGTCGCCGGACGAGGAAAAGAACTTCGTCAGCGGCGAGCCGTACCGGCTTTGCACCGCTAAACAAATCGGTCGCGAGACGTCCAGGCAAACCCGACAACAGGCTCGGGCCCGGACGAGTCAGTTTCCGGCATGCAGCCCTCACCCCCGTGGCTTGCTTGCGTCTTAAAATACGCATGCGGCAGAATTGGGCATAATAAAAGCCCGCCCGGACACAAGGTCCGGGCGGGTTAGTCGACCCTACTCGAGGGTTACGGGGTGTTTGGGGACCGATACACCCCTTTCTGGCCGCCGCCGGCCCGTTGGGGGGTCGGGGGGACGCGCGGGCCTGCGCGGCGAACCAAGTCATTTGTGCTTTCTATCTACCGGCCCCACCCCGAGGACGAAGTGACCGAGATCACAGAAAACACCCTTTTATTTTCGCCTTTGATTTAAAACGATTTTGCTGGGCCACCGCGCAGCCTGCCCAGCAGGTGTTCAGGTGCGTGGTGCGCGCACCTTTATGCCGGCGCGTTTTTCGATCGGCTGAATCACCGCGGTGATGTCCGCTTCCGGCCCGATTTCGTCGCACGTCAGCTGCAGGAGCCGAGCCACGGTCGCAATCACGTCGGTCGGCACGCCGAGCGCGTTGCGCTCGGCGAGGAAGAGATTGACGTCCTTCAGCAGCAGCCCGGCGGTGAAGCCGAGATTGAACGTGCCCGGCAACACTGCCCGGGCGAATTTATCTTCGGTCATCGTGTTGCGGCCGGTACCGGCGTTGATCACGTCGAGCATCAGGCGCGGATCAAGCCCGGCTTTCATTCCCACCACCATCGCTTCGGAGGTCGCTGCCATCGCGGTGGCCGAGAGCACGTTATTGACGAGCTTCATCGTTTGCCCGGCGCCGGGGCGCTCGCCGAGGAAGAAGACTTTGCCGAACACCGCCAATACCGGCTCGATTGCCGCGACCTCGGCGCGCGGGCCGGAAGCCATGACGGCGAGCGTGCCTTTTTCAGCGCCGCTGACGCCGCCGCTGACCGGACTGTCGACCTGCACGATGTCGCGCTTGGCCAGCAGTTTGAAGATGCGCTCTGCCATGACCGCGCCGGTGGTCGACAGATCGACGAAGCGGCGTACACGTTTGCCTTCGATGACGCCGCGCGCACCGGTCGCAACCGCGAGCACGACATCGGGAGTGGGCAAACTCGCCATGACCGTCTCGGCGGCGTCGGCGACTTCCGCCGGCGAACGCGCGGCGATCGCGCCCAGAGCCGCCAGATTGCCGATCGCTTCCTGGCGGGTGTCGTAGACAATGACGCGGTGGCCCGCCTCGAGGAGCCGGCGAGCCATGTGCGCGCCCATATTGCCGAGACCGATAAAGCCGACGTCCATGGCCATTCTCTCCTAGATAAGATCGCGGTAGGCCGAGCACGTGCTCGGCGACGTACGACAGTATGAGATTGGTGGAAATCGGCGCCACCGTGTAGAGCCGCGTCTCGCGGAACTTGCGCTCGATGTCGAATTCTTCGGCGAAGCCAAATCCGCCGTGGGTCTGCACACACATGTCGGCTGCCGCCCAGGACGCTTCGGCGGCAAGGTGCTTGGCCATGTTGGCCTCGGCGCCGCATTCCTTGCCGCTTCGTACAGCGCGGCCGCCTCGCGCACCATCAACTCGGCCGCGCGCGTGCCGACATAGGCGCGCGCAATCGGGAACTGGACGCCCTGGTTCTGCCCGATCGGCCGCCCGAATACCACGCGTTCGCGCGCATAGGACGAGGCCTTGTCAACGAACCACTTGGCATCGCCGATACACTCGGCGGCGATCAGAATGCGTTCGGCATTCATGCCGGAGAGGATGTAGCGAAAGCCCTCGCCTTCCACGCCGATGAGATTGTCGGCCGGTACCCGCACATTCTCGAAGAAAATCTCGGTGGTGGCGTGATTCATCATGGTGCGGATCGGCCTGATGGTCAGGCCCTTGCCCTTCACCGCGCGCATGTCGAGGAGGAATACCGAGAGGCCAGCGGTGCGCGACTTCGCCTGCTCGCGGGGCGTCGTGCGGGCAAGGAGCAGCATGAGATCGGAATGTTCGGCCCGCGAGGTCCAGATTTTCTGGCCGTTGATGACGTAACTATCCGCCTCGCGCGTCGCCGTGGTGCGCAGACTAAGCGTGTCGGTTCCGGACGTCGGCTCGGTGACGCCGAAAGCCTGGAGCCGCAGATCGCCGCGCGCGATGGCGGGCAGATAGCGCGCCTTCTGTTCGGCGCTGCCGTGTCGCAGCAGCGTTCCCATCGTATACATCTGCGCGTGACAGCCGGCGCCGTTGCAGCCCGCGGCCTGGATTTCCTCCATGATGGCGGCGGCGGCAGTCATGGAAAGTCCGCTGCCGCCGTATTCCTCCGGGATGAGCGCCGCAAGGAAGCCCGCCTTGGTCAACGCGGCGACGAACTCCTCTGGGTACGCCCGCTCGCGATCGAGGCGGCGCCAATATTCACCGGGGAAATTGCCGCAAAGCGCGCGGACCGAGGCGCGTATCGGCGCGAGATCCGCGCTTTCGCTCACGATCTGACCTCGGCGCGGCCATGATTGATCGCGATCACGTCGCGCTCGACGACGCGGGCGCGAAAGCTCACCTCGGCGCCGTCGCGCCACATCTCGGTGCGAATAGTCTCGCCGGGAAAGACCGGCGCGGAAAAACGGCCGGAGAATGAAATAAGCCGCGCCGGATCGTAATTGCACATGGTCTTGAGCACGGCATGGCCGGAAACGCCGAACGTGCCGAGCCCATGCAGGATCGGGCGCGGAAAACCGGCGGCCTTGGCCGCGGCCGGCTCGGCATGCAGCGGATTATAGTCGCCGCTCAAGCGGTAGATCAGCGCCATTTCCGGGCGCGTGCCCAGATCGCAAACGGCGTCGGGAGCGCGCGCCGGAAGCGCATGCGGTGCCGGCGCCTGGCGCGGCGGGCCGCCGAAGCCGCCATCGCCGCGGCAGAAAATCGTTTGCGTGACGGTAGCGACCAATGCGCCGGTCGCTTTGTCGCTGATCTCGCGCTCGGTGAACAGGAGCGCGCCCTTGCCGGCACCCTTGTCGATCACCTCGACGATCCGCGTTCGTCCAATCAGCACGCCATTGCCTGCGAGCGGACGGTGCAGCGTGAAGCCTTGTTCGCCGTTGACCACCTTGATCCAATTAATGCCGGTGTGCGGATCGCGCGCCAGCGAGCCGGTGTGGCCCAGCACCGTGGCCATGGTCGGCAGCACCTTCAGATTCTTTTCGTAGACGAAGGCGAGCTCGTCCTCGTTCATCGGGTCATGGCCGAGCCCGACGCCCAGCGCATAAAGCATGCAGTCTTTCGGCTCGTAGGTCTGCTCGGCCGGCGCGATTTCCAGCGCCATGAGTTTGTCGTAGACGATGGTCATCGTCACACCGGGTCCCAGGAGAAGACTTCAGGCGATCGTTCGAGCGGCGTGAACGACGCTGCGAACGCGGCCTTGAGCTGCTCGGCGAGCCGTTGCGGCGTCCAGCCGTCGGAGCGATGCAGGGTGCGGATCGGCCGGTTCTGGTTGAACAGGTAGATCTCGTTGTTGCGGGCCGAGAGAATCTGGCCGGTGATGCCGGCGGCCTGGTCGGAGGCGAGATACACGACAAGCGGCGCGACCTTTTCCGGCGTCACCTGGCTGGCGCGGGCGACACGCGCCTTCTCGTCCTCGGTCTCGGCGGGGATGGACTGGACCATGCGCGTCCAGGCGAACGGCGACACGCAATTCGAACGCACGTTGAAGCGCGCCATGTCGAGCGCGATGCCGCGCGACAGCCCGACGATGCCAAGCTTGGCCGCCATGTAATTGGCCTGGCCAAAATTGCCGATCAGGCCCGAGGTCGAGGTCATGTGCACGTAACTACCGGAATTCTGCTCGCGGAAGGCCGTCGCGCAGGCGCGGCTCATGATGAAGCTGCCGTTGAGATGAACGTTGATCACGTCCGACCAGTCGGACCAGCTCATGCGATGAAAAATCCGATCGCGCAGGATGCCGGCGTTGTTGACGAGGATGTCGACACGACCGAAGGCTTCAAGCGCCGTGCGCACGATCTTGTCGCCGTTGGCCGGCTCGCTGATCGACAGCGTCGAGGCGATCGCTTGGCCTCCCGCCTTTTTTATCTCGTCCACGACCGCATGCGCCGGCGTCGCGTCGGCGCCCTCACCTTCGAGGCTCGCACCAATGTCGCAGACGACGACACGCGCACCCTCCTGCGCCATCAGAAGCGCGATGCCGCGGCCGATGCCCCGCCCCGCGCCGGTGACGATCGCGACCTTGCCCTCGACAATTCCCGGCATTGATCCTCCCGCTATCCCCACACTTCCTTGGCGACCTCGACGATCATTCCAAGCTTGGCCCATTGTTCTTCCTCGGCGAGGATATTGCCTTCTTCGGTCGAGGCGAAGCCGCATTGCGGCGACAGGCAGAGCTGGTCGAGAGCAGTGAACTTTGCCGCCTCCTCGATCCGGCGCTTGATCGAATCCTTGCTCTCGAGCGCACCGGATTTCGTCGTCACCAAGCCAAGCACCGCGACGCGGCCCTTTTGCAGCCGCTTCAACGGCTCGAAGCCGCCGGCGCGCGCGTCGTCGTATTCCATGAAGTAGCCGTGCACCTTGATCTTGTCGAACAGCACTTCCTGCATGGCGTCGTAACCGCCGGCGCCCATAAAGGTCGATTTGTAGTTGCCGCGGCACAGATGCATGGTGACCGTCATGTCGGCGGGGATATCCGACATCGCGGTGTTGATCAGCTCGCCGTAGACCTCGCCGAGATAGTCGGGATCGTCGCCGCGATCCGTCATCTGCGCTCGATATTTCGGATCGCACAGCATGGCGATGAAGACTTCATCGAGCTGCAAGTAGCGGCAGCCGGCGTCGGCAAAAGCGCGCACCGCTTTTTTATACGCCCGGCCGAGATCGTCGAAGAATGTGTCGAGCGTCGGGTAAACCGTCTTGTCGATCGGGGTCAGATACGGCCGGCCGTACAGCGCCGACGGCGCCGGGATAGTCATTTTCGGCGTGCGCCGGGTGTGCTCCTTGAGGAATTTGAAATGCTCCAGCATTGGATGGCCGGAAAAGCCGAGCTTGCCGGTGACGCGTACCCCTTCGTTGCGGGTGGTGACGGCGGCAAAGGCGATGCCGGCATCCATCACATGGCGCTCGACGCCGTCGAGCCCCCACAGGAAGTCGAGATGCCACCAGGAGCGGCGGAATTCGCCGTCGCTGATCGATTGCAGGCCGACCGCTTCCTGCTTTTTGATGATGTCCTCGATTGCGCGGTCTTCAACGGCCTTCAGGGCGGCAGCGCTGATCTCGCCTCTGGCGCGGCGCTCACGCGCCGCCTTCAAGGCCGCCGGCCGCAGCAGGCTGCCGACGTGGTCGGCACGGAACGGAGGCTTGGTTCGTTGCATCATTGACCCCACACTTCATCGGCAATCTCGACGATCATCCGCAGCTTTGCCCATTGCTCGTTCTCGGACAGGACGTTGCCCTCTTCGGTCGAAGCAAAGCCGCATTGCGGCGACAGGCAAAGTTGGTCGAGCGGCACGTATTTCGCCGCCCGCTCGATGCGGCGTTTGATCTCGTCGCGGCTTTCCAGCTGGCCGGACTTGCTGGTAACGAGCCCAAGCACAACGGTCTTGTTCTTCGGCACGAAGCGCAACGGCTCGAAACCGCCGGCGCGGTCGCTGTCATACTCCATGAAGTAGCCATGGACGTTGATTTCGTTGAAGAGAAGCTCGGCGACCGGCTCGTACCCGCCGCTGGCGACGAAGCTCGAGCGGAAATTGCCGCGACACAGATGCATGGTGATGGTCATGTCGGCGGGAATGTCGGCGATCGCCGCATTGATCATGCCGGCATAGACGGACGGCAGCGCCGCCGGGTCGTCGCCGCGTGCAGTGACGTGCTCACGCAGCGACGGATCGCACAGATAGGCGAGGTTGACCTCGTCGAGCTGCAGGTAGCGGCAGCCGGCGTCGGCGAAGGCGCGCACCACCTTGCGGTATGACAGGCCGAGATCGCGATAGAAATCGGCCATCGCCGGATAGATTTTTTCCGGCACCGCATCGCGCCCGTAGCGGAAATGCAGCGACGACGGCGACGGAATTGTCATCTTCGGCATCGCCCTGGCGTGCGCCTGCAGGAATTTGAAATGCTCGATCATCGGATGCGGCCGGTAGCCGCCGAGCCTGCCGATGACGCGCAGCAGGATCGGCGGCGGCTGCGGACCGCTCACGTTGAATTTGATCCTGCGCTCGCCGACATAGGATTCGACGCCGTCGAGCCGTTCCAGAAAGTCATAACTCCATGAGGTGCGGCGATACTCGCCGTCGGTCACGGCTTTCACGCCGGCCGCCTCCTGGTTGCGGATGACGCCTTCGATCTCGCGGTCCTCCACCGCCCTGAGCGCCTCGGCGCTGATTTCGCCGCGCGCCCGCTTCTCGCGCGCTTCTTTCAGCGGCGCCGTCCGCAGCAGGCTGCCAACATGGTCGGCGCGAAACGGCGGCCTGGTTCGTTGCACCGCTTTAGCCCCACACCTCGTCGGCGATCTCGACGACCAGGCGCAACTTCGCCCACTGCTCCTTCTCGGACAAAACGTTGCCTTCCTCGGTCGAGGCAAAGCCGCATTGCGGCGACAGGCAAAGCTGATCGAGCGCGACATATTTGGTCGCCTCGTCGATCCGCCGCTTGATGTCGTCTTTGTTTTCCAGCTTGCCGGCTTTCGAGGTAACGAGGCCGAGCACGAGCTGCTTGTTGCCATTGGGGAAGAATTGCAGCGGCTCGAAGCCGCCGGCGCGCTCGTTGTCATATTCGAGGAAATAGCCGTCAAGGTTGGTGTTGCCGAGCAGCTGTTCGGCGACGAAGTCGTAACCGCCCGAGGCGATGAAGGTCGAGCGGAAATTGCCGCGGCATGAATGCATGGTGATGCTCATGTCCGTCGGCTTGCCTTCGAGCGCGGCATTGGTGAGACGCGCATAGCGCTTGGGTAACGTGTCCGGATCGTCGCCGCGGTCCTTCGAGTGCGCCCGCTCGCTTGGGTCGCACGCCATCGCCCAGGCGGTGTCGTCGAGCTGCAGGTAGCGGCAGCCGGCGGCATAAAAGGCCCGGATCGCGTCGCGATAGGCCTTGGCGAGATCGTCGAAGAACGCATCGAGGTCCGGGTATACCTCCCGGCTGATCGCGATACGGCCCTGGCGGAAATGAAACGTCGACGGCGCGGGAATTGTCATTTTCGGCATCACCCGGGTGTGCGCCTTGAGGAACTTGAAGTGCCCCAGCATCGGGTGACCGGAGAAGCCGATCTTGCCGGTGACCTTGAGGGCGTGCGCCTTGGTCTGCACGCCGTGAAACTGGATACCGTGATCGGCGACGTAGAACAGCACGCCATCGAGGCCGCGGAAAAAGTCGAAATGCCACCAGGAGCGGCGAAACTCGCCGTCAGTCGCGAGCTTGAGCCCGATCTCCTCCTGCTTCCTGATCGCTTTCTCGATCTCGCGGTCTTCGACCGCGCGCAAAGCGTCGGCGCTAATTTCATTGCGCTCGTGCTTGGCGCGCGCTTCTTTCAGCGCCGGCGGACGCAACAGGCTGCCGACATGGTCGGCGCGGAATGGCGGCATGGTCCGTTGCATCGGTTTCCTCCTCATCAAGCGTGCTTCTGATTTTGAGCGGGAAGCTATCGCGGCTGGTTAGCGGATTTAGCAAGCGGCGCGATCAGCTGTAAATCCCATTGCGTCGGGGCTGATCCGCACAGAAACTCATGGCTCACCCGCGCACCACGCAGGGGGAGGATAGCAATGAATCCGCTGCTGCGGCTTTATGAGGACGTTCTATCGAACGAGGCGGAAATCTCCTTGCCGGCCCTGCCGCGCCTGATCTTCGTGGTGCACGGCTCGATTGCCGTCGGAGATCGCGTGTTGCGCGACGACGAAGCGATGGGCAGCGAAGGCGCGGTGCGCCTTGAGTCCGGCAGCGGAGGCGCCACGGTTTGGCGTTGGGAACTTGTGGCGGGCAATATCGATGACGCTGCCCACACGGCCGGAGCATCCGTCATCTCACGGGAAAAGCTTGCCGCAAGGCTCGATACGTTGCCGAAAGGCCCGCTCCTTCTGCGCGGCGACAGCGTCGCATTCCCGCCGGGCGGCTGCGCCTACCTGCACCGGCATCAGGGCCCGGGTATCCGCTGCCTGATCGAGGGCGGCATCCGCACCGACACGCGGGGCCACGCGACCTCCTACGGCCCGGGCGGCGCCTGGTACGAAAGCGGGCCGGAGCCGGTGTTCGCGCAAGCCGCGGACCGGCCGACGCGCTTCATCCGCGTCATGCTGCTGCCACTGGCGTATTTGGGAAAGAGCTCGGTCGAGTATCTGCGCGAAGAAGACAAGGCGAAACCCAAGACACAAACCTACAAAATCTACGCCGACCTGCCGATCGGGGTCGCATTGAGCTGACAGTCATCCCGTGATAATGGATTCCGAGTTCGCCGCTTCGCGACGCCCCGGAATGACGAATGGTGCCGCAAGAGGGATTTCGAACCCCCGACCCCATCATTACGAATGATGTGCTCTACCGGCTGAGCTATTGCGGCGCCCACGGAATGGCGTCCTAGTAATACCCGCCAAGTCTTAACGCAAGTATTGCGCTTTATTGCGCGTCCGCCTCCGCCCGCAGCTTGAAGCGCTGGATTTTTCCGGTCGCGGTTTTCGGCAGCTCGCTGCGAAATTCGAGCCAGCGCGGATATTTGAACGGCGCAGCTTTGCGCGGCAATGGTCCTGCAACGCCCGCGCGAAGCTCGTCACTGGCTTTTTCCGGCGATTTGAGCACCACGAAGGCCTTGGGCTTGATCAGCCCGTCGACGTCCGGCCAGCCGACGACGGCGGCTTCGAGCACATCGGGATGGCTTTGCAGCACCGCCTCGACCTCGAACGGCGAGACGTACATGCCCGAGACCTTGAGCATGTCGTCGCGGCGGCCGCAGTAAACGAAATAGCCATCCTCGTCCTCGACATATTTGTCGCCCGAGCGCGTCCATTCGCCGAGAAACGTCGCGCGCGATTGCTCGCGATTGTTCCAATACATGATCGCGCTGGTCGGCCCGCGCACCTGCAGCTCGCCCATCTCGCCGCGGGTTTTGATCGACCGCACCGTCGTCATCGACCAGGCGAACGTCATAGCCGGGCACCGGCTTGCCGGTGGTGCCGTATTTCACCTCGCCGGCGCGGTTGGAGAGGAAGATGTGCAGCATCTCGGTCGAGCCGAGCCCGTCGAGAATGTCGACGCCGTAGCGCTCGCTCCAGCGCCGGCCGATGTCGGCCGGCAGCGCCTCGCCGGCAGACACGCAACGCCGCATCCGGGTCTCGGCGCGCTCCGGCGCGGCCGGACTGGCGAGAAAGCCGGCATAAAAGGTCGGCACGGCATAGAACACGGTGACGCCGTGCTTTTTGAGAATCTCGGCCACCAGCTCCGGCGTCGGCCGCTGCGGCAACAGGACCGTCGTCGCTCCCGCCGACATCGGAAAGGTGAGCGCATTGCCGAGGCCGTAGGCGAAGAACAGCTTGGCCACCGAATAGCAGACGTCGCTTTCGGTGATGCCGAGAAAGGGCTTGGCGTAAAGTTCGTCGGTGAATTTCAGGTCGGCATGGGTATGCACCGCGGCTTTAGGCTTGCCGGTCGAGCCGGAGGTGTAGAGCCAGAAGCAGATGTCGTCGCGCACCGTCGGCGCAGTCACCACTTCGCGGCCTGGCGGCGGCCAGCAATTCCTCGAAGCGTGGATGACCGTGGCCGTTGTCTCCGGACACGATGACGTGCGCGAGCTCCGCGCACGCGCCGATCGATCTCGGCGAATTTGGCGAAAAGCTCTTCGGAAACGACCAAGAGCCGCGCCCGGCTAGTCCTCCAGCATGAAGCGATAGTCGTCTTCGGTCAGCAGCGTATTGACCGGCACCGGGACAACGCCGGCCTTGATCGCGCCGAGGAACGCCGTCGGCCAGTCGATGCCGTCGAGCAGGCAAATCAGGATGCGCTCCTCGCGGCGCATGCCGAGCGAGCGCAACGCATGACCGAAGCTTTCGACGCGGTGGGCGAGTTCGCCATAGGTCAAGCTGCCGCGCGCGATCGATATAGGCGAGCTTGTCGGCGCGGCCAGCGTCGAGATTGCGCTCGAGAATATCGGCCGCGAAATTGTAGTCGCGCGGGATCGCGTCGACGGACTCGCGCGGCGTCAAGCTCGGCTGAGCGATGTTCATCGCGGCGTTTCCTCAACTGAGGGCTGCGGCGTTGCCCACGGCATGCCCACCGCAACGCATTATGCCGGCGCGGGAATTCGGCCGCAATCACGCCGCCGCAGCGGCTGGCAATGTGCCTGAATTAGCGCTATGACAAGCGCCGCCAGTCCATGCCGGAGCCCCCAGTCATGATTTTAAGCCGCGACCGCATCCTCACCACCCATGTCGGCAGCCTGCCGCGCAGCGAAGCGCTTAGCGAGCTTCTGGTGCGGCGCGAGGCGGGCGAAAGCTACGACCAGGCGCAGCTGGAGGCCGAGATGGACAAGGCGGTGCGCCACGTGGTCGCCAAACAGAAGGACGCCGGCATCGACATCGGCAATGACGGCGAGCAGCAGCGCGTCGGCTTTCAGACCTACGTGCCGCAGCGCATGTCCGGCTTCGGCGGCGAATCCAAGCGCCGGCGCGGCCGCGAGTTCGAGGAATTTCCCGAGCTGGTGCAATATCTCACGCGCCGGTTCCCGAATGTGAGCCGGCAGCAGAACGCGCCGGAAGCGCAGGGCGAGCTGCACTATCACGACACCTCGGCGATCGAGCGCGAGATCGCGCGCTTTAAGCGCATCGCCGGCGAAGGCAGGCCGTTCGCCGAAACTTTCATGACCGCGCCCTCGCCCGGCATCATCGCCTCGACCATGCTCAACGCCTATTACGACAGCAACGAGGCCTATCTCGCCGCGCATGGCGCGCGAGATGAGCAACGAATACCGGGCGATCCACAAGGCCGGCCTCGTCCTGCAGATCGACGCGCCCGATCTCGCCATGGACCGCACCATGTTCTACCGCGACGGCTCCGATGCCGACTTCGTCAAGGCGCTGCGAGCTGCATGTGGCGATGATCAACAAAGGCATCGAGGGCATCCCGCGCGACCGGGTGCGGCTGCATGTCTGCTACGGCAATTGGGAAGGCCCGCACATCCACGACGTCGCGCTGGAAAAAATCCTGCCCGCGCTTTACCAGGCCAAGGTCGGCGCGCTGTCGATCGAATTCTCCAATCCGCGCCATGCCCACGAATATCCGGCGCTCCAGCGCGTGCCGTTCCCCAAGGACATGATCCTCATTCCCGGCGTGGTCGACACCACCAGCAATTTCGTCGAGCATCCGGAAGTGGTGGCGCGACGGATCGAGGAGGCGGTGGCGGCGGTCGGCGACCGCGAGCGCGTCATCGCCTCGACCGATTGCGGCTTCGGCACCTTCACCCGGCGCGAATGGGTCATCGAGCCGGTGGTGTGGCTCAAGCTCAAATCGATCCGCGAAGGCGCCGATATCGCCTCGGCGCGGCTGTGGGGAAGAAAGACCGCTGCTTGAGAGTACGCAAATATCCGCTCGTCCCCGCGAAAGCGGAACCCGGTTATCCCTCATTCCCGCCGACGCGGGAGTGAGCGGAAATGGCCAATCCCAAACAAAGGAATGACTTCGTGATCGATCTCTACACCTGGACGACGCCCAATGGCCGCAAGGCTCCGATCGCGCTCGAAGAGCTGGAGCTGCCTTACACAGCGCATCCGATCGACATCGGCAAGGACGAGCAGTTCGCGCCGGAGTTCCTCAAGATCAGCCCGAACAATCGCATCCCGGCCATCGTCGACCGCGACAACGGTTTGAGCCTGATGGAATCCGGCGCCATCCTCATCTATCTTGCCGACAAGACCGGCAAGCTCATGCCGAAGACCGGCGAACAGCGCTATCGCGTTATCGAATGGCTGATGTGGCAGATGGGCGGGCCCGGCCCGATGTTCGGCCAGGTCCATCATTTCGTGAAATACAACAAGGGCAAGGCGCCCTATGCGGAAGAACGTTATGTCAAAGAGGCGCACCGGCTCTATGGCGTCCTCGACCGCCGGCTCGCCGCCCACGAATACGTCGCCGATGACTATTCCATTGCCGACATCGCCATCTGGCCGTGGGTCTCGCGCTATGAATGGCAGACGATCGATCTTAACGCCTATCCGAATGTGAAGCGCTGGTACGTCGCGATCGCCAACCGTCCGGCGGTGCGCCGCGGCTACAAGGTGCCGAAGGACGTCGGCGAAATCCCGCTGCCGTGACGCTGCGGACGCGCGCTATAATGCTTGCTTGCGCAGCCTGGGGAAGGAACACGTCATGGACGACATCAGCCGCGAGCCGACGGCAATCCGCGCCGAGGATATCAACCCGCGCTACAATTGGGGCCGGCATCTGCCAGTGCTCGGCACCATGGGCGTCGATTTCGAGGAGCGCGTCGATTACCGGCGCATGCACCGCTACCGGCTCGGCCGCGCCCAGGCGGCGCTCGAAGCCTCCGACCTCGGCGCGCTGCTGTTGTTCGACGACAACAACATCCGCTACGTCACCTCGACCAAGATCGGCGAATGGGCGCGCGACAAGCTCTCGCGCTGGGCGCTGCTGCCGCGCGGCGGCGATCCGATCCTCTGGGACTTCGGCTCGGCGGCCGTGCATCACCGCCTCTATTCGCCCTGGCTCAAGCCGGAGAACTGCAAGGCCGGGCTGGTCGGCTTGCGCGGCACCGTCGATCCGGCGTTCGGCCTGATGAAGCACCACGCCGAGGAAATGGCCTCGATCCTCAAAGCCGCCGGCGTCGCCAAGATGCCGGTCGGCGTCGACATCATCGAGCCGCCGATGATGTTCGAGCTGCAAAAGGCCGGATTGAAGGTCAAGGACGGCCAGCAGGTGATGCTGGAAGCGCGCGAGGTGAAATCGGCCGACGAGATCGCGCTGCTCAACCGCGCCGCGGCGATGGTCGACGGCGCCTACCAGCTGATCGACGAGAAGCTGAAGCCCGGCGTGCGCGAGAACGACATTGTCGCCATGGTCAACGAGTTCCTCTATCGCCACGGCTCCGACGACGTCGAGGCGATCAACGCCATTTCCGGCGAGCGCTGCAACCCGCATCCGCACAATTTCACCGACCGCATGGTGCGGCCCGGCGACCAGGTGTTCTTCGACATCCTGCAAAGCTTCATGGGCTACCGCACCTGCTATTACCGCACCTTCAATGTCGGCCGCGCCACGCCGTCGCAGCACGACGCCTACAAGAAATGCCGCGAATGGCTCGACCTGGCGATCGACCTGATCAAGCCCGGCGTGACCACCGACGAGGTGTGCAGCGTGTGGCCGAAGGCGCAGGATTTCGGCTTCCCCGACGAGCTGTCGGCATTCGGCCTGCAGTTCGGCCATGGCCTCGGCCTGAACCTGCACGAGCGGCCGATCATCAGCCGCGTGGTCTCGATGGACCACCCGACCGTGATCAAGGAAGGCATGGTGTTCGCGCTGGAGACCTATTGCCCGGCGACAGACGGCTATTCCGCCGCGCGCATCGAGGAGGAGGTCGTGGTCACCGACAAGGGCCACACCGTCATCTCGCTGTTCCCGGCCGAGGAGTTGCCGATCGCCGCCCGCTATTGAGATTCAGCCAAATGTTCGGGGTCGATGACACAGGCGGCCGGGGTCATTGCCGACCGCCGTTTCGCCATAGTTGACGAACGCATGTGCCGATAGCTCTGAATTTTCAAAACGTTGAGCCATCAGCGCTTTTTCGCCGATTTTGGCATTTGTGCGGCGCACAAAATAGCTGGATTTTCTATGCACGACCCATTAGCTAAGCGCCTTCAGCCAAAAACGAGGGGACCTATTAGCCATGAAGATGATGGTAACTGCGTGCCTGCTTCTGGGTGTTTGGACCACCAGCGCCGGCGCAATCGATCTGGCCGAACTGGCGCCATGCCGCCCGGCCGCCCACATCCTGTGCGATCGCACCGGCGGTATGACCATGGACAATCTGCTCCGTTGTGGCGCGACGCTCGCCGCGCATAGCTGGCGTATCGGCAATACCTGCCGCGCGGTGCTCAAGAAATACGGGCAACTGTGAACGGTTAAGGCGGCCGACAGCAATGTTGCGTGCATCCTTGCCCCGGCCTTGAGCCGGGGCTTTTTATTTCGGGCTCCGCGCCGCGGCGGGATGAACGCGACCGTGAAACCTGCTAATTCCCTCGGCCTGCGACGATCGCAACGAACCGGACGCAAAAGCAGAAAACGCCAAGAGGGTTCCCATGTACGCTAATCTCGAACTGTTCATCGACGGCCAGTGGCTCAACGGCGACGGCCGCGCCGGCGAGGACGTGATCAATCCGGCGACGGAAAAGCCGCTGGCGCGCTTGCCGCATGCAAGCACCGCCGATCTCGATCGCGCGCTGGAAGCCGCCAAGAAGGGCTTTGCCGTCTGGCGCGCAACATCGGCCTATGAACGCGCCAAGATCATGCGCAAGGCCGCCGATCTGATGCGCGAGCGCTTCGACGCGATCAGCAAGATCCTGGTGCAGGAGGAAGGCAAGGCCTACCCCGAGGCGCGCGCCGAGGTGCGCACCTCGGCCGACATCATCGAGTGGTACGCCGAGGAAGGCCGCCGCGCCTATGGCCGCATCGTACCGGGCCCCGGCAAAGGCTTGCGCCAGATCGTGGTGCAGGAGCCGGTCGGCGTCGCCGCCGCGTTCACGCCGTGGAACTTTCCCGCGCTGACGCCGGCCCGCAAGATCGGTGGCGCGCTCGCCGCCGGGTGCTCGCTCATTCTCAAGGCGTCCGAAGAAACGCCCGGCGCCTGTGTCGAGATGGTGCGCTGCTTTGCCGATGCGGGCCTGCCGGCCGGCGTTCTCAACCTCGTCTTCGGCGTGCCGGCAAACATTTCCGAGCACCTCATCGCCAAGGACGATGTGCGCAAAATCTCGTTCACCGGCTCGATTCCGGTTGGCAAGCATCTGGCCGCGCTCGCCGCCAAGGGCATGAAGCGCGCCACGATGGAGCTCGGCGGCCATTCGCCGGTGGTGGTATTCGCCGACGCCGACCCGGAGAAATCCGCCGACACGATCGCCGGCTACAAATACCGCAATGCCGGTCAGGTCTGCATCTCGCCGACCCGCTTCTACGTGCAGGAGCCGGTCTACGGCCGCTTCCTCGCGCGCTTCACCGAATATGCCAAGTCGCTCAAGCTCGGCGACGGACTGGAAAAGGGCGTGACCATGGGACCGCTGGCGAATGCGCGGCGCATCGACGCCATGGAAGCGTTCGTCAACGACGCCAAGGATCGCGGCGGCAAGGTCGTCACCGGCGGCCAGCGCCGCGGCAATCAGGGCTACTTTTACGAGCCGACGGTGATGACCGACGTGCCCGACGACTGCAAGATCATGACGCAGGAGCCGTTCGGTCCGCTGGCGCCGGTGGTTACCTTCAAGACCTTCGATGAAGTCGTGGAGCGCGCCAATTCGCTGCCCTACGGGCTTGCGGCCTATGCCTTTACCGGCTCGGCGCAGACCGCGAATCTGATCGGCGACGCGCTGCAGTCGGGCATGGTCGGGGTAAACTCGATCGATGTTTCGACGCCGGAGACGCCGTTCGGCGGCATCAAGGAATCGGGCTATGGCAGCGAAGGCGGCCTCGAGGGCCTGCAAGCCTATCTGAATACGAAATTCATCTCGCAGGCGTGACGCCGGGCGCGGCGGCGCCGCTTTCGCCTCTCCTTCGCAGGGGGAAAGGCGAAGCGCAGCGCGGCGCGTCGCCGGAAAATTCAGCTCAACCGTGATCCATAAGCCCGAAATTCGGGCCGAGCTGGCGTCGAACGCGGACCATCGCGGCGCGCGCGGCGAAGGCGTCGAGGGCCACGCGCGCGAGCGGACGAAGCTGCGACGGCCGCGCAATGACGTCGCGCATCACCGCCAAGAGATTGGCGCGGCCGTCCGGACGCATGCCGATGAGCGCGGCCGGGGGAACTGTCCGGTGGGCAGGATCGACAACGACCCGCACGGCGGCAAAGGCAAGCTTATGCTCGGCGGCGACCCGCGCCACGACGTGGGATTCCATGTCGACTGCGGCGGCGCCGGTCGTCTTGTGCAGCTCGCGCTTTTCTGCCGGCTCGGCAACCGGCACATCGACCCCGACGATGGGAGCGTGAATGGCGCCTTCGATCATGCCAAGGAGCTTGCGCGACCACCCCGGATCGGTTGCGCGGACGGTCTGCAATTCGCGGACCGAGGAGGCGACCACCCAGTCGCCGGCGCGCAGATGCGAGGCGAGTCCGCCGGCGACGCCGAAGCTGATCATGCCGCGATAACCTTGCCGGACCGCGCTTGTCGGCCACCGTCTCCAGCTCGTTCTCGGCGGTGCGGCAGACGACTTGCACCCCGGGACCGGCCGCGATGCGCGCCTCGAAGGCCAAGCCGACGAACGCGATGACCAGTCGGCGCTGGTCTTTCGACAGCGACATCGGCGACACGAACCGTATCGTCAGCGTCACTTACCAGTCCATCTACGAAAGTCCCGCCGGCGAAATCCAATTGGGATGCCATTAGAAGCCTTTGCCCTCGCGTCTGAAGCCCACTTTTGATCACGCCCCCTCAGCGCGCCCCTCGCAGACGTCCTCGGCTTCATTCCGGCAAATCACCGAGCCCACCAGTAAAAGTCTACCACAATCAATACCCATTGCCATTGCTATTGCAATGCTCATAACGACTTGCCTGCAATTGATTTGGCCATTGGGCCATGAAAATGCTCAGGTCTTTGCCGTTGCCTGTAGGAACTGCCATGGACAGTACGGCGCCAACACTCATCACCGGGGCCACAGGATTGGTTGGCTCGGCTGTGGCGAGACAGCCTGGTCGCCGAAGGATTCCGCGTACGCGCTCTGGTCCGGCCCGGCAGTCCCCGCTCCCATCTGGACGGACTCGATCTGGAATTCGTCGGCGGTGACATCCGTGACGCCGAATCGGTGCGCCGGGCGATGGCCGGCATCCGCTACGTGTTTCACGTGGCGGCGGACTACCGGTTGTGGGCGCGCGACCCGGGCGAGATCTTTGCCGCCAATGTGGACGGTACGCGCATCGTGATGCAGGAAGCCAAAGCCGCAGGCGTCGAGCGCGTCGTCTATACCAGCAGTGTTGCCACCCTCGCTTGCGCGCCGATGGCACGCCGGCGGACGAAACCGTTCCGCTCTCGGCCGAGGAGGACATCGGCGCCTACAAGCGCAGCAAGATCGCCGCCGAACGGCTGGTCGAGGCGATGATCGCGCAGCGACGCGCTGCCAGCGGTCATCGTCAATCCGTCGACGCCGATCGGGCCCCGCGATGTCAAGCCGACGCCGACCGGCCGCATCATCGTCGAGGCGGCGCGCGGGCGTGTGCCGGGTTTCCTGGATACCGGTCTCAACCTCGTCCATGTCGATGACGTCGCCGAGGGGCACCTGGCGGCGCTCCGGCGCGGCGACGATCGGGGAACGCTACATTCTCGGCGGCGAAAACGTGCTGCTTGCCGATATGCTCGCCGACATCGCGCGGCTGGTCGGGCGCCGGCCGCCCCGCCTGCGTCTGCCCCGCGCCGTGGTGGTGCCAGTCGCCTACGCAGCGGAGGCGACTGCATGGCTCACCGGACGGGCGCCGTTTACGACCTTGGACGGAATCCGCATGGCCGAACACCGCATGTACTTCACCGCAGCCAAGGCGCGAGCGCGATCTCGGCTTTCGCGCGCGGCCCTATCGGGAGGCGCTTGAAGACGCGATCCGCTGGTTCGGCGAAGCTGGATATCTTGACGGCAACGCGCTAGGCGCTTGACCGCGTCTGCGTAACCGCCCAGCGCGTAGCCCGATTGACGGACCGCCGGCGATGCAATCGGCATCGCAGAGCGCGGCGAATTCCTCGGCATAGCGGTAGCCCGGCGCCGCACCAGCGAACGTGTTCGTCGTCGCCGGGTGCAGATAGATTTCGACGAGGCCGGCGGGCAGCCGGCCGAGGAGCTCGCTCAAGCGCGGCGGCGTCATTGCGCCCGACCATGCCAAGCCGAACACTGCATCGGCGGTGGTCAGTCCGGCGCGGCGGGCGCGCCGGCGCAACCAAGCCGCCCACGGCGCCACGATCCGGCCGACTCGGCGCCGCGTCTGCGGATCGATGTCGGCGACGATTTGCCAAGGCTCGACCGGAATACGCAGCGCCCGCATGCCGTAGTTGCCGGCCGATGCGATGATCGAAGCGGCGACGGCCGGATGGAGGTGGAAATGCCGGTGCGCATTGACGTGGTCAAGCGGCAGCCCGCTCGCCCGGTAGGCTTGGAACTGCGCGGTGATTTCCTTGTGCGATCTGCCGTCGCAGGGCAGCGTCTACGGCGGCCCGAGCGCCGTAGCGGGCGAGGTCGTTGCGGAACCGCCCGCCGCGGTCGACGAGACCCGGAATGCGCGCGGGATCCGCCACCGGATCGCCGTCGACCAGGACGACGTGAAGTCCGACGCGCAGATTTGGCAAGCGCCGCGCGCGCGCGATCGCGTCGGCCGCCGCCGGACCGCCGACCATGAGGCTCGCGGCGCTGAGAATGCCGCGCCGGTGAGCCTCCTCGATGGCGGCGTTGACCGGCTCGCTAAGCCCGAAATCGTCCGCCGTTATGACCAGGCGATTCAGTGCGCCAACTCCCGCCGTTCGCGCATGAAGGAAAAGAACTCCACGCCTTCGCGCAGCCGGCGCACCATCATTTCGCGGACTGCGTCACCATCTCCGCGACGATGGCCGCAATCTTGGGCGCACGGAAATAGAAGCGGCGGTAAAAATCCTCGACCGATTGGAAAATCTCGGTATGGCTCAGGTGCGGATAATGCAGCGGCGCCATCTGCACGCCGCTGCGCGTCAACCAGCTCGGCATGTTGTTCGTCGAGCCATCCATGCTCGAGCGCCTCGCGATAGAGCTCGGTGCCTGGATAGGGCGCGGCGAGCGAGACCTGGATGGTATGCGGATTGATTTGCGTGGCAAAGCGGATGGTCTCCTCGATCGTTTCCCGGCTCTCGCCGGGAAGTCCGAGAATAAAGGTGCCATGGATGGTGATGCCGAGCTCATGGCAATCCCTGGTGAAGCGCCGCGCCACGTCTATCGCGCATGCCCTTGCGGATGTTGTGCAGAATTTGTTGATTGCCGCTTTCATAGCCGACCAGCAGAAGCCGCAAGCCATTGTCGCGCATCACCTTCAAGGTGTCGCGCGGCACGTTCGCCTTGGCATTGCATGACCAGGTCACGCCGAGCTTGCCGAGCTCACGCGCGATCGCCTCGCTGCGCGGCCGGTCGTCGGTGAAGGTGTCGTCGTCGAAGAAGAATTCTTTCACTTGCGGGAACGCGCCCTGAGCCCAGCGGATTTCGTCGACGACGTGACCGACGCTGCGGGTGCGATAACGGTGGCCGCCGACCGTCTGCGGCCACAGACAGAAGGTACAGCGCGATTTACATCCGCGCCCGGCATAAAGCGAAATGTAGGGATGCTTGAGATAGCCGATGAAATAATTCTCGATCTTCAGATCGCGTTTATAGACCGGGGTAACAAACGGCAGTTCGTCCATGTTTTCGAGGATGGCGCGCGGCGGATTATGCCTGATGTCTCCGGCCGCATCGCGATAGGACAGCCCGGCGATGGTGCTCCAATCGCGATCCTCGGCAACTTCCTTGATGGTGAAATCGAATTCGTTGCCGGCGACGAAATCGATCGCCGGCGAACTTTCCAGGCTCGCCCGCGGCTCGACCGCGACCTTGGCCCCGACGAAGCCGGCCTTGAGGCCCGGATGGCCGCCTTGAGCGCCTCGACGACGCGGACGTCGGAAGCGAACGAAGGCGTCGAGGTGTGCAGCACGGCGAGATCGTAGTTGCGCGCCTCGCGCACAATATCGGCGAGCGACAGCCGATGCGGCACGGCATCGATCAGCGTGCTGCCGGGGACGACGGCCGCGACCTGGGCGAGCCAGGTCGGGTACCAGAAGGAACGGATCTCGCGCCGCGCCTGGTAACGCGAGCCGGCCCCGCCGTCGAAGCCGTCAAAGGACGGCGCCTGCAAAAACAACGTGCGCATCATGACCGCCTCAGGTCTTGTCCTTCAACAGCGTGCCGTCCGCCGCCACGCGGTAGTCGGCGCCCCGCCAGTGAACCGTCGCCCCAAAAAAGCTCGTTATGTAGACCGCGAAAGCGATGAGATCATGTAGCGGAATGAGCCACTAATTTTGCTGTGGCAATCCGAACCGCCATTCAACGCAGCGGCAAAGCGTCACGCGCGCGAGTAAGCACCGCGACGGTGGCCAGCACCGCGGCCGGGTTGCCCGACAGCAGCGCAAGAAGGGCCAGCGGCCAAGGATGGGTCACGATCGTACCGGCATAAGCGAACGGATCGATGCTCTTGATCGTGCGGGCGACCCGCATCTGATGCCGCAGCAGCTGACGGAGATTTGCTTCGAAGCAATGATGGCCGACCAGAAACGGCGCTGTGACCACGTCATAGCCGGCGGAGCGTATGGCGATGCCGATTGCATGGTCGTCCGCCAGCACGTCGGCGAGCGCACCGAAGCCGCCGATCCGATCAAGCGTCGACCGGCGCAACGCGATCGTGGCGCCGCAGCACGGCTTCGCCAGTCCAAGCCTGACCGCGATGATCGCCTGCGGCAGAAACTGCGTATTGATGGCGAGAGCGGACAGCCGCGTCCATAACCCTTCGCCGGCGATACCGTGATAGAGGCAGGTCACGGCGCCGACGCCGCGGCGCTGCCAACAGCGCGGCGATGGCGCGCAGATAATCTGGTCCGACGACAATGTCGCTGTCGGAGAGCACCAGCATGTCGTGGCGCGCGCGCGGCATCATATTGATCAGATTCGAAACCTTGCGATTGGCGCCATGCCGGCGCGGATCGACGACAAGTTCGATCGCTCGGTCCGGAAAGTCGCGCTCCACTGGCTCGCACCGCCGCGCGCGGCAGGCGAGTCCTGATCCTTGCGCGCCGCATAGGATCTGAACGGGACCGTCGTAGTCCTGTCGGCAAAACGCGGCGAGACGTGCCGGAAGGCCGGGCTCCGCATCATGCAGCGGCTTGAGGATAGTCACCGGCGGCGGCGCGGCGAGGCCTTCGCTCTCCTCGCCGCGAAAGCTCAGACGCAGGCGGATGCGATGCACCGTGAATACACACCCGATGAACCGCGCCGATCAGGCAGATGTCGCCCAGCGACCGGGCCAACGAAATCGCTTCGGGGATACCGTAGGCAATGCTCATGACAGCTCAAGCTCCGGACATCAACTCCTGCAAACGACCAAATTCCTCTTCCAGAACCCGGCGCGACAGATAGATCGGCAGCCGCACACGCTGGAGCGTATCGGGGCGAAGCGCGCCGGGGTTGTGCGCAAAGACGAACAGCGAAATCAGGATATTTTCGCCGAAGCGATGCAGGCGCTCGCCAATGCGACAGGTGTTCGCGCTCGACGATGGCCTCAAAACCGTAACGTCCCATGATGCGGGCGAGCTGGGCGCTCTGAGTCCCGGTACCGGAAGGCACATCGGCGCTGATCAGGGCGACGTCGTTGAGATCGCGCCGCGACGCCAGATAGCTCGCGAGTTCGCGCAGCGAGATCGCGCATTGCGCGCTGCATCTGACGCGCCCACGCGATCGTGGTCCCGCTCTGAGGCACCGGCGGAATTTGCTCGTTCCAGAAGTGCAATCGGGCGATACGCTGACCCGGATACACGCGCGTACCATCGCGTAGAACGAGCGAACTGGCCGAGGGACTGATATCGAGGCGAAAGATGCAGGCGGGATTGCCGGAATATTCGAACACCGCCTGGCGGCGGCGCAACCGCGCATCGAGCGCGGGAGAGCCCCAGCCAGCCAGCGGTGGCTGTGCGACGACCGTGTCCGTTGTCCTGCGGAATCCCACACCGCCATCTAGCGGGTCTCCGCTTTCCTCAACCCTACCGGCAACTCTCGACGTCCGGAAAGGTTGCTGATAGCCCACGCAATGCCGCAAAATATAACCGAACTTCGTGCCGCAGGAGAACGCGAAAAGCCGACGCAGTCCGGAGGCCGCCGGTCGCCTAAGGTTCGTCGCCGTAAAGCGTCGCCAACGTGCTCTTGACGACCAGTGCCACCGGCACGGCGAGGATCACGCCGGGAATGCCGAGCACGATGCCGCCGGCCATGAAGCAAAAGATGATCAGCACCGGATGCACGTGGGCCGCACGGCCGAGCACGACCGGACCGACGACCTGATCAATGGATAGGCGCAGGATGCGTCGCATAAGCGGCGTATTCGGCGATGTTGACGAGACCGGTCGCGGTGCGCAGCGACACCAGTCCGGCGAGGATCGCCGCCGAAGTCGGACCGATAACGGGCACGGTCTCGAGCAAGCCGGTCAGCAGCGCCAAGAACACGGCGTGCTTGATGCCGAGAATAACGCCAAGGCCGATATAGGCTGCAACCGTCGCATAGGCCACGACGCCAAGCACGCCGATGAAATATCGCATCAGCACCGGGTCCAGTCGCGCCCAGATGCGCGCGACCAGCGGCCGGCGATGCGGCGGCACGATCCAAAATAGCCCGCGCGCCACGCTGTCGTCCGCTCGCCAAGAAATAGAACAACAGCACGATGGTCAGGAACGCACCCATGACGGCGGCCAGGCTGTAGCCGGTGACCAGGGCGATCTGGTCCGTCTGCCCGAACCAATCGCGCAGCCGCTCCAGCACGCCCTGAACGATCTGATGAGCATCCAGCACTGATCCGAACAGGTGAACGGGCTGGTTGCCGATCGCCTGGCGTGTGAAGTTTTCCAGCAATCCCTGCAAATCGGCCGTGATCGCCCGGGCCTCGACCATGAGGCGTTGCGCGGCAAAGACGATGACCGAGACCGAGAGACCGCATAGAAGCAGGAACAGCGCCACCGCGAACAACAACCGCGGCCATCGCGTCCGCCTGGCGGCCCAGTCCAGCGCCGGCGTGCAGATATAGGCGATGATGCCGGCGAGCACGAACGGCAGCAGAATCAATTTGATGAAATACAGAAAAATCGTGAGGACGACGGCCCCGATCATGATCGCGCGGGTCTCGCCCGAATCGAGCGGCCGGCGGCGCGGACGCGTTCGTGGCTGCGCGCCTCCTCGCTTTTGCCTCTGACAGCTTTCATGAATAAATCCGGCCTTTCCAGGTTACCTTGCCGCTGCAGCCGGCGGCGTACGCTGTCGAGCGCCATCAGCGCGCCCGCCGTATAGCCGAGCGGGAAGAGAAGACCGTACCAGAAAGGAATGCGGAAATAGACTGTGGCGGCGACATGCAAGCCGATCGCTGCGCCCGATCCGGCAAGCGCCAGCAGCGATGCGAGGCGCGGCGCCATGCCGCGCCGCGCAACCAGCCTGCCAAATCGACCATCGGCATCGCCAATGCCGCCCAGCCAGGATCACCGCCGCCAGAGCCACGGACAGGGTCGCAACCGGGCCGCCCAGGGTGTCGACGAGATTCTTGGCAAGTCCCGGCCAGAGCGTGCGCCAGCCGGTATACATGCGCGTCGACAGGAGCTGCTCGCCACCCATCAGCAGGACCGATCGTCCCGATCGCTTCAGCCGCCGGGCCAATTCCAGGTCCTCGCAGATGGCGGTGCGACACGGCAGCGTGGCCGCCGACGGCGTCATAGGCGTCGCGGCGGACCAGCATGAATTGCCCGGTGGCCGTGACGACAGGACCGGAGCGCGTCTGCACGCGGCGCAGATCCTGAAGGAACGACAGGAGAATGAGGCCGCACGGAAGAATGAGACGCTCGGCAAAACTTTGCAGCTGCTGGCGCGGCGCCAGTGACAACAGATCGAGCTGCTGGTCGAGCGCCGCGCGCATGGCGCTCGACAGCGCGCCCGGCTCAAGCCTCACGTCGGCATCGATGAAGCACAGCCATTCGGTCTCCGGCGCCACGCTGCGCGCGCCGATCCAGCAGGCATGCGACTTGCCGACCCAACGCCGGCGGCAGCGGCGGGCTCTGGATCAGTGCAGATCTGCGGATGCCGTATGCGCGAGACCGCGGACGATGGCCGCCGTCGCATCGGCCGAATGGTCGTCGACCACCATCACCTTCAAGTGGTCTGTCGGATAATCCTGCGCGATCAGGGCATTGAGGCAGCGGCCGATATTGGCTTCTTCGTCGCGGGCCGGAACGATCACGGCGACCTGCGGCGCTTCCTCGGGCGGTGGCGGCGATGCTCGATCGAGGCGCGGCAGAAGCCCGCGTTGCCTTATCGCGCGCGAAATCAACCACGCTATGATGGCAAGCCAAGCGGAAGAAAACAGCAGATCCACGGCGTCACCGACACCGCGCCCCAGCCGGAAAAGAGGCGCTTGCACCAATCAACTATCGGCAACGGCCACAAGTTCCCGGGTGCCGAGCCGGCGAAAGGCATCCACCCCGATGGCTTCGTCGGCTCTGTACCGCAGGTCGTGCGGCCGCGCCGATAGCGGCTTATTTCGCCGGCACCACCAGCGAAAAGCGCTCATCGGCGGCGAGGCACTCGGCTTCGGGAAAGCCCAGTTCCTTGCGCACCATATTGGTGCCGAGCACCAGCGACACCATTTTGTAGTAAGCGTGACGGCGGCTCATGCCCTCGCGGCCCATGCCGCAATCGGACGAGATCACCAGCTGCTCCGGCGGAATGTGTTTGAGCGCGGCGCGGATTTGCGCCGCGACCTCGTCCGGGCTCTCCACCTGCAGCGTGTGATGGTCGATGACGCCGATGGCGATTTTTTTGCCTGCAATGGTCTTGCCGATCGCTTCCAGATCGATGCCGCCGGAACTGGAGGATTTCGAAGGTGATCACGTCGGCGTCGACCCTGTTGTAGGTTTCCAGCGACGGCTTGTAGCTCTGCACCTTGGCGAACATGCGCTGCTGAGACGGATTACCCCAGCAGGAATGCGCCCACACCTCGGTCTTGGCGCGCAGCCCTTTCACGGTCCGATTGAACACCTCGACCATCAGATCCGGGGTGATCACCTTGTCCTGGATGCCGCGCGCAGCCGCCAGATGGATCTGCGGTTCTTCGATCTGGATCACCGGGCAACCGGCATCGGCGAGCTCGTTATATTCTTCGTTGAAGGCGTCGGCGATGGCGAGCATGCGCTCGGGCACGCTCTTGTAGTAGGTGTCCTGCGAGGCAAAGGCGACGATCTCCGCCGACACCGCGCCGAACTTGACCGGCCGCTTTGTGAGTCGCTGCGCCGTCTTCCACAGTGTGGTGTATTGCAGGTCGCCGCGCCCGACCGGACCGATAATCTTCGGCATGACCCGCGATTCCAGATAGTCGTGCAGGATGTGGCCGCGCGGAAACCACAGGCCGCCGCGTCCGGCCGGGGTCGGCCGCGGATCGCCGCGCTCGTAGCCGGTCATGTGATGCGGCGGGTAGCTGGTCCAGCTCTGGCCGCCGACATCGTCGTCGAAGCGGCAGTCGCCATCGGTCACGATATCGAGCCCGGCCAGCTCCTGTTCGCGCAGATAGCAGCACAGCGTATCGACATATTGCTCGCGGTAGCGGCGGCTGACCATCGCGTCGAGGAACATGCGGGTGCCGAGATTCTCGGTGTACCAGCTCGGCCGTGGCAGCGAGCCGGTGATCGTCGTCGGCAACATGATGTCTTTGGTACCGCGATACATGTTCAACACCTCCCGGAATTTCTCAAAAGCCTCGACGGCTCGCCGACTGACTATGATCGATGGCCCCGTTAAGCAACAAAAAGGCTTTGCCGCAAGAGCAGCGGCAAAGCCCACTTCGAAAAAGGGTGGAGTTGGGCTCTCGCCCCGGTGGGCGATAGCCGTTCGACGTAGTTGGCAATTGGCCGCTTCAGCCCGGTAGACCGCTTCGTCAAGCTTCGATCAAGACCTTGAGCGCGTGGGTGCTGGCCGCCCGCCCGAAGGTGTCATAGGCGTCGAGGATTTGCCCAAACTTGAAGCGGTGCGTGATCAGGCGCTTGGGATCGATCTTGCCCGATTGCACGGTCTTCAACAGCATCGGCGTGGTCACGGTGTCCACCAGCCGCGTCGTGATTGTGATGTTGTGCGACCACAGCCGCTCCAGATGAAGATCGGCCTTGACGCCGTGCACGCCGATATTGGCGATCGTGCCCCCGGGCGCAACGATGTCCTCGCAGAGCACGAAGGTCGCGGGGATGCCGACCGCCTCGATCGCGGCATCGACCCCGCGCCCGCCGGTCATCTTCATGACCTTCTCGGCCGCCTTGCCGTCGCCGGAGTTGACCGCCGCGGTGGCGCCAAAGCGCTTGGCGATCTCGAGCCGGTTATCGTCGAGATCGATCATGATGATCTCGGCCGGGGAATAGAATTGGGCGGTCAGCAAGGCGGCGAGGCCGATCGGCCCGGAGCCAACGATGGCGATCGTGTCGCCAGGCTGGACCTTGCCGTTGAGGACGCCGCACTCGAAGCCGGTCGGCAGGATGTCGCTCAACATCACCAGCGCATCCTCCTCGGCGCCTTCGGGCACGCGATAAAGGCTGGTATCGGCATGCGGGATGCGCACATATTCCGCCTGCGTGCCGTCGATCTCGTTCCCCAGAATCCAGCCGCCAGTGGTGCAGTGCGAGTACATGCCCCGCCGGCAATATTCGCATCGGCCGCAGGCCGAGATGCACGAGATCAGGACGCGATCGCCCCGGCGAAAGGCGGTGACGGCGGCGCCCACCTCTTCCACCACGCCGACCCCTTCATGACCGAGGATGCGCCCGGGCTTGCAAGTTGCAACGTCGCCCTTGAGGATGTGCAGGTCGGTGCCGCAGATCGTCGTCTTGACGATCTTCACGATGGCGTCGGACGGAGCGGCGATTTTCGGCAGCGGACGATCTTCGACCGCTTTCTTGCCCGGTCCTTGATAGACCAGAGCCTTCATGACTGTTCGGGCGCTCGCCTTGCGGATCGGAGCTTCGTGCTGGGCTTCGAGAGCTTTCATGGCCGTCCTCATGGTTGTTTGTAAGGCGCCAGGATGTGGCTTCCCCGGACCGGACTGCGGGCGAAAGCACAGAGCGGATCGTGTGCGCCCACACCGAACCGCTAACACCGGGCGGCCACGCTTCGCTTGATGTTTGTCAAATGCCGGCAGGGCTCGCGAAAGTTTGATTTGCTTTATCGGCTCTTCGCTCACGGCGCGGCACAGCGGCGGACTTGCTTGATTCAAGTCAACACCGCGGCTCGAAGTTTCGGCAAAGTGCAAGTCACACCGAGGCTTGCCAAAACCCCATGCAATACGCGCTGGAGCACAGCCATACGCAGCAGGCGATCAGAGCGTGGCTCGCGCGCGGGCCGCGCAGCAATTACCTGCGCGACTGGATCTACGGTGGCATCGACGGCGCGGTGACCACATTCGCGATCGTGGCCGGCGTCGCCGGCGCCGATCTCGCGGCGACGGTGGTCTTGATGCTCGGCTTCGCCAATCTCCTGGCCGACGGCTTTGCCATGGCGGCGTCGAACTACAGCGGGACCAAGGCCGAGCGCGACGACTACGATCGCGTCCTCGGCATCGAGCGCAAGCACATCGCGCTGGTGCCGGAGGGCGAGCGTGAGGAGATCAGGCAGATTTTCGCTGCCAAGGGCTTTTCCGGCAACGACCTCGAACGGATTGTCAGCGTGATCACCTCCGATCGGGGGCTTTGGACGCGAACGATGGCGGTTGAAGAATACGGCCTTTCGCCGACCGTGAGATCGCCCGTCCTCGCTGCGCTCAGCACCTTCGCCGCGTTCATTATCTGCGGCCTCGTGCCGCTCGCCACTTACCTTTCGGCGGGCGGCCTCATCTCCTGCATCGTCGCAGCCGGCGCGACCTTTTTCGGCGTCGGCGCCATCAAGAGCCGATGGTCGCCGACGGCGTGGTGGCGGTCCGGGCTCGAGACATTTGTCATCGGAATGGCTGCGGCCGCCGTGGCCTTTGCCGCCGGCTTCGGGCTACGGAAGCTTTTCTAATCGGTGCCGCCGCCGGCCGCCGCGATGAAACAACTGCCGCCCTCCAAATCTACCAATTGCTCGAACCCGGTCTGTGGCGCTGTTGGCGAGCGCCCGTCGCGGCCGCGCCAATGTCACCGGGATGCCGTGAATTGGAATATTCTGACATGGATCAAAGAAAAGAAAAGACGACCGGTATAAGTCATTAAGCATCACTTACACGGAAATGGCACGGACGCGCAGTTATGCATTCGCCGCTTGCGCTTCGCTCGAAAACCGAAACGACAACGACCACGCCGGGCCGGACCAGACGGCCGGCACTGCTTATCGTCGTCATCGTCATCGTTGCGGCTGGCGTTGCCGGCTATTTCGAACGGGGCACGTTACAGAACTGGCTAACGGGTCCGCCGGCGGCCGCCACAATTCTGGTGTCCGGCAACATCGAGGCCCACCAGGCCGTGCTCGGCTTCAAGACGGTGCAGTCGCGCATTGTCGAGCTTCCGTTCGACGAAGGACAATGGGTGGATGCCGGCACGTTGGTGGCGCGGCTCGACAACTCCGACTACCGCCAGCAGGTGGCGATCAATGCGGCGACGCTCGAAGTGCAGAAGCGCCAGCTTGCCGCCGCGGAGCAAAATCTCTCGGCGGCCGGGCGCACGGTCGAGTTCGACGCCGCCGATCTCGAGTTCCGGGAGGCGGAATATAAGCGCGCCGATTTTCTATTATCGACGCATGCGGGGACGGTGGAGCAGCGCGATCAGACTTACGCGGCCGCGCGGCAGGCCACGGCCGCGCATCAGCGCGATCAGGCACTGGAGAACGCCGCCCGGCGTCAAGTCGAACTCGCCGAAGCCAACATTCATAATGCCGAGGAAGCGCTCAAATTGTCGCAGATCGTGCTCGACTACACGATTTTGCGCGCGCCGTTCTCCGGCGTCATCCAGGTGCGGCAGGCGGAGCTTGGCGAGATCATGGTTCCCGGCACGCCGGTAGTGACGCTCGCCGACCTCGATCATGTCTGGTTGCGCGCCTACATCAACGAGACCGACATCGGCAAAGTCCGCTACAATCAATCGGCGACGATCACAACCGACACCTATCCCGGTAAGACCTATTCGGGACACGTCACTTTCATCTCGGGAAACGCCGAGTTCACGCCGAAGAGCGTGGAGACCCACGCCGAACGAGTGACGCTCGTCTACCGCATCCGGATCGATATCTACAATCCCACCCACGAGCTGGTGCCAGGCATGCCGGCCGACGCGGTGCTTAAAGCGCTGCCTCCGGGGGTCATGAGTGAAGCGCCAGCACCGATTGTCGCGGTCGACGGGCTGACCAAGCGGTTTGCAGAAATCTCCGCAGTCGATGGCTTGAGTTTCGCCGTCAGCCGCGGCGAGATTTTCGGCCTCGTCGGTCCCGACGGCGCCGGCAAGAGCACGACACTGCGCATGCTCGCCGGGGTGATGCAGCCGGACGGCGGCGGCATCGTCATCGATGGCGTCGACGTTGTGGCCGATCCGGAAGGCGTCAAGCAACATCTGAGCTATATGCCGCAACGGTTCGGCCTTTATGAGGACCTCACCGTCGACGAGAACATTCGGTTCTATGCCGATCTGTTCGAAGTGCCCGCGAAGACGAGAGATGAGCGCGCCACCCGATTGCTGGAGGCCTCGGGGATGAACCCATTCCGTCGGCGGCGTGCCGGTCAGCTCTCGGGAGGGATGAAACAAAAATTGGGCCTCACCTGCGCCCTGGTGCACACGCCGCGCATTCTTTTGCTCGACGAACCGACCACCGGGGTCGATCCGGTCTCGCGCCGCGACTTCTGGCGCATTCTTTACGGCTTGCGCGAGGACGGCGTGACCATCCTCATCAGCACGGCCTATCTCGACGAGGCCGAGCGCTGCAACCGCCTCGCTCTGCTGCACAACGGCCGCGCGCTTTATTGCGACACGCCGGCCGCACTCAAACGACGCATGCCCGGCGCGGTCGTCGCCGTTTCCTCGGGCGCCGGGCGGGAAGTGCGCGCCGTCATCGCCGAGCTTGCCGGCGTGGGCAACGTCATCCTGGTCGGCAGCGGCGTTCACGCCGTCGTCGACGACGCAACTTTGCGGATTCCCGAGCTGCGCAATGCCCTGCAACGGGCGAACGTGCCTTTTGACGACATCGCCGTCGCCGCCCCCAGTATCGAGGACGTGTTCGTGGCGCTGCTCGAGGACGAGGGGCCGAGAGCATGAGTGGCAGCGAAGCCGTAGACGCGCAAGTCGTTGCTGAAGGTCTGGTCAAGCGGTTTGGCAGCTTCACCGCGGTTGATCACGTGAGCTTTCGCATCGGGCGCGGCGAGATCATGGGATTCTTAGGTCCGAACGGCGCCGGCAAGTCGACCATCATTCGCATCCTCTGCGGCCTGCTGCGGCCGAGCGCCGGCCGCGCGCTTGTCGCCGGCATCGATGTGGTGCGCGACCCGGAGCGGGTGCGCGAGCACATCGGCTATATGTCGCAGAAATTTTCGCTCTATCGCGACCTCACTGTCGAAGAAAACCTGCGCTTCTTCGGCGGCATTTACCGCGTGCCGCAGCGCGAGCTGGCGGAGCGGATGCGCTTTGCGATCGACATGGCCGGCCTCCATGGCCGCGAGAAGGCGTTGGTTTCGACGCTCGCCGGCGGCTGGCAGCAACGCCTGGCGCTCGGGTGCGCGGTCCTCCACCGCCCGCCGATATTGTTCCTGGACGAGCCGACATCGGGCGTCGAGCCGACGTCGCGGCGGCGGTTCTGGGACCTCATTCACGCGCTCGCCGCCGACGGCGTCACCGTCCTGGTCTCGACCCACTACATGGACGAGGCCGAATATTGTCACCACGCCGCCCTGATCAACCAGGGCCGGCTCATCGCCATCGGCAGCCCGGATGAGCTGAAGCGGACGGCGCTCGGCGGCGAGCTGCTGCTGCTTGAATGCGACGCGCTCGGACCGACCTTGCCGGCGCTGCAGCAAGCGCCGGGCGTGATCGACGCTTCGGTTTTCGGCAACGCCATCCACGTTCTCGTCAAGGATGCAGCGCGCAGCGTCAACGAGTTGCCAGCCTATCTGGAACAGAAGGCGCTGCGGCCAAGCCGTCTCCAGCGCATCGATGCCTCCTTGGAGGACGTTTTCGTGCAGCTCATCGCTGCTGATATGGCCAAGCAGAGGCGGGCGGCATGAGGTTGCGCCGGCTCAAGGCTATCGCGGCGAAAGAAGTACTGCAAATCTGGCGCGACCCGCGCAGCCTGATGATCGCGCTCTTGCTGCCATTCACGCAGATGTTTTTGTTCGGCTACGGCGTCAATCTCGACCTTAAGCACATTCCGATCTGCACGTTCGATCGTGAGGGAAGCCAGGCGAGCCAGGACTTGCTAAAGCGTTTTCAAGCTTCGCTCTACTTCGCGATCGCCCACAACGTCAAAAACTACCCGGAGCTGGTGGCGGCGATTGATCGGAGCGATTGCCGGGCCGGCATCGTCATTCCGCCGGATTTCTCCAAGCGCTTGAACGATGCCGGAAGCGCCTCGGTGCAGGCCATCCTCGATGGGACGGACGACAACACGGCGAATATCGCCTGGGGCTATGCGTCGGCGGTGGTGAGCGGTTACGCCAACGACGTTCAGCTTTCGGCGCTCGACCGGCAGGGCCGCACCCTGCAGCAAGTTCAACCCTTGGCGGTGCAGTCGCGCGTCTGGTTCAACGAAGATCTGGTGAGCCGCAATTTCATCATTCCCGGGCTCGTCGCCGTCATCATGTCGCTGGTCGGAGCGCAACTCACCTCGCTGACCATTTCGCGCGAGTGGGAGCGCGGCACCATGGAACTGCTCGTCTCCACACCGGTAACGGCGGGCGAGGTCATGTTCGGCAAGCTCATTCCCTACCTCGTGCTGGGCTGGATCGACGCCGCGTTCTGCCTGATGCTTGCCGTGTTCTGGTTCGAAGTGCCGTTCCGCGGCACGCTGCTGGCGCTGTTCCTGACCACGACATTGTTCCTCGCCGTCGTCCTGAGCATCGGCTATCTGATTTCGGTGTTGATTCGCAGCCAGGTCGGCGCCAGCCAGATCGCGCTGGTGGTGACCTTGCTGCCGTCGATGCTGCTCTCGGGCTATGTGTTCCCGATCGACCAGATGCCGGCGTTCATCCAGAAACTGACCTATCTGATGTACGCGCGATTTTACGTCACCATCATCAAGGCGATCTTCCTGAAGGGTGCCGGCATCACCGAGCTGATGACGCCGATCCTGTTCCTCGTCGTCTACGCGCTTGCCGTGGTTGCGCTCGCCGCGCGCGCCTTCCGCAAGCGCCTGAGCTGAGCCGATTGGGACGAGCACATGTTCGAGCGCCTCATAGCGATCATGATCAAGGAGTTTCTCGAGATCAGCCGCGACAAGGCGGCGCGCTTCATTCTGGTCGTGCCGCCGATACTGCAAATGCTGATCTTCGGCTATGCGGCGAGCTTCGAGGTCAACCATGTGTCGACGGCGGTGCTTGACCTTGACCATTCGCAGGAAAGCCGCGAGCTGATCGCGCGCTTCAGCTCCAGCAATCGCTTCGATATCGTCAAGGTGGCGCGGTCGCAGCGCGAGATCAGCAAGACGATCGATGCCAGCGACGCCGCCCTGGCGCTGGTGGTTCACGCCGGCTTCGCTGAGCTCTTGCGCAAGGGCCAAGGCGCGCCGCTGCAAGCCATCGTCGACGGCACCAACTCCAACACCGCGCTGATCGCGCTCGGCTATATCAACACCATTGCGGCGGGATTTGCCCAAGATTACGCGGCCGACCTGGCGCAACGCGTCCAGGGCGTCCGCGGCGCGCGGCAAATTCAGGTGACGCTCGAGCAGCGGCCTTGGTTCAACCCCGACCTGAACGGGCGCTGGTTCTTCGTCCCCGGCGTCATCGGGACGCTGACGCTCGTGCTCATTGTCAATCTCACCGCGTTCGCCATCGTGCGCGAGCGCGAGGTCGGCACGCTGGAACAGATTATGGTCAGCCCGATTCGGCCGGCCGAGTTCATCCTTGGCAAGACCGTGCCGTTCTTCCTCATTGGGCTGGCCGAGGTTGCGCTGGTCGTCACCGTCGGGCTGGTATGGTTTCGTATTCCCTTCGTCGGCAGTCCATTGGTGCTGCTGCTCGGTAGCACGCTGTTTCTGCTCTGCGCGCTGGCGATCGGCCTGCTCATTTCCACGGTTTGTTCCACCCAGCAGCAGGCATTCTCCACGAATTTCTTCATCCTCAGTCCGTTTTTCATTTTGTCGGGCTTCGCCTTCCCGATATCGAGCATGCCGCAGGTGCTGCAGTGGGCCACCTACATCAATCCGCTGCGCTATTATCTGGTCGTCATTCGCGGCACGTTGCTCAAAGGCGTCGGGGTCAGCGTGCTGTGGCCGCAATTCGTCGCCATGGCGGTCCTGGCCGCAGCGCTTCTCACGCTGAGCATCCTGCGCTTCCGCAAGACCCTGGAATAAGCGTCACGACCGAAGTTTTTTAGGTCGGGAGCGGGCAGCGCGCGTCGTTTGCGCCTATGTCGCCTGCGCGGCCGTCGACCGGAAGCGCACAATGATCCGATCCGATAATTCAGAGTGATCCTCGTCGACCACTGCGACCGCGGCATTATGCACCTCCTGCGAAAAGCTGTTCGCCTGCGCCATGATCGGGTTGCGCGAAACGCCCGCTGCAGAGAAGCACCGGCTGCGGGCGGCTATTCGCCTGTTTCTCGACGGCTGCCGCGCGCGCTGAAACGCTCGCAATTCTTGCGGCTCTTGTTGGCCCTGGAAAGAGGCCGACTAGGACGCGCGTGGCTCCCAGACGTCGCCGACTTTGACGTAGGAGCGCTTGACGGCGGCCCAGGCGATGCGGTGCGCGGCCTCTTCGTGCCGAATGTCGCCGGCGTGAGCGGCATAAGCGTGATTGAAGGCCTCGCGATAAATATCCTGAGCGTGGGTGGGAAGATGGGTTCGAACCGAAGCCGGCAGATCGGCATTTGTCGGATACGGCATTGGCCATTCCTCCCTTTGCAGCGTCGCACAAGCGGGATGGTTACATTTGATACAAATCAAAGCGGGCACGCCCGCGGGGGCTAGCGTAGCCCATAATAGGCTCGCAGCCGCCGTGGGGAAACCTCAGGGAAACGCCAATGCACCAGGACATACCCGGCACCACCATTTTCGACGGGACGGAGGCACAGAAAGGCTTGGCGCTCAACCGCATGTGCTTCTCGTTCAACAGCCCGGACAATCGCGCCGCATTCCTCAAGGACGAAGACGCCTATTGCCGAAAATTCGGCCTCAACGACGAGCAGCGGGCGGCGGTCAAGAGCCGGAACGTGCTCAAGATGATCGACGCCGGCGGCAACGTCTATTACCTCGCCAAGCTGGCCGGCATCTTCGGCCTCAACGTCCAGGACATCGGCGCGCAGCAGACCGGCATGACCGTCGAGGCCTTCAAGTCCAAACTTGTGTCAGCGGGGGCATGATCATGGCGCAAATCATCGGCGGCATCGGGACGACGCACGTTCCCGCGATCGGCAAGGCGATCGCCGAGAAGAAGCACAACGACCCCTATTGGAAGCCGTTCTTCAAAGGCTTCGACTACGTGCACTATTGGCTGGCGCGGGCCAAGCCCGACATCGCCGTGGTGTTCTACAACGATCACGGGCTCAATTTCTTCCTCGACAAGCTGCCGACCTTCGCCATCGGCGCCGCGGACGAGTATCGCAGCGAGGATGAAGGCTGGGGCATCCCGGTGTCGCGGCCAGTCCCGGGCGACGCGGCCCTGTCCTGGCACCTGATCAATGCCCTCGTCGCCGACGAATTCGATGTGACGATGTGTCAGGAGATGCTGATCGATCACGCCGTGACGATACCGATGGCGCTGATCTGGCCGGGTCCGACGTGGCCGGTCAAAATCGTGCCGATCGAGATCAATACGGTGCAGCATCCGCTGCCGACGCTCGCGCGTTGTTTCAAGCTTGGCCGCGCGATCGGCCGCGCACTGGAATTCTACGAGCGCAATCTGCGGGTGGTGGTAATCGGCACCGGCGGCTTGTCGCATCAGCTCGACGGCGCCCGCGCCGGCTTCATCAACAAGGAGTTTGATGCGCTTTGCCTGGATAAGATCGTCAGCGAGCCCGAGGCCCTCGCCCGCTATTCGATCCACGACTGGGTCGAGCAATCCGGTTCGCAGGGCGTCGAATTCCTCAACTGGATGGCGATGCGCGGCGCGCTGACCGGGCGCGTGACCGAGCTCAATCGCAACTATCACATTCCGATTTCAAATACGGCGGCGGCGACGGTTGTCTACGACGATCAAAAGGCGGCCGAGCGCAAGGCCGCGTGATATGTTGAATGGAGGCTGTGGGGGTTAGCAAGCCAAGCGCTGGAAGGCGACCAGGAAGATCGAGGTCAAAGCGGCTTGGCTATCGTTTCCGACAAATTCCGGATTCGCGCCCAACGCGATCCGGAATTGTTTTGTCGGCGCGCGATGACAGAAATGCGACGGCCGGGCGTCAGCGTGCCCTTTGATTAGGGCAGTGTTCGGCGTATCGAGAGTTTGCCGCGTTTAGGACGCCAACCCGAACCCCTAAGATTGAGATGGACCAACCACTCTCCGCCGCGCCCGGTGCCGAGGCCCCGCAACCCGCGCGAGAGCGCGCAGCCAAACGTGCAGCGGAGCAAGCAACGCCGGAACTATCCGAGTTCGCCGCCGTCCCGCTTCCCGAACTTCTGCAACGGCTGCATTCTGCCGACACCGGCCTGGGCGCGGCCGAAGCTGAGACACTGCTCGAGACTGTCGGTCCTAACCGGATCGAGACGGCCAAGCAAAAGCGTCTTGTCGTCGCCTTTCTCGAGCGTCTCGGCAATCCGTTGGTCCTGATTTTGCTTTTTGCCGCAACTGTATCGGCGCTCACTGGCGATGTTGCAAGCTTTGTGGTCATAGCAGCCATCGTCGTCATGTCGGTGATCCTCGACGTGACGCAGGAGCGCCAAGCTCAAAATGCTGCCGAGCGGCTGCGTGAGCGGGTATCGCTTTCAGTCACCGCTCTACGTGATGGAAAGCGGGTCGATGTTCCTGCGGTAGAGATCGTTCCCGGCGATGTCATTGTTCTGGCGGCCGGCGATCTCGTGCCCGCCGATTCGCGGCTGATTGAGGCCCGCGATCTTTATGTCGATGAAGCCCTTCTCACCGGTGAAGCCTACCCTGCCGAGAAGGAGGCTGCCACGATAGCCGCCGGGCAGCTCCGCGACGCCATGCTCCCATCTAATCTGGTGTTCATGGGCAGCTCGGTGGTGAGCGGAACCGCGGAAGCGCTGGTATTCGCCACCGGGCGCAAAGCCCAGCTTGGCTCGATTGCCAGCGCCCTGCAAAAGCCGCCGCCGCCGACCGCCTTCGCAGTCGGCATCCAGAAATTCGGCCTGATGATCGTGCAAGCTACGGTCTTTCTCGTGCTGTTCGTGCTGTTCATCAACCTCCTGTTCCATCGACCGCTCCTTGAGTCGTTCCTGTTCGCCGTGGCGCTCGCCGTCGGTTTGACGCCAGAGCTCTTGCCGATGATTGTTTCCGTCACTTTGTCGCATGGCGCCCTGCGCATGGCGCGCAAGCAGGTCATCGTCAAGCGCCTCTCGGCCATTGACGATCTCGGCAGCATGGACGTGCTGTGCAGCGACAAAACCGGAACGCTGACCGAAGCTCACATCAAGCTGGTCCGCGAAGTCGACCTCGGCGGACACGGCAGCGACACCGTGATGCGGATGGCGCAGATCAACGCCGCTTGCGAGACCGGGCTCAAGAGTCCGTTGGACGAAGCAATCCTGGCCGCCGGCAACATCGACGTTTCGGCGTGGCGCAAGATCGACGAAGTGCCGTTCGATTTCGAGCGGCGCCGGGTTTCGGTCCTGGTCGAAGAGGAAGGCCGGCGTCGCATCGTCGTCAAGGGCGCTCCGGAAGACGTGCTCAGCCTGGCCGCGCGTTATGAGCGGCAAGGATCGGCGCCGCTTCCGCTCGACGCCGCGGCGCGCGAAACCGCGGAGGCGACGTTCAAAGCGTTGAGCGCAGAGGGTTACCGCATCCTGGGAGTGGCGTGGCGCGATGTCGAGCCGGACCGCCAGCATGCGCATGTCGCCGACGAAACGGATTTAACCTTCGCCGGCTTTCTCGCCTTCCTCGATCCGCCGAAGGCGGGTGTCCATGACGCGCTGCGCGCCCTCGACCAGCTGGGGGTCTCCCTCAAGGTCGTGACTGGCGACAATGAGCTGGTGACCCGCCACGTCTGCGGCGAACTCGGTGTCGTCATCACCGGCGTGCTGACCGGAGCGGAGCTCGCGCATCTCACCGACGCGGCCCTGTTGGCCAGGGTCGACGACGTCAACGTGTTTTGCCGGGTGACGCCGCCGCAGAAGTCCCGCATCATCAGCGCCTTGCGGCGCAAGGGCCACGTCGTCGGCTATCTCGGCGATGGCATCAATGACGCACCGTCGCTGCATGCCGCCGACGTCGGCTTCTCGGTCGACACCGCCGTCGATGTCGCCAAAGAAGCGGCCGCGATGATCCTTTTGCGCAAGGATCTTGGCGTGCTTGCCGAGGGCGTGCGCGAAGGCCGCCGGACCTTCGCCAATATCCTCAAATATATGATGATGGGAACCAGCTCGAATTTCGGCAACATGTTCTCCATGGCGGGCGGCGTTCTGTTCCTGCCCTTCCTGCCGATGCTGCCGATCCAGATTCTTCTGAACAACCTGCTTTACGATCTGTCGGAGACGACGATCCCGCTCGACCGGGTGAGCGACGCGATGGTGGCGCAGCCACGCCGCTGGGATCTCGACGTCGTCCGCAAGTTCATGCTTCTGTTCGGGCCGCTGAGCTCGGTATTCGACTTTGTCACGTTCGGGTTGCTGCTCTGGGTATTTCGGGCTGACGAGGCGGTGTTTCATACCGCGTGGTTCGTCGAGTCGCTCTCGACCCAGATCCTAGTGATCTTCATAATTCGCACCGCCCATCCGCTACGGGACCGACCGCACCCGGCCCTTGTGGCAAGTTCGCTTTCGGCCTTCGCTTTAGCGGTGATTCTTCCCTATTCACCGCTTGCGCAGTGGCTCGGCTTCGTCCCCCTGCCAGCCAGCCTCATGGGCGCGCTTATGCTCGTCACTGTTAGCTATCTCGTCGCCGTTCACGCCGTGAAACGCTGGTTCTTTGCACGTCATAACCTGGGTTAGCTGTGAGGCGCTTGCCCGCGATCGCAAACGTTGAGTGGCGGCAAACAGCGGAACTTTGATCCAAATCAAAGTACCCGCTCGTGCCGGGCTCCAAGTTTGAATTATGCAGTGGGAGACTATCGATACCGCGCCGCTCGATCGCGAGCTTGAGCTGGCCGTCATCGACCGGGACGGTCCCCACGCGCTCGCATTCGCTTGTCGCCGGGTCGACGGGGGATGGATCAACGCAAAAAGCAAACAACGCATCGACGTGCGGCCCACTCACTGGCGGGAGTGAGATAAAAAGTCCTAAAGCTTCAGTTTCTTGACCTTGGGTGCGTCCACCAGCGCGGCAAGCTTGGCTTCTTCCTCGGCCAGCAAGCGGCGGAGGATCCGGCTTTTAGCCTCGTCGGTTTCGGTGGCGAGCAGTTTGTGATAATGCTCGATGTTCAAGCGAGCTACGGCCTTATCCATCGCGCCATTGCCCCGCATCTGCAACCGACTGTTCCAAATTGAACAGTGATACAAGTCTAGCAAATCGCCATCTGAGCGCAAAGGCCGGCGAAAGTCCGACTGGTTTCATTGACATTTGCGTAGCATTTGCGGCGAAAACGGCTGGCTTATGAGGTGGGTGCGCAATGGCTGAGCGGTTGACCGCGGTATTCGCCGTCGTCCTGCTGCTTTCCGGGCTGTCGAGGAGTGTCGCGGGGGACGGCGAGCCGCGCGCGCTCGCGCAGCGGGGTCGCGCGCTGGCGGAAAGGATGTGCTCGCGCTGTCATGCCGTCGGCGGGAGCGGATCGTCTCCACACAGCGCCGCCCCGGCCTTCCGCACGCTCAACCGCCGTGTCGACCTCGATTTTTTCATCAATCGGCTGCGCGATGGTCTGACCAGCGGCCACCCCGATATGCCGATGTTTCGCTTCACCCGCGAAGATGCCCGCGCGCTGACCGCGTATCTGCGCTCAATCCAGGCGCCGTAGCGGGTGTCTTGCGGTTGATCCAGGTCAAGCATCTTGGCGAGGAAATGTTCTAGTGGATGCACATGACCTCACAGCGAAGGCGCGGTGCCATGACCAAGTCAGTCCCCGACAAAGCCGAAGTTGCGGTGGAATATCCGGACAAGCTTTACATCGGAACCTTCGAGCATACGGCGCGCTTCGACGCGCATCTCGATGAAGCCGGAATTTCGCTCAGCCTGCACCGTCCCGGCCCGGCCGACGCACGCAAGACTGTTCGGATGCACTTCCATTACGCGCTGTTTGCCGAGATCCTGCGCGACTTGGCGAAGACCGCGGCTTCGCTACCCGCGGACGACATCGCTCACCGGGAAACGCTGCGAGATGCGGCCAAGGCCCTCTATCTGGCGCTCGGCGGCGATACCGGCGGCATTGCCGATAAGGACGATATCGCGGACCTGACGCCGGACGAAGAAGTGCGGCTCCTGCACATCATGGAATAGCATCACCGCGAACGCGCGCCGGTCTTTGCCGACGGCGGCGTGACGGCGCCGGCGGCTTCCCGCTGTCAGCTTCACCCGCATGCCTCGCGGATCCTGTCGACCAGCGCATTGCCAAGCAATGGCTTCTCGACGATGGGAACCTTCGCCGTGGCGGCGCGCGCGCTCAAGGCGGGATTGAGGTGGCTGATGAGAAGGATCGAAGGCGTCAGGACCTTTTGCTCGCGCAGTTTTGCGATCAATTCCATGCCGGTCATGCCCGGCATTCTCTGATCGATGACGAAGCAGTCACAGTTGCTGAAGTCATCGGCTTGGAAAAGTTCGGTGGCGCTGCCATAGGCCCGCACCACAAACCCTTCCAGTTCCAGCGAGAATTTCAGTGAGCTGCAAACCGCCGGGTCGTCGTCAACAATGACGACGACCGGGGGCTGCCCCATCGATCGGGACTGCGGCTTCATCACTATCGACTCCACCTCGACCTCGCGCTCAGGGTTTTAGTTTTTTAAAATATGAATGAAGGTTTGCGCTGGCGCATTGATGTGGCTCAATTCCGGGCAAACCGGCCTTTTCGGAAGTCTCTGATTTTACGCGAGCCGTTCCGAGAAACGGCGCCCAGCCCGGGGCCGCGGACTTACGAATGCAGGCAGTATGGCGTGACGCTTACCGCGGCGTCGGAAGCGCGCTGGCAACGCGATGCATCGAATACCTTCCGCCGGGGAATGCTTTCCGCGAGGTAGGACCGGCGATCGCCTGCGGGAAGCGGGCCGGCGCGGATGCTTCCCTACTCAGATCCCACAATCCCCGCGATCAGGGCCATCCGGACGAGATCGGACAGGCTGCCCGCCTGCATCTTGTTCATCAGATTGGCCCGGTAAATCTCCACCGTCCGCGGGCTGATGCCGAGGTCGAAGGCGATCTGCTTGTTGGCCCGGCCCGCCACCAGCCCGCCAAGCACGTCACGCTCGCGGTTGGACAGAGCCGCCAGCTTGCCTTCGATTTCCGTTCGTTCGGCGTGGCGCTTCGTCTCGCCGTCCTGCCGCCGCAGCGCCGACCGCACGCTCGCCAGCAGCACCTCGTCGTCGAACGGCTTTTCCAGGAAATCGACCGCGCCAACTTTCATCGCCTCGACCGCCAGCGGAACGTCACCGTGGCCGGTGATGACGATCACCGGGACCTCGATCTTGAGTTCCTTCAACCGCCGCAGCAGGTCGATCCCGCTTAGGCCGGGCATTCTTACGTCGGTGATCACGCAGCTCAGACTGGTGCGCGGAATTGCTTCGAGGAAGGCCGCGGCAGAGGCGTAGCTCTCCACTTCGATGTTGGCGGTGCCCAGGAGAAAAGCGAGCGATTCGCGAAGCGCGTCATCGTCGTCGATAACGTGCACCCTTCCTTTTTCAGACGGCATCGCCGACCTCCTCCTTGGTCACGGCGGGCAGAGTGAAAGCGAAAACCGTTCCGCCTCCGGGATTGGGCCGCGGCGCAATCGAGCCGCCATGCGCCTCGACGATGGTACGCGAGATCGACAGACCGACGCCCATGCCCTGCCGCTTGGTGGTGACGAAGGGCTGGAACAGCTGCGCCGTTATCTCCGGCGCAATCCCGGTGCCGCTGTCGGCGACACTGATCTCGACCATATTGTCCGGCTCCGCCGCGGTAGCGATGACCAGCTCGCGCTTCTCGGTATCCTCCATCGCCTCGATCGCGTTGCGCATCAGATTGAGCAAAACCTGTTGAATCTGCACCTTGTCGGCAAGCACGAAATCGGTGCGCGGGTCGAAATCGAAGCGCACGCGTACGCCGCGATCCTTGGCGCCAACGAGCGCCAGCGCGCTTGCTTCCTCCACCAGCTTCTTGACGTCCTCCACCCGCCGCTCGCTCTCGCCGCGCGCGACGAAGTCGCGTAATCGGCGAATGACCTGACCCGCGCGCAGCGCTTGCTCTGCCGCTTTGTCCATGGCCTCGCGCAAAATTGCCGCTCGCTCGTCGGTGCTGCTTTCGAGCAGCCGGCGCGATCCCTTCATGTAGTTGGCAATTGCCGACAGCGGCTGATTGAGCTCGTGGGCAAGCGCCGACGCCATCTCTCCCATGGCGGTCAATCGCGAGACGTGGACAAGCTCGGACTGCAATTCCTGCAGCCGGGCCTCGGTTTTCTGGCTCTCCGTGAGGTCGCGGATGAAGCCGGTGAAGAAGCGTTGATTGCCCGATTTCATCTCGCCGACGTTGAGCTCAAGCGGAAACGTCGAGCCGTCCTTGCGCTCGCCGACGACCACCCGGCCGATGCCGATGATGCGCCGCTCGCCGGTCGTGAGATAACGCCCGAGATAGCCGTCATGAGCGTCCCGATAGGGTGGCGGCATCAACGTCTTGACGTTTTTTCCCAGGACTTCCGCGGCGGTGTAGCCGAACAGCCGTGCCGCCGCAGCGCTGAAGGATTGGATGGCTCCGCGTTCGTCGATGACGATCATGGCGTCGGGGATGGTGTCGAGAATCGATTTCATGTGGGCTTCGCGGGCGTTGGCCTCGTCCGCACTCACCACCCCCGCGAGCCGCGAACGGCGCAGCAGTTCGCCGCGCCAGGACGCGCCAACACCGACGAAAGCGAACACGACGGCGTAGATAACGTCCCCGCCTACAACGGTGCGAAAGTCGGCGACAAAAAACACCGCGAGGATGAGCCCGAGAATGGTGGCGAGAAGCCCGGGACCCCAGCCGCCGAGCGCCGAAGCGATCAGGATCGCCGGCACGAAGAAAATGTACGAGGCGTTGCCAACCAGGATCGATTCCAGGCCCAGCCGCAGGGCTCCGGCGACTGCAACTGCCAGGATCGCGACGCCATACGGCAACAGCGCGGCGCGCCAAGCCGGGAGCTGCAAACCGGGCTTGGGCACGCTGTCCGCCGCGTAGGATCGTGAATGAGGCAGGGCTTCTGTCATCCAAATACCGATGATTGCCGCCGATCTTCGCCTTTTGGGATCGCTGGAAGCTCGCAGGTCCCACTGGCCCTACGGGATAGCCCTTAGGGGTCTTATCTGAATTTCTCGCCTGCCGCCCGAGGGTTACCAATAGCTCTCGACGCTCCCGGAGGTAAAGGGCCATGCTCACTCAGACCGCGATCCGCACCGACACATTCCGCCGCTTTGTCCCGCCCACGCGCAATTCTGCGCCTGCCCCAATCCAGCCGCTCGACGGCGCGAGCGAGCGCGAACCGCTCGCTCATTCCATGCAGCTTATGGGCGCGACCATGTCGTATCCGCGCAACGCCGAAATTTTCGGCGAGAACGAACCCGCCGACTATGTCTACAAGGTCATCAGCGGCAGCGTGCGAACCTACAAGATCCTGAGCGACGGCCGCCGTCAGATCGGCGGGTTTTATCTGCCCGGCGATATCTTCGGGCTTCAATTCGCCGAAGAGCACACCTTTTCGGCCGAGGCCGTCAGCGATACCAAGGTGCTGGTCGTCAAGCGCACCGCACTGACCGCGCTCGCCGGCCGCGACGCCGCGATCGGCCGCGAGCTGTTCGCCCTCACCGGCCGCGAACTGCGGCGCGTTCAGGACCGCATTCTGCTGCTGGTCAAGAGCGCGCAGGAGCGGGTCGCCGGCTTCCTTCTGGAAATGGCCGAACGCGCCTCGGCCGGCAACACCGTCGAGCTGCCGATGTCGCGGCAGGACATCGCCGATTATCTCGGCCTGACCATCGAGACCGTGTCGCGGACGCTGACCTGTCTGGAAAGCGCGGCGACGATCGAGGTCCCGACCTCGCGGCGTATCGTGTTGCGCAACCGCTCCGCCCTCAACCGCCTGAACGGCTGAGTGCCTGCGGGGTAAAACGGCATTGCTGCACCGTCGAAGCAAGAGGGGAACGACATGCAAGTCCGTGACGTGATGACCCGGAACGTTATTTCAGCAGCAGCCAGCGAGACAGTGCTCGAAGCTGTGCGGACGATGCTGCAGAACAGGATCAGCGGCCTGCCGGTGGTCGACGCCGAAGGCAACCTCATCGGCATGGTGACGGAGGGCGATTTTCTGCGGCGCGGTGAGATCGGCACAGAGCGGCGGCGGCCGAAATGGCTCGAATTCCTGGTCGGGCCGGGACGACTCGCCGACGAATACGTCCACACCTCAGGCCGGAAAGTCGAAGCGGTCATGACCGTCAATCCCGTGAGCGTGACCGAAGACGATTCGCTGGAGACGGTGGTGGAGCTGATGGAACGCCGCCGCATCAAGCGGCTTCCGGTCCTGCGCGACGGCAAGGTGGTCGGCATCATCAGCCGCGCCAACCTCATGCATGCGCTGGTCAGCCTGGCGCGCGATGCGCAGACGCCTGCCGGCGGCGATTTAGCCACGCGCGACCGCGTCCTGGCGGCGTTTCGGAAACAGCCATGGGCGCCGCAGATCAACGTCGTGGTCAAGAATGGCGTGGCGGAGCTGTGGGGCACGATCATGGATGAACGCGAACGCCGCGCGTGCGTGGTCACGGTCGAAAACGTCGCAGGGGTCAGTAAGGTCCACGATCATCTGGTTTGGGTCGAGCCGATGTCCGGGATGGCGTTCCCGTCGGCCGAGGACGAAGCCAAGCTGCAGGTCGAAACCGCCGCGCCGAACGCCGTTCACTGAACGCCCTTATCCGAAGCAAATCTTCCGCCGGTCGATCTGGCGAGACGGGATCATCATGCCTCCGACAAACTCGACGGCCAGCCAAAATCACCTCGGCGCCGCGGTGGCGGCGATTGTTGCGTTCTCTGTCTTGTTGCCGCTGAGCGCGAACGCCGAACAGCCGTTGTCGCCGCCGGCGCAAAGGGGACTGGTCTTCGTGCGGACAAATTGCTCGCGCTGCCATTCGATCGACAAGATAAGCCAAAGCCCGCTCAAGGTTGCGCCGCCGTTCCGCACCCTGCACGATCGCTATCCGGTCGAAAGCCTGCAGGAATTGCTGGCCGAAGGCATCATTACCGGCCATCCGTCGATGCCCGAATTTCGGCTCGATCCCGGGCAGGTCGCCGATGTGATCGCGTATTTGAAGTCGCTGGAGCACTGAGCCGCCGCGCACGCCCGTCTGCGTCCGTCACTCCCGCTCGTCCCGTCGGTAGCACGCTTCCAACGTCCCTTCGTGGCCCGATTCCAGGGTCCGCGGACGCGACACGGATTCTCGCTTCGGCGCGACGCCAACTCGCGTCGCCTCCTCGGGATTCGCCGCGTCCTTGATCTGCATCAACACCGGCACCCGGCGCGCGTGCTTTCTAAATTAAGATTTGTTTAGCCGTTCGGCACGTCGGAACTCTCGCTTGGAGCGACCTATGGCGCAATCGCCCGCACAAACAGCGAAATACATGACACTCGGCGAAGGCGGCACGGCGGCGGCGCTGGCCATTCTTGCGCTGGTTTCGATTGTGATCGCGGCGAAAGCCTATACGCCGGAATACGCCTTCCACGCCTACCTGTTCGCCGCCGCCAGCGTGGCCGCGGTGTTTGCCATCGTCAACCGCTACTTCGAGCGCGGCCCGGAAGCGGCGCCGCTGACGATCGACGGCAAGCCGAACTACAATATGGGACCGGTTAAGCTGGCGACGCTCCTGGCGGTGTTCTGGGGCATCGCCGGATTCACGGTCGGCTTATGGATCGCGCTTGAGCTCGCGTTTCCGGCGTTCAATTTCGACATTTCGTTCATCTCGTTCGGCCGGCTCCGCCCGCTGCACACGTCCGCCGTGATCTTCGCCTTCGGCGGCAACGTCTTGTCGCGACGTCGATGTACGTCGTCCAACGTACCTGCCGTGCCCGCATGGTGGGCGATATCGCACCGTGGTTCGTGGTGCTCGGCTACAACTTCTTCATCGTCATCGCCGGAACCGGCTATCTGCTCGGCATTACGCAATCAAAAGAATATGCCGAGCCGGAATGGTATGCCGATCTTTGGCTCACCATCGTGTGGGTGGTCTATCTGCTGGTCTATCTTGGCACCCTGATGCGGCGCACCGAGCCGCACATCTATGTCGCCAACTGGTTCTATCTCGCCTTCATTCTCACCATCGCCGTGCTCCACCTCGGCAACAACGCCGCTGTTCCGGTGTCGATGTACTCGCCGAAATCGTACATCGTCTGGTCCGGCGTGCAGGATGCCATGGTGCAGTGGTGGTACGGCCATAACGCCGTCGGCTTCTTCCTCACCGCCGGCTTCCTCGGCATCATGTACTACTTCATACCGAAACGCGCCGAGCGGCCGATCTACAGCTATCGGCTCTCGATCATTCACTTCTGGGCACTGATCTTTCTCTACATCTGGGCGGGCCCGCATCACCTGCACTACACGGCGCTGCCGGACTGGACGCAGACGCTCGGCATGACGTTCTCGATCATGCTGTGGATGCCATCCTGGGGCGGCATGATCAACGGGCTGATGACGCTGTCCGGCGCGTGGGACAAGCTGCGCACCGATCCGGTGCTGCGCATGATAGTGCTCTCGGTCGCCTTTTACGGCATGTCGACCTTCGAAGGGCCGGTCATGTCGGTCAAATCGGTGAACTCGCTGTCGCACTACACCGACTGGACCATCGGTCACGTGCATTCCGGCGCGCTCGGCTGGGTCGGGTTCGTGTCCTTCGGCGCGATCTATTGCCTGGTGCCCTGGTTGTGGAATCGCCCGCTGTACTCGCTGCGACTGGTCGGCTGGCATTTCTGGATCGCGACCATCGGCATCGTCGTTTACATCACCTCGATGTGGGTCGCGGGAATCCTCCAGGGATTGATGTGGCGCGCCTACACCAGCCTCGGCTTCCTCGAATACTCTTTCATCGAGACCGTGGAAGCAATGCATCCGTTCTATGTGATCCGCGCGATCGGCGGCGCCTTGTTCCTGGTCGGCGCGCTGATCATGGCTTTCAACGTGTGGCGGACGATCTATCCGCGTGAGCAGCTCGCCGGCGCCGTGAGCCTGGCCCCGGCCGAGTAGGAGGATCGCCCATGACCACTTACACATCGCTGTGGCAGAGACACTGGATCCTCGAGCGCAATTCGATCCTGCTGCTGCTCGGCATATTGATCGTGATCGCGATCGGCGGCCTGGTGGAGGTCGTGCCGCTGTTCTACCTGCGCAGCACGATCGAGACCGCGCCCGGCATGCGGCCCTACACTCCGCTCGAACTCGCCGGCCGCAACATCTACGTGCGCGAGGGCTGTTATCTGTGCCACTCGCAAATGATCCGCGCGCTGCGCGACGAAGTCGAGCGCTACGGCCACTACTCGCTGGCCGCCGAAAGCGAGTACGACCATCCGTTCCAGTGGGGCTCCAAGCGCAACGGCCCGGATCTGGCGCGCGTTGGCGGCAAGTATTCCGACGACTGGCATCGCGACCATCTGAAAGACCCGCGTTCGGTGGTCCCCGCGTCCATCATGCCGGCCTATCCCTGGCTGTTTACGACCGACCTCGATTTTTCTCACATTGCCGAGGATATGAAGGTGCAAGCCTTGCTTGGCGTGCCCTATTCGGACGACATGATCGCCAACGCGCTTGCCGACGTGCGCACCCAGGCGACGACCGACGCGCCGGACACAGCCGCGCTGGCCAAACGGTATCCCAAGGCGCAGGCGCGCGATTTCGCCGCCAATCCGGGCCACGTCACCGAGGCCGACGCCCTGATCGCATACCTGCAGATGCTCGGCACGCTGGTCGACTTCAAGCTCTACGACGACAAAGCCAATATCCGCTGAGGAGAGAACCGTGTCGCCGACCTACCAGTTTTTTGCACAGTTCGCCCAGACCTGGGGGCTCATCTACTTTTTTGTACTGTTCCTCGCGGTGCTCGCTTACGCGCTTTGGCCCGCGCGCCAGAAGCAGTTTGACGAGTCGGCGCACATGCCGCTGCGGGAGGACTGATCGATGGCTGCTGCAAAGAAACCCGCTCACGACCCCGCGGCCAAGGTCAGCACCACCGGCCACGAATGGGACGGCATCCAGGAGCTGAACACACCGCTGCCGCGCTGGTGGCTGTGGCTGTTCTACGCGACGATCGTCTGGTCGGTCGGCTACTGGATCGTCTATCCGGCGTGGCCGCTGGTCTCCTCCTACACGAACGGCGTGTTCAACTGGCACACTCGCAGCGCCGTCGCGGCCCAGCTCGCCGCACTCCAGGAAGAGCGCGGCGCCATGATGACGCGGCTTGACTCGGCCTCGCTGCAGGAGATCGAAGCGACGCCGGCATTGCTTGATTTCGCCCGCGCGCTTGGGCGCCGCGCTTTTGCTGACAACTGCGCACCGTGCCACGGCGCCGGCGGCGGCGGCGCCAGAGGCTATCCCAACCTCGATGACAACAAATGGCTGTGGGGCGGCACGCTCGCCGCCATCGCGCAGACCATCCGGCACGGCGCACGCGCCGGAGACGACGAAGGCCATCAGGGCTCGATGCCGGCGTTCGGCCGCGACAGCCTGCTCAAGCCCGAGGAGATCTCCTCGGTCGCCGATTACGTGCGCTCGCTGTCCGCACTTAAGACCCAACCTGGCGCCGATCTGACGCGCGGAGCTAAAATCTTCGCCGACAATTGCGCGGTCTGTCACGGCCCCGAAGGCAAGGGCAACCGTGAGATCGGCGCGCCCAATCTCACCGACAATATCTGGCTCTATGCATCGGACAAGAAAACGATCATGGAGGGAATTTTCAACGGCCGCGGCGGCATGATGCCGGCCTGGGGCGGCAAGCTCGACGATGCAACCATCAAGGCGCTCGCAGTCTACGTGCACACATTCGGCGGGGGAGAGTGACGGATGTGCCCCGGCTCTGACATCGCGTTGGCCGCGGCGGCTGCCGCCGCGCCACAGCCGGGGCAACACTCGCTGACCGAGCTCGCCGGCGAAGCCGTGCGCACGCCGCTCATTCCCGAACCGGACCCGTTGGACGACGAGCCGCTCTATGCGGCGCGCAAAACGGTTTATCCGCAGCATGTGACGGGCACCTACCGCCGCGTCAAATGGGTGGTGCTGTTCGCCACGCTCGGCCTCTATTATCTGCTGCCGTTCGTGCGCTGGGATCGCGGACCCAACGCGCCCAGCCAGGCCGTGCTGATCGATTTCCCCGGCCGGCGCTTCTACTTCTTTTTCATCGAAATCTGGCCGCAGGAATTCTACTACATCACCGGCCTGCTGATCATCGCGGCAATGACGCTGTTCCTGATGAACGCGGTCGCCGGACGGGTGTGGTGCGGATACCTCTGTCCGCAAACCGTGTGGACCGATCTGTTCCAATCGATCGAACGCTGGGCCCAAGGCGACCGCCGCGAGCATCTGCAGCTCGACCGCGAGCCATGGACGGCCGATCGCATCTGGCGCACCGGGGTCAAGCATTTCCTCTGGCTGATGGTGGCGTGGTGGACCGGCGGCGCGTGGGTGCTTTATTTCGGCGATGCGTTTGCCACCGTCCATGACCTGGCGACCTTCGAGGCGCCGCTGATCGCCTATGTGTTCATCGGGCTCCTGACGTTTACGACCTATGCGCTTGCCGGATGGATGCGCGAGAAGGTCTGCGTCTACATGTGCCCATGGCCGCGCATCCAGGCGGCTCTGACCGACGAATACGCGCTCAACGTCACCTACCGCTACGACCGCGGCGAGCCGCGTGCGTCGCTGAAAAAGGCCGCGGTCCTGCACGAACACGGTCAACCCGCCGGTGACTGTATCGACTGCCTGCAGTGCGTGCATGTCTGCCCGACCGGCGTTGATATCCGCGGCGGCCCCAATCTCGGCTGCATCCAATGCGGCCTGTGCATCGACTCCTGCGACGCGGTGATGGCAAAGATCGGCCGCCCGACCCGCCTGATCGCCTACGATACCGACATTAACATCAAGCGCCGGCAGCAGGGGCAGGCGCCGTTCTACCGCATCGTGCGTACGCGCACGGTGCTGTATGCCGTGATCATCGCCGTGGTCGGCGCCATCATGGCCTACGCGCTGGCAACGCGGACCGCCGACGCCGTCAGCGTCATCCATGATCGCAATCCCCTGTTTGTACGCCTCGCCGACGGCTCGTTGCGCAATGCCTTTACTGTCAGGATTCTCAACAAGAGACTCGACTCGGTAAATTTCGTTCTCAAGCTTACCGGCCTGCCTGACGCCGACGTCGAGGTGATCGGCAGCTCGACCTACTCGGGCCCAAATCCCAGGGTCGAAGTCGGCCCCGATCAATCACGCGAACTGCGCGTGTTGGTCACAGCTCACGAGCACATCACGCCGGGCGCTTCGATCCCGATCACTTTCAGTATCGAGCCGGAGGCCGGCGGATCAGCGGCCACGGCCCGCGACCATTTCTTCGGACCGTGAGGCGGCAGATGTCGGACGATCTTTTCACCAGCGACAACGCGAATGTGGTTGCCTTTCCTTCGCTCGCTGCGAAGGCGGCGAAAACAACGCGTGCCGGGCAACCGCGCGAATTGACCGGCCGGGCAGTGCTCTACCTCATGGTCGCTTTTTTCGCCGTCGTCATTGGCGTCAATGCTTTCATGGCGCACGAAGCGTTGTCGACTTTCGGTGGGGTTGAGACGGATAGTTCCTATGAGGCCGGCCAAATGTTCGAGCGCGATGTCGCCATGGCCAAAGCCCAGGACGCGCAGCATTGGCGGGTCGATGCCAAGGTGACGGCCGCAGCCAACGGCGGCGCGCTGCTCGATATCGTCGCGCGCGACGCTTCGGGCGCGGCCCTCGCCGGCATGACCGCAACCGCCCGGTTCGCGCGGCCGACCGACCGGCGCCTCGATCGCACCGTCGCCGTCACTGAGGATGGCGCCGGCCATTTTCGCGGCAGCGCGGACATTTCCGCCGGCCAGTGGGACCTCATCATCGAACTCTCGCGCCACGGCGACCGGCTGTTCCGTTCCAAGAACCGCATCGTAATCCGGTGAGCGGCCGCGATGACCGAAACTCTTGATCTCTCCATGTTTGTTAAACGGGGCGATGCGGGCGCCGCGCACATGACGCTCGCCGTGGACGGCGTCGCCTGCGCCGGCTGCATCCGCAAGATCGAAGCTGGGCTGACAAAATTGCCGGGCGTCATCGATGCGCGGCTCAACTTCACCCAGCGCCGGCTTGCCGTGGATTGGCGTGACGATGAAATCGACGCGGCCTCGATCATCAAGACCGTAGAAAACATGGGCTATCAGGCTCATCCGTTCGCGCCCGAGCGCGTCGACGCAGACGAGGGCGCGCAAGCCAAATGGTTGCTGAAGTGCCTCGCCGTCGCCGGCTTTGCCGCCATGAACGTCATGTTGCTGTCGATTTCGGTGTGGGCAGGCAACGTCTCCGACATGACGCCGGAGACGCGCGACTTGTTTCATTGGCTCTCCGCCCTGATCGCACTGCCGGCGGCCGCTTATGCCGGCCAGCCGTTCTTTCAAAGCGCATTGCGGGCGCTGCGGTCGCGACAGCTCAATATGGATGTGCCGATCTCGCTCGGCGTGACCTTGGCGCTCGGCCTTTCACTGTACGAAACCGCAACGCACGCCGTGCATGCATATTTCGATTCCGCCATCATGCTGCTGTTCTTTCTGTTATCCCCCCTCGATCTGGCGATGCGGCGCAAGACCCGGCTGTTCGCCGGCAATCTTGCCAGCCTGAAGGCGGAATTCGCGCACCGGATCGACATCAGCGGCGAACTTGTCCAGGTGCCGGCCGCAGCTTTGCGCCCGGGCGATCGCGTGCTGGTGCGGCCCGGCGATCGCGTTCCCGCCGACGGCACCGTGCTCGGCGGCACGTCCGACATTGATGAAAGCCTGGTAACGGGCGAGACCTTGCCCCGCGCCATTGTCACCGGCTCGGCAATCTACGCCGGCAGCATCAACATGTCCGGTGCTCTGACCATGCGGGTCGCTGCGGCAGGTGCCGGCACGCTGGTCGACGAAGTAGAGCGGCTGCTCGAGAAGGCGATCACCGCGAAATCGAAAACCGTCCGGCTCGCCGACCGCGCTTCGCGGCTTTATGCGCCGGTCGTGCACGCCACCGCGGCGCTCACGGCCATCGGCTGGCTGGCGGCCGGCGCTTCCGTGCACGATGCCATCGTCATCGCCATCGCCGTTCTCATCATCACCTGCCCGTGCGCGATCGCACTCGCCATTCCGGCGGTGCAGGTGGTCGCGGCGGGCTCATTGTTTCGCGGCGGCGTTATTCTCAATGGCGGCGACGCGATCGAGCGGCTCGCCGAGGCGGACACGGTCATTTTCGACAAGACCGGGACGCTGACCCTGCCCGATCCGCGCGTCGACGATGCCGCCGACATCGACCCGGCGCTGCTCGAACGCTCGGCGCGGCTGGCGCTGTCGAGCCGCCATCCGCTCGCCGCCGCGCTGGCACGACAGGCGCGCGAGCGCAGTCCCTATCCCGGCACCGTCGAGGAGCCGGGGCAAGGCGTTCGCGCGCTCATCGACGGCGCCGAGGCGCGCCTTGGCAGCGCCAAATTCTGCGGGCTCGCCGACAACGAGCAGGTGAGCAACCCGCGCGACGGCGACGCCTCCTTCATCATGTTCACCCACGCCGGCAAGACCGCGACCATCGCTGTCCGCCAGACCTTGCGACCGGACGCCGTGCCGGTGACAAAGGCGCTGCGCCAACGCGGCCTGCGCCTCATGGTGCTGTCGGGCGATCGCGCGGCGGCGGTCGCGCCGGTAGCGGCCGCGCTCGACATCGACGATTGGCGCGGCGGGCTGACCCCGACTGAGAAAATCGCGGTCATCGAACGTTTGCAATCGCAAGGGCGGCGCGTGCTCATGGTCGGCGACGGCTTAAACGACGCCCCGGCGCTCGCCGCCGCCCACGTGTCGCTCTCGCCGATTGCCGCCGCCCACCTCACCCAGGCGCATGCCGACGCAGTGTTCCTCGGCGAGCATCTCGAGCCGGTGCTGCGCGCCGTCGTCATAGCGCGGCGGGCGCGCGCCTTGATGAAACAGAATCTCGCGCTTGCCGCGATTTACAACGCGCTTGCCGTGCCGTTGGCGATTGCGGGCCTGGTCACGCCGCTGATCGCGGCCGTCGCCATGTCGGGCTCCTCGCTCCTGGTCACGCTGAATGCCCTGCGCGCGCGGCTGGTCGCGCCGGAAGCGATCCGGGGTCGCAACTGGAGTGAAGGCGAACCGCATTCAGCGCCCGCCCCGTCGGTTGCGACACAGCACGAGTCCGGACTTGAGCGGCAAGAGCACCGGCCGCGCGATCGGCGGCCGCAACTTTCAGAAGGCATCCGCGCGTGAACGTTCTGATCTATCTCGTTCCGATGGCCCTGCTGCTCGGCCTTACCGGGCTCGTTGCGTTCATGTGGTCGCTCAAGAGCGGGCAATATGACGACCTCGACGGCGCCGCCGTCCGCATCCTGCCCGACGACGATATCGATAGTTAAAGCGGCAGCGTGACAATCAGGCTGGACGGCTCCTGCGGATCGGACGCGATCTGAAAGCCGAGTTCCCGGCACATGTCCAGCATGGTCACATTGTCGTGCAGCACTTGCCCCTGGATGCAACGCAGGCCTTCGCCGCGGGCATATTCGATGATCAACTGCATGAGCATCCAGCCGAGCCCCCTGCCCTTGAGATCGGAACGAACCAGGATGGCGTATTCTCCGGTCTCGTAATTGGCGTCGGCGTGGACGCGAACCACGCCAAGCATGTCTCCGGTCGACTCCTCGATGGCGATGAAGGCCATGGCGCGCGCGTAATCGATCTGGGTGAAGCGGGCGATGAAGGCGTGGCTGAAATCCTTCACCGACGCAAAGAAGCGCAGCCGCAGATCCCCCGGCGTCACCGCGGCAAAGAACGGCGGATAGAGCGGCTCGTCTTCCGGCCGGACCGGACGGACAAGAATCGCGGTTCCGTCCCGGAGCTGCATGCGCCTTGCCAATTCCGTCGGATAAGGCCGGATTGCGAAACGGGGGTTGCCGAAGGCTCCGGGGCGGCGTTTTTCGGCCGGCGCAATCGACACCCGCGCGTCAACGGCGATGACGCCGGTCTCGTCGGCCAGAACGGGATTGAGATCGATTTCGCGGATCTCGGGAAAGTCGGCCACTAGTTGCGCCAGTTTGACCAGGAGAAGCTCAATGGCGCGTTCATCCGCGGCAGGCACGTTTCGGTAAGCCTTGAGGATGCGGGACACGCGGGTGCGCCCGATCAGGTTGCGGGCGAGCTCGAGGTCGAGCGGCGGCAGCGCCAGCGCCTTGTCGCTGACCACTTCGACCGCAGTGCCGCCCTGGCCGAACACGATCACCGGACCGAACGTGGCGTCGTCGGCGACGCCGACAATCAGCTCGCGCGCCTTGGGGCGCAGGATCATCGGGAACACGGCAACGCCGGTGATGCGCGCCTTGGGCTTCGCCGTCCGCGCCTTTTTGAGTATGTCCGCGGCGGCCCTACGCACCGCGTCTTCAGTGGCGAGATTGAGCCTGACCCCACCGACCTCCGATTTGTGCACGATATCGGGGGATTGAATCTTGAGGACGACCGGGACGCCTTTGGCCAAATGCGGCCTGGCAGCCGCGACCGCCTCTTCGGGATCGCGCGCCAGCACCGCCGGAGTGATGGGAATTTCATAAGCCGAAAAAACCCGCGACAGCTCGACTGGGTCGAGCCAGGTTCGCTTGTCGCGCAACACGCCGTCGATGATCGGCCGCACCGCGGCAACATCCGGCGTAAAGTGCTGCGGCAGATTTGGCGGCGTCGCCATCAGCAGGTCGCGCGATTCCCGGTACTGCGCCAGATGGGTGAAGCCGTAGATCGCGGTTGTTTCGGTCGCGTAATTGGGGATGCCGGCAGCCTCGAAGGCGTGCGCGACCGAAGCGCTTTCGCCGACCCACATCGCGAATACCGGCTTCCCCGGCGTGCGCTTTTTGCGATGCTGCTCGGTCACGGCAATGACCGATTTCGCCGCATCGGCGGCCGACGCCAGCGCCGTCGGCACGTTCATGACCAGCACGGCGTCATTGTCATTGTCGTCAAGCAGGTGCTCGAGCGCGATGGCGTATCGCGCATCATCGGCATCGCCGGCAATGTCGACGGGGTTGGCCCGCGACCAGATCGGCGGCAAAGACGCATCGAGCTTCTGCATCGTCGCCGGCGAAATGGCGGCGAGTTCGCCGCCAAAATCGACCAGCCGATCCACGGCGAGGACACCGACCCCGCCGCCGTTGGTCAGTATCGCCAGCCGCTTGCCGGAAAGTACCGTCAAGCGGCTCAGCGTTTCGGCGGCGGCAAACAATTCGTCAAGATCGATGACCCGCAAAAGACCCGCGCGATGGAACGCGGCGTCGTAAACCGCGTCCGATCCGGCAAGCGCACCGGTATGGGTCAGCGCCGCCTTCGCGCCCTGGGCGTGACGTCCGGATTTGATCACCAATACCGGCTTGGCGCGCGCTGCGGCCCGCGCCGCCGACATGAACTTGCGCGCATCCCGGATCGATTCGATGTACAGAACGATGGCGCGGGTTCCGCGATCCATGGCAAAGAAATCCAGCAGGTCGGCGAAATCGACGTCGATGCTGTCGCCGATCGAGACGATCGCGGAAAATCCGATGCCCCGGACCGACGCCCATTGCACCAATCCCGCAGCAATGGCGCCGGATTGCGAGATCAGCGCGAGATCGCCGGCCGGTGGCGAGGCGGCGGCGAAGCTGGCATTGAGGTTTGCGCGCGGCACCAGCACGCCGAGACAATTGGGGCCAACGAGGCGCATCCCCGCCGCGCGGGCGTTTTTCTCGCACAGCTCGGCAAGCGAACCCGGTCCGTGACCGAGTCCGGCGGTGATGATGATGCCGGCGGCGGTGCCTTTCGCCGCCGCCGCAGCCACTACGGACGGAACAGCCGCAGGCGGCACCGCGATGGCTGCGACGTCGGGCACATCGGGAAGCGCGTCATAGGATTTGAACGCGCGAATGCCGTCGATTTGGTCGTAGTGGGGATTGACCAGATGAATTGCGCCGGCAAAGCCGGCGCGGCGCAGGTTGGCGAGGACCGCGCCACCTGGAGATGTCGGGCGGGGCGACGCGCCGACGACGGCGATCGATTGCGGCGAGAACAACTTGTCGAGACAGTAGGTCGACATGGCTGGCCGATCTCACGAGGCGCCGGTGCTCGGTGTTATATGGGCAATGCGGTCGATTTCTTCTGCTTTCCAGAAGAATCGACCGGCGCTCTTGAACGAAGATGCTTTATGAATTGCATTGTCCCCATTCGGCCTTGATCTCGCTCAAGCTATTGCCGCGGCAAAGCCGCATCTTTTCATTTGATCCAAATCAAAGCTGGTCGGCGCTGGCGACGGCATGATGACAACAAAGCACAAGGAGCGAGCCATGCCGACCATTGACGCATTTATGATTGCCGCGATTGTCCTCGCCTTTATCATTTTCGGAGCGGTATTGGCTTGGGCAGATTACCAGACCAGGCAGGTGCGGCGGCCGACCGGACAGCGTGTCGCGGAGGTTGCCAGGAAAGCCGGAGTGACGCCGGCGATTCAGCCGCAGATGGCGCAACGCAGGGAATTGAGCACCGCGACCACGCACTGAGTGCGGTGAGCGGATGTCAATTCAGAATTTGAAACAGCAGAGCAATCGGAAGGTCGATGAACAAACCGGTCGTGATCCAATTGCCGCACGCGTTTAAGCGCGTCCGGCTTGAACTGGCGCGCTCGAAAGCGTTCCCGGCCGGGTCGGCGAGCCACGGCTACGAGTTCGTGGCACCACTCGATGCCGACGGCCACATCGATACGCTGCTTTGGCACAAGCATCGTGATCATTGCCGCGTGCGCCGATTCTGGGGCGACGATGAGGAAGTCGGCCGCCTTCTGCACCGGCCCGGCGGGCCCGAGCACGCACGCTGGGTGTTCGATTACGCCGGCAAGGCGGAATACGATGACGAGTCCGGCTATCGGTTCGGCGGCCATGCGTTCCGGCCCGGCGAATATGTTTCAATCGCCGGCGAGGCCGGCGAGATGCATACGTTTCGCGTCGTTTCAGTCACCGCGGCGACGTGATCGCGCCCAAGTGCTTGGTTATTCGTGCCGATGATGCGCGGCGTTCTGATAATGCAGCCGCAGAAGGTCGATGCCGTAGTCGTTACCGTTCGGCGTGCGCACGATGGTGTGGACATGGAATTTCGCCGGCTCGGCATTGGTCAGAAACACCCCGGCATGGTGGTCGAACTCGATGAAGATCACCGGGCTCTGAATCCGATAGTAAAACGCGCTTTCCTCCTCGAACCCGCCGATCCAGCAGAAATGCGTATCGGCGAGATGGCGCTCGACGTCGGCCAGGCGCGCGGCCAACGAGCCCGGCGGCAGCGGCGCAACATAGGCGTCGACCAGATCCATGAGACCGCGCCGCTGCAGCGCCGATAATTCCGACGCGCGCAAGCCTTCATACGGCACAATGCGGTTGTCCTGATAGGCGCCGCCGAGATGCAGATTGTCGGCGAAATGCCGGCGGCCGGCGGGCAGGTCGCCACCGACCATGGAATGGGCGACGATGGCCTGATGCTGTTGTTGCGGCGACAGCGACCGCATCAATTCAAGACCGGCGCGTTCCTCATCTTCGAACAGGCGCGTGCCGGCAAACGGGCCGGTGTCGGCATAGTTCGGCTCGGCGCCGAAAAAACACGGCGTCAGGACCATTTGCCGGCCGATCACGAAGCAGTTGAGGCTGAGATGGTGCCCAAACAGCTGCCATCCCCAGGGCTCCGATTCCGACGGCGTGCCGAACAGGCAGAAGATGTAAGCCCATTCTCCCAGCACCTCCGGTCCGCCGACCAGATCGCCGAGAAAGCGGTTGAGCCGCATGACGTCGCGGGCAACGTCATAGCCTTTGGCGCTCAGGCTGGCGCGCAACACCGCCATGACCGCCGCCTGTATCGGCGCCGCCACCTCATCGAGCCGCAAGCCGTGATGCTCAACGTAGAGCTCGGTGTTTTGCCAATGCCGCCACAAATCGGAGTTGACCGGAAGGCACATTGCACTCCGCTGGGCCGGCGACAGGCGCCGCAGCAAATCGCTGACGGCCGCGACCATGACCGGCGTTGGCGCGTCTTCCGGCTGGAGCGAAAACAGGCCCGGCTGAACATGTCCGTCCGCGGTCATCCCGTAGAACGGCGCTGCGCCAAGTTTCACCCAAGTCCCGAATAATTCCCGGGCGCGAGGCGACTGCAGCCGCGCTTGCGCGTGCGCCCGCGGCGTCGGACCGGCAATATTGCTCCGGCCCGGTGCGGGGACGAACGGGCGGTATTCCGGGCGGCTCATACTCGATTAGACGCGTCTGGCGCTAAAGCCCGAGGCCCAAAAACGGCAGCAGACGCTGTAAGATGGCGGCGAGGCAGATCAGCACGACAAGGATCTTCAGCAGATTGGCCAGGCGTCGGTCACGCACAAACCGGTCAATAACCCAGAACAGGATCGCCCCGACGACGACGGTAATAAGCACATTGACCAAGACGAGAATCATGACAACCCCACAGGGTGAGCGGCCTGAGACACAGGTGACGGACCGTACCGGAACATGGGTAACACTTTTCGCTCTCGGGCGGGAGGCGTTAATGCCATGGAAGGAGTGTCCGGTCGTGGACGAGCGCCTGCGCTTTGTCGGACGGCTTCTGGATGGCGAGGCGATGCAGCGCTCGCCGCACCGGCTTCTCAGTGCCGCAACTCAAAAAGTGGATTGATAGGATCGGGTTCTAGCTGCCGTCGCGGCTAAACGGGATGCGCCGCTGAGTGAATCTGAGCGATGGTACCAATTAGGCTATCTAGCCTCTCCACTGCCGATTCAATCAATCCTAGCATCAAGTACACTCCAAGAATCGCATTCAGCAAATCTTTTCCGTGCAATTTCCTGTCAGAGAGCGAAACCGCGCCAGTCGATCTATCCAGGGATGCAAAAGTGCAGTAATGACCGGCGCTGTTTGGGTGGCACCATTCAGATAAAAAATCATAGTGACCACGGATGCCCGGCATCGTTTTCTCAAGGCGATCAGGTTCTACGCCGTCTCGATAAGAAGCACCCCAGGAATATCGTCGTGAAGGGTCAAATTGCAGAATCAAAAGTCGCGTGGAAGGCAACGATCTTACAACAAGTTTTGCTCTACAGGTGCGTTGGGCTGGCGAGCGGCTGCCACGAAGTGACGCGACCGGCCACAACCAGACGTCAGCAACCGCAGTAAGCGACCCGCTATTCGATCACGTCGTCAGCAATGCCAATCAAACTCGGCGGCACCGTGAGGCCGAGCGCATTGGCTGTTTTCATATTGACGACCAATTCAAACTTCACCGGCTGCTGCACCGGCAGGTCGGCCGGCTTGTCTCCGCGCAAAATGCGATCGACATAGCCGGCGGCGCGTCGGTATTCGTCGGCGATATCGACGCCGTAGGACAGCAAGCCACCATCAACGGTAAAGAACCGAAATGGATAGATGGTGGGCAAGCGGTAGCGATCGGCGAGCCCAATGATCGTATTGCGATGAATCACCGGAAAAGTGTCGGGCATGACGACGAGACCGCAGCCCGCTTTGCCCGCTAACTTGGTCATCAGCGCTTCAATGGCAGCCACGCGATCGACAACGGCGTCGATCGGCTCGATCGAAAGTGCCTTAGTGCCGGATAGGAATGTGTCCAAATAATATTTCGCGTACGGGGCGGTCTGCGGATTGTACATGAGCCCGACTCGCGTGACGTGCGGCGCAATCTCGTGCATCAATTCAAGCCATTTGCCGCTTAACGACGCTTCGAGAATATTGAAGCCAGTGATGTTGCCGCCCGGACGGAAAATCGCTAAAGTGGAATCGGCGATGGCGCCGCCGGCGACCTCACCATCGTGCGGCTAGCAGCCGCTGCACCGCCCAGGCGGCCCGAGCAGGTCGAGCAGGTTCGCCGCGCCAGATTCTTCGGCACTCTCGCACAAGGGATAAAGACCGCGAGCGCTCCAGCCGAAAAATCGGGAGAGAGAGCACGACGTAGAGGAGCCCCTCAGCCAGCTGTCGCGATCGGGGCTTCGCCAAGCTGACCCCGTACCTGAGAGCGTCGCGGTCACCGCCTCGAACCGGAAAATCGCTAAAGTGGAATCGGCGATGGCGCCGCCGGCGACCTCACCATCGTGCGGCTAGCAGCCGCTGCACCGCCCAGGCGGCCCGAGCAGGTCGAGCAGGTTCGCCGCGCCAGATTCTTCGGCACTCTCGCACAAGGGATAAAGACCGCGAGCGCTCCAGCCGAAAAATCGGGAGAGAGAGCACGACGTAGAGGAGGAGCCCCTCAGCCAGCTGTCGCGATCGGGGCTTCGCCAAGCTGACCCCGTACCTGAGAGCGTCGCGGTCACCGCCTCGAACCGGAAAATCGCTAAAGTGGAATCGGCGATGGCGCCGCCGGCGACCTCACCATCGTGCGGCTAGCAGCCGCTGCACCGCCCAGGCGGCCCGAGCAGGTCGAGCAGGTTCGCCGCGCCAGATTCTTCGGCACTCTCGCACAAGGGATAAAGACCGCGAGCGCTCCAGCCGAAAAATCGGGAGAGAGAGCACGACGTAGAGGAGCCCCTCAGCGAATTGTTGAAACCGGATGGCTGTCGCGCGCCACCCCGTAGCTCGCATCGCGCCGCCGGCCCCCGCCATCATCAGCGCCCTCGCGCGCGCGAGGGCGGAGCGATAAAGGTGAACAAGGGTTCGCCCATCTCAAACGCATTCTCAAGCTCGATCGAACTTCAGACTAAGAGGACCGAATGGCGCGCACGATGAGTTCCTTCTCGCAGCAACCGCCCAAAACCTCCGAAAGCTGGCGAAGCTGATACCGATGCCAAGCCCTCGCCCAGCCTGAGACCATCAGCGGCCCGCAATCGAAGCCCTCGGAATGGTCGAGCTTATTCATCTCGAATTACTCACCGACTTCTTCAACATGGGGTAATTCCGGGATCGAGCCAGACGAAGGCCCAGAGAATCAGCTCTTCAGGACTTATGGGCCGACCTCATGCGGCCTTGCAAAGATGGAGAGCTGCGATGGAGCGCTATGTTGGACTGGACGTGTCATTGAAGCAGACGTCGATCTGCGTGGTGAACCCGACGGGGGCAGTGGTGCGAGAGGGTGTAGTCGATTCCGATCCTGAGGCGATTTGCGCGTTCGTGAGATCGAATGCCCCAAACGTAGTTCGGATAGGCCTTGAGACGGGACCGACGACGACGTGGCTTTGGACCGAGCTCAAGCGACTTGGCTTACCGGTGATCTGCATCGATGCGCGCCATGCCAGAGCGGTGCTCAAGATGCAGATCAATAAGAGCGACCGCAACGATGCTGCGGGGATCGCCCGCATCATGCAGAGCGGTTGGTTCAAGGAGGTGCGCGTCAAGGACTTCAACGGCCACTCAGTCAGAGCGCTCCTGACGAGCCGGGCATTGCTGGTGAAGATCAAGCGTGATCTCGAGAACCAGATCCGCGGCCTTCTCAAGAACCTCGGTCTTGTCATCGGCCGTGCCAAGTTCAATGTCTTTGCCGTGCGAGCCGAGGAATTGATCGAGAATCGCCCCGAGCTGATCGCTGCGGTCGGACCGCTGCTCGCGGCGCGCAAGGCCATCGAGCAGCAGGTCGGTGATCTCGACCGTAAGGTTCACAAGCTGGCGCGTCATGATCTGCAGGTCCGCCGGTTTATGACCGTGCCTGGTGTCGGCCCGATCACGGCGCTCTGCTTCAAGGCGACGATCGGCGATCCGACACGCTTCAAGCGATCGAGAAGTGTTGGCGCCTATATCGGATTGACGACCCGACGCCACGCCTCTGGGGAGGTCGACTGGTCCGGCCGAATCTCAAAGTGCGGTGACGGTATGCTCCGCATGTATTTGTTCGAAGCGGCCGGCGTGCTGCTGACCCGCGTGCCAAAATGGTCGGCGCTGAAATCCTGGGGGACGAGGCTCGCCAAGCGCAATGGGCTTCGCAAGGCTAAGGTCGCCGTCGCGCGCAAGCTCGCGGTCATGCTGCACCGCATGTGGATCGATGGGACCGAGTTCACGTGGTCGACAAAGAAGGCTGCCGCGTAGCGCGCATAGGGAGATCATAGGGTTCCCGCGACAAAGGCGGGAAAAGTCGTCCCTGCCGGGACGGTGGCGGTGGTGAGATCGTCCGATTTTTTGCGAGCGTTCGAACAGAGCGACCGCGCCTTCAACAGTGATCCGCCAACGTCATCTTACGCCATCATGCGGAGGGCACGCCCCTACCGCGGAGAGAACAATGGGCCCGGCAAGGATGATCGTGAAGAGCTTGACATCCAGACCCGGAATTAGAGAACAAAATCGACCCAACGCGGACATTGCAGCGGCATAGACACGTCCTACCTTTAGACAATAGGCTTCGGACACTACCTGGACATGCTCGATGAACGGGGAGGTACTTTACGGGACCAGATGAAATGGGGCGAGATTGCGCGCCGAGGTGACGACGGCGTCGACCGCGAAACCGGCCTGCAAAACCGCCATAATCCAGCCCAGCACCTGAAAACTGATCATACCAACCCGAGCGATGATCAGCCTCGCCAGGAGCATCCCAACCAGGTTCAGCAGCATGACGAGAAGTAATATTCCGACGACGGTCGCGGACATTTTCAGATCGTCATAAGCAAGGTCCGCAAAAAACAAAATCGCAACAACGCCCCAAGGCGTGACAATAATCGGAATGGCCAGCGGGGTGATAGCCGGATGTTGAGGCGGCGTAGCGGATTGGGGCGGTGGCTCCGGACGGCCGAAACGTCCGATCGCTTCGCGCGAAGCGGCGAATAGCAAGATGCCGCCGGCAATTCGCAAGTCGTCGGGAGAGACCCGCCACGACGCGGCTAGTCCCGTCATCACCACGGCAATCACAATTGAGACGGCAGTCGCCACCATCGTTCCCTGCAGCGCGAGCGCCCGCGTAAAGTCCGGCGCCTGATTTTGGGTCATCGCGAAGAAAGCCGGCACCGTCTTGATTGGTCCCAATGTCAGCATGAAGAGGGTGAATATGAACAACGGCGTTATCATTTCATCGCCCTCCGCCTCCGGGGTGCGATCACACCGGGCCGCGGCGCCGATGGCGCGTTCCAATCGAGGTTAGGGCCCCGCGCCGCGGTCTCGCTTGACGGCTCTGCACCAGGCGTGCGCAAGCCGGCTACGACCATGCGCATCAGCCGGTCAATCATGTCGTCGAGCGACAGCGCCGCTTTTGGAATCCTGTCGATCACCAACATGGTCAAGCCGTGAACCGCGGACCAAGCAGCGAAGGCGGCAAGAATCACGTCGTGCGGGCTGTTGGGCGAGACGGCAAAAACACCGGCGCGGGCGCCGCGCAGGATGGCATCTTCGAGCACAGCTCTTGCCCGATCGCCGGCTGCTCGGGCGACGGTCGGCCGATCGCCGGCGCCGGTATCGGATAGCACCGGACCGAACATCAGCCGGTAGAGCGCGGGGTTTTCCAGCCCGAGGCGCACGTAAGTCCGACAGATGACGTCGAGCAGCGCTTCTGGATCGTCAATTCCCGCCGTCGCGCCTGCTAGGCCGTCGTGCAGCCGGTCGAAGCCGACGGCGGCAACGGCGGCCAGGAGATCGAGCTTCTCCGGAAAATGATTGTACGGCGCGCGGTGGCTCACCCCGGCGCGGCGCGCCACCTCCCGCAGCGAGAACGTCCAATCCTGCTCTTCGGAGACCAATTGCAGCGCTGTTTCGATCAGCGCGCGGCGCAGGTCACCATGGTGGTAGGGCTTGGGTTCGGCGCGGCGAATTTTTTTCGGCACGATTTCTCCATTTCAATGTTGACATTGGATATATATGCATGTATGCATCGTATACATTATTGGACGAGAAGATGTCAACCCTAAACTGTGCGGCTAATCACAGGAGAGAACCATGCTGACCAAACAGCAATCGTGGACGAACGTCCGAGAGCGAGTGACACCGGAAGAATGGGAGCAGCGCGTGGCGTTGGCGGCCGTTTATCGGCTGGTCGCGCACTTCCGGTGGGATGATCTAATTTTTACCCATCTGTCGGCCCGCGTGCCGGGCCCCAACCATCATTTTCTGATCAACCCTTACGGGATGACTTTCGACGAAATCACCGCGTCAAGCCTGGTCAAGGTCGATCTCGATGGCGACAAGGTCATGGATTCGCCGTACGAGATCAACCCGGCCGGCTTTACCATTCACAGCGCCATCCATGCCGCACGTGAGGACGCCAAATGCGTGCTCCATGTGCACAGCATCAACGGAGCCGCAGTGTCGGCGCAGAAGAACGGCGTGCTGCCGATCTCGCAGCAATCGATCTTCGTACTGTCGTCGCTGGCCTATCACGATTACGAGGGCGTGGCGTTGCGTGAAGACGAAAAGCCGCGACTCGTGCGCGACCTCGGTGACAAAAATTACTTCATGTTGCGCAATCACGGCTTGATCACGGTCGCCAACAGCGTGCCGGACGCCTTCCTGATGCTCTACACCTTCGAGGCGGCGTGCATGATCCAGGTGCGCGCTCAAGCCGGCGGCGGGGAGCTCGTCCCCATCGATCCGCGCATCCTCGCCACTGCCCAGCAACAGGCCGAGACCTTAACGGCGGAGGCAGGCGGTGCGCTCGCCTGGCCGGCGCTCCTGCGCAAGCTTGACCGCACCGACCGCTCGTACCGGAACTAACGAAAGGATGAAAACGCCATGAATACCGCCACGGCACAAAAGCCAAGAAAGGATGCGATCACTACGACTGGCAATTTCGGTGACTTTCAATTCGGGGTCTACGGCGAAGCTCTGCGAGGCGTTAGTTCGCGCTACCCCTTTGACTATGTGTCAAATCGCACCCAACTCCGACCCCCAGTCTCGCGTGCAAGAACGACCCTTTTGACGGAGCCGAGACCGGCGGCGCGGAGCCGCAGATAGCGGAGCAGAGCCGGTCTTGGCGGGCGGCGAATGGTGAGCGGGAGGTTATGCGCGGTTCTTGAAGCGCCAACTCTCGTTGCCGGTCTCGACGATATCGCAGTGGTGAGTGAGGCGATCGAGCATGGCGGTTGTCATCTTGGCATCGCCGAACACTTGAGGCCAATCAGAGAACGCCAGATTGGTAGTGATCAGCAGCGAGGTGTTCTCATAGAGTTTGCTGATCAGGTGGAATAACAACTGTCCGCCAGACTGACTGAACGGCAGGTAGCCGAGCTCGTCGATGACGATGAGGTCGTGGCGCAGCAGCTTCTCGGCGAGGCGGCCGCTGCGACCGGCGGCCTTCTCCTGCTCCAGCTGATTGACCAGATCGACTAGGTTGAAGAAGCGGCCTCTGGCGCGAGCCCGGATGACCGCAGAGGCGACGGCGATGCACAGATGGGTTTTACCGGTGCCGGTGCCACCGATGAAGATCGCATTGCGCTTGGCGTCCAGGAATGTACCGGTGGCGAGTTCGCGCACTTGTCCTTCATCGATCGGCGTATCGGCGAAGGCGAACGTATCGATATCTTTCAGGACCGGGAACTTGGCTCCGCCGATGCGGTAGCTGATCGAGCGTGCCTGCCGGTGGGTGCGTTCCGCCCGGATCAGACTGGCGATGAGCGGATAGATCTCATCGCGTCGGGCCAGTCCCTTACCGGCAATCTCATCGAAGTTGGCGCGCATGCCGTAAAGCTTCAGTTCGCTCATGGCTTCCAGAATCTCGTGGCGTTCCATCAGGCGATCTTCCTTATGCGGTCGTATCGGCCACAATCGGCCGCGGGTTCGATCTTGAGGCGAAGCGCGTCAGGCGTTGTGATGCTGGGCGGCGTCGCGGGCTGCTGCCGGCGTGCCAACACAGTCAGGATGACATCGCCACTGGCGATGCCGGCCTCCAGCGCTTCCGTACAGGCGGCCTCGACCGCGGCCATGCCGTGATCCAGCACCGCGCCCAATACTTTGACGAACTGTCGATCCCCGTCGGCGTGTTGCTTCAGCTTGGCGCGAACCTGGGTCAGCGCGGGCGGCAGTGCCCAATCCTTGAACGGGGCGCCGTTGCGCAACGCACCGGGCTTCTTCATCAGGACCGGCAGATAATGCCAAGGGTCGTAGATGATCTGGTCGCGCCGGAACTGGCGCGGATGGTCGGCGACCACCTCGTCACCCAGCAGAACGACGATGCGTTCGGCATGGGAGCGCACCAACACCATCCGACCGGCGGCCCGCGCATCGACGCTGTAGCGATTATGATCGGCCATGATCAGGCATGTGGTGCTGACCCTGACCGCCTTCTCGACAAACCCATCGAAGGGGCCGCGCAACTCCATCAGGCTCGTGCGTTCTTCCTGGAACACCTCCCAGATCGTGCGCTCTTTGAACTCCGGATGTTGGGTTCGTTTGGCGTAGGCAATGCACTGATCTTCCAGCCAGGCATTCAACTCAGTGAGGCTCTTGACCCGCGGTTTGGGCCGGAACATTTGGTCGCGCAGATTGCCGACTTGGTTCTCGACCTGACCCTTCTCCCATCCTGAGGCGGGCGTGCAGGCCACCGGCTCGATCAGATGGTGCGAGCACATCTGCAGAAAGCGAAGATTATATCGGCGAGCCTTGCCGACGAAGATCGCCTCGACCGCCGTCTTCATGTTGTCGTAGATGCCGCGCCGGCACACGCCGCCATAGAACCGGAACGCCTTGTCGTGGGCGTCAAACACCAGCTCCTGGGTCTCGCGAAAGTAGACGCGCACAAACGGCATGCGGCTGTGCGACAGCTTCATGTGCGCCGCCTTGACCGTCAGCGGCAGGCCCGCAAGCGTGATCGTCTCGTGGCTCCAGTCAAACTGGTAGGCTTCTCCTGGCGCGAAGCTCATCGGCACATAGGCATGCACCGGAACCCGGACGTGCTCATTGCGCCAAGCCTTGACGAACCGATGCACGCTGTCGTGAGCGCCGTCATATCCGCGCCCGCGCAACTCCTCGAACAGCCGCTGCGTCGATCGGCGTTCTCGCTTCGGCAGCTTGGCTTCCTGCTCCAGGATCTCCCTGAGAACCTCGATCCATGCGCCGAGCTTGGGCGAGGGCTGAACTCCGCGCTCGTACTTGAACTCGGTCTGGTGACCACGCACGACCTTGCGCACCGTCGCACGCGATACCGACAGCGTTCGCACGATCTCCTTGATCGAGCGATGCTGCTCAAAATAGGCGCGTCGAATCTCGCCGATCTTCTCCACGCCAATCATTCCCCAATGCCCTTCCCGGCCCCGCAGGGCCAAAGGGAAGGACGCTGACACAACTCATCATAGGGGGGTCGGTGTTGGGCGCGAAAAGCCCCCTTAGGGGGTCAATGTTGCAAGCAATTTTGCAATCAGATCGTCTGCAAGCGTGAGGAGTTGCGGCGGCGTAGTTGATGGATGGTCGCCGTATGGCGTCCCGGCTCAGGGGTTAAGGGCATGAGTTCATCGAGCAAGTCGTGACACAGCGCGTGCCAGCGGCGCGACCCGACAAAATGACCGTCGAGATAAATGTCGTAGCGGGTGATGCCAATGACTGCGCCGTCTGGAGTGCGGTCGAACACGGGATTGAGGCGGTATCGGGTCATAGCACCCTCTAAGTTCGTCTGCGGCGGCGTTATTCGACCGGCCTAGGAACGCACGCGTGTTCTGAACGGCATGCATCGGCCTAGCGCTCCGGCGCAACAGCGCGGGATCGGTACGCTAACTTTCCGGGTCGCTTTGCTCATCTCCAGGAGTCGCATCGTAGACGCGCTGCGGAGTTTGGCCTTACGCAGGGCTTCATATTTCCTTACGATCAGCTTGATTTTGCCGCTCAGGCATTTGGGCTAGGATGCGCACGCACAGCGCGATCTCGCTCCGGCAGGGGCAGAAATGCTTTATTTATTTGAAGATTTTGCATTCGACCCGGATCGCCGCGAGCTCCGCCGCGGAGGTGCGGTGATCGCCGTGCAGCCGCAGGTTTTTGACTTACTGGAATACCTCATCACCAATCGCAACCGCGTCGTCAGCAAGGACGATATTCTCCAAGCAGTCTGGGGCGGGCGCATCGTGTCAGAATCCGCACTTACCACCCGCATCAATGCGGCACGGACCGCGGTCGGTGACGATGGCGACCGGCAGCGGCTGATCCGCACGCTGCCACGCAAAGGCATCCGCTTTGTTGGGATGGTGCAAGAACGAGCAAGGCTTGCAGATGAAGCCGCTGCTGCTCATGCGGTCGTTGACACGGAAACGCCAGAACGGACAGCAGCACACTGCGGTGAGGCAGTGCCAGCGGAGCGCCGCCAGCTCAGCATTGCATCTTGCGAGCTGTTGCTCGGGGCGGTCGCCGCCACAATGGACCCGGAGGATTTAGGCGAGATTACCGAAGGCTACCACCGCTGCGTCGGTGAGATCGTCCGTCGGCACAACGAACTCGTGGCCCACACGTACGGCAGCAGCACTGCCATAGTTTATTTTGGCTACCCTCAAGCTCACGAGGACGACCCCGAGCGTGCCGTGCGAGCGGCGCTTGAATTGGTTGCAGCGGTGGCTGCACAGAGAAACCGCACGCCACTGCACGCGCGCGTCGGGATTGCCACTGGCCTCGTGGTCGTTGGCGATATAACCGACGCGGGAGGCACGCAGCGGCGCGGCATCATCGGCGAAACCCCGAGCCTCGCCGCGCGTCTTCAGGCTATCGCAGAGCCTGACACCGTGATTATCGCCGAGAGCACAAGAAAGCTTCTCGGCGATCTGTTTGAACTCGAGGAGCTAGGGACAAAAGGCCTCAAGGGACTTGTGGCCCCGGTGCGCGCTTGGGCAGCATTGCGACCAAGCTCTGCGGCAAGCCGCTTTGAGGCGTTGCACGGGACGGGCCTGACGGCCCTAGTTGGCCGCGAGGAAGAACTCGAATTGCTTCAGCGGCGCTGGTCGAGGGCGAAAACTGGCGAAGGTCAGGTGGTGTTGCTCTCTGGCGAGGCCGGCATTGGCAAGTCGCGACTGACTGCGGCGCTGTTCGACGCAATTGCGACCGAGCCGCAAACGCGATTGCGCATTTTCTGCTCGCCACAGAATACCGACAGCGCGCTTTATCCAAGCATCAATCAGATTGAACGCGCCGCTGAATTTGTTCGCGATGACCCCTTGCAGGCAAAGCTCGATAAGCTCGATGCACTACTCGCGCAAAGTTCAACGTCGGCTGAAGATGCCACACTTTTCGCAGAGATGTTGTCACTGCCCAACGACGGGCGCTATCCCACGCTCGAACTGAGCCCACAGCAACGCCGTGAGAGAACGCTGGAGGCGCTTATGGCTCAAGTGGAGAAGCTGTCCGAGCTCAATCCAGTGCTGATGATTCTCGAGGATGCGCAATGGATCGACCCCACTAGCCTCGAACTATTCAGTCGTATCGTGGGCAAGGTATCAACCCTCCACGTGTTGCTGATCGTGACGTTCAGGCCGGAGTTTGAGCCGCCCTGGATTGGGCTGCCATACGTCACCGCCCTAACTATCAATCGGCTCACTGGGCGCCAAGTGAGCGCCATGATCGATCGCGTCGTTGGCAACAAGTTGCTTCCAGTCGCTCTCCGGCAGGAAATCATTGAGCGCACCGACGGCATACCGCTGTTCGTGGAGGAGATGACAAAGGCGGTGCTGGAAGCGGAAAGCGAAAGCGACGCGCGGCAGACCGCCGCCGCCGTTCCATCCTCGGCTCTGGCAGTGCCTGCGAGCCTGCACGCTTCGCTGATGGAGCGGCTCGACCGGCTCGGCACAGCGAAAGAGGTAGCGCAGATCGGAGCAGCGATCGGGCGTGAGTTCTCACACACGCTGTTGAGTGCGGTGGTGAACAAGCAAGAGGCGGAGCTGAGATCGGCGCTGGAACGTCTCATTACGGCCGGTCTGTTGTTCCGGCAGGGCGTGCCGCCGCAAGCGACTTACCTCTTCAAGCATGCTCTGGTGCAGGATGCGGCCTATGGCACGCTGCTGCGGGAGCCAAGGCGGGCGCTTCATTCCCGGATCGCCGAAACCCTTGAAAGCCAGTTCGCTGAGATCGCCGAGAGCCGACCGGAGCTGTTGGCCCGCCACTGCACGGAAGCCGCGCTGATCGAGAAAGCCGCTGGCTTATGGGGCAAGGCCGCCCAGAGGTCGCTGGAGCGTTCGGCTCCGGTCGAGGCTGCAGTTCAGTTCACCCGCGCCCTTGAACAGATCGCGGCCTTGCCCGCCACGCCCACGCTCCGTCGTGAACAAATCAAGCTTCAGGTTGGGTTTGCCAATTCTCTGATGCACACCAAAGGCCAAGGAGCGACCGAGACAAGGGCGGCGTTCGATCATGCCCGCGCATTGATCGAGCGAGCGGAAGCATTAGGCGAGCCCGCCGAAGACCCGCTTCTGCTTTACTCCGTCCTTTACGGATTCTTTTTGAGGAACTTTATCGCGTTCAACGGCGATGCTGCATACGCGCTCGCGAGGCAATTCCTTGGGCTAGCGGAGCAGGAGAGAGCGACAGCCCCCATCATGATCGGGCATCGTCTGCTTGCCAATTCGTTGCTGTGTATGGGCGACATCGCTGAAGCGTTAGTCCATCTCGATCGCGCTTTCGCGCTTTACGACCGTGCAGTGCATCGTCCGTTGGCGACTCGATTTGGCCAAGATATCGGAGTGGCGATCCTTGGTTTTCGGCCACTAGCTCTGTGGTTGCTCGGTTATCACAGGTCTGCCTTGGCGGAGCCCGCTCGCGCGCTCGACGCAGCGCGCGCGACGGGTCATGCCCCGACGCTGATGTTTGCGTTGTTCTCCACCACGTTTACTTATATCTGCTGCGGAGATCATGCGGCAGCGAGCGCACTAATAGATGAGGCCATCGCCTTGGCCGAGGAAAAGGGTGCCGAGTTCCTTAAAGCGTTGGCGACGGCGCAGCGGGGTTGCGTATTGGCCCTTACCAGCAAAGCCTCTGACGCGGTCCAAACGATCAGCGTTGCGATAACCGCGTACCGGTCAACGGGAGCGACAGTATGGATTACGTCGTTTTTATCATATTTGGCTTTGGCGTACGCGGAGGTCGGAAAATTCGATGATGCCTGGCGCGGCATTGATCGAGCGATGAGCACGATCGAAGCAACCAAAGAAAGATGGTTCGAGGCCGAGACGAATCGCATCGCCGGTGAAATCGCACTAAAGTCGCCTGAGCCGAACGCCACAAAGGCGCAAGAATACTTCCAGCGAGCGCTCGCGGTCGCGCGCCAGCAACAAGCAAAATCCTGGGAACTGCGTGCAGCGATGAGCATGGCGCGGCTTTGGCGCGATCAGAGCAAGCCGCAGCAAGCTCGCGATCTGCTCGCTCCGGTCTACGGCTGGTTCGCCGAAGGCTTCGACACGCTTGATCTGAAAGGGGCCAAGGCGCTGCTCGACGAGCTGCACGGCTGACAACCAGTTTCAAGTCCACATCAGGTCCGACTTTGTTGCAGTGCATGAGTCTCTTTGTGGCCCGTTTCGACGTTTGCCGTGATGCAGCGATACTTCCGTAGTTGGAGGTCAAGCCGACATTCGGGCATCGTCGATCTGAAGCGAATGACCCACAACGTCACTTCCGCACCGTCAATTGACGCATTGCGAAGTGTTATTCGATCACCTCGTCGGCGGTGGCGAGCAGGGTCTGCGGGACGGTCAGGCCGAGCGCCTTGGCAGTCTTGAGGTTGACGGTCATCTCAAATTTGGTTGGCACTTGGACCGGCAGCTCCGCAGGTTTTGCGCCGTGCAGAATACGATCAACACAGGGCGCGGCGCGCCTCAAGATATCTTCAAGATCGGGTCCGTATGACAACAATCCACCCGCGGCAGCGACCTCCCGCCACGGATAGACCGCCGGCACGTGGTTTTGAGCCGCTGCCGCAATCATCTGTGCGCGACTATTGAGTAAGAAGAAATCTGCCGTCGCGACGAAGCCGCCACCCGGCTCGCGTCCGAGGTTGGTGATGACGGCTTCAAGGTCGGCAATGCTGTGAACGGCCGCCTGGATCGGTGTCACTTGCGAGGAGCGTGCGGCAGTCTCGAAATTGGGCATATAATACTTGCCGTGACCGGGCGCTGTGTCGGGGTTGAAGATCATGGCGGCACGCTTAAGTCCTGGCGCGATCTGCTGGAGGAGTTCCAGCCACTTGCCCGCGATTGACGCCTCTGAATGGATAAAGCCGGTGATATTGCCGCCCGGATGGGACAGGCTCTCGACGAAACCCTCACCGACGGGGTCCGACACAATCGCAAACACGATTGGGATCGTCCGCGTCTCTCGGTGCAATGCAGCCGTCACCGGGGTTCCAAATGAGAGGATCACGTCCGGTCGTAGCTCAACCAGTTCCTTCGCGAACATACGCATTCGATCAACGTTGTCGCCAGCCCAGCGAACCTCCATCTGGTTGCGGCCCTCAGCCCAGCCCAACTCCGAAAGCCCTTGGGTAAAGCTGGAGAGCCAACCTTTTACCCTAGGGTCGTGTTCATCGAACGCAATCAGCACGCCGACACGTTTCATTGCGTCTTGCTGTGCGCGCGCCGCGAGCGGCCATGCGACTGCTGAACCGACAAGCGCGGATATGAATTTCCGTCTTCCGATGTCGATCGCCATTTGTCCCGTCTACAAAGGGATTATGCCCGCCGCAATGAGGGGCACAATATCACGCCCCAATCGGCGGGTCTGTGGCCGACTTGGCGGCGGTCAGACGGCGAAAAGGCTCGCTGTTTTTGCTGCGGTGCATGAGTTTGGTTGTGGCCCTTAATGCCGCATCGCGTTTTGACGGCTGACTGTCGCTATCGGAGCGAAGCGGACATGTACGAGCCTTGGCCTTGACCATCGCAGTCGAGAATGACCCACAGCGGAAACATCGTGCTCCTCGACGTCGGCACCCTCATGGTCACAGCGGTCGGCGGGCTCTGACTGCCCACATGATTGGCGATGGAAAAAGCAGGCTTCTATCGTCCAGAAGAGCAAGGTCATGCTCGAACTCCGATGCCGTTATCAAGCCTAACTCGATGAGCTTACTCTTAATTTGTTCGAAACTGGCGCGCATCAGAGTGGTACCTGTGGATTGACCCTCCCACATGAATACCCTTCCTTCTGCGGTCACACCGGAAAGTCCTAGCGACCGCATGTAAGCCGCGGGGCGCCGGCCATAAAATGAGTTGACACCATGCCGGGCCATGAGGTGCTCCATGGCGGACAGAGTTGTGATGGGAATCTCGCCAGAACTGATCGCGGGATTTGGCTGTACAGAAAGTGAGTTCGAACTCTTCCGCCAATAACCAGCCGCCCGGTTTCAAGGCCGCGGCAATACGGCGAAGAACTTGGTTGCGCTCGGGTAAATGGATCAGCACCAAGCGGACGTGCACCAGGTCGAAAGCCGCATCGGGCAACGCATCGCTCGCGATGTCATGGCGCCGCACTTCGAGATTGGGCTTTGCAACCGAGGCAAGATGCTGGGTGTCGATATCGGTGGCGACGACGCATCCCTCGGTACCGACGCGATCACAGAGCCAGCCAGCGATTGTTCCACCTCCGGCGCCGATCTCGAGGCGCAAACGGTGCTGTTCGAAAAACTCCAGGAGTTGAACAAGCAATGGTTCGACCGCGTGGAAACGGAAGCAACTCTTGCATCCGAGCTCGCCGCCAAGTTCACGGCGGCCCGTTCGATCCCCGAAGTCGCGACGGCCTATCAGGTATGGGCAAGCCGGCACGTGGAGATGGCGACCGAGGACGCCAAGCGCCTTCTAGCTGAAGGTCAGAGACTGGCGGAGACAGGTGCGCGTTTGTTGTCCAACGGCTGGTGGCCTAATGGTCTCGGGAGCAGCACCTAACTCGCCTATTCTGCTGTAATCGAAGGGGTGATTTACGGTCCGGCGCTGCAAGGTTCAGGAGAAGCGATCGTGATAAGCGTCATCGATTTTCCAGATCGCAAATCGTGCCGACCTGGTCTTGCAGAAGGATCGGTCGGATCGATCACTACGAACCGACGAACTGGCAATCGGTTCTCTGACGCTTCGATGTCCCAACGCGCAGCAGCTTCTCGAAAGCGACATCGATATGGACCGGAATACGTTTTTGCGAGTTGGACAATTGGGTGTACGAGTGCCCTGCCGGGCTTGTGGGCATTTCCAAATTCAAGGTCGCAGCTGGGAGCGCAGCGGGCATTTCAGACGTTTTGGCCAATCAGCGGCGAACTGATTCTCCCGCGCTCTCGATGCTGCAGCGGCACTATAACAATTATAAACCGCCTTGCCCGACAACGGAGGGATCGAAGTGGCGAGCAATGCGGCCGAACTGGTCGCCAACGCCGGCGAAATTGGCGCCGGGCGTGAGCGGTTCGACCGAGACCCCCGCGCGCGCACTCGCGGTGGCGAAGCGGTCGATCGCGGCCTTTGTAGCCGCGGCATTGTCGAGCTGCTGATGTTGCCGGCGCCCGACCTCGAACCGTAGATGTTGGCGAGAGTGTAACCGGAGTCCGCCACCGGAACGATTAGATAGTAGAGGAATCCGATCCCGGTGAGGTGCGCGTCGAAGGTTGCGGCGACGGAGACGGCGTAGTCTTCGGCTGGGCTTGCCCGTTCACCGCCGCTTAGCTTGACGACGATGTCCTTGATCACGGCGGCATCTTCTCCCGTCGGTGGCTGAATGTGGCACATGGCATCCTTGGTCCTTGTAACGCGTCAGGGTCGATCAAGCGTCGTTGGTTCCCTGAGTGCGTGCCTCAAGCGAAGTCCGTCTGTCATCTCCGCAGCTTTCCCCTTGCGCTCTGGGCAGCTTATGCAGCTTTACCCCAAGAACAACGAGCGGTCAGAAGCTACCGTCAATGCCGAGAACAGCAAAGGCAAGTAGCTGCCGCCGAACTAATTACCAAACGCGCAATTTCTCGTCACATATCAGATAACTGACGCCACCCTCGTTGGGGTCACGGTCTGAAGCATATTGTGCCGCTGCCAAATAATCTTTTGCCCTTATCCGGCAGTCGTTCGCATTCATCATCGGCCATCACCCACTTACCATCGGCCATCACCAACAAAGTTCATTTTACCATTCCGCTGGTCGATTTGGCCACAGGTGAATTCGCCAACGGCCCTTTTTAAATCGTGCAATTTCCTGATTACACGTAAGGTGCCGTCATCATCGATAGCAGCATTTCGCCCCAGGCATCCGTGGCTGAGAGACACTCTATGGCGCTCCCGCCTTTTTGTACGGAGCGCGGACCATGCTACCTTTCATGTATCGCCGCCCAAACACGGGCCGCGGGGTTCAACAGCGGAGATCGAGAATGTCACGCGGTACTGCGAAGTGGTTCAATTCCCAAAAAGGGTGCGGATTTATTCAGCCGCATGGCGGCGGAAAAGATGTGTTTGTCCACATCTCAGCCGTCGAGAAAGCTGGCCTCAGCGGCCTCAATGAGGGGCAGGTTGTCGAATACGAAGAAGTTGCGAACAAGGGAAAAACGTCGGCAGAAAATCTGAAGGTTCAACGCTGATTTTACCGACAGCAGTTGCTAAGCGTCGAGCTTGGCCAATAGCTGTTTCAGTGCTGCTTTTCCTGCTTTGTTAGCGGCTGGCATGGTGCGAAAGAATATCGGCGACTGCCCTATCGGGCCCGATGCACCGGCGCGATAAATCTTCCACCTCCACGGGTTCGGAGGCTGTCGTCGAAACCAAGCTCATCCATGGCATGATACATGCGCTCGGTGACCACCAAACGCAATCATCGCGGAGAGGATTGTCACTGCGACGCCGAGATTAAGCTAGTGCCGTACATCGGAGCTGAGTGCGTCGCCCACGATGCGCAGTAAACTACGAGATGGGAGGGCTGGTACGGTAGGCCCCCAAGGGAGAGTGCTGATGACCGAAACTGCGATCCAATTCCTCGAACGTTGGCGACAAGCCCACGTCTACGCTGAGCTGCGCGCGCTCGAACAACTCGACGAGACTGTAGCCGAATGCATAGGTGCAGCGGCAGAGGACGGCATTTCAGCAGATCAGTTAGAAAAAGCGGCCGATGGCAGTCTCAAAGAATACCTTCGCGCGGCAATTATCAATACGAGCGAATAATGCTCCGAGGTCCTAAGGGCGAGAAGCGCCCGCCGATGTGATCGGCGCAGCCGTCATGGTCGACTGGATCGCAAGGGGCCAACTGTTTATTCGCAAGGAGGGGTTCAATGGCACGAAAGGGCCCTGAGAAGCTTCACACAGAAGCAGCTTGACGAGTATTGTCAGGCGGCGAAATCCGTCCCAAACACACTGAGCATTTTCATCTCCGACCCGCCAGGCGCCCAATGTGCAGTGGGGTCGTGCCTCCGGACAAGAAGTCGTTGTGCTCGAAATAAGCGCCCGCTCCGTTATCAGAAATGGATAACGGTAATGACGATCGGTACGGTCACGTAATTCGGCGGCGCAAGCTTTGCAGATTACTGTATCGGGGGCGATCTCGGTCTTCGCTCCGCCAGCCGCACTCTCGGCGATGCGGAACTCGCTGAAAAGCGCGCCGGTATAATCCCGCGTCTCGATCGCATCAATGCGCGCCAGCGGCGGCAGTTCGCGCTTAATGCCGTTGAGAAAAGCGGCGATCCGCAAGCGGTCGCCGCCGACCCGTAGCAGCACTCCCTCGGCGTCATTGCTGACTTCGCCGGCAAGGCCAAGCTCGCGCGCCATACGCCAGAGCGTCGGCCGGAAACCGACGCCCTGCACTCGCCCCCGAACCCTTATTTCGAGCGCCTGGAACGGCTTCGGAGCGAGCGCAGTCATGATACCACCGGCACGCCGCATGACTATATGATATTGTTCTTTCATATAGCGGAACGTGGCAGCCACGTCCACTTCCAGCAGATGCAGCCAAAGCGCTTGCCCGACGCCGATCGTTTCATCTCGAATACGCCTCACTCAGTGGCTGCCACGAACAGAACCCGCAGGTAGCGATTGCCGCGTTTGGATATCTTGCCGAGGATAGTGCGGTCACCGGTCGAGATCTGCTTTGGAACGAGCCCCTACCAGGCGGCAAAGTCGCGACCTTTGGTGAACACGTCTCCCGTGCCGATCGCGGCCACCATCGCGCTGGAGATGATCGGGCCGATGCCGGGCACGCTCATCAGCCGCTCGCAGCCGGCATCCTGGCGTGCAATAGCCTCGATCTCGCCCGACAGACTCTCGACCCGCTCGTCGAGCCGACGTCAGTCGCCGGCCAGACACTCGATGACTCGCACCATGCGAGGCGACAGGACTTCGGGCGGCGTCGCTAATATGCGCGGCAGCTCGGCGCGTAAAAACCGCAACCCCTGGCGCACCGCAACGCCCCGCTCCAATAGGAAGGTACGGATTTGATTGATTATGCCGGTGCGCTGGCTGACCAACCGCTCTCGCACTCGATGCAGTGCCTGCAGGTCGAGCTGATCGGCAGTCTTTGTCGCCACGAACTTCATCGTCGGCCGCTGCACCGCTTCGGCGATCGCCTCCGCGTCGCGGAAGTCGTTCTTCTGTCCCTTCGAGTAAGGCCTCACGTACTTCGCCGGCATCAGCCGCGCACTGTGGCCGAGCTCGTTCAGCTTACGGCTGAGATGATGCGCGCCGACACAAGCCTCCATGCCGATCAGGCACGACGGCATGTTCGCAAAACGTGCTTCAACCTGGCCACGCGACCACTTCTGACGCAACACGATCGCGCCGCGTTAATCAAGGCCAACAACGTGGAACGAGTTCCTGCCGATATCGATGCCAACTACGGCGATCGAAGTGTTGGGGTTCTCAGACATGGCGTGCTCTTTGTCTTTAGTGCCCCCTCCCAGCTTCCATCGCTGGCGGGGCAGGAGCACGGCCGGACCATTCCATTAGCGGACATCCGACCACCGTTTGCCGTGACCCATAACATAGCCCTCATCGACAATATGATAGGTTAGCTCGCCTTGGTTCCCGGCACAGGGGACCCCTTTCTATAAGTGAATGCAAAGGGCGATCTTGGCCCCTGCTCGCGCTGAAGGCGGCGCAGCGAGCGCAGTTCCTCTCCGGGGAATCGTTGATCAAGTCGATCATACGCGCTCCAAGACGAGCCCCTGCGCAGTATCGTTCCAGCGCGAACTTGCTCGGGTACATGGAGTTGTCCGCTTCTCTGGACTACAAAAGTGAGAAAGGTTGGTGCAATTCTAGGAGGATGCCCATGCAAGTTGGCTGGATTCGATGTTTGCCAGGGCTGCTAATACTGCGCCGCTATCAAGCGGCGTGGCTTGCTCATGACGTTGTCGCTGGCCTCGTGTTGACGACGATGTTGGTACCCGGTCGGGATTGCTTACGCCACGGCGGCGGCAATCCCTAATGATATCCCGCACCCACTGAGGATTTGGCGGGCGAGCTCCGCCGCCACTCTCCCCACCCGATATCAGCCAATCCGGGAAATGCCCGTGTTTCGGCAACCGCAGCGGCCCGACAGGGCTGGGTGCATCCGTGTCAATCTCGAAGACACACAATGTCCGCGCAATTTTCGGCGCGGGGCGGCTCTTTGTCTCACCACACGCGGTGCACTCGCCGAGCTTCGACGCGTGTGGAATAACCTTCCATCAGGTATTTGGCTCATGAAGCCAAATCTGGTTTGATTGTATTGAGGCCATGAAATCAAAGCGAAAACGTCAAGCCCAAGGGAGAACGCGATGTCCAGGGATCTCATTAGCCGCCCCGTTCAGCGGCGTACGATACTCAAGGCCGGTCTTGCGATCGGCGCAATGCAGGTGGCCAGCCCTTTCGTGGTGAATGCGCTGGCCGACGAGACCGTCAAGATCGGGCTCGATAATCCGCTGACCGGCACCTACGCCGCGCTCGGCAAGAACGAATTGATCGGCGCGCAGCTTGCCCTCGACCAGATCAACGCCAACAGCGGCATTCTCGGCCGCAAAGTCGAGTTGCTGGTCGAGGATTTCGACCAGTGCCGACGCCGCCACGGCGGTGCAGAAAGCCAACAAGCTGATCGAGCGCGACCAGGTCAACTTCCTGCTCGGCAACATCAACTCGGGGCTGGCGCAGGCGATGGCCAATGTCAGCTTCGAGAAGAAGGTATTTCATATCGTGCCCGGCGGTCACACCGATTCGGTTACCGGCTCGCAGTGCCACTGGAACGTATTCCGCGTGTGCAACACGACGCGCATGGAGACCAACTCGGTCTCGAAGCTGCTTTTGGATAGCTACGGCAAGAAGTGGTACTTCATCACCACCGATTACGCCTTTGGCCACTCGCTCCAAAAAGGCTTCGAGGCCAGCCTGACGGCGGCCGGCGGCACCGAGCTGGGCGGCGATATGGTGCCGCTGCAAACCACCGACTTCTCGTCCTATCTGATCAAGGCGCAAGCCAAAGCTCCGGACGCCCTCATCCTCCTGCTCGCGGGCGACGACATGATCAACTGCCTCAAGCAGGCGGTGCAGTTCGGGCTCAACAAGAAGCTTCACATCGCCGGCGCGCAGCAGGAGCTGGAAGTGAACTTGGGCTTGCCGCCTGACGCGCTGTTCGGCGACTGGGTGTTCGAGTGGTACTGGAAGCAGCCCGGCGTGCCGCACGTGGCGGAATTTGTCGCTGAGGTCCGCAAGCGTAGCGGCGGCAAAGTGCCGACGGCGCGCACCTGGTTCGGCTTCGCCTCGGTGCAGACCTGTAGGCTTGCCGCCGAGAAGGCCAAATCACTCGATGCGGTTAAGATGGCCAAGGCCATGCAGGGCCTCATCCTGCCGCCCGAGATCGCGTTGATGCCGAGCAATCCGTATTACCGCATCGGCGATAACCAGTTGATGCCTACCCTGTTCGTCGGCCATTCGCAGCCCGCGCCGAAGGGCGGCGATCCGGAGGATCTGTTCGATGTGACTCAGCTGGTGAAAGGCGACGAGGCCGCGTTGCCGGTCGACCAGACCGGCTGTAAGGTGGTGTGGCCGTCGTAACGATAAGGCAGACCCGGCAGCCGTGCCGTTGCGGCTGCCGGGTTGTCTTCCACGGAACAGCCTTTGGGTCGCGTCTTCGTCGTTATAGCCAGGCCCGGCCGAACGCATGCGGCGGGCCAATTTCTTGACCGCCGCACTGGCAACGACTTCGTGATCGCCGCATGACGCAGTTGCTGCTCTTCAACGTCTTCAACGGGCTGATTATCGGTGCGTTCTATGCGCTGATGGCGCTCGGGCTGTCACTCATCCTCAACCTGTCGGGCGTGATCAATTTCGCCCATGGCGGCTTTCTAGCGATCGGCGGCTATCTCGCCTACACGCTCGTTCCATATCTCGGATTCTGGGGCGCGCTGGTGGTGGCGCCCTTTCTCACAGCCTTCATCGGCATCCTCGTCGAGCGCGTGCTGATCCGCCGGCTCTACGGCCGCGACCCGCTATACGGCCTGCTGCTGACATTCGGCCTGGCGTTCATGATCGAGGACGGCACGCGCTTCATCTGGGGCGCGCAGAGCTTGCCGTTCTCGATCCCCAGCTGGCTGTCGAGCCCGCTCAGCAACGAATACTTCTTCCTCACCGGCTACCGCCTGTTCATGGTGCTGCTGGTTACCTTGGCGGTGTCCGCGCTGTTCGTGATCCTGAATTACACGCGGCTCGGCATTCGCATTCGCGCCGGCACGCTCGATCTAGAGACCGTTTCCGTGCTGGGTGTCAACGTGCGCGTCCTGCGCAATCTCAACTTCGGCCTCGGTATCTATCTCGCCGGCCTTGCCGGCGTACTCGCCGCCGGCATGCTGGGCCTGCAGCCGACGGTCGGCGACAACCTCATCATGCCGAGCTTCATCGCCATCATCGTCGGTGGCCTCGGCTCGCTGCCAGGCACGCTCGTGGGGGGATTGCTGATCGGCGTCGCCTCGGGCGTCACCAGCGTATTCTTCCCGTCGGCGAGCGAGGCGGTGATCTATGTGATGATGGCCGTAGTGCTGATCGTCCGGCCCCGCGGCCTCTTCGGCGAGGAGGGGCGCTTCTGATGCCGAAGTTAGACAAGCGGACCGCCGACGCCTTGGTCTGGGCGCTGCTGCTGACAGCGCCGTTCTGGCTCACGCATGTCGGCGGCTATGTCGAGCTTGGCAGCCGCGTGGTGATCTACGCGCTGGCGGCCACTGCGCTCAATTTCTTGCTCGGATTCACCGGCGTGCTGTCGTTCGGCCATGCCGCCTATTTCGGCCTTGGCGCCTACGGCACCGCCTTGACCATCAAGTATCTCTGTCCAAGCACGCCGGCCGGCATGCTAGTCGGCATCCTCACGGGCACGTTTGCCGCCGCGCTGATCGGCCCGATGATCGTGCGGCTGCGCGGCGTCTATTTCGCGATGTGCACCATCGCCTTCGGCCAAGTTTTCTATTTCATCGCCTTCCGGTGGTCGTCGGTCACCGGCGGCGACGATGGCGTCAGCGCCTGGCATCGCATGCCGCTCGACCTGGGCTTCATCAGCATCGACATCCTCGGGAACAACAAGGCGTTCTATTATTTCGTGCTGGCGGTGTTCGCGGCGTGCGCGGCCGCGATGGCGTTTCTGTTACGCTCGCCGTTCGGCCGCACTCTGTTGGCGATCCGTGAGAACGAGCGCCGCGCGCGCTTTCTCGGCATTCCCGTGGACCGGCACATCTGGGCGTCCTGGGCGATTTCCTGCCTCTTTGTCAGCGTTGCCGGCACGCTCTATGCGCTGCTTAACGATTTCGTCGATCCGCGCGCGTTGCGCTGGGACCAGTCGGGTAACTTCGTCATCATGGCTGTGCTCGGCGGCATGCGCAGCTTTTGGGGGCCGCTCATTGGCGCGGCGATCTTCATTGTTCTGCAGGACTACGTCTCGAGCGAGACGCAGAATTGGATGTCGTTCATTGGCCTGTTCTTCGTACTCGTCGTCCTGTTCTTTCCGCGCGGCGTGCTCGGCATCATCCAGCGGAAGGCGAAGCTATGAGCCTGCTGCGGGTCGATAGCGTCTCCAAGCATTTCGGCAGTCTGATTGCCGTCAACAACGTGTCGATGACAGTCGAGCCGGGCGAACTGCGCGCCATCATCGGCCCCAACGGCGCCGGCAAGACCACGTTCTTCAACCTGATCAGCGGATTCCTGCGGCCGACCTCGGGGCGCATTACTTTCGACGGAGCGGACATAACCGATCTATTGCCCGCGCGCCGGGTATGGCGCGGCATCGCCCGTACCTTTCAAGTCACCGAGGTCTTTACGGAACTGTCGGTGCGCGAAAATCTGCGCATTCCGGTCGAAGTCGCTTCCGGCTTCCGTCTGCGGCCGTGGCTTTCGCGCGCCGCCGACGCCGAGGTACACGCGCGCGTTTCCGAATTGCTCGACATGGGCGGCCTCGCCGCTAAGGCGAGCTATTTGGTGGGAGAATTGGCGCATGGCGACCAGCGCGCCACTGAAATCTTGATGGCGCTTGCGCTCACGCCGCGCCTTCTGCTGCTCGATGAACCGACGGCCGGCATGGGCGATCAGGAGACCTACGCGCTCACCCAGCTCATTCGCCGCCTGCACAAGGAAGGCAAACTGACGATCATACTTATCGAGCACGATATGCGTGTTATCTTCCATCTTGCCGACCGCATCACGGTGCTCGATCAAGGCAGTTTCCTCGCCGAAGGCGCGCCGCGGGAGATCGCCGCGAACGAAGCAGTGCAGACCGCCTATCTGGGCCAGACCGCATGAGCGCTACACTTACTGCCGAGGGGCTCCATACCTATTACGGCAAAAGCCACATCCTGCACGGCGTCAACCTTGAGGCCGCCGAAGGTCAGGTGACGGCGCTACTCGGCCGTAATGGCGCGGGCAAAACCACGACGCTCAGGAGCGTCATGGGACTGACAACGCCTCGCGAAGGTCGCGTCACCATCTTGGGCAAAGAGACCACGCGCTGGCCGCCGTTTCGCGTCGCCGCGCTGGGCGTCGGCTACGTCCCGGAAGGGCGCAGGATTTTTCCCAATCTCACCGTGCACGAAAATCTTTTGGTGCCGCTGGAGCGACCGGGCCGGTGGACGCCGGAGAGAGTCTATCGGCTGTTCCCGCGGCTCGCCGAACGCAGGCTCAACCGCGGCCGGCAACTATCCGGCGGCGAACAGGAAATGCTTTCGATCGCCCGCGCACTCCTCGTCAACCCCAAGCTCCTCATTCTCGACGAACCCTCGCAAGGGCTCGCGCCGCTCATCATGGGCGAAGTCTTCCGCATCGTGGCGCAGATGCGCGCCGAAGGAATCTCGGTGCTGCTGGTGGAGCAGAACGTGCGCATGAGCTTGGAAATTGCTGACCACGCCTATGTGCTCGACGATGGTCACGTCGTCTATTCCGGGCCGGCGCGCGAACTCGCCGCCGACGAGGCGCGCGTCCAATCTCTGGCCGGCGCCAGCGCCGAGGAATGGACGCCGCGATAGTCATTGTTATAATTCGGCGCGCCGCCGGCGCGCAAAGGAACCCGCACACACCGGAAGAAGGCCGCGAACAGCCGGAGACCCACCGCCAAAGTCCAGAGGCTTTGGCAGGACAGTGTGATCGGCCATCGCCCTCGGCTAGAGGCTAACCAAGGTCGGCTCAGGGACCCATCTCGGACATGAGCGGCATGTTTGCCGCGTTTTACGGCATACAACCCGACCCGAACTTGGTACGGTAAATTTTTGATCCTCGCCCCGGGGGAGCAAGCCTATGAGGCGGCGCGAGTCGCAACTACTTTTGCGGCACCACGGCGATGGCCTCGATCTCGAACAGCGCGCCCTCGCGCGCGAGCCTTGAGATTTGCACGGCCGTCGATGCCGGCGGCGCCTTGGTGTTGACGTGGCGGTCGCGCACTTCGAGGTAGATCGGCAGGTGCGCGATATCGACGAAATAGGCTGTGACTTTCACCACGTGCTGGAAGCTGGCGCCGGAGGCGGCAAGAGCCAGTTTCAGGTTCTCGAAGCACTGCATCGCCTGGGCGCGGAAGTCGCCCGACGCGCCGGCGAATTTCCCATCCGGCGTCATGCCGAGCTGCCCCGACAGGTAGATCGTGCGACTTGGGCTAGATGTCTCCACGACGTGCGTGTAGCCGCGCATGGCGGGCATCGTCGAAGGATTCTGGAAGCGATTATCCGCCACGTTCGACTCCTGTCGGCAAATGTCGAAGTTCTGGTTCCCACCACGTTGCACAGAGCCTTCGAGGACATAACGACATTCAGCTCACGGCCGATCCGTTTCACGTCGAAAGGCTTGCCCTTGTAGGTGAAGGCCGTGTTGCGCGCGATCACGAAAGAGCCGGAGATGCGCGAGAGGTCCGTGGTGAGGCTCTCAGTCACGCCATCGACGAAATAGTCCTGCTCCGGGTCGCCGCCGATATTTGCGAAGGGCAGAACAATGATGGAGAGACGCGGTGCCGTGGATGGGGCCGAAGTCTACGGCAACCCTGCGGCGGACTTCGCCGGCACCGGCCCGCCGACTTCGAGCAATAGGCCCGGACCGGCTCGGCGATGTTCTTGAGTTGGGTCAGGCCAAGATCGCTGACCGCAAGATCGAGCCTCGTTCTCACTTGGCGATAGGCGTCTTCGGAGAGGCAGATACTGTTCGGCTTCGCGATGCCTTCCAACCGCGCAGCGATGTTGACGCCGTCGCCCATCAGGTCGCCGTCGCTCTCCTCGACCACATCGCCGAGATGAATGCCGACCCGGAACCCAATGCGGCGTTCAGGCGAAAGGCCGGCGTTGCGTTCGACCATGCCGCTCTGCACTTCGATGGCGCATCGAATGCGACAACTCTCTTGAGGTTATTTCGGTTGCGGGCCCCATGTCGATTGTCGACGTCATGGCCAAAATAGAAGCTGCCATGAGAAGGGATCATATTTTTCCCGTCGCGGTTGATGGTCTAAGCCAGTTCACGGCGGAACGGCGCAAGCAACAATCAATTACCGGTCGTTCAAAATAGAAACACCCCGTCCCTGAGAGACGCGTGGGTATTTCCCAACTCGCCGATCACTTCATCTGCCAATGTGTCATCGTCGCTCAATTGCAGCATTCCAGATACGAGATAGTTCTTCGTTTGTCAGGATCGGACGCCGCTGCCGAGGGTTTTGCTCCAACAAGAGTTTCTGATGGTCCATGGCCACCTCCAACGTCCCGGCGATCTGGAAGCCACGCTACTACATTTTAATAGATGGGGGATGTGACGAGCGGCACACTCATGTCCTTTCCGATCTAGAACGGTTTGCTCGCCAGGGTATCTAGACTAGCCCGAGGGGAGGAAGCGGTTTCGATTTTTCGAGGTTCGTGGGTGATGTTATTTGCGGTTTGTGATCTAGATCACGGTCAATCACAATCGAGCGGCCCATGCTGTTCCTATGGATGGCAAAAGTGCGAATCGTGCACCGGCCTGCCCAAGCTGCGGGCGTTGCATGGGCCTCACGAGAGCGGTTCCTGGAGCGGCGACCTTCAAGCATCGCGAACATATGATTTGCAAACAATGCGGGGTGTGGCTAACCGAAGCCTACGAGGCTGAGACACGTCCGGCCATCACAGCCACCCAATGAACCGATAATTTGCTGCCGTTTTCCGTGGTGGATTCAAGTCGGCCGAACCTCGGGGCTGGATTTGTGAGACGCTTTCAACCGAAGAAGGTTGGAGGTTCGCCCGCTGCCAGTTCTAGACTGCCCTTCGATCCATGCGTTTTGCTGCTTCCAGCGATGCCGATGCCCGCACGCCGGACACACCATGTAGAATTTGATCCCCGATAACGAAGCGAAGCTGGTCTTTTCGGTATTCAAGCCGGTTAGAACCACTCTTCCGAGCGCCGGGCACCGGATTAGGATATTCGGCATCTCAGACTCCCCGGATGTTCAGCCGAAAGGTTCCTAACATTCACAACCACCGAGGTGCAACGGGGCCGAATTTCGATGGAGTAGCCGTTTGGATAAAAGGACGGTAAGCCTCGTGAAATCTGTTTCGCCAAAGGTCGCCGCCCTCCGCCCCTCGCTAGATAAAACCGGGACGGGCGTTGCTAACGCAACACGCCTAGCGGCATAATTGCGCCATGGGACGCGAACGTGGCGAGCACACTTCCCCCGACCTTTTCTCGACCGATAGGGTTCGAGACGTTTCCCCGCCGCCGCCGAAGGAGGCTCCAACCCAATCCGCACCGCAACGGCATGTCCTGCCAACGAAGCTCCGCGATGCCGTCAAACACTTGAACAACCAAGAACTGGAATTGCTCCACGCCGCAACGCTTGAGGAGATAACGCGGCGAAGGAATATCCCACCGGGTATTCGGGTGGATTCGGCGCAATCGCCTCCTCGTCCATTGGGGGTGCAGACAAAGCGGCTGCGGCCAACCAATTAGGGCTTCCCGCATCGCCGCGTGGGCGTTGCGGAAATCTCCCTAACGCGGGCTCAGGTGAACGCTGTTCGGTCGGCCTTCAAGGCGGGCATTACGCCAGCGAGAATTGCGCGGCAGTTCGGAATTTCGCAATCGAAATGTCAGGAAGGCTTTGGCAACCGACGATGCGAAGCAGTGAAGGACCGCCAACCGCGGCGCTTCGCGGACCAAAGACAACAAACCAGCGCCGATTATTCGGTCCAGTATTCCTTGAGCCACACCAAGACCGCGCTCAGGTAGGTGGTTTCTGTTTGACGCCGCGCCATTTTGGCTTATCCCCTTTGGCTCCCCGGGAGCGTTTTGCGCCGCTGCCACTGAACAAGCGGAAAATAAACAGGGCAAAGAAATGGTGAAGCGGTCTGATGGTTAGTGAGCCCTTGGCTGGTTCACCGGCACATTTTGTGCTGCGGAACACACTTTAAAGCGAGATTTAAGATACCTTGGTCGTAGTTGAATGTTGAACTGGCTCCGGACAAAGGTGGTCGCGATGCTGGCAGAGATTTTTATGGTTCGGTTGGAGGCCACTGCTCGGGTGGTGCAGGAAGGGATTTCGGCGAGCAGTTCAAGGTTCGTGCCCTACCAAGCTGGATTACCGGGACGAACAAAAGGCGAGGCTACAGATCCCGCGGCTCATGTTGGAGTGTGTTACCCTCCAACCAGGGGGTAACGTCCGACATTGCGACCTGCAAAAGGTCTCCGGCAGCATTCCCTGCCCAGCGGCTTCCCACGTCCGACACCACGCTACCTTGAAATTTAATTCAACGTGTTCATTGGCGATTAAAGGGCATTCAAATAAGGTAGGAAGGTCGGTTTCCGTCTGAGCGCCGACACCAACACGGAAGCCCCGCGCGCATGGCACGCCCCGGGGCTTTTTTTCGTCGGGGCGGGTTTATAGCCAGCCCGACACGCCGAGCCGTAAGAATCCCGAAATTTGAGAGTAGAGCTCTACCAAAAGCCCGACAGGTCTTAGCGGTCCGCCGAAATATGGGTTGAGGCGAGAAATGAGAGACAGGCCAAACGGTTGGACCAAAATTCGCGGTTTCTTAAGAAAGTTGCAGCCGAGGGAGGAGCTGCCGCAGGCAGCTCTTCCGAGCGGGCGCCTCGGTACGCCAGCCCAAAGACGCACCAAGCCCTCGACGCCTGGTCAGATTCCGTGGGTCGGGAGGGCGTTATATTAGGCGTTACACTTAGGTGTGCCATGAACGTTAAGCATCACTCGGCTCCGCATTCGCGACGCCGTTGCGTAGTCCGTTAATGTCGGAGCCGACGCCGCTGGCGATCGTCCGATCGGCCAGCCGCGGCGCGTATTCTACGAGCTTGTCGCGCGCGAATTCGCGGCCTGAAACTCGGCATCGTTTCGACAGAAGGAACCATCGCGAAGGCCGCGCGGTTGATACGCCGGTCACGCATACGGGGCCGCTGGTGCGACCTGCAGTTTCCGGCGGTGCTTGGTGAATAATTCATCGGCTTTGCGCGGCCGACCGAACCGCCGCCCCGCCTGCGGATGCCGGACCACAGACGAATAGTCCAACAGGCCAGGAGAAGCACCATGTTCATTGGCATGATTAGAAGGAGAGCGCCTTCGACACCGTGGAGCAGGTTTCCCCTCAGCCGATGGCTGAAGCCCATGTTGCAAACAGCTATTCTTGCGCTCGCCTGTGTTGCCGTTGCTGGTCCGGCTTTTGCCGCCACCGCGTATGACGGCAACTGGAGCGTGGTGATCGCGACAACGGGGGGGGCCTGCGACCCGGCGTTTCGCTATTCAATAGCGATCAGCAACGGATTGGTTGTCAACCCCGTCGGCAATGCCGCGACAGTGGAGGGACGGGTCACCCCGAAAGGCGCCGTAAGCGTGAGCGTGCAGTCCGGCAACCAACAGGCCAATGGTTCGGGTCATCTCGGCATGAACCGCGGCAGCGGCGTCTGGAGAGGTCAGGGATCGGCCGGCGCCTGCCAAGGCACTTGGGGGTCGCTGAGCGGCGCGGACCAGGCGGCTACGCCGAGCGACCGGGCGCGCCAATCTATGACTACGAACCACAAGGGTTCGACCACGCATTCCACGGTCCAAGCCGCGCAATTGCCTCTTGCGAAGCCCGCTTTCGCTCATATGATCCGGCGAGCGGAACATACTTGGGCATTGACGGCGAGCGGCATCCCTGCCCGTGAGCGGTTCCGCGATTGTGCAAGCCGCGGCGGCCACGACCCGGCTAGATTTGCCGGTGCAGTGTCGGACGGGAGTGCAACACCAACTGGTTGCCGGGCGCCGATCGCCAGCACCGTCACCGGCCTCACGTCGCGGTCATTGACGTGGTTCGTTCCTTCATGGACCACGAGGCCGACAGTTATTCTCGGGACGAGCCGCTCGATTTCTCGACCTCAAGCTGCTGCTGTTACCGGAATAGTAGGTCGATAAGGAACGTGCCGCCGAGGCGGAGAATCCTGAGCATCGCAATGGGATGATGCCCGATTCTGTCTGACGACACGAAGATCGTCGAGAGCGACAGCCAAGCCATCGGTCGTCGGCCTTGCGGCTACTGAACGCCACGTGCGTTCGGCTTGACGCCGGCGCGCAAAGCTTGTGTGAGCTGATCGGACATGCTCGCGACGATCTATATGGGGCGCTGCCGTCGGCTGTTGGAGCACCCGCCGGCCGTCGGCTAGAGCGCCCCTGGGTGATGATGGAGAATAGCCCCGTCGACAACCGGCTCTAAGCGACCGCCGCTTCGTGGGCCAGCACGCCGTGAAGCCGCTCCGATGAACGGTCAAGTTCGTCGAAGCGCCGCTGCAGATCGCGGCAAACCAGTTTCCCATTCTCCTTAACGACGTCACCGGCGACGATGACAGTATCGACATTGGCGACCCCAGCATGCAAAACGATTGCGGCGATCGGATCAGGCGTCGCGCGCATATTGATGTCGGTCTTGCGCAACAGCACCACGTCGGCCTGCTTTCCCGCAGTCAGCGAGCCGATTTTGCTGTCGAGCCCAAAGCATCTGGCCGACTTGATCGTTGCGAGTTCGAGCACATCCTTCACCGTCATCGACAGCCGGTCCGGCATCATTTCACGCTTGTGAAATGTGTCGTTGACCAGCGCGCGCTGCGTTTGCATGAGGAAGCGCATCTGTGTGAACATATCCGTGCTCACCCCGGTCACGACGTCGGTGCCAATATTGATATTCGCGCCGGCTTCGAGCGCGGGGCCGGTCGGCGGCAAGCCCAACCCCATCTGCATTTCGACTTCCGGCGTGATCGATACACTGGAACCGTGATCGGCAATCACCCGGAACTCGTCGGGGGTCAAGAAATTCGCATGCACCAAGTTGATGTCCTTGTCGAGCAGGTTCATCTGAGCAAGACTTTGCATCGATTGCGGCCGCGGCCCATGCTTAGCGCAAGCGACGTGAAACGACGCCAATAGGCCTAGCTCGCGGGCGAATTTGATGTCGGCCTCGGCGGTACCCGGAGCGAAATCCGTGCCGCGAATGGCGAGCGCCATGGTTACCAGTGCGTCGCCGGACGAAAGCCGCTCGGTGCGCATCCTCTTCGCGTCGGCCGGATGCGGCTCTTTTGTGCCGAACAGGGTCATCGGGGTGCCATAGGCGAATATCGCGCGGATGTGGGAGTCTCTGAGCCCGTCGACAGCCGCATCCGCATGCGCTGGCGTGTTGACGATGTGGCACCAGTCAAACAGGGTTGTCACGCCGGAGTTGATTTGGTCGAGCGCTCCGACGAGATTGCCGATGTAAACGTCTTGCGGGGTGTAAAGCTTCACCACCTTGCCGATTAGCACCCCAAAGTAATGGTCTAGCGTCCAGTTTGCTGCAATACCGCGCAGCGCGGCCTGCCAAAGGTGAATGTGCCCGTTAACAAAGCCCGGCATTGCGATCAAGCCACGGCCGTCGATTTCCCTAACAGCCCAGCCGCGGACATTTTTGCCGACTTCAATAATTTTTCCGTTATCGATGAGGATATCGCCGGTATCGATGATGCCGATTTTTGGGTCCATCGAAACGATGGTGGCGCCCTTTATTCTTATGCGTGGCAGCATGGACAACTCCACACTCCGCTTGTTTCGCCGTGGCCATTTTACATGATAAGCGGTCCGCCGGCCGAAAGCAGTGTTGCGTTACGAACCGCCAAAGAAATGAAGGAACAGCGAGGCCCGGCCGGTCGCCGGAGCCAAACAAGCGCGCAGGCTGACGAAGTTCCTGCGCGCTTTGCAGCTAGTCGTGATCCGCCTTCACGCTCAGCGATGTGTCGCCGACGCTTCCAGCCGGCTTCGGTGGTCAATTGTACTCCTTCTTACACACCGGCACTTCGCGTCCGGGCAACCCGATGTGATCGAACGCTGCCTTCGAAAGGCCGAGTCTCTGGTCCACATTGGGTACGACCTTGACGACCTTGCTAACTAAATCGCCGTTCTGGTCCTTGACCGCTTCCGTGACGAAGCTTGCACCGATGGCTTGGCGATTTTCGTCAAGCTTCATTTCGCCGTTGGGCGCCTCGAGTACGAGCGATGCAAGCGCTGCGCGGAATTTCTTCTGGCCATCGCTGAGATCACCGTTCACCTTGTCGAGGGCAAGCAGCGTCGCCAACGTCTCGTCGTAATAGTTGGTGGCGCAGAGGGACGGGCCGGTGAAGCGGGTCTTGAAATAACCCACGTTGGGCGCGTCGTGATAAGCCTTTACGAACGCCTGCCAGCGCGGGTCGTCCCATGTATCGGCCTGCGGGCCTGCAGAAGGCGTCCCGTTGAGCGCTTCCTTGGCCTTGCCTTTCGAGGACAAAACGGTCTGGTCGACCATGATCGAGCCACCAATCAGCTTGGCGTGGCCGCCAGCCTGTTGATACTGGTTGAGGAAGTTCACGGCGTCGGCGCCACCGAGGCCGAGGTAGATGGCATCGACATCGTCCGGCAGTTCTGCGATCGTGGAAGAGAAGTCCTTGGTACCGAGCGGCACCCAGATGCGCTTGCTGATCTGGCCGCCACGCGGGCAGTAATCCAGCGCCAAACCAAAGACTTGCGTATAGACGAAGGCATAGTCCTCGCCGACGGTTGCGATCTTCTTATAGTGCTTAACATCGTAGATGTACTCACCGAGGCCCTTATGCATCTGGGCGCCGTCGATGTTGAAGCGGAAGAAGTTCGGCGCCGGATTTACATAGGTGGTTTCCAGCGCGCCGGAACACCCGTTGACGATAGTGACTTGCGGCTGGGTCTTAGCGTAGTCGTGCAAGGCTATTCCCTCAGCGCCGGAGAGGGGCGCGATCAGGATATCGACCTTGTCCTGTTCCACGAGCTTCCTCGCCGCGCGCAGCGCCGAATTGGGACTGGCATCCGAGGAGCCTCTGATAATTTCAAGTTCCTTGCCGCCGGCCTTGTTGTTGTGCTGCATGGTCGCGAGCTCAAAGCCACGCATGCCGTCTTCACCAAGAGCTGTGTAAGTGCCCTCGAGCGTCGAGAACACCCCGATCTTTATCTTGTCAGCCGCGTGCGCCGTTGTACCAATCAGCGCCGCAGAAACTAAAGCGACCGCAGTCGTGCTGCGCCACGCCATGAATTCCCTCCCTTTGCCCGAGTTTCGTTGTTGAGACACGAACGCGTAGGAGGATCACCATAAGCCGTCTCGGCAAAGTCTGGAAGCCCCAAACGCTCCTCGCACGGGCCCAGCCCGCGCAATGCGAGTGTTTCGCTCGTTCCACACCATCACGTGCCTGGCTGGTGTTCCCTAAAACGCCGGCACTCCAACTCCCTATCGTTCGCGCTCAGCCGATAGTATTCTCGCCCGTACGGTTGCAGATGCCGCGCCGTCGATATCAGGCCTTCTGAGCCTGCGGAACCAAGCCTCGCGGGAACGCTAGATGTATCGCGATCGGAATAGGATGAGAAAATGGCTTTCACCGCGACCAAGGACGTCCTCTTAGCAACAACCACCACCGGCTCGTGGCCGCGGCCTGATTGGTACAACCAGAGCCTATGGGGTCGTCCGTTGGACACCGCCATGCTCGATCCGGTCTATCGCGAGCAGTTTTCTGATGCGCTCGCCGTCGTCGTTTCCGATCAGGAGCGCGCCGGTCTTGATCTCGTAACCTGCGGCGATTTCTTTCTCGACGCCGATTTGGCCGGGCGGTCTTGGCACCACTATCCGCTGCAGCGCTGGCGCGGCCTGGCTTTCGATGAGCTGCAACCGGAAGGCATGCGTTCCGATCTCCTGAAATACCCTCCCGGTACCCTGCTGAACGAGATCTACACGTCCTGGCGCTGGCCAATTGTCACCGGTAAGATCGAGCGCAATCCGCGGAATCCCCTAGAATACGCTAAGATTTACCGCATGACTCAGTCTCGCACCCGCAAGCCCGTGAAGTTCGGGACGGTGTCAGGCCAGGTCATGGCGCTGTTTCTCGACTTGCACACGCCGGAATACCCGATCGAAGACAACAAGCGGCAGATGATCTGGGATATGGCAACGGCGATCAACCGTGAGCTACGAGAATTAGTGGCGTCCGGCTGCCGCGTTATCCAGATCGAGGAGCCGACGATTCATTTCATCGCTTGCTATCACCCGGAGGCCGCCGAGACGCTTGACTTTCTGACCAAGGCGCTCAACCACGAACTGGAGGGATTGGAGAGCGCGGAAATCTGGATTCACACCTGCTGGGGAAACCCGATGATGCAGCGGGTATTCGACAGAACGTCCTATGCGAACGCGCTCGAGATTTATCTCGATCGCGTAAGATGCGACGTGTTGACGCTCGAAATGAAGGATCGCGGGATGGCCGAGCTTGAATTGCTCGGCGCGTGGAAAGGCAAAACGCGGAAAAAGTTCGCCCTCGGGGTGGTGTCGCACCGCACGCTGAACGCGGAATCTCCCACTGAGGTGGCGAACGATATCCACAAGGCTCTGAAGTATATCGATATCGAAAATCTTCTGCTGACGTCCGATTGCGGCTTCGGGCGCCAGGGTGCGGGCCGCCTGATCGCCTTTTACAAGAGCGCAGCGACCGCCCAGGGTGCCAACATCGTCCGCCGCGAATTCGGCCTCCCGGAAACCTATGTCGCTTGCGCCGATGCGCAGCTCAGCCAGGATGTGGTGCCGCCGGTATTTGAAGAGGTCGGCGATGACTCCGCCGCGGCGAAGCGGCTCACGCCGGCGCCGGAATCTGTTCCGCCCGGCTATGCCAACCGCGTTGCCGATGGTGGTGGCCGCGGCTTTGCCCAGTCTCGGCGCTTTTCCAAGGTGCTCAAGGGAGGCAACGAGCGTTTGTCCTGACGGCGCGCCGCTCGCAACCTCAAGTCAGTACGTCCCGATCGTGCGATCTGCCTCAGTGTAGTTGGCGAAATGCAGACAGCCTAAAATCACGCCGGCGCGTAACGTATGTTGAACGCGCCGCGAAATAACGGTTTCGGAGGAAAGCGGACTTCCCGGCCAGGCAGCGGAGCTGGGCGCGGTTGCGCGTCAAGGGGAAGATGTTGCGAAGCTGATCGGCGAGAGCGTCGCCAAAGTGATTCTCGGTGAGCGTGTCGGCAGCGCATTACGAAAGCGGAGAACCGAACCCGCCGCGCTTTCTTCCTTCTGTCGCGGCGCAAACTGCGGCGAGCGCGCTGATCTTCGTCAGCAGCGCCGCCGCTTTTTCTTTTCACGAAAGCCCGATGCGTCACGCGGAGCTTGACAGACGACTCTCCGGCACCGGCTTCATACGCGGGAGGCCAAAGTGATCCGTGGGAGATGCGAGCGATATTTCAGGAGATTAAAGCGCTAAATGAATTCGACCGGTGTCGTGGTCGCCATCGCCCGGATCGTCCGCGACGAAGCCCTACACGTTCCGCGCGGTGTTCGGGTTGCGGTAGATAAAAGGCGGCATCGATAGCCTAAAGTCACGCCGGGCTCGATCATGGATTGCCTAGAAAAGCCGGCTTTCTGTCGTGCCGACGACAAACTATCATGTTTGTAAAGGGTTTCGTTAATCATCTGGCGTCGTGATAACGAAAACGGGGATTGCTTAACATCGTGAGGGTAAAAGCCATGACCAAGTTCATCGCTGTCTTCGTTCTCGCAGCCGTCATGGCCGTTGTTGCGGCCGCGGACGCCAACGCCTGGGGCCGTTCCTGGTCCCGAAGTGGTTGGTATACCAGTGGACGCGGCACGGCCACGTGGAGCCGCAGCGGATCTTGCGCGAACGGAAGTTGCAGCAGGCAAGCTACGACCACCACCGCTGCCGGCAACACCTATTCGCACTCCGGAACGACCACCGCGAACGGCAATACCGTCAGCCATTCTGGAACGACGACCCGGCCGAACGGCCATACCTATTCCCACTCTGGAACGACCACCGCGAACGGCAATACCGTCAGCCATTCTGGAACGACGACTGGGCCGAACGGCAATACCTATTCCCACTCCGGAACGACCACCGCGAACGGCAACACCGTCAGCCATTCTGGAACGACGACCGGGCCGAACGGCGGTACTGTGACTTCGACCGGATCGATTCCCGACTGACCGTCGGACAAAACGCGGCGTGATATTTATCGACGGCAGCAGCTCCTTCAGCTTGGTGAAGTTCGCAGCCACTTCGGCCGCGCTTTGTCGGGAGCAGATTAGGGGCTAACGAAACGACCTCAGTCGCCGGACAACACCGACGAACTTTGCGCCAACTTCATAGCCGAACCGCCAAACTACCCTGTATGTGCTTTCCTCGGTGCCGGAAAGCAGCACAAACTCTTCGGGAACGTCTAATCCCTCGATGTTGAGGCGCAGACCGCCGTCGGAAATGTCGATGATGAGGCAATCGCGCGGAGGAGTGCCGCCTCCGAGCCGGATCTTGGCCGAGCGGTAGTGTCGACTGCGGTCCGACCGGCGTTTCTCCGCAGGTTTCAGCGGACGCATTGAGGCGAGGCTCCAAAGTTGCAGCCGCCGATCGGCGACAGCCCCTCTCACAGAAATCACTTATCGAGCGGCGTTTACGATGCGGCTAACGCCAATGCTGGAATTATTCTCGCATTTGCCCGAAATCGTGGCGCACCGGCCGGCTTCTGCCTCGAGCTCATGCGGCCGGGTGTTAGGTCCGATGTGAGGCTCAGTCTTTCCAGAAATTCTTGAACCGATCCGGCGCCATTTCAGTGTATCTTACCGTGTGCATGATATTTTTGTGCCCCATGTAGTGCTGCAGGGCTCGGGTATCGTGTCCGTCATTGGCGAGCTTGTAGCCGGTGGAGTGCCGAAGCATGTGGGGTGAATCGGGAATGGGAGCTTTGCGGTTTCGCCAGTCCTGGCGATCGTTTTCAGGAGCCCTGCGGTCGTGGCGGGGCCGCCGCGCTCGGTCACGAATACGTACCGAAATTCCATATTTTCGCGGCGTAGCTGACGCAGGGCACTCGGATTTCCTTGCCGCTCAGCGGATGAACGTTATCAATCCCGCCCTTAGCTCTTCGGACATGCAGCCGGCCGGTGTTGAGGTCAATTTGATCCCACCTCAAACCGCACACTTCCGAGGCGCGTAGACCGTGGCGGTACGCAACCAAGATCATGGTGGCATCGCGGTGACCATAGCGGGACCGCTTGTCCCACCTTCGTCAATCGTCCTATTGAGTCTCAATAGATATTTTCGAGAGTGTCCCACCTTTCTCAAGATGTCGCCCAGTAGTCCGCTTCTCGCTCACAAGCGGAATTTGTTCGTAGGCATGCCGGCCTCTAGTGCGATAGCGACCTTTGAGGGTGACCAGCGAGGATGCTAATCGAGGGCAATCCTCGTGCCGGATGTGCCGCCCAAAAGCCGTTTGAGGTGGAAGCTGGCAAGCTGATCGGTTGGGTAGTTGCCAACGTGCGCTGCAAACGCTGCCATGGCGCGCGGGTCGGCGCCTTCTAGCAGCGCGAACGCCTTCAGATAGCTTTCGGAAACAGGATCGCACTCCTTGAGCTGAACAGGCTCGAACGCGCCAATAGCCTCGGTCCTGCCCCGTAGCATGAGGTCCCCGACCGGTCGGCCCCGGAAATTCTGGACCCTCTCGGCGAGAGCAGCGCTGACCAATACCCGGGTGCCAAGCTGCTTGTTAGCGGCCTCTAGCCGCGACGCCACGTTGATGGTGTCACCATAAGCCGTGTAGTCGAAGAAGCGACCGCCGCCGAAATTGCCAACGATCGCGGGCCCGGCATGCGCCCCTAGGCGAGTAATCCCCAGTGCGACTCCTTTGCGATGCCAGCGCTCGCAGAAGGACTGGGCGTATGCGTCCATGGCGACTGCGCAGGCGACCGCGCGATCCGCGTGATCGGGTTGCTCTCCGGGTGCTCCGAACAAGACATGCAAGGCATCGCCGACAATCTTTGCAACTGTGCCATCGTGAGCGAAGACAACATCAGTCAGACCCGACAGATAGTCGTTGAGGAGCGGTGCCAAAATGCTTGGTTCCAGGGTCTCTACTAGCGCAGTAAAACCGGCAACATCGGAAAAGACGGTTGCGATCTCGCGGCGCTGTCCGCCGAGATCAATGGCATCCGTGTCATTGGCAAGCTGCTTTGCCAGGTTGGGTGAGAAATAACGCGACAGCGAAGCATACGCCCGTTCGGCAGCCGCTTGCCGCTGCCGCCCCTCGCGCAGGTACTCGAGATGCCGTACCGTCTTGGCAATGGTCTTCTCCAGGTCGGCAAAGTCGATCGGCTTGGTCACGAAATCAAACGCGCCTCGGTTCATGGCGGTGCGGATATTGCTCATGTCGCCATAAGCGGAGACGATAATGGTCGAGATGTTTTCCGTGGTCTCCCGCAGCTTCTGCAATAAGGTCAGCCCGTCCATGCGCGGCATGTTGATATCGGCCACGACCATATCGATATCGCCGTTGGCTTCCAGCATCGCCATAGCTTCGACTCCGTCGCCGGCGAACAGGAAATTAATGGCTCCGTCCCGAATCTGATGGCGGAACTTCTGCAGGACGAGAGCCTTCATGTCCGGCTCGTCGTCAACGACCAGGATTTGCGCCGTCATGCGGTTCGTTCGACCCGCGTTTCGATCTCGTTGCGCAGTAACATGAAGTCGATCGGTTTGGTCAGGAGCGCTTCGGCTCCGCCCTCCAATGCCTTGCGCTTTGTCTCCGCATCACCGTAGGCAGTGATCATGATGATCGGAACATCGGGTCGCGCCGCCCGCGCCTTTGGCAATAACTCGAGACCGCTCATCCCGGGCATGTTGATGTCTGATAGGATCAAGATAAGAGTGGCGGCTCCCGCATCGGTGATCCGCTCAAGCGCATCCGCGGCGGATTGCGCAAATTCCATGGTAAAGCGCCCGCTGCGCAGCTCCCGCCGAAATTGCTGGCGAAACAGCACCTCAACGTCGGGCTCGTCGTCGACCACAAGAACAAGGAGTGTCACGGTCTGCCCCCATTATCTTGCGGAAAATACCGCCGTCCGTTGGAGAACAATGCGAAATTCAGTGAACTCGCCGGGCCTGGTGTCGACTTCTAAAATCCCCGCATGTTGCTTCACGACGATGTCATGACTGATCGAAAGGCCAAGCCCCGTACCCTCGCCGGCGGGCTTTGTCGTGAAGAAGGGATTGAACATTTTGTCCCGCACCTCCTGTGGAATCCCGGTTCCGTTGTCCCGAATCCTGATCTCAACGCGGTCGCCAAGGCTTCGGGTTGCGGCAGTCAGCGTCGGCTCAAAGCTATCGCTTGCCGCTTGGCCTTTGCGTTTGGTCGCCGCATAGAATCCATTTGAAATCAAATTGAGCAGGACCCGGGTAATCTCCTGTGGGAAACAGTCGACCTGGCCGGCAGCGGGATCCAAGGACCGCTCCAGCGCGATGTTGAATCCCTGCTTTTCCGCACGCGCGCCGTGATAGGCGAGATTGAGTGCTTCCTCGACGAGGGCATTGATGTCGACCGAGCGATGCTCTCCCGAGCCCTCCCGCGAGTGCAGCAGCATGTTCCTGACGATCGAATTGGCCCGCCTGCCGTGCTGCACGATCTTGTGGAGATTGTCGCGCAACGTGTCCGCCAGTTCGGTTATTTCCGCGCGCGTCTTATCGTCGGCCTTCACGCCGCCTAGGGCCTCCCGCAGTTCCTCCAGCAGTTCTGCGGAGACCCCGGAAAAATTGTTGACGAAATTGAGCGGGTTCTTGATCTCGTGAGCGATGCCGGCGGTTAACTGGCCAAGCGAAGCCAGCTTCTGGGTCTGGACAAGCCGATCCTGGGCGGTCCGCAAATCCTCAAGTGACGTTTCAACATCATGAAACAAACGCGCGTTCTCGATCGCCACTGCCGATTGTGCCGCGAACGTCTTCATCAGATCAACAGTGCTCTGCGCAAACGCGCCCGCCGTCTTACGCCGTGCGACCAGCATGCCGATGACCTCTTCGCCGCGGAGGAGTGGCGCGACCAGGCGCGCGCGGTAGCCGGCGCGCAGCGTCATCTCGTTGACGTCTGTGGCGACTTCTCCCTTCAAGTCGGCAACCTGGATCGGTTCGCCCGCTGCCATCACCGCCGCGACGTTCGGATCGCTCATGTCGATGCGCCGCTGCGTGAGTGCATCGATCAGGTCCTGCTCCATGCCGTAGGTCGCGCGCAGATGAAATTCGCATCGCTGATGGTCGAAGACGTAGATCGCTCCCGCCTCCGTGCCCGCAAGCTGCGTCGCCTTTGTGACAATGGTCGAGAGCACCGCCTCCAGATCGAGCGTCGAGTTTACCGCCTCCGACACCTCGCCAAGCGCGCGCAACTCGCCGACCGATCGGCTCAATTCATCCGTGCGCTGGCGCAATTCGGTGAGCAGCCGAGCGTTCTCGATCGCGATGACCGCCTGGGCGGCGAAGCTCATGACCAGCGCGATTTGTTTCTCGGTGAAGGGGCGAACTTCCTGGCGGGCCAAGGCGAACGCACCCACCAGCTCATTCTCTTTCAACATGGGGACAGCTAGAAAGGTCCGTATGCCGGCAATTTCTACCCCTGCAACGGTGACCGGTTCGCGCTCCGCATACGCCTCTGATGCGGGCACATCCGGAACATGAATTACGCTTTTGCTCGCCATCATCTGACCGACGAAGTTTTTCGGACGAGGACGAAATGGTGACTTCCGTCGCGCCTCGGCGAAGGCGGCCGGCGTATTGAGCGAAGCAACAATGTTCAACGCGTCCCCGTCCCAACGGTAGATGTTGCCGAACTTGGCGTCGCAGATGCGGATCGCATTCTCCAGCATGGATGCAAACACCGGCTCAAGATCGCCGGGCGAACTTGAGATGACTTGCAGCACTTCGGACGTCGCCGTCTGTTGCTCCAGCGACTCGGACAGCTCGCGGCTGCGCTCTTGTTCAGCCTCGAACAGCCTCACGTTCTCGATCGCGATCACCGCCTGATCGGCGAATGTCGCCACTAGATCGATTTCGCGGTCGGAAAACGGCTCGACGCGATTGCGCGCGAGCCCAATCACGCCGATCGGCTCGCCCTCGCGCAGGAGCGGGACCCCGATCATCGAGCGAACTCCGCCAACCCTGGCATCCTCCTTGTGTCCGTACAACGGATCGGCCCAGGCATCGTCAATACGGGCTGTCTGTCGGGTCAGCGCGGCACGGCCGACGATCGATCCGTCGCCGGGCACAATGGCAGTCTGCTTCTCAATCTCCAGGTATTCCGGAACGGTACTGTGGCCCGCGGCGAAGCGATATGTCCCATTCTGTGGCCGGTAGATGACGGCCTGTTCGGCGCGGCAGAGCCGCATCGCGGTGCTGACTACACTCTGGAGTATCGGCTGCAGTTCGAATTTCGAGCGGCTGATGACGCCGAGCACCTCCGACGTCGCCGTCTGCTGCTCCAGCGATTTACGCAGTTCGCTGAGCAGCCGCGCGTTCTCGATGGCGATGACTGCCTGAGCGGCGAAATTGGCAATGAGGTCGATCTGCTTTTGGGTGAACGCGCGCGCGTGTTTGCGCCAGATCGTGATGACGCCGACCACCTCCTGGTCTTTTATCATCGGTACGTGCAGGCTGGTGCGGAGCCCGAGGCGTTCAGCGGCGGCAACGACGAAGCTGTCGCCTTCGCGGTACGCCGCGTCGGCCAAGTAATCCGGAATATGCACGATCTGCTTTGTCGCAATCGCACGCATGGTCCCGGATCTTGCGCTGGGCGCGTTTGGCATGACCGCTTGCGGCACGCCACTGTGACGCGCGGCCATGCGTGCTATGCCGTTCTCGTACAGAAACAGACTTGCAGCATCGGCACCGCAAATCCGCACCGACTTGTCGAGGATACTGTCGAAAACCGGCTGCAGCTCTCCCGGCGAGGAGGAGATGGCGCGCAGCACCTCCGATGTCGCCGTCTGCTGCTCCAGCGACTCGGTCAGGTCGGTCGTGCGCTGGCGCAGCTCGTTCAGGAGCCGTGTGTTCTCGATGGCGATCACCGCTTGGGCGGCGAAGTTTTGCACGAGTTCGATCTGCTTTTCGGTAAACGGCCTGACCTCGGTGCGGCATATGGTGATGGCGCCTATCGACTCGTCCTCCCTGAGCATCGGCACGCTCAGGTTCGTGCGAATGCCAATACGGTCAACGGCAGCCACGACGAATGGGTCTCCATCGAGATAGATCGGGTCTGTCTTGTAGTCGACTGTATGGATGACCTCCTTGGTGCTCAGCGCGCGACGGATCACCGACTTGGGGCTTGGCTGCATTGGTACTACTGTGTCAGGCACGTCGCGGTGCCGAGCCGCACGACGTAGAGTGCCATTCTCCTCGAGCCACAGCGTTGCCGCTTTTGCTTCGCAAATGTGCACGGCCTTGTCTAATATAGTATCGAAGACCAATTGCAGCTTACCTTGAGAGCTCTCGATAACCTGAAGCACTTGCGACGTGGCGGCTTGCTGCGCGCGGGCCTCAGCGAGTTCGCTGGTAAGGGCGCTGACTTGGTTTTGCAGATCAGCAACGGACGAACCGGTTCGATGCGCGGAGTTTGATGTGTTGTTGCGCTTCGGCTTTGTCGTCTTGCCGGGCTGCGCTTTCGCTGTTTTACGGCCTATCGTGCGCCGCAGTCTCACCGAGCCCTCCCCGGGCAGACGAGCGTACCATAACACATCATTGGCTCGCTTGTGCATCGCGGCGGAAGTGATGGAGCGCGATTCTGTTTTCCTGTAGCGGGACTTTGTCAGAAAAACCGAGCAGAATCCAAGCCGAATTTTAGAGTTGGTGCCCAGGGGATGCGGGAATTGAAAGAACTCAATGGGTTATGACTTCCAAACCCGCGAATGCCTTTCATTGACCTAAAATGGCTATCGGGCAATTTTCCCAACCCACCACGAGGTCCCCGGGCAAGGTAACGACACGGCTTTTTAGGTCGGCTTTCGGGGAACTGCGGAAATGCACGCCGGTGCCCTCTCGGCCAAACCCAACGCGATTGCCGAGTAGACCCGAGGAATTTCACCCCAAGCCTCTCACAGATCCGTACGTGAACCTCTCGATTCATACGGCTCGTGTCATCGCACGAAGGCTACCGCCTTCCGCTGAATTTCGGGCTCCTCCTGGTTTGACCCAGTTGGCCCAAGCTCAACGGCGATGACCTGCCCCCTTTGCTCCACGGGCATTACCCCGCTTCGTCACTACTACGGGGCAGTCCGCCCCTCTCCGGCGCATCAGTACTTTCGGCCTCGCGGTTGAAGCCGCTTGCGCCTTCTCCCTTGGCATTGCCGGCCAGGTTCTCACGTTCCGTACAAGAGCCAGATTGAGCTTCGCGCCGCCTATATGCCGGATGCCGCTTGGGCGGTCTCAGGCATCCCCCAAGCTGATCCCAGAGGCAGGGTCAGCCCCAGTTTTGACATCGCCTAATCCGCTTTCGACACTTCTGCAGCGGTTCGCTTGCGCTCGCCTCTCTCAATCATGACTGTCGAAATCTCGTTTCGACTTTTCCGCAACGTTCACCACCGTCGCTTTTGACGACAGCAGCTTGCGGTGGCTTGAGATCAACACCTGATTGTCGACCTCGAAGGGCCCCCCTTCATCTCTCGTACAGTTGCGCATCGCCGTGTGGACCGGCGTCACCTCGTGACACAAGACCCAAGGCGGACATCAAGAAGTTCCCGAATTGCCTACATCTTCTGAAGCGCGCCGCGCCCCTTCCAGTGTTGCGGCATGAGGCGCTATCATATGTCGTTCTCGGCGGAGCGGTGATGAGACAGCGGTCGAAAGCTTCCGGCAAGCCTCAAACGGGGCAACGCCGCAAATCCGCACAGCGCAAGCGCCGTAGCGCCGCAAAAGCCGCGCGCCCCTCTGTGGCCGTCACCGTCGGCCCTGAAACCGAGGCCACCAGTCTTAGGCGCGAGCTTGACGAAGCGTCGGCGCAGCAGGCCGCCACCTCGAAGGTGCTTGAGGTCATCAGCCGTTCGGCCTTCGACTTGCAGGCGGTGTTCCGCGCCATGGTCGAAAGCTCGGCGCGTCTGTGCGCGGCGGAACGCGCATTCTTCTTTCGTCTGGATGGCGAGCTGCTGCGGACGGCGGCCACTTACAACGTCTCCGTCGAGGTGAACGGATGGTTTGAGAGAAATCCGATCCGAGTCGATGGCAAGTCCATCACCGGCCGTTCCGCCCTTAAGCGGCGAACGATCAATGTCACCGACGTGCTGGCCGACCCAGACTACAAATATCCGGCGAAAGCTATCGAGACCTACCGCAGCTTCCTTGCGGTGCCGGTACTGAGAGGTACTGATTTGCTGGGCGTGATCTCGCTCTACCACCCCGAGGTCAAACCATTCACCGACAGGCAAGTCGCCGTTGTCGAAACCTTCGCTCATCAGGCCGCGATCGCTATCGAGAACGTGCGGCTGTTCGAAGCCGAGCAGCAGCGCTCCCGCGAGCTGACCGAATTGCTGGAGCAACAGACCGCGACCGCGGAAGTGCTGCGTGTCATTTCAAGCTCGCCAGGCGATCTGCAGCCAGTTTTCGAGGCGATGCTGGAGAATGCAGTTCGCATCTGCGGTGCAAGCTTCGGCTCCATGTTTCTTTTCGAGGGGGAGCATTTGCGGCGCGTGTCCATGCATAATGCCCCGGCTTCCTATGCAGAATATGCGGCGCGCGAGCCGGTTATCCATTACAGCGTCTCCGGGGACATCAGGCGCGTGCGAAATACCAGGCGGCCGGAGCAGACCCCCGACCTCCTGGCGGAAGATCTCAACGACCCGCTCGCCAAGTTCGCCGGTGCTCGTACCGTCGTCACTATGCCGATGCTCAAGCATGACGAGCTGATCGGTATAATCACTATCTACCGCCGACAGGTGCGGCCCTTCACGGACAAGCAAGTCGAGCTGTTGTCCAACTTTGCCGCGCAAGCGGTCATCGCCATTGAGAATGCGCGGCTCCTTACCGAGCTGCGCGAATTGCTGGAGCAGCAAACGGCGACGTCTGACGTCCTCAAAACAATCAGCCGTTCGACCTTCGATCTGCAGGCCGTGCTTGATACCTTGACCGAATCGGCGGCGCGACTGTGCGCGGCCGACAAAGGCGCCATTATGCAGCGCGCCGAAAACGTGTTTCGCTTGGTCGCCAATTACGGGTTTGCTTCCGGTTTCAAGCAATACTCGGCGGAGCACCCGCTGCCACTTGACCGCGGCAGCATGACCGGGCGAGCCGCGCTAGAGGGTCGCGCCATTCACGTGGCCGACGTCTTGGCCGATCCGGAGTACCAGGCGCACGGCTACCGAACCTTCGGCTATAGGACCGGCCTTGCCGTGCCGCTGCAACGTGAAGGTACGAACATCGGCACCTTCACGCTGACGCGCGACGAGGTCTGCCCGTTCACCGACAAGCAAATCGAGCTAGTGACGACCTTCGCCGATCAGGCGGTCATCGCGATCGAGAATGCGCGGCTGCTCACCGAACTGCGCGAGTTGCTGGAGCAACAAACGGCTACAGCGGAGGTGCTGCGCGTCATCAATTCGTCGCCGGGCGATCTTGCACCTGTTTTCGTGTCTATGGTCGACAAGGCGCTGCGCTTGTGCCGAGCCGAGTATGGGGGGCTAGGGGTTTTCGAAGGCGATCATTATCGGATGTCGCACGGCCCCGGCATGTCGGAGCAGATGGCCGAGTTCATCGCCAAGCCGATCTATGTCGAACCCGGAAGCATCCCCGACCGGATTCGCCGCGGTGACGACATTATCCATGTCCTTGACCTTGCCGAGACGCCGCCCGAACGAAGGACGCCCGGCCTCCAAGCAATGATCAACTTTGGCAAGGCCCGCACTGCATTGTGGGTGAGCCTGCACAAGGACAATACGGCCTTGGGATTTTTTGCCATCTACCGGCAGAAGGTGCATCCGTTCTCCGAACGGGAAATCGACCTGGTGCGCAATTTCGCCGACCAGGCGGTGATTGCCATCGAGAATGCGCGCTTGGTCACCGAGCTGCGCGAGTCGCTGGAGCAGCAGACAGCGACGGCGGAGGTGCTTAGCGTCATATCGAGTTCACCGGGCGATCTGACACCCGTGTTCGAAGCTATGCTGACCAATGCGGCGCGGATATGTGACGCACGTTTCGGCGGTGTCTATCGGTGGGACGGCGAATTCGCGCAACTGGTGGCGACAACCCGAGATCTGCCGCCTGCCTATGCCGCGGTCGCCCGGTATTCACCATTTCGCCCCGATCCAGAGGGCCTGATCGGCCGTTCGGTCGTGGCCTCCGCAGTCACTCACATCGCCGACATGATGGTCGATGACCTATACACCAAGCGACGTGATCCTTTCACGGTCGCGGGTGTGGAACTGGGAGGCATGCGGACCGCTCTGGTCGTGCCGATGCTGAAGGACAACAAGCCGATCGGTTTCTTCGCCCTAACCCGTCACCAAGTTCGCCCGTTCACCGACAAGCAGATCGACCTGATCAAGAACTTTGCCGCCCAGGCAGTCATCGCTATTGAGAACACGCGGCTGCTCACCGAACTGCACCAACGCACCGACGACCTCGGCCGGTCGGTCGGCGAACTGCGCGCGCTCGGAGAAGTCTCGCAAGCGGTGAATTCGACACTCGACCTGCAGACCGTGCTCGAAACCATCGTCGCCAAAGCGGTGCAGCTCTCAAATACCGATGCCGGCGCGATCTATGTTTTCGACGACGCGCACCAGGATTTCCATCTACGCGCGACCTACGGCATGGATCAGGATGTGATTGCGGCACTCAGGGATGCCCGTCTCGACGCCGGCGACCGCAATGTTGCCGAGATATTGGCGGAGCGCGAGGTGCTGCAAAGCGCCGATCTGAGCCAAGGCGAGATCACCCACGTGGACCGCATCATCGTGGGTGCCGGCTACCGCTCGCGGCTGACGGCGCCGCTCGTCCGCGGCGACGACATCGTCGGCATGCTTGTGGTGCGCCGGCGCACGCCCGGCTCGTTCCCGCAGAACACTGTCGATCTAATCAAGACTTTCGCGGCCCAATCGGCGGTCGCGATCCAGAACGCGCGGCTGTTCGAGAATGTCGAGACCAGAACGCGTGAACTGGCAAGATCACTTCGGGATTTGCATACCGCGCAGGACCGCCTGATCCAGACCGAGAAGCTCGCTTCGCTCGGCCAGCTCACCGCCGGCATCGCCCACGAGATCAAGAACCCGCTCAATTTCGTCAACAATTTCTCCTCGCTCTCGGCCGAACTGATCGACGAACTGCAGGAGACGCTCGCGGCCGTTACCGTCGACGACAAGACGCGGGGAGAAATTACGGAGCTCGCGGACACGCTGCGCGATAACTTGGGCAAGGTCGTACAACACGGCAAGCGCGCCGATTCGATCGTCAAGAACATGCTGCTGCATTCGCGCCAGGGCTCGGGCGAGCATCAGCCGGTCGACGTCAACACCCTCGTCGAGGAAAGCCTGAACCTCGCTTATCACGGCGCGCGGGCCGAAAAGAAAGGCTTCAACATCACGCTGGAACGGTCATTCGACCCTGCAGCCGGCAATGTCGACCTGTTTCCGCAGGAGATCAGCCGCGTGCTGCTCAATCTCATATCCAACGGGTTTTACGCGGCGACCAAGCGCAAGGCGGAGACGAATGGCGGCTACGAACCGACGCTGTCCGCCGCGACCAAGGATCTCGGCGACAGGGTGGAAATCAGGATCCGCGACAACGGCACCGGCATCCCAGCCGAAGTCAAGGAGAAAATGTTCAATCCGTTTTTCACCACCAAGCCGGCGGGCGAGGGGACGGGCCTTGGGCTGTCATTGAGCCACGACATCATCGTCAAGCAACATGCCGGGTCCATAGAGGTGGACACGCAGCCGGGTGAATTCACTGAGTTTAGGATCACGCTGCCACGTGGGGCAGCATCCATCGCCAAGTCGGGAGGGAGTGGGTGAGCGTTCTTATTCTGGTCGTCGATGATGAACCGGATGTCGAACAATTGTTCCGTCAACAGTTTCGGCGGGATTTGCGTTCCGGCCGTTTTGCGATGGAATTTGCGCAATCCGCCGCGGCGGCGCTTGAGCGGATCGCGGCGGCCGCGGATCGATCGCTGATTCTGATCCTGTCCGACATCAACATGCCGGGCATGAGCGGGCTCGAACTACTGCCCCGCGCGAAGAGCCTGCGTCCGGACGTACCGATCATCATGATCACCGCCTACGGCGACGCTGAGACCAAGCGCAAGGCGCTGGAGCAGGGCGCCGAGGCGCTGGTCACCAAGCCGATCGATTTCGGCAGCCTGCGCAGCGAGATCGATTCGCGGGTCGGAAGCCCCGCATGACCGCGCAAATCCTCGTCGTCGATGATGAACCGGACCTGGAGGCGTTGATCCAGCAGAAGTTCCGGCATCAGATTCGCGACGGGGCGGTCGCGTTCGTTTTCGCCCGCGACGGCGTCGACGCCCTCCGGGTGCTCAAGGCCAACGGCGCGATCGACATGGTGGTGACCGACATCAACATGCCGCGAATGGACGGGCTGTCGCTGTTGCAGAAGCTGCAGGAGAGCGAGGAGAAGCTTTCGACGGTCATCGTCTCTGCGTACGGCGACATGGCCAACATCCGTACGGCGATGAATCGCGGCGCATTCGACTTCCTGACCAAGCCAATCGATTTTCCCGACCTGGAAACGACGATCGCCAAGACGATCCGGCATATCGAAGTGCCGCGCGAAGCGCGCGAACGGCAGGCGGCGGCGGAGCGGGCGCATGCGGCGCTGTCGCGCTACTTTTCGCCTAATCTCGCAAAGCGTCTTGCCAACGACGCGGACGCCATCGATTTGCGCGGCCAGCGGCGCGACATCGCTATGGTGTTCACCGACATCGACAGTTTCACCAAGCTCGTGGAATCGATTGAGCCGGACGTGCTTGGGCCGCTCCTTAACGACTATCTCGTCGGCATGACCGACGTGGTATTCGCCCACGATGGAACGGTCGCCAAGATCGTCGGTGATGCGATGCACGTGCTGTTCGGCGCGCCGGGCGAGCAGCCGGATCACGCGGCGCGCGCCGTCGCCTGTGCGCTGGCCTTGGACGAATGCGCGCAATCGTTTTGCGAGCGCTGGCGGTAAAAGGGGATCGCGCTCGGGGTCACCCGCATCGGCGCTCACGCCGGACCGGCGATTGTGGGCAATTTCGGTGGCGGCCGGTTTTTCGATTACACGGCCTATGGCGATACGATTAACGTCGCGGCGCGACTTGAGACCGCCAACAAACAACTCGGCACGCGGGTGTGCGCCAGCGCGGATCTTGCGGCGAAAGTCCCGGAGTTTCGCGGCCGACCGGTGGGCGATCTGCTGCTGCGCGGCAAGACCGAGGCGCTGCCGGCCTTCCAACCGCATCGCCCGACCGAGTTCGACGATCCGGCGACACGGAGCTATCTGGATGGCTTCGCCAAACCTGAGGCAAGCGATCCGGGCGCACTCGCTGCGTTTGCCGCTCACGTCGGCAAGGACGCCGGCGACCAGCTGGCGAGTTTTCACCTAAAACGCCTCCTGAACGGCGCCACCGGAACCCGCATCGCCCTAGATTGAGCTAAAGCATAAATGTCGGCGATTGGCCCTTTTCGTCATGCCAGACTTGTACGAAATTTCGGCGCTTGCTGAGAACATCAGACATTTATCCGGACCAGCGCCGAACGGCTCAGTCGCGTTTGACCCATCTGAGAGTGCGCCAGGACAAGCTGGCAAAGAATAGGAGGTGCAAGTCCTTTACGGGGTAAGGTCTAGCCAACCGCCCCGACCCCGAGTGATGCACGAGGTTCTGCTCGCGAGGGCAGCCGTGAAGCGTTCACAGGGGAGACCACGGGCCGAGTATTGAGCTGCGAAACGGGTCGAATTCCGAGGTGCCGATCCAGTTCGAAGACGAGAAGGCAACATCCTCGCGCTGGAATGGCTTGGCGATGAGGAGCCTCGCGCAGTCGGAGACCTTGCGCACGTGGAGAAGTTCTTTGCACGGAACCTGGGAGGTCTCACCCACGCCCGGGCAGATGTGCCGGGCCGGCTCGGGAAGGCGAGAAGCCGCACGCCGAGCACGCACGTGGATGAGAAGTCGGATGAGGCCATAGTACTGAGGAAGCGATCGAACAATGGGAGGCAACTCCTGGCGGAGGTCGTGGAGGGAAGGGCCTCACCCAAGGGAAACAGCCGACAGGCGGCCGTGGTTCGGACACTGAGCCGAGTTGCCACGTCGATCCGAATGACGGCTGTACGTCGAGCGACGAGCATATCAAACACTGCTCATCGCCAAACGTTCGACCCGAGGGAGGAGCCCGGCGCGTTAGCAGCGCCCGCCGGGATCTGTGCGGAGGGCGCTCAGCAATGAGCGTCCCTACCGCGACCTTCGTTGCGTCTATCGCAGACCGTTGCTCAGTAGACGAATTTCTCGCGCACCACTTTTCCGTTTGCCCATTCCTGAATGGCGACCTCGCTCATCTTCATCGTGCCCCACTCAGCATGATCAACATCGATGCGGTAGACAATGAAGGCTTTGTTGCCGGAAATTACATAGCCGTCGCAAACGTTTGTCCGTACCGCCTTTATCTTAGCAAAAAAGTCCACCTCGAAAGCGCGACAGGCCGCCTTACCAACTCGGGGCGGCTGCTCGTTTTCCTGCATGGTCACGTCGTCGGCGTAATATCGGTCGAAAGCCTCCAGCGCGTTTCCACCGACGACCTTGGCTATTAAGTCCTCAACTGCCGCTTTGCTTGTCTCAGGGTTCATCGTCGTTTCCCATTGTGATCCAGCCTAAGTAGATAGCGTGGTGATTTTGTCCCAACGCGGCAAGAAGGCACATTCCTGTGCCCACCTATCACTCCGGTTCAACTCAGCGTCGGCGACGGATCGGGAAACAGCCGCATTCGAAAGGAAGGAGCCCGATAATGCCGATGAGGTGCGGGGCACCCAATGAAGTCAACCTGGAACCACAAGCGAGGTCGCCCGCCCGATTTCGGCAATTGAGGCCACGTCACGTCTCCTGCTGGCCCATCGCGGCGTGGTCGCCAGTCGGGTCGCTTCCGCTCCTGACGGGAGCGGACATTAGTCGGGTTGACCTTCGGGCAAATGAAGTGGCCGCGACCCGCGCCGACGAGGCCGACCGTGCATACAATCTCTATCGGCTTACAACAACTTACAACAACTCTCGAAACTCCTCCTCCGATAGCCCGGCGTCTTTGATTATTTTCTTCACCAGCCATCGCGGCAACTCGCGCGGATGGACCGGCACGGTGACCATTCGCTCGGTGATTGGGTTCTCAAAGATCCGATGGCTGCCAGCTTGGCGCACACATTCGAACCCGACCTTTTCCAGCGCGCGGATCAATTCTTGCGGCCGGACGCCGGGCAACCGCGCGAGCATAGCTACGCGGTCATCGGCATCCGCACGGTGAGGCCGAGTGAATGGGTTCATGTGCCGTTTCTTTGGGAAACGGCTTCCCAAGTTCGTCCAGGCTTTCAAGATATACCGTCAACGCTTCGCGCGCGTTGTTGATAGCTTCTTCATACGTCACCCCCCACGTGTTGCAGCCACTCAGCGCAGGAAAATACGCAAGGTACCCATCATCGTGGTGCTCTATCGTCAGCGAACAGGTGTGCTCTTTTTGCATTGTCAGCAGTATAGCAAATCAGGTCAGTTTCCGCACGGACGAGGGTGCGAGGCCGCGCTACAGCTCGCAACCAACCCCTTTCCGTGGCTTAACCAAGCCCCTCCCCTGCCTCAAACCCTCCAAAATCCGTGACGTGCCAAAAGCCACCCGATACCTGCGCTCAGATATTATGCTATGACTTTTTCGTTTGAGGCTGGAGAGATCAGATGAGAGAGGCGCCCAACACGACCGACAACGACGTCGGCAGCCGCGTCCGCATGCGACGCTTGATGCTCGACCTCAGCCAAACCGATGTTGCCAACGCGCTCGGTGTAACATTCCAACAGGTTCAAAAATACGAAAAGGGCACCAACCGCATCAGCGCGAGCCGGCTCCAGCAAATAGCGAGCTTCCTGCAGGTGCCAATTCCCTTTTTCTTCGATAGTCAATTTGGTTTTGCCAAAGGATCAAAGCGGACCGGCCAAGGGCGCTTGCTCGCGGATATCTCCAAATTAACCGCAACGCACGACGGACTGTCGCTCATCAAAGCATTCATGAAAATTAAGAAGCCGGAGCTTCGGCGCTGCATCGTTCACCTTGTCGAAGCGGTAGCCCGCAAGGTTGATTGACGAATGCGCCGTCACTCACCACCACCTCGACCCGCACCGTCCTCATCGAAGCCGCCCCACCTACAACTCAAGCGTCGTCGACCGCTCAATAACTTCCGCTTAACTAGTCTCTAGACCGATCGCGCTCATGATCTGGCCGGGCGTACAGAACCCGCACTGCAAGCCATCGTGGGCAATAAAGGCCTCTTGCACCGGATGAAGCCGGACCCGCCCTGCGCCACACCCTCGATCGTGAGGACTTGGGCGCCGTCGTGGCTGATCGCAAGCGCAAGGTAAGAATTGATCCGCCGACCGTCGACGATGACGGTACAGGCGCCGCATTGGCCGCGATCGCAGCCCTTCTTGGTTCCTGTCAGTTCAAGGCGTTCGCGAAGAAGGTCCAGGAGCGTCACGCGAGGGTCATTTAGCTCGATCGTTCTCCTGACACCGTTCACAGTGAGAGTGGTTGAGAATGCCATGCTGTACTGCGTAGAAGCTGTGAAAGGGAAATTCGCTGCCCGAGAAAGCGTTCAGATCTACAATGCCCGGGCGAAAAGACTTTCGCTAATCTCGCCGGTTATGACGATTGGTCGGCACTTGCTTGAACTCGAGTGCCATGCATCAGTGCGTGGCTCGTTGCCATATACGGAGGGCTCCTCCGCTATTCAAGGGGCCGAATTGGATGATCGGCATGAGGCAATTGGCAAAGGAGAAAGCAACACGGAAGCCGCGCGCCGATGCGGTTCGAAACCTCGAGCGGGTGCTTGAGGCTGCTAAAGCGATTTTCAGTGCCTCTGACCCGCGCGACCTTGGGCCGCCGCTGAGGCCGCGTCGACAACAGACCCTCTACCGGATTTCCCACGGCGACACCTTGTTCGAGCCGTGTATCGCCGCGAGGTCCAACAACTTCCAACTTGGCCGAGCAGTTGAAACAACAGGCCCAATCCGTCGAGCGCTCTCATTTTTTGCGCTCACTCTGAATTTCTTCACGGATACGGGCATGTCTGCAGCGCTCCTCTCGCTGTCGACAATTGTGGACATTCCATCTTCGGCCGATGGGTTCGCGAGCCGTCGCGGTATGTTGGACCCCACTATCGCCGCATGAGATTCGGGATGACATCAGCCCGGAAGTCTGCTGCGCGCCCTTGCGGGCTTTTCCTACATGCACGTTGTGCCTGGCTGAAAACTAGTGTTTTGCGCCTGGTCGATGTTTTCATCGACGGTTTGCGTAAGAACCCGCGGCAGGGCTCTGAAGGTTAAGCCGAAAAAAACCGGCAACCTGCAACGCGGACGGATGAAGTTCTGGGTGCACTGTTGCTAATTACTGCCGCTAATGTCGCTAACGGAATTGCCTAAGTCATTGATTTTATTGGCATGGCGGAGAGGGAGGGATTCGAACCCCCGATACGGTTGCCCGTATGCCGCATTTCGAGTGCGGTGCATTCAACCACTCTGCCACCTCTCCAAACTATTGAGCCTGCCGCACAATCGGTATGCTGACCAATCACGCAAAGGGCCGGTTGCTGCCGCCTTGCTGCCTATTCGTTCTCCTGCGCCTGTTTATTACGTCCCCCGGATCGCAGTCAACGCGCGCGGCGGCGTCTTCCCGCGTCCCGGCATATCGTGCGAATAAAGTCCACCGCGATCCCAGCCCTCGCGTGCCCGCGGCGCTCGCTGGCGATCGGGGGATCGACGCCTGACGATACACATAAGGGTCCGGTGAGCCCGCCGCAAAGGAGGCGTGCACCTCCCCGGCTCTAATCGCATGGCTTCTTCACAGCTTCGCGCCACGAAGCGTATATTCGCTGGGTGCGTTGCATTTACCCCAGAGCTGCAACGCCTTGTTCGGCTGGTCATGGCGAAAAGCGTCAAACTACACATGACGGGGCCCGGTTTTTCTCGCATTGCCGCGGCATGAGCGCGACAAACGCGAGCTCGGTCAGGGCGGTTTCCTTCGCCGCGCCGTTCCGCCAAACGGCCTTCGCGGTCATATGGACCGCGACATTGGTTTCAAATGTGGGCGGCTGGATGTACAGCGCCGCCTCGGGTTGGCTGATGACCAGCCTCAACCCCGATCCACTTCTGGTCGCGCTGGTACAAGCGGCGAGCAACTTGCCGATCTTTCTGTTGGCGCTGCCGGCAGGCGCGCTGGCGGATATCTTCGACAAGCGCAGGTTCCTGATCGTCGTCGAATCGGCAACCACAGCGGTCTCCGCGATCTATGCCGCGATGGTGGGCCTTGGTCTGGCCACCCCGGGCAATCTGCTGCTGTTTACGTTCCTCGTCGGCGCGGCGGGAGCAATGACGGTCCCGGCGTGGCAGGCGGTCGCGCCGCGACTTGTTCCCAGGGACGACTTGCCTTCCGCGATCGCCGCCAACAGCATCGGCGTGAATATCTCCCGCGCGCTTGGTCCCGCGCTCGGCGGCGTGACGATTTCCTGGTTCGGCATCGTCGCGCCGTTTTGGCTCAATGCGATATCCAATCTTGGCATCGTCGGCGCGTTGCTCTGGTGGCGCGAGTTGAAAGGTCCCGGCACGCTGTTGCCGGCGGAGCGCTTTGGCCGCGCCATTTCGACCGGTCTTCGCCACGCCAGAAGCAATCCGCATCTGCGCGGAACGATGATTCGCGCCGCCGGCTTCTTTCTGTTTGCCAGCGCTTATTGGGCGCTGCTGCCGCTAGTCGCCCGCACACAGATCGTCGGCGGCCCGGAACTGTATGGCGTCCTCCTCGGCGTTATCGGAATTGGCGCCGTGGGCGGTGCGTTCTTCCTGCCAGCGCTGAAACGAAAGCTCGGGCCCGATCGGCTGATGGCGTTGGGGACCGTGGGCCAAGCGATCGCGATGGTGCTCTATGGCCTTGCCCACGAGCCGGTGATGGCGCTCGCCGCCAGCTGCATTGCCGGGGCGTCATGGATCGCAGCGCTGGCGACACTCACGGTGTCGGCACAAGTTGCCCTGCCGGACTGGGTGCGCGGGCGCGGCCTCGCATTGTACACGACGGTGTTTTTCGGCTGCCTCACGCTCGGCAGTGCGGTTTGGGGCGAGGTCGCGGCCTACGCCGGCCTACCAGCCGCGCATTTTCTCGCCGCCGCCGGCGCGATCGCAGCCATTCCGCTCACCTGGCGCTGGAAACTGCAGACCGGCGCGGGCCTCGACCTTACACCGTCGATGCATTGGCCGGTGCCGGTTACCAGTCAAACCATCGATGATGACCGGGGACCGGTGCTGGTGACGGTCGAATACCGCATCCGGCCACAGGACCGCGCCGCCTTCCTCGAAGCCATCGCCAAGCTCGAGCATGGACGCCGCCGCGACGGCGCCTATGCTTGGGGCGTGTTCGAAGACGCCGCCGACGCGGCACGCTTTGTTGAAACGTTCCTTATCGAATTGTGGATGGAGCATCTGCGCCAGCATGAGCGCGTCACCAACGCCGATCGACTGGTGCAGGAAGCGGTCGATCGATTTGATTTGGCCGGGGCACCTAAGGTCACGCATTTCATCGCCGCCACTTCGTAGCGCCCGCCGTCTCGTTTTGCTTGATCGGGCACGCCCAGCGTTTCAGGCCGGCGCGTCAGATTGGTACACGGTAACCGACGTGGCCGGATCGATTGGATCATCCCATGGCCGCCGGTCCAACATCCGGCACGCGTCAGCGTAACCGGCGCGCCAACGGGCCTGGACCGCCGGCCGGGAGAAGTCAAAATCGCGGGCGTTGGTCTCACCCTTGATCGGCCGAGCATTGATCTCCACCAGATACATGGTCGTGGTGCAGCCCCAGCCGGCAAGCTCCTTGGCTCTCGGAGAATTCTTGCTCGCTTCGGGAAGCATGTCGATCAATTCGCGAATGATACGGCGCATCCGGTGCAGCTCGGCCTGCCGCATGATGTGGGTCCTGGTCCGGCTTCCGAACATGATTTCCTTTTCCCGCATGAAAGCCTGTGAGAGCGTTTCCGGCCGCGGGCCCCGCGTGGGCCAGATCTGGAGAGCGAACACGACCGAGCTCTGCCGCGGGTACTCGTCAAAAACCACCTCTACCGGTGAATTTGAATAGACGCCGCCGTCCCAATAATATTGCCCGTCGACCGGCACTGCGGGAAAGTTGGGCGGAACCGCACTCGAGCCGAGGACGTGCTCGAGGGCAATTTTATCTGCCTTGCTGTCGAAATACCGGATCTCGCCGGTTTCCACTGTGGTCAGTCCAAGCGTGAACCTGGTGTCGCCGGAATTGATGAGATTGAAATCAACGAGGGTTGGCAATAGTTTCTTCAGCGGATCGATCAGATAAATCGCCGCCAGCTCTATGCCGACGCGGGTATCGGCGCCCCAGGCGAGCGCCGGGTTGGGATAACAATAGTTGGGCACGCCTGCCAGCAGCGGTATCACCTGGTTCAAGGGTACGGGCGCGCGCGTATCAAGCCGGGCCCAAAACTCTCGCAGCTTCTCTACCCGATCAGAAACCGGGTTCCCGGCAATGATGGCGCCGTTTATTGCCCCAATCGAGGTGCCGATCACCCAGTCCGGTTCGATCCCGGCTTCGTGCAGTGCTTGATAGGCGCCAGCCTGATAGCACCCCGGGGCCCCGCCGCCCTGCATGACCAGCACGACCCGGCCAGGCAGGCTCGCTTTGTCTATTGGCTGCGGACGCTGATTTAAACCATCGTTCCTAGTCACGTGCATTCATCCCACTGTGACTGACGACCCTGGAAACGGTTCGCGGTGATCTGGGATAAATTATATGCCGCAGAGAATGTGAGCGCCAATCACGTCCCGGCTATGGCGCGCGCCGCGGTCGAGCCATGTCGCCGGTCGCGCACGCGCCGGCCCCGATCAGCAACAGCGCCACACGCGGTGAGGCGAGGAACAAACAGGAACGTCCGGGCGCGATATCGCAGCACCGCGGTTTATTTTGCTGTCATCAAATTCAAGCCGCTGTCGTTGTCGCAGTTGCCCCGGACGATCGCTCTATCGTCAGCCGGCATAAGCGATGATAAGCGACACGATAACGCCGACCATGAATATCCCGAGCGCCGCGGGTGTAAGTCTTTGCCAAAAGCCGATCACGATCGCTCTATGCCGGACCCCAAGGCTTAGTGGCTTATTCAACATTGTTTTCTCCATCCGCTCAGCCAGCAAGCCGTCGCCATCGTCAAACAATGGGGACGCCGGCATAGAGCATGACCAGCAATGCGACGAGACCGCCGACGAAAAGTGCGAAAGTCAGCTGCACAAGTCGCGACCACCAGTCGTTTGCGCCTGCCGTCAACCGGAGTGCCGGTCTCGTTGGCGGCTGCGAGACTTTCATGCCCGGCGCTCCGCCAGCCATCGGCCGCTGCAAGCGCCGCTACTGCCCTGGCCCCTCCAAACGCCGCTGCCGCGATTCTTGCCGAGACGGCCGAAGCGGCGGGCCCATTCGCTCCCGGATCGCACGATGACCTTGACGACCCCCGTTGGCGCCACCTGTCCTTGCACCGCGGCACCGCCGGCGCTGTCGCTGATGACCCTTCCGTGCGCGACCTGCACGCCAAAGCGATAGCTCGCATCACACGCTCCTCCGTCCGTGACGATTACGACGCTCCAGTCGCCGTCATACGCCGTACGCGCGAAGGCCGGACCGATAACGGCGACGCTGGCGAGAGCCACAACGAAACTCGCTACGCACGCGAGCATCAGCTGATACTTCGTCCCGGGCCCATTCCCGGCTTTCAGCGCCGACAAACCGATGGCTTCGCCCGGCATGTTTGTGCCTCCTGGTTCCGCGGCTTCAGCCGAGACCCGCGTCTGCGCCAAAAGCGGCTGCGCCACAAACAGACATACGGGCGGGCGCGATGGAACTCGATTGAACACACGTATTCACGAAGCAGACTGAAGTTGAGTTCCATCAGACTTCGGTATGAGTCGAAAGATTGTCTCGATGTGTCGGCGACGGGCGCGTAAGTCGCGCGCTTTCTCGCCGTCACATTCGTGGCGGCGCCGCCCTCCAACACTCTCTTATGTTCTGAGCTGCGCTTTGAGAAAACCTCAAAGCCGGCCGATCGATTTAGACCACGAACAACTCTGGGCGTGGTCGTCGGTCGCGGCCGCGTACCGCACCGCAGCGGTCACCGGTTGGTGATGCCATTGCGCGCCGGCCGTTCGACCTTCGGACGACCCAGTCATATCAATGTATGAGTGGCCGACGCGCTGGGGGCGATTAGACTTCGGTTAAAGATTGCAACCAAGCCGGCGGCACAGCGTTGATGGAGGTGGTTGTGAAGCGGATGAACCGTCGACAGCTCCTCGGCTCCAGCGCGATCGTGCTGCTGCTGAGTTCGCGGGCTGTTCGCGCAACCGTCATCAAGGGCGGCCTACCCTGGAGGCCCGGATCGGCCGACCCGCCGACTGCGGCAATGCCTGGCGGCTGGCATTATTTTACGCCACAAGAGGCCAAGACCGTCGAGGCGTTTGTCGATCGGCTCATTCCGCCCGATCCACAGACCCCGGGCGGCAAAGACATCGGTTGCGCCGTATTCATTGACCGGCAACTCGCCGGTCCTTATGGGCGCAACGAAAACCTCTACATGATGGGCCCGTTCGAGCACGGGACGAAGCAGCAGGGCTCGCAATCGCCGCTGACCGCCGCGCAGCAATATCGCAAGGCGCTTGCCGCGCTGGACGGCGCGTGTCGCAGCAAATACGCGGGCAAAAGCTTCGCCGATATCTCCGACGGGCAGAAGGACGAGGTCATCACAGGTCTTGAACACGGTTCCTTCACGCTCGACGGCTTCGACGGCCAGAGCTTCTTCAGCCTCATTCTCACCGACACGCGGAACGGCTTCCTCGCCGACCCGATTTACGGCGGCAACAAAGATATGGCGGCGTGGAAGATGATCGGTTTTCCCGGCACGCACTATGACTATCGCGACTGGATCGATCGTCACAATGAACGCGTCGCGTTGCCGACGGTCAGCATCGCCAGCCATCCGAACTGGTCGCAATGACATAGTGGGATCGTGTTCGGCGTGATTTTGAAATTGATTACAGCGAGAGCAGAGTCATGGCGCGCAGGCTTCCCCGAAAAGACGCAGTCATCGTCGGGCTCGGATGGACTGGATCGATTCTTGCCCACGAACTGACGCAGGCCGGGCTCGACGTCGTCGCCATCGAGCGCGGACCCTGGCGCGACACGGCAACGGACTTCCCGATTTCCTACGCGCAGGACGAACTGCGCTACCGCCTGCAACATCAGCTGTTCTTGCAGCCGGCCCAGATGTGCGTGACGTTTAGGAACAACGCCGGTCAAACGGCGCTGCCGGTGCGTAACTGGGGCGCCTTTATGCTCGGCAACGGCGTCGGCGGCGGCGGGCTGCACTGGAATGCCGAGACATTTCGCTTCTTGCCGACCGACTTCATGACCCGGTCGCATTTGACGCAGCGCTACGGCGAAAAGTTCCTGCCGCAGGACATGACGGTTCAGGACTGGGGCGTAACGTTTGACGAGCTTGAGCCGCATTACGACGATTTCGAGTACTTGTGCGGCACCTCGGGCACCGCCGGCAACCTTGAAGGCAAGATCCAGGATGGCGGCAATCCATTTGAGGGCGTGCGCTCGCGGCCCTATCCGACGCCGGCCCAGAAGCAAGGCTACGGCCATACGCTCTTTGCCCAGGCCGCGAAACAGCTCGGCTACAAACCTTATCCGCAACCGTCGGGGAACCTGTCGCAGTCCTACACCAACCCGCTCGGTGTGACGCTCGGGCAATGCACCTTCTGCGGCTTCTGCGAATGGTTCGGCTGCGCCAACTATTCGAAGGCAACGCCGCAGACCACGATCTTGCCGGTGTTGCTCCGCAATCCGAATTTCCAGGCTCGCACCGAATGCGAAGTGATGCGCATCAATCTGGATAACACCGGCAAGCGGGCGACCGGTGTGACCTATGTGAATTCATCGGGCGAAGAATTCGAGCAGCCCGCCGATCTGGTGTTGCTATGTGCGTTCCAGCTGTTCAACGTCCAGCTTCTGCTGTTGTCCGGAATCGGCACCCCGTACGATCCGCAGACCGGCAAAGGGCAAATCGGGCGTAATTTCACCCATCAAACAATGTCGACCGCGACCGGCTTCTTTGACAAAGACAAGTACAATTTCAATCCGTTCGTCGCGTCTGGCGCGATCGGCATGTGCATTGACGAGTTCAACGGCGACAATTTCGATCATGGCCAGCACGGCTTTGTCGGTGGCGGCTATATCGGCCAGGTTCGTACCAACGGCCGCCCGCTTGAGAGCATGGCGGCGCCGCCCGGCACGCCGGCTTGGGGCGCGAAGTGGAAGCAGGCGCTGCGCGACAATTATCTGAGCTCGATGATTGTCGGCGGTGCGTGTCACGGCTCGTTCTACAGCTACCGCGACGTCTATCTCGACCTCGATCCCACCTACAAGGATCGCTTCGGCCGGCCGCTGATGCGAATAACCATCGATTTCCATGACAACGAGCTCAAGATGAGCGCGTTTTTGACCGACAAATATGCCGAGATCCTCCAACAAATGGGCGCCAAGCAGGTGGTAAAGCAGCCGCGCAAGGGCCCCTACGATGTGACCGACTATCAGACCTCGCATCTCTGCGGCGGCGCCATTATGGGTGACAACCCGGGCAACAGTGCGCTGAACCGATATTTGCAGAGCTGGGACGTGCCCAATCTGTTCGTACAGGGCGCCACCGCGTTCCCGCAAAACGCAGGCTACAATCCGACCGGCACGGTTGGTGCGCTCGCGTTCTGGTCGGCAAAGGCAATCCGTTCCCAATACCTCAAGAACCCGGGGCCGCTGGTCCATGCGTAACATCAGCTTATTGCGCGTGGCGCTTGGCGCCGTCGCGCTGGCGCTGTCGTCCGTCGGCGCAATCGCCGGCGATATCGACAAACAGGACTTCAAGCAAATCGAACACGGCCGGTACCTGGCAACCGTCGGCGATTGTGCCGCCTGTCATACATTACCGGGCAGCGGACGCGCTCTCGCCGGCGGGCGTCCGATCGAAACGCCGTTCGGCAACATCCTGGCGCCCAACATCACGCCCGACCCGCAGACCGGGATAGGCGCCTGGACGGATGACGAATTCGTCGACGCTATGACGAAGGGCACCGGCCGCAACGGGATGCACCTCTATCCGGCCATGCCTTATACCTACTACACGAAAGTTACACGTGACGATGCGCTCGCAATCCGCGCCTATCTGAATACCTTGCCGGCGGTACACAATCCGGTGAACCCCAATCAACTGCCGTTTCCGTTTAACATTCGCGCGTCGATGATTTTCTGGAACGAGCTGTTCTTTACGCCGGGCACATTCCGCCCGACTGCGGATAAAAGTGACGAATGAAATCGCGGAGCCTATCTCGCGGAAGGTCTCGGACATTGTGGCGCGTGCCACACACCGAAGAATTTCCTGGGTGGCGACAAGACGGGCGAGCGTTTGCAGGGCTATGCACTGCAAGGCTGGTTTGCCTCTGATATTACCAGCGATCCGCGCCGAGGGATCGGTGGTTGGTCGGTCGACGAGATCGCGGCTTATCTGAAGACCGGTCACGGCCGCACCGGCGCGGCAAACGGCCCGATGTCCGAAACTCTCAATCTCTCGACGTCGCATATGACCGACAACGATCTAAAGGCCATCGCGACTTATCTGAAGGATCCGCCGGGGCCCAACGCCAATCGCAATCAAAGCGCATCTGGCGCGCCCGAGCATGCGGTGATGACGGTTGGGGCGAAGATTTACGCCGATGAATGTTCCGGTTGCCATACGGCAAGCGGCAAGGGCGCGGCCGGCTTGTTCCCGGCACTCGACGGGTCCGCTGTCGTCCAACAGGACGATCCCGCCAGCCTTCTGCATATTGTGCTGCGCGGCGCGCGCGGAGTCGCCACCGAGCGCGCACCGACCGGCGCGGCGATGCCCGAATTCGGCTGGCTCCTGAAAGACGAGGAAGTTGCCGCCGTCCTGACCTATATCCGCAATTCCTGGGGCAACGCGGCGGCGCCTGTGACCGCAGCTGAAGTTGGAAAAGCCCGGCATGCCCTCGTCGAGCGGAGCGACTGACGCCGGTGCGGCCCGACACGCGACACGCGTCGGCCGCGCTCGTGCGTCCAGCAAGCGTTTGGCCGGGAACCCATGAATAATACCTTTATATAATCGGCTCCTCCGAAGGCCCAATAGCAACTCAGGCAACTGGGGAGCACGAATCTCCAGCGGAATATTTGAATGCTCGAGGAGGATTCGTTATGGGCATCGCGGAGCGTTCTGCAGCGGTATCCGCTGATCGCCGCTCGCCAATCCGATGTGGCGAGGCCGTGCCCTCCGACGGTGCGGATTTTCAGGAATTCGCTTTGCTCGCGCCGGGGCCGGATGGCCTGCCGCTGTCCAGCGAAGATGAGTTCTGGTTGCTGCGCGAAATGCACCACCGTCTGGCTAACACCCTCACGATCCTTTTAAGCGCGCTCCGGCGCGAATTTTCATTATCAAAAGGGCAAGATTTCCAGGTATCGCTTACACGATACGAGGCGAGAGTAGTTGCTTTCGGCGATCTGCACAGATCTCTTGTGGTCGGCGCCGCGGATGGTTTGGTTTCTGTACGCTGCTACATTGAGAACCTGTGCGGAGCGCTGTCGGAGGCGCTCTTGAAGCCGCTGGGCGTGCGCTGCGAAGTCTTCGCCGACGCCGGCCAATCTCCAGGCGAACGTTGCGAACGATTGGGCCTCGTCGTTGCGGAACTCGTGACCAATGCGGCCAAGCACGCGTTTCATGGTCGTAATGACGGCCTCGTGCGAGTCGAGCTCTTCAACCGGGGCAGCCGCTGGGTCTGCATCGTCTCCGACAATGGCGCCGGACTGGCGATGACGCCGCACGGGCTCGGATCAAGAATTGTTGAACAGTTGGTGCGTTCTTTGAATGGCACCGTCAACAGAAGATCAGGATGTAATGGCACATCGGTAGCCGTCACTTGCCGGATGTAAACGGACGGAGGCTTCGATGGTTCGAAAAGCCAAAGCAGTTTGGCGCGGAACTGGTCGCGCCGGCAGCGGCAGTCTCTCCACGGATTCCGGAGTGCTCGCAGAGACTCCCTATTCTTTTAAGACCCGGTTCGAAAACGAGAAGGGTACCAACCCCGAAGAACTCATCGCCGCGGCGCAGGCCGGGTGCTTCACCATGGCGCTCGCCTTTGGGCTGCAGGCTGGCGGTTTCACCCCAACCGAGCTGGCAACCGAGGCCGCGATCGCGCTTGAGCCTGAAGGCCAGGGTTTCCGCATCAGCGGTTCGGCTCTGACACTGCCCGCCCAGGTGCCCAACCTGGACCAGGCGGCGTGCGCTCGAATCGCCGGCGATGCCGAGAAGAACTGCCCAGTCTCCAGGGTACTGAACGCGGCGATTACATTGGACGCCAAGTTGATCTGAACAGTCGATCGGTTCCGCTCGATGCGGAATCCCGGCGATCAGCCCAACCGGAGAAGGAGAACCGTAATGGCTCAACCCCAGCGAACCCATCAGCCAGATGAAGCCATTTTCAAATCGATCCTGCCCGAAGACATCGACTGGAAGCCGTTCCCGGCATTCCCGCCCTCGGTCCGTCTGGCCGTCGTTGTCGGTAACCCCACGCAGCCCGGCCCCTATGTGATCAGGGTTAAACTGCCATTCGGCGTGAAACTGATGCCACACCGACACCCCGAGGACCGGGTCTATACGGTGATGTCCGGCGTTTTCTACATCGGCCTCGGCGATCAGTTCGATGGCGATAAACTCAAGGCTTATCCGCCAGGCAGTGTCATCGTTCTGCCGGGCGATACGTCCCATTTCCACTGGGCAAAATCCGGTGAATACGTCACCCAGGTCACGGCGATCGGCCCGTTGGGGATCGAATATTTGGATCCCGACCACGATCCACGAAGGCAGCACGCCAGTCGCTAGAAGCTTGCATGGGCTGTAAATTAAGCTCAAGCACAGTGGAAGACATTGGGGCGCGCGTATTTGATCCTGCGGACACAGCGGACAAAGATGATTGAGACCGTCGCATGACTCTCGATCCGGTTCTGCTCTCCCGCGTGCAGTGGGGGTGGGTGATCGGTTGGCACATATTGCTGCCAGCCTTCACGGTCGGACTGGCGTCCTATATCGCGGTCCTTGAGGGGCTTTATTTCCTTACCGGCCGCGACATCTGGTTTCGCATATCGGGCTTCTGGACCAAGATATTCGCGGTTTCGTTCGGCATGGGCGTCGTCTCCGGCATTGTCATGCCGTTTCAGTTTGGCACCAATTGGAGCCGCTTCACCGACGCTACCGCCGACGTGATCTCGCCGTTGCTGGCTTACGAGGGATTAATGGCGTTCTTTCTGGAGGCCTCGTTCCTCGGCGTGCTGCTGTTCGGCCGCCGGTTGGTGCCGGCGTGGGCCCATTTTTTCGCGGCGGCAATGGTGGCGTTCGGAACGCTGCTGTCGTCGTTCTGGATTCTGGCCACCAATTCCTGGATGCAGACGCCGGCCGGCTACAAAATGGTTGACGGACGTTTCGAGCCTGTCGATTGGTTCGCGATAGTGTTCAATCCGTCGTTTCCGTATCGGCTGCTGCATAACGTCACCGCCTTCTACATCACGACGGCGTTGGTGGTGATGGGCGTGGGCGCCTGGCTATTGCGCCGCGGGCGGGCCACCGAAGACGCCCGGATGATGATCCGCATGGCGCTTGGTCTTCTCATCATCCTCGTGCCCCTGCAAATGCTGCTCGGCGATCAGCATGGGCTCAACACCCTCGAACACCAGCCGGCGAAGCTTGCTGCCATCGAGGGACGTTATGACACTGTCCAGCCGATGCCTTTGACGCTGTTCGGCATCCCCGACGACGCCGCAGCGACGATGCGCTATGCGATCGAAATACCGGTTCTCGGCAGTCTTGTTCTCACCCATTCCTGGAGCGGTACGATCAAGGGTCTCAAGGAATGGCCGCCGGATCAGCGGCCCCCAGTCGGGCCGCCGTTTTTCGCCTTCCGCGTCATGGTGGGGATTGGATTTATCATGCTGTTCGTCGCCATCGTCGGCCAATTCCTGCAGCTGCGGCGCAGGCTGTGGGACGCCGAGTGGTTTCTCGTGCTGTGCCAATGGGTGGCGCCGCTCGGCTTCGTCGCTGTCATTGCCGGCTGGACCACCACCGAGGTCGGCCGTCAGCCGTGGACGGTGTACGGGCTGCTACGCACCGCAGACTTGGTCTCACCCTCGCTGACCGGGGCGAACGTGGCGCTCTCGCTCACCCTCTACGTGATCGTTTATCTGATCATGTTCCCGACCGGCATTGCGTTCATGGTCGGCTTGGTGCGGCGCGGCCCGCAGCAGCAGGACGTACCCGCGGAGCGGATCGAAAGCGGGCTGCCGGCACGGCCGTTCGAGAACGCCGCGCGCGCCGCCGAGAACTCCTGAAGAGAGCGAGGATGCCATGATGCTCGATCTCGTTCCTTTATGGACCGTGCTTCTCGGCCTCGCCGTTTTTTATTACGTGGTTTTTGACGGCTTCGACCTTGGCGTCGGCATGCTCTACGGCTTCCTACCCGACGCCGGCAGCCGCAACGCGGCGATGAATTCGATCGCGCCGATCTGGGACGGCAACGAAACCTGGCTGGTATTCGGCGGACTTGGTTTGCTGGCGGCTTTTCCGCTGGCCTTCGCCATTATTATTCCGGCGGTTTATTTTCCGATTTTGATCATGTTGCTGGCCCTGGTCTTTCGCGGCGTCGCCTTTGAATTCCGGTTTAAGCGTCCGGGCCTGCGACGGTTCTGGGACGTGGCCTTCTGCGGTGGGTCGATGCTCGCGACTTTTGCGCAAGGAACCGTCCTCGGTGTTTTCATCCAGGGCTTCAAGGTGGAAGGTCGGCAATTCGGCGGCGCCTCATTCGATTGGGTCAATCCATTTCCGCTCGTCCTCGGCGTGGCGCTGATGTTTGGCTACGGTCTCTTGGGCACCGGCTGGCTCATCCTCAAGACCGAAGGCGACCTGCAGCACTGGGCGCGACAGGCCGGCCGCATCTGCCTCATCGCGGTCCTGATCGCGATCGTCGCGGTGAGCGTTTGGACGCCGCTGACGCACGCCGATATCGCGCGGCGGTGGTTTAGTTGGCCCGATATCGCTTTTCTCTCGCCGGTGCCGATCGCGACTGCGCTAATCGCGCTGGGCGAGTGGTACGCCTTGAGCCGCCGTTACGAACTGTTGCCCTTTCTGGGAGCGATAGGGCTGTTTCTCTTGTCGTTCGTCGGGATCGCGATCAGCCTCTGGCCGTTCATCGTGCCGTACCACTATACGCTCTGGCAGGCCGCCTCGTCCGAAAGCACTCAAGCCTTCCTGCTGATCGGCACGTTGTTCTTGCTGCCCGTCATCTTGATGTACACCGCATGGTCATACTGGGTGTTCCGCGGCAAGGTCAGCGTGAGCGGCGGCTATCACTAGTCGCTAATCGCTTTCGTCGCCGCAGCGCCGGTGGGTCCGCCGCGCTTTCCGCCATCGGCGCAAACCTGCCGGCACGGGAGTCAGTTATGACAAAGACTTTCAAGGTTGGCGATCACGTGAGCTGGAACTCGGAAGCGGGACTGGTCAGTGGCACAATCGTAAAGGTGCACGTCGAAGACACCAATTACAAAGGCTACATCCATCACGCGAGCAAGGATAAGCCTCAGTACGAGATCCAGAGCGATAAAACAGACCACGTTGCCCTGCACAAAGGCTCCGCGCTGCGGAAGACTCCGCGCGATCGTCGCCCTACCGTCCACCGAGATAAATGAACAGGCGCTTTTCACGCCGGATTAGGTGCCAGTTTTAAGCCAGCTTGCCCGCGAATTTTCTGGCTCGCCCTTAAGAGCGCGACCTGAAAAGCTGCCGATCAACATCTGTGAGGCGTGACCGAGCATGTGAGCGGCATCGACAAGGAGCCGGCGCCTTGGCGGCCGTGATCATCCGATGATCATGAAAATGTCATCGAATCTGGCGCGATTTCTTCCGAAATCATGGCTGCCGCGCCGTGGACCGACGCCAAGGTCTCAAGCTATGATCGACACTTGCCTTTAGCGCGAGGCATTTCGTGTCACGGCGCCTGCCCGAAATGACGAGATGGTCCGGGCCTTGCAGGATAAGGGCGGCAGCATGCCCATAGCGAGAGACAGTACCATGAAAACGGCCGCGGCGCCCATTCCCTTTGCCGGCTCGCACCTCGGCGAAGTGCGTCATGTCTGTGCGTTCTTCAACAGCGAAGACGAAGAGTATCGCGTGTTGCTTCCATTCATCAAGGACGGGTTCGAGTGCGGCGACAAGGCGGTTCACGTCGTCAATCCGGATCGACGCCATGACCATCTGCGGCGGCTGACGGCGGCAGGGATCGACGTGGACGCCGCCCTGCAACGCGGGCAATTCGAGCTCCGGATCAATACCGAAGCCTACCTTCAGGACGGCCGCTTCGATCCGGATCGGATGCTGCAGGCGTTCGAGCAGCTGGCCAGCGGCAACGCTCCGGGAGGATACCCGCTCAGTCGCATTGTCTGTCGCATGGACTGGGCGGCGGACGATCAATCGCACATCGAAAAGCTTGTTGCGTTCGAATTGCGCGTCAATGATGTCTGGCGCCATCACGACGATGCGGTCATCTGCGTGTATGATCTGGCAAAATTTGGCGGCGACACGGTCGTCGACATGATGCGGACGCATCCGATGGTCATCATCGGCGGCATCCTCCAACAGAATCCGTTCTTTGTACCGCCGGAAGAATTCCTGGGCGAGCTTCGCGAACGGCGCGCCGGGCGGAGTACGTCGTCGCCCTAGCTAGTAGTCTGGTATGGAAACGCATCCCGACGGTGCAGCTGCGGAGATCAAACGGCTTCAGCGCTGCATCAATGATTTGGTCAGCGTGGTCGCACTTCCTGCCGTCTGGACCGGCACCGAGCCCAGCCAGATCGTTCGCACGCTTCTCGACGTGCTCCTGAGCATGCTCGATCTGGATTTTGCCTATGTACGCTTGAGCGGCTCGATCGGCGAACAAGCCATCGAAATGGCGCGCGCCGCTCGATCGGGGAAACTGCCGGCCGGGCCGCAGGAGATCGGCGGAATTCTCAACAACTGGTTGGGACCTGAGCCGCAGAATTGGGCTCCGCGGGTACGAAATTCCGTCGGCGACGGCGACATTTCGATCGTGCCGCTCCTGCTGGGGCTGCACGGTGACATTGGGGTCATCGTCGTGGGGTCTCAGCGGCCGGATTTCCCCGGGCAGATTGAAAGGCTCGTTCTGAGCGTTGCGGCGAATCAGGCGGCGATCGGACTACAGGAGGCTCGCCTGCTTGGCGAACAGAAACGGGTCGCCGGCGAACTCGATCGACGCGTCACGCAACGAACCGCGGAACTTGCCGCAACCAACGAAGAGCTGAGGAAGGAAATTGCTGAACGCAAGCTGGCGGAAGAAGCACTGCGCGTAAGCGAGCGTCAGATACAGTTGCTGGTTAACAGCATTCCCGCCCCCATCGCCGTCATGACGGCAGCTGGTGAAGTCGAGACCGTCAACGGTCCGGTCCTGGAATATTTTGGAAAGACGCTCGAGGAACTCAAAAACTGGACGATCGTCGACGCCGTTCACCCAGACGACCTCCCGCATACCGTCGCCAGCTGGGCACGGGCGATCGAGACCGGCCTGCCGTACGAAATCCAGAGCCGTCACCGCCGTGCTGATGGTGTTTACCGCTGGTTCCACGTCCGCGGTTTCCCGCTGCTGGATACCAATGGACGCATTCTCCGCTGGTGCGTCTTGCAAACCGATATCAACGACCGCAAGCACGCCGAGGAGCAGTTACGCCGCAGCGAGGCATTTCTTGCAGAAGCGCAACGTCTTAGCTTGACCGGCAGCTTTTCGTGGCGCGTGGACACGGACCAAATTTCGTTTTCAGGAGAGCTCCAGCGCATCTTCGAGCTTGAACGGGATGCGCCGGTGACGTTTGAGTTGATTGGCGCGCGGGTCCACCCGGAAGACGTCCCGCTGCTGTCCGAAAAGATCGAGTTGGCGCGAAGCGGAATAAGCGATCTTGAGTACGAGATCCGGCTGCGGATGCCGGACGGCAGAGTCAAGTACGTGCGCACGATTGCTCGCGGGATCCGGCGCCAAGACGGTCGACCGGAGTATATCGGCGCGGTCCAGGATGTGACCGAGCGCCGGCTCTCGGAGGAGGCGCTTGGCAAGATTCGGGCTGAACTTGCCCACGCCACCAGAATCACCAGCCTCGGAGCAATGACTGCATCGATCGCCCACGAAATCAATCAACCGCTGGCGGGCATCGTCACCAATGCCAGCACCTGTGTGCGGATGCTGGCCGCCGATCCCCCAAACGTCGAGGGCGCGCTCAGAACCGCGCAGCGCACGATTTGCGACGGCAACCGTGCGTCCGAGGTGGTCGCGCGACTGCGCGCGCTGTTCGCCAAGAACACGACCATGACCGACACGGTGGACCTGAACGAGGCCACACGCGAGGTGATCACCCTGTCGTTCGGCGAACTGCAGAGAGCCGGGGTCATTCTGCGGCCGGAATTTGCCGACGGCCTTCCGCCCGTCACCGGCGATCGCGTCCAGCTTCAACAGGTCATCCTCAACCTGCTCCTGAACGCCTCAGACGCGATGAGCGGCCTCATTGATCGTCCGCGGCAGCTGGTGATCAGAACTGAGCCGGAGGAAGACGATCATGTGCGTCTGACCGTGCAAGATGCCGGAGTGGGTATCGACCCGCAACATGTCGAGCGAATCTTCGAAGCGTTCTACTCGACGAAAAGCAGCGGTATGGGAATCGGACTGTTCGTCAGCCGCTCCATCATCGAGAATCACAATGGCCGTCTGTGGGCAGAACCGAACGATGGTCCGGGAGCCAAGTTTTTATTTTCCATCCCTCGGCTGCCCGAGAGTGTGATGAGCGTCCGCAGTCCTGACCCCGGAACGCTTTCCGGAACGGCCTCGTGAGGAATCGGCGAAAGTCGGACGTTCAGTCGTATCGGTCGTCGACGACGAGCCTGTGCGCGAGTGGCCGCCGGACCTGTTGAGAGAGTTCGCCGATGCGGCCCAAGCGTTCCCGTCGGAGTCTCTGTCCAAGCCGTTCGCAGACACGGCCCCGCTCGATGCGCTCAATACCGCAATTCGACTATCGGCCCTCTAGCGCCTTATCGAGACAATCGACCAGCGCACTTGATTCGAACGGCTTCCTGAGCAGGCACACGGCGCCCACGGCGGCCGCCTTCGCTTCCAGTCCTGGCTCGATACGCGCGGTGATCATGATGACCGGCGTCTTGCAGTTGCGGGACATCAACAGCCGCGCGAGATCAAACCCGCTCATGCCGGGCATGTGTATATCGGTGATCACGCAGTCGCATGAGTTTTCCCCGTTCCCCGCGACAAATTTTTCTGCCGAAATAAAGCCGCGCGCGGCATACCCCAATGAGCCGAGCGATTTAACAAGCGCCGTCCGGAATGGTTCGTCATCGTCGATGACCGCAACTAAGAGCTCTCGCGACACATTGTCCCTTCCCCCGGGCTTCGGCGCTTGGAGCCAAGCACGGGACAGGATTCCTGTCACGGAAAGCATAGTTCCTGAAAGTATACACGAGTATTATAGTCAAAAAAACGGGTTATAGGAGTTCTCAAGACGGATTGGCCTTGAGCACTTCCGCCATGCGGACCAGGTCAGCGAGGGTTCGGGCGCCCATCTTTCGCATCGCCGCGCCGCGGTGAATTTTTACCGTGATTTCGCTTATTCCCAAATCCCCGGCCACCTGCTTGTTCATCTTGCCGGCCGTCACCCTGAGCATGACCTGCTGTTCGCGGGGCGAAAGCGTCGCGAACTTTTGCTGCAACTGCGAAACATCGTTGTCGACCGTCCGCCGATGTCGGTCGCGCTCAATTGCGGCAATCACGGCGTCAAGCATGTCCTGATCGCGGAACGGCTTGGGAAGAAAATCCACGGCACCGCGTTTCATGGCACGAACCGACATGGGAATGTCGCCATATCCCGTCATCATCACGACCGGCAGCCGAATACCAATCTCGATCAACTGGGCCTGGAACTCCAGCCCGTTCATATCGGGCAAGCGGACATCAACAACGATGCATCCGGGATTATCGGCAAGGTTTGCGTTCAGAAAATCGCGGGCCGCGCCGTAAGTTTGGGAGCCGAGCCCTACCGAGTTGAAAAGGTCCTCTAACGCTTCGCGCAACGATGCATCATCATCAACGATGTGCACAATTGCCTGATCACCCGCCTGGAGCGACATTCCCAACGCCATATAGCAGCAGCCCTGTGTTTAGGATGCCAGAGACCGCGCTGCGGATCAACCAACCAAAGTATGAGTTGGCTGATCCCTTGATCTGATGACCGCGCGAGAACAGCCTGAGTGTCGCGCGAGTATTTAGCCGCGGGGCGCGAGGGCGCGTCAGTCGCGCGCGCGTCCGACCAGAATCAGATTGGCGAGAAGTGCCGTCATCGCTCCGGCGCAGATGATCGCGCTCATCGGCCGCGGCGTGCCGTCGGCAAAGGCGCCGAGGACCGCGCTGGTGGCGGCGCCGCCGCCGAATTGCAGCGCGCCGGCCAGGGCCGCAGCCGCGCCGGCCCGCTGTTGGAACACTGAAAGGGCGCCGGAAATGGCGTTGGAGGCCACGATGGTGACCAGCGAAAGCACCATAAAGACCGGAAGTACAATGCCGCCGATGCCGCCAAATCCGCTGGTCCCGGTGGCGAGCAGAACGAGGCTGCCAGCGGCGCCGAGCGAACAAGCGATGCGCAGGATGCGGTCGCTGCCGCGGCGTATCACGATCCGGCTGTTGATATAGCTCGAGGCAATCATGCCGACGACATTGATGGCGAACAGGAATCCGTAATATTGCGGTGGCACGCCGAAATACTCGATATAGACAAAAGGCGAGCCGGCAAGGAAGGCAAACAGGCAGCAAAAATAGAAGGTGGAGCAGCTGACATAGCCGAGATAGCGCCGGCTGCGAAACAGATCGAGATAACCGAGCAGCATGGCGAGCGGATGCGTCTCATTGCGGCGTGATGGCGCGAGCGTTTCGGGCAGGGCGAGCGCGGCCGAAAACGACAGCACGCCGAACCCTGCAAGAACCCAAAAGATCGCGCGCCAATCAAGCCACAGCAGCACCTGGCCGCCAATCAGCGGCGCCACGATCGGGGCGGCGCCGGTCACCAGCATATTGAGCGACAGGATGCGGGCGCTTTGGTTGCGATCATACAGATCGCGGACCATGGCCTGCACGACAACGGGCACGATCGAGCCGCCGAAGGCCTGGGCAAAGCGCCAGAACACGATCGCCGACATGCTGGTCGCCAGCGCGCAGGCCGCCGATGACAGGATGTAAAGCGCAAGACCGGCAAGCAGCGGGCGCTTGCGACCGAAACGATCGGACAGCGGCCCAAGCAGCAATTGCCCCACACCGAAGCCGATCAGGAATGCTGAGAGAGTGAGCAGCGTCTGCGCTTCATCGGCCGCAAGCGCCTGCCGCAGCATCGGCAGCGCCGGCAGGTAAATGTCGATCGAAAGCGGCGCTATCGCCGACAAAAAACCGAAAACAAAAATCCGACTGCTCTGGCCGCTCATCCACCTGGGCATTTCATCGCAACTTTAAAGGGCGGCGGCGCGTGGTTGGAAAAGCACACCTTATCACGTGCCGGTGAACGCCGGCTTGCGCTTTTCCATGAAGGCGGTGCGGCCTTCGGTGTAGTCGCGGCTCCTGAAGCATTCCTCCACCAGCTTGTCGGCCTGCGCCATATCGCGCTTGCCTTCATCCTTGAGAATTTCGCCGACCGCGAACTTGGCCGCCTTGATGGTGAGTGGAGCGTTGGCGCAGATCATGTCGGTGATGTTTTTCACGCAGGCTTCGAGTTCGGCAGCCGGCACCACGCGGTTGACGAGACCCATGGCGTAGGCCTCCGGCGCATCGAACTGCCGCGCGGTATAGAAGATTTCCTTGGCATAGGATGGCCCGACGATATCCACCAGGCGCTTGAGGCCGGAATAGCCGTAGCCCAGCCCGAGCTTCGCCGCCGGAACCGCGAACCTGGAATTGTCCGAGCAGATCCGCAGGTCGCAGCAGGTGGCCAGCCCGAGGCCGCCGCCGATGCAATAGCCGCGGATCATGGCGATGGTCGGTTTGGGGAATTCGTAGATGCTGCTGAAGGTCGCCGCCGTCGTCGCGTCGTAGGCGCGCGTCGCTTCCTGTGAGGCGCGCTCGCTGGCGAATTTGGAGATGTCGGCGCCGGACACGAACGCCTTGCCGCCGGCCCCGGTCAGCACCAAGACGCGCACCTCATCGTCGGCGGCAAATGCATCGAGGATGTGCTTGGCCGCCTCCCACATCTCCAGCGACACCGCGTTGTGCCGTTCTGGGTTGTTGAACGTCACGATGCCGACGCCCGCTTCCTTGCGCGAGAGCAGCTTGTCGGTTTGCGTCATTACCTGTTCCTCTTATTCACACTGCCCCGGCCTTATGAAGCGCGGCGATTTCGCGCGGCTTGAAGCCAAATTCTTTGAGCACGGCGTCGGTGTGCTCGCCGAGTTTCGGCGGTCGCGCCGCAAGACGCGACGGCGTCCGCGACAGCGACACCGGCTGGCCGACGAGACGCAGCGCCTGTTTGTGCTTGCCGGCGACGTCCTGCGCAATCCCGAGATGCCGGACCTGCGGGTCGGCGAACACCTGGTCGATGGAGTAGATCGGACCGCACGGCACGCCGGCGTCGTTGAGGCGTTCGATCCATTCGGCGCTGCTGCGGTCTTTCAGATGGCTCTCGATTTCGGCGTTGAGCGCATCGCGATGTTTCGACCGCGCCTCGGCGGTCCGATACTCCGGCTTCTGCGCCATCGCCTCGGCTCCGATCGTCCGGCAGAACCGCTGCCACATTTGGCCGCCGGTGGTGGCGATATTGATAAGGCCGTCGCGGGTTTTGAACACGCCGGTCGGAACGGTGGTCGGATGGTTGTTGCCGGCCTGCTGGGCGACTTCGCCGCTGACCAGGTAGCGGGAGGCCTGAAAGTCGAGCATGAAGATTTGCGCTTGCAGCAGCGAAGTCTCGATCGCCTGACCCTTGCCCGATCGCTCACGCTCAAGCAGCGCCACCAGAATGCCGAGCGCCGCGAACAGCCCGGCGCTGAGGTCGGCGACCGGGATGCCGACGCGAACCGGCCCCTGCCCCGGCAAGCCGGTGATCGACATCAGTCCGCCCATGCCCTGCGCAATCTGATCGAAACCGGGCCGATCGGAATACGGCCCGTCCTGGCCGAAGCCGGAAATGCTGGCATAGACCAGACGCGGGTTGATCCGCGCCAGCGTCTTATAATCGATGCCCAGACGCTTCTTCACGTTGGGACGAAAGTTCTCAACCAGCACATCGGCTTTGTTGACCATGCGCTTGAGCGCGGCGAGCCCTTCCGGCGCCTTCAGATTGAGCGTCATGCTGCGCTTGTTGCGATGCAGGTTCTGGAAATCGGAGCCTTCGCGCGGTCCCCCCATCGGCTCGTCCGGCCCGGGCGGCGCCTCGATTTTGATAACGTTGGCGCCCCAGTCGGCAAGCTGGCGCACGCAGGTCGGACCGGCCCGCACCCGCGTCAGGTCGAGCACCGTGAAGCGTGCAAGAGCCTTCGAGGCGCGAGGAAAGGGCACTGCCGGCTGCTCCGAGTTATTCCGGCGAAGTTACCGGGAGGGGCCAGAACTTCCCCGATCCGATGATTGTTGTCTACCGGCACCCGCGGTCCGCTGTGCCGGTCGCTGCCATCGGGCCGAGTCGCCAAACTGTGTCGAGAGAGCCATCTTTCAGGCACTATTCACCGGACGATGATGAAATGACACCAGCACAAACGGGCGAATTCCAAAAGGATAAGCAAAGATGAATGTTTTTCACCGTTGCCTTGTTGCCTTTGCAATCGCGGCCTTTGCCACTGCCGCAGCCGCCCAGGAGCATTCCGGCCGGCCAGCCGGCGAACGGCCCGGCCATCCCGAACAAGGCCGACAGGAACAGGGCGGCCCCGGCGTCCTCTCGCTCTTGCCGGGGGATTCCATCACTGAGCACAGCCTCGACTCGCCAAACGGCAAGCTTGCCTATACGGCCACGGCCGGCACCTTTTCGCTGTTCGATCAATCCGGCGAGCGTTCGGCCGCCATCTTCTATACCGCCTATGTGGCGAAGCCGAGCTCCCCGGGACGGCCGCTGACCTTCGTATTCAACGGCGGGCCGGGCGCCGGTTCCGCGTTCCTCAACCTCGGCCTGGTCGGCCCGCGCATCGCCGCCTTCGGCAACGGCTATGACGGCGCCAATGTCCACCTGGTGGATAACCCGGACACCTGGCTCGCCTTCACCGATCTGGTGTTGATCGACCCGGTCGGCACCGGCTGGAGCCGGCCGGCCAAGCCCGATGGCGGCAGCGCGTTCTGGAGCGTGCGTCGCGACGCCGAGTCAATGGCGAAAGTGATCGCGCTCTACGTCGCCAAGAACGGGCGCCTCAGCTCGCCGAAATACATCCTGGGCGAAAGCTATGGCGGCTTCCGCGCCGCCAAGGTGGCGCGCACCCTGCAAAACAATCAGAGCATCGTGGTCAGCGGCATTCTCATGGTCTCGCCCATGCTCGAAGGCCAGTTCCAGTTCGGCGGCGACCATTTTGCGCTCGGGGCCGCGCTGGAATTGCCCTCGCTGGCCGCGGCCGAGCTCGAACGGAACGGAACGTTCAGCCCCGCGGCGCTGGCGCAGGTCGAGCATTTCGCGCTCACCGATTATCTGTCGACCCTCGCCGCAGCGCCGCCCAGCGGCGACGCGGCCCGTGCGTTTTATGCGCGCGTCGCGCAGATGACCGGATTGCCGGAAGACGTCGTCGCGCGCGAGCGCGGCTTCATTCGCGATGCCTACGTCAAGAACCTGCGCTCCGGCAACCATAAGATCGTCAGCCATTACGACGCGACGTTCGCGGTCGACGACCCCAATCCGGAGCAGGAAGCGGCACGCGGGCCCGACCCGTTTCTCGACGGCTTCATTCGCGCCTATGGCAGCGCCTTTGTTGCCGAAGCGCGCGACGAGCTCGGCTTCAGGACCGATATGACCTACAACCTCCTAGCACCGGAAATTTCCGGTAAATGGGATTGGGAGGACGGCGGCGGCCACGCGCCGCCAAGCGCAACCGCGGATTTGCGCGAGCTGTTGGCGCTGACGCCGTCATTCCGGCTGCTGATTGCCCATGGCTACAGCGACATGGTTACGCCCTACGCGGTTTCCCGTTACCTGCTTGACCACATCCCGGCGAGCGTCGACGGCGAGCGCGCGGAGCTCCGGCTCTACCGCGGCGGCCACATGTTCTATACCGATCCACAATCCCGCAAAGCCTTCACCGCCGACGCACGAACGATCTATGCGTCGCCGTGACCAGCGACGTCAAACGCATCGAACAGGACCAAGGGGAAGCTTATTCGCCCAGATACGCCGCTTTGACCTTTTCGTCGTTCGACAACTTTTCGGCGGTGTCGGCGCCGACGATATGGCCGTTGTCGAGCAAATAGCCGCGGTCGGCGATGGCGAGGCTCTGCTTGGCGTTCTGCTCGACCAGGAAAATGCCGACCCCGGCGTCCTTGATGCGGGCGAGGGTCCGGAACAGTTCTGTGCAGAGAAGCGGCGAAAGCCCGAGCGACGGCTCGTCGAGCAGGAGGATGGTCGGCGCCGACATCATCGCCCGGCCGATCGCCACCATCTGGCGCTCGCCGCCGCTCATGGTGCGCACGACCTGCTTCGGACGTTGCTTGAGTTTCGGAAACAGGCTCAGCACCCGCTCGAGGTTTTCCGCCTCGATCGGGCGGGCGCGCGCCGGATGGGCGCCCAGTATCAGATTCTCCCGCACGGTCAGGTCAGCGAAAATGCCGCGATCCTCGGGCACCAGCGCGATGCCGGTTTCCACGATTTCATGCGGCGGACGGTGGGTGATATCGGCGCCGTCCATGAGCACGGTGCCACCCTCCATCTTGCGGGTCTGGCCGGCGATGGCGCGCAAGAAGGTACTTTTGCCCGCGCCGTTGGCGCCGAGCATGACCACGATCTCGCCCTTCGCTACGGTCGCCGAGACGTTCTCCAGGGCACGATGGCGGCCGTAGAATACCGACACGTTGCGGGTCTCAAGCATCGGCAACTCCGAGATAGGCCCGGATCACGCCATGGTCGGCGAGCACCTCCGCCGGTGTCCCCTCGGCGATCTTGGCGCCGGAGTTCATCACGATGCAGCGGTCGCACAGGCTGCGAATTGCGTGCATGACGTGTTCAACGATGATGATCGTGCAGCCCTCGACGCGCAGCTGCTCGATCAGGGCGATACCGATCCTGAGCTCGGTCGGATTGAGACCGGCGAGCCACTCGTCGAGCAGGAGAACCTTCGGATCGGACGCCAGCGCGCGCGCCAGCTCGACGCGCTTTTGATCGATGTAGGTCAGCGCCGATACAAGGGCGCCGCCGGCGTTCGGCAACCCGACCCGCCGCAGCAAAGCGTGGGCGTAGTCGTCGAGTTCTTTGCCCCATCGGCGGGCATGACCAAATACGCCGCCGGCGCTGACATTCTCGAGCACGGTCATCGCGGGAAGCATGCGCACCAGTTGAAATGTCCGGGCGACGCCCTTTTTAGCGACTTGGCTGGCGCCAATACCGGCAATCGGATCGCCGTAGAGTTTGATCTCGCCCGTGCTCGGCTTCAGAGCACCGGAGATCAAATTCATCATCGTGGTCTTGCCGGATCCATTCGGCCCGATCAGGCCCAGAACTTCCTTCTCGGCAAGATCGAACGACATGTTCTCGACCGCGACCAGCCCACCGAAGCGTTTGGTGACGCCGGCCGCGGACAAAGCTTCGGCGGTCGAGACGCTAGGCATTGCGACCCTTTCGCCTTTGCAGCAGGCTTCTGATCGAACCGGCCGAGCTGTCGAGAGCGCGCTGCACGGCGCCGGGTGCTGCGCCTCCCAGCTTGGCGCGGCCATTCCATAGATCCTCGATAAGGCCAGTGATGCCGTTCGGAATGACGTATACGATCAGAAGAAAACAAACGCCGAGCAGAAGCGTCGTCTGATTGGGAAACTCGACGGAAATCAGCTCCCACAGCAGCACGAAGGGAATGACGCCCAGGAGCGGCCCCCACAAGCGGTGCGTGCCGCCGAGCAGCGCCATGATCACAACTTGGAACGACACGAACGGGTTAAAGGCGACGACCGGCTCGACATAGCCCCAGCGCGGCGCCACCAACGCGCCGGCGACGGCGGCGAAAGCGCTCGATATGACGAACAAGATCACTTTGGCACGCGCGGTGTTGATGCCGCAGTGAACCGCGACCAGCTCATCGTTGCCGATGATGCGCAAGGCAAATCCAAGCCGGGAGCGGCCAATCCACCATCCGACCAAAAAGACCACCGCGGTCAACAATAAAAGCTGCCAGTAATATTCCGGTTCGCTGCGGTCGATCGTCACGTAGAGGCCGCTCATCGTACCGAGGACGTGTTGCAGCCACGTCATGACCTGGCGCACCAATTCGGCGAGACCGAGCGAGAAGATCACGAAATAGACGCCGGATACCCGGAGCGTCGCCAAGCCGACGACCGCGGCGAGCGCGGCGCCAGCGACGCCGGACGTAAGGATCAGCACCGGGTAAGGCAGGAGATCGATGCCACCCGCCACCGTGTACATGCCGATGCCGAAGAAAGCCGCCGTTGAGAGCGCGATGTAGTTGGTCGGCCCGGAAAACAGCAGCCAGGAGGTCGCGAGCGCTGCATACATCACGATGGAAATCGCCAACTGCAGCACATAGCCGTCGAAGATCAGCGGCACACAGGCGCCGGCAACGAAGATCACGGCGCTGATCAGGAGATTGCGCCGTTCGCCGGCCGTGAAAAAGAGCCCGGCGTGAAACTCCGGGGCGGTCTCCACCGCCAGGGGTTGTTGGCGCTCCTCGATCTTGTTCAAGCCGTCCGCCTCCCGAAAAGGCCCTCCGGCCGTACCAGCAAAACGATCATGAACAGGACGTAGGCCGCGGCGAGTGTGAGACCCGGATCGACGAGCGTGGCGACGGCCGTCTCGGCAAAACCGAGGATAAAGGAGGCGACGATCGTGCCGCGAATGTCGCCTACGCCGCCGAGGATGACGATGACCAGCGCTTTGAGCGTGAACACCACGCCGAGCGAAACATCGAAAGTCAGGAACATGCTGAGCAATCCGCCGCCCGCCGCGGTCACCGCTCCGCCCAAGGCGAAAGCAAACGCCGAGGCGCGCGCGACATTGATCGAAACGAGGCCAGCGGCGCCCGGATTGACGGCAACCGCCCGCAATGCGAGGCCGGCGCGGGTCTTGTGCAGCCAAAGATAGAGACCCGCGCAAAGCACGGCCGAGGCGAGGAAGGCAACCACGCGGTTCAGCCCATAGCGTTCGCCAAAGATGAAAATCGGCTGCGCCAAGTAATCGTAGTCGAGATATTCGCCGCCGAAAATCGCCAGCAGGATTCCGACCGATATGAAGCTGATGCCAAAGGTCGCCAGAATGCTGTCGACTTCAAGCTTGCCCTGGCTCTTGGCGCGGCGGACAAGGGGGAAGATCAATACCCGATAAATCGCCCAGTTCAGCACGAAGGCCGCCGGCGCCACCAGAAATAGGGCCAGAAGCGGGCTCGCTTTGGTGCTGGCGTAAAACCAAAAAGTGCTGAACGCACCCGCAATCAGAATCTCACCATTCGCGAGATTCATGATGCGGGCGACGCCGTACTGCAATTGGAGGCCTATTGCCATCAAGGCATAGGTGCCGCCGAGCAGCAGACCGATGATAACAATATCCATATCGAACGGGTTTACCGATGCGCGTGCCCGGCGCGGACGTTCAAGGCCGCTGTCGGCCAATTATAAGTCAACTCCGGCGCCGCTCTCGTCCGCGGCCCCTGTCCGAAACCGGGAACGACAGTCGCGACGTCGGAGTTTTTCTTGCGGCTCATCGGGCGCGTTCAGTTCACGCCCGATGCCGTCAGGCCGCTCAGCCCCAGCTGCTCTTCAGCTTGACCTGAGCGTAGTTGCCGAAACCTTCGCCGTTGACCGCGGCGAAGAACCCGCCCTGCCATTGGCCAACCGTATACACCTTGTCGAGGATCTGGCCGGGCAACTCGACGTCGCCGACGAGGACCTTGAACTTGCGGCCGCGGAAGTGAGCCGCAATAGCCTGGCGGTCCGTCGTACCCACGGCTTCGATCGACTGGGTGAGCATCTGAAGCATCGAGTAGTAGAACGGGCTGCCCCAATAGTCGGCATCAACGCCGGTGACTTCCTTGTGCCGCTTGTAGAAATCGCGGATTTCCGGCGAGTCGACCACGCCACCGGCGCCAAGAATGTTCTCGGCGGCGGCGCCGTTTTTCTGCGAGAAGCCCTGGAAGGCGCAACCGACGGCGCAGTAATAGGCCTTGACGTTGAGCCCTTCGATCTTGGACGCGTCGGCGAGACCGAAGGTGTCGGGCGGATAAGACCAGGCGACGAAGGCGTCCGGGTTGGCCGCTTTCGCGGCTTTGATCACCGGCGTGTAATCCTGCGTGCCCAGCGGATAGGACTTGTCGTAGACGATCTCGAAGCCGGCTTGTTTGAACAGCGGCCGGCCCGCATTAGCGAGTTCGATGCCGAAATCGTCGCCAACGTTGACGGCAGCGACCTTGTTGCCGATCTGCCCGCTATCCTTCAATTTCTTGAGCACGTCGATCGCACCTTTGGCGTAGGCCGTTGTCGACGACTGGAACATAAAGAAGCCGGGAAATCTCTTGACCAGCGCCGGTCCCTGGTCGGTGACGCAGGCTTGCGTCAGCTGCGGATAGCCGTGCTTTGCGAACGTCGGCGCGCAGGCGAGATTAAAGCCAGTCGCGTAGTTTCCTCCGATCCAATCGCACTTGTCTACGGTGGCGGCACGCTCGACGGCCTTGATCGCCTCCGGCGGTTGCGTGCGATCATCGTACTCGACGATCTCGACTTTACGCGCGCCAGCTTTCAGCTTGAGTCCGCCGCGTGCGTTGACGTCATGCGCCCAAAGCTTATAGGGCGGGAAATGTGTGACCGCCGCACCCGGTGCGAGCGGACCGGTCTTCGCACCGATCACGCCGACTTTGTAGGTGCCGGCTTCCGCGCCGGCGGTCCGCACAAACGGTGCGGCCACAGCCGTTGCGGCGGTGTATTTCAAAAATTCGCGCCGTCTCATGAAACTCCTCCCTGGATGATGTAGGTCGCTGCCGGGGTTGCTCCCCGTGTTTCCTAACACGCCGAGCATGATACCGGCATAAACACCGCTTGGAAAGCGTTCCGCGATGTCGTCTTGATTATTCGCTTGGCGACCGGATAGCGAACATTAACGGCTTTCGCACTGTTAAGCCCCAGATCGACTGCCCCGAGTGATTTATTGCCGCGGGACTGAGGACTTCAGTTCAATCGCCGAAGTTTTGGGCGGCTGCCCATTTCGGCGTAGATGTGCGAACAGACAAACAATCCAGGAGGATTTCAGAGCCGGCGACGATCGTGGCACGGCGCCAGGAAGCGCCTGCTCGCCCCCAATCAATTCGGATGGACGAGCATATCGTCAAGCATCGCTGATGCGATGCACGAATCATACAAGGCCTTGGCCGACGCCGCGCTGTGCTTTCAGATCGACAATTCGCGGCTGGTAACGCACTGCGTCATCGCGACCCCAGCATGTCGGTCGAGCCACGCGAAAAGGCGAGTGTCTTATTGCAAGTTGAAAGTTAGCCCGCGTCGCCGAGCTGAAGGTCGTATTTCTTGCACATCTTGCGCACGATCTCGACGTCCTTGCCGCCGGCGATGAGCCCGACCACGGCCGAGGAAACTTTGCCGCCACTGACGGTCGCTTCGACGATATAGCCCTGCCAGCCGTTATAGGCGGGATACGGGCTCTTGGCGTTTACCATCCCGCAGTAATTGACCGAGCCTTCCTCCGAGGCCGGGATCTTCGGCCAGCGATACTGTGCCGAGCCCGGGTCCTTGATTGAAAGCGCCGACCGCGTCGGTGATGATCTTCTTTTCCGGCGGCGTGAGTTCGCGCTGCCCGGCCCCAGTCGCTGCGGCGGCCACGCTGTTCAATCCGAGCAGCCCCTCCGCCGTCGAGGACGACGACGATGGAGTAGACGACGACAACGGTGACCCTGTGCAGGCCGCCAGCGCGAACCCGGCGGCCAGAACAACGCATGCGAATGACGCAACGGCCGGTCGCTCCGGCCGTTTGCCGCGGCGCATCCGGCTAAGCGAATACCACATTGTGAGTTGCGAAAACATCTGCCCCGTCCCGAACCTGCCGTAATCATAACCCCGATGCGACCAACAGAACAATCGAGGCGACTATATGGGTAATTCGTGCCGCCATGGCCCACGTTTTGCCCGAAGGGCGAGGTGCCGCACCATTGTCCGCCGCAATTTCGGTCGGCTGCGCCGAAGGTTTTTCCGCAGTGCGGCAAATTTGCAACGCTCCCTCGAACGCATGTGCCCGGCCGCGAATGACCGTCCCAGAAGGGCTAACGGCTGCTGCAAGGAGGGTTCCTGGTCAGTTCCTTGGCCGTGATGCGACGATCCGGTGAACGGTGTGGCTTTTCTGCACTAGAAGCACGCCGCCGGCAGCCATTATGGTCCCCGCGCTATCGACGGAGAGTAACGATGAAGAAGCTGGCCTTAGCGTTTGTTGCGGTGCTGTCTCTCCTGAGCATCGCTGGCTGTACCACTGCGCCTCCGCCGCCAATGGTGACCAAGGGGTGATAGCTGGAAAGCTTGGAATGGGGAAGGGCCGGCCTTGAGCCGGCCCCTTCTTTTTCCGAGACCGCTTTTCGGCGGGTGTCGCTTTGGCGTAATACCCCACCTATAAGGCGGCCGGAATAGCCCCTGGCCGCTCCCCGCGCTAGCGCTCGGCCCGAGGGCGAATGGCAAGGTGCCATGCCTCGCGTCGTCGGTATCGATCATCTCGTGCTCAGTGTCGGCGACTTCGCGCGCTCGAAGCAGTTCTACGACAAGCTGCTCGGCTTTCTCGGTTTCAAGCGCAAATACGATTACGCCGATATGGCGGGCTGGAGTAATGGCAAGACGCTGTTCTGGATCGCCGCCGCCGATGCCCAGGGCAGAAAGCGGAAATATCGCAAGGGCGATATTGGCTTTCACCACTATGCCTTCGAACTCGCGAGCCGCGACGATGTCGACAAGCTCGGCGCCTTTCTGGAAAAAAACGCAGTGACCATGCTCGACCCGCCCGGCGAGTATTATGGCCACAACTACTACGCCGTCTATTTCAGCGATCCGGACGGCATGAAGCTCGAAGGCATGATCTGGGCGCCGCCGAAAAAACCAGCGAAGGCGAAAGCCAAGCCGGCAGCAAGGAAGAAAGCCCGCACCCGGACATCCTGATTCGCCGGTACGGCGGACGTCGCCTGCCGCCCAAGGATCAGCAGGCCTCGCTGAGCGGCACCGGGTCATGCGCGACCACCGTGTTGCGGCCGCGCCGCTTGGCGGCGTAGAGCGCGCGGTCCGCCGCCTCGACGAGGTCGGCGGCCGACTGATCGTGCTCCGGCACCACCGACTCGACGCCGACACTGATCGTGACAAGGCCGCCGGGTACTTGATCATGCGCTATGACGAGATCTTCGACCGCTCGACGCGCCTCGTCGGCAAGCGCCGCCGCGCGTCCGATTTCGATCCCCGGCAGCAGCAGCGCAAACTCTTCGCCGCCGTAACGGGCAACGAGGACGGCCTCTTCCAGCGTGACCAGCGACAGCGTCTCGCCGACCGCACGCAGGCAAGCGTCGCCGCGCACATGACCGTACCGGTCGTTGAACTTCTTGAAATGGTCGATATCGACCATCATCAGGGCGAGCGGTTGGCAGCGCTCGTGCGCTTGTTGCCAGGCGCTCTGGAGCTCGCGATCGAAGCCGCGCCGGTTGGCCAGGCCGGAGAGGCCGTCGAGGCTTGCCAGCTCTTCGAGGTGCTGATTGGCGATCTTCAGCTCCTCCTCGCGCACAGCGAGCTTGCGCGCCATGTCGTCGAAGGCGGCGGCCAGCGGCTCGAATTCGGCGATCCATGGCTCATCGGTCGCGCGCACCCGCAGATCGCCGCGTCCGAACCGCGCGCCGTGCGCACCAATGACCTGATCGGCCGCAGGATAAGCCGCTCGCCGCCGAACCACGCGGCGAGCAGAACCAGCGTGCCGAACAATGCAAGCTGCAGGTAGGCGATCGCTGATTTCGCGGTCGATACCGCTGTGCACCACGGCTTCATCGAGACCGACGGCGAGCCGCGCCCGCGTCCAAGGCACGCGGACATAGGCGAAAATCCGCCGCACCCCGTCGAATCCCGCAGCCGTCACGTTTCCTTCATCGTCGGCCAGCATGTCGTGCGTGAGCGGACGGCTTGCGAAGTTCGTGCCGATGAATGCGGCTCTGGTCGGCGGACGCCGCGATCAGCGTGCCGCCGCCGTCGATCAATGCGACCGAGGTGCCGGAACGCTCGGCGGATCTCGCGGCGAGGTCGCCGATCCAATGCAGATTGAGCGCCGCCAGGACGACGCCTTCGAGTGAGCCGTCGTCCTTGACAATGGGGAAGGTCGCCATCAGCCCGGGTACCTGGCTGACCCGGCATGATCAGGTAGTCGCTGAGAGCAAAATCGTGCGAATGCAAGGCACTCTGGAAGTACGGCCGATCGGAGACGTTCAAGCCAAGCGCGTGCGGGTCGGTCGCACATTTGATGCGACCGTCCATCCCAACGACGTTCATGTCGCGGAGCCAGGGAACATTGCCGGTCAGTTCGGTAAGGGTGCGGTTGCAGTCGGCCGGATCGAGCGGCATCTTCGCATAGATTCGCGCCACCACTTGGAGCAGCGCGCGCATCGAATAAACCACTTCGCGCTGTGCCTCGGCGCCGCCGCGCGCCAGATCGGCGACCCTGGCATGGGCGAGTTCGGTGCGCTCGGCGCGGGTTCGTTCCAGGCCGCGCACGCGCTCGAACATCAACGGCGCGATCGCCAACAGCGCGACGACGATCAGCCGGCCGCGAATGCTAAGGAGCGGCTTGCGGCGCCGCGAGGTCTGGCGCGTCGTCCTGCGCAATGTCTTGCGCGATGTTTTGGGAGACCCTGCTTGAGCGTCAGCCATCTCATCCACCCCGGTTCACGAAGGTAGTGGATATGCGTAAAGACCATGTTCGCGCCCCCGCTAAAATTTGAATCGGTGTGCACGGCAGTGACAAATTGGAAAGCATAAACCAGGGGACCGGACTTGCCGCGGTGCGCGAGGACATTGTGCGCGCCTGCCGCGACGCCAGGCGCGATCCCGGCGGCGTGACGCTTGTCGCAGTGGCAAAAACATTCGGCGCCGAGGCGATCGAACCCGTCATCGCCGCCGGCCAGCGCGTGTTCGGCGAAAACCGGGTGCAAGAAGCCAAGGCCAAATGGCCGGCGCTGATCGGCCGCCACCCCGGTCTCGAACTGCATCTCGTGGGCGCGCTGCAGTCGAACAAGGCCAGAGAGGCGGTGGCGCTATTCGACGCCATTCATTCGCTCGACCGCGTCAGCCTGGCCGAAGCGCTCGCCAAGGAGATGCTCAGACAGGCACGCCGGCCGATGCTTTTCGTCGAGATCAATACCGGCGCTGAGCCGCAAAAAGCCGGCATCGAGCCGCAGGACGCCGACGCATTTCTGGCCGCCTGCCGCGACCGCTATGGCCTCGATATTTGCGGCCTGATGTGCGTCCCGCCGCTCAACGAAGCGCCCGGGCCGCACTTCGCGCTGACAGCCAAAATCGCCCGCCGCAACGGACTTGCCTTGCTGTCCATGGGCATGAGCGCCGACTTCCCAACCGCCATTGCCTTCGGTGCCACGCACATCCGGGTCGGCACTGCAATTTTCGGCGCGCGAAGCCAGCGAGCTAGTAATGAATCATAATTCGCGTCTTGGTGCCGATCCGCTTCGACAGCATCTGCAAGTCGTGCAGCCGCAGCGCGACGCAGCCGGCAGTCGGCGCAAAACCCAGCCGCGCGACGTGAATGAATACCGCGCTGCCGCGACCGGCGATCCGGGGCCGAGTGTTGTGGTCGATCTCAATGAACAGGTCGTAAAGGTTGTCGTCGCGCCAAAGCCGGTCTCCTGGTTCATTGGCCGACCGCGCGAAGGCGCGGTTGTAGCGCCGGTGGGCTGGGTCTTCGCACCAGGCGTCGTCGCGGCCGATGCGGCGGATCGGCAGCAACGTGCGCGGGCGAGGAAGGCGATCGGCCCGCCACCACAGCCGCAGCGGGCGAAACCGGCCACCGGGCGTACCGCCATCGCCCTCACGCTTGTTCGCGCGCACACCGCCGCGGCCGAGCGCGACGGGCAAGCATAGCGGACCGGCGCGCAGCCAGCCCTGTGAGCGCCGCCCCGGCCGTGGCTGTACCGTGATTGTGCCGAGCGAAATCCGGCGCATGCCGTCATTGCCTCGTCCGAAGGCGAATTCCCAACTGCCGCTTGCTCTTGTATCCTTTCGTGTTCTACTTCGCGCCAGGCGGTGCCGCAAAGATCGCAGCCAAGCGATGAGGGCCAATTGAGGCGCGTGTCGTTGATCGGCGGGCGAAGCTGCCGCGGGGGTCCGGATTAATGCCGAACACGCGTAAGATTCTTATTGTCGACGACGATGCCGAGCTGCGCGAAGCGCTGACCGAGCAATTGTCGCTGCACGAGGAGTTCGAAGCCGTCGCGGCGGAGAGCGGCAGCAAAGGCGTGCAGGCGGCAAAAGCCGGGCAGGTCGATCTCGTCATCATGGATGTCGGGCTGCCCGATATCGACGGCCGTGAGGCGGTGCGCATCCTGCGCAAGAACGGCTTCAAAGCGCCGATCATCATGCTCACCGGCCATGACACCGATTCCGACACCATCCTCGGCCTGGAATCGGGCGCCAACGATTATGTCACCAAGCCGTTTCGCTTCGCGGTGCTGCTCGCGCGCATCCGGGCGCAACTGCGCCAGCACGAGGCGAGCGAAGACGCAATTTTCACCATCGGCCCCTATACATTCCGGCCAAGCTCGAAGCTGCTGCTCAACCCCAAAGGCAACAAGGTCCGCTTGACCGAAAAGGAAACCTCGATCCTGCGCTACCTCTACCGCGCCGGCCAGCGGCCGGTTTCGCGGGAGACGCTGTTGCAGGAGGTCTGGGGCTACAATTCCGGAGTGACGACGCACACGCTCGAAACCCACATCTATCGGTTACGGCAGAAAATCGAGAAGGATGCCGCTGCGCCCGCCATCCTGGTCACCGAGGCCGGCGGCTACAAGCTGGTGCCGTAAACCGCGGCCGCCATGACGATCGAGGACGACATCGCGTTCCTTGAGCGGATTCCAATTCTCCGGCAGCTCGGCACACAGGGGCTCCGCATCCTCGCCATCGGCGCCGAAAGCTATCGCGTCGACCCGGATCAAGTGTTGTTCGCCGCCGGCGACATCGCCGACGGCGCCTACATCGTGCAGCACGGCTCGTTCGGCCTGCGTCCGCAATGGGGCGGCGATGCCGACGTCATCGCCGGACCGGGCACTTTGCTCGGCGAATCCGCTCTGCTGGCGGAAACGCGCCGCCCGGCCACCGCCACGGCGCGCGAAAGCTCGACGGTGCTGCGCATTTCGCGGACGATGTTTCTAAAGATGCTCGAAGGCTATCCCGACGCCGCGCAGCGGCTGCGTGAGATGATCGCCGCGCGGGCCGATCAATGGGCGCGCGACATGGAGAATGTTCGCGCCGCGCTGACGCCCGGAACCAAGACCGAATAGGCCCGGTCTTTGCCATCGAGCGCCAGTCACGTGGACTTCGACTGCCGCCGGTGCTCGACCTCGAGGCTGACCAGCCGCGCCAGCAGCGTTGCCGGATAAAGCTGGCCAATGACGCTTTCGAGATTGGCAATATCGCGCGCGATCGGATGAAGCGGCGCGATATCGCCGAAGCCGGTGGTCGTCAGCGTCGTGAAACTGAAATAAAGAAGTGTCGCGCCTGAGGGTTCCATGCCCGGCTGCGGCATGCCGGAAAAGGCATGGGGCAACACGGTATTCACCAGCCGGTAGAGCACGGCAAAAATCAAGGCAAAATTCAGGTACAGCACCACCGCGCCTTGGACCCGATGCGTCGTTACGCGGCCCGGACCAAAAACCGCCTGGGCGACGACGTAAGTCAACACCGCCAATGCCAGCAAGCGCGCGACCGCACTCAACAACTCCGTGAGCAGCGACCGGTGTTCGGCCTGAATGAACGCCCAAACGGGCATCAACACGATGGCAATGAGCACAATGCCGACGGCTGAGCGGCTTTTCGATGCTACGACCAGAATGGCGACGATCAAGATCGCAAACATCATCGGCACGACGGATGCAGGTATGACCTCCATGGCGGCGAGCGGCGTGGCGACGAAGATGAGCATGACTTCGACGATCAGAAGGGCCGTGAGCCCCGGCTCGCGCATTTGCTCCTTGAAGTTTTTGAATTGACTGCGGAACTTGTTCCAACGCTTCATCGCTGCGGGCATGCGGCCGAACCTCGAAAATTTGGTTGAGCGGCAATCCTACAGTGCGCGGCGACGGCTGCAAACCGCGCGTGCTTGCAGCTCCGCATTGTGGGGCGGGACGCCAAGAAGCGAAATCTGACTGATTTGTTGCGGCGACTTTAGTGCGGGGAGGCGACCAGCATCCGATAGACCTGGTAGGCAACACGCCACGCTGGCGATTCGCGCGGCAGATAGGCGATCGCCGAAGACCGAACGCGGTCGAGCAGACTTTCGTAGAGCCGATGATAGTACCAGTCGGCCCCCGCGCGGCCGCGGTATTCGTTCAGATAAGCGTCGATCTCGCGGTGGGTCTTGACCCGGCCGTTGTCGCCGAACTTGGTGACGGCGAAATTGAAGTCGCCGTCGTAGAGCGAGCTCATCTTATGCAGCGTGGTCTTCATGAAATTACCGATCAGAAGATCGTCGAAGATCTCATAGTCGATCGCGGTCATCAGGCTGTTGCGGGGCACCTCGAAGGTGATGCCGCGGCCTTTCCTGCCGTCGAGTGAAATAAAATTATCGCGGCCGCCGACACGGAAATTGATGAATGACAGGTAGTCGCGGACGCGTTCCTTGCTGCGAAAATAGTTCGACAGCTTGGCCAATTCCCCGTGTTCGAGAATGTCGCTCCAATTGTCGCCGAAATCCTCGGGCCGGCGCACCACGGTCTCCATGCTCAGCGGGTTGAGCGGAGTAACCGCGCCGGGCGCGCAATCGATGTGCGAGAAAGCCGGAATGAAGTTTTGGCTGTTGTGGTCGAACCCCCTTGCATACGCTTCCAACGGCGTGACGTAATTCTGCGCCCAGATCGAATCGGCGCGCTGATAAGAATGAAAGGAACTGAAGGGAATGGCGCTGCGGATGCCGAGTGACGCTGCCCGCAAGCTCATCTGCCGGCCGACCGGCGGCTTTTGACTCGCCGGCGGCACGATAAAGGTGCCGCTTTCGTCGTAGAAATTGATCATGTCGGCATCGCCGTAGCCCGACAGGCACAGCAGGTAGCTGTGCTTATATCCGGCGGCGATCTTGCGAATGAGCAGGGTGCAATCGCGGCTGCCGGCATCGTTGAGATTGACGAACAGCCGCTTGTTGACCTCGACCAGCAACACGCTGTCCTGGATCATGGTCGAGATGCAGAACACCCTGATCCGCGGCGACAGTTCGACCCATTGCCGGTCCGGCAGAACGCTGACTTCGAATCCTTGGGCGCGCAGATCGTGGGCGATCCGGCCGCCGACATGATCGGCGAGCAGGATATACCGGCCGCGGATCTGCTGCAGGCTGTCGCCGTTGAGATGATCCGGATGACCGTGCGAGAACCAGATATATTTGGCGTTGAGGATGTCGCGCTTGCAGTCGGGCGGAATGCGGTGGCTCAGTCCCCAGCTGCCGAAATAGGCGGGATTTTCGTCGCCGAACCACGGGTCGGTCGCCAGGATCGGTTTGTCATCATAGGCAATGAGCGTGGCATTGCCCGTGGTCGAAACACCAAGCATAAAATATTCGCTTTCGTCGCTTAGCCGCGCAGCCAATTTTCGATAGAATGCCAAGGTGGCTCTACCACAGACTGGCAAATGCGCGGTTAAGGCAATGTCATAAAAAACGCATTTGCCCCCGGATTTCGCGGCAAATTGGGCCGGAATCAGACCTCAAGCGTTGCGCTCACCGGCACGTGATCGGAGGGCCGCGCAGCGCTGCGATAATCCTTAGCGACCCCGATTGCCGAAACGCGATCGGCCAGCATCGGCGATGTCCAGATGTGGTCGAGCCGGCGGCCCCTGTTGGATTGCGTCCAGTCGGCGGCGCGATAGCTCCACCAGGTGTAGAGCTTGGTCGGTTCCGGCACGAAAGTGCGCACGCGTCGACCCAGCCGCCGGCTTTCTGCACGCCAAGAAGCTTCTCGCATTCGATTGGCGTGTGCGAGACGACGGAAAGAAGCTGCTTGTGGCTCCAGACGTCGCATTCGAGCGGCGCCACGTTGAGATCGCCGACCATGATGGCGCGCGCCGACGCCGCCGGCCGCAGCGTCTCGCAGGCCTGCATCTCGCCGAGGAAGGCGAGCTTGTGGGCGAACTTCGCGTTGATCGTCGGGTCGGGGACGTCGCCACCGGCCGGCACGTAGAAATTGTGCAGCGTGATCGGCTCCTTCAGCCCGGCGCGCTCGCCGACGACGACGGCGACGTGGCGGCAATCGCTCTTGCCGCAATAGGCGCGGATCGCCGTTGACTCGAACGGCAATCGCGAGAGCACGACGACGCCGTGGTAGCCCTTCTGGCCGTTGAGTGCGACGTGCTCGTAGCCGAGCCGGCGGAAGCGCTTGAGCGGGAATCTATCATCCGGACACTTGGTTTCCTGCAGACACAGGATGTCGGGCCGCGCCGCCTTGATGAACTTGGCGACCAGGTTGATGCGCAGACGGACCGAATTGATGTTCCAGGTGGCGACGGTGATTTTCATGCGGGCCGCAGGGTGAGCGCTAATGCCGGTTATGCGAGGCACTGGGCGAAGGTGCAAGTCTCCCAACCCGCCGGCCTAAGAGCATCGCGGCGGAACTCGTCGGCGGCCTTTCGTTGCCCTATGATCGGCGCTTGGGAGGCCGGGATGCAGAGCGAATTGAAGCGGCCGCACGTGGTGATCGTCGGCGCCGGTTTTGCCGGTCTCGAAGCCAGCCGCGCCCTTGCCAATGTCGACATCGACGTGACGCTCGTCGACGCCTACAATCATCATTGCTTTCAGCCGCTGCTTTATCAGGTCGCAACCGCGGCGCTGTCGCCCGCCGATGTGGCCTGGCCGATCCGCGCCATCGTGCGGGCGCAGAAGAATGTCCGCGTGATCATGGCGCGGGTGACGGCGATCGACGTGCAAGCGCGCCGCGTGCACACCGCCGAGATCGATCTTGCCTACGACTATCTGGTTCTCGCCACCGGATCGACCCACTCGTATTTCGGCCACGACGAGTGGGCGCCATACGCGCCTGGCCTCAAACACATTGCCGACGCGACCGAGATCAGGCGGCAATTCCTGCTCGCCTTCGAGCAGGCGGAAGTGGTGCAGGATGACACCGCGCGGGCGCGGCTCCTGACCTTCGTCGTGGTCGGCGGCGGCGCCACCGGCGTGGAAATGGCCGGCGCGATCGCGGAGGTGTCGCGGCAAACGTTGCAGCACGACTTCCGCCGCATCGATCCGCGAACCTCGCGGATCGTTCTGATCGAGGCCGGGCCCCGCCTGCTGCCGACCTTTCCCGAGGCGCTGTCGGATTATGCGAAGCACTCGCTGCAGAGCATGGGCGTCGAGGTCGAGCTTGATCGCAAGGTCACCGGCTGCGACGCCCTAGGGGTGTCTGTGGATGGCGGCCGCATCGAGGCGGCAACGGTGATCTGGGCCGCGGGCGTTGTCGCTTCGCCGGCGGCGGCGTGGATCGGAGCCGACCACGATCGCGCCGGACGCATCAAGGTCAACGCCGACCTCAGCGTCCCCGGACGGCCGGACATCTTTGCCGTCGGCGATACCGCGACCGTCTCGGAGCCGAATGGCCGCCTGGTGCCAGGCATAGCACCGGCGGCAAAACAGATGGGTCACTATGTCGGCAAAGCCATCGCCGCGCGGGTCGAGGGCAGGACCGCGCCTGGACCGTTCGCCTACCGCCATCTGGGCGAACTGGCGGCGATCGGCCGCAAATCCGCCGTGGTCAAGCTCGGCCACCTGCAGCTCACCGGGTTTTTGGGCTGGCTGTTCTGGAGCGCGGTCCACATCTATTTTTTGATCGGATTGCGCAATCGCTTCGTGGTCGCGGTCAACTGGCTGTGGAGCTACCTGACTTTCCAGCGCGGCGCCCGCCTGATCGGCATCGCGCCGCGTTCCACGCCCTGATGCTGCGGCCGCAGCCGCCGCTATTTCAGATTGTTCTGATAATTGATCACGAAAAGATTCGGATCGGGCTTTTTCGCCGTGTCGAGATTGTAAACGGCGACGGTGGTATCCAGCCCCTGCGGATCGGTGACCGTCCACTGCTTGAGCTGCAGGTTTTTGGCGTCGAACATGATCATCAGCCGGTTGGTGCCGACCATCACCTGGGTTTCCTCGATCACGACGGTGATGAAGGTGTCGTCGGCCGATACGCTGACGACGTCGGTGTCACGCAAAAGATCGATGCGGTCGGCGAGCAGGTAGCGCAGCGGCGTCTGCGACAGCGGATAATAATCCGAGGTCGCGAGCGAGCGGTCGTGGACCACGACCGACGAGCCGTCGGCGATGATATCGATCGGGCTTGGCGGGCTGTACTGGAAGCGGACTTTGCCCGGCTTCTGAATGGAGAAAGTCCCCTCCACGCGCCGGCCGTCCGGCCCGATCTGCACGAAATTTCCTACCAATGTCTGCACGCTGGACAGGTAGCCGCTGATCTTGTCGAGCAGCGCGCGCTGATTGCCGTCGAAAGCGGTCGCCTGGCTCGGCGCGGCGCCTTTGCCCAACGAAAGCGAGAACGGGAAAAAACCCCTCGGCGCCGCCGTGTCGGACGCCGCGGCGGCAGCGGGCGCGGTATTGGCTGATGCCGGCCGCGCCGCGGCTGCCGGCGATGCGGACCCGGACTTGGAAAGGGGTGATGGCGTTGGCAGCGGCACATCCTCTGCCACCGCAGAGGCGGCAGCAAGCGTAACGCAAGCTATCGCCAGCAAAATCGTCCGCGCCCCGCATCCCGCCATAGTTCGCTCCCTCAACTTTGCGCGCACGCTCTGACCGGATGAACCGCTAACCGCGCCATATGGCGAATTCGCGGCTGAGACTTTCCGATGAGAGATCGGTGCCTGATCCTCAATAGGGCTCTTCCTCAGCGGCTTCGATGAGGATCTCCCGCTTGCCGGCGTGATTGGCCTGGCCGACGATGCCTTCTTCCTCCATGCGCTCCATGAGCGACGCGGCGCGGTTGTAGCCGATCTGCAGCCGACGCTGGATGTAGCTGGTCGAGGCCTTGCGGTCGCGCTTCACGACCTGCACCGCCTGCTGATAGAGGTCGCCGCCTTCTGCCGCTCCCATGGCGGTGGCATCGAACACCGCCGTGTCGCCTTCGTCTCCGGCTACTTCGGCGGTGACGGCCTCGAGGTATTGCGGCACCCCCTGCGCCTTGAGATGGCGCACGACCTTTTCGACCTCTTCGTCGGAGACAAATGGTCCGTGGACGCGGCTGATGCGCCCGCCGCCGGCCATGTAGAGCATGTCGCCCTGGCCGAGCAGTTGCTCGGCGCCCTGCTCGCCGAGAATGGTGCGGCTGTCGATCTTCGAGGTGACCTGAAAGGAGATTCGGGTCGGGAAGTTGGCCTTGATCGTGCCGGTGATGACATCGACCGAAGGCCGCTGCGTCGCCAGGATGACGTGCAGACCGGCGGCCCGCGCCATCTGCGCCAGGCGCTGAACCGCGCCCTCGATGTCCTTGCCGGCGACCATCATCAGGTCGGCCATCTCGTCGACGATGACGACGATGTAGGGCAACGGCTCGAGATCGAGCTCCTCTTTCTCGTAGATTGCTTCACCGGTCTCGCGGTTATAGCCGGTGTGGACCGTGCGGTTGAGCTTCTCGCCCCTGGCGTTCGCTTCGGCGACGCGCGCGTTGTAGCCGTCGATGTTGCGCACGCCGAGCTTCGACATTTTCTTGTAGCGCTCCTCCATCTCGCGCACCGCCCATTTGAGCGCGACCACCGCCTTCTTCGGATCGGTAACCACCGGGGTGAGCAGATGGGGAATGCCGTCATAGACCGACAATTCGAGCATCTTCGGATCGACCATGATCAGCCGGCACTGATCGGGATGCAGGCGATAGACCAGGCTGAGGATCATGGTGTTGATGGCGACCGACTTGCCCGAACCGGTGGTGCCGGCAATGAGCAGATGCGGCATGCGCGACAGATCCACCAGCACCGCTTCGCCGCCGATCGCCTTGCCGAGGCAAAGCGGCAGCCGGGCGGCGGTCTCGGAATAGTCGCGCGACGCCAGCAGTTCGCGCAGATAGACTTTTTCGCGGGTCGGATTCGGCAGCTCGATGCCGATGGCGTTTCGTCCCGACACGACGGCGACGCGCGCCGACAGCGCGCTCATCGAGCGGGCGATGTCGTCGGCCAGACTGATCACGCGCGACGATTTGATGCCAGGCGCCGGCTCCAGCTCATACAGCGTCACCACCGGACCCGGCCGCGCATTGATGATTTCGCCGCGCACGCCGAAATCGGCGAGCACGCCTTCGAGTGCCGTGGCGTTTTCCCGGATCAGCTCGGCGCTGAGCGTGGTGCGCTCGCTGGCGCGCGGCGCGGTCAAGAGATTAAGCGACGGCAACGCATAGCCGCCCGATGGACGGCGCGCCGGCCGTGCGGCGGAACGCGGCTTGCGGGCAACCGGCGGCCCGGCTGTCTCTTCCGCCTCATCATCGGATGTCGTCCGGCTCCGGCGGCGTACCGAAGCGCGGCTCGATGCGGCGGCGCGATACTGCGTTCTCGCTCCGTGATGCGATCGGCGCCGGTACCCGGCGGCGAAACATGCGCGTGATGCGCGCGCGAAAGCTGAGCAGGTAATGGGTCAGAAAGCCGAGCGAGACCCATGTGTGCTCGTCGGCTTCCTCCTCGACCGGCTCGTGTTCGACTTCTTCCTCTTCGTCTTCCGTTTCGCCAGCCGCTCGGCGCCACAGCATCCCGGCGGCGCCGGCGAAGGCGGCGAGCGCCGCGAGGCCGAGCGCGATGGCGGCGGTCAGGCGATAAATCCCGGCGAGTTGTTTGCCAAGGAAAATCGTCGGTATGCGCAGCACCGTATCGCCGATCACACCACCGAGCCCGGACGGCAGCGGCCAATGGGTGCCGCGCGGCAGGCACGACGCAAAACCGGCCGCCAGCACGGCGCCGAACAACCACAGCAGCACACGCAGCCGCTCGCGGCTGAGCGGCCGATGGCCGAGCATCCGGTAGCCCCAAACCGCGATCGGCAGCAACAGCGCCAGCGAGCCCAAGCCCAGCAGCTGCATCATCAGATCGGCGGCGACCGCTCCCGGTCGGCCGAGCAGATTGTGCACCCGTGCGTCAGTGGCGTGGCTGAGCGAAGGGTCATCCACCGACCAGGTGGCGAGCGCCAACGCCGCCATCATGGCCAGACTGATGAGCAGGATACCGCCTACTTCGCGCAGCCGCCGCCGCAGCATGGTGCCGAGTTGGCCGGAGAGAAAGGCCATCCCGTCAAGGCTGCGGTCGATCATCGACATCGCGTCAACTTCTTCAGTTTGCGCAGGATCTCTTCCGAAAACCGGTTTCCGCTTTTCGGGATCATGCGCTAGCCCAACACCGCGACGAGGCGGTGCAGCGCCTCGGCGGTGATCTCCTTGTTCTGCACCATGGCGACACGGATGTAGTCCGCGCCGGGATTGCTGCCGTCGGCCTGCTCGCGCGCGAGATAGCGGCCCGGCACCACCCGCACGCCGGCGTCGCGCCACAGAGCGAGCGTGGCAGCCTCACTGCCGCCTTGCGCGGCCACGTCGAGCCACAGGAAAAATCCGCCTGCAGGACGCCGGTAGCCGTAACGGTCGCCAACGATCTGATCGGCGAGATCGAATTTCTCGCGGTAGAGGCGCCGGTTTTCCTCGACATGCGCCTCGTCGCCATAGGCGGCGACGGCGACGCGCTGCGCCGGCATTGCCACCTGCGGTGCGGCGACGTTGCGCAGTTCGAGACAGGCCGCGAGGAAACGCCGGTCGCCGGCGGCGAAGCCAACCCGCAAGCCCGGCAGGCTGGAGCGTTTCGACAGCGAATGAAAAACGACGGCGTTGGCGAAGTCCGGCCCGGCTGCTTCCAGCATGCCCGGCGGCGGCCGGTCGCTGTAGATTTCGCAATAGCATTCGTCGCAGAACACCAGAAACCCGAAGCGCCGCGCCAGCGCCGCAAGCTTGGCGAGATAGGCGCGGTCGGCAACCGCCCCTTGCGGGTTCGACGGCGAAGCGAGATAGCAGGCCACCGTGCGCGCGAGCAGATCTTCGCCCAGCGTATCGAGGTCGGGCAGGAAGCCGGTGGCCGCGGTCGCTGGCAAATAGACCGGCTCGCAGTCGGCCGCGGCCGCGCCAGCGGCATAGGCGGCATAAAACGGATTGGGGATGAGCATCGCCGGCCGGCCGGAACGGGGCTTCACCCATCGCTTGGCGGCGATCGCGGCAAGAAACAGCCCTTCGCGCGTGCCGTTGAGGACCAGCACTTCCGCGCCGGGATCGACCGGTCGCTCGAGCACGTAGCGGCGATTAAGCCACCTGGCGACCGCCTCGCCTAAATACGTCGAGTCCCTTGTTCATCGGGTAGCGGCCGAATTCGTCGACATGCGCGGCGATTACGGGCCCGACGAAAGCGGGCACCGGATGCTGCGGCTCGCCGACGGCCATGCTGATCGCCGGCTTGCCGGGCGGGATGTCTCCGAGGAGCTCCCGCAGGCGCACAAAGGGCGAGCGCGAGTCGGGCGCGCTAACGAGCGAAAGGGGTGCCTGGCGGGTCATCCTATACATCACGAACAGCGGGGCCGCCCGCCGCATCAGCGACGAGCGAGCATAAGGGTGGCGAGGTTAAGACGCGATTAACCATCTGTTGTATGGCATTTCTCTGGGGTACGCCCGTTTGCGACAGACTACGAGTTAGGCCGATGAAATGGGGATTTCTCATACGTTGTTCTTGCATGGAGTACGTTACTGTTCCATTTCGGCTGCGTGCACAGTGCGTGCACGACGGGTGCACGGCGAGAGGGTTCACGATTAGTCCCAGTACGACAGCGTACGTAGAATATAGAGGCGAAAAGCCGTCCAAGCCGTCCAAGCCGTAAGAAGTGCAATTAGCATGCGGGTTTGTCGCGTTAAGGCGTGCCGTCCGATGTCGTCCACGAGCCGTCCAAGCGCCGAGGTGAGCCATGCCGAATTCGATTGACCAAAGCGAACGCCGCAAAAATCGGATCAAACTGACAAAGCGATCCGTCGAGAGTCTGTCGGTCTCAGCCGCCGCCATCATCTGGTACGACGACAAGCTTGCCGGTTTTGGCGTGCGGATCATGGCGACGGGGCGCCGCTTCTACTTCGCGCGCTACCGCAATAAGCATGGCCGGTCGCGGTGGTTCACGATCGGGGAGCACGGCAAGGTGACGGCGGAGGCGGCGCGCACGATGGCGCAGCGCATCCTGCAGGCGGTTGCGGTCGACGGGGACGATCCGTCAGGCGAGCGCGAGGCATTCCGCGCAGCGCCGACTGTCAACGACCTGCTCGATCGCTACCTCGCGGAGCATCTCGAACAACGCAACAGGCCGAGCACTCGCGCGGCTTTCAAGAGCATTGTGGCGCGCGACATTCGGCCTGCGCTCGGCCATCTCAAGGTCGCCGCCGTGACCCGGCAGGACATGCACAAGTTTCATGCGGCGCATTCCGACACGCCGCGGCAGGCCAACCTGATCTTGGCGGTGTGCTCCAAGGCCTTTGGCTTGGCGGAACTTTGGGAGATGCGCCCCGAAGGAAGCAATCCCTGTTCAAGGATCGAGCGCTACCCGGAGAACCACCGCGAGCGGTTCCTGTCGGCTGACGAGTTGAGCCGCTTGGGTGCCACACTGCGAAAGGCTGAAACCGAGGGGCTTCCATGGAAGAACGGCGGCCGCACGCTTTATAGGCGCGTCACCACGGCGGCGATCGAGCTCTTATTGTTCACCGGCAGTCGGCTTTCCGAAGTTTTGAGCCTGCGATGGCCGCAAATCGATTTCAATGCCGGCACGATCACGCTGTTGGAAACGAAATCCGGGCGCCCGCAAGTCGTGACGATGAATGCTCCCGCGCGACAGGTGTTGAAGGCGCTGGAAGCCACGAAGGCGTCGGAATGGTGGTACCTTCAGTCTCCAGCGTCAAGCGCCCGGTCTCCAAGGCCGGCCTTGAGGCGGCATGGCATCGGATCAGAATCGCTGCGCGTCTCGATGACGTGCGGCTGCATGATCTGCGACACACCGTCGGAACCTACGCCGGACAATCTGGCGCGAATGCCTTCCTCGTGCGCGATCTTCTGCGGCACAAGAACCTGGCGATGACGGGACGCTACGTGAACCGCGCCGACGATCCGGTGCGCACGCTGAGCGACCAGGTGGGCGAACGAATTTCCGCCGCCATGACCGGTCGGCCGCGAGCCGAGATAGTGCCGTTGAAAATCGAAAAATCCGCCGCCCGGTGAGGCCTGCTCCGCTTGGCCCAAGTAGGCAAGTCAGCGCGAAAGATACCGGCTGCGCCTCAGATCGCTATAGGCGAAGAAAAAGCCCGGAGCTGGGCGGCGTCCGGGCTTAGCAGGTCAGTAGTGGACAACGGCAACGCCCCCGGGGGGGTACGTCACCGCAGTCCAAACATTATGCGGCTGCTGAGATACAACAGTCGGGTTAAATTGGGGGTCAATGATTCCGCCCGGACGGCCAAGGCGCTTCGTGGTATCGTTGGGAGGCGGCTTACCTACCGGGACTCGTCGGCAGGCCGCGCGTGAGGAAGCGTATGGCGCGGCCAGACTTAATGGAATCTGGCATTTACACAATACCGGAGGCCGCCGATTTAGTCGGCGCCGGTCACGCCACTATGCGCGTCTGGGTCGAGGGCCACACGGGCAAGCAAGACCCCATTATTGATAATCAACTTGGTCGCGTTGACGGTAAAACCGCTATCAGCTTCGCAAATCTAATGGAGTTGAGGTTCATTGCTCAATTTGTAAAGGTGGGAGTTAGCCTGAAGGCAATAAGGGCCATTTTGCAGGAAGCTAGAACGACCCTTGTGCACCCGCATCCATTTGCGACGCATACCATCTTCAAGACTGATGGGAAAAAGATTGTTGCCGACATCGCTCGCAGGAACGGGCTAAATCTGATCTACGATCTAAAATCTCGCAATTACGAGATGCCGTCCGTCGTTATGAAGTCTTTCAAAGAGAATGTTGAGTTTGATCCCAATGGGGAAGCCGTTGCGTGGACGCCAAGACCAGATATTGCGCCCAATGTAATCGTGCACCCAAAGTTTTCTTTCGGTAGCCCGGTTCTTAGGAAAAGCCATATTCCTACCGTGACTATCGCAAAGGCTGTAAGTGCTGAGGGGAGCGCGGGGTTTGTTGCCGACATCTTTGACCTGCCAGAAAAACACGTAAGAGAAGCGGTTAAGTTTGAGCAGCAATTGCGCAAAGCGGCTTGAAGGTTGCGTTTGAAGAGAATGTGCCGAGTGCGATGGTGAGAGCCTTTCAGGCTTTCGCTAAGGAGCGGCAATTACGGAAAGTCACTGGCGACATTGAAATCAAGAGTGCCGCCGATTACACGCCAAAACCAAGGCGACCCGGATTACGTGAGAAAAAACGATGTTCCGTGGCTAAAGAAATTCGCGGAGGACGGTGGAAAGGTTGTTATCTCGGGCAATACGGCAATGAAAAACGTGCCGCATGAACGGAAGGCGCTGAATGAGCTTGGCTTTGTTGTAATCTTTTTTGAAAGTCAGTGGTCGAATTGGCCGGTAGTGTCCAGAATCTTTCGCACATTTGATCAGGCGACGGCTTCGGTTTGCACGATCTGCTGCTGATAGAGCGGTCGCATATTCATATAACACTTGGCGGACCATGCTGTGCCCGCGATGTAGCGCAACCGTGCGGCGGCTAAGTTGAGGCATGATTGGCCGTCGGGGAATGCGCCAACAACACGGGTCCGTCGGCAAATCTCTTTCATGATCCGCTCGAGTGGATTGTTGGTCCGGATCTTCTGCCAGTGAATGTCGGGAAAGGCATAGTAGGTCAGCGTCTCTGACACACTGCGCTCGACGAGATCGGCCGCGGTGTTCATCTTGGCGGTGCGCAGGCCGTCGACGATCGCTCGCGCCTTCCGATCGGCCGCTTCACGGCTCTCCTGGGCATGGATAGCCTTGAGCATATGGCTCACCTCGCGGACCTTGGTCGCGGGCACGTGGCTAAAAACATTCCGATAGAAATGCACCATGCAGCGCTGCCATCGCGCCTCAGGCAGGTACTCCGCAGCGCTCTCCATCAAGCCGCGGCAGGCATCGGAAATGATGAGCTGCACGCCCTTGAGGCCACGATCAACCAGGTGCCGCAGAAACGCCGACCAGCCAGACTTGTCCTCTTTGGCACCTTCGCAGATGCCCAGAAATCTCCCGAAAACCCTCGGAATTGACGGCGCTGGCTACCAGGAGTGAGACATTGCGGACCTCGCCGGCCCAAGTGCGCTTCATCACGATGCCGTCGAGATAAAGGTACGGGTGCTCGCCTTCGATACGCCGGTTCCGCCAAGCCTCGATCTTGGCGTAGATCTTCTTATTGAGGTTCGACACGGTGCTCGGGCTCACCCGCGTACCCCAGAGGGCTTCGGTAATGTCCTCCACCCGCCGCACCGAAATCCCCGCAAGATACATCTCGATCAGCGCTTCCTCGACCGAGCTCTCCCGTCGGCGGTAGCGTTCGATGATCGCAGTCTCAAAGGTCTGGCGCCGCAACTTCGGTATCTTGAGATTGACTTCGCCGGCGCTGGTCTGCAGCGTCCGCTCGTAACTGCCAGCACGGGTATCCTGCCGAGCTTGACTGCGTTCGTAACGTCCAGCGCCGCAAAGCTGGTCTGCCTCAGCATCCAGCATGGCGTTCAACGTCTCCTCCACTGTGCCACGTACCATCTCGCCAAGATGGTCTCGAATCCGGGTTTTCGTCGATCTGGATCACCTGGCCCATCGGCTTCTCGTCACTCATCGGTTGCTCCTTCATTCTAGAAGAAGCCGTCAGTCCTGAAAGTGCGAAAAATTCTGTACGTTATCAATTGGCCATTTTTTCGCAAGTGCGCGTTGCTGCTGCATTGGTGGCCGGAAGTCGCACGGACGATTAAGAGGGCAAAGCCCGGCTTCTGGCATGTCCCTTGCAATTATAAGGAAAAGGGCATTACTCAGGCAGGTCGCTACAGAAGATCCAAAACGTCTAAAATTCGAGAAGCGCCCAAAAACGAAAGATGGCAAGCGCAAAACAAAGAAACCTTTGAAGCCACGCGCCCTGACGTTTTTCGACTTAGACCTAATGAGCACGAGCAATGATAAGAAAGCCCCTGAAGCAAAAAACCAAGAAAGCCCGAAAGAAAGAATCTGACGACTTTGTCTCCGTCGCACGCCGTCTCGGTGCCGACGAGGACAAGGCGACGTTTGAGGCCAAGCTGGCGAAAATCGCAAAGGCGAGGCCGACAAAATGAACTGGCGGCGTGGGTTCATTCGCCTTTGGCTAGTTGTGGCGACGCTATGGTGTCTCAGCGTGGCAGGACTCGCTTATGTAGAAGTCACGACGCCGCGAGCGTACCGAACCGAAACATGGCTCACCGGAACCGGGCCAGAGTGCACTGGCAAAACTATCGCACCTAAGTGCTTCACAGACGAGCGAGTGGAGATTCCCGTGAGCCGCCTGACGCTCCCATGGCTCAAAGGGCTGACTCTCGCCGTGCTGCCTCCGGCCGTCCTATTCGGGATCGGACTAGTCGCAATCTGGATATTTGCCGGCTTCCGACAGAAAGCCTAGCAGTAGGGCCAGGTTTGCGAAGTATAATATCGCCGCGTGCATTGGATGGGCTGCGTTGGACCAAGCGCCGGCAAAAAGCCCATGAGGGAGGATCGCGCAAACGAGCGGCACTGTTGGCGCTGAGGCTAAGCCGGAAGTGAAGGGAAAGAACATCGTCCTCATTGACGAAATAGTGACAACCGGCGGCAATTTGCTCGCATGCCAGAATGAACTCGTCGCCGCTGGCGCGACTGTAGTGGGGGCGGTCACTTGCGGCCTCTCCGTGTACGACGTGAAAGAGGCCGCGCCGTTCAGTCCGCGCAGCTTTGATCTGACTGAGCAATTGCAGGACTATCAATGAGCGGCAGTTTCTTGTTTGCGAATATGGCCGCTGCCAATTAGGGATGGCGTGGTGAAACGGCTGTCCATCGCGCGGGCCCGCACTATTCCGGGGCCGGTGCAACACCGTCCTACGCTTCGAGCGAGCTTAGAATGGTGCGGGGCTAAGGGCTGAACCATGCGGATCATCGCCGCCCTGGCACTCGCTGCTGCACTCTTTGCGCCGCCGGGCAGGTCTGCCGCCGATCCTGTCGAGCACCGGCCATCCATCTGTGAGACAAGATCGAGCGCGAGGGGCGCGCTGTCATCCGGTTGGTTAGGCGCGCAAATTCAGTCAGTGACATCGGAAATTGCCGATGCACTCGGTTTGAAGAACACAGCGGGCGTTCTAGTCTACGACGTAAGCGCCAATGGTCCTGCGGCCAATGCGGGCATCAAGCTTGCCGACGTTCTCATCTCGCTTGATGGAACGCCTATACCTGACCCGCAGGACTTTACGTGCCGGATCAGCTCGATGGCTCCTGGCAGCGCTGTCAAGCTTGGTTTGATCCGTCACAGTCAGGGCATAACAGTTATAGTAACACTTGGCACAGTGGCGAAGCAGAAACACTAAACCGAAGCCGATCTTCCTCTGTGGGCTGAGGTGGATGCCCTGGCCTAGCGCCCCAAAGCTTAGCGGGGCGCGTTCGCGTCGCTGGGAACATCGCCGATGTAAGCGACCCGGTGGCGCTGCTGGCGCTCGGAGCGTAACGTTAATCCCCGATCGCGATGGAGTCGCCGGCCGGCGCGTGCTCCGGTTAGCGCGAGGCAGTGCGTTTTTGTTCCAGCTTAGCGCCTGCCTTGGGCCCCGAGCGCTGGCGCAGCGCATCGCCGCGCTTGGGGTTCCCGCCAAGAAAGAGATCAAGGGAAAGCGCTGAGCGTTCTACCAGCATGGCTCCGTTCCTCTATCGGTGCCCGAGCACCGGCCAGAAGATGCAAGGCTGGGTCGCCGATAATCCGAGCGACGGCAAAGACGCCACCTATTATGAAGAGATGGCCTGCATAGCTTGCGGCCGATTGCATTTGGTCAACCCGAAGACCGGGAAGGTCTTGGGGCCAGATGACGAGTGGGGCTAACTGCTGCGGTCAGGGCAGGGCAAAGTCGTGGGTTCTCACAAATTCAACCGCATCCGCTACGGAAATAAGTGCCTTTGCCAATTCACGTGCCTTATCGACCGTCAGAGTTACCGCCTCCTCAGGCTCGGTTTTCGGCTTATCTCGCGCGGTTCCGGTCTCGAGCGTGACAACGGCCACTTCGCCCGAGGCGACGTGGGCCGCAATTGCGGCCTCGTCGCCGTAGTCTGCTTTGACAGCAATACGCATTCGCATTTCCCGCCGCCTCGACTTTAACGACTCCGTTCCAAGCAAAACCAATAAGCGGTAGGGCCAGAAGCAGAGCTAAGATCATTCCAACAGTATTAGCTAAAGGCCAGCGGCTATGTTCCCCGCTTCCACCGTAACGTTAACCCCCGATCGCGATGGTGCCGCCAGCCGGCGCGTGCTCGGTTAGTGCGGGGCAGCGCGTTGTCTCCGACCGGTAATACGCCTGCCTTGGGCCCCGAGCGTCGCACTCGTCCGGGCGCTTGGGGTTCCCAGTCTAGATTTGAATTTTGCGTTATATCAATGCGGGACTTGCGCAAGTTGGCATTGGTTGAGCATGGCGCGCTTTATCTATCGCTGCCCCAACACTGCCCGGAACGTGCGAGGCTTTGTCGCGGACGATCCGACCGCGCTGCGGGATGCTCAGAGCTATGAAGCGGTGACGTCGGGTCACTTCCTTCGCCTGAGGTCACCGTCATTCTCGACGCCGACGGAGAAAATCCCCCGTAATCCCCAGCGCCCTCTCCGTCCGCGTGGCTCCGGTCTCCCCAGGCTGGAGCCATCTCTTTTGCGGAATGATCGCGCCGAGCTTGCGGCACGCTTGCGGTACGCAGGCGCGCTTTCCGGCGTACCCTTAAACGGCTATAGCTCAAGTCGCCGCTCTGTGAGCGGCATCGAACCATCACCTTGGTCCCGATGTCCGCCCGGTCACCGGGACCATTTTTTAGCTGCTTCATTTGGCGCCCTCGTCAGGTTACGAATTTCAAAAGGTGATCAATTTTGCACAGACCGCTCCCGCTAAAGCGCTCCAGATGGCTCGCGCGTAGAGTCGCGGGAGTGGGTCATGGCAGTTCCTAAGAACGACAAGCACAAGGAATACGTTCGTTACGCCTCACACTGTCTAGACATACTGCCTACAATATCGGATCGGGAATTTCGGGCCATACAACGCGAAATGGCGGCCGAATGGCTGAAACTGGCGGACGATGTTCGGCGCCGTTCAAGACGCTCGCAAATGCAAATGGCGTGAGTGGCCGCCGACGCTCGTGAAGCCGGGATGACCGCGGCGCAGCAGCGGAGAGTGCCTTTGCGAGCAAGGACCGACCTCGGCCAATTCCAATATCAAGAGACAGCAGACCACCGCGTACCGCTGCAACCACTTGAGCCTTGCGTCGGATAACCCAACGTTTCGTGTCCGGCGTCGGCAAAGCGGTCAATGGGCTGCCATCAGGCCCAATCGCGAACGTCGGACTTCGTTGGAAGGGGTCCCGTCATGGAAAAGGCTCGCTTACAACTCAACGGCAAGGCTGCGCGCGACCGCCTAAGATTTGCTTAGGCAACAAACAAGATGCAACCACTTTGAAAACCTAGAGAGCGCCGCGCGATTCAGGGCGTGGCGCGACGGTTGGCGCTAGTGTTTTCGAGCTCTCGACGGGTGGCAAGTAGCTGACGGCGCCACAGGTTCCGACAGGGCGACGATTGCTCTATCCGGCGTCGTGAGCGCAGCATGCAGTTGATCTTTGAGGCTCGGCTGGAGTGAAACCGCGACACCCTGTTGAGACAGTTCCTGTTTGCCGTCCGGCTGTGTGGATCTCAACGTTAGGTCATAGTCACCGGGTGGAAGCTGGGGCGGGACCATGACGAATTGTCCGGATTGATCCGCGATCGCTCGATCCTGGGGCTGTCCGTTGCGCAACAATTCCACAGTGGCGCCTGGCGCAGCCGTACCGGCGATAACCGCATCGCCGGCTTTTCCAATGACCGCCGCATCGAAGGCCGGCTTTGTCGCATCGCTGCGCGGCACATCGGATGGAGCGGCAAGTTCGGGTACCGTTGCGGGAGCAACCGCAGCTTGATCTGTGACGCTCGGTGCAGCTGGCGCAACCGCCGGCGCTGCGGCCGGGTCTCTGTTTTCAACCGGTTGCTCTCGCCAGACGTATGGGACGCCGAAGGCAATGGCTGCAACACATGCAGCAGCGAGCGCCAGAGACGGCACGGCTATCCGGCCCATCGATGTGGCAGTCATGGCGTTATCGTCAAGGTCGCTCCCGCACTCTATGGCCAATTGCACACTAGCACGCCAACGTCGGGACGTCTGCCCTCCGCCGTAACGTTAATCCCCGATCACGATGGATTCATTGCCGGCGCGTGCTCGGTTAGTGCGGGGCAGCGCGTTGTCTCCGACCGGCAATACGCCTGCCTTTGGCCCCAAGCGTTGCTCTGCCTCGCCGCGCTTGGGGTTCCAGTTTTCTTGTTGGGCCGACGCGCGGACCCTGGGGAAAAACACCTGGGTAATCGAACCGGCGAGGCGGTTTGTCCCGTTTCTTCCGGTTTGGATCTCGTCTTACGATCAATCGCCCAGCGGGGCCGCTGATAAATGAGATTCATTGTCCAGATCGTGCGCACCAGTGCGGCCGGCGAGGAAGTGCTGGCAGCGTCAAGATTTACGAACTCGGCGCAAAACGAGCGCGGGCGAAGGCCCGGCTCCTCGTGGGCGTCTGGCGTAAGGAGGGTGCGAATGGGGTCCGCCTGGTTAAATCGCTAAGACGCGAAACCGGGCAGCTAAAGGCAGGCTAATTCGCAGTGTGAGTTCCGTGCTGCACGTACCTGGGAAGGGGCAAATCCAATGAGTGAGAACGATACTGGAAGAGGAGCAAAACTGCGCGAGTTCTTGCGCCGTCGCCAAGTAGCCAAAGGCGGCAAGTCGTGACGATGAATGCTCCGGCGCGGCAAGTCTTGAAGGTGCTTGAGGCCGCGAAGGCGTCGGAATGGGTGGTGCCTTCAGTCTCCAGCGTTGAGCGCCCTCTCTCCAAGGCCGGCCTCGAGGCGGCGTGGCATCGGATCAGAACTGCTGCGCGGCTCGATGACGTGCGGCTGCACGATCTGCGCCACACTGTCGGCACCTATGCCGGGCAATCCGGCGCCAATGCTTTCCTCGTGCGCGATCTCCTGCGGCACAAAAACCTAGCGATGACGGGACGCTATGTGAACCGCGCCGACGATCCGGTGCGCACGTTGAACGACCAGGTGGGCGGTCGCATCTCGGCGGCCATGGCAGGCACCCCGGCGGCCGAGGTGGTGCCGTTGAAAATTGGAAAGCCCGCTGCCCGGTGAGGCCCAACAAGGCGAAGCCTTTTCCGGTTCTCCAAAAACCGTCCGCGCAGATCAGCCCTAAGCCGAGACTGCCGACCAGAGCATATTTACAAGACGCCCTCCCACGAGATTGCTAGGGGTGCTTCTGCCCCTTTCGCATTTCTGGTCTGCGTCCACGAGATTGTATGCCAGGAGGACCTTATGCACGTCGAAGACGCTACGGCCTTCATTATAGATTTCATAGCAAAAACGCGCGCGGGCGCAGCTTATTCGGACTATGGCTATGACGTTTACGTGCCGAATGTTGTTGCGGCCTATCTGGCGGAAGTCGAGAAAATTCCTCAGCATTTAGCCCGCGATCACGCGCGCGAACGCGAGCTGACGCCATTTTTTTTCGACGCCGCGTGGGAGTTTTGCCGCCGGGGAGTGCTTCGACCTGGCGTCCCTAACAGCGGAAACGCGGATAACAGGGGCTTTTCGGTTACAATTCTTGACAGGTCATGGATAACGTCGGGCGCATTAGCTCCTATCGTCCTGGATGTCAGGCGGCTCAGCGCGTTGTTTACCTCGCTATCGAGTTGCTTGGGGGCAGGTTTCTTGTAGCACGCCAATGAGGCCGCGCGCTGCCATTCTTTTGGGGCTAACTTGGCAGCATGTGCGATGTGCGGAGCTGCGGCTGAATTGATTGTGCTGGCAGTCGCAATTGCAAAGACCGGAGACGAGGCGGCAGCGTTGAAAACTTACCTGGCGGCTCACGGCAGGAAACGGACGATCGACGGCATCATACATGGTGCACGGGCGAGTATCGCGGACGCCCTTAAGGCCGCAACTGACCTGCTGTCCTACCGGCGGGACGAGGCAGCACACGGCACCGCGTCGGAGATTTCCGAGATTGAGGCGCACACCGCTCTCGGCCGTCTCGTGCGGTTTGGACAGTTCGCCTCCGACAATTCCTATTTCTGGCAATCGTGAACGAGCCGGTGCCTGAAAGACAAAGGCGGACAAGCGCTCGCCTACGTCTATTTCGAGGATGAGCCCTGGCCGGCAAGCGGCGGCAAAACTGCTCACGCGCGACGAGGCGGCGAAGCTTATTCGCGGCGCCTGAGGTTCCGCGAGCGGCAGAAAGGTAAAGCGACGACGCGCGCCAGCCGCAAGCACGTAGCTCGCTTCATCCTAGAGCAGATTCCGGTCAATTTCACGCATAGCCCGCATGCCTAAAGTAGTTGCGGGCTTCGCGGGCGGTGAGATTACGCGCGAAGGTTCCGATTTTGCGGCGCAGGCGTGGAATAGTTCGCTCCGCCGCGTTGCGCAGATACGCTTTGAGTTTGCTGAATGGCATCTCTATCGGATTCAGATCCGGTGAGTATGGTGGGAGATAGCGAAGTGTGGCGCCACGCACTTCAATCGCTTCGCGCACGCCCGCTGCCTTGTGTGCGGGGAGGTTGTCCATGACGACGGTGTCGTTTCGCTTCAGTGTTGGAGCCAAGCACTGCTCGACATAATCAAGGAACGTCTTTCCCTTCATAGCGCCGTCAACCACACATGGGGCTGTGATTTCGTTGCGGCGCAAAGCGCCCACGAAGGTGATCGTTTTCCAGTGGCCGTTCGGAACCCGACCGATCAAGCGCTTGCCCCGTGCGCAACGCCCGCTCAACCGAACCATTTTCGTATTGGCGGCGGTCTCGTCAATGAACACCAGGTGGGCGGCATCAAACATGCCCTGTTCTCGCATCCAGCGCCGGCGCGCCCGCGCCACGTCGGCACGTTCCTGCTCTGCCGCGCGCAGGCTTTTTTTTGAACGTGATGTCGTGGCGCTTGAAGAAGCGCCACACCGAAGTGCGGCTGCCCGCAATCTTGTTCTTGCGCATCGCGCAGACCATCTCATCCAGCGTCAAGTCCGGCTGATCCTCAATCAGCGCCAATAAAAAGTCCCCGTGCTCCTCCAGCGGAGACGTGCTCCCGCCCCGCGGCTTGGCCGCACAGCTTCCGGTCGCCCGATAGCAGGAGACCCATTTGATCGCTGAACTCGGGCTGACCTCAAACTGCTCCGCCGCCTCGCGTCGCGACGACCCGCTCTCGACTCGTGCAATCACCCGACCCCGGATATCAGCAGAGTAGGCTCCCGGCATTGTTCCGTCTCCCCAGGGCGAATCAATGTCGAGAGACTCTCCCATCCAAAAGCACTTGGGAATCCCGCCGATTCACTTCGATCGAAACATGCTCTAGTCGAGTGTTTCCAAAGTTCGAATCATATGCGGGCTCCGAAACAGCAGCGATTTTCGGTCCGAAGTTCAAGCCCGCAACTGAGCGGTTTCATGGATTTGGTCGTCTAGTCGCCACAATCCAAAGCCGATTTGCTTTTTTTGCGCCGGGGGCTCGGCATCAAGGGCGGCTCGCCGTCCAACGGCCGGTTGGCAGCGGTTGTTTGCCGGGCTTGCGATCGAGCGGTTCGACGGTCTTGTCGAGCGAACCGCTGGCGTCGTGAGCGTGCGCGACTTCAGCTCTTGCCTGTCGGTCGGGGTTGCAATCGGTGCACTCAAGATGGTGCACAGTACATTCGGCATCAAAACGCCGTAGGTAGCTAACGGCCCAGAGAAAGCGCAAGCTTTCAGTGTACACAGACAACCTGCATGGTCAGCCCCTTTGCACGTTCGGCAATGTCAGGCGTCGAGAGCGCCGGACTGCCGGCACCATCTCTATGCACCACGCCTTGGGCGTCGAGAAACGCTGTGGCCACGGAAGCCCTGAGGGCAAAATTGACGATTCTGCGGAATATCTCCGGTGGCGGAAGCTATCCCAAGCGCGTCAAGTTTGGCGACGACGACGCCAACCACATTGCCCTTCCTGTCTAGGAGCGGTCCGCCGCTGTTGCCGGGTTGCACGGGCGCGGAGATTTGCAGGAACCGACTATCGTTGCCGAGTCCCGCAAGCGCGGTGACGTTGCCCACTGCGACGTTGCCACTCGTCGCAAGCGCGCCCGCCAGCGGAAATCCAAAAACAACGATGTCTTCGCCCTGCATGATTGAAGGACGCCAGTTCGCCGCGCTCGCTGGATGGAGATCGGTCGCGAGTAGAGCGAGGTCATTCTCGTCGTCGCGTGCGAGCACCCGTGCGGTTACCTGTTGTCCCTCGAAGCCAACAAACACCTCGTGGCAGCGGTCTACGACATGAACATTCGTTAGCGTCTTGCCATCTATTGCGACGAAAAACCCAGTCCCGAACGCCTTCCCGGTATCGGAGGCCCGTGGTCGTGGCGCCCTAGCGGTTTCAGCCCGGCTCTGCATTATTCTTGCAGCGAGCCGCGGTAACAAGGTCTTGGCTAAGCTCCGTTCAGCTTCGCTGTCCGTTGATAGTCTGGGCTGCGGTTGAGGTCCCTCAAACCATAGTTGCAAGTCCGTCTCGTACTGCACGGCCCGTGTTGCAATCTCAAGATCAGCCGGACACAAGACGAGAGCCGCTGCCGCGACCGCTGCCGCCGTCTCGTTCGTCACCATAAGATTGGCCGCCTGAGTAAGCGTACAGTCGGCTAGACCGTGGAACGCCTTGTCTGCGGCGGCTGTAGCCTTGGCGAGGGCCATGGCACGGCGTTGGTTGACCTGTTCGATCTGAGGCGGGAAGAGAGTGTCAACATCCTGCGGCGGCTGCAATTGCAGCGGCGCTGACCCACCTGCGGCGACTGAATCAGTTTGATCAAAGAATGCGATACGCTCTCGAATCGCGTTCACCATGCACGGCTTGGCGCCGGCCAGCACTTCGATCGCGGCCCCGCTTTTCCCGACGAGATCGCAACGTATGTTTCTGTTCTTGATCCAAGCAAGCTGCTGCGCAACGAAATTCGATTGATCGGGCGCCGAAATCTGAGCCTTCCGTTTTCGGAAGGCGACGCCAAGGTCGCCATCGAGCCTTGCCAATTCCGCATCCGCGCAAATAAGCCGGGCCGCCGCCGTCTTTGCTTTCGCACAATCGAAGCTTAGCTTCTCGCTGCCCCGCGGCACCAATATCTGTGCTTGGTACGCGCCTTGTGTCCGCGTGGTCTCGCCCGGAGCCTGGGACTGTGCCGCTAGCGTCAAAAACGCCGGGCCTCCCGCACAAGTGACGACGAAAAGCCCTACAAGAGCGCCGGCACGCATCAGGGCGCGATACACGGTGAGCCCCATGGTTTGACCCCCGCTAAATCCGGCTGGCGGCCTCGCCGAAAATAAAATCGGCCCCGCATCGCCGCACAGGCGGCCACCGCCGGGGCGAAGGCGTGAAACAAACGTACAGAGGTTCATTTTACCCTCGGATTGGCCCATCAAATTAAATGGGACCGCCGAGACAATCATTTTCTCCCATTTTGGGAGAATCCACTAGCAGTTTGCTGAAGAAGCTGGAAATTGGCGCATTTTTCTGCTTTTGCGGCCTTGCGGTTTTGGCGGCGTCGGGGCGTTTGTGAGCGGACGCCGGCCTATGCCGCCAGCAGTTTGGGAATGCGGATCAGGTTGTAGGCGATCAGATTGAGCAGGAAGTCAGTAGCGACGCTGGCGATGCCGCGATGTTTGGTCTTGCGCATCGTGCCGTGCTGCTTGCCCCAGCCGAAGATGCATTCGGTCATCGCCCGGCGACGATTGCGACATGCCGTAGCCTTCGTGCCGCGTGGTGCGTCCGTCGATGGCGCTCTGCCGGCGCTTGCCGGTTGCGGTGATGCTGTCGTTCTGCGTCACATGCGGCGTGACGTTGATGGCGCGCAGATTGGCCACATGATCGGCGGTGTCATAGGCCTTGTCTTCGCCCACCGTGATGCGGCGGCCGGCCTCCTTGGCTTTGGCCTTGAGCATTGTCTCCGAAGCGCGGCGCTCGGCAGTGCCGTTGGCGAGCGTGACCATGCCGGCCACCGCCAGCCCATGCCGGTTCTCCATGGTGGCGTGGCCCATGTAGCAGAGCTTCGCCTCCCGCCCGGCGGCCTTGCGGTAAAGACGGCTGTCGGGATCGCTGGTGCTCGCATGCGTGTCGTTCTTGCGCTGCTGTCCGTGGAAGTTGGCCCCGCCATCTTCGTCGCCGCTGCCGTCCTTGGGGCGGAAACTCTTCTGCGAGGCCCACGCCTCGATCAGCGTTCCGTCCACCGAAAAATGCTCGTCCGACAGCAGCGGCTTGACCTGCGGATGGTTCAGAAGCTTGGTCATGAACTTGGCAAATACCTCGCCGTTCTGCAGCCGGTCGCGGTTCTTGGTGAAGGTGGTCGGGTCCCACACCGGGTCGTCGGGCGAAAGCCCCACGAACCAGCGGTACAACAGATTGTAGTCCAATTGCTCCATCAGCTGGCGTTCCGACCGGATGCCGTAGAACACTTGCAGCAGCAAGCGCGCTCAGTAACTGCTCCGGAGGAATCGAGGGACGGCCTTCGCTCGCGTAGAGCTTCCACAGGCTACGGTTCAGCTCGCCCAGCACATCGCGCACAAGCTCCCGGATCTTCCGCAGCGGATGGTCCGCCGGCACCCGCGCCTCGGGCACGATGTACGAAAACAACCCGCCCTGATCCACAAATGCGCCCCGCATGCCAGCCTCCACCAATTCGTGATAAAAAACTGAATCACGACACTCTCGCGATGGCGAGGAGGTTTTTCAGCAGACTGCTAGAGCGATTTTGGGACGCGGAGGCGATAGTATCCGATTCGACGCGGATAGGCCGGCCAGCCGAAAAGGGGAAACCGTACCCCCTGCCGCGTCGGCCATTTTTACGGGCGCCCGTAACGGAGGGTGCATGGGAAGTCTTCCAGTAGCGCCTGCCAACCCTTCTCTCTTTCCGGCTCCACTCTACTTGTCCGTTCGAGACATCGCTGCTGCTCGATATCGCGGGGTTTTGGCGAAGGTCGAAATTCAGCGACAGCAGCTCGTGGTTCAGGGACAGCAGCTCGTGTTAGGGAAGAGCTCGCGAAGCTAAAGCGGGATGTGGAGCTTGAGGGTTTTCGTTGGGACGATGTCGGGCGCGAACTCTGCGATCTCGTTTACGATCTCCTCGATCTTCTCCAAACCAAGAGGAAAACGAGAGGAAAGCCCCGAGGCAGTTGTGATCTAAATCGTCTCAAAGAACGAATAAAGTTGGAGCAGCAGTACCTAAAAGAAAAAGCAAAAACGCCAAGCGCAACTGATCGTGAGATCGCGCGGCGCTTGTATAGCAGCGATATCGGCCAGAGTGGGGACGCGAACTACGCGCTGATAAGGAAGATCAACAAGGAGCGTGAGGCTATTTTGTCTGCCCTGTTCCCGACAGCGATACGCCCGACGGGCAAGCAGAAAGACCGAAGCCCAACGCGCAACCAGAACTCCCTAAACCCGAAGCGCAAGCAGAAACCGGCACGCCCGACCTCTGTACCTTGGGAGCGTGAAGCGATCTTGTCCACCTTGTTGCCAAAATCCAAAGCTCGCTCAAAACGTTAGCAGCGGCGGAATTATACGAACATTCCGAATATAAAATAAATCGACATCGTAGTGCATGACGGTCTAACGCCTCGTTGAGCGTTTCTCCCCGTCCTTGGGGACAACGCGAAACACGAGGTGACGAATGCCCGCCACTGTTCCCTTCTCAGAGCGAATTTCCTGCACCATCCCGGAAGCCTGCAGCGCGACAGGGCTTGGCCGCAACAAAATCTATCAAGAAATCGCCGCGGGCCGTGTTCAGACGGCCAAAATCGGCAGGCGGACTCTGATTGTGGTCGCCTCGCTCGTCTCACTCATCACGCCCACTGGTGGCGGCGTTCGGCTGGTCGGTCGACCGGGGTGAGCATGCACGCCATGTCAGCCGATATCGACGCCGTCCTTAACGAGAACCAGGCGGCAGAATTCCTAGGCCTATCGGTGCGCACGCTGCAGGCCTGGCGGGTCCGCGGGGGCGGGCCGCGGTACATGAAGATCGGGCGCGCGGTTCGATATCAACGTCGCGCACTCGTGGCGTTTCAAGACTCGCACACGGTGAGCTCAACCACCGAGGCTGATGCGCTTCAAAATGTCTGACCGTCCCGCCGCAACAGATAAAACAAAAAAATGCCCGGCGCGGTGGCCGGGCAAAAGGAAAATTTGCGATGACCACTTTTGCACAGAGTGCGCCCCCAGGCAATAGGCGGCGAGCAAAATCCGATCTCGATGGCGAGATCGTTGCCGAGTGGCCGATCAATAGGCGCGAAACCGCGCGCGTATCGATCGAGCCTTACAACGGCGTCATGCTCGTCAATTTCCGTAAATGGTACGAAGGAGAGGGCGGCGAAAGACGACCGAGCCGGCAGGGTATCGCGCTCAACATCAAGCATCTGCCGCGACTTGTAGAAGCCGCACTCAAGGCTCTTACAGTCGCGCAAGCGCGCAATTTAATCGCTGCCAATGACGAGGGCGGCCGATGAACGCGCTCGCAAACACATTGCGTGGCACTTCACCGTCGGTGCCGCCCCTTGCCGCTCAAGCGGACGTCACTCCGCGGCAGGTCGCCCTGGCGCGCGCCGGCAGGCCGATCAATGCCGGTGCCTATCTGGCGCTGTGCGGTGCGGCCGGCGTCGATCCTGTGAGCGGTTCGCCGCGGCCGGTCAAATCGATCTCGCCGAATGTCGCCTGGTGGTTATTGGCAACGGCACTGCACGTCACGCGCGGCTCGCGCGGACTTAATCAACGCAAGGCAGCGAAAGCAATCGGCGTGTCGCCATCGACGGTTTGTCGAGTAGAGCGATGCAAGCCGGTCAGCGTTCCGAACATGGTCAAGGTTTGCGGTTTCGTCGGCGTGCACCCTGACGGCTATACGGCGCCGAGCGGTTGCCCAGAGCACGGCGTCACACGGGAAACGCCCATTGAAACACGTTGTTCTAATATGGATATTGGCCGTGGCAGCAGCGCGCACGCGTGAACTTGCCGTCTATGACGGGCAGGAGTGCATCGGCACCATAAAGGTCGCCGATAACGGGCGGGCTGTCGCGTTCGATCGCGACGGCAAGCACCTCGGCTCCTTTCCGTCCTTCAAGGCTGCGTCCGCTGCATTCGGCCCTTCTGTTGAACGGCCGGCGTGCCAGCCGTGAACGAGCAACGCCGGATAGCGTTCCGACGGATTGCAGACGCAGCGCTCGGCCGAGCTGATGCGATCGTGCGCCGGTGGCTGTCTGATGGCCGTCGGGAGGGTGCCGAATGGGTGAGCCGCAATCCGATGCGCAATGATCGGCGGCCGGGCTCATTCAAGGTGAACGTCACCACGGGCAAATGGGGCGACTTCGCGACCGGAGATCGCGGCGCCGATATCGTCTCGCTCGCGGCCTATCTGTTCACGCTTTCGCAAGCCGAGGCGGCAATTAGGGTTGCCGAGATGATCGGGGTCGATCCTTATGAGCCGTGACCCTTTCGCGCCCATTGAGGGCGCAGGCGCAACGTCAGCCAAACCGCGGCGGCAAGCCCTGACAATCGTGTTACCCGTTCCGGTGGATGCGCCTGCGGCGCCTAGCAGTCATTACAAGCTAGGAAAGCCGAGCAAGTCATGGACCTACGCCGACGCCAGCGGGGCCACGCTTGGCTATGTGTGCCGGTTCGATCGCCGCGACGGCGAAAAAGAATTCCGACCGTTGACGCTTTGGCGTCCCGCGGGTGGCGGCCCGGCGACTTGGCGTTGGGAATCCTGGCCGCTTAAACGACCGCTTTACGGGCTGCAGCTGCTAGCCGAGCGGCCTTCGGCCCCGGTGGTGATATGTGAAGGCGAGAAAGCCGCGGACGCAGCAGCGGCGCTCCTACCGGGCTTTGTGGCGGTAGCCAGCCCGAACGGTTCGCAGAGTGCTCATAAGGCGGACTGGAGTCCGTTGCGTAGGCGCCGCGTCACCATCTGGCCGGATGCTGATTTGGCCGGCGCGCAATATGCGGACGCGGCGGCCAAGCAAGTCGCCGCGGTCCACGCGATAAGCGTGGCGATCGTCGATCCTCCCGACGGCTTTATCATCGTGGCAACGCCGCCCGGCGAGAATGACAAACGAGAAATCGACTGGACCGCGCTTCGCGACCGGCGCGTCATCATCTGGCCGGACGGTAACGGCGCCTATGCTGATGCTATCGCGAAATTGATTGCTGCTGCCGGCGCCGAGTTGGTGGCAATCACGCCGCGACCGCAAGACGGCATTGCTGGTTGGGACGCGGCCGACGCGCTAACCCACGGCTGGACCAGCGAACGGGCCGCGGCGCTAGAGGCCGCGGCGGCGCAAATATCAATCGGCACGGTCGCCGAGGATAGGGTGTCAACGGCAAACGATCGGCGGCGGCGAACACCGCAGCGCGACACGCTGATCGGTCTCACAGAGGCCTGCGAATTTTGGCACGACACCGACCGAGCGGCCTATGTGACATTCGATGTCAATTCGCGCCGCGAGCATTGGCCCGTTCGCTCGCGTGATTTTCGCATGTGGCTGAGCGGGAGGTATTACGCGGCAACCGACAGCCGCGATTACCGGAAATGTGCTGGATGACGTTATGCGAGTTCCTCGAAGCCCGCGCAGTGAACGACGGCCCGCAATGCGAACCGTTCATCCGCGTTGGCCGTCACGGCAAAAATCTGTACCTTGATCTGTGCGACGCGCGTTGGCGTGCGGTCGAGATCACCGCCACCGGCTGGTCGGTGGTTGAGAAGCCCGCCGCCAAGCTCATGCGTTCATCGTCGATGCGTCCGCTGCCGGAGCCGGAAGCGGGCGGAATGATCGAAGAGCTGCGTGTATACCTCAACGTTCGAAGCGACGACGACTTCATGTTGGTTGTGGCATGGCTGGTCGCGGCGTTGCGCGACCGCGGCCCCTTCGCGGTTCTCGCGGTGAATGGTGAACAAGGCGCCGGCAAGTCGGTGTTCTCGCGGATGATCCGCTCGCTGATCGATCCAAGCGCTGCGCCTATCCGTGCGGTGCCGAAGGACGACCGCGACCTTGTTGTCTCGGCCGGCAACTCCTGGGCGCTGGTCTTCGACAATCTTTCGAGCGTGCCCGCATGGTTCGCCGATGCGCTGTGCCGGTTGGCAACGGGAAGCGGTTTCGCGACGCGAATGTTGCACACCGACCGGAGCGAAACGATTTTTGAAGCCGCGCGGCCGATCGTACTCAATGGGATCCCATCGCTGACTGACCGCGCCGACCTGGCTGATCGCGCTGTGACGATCCACCTCGCGACGATCACGGAAGAGGCGCGCGATCCGGAAGATGAGTTGCTGGCCGCATTCGAAGCGAAGCGCCCGGTCATTCTTGGTGCGCTGCTCGATGCGGTGTCGAGTGCGCTGTGCAATCTAGACACTGTCAAGCTTGAGCGCTCGCCGCGCATGGCCGACTTCGCGAAGTGGGTCACCGCGGCCGAGCCTGGTTTAGGTTGGGAGCGTGGTCAATTTCTTGCCGTCTACCGCGAGAACCGCCGCGACGTGATCGAGACTTCGTTCGAGGCCGACGCCGTGGCGGTCGGGATCAAAGACTACATTCTCGCCGATCATCCGGTTGATGGCTGGACTGGCACCGCGACCGACTTGCTGGCCGCACTGAACACGCAGTGAGCGAGGGCGTACGCAAATCGAAGCTGTGGCCCCTGAGCGCACAAGGCCTCGGCAACCGGATCGATCGCATCGCACCGCTCCTGCGCAACAAGGGCTTCGTCGTTGAGCGGAAGCACAGCGGCCAACGTCACATCATCATCAAGCCGCCGCAGGTCGATAAGGCATGATCGAGGCGCGCGAAATCGACGTTGCCCTGTGTCGCGCGAGCCCGATGGCGCGCCTGCTCGATCATGGGCACGTGGTTGCGCTCGCGGAGAGCATCAAGGCGAACGCCGGCGGCGGTCCGCTGCAGAATGGATTGCGCCAACCCATCAACGTGCGCCCGGTCGATGACGGGTATGAGATACGCGGTGGTTATCATCGCGTCGCCGCATTCCGTCACTTGGGCTTGCGTATGATCCCCGCTTTTGTTCGCGTCGATGACGATGAGCACGCTGAGCTTGCCGAGATCGACGAAAATCTTATTCGCAACGATCTTTCGCCAGCCGAGCGAGCGGCAGCGATTGCGCGGCGTAAGACGATCTACGAGGAATTGCACCCCGAAGCGGCCCACGGTGGCGATCGAAAATCAAGTCGCCAAGTTGGCGACTTGAACGACGCCAATCGCTTCACCAAGGCCACCGCCGAAGCCATCGGGCAATCGGAGCGCAAAGTTCAACGGGAAGCACATCGCGGCGGAGCGCTGGGCGAAGAGGCACTCGCCAAGGTGGCGCGGACCTCGCTCGACAAAGGCGAAGAACTCGACGCTCTGGTGAAGTTGTGGCCCCCCACTCGCGCCGCACTGATCGAACGCGCGGCGAGCGGTGAAAAGGTCAGTGCCAAGACCGAAGCCAGAAAAGAGCACCGTGCCGCGCGCGAGCGCGGACTAGCCGAAAAGCAACGCGAGCTTCCCGAAGGCCGCTGCGGGCTGATCTATGCCGATGTGCCGCGGCACTTCAATGTGCGCTCCGACGAAACCGGGCTCGACCGATCACCCGAAAACCACTATCCCACGATGAGCTTTGATCAGCTCGCGGCGTTTCCGATCGACGATATTGCCGCGGACGATTGCATTCTCGTGTTCTGGTCCACGGCCGCTTCTCTGATCGACGATATAGAGTTGATGGCCGAGTGGGGCTTCGTTGCCCTTCGCCCGCGCGGCGCAGACGGCAAGTTGTTGCGTGATCCTGAAACATTGATGCTCCACAATGCCCGCGGCCGCTATTGCTCGATGCAGGTATGGGACAAGGTGCGCATCGGGCTCGGCTATTGGTTTCGCGATCGGCACGAATGCATCCTGATTGGCACGCGCGGCAACCCCGTTCCGCCGGCTCCCGGCACGCAAGACGAATCCCTGTTCACCGAACCGAAAGGTGAACACAGCGCCAAGCCGGCGCGGGTCGCGGCCATGATCGAGCGGCTGTGGCCGAACACTCCCAAAATCGAATTGTTTCAGCGCGGCCGCGCTCGTGCAGGTTGGCGGGTGTGGGGCAATCAAGCCTGTGCCCAGGCCCTCCGACGCGCCGCTCTTTTCCCCGCACCCCTTGGGATTTGATGGCGACACATCGAACGAGGGCGAATGCGGATGACTCACATGGATTCTGTGATTGCGGTCAAGGTCGCGTGCGGTTTGTGGCGACGCGGAAGCGCTTTAAGGCCGAACTACGTCGTCATGAATCAAATTGATACGCTTTTCACGTGAGCAAGCAGCCCCGAGAGTGCGCGTGAGGCAATATGCGACTGAAGCGGAATCATCTGGAATTCGAACATGAGCAGCCTACGAAATTGGAAGCGAGAAGAGTTCGCCCGCCTCGTCGCCGATGGCGTCGACCCGAAAAAAGCTTATGAGGTCGCGGGCTTCAGTTCCCCGGAGCGCCGAAATCACAATCGGCTGTTGAACGATGAACAGGTGAGCGCGCGGATCGCGGAGCTGAGGCAGCGGCGGGAGGACGCCGCGCGCGCTGCGAGGCTGCCAATGGACCGGGTGCTGATGGAGCTAAGCCGACACGGCGTCGATCGCGTCGCCGACTTCTTCGTCAGAGATGCTGCCGGCATTCTCAGCGCGCGGCAAGATCTTCAAAGAATGCCGGTTGAAGTAAAGATCGCGCTATTGGGGTTTTTGCGCGAGGGGCTCGGCATCAAGGGCGGCTCGCCGTAGTTGCCGACTAAACGCCTGCCAGAAGCAAACAAGGGTTTGCCTGATTGGCCAACCGGGCTGGATGACAAGTGATCACCGATCTCACTCACTCTGACGATCGTCGCCTGTATGCCTTCCGGCGCGCGGTGCGGCATTGAGACTAGGGAACTCGGTAGGACTCGGTAGGACTCAGTAGGAATCCGTCGGCATAACGGGAATCAAAAAACAGCAGTATGTTGGGGACTTCGAGAACTGCCGGCGCTTACCTGCGGTCAAACTCTTGGAGGCGTGCGGTTAGGTCGTGCAGGTACGCCGCCCGGCTCTGCGGATTCGCTTTCCTCAAAACCTGCGCCCGCCGCCGGTGCTGCTCCGGAGTCATCAGGTACCTTTCGGCGCGGGATGCCGCGAGCTGATCCTTGTAGTGCTCGATCGCCCTCCACCGCAGCTTCACTTCCGCCCGCGCCGCGCGTTCCAGGTTCCGGAGCGTTTCCAGGTCCGACGCCGAGTTATCCGGCGTCATCGCGAGCACCTGGAGGTTCCGCACCTCCTGGCGCGCGTAATTCAGCTCGCGTTCCAATGTCGCCAAGTCGGGCATGGCGGTGTTCTACCGGATTGGAGAGCCGCGCGCAGCCCGCACGGCACCATTTGGACGGCCCTGGACGGCTCTGGGCGGCTCGCCGCAATTTCAGAAGTGCCCATTTTTATTGTGTTTTGGACGGCTTGGACGGCTTGGACGGCTCCTCTTCTTTTCAGAAGAAGGGATTTATAGAACAGTGAGTGCCGAGCGCTGTCAGCATGCGCTATGCGCATAATGGCGGATGCTGGCCGCCGCCGGTCAAGCGTGACGGATTATGATGATGGAAGGCGGCCTGATCACACCCAAACGCGGATCGAGATTGCTCCTGGTGGGTGCAATCTGCGTGCACGGCTCTATACCGAATATGAATATACAAGGTAATTCAGTGCGATAGCCACATACTTGACGCGATTAACCATCTGTCGGCAGGGAGGCGAGTGCTGCCTGTAAGCGGTCAACGCATTGACGAGGTAGCTTCTGGTAGCTACCTTCTATCATGCGATCTGTCGGCCTCAAAATTCTCAAGAACAAGCTGAGCGAATTCATCCGCTTAGCCGCAGGCGGCGAAACCGTTCTGGTCACCGATCGCGGTCGTGTGGTGGCCGAAATCGTGCCGCCGCAGCCAGCCCGCAAGTTGATGACTGACGACCAATTGATCGCGCAAGGCGTGAAGGAAGGATGGCTCACGCCTGCCACTATTCCACCGGGCGATCCGCCGCCGCGCAAGCCGGTCACGCCTTTCGAAGAGCTAATGAAAGACCTCGACGAGAGCCGAGCGGATCGTGATCTACCTTGATAGCTCGGTAGCGCTGGCTCATCTCATTGGCGAGGACCGCGTTCCAGCGAGTATCTTGTGGCGCGAGCGCCTGGCGTCCAGTCGCCTGCTGCTATACGAGGTGTGGAATTGAATCCATGCCCGCGGACTTACACATTCCCACGGCGCCGAAGCGGAGCGACTGCTCGCCCACGTGTCGCTGATCGATTTTGCCCCAGCGGTGCTCGCGCGTGCTGTTCGGCCCTTTCCAGTTGCCGTGCGGACACTGGATTGATTGCACTTGGCCACGATCGAGTTCCTGCGCGCACGCGACCAAGATATCCGATTGGCAAGTTATGACTGCCGGCTCATCGCCGGAGCGCGAGCACTTGGGATTGCGACGTATGCAGTGTAGCCCGGTGCCCCGACCGCGCACTGCGGCGGAGCATCGCGTCAAAAATATTTCCCGCGAAGATTGACGGTCGATTGGACGCCGAGATGCTCGAAATTCGACTTCAGCCACTGGTCGGCGCGGTAGCGGCCTTTGTCGAAAAGATGCATCAGGAAATCCCAATCGCCGTTCAAGCGGCTCGACCAGGACAGCACCCGGATCAAGTCTTCGGCTTCGATCAAATGCACGAGCATGCGCTTGATGCCGGTCATCTTGCCGCCGTCGATCTGCTCGCTCAGGTAGGTGAGAGTCCGCATTTCTCGGATCAGCGAGGTATTGAAGCTGATCTCTTGCATGCGATTTATGATTGCGGGCGAGGTGGTCGGCACGCCCGGCCGCGCCGCCGGCGTGATGTGGGCCATAATGATGTCGCGCGCCTCACACTCGAACAGCAACGGAAAGATCGCGGGGTTACCGGTAAAGCTGCCATCCCAATAATATTCGCCGTCGACTTCGACGGCTTGCATCATCAGCGGCAGGCAAGTCGAAGCGAGCACATGTTCGACGCCGAGCGCCTTGCGCTCGAAGACCTTGATTTTCGTGGTCTGCACGTCGGTCGCGCAAACAAACAGCTTGAGCTCCTGTTGCCGGCGCACGCGCTCGAAATCGATCGTTTCCGCGAGCAAATCCTTGAGCGGATTGTAGTTGAACGGATTCATCTGATAAGGCGACGCAAAATAAGTCATCGATTCCATGAACAGATACCCGGGCGAATGCTCTAGCCCGAAATTCGGATTGGCCTTATCAAACACCGAAGGCTTGAAAACCCCGCCGGACGCCAAAGCGGAGACTTTTTCCCAATAAATGCGCAGCGCTTTCCGGGCCGCTTCGCGGCCGCCGGCGGCCAGGCCGTCCGCCATGACCACCGCATTGACGGCGCCGGCGCTGGTCCCGGTGATGCCGTCGAAGGCCAGCCGTTCCTCCTCGAGCAGGCGATCGAGGACGCCCCAGGTGAAAGCGCCGTGGCTGCCGCCGCCCTGGAGCACCAAGTTGACCACCTTCTGCCCCGCAGGCTTTGGCCCGGCGCTAGCCGGACCGGTTTCTTTTTCGGTCAAGTTCATCGCCGCAGTAAATCAAAACTTCGCTACGGTTGCGAGCGCTTCGCCGCCGACACCGGATCACATCCGGGCGGGCAATTAGAAATATTTTGCTTCGAGGTCGACGGTCGACGCCTTTCCGAGACGATCGAAATTGGCAGCCAACCATTTGTCGGCGCGCTGGCGGCCCACGTCATGAAGATGGCAAAGAAAATCCCAGTTGTTGTTCAAGCGGCTCGATCCGGGAAACTCGCGGATCACGTCTTTCCGCCTCGATGACGTGAATCAGCATATGCTTGCCTTCGGTCATCTTGCCCTCATCGAGCCGCTTGTTGACGAAGGCGACCGCGCGCATTTCGCGGATAAGGGCGGCGTTGAACCCAATCTCCTGCATGCGATTTATGATGGCGTGCGAAGTAAAAGGAATGTCCGGCCTTTCGGCCGGCGTCAGGTGGACCATGACCACATCGCGCGTCTGACATTCATAAACGAGAGGAAACACCGCCGGGTTTCCCGAAAACCCGCCATCCCAATACACCTCGCCGTCAATCTCGACCGCGTGCATCAAAAGCGGCAGGCAAGTCGAGGCGATGACGTGGTTCGGGCCGAGATCTTCGGCCTTGAACACCTTGACCTTGCCGGTTCGCACATTGGTCGCGCAAAGAAACAACTTGACCGCCGGTTGCCGGCTCAGCCGCTCAAAGTCGACGATCTGCTCGAGCACGGCCTTCAGCGGATTGTAGTTGAGCGGGTTGTACAGGTACGGCGACGTGAAATAGCCCAGGGTATTCATGAACAAATAGCCGGGCGAATGCTCGAGCCCGAATTTGCCGCTCATCTTGTCGATCAGGGACGGTTGGAGCATGCCGTGGGAGGTCCTGTCGGACATGCGTTTCCAAAACCGCCGCAGCGTATCCCGCGCTTCGTCCCGCCCGCCGGTGGTCAAGCCATGCGCCAGCACCACCGCGTTCACCGCGCCGGCGCTCGACGCAGTGACGCCCTCAAAGGCCAGGCGCGTTTCTTCCAGGAGGCGATCCAACACTCCCCAGGTAAACGCACCGTGGCTGCCGCCGCCCTGGAGGGCCAGGTTTACGACCTTTTGCCCAACGGCCGCGGCCTGCTGGGAGTTGGCGGTATTGATCGGCTTGTCCAGGAAGTTCATCGCCGCGATGGAGCAGTGACACCTCAAAGTGTCACCGTTCCAATACTGATCAGGGCGGCTTTGTTCCCAAAAGCCGCGACGTGAAAGCTAAAAGCGGATTAAGCCGACTGAAAAGGCCCGGATGCGACTAGGCGTGCGCCTTGCGCTGCGGGTCGATGATACTCTCGAGCTTGCCGAGGACGCGCATGCACGGCAGCACCTGGGCGAGGCTCGCCGTTGGGCTCGCGCTTTTCCTTGATCGCGGCGATGAACTCGCGATCCTCAAGCTCGATGCCATCCATGGAGACATCGACTTTCGACAGGTCGATTTTCTGGTCTTTGCCGTCGGACAGATCGTCGTAATAGGCCCTGTAGGTGCCGTTGTCGCAGATGTAGCGAAAAAACGAGCCGATCGGCCCGTCATTGTTGAACGACAGCGACAGGGTCAGGATCGCGCCCGACGGCACCTTGGCGACGATGCCCATATCCATGGCGATGCCAAGCTGCGGGTGGATCGGCCCCTGCACGGCGTAGCAATCCGAGATGGTTTCGCCGGTCTGATACTGGAACAGATCGATGGTATGGGCCGAATGGTGCCACAGCAGATGATCGGTCCAGCTGCGCGGCTGGCCGGCCGCGTTCATGTTCTTGCGGCGGAAGAAATAAGTCTGCACATCCATCTGCTGGATTTTCAATTCGCCCTTCTCGATGCGCTTGTGCACCCACTGATGGCTGGGATTGAACCGCCGGACGTGTCCGGCCATGGCGACGACGCCGGTCTCCTTGGCGATGCGCACCAGCGCCTCGGCATCCTCGACGCTGTCGGTAACCGGGATTTCGACCAGCACGTGCTTGCCGGCGCGCATCACCTGCTCGCCCTGGCGGAAGTGCATCTTGGTCGGGGTCGTGAGGATCACCGCGTCGGCGCGCTTGATGCCCTCGGACAGGTCGCCGGTATAGTGCGGAATGCCGTATTTCTTCGCGACTTCCGCGGTGGCGTCCTGATTGCCGCCGACCAGCGAAGTGACCTCGGCGTCCGGGATACGCTTGAGCGCATCGAGGTGCTTTTGGCCAAAAGCACCCTGCCCGGCGACACAAATTTTCATTCCTAGCCTCTGATGATCGTGGCTTTCGCGCGCGCCGCGGCGCGCCGTGCCGGCGCCTTGGCTTTGCCGGGGGCGGCCCGCTTGCCGGTTTTGTGCGCGGGGGCGTGGCGGCGCGCGGTGCGCGGCCGGTTGGCGAGAATGATGTGCCCGACCGCGGTGTTCGACGCCGGCACCGTATAGAAGCGATAGACCTCGTCCACCTTGTCGTCGAGCGCGCCGCGCATGATCAGCCACATGACCATCTCGATGCCTTCGGCGCCGGCCTCGCGCATATAGTCGACATGCGGAATCTTGACGAGCTTCTGCGGGTCCTTCGAAAGGTTGTCGAGGAAGGCCTTGTCCCATTTGCTGTTGATCAGCCCCGCGCGCGGGCCCGAGATCTGGTGCGACAGGCCGCCGGTACCGAAGATCACGACCTTGAGGTCTTCCGGGTAAGACTCCACCGCCTTGCGGATGGCGCGCCCCAGCATGAAGCAGCGATGGCCGGTCGGCGGCGGATACATCACCACGTTGACCGCGAGCGGAATCACCGGGCACGGCCAGTGCGCGTTCTTGTCGACGTTGCCGAATAGAAGGTTCATCGGCACGGTCATGCCGTGATCGACTTCCATCTTGTTGCAGATGGTCAGGTCGAACTCGTCAAGGATGACCGACTGGGCGATATGCGAGGCGAGCGCCGGATAGCCCTGGACCACCGGTACCGGACGCGGGCCCCAGCCCTCGTCGGCCGGCGGGAATTCCGCCGCGCAGCCCAGCGCGAACGTCGGAATCATCTCGACCGAGAACGCCGAGGCGTGATCGTTATAGACGATGATGGCGACGTCGGGCTTGGTCTCGCGCATCCATTGTTGCGATTTCTCGAAGCCCGAGAACACCCGCTTCCAATACGGTTCCTCGGTCTTGCCGTTGTCGATCGCAGCGCCAATGGCCGGCACGTGCGATGAACCTATACCTGCGACGATCCTGGCCACGACTTCACTTCCGTTTCGCTGACTTGGTTGCTGATTTGGATTTGGGTTTGGACTTGGGTTTGGACTTTCTCGGCTTTCGATTTCGGTCTGGCGGTGGCGGACTTCTTCGCCCCTGCACCGGCGGCGATCAGCTTCGCCGGCACGTTCTTGCCCGAGCGCGAGCGGTTACCCTCGACCGAGCGGCCGCCGCCCAGCATCATCTTGGCATAGTCGTCCTGAGAGTTGCCGGTCATGACGGCCGCTAGATGCTGGAACGAATGCCCATCGGTGGCGCCGAGCTTGGCGGTAAAGTAGATGTTGCCGCCGAGTTCGAGCATGCGATTGTAATTGCGCTTGAGGATGGCGTCGGCCTGTTCGGGCGTGAGGTTGAACCTTTTCAGATATTCCGCCTCGTTGGCCTTAAAAGCCTTGCGGTTCTCGTCCTTCATCAGCGACATGCAGAACATGTTGATGCCGAAGCCCTCGCGCGAACGCTCGGCATCGAACACGAATGTTCCGGGGATGTCGTCGTAATCGTGCTGTTCGCGGGCCATCGGCATCTCTCCCGTTGGGCCTCACATATATAGCGCAGGAAAGCTTGGCAACATAAGCATTCCTGCAGTCTCGAACCGTTCCAATCTCGAACGATGAGCGCCGTCACGCCGCTTCCTGCAATATCTCCGCCAGCCGTTCCGGCATATCGAGCATGACGTCGTGGCCGCATGGCACTTCATAGGTGCGCCAATGCTTGGCGCGCGCGCTCGCCAGGCCGGCATCGAAATACGGGTTCGGGTAGCCGGCCGCCCGGATGTAGGCCTTGTTGGCGATCCGCTCGCGCGCGCCGGTGAGCGTCAGTTTCTGCAGGAAGCATTGGATCGGTTGCGGCGTGCACTGCGCATCGACGAAGGCGCGGTCCCCTTCATTGACCTTGAAAAACTCGGCCGGCCGCGGCGGCAGGGTTGTCGCGCCCTGGCGCTCCGCTGCCAGAATCGCCTCGCGCGGTTCCGGCGGCAGCATATCGACCACGGATTGGCCGTTTTCCGGCATGAACGCGTCGAGCATCACCAACGCGGCGATCGACTTTTCCATCGTCTCGGCGACGCCGGAAATCACCACGCCACCATAAGAGTGGCCGACCAGCACCACGTCATTCAAATGCTGCCACTTCATCTCGTTGACGATATCCAGAATGTGAGTGTCGAGATTGATGCCGGGCGTAAGGTGATGCGAGCGCTCCCCTAGCCCGGTCAGCGTCGGCGCGAACACCTCGTGGCCGTTGCCGGCCAGCAGCCGAGCGACCCGGCGCCAGCACCAGGCGCCGTGCCAAGCGCCGTGAACCAGAACGAAGGTCGCCATGACGTCCGGCTAACTCCAGTAAAGCCGCATTGGATTGTCCACCAGCAGCGCCTGCTGCAGCATGTCCGTTGGGGCGATTTTCGGGATGTAATCGACCAGAACGCCGTCGTCCGGCGCCACCTTCTTCATGTTGGGATGCGGCCAGTCGGTGCCCCAGAGGACGCGGTCCGGAAAGCGCTCGACCAAAGCGTGGCCGAACGGCACCACGTCGTCATAGGGCGCCCCGGCAATGCTCATGCGTTCCGGGCAGGTCACCTTCACCCAGAGATTTTTATGTCGCGAAAGGAGCCGGTGAAAGCGCTGGTTCTGCGGGTGATCGACGCCTTTCTTCACGTCGGGCGTGCCCATATGGTCGACCACGACGGTGGTCGGCAGCGCCGTGAAGAAGCGTTCCAGCTCCGGCAAATCCGCCATCTCGAAATAGACGACGATGTGCCAGCCGAGTTCTTCCACCCGCGCGGCGATACGCTGCAGCACGTCGCGCGGGGTGAAGTCGACCAGCCGCTTGACGAAGTTGAAACGCACGCCGCGGACGCCGGCCTTGTCCATCCATTTCAGTTCGTCGTCGGTCACTTCCTCGCCGACAAAGGCGACGCCCTTGGCGCGGCCGTTTGCGGCGTCCAGCGCATCGACCATGGCCCGGTTGTCCTTGCTGTGGCAGGACGCCTGGACGATGACGTTCTTGTCGAAGCCGAGAAAATCGCGCAGCGCGAACAGCTTTTCCTTGGGCGCGTCGGACGGGGTGTATTTGCGCTCCGGCGCATAGGGAAATTTGCTCTCCGGCCCGAACACGTGGCAATGCGCATCGACCGCGCCCGCTGGCGGCCGGTATTTCGGCTTCGATGGATTAGGATCAAAGGGAATGTAACCGGGGCTCATCGGCAAGGAAGAATCTCCATCTTCTTCTTTTGTATTAATGTTCGTTTTTATACATCGCGGCCGGAGCGACCAATAGGCCAGACGCGACGCGCTGGTGTCGCCGGCACCTTCCGGAGCGATAAAGTGTTTGCGCTAAACTCTCTCCAGCGCCAGCGACACGCCTTGCCCAACGCCGACGCACATGGTAGCGAGCGCGCGTTTGCCGCCGCGCTTTTCCAGCCCATGCACGGCCGTCATCGCCAGTCGCGCCCCGGACATGCCGAGCGGGTGACCGAGCGCGATCGCTCCGCCGTGCGGATTGACATGCTCGGCGTCGTCGGCGACGCCAAGCTGACGCAGGCACGCCAGTCCCTGCGCGGCGAACGCCTCGTTGAGCTCGATCAGATCGAAATCGCCGATCTTGAGGCCCAGCCGCTCCATCAGCTTGCGGGTCGAGGGCACCGGGCCGATGCCCATGATGCGCGGCGGCACCGCCGCCGACGCCATGCCGAGAACGCGCGCGCGGGGCGTCAGCCCGTGCGCCTTCACCGCATCCTCGCCGGCGAGAATAATGGCGGCGGCGCCGTCATTGACGCCCGACGCGTTGCCGGCGGTGATGGTGCCGCCACTGCGCACAATCGGCTTGAGCTTCGCCAGGTTGTCGAGGGTGGTATCGGGGCGCGGATGCTCGTCCTTGTCGACCACGATCGGGCCGGCCTTGCCGCGAGGCGCCTCGACCGGAACGATCTCCTCGGCGAAATAACCGGCGGCGACGGCGCGCGCGGCGCGCTGCTGCGAGCGCAGCGCAAACGCGTCCTGGTCCTTGCGTGCCACCTGGAATTCCTCGGCCACGTTCTCGCCGGTCTCGGGCATCGAATCGATGCCGTACTGCGCCTTGAGCAGAGGATTGACGAACCGCCAGCCGATCGTGGTGTCGTAGATTTCGGCGGCGCGCGAGAATGCCTCGGCTGCCTTGCCCATCACGAACGGCGCCCGCGTCATCGACTCCACACCGCCGGCGATGGCGAAATCCATCTCGCCCGTGCGGATGGCGCGAGCCGCGTCACCGACCGCATTGAGCCCGGAAGCGCACAGCCGGTTGACGGTCACGCCGGGGATGGTATCGGGCAAGCCGGCCAGCAGCAGCGCCATGCGCGCCAGATTGCGGTTGTCCTCGCCGGCCTGATTGGCGCAGCCGAAGAAGACCTCATCGAGTCGCGACCAATCAGCCCGGGAATTGCGCGCGACCAGCGCCCTTATGGGCGCCGCCGCGAGATCGTCCGTGCGCACCTTGGCGAGCGCGCCGCCGTAGCGGCCGATCGCGGTACGCGTCGCATCGCAAATAAAGACCTCGCGCATTCGGTCTCTCCGGGGGCTGAACGAAGCGGGCCGCGGCACCAGGCGCCGTACCCTTAAGCCATGCGGCTTAGCGATCGCGCCGCGTTCCTTTTGGCGTATCGGGTTATTTACGGGCCGGACCCGGCAGGGTCAAATGCGTCCGGATCACATCGATTTGGATCGCGCCTTGACGCGGTTCGGCGGTCATGTCAGGCGGACTATGGATCGATGTTGACGATTTCGCTTTGAACGACGCGCCATACCGCGTGCAGCCAGTATCATGTCCGGAACGCTCGCCAAAAAGCATTCAGCGCGAACGAAGCTGCCGCTGCGGCCGGTCGACCTGGGGGCCGCGGATGTGCTGGTCGAGCGCAGAGCCGACGGCGCGATCCTGATGCGTTCACCGCATGCGCTGCAGCCTCATCCGCAAAATCTCACGCAGCGGCTCGCGCTTTGGGCGAAAGCCGCCCCGGAACGGGTTTTCCTGGCGCAGCGTGATGGCGCCGGCGCCTGGCGCACGCTGACCTATGCGGCGGCGTTCGCGACCGTCCGCGCCATCGCCGCGGCACTGCTGCAGCGCGATCTTTCACCCGAGCGGCCGGTCGCAATTTTGTCCGGCAACGACATCGAGCATGCGCTGCTCGGTCTTGCCGCCATGCATGTCGGCATTCCCTACGCACCAATCTCGGTGCCCTACTCGCTCGTTTCGCAAGATTTCAAGAAGCTCAAGACCATCATCGACGTTTTGACGCCCGGCCTCGTCTTCGCGGCCGACGGCACCGCATTCGCGCGCGCCATCGCCGCGACGGTGCCGCCCGGGGTCGAAGTGGTGGTCGGCGCCAAGCCGCCGAAAGATCGAGCGACGACGGCGTTTGCCGAATTATCGAGCGTGCCGCCGACCCCGGCCGTCGAGGCGGCACACGCCAAGGTCGGTCACGAAACGGTCGGGAAAATCCTGTTTACCTCCGGCTCGACCGGCCAGCCGAAAGGCGTCATCAATTCGCAGCTGATGCTGTGCGCCAACCAGGCGATGACGCGCGCGGCGCTTCGTTTTGTCGTTGACGAGCCTCCGGTCCTGCTCGACTGGCTGCCGTGGAACCATACCTTCGGCGGCAACCACAATTTCGGCATCGCGCTCTATAACGGCGGCTCGTTCTTCATCGACCAAGGCAAGCCGATGCCGGGCGCCATTGACGCGACAGTGCGTAACCTGCGCGACGTGGCGCCGACAATCTATTTCAACGTGCCGAAGGGCTTTGAGATGCTGCTGCCGCATCTCGAAGCCGACAGCGCATTGCGCGAGACATTCTTCAGCCGGCTCAAAGTCATGTTTTACGCCGGCGCGGGTCTGCCGCAGCACGTCCGCGACGGGCTCGAGCAGCTGGCGGTCGCGACGACAGGCGAACGCATCATTTTTCTGTCGAGCCTGGGCTCCACGGAAACCGCTCCTTCGGCGCTGTTTTGCAGTTGGGAATCGGGGCATGCCGGCAACATCGGCCTGCCGTTGCCCGGCGTGGAACTCAAGCTCATCCCGCGCGACGACAAGCTCGAGGCGCGGCTTCGCGGCGTCAATATCACGCCGGGCTATTGGCGCGCGCCGGAGCTCACCGCGGCCGCGTTCGACGAGGAGGGATTTTACAAGCTCGGCGATGCGCTCAAGTTCGAGGACCCGGCCGACCCGGCGAAAGGATTGCTGTTCGACGGACGCCTGGCCGAGGATTTTAAGCTCGCGACCGGTACTTGGGTGAGTGTTGGCCCGCTGCGCGCGGCGTTTATCGCCCATGGCGCACCGCTGGTGCGTGACGTCGTATTGGCCGGGCCGGATCGCGACGACGTCGCCGCCCTGATCATTCCGGACCTCGACGCCTGCCGAAAATTGGCGCCCGACCTTGCGCCCGACGCCTCCGCCGCGGTCGTGCTTGCCGATGGACGCGTCCGCGACACGTTCGCTCGGCTCCTCGGGGCGCTATCCGACCCGAGCCGGGGCACCTCGGCGCGCGTCCGCCGCGCCATTCTGCTCGCCGAACCGCCATCGCTCGATGTCGGCGAGATCACCGACAAAGGATCGATCAACCAACGCGCGGTGCTGGCCCATCGCGCGGCTTTGGTGGAGACGCTTTACGCCGATCCGCCGCCGGCGGACGTGATCGCCGCCGGCCGGTCGCCAGTCATACAGCAAGCGAGTTGAACATGGATATTCGCGGACATGCAGCGGTCGTCACCGGCGGCGGCTCCGGCCTCGGGGCCGCCACTGCGCGCATGCTGGCCGAGGCCGGCGCCAGGGTCGCCATCCTCGACGTCAATGCGAAAGCCGCCGCCGAGGTCGCGATCGACACCGACGGCATCGCCATTCATTGCGACGTGGCCGACAGCGCCTCGACCGAGACCGCTATTGCCAAAGCCGCCGCCGACCATGGTCCGGCGCGCATTCTGGTCAATTGCGCGGGCGTCGGCACGGCGAAACGCATCGTCGGCCGCGACGGTCCGCAGCCGCTCGCCGATTTCGAGCGAATCATTCGCATCAACCTGATCGGTACTTTCAATGCGATGCGGCTTGTTGCGGCCGGCATGCAAGGGCTCGAACCGCTTACCGACGGCGAGCGCGGCGTGATCGTCTGCACCGCCTCGGTGGCGGCTTTTGATGGCCAGATCGGCCAAGCCGCTTACGCATCATCGAAGGGCGGCGTCGTCAGTCTGGTCCTGCCTGCGGCACGCGAGTTCGCCCAGTTCGGCATCCGCGTCAACGCGATTGCCCCTGGTATATTCCTCACCCCGATGCTGCTCGGGTTGACCCCGGAGGCGCAGGAAAGCCTGGCCGCCTCGCTGCCGTTCCCGAAAAAGCTCGGCGATCCGTCGCAATTCGCCGCCCTGGTCCGCCATATGATCGACAACCGCTATCTCAACGGCGAAGTCGTCCGTCTCGACGCGGCCTTGCGCATGGCGCCGCGGTAAACCCAGCCCGGAATGCTCACCAACATCCGCAAAACGCGAATCGAATGGTGCCACTGCGATCCCGCCGGGATCATCTTCTATCCGCGCTATTTCGAGATTTTCGATACTTCAACGACGGTGCTGATCGAGCACGCGCTCGGCATGAACAAGATCGACTACCTCAAGGCCTACGACTTCGCCGGATATCCGCTGGTCGAGGCGCGGGCGCGGTTTCGCCGGCCGACGCGGTTCGGCGACGAAGTAGCGATCGAGACGGCGCTCGTCGCATGCGGCCGCTCGAGCTTTAAAATCGAGCATCGGCTCAGCAAGGCCGGCGCACTGATGGCCGAGGGTTTCGAGACCCGCGTTTGGGCGGTCCGCCACCCCGACGATCCGAAGCGCATAAAGTCGCAGCCGATCCCGCTTGAGGTGCTGGCGCGTTTTCAGCGCAATGACGCCTGAGCATGGATACCTGCGCCGCGGCTTGCCGCCGTGCTAGAACCCCACCGCGAATAGGAGAATGCCATGCGGATCGACGCGTACACGCACTTTTTCCCGAAGAAGTTCTTCGACAAGCTGAACGAAGTCGCCGGCGACTATAAGGACATGGGCAAGCGCGTGCGTTCGCTGCCGGCGCTGTATGATGTCGACGTGCGCAAGAAGATCGTCGACGGTCATAAGGACTATCAGCAGATTCTCTCCTATCCGCAGCCGACGATCGAAAAGTTCGCCAAGCCGGCGGACATCGACGTGTTATGCCGCATCATCAACGATGGCTTCGCTGAATTGTGCGCCAAGGAGAAGGATCATTTCCCCGGCTGGGTGGCCCAGATCTCGCTGGCAGCGCCGGATGCCGGGGTCGCCGAGGCGGAGCGGGCGATCAAGACGATCGGCGCACTTGGCGTGCAGATCCATACCAACGTCGCCGGCAAGCCGCTCGATCGCCCCGAATACCTGCCGTTCTGGGACAAGATGAACGAGCTCGGCGCCCCGGTCTGGCTGCATCCGACGCGCGGCGCCGAGACCCCGGACTACGTCAGCGAGGAAAAGTCGCTCTACGAGATCTGGTGGACGTTCGGCTGGTCGTACGAAACCGCGACCGCGATGGCGCGCCTGGTATTTTCCAAGATCATGGATACCCATCCGAACCTGAAAATCATCACGCACCATTTCGGCGGCATCGTTCCGATGCTCGAAGGCCGGCTCGGACCGGGCAACGACGTGCTCGGTTCGCGCACCTCGGACACGGATTACGTCGCGCTGCGCAAGGGCCTGAAGAAACGCGTGCTCGACTATTTCAAGCAGGATTTTTGGGCCGATACCGCCGTGTTCACCGCGGAACCGGCGACCAAGGCCGGCATGGAATTCTTCCCGCGCGACAAGATTCTGTTCGCCTCCGATTGCCCGTTCGATCCCGAGGGCGGAACGATGTATCCGCGCGAGACGCTGCGCATCCTCGACGAGCTCAATCTGTCGAAGACCGACCAGGACAAGATTTACTTCAAGAACCTCGAAGCAGTCACCGGGCGTAAATTAGTGAAGTCCTGACTCTGTGCTTGCAGCGCCGCCCGCGTGGGCGCCGTTCCTTGCGTCGTCCCACCCGGCTTCGTATGCTTCGATATGGCTACACCAACAACCGAATCCGGGCTGGCTGATCCGCAAGTCGGCGCGGTCACCGAGGAGCTGTTTCGGCGGGTCATGGCGTCGTTCGTGACCGGCGTTACCGTCGTCACCACGCAGGTTCGCGGCGAAGTCCGCGGCATGACCGCCAACGCCTTCATGTCGGGCTCGCTCGATCCTCCCTTGTGCGTGATCTCTGTCGGCATGAAAGCCCGCATGCATGCCTTCCTGCTGGAGGCCGGCCATTTCGGCGTGAATATTCTCGCCCGCGGTCAGGAACCCCTGATCAATCACTTCGCCGGCCGCCCCAGTGAAAACGTCGATGTCAAATACGAATACGCCGGCGATACGCCGCTGTTCGCCGAGGCCAACGCGACCATCGCGGCCACGGTGACCGCGCGGCATCCCTGCGGCGACCATTCGCTCTTTGTCGGCCGTATCTTCGCTCTGCGACACGCTGACAATCTCTCGCCGATTGTGCTGCACGTCGGCCGGCTCGCGTCGCTGCTGCACTCGCATCAACAAACAATCTGGCCGACGCTGGATTTCTGGTGAGGGCGGCATCTGCCGACAGAATCAGAGCAAATTCGGCTATTTCGGCGCACTTATCTGCCGCACGTTTAGCAAACTAAAATGACGTACTCCTCCGATTAAAACGCTGATTTAACTTATTTATTCACAACGCCCCCGACGGTTTCGTGGCATTTTTGCAACTATTGCAACAGAAATGACCGTTTCCCCCGGAGCAAACGCGGCAAACCATTGCATTCTTCGCCCGATTGCACGACTCTGACCGCAGTTGGCAGGTCGTGCCGACGAGTTAAGCACCATGCGGGATTATTACGCAGGTCTTGGGGACACACACGCGGAGGGGCAAATGACCCGACTGAGGAGTTTAGTGCTGGGCGGTATTGCGGCGCTCGCCGTCGGCGGCGTAGCGAGCTCGGCTCTCGCCGAAGAATCCGGAACGTTCCAAAACCGCTTGAACGGCGCCACGATCGGTCTGCCGTTAGGCGCACTACCACCGCCCGGCCTGTATACGGGCTTGGAGACTGCATATCTGGGCTTTCCCGCTACAGGGACTAATGGGCACAGCGTCGGAAATCAGTGCTCCCCAACCGGGGGCGGCGGTTGCGCCATCCTACCTGCGATCGCGCAAGCGGTACCGCTTCTCTATGTGCCAGGGTGGAACTTCCTGGGCGCCACCTACGCAATGTCGGTGGTGCAGGCATTCTATAATTTCGAAACGTGCAACGCCGCCGGCAACGGCAGTTGCTCGGGCACCAATCCGATCTCGGCCGGCGGCTTTGTCTATGCCAATACGTTATGGAACCCGATCTCGCTGTCGTGGAACCTGGGGCAGGGCTGGTTCGTGTCCGTCGGCTTCAACTTTGTGGGGCCGGACGGCACCAGAGGCAGTGCTGGACCCGGCACCAATTTTACGCCGAACCCTGACTACTGGACCTTTGAGCCGACCTTCGCGGTCTCTTACCTGGCAAACAACTGGGTCCTTTCCGCCAACTTCTTCTACGACATCAACACGCAGTCGCAGGGAACTTGCTGCGTCGCTGGCCTAGCAGGCGCCGGAGCAATGGGCGGGACGATCACCAGCGGCAACGCCCTGTACGGTGACTTCACCGCTGCCTATAAGTTCGGCAAGTGGGAAATCGGCCCGGTTGGCTACTTCGAAGTGCAGACCACCTCCGACACCGGTGCCGGCTGTCCGGCCAGCTGCGGCAACGTATCAAACCGCCGCAGTCGGTGGCTTGGTAGGCTACGATTTCGGCCCCGTCGACCTGCAGGTCTGGGTGACAGACAGCTTTGTGGGGAACAACGCTCCGTCGGGCCCGTGGCATATCAACGTCTGGACGCGCCTTGGCTTCCGCCTCTGGGCCCCGGAAGCACCGAAGCCCCTGGTCGCCAAGAACTAAGCTAGCAACAGCCTCATCTGATCTGCCACGGCCCCGCGGAAATCCGCGGGGCCTTTTTTATGGGTGCACACTACTGGCCGTTTAGCGCGACGGGAGCCAGATTGACGCGAGTTGTACGGAGAGAACGTGCACTTCGCCGATCGCGAGCGCGGCCTTGATCGGAAGGCGCTACTCTCCACCACCGCCGCATACCGATCTTAGTCCAGCTGCTGAGCGCTCATCGATTGTTCTCTTGCCACAAAGAACCCGGATGGCGTGCCTATGCCCATAGGCAATGGATGATGGGATCATGCCTTGCGCCATCATCGGCGGGCAGATACTGCGTTCAGGGCCCGACGCTCGCGCCCAGCCGGCCACCACATAGCGCCAATCCCGACGTACGCATCCGTGCTGTTGCTGACTAAAATGGTGCTGCCCGGCTATAGAACCTGGGCGGACAATAGGACGGAGGCGATAGAAGCATGAATCGCAGAGACCGTCGCGCTGCCCTGGCGCGCGGGAAGGCTGGGAACTCCGGGGGATATTCAAACGCTGCTGGCGTCGGCCACGCTCGCTTACCAAGAAGGGCGATTGGCCGACGCGGAGGCGGCGTCCAAACAAATTCTGGCCCGAGAGCCTTTGCAGGCGACCGCTCTGAATATTCTCGGCCTGTTGCATCAGAGGTCGGGCAATCACCGGCTTGCCGCAAAGACGCTCGCCAAAGCAGTTGCTGTCAGCGATCTGGACGCGGCTTGCCACTACAATCTTGCAACGTCGTATCAAAGTCTCGACCAACGGAGCGACGCTGCCAGACATTACCTCAGGGCCATCGCTCTCGGCCTGAGCGGCAAAGGTGTCGAACCTTTTCTGTTGCAGGATCCGGTCATCGTCGCGTGCCTAAGCCGGATGGATGACAAATCCGAATTGCCGATCAAAAATGACAATGCATTCGGCGCCGGCGATTTGTCGGCGCTCGCCGATAATACATTTCTGCGCTGCGCCTTGGAATCGACCATCATTCGCGGCGAGACGCTCGAATTTTTCATGACCGGATTGCGTTATGCGCTGCTGCGGCTCACCAGCGGCTATTTTCCCGACGGCGTCAAAGTCGAGGATGACGTATAACCGGCCTCTTCTGCGCCCTCGCCGAGCAGTGCTTTCTCAATGAGTACGTCTTTGCGCAGAGCGCCGATGAAACGCGACGGGCCGATCAACTGCGTGAGCTGTTGTTGCAAAAGTTGCGGGACGGCGCCGACATTACCTGTGCTCCTGCTCGCTGCCGTTGGCGCATACCTTCCACTTCACGCCCTTCCCGGAGCGAAATCGCTTCTCGCCATTCGATGGCCGCCCTACGCCGCGGGATTGCTGCGACAGCAAGTCAGCGAACCGCTGGAAGAGGCGGAAGATCGCCCTGCGATACCGGCGCTTACGGTCATCGACGACCGAACGTCATTGGCGGTGATGCACCAATACGAAGAAAATCCCTACCCTCGCTGGACGAGACATCCACTCGCGGCCCTCAGTAATGAAAAAGCGCTTGCTGATGGGAGTCACAGCGGCCGAGAGATACTCATCGCCGGTTGCGGAACCGGCGAGCATCCGTTTGGCATTGCGCGAAAATCGCCCAAGGCCCGCATACTGGCAATCGATCTTAGCCGCGTGAGTCTTGCCTACGCGCGAAGGAAGACCCGTGAAGAAGGCTTGCACAACATCGAATACGCTCAGGCCGACATTCTGAATTTGTCGACGATCGGCCGGACCTTTGATCGCATCGAGGCGGTCGGCGTATTGCATCACCTCGCTGACCCAATGGCCGGGTGGCGCGTTCTGCTCGGGTTGTTGACGCCGGATGGCGTCATGCGCGTCGGGCTCTATAGCGAAACTGCACGGCGGCCCATTGTGGAAGCGAGGGCTATTGTCGCGCAGCGCGGTTACCCGCCCACGGCTGAAGGCATTCGCGCGTTGCGCCAAACCATTACCCGCGAGAGAGCAGATCCGCGTTGGAAGCCATTGGTTCAAACCGTGGATTTCTACAGCACGAGCGGTTGCCGCGACATGTTTTTCAACGTCATGGAGCACCGGCTGACCATCCCTGAGATAACGGCCTTCCTGGCGGAAGAAGGCCTTTCTTTTTTGGGATTTGAGCTCGATCCCAAGGTCATCGAGAAATTTCAGCAGCAAAATCCAGGAGGCGATGCGATAACCAATCTTGACGCCTGGGCAATATTCGAAGCAGCGAACCCACAGACGTTTCTGAACATGTATCTATTCTCGATCTGTAAAAAGGGAGCAAGCGTAGACCTGCAACGAACAATCTCTTAGCGCAGGCCGTGAGCTTGTTGCCTGTATCGCGCGCTTATCTCCTTCGCGGCGCACAACCGCCGGCACCCTGCTTTAGCTGTCACAGACGAAAAATGTAGATGTGGCCAAAAGCCGAAGCACGGATGCGCACACGTTCTAACGGAAGTGGACCGCCGCAATGGGGAGCCTTCTAATCCAAGCAGAGTGCGTGCATAAGGCCCGATGGGCGCCGTCGATCGCGGACACTCGTTTGGTACTTAACGGACCCCGTGCCAAGGATCGTATTGCTTGTCCGGCAAGTTCTTGAGCGCCGCATTGTAGGCGCTTTCGTTGGCCTTGATTTTTTGAGTGACGGAGGTCCTGTCCGCGGCAGCCTGAGCGTGCGATCCAAGATTCATAGAACTAGCGGTCCCCGGGCTCAGGCCGGTGTTGCCGCCCACCTGGGCTTGAGCGCTTGCCATCATCAGCGCCAGCATCAGACCCGCCATCCCCAATCGCATCGGTCTCTCTCCCTCGATGCCGTAGCATTCGTCCATCGGATTAGTTTAGACTACCACTACAGTCAAAATCAGGCAACCTCTTGACGGCCGGCGTTCCGCTGCCGGAAGCTTCGAAGCGCAGACCGTCGTCGAAACGCCATCGGCAGCACCATCTATATGGTCGGGATCTGCGGCTTCCAGTGAAGTTGCCCTTGATCGAGTGTCCGATGCACTTGTCGCGGATATCCAGTGGTCTATGGTCCGGTTATGTCGCTCGGTGAACCGCACCCGCGGGCCCCTGCATCTTTCGCCCAGCCGCGCCACGACTGGACGCGCGCCGAGGTGCGCGCGCTGTTCGATCTGCCGCTCGCCGGAGCTGATCTTTCGCGCCCAAAGCATTCACCGCGCAAATTTCGATCCGGCCGAGGTGCAGATTTCGACGCTGCTGTCGATCAAGACCGGCGGCTGCCCGGAGGACTGCGCCTATTGCCCGCAGAGCGCGCAGTACGACACCGGCGTGCACGCCGGAGAAGCTGATGCCGCTGGAAGCGGTGCTTGCCGAGGCGCGCGCCGCCCGCGAGCGCCGGCGCCAGCCGCTTCTGCATGGGCGCGGCGTGGCGCTCGCCCAAGGAGCGCGATCTCGATCAGGTCTGCGCCATGGTCGAAGGCGTCAAGGCGCTGGGGCTGGAAACCTGCGCCACGCTTGGCATGCTGACCGCGACGCAGGCGCGCAAGCTCAAGGACGCGGGCCTCGACTACTACAATCACAACCTCGACACGCTCGCCCGAGTTCTACGGACGAGATCATCACCACGCGCACCTATGACGACCGCCTCGACACGCTCGAACACGTGCGCGCCGCCGGCATCCATGTCTGCTGCGGCGGCATCGTCGGCATGGGCGAGACCCGCGAGGACCGCGTCGGCATGATCGCGACGCTGGCGACCTTGCCGGCGCATCCGGAGTTGGTGCCGATCAACATGCTGGTGCGGGTCGCCGGCACGCCGCTCGCGGATGCGCCGCCGCTCGATCCGATCGAGTTCGTGCGCACCATCGCCGTGGCTCGCATCACCATGCCGCGATCGGTGGTGCGGCTCTCGGCCGGCCGCGAGGACATGAGCGAGGAGACCCAGGCGCTGTGTTTCCTCGCCGGCGCCAATTCGATTTTCTACGGCCCGAAGCTCCTGACCACGCCGAACCCCGAGCAAAGCCGCGACCGCGCCATGATGGATCGGCTCGGACTGTCAGCGATGCGCTAGAGACTGGCCAGGCCGGCTCACGTCTTGGCGCCGCGCAGCACGTGATAGCTGAGCTCGCCGGGATCGGTGAGATCCGGCACCTTCCAGCCGTCGAGATCGTATTCGGCCATGCAGTCCTCGGCGAAGCCCTTGAAGCGGTCGGCATTGCCGGAAGCCTGCGCGCCGAACAGGCAATAGCGGCGGATCTCTTCGGTCGAGCCGCCGTAATTGATTTCGTAGAGCTCGTGCCGGCCGCCGAATTCCGTCGCCATGCAGTCCCACAGGAGCTTCATCAGCTTGACGCGCTCTTCGGCCTTGTAGCCGTTGGAGCCGCGCATGTAGCGGTCGATATAGGGGCGGATTTCGGGATTCTTGAAATCGTTGGCGTGCGAGTTGAGATAGATCAGCCCCGACGCGACGGTCTGCTCGATGATGTATTTGACCTTGGTGTAGGCGATGGTGGCTATGATCTGATAGGCGTTGCCCGGATCCATATTGGGCAGCACGTAATCGCCGATCCAGGGCTTGGGATCGCGCACCATCGCGTCCGACAGCGCCCAGAACAGATTGCGCCAGGCGATGACCTCGCCGACATTGGCCTGCACGCCGCGATAATCCTTGGTGCCTGAGGCTTCCACCGCCTTGAGCAACAGGCCGGCGATGAAGTCGAGCTTCACTGCCAGCCGCGTGCAGCCGTGGACGACGAAGCGCGGCAGAAATCCGGTGCGCGGGAAGAAGTTGTTGGCTTTCTCCATGTCGCCGTAGACGAAGACGTTCTCCCAGGGCACCAGCACCTTGTCGAGAATGAAGACCGCGTCGTTCTCGTCGATCCGGCTCGACAACGGATAATCGAACGGGCTGCCCATCGCCGTCGACGTCATCTCGTAGGAGGTGCGGCAAATGAATTTCACGCCCGGATGATTGGTCGGCACCATGAACACGACGGCGAATTTCTTGTCCTGCACCGGAATGAGGCCGTGATGGGCAACGAAGGTGTAATTGGTCAGCACCGAGCCGGTGGCCACGACCTTGGCGCCGGACACGACGATGCCGGCGTCGGTTTCCTTCTCGACGTGGCAGCAGATGTCGCCGACTTCGCTTGGCGGCCGATCGCGATCGACCGGCGGATGGATGATGGCGTGGTTGACGAACGGCACGCGCTCCTGGCTGAATTTGTACCAGCGCTTGCGCGTTGTCGGTGTACGGATCGTAGAATTCGCGCATTGGCGCCGAGCGTCGCCAGGAACGACGCTTTGTAATCGGGTGAGCGGCCGAGCCAGCCGTAGGTGATCTTCGCCCATTCGGCGATGGCGCTGCGTCCGGCCAACAGATCGTCGAGTGATTTCGGCGCCTTGAAGAAGGCGTGGGTCTTGCCGCCGTTGCCGGTGTCGGTCGGCACCATGATCTTGTCGGCGTGCTTCTTGTCGTGCATGCGCGTCGAAGAGCCGCGCCACCATGCGCGCGGTGTTGCGGAAGGCCGGATGCGTGGTCACGTCCTTCACGCGCTCGCCGTAGATGAAGACCGTGCGGTCGTCGCGCAGCGAGTTGAGATATTCGTTGCCGGTCTGCGGCGTGGTGACGCCGACTTTACCGGCCTTGGCCGATTTGCCGGCGCCGGCTCCTTTTCGTCCTTGACGGCTACGCTCATGGCGCTCACCCCCTTTTCGTTTCATCTAATCGTTCCGTTTGTTCGATTATCGAACTATCGTGCGATATTCGACGTTATGCGAACGATACCCCGGCGATCCATGGGCAAGCAAGACGCTGGCGCAACGCATTCCGCGTCCTAGACGACGGACGCTGAAATCTGCGCAGCGGCGGCTTGCGCAGGCGCGGCAGAAAACGCTCGCGCATTTCGTTGCGCGTTGTGCGCGTCGAATGGGTGCTGAGATTGAGCGCCGGCGATCGCCTGGCCGGTGCGATCGACGATCGGCACCGCGATCGAGCGCAGGCCGCGTTCGAGCTCTTCGTCGACGATGGAGAATCCCTGCGCCTGATCTTCGCGCACGCGATCGAACAGCGCCTGCATGTCGGTGATCGTCGACGGCGTATAGGCCTCGATGCGCAACGACTTCAGTCGCCGCCAAATCTCCGCCTCGTCGAGAAAGCCGAGCTGGATCCTGCCCGAGCGAGGTATGAAAGGCCGGCAGCCGCGTCCCGACCGCCAGCGTCACCGACATGATGCGGCCGCGCCGGAAAACGCGCGACGTAGACGATCTCGGTTCCCTCAAGGATCGCCGCCGAGCACGATTCGTGGAATTGCTCGCTGAGCTGCCGCATCAGCGGCGTGGCCTGCTCGATCCAGTTCTGGGTCGCGAGATAGGCAAAGCCGAGCTTGAGAATGCCGGACGACAGCGAGAATTCGCGGCCGCTTTGCGCGACATATCCGAGCTCGGCCAAGCGTGCGCAGAATGCGCCGCGCGGTCGCGCGAGAAAGCCCGGTCGCTTGCGCCGCCTGCGATAACGTCATGGCCGGGCGCTGCTTTGTCGAACGACCCGAGCACCGCGAGACCCTTGGCAAGCGTCGCCATGAACTCCTTGTCCTGCTGCCTTTTGTTCACAGCGTGCCCGCCCACCTGTCGGTCTCTCGGCAGCGCCTTGGCGATTGACAGAAATTCGACGCTCGGCAACAATCATCCTGATACGCGAACCTTCGTTCGATAATCGAACATAACGAGCTGCACCGATTGGCGCAAGTCGAAGGTTTCGCTCGAGGAGTGAACGCCATATGGCACGGCCCGATTCCGGGCGGCGGTGCCGAATCGGACAGGGAGGACGGCATGGCGAAGGACATCAGACAGCTTTCGCGTGAACCGCCGCAGCTTCATGAAAGCGTCGGCGGCAACCGGCGCGGCACTCGCCGCAGGTTCGGTATTTGCGCCGGCGGTGCACGCCGCAAAGACCTCAAGCTCGGCTATGTCAGCCCGCAGACCGGACCGCTTGCGGCGTTTGCCGAGGCGGACAATTTCGTCATCTCCAACTTTCTCAAAACCGTGAAGGGCGGCGTCAAAGTCGGCAGCGCGACGCTCCCGGTCGAAGTCACCGTCAAAGACAGCCAGTCCAATCCCAACCGCGCCGCCGAAGTCGCCAAAGAGCTGATCGTCTCCAACAAGATCGATCTGATGCTGGTGGCTTCGACTCCGGAAACCACCAATCCGGTTTCCACCCAGTGCGAGATCGAGGAGGTGCCGTGCATCTCCACGCGTCGCGCCGTGGCAGCCGTATTTCATCGGCCGGCAGGCCAATCCGGCCGGCGGTCCGCCGGCGTGGAAGCCGTTCAACTACACCTACCACTTCTTCTGGGGTCTCGAGGACGTCATCGCCGTCTTCACCAACATGTGGGGGCAGGTTAAGACCGACAAATCGGTCGGCGGCCTGTTTCCCAATGACGGCGACGGCAACGCCTGGGGCAGCAAGCAAGTCGGCTTCCCGCCGGTGCTGGACAAGCTCGGCTATAAGCTCACCGATCCCGGCCGCTATCAGAACCTCACCGACGATTTCAGCGCGCAGATCGCCGCGTTCAAGAAAGCCAATTGCGACATCATCACCGGCGTGATGATACCGCCGGATTTCACCACGTTCTGGAACCAGGCGCTGCAGCAAGGCTTCAAGCCGAAGGTCGCCTCGATCGGCAAGGCCATTTTGTTCCCGGTCGCGGTCGAAGCGTTGGGCAAGAACGGCAACAATCTTTCCTCCGAGGTCTGGTGGTCGCCGAACCATCCATTCAAGTCTTCGCTGACCGGACAATCGGCCAAACAAATTGCCGACGCCTATGAAAAGTCTTCAGGCAAGCAGTGGACGCAGCCGATCGGGTTCGTGCACGCGCTGTTCGAGCTCGCCGTCGACGTGGCGAAGCGCTCGGGCAATGTCGGCGACAACAAAGCCATGGTGAAGGCGATCGCTGCCACCAAGCTCGATACCGTGGTCGGACCAATCGCCTGGGACGGCAAGAACCTGCCGCCGTTCGCGGCGAAGAACATCGCCAAGACGCCGCTGGTCGGCGGCCAATGGCGGTTGCGCGGCGGCAACAAATACGACATCGTCATCACCGACAATAAGACCGCGCCGGAAATTCCGGTCGGCGGCAAGATGGAGCCGATCGGCTAGGCGTTAAACCCGCTCGATCTGCGAGCGGGCGACGGCCGATCGGCATGAGATGAAATAAAAACGCCGGCCCCGCCGGGCCGGCGCGCGACGGACGGTGGCGTGATCCTCAGGCTGGATAATCTGACGAGATCGTTCGGCTCGCTCAAAGCCGTCGATGACGTCCAGCTTGAAGTCGCGCCGGGCGAGGCGCTCGGCATCATCGGCCCGAACGGCGCCGGCAAATCGACGCTGTTCAATCTCATCACCGGCCTGCTCAAGCCGGATGCCGGCTCGATCCGATTTGACGGACGCGACGTCACCGGCGCGCCGCCACGCGTGCGCTGCATCGCCGGCATCGGCCGATCGTTTCAGATTCCGCATCCGTTCGAAAACCTCACCGTGTTCGAAAATCTTCTGGTCGCCGCGATCCATGGCCGCCGGCAACGCGAGCCGCAGGTGGTCGATGCCTGCGGCGACATTCTCGAACGCACCGGCCTGATCGCCTTTGCCAATCGCCGCGCCGGCACGCTCAACCTCCTGGGACGCAAGCGGCTCGAATTGGCGCGTGCCTTGGCGAGCGCGCCGCGGCTGCTGCTGCTCGACGAAATCGCCGGCGGCCTGACCGAGGCCGAATGCGCCGAGCTCGTTGAGCTGATACGGGACATCAAGACTATCCGGCGTGACCATCGTGTGGATCGAGCACATCGTGCATGCGCTGCTTGCCGTCGTTTCCCGTTTGGCGGTGCTGAACTTCGGGCGCAAGATCGTCGAAGGCGAGCCACGCGCGGTCATGGCCTCGGACGAGGTCCGGGAGATCTATATGGGCATCGCGGCGTGACGCACGCGGGCGGGACGGTACTGGAGACCCGCGAACTCACCGCCTTTTACGGCGACTTCCAGGCGCTTTTCGGCATCACATTCGTTCTCGATGAGGGCGAGACGGTCGCCATCATTGGCGCCAACGGCGCCGGGAAATCCACCTTCCTCAAGGCGATTGCGGGATTGCTGCCGCGCCCGGCTGCGGCCGTGCGGCTTGACGGCCGCGATATCGGAACGCTGCCGGCCTACGAGATCGTCAAGCTCGGCATTGCCGCTGGTGCCGGAAGGCCGGCGGCTGTTTTCTTCGCTCTCGGTCGAGGAAAATCTGCTGGTCGGCGCGTATGGCCGGCGCATCGCCGGTCCGTGGAGCCTCGCCGCGGTTTATCAGCTGTTTCCGATGCTGCGCGAGCGGCGTCACTCGCCTTCGACGGCGCTCTCCGGCGGCCAGCAGCAGATGGTCGCCATCGGCAGAAGCCTGATGTCGAACCCGCGCATCCTGCTCTGCGACGAGCTCAGTCTCGGTCTCGCACCGATTGTCATCCGCGACATCTATGCTGCGCTGGCGGAGATCAAACTGCGCGGCACCAGCGTGGTCCTGGTCGAGCAGGACCTGGTCCATGCCATGTCGGTTGCCGACCGGGCTTATTGTTTCCAGGAAGGCCGGGTGAGCCTCTCGGGCCGCCCGGCGGAGCTGACCCGCGACGCCATTCACGCCGCCTATTTCGGATTGTAAGCGCATGCTCGGCTGGATCGACACCATAGTGCAAGGCGTCCTGCTTGGCGGACTCTATTCGCTGTATGCCACCGGCCTCTCGGTCATCTTCGGCATCATGCGCCTGGTCAACCTGGCGCACGGCGATCTGATCGTGCTCGGTGCTTTTTTGATCCTGACCCTGAACACGGCGGGAGTGCCGCTGATCGTCGCCGTCATGATCGTCGTGCCGCTGATGTTCGCTGCCGGCTATGGGCTGCAATCCGTGCTGCTCAACCGGGCACTCGGGCGCAATATCCTGCCGCCCTTGCTGATCACCTTCGGGCTGTCGATCATCGTGCAGAACGGTCTGCTTGAGACGTTCTCGGCCGACACGCGCTTCCTCAATGTCGGGCCGCTGCAAAGCGCTTCGCTGCCGCTGGGCGGCGGCATCGCGATCGGGGTGATGCCGCTGATCTGCCTCGCCGCGGCGATCGCCGTCATCCTGCTGCTCAACGGCGTTTTCTACCGGACCGCGCTCGGACGGGCGTTTCGCGCCACCTCCGACGACGTCGAGATCGCCCAGCTCATGGGCATCAACAACAAATCAATCTACGCGCTGACCATGGGGATTGCGCTCGCCGTCTGCGCCGTCGCCGGATTCTTCCTCGGCGCCCGCGCCAATTTCGATCCCAGCATCGGACCGGCGCGTCTGCTGTACGCCTTCGAGGCGGTCATTATCGGCGGCCTCGGCAGCCTGTGGGGGACGCTCGCCGGCGGCATCGTCGTCGGGCTGGCGCAGACCATTGGCGCCCATATCGATCCCGAATGGCAGATTCTTTCCGGCCATGTCGCATTCCTGATCGTGCTGGTGATACGGCCGCGCGGTCTGTTTCCGCGCGCGGTGGATTGAGGGCGCCGGGATGCAAATGCGGGAAACAAGCCCGAACGTTCTCGGCGCCGACCGTGGTCACGGCGCGCGGTTTGGCGTGGCGACGGCGACGCGCGCATCAATGGTCACGGCGCTGCTCGCCGGCCCGGTCATCCTTATTCTGCTCGCACTGCCGGCATTCGCGAGCCGCGCGATGCTGCAGGAACTGTTCTACGTCTTCACCATGCTGGCGCTGGCGCAATTGTGGAATCTGCTGGCCGGGAGCGCCGGCTTGATCTCGGTCGGCCAGCAGGCCTTCGTCGGCGTCGGCGCGTACGCGCTGTTCGCCTTCGCGGTCACAGCCGGCATCGATCCGATGCTCGCGATCGTACTGGCCGGCGCCGTCGCCGGACTGGTCGCCATCCCGGCGGCGCTGATCGTGTTCCGCCTGCGCGGCGCTTATTTCGCCATCGGCACCTGGGTTGTCGCCGAGGTCTGCCGGCTCATCCTGGCGCAGGTCAAGCAACTGGGCGGCGGCACCGGGACGTCGCTGCCGGCGGATGTCGCCGGCTCCATGATCGGTCTCGACTTCGTCCGCAACCTCTTTGCCGTCCGCGGTCCGGCCGCGCGCGATATCCTCACCTATTGGCTCGCGCTCCTGCTCGCCGTCGGCACGTTCATTCTGGTCTACCGGCTGTTGCGGTCGCGTTACGGCCTTGCTCTGTCCGCCATCGGCGACTCCGAAGCCGCCGCCGAGAGCACCGGCGTCGATGTCTTCCGCACCAAGCTGTTGATCTATGTCGCGACCGCGATCGCGACCGGCATGGTCGGGCGGGCTTATTTTCCTGCAGAAGGCGAGGATCTCGCCCGATGCCGCGTTCTCGCTGATCGACTGGACCGCCTACGTCATCTTCATCGTGGTCATCGGCGGCATCGGGACCATGGAAGGCCCGATCATCGGCGTCGCTGATATTCTATCTGCTGCAATACTATCTGGCCGCGCTCGGGTCCTGGTATCTGATCATCCTCGGCGCCCTCGCCATTCTGCTCATGCTGTTTGCTCCGGCCGGCGTCTGGGGGCTGATCACGCGGACCTTCGACATCAGCCTGTTCCCGGTTCGACGCCGATTGATCATGCGGGCAAGCCCGGTGCACGAGAAGGAAACGGAAAAGTGAAGACCGCATCCGGGACTTTTCCGGGAGCGCGATGCCGCGATATTTCTTTCAGAAGCAAGACGCGTGCTGGAGATGCGCGCGCGTTGGGATTGTTCGGAGGACAGGAATTCGATATATCCTGTCCGACATCACGGTGCGCCGATCGCTCTGGTTGAACGCGTCGCCGCAATCGTCCGCCGCCAAAGGCGGAGCGCAGGGAGGAAAACAAAATGAACGTACCGGCACCGAAATTCCTGATTGAGAAGACCTGGGAAGGCCGCGTATTCGGCGCCGGATGGCGAAACGCCGCGGGCGGATCGGTGGACGTGTTTGAGCCCGCAACCGGCAACAAGATCACCAATGTCGGCAATGCCACCGCGGCCGATGTCCGCCAGGCCGCCGCCGAGGCGCGCGCCGCACAGCCGGGCTGGGCCGCCACGCCCTATGAGGAGCGTGCCGCCATCCTGCGCAAGGCCGCCCGGATACTGGAAGAAAATCAGGAAGAACTGATCCCCTGGATCGCCCGCGAAACCGGCGGCATTCCAGCCAAGGCGGGCTTTGAAATCCATCTGGTGACCGAAGGCCTCTATCGCTCCGCCGCCATGTGCACCGAGCCGCAAGGCGTGGTGCTGCCTTCCAATCCCGGCCGCATCAGCATCGCCCGCCGGGTGCCACGCGGTGTCGTCGGCATCATTTCGCCGTTCAACTTCCCCCTGATCCTGTCCATGCGCGCCGTCGGGCCGGCGCTCGCGACCGGCAATACCGTGGTGCTCAAACCGGATCCGCGCACGGTCATGACCGGCGGCTTCATCATCGCCCGGGTATTTGAAGAAGCCGGCCTCCCCAAGGGCGTGCTCCACGTTCTGCCTGGCGGCATCGAAGCAGGCGAAGCAATCTGCACCGACCCCGACATTGCCATGGTTTCGTTTACCGGTTCGAGCAACGTCGGCCGCCGCATCGGCGAACTCGCCGGCAAGCATCTGAAGAAAGTGCAGCTCGAACTTGGCGGCAAGAACGCGGTGATCGTGTTGGAGGATGCCGATCTCGATGCGGCGGCGTCCGCGATCGCTTTCGGCGCCTGGTTCCATCAAGGCCAAATCTGCATGACCACCGGGCGCATACTGGCCAAGGACAAAATCGCCGCGTCGCTGACCGCGAAGCTTGTCGCCAAGGCCAAGCACTTGCCGGTCGGCGATCCGCTCGGACAGGTGGCGCTCGGTCCGGTGATCTCGAAGGCCCAGGTGCAGCGCATCGACGGCATCGTCAAGGAGTCGGTGGCGGCCGGCGCCAAGCTCGAGGCCGGCGGCACGTTCGAGGGGCCGTTTTATCGCCCGACCGTGCTGACCGGCGTGAAGCCGGGAATGCGCGCCTTCGAAGAAGAGATCTTCGGGCCGGTGGCGGCGATCACATCAGTCTCGAGCGACGACGAAGCCGTGACGCTCGCCAACCAGAACGAATACGGGCTCTCGGCCGGCGTATTCTCGGCCGATGTCGGGCGCGCACTTGCGATCGGCAATCGCCTCAATACCGGTCTCCTGCACATCAACGACCAGACCGTGGCCGACGAACCCCACGTGCCATTCGGCGGATCGGGCGCCTCCGGCAACGGCACGCGCATCGGCGGCCCGGCCAATTGGGACGAATTCACCCAGTGGCAGTGGGTGACGATCAAGGAAAAGCCGAATCCCTATCCGTTCTGAGCCGATCGAAGCCGCGATAAGCCGACTAGATTTTGCCGATGCGGATGATCGGCTTGACGGTCAGTCCGCGCTCGCTGTCGCGCGCGGCTTCGTTGATCTGCTCAAACGGATATATTTTGATGAGTTTGTCGAACGGAAAGCGCCCCTGCAGAAACAGGTCGAGCAACTGCGGGATGAATATGTCCGGCACGCTGTCGCCTTCAATGATGCCATAGACTGTCTTCGCCATTTGCATGAACTCAGTGACGTCGATCTTGATCTCGGTGCCGGGCGGCGCCGCGCCGACAATGCCGCATGTGCCGCGCACGGCGAGCGCGTCGACGGCTTGCCGGACCACCTCCGGGAGCGCGGTCGTCTCCAGGCTGAATTGAACGCCGCCATCGGTGATGGCCTTGATGGCGTCTACCGGATTCTGCTCCTTGGCATTCACGGTATGCGTGGCGCCGACCTCCTTGGCGAGCCCAAGCCGGGACGGCACTACGTCCACCGCGATGACGGTCGTGGCGCCGACTGCGCGCGCCGCCATCACCGCGCTTAATCCGACCGCACCGGCGCCGAATGCGGCAAAGCTTGCGCCGTGCCCCACTTTCAGCGCGTTCATCACCGCGCCCGCTCCGGTTTGGATGCCGCAGCCGAGCGGCCCGAGCAACTCCAGCGGCGCCTGTTTCGGCACTTTAACGACATTGCGTTCATTGGCGACGGCAAAGGTGCCGAACGACGATTGGCCGAAGAAATGATCATGTATCGGCCCGTGCTCATCGCGCAGGCTGCCGGTGCCGTCGGCGCGCGCGCCACTAAAATTGTGCGCATTGAAGTTGATGCAATTGGCCGGCCGGCCCTGCTGGCACATCCGGCAACGGCCGCAAGACATGAACGTGAGCACCACGTGATCCCCGGGCTGCACCTTGATCACGCCGGCACCGACCTTTTCGACGACGCCGGCACCTTCGTGGCCGAGCACGATCGGTTGCGGCACCGGATAGACTTGATCGCGCACCACCATGTCGGTGTGGCACATGCCGGCGGCGACGACGCGCACCAGCACCTCATCGGCGCGCGGCTCGTCGAGCCGGAGTTGCTCGATGATGAAGGGTCCGCCTTTCTCACGCACCACCGCCGCGCGGATAGCATTCGAAGGAGCTGACACCGGCATGATTTTCCTCCCCGAGCGAGCGCCGTTTCGCGCCGTCTACCGAGTCAGTTTAATACGATTATTGCGATGCAACTGCACGCCGGCACCGCCGCAATCGTTTGTCAGGTTGGGGCTGGCGCGGTTGTGAGCCCGGGCTCCCGTAATCGTCCTATTGTTCGCTATGCGGACCGAAAAAATTCCATTCGCTTCTTCGCAAGCGGCGTGACGCCGCTGATGGCAACAAAGTCGCATGCCGCGCGCTGGACTCATTTTCGGCGACCGGTTATTCAGAACATAATTCTGAGCGGCCGGCGATTTCTTTCCGGCGGCCCAACAAAAAGAATTCGCAGAGTTGCGCATCGCAACATGCGCTTGGGAGCGAACGAACCCTGCGTCATTCGACGCGATACAAGATCATATTCGGGAGGACCAAAATGCCATCCGACAAACGGACTCAAACTGCAATCCAGAAGCCGCTTGGCGCCACCGCTGCAAGCGTGTCGCGACGTGAGTTCGTCAAACGCGCAGCCGCCGGCGCCGGCGGCGTAGCACTCGCCGGCAGGATGTCGACCGCCTTCGCGCAGGCGAGCGACCTGATCAAGATCGGATTCGTCAGCCCGCGGACCGGGCCACTCGGCGGTTTTGGCGAAGGCGACCCCTATGTTCTCGATCTCGCGCGCAAGGCGCTGGCCAACGGTCTGACCTCCGGCGGCAAGAAGTACAAAGTCGAGATCCTCGACCGGGATTCGCAATCCGATCCGGCGCGCGCCAGCCAATTGGCGAAGGCGTTGATCAACAGCGACAACGTCGACCTCATGCTCGCGACCTCAACTCCGGAGGTTGTCAACCCGGTGTCGGACGCCTGCGAGGCCGCCGGCGTGCCCTGCATTTCCACTGTGCTGCCATGGGAAGCATGGTATTTCGGCCGCGGCGCCAAGCCGGGCGAGCCATCGCCCTTCAAGTGGAGCTATCATTTCTCCTTCGGCGTCGCCGAATTCGCCAAGGCCTACATCTCGGAATGGGGCAAGGCGCCGTTCCCGACCAACAAGAAAGTCGGCGTCATGTATCCCAATGACGCGGACGGCAATGCATTGCGCACGCACATGGTTCCGTTGATCGAAAAAGCCGGCTTTACGGTGTTCGATCCGGGCGGATACGAGGACGGCACTACGGATTACTCCTCGCAAATCGGCAAATACAAAGAAGCCGGCGTACAAATCTTCACCGGCGTGCCGATTCCGCCGGACTTTGCCACCTTCTGGCGCCAATCCGCACAGTTGGGCTTCGCCAAAACCATCAAAATTCAGAGTATTGCGAAGACCGGCCTGTTTCCGTCGCAGATGGAGGCGCTCGGTTCGCTCGCCTACAACATCGCGAGCCTGTGCTACTGGCATCCGACGTTCCCCTATAAGTCGCCGCTCACCGGAGGGACCTCGGAAGGGCTGGCGAGCGGCTACGAGAAGGCATCGCGACGGCAATGGAATCAGCAGCTGGGCGCCACCCAGTCGCTGCTCGATGTCGGGACCGAATTGCTCAAGGCGGCCAACGCCAAGAACAAAGCGGACGTCGCCAAGACGCTCAGTCACTTTAAGGTCACGACCGCGGTAGGCCCGGTCGAATGGGGTAAATTCCCGATCGCCAATGTCTGCCCGACGCCGCTGATCGGCGCCCAATGGGTCAAGGCCAAGTCGGGCAGCAAATACAAGCTGGACTTGGTGATCGTCGATAACGCGGATGACCCCAACGTGCCGATTGGTGCTAAGCTGCAGCCGTACGGCTGAGGCTGAAGGGGTAAAATTGCAGGACACGGCCGCGAGCAGCGTCGACGGCGGCCTGCTGGTCGGCGCCGATGTCCATAAACGCTTCGGAGCTCTGACCGTCCTTGACGGAGTCAGCTTCGCGCTGGCGGCTCATGAGGCTGTCGGCATTGTCGGCCCGAATGGCGCCGGCAAAACCACGCTGTTGAACGTGCTCGCAGGGGCTTATCGACCCTCTGCGGGCACGATTCGTTTCCAGGGAGAGGACGTGACGGCTTTCGACGCGGCGCGGCGCTGTCGACTCGGAATTGCCCGCTCGCATCAGATCCCGCGGCCGTTCGGCGGCATGACGGTGTTCGAAAATTGCTTCGTGGCGGCGACCACCGGCGCGGACTTCTCAGGCCAGCGCGCCTACCAATGCTGCGTAGATGCGCTCGAGCTATGCCAGATGCTGGACGTTGCCAACCGCCGAGCCGAAACCCTGGGACTGCTCGATCGCAAGCGTCTGGAGTTGGCCCGGGCGTTGGCGACCGAACCACGCGTCTTGTTGCTCGACGAAGTCGGCGGCGGGCTCACCGACGAAGAGGCCAACAGCCTGGTCGAAACCATTCAGGTGTTGCGCGGCCGCGGCATCGCCATTGTTTGGATTGAGCACATCGTGCATGTGCTGGTCCGCGTCGTTGAGCGTTTGGTCTGCATGGACGCCGGACGGATCATCGCCGACGGCAAGCCTGAAGCCGTCATCGCCGACGCCGCGGTAATCGACGCCTACATCGGCGGAAAGGCCGCGCAATGACTTTGCTTGCTGTCGAGCAGCTGGATGCGCGTCACGGCCTGCTGCAGGCGGTGCGCGGCGTGAGCTTCGAGGTTGCGGCCGGTGAGACCCTGGCGCTGGTTGGCGCGAACGGCGCGGGCAAGACGACGCTGTTGCGCGCCCTCGCCGGGGCCCATCGGCCGGCCGCCGGCCGCATCCTGTACGAGGGCGCCGAGGTCACCTCGATCCCCGCCTATGCGCGTCTGCGCGCTGGCATTGCGCTCGTGCCCGAGGGCCGCCGGCTGTTCGCCGGGATGACCGTGAAGGAAAATCTGATGGTCGCGGCCAGGCATGGCAGACCCGGACGCTGGAATCTCGAGACCGTGATCGAGACCTTTCCCATGCTGCGCGCCAGGCTCGGCAGCCGCGCCGCCAATCTATCCGGTGGCGAGCAGCAGGCCACCGCCATCGGCCGTGCCTTAATGACCAACCCGAAGCTGCTGCTGCTCGACGAGGTCTCGCTCGGGCTTGCACCGATCGCGGTCGAAGCCGTCTATCGCTCCATCGATGCGCTGATCGCAGGCGGCGCCACCATCATACTGGTTGAGCAGGATATCGCCCGCGCCCTTAAAGTGGCGACGCGCGTCGCCTGCATGCTGGAGGGCCGCATCATCCTGCAAGGCAGCGCCCGGGACATCAGCCGCGAGCAGGTCACGGAAGCCTATTTCGGCCTGCAACGTGCGCGGCGGGCGACGTCATGACGTGGCTCACGCCGCTGCTCAACGGCATCCTGCTCGGCGGCTATTACGCGCTGCTCGCCTGCGGATTATCGTTCATGTTCGGGGTCATGCGTATCATCAACCTCGCGCACGGCGATCTCGCCATCTTGAGTGCTTGCCTTGTTTTTCTGATCGCAGACACGACCGGAATCTCACCCTTCATCGCGCTGATCGCGGTGCTGCCGTTCATGGCGCTGGTCGGGTGGGGACTGCAGCGCTGGATGCTGGAGCGCAGCCTACGTGCCGGCGTGCTGGTGCCGTTGCTCACCACCTTCGGCCTCGGCATCGTCATCCAGAACGGTTTGTTCGAATATTTCGGAGCGGACACGCGCTCGCTGGCGCCTTACATCGGCGATTTGTCGTTTGATAGTTGGGCGCTTCCCGGCGACATCTATATCGGCTCGCTCGCGCTCCTGATCTTCACGCTCGCCGTGGTGTTGTTGGTCGGATTGAAATTATTTCTGACCTATACGCCGATCGGCTGCGCGATCCGCGCCACCTCGGAGGATCCTGACACCGCCGCGCTCGTCGGCATTAATACACGCGCGGTTTACGCCGTCGCCGCCGGCATTGCGGTCGCCACCGCCGGGCTCGCCGGCATGTTTCTCGCCATGCGTGCGGTGTTTTCGCCCTATTCCGGGCCCGAGCAGCTGATCTTCGCGTTCGAAGCGGTAGTGATCGGCGGCATCGGTTCGTTGTCGGGTACGCTGGTGGGCGGCATCGTGCTCGGTGTTGCACAAACCTTCGGCGCTCAAATCAATCCGCAGGGTTTTCTCATCACCGGCCACGTGGTGTTTCTTGCCGTGCTGGCCGGGCGCCTGGCCCTCGCCGGCTTACGCAATCGCGGCGGTATTTCATGGCTTCGCGCCCACTCGCCATGAGCACAGATCGCGGCTTCGTCGTTGAGCGCTGGACCAGGTTGTCGGCGGCGGCAAGCGTTGCCGCCGCGGTGATTTTGCTCCTGCTGGCGCTCGGACCGTTCGTGCTCGGCGCCAGCATCGTCGACAGCCTCACAAATTTGTTCATCTATTTGATCCTGGCGGTAATGTGGAACGCGCTCGCCGGCTATGCCGGCTTGGTTTCGGTCGGACAGCAGGCCTTCTTCGGGCTTGGAGCGTATTTCGCGATCCAGCTGTCCAATTACGGCGTCAGCGTTTATCCCGCGCTTTTGCTCGGGGCACTGATGGCCGGCCTTGTTTCGCTGCCGATCTCGCCGCTCATGTTGCGGCTGCGCGGCGGAGAGTTTGCGATTGGCATGTGGGTGGTAGCGGAGCTCGTGCATCTGCTCGTGGCATTGGATCCGCTCATCAACGGTGAAACCGGCGTGTCGATGATCGGGCTCAACGGATTTAGTCCGGATGACCGGCGCGCCTACAATTACTGGATGGCGCTGGCCGGCATGATCGTATTGCTCGCCGCGGTATTAGTGCTGCTGCGCGGGCGGCTTGGGGCGTCGGTGCAGGCGATCCGCGACGACGAGGACGCGGCCGAATTGGTCGGGGTGCGGGTACTCGTCGGCAAGCGCATCATCTTCTTCCTCGCGGCCTTCGGCTGCGCGCTGGCCGGCAGCTTGTGGCTGGCGACGTCGATAACCTTCCAGCCGAGAACATATTTCGGCATTCAATGGACTGCCTACATGATTTTCATGGTGCTGGTCGGCGGCTTGGGCACGTTCGAGGGACCGATTGTCGGCGCCGTTATTTTCTTTTTGATTGAGTATCTCTTCGGCGCGACCGGCGTCTGGTATCTGGTCGGCTTAGGCGGGGCAGCGATTGTTTTCGCGTTGTTTTTGCCGCGCGGCTTGTGGGGGACGGTCGAGGACAAGTTCGGGATTCGCTTGCTGCTCGTCGGTTATAGATTGCGTATGCTCGGGTCCGTTGCGCCGGCCTCTCCCGAAGCCACGGATGCCCGGAATCGGCAGAAGCCCTCGCGCGAATAGGTCAGCCAGGTCGCTGGCCCTGCATGCTTTCCACAATACCCGTCGGCGGCGATGCCGGAATATTGTTCCAGAATGACGGGAGTTTGAACTTATAAAAATAATACGGAAAATTATTCATTCGCTTTTATGCGAAATGCATGCACGACCAGAACCCGTGTCGGTACGATCATTGGCGGTCCAGACGTCCGGTAAGCCGCGGCACTACATCCGCGGTTGGAACGCGCCGCGAGACGCGGAATTGTCCCTTTAACCTGAAACAGCGAGGATACAGACAATGTCCGGCAAGACCATCGTTGCGGTGATGGCAGCAATTCTGCTCGGTTCCACCGCGTTGGCATCGGCGCAGACGCGAGCGGCTCCACGATATTGGGGCGGTGGCGGCTATTACGGCCCAGGCACGCCGGACTATCCGCCAGACCGGCTTGGCGGCGGTCCCGGATATTACGGGCCTGGCAATTATGATTACGCGCCCGGGTACAATGATTATGCAGCGGGGCCTCGTTACAACACGGGGCCCTACTACAATCTCTGGAACGACTGGACCAACGAGCACGGTTGGAACGGCTGGAGCGATTGGAACGACTAAATTGGTGGTTCCAAATTTACCAGCCGTCGACACAACAGCCGCAGCAGTTGCGGCTGTTTGCGTTATGCCATCGAAAATACCCAACGCCCGACAAGATGTTGCTCCGTCGCCAACGGGGAGTTGCCGGGGAAAACCAGGAGACCAGAGTCATGCCTGAGAAAAGCACTGCAACGATCGTGACGGTGGACGTCGTTCCGTTCTCATTGTGCACTACGGGTCGTACGGGTACAGGCCGTAGGTCGGCATCATCTGTTGCATGTAGTAGCCGCGGGGAGGTTGCTGGTAGTTTCTCGTCTGTGCCGATGCCATCATGGTCGATCCGAACAAAACGGCGGCGACGACGGCGCAGGGACCGTCTGGAACCGCGCGGCGCCGTACGGCTACGAACGCGCGCAGGACCCGTATATTGGGACAGTGTTCGAAGGCGTCGCGCCGTACTGAGTTGTATCGCTGAACCAGCACTAAGCTGAGGTGGCGTAACGGTAGCTTCCCGTTCTCCACCTCGGAGTCCTGACGTTGGCAACAGCCGCACCCACAGCGGCTGTTGCCGCGTGTTGCCGCGCGCCATCGTTTCATTCCCTGCACGGCTCTGCTAGCGTCGCGGCCATTATGGACGTCGCGCGGCCGATCGTCGGTGATGATGCCGGAGCTTCGCCGGAAGGCGCCCGCATCACGCCAATGATGGAGCAATACATCGAGATCAAGACCGCCAATCCGGATTGCCTGTTGTTCTACCGGATGGGCGATTTCTACGAATTGTTCTTCGACGACGCCGAAGTCGCCTCGCGCGCGCTCGGCATCATGCTGGCCAAGCGCGGCAAGCATCTTGGCCGCGATATTCCGATGTGCGGCGTCCCGATCGAACGCGCCGACGACTATCTGCATCGGCTGATCGCACTCGGGCATCGCGTTGCGGTGTGCGAGCAGCTCGAAGATCCGGCGCAAGCGCGAAAACGCGGCGCCAAAAGCGTCGTGCGCCGCGACGTTGTGCGGCTGGTGACGCCCGGCACATTAACCGAAGACTCTCTGCTCGACGCCAAAAGCAACAACTACCTGCTGGCGCTGGCGCGGGCGCGTGCGACCTCGGATGAGGACCGCTTCGCGCTCGCCTGGATCGATATTTCAACCGGCGAGTTCTGCGTCGGCGAATGCGACCGCGCCACGCTCGCCGCCGAGATCGCGCGCATCGAGCCGGGCGAGGTCATCGTCTCGGACGCGTTCTACGCCGACCCGGAACTGGCGCCCTATCTGCGCACCCTTCCGGCGGTCACGCCGCTGACCCGCGACGTCTTCGACGGCGCGACGGCGGAACGCCGGCTCGGATCGTTCTTCGGCGTCGCGACCACGGCCGCGTTCGGAACGTTCTCCAGGATCGAGCTGACCGCGGCGGCCGCGGTGGTCACCTATGTCGAGCGCACCCAGATCGGCAAACGTCCGCCGTTGTCGCCGCCAGTGCGGGAAGCCGCCGGCGCGACACTCGCCATCGACCAGGCGACGCGCGGCAATCTCGAACTCATCCGCACGCTGGCCGGCGAACGGCGCGGCTCGCTGCTCGCCGCCATCGACCGCACCGTGACGGCGGCCGGCGCGCGCCTGCTTGCGCAGCGCTTAGCCGCGCCGCTGACCGACCCGCAGCAAATCGGGCAGCGGCTCGATGCGGTCGCTGCGTTCGTCAATGACACCGTTGCCTGCGGCGAGCTGCGCGAGCGGCTGAAGACCGCGCCCGACCTTGCGCGCGCGCTGTCGCGTATCGTGATCGGCCGCGGCGGACCGCGCGATCTCGCCGCCATCCGCGACGGGATCTTTGCCGCCGCACAAATCGCCCAGCGGCTGTCCGCGTCGGACGAGATTCCCCGCGAGTTGGCGGAGGCCGCGGCGGCGTTGCGCCGGCCCGATGCGCCGCTCGCCGGCGAGCTGAAGCGGGCGCTGGCCGAGGAGCTGCCGGCGTTGCGCCGCGACGGCGGCTTTGTGCGCGGCAGCTACGAGCCGGCGCTCGACGAAGCGCGCGCGCTGCGCGACGAATCCCGCCGCGTCATCGCCGCGCTGCAGATCCGCTACGCGGAAACCACCGGCGTCCGGTCGCTGAAGATCCGGCACAACAACGTGCTCGGCTATTTCGTCGACGTTACCGCGCAGCACGGCGAAAAGCTGCTGGGTCCGCCGCTCAACGCGACGTTCATCCACCGGCAGACATTGGCCGGGCAGGTGCGCTTCACCACGACCGAACTTGGCGAACTCGAAGCGAAAATCGCCAACGCCGCGGAGCGGGCGCTGGCGCTGGAGCTGGAAATATTCGATCGATTGGCCGCTGACGTAACGGCGGCCGGCGCCGCGATCAAGGCGGCGGCCGAGGCGCTCGCCATGATCGACGTCGCTGCGGCGCTGGCTAGTCTTGCGGTCGAGCGCGACTACGTGCGGCCCGAAGTCGATGGCGGCCTTGCCTTTGCAATCAGTGGCGGACGCCATCCGGTGGTCGAACAGGCACTCGCGCGCGATGGCGGCCCGTTCGTCGCCAACGACTGCGATCTGTCGCCGCCGGCGCCGGAGGGAGAGGAGGGACGCATTTGGCTGGTTACCGGCCCGAACATGGCCGGCAAGTCGACGTTTCTGCGTCAGAACGCGCTCATCGCCGTGCTGGCGCAGATCGGCAGCTTCGTGCCGGCGCGCGCCGCCCATATCGGCGTGGTCGATCGGCTGTTTTCGCGCGTCGGCGCCGCCGACGATCTCGCCCGCGGGCGCTCGACTTTCATGGTCGAGATGGTGGAGACGGCGGCGATCCTCAATCAGGCGGGGGCGCGCGCGCTGGTCATTTTGGACGAGATCGGCCGCGGCACGGCCACGTTCGACGGGCTCTCCATCGCCTGGGCAACGATCGAGCACCTGCACGAGAGCAACCGCTGCCGGGCGCTGTTCGCCACGCATTTCCACGAGATGACCGCACTCGCCGCCAAGCTGACGCGGCTGCACAATGCCACCATGCGGGTGAAGGAATGGCAGGGCGAGGTCGGTGTTTCTGCACGAAGTCGTTCCCGGCACCGCCGACCGCTCCTATGGCATTCAGGTGGCCAAGCTCGCCGGGCTGCCGGCGAGCGTGATCGAACGGGCCAAGCTCGTGCTGGCGCAACTCGAGGCCGAAGATCGCATCTCGCCGGCCCGCAAGCTGATCGACGATCTGCCGCTGTTCGCCGCAACGCGGCGCCCGGCTGCGATAGCGCCGCAAGCCGACGCCGCGCTCGCGGGCCTAGTCGATGTACTCAACGCCCTTCATCCCGATGAAATGTCGCCGCGCGACGCGCTCGAAGCGCTCTACGCGCTCAAGGCGCAGCTGGCGAACATCAAACCCTAGCTGCGGCTCACGCCGAAATCCGTTTCCGGCTGCGGGCCCGCAACGCCCAGAGCAGTCCGCTCCAGGCCAAGTTGACACAGAGCGCGACCAGCAGCGCCGGCCAGACCCCGATTGACGCCACAAGATAATGCAGCGCCAGACCGCCAAGGCCGAGGCCGATCAGAAAAGGCTGCGCGTGCGCCAGCATGCTCGCGGTCGCTTTGCCGCCGATGCGCGGATGCATGATGACGATCGAGCTGCCGAGAATGATCGGAAATATCGCGAACATGCCTGAGGCAAACGAGCCGATGGTGGAGCTCGCCGTGGTCACGATGGCGACCACGATGGCGACGGTCAAGGCGCGCAGCGGAATGTCGAAACGCGTCCGCACAAATCGCACCGGCGCGCCGCTGGTGCGAAAGCGCCAGCTCAGCGGAATGGTCAAAGCATAGACCGCGGCGCTGACCAGGACCGCGCCGAGCGGGGTCCAATCGACCAGGCGAAGCGCATAGGCGGCCGCGCACCACGACGCCATCGCCGCACCGAGGCTGACGAACAGGCCGTGGCGCTGCGCCAGCACTGTGTAGGTGGCCGCAAAGATCGCGACTGCGGCAGTGGCCGCGACGGTGCCGATCGCGCTCGCGGCAATGAACCCTGGCGGCTGCTCGAGCGCGAGGATCACGTAAGCGGCGCCGGCCGCGGTCGGCAGCGCCCCGATCAGCGCGCCGACAAATGGACCGCTGCGCTCGACCGCCAGCGACGTGATGACGACGACGGTCGCCGTCATCGCCATCTTCAACACCAGTGCGGACCAGAATAAAAGTTCGGGCGACATGGAACGCATTCTGCGGCGAACGGAGCGCCGCGTTGAAAGGGAAGCCGCGAGCCAGAGCGCGTTACCGCGCGATGGGCTGCAAAAATTCTAGCCGGTTGCCGAACGGGTCGGCGACATAGAAGCGCTCGTAGCCCGACAACGGCTCGTCCTCATAGGGTGCGAAGCCATGCTGTTCCAGCCGTGCGCGAAGGGCGCGAATGTCGCCCACCAGCAGCGCCGGATGCGCCTTTCGCGCGGGGCGGAAGCCGTCTTCAACACCGAGATGGAACTGCTGTGAGCCGAGCGCAAACCATACCCCGCCGCGGGCAGCGAGAATTCGGCGGCTTTTGCAGCTCCGCCAAACCGAGAATGCCGCCATAAAACGCTCGCGCGTCCGCCTCTCTGCCGCGCGGCATCGCCAACTGCAAGTGATCGAGCCCGATGACGCCGACCATGCAATCACACCCGCTGCATCGAAACCTCGACCGGCGGCCCGTTCTTGATGGTCTGATAGACGACGCAGTAGCGCTCGGTCAGTTTGAGAAGCTGGTCGAGCTTGTCCTGCGGCGCCTCGGTGTCGAGGTCGAAGCGCAGCCGGATCTGCGCAAACCCGACCGACGCGTCCTTGGCGACGCCAAGCGTGCCGCGGAAATCGAGATCGCCTTCGGCGGCAACCGTCGCGGATTTCAAGGGCACGTCGAGCGCGGTCGCCACCGCTTTGAGCGTCACGCCGGCGCAGGCGACCAGCGCTTCGAGCAGCATGTCGCCGGAGCACAGTTCAAGTCCCGATCCGCCGGTGGCCGGATGCAGGCCGGCGACCGCGAGCGCGCGGCCGGTTTCGACCTTGCAGGCGATATTGGCGTCGTCGAGCGTGCCCTTCGCCTTCAGCGTTATGAAGGCGGCCTCGGGCTCGGCCTTGTATTGCTCCTTGATCGGCGCTTGCAGCGCGCGCAGCGCGGCGGCATCCATGGCTTCTCGCTCCGGTTTGCTGTCATGGCCGAGCCTGTCCCGGCCATCCACGTCTCATCCGAGGTGTATAGTCACGCCGAGGCGTGGCGCAAGATTTGGCATGATGGATGGCATTGCCGACCGAACCTCACCGCCACAGCGCCGCGCCGGCGGCGGCCTCCAGGATAAGCGAAATCCTTCCCGCGGCGCGGACGCGTCCGGGCTATGCCAACCACGACGCCAAAGGACGAAGCAACGAACCAATCGGAAGCGAGCCGTCACGGTCTGTTTCGCAGCCAAGCCACGGAAGAACTTCTTTTAGGTCCGCTTCCGGCAAATCAAGAGTGGTGGAGCGCTGAAAGGCGCATAGTCCCATGATCCGCATCGCAAACAGGTTTGCGCGAACTTGCGCAAACCGTCTGCTTCGGATGCGGCGAGCGCCAGAACTCGGGGCGCGCTCGCCTTCCGGCGCTCCACACGCGGCGCTTGCTGCAGCGAGCGAACGCCACAGCTCAGCTCCAGCTACGCGCTTCCTGGGACTTGGTCGGGCGCACCGCCCCGATGGTTCGAAAGACCGTGCGCTTTGCAACGCCTGAGCCAAAGGATCGGCAAGTTCAGGCGTCACCAGCGGGCGTTACCCGCTCCTTCCTGTCCCAGTCCAGCGGGTTGCCCCGCAGACCGGTCATCGTGCCGGCCGGGCGTAATTCCCCGGAGCCGCCCGGGAGCGGGGTGCAAATCCGCCCGCGGGCACCGCACTCGCTCCACTTTCGGGATGCCTCCCAAAAGCGACCCTTGATGAGCGAGATTCGCTGGTGTCTGTATCCGATTTGGCGACCTTTGTCAAGGGAATGTATCTGATGCGGTGACCGACAGAAGCGCGCGCTATCACACCAACTCCATCCGCAAATGCCGTCCGACCGCCTGCGCCGCGCGGGTCAGCGTGCCGAGCGTCACCGACTCATTGTCGGGGTCGAGCAAGCGGTTGAGCTGCGCGCGGCTCGTTTTCATCCGTTTCGCCAGGCTTGATTTGGTCAGACCCTGGTCGTGCATCAGGGCATCGAGCTGACGGGCGATGACGCGCTTGATGGCGCGTGCGGTCACGTCCTCGTAAATGCCCTCACCTTTCAGATATTCGTCAAACGACGAACCGACGCGGCCTTCCTTCTTTTTCATGCAATCTCCCTCTTTCGTTTCGTCGCCAACGCGATATCGGCGTCCGGCGTTTTTTGAGTCTTTTTGATGAAAGCGTGCAAAAGCACCATGCGTCCATCATGGATGCAGAACACCACGCGTGCGATCCGGCCCTGCGTGATCTCGCTGCGGACTTCCCAAAGCCCTCTACTGAGCGGCCGGCACAACGGCAGGCCAATAGGCCATGAGAACTCGACGTCCTTGATGTCCTCACCGATGATCTTGCGGTCATCGTCACCGAGCGCCTTGAGCCATTCCCGGACCGGCTCCCGGCCAGAGGACAAACAATAGAAGGCAGCGGGTAGCCGCTTCACGGGTTTCTCCTGACTTGGGATGTACCAATTTTGATACCATCAAGCAAGCATTTTCGGATTTCGTTTCACTCCAGCTGGGCTACGCTCGCGCGCGGATAGCAACGGAAGTCCACCATGCCCGCCTACTGGATCGCGGTCGCTTCCGCCGAGCATGTGCGGCGCGGGCGCAGCGAAGGCTTCATGCAGGTCAGCCACGGCAAGGCGGCGCCACTAAAGCGCATCAAGCCGGGCGATCGCGTCGTCTATTATTCGCCGACCGTCACGCTAGGCGGCAAGGACAAGCTGCAAGCGTTCACTGCAATCGGCACCGTGAAGGATGGCGAGCCCTATGTGTTCGACATGGGCAAGGGCTTTAAGCCGTATCGTCGCGACGTTGCGTGGGCGAAGGCCGAGGAAGCTCCCATTCGCCCGCTGCTCGAAACATTGGAGTTCACCGCCGGCAGGCCGAACTGGGGTGATCAGTTGCGCTTCGGGCTGTTTCCGAATCGGCGAAGCGGATTTTCGATCGATCGCAAAGGCGATGCGCGACCGCGCGGCTCGCTATCGGAGCGTGGCGATATAGGCCGCGAGGTCGTCTGCTTCCCGGCGCGTCAGCGCCATGTCTGGCATTTTCGGATGCGGATTGAGCAGGAAGCGCTGCAGCCTGGCGGCATCGAAGCCCGGTGTCTTGGCAATGCTGGCGAATGGCGGCGCCTGGTCGGTGGTCGCGCGGCGCTGCCTCGGCGAGACGACGATGACGTGGCAAGCCTCGCACCAGCGGTGAGCCAGCCGCCGGCCATTATCCGCGTCAGCGCCGAAGGCCGGCGTTGCCGCCAGGATCGCAGCGACGATCAAACCGCAACAGAGGTAACGCGGCGTGCCTGGTCCAGCCATTGGCGATGATCTCCACCGGTCTCGCGTTGATAGATGCCTATAACGCCGGGCGGTCCCTGGCTACTCACTTGTCAGAAATATTTGCTGTCGAGGTCCACGGTGGATTCGACGCCGAGCCGATCGAAATTGGCCGCCAGCCACTGATCGGCCCGCGCCCGCCCCATGCTGTGCAGATGCAGCAGAAAATCCCAGTCGGCATTCAGCCGGCTGGACCACGAAAATGCCCTGATGAACTCCTCGGCTTCGATCACATGCACCAGCATGCGCTTGCCGCCGCTCATCCTGCCCTGCTCGATCAGCCTGTTATAGGACGCGATCATCCGCATTTCGCGGATCAGCGCGGTGTTGAAGCTGATCTCCTGCATGCGGTTCATGATCGCCGGCGAAGTGGTCGGAACCCCGGGGCGCTCCGCCGGGGTGATGTGGACCATCAGGATGTCGCGCGTCTCGCATTCGTAGACCAGCGGATAGATCGCAGGATTGCCGGCATAACTGCCGTCCCAATAATGCTGGCCGTCGACCTCGACCGCCTGCATCAGCAGCGGCAGGCAGGTCGAGGCGAGCAGATGCTCGACGCCAAGCTCGTTGCCGGCGAATATTTTCACTTTGGCGGTTTCGACATTGGTGGCGCACAGAAACAATTTGACTTCCGTTTGCCGGCGAACGCGTTCGAAGTCGATGGACGACGCCAACAGGTCCTTGAACGGATTGAAGTTGAACGGATTCATCTGATAGGGCGACGCGAAGTAGGTCATCGGCTCGAGGAACCAGAAGCCGGGCGAATATTCGAGCCCGAAGCCGGGATTGCCTTTGTCGAGCAAGGACGGCCGGAAAAGTCCGCGTTCCGCCAGGGCGGACACTTTTCGCCAATAGACCCGCAACGCCTCGCGCGCGCCCTCGCGGCCGCCTTCAGCCAAGCCATCGGTGAGCACGACAGCGTTGACCGCGCCGGCGCTGGTGCCGGTGATGCCCTCGAATTGCAGGTCAGCTTGTTCGAGCAGACGGTCGAGCACGCCCCAGGTGAACGCGCCATGACTGCCGCCACCCTGCAGCGCCAGGTTCACAACTTTGGGCATCTGGCAGACCTTTGTTTGTTGCCGTGCGCAACGACGGTGTCGGTCGCTTGATCGCTTCGATCCCTTGGTCCGCCGGATCAAGCGTACCGGGAAACGAGCTAAAATTATGCCTTGGGCAAGGTCGGCGATTTGATCTGGGTCAGGGAAAACGAAATTAAGGAAATTGCCGAACGTACCCGGTCCTGCCCCAGAGGCCTCCGCATCTACCGCGGCTCGGCACGCGCCGTGAAATTCCCGGCTGGCGCGTCAGCGCCAGCCGAGGCCCGGAGCGACGTGCTTGAGGATCGCCTCGATGACGTGGGCGTTGTAGTCGACGCCAAGCTGATTGGGCACGGTCAGGAGCAGCGTGTCGGCCTCGGCGATGGCTTCGTCTTTTGCCAGCTGCTCGACCAGAACGTCCGGGGCGGCGGCGTAGCTGCGGCCAAAAATCGCCCGGCTGTTGTCGCCGAGAAAGCCGATATTGTCCTCGTCCTCGTTGCCGTGGCCGAAATAGGCGCGGTCGCGGTCGTCCACGAGGGCAAAGATGCTGCGGCTGACCGAGACCCGCGGCTCGCGGGCATGGCCGGCCGCCTTCCACGCCTCACGGAAGATCCGGATCTGCTCGGCCTGTTGGACGTGGAACGGCCGTCCGCTTTCGTCGATCTTCAGCGTCGAACTCTGCAGGTTCATGCCGAGCTTGGCCGCCCACTCTCCGGTGGCATTGGTAGCGGCGCCCCACCAGATGCGATCGCGCAGCCCCTCCGAATACGGCTCGACGCGCAGCAGGCCGGGAGGGTTCGGAAACATCGGCCGCGGGTTCGGCCGCGCGAAGCCCTCGCCGCGCAGCACGTCGAGCAACACCTCGGTGTGGTGCCTCGCCATGTCGGCATCGGTCATTCCCTCGGGCGGGGCGTAACCGAAGTAGCGCCAGCCATCGATCACCTGCTCGGGCGAACCGCGGCTGATGCCCAGTTGCAGGCGTCCGCCGGCGATGACGTCGGCGGCGCCGGCGTCCTCCGCCATGTACAGCGGGTTCTCGTAGCGCATGTCGATGACCGCGGTGCCGATCTCGATCCGCTTGGTCCTGGCGCCGACCGCGGCCAGCAGCGGGAACGGCGAGCCGAGCTGGCGGGCGAAGTGATGGACGCGGAAGTAAGCGCCGTCGGCGCCGAGCTGTTCCGCCGCGACCGCCAGCTCGATCGATTGCAGCAGCGCGTCGGAGGCCGATCGCGTCTGCGATTGCGGCGAAGCGGTCCAATGGCCAAATGACAGGAAGCCGATCTTTTTCATGGACATGCGTTGTTGGGGGATGAATTGGGTTTCTTCTAGCCTGAAGCATCTGGGTGCAACAGGCCGCGTTTGCGAGGGCCCGCAACTGCGGCGAGGGGCTCGGCCCGGTAAAAAATGATTGCCAAAACCGACTGCAGGCGCGGAAATGTGGAAATGATGGCTGACGCCGTTGGAGGAATGCCATGAAGCTCGAAGGCGGATGCTATTGCGGCGCGGTGCGCTATGTGGCCGAGGGCGAGCCGATGCTGAAAGCGCAATGCCACTGCCGCGAGTGCCAATATATCAGCGGCGGCTCGCCGAACATGTTTCTGCTCATGCCGCCGAAGGGGTTCAGCTACATCAAAGGAACGCCCAAGCAGTTTACGCGCAGCGATCTTGAAGGCGCCGTGACGCGGGAATTCTGCGCCGAATGCGGCACGCATCTCGTCACGCGGCGGCCGGATCTGCCCGCCGTGATCTTGAAAGCCGGTACGCTCGACGATCCAGACCTTTTCGGCGGCCCGCAGATGGCGATCTATACGATCGACAGGCAAGCCTTCCATCACATCCCCGAAGGCCTGCCAACCTTCGAACGGCTGCCGCCGCGCTAACGCCGAGCCGATCGCCAGGGCGGAGCGGCCGGCGAAAATCCCGGATCGGCGGCGAAGTTTACATTCATTTGGAGAACATCAAGCCCATGACACGAGCAGCAATCGTCACTGGAGCGTCAGGCGGCATCGGCCGCGGCGTTGCCGACCGTCTGGCCAAGGACGGCTTTGCAGTGGTCGCGCATTATGCGGGAAACCCGGCCAAAGCCGAGCAGGCGGTCAAGGACATCGCGGCTGCCGGCGGCAAGGCTATCGCGGTCGGCGCCGATATCGCCAAGGCCACCGAGGTCGCCGCGCTTTTCGACAAGGCCAAATCGGCGTTCGGCGAAATCAACGTCGTCGTCAACAGCGCCGGCATCATGCTGCTCGCCCCGATCGCCAAGGGCGACATCGACAGTTTCGACAAGGTCATCGCGACCAACCTGCGCGGCAGCTATCTGGTGATGAGCGAAGCCGCCAACCATGTCGTCGACGGCGGCCGCATTATTGTTTTCTCGAGCAGCGTGCTGGGCAAGAGCTTTCCGTCCTACGGCGCCTATATCGCCTCGAAGGCGGGCGTCGAAGGTCTCACCCGCGTTCTGGCCAACGAACTCGGGCCGCGCCGGATCACCGTCAATGCGGTGGCGCCGGGACCGGTCGCGACCGAGCTGTTCTTGAACGGCAAGAGCGAGGAGTTGATCGCGGCCATCAGCAAAATGGCGCCGCTCGGACGGATCGGCGAAGTCGACGATATCGTCGGCATCGTCTCGTTTCTCGCCGGTCCCGAGGGCGGCTGGATCAATGGACAGGTCCTGCGCGTCAACGGCGGCTACGCCTGAGCGCAAGCCGATGCCACGGGTGTTTCGCCCGCGCGAAATTTTTCTAAAGGCACGCCATGGGAATTCCGCGGTATTTTTCGGCGACCTATGCGGAGGCGCGCGGCAAGTTTCTCGATGCCGCGCGCGCCGGCGGCGCCGTCATCGAGAGCTATGTCAATCCCAATGCCAAGGGCGCGAATGGCGAGGAGCTTGCGACCGATGTCGCCCGTTTCGGCGATAGCGATGCGGAGCGCCGTCTTCATCGCCTGCTCGGCCACGCACGGCAATGAGGGCTTCTGCGGCTCCGGCTGCCAGATCGGTTCGATCGAGGAGGGCATCATCGACGCCCGGCCGCCGTCGGTCGCGGTGCTGCTGGTGCATGCCATCAATCCCTACGGCTTTTCCCACATCCGCCGCGTGACCGAGGACAATGTCGATCTCAACCGCAATTTCCAGGATTTCTCCAGGCCGCTGCCGGAGAACCGCGCGCTACGCCGAAATCCATGATCTCTTGGTGCCGTCCGACTGGGACGGTCCCGGCCGCGCCAAGGCGGACGCGGCGCTGAAGGCCTGGCGCGACGCCAACGGCGGATGACGGCCTATCCAGGCCGCCGTCGCGGGCGGCCAGTACGCGTTCCCCGACGGCATGTTCTTCGGCGGGCGGAAGGCTGACGTGGTCGAACGCAGACTTTCCGCGCCATCGTAAGGAAGTACGGCGCGCGCAGCGAAGCGCATCGGCGTGCTCGATATCCACTCCGGCCTCGGGCCGACGGGTTATGGCGAGCCGATCTGCATCCTTGCGCCCAACACGCCCGGCTTCGAGCGCGCCCGGGCGTGGTGGGGCGACGAGGTCACTTCGACCAAGGCCGGCACGTCGACGTCGCCTCCGGTCACGGGTCCGCTCATCGGCGGCATCGAAGAGAGCGCTGCCCGGCGCCGAGGTGACCGCGATCGGCCTCGAATTCGGCACCGTCGAACTGCTCGAAGTGCTGGAGGCGCTCCGCGGCGACAACTGGCTCTATGCGCGCGGCCTCAAGTCGGGACTGAGCCATGGACTCCGCGCTCGCCCGCGACATCAAGCAGAAAGCCCGCGACGCGCTCTACGTCGATACCGACGACTGGAAGGAAAAGGTCTACGCCCGCGCCGCCGACTTCGCCCTGAAAGCCTATCGCGGCCTGACCGGCTGACAAGCAGGTCCGATGGCCGCCGCCCGGGACCGCTTTAATCCCGCCGGCGCGATACAACGATCGTATCGCCCTTGATCTCCACCGCTTTGGCTTCCAACGCGTGACCGAGGGTGTCAAGCTTATCGGCGTTCGCGTCGAGCTGGTCGGCATCGCTATGCTGCTGGGCTGCAATCTCGTGTTGCCTGTCGGCGTGTTCGTCCAGCCGATCGGCGTTGCTATGCTGTTGGGCTGCAATCTCGTGTTGATTGTCGGCGTTCTCGTCCTGCATCGCTGCGCTCTCGTGTTGCTGGTCCGCCAGATCTTCTTAAGTCTTGGCAAGGTCAAAGCAATCGGCCGCCTTTTCCAAAAGAGTCTCGGCCGATTTTTCAAGGACAATTTTTTCAATCTGCATATGGGTCCCGTTGGCTGAAATCATGCCGGGCATTAGGGCCGGAGCTTTGCACAAGCTATAAGCTAAGAAACCTCGCGCAGCCCGGCATACGCAGAAATACTGTGATTGCCCCGATTTCCCGATCTTGGCTTTTAATTGTGCCGCCCAGCGGGGCATCTCTGACTCAAAAGAGCCATTGCCGGAACCGCGGCGCCGAACGTCGCCGCGCGCAACTGTCCAACACTAATGGTCGCTACGCGCCGCCTTCATCCAGAAACGCCTGCACCGCCTCGAACAGCGCGAAGCGGCTGGTTTCCATCATCACGCTGTGGGTGCCCCGGGCGAGCTCGACCAGGCGCTTGTCGGGCGAATTGACCAGCAGCGGCAACAGCGTGCGCGCCATCTGCGGCGGCACATCGTTGTCCCAGGCGGCCGTGACCAGCAACACCGGCGCGGTGATTTTTGCCGGATCGTAATACGGCTTGCCGACCCACCAGGTTTCGGCGACGTCGGCCATCACGCCATTGGGCGCGCGAATGACCGGCGGGTTCATCCTGGCGCCTTCCGGATCGGTGGCGAAAATTGCGTCCGCCCAGGCGTCGAAACACGCCGGGCGGGACGAGTGTCGCCTGCTTGTCTTCGGGCACGCCGTTGTACCAGCGCGTGCGCGCGGCTTCGCGGGTAACCGTCCGGTAGGCGGCAAGCCGGCCGGCTTCGGCCACGGCGAGCCGGCCGGTCATGCCGATCCAGATCGGCGCGTAGAGCACCAGCCGTTCGACCTTGCCGGGATTTGCGATCGCATAGGTCGGCGACGAAAACGTGCCCCACGACCAGCCGAGCAGAACGAGCCGCGGAATGTTGCGGCGCTCGAGAATGAAGTCGACGACGGCGGAGATGTCCTTGACGGCGGTCGCGGTGCGCACGATCGGCGGATTGGCGTCGGGCGGTTGCGCCATCTCCGGCGGGCGCGTGGATTTGCCGTAGCCGCGCAGATCGAGCAGATAAACGTCGTAGCCGCGCGCGGCGATATTATCCATCCAGGAGCGGCCATCGATCGGCAGATCGAAACAGGCGTGCGCCGGATAAGTGGCGCCATGCACGAACAGCACCGTGCGCGCGGGCGTGAAGGCGTTCATCGCCGCGGGCCGCTTGTTACGCACGAAAATCTCGATGCCGGGATCGAGCGCCGGCACCATAAATTCTTCGGTGGTGAGTTTTTGCGTGGCAACCGCTGCGTCCATGCTTTCCCACCCCGTCATGGCCGGGCTCTGTCCCGGCCATCCACGCCTTGTTACCTTAGTGGCGAGCATAAAGACGCGGATGCCCGGCACAAGGCCGGGCATGACGACGAAAGAGATGCGCCACCATCACAGCATCGACGGCAGGACGCGGTCGGGCGGCCGATGGCCGTCCATGAAGGTCCGGATGTTGACGATGACCTTGTCGCCCATGTCGACGCGGCCCTCGAGCGTGGCCGAGCCGAGATGCGGCAGCAGGATCACCTTGCCGGCCTTGGCGAGCTTGACGAGCTTTGGACTGACCGCGGGCTCGTGCTCGAAGACGTCGAGGCCGGCGCCGGCCAGGTCGCCCGACTCGATCAGGCGCGCCAGTGCGTTCTCGTCGATGACTTCGCCGCGCGCGGTGTTGACGATATAGGCTTCGGGCCGCATCACCTTCAGCCGGCGCGCCGACAACAGGTGATAGGTCGCCGGCGTGTGCGGACAATTGATCGAGATGATGTCCATGCGCACCAGCATCTGGTCGAGGCTCTCCCAGTAGGTGGCGTTGAGCTCTTCTTCGATGTGCGGCGCGACGCGGCGGCGATTGTGGTAATGGATCTGAAGCCCGAAAGCCTTGGCGCGGCGCGCGACCGCTTGGCCGATACGGCCCATGCCGACAATGCCGAGCCGCTTGCCCCAGATGCGATGGCCGAGCATCCAGGTTGGGCTCCAGCCGGTCCACTCCTTGTCGCCGGTGAGCACTTCGGCGCCTTCGACCAGGTGCCGCGGTACCGCCAGAATGAGCGCCATGGTCATGTCGGCGGTGTCCTCGGTGAGGACGCCCGGGGTATTGGTCACGGTGATGCCGCGCTGCAGCGCGGTCGCCACGTCGATGTGATCGACGCCATTGCCGAAATTGGCGATCAGCTTGAGGCGTTCGCCGGAATGGCTGAGCACCGAGCGGTCGATCTGGTCCGTTACCGTCGGCACCAGCACATCGGCGACCTTGGCGGCCTCGACTAGATCGTTCTGGCTCATCGGCTTGTCGTCATGATTGAGCCGCGTGTTGAACAGCTCGCACATGCGCGTTTCGACGCTGGCAGGAAGCTTGCGGGTGACCACCACCAGCGGCTTTTTGGCCGACGCCATTCGCTGCCCCTTGCGCAATCGCCGGCACGACGGCCAACCCCGGCCCCGTGCCGCTTCCGTTCGATTCAGGTCTCGTTAACCGGGCTCGCCGACACTGACAGGCCGGGAGGCGGCACATCAATTCTCTCTAGCAGATGGCTGCGCTCTCACAAAGCGCGCGCCGGGTTCCCCGGCATCATAGCGCGGGGCTTGGCGTCGGGGCGTAGCGTCGTGGCATTGCGGCATGGCAGGCTGGTGATCTTCTGCGCGAGCGCCGCGGCGGCGCTGTGCCTGCTGACGCTTGCGATCACGGCGGCGCGGGCCGGCGGCGACGCCACGGCAAGCGGGTTGCCGGTGCCGCGTTTTGTCAGCCTCAAGGCCGATCGGGTCAATGTGCGGGGCGGTCCGGACAAGGACCACGACGTTGCCTGGATCTACACCCGGGTCGGCTGGCCGGTCGAGATCACCGCCGAGTTCGAGAATTGGCGGCGCATCCGCGATTCCGACGGCGCGGAGGGATGGGTCTATCACTCGCTGCTGTCGGGAAAGCGCATGGCGGCGGTGCAGCTCAAAGCCAAGACCGATCTCGCGCCGCTGCACGCCAAGCCCGACGGGCAGAGCGCGGTGACGGCGCAACTGCAGTCCGGCGTGATCGGATCGATCAAGCACTGCAACGGCACCTGGTGCCGCCTTACCGGCGACGGCTTCGACGGCTGGATCGAGCAGAACCACCTCTGGGGCGTCTATCCGAACGAGAAGATCGAGTGACTTGCGCTTAAAAGCGTCGCGCCGTTTGCACATCCAAGAGCGCGATCAAGCCCTTGAGGATGTCAGTCGGGGACGGCGGGCAACCGCGAATGTGCAGGTCCACGGGAACGACATTCGAAACCCCGCCGGCGACCGCATAGCTCCCCGAGAAGATGCCGCCATTGGCGGCGCAGTCCCCTAATGCGACTACCCATTTGGGGTCCGGCGTCGCACGGTAGGTCCGCTCCAATGCCTCGCGCATGTTCTTGGTCACTGGGCCGGTCACCAGCAGGACGTCGGCGTGGCGCGGCGAAGCGACGAAGCGCAGTCCGAAGCGTTCGAGATCGTAAAAGGCGTTGTTAAGGGCTTGGATTTCGAGTTCGCAGCCGTTGCAGGAGCCGGCGTCGACTTCGCGGATGGCGAGGCTGCGGCCGAGCCGCGATCGCGCGGCGCGGTCGACGCTCGCAGCCAGTTCGGCCAGCGCGGCGTCATCGGCGCGATGGCGGCGCTTCGGTCAGCGGCCGCTTCACAAGGCTCTCGAAGAGCGTTCTGCGCATTAGAGATCGTGCCCCGAATACGAGCAATTGAACGATTTGTTACAGAGCGGAAAGTCGGCGACGATGTTGCCTTCGATCGCCGCTTCGAGCAGCGGCCACTGAAACCACGATGGATCGCGCAGGTGGCAGCGGCTGACGCGATCGCCTTCGATCCGGATCGACGCCAGCACATCGCCGCGGAAACCTTCGGCAAAGCCCAATCCCTCACCGCTGCCCGCTTGGAGCTTGGTCGCGATCGGTCCCTCGGGCAGACGATCGATGATCTGCGCAATCAATGCCAGGCTCTGCTCGACCTCGCGAATGCGGACCCAGACGCGGGCATTGACGTCGCCGTCCGTCAGCGCCGGCACGTAAAATCAAGCGCATCGTAAGGCGCATAGCCCGGCGTCTTCCGCGCGTCGACATTCCGGCCGCTGGCGCGGCCGATGTAGCCGACGCTCCGAACTGTCGTGCCAGTTCGGCGCGAACGATCCCGGTGCCGACGGTACGGTCCTGCAGCGAAGCGGTGTTATCGTAAAGTTCGACCAGAGGCGGAAAGCGCACCGCGAAGTGCTGCAAGGCGTCCCTCAGCGCGTGAGAGGCCGGCAGGGTTCGAGTTCGGCGGCGGCGCCACCGGGAATAACGCAGTCCATCATGAGCCGATGGCCGAAACACGCCGCGGCAGCGCGCAGCACCTTTTCGCGCAGGGCGCCGCAATGCGCGTGCATGAGCGAGAACGAAGCATCGTTGCAGATGGCGCCGATGTCGCCGAAATGGTTGGCCAGCCGTTCCAGCTCCGCCATCAGCGCACGCAGCCATCGCGCCCGCGGCGGCGCTTCGACGCCCAGCGCCGCCTCGACCGCATGCGCAAACGCGAAGGCGTAGGCGACGGTGCTGTCGCCGGACGTGCGCGCGGCAAGCTTGCGCCGCCCGCTCGAGGTCGCCCCGGCCATCAGCGACTCGATGCCCTTGTGTACGTAGCCGAGCCGCTCTTCGAGCCGTACAACGGTCTCGCCCTCTGCGGTGAAGCGGAAATGTCCCGGTTCGATGATGCCGGCATGCACCGGCCCGACAGGAATCTGGTGCAGGCTCTCGCCTTCGACCGGCAGAAACTGTAGCCGGCCGGCGCATCCGGCGGCGGCACGCGTCGCCGAGCGGATACCGCACGTCCCAAAATCCGTGATCGAGCCATGGACGCGTGTCCGGCGCGCCTACCGGCTGCAGCCCGTAGAGGCCGTGAATGGCTCGTTCCAAGCGGATAGCGGGCGGGTGCAGCGCGCCGACCGATGGGAACGTGTCGGTCCGGACATTCAAGCTGACCACCGCGATGTCATGGTGTCTTCGTCGAAGATCGCCATATGCACGGCTCAAGCGCGCGCTCACCCCACAGGCCCAGCAGTGTTGCGCGGCCGACAGCGAGCTCGCCGGCAACCTCGCCACGTCTTCGGCGTGCCACGATCAAGCGTGGCCAGGGGCGGTGGTCGTCGACCGCTTGCCTTGAAGGATGTCGGTCAATGCGGGCATCGATCTAACCCAGTAACCCCGCGACGTTCTGAAACCAAGCAACCAGTAATGGCGGCAGGTAGATGCCGGCCACCAGTACCAGCGCCAGATGGGTGAACATTGGGACGTAGGACGCCTCGCCGGGGCATCGCTCCCCCGCGGAGCGCCGAATGCAAGGCCGTTTAGGCGATATAGCAAGGCGCCCAACGCGACTAAAATGCCGAAGCCCAGCATCAGGGCAAGCAGCGGCGCACGCGCGAAGGTCGACCTGACCATCAGAAATTCGCTCATGAAGATGCCGAGCGGCGGCAGGCCGACAATCGCGACGACGCCGAGGACCAGACCCCAGCCGAGGATCGGTTGGTCTCGGTAAGGCCGCCCATCTCGGCGATTCGCTGCGTGCCCTTGACTTGCGCGATATGGCCGACGGAGAAAAATATCGCCGACTTGGTCAGGGTGTGCATGGTCATATGGAGTAGTCCCGCGAAGTTGGCGAGCGGACCACCCATGCCGAAAGCGAAGCTGATGATGCCCATATGCTCGATCGACGAGTAAGCGAACATGCGCTTTATGTCGCGCCGGCGGTACAACATGAAGGCCGCGAACACGACCGAGACCAACCCCAACGTGACCATAAGGGGTCCCGGCGCGAGGGCAGCCGAATTGACGGCCAGCACCATCTTGAAGCGCAAGAGCGCATAGAGTGCGACGTTGAGCAGCAAACCTGAAAGGACTGCAGAGATGGGAGTCGGGCCCTCAGCGTGCGCGTCGGGAAGCCAGGCGTGCAGAGGCGCCAGGCCGACCTTGGTGCCGTACCCCAGCAGTAGGAATACGAACGCCACATTGAGCAGTGCCGGGTCGAAAGCGGCCGCGCGATACGAGCACCGTCCAGGCCATCGCATCGAGCCCCTCGCCAATCACCGGGCTTGCGGCGATATAGACGAGGATGGTCCCGAACAACGCCAGCGCAATGCCGACGCTGCCGAGAATGAAATACTTCCAGGCTGCCTCGAGGGCCTCGTGCGTACGATAGATGCCGACCATCAGCACCGTCGTCAACGTCGCAAACTCGACCGCCACCCACATCAGGCCGATGTTGTTCGCGATGAGCGCCAGATTCATGGCGAACATCAGCATCTGATACATCGCATGATAAAAGCGCAGGAACGCGGCGTCAGGCGGCCGGTCTCGAGCTCGTGAGCGATGTAGCTTGCGCTGAAGACGCTCGTCGTAAATCCTACGAAGGTACTGAGCACGATGAACACGATATTGAGATCGTCGACCAGGAAATAGGGCCGGGCGCCGGCCGGGCGAACAAAAGCGACAGCGCGCAGATCAATGTGAGCAGCGTCGCCAGCACGTTGAGCCGGGCGGTGGCCCGGTAGTCGGGCAAGAAGGCGAGCAGCACGGCGCCAGCGCCCGGATCACCAGCACGCCCGGCACGGCTGACCGCCAATGGTCGAGGTCACGGCGTTCTCCGCGGAACCGGTCGAGGGCGTGCATATCGACCGTATCGAAACGCTCGCGGATACGGAACAGGAAGATGCCGATGACGATGAAGGCAATGAGAATCGAAAACGCCACGCTGATCTCGACGACCAGCGGCATGCCTTTGGCGCCGGTCGCCGCCAGCACCAGGCCGTTCTCCAGCGACATGAAGCCAACCACCTGGCCGACCGCATTGCGCCGCGTCACCATCATCAGCAGGCCGAGGAGCACGACCGAGAACGCGAAAGCAAGGTCCTCGCGCGCCAGCGGGTCGGCGTCTTGCGTGACCCGCAGCATCACCACCATCGACAGTGCCACGAGGCCCATGCCGGCGAGCATAGTCGGCCCGATGCCCACCACTGTCTCGATCTCGCGATGGATGCCGAGCCGGACGATCATAGCGGTGAAGGTCACCGGAATTATGATCGCCTTGAAGACCAGCGCGATCGCAGCGGTGATGTATAGATGCGGCGCGTTCTGGATAAACGCCTGCCACGCCACCGAAGCGCGAGCACCAATGCGTGCAGCGGCATAGACATTGAGCAGGCATAAATCCGATCCTGATAAAGCACGATGAAGCTGACCAGCACCAGACCGCCGGCAAGCAGATGGGCGATATCGAAATTGATTCCGCTCATCAGAAGCCCCCCGATACGAAGAGCAGCAACGTCGCCAACAACCCGAGCATCAGTGCGGCGCCGAGGAATTCCGGCGACGCGGAATACCCGCATCTTGGCGACGGCCGTCTCGAAAACGGCGAGCAGAAAGCCGCCGATCGCCGAGTTTGACGACATAGGCGGCGATGCCGATGGCGAGCGGCGGCACCGCGGCGGCGGCCGGCTCATGCCCCAAGGCGCGAACAGGCAAGCGATGAGCGAGACATAGAGGACCAGCTTGAGCGAAGCGGCCAATTCGATCACCGCCAGATGGCGGCCGGAATATTCGAGCACCATCGCCTCGTGCACCATCGTCAGCTCCAGATGCGTCGCCGGATTGTCGACCGGAATGCGCCCATTCTCGGCGATCGCCACCATCATCAGCGCGACGAGCGCCAACCCGAGCGACACGCGCAAGCCAACCGCCGGGGAGGCCATGAATGCCGCCATGGTCGAGAGCTGGGTCGAGCCCGCGATCAGCGCCAGCGTAAACACGATCATGATCATCGCCGGCTCGGCGAGCGAGGCGATCATCATTTCGCGGCTCGAGCCGATCCCGCCGAAGCTCGTGCCGACATCCATGCCGGCCAGCGCGAGGAAAAAGCGCCCGCTGCCGATCAGCGCGATGATGGCAATGAGATCGGCCGACCAGGAGAACAACAGGCCGGTGCGAATGTCGGCACCAGCGCTGCCGCCACCCAGGTGGCGGCGAAGATCAGGTAAGGCGCGACCCGGAACAGCCACGAGGCGCTGTCCGCCAGCACCACCTCCTTGCGCATCAGCCGCGCCAGATCGCGATAAGGCTGGAGCAGCGGCGGCCCCTGTCGGCGCAACAGCCGCGCCTTGACTTTGCGCACGAAGCCGGTGAGCAGCGGCGCCGCGGCAGCACCAGCAGCATCTGCGCGCCCTGAATGGCAAGTCGCGGATCAGGACCATATGGCGAGCACCAGGAGCAAAGCGACCAGCGCGCAGAAGACCAAGGTCAGGTACTGGCGGATCGTCAGGAACTGCAGGCGGTTGAGGCGGTCGGCGGCGAAGCCGATGCCGGTCGCCACCGGCGCATAAATCGCCTCCCAGATAGGTCGTGTAGTTCCACCGTCAGTCGCGCCGGCCGCGGATCGCCCGGCGGCGGCATTTCGACCTGCTCGCGGGCGCGGAACACGACCGAGCCGAACACGCGCCGGATCGGCTGTGCAAAACTTGCCGCCGTGTATTGCGTTGCCGGGCTTGCGTCGGGATAGCCGCAGTCCCACGCCGGCCCACGCCGCAACCGGTTCGACGCCAGGCGATGAATTGCCGACGCCGCGAGCGTGGCCGATATCGCCATGAACAGAAAGACCAAGAGCCCGTCATAGGAGCTGCGGCTGGCGGCGATGGGAACGATCGACAGCCACTGCGCGCCGATCTGTGCCGGCATGTGCTCACCGAGCAGCGCAGAGCTCACCGGCGCCAGGGCGTCGATGAACAGGCCCGGCAGGATCCCGGCGATGAGGCAGAGCGCCGCAAGCAGGAACATCGCGGCGAGCGAGAAGCGGTCGGTTTCCGTGGCGGTTTCGGCCGCTGGTGTGCGCGGGCGGCCGAGAAATGTCACTCCGTATGCCTTGACGAAGCAGGCGGCGGCGAGCGCCGCCGAAAGCGCCAGCAGGGCGCCCACGGCCGGCACCATAAGCTTCAGCCCCCACGACGGGATTTGCGGACTTAACAGGATCGCCTGGAATGTCAGCCATTCCGAGACGAAGCCGTTGAGCGGCGGCAATGCGGAAATCGCCACGCAACCGACGAGAAAGACGAACGCAGTCTGCGGCATGCGGTGGATGAGGCCGCCGAGATGTTCCATGTCGCGCTCGCCGGTCGCGGTCAGCACCGCACCGGCGCCGAAGAACAGCAGGCTCTTGAACAGCGAGTGATTGAAGACGTGAAGGAGTGCGGCGGTGAACGCCAGCGCCGCGGCGAACCGCATGCCGTGAGTCTTGAATGCGAGCGCCAGGCCGAGCCCGATGAAGATGATGCCGATATTCTCGACCGTGTGATAGGCGAGGAGCCGCTTGAGGTCGTGTTGCATCAGCGCATACAGCACGCCCATGACCGTGGTGCCGCCGGCGATGGCCAGCACCACCATGCTCCACCACCAGGCTGGCTCGCCCGCGAGATCGAAGACGATGCGCACGAAGCCGTAGACGGCGACTTTGGTCATCACGCCGCTCATCAAGGCCGAGACATGGCTGGGCGCGGCCGGATGGGCCAGCGGCAGCCACACGTGCAGCGGCACGAGCCCGGCCTTCGATCCAGCGCCGATGAGCGCCAGGATAAGCGCCAGCGCGCCCAGCACCGCGGACGGATGCGCGGCGCGCATTTGCGCGAAGCTGTAGAGGCCGTCGGGGCCGGCCAGCAGGCCAAACGCGAGCAGCAGCGCGAGCGTGCCGAAGCTCGCCATGACCAGATAGACAAAGCCGGCGCGCACGTTTTCGGGGACCCGGTGATGCGACACCACCAGCGCCCATGACGTGAGCGACATGAACTCCCAGGAGACGAGGAACGTAAAGGCATCGTCGGCGAGCACCACCAACGACATGCCGGCGAGGAAGGCGCAGTAAAACGGCAGCACCCGCTCCGGCGCTTCCTCGTGCTCGCCATAACCGAGCGCGAACAGGCTGGTGCACAGCGCGCCAAGTTCGACCACGATGAGAAAGAAACCAGAGAGCGCGTCGAGGCGGAAATGCGCGCCGAGCCACGGCACGCCGAGCGGCAATGCCAGGCTCTGCGGCGGGGCGAGCCGATGAGATGCGATGCTGCCGCACAGAGCGCGACCGCCGCTATCACCAGGCTCGCGCCATAAACCACACGCGAGGCATGGCGAGAGCGTCCGATCATGACCGCGATCACGCCAAGCGCGAGCGACGCCAAAGCGCAGGAAAGCGCGATGGTCAGCGTCATGCCCGCGCCCTCTTTAGCCGTACGCCGCGGCCGCCGTCCTGGCTCGCCGCATTGTCGGCAATCAGCTCGATGCCGAGCGCATCGAGCGCGGCGATGAGCTTCATCAGCAAGTCGACGTTGCCGCGGACGACGCCGTCGCTCGATTCCATGCGCTGGATGGTCGGCAACGACAGCCCGGCGGATTCGGCGAGCGTGCGCTGATCGACACCGAGAAGGGCGCGCGACGCCCTGATCTGGCCTGCGGTGATCATGCGATGACGTCAGAACTGATGTCTCAAGTATCGATTCTTGTAAATGGAAATTCTATTATGATGCCATAATTGATTGCGTAAGCCGGCCCCCGATGGAGACGGATTTCCAATGAAATATCGATGACGCGAGTGCCGCCGTGCGGACAACGCAGAGTCGTTCAGCAAGCGAATCCGGCGGCGGCGACCCCGGAATACGAAGGAAGTCTCAGCCCCGCTTGCGGCGCAGCCGCACCACCACATCGATGCGGGCGATCTCATAGCCCTCCGGCGCGACCGGCGCCTTGCCGACCACGACGTCGGACGAGGGAATGTCCATGAGGTCGTTTTGATCCTCGATGAAAAAGTGGTGATGCTCGGAATTGTTGGTGTCGAAATAGGCTTTCGAGCCGTCGACGGCGACCTGACGCAGGAGGCCTACCTCGGTGAACTGGTGCAGCGTGTTGTAGACCGTGGCGAGCGACACCGGCACCTTGGCGCGGTTTGCCTCTTCGTAAAGCATTTCCGCCGTGACATGCCGGTCGCCCTTGGCAAACAGGATCCAGCCCAGCGCCATGCGCTGCCGCGTCGGCCGCAGGCCCACTTCGCGCAGCTTCGCCTTGACGTCGTGCCACGGGCAGCCGGTGAGATCGCCGCCGCCCGCGGGTGTGTGCAGCTGACTGACCGGCACGGCAGGCGCGATGGCTCCGGGCACGGCGGGACGCGACTGGGTCATAGGACTGCACCTTTGGCCGCTGGCGGGCCAAGCGAGATTGTTGCAAGTGAAATCATTATATGGCGGCCTGCCGTCCGCTGCAACTCCCAACGGCGTGATAAGGCCAAACGCGCTGTCGCAGTGCAGCAGAACGGCATCGGGGTGCGGCTTTGCCGCAATGGGCCCATATGTTAGGGAGTGACCCGATCGGCCGGCAGGGGGCGGAGACGGACGATGGAAGAGCGCCGTTCGAACTTTGAGTATGAGGATCTATTGGCCTGCGGCCGCGGCGAGCTTTTCGTCAAGGGCCCGCAGCTGCCGCTGCCGCCCATGCTCATGTTCGACCGCATTTCCGAGATCGCGGAAGTCGGCGGCGAATACGGCAAGGGGCTGGTGCGGGCCGTGCTCGATCTCAAGCCCGATCTCTGGTTCTTCCCCTGCCACTTCAAGGGCTACCCGGTGATGCCGGGCTGTCTGGGGATCGATGCGCTGTGGCAGTTGCTCGGCTTCTTCCTCGGCTGGCTCGGCGCGCCGGGACGCGGCCTCGCGCTTGGCATGGGCGAGGTCAAATTCTCCGGGCAGGTGCTGCCGACCATGAAGAAGGTCGTCTACGGCATCGACATCAAGCGCGTGATGCGTTCGAAACTCGTGCTCGGCATCGCCGATGGCTGGCTGTCCGCCGATGGTGCGGTGATCTATCGTGCGCTTGATCTCAAAGTGGGGTTGTTCCGCGACGCCGCGCCGGAGGCGGGCGGCGCCTAGAGCTGGATCCCGAAAAGCGGAAGCCGGTTTTGGGAAAACATGATGCTCAACAAAAAAACCTGGACCGCATGTGGCGGCAAGAGGCTTTGAAGAGGCTGACGAAGCAAGATGAGGCGGGTGGTCGTCACCGGGATGGGCATCGTCTCGTCCATCGGCAACAACACACAGGAAGTGCTGGCTTCGCTGCGCGAGGCCAAGTCGGGCATCGTGCGGGCCGATAAATACGCCGAACTTGGCTTCCGCTCCCAGGTGCACGGCGCGCCAACCCTCGATCCGGGCGAAGCGATCGACCGCCGCGCCATGCGCTTTCTCGGCGGCGGCGCCGCCTGGAATCACGTCGCCATGGAGCAGGCGATCCGCGACGCCGGGCTCGAGGAGAGCGACATCTCGCACGAGCGCACCGGCATCGTCATGGGCTCGGGCGGGCCTTCCACCCGCACCATCGTCGAGAGCGCCGATATCGCCCGCAGCAAGGGGCCGAAGCGGGTCGGCCCGTTCGCCGTGCCGAAGGCGATGTCGTCGACCGCGTCGGCGACGCTCGCCACCTGGTTCAAGATCAAGGGCGTCAGCTACTCGATCTCGTCGGCCTGCGCGACCTCCAACCATTGCATCGGCAACGCCTACGAGCTGATCCAGAACGGCAAACAGGACATGATCTTCGCCGGCGGCTGCGAGGAGCTTGACTGGACGCTGACGGTGCTGTTCGACGCCATGGGCGCGCTGTCGTCGAAGTTCAACGACACGCCGGCCAAAGCCTCGCGCGCCTACGATGCGGATCGCGACGGCTTCGTCATCAGCGCCGGCGCCGGCGTGCTGGTGCTGGAAGAACTGGAGCACGCCAAGGCGCGGGGCGGGCGGATCTATGGCGAGATCGCCGGCTACGGCGCGACCTCCGACGGCGCCGACATGGTGGCGCCGTCCGGCGAAGGCGCGGCGCGCTGCATGCGCATGGCGCTCAAGGACGTCAAGCTGCCGGTGGACTATATCAATCCGCATGCCACCTCGACGCCGATCGGCGACCTCAAGGAGATCGAAGCGATCCGGGACGTGTTCGGCTCCGGCGACAAATGCCCGCCGATTTCCGCCACCAAGTCGCTCACCGGGCATTCGCAAGGCGCGACCGGCGTGCACGAGGCGATCTATTCGCTGTTGATGATGAATAACGGCTTCATCTGCGAGAGCGCCAATATCGAGACCCTCGATCCCGCTTTTGCCGACATGCCGATCGTGCGGGCGCGCCGCGACGGCGTGACGCTCAACTGCGTGCTGTCGAATTCCTTCGGGTTCGGCGGCACCAACGCCTGCATCGTCTTCAAGCGGCCGGATGCATAAGTCCTTTCTGTCATGACAAGGAAGCTGGGAACATCGGCATGCACGAGCTGATGCACGGCAAGCGCGGCCTGATCATGGGGGTCGCCAACGATCACTCGATTGCCTGGGGCATCGCGAAGACGCTCGCCGCCCATGGCGCGAAGCTGGCGTTCACTTACCAGGGCGATGCGCTCGGCCGGCGGGTCAAGCCGCTGGCCGCTTCGGTCGCGGCCGATCTGGTGCTGCCGTGCGACGTCGAGGACATCGGCTCGGTCGATGCGGTGTTCGCCGCCATCGCGCAGACCTGGGGCAAGCTCGATTTTCTCGTCCACGCCATCGCTTTTTCCGACCGCACCCAGCTCGGCGGCCGCTACGCCGACACCACGCGCGAGAATTTTCTCCACACCATGCTGATCTCGTGCTTCGCCTTCACCGAAGCCGCGAAGCGGGCCGCGGCCCTGATGCCGAATGGCGGCGCCATGCTGACGCTGACCTATAACGGCGGCGAGCGCGCGATGCCGAACTACAACGCCATGGGTCCCGCCAAGGCGGCGCTCGAAGCCTCGGTGCGCTATCTCGCGGTGGATTTCGGCCCGCAGGCGATCCGCGTCAACGCGATTTCGTCGGGACCGATCCGGACGCTGGCCGGCGCCGGCATCGGCGATGCGCGCATGATGTTCGCCTTCCAGCAGCGCCACTCGCCGCTGCATCGCGGCGTCACCCTCGACGAACTCGGTGGCGCGGCGCTCTATCTGCTTTCCGATCTGTCAACCGGCGTCACCGGCGAAATTCACTTCGTCGATTCCGGCTATAACGTCATCGCCATGCCCAACCCCGACGCGCTGCGCGCCGACCGCGAGCGGGAAGGTGAGTTGTGATCGTGCAGCGCTCTGTAGGATCGAAATAAAATGTTCCGTGACTTGATGGCCGCCTTCCTTCCACAGCCGAGTTCGAACGAGGCGTTGCTGCCATAGGCGAGATCGGCTTCGGTGAGTTGGCCCGAGTGCGCTAGTCCTCAAAATGCGCGGCTTTTCGGCCCTTTAAGAACGTCCCTTCCATTCGGAAGGCCTGGGGGAGTATTCTTTCACTATGACGAAGTTACTCGACAAGGCTCTTGAAGCCGTACGGACACTGCCGCCGGACGCGCAAGACGAGATCGCGCGGGCGATGCTCACGCTAGCGGGTAACGAGGAAGAGCCCGAACCGATCGATCCGACGCACCTTCCGGACGTGCTGGAAAGTCTTGCACAAGCGGGCCGCCGCCAGTTTGCTACCGACGCCGAGGTCGAGGCTGCGTTCCGCCGCTTCGATCGATGAACCTTCGGTTTACGCCGCGCGCGGTCGAAAATATCGCTTCCATCGCTGATTATCTATTGGATCGTAATCCCACAGCGGCACTGCGCGTCCGCGCGGCCATACTTGAGAGCCTGCAAAACCTCGTTCTGTTTCCGCTGGCTGGCCGGCTTCAGCAGACCGAGGGCGTCCGAAAATTTGTAACGCGCAGATATGGCTATCTCGTCTACTACGTATTGGACGAAACGGCCGAGGAGATTGTCATTCTCAGTATCCGTCACTCGGCTCAAAGTCGCGAGCACGAGGACGCCTAGTTTGCAGCAGTACCGGGCTGAATCCCCTGCGAAGTGACAATCACAGCTTTTCCAGATGCGGCATGACCTCGGTGCGAAACAGCGCGAGCGAGCGCAGCGCCTCGGCGAGTGACAGGGTGCCGAGGAAGAGATAGCTGAGCAGGTAGTTGATGCCGAGCTCACCGGTCTGCCGCTCGATCTCGGCGCGCACCTTCTGCGGCGAGCCGGCAATGACGCCGCCATGCGCGACCATCTCCTCATAGCTCGTGCCGTGCGGAATCTTCAGACGCGAGGTCAGGCCGGTGTCGTTTTGCTGCACCCGCAGCCAGTTCAGATTGACCAGGTGAGCGTCCATCGCCGGCTTGAAGATGCGGCGCGCTTCGGCATCGGTATCGGCGACGAATATATGCCGCTGACGCCAATGACGGCGCCGCCCGGAAACTCCGCCTTGGGCTGCGCCGGGGCGCCGCGTTTCGCCAGCGCGGTTTGAAAGCGCGTGATGTTGGCCTTGGCCGATCGCGACGGACCCGAGCGTCACGAAATGCAGGCCGTGTTCGCCGGCCCAGGTCGAGCCGACCTCGCTGGACGAAGCGTACCAGAACGGCGGCTGCGGCTGCTGCAGCGGCCGCAGCGCGATCGGCACGTTCTTGTAGGCGAACCGGCCGCTGGTATAGGTGAGCGTCTCGCCGGTGAGGCCGGCGCTGATGCAGCGGAACGCATCGATGAAAATGTCGCGCGAATTGTCGTGCGCGACATTGTGAAATTCGAGCTCGTAGGGCGACACGCCGCGGCCGACGCCGACATCGAGCCGGCCGTAGCTCAGATGATCGAGCATGCAGATCTCCTCGATCAGCCGCAGCGGCGAATAGAGCGGCAACAGATAGACCAGCGGACCGAGCCGCATGCGCTTGGTCGCGCGCGCAACCGCGCTGAGATAGATGCCCGGCACCGGCACCAGGTTGAGCGGCGTGGCATGATGCTCGGCGACGTGCAGGCAATAGAAGCCGGCTTCGTCGGCCGCGGCGGCGAATGTCAGCCGCTCGTCAAAGAGCGTCGAGAGCGGGCGGTTGCCGTTTTCGACATGGTCGAAAAGTCCGATTTTCATGGCCGTGGCCGTCCTCGTCGCGTGATCATTGCACCTGAGCCAACCAACCGTCGTGGGATGCCATCTTCCGTGGTCCTTAACCACCCTCCCCGGCGAATGGCTGCGTCGCTTTCCCCTTGCCTCGACCGGCGGCGCACGCCACATCTGCGCAGGTCATGCCCCCTGTACCCGCCATCAAAGTCGAGCGCCTGGTCAAAATCTACAAGCAGGTACCGGCGGTCGACGCCGTCTCGTTTTCGATCGCGCCCGGCACGATCACCGGACTCCTGGGCGGCAACGGCGCCGGCAAGACCACGACCATCGCCATGATCATGGGGCTGATTACGCCGACCTCCGGCCGCGTCACGGTGCTCGGAGCGGAGATGCCGAGACAGCGCTATCGCGTACTGCAGCGGATGAATTTCGAGAGCCCCTATGTCGAAATGCCGATGCGGCTGACGATCCGGCAGAATCTGACGGTGTTCGGCATGCTTTACGGCGTGCCCGATCTTTCCGACCGGATCGAAGAACTCGGCGAAGCGCTCGACCTGACGGAGCTGCTTGATCGGCCGACCGGCAAGCTTTCGGCCGGGCAAAAGACCCGGGTGTCGCTCGCCAAATCCCTGATCAACGCGCCGGAACTGCTGCTGCTCGACGAGCCGACCGCGTCGCTCGACCCCGATACCGCCGACTGGGTGCGGGCGCGGCTGCAGCGCTACTGCCGCGACCGCCGCGCCACCGTGTTGCTTGCCTCGCACAACATGGCCGAGGTGGAGCGGCTGTGCGAGCGCGTCATCATCATGAAGCAGGGACGCATCGAGGACGATGACGCGCCGACGCGGCTGCTCGCCCGGTACGGCCGCCGCACGCTCGAAGAGGTCTTCCTCGACGTTGCGCGCGGCGCGACGCAGCCCGCGAGGCCGCGCAATGAGCACGTACACCGAGAGCGTGCTTGAATTTTCGCCGCGCCGCGTTGCCGCGATGATGCTGCGCTACTGGTATCTGCTGCGCTCGTCCTGGCCGCGGCTCATCGAGCTCGTCTACTGGCCCACCGTGCAGATGATCACCTGGGGCTTTCTGCAAGTCTATGTGATGCAGAACGCCGGCTTTTTTGCCCGCGCCGGCGGCACGCTGATCGGCGCGGTGCTGCTCTGGGACATTCTGTTCCGCGGCCAGCTCGGCTTCTCGATCTCCTTTCTCGAGGAGATGTGGGCGCGCAACATCGGCAATCTGATGATGTCGCCGCTGCGGCCGTTCGAGTTCATCATCGCGCTGATCGCCATGAGCCTCGTGCGGCTGCTGATCGGCATGATCCCGGTGACGTTTCTCGCCGTCGTGTTCTTTGGCTTCAATCTCTATGGCCTCGGCCTGGCGCTGGTGGCGTTCTTCATCAACTTGATGCTGACGAGCTGGGCGGTGGGGATTTTCGTCTCCGGGCTGGTGCTGCGCAACGGGCTCGGCGCCGAGAACCTCGCCTGGTCGATCATGTTTCTGTTCATGCCGCTGGCCTGCGTCTACTACCCGGTCACGACGCTGCCGGTCTGGCTGCAGCCGGCGGCCTGGCTGTTGCCGCCGACCTACGTGTTCGAGGGCATGCGCGCGCTCCTTATCGAGCACACGTTCCGGCCGGATTTGATGCTCGCACGCGCTCGGCCTGAATGTCCTGCTCTTTGCCGGCGGGACGTTCGGCTTTCTCAAGCTGCTGCAGAGCGCCCGCCGCAATGGCTCGCTGATGCAGACGGGCGAATAGCCGCACTGCGTCTGCGCCCCGGCGTCCCCATTTTGAAGGATGCTCGCATTACCGGTCCGCTCTGGTGCAGCTTCGGAATCAGGCAGGCACACCAGGAAACTTAATGATCGTAAAGCGGCTTCTCGATTGGAAGCTCTGATGCGGCTCGCGGACTCGATTCGCCGCAATCTGCCACATTCGCCGCGAGACGTTATCATCTGTAACGAATAAGGAAAAAATTGCTTTTATGATGGTTGCATGACATACGATCAGCAAAATGCTGCATTGCAGCAGGCTGGGCAAGGATCATCGATGGCCATCGGGGAATTCGGCGGCGCACCTGCCGTACCGGGCGGCTACGGCGTGTTGCAATCGACGCCGCTGTACTGGCTCTACGAGATGAACCATGCCGCGCTCAATCCGGCGCGCGCCTGGGCCGACGCCGTGCGGCTCGCGTTCAAGAACCCGATCAACCCGCTCTACTCCACGACCTTCGGAAAATCGATCGCCGCCGCCGCCGAGCTGTTCGAGCGCTCGACGCGGCGCTATGGCCGACCCGAATGGCAGATCGCGTCAACGCTGGTCGGCGGCGAACGCGTCCCGGTGCATATTTCGAGCGTATGGGAACGATCGTTCTGCCGCGTTCTTCACTTCGAACGCATCTTCGAGCATCGTCCGCGCCGCCCGCAGCCGCGGCTGCTGATCGTTGCGCCGCTGTCGGGACATTATGCGACGCTGCTGCGCGGGACGGTCGAGGCGTTTCTGCCCAATCACGATGTCTACATCACCGACTGGCGCGATGCGCGCACGGTGCCGCTGTCCGAAGGCGGCTTCAATCTCGACGATTACATCGACTATGTGATCTCGATCCTGCATGCGCTGGGCGGCGACACCCACGTGGTCGCGGTGTGCCAGCCGGCCGTGCCGGTGCTCGCCGCCGCTGCGCTCATGGAAGCGGACGACGATCCCTATGTCCCGGTCAGCATGACTTTGATGGGCGGACCGATCGACACGCGCGTCAATCCGACTGCGGTGAATAAGCTTGCCGAACGGCGCGGCATCGACTGGTTCCGGCGCAACGTCATCACCAAAGTGCCGTTTCCCCATCCCGGGTTCATGCGCGATGTCTATCCGGGCTTCCTGCAGCTCAACGGCTTCATGAGCATGAACCTCGACCGCCACATCGAGGCGCACCGGGAGCTGTTCCGGAACCTGGTGAAGGGCGACGGCGACTCGGCGCACAAGCACAAGGAATTCTACGACGAATATCTGGCGGTCATGGATCTTGCCGCCGAGTTCTATCTGCAGACCGTCGATACCGTTTTCGTGCGCCACGCCCTGCCGAAAGGCGAGATGATGCATCGCGACCGGCCGGTCGACCCAGGCCAAATCCGGCGCGTCGCCTTGCTCACCGTCGAAGGCGAGCACGACGATATCTCCGGGGTCGGCCAGACCGAGGCGGCGCATCGGTTGTGCGTCAACATCCCGCCCGACCGGCAAGCGCATTGGCTGCAGCCCGGCGTCGGACATTACGGCGTGTTCAACGGTTCGCGGTTTAGGTCCGAAATCGCCCCGCGCATCGGCGATTTCGTGCTGTCGATGGGTCAAACCGGGCGCCCCCGCCGCCTTGGCTCTGCGGTGCGCCACGCGCTTCACGCCATCAATGGCGGAGGGCGTCCTCAGGGTGAGCGTTCGAGTGCCGCAGGCCCTCGCCCGGTGCGGGTCGACTAGGCACCGGACTAATCCCGGCATTATTCGGCAAATCCGCGGCGCTACGGTGTCGCGACCTAACCCGTTGAGAAATCGGCGGGAATTCGAATTATCCGGCGTCAAATTTTCCCGCCTCCCGATAAGCAAGATCTGAAGCGAAATTCATTCCATAAATCGCATGATCTGGTGTGGCGCGAGAGGCCATGACCCAAGCGCTTGTATGCCTGGACCCCCCTCATCAAAGGCGCTGCGCGGCACTTTGAATGTGGCAGTATCGGGCGTCGGGTTGGGTTCTGGGGTTATCGGCCATGCCGTACCGCGCACTGCTTTATCGTCGGCCGAGTGAACCTCAGGCCATCGAGGTCATCTTCGACCGCTCCGTCTATCTCGTGCGCATGCGTCGGCATCGTCAGGCGCGCCGCTACACTTTGCGGATTCAGGCGGCGACGCGTGAAGTGATCCTCACGATTCCGCCGCGCGGAACTTTGAAAGAGGCGCGCGACTTCGCGCAGAAGCACGGCGGCTGGATCGCAGCGCGGCTCGGCCGGTTGCCCGAGGCGGTGCGTTTCGCGCACGGCGTTGTGGTGCCGCTGCGTGGCGTGCCGCACCGGATCACGCATCGCCGCGGCGTCCGCGGCACGGTCTGGACCGAGACCGACGGCGACGGCGCGCGGCTGCTCTGTGTCGCCGGCGAGGCGCCGCACATCAATCGCCGGGTCGGCGATTTCCTGCGGCGCCAGGCCAAGCAAGAGCTCGAAGCCGCCAGCCTTGGCCATGCCGCCGATCTCGGTGTGCGCGTCGCGCGAGTTTCGGTGCGCGATCAGGCAAGCCGCTGGGGCTCGTGCTCCACGGCCGGCGTGTTGTCATATTCGTGGCGGCTCATCCTCGCGCCCGGTTTCGTCCTCAATTACCTCGCGGCGCATGAAGTGGCGCATCTCGTCGAGATGAACCATTCCACCAGGTTCTGGCGGCTGGTTCGACGCCTCTGTCCGGATCACGAACGCGCCAAGACCTGGCTCGACGTCCATGGCAGCGATCTGCATCGTTACGGTGTACCCGATAGGGGTGGGGCGGCGTGAGACGTGCGGTTCGCGCTGGCCGCGGGCCTTCTTGGAATTCGCAGCGATACCGCGGGCGGCCGGCGAATGAGCCGCGTCAGTGGTGAGTGATCGACTGCACCGCCACGACCTCCGACGCTGAAGGAATGAGGCCGAACGACAGCTTTGTCGCCACCGCGAGCAGGGTCACGGCCAGCACAACGCGGAGCGCGGTCTCCGGAAAGCGGGCGGCGGCGTAGCTGCCGACCAGGATGCCCGGGATCGATCCAAAAATCAGGGCGGTAAAGACCTGCCAATCGATCGAACCCAAAAGCCAATGGCCGATGCCGGCAACGAGCGTAAGCGGCACCGCGTGGACGATGTCAGAACCGACGATGCACTTCGTCGGCAGCTTCGGATAGAGCAGGATCAGCGCCGTGACGCCGATCGCTCCGGCGCCGACTGAGGAGATCGATACCAGGACGCCGAGCACGCCGCCGACGATCACGGTGAGAACCGCGATCCGGTGCGCTGAGAGCGTGCCGAGGCGCGGCGCGTAGCGCACGACGATCTTTTCGCGAAACACCAGCGTCGTGGCGGTGAGCACCAAAGCAAAGGCCAGCACCGAGCCGATGATCTCGCGGGCGATCGGGCCGTTGATGTCGAGATAGCTCAGCGCGGCGATCGAAACGATCGTCATCGGAACGCTGCCAGTCGCCAGCCGCCGCACCACGCGCCAATCGACGGTCCGGTTGAGCCCGTGCACCACGCTTCCCGCAGACTTCGTCGCCGCGGCATACAGCAGGTCGGTCCCGACCGCGGTTGCCGGGTGGATTCCAAACAACAGAATGAGAAGGGGCGTCATCAACGAGCCGCCGCCAACGCCGGTCAGGCCGACCAACATACCGACGGCGAATTCCGACAGGGTGTAGAGGAAGGGTATCGAGTGCATTGCGTCCATGCCGCTACCTCGCCGCCACATGCATTCGGGTCTGACGGCTGGACCCGGCGCAAGCATAGTATAGCAAATCTATAGGTCTTCTAGCCTCCGCCGTCGATCCAGCCGGAAGCATGGCACAAAAATAAAACTCGTGCACGCGCCGCCGGGTTCATGGACGAAAGGCTTTTTCTCTCCGGATCCGCCGAGTGGTGCAATCGCTTTATTCCGACAGGCAAATCTCACCTCGCCGCGGTGATGAGTGCATTGCAAAAAAACAATCACCTTTCATCAAAGTCGAGTACTGGACAGCGGCTGCGGCGGCGCTGGCGCGTATCGGACGCAAGACGCAACGTGTTGCTGTTACGCGACATTGGCATTCCGGTTCGGCGTCGTCAGTCAGGCAAGCAGCGGCAACGAAAATGCGCGACCTTGCTCAAAATTGGGCGTTTTGCCGCAGCATTCAACACTAAGCCGTGATCCGCATTGCATCGCGCAGACACGCGCATATTTCCCAAGCATTAGGCCGGCCGGGCGGCTCCCCATCCCCCGACACCCCGCCGCCCGGTCCAAAAAGCCTAAGTTGAGGCAACTACTTAAGAACCCCAAGCGCGTATCCTGCTTGGGGTTCTTTTTTGTGGCGATCCAGTGGCAAGCCGCGGCCACGCCGCTAATTCTTCGCCCGCTAATTCTTTACCAAATCTCCGAGCAGGCTCGCGGCGACGGCGAGTTTCGACAGCGTCAAACCGGAACTCGCAATCTCGTGAATGGCGCCGCGGATCCGTTCCACTTCGCCCTTGCGCGGCGCGACCCATGCTTCGACGGCGCCGGCGCCGGCCGTACCATTGCCGACCATCGCAGCGGTCAGCCTTCGCTCGGCATCGCCGATTGAATTGCGCGCGCGATCGAGCGCCAGCCGGTCGAAATAATCGGCAATCGGGATGTTGTTGGCGGCGGCGGCGATGCGATCGAGGCGGAAGAACGCGCCGTTGGCGAAGTAGGTGGCCGCGACATCGCCGACCGCCTTGCCGGTGCGGTCGGCGACCAGCACGATGTCGGTCGCGGCGGTCAGCGGGCCGAGATTGCTGATGCGGCCGGCAAGCTCGTCGGGCACGCCCGCTTCGCTGAGTTCTTTGCTGCGCGCCGCACGCGCGCTCGATGCGTCCGCGGACAGCGCATGATCGAGCGCGGCCGCCACCGCGGCGATGCCGTCGCGGTAATGCATCACCACATCGACAAGGCCCTGCGTCAGGTCGACGTTGCGCAAAAACCAGATGATACGGTCGAGCAGAAGGTCTTGCACCGCCGCATAGAGGTCGAGCTGCACCTTTCCAGCGACCTGATTGTCCAATTCGTCGCACGCGGCGTTGAGCGCGGTCATGCCGTAACTGTCGCGCACGGCGGCAAACGCCGCGGCGACGGCGGCTGGCGCGGCGCCGGTCTGATCGGCGATCCGCACGATCAGCGAAGGGCCGCCGCGGTTGATCATCGAGTTGGAGAGCTGGGTGGCGATGATTTCGCGGCGCAGGCGATGATGTTCGAGCGCATCAGGGAACAGTTCGGCAATCGGCTTCGGAAAATAGCGGCCGAGCTCGCGGCTGAGATAACGATCGTCGGGTACCGCGGATTCGAGCAGGTCGTCGTAGAGCGTCAGCTTGGCGTAGGCCAGCAGCACCGCCAGCTCCGGCCGGGTGAACGGCTGCGAGCGGCGGCGGCGCTCGGCAAGCTGCATGTCGTCGGCGAGATACTCGACGGCGCGGTCGAGGTGCCCGCGCGCCTCCAGCGTCTGGATGAGCCGCTGCAGGAAGCCGAAATCCTCCATGCCGCGGCGCTGGGCCAGCGAGATCGCAAGCGGCTGGAGGTAATTGTTGCGCAGCACGAGGCCGGCGATTTCATCGGTCATCTCGGCCAGCAGCACGTTGCGCGCGGCCATCGCCAGGCGTCCGTCGCGCACCGGGATGCTCAGCGCGATCTTGATGTTGACCTCCATGTCGGAGGTGTTGACGCCGGCCGAATTGTCGATGGCATCAGTGTTGAGCCGCACTCCGCACAGCGCCGCCTCGATGCGGCCGCGTTGCGTCATGCCGAGATTGGCGCCCTCGCCGATCACTTTGCAGCGCAGATCCTTGCCGGCGATGCGGATGGCATCGTTGGCGCGGTCGCCGGCCGCTTCATCGGTCTCGTCAGAGGCGCGGATGTAGGTGCCGATGCCGCCGAAGAACAACAAGTCGACTTGCGCCTTCAGGATCGCGCGGATCAGCTCCTGCGGCGTCAGGCGCTCGCCGACGCCGAACAGATTTTGCGCCTCCGGCGACAGCCTGATCTCCTTGGCGGCGCGTGAAAACACGCCGCCGCCCGGAGAGATCAGTGTTTTGTCGAAGTCCTGCCAGCTCGATCGCGGCAGGTCGAACAGCCGCCGGCGCTCGGCGAAGGTCCGCTCCGGATCGGGATCGGGATCGATGAAGACGTCGCGGTGGTCGAAGGCGGCGAGGAGCCTGGTGGTTTTCTCGCGCAGCATGCCGTTGCCGAACACGTCGCCCGACATGTCGCCGACGCCGACCGTCGTGAACGGGGTCTTGCCGATATCGACGTCCATTTCGCGGAAGTGGCGCTTGACCGATTCCCAGGCGCCGCGCGCGGTGATGCCCATTTTCTTGTGGTCGTAACCGGCCGAGCCGCCGGAGGCGAAAGCGTCGCCGAGCCAGAAGTCGTGGGCGATGGCGATGACGTTGGCGATGTCGGAGAACGTCGCCGTACCCTTGTCGGCGGCGACGACGAGATAGGGATCGTCGCCGTCGTGGCGCACGACGTCCGGCGGCGGCACCACGCCGGTCGTTCCGGTGCCGATATTGTCGGTGATGTCCAACAGCGTGCCGATGAACAGCTTGTAGGCGGCGGTCCCTTCCGCCTGGATCGCTTCGCGCGCGCCGCCGGGCGGCAGACGTTTCGGGATGAAGCCGCCTTTGGCTCCGACCGGCACGATCACCGCATTCTTCACGTTCTGGGCTTTGACCAGGCCGAGGATTTCGGTGCGGAAATCCTGCGGCCGGTCCGACCAGCGGATGCCGCCGCGGGCAACCTTGCCGAAACGCAGATGCACGCCTTCGACCCGCGGCGAGTACACAAAGATTTCGTACAGCGGCCGCGGCAACGGCATGGCGTCGAGCTTGCGGCTCGCAAACTTCACCGCAATGAGCTCCTTCGGCCTTTCGTCGCGGTCGAGTTGATAGAAATTGGTGCGGATCGCGGCCGCCACCGCGTTGACGAAGCGGCGCAGGATGCGATCCTCGTCGAGGCTCTCGACCGCCTGCAGCGCGGTTTCGATCGAGCCGGCGATGAAAGCCTCACGGGCCGCGCGTTCGCCCTGCAGCACGCCGATATGCGGGTCGAAGCGGGTGTGGAACGAAGTCACGATCTGCGCCGCGATGCCGGCGTGCTTGCGCAGCGTCGTCCACATGTAATCCTGCGAGTAGGGGATGCGCCCCTGGCGCAGGAAGCGCGACAGCGTGCGAATGAGCGCCACATCGCGCCACACCAGTCCGGTCGCCAGAACGAGTGCGTTATAGCCGTCGTCCTCGGCGCGTCCCCCCATGACCGCGAGGAAGCAGCTTTCGATCCGTTCCTTGAGCGCATCGATCGCGAAAAGCTGACCCAATGCGCTCTGCAGCGTCATGTCATGGAACCAGACATCGGCGGCGTCGTCGCCGGGCTGAATGTGATAGGTGCGCTCGTCGACGACGCGGAAGCCCATGTTCTCCAGCACCGGAACCCGCTCCGACAGCGCAATCGGCCGGCTGTGGCTGAAAACCTTGAGCCCGGCGCTGGTCGCTTCCCCGCCAGTCGTGCGGTAAAGCTCGACGCCGAGCGGGTGCTCGGCGGTCAGCGCTTCGACCACGCCGATATCGGCGACGGCGCTCGCCGGCGGATAGATCTCGCGATAGTCGACCGGAAAGGCATCGCAATAGCGCGCGAACAGCGTGCGCGCCTTTTGCGAGGGATGCGCGGCGGCGAGCGCCGCTCCGAAGCCGTCGATCCAGCTCCGCACGATGGCTTCGACCGCGGCATCGAGCACGGCGCGGTCGACGCGCGGCGTCTCGCCGTCGTAGCGCCCGATGATGAAGTGAACGCGGACCAGCGGCCCTTCCGGGAAAAACGGATAGAAGGCGCGGACGCGCCCCTTGAACTTGGTGGCGAGATACTCGCCGATTTTGCCCTGATCTCGCTGTCGTAGCGGTCGCGCGGAATGTAGACCAGAATCGACACGAAGCGGTCGAAGCGATCGCGGCGCGGCAGCACGCGCACCCGCGGGCGCTCGTCGAGCTGAAGAATGGACAGCGCGAACTGATAGAGCGTGTCTTCGTCGATCTGGAACAGTTCGTCGCGGGGATAGTGCTCCAGCACGTTGACCAGCGCCTTGCCCGAATGGCTCGACGGATCGAAGCCGGCGCGGCTGATGATGTGATCGACTTTGCGCCGCAGATAGGGAATGGCCCGCACCGAGCGGGTATAGGCGGTCGAGGTCAACAGCCCGCAGAACACGCATTCGCCGACCAGCCTGCCGTCGCGGTCGAAGCGCTTTACCGCGACGTAATCCAGATGGACGCGCCGGTGCACGCGTGAGCGCACCGCGGCCTTGGTCATGATCAACAGCTTCGGTTCTTTGAGGAACTCGCGGATTTCCGGCGTGATGGTGACGAGCTGATTGCCACGGCGCAGCAGCCGCATCTCGCGCGATCGCAACAGCCCGAGCCCGGTCTCGAATTTCGGCTCCAGCGCATGCTCGGCATCGGTATAGGCGTAGTCGCGCGCGCCGAGCAGGGTGAAATTATCCGCCGCCATCCATTGGAGAAACTGAACGGCCTCGGCAATCTCGTCGGCCGGAAGCGGCGGCGGGTTGGCTTTCAGCTCGACCGCGACCTCGCTCGCCCGTGCCAGCATCGGCCGCCAATCCTGCACGCTGACGCGCACGTCGGCGAGCACTTCTTCGAGCGCGCGCACGGTGTCGGCGCGCTGCGCCGCATCGTCCATGCCGTAGACATGAACGTGAATGAAGCTTTCGCGCCGTCCCTCCGCCTTACGTCCGCCTTTGAAGGCGACGAGGTGGCCGGCCTCGTTGCGCTCGACGGTGAACACCGGATGGACCAGCAGACGAATGTCGAAGCCGCGTTCGCTCAGCTCGCCGAGGACCGAATTGACCAGGAACGGCATGTCGTCGTTGAGGATTTCGAGCACGGCCAGGCCGGCCGCCGCGTCGACGGGCGCAAAGCCGATTTTGGCCGCGCCCGGCTTGCGCTCCAGGAGAAACGACCAGGAATGTTCGGCGATGCCGGCAAGCTCCTCCGGCTGGTAGCTTTCCAGATCGTCGAGCGTGGCGTGGCCGAAAAGATCGGCAAGGTAACCCGGCGGGATATCGCGCAGGCGCCCGGCAAGGATCGCCGCGGCCGCATCAATCAGCACCCGGCTGGTATGATCGTCCGCGGGCCGGGGAATGTTCTGGACGGCCATGTTTCCCCCTGTCGGTCCGTCTATCGCGATTCTCGGCAACACTACTCGCGTCAGGCGCCCATCCGCTACCGCCGCGATCTATAATGTCACTCTATCCACCGCCACTGATTGCGGTGTCGCATTCAGGAAACGCCAGAGAAAGCACCATGGCCAAGCGCAGCCGCAAAACCGCCCCGAGCGGTCAATCACCGAAGAAACCCCGCCGTCCGGCGGTCGAGGGCGACGACACCGTCATTACCGCGCTCAAGCTGCCGCCGGAGAAGCTGTCCCCCGAGATGGCCGCCTATTTCGCCAAATGCGAGGAAAAGCTCGGCTTCGTCCCGAACGTTCTGCAGGCTTACGCCTTCGATACGGCAAAGCTTTCGGCCTTCGTCGCCATGTACAACGATCTGATGCTGGCGCCGTCGGGCCTGAGCAAGCTCGAGCGCGAGATGATCGCGGTCGCGGTTTCGGCGCACAACCGATGCTATTACTGCCTCGTCGCCCACGGTGCCGCGGTGCGTCAGCTTTCCGGCGATCCGGTGCTCGGCGAACTCATGGCGATGAACTACCGCGCGGCGCGGCTGTCGCCGCGCGAGCGCGCCATGCTCGACTTTGCCGTCAAGCTCACCGCCGAGCCGTGGCTGGTCGAGGAGAACGATCGTGCAGCGCTGCGCCGCGAAGGCTTCACCGACCGCGACATCTGGGATATCGCCGCCGTCGCCGGCTTCTTCAACATGTCGAACCGCGTGGCGTCCGCCACCGATATGCGGCCGAACAGCGTCTATCACGGCCAGGCCAGATGAACGGGCCAGGCAAATGCGCCGGGTGAACGGGCGTGCCGTCTATGCTATGAGATTGCCGATTATAACATTCCTGAATCACGACGTCGGAGCCTCACATGCGTGCAGCCATTGCGGGCAGTGTAACCGGCATAGTTCTTGGCGCTTTATCAGCTCCATCCGCCTTTGCCGCGCCGCCGGCAAAGCTTTCGCCGAGCGAGATCCAGGCGACGTTTTTCAACGGTCAGCCCTTCACCGCGTCGACGCCTTCCAATATCAGATTCAAAATGACATTCACGGCGGACGGCAAGATGAAACGTCACCCGATCGGCACCGGCAGCAGGGGCGAGGGCACCTGGAAGCTCTCGAAGGACGGCTTCTGCACCGCCTGGAAGGGCGCGCAGGATCATTGCTTCACGGTGGTCAGCGCCGGCGGCAACAAATGGTCGGTGCTCAAAGGCTCGGCCATCGCGGCGACCTGGAGCAAATAGCGCCGTGTACTCGATGAAGTTCCTTTCCCTCACCCTGAGGCGGCCCTCGAAGGGCGACGGCCGAGGCGCTTGAGCAGCACCCTTCGAGGCCCGCGCTGCGCGCAGGCACCTTTAGGATGACGATCGCTGTTTGCGACCGTGAACTACCCATGCACTGACAGATCGCGGATCGTCGGCTGCTCGCCGGACAGCGGGTTCGCCGGATCCCAGGCGTAGCGCAAGGTCTCGAAGCGCATGGCGCGGGCGTCGAGCATGAGCAGGCGGCCGACCAGGCCCTCGCCGAAGCCGACGATTTCGCGGATCACCTCAAGGGCCGCCATCGAGCCGAGAACGCCGGCGAGCGCGCCAAGAATGCCGGCCTCGGCGCAGGCCGGCACGGTGCCGGGCGGTGGCGGCTCGGGGAACAGACACCGATAGGTCGGATTCGGCTTGCCGTCGGCGCCGCGCTCATGGCCGCGGATGGTGGTGAGCGTGCCGTCGAACGGACCCAGCGCCGCCGTGACCAGCGGCTTCCTCGCAAAGTAGCAGGCGTCGGCGACCAGATAGCGCGTGGCGAAATTGTCCGAGCCGTCGGCGACCAGATCGTAGCCGCCGATCAGAGCGAGCGCATTTTGCGCGGTCAGCCGCACGCCATGCGGTTCGACGGCGACATGCGGGTTGAGCCGGTGAATGACCGCCGCGGCGCTCTCGACTTTTGGCAGACCCAGGTCCGGGGTGGCATGGATAACTTGCCGCTGCAGATTCGACAGCGAGACGACGTCGTCGTCGATGACGCCGAGCGTGCCAACCCCGGCCGCGGCGAGGTAAAGGAGCACCGGCGCGCCGAGTCCGCCGGCGCCGATCACCAGCACGCGCGCGCGGCCGAGCGCAGCCTGTCCCGGCCCGCCCACCTCGCGCAGCACAATGTGACGCGCATAGCGTTCGAGTTCGTCGGCGGTGAGCATGACGTTAACATAAGCGTGAATAATGTTTGGAACCACCGCCGCGCCAAGTTTGCTGTCCGCGAAAGTTGGTTCCGTGTTTGGCCTTCGGGCCGGGTTCGGTTACGATTGGGCATCAGGGGTGGGTCGGATCATGCGCATATGGGCGGCGGCCATCGTTGTTGGCCTTATGGCGGCGGGTTCGCCGGCGCTCGCCATGAATGCAAGCAAGCCGGCCGCATCGACGACCACACCCTCGGCCGCGGCCAAAAAGAAGCCGCATGTCGCGGCTCGCCGCCCCAAGGAAGATTCCGATCCGCTGGCCGAGGTTCCGAGCTTTTCCGCGGCCGCCGTCGGCTGGCAGCTCATCGAAGACTCGAAAACCGGTGCCCGCCTCGGCCTGCCGGAAAAACTCGTGCCTCGCACCGGTGCTTCGCGCACCGGCAGCCGCTGGACCTCGGCGCAGGGACAGATTCAGATCGAGACCTTTCGCCTGACCGAAGCGGCGTTGCCGGCGCTGTTCGATGAAGAAAAAAAGGCATCGCACCGGCAGATCACCTCGAGCGCGCTCAAGCCCGACTCCTTCGTCATCCTCGGGGTTCAGGGACTGAAGGATTTTCTGGTCCGCGCCGAGGCGCATGGCAGCGAAGTGCGCGGCGTCACCGTGCAGTACGACCAGGCGACCGAGGGTACCATGGGCCGCGTCGCCATCGCCGTTGCGAACGCGTTCGTGGGATTCCCCGATCCCAACGCCGCCCCGCTGCCGGGCCTGCGGCGCATGGTCGAATACGGCACCGCGATCGTGGTGAGCGGCGACGGCGATCTGGTCGCGCCCGCCCACGTCACCGATGAATGCCAGACCATCACGGTGCCGGGGTTCGGTCACGCCGAGCGTATCGCCGTGGACAAGGCGGACGATCTCGCGCTGATCCGTCTTTATGGCGCTCGTAACCTCGTGCCGGCGCTGCTCGCCGCCGACAACGATCAAAGCGCCGAGCTCAAAATCATCGGCGTGGCCGACCCGCTCGCCCAGGCCGGCGGCGCCGAGGTGAGCAGCGCCGCGGCGCATCTTGGCGCGCAAGGCATCGAGCCGGCGCCGAAGCCCGGCTTTTCCGGCGCGGCGGCGGTCAACGCGCACGGCGGATTGGTGGGGATGGTGGACCTCAAACCGGCGCTGGTCGCCGCCGGCACCCTTGACCTCAAACCATCGCTGGTCGCGGGCAACAGCGCGCCCGGCCAGGCCGCTGCCCTGGTGCCGGCGTCGACGATCCGCGCATTTCTTCAAGCGCGCGGCGTCACGCTCGCCGCCGCCGGCAGCCACGCCGCTCCGGAGCAATCGGTCGCGCGCGTGATTTGTGTGCGCAAATGACCACAATCATTTTTCGAGAAGCGCGCAGGCGCGGACGACGGATCAGCGCCGACGGGACAACAACCGGCTTCTACTTCCCCTGGATGGTCGTGGCCTTTGCCATCGCAGTGGCCGTTGCCGTTGCGAACGTTGCAGTTCGTCAGATGGCCTTCGATTCGACGCCGAACGTAGCTCCGCCAAATGCGGCGATCGAGCCGACCCAAGTTGCGCAGTTGCCGATCGCTGTCGATCTGCCCGCTGCGCCCGGCGCGGTCTCCCAGCTTGAGCCGTTGCCGTTACGCCAAGAGGAATCCGCCGTCGAAATCCCGGAACCGGATCAAGCAGCATTGGAAGAGGATTATTCGCCGATTTATGACGATTTCGGCGATGCAAGACCGTCCAAGCCAGACGCGTCATATGTCTCTTATTACGTCTATGCCGAAATTCTGCCGAAGGAAAAGCCGGCCGACATCGTTCTGGCTTCGCTGAAGGACGTCGCGGTTGGAACTCCGGTCGAGGAGATCAAGCGCGCGTCAAACGCTTTCGGGGTGAATTTTGCCTTCATGAAAGCCGTCGCCAAGATCGAATCCGATTTCGACCCCAAGCAGCGTACCGGATCGTATATCGGGCTGTTTCAGCTCAACAAGTACGAGTTCGACAAATACGGATCGGGAGACATTACCAGTCCCCGCGACAACGCCATTGCGGCCGCCTACAAATTTCTCACCGACGCGACATTGTTTGAATGGGATACGCATAGGAAGCCGAGCTTCAGCGATCTTTATTTGATTCACCAGCAAGGCTGGCAGGGCGCCGCCGAACACGTCAGCCATCCGGAGCGGATTGCCTGGAAGTCGATGTGCGCCACCGATGAGGGCAAGGAAAAAGGCGAACGCTGGTGCAAGCGGGCGATCTGGGCCAATACGCTTCCGGCCATCAAGCACGCCTGGAAATCGGTTGAAAACCTGACCTCCGCCGCCTTCGTGACGATGTGGCGGCAGCGCGTCGAGCACTTCTATTCGCGCTATTCCGAAGCGACGACGGAAGACGTAAAGCGCTGAAGCGCGGCGGTTTCTGACCGGTTCATTTATTTTCGAACTTCGGCGGCCGCTTGGCGATGAAGGCGGCCATGCCTTCCTTCTGGTCGGCGGTGGCGAACAGCGAATGAAATACCCGGCGTTCGAAGCGTACGCCTTCGGCCAGCGAGGTCTCGAACGCGGCGTTGACCGCTTCCTTGGCCGCCAGCACCGACGGCAGCGACATCGACGCAATCGTTTCGGCGACCTTCATCGCTTCGTCGACCAGGCTCGCCAGCGGCACGATGCGGGCGACGAGGCCGGAGCGCTCGGCTTCGGCGGCGTCCATCATGCGGCCGGTCAGGACGATGTCCATCGCCTTCGACTTGCCGACCGCGCGGGTGAAGCGCTGAGTGCCGCCGATGCCGGGGATAATGCCGAGCTTGATCTCGGGCTGGCCGAATTTGGCGTTGTCGGCGGCGATGATGAGATCGCATTGCAGGGCGAGCTCGCAGCCGCCGCCGAGCGCAAAGCCCGCGACCGCGGCGATCACCGGCTTGCGCGCGTCCGCGGCGCAATGCCAGTCGGCGGCGAAATCGCCGAGGTAAGCCTCGGTGAAGGTTTTTTCCGCCATCTCCTTGATGTCGGCGCCGGCGGCGAATGCCTTGTCCGAGCCGGTGATCACCATGCAGCCGATAGCGCCGTCGGCGTCGAACGCGCCGAGCGCCGCGGTGAGTTCGCCCATCAGCGCGCGGTTGAGCGCATTGAGCGCCTGCGGACGGTTGAGCCGGATCAAGCCGACCTTGCCGCGGGATTCGACGATGATGTTCTGGTAGCTCATGGCATGTCCCGGCGTTGTCTTCCCTGATGTTACTTCTGGCACAGCGGACAATAAAACGTCGAGCGTCCGTTCTGCACGATGCGCTTGACGGTGCCGCCGCAGCCGGGCGTCCGGCACTTTTCGCCTTCGCGATCGTAGACCCGGAAGTGGTGCTGGAACATGCCGAGCTCGCCATCGGTGAGCTTGTGGTCGCGCAGCGAGGACCCGCCGTCCTTGATCGCGGCGTTGAGCACCGCCTTGATGGCCTCGACCAGGCGCTCGGCGCGCTCGTTCGGCGCGCCGGTCTTGCCGGCGATGGTTGCGGCGAGGCGTTTGGGCGAAAGCCGGGCGCGATGCAGCGCCTCGCAGACATAGATGTTGCCGAGCCCGGCCACCACGCGCTGGTCGAGCAGCGCCGCCTTCAGGCTGGTCTTCTTGCCTTGGCAGGCTTGCGCCAGCATCGCGGCGTCGAGGGCGTTGCCGAGCGGCTCGGGGCCGAGCCTTGCCAGCAGCGGCTCGGCATCGAGCCTGGCGCGCGGGACGAGCTTCATCGAGCCGAACCGGCGCGGATCGTTGAAGGTCACGATGGCGCCCGACGACATATGAAACACGACGTGGTCATGTGCCGCGTGCTGCGCGCGTTGGTGATGATACCGGCCCAGCGCTTTGCCGCCGGCTTCCTGAAAAACATGAAACGAGCCGGACATGCCGAGATGCATGAGCAGCACATCGCCGGAGGAAAGATCGGCGAGCAGATATTTCGCCCGCCGGCCGAGGCCGGTCACGGTCTTGCCTTCGAGCCGCTGCGCGAAATCCTTGGGCAACGGCCAGCGCAGATCGCCGCGGTGCACTTCGACCTTTTCGAAGCGCGCGCCTTCCATCGCCGGCTGGAGCCCGCGGCGTACGGTTTCGACTTCGGGAAGTTCGGGCATCGCTCGACGACGGTCCGCGGCGCGCTAATGGTTAATTTTGCCAGACATAGCGTCGCTTGAGCCGCCGCGCTATGGTTTGGCGCAACAGGAAAGCTTGGGATGGCAGACACCGCCCCGTTCGGCGCGCGCGAAGTGCCGCTTGCAGGCAAGCAGGCGCTGGTCGACGACGTCTTCCACAGCGTCGCGCGCCGCTACGACCTGATGAACGACCTGATGTCGTTCGGGCTGCATCGCGCCTGGAAGAATGCGCTGGTCACCGCGGTCAATCCGCCGAGGAACCGGCCGTTCCACTTGCTCGACATTGCCGGCGGCACCGGCGACGTCGCGATGCGTGTGATCGCGGCCGGCGGCGAGGCTACGAACGCCACGGTCTGCGATATCAATGCGGACATGCTGGCCATTGGACGCGGGCGTGCGGCCGCACGCGCCCCCACCCTACCCTCCCCCGCGAGCGGGGCAGGGATTGGGAGGGGGATCACGTTCACCGAAGCCAATGCCGAGGCGCTGCCGTTTGCGGATAAGAGTTTCGACGCCGCAACGGTTGCGTTCGGCATCCGCAATGTGCCGCGCATTGATGTGGCGCTGGCGGAAGCGTTTCGCGTGCTCAAGATCGGCGGCCGATTTCTCTGCCTCGAATTTTCCGCGGTCAACGTGCCCGGCCTCGACAGGCTGTACGACTTTTACTCGTTCAACGTCATTCCAGCGCTCGGCCGCGCGGTGGTCGGCGACGCCGAATCCTACCGCTATCTGGTGGAATTGATCCGCCGCTTTCCGAGGCCGGAAGCCTTCGCCACCATGATGCGTGCGGCGGGCTTTGCGCGGGTCTCGCATCAACTCATGACCGGCGGCATCGTGGCGCTGCATTCCGGCTGGCGTTTGTGATCTCCGCGCCCGCGACGGTCTCCACTTTTACCTCTGCCGCTTGCGGGGGAGGTCGACGCGCGAAGCGCGCCGGGTGGCGGTCTTTAACCCATGCCGCGCAAGCCAGCCCCCACCCCTCCCTCCCCCGCAAGCGGGGGAGGGAGTCCCTGGTCGAGAGTACTTCGTGATCTCCGCTCCCGCGTATCTTCTTCGGTTCGGCCGCGCCGGCTTTGTATTCGCCCGTGAAGGCGTGTTCGGCGCCATCGATCCGGCGGTCATTCCGCCGGCGGCGCGTCCGCTGGTGCGCCTGGCGCGGCTGATCGAGCGGCCGTCGGTCGGCTCAGCCGAGACGCGCTTGTCGGCGGCGCTGACGCGGCTCGGCCCGAGCTACGTGAAGCTCGGCCAGTTTCTGGCGACCCGGCCCGATGTCGTCGGCGCCGCATTGGCCCGCGACCTCGAGCGGCTGCAGGACCAGATGCCGCCATTCCCGCAAGCGGACGCGGAAGCGGCAATCGCCGCCTCGTTCGGCAGGCCGGTCAGTGCGGTTTATGCAAGCTTCGGCCCGCCGGTCGCCGCCGCCTCGATCGCGCAGGTGCACCGGGCGGAGGTCGCGACCGCCCAAGGGCCGCGCGCCGTCGCGGTCAAGGTGCTGCGGCCCGGCATCGAGCGCCGCTTCTATGCCGATCTGCGCGCCTTCACCTTCGTGGCGCGCCACGCCGAAGATTTTTCCGCCGAGGCGCGGCGGCTGCGGCTGATCGAAGTGGTCGACACGTTGCGCCGCTCGGTCACCGTCGAGATGGACTTTCGCCTCGAGGCGGCCGCGCTCTCGGAAATGGCCGAGAACACCAAGGACGATCCGGATTTTCGCGTGCCCGCCGTCGATTGGGATCGCACCAGCAAGGACGTCCTGACGCTGGAATGGATCAATGCGACGCCGCTGTCGGACCGCGCGCGGCTCGCCGCCAAGGGCTTCGATCTGCGCCAGCTCGCCCGCGCCCTGATCCAGACGTTTCTGCGCCACGCGCTGCGTGACGGGTTCTTTCACGCCGACATGCATCCGGGGAACCTGTTCGTCGATGACGGCGGCCGGCTCATCGCCGTCGATTTCGGCATCATGGGCCGGCTTGGCGCCAAGGAGCGGTTGTTCCTTGCCGAAATCCTGCACGGCTTCATCACCCGCGATTATCACCGCGCCGCCGAAGTGCATTTCGAGGCCGGTTATGTGCCGCCGCAGCATTCGGTCGAAAGCTTCGCCCAGGCGATCCGCGCCATCGGCGAGCCGATCCATAACCGCACCGCCGAAGATATCTCGATGGCGCGGCTGCTGACGCTGCTGTTCGAGGTGACCGGCCTGTTCGACATGCGCACCCGGCCGGAATTGTTGCTGCTGCAGAAGACCATGGTCGTGGTCGAAGGCGTGGCGCGTTCGCTTGATCCCAAGCTCGACATGTGGTCGACGGCCGAGCCGGTGGTGCGCGAATGGATGACGCGCAATCTCGGGCCGGCCGGCAAGCTCGAAGGCGCGGCACTCGGCGCCGCCGAGGTCGGCCGCTTTGTCAGTCATGTGCCGGGCCTGCTGACCCGCGGCGCCCGCGTGCTCGATCAGCTCGATGAGATCACGCGTGACGGTTTGGTGCTGTCGCCGCAAACCGTTGCCGAGATCGGCAACAGCGAAGCCCGCCGCAACCGCTGGGCCACCGTCGCGCTCTGGCTGATCGCCGCTTTGCTGCTGTGGATCGTGATTCTGCTGATCAAGTGATTGCATTGATTGCAATGCAATCACTTCTGCGCTAAGATGCCGGCGGCGCGGAGAAAGCCGATGGCCAGTCTCACCGTCCGGCAGCTCGACGACACGCTCAAGACGCTGCTGCGGCTGCGCGCAGCGCGGCACGGCCGATCGATGGAAGACGAGGTCCGGGTCATCCTGCGCCAGGCGGCGGAAGACGCCGGCCGCGAGACCCTGGATCGCTTCGAGCCGCCGGCGCGGCCGGCGCGGCAAAAGGCTCCGCCGGTCATTGCGGACGCGCAGCGCGTCCTCTTGATCATTGGCGGCGGCATCGCCGCCTACAAATCGCTCGATCTCATCCGCCGCCTGCAGGATCGCGGCGCACGCGTGCGCTGCATTCTCACCGCCGCGGCACAGCATTTCGTCACCCCGCTTGCCGCGGGCGCGCTGGCCGGCGAGCAGGCTTACACCGATCTGTTCGATCCGCAGAGCGAGTTTGATGTCGGCCATATCCGTCTGGCGCGCGACACCGACCTGGTCGTGGTCGCGCCCGCGACCGCCGACCTCATCGCCAAAATGGCGGGCGGACGCGCCGACGATCTCGCGGGCGCCGTCCTGCTCGCCACCGGCAAGCCGATCCTGATTGCACCGGCGATGAATCCGCAGATGTGGAACGCCAAGGCGACGCAGCGCAATCTCGCGCGGCTCAAGGCGGACGGCGTTCGCCTGGTCGGTCCGAACGCCGGCGAAATGGCCGAGCGCGGCGAGGCCGGCATCGGACGCATGGCCGAGCCGCTGGAAATCGCCGCCGCCGTCGAGGCGATGCTGCGCCGCGCCGGTCCGCTCGCCGGCAAGCGGGTGCTGGTCACCTCGGGACCGACCAGCGAGCCGATCGATCCGGTGCGCTTCATCGCCAACCGCTCATCGGGCAAACAAGGCCACGCGATCGCCACGGCGGCGGCGGCCGCCGGCGCCGACGTCGTGCTGGTCTCAGGTCCGGTGAACCTGCCCGATCCGCCCGGCATCTCCGTCGTGCACGTCGAAACCGCAAGCGAGATGCTGGCGGCGGTCGAGAAGGCATTGCCGGCCGATGTCGCGGTGTTCGCGGCGGCCGTAGCGGACTGGCGGCCGGAGCGGGTCAGCGAACGCAAGATCAAGAAGCAGCAGGGCCGGACCCCGACCCTCGCGCTGGTGGAGAATCCCGATATTCTGTCGACCATCGCGCACCGCAAATCCGGCCGCCCGCGGCTGGTCGTCGGCTTTGCCGCGGAGACCGATCATGTCATCGCCAACGCCAGGGCGAAGCTCAAGAAGAAGGCTTGCGACTGGATCCTCGCCAACGACGTATCGCCGGGAACCGGCATCATGGGCGGCGACGCCAACACGGTTCACTTGATCAGCGCCGACGGCGTCGAATCCTGGCCGCCGCAGTCCAAGGATGATGTCGCGCGCGCCTTGGTCGAACGGATCGGCGCAGCGCTCGAGGACACCAAGCGGTGAGCGGCGACGAGCGCGTCGAGGTGCGCATCATGCGGTTGCCGCACGGCGCCGATTTAGGCCTGCCGCAATACCAAAGCGCGCTGGCCGCCGGCCTCGATCTTCACGCCGCCGTGCCGGCCGATGCGCCGGTCGAGCTCGCGCCGGGGGCGCGCGCGATGGTCCCGACCGGCATCGCGATCGCGTTGCCTCCGGGTCATGAGGGTCAGGTCCGGCCGCGCTCGGGTCTTGCCGCCCGCTACGGTGTCACGGTGCTGAACGCTCCGGGCACGGTCGACGCGGACTATCGCGGCGAGGTGCAAGTCATTCTGATAAACCTCGGCTCCGAGCCGTTTGTCGTCGATCGCGGCATGCGCATCGCGCAGTTGGTCATTGCGCCGCTGCGGCAAACAAGGCTCGTGGAGACGGACAGCCTGGACCCTACAGAGCGCGCCGCCGGCGGCCTCGGTTCCACCGGGACGGGCCCCAATCTCGTGCGCAAGCCCGATTAACGGACTGGCGACGCGGCTTCAGCCACCGTTCACGATCTGGACTCTTTCGGCGCGATTCCGCTTGAGAGTAAAGTCAAGCGATTCGCGGGTTTGCTCGCGAAGGACCCGCTGGCGATGGCGGTGACAGCCAGCAGAGGCAAACGGGGCATGCCGGACACGATCCGGAGGAGCGGGGGCTATGCTCGTCCGTGGCGCAGCGGATTCCCACTAGCCATTGGCGTGCTCGCGCCGTTGCCGGCACGCGCTGACGGACCGCCAACGCTCGCGCTGCACGAGCTCGTGCTTGGCGCGTCGCGCAGCATCGACCGCCACGAAGTCGCCGTCCTCGTGCTCCTGGTCGGGCTCCTGATGTTTGCCGTCGTCACCGCGATCCTGCTGTTGCGGGCGCGCGCCGGATGGGCGCGGCTGGAAACCTCATCGCGCGACGAGATTGCGGCGCTGCGCGCCGGCCTCGACCGCGCCAACGCCTTGCTGCTCTCCGAGCCGCAGGTGATGGTGGATTGGCTGCCGGCCTCCGATGAGCCGAGCATCGAGGGCGATCCGGCCGTCGTCGGCGTCTCGGCGCCGCGCCGCGTGCTCGCCTTCGGTAGCTGGCTCGATGCGGCTCGGGCCACCGCGATGGAGCAGGCGGTCGAGGCGCTGCGGGCGCGCGGTGAAGCGTTTTCGATGGCGTTCACGACGCTGTCCGGGCGCCCGATCGAGGCGCAGGGCCGCGCCATTGCCGGACGCGCCGTATTGCGGCTGAAGGACGCGAGCGGCGTCAAACGCGAACTTCTGGACCTTGCCGGACGGCATGAGGCGTTGCTGACGCGAGATCGCGTCGCTGCGCGCGCTGATCGAAATGTTGCCGTCGCCGGCATGGATACGCGACGCGGCGAGGCGGCTGACCTTCGTCAACCCCGCCTATGCGCGCGCGGTCGAAGCGAGCGACGCCGCCGACGCCGTCGCCGGAACCTGGAGTTGCTCGACAGCGCGGCGCGCGACAGCATCGCGCAGGCGCGCACGCTGACCGGCTCCTATACCGGCCGGCTGCCCGCCATCGTCGCCGGCGCGCGGCGAAAGCTTCGACGTGCTCGACTTTCGCACCGAAACCGGCAGCGCCGGCATCGGCATCGACGCCACCGAAGCCGAAACCATGCGCAGCGCGCTGGCGCGCATGGTCGACGCCCACCGCCGCACGCTCGATCAGCTTTCGACCGGCGTCGCCATGTTCGACGCCGATCACCGGCTGACTTTCTACAACGCCGCCTATCGCGCGCTGTGGGATCTCGACGCCGCCTATCTCGATCAGCGGCCCGACCGATTCCGCGGTGCTCGACGAGCTGCGCGCGGCGCGCAAGCTGCCGGAGCAGCAGGATTTCCGGGAATGGAAGGCGCAGCTGCACGAGGCCTATCGCGCCGTCGAGGCGAAAGAGCACACCTGGCATCTGCCCGACGGCCGCACGCTGCGCGTCGTCACCACGCCCAATCCGGACGGCGGCGTCACCTACCTGTTCCACGACGTAACCGAGCGGCTCGATCTCGAGCGGCGGTTCGAGGAGCTGATCCGCGTCCAGGGCGAAACGCTCGACAATCTCGCCGAAGGCGTCGCGGTGTTCGGCAGCGACGGCCGGCTGCGGCTGCACAATGCCGCGTTCGCCCGCATGTGGAAGCTGTCGCCGCAGGCGCTTGCCGGCGCGGCCGCATATCGAGACGATCACGGCGCTATGCCAGCCGCTGCACGGCGACGATGCCACCTGGCAAGCGCTGCGCGAGGTGGTGACCGCGATCGACAGCCGCGAAGCGATTTCGGGGCGGCTCGGAACGGCGCGACGGCAGCGTGGTCGATTGCACGACCGTGCCGCTGCCCGACGGCGCCACGCTGGTGACGTTCCACGACGTCACCGACTCGGTCAATGTCGAGCGCGCGCTGCGCGAACGCAACGAGGCGCTCGAGGACGCCGACCAGATCAAGATCGATTTCGTCCACCACGTGTCCTACGAGCTGCGCTCGCCGCTCACCAACATCATCGGCTTCGTCCATCTGCTCGGCGATCCGTCGACCGGCCCGCTGGCGCCGAAGCAGCGCGAATATCTCGACTACATCACGGTCTCGCACCAACACGCTGCTCGCGCTGATCAACAATATTCTCGATCTCGCGACCATCGACGCCGGCCGCATGCAGCTCAATCTCGGGCCGGTCGACATCCGCGAAACCATGGAGGCGGCGGCCGAAGGCGTGCAGGACCGCCTGGTCAGCGCCGGCATCGCGCTCGACATCCATGCCGCCGGCGATATCGGCAGCTTCATCGCCGACGAGCGGCGCGCTGCGGCAGATCCTGTTCAACCTGCTCGCCAATGCGGTGAGCTTTTCGCCGCCCGGCGGTACCGTCACGCTGGCGGCGGAACGGCGCGCCGACGCGCTGGCGTTCTCGGTGACCGACCGCGGACCGGGCATTCCGCCCGACGTTCTGGAAAAGGTGTTCGACTGGTTCGAGACGCATTCGCTCGGCTCGCAGCATCGCGGCCCCGGAATTGGCCTGTCGCTGGTGCGCTCCTTCGTCGAGCTGCACGGCGGCACGGTCGACGATCGCCTCCGTCGTCGGCGAAGGCACCACCGTGACCTGCACGTTCCCGTTCGGCGCCGCCGTCAGCATTGACCGCGGCCGAATAACGGTGACGGTCGCGAAAGCGCTTGTGCCAGCCTGATCCGAGACGCTACTGCTCTCGGGATAGGGCTTTGAGCAAACATCCAGCGAGCGACGCGATGTTTCTGACCAGCGCCGGTGGCGCGAGCTTCACGGTGACCTTGCCGAACGAGCAAGCGACGGCGCGCTTTGCCATCGACGTCGCCTGCGCGCTCGAGCCCGGCGATCTGGTGACGCTGTCGGGCGACCTCGGCGCCGGCAAGACCACGTTCGCGCGCGCGCTGATCCGCTATCTCGCCGGCGACGATGCGATCGAGGTGCCGAGCCCGACCTTCACGTTGCTGCAGACCTACGAGCTGCCGCAGTTCCCGCTCGTTCACGCCGATCTCTACCGGCTTTCGGGCGCGGCCGAACTCGCCGAGCTCGGCTTTCGACGACCTGCCGGAAGGCAGCCGTGGTGCTGATGGAATGGCCCGATCGCGCCGCCGGTTTGCTGCCGCCCGACCGCCTCGACATCACCTTCACGCTGGCGCCGGAGCTCGGCCCGAGGCGTCCCGCAATGCCCGCGTCACCGGCTACGGCGCCTTCGCGGCGCGCGCCGAGCGCATTGCCCAGCCTGCGCGCCTTCCTCGACGAATCCGGCTACGGCGAGGCGCGAGCGCCAGCGGATGCAGGGCGACGCCTCGACGCGCATCTTCGAGCGGCTGACGCTCGACGACCAGACCTTGGTGCTGATGAACGCGCCGCCGCAGCCCGGACGGTCCGCCGGTGCGCGACGGCAAGCCCTACAGCGCCATCGCCCACCTCGCCGAGGATGTTGTCGCCTACGTCGCGCTCGCGGCCGGGCTGCGCGAGCGCGACTTCTCGGCGCCGGCGATCCTGCACGCCGATCTCAAAGCCGGGCTCATCATCATGGAGGATCTCGGCGAGGAGCGCATCGTCGCCGGCGATCCGCCGGCGCCGATCGCGGAGCGCTACGAGGCCGCCGTCGATCTGCTGGTGTCGCTGCATCGCCGCCGATTGCCGGAACGGCTGCCGGTGTGCGCCGCATCGCGAATATCGGCTGCCGCGCTACGACATGGATGCGTTTCTGATCGAGGCCGAGCTGCTGCTCGACTGGTACTTGATGAGCGCCGGCGGCGCGCCGGCGGCAAGCGTGCGCCGGGAGTTCATCGCGCTTGTGGCGCGAAGCGCTCGAGCCGGCGGTCGAACGCGCCCCGTCACCTGGGTGCTGCGCGATTATCATTCGCCCAATCTGTTATGGCTGGCCGAGCGCGAAAGACATGGCCCGGATCGGGCGTGCTCGATTTCCAGGACACGCTGATGGGTCCCGCCGCCTACGACGTGGCCTCGCTGCTGCAGGACGCGCGCGTCGACGTTCCGGAAGCGCTGGAGGTCGCGCTGCTCAGCCGCTACGCCCGCGCGCGCCTCGATCGACCAGCGCTTCGACGCCGCCGCCTTCGCGCAGCTTTACGCCACGCTGGCGGCGCAGCGCGCCACCAAGATTCTCGGCATCTTTCGCCCGGCTCGACCGGCGCGACGGCAAGCCGCAATACCTGCGCCACATCCCCCGCATATGGAGCTATTTGCAGCGCGCGCTGGCGCATCCGGCGCTGGCGTCGCTCAAGGACTGGTATGACGCCAACGTGCCGCCACGCGATGGGCTATGATGGCGAATCGGCGGTTGTGGAGGGCCGGTCGGGGGACATCATGAAGCCGACGCGCGCGATCGTGCTGGCGGCCGGTCTCGGCACGCGCATGCGGCCGTACAACGGCCATGTCCCCAAGCCGCTGGTTGAAATCGGCGGCAAGTCCTTGATCGATTATTCGCTCGATCGCCTGGCCGACGCCGGCGTCGACGCGCGCCATCGTCAACGTGCATCATCTCGCCGACGTTTTGGAGCGCCATCTCGCCGCGCGTCAGCGCCCGCAGATCGTGATCTCCGATGAGCGCGGCGCGTTGCTCGGCACCGGCGGCGGCATCGTCAAAGCCCTGCCGCAGCTCGGCGACGCGCCGTTCTTTCTGGTCAATTCCGACACGGTCTGGCTCGACGGGGTCAAGCCCAATTTCGTGCGGCTTGCCGAGGCCTTCGATCCCGAGGCGATGGATGCGCTGCTGCTGCTGGCGCCGACGGCGGGCAGCGTCGGCTATGCCGGCCGCGGCGACTTCGCCATGCTGCCCGACGGCCGGTTGCGCCGCCGCGCCGAACGCGAAGTGGTGCCGTTCGTCTATGCCGGTGCGGCTATGCTCGCGCCGGCTCTGTTCGCCGAAGCGCCCGCGGGCGCGTTTTCGCTGACACTGCTGTTCGATCGCGCCGCCGCCAAGGGCCGCCTGTTCGGCTTGCGCCTCGAAGGCGTTTGGATGCATGTGGGCACGCCAGAGGCGGTCGCCGCCGCTGAGGCAGCGCTGGCCGCCACAGCCTAGAATCTGGCTACGCCGGCCATGAGGCGTGTCGTAGCCGCGTTCGCGGGACGGCGCCCAGCAAATGATCACCGATATGTCGCCTCGCGTCTTCACCATTCCGCCATCGGCGCCGTTTTTGCCGACGCTGATCGCGGCGTTGACCGGCGGCAAGCTCGGCTTTGCCGCTCCGCGCGATCCGCTGGCGCTCGCCGCCGTCACGCTTTATCTGCCGACGCGCCGCGCCTGCCGGCTGGCGCGTGACGCCTTTCTCGAAGTCTTGGACGTTGACGCGGCGATCCTGCCGCGCATCGTCGCCCTCGGCGATATCGACGAGGATGAAATCGCGTTCGCCGAGGCGGCGACCGGCGCGATTGCCCGGACGCGCTGGCGCTGCCGCCGGCGCTCGGCGGGCTCGAGCGGCGCCTGCTGTTGACCGAACTCGTCACCAAATGGGCGAGCGCACCGGAAATCCACGGCGCCGGCGGCATTCCGCTTGTCGCCCAGACGCCGGCCGCGGCCTGCGCGTTGGCCGACGATCTGGCGCGTCTGATGGACGACATGACGACGCGGGGCGTGTCGTGGGACGAGCTCGACAAGCTCGTACCTGAGGAGTTCGATCCCTATTGGCAGCTCACCATCCGATTTCTGAAGATCGCGCGCGAGGCTTGGCCCGCGGTTCTCCGTGAGCGCGGATTGATCGAACCCGCCGCGCGGCGCGATGCGCTGATCAAGGCCGAGGCGGCACGGCTGGCGCGCAAAACCGATGGACCGGTGATCGCAGCAGGCTCGACCGGCTCGATCCCGGCAACGGCCGAGCTGATCGCGACTATCGCACGCCTGCCGCACGGCGCCGTGGTGCTGCCGGGTCTCGATACCGATCTCGACGAAGACTCCTGGCGGATGATTGCCGGCGACGAACCCGCTTCCCACCCTTCCCCGCATGCGGGGGAGGGTGGGGTGGGGGCGCCCTCACCCGGACATCCGCAATTCGCGCTGCAGGCGCTGCTGGCACACATTGGCATTGCGCGCGATGCCGTCATCAGTCTCGCCGACGCCCGCGGCCGCGAGCGGTTGATCTCGGAGGCGCTGCGCCCGGCGGCAGCGACCGACATGTGGCGGCAACGCGCCGCCGATCCCGCCTTCGACGCGCACGCTGACGAGGCGCTGCGCACCGTCACCATGATCGAAGCGGCCAATGCCGAAGATGAGGCGCTCGCCGTCGCGGTCGTGTTGCGCGAAGCGGTGGAGGAGGGCAAGACCGCCGCGCTGGTCACGCCGGACCGCGCCCTGGCGCGACGCGTCGGCGCCGCGCTCGAACGCTGGAACATCGACGCGGAAGATTCCGGCGGCGACGCGCTCACCGACACGCCGGCGGGAATCTTTGCCCAGCTCGCGGCTGAGGCGGCGTTCAGCGTTTTGGCGCCAGTGACGCTGCTCGCCTTGCTCAAACATCCGCTGCTACGCCTCGGCATACGCGATGCGGAGCGCGCCGTCGCTGCGCTCGAGCGCGCGGTTTTGCGCGGCCCGCGTCCGCGTGCAGGCAGCGCTGGACTTGCTGATGCGCTGAGCAGTTTTCGCGCGCAGCTCGCGAAATTCCGCCGCGGCGAGGCGGAAGATCTCCACGGTTCCGATCCGCGCATCGCTCTGACCGACGGCGAACTTTCCGCCACCGCCGATCTTATAGCCCGGCTTGGCGCCGCGCTGGCGCCGCTCGAAAGCTTAGGCAAGGCGTCGTGCGCGCTTGCTGACCTCGCCGTGCATCATCGCGACGCGCTGGCGGAATTGTCGCGCGACGGTGAGCGCGAGCATGCATTCGGCGGCCCCGATGGCGCAAAGCTCGCGCAAGCGCTTGATGAATTGGCCACGAGCTCTGCCGCCGCAGATCTTTCGATTGCGCCGTCCGATTATGTCGAACTCTTCTGCGCCGCACTTGCCGGCCGGGTCGTACGCCCGCAGCCGCGATCCGGCGCGCGCGTGCGCATCGTCGGCACCATCGAAGCCCGCCTTACCGAAAGCGAGCGCGTGGTGCTCGGCGGGCTGGTCGAGGGTAGATGGCCGCCCGAGACTCGAACCGACGCCTGGCTTAGCCGTCCGATGCGCCAGCAGCTCGGGCTTGATCTGCCGGAACGCAGGATCGGATTGTCGGCGCATGATTTTGCGCAAATGCTCGGCGCCCGGGAAGTCTTTCTGACACGCGCGGCAAAGATCGGCGGCGCCCCGACGGCCCCGTCGCGTTTCATCCAGCGCCTCGCTGCCGTCGCCGGCGAAGAGCGCTGGCACGCGGCGCTCCAACGCGGCGACCGCTATCTCGCCTGGGCGCGCGCGCTTGATCGGCCAGAAACGATCGCGCCGGCGCCACGTCCGGCGCCGAAGCCGCCACGCGCGGCACGGCCGCCGCGGCTGTCGGTGACGGAGATCGAGCACTGGCTGCGCGATCCCTACACGATTTATGCCAAACACGTGTTGCGTCTGGCGCCGCTCGACGAGGTCGACGCCGCGCCCGGCGCCGCCGAGCGCGGCACCGTCATCCACAACGTGCTCCGCGAATTCAGCGAGCGATTCGCGGACAGCCTCCCTACCGATCCGGCGGACGAACTCATCGCCATGGGAAGAAAGCATTTCGCGGCGCTGGAAAATTTTCCGGAGGCGCAAGCCTTTTGGTGGCCGCGGTTTAAGCGCATCGCGCAATGGCTCGGCGGCTGGGAGGCCGCCCGCCGCGCCAACTTCCACCTGGTTGCTGCTGAAATCCGCGGCGCGATCCAGATTCCGGTCGCGGAAGGCGTATTTACGCTGAGCGGCGTTGCCGACCGCATCGAGCGCGACGCCGCCGGCGGCTATGTCATCCTCGACTACAAGACCGGCTCGGTGCGAACTGAGAAACAGGTGCGGACCGGGCTCGCGCCGCAGCTCACGCTGGAAGCGGCAATGCTGCGTCATGGCGGGTTCGCGGCGGCAACACCGCCGATACCAGGCGGCGGCTCGATAGCCGCGCTGGCTTATGTGGCGCTCAAGGGCGGCGCGCGGGCCGGCGAATTTCTCCCCATCGACTTTAAGACCGGCACGGCTGACAGCCAGGCCGATCTGGCGCTCGAAAAACTCTCGGCGCTGGTGCGGCGTTTCGATGACGACCAGCAACCCTATCGTTCGCTGGTGCACCCGATGTGGAAGGCGCGCTACGGCGATTACGATCATCTGGCGCGGGTTAAGGAATGGTCGGCGACCGGCGGCCCGGAAGACGACATTCCGGGTGCGCCATGACCGGGTGCGCCATGACCGGGTGCGCCATGAGGAGCCGCCGATGAGGTCGCCGAGCATCATTCCGGCCGACGTGCTGCGGCTGCAGAGCGAAGTGTCCGACCCGCGCGTCTCGGCCTGGGTCGCCGCAAATGCCGGCTCGGGCAAGACTCATGTGCTGGCGCAGCGCGTGATCAATCTACTGCTCGCCGGCGTGGCGCCGGAAAAAATTCTCTGTCTCACCTTCACCAAAGCCGCCGCGGCCAACATGGCCAAGCGCGTGTTCGACACGCTCGGACACTGGACCACCCTCGACGACGATCAACTCGATGTCGCCATTGGTGCGCCGTCGGCCAGGATGTCCGCGGCCCGACGGGCGTCGGCCCGGCGGCTTTTTGCCCGCGCGCTGGAAACGCCGGGTGGCCTCAAGGTGCAGACCATCCACGGCTTCTGCACCCAGCTGCTGCACCAGTTTCCGTTCGAGGCCAACGTCGCCGCCCGTTTCAGTGTGCTCGACGAGACCGAGCAGACGCAGCTCTTGGAGCAGTTGACGCTCGCAGCGCTGCTTGAGGGCGCCGCCACGCCTGATGGCCCGCTCGGCCGCGCGCTCACCACCGCCATGACGGCGGGCGCCGATCAGACGTTTCGCGATGTGGTGCGCGAAACGATCGGCCGGCGCGACGCGATCATCCGCTGGCGGATGCAGGCAGGGAGCGTGGAGCAGGCGATCGCCGATCTCTCCCGTGCGCTTGGAGTCGAGCCGCAAGAGACCCTCGACAGCATCGAAGCGGAGTTTTTTACCGGCGCCTTGATCCCGTCATCGGCGTGGCCGGCGATTGCCGCGGCGCTGGCCAAGGGCAGCAAAAACGACTGCGAGCAGGCCCACCGCTTCAACATGCTCACAACGCTGTCGGGCTCCAATCGGCTTGAGACCTATCTGGAAATATTCTGTACCGACGAAGGCAACCCGCGCAAATCGATCGCCACCAAGGCGATCAAGGATGCCGACTTGATCGAGCGTCTGACGGCGGAGCAGACGCGCGTCTGCAAGGTTCTCGAACGACGCAACGCCATCGTCTGCCGCGACCGCAGCGCCGCGGTGCTCACCGTCGCCGATGCGGTGCTGGTGCGCTATGCCGCCGAAAAGGCGCGGCGCGGCCTCCTCGATTACGAGGACCTGATCGATAAGGCGCTGGCGCTGCTCGGCAGCGTCGACTCAGCTTGGGTGCATTACAAACTCGATCTCGGCGTCGATCACGTCCTGATCGATGAGGCGCAGGATACCAGCCACAAGCAGTGGGAGATCGTCCGCCGCCTGGTCGCGGAATTTACTGCCGGCCGCGGCGCGCGCGACGTCAAGCGCACCATCTTCGCCGTCGGCGACGAGAAGCAGTCGATCTTTTCGTTCCAGAACGCCGCGCCGAAGGAGTTTGTCGAGATGCGGCGCCATTTCGAGCGTGCGCACCAGGACAGCGGCCTGGATTTCGTGTTCCGCGAATTCAAGCATTCATTCCGCTCGGGCGAGAGCGTGCTTGGCGCCGTCGACGAAGTCTTCAAGGCAGACGGCATCGCGGCGAGCGTCACCGCCGATAGTGACGGCTTCCCGCCGCATATCGCCTTGCCCGATGTGGCGCCCAGCCTGGTCGAGATCTGGGAGCCGTGCAAACCCGACGAGCGCAGTGTGATCGAAGGCTGGGACGCGCCGTTCGATACGGTGAGCGAGACCAGCCCGCGCGTGAAACTGGCGCAGCGGATCGCACGCAGCGTGCGCGGATTGATCGACAATCGCGCGCCGGTCGGGATCGAGCGCCGCGCCGCGCGCTACGGTGACGTGCTTGTTCTGGTGCGGCAGCGCGGCCCGCTGTTCGAGGCGATCATCCGCGCGCTGAAGAACGAGAATGTCGAGGTTGCCGGCGCCGACCGCCTCGTGCTCACCGAGCATATCGCGGTCATGGACCTGATGGCGCTCGCCGACGCGCTGCTGTTGCCGGCGGACGATCTCGCGCTCGCGGCCGTGCTGCGCAGCCCGTTGTTCGGTTTCACCGACGACGATTTGTTCGCGATCGCCTGGGGTCGCGGCCGTTCAACGCTGCGCGCCACTCTGGCGCGCAAGGCGGCCGAGCAGAAAAAGTTTGCCGCGGCCGCGGCGCGTCTCGACGAACTGGCCGAAGTAGCGCGGCGCAAAACACCGTTCGCGTTCTATGCGCAGCTTCTCGCCGCCGGCGAAGGCCGGCGGCGTTTCCTCGGCCGGCTCGGCGCCGAAGCCAGCGATGCGCTCGACGAATTCCTCAATCTTGCGCTCGATTACGAGCGGCGGGAGACGCCGTCGCTGCAGGGCTTTATGGCCTGGCTGCGCGCGGCGCGCGCCGAAGTCAAGCGCGACATGGAGATGGCCCGCGATGAAGTGCGCGTGATGACCGTGCACGGCGCCAAGGGGCTGGAGGCGCCGATCGTGATCCTCGCCGACACCATGACGCCGCCGGCCGGTCCGCGGCCGCCGCGGCTCCTTGAGCTTCCCGGCGGCGCGGTGATTTGGGCGGGACGCAAGGATGACGACGTGCCGGCCGTCGCTGTCGCCCGCCAGGCGGCATTGGCCGACGCCGAAGATGAATATCGGCGGCTCCTTTACGTCGCCATGACCCGCGCCGCCGATCGCCTGATTATTTGCGGCGCCGACGGCCTCACCCGGCGGCCGGATCGTTGCTGGTACAACCTCGTGTTCGAGCCGCTGCAGCCGCTCCTCGTCGCCGAAGAAGAAGACGGAGAAAAAGTCTGGCGCTATCGCAAGCCGGTGCCCGGCGCTGCCGCGCCGGTACCGCCCACAGCCGCGGAGCCTGCGGAGCGACACGAAATCCCGCTCTGGCTGCGGCAACCGGCCTCGCCGGAAGCGCCGCGCTCGGTGTCGCTTTCGCCCTCCTCGGCGTTCGAGGAGGAAATCGGCCATGCCATCGCTCGTACGATGGCGTCCGCGGCCGAGCGCCGCAAGGCGCTGACCCGCGGGCGTATCGTGCATCGGCTGATGCAGTCGTTGCCCGATATCCCGGCGGAAGACCGCAAGGCGGCGATCGAGCGATATCTCATGAGCGCGGCCGCGGATTTTCTTCCCGCCGAGCAGGCGGAAATGGCGCAACAGGTCCTCGCCATCCTCAACGATCTCATCTTTGCCGAAGTCTTTGCGCCGGGAAGCCGTGCCGAAGTGCCGATCGTCGGCCGCCTCGATAAACCTGGAAACGTGCCGATCGCCGTGTCGGGACAGATCGACCGGCTGGTGGTAACGCGCGATGCGGTCCTGATCGCCGATTACAAGACCGATCGGGCCGTCCCGCGTCGTCTCGCGGAGGTCCCGGAGGCCTATGTCGCCCAGCTTGCGCTCTATCGCGCCGTGCTTGCGCGCATTTACCCGGCAAAAACGATTCGCGCCGCATTGATCTTCACCGAACGGCCGAACGTGGTCGAAGTCTCGGGTCCGGCGATGGCCGCGGCGCTGGCCGAAATCATGAGCGAAAGGCCCAAAAACAGGGGCTAAGTCACGCCCCGGTGAAGCGATCTTGACGCTGACGAAGCCCATTCATAGGTTCGTGGCCCTGCCTTCCAATCCCCCGGGACAACGAGGTCTGCCATGGTCGACAAGGTTACGGACGCAACATTCGATCAGGACGTGCTCAAGGCGAGCGCGCCGGTCGTGGTGGACTTCTGGGCGGAATGGTGCGGCCCCTGCAAGATGATTGCCCCTGCGCTGGAAGAGATTTCCAATTCGCTCAGCGGCAAGGTGAAGATCGTCAAGCTCAATGTCGACGAGAACCCGGGCACCGCGGCCAAATACGGCATCATGTCGATCCCGACGCTGATGCTGTTCAAGAACGGCGAGCTCGCTTCCCGCCAGGTCGGCGCCGCGCCCAAACAGAAGCTGGAGCAGTGGATCACCGCCTCGGTGTGATGGCCTCGGTTCCGTCACCGTGAGGTGGCCGCCAACGGGTCCGGCCCGAAGTGGCCGGCGGCCGGATAACAAGCGCAGCGGCCCTCGAAGGGCGGCGGTCTCAGCGCCTCAGCTGGCATCCTTCGAGGCTCGCTTCGTTCGCGCCTCAAGATGACGCGTCGCGATCAAAGACAATTACACTCAATGCCGGAAATGCCGGACGCCGGTGAAGACCATGGCAATGCCGTGGTCGTCGGCGGCCTTGATCACTTCCTCATCGCGCACTGAGCCGCCGGGCTGGATCACCGCGGTGGCACCGGCCTCGATGGCGACCAGAAGACCATCGGCGAACGGAAAGAAGGCATCGGAGGCGACCACCGATCCCCTGGTCGCGGGCTCTTTGCGGCCGGCCTCCTTGGCGGCGTCTTCGGCCTTGCGCGCAGCGATGCGCGCGGCGTCAACCCGGCTCATCTGCCCGGCGCCGATGCCCACCGTCGCCGAATCCTTGGCATAGACGATGGTGTTCGATTTGACGTGCTTGGCGACACGGAAGGCAAAGCGCAGGTCGCGCAACTCGGCATGGCTTGGCGCCCGCCTGGTGACCGGCTTCAGCTCCATGTCATCGACCACGGCGTTGTCGCGCGATTGCACCAGCAGGCCGCCGGCAACGGTTTTTGCCGTCAATCCCCGAGCGCGCGGATCGGGCAAGCCGCCGGCGAGCAGAAGCCGCAGATTTTTCTTGGCGCCCACGATGGCGATCGCTTCTTCGGTGGCGTCGGGCGCGATGATCACCTCGGTGAAGATCTCGGTGATGGCGCGCGCCGTGCCGGCGTCGAGCGTGCGGTTGAGCGCGACAACGCCGCCGAATGCCGAGACCGGGTCGCAGGCCAACGCTTTGCGATAGGCGTCGGCGAGGCTATCGCCCTCGGCAACGCCGCACGGATTGGCGTGCTTGATGATGGCGCAGGCGGCGGTGCGCGCCGGATCGAACTCGGCGACGCATTCATAGGCCGCATCGGTATCGTTGATGTTGTTGTAGGACAGCTGCTTGCCCTGCGCCTGCTGTGCGGTGGCGACGCCGAAGCGCATCTCCGGCGTCCGATAGAAGGCCGCGGCCTGATGCGGGTTCTCGCCATAACGCAATGCTTCGATCAGGCGGCCGCCGAAGGCGCGGTATGCGGGCGCGACTTCGCCAAGCTCGCTGGCGAACCAGTTGGCGATCGCCGCGTCGTAGGCGGCGGTGCGCGCATAGGCCTTGGCGGCAAGCCGGCGACGCAAGGCGAGCGTCGTCATCCCGGCGTGCTTGGCAAACTCGTCGAGCACGGCGGCGTAGTCGCCGGGGTCAACCAGCACGGCGACATCGGCATGGTTCTTCGCCGCCGAGCGGATCATGGCCGGCCCGCCAATGTCGATATTCTCAATGCAATCGTCGAAACCGGCGCCCCGCGCCACGGTCTCCTCGAACGGATAGAGATTGACGACCACGAGATCGATGGGCCGAATGCGGTGCGCGCGCATGGCTTCGACATGCGCGGGCTTGCCGCGGACGGCGAGAAGCCCGCCATGCACCGCTGGATGCAGGGTCTTGACCCGGCCGTCCATCATTTCCGGAAAGCCGGTGAGGTCGGAGATGTCGAGCACGGTCAGCCCGGCCTCGCTCAGCGCCTTCTTGGTGCCGCCGGTCGAGATGAGCTCGATGCCAAAGCCGGCGAGCGCGGTGGCGAATTCGACGATGCCCGACTTATCGGAAACGGAGATGAGGGCGCGCGATGTGCGGCGTAGCTGCTCGGTCATGGCGTGGCTTTTATAACACCTCTACCCGCTAGCAGAGCCGAAAGGCTTACAGCGGCAACCTCGGTTCTTTCTCGCGCGCGGCGCGCGCGGCGCCGGCAGTCGGGGGCGCGCCGGCATTGGCCTGCTGGAAGCTCCAGACCACGCGCGGCGTCGATCGGGCATGACCGTGGATGACCATTTGTACCGCGCGGCGGGGGCCCTCGTTGCCCGCGAGATACACGCTGTCTTCGAGCTGCACATTGTTGTCGCCGGCGCTGAACGTCCATGCCTCCTTGTTCGGCATCACCAAGAGCACGCCATGGCCGTCGGTGAGCCGCGTCGCCTTGACCGAAGGATGCAGATGAAAACGCACCGCGTACCGGTCTTCGCGGGTGCGCACCTGCGCGCTGCCGTCGGCGGCGAGAAACAAATCCTCGCCCTCGAAGCGCGTCCCGTCAGCGAACAGCGTCACCGTGCGCTCGTGCACGACGCCGTAACGATCGGCATAGCCGTCATGGGCGGCGCGCAACACGATCGCGTCACGCCGCTCCTCGCGCGATACCGAGACGTGGCGTGGTCCGCTCAAAATCGGCGAACCGCCGAGCAGACGGCGGAACGCCGGCGCTTCGACGAATTGGGCCGAGGATGCGTCATTGAAGGTGACCGTCGAATGGGCCGCCGTGGCCCGCGCCAACGGCCGCCACTCGTCGCGGCCGGTCGCCGGCATCCCGCAATTGACGACGATGAGGCTCTGCTTCGGCGTGGATAATTCAAACGACAGACAGCCGGCGTGCGCCTCGAGACTCATTTCGAGCGGGGGCGCGCAGCCGGTGTCCATAATCAACACGCCGCCGCCGGCTTCGAGGCGCTGATACGCGGAATAAGGCGCATTCGACAGCGGCGCGCCGTGCGCCTCATCGTAAGCGAGCAGCGTCAGCAACAGCTCGGCCGGCGTCACTCCCATGCCGTTGAAATGCGCAAACGTGCCGTCCGAATGGCGGAAGAACCGCGACATCGGCATCATGCGGTCGATGGCGTTGAGCAGCGGCTGCGGCGGCGCAAGGTTGCGCGACGCGAATAGCTGGCGCAGCGGCAACAGTTCGAGCAGTAGCTCGATGATCGCTCCCGGATCGCGGCTGACATGGCCGCCGTCGGCCAGGATCTGGGCGCCGATCTCTGTGTTCAGGCGTTCGATAGAAGACTTGATGTAACGCGCCTGTCCCGCAATGCAGAGGCCGGCATAGTTGAGTGCGATGGTGGCCTGCATGCGGGCCACGCCGCGGCCGGCATCCCCGCCGTGCGGCGCAGGTATCGCACCTGACGGACCAGGCTGCGCAGAAAGCGGCGATAGAACCGCAGATCAGCGTCCTGCAAAACCAGCGGCGCCTGGCTGAGCCAGGAGATGATCCGCCGGGACAGCACGTCGGCGCGCCAAGCGACGGAGTCCCGGGAACCCTGCACGGTTATCCATTCATCGACCAGCGCGCGCGCATTGGCGCGGGTGATGCCCGATTCCGCCGCGCGCAGGTGGCGCAGCCAGGAAAAGCCCAGCAGTGCCGCCGCCCATTCGTCCGACGGCGGCGTCATCTCGAAAATCGAGCGGCCATCGCAGACCACGACCTTGCCGGCGAAGGCGAAGCGGCCGGAATAGATTTCGCTGGCGCGGGTAGCGTCGGCGGTGCGCAGTTCCTGCGGCGCGATTATGAGCCGGTCGGCTTTGAAAGACAGCGATGGCCGGCGCAACAGCGGGTGGCCGATCAGGCGCCCGTCGAGCCGTCGCAGCCCGCCGCGCAGCAAAAGCCAGGACAACTTCCAGGTCAGCTTCGCACGGTTCGCGACTGAAGCCCGCGCCATCGCCGCGTTCGCCCCTCCGTGGCGGAAGCGATTTTCGTCCCGCCGGGCAGGACCATAACGGAATGGCGACGCGCCGGCCAATCGGCGGCGGTTTCGACAGAAATACTAATGCCTTATGAGACGAGCCGCGTAGAAGCCGTCGACCCCGGCCAGCCGCGAATCAGGATCGGGGAAGTGGCACGGCAAAGTGCGCAGGTCGCCCGCTGCGGAGATGAACTCGGCGCGCCCGAAGACCTCGGAGGCGGCGACCGGCGCCCGGCGCACGCCGGGCTCGTGCGCCAGAAGGCCGGCAACGATGTCCTCGCCTTCCTCCGGCTCGAGCGAGCAGGTGCAGTAGACCAGCATGCCGCCCGGTTTCACCAGAGAGGCGGCGCGTTCCAGCAAGCGGCGCTGCAGCGCCGCCAGCTTGACGATGTCCGCAGGCTGCTTGAGCCACGGCACGTCGGGGTGGCGGCGGATGGTGCCGGTCGAGGAGCACGGCGCATCGAGAAGCACCAGGTCGAACGGCTCGGCCGCCCATTCGGCAACGTCGGCGCAAACGAGCTCGGCCGTGAGCGACAGTCGGGCCAGATTGTCCTGCAGGCGCGCCAGCCGCGCCGCCGACCGATCGACCGCGGTGACACGGGCGCCGGCGGCGGCAAGCTGGGCGGCCTTGCCGCCCGGCGCGGCACAGAGATCGGCGACGCGAAGCCCGCCGACGGCGCCGAACAGACGAACCGGCAGCGCCGCCGCGGCATCCTGCACCCACCACGCACCCTCGGCGAATCCGGGCAGCGCTGTCACCGTGCCGTGGGCGATGGCGCGCACCGATCCGGTCGGCAGCACGCGCCCGCCGAGCTGCGACGCCCAGGTTTCAGGATCGCTTTTCACGGTGACGTCGAGCGCCGGCTCATGGCCGTTGGCGACGGCGATCGTGTGCGCGGTGGCCTCGCCGTACGTCTTGATCCAGCGCGCCATCAGCCAGGGCGGCGTGTCGAGCACGGCGGCATCGAGCCCGCTAAGCCGCTCGGCGCCCTCGCGCGCCAGCCGCCGCAATACGGCATTGACCAGACCGGCAAAATGCATCGCGTTGCGGTCCGCCTGCGCGAGCCGGACCGCAAGATCGACGGCGGCGTGGTCGGGCACATCGAGAAACAGAATCTGCGCCGCGCCGATGAGCAGCGCGGTCTCGACCCGCGGCGCTTGCGCCGGCGCGCCGCGTTCGAGCAGGAGACCGATGAGCTGGCGGAGCGTGCCGAGCCGGCGCAGCACAGTGGCGACCAGCGCCCGCGTCAGCGCGCGATCGCGCTCGGAAAGGCCGGCAAGCCCGGCGTTCGCGCCGGCGCCATCGAGTTGCTCGTCGAGCGCCCGGTGCTGTCGCAAGACGCCGTCGATGATGTCCGCGGCGATGCGCCGGACCGCAAGGCCGGGGACTTCGTCGCCGCCAGCGGAGCGGGCCGGTTGCCGGCGTGCGCCCTTCATTACAAAATTCCTTCTTGCAGGCCGCGCACGGCTACGCCAAGTCAAAGGCAATGCCAACCGAACAGAGCTTGCCCAATTCCGCTGCGAGCGGCGCCGACGCGAATCCCCGGCGGAGAAGTCGCCGCCGACGCCGGCCGCGGAGCGCGCGCTCGCCGAGGCGGCGGCGCGCCGCGCCGAACGTGAGCGCCATCAGCCCGATCGGCCGAATGAAATCCAGGGCCGCGACGGCCCCGAACCGACCCGCTACGGCGACTGGGAGATCAACGGGCTGACGTCGGATTTTTAGTGGGTCGTTGACACCGCGCCCATAATTGTGAATATATTCCTTCGATCCGAAAAAATCGTGATCCCATCGGATGGGCATTACGCACCCTCTCTCCTTCAGGGCGCCGGTCGGCGGCAAGCACGCTTTGCTTGCGCTCGCCGGGTTGATTTTCGGCTTGGGCTTGGCGGCGGGCGCGGCGGTGAAGCCGTGGGTAAAGCCCTGGCTGCCGCTGCAGCATGCGCGCCCCGCCAACACCGGATTTTCGACCGCGCACACCGCCGGACCGTTCGACGGGGTGCATGCTTATCCGGCCGAGGTGGTGCGGGTCATCGACGGTGACACGTTCGAGGCACGCGTGCGGGTATGGCCGGGCCTTGACGTCGATACCAAGGTGCGGCTGCGCAACATCGACGCGCCGGAGCTGCACGCCCGCTGCCGCGACGAACTGAGAAAAGCACAGGCCGCGCGTACCGCGCTGCAAGCCATGCTGGCGGCCGGCGGGGTTACGATTTCGCGGGTCGGGCTCGACAAATATGCCGGCCGCATCGATGCTCTCGTCGCGACCCGCGACACCGCCGACGTTTCTACGGCACTGCTCAATGGCGGCTGGGCGCGCAGCTACGGTGGCGGCTGACGCGGCAGCTGGTGCTGAGACCAGGGATCAGGGATCAGTAATCAGTAATCAGTAGAACTTTCCGCTCTGATTACTGATTACTGACTACTGGTTGCTGACTGCCGACTACTGGACCACCACCTGCGTGCCGACGCTGACGCGATCAAAAAGATCGGTGATGTCCGCGTTGTACATGCGGATGCAGCCGTAGGACACAAAGTGCCCGATCGAGCCCGGCTGGTTGGTGCCGTGGATGGCGTATTCGCCGCCGGCGAGCGACATCGCGGCCACGCCCATCGGGTTGCGCGGCGAGCCGCCGGCGATCACGTTGGGCAGACCGGGGTGGTCGTGCCGGACCACGGCCGGCGGTGACCACGCCGGACGGATATACTTGGCCTCGACATACGACACCCCCGACCATTGCTTGCCGGCGCGGCCGACCCCCACGGGGTAGCGTATCGCCTGCCCATAGCCGATCACATAATAGAGGCGCCGCTCGGCGGTGCGCACAATGATGGTGCCGGGCTGAAACGATTCCCGCATCGTCACCATGTCGCCATGGGCCTGCGCCGCTTTCGGCGCCAGCGCGGAACAGCCGACGACTGCCGCCGATACGGCGGCCAGCAGAAATTTCCCTCGCATGATCGAAATCCTCACTACAGAACCAGCCTCGTGACCTGGGTCGCCAAGGTCGGCGGCATCTTAATCGAATGCGCGCGGTTGCTCAGCATCGGCCGCCCGATACGGTTTAATTTTCACAAATTTTTCGGCAGGTGTGGCCCGCGGGCAACCAAACGGCGCTCGGTTCCGCTATGTCGCTAGCCGGGGTAGATGTCCGCGACAGCGAGTTCCATCCCGGGCGGGTCAAGGACGATGCCGCCCTCGGTGACCACGCGCGTGAGAATGGTGTCGCCGCTGCCGCGCGAATGGTGAAGGATCAACGGCTGCGCCGGGTCGACGATCAGATAGTGGGCCACGCTCGGCAAGCGGAAATAGCTGGCAAGCTTGACCGATACGTCGATCTGGCGGGTCGAAGGCGACAGCACTTCGACGATGATCACCGGGTTCGGAACTTCGATGGCAGACGGCGGCAGCTTCTGTCCGCGATAAACCAAGGCATCTGGCTCGTAGGCCGTTGTTTCGTCAATGCGGACCGTCACGCCATCCGGAAGGACATGACAGGGCAGCACCTGTCGACGAATGGCGGTCAACAGCGCCAGATAGGCGTCGCCTTTCCGCTCGGCATGGCCGGCCGTCTCCGGCGACATCGCATAGACCTCGCCACGGAATACCTCGTAGCGCCCCGGGTTGCTTTCGGCCCAGGCCAGAAATTCATCCACCGTCATCCGTGGCTTCGTCAGCGCCGTCATGGCGCGGATCATATTCTGATCGGGCGCTCAAGGCGAGCGAGCGCGGTGAGCGCCGCCGTTACGCGCTCTTCTTGTTCTGGCGGTTCCCCACCAGGTCGTCGACCACGGCCGGATCGGAGAGCGTCGAGGTGTCGCCGAGATTGCCGAACTCGTCCTCGGCGATCTTGCGCAGGATGCGGCGCATGATCTTGCCGGAGCGCGTCTTCGGCAGGTTGGGCGCAAACTGGATCAGGTCGGGCGAGGCGATCGGCCCGATCTCCTTGCGCACCCAGCCGGCCAACTCCTTGCGCAGCTCTTCGGTCGGCTGCTCGCCGGCCATCAGCGTGACATAGGCGTAGATGCCCTGGCCCTTGATGTCGTGCGGATAGCCGACCACCGCGGCCTCCGACACTTTCGGGTGCGCCACCAGCGCCAACTCGACCTCGGCGGTGCCCAAGCGGTGGCCGGCGACATTGATCACGTCGTCGACCCGGCCGGTGATCCAGTAATAGCCGTCAGCGTCGCGGCGGCAGCCGTCGCCGGTGAAATATTTGCCCGGATAGGCGGAAAAATAGGTGTCGACGAAGCGCTGATGATCGCCATAGACCGTGCGCATCTGCCCGGGCCAGGAATCCGCGATACAAAGATTGCCGGTGGCCGCGCCGTCGAGCACTCTGCCTTCGGCGTCAACGATCTCCGGCACGATGCCGAAGAACGGCAGCGTCGCCGAGCCGGGCTTCAGGCGCGTCGCGCCCGGCAGCGGCGTGATCAGAATGCCGCCGGTCTCGGTCTGCCACCAGGTGTCGACGATCGGGCAGCGGCCGTCGCCGACCACGCGGTGATACCATTCCCACGCTTCCGGATTGATCGGCTCGCCGACCGAGCCGAGCAGCCGCAACGATGCGCGTGAAGTCTTCTTCACCGGGTCGTCGCCGAACTGCATCAGCGCGCGGATCGCGGTCGGCGCGGTGTAGAAGATGTTGACCTGATGCTTGTCGATCACCTCCCAGAAGCGCGAGGCGGTCGGATAATTCGGCACACCCTCGAACATCAGCGTGGTGGCGCCGTTGGCCAGCGGCCCGTAGACGATATAGCTGTGGCCGGTGACCCAGCCGACATCGGCGGTGCACCAGTAGATGTCGCCGTCGTGATAGTCGAACACGTATTGGTGGGTCATGGCGACATAGACCAGATAGCCGCCGGTGGTGTGCAGCACGCCCTTCGGCTGTCCGGTCGAGCCCGACGTATAGAGGATGAACAGCGGATCCTCGGCGTTCATCTCCACGCAGGGACATTCGGCCGTCACCATGTCGGCGGCGTCGTCATACCAGACGTCGCGCCCGGGCAATATGTCGACGCGCGCACCGGTGCGCCTGACCACGATGACGTGGTCGACGTCGACGTGGCCGGGTTCGCTCTGCACCTTGGCGATTGCCGCGTCGGTATTGGCTTTGAGCGGCACCTTGCGGCCGCCGCGCAAGCCTTCGTCGGCGGTGATGATGACTTTCGACTTGCAGTCCTCGATCCGCCCGGCCAGCGATTCCGGCGAGAAGCCGCCGAACACGACGGAATGGATCGCGCCGATGCGCGCGCAGGCGAGGATGGCGTAAACCGCCTCCGGGATCATCGGCAGATAGATGGTGACGCGGTCGCCCTTCTCGACGTTGCGGTTGCGCAGCACGTTGGCGAACCGGCAGACGTTGTCGTGCAGCTCCCGGTAGGTGATTTTCTTCGAATCCTTGGGGTCGTCACCTTCCCAGATGATGGCCACCTGATCGCCACGTGAGTGCAAGTGTCGGTCGATGCAGTTGTAGGCGGCATTGGTGGTGCCGTCCTCGAACCACTTGATCGAGACGTTGTGCGGGTCGAAGGAGGTATTCTTGACCTTGGTGAAATGCCGGTACCAATGCAGGCGCTTGCCCTGTTCTCCCCAGAAGCCGTTGGGGTCGGCGATCGAGCGCGCGTACATTTTTTTGTAGTCGGCCTCCTTGATGAAGGCGCGCTTCATCCACTCGGCGGGAACCTCGTAAATCTTTTCCGACATTTCGTCCTCCAGGCGCGGCACGCCCGACGCGGGCTCACTAGACCATGATCCGGGTCAATTGAATTGGATCATGGTCTAATACTCGGCGAAGCATGAACTCGCCCGAAACCCGAAACCGGGCCGGAAGGCAGGTTTTCGGGGACTATGCTCCGACGGCGTTTCCCCTGGCCCGCATTATGCGACGACGGCTGGACGAGCGACAAGGCCGTGTCGGGCTCGGCCGGCCGGTTGCGACATTGCGGCCATGGAGTCATTCTGCCCCGGAAAGTGCCGGCGCGGCGGGCGTTTGCAGGTCAGGGCTTCATGCCGCCCATTTTGCAAACCAGCTTCCATTGCTTTGCCGTCACCGGCTGCACCGACAGACGGGAATATTTCACCAGCGCCATGTCTTTAAGCTCCGGCTCCGCCTTGACCCCCGCCAGCGTCACCGGCTTCGGCAGCGGCTCGACGGCGGTGGTGGTCACGGCGACCCAGGGTTCGCCCTTGGCGGCGGTCGGATCGGGATAGTGCTCGCGGATGATTTCACCGATGCCGACCACCTGCTTCTCATCGCCAGTGTGATAAAAGAAGAACGTCTCGCCCTTCTTCATCTCCTTGAGATGCCGCCGCGCGGTGAAGTTGCGCACACCGCTCCAGGTTTCACCCTTGGCGCCGCGCTTGACCTGATCGTTCCAGGAAAACTCCTCCGGCTCGGTCTTCATCAGCCAATACGCCATGATTATCCCTCCGCCTTGAACGGTCGCGCCATCAATGACTCGATGGCTTCATCGACGCTCATGTTCCCGTCCAGCAGCGCGGCGACGGCGGACGAGATCGGCATGTCGACCGCGCGCTCGCGCGCCATCTGCAGCAGCACCGGTGCGGTGAAAACCCCTTCGGCAAGCCCGGCATGAATCTCGTCGGGCTTGCGGCCGCGGCCGAGATTGACGCCGAAGGTGAAGTTGCGCGACTGCGGGCTCGAGCAGGTGAGCAGCAAATCGCCGAGGCCGGAAAGCCCCATCAGCGTCTCCGGCCTGGCACCGTAGGCCTTGCCGAAACGGATAAGCTCGGCGAAGCCGCGGGTAGTCAGCGCCGCGGCGGCGCTGGCGCCGAGCCCGCGGCCGGCAACCGCGCCGGCGGCGATGGCAAGCACGTTCTTGGCGGCGCCGCCGATCTCGACGCCGCGCACGTCGGTCGAGTGGTACGGTCGAAAGCTCGCCGAGCCGATCGCATGCGCAAGTTCGCGGGCGAGCTTATCGTCGCTCGACGCCAGCGTGACTGCCGTCGGCATCCCGCGCGCCACGTCGGCGGCAAAGCTCGGTCCGGATAGAATCGCCGGCACCGCGTTGGGCGCGCATTCGGCGATCACTTCGTTCATGAATTTCTTGGTCCCGCGCTCAATGCCCTTGGCGCACACGATCACGGGTGTGCCTGCCGCGATCAATGGCGCGAGCGCCTTGGCCACCGGACGCACCGCTTGCGCCGGCACCACAAGCAGGATCGCCGACCCATGCGCGGCCCCCGTGAGGTCGCTGGCGAGCGCGATGGCATCATCAATCCGCACACCCGGCAGAAACGGGCTTTCGCGGTTGTTCGCCAATTGGGCCGCAATCGCGGGGTCCGGCTCCCACAGTGTGACTTCGCGGCCGGCGCGGACGCACGTCAGCGCAAGCGCGCTGCCCCAGGCGCCGGCTCCAAGCACTGCGATATGATCGAATGGCATGTGCAATATGTCCGCAAAAATTCCACGTGTCGTCTAGGGAAAACTCAAGTGATCACAAGGTCTTACCGCGCAGCATTTTTGCCGAATTGCTGCTGCGCCCGGCGCTTGCTTTTAGAGAAGCCCCAATGATTACAATGTCTTACCGCGCAGCAATTTCGGCACTTCACCGACCAGCCCCGCCGCTTCGCGGATGAACAAGTGCTTGAGACGAGGCACGCGGTCGACCACGCCGAGGCCTAGGTCACGCAGAAGGCGCAAAGCCGCCGAGCGATTCGAAAACAGGCGGTTGAGCCCATCGGTCGCCAGACCCATGGTCACGGTGTCGAAGCGCCGCCAGCGCTGATACCGCTCCAGCGCATCCGCGGCGCCTGGATCGAGGCCAAGCCGCGCCGCATCGACGATAACCTCGGCGAGCGCGGCCACGTCCTTCAGGCCCATGTTGAGCCCCTGTCCGGCGATCGGATGGATGAGATGGGCGGCGTCACCGATGAGCGCCAGGCGCTCGGCGATGAACGTGCGGGCGACAAAGAAGCCGAGCGGATGAACGCCGCGAGCGCCGACTGTGGTGATCTCACCGAGATGCAGCTTGAAACGCTGCTCGAGCTCGGCGTGGAAGGCGTCATCGGACAAAGCCACGATACGCTCCGCCTCGTCGGTGGCCTCCGTCCACACGATCGAGGAGCGGCGCCCCTTGAGCGGAAGGATCGCAAACGGTCCCGCAGGGAGAAAATGCTCGATGGCGCGGCCGCCGTGCTCGCGTTCGTGACCGACATTGGTCACGATGGCCGACTGGCCGTAACTCCAGCCGTGGACGGCAATGCCGGCGCGCTCCCGGATCGATGAGCGTGCGCCGTCGGCGGCAATGAGCAGCCGCGCCGAGATCGCGTCGCCATTCGCCAGCTCGACTTCGACGTGATGGACCGCGCCCTCAGCCGCGGTCACCCCACCCCGCTCGCTTCGCTCGCGACCCTCGCCCTCCAGGGGAGGGTTTGAAAAGTTCGCGACAGCCGTTTCGCGAAGCTCCACCCCGACCTCCTTCGCCTTCGCTTCGAGTGCGGCGATGAGGAAGCGGTTCTCGATCATATGGGCGAAGGGTTCGCCCGGCTCGATTTCACCGGCGAAAGTCAGAAACACCGGGCGTACCGCGTCGCCGAGCCGGCTGTCGGTGACGACCATGTCGAGGATCGGCTGCGCTTGTGTGGCCACGGCCTGCCAGACGCCGAGTGTCTCGAACAACCTGCGCGCCGCCGCAACGATGGCCGAAGCGCGCTCGTCTTCGGCATGGCTTTTGCCAAGCATCGGGTCCGCGACCGCGACGGCGAATTGCGGCCCCAGCGCTTCACGCAGCGCGATTGCAAGCGTGAGGCCGGCGAAGCCGCCGCCTGCGATCAGCACGTCAATCTGGCCATCCCGATGGGTCATCACGCACAAGCCAGTACTGGCAAGCCTGTTTCTGGACCGCGGCGAGCCGGCAGCATAGCATCGGTCGGCGGCCGCGCGAATTCGCCGTCACGGCCCCTGCGGCCGCGTCTCCCCCGGGACATAGATTGGAACTTATGCATGTCCGCCGCTCTTCAGGACGTCCTGGCGATCCTCGATCTCGAGCCGCTCGAAGTGAACCTGTTTCGCGGCCGCTCGCCACAGTCGCGTTGGCAGCGGGTGTTCGGCGGGCAGGTCATCGGCCAGGCTCTGGTCGCCGCCTGCCGCACCGTCGAAGACGTGGCGCAGCGGCCACCGCATTCGCTGCACGCCTATTTCCTGCTCGGCGGCGATCCCAAGATACCGATCATCTATGAGGTCGACCGCATCCGCGACGGCAAGAGCTTCACCACGCGGCGGGTGATCGCGATTTAACATGGCCGCGCAATCTTTTCCATGGAGGTATCGTTCCATATCGAGGAAAGCGGCTTGACCCACCAGTTCGCAATGCCTGAGGTGCCGATGCCTGACGCGTTGCCGAGCGAAGCCGACGTCCGCAATCGCCTGCTGCCGCTGATGTCCGATCCGGTGCGGCGGTATTACGAACGTGAGCGGCCGATCGAACTGCGGCCGGTCGAGTACGGCCGTTATCTGGGTGAGAAGCTCGAAGGCGATCGCTTTCACATCTGGATTCGCGCAACCGGGCGCCTGCCGGATGAGCCGGCGATCCACCAATGCGTGCTCGCTTATGCCTCGGATATGACCCTGCTCGACACCGCGCTGGTGCCGCTCGGCAAAACCGTCTTCAACGAAGACATCATGGCGGCGAGCCTCGATCACGCGCTGTGGTTCCACCGTCCGTTCCGCGCCGACGAGTGGCTGCTGTATGCTCAGGACAGTCCAAATCTTGGCGGCTCACGCGGCTTCGCTCGCGGCTTGATCTTTAAAAGCGACGGCACGTTGGTCGCCTCGGTTGTTCAGGAGGGACTGCTGCGTCAACGCCGGCCGGAAAAATCTTAACGTGGAATCGCGTTGCGGCCGCGCCATTTCGATAACAAGCGACTTAATTCTCGGCGGCAATGCCGATATGGTGTGCACCTAAGCTCTCGCACCGGGTCTGCTCATGAAGCTGGTCACCGCCATCATCAAACCGTTCAAGCTCGAAGAGGTTCGCGACGCGCTCCTCGCTATCGGCGTCCACGGCATGACCATCACTGAGGTCAAGGGTTATGGCCGGCAAAAGGGCCACACCGAGATCTATCGCGGCGCCGAATATGTTGTGAACTTCATGCCGAAAATCCGCATCGAAATTGCGGTCGAGGCGGACCAGGTCGACAAGATCGTCGAGGCGATCGGTGCGGCGGCGAAGACCGGCCAGATCGGCGACGGCAAGATCTTCGTTACGCCGATCGATCGCGCCGTGCGTATCCGCACCGGCGAGACCGATATAGACGCGCTATAAGGCGCACGAGGCCGGCCCGCCCACCGATTAAAACCCCTTGAAGCGGCAGCCGGTTAGTCACAGCCGCCGACTGGACGCGTAGCAATTCGCCTATTTCTTAGGCATACCTGAGCCAACTCTTATCGGCGTCGGGGAATGGGTTGCTGGCAAAGCGGGCAAGGGGCCAAAACCACCATTGCTACCAGGGTATTAAGGGCCGCTCCGGCGAACTGGCACGGCCCTTGATTGCCCGGGGTCATGCCAGCCGCGTCGGGGGGCAGAATTCCAGCGCGGTCACCGTAAGCTTTAGTCGGTCCCTTCGATGCGCGAAGGGGCGACGGGGAGATTGAACCAATGAAAATTGTTATGGCCATCATCAAGCCATTCAAGCTCGACGAGGTTCGCGACGCGCTGACCAAAATCGGCATCCAGGGGCTGACCGTCACCGAGGTGAAGGGCTATGGCCGGCAGAAGGGTCATACCGAAATCTATCGCGGCGCCGAATATGCGGTGAGCTTCCTGCCGAAGATCAAGCTCGAAATCGCCTGCGCCGCCAATCAAGTGGACAAGGTCATCGAGACCATCACCGCCGGGGCAAAGACCGGACAGATCGGCGATGGCAAGATCTTCGTGTTCGGCCTCGACCATGCGGTTCGCATCCGCACCGGCGAGACCGATGCTGCCGCCCTTTAGCAATCCCGCGCCTCGATTCCACGGACAGGAGTGAAACATGACGTCAAAGAAAGTTTTTGGTGCGGGCCTGCTCGCTCTCGCCGGAGCGCTGCTCCTCGGCATCGTATTGAGCCTGCCGACCTGGCATGTGTCCTATGCGGAGGACGCTCCTGCCGCCGCGACGCCCGCAGCCGCAGCGCCGGCCCCCGCAGCGCCACCGGCCTGCGACGGCACCGCCAATCCGCCGGTGCTGCAGAACTGCACGCCCAATTCGGGCGATACCGCCTGGATGCTTACGTCGATGGCCATCGTGCTGATGATGACCATTCCGGGCCTGGCGCTGTTTTACGGCGGCATGGTGCGCAAGAAGAACGTCGGCGATACGGTGATGACGAGCTTCGCCATTACCTGCCTGATCAGCATTCTGTGGCTGATCTTCACCTATAGCCTGGCGTTCCGCGCCGGGACCCCGTTCATTGGCGGGCTCGACCGCGCCTTTCTGCAAGGGATCGTCAGCAATACCTTCAACAGCGCCGGCATCGGGCTGAACATCGGCAATCCGAATCCGCTGGCGCCGACCATCCCTGAATCCGTCTATTCGATGTTTCAGTTGACCTTCGCCATCATCACCGCGGCGCTGATCGCAGGATCGTTCGCGGAGCGGATGAAGTTTTCGGCCATGCTCTGGTTTATCGGCTTGTGGGCGGTCTTCGTCTATGCGCCGGTCGCACACTGGGTTTGGGGACCGGACGGGATCTTCAACAGCGCCAATCCGGACGCGAAGTTCCACGTCCTCGATTTCGCCGGCGGCACGGTGGTGCACGTCAATTCAGGCACCGCCGGCTTGATGGCGGCGCTCATGCTCGGCAAACGTAAAGACACGGCGCCGCCGCACAACATGGTGCTGACCATGATCGGCGCTTCGCTGCTGTGGGTCGGCTGGTTCGGCTTCAACGCAGGCTCCGCGGTCAGCGCCGGCATGCAAGCCGGCATGGCGATGCTAGTCACCCACATCGCCACTGCGACAGCGGGCTTCACCTGGATGATCGTCGAGTGGTTCATGCGCGGCAAGCCGACGGTCATCGGCATCTGCTCTGGCGCGGTGGCGGGCCTCGTCGCCATTACGCCGGCTTCGGGCTTTGTCGGCCCGGCGGGAGCGTTCTGCATCGGCCTGGCGGCCGGCATCATCTGCTATTGGGGCTGCACCGGACTCAAGCACTTCTTCGGCTACGACGATGCGCTCGACGCCTTCGGCGTACACGCGGTCGGCGGGGCGTCGGGCGCTATCCTCACCGGTGTGTTCGCGGTGGCGGCTTATGGCGGCACGGCGGGGCTGATCGAGGGCAATCCCGGCCAGGTGCTGACCCAGATCATCGGCGTCGGCACGGTCTTCGTCTACGACGTGGTCGTGAGCCTGATCATTCTCAAGATTGTCGACATGGTGATCGGGCTGCGCGTCAGCGAGGACGTCGAGCGCGAAGGTCTCGATGTCGCGCTCCACGGGGAGGCCATCCAGTAGCTTGACGCGACGATGGCCGGGCGGAAATCCGGCACCGCCCGCCGTCCAGAGGCCCTGGCTCAGCCAGGGCCTCTCTCTTTTTGGCTGTTCTGCAGCGGTCTGCGCCTGCTGCATTGCAAGTGAAAAACCCCGTCCCCCGAGCCAAGCCTTGTCGGGTAGTCGGCCGGTGCCAGGCCCGAAAAACCGGACCTTGCCGGCCGAGACAACCTGCGATCTGGACAGGGCCCGCCAGTGTGGCTATGCCCACGTCCACGTGCCCAAAAGCAGCTCGTTACGGGAGGGAAATCATGGTCCGCCGCTATCTTTTTATTGCAGCAATTGCCGCGCTTGGTCTTGCCGGAGCGAACAGCGCGTTCGCGCAAGATACCGTCAAGATCGGCTTTATCCTGCCGATGACCGGCCAGCAGCAATCCACCGGCAAACAGGAAGCCGCGGCCATCAAGCTCTATATGGCGCAGCATGCCGACACGGTCGCCGGCAAAAAGATCCAGCTCATAATCAGGGACGACGCCGCCATTCCCGACAACACCAAGCGCATCGGCCAGGAGCTCATTGTCAACGAGAAGGTGAACTTCCTCGGCGGCTTCGGCGTGACGCCGGCGGCGCTCTCGGTCGCCCCTCTCTCGGCGGAATCCAAGACGCCCGAGATCGTCACCGCGGCCGGCACCTCGATCATCACCGAGAAATCGCCCTATATCGCGCGCACCAGCTTCACGCTGGCGCAATCGACCGTGCCGATGGCCGACTGGGCCGCGGCCAACGGCATCAAGAAAGTGGTGACGATGATCTCCGACTACGCGCCGGGCGTCGACGCCGAAAAATCCTTCGTCGCCGAGTTCAAGAAAAAGGGCGGAGATATTCTTGAATTCGATCCGCTTCCCGCTGGCCAGCCCGGACTTTGCGCCGTTCCTGCAACGCGCGGCCGACCAGAAGCCGGATGCGATTTTCGTGTTCGTTCCTTCCGGGCAGGGCGGCACGTTCGTCAAGCAGTTCGTCGAACGCGGCCTCGACAAGGCCGGCATCAAGATCATCGGCCCGGGCGACGTTATGGATGACGATCAGATCAACAGCATGGGCGATCACGTCATCGGCACCGTGACGGCGCATATTTACTCGGCCGATCACGATTCGCCGACCAACAAAGCGTTCGTCGCCGCGTTCGAGAAGGCCAACGGCGGCATGCGGCCGAACTTCATGGCGGTCGGCGGCTACGACGGCATGCACCTGATCTACGAAGCGCTGAAGAAGACCGGCGGCAAGACCGACGGCGATTCGTTGATCGAGGCCATCAAAGGCATGGCCTGGGAGAGCCCGCGCGGCCCGGTCTCGATCGACCCGCAGACCCGCGACATCGTTCAGAACGTCTACATCCGCAAGGTCGAGAAAAAGAACGGCCAGCTCTACAACGTCGAATTCGCCACCTTCCCGGCGGTGAAGGATCCGGTTAAGGCCGCGATGCAGAAGTAGCCGTCATGCCCGGGCTTGATCCGGGCATCCATCCAGCCTGACTGCTTAATGAGATTGCCGGGTCAAGCCCGGCAATGACGGGCGAGTTGCGCCACCGCGCCGTTTCGTTGCTATGATGACCAGCGCGAGGGGAGCGCACGGCCGATCATGCTGACCATCCTGTTCGACGGCATAGCCTACGGCATGCTGCTGTTCGTGCTGGCCTGCGGCCTTTCCGTCACGCTGGGCCTGATGAATTTCATCAATCTCGCCCACGGCGCTTTCGCCATGGCCGGCGGCTATTGCAGCGTCATCCTGGTCAATCGGCTGGGCGTGCCGTTCGCGCTCGGTCTGCCACTCGCCTTTCTGGTGACGGCCGCGATCGGCGGTCTGTTGGAGCGTACGCTCTACGTGCATGTCTATGCCAGGAGCCACCTCGACCAAGTGCTGTTCACCATCGGTCTCGTCTTCATGTCGGTGGCGGCGGTCGACTACGTGATGGGCTCCTCGCAGCAATTCGTGCTCATCCCCGATGCGCTGCAGGGCCAGTTCATCCTGTTCGGCATCGGCATGAGCAAATATCGTCTGCTGATCATCCTGATCTGCGGGTTGCTCACCATCGCGCTGCAGCTGATGATCACGCGGACCCGGTTTGGCAGCCGGCTGCGCGCGGCGGTCGACGATCGGCGCGTGGCGCGCGGCCTCGGCATCAATGTCGGCGCGGTCTTTACCGTCACCTTTGCGTTCGGTTCCGGGCTGGCCGGACTGGGCGGCGCGCTCGGCGCCGAAATTCTCGGCCTCGATCCGACCTTCCCGCTCAAATACATGATCTACTTTCTGATCGTGGTGACGGTCGGCGGCACGTCGAGCATCACCGGGCCGTTCCTTGCCTCGATCCTGCTCGGCATCGCCGACGTCGCCGGCAAGTACTACGTGCCGAAACTCGGCGCCTTCGTCATCTACACGATCATGATCGTGGTCCTGATCTGGCGGCCGCAGGGCCTGTTCGCCCGCAGCGCGGCGCGGTGAGGACGATGACGCCGGTCGCCGCCGACGTCTCGGCTTATCTGGCGCGCCGCGCCCGGTGGTCGCCGCTGGAGATCGCCTTCTGGGTTTTTGCCTTCGCCACCATCTGGCTGTTCCCGAGCAAGCATCTGATCCTGACCGAGACGGCGATCCTCGCTTTGTTTGCGCTGTCGCTCGACCTGATCCTCGGCTATGCCGGCATCATCTCGCTCGGCCAGGCCGCGTTCTTCGGCCTTGCCGGGTATTGCGCCGGTCTGCTCGCCAAATACGGCATCGTCAACGAGCCGGTCATCGCGCTCGTTGTGTCCGGCCTGGTTGCAGCCTTGCTCGGTTTTGTCACCAGCTTTCTGGTGCTGCGCGGCTCGGATTTGACCCGGCTCATGGTGACGCTCGGGGTCGCGCTGATGCTGGGCGAGCTTGCCAACCGTTTTTCCGGCATTACCGGCGGCGCTGACGGGCTGCAGGGGGTCACCATTGCGCCGATCCTCGGCATGTTCCGGTTCGATATGTTCGGCCATACCGGCTACGTCTATTGCCTCATTGTATTGTTCGTCTGTTTCCTGATCGCGCGGCGCATCGTGTATTCGCCGTTCGGCCTGTCGCTGCGCTCCCTGAAGGGCAATACGCTGCGTGCCGCCGCGATCGGTATTTCGGTCAACCGCCGGCTGGTGGCTATTTATACCATCTCCGCCGGCTTTGCCGGCATCGCCGGCGGGCTGCTCACCCAGACCACCGCGTTCTGCTCGCTCGACGTTCTCTCGCTGGACCGCTCGGCCGATCTTCTTCTCGTCCTCATCATCGGCGGCACCGGCTATCTCTATGGCGGTCTGATCGGCGCGGTGATCTACAAATTTTTGCAGGACTGGCTCGCGAGCCTGACGCCGCAATACTGGCAGTTCTGGATCGGCTTCGTGCTGGTGGTGATCGTGCTGGTCGGCCGCGAGCGGGTTGAGGAATGGACCGCCGCGGCCCGCGCCTTCCTTGCCCGCCTCGGCGCGCGCATGGTAACGCGCACCGCCGCGGTCGGCGGGCCCGCTCCGGACAGGCGCTGAGGCGATGGCGATTCTCGAAACCATCGGGCTGGAAAAGCGCTTCGGCGGCATCGTCGCGACCCACGACGTTTCGCTGGCGGTCGAAAAGGGTGCGCGTCATGCCTTGATCGGACCGAATGGCGCCGGCAAGACCACCATCATCAACCTGCTGACCGGGGTCCTGCGCCCGACCGCCGGCAGCATCATGCTCGGCGGCCGCGACATCACCGCGCTGGCTCCGCACCAGCGCGTCCGGCTCGGCATGGCGCGCACGTTCCAGATCAATCAGCTGTTCCTCGACCTCACGCCGCTCGAGACCATCGGGCTGGCGATTTCCGAGCGCCTCGGTCTGGGCAGCGACTGGTGGCGGCTGGTCGGCAGCAAGCCCGCGGTGACCGGGGAGATCGTCGAGATCGTCGAGCGGTTTCGCCTCGCCGACGTCATGCACGAGCGCACCGGGATTTTGCCTTACGGCAAGCAGCGGCTTCTGGAAATCGCGCTGGCCTTCGCCTGCCGGCCGCAGGTGCTGTTGCTCGACGAGCCGGCGGCCGGCGTGCCGGAGGCGGAGCGCCAGGAGCTTCTCGCCACCATCGCCGCACTGCCCGAAGAGGTCACCGTACTCCTGATCGAGCACGACATGGATCTCGTGTTCTCGTTCGCCGATCGCATTTCCGTCCTGGTCAACGGCGGACTGCTCGTCGACGGCGCGCCCGAGGACGTGGCGCGCGATCCGCGGGTCAAGGCGGTCTATCTCGGCGAGGAACTCGATGCCTGATCTGCTGCGCATCGAACATCTCACCGCCGGCTACGGCGATGCCGTGGTGCTGTCGGGGATCTCGCTGTCGCTCGCCGAGGGCGAGGCCCTGGCCTTGCTCGGCCGCAACGGCATGGGCAAGACCACGCTCATCAACACCATCGTCGGTGTCACCCGCTATTTCTCCGGCGCCATCGTGCTCGACGGCGTCGATCTCACGCGGCTGCGTCCCGATCAGCGCGCGCACGCCGGCGTCGGCTGGGTGCCGCAGGAGCGCAACATCTTCAAATCGCTCACCGTGCATGAAAATCTGACCGCGGTGGCGCAACCCGGCCGCTGGACCACGGATAAGGTCTACGCGCTGTTTCCGCGGCTCGGCAAGCGGCGGCAAAATCTCGGCAATCAACTGTCCGGCGGCGAGCAGCAGATGCTCGCGGTCGGCCGCGCGCTGGTGCTCAATCCGCGCGTCATGCTGCTCGACGAACCGCTCGAGGGGCTGGCGCCGATCATTGTCGAGGAGCTGCTGCGCGCGCTCCGCCGCATCATCCGCGACGAGGGCATGGCGGCCATCCTGGTCGAACAGAACGCGAAAAAGATTCTCGGTGTCACCGATCACGCCGTCATCATCGAGCGCGGCAGCGTGGTGCATGCGACCGAAAGCGCCATCCTGTTGAACGATCGCGCCGCTCTCGAAACCCATCTCGGCGTCACCGACACCGGTCCGCGGCGTTTCGGACGGCCGAAGAAAAGCTCCTGACGCACGGTGCGCGCCAAGCGCGCCTAAATGCAGATTGCCTGCGGCCGCGGCGGGCGCCGATGATCGGAACGATTGCCATCTCGGGCTAAATAAGCGGGCCAGGTCCGGTCAGTCGTTGCTTCTTGCGCTCCATGACGCTCGCCGAGGACCGCGCCAGATAATAGGCGATCGTCTCGATTCTGATCTTGACCGAGCCGGCGGGCTTGGTCGAATCCAGATCCTGGAGCGAAAAGAACAAGGTGCCGGATTCCTCGACGATCCGCTGCACCGGCGTGAATGTCGGCTGGTCCATGCCGCATTCGTAGCTCACCAACCGCACAACGCAAGTCACCCAGGGCAGGCGCGCGCCGACCTTGGCCGCCCAAAGGATTTCGTTGGTATTGCCGCTGTAGGACGACGGCCATACGTCGCGAATATCAAACGGCGAGCCGATCAAGCCGGTCCTGACATCCTCGCCGAACAGCCAGTTCATCAAACTCGGATCGGTCGGCAGGTATTGACCCCACAAAATCGGATAGCCGTAGGCCTGGAGATCAGCTTCGATCTCGTGGCCAATGCCGGGGTCCATATGATAGGGGCGCGCCAGGATCAGTATGCACGGCCGCTCGTTGCGCGCGCACCATTCAAGGATTTCCCGTCCCTTGCTGCGGACGGTGCTGTTGAATGCCTCAAGCGCGGCATAGCCCGCCGCGACAGCGCGGCGGACTTCCGCCATGCTCAAGTCGGGTATGACGTCCTTGAGCGTTGCGTACAGCTGTTTGCCGACCAATGGCGGTTCAGCCAGGCAGACCAACGGCGCAACGTAGCTGATGCCCTGCGCGGCAAAAACGTCCTTCTCCTTGAGAAAGCCCGCTTTGATGTTCTCCGGAGCGGCCATGACCCGCGGACAAGACAGTGAATTGGCGACGTGGCCGTTGAGGAAGGACGGCAGCGATCAAATCATCGGCGAAAGCAAAATGTCGATCTTGCGCTTTTGGCCATAGATCAATTCGCCGTAATGTCCCGAAACGCACTTCACCGGATAGCAGCAATCGACCGTGCCGCGTCCGCGCCCATACTCGCGTCCTTGATCCTCCGTGGTTTCGCTGGAGAACACGATGTGCTGCGGGGCAATTCCGAGAGTCGTCAGGAAGCTCACCCAGAATTGGTGGGTGGACCAGATGTTGAGAACGCGCTGAATACCGACGCGTAGCTGCGCGCGCGCCTTAGGCGCGGCGGAAGGCGGTGGCGCGAACCATTTCCGCCACGTTGGGATAAGCACGTTTGGCTTCCTCGATCCGGGCCTTCACGGTCCGCATTTCCTTGACGTCCTCCAGGAGCCCCTTCGGACAGGAATTGCCGCTGATGACGCGTTCCCAGCCTTCCGGGACGGGAATTTTGCTCCACGGCCTTCCCGCCGCTCCGGGCAGTTGCACGTCAATGAACGTGCGCTTGCAGTTGCAGCTGCACCAATGGCAAACTGTATGATCGTTGGTCGTGGTCCGGTAAGTGAGGGCTTCGACGGCGGCGAAGCCGCGAAATCGGCTTCGGCCGCGCGCGGCGTCGGCGGCGCATAACGCGGCGCCGATCGCGCCCGCCTCGCCGGAATAGGGATGGATCACGATCTCGGCATCCGGGATTTTGCCGGTGATGAAATCGACCTGCGCCTTGACCACCGCCCAGTTACGATGGGTGCCGCCCTGCAGGACGAACTTGCGTCCAACAGCTCGCAAATTCTGCAGCTGACAGGCGTAAACCCAGACGTTAAGCGGCAAGACAGCCGCAAGCGAAGCCATGATCTCCTCGGCCGACCAACCCTTGCGCTGCTGATTGACGATGTCGGATTGCAGGAATACGCCGCAGCCCATGGCAAGGCTCGGCAACGATTTGGCCGCAAACGCCCGTTCCGCATAATTCTCGAGCGGCACGCCATAGCGCTCGGCGACGCCCTGCAGAAATGCGCCGTTGCCGGACGAGCATTGTGAATTGAGGCGGAAGTCGGCGACGGCTCCGTTGCGCAGGATCATCACTTTGACGTCGCAGCCGCCGACGTCGCATATGACGTCGGCATCGGGAAAATAGTGCAGCGCCGCCTGTGCGTGCGCCACCGTTTCAACGACGCTGAGGTCGGCGCCCAGAATGTCGTTCAAAAGGTCCTTGCCGTAACCAGTAACCGCGATCGCGGCGATCGTTTGAAAGCCGGCTTGCCAGAATCTGCCGTAGCAGATCTTTAGCATCCTCGATCGGAGTGCCGTTTGACGGCGCGTAGCAGCTGAACAGCAGCGTCTTATCGGGCGCCAGAACCACGGCTTTGGCGGTTGTGCTGCCGAAGTCACAGCCGATGAGGGCCGGCATCGCGGTGCGATCGCTTTCACGCTGCGGCGATGCCGCCGTTTGCACGCGCAACGCCGGCCGGGCGACGGCGTATTTACGCAGGAACGCGTCGCGTTCGGCGTCTCCGGACACCAGACCCTTGCTGCCCTGCTTCGCCTTCTCTTGGTGTTGCCCGTGCTCGATCCAACGCCGCAGCTCTGCCGTCCCCGAATAACACGTTGCCGCCTCGCCATCATGCTTGGCGATCTCGACGCAGCCGAGACTGGCATAGTGCAATGCTTCAGCGGGGATGCGGATCAGCGCCTCGGTATTTTGGTCGCAGCCAATCTGTCGGTCCGCCCAGAGGGCGGCGAGGTTTTGGCGCCAAGCCTGTTGCAGGCCCCTGAAGAACAGGTTCGGGCCGCCGAGCAGCAGCACTTCGGGCATCGGCGTATTGCCCTTGGTCAGCGTCGCCAGGTTCTGATGGACGACAGCCTCGAACAGGCTTGCCACCACCTCCGCCGCGCTGACCCCACCCTTGATCAGCGTGTTGGCGTCGGCTTCTGCGAAGATCCCGCATTTGGAGCTGATTTTGTGCAGCGGCAGGCCGTCGTAATTCATCTCCGCCAGAATTTCCGGGGTGATATTGAGCTTGCGCGCCGTCTTTTCAATGAACGTTCCGGTGCCGCCGCTGCAGGCCGATTGCATGTAGACCTGTTTGCTCTTGCCGGTCGCCGCGGCCGTGAAGAAGATCGTCTTCATATCCTCGCCGCCGATTTCCGAAACAAAGCTAACGTGCGGATGAAACCGCTCGACCGCCGCCGCGACCGCGACAACCTGCTGAATAAACCGGCCACCGACCAGCGGCGCGATGAGCCCGCTGCCCGAACCCGTGAACAGGACGACGTCGCGCTGAGGCTCAAGCCCGCATTCTCGCTCCATGTGCGCGAGAAACTCGAGGACCGTCTCCGCCTGCCTGGTGTGGTGGCGCCGGTACGCTTGCCAAAGCGTTCGATCATTTTCGACCAAGACCGCCTTGACCGTCGTCGAGCCGACGTCCATGCCGGCAATCTTCATTGGGTCCTGCCATCGGCAAGAACCGCGATGAGGTTCGCCGCCGTTCCCACTCTGCCCGCCGGCCGCACGCGATAGGTCGCCTTGCGCATCACCGGATCGGCGTCGCGGCGCGCTCTTCCCAAGGCGGCGCCGATGCCCGCGGCGCTCGTTGCGTTCTCGGGAATCACTCCCTGTTGAAGCAGGAGTGCGGCGATCGCGACCGACGCGACCCAAAGGCCTAAAAGCGCATAGATTGCGCGAGCCGACGCCGGCGCGCCGCGGGCCAACACCTTGCGGATAGAGAAAAATCGCGCGTTCGGGCTCGGCGCCGCCGACCGGGACAGGATCAACGCCTTACTGGCCTGATCGGCGGTCATCACGGCTGCGCCGGCAAGCGTCAATTCGATAAGCATCGTTTTGCCATTCCGTCCGCCGGCACCGCGTTGCGAGCCTCCATCGAAAAATCTGGAAACAACGCGGACCGGCAGGTAGACTATCTCAAGGTCAGCAGCGCACAAACTTGGTGCTCGCTTTCTTTTGCCGACGCGGTTCACCTTCGGTGAGGAGCCATGCGAAGGATCCTTGTCAGCTGGCGCGGATGGAATCTCTATAGCTATCCGACGCTGCTCTATGTCGGCATGGTCTGCGGTATTTTTGTCGCCGCCTGGGTCGCGGGGCTTTCCGGGCTTGATCCGGACCGCTTCGTACTGGCGTCCATGATCTTGTCCGTACCGAGCCTGATCGGGGCCCGGCTGTTTTTCGTGGCGAGCCACTGGGATCTGTATCGAAACGATCGCGCGCGGATTTGGCGCCGCGCCGAAGGCGGCATGGCGATGTATGGCGGCTTGTTGGCGGCCGTGCCGCTGTCCATCCCGCTGCTCCACATCATGAATCTGCCGGTCGCCAAATTCTGGGACGCGGCGACGTTCGCCATCCTGGTCGGGATGATCTTCACCAGATTCGGTTGTCTGTTGAACGGGTGCTGCTCGGGCCGCCGGTCCGACGCCTGGTTCGCTCTCGATCTTCCCGATCATCGTGGTGTCCAACACCGGCGCGTGCCAACACAATTGCTCGAAGCCGCATGGGCGACGGTGCTATTGACTGCTGCGTTCTTCATGCGCGGACGCGAGCCCTTCGCTGGCGCGGTATTCTGCGCGGGCCTCACCGCTTACGGGATCGGCCGCTACTTTTTGCAGAGGCTGCGCGATGACGACACCGTTTCCGATACGGGCGTCATCCAGGTTACGTCCGTGCTGTTGGCGTTGGCGGCGCTGATCGGTATGGGCGTTGCCTGGAACTGGTAGGCCGCTTGCGCGTCGGCGCGGCAGTTTAGCGAGATCGAGGAGCCGGAGGTGAACGCACCGCAGCGGCCATATCGGGCTTATTCGCCGCGTCCGGTCAGACGCGAGGAACGCGACGGCATCGAGATTCTCTTCGGCGGCCTGCATTGGCGGGCCGAAAAGCTGATCCAGGCCGTGTTTGAATATCTCGGCTACCGCGCGCGGCCGCTTCCGAACGCGACGCGGGACGATCTGCTGCTCGGCCGCGAGCTCGCCGACATCGGCCAATGCTGCCCGACGAGTTTTACGACCGGCAATCTGGCGCGATTCCTCGGCGCCGAGGCGAAGCGCATCGGCGCCGACAAGGTCTCGGAAAAATACGTGTACCTGACTGCCGGCGCCTGCGGCGCCTGCCGTTTCGGCCAATACCATCAGAGCTACGAATTGGCGCTCCGCAATCTCGGTCTCGAAGCGTTCCGTCTGTTTCTCATGGAGCAGACCAAACTGGATCAGGGTGCCTTCGCCGGCGGCGGGATCGAGGTCGGCATGCCGTTGACGCTCGGCGCCGTCTGGGCGGTTTTGTGCGCTGACGCGGTGCAAGGGCTTGAATACCGGACGCGGCCCTACGAGGTGACGCCCGGCCAGACCGACCGGGTTGTGCGCGAGAGCGTCGACGAATTGGCCGAGGTGTTTCGCAATCGGCCGCGGCAGGGCCGGAAAACCGGATCGCTGATTTGGCACCTGTCGACCGGCTACTTCGTCCGCGCATTGCGCAACGTGCTGCGCAAATTCGAGGCCATCGAAGTCGACAAGCTGCAGCCGAAACCGCTGGTAAAGATCACCGGCGAATTCTATCTGCAGACGGTCGAAGGCGACGCCAACTACAACATTCACCGCTGGCTTGAGGCCGAAGGCGCGGAGGTTTACCCGGCGCCGATCGTCGTCTGGCTGGATTATCTGTTTCGCGTCCACATCCAACAGCTCGAGGACTATGTCGGTATTGACCGTACCGCGCGGCTGAAGCTCGCGCGCGCCCGCTTGCTGCAGAAGATGCTCGGCTGGACCTATAATCGCATGCGGGCAGCACTCGGCGATATCCCGCACGAAATGCCCGACCAATACGAGCTGCGCCGGCTCGGCGCGCCGTATTTCCATCACCGGCTTTCGGGCGGCGAAGGCGACATGCTGATCGGCAAGGCGTTGTGGGCGCATTTGCGCAAGAAGGCGCACATGGTCTGCGAATTGTCGCCCTACGCCTGCATGCCGAATACCATGAGCGTCGGCGCCATGGCCGGCGTGATCGGCAAGCATCCGGATCTCTTGTACGCGCCGCTTGAAATCAAAGGCGACTTCGTCGGCTGCACCCTTCCGACCACCGGAATTGCAACCCCTTACAGCAACGTCGTTATCAACGAGACAAGCCTTCTCGCCTATTGGCCGTTGAACGACGGGATGGGTCCGCCGCCGACCCAACCACCTCCGGGCAGCAAAAGTATTGGCAGCGCAGCCGATCTTTCTGGAAAAAATCACGTTGGCAGTTATTTGATACCACCGGTTTATCCGACGAATCCCCCGGCAGGGTCGGCCGGATCGATACAGATTCCCGGCACTCCAGTTATCAATCTGGATCAGAGTTCGATTGTGCCCGGCGATGTCAGTAACTCCAATGTCACAGACCCCGTCGACGCGGCCAGCGTCGATTTGGAAGGAGGTTACGTCAGCATTCCGTGGAGCACGCCGAATGCGTTGCAACAATTTACATTCGAAGCCTGGATCAAACCCAACCCGAGCCTGGCGGGCTTCCAGGGGGTCGTGTTCAGTGCGCTCATCAACAATGCGGGCTTTACGGGCTTTCAGGTCTTGATTAATGCCATGAACCAACTGGTAGTCTTCATCGGAAATGGCACGCCAAATTTTCCGCCGTCACCTACCCTAACCACGGCGATCGATCCTACGGATATTACCTACACAGCGGTGACTTGCGACAGCAACGGCACTTTCACCTTATTCGCGAACGGGCTGGATCAGGCTACGCCGGCGACACCCCAGATGTTTCCAAATGCGGGTTATGTCCCGGTCGATCCGACCCAGCAGGTCACGTACTTCATCGGCGCCGGTGAGAATTGGGCCGCCGCTCTGCGAACGCAGGACGGCACCATGGGCGCGCCTGAATTTCCTTTCCTGGGCCAGATTCAATCAGCCGCGTTGTACGGCACCGCGCTCGACACCGCCGATCTCCAATCGCATTTCTCCGCCGGATCGCCAGGTTAGTGCGATTTAACTGCTGCGCCGCGGGCGGCCGTCTTTGCCGTTGCGGCAATGATCGCCGTCACCGTCGGATTGCTACTGTCGTTCATCCTAGTAAGGCGTCAGCAGACATGTGCGCAATCGACACACTGCCCGCGACAGGCATGCCGCCCTATGTGCATTGCCGGCCGGGAGAGACGATCTCTCATCGTCGGCCGGGTGACTTCATCCTGGTGCGCGACAAAGGCTGGCTGGGATTGCTCATCCGCTGCCTCGTACGCATCCGCTATCGCGCGCTTGCGGACCGACCCTACACCTATTGGAGCCACGCGGCGCTGGTCGTCAGCAGCGCCGGCCTCATGGTGGAAGTCAACCCGCGCGGCGTGGTCATCAGCCACATCCGGCTATATCGCGATCGCAACTATCACTATGTTTCGCTCGACCTGCCGGACGCCGGACGTACGGCCGCCGTCCAGTTCGCGCGATCCTGCCTCGGCCAAAAGTACAGCGTGCGCAATTTTCTGCTGCTCACCGCCAGTGCCGCGCTCGGCGATCGCCTGCGCATGCCGGACAGCGGTCACGGCTGCGTTTCGCTGGTCGTGAGGGCGCTCCAGGAGGCCGGCATCCGTTTCGATCGAAAACCGACCGACATGTCGCCGGCGGATCTGGCCAAGCGTTTTGGCGTCATCCCCTGACGGTTCGAGCGCCGCCGGCTTATCCGGGGTCCGCGCTCAGTTTGCCCCCTCGCCGGTGATGTACGGCAATGGTCGGATCGATGAGATCGCTGCGGAGTGCCGCAACACGCGCCAGCGTCGGTCCTCGTCGGTGCTCGCCGGCTAGGCTCTAGCCAACAACATCCTCAGCGCCAGACAGTGCGGGCGCCTATCTGACTTTTCGGCCGCACGCCCCAACGAACGACGCGGAGCGCAACTGCATTTCCAATATTCGGCCGCTAGGCATCGACTACGGGGTTGCCAGCTTCAAGCTGGCCCATCAATTGCGCGCCATGCGCGACCGCGGCCTGCCGGGAGTGCGGCTCAAGGACGATTCCGGCCGCCTTCTCAGCTTACCCCGTTGACTTGATTATCGAATTGTCTTTCCAGCGCGCTGCCGAGACGTTTTTCAAATCCGGCGTCGCAAGAATGATCAAGACCCGGTCGCCAACACTCGCGCCGGCGTTTAAACTGGCGCGGGAGCAAGCGCCGATCCGAAACCAACGGCGGGAGAGCCATGTCCACGTCCCTGATGACGACGCGCCGTTTCGCACCGCTGTTCTGGTGCCAGTTCTTCTCGGCCTTCGGCGATAATTTTCTCAAGACCGCTCTGGTCTTCCTCATTCTGTTCCAGGTCGGAGGCGCCGACTCCGGCGTCTTGATCACGCTTGCCGGCGCGACGCTGATCGCGCCGTTCTTCTTTCTCTCCGGGCTCGGCGGCGAACTCGCCGACCGCTACGACAAAGCCTTGGTCGCGCGGCGGTTGAAATTTGCGGAGATCTTCGTCGCCGCCGTTGCGGTTGCCGGCTTCGCCGTGCACTCGATCGTGCTGCTGTTCGTCGCCGTTGGCCTCTACGGCACGATTGCTTCGCTGTTCGGACCGATCAAATACGGCATCCTGCCCGACCATCTCGAGCGCGCCGAATTGCCGTCCGGCAATGCGCTGGTCGAAGGCGGCACATTCCTTGCCATCCTCATCGGCACCATCGTCGCCGGGCTGGCGGCGAAGGACGGCGGCGATCCTATCCACTTCGCCTGGCTGATGATGGTGTCGTCGGTCGCCAGCTGGATTGCCAGCCGTTACATCCCGCCGACCGGCGAAGGCGCGCCTCACCTTACGGTCAAGCGCAACATCTTCGCTTCCACCTGGGCGCTCATCAGATATGTGCGCGCCGAGCCGCGGTTGTGGTGGGGCGCGCTGGTGACGAGCTGGTTCTGGCTGGTGGGCGCCCTGGTTTTGTCGCTGCTGCCGCCGCTGGTCACGTTCCACATCGGCGGCACCGAGGGCGTGGTCACGCTGTTCCTCACGATCTTCTCGGTTGCGGTCGCGATCGGCTCCGGCCTTGCCGCCTGGCTGGCGCATGGGCGCATTATCCTGTTGCCGACGCTGGTTGCCGGCGTGCTGCTGGGCCTGTTCTCGCTCGATCTCGGCTGGACGGCCTCGGTCCTCGTCCATCCGGCAAGCCCGGTCGGCTTTGCCGATTACTTTCGGTCACCGCACAGCCTGCACATCGCCATCGATCTCGCCGGGCTTGCGATCGCCGGCGGCCTGTTCATCGTGCCGACGTTCAGCGCGGTCCAGGCCTGGGCCAGTGCCGATCAGCGCGCCCGCGTCGTCGCCGCCGTCAATGTGCTCAATGCCGCCTTCATGGTGGTCGGCGCGATTATTCTTGCGGTGCTGCAGAAGCTCGGCCTGGGCGCGCCGCTCCTGTTCGCGCTGATCGGCTTCGCCAACCTCGTTGTTGCCGTCATCATCGGCCGCACCATGCCGACGAATTGGCTGAACGATCTTCTGTCCATCGTGTTTCGCACCTTCTACCGGCTCGAGGTCAGCGGCCTGGAGAACATCGCCAAGGCCGGCGACAACGCCATCATCGCGATGAACCATGTGAGCTTCCTCGATGCGCCGATTGCGGTGTCACTGTTGCCCAAGCGCCCGGTCTTTGCGGTCGACATCGGCATTTCGAAGCAATGGTGGATCCAGCCGTTCCTACCGTTCGTGCGGACGATGGCGCTCGATCCGCTCAAGCCGATGGCGCTGCGCACCATCATCAACGCCGTGCGCGAAGGCAACATGCTGGTGATCTTTCCCGAAGGCCGCATCACCCTCACCGGCAGCCTGATGAAGATCTACGACGGCGCCGCGATGATCGCCGACAAGTCCGATGCGATGGTGGTTCCGGTGCGCATCGAGGGACCGGAGCAGACGATCTTCAGCCGCTTGAAAGACACGCAGGTGCGCCGCCGGCTGTTTCCCGAAGATCAAGGTGACGATCCTCGAGCCGGTGAAGATGAACGTCGATCCGGCGCTCAAGGGACGCAAGCGCCGCCTGGCCGCCGGCGCCGCGCTTTACGACGTGATGTCGAACCTGATGTTCCGTACCGCGCGACCGACCGCACCGTCATCGAAGCGGTCATCGAGGCGGCGCATGAGCACGGCGGCAAGTGGCTGGCGATCGAGGACCCGACCAGCGGCCGGCTGACCTACAAACGGCTGCTGCAGGCGACCAGAATTCTCGGCGCCAAGCTGATGCCGCTGGCGCCCGAGGGGCGCGCCATCGGCGTCATGCTGCCGACGTCCAACGGCGCCGCGGTGACCGTGCTGGCGCTGATGTCCGGCGGACGCGTTCCGGCCATGATCAACTTCACCTCCGGCGCCGCCAATGTGCTCGGCGCCTGCCGCGCGGCACAGATCGATATCATCCTCACCGCGCACGCCTTTGTGGAAAAGGCGCGCCTCGAAAAGCTTATTGCCGCGATCGAGAAGCAGGTGCGCATCATCTATCTGGAGGACATTCGCAAGAAAGTGACGTTCTCCGACAAGCTCTCCGGTGCGCTGCGGGCCAAGAAGCCTTTGGTTGCGCGCAAGCCCGACGACTGGGCAGTGATTCTGTTCACGTCGGGAACCGAAGGAACGCCCAAAGGCGTTGTTCTCTCCCACCGCAACATCTTGTCGAACGTGGCGCAGGCCGAGGCCCGCATCGATTTCGGTCGCGACGACCGGCTGTTCATGGCGCTGCCGGCGTTCCACTCCTTCGGCTTCATGGGCGGCATCGTGCTGCCGCTGATCTCCGGCGTGCCGACCTTCCTCTACCCATCGCCGCTGCATTATCGCACCGTGCCGGAATTGGTCTATGGCCTCTGCGCCACCTACATGTTCGGCACCGATACCTTCCTTGCCGGCTACGCGCGCATGGCCAACGCCTACGATTTCCGCTCGTTGCGCTACATCGTGGCCGGCGCCGAGCCGATCAAGGAAACGACGCGCCGGATCTATCTGGAAAAGTTCGGCATGCGCATCCTTGAAGGCTACGGCGTGACCGAGACATCGCCGGTGCTGGCGCTCAACACCCCGATGTTCAACAGGTTCGGCACCGTCGGCCGGCTGCTGCCGGGCATGCAGGCGCGTCTCGAAAAAGTCGAGGGCGTCGAGGACGGCGGCCGGCTGTGGGTCAAGGGACCGAATGTGATGCTTGGGTACTTGCGCGCCGAGCATCCCGGCGTGCTCGAAAAGCCGCCGGAGGGCTGGTACGACACCGGCGATATCGTCGCGATCGACGAGCAGGGCTACATCGCCATCAAGGGCCGCGCCAAGCGTTTCGCCAAGGTCGGCGGCGAAATGATCTCGCTCGCCGCCGTCGAGATGCTGGCGGCCGAGTTATGGCCGAATGCCATCTCCGCGGTGGCGGCGTTGCCTGACGACCGCAAGGGCGAGCGGCTCATTCTGGTCACCGACAAGCACGGCGCGACGCGGGCCGACTTCCAGGCCTATGCGCGCAGCAAGCACGCCTCCGAGCTGATGAACCCGGCGGAAGTCATTGTGCTCGACAAGCTGCCGCTGCTCGGTTCCGGCAAACCCGATCTCATGGCGCTGCAGAAATTCGTGCGCGAGCAGGCCGCCGCCAAGGCCGCGGCGGCGGAGTGAACGCACAGCCGCCGCCATCTTCACCAGCAGATTATTTCCACATAGCTCGCGCGAAGTATTTTATCTTACAACCACGTGGGGTATCATGCCGAAAGGCCATGGTTGAGCGGGGCGCCGGGCGGTTTCTGAAGCTTACTACGACGACGCAAACCGCCCGCGGCCAAGGAGGCCGAACACGCGGCCAAAAGGTCGCCTGTAATCGGATCATCAACTCGCTACGGCGCCCGTTGGGCTCAATCGCGGGCCGACCCGAGTGTGGCAAGCCGGGACCAGATCATGTCAGCGACCAAGATCATGATTATTCGCCACGCCGAAAAGCCGAGCGACGACAGCACGATCAAGGGCGTGAACGCCGCCGGCACGGCGGACGTCGAGGAGCTTGTGGTGCGCGGCTGGCAGCGCAGCGGCGCACTCGTTCGCTTCTTCGCGCCACGCGACGGACGGTTCGTGGACCAACGGCTGGCGCAACCGAGCACCATTTTTGCTTCGGGCGCCGGCAAGCACAGCAAGAGCCTCCGACCGCAGCATACTGTGCTTGAGTTGGCCACGGCGCTGAAGTCAAAGCTCGATCTTCGCTTTGCGAAGGGCGACGAGGCTGACCTTGTCAAAGCCGCGATTGCGGCCGTGGGTCCGGTGCTCATCGCGTGGGAGCATGAGGCGATACCGGAGATCGCCAATACCATCCTCGGCAACAGCACGACCTGCCCGCAAAAATGGCCCGGCTCGCGCTTCGATCTCGTGTGGATTTTTGATCGCCAGAAAGCGGCCCCAGGGTGGGACTTCGGCGAAGTTCCGCAGCAGCTGCTTTCCGGCGACAGTCAGTAGGCCATCGGACAAATCCACACGTGGTCGTGTCCTGTCCCGGCGGCGGCAGGGCAATCCCTTAAGTCAACGTTAAAACTAGCTCCGCACGATGCGCGCCGAACCCATCGGCGCGGCACGCATGTCGACGTTTCACCCTCCCCTGCGCGTCGACACCATGTCACCGTTCAAGGTGCCAGGGCCGGACGGGACGTCACGTCTTCAGGTCTATGTGCTCCGTCTGGGCGAGGCGCTGGCGCTGGTCGCGTTCCTGAGCTTCTGCGTGCTGTGGGTGCAGTGGCAAGCATCGGCGCCCGGCGTCTCCAAGCTCGGCGGCGATTTCGTCAGCTTCTGGACCGCGGGCAAGCTGGCGCTGGCAGGACACGCTGCGGATGCCTATCAAAAACTGCCGCACTTTTTGCTGCAACTCGAGCTGCATCACGATCCCGGCTGGGGCTATCTGGCGTTCTTTTATCCGCCGTTCTTTTTGTTGCTGTGCGCGGCCTTCGCGCTGCTCGGCTACTTTCCCGCGCTCTGCGTGTGGCTGGTGACGAGCTGTGCCGGCTATGCCGCCGCCTTGCGGGGCTTGCTGCCAAAGGATGCGGCCGGAGGGACACGACTCTGGCTGCTGTTCCTGGGCTATCCCGCCGTCATGATCAATGCAGGCTTCGGGCAGAACGGATTCCTGAGCACGGCGCTGCTCGGGGGCGCCGCGGTCTGGCTGGATCGGCGGCCGGAGCTGGCGGGCCTGTGTTTGGGTTGCCTGGCCTACAAGCCGCAACTCGGGATCATTGTGCCGCTGGCACTGGCGGTGGCGGGACGGTGGCGGTGCTTCGCCGTTGCGGCCGCGACGGTGATGGCGCTGGTGGCGGCTGCCACGCTGGCGTTCGGAACGGATATCTGGCCGGCGTTCATGGCCAGCATGGCCGATATGCGGCACGACTGGATGGAGCCGCCCAATCCGCTCTACCTGCAATATTGGGTCACGGTGTACGGCGCGATCCGCCTGCATGGCGGACCGCTGCTGCTGGCCTATGTGGCGCAAGCATTGGTCACTGTAACGGCCGCGCTGTTGCTGGTGCGCGCACTGTTGAAATCGGCCGCCCGGCGCGCGATCAGGCCGAGCGGAGGGAGCGGCGATCGCGGCGTGTGTGCCGTTCTGCTCGCCCTTCATGCTGGAATACGATCTGGTCATTTTGGCCGTGCCGATGGCCTGGTTGCTCGGCGAGGCCTTGCGCGGCGGCTTCCGGCGGGGAGAGCTTGTAGCTCTGCTGGCGACCTATTTCGCCCCGGTCTTGTTCAAGCTCAAGCTGTTCGACAGCACGTTGAAGCTGTCGGTGCTCGCCGCCGCGGCGCTGTTGTTCGTGGTGGTGCTGCGGCGGATGACCGAGAAACCCGCGTAAATTTTAGGCTGTTGCCCGCGTTTTGCCCGCGACACGTTCCAGCAGCTACCACGAGTAGGCGCATTCCCGGCCCACTCGTTTTGCGGCGCGGGTCCACTTGCCTCCGCCCCGCATTTGACTGCCAGGATGTATTTTGTTGATGCCATGCACGTAATTTTGCTGCGTTTTTCCGGGCGAGCACGTAATATTGGATACGGCCGACGGGGGCTGACATCCAAATTCGGTCCGTGGTCCTCACCGCGAAGTCGGCCGGTGGAAATTCAAGTTCAATCTCCCCTTGTTAGGGGAACTGATCGCTAGCTGGCAGCGTTCGCCGCCGGATGGCCAAGAATATGGCCGTGCGGAGGGTTGGAATGAGCGCAAACGATGATGATGGCGGACGGCTCGATCGTCGGCGCGACGTTCGCATCATCGTCAGTATTGGCGGACAATTCTCGCTGGCCGATCGACGCGACCCGCGGGGTGAGCGGCGCGTCTATGCCTGTCGCGCCGTCAATCTGTCGCCGGGCGCCATCGCGCTTGCGACCGCTGTGAGCGGCAAACTCGGCGACCGCGTCATCGCCGACATCGATCACCTTGGAAGATTGGAAGGTGAGGTCGTGCGCGTGCTGGAGCGCGGCTTCGTCATGAGCGTGTTCGCAACCGACGAGCAGCGAGAGCGGCTCGCCACCAAAATCGAGTGGCTGCAAAATTTCAAGGAGCACGATGTCAGCGACCAGCGCACCGACCAACGGTTTATTCCCGCAAGCCCGTACTCCCGCCTGGTGCTATCGGACGGCAGCACCGAGACCTGCCTGCTCATCGATGTGTCGGTTTCCGGCGCCGCGATTTCGGCCGAGTCTGTTCCAGAGATCGGCAGCGTCCTTGCCGTAGGGAGTATTGTGGGCCGTGTTGTCCGCCACTTTGAAGGCGGCTTCGCAGTGTCTTTCGTCGAACGCCAAAGCCGCGACGACTTGCAGGCAAAACTGCAGGCCAAATGATGCGATCGCGCAACGACCGCCAATCCTGAAATGGCGGTCGAACTTCAATATCGCAATTGCGCCCCGGAGATGTTCCTAGGCTTTGCGCATTGCCAATACCCGGTCCACCATGGCGCCGGCCTCGCCAAGATAATTCGCCGGATCGCAGAGTTTCGCCAGCGCGGCGCGGTCGAGGTGCGTGGAAATTTCCTCGTTCTCGGCAAGCAGGTCGAGCAGCGGCCGGCCGGTGGCGACGACGTCGCGGCAGATGTCGTAGACGAGGTCGTGCGCGTATTGCCGGCCGAGATACGGACCTAACCCCATCATCACCGCTTCGGAGACGATGAGGCCCTTGGTCAAATCGAGGTTGGCGCGCATCTTCTTCTCGTCGACCTGCAGGCCGGTGAGTACTGACAGAGTCTGCGCCAGCGCCCCGGCGGCGAGACAAAAGATTTCCGGCAATACGATCCACTCGATTTCCCACGGACCGGTCGCGCGCTCGTGATCCTCGACCATGGCGTCAAGGAGCGCAGCCACCTGTTGGCGCACCACCGCATTGAGCGCGGTGATGTACACCGAGGAGATCGGATTGCGCTTCTGCGGCATCGTACTCGACGAGCCGCGGCCGGGGTGAAAAGGTTCATAGAGCTCTTCCACTTCGGTCTGCATCATCAGCTTGACGTCGAAGGCGAGCTTGGCGCAGGTGCCGGCGACGAGGCCAAGAAAACAGCCGATCTCGGCGATGGTGTCGCGCATGGTGTGCCAGGCAATGGCAGGGACGCCGAGATGCAATTCCTTCATCAGCTCGGCCTGCACCTCCAGGCCGCGGCCGCCGAGCGAGGCGAGCGTGCCGGCCGCGCCGCCAAATTCGCCGACCAGCACCCGGGGGCGCAGCTCGGCGATGCGCTCTTTGTGCCGTTCGAATGCGGCGAGCAGGGTCGCCATCTTGTAGCCGAAGGTGATCGGCACCGCCTGCTGCAGGTTGCTGCGGCCGGCCATCGGCGTGTTGCGGTATTTGCGAGCGAGGCCGGCCAGCGCGTCAGCGATGGCGTCGATATCCGCCGCGATCAGCGTGACGGCCTCACGGACCTGCAGCACCGTGGCGGTGTCGGTGACATCCTGGGTGGTCGCGCCCCAATGGCACCACTCGCCGAGCCCGTCGCGGCAAAGCGCGACGAGCTGCTGTACCACCGGCAGCACCGGATAGCCGATGCGCGCGGTTTGCGCTTCGAGCTTGGTGAAATCCATCTCGCCGGCGTTGCAATGACGGCCGATCTCGTCGGCTGCCGGCTGCGGAATGATGCCAAGCCGCGCTTGCGCCCGCGCCAGCGCCGCCTCGAAGTCGAGATACTTTTGCACACGATTTTCATCGGAAAAGATCCGCCGCATCGCTTCGGTTGAGAAAATGTTACGAAAGATGGCGGAGTCGATGACAGTCGCGGACGTGGTCGCGGGCATCATGGCAGTTCCTTCAGTTTAATTCCAGGAAAGCGTCAATTTTCGTAAAGGTTATCTGTTTGCTGAAAGCAAAGCGATACACACCTCGTAAAGAATACCGCTTCAAGCAATCTTCAGCATAGCGCCAGAACCCCACGCCGCTTCACCAATTCCACACTACCGGCGCTCCAATACTGCGCACGACATACGAAGAATTACTGACGCGTCATTCAGGGGACTAGAGTTGCGTACGAGCACCATCGTCATGGGCGCCTTTGCAGTCCTGTTCGGACTGCTCGCGGTTTTCCTGGCGCAGACCTGGCTCAACAACCAGGCCGAGATGCGCATGCGGAGCCTCGAGGCGCAAAGAAAGCCGGAGGCGCCGGCGCGAACCATGGTGGTGGCGGGCAAGCCGTTGCGGTTCGGCGATGAGCTTGTCGCCGGCGCGCTGCGCGAAGTGCCATGGCCACAAGGCGCGCTGCCGGCCGGCGCCTTTGCCAGGATCTCAGAACTGACCTCGGGCAAGCGCGTCGTGGTGCTGCCGATGGATGTGAATGAGGCGGTGCTCGCCTCCAAGATTACCGGCCCGGGCCAGCGCGCAACGCTGTCCGCTGTGCTGCAGGAAGGTATGAAGGCCGTCACCATCCGCGTCAACGACGTGGAAGGCGTCGCCGGTTTCGTGCTGCCAGGCGATCACGTCGATGTCGTGCTCACACGCCAGGTCGACAAGGAGACCGCGACCAACGATGTGGTGATCGAGAATGCGCGCGTACTCGCGGTCGACCAGTCGGCGGACTCGATGACGTTCAAGCCTTCCGTGGTCAAGGCGGTGACGCTGGAAGTGGAAGTGGCCGACGCCCAGAAGCTGGCGCTTGCCTCTCAGGTCGGCACGCTGTCGCTGATGCTGCGCAAGGCCGGCGAGACCGCTTCGGATCAGTCGCGGCGCGTGACGCTCAGCGACCTCGGCAAAGCAGTTACGTCATGGCGCGACCCGCATTCCGCGACGGTCAACGTAACGCGCGTGTCCAAGCACGACGCGGTCAAGCGCGAGAGTTACAGCGTTCCGGTTGACCGCAGCACCGAGCGCGCGGCCACGCTTTCGGAACGGGAGCCGGCGCACAACTAGGCAAATGCAATCGAACATCCGATTGGGGGCGTAGACGTGAGTTTGGGGACAATGAGCAACGGCGGGGAGGCCGACGTGAATAGCCAGTACAAAAATACCGATGAATTCGCCGGCGCGGGCCGGCAATTTAAGGACAGGGGCCTCGCCAGGGCGTTGTTATGCCGCTGCCGAATGGTGGGGGCGGCGCTCATCGTCGCTGCGTTGGCGCTGTCGGCGGGTAAGTCGCAGGCGCAACAGCGGATCGCGCTGGCAAACTCCGGGCACACGACGACCGTGACCGTCATGATGGGAAAATCGGTGGACGTGCATACCGACCAAAACTTTGTCGATATCACGGTCGGCGATCCCGAGGTCGCCGACGTCAATCCGCTCACCGATCATGCGCTGTCGATCCTCGGCAAGAAGATCGGCACCACCCGGGTCACGGTCTACGGCGAAGGCAAGAAGACCGTCGGCATTTTTGACGTCGAGGTGGCTTATGACGTGTCGCGGCTGAACGCCGAGATCGCGAGCTTCGCAGGCGGCAGCATCCGGGTGTCGGCGGTCAACGGCCGCATTCTGCTGAGCGGCAAGGTTGCGGACGCGGTCACGCTCGACAAGGCGGTGACCATCGCCCGCCAGTTCGTACCCGACGTGATCAACACCGTGCAGGTGATGCAGGCGCAGCAGATCATGCTGGAGGTGCGGTTTATCGAAGCCGACCGGCAGGCGAGCCGCGAGCTCGGCGTGCAGTGGAACATGTTCGGCAGCGGCGCGGTGGCCAATGTCGGCAACCAGGTCAGCGCGTCTCAGCTGCCGTTGACGGCGCCCGGCAGCTTCACCTCGCAGGCGCCCGTCGGCGGCGCCAACATCACCCCGGGGAGCGCCAGCATTTCATCGACAGTGGCCGCCGGCGTGCTCTCCGGCACGGCGCCGTTCGGCTTTCTGGTCAGCAATCTGATCGGCGGTAAAAACGCGCTCGACGTGTCGATCAACGCGCTCGAGCAGAAAGGCCTGGCGCGCAGCCTGGCCGAGCCCAATCTGGTGGCCCTGTCGGGCGATACCGCAAGCTTCCTTGCCGGCGGGCAATTCCCGGTCCCCGAAGCCAACGGGCTTGGCACGGTGGCGTTTGCCTACCAGCCCTACGGCGTTGGTCTCTCTTTCACCCCGACTGTGCTCAGGGACGGCCTGATCAACCTCGTGATCAAGCCAGAAGTGAGCGAGATCGACACCGCCCACACCGTGACGGTCGCGGGCACGTCGGTCCCCGGGCTCATCACGCGCAAGGCCTCGACAACGCTCGAGTTGCGCGACGGTCAGAGCTTCATGCTCGGCGGCCTGTTGCAGAACCAGAGCACGACCGCGCAGGACCAGCTGCCGTGGGTCGGCGACGTGCCGGTGCTCGGCACTCTGTTCCGCTCCAGCCAGTACCAGAAGAACGAAACCGATCTGGTGATCCTGGTGACGCCGCACATCATCCATCCGCTGGCGCCGACGGTTCCGATTCACACGCCGCTCAACTCGACCCTGCCGGCCAACGACATCGACTTTTTCCTGATGGGCCAGGCCGAGGTCAGCCCGGCGCTCGCCCGGCTCGCCGTCGGCGCCCTGAACCGGCCGTATGTCGGGCACATCCTCGATTTGCCAAAGAACGGGGGCGTCTATGTCACAGCCAGGGATTAAGCGCGCGATGCGCACGGTCGCGGCCGCCACGGCGCTCGGCGCCGTACTCGCCGGCTGCTCCGATCCCGGTCTCTATCTGGACCGGCGCGATACCATCGCGCTGTCCGCCGGCGACGCAGTGGCCGCCAACGCAGCGGAGCAGACGGTCAATCCGTGGCCGTGGACGAGCGATAATACGAATATCGCGTTCAACGGCCAGAAGATGCAGTCGGCGATCGAACGCTACCGCGCCGACAAGGTGACACCGCCGGTCGATCCGATGATGATGCAGGTGGCGTCGCCGAGCACCTCCTCGGCCGGCAGTTCGCAGAGCGGCAGCTCTTCGGCAGCGCCGGCCGGCGGTGCGAGCCAATAATTCCTCCGTCCGGTATGCGAGGCTAAGCGATGCGCATCGGCCGATCGACAAGCTCAGCGGTCGAGACCAGAGTGGTCGTCGTGACCGCCGATGCGGCATTCGAGGAATTGGTGCGGGCCACCTTCAGCGCCAGCGCCCACATCGGTCTCGACGTCATCAGGGGAACGCTTTCGGGCCGCGGCGATATCGACGTCAGCGGCGCCACCGTCATCGTCGCCGATCTCGCCGAGGACGATTCCGAGCTGCAGGCGCTGGAACGTTTCATGACCCGCACCGGCAATTGGCCGCCGGTCGTCGCGGTCACGCGGAGCTTCGAAGGCAGCGTTGCCCGCCGGCTCATGCAGATGCGGGTGGCTGATTTCCTGGTCAAGCCGGTCCCGCCGGTCGAGCTGGTCCGCACCTGCGCACGGGTTGCGAAGAATCCAGCCACGACCGAGACGACCGAGGCGCAGATCTTCACCTTCCTGCCGGCCGTCGGCGGCGCCGGCGTGACCACGCTGGCGGTGCAGACCGCGATGCTGCTGCTCAATGCCGGCGGGCGCGGAAAAACCACGACCTGTCTCGTCGACCTCGACTTCCAGCACGGCGCCTGCGCCGATTATCTCGACATCGAGCCGCGCCTCAATCTTGGCGAGATCGAGCCGCGTCCGGAGCGGCTCGATCGGCAATTGCTTGAAGTCATGCTGTCGCATCATCCTTCCGGACTCGCCGTTGTGGCGGCGCCGAACCGCCCGGCGGAAATGCGCTCTTTCGATCCGGATGTGGTGACCAGGCTCCTCGATCTGGTGTCGTCTCATTTCGATTACGTGGTATTCGACATGCCGCGCACCTGGTTCTCCTGGACCGACAGCGTGCTGCTCGGTTCCAATAAACTGTTCATCGTCAGCGAAACGACGGTGCCGGGCCTGCGCCAGGCCAAACAGCTGGTCGAGGCCATCCGCGAGCGGCTCGGCGATGGCCCGAAGCCGCAGGTCATCATCAATCGCTTCGTGCAGAAGCTGTTTTCGCCGGGCTTGCGCCGCAGCGATATCGAACAGGCGATCGGCGACGCCTTCCTGGCCTGCGTGCCGAACGACTACGCGCTGGTGCGCGAAGCCATCGACCGCGGCGTCCCGCTGGAAGAGGTCAGGAAGGGCAACAAGATAACGGTTCAGCTCAGGCAGCTGGTCATGCCGCAATCAAGCGGCAAGAGCGGCAAAGGCCCGGCCGGGGCCGCCAAAAACCTCAAGCCGTCCTTGGCGCGTTCGTGATCGCGCCGACGCCATAAGGCATCGATATGGCCGGTCGTTTCTCAGCACGGCGCGTCATGGCTCCGGATCTCGTCCCGGTCGCGGAGGATATCGCGCTCGAAGACGTGTCGGCGTCGTGGACGGTGCTGCCTGAACCCGAACCAGCTCCCGAGCCGGCCGCGCCTGCCGCCGCCAACCCGCTGCTGACCGACAAGCTGCTCGACGCCAAGGTTCGCCTGCATCGCCGGCTTATCGAGGAGATCAATCTGTCGGCGCTGGAAAAGCTGCCGGAAGAGGAAATGCGCGGCCACGTCCAGCAGCTGGTGTCGCAATACGTTTTGGTGGAGCGGCTGGCGCTCAATGCGCAGGAGCTCCACGACTTCGTTTCGGAAATTCTCGACGAAATGACGGGGCTGGGTCCGCTCGAGCCGCTGCTCAAGGACGAGTCGGTCAACGACATCCTGATCAACGGCCACGAATGCGTCTATGTCGAGCGGTCGGGCATGCTCGAGCCGACCGGCGTACGTTTCAAGGACGAGGCCCATCTTCTGCGCATCATCAACAAGATCGTCGCGGCGGTCGGCCGCCGCGTCGACGAAGCCCACCCGATGTGCGACGCCCGCCTGCTCGACGGTTCGCGCGTCAACGTGGCGGTGCGGCCGGTGGCGATCGACGGGCCGCTGATGTCGATCCGAAAGTTTTCCAAAAAGCCGTTCAACCTCAACAAACTGGTCGATGTGGGCGCGCTGCGGCCGCAAATGGCCGAATTGCTCGCGGCCGCGGTGAAGACGCGCGTGACGCTGATCATTTCCGGGGGCACCGGCTCCGGCAAGACCACGATGCTCAATGCGCTCTCCGCCTTCATCTCCGAGAAAGAGCGGCTTCTCACCATCGAGGACGCCGCCGAGCTGCAATTGCAGCAGCCGCATGTCGGCCGCATGGAGACGCGCCCGCCCAACATCGAGGGCAAAGGCGAGATCCGCCAGCGCGACCTCGTCAAGAACGCGCTGCGCATGCGGCCCGACCGCGTGATCCTCGGCGAGTGCCGCGGCGAGGAAGCCTTCGACATGCTGCAAGCGATGAACACCGGTCACGAAGGCTCGATGGCGACGATCCATGCCAATACGCCGCGCGATGCGCTCTCCCGCCTCGAACAGATGATCGGCATGGCCGGCCTGCCGATGACGATCGCCTCGATCCGCGGCCAGGTCGCCGCCGCCATCCGGCTGATCGTGCAACTGTCGCGGCTGTCCGACGGCAAACGGCGGGTGATGAGCATCGCCGAGATCACCGGGCTCGAAGGCGACGTCATTCAGATGCAGGAAATCTACAAGTTCGTCCGCACCGGCACCGCGCCCGACGGCGCCGTGCAGGGTCACTTCCAGGCCACCGGCGTGCGCCCGCGCTTCCTCGCTGAGCTCGTCGCCATGGGGATCAAAATTCCCGGCTCCTATTTCGACCCATCGCAACCGCTGTGAGGCGGCCAAAGCCGGACCGACCATGTCGCTCGATTTCGATCCGATCTATCTGATCTGGCTGTTGGTCGCGTCCTCCGCGGGACTGGCGTTCGAGGCCGTCTATCTTCTGGGTTTTTCCGCGAGCTCGTATCGCAGCCAGATCAACCGGCGGCTGATGCTGTCGAAGGAACAGAAGGATCGCGAAAACGTCCTCATCGAGTTGCGGCGCGAGCGCGGGCTCACCCGCGGCGGCAACTATCGGCTTAACTTCGTCGCGCTGAACCGTTTGGTTCTGCAATCGGGCGTCACCATCGGGTTCTCGCGCCTCATCTTCATCGTCGGCGTGATCAGCATGGCCGCGCTGGTCGGCACGTTCCTGTTCGTCAATAATATCGTGCAGGCGGCCGGGGCGGCGCTTCTGAGCGCCACGGCGCTGCCCTATCTCGTGCTGCTTTTGTTGCGCAGCCGCCGGCAGAAGAAGTTCGCCGCCCAGTTCCCCGATGCGCTCGACATTATCGTGCGCAGCCTGCGCGCCGGCCATCCGGTGCCGATCGCCATCAATATGGTGGGCCGCGAAATGCCCGACCCGATCGGCAGCGAATTCGGCATGGTGTCTGACGAAATCGCCTACGGATCGGATCTGGAGACGGCGATGCGCAATCTTTACTACCGCATCGGCTCGGACGATCTGCCGCTGTTCGTCACCGCCGTCGGCATCCAGGGTTCGACCGGCGGCAATCTCGGCGAAATCCTGGAAAACCTTTCCGGCGTCATCCGCCAGCGCTTCAAGATGCGGCGAAAAATCCGGGCGCTGGCGTCCGAAGGCCGCGCCTCGGCCTTGATCCTGTCGGCGCTGCCGATCGGCTTGTTCATCGTCGTCCAGGTCGTGGCGCCGAACTTCTACGCGGCCGTCTGGCACGAGCACCTCACCAAGGTCCTGCTCGGCTGCGCCGCCGGCTGGATGCTGCTGGGCAACCTGATCATGTTCAAGATGGTCAACTTCAAGATCTGACCGATGAACGCAACCGGAAGCTTCAGCATGTTCGGCGACAGCGCGGCGACGATGCTGAGCCTGCTTGTCTTCCTCGCCGTCGGCACGCTCGCGTTTGCGATGATGCTCGGCGTGCGCGCGCGCAAGGCGGTGTTGCGCCGGGCCGCCCGCGCCGGTCTTGACGAAGAGCCCGCCGAGGGCCGCCGTTCGCTACGCCATTCCGGGCTGAAAGCCGCGCAGCGGCTGGTCGAGTACACGACCAAGCATTATTCGTCGGCCGACAGCAAGGACATGAAGATATTGCGGCGCCGGCTTCTGCAAGCCGGTATCTACGATCCGCGCGCCGCGGCCTATTTCTTCATCGCCCGCCTGACGCTGGCCGTCGTTCTGGCCGCTGCCGCGTTCTTTGTGCCGCCGCTGTTCCACATGACCAGCCAATCATCGCTCTGGTTGTTCGTGTTGGCCGGCGGCGTCTGCGGATATCTGGCGCCAAGCTTCTATCTCGACCGCCGGATCGCTGCGAAGCGCCAGGAGCATCGGTCCGGCTTTCCCGATCTCATGGATCTGATGGTGGTCTGCGCGGACGCAGGTCTCGCCATGGAGGCTGCGCTCGACCGGATCGGCCGCGAGCTCGGCGAGTCCTATCCTTCGCTCGCCGCCAATATCCACATGACCAATCTCGAAATCCGCGCCGGCCGCACCATCACCGAGGCGCTCGAACACCTCGGCGACCGGCTCGGGCTGGAAGAGGCGCGCTCCTTCGCCGTGCTCGTTCAACAATCGGACGAGCTTGGCTCCTCGATCAGCAACGCGTTGCGCGTCTACAGCGAGGATATGCGCCACAAGCGGCTGTCGCGCGCCGAGGAGAAGGCTTACGCCCTGCCGGCCAAGCTCGCGGTGCCGATGATGGTGTGCATCTTCCCGGTGCTGTTCGTGGTCATTCTCTGCCCGGTCATCGTGCGGATGGCCACCAACCATTGGTGACGCGCGTTTGCCGGCAGTGGCCGGCTCCGCGTCGCGCGGAGGCGAAGGGCGATGCCACCTTGTGCGGCAAGGCCTTTTTTCTCGCCAATCGGGGTTGCGGGCTGATATGCCAATGCCCACACGAGCGATTCATCGAAAAGGATGGCGGTATGGCGGAGAAATCCGGAAAGTATGAAGCGAACGCTCAGTTCGCCAAAATATTGCGGGCTGAGGATGCCAAAAAGGCGACCACCGAATACGAATCCACGGCCGCGGCGGTGCGCGCGAAAACCGAGCGGCTCAAAGCACTGCGACTGGCCAGGGACGCCGCGGCTCCCGGGCAGGGCGTGACCGCTCCGAAACGTAAAGGCAGGAAGAAGAGCAACGGCAGCCTGTCGGAGTGGCTCGACGGCCAAGCCAAGGACGGCCGCAGCGGCTGAATTGGCAATTTTTCCGGGCGCATGAACGAAGCGCCGGCGCGGCTTTCGCGTTTCGCCCATTACGCTCTTTGTTCGCTCAATCGGATAAACGCTCGCTACTTCGCGATCGCCTTCTCATAGGGATAGATCGGCTCGCCGGTCTTGAATTGCGGCGGATAGACGATGATTTCCGTTTTCGTATCGCGGAATTCATCGATGCTTTTGCTCTTGATGTTCTGAAATTGCGCGGTCAGCGTGCGCTCTTCCGCCCACTCGCCAAGCGGCCCGAATTTGACGTCGCCGACGACGGTGTTGAACGTGGCCTTGTGCATATAGGCGGCAAGCACGTCGTCATTGAGGCTTTTGGTGGCGGCGATCGCCTCGCCCAGCACCTGCAGATCGGCGTAAGCCCAAACCGGCATGTAGTAGCCGAGCGGATCGCTGCCGGCGGCGCCGGCGCGCTCCTGATATTTCTTGACCAGCTCCAGCGAACCGGGGAACGCCATCGATTTGACCGGCAGCCAGGTCTCGAAATTGACCACGCCGTTGAGCAGCGGTCCAAGCTGGGTCTTGAACGCGGTCGCCTGCAGGCCGACCATCGCGCCGCCCCACATCTTCGGATGAAAGCCCAGCTCGTTGACGGTCTTGACCATGCCGACGGTGTCGAGCGGATAGGAGCAGACCACGAGCAGGTCCGGATTGCGCGCCTGGATGGCGCGCACGATCGGCGTGAAATCGACGGTCGACGGCTGGTAGCTCTTGTCATAGACGATCTTGAGGCCGGAGGCCTTGGCGTTCTCGCGCGCGCCCTCGCAGGCGTTCTGGCCGAACTCGGCATCCGCATAGGCAAGCGCGATGGTCTCGGGCTTGGGATTTTGCGCCTCGGCCACTTTGAAGAAGCCGCGCGTGAACGCCGGCTTTGGCGTCGGCCCGTTCGGGATCATGGCGAAGTATTTGGGATACTTGAACACGTCGTTCACGCCGGTGCCGAACAGGCTCACGAACAGCTTGTTGCGGCCGATGGCGACCGGCATGGCGGCGGCGATCTGGGTCGAGGCATAGCCGGAGACGATCAGATCGACCTTATCGACGTCGAGCAGTTTCGAATAGATGGCGGGGATTTCGGCCGGCTTGCTCTGGTCGTCGTAATAGACAAGCTTGACCGGTCGCCCGAGCAGGCCGCCTTGCGCGTTGATGTCGCTTTCCCAAACCTGCATCGCCACCAGCGACATCTTGCCGTTAGCGGCCAGCGGCCCGGTGAGCGACATGCCGAAGCCGATCTTGATCGGCTCCGCGGCCGCTGCCGAGGCGGCGGCAGCCAGCAACAACGCACCGGCCGCAGCCAGGTGTTTCAGCCCAATCAATCTCGGCCAACGCGATCTTCCAGGCATCTCGCCCCCTTCCAGTCATGCGGTGTGCCGGTGCGGCGCGGGTTCACGACGACCATCGGCGCGCAACAGCAACGATACGGTCGCGTGTTTCTAAGCCGGGAAAATCCGATTTGCATCAACTCAAGCCCGGACCAGGACGCAACGCACGCATGCGTCGCGCGCAACTGCGGGCCACGCGGCAGCTACCGCCGGCCGTCGCGGAATTCGCGCTCGAGGATTTCGCCAAGCGTCGTATAGAAGAAGCCGTTGAGGCGCCCGACCGGATCGAGCTTGCGCATGTCGATATAGCCGTCGGTCATGCAGGCCGGATCGACGTGCAGATAGACCACCTCGCCGATGACCAGCGCGCTTGGCTTGCTGCCGAGCTCGAACACCTGATGCAGCTTGCACTCGAAATGGATCGGCACCTCTTTGACGCGCGGCGGCTTGACCTTCACGCTCGGGATCGGCGTCAGCCCGGTCTCGGCGAATTCCGAGTCATCCTCCGGGAAGCCGTTGGCTGAATCCACCATCTGCTTCCACACCGGCTCGGTCACCACGTTGAAGCAGAACTCGCCGGTCGCGCGCACGTTCTTGAGCGTGTGTTTCTCGCTACCGTCCACCTTGGGCATGATGGTCAGCGAGACCATCGGCGGGGCGACGCACACCACCGTGAAAAACGAGAACGGCGCCAGATTGGCGACGCCGTTCGCGCTGACCGTCGACGCCCAGCCGATCGGCCGCGGCACAACCGAGCCGATGAGCAGGCGGTAGATCGCCCGGTCGTCAACGATGGCGGGATCGAATGCGAGGGTATCGGGCATTTGGGCGGGCCTTTGGTGGATGTGGAGAGCCTGCTGCGGCAGCCGCGAGAAGACAATGACGCCGCCGCAAAGCACAACAACGAATATTGCGGCGAAGGCCGGCGCCAGCGCCGGTCATTTCTTCAGCAGCGCATCCCGTTGCTTGGTCAGCTTGTCGAGCTCGTCGTTCTGTCGCGCGATCCGGTCGGCGTTTCGCTCTTCATCCTCGGCGCCGGAGTAGGCGGCCGCCTGTTCGATCAGCTGGCGGATGTTGTCGCGCACGATGGCCATGCGCGCCTCGATCTCCTCAAGCGAAAGTGAACTTTCCTGGCTCATGATAGTCTCCCGAACATTGCTGGGTGTTTGCTGGCCGCCACGCCGGCTCATCCGCCCGGCGCATGCATCACCGCTTCATGCATCGCAATGCAATGGCGCACAAGATTTGGCCGCGATGATACGAATTCCTTCAGCGGCGTGTCGATGTCGTAGAAGTAGATATTGGCGATGAAGCCGTAGAGACCGGCATCGATGCTGGTGGGCGCCGGACCATGCAGGTAGCCGCCTTCCGGCATCAGATCGGAAAGCACGCTCAGATCGGCGAGCCCGCGCGCATAGGCGGCGTCCGGGGCGTAGCGGCCGATGCCCTGGAAATGGTAGCGCTGAAAATTGAATTCGCGCGCCTTGAGCAATCCTTCGGCGGTGAGGCTCGGATGCTCGCGCATCAGCGCGTTGCGGAACGCCGGCCAGAAGCGCTCGTCCTTCCAGCGCGAATACGACATGACCCAATAGAGATCGTCGAGCATGCGGGTGATCAGGAGGTTGCTGTCGCGCTGCCGCGCGCTCAGGCCCGCGTCGATGGTCAGCCGGTATTTGGCGATCAGATGCGCGATGATGGTTTCGCTGTCGCCGATCGTCTCGCCGTCGTCGACGATGTAGGGAAGTTGCCCGCGCGGCGCCGCCGAAGCGTCGAAAATATGCTCGTGCCGGAACGGCACGCCCAATGCATGAGCCGGAAAAGTGGAGGCCGGTTTTCCGAACAGATCATGCATCGCTGAAGTGAGCCGCAGGAACGCAAAGACTTTGAGCCCGTAGCCGTTGTTGTCGGCGACGCCGAACAGCTCGGGGTAGGAATAGAGCGTGATCATCGCGCTACCCGCCGCGTTCACTTCCCGGCATAGGCCCAGCATTCGAGCTCGACCTGCGCGCCTCGCGCCAGGCCGCCGGCGCCAAAGGCCGAGCGCGCCGGCAGGCGGCCGGGCTTGAAATAGGTGACATAGACCTTGTTGAAGTCGCCCCACTTGGCCATGTCGGCCAGCATCACCGTGCATTTGAAGACATTGTCGAAGCTCAGATCGTTGGCTTTGAGCACAGCGCCGATATTCTCCATGGCCTGCCGGGTCTCGGGCTCGATGCCGCCGGCAGCAAGCTGCATCGTACCCGGAACGATACCGATATTGCCGGACACATAGAGGACGTCGCCGGCCCGCACCGCCTGACTGAACGGCAGCTTTGCCGCCGCCGCCGCCGGCGAATTGTAGAAGCGTAGGCCGGAGTCCTCGGCGTGCGCAGAGAATGCGGCGCCGGCCAAAGCGGCGAAACAGCCGAAGGCGGCTGTAAGTGTTGCAGTCTTCGCTTTCAAAACGCCGTGCATTCCTGGCTCCTGTGTACGTTCTCACATGATTGTAGCCCGAATTGAGCAAGGCGAAATCGCGGATTCGGCCTTTGCTCGTCCAATCAAGTTGGGCTACCCAGGCTTGCAAGGCCGGACGAAAAATAGAAATCCCCCATCAGAATCTAATCGAGCGTGCTCGTCACAAAGGTTGCGCCGGCGCATATGGCGGGCCGCTGCATGATCGTTGTTCGCCTCTATACAAACCCGTTTGCAGCGAGGCGAACGTTGAAGCGAGCGGCGCGGCGGCCTCGGACGGCGGCGATACGCTATGATTTTTATTCGGCGATCGGCTGACAGGCAAAAGTAACCTCACGTGAACTGGCCTTCAAATTCGCATTTCTCGTAGAGGCCGGCACGCAAATCGCGCTCGGAAAGCGAATAATAAAGCGAGCCGCCCGGACCCCAGACATGCAGCTCTTCGCCGTTGCAGTAGTCCTCGACCTGCAACAGGAGACGTGCGTCATCGCCCGAGCCGAGTTGCTGAAGATCGCTTTGCACCAGATCGGGCCAGCCAAAGAGCTTGCTACACTTTGCATAAGGCACGCATTCCCGGGGAATGGCGTGGTCGTGAACCTCGATCCAGGCGTCGAAATATGACCTCCACGTTTGCTTGGTCAGGCCAAGACGGCCGACTGCGCCGCTCAAGGGATGGGGCAGGTCGAGACAGGGTCGCGGCACGATTGCGCAGGACGGAAAGACCTCAAGGGGCTCGATGGCGGGCGCGGCTGCAACGAGGCGATCGACATCCGGCCAGTAGAACACGCAATCGGCGTCGAATGGAAAGCAGCCGGTCACCGCGTCATGGTCGCCGAAAAAAGCAAGAAGACCCGATGGCGGCAAGGCTTCGGCTCCCGGCAAGCCGCAAAACTCGGCGCAGTTAATCTGGCCGACAAAAAGCCGCGGTTCCTCGTCGGCGACAGGCCATTGCCAGCCTGGCGGCGCCAGCGGCGTGCCGCCGAAGCGCGATGCCGTCACCGCAATCTCGCCGCGCCGCTGCGGCCAAAGGCCGATCGCGCGGAGCAGCAAATCCGTAAGCCGGTTGGGAGCCTCCGGCAGGTGCCGCCGCAGATATTCCGTGATCTCCGCGCGCGTCAGCGTCGGCGGGGGCGGATGATCGCATTGCCAGAGGACCTCCGCACGCAACGGCCGCCGCGGCGCCGGTTCCGGGCGAGGCTTATCGAGCCAATCGAGATAGCTTCCGGCGGAGGCGCGCACCTCCGGGTCGGAATGCTTCTTCAGCCGCTCCAAGTTCGAACGCGCATCACCCCGTGCCTTGAGTTCTTCAACGATCTGGAAGCGGATGCCGATGAGCCGATTCTTCCGTCCGATATGTTCAACGGCCTCATAAGCGCGCGCATTGTCGACGAACGCTTGCATCAGCTGCGTCTCGCTGAAAGTCTTGAGATCGTTCGAAGTCGGAATCTTGTAGGCGTACGCCTGTGGATCGCCGGCGGTCCTCTTTGGCTCGGGCCACTGGCCAAGTCGCGACTTCAGCTCGGCGGCGATGGCGGCACGGCGATCGAACCAGCGTTGCTTCTCCGGGCCTGCGGTCGTTGCATAACCCATCTCGGCGCCGAGGAACGCCCGAAATAGCTCCGAGTCGCTCATGCGCGAAAGATTCTCTGGTCCGTCACCCCCGGCACCGGTCCCATCGGCCATGATTGCGCTCGCATACAACTTGACGTTGCCAGCATTGTATGTTCATGTTTCGTTCAGTCAAGTCAGTTGCGACTTTGGATGCGATTAGGCGGAGGCGGCTATGGGGGTGGCAGGTTGCTCATGGCTGAGAGCGCGGATTCGACCGGTGCTTGCGCCCGCGCTGGCGATTGCTGCGGGCCTGTTCACGCCAAGTCTCGCAGCGGCGCAGGATGCGGGCACCTATCATGACCTGTTGGTGCAATATCGTTGCCCGGTCGTCGACCGCTTGCAGCAGATTTACGCGGCCGCCGATTCCTCCCACCCGCAGAACTGGTTTTTGATCATCGAGTTTGCCGCGCGGCCGCACGACTATGTGCAATGCGTGTTCGACACCAAGACGCGGATGCTGTGCGAGGCTGCGTCCGGCTTTTACGACAATGTCGAAAGTGAGCCCCGTTCGCGCTGGTTACCCGCCAACGCCATCGCCGCCCTTGGTCGGCTCGGATTCTCGACCGACGATTCGGCTGGAAATTTTGAGATCTGGTTCGACGTGGCCGATCCGCCGGATTTCGTCGCCATCGCCGACTTCATGTTGAAAGCGTTGCACGATGGCTACGACGCCCGGGCCGGCGTGACCTTGGAATTCAATGCTCCATTGGCGCCGCGTGCTTCGTCAAAATGCATCCCGTTGAGTTAGTCTTCGGTCGCGTTTCCGTTGATTAGGCGCGTCGATTATCGGGGGCGGCGAATGATGTTCGCTCGGCTGATCGCGATAATGACGGCGGCGGCTAGCGGCTTGGCACCGGCTTTCGCCAACGCCGAAGACATCGCGTTGTCGTTGGTCCACGCCAAAGGCCGCGTCGACATCCCGATCAGCGCCGTCAGCCGGGCCGAGGTACACGCGACGGTTGCCGTCCGCAACGCCGAGACGGGAGAGGTGCACGAATATCCCGACCCCCATGTCGTGCTGTGCTTCACCGAGGACATCAAGGAGCGCGTTTGCCGGCTCACTCAACAGATCGTCGGGCAGCCGATGGACGTCGTGATCGATTGCGAAACGGTGGCAAAGCCGGTTGTGCGCGAACCGCCCTGCACCCGGGCTTGCTTTTCGATCTCAATGTTCCCGCGGCGGATTCGTCGCGGATCAAACAAGACATGTGCGCCGTCCAGCTGACTGCCGGAGCTGAGATTCGACCGCCGCTCAAGCCGTAATCCCAGCGAGACGCAACGGGGCTGTCATGAACATCGATGATTCCATCGGGCAGCTGGGAGCAAAATTGGACGCGTGGTGGGACGATTTTTCCCCGATGCTCGACTCCGAGGATCGTGTGGCGCAGGGCAAGGCGCTGCCACGCGGATTCGAGATGGCGAAGGAGTTCGATCGACTCGAGGCTGAGGGTTTGGCGGCCCTCACTGCGCTGCTCGATCGCCAGGCACTGGTCGCAGCCGACGGGCGCGCCGCATCTCTTATCCGCCGCTTTGAATTTGGTGCCCGACTTACGGATACGCTCCACGATGAATTTCGGGACACGGCGGACGGAGAGACCAAGGTGGTGCCGCTCGTGGACTCGATCGTCAAAGCCCTGGATGCGATCGGGTCTAGCCGGATGGCGCTTGCCGCGCTGCTCGACAATCCCGACTCCGGCGTGCGCGCTCTCGCGGGAGCTTACCTGATAGATTTGCTGCCCGAGCGCGTTGTCCCGATGCTTCGCAAAATCGATGAAGCCGGTGGCGGCAGGAGCGCCGGCTTCAGAGCGCATTGGGCGCTTCTGGCCTGGCAGCGCGAAGGCAAATCGCGGTTTAATTATCTGAGCTAGTAGCATGGGCTGAGCGAAACGAAACCATCATCGCAACGTGTCCGCTCGCGTCAACCCCGGCGTTTCAGTTTGTCCGTCCGCACTTCCACTCGTTAAACACGATAAAAACGTTCCTGTCGGTGGTGCCGCCGCGCGTCGCTATGAGATCGCCTTGCAGAAAGATGCCGCCCTCGATCTCGGTCACCACATAGCGTTTCGGCACGAAACTCCACGCCAGGCCGAGGTAATTCTTGCCGCTCCAGTTCGGCGCGTAATCCAGCGGATTGCCGCTCTTGAAATCCGCGCCGTGTTGTCCTTCGGCACGCAGCCGCCGCCGTCTTTCAAAATCTCGGCGATGCTCGGGTGACCCTTCGGCGTCCCGTTGTCCGCGCTCGCAGCGAACGCGCCGCCGGCGACGAGCAGAAAGAGGCCTGCGATGACGAGGCGTTGCGGCATTCCCTGATCCGTGAATGCAAGCCGCTGAGCGGCGGCATCTTACACGCCAGGGCGCAACGGCGACAGTAAGTCAGTAGGATAAGTTCGTAGGATGAGAGAGCCGGGTAGCCGGCTGAAGCCAACCGGTCCGGCGCGAAGTCGGGATTGCACCGCAAGGCCTGTCCCGGCTGGCGCTCGGCTTTCAGGCGTCGAATATGGACGGCAACCGCGTCCGGTCTTATAGAACGAGTGGGGAGTGGGTGGCGTGATGCGTGACGGTTTGACCGACAATCGCGTGATCATTGCCGGCGGCGGCATTGGCGGGCTCGCGGCCGCGCTGACGCTGCGTCAGATCGGCGTTGACTGTATCGTCTTCGAAGCGGTGCGCGACATGCGCCCGCTCGGCGTCGGCATCAATCTGCAACCCAATGCCGTGCGCGAACTCTACGATCTCGGTATCAGCGCGGCCGACCTCGACCGGGTCGGCCTTCCGGCGAAGGAGTGGGCGCTGGTCGGACTGAACGGCAACGACATCTACGCCGAGCCGCGCGGCAGGCTCGCGGGCTACAACTGGCCGCAATACGCGGTGCATCGCGGGCGCTTCCACCTGCTGCTGCACGACAAGGTCGTGGAGCGGCTGGGGCCGGGGGCGGTGCGACTCGGCAGCAAAGTTGCCGGCTATCGCAAACATGCCGACGGCGGCGTCAGCGCGCTGGTCGAGCACGCCGACGGCTCGACCTCCGAGCCGCGCGGCGCGCTCTTGATCGGCGCCGACGGCATCCACTCTGCCGTGCGGGCGCAGATGCATCCCGGCCAGCCGCCGATCCATTGGGGCGGCGCGGTGATGTGGCGTGGCACCACCTGGGGCAAGCCGATCCGCACCGGCTCGTCCTTTGTCGGGCTGGGCACCCACCGCCAGCGGATGGTGTTCTATCCGATCTCGCATCCCGACCCGGCAATCGGGCTCTCGATGATCAACTGGATCGCCGAGGTCACCATGGACAACAGCGAGGGCTGGAAGCAGAGCGGCTGGTTCCGGCAGGTGCCGACGGCCGATTTCGTCCACCATTTCGACGGCTGGATCTGGGACTGGCTCGATGTGCCGGCCTTGATCCGCGGCGCCGACGGCGCGTTCGAAAACCCGATGATCGACCGCGATCCGGTGCCGACCTGGCGCGACGGCCCGGTGGTGCTGCTCGGCGACGCTGCGCACCCGATGTACCCGACCGGCTCCAACGGCGGCAGCCAGGCGATCGTCGATAGCCGCATCCTCGGTGCCTGCATGGTCGAGCACGGCGTCACGCCGGCGGCGCTCGAAGCCTACGATGCGAAGCTCACCGGCCCGATTTCCCAGCTCATCCTGCGCAACCGCGGCGCCGGACCGTTCGGGCTGCTCAACATGGTCGACGAGCGTTGCGGTGGCACGTTCGACGATATCGACGACGTGATCCCGGCGGCGGAACGCACCGCGTTCATGGCCGGCTACAAGGCCGCCGCTGGCTTTGCCATCGAGACCCTCAACAAGGCGCCGCCGACGCTTGCCCCCGGCGCGCGGGCGCGCGCGGCGGCCACGGTGTGAAGCGAGCAAGTAGCCCGGATTGGGCAACGCGAAATCCGGGATTGCGCCGCGAAGTCTGCCCGGATTTCGTTCCACTCAATCCGGGCTGCGCTTGCTGATCCCTGAAGGATCGCCAATGAGCGTCGGTGTGTTACACGCCACGGCGCAGCGGCGAAGGTAAGCTCCTGTCGATAGGGAGCGCGGAAGCGGCGGCGGCTTGACATTTATTGGGGGTACATTTAATTGCGGGTGACCTTCGATCCGGCGAAGCGGGACTTGACGCTCCGCCATCGCGGTCTCGACTTCGCGCGAGCCGGCGAGATATTTGCCGGACGAACGGCGACGGTCGTCGATGGGCGGTTCGATTACGGCGAAACACGTTTCATCACCGCGGGCGAGCTGGATAGCCGGGTCGTGGTGCTGGTCTGGACGCAACGTGGCGATGCGCGCCACATCATCTCGATGAGACACTGTCATGCCAAAGAAGAAGAAATCTGGCGCCGCCGCATGGGCTGATCCCGATGACGCTCCGGAGCTGACGGAGAAGTTCTTCGACCGCGCCGAAATCCGTCGTGCCGGCCGGCTGATCCGCCGGGGGCGGCCGCCGCTGCCGAATCCCAAGCAGGCCGTGAAGCTCAGGCTCGATACCGATGTACTCGCCGCCTATCGCAAGACCGGCGCCGGCTGGCAAACGCGGATCAACGCAGATTTGCGCAAGGCACGGAAGCTGAAGGCGGGGTGAGCAAGAAGCCCGGATGCAGCGGTAGCGAAATCCTGATTACATGATTACTGATTACGGGATTACGGTGACAGTGCAGTTAATAGGTCGCCTTGCTTCTCGTCCGTGGCCGCCTTCGGCTTCGGGCCGCGCTTGCCCGGCCGCAGCGTCCGCGCGGTCATCCGCTCGATGCGGGCGAGAAAGCGATCGCCGCCGAGCGGCCGGCCAATGCTCTCGGCGGCGCGCAGGCGGTCAAACAGGTCCGCCTCCGGCTCGTCGTCGAGCAGGTCGGCGAAGCGGGGAAAACGCCCGCGGATCGGCTTAAGCGCCGTGATCCCGTCGCTCTTGCCGGAAAGATGCGCCCGCGTGCTGGACCAGCGCCAGTCGCGCGCCCGCTCGACCAGGCGCGCCCGCACCGGATTGAGCGACACATAGCGCAACGCCGCCGCGAGATGCTCCTCGTCCATCACCGCCGCACCGAAGCGGCCCTGCCAGAAATGGCCGGTGCGCTTGCGCCGCGCGTGGATAATGCCGGCGTAGCGGCGATGCACGGCGGCGAGCGCCCGGCGCAGGCCGTCACGGTCGGATGGCACCAGGATCAGGTGCACGTGATTGGGCATCAGGCACCATGCCCACACCTCGACATCGGCCGCCCGGCAATGCTCGGCAAGCAGGTCGCGGTAGAGCGCATAGTCTGCATCGGAGAAAAATGTGCGCGCGCGGCCGTTGCCGCGCTGGGTGACGTGGTGCGGATGACCGGGGATGACGACGCGGGCGAGACGGGCCATGCCGGAGAATGCCGCGAATTGAACCCGGCGTCAATTAAATGCACTGTCACCGTAATTCACCGTAATTTAAATGCACTGTCACCGTAATTGCTCCACGCTCGCCGAGCATTGCGAGGAAATATGTCGAAATATGTCGGACGATAATTGCACTCACGGATGCAGCGTTGAGCTGCGTCGCGCAAAGTGTTTTCAAAATCGATTTCCAGAGGGGTAGCAGGTCGCCTTGCCATAAGTCACCTCCTCACAACGCCTTATACCAACGCGCGGAGTGGCGAATTCTTCGGGATTCCCAAATCATCTGCGAAATGATTCAAGGTGGCAAACGGAGGGTCGTTTGCCATGGGCCAGGCGATTGCGGTGAGGGCTGATTATACGGCGGGCGAGGTCCGCGAGTTCGCCAAGCGGGCGAAGGACGGCGGGCGGGCGCGGCGGCTTTTGGCGATCGCGGCAGTGCTCGATGGAGCATCGCGGACGGATGCGGCGACGATAGGCGGAATGGACCGTCAGACGTTGCGGGACTGGGTGATCCGGTTCAACGAGCAAGGGCCGGACGGTCTCATCAACATTCCCTCCCCGGGCGTGCCACCCAAGCTGGGCAAAGAACACAGGGCCTTTCTGGTCCGGCTCGTGGAGGAGGGTCCGATCCCGGCGGTGCACGGCGTGGTGCGCTGGCGGGCGTGCGACCTGATCATGCAGCTGCACCAGGAGTTTGGGCTCTCGGTCTCGGACGACACGATCTATCGTGCTTTGAAGAGCCTGGGCTTCACGCATGTGAGCGCGCGGCCGAAAGCCTACAAGCAGGACCCTGATGCCTTGGAGGCGTTCAAAAAAACTTTGCCGATCGCGTGGCGGAAGTCCGCGCCAAGCTCGCGCCGGGCACACCGGTAGAGGTCTGGTTCCAGGACGAGATGCGGGTCGGCCAGAAGAACAAGCTCACCTATCGTTGGGCCAGGAAGGGCTCGCGTCCCCGCGCCGCGCATGATCAGCGCACACAGTCGACCTATCTGTTCGGCGCGGTCTGCCCTGAACGCGGAGCTGGCGCCGCTCTCGTTCTCCCGTTCTGCAACACCGAAGCCATGCAGCTTCATCTCGACGAGATCGCCACAAGAGTAACCGCCGGCGCGCACGCCATCCTTATCCTCGATCAGGCCGGCTGGCACGGCGCCAAGGACCTCAGGATTCCCAGCAATCTAGCGCTCCTGCCGCTGCCGCCGCGTGCGCCAGAGCTCAACCCCCAAGAAAACATCTGGCAGTTCATGCGCCAGAACTGGCTGTCGAACCGTATCTTCCGATCCTTCGACGACATCGTCGATCACTGTTGCTACGCATGGAACACACTGATCGATCAGCCCTGGAAAATCATGTCCATCGCACGCCGCGACTGGGCCGCCGTCAGTCACTTAATCTGAGGATTGGTATTATTGCTCTCCTTCGCCTTCTTCCGCCTTCGCTCGCTCCGCCTTCGCGCTGCCCTTCGGCGAACAGGATGCGCACAAGCCCGGGCGTCTCATGAAGATGCTCCTCACCCGCCTTGCGCCTCCGGCGCTCGGCGGCCTCTCCCTGTAAACGGGGAGAGGCGAATTTTCCTTCAGAGAGCCTTGTTACTCTCCTTCATCTTTTCCGCCTCAACATAGACCTGCGCGCCCATGTCGATGAATTTTTTCGACATGTCCCTCATGCCTTGTTCGGCCTCATCCTTCGAGACGGCGCTTCGCGCCTCCTCAGGATGAGGGAATAACGCCGCCTTCTCGTTGTCGCCGAGCGTCGCCGCATAGTCGCGGACGTCCTGGGTGATCTTCATCGAGCAGAATTTGGGGCCGCACATGGAGCAGAAATGCGCCACCTTGTGCGCCTCCTTGGGCAGCGTCTCGTCGTGGTAGTCGCGCGCGGTGTCGGGGTCGAGCGAGAGATTGAACTGGTCGTTCCAGCGGAACTCGAAGCGCGCGCGGGACAGCGCGTCGTCGCGGAGCTGCGCCGCCGGGTGACCCTTGGCGAGGTCGGCGGCGTGGGCGGCGATCTTGTAGGCGATGACGCCCTGTTTGACGTCGTCGCGGTCGGGCAGCCCGAGATGCTCCTTCGGCGTGACGTAGCAGAGCATGGCGGTGCCGAACCAGCCGATCATGGCGGCGCCGATCGCCGAGGTGATGTGGTCGTAAGCCGGGGCGATGTCGGTGACCAGCGGGCCGAGCGTATAGAACGGCGCCTCGCCGCACTCCTTCAGCTGTTTGTCGACGTTGATCTTGATCTTGTGCAGCGGCACGTGGCCGGGGCCTTCGATCATCACCTGGCAGCCCTTGGCCCAGGCGATCTTGGTGAGTTCGCCCAAGGTCTCCAGCTCGGCGAACTGGGCGCGGTCGTTGGCGTCGCGGATCGAGCCGGGGCGCAGGCCGTCGCCTAATGAAAACGATACGTCGTATTGGCGCATCAGGTCGCAAATCTCGTCGAAGCGCTCGTAGAGGAAGCTCTCCTTGTGATGCGCCAGGCACCACTTGGCCATGATCGAGCCGCCGCGCGAGACTATTCCCGTGACTCTATTGGCGGTGAGGTGGATGTAGGCAAGCCGCACGCCGGCGTGGATGGTGAAATAATCGACGCCCTGCTCGCACTGCTCGATCAGCGTGTCCTTGTAGCACTCCCAGTCGAGCTTGACGGGGTCGCCGTTGACCTTCTCCAGCGCCTGATAGATCGGCACGGTGCCGATCGGCACCGGTGAGTTGCGCAAAATCCATTCGCGGGTGTTGTGGATGTTCCGCCCGGTCGAGAGGTCCATCACCGTGTCGGCGCCCCAGCGGATCGCCCACACCATCTTCTCCACTTCCTCTTCGACCGAAGAAGTGACCGCGGAGTTGCCGATATTGGCGTTGATCTTGGTGAGAAAATTCCGGCCGATGATCATCGGCTCGAGCTCGCCGTGATTGATGTTGGCCGGAATGATGGCGCGGCCGCGCGCCACTTCAGAGCGCACGAATTCCGGGGTCACGAACAGCGGCACTGACGCTCCAAAACTCTCGCCGTCGTCATGGGCTTCCTGCGCGCTGTCGAGCATTTGCTTGCGGCCGAGATTCTCGCGCTCGGCGATGTAGATCATCTCCTTGGTGATGACGCCCGCCCGCGCCCATTCCAGCTGGGTAAGGGGGTGTACCCCTCCCCCACCCGGGTCGCGCTCGCGCGCGCCCGAGTGCAAGCTTGTTGGGGAGGGGTTAGGGGTGGGGGTCGAGAGGCTTTGCGCGGACGAAGATGTGCGCACTGCTCCCGTCAGCGGCGACCTATGCCCCTCCCGACCCCCCACCCCTCCCCACAAGGGGGGAGGGAGACGAAGCCCTTAGCGGCTGCGGCGTGTTGGGGAAATTGCGGGCGAGGTGCTTGCCGGTGGCGTTGCCGTTATCGACCGGCTTGATCGGCCGGCCTTGGTAGTCTTCGACGCCGCCGCGCTCGCGCACCCAGTCGATGCGGGTGCGGGCAAGGCCTTTCTCCACGTCGAGCACGGCATCGGGGTCGGTATAGGGGCCGGACGGATCGTAGACCGGCAGCGGCGGCTCGCCGGACGAGGCATCGAGCGCAATCTCGCGCAGCGGCACCTTCAGCGCGGGCGCCGCATCGGGCCGCACATAGATCTTGCGCGAGCCGGCGAGCGGGCCGGTGGTGACCTTCGGCGTGGCGAGATCGGATTCGGGAATATGCTTGTTCATCGATGCACTCCTGGATTTTTCACTTTCGCATGACAGCGGTCTGGCATGCCTGTGGTTGTTGCCGGCTATTTGCTGGCGGTCCGGTAGCCCTTGAAACTGACAAAGCCGCCGATGACGAGGACGATGACGCCGACAATCGCGATCGCGTGGCCGCCCGAATAGAGCGTCATGGCGGCGACGGCCGCGGCCGCCGGCAGCACGATGCGGATGATGCCGGCGATCACCAGCAGCCAACCGAGAATGGTGATGATGACGCGCCAGTCGGCGCTCCAGGCGTGATAGCCGTTGAGCATAGCGACGCCGGCGAGAAACGCCATCAGGCCGGAGAGATAAATCAGGACCGGAACCAGCACCGCCTGCCCGATCATGTCGGCATAGACTTGCTGGTTCAGCAGGCAGCCAATGCCCAGCACCACAAACAGCGGGCCGACGAGCCGGGCGATGAAAACGACGGGTTGCATGTCACGCTCCTTTTGCCGGGCGATAACCTTCGAAGCTGAGTAAGCCGCCGATGATGAAAACGATGACGGCGACGATCGGCATGGCCGCGGCTCCGCTAAACATCGCATTGCCGATGATCGCAGTGGTCTGCGGCAGCCCGATGCGCGTGACGCCGGCGATGGTCAGGAGCCAGCCGAGAACGGTGACGATGACGCGCCAGTCGGCGGTCCACGCCCTGTAGACGTTGAGCATGGCGATGCCGATCGGCAGCGACAATAGCCCGGAAAAGTATATCAGCGTCGGGCTGTGCACGGCCTCGATGACGATGGCGTTATAGATCGGCTCGTTCAACATGATGCTCGCGCCGATGACGACGAAGACCGGCCCGACAATCCTGGCAATGAAAACCGCGGGCGGCATCTTCAAGGTCCTCGGCACAACTCGGCGGCGCTTCGCCGCGATGCGCTATTCGCGGTTGCGCGTGGCAATGCTGGTCGGGGTGCGGGCGGGCGGTGGAAAGTATTCCTGTCCCTTCGCCGGCATGACCCGGATCAGGTTCAAAGGGTTTTTCGCGCCATCCACCCTCGGATCAGCGAATTCTCAGCTCCCTCCTTGGGAGCTCCCCTCGGAACTCATTTAATGTAGGCCGATGGCGGGGCGTGTCAACGCGGCGGTCTCGGTCATTCCGGGCTCGCTGTGCTCGGCCCCCGGAGCGGCCCCATTCCGCACGCGGCGGTTGATTCAGGTCAATGCGCGATCTTTCCTTAACAGATCAAGTGTGCGGGCATGATCGAAGAACAACCAAAACCGACCATGATTTGCCCGCACTGCGGCAAACCGATGCGTCTTGCGCAGGTTATTCCAGCGCTCGGCGCCCTTCCTGAGCTTCTGACCTTCGAATGCAAACCATGCGCGGCAGTGATCACCGAGGCGAAGGACGCCGTCCCGGAGCTGGCGCCCGCCTGATCTGCCCTTCAGCGGCCGGGCTTGTAGCGGGCAAGCGCGTCGGCCCATACCTTGGCGCGGTCATCGTCGAAAACCAGCGCGGGATCTTCCGGAACCGTCACCCAGACGCCGTGCGCAAGCTCGTCCTCGAGTTGTGAGGGTCCCCAGCCGGCATAGCCGAAGGCAAGAAGGCTCTTGTTCGGTCCCTTGCCGAGCCCGATGTCGCGCAGAACGTCGGGCGCGGCGCTGAGCGCAATCCGGCCGTCGATGTCCAAGGTATCGGGCAGCCGATAGTCGGTGCTGTGGATCACGATACCGACGGCGGGGTCGACCGGCCCGCCGACAAAGACCCGCACGCTGTCGGTGATGCCGCTCGCGTCCGCCCCGAACGCCGCAAGCAGCCCGGCGATGGGGCGCCGGTCGACCGGACGATTGATGACGACGCCGAAGGCGCCGTCACGGCTGTGCTGCGCCAGTAGAATGACGGCGTGGTCGAACGGCGGTTGCCGCATTTGCGGCGATGCGATCAGGAGCTGACCGGCGAGGGAGACGAGGTCCGGAATATCGGTCCCGGTCGGCAGCGCAGCGTGAATGAGCGTCGCCGGCACAAACACCGCTGCGGCCGCCAGAATCCAACCCGTATGATTGCCCGCGAACACGATCGCCTTCGCTCCGCGTCGCCCGCAGCATGATTGCGCCAAAGCGATCGGGGTTCAATACGGACTTTGTTCCGTCACCCTGAGGCGCGAGCGAAGCGAGCCTCGAAGGGCGACGGCCTCGGCGCTCGGGCCGTCCATCCTTCGAGGGCCGCGGAGCTTGCCATCGGGCCGGCCACTTCGGGCCGGACCCGTTGCCGGCCACCTCAGGATGACGGTTCTAATCAAACAAATTGCACGGCGATGCCGCCGAGCGAGCCGAAATCGGCATGCAGCGTGTCGCCTTTTTTGGCGAACACCACCCGCGTGAATGAGCCGGCGAGCACGAGATGGCCGGGCTCCAGCGTCACGCCGTGCGCCCCGAGTTTGTTGGCGAGCCAGGCAACGCCGAGGGCGGGATGGCCGAGCACGCCGGCGGCGACGCCGGTCTCTTCGATCTCGGCGTTGCGGTACATGATGCCGCCGACCCAGCGCAAGTCGATGTCGAGCGGGCCGATCGGCCGGCCGCCGATGACGATGCCGGCGGCGGCGCCGTTGTCGGATACGGTGTCGAAGATCTTGCGCGGATCCTGCAGCCGCGCGTCGACGATCTCGATCGCCGGCACGACATACTCGGTGGCGCGCAGGACTTCGGGCAGCCCGATGCCGGGGCCGCGCAACGGCTTGCCGAGAATGAAAGCAAGCTCGATCTCAACGCGCGGCAGGCAGTAATTTTCATGCGCGACACTGGCGCCGTCGGCGACCATCATGGTGTCGAGCAGGTGCCCGTAATCGGGCTCGTTGATCTGTGAGGAGCGCTGCATCGCCTTCGAGGTCAGCCCGACCTTGTGGCCGATGAGCCTGGCGCCGGCCGCGATTTTGCGGTCGGCGACCGTCGTGGAGATCGCATAGGCGTCCTCCATGGTGATGTCGGGCCAGGTCTTGGACAGTTGCACCGCCTGTTGGCGCGCCTTCTCGGCGGCGATAAGCGTATCAGCGGCTTTGTTGCGATCGGCTTCAGACATCATTGCCGCGAATTCCTTCCTTTGAACGCGATCCGGAAAATGCCCGTCCCCGGGATTTGAGCCGCAGGCGCAGGTCGGTTTTGCAAAATGATCATGCCAGGCTTTTATTGGCACATGGCGCGCGTGATCACCGATTCGATCGGACACTCGGCCTTGCCCAAGCGCTGCCCCTGCTGCAGCGCCTGTGTGGTATCACATTTTTCCGCAGTGCGAACATCGAGCGGCGTGCCGGTCGCAAAGCCTTTGCTGCGGCAAGCGGTCGTCGCCGCAGCGCCGCAGTCGGGCGCGCCGTTCGGCGCCGTCGCGCAGCGCTCGTGCACCTCCACCATCCGCGTGTTCGGCAGCCGCACAATCGCGCCGGCGGCATCCTTGCTCGCGTCGAGCGCACCCTTGACCGCGCCCTGCGTGGCCGCAGCGGCATCCTTGCTGACGTCAAGCGCGCCTTTCATCGCCCCTTGAGTCACCGCGGCGGCATCCTTGCTGACGTCGAACGCGCCCTTCACCGCATCTTGCGTGCTGGCGGCGACGCCCTTGGCGGCGTCGTTCGATTTTTTGTTGAGGGTATCGACGGTGCCGCGCGTGTCTTTGATCTTGGCATCAAAAAAGCCGATCGAACCGTCCCACCAGGCTTTCATCTGATCGAGCAAGCCCGGTTTGCTGGCGGCAGCAGGTTGCGGCGAAATTGCCGGCACGGCAGCAGGGGAAGGTGCCGGCGGCGCCGATTGTTGTGGCGCCTGCTGCACGGTGCCGGACGTGCCGGGAGGTGTTTGGTTGTCCTCGGCTAAGGCCTCGCCAGTTGCCGCAGCCGACAGTGCCAGCGCGAGCATCGCCACAACGGCGGCAGTGCAAAGCGCTTTCGGCAGAGCGAACCTCGTCATGGTCAGCATATTGGTGCGCCGTCCAGAATACCCGCATGACGACGATAAAGCCAACATCGACGCCAGGCCGGCGGCCGCGGTTAGGCCCGGCTTTCCCTCAGTCGTGACCAGATGAACCAGGCAAATCCAGCCACAAGAACGACCGCGATGACCGCATCGAAATCGTGGAACAGCTTGCGCAGCGTCGGATCGCTGTCCCAGCGCGCGCCAAGCAAATACCCGGCATAAGCGAGCCCAAAGCACCACGGCCAGGAGCCGAGAAAGGTATAGATCTGGAATTTCATCATCGGCATCCGCGCCAGTCCGGCGGGGAAGGCAATGAATGTCCGCACCACCGGGAGCAGCCTGCCGACAAAGACCGTGATGGTGCCGTAGCGGGCAAAAAAACGGTCGGTGCGTTCGAGTTCGGTCCGGCTGATCAGGACGTATTTGCCCCAGCGTTCGAGTACTGTCCTGCCGCCTTTGGCGGCCACGTAGTAGGCGACGGTCGAGCCGACATTGCAGCCCACCGCGCCGGCGGTCGCGGCGCCGATCAAGCTCATCTTGCCGATGGAGATGAGATAGCCGGCGAACGGCATGATCACCTCCGAAGGAAGCGGGATGCATGCGGATTCGATCGCCATGAGGAAGACGACGCCGAGATACCCGGTGGCGGAAATGACAGCGACGACCCAGGCTGCAAGCGCCGAAATGAGCTGATCAATCATCAACAACTGTGATTTGTGAGAGAGCAGAACGGCGCCGCCGCGTGTGCGGCTTGCCGGCGGCGACAACGCAGCAATGATAAAGGCGGCGGAGCATGGGCGCTGTGCTTAGCGGGCAGAGGGAAGGTTGTCCATACGCCCGTGGCTGTCGCGCCACACCACCATTTGCCGCTTCCGGTTATTGTGCTTTTTGCGGCGCCGCCGGGAGCGAACCATTCTTCGCGTCCGGCGAGGCTTTGTTGGCCACCTGATGTCGCAGTTCCTCGATGAGCGCGGCTAATCCGCGATCCTCAGGGGTGATGCGAGCCAGCTGCTCCGCATAGTCGAGGGCCGCGCCCGCGTCGCCGCCATCGCGGCTGAATGAGATCAGCGCCAACAGGGTGTCCCGATCACCCGGATGCCGGGTCAAATTGTCTTTGAGCTCCGTCACCGCTTCGCCGGCGCGCCCGACGGAATGCAACGCGACCGCGTAGACATAGGCATATCGCGCCTGGTGCGGATCGAGTTCAGCGGCGCTGCGCAATTCGCCAAGCGCCTGATCGGCGCGCTTAAGCCGGACCAGGGACAGGCCGAGCGCATGATGCAGGCCTGCATCCTGCGGCGAGGCAATGAGGGCGGCGCGCAGCACGGTTTCGCCATCGGCGTCGCGCCCCATTCCGCGATAAAGATCGGCGAGATTGACTGCCGCGGGGGTGTATTGCGGGCTCAAACGCAGCGCGGCTTTGTACTCGGCTTCGGCGTCGGCAAGGCGGCCGCGCTTTGCAAAGAAGCTTCCCAGCGCGGAGCGCGATTCCGGCCGGTCGGCATTGAAGCGCTGAGCGTCGATAAATTCGGCGGCCGCGCGCTCGAACCGTTCGCGGTCGGCGGGCGGCTGGCTCGCGGTCGGCACCACCGCCAGCAGCGACGCCGCCCGGATGCGTACACCGCGGCTGCGATCGTCAAGCAGCGGTGAAGCCAGCGGCCAGATCTGATTGGCCGGCACGCTTTCGAGTATGTCGAGAGCGCCGATCCGCACCATCGGATCGGGGTCCGACAGGCCTGTGCGGGCCAAAGAGCCGTTCGCCGGCGAAAGGCTTGGAGCAAGATCGGTCAATGCGCTGGCGCGCGCCAATGCCGGGGCATCTGGCGCGGCTGCGACGGCGGTAAGAAGCTTTGCCGCATCGGGCTGATCGGCCCAGGCCGCATGGAATGCCGCGCCGTAATTCTGGAAACCCTCGCGGTTCGGCCCGTACCAGCGCTCGATCGCGGCCGCGGCCCAGGCGGCCGATTTGTCCGCGTGGCAATCGTTGCAGGCGTTGGGCGTGCCGAGTTTCACCGACAGGTCCGGTCGCGGAATCCGCAGACTGTGGTCGTGCCGCCGATCAACGACCATATAGGTGTGCGTCGGCATGTGACACGACGCGCACGCGACCGGTGCCTTCGCGGCTTCATGATGGTTATGCGCCGCGGTCGCGTACTTGTCCGGCGCGTGGCATTGCAGACAAACGCCGTCGCCGGGCACTTTTAACTTGGCGCTGTGCGGATCGTGGCAGTCGCTGCAGGTGACGCCGGCAGCAAACATCCTGCTCTGCTTGAACGAGCCATAATTGTAGACTTCGTCCTGCATCTGCCCGTCGGCATAGTAAAGCCCGTGAGCGAGCTCTGAAACGACGTGGGTATCCGACAGCCAACGACCGGGCAGCCAATCCTCGGAGAATTCCGCGCGGCGCGCGTGGCATATCCCGCAGGTCTCGACCTCCTTGCGCAAAATCGGCGGCGTGAAATTGCGCTGCGGGTTGCCGGTTTTCGGGTCGTGTCGCCACGTAACGTCGCTGCGCTCGTCGAAGCGAGCGGCGAGACCTTCGGACTTGTCCTCGTGCTTTCCGAACGGCCACCAGCTCTGCCGGTCGCGCGCCCAGGCGATATGGCGCGAGCCCCGGCCGTGGCAGGTCTCGCAGCCGACGCTGATCTCCGCCCATGTGGTATTGAAACGATCATTGGCTGCGTCGTAGTTCTTGCGCACGCCGGTCGAATGGCATTCGGCGCACATGAAATTCCAGTTCTGATTCAATTTGGTCCAATGCAGCACATCGTCGTGTTTGATCTGTTCGTTCGGGTAGAGGTGAAACCAGTGCTGGCCGCCTTGTTCCTTCGGCCGGCTGTCCCATGCGATCGATAGCGCCTGGATTCGTCCGTCGGGAAATTCGACGAGGTATTGCTGCAGCGGATCGATGCCGAACGTGTATTTCACCTCGAACGTGGCGAGCTTGCCGTCCGGCCCGTCGGTCTCGACGAAGAACTTGCCGTCCTTGCGAAAGAAGCGCGATTTCACCCCGTAATAGTCGAAGGTTGCATCGGAGAAATCGCCCAGCACCGATTTGTCGGTGGCATGATCCATGGCATGTTTGTGCTGCGAGGCGCGCCAAAGCTCGGCTTCCGCCCGATGACATCCGGCGCAGGTTTCGCTGCCGACGAATGTTGCGGCCGACGCGTCGCGCGCGTTCCAGGTTATCGCACCGCCGCTGATGAGGTAGAACCCGAGCCCGGCCGCGGCGACGACCACCGCGGCGACCGACGCCACGGCCCACATAGAGCGCTTCGACAGAAGGCCGGCTTGATGCCCGCTGGACGAAGCGTCCCGTGGATGCGCGCTCGCCGATGCGGCGGGCTCGTTCCGCGATCCGCCTTTGACGGCAGACTTGCGGCGCTTGCGGGTCAACGGCGTTGCCTTTCAGGACTTGGATCGCGCGTTCGCATTCGAACCACGCATCATTATGGAGCCTGAAACGCCACAAGGAAGGGTTTATTGAGGCGGATAGGTCGAGCGTCATCCGCGGCCGCTCGCCGTCTTGCGCTTTCAGTCGGTGGTATAGAAACGCATCGGCGGCGGCACGAATTTGGGGCGGTCCACACCGACCAGCGCCGGGCTGTTCAGGATGTCGGTGTTGGGGAAGTCTTTCATCGATTTCATCATCTCTTCGAACGGCGGCAGCGCCATCATCAGCGCCCAGCCGCTGTCCTGGCCCGACCAGCGGCCGGGTGAGGTTTTCAGCATCCCGGCGACCGGTGGCGCCGCCCCATTGAACATTTTGTCGTGGGCTTCGCCCGGGTCCTGTTTCAGATTGTAAATCGCCGGAACCTCCAGCGTCATGTCCGGTCCGAGCCAGGCATCCTTGGCGGTCCAGAGGAATTTCCAATCGCCGACGCGCAGGCCGAGAAAGGTAGTGCCTTCGATGTACATCATCGAATGGCGCGCCGACGGAGCCTTGCCGAGGACGAAGGCGCTGTCGTCGATGCCGTCGAAATAGATCGGCTTGCCGTCGTTGCCGACCCAGGCGCCATGCGGCGGCGGCGTCAGGCCCGCCAGCGCCGCGGCGCTGGGCCAGAAGGCCATATGCGAGATGATCCCGTCGGTTTTCCGCCCGGCTGGAACATGGCCCGGCCAGGACATGATGGTCGGCACCCGCCAACCGCCTTCGAAGCCGGTGCCTTTCATGCCGCGGAACGGCTGATAGCCGGCGTCCGGAAAGGCGTCGATCCAGGCTCCGTTGTCGACCGTCCACAACACGATCGTGTTCTTGTCGATGCCGGCGGTGCGCAGCGCTTGCAGGACGACGCCGCAATTCGCGTCCATCTCCATCAGCGAGTCGAGATAGAGGCTCGCGTGCGACTTACCTCTGAAGTCCGGCGCGGGGTTCGTCGGGTTGTGCATCTTGGTGAAGGAGACGTACATGAACATCGGCTTGGCGTCGCCGGCGTGGGCTTTGATATAGGCGGCGGCGGCGGCCTGCTTCTCGTCGACGGTCGAGAGGTCGGGATAGCCGAAATGCTCGATGACGCGCCGCGGCGGCGCGCCAGCCTCGCCCTCCCACATGCCGTCATTCACTGTCTGCCAATAAGCGGCCATGAACTGTGGATTGTCGCGCGGGAAATCCGGGTGAAGAGTGGTATCGGTGTACGCGTAGACGCCCGAGTAATAGGCGAGGAAATCCTTCATGGTCTCGAAGCCATGATTGATCGGCATGGCGTCGATCGTGTCGCCCAAGTGCCACTTGCCTGAATAGTAGGTCTGATAACCGCTCTTCTTGAAAAACTCGGCGATGGTCGGTGTCTCCGGCCTAATCTTGTTCGGATCGCCAGGCGCGATCACCACGGAGAGCGCGGAGCGCACGGGGATGCGTCCGGTTATGAATGAGGCGCGGCCGGCCGTGCAGCTCGCTTGCCCGTACCATTCCGTGAACGTAGTGCCTTCGGCGGCGAGCTGATCGAGGTTCGGTGTCGGCGCGTTGCGGGTCTTGCCGCCGCCAAACGCGCCGAGATCGCCCCAGCCGGTATCGTCGGTCATGATGACGACGATATTAGGCCGCTTGCCCTGGGCCTGGGCGCATACCGGAAGCGACGCCACGACAAGCGCTGCGGCCATTCCGCCGACACAGTGCCGGAATTGTTTGCTCATCGACATTGTCTTCTCCGGCTTCTGAAATGAACGCCGTTTTTGGTCGACATTTGCCGCAGCGGTCGGCCAGGCCGGAGTAGCGATGTCAGATACAACGTTCGCCGCTTTGGCCGCGCGGCTCCGCTCATTCTGTTACGCGCAGGAAATTGCCACCGGATGCGAGTAATCGCTAAAATTAGCTCTCAATCGGCTCCCCTGCTGGAGCTGCGGTCGGCGGCCGTTTTTTGCGCGCAAGCGTTTGGCGCCGCTCAACCGTTTTCATGCCGGCGCAGCACCGGCTGTCGCGGTGAATGGAAACCTAGCAATAAATCGAAGATAGAAAATAAAGCTGGTGAGGCGCGCTTTTCCCCGGTGATTTTCGTCTGCGAGGAGCTGCGATCTTGAACCGCGACGCGCTCATCGTTCAGTGCAGATTGTACATGTCCCTGGCGGCATCGAGCGCGCGCATACACCCGGCCCAGTCGTCTCGTGCATCGAGCCGCTTGGCGCGCGCCAAGGTCGCCGCGAAATGCGCCCGTGCCCGTCTCTCAGCCCGTTTGACCGAAGCCGGCGTTGGCTGGCGATCGGTCTGCGCGCCGATTGTCTGCCGTGCAAATGGCCCGGCACCGGGCCGGCCTGCGGACTGCCGCACCGCGAGCTCGAATTGCGCGATTTGGTCGGTGCAGGGGCCGGCCTGCGCCGGCGCGGCGCTCAGTACTAACGCGGACAAAATGAAGACGGCTGCGGTAATGCGTCGATTCATAATCTTGCTCCAGAGACGTGTCTGGTCGGTGTGCGAGGATGCCCACCCATGCCGGCGACCTTGGCCCAGAGCAATACCGCAACGGCCGGGCTATTCGAACGAAAATATGCGCTTCCAGTCGTTTTTCATGTCGACCACAACCCAATGATTCGCTGCCGCGACGTCAAGGGCTTTGTCGAGGCGGCCGAAAAGCGTGTCACGGTCGTAGGCGTATTCGCGTACGGCATCGGTGTGGTGGACGATGAGGCCGAGGCGGACGCCCCCCGACATTGTCGTCCATTGCAGCATTTCGAGATCGCCGTCGGAATTGCCGAACGCCGCGATCGGGCGGCGCCCGATGAACTCATTGATGCCGACCGGCTTGCCGGCCTTGTCGTCGATGAAATTCACCTCCGGCAGACGGAAAATCTCCGGCTTGCCGTCACGCATCTGAAACTTGGTCTTGATCGACGAGCCCACGACCTGCTCAGGCGGTACCCCGTAGACCCGCTCGGTCCACGGCCGCATGAACTCGACGCCGCCGCCCGAGACGATAAAGGTCTTGAAGCCGTTGCCGCGCATATAGGCGAGCAACTCGATCATCGGCAGATATGAAAGTTCAGTGTAGGGGCGCTCGAACCGTGCATCGCGCGCGGCGGCAAGCCAATCCGTAACGATCGTCTCGAATTCCTCCGTGGTCATGCCGGCATGGGTCGCCATGACCAGCTCCGCGATGCCGTGCTCGCCCGCTGCAGCGAGGGTCTTCATGTCCCCTTCGAGCACGGCCTTGAACGGCTGGGCATCCTTCCACTCCGGATGCATCGGCGCCATTGCTTTCACCCGATCAAGCGCGAAAGCCAGTTGGACGTACATCGGATGTTCGACCCACAACGTCCCGTCGTTGTCGAACGTTGCGATGCGCTCGGCGGGCGGCACGAAATCCGGCCCGCCTTGCCGCGTGACGCGGGCAACGAACTCGATGATTGCCTTCTTGGCCGCGCCGTCGTTCCACGAGGGGAGCGGATCGGTCTGCGCCAGCGCCTGTGTCGCGGCGGGAATCGCAGCTCCAAACAGCACTGCAACCGCTGCCGCGATTGTGAGCAGGACCCGGCGGTTGATGCTGAAGGGCACGTGTCTCGATTTCACAACGGTACCTCCATTGAAACAAAGAGGGCACAATTTCATTCACCCCGCTACCATGCAGAGCCGCAGTCGGGTGGGTGTGCAGCGGATACATGCATGATGAAGACAATGTTGGGTTTCTGCCGTTGGCGGGCGACCTATGCGTAGGCCGCCCGCTGATGCTCATTTCTATTACTGGCCGGGGCCTTTGGCCGCCGCCTCAGCCTCGGCCATTCTTTTGGCCATCTCCGCTTTGAGCGCATCAAGATTGAAGCTGGCGCCCCGTTGCATCGGCGGATAATCGAGGAAGGTCTGGATTTCCTTGCCCATCAGCTGCTGGACGAAAACGAAGCGCCAGAATTGATATTTGAACCAATCAAAATATTGCTGGGCTCCATCTTTCGTTCCGTTGTTAGGCCAACCTGTGCGCTCAAACGGATCCAGTCGCAGGTTAGTGATATAAGGCACGTCCGGGTGGGTCTTTTCGCCCAACCATCCGGCGGGCTGATCAATGAAGCGGTACTTGTAGTCGTCAATGCGCACTGCACCGATCGTGCTTTCACCGAGGTAGAAAATTTCGTGACGCGCTGACGGCCCTTTACCGGTGATGGCGGCCATCTGGTTGTACCCATCCAGATGGTTCTTGTAAATGCGGTCGCCGATTGTCTTGCCCTTCAGCAATTCGTCGGTGATGTTCGGATTGCCGGCTGCGGCAACGAACGTCGGCAACCAGTCCAGGCCGGAGAAGATTCCGTTCTGCACCGAGTTCCGCCGGCACGTGGCCAGGCCAGCGAAGGATTGCGGGCACGCGGAAGCCGCCCTCGAGAACTGTCCCCTTCGACTGCGCGAACGGCGTCTGACCGCCATCGGGCCAGGTAAAGAGTTCGGTGCCATTGTCGGTGGTGAAGACGACGATAGTGTTGTCGTCGACACCCATGTCCTTGAGCTTCTTCATCACCAAACCGACATCGTCATCGAGCTGCGCCATGCCGGCTTCCTCTTCCGACCAGCCGTTCTCCGAGTTACGCATTGCTTCATACTTCGGAGAGAGATGCGTGACGATGTGCATCCGGGTCGGGTTAAGCCAGACGAAGAACGGCTTGCCATCCTTTTGAGCTTTGTCCATGAATTTGATGGCAAGGTCGCGAATCTCGTCGTCCACCGTCTCCATGCGCTTGGGATACAGCGGGCCGGCATCCTCGATCCTCTGCTTCCCGATCTTCCCCCAGCGCGGCATGTCCGTCGGATCATCTTTGTCGGTAGCCCAGCTATGAACCATGTTGCGAGGGCCGACGACGTTCAACAGGTTCTGCGGATAGTTGGGGTGTGCCGGGTCCTCCATCGCATCGAGGTGATACAAATAACCGAAGAACTCGTCGAAGCCGTGGACCGTCGGTAGAAACTCGTTCCTGTCGCCAAGGTGGTTCTTGCCGAACTGACCGGTGGCGTAGCCCATAGATTTCAGCACCGTCGCAATGGTCACCGCTTCAGCCGGCAGCCCGATTAACGCGCCAGCCTGACCCACGGTGGTCATGCCGGTGCGGATCGGCAGCTCTCCGGTAATGAAGTTCGCGCGACCCGCCGTGCAACTTGCCTCGGCATAGTAGTCCGTGAACAACATGCCTTCCTTGGCGATCTTGTCGAGGTTCGGCGTTCGGCCCGCCATCATGCCGCGGTGATAGGCGCCGATATTCCACATGCCGATATCGTCGCCCATGATGACGACGATGTTGGGCTTTTGCTGTTGCTGGGCGGCGGCCGGTACGGATGCCAGCATCATGGCGCCGGATGACGCCAGCAGACTAAGCCAGATCGCCCTGATTAAACCCATGATTTTGTTTCCCGTGACTGCCCGAAAGGGCCGGCAGCCGATGCCCTGTCAGTTGCAGTTCATGCCGCAGCTAGTTGTTGCCTTCCTGGTCCGTCAGCTTTTGCAAGGCCTGGTCGACCGAGAAGCTGCCGGGCTTCTGTCGCGGCGGGAACTCCTGGAATGTTGCCAGGAACTGTCCCACGATCGCTTGGGCCGGAACCAGTACGAAGATGTGCTCAATGAACCATCTGTCGTAGTCGCCCGCCTCGTGTTCCGAGCGCTCGAACGGGTCGGAGCGCAGGTTGAACAGCTTCGGCGCCCGCAGCGGGACCAGCGGCTGGAGCCAAACCTCGAGCCCGTGCGCGCGCTGCTCCATGAACACGGCTTTGCATTGGTCGTAGCGCAGGCCGGCAAAATTGCCGTCATCGGTCCAGTAGAAGAACTCGCGGCGTGGATCGGGGCCCTTGCCGGCCAGCATGTCGCGCTGGTCGTAGCCGTCGAGGTGCACCTTGAAGCTCTTGCCGGCGGCGTCGTAGCCCTTCAGGAGTTTGTTCTTGATGTCCGGCTCGCCCGCCGCCGCCACCAGGGTCTGCACCCAGTCTTCCGCCGAGAAGATGCCGTTGATCTCGGAGTGCGGCGCAATCAGGCCGGGCCAGCGCACCAGCGCCGGCACCCGATAGCTGCCTTCCCAGTTGGTGTTCTTCTCGCCGCGGAACGGCGTGGTGCCGCCGTCCGGCCAGCTGAATGTCTCGGCGCCGTTGTCGGTCGTGTAGATGACGATGGTGTTGTTGGCGATGCCGAGATCGTCGAGCTTCTTCAGAAGCTGGCCGACCTGGGCGTCATGCTCCACCATGCCGTCTGGATAAATGCCGAGGCCGGTCTTGCCCTGCGACTCCGGCTTGAGCCTGGTCCAGATGTGCATGCGGCTGGAATTGAACCAGGCGAAGAACGGCTTCTTGTCGCGGTTGGCGCGGTCGATGAAGTCGAGCGTGGCGGCAAGAAACTCCTGGTCCACCGTTTCCATGCGCTTCTTGGTGAGCGGGCCGGTGTCGGTGCAGCTCTGCTTGCCCCACTTGCCGAAGCGCGGATCCTCGCCCGGCGTATCGGCGATCGTCGCGGTGCAGCGCAGCACACCGCGCGGACCGAAGCGCAGCTTGAACTCGGTATTCTTCGGATAGTCGGGGTGCTCGGGCTCGTCTTCGGCGTTCAAGTGATAGAGATTGCCGAAAAACTCGTCGAAACCATGGACCGTCGGCAGAAATTCATTGCGGTCGCCGAGATGGTTCTTGCCGAATTGTCCGGTGACGTAGCCTTGCGGCTTGAGCAGCTCGGCGAGCGTCGGGTCCTTTTCCGACAACCCTTCCTTTGCTCCGGGCAGGCCCACTTTCAGGAGCCCGGTGCGCAACGGACTCTGGCCGGTGATGAAGGCGGCGCGGCCGGCGGTGCAGGATTGCTGGCCGTAATAGTCGGTAAAGATCGCGCCTTCATTGGCGATGCGGTCGATGTTGGGCGTGCGATACCCCATCATGCCGCGGTTGTAGGCACTGATGTTCCAGTAGCCGATATCGTCGCCCATGATGACGAGGATGTTGGGCTTTTGCTGCTGCGCAACAGCGGAAGTAACCATCGTTGTCGCGGCGGCAAATAAGGTGAGTAAACTGAGCAAGAGGCCTCTGGCTGTGCCCATCAGGTATTCCTTCCCGGTTCGTGCTGCCCAAAGCGGGCTGGCAGCCAAGGCCCTCGCGAATTCACGTTTTGCTCGGCGACCGAAGTTTGGGAAAGACCGGTGGCACTGGCTATGCAAATTTGGCCTTGCCGGCGGCAAATGGGTCTGCCGGCCGGGACAACGTTTCGGAAGGTGAATCTCCGAACAGCGCCCGATATTCGACGGCGAAGCGTCCAAGCTCCCAGAAGCCGTGGTCACCGGCAATCCGGGTCACGGTCGAGGTACCCGGTGTTGCCAGGGCCAACGCTTGCCGCGCCAGATGCATTCGCCGGAGCCAGAGGTATTGGATCGGACTCATGCCAAGCTGTTCCTGGCAGCAGGTACGGAGCGCACGTTGCGACACGCCAATGGCCGCGCAAATTTCCCTCACATACAGCGGAACGGATATGTTTGCCGCCAGAAATTCGTCGAATCGCCCCATAATTCGCCGCGGATTATCGGCGCTCATTTCGGCCCGCGCGTTTTCAGTCAGGCACATGACCATTGCGTGGGTCATTGCATTTTCCAGCGCTCGCGCCACCTCGGGATTGGCGAGCATGTCGGGCGCGGTTTATGCAAGATTTCCGGCCGTCTCATGAAGTCGCACCAATCGCGACATATGCTGTGGAGAAGGCCGGATCACTCTGGTGGCCGGCGGTCGTGTTAACGGACGACCGAGCAGCGCATCGCCTGCGGCGGCGAGTTCCTTGGACGTTATTGAAATGGTCCCCCACCGGCAGGGGGCGCTGGTCCGACGGTGCATCAGGTGCCGATCGACGACGATGATCTCGGCTGGCGACACGTCGTAACCGCAATGCTGCATGTCCGGTTGCGCCGAATCGGTGAGGAAACCAATCGCAACGCGCTGGGTCGTCACTGCGCCGCGAAGGATCCGCGGCAGAATCTCGTTTGAGCGCTGCATCCGGAGCCGAAGAAGGGCGACTTTGGTTATTTTCGCGCGGAAGTCCCCGCGTTCCGTTGGCAGAATCTCCACATGCGCGCCGTGGATAGACGATTGGTATTGGCTGGGATCGGAAAAGCGTTGGATTGTACTCGACGGCACTACTCGGCCCTCTAAAACCCGGGCGGCGTATCGAAACGGGGCAGACGGCGAGTTAGATAAACGCCTCCATTCGAGCGCACGCAAGGTCGATCAAAGATCAACCAATAGGGAGCTTTCACAGAGTGATTTTGATTTAGATCAAACCGGGACGATGACAGAACAAGGCGCAGCGTACACCAACTCGGCATTATCATTGCCCCACCGTCGATTGTCGGCGCACGGAGCTATCGCATGTCATTGAGTCGTCGGCGATACCTCTCGATGGCCCGCAGCTTGTGACCTTTTGATCACAATAGTCAATTCCTTTCCCGGGTTCGGCCTCGTGCCGGTTTTTGCATATTAGCCCGCGTTCCGAGCCCTTAATTTTTTAGTCGATGTATCGATATTTCAACAAAATGGGGCACCATGAAAAAGTTCCTGAGTGCGTTAGCTGTGGCAACGGCCTCGTTCGCGGCCTTCGCCGCTGCCCAGGCCGCCGATCTTCCGATGGAGCCGGCGCCTAAAGCCCCTGTAATCGCGCAACAGGTCTACAAATGGACGGGGTTTTATATCGGCGCCAACGGTGGCTATGGATGGGGTCAGCAGGATCCTTTCGGCGTGTTGACCAATAGGTTTGATGCCTTCAGCGTCCCGTTTTCCGGCTGGATGTTCGGTGGCACAGTCGGTGCTCAGATTCAATCGGGCCATGTCGTCATGGGCCTGGAAGCCGATATCGACTGGGCAAAGATCACAGGGTCGGCGACCGTCGTCCCCACAATAGGCGGTGTGCTGCCCGGCGGCTGTACCGGCCTTGTTAACTGCGTGGCCTCACTTTCAACCAGTATCAACAGCGTCAGCACCGGCAGGCTGCGTGTTGGGTACGCGATGGACAATTGGTTGCTTTATGCGACCGGGGGCTTGGCGCTGCTCGACGCGAATACCAGCGTATCAACGGTAGGCGGTGTCGCCTGCTCCACCGCAATTCTCTCGGCCGTCTGTTCGGGCACCAATTACCGGATCGGCGCAACCGCCGGCCTTGGTGTCGAATACGGGATTACGCCGAACATAAGCGCGAAGCTGGAATATTTGTACATTGCGGTCGCTTCGTTGGAACTCTCAAACATCAATGTCGTGCGCGCCGGGCTCAACTTCCGCTTCGGCGGTATTTGATTTGCCGAATTTCGCATAGCGCCGCAAATAGTCCGCGGGCACTCTGCATAGGAAACGACGAATTGAGCGGGAGCGGCGCGCAGCGCCAAGCCGCGCGCCGGCAGCCGCTTGAGGAGACACGCGTGTTACGACGCCACTCGGCCCTGGCGATGCTGGCGTTGATTGGGATGCTGGCGGTGCCTGCCGGCGCCCAGGCGCCCACGTGGACTCAAGTCGGCATGCTGAGGTGCAAACTCAACCCGAGCATCGGCTTCATCCTCGCCGGCCATCAGTCGATGGCGTGCGGGTTCACCCAGAACGCGCCGTATCCGCCGACCGCGGCCCGCGCTTTGAGCCGTGCCGATCGATCCCGAACACCAAAGCCCTGTTGAATTGACAGCAACGCCAAGCGGGCTGCCGATTTTGCATAGTCTCGTCAGTCGGCCCGCTGATAAGGTCGTAACGGACGGATCGGCCGGCGCTAAAGAAAGCGGGTTGGCTGAGAGCAACGACTATGGGCCGCTCAGGATGGCAATTCAGGGATCTAACAGGAGTCGACGATGTTTGGATTTACTCGCGCAATTAAATTCGGAGTGGCGGTCGTAGCGGCGCTGATGTTGGTCGGCGCTTCGACGCCATCTCACGCACAGACTGGAACCGTCCACCTTAAGGTGGTCAAGGTGGGATTTATTGTTGGCATCGGTGGCGGTCATGGCACTCTGACCTACCAAGGCCACAGATATCGGCTCAGCGTCGGCGGCGTCGGCATCGGCACCATTGGCGTTGCCGGAGCGGAACTGGTGGGCACCGCCTACAATTTGCATTCCCCGGCGGATATCGCCGGCACTTACGGGGCGGCGAGCGCAAGCGGCGCGTTTGTTGGTGGTGCAAAAGTGGCGCGGCTGCAGAACGAGAAGGGCGTCATTCTCGAGCTGCATGGGGTGCAGCTTGGGTTTGAAGTGACCCTCGGGCTGGCCGGGATGACGATCGGTTTTCGATAGGACCGACCGCAGCTGCTGAACTCCCGGCCCGCGGCATTCGAACTGCCCGGCCGGCCTATCAAAAAATTGGCGTCTGATTTTGCATAGTGCCCAGCTCGAGCGCGTTGGTAGGTTCGCGAGCGACTCGCTGATACTGAAATCATAGAGGGGCGTAGTATGAGGGGTTTGTTGATTGTCGGAGCATTGGTGCTCGGAGCCGGGGGCCAGGCGCTTGCCGCCGATCTTCCGATGGCACCTCCTCCCGCCGCCGCGGGCACCTGCAGCCTATATGCCGGCGCCGGTTCCGATCTACAACTGGACCGGCATCTATATCGGCGGCAATGTTGGGGGCGCCTTCAGCGGCGGCCGCACTTCGGATTCGCTGGGGAGCAACTTTACAAGCACGACCAGCCAATCGTTCCTCGGCGGCGGCCAGATCGGCGTCAACTACGAGTTCTTTGGCGGCGTGGTGCTTGGCGCGGAGGCCGATTTCGACTGGCTTCCCAACACCAAAAACGCCCTTACCGCAACGGCGCCGGGCGGGTCCGTCGCCACCGCGACGATCAACGACCAATGGCTGACCCTGGTCGACGCCCGCATCGGTTATGCGTTTGACCGCTTCTTGGTTTATGGCAAGGGCGGCGGCGCGTTCGCCGGAACCAGTAATTCATCGGCTACGATCGGCGGCACATCGATTTACGGCATTTCTGGCCCCGGTAGTAATTCGGGCTGGACGGCCGGCGCCGGCGTTGAATGGGCGTTTTTGGGCAACTGGTCGGTGCGCGCCGATACGATTTCGTGCGGCTGAACAACGTGATCTATACCTTGGCGGCGACAGCCCTGCGCCGTTTGCCGGCGATACGATCTCGTCCAACAATCGGGAAATCAACCTGTTCACGGTCGGGCTGAACTATAAGTTCGGCGGCTGGTAAGAACCGCAGCAAGCTCACGAACCAACCAAAGCCCTGGGCACTTGCTTCGGGGCTTTTTGCTTTTGGCGACGGCACCAACAACGCGTTATTCGAACGAAAAAATGCGCTTCCAGTCGTTCTTCATGCTGATGACCGTCCAGCCGCCCTTCTTCGCTTCGTCGTAGAGCGCCTGAGTGAATGTGCCGACCTTGGTGTCCGGAAGTCCCTGCGCCGGTCCGTAGGCATATTCGCGCTGCGCATCGTCGTGCAGGACCAGCATCGACAGCCGCGCGCCGTCGCCGGCCTTGGTGTACTCCAGCATCTGCCGGTCGCCGGTCGAGTTGCCGAACGCCGCGCACGGACGGCGACCGATCATCAGGTGAATGCCCTCGGGCTTGCCGGCGTTGTTGTCGTTGAGCAGCAGCTTCGGCTCCTTGGTCAGGAATCGGCTTGCCGTCCTTGGTCGTAGCCATACTTCGTCCCGCCGCGCGGTGCCGACCACTTGCTCGGGCGGAATGCCGTAGATCTGTTCGGAGTACACGCGCACGAAATCCTGGCCGCCGCCGGTGACGATGTAGGTCTTGTAGCCGTTGGCGCGGAGATACTTCAGCACCTCCAGCATCGGCTGGTAGGTCAGGTCGGTGTAAGGCCGTTTCCAGCGCGGGTCGCTGGCCGTGGCGAGCCACTTCTTCACTTCGGCACTGAACTCGTCCACCGTCATGCCGGTGAGCGTGGCAACCAGGATCTTTTCGAGGTCCGACGTCGGCAACTTGGCCATCGCCTCCCGGTTTCCGGACAGCACGGTCTTGAACGGCTCCACGTGCTTCAGCTCCGGCTTCTCGGCGGCCAACACCGGCACCCGGTCGAGGCAATAGACCATTTGACTGTACATCGGATGCTCGACCCACAGCGTGCCGTCCTGATCGAACGTGGCGATGCGTTCCTCGGGCGGAACAAACTTCGGGCTTGCCCTGTCGGTAGTGTCGCGCACGAAATCGATGATCGCCTGTTTCGCGGGCCCATCATTCCACGAAGCCAGCATGTCGCCTGCCGGTGGTGGCGTCTCTGCCTGCGCCGAGGCAGCAAGGAGCGTTCCAGAGAAAGCTGGAAGGATCGCCAATGCCGAGAGCAGAGCACGACGGTTGACCCCGAAGGAAGGAATTCGCGGCTTCATCTTCGGATTCCTGTCGGTTGCGCGAGGTCGCAATCAGCCCGCAGCGTGCTTTCTGTGAACCTGATCGATCGCTCCGCACGGACGATGCGGTGCCGCGTTTCGGTATTTGCTGCTTGAGTTGAGCTGCGCGTCCGACCGGCTAATCGCCCAGCTTGCTCGCGTCTCTGGCCATCTGCAGGCAGGTCAGCAGGTCCGTGTAGCTCGATTGCCCGCCGGCGGTAGCCTCGCCGATGCAATTTGCCCGGTCGGAAGCTCTGAAGGATGACCACCGAGCCACGAGTTTGCTCCGGATCACCATCTCGCTTTTGATGCAACTCTTGAAATCCCGCCGAGCGCTCTGGTTCGGTTCCAGATCCAACCCGCCCTGTTGAGCGATGCCGCGGCAGACCGGTTCAACGTTGAGGCGTGGAACGCCATCCGCGACGGTAACGGTAAGTTGCGTGATTAAAGCCAACGTCGCGACGCGGATGATCATCTTAATGCTCCAGCATCGGCAATGATATTCGACTGACGAGCAGGGGAATTGATCTCCATCAAAATAGGCTGCGCAAGCGCTCTCAGCTTGTCTTCCAAAGCCGTCTCAGCGTCGGCGGGGGCGGCGCGCTGCGACGCCCCCCACCAACTCAATAGCAGGGCGGGTAGGGCGCGTATCCGCATTGCGCCGGGTTGTAATAGTTGTAGTAGTAAGGCGACGCTATGGCCGCACCCACAGCAGCCGCGCCGACGGCGGCGGCACCGACGCCCACACCGTAACCGCGGCGCACATACGCTCCGCGATAGGCGCCGCCGCGATAAACGCCGCCATGATAGCCGGCAACCCGAGCGCCACCACGATAGCCGCCAACGCGAGCGCCGCCATGATAGCCGCCGACGCGAGCGCCGCCTCCGTGAAATCCGCCGCCGCCTCGGGCCAAGGCGTCTGTCGAAACAAATGCGAAGCCGAGGATGGCGACCGCGGCAACGGAAATAATGCTTCGGTACGACATGCGATTTCCTTTCTCCGGTTAGTCGGTTGGCGCGAGCGGAGCCCAACGCCAAAACAAACAACGTTCAAAACCGTTCATTGCAATGAAATGTAGTTTTATTGTTCTAACGCTTGCATGCCGCGACGAAGATCAATTGTCGCGATGGAATCTGAAAATGATTTTTAAATGGCGCATCGTCGCGCGTTCAAACAAGCCGCGCGACAATGCTCCTCATCGACGCGAACGTCTGGCAGATCGGCGGGATCGGTAACGCGCCGCGCGCTTCCGTTTTCACTGCGTGAGCAGCGATTATTGCGATTAACAGGAGTCCCGCAGCCTCATTATTGGCAATAATCCCAATAGCCTTGGGTCTGTGACGCATCCGCCCAGTACCAGCACAGGCCCGGTGCCGGAACCGGCGGCATCGCAGTCACCGCGATCATCGTGCCGAGCGCCACGCCGCCGACGATGGTGCCGAAATACGGCCGCCGGACCCAGGGCCGCACCACGCCGACATGAACATTGCGGTTTACGTTGACGTTGCGGTGGACGTTGACGTTTCGATTCACGTTGACGTTGCGGTGGACGTTGGTATTCCGATGAACGTTGGCGTTGTGGTGGACCCCGGCGCTGCGGTGGCCGCCGCCCGATCTACCGGCATGCACACTGCGCGCCGCGGCGAAATCCGACGCAGAAACCGCAAGCAAAGCGGCTAGTCCAGCCACAATTGAAAATTTACGCAGCATCTAATTTCTCCCGGACGATGACGCCCTATGGCGCCTGTAAAAAAAGTATAACTCTCGCGGGTTGGTATTTTTTGATGCAGGTCAATTGACGCATTACTTCGGAAGCCGGACCTTCTCGTGCGGCAGCCCGCTGTCGTCGATGTCGAAGTCTGGATCGAAGATCGTCTTGCCTTGAGCGCCGAGGAAGGCGGGCTGGGCTTTGATCCACAAGCTCGGCTTCTGCTGCTTGGCGTAAGCCAGCAAACGTGCTTGCAAGTCGCTCACGATCTCAGGGAATTGATCCGCGACATTGATCTGCTCGCCTGGGTCCTTCGCGAGATCAAACAGCTCGGTCTTACCCGGCAGCAAGGCGATTTTGACGAGTTTCCAATCGCCTTTGCGGATGGCGCCTCGGAAGGCTTCGACATTGATGAGTACGTCTTCGTGAGGCGAAGGTTGGCCTTCGGCCACTGTCGGCCAGATGTCCTTGCCGTCAAACGGGAGGTCAGGGCTGCCCTTCGCGCCGGCGAGCGCCAGTACCGTCGGCATGATATCCACCATGTCCAACGGCTCATTGACGATCCGCGGCTTGAGCCTGGCGGGCCAGTAGAAGATGGTGGGGACCCGTACGCCGCCTTCGTGCAGCGAGCCCTTGCCGCCGCGAAGATCGCCGTTCGAGGCCGGCGTCTTCGCACCAAGCTCCACGCCGCCGCTTTGCTCGCGCTCTTCGGGCGACCGAGCCCCGGTCGCAAACAAAGCGCTGGTGGCGCCGCCATTATCGCTACTGAAGATGATGAGCGTGTTGTCGAGCATGTTCTTCTGTTTCAGCGCGGCAACGATCCGCCCCACTTGGGTGTCCAGGTCGGTGATCATGGCGGCATAAATGTGCCGATGCTCATCTCCGGCCGCGTTTTTGTAGGCGTCGACGTCCGGCTTGGGGGCCTGATAGGGGGCGTGCGGCGCAAGCGATGCGACGTACAGGAACAGCGGCCTGGACGTGTTGTGATTTTCGATGATGTTGATTGCTTCGTTTCCGATCAGGGTCGTGAAGTAGCCTTTTTCCTTGAGGAACTTGCCGTCACGCTGCCAATCGACGATGCCGCCCCGCTCTTTGGTGAAATAATCCACCTCGCCGACGAGATTGCCGTAGAAATGGTCGAAGCCGCGGTTCTGCGGCCAGAATTTGCTGTCGGCATGGCCGAGGTGCCACTTGCCGACCATCGCAGTCTGGTAACCGACCTCCTTCAACGCTTGCGCGAGCGTGCGCTCGTCGGTCGGCAATCCAAAAGTATGGCTGGGAAATATCACCAGCGTCTGCAAGCCATAGCGCATGGCATAGCGTCCGGTCATCAACTCCGCGCGCGCCGGCGTGCAAACCGGCATCCCGTAAAAGGATTCCAGCCGCACGCCGCCTGCTGCGAGCTTGTCGATATTCGGAGTCCTGATGTCGCTGCCGTGATAACCGAGATCGGCGTTGCCGAGATCGTCGGCCAAGATGATCACGATATTTGGCTTGGCATCTTGCCCGTGTGCCAACGTGCTTACACTGGCGAAACCGCACAGAAGCAGCACAAATTGGATTATCCGGCGCATCTTTGATGTTCCAATCTTGCTTTGTCCGCCGTAGAACGGGCGCCGCATCGGCCACCGGGTGCGCGCGGATTTCTTTGATGCAGATCAATCGACCCATCACGTTGACGCGATGGCTCATCACCCACAGTCTTAGTGAGTCGGGGGTTGAGCCCCGAATCGATCCGCGCGCTATGCACAATCGGCGGATTCAGGAAATATTCTTCGAGTGGTGAAAATCTGCATTCAAAAGATCGCGCAAATTTGCGTGAGGGCCGCCGACGCGCGGCGACGCGAACGGAATGATGAACAAGGAAAGGCGAGCAATCGGCTCGAACTCGATTTATTCGCCGGGCGCGCCCGCGAGCTCCTCGACAAGGCGGACAAAGCAGCGCGCCAATCTTGGGTCGCCGATCTGGGTGAACACCTTGGCCAATTTCAAGCCGTCAGAGGACGCCAAAAAGTCCGAGAGGTAGGCGGGCGACGGAGCCTCTGCGCTTGCCGGCACGCGGCCGGTGGTCTGCGGGGCGCCCTCGAAGAAGGTGTGTACGGCAACCTGCAGAGCCTGGGCAATCGCCTGCAGTCGGCCGGCGCTGATGCGGTCGGTGCCTTTCTCGTATTTCTGCACCTGCTGAAAGGTTACGCCGAGTTCGGCAGCGAGCGCCCCCTGGCTCATCCCGAGCATCAGCCGGCGCATCCGGACCCGGCTTCCGACGTGCTTGTCGACGGGATGGGGTATCTTTCTGGTCATTGTCATCATCTCAGTCGCGGAAACGAGCCGGCGGCGGACTTGCCGGACCGCCGTTACGCTCCGCAAAGACGCTCCAGTTCTTCGGCTTTGGTCATCAAATCGACGGCGACTTCCTCGAGACCGCGCGATGTTTCCAGATGCGGGCATACCCGCCCCAGGCGCGCGCAGGTCTGCGCAACGTCGCGCAGGTATTCGATGATTTCCGGGTTCACAGGTTGCGAAAATTCATTTGCGCATCTGTTACGCTAATCGATCCATCAAAACTTGCGATCCCGGGACAAAAATTTGCTCTTGCGTGCCAACGCACGCGGATCGCGGCGCGCGCTGCTGTCGAGAACGTCGCGCGGAGGAAACTGCGGAGCCAGGCCGTCTCCGGCGGGATCGATCCGCCCGCGGCGTGCGCCCGGTCCAACGCCGGAAAGCGTGTGAAAACGCGCTTACCTCGCGATAGCCCAGCAGCCAGGCAATACGCGAGATCGGCAGGTCCCGCTCCGCGAGATAGCGTTTGGCCAGCGCAAATCTCAAATCTTCCCGGAGGCGCTCAAATGTGACGCCTTCCGCGGCAAGCTTGCGCCGCAGCGATCGCGCGCTGGTACCGAGTTTTTGCGCGACCGGGTCGACACGCGCCTGCCCGTGCGGCAGCAGCAGGGCAATTTCGTTTTCAACACTGGCCCGGAGCACGTCGGGACGTGCTTTCCGGCCTGCGATGGCCTGCTCGCAGCATTTGATCAGCATCTGGTTGAGATACGGGTCGGCGCTGACGATCGGCAACTTTGCGGCTTCCCCGGCGAACGATACCTCATCCATGCCGGCGCCGTAGTCCACTTTGCGGCCCAGAAAGCCGTCGAGCTCCTGTGACTCCGGGATGCGCTGGTGCGTGAGCAGGACGCTCACAGGTCGGAGCCCGCGGCCCGTCAGCTCGCGGGAGGTCCGAACAATGGCCGTGATCCAGGCTTCGATCTGATACCGGTCAGAATGCCGTGGGACGCCGGCATACTCGAAATTGATCCGAAGCGTCTTGCCGACTTTCGTTTCCAGCCTGACGCCTTCGTTGACGATTGCGGAGTAGCGCGCGGCCCTTTGCAGGGCGTCGCCGAGAGTTTCGGAAGACGCGGCGACGTAATACAGAAATCCCAGTCGCCGCAGGTCGATGTTTTGGACGACGTGAAATCCAAGCAATCTGTCGTTCAGGACGTCGGCAATCAAGTTGAGGCACTTGATTTGGTCCGGCACCTTGAGCGGAATGCTGGCATCCTCGATATCGCGACTGGTGAGACCGGCGCGCCGCAATAAGGGTGGCAGCGCGATGCCGGCGCTTTGCGCGTGGGCGCAGGCGAAACGGGTCATCAAGCCGGCGCAACTCGGAATCGCGCTCAGCCGCCTTGAGGGTTGCGTCGGCCCGCGCAAATCGGGCCCTCTAATTTAGGACACTGGACATTGGCTCCCGTTCATAGTCGCCAGCGGGTGAGCCGCCGCCTTCTCCGCCATCACGACGATTGTAGACAACAGCAGGCGGAGCCGGATCGGCTTTAGGCTTGGGCTTTTAGCGGCGCTCGCGTTCAGTGTTTTGATGCAGATCAATAGCCTTGATTGACTTAGCCGAATAGTCTGCAGAGCACTATGGAATTCCGAGCCGTGCCATGGCTGTCTTGCATTAGACAGTACGCGACAACAATTCGAATTCTCACTCCTGCTTGGGAAGAAGCGCATGAATGCCTTGGCCGTCGGAGGTTTGGTCTTCGCGCTGGTTTTTGCCGGCGCGCTGCTTGGCATGTATCTCCGCGCGGTGCTCCCCAAGCATCATTTGAGCGACGACTCCAAGGACATCATCAGGATCTCGACGGCAATGATCGCCACCCTTGCAGCCCTGGTGGTCGGCCTGCTGATTGCCTCGGCCAAGAGCTCGTTTGACGGCAAGAGCAATGCGTTGACCCGCTCCGCCACCCACTTCGTGCTGCTCGATCGGACGATGGCTCAATACGGGCCGGAGACGCGCGAAGCCCGGGCTCTGCTTCGGCAGATGATTTTGACCAGGCTGCACCAAATCTGGCCGGAACAAAGTGCCGGAAAACTCGATCCGGAAGTCATCGGCCAAGGTGCCGGGATTGAAGTTATTCAACGCAAGCTGCTGGATCTCGCGCCGCAGAACGATGCCCAGCGCTGGCTTAAATCGACGGCTTTGCAGCTCAGCAGCGATATTGCCGAAGTGCGCTGGTCGGCGGTCGAGGGGATGGGCAGCAGCATCCAGTGGCCGTTTCTGACCATCATGGTATTTTGGTTTGCGGTCATTTTCGCCAGCTTCGGCCTGTTCGCGCCCCGCAACAGCATCGTGATCATCGCGCTGTTCGTCTGCGCGCTGTCATTTGCCGGATCGATCTATTTGATTGTTGAGATGGATCAGCCCTACGGCGGGCTCATAAAGCTCTCCAGCGCGCCCGTCCTCACCGCTTTGGAACAGATCGGCCGGCCCTAGCCGGTCAGGTGAAATTTTGATGCAACGCGTTACGCCCGGCCGAGGCGCATGGGCGCGAGCCGTCCAGCCGCGACCTGCAGCGGCGGCCGGACCGCAAGCCATTCTCGCCGCTGGGATTTCCGGATTGCGACTTTTGCGCAACAACGAACGACATTCGGCGCATTGGCCAAATTTGCATAGAGCCGCCGACCGGTCCGGATAAGGATAAGCTGCCATCGGTAGCCGTTGCGCATGCCGGGCAGTTGGAGCGGAATTGGGGGCCGACGATGAAGCCGTGGGCGGCGCTTTTTCAATCGGGCAATGAGCCGCCTCCTGCTCTGTTTCGTGCCGTCCGATCGAGTTTGGCAGGCGGGGCGCTCATACTCGCCGCCGTCGTTGCGGCTCCGGGGATTTCGCGCGCCGACGAAGGCGGCGTGAGCTTCTGGCTTCCCGGCTTATTTGGGAGCCTTGCGGCTGTTCCGCAGCAACCGGGCTGGTCGGCGTCATTGATCTATTATCACACGTCGGTGTCCGCCGGCGCCAACGTCTCCCTGGCGCGTGAATTTCAGATCGGAGCTATTCCGGCAAATTTGTCGGCGCACGCGAGCGCCAATCTGAATGCCACCGGGGATCTCGGCGTCTTCGCTCCGAGCTATGTATTCGCGACGCCGGTCTTTGGTGCTCAGGCGGCGGCGACACTGCTGGCAATATACGGCAACTCCAGCGCTGCCTTGGGCGGGACGGTATCGGGGACCGTCGGTGGAATTCCGTTCGGTCCGCTATCCGCCAACATCAGCAATTCAACGACCGGCTTCGGAGATTTGTATCCGCAGTTTGCGCTGCGCTGGAACAGCGGCGTCAATAACTACATGACCTACATTGACGGCGATGTGCCGGTCGGCGACTACAGCTCGTCCAGTCTGTCAAACATCGGCATCGGCCACGGCGCGGTCGACGGCGGCGGCGGCTATACTTATTTCGATCCGCAGACGGGGCGTGAGTTGTCGGGAGTGCTCGGCCTCACCTACAACCTGCTCAATCCGTCGACGCAATATCAGAATGGCGTCGACATGCACTTCGATTGGGGCGCGTCGCAATTCCTGACCAAGCAGATCCAGCTCGGTCTGGTCGGTTACGCCTACAAGGATATCGGCTGCGACAGCGGCGCCGGCGATCATGTCGGTTGTTTCCAGTCTCAGGTTTTGGGCATCGGTCCCCAGCTCGGTTTCATCTTCCCGGTCGGCGGGATGCAGGGTTATCTGAATGTCAAGGCGTATGGGGAATTCGACGGCTATGACCGGCCTTCCGGCTGGAACGCATGGGTCACGTTGGTGCTGTCGCCGGCCGCGACCGCTTCGGCCGCGCCGCCGATCGTTACGAAATAGCCTCCGGCGCTGGAGACAATAGTCGTTCGCGTCCTCACGCTAATTCGCAGGTCACGCCGCCAGGCGCGCACGCCAGGGCGGCGGCAAATGCGACAGACCGGGCCGGTATTAAAGCGTTCGGATTCGGTTTCGTGGTAGTTTTGCCACGGGTGAGTGCCGAGCTACACGATCGCGGTACGCAGTCGGCCCTTGCATTTTTCATTGCCGGGGCGGTTGTGATCTATTGCTCCGTGCCGGCCGTCGGCGAGACACCGGCGCCAGCCTACGGCCAGGGGCCGCAGGCCCAACAGTCAGGCCAGCAAGACCCCAACTATAACGGTGAAGATTTTACCCGCCCGCTTACAAGCTTCGACACGCGGTTCATTTATCAAACCTCAGGGACGACGAGCCAGACCGACCGGGCCAGCTGGCTGCTGCGGGGAAACTGGAAGGGCGATCTCGATGGCGGCTGGAGATACGGGCTTCTGGCTCAGATTCCAGTCTCCGACAAGACTATATTCGATCCCACTGGTACCGAGAGAGAATTCGGCATCGGCGATACCGCGGTGCAGGCCGCGCTCTTGCGCGATATCGATCGGCATTGGGCGTTCGGCTTCGGTGCCCGTCTGGTCGCCCCTACTGCCGAAGACTCGCTGGGAAGCGGCAAGTGGCAGATCATGCCGGGCTTCGGGGTGCGCTATTCCTTCCTCGACATCGGGCCCGAAACTTATTTCGTCCCGGTGATTCGCTACGCCGTCAGCTTTGCCGGCGATCCGTCGCGGCGCAATATCAGCGAACCGCAGATCGCGCCGACATTCAACGTCGGTTTGCCGGATCGCTGGTTCGTGACCTTTTATCCGAGCAACGACATCCGCATCAATTTCGGCGATCCGGTTCCCGGCCAAACCGGCCGTCTGTTCCTGCCGTTTGATTTCCTGTTCGGCCGGAAAATCACGGACAGCTGGACCGCCTCGCTGGAGGTCAGTGTGCCAATCATCGACGATTATCCGGTTTACAACTTCAAAACCGAGCTGCGATTGGTGATGAAATTCTGACCGCTGTCGGCGATGCGCGCACTCAGCGACCGTTCAGGAAATAGGTTTCCATCGTTCCCTTGCCCTTGACCTCGATGATGCCGCGGCGTTCGAGCGTGAAGCGATCGCCGAGAGCGGCGCGCGTCACCGCCGAAACCTGGATGCGGCCGGGCACGGACTGCGATTCCATGCGGCTCGCGGTGTTCACGGTATCACCCCATACATCGTAGACGAACTTGTGGGTGCCGATGACGCCGGCGGTGATTGGGCCGGTATGGATGCCGATACGCGCCTGCAGGTTCAGTTTCGTGGCCGCGGCAATGGCCGACACCGCCTCCAGCATGCGCGGCGCGAGCGCGGCAATGCGGTCGGCATGGTCGGCCTGCGCTTCGGGAATGCCGGCCGCGACCATGTAGGCGTCGCCGATGGTCTTGATCTTCTCGACGCCGCGCTCGGCGGCCAGCCGGTCGAACGCCGAGAAAATCCTGCTGAGAAAATCGATGGTCCGGTCGGCCGGCAATTCGTGACTGAGCGTGGTGAAACCTACGAGATCGCAGAACAGGATCGTCGCTTCGGCGATTCGATCGGCGATCACCATTTCGCCGTTGCGCATGCGGTTGACGATGCTCTGCGGCAGGATGTTCAGGAGCAAGCTCTCGGAGCGCGCTTTTTCCTGTTCCAGGTCGGCGACGAATTTCTTTTCTCGGTCGCGCAGCCATTTCTTTTCCAGCGACGCGCCGATGCGGGCGCGCAACAGGATCGGGTTGAACGGCTTGGTCAGATAATCTTCGGCTCCGGCCTCGATGCAGCGCACTACGCTGTCAAGCTCGTCGAGCGCCGAAATGACGATGACCGGAACATCGCTGGTGTGCTCCGCCGCCTTGAGCCGGCGCAGCACCTCGAAGCCGCTCATTTCCGGCATGATGAGATCGAGCAGGATGAGATCGAAGGCCTCGCTGACCGCCAGCTCCAGCGCGGACGGGCCGTTCGCCGCGGTCGTGACCTGATGCCCCTCGCGCGCCAGCCGGCGCTCGAGTACGTCGCGATTGGAGGCATTGTCGTCGATGATGAGGATGCGGCTCGGCTGCGCGGCCTCGCGCGCGCCGGCCGCGGGCAGCGGCTCGACGGTACGCAGCACGTCGGCAACAAGATTGAGCTTAAGCGCGCTGCTGTCTTCGCCGGCCGAGTCCGATGCTTCGCGTCGCGCCAGTGCGGCCATGGCGTCGATTTGACCGAGCAGCTGATCGGCGGATTCCTTGAGCTTGGTGAGGTCGAGCCGCAGCGGATGCTCGCCATCCGCATCCATGTCTTCGATCAGAAGCTCGCTGTAGCCCTTGATGGCATTAAGCGGCGTGCGCAGGTCGTGACGCAGACGGCGGTGAAACGCTTCGAGGCTTTCGTCCTTCTGGCGATCGGCCGTTGAATCCTGGATGAGACCTTTCACGAATGCATTCAGCTGCACGCTGGCGCCGCGCATCCGGTTGAGATCGGCAAGCAGGCTCTCGGGCTGCGAGGTACGCGCGTCCTCGATGATCATGCCGAGAAAATCGGTGATGGCGGTGGCCGGCGCCTGCACTTCCTGCCGCAGGAAGGCGGCTAGGGCCCGGTTCAGCCGCTGGTCCAGCACGGTCCTCGACAAGGCCCCTCCTTGGCTACGGAAGCCGCTAGGCTTTCGCCGCGCCGAGCAGCCGTTCGATCTTACCGATCAGACGGTCGAGTTCGACCGGCTTGGTATCGTAATCGTCACAGCCGGCCTCGATTGCCTTTTCGCGGTCGCCGCTCATGGCGTGCGCGGTGAGCCCGATCACCGGCACGCCGCGGGTGGCGGCGTCGGACTTGACGCAGCGGGTCGCCTCCCACCCGTCCATGACCGGCAGGCTCATGTCCATCAGGATGATGTCGGGCTTTTCGCTGCGGGCGAGGTCGACACCTTCCTTGCCGTTGACCGCGAACACCACTTCGAAGCCGCGGCGAATGAGGCGACGAGACAGCATGTCGCGGTTCATTTCGTTGTCTTCAACCAACAAAACTTTCGCCATGGACTAACTCCTGCCTAGCCATCCGGGTTCATTTGGCCGCCGCCGGCACGCGCGCCGGACGGCGTCGGACCGCCGCGTTGATCGCGGCTGCGATATCGACCTTGGTCGCCGTGGCCTTCTCCATCACATTGCGCGCCTGCCGTGACAGGCGGTCGCGCTCGGCCGCCGTGAGCTGCTTCGCCGTCACTACAATCACCGGGATGTCGCGCCATTCCGCGCGGGCGCCGATGGCATCGAGAAATTCGAAGCCGTCCATTTCAGGCATCATCAGATCGAGCAGCACCATGGCCGGCGGCGCATGTTGGCCGAGCCAAGACAGCGCGACGCGGCCATTGGCGGCCTCCGCGACCGGGAGGCCGAGTTTCTCGATCGTATGCCGCATCATGTCGCGGGTAGCGGCGTCGTCCTCGACCACCAGCACCGGACCTTCGCGCCGGACCAGCCGATGGATCAGCGCGGTCAGCCGCGCCCGGTCCACGGGTTTGGTCAAGACATCGACTGCGCCGAGCGAAAGGCCGATGCCGCGGTCCGGAACCATGGTGACCATGACCACCGGAATATCGCAGAGCTCGGCGTCGGCCTTGAGCGCGCTCAACACCTCCCAGCCGTCGGGCTTGGGCATCATCACGTCGAGCGTGATCGCGTCCGGACGGATTGAGCGCGCCAGCTCCAAAGCCTCGGCGCCGCTGGTGGCATGAACGAGCCGGTATCCGGCGCCCCTCAAGCTGGCCGCCAACAGCTCGCGCGCCGCCGGATCGTCGTCGACAATGAGAACCGTAGCGGCATTGTTCGCGTCCGCCGCGATCCGTAGCGCGTCGGCAGGCTTGATCTGCGCCGGTTCATCGCTGTGGGCCGGCAAGGTGATGGTGAACGTCGAGCCCTCGCCAGGGCGGCTGGTGACCGTGATGTCGCCGCCCAACAGCTGGCAGAACTGCCGGGAGATCGCCAGACCAAGGCCGGTGCCGCCGTATTTTTTGGTCGTGGATGCATCCGCCTGGCTGAACGCCTGGAACAGCCGGCCGAGCTGCTCCTCGGTCATGCCGATGCCGGTGTCGGAAATGGCAAAGCGCACCATCGTCCGATCGCTCTCGAAGCGTTCCGCCACCAAGGTCAGCTGTCCGTTCTGCGTGAACTTGCTGCCATTGCTCAGAACGTTGAGCAGGCTTTGCTTGAGCTTGGTGCGGTCGGTATACATCCTGCCGAGGTTATCCGCAGGCCGGAGTTCGAGCGTATTGCCGTTCTTCTCGGCCAGCGGAACGATAAGCGCACGCACCTCTTCGAGCAGCGGCACGATCTCCACGTCTTCGAGAAAGACGTCCATCTTGCCGGCCTCGACCTTCGACAGATCGAGAATGTCGTTGATCAGGCCGAGCAGGTGGCGGCCGGCGCCTTCGACCTTCTTGAGGTCGGAAACGAGGTCGTGCTGGCCGAGATCGGTCACTTCCTCCTGGAGGATTTCGCTGTAGCCGATGATGGCGTTGAGCGGCGTGCGCAGCTCGTGGCTCATATTGGCGAGGAACTGCGACTTGTGCTGGCCGGCCACTTCGAGCTCGCGGCGCTGGTCTTCGATTTCGCGGAACAGCCGGGCGTTCTGGATCGCCAGCACCGATTGCGCCGCGAAAGTCCTGATCAGGTCGACGGTGTTTGGCGGAAACGCGCCGGAGGTGCGGCGGCGCACCACCAGCAGGCCGACGACTTCGTTGCCGCGGAACAGCGGCGCCGTTAGCCGCGCCCGATAACCGGCACGGATGGTGATCTCGTTGATCGGGTTCGGCGCATCGTCCCGCAAGTCGGCGACCTGGATCGGGTCGCGGTGCGTCAGCGCCGCCGTGACCACCGTCTCGTCAAGGCCGATATGCCGCTGCGACAGTGCGTCGATCAGTTCCCGGTCCATGCCATAGGTGGCCCGCAAATGAAATTCGCGGTCGGTCTCGTCGAACACGTAGATCGCGCCGGCGTCGGTGCTCGAGAGCTGCACCGCCTTGGCGACGATGGTCGAGAGCACGGTTTCGAGGTCGAGCGTCGAGTTGACCGCCTGGGACACTTCGCCGAGCGCCCGCAACTCGCCGACCGAGCGGCCGAGCTCGTCGGTGCGCTGGCGCAGTTCGTTGAGCAGCCGTGCGTTCTCCATGGCGATGACTGCCTGGGCCGCGAAGTTGGTCAGCAACTCGATCTGTTTATCGGAGAACGGGCGAACTTTGGTGCGGTAAATGACCAGTGCTCCGACGAGTTCGCCTTCCTTGAGCAGCGGAACCGCTAGAAACGTACGGGCGGCCGTGAGCTCGACGAAAGACACCCGGTTAGGATCGTCGGCGGCCTGGCGATCGGTGGTCAGATCCAAAATGTGCACGCGCTCTTTCGATTCTGCGACGCGGCCGAGACCAGTATCCGGACCGAAGGCGCGCGGCACCGACAGATGGTCCGCCCATTGCGGATGTACATGTTGATGCATGGCCATCCGCCACAGGCCGTTTTCGTAGAGCATGAGGCCGCCGAACTTGGCGTCGCAGATGCGAATTGCGTTATCAAGCATCGTGCGGAATACCGGCTCAAGCTCGCCGGGCGAGCTGGAGATAATCTGGAGCACCTCCGACGCTGCGGTCTGCTGCTCCAGCAATTCCATGAGCTCCTTGGTCCGTTCCTGCTCCGCCTCGAACAGCCGCGCGTTTTCGATGGCGATCACCGCCTGGTCGGCGAACGTCGTCACCAGTTCGACCTGCTTCTCGGTGAACGGATTGACTTCATTGCGAACCAGCGCGAACACGCCGATGGTGGCGCCGTCACGCAGCAGCGGCACGCCGAGATTGGTCCGATACCCAAACGCCTCCTGATAGTCGGCGGCGCGATATTCGGGATCGGCCAGTACGTCATGAATATAAATCGCCCTGCCTTCCAGCGCGACACGGCCGGTCACGCTGCTTCGATCCGGGCGCAGCGGATGTGCGGCGGCCGCCAATTGCGCCGCGTCCCCGGAATACCCGTAGGTGGTCGCCATCCGATACACGTCGCCGTCGCGCTGAAACAGCGCGGCCTTATCGGCCGCGCAGAGCCGCGCGGCCAATTCCACCAGCGTAGCCAGCACCGTCTGCAGGTCGAAGGTCGAGCGGCTGATGACCTTGAGCACATCTGCCGTCGCCGTCTGCTGTGCCAGCAATTCGCGCAGCTCGCTCAGCAGCCGCGCGTTCTCGATGGCGATGACGGCTTGAGCGGCGAAGCTCGTGACCAGCGCGATTTGCTTGTCGGTAAAGGGACGAACTTCCTGCCTGGCCAAGGCGATCGCGCCCACCAGCCCACTCTCTTTCACCATCGGAACGGCTAAAAAGGTCCGTATGCCGGCAATTTCAACGCCTTCAACGGTGACCGGCTCGCGTTCGGCATAGGCCTCCGATGCCACCACATCGGGGATATGAACCGTGGCATTGCTTTCAATCATTTGACGCACGGCATTTTTCGGACCGGGGCGAAATGGCGACTTCCTCCGCGCCTCGGCGAAGGCGGTCGGCGTATTGAGCGACGCAACGATATTCAACGCGGCACCGTCCCAACGATAAATATTGCCAAATATGGCACCGCAGATGCGGACAGCATTCGCCAGCATGGTGGCAAACACGGGCTGCAGATCGCCGGGAGAGCTTGAGATAACCTGGAGCACCTCGGACGTCGCCATCTGCTGCCCCAGCAATTCAGTCAGTTCGCGCGTGCGCTCCTGCTCAGCCTCGAACAGCCGCACGTTCTCGATGGCGATCACCGCCTGGTCGGCGAAGGTCGTGACCAGCTCGATCTGCTTGTCGGTAAAAGGGTTGACCTCGTCGCGCAGCAGCCCGAATACGCCGATGGTCGTTCCTTCGCGGATCAGCGGCACGCAAAAAACCGAACGGTATCCGGCCATCTCCTGATAGTCGCTGGCCCGGTATTCGGGATCGGCCAGCACGTCCGGAATGTGAATGGCTTTGCCTTCGAGGGCGGCGCGGCCGGTGACGCTGCCGCGGTCCGGCGGCAGCAGATGGTCGGCGAAGTACCGCTTCATTTCCGGCGAATATCCGTGGCTCGCGACCACCCGATAAGCGTCTCCTTCCCGCTTGTTGATGACGCCCTTGTCGGCGGCGCACAGCCGCGCCGCCGAATTCGACCAGCGTGTCGAGCACCACCTGCAGATCGAAAGCCGAACCGCTGATGACCTTGAGCACGTCGGCGGTCGCGGTCTGCTGCGCCAGCAATTCGCGCAGTTCGCTCAGCAGCCGCGTATTCTCGATGGCGATGACCGCCTGGGCGGCGAAATTCTTGACCAGGTCGATCTGCTTGTCGGTAAAGGGGCGGACTTCCTGACGGAAGATGCTCAGCGCGCCGACCGTTTCCCCTTCCTTGAGCATCGGGACGACAAGCATGCTGCGCGCCCCGCCAAGCTCGACCACAGAGACGACAGGGGGGTCGCGCTCCAGGTAAGCTCGGTCCTGGGTGAGATCGACGATGTGAACGAAATCTCTGGTCGCGACCGCGCGCGACACCGGCGCCAGCGGACCGGGGCGAAAGACCGCCTCGCGCTGAAATTGCTCGGCGAACGCCGGCGCCATGTTATGCATTGCCGTGATACGGAACACGCCATCTTCGTGCAGTATCAAGTTGCCGAACTGAGCCTCGCAGAGGTGCGCGGCGTTGCCCAGCATGGCGTCGAACACCGGCTTCAAATCGCCCGGCGAACTCGAGATGACGCTCAACACCTCGGCGGTCGCCGTCTGCTGCGCCAACAATTCGCGCAATTCGCTGAGCAGCCGGGCGTTCTCAACAGCGATGACGGCCTGCCGCGCAAAGTTGGTCAGCAGTTCGACCTGTTTGTCGGTGAACTTCACGGCCTCCAAGCGATAGAGTACGAGAGCGCCGATCAGCTCGTCCTCTTTGAGCATCGGGACGCACAGCGCGGCGCGCGCGCCGGCGATCTTGGCCAATGCTGCATTGGCGTAGGCCGCGTCTTCCCTGAGATCGCGGATATTCACGGTCTCCCTGGTGCGAAACAAGCGGCCGAGCGGCGATTGGTCCAGCGGAATCGTTGGATTGCCTTGTCGCAGTTTCTCGAATTCGGGTGGGGCATTGTGCCTGGCGACACTGCGCAGCCCGTTGCCGTCGACCAGCGCCATATTGCCGGTCTCGGCGCCGCAGATGCGCACTGCGTTTGCCAGTATGGCGTCAAAGACCGGCTTCAAGTCGTCCGGCGACGAGCTGATGACGCGCAGCACGTCGGCCGTCGCCGTCTGCTGCGCCAGCAATTCACTCAGTTCATAGGTACGTGCTTCGACTTTATGCTCCAGGTCGGCATAGGATTCCTGCAAGCGGCCGGCCATGTCGTTGAACTGGTCGGCCAGCGCCTCAACTTCGTCGCCGGTCTTGATCGCAATACGCTGGCCGAGATCGCCGGCACCGATGCGGGCGGCGCCGGCGCGCAGCGCCTGGATCGGCACCACCATGCGCCGCGCAAGGAACATGCCGGCGGCGAAGGCGAGCGCGAGCGCCCCGAGCAGCACCAGCCCGGTCCGCTCGATCGAGGCGTAAAGCGGCGCGTAAGCTTCCTCGATCGGCGTGTCGACGAAGACGAGCCAGCCGAGCGGGGCGACCGGCGCCGAGGCGGTGAGCACCTTGTGGCCCTCGATGTCCTCGGCCTCCTGCACCTGCTCGCCGGTATTGCCGGCCACCTTGGCGCGGGCGCTCTTGACCTGCGCCAGCTGCGACATGTCGGTATTGCGCAGCACCAGGCTGATATCGGGATGGGCGATGAGCCGGCCGGCGGCGTCGACCACATAGGCGCGGCCGTGGCCGGCGAATTTGATCCGCGACAGCACGTCCCAAATGAGTTTCAGATTGACCTGGGCAATGCTGACGCCGGTGTCGCGCCGCGTTCCCGCCAGCGACAGCGTCATATACGGCTCGGATTCGCGGCGGAAATAGACCGGGCCGTAATAGACCTTGTGCGCCACCGCTTCGGTGAAAGCCGGTTCCTTGGAAACGTCGGTGCCGCTGCCGACGACTTCCATCGCCAGCCGCGACACCCGCAATTGCTCATGACCGGTCGCGTCTGTCTCGGCGAGCTCGGTGATGGCCGGCACCTGCCGCAAGAGCCGCAACGCGTCGAAGCGGCGCTGTTCCAGCGTGCTGGCCGACCACGGCAGCTGGGTGGTCCAGCCGATCTGGCTTTCGATCTCGCTGATGAATTGACCGATCTTGCCGGCGGCAGCTTCGGCTTGCTCGCGCTGAATGCGCACCAGCGAGGTCTTCTGCTCCTGATAGGAGAAGTAGATGTCGAACACTGCGTTGGCGGCGAGTGCGAGGCCGACGACGACGACGAACAGCGCAACGTATTTGATGAACAGCCGGCTGCGCAGGATCGAGGTGCCGGCCGCCGGCGCAATGCCGCCGAGGCGGTAGAGCCACGCCCGCATGCGTCCTTTGCGATGATCAGCCAGCGCTCTCATGCGATCGTCGGCCCGTTTTCGCGCATCGCGCGACCGGCAAAGTCTGAGCCCGACCCTCCGGGGACGGTACCGGCGGGCGAGCCCTTTGTACCTTATTCTATCACCTCGTCGGCCAGCGCGAGTAGAGTGGACGGCACGTCGAGGCCGAGCGCCTTGGCGGTCTTGAGGTTGATGATCAGTTCAAATTGCGTGGGCTGTTCGACCGGAATATCGGCTGGTTACGCATCCTTGAGATTCTTTTCGACTATCTCGGTCGCGCGGGCAAACAGCGCCGGAAAGTGCGGCTTCCGTGCGCCGAAAAGCTTAACCTTGGGGACTGAAATACCGGGGCCGACGGCGGGTTGACGCAGCCCAGCTAGGGCCGAGATCAGCGCCGCTTGCGCAGCCGGCGGCCTTCGAGCACGACGATCTTGCGGCGGGCGCTGTCGTCCGGGGCCTTCTTGGGCACTTTCTCGGCAATGCCGAGAAGCCGCTCGCGGCGGTCCATTTCCTTCCAGATATCGTCCGGGCGGATGCCGCTGGCGACCCACAGGATCACCATGTTGTAAATGAGATCGGCGCTTTCCTTGACCACAGCCTCGCGGTCGCCATGCATGGCGTCGATCACCACCTCGATCGCCTCTTCGGCGAGCTTTTTGGCCATCTTGCTGCGGCCGGAGCGCAACAGCCGCGCCGTCCGCGAGGTCGATGGATCGTCGTGCCGGCAGGAGAGCGCGGCGTGGTAAAGACGGGTGATCGAATCAGGCATTACCGACAAGGATAGCGCGATAACGTCGCAATTGTGTTAAAGTTGTCAGCGGCGGGTCAAGCCGGCCATTTTGGTTGATTTGGGCTATTCATCCTGCGCCAAAAGGCCGGCATTGCCGCCGGCGGCCGCGGTGTTGACGGTGACGACCTGCTCGGCCGCGAAGCGGCGCAGGTAATTCGGCCCGCCCGCCTTGGGGCCGGTCCCGGACAGGTGCGTGCCGCCGAAGGGCTGGGTGCCGACCACGGCGCCGATCATGCTGCGGTTGACATAGACATTACCGTGCGGAAGCCGGGCGGCGATATGGTCGATCGTCAGATCGATGCGCGAATGAATGCCGAGCGTCAGCGCCGTGCCGTTCGCCGCAATGTCGTCGAGAAGTCCGTCGAGTTCTTCCGCACGCCAGCGCACGACATGGAGCACCGGCCCGAACACCTCTTCCTTCAGCTCGCGCGCGCGGTCGAGCTCGATGATCGCCGGCGCAACATAGGTTCCTTCGGCCGGGAGCGCCCGGTCGCGATCCCAGCGATAACGCACGCGATCCGCCGTTTCCATGTCGGCGATCCAGCTGTCGAGTTTATGTTTTGCTTCGGCGTCGATCACCGGCCCCACATGGGTCGCCAGCTCGCGCGGATCGCCGACTTTCAGTTCGCGCGTCGCGCCGATCAGCATGGCGAGCATCGCGTCGGCGATGTCATCCTGCAGACAAAGAAGCCGCAGCGCCGAACAGCGTTGGCCCGCGGAGCGCAAGGCGGACGTGATCACGTCGTCGATCACCTGCTCGGGCAGCGCCGTGGCATCGACAATCATCGCATTGATGCCGCCGGTCTCGGCGATCAGCGGAACGATCGGCCCGCTTTTCTCGGCGAGCGCGCGGTTGATGGTGCGACCGACTTCGGTGGAGCCGGTGAAGGCGACGCCGGCGACATTGTCGTCGCCGACCAGGAGGGCGCCGACCGCTCCAGCGCCGGGCACGAGTTGCAACGCGGTCAGCGGCACGCCGGCTTCGTGCAAAAGTGCGACAGCGCGCGCAGCGATCAGCGGCGTCTGCTCCGCCGGCTTGGCCACGACGGCATTGCCGGCGACGAGCGCCGCGCTCACCTGGCCGAGAAAGATCGCCAGCGGAAAGTTCCACGGGCTGATGCAAACAAAGACGCCGCGCCCGCGATAGCCCAACATATTGCTTTCGCCGGTCGGCCCCGGCATCGGTTGCGGGCTGAGGCTGGCGCGCGCTTGCGCGGCATAATACCGGCAATAGTCGACGGCCTCGCGCACTTCCGAAAGCGCGTCATCGAGTGTCTTGCCGCCTTCGTTCTGCAGGAGCGCCAGGAGTGGGCCGCGATTCTCCTCCACTAGATCCGCCGCGCGTTCGAGCACGCGCGCCCGCTCTTCGCCCGGTGTCGCCGCCCAGGCGGCAAAACCGCCGGCGGCCGCCGCCATCGCGGCGCGTTCGATCGCGGCGTCGCCTTCGCGGACAACGCCGATACCGCGCCCGTCGATCGGCGACAGCACCGGGCGTTCGATGCCCGGGAGGGCAATGCCGTCGATGAGCGGCGCAGCTTCCGCGGCTGCCTGTGCGCCGGCGCGAGTTTCGGCCATCAGCGCGTCGAGACTCGTGCGCTCGCCGAATTCGACCCCGGCGGAGTTACGCCGTTCCGGCCGATAGAGATCGCGCGGCAACGGGATTTTTTGATTGCGCGCGTCGCGCGGCCCGGCAATACGGCTTTGCGGACGGCGCAGAATGTCTTCAATCGGTGTGTTGGGATCGGCAGCGGCGGAGACGAACGAGGAATTAGCGCCGTTTTCCAGCAGCCGCCGCACCAGATAAGCGAGCAGATCGCGATGGCCGCCGACCGGCGCGTAGACGCGGCACACCGCATCGGGCAACTCGCTCAGAACCGCCGCATAAAGCGCTTCGCCCATGCCGTGCAGCCGCTGGAACTCGTATCCCTCGACGCCGCCTGCCGCCTCGATCACGCCGGCGACGGTCAGCGCGTTGTGGGTGGCGAATTGCGGAAAAACGCGGCCGCGCGCGGCGAGGAGCTTTTTCACGCAGGCCCCGTAGCAGAGGTCGGTCATGGCCTTGCGCGTGAATACGGGATAGTCGGTCAGTCCGCGGTCCTGGGCGCGCTTGATCTCGGTGTCCCAATAGGCGCCCTTGACCAGGCGGACGGTCAGCCGGCCGCCTCGGGCGGCGGCCGCCTCCTCGATCCAACCGATCAGCGCCGGGGCGCGTTTTTGATAGGCCTGCACCGCAAGCCCGAATCCCTCCCAGCCGCGCAGTGATGGATCGCCGAGCACGGCGCCGATGACCTCCAGCGACAATTCCAGCCGGTCCGCTTCCTCGGCGTCGATTGTGAATTGCAGCTCGCGCGATTTGGCAAGACGCGCAAGCTCGAGCAGGCCGGGTACAAGTTCCGCCAATACCCGCTCGCGGGAAATCGCTTCGAAGCGCGGATGCAGCGCCGAGAGCTTGACCGAGATTCCGGGACGAGCCGGCAGGCGCGCATTGCCGGCGCTTGAGCCGATGGCGTCGATCGCGGCTGCATAAGCATCGAAGTATTTGGCGGCATCCGCCGCGGTGCGGGCGCCCTCGCCGAGCATGTCGAACGAGTAGCGAAACTCGCCGTGGCTGCGGGCGCGTGCGAGCGCTTCACCGATGGTCTGGCCGAGGACGAAATGCGAGCCGATCAGCCGCATGGCCTGGCGGGTGGCGGTGCGCAAAGTCGGCAGCCCCAGGCGCCGGGCGATGGTGTCGAGAGTAGTCTCCGGCGTCTGTCCTGGATGGATGATGCGGGCGGCGATGCCCAGCGTCCAGGCCGAGGCGGACACCAGCAGCGCGGTGGATTTGATGTCGCCGTCCAGCCAGCGGCCGGCGGCGAGCTTGTCTTCGATGAGGCGGTCGGCGGTCGCGGCATCGGGTACCCGCAACAGCGCTTCGGCGAGCACCATGAGCGCGAGCCCCTCCTGGGTCGACAGCGAGTACGCGTGCAGGAAATCCTCGATGCCGCCGAGCCCGCCGGTCTTGGCACGGATGGCCTCAATCCAGCGGCGCGCGCGGCCATCGATGCGGCGCTCGGCGGCGTCACCCCTGGTGGCGTCGGCGAGAAATCCGGCCGCGAGGTCCTCGTCCGGTGGCGCGAACGGCGCCCGGAAGGTTGGCAGGGTTAACGCGGGCCTGTTCATCGCCGGCTCAGCATTGATGGCGGATAACATCGCCGCAACGCGCAGTGTGCAGCTTCCGCTTGCGCTTTACGACCGCATGTTCTCTATCGGGCCACAGCGGAGGGAGCTGGGACGCCGGGTATTAAAGTCACGGAACTGGACACGGAACCGGGTATGGCCACAATCGACCTCACGCGGCTTACCCGGTTGGCCGCATGCGCCAGGTGCTTGGCGTCGGTCCAGGCCTGGAACACAAGCGGCCGCGGCGCGTCGAATAAGCGCGTGATCGTCAGTTCGCGTTCCGCAAACGCCGGCTTTTTCCGAACGGCGGCGCTCATGTTCGTCCTCCGTCTCCCTCCGCAGCGCGGAGGAGATAGGCCGCGAGCTGATCGAACGAGCCGCCCCAGCCGCCGCTCATGCTGTCGTGAGCGGAGTCAAAAGTCTTTCGTTCCTTGTCGTCAGCGTCGAGTGGCGACCAAGTGAGTGTGACCCTGGTGGACCCGGTCGACATTTCTTTGAAAATGACCGTGGTCAACAATTGCAGCGGCCACGTCGGGCTCAGCGGATGCCGCGAGATGCCGCCGTTTTCGTCGGAGAAGCTGTGCACCCACACCAACCGTTCGGGCGGGACCACTTCACGGTAGACGAATTTTGCCCACATCAGCCGGCCGTCCGGCGCCCGCATGGCGCCGTGATAACCGCCGCCGACGCGCAGATCCATTTTCGACATGACAACTGGCGTGCCTTTTGGTCCCCACCACTCCTTCATATGTTCGGGTACGGTGAAGGCCTTCCACAGCAATTCGCGCGGCGCATCGAACACGCGTGAAATGACGAAGTCCCGGATTTTCGTTTCGGTCATGGCGATTACCCCTTTTTGGTTCGCGCTTGGTGCCGGTTGGCTTTCAGTTGCCTGGCTTGAAGCTTCTTCAGATAGTCGTCGAGGCGATCGAAGCTCTCGTCGAAAAACCGACGGTAATGATCGAGCCATTGGTCGACGTCTTTGAGCGCGCGCGGCTCGATCCGGCACGGCCGCCATTGCGCTTCGCGCGATCGCGCGATCAGGCCGGCGCGTTCGAGGACTTTCAGATGCTTGGAGATCGCCGGCAGGCTCATGGCGAACGGCTGCGCCAAGTCCTGTACGGTAGCCTCGCCCTGCGCCAGCCGCGCCAGGATGGCGCGACGGGTGGGATCGGCGAGGGCAGCGAAGGTGGCGTCGAGGTTCATTTAGCCAACTAGTTAAATAACCTAGAGGTTAAATACAACGCTCAGGCCTTCGCTGTCAAGCTCTCGCATGAGGCGACGGTTCTTGGATTTGCGGACTAGATCAGAGCGGGACGCGGTGCTGTTCGGCTGGAAGCCGTCGACCTATCCCCCGGCGTAAGCGCTTCGCAGCGTTTCCAGATCGAACTTCTTCATGTTCAGCAACGCCGCCATCGCGCGCTCGGATTTTGAGCGGTCGGCATCGGTCATCATCTGCGGCAAGACCGACGGCACCACCTGCCAGGAGACGCCGTATTTATCCTTCAGCCAGCCGCAGGGCCCTTCTTGGCCGTCCTGCGACAGCCGGCTCCAGAAATGATCGATTTCATCCTGGGTCTCGCACATGATCTGAAACGACACAGCCTCGTTGAATTTGACATGGGGGCCGCCATTGAGCGCAACAAAGGCCTGCCCGTCGATCTCGAACTCGACGGTCATGACCGAGCCAGCTTCTTTCCCGTGGGCGTCGCGACCGGCCTCTCCGTAGCGGGCGATCCGTTTGATCCGCGAGTTCTCGAATACCGAGATGTAGAACTTTGCTGCCTCTTCGGCCTGGCTGTCGAACCAAAGAAAAGGGGTGATCCTCTGTCTGATGGTCGCCATGCCTTTTGTTTCCTTCAGGCAGCACCGATCCTGCGGGCGCAGGTCACGCCTTCGCCAGATAGGCGGCGAGCCGGTCGAGCGTGCCGCTCCAGGTCGCCTTCATGCCGACGTGGGCGACGTCGAAGGTTTTTTGCTCGATTTCCGTTGCGTTGTGGGGAGCCCAGCGGACGCCGAAGTTGGTCTTGCCGCCCGGCTCCTCGCCGAGCGTGATGGTGATCAGCGTCTCCATCGGCCAGGTGGGAACGATGGGGTGCTTGGCGATGCCGCCGGCCTCGTTGGAGAACGAGTTGATGAAGACGATCCGCTCCGGGGCGACAATCTCGCGATAGGTGAACTTGCCCCACATCTTGTAACCCTCGGCCGACCGCATGCCGCAATGAAACACCCCGCCCGGCCGCAGGTCGACGCTGATGGCGATCATGGTGAAGCCGGTCGGGCTCCACCATTCCCGGACGTGTTCCGGTTCGGTCAGCACCTGCCAGACGCGCTCGCGCGGCGCGTCGAGGACGCGGGAAATGACAAAGTCCTGGCCGCTTGTTTCCGCACCCATCAGTCCCGCCCCTCGACATTGATGACGACGGGTCTCAGTTTGCCACAAGGATCATCCAGCCGACACCGAATTTATCGGCGACCATGCCGAAGCGCGGCGAGAAAAATGTCTTGCCCAGCGGCATCTGCACCTGGCCGCCGTCGGCAAGCCCGGCGAACATCCGGTCGGCGTCGGCTTCGCTGTTGGCGGTAATCGACAGCGCGATGCCGGAAAAGTTCGGCTTGCCGGAATTGCGGCCGTCCGACGCCATCACCGTGGTGTCGCCGATGGCGAACTGCGAATGCATCACCTTGTCGGCATTGTCCGGCGTGCACATGCTCTTGTCGGGGCTGTCCTTCCAGCGCATCAGCATTCCGAGCTTGGCGCCGATTGCTTTTTTGTAGAACTCCAGCGCTTCATCGCAGCGGCCGTCGAAGTTGAGATACGGTTGGACATGCATGCATTTCTCCTCTCTTTGTCGGCATAATCCGCCTTGACAATTAAGGTTGATATCAACATAATTAACGGATGTCAAACCGCGGCGAACACTCCGGTAGAGTTTCTTATGGCTTCACGCATCATGTCCGCGACCATTGTCTTTGCCTGCACGTGCAGCGGGCGGCGCGGGCGCTGGCGCGGCGGTTCGACGACGCGCTGCGGCCGGTCGGGTTGACCCAGGGCCAGTTCTCGTTGTTGAACGCGCTGAACCGTCCGCAACCGCCGACCATGGGCGACGTGGCAGCCTTGCTGGCGCTCGACCGGACGACGCTGACCGCCAACCTCAAGCCGCTCGAACGCCGCGGCCTGGTCAAGGTGAGCGTGGATCGCGACGACAAGCGCAGCCGGCGGCTGACGCTCACGGCGGCGGGCCGGACCCGTCTTGCCGCCGCGGCGCCGATCTGGAAACGCGCGCACGCGCAGGCGGAGCGGCTGTTACGGAGCTCCACTACCGATATCTTGCGCGCCGGCCTGGGCGAGCTGGGCTGACTTCGTTAAGCCTGATGGCGTAGGTCAAAGGGCGCAGGCGGCGGCGCATGTGTGCGCCCGGCCCATCGATATCGCCGGTACACCGGTGGCCTCGCAGCATTGTTTTGCGGCTGATTATGAGTTTTCTACGTATTTATCTGCGTGTGCTGGGGCTGCTCGGCTCTGAGGTCCGTCTCGCCGGCGCGTTGGCGATTGCCAATATCGTGCTGGCCGTCGCCCAGTTCGTCGAGCCGGTGCTGTTTGGCCACATCATCGATGCTTTGTCGGGCGCGCTGCCCGCCGGGGTCGCGGCCGCCGCGCTTGCGCTGGCGCCGATCATCGCGGCGTGGGTCGGTTTCGGGCTGTTTGTCATCGTTGCCGGCGGATTGGTGGCATGGTTCGCCGATTGGCTGGCGCACCGCCGCCGAAACATCGTTCTGGCGGACTATTTCGAGCATGTGCTGCAATTGCCGTTGAGCTACCACGCCGGCGCGCATTCGGGCCGGCAGCTGAAAATCATGCTCACCGGCACCGACACGCTGTGGTGGCTGTGGGTGTCGTTCTTTCGCGAGCATTTCGCCGCCTTTGTGTTCATCGTCGTGCTGCTGCCGACGTCACTGTACTTGAATTGGCGGCTAGCTTTGCCGCTGCTCGCGCTTTGCTTAGCCTTCGCGGCGCTGACTTCGCTCGTCATGGGCCGGGCCGATGCGATGCAGCGCGCGGTCGAGCGGCATTATTCCGATCTCGCCGAGAACGCCGCCGACGCGCTCGGCAACGTCGCCGTGGTGCAGAGCTTTGCCCGCGTCGAACTCGAGGTTTCCGCACTGAAGGGGCTGGTGAACTCGCTGCTGCGCGCGCAGATGCCGGTGCTGTCGTGGTGGGCCGTGGCCGCGGTGCTGACCCGCGCCGCCACGACTTTCGCCCTGTTGGTGATCCTGCTGACGGGAACCTATCTCAAGCTCGTCGGGCTTGCCTCGGTCGGCGAAATCGTCAGCTTCATGGCGATCGCGGCGTTGTTGATCACCCGGCTCGAACAGGTGGTCGGCTTTGCCAACCGCCTGTTCATGGACGTCCCGAAACTGAATGAATTTTTCGACGTGCTCGACACCGTGCCCGCGGTGCGCGACCGGTGCGATGCGATCGATCCCGGTCGCCTGCGCGGTCTGGTCGAATTCAACACCGTATCATTCTCCTATGACGGCAAGCGCCCGGCGGTGGCCGATTTAAGCTTCACGGCGCTGCCGGGAGAACGGATTGCACTGGTCGGTCCGACCGGCAGCGGCAAATCCACGGCGCTCGCGCTCCTGCACCGCACGTTTGATCCGCAGTCGGGCTTCATCGCCATCGACGGCATGGACATTCGCGCGCTCACGCTGACCGGGCTGCGCCGCAACATCGGCGTCGTCTTTCAGGAAACATTGCTGTTCGACCGCTCGATCGCCGAAAACCTGCGCGTCGGCAAGCCGGACGCGACCGATGCGGAAATTCGCGAGGCGGCGCAACGGGCGCAGGCGCTCGATTTCATCATGCGCAACGCCGACGGATTTGAGGCCCGGATCGGCGAACACGGCCGGCTTCTCTCCGGCGGCGAACGGCAGCGGCTCGCCATTGCGCGCGCGCTGCTGAAAGATCCGCCGATCCTCATTCTCGACGAAGCGACCAGCGCGCTCGATCCGGTGACCGAAGCCGGCGTCGCAGCGGCGCTTGACGGGGCGATGAAAGGCCGCACCACCTTCGTCATCGCCCATCGGCTGGCCACCATACGCAATGCGACGCGCATTCTGGTGTTCCAGAATGGCCGCATCATCGAGACCGGGAGCTATGACGATCTCGTTCGGCGCAGCGGCGTCTTCGCCGAATTCGTGCGCGTGCAGTTTGGGGCCGCGGCGGGTGTTGGGTCGACAGTGACGGCGGTACCGGAAGACCTGGTCGCAAAAACGTGAGCCGAACGTCGAGCGGCCGGTCGATGATGGCTCGGTGTCCAAACCGAGCTTCGGCGGCAAAGCCGGGATCTGCCAAGCGCCTACCGTGGCGCGGCGAGCCTTGAACTCCGTCAAGCAAAATATGCCCCTTTTGGGCCTTCCCAGGCCGTTGGCACGGCGATTGCTAGGCCGGAACCACCCGTCAACGACATCCGTTGCGTTGACTATAGGGACCACTGAGCAAGAAGGAGCACTTTGGATGTGTGACTATAGCCTGCAGGACATTGCATCGCGGCCGGCGAAGGTCGGGGATGAGCTGGTTGCGACCAAGTTCGCCGGGTCCGCCACGCGCGGGTTCTCAGCGATCGGGGAACCGAATGTGGCCGTGTGCTTGCTGCCCGGCACTGAAATTGCCCTCGAGAGGGAAGCAGAATATCGCGTTCCTGTGGCCCGGCTCTTTTCCGGCTTCGAAAACGAAACGGGAGCCAATTCCTTTGCTCGCCTGTTTTCCGGGCTCAGGTTTGGCCGTGGCAAGGTGGCTCGTTTCCGGCAGATTGATCTCACCGAGCCGCAAGCCCATCACGATGCTCTGGAGTTTGCCGATGGCCAAACCGTACTGCTGACCGCGCTCTGCGCCGGTCAACGTGCGACGGTTCTCCAGCTTCCGGCCCAGCCGCGCGGCGAACAACAATCCGCGGAGGCGAAGACTTCGGAGCTTGTTTCCTGATCGGAACGCTTACCTGATCAGAGGGCGCATCACCTAAAGTCGGCCAACGGTCACGGCTTCCGTGATGTTGGCCGATTTTCATCTAAGCGCGATTGTCCGGCGCCTGTTTTAACGCAGCCGCTCCAAGATGCTGACGTAATTGGCGACCGCCGCGCCGCCCATATTGAAGATGCCGCCGAGCCGCGCGTCCTTGACTTGCATGTCGCCGGCGGTGCCGGTGAGCTGCATCGAGGCGAGCGCGTGCATCGACACGCCGGTGGCGCCGATGGGGTGGCCTTTGGCCTTGAGACCGCCGGAAGGGTTGATGGGGAGCTTGCCGTCCTTGGCCACGGTGCCTTCGGCAATCACCCGCGCGCCTTGTCCTTCCGGCGCCAGCCCCATGGCCTCGTATTCGATCAATTCGGCGATGGTGAAGCAGTCATGCACCTCGGCGAAGGACAGATCGGGAAGGCCGATGCCGGCGCCCTGCAGCGCGCGCTGCCACGCCACCGCGCAGCCTTCGAACTTGAGAATGTCGCGTCGCGACATCGGCAGGAAATCCTGCACGTGCTCGGCGGCGCGGAATACGATCGCCTTGTTGAGCTTCAGCGCGGTGTCGACATCGGTGAGGACCAAGGCCGCGGCGCCATCCGACACCAGCGAGCAGTCGGTGCGCTTGAGCGGCCCGGCGACGCGAGGGTTCTTTTCGCCTTCGGTGCGGCAGAACTCGTAGCCAAGGTCCTTGCGGATTTGCGCGTAAGGATTGCCGACGCCGTTCTTGTGGTTCTTGGCGGCGATGCGCGCCAGCGCATCCGATTGATCGCCCCAGTGCTGGAAATAAAGACTGGCGATTTTGCCGAAAATGCCGGCGAAGCCGCCGTCGATGTCGGCTTCCTCGCGCACGTATGACGCCTTGAGGAGATTGCGGCCGACTTCGGCGGTAGGCGTCGCCGTCATCTGCTCGACGCCGACGACCAAAACGATGCGCGCGGAGCCCGCGGCGATGGCCTTGATCCCCTGATGAACGGCGGCGGAGCCGGTCGCGCAGGCGTTCTCCACCCGGGTCGCGCGCTTGAAGCGGAGATCGGGCGAGGCCTGCAGCACAAGCGAGGCGGTAAAATCCTGCGCCGAGAAGCCGGCGTTGAAATGGCCGAGCACGATCTCGTCGACGTCGTGCGCGGCGATGCCGGCGTCGGCAAGCGCCTCGGTCGCCACTTTTACGATCAGGCTCTCGACGGTTTCGCCGGTCAGCTTGCCGAAGGGCGTATGTGCCCATCCTACGATGCAGGCGGTCATGATTTCTCCATTGCCGAAATTTGGTCGCTTTTCATTTGCAAAGCCGCTGTGGCGAAACCACCCGGGCCTTGATGATAACGGGATTCACCTTTGCGTTCGAGCGTCGCTTTGGGTTAGATAGTTCGCCACCGGAGCTTCGGGAACCTTTCGTGAACCCTTCGCGGCCCCTTTGTCGGCTTCTTGGCGTTCCCCGAGGCGACGCCCTGGGCCCGACCAACCGAACGGACCGCGACGCGTGAATCCATCGCAAACTTTTCGGGCGCTGACTTTTGCCGTAGCGCTCAGCCCGCTGTGCGCGGCCGGCCTGCCGGCAACGCCGGCGCATGCCGGCGCGTCGATTCTGGTCGATGCCGAATCCGGCAAGGTGCTGCACGCGGAGAATGCGACCTATCCATGGTACCCGGCCTCGGTGACCAAGCTGATGACGCTTTACGTCACGCTGCAAGCGGTGAAGCAGGGTCGCGTCACGATGGACACGTTGTTCACGGTTTCGCGCAACGCGCTGGCGCAGTCGCCGACCAAAATGGGCTTCGCCGTCGGCACCCAGGTCACGGTCGACAACGCGCTCAAGATGATGATGGTGAAGTCGGCGAACGACATGGCCGTCCTGCTGGCCGAAGGCGTTGACGGCTCCATCGAAAGCTTTGCCGAAGACATGACGCAGACGGCGCATCGCCTCGGCATGACGGAATCGAATTTCGTCAATCCCAATGGCTTGCCGGCCGATGGGCAAATCATGTCGGCGCGCGATCTTGCCATTCTGGCGCGGGCGCTGATCCACGATTTCCCAGAATACAATTACTATTGGCACATTCCGGCGATCAAATTCGGCAGACGGGTGGTCCGCAACTACAACACCCTGCTCGGGCGCTATCCCGGCGCCGACGGCATGAAGACCGGGTTTATCTGCGCCTCCGGGTTCAATCTGGTCGCCACCGCCACCCGCGGCGGCAAGCAGTTGATCGCGGTGGTGCTCGGCGCGCCGTCCTCCGCGGCGCGTGCAGTGAAGGCTGCGGAACTTTTGGAAAGCGGCTTCACGCAGAACCCGCTGGCGTGGCTCGCTCCCGCGCTCGGATCGGTCAATGCGCTCACCCCGATCAATGCCGACCCGCCCAATTTGCACGATGAGATATGTGGACCGCATCGCAAGCGGCTGCCGGCGGAGGACGAGGAAGAGGGGGGCGCCGGCGAGAATGGCGCAGGGGTCGATACGCCGTTCTCCGCGATCCTGTCGAGCTTGCGGGCGCCTACCCCCAAGGGCGCCGGCTTCTCTCCGACCTCGGGGCGGTGACGCCGGTCGTGGTCTATACCGGGCCGACGCGCACGCCGGATCAACTCGCCAAGCTCAATGTCGAGGAGGCCGCTCCGCATCATAAGAAAAAAGCGGCGGCGAAGCGCGCGGCTGCGAAGCCTACGGATGAGAAGGCTGCAGACGAAAAGGCCGCAGACGGGAAAGCCACAGGTCGGAAAGCCGGCGAGGCGAAAGCCGCGGACGCTAAGGCGGGCGAGGGCAAATCGACTGACGGAAAAGCGAAGGCCAAACCGTGGACGCCAATGTCAGCCTCGACGCTCACGGCAAGTCCGCCTCCCGGACTGGAGACGAGGTCAACGACCGACAAGCCGAAAAAGCCGAAAAGGGCGGAGGCTGCGCCGAAGCCCGCCCCGGCGCCCGCTCAGTGAGCCGCGATCAATTCGCCATCCGTATCGGCGCGTCGGTCACGTCCTGCAACGCCTCGAAGGTCAGCCCCGGCGCCATGTCGCGGACGACAAAGCCATCCGCGGTAATGTCGAGCACGGCGCGGTCGGTGTAGACGCGCCTGGCGGCGCCAACGGCAGTGAGCGGATAGGTGCAACGGCGCATCAGTTTGCTCTCGCCGCCTTTGGTCGCGTGCTCCATCAGAAGCCAGACGCTCTTGGCGCCGACCGCAAGGTCCATGGCGCCGCCGACGGACGGCATGTCGGTGTCGGACTTCGACCAGTTGGCGAAATCGCCATTTTCGGCGACTTGAAAGGCCCCAAGCACACAAAGATCGAGATGCCCGCCGCGGATCATGGCAAAACTGTCGGCGTGATGAACGTACGAGCCGCCCGGAACCAGCGTGACGTATTTCTTGCTGGCGTTGATGAGCCAGCGATTGATCCTGTCCGGCTCGGGCTCCGGGCCCATGCCGAGGATGCCGTTTTCCGACTGGATGACGACTTCGCGGTCCGGCGGCACATAGTTTGCGACCAGTACCGGAATGCCGATGCCGAGATTGACGTAATAACCCTCTGGAATGTCGCGGGCGGCGCGTGCAGCGATCTCGTCCCGGGTCCAGGGCTTGCAATTGCCGGGCTTCACTTAAGGCCTCCTCAAGTCACCACCGGTTCGCCATAGGGCACGTGCACCACGCGGTTGACGTAAATCCCGGGCGTTCCGATCTTCTCCGGGTCAAGCGCGCCGAGATCGACAATGTGCTGCGCCTGCGCGATGGTCAACTTCGCCGCGGTCGCCATCACCGGATTGAAATTCCGGGCTGACGAGCGGTAGGTCAGGTTGCCCCAGCGATCCGCCTCCCAGGCTTCGAGCAGCGCCACATCGCCGAAGAACGCCTCTTCCAGCACGTATTGCCGGCCGGCAAATTCCCGCACCTCTTTGCCTTCCGCAAGCTTGGTCCCTACCGAGGTCGGGGTATAGAAGGCCGGAATGCCGGCACCCGCGGCGCGCATGCGCTCGGCCATGGTGCCTTGCGGCATGACCTCAAGCTCGACGCGGCCTTCGCGGTACAGCTTCTCGAACACCACCGGATCCGAGGTGCGGGGGTAGGAGCAGACGATCTTGCGCACCCGGCCGACCTCCATCAGCCGCGCCAGGCCGGTGTGGCCGACGCCGGCATTGTTGGCGACCACGGTCAGGTCCTTGGCGCCCTGTTCGATCAGGCCAGCGATCAGCGCGTTGGGCTGGCCGATGCTGCCGAAGCCGCCGATCAGCACGACCGAGCCGTCGCGGATTCCGGCCACCGCCTCGGCCATGGTCTGTACGATTTTGTTGATCATCGCCGGCACGAAGCCAGCCGGCGGGCGCAGACGCTGCCAAAAACACCAAACCGCATCAGGCCTGCTCCCCGTTCTACTTTAATAATCTAGACAGAACACCGGCCGTTTGAAAACCGACAGTGCGGCGGCGAAATCGCGTGAGCACCGAGCCGCCGATTCTCAATCTTTAGTTTACCCTATCGATCGATGATGTGCTGGCGGATCGCGGCGCGGCCCACTCGACCCGCGATGGCTGCCCAAGATGGCCGCGGATGATACCAGCGATGCCCGCCGACCTCGAATTTCTCAGAGAGATTGACAACGCCCTCGCCGGTGCGTCAGCCGATCGGCGCGGGGCGATGCTGCGCAAAGTCACCGATTTGCTCGTCGGCGGCGCTGAAGAGTTCACGGCCGAAGACCTTTCGATATTCGATGATGTCATTCTTCGGCTGGCCGCCGAAATCGAACAATCGGCGCGGGAGTTGCTCGCCAGGCGTCTTGCGCCGGTTCGAAATTCGCCGCCGCAAATCATTCGCGCACTGGCATTCGATGACGCTATCGAAGTCGCCGGGCCGGTTCTGGCCCAGGCCGCTCGGCTCGACGATAAGACGCTGGTCGAAATCGCGAGGACCAGGGGGCAGGATCGCATGCTCGCGATCTCGCAACGCGCATCGCTGAACCAGTCGGTTACAGACGTGTTGGTCGAACTGGGAGACCGGGGGGTCGTGCTCAGCACCGTCAACAATTACGGCGCGAGCATTTCCGAGCGCGGATTTTCCGCTCTGGTCCGCAGGTCGGAAGGCGACGATCTGCTTGCCGAGCTGGTCGGCTCGCGACCGGAAATTCCCTGGCCTTTGCTGACGGCGCTGGTGGCGAAAGCGTCGCAGACCGTCCGAGCCAAACTGGAGGCCTCGCACCCGCGGGCCAAGGCCGAGGTCCATCGGGCCGTCGCCGAGGCCGCACGCCGTGTCGAAGCGCGCGGGCTTTCGAAATCGCTCGACTACACCGCCGCCCTGGCGTCGATCGAGAACCTGCAGCGGTCCGGCGGGCTTGACGAAGGCGCGCTGGCCGCATTCGCAAAACCCGGCGCCTACGCCGAGCTGATCTGCGCTTTGGCGCTGATGTGCGATTTGTCGCTCCAGTTCGTGGAGCGGGCCATTTCGCGGGACCGGTCGGAGACGCTGGTCGTGATCACCAAAGCGGTCGGCCTGTCGTGGTCGACCGTCAATGAAATCATGGTGCTGCGGGCCAAGAAGGGCTTCCTCGCACACAACGAGATCGGTCAGCGTCAGACGCGGTTTGATCGTCTGCAATCAGTGACCGCGCAGCAAATCATCCAGCCGCACCGAACCGCCGCCGCGGACTCGTCCCCGCCGAGTTGATTACGCCGGCTTGAACATCGGCACCGGCGGGCCGTCCTCGGTTTCCTGAAACACAAGCTGGACCGGCTGCCCGATGCGCAGCGTGTCGAAATCGCAATCGACGATATTGGTCAGCATGGTCGGCCCTTCGTTAAGCGTCACATGGGCGATGGCGTAGGGGTCCTTGACGCGGCGCATGACGCTGAAGGTGTAGATGGCGCCCCGGCCGGACGCGGCGCGCCATTCCACCCGGTCGCTCGAGCAAAACGGGCAAATGGCGCGCGGGTACCAATGCGCCTTGCCGCAGGCGGTACAGAACGGGATCGTGAACCGGCCTTGGCGCGCTGCGTTCCAGAAGGCTTGCGTTTCGGCGGTGACGACCGGCGACGTAATCTTGCGGGCCATCGCCTTACTCCCGTTCCATGATCAGCGTGGCGCTGCCGTGCCGCGTGGCGAGCTGAAAGCCGGTGCCCTGCGCCAGCGCCAGATCGCAATTCCTGACCTGCACCGCCGGATGCGCCTCGCCGCGCAGTTGGCGCACCGCTTCGATCACCTTGGTCATGCTGCCGCGATTGGCGGGATGGTTGTTGCACAACCCGCCGCCGTCGGTATTGAACGGCAGCTCGCCGACGCCGGAGATCAGATTGCCGTCGGCGACAAATTTCCCGCCGGCCCCCTTGGCGCAGAAACCGAGATCTTCGAGCTGAATGACGACGGTGATGGTGAAGCTGTCGTAGATCGAGGCGTATTTGATGTCGGCCGGGGTCACGCCGGCCTCGGCGAATGCAATCGGTCCGGAACGCGCGGCGCCGGAGGTGGTGAGATCGAAGGTGCCGCCGGCAAGATGTTTCACCGCTTCGCCGGCGCCGATGATTTTCACCAGTGGCCGGTTGAGCTCCTTGGCGATCTCCGGCCGCACCAGCACGAGCGCGCCGCCGCCGTCGCTGATGACGCAGCAATCAAGCCGGTGCAGCGGATCGGCGATCAGCGGCGAGTTGAGCACGTCCTCGACGGTCACGACCTCGGGCAGCATGGCGTGCGGATTGTGCTGGGCGTGGTGCGAAGCCGCGACCTTGACCCAGGCGAGCTGGGCGCTGGTGGTGCCGTATTGGTACATGTGCCGCATCGCGCACATGGCGTAGCCGTTCGCCGTGGTGATGGCGTAAGGCGCCTCCCATCCGGCTTCGGGCTGGTCGGCGGGCCGCGCCCGCGGCGCCGTGCCGGTCGCCATGCCTTCGCTGCGCGGCCGGCCGGCCAGCGTGATCAGCGCGACATCGCACTTGCCGGCGGCGATCGCCTCGGCCGCATGCGAAGCGAGCGTAATGTAGGAAGTGCCGCCAAGCTCGGTCGATTCGGCGTGGCGAAGCTTCAAGTTCATGTACTCCGCCATGGAGGCGGGGCCGGGGCCGGGCGCATCGCCGGAGCAGAAATAGCCGTCGACATCGTCGCGGGCGAGCCCGGCGTCGGCCAGCGCCCCGAGCGCCACTTCGGCGTGAAGCTGCGCCACCGTCTTGTCCGGCGCGTGCCGCGTCGGATGCTCGAACGCGCCGGCGATATACGCCTTGCCCTTGATGCCCATGCCTGAAAATTCCCGCCAGCGGGCCGCAACATATCGGGGTCCAGTGCGATCTCCAACACCGTGCGTGACGCGCGGCGGCTATCGGACGGCATGGTTATTGCGCTAGAACGACATCAAGGTTTCGATCATGAAGCACGCGCGTGAAGTCAGAGCTGCCGGCCATTGGGACGCCGCCGACGCCGTCGATTCCGTGACCCTCGACGCCCAGGAGCGTCATCGCCGCCGCGTCGTGTTGAGCGGCGAGCGCGGCACGAAATTTCTTCTCGACCTGCCGCAAGCAACGGCACTGCGCGACGGCGACGGTCTCGTCCTCGACGATGGCGCCATCGTGCGTATCGTCGGCCGGCCGGAGCCGCTCGTCGAAATTGCCGCCGCCGACGCCCACGGGCTGGCGCGGCTCGCCTGGCACATCGGCAATCGTCACATCGACGTTCAGATCGTCGGCGACCGGCTGCGCATCCGGCGCGATCATGTGATCGAGAAGATGCTGCGCGGGCTCGGCGCGCGGCTGTCACCGGTGGAAGCGGCGTTCGATCCCGAGGGCGGCGCGTATGAGCACCAGCACGGCCACAGACATCACCACGACCACGACCATGGCTAAGCCGTTGCTCCGTTCGTCCCCGCGAAAGCGGGGACCCGGGAAAGTAACGAAAGCAGCCAAAGGCCTGGATACCCGCTTCCGCGAGGATGAGCGGACGAAATCCGCCGCTCCGCTGGCCGCCGCGGCACTCTATCGCCTGATGGCCTGGTTGTCGCCCGCCTATCCGGTTGGCGCTTTTTCCTATTCGAGCGGCATCGAATGGGCGGTCGAGGCCGGCGACATCAAGGACGCCGAGACGCTGCGGGCCTGGCTTACGGTGATGCTCGGCGAAGGCGGCGGCTTCTGCGATGCGGTGTTTTTTGTTAACGCTCACCGCGCCGTGGCGGCAAACGATGATGTCGGGCTGCGCACCGTCGCCGAGCTTGCCGCTGCGTTCGTCCCCTCGAAGGAGCGCTTTCTGGAGACGACGGCGCAGGGCCGCGCCTTCCTGGACGCGACCCGCGCGGCGTGGCCGTGCGCGGCGGTCAAGCGCTTTGCCACCGTGTGGGACGGACCGGTAGCGCTGCCGGTCGCCGTCGGCGTCGCTTGCGCCGGACACAGCATCGCCGGCGAGGCCGCGCTACACGCGTTCCTGCACGCGCTTGTCGCCAACTGGATTTCCGCCGGCGTGCGGCTCATACCGCTTGGCCAGACCGACGGCCAGCGCGTCCTGGCCGCTTTGGAGGACGCCGTCGCGGCCGCAGCTGCGCGGGCGCTAGAGACGCCGCTCGATGAAGTCGGCGGCTGTGCGCTGCGCGCCGATCTCGCCAGCATGCGCCACGAGACCCAATACACGCGATTGTTTCGGTCCTGATGACGAGCCGCGCAAGATGGCGCGGCGTTTCGGACAAAAGGCCGCATAGCTGCATCACTTTGCCGACATTATGGACGGTAAGGCTGGGCTGAGGGCGATTCACCTGACAGCGGCGCAAGGTAGAAAACGAGTTAACGATGGAGCCTCGGCACTGGCGAAACGCGAAGGTCATCGTGCCGTGCATCGCCGTGCTCGGCATGATGTGCGGCACCGTCGCTTACTCGCCGACGCTCTACCGGATGTTCTGCGCGGCGACTGGCTACGGCGGTACGACGCAACGGGTGCTCAACGATTCGGCAACGATCTCGCAGCAGACCGTGACGGTTGCGTTCGACTCCAGCGTCGCGCCAGGCCTGCCGTGGCGTTTTGAACCGGTGCAGCGGGCGGTGACCGTGCATCTCGGCGAGCAGCAACTTGTGTTCTTCACCGCCGAGAACACCGGCAACGCGCCGATGGTTGCCCACGCGACCTTCAACGTCACGCCGCAATCGAGCGGCATCTATTTCAATAAGATCCAATGCTTTTGCTTCAACGAGGAGCGCCTCGAGGCGCACGAGAAGGTCAAAATGCCGGTCGTGTTCTATGTCGATCCGGCTTTTGGCAAAGACCCGGAAATGCGCGGCGTGTCTACCATTACGCTCGGCTATACGCTGTTCCGCTCGGTCAACCCCGACAAGGCGAAGGACCTGTCGCGCTTTCTCGTGGAACTCCGCACCGGATGCGGACCACGGCCGCGCGCTATTTGCCGAGCGGTGCACGGCCTGTCACGCGCTCGACAGCAACAAGATCGGGCCGATGCTTGGCGGTGTGGTCGGCCGCCGCTCTGGCGCCGCCGCCGGCTACAATTATTCCGCGGCGCTCAAGAGTGCCGGCTTGGTTTGGTCGGCGGACAATCTCGTGCGCTGGCTTGCCGATCCGCGGGCCTTCATTCCCGGCGTCAAAATGCCGATCCGCGTTCTTGACGAGCCGTCGCGCAAAGACATCGTCGCCTACCTGCAGAAGGAGAGCCGGACGCACAGGGACCAAGGCTCGGGTTCTTGATGCCGAACGCCGGTTCAGCGTACTCCCCAAGCGCTTCCCTAGTCTGTTAAGCTTGCAGCCCGAAATGGGAACCTCGGACATGCGCTCGCATCACGGCCCTTTGCGCGTCGGCGTCGGCGGCCCGGTCGGCTCGGGCAAGACCGCGCTGATGGACGCGCTGTGCAAGCGCCTGCGCGACCGCTACGAGATCGCCGCCATCACCAACGACATCTACACCAAATGGGACGCCGAATATCTGGTGCGCTCCGGCGCGCTCGTGCCGGACCGCATCGCTGGCGTCGAAACCGGCGGCTGCCCGCACACCGCGATCCGCGAGGATGCCTCCGCCAACCTCGCGGCCATCGCCGACATGCGGCAGAAATTCCCCGCGCTCGATCTCGTGCTCATCGAGTCCGGCGGCGACAATCTCGCCGCGACGTTTTCGCCGGAGCTGGCCGATCTCACCATCTATGTCATCGACGTCGCCGCCGGCGACAAAATTCCTTCGAAAGGCGGTCCCGGTATCAACCGCTCGGACCTCCTGGTCATCAACAAGATCGATCTCGCGCCCTATGTCGGCGCCTCGCTGGAGACCATGGAGCGCGAGTTCGAAACGCATGCGCGGCGCGCGCCCGTTCGTGTTTACGAATCTGCGCGCCGGCAAAGGCGTTGAGGAGATCGCGCACTTCATCGAGGAGAAAGGCGGGCTGGGAATGGCGTGATCCACCGCACCAACGCGGCTACGGAGGTGGCAGTGGTCCCTAGGATATTTTTGATTTTGCTGGTTGGTGCGGCAATCTTGCTTGGGCTTGGCCGTCAAAGCAACGCCCAGGGACAAAGATATTCACTTTCGCCGCGCGCGCCGTTCCCATGTAGCGCCGTGAGCTTTGGCGGCAATAACATGGTTTTCCGCCGAACCCTCGTGATTGTCTGCAACGGCAAAGAGCAATTGGAAATGCCTGCCGGCAGCATTCTTGGAATTAATGCCGCGTGCAACGGAACGGCCTTGATCCTTGCGCATGGGATTTCGGGAAGCGGGAGTTTGTTTGCTGCCGCGCGCCGATGCGGTCGCGCCCGACCGCGCCAGTGACGGTTGCGCGTCCTTTCTCCCAATTTGCGGCGGCAGAAAGATCAAGCTCGACCCGTGTATTTCCTGGCCGCTTCCAGGTGGCCGAAGCTCTGCACCGGCACGCACATCAGAAAGCGATAGCCTTCCTTGACGACGCGCTCGGCGTTGCCTTGCTCGACATGCGGGTGACCGACCACCACATTGTGCTTCTTACAAGTGTCGACCACGCGCTTCATCCATTCGAGCACGACTTTGTGCTCGTATTGGCGCGGATAGCCGAGTTCTTGCGACAGGTCGCCTTCGCCGATCAGGATGCAGCCGATCCCCGGCACGTTCTTGAGCATGTCATCGAGATTTTCGACGCCGCTTGTATCCTCGATCTGCAGGATGCAAAAAATCTCGCCCTGCGGATTGAGCGGCCAGACATCGGCCTTCTGATAATATTCCTGCTGGGTGAGGCCCCAGTAGCGCGCCGCCGTGGTCGGCCCGTCGCCGCGGATGCCGGCGGGCTCGTAATGCGCGGCGCTCTTGAGCCGCGGATAGCGGCAGGCGCCGACCGCATTCGCGGCTTCCTCAACCGTCGAGATATGCGGGAAAACGATGCCGTAGCAGCCCATGTCGAGCGCCTGTTTGGCCTGCCACTGCGCCATCTCGACGCCGTTGACGGGAATGCGCGCCATCGGTGTCACCCCGGGCACCACGGAGGCGGCCTTGGCGATCTGGACGCGGTTGAGCATGTATTGCAGGCAATCGCGCAGCAGCCGGCCGTCCCACGGCTGATGCTCCATCTCGAACACGCAACCGTCGAATTTCGAGGTGCTCATCGCGACGGCGCTGTTGATCTCGGCCGGCGTGAAGCAGGTCAGCGCGTGCTGGCCGGCCTCGAGCGCGCGGATGACGCCGTTGAGCCGTGGAAGTTCAGCCATTTCCCTCTCCCATTCTGCGGATCGCATCGTATATGAGCGTCATCGCAGTTTGACAATCGCGCCCCGCGCCCTAGCATTTGCCTTCCGCAACCGCACCACTGACGAGATCATGATCATCGATTGCCACGGCCACTACACCACCGAGCCCAAGGATTTGCATCGGTTCCGCAAGGAACAGACCGCGGCGGCCAACGCCAAGGACAAAACGGCGATGCCGTCGCGGGCCACGCTGAAAATGTCCGACGACGAAATCCGCGACAGCATCGAAGCCAACCAGCTCAAGCTGCAGCGCGAGCGCGGCACCGATCTGACGATCTTCTCGCCGCGCGCTTCCGGCATGGGCCATCACATCGGCGACGAGAGCGTCAGCCTCGAATGGTCGCAGATCTGCAACGACCTGATCGCGCGGGTCGTCTCGCTCTACCCGCAGAACTTCATCGGCGTCTGCCAGCTGCCGCAATCGCAAGGTGTGCCGCCGCAGCACTCGATCGGCGAGCTGGAGCGCTGCATCAAGGAGCTCGGCTTCATCGGGTGCAACCTCAATCCCGATCCCTCCGGCGGCTATTTCAATGCGCCGCCGCTCACCGACAAGTGGTGGTACCCGTTCTACGAGAAGATGGTCGAGCTCGATGTGCCGGCCATGATCCATGTCTCCGGTTGCTGCAATCCGGCGATGCATACCACCGGATCGTATTATCTCAACGCAGACACCATGGCGTTCATGCAGCTTATCCTGTCCGACCTGTTCAAGGATTTTCCCACGCTCAAGCTGATCATTCCGCATGGCGGCGGCGCGGTGCCGTTTCATTGGGGCCGCTTCCGCGGCCTGGCGCTCAACAACGGCCGGCCCGAACTCGTCGACATCATCAAGAACAACATCTTCTTCGACACCTGCGTCTATCATCAGCCGGGCATCAATCTGCTCACCGAAGTGGTGCCGGCCGACAACATCCTGTTCGCCTCGGAGATGGTCGGCGCGGTCAAAGGCGTCGATCCGAAGACCGGATTTTACTTCGACGATACCAGGCGCTACGTCGACCATGCCCCGCGTTTGACCGACGCCGACCGGCACAAGATTTTCGAAGGCAATGCCCGCAAGGTGTTCAGCCGTCTCAAGACCAAGGCGGCGGCGAGCGCGGCGGGCTGACATACGGTGCCGTCATGGCCGGGCTTGACCCGCCATCCGCGTCTTGGATTCGTGTCGATTGATAAGACGTGGGTGCCGCGACATAGGCGAGCCAATGGGTCCGGTCCGAAGGAGCCGGTCCGATGACAGGCGCCGCATGACAAATTGAGGATCCGCATTGGCAAAGCCGCGACGAAAGCCGGCAGCGCGCACCAGATCACAGTTGATCAGGTTCGGTCATCGTGAGATTGAGACGCTCGGCTTAAGCCAGGGTTTCTGGACCGACCTCTATCATCGGTCGATGACAGTTTACTGGCCGGTATTTTTCGGCAGCGCTGCGCTGATTTTCATTCTGCTCAACGCTGCATTTGCGTCTCTCTATTTCCTCGGCCGGGACCCGGTCGCCAATGCCGGCGGCAAAGTTCCGCTCGAGCTGTTTTATTTCTCCATCGAAACTCTGGCGACGGTCGGCTATGGCGACATGCATCCGCAGACCAATTACGGCCATCTGATCGCCACGATCGAGATTTTCACCGGCATGTGCTTCCTCGCAGTAATGACCGGATTGATCTTCGCCCGGTTCTCGCGGCCGCGCGCCCGCTTCGTCTTCGCCAACTATCCGGTGATCACGCACTACGAGGGCAAAGCTACCCTGATGATCCGCATGGCCAATGCGCGCCACAACACCATCTCCCGGGCCAATGCGCGACTCTGGATCATTCGCGCTGAACGCACCGCGGATGGCGATCATTTGCGCCGTTTCTATGAGCTGAAGCTCGATCGCCGTGAGCATCCGATGTTCGTATTGAGCTGGATGCTTTTTCACGTCATCGACAAGGACAGCCCCTTGCATGAATTGACCCCGGCCGATTTTGAGCAAAGCGACACGTTGCTTGTGCTCAATGTCGGCGGCGTCGACGACAGCTCGGCGCAGCAGCTTTATGCCCGGCGCATTTACTCCTGGCACGATATCCGCTGGCGGCACCGCTATCGCGATATCACCAGTGTTTCGCCGCAAGGCCGCTTCATGCTCGACTACACCAAGTTCCACGACGTGGTGGCGGAGGGCGAATGACCGGGCGTCATTCCGGGCTCCCCACGGGGCCTGTCATCGGGCCGGCCACTTCGGGCCGGACCCGTTGGCTCGGCCCCGGAATGGCGAGTGTCTGTAGTATCAACGATGTGCCTTCTTGTGGCAGTCGTACCGTTACCCACTTATGCGGTAACAAATCAGTACCACCCGCGAGGATCACGGCCATGTCCATTCGGCCCGTCAAACGCATCGTCTCGTCGAAGCCCACGATTGAGGGCGCCGGCGTGCATCTGCGCCGCGCTTTCGGCTTCGGCGACACCACCGAGTTCGATCCGTTCCTGCTGCTCGACGATTTCCGCAATGACCGGCCGGACGAGTATCGCGCCGGCTTTCCCTGGCATCCGCATCGCGGCATTGAGACCATCACCTACGTGCTGGCCGGCAATGTCGAGCACGGCGACAGCCTTGGCAATCGTGGCAATCTCGGCTCCGGCGACGTGCAATGGATGACGGCCGGCCGCGGCATTCTCCACCAGGAAATGCCGCAAGGCGACCAGCAGGGCCGCATGCACGGCTTCCAGCTTTGGGCCAACCTGCCGTCGTCGCTGAAAATGACGGCGCCTCGTTACCAGGACATCAAGGCCGCCGAAATTCCCGAGATCGTCGATGACGACGGCACCCGCGTGCGTGTTGTCTGCGGCGACTTCTGGGGCAGGCGCGGCCCGGTCGAGGGCGTCGCCGCCGACCCGCGCTACCTCGACGTCTCGGTGCCGCCGGGCAAGCGCAAGACGCTGCCGGTCGAGCTCGAGCGCCACGCCTTCGCCTATGTGTTCGAGGGCTCCGGCAATTTCCGCGCGGCCTCGCAGCCGTTCGGTGTGCTGACCGAAAGAACCGACGGCGCCAACGAGATTCTGGTCCGCGAGCAGACTGGAAACCGTTCGCTGGTGCTGTTCGACTCCGGCGATGAGGTCACGGTGCAGGCCGGCGACCAAGGCATCCGCTTCCTCCTCGTTTCCGGCAAGCCGATCGAGGAGCCGGTCGCCTGGCACGGCCCGATCGTGATGAACACGCAGGCCGAGCTGCAGCAGGCGTTCACTGAGCTGCGCGGCGGCACCTTCATTCGGTAACGGCCGGACGCCCTATTCTACTCGGACTTGCAGGAAAACGTGCCCGCCCTGTGCGGCCGGCGCCGATTGCCGGACTTCATTGCATCGCCCCCACGCTGCGTCTTAATACAGACCGCGGACACGGCAGGGCCTGGGACGAATGGCAACGGATGAAGGCGTTCCGGCGCTTCTTCTCGACAGGGTGGTCAAGACCTACGGCGCCATTCACGCGGTGGATGGCGTCAGCCTGAAGGCGTCGGCGGGCGAGTTTATCGCGCTCCTCGGCCCCAACGGCGCCGGCAAGACCACGCTGTTCCAGCTTCTTTCCGGCCTGTTCGTACCGGATTCCGGCCGCATCGCGATCATGGGGCATGACATGCTGCGCGATCCGGTGCCGGCGCTGGCGCTGCTCGGCATTGTGTTTCAGCAGCCGACCCTCGACCTCGAGCTTTCGGTGACCGGCAACCTGCTGTTCCACGCCGGCTTGCATGGCATCCCGCGGTCCGTCGCCAAGCCGCGAATCGCAAGCGAGCTGGCGCGGCTTGGGCTATCCGAGCGCGCACACGACAAGGCCGGGCAACTCAGCGGCGGCAATCGCCGCCGCGTCGAGCTCGCCCGCGCGCTGCTGCACGAGCCGCGCGTGCTGCTGATGGACGAGGCCACGGTCGGTCTCGATCCGGCGAGCCGCAGCGAGCTTCTCAAGCTGATCTTGAGCCTGCGCACGGAGCGCTCGGTCGCCGTGCTGTGGGCGACGCATCTGTGCGACGAAGTCACGAATGCCGACCGCGTGGTCGTCCTGCATCGCGGCAAGGTCCTGGCCGACACCACGCCGAAACGGCTAGTGGCGCAGGCCGGCGCGGCGACCATCGAGCAGGCATTTTTGGCCATGACCGGGCCGCAGTGAGCGGCCGCGGGGCGGTTTGCAATTGTCCGGTTCCTGAAAGCAGTCATGAATCCCAAAATAAATCCCAAAATTCTCGTTCTCGACGGGCATGCCGAAATCTATCGCGATCGGCTGCGGGCCGAATTCCCGATGTTGCAATTCGCGCTCGCGCCGGGCTTGTCGGCGTTGCCGCAAGACCTCTCCGATATCGACGTGCTGATATCGTTCGGCATCGAGTTGAAGGACGATTTTTTCCGCAATGCGAGGCAGCTGAAATGGGTGCAGTGCCTGGCAACCGGCACCGACCATCTGCTCCGCATGCCCTCGCTCAAATCCGAGGTCTTGATCACCAGCGGTCGCGGCATCCACGGCGCGCCGATGCGCGAGACCGTGGTTTATCTGATGATGGGCGTGAGCCGCGGCGTGGCGCGTCTGGTCGATGATCAGAGAGCCCATGTCTGGGACCGGCGGTTCTGGAACCTGTTTTACGGCAAGACCGCGGTCATCGTCGGCGTCGGCGTCGTCGGCATCGCCATCGGCCGGCTGCTCAAGGCGTTCGGCATGCAGGTCGTCGGCGTCACGCGCACGCCGCGCGCGGTCGAAGGCTTCGACGAGATGCTGCCGACCGAGTGGTTGCAGGAGGCGGCCCGCCGCGCCGATTTTCTGATCAACGTCTTGCCGGCGAACGCCGACAACGCGCTTCTGTTCGACAGCGCGGTTTTCGCGGCCATGAAGCCCACGGCCTATTACATCAGCGCCGGCCGCGGCCAGACCGTTGACGAGGTAGCGCTGATCGCCGCCTTGCGCGAACGCCGCATCGCCGGCGCCGGTCTCGACGTCTTCCAGGCCGAGCCGCTGCCGGCCGACAGTCCGTTCTGGGACCTGCCGAATGTGTTCATCACCCCGCATCTCGGCGGCTATACCAGCGAATACGAAGACCTGATCATGCCGCTGATGATCGCCAACATGCGGGCATTCCTCGCCGGCCAGCCGGGCGAGATGCAAAATATCGTCGAAAGGTAGCCAGGATCGAGCGAAGCGAAATCCGGGGAGCCTCGTCCCGCGTGAATGCCGACCCCGGGTTTCACACGTTCAACCCGGGTTACATTCTTACTCCGGCGGCGTGCCGTTGGCGGCCAGAACCTCGCCGGCGAGGTAGAGCGAGCCGGTGATGAGGATGCGCGGCGCGGGCTCAAAGTCGAGCTTGTTGGCGACGGTCAGCGCGGTCTCGACGTCGTCGCAAGCGATTGCCGGAATGCCGATGGCGCGCGCGACCTCGGCGAGCGCCGCGGCCGGCAGCGCCTTGTCCTGGTGGATCGGCACGGCGATGACGCGGCGCGCCAGGCCGGAGAAATTGCGCAAAAAGCCCTCGCTGTCCTTGGTCGACAGCATGCCGACGATCAGAACGAGCGGCCGCGATACGCGCTCCTCGAGATCGGCGATCGCCGCGGCAATGACGCGACCGCCGTCGGCATTGTGGCCGCCGTCAAGCCACAGCTCGCTCTCCGCCGCCAGCAAGGCGGCGAGCCGGCCCTGCGACAGGCGCTGCATGCGCGCCGGCCAATCGACGCGGATCATGCCGGCTTCGAATGCCGGCGATGGCAGTTTCAGGCCGGCGGCGCGCAGCGCCGCTATGGCGGCGCCGGCATTCTCGAATTGATGCCGCCCGTAAAGCCTCGGCGCCGGCAAATCGAGAAGTCCGTCGTCTGTCCTGATAGACCAGCCGCCCGCGCTCCTCGGTGGCGGTCCAGTCCTCGCCGGCGATCGACAGCGGCGCCTTGAGCCGCGCCGCCTGCCGCTCGATGACTGCGAGCGCGTCGCGGTCTGGCTGGCGATGATGCCCGGCGCGCCGGGCTTGAGAATGCCGGCCTTTTCGCCGGCGATTTTTTCGAGCGTGTCGCCGAGATAGTCGCGATGGTCGAGCGACAGCCGGGTGATCACGCTCGCCAGCGGGCGCTCGACGACATTGGTGGCGTCGAGCCGGCCGCCGAGGCCGACCTCGAGGAGAACGATATCGGCGGGATGGCGGGTGAACAGGAGAAATGCGGCGGCGGTTTCGATCTCGAATACGGTGATCGGCGCGTCGCCGTTCCTGGCTTCGCATTCGGCCAGCGCGTCGGCGAGCTCGGTGTCCGCGACCAGCCTGCCGCCGCCCGGCTGTCCGATGCGGAAGCGCTCGTTGAGGCGCACCAGATTGGGCGAGGTGTAGACATGCACCCGCTGCTGTGCCGCTTCCAGGATCGCGCGCATGAAGGCGATGGTCGAGCCTTTGCCGTTGGTCCCGGCCACATGAATCACCGGCGGCAACCGCCGCTGCGGATGGCCGAGCGCCGCCAGGATGCGCTCGACGCGGTCGAGCGACAGATCGATCCGCTTGGGATGCAGTGCCAGCAACCGCGCAAGGATAGCGCCGATTGCGGCGCCGTCAGAACGCGGCGAGTTCACGCCAGCGCCGGCAGACTGATGCGCGGGCTCGCAGAGCCGGCCGGCGCCTTCAGCAAAAGCCGGCACAGCCGCGCGATGGTGGCGCGCAGATCGTGGCGATGCACCACCATGTCGACCATGCCGTGGGCCAGCAGGTATTCGGACCTCTGAAAACCCTCCGGCAGCTTTTCGCGAATGGTCTGCTCGATGACGCGCGGACCGGCGAAGCCGATCAGCGCGCCGGGCTCGGCGATATGAACGTCGCCGAGCATGGCGTAGGAGGCGGTGACGCCGCCGGTCGTGGGATTGGTGAGGACAACGATGTAGGGCTTGCGCGTCTCGCGCAGATTCTGCACGGCGATGGTGGTGCGCGGCATCTGCATCAGCGACAGAATGCCTTCCTGCATGCGGGCGCCGCCCGAGGCCGCAAACAGCACGAACGGGCAACCCTTCTCAACCGCGGTGTCGAGCCCCTTGATCACCGCCTCGCCCGCGGCCATGCCGAGCGAACCGCCCATGAAATCGAAATCCTGCACGCCCACGACCATGGCCTGACCGTCGAGCTTGCCGTAGCCGAGCTTCACCGCATCATTGTTTCCGGTCTTGCTGCGCGCATCCTTGAGCCGATCGACGTAGCGGCGTTCGTCGCGAAACTTCAGCGGATCGACCGGCACCGCCGGTACCGCGATATCGAACCAGGTCTCGTTGTCGAACATCGATTTGAGGCGCGCGGCGGCGCTCATGCGCATGTGGTAGTTGGAACCGGGGATGACGAACTGGTTTGCCTCGACGTCCTTGTAGAACACGAGCTGCCCGGTCTCCGGACATTTGATCCAGAGATTTTCCGGCACCTCGCGGCGCAGCATGCTGCGGATTTTCGGCCGCACAACGTTGGAGATCCAGTTCATCGTCTTTCTTCAGCACCTGCGAAGCGGGCTTGCGTTTCCGCGGCTTCTATATCGCATTTTGGCGCCGTCCAGCTACCATTCCCGGCAGCCTCGAACCGGCCGGCGCGGCCGCCTTTAATGCCCGGTAAAGTTTGCTATTCTGTCGGCTTCCTCTGGCACTGATGTGGGGCGTGCCGCTCTCGAAAGCGACAGGTTGAAGAAATGCGCGGTGGGCATTTGATCGTTTTGGGCGCGCTCCTGGTGGCGCTCGCCGGCTGTTTCGAAGGCCCCAAAGGCGATTCCGGGGCGCCGGGGCCCCCTGGACCGAAGGGCGACCCCGGCGCCGCGGGTCCGCCGGGCCCGGTCGGTCCGCCCGGCCCGCCGGGGCCCAAAGGCGAACAGGGCCCGCCCAGCCCCACGCTCCGGGTGTTGCGGTCGGACTGCCTAGCCGGATATTGCTCGGTTGCCTGTAACGGCAATGAAATCCTGGTCAGTGCTTATTGCGGGCCGGAGCGAAAACCCGCAACGTTTCTCGGTGAACGCCAGGCATCGTGCGGCGTTGACGCCAATGCGGCTAATGCTCCTTTGATCGGCATTTGCGTCGCGTCGCCGCCGTGACGGATGTCGCCGCCGCCACGCCGCCGGTCAGCATCTGCAAGCCGCAGGAGGACCGCCATGGCGGAGGATAACGTCCCCGATCTGTCGATCTCCACCGAGCTGTGCTTTATCATCGCCAAGGCGCGCGAATTTGACGTCAAGGATGTCGTCACCGATCCGGACGATGCATCGAATGCGACCGACGATGCGATGCTGTCGGTGCTCGAGGACCATAAGGACGATCCCGTCGTGCAGGAGCTCGTCGCCGTCATCCAGCCGATGAGCGTGGATGAGCAGGTCGATCTGGTTGCGCTCACCTGGCTGGGCCGGGGCGACGGTACGATCGACGACTGGGAGGAATTGCGCGCCGAAGCCGCGCGCGCCCACAATCGGCGTACCGCTCATTATCTGTTGGGAATTCCGCTGCTCGCCGACTATCTCGACGAGGCGATCTCGCAGTTCGGCATTTCATGCGAAGGTGAGACGTAAATCAGCGCGCGACCAGCGCCACGCCGACCGCGACGCATAGGGCCGCGGCCGCTTTCTGCAGCAATTCACACAACGACAAGGTTTCCCGCGCCAGGCGCGGCCAGAGCACGCTCAGCACGATGCCGAAGGCGAAGACGAACAATGTGGTCGTGCCGCCGATGGCCGGCCGGCCGATCCAGACGGTGAAAACAACAAGCACCGCCACGTCGTTGCGCTTGAAAGATCGTTCGACGAGATATTTGTCCAAATGTGTGGAGACGGCTCACGGGACCGGGCCGGAGAATGCAAAGAAGAGCCAGGACATCTAGTTGAGAGTTTGCCGCCCGACGGCGGGAACTTCAAATCGTCAAGCCCGGCCACGGTTCGGAGAAATTTAACGCTTATGGCCCGGCCGCGCCTTGTGCCTGCGGGGCGGAGATGACATCTGCGCTTGTTGCCCGTGGCAAGCCTTCGGCAGGGCTCAATTTTGCCTTTGTCGCCAATAGAGTAGCGGGCACGGCCGCAGCCCTCGGCGTTAATCCTATTGGTAAGGCGAGGGTAACGAAGCCGGACGCAGTGTCGTATCGAGGTGCCGACGCGAACCGGCATCCGGCGTTGGATTGGGAAGCGCGGGAATGAAGAAGGTCTTGGCCGGATGTTTTGCGGTGGGCGCGCTCGTGACCGCGCAGTGCGCCGCTGCGGCCGACCTTTCGCTCGCCCCGCTCTACAAGGCGCCACCGCTGCAGCCGCCGCAGATCTATGACTGGACCGGCTTCTATTTGGGCGCCAATGGCGGCGGCGGCTGGGGCAATTCCTCCTGGAGTGCGAACACGACCGGACTTAATCTGTCCGGTGCACAGGCCGGCGGCACGATCGGCTACAACAAGCAGCTCGGCAAAGTCGTGTTCGGCATTGAAGGCGACATCGATTGGTCCGGTTTTGACGGCAACGGCACGTCGGCCGGGTGCCCGGGCGGCTGCAGCACCAGCGACAGCTGGCTCTCGACCGTGCGCGGGCGCATCGGTTATTCGTTCGACCGCGTCATGCCTTATGTGACCGGCGGCCTTGCCGTCGGCGACATTCGCGCCGCCACGCCCGGGTTCGCCGGCGGCGACGCCACCAATCCCGGCTGGACGCTCGGCGCCGGCCTTGAAGTCGCGCTGCCCGGTAACTGGACGGCGAAGGCGGAATACCTCCGGGTCGATCTCGGCAGCTTCAATTGCACCGGTTGCAGCGCGTTGCCGCCCGACAATATCTCGCTGCAGGAGAACGTCTTCCGCGCCGGCGTGAACTACCATTTCGGCTGGGGTAAATAGGGCGATTGCGGCCCGCCGGCTCGGCCCACACGGCAATCCGTACAATTTTAAGCAAAACCGCAAATAGAGCGCAGCATTGAGCTGGTAGTAACCCGTAGACCCGCAAAACGGGCGTTGGGGAAATTACCAGTGCCGACCGTCGCCGCGTCTCATTTCGTCATCGATCTGCCGACCCTGTTTGTGGTGACGGTGTTCATTTCGATAACCGGCGGCCTGTTGCTCATCTTCGCCTGGATGCAGAACCGCAACACGCCAGCGCTCGCCATTTGGGGCACCGGTTATCTCATGGGCGCCACGGCGGCCGGGCTGCTCGCGCTGCACGGTTTCATGCCGAACAGCTGGTCGGTCTGCAGCGCCAACGCGCTGATCTGCGGCGCATATGGAATGATGTGGGGCGGCGCCCGCTCGTTCGAAGGCCGGCGCATCCGCATCCCCTTGATGGCAATGGGCGCCGGAATCTGGATTGCCGCCTTTCAGTTCGACGGCTTTGCTCAGTCGACGGCGGCCCGCATTGATCTCGTTTCCCTGGTTCTCGCCAGCTATGCGCTGCTGGCGGCGCGCGAGCTTTGGTACGCGCGCGACCGCGAGCTGATCTCGCGCTGGCCAACCTTGGTGCTGATCGTGGCACACGCCGGTTTCCTGCTGGCGCGCATTCCCTTCGCCGATGTGCTGACGGCTTCGGTCAACTCCGGTCAGCCGCAGGGCCCGATCGTCACGGTCATGGCGTTTCAGATGCTGTTTGCCAATGTCTGCCTGCCGTTCCTGCGTGTGGCGATGTCGAAGGAACGGGGTGAACTGGAGCAGAGAAAAGCGGCGCTCACCGATGCGCTGACTGGGGTCGCCAACCGCCGCGCCTTCTTCGATCGCGGCGCTCAACTGCTCGAAGCCGCGACCGCCGAACTCCGCCCGGCCACGCTTTTGCTGTTCGATCTCGATCGCTTCAAGGAGGTCAACGACACCGCCGGCCATCAGGCCGGCGATTGCGTGCTGAAGGCATTCTGCGAGCTTGTGGCGGGCGCGATGCGGCCGGGCGATGTGTTCGGCCGTCTCGGCGGCGAGGAGTTCGCCTGCCTGCTGGCGGGCGCCTCCATGGCGCACGCGCTCAATACCGCGGAGCGGTTGCGGCGCGAGTTCGCCGCGCTGCGCGTCCCCGGGCTCGAAACCAACGCCACCGTCAGCGTCGGCGTCGCCATGGCGCGTGAAACCGGCCGCAACCTGTCGGAGCTGCTGGCGATGGCGGACCGGGCGCTGTACCGCGCCAAAGCGGACGGGCGCAACCGGGTGGCGCCGGCGCCGCTGATCCTGGTCGATACCGCCGGCGGCGAAGCGCCGCGCCGCGCGGCAGACAGACCGGCCGCGATTGCCGCGCCGATGGCCGGCTAGTTCTCGACTTTTGTTTTATCCGCCTGCCTCAATGCAGATGCGCGACGCTTTGCAGATACCCCTGTAGATAGCCGGCGGCTTGCAAGATCGGCATTGAACCTTCGTGATTGTGGTGAACAAACTCCGCCAGTGCATGTTCGAATTCATTGGAGCTGCCAAACCATTCCTGGGTCTGCGCGGGTGTGAAGTGCACCGGTTCAGTCACTCAGCCGGCGAACCGAAAGGCTCGGAACCGCCGCCGTCTCGGTGCTGGAAGATGAAGTTGTCGTGGCCGACTGATACAGAGGTGTTGGCGGTGGAAGAATTCGAGGGCGGATCGAGGATTAAGATGTTGTCTCCGGATGACGAAATATCCAAATTCCCGCTAAAGTCTTTAAACGTCAGAGTATCCTCGACGACGCTTCCATCCTTTACGGTGAGCGTGAGCGTGCTGCCCGAACTTCGTAATGGTGTCGGCATTGGTCCCGATGGTGTTGACCGTGTCGGTCAGCGTCGTCAGGTCGGCCTGCACCTCGCCCAGCGTGCCGCTGATGACCACGTCATGCGAGTTCACTTCGTTGACCGTGCCGCCGCCGCCTGCCGCACCGGTAGTCGCGGACAACGAACCGTTGGTGTCGGTCAGCGTCACCGTGAAGGTCTCGGTGCTGCTGCTGTTGGTCTCCGCCAGGCTCACCGCAATCGTGTCAGCCTGACCAACCCCCACCGTCTGCGGTGACGCCGCCGTAAGCGAGGGTCCGAGTAAATGCGCGTCGCCGCATTCTACTATTGTTGTAAATTCAGAGGGTTGGACTGATTTCAGATGACGCGCGGGGCGCGTTGCCCACCGGAATTTGCGCGTCGCATGGTCCATTCGCTGGTTGGCCGGATGACCGAAAACATCAAGTACCAATAAAATGATAGGTATGGCCGCCCCGCCGCGAGCGTGCGGGCCCGTCGGAGCCGACGATGAACGAAGTCGCGGGCAAGACCTCGCCGCAGCCGATGGCTTCGCCCTACGATCCGGTCCGGGTGCTGCTGCTGGCCGGCAAGAACGACGAGGCGATCGTCAAATTATGCGCTCTGCTGATCACTGGCGACCCCCCTGGCCTGGAGCACCAGCGTGCCGCCGCCATCGACGTTCGAACCGCTGGCGACCGCGAGCCCCGACTGCCCGGCCTCAAGCGTGAACTTGCCGCCGGAAATCGTCGCCGAGTTCTCGATGGCGAGCGCGGCTCCGCTCACGGCCACCGTCTGGCCGCTGACTACCTTGGTCCCTTCGCCGCCGTCGATCGTGATCTTGCCGTTCGTGGCGTCAAATGACGTGGTGTTCTTGATCGCGCTGCTGGCGGTTACCGCGATGGTGCCGTCGTCGGTGATGCTCGGGCTCCGAGGGAATGATGGACGCACCAGATCCGTAACCGCCGCCAGTCGCGGACGCATATGCCATTTCACGCTCCCCGCCACGCCCTCACCGAGCGCGAACGACTGATTGGCCCACCCCTTGTTGCCGGTTTGCGCGTCGTCATCCTGCGTTTTTGCAGGTCCCCGTGCCGACGAGCGAGTTGAAAAATGCGCAATCTCAGTGGTTCCCGCAAGAACATTGTAAATAGAGGATTAATCTAGTTTAGGGGGTCTCCCAAATATTGCTATTCCTATAGGTTGAAATATATCCACCGATTCCGTAAAGGCTGTATAATTACTTACCCTATTAGTTGTGATATTTAATATAATGACGCAAAACGTGTATCCGCTCAGGAGCTCTGGTCATTCAATGGGAAGCTGCGGGAAGCTGCGCGAAATTTCGGGGAGAGAATGACGATGACGGGGCGGCCGAGCGCGCTACTGACGGACCTCTACCAGATCAACATGGTCCAGGCTTATCTGGACCATGGCGAGACCAAAACCGCGGTCTTCGAGTTTTTCGTCCGTAACCTGCCCCCCCGGCGCGGCTTCCTTGTCGCTGCCGGCCTGGAGCAGGCCCTCGATTTTCTCGAAAACCTTCGCTTTCCTCCGGAGGAGATCGAATGGCTCAAGAGCACCGGCCGGTTTGGGACGAACCTGCTCGACTATCTCGCCGAGTTTCGCTTCACCGGCGACGTCCATGCCATGTCCGAGGGCACGGTGTTCTTCGCCAATGAGCCGATCTTACGGGTGACCGCACCGATCCCGCAGGCACAATTCGTCGAGTCGCGGCTTATCAATATTCTGCACTTTCAATCGCTGATCGCCGCAAAGGCGGCGCGCATGATCTTTGCGGCGCCCGACAAGCTGCTGGTCGATTTCGGCTTCCGCCGCGCGCACGGCGCCGAGGCCGGGCTCATGGCGGCGCGGGCGAGCTACCTTGTTGGCTTCGCCGGGACCGCAACGGTGCTCGCCGGCGAAGCGTTCGGCATTCCGCTCTATGGCACCATGGCGCATTCTTTCATCGAGGCGTTCGACGATGAGATGGCGGCGTTCACGGCCTTTGCACGGGCGCGGCCGGACAATCTCGTGTTGTTGATCGACACCTATGACACCGAGGCCGCGGCCCGGAAGGTCGTGGAGTTGGCGCCGCGACTTAAGGCGGCGGGGATTACGATCCGCGGCGTTCGTCTTGACTCCGGCGACCTGGTTGCGCTGTCGCGCGGCGTCCGCGGCATCCTCGACGCCGGTGGACTTCGCGACGTGACCATCTTTGCCAGCGGCGGCCTCGATGAGGACCGGCTTGCCGCGTTGGTGCGACAGAACGCGCCGATCGACGGCTACGGCGTCGGCACCAGCCTGACCACATCCGCGGACGTGCCGGCGGTCGATTGTGTCTACAAACTGCAGGAATATGCCGGCCTGCCGCGGCGCAAGCGGTCGACCAAGAAAGCGACATGGCCGGGACGCAAGCAGGTGTGGCGGCGCTATGGAGCGGACGGTCGGATGATCGGCGATCTGCTGGCGCGCGACGCCGACCGGCAGGCTGGCGAACCGTTGATCGGGCTGGTCATGCAGGACGGCCGGCGCTTGCAGCCGCCGCCATCGCTCGACGACATCCGGCGCCATGCCAAGCGCGAACTCGAACGATTGCCGCAGGCCTTGCGCGCGATCGAGCCGGCTACGACCTATCCGGTCGAGGTGACCGACGAACTTAAGGAACTGGCGGCGGAAGTGGATCGCCGCACGCTTTCAGCCGCGCGCTAGGCGGCCGTAAGCTGATAAAAAAGTGGCGCCGACAATGAGCGCGGCCCGAACGATCATGAGCGAAGCCGCAACGATCGATGGCAACGACGTCCTCATCGTCATCGACGTGCAGAACGACTTTTGTCCCGGCGGCGCGCTGGCGGTGCCGCGCGGCGACGAGGTCGTACCGATCGTCAATCGGCTGGCGGCGCGGTTTCGTAATGTGGTGCTGACGCAGGATTGGCATCCGCGCGGACATTTCTCGTTCGCGTCGAGCCATTCCGGCAAAAAGCCCTATGAGACCATTGCGGCCCCGTACGCTCCGCAGGTGTTGTGGCCCGACCATTGCGTGCAGGGCACGCCGGGCGCTGCGTTCCATCCGGCACTGCAAATTCCCCACGCCGCGCTGCCGCTGCGCAAAGGCATGGACCGCACCATCGATTCTTATTCGGCCTTCTATGAGAACGACCGCAAGACGCCGACCGGCCTGAACGGCTATTTGCGCGAGCGCGGTTTGACCAGGGTCTTTCTGGCCGGCCTCGCCTTCGATTTCTGCGTGCGCTATTCGGCCGAGGACGCGAGCCGCGAAGGCTTCGCCGTTTTCGTCATCGAGGACGCCTGCCGCGGCATTGACGTCGACGGCTCGGTGGCGGCGACCCGCGCCAGCCTGGCTGCGCTTGGCGTCTGCGTTGCCGCGCTGACAACGGCTTAAGGAACGGGCCGAGATCGCGGCGTGCGTCGCAGCAGGCCAAGCGTAGCTCCTGAGCCGACAGGTTCCTAAAAGGGGTTCCGCGCTATGCACTTGCGGCAACGCAGCGCCCTTCTGTGTGCATCGCACAATAATCATTGACTCTGCGTTGAAGAGGCGGGAACATCATAAAACTGTAAAACTAGCGGTAACCGAATGCGTCATCGAACGGTTTCACCACCGTCAAGCTTGCCCTCGCTGATGATGCCCTGCCCGGCCTGCGCAGGTCGCATGGTTTACCACTCCCGCCGCCCGATCACCTCCGAAGTCGAAGACACCGTCTATGCCTGCCGGCGCTGCGGCGCCGAGCTCATCCGCACCTCGGCGGTTCCGGCCGCTAAGCCGGGCCAGATCAAGAGCGCGGAAGCCGCGTAAGTCTGCGGCGGCCTGTCATGCCAGCCGCGCGCAGCGGAAGTCGAAACGGCTCTTACCCCAAATTTAGTTCCTTGAAGAAGTCGTTGCCCTTGTCGTCGATGACGATGAAGGCCGGGAAATCGACCACTTCAATGCGCCAGATCGCTTCCATGCCGAGCTCGGGATATTCGATGCACTCGACCTTCTTGATGCAATGCTCGGCGAGGTTCGCCGCGGCGCCGCCGATCGAGGCAAGATAGAAGCCGCCGTGCTTCTTGCAGGCCTCGCGGACGCTGGCTGCGCGGTTGCCTTTCGCCAGCATCACCATCGAGCCGCCGGCGGCCTGGAAATCGTGGACGAACGAATCCATGCGTCCGGCGGTGGTCGGCCCGAACGCGCCCGAGGCGTAGCCTTCCGGCGTTTTCGCCGGACCGGCGTAATAGACCGGATGATCTTTGAAATAATCCGGCAGCGCCTGGCCGCGCTCCAGGCGCTCGCGCAGCTTGCCGTGGGCAGCGTCGCGGGCGACGATCATCGGCCCCGACAGCGACAGCCGCGTCTTGATCGGATGCCTGGCGAGCTGCGCCAGAATCTCCCGCATCGGCTTGTTGAGGTCGATCTGCACCACCTCGCCGCCGAGTTTTTGTTCGTCGACCTCGGGCAGATATTTCGCCGGATTGTGCTCCAGCTCCTCGAGGAACACGCCGTCGCGGGTGATCTTGCCGAGCGCCTGACGGTCCGCCGAGCACGACACGCCAAGCCCGATCGGCAGCGAGGCGCCGTGGCGCGGCAGCCGGATCACACGCACGTCGTGGCAGAAATATTTGCCGCCGAACTGGGCGCCGACGCCGAGCGACTGCGTCATCTTCTGGATCTCGCGCTCCATCTCCCGGTCGCGAAACGCATGGCCGTCCTCGGAGCCGTGCTCCGGCAGGGTGTCGTAATATTTGCACGACGCGAGCTTGACCGTCTTCATGGTCATCTCGGCGGAGGTGCCGCCGACGACGATGGCGAGATGATAGGGCGGGCAGGCCGCGGTGCCGAGCGTCAGCACCTTCTCTTTCAGGAACGGCGGCAGTCTTTCACGGGACAGTATCGACGGCGTCGCCTGGAACAGAAACGATTTGTTGGCCGAGCCGCCGCCCTTGGCAATGAACAGAAACTTGTAGGCGGCGTCATGCTCGCCGGCGCCCTCGGCGTAGAGCTCGACCTGCGCCGGCATGTTCGAGCGGGTGTTCTTCTCCTCGAACATGGAGATCGGCGCCAGCTGCGAATAGCGCAGATTGCGCTTGAGATACGCATCGCGCGCGCCCTCGGCGAGCACGCCCTCGTCGCCGCCGTCGGTCCAGATGAGCCGGCCCTTCTTGCCCATGATGATGGCGGTGCCGGTGTCCTGGCACATCGGCAAGACGCCGCCGGCGGCGATGTTGGCGTTCTTGAGAAAATCGTAGGCGACGAACTTGTCGTTGTCCGACGCCTCCGGGTCCTCGACGATAGCTTTGAGGCTTTGCAGATGCGCCGGGCGGAGCAGATGATTGATGTCGGTGAAGGCGGCCTCCGCCAGCGCGCGCAGCGCCTCGCGCGGCACCACCAGAACCTCCTCGCCCATGACGCGCTCGACCCGCACGCCCAAGGCGCCGCCAGCAGAATCATAGACGGCGATCTTGCGGTAGGGCGTTGCGTCCTTGCCGAGCGGAAACAGCGGCGTGTGCTTGTAGGGCGGCGTCGGGTGGGCGGTGAGCGGGGCGTTCATCGACATTCTCAATTCTGTTTTTCCATCAAACCGATTGTAGTCGTCATGCCCGCGCTTGTCGCGGGCATCCACGTCTTCAAGGCCGCGCCGCAAAGACGTGGATGGCCGGAACAAGTCCGGCCAAGACGAACCAATGATGCCACCAACCTGAATTCATCGCGCTCTAACTTCGCTTACGCCCCACGTCCGCGCCTTCAATGCACGAAGTTCGACGGTGGGTCGCGGCGCAAATGCCATTCGGTATGCGTCGCCGCCGGCAAGCGGCGCGGTCCGCCGACCCGGACCTGATCGTAGGCCTGTTTCTGCAGCGCCGGCGGCATCAGCGGCCAGCCCCGCTCGAGGCAAGGCCGCATCTCGCCGCTGCATTGCTGGTGCCGCCGGCAATAGCCGCGCTTACAGAACCGCCATAGCGGCAGCGCCTCGGCATACAAGCGCCGGATCGCCGCGAACGCGGCTTCGCGCTGCACCACCTGCTCGTCCGGCGTCAGCCGCTTGTTGTAGAGCCCCTTCATTCCCGATTTTTTCCGCCGCGCCATCATTCTCCTCCTGCCCCGCGCAGCGGGGAAGGGGGACCGCGCGTAGCGCGGTGGAAGGGCCCTCGGCCGAGAGCATGCTCATTCGCCGAAGCCCCCGCCACCGCCCTTCGGGCGGTCCCCTCCCCCGCTGTCGCGGGGGCGGAAAAACAATTTCGTTCTCGCGGCGCTCATGCGTCCGAGGTTTGCCAACCACCACGCCAAGAAAGAAACCAACTTTTAGAACTCGCCCCCAGCAATAACAGGGAGGCGGAGCGCCGAAAGGCGCATCATCCATTGTCCGCGCCACACCAACAAACGTTGCCGCCTGCTGATGCCCGGGCGCGGAGGCGGACCTTGACGCGGCCCGCTCGCCTTCCGGCGCTTCGCCGCGGCTCTTGTCGCAGCGACCGAACGCATTGACTCAGCCCAGGCCGTGCTTCACGCGATGAAGTGCGAAGGCGTTACCTTCGCCTTTGGATCGCGCTTAAGCCAGGCACCTGGCGCCCCGGTCGTAATGCCGGAGCGAACGATGCCCGAGCCGCCCGAATGTCAAATATTATCGCTGGTTCGGCGACGCGACCGCACTTGTAAGTTGAGGAGCAAGAAGCGAACTTATTCACATGAACTCAGAGGTTGCGGTTTGACTGTTGGCCTGGGATTTGAAGAGCTCGACGAGTTGGCGTTTGCAGCGACCGTCGGCGGCACATTCGAGAGGCCGATAATTCCCTTTGTAGCAAAGAATCTCGGGACGATCATCGAACTTCAATGACTTCTTAAGGCCGGCGTCCCATTGCCAAAATTAAACGAGTTGACTGACACAAGGCGTATTCGGCTTGTTCGGGAAATCACTAACGGTCAGCGAACCGCCGTTTTCGAGAGTAGCGGGGTTCGTTCGCGGCTAATCAACAGCTATTGGCAGAAAGATGAAGATCCGGATGACTGGTATCATTTTTGTGCATCTATGCAGAAGGCCGCCACCTTAGTTGGCCTAGCGAACACGCATTATTACGTCTCAATGATCGATGACCTGGACGTAAACGTTGCGATCAGTATGCGCAACAGAGACGATTTCAGAAAGATGGCCGAATTCTGTGATGACATATTTTCGAGCACCCGGTTGAAAGACTTTTCTTTGAGGCATTTCGATCCAACACTGAGCGCAGCAAGTGGTCACGAAGACAAAGGCTTGATTGAGTGCCTAATGGTGAAGTGCGCCAAGCTGTTGGTATACGTTGCCGGCGAGCGAGACAGTTATGGCAAGGAGGACCAACCCGCCAATCCTTCCTCGAAAACATCTTTTACGTTTAGCCCCTTTTTTCGAAGGAACGTCGTCACCTCGGGACCGACGCTTTCATCGACAAAAAAAATTTGGTCTGTTTAGCAGCTCGCCACTCCTCCTCCGCTTCAGTGGTGAGCGTCAATTTGTGCCAAGGCATGCGATTTGCTCAATTGTTGCGGGGGTAAGCGCGCTGGCAGCGATCCGAACGAGCGACGCACGATTTCCTTGGATCCTGTATACATCAATCGATTGACTAGCTGAAAGTCCGCGATCGACGCGCATCTAATCACAGCTCAGCAAGCGTAGCCCGGATGGCGCGGAGCGTAATCCGGAATTTGGCGATCCAGCGCCACCACCGACCCTGCATTTCGCTCCGCTCCCCGCGGGCTACAACTGTCTATTGGTCGATGGCGCATCGAAAACAACGCTGTCACCGACCGCTAAACGCGTTTGTGACGCGCTCAACTCCCTTTCGACAATTCGGATCGGACGGGGCCAATTCGGAGGATTTCTGGAAATCCGCCAACGCGCGTTGCAGATCGTTCTTCCGTTCCCATGAAATGCCGCGGTTATAGAACGCCATTGCGTGGTTCGGATTAAGCCGGATCGCTTCGTTGCAATCCGCAAAGGCCTTGTCGCTTTCTTGCTTTCCGTTCCACTCGGAGCAGCGATTGTTAAAAAGGGCAGCAAGCTGACGGCCGCCATATCGATCGGAATCAATCGCACGTGTGCAAGCGGCTATTGCCTCGTCGCCAGATGCCTTGCCACAGGTACCGTAGTCGTCGGCTGCAGCGGGCGTCGCCGCCAACCGGACCGTCGCTGTGAGGGCCAGAGCCGCCAGCGCGCCCCGCAGAATTGCCGTCATCTGGATGTCCATTTGGATAACCACTTGCTTAGATCATATCGCAACCGGCCCGAAGCCGCCGCAGCTACTGAGAGCGGCTGACAGAGCTTCACCGGACGTCGATCGGCGCCAAACGGCCGCGTCGATCTTCGGCGTGTTAGTCAAGACGGCGCAGCGCGCCTTTTGTCGGCGATGACGAAAAGCGGACGCTGCGCACACCCCCGCATTAAAATCTCTGTTAGCGTACGTCGTCAGTCCTTCAGGCACGCTTGCCAATGCCCGAACCCACCCCGCCGCTCAGTCCGGCCGAAGCGACCGTGCTGCTGTCGCCGAACCTGCTCAAGGGTCGGGCGGCCGTCAAGGCGACGCTGCTGCTCCTGCTGGCCACCGGCGTGCTGCGCATCGAGGAAACCGAACAGCCCGGCGTCTTCCGCAACAAGAAGATCGCGCATTTGCGCATCGCAGCCGAGCCGAAAAATCCGCCGCCCGAGATTACCGCCGTCCTTGAGGTGGTGCGCGCGGCGCAGGCCGCGGGCGGCCGGATCGGCGACGTGGTCGAGAACGCCGAGAAGGCCTTCGGGGTCCGGCGTGCCTGCAATTCAGCGTCAGGTTCATCATCCCCGCGCTGATGGCGCGCGGGCTGTTGCAGAAGAAAAAGCTTCTGTTCACGCACTACTTTAGCCTGACGCCGGAGGGTGAGGCCGCGCGGGCGCGCATCAAGTCCGATTTGTTCAAGGCCGACGACGTCGCGCGGCTGCTCAAATCCGATCCGGCCCAGGCGGCGGCCTTGGCAAAGACGCTCGGCACCAATGTGCTGCTCAGCGACAGGCTCACCGGGGAATTCAAGCCGCTTGCCGACGCCATGCGCGTGCACGGCGGCGCCGACGGCCCGGTTTTTACCGAGACCGGGCCGCAACACCGGCATCATTCTAGCGGCTTCGACTTCGGCAGCTTCGACTTCGGCAGCTTCGATCTCGGCAGTTTTGCCGCCGGCGCGATCGACGCGGTCCATTCCGGCATGAGCGCATTTGATGCGGGCTTCAGCGACGACGGCGGCGGCCACGACGGCGGCAGCGGCGGCCATCATTAGCCGGTCGACTTGAGCCGGCTGACTTGGGCCGACAGACTTAAGCCGGCAGATTTAAACCGGCAGACTTGCATTGCATTTTACGCGATCGCCCGCCGGGGCCTTAATGACGCATCGATAGTGTCCGCTCGCCCCCGCAAGCGCGCTACACAAAGGCCATTCACATGGTATTCGGAAAGCGCTTTTCCATGTATAACAACCGGGCGCCCCCGGTCATCAAACAAACCTGCGAGCGCTGCCGCGGCACCGGCTGGGTTCGCGAGCGCGGCAGCCGAATCGTCTGCAAGCCCTGCAACGGCACCGGCAAGGTCGACGCCAATAAAGAGCGCGCCTCCTAGCCGGTCGGCACCAACGGGCCGCCCTTGGCCGTCGGCAGACGCGTGCCGATTGGCTTCTCATCAAGCCTGCTCTTTCCGGAACACCGGCCCCAGCCCCGGGTCAGGTCCGAGGGCGGGCCTTTCTTCAGTCCACACGCTAGTTGCAATATTTGCCGCCGGTTTTTAGCGCCGTGCCGACCATCACGGCCAGGAACGTTCCGCCCGGCTTCTTGTCGACAGCCACGACGTAATCATAACGGGCGGTATGGACGTGCAGACCCTTGGCTGTGACTGACCACGTGCCCTCTCCGGTCATATTGTTCGAGTATTTGCCGCCTCGGCCATAAGTGCTTGCGGAACCGTTATCCCAGCAAATTTTCTTGCCGGCTAAGTCCGCCGAGGTCACGGGTCCCGCCTGCGCCGCCGAGACGAAAGCGAAGCAAAGCGCGGAAGCGGCGCCCAGCGACCAAAGATATTTCTGCATGCCTGTCCCCTGCTTGGTTGGATTGAAGCAGACTAGCCCACTATTCGGTGGGCCGCGAGCGGCGGCGGCCTGTTCAACGGCTGTCCAATTTTCGTTTTGGGTTTTTTGGGTATAGTAATATCGGTGGGGCAAGCGAAACCAGCCGATAAGGTTCGGGCTGGCGCACAGATACGTGCGGCTTCGGGGGGCGAATCATGGCGAGCCGGCAGTGGTATACCGCGATTGATGGCCAGCAGGCGGGCCCGTATTCGGATGAGCGCTTAAGCGAATTGGTCGCGGCCGGGATGGTGCGCGCGGACACGTTCGTGTGGTGCGCCGGTATGAAAGATTGGGCGACGGCCGCCGAGATTCCCGGATTGATGCCGCGAGCCCGGCCCGCGCCGCCACCGCCGCCGCGGCAACCGCCGCAGGCCGCGCGCGCCCCCGGCTTTAGTCCAAATGCCCGCGCCGCGACGCCCAGGCAGCAGGGGCCTGGGCAGTCTTTCACCGGGCCGAGCTTCAACCAAGCCGACGCAGCGCAGGCGGCGCAGGGCCTCGGCCAGGCTTTCTCGCAGCATGTGCCGGCCGACGCCGAGCCGCTGACCACCCACGTTCAGATGTGGCCGCTGTTGGGCCGCTCGCTTCTGGTCGCGCTCGGCCAAATCACGGTCATCCCTTCGCCCTGGCTAACGACCGCGTTCTACAAATGGTTCATCGAGAACATCGAACTGCCGGGCCAGCGGCGCACCGGGTTCACCGGCCAGCCGTTGGATATCTGGTACATCTTCATGCTCAACGCCGCTCTTCCCTACATCAAATACATTCTTTTGTACCTCGGCATCTGGGTACCGTTACTCTGGGACGTCACGACTTATGTCGGCTGGCTCAGCTGGCCGCTGTCGGTATTCTTTTTGTTCATCATTCTGAGATGGGTGGTGCGCAATACGGTTTGGGAAGGCCAAAGCGGCCCGCTCACCTTCACCGGCGGCTTTTGGGGCGTGCTCGGCTGGTACGTGCTGACCGCGATCTCCTTCATCACCATCGTCGGTTGGGCGTGGGTCGGCGCGGCGTGGACGCGCTGGATGTGCCGGCATCTCGAGGGTGGCAACCGCCAGCTGGTCTTCACCGCCAGCGGCTGGGACCTGTTGTGGCGTACGGTCGTGTTCGCGCTGTCCTGCTCGGTGATCATTCCGATTCCGTGGACGCTGCACTGGATCACGCGCTGGTATATCTCGCAGTTTGCGCTCACGCATGAACGACCGCACTCGGCTTAAGCGCCGGCGCGGTTCTCAAGTGCGGCTGCCTGTTGAAGCGCAGGCGCGAAAATCTAGAGCCCGAACAGCTTCTCGGCATTGCCGTGGGCGATGCGCTCCTTGTCTGCGGTGCTGACCGGAATTGCTCCAGAAAGGCCTGCGCCTTCGTCATCGGCTGATACGGGTGGTCGGCGGAGAACATGATGCGGTCGACGCCGCCCAGCTCGAGCAGGAGATCGAGGAAGGTCGGCGAAAAATTGAAGCCCGAGAACGTGTAATGCAAATTGTCGCGCAGATAGGCGCTGACCGGCCGTTTGAGCCCGGTGAATTCCATTGCCATGATGTCGACCCGCTGGAACATGAAGGGCAGGCCTTCGCCCATATGGCCGATCACGATCTGCAGGTTGGGAAAGCGGTCGAACACGCCGCCGAGAATCATGCGAATGACATGCAGCGCGGTTTCGATGTGCCAGCCCCAGCCCGGGCCGGAGAACAATTCGGTCACCAGCGACGAAAAGCCCCCAAACGACGCCTCGATCACCGGCTGCGGCGGCCGCGTCGGATGCAGATAGATCGGCGCGCTTAAGTTTTCGGCGCATTCCAGGATCGGCCAATAGAATTTGTCGTCGAGATAGCGGCCGCGATTGTGGCCGTTGATCACCGCGCCGGCGAATTTCTGCTGGCGAACGCGGCGCTCCAGCTCCGCCGCCTGGTCCGGCGTGCCGGTCGGAACCGAGGCAAAGCCGGAAATGCGAGCCGGGTGCCGCTTGATCGCCGCGGCCAGAAAATCATTGGTGTCACGCGCCATGGCGACCGCGTCGGCGGCCTCCATTTGCTCGACGCCGGGTGCGGTCAGCGACACGATCTGCATGTCAATACCGGCCGCGTCCAACTCGGCGATCCGTCCGTCGCCGAGATCGCAGAGCTGCGCGATTAGCTTGGCGGCGCGGGCCGCATGCCGGGACTTTTTAAGCTCTTTCAACGGACCGTCGAGAAATGCAGGGGTGGCGAAATGCTCTTCGAGGGTGATGGTCCGCATGCTGTTCCTTCCTCCCGTCCGCCGCATGAATTGGGCGCCGTTAAGCAGTTCGTCATACGCGGGCTTGACACGCGTATCCATGGCGAATTGCGGCCGGTAGAGCATGGCTGCTAGGACTTATGAGCCAACCCGCGGTTTCGCGCTCATCGTCACCCGCGATTGTTGCGCAGCACGACGCAGGCGCCGCCGGCGGCGATAAGCTTGCCGCATAACGCGTCGAGCGGGGCGCGGCTGTCGTCGGCGATGCGGATGATGGTGCGCGTGGCGGCGCCCATTCCCGGTAGCCGGCTGCGCAGCACGATCGGCTCGCGGTCGCCGATCAAAGCGGCGAACTTCTTCTGCAGCGCGCGATAGGTTGCCCAGGCCAGGCGCTCCGACCAGTTGGCAGTGAGCTGCGCGCCCCAGCGCGGTATGTCGGACGCAATGCGCTGCGCCTGCGCTTTCGGCGCCAGGATCAGATTGGCGAGCCGGGTGCAGGGCACACCCTGCGGGATCGTGGTCTCAGCGGTCTGCGGCGGCGACGGCGACGCCCATTCGTCGGCGGTCCAGCCGGTGATGATGGCGACGTAGTTGCGGGTTTCGCTCGGCAGCGCGCGCTTGCCGTTAAGCCATTCGCTGACCCGGCCGGGACCCGCGTTATAGCCGGCGGCGGCGAGCCCGAGATTGCCGAAGTGGTTGCGCAGGTCGCGCAGATAGCTGGCCGAATGGCGCAGGGCTTCAATCGGATCGAACGGATCAATCAGTCCGCGGTAATCCGCCGTCCGTGGCATGAATTGCGCGATGCCCTCGGCGCCCTTGCGGCTCACGGCGCGGGCGTTGAACCGGCTTTCCTGCCAGATGACGCGGGCGAAGAACTCGACCGGAAGCGCGTTCTCGGCCGCCGCCTGCTCGAGGGTGCGGCAAACGTCGCCGGCCGTAGGCGGCTGGTCGCCTTCGCCAGGCGGGGTGGCTCCCGCCTGCGCGTCGGCATGCGCGCTCCACAGCGTGAGCGCACAAATGAGCAACAGTCCGGCCAGTCGGGTCATGCCGGTCTAACGCGCAAGGGTCGAGAACGGTGCCGCGGCGTCAGTAGGACGGTTACGACGCCCTTACACCCTTATCCTTCAACGCGCTGCCAATCTCGTCGAGCACGGCGGGATCGTCGATGGTTGCCGGCATGGTCCAGCTCTCACCGTCGGCGATTTTCTTGATGGTGCCGCGCAGGATTTTGCCCGAGCGCGTTTTCGGCAGCCGCCCGACCGTGATCGCGAGCTTGAACGCCGCCACCGGGCCGATCTTGTCGCGCACTAGCGCGATGCATTCCTTCTCAATCTCGGTCGGCGGCCGGTTGACGCCGGATTTGAGCACGATGAAGCCGCACGGCACCTCGCCCTTGAGCTCATCCTTGATGCCGAGCACGGCGCATTCGGCGACGTCCTGGTGCGACGCGAGCACTTCCTCCATGCCGCCGGTCGACAGCCGGTGGCCCGCGACATTGATGATGTCGTCGGTACGGCCCATCACGAAAATGTAGCCATCCTCGTCCTTGAAGCCGGCATCGGCGGTCTTGTAGTAGCCGGGGAATTCGTCGAGGTAGCTTTCCTTAAAGCGCGCGTCGGCCTGCCACAGTGTCGGCAGGCTGGCCGGCGGTAGCGGCAGCTTGATCACGATCGAGCCCATCTTGTTGGCCGGCACTTCGTGGCACGCCTCATCGACGACGCGCACATCGTAGCCCGGCATCGCCACCGTCGGCGAACCGTGTTTGATCGGCAGCATGCCGAGGCCTACCGGATTGCCGGCGATCGCCCAGCCGGTCTCGGTCTGCCACCAATGGTCGATCACCGGCTTTTTCAGGAGATGTTCCGCCCATTCGAGGGTTGGCGGATCGGCACGCTCGCCGGCGAGGAACAGCGTGCGGAATTTCGCGAGGTTATGTTGCGCGAACAGCTTGCCCTGCGGGTCTTCTTTTTTGATGGCGCGGAATGCAGTCGGCGCGGTGAACAGTGCTGCGCAGCCATGCTCGGCGATCACCCGCCAGAACGCGCCGGCGTCGGGCGTGCCGACCGGCTTGCCTTCATACAGGACTGAAGTGCAGCCGTGCAGCAGCGGCCCATAGACGATGTAGCTGTGGCCGACCACCCAGCCGATGTCGGAGGCGGTCCACCACACTTCGCCGGGGTCGAGACCGTACAGATTTTTCATCGACCATTTGAGGGCGACCATGTGGCCGCCATTGTCGCGGACCACGCCTTTTGGGCGTCCAGTCGTGCCAGATGTATAGAGAATGTAGAGCGGATCGGTCGCCGCGACCGGCACGCAGTCGTAGACCGAGCGGGCGTGGATAAGCGCATGGTCGCGCATGGTCGCCCAGTCGTGATCACGGCCGCCAATCAGTGAGGCTTCCGCCTGCGGCCGCTGCAAAATGAGACAGGCACCGGGCTTATGCTGCGCCAGCGCAATCGCCTCATCGAGCAGCGGCTTGTAATGGACGATGCGGCCGGGTTCGATGCCGCAGCTGGCGGAGAGGATCGCCTTCGGCTTGGCGTCATCGATGCGAGTTGCCAATTCGCGCGCCGCGAAGCCGCCGAACACCACCGAATGAATGGCGCCGATGCGCGCGCAGGCGAGCATGGCGATCATCGCCTCCGGCACCATCGGCATATAGAGGATCACGCGGTCGCCCTGGCCGACGCCGAGATCGCGCAGCACCGCGGCGAGCACCTGGGTCTCGGTCATCAGCCGGTGATAGGTGATAGTGCGCTTTGCGCCGGCGAGCGGCGAATCGTAGACGATGGCCGCCTGGTCGCCGCGACCGGCATTGACGTGGCGGTCGACGGCATTGAAGCAGGTATTGCAGACGCCGCCGGGGAACCAGCGGCCGTAGATCCCGCCCTTCGGGTCGAACGTCGCCTTCGGCTGTTCGAACCAGTCAAGGTCCGCGGCCGCCTCGGCCCAAAAGCGCTGCGGATCGCGCTGCCAGCCCGCGTAGACCTCGTGATAGCGGCTCGAACGCGCGTCCACGGCGCTCTCTCCCGTTTGTTTTTCTGACTTCATTCTCAATCCCCGGCGGCACTTTTTGCAAGCCGTGTCGAGGTCGCGGCCCGGCCATGCATCACAACGCTGGCGTCGAGCCGCGCGCTTTGATCTATGTCAGCAGGCTATTCGCGCAATAACGCAGTCCCTTCAGTGATCACCGATCCCCTGTTCTATCTGTTAGCCATTCCCGCCGTAACTTTGATCGGCCTCGCCAAAGGCGGCTTTGCCGGGCTGGGCATGATCTCGACGCCGCTGCTCGCCTTGGTCGTGCCGCCGCTCGAGGGCGCCGCGATCCTCCTGCCAATCCTTATTGTTCAGGACGTCATTTCGGTCTGGACCTATCACCGCGACTGGAGCGCCTGGAATTTGAAGGTGCTGCTGCCCGGCTCCGTGCTCGGTGTCGGTGGCGGCTGGCTGTTTGCGCGCTATTTCTCCAATGCCGCAATCGAGCTGACCGTGGGAGCGATCGCGCTGGTTTTCGTCCTTCATACCTGGCTCGGAACGTGGCGGCGCGCCTATCTCGGGCACGCGCCGGCGAAGGCCCGGCGGCCGCATCCGGCCATGGGAATTGTCTGGGGCGCGCTGTCCGGCTTCACGTCGACGCTGGTGCAGGTCGGCTCGCCGCCGTTTCAGATTCACATCCTGCCGCAGCGGCTCGACAAGTTCACGCTGGTCGGCACTACGGTGATTTTCTTTGCCATTCTGAACTGGATGAAGGTCGTGCCCTATTTCGCGCTGGGCCAGTTCTCGCTGCGTAATCTGGCGACCTCGGCCGTGCTGCTGCCGCTCGCCGTCGCCACCAATTTTCTCGGCATCTGGCTGGTGCGCAAAACGCCAACGGAAGCTTTCTACCGGATCGCCTATCTGCTGATGCTCCTGATCGCGGTGGCGTTGCTCTGGCAGGGAGCAAGGGGCTTTGTTCGGTAGAAGCGAATGGCGAGCAGCGTACCTTACTGTTCGCTATCCCTGTTCGCTCCTCGCCATTTTCGCTAGGCTGCGTAGTCAGTGATTCTCTTAGCCCCACTGACGAACCTCATGCTTGACCAGCTCAGGCCAGTTTGCGCGGAGCCGCTACCCTGCAAGGTCTGCGGCGGCGAGGCCGGGCTGTTCGGCGTCGTCGACTTTCACAAAAACTGCGCGGAGCCGAAGGGGGTACGGCTACCGCTGTCCGGCGTGCCGGTCTATTACCGACGCTGCGCGAAATGCGGCTTCCTGTTCACCGACGCCTTCGATGACTGGAGCAGCGATCAATTCAAGCAACACATCTATAACGACGGCTATCAAGCCGTCGATCCCGATTACCAATCGGCGCGGCCGCGGGCCAATGCCGAGGTGGTGACTCGGTTATGGGCGACACACAAAGCGGAAACCCGCGTGCTCGACTATGGCGGCGGCAACGACGAGTTTTGCACTGCGCTGCGCGCCAACGATTTCCCGGCGGCGGTGACGTATGATCCCTTGGTGCCGGCCTACGCGCACCGTCCGGACGGAAAGTTCGACCTGGTGACCAGTTTCGGACGCTCGAACATCTGCCGGATCCGCTTGCCGGCATCGCCACGATCGTCGAATGCGCGGCTGAAACCGGGCTTATCTTCTACTCAACGCTGGTGCAGCCGGCGGACTTCAACAATTACGGCCTATGCTGGTGGTATGTCGGGCCGCGCAACGGCCACGTGTCGATCTTCAGCAAACAGGCGCTGGCCTTGGCCTGGGGTCGCCACGGTTACAGAACGCTATCGTTCAATGACAGCATCCACCTCGCCTTTCGCACCTTGCCGCCGTTTCTCGCCCATCTGAACAAAAAGATGACGGACTCCGCACTCAAGTCGCCCGGAGCATGATCCGCTCGCGGCTTTGCTTTACGAAAGCGAATAGCGAAGAGCTGGAAGGGGACGGCGGACACCCTGTTTCCCGCCGGCTGTTTCCGCTTGGAAAGCTCGCATGAGCTTCCGGCTGTTCGCCATCGGCCAATTTCGCTAGGCTTGGGGTCTCGCAGCAAGAGCAGGACCATGCCGACGCCCTACGACACCGACCTCGATCGCAACGCGGCGAATTTTCAGCCGCTCACGCCGCTGTCTTTTCTGGCGCGCGCGGCCGAGGTCTATCCGGACGTGACCGCAATCGTCCATGGCGCGCGCTCGTGGAATTATCGGCAATTCTATGCGCGCGCGCGCCAACTGGCGTCGGCGCTGGCGCGGCGCGGCATCGGCCGCGGCGATACCGTGTCGGTCATGCTCGCCAACACGCCGGCGATGATCGAGGCGCATTACGGGGTGCCGATGGCCGGTGCCGTGCTCAACACCATCAACACGCGGCTCGACGCCACCATCGTCGCGTTTGGCTTCGACCATGCCGAGACCAAGGTGCTGATCACCGATCGCGAATATTCCAAGGTGGTCAAGGATGCGCTGGCGATCTGCAAGGCCAAGCCGCTGGTCATCGATTACGACGACCCGGAATTTGCCGGCGGCGGCGACCGCGTGGGCAGCATCGCGTACGAGGAGCTTTTGCGCGAGGGCGATGCGGATTTCGCCTGGCAAATGCCCGACGACGAATGGGACGCGATCTCGCTCAACTATACGTCGGGCACCACCGGCGACCCCAAGGGCGTGGTCTATCACCACCGCGGGGCCTATCTGCTCGCGCTCGGCAACGTGATCACCTGCGGCATGGGCAAGCATCCGGTCTATCTGTGGACGCTGCCGATGTTTCATTGCAACGGCTGGTGCTTTCCCTGGACGCTGTCCATCGTTGCCGGCACCCATGTTTGCCTGCGTGCGGTGCGCGCGGCGCCGATTTTCGATGCCATCGCCGCGCACAAGGTCACCCATCTGTGCGGCGCGCCGATCGTGATGTCGACGCTGCTCAACGCGCCGGCGCATGAGCGCAAACCGCTGCCGCGTGTGGTCGAGTTCGTCACCGCCGCGGCGCCGCCGCCGGAAGCCGTGCTCGCCGCGATGAAGGCCGCCGGCTTCAATGTCACCCACGTCTACGGCCTCACCGAAACCTACGGGCCGGCGAGCATCAACGACTGGCACGGCGAATGGGACGTGTTTTCGCCCGACGAGCAGGCGGAGAAGAAAGCGCGTCAGGGCGTACGCTATCCGGTGCTCGACGCGCTCGACGTGCTCGATCCCGAAACCATGCAGAGCGTCCCGCGTGACGGCCAGACCTTGGGCGAAGTGATGTTCCGCGGCAATGTGGTGATGAAGGGGTATCTGAAGAACAAAAACTCGACCGAAGCGGCATTTGCCGGCGGCTGGTTCCATTCCGGAGATCTCGGCGTCGTCCATCCCGACGGCTATATCCAGCTCAAAGACCGCTCCAAGGACATCATCATCTCCGGCGGCGAGAACATTTCCTCAATCGAGGTGGAGGATGCGCTCTACAAGCATCCGGCGGTCGCCGCCGTCGCCGTGGTCGCCAAGCCCGACGACAAATGGGGCGAGACGCCGTGCGCCTTCGTCGAGCTCAAGCCCGGCGCCGGCGCCACGGCTGAGGAGCTGATCGCCTGGTGCCGCTCCCACCTCGCCGCCTACAAATGCCCGCGCTATGTGGTGTTCGCAGACATTCCGAAGACGTCGACCGGCAAGATTCAAAAATTCAAGCTGCGCGGCGTGGCGAAGGACGTGTGAAGAGGAAAAAATTTCAAACCTCACCGCTTCCGCGGGGACGAGCGGATGAAATTAGCCGAGTGACCTTGATTTACTAATGTACGCTGGCGTCTTGTGTGAGCCGCGCGATCTCGTCTTTGACGTGCAGCTTGCGGCGTTTGAGTTCTACGATCCTCAAATCGTCCGTCGAAGGGTGAGTTAGCGCTTCGCTGATTTCCAGTTCGAGTGCTTGGTGCCGTCTTTCGAGTTCCGCAAGATGCGATTCGATCGGCATATGGCCTGCCTCCATGAGTCTGATGGCCCCTGACCCTTGAACGCGATGTTACACCAGTGTGACTATCGCTGAAGATACTCCTTTTTCCGGATCGGGAAAATCCCCGCTGTGCACCGGGCCTCCGCGGGCTTGTCGGATATTAACCAAAACGCGATAATCCGTAGCGGCTTACCGGCCTTTATACCGTGCCCACGGGCGCCCAAGGCAAAACCGCGGCGCGACCAAGGCGGCGATGACACAAGAGGAAGAAAGCGAGCTTCGGGCGCAACTTGCACGCCTGCAACAGGAGCATCGCGACCTCGATGCCGCGATTGCGGCGCTACAGATCTCGCCCGGCGCCGACATCATCCAGGTTCAGCGCCTGAAGAAGCGCAAGCTGCAATTGCGCGATCGCATCACCTTCATCGAAGACCAGCTGACGCCCGATATCATTGCGTGACTTTTCCTCGTGCGCGGGGAGGGCTGTCTGCCGACGCTCAGTCTTGCGCACGTACATGGCCGTGTCCGCGCGCCTGAGCACATCGGCTGGGGTTTCGAGAGGACCGATGAATGCCACCCCCGCGGACGCTCCGACGACCAGGGTCGAGGCGCCCCAGCGTACCGGCGTTCCATACACGGCCGTCTCGAGCTCCGCCGCCTTCGCCGCGGCTTCGCCGTCAGTGACGTTCCACAACAGCACGACGAATTCATCACCGCCGATGCGCGCCACCACATCGGAAGCACGGACATGGTTGGTGAGTGCCGCCGCGATCGCTTTGAGAACAGCGTCGCCCGCGGCGTGGCCGTGGCGATCATTGACCGGCTTGAACTCGTCGAGATCGAGATAGACCAGCGCCGCGCTCACCCCGTAACGCTTGACGTAAGCGAGCGAGCGCTTGAGCTCGCGCTCGAAGCCGCGGCGGTTGAGCGTCTCGGTGAGGGGATCGATATCGATCCTCGCCTCGAGTTCGGTGATGCGCGCACGCGAAGCTTCGAGTTCGGCGGCGAGCCGGCCGACCTCGGCCGCCAGCCGCACGGCGGCCGCGCGCGGGCGCTCCTTTGGGGCGCCCCGTTGCTCGGCGGCCGCGTCTGGATGAACCGGTCTAGGCCGCGGCGTCGGCTGCGACGGCCGCAGGCTGTCTGTCTGACGCTGCGGCCGCGCCGGCTTGTGCTTCACGTGCCCCCCGATCCAAATCGCGAAAACGAGACTAGCTTCTGAAGGGCCGCGATTCAGCGCGTCTTCGGTGCCCATTGGACCGATAAAGTCGGCCTGCGACGGATTGACGCAGGCGACAAAGCCCCGTCATACGAGGCGGACGGAAAAGGGATCGGGGGTGGAGTCGAAACGGCGGCATCGCAGATCTCGCCGGCAATCCAATCTCATCCGGCCTGAAGAAATGTCGTCGGTGTCGTTTCGGCGCTCTCGAACACGGCCGCCGTCAGAGCGCCGCCGAACACAGCCCCGGTGTCGAGGTTCAGGCGGTTGCTCCGCAAATCCGGCGCGCGGGTCTTCAACGGCGTGTGACCGTGGACGATGAGGCGCCCGTAGTCCCGTCGATCAAACAGGAACGGCTCCCTGATCCAGAGCAGATCGTGCTCATCCTGCGCGTCGCGCGGCTTGTTCGGATCGATGCCGGCATGGACGAAAAAGCGGCGGCCGTCGTCGTGGCTCAGCCGCAATGAACGCAGCCATTCGACGTGATCGCGCGGCAGCTCGCGGGCGCTTTGGACGCCGTAGCTGCGCAGCGTCGCCGTTCCACCTTGGGCCAACCAATAGTCGGCCGGCAACGTGCCGTCGATGACGCCGAGCGCAATCGCCTCGTGGTTTCCCTTTAGCGCGATGACGCGATCCCCAAGGCTCGACTGAAGCTCGATCACCGTGCGGATAACGCCGGCGCTGTCAGGCCCGCGGTCGACGTAATCGCCGAGAAAGACGAACGTCATCGGCCGCCCCGCGGCATGTTGCTCGCAGCGTGCGATCAGCTGCTGCAGCTTTGATAGCGAGCCGTGGATATCGCCGACCGCATAGATCAGTGACATCGGACCTCTAGAGTTCGCTTCCCGCGCTTCAAATGATGGCCACAATCAGGCGGCATTGTTCAGTCCGTGTTCACCCATAAATGGGAACTTAGGCCCCCAGGGGCGGAATTTGGGTGCTGTGAACAAACAATGCTCAGTCGAGGTGATGCCATGAAGAAGATTTTGACGACACTCGTTGCCGCAGCGGCTATCGGCGGGACGATGCTCGCGACTGCGAGCCCGGCGGACGCCTGGTGGCGCTATGGTCCGGGTTGGGGCTGGGGCTGGCGTGGTTGGGGCTGGGGCGTTGGTGCCGTAGCCGCCGGCGCCGCGGTCGGAGCCGCGGCGGCCGCGCCGTACTACTATCGTGGGTACTACTATCCCTACGGTCCATACCGCTATTACGGCGCCGGCTGCCGGCGCGTGTGGAACGGCTACGTCTGGGTGCGCGCCTGCTACTAAGCTTGCCGGCTTAAAGGCATTGCCGTGAGAAATGCGTCCCCCCACCCGGTGGGGGGACGCCTTAATTTAGCTCACAGCGTCGGTGTACCATTTTCCACCGCCAGAGAGTGCGCGCTTGATGGCGATGGGGGATAAATTCGGGGGTTTAGGGGACTTCCGCTCATCGACGTTCGGGGTCGGCTCCCGGCCGATCACACGAGGAGAACACATGCACAAATCGCTCACCGCGCTTGCTGGCGCCGCCAGCATCAGTCTTGCATCGCTGGCCGCTCCAAGCCCGGCGAACGCCTGGTGTGTCGGTTGCGCCGTGGGTGCAGGGATTCTCGGCGGCGTTGCGGCCGGCGCCATCGTGGGCAGCGCCGTCGCCAACAGCGCGCCGTATTACCCGCCGGGCTATTATCCGCCGCCGGGTTACTACCCGCCACCGCCCGGTTACTACCCGCCGCCCCCCGGTTATTACCCACCGCCGCCACTGCCTCCTGGCGCCTATTATCCGCCGGCAGCCGCGGGTCCTGCGCCGGCGCCTGCTTACGCTCAGCAGGCCCCTGGTTGCCATTGGGCGAAGCGTCAGGTCTGGGTCGAAGGCGTCGGTTATCGCCAGCGCACCGTGCAAGTCTGCCCCTGATTCCGCTTTCCCTGACTGCGCGGTGCGGGATTGAATCTGGCCGGCCGGCTTGCATAAGCCGGCCGGTTTGTTTTTGTGACCCGCGCGATTCTGGCTTGGCCTTAGCGACGCATTCGGACACCGACGAGGACGTGATGGGGCGCTCTCTTTCATTTCGGCGTGACGGAAGAATTGGTCAGGCGCGCGACTATGGCGCCGCCATTCTCCGCGACGCCGCTCCGCGCCTGCGGGAGTTCATCCAACGCGCCGCGGCTGCGCGCGCGTGGCAATGGCCGGACCCGTGGGCTTCGCGGGCGAAGACGGCGCTGAAATGGATCGCGGTCGGCTTGTTCGGTCTCTATCTCGGCCTCGGCGCGATCCTCTACTTCACCCAGCGGTCTCTGATGTACTTCCCCGACACGACCCACACGCCGCCGGCGCAGGCCGGTCTGCCGGAGGCCGAGGAGGTCACGCTGACATCATCCGACGGCGAGCGGATCGTCGCCTGGCACGTCGCGCCGCGCGACGCCAAGCCGGTGATCATCTATTTTCACGGCAACGGCGGTTCGCTGCGCTATCGCGTCGAGCGCTTTCGTAAGCTCATCAAGGGCGGCATCGGTCTGGTGGCGATCGACTATCGCGGCTATGGCGGCTCAAGCGGCAGTCCGAGCGAAGCCGGGCTGATCGCCGACGCCGACGCCGCCTACGCCTTTGCCGCGACGCGCTACCCGGCGCCGCAGCTCGTCGTGTGGGGCGAGTTGCTCGGCTCCGGCGTCGCCGTCGACGTGGCGACGGAAAAGCCGATCGGACGCGTGATCCTGGAGGCGCCGTTCACCTCCGCGGCGGCGGTCGCCGCCATGCGCTATTGGTATCTGCCGGTCGGGCTCTTGATGAAGGATCAATTCCGCTCCGACGAGCGTATCGCAAAAATCACCGCGCCGGTTCTCATCCTGCACGGCCTGCGCGATCGGATCATTCCCTATGCCATGGGCGAACGGCTGTTTGATCTGATCAAGGCGCCGAAGCACATCGTGCGCTTCCTTGACGGCGACCACGATGACCTTGACGCCAATGGCGCGCTGCATGCTGTCGGGCGCTTCCTCGCCGGCGATCTGGACGAACCGCCAGGCCGTCCCCGGCACTGAGCGCCTATTGCGGCACGGTCATCAGTTCGAGCACGTGCCCGTTGGGGTCCCGGAAATAGACGCCGCGGCCGCCGTTCCAGTCATTGAGCTTGCCGTCGTCGAGGCTCCACGGCGCGCTGCCGAAGGCGATATTCGCCGCCTTGATGCGGCGCACGATGGCGTCGAATTCGCGATTGCTGACGTGGAATGCCAGGTGATGACTCTCGAACTTGTTGTCATCGTCGAACAACAGCGTCAGCGACTTGTTGATCCGCACCGGCGCGAAATAGTTGCTGCGGCCGCGCTTGAGACCGAAAATGTCGGCGAAAAACTTGGCTGCCGCGGCCTTGTCGCGGACCGGAACGATGGTGTGGTTAAGCGTAACGGTCATGGACGCGTTCTCGTTCGGCTGCGTCCTCAGAAGGTCTGGTAGGACTGCCCGACCTTGCCGCCGACGCGGGCAAAACCGGCGCGGGCGACTTCGTATTTCTCATTGATGTTGAGCGCCTTCGCATACGAGCCGGCCGCCTTCTCCTTTTGCCCCAGGCGTTCGTAGGCGAGCCCTCGGCTGGTCCAGGCCTGCAGGTTGTTCGGCTCGAGCTGGACCGCCTCGTCAAGATCGCTGGCCGCCGATTTGGCGTCGCCGATCGCGAGATAGCTGAGCGCGCGCGCCACGTAAGCTTCGTCCTTTTTCGTCGTCAGCCCGAGCGCGGTGGAGAAGTCGTCGATGGCGAATTGGTATTGACGCTGGCCCTGATAGAGCAAGCCGCGATTGTAATAGGCCTGGCCATTGTCGGGCTTGAGCGCGATTGCCTTGTTGAAGTCGCCGAGCGCCTGCACGGTGCGGCCCTGCTGGCGGTAAACGATGCCGCGGCCGAGATAAGCGGGCGCATAGTTGCCGTCGATCGACAGCGCCTTGTTGTAATCGGCGAGCGCAAGATCAAGCTTGCCGTTCCGCCGATAGAGTAACGCGCGGTTGGCGTAGGCCTGCGCGTAATTGGGATCGAGGCTGATCGCCTTATTGAAATCGGCGAGCGCCTGCTCGGCCTGCCCGGCGTCGGCAAGCACCGAGCCGCGCATGTTGTAGGCTTGCGGATCGTCCGGATGTTTTTCGACGACTTCGGTGAGCGATGTCAGGTTGGACTGCGAAGTCGCGTAGAGCGCGTCGTCCTTCTCCGATGACGCCAGATTGCCGAGCGGCGTGCAGCCGGCAAGCGCCAGCGGCACGAGCAGGGAAAATGCAAGCGCCGAACGTCGCGTCGCCATGCGCCCGCATCGGCGCGTGCGCCACACCAAAATTAAACCCGTCATCAGACGACTCGTGGCACCGTGGCGCCCCTCCCGCCAACGGTAAATCAGACAGCGACAACGGGATACCCCTGGCGGATCACAACAAAGGCGCTTGCCAAAACAAAGGCACCGGCCAACAGGACCCCGCGCCGCCAGCAAGACGCGATCAGTTCAGCCGAAGCGGGGCGCGCGCGCCGGTCCGGACCTGCCGCCCGGTCCGGCGGCGGTGGTGGGCTTCGGTTTCATCGGCAGCAGGCCTTCGCGCTGGAGCCGCTTGCGGGCCAGCTTGCGGGCGCGGCGGATCGCCTCCGCCTTTTCCCGAGCCTTTCTTTCAGAGGGTTTTTCGTAATGGCCGCGAAGCTTCATCTCGCGGAAGATGCCCTCACGCTGCATCTTTTTCTTCAGCGCTTTGAGGGCCTGGTCGACGTTGTTGTCGCGGACGAGAACCTGCACGCGTGCTCCTCGTTTGGCTGCGCTCAGTTAAGTGCGCTGTAAATGGGATAGCGGCGCAGACGCTCGCGCCTGCGCCACCTTGACGCGGTGAGTACCAGAACGGCGCTCAAAAGTCCATAAGCGGCGGCGCGGCCGCCGGCGGCGAGCTTGGTTCGACCTTTGCTGAACAAGCCGGAAAAGTGCGCGCCGATGTTTCCGAAAAGACCGTGCTGCACCAAGATGATAGAACGCCAATGGCCTCCAGCTGAGACGACGGCGCTCTACTCGGTAAACACCCGCGTCACGTGCCCCATCTTGCGGCCGGGTCGTATCGCGGCTTTGCCGTAGAGATGCACGGCGGCGCCGGCAACGCCAAGCCAGGACCGGCAGTCTGCGACCTCGCCGCCGATGAGGTTGATCATTTCCACGCGGCCGCGGCGGATAGGTTTTGCCAGCGGCCAGCCGGCGACCGCGCGGATGTGCTGCTCGAATTGCGACACCGAGGCGCCGTCGAGCGTCCAATGGCCGGAATTGTGCACCCGCGGCGCGATCTCGTTGACGAGGAGATTGCCGTCGTGCAGCACGAACATTTCCACGGCCAGCACGCCGACATAGGCGAATTTCTGCGCAATGGTCTCGGCGATTCGACGCGCCTCTCGGGCGGCAGCATCGGACAGGGCGGCAGGCACCCGCGATACCTTCAAAATATGGTCGCGGTGCTCGTTCTCGGTCACGTCGAAACATTCGACGGTGCCGTCGGGGGCGCGCGCGGCAACAACCGAGACCTCGCGCGCGAACGGCACGAAAGCTTCGAGGATGCAAGCCTGACCGCCGACTTCCCGCCACGCGGCTTCGGGTTCGCTGCCGTTATGGATCGTCGTCTGGCCCTTGCCGTCATAGCCGAACCGGCGCGTTTTCAGGACCGCGGGGCGGCCGATCAGCTCCAGCGCTCCGGCCAACGCGGCCGGCGCCGCTACGGCGGCATAGGGGGCGGTGGCGATGCCAAGGGACGCAACGAAGTTCTTTTCCGCAAGCCGATCCTGGGTGGTTGCCAGAACTTTTAAATCCGGCAACACCGGCACCCGGGCGGCGAGAAACGTCGCGGTTTCCGCGGGCACGTTCTCGAACTCGTAAGTGACGACATCGACGTTTCCGGCAAAGCGGCCGAGCGCCTGCGTGTCGGCGTAATCGGCGCAGGTGACACGATGCACGACATCGAAGGCCGGCGAGTCCGGATTAGGCGCGAAGATATGGCACTTAAACCCCAGCCGCGCCGCCGCCTGCGCCAGCATGCGCCCGAGTTGGCCGCCGCCGAGGATGCCAATCGTGGCCCCGGGCTCGAGCACAGGCGCGACAGCGCTCACGCGCCTGGATCCTTGGGCGCTTCCGTAACGGCGGCGGTCTGGCGTTGCCGCCAGGCTTCGAGCCGGTCGCCCAGTGTTGGATCGCTGAGCGCCAAAACGCTCGCCGCAAGCAACGCGGCATTGACGGCGCCAGCTTGCCCGATCGCCAATGTGCCGACCGGAACGCCCGGCGGCATCTGCACGATGGAATAAAGCAAATCCTGGCCCGACAGCGCCTTCAATTCGATCGGCACGCCGAACACCGGCAGGCTGGTGAGCGCGGCGGTCATGCCGGGCAAATGCGCGGCGCCGCCGGCGCCGGCGATAATCACCTTGAAGCCTGCCGCTTTGGCGCCTTTGGCGAAGGCGTAGAGACGCTCGGGGGTGCGATGGGCGGAGACGATGCGCGTATCATAGCCTACGCCCAGCGCATCGAGCGTCTCGGCGGTGTGCTTCATGGTCTGCCAATCGGATTGGCTGCCCATGATCACGGCTACGGATTTCGCTCCCGGCAGCGCCAAGACAATCCCCTGCGCGAAGGAAGCGGCGCATTATAGGCTGGGCCCCCGGGGTGGCAAGGCGGCGCCCCTCGTCACCGCAGCGGAAGGTTAAATCCGGATCGCGGGTTTCGGCATTTTGGCGGCCGCGTTGGCTGTCTTAGCGAGCGCCGGGGCGCACAGCCGGTCCCGATCGCGTTCGCCTTTTGCGGCCGGCGCGATGATCCGTCCGGTGGCCACTTCGTGCGTGATCGGTGGATCGCCGCTGCTCTCGATCGCGCACTCGGCGTTCGCATTTGGACACAAAACCGCAAACGCGGCCAGGCTCTCATCTGATCTGCGTTTCGCGCGTGACTGGAATCAAAATTCTTTCATCCATGCGCCAGTTCCGGTGGCTGTCCGCTTGCCTCTCCGTACCGGAACTAGTTACCGCTCTTCCCTGTTTTAGACATGCTGCTTTTTAGATATGCTGATCTTGGGGGCGGAAGCGGAGTGGCGTCTTGGCGGACAACGACAACACCGAGGGCCATGGACAGCCCGCACCGGACGCCGGCAACGAAAACCCAGTCATCGTCGCCATCGGCGCCTCAGCCGGCGGCGTTCAGGCGCTGCAGAGCTTTTTTGCCGCAATTCCGGATAATACCGGCGCCGCGTTCGTCGTCGTCGTGCATCTTGAGCCGCGACATCGCAGCGAGCTGGCGAGCATCCTGGCGATGCGAACGCGAATGCCGGTGGTGCAGGTTGAAACCCGAGAAAAACTGTTGGCCGATCACGTCTATGTCATTCCCCCCGATCGCCGTCTGCAATTGATCGATCATGAAATCTCGGCTTTGAAGTTCGACGAACCGCGCGGCCAGCGGACGCCGATCGATCTATTCTTTCGTTCGCTCGCCGAACGGCTCGGCGACGGCTTCGCCGTCATTCTGAGCGGGGCAGGTTCGGACGGCGCTATCGGCGTGCGCGCCGTCAAGGAAGCCGGCGGCATCATCCTGGTGCAGGATCCGGACGAGGCCGAATATACCTCGATGCCGCGCAGCGCCATCGCCGCTGGACCAGCGGATTTCGTGCTGCCGGTGCATGAACTCGCCGTGCGGCTTACCGATCTGCTGCGCATCAAGCAGACGGTGCCGGTTCCCGTCTTGCTGCAAAAACTGGACGACGAGGAATTGCGGCGCGTCCTAACACTGTTGCGCACGCGCACTGGTCATGATTTTTCGAAATACAAGCGCAGCACCGTGCTGCGGCGGATTGCCCGCCGCATGCAGGTCACCAGAACCCATGACCTGAAAGAATACTATGAGAATCTGCGCGACAACGCGGGCGAGGCGCAAGCGCTGCTCGGCGACCTGCTCATTTCGGTAACGACGTTTTTCCGCGATGGCGAAGCCTACGAGGCGCTCGCCAAGAATGCGCTGCCGGAGTTCTTCAAGGAGATCGGTCACCGCAAAGCGATCCGGGTCTGGGTTCCGGGCTGTGCGACCGGAGAAGAAGCGTATTCGCTCGCGATCCTGCTGTTGGAGGAGTCGGCGCGGCACGAGCTGCGCCCCCCGATCCAGGTGTTCGGCTCCGATCTCAATTCACAAGCGCTGGTTGCCGCGCGGGAGGGACGTTATCCGATCGCCATCGAGCATGATGTAAGCGAGGACCGGTTGCGCCGGTTCTTCGCCCGTGAAGGCGATCATTACAGGGTGCGGCAGGAACTGCGCGATATCGTCCTGTTCGCCGTGCACGATCTGTTGAAAGATCCGCCGTTCTCGCGCGTCGACCTGATCTCCTGCCGAAACGTGCTCATTTATCTTGATCGCGAGTTGCAGGAGCAGGTGTGCAGCATCTTCCACTACGCGCTCAATCCCGGCGGATTTCTGTTTCTCGGCCCGTCAGAGGGCGCCGACAATCCGCCGGGATTTTTCCGCTGCCTCGACCGGGCCGCCCGCATCTATCAGTCGGTCGCGGTCCCCGGCGAAAAGCAGCGGCTGCCGCCGCACCTGCTCGGCTCCATCGGCGGGCGCGAACAAATTGCCCAGATCGGCCGAGGCCTGACGCCGGCCATGGCACTGCAAGAAGCCGCGTTGCATCGCCGCGCGATCGAGCAGGTGGCGCCGCCTTCGATGCTGGTCGACGCCAGCCATCGGGTGATTCACCTGTCGGAAAACGCGGGCCGTTACGTTGGGCCCTCGGGCGGCCCGCTAAGCAGCGACGTCGTCGATCTGGTGCGGCCGGAGCTGCGCTTCGAGCTGCGGTCCGCCCTCAATCGGGCTTTCGAGCAGCGGCTGCCGACCTGCAGCCTCTCGATCATGGTGCGCTTCGACGGCACCGCGCACCGCGTCCATTTGCTGGTCAAGCCCGCCTACGACAGCGGCTCGGCGGAGCCGCTGAACGCCATCGTCATGTTCATCGAGGGCGAGGCCGTCGACGAAAGCCTGGTCGCGCCGGACCGCTTGGCCTCCAACGAGACGGTACGGCGGCTGACCCAGGAACTGGAGCTGACGCAGGCGCGGCTTCGCACCGTGCGCGAGGAATCAGAGGCCGCCAATGAAGAACTGCGCGCCGCCAACGAAGAGCTGCAATCGATCAACGAGGAATATCGTTCGACCTCTGAGGAGCTGGAAACCAGCAAAGAGGAGCTGCAATCGATCAACGAGGAGCTGCAGACCGTCAACAGCGAGCTGAAGCTCAAGCTCGACGCGATCTCGCGCGCCCACAGCGATCTGCAAAATCTGGTGGCGGCGACCGATTTCGGCACGCTTTTCCTCGACGCCGACCTGCGCATCAAGCGCTTTACCGATCGGGTGACGGAACTGTTCAGCATCACGGCAAAAGACGAGGGCCGGCCGATCACCGATTTCACCCATCAGCTCGAATACGAGGATCTCGGCGAGGATGCGCGCGCCGTGCTTGCCAATCTGACGCCGATCCGGCGCGAGGTCCGCAGCCGCAAAGGCGTCTGGTACGACATCCGGTTGCGGCCCTATCGCACCGTGGACAACAAGATCGACGGCGTGGTCATCACCCTGGTCGATGTTTCCGAGCGCCAGCAGGTCGAGCAGACGCTGCGCCAGAACGAGGAACAGCTCCAGCAGCAAAAGCATCTCATCGACCTGTCGCGCGATCCGATCTTCGTCTGGGATTTCGACGACGGCATTGTCGACTGGAATCGCGGCAGCGAGGAACTCTACGGCTACAGTCATGACGAAGCGCTCGGCAAAGGCAAGGAGCAGTTGCTTGGTACCAGGGTCCCCGGTTCCTCGTTTGCCGCGCTGAAGGCCAAGTTGGCGAAGGAGGGAAGCTGGGCCGGCGAGCTGCGGCAGAAAACCAAGAGCGGAACCGAGCTGACGGTCGAAAGCCGTATTCAGCTCGAAAATTTCAACGGACGCCGGCTGGTGCTCGAAAGCACCCGCGATGTTACCGCGCGACGCGCCGCTGAGCACCGCCTGCGGTTGCTGCTCGGCGAACTCACCCATCGGGTGCGCAATACGCTCGCCGTCATTCAGGCGATCGCGCGCCACACCATGCGCAACAGCAAATCGAAGGAGGATTTCGTCGAGCGCTTCGAGGGGCGGCTGTCGGCGCTCGCGGCTGCTCACACCCTGTTGGTCGGGACGGATTGGAAGGGCGCCGATCTCGCAGAACTCGCACGCCAGCAGCTGGCGCCGTATATCACGGACATCCGGGACCGGTTGCATCTGCGGGGCGAAGCCATTTTGCTTCCCGCCGACTTGGCCACTCCGGTCGGTCTGGTCCTGCACGAACTTGCAACCAACGCCGCAAAATACGGCTCGCTGTCGGTCGCCACCGGCACCGTCAGCGTCAGTTGGTCGACGAACGGACGGAACAATCAACGCCGGCTCAAGCTTGTCTGGGAGGAGGCTGGCGGGCCGCGCGCAGCGCAGCCGAAAACAGACGGGTTCGGCAACGCACTGATCGACAGCGTCATCCCCGGCGCGCAAGTCGAGCGCGAATTGCGGCCGGCCGGACTTGTCTGCTCGATCGACCTGGCTTTGCCGGAGGCAGCCGATAATGCAGCAATCGGCCAAGTTCAGTAAGGTGTCCGCGCTCCAGGGTGCGCGCGTGCTGATCGTCGAAGACGACCCTCTCCTGCTCATGGAACTTGAATCAATTCTGCTCGAGGCGGGGGCGGAAATCGCCGGCCGCTGCCGATCGGTGCGCGAGGGTCTCGCTGCGGTCGATGACCGCGTCGCCGCCGCGATCCTCGACGTCAGGGTGGGCCGCGAAACGATTGCACCGGTCGCCCGGCGGCTGGCCAGCCGCGGCACGCCATTTGTCTTTTATACCGGGCAGGTACCGAGCGATCCGGAATTGGCGGAATGGCTGGGATGCGCGTTCCTGTCCAAGCCGGCGCGGCCCGGCGCCGTCGTGGCCGCGCTCGCTGATTTGTTAGGGCGGTCCTGACCGAAGTCCCTTCGCGCGCCGACACGCGTCCCACAATCGTACCGCGGTCACCGGCATGTCGGATGCGCACCGGCGCCGCCGGGAATGGCATCGGCGACGGCATTCATGACTGCGGCGATCGAGGCAGTGGTGCCGGCCTCGCCGACGCCCTTGACGCCGAGTGGATTGGTGGTCGCCGGCACGCAGAGTAGTTCGTCGCGGATCGCGCGCGGCATGTCGGCGGCGCACGGCATGGCATAGTCCTGAAATGAGCCGGTCACCAACTGGCCGCTGTCGTCGTAAAATATTTGCTCCATCAGCGCTTGCCCGAGCCCCTGCGCCAGGGCGCCGTGCAGCTGGCCTTCGACGATCACGGCGTTGAGCACGTTGCCGCAATCGTCGACCGCGGTGTAGGCGACAATCTCCATGTGGCCGGTGTCGGGGTCGATCTCGACCTCGGCGACATGGACGCCGTTCGGGAAGGAAAGCGGCGTTTCGGTCGTCACCTTGGTATCGAGGTCGTCGGCGATCGTACCGTGCTTTTTCAGCTCGGCCGCGCGCGCGGCGACGCCGAACAGCGCGATGCGGCGGTCGGTGCCAACCACGCCGAAGTGGCCGGAGTCGTAGGCGATGTCGCCTTCCGCTGCCTCGAGCAGCATCGCCGCGATGCGCTTGCCCTTCTCCAGCATCACATCGATGCATTTGACGACCGAGGCGCCGCGGTCATTGCCGAGCGCGAGCCGACCGAAGCGTAGCCGGCAATCTCGAGCGCCGAATCGCCGTGCCTGTAAGTCACCCTGTCGTGCGCAATGCCGAGCCGGTCGGCAACCAATGGCGGAAACACCGATGCGTGGCCCTGGCCGGTGGACTGGACGTTGAGATTGACCGTAAGCGTGCCGTCGCCGGGAAAGCTCAGCAGCGCGCCTTCGAGCGGCGTGCCGCCACCGTGCTCCAGCATGCACGAAATTCCAATGCCGCGATGTTTGCCGCGTCTCTTCGCTTCCCGCCGGCGCGCCTTGATGCCGTCGTAATCGGCGAGCGCCAGCGCCCGCTCGAAAATCGGGGCGAAGTCGCCGCTGTCATAAGTGGTGCCGACGGCGGTCTTGTACGGCATGGCGGCAGCGGAAATGAGGTTGCGCCGCCGCAGCTTTGCCGGATCAACCCCGGTGACCCGCGACGCTTCCTCGACGACGCGCTCGAGCACGTAGTTCGCTTCCGGCCGCCCGGCGCCGCGATAGGGTGCGGTGGCGATCGTGTTGGTGAACGCGCAGCGCGCGCTGACGTCGATATGACGAATATCGTAAATGCCCGGCAGGCAGCGGGTGAAACTCAAGGCCGGGATATTGGCGCCGACCGGGCCGACATAGGCGCCGAGATTGGCGGTGTTGCGGATGCGAAGTGCCAGAAAGCGCCCTTTCTCGTCCAGCGCCAGCTCGGCCTCGGAATAAATGTCGCGCGCCTGATTGTCACTGAGGAACGCTTCCGATCGGCCCGACATCCAATGGATCGGCCGGCCGAGTTTTCTGGCCCCGACCATCAGGGCGATGTATTCGGGATAGGGGCCGGTCTTCAGGCCAAACGCACCGCCGACGTCGTCGGTGAGGACGCGCACGCGCGCCGTCGGCAATTGCATGATGGCGGCGATCGGATCGCGCATCGCCGTGGTGCCCTGCGAGCAGACGCGCAACGTACAGGTCTCCGTAGCCGGGTCGTAGCTTGCGGTGGCGCCGCGCGGCTCCATCGAAGCGACCGCCATGCGCTGGTTCGTCAGCGCAATGCGCGCGACGAATTTCGCGGCAGCAAAGATCGCATCGACCTGCCGGGCGTTGGCTTCCGGATCGGCCGCCGGTCCGGGCCAATCGACCGCGAGGTTGCCTTCCGCCTGCGGCCATATTTGCGGCGCACCCGGGGCGAGTGCCGCGCGCGCATCGGTTACCGGCGTCAGCGCCTCGTAATCGACGGCAAACAACTCGGCAGCGTCTTGCGCCGCCGCGGCGCTCTCGGCCACGATCATCGCCACTGGCTCGCCGATATGCATCGCCCGCCAGGCGGCAAGTGCGGGGCGATGCGGCACGATCAGCGCCTTGCCGGTGCGTCCGCCGAGCGGTGGATGACGCGCGAGGTTGCCCACGCCTTCCATATCCTTCGCTGTGAGCACGCCGAGAACACCGGGTGCGCTCTGCGCCGCCGCGGCGTCCACGCTCACGATCCGGGCGAAAGCATGCGGCGATCGCACGAAATAGGCGTAGGCTTGGTCCGGCAGCGGAACATCGGCGACATAGCGGCCATGTCCGCGGACCAGAACATCGTCTTCGACGCGCGGCGCCCGCACCGCGCGACCATCCGTTTTTGCATCCATGCTCTGTTTCGGAAATCTCAGTTGGCGAGCGTGACGGCCTTTATAACCGAAACCGCCGGCGGCTGCGCCAGCACGGCGGCGGCGCTGATGGCGCCGGTGCAGCAAACCGCCGCAGCTGTTGCCGCCGCGGTGGTGGGCAGTTACCTCGGCCGCTCGGCCCGGCCGGTTGCCAGTGTCGTCGTCGCAATGGGATGCCTCACTTTCCTGACTTGGGCGTGCACGCGCCGCCTGCACACATGAGCGCTAGGCGGCCCAAGAGGTGGCCGCCAGGGCAGACCGGAACCGTGGTTTGCCTGCGGCATCGTGTTTGTTAGGATGTCGCGTGGGCGGCCACATTAATGTCCGACTGATGATTGCCAACCTTTCCACCAGAGCCTTCCCCGCCGTCGCCCGCCCGGTTTGAAGAATTGCAGATGACACGACGCCATTTGCTGAGCCGCCGTTCTTTCCTCGCCGGCATAAGCGCCGCGGGTGGGAACCTCACACTGGCTTTCGCGATTCCGTTCGGACGCGGGCGCGCCGCCGCGCGCGATGCAGAAGCGCCCGAGGTTACGGCCTGGGTCGTCATTGAGCCGGACAATTCGGTCGTCATCCGGGTCGCGCGCGCTGAGATGGGACAGGGTGCTCTGACGGGTCTCGCCATGCTGGTCGCCGAGGAGCTCGAATGCGACTGGTCCAAAGTCCGCGCCGAACTCGTCTCCGCGCGTGAGAACTTCGAACGCAAACAGATCTGGGGCGATATGTCGACCGGCGCCAGCCGCTCGATCGCCGACTCGCAGCTGTATCTGCGGCAGGCCGGGGCCACGGCCCGGGAGATGCTGATCGCGGCGGCGGCGGCGCGCTGGGGTGTGGCCGCTTCCGAGTGCGTTGCGCGCATGAGCGCGATCAGGCACCAACCAAGCGGCCGCACGCTGTCCTTCGGCGCCGTCGCCGTGGATGCAGCAAAGATCACGGTGCCGGCGGACGTCGCGCTGAAGGACCCCGCCACCTGGACCCTCGCGGGAACGTCGCAGCGGCGTCTCGACGTACTCGACAAGGTAACCGCGCAACCGGTCTACGCGATCGATGTGCGGTTACCGGGCATGCATTATGCCGCCATCAAGCAGTGCCCGGTTTACGGCGGCATTCCCAAATCGGTCGATGAGAGCGCGATCGCCGGCATGAAAGGCCTACGCCGCGTGGTGCGGTTGCCCGACGCGGTGGCGGTGGTGGCCGATTCCTGGTGGCGCGCGAAGCGCGCTCTCGAAGCTATGCCCATCGTCTGGGATGATCGCGGCAACAGCCGCCTGTCGAGCGCATCGATTGCCGGCGTCGTGCGCGCGGCGCTCGATGCAGAAAAGGCGCAAGTCGGCCAGGCCAACGGCGACGTGACCGCGGGACTTGCGCGCGCCGCGCGGCGCATCGAAGCGGAGTACACGGTCCCCTACCTCGCCCACGCGACCATGGAGCCGCAGACCTGCACCGCCCATGTCACGCCCGAGCGCATTGAGATTTGGGCGCCAAGCCAGGGCGCCACGACGGCTTTGGTGACCGCGGCCGTCGCCGCCGGCGTTTCCAACGATAAAGTCGTCGTCCACAACACCATGCTCGGCGGCGGCTTCGGCCGGCGCGGCGCGATCCAGGAATACGTCCGCCAGGCCGTGCTCATCGCCAAGGAAGTCGACGGGCCGGTCAAGCTCGTATGGACCCGCGAAGAGGATATGCGGCACGACTTCTATCGGCCGTTTGGGATGGCGCGTCTGGTCGCCGGTCTCGATGCCGACGGCATGCCGATCGCGTTGCGGATGCGGCTTGCCGGTCCGTCATTCGTCGCCGTGTTCGTGGCGGCTTTCGGCACCAACATTGTCGACAAGACTTTTCTCAGCGGTCTGACCGACGAAGAGATGGCCTACGACGTGCCGAATTATCTCGTCGACTACGTCATCCACCAGACGCCGGTGCCGGTCGGGGTCTGGCGCGCGATCAATTACACCGAGAACGCGTTTTACAAAGAAAGCTTCGTCGACGAGATGGCGCACGCCGCGGCAATCGACCCTTATCTCTATCGGCGCCGCTTGCTGCGCAACAGCCCGAAAAATCTCGCGGTGCTCGATGCCGCGGCCAAGAAAGCCGATTGGTTCGCGCCGCCGCCGAAGGGCGTATTCCGCGGCATCGCGGTCAACGAAGCCTGCGGCAGCTACTGCGCGCAGGTGGTCGAAGCCTCGGTCGATGCCGGAAGCGTGCGCGTGCACCGCGTCGTCTCGGCGATCGACCCCGGCCATGTCGTCAATCCGCTGTCGGTCGAAATGCAGACCCAGGGCGCCATTATCTACGCGCTGACGGCGGCGCTCTACGGCGAGATCACCATCAAAAACGGCGTCGCCGAACAGGGAAACTTCGACGATTACGAAATGCTGCGCCTGGCGGACGCGCCCAAGGTCGAGACCGTGATCGTGCCAAGCGGCGATTTCTGGGGCGGCGTCGGCGAGCCGCCGGTGCCGCCGCTGGCACCGGCGCTATGCAACGCGATCTTTGCCGCCACCGGCAGGCGCATCCGCTCGCTGCCGCTCAAGAACCAGGATTTGAGCAAGGCGATCTAGCGCGTCGATGCGCTTGACGACGTACGCGCTCGGCGATTCCGTCGCTGCGGCGAACAAGCCCTCACATCCGAATTAAGAAGAAATGCAGGCCGGCGGACGGCGAATTGATTTACGTCAAAGCGCCTCGGGCGACGTGATTTCATATTTGTTGCGCCTGGAACGAAGTGCCGCGTGGTGCTTCCTTGCGGGTGACGGCGCAGCTACGGGGGTACTGCGCCGTCCCTGGATTTTTTTCTTGCGCGATAGAGGAGGCTCAGATGTCAGTGCCCAGTGGACAAAAAATCTGGTCGCCGATCGAGTCTTTCCTGCAATGGTGCCGCGAATGGACTGAAGCGGGCTCCGTCTCCGAGCTCAAATATTGTCCGCCGGATGAAGTTGCGCGCATCGCCCACGAGGCCGGCGTATCCAGCGGTGAACTTCGCACGCTGGCGAGCAAGGGGGCGCAATCGGCCGAGCTTCTGCTGCAGCGCATGGCGGCGCTCGACCTCGACCAGAACGAGGTCGCGCGCATCGAGCCGCAAGTGTTCCAAGATCTGCAGCGCGTTTGCACGATGTGCGAAAGTCATGGGCGGTGCATGCGGGACCTCAGGCGCGACGCCGCCGACCCGGCGTGGAAGACCTATTGTCCGAACGTCGACACCCTTAAGGACCTGGATTCGCTGCCGTGGGAGTCGCGCCGCGAATCCTGACGCCTCAGACATCCGCAATCGCCGAGCGGCGCACGCCCCCTAAGGGCGGGAAACGTCAGAGGGCGATAATCCCGGACGCTACCGGCCAACCGGCACGGCATTCAGCATCTCGCCCCTTGCCGCGCAACAGAGTATGCTTTCGCCAATTCTGGCGTGATCAGCGGCTCCGGCGAGGGCTTGATGAAACGGCGCGGGAAGGGCAGCGCGCAACGGACGACGGCGCGGCGCCGCACTGTCGCGGCCAAAGCCCGTCCTACGCGGCAAACGAAGCTTCGCCAGCCGCCCGCGGCCGATCTGCGATCCGAGTTGCAGGAGCGGACCCGCGAGCTCAACGACGTGCTCGAACAACTCAACGCGACGTCGGAAGTGTTGCATCTCATGAGCGGATCGCATGGCGATCTCGCCCATGTGTTCGACACGATTTTGGCCAGCGCCGCACGCCTGTGCGAAGCCAGTTTCGGCATCCTCACGCTGCACGAAGGCGGCGCGTTTCGCGTCGTCGCCATGCACAATCCGCCGCCCAAATTTGCCGAGCTGCGCCGCCGCGAACCGGTGATCCGGGCCCGCCCGCTGTTGCGCATGGCTGCCACCAAACAATTCGTCCATGTCGCCGACATATCGGAGGTAGCGGGTTCTGAACAGCGAGATCCGGATGTCGCCAAATTCATCAAGCTTACCGGGGTGCGAACTGTCCTCGGCGCGCCGATGCTCAAGGGCGACGAGTTCATCGGCGCCATCGTCGTCTATCGCAAGGAGGTGCGGCCGTTCGCCGACCGGCAGATCGAGTTGTTAAAGACATTCGCCGCTCAGGCGGTCATCGCCATCGAGAATGCGCGGCTGCTCAACGAATTGCGCCAGTCGTTGGAGCGACAGACCGCCACGTCTGAGGTGCTGCGGGTTATTTCGAGTTCGCCGGGTGAACTTGAACCGGTCTTCGCAACGATGTTGGAGAACGCTGCGCGCGTTTGCGCCGCCGACTCGGGCGCCATCTATCGCTGGGACGGAACAGCCCTGCACCTCGTCGCCACGCACAATATCGCGCCCTCTTACGCGGAGGCGCTCGGGCGCTCGCCGCTTAAGCCGATCCCGGGAGGGTACGTTCATCGCCTGGTGACCACAAAATCACCTTATCAGATTGCCGACCTGGCCGCCGAAGAGGCTTATGCCAATCGCAATCCGATGGCGGTCGCGGCCGTCGAGGCCGCCGGAATGCGCACGCTTTTATTCGTTCCCTTGCTGAAGGAGCATGAACTCATCGGCGCGGTTTCGCTTTCCCGGCGGCAGCCTCAGCTGTTCTCGGACGAGCAGATCGAGCTGGTGAAGAATTTCGCCGCCCAGGCGGTCATCGCCATCGAGAATACGCGGCTGCTGAGTGAACTGCGCCAGCGCACCGCGGATCTCACCGATTCGCTGGAGCAGCAGACGGCGACAGCGGAAGTGCTCAGCGTCATCAATTCGTCGCCGGGCGATCTCGCGCCGGTCTTCGACGCGATGGTCGAAAAAGCTTTGCGCTTGTGCCAAGCCACCTATGGCGGGTTGGGGATTTTCGAGGGTGATCATTATCGGGTTGCCTCATTCCGCGGCGTCGTTTCGGAGCAATGGGCGCAGTTCGTCAGCAAGCAGGTCGACGTCCAACCCGGGAGCATACCCGACCTGATTCGCCACGGCGACAACACTGTCCATATCCCTGACCTTGCTGAAACGCCGCCCGAACGAATGACGCCTGGCCTGCACGCGTTGATCAACTTCGGCAAGGCCCGCACCTCACTGTGGGTGAGCCTTCACAAGGACAATGCGGTCTTGGGGTTTTTTACCATCTACCGACAGGAGGTGCGTCCGTTCTCGGAGCGGGAAATCGATCTGGTGCAGAACTTCGCCGCCCAGGCCGTCATCGCCATCGAGAACGCACGCCTGCTGAACGAACTTCGCCAGCGCACCACCGACCTCACCGAATTGCTGGAGCAGCAGACGGCGACCTCGGAAGTGTTGCATGCCATCTCCGGCTCGCCGGGCGATCTGAAACCAGTGTTCGATACCATAGTGGACAATGCCGTCCGCATCTGCGGCGCCGAAAACGCTACCCTGTGGCTTTACGCGGACGGCATGCTCCGTCGCGCCGGACGGTATCGTGACCCACCAGATGCGCGCATACCGATCCAGGCCAGCGCGAAGTCGGCGGTGCTTCGGTCGCTGAGCAGCAGGCAAATCATCCATATTCCCGATTATCGGACCGAGCAATCGTATCTCGATGGCGACCCGTTTGTCGGCTCTGCCGTAGATCGCCTCGGCATTCGCACGAATCTAAGCGTGCCTATGCTTAAGGAGAGTGAGCCAGTTGGTGCGATTACGATATACCGCACCGAAGTTCGGCCATTTACCGACAAGCAAATTCAGCTGGTCGCCAATTTTGCTTCCCAAGCGGTCATCGCCATCGAGAATGCCCGGCTGCTCCGCGAATTGCGCCAGCGCACCGACGACCTCACCGAATCGCTGGAGCAGCAGACGGCGACGTCTGAAGTACTGCGGGTCATTTCAAGCTCTCCCGGCGATTTGGCCCCGGTGTTCCAGGCCATTCTGGCAAACGCTACGCGTATCTGTCAGGCCAAGTTCGGCATCCTGATGCTGCGCGACGGCGAGGGCTTCCGCAGCGTCGCGGTCGATGGCGCGCCGCCCGCCTATGCCGAGGCGATGGCGCAAGACCCGTACATTCCGCCGCGGCCGGGCAGCGGGCTGGTCACACTCGCCCGGACCAAACGGCCGGTGCAGCTGGCCGACATCCAAGCTGACCCGGCTTACGCCCGCACCCGTCTGAACACCTTGGGCGGGGCGCGAACCCTTCTCATCGTTCCCTTGCTGAAGGACGACGCCTTGATCGGGGCGCTCAACATCTATCGCCAAGAGGTTCGCCCGTTTACCGACAAGCAAATAGAGCTGGTGGAAAACTTCGCCGCGCAGGCCGTCATCGCCATCGAGAACGCGCGGCTGCTCAATGAGCTTCGCCAGCGCACCGAAGATCTCACCGAGTCGCTGGAGCAGCAGACTGCGATGTCGGAAGTCTTAAGCGTTATTTCGAGTTCACCCGGCGAGCTGGAGGCTGTGTTTCAAAGCACCCTGGAGAATGCTCTCAGAATTTGTCAGGCCCGGTTTGGTTTTATGCTTCGGTACGACGGCGAGGCTTATCATACCATGGCTGCTCTGTGCCCCGTGCCTGAGTATGCCCAGGAGATGAAGCGCGGACCGTTACGGCCAGATCCGGACTCGGCACTCGGTCTCGTTGCCCGAACCGGGCAGGTTGCTCAAATCGCCGATATTACTGCGCATCGCCTTTATAAAAAGCGAGACCCGGTCCTTGTCGCCGGTGCAGAGCTCGGCGGCATTCGCACCATAATTGCCGTCCCGATGCTCAAGGATAGGCAACTGATCGGCGCCATCACCATCTTCCGCCAAGAAGTTCGTCCGTTCAACGATAAGCAGATCGAGCTGGTCAAGAACTTCGCCGCCCAGGCGGTTATCGCCATCGAAAATGCGCGCTTGCTCAGCGAACTGCGTAGAATCGCTGGAGCAGCAGACCGCGACCTCGAAGGTGCTTGAGGTCATCAGCCGTTCGGCATTCGATCTCCACGCGGTTTTCGAAACCGTAGCTGAGAGTTCGGTCAGGCTGTGCGGCGCGGACCGGGGCGCCATTCACCGTTTTGATGGCGATGTGCTGCGGATGGCAGTGACCATCAACGTTTCCGGGGAATTCAAGGAGTTTTTGGAGCAAAATCCAATTCGCCCGGGCCGACACAGCGCCGTAGCCCGCGTCGCGCTCGAACGCCGAACGATCCACATTCCCGATGTCCGGCTTGATCCCGAATATACGTTCGGGGCGAAAGCCTTCGAGAACACCCGAACGATTCTCGCGGTGCCGATACTCAAGGGCGGTGACTTGCTGGGCGTCATGATTGTCTACCACGTGGAGGAGGTCAGGCCGTTCACCGACAAGCAAATCGCCCTGGTCGAGACCTTCGCTGACCAGGCCGCCATCGCCATCGAGAACGTGCGGCTGTTCGAGGCCGAGCAGCAGCGCACGCGGGAACTTACCGAGTCGCTGCAGCAGCAGACCGCCACCGCTGACGTGCTGAAAGTCATCAGCCGTTCGACCTTCGATCTTCAGGCCGTGCTCGATACGCTCGTCGAATCGGCCGCCCGGCTCTGCGAGGCGGAGATGGCGGCAATGTCTCGCCAAAGCGGCGAAACTTATCGACAGATTGCGAGCTACGGTTACTCGCCGGAACTCAACGAATTCATGGCTCGCAATCCCATTCCGTCCGGCCGCGCCTCTATCTCCGGCCGGGTAATGCGCGAAGGGCGCGCCGTGCAAATTGCCGATGTTCAGACCGACCCAGAATATGAATTCAAGGAAGGGGCAAAAATTGGCGGTATACGCACAATGCTGGGCGTCCCTCTGCTGCGGGAAGGCAGTCCGATTGGCATGTTTGCGTTGAGCCGGACGAGCGTGCGGCCGTTCACCGACAAGCAGATCGCTCTGGTCGAGACCTTCGCCGACCAGGCCGCCATCGCCATCGAGAACGTGCGGCTGTTCGAGGCGGAGCAGCAGCGCACCCGCGAGCTTACCGAATCGCTGGAGCAGCAGACGGCGACGTCGGAAGTTCTGCAAGTCATCAGTTCGTCGCCCGGCGAACTGCGACCGGTGTTCGAGACGATGCTGGCGAGCGCAACGCGCATCTGCGAGGCCGGATTCGGAATGCTGTGGTTAGCCGAAGGCGAGGGCTTCCGCTCGGTGGCGCTGCATGGCGTACCCCCGGATTTCGCCAGGCTGCGCCAAGACTTCCTTGTTCCTTACCTTGATTCCGATCTTCCGTTCGACCGGCTCGTCAAGGCCAAACAGCTGATTCATGTCGCCGATATCAGGACCGAGCCTGGATACGTCCGTGGATTTAAGCCGTTATTCGAGCTTGCCGATGTTGGCGGCGCCCGCACCTTGCTTCTCGTGCCGATGCTGAAGGAGCAAAATCTGGTCGGCGCCATTGCCATCTACCGCCAACAGGTTCGGCCGTTCGCCGACAAGCAGATCGCATTGGTCGCCAATTTCGCCGCGCAAGCGGTCATTGCCATCGAGAACGCGCGGCTGCTCAACGAGCTGCGCCAGCGCACTGACGATCTCACCGAATCATTGGAGCAGCAGACCGCGACCTCGGAGGTGCTCCAGGTCATCTCCAGCTCGCCCGGCGACCTGGAGCCGGTATTCGCCATCATGCTAGAGAACGCCGCTCGCATCTGCGACGCCCACTCTGGCAATCTTTTGCTGCACGAGGATGGCGCGTTTCGTATCGTCGCCATGCACGGTCCGCCTTCGCAATGGTCCGAGCTGAGACGCCGCGAGCCGACGGTGCGTCCGCCCGCTAATGATCCACTCGGCCGGCTCGCTGCGACGCGCCTGTTGCAGCACGTAACCGACATGCGCACCGAGGAAGCCTATATTGCACGCTTTCCGGGGGCGGTGGCCGCCGTCGAGCTTGGCGGCCTCCGCACACTGCTTGCGGTTCCGATACTCAAAGACGACACGCTTGTCGGCATGTTTGCGATTTATCGCCAGGTTGTCCGACCGTTCACCGACAAGCAGATCGCGCTGGTGCAGAATTTCGCCGCGCAGGCCGTCATCGCCATCGAGAACGCACGGTTGCTCAATGAGCTGCGCGATCGCACCGATGACCTTACCGAATCGTTGGAGCAGCAGACGGCGACGTCCGAGGTGCTGCAGGTCATCTCGAGCTCGCCGGGCGATCTGCAGCCGGTGTTTGCGAGCATGTTGGAGAATGCCACCCGCATCTGCGACGCCACGTTTGGCGCCATGCAGTTACGTGAAGGCGATGGATTCCGGCGGGTTGCGCTGTACAACGCACCAACGGAATTTCTTGAATTCCATAAGAAGGCTCCGGTCATAAAAGTCGCCGATGCCGCCAGCCTCGGGCGCATCACGACCACGAAGGAAGTCATCCACATCCTTGACCTGCAGATGGACGACCCGGACACGCCGCTGGCCAAATATGCGGGCGCGCGCTCACTTCTGGTCGTACCCTTGCTCAAGGAGAGCGAGCTCATCGGCGCGTTCGGCATTTACCGCCGGGAGGTGCGCCCGTTCACCGACAAGCAGATCAAGCTGGCGCAGAATTTCGCCGCCCAAGCGGTCATCGCCATTGAAAATACGCGGCTGCTCAACGAGCTGCGCCAGCGCACCGCCGATCTCACCGAGTCCCTGGAGCAGCAGACCGCGACGTCGGAGGTCCTGCGCGTCATTTCGAGTTCGCCGAGCAAGCTAGAGCCGGTATTTCAAACCATGCTGGCGAACGCGACCCGTATTTGCGAAGCGAAGTTCGGCATACTGTTGCTTTATGAAAACGGCACATTCCGTGTCGCGGGGATGCACAATGTACCGGATGCATACGCCGCGCACCGGCAGCGCGATCCGGCTGTGATCAATGCGGGTCCACACACCAGTCTCGGGCGCGTGGTCGCTACGAAGCGGGTGGTCCACATTTCCGACTACGCGCAGGATGCGGCCGATAGTGCGCCCGTCAAGCTTGGCGGAGCACGTTCGCTCGTCGCCGTGCCGATGCTCAAGGACGATGAACTCATCGGCACCATCGTCATTTATCGCCAGGAGGTTCGTCCGTTTACCGACCGACAAGTCGAGCTAGTCAAGAACTTCGCCGCCCAGGCGGTCATCGCCATTGAGAATACGCGGCTTTTGAACGAACTGCGCCAGCGCACCGATGATCTCACCGAGTCGCTTGAGCAGCAGACGGCAACGTCGGAGGTGCTGCGCGTCATATCAAGCTCGTCCGGCGATCTTGCGCCGGTGTTTCAGGCCATTCTGGCGAACGCAACGCGCATCTGCGGCGCGAATTTTGGCGCGCTGAACCTCTATGAAGGGGGCGTATTCCCCGTCGTCGCGACGCACAATGCGCCGTCCGCCTATGTCGATTTGCGACGGCGCCAACCAATGGTCCATCCCGGCCCAAGCCTCGTTGGACGCGTCGCCGCAACGAAACAGGTGCTGCACATTGCCGACTTCAGAACGGAGGCAGGCTATCTCGAACGAGACCCGTCGCATGTTGCGATGGCCGAGCTTGCGGGCGCGCGAACGATGCTGGTCGTGCCGATGCTCAAGGAAAACGACCTTGTGGGAACAATCAGCATCTTCCACCAGGAAGTCCGGCCCTTTACCGACAAGCAGATCGAGCTGGTGCAGAATTTCGCCGCCCAGGCTGTCATCGCTATTGAAAACGCGCGGCTGCTGAACGAACTGCGCCAGCGCACCGATGACCTCAGCCGCTCGGTCGGTGAGTTGCGTGCGCTCGGCGAGGTTTCGCAAGCGGTGAACTCGACGCTCGATCTCCAAACCGTACTCGCGACGATCGTCGCCAAGGCGGTCCAGCTGTCCCGCACAGAAGCCGGCGCGATCTATGTCTTCGACGATGTGCAACGCGAATTTCATCTGCGCGCCACCTACGGCATGGATCAGGATTTGATCGACGCGCTGACGCATCGGCATATCGGCCTAGACGAGCCGAATGTCGCGGAGGTCATGGCGAAAGGCGAGCCAATTCAGGTCGCCGACTTGAAGGACGTCGGGGGTGCCTCGGAGATCAACGAGATCACGTTGCGGGCCGGTTATCGCGCGCGGCTGGTGGCGCCGCTGCTGCGCGGGGCGGAAATCGTCGGCATGCTGGTGGTGCGCCGCCGTGCGCCCGGCGCCTTCCCGCAGAACACCGTCGATCTGATCAAGACTTTCGCGGCCCAATCGGTGCTGGCGATCCAGAACGCGCGGCTGTTCCACGAAATCGAAGACAAAGGCCGGCAGCTGGAAGTGGCAAGCCGGCATAAATCGCAGTTCCTCGCCAATATGAGCCACGAGCTGCGCACGCCGCTCAATGCCATCCTCGGCTACACCGAATTGATCCTCGACGACATCTACGGCGAAGCGCCGGAAAAGATGCGTTCGGTCCTGGAGCGCGTGCAGACCAACGGCAAGCACCTCCTCGGCCTCATCAATGACGTGCTCGATCTGTCGAAGATCGAAGCCGGGCAGCTGACGCTTTCACTCACCGATTATTCGCTCGCCGATCTGGTCCAGGGCGTCTATGTGGCGGTCGAGCCGTTGGCGGCGCAGAAGAACCTTGCCCTGACCACGAACGTCGCCAAAGGCCTGCCGGTTGGCCACGGCGACGAGCGCCTTCGCCCAGGTCCTGCTCAACCTCGTTGGCAATGCCATCAAGTTCACCGAAAAAGGTGAAGTGGCGATCGAGGCGTCGGTATCCAACGGTGCGTTCCGCGTCGCCGTGCGCGACAGCGGGCCCGGTATCGCCGCCACCGATCAGACGAAAATCTTCGAGGAGTTCCAGCAGGTCGACAACACGTCGACCCGAGAGAAGGGCGGCACCGGATTGGGGCTCGCGATCTCCAAGCGCATCGTGGAGATGCATGGCGGGCGCATTGTGGTCGAATTCAGCGCTCGGCAAGGGGTCGACCTTCACGATCAGGCTACCGGTCAATGCTGGCGGCGAGGGGCGGATGACATGAGCAAACGCATTCTGGTGGTAGAAGACCAGGAAGATAACCGGCGCATTCTTCGCGATCTGCTGACCAGCGTCGGATTTCAACTATTCGAGGCCAAGGACGGCGCGCAAGGCATTGCCGCAGCCGAAGCGCATAGTCCGGATCTGATTCTGATGGATATCCAAATGCCGATCCTGGACGGCTATGAAGCGACGCGCCGCATCAAGGCCAATCCAGCGCTGCGCGCGATTCCGATCATCGTGGTGACGTCGTATGCGCTGTCTGGCGACGAAGACAAAGCCCGCGCCGCTGGCTGCGACGACTACATCACCAAGCCTTACAGTCCCCGCCAGTTGCTGGCGAAGATCAAAGAATATTTGCACTAGCTGCCGCCCCGGACCGCCGATGCACGATCCTCCGCGCATTCTCATCGTCGATGACAATGAGACCAACCGCGATATTCTGCGGACGCGGCTGCGGCCGCAGGGCTACGAGCTTCTCGAAGCAGCCGACGGCGAGGAGGCCCTGTCGCTCGCCCGGCAAGAGCTGCCCGATCTCATCCTGCTCGACGTCATGATGCCCAGGATCGACGGCATCGAAGTGTGCCGGCGGCTGAAATCCGACACCGATCTGCCGTTCATAGCCATCATCCTGGTGACGGCAAAAGCCGACTCCAAGGACGTCGTCGCCGGGCTTGAGGCCGGCGCCGACGAATATCTGACCAAGCCGGTCGATCAGGCCGCGCTCGTCGCCCGGGTCAAGTCGATGCTGCGGCTAAAAGAGCTCACCGATCAGGTGCGTGCGCAGGCCGCCGATCTCGCCGGCTGGAACCGCACGCTCGAAGACCGCGTGAAGGTGCAGCTGGCACAAATCGAGCGCATGGATCGTCTCAAACGGTTTCTATCGCCGCAGGTCGCCGAGTTGATCCTGACCTCGGGCGACGATCGCGTGCTCGACAGTCACCGCCGTCAGGTCACTGTCGTGTTTTGCGACTTGCGCGGATTTACGGCTTTTGCCGAGAGTGCCGAGCCGGAAGAAGTCATGGGCATCTTGCGCGAGTATCACGGCAGCGTCGGCGCCATCATTCACAAATTCCAGGGCACGATCGAGCGCTTCGCGGGCGACGGCCTGATGGCGATGCTCAACGATCCGGTGCCGTGCGCCGATCCGTGCGGACAGGCGGTGCGGATGGCGGCGGAGATGCGCACCGCGGTCGGCGAGTTGGCCGGCAAATGGCGCAAGCAGGGCTTTAATCTGGGTTTCGGCGTCGGCATCGCGCATGGCTACGCCACGCTTGGCCGCATCGGTTTCGAAGGCCGCTTCGATTACGCCGCCATCGGAACGGTGACGAATCTTGCGGCGCGTTTGTGCGCAGAAGCGAAGGATGGTCAGATTCTGATCGACGGCAAGGTCCAGGCGGCGGTCGAGGGGATCGCTGATCTGGAGCCGCTCGACGCGCTGAGCCTCAAAGGATTTCACCGGCCGGTCAACGCCGCCAATGTGCGCGGCATTCCCGCGTCGTAGGCTGAGCCGGTTTGATCGGGCGGAGCGCCCCTCACCGGCGACCGAACAGCTTGTCGAGCAGCCACGTATCGAGGCCGCCCTGATCTGACTGTGACGGCCGTCCGGCAGCGGCGCCTGGAGCTGTGCCCGGCGACGGCTGCGGCGCCGCCGCATTGAGCCAGCCGCCGCTCGCGAGGCCGGGCAGGGCAGAAGGCGCCACGCCCTGGTGCGCTGTCTTCATGAACCGGCTCCAGATCTCGACCGGCAGGCCGCCGCCGACTTGCCGGCGCGTCGGCGAATTATCGTCGTTGCCGAGCCAGACACCGGTGACCAGATGCGAGGTGTAGCCGACGAACCAGGCGTCGCGGAAATCCTGGCTGGTGCCGGTCTTGCCGGCGGCCGGCCAGCCGGGGAGATCGGCGTGGCGGGCGGTGCCGCTGACCAGCGTCTCATGCAGCATGGCATTCATCATCGCCACATAGCGCGCGTCGACGATGCGGCCGAGAGCCTGAGTTGGGCGCACATAAAGCGTCTTGCCGTCGGTGGTGCCGACACGCTCGATCACATGCTCGGAGACGGCAAATCCGCCATTGGCGAACGTCGCGTAGGCGGCAACGAGTTCGAGGGGGGACACCTCGGACGTGCCGAGCGCGATCGAGGCGTTGGGCTCGAGTTTCGAAATCAATGCCGAGCCGGTAGGCGGTGCGAATGACCGCGGCCGGACCGAACTCCAGCGTCAGGCGCACCGCCACCGTGTTGAGCGAATTGGCGAGCGCCTGTGTCAACGTCACCGGACCCAGATATTCGTGCTCGAAGTTTTCCGGCTTCCAGCCCTTGACGGCGATCGGGGCGTCGTCGCGCAGCGTGTCGGGCGTCAATCCGTGCTCGAGCGCGGTGAGATAGACAAAAGGCTTGAAGGCGGAACCCGGCTGGCGTTTGGCGGAGATGGCGCGATTGAATTGGCTTTCGGCATAATTGCGGCCGCCGACCAGCGCGCGCACGATGCCGTCCGGCGTCATGGCGACAAGCGCACCTTCACGGATGCCGACTTTCTCGCCCTTTTGCGCCAGTGCGTCGTCGAGCGCATGTTCGGCCGCGCCTTGCAGCGCCGGATCGATCGAGGTTTCGACCACGACATCCTGATCGAAACTGCCGACCAGGTCGTTGACGGCGTCCATCACCCAGTCGGCCACGTAATTGACCGAGTTGGCGCCGGCCGGCTTCACCGCGCGGGCCGGATGGGCGAGCGCGAGCTTTTCGGCGCCCTCGCCGATCAATTTTTGTTCGGCCATATCGGTGAGGACAAGACGCGCCCGGCGCTCGGCGCCATCCGGGTTATGGCTCGGCGCCAGCCGCGATGGCGATTGGACCAGGCCGGCGAGCAGGGCTGCCTCGGCAAGCGTCAATTGCCGCGCGGATTTGCCGAAGTAGCGCTGTGCGGCGCCCTCGATACCGTAAGCGCCGGAACCGAAATAAACGCGGTTGAGATAAAGGTCGAGGATCTGCGGTTTGGAGAATTTGTGCTCGAGCCACAGCGCCAGCACCACCTCCTGCAGCTTGCGCGATACCGTGCGTTCCTGGGTCAGGAACAGGTTCTTGGCAAGCTGCTGCGTGATGGTCGATCCGCCTTGCGAGGCGCCGCGACGCAGGACGTCGCGGACTAGGGCGCGCATGATTCCCAGCGGATCGACCCCATGATGGGAATAGAAGCGGCGATCCTCGATGGCGATGAACGCTTTGGGTACGTAGTCCGGCAGTTCGCGTAGCGGCACGGCGGCGCCGCCCATGTCGCCGCGCGTTGCGAGCGTGGCGCCGTTGAAGCCCAGGATGAGGACTGAGGGCGGTCGCTTGGGAATTTCGAGCGACTGGATCGGCGGCAGATGGATGCCGATCCACACCAGTATGCCGATCGCGGCAATGACCGCCCATAGCGCCAGGACGGCGCCCCAATAAATGATGTACCCGACGGTGGAACGGCCCTTGCCGCCGCCGCGACGACGCTTGGTCTTTGGGCGCGAGGGTGCGTCGTCCCGGCGGCGGCGGCCGCCATTGCCGCGCGCTGCGGGCGGACCGCCGGTACGGTCTTGCGGCCGCAGCCGCAGCTCAAGGCGTCCGGCGTCTTGCGCACGTTTGCGGCCGGCCTCTCGTCGCCACGCCATAGCCCGTCCCCACGGATGTGGCAGCACGGTAGAGAGCGCGGTTTAAGGGCCGGTTACCGGTTCGCCAAAGGCGGTAGATTGGCTGCTCAGCAGCGGTTTCCTGCGCCGGCTTCGCCTCACTCCCGGGCAGGGTGAACAACGCGATCAGCGGACGCTTGATCGCGGCCTGCCGAGTTGGCGTCCGAACGCACAAGGCTCATTAACTAATCGATGCCCAGAACCTGGAAAGAGCCGCAGGACCGATCTTTCTCTAAGACTCAGAACAACTGGGCCTAATCGATCGTCACTTGCCATTCTTCTTCCCAAAAACAGCAACAGCAGGACTGAATCAAACAGACGGAGGTGGGCTGCGCCTTGTTTGTGACCAGCGGACTTGAAGATCTTTGGGCGAAAAAGCAGTTTTTCCGCGAGCCCGCTGAAGATGTGAGCATGGTATCGCCAGGGTGTGCGCGTGTTCCATTCGGATTTTTGATGGCATTCGTCTTGCAATCGTGGAAGCGCCGCTTCCGCTGGATGATCATGAGCGGCGAAGCAGATACTGCGCATCAAAAAGGAGATACAGACATGTTGGTTTCCGATGGGTCGCGACGCGACCTCATGGTAGGTGCTGCGTTCGGGCTGGCGGCGGCCGCTTCCGCGACCGCCGCTTCGGCAGCAGAGGCACAGACCGCGGTAGGAGGCGTCGCCGCCATCCCGGAGCTGGCGCCGCAATGGAAAAAGCTCGACCTGGCAAAAATTCTCACGCTGCCGGCCGCCTACGCGTCGGTCAGTCAATCGAAGTCGCTTTACGATCCCGGCGGCGCACAATCGGCGGAGAGGCATCGTGAGCGGGGCAGCCTGCCGGCAACGATAAAGGTAGTTAACGCGGCTCGCAGAGCCAAGAACTTCATCTCGTTCAACTGGATCGGCTACACCATCTGGCGGGAGCACTATCCGCAATCGATCTTTGACCGGGCTCAATACTCGTCACGGGTGGAAGGACTCAACTTCACACCGGAGAAAAAGAAATGGGACGACGAACTGGTGGAGGAATTGCGCGCCCTCGTTCAACCCGGCGACAATGAGTTCAATGAGATGGCTTTGCAAACCACGTTCGTGGGCACCCGGCTCCCCCTCGAACTTGCACGCAAGAACCTGAAAGTGCTGGTGCTGACCAGCATTCATCTTGACTGGTGCATCGAGGGCAATACCCGGCTCGCGCGTGACAACGGATATTTGCCGCTGGTAATCGGCGACGCGTGCGGGTGCCAGTAGCCGGAGCAGGAAGCAGCGGCCATGCAGCGCATCAACAACTTCTTCGCGCCGGTGATTTCGGCGGATACGTTCGTGAAGCTGCTTAATCAACAATCATAAGCTGTCGCACGACCCGGCGGTGCGCTATCGCTAGATGTCACGGCAATGGCCCTTGGCCGAATATAACATCCAGTCGAGGAGGGCGGTCACGCTCTCCTCTTCCCGGCGCGCCTCCTCAAACACCAGGTACCACGCGGTACCGCGTCGCCAGACGGGCGTCGCGAAGGCGCTCACAAGGCGGCCCTCGTGAAGATAGCCGGAGGCGAGGTGACGGTCGAGAAGTGCGATGCCGAGTCCATTGAGCGCTGCCTGGATGACCAGGCCGTCGTCGCCCAGGGTGAGCACCGTTTCCGGCGAAGAGATTTCTGCGGTCGCGGCTTGCCACTCTGGCCAGAGCTCAGGTGCAGTTTGGGAGGCGAGGATTGTATGACCATTCAGTCCGCCCGCATTTCCCTCCGTAAAGGCGTGAGCGGCCAGATAGCGGGGGCTGCAGAGCGGGGCAACTTCGTCGCTGAACAGGAACGCGCAATCGAGAGCCCCCCAGCCGGCTCGGCCATGACAAAACGCTGCGTCCACGCCCTCCACGCTCGGCAGCAGCAGGCTGCTGCTGCTTCGAGGGAATAATTCGATGCGGGGATATCGCGTACGAAAGTCCTGGAGACGCGGAAGGAACCAACCCATCGCAAACGACGCCGGCATCGCCACGCTGAGCGCGCTCCGTGGATGCGGCGCCGAGAGGCGGGCGAGAACTCCTTCCAGCAAATCAAGCGCGCCAGTAAGCGTCGGCAACAGTATATCGGCCGCTTCGGTCGGCAGCAGAGACTGTGGCCGCCGTTCGAAAAGGCGCACTCCGATCCGATCCTCGAGCGCGCGCACTTGCTGGCTGACAGCGCCCGGCGTGACGCCCAATTCCGCCGCAGCGGCAGCAAAACTTCCGCCCCGCGCCGCCGCCTCAAAATCGCGTAAGCCCAACAGCGGCAATGAGCGGCGCGTGAACTTCATCGATAAAACTCCGGGAGACTGCTGTTACACTCAGACTGGACGCTGCTACTCGGCAAACACTGACGCGAGCCGGTCTATCGAATGATGCGAAGCGCGTCAGTTGTGGTCAATAGGAAGCCGTGGCTACGAAGTTGACTGTTTAATGAAGGGAGGCAGCCGCGTGAGCAACCACTCGAACTACGACGATCACGGAACGGCGGCACCTTGTACGCCGTCAACACCGTTCTCTCTCCGCGATGCCGTGCGGACGGACGTCGCCGCAATCGCTGCTATCTACGGATTCCACGTCGCCGATGGCGCCGGCACCTTCGAGGAGGTCGCTCCCTCTGTTGACGAGATGTGCCGGCGCTTCGACAACGTCAAAGCGCGCGGATTGCCTTGGAGAGCTGCCGAGGCCGAAGGCAAAGTTGTTGGATACTGCTACGTAAGTCCCTGCAACCCGCGCTCAGCTTACAAATTTACCGTGCAAAATTCGGTCTATGTCGATGAACGCTGGCATCGCCGTGGAATCGGTCTTGCTCTGCTGCGGGATGTAATTCGGGATTGCCAGGTGCTTGGGTATCACCAGATCGTCGCAGCAATCGGTGACAGCCGCAACGAGGGCTCGCTGCGGCTTCATACAGTCGCCGGCTACCGTACCATTGGTCAGGCGCTCCGTGTCGGCGTCAAGTTCGGGCGATGGGTCGACGTCATTTACATGCAGCGTTCGCTGAGCGATCCAAATATGCCACCGCCCAGCGGCGATCCCGTCGGTTATTGCGCCGCGACGGACCAGACCGGTCCGTAGATTGACGGCTCCTCGGCCTCCCGGCGGCGGATTGCCGATGCGCGCACCTCACGTCTTGGCGGCGTCCAACTCCTGCCGTCACTGCCTCGGCGTGGCGTTGGCGGAAACCAACTCGCTTGCTTTACCGCCGTTCGGCAGGGTGAACAACGCGATCAGCGGACGCTTGATCGCGGCCTGGCGGGTCGGCGTGGTAATCTTGGCGCCGAGCAGATCGGTCACATAAAACACGTCGACGACGCGCTCGCCGAAGGTGGCGACATGCGCCGAGGCGATGTTCAGGTTGAGCTGGGACAGCGTGGTGGTTAGCTCGTAAAGGAGCCCCGGCCGGTCGAGGCCGGTGACTTCCACCACGGTATAGCGCTGGGACCACTGGTTGTTGATCGTCACCTCCGGTTCGATGGCAAAAGCCTTCAGCCGTCCTTTCGGCGGCGCGCGCTTGGGCACTACATCGGGCAGCTTGATCTCGCCCCGGACCGCTTTTTCGATCACATCGCCGATGCGAGCGGCGCGGCGCGCTTCGTCCTCCTCATGCTCGAGTTCGCGCGAGACGGCGATGGTGTCGAGCGCGAGCCCGTCGGTCGTGGTGTAAATCTGGGCATCCACGATATTGGCGCCGGCCAGCGCGCAGGCGCCGGCGATGATCGAAAGCAGCCAGGGATGGTCGGGCGCGTAGATGGTGAGTTCGGTCACGCCGCGATCGACGTCGAAGCCGACGCTGGTGGCGAGCCGCTTGCCGGCGTGCTCGGTGTCGCGGACGAAGTGGGCCTGCGTGATCTTGTGCGGCACGTCGACCTTGAGCCAATAGGCCGGGTAATGCCGCGCGATATAGGTTTCGAGCGCTTCGAGCGGCCAGCCCTTGATCGCCGCGCGGAATTCGGCTTTGGCGGCAGCCACGCGTTCGGCGCGATTGACCTCGGAGAAGCCGCCGGTCAGCACCGGCTCGGTCTCGTAATAGAGCGTGCGCAGGAGCTGCGCCTTCCATCCATTCCAGACCCCCGGTCCGACGGCACGGATGTCGGCTGTGGTCAGGATGGCCAAAAGCTTCATGCGTTCCAACGACTGCACCACCGCGGCGAAGTTCTCGATGGTCTTGCGATCGGAGAGATCGCGCGATTGCGCCACCGTCGACATGACCAGATGCACTTCGACCAGCCAGGCGACGAGTTCGGTTTCGGCGGCGTTGAACCCGAGCCGCGGGCAGAATCGGCGGGCGATGCGCGCGCCGAGGATCGAGTGGTCTTCGACGCGACCCTTGGCGATGTCGTGCAGGAACAACGCGACATAGAGCAGCTTGCGGTGCTGCGGCTGGATGGTGTGAATGAGCTCATTGGCGAGTGCAAAGTCGCGGCCGGCGCCGCGCTCGATCTCGTTGAGGACGCCGATGCAGCGCAACAGATGCTCGTCGACCGTGTAGTGATGATACATGTTGAATTGCATCATCGCGACGATGCGGCCGAACGCGCGCATGAATTCGCCGAGCACGCCGGCCTCGTTCATGCGCCGCAATACGGTCTCCGCCTCGTTCTTTGAAGTGAGGATCTCCAGGAACAGCCGGTTCGCTTCCTCATCGCCGCGCACCCCGGCATCGATCAGCTTGAGCGAACGGGTCGCCACGCGCATCGCTTCGGGATGAATCGCGAGATTGTGCTTCTGCGCCAGATAAAACAGCCGGATCAGGTTGACCGGGTCGCGTTTGAAGACATTGGCGCGGGCAAGGTTGATGCGGTTGTTGTCGATGATGAAATCGTCGGTTTCGGTCAGCGTTCGCCGGCTGCGCGCCGGCCGCAGGCGGGCAATCACCCGGCTCAGGACCGGCGCCGGTTTCGCCTGACGTTCCTCCAATCCGGCGCAAAGAATGGCGGTCAGATCGCCGACATGCTTGGCGGTGAGAAAGTAATGCTTCATGAAGCGTTCGACATCCTGCAGCCCGGGATGCTGGGTGTAGCCGAGCCGCACCGCGATCTCGCGCTGGATGTCGAACGACAGGCGCTCCTCGGCGCGGCCGCAGAGGAAATGCATGTTGCAGCGAACCGACCAGAGAAAATCCTCGCACCGGCGGAACATGTTGTATTCGTCGCGGTCGAACACGCCGCGCTCGATCAGTTGCTCGGGCTCGTGGACGCGGTAGACGTATTTGGCGATCCAGAACAGCGTGTGCAGGTCGCGCAAGCCGCCTTTGCCGTCTTTGACGTTGGGCTCGACCAGATAGCGCGATTGCCCGGCGCGGCGATGGCGCTCTTCGCGCTCGGCGAGCTTGGCGGCGACGAACTGCGGCCCCGTTCCCTGCACGACCTCCTTGTCGAACCGCGTAGTGAGTTCGGCGTAGAGCTTGGCGTCACCGAACAGGTGCCGCGATTCGAGAAGCGCGGTGCGGATGGTCATGTCGGCCTTGGCCTGACGGATACATTCGTTGACCGAACGCGTGGCGTGGCCGACCTTCTGCCCCATGTCCCACAGGCAATAGAGCAGCGCCTCGGCGACCGATTCGCCCCAGGCGGTCTGCTTGTAAGGCAGCACGAACAGCAGATCGATGTCGGAGCCCGGCGCCAGCAGGCCGCGGCCGTAGCCGCCGGTGGCGATCACCGCCATGCGCTCCGCCTGCGAGTGCACCTGAGGCGGAAACAGCTTGCTGACGGCGTATTCGAACAGGATGCGGATGATTTCGTCCTGGGTCTGGCACAGCCGTTCGGCGCAGCGCCTTCCATGGCGATCTTTGAGCAAGAGTTGCTCGGCGCGGGCGCGCGCCTCGGTGAGCGCGGTCTTAAGCCGGCGAGCCACGGCGGCCCGCAGCTCGCGCTCGCGCCCGGCATGAGTTTCGGCCAGCGCGTTGAGGTCAGCGACGATCGCCGCACTATCGATGAGCTCGGCGGTACGCGCTGAGCGTTGGGGGTCCAGCATCATCGTACGTCATAACCGAGCGGCCAGCCGCTGTCATCGGCCCCCGCCGCGGCGTCGTGCACGCCAGGCGCGAACGATACATCCGCTTCCCACACGATGGTCGGTCTCGTATTCAGGATGGTCCGGACCTCGTATGCTAGACTTATCCTTTCGAGAACGACGAACAACTGTTGGGGGGAGCGGGTCCGATGAAGAGCTACGACCTTTGCGAATGTGGCGCGCCGCTGCGGCTGATGGAGCGGCCCACTCCGAAGCCGGCCGGGACCGAGGTCCTGCTAAAGGTCATCGCCGCCGGCGTCTGCCACAGCGACCTGCATATCTCGGACGGTTATTACGACTTGGGCGGCGGCAAGCGGCTGAAGCTCAGCGATCGGGGCGTCAAACTGCCCCTGACGATGGGACACGAGAATGTCGGCGAAGTCGTCGCCGTTGGTCCCGACGTTGCGGGCGTCGAGATAGGCTCGCGCAGACTCGTTCATCCGTGGCTGGGTTGCGGGGAATGCGCCCTCTGCCGGCGCGGCGACGAGCAGCTGTGCCGCGCGCCGCTCAGCATCGGCGTATTTCGTTCGGGCGGCTATGCGGATCATTTGTTGGTTCCGCATCCGCGCTACCTGTTCGACATCGGCAACATCGCGCCGGAAAAGGCCGCGCCGCTCGCCTGCTCGGGCATTACGACCTATGGCGCGTTGAAGAAGGTCGGGCCGATATTGCTGGAGGAGCCGGTCGTCATTATCGGCGCCGGCGGTCTCGGGCTCATGTGCCTCGCGCTGCATCGGGCAATGGGCGGCAAGGGCGCGATTGTCATCGACATCGATCCGGTCAAGCGAGACGCCGCGCTGAAATCCGGCGCGCAAGCCGCGATCGACGGCGCCGCACCGGACGCCGCCAAGCAGATCGTCGACGCGACCAAGGGCGGTGCCTGGGCGGTCATCGATCTTGTCGGCGCCTCGCGCACCGTCCAGCTTGCCCTCGACAGCATCGCAAAGGGCGGCAAGTTGATCGTGGTCGGCCTGTTCGGCGGCGACATCACGCTGCCGACGCCGTCGATTCCGTTGCGGGCGATGACCATTCAAGGCTCGTATGTCGGCAGCCTCACCGAAATGGCGGAGCTGCTCGATCTGGTGCGCCGCAAAGGCGCGCCCAACCTTCCCATTGGTACGCGGCCGCTCGCGGCGGTCAACGAAGCGCTCAATGAACTAAGGACCGGCAAAGTCGTCGGCCGCCTGGTTCTGACACCGGCGGGGTAATCCGACAAAGAGCGTGAATGCTGTCGCACGTCCATGCCGGAATACCGATTTTGCGCGCGGCTTTGCCTTTTATCAGGCCGTGATGAACGAACTTTGGTTTGTGTTGAAGTTTTCCGAGCCTGACAAACCTTGGGCCGGGTGGAATCGGCCCGGAGCCGGTCGGCCGCTTTTTTCCCATCGGCCAAGGGTACAATGGCAAGCGCGCGCGACCGGGTATTGGGCGGATGGTCGCCTTACGCGCTCCGTCGCCCCTTTCCACCGCGCTAACGCCATAGCCGACGCTTTGCGTCGGCGTTCTTTAAGTGAAGGCCGGCGGCTGTAGGCCGCCCGTGCCCCTTCCCCGTTTGGCGGGGCATGATGAAGTGGCGTGCGCATCTCTCCCAAAGGACCGATGGCCTTCGAGGCGGTGCGGCCCCATATTGTTTCGGGATGCGTGGAGTTCGGATCGGCAATGCACGACGGCAGCGGTGAAGTTTTCAGCCGGCGCGATCTGCTGTCGCTGATCGGCACGGTTGCCGGCGGCGCGGCGATGTATCAGGCGATGACGAGCCTCGGGCTTGCCGCCGAATTCAGCGTACAGAGGTCCCATCGCGCTTGACGGCGACGTGCGGGGCGCTTCCGTCCTGATCCTCGGCGCCGGTCTCGCCGGCATGACGGCGGCGCTGGAGCTGCGCAAAGCTGGCTACAAGGTTCAGGTGCTTGAGTTCAACAACCGACCGGGCGGCCGCAACTGGACGCTCCGCGGCGGTGACATTTTCACCGAGCTCGGCGGCTTCACCCAGGCCTGCGCATTCGAGCAAGGCCTTTATTTCAACCCGGGGCCGTGGCGGATTCCCTATCATCACCGCGCGCTGCTTGATTACTGCAAACGCCTCAATGTCGCGCTCGAGCCGTTCGTCGAGCTCAATCACAATGCGCTGCTGCACGCTTCCGGCGCGTTCGGCGGGCAGCCGCGGCGCGTTCGCGAGATCAAGGCCGATTTTCAGGGCAAGATCGCCGAGCTGCTGGCCAAGGTAACCGCGCAGGACAAGCTCGACGAAGCAGTTTCGGCCGAGGACAAGGAGATGCTGCTGCAAGCGCTCAAATCCTGGGGCGCGCTGGACAAAAACTATGCCTACAAAGCCAATCTGATCTCGGCACGCTATCGCGGCTATGCCAAAGGCCCCGGCGGTGGCCTCGATGGCGGGCGCGGCGCAGCGCCGGTCGCCGGCGAGCCGATCGCGCTGGCGGACATTCTCAAATCGCGGCTGTGGCGTGCGCTGCAGACGTTTGCGGTGCATGAGCTGCAGACCACGATGTTCCAGCCGGTCGGCGGCATGGACATGATCGGCAAGGCGTTCGCCCGCGAAGTCGGCGATCTCATTCGCTACGACGCCAAGGTGATCCGGATCGCGCAAGACGGTGCCGGCGTCACCGTCACCTACGTGAACCCTAAAACGCCCGCTGCGCCCCAAGTGGCAAAAGCCGACTGGTGCGTCTGCACCATTCCGCTCTCGATTCTCAGCCAGATCCCGCTCGACGCGAGCGCCCGCATGAAGGCGGCGATCGATGCCGTGCCCTACATGTCCGCGGTGAAAGTCGGCTTGCAGTTCAAGCGCCGGTTCTGGGAGGAAGACGATGCCATCTACGGCGGCATCAGCTACACCGATCTGCCGATCCGCCAGATCGCCTATCCGAATATGGGCTTCAATCGCGGCGGCCGCGGCGTGCTGCTGGGCGCCTACATCTTCGAGGGCGCCAACGCCTACGAGTTCGCCGCCATGCCGCCGGCGGAACGGGTGGCGCGCGCCGTCGCGCTCGGCGCCAGTATTCATCCGCAATACCCGGCCGAGTTTGAGAACGGCGTCGCCGTGGCCTGGCAGCGCGTGCCGTTCACGCTCGGCTGCGCCGGCTACTGGACCGACGAGGCGCGGGCCGAGCATTACGACAACCTCTGCCAGATCGACGGCCGGATCGTGCTGGCCGGCGAGCACGCTTCATATTTACCCGCCTGGCAGGAAGGTGCGATCCTGTCCTCGCTCGACGCCGTCACGCGGCTGCACCAACGCGTCGTCAAAATGTGAAAGCGGATGGCATCGCGGCGGCTCAAACAACTGGCGTTCGTTGCGCTGCTGGTGCTGATCGCGCCGGTCGCGCGGGCGCAGAACGCGGCGCCCGGCCCGTCCGCATCGCCGCTGAGCACGGGCTTTACTTTTTCCGAGCGCAGCGGCGAAGCGCTGTACGCCCATGTCTGCCAGGCCTGCCATATGCCGGACGGCAAGGGCGCGACCGGCGCCGGGACCTATCCATCCCTCGCCGACAACAAGAACCTCGAAGCCGGCGGCTATCCGGTCGCCGTTGTCGTCAACGGCCAGCGCGGTATGCCGCCGATCGGCGAGATGATGAACGACGATCAGGTCGCCGCGGTCGTGAACTATGTGCGCTCCCACTTCGGCAACCATTATCAGGATGCGGTCACCGCGGCAGACGTCAAAGCCGTGCGCCACTGAAGCCGGAACAAACTGTTTGACGGGCGGCGATTTAATCGCGGAAGATAGGCTGCAATGATGCCAGGCCGTTTTTTTCAGTATCTCGCGCTCGCGCTGTTCCTGTTCGCGCCCGCCGCGCCGCCCGCTCACGCCGAAACCCTGCCGCTGCCGTCCAACCTGACGGCGCTCAGTTCGGACGAAGGCGAAAAATTCCTTCTCGAAAGCGGCGCGCTCGCGACCTACGTGCCGATCGCCGACCATTTCGTCACCCAGAAGACACAGGCCTATTGCGGCGTCGCCAGCATCGTCATGGTGCTCAATGCGGTCGGCGTGCCGGCGCCGACCAGCGCAGAATATCAGCCCTACCGCATCTTTACCCAGGACAATCTGCTCGATGAGCACACCGACGCGGTGCTGCCGCGCGAAGTGCTGGCCCGACAGGGCATGACGCTCGATCAGCTCGGCGGGCTCTTTGCGCTGCATCCGGTGACGATCGAAGTTCATCACGCCGCCGAAGGCAGCCTCGACGCCTTCCGCGCCGCGGCGCGCGGCTATCTGGCCGCCAAGGATCGCTTCGTGGTCGTAAATTATCTGCGCAAGGCGATCGGCCAAAAGCTCGGCGGCCATATCTCGCCGCTCGCGGCCTACGATGCCAAGGCGGACCGGTTCCTGATTCTGGATGTGGCGCGCTACAAATACCCGCCAGTCTGGGTGACGGCATCCGATCTGTTCGACGCGATGAACACGACCGATGCGGCCAACGACAACAAGACCCGCGGCTATGTGCTCATCGCCAAGAGCAGCACAAATGCCGGCACCGCGACGCCCGCGCCGGCGCAGTGACCGATGCGCCTAGCTGAAATGCCGGTGAGCAAATCATCCGCCGCGTCGGGCTTGATCTTCAGGCTGGCGTGCCTTGCGCTCGCCGGGGTGCTGGCGCTGCCGTTCGCCGCGCGCGGCGAGGACGTTTCGAGCCTCCAGACAGCCCGCGCGCCCGCGGTCACCGCCGCGCACGGCATGGTCGTGGCGCAGGAAGCACTCGCCGCGCGCATCGGCGTCGACATTCTGCAAAAAGGCGGCAATGCGGTCGATGCCGCGGTCGCCGTCGGCTTCGCCATGGCGGTGACCTATCCGCGCGCCGGCAATATCGGCGGCGGCGGATTCATGATCATTCATCGCGCCTCCGGCGAGGACATTGCGATCGACTATCGCGAGATAGCGCCGCAGGCGATCAACAAAACGTCCTTCCTCGACGCCCAGGGCAATGCCGATCCGCAGAAATCGCGCGACTCCGCGCTTGCCATCGGCGTGCCGGGCACGGTCGCGGGTCTTTCGCTGGCGGAAAGCAAATACGGCTCCGGCAAATTCACGCTGGCCGATCTGATTGCGCCGGCTATTGCCCTCGCCCGCGACGGCATTGCGGTCGCCGACGACACCGCCGATTCGCTGCCCATCGAGCGGCCACGCCTGGCGCGCTGGCCGTCGTCGGCGGCAATTTTTCTCAAAGCCGACGGCGGCGCGCCGGCTCCCGGCGACCGGCTGGTGCAGCCGGATCTCGCCGCCACGCTGCAAGTCATCGCCAGCGACGGGCCGCGAGCCTTCTATGAAGGCGCGATCGCGCAAAAGCTCGCCGCCGCGGTGCAAGCGGCCGGCGGCGTGATGACGGTCGACGATCTTAAAGCCTATCGCGCGATCGAACGCACTCCGGTGCGCGGCAGCTATCGCGGCTACGACATCGTCTCGATGCCGCCGCCGTCATCCGGCGGCGTTGCGCTGATCGAGATGCTCAACATCCTCGAAGGCTACGATCTGGCGCACGACGACCAGGCGCAGGCGCTGTTCCTGATGGTCGAGGCGATGAAGCGCGCTTATGCCGATCGCGCCTGGTTTCTCGGCGATCCCGACAAGCTGCAAATACCGGTCGCGCGGCTGACCTCGAAGAGCTACGCCGCCGCCTGGCGCGCCACCATCGATCCGGCGCATGCGACGCCGGCGAGCGAAATTCGCGCCGGCGCCGAGGTCAAAGCCGAAGGGCGCAACACCACGCACTTCTCGATCGTCGACGGCTTCGGCAACGCCGTCGCCAACACCTATACGCTCAACTTCAGCTATGGCGTCGGCCTTGTCGCCGCCGGAACCGGCGTTCTCCTCAACAACGAGCTTGACGATTTCGCCGCCAAAGCCGACGCGCCGAATGCCTACGGCCTGCTCGGCTACGACGCCAACGCGCCCGGACCCGGCAAGCGGCCGCTGTCGTCGATGACGCCGACGATCCTGCTCAAGGACGGCAAGCCGCTGCTGGTCACCGGAACGCCGGGCGGCAGCCGCATCATCTCCGCGGTGCTGCAGGTCGTGGTCGACGTGATCGATCGCGGCATGGATATCGCGGGCGCGGTCTCGGCGCCGCGACTGCACAATCAATGGATGCCCGATCAAGTCCTCGCCGAGCCGGGGGTTTCGGGTGATCTGATCGCCGCGCTCGCAGCGCGCGGCGATGCCGTTTTGGTGACAAAGTTTCCGACCTCGGCCAATTCGATCGTCGTCACGCCCGCCGGCTTTGTCGGCGCCGCCGACCCGCGCACCCGCGGCGCGCTGGCGGTCGGGTTTTGAGGTGCTGTCAGCGGATCGCCAGTCCGGCGACGCTTCGGCCAAGCTCCGCGCGCCGATCCTTGACGACGCCGATCACGACGCCGAGTCGTTCGACGGTGGCGACGATTTTTCCGTCGAGCGCGCGGTCGCAATTCATGTGGGTGGGCGCGATGAAGAAATCGGCGTGGCGCAAGTCCCGGGTCCATTCGAGGCGAGCGTCAGCCTCCTTCTCGAACGACAGCCGCTCGCCGCATACCGCGACCAGATAATGATGCCGCAGGCGGGCTTTGCCGGCGGCCCGATCGGTCCGATCGAGGAAATGTTCGAGGTCGCCTACGGCCTCGGGCATGATGTTGACCCAATAGTCGGTGGCATAACTGCGCGACGCGCCGGCGAGGCCCCCGACCAGCGGGTTGAAGAACAGATATTCGTCCGGGTGCAGGCGATAGAGCGTGGTCGCGTTCCAGCCCAAACCGAGGACAACGAGCGCCGTGCCGAACACCGCCACTGGCCGATTTAAGGTTTCGAGCCGGCGGATGAGACCGTCCAGTCCCAAACCGGCCAATACCGCGATCGGCGGCACGGTGAACAGAAAGTGCCGCAGCCCGGTGAAAGCCGGACCGCTCGTGATTACTTCGCACATCAGCGGGAAGAATGCGGCAAACGCCATGAGCGCGGTTTCTTTCCGCCACGCGTTCTCCGCTGGGTACGCGGCGCTTTGCGGAAGCATCGCTAGAACCAGCGCCAGACCGGCGCCGACAAGGAGCCACAGCGTGAGCTTGATGGCGATGTAGGTCGGCACATACCAGCGTGGAACGTCGGCCATGTAATAGACGTGACCGGCGAGCATGGTTTGGATCGGATAATTGAAATCGACAAACGCCGTCAGCGCGCGCAGCGGATTGAGCGGCGCCAAGGCGGCGTATGGCCATGCCGCGATCATGATCAAATAGGCGATGACGAAAGCTGCGCCGAGCGGAAGCGCGGAGCGCGCAAGAAACTTCCAGGTGTTGCGCCACGGCACGCCGCGGCCGAACGGCGCATGAAAGGCGGCGGCGACCGCCGCGTAGCTGATCAGAAATACCCCGAGCACGCGAATCCCGAGCGCGCAGCCGCACAGCACGCCGAACGCGGCGATCAGATGCCAGCGCGGCCGCGGCAGCTCGCGGCCGACGAGCACCAGGAGATACAGCGCTCCCATCGTCGCGGCGGCGAACGGAATGTCCTTGGTGTGATTGAACATCGCGCCGTACCAGGTACCGCACACCGCAAGCGCGGCCGCGGCCAGGAACCCGGCACGCGGCCCGGCAATCGTGCGCGCCGTGGCCCAGACCGCCGCGATCCCGCCGACGCCGGTCAGCGCCGTCAGCAGATGCCGAACGGCATAGGGATCCAGTGGAATGAGCTTCTCGAGGCCGACCGCAACGATATCAAACAGGCCACCGTAGAGATAAAGATTGCGGAAATGAAACAGCGCCTGATCAACAAAGCCGCTCGCGTAGTAGGCGACGATCAACTCGCCATAGCGCTGTTGCACTTCTTCATCGTTGGAGATGGCGTAGTCGCCGAAGGTGACAGCGACGAGAACGACGAGCGCGCCGAACAGCAGCACCGCCGCGAGATCGTAACCATCGGCGCGTGGGAACGGCCGCCGGCGCCGCAAGCGAGCCGAGGCGCGGCAGCAAACATCGAAAAATCGCTGAATGACGCTTATTGCGCCCGTCGCGCGCGCAAGCATGACCGGCGTTCTAACCCCCGACCACCCGGCATTGGCGCGCGGGAAATTAGCCCAAGAAAATCAGCCCAAGAAAAATAGCCCAAGAGCAGATTACCTACCAATCCGAAAATCGGCGCGAAAGCACCCCGGCTGCGTCATGGCGCCGCGCACCACCGTTCCGTAACGACACGCAGCGGCAGCAGACAGAGACCCTGCACGGTATAGGCGCTCAGGCCTTGCCCGCGCCCAGGCCAAGAAGCTTCACCGCGTTCTCCTTGAGAATGAGCGGCCGCACCTCCGGCTTGATATCGAGCTTGCCGAAGTCACTGAGCCAACGGTCCGGCCTGATGACCGGCCAGTCGGAGCCGAACAGGACTTTGTGCTTGAGGAGCGTGTTGGCATAGCGGACGAGAATCGGCGGAAAGTATTTCGGCGACCAGCCGGACAGATCGATGTAGACGTTGGGCTTGTGCTGCGCGACGGACAGGGCCTCCTCCTGCCAGGGGAACGACGGGTGCGCGAGTATGATGGGCATATCAGGAAAGTCGACGGCGACATCGTCCATGTACATCGGGTTCGAGTATTTGAGCCTGATGCCGGCGCCGCCCGGCATGCCCGAGCCGACCCCGGTTTGGCCGGTGTGAAACAGCGCCGGCAGCCCGGCTTCGGCAATCGCCTCGTACAGCACGTAGGCGCTGCGATCGTTGGGGAAAAATCCCTGCATCGAGGGATGAAATTTGAAACCGCGAATGCCGAAGTCGGCAACGAGCCGCCGCGCTTCGCGCGCGCCCGCCTTGCCTTTGGCCGGATCGATGCTGGCGAACGGGATCAGCACGTCCGAGTTCGCGGCAGCTTTCTCGGCGACTTCTTCGTTGGCATAACGGCGATAGCCGGTTTCACGCTCGGCATCGACCGGAAAGATCACCGCGCCGATCTTGCGTTCGCGATAATAAACGGCGGTCTCTTCGATAGTCGGTCGATTATTCGGCTGGTTGAAATAGACCGCCATCGCGGCCTGCAGCTCGTCATAGCCGTCGTCGGGATGGCTGCCGCACGGCTCCTCCGCGTGCGTATGGATATCGATGGCCACCAGCTCATTGATGTTCACGAAAGCCGCTCCTTACGCTTTAAAGTCCGGCAGTGGAGCATATCGACAAACGAGCGTACAGCGGGACGTGGCCCACGCTGCGGCATTGTATTGCCGTGCCCATCGTTGCCGGTCATGCGGACGCAATGCTAAGTTGCCGCATCGTTCGGGACACACCGAACCAATCAAATAAATATAGCCGCAGGGAGGAGCCGTCATGTTGCAGGTGTATCTGGACCCGGCCACCATCAACAGCCGCAAGGTTCTGGCGGGGTTGGAGTTGCTCGGCATGCCATATGAGCTCAATCACGTGAACTATTTCGCCGGCGCCCATAAGGAGCCCGACTATCTCGCGCTTAATCCGAACGGGACGCTGCCGACAGCGAAGGACGGCGACTATACGCTGTGGGAATCCGACGCGATCCTGCAATACGCGGCCGATTTGAAGGGCTCCGACGAGCATTATCCCAGGGACGTCAAGAAGCGCGCCGACATGAACCGCTGGATGCTGTGGGAAGCCGCGCACTGGCAGCCGAGCTGCTACATCTTTTTCATCGAGAACGCCGTCAAGCCGCTGATGAAGGCGCCGACCGACCACGCGCTGCTTGAAAAAGAGACGCCGAACTGGCGCCGGCTCGCCGGCGTGCTCGACGCACGGCTGGCGAAATCCAGATGGCTCGTGGGCGACACGGTGACGATCGCCGACATCGCCGTGGCGGCGCCGATGCACATGCACCAGCGGCAGGCGCTGCCGCTTGACGATTTCCCCAACATCCGGCGCTGGATGGCGGAGGTGGAAAAGCTGCCATGCTGGCAGAAAACGCAAGGCGCGGTCGAGGCGGCGCTGGCGCCGCATTGATCGGTAGCGGGCCGGCCGCGGCGCCGACGTCGGGGCGTTCTTCGTTATGGTAAGGACTGAACGGCAATGACAGTCACGACTACCGTCCAATCGACCTTCAAATACACCACCGACACGGGCGTCGCGCCGGAAGTTTACTTCTATGAGCCGCCGTCCGGCACCAAATGGCGCGAGTCCGGCGACGACCCGCATCAAGTGACGGTCCACGACGGCTGGGATCGCGCGGCTTCGTTTTCGCTCGACCGCGAAGGCTTCGCATTGCGCGAATTCCACTCACCGTTTGCGCGATGGGACGACGATGCCGCGATCCGGGCGCAGCTTTACCCGGAGGTCGAGGCCTTTGTAAAGAAACAGGTCGGCGCCAAGCGCGTGATCATCTTCGATCACACCATCCGCGCCCAGAGCAACGTCGACCAGACCCGCTCCGAGCACTCGACGTCGCGCCGCGCGCCGGTGATGAACATTCATTGCGACTACACGCCGAATTCCGGGCCGCTGCGCGTGCGCCAGCTGCTGCCGAACGAAGCCGACGAATTGTTGAAGCGTCGCGTGGCGTTCTTCAATTTCTGGAAGCCTCTGAGGCGCACGGTCGAAGAGCGGCCGCTGGCGATGTGCGACGTCACCACGTCGACGGACCAGGATTTCATCACCATGAAGCTGCGCTACCGCGACCGCGACGGCGAAATCTACGTCATGCGCTACTCGCCGCAGCACCGCTGGTGGTACTTTCCGCGCATGACGCCCGATAACGTGATCTTGCTCAAGACCTACGAGTCCGAGACCGACGGGCGCGCCCGTTTCGTCGGCCACAGTGCGTTCGAGGATCCGAACACGCCGCCCGATGCGCCGATGCGCGAAAGCATCGAAATCCGCACCATGGCGTTTTTCTAAGTGGTGCTGCGCAGCGCCGCCAGCACTTCGTCCGGCCGCTCGCTCATCAGCATGTGGCCGGCGCCTTCCAGTACCGTGAGGCGGCAACCGGGAATGGCAGCGGCGATGGCTTTGCTGCCCTTCGCCGGAGTTATCAAATCGCGACTGCCCTGGATCACGATCGACGGCACGGTCACCTTTGCCGCCGCGGTAAGCGCATTGCGATAGTCGTTGCAAGCGGACAGGTCGGCGAAGATCACGCCCGGTTGCGCGCGTTCAAGCAGGCGTTCGGCGCCGCCGAGCATCCACAGGCCGGGCGTTTCGGAGCCACCCAGCGTAGCGTGATAGCCATAGCCCCAGAGCGAGATCATATCGACGGCCGCATGGTCGTTGGCCTTGGCCGCATTCACAAGATCGTCCGATACTCGCATTTCCGCAGCGGTAGCGATCAAGCCGAGTGCGCTCACTCTTTCCGGGTGCCGGGCAGCGGTTTCGAGCGCGACGAGGGAGCCCAGGGAGTGGCCAACGAGCCTTGCCGCGCGTACGCCGGCAGCCTCGATCAGCGCCGCCGTCCAGTCGGCCAGCGCGGCGATCGACGACAGCGGCACGCCGGCGGAATGGCCGTGTCCGGGAAAGTCGGGAGCCAGCACGCCAGAGCCATGGGACGCGAAAGCGCGCGCGAGCAACGCCCAGACCGAATGATCCATGCCGGCGCCGTGCAGAAAGACGACCGTCGGCAATTCCGAATCGAAATCGCGCCCGCCGGTACCAGCAAATATTACGTTGCCCTCGACACTAAGCCGCATCGCTCAAGCCTTCTGCGAGGCGCGCAACGCCTGACCGAAATCGTCGATGATGTCGCTTGCGGCCTCCAGTCCCACCGAGATGCGAATAAGCTCCTCGCCGACACCGGCGGCGGCCAGCGCCGCGGCATCCATCTGCTGATGCGTTGTGCTGGCCGGGTGGATCACCAGCGTCTTGGCATCACCGACATTGGCGAGATGGCTCGCAAGCCGCACCGCTTCGATGAATTTTCGCCCGGCGGCGCGGCCGCCTTTGATGCCGAAACTGACGATCGAGCCCGCCCCCTTCGGCAACAACTTCTGCGCTAACCCGTAGTCCGGATGCGTTTCCAGCGACGGATGCAGCACCCAATCTACCGCCGGATTCTTCCGCAGGAACGCAAGCACTGCGGCAGCGTTTTGCATATGGCGTTCCATGCGCAACGGGAATGTCTCCACGCCCTGCAGCAGATAAAACGCGTTAGTGGGCGACAGGCAGGCGCCGAAATCGCGCAAGCCTTCGGCCCGCGCCCGCATGATGAAGGCCGAAGGACCGAACTCTTCGGCGAAGACAATCCCGTGATAGCCGGCATACGGTTTGGTCAGCGTCGGGAACTTGTCGGAAGCCTGCCAGTCGAAGCGGCCGCCGTCGATAATCGCGCCGCCGATGGCGATGCCGTGCCCGCCGATCCATTTGGTGATCGAGTGCATGACGATGTCGGCGCCGAGCGCGATCGGGCGGCTCAGATACGGCGTGGCGAAGGTATTGTCGATGACGAGCGGAATGCCGGCCGCATGCGCAATTGCGGCAACCTGCGGAACGTCGAGCACTTCCAGGCCGGGATTGCCGATGGTCTCGGCGATCATAAGCCGTGTCCGTCCGCCGATGGCGGCTTGCAAGCCGTCGAGATCGCGCGGCTTGACAAAGGTGGTGGTGATGCCAAAGCGCGGCAGTGTGTGGGTCAGGAGATTGATGCTGCCGCCATAGAGCGAAGCGGACGCGACGATGTGGTCGCCGGCACTCAGCAGCGTGGCGATGGCAAGATGCATCGCGGCCATGCCGCTCGCGGTGCACACGGCGCCGACGCCGTCCTCGAGCGCGGCCAACCGCTCTTCCAGGACCGCCGTCGTCGGATTCGAAATGCGGGTGTAGATGTGGCCGGCGCGTTCCAGATTGAACAGGCCGGCGGCATGATCAGCATCGTCGAACACATAGGATGTGGTCTGGTAGATCGGCACGGCGCGCGAACGCGTGACCGGATCGGGGTGCTGCCCGGCATGCAGGCTCAGGGTCTCGAACGCGGGCGGTTTCGGCGCAGGCATGCCATCCTCGTGAAAAGCGATCGATGCGGGCCGGATGGTTGCACCAAATGCCAGCGCATGTCCCGGAAAAGTGGCTGTCGAATTTCCGAAAAGGACATGCGCCCGGTTAAGCGGGCCAACCAAGCGCGTTGACGTTGCGCCTCGCCGGGTGGCAATCCAGAACACGCTGTCCGCACCAGCTTTCGGCTTGGCCGCCTATTCGGAGAAACTCCATGTCGACGAGCCGAGTTTATCGCATTGCCGCCATTGCCGGCGACGGCATCGGCAAGGAGGTGGTGCCCGAGGGCGTGCGCGTTCTCGAAGCGGCCGCCAAGAAATTTCGCTTCGAACTTCGCATCGACGATTTCGATTTCGCGTCCTGCGACTATTACCTCAAGCGCGGGCAGATGATGCCGCAGGACTGGAAGGCGCAGATCGGCGGCCATGACGCCATCTTCTTCGGCGCCGTCGGCTGGCCGCAAAAGGTACCCGACCATGTCTCGCTCTGGGGCTCGCTGCTGCAGTTCCGCCGCGAATTCGATCAGTACATCAATCTGCGCCCGGTGCGGCTGATGCCCGGCGTGCGTTCGCCGCTCGCCGGCCGCAAGCCCGGCGACATCGATTTCGTGGTTGTGCGCGAGAATACCGAGGGCGAGTATTCGGCGATCGGCGGGCGGCTGTTTCCCGGCACCGAGCGCGAAGTGGTGATGCAGGAAACCGTCATGACGCGGGTCGGCGTCGACCGCGTGCTGCGCTACGCCTTCGAACTCGCCAACAAGCGCGACAACAAGCACCTGACGTCGGCGACCAAATCCAACGGCATTTCCATCACCATGCCCTATTGGGACGAGCGCGTCGTCGCCATGGCCGAGCATTTTCCCGACGTGCGCTGGGACAAATATCACATCGATATCCTGACCGCGCTGTTCGTGCTCAGCCCCGACCGCTTTGACGTGGTGGTGGGCTCGAACCTGTTCGGCGACATCCTCTCCGACCTCGGGCCGGCTTGCACCGGCACCATCGGTATCGCGCCTTCTGGCAATATCGATCCGGAGCGCCGCTTTCCCTCGCTGTTCGAGCCGGTGCACGGCTCGGCGCCCGACATCGCCGGCCAGGGCATCGCCAACCCGATCGGCCAGATCTGGGCCGGCGCCATGATGCTCGACCATCTCGGCGAGGCTGACGCCGCGAGTGCAATCGTCAAGGCGGTTGAAACCGTGCTCGCCGAGGAGACATTGCGCACCCGCGATCTCGGCGGGGCGGCCGACACCAAGACGTGCGGCAAGGCGGTAGCTGCGGCGCTGGCCTGACGTAGGCCGAGTAAAGTCCCGGCGATGTGCCGGGAATGGACCGCCTGATTAATTGGAGCGGGCGAAGGGATTCGAACCCTCGACCCCAACCTTGGCAAGGTTGTGCTCTACCCCTGAGCTACACCCGCATTCCGTAAAGGGTAAGGCGGCAACGGCCGCAGCCAAGCTATGCCAAAGACCTGAACGCTTTGCAACCTGCCCTTCGACCCGGTAAATGCCTGTGTCGTCAGAGCCTTCAAAGGCAGCCGGGGCGCGCCCAGCCCTAATAAACACCGGGTATCAATCGCGACCGTACCCGCCTTTGGTATTCGGCATAATCAGGAAGGCCTGCGGTCAGCACCCTTTCCTCGTCGAGGAGCCGCCAGATCAGGAACGGGATCATGGCAGCCAGAACCAGCAGGCCCCACCAGGAGCCGAGCGCGAGCGGGATGCCGAGAAGATAGAGGAACGCGCCGGCATATTGCGGATGGCGCACCATGGCATAGGGGCCGGACGAAGCGACTCTTTGCCCCGCGAAAATGTCGACATTCGCCGCTGCGAAACTGTTTTCGCGAAAGGCGAGAAAGACAATGAAGAAACCGATAGCGATCAGCGCGTTCCCGGCCAGTACCGCAGCGAGCGGCACCGCGCCCCATCCAAATCGCCAGCCGAGTGCGGGCACGACAAGGAGCCAGATGAAACCGAGGGAGACAAGACCATGATGGTCCTTTGGGCGCTGCCCCTCTCCGCCAGCGGCCCGCCGGTCAGTCGCCGCTCAAGAAGCGCCGGATCGTTCTTTATCGCATAAAGCGTATGCAACAACCCCGCGGCAAAAAATATCGCAAGGAACAGCCAGCCCTGCCAGTAATGGACCGTTCCGGCGGCGGCGAACAGCAAGACGCTCATCACCAGCGCGAGGCAAACAAGGCCGAGCCAGGCTTTTGCACTCAAACTCATGGCTTGTAGGGATCGCAACATGCCTGCTTGCTCCCCGCACGAACTGTTCGCTTACTTGGATAGTCTCGGCATCACGCACCAGACGGTGCGCCATGCACCGGTGTTCACGGTCGAGGAGGCGCGCGCGTTGCGCGGCCAGGTACCCGGCGGGCACACCAAGAACCTGTTCCTACGCGACAAGAAAGGCGCGCTGTTTCTGGTGGTGGCGCCTGAATATGCGGCGATCGAGCTTAAATCGCTGCATCGTCTGCTCGGCGCCTCCGGGCGTTTCTCGTTCGGCTCCGCGGATCTCATGCGCGAGACCCTCGGCGTCGAGCCGGGATCGGTGACGCCTTTCGCCATGATCAACGACAATGACGCAAAGGTGGCTGTCATCCTCGACGCCGCGATGATGGCGCACGACCTGCTCAACTTTCATCCCCTGGTGAATACCGCCACGACGACGGTTTCCCGGGAGGGGCTGCTGAAATTTCTCGAAGCGACCGGGCACCGGCCGCGAATTGAGGCGATCTCGGCCGCGGTTGTGTAACGCCCCGACGATTGCATTCGTGCGCCTTCTCCCCATTTAATCAGGCGAACAGGGGAGATTGCGGCCCACTAGGGCCCAAAAGGGAAGGCGTATCAAGGAGATGTTGCAGCAAACCCAACCCGCGGCCGCGGACACGGTCGTCAAGGATACGACGACCCAAGCCTTCGTCAGGGACGTTATCGAGGAATTGAAGCGGCAGCCGGTGCTGGTCGATTTCTGGGCGCCCTGGTGCGGCCCCTGCAAGCAATTGACGCCGGTACTCGAGAAGGCGGTGCGCGCCGCCAAAGGCAAGGTGAAGCTTGCCAAGATGAACATCGACGAGCACCCGGCTATCCCGGGTCAGATGGGCATCCAGTCGATCCCGGCGGTCATCGCCTTCGTCAACGGCCAGCCCGCCGACGGGTTTATGGGGGCGTTGCCGGAAAGTCAGGTGGTCGCCTTCCTCGAACGCCTGACCAAGGGCAGCATCGGCGACGAGGCCAAGGACCTGCTCAAGGCGGCCGAGGCGGCGCTCGCCGACGGCGACTCCGCCGCTGCGGCTGAGCTCTATGCGCAGCTCCTTGCCGAGGACAATACGAACGTTCCGGCGCTGGCTGGTCTGGCCCGTTGCCAGGTCGAGACCGGCGCGCTCGATCAGGCGCGGCAGACGCTTGCGATGGTTCCGGAGTTCGAAGCGCAATGAAGCGGCGGTCGCTGCGGCACAGGCGGCATTGCAGCTGGCCGAGCAGGCCAAGACGCTCGGACCGATCGCCGAGCTGGAGCAGAAGGTCGCCGCCAATCCGCTCGACCATCAGGCCCGCTTCGATCTGGCACTCGCGCTCAACGGCAAAGGGCAGCGGCTTGACGCGCTTGAACACCTGATCGGCATCGTCAGGCGCGACCGCAAATGGAACGATGACGGCGCCCGCAAGCAACTCGTTCAGTTCTTCGATGCATGGGGTCCGACCGACGAAGCCACGATCGAGGGCCGCAAGCGACTCTCCTCGATCCTGTTCGCTTAGTACGCATCTCATCATCCTGAGGCGGCCGCGAAGCGGCCCTCGAAGGATGCGGCTGAGGCGCCCGGGCCGTCGCCCTTCGAGGCTCGCTATACTCGCGCCTCAGGGTGACGGAAGTCGCGTGCGGAGTACGACATGCCGATCAATGCGATCTACAAGGGGCCTGACGACCTCCCCGGCGTGATCGCGATCTTCCCGCTGCCGGGAGCTCTGCTGCTGCCGCGCGGGCAGATGCCGCTGAACGTTTTCGAGCCGCGCTATCTGGCCATGATCGACGATGTGCTGCGCTCGGGATCGCGCGTGATCGGCATGATCCAGCCCGATCCCACCCATCCCGGGCCGGACCAGGCCAAGCCGCATCTGTTCAACGTCGGTTGCGTCGGGCGCATCACCCAGCTCGCCGAGAGCGGCGACGGCCGGTACCTTATTCAGCTCACCGGTGTCGCGCGCTTCCGTGTCGAGGAAGAACTCGCCATCGGCACGCCTTACCGCCAATGCCGTGTCACCTATCAGCCGTTCATTGCCGACTTCACCGCGCGCAAGGGCGAGGATGAGGTCGACCGTAAAGCGCTTTTGCGTGCGCTCTCCAACTTCCTCAAGGCCAACAATCTCAAGGCCGATTGGGAGGGCATCGAAAACGCCCCCAACGAGGCGTTGGTCAACGCCTTGGCGATGATGTCGCCCTATGGCGCCGCCGAGAAGCAGGCGCTGCTCGAGGCGCCGGACCTGAAAACCCGCGCCGAGATCCTGGTCGCGGTCACCGAGATCGAGCTTGCCAAAGGCGACACCGGCGAAACCCCGCTGCAGTGATGCATGACGACACCGGCCGACGAAGCGCACATTGCCGGTCTGATTTGTGATAAATGAGCTGCATTGGAGCTTGTCATGTCATCCGATCATCCTGGCGACGTTATCGATCCGAAACTGCTGGAAATCCTGGTCTGCCCGCTGACCAAGACACCGCTCGAATACGACGCGCAGAATCAGGAGCTGATCTCGCGCGCCGCCAAGCTCGCCTATCCGATCCGTGACGGCATTCCGATCATGCTGCCCGAAGAAGCGCGGCGGATCGAATAAGTCCCACTGATCGTCATTGCCGGGCGAAAGGCGCGAAGCGCCGTCTTCGCGTTTGATGACCCGGCAATCCATGCCGCGGCGCCGCACTCACGGCCAGTCAGCATGGACCCGCGGGTCAAGCCCGCGGGTGACGAAGAACCAAGGCACGCGGAAGGAACCATCAATGATCAAAATCTGGGGGCGGAATACTTCGTCCAATGTGCAGAAAGTGATGTGGGCGGTCGGGGAGATCGGGCTGCCGCACGAACGCATCGATGTCGGCGGGCCGTTCGGCAAAAATCGCGAGGCGGCGTATCTGGCCATGAACCCGAACGGCCTGGTGCCGACACTCGAGGAAGAGGACGGCTTCCTGCTCTGGGAATCAAATTCGATCGTGCGTTATCTGGCCGCCAAATACCGCACCACCGTGCTCGAGCCGGCCGATCTGCGGGAGCGGGCGCGCGCCAGTGCCTGGATGGATTGGCAGCTCAGCGTTCTCGCACCGGCGATCTTCGCCTGCTTCTGGGGCATGGTCCGCACGCCGCCGGAAAAGCGCGACTACGCCGCGATCGAAGAATTGAAGAAGAAGACCACGGCGGCGATCACCATTCTCGACGGTCAACTGGCCAAAACCGCCTACGTCGCCGGCGACGGCTTTTCCTATGGCGACATTCCGGCCGCCGTCATGGCCAATCGCTATCGGCAGCTCGTGCCCGAGCGGCCGCCGCTCAGCCATTTCGAGCGCTGGTATGCGGCAATCGCGGCGCGTCGGGCTTTCAAGGACCAGGTCGCCGCCGTGCCGCTCGCTTGATCGCTCTTTTGCTCGTCCCCGCGCAAGCGGGCACCCAGTCGTTTGCCAACTGCACGCTGGATTGCCGCGTTCGCGGGAATGAGCGGTGTTCTGATTACTCCGCCGCCGCCCGCGCCGCCGAGGATTGCGCCGACAGGATCGAATCCATCGCCGCCTGCACGCCGCCTCTCTTGTGCGGCACGCCGGCGAGCTTGAGTGCCATCTCAACGGCGCCCAGCGCGCCGATCAACGTGGCGTCGTTGATGTCGCCGAGATGGCCGATGCGGAAGTACTTTTTCGCGTAAGGACCGAAGCTCGCGCCCAAAGAAATATTGAACGTGTTGAGTGCGACCTCGCGGAAGCGATCGGCGTCGGAGCCGTCCGGCACCATCACGGCGGTGATCGTCGGTGAATAGTACTTTGGATCGCGGCAGAGAATCTCCAGGTCCCACGCCCGTATGGCCTGCCGTGTCGCTTCGGCGAGACGATGGTGGCGTGCGAAGACGTTGTCGAGGCCCTCTTCGTGGAGCATCTCGATCGACGTATCGAGGCCATACAGCATCTGGGTCGCGGGCGTGTAGGGAAAAAAGCCCTGCTTGTACATGGTCAGCATGTCGTCCCAGGAAAAGAACGACCGCGGCAGCTTGGCGGTTTTCGAGGCGCGCAACGCCTTCTCGCTTACGGCGTTGAAGGACATGCCGGGCGGCAGCATCAATCCCTTCTGCGCGCCGCCGATGCTGACATCGACGCCCCATTCATCGTGCCGGTACTCGGTCGAGGCGAGCGAAGAAATGGTATCGACCAAAAACAGCGCCGGGTGACCGGCGGCGTCGATGGCTTTGCGGATTTCGTCGACCGGCGACATGGCGCCGGTCGCGGTCTCATTGTGCACGATGCAGACGGCCTTGATCTCGTGCGCCTTGTCCGCGCGCAGATGATTCTCGATGACTTTTGGATCGGCGCCGACGCGCCAGTCGGTCTTGATGAACTCCGGCTTGAGCCCCAGCCGCTCCGCCATGACCTTCCACAGCGTCGCGAACTGGCCGGTCTCGACCATCAGCACCCGATCGCCGGGCGAGAGCGTGTTGACCAGCGCCGCTTCCCAGGCGCCGGTGCCGGTCGCGGTGTAGATGATGACCGGTTGCGTGGTCTTGAAAATAGTCTTGATGCCCTCGAGCACGCGCTTGGCCATCTTGGAAAATTCCGGGCCGCGCTGGTCGATGAGCGGCATATCGATGGCGCGGGCGACGCGATCGGGCACGGGCGTCGGCCCGGGAATTTGCAAAAAATGACGCCCAGGCAGGCGCGAGACATTCTGCGGCATGTCGAAACTCCTTCGGACGCTCTTGTCCCGGCCGCGCCCGTCCGAAGGTGCCGCGGCGTGCGGCTTTGATCCCCGAATGCGCCATTCGGGTCAAGCGTCTTGTCCGCTACGCGGGCAGGCTCCCACCACGTCGAATCGCTCGACCTTGATGTAAGTCCGGTAGCGCCGCACCCGCGCACTAGCGCTCGGTTCGCAACGCGCTCTCGTGCCAGTGCCGCAGCGCCAGGTAATTGATCAGCGTCAACAAATAGAAGATGGCGATGCCGGCGACCGAAAGCAGCAGCAATGCGGCAAACATGCGCGGGATATTTAGGCGGTAGCCCGAATTCGGCGATCCGGTAGGCCAGCCCCGAGCCGGCGCCGGCCGACCCCGCGGCAATTTCGGCCACCACCGCGCCGATCAGTGACAGCCCGCCGGCGATGCGCAGGCCGCCGAGGATATAGGGCAGCGCCGACGGCAGCTTGAGGCGCCAGAGCACTTGGCCGCGCGAGGCGCCGTAGAGCGAGAAGAGATCGGTGAGATTGCGATCGACCGAATGCAGTCCCAGTGTCGTATTCGCCAGCACCGGAAAGAAGGCCACGATCCAGGCGCAGGCCAGAACCGCCGCGTGTTGCGGCAGGTAGATCAACAAGAGCGGCGCGACGGCGACGATCGGCGTCACCTGCAGGATCACCGCATAGGGATAGAGTGAATATTCGACCAGCCGCGACTGGCTGAACAGGACCGCCAGGCCGACCCCGCCGCCCGCCGCGAGCAGAAATCCCTCGAATGTCGTGACCAGCGTGACCAACAGCGATTGCGACAACAAGCCCCAGTCGGCGACAAGCGTCTGCAGGACCAGGAGGGGCGCCGGCAGCACATAGGGCGGGATGCCCTCGATTCGCACCAACAATTCCCAGATCGCAAGCCCAAGCGCCAGCACGACGATCGGCAAGGCGATACGCAGTACCAGATCTCGCCGGTCGCGCCAGTCGCGACGCTCGGCTGCTGAGTCGCGCGCCGTCACGGCTCGCCTCCGGCTGCCATGGCCGCCGCCAATGTCTGCGATGCGCGCCGGCAGAACGCGGCGCATTCCGCCGAGGTGCGAAAGCTCTGGTCGCGCGGATAGGAAGCTTCGACAGCAAGCTCGGCGAAGACGCGCCCCGGACGCGCCGCCATCACCACGATACGGCTTGCCAGATAGACCGACTCGAACACCGAGTGAGTGACAAACACGATCGTCGTGTGCAACGCCTGCCACATCCGCAGGAGATCATCGTTGAGCTTAAAGCGCGTGATCTCGTCAAGCGCAGCGAACGGCTCGTCCATCAACAAAAGTTGCGGCTCGGTGACCAGCGCCCGGGCAATCGAAACCCGCATGCGCATGCCGCCGGATAGTTCGCGCGGATAGGCGTCGCGGAAGGCGTCCAGACCGACGCGGTCGAGCATGGCCGCCACGCGCGCATTCGCCGCTTCCGCGGGCGTGCCGCGAAGCTTGAGCGGCAGCGCCACATTGTCGAACACCGAAGCCCAGGGCATCAGCGTCGGCTCCTGAAAGACGAAGCCGATGCGGTTCTCGCTCTTGGTTGCGCTTTTGACGGGGGTGGCCGGCGTGGCTGGGCGCGGCCATTCGACGGCGCCCTGCGTCGGCTCGCTTAAGCCCGCGATAATGCGCAGTGCGGTCGATTTGCCGCAGCCAGACGGACCAAGCAACGCCAGGAGCTCGCCCGGCCGGACGTCAAGGTCGAGTCCGGCAAGAGCGCGCGTGCCGTTGGGAAACGCCTTGCCGATGCCACGCAGCGCGACAAGCGGGGCCGAACCAGTTGCAGTCGCAGGTGGCATCAGATTGCTAGGGTTTTGGCCGCAGATCGAGCCCGAGCTTCTTGTCGACGAATTGCAGCGTGTAGGATTTGCGGTAGTCGAGGCCGGGCTTGGCGACGCCGGCACGCACCATCTTGTCGAAAAAGTCTTTCATGCGCGCGTCGGTCATGGCGCCGATGCCCAGCGTCAAAGCATCGCCGGAGTCGACAATGCCGTACTCCTTCATTTTGGCGACCGAATAAGCCAGCAGCTCGTCGGTCATCTCCGGGTTCTGCCGCTTGATCAGCGCATTGGCGGGGGCGTTGTCGCCATAGAGGTAGTTGTACCAGCCGATGATCGAAGCATCGACGAAGCGCTGCACCAGATCTGGCCTCTTCTCGACCAGATCGCGGCGTGTTTCGATCAGCGTCGAATAGGCGGAAAAGCCCTGATCGGCGAGCAGGAATATTTTGGGCTTGAACTTGCCTTCTTTCTCGATCGCGAACGGCTCCGACGTCACGTAGCCTTGCATGGCGCTGCGCTTGTCGGCGAGAAACGGCTGCGGGTTGAAGGTATAGGGCTTGACCTGATCGTCCTTGAAGCCGAAATCGGCCTTGAGCCACTGATAGTAGGTTGCCTGGCCTTCTCTGGAGACGAACAGCGTCAGTTTTTTCAAATCCTCGAATTTGTCGATGCCCTGATCGGGATGCGCGATGAGGACCTGCGGGTCCTTCTGAAACATGGCGGCAACCTCGATCGTCGGCACGTTGTGCTCGACGGCGTCAAAGCCCTGCAGGGTGTTGGCGCTCAGATAGAAGTCGATCTTGTCGACCAGAAGCAGCATCCGGTTGTTGGCATTCGGTCCGCCCGGCAGGATGGTGACGTCGAGGCCGTATTTTCGGTAGGTGCCCTCGGCGAGCGCCTGATAGAAGCCGCCATGCTCGGCTTCCGCCACCCAATTGCTGCCGAATGTGACCTTGTCGAGCGTCTGTGCGGCCGCCGGCCCCAACATGGCGGCGGCCAATAGACCAAGCCATGCGAGGGTTCTCCGGGACTGCGTGGCGAACGGCATAGGTTGCTCCTTTGCGCCGGTGACGTGAGAATATGCGCAGGCGTTACCCTTGGCGAGAGAGCCCCACGCGATGACATTGCCCAAACCCGACTGGATGGAGATGACGTGGCGGGAAATCGCCGATGCCGGCGCCGCGACGGCACGCTGGATCGCGGTGTTGCCGCTTGCCGCCGTGGAGCAACACGGGCCGCATCTGCCGCTCGGCGTCGACACTTTCATCGCCGAAGCTTACTTGGCGCGGGTTCGCGAAATTCTTCCCGCTGATCTGCCGGTGACGTTTCTCCCCGTGCAGCGGGTCGGCGTTTCGGTCGAGCATCTCGCCTATCCGGGCACGCTGACTTTGTCGGCGGCGACCGCGATCGCCGCCTGGACCGAGCTCGGCGAAAGCCTCGCGCGCGCGGGCCTGCGCAAGCTCGTTCTGGTCACAAGCCATGGCGGCAATGTCGCGGCCATGGAGCTGGTGGCGCGCGAACTGCGCGCCCGGCTCGGCATGCTGGCGGTCACCGTGGGCTGGCACCGCTTTGGTTATCCCAATGACACGTTTTCCGGTGATGAGAAGCGGCACGGCATTCATGGCGGCGATATCGAGACTTCACTGATGCTGGCGGCGATGCCGGAGACGGTGCGCATGGAACAGGCGCCCAACGCAGTCCCCGCCACCGTGACGATGGCGCGCGAATTCAAATGGCTCGGCGCCTATCGGCCGGCCGGTTTCGCCTGGATGACACAGGACTTGCATACAATCGGCGCGCTTGGCGATGCCACGCTGGCGACCGCGCAGAAAGGCGACGCGGCGCTGGCGCACGGCGCTCAGGCGTTCGTGGAACTGCTGCACGAAGTCCATCGTTTTGACGTCACGCGCCTGCACGAGGGGCCCTCGGCGGAGCCGAAAACTGTTTAGGGCGCACGCCTGCGATCATCCGAACAAGGAGCTCGTACCATGTTCATCACCACCGAAGACGGTACGGAGATTTATTACAAGGATTGGGGCGACGATGGACAGGCCGTGGTGTTCAGCCATGGCTGGCCGCTTTCGGCCGATGCGTTCGAAGACCAGATGTTCTTCCTGGCGTCGCACGGCTATCGTTGCATCGCCCATGATCGCCGCGGGCACGGCCGGTCCAGCCAGCCCTGGGACGGCAACGACATGGATACCTATGCCAACGATCTGGCCGAGCTTGTCGACGAACTCGACCTCGAGGACGCTGTCCACGTCGGTCATTCCACCGGCGGCGGTGAAGTGGCGCGTTACATCGGCATCCATGGCACCGAGCGCGTCGCCAAAGCCGTGCTGATCGGCGCGGTGCCGCCGGTCATGCTCAAGAGCGCGAAAAACCCGGGCGGATTGCCGATCGACGTTTTCGACCAGCTTCGCGCCTCCGTGCTCGCCGACCGCTCGCAGTTCTGGAAGGACCTCAGCATGCCGTTTTACGGCTACAACCGTCCGGGCGCGAAGATTTCCGAAGGCGTGCGCGAATTGTTTTGGCTGCAAGGCATGATGGCGGGAATGCCGGCCTCATATTTCTGTATCAAAGCATTTTCGGAAACCGATATGACCGAGGACCTGAAAAAGTTCGACGTGCCGACGCTCATCCTGCATGGCGACGACGATCAGATCGTGCCGATTGCCGACTCCGCCATGTTGTCGGCGGAACTGATCAACGACTCGACCCTGAAAGTCTACAAGGGCGCGCCGCACGGCATGTGCACGACCCATAAGGATCAGGTCAACGCCGACCTACTGGCGTTTCTAAAGGAATAAGCGCGAGCCGCATGTTGCGCGACTTGTTTACAGCGTGCCAACCGTCATCGTTTTCGCCGGACGCCGGTCTCGGATCGAGCGGACCCACGCCGCGCAGGAAGTTGCTAAGGAACGGGGCCCCGGGAAGATCGTTGCCCATTTAGGCCGCATCGATCGCTGCGGTCGAAATGCCGCTCGGCGCAACGGGCGGCGCACACCAAACATGGAGGAATGCCATGCGGAAAACGCTTCCGCTCGTCGTGCTCGCCGCCATGCTGGTCGCGCCGGCGGCATTCGCGCAGTCGTCGCACCAGGAGAACAGCGGCGCTGGGGTCGCCGGGATGCCAGGGAGCAAGGCCGGGCCGACGGTGACGCCGTCCGGAAAAGTCGAGCGTCGGCACAGCGCGACACCCAGGGACGAGAGCGACGTGCGCGGCATGCCCGGCAACAAATCCGGCCCGGCCGCAACCCCTCCCAAACAGTAACGTGACCTGTTGATTTACTTGATCCGGGGCTCGCCGCAGTGCGGCAGCCCGGATCAGTCACGCCGCGACCTTCACGTATTCGAAATCGCCCGGCTTGTTGTCGATGCCGATGCGCGGCGGCGCGATCCAATTGGCGAACTGGCCGGGTTCCGAAACCGGCTGCATCAGGCTGACAATGAAATCGCCGTCGTCGGGCGACGGTAGCCACTTGCCAATGTCGCGGTTCCAGGTCCCGTCGTCGACGATCATGCCGGCCGGCGTGACCTTCACGTCGTTGAACTCACCGATCTGGCGGTGGAAGCCGACATGCGGCAGGTCGAGCTTGAAGCTGACGCCAGTCTTGCCGATGACCTTGTTCCAGCGATCGAGGCCGCGCTGGCAATCGGCGGTGTAGTCGTCGCGCAGCCGCATATTGACTGCGGTCAGCGCCGGCTCGTCGACCCGTTTGATCTCGCCGTTGACAAACTTGAGCACCGGATAAGTCGCGTGCTCGAGCCGGTGATCGTCCTCGATCTTGGTTTCCTGAAAACGGCCCTTGAGGCTGGCGTTGAACGCATTGGCGGCGTTGGTCGAGACTTCCGAGCCGAACAGATCGAGCGACAGCGAGTAGTGCAGGTTGAGCTTTTTCTGAATGGTCGGCAGATCGATCACGCCGAGCTTGCGCACCTTGTCGATGTCGTAGGGATCGTCGATGCCGGCCGCCTGCATGGCTTCGCAAGTGCGCTGGATGGTGCGGCCGACGCCGGTCTCGCCGACGAACATGTGATGCGCCTCTTCCGTCAACATGAACCGGCAGGTGCGCGACAGCGGATCGAAGCCCGACTGCGCCAGGCTTTCGAGCTGCATCTTGCCGTCACGGTCGGTGAAGAACGTGAACATGTAGAATGACAGCCAGTCGGGCGTCGTTTCGTTGAAGGCGCCGAGCATGCGCGGCTTGTCGGCGCTGCCGGAGCGGCGCTGCAGCAGCTCGGCGGCTTCTTCGCGGCCATCGCGGCCGAAATATTTCTGCAGGATATAGACCATCGCCCACAGGTGACGGCCTTCCTCGACATTGACCTGAAAGACGTTGCGCAGGTCGTAGAGCGACGGCGCCGTCTTGCCGAGGTGGCGCTGCTGCTCGACCGAGGCCGGCTCGGTATCGCCCTGGATGACGACGAGGCGGCGCAGCATGGCGCGATACTCGCCGGGCACGTCCTGCCAGGCCGGCTCGCCGAAATGGTGGCCGAACGGAATCTTGCGGCCCTCCTCCTTTGGAGCCAGCAGGATGCCCCAGCGGTATTCGGGCATCTTGACGTAGTCGAACTTCGCCCAGCCCTTGGGATCGACCGAGACGGCGGTGCGCAAATAGACAAGCGCCTGCTGGAAGCCCTCCGGGCCCATGTCCATCCACCAGTCGATGTAGCCCGGATGCCAGCTCTCGAGCGCGCGCAGCACCTGGCGGTCTTCGGCAAGATTGACGTTGTTCGGGATCTTGGTCGTGTAATCGACGTTCTCGATGTCCATGGCTGACTCCTTATTTGCTTCACACCCTGCGCGTATCGAACACCGGCTGCTGGCCGGTGCCGTAGCGCTTGAGCGCCCCGTCCTCGCCGATCGCGTTGGGACGTTGGAAAATCCAGTTCTGCCACGCGCTCAGGCGCGCAAAGATTTTCGATTCCATCGTTTCCGGCCCCGCGAAGCGCAGATTGGCTTCGAGGCCGGTCAGGCTGTCGGGGGAAAAGCTGGCGCGTTCTTCGAGGAACACGCGCACTTCGTCGTCCCAGTCGATGTCGTCTGGCGCAAAGGTGACAAGCCCGAGCCGCAGCGCGGTATTGGCGTCGAGCATTTTGCCGCGTTCGGCCTTCGCCGCTTCGAGATCAGGGGGATTGGCAAGAAACCGGCTCGCCAGCCGCGTCAGCCCGTTCGACATCGGATAGGGACCGAAATTGGCTTCCGCCAATACGATCGTCGCTGGCGGCTTGTTGTCGCCCTCATGCCCCCTCCCCAACCCTCGCCCGCTTGCGGGGGAGGGAAGGGAGGGGGCTAACATGTACGAGCGGTCGCTGGCGAACGGCAATTCGGCCAACGTGCCGGCAAAGCACGAGCCCGGCTCAATGAGCGTAACGAGAGAACGTGACGTGAGATCGACGCGCTTGAGCACCCGCTTCCACAGGTGGCGGATCTCGCGCACCAGCCAGTGATCCTTATTGGCGTCGAGGAACTGCTCGTAGGCGGTCACCTCGGCGGGATCGCCCGCCGATTTGAACACGATCGCGGCGACATCGAACTCGTTGAGCCGGATGTTGAGAATCGCATCGTCGAGCTCGCGCGCGAGCTTGAGCGGCCAGAACTCCGACCCCAGCGCCGCCATGGCGTCGGTTGATGCCGGCGGTGGCGTGATCGGACCGCGCAGCATGATCGTCGCTATCCGTCCGCCGCGATCGAATTCCACCGACAGCGAGCCATAGTCGACGCCATCGGCGGCGAAGGTACGGGAAAGCGGCGCGAGCGTGATGCCTTGTGCTGCGGCGCCACGGTGGGAGCGGGCGGCAAATTCTTTCGCGCGCGCGGAAACAGTCTCCTCGAATTTGGAGCCCGGCACCACTTCGTCGACCAGCCGCCATTCAACCGCGCGCTTGCCCTTCACGCCTTCCTCGGTGGTGCAGAAGACGTCGGCATGGTCGCGGCGCACTTTGCGCTTGTCGGCGACCCGGGTGAGGCCGCCGGTGCCCGGCAGCACCGCCAGGAGCGGCAATTCCGGCAACGCCACAGACGAAGAGCCGTCATCGACCAGCATGATGTGGTCGGCGGCCAGCGCCAGCTCGTAGCCGCCGCCGGCGGCGGTGCCGTTGATGGCGCAAATGGTTGCGAGCCCGGAATGCTCGCTCAAATCCTCGAGGCCGTTGCGGGTCTCATTGGTGAATTTGCAGAAGTTGACTTTGTGCGCGTGGCTGGCGCCGGCGAGCATGCGGATATTGGCGCCGGCGCAGAACACCCGCGGCTTGCCGGAGCGCAGGATGAGCGCCTGCACTTGCGGATGCTCGAAACGCAGTCGCTCGATGGCGTCGGCAAGCTCGATGTCAACGCCGAGGTCATAGGAGTTGAGCTTGAGGTCGTAGCCCTCGAACAGCGCGCCTTTTTCGTCGACGTCCATGAAGAGCGTCGCGACATCGCCGTCGACCTGAAGCTTCCAGTGGCGGTAGCGCGACGGTGCGGTCTGGAAGTCGATCCGCTTCTGACCGTTGGCCAGCGGACGCTCGGGGGCTTGGGCGTCAGCCATGACAGCGTTCCCTGATATGAATTATATTTCACAAACCGATTACGGCATTATATGCACTATAATGCATCAGGCCGCAACCCCCGAGTTGAGGGGCCGGCCGCCTTCTTGGTGGTCGTGCAGCAGCCGGTTGATGAAGCCGGCCACCGCCGCCAGCGTTGCTTCGGGCTGGTCGCGATGCGGGGAGTGACGCGCGCCCGGCAGCACCACCGCCTCGACCGGGCAGTAGCATTCTTCCTTCGCCGCCTCGATCTGCCGCAGTGTGCCGTACTGATCGTCCGCGCCCTGCACGATCAGAATCGGCACGCGGACATAGCCCAGCGCTTCAGTGATGTCCCAATCCTTGAAATCCGGATTAAGCCAAGGCTCGCTCCAGGAGCGAAAGGCGCAGTCGACGTCGCTGTGCCAGCGCTTGAGCTTTTCCCGCAAACCGCCAGCGGCGAACTCGTCGCGCGTGCGGCGGATTGCGGCAAGCCCCATCTCCTCCGCGAAGAAGTGCGGGGCCATGAGCACCAGGCCGCGGACCCGATGATCCTGCACACTGCCGGCGTAGATGGTCGCGATCGAGGCTCCGTCGCTGTGACCGAACAGAATGCCACGCTGAAAGCCGATCGCGCCGAGCACGCGCGGCAGCACCTCGCGCGCCTCCTCATCCATGAACTTGATCGAGCGCGGCAGCCGGCAAAGGCTCGACCGTCCGTAGCCGGCGCGCGAATAGACGAAGACGCCGGCGCCGGTCGCCGACGCAAGTTGTTCCGGAAATGGCCCCCACAGACCCACCGAGCCAAGGCCCTCGTGCAACATCACGATGGTCGGCGCCGCATCGGGCCGCGGCCCGATCATGCGATATTCGAGCCGCAGCGGAGGCAGATCGAGGAAACCTTCGTCGGCCAGCATCACGGTTGCCGCTCCCCGAGGAGCGGCGTGGCGATGCGCAACAGTTTGGCGAAGCTTTGCTTGACCGCGTCGCCGGAGGTGTCGACCTCGGCCTCGGCACGCGCATAGTCGGCGCGGCGCGCTTCGAGGATCGCCACGAGGTCGGCCATGGCCTGCCGGTTCTGCGCCATCGGCCGAAAATCGCCTTGCGCCATCACCCGGCTCATGTGCTCTTCCGGCCGCGCCTTGATCCACACCGTATGCGTACGGCGCAGCAGCAGCGCGTAGGTCTCGGGGTTCGAGACAATGCCGCCGGCGGTCGTAATGATGGCCGCCTCGTGCTCGGCGATCACGCGCTCGAGCGCACTGCGCTCGTGCCGGCGAAAGGTCGCCGTGCCGGCCATCTCGATCAGATCGGGGATGCTGGCGCCATAATCCTCTTCGACGCGCCGATCGAGCTCGATAAGGGGCCAACCCAGATGCTGCGCTAGCAGCCGGCCGAGCGTCGACTTGCCGGCGCCGCGCAGGCCGACGAGCGCAATGCGCCGGGCACGATCGGCGCCGCCCGGCAGAGCCACATGCACCACGATTTCCTTGGTAAGTGCCGGCAGTTCGCTTTCCGGCACCTGCGCCAACAGATCGAGCACGGTGGCGCGGGCAGCGCTGGGCGCGCCCGCTTCGGGCAGGAGCGCCGCAGCCGGAAGATCGAGCGCTTGGGCAATGGCGCGCAACACGCTCACCGATGGATTGCCGACGCCGCTCTCGATCTGCGCCAAGTATCGCTCCGACGTGGCGGAGGCTTGGGCCAGCTGACGCCGCGTCATGCCGCGCTTGGCGCGATTCTTCCGCACTTCACGCCCGATCGCGGCAAGGAACGCGGCCGCACTCGCGGCTTCGCTGTGTGGAGCAGAAGCTGACCCCTCAGGGAGTTTGGTCTTCGCTGTCGGCTTGGCCACTGGTCAGCCGGCGCATGCATTATAATTCATGCGCTATAATGCATGCGCGGCCAAGGATTGGCAAGCTTCCGCGCCCCGATCAGCCCCGCTGTTCGAAAATCTTCCACCAGCCGCCGGTTTGTTGCACCGACGCCTGTGGTTCGCTTTCCGCGATGGCCTCCGGGCCCGGATCATCGGGCGCATGCACCAGCGGAATCACCGATCCCGCCTTGGGACGGACCGGCGCACTGCCGTGCGGCGGCGGCGCAGCAATCGGCTCGGCTGTGAGGACCGGCGCCTCCGCTTTTTCCTGCGCGGTCGGGATGCTCTGGCGGCTCGCTCGTCACGAGCGGCACGGGGGCGGGCGATTCCGGCTCGATCACCGCGGCCGTGGTCGCCGCGCTGTCGATGCCCGTGAGCGGAACGCGCCATTCGAAAGCATCCAACCGGCCGCTCGGCGACACAGGCAGCCAACGATCGGATACGCGCCCATCGGCGGTCCAGGTCGGATCGGGCGCCGCGTTGAGTGCGCGGGCAATCCATTCGCGGGCGCGGCCTTCGTCATTGGACGCGGCGCGCTCGAGTTCTGCCATCAATAACGCGACCCGCCTGGTCGGCGCCGCCAGATAGGAAGCGAGCGCCGCTCGCGCCTTTCCGTATTCCTGCGCATCGATCGCGGCACGCGCCAGCGCCAGCGCGCCTTCAATGTGGCCGGACGCTTTTTTAGCCAGCGCCTCAATTCGCTTTAGGCGATCGCGGGCCGCATCGCCGAAGCGCAGGTCGGCAAACACCTGGGCCAGATCGGGATGCGGATTGGCCTGCCAGGCCTTATTGATCACGCGCGCCGCTCTGCGCAGCTCGCCGCCTTCGGCGAGCATGCGGCCGGCGACGGCCGCCGCAGGCACCAGCGTCGGCGCAAGCTTCGCCGCTTCCAGCGCATAAGCTTTGGCGTTGTCGCGGTCCGTCTCTTCGGCGGCGAGCGCGCGGGCGGTGAGCATGACCGCACGCTGGCGGCGATAGCGCTCCTTGTCGAGCGCACGCTTGTTGGCTTCGAGCAGCGCCAGCGCGCCGGCCCAATCGCCGGTCAGGCAGCGGAATTCGAGCACCGCCTTGCCGGCCCAGCCGAGCGACGGGTTCAAACGCGCGGCCTCCTCGGCAACAGCATGCGCGGCGGCGTGATCGCCGCGACGCCGGGCTTCGACATGCAGCCCATGCAGCCCCACCGCCTTGGTATCGACCCGGCTCGCCATGGCGCGAAAGGCGGTGTCGGCCGCCTCATGATCGCCGGCGAGTTGCGCCGCCTGCGCGCTGAGCAGAAGCGCGAGCGGTCCGGTCGGTGCGATCCGCTTGACTTCAGTGGTGTGCTTGCGCGCGGCGGCGAGGTCGCCGGCGCCGATCGCGATAAGGCCGTGCGAGATGGCCTCATAGGCGCGCTCACCGCAGCGGCGGTGCAGATGCCTGCGCAGGATGAAGGGCGAGCTCAAGATCGCGCGCAGAAGGCTCCAGAGGAGCGCAAGCACCGCCATCGCAACCAGCACCGCCGCGCCCAAAACCATCAGTGAAGTTTCGATGCGGAAGCCTTGCCAGGTGACGACGACGTCGCCGGGACGATCGGCCAACCAGACCACGCCAAGCGCCAAAGCGCCGACGATGATGAGGAACAAAACGACGCGGATCATTGCGAGGCCGGGCCGCCAAGCGCGGCGAGCGCAGCGGCGGCGATGCGCCGGCCGGCGGCGATAGCCGCTTCACGGGCCTCGGCCTTCTTGACCCAGCCCTCCGCCACCGAGCGCACAGCCTCCGGCAGGCGCCCGATGTCGGCGAGCGCAGCGGCAACGTCACCGCGCGTGGCCTCGGTATTGATCCGCGCGATCACCGAGGACGGATCATCGCCCGGCGGTGCATCAAGCGGCGTCACATGGACGAGCTGTTGCGCGTGGGCCTCGAGCCGGCCGAGGATGGAGCTCTCGTTCGGTGCCACCCCGGACGCGTGCAACAGGGCCGGTGTCAGCTCGGCGAGTTCGCGCCCGAGCGCTGCCGCGCTCGGAACGCCGTCGGCCGCAAACAGCGCGAGCGGCGCGGCGGCGTTCGGATCGGCGCCAAGCGACTTCACCGCCGCAAGCTCGGCTTGATACGGAGCACCGCGCTCGACGGCAGCGCGGAGCGCCTCGGCGGCGATGGTTGCGCGCGCCGCGCGGTCATCGGCACTGGAGGTACGCTGCGCCGCGTCTGCGGAGGCGACCGAAGTCGAAAGCGATTTGACGGCGCTCTCCAGCGCCGCGATATGGTTCGCAAGCGCATCGACGTCGCCCCGCGGGACGCCGGCCTGAACGGCATTCTTTGCTTCTTGCGACGCAGCCGCCGCAGCTTTGGCCTGGGCGAGCGCGCTTTGCGAGGTTGCGGCGATCTCGTCGACCCGGCGCGTCAGGGCGGTGAGCGCATCGTTCAGCGATTTCGTTTGTGCCTCCGCCCCCGCCAGACGGCTGGCGAGCACGGCATCGGGCGCCGGTCGCGGCGCCTGCAACGCTTGTTGAATTTTATCGAGCCGCGACGAGATTTCGTCAGAGGCTGGAGTTCGTGCGCCTGGCGCGGCCGGCGCCATCAGCGGCGGCGCCGTGTCGCGCGCCGGAACAAGCCCGGCAAGCCGGCCTCCGGCAACGATCGCGGCCACCACGATCGCCCCTGCGGCGGCGCCCAATACATACGGCTGGGCGCCACTGAAGGAATTCCGATCAGCGCGGCCGCCTGGAGCGTCGCCCGCGGCGCGATCCTTCGCACCGTCCGCAGCCGCAGCACCTTGCGACGAACCCGGTTGCCCTGCGGTTTCGATTTCCTGCGCCGTCAGATCGATGGTCGGCGGCCGGCGGCGCGGCGTGCTGTCGGGCTCGCTGGTCATGCACTCTCCAAAGGCGAACCGGCCAACTCGGCCCTTCGGCCCATTCGCCGCCACGGCATAGTACGCGGCAGGGATGGCGGCAACATTCCAGTCGATTGCGACCATCCGCCCCGTAGCGACCGCTCCTAGGCCGCAGGAATAAGCTCAATCAGGGCGGCCTCGGTTGGCTCGCCCGCAATGCGAATGTCGGACGCGCCGCCTTGCACGAGTGGTTCCGCGACCTGGGCGGACAAGCAAAGCTGGGCGGGCTTCTTGAGGCCGGCGTCGTCCAGACCGGTGCCGCGCATCGCATCGACATATGCCGCAGCGCTGCGGCGTGAAAAATGCAGCACGCCGTCGACGCCGTCCGCCACCGCCGCGATGACGGCCGGCAGGAGAGCGCCCGCCGCCGCCGCGCGATAAATGATGGCTGTGCCAACGGCAAAGCCGCGGCCACTGAGATTACCGGCGAGGTCACCCGACCGGTCAGCGCCGGCGAGATAGAGGAGGGACGCTCTTCGTTTGATGCGCCCGGCGACCAGCTGCACGAGGTCATCGACGTTGCCGGCAGCAGAAGTCACGTCGGCAAAGCCCGCCGCGCGCATCGCCTGCGCGCTGCGGTCGCCGACCGCGAACACCGGCAGCGCGCGCAATTGCGAAAAGCGCCTGTGGCCGACGATCGCCGCCGCGTTGGCGCTGGTCACCAGAATCGCCATCCACGGCCCGGCACCAATCTCGGCATCGGCGACCGGCTCAATCTGCAGGACGGGCGCCACGACTGCATCGTGACCGCGCGCACGCACCGCGAGCGCCGTGCGCTCCGCATCCGCGTTAGGTCGCGTCACGAGCAGCCGCACCCTCAGCTCCGCACAAAAAAATCGGCGCCAGCGCGGCGATGCAATTCGCGGCCGGCATCGGCACCGAGCTCCGCCGCCGCGTCGCGGCGGCCATCCCGCAAAACCTCGAACGCTTCGCTGCCGTCAGGTTTTACGATGATGCCGCGGAAGCGAAGCGTTCCGCCGCTGACGATGGCATGGCCGCCGATCGGTGTGCGGCATGAGCCGTCAAGCACGGCAAGGAACGCGCGCTCGGCGGCGAGCGCCGTTGCTGTGTCAGCGTCGCCGATCTTGGCGACGAGCGCGCGGGTCCTGGCATCGTCAGCCCGCGTCTCGATCCCGATGGCGCCCTGCCCAACCGCCGGCAGAAATTCGTCGGGTTCGAGGATGGCGGTTGCCGCCGGGAGAAGTCCGAGCCGCTTCAAGCCGGCGACAGCAAGGAGCGTCGCGTCCACCTCACCGGCCTCGAGCTTGCGCAGCCGCGTCTCCACATTGCCGCGCAGCGGCGCGACGGTAACGTCCGGCCGCGACCGCTTCACCATGGCCTGCCGGCGCGGCGAAGCGGTGCCGACCACGGCGCCCGGCGGCAAGTCGCGCAGAGTCTTGGCCTTATGGCTGATAAACGCGTCGCGCGGGTCCTCGCGCGGGAGGAAGCCGGCCAGTATCAGGCCGGGCGGCAGAATTGTCGGAAGGTCCTTGGAGGAGTGCACGGCAAGGTCGATGGCGCCGGCAATCAGCGCCTCCTCGATTTCCTTGGCGAAGAGGCCCTTGCCGCCGGCCTCGGCGAGCGGCCGATCCTGCACGATGTCGCCGGTCGTGCGAATGACCTTGATCTCGATCTGCTCGGTGGAGAGCCCAGTCGCCTCGGCTAGCCGGCTCTGGACTTCGCGCGCCTGCACCAGCGCAAGCGGAGAGCCGCGCGAGCCGATGCGGAGGAAGGACGCGTCGCCTGCCGATTGTGCCATAGGACCTTCAAGTGCTACGCCGCGCTGAACTCATGTCATAATATAAATACAGCGATGATCATTCTCGGCATCGAAACGACCTGCGACGAGACCGGCGCTGCCGTGGTCGAGCGGACGGAGGATGGGCGCGGCCGCATCCTGTCCAATGTCGTGCTTTCGCAGATCAGCGAGCACGCCGAATTCGGCGGCGTGGTGCCCGAGATCGCCGCTCGCGCCCATGTTGAGGCGCTGGACGCCATCATCGCCGGCGCGATGCGCGAAGCCAATGTTTCGTACTCTGCGCTCGACGGCGTCGCCGTTGCCGCCGGCCCAGGGCTGATTGGCGGCCTGATCGTCGGCCTTACTACGGCCAAGGCGATCGCGCTCGTCCACCGAAAACCGCTGATTGCGGTCAACCACCTGGAAGCCCATGCGCTGACGGCACGGCTCACCGACATGACGGCGTTTCCTTATCTTCTGTTTCTGGCTTCGGGCGGCCACACCCAAATCCTCGGCGTGCTCGGCGTCGGCAATTACCTGCGGCTCGGCGGCACGGTCGATGACGCCATCGGTGAAGCCTTTGACAAGACCGCAAAACTGCTCGGCCTCGGCTATCCGGGCGGACCCCTCGTGGAAAAGGAAGCAACCCACGGCGATCCCAAGCGGTTCGCGCTGCCACGGCCCATGGCCGGACGCCATGACGCCAACTTCTCTCTGTCCGGCCTGAAAACGGCGCTGCGGCTTGAAGCGGAAAAAATCGCGCCTCTGAGCGACCAGGACGTCGCCGATCTGTGTGCGTCGTTTCAGCAGGCGGTGAGCGACGTGGTCATGGACCGGCTGCGCACCGGGCTGCGCATGTTTCGCGACCGCGTCGGTACGCCGACGGCAATCGTTTGCGCCGGGGGCGTCGCGGCGAACCAGGCGATCCGCAAGGTCCTGCATCGCGTCGCCTTCGAGCTCGGCGTATCGCTGGTGGCGCCGCCGCCGGCTTTGTGCACCGACAACGGCGCGATGATCGCCTGGGCCGGCGCCGAGCGCCTGGCGCTTGGCTTGATCGATTTGCTCGATGCCGTCCCGCGCCCGCGCTGGCCGCTCGACCAAAAGGCAGGATCGGCAATCCCGCCTATTGCTCAAACCGGTCGATGAACCACCGCAGCAAACGAACCCAGACCTCGTCCTTGCCGACGACATCCTCGATGCCGTGCTCGACATTGGGGTTGTCATTGACCTCCATGACCACGATGCCGTGGTCGGTCTGCTTGAGGTCGACGCCGTAAAAGCCGTCGCCGATCGGCCGTGCGGCGCGCACCGCAACGTCGATCACATCGGGGGGCGCCTGATCGATCTCGAAAGCGCGGAAGCCGCCCTCGTGCGAGGAGCCGTCGGGCCGGTATTTCACCACCTGCCAGTGCCCCCGCGCCATGCGGTACTGGCAGACGAACAGCGGTTCGCCGGCGAGCACGCCGACGCGCCAGTCGAACTCGGTCGGCAGGAATTTTTGCGCCAGCAGGAGATCGGTCTCCTCGAACAGCTCATCGCTGATGCGCTTGAACTCATTAATTGATTCGATCTTGTGCACGCCGCGGGAAAAAGAGCCGTCGGGGATTTTCACCACCATGGGCAAACCGAGCTCGTCGACAGCCTTGGTGAGATCGGTGTCCTCGGCAATGATCACGCTGGGCGGAATCGGCACCTGATTTTGCCCAAGAAGCTCCATCAGGAACACCTTGTTGGTGCAGCGGATCATCGAGATCGGATCGTCGATCACCGGCATGCCTTCCTGCCAAGCGCGGCGGGCGAAGCGGTAGGTGTGGTTGTCGATCGACGTGGTTTCGCGAATGAACAGCCCGTCGAACTCGGCCAGCTCGCCAAGCTGGCGCTTGGTGATCGGCTCGACGTCGACCGACATTTTGTCGGCGATACGGGCAAAATGCTTGATCGAAGCCGGCGAGGACGGCGCGGTTTTCTCGTTCGGATCGTAAAGCACCGCCAGATCATATTTGGCGACCGAGCGGGCTTTCGGGTCGCGCCACTCGCGCTTGGTATGATTATGCAGCGACTCGCGAAAAAACTCGGCCTCGCCATTGGCGAGGCGGGTGATATTACGCGGGCGAATGCGGTCGATCGACAGCCAGGTGCCCGGCTCGACGGTCACTTCGAGCGCCGGGCAGCGGAACCAATCGAACAGAAGACGCCCGAACGACTCGAAGCGGGGATCCCGGGCGATGCCGAAGCAGACCATGAGCCGGTGCTCGGCGCCGGGCTGGAAGTCGGCGCGCCGGGCGCAGCGGTTAAGCTCGTCCTCGAGCTCGGGCAGCGCGTGCTCGTAGAGCTTTTGCTCGCGCAGCTCCAGCATGGTCTCGACCGTCGGAACCACACGATGGCCGCGGGCCTCGGCCAGCAGCGAAGCGTAATAGCCCTTTGACTGATAGGCGTAAGACCGGGCGAGGTTGACGAGTTTCGGCCGTCCCATCTCGAACAGGCGAGGCCGCGCCAAGTACTCGGTCGTGGTGATGACCTTGTGCGGGGTCTCGGCATTGGGCAGATCGCGGGGCTGGTCGACAAGGATGACCCAGCCAGTCATGGATGGGGCCCTTTCCAGTGCAAAGCGGTGCGCCGACTAAGATCCAGAATCGAGGCGATCATGCGGGCAAGGTCAGGCGAGGCAAAAATTGTCATAGCCGGGAACGAACCGAATAGCGACCGCGGCGTCCGCGCCGTCCAACTTGTCCACCATCAAAACCGATTCGGGCACGGGCGTCAGATAGTCTTGCCGGCGCGGGCGGACCGCTTCGGGCTTCGGGGCTGAGCGGCTTTTCGAAGCGCAGAGCGTCAGCATGGTCGTCATAATAGTCGCGACGCCGACCGAATAGCCGATAACCCGATTTTTCGTAGCGCGCAATCGCGCGGGTGTTGCGCTCGTGAACTTCGAGGCGCATCGCCCGGCGACGACGGCGGCGCGCCGCGTTTTCGGCTGCCGCCAGGAGAAGCGGTCCGAGGCCGCGGCCGCCGATATGCGGGGCCACCGCGATGGAATAAAGCCGGGCGATGCCGGAGCGTGGCGGATAAAGCACCAAGGCATAGCCGGCAAGCTTGCCGCCGTGCTCGGCGATGATCAGCATGGCGCTTGGCGACGTGAGGAAGTGGCGCAGGCTTCGCCGCGACAGAAGATCGACGGTGAAGACGGCGTTCTCGATTGCAACGAGCGCCGGCAGATCACTGATCCGGCCGCGGCGAAGTTTGGCGGGGGCGGGTTCCGAACGGGGCGATCCGGTCACGACGCGCGCCCGGTTTCGATCTGCGCCAGCATCGTCTCCAGTCGCTCCAGCCGATCGGCTTCGCCGGGCGGCTTGTCCCAACGCAGCCGGCTGATGCGCGGAAACCGCATCGCCAGCCCGGATTTGTGCCGGGTCGAGCGCTGCAAGCCCTCGAAGGCCACTTCGAGCACCAGCCCCTCGCCCGGCTCATGCACAACCTCGCGCACCGGGCCGAACCGGTCGACGGTATTGCGGCGGACGAAGCGGTCGATCTGGATCAGCTCCTCATCGGTGAAGCCGAAATAGGCTTTGCCGACTGGGACCAGTTCGTCGCCTTCATCGCCCCGCGTCCAGACGCCAAACGTATAGTCCGAATAAAACGAGGAACGTTTGCCGTGGCCGCGCTGGGCGTACATCAGTACCGCGTCGACGATGAAGGGGTCGCGCTTCCATTTCCACCACGGCCCCTTTGGGCGCCCGGGCAAATACAGCGCATCGCGCCGCTTGAGCATAATGCCCTCGACCGCGTCGGCATCGACCCCCGCCCCCGCCGCCGCCGGATCCTTCCGCGCTACGGTCAGGTCCTCCCAGGTCGCGAAGGCAACGAGCGGCGAGAGATCGATGCGCGGCTCGTTAAGACGGACGACGAAATCTTCCAGCCGCGCGCGCCGCGCCGCGAACGGAAGCGCGCGCAGATCCTCGTCGCCATCGGCGAGCAGGTCATAGGCGCGCAGATGCGCGGGAAACTCGGCCATGAGCTTTTGCGTCACGGTTTTGCGATTGAGCCGCTGCTGCAGCACGTTGAACGACTGCACTCGGCCGTCACGCATGATCAGGAGTTCGCCGTCGATCGCACCGGGCAGATGGAGCGCATCGAGGAGATCAGGAAAGCTTTTGGAGATATTTTCGCCGGTGCGCGAATAGAGCCGCGCGACCCCCACCCCACACGTCCCCGCTTGCGGGGGAGGGTGCGGCACGGAGGCGGCTACGGCTTGCACGCGAATGCCGTCCCATTTCCATTCGGCCATGAACTGCGCCGGATCGAGGGCGGCAAGGTCGGGCTCGTCGAGCGCATGCGCCAGCATAGGCGGCCGAAATGGCGCCGGATCGCCGCTTGCCGGTTTGTCGGCACGGCCTTCGAGCCACGCAAATAGCTCAGCGTAGGGCGGCGCCAACCCGGGCCAAATGAGCTCGATATCCTGCGCGTCGGTGGCGCCCAGCGCCGCGACCGCGGCTTTGGCGAGCCGCGCGGATACGCCGATGCGCAACCCGCCGGTGACGAGCTTGATCAGCGCCCAGCGGCCGGTCTCGTCGAGCGCATCGAGCCAGCGCGCAAGCTGCGCCGGCAGCTCAGCCTTGCCGAGAGTGGAGAGCGTCTCGATGACGGCGGTGAGGGAGATTTCGCCTCCCCCTTGTGGCGAAGGATAAGGGGTGGGGGTCGGGAGGCCAGGCGCGGATGTCGACGGACGATGCGTCGCCTCGCGACCCCCCTCCTTTGCCTCCCCCACAAGGCGGGACGGAGATGACGCGGGCCACATCAGCGCGATGGTCTCCGAGAGATCGCCGACATAATCGTAGGACAGTTCAAACAACACCGGATCGGTGCGTTCGGCGATCAGGCTGCCGATGAGGCCGGGCTTGGCATGGGGAAAACTCAAGCTCCCGGTCAGCGCTGCGAGCGCCCAACCACGCTCAGGATCGGGCGTCGATCGCAAGTAATCCGTGATCAGCCGCAGCTTGGCGTTACGCGCCGGCTCGTAGGTGAGCCGGTCCAGAAGTTCGGCAAAACGGTTCATTTTGCTTCGCCGCTTTCGCCGTCACCATCGTCTTCGTCGCCGTAACCGACGATATCGAGCGGCCGCGCCTTCAGCCCGCGCGTGGCGCACCAATGCACCAGCGCATCCTCCTGGCCGTGGGTGACCCAGATTTCGTCGGCGCCGGTTGCGGCGATGGTCGCGGTCAGGCCGCTCCAATCGGCGTGGTCGGAGATGACCAGCGGCAGAGCGACGCCGTGTTGCCGTGCGCGGGCGCGGATTCGCATCCAGCCTGAAGCAAAGGCGGTGACCGGGTCAGGGAAGCGCCTGGTCCAAAGATCGTTCAGCGCCGAGGGCGGGCAAAGTGTGATCGTGCCGGCAAGCTCGGCTTTGGTGGCGCCGCGCACCACCCGCAATTCGCCGAGCGCAATCCCGCGCGAAGCGTAATAGCCGGTGATGGCCTCCATGGCGCCATGCAGATAGATCGGCGCCTGGTGGCCGGCCTGGCGCAACAGCGCGATCACGCGTTGCGCCTTGCCGAGCGAATAGGCGCCGACGAGATGCGCCCGCTCCGGAAACAGCGCCACCGAGTGGAGCAGCTTGGCGATCTCGCCGTGCGGATCGCCGTGACGGAACACAGGGAGCGCAAACGTTGCTTCGGTGATGAAGACGTCGCATGGAATGAGTTCGAACGGCGCGCAGGTCGGGTCGGGCACGTTCTTGTAATCGCCGGAGGCCACGATGGAGAGCCCGTTCGCCTCGACCGCGATCTGCGCCGACCCAAGCACATGACCGGCGGGATGGAACGTGACCTTCGCTCCGCCGAGGTTGATGCTCTCGCCGTAGCGGATCGCCTGCGTCGTGCCGGCGAAATTCCCGCCATAACGCAGCCGCATCAGATCCAGCGTTTCCCGTGTCGCCAGCACGGCGCCATGACCGGCGCGGGCATGGTCGGAATGGGCATGCGTAATCAGTGCCCGCTCGACCTGCCGGGTGGGGTCGATATGAAAGCCGCCGAGCTTGCAGCACACGCCCGCCGGCGTCGGCACCAGGATGTCTTCAGGACGCATGCAAAGTCATAAATAATCATTTCCTCTCGCGGCGCGAGCAGACCATGACCGAAACCGGCCCGCTCTTTGTTTCCTCAGGCGATCTCATCGCCGACCGGCGCTACAAGTGGGCGCTCGACCATGCTGCGCGCGGCGATTTTGCCGGCGCCGCCGATATTCTGGTCCAGGCTGTGGCGCTGGCGCCCGCCTTCGCGACCGCCTGGTTTGCGCTTGGCGCCATCCGCGACCGGCTTGGCGACCGGGCCGGTGCCATTGCGGCATTCGAGAGGACCCGCGACGCGGACCCCGAGGATTATCATGGCGCCCGGCTCCAGCTCGCCCGGCTTCAGTCCGGCGACCCCACGCCGCCGATGAGCGAAGCCTATGTGCGCCGGCTGTTCGACCAATATGCGGCGCGCTATGACGCCGCCCTCACTGAACACCTCGCCTATCGCGGACCGGCGCTTCTGCTGGAGGCCGTTGAAAACGTGACGCACGCGGCGGCGCAGCGGCTCCGGTTTGGCTCCATGCTCGATCTCGGTTGCGGCACCGGGTTGGGCGGTGCTGCTTTTCGCCCCTGCGTCGATTGGCTCGTCGGTGTCGATCTCTCGCCGGCGATGGTCGCGCAGGCGGCGACCAAAGGTCTGTACGACCGTCTCGTTACCGGCGACCTCGCCAAATTTCTCGCCGACGAGGCCGACAACGCCGGACGATACGACTTCGTCCTTGCCGCCGATGTCTTCGTCTACATCAGCGATCTGGTGCCGATCGTGACCACAGTCGCGCACGTGCTTGCGCCCGGCGGCATTTTTGCCTTCACGGTCGAGACCCATGGCGGCGATGGCGTGAAGCTTCTGCCGACACTGCGCTACGCTCACGGCGAGCCCTATGTGCGGCGCGTCCTGGCCGACGCTGGGCTTAGCTGTGCGTCTATGTCCCCGGCGGCCGTGCGCAGCGAAAAGGGCGTACCGGTCGATGGCCTCGTCGTTGTTGCTCTGGCCTCTGCCGCTCATTCCCGCGAAAGCGGGAATCCAGTACCTAACTAAACAACTGGGTCCCCGTTTCCTTGGGGACGAGCGTAGATTGTTCCGATGATCGTCCTCGAGCGTACCGCGATCCTGCCGGACAAATTCGCGCGCTGGTTTGCCAGCCGCGGCTGGACGCCGCGCGCGCATCAGCTCGATCTTCTGGCCAAGGCGCGCGCTGGCCGCTCGGTGCTCCTGATCGCGCCGACCGGCGGCGGCAAGACGCTCGCAGGATTTCTACCGAGCCTGGTCGAGTTGAGCGGCTTTCAGCTCTCTTCGCCCGGCGGCACCGGCGCAGCCGAGCAAACCAGACGCAGGCTTATGTCGGTCGGCCGCGACGTGCGCCGCGAGGGCGGCCTGCATACCCTCTACATCTCGCCGCTCAAGGCGCTCGCCGTCGACATTGCCCGCAATCTGGAAGCTCCGGTCGCCGAGATGGGGCTGCCGATCCGCATCGAGACCCGCACCGGCGACACGCCCACTTCGAAGCGTCAGCGTCAACGCCGCGATCCGCCGGAGATTTTGCTCACGACGCCGGAGCAGGTGGCGCTGCTGCTTGCCTCTGCCGACGCACCGTATCTGTTTGGCTCGCTCAAGCGGGTGATCCTGGACGAGCTGCACGCGCTGGTGACGTCAAAGCGCGGCGACCTGCTCTCGCTCGGGCTGGCGCGGCTGTTTCGGCTTGCGCCGGACCTCACCAGCGTCGGCCTCTCGGCGACCGTGGCGGAACCGCAAGAGCTGGCCCGTTTCATGGTGCCGCAACGCACCAGCGCGGCCGGCGCCGCGCGCGCCGACCTGATCATAGCCGAAGGCGGCGCTGCGCCGCACGTCACCATGCTCGACACCCGCGAGCGGCTGCCCTGGGCCGGCCATTCGGCGCGCCATGCGCTCGATGAGATCTACCGGCTCATCAAGGCACACCGCACCGCGCTCGTCTTCGTCAACACCCGCAGCCAGGCGGAGGGCATTTTCCAGCAGCTCTGGCATATCAACGACGACAACCTCGCCATCGCGCTGCATCACGCCTCGCTCGACGTGGCGCAACGGCGCAAGGTCGAAACCGCGATGGCCGCCGGCCGGCTGCGCGCCGTCGTCTGCACCTCCTCGCTCGATCTCGGCGTCGACTGGGGCGATGTCGACCTTGTCATCAATGTCGGCGCACCGAAGGGCGCCTCGCGCATTGTCCAGCGCATCGGCCGCGCCAACCATCGCATGGACGAGCCGTCCAAGGGCGTGCTCGTTCCAGCGAACCGCTTCGAAGTTCTAGAATGCCGCGCCGCGCTCGACGCCATTGCGGAGAACGCGCAGGATACACCGCCGTTGCGTATCGGCGCGCTCGACGTTCTGGCGCAGCACGTACTCGGTTGTGCCTGCGGCGAACCGTTCCTCAGCGACGAGCTTTATGCCGAGGTGACGACGGCTGCCCCCTATGCCGGCCTTGCGCGAGCGGATTTCGATGCCGCCGTCGATTTCGTTGCGACCGGCGGCTACGCGCTCAAGGCCTATGAGCGGTTTGCCCGCATCCGCCAAGGCAAGGACGGGCGCTGGCGCATCACCAATCCCAACGTGGCCCAGCGCTACCGGCTCAACATCGGAACTATCGTCGAAGCGGATATGCTGAAGGTTCGGCTGGTGCGGTCGCGGGCCTCGAAAGTCATCCCCCGCGGCGGCCGGCTCCTCGGCCAGGTCGAGGAATATTTCGTTGAGACCATGGTTCCTGGTGACACCTTCGTGTTCGCCGGCGAAATTCTCAAATACGAGGCCCTGGTCGAGGACGAAGTCTACGTCTCGCGCTCGACTGCCGAAGATCCCAAGGTGCCGGCCTATGAGGGCGGAAAATTTCCGCTCTCGACTTATCTCGCCGCCCGCGTACGCGGCATCATCGCCCATCCGCAGGAGTGGCGTGAGCTGCCGGCGCAGGTGCGCGAGTGGCTCGAAATCCAGCAATGGCGTTCGCAAATGCCCGGTGCCCGCGAGCTTCTGGTCGAAACATTTCCTCGCGCCAACAAACACTATCTTATCTGCTACCCGTTCGAAGGCCGACTGGCGCATCAGACGCTCGGCATGCTGTTGACGCGACGGCTCGAACGCGCCCGGCTCCGGCCCATGGGTTTTGTCGCCAACGAATACGCTCTTGCCGTCTGGGGCCTCGGCGATATCGCCTTGCGCATCGATCGCGGTGAACTCTCCCTCGACGCGCTGTTCGACGAAGATATGCTCGGCGACGATCTCGAAGCCTGGCTTGCCGAATCGGCGCTGATGAAGCGTACCTTCCGTAATTGCGCGATCATCGCCGGCCTGATCGAGCGCCGCTTCCCGGGGAAGGAAAAATCTCGCCGGCAGGTCACCATCTCGACCGACCTCGTTTATGATGTGCTGCGGAGCCATCAGCCTGACCACGTGCTGCTGCGCGCCGCCCGCGCCGACGCCGCGACCGGCCTGCTCGACGTGCGCCGTCTTGCCGATATGCTCTCGCGCATCCGGGGCCGAATCGTCCATAAAGCGCTCGACCACGTGTCGCCGCTGGCCGTACCGGTGATGCTGGAAATCGGGCGGGAGACGGTTTACGGCGAAGCAGCCGATTCGCTGCTTGCCGAGGCGGCGGACGAATTGATTAAGGAGGCAATGCAGTGAGGGGCCGTTCTTCTTCCGCCCATTCCCGCATAGGCGGGAATCAAGAAGAAGATTCCGTTCTAGCCATGGAGCCCGGGATCCCGTTGGAACGGCGGCGAGTGGATCACCCAATCGCTCTCGCCGGTGTTGCGCTTCTCGCCGACCCCGCCGGTGCGCTTTTTTGGTCTGACGAACAGCTCCTGGTCGTCGCCGATCTGCATCTGGAAAAGGGCTCGGCCTTCGCCAAGCGCGGCGTGCTGCTGCCGCCCTACGATACGGCGACGACGCTGGCCCGCCTGGCGCGCCTGATCGCGCGCTACGCACCGCGTTTGGTAATCGCGTTAGGCGACAGTTTCCACGACAGCGACGGGCCTTTGCGCATGGCCGGCACCGACCGCGTGGCGCTCGAGGGGCTGCAGCGCGGGCGCGATTGGATCTGGATCGCCGGCAATCACGACCCCGAACTTCCCGACAGCGATTGGGGGCGATTTCGCCGATATATTGGCGCTCGGGCCGTTGACGTTTCGTCATGAGCCGTCAACCAGTTCGTGCAGCGGCGAAATCGCCGGCCATCTGCATCCGCTGGCGTGCGTGGCCAAACGCGGGCGCGGCGTGCGCCGGCGCTGTTTCGCCAGCGACGGGCACAGATTGGTCATGCCCGCGCTCGGCGCCTATGCCGGCGGCCTTAACGTGCGCGACCGCGCGATCTCGAGTTTGTTCGGCACGCTCGCCTTCACCGCCCACCTGCTCGGCGAGCGCCGGCTCTTTGCCGTAGCCGCCGAGCGCTGTCTGCCGGATTGAAGCTCAGTCCCTGCGGAACACCACGCTCGCCATCCAGCCGGTCAAGAGCGCCATCATGGCGGTCGCAAGCCCGTAGGCGAGACCGTGCTCGCGCGCGGCGGTGACCACGAATTGCTCGAAGCCGACCTTGACGATCTCGAACGCCGAATCCGTGTGCGTGATCAACGTGCCGCCGGCAAACAGCTTGACGTCGACGGTGTAGCTGCCGATCGGCACCTGCGCCGGCAGCGAGATGGCGGCGCGGAAGAAGGTCGGCGTGAGGAAGGTCACGCCATTCGGCTGTTCGCTGTACAGCCCGCGTTCGCGCATCAAGGCGATGAGCGCGTTGCGGAACGGATCGTTGCTTACCTCGCCGATATCGTTGTGGATCAGTTCGGGGAACGGCGTATTCGCGATCCCAAGCTGCAGCCGCCGCAGGTTCTCGGCGCTGGTGACGGCATCGAGCCGACGATTAGCCATAACGGCGAGGTAGGACGGCGGATTCACGAACGTACGCGACTGCGTATTCACCCAGATGCCAAGCATACGCTGTTTGCGCCGTGTCCGCAGCGGCACCCGCGGCCCGGTTACGGTGGCGACGATATCGTAAGGCCCTGGTCGCGCAGCCCCCACCGTGTCGCGCTCGACGGCACCGAACAGCACCAATTCCACCCCGGTGTAATTCGACGTGATCATCACCCGATGATTGCTCAGCGAGGCGATGAGCCGCTCGGCGGCAGCCGGGCTGACGGCGGCGACGAGGCTCGTCAGCGCAAGGGCCACTGCGACCGCGCATCTCATGGCGCGCCCTCGATGACCCGGATCGAGTAAATGTCTTCGGGCCGCACCACGAGCTGGAAGGCGAAGCGCAGGCCGACCGACAGCACCAGCAAGCCGAGAAACAGGCGCAGCCATTCGCCGCGGATGCGCTGGCCGGCACGCGCGCCGAACTGAGCACCGATCACGCCGCCGATCATCAGAATAAGCGCGAGCACGGCGTCAACCAGGTGATTGGTCGCCGCATGCAACACGGTCGCCGCGACCATGGTGAGGAAGGTGAGAACCATCGAGGTGCCGATGACGGTCACCGTCGGTACCCGGAGCAGATAGATGAGCATCGGCACCAGCAAAAAGCCGCCGCCGATGCCCATGATCGCGCCGATGAAGCCGATGATGAAGCCGATCACCAGGACCGGAATAGCCGAGACATAGATTTTCGATCGTTTGAACCGCAGTTTGAGCGGCAGGCCATGGATCCACATGTGGCTGCCGGGCCGGCGCAGCTCGGCCGGCTTGCCCTGATGGCTGCGGATGATCGCGCGCGCGCTTTCGGCGACCATCAATGCGCCGACGATGCCGAGCAGCGTCGCGTAAGACAGCCCGATGACGAGGTCGAGCTGATCGAGCGCGCGCAGCCACGTGAACAGCGCAACACCGCCGGCGCTGCCGACAATGCCGCCGACCAGGAGCGTCAGCGCCAGCGTCACGTCGATGGCATGACGCCGCCAATAAGCCAGCGCGCCGGAGAATGAAGAGGCCGCCACATGCGTCGTAACGCTGGCCACCGCCACGGCCGGCTGCACCCCGATGAAGATCAGAAGCGGCGTCATCAGAAATCCGCCGCCGACCCCAAACATCCCCGAGATGAATCCGATCGCAAACCCCATTGCGAGCACAAGGAACACGTTGACGGGAATGTCGGCGATCGGGAGGTAGATTTGCACGATGGACTGCCGGGGCGCTCGGATAAGCGATTGCACCGTTCTACCCGTGCGATGCCATAAGGCATACCGTCCGCCCGCGACCGGCGCGCAGATTTGAACGGTTAATCCCGACGCGCGCGCTTCGATGCTGCAGCGCCTGTCGCCGGCCGCTTCGGGCCGGGGTCGTTGGCGGCCGCCTCAGTTGACCTTGGCGGTTTCGGGCGCGGCGGCTTTCGCAGACCGCGGCTTGGCTTTAGCTGGCGGTGCGGCCGTTGCGGGAGGGTCCCAGGCCCCTTTCACCGTAACGGCGTCGGCCGGCTGCGGCAGGGGCTTAAAGGTTTGCGCCGCGAGCCGCGCGGCCGTCAGCGCCTCTTCGTCCAGATGGCTGGCCACTTCGTCGCGCTTCCGCGCGGCGTCCCGGTCGCCTTCCTGGGCCGCGAGGGAGAACCACTTATACGCCTCTTCGAAATTCTGCTCCACGCCAACGCCGCGCGCATAAAGGACAGCGAGATTAAATTGGCTGTCGGCGACGCCACGCTCGGCGGCCCTATGGAACCATTCAGCGGCACTGCGATAGTCCGCCGCTCCGTTGATGCCTTCGGAGTAGAGCACGGCGAGATTGTGCATGGCCTTGCCGTGACCCTTGTCGGCAGCAGCGCGGTAAAGGTCGCGCGCTGCAGCAAGGTCCTTTTTCACGCCGACGCCTTTTTCGTAGAGCGCGCCAAGCCTGAATTGCGCCGGCGCGAGGCCCTTCTTGGCGGCGCGATCGAACCAGCGGGCGGCTTCTTCATTATTCGGCGGAACCACGCGACCCTCGGCGAACCGCACCGCCACCTCGTAGGCGGCTGATGGATCGCCTGCGAGCGCCGCCGCGCGCAATGCCGGTCCGCCAATCGCTGCCGGTAGCTTGTCGCTCGATCTCGATGCCCGGGCGGCAGCCGGCTCGTGAGGCAGCGACGGGCCTAGCGCGCCGGTGATGTCCATAGGCGCCTTGGGTCCTACAGGCGATGGGCCAGAAGATGTAGCCGAAGGCACGGTAGTCTGTTTTCCCGAGGATTGTTGGGCGGGCCCGACTCCCGTTGCCGGACTGACCGTCGCACTCGGCGTTCCGCGATTCTGTGTGGAATTGACGCTCGGTGGCGGTACCGGAATGATCGCAGCTGGGCCAGCCGGCGGCTGCGCAGCGGGCAGCGGCAGCGCTTGGGTTTGCACTTGGGGCTCGGCCTGAGCGTGCGGCGGCATGGTGTGTTCTGGCGGCGTATCCGGTTGAGCGCGCGGCGGCTGACTTTGCACGTTGGGCAATTCCGGTTCGGCGCGGGGCGGTTCAGTCTGCACCTGCGATGGAGCACTCGATCCACCGTCGGCAAACAGCCGCGAAATAATATGGAACCCGCCGACGACGATGCCGACAACGGCGGCGGCGACCACGAGCTTGCGCAAACGCTCGGTCAGTGTCTTGGCCGGCGCCACACTTGCGGACCCTGGACTTGATTTGGCCTGTGGCGATGCTGAGGCGGCGGCCTGCGCCGCACGGCGGGCCGCAGCGATGAAGTCAGGCTTGCCGCCGCCCGGATCCGGAATGATTGGAGGCTTCGACCCAAGCGTGGCTTCCGACGCCGCAATGCGATCGGCAGCCGACGGCGGCTGCCGGGAACGGCCTGGAGCGTATCCTGGCTCCAGCGGGTGATCGGGCGGCAAGTTCGGATCGATGGGTGTCCGGGCCGCGACGGACCGTTGGGGCGCCGGCTCCGGCTTGATTGGCGTGAGTGCAGCGGCGGCACCGGGCTCCAAGGGAATGGCAGCCGATTTAGCCGCTATCGGCGGTGGCCCCGACGCCGGTTTTTGCGCGTTCGCCGGCACCGGCTCGGCAAGCGCCGGTTTCGTCCGATCCACGCGCATGCCGCTTTCGATCATGGCGAGGCGATCGACAACATGTTCGACGGTGCCTTGCACGGCTTCAAGGGACTCCTGGGTGCGGCGCTCCGTTTGCTTGATTTCGGCGACCTCTTGCTCGAACGCGCCGGCGACCGGCTTTTTGATCCCGCCTTGCTCCGCACCGTTTTTCCCGGGCAACTGCTCGATATACACCAACAGGTCGGCGAGCCCGCGCTCGACGCCCTCGAGCAGGCCGAGACGCGCGTCGGAGGCGTCGAGCCGCTTGACCAGCGTCGCGATGCGGTCTTCGAGATGGGCGAGCGCCGTGTGATCGGTGTGGGTGAGCTGCACCCATTCGAGCTTTTCAATCAGGCCGGACAATAGCCGTTCGAGTTCTCGAGGCACCGCGTGTCCGGCTTCGGCCGAAGCATTGAGTGCGGCAGCCAGCGTGTCGATGCGGTTCTCGAGCGCTGAAAAGGATGGCGGGTTCGCCGCGCTGCTGGCGAGACCATCAACCTTGGCGGCCAGCGCGCGCACGTCTTCGGCGACCTTCGTCAACGTATCATTAGAGGCGACATGAGAAACGATGCCGCGCAAAGCGCCGATCGCGGTTTCCAGCTGTTGCAGCGCGGCCGGATCATCTTTGGCGACGATCGCGTCGACCCTCTTGGCCAGCGTATCGACCGCCTCGCGGAAGCCGACCAGGCTTTCGGCCGGCGTCAGTCCGCGCAAGGCCTCGCGCACCTCCGCCAGCCCGCGCTCGACGCCAGCGAGCGCCGTCGAATTGACCCCGGATTGGCGGCTGTGATCGATGCGCTGGCCGAGCGCCTTCACCTCGATCTCCAGCGACTCCAATGCGCGCCGCGGGAGGGCTTCCGTCAACGAGCGCCCGATCTCTGCAAGACCGGCGCGAAGCCCGTTGATCGCCGCTTCGAGGTCACCCGCGGGTCGCAGCGCTTCGATCCGCGTGGTGATCTCGCGCAGTTGCTGCTCGAGTCCGCTGAGGTCGAGCGGCGCAGCGCCGGAGTGCAGGCTCTGCTTCGGCGGCGACTGACTTTCCTGCGGACGGGACGAAAGCGGCAGCGGCTCCCGGTCGCCGAACGAGCGTTCCGGCGGAGCGTCGTCTGGAAGGCGCGCCGGCACCGTGATTTCGGCGGCGATATCGTCGTCCAGTGGGACCGGCGACGGCTTAGCCTCGGCCGTAACGCCTCCGTCCAGCTCCCGCTGCCGGGCCTTGATCTCCGCGGCAACATCGACGGCAGGTCCGTGCGGCGTCGCTTTGATCGCGGCCTCAGCATCGCCATCAGACATGCGGGGCCGCGCCGTGACCTCGGCGGCAACATCGCCGGCAGGCGCCCGTGGTGGCGCCGTGATCTCGGCTACCGCGTCGCCGGCAGAAGCACGCGGTTGCGGCTTGATCTCGGCCGAAACATCGCGATCCAGCGCACGCTGCCGCGCTTCAATCTCGGCGATCGCCCGGTCGATTGAAGCATCGTGATCGTTTTCTGTCGGCTCGCGAACAAGGCGTTCCTCGTACCGTTCCGGTTCGCGGGGCGGCGGACGGACCGCACGTTCGGGCTCAGGACGGTAAGGTGCGGGCTGCCGATGGCGATTTTCGCGATAGGGACGGCCTTCGGGGGCCGACGTTTGATCATGTTTGCTGCGTTCGCGCCGATGCTGATTGGCCTCAGCGTACCGGCCTTGCTCCCGATCATCGTCATGCAAGGTCGGGCGAAATTGATCGTCCGGCTCGCGTCTGCGACGGCGCACCTGCGCAGCCGGCGGCTGGCCTTGCTCCCGATCATCGTCATGCAAGGTCCGGCGAAATTGATCGTCCGGTTCGCGCCTGGGACGACGCGGCTGCGCCGCCGGCGGCCGGCCATACCCTGGATCGACTTCGCGAAAACTCCGGCGCCATTCCGTCTCCGCGTCATGATCGCGACGGCTCCAGTTGGTATCGCGGTGACGCTGACGGCCCCGATCGTCGTTGAATTTTCGGGGCCGCCGATGATCCGGCTCGCGGTCCCGACGCCAATTGGGGTCGCAGTGGTCGCGCTCCCGCGCGTCATCGTGGACATTGGGTTGCCAACGATCATCGGGCTCGCGACTGCGCTGGCGCCAACTGGAGCCACGGTGACGGTCGCGCTCCTCATTATCATGGTTGAAGCCAGGCGGTCGTTGATCCTCTGGCTCGCGATCGACATCGGCCGCCCACCATTGCTCGTCGTCATCGGTCGGCTGGATGACCGTGTTGAACCATTCCCCGACCGACATGCCGGAGCGGCGCGCGGCTTCACGCGCTGCCGCGCGCGCTTCCGGATGCAGACCTCGAAGATTCCACGGACCGCCCGATTTCATTCTCGCGTCCAAGGCCACATCGTGAGGAGCAGAATGTGCCCCCTGTTGCGAGCCATTGCTCGCAGACAGCCGCCGCGGAGGCGCGGTTCTCGGTCCTCGGGATCGAATGTTCAGGATTAGGGTAAAGAAGCCGTTAAAAAAGCCGGCGAACAGTCACCGTTCCTTCACTCATTGGTCTGGCGCCATCGCGCCTGCCCTGCAATGTTCGCGGAAACCCGTAGTTCGTCTTATCGTTGACGCAAATCGGCTACGTTATTACCTCTCGGTTCGACCGAGGACCGACAGTGCATTGGGGAGGGCGACATCATGCCGAGTTACAAGGCTCCCGTTGATGACGTGATGTTCCTGTTGAGCGATGTGTTCCACATCGATCGCTACAACAACCTGCCCGGCTTCGCCGATGCCACGCCGGATCTCCTCGAAGCGGTACTCGCCGAGGCCGCAAAGTTCTGTGAGGACGTACTCACGCCGCTCAACCGCGTTGGCGATAAGGAAGGCTGCCGGCGGCACGACGACGGCACCGTCACCACACCAACCGGATTTCAAGGACGCCTACAAGCGGCTGACCGAAGGTGGCTGGATCGGCGCTTCGGCGCCGGCCGAGTTCGGCGGTCAGGGCCTGCCGCGGGTGCTGTCGCAAGCGGTTGGCGAGTTCCTCATCTCGGCGAACATGGCTTTCGCGATGTATCCGGGGCTGACGCAGGGCGCGGCCGCGGCGCTCATTGTCCACGGATCACCGAAACAGAAGGCGCTTTATCTCCCGAAACTCATCAGCGGCCAGTGGACCGGCACGATGAACCTCACCGAGCCGCAATGCGGGACTGATCTTGGGCTGACCCGCGCCCGGGCGGTACCGCAGCCGGACGGCAGCTACAAGATCACCGGCACCAAGATCTTCATCTCCGCCGGCGAGCATGATCTCGCCGAGAACATCATCCATCTCGTGCTGGCCCGCATCGAAGGCGCGCCGGCAGGCGTCAAAGGCATTTCGCTCTTCGTTGTCCCCAAATTCCTGCCGACCGAAGACGGCGCCGTCGGCCCGCGCAACGCGGTGTCCTGCGGCTCGATCGAAGAGAAGATGGGCATCCACGGCAATTCCACCTGCGTCATGAACTACGACGATGCAACGGGCTGGCTTGTGGCAGAGCCGAACCGCGGTCTGAACGCGATGTTCGTGATGATGAACGAGGCGCGGCTCGGTGTCGGCGTGCAGGGGCTGGCCATGTCCGAGGTCGCCTACCAGAACGCGGCCATCTACGCCAAGGAGCGGCTTGCCGGCCGCGCCCTGACCGGGCCGAAGTTCAAAGACAAACCCGCCGATCCGATCATCGTGCATCCGGACGTGCGCCGCATGCTGATGACCATGCGCGCGTTCAACGAAGCCGCGCGCGCGCTGGTGTTGTGGACCGCGCTTCGGAGCGATGTCGCCCATCGCTCCGGCGACGCCAAGGAGCGGCAAGCGGCCGACGATCACATGGGCCTGATGACGCCGGTCATCAAAGGCGTGCTTACCGACCAAGGCTTCGCCAATACCGTGATGGCGCAGCAGGTTTTCGGCGGCCACGGCTATATCGCCGAGAACGGCATGGAGCAGTTCGTGCGCGATGCGCGCATCGCCATGATCTACGAGGGTGCCAACGGCATTCAGGCGCTCGACCTCGTCGGACGCAAGTTGCCGCGCGACGGCGGTCGTGCCTTGCAGGCGTTCTTCGCCGAGGTATCCGCCTACATCAAGGACCATGGCGCCGACGCAGAGCTCGGGCCCTACATCAAGCCGCTGGGTCAGGCGCTCGGCGATCTGCAGCAGGCGACCATGTGGTTCATGCAGAGCGCGCTCGGCAATCCCGACAATGCCGGCGCCGGCTCAACCGATTACATGCATCTCTTCGGTCTGGTCGCGCTTGGCTATATGTGGTGCCTCATCGCCGAAGCGGCGAAACAAAAGGCCGCGGCCGGCGCCAACGGCGCCGCTGAACGCATGGCTGCCAAGCTGGTCACCGGCCGCTTTTTCGCCGAGCGACTATTGCCAGCCTCAACGACCCATCTTGCGCGCATCAAAGCGGGCGCCGCTTCGACGATGGCGTTGCCGGCGGAGGCTTTTTAGCCACCCGCTGCAATTGCGCGGAACTTGGACTATATGAGGGGTCCGGTCCAACGGACCACCAATCCGGCTTTGCGGCCATGCCGCGCGGCCGCTCTCTCCTGCAACGGGAGAGGGTCATCTTGGTGAGGAGACGGCAATGCCTGACGCCTTTATTTATGATCACGTGCGCACGCCCCGCGGTCGCGGCAAGGTGGATGGCTCGCTCCACGAAGTGACCGCGCTCAATCTCGCCAGCCAGGCGCTCGGCGCCATCAAGGACCGCAACAGGCTCGACCCTGCTTTGGTCGATGACGTGGTCATGGGTGTCGTCGATCCGGTGGGCGAAGCCGGCGCCGATATAGCGCGCACCGCAGCGCTGGTGGCCGGTTACGGCGACGGCGTTCCGGGCGTGCAGATCAACCGCTTCTGTGCCTCCGGTCTTGATGCGGTCAATTTCGCCGCCGCCCAGATCATGTCGGGACAGCAGGATATGGCGATCGGCGGCGGCGTCGAGTTGATGAGCCGCGTGGGCATCGGCGCGTCCGGCGGCGCCTGGGCGGTCGATCCGACCATCGCGGTCGCGCATTACTTCGTACCGCAAGGCATTTCCGCCGATCTCATCGCGACCAAATACGGATTTTCGCGCGACGACGTCGACGCCTATGCGGTCGAGAGCCAGAAGCGCGCCGCGGCAGCGTGGAAAGAGGGCCGCTTCAGCCGCTCGGTCATGACCATAAAGGACGTAAACGGGCTGACCATTCTGGACAAAGACGAGCACATGCGGCCCGACACCACCATGCAGTCGCTGGGGTCGCTCAAACCCTCATTCGTGCAGATGGGCGAAATGGGCGGCTTCGATTCGGTCGCCATCCAGAAGCATCCAGAAGTCGAATTCGTCAATCACGTCCATCATGCCGGCAATTCCTCGGGCATCGTTGACGGTGCCGCAGCGGTTCTCCTCGGCAACGGCAAGGCGGGCAAAAAGGCCGGACTGAAACCTCGCGCGCGCGTGCGCGCCTTCGCCAATATCGGCTCGGAGCCGGCGATCATGCTGACCGGCCCGGTCGACGTCACCAGGAAGGTGCTCAAAAGGTCCGGCATGTCGCTTGCCGATATCGACCTGTTCGAGCTCAATGAGGCGTTCGCCTCGGTGGTACTTCGCTATATGCAGGCGTTCGAAATCGATCCGAGCAAGATCAACGTCAATGGCGGCGCCATCGCGATGGGCCATCCGCTTGGCGCCACCGGCGCCATGATCCTCGGCACCGTGCTCGACGAACTGGAGCAGCGCGACCTGTCGACGGCGCTGGTCACGCTCTGCATCGGGGCCGGCATGGGAACCGCCACGATCATCGAGCGGGTCTGATTTCGCCGCGATCTCCATGCCCAAAATCGACATCGCCAAACTGCCGGTGGACAGCCGCACGAATTATCCGGAGCCGTTCAATCGCGTCGTCGCCGGCCGTTCGCGCAAGCGGCTCGGTAACGCCGCGGGTCTCGATCAGTTCGGCGTCAACCTGACGACGCTCAAGCCGGGCGCCGCTTCCGCGCTGCGCCACTGGCACCAGAAGGAAGACGAGCTTGTCTACATCCTTGAGGGCGAAGTGGTGCTGATCGAGGACAACGGCGAGACCCTGCTCAAGGCGGGCGACGCTGCCGGCTTCAAAGCCAATGTCAGCAACGGGCATCATCTGGTCAACAAGTCGCAGCGTGACGCGGTCTATCTGGAAATCGGCACGCGCTCGCAGCACGAGCGCGCCGAATACCCCGATCTCGATTTGCTGGTGATCCGCGACGAAAAAGGCGCCCGCTACACCCACAAGGACGGCACGCCGTATTCGAAGTAATTCTCCGTCTCCCGCTTGGGCGAGGCGAAGAGATGTGACGGGAGATGAGTATGACGTATCAGAATTTCACTTTCGACATCGATGCCGACGGCATCGTGCTCGTGACCTGGAACATGCCGGGACGCTCGATGAACGTCATCGATGCGAAAGTGATGGAAGAGCTTGCCGCGATCGTCGAACGCGTGGCGACCGACGCCGGCATCAAGGGCGCTGTGCTGACCTCGGGCAAGGACGCATTCTGCGGCGGCGCCGACCTCACCATGCTGGAGACTTTAAGCCGTACCTTCGCCGAGTTGACAAAGGCGCAGGGCGAGGAGGCGGCGAACAAGAGCGTGTTCGAGGAGAGTCGAAAGCTGTCGCAAATCGCGCGCCGCATGGAAACATGCGGCAAACCCTGGGTCGCCGCGATCAACGGCACGGCCATGGGCGGCGGCTTCGAGCTAGCGCTCGCCTGCCATCACCGTGTCGCGTCGGAGAACGACAAGACCCGGCTCGGCCTGCCGGAAATCAAAGTCGGCCTGTTTCCCGGCGGCGGCGGCACGCAACGCGTCGCGCGCATGCTGCAGCCGGCCGATGCCCTGCAGTTTTTGCTCAAGGGCGACCAGCTTCGTCTCAATCGCGCCAAGGCGATGAAACTCGTGGATGCGGTGGTGCCGCCGGCCGACCTCGTGCGCGCGGCCAAGGATTGGATCAAATCGGGTGGCGCGGCCACGGCACCCTGGGATAAGGAAGGCTTCAAGCTGCCGGGCGGCGCCGTCTATTCGAAGGCCGGCATGATGGTATTCCCGCCGGCGAACGCGCTCTACCGGCGCGAGACCTATGACAACTATCCGGCTGCGCGCGCCATCATGCAGGTGGTCTACGAGGGCCTGCAGCTGCCGATGGACCAGGCGCTACGCGTCGAATCGCGCTGGTTTGCGAAGATCGTGCGCTCGCCGGAAGCCGGCGCGATGATCCGCTCGCTGTTCGTCTCCATGCAGGAGCTTAACAAGGGCGCGCGCCGCCCCGCCGAAGTGCCGGCAAAGCCGGTGAAGAAGATCGGCGTGCTCGGCGCTGGTTTCATGGGCGCCGGCATCGCCTATGTCAGCGCGCAGGCCGGCATCGACGTCGTGCTCATCGACCGCGATCAGGAAATGGCCGACAAAGGCAAGGCACATTCGCAGAAGCTGATCACCGATCTGGTCAACCGCGGCCGCGCCACGACCGCCGACCGCGACGCATTGCTCGCGCACATCACCGCGACGCCCGACTATGCGGCGCTAAAGGATTGCGATCTCGTCATCGAGGCGGTGTTCGAGGATCGCAAGATCAAGGAAGAGGTGATCGCCAAGGCACAAGCTGTGATCGGACGCGACACCGTCTTCGGTTCCAACACCTCTACGCTGCCGATCACTTCGCTGGCAAAGACGTTCAAGCACACGCCGCGCTTCATCGGCGTCCACTTCTTCTCGCCGGTCGAGCGGATGATGCTGGTCGAAATCATCTTAGGCAAAAAGACCGGCAATGCGGCGCTCGCCATGGCGCTCGATTATGTGCGCGCGATCCGCAAGACCCCGATCGTGGTCAACGATTCGCGCGGCTTCTACACATCGCGCGTGGTCGGCACCTATATCCGCGAGGGCCATCTGATGCTGGCCGAAGGCGTGCCGGCGGCGATGATCGAGAATGTCGGACGTATGGCCGGCATGCCGGTCGGTCCGCTTTCGCTTAATGACGAAGTGGCCGTCGATCTTGCCTGGAAGATCCTGAAAGCGACCGAGGCCGATCTCGGCGAAAAGGCGATCGATGGGCGGCAAAAAGCCTTGCTCGAGGACATGGTCGAAAAGCGCGGCCGCTGCGGCCGCAAAAACGGCAAGGGGTTTTACGACTATCCGCAGAATGGGCCGAAGCGGCTGTGGCCTGGCCTCGCCGACCTGCAGCCGACCAAGCTCGATCCCGACACGATCGACGTCGAGGAGCTCAAACACCGGCTGCTGGCGATCCAAGCGCTCGAATCCGCCCGCTGCATCGAGGAAGGCGTGGTCACCGACGTGCGCGAAGCCGATGTCGGCTCGATCCTCGGCTTCGGCTACGCGCCGTTCACCGGCGGCACCATCTCCTACATCGATGGCATGGGCACCAAAGCCTTTGTCGATCTGTGCAAAGGGCTGGCGAAGCGTTATGGCGATCGGTTCAAACCGTCCAAGCTGCTGCGCGACATGGCAAAAACGGGCGAGACATTTTACCACCGTTTCCCGCCGGAAAAACGCAAGGCCGCCTGACGGTTGTCGGCGCCGAACCATACATTAAATCGACCTTTTGCTTTTCGGGAGCCCCATGGCCCGCGATCAAGTCGACATGACGCCGATCGAGCGGCGCGATGAACTCGTCAATTGGATCGCCCAGGGCATCAAGCCGAAATCGCATTTCCGCATCGGCACCGAACACGAGAAATTTGCCTTCACGCTCGAGGGACATCATCCGGTCCCCTACGAGGGGCGACGCGGCATTCGCGCCCTGCTCGAAGGCATGGAGCACCTGCTCGGCTGGCAGCCGATCATGGAAGGGGAAAATGTCATCGGCCTGTTCGATGTGACCGGGGGCGGCGCCATCACGCTGGAGCCGGGCGGCCAGTTCGAGCTATCCGGCGCACAAGTTGAAACCGTCCACCAGACCTCGCGCGAACTGATGGCGCACCTTGCGCAGGTGCGCGAGGTCGCGCAGCCGTTGCACATCGGCTTTCTCGGCATCGGCATGACGCCGAGCTGGACCCGCGCGGAAATGCCGAAAATGCCGAAAGGCCGCTACAAGATCATGACCGCCTACATGCCGAAGGTCGGCAAGCTCGGCCTCGACATGATGTACCGCACGTGCACGGTGCAGACCAATCTCGATTTCTCCTCGGAAGCCGACATGGTCAAGAAACTGCGCGTGTCAATCGCGTTGCAACCGGTGGCGACGGCGTTGTTTGCGAATTCCCCCTTCACCGAAGGGCGTCCCAACGGCTTTCTCTCTTACCGCGCCGAGATCTGGCGCGACACCGATAAGGACCGCACCGGCATGCTGCCCTGGGCGTTCGAGAAGGGGATGGGGTTCGAGCGCTGGGTCGACTACGCGCTCGATGTGCCGATGTATTTCGTCAAGCACGGCGACGACTATGTCGACGTCGCCGGCCAATCGTTCCGCGACCTGATGGCCGGCAAGCTCGCCGGCATGCCCGGTGCCCAGGCCACGATTTCCGACTGGTCGAACCACATCAGCACGATATTTCCGGAGGTGCGGCTCAAGCGCTATCTGGAAATGCGCGGCGCCGACTCAGGCTCGCTGCCGAACCTGCTCGCGCTGCCGGCGTTCTGGGTCGGCATTCTTTACGATGATGCCAGCCTTGATGCGGCGTGGGATCTGGTCAAGCGCTGGACCGCCGAGGAGCGTCAGAAGCTTCGTGACGCCGTGCCGCGAGAAGGCCTCGCCGCCACGGTTCACGGCCGCTCCGTATTCGCGATTGCGACCGATGTTCTCGCGCTCGCGCGCGCCGGCTTGGTACGGCGCGGGCGCGTCGATATCGCCCGCCGGGACGAAACCCGCTATCTCGACATCCTGGAAGACCGCTTGGCGCGCGGCACCACGCCGGCGCAGGAATTGCTGGAAAAATTCAACGGACCGTGGGCGGGTTCGGTCGATCCGATCTATGACGAAGAGGCCTATTAGCCGCTTGGTTACTCCAGCCCGTAGAGCTCTTTGGCCTCTGCGACCGCCTTCTGGCAGGCGCTGACGTCACCCTCGGCGTCGGCTTTTCGCGCGCGCTCGAGCGCCGCCTCCGCCATTTCGCGCGCCTTGCTTTCGGCGCCCTGCACGGAGCCGGGTGTCGGCTGATGATGAAGTTGCGCCCCGATGGATTGCGGCGCAGTCGGTCCGCTGGTCGGTCCCGAAGTCAGGCGCGAGAGGTACCGCTCGACTTCCGCAATCTGCGTGGCGCAGGGTCCTGCTTGAGCGGCGTCAACGCCACCGACGAAGGTCACCGCCGTCAGCAGCATGATGCGTGATCAATTCACAACCGCGCCTCCCTTGAAAGCGACGGCGCTTTGCCGCCGGCATCCGCCAACTGAACAATAATCCTGCGCCGCGGCTTCGAGAAGGGGCCGCGAGCGAGCGGCGTTTAAGCTTTATTCAGCCGCCACTTGCAGTGGCGAACCGGCCGGCGGCCCGATCAGCTCTGCCAAATCCTTCTCGTCGAGCGTCTCTTTCTCGAGCAGCCTGCGGGCGCTTCGCTCCAGCACGTCGCGCTTCTCGCGCAAAATAGCGAGCGCTCGCTCCATCGACGATTGCACAATGGTGCGGACCTCGCTGTCGATTGCGGCCGCGGTCTCCGGGGAATAATCCTGCCCCCGCGGCGGCATAGGCAGTTCGGGTCCGGTCATGAAATTGTGCGGATCGCGGTCGTAGGCGACACTGCCGAGCCGCTCCGACATGCCGTAGCGCGTCACCATCGCGCGGGCGATGTCGGTGACACGGCGCAAATCGTCCGCGGCGCCGGTCGACAGATGCCCGAACACTGTCAGCTCCGCGGCACGGCCGCCGAGCAGAACAGCCATCTTGCTCTCGAGTTCTTCGCGCGTCATCAGGAAGCGATCCTCGGTCGGTCGCTGGATGGTGTAGCCGAGCGCGCCGACGCCGCGCGGGATGATGGAGACCTTGTGCACCGTGTCGGTGCCGGGCAGCGACACGGCGACCAGCGCGTGCCCCATCTCGTGATAAGCGACGATCTCGCGCTCCTTGGGGTTGAGCAGGCGATTGCGCTTTTCCAGGCCCGCGACCATGCGCTCGACCGCGTTGGTGAAATCCGCCATCGTCACCGCGTCGCCGCCGCGGCGGGTCGCCAACAGCGTCGCCTCGTTGGCGAGATTGGCGAGATCGGCGCCGGTGAATCCGGGCGTCAGCGCCGCGACTTTCTCCGGATCGACGTCGCTCGCGAGCTTGGCTTTGCGCAGATGCACGCGAAGAATATCGATGCGCCCCTTCTTGTCCGGCCGGTCGACCAGAACCTGGCGATCGAAGCGGCCGGCCCGCAGCAGCGCCGGGTCGAGAATTTCGGGGCGGTTCGTCGCCGCGAGAATGACGAGTCCGCTGCGCGCATCGAAGCCGTCCATTTCGACCAGGAGCTGATTGAGCGTCTGCTCCTTCTCGTCGTGGCCGCCATAGGGTCCGAAGCCGCGGGCACGGCCAAGCGCGTCCAGCTCGTCGATGAAGATGATGGCCGGTGCCTTGGTCCGCGCCTGCTCGAACAGGTCGCGCACCCGCGCCGCGCCGACACCGACGAACATCTCCACGAACTCGGAGCCGGAGATGGAAAAGAACGGCACCTTGGCCTGGCCAGCGACCGCTTTGGCGAGCAGCGTCTTGCCGGTGCCGGGCGGGCCAATCAGCAGGATGCCCTTCGGCATGCGCCCACCGAGCCGACTGTAGCTCTCCGGATTCTTCAGAAACTCGACAATCTCCTGCAGCTCGTCCTTGGCTTCGTCCACGCCGGCTACGTCGTCGAAGCGAACGCCGGTATCGGACTCGACGTAGATCTTCGCCTTGCTCTTGCCGATCGACATCAGGCCGCCGCCCAAACCTTGAGTCACCCGCCGCGACAGGAACATCCAGATGCCGAAGAACAACACGGCAGGAACAATCCAGGAGAGCAGGTCCTGCAGCACCGTGCTTCCTACCTCCCCGGAATAGGTCACGCCGTATTTCTGCAGGTCGGCAGCAAACCGGGGATCGACGCGCGTGGTCGCGAATTGGCTCTTGCCGTCCGGCAGGGGCTCCTTGAGCTTGCCCTGGAGATAGTGGTCGGAAACGCCGACCTCGGACACCTTACCGTCGTGCAGGAGCTGCTCGAACTGGCTATAGGGGATTGAAGCGACCTTCTGTGAGGTAACGTAGAAGTATTGAAGCACCAGGAGGCCAAGCAGCGCGGCGATCCAATAGCCGATGTGGAACCGGGTCTGCTTGCTCATATTGTTTATGGGCATGGAACGATGCCTCCGCGATCGTCCTCCTATAGTTATGATTGCCCGGGCCGTTTGCACAGACAGGCATCAAGAGGTATCGGCGGGCGGCGGCGTGTCGCTTTTCATCGTTGCAGATCGGGAATTGCCTGGGTTAGCTAAGCCGATGAACCGTCTTGACCCGGTTGCCGGCGTTTCGTCCATACTCGGGAAGCGGAACCGCCGTGCCGTACTTGCCGGAGCGTTCGCAAGCGGCGTGGTCGCCGGATTTTTTGGCTGTACCGCTGCACCAGAGCCAACCTTGCAGGCCGATCCGGCTTTTGCGCGCAAGGTCGTGACCTACCCTTCGCCCGAGCCCGCAGGCACAATCGTAGTCGATCCGGGGAGCCATTTCCTCTATCTCGTGCAGGGCAACGGCCAGGCCATTCGCTATGGCGTCGGCGTCGGCGCCGAGGGATTTGGCTGGTCGGGCGTGGCCACGGTGCACACCAAACAGGAATGGCCGGACTGGTATCCACCGCCTGAAATGCTGGTGCGGAAACCCGAGCTCAGGGAGCACATGGTCCAACTACAAAGCGGCATCGGAATGAAAGGTGGCCCCGATAATCCGATCGGGGCCCGCGCGATGTACCTTTGGCAGGGGAACAAGGATACTCTGTACCGGCTTCACGGCACCAATGATCCTACGACGATCGGCCACAACATCTCATCGGGATGCATTCGCCTGACCAACGAAGACATCGTCGACCTTTATAACCGCACGCCCATCGGCACAAAGGTTGTGGTACTGGCAACCGCAAGTGCCAACCCGCCGGCAGCCGCCGCAACTCAATAGCGTCTGAACCAACTCAACGTCCAACAGGCTCGGGCTCGGAATTGCCATGGCGTCGTCCGCCAATGCCGTCCTCTGTGCGCTGATTGCCGGCGCGTTCTGGACATTGTTGGGCTATGCTCTCGGCCGGCAGCTCCTGCCGCGCGTGCTCGCGCTAGGCACGGCTTCGGTTATCGGCTGGGCAGTGCACTCGGCCGTCACTTTGCCGGTCTATCGCTGGATCGGATTTTCCCCGATCGCCGTCGTCGGCGTCGGCACCCTTTGCGTTCTTATTGCCGGCTTTTCGCTTTCGTTGCGCGCGCCACCGGGCGAGGCCGAGCCGGCACTGACCATTCCGCCGTGGGCGTTTGCCGCTGCCGCAATCCTTGCGCTCGTGCCAGCCTCCGCAATCCTGCCGAAATTTTCCGGCGACGCCGTGCAACTCGCGGATCCGATCTTCGATCACGCCAAGAGCGCGATCATCGACGCGATGACACGGCTCGGCCTCCCGCCGGTCAATCCGGTCTTTGGGGAGCATGGCGCGGCGGGTCACCTCGCCTATTATTATCTTTGGCATTTCAGCGCAGCCGAGATCGCGCTGGTCGTTTCCGCCAGCGGCTGGGAAGCCGACATCGGCCTGACCTGGTTTACCGCTTTCGCCTCAATCAACGTGATGATGGGTCTGGCGGCTTGGCTGGCAAAGCGGTCCATAGCCGCAATCTGGGTTTTAGCATTTGCCGCCGCGGGCTCGTTGTGGGTGACGCTGTACTGGCTATTCCACGTCGCCGATTTCATGCCGGTGCTCTGGCCGCCGATCGGAATGGCCGGCTGGCTGTTTCAGGCCGCATGGGTACCGCAGCATCTCATGGCAGCTTCCTGCGTTGTGACGGCGGTGCTGCTCATCGCGCGCTACACGCAGCGGCAGAACCCATGGCTTATTTTGACGCTTGCTCTGGTCATTGTTGCCGGCTTCGAAAGCTCGACCTTTGTCGGCGGCGTCACTCTGGCGGTGGCCGGTCTTGTCGCCGCGCCGGTGCTGTTCGCCGCAACCAATCCGCGGCTACGGCTGCGCGTCATGGGAGGACTGGCGATCGCCGCCTTGCTGGTCGCGAGCCTGGCCGCGCCCTTCGTCCTCGATCAGCTGGCGACGGTACGCGCGCGCGACGGCGGCAGCCCGATTGTCGTGTCCCATTACACCGTGTTTGGCGAGCTGTTTCCGTATCCGCTGCGCCGCCTTATCGACATTCCCGGCTACTGGCTCATTATCCTGCCGGTCGAATTGCCGGCAGCGTTTTTCGCCGGGGTCATCGCGTTGACCCTGGCGTTGCGAAGCGCCCTGCCCGGCCCCGAAAAACTGGCCATGGCGGCTTTCGCCTGCCTGGCTGGTTCCGGTCTCGTCATTTCATGGCTCCTGGTCAGTACGCTCGGCGACAATAATGATCTCGGGCTTCGCGCCATTATCCCGGCCGGGATGGTTCTGATTATTGGTGCCGCGGCGGGAGCGGCGGGTTTGCTGCAAAGGCGCGGCCGCGCCGCGGTTGCCGCCGTCGCGCTCACCGGGCTTGCGCTCAGCCTCCCGGACACCGCCGAAATGATCCACGACAACCTTGTGGGCGAAAGGGCGCCGGATGGCAAAGTGTTCGCACAAACGCCCGAGTTGTGGGCCGTGGTGCGCCGCTATGCAGCGCCGGATGCACGGGTCGCCAACAATCCGCTATTCCTCGAAGACCTGCTGCCGTGGCCGGTCAACATCTCCTGGGCGCTGCTCGCCAACCGCTCATCGTGCTTTGCCGGCCGCGAGATGGCGCTCGCCTACGCACCGCTGGCGCCGGAGCGTCGCGAGGCGATCAACGCCCAGTTCGTCCGCGTGTTCGCCGGCCAAGGCACGCCGAACGATGTGAGCGAGATGGCGAACAAATACGGCTGCGAGGTTGCGGTAGTGGTGCCGCAGGACAAGGCTTGGGACCATGACCCGTTCGCCGCAAGCGCCTATTACCGGCTGGCGGAAAGTCGCGACGGCCGCTGGCGGATTTACGTTCGGGCGAAGTAAGGCCCCTCAAATTCCCGCGAACCAGCTAAAGCCCTGCTTGCTCCAGAACGTCTCGGTGAATGTGTTGGTCACCTCGATCGCCCGGACCCATTTGGCGTTCTTGTAGCCAAGCTTGGTCGAGGTGCGCAACCGCAGCGGATAGCCGAACGGATCGGCGATCGTCTCATCGGCGTATTTGGTGGCGAGGACGGTCTGCGGATGCAGCGCCGTCGCCATGTCGATGCTCTCGGTGTAGTCGTCGGCGCAGTGGAAATAGACGTATTTCGCCGTCAGATCGGCGCCGACGCGCTCGAAGAAGTTTTTCAAATTTGGGCCAGACCATTGGCCGATGTAGTCCCAGCCTTCGACGCAGACATGGCGAATGATGATTTCCTGCTCGGGCAACTCATAGATCTGCTGTGCAGTCCACGGCCGCTTGTCGGCGATGCGGCCAACCAATTCCAGCCTCCAGGTCGCGCCATCGACCGGTTTTAAGTCCTCGATGTCGTAATAGGCGTTGAACCGCGGCGGCTTGACCACTTGGGCTTTGCTGAAGGTCGGCGCCAAATGATCCGGCCGGAACAGCGCCGCCTGCACCCGATCGTTCCACGCCGATACTGCGCGCAGGACGTCTTGCACCGGCTCCTCTTCGGTCACGTCGCAGCCGGTCAGCAAGGTCAGCGCGCCGAGGCTGAGCGCGCCGCGCAGCACGTTGCGGCGATTGATGTCGTCGACAAGGGCGCGGTTGCCGGCAAGCACGCTCTGGTCGATGCCCTTTCGGGGGCGAAAAATTGATGGCGTGCGGGTGCGAATGGACATCGTTTCACCGCCTTAAGGCGTGGCTTTGATCTGGGCCGGCGCTTCGTCGCGCACTACTGGGCCGCCGGTCAGCATGGCGACGAGGCTTTGCGGCACCAGCAGAGCCAGCGCCACGTGCACGAGCAAAAAACCAACGATAGCGGACATGCACAGGAAGTGGACCAGCCGGATGGTCTGGAACGAGCCAAACAGCGAAGCAAGCTCGGAGAACTGCACCGGCTTCCACAGCGCCAGGCCGGAAATGACGGTGAGGACGCCGATCACGATGATGCCGAGATAGAGAATCTTCTGCACGGCGTTGTAGTGCGTGAGGTCGTCATGGTTGAGCCGAAAGCTCAGCGCCTCGCCGACCGTCGTCACGGTTTCGCGGATGGATATCGGGAACAGCTTTCGCCGAAAACACCCGGTGGCGATGCCGTACGCGAGATAAGCCAACCCGTTGAGCACGAAAATCCACATGCCGAAGAAGTGCCACTGCAGCCCGTGCTGCGCCCATTTGCCGATGGTGAGGGCGTCCGGAAAGTGCAGCCAGCCGAAGATCACGTCGTCGTCGTAAATCTTCCAACCGCTGCCGATCATGATGAAGATGGCCGCCGCATTCGTCCAATGCATCACTCGCAGCGGCAGCGGATGGAGGCGACGCCCCTTACGGGCATTTGATTTGACCGGCGGTGCCGACATCAAGGATGTTCCCTTACGCTGATCAGTATCCAGGCCGGCGCCACACTACGGTTGTAAAAAGCGCCGGGCAAATAAACCCGCTTCACGAATTCGCGCGATCCTTTTGATTGGAGGGAGTCACGACATGACGGCGCAGCTGACGGCGGTCGGGTTGGCACTCTGTTTGATAACGCCGGTAAACGCCGCGACACCTTTGGTCCCGCGGTCGGACCCGGCCATGATCTTCGCTCAGGCCATGGTGCCTCCGACCGGCATGGAGGACGCCAAAAAACCGATGCCGATGAATCAGCGCATGCTGCGGCGCTTTCCGCAGCCGGTGCGCGTCGGCGACCTTATCGGCCTGCCGGTGCTCGACGACAGCGAGCGCACGCTCGGCCGCGTCCGCCAGGTTGTGCGCACGAAGCAGGATCGGATCGAATTGATCGTCTCCTACGGCGGTTTTCTCGGCTGGGACACGCACCCTGTTGCGGTTCCAATTGAAGTCGTTGGAATCCAGGGCCGCGAACTGGCGTCGCTTGACATGCCGCGGAGCGCGTATGCGGCGGCGCCGACCTGGCACGACCCGGGGGCGCAGGCCCTGCCTGACGACGCAACGATTAAAATTGCGCTCTCGCGGCGCTGATCGCGTCCGATCACGACTTGGTGAACTTAATAACTTTTCGGTGTTTGCCGACTTGTAGGCAGTGAGCCGGAATTGATTGGCGCGTCAGCGGCCTTTGCCGAACACTCCCGCGCAGTTACGTTACGCACGTGATTTCAGCCGGGCTTTTTAGGGGGTGGCATCGTATGGACGATGCAAATGGATTTGACGCCAAATCCTTGACGACCCAACGCGCGTCCCCCGGCGCGCCCACCCATCGTCGCGACGCGCCGGCAACGGCGACCGAAAACGCAGCCAAGGCATCCGCGTCTTGCGGCATCGCCGTCATGGCCAAGGCTTCGGCCCCGGGACGCACCAAGACGCGGCTGGTGCCGCCGCTGAGTTACGAACAAGCCGCGGCACTCAATACCGCCTTCCTGCAGGACATCAGCGAGAATCTTTTACTTGCTGGGCGTCACGCCGGAATTGCCGGCTACGCGGCTTACGCGCCGCGCGGCGCTGAAGACTTTTTCCATCGCATCCTGCCGCGGGACATCGGCTTGATCGAGGCCTGCCTGCCGAACTTCGGCGACTGTCTTCTGCACACGATCGAAGAAATTTTCGCCCGCGCCCACGGCTCGGCCGTCGTGCTCAATTCCGACAGTCCGACGCTACCGACGGCGCGCCTTATCGAGACCGCCGACACGCTTGCACGACCGGGCGAGCGCGCCGTGCTCGGCCCTTCGAGCGACGGCGGCTACTATCTCCTCGGCCTCAAAACCGCGCACCGCCGCATATTCGAAGATATCGCCTGGAGCACCGAGCGGGTCGCCGCACAGACCCTCGATCGGGCGCGCGAACTCAGACTCGACGTTCACATGCTGCCGGTCTGGTACGACGTCGACGACGTCGAAGGTTTGCGCCGGCTCAACGCCGAGGTGCGGCAGGCGCGAGCGCCCGGGAGCGCTCTGGATCGTCATCAACCGCACCATGCTCCTGCCACCGCCACATTGATGCTGAGCCTCTCGGCGGACACGGAGTTCACCCACCGGCGCGAGGCCGTCATGCACGCCGCGCCCACGACCGCCTGAAGCCGCTGAGTTCGGATATTGATTGGGGGACGAGACATCATGGCAGTGGCGACGGCAAAACCAGCGGTCGACCCGCGGCGCTACTTCGAGGGCGTGCGCACCGACAGCGATAGTCCCGCCCACGAACCGGTTTGCCTCTATCTGGAAACGACCAACCGCTGCAACCTGCTCTGTACCACGTGTCCTCGCACCTATGAGGAGCTTGAGCCGCCGGCCGACATGAGCTGGGAGCTCTTTCGCTCGATCGTCGACCAGATTCCGAACCTTTCGCGCGCCGTGCTGCACGGCGTCGGCGAGCCGATGCTGGTGAAAAACTTGCCGCGCATGGTGCGTTACCTGAAGGATCGCGGCAGCTATGTTTTGTTCAATACCAACGGCACCGTGCTCAACGAGAAGAACGGCCGCGCGCTGATCGAAGCTGAGCTTGACGAACTGCGGGTTTCGTTCGATGCCGCCAACGCCGCAACCTATCGCGCCATTCGCGGCAAGAATTATTTCAACCGCATCCTCAAGAACGTGCGCGCCTTCCGCGATCTGCAGGAGCGCGAAGGCAAGCTTAAGCCGCGCGTGTCGGCGTGGCTGACGGGCATGCGCGAGACCGTCGAGCAACTGCCGGACTTCGTAAGCGTCGCGGCGGATGCCGGAGTGCGCGAAGTCTATCTGCAGCGGCTTGTGTTCTTCACCGAGGACGCCATCGGCAAAGCGCGCCCGGATCAGGCGCTCTATGAGCAGCTCTCGCGCGACGAAGCGGCCCATATCGACCGCGCCGCCGCGCTCGCCGCCTCCCTCGGTATCACTTTCAGTGCCTCCGGCGCCGCCTCCGAACCAGGCATGAGCCTCAAACGCAGCGTTAGCGGCTCGCCGTGGTCGCACTGCCGCCGCCCATGGACGGTGATGTACATCACCGCCAACGGTCGCGCCCTGCCCTGCTGCATCGCGCCGTTCTCGCAGCGCGGCTACGAGAACTACACGCTCGGCGACGCTACTCAGCAAACATTGCGCGAAATCTGGACCGGGCCAGCTTATCGCGATTTCCGCAAGGCGCTCATGTCAGAGAGGCCGCCGGCTGCGTGCGCAAGCTGTGGCTTGCGCTGGAGCTTGTAGCGATGCCGGTACCCGGGACGAGCGTGGCGGTCGTCATTCCGACATTCAATGAAGCCGAATCGATCCGCGGCGTCGTTACCGAACTGCCTCGCGATATTGTCGCGCGAGTTGTCGTGGCGGACGGCGGCAGTACGGACGGAACGGCTGACGTGGCTCGGCAAGCCGGTGCCGAAGTCATCGCCGCCGGCCGCGGCTATGGCCGGGCCTGCCTCGCTGGAGCTCTGGCAGCAGAAGACGCGGATATCATCGTCTTTATGGACGGCGACGGCGCCGACGATCCGGCCGCCATCGCCGACATGATCGGCGCCATTGCATCCGGCTACGACTTCGTCATCGGCTCACGCACGCGAGGCAAGCGCGAAGCAGGCAGCATATCCAGCCACCAAATTCTTTCGGGCCTCGCCGCCGGCGCGCTGACTGGACTCCTTTATGGTGTGCGCTACACCGACATGTGCGCTTTTCGCGCCATCCGACGCGCTACTTTGCTGGCGCTCGGCATGCGCGAACTCACCTATGGCTGGAATCTGGAAATGCAGATGCGGGTGGCGCGCTCGGGCTTGCGTGTACTCGAATTGCCAGTTGCCTATCGTTGCCGCAGCGGGGGGAGATCCAAAGTGGCGGGCAATTTCCGCGGGTCGATCAGTGCGGGACTGCGCATCATCGCGACTTTTGCTCGAGTCGCCATGGAGCCGTCGCGCCGGCCCGCACAATGTTAGGTGCGCCTGACCTCGTCCGAACGTCGGCTCCAAAGCGCTTTGGGATCGTGCGCTAGATAGCGACCTTGCGGAGAAAGCCGTCGACGCTGCCGCGCAAGCTGTCGGCGGCTTTCTCGACGGCGTGGGATGCCGCCAAGACCGTATCCGCCGACGAGTGCATGTCGGCGATGGCGCCCGAAACACGCTGCAGCACCGAAACCACCGATTTGGTGCCCGAGGCGGCCGCTGCAACGTTGCTGGAGATCTCCCTCGTCGCCGCATTCTGCTGTTCGACCGACGTCGCGATAGCGGCGGTGAATTCCCGAACCTCCTGCATGCGGCGGGCGATGTTGCCGATGGCGCCAACGGCGCTTTGCGTCGAAGACTGCACCGCCGAAATTTGAGCAGCGATGTCATCGGTGGCCTTGGCGGTCTGCACCGCGAGCGCTTTGACTTCGGAGGCGACGACGGCGAAGCCCTTGCCGGCGGCCCCCGCGCGCGCCGCCTCGATGGTGGCGTTGAGCGCCAGCAGGTTGGTCTGTCCCGCCACGCTTTGAATGAGCTTGACGACATCGTCGATCTTTTGCGCCGCTTGCGCCAGCCCGGCGATATCTTCGTTGGTCGATTGCGCCTCCGACGCCGCGGCTCGCACCACGTCCGAGGCGCGGACCAGCTGGCGGTTGATTTCGGCGATCGATTTCGACAATTCGTCCGCGGCGGTGGCGGCGACCTGGACACTGCCGAATGCTTCGTTCGAAGTATCAACCGCGCCTACGGTATGCGCGGTCGTCTCGTTCGAGGTTGCCGAGAGCGCGGTGGCGGTAGATTTCATCGCCGACACGTTGTCGGCCACGGTCTTCAAGACGCCTTCGACGCTCTCGCGGAACCAGGCGATAGCCTCTTCAACGGCGGCGCGGCGCGCTTCCTGCTCGGCGAGCAACATGTTCTTTCGCTCCGCTGACCGCCGCTCGGTGATGTCGTCATGCGTTCCGACCCAATAGTTTGAGCCGGGAATCGCCCGATTGACGACCGAGATGGCGCGGCCGTCGGCCGCTTCCGTCACGAAGCTGACGACCTTGCCCGCGGCCATGGCCGCGAGCAGGTCGGCGCAATACTGGTCAGGGTCGCGGTTCAGATTTCCCGCCTTGGCCCGATGGCGGACGATATCGATGAGCGTCGCGCCCGGCCTCACGATATCCGGCGAAAGACCGTACATGGTCCGATATTGATCGTTGAAAACGACCAAGCGGCCGGAGGCGTGGAACAGCACCACGCCCTGGGTCATATTGTTGAGCGTCAGCGCCAGCAGACGGCCTTGGTGTTCGAGGCGCCCGCCGTTCGTCACGCGCATCAATTGGCTGAGCACCGGCAGCATGGTGCCTCGTGTGTGATCGATCTCTCCCAGCTCAGTAGCTACCCAACATCCATTTACGCTTCGTTAATCAACCCGGTTGCCGGCGTTTTGCCGGCCAGGCAGGAAAATCCATAACCCGCTGTTTGGTTGAGAGATCAGGGCGAACAACTCACACGCTCATTCCGCCGTCCACCATCAACAGGCTTCCGGTCGTGAAGCTTGACGCGTCGGAAGCGAGAAAAAGCACCGAGCGGGCCACTTCCTCGGCTTTCACGTGGCGATGCAACGGGATGATCTCGTTGAAGAACGCGGTTCCATCGCGTCCGATCAATTCGCCCAGCTTCTGTTCCACGTTCAGTTGGAACTGGTTTTCCACAGGACCGGGATGCAGCGTATTGACCCGGATGTTTCGCCCGGCGAGTTCCTTGGCCAGCACCCGCATCAGACCGACCTGGGCATGCTTGGCGGTGATATAGCCGTAGACGCCGGGGTCGCCGGTCACACCGGCGACGCTCGAGGTGATGATGATCGAGCCGCCGTCGTTCATCAGCGGCACGGCGTGCTTGGCGGCAAGGAACGCGCCCTTGACGTGCACCGCAAGAACCGAGTCGAAAACGTCCTCCGGATAGTCGGCGATGGGTGCGACAACGCCGAAATTGCCGGCATTGCTGAACAACACGTCGATCCTGCCAAATCGCGCGACCGCGCCCGCCATCGCACTTTTCACCTGGTCCGATTTCGTTACGTCCGCCGCGTGCCAGGCAAGACTGTTCCCGTCGGCGTCGCTGCCGATTTCGGCGGCGGCTTTCTTCAGTGCCGGCTCGCTCAAATCCGTGAGCAGGACCTTGGCTCCTTCGGCGAGCAGGAGCTTCGCCGCCGCCGCACCGATGCTGCCAGCGCCGCCGGTAATCACGCACACCTTGCCTTGCATTTGTTTGGACATGGGTTCTCTCCGCCGCGGGCAAACCTAACGGCCGGACCGCCAGAGCGCAATTTCGGAATAGCGGATCACTAGCACGCTGGAAGTGGCCGGGTTACGAGTACAGGCAACAGGCGGTCGAGTGGTGGGGCAATATTTCAGGCGGCCATCTTCGGTATTTGCAGCGCACTCCGATGGCCGCCTCGATGAGGAGCAAGGCATGAAGATTGGAATTGTCGGCTTAGGCCGAATGGGCGCCGCAATATCGCAGCGTCTGCGCCAGCAAGGCTTCGACCTGGTCGGCTGGGATCACAACGCCGGCGCCAACCGAAAGCTTGCGGCCGACGGACTGCGGATCGCCGCCGACGCCCGAGCCGTCGCCGCCGCTGCGGAAATCGTGATTTCCAGCATCACCGAGGACCACGGCGTCAGGCGAATTTTCACCGGTCCGGCGGGTTTCCTCGCCGGCAACGTCAACGGCAAGCTGTTCATCGAGATGAGCACGCTCCAACCCATGACCGGCCGCGAGCTGGCGCCGCTGGTCGAAGCCAAGGGCGGGCGGCTGATCGAGGCTCCGGTGCTCGGTACAATTCCGCAGGCGCGAGAGGGTAAGCTCTTGGCGATGGTCGGCGGGCGGCACGAAGATCTGGAACACGCACGTCCCGTGCTGGAAAAGCTGGCGGGGCGCATTGCCTATATGGGTCCGAACGGCTTGGGCTACGCGATGAAGCTCGCGGCCAATCTCGGGCTCGCCGCCTACGTCCAGGCGCTGGCGGAATCACTCGCGCTCGGCGTCAAGCAAGGCCTCACGCTCGAGCAGATGCTGGACGTCATTCAAGATGGCCCCTATGCAAGCGGCTGGCTCAAAAGCAAGCTCGACGTCTTCAAGGGCGGCAACGCGGAGATGACGCTCGATATCCGCACCCTGCGCAAGGATATCATGTCGGCGGTAGCAACCGGCGCGCTGTGCGGCGTGCCGATGCCGTTGTCGGCCGGCACGCTCACTTCGCTGTCGGCGGCGGTTGCCGCCGATTATGGCGACGCCGATCTCGCCGAGCTGCCGAAATTCCTGCGCGAAAAAATGCTGCAGAATTTCAGCTAGGAAAGTGGTGGTGCCCAGGGGCGGAATCGAACCACCGACACCTGCATTTTCAGTGCAGTGCTCTACCAACTGAGCTACCTGGGCCCACGCTTAAGCGAAACCGCAAAACGGGTTCGCGCAAGCGCGCGGTTATAGAGGCTCGGTTTCACACTGTCCAGAATGGGTGGCGCTGCCGATGGGATGGGCCTCCGGCTGAGGCACTTCGCCACGCCGACGTCGGTCGTTGTCCGTATGTCCGCTGACGCGGCGCCAACGAATGAAGTGATCGCACCTTTTCGCTCCGCGAAAGACAAAGGGCAGCCTGACAGAGCTTCCGCGTCCCTGATCACCCTGGCGCGCGCAGCAAATCACCAGCCGTCGGCGCGGAATTGGCCGTGATACTGCGGCTGGCCGTAACGCCAGGTCAATCCACCCCAGTACCATTGGCCGGTGAGATAGCCGCCATGCCCATCGTAAAACGACATCGGCGAATAGTCGTGATCCGGTCCGTGCGCCATATATTGGTGGTGCGCATACGGGTAATCCAGCGGCTGAACGACGTAGACGCCGGCGCACCCGTAAGGTCCGCAATCAACCGCCGAAGCTGGCGCTGCCCCGAAGAAAATTCCAACGAATGATGTGGCCGCGACGCCCCAGAATTTTGCTTTGTGCCGCATCACGCTCACCCTGACCGTTATTTACTCATCAAGGGCAGCAACGATACGTGGGCCGGCTTAAGCTTTCTTTACCTCGCGGGCAGAGCCCATCAGTCCGTTGGGCGGTCGCTCTCATCGCGCCGCTCGTCCTCTTCTTCGTCTTCCGTCACCGGTACGGCATACACCCCTGAGAGCCAGCGGTTGAGGTCGACGTCGGCGCAGCGCCGCGAGCAGAACGGCTGAAACCCCTGGGCAACGGGCTTGCCGCAGATCGGGCAGATGGGGCGGCGTTGAGCAAACGGCATCAGCCGAATATGGGACGCGGGCAGAGAGACGCCAGCGCTCCTTTTGCCGTCATGGCCGTTGGCGGTTACAGCGCGTTGAGCCAGCCGAAATGGATCGGGTAGCCTTCGCCGCCAAGCAACGTCACCGTCTCGTAGAGCGGCAGGCCGACAATGTTGGAGAACGAGCCGACGATCTTCACGATAAAGGTTCCGGCGATGCCCTGCGCGGCGTAGCCGCCGGCCTTGCCGCGCCACTCGCCGGAGGCGAGGTAGGCCTCGATGTCTTCCTCCGACAGCCGCTTGAAGCGCACGCGCGTCTCCACATGACGTTGCCGGAACGTTTCCCTCGGCGTCACCAAACATACCGCGGTGTGGACGCGATGATTGCGGCCGGAGAGCAGCCGCAAGCACTGCGCTGCCTCATCGAGCAGCTCCGCTTTCGGCAGGATGCGGCGGCCGACGGCAACCACGGTGTCGGCGGCAAGGATGAAGGCGCCCTTCAGTTCTTCATCGAGCCGCACGACCGCCAGCGCGGCATCCGCCTTGCTGCGCGCCAGCCGGGTGGCGCAAGCCCGCGGCAACTCGCCCCGCTTCGGCGTCTCGTCGATGTCGGCTGGGCGCAGCGCATCGGGCTCGATGCCGGCCTGGTTGACCAGCGCCAGCCGGCGCGGCGAGCCGGAGGCGAGCACGAATTTGGATCGACCAATCATTTGAACCGGTAGGTTATCCGGCCCTTGGTGAGATCGTAAGGCGTCATCTCCACCAGCACCTTGTCACCGGCGAGGACGCGGATGCAATTCTTGCGCATACGGCCAGCGGTGTGCGCGATGATTTCATGCTCATTCTCGAGCTTGACCCGGAAGGTGGCGTTCGGGAGCAGCTCCGTGACGACACCGGGAAATTCCAAAAGTTCTTCCTTCGCCATTCGCTATCCGGAATTCTCGCCTTTGACCCAGTCAGGGGCCAAAATTGGCGCGGAACCTAGCGGATGACGGGCCACTCCACAACTGGCGAAGCTTCGCTGTTTAACTCATTCGTTGCTGCGGCTGGGCCGGGAAAAGCGCTGGCGCAAGTGCTCGAGCAGTTGGTCACGCACCGCGCGATAGGCGTCGAGCCGTTGCTCGCGGCTGCCTTCAACATCGGTCGGATCCGGCGTCGGCCAATACTCGACGTCGACCGCGCTGGTGCGGGTGAGCTCAAGCGCGCGGTGATGAGCTTCCGGCGAGAGCGTGATGATGAGGTCGAAATTGAGCCCCTCCAGGTCCTCCAGCTCCTCGAAGGTGATCGGCTTGTGCCGCGAGATGTCGATACCGATCTCTGCCATGACGGCGACCGCAAACGGGTCGAGTTCGCCTTTCCGCACGCCGGCGGAGCCGACATAGATCGTGCGTCCAAACATCTGCGCAAAAAGCCCGGCGGCGACCGGCGAGCGCACGGAATTGAGCCCGCAAGCAAACAGCACTGCCAGGGGTCGCGTCGCGGACGCCGGCATTGCGGCTCCTCACCCCTTCCAGTGCAGAACCGTGACCAGGGTGAACAGCCGCCGCGCCGTGTCGAAATCAAGCTCGACCTTGCGCTTGAGCCGCTCCATCAGGATGCGGGAGCCCTCGTCATGCAGCGAGCGGCGGGCCATGTCGAGCGCCTCGATGCGGTCCGGCGTCGAGCCGCGGATCGCCGCGTAGTAGCTGTCGCACACCGTGAAATAGTCCTTCACGATGCGGCTGAACGGCGCCAGCGAGAGAAGGTGGGCAATCACCGGCGTGCCGTCCGCCAGCCGAATGTCGAATACGAGGCGATTGCCGTCGATGCGAAGGTTCAGCGTAAAAGGCCCGCCCTCGTGGTCGTGCGGTTGAAACGAGTTTTCCTCGAGGAGATCGTAAATCGCGACCGCGCGTTCATGCTCGACGTCGCGGCTCGCCCGCCCGATCGAGGATTCATCAAGCGTCACGGCCACGAGGCGGCCGATTTCGCTCTTGTCGCGGCCGGTGCGGGCCATCAGCGGTTGAGCCGGATGGCAATCGAGCGCGCATGGGCGTCGAGACCCTCCGCCGTACCGAGCGTGATCGCGGCATCGGCGAGCGCGCGCATTTGCTCCGGGCCGCATTTGAGGATCGAAGTCCGCTTCATGAAGTCGAGCACGCCAAGCCCCGAAGAGAAACGTGCCGAACGCGCCGTCGGCAACACGTGGTTCGAGCCGGCGACGTAGTCGCCAATCGCCTCGGGCGTATGCGGGCCGATGAAGATCGCGCCGGCATTGCGGATACGCAGGGCGAGGCCCTCGGCGTCGGCTGCGGCGATTTCGAGATGTTCCGGCGCGATGGCGTCGACGAGAGCCACCGCCTCGGTGAAGTCGCGCACCAGGATCGTCGCGCCGAAATCGCGCCACGCGGCGCCGGCAACTTTTCCGCGGGCGAGCCGCGTGAGCGCCGTCTCGACCGCGCGCTCAACCGCATCGGCAAGCGTTGCGTCGTCGGTGACGAGGATAGCCTGCGCGCTCTCGTCGTGTTCGGCTTGCGCCAATAGATCGGCAGCGATCCAGTCGGCGTTGCCGGTTGAGTCGGCGAGGATCAGCACCTCGGAGGGACCGGCGATCATGTCGATGCCGACCTTGCCGAACACGAGTTGCTTGGCGGCAGCGACGTAGGCGTTGCCAGGTCCAATGATCTTGGCGACCGGCGCGATGGTCGCGGTGCCGTAGGCCAGCGCTGCAACCGCCTGCGCGCCGCCAATGCGATAAATCTCGTCCACGCCGGCTAATTTTGCTGCGGCCAGCACCAGCGGCGAGAGCACGCCGCTTGGCGCCGGCACCACCATGACGAGGCGCGGCACACCGGCAACCTTGGCCGGCACGGCATTCATCAGCACCGAGGAAGGATAAGCCGCGGTTCCCCCCGGCACGTAAAGTCCTACCGCCTCGATTGCCGTCCAGCGTGAGCCGAGCTCGACGCCGAGCGCATCAGTAAAGCGATCGTCTTGCGGCAGCTGCCGTCGGTGAAATGCTTCGATGCGGTCGCGGGCGAACTTAAGCGCGTCCAGGATATCGCGCTCGCAGTCATCGAACGCAGTCGCCACCTCCGCCTGCGTCACCCGCAGGCCGCGACCATCAAGATCGAACCGGTCAAACTTTTTCGTGTAGTCGCTCAGCGCCTCGTCACCGCGGGCGGCAACGTCGGCCACGATGGTGCGAACGGTCGCCTCGACGTCCGCGGATGTTTCGCGCTTGATGTCCAGAAACGCGCGGAATCTTTGCGCAAAATCGGCGGTGCGGGTGTCGAGGCGAACGGCCATGTGATGCCTTGTGCGCGGTGCGGCGACGCGTATCAGTTCTCTTTTATTATAACAATTCTAATCTTCTTTCGCCTTGGGCTTTCTGATTGACAAAACGTCCGCCGTTCACCAATTCCTTTGATATTCAATGCTACTTGAGAGCGGCGACAAGCCCTTGCCCGGCACCGACACCTCACATGACAAGAAACACGCTTGCGACCTCGGGCTCAATACTGATTGCATCCACGTTTTTGCTGAGCATCTGTATCGCGCGTGCGGATGAGGCCGTGATGTTGGCGCTTACCATCAGGGACCACAAGTTCGAGCCTGCGGAGGTGCATGCGCCGGCCGGAAAGCCGATAGCGTTTACGGTCAAGAATCTCGGCGCTATCGCATCGGAATTCGAAAGCAGCGAGCTGCATGTCGAGAAGGTGATCCCGCCGGGCGGCGAGGCGGTGGTGCACGTGCGGCCTTTGGCGCCGGGCCGCTATAATTTCTTTGACGATTTCCATCGTCAGACCCAGGGTTTCCTGGTCGTGCCATGATCGTCCTGCGGTGAGGTGCCAGTGCTTCCTTCGTTGTTGATCGTCTTTCGTGAAGTCTTCGAGGCCGGTTTGATTATCGGCATCGTCATGGCGGTGACGGCCGGCGTTGCCGGGCGCGGACGCTGGGTGGCCGGCGGCGTTGTGGCCGGCGTGCTTGGAGCCTGCCTGGTCGCGCTGTTCACCGGCGGGCTGTCGCAACTGTTTGGCGGCAGCGGTCAAGAATTGTTCAATGCCTGCATTCTCATTTTCGCGGTGCTGATGCTTGGATGGCATAATGTCTGGATGTCGCGCCACGGCCGTGAGCTCGCGGCTGAGATGCGGGCTGCCGGCGAGGCGGTCGTCGCCGGTTCGAAGTCGCTCGCCGCGCTCGCCCTGGTGGTGACCATCGCGGTGCTGCGCGAGGGCTCCGAGGTGGTGCTGTTTCTCTACGGCGTAGCCGCCGCCGAGGGCGGCGCCAGCATCGGGATGCTGATCGGCGGGGTGATCGAACTCATTCTCGGCTCGCTCGTCTGCCTCCTGACCTATCTCGGCCTCATTACGATACCGACCCGATATCTGTTCGCCGTGACCAGTACATTGATCGCATTATTGGCCGCCGGCATGGCGGCGCAAGCGATCGCTTTTTTGGAACAGGCCGATATCCTCACCGCGTTCGATCAGACGGTGTGGGATACCTCCTGGATCCTGAGCAACGAAAGTTTTCTTGGACGGGCACTGCACACGCTGATCGGCTACGTCGACCAACCGACCGCCATGCAGCTCATCGTCTATGCGATCACCCTAGCCGTCATCGCTCTGCTGATGAAGCTTTTCGCCGCACCGCCGCCGGCGCAACGGCCGCGAACGGTCTGAGTTCGTTTTTGTCTACGCTGTCGTCGGATCGACGGCGAAATGATCCGGACACTTCGCCACTGAGAAAACTTCGCCGAGGTCGGCCAGCTCTGCCTCCAGGCACTCGACGTCGAGGCGAATGGCGCCGCCGCCCGAGAACGTCAGCGTGACGACCCCCGCGGGCGGATTGCGCTCGGCGAACTCGACCGCAAGAAGGTTGAGCATCGCGCCCTTGTTTGACTGATTGAGATCGCGGCACCTGCAGGTGCTGACGCGCTCGAACCGCAGCGCGGTTCGGCGGCGCCGGTAATCCGCCGAATTGCGGGCGTCGGCCGCAGTCATCCAATCGAACCGACTGAGTGCCATCACGAACCGATGTTCGTGCGGCTGCCATAAGATATCGGCGACTTTGACGAGGCCGTCCTGCACATGGGCTGAAACAACCTCGATGTCGTCCTTGTCAAGTGCGACGAGTTTGAGTTCATCCATGGCCGCGTCCCCATTCTCGGCGTCTGTCTGATACCGAAGTTAGGAAGGGGCCAAGGCAGCCGCAAGGGCCAGCAAGCGCATCTGAAATTCGGACGCCACCGGCGTTTTGCGGCCGTCCCGTGCGGCGAGTCGGTCGATCGCGACGTCCTAATCAGCACGGCTCCGCCGCCTCGTGGTGCAATGCACTCTTGGAACAAGAGCATTTGCGCCCGCACGGCACCAATCAACCACCCAAGCTATCAACCCGATCTATCAACAACGACCGGCCCGGACGAAAGTTGGATTTGCTTCCGGACCGATAGGTTGCTAAGAACTACCTAACAACACCGCTTGTTAACTTGTCCTGCCGTATCGAGGTGCGTCTTAGAGGATGATGACTGCGATCCTTGTGACCTCAACCTCATCTGTTATGTTGCTTTCACCCCCATTATGGGATTCAAAGTGCCTTTCCTGAAAGGGAGGATTTATGGCTAAGAAGTCAAAGAAGCGGCGCGCTTGGACGGCGACCGAGGTTCGTGAGCTGAAGACGATGGCGAAAAAGAAAACTGCCGCGGCGAAAATTGCCAAGAAGTTGAAAAGAACCGAAGGCGCGACCCGGCAAAAAGCTTTCAGCATCGGGCTTTCGCTCGATTCCCGTTCCTGATTTCACGATCAGCCGAAGCTTGCGAGTGCGGATTGACGTCGGCCTGGTGGCGGGCCGCGGCGGTGCCGCATGCGCACTTTTTTACAGCTCGCCGGAGCATCGGCCGCCCATCAGCGGAAGCGGCCGGCCGGCCCTAGCTGACCGGGTCATTGGGAATGACGTCCGGAGCCGGGGGCCGGCCACTGGCGGCGGCTCGCCTGCGGGGGGTTGCCGCACTATTGCGCCGCAACCCTGCCGTCTTTGATTGTAACGTTAAGGCATCAAGAGCCCCTGGCTGCTAGCTAATTGGTAAGCCCGCCCGTGGTATTCTACCTGATACGGTGGTAGGCACCCGCCTGATGACCCAGCTTCCACGCCCCCCGCGGCAGTCGGTTGCGAGTTCCGAGCTGGCGGCCGCGCTCGCCTCGTGCCGGCGAGCCTTTTTCGCCATCGCCCTGTTCAGCGGCATGAGCAATATCCTGATGCTCACCGGCGCGCTGTTCATGCTGGAAATTTACGACCGGGTCATCCCGAGCCGGAGCGTGCCGACCCTCGTCGCCCTGTTGGTACTGGCCGGCGGCCTTTATGCCGCGCAGGGGTTCATCGATGCGATCCGCAGCCGGATCCTGGTGCGGATCGGGCATAGCCTCGATGAAGCAATGAGCATGCGGGTCTATGACGTCATCGTCCGGTTGCCGCTCAAAGTCGGCGGCAAGGCTGAGAGCATGCAACCGATCCGCGACCTCGACACCGTGCGCGGCTTTCTTTCCGGCACCGGGCCGGTCGCCTTGTTCGATCTGCCGTGGATGCCGATCTATCTTGCCATCTGCTTCCTGTTCCACACCTATATCGGCCTGACCGCGCTCGCCGGTGCGATTGTGCTCGTCACCCTCACCATTGTGACCGAATTGCAGACCCGGCGGCCGACGCGCAGCGCCACGCAATTCGCCGTCGCGCGCAACGCCCTGATGGAAGCCAGTCGGCGCAACGCCGAGGCGATTACCGCGATGGGCATGGTCGGCCGCACCGCGCAACGCTGGAGCGATCTCAATCACAATTACGTGGCATCAAGCGGCCAAGCCAGCGATGTGGCCGGCGGCCTCGGCGCTATCTCCAAGGTTTTGCGATTGTTCCTGCAGTCGGCAATTCTAGCGGTCGGTGCCTGGCTCGTGATCCATCAGGAATCCACGGCCGGCATCATCATCGCCGGCTCGATTCTCGGCGCCCGCGCGCTGGCGCCGGTCGATCTCGCCATCGCCAACTGGCGCGGCTTCGTCGCCGCGCGACAGAGTTGGCATCGGCTGTCCCGGTTGCTCGGACACCTGCCCGTGCGCGCCGAACCGATGGCGCTGCAGCCTCCGTCCAAGACGCTGATCGTGCAGAACGCTGCGGTTAGCCCGCCGGGCGAGCAGAGGATCGTATGCCAGGACGTGAGCTTCTCGCTGGCGGCGGGCAAGGCGCTCGGCGTGATCGGTCCTACGGCTTCGGGAAAATCGTCTCTTGCGCGCATGCTGGTGGGGGTGTGGACGCCGCTGCGCGGGAGCGTGCGCCTCGATGGCGCCAGCCTCGATCAATGGTCGCCGGAGGCGCTCGGGCGGTATATCGGCTACCTGCCGCAGGACGTCGAATTGTTCGCCGGCACAGTTGCCCAGAACATCGCTCGCTTCGAGGAGCCGCCCGATGCGGAGGCGGTGATTGCCGCGGCGCGGGCGGCTGGCGTTCACGAACTCATCATCAACCTGCGCGAGGGCTACGAGACCAATGTCGGCGATCACGGCGGTGCGCTGTCGGCCGGGCAGGCCCAGCGCATCGCGCTGGCGCGCGCATTGTATCGCGATCCGTTCCTGATCGTGCTCGACGAGCCCAACTCCAATCTCGATGCCGAGGGCGATGAAGCCCTGACCCAAGCCATTCTCGGCATTCGCGCCCGCGGCGCCATTGCGGTGGTGGTCGCTCACCGCCCGAGCGCCATTGCGGGAGTCGACTATATTCTGGTGATGGCCAAAGGCCGCCAGCAACAATTCGGGCCCAAAGAGGAAATTCTCAACCGAATGATCCAGCCAAGCGCTCCGGCGCGGGCGTTGAAAGTAGTTCCCGAACAGGGAGGCGCAGGGTGAACAAAATGGTAGTCCGAAGCGCGCACAGTTCGATCCGCTTGCACACCTTCGTGGGGGTCGTCGTCGTCGTGCTGCTGGCGGGCGGTCTGGGCGGCTGGGCTTCCACTGCCGAAATCTCGGGCGCGCTGATCGCGCCGGGCTCGATTGTCGTCGATTCCAACGTCAAGAAGGTGCAGCACCCGACCGGCGGCGTGGTCGGCGAAGTGCGGGTGCGCGACGGCGATCGGGTGAAGGCGGGCGACATCCTCATTCGTCTTGACGAGACCGTGACCCGCGCCAATTTAGCGATCGTTACCAAGGGTCTCACCGAACTCTATGCGCGCAAGGCGCGGCTGGCCGCCGAGCGCGACAGCGCCGAAACGGTCCCGGTGCCGAAGGAGCTTGCGGACCGGATCGACGATCCCGACGTCCAAGACGAGCTGTCAAGCGAGCGCAAGCTGTTCGAACTCAGGCGCACCGCGCGGCTGGGCCAGAAGGATCAGCTCCAGCAGCGCGTCCAGCAATTGCGGGAGCAGATCACCGGGCTGACCGCGCAGCAGGACGCCAAGTCCAAGGAGATGTCGCTGATCCAGCAGGAATTGCAGGGCGTACGCGATTTGTGGGCGAAGAACCTGGTCCAGTTCAGCCGGCTGACCTCGCTCGAACGCGAGGATGCGCGGCTGCAGGGCGAGCGTGGTCAGCTCGTCGCCGCCGCCGCGGAGGCCAAGGGTAAGATCGTCGAAACCGAGCTACAAATCCTGCAGATCGATCAGGAGTTCTCCAGCGACGTCGCCAAGGACCTGCGCGAAACCGACAACAAGATCGGCGAATATGTCGAGCGCAAGGTGACGGCCGAAGACCAGCTCAAGCGCACCGACATCCGCGCGCCGCAGGATGGCGTGGTTTTCCAGTCGACGGCAAACACCGTGGGCGGTGTCATCACCGCCGGCGACCCGATCATGTACATCGTGCCCGAGTTGGATACGCTCCTGGTCGAAGCCAAGGTCGACCCCAAGGATATCGATCAGGTTCAGTTGGGTCAGCGGGTCGTGCTTCGCTTTTCCGCCTTCAACACGCGCACGACCCCCGAGCTCAATGCCACCGTGGTCCGCATAGCCGCGGATACCAACACCGACCAGCGCACCGGACAAAGCTTCTATCTGGTCCGCATCTCGATGACCGCGGACGAGATCAAACGGCTTGGCGACGTCAAACTCACTCCGGGCATGCCGGTCGAAGCCTTCATCCAGACCGGCGAACGCACGATGCTCTCTTACCTGGTCAAGCCGCTGCACGATCAGCTCATGCGCGCGTTCCGGGAGAAATAGGCCGTCATTCCGGGCCCGTCCGATCCGACCAGGATGGCGCGACGTGAGCCTGGATTGGGCGACCACAGGTTTTTCCCGCACGCCGATCTTGCTATAAGCCAGGCTTTCCGGAGCGGGACCTATTGACCATGAGGCGACTGGCCGGCTGGGTGCGGCAGTTCGGGCTTGCCCGGGCAGTGTGCACGCTGCTGCTGTTCGCGCTGGTGCCGCTGCGCATCGCCGATCCGCACCCGCTGGCGGAAGTCCGGCTGCGAACCTTCGATTTTCTTCAGGTCCTGCTGCCGCGGTTGCAGACAGCACGGCCGGTTGTCATCGCCGACATCGATGAAGCAAGCCTCCGCGAGCTTGGTCAATGGCCGTGGCCGCGAACCGTGGTGGCTGATCTGGTCTCCCGTCTCAACGCACTCGGCGCCGTGGTCATCGGCTTCGACGTCGTATTCGCCGAGCCCGATCGTACCTCGCCGGCCGTCGCCGCACGCAATTTTCGCGGTCTCGACGCTGAGACCCGCGAAAAGCTGGCCAGCCTGCCGAGCAACGATGAAGCCTTGGCGGACGCGATCAAACACGCGCGCGTCGTCGTCGGTCAGGCCGGCTCGGAGACATCGATGCCGCGCTCGGAGGCGGAGATGAGGTTGCAGACCGGCTTCGCCATTCGCGGTCCAGATCCACGGCGGTTTTTGGTGACATTCCCGGGGCTGCTGCGCAACGTTCTGCCGGTCGAGGAGGCGGCTGCCGGCCGCGGACTGTTCTCGATCAATCCCGAACGCGACGGGATCGTTCGGCGCGTGCCGGTTCTCATGGAGGCCCAGGATTCCTTGGTGCCCTCGTTGTCAGTGGAAATGTTGCGCGTTGTCACGCACGCCGGCGCAATCCTGGTGCGCACCGATGAAGCTGGCGTGCGCTCAGTCGCGGTCCCCGGTCTTGAACTGCCGACCGACCGCAACGGCCAATTTTGGATTCACTTCAACAAGCACGATCCTGCGCGTTACGTATCGGCCGCGGACGTGCTGCATGACCGTGTGCCCGCGGATCGCATCCGCGGCAGACTCGTCCTCATCGGAACCTCGGCCATCGGCCTGCTCGATACCAAGACCACCCCGGTCGAACCGGCCATGGCGGGCGTCGAAGTCCACGCCCAGATTCTTGAAAGCGTGCTGACCAAATCCCTGCTGACGTATCCCTATTATGCCATTGGCGCGGAGCTCTTCGTTGCGGTGATCTTTGGGCTCGCCATCATCATCGCCGCGCCGATGCTGCCGGCGTCGATCGTGGTCGCGCTCGGGCTGGCACTGATTGGAGGAATGATCGCGCTGTCGGCCTATTTCTTCGTCGCGCGCAGCCTGCTCATCGACTTCACCTACCCGCTGATGTCGAGCTGGCTGATTTATCTGGTGCTTACCTTCGTCAATTATTTCCGCGAACAGAAGCAGCGCCAGCAGATTCGTTCGGCGTTCGGCTTTTATTTGTCGCCACCGCTCGTCGAGCAGCTGGCAAAATCACCGGAGAAGCTGGTGCTGGGCGGCGAGGAACGGCGCATGACCATCCTGTTCAGCGACGTGCGCGGCTTCACCACAATCTCCGAGCACTACAAGGACGATCCCCAGGGCCTGACCCATCTGATGAATTGGTTTCTCACGCCGCTCACCAACGCCATCATCGAACGCAAAGGTACGATCGACAAATATATCGGCGACGCCATCATGGCGTTCTGGAACGCGCCGCTCGACGATGCCGAGCATGAGGCGAATGCCTGTGACGCAGCGCTGGAAATGCTGGCCCGCGCCGAGGCGCTCAACGTCGAGCTCAAGCGCGAGGCCGAGGCCAATGGCGGCGTCTATATGCCGCTGCGCATCGGTATCGGTCTCAATAGCGGCCCGTGCGTGGTCGGGAATATGGGTTCCGACTTCCGCTTCAACTATTCAGTGCTCGGCGACACCGTCAATCTGGCGGCGCGGCTGGAGTCGCGGACCAAGGATTATCGCCTGTCGATGGTGATCGGCTCACGCACCGCGGAAGCGGCGAAAGCGAAGTTTCCCATCATGGAGGCCGATCTGATCCAGGTGAAAGGCAAGAAGCAGCCGGAAGTCGTGTTCACGGTGCTCGGCCGCGCCGAGGTCGCAGAAGATCCGCGCTGCCGGGAATTGTATGATCTCAACGCGCGCATGCTCGCATGCTACCGCAAGCAGGGATGGGACGAGGCGCTTGGCCTGATCGACCGCTGCCGCAAGCTCGCCGATGGCTTCGGCGTCGGCGGCCTCTATGAGATGTATGTCGAGCGCATCGCCGCATACCGCGCCGAGCCGCCGCCACCGGATTGGAATGGCGTCTACGAGGCGGAATTTAAATAGCAGGGCTTCTTCCCGCTCAGTCCCGCGCCTCCGGGAAACCACGGACTGAAGCGTTGCAATGACATGAGATCTGCGCGGTCCCTGCTTTTCACGCGCACGAACAGATCAAGTGCATGCGGCCGCGTTGTCGCGCTGGCATCGGAGCCGCTCCAGCGCATCACGCAGGACGGCAAGGTCGACCGGCTTGGGCACGGTTTCCTGGACATTGAGGTCAAGCGTCTTGGCGACGCGAAGGCTTTCACGGCAGGTTGCGCCGTCGCAGCCACTGATGATGACGATCGGCGCTTTGCAGCCGATGCCCGAAAGGTGGCGCAGCATTTCGGCGCCGACATGCTGGCCAAGCGAGAGGTCCAGCGTGATGCAATCGAACGCATGAGCTTGAACAAGCGTCGCCGCCTCCTCGTAGCTGGCAGCTCCAGCTGGCACGTAGCCGGCCTTGGCCGCGGCCCGGCAGATGATCATGCGGTGCAGATTGTCATCGTCGATGACGAGAAGCCGCTGTGGCGGCGGCGACGTGGCAAAGTCGGCGTCGTGCGTTTCAAATGACCTTGCTTGCCCGAGCATCGACCGCGCCCGACGGTTGCTGTCGTTGTTGCGCTAAGTGATAGGCGAACTTGTGCGAAATTTGCCTTAATTCGTCGGCCAGGATTTGCGGCTATCGGGTGCCCTCCCAGCCGAAGCGGTTACTCGACGGTAAAGGCAATCAATCAAAATCGATCAACAAGCGACGCGACCTATTTCGGCGCGCGTTTAGCGAGGATGCGCTGCAAGGTGCGGCGATGCATGTTGAGGCGACGCGCGGTTTCAGACACGTTACGACCGCACAATTCGTAGATGCGCTGGATGTGTTCCCAGCGCACGCGGTCCGCCGACATCGGGTTCTCCGGCGGCTCGATCTTCTTATTGTCGAGCGCCAGCAGCGCCGCCACCACGTCGTCGGCGTCGACCGGCTTGGCGAGATAATCGACGGCGCCGAGTTTCACCGCATTGACCGCCGTCGCGATGTTCCCATAGCCGGTGAGGATGATGGCGCGCGCTTCGGGCCGCCGTTTCTTCATGGCCGAAATGACGTCAAGCCCGTTGCCGTCGCCGAGCCGCATGTCAACGACGGCGAACGCGGGTGGAGCCCTCTCGACCTGCAACAGACCGTCGGCGATGGATTCGGCCGTGCTGACGGCAAAGCCGCGCGCCTCCATCGCACGGGCGAGACGCTGGAGAAACGATTTATCGTCCTCAACGATCAGGAGCGAACGTTCGCTGGCAGTCGTGGCAGCCGTAGCAGTCGTCATGGCGCTGGTCAGGGCATGAGTCATGGCAATCATACTCCACTGCAGTGAACACCGCGCGCCCCACAATGTTTGATAGTTAAGAGGCGGCGGCCATGCGCTCAAGAGGGGCGGCAGCCAAGGGCCGCTCAAAATCTGGGCGGCTCCACATGACGGTTACCATGGCGCCATGCTGCGGAGGGGGCTGGTTTTTGAGCGAAAGCTTGGCGCCCGAGCGCTCCAACAAAGTTTTCGCAATGAAAAACCCGAGGCCGAGGCCGAAGACCGGCTCGTCCTCGTCACTGCCGGGATCGCGCGGCCCGGGTCGCCGATGCGTGACATAGGGCGCGCCGATGCGATCCAACACTTCCGGCGCAAAGCCCGGCCCATCGTCGCTGATCGTGATACTCACCTCATCCGCCGTCCATTGCGCGAAGATTTCCACCCGCCTGTTGGCGAAATCGACCGCATTCTCGATGAGGTTGCCGAGACCGTAGCGGATCGCCGGATTGCGGGCGCCCGCCGGCTCCGCCGCGCGGTCGGGCGGAAGCGTCACGCCGAGGGAAACGCCGAAATGACGATGTGGCGCAACGGCCTCCTCGATCAGAGCTGAAAGCGGGATGCGGTCGAACGGTTCGCCGGTGGGAAGCTCGGTAATCTTTGAAAGAATCTCACGGCAGCGTTGCGCCTGCTCGCGCAGCAATTTCACGTCCTCGGCGTGCGGTGAATTCGCCTCCAGCGCGCGCTCGATTTCGCGCGCGACCACGGTAATGGTGGAAAGCGGCGTGCCGAGTTCGTGTGCGGCCGCAGCGGCGAGCCCGTCAAGCTGCGAGAGGTGCTGCTCACGCGCCAGCACCAGTTCCGTCGCCGCCAGCGCGTCCGATAGCTGGCGGGCCTCCTCGGCAACTTGCCACGTGTAGACGCCGATATAACCGATCGCCAGCAGGATCGAGAGCCAGACTCCGACCACATAGGTTTCGGGGAGTTCCAGCGGATCCTCGCTGTCCCAGGGAAGCTGGTAATGGACGAAGATCAATACCGTCGCACAAAGCATGGCGAAAATGCCGATCAGCAACGTCATCCGCGGCGGCAGCGCGGTGGCCGAGATCAAGACCGGCCCGAGCAGCAAGAAGGAAAACGGATTCTCCAAGCCTCCGGTGAGGTAAAGGAGCGCGGCCAGCTGAGCGACGTCGAGGCCCAACAAATAGGCGGCGCGGTCGGGCTCGAGCCACTGGGTCTGGTGGAATCCGATGCGCAATGCCACGTTGAGCAGCGCCCCGAGCGCAATCACGGCCAGACAGGGCCAGATCGCAACGTCGAATTCCAGGCCGAAATGCACCACGAGGACGGCCGCGAACTGACCGAACACGGCGAGCCAGCGCAGCCGCACCAGCGTGTCAAGCCGGACGTTTCGCGACCGATGATGAATTCGCGGCAAGCCGAACATGCCGCTAATGTAGCGATTGGCGGGACCTAGTCCAAACCGGGCCGGCAATCGCCGCCGAGCACGGCAGCCGCAGCGTGAAGATCGCGCGTGCTCAAGGCCGCCAGGCTGCGGGTGTCGTGCTTGTCTCCGCGGCAATGGTGCGCGTTTGTTCGATGACCCGAATGAGGGCGCGCAGCACGTCGGCGACACCCTTCCCGCTAACGGCGGACACCACCAGTGGCTCCTTCGTCGCCGCACGTCTGAGCCGCGCTATCTGCTGTTTGATCTCGCCGGCGTCCATAGCATCGTCCTTGTTCAGCGCTACGATCTCCGGTTTTTCCGCGAGTTCGTGGCCATACGCGGAAAGCTCTGCCCGTATCGTCCTATAGGCCGCCCCGGCGTCGCCGCCGGTACCGTCGACCAGATGCAGCAATACACGGCAGCGCTCGATGTGGCCGAGAAACCGGTCGCCAAGGCCCACGCCCTCATGCGCCCCTTCGATCAGGCCGGGGATATCGGCGAGCACGAACTCGCGCCCATCGACGTTGACGACCCCGAGCTGAGGCTGCAGCGTCGTAAAGGGATAGTCGGCGATCTTCGGCTTGGCTGCGCTGACGGCGGCAAGGAAAGTTGATTTCCCGGCGTTCGGCAGTCCGACGATGCCGGCATCAGCGATCAGCTTGAGCCGCAGCCGAATGGTGCGTTCCTCGCCGGGCTGCCCGGGATTGGCCCGGCGCGGCGCGCGGTTGGTCGAGGATTTGAAATGCGTATTGCCGAAGCCGCCATTGCCGCCATGGGCAAGCACGGCGCGTTGCCCGCGCTCGGTGAAATCGGCGAGGAGCGTCTCACCATCCTCCTCGTAGATTTGCGTGCCGACCGGCACTTTCAGCACGGCATCGGGACCGTTGGCGCCGTGGCGATCCTTGCCCATGCCGGCCCGGCCGTTCTTGGCGAAAAAGTGCTGCTGGTAGCGATAATCGATGAGCGTGTTGAGGCCTTCGACCGCTTCGGCGACCACGTCGCCACCCTTGCCGCCGTCGCCGCCGTTGGGTCCGCCGAATTCGATGAATTTCTCGCGCCGGAACGACACGCAGCCGTTGCCGCCGTCGCCGGAGCGGATATAGACCTTGGCTTCGTCGAGGAATTTCATAAAGCCTACTCGTAACGACGTGGAAACATCAAATCCAGCACATGAACGACGAACTTAAATGGCGGCGCTCCCCCACATGGTCGTCATGTCCTCATATAGTGTAGGTATTGGCGTAGTGGGCTCGTGTTCGGCGGATTTAAGAACAACGCAATGAAAAGCGTGTGGTCGGTACTTAAACTTGTTTCCCGCGCGGCCGTCTGGAGGACAACGCCCGAGCCGCGGATGGTGGGCTTACCGAGCCTGCTGATGTGGATCATCCTGCTTGCTGCGGTCCGCGTGGCGTTCCAATTCCTGGCAGCCGGACCCGGCAGCGGCTTTAATCCCTACGGTCTTAACGCCATCGTCGCCTGGCTGGCGCTGGACGTCGCCGTCGCAGCCTTGTTCGTGCGGCCCATCGCCCGCGCCACGGCATTGTCGACAATGTTGGCGCTCACCATTCTCCCCGAACTCGCCATCAATGCCGTCAAGCTCGGCGCCGCATCGGTACCACCGCTGGCCGCGGCGGACGCGTTTTGGCGCGATCAAATCGTGCCGATTGCCATCTTCATCATGGTGTCGCTCTGGTGGATCGGCGCCATGGTCGCGGTCCTGCGCAGCTTCGCGCCGCGGCCGCGGCTCGCCGTACTCGGCCGCGTCACGGCGCTGTGGATCACGCTGGTCGCCGTGAGCGCAATCGTCCCGCACGCGCCCGTCTTCGTCCCTCGCGACTTCGATATCCGCACTGCCAATCTATGGGAATCCTTGCGCGCGAAGCTTGCCGCGCCCGAGCAAAACGCTGCGGCGCAGCCAGAAACCGCGCGCTTCGAACAATCGCAGCAGTTGCTCCTGCAAGCCGAGATCGCCCGTCTTGCCCAACCGACGAAAGGCGCGACCGCCGTCTACGCCGTCGGTATCGACGGCTGGGCGGATCAGGATGTATTTCTCAAGGAGCTTGACGGCGGATTGGCCGCGATCGGCGGCGTCTTACCCATCCGGGGACGCACGCTCCGCCTCGTCAATCATCGCGAGACGCTGAAAAGCGTTCCGCTGGCGAACCAGCGCAACTTCGCCGCCGCAGTGCACGCCGTCGCCGAGGTGATGGACAAGGACGAGGACGTGCTCCTCCTGTTGATGACGTCGCACGGTCAGCCGACGGGCTTCGGGCTGCGCTTGCCCAGCGGAGTGATCAGCGAACTGACCCCGCAGGAGGTCGCGGCGACGCTCGACAACCAGGGCATCAAAAACCGGATTGTCATTGTGTCGGCGTGCTATGCGGGCATGTTCGTGCCGCCCCTGGCGAATAACGACACTATCGTGCTCACCGCGGCGGACGCCAAGAGCACCTCATTCGGATGCGCGCCCGAGCGCGACTGGACCTATTTCGGCGATGCATTCTTCCGGCAAAGCCTGCGCCCCGGCTGGGATTTTCAGCACGCCTTCGACAACGCCCGCACCCTCATCAGCGGCTGGGAGCTTTTGGATCGCGCTACGCCATCGAACCCGCAGGCTCATTTCGGGCCAGCGCTGGTCGCCAAACTGGCGCCACTTCTGCAATCCGGGCAGACGGCTGGGCGATAGAGAACCAATGCCGGGAACGCGGGTTCAATCCGCCAGCCGGCGGTTCATCCGCGTCTGTACGGATCAGGCCACGTGCCTGACCCGGCCCCAAGCCTTGAGCGATGCCCACAATCCGCGATCGAGACGAAAGCGATCGGTCGGCGCCGCGGAATTGATGGCGCGAATGCGCGTCAGCCGCACGCCGGTCCACTGAAAGCCGCATTTCTCCAGCACGCGGCGTGAAGCCGGGTTGGTAACGCGCGCGCCGGCCTGCAACGTCTCCTGTCCGAGATCGCCGAATGCATGGTCGATCATGGCCCGCCCCGCTTCAGTGGCGTAGCCCCGGCCCCAATAGGGCACCCCGAGCCAATAGCCGAACTCCAGCCCGTCCCCGCGCGGATCGATACCGCAGGCGCCGATCAGAGTGTCGCCAATGAGAATGACAAAGTTCGCTTCGCCGTCGCGCTTATTGGCGGACGCAATAAATTGCTCGGCGTCGCCGACGCCATAAGGGTGCGGGATGCGCGCGGTGTTTTCGGCAATGCGACGATCGTTGGCCAGCACCGTAATCGCTTTGACGTCCTCGTGACGCGGTGCGCGCAGCGCCAGCCGCTCGGTCTCGAGGACGGGAATACTGCGTTCTCGCCGGGTCTCGTCGAAGATGTCTTCCGACAGGGTCATGACGGGCTCCTGAATTGATTCGGCTCCCGCGAAGAAACCGAAAGGGGGAGCCGGCACCCGGTCTCCCCCTTTTCGAAGCCCATCTGGGCCCGCCGGTTCGACTGGATGCCGGCGGACCTCTTAATGATCCACCGTGTTACTGGGCCGCAGCCTCCGTGGTCGGCAGTACCGATACGAATACGCGGCCCTTGGTTTTGCTTTGGAACTCAACGCGACCGTTGATCAGCGCAAACAAGGTATGGTCGCGGCCGATCACCGACATTGCGGCCGGCATGCCATTTGGTGCCGCGCTGGCGCGCGATGATGTTGCCGGCGACGACCACCTCGCCGCCGAAAATCTTGATGCCAAGCCGCTGACCGCCGGAATCACGGCCGTTGCGCGAGGAACCGCCTGCTTTCTTGTGAGCCATCGCTCCGACCTTTCTTGCCGTTATCTATACCGGATTCGTGACAAAAGCATCACCGCCGCCGTTCACTTCTTTTTAGTCCTTGCCCGGCGCGCTTTTGGCTTTCGCTGCCGGCCTCTTGGCTTTGCCCGCCGACGCCTTGGATTTCGCCCTTTCAGCCTTGGCGGTTGAAGCTTTGCGGGGCTTTTCCGCGGCTTCCGTGCTCGCAGCAGAGGAGCCCTCCGCCGTCACATCGTCCGGTGCCTCCGGAGCAGGCACAGGCGCCCGTTTCGGCCGCGGTGGCGCGGTCTTGTTCGGCTCCTTGCCGTCGGTCAGGATCTCGGTGATGCGCAGCAGCGTAAATTCCTGCCGATGGCCGCGCTTTCGCCGAGAATTTTTTCGCCGGCGCTTCTTGAACGCGATGATCTTCGGGCCGCGCGCCTGCTCCAGCACTTCGGCCGCGACCGTTGCGCCGGCGACCGTTGGAGCGCCAAGCATCATGTTATCGCCGCCGACGACCAGAACTTCGCCGAATTCGATGATCTCACCGGGTTCGCCCTTGATCTTGTCGACCTTGAGCACGTCCTCGGCGGCTACCCGGTATTGCTTGCCGCCGGTTTTGAAGACCGCGAACATCCTTGTCCTCGTGTTCGATCCCGGTACTCGGACATTCATCCGGACCGGCTTTTTCGCAGTCAATTCTGCTGATTAAAGGCGCATGCCGGCAATACCATAACGGTGCACCCGGGCTGCGCCCGCGTCCTTATGACGGGACGGTAAATCCTTGTCAAGAAACGCAAAGCTGCCGTCTGCCGGGCGCAAGGGCAAGCTATCGCCCGCTGTGCTAAGACAGCCCCAGAAAAAGGGAGCTTGGCATGGCCACGAACGCGAAAGCGCACAAACAGAAAATCGGCTGGATCGGCGCCGGCCGGATGGGAATCCCCATGGCCGAGCGGCTCATCAAGGCCGGCTATGACGTCACCATCTGGAACCGCACGCCGGCCAAAGCCGAGCCGCTTGCCAAGATCGGCGGCAAGGTGGTCGAGCACCTTTCGGAACTCAAAAACGTGGATGTGCTGTTTTCCATCGTCGCCACCGGCAAGGACGTGCAGGAGGTGCTGTACGGCAAGAACGGCGTCTGCAGCCAAGGCGGCAAAATCCCGCCGACGGTGGTCGATTGCTCCACCATCGCGGTCGAGGAATCCGCAGCGATCCGCGACAAGCTTACCCAGCTGGGCGCCGCCTTCGTCGCGGCGCCGGTCAGCGGAAACGCCAAGGTCATCAAGGCCGGCAAGCTTTCCGCCGTCGTCTCAGGGGCCGAAGCGGCGTGCAAGGCGGTGATGCCATTGATCGAAGTGTTCGCCCCGCGCGGGGTTTCCTATGTCGGCGACGGCGAGCTGGCGCGCGTCTGCAAGATTGCGCACAATGTCATGCTCGGCGTGATCATCGAGAATCTGATCGAGATCACGCTTCTGACCAACAAGATGGGCGTGCCGCGGCATGCGTGGCTTGCGTTCCTCAACAACAGCGCGATGGGCTCGATGTTCACCCGATATAAATCGCCGGCGCTGGTCAATTGCGACTGGACCACGACGTTCACGCCGGAGCTGTTGCGCAAAGACCTCGATCTCGGACTCGAGCTTGGCCGGGACATGGACGTTCCGTTGCCGGTAACGGCGGCCGCGCGTGAAGTGCTGCAGAACCATTTCGGCGCCGCCACGTTGCAAAAAAATCCGGAGGAATATCTGCAGAAGGATTTCGCGGCGCTGGCCGAAACCATGGCGCTTGCCGCCGGCATGAAACTGAAAGCGAAAACCAGAACGTGCCGACGGGCTTGGAGAGTTAGGTACGGTCGCCCGTCAGCGCGCCGTGCCCGGCGCATGCAATGGTCACTTGCAGCGGCCGCCCTGTGTACAGATCGGGTGATGCCGGCGATGCCGGTAGGCTCTATGCTGGCGGGCCATCGCGAGACGGCAGGGCTCGCTGAGTTCCTTGTACTTTGCGATCATGCATTTGGTGATTTGCGGCACGTCCGGGATAAAGTCGGAACAAAGCCGCATCGCATCCGGCGCGCAGGCTTGGCGGGCTTCAGGGGTGCCTTGAGCCGCGGCGCTGCCGAGGCCGACAAGAACGACACCGACCGGCAACGCCAGCCAGCGAACGAGACACATGAGACGCAGCATATGGTTGTTTTCCGTGGTTTCCGTGTGGCTTTTTCCCCGACGGCGCAGCCTAGAGCATGATCCGGAAAAGTTGAAACCGCTTTTCCGAAAAGATTACGCGCCATCAAGGCGGCCAAAGCGTCGATTTTTAGGCTGAGGTGATCGCGTTCGGCGGCGAGCCGCTCACTCTGGACCGCTTCGCGCCCAACCGGAGATTTCAATGCGCAATTGACGAACGGCGGCGGCCAGGCGCGCCTTAGTGCGCGCCCCAGGCGAAGCCCATCATGGCGCGCGGGTGTTCTCTGGATAGATCATGCGCGCATCGCTCGATGGTACCCTCGGTGAGTTCCGCCGTCGTGTTGTCGAACGACAGGTGGCGGCAAAAGGTGCCATCGGGCAGCGTGTAGACGATATCGCCGGCCCGCTTCGCCTCGCGCGCGTCCGCCGCCGCCTGGAGCAATGGATCGATGACGGCGCGGCCGCCGACCAGCAGCGCCCCGATCAAGAGCACCAGAAACAGTGATAGAACGACGGCAAGGCGAGCGGCCTTGGCGTGCTGCTCATCCCGCCGCAGCCGCGTCAACCCTTGCGAGAGCGTGCTCCCACTGACGAGATCGGCCATCGCAATTCACGAATCCGTTTCAGCGCCCGCCCGTTCGCCGGCACCTGCCACCATAAAGCAACAGAATAATTGCACCGCCGATAAAAAATTATTTTCAATTTGATTGAATTTTACCGAACTCAAAAGCTTCAGGAGCTTGCGGGTTGTCGGCGTGAATTGGAGGGGCAGCAGGGGACGGGGCCGGCTTCTTGCCTCTCCCAGCCGCCTGGGACTTCACCGGCATAAAACCGGGAAATTTCTCAGCGGCCGATAACAAAATCCGGTTTCGATTTGGATGAAACTTTCAAGCCGGCCGCGCGACAGCCTGCCAAAAGCCCTGAGCAATGATATGACGAAACATGCGAACTCAGGTCGCCATTATCGGCGCTGGCCCGGCCGGACTGTTGCTCGGCCAGCTCCTGAACAAGCACGGCATCGACAACATCATCCTCGAACGGCAGACCGGCGAATACGTTCTTAGCCGCGTGCGCGCCGGCGTCATCGAACAAGTCACGATCGATCTGCTCGACGAGGCCGGCGTCGGCGCCCGCATGCATGCGGATGGCCTTGTGCACGAAGGCGTCCAAATCTGCGTCGACGGCGTGCGCCACCGGATTTCATTCAAAGAAATGACCGGCAAGGCGGTGATGGTTTACGGGCAGACCGAGATCACCAAGGACCTCATGGACGGCCGCGCCGCCGCCGGCGCGCATACGGTCTACGCCGCTTACGATGTCAACCTGCACGGGATTTTCAGCGACAAGCCGCATGTGACCTACCGCGCCGACGGCAAAGCCCACGAGATCACCTGCGATTACATTGCCGGCTGTGATGGCTTTCACGGCGTCAGCCGCAAAAGCGTGCCGCCGGGAGCCGTTGCCACGCATGAGCGCGTCTATCCGCTCGGCTGGCTCGGCATTCTGTCCGACACGCCGCCGGTTTCGGAAGAACTGATCTACGTCCGCCACCCGCGCGGCTTCGCGCTCTGCTCGATGCGCTCGCCGACCCGCAGCCGCTATTACCTGCAATGCAGTCTTGCCGAGGATATCGATTCCTGGCCGGATGAGCGCTTCTGGGACGAACTCAAGCCTCGGCTCGACGACGAGGCCCGCGAACGCCTGGTCACCGGTCCTTCGATCGAGAAGAGCATCGCACCGCTGCGCAGCTTCGTCGCCGAACCAATGCGGTTCGGCCGGCTTTTCCTCACCGGCGACGCCGCCCATATCGTGCCGCCGACCGGCGCCAAGGGCCTCAATCTCGCGGCAAGCGACGTGCGCTATCTGTCGCAGGCCTTAGCCGAGCATTATTCTGGAAAATCCGACGCCGGCCTCGAGCACTATTCCGAGCGCGCACTCAGACGGGTGTGGAAAGCGGAGCGCTTCTCGTGGTGGATGACCACGCTGCTGCATAAGATTTCCGAGGATCCATTCGATCAAAAAATTCAGCTCGCCGAACTCGATTATCTGTTCCGCTCGCAAGCCGCCGCCACCGTATTCGCCGAAAACTATGTGGGGCTGCCGTATTAGCGCCGGCCCCGGTATCGCGGGCTCACGCCGCGAGATAACTCCTCGGCAAGTCGATCTGCAGGAAACGGGTGGCGCCAGTTTGGACGCTGGTGTGACGATACATCGTCACGTGGAACAATTTACCGAGGAACCAATGGCAAAGTCCTATTACAGCATCGTACTCGATCATCCGGCCGATGATGTGTGGGCGGTGATCCGCCCATTCGACCACTACGCCTGGGCGGGTGTCGAGAGCGCCACGGTCATCGAACGGGGCAAGGCGGGAGATCAAGTCGGCGCGGTGCGCCACGTCACCGCCGGTTCAGATATCATCCGCCAGGTTCTATTGGCTCATTCGGACGTCGATCGCTGCTATACTTACGGATTCTGCGGTCCATCGCCGTTTCCGGTGCAGGATTACGAGGCGACGATTCGCGTCGTTCCGGTCGTGGCGGATAGCGGGTCATTCGTCGAGTGGTGGGCAACGTTCGATTGCGCCGTCGAGGAACGGGACAAATGGATAAGGCATTTCGAGCAGGAGGGATTTGCCAAATGGCTCGCGGCGCTTCGCCGGTTCATGTCGGAGAGAAATGACCGGCGCGAAGCAGAAATGAAATTCGCCGCCGAATAGTGAAGTCTGAGGTCGCGGCCCGGCGACACTTACGCCTGCCGTTAGTGCTTTCCCGGAAAGCCGCCGAGACCGTTGAACGTCATGTAAAGCGAATAGGCACTGACCGCGACGGCGACGGCCATCTCAAACAACAGAAAGGCAACGCCGTATATATGCCACGGCTCGTGCGGAGCGTCAGTCTCGCTTGCTCTCATGTCGCAATTCTCGGCTTGTTTATCTCATGCCACATCGAGCTTTAGGCCTGTTGGCCGATAAGACCGCGGCCGAACAAACCGTGCTCCTCGGGATGCCGCTCATAGCGCGCCGCCCAGAAGTAGAACAGGACGAACGGCACGAACATGTAGACCGCCACATAGAGGTAGCCCATGTGAATGTTGGCGCGTGCCGGCGAAGATCAGCGGATAGACGATGCCGCCCGCGGTCGACAGGCCGCCGATGAAGCCTGCGGCGATGCCGGGCCGGTCGGGAAAGAGCAGCGGAACCAGCGCGAAGGTGCCGCCGGTTCCGAACGACAGGAAGATGCCGAAGCGCTACCAGCACCGCGACCGACAGAGCAGCGAGCCGTAAAGGCCCGCTACCGTCAGTCCGATCATCGCCAGCGTGATCAGGATCAAGGCGATGCCGAGCCAATGCAGGCGCGGCGCGTAGGGCAGTCCCTTGGCGATGAACGGCAGCGGCGTCCAGCCCCGGCGCTGAAACAGGTCCGACATGAACCCGGCGAACGGCCGGAACAGCGACGCATTGAATGATTCCACGGCCGCGAACGTGCCGGCCGCGATCTGCAGACCGGCTACGCCGGTGAAGCCGAGCGCCAAAATTTCACCGTGAAAGCCGCGGGTGAAATAGCCCGGCAGCCAGGCATTCATCGCGATTTCCAAGCCGAACGACATCGCGTAAGCGAGCGTCAAGGCGATGGCGATAAAGCGGCTCCAAACGAAGATCGCGCCGCGGATATCGCTGCCGCGGCGGGCGGCGACGCGCCGTTCCACCGTTTTGGCGGCGCTGCCCGAACGAGATACCACGCCGCGACGACAAGCGCGATCACGCCCAGCCAGAGAAAAGCGCCCTGGTAGTTGGTGCCGAAGATGCGCGGCAGCAGCAACGCGCCGACGCCGGCTCCGACATTGCCGGTGCCCGCATAAAGCCCCTCCGCGGTGCCGATCTCGTGCGCGTCGAACCATTGCGCGACGTGCTGAATACCGACCACGAATGAGACGCCGGCGATCGCGACGATGACCCGTTCGGCGAACAGCAGTTCGTAACTTGTGGTGAAGGCCGAGGCGATCGAGACCAGCCCGCAACCTGCCAGCACGGCAGCGAAGGTCCGCGGCGCACCGAACCGATCCGACGCCCAACCGGCGACGATGCGTCCGACCGGCGCCATCCAGATCGCAGAGCTCGCCAACAGGCCGAGGTCCCTGATGCTGAGGTGATATTTCGCAGCGATGCTCGGGCTGAACGCCGCCGTCGAGAACCACATCAGGAAGCACCAAAAAAAGCCGACGGTCGCTATCACCAGCTGTTCCACTTTGTGGGTACGCATAGCCGTCAGATCCGTTGGAGTTCGCTGGCGCTTGAGTGAGCAAGCCGTGTGCCAACATGCGATGCTCGTGCCGGCCGCGAGGTATCCCCGGGGGACGATCATTAGTCGCGCGGCTTTCGCGTGGGCCGCGTCAGCCGTCGCCCAAGAGTTTGCCTAACACTTCCGCATTTTGTTCGCACACTAGCCACGCCTTGGGGCATCATCGATGACGACCGCGAGGCTGCCGAAGAAATCAGCAGCGCCTTCGCGCTCTCATTGAATAAAAAAGACGCCGAAAAAGGCCCAATCAACACGAAGCGATGCACAGAATTGCTGCACGCTGCGGCCGCGATGAGCAAATAAGACGATTTCCGGACTCGGTCGGCCTTTGTTCGGCGCAGCGCCGCATCGTTTGCGGCGGCGCTTGCCGCTGGCATGAAGCTTGAATTGTGAACCGCGGTACAACTTTGCAATGGGTTTGGATGGAGCGGCAACCGCGTTCCGGCACGCTCGCACGGAACTCGTCAGCGTGCGGGAGACCAGGAGAACACCAATGACACCGGACCAGGTGAAGGCGATTCAGGAGAGTTTCAAGAAGGTCGCACCCATCTCCGAGCAGGCCGCCGATCTCTTTTATGGGCGCTTGTTCGAGATCGCGCCTGCGGTGAAGCCGCTGTTTCACGGCGACATGAAAGAGCAGGGCCGCAAGCTGATGGCGACACTCGCGGTGGTCGTCAACGGATTGAGCAATCTCGACAGCGTACAGCCTGCGGCCAGCGCGCTTGCCAAGCGTCACGTCGACTATGGCGTAAAGGCGTCCGATTACACGCCTGTGGGCACCGCATTGTTGTGGACACTGGAACGCGGTCTTGGCGAGGAGTGGACGCCGGACCTCGCCGCAGCCTGGGGCGCCGCCTATTCGGTCGTTTCCGAATTCATGATCGGCGAAGCGTACGGCCGCAGTGTCGCAGCTGAGTGAGCGCGGAGCGTGAGCGAACCGCTCGTCATCGTCGGCAACGGCATGGCCGCGGCGCGGCTCTGCGAGGAACTGGCGCAACGTGCGCTTGGCCGCTACGCCATTGCCGTGATCGGCGCGGAACCGCAGCTTGCCTACAATCGCATTTTGCTGTCCTCGGTGCTCGCCGGCGACGTGCCGGCGAGCGAGACCCTGCTGAAACCGGCAAGCTGGTGGCGCGATCGCGGGGTGACCTTGCGCTATGGCGCCGCGGCGACTGCCGTCGATCTTGCGGCACGCACCATCACACTCGCCGACGGCAAAGCATTGGCATTTGCCAAGCTCGTATTCGCCATCGGGTCGCGGGCGATCCGCTTGCCAATTACCGGCAACGATCTTTCCGGCGTGCTCACGTTTCGCGACATGGCTGACGTCAATTCGATTTCCCGAGGCGCGCGTGGCGGCACGCGCGTGGTCGTGGTTGGCGGCGGCCTCCTCGGCATTGAAGCGGCTTACGGGCTCGCCAAAGCTGGCGCCAAGGTCACGCTCGTTCATCTGATGGATCGGCTGATGGAGCGCCAATTGGACGCCCGTGCCGCATTGATGCTCAAGCGCGCGGTCGAGACCAAGGGCGTCGATGTGCTGCTGGAAGCCGCCACAGCCCGTTTCGTCGGCGACCGACATGTCGAGGCGGTCGAGCTTAAGGATGGCCGCAGCGTCGCCGCCGACATGGTGGTTGTTGCGGTCGGCATCAAGCCGAATGCAGAGATCGCGGCCGCAGCTGGTCTAGCGGTGAACCGTGGGATCGTCGTGGATGATCACCTCGCCACCAATACCGCCGATGTTTTCGCGATCGGCGAATGCGCCGAGCATCGAGGCGTCTGCTACGGGCTGGTCGAGCCCGCCAACGAGCAGGCGCGCGTTTTGGCCGAACGGCTCGCCGGCCGCGACACGCGCTACGATGGCAGCGTCAATGCCACCAACCTCAAAGTCTCCGGAGTCCACGTGTTCTCCGCCGGCGATTTTCTCGGCGCGGCGGGCACCGAATCGATCGCGCTCGCTGACCCCGGCCTCGGTACCTATAAGAAGCTCGTGATCGCCGAGGGCCGGTTCGTCGGCGCCGTGCTGTACGGAGACACGACGGATGCGCTCTGGTACCTCGAGCTTATTCGCGGCGGCGCCGCCATCGAATCCTTCCGCCAGGATCTCATCTTCGGTCGAGCGCTGGCCGAGCGGCGGGCGGCCTGAAGGCCGATGTGATCAACCGGCCGTCCGGAAGCCGACATGAACGCTCCGCTTCCACATTCGCAAGGCGTGCGCACCACTTGTCCGTACTGCGGCGTCGGCTGCGGCATTCTCGCTGTAACTGAGCGCGAAGGCGGCGCCACGATATCCGGCGATCCCCGGCATCCGGCAAATTTCGGGAGGCTCTGCTCGAAGGGCACCGCGCTGGGCGAGACGCTTTCGCTCGATCAGCGCCTGCTGCACCCGATGGTGCGGCAGGCCGACGGCTCGCTTCTGCGGGTCGATTGGGACACGGCCCTCGATACCGTCGCCGGGGGTTTGCGCGCCATTGTCGATCGCGATGGACCGGACGCCATCGCGTTCTATCTGTCCGGGCAATTACTCACTGAAGACTACTACGTCGCCAACAAGCTGATGAAAGGCTTTCTCGGCTCCGCCAACGTCGACACCAACTCGCGGCTGTGCATGGCCTCCGCCGTCGCCGGTCACCGCCGCGCCTTCGGTACCGACACCGTGCCCGGCACCTATCGGGACCTCGACGAGGCCGACCTCATCGTGCTCGTCGGCTCGAACACCGCATGGTGTCATCCGGTGCTCTATCAGCGGATGATCGCCGCGAGGCGCGAACGTGGGGCAAAGCTCGTCGTCATTGATCCGCGGCGGACGGCGACCGCGGAGGATGCCGATCTGTTCTTGCCGATCGCACCGGGCATGGATACGGCTCTGTTCAGCGGTCTGCTGGTCCATCTCGCCGATGAGCGGGTACTCGATTACGCCTACATCGACCGGCACACCGCTGGATTTGTCGAAGCTCTGGCACGCGCCCGTGAAATCGCCGGGGATATCGCAGCAACCGCCCCCACTGCCGGTCTCGATGTGGCTGACCGCGCGCGCTTCTTCGATCTGTTCCGCAAGACCGAGCGCGCCGTCACCTGCTTTTCCCAAGGCGTCAATCAATCCGCGCAGGGCACAGACAAGGTGAACGCCATCATCAACGTTCATCTGGCTACCGGCCGTATCGGCCGGGCCGGAATGGGGCCCTTCTCGCTCACCGGCCAGCCCAACGCGATGGGCGGACGCGAGGTGGGCGGCCTCGCCAACCAGCTTGCCGCTCACTTGGGTTTTTCACCTGCCGAAACGGATCGCGTCAGACGCTTTTGAGGAGCGCCGAGCATCGCGACGCGCGAGGGTCTCAAGGCCGTCGACATGTTTGAAGCGATCGAGCGCGGCACGATCAAAGCGCTTTGGGTCATGGCAACCAATCCGGCCGTATCGCTGCCGCGCGCGGGTGCGATGCGCGCTGCGCTGAAAAAGCTCGAATTGTTCGTCGTCTCCGAAAATGTTCGCAGCAACGACACCGTCACGGCGGGTGCCCAGGTGCTGCTTCCAGCCGCGGCGTGGGGCGAGAAGGACGGTACGGTGACCAATTCGGAGCGGCGGATTTCGCGCCAACGCGCCTTCTTGCCGCTGCCGGGCGAGGCACGCCCCGACTGGTGGATCGTTACGGAAGTGGCGCGGCGCCTCGGCTTCCGCCTCGCCTTCAACTACCACCAGCCGGCGGATGTTTTTCGCGAACACGCCGCGCTTTCCGCCTTCGAGAACAGCGGCGAACGCGACTTTGATATCGGTGCACTCGCAACCGTTTCCGACGCCGCCTATGACTCGCTCGATCCCGTGATGTGGCCGCTGCCCGCCGGCGCGCCGCCGCGCGAACGGCGCTTTTTCAACGACGGAGGTTTTTTCACGGCCGATCGCCGTGCCCGCTTCGTTGCGCCCGACGAACCTCGGCCGCACGCTGCGACCACCGGCGTGTTTCCGCTGCGCCTCAACACCGGGCGCGTGCGCGACCACTGGCACACGATGACCCGGACCGGAATGAGCCCGCAGCTTTGCGCGCATTCGCCCGAGCCATCGATCGAGATCCATCCGGCAGATGCCGACGCCGCAGGGCTCGCCGACGGCGGCTTTGTCAAGATCACGACGCGATACGGCAACGCGATCCTGAAGGCATCGTTTCAAGCCGGCCAACAGCGCGGCTCGGTCTTTGCGCCGATCCACTGGAGCGACGCTACCGCTGCGCATGCGCGTATCGGCGACATGGTGGCAGCGGCCAATGATCCATTCTCCGGGCAGCCCGAGTCCAAAGCCACCCCGGCGCGCATCGAACCGTTCGCCTATGCCTATCGCGGCTTTGCGCTGACGCGCCGGGCGATCGCCTTGCCGGCCGGCACATGGTTTTCGCGTGTTGCAGTTGCCGGCGGCGCCGGCATTCTGTTTGCGACCAATGAGCCGCCGGCAGTCTGGCTCGACCTTGCGCGCCGACTGATGCCCGCAGACGCCGAGCTTGCCGAATACACCGATCCGGCCCGCGGGCTCACCCGCGTCGCGGCATTCCGTACCGGCCGCCTCGACGGTAGCATCTTCGTGGGCCCGGAACACGACCCGCCGCAATGGGATGTGGTGCGTTTGCTGTTCGGGTCCGGAGCTATGGACGAACGCGATCGGCGTCTGCTGCTTTCAGGGCGCAGCGGCGATGGCATGGCGGAAACCGGACCTGTGATCTGCGCTTGTTACGGGGTCGGACTTTCCGCCATCCGCGAAGCTATTACCAGAGGCGGCGCAGTCAGCGTTGCCGATATTGGTCGAGCGCTGCGCGCCGGCACCAATTGCGGCTCCTGCGTACCGGAGCTACGGGGAATTATCGAGCGCATCGGCCGGGCCGCTTGATGCCGCACCACCAAGATTCACCCTGCTTTCTTGCCCCATAATTCCTGCGAGGCAAGGCGAGCTCCGGCCCCGAGCGCTTCCAGTTTTGCCCACATGATGGAGGGGTGCACGCGTTTGACATACGGGCTCTGGGCAAAGCCGCAATCGGTGCCGCCGATGATGTTCTCGCGCCCGACCAACTTCGCCAGCCGCACCAGCCGTTCGGCGACGAGCTCCGGATGCTCGACGATATTTGTTGAATGGCTGATGACGCCGGGAATGAGCTTGCGGCCGGCCGGCAGTTTCACGTTTTCCCATACCCGCCACTCATGCTCGTGGCGCGGATTTCCCATCTCGATGCAATAAGCCCCCGCCTTCACCCGAAGCACCAGGTCGACGATGTCCTTGAGCGGCACGTCGGTGACATGCGGCGTATTAAAGCTGCCCCAACAGATATGATACCGGATGCGGTCTTCGGGGAGCTTCTCGATCGCGTGGTTGAGCGCTTCGATGCGGACTTGCGCCCATTTTCGATATTCGGCGATTTGGTCGGCGCCGAACGCCACGTCAAACATGTAGGGCAGGAACGCGTCGTCGATCTGCACCATCAATCCGGCATCGACGATCGCCTTGTATTCCTCGCGCAAGGCCTCCGCGAGCTTGAACAGGAACTCCTCATCGTCTTTGTAATATTCGTTCTTTGAGCGCGGCACTGCGCTTGCGGGTGCGACCACCGGAAGAAAGGCGTCGGCAACCGTCGCGCCCTTCAATGCGGCCTTGAAGATGGCGATGTCCTTGTGGACCGCGGCGTGCCCCTTATAGGAAATCGGGCCGACGCAAACCGCCGTGCCGCGCTTCGGCAGCTTCTGGGTCGGGAAATATTCGGCGTAAAAATCCGCAAATAAAAGCTGATCCCGGCCGGCGCCCCGCGGCGCTTCAACCGCCCGCTCTTCGATGCCGGCGAGGCGATCGAGGACATAGAAAGACCAACTGCGGAATTTGCCGAACTCGCCGTCGCTGACAATGTCGACGCCGGCCTGCTGCTGACGCGTGACGACCTCGGCGACGCAATCGGCCAAGCATCGATCGAATGCCGCTTGATCGATTTTGACGCCATTGTCGATCGCCTCGATGTATTTGGTCAATTCCGGGGGCCGGACCAAGCTGCCAACATGCGTCGTCAGGATGCGATCGTGGCTCGTTGGCATCGTGCAAACCCTCCCCTTCGGCCGAGCGACTTCTTCAGGCTTCGGCCCGAACGCCGGGCAGGCGCCCCTTGACGTAATCTGTCAGTCCAGCCGCGAGGCGGTCGAAAAGAAGACGCACCCGGCGCGTCGCCTTCAAGTCTTCGTGCATGACCAGCCAGATTTCCAGCGCGAATTGCACCGCATTCGGCAAGATAGCAACAAGTTCGGGCGTGCGGCGTGCGATGTTCTCCTGACAGCCCCCGATGCCGACGCCGGCGCGCAGCGTCGCAAGCTGGGCGAGGTCGCTGTCGCAACGGAAGCCGAAATCCTCGCGCGTCAGCCGCCGCGCGAATTCGCCCGCGCCCCGAAACGAGCGATTGTCCCGGTCGAAGCCGATGACGCAATGGCTCGTCAGATCGGCGAGCGAGCGCGGCTCGCCGAAGCGAGCGAGATAATCGCGATGGGCGTAGAGCGCGATACGCGCGGCGCCGATGCGCCGGGCAATGAGCCCGCTTTGTGTCGGGCGCACCATGCGTACCGCAATGTCGGCGTCGCGGCGCGCCGGATCCTCGTTGCGATTGGTCAGCGCAAGCTCGATGGCGATTCCGGGATGCTCGGCGCGGAACGCGGCGAGCATCGGCGGCAGCACCTCGCAGCCGATGACGTCGCTCGCCGTCACCCGCACGACGCCGCGGTCGGCCGCCGCCTCGCCCGAGGCGGTGCGTACCAGCGAGGCCGCCGCAGCCGCCATCGCCTCGACATGCGGCGCCAGCGCCAGCGCGGCCGGTGACGGCGTCAGGCCACGCGGCGACCGCGTAAACAAAGTCAAGCCCAGCGTCGCCTCCAGCGCATCGATGTGGCGGCCTACGGTCGGCTGGGCCAAGCCGAGCCGACGCGCCGCACCGGAAAGGCTGCCATCGCGCGCAACCTCGACGAAGGTGCGCAGCTCGTCCCAGCTCAGGGCAGGCCGTGCCATACTAAAATGTATAGCTATTGAACATAAATATGCAATTTCGTTTATCGGCCCCGCCGTTATTTAGTGGATGTCGGCGCGGTTACCCGTCCCGCGCAGAACGGAGACCCCCATGCGGACATTCGCTTCGCAGCTTAAGCTCAACGCCGGTTCCGCGGGTTTGGGCCCAAAGGACGGACTCGGTGTACGCGCAACCCTGCGGCTCGAAGGTTTCGCCGCCTTCGCCGGAGCGCTGACGCTCTATGCCCACAACGGCTTTTCCTGGCTGGCGTTCGCCCTTCTATTCCTGACGCCCGACCTGTCGATGCTCGCCTATCTCGGCGGACCGTGGGTCGGCGCCATCATCTACAATGTCGCCCATGCCTACGCAGCGGCCATCACGCTCGCGGTCGTGGGATTCATCGGCGGCGTACCGGCCGCCGTGGCGGGCGGGCTGATCTGGATCGCTCACATCGGCTTCGACCGGGCGCTCGGCTACGGCCTGAAATACCCGACGGCATTCGGCGACACGCATCTCGGCCGCTTCAGCCGGCACTGAGCCCGCCATTCAAGTCAACGAGAGATCATCATGCGTATTCATGCCATCGAGACCGGCCGAGTCCAGATCAAACAGGCGCAGATCGAAGGCCGCGGCCACGGGCTGTGGCGGCAAGTTCAGCCGATCCTCTCGCGCGAATGGGCGGACTGGTCGCCGGTCTACGCCTGGGCGATCGAGCATCCCGAAGGCGTCATCGTCGTCGACACCGGCTCGAACGCGGCCTTGAAATCGCTGCCGCGCTGGCATCCGTATTTTCAGTTCGCCGTGCGCTTCGACATCGAGCCCGAACAGGAGGTGGGCCCGCAATTGCAGCGCCTTGGTATCGGTGCCCGCGATGTCAAAACGGTGGTGCTGACGCATCTGCATATCGACCACGACGGCGGCCTCGCCCACTTCCCCCATAGCCGAATCCTCGCCAGCGGCGGCGAGATCGCGCGCACGGCCGGCGTCGCTGGAGCACTGCAGGGCTATCTGCCAAACCGCTGGCCGAACTGGTTTGCTCCCGAACCGTTGGCATGGCAGCCATCGCCATTCGGACCTTTCAAGCGCAGCGTGCAGTTGACGAATGCTGGGGACGTCATCGCAGTGCCGACGCCGGGCCACACCCCCGGCCACTTGTCGGTCATCGTGCGTGACGAAGACCATCAGGTCATGCTCGCCGGCGACACGTCATATCTGGAGTCGACAATGTTGCGCGGCTTGGTCGACGGCGTCAGTCCAAACGAGGCAGTCGCGAGCACGACACTCGCCGACATCCGCCAATTGTGTGCACAGCATCCGACGATTTATTTGCCGACGCATGATCCGAACTCGGCCGAAAGGCTGCGCGACCGCTGCGCCGCGCCCCGCGCGGTAGGGCAGCCTCCGTCAACGACGCTCATGAGTTCATGGCGCAGTCAGCCTGAAACGGATTCTTCGCTCTCGCCCTTGTCTGATCAGCACAGAAGCGCCGCCTGATGAGAGGAACCACAGCTGCCCTTAAACGTTGATGGATTAGTTAGATCCGCAAAGGAGCACATCATGCCTACGCTCATGTGGATCGCGTTCTGGTCCAGTTTGATGGGGGTCGCGAGGGGTTGGCAAGAAACCGCATTGCCAATCCGCGTGAGGGCAACAGACCGCCGCGATCACCTGACCAAGTAGCTATCGTTCCCGAGCATCGCTTGCCGCAAGTAGCTTTTCCCGTGGTGAGCACCTGAGAATGCGCCCCGCGAGGGGCGCTTTTCTTTGAGTCTCGAAACAGCCCTGATGTTGCAGCCGGCGCCCTGCGCCGGTATCTATACGCGCCTTTTCGCGCCAGCCCGCAACGATCCCGGCTGGCGCGTTGCCGTGGAAAAGCGCAGACGACAATCATGGCCCGTCTCGTTATGAAGTTCGGCGGAACGTCCGTCGCCGACATCGATCGCATCCGCAACGTCGCGCGCCACGTCAAGCGCGAGGTCGACGCCGGCCACGATGTTGCCGTGGTGGTTTCGGCCATGTCCGGAGTGACCGACCAGCTGGTCGGCTGGTGCGAGGCCGCGCTGAAGATGCGGCGGATATTCGACGCAAGAGAATATGACGCCGTCGTCGCCACCGGCGAGCAGGTAACGGCCGGCCTGCTCGCGATCACCCTGCAGGACATGGACGTCAACGCCCGCTCCTGGCAGGGCTGGCAGCTTCCAATTCTGACTTCGAACGCGCACGCCTCCGCTCGCATCCTCGAAATCAACGGCACCGAACTCGTCAAGCGTTTTGGTGAATGCAAGGAGGTCGCGGTCATCGCCGGCTTCCAGGGCCTGCACAAGGAGAGTGGCCGCGTCACCACTCTTGGACGCGGCGGATCCGATACGTCGGCGGTGGCTGTTGCGGCGGCGATCCGTGCCGACCGTTGCGACATCTATACCGACGTTGATGGCGTCTATACCTCGGATCCCCGCGTTGTGCCGCGTGCGCGCCGGCTCGACAAGATCGCCTTCGAGGAGATGCTGGAGCTGGCCTCGCTCGGCGCCAAAGTCATGCAGGTGCGTTCGGTCGAGCTCGGCATGGTGCATAATGTGCGGATCTTTGTGCGCTCAAGCTTCGATCGGCCCGAGGATATCGACCCACACGGCATCCCGCCGGGAACCCTTATTTGCGACGAGGAGGAGATCGTGGAGCAGCAAGTTGTCACCGGCATCGCCTTCTCCCGCGACGAAGCGCAAATCTCGGTCCGGGAGGTGCTGGACAAGCCGGGTGTCGCCGCCGCTATTTTCATTCCGCTTGCCGAAGCGAATATCAACGTCGACATGATCGTGCAGAACGTCTCAGCCGACGGAAAGACCACCGACCTCACGTTCACGGTGCCCGCGGCTGATTTTCAGCGTGCGCTGGATGTCATTACCAAGGCCAAGCCGGCAATCGGGTACCAACGGCTGGACAGTGCAACCGACGTGGCCAAGATTTCCGTCATCGGCATTGGCATGCGCAGCCACGCCGGCGTGGCCGCGGAGGCGTTCCGGGCGCTGGCCGAGCGCGCCGTCAACATCCGCGCCATCACCACATCGGAGATCAAGTTTTCGCTCCTGATCGACGCGGCGTTCACCGAGCTCGCCGTTCGTACGCTGCATTCGCTCTATGGCCTCGACCGAGCGTCGCCGTAACGGCCAAGGAATCGTTCCAACAGCAGCCCACAATGCGCCGACGCTGCAACGCACAAACGCTGCAGCGCACAAAAATCCGCCGCCACCGTCATATCGTTGTCTCTGGCTTGCGGTTTGCATGCCGCATTCGATATAGCCTTGAGGGTGATCGCCGCGGGCCCGGGCCCTGGCGAATTCCTCTTCGAATAAGGCCGGTGCGGCGCGGGCTTTCGCACCGGTCACAGTAACGCCCGAGGGACCTGACGCCATGCGTGGCGCGCTCGGCGGTCCGCGCGTGCTGTTGCGCCGACTCCGCGAAGTCATGGCGGAGCCGGTCAGCGCGCAGGAACGCCTCGACAAGATCGTGGTGCTGATCGCCGCCAACATGGTTGCGGAGGTCTGCTCCGTCTATGTTTTGCGGGTCGACACGACCCTCGAACTGTACGCTACCGAAGGCCTCAACCGCGATGCGGTGCACCGCACCGTGCTGCGCTCCGACGAGGGCCTGGTCGGATTGGTCGCGAGCCAGGCGAGCGCCATCAACCTGTCGAACGCGCAGGCCCATCCAGCCTTCTCCTTCCGGCCGGAAACCGGCGAAGAGATTTACCACTCGTTCCTTGGTGTGCCGATTTTGCGCGCCGGCAACACGCTCGGCGTGCTGGTCGTGCAGAACCGCGCGCGGCGCACCTATTCGGAGGAGGAAGTCGAGGCGCTGCAAACGACGGCCATGGTGCTTGCCGAGATGATCGCCTCGGGCGAGCTGTCGGCGCTGGCTTTGCCCGGCGCCGAGCCCGCGGCGCGCCGATCGCTGCATCTCACCGGAAAGGCTCTCAGCGAGGGCATCGCGCTCGGCCACGTGGTGCTGCACGAGCCGCGTGTCGTTGTCACCAATTACATCGCCGACGACATTCCGCGGGAGTTGAAGCATCTCGAAGCAGCGGTGGCGACATTGCGCACCCATTTGGACGAGCTCCTCGAACACGGTGACGTGGTGGAGGGCGGCGAACATCGCGACGTCCTTGAAGCTTATCGCATGTTCGCCCACGACCGCGGCTGGATTCACAAGCTCGAGGAAGCGGTGATGACGGGCCTGACCGCGGAGGCGGCGGTTGAACGCGTCCAGTCGGACACGCGCGCGCGCATGCTGCGGCAGACCGATCCGTATCTGCGTGAGCGGCTGCACGACCTTGACGACCTCGCCAACCGTCTGATGCGGCAGCTCACCGGCCGCGATCACGCGCCCTCGCGCGAGAACCTGCCTGAGAACGCCATCCTCGTGGCCCGTTCGATGGGTCCGGCGGCACTGCTCGATTACGATCGCAAGCGCTTGCGCGGGCTGGTGCTCGAGGAAGGCGGCCCGCACTCGCATGTCGCGATCGTGGCGCGCGCGCTCGGCATTCCGGCGGTCGGCGAGATCGATAACGCCACCGGCATTGCCGATCCTGGCGACGCCATCATCGTCGACGGCTCGGCCGCGGATTTGCACTTAAGACCGCTGCCCGACATGGAGGCCGCCTACGCGGAGCGCGTGCGGCTGCGCGCGCGACGCCAGCTCCAGTATCAGGCGTTACGCGATCGAGCGTGCGTGACCAAGGACGGCGAAGAGATGACGTTGCTCATCAATGCCGGTTTGACCGTCGATCTGCCGCACATCGTCGATACCGGCGCCGCCGGCATCGGACTGTTCCGCACCGAGCTGCAATTCATGGTGGCGCCGAATTTCCCGCGATCAAGCGAGCAATTCGCTTTGTACCGCGCCGTCCTCGATGCCGCCGGCGACCGGCCGGTGACCTTCCGCACCCTCGACATCGGTGGCGACAAGGTGCTGCCCTATATGCGCAATATCGAGGAGGAGAATCCGGCACTCGGCTGGCGCGCCATCCGGCTTGGGCTTGACCGGCCGGCTTTGCTGCGCACCCAGCTGCGCGCCCTGCTACGCGCCGCCGGCGGCCGCGCGCTGAAAATCATGTTCCCGATGATTGCGACTGTCGACGAATTCGACCAGGCGAAGGAACTGGTCGAGCGCGAACTCACGCACCTGCGCCGGCACGGTCACAAGCTGCCTGATGAGGTCGAAGTCGGAAGCATGGTCGAGGTCCCGTCGCTGCTCTATCAACTCGATGACTTGCTCGCGCATGTTGACTTCCTCTCGGTCGGCTCGAACGACCTCGTGCAATTCCTTTACGCCGTTGACCGCGGCAATCCCCGAGTTTCCGGCCGCTTTGATCCGATCTCCGCGCCGGTGCTGCGCGCGCTCAAGGACATTGCCGACAAAGGCCGCCAGTACGGCAAGCCGGTGACGCTGTGCGGCGAGCTGGCCTCGCAGCCGATCGGCGCGCTCGCGCTGGCGGCGATCGGATACCGCTCGTTTTCGCTCACGCCATCCGCCGTCGGTCCGGTCAAGGCCATGCTGCTTGATGTCGATTGCCGCAAGGCCGCCGCCTTCATCTGCCCGCTTATCGAGAAATCGAGCGGCGGGGTGCCGATCCGCGCGCAGCTCGAAAAGTTCGCCGCGCTTGAGTCGCTGCAGATTTAGGGAGCAGTCGTGGCGGGGCTTGCCCCCGGTCTGGCGTCCAATTAGTTAAGCGGCAGAAACACCATGCTTCCCGATCAAAAACTCGACGCTCTCGTCGCCCGCCATGCGGCGCTCGAGCGCGAGCTTGGCACTGCGGTGCCGGCCGAGACCTACGTGAAGCTGTCGCGCGAATTCGCCGAGCTCGCGCCGGTCGTCGAGGCGGTGAAATCCTATCGGGCGGCGCGCCGCGAGCTGGAAGGGGTGGAGAGCCTGATCGAAGATTCCTCGACCGACGCTGAAATGCGCTCCATCGCCGCGGCGGAACGTCCGGAGCTTGAAGCGCGGCGCGCGGCGCTGGAACAGCAACTGCATCTGGCGCTCCTTCCCAAGGACGCAATGGACGAGCGCAACGTCATTCTCGAAATCCGCGCCGGCACCGGCGGCGACGAGGCGGCGCTGTTTGCCGGGGATTTGTTTCGCATGTACGAGCGCTACGCCGCCAAGCAGGGATGGAAAGTTGAGTTGGTCACCTTAAGCGAAGGCGCGATGGGCGGCTTCAAGGAGATCATCGCCGAAATCCGCGGTCGTGGCGCCTTTGCCAAGCTCAAATACGAATCCGGCGTGCATCGCGTGCAGCGTGTGCCCGACACTGAAGCATCGGGGCGCATTCACACCTCGGCGGCGACCGTCGCGGTGCTGCCGGAAGCACAGGATGTCGACGTTCCCATCAACGAGACGGACCTCAAGATTGATACGCTGCGTTCCAGCGGCGCCGGGGGCCAGCACGTCAACAAGACCGAAATCAGCGGTCCGGATCACGCATATTCCTTCCGGTATCGTCGTCATGATGCAGGAGGACCGGTCGCAGCATCGCAACCGCGCCAAGGCCATGGCGGTGCTGCGCACGCGGCTCTACGACTTCGAGCGCCAGAAGCAGGACGCTGCGCGCGCCGCCGAACGTCGCGGCCAGGTCGGAACCGGCGACCGCTCCGAACGCATCCGCACCTACAATTTTCCGCAGGGCCGCGTTTCGGACCATCGCATCAATCTCACGCTTTACAAGCTGCCCCAGATATTGGAGGGCGAAGCCTTAGGCGAAATCATCGACGCCCTCGTTGCCGAGCATCAGGCCGAGCAGCTCGCCGTCGAGGAGGCGTGATGACCATGCCGGCGTCGGATATCGACGCGCTGGCGCAGCATCGCGGCGCGGACGCGCTGACCGTCGCCGGTGCGCGCCGCAAGCTGGCGGAGGAATTCCGCGCCGGAGGAATCGATTCGCCGGAACTTGATGCCCGCATTCTCGTCGGCCACGCACTTTCACTTGATCACGCGTCAATCGCGGCGGCCGGCGCGCGCCTACTCACCGCCGATGAAAAAAACGCCATCGACGCGCTGGCAAGTCGCCGTCTGGCGCGCGAGCCGGTTGCGCGCATCGTCGGCAGTAAGGAATTCTGGAGCCTGAATTTACGCATCGATGCCGCGACATTGGTGCCGCGACCGGAAACGGAAACGGTGGTCGAAGCGGCGCTTGCCGCGATCGACATGGACGGCCCACGTTCGCGGGCGCTGCGGATCGCCGACCTCGGCACGGGAAGCGGGGCGTTGCTCCTGGCCCTGCTCGCCGAACTGCCCAACGCTGTGGGCGTCGGCACCGACACGAGCCTCGGCGGGCTTGTCGTCGCGCGGGACAATGCCCGACGTCTCGGGATCGCGCGCGCCGCCTTTGTCGCCTGTGACATGGCGGCAGCGCTCGGCGGATCATTCGACCTGATCGTCTCCAATCCGCCATATATCGCATCCCGCGAAATCGCGGCACTGGCGCCCGAAGTGCGCGATTTCGATCCGCGAGACGCACTCGACGGTGGACCGCAAGGCCTGGATTGCTATCGGGCAGTGGCGGCGACGGTGCCGGCGGTGCTTAGACCCGGGGGCGCCCTCGTCGTCGAGCTTGGCAGCGGTCAGGCGCCGGCCGTTGCCGCTTTGTTTTCGGCGGCGGGGCTTGGGTCATCGCCCCCGCGCTGCGATCTTGAAGGCATGCCACGCGCTCTTCTGGCCAGAAAAGCGCGGAATGGGCCTTGAGTGTGGAGCATTGGCCCTTGCAAAAAAGCAGCAAAAAAGCACTTGGAATGTCGGTCGGAACCGACTAGCTTGCGGGTACGGAATCGGCCCGAGATGATACGCCGCGCCGCCTTCAACGCCCGGAGCGTCCCTCCTAGAGGCTGGCAGCGCAGGCCAGGTGAAACGAAAGCCGGAACAGCGAAAGCCGGATCGGACGGCAGACGGGATCGCCAAACTCAAGACCGAGAAGTTCCATCGGTGCGGCGCGCATTGTGAAATGTCGCGCATAACGAGGGGTTCGCAACACCGCGGCGAAACCGCCGGTGGGGGCTGCATTGCTAAGGGTTCGTTACATCAGCGAGCGCCGCGCTGCGGCGAAGGTCGATGATCATAGCGCTTGCGTCGGGCGAGTTCGAAGGGCAGCGCGCAGAGAACATTATCCGGACTAATGCATCGGGTTGGAAAGACGTTGAGTAAGTTGATACGGCGGCATTCGTGCTGCCGCGCATCAGGGGATTGGCGGAATAGCAAACCATGAGAAACGGGCAGAACAAGCGCATGCGGGGTCGTAACCGCAAAGGCGGTCATCATCAAAATCCATTGTCGCGCGTTTACGAGTCCAATGGGCCAGACGTAAAAATTCGGGGAACCGCATCTCACGTTGCTGAAAAATATCTGCAACTTGCCCGCGATGCGCAAAGCTCCGGAGACCCGGTCGCGGCTGAGAACTATTATCAGCATGCAGAGCATTACTTCCGCCTGATCGCCGCGGCGCAAGAGCAGTTTCGGCAGAGCCAGCCCTTTTACCAGCAGGCGGGGGACCCGCGTGGCAATCTTGCGGAGGATGGGTACGACGACGGCGACGGCGAGCAGCCTTCCATCGGCGGCGAGCCGTTCGCGCCGCGGGAGCCGCAGCCGTTCTATCCGCGTGAACAACAGCAGCCGCAATCGCAGCCGCAGCACGCTCACCCGCGCCCGCAGCACGTTCAGCCGACGAACGAGGAGGATGTAGACCGGCTGCCGTCATTCATTACCGGCGGCCAACCGCAACAGCTGCCCCCGCAGCAAGGCCAAGGTTCAAATGGTCCCAACAACGGACCGAATGGCCCCAACGGCTATGACGGTTCGCCCGATCGGTTTCCGCTGCATCGACGGCGGCGGCGGCATCGTGGCCCGCGCGATCACTCAACGCAGGGCGACGGCAGCGACGCGCCGGCATCCTCCGGTCAGGGTCCGATCGACGACTGACTTCTGTCATTCCGGCGGTCGCGCTAGTGCGTCCGGCCTTAAGCGACCGCCCCCAAAGCCGATAGCAGGCCCCACGAAGAGCCTTGGATGGATCGCGTTCACCGCCCGCGCGGCGCCCGCGCCAACCGGATCAAGACCCAGATCGGCAAAACGATCACGGCTCCGAGCAGGAAATACCGCCACAGCCAACGCACGATATCGAAACCCATCGTCCAGATCCGCCCGACGAGCTGGCGGATCGATCCAATGATATTCCACGGATCGAGGCCGATGGTCGCGAGAACGACGCCCACCAGGATCGATAGCAGAATCAGCCGTCCCATCACTGCCAGCGGTGGGCCGCCGAAGAAGCGGTACGCTTGGCTGGAGACCTGTTGTTTCTCGGCGTGATCCTGGGCCATCGCAATCTCCGCTCGCGCCAATTATCTAACCTGTTGCATCCCGCGCAAGCGCGCATCAGATCGAAGTCACGAACTCCGTCCGGGGCCGTTGCCTCGGCTTCGCAACTGGCGTTAAGTTGCGCCGCCTTGCGCAACATATTGGGCATTCCGAGGATATTTCATGGCCAAGATCGAGGACCGCGCGCCGGCTGCGGCGGCAAGCCTCAACGACGATATCGGCGAAGACAAGCGGCTCGCTCTGTATCGCACGCAGGTCGTGATCCGCGAGGCCGAGCAGCGCGCCTACGACCTCTTCCTGCAGAACCTGGTGAAGGGCACGAGCCACCTGTCGCTCGGCCAGGAGGCGGTGGCCGCCGGATTCGCCACCGCCATGCGCCCGGGCGATCTCTCGTTCTGCACTTATCGCGGTCATGCCCACACGCTGGCGCGCGGCGTGCCGATCACCAAGGTGCTGGGCGAACTGATGCAGCGCGACATCGGGCTGATGCGTGGCAAAGGCGGTTCGATGCACCTGACCTCGGTCGAACACGGCGTGATGGGCTCCTACGCCATCATCGGCGCCCATCTGCCGATTGCCTGCGGCGCAGCTTGGCGGGCGCAGTACAAGGGCCAAAAAGACGTGTCGGTGTGTTTCTTTGGCGACGGTACGACGAATATCGGCGCGTTCCACGAGGCGCTGAACTTCGCCGCGGTGTGGAAGCTGCCGGTCGTCTTCGTGTGCGAAAACAATCTCTACATGGAATACACTCCGATCGGCGATGTCACCGCGGTGCCGCACCCGGCGGCCGATCGCGCCGCGAGCTACGGCCTGCCCAGCATTGTTGTCGACGGCAACGATGCCGATGTCGTCTATCGCGCGGCGTTGTCCGCCTACGACCAAGCCCGCGCCGGCGGCGGACCGTCGCTGATCGAATGCCTGACCTATCGTCATAGCGGACACTCGCGCGCCGACCCGGCCAAATATCGGCCCGAAGGCGAACTGGAAAGGTGGAAGGAGCGCGATCCGATCAAAATCTATCGCGAGCGTCTGCGGCAATTCGGGATCGGCGAAGACACCATCCTGCGGATCGATGCCGATGTGAAGCGTGAGGTCGACGAAGCGACCGAACTGTGCAAGGCGGCGCCCCCGCCGGCGCTCGATATCCTCACCACCGACGTTTATGCCGACGGAGGCTTCGCATGGCGGAACTGACTTATCGGGACGCCGTCATCCGCGGCATCGCGCAGGAAATGGCGCGCGACCCCGATGTGGTGTTCCTCGGCGAGGACGTGGGCAAGCCCGGCGGCGTGTTCAAGGCGACCGTCGGCTTGTTCGAGCAGTTTGGTCCGGTACGGGTGCGCGACACGCCAATTTCTGAGCAGGCGATCCTCGGCGCCGCCATGGGCGCGGCGATGACCGGCCTCAAGCCGATCGCCGAAATCATGTTCTCGGATTTCATCGCGGTCTGCTTCGACTACATCGCCAACGAGTTTCCCAAGAGCCGCTACATGACCAATGGGCAGGTCAAAGTTCCGCTGGTCGTGCGCACCGGCAATGGCGGCGGCGCGCGGTTCGGCGCGCAGCATTCGCAGAGCGTCGAGAACTGGTGCATGATGATTCCGGGGCTCAAGGTCGTAGCGCCGTCGACCCCGCGCGACGTGATCGGACTGATGGCGGCGGCGGTGCGCGATCCCGATCCGGTGATCTTCTTCGAGCACAAGTCGCTCTATGCGACCAAGGGCGAAGTGCCGGATGGCGAGATCGTCGACACCCTTGGCAGCGCCAGGATCGTCCGGCCGGGTAAAGACGCCACCATCCTCGCGCTGGCGCTGATGGTGCCGCGCGCGCTCGCCGCCGCCGAAAAACTTAAGACCGAGCACGGCATTGACTGCGAAGTCGTCGACGTGCGCTCGCTGGTGCCGCTCGACACCCAGACCATTCTCGGCTCGGTGGCGCGCACGCATCGCCTGTTCACCGTCGAGGAAAATCCGCGGCTGTGCGGCTGGGGCGCCGAGCTTGTCTCGATCGTCGCCGACGAAGCGTTCTACGATCTCGACGGCCCGCCGGTACGGATCACGACGCCGCACATTCCGCTGCCGGCAGCCGACATTCTCGAGGACATCGCGCTGCCGAGCGTCGATCGCATCGCCGATCGCGTCAAGCGCAGCCTGAATGCGTGAGCGGAGGAAATCATGGCGAACGAACCGACCCGCGAAAATCCAAGCGGACCGATCGGCACCGAAGTTATTTTCGAGAACGACCAGGTGCGGGTGTGGGACATGAAAGTCCCGGCCGGCGGCAAGAAGGCATGGCATCACCACAAGCTCGACTACGTCATCATCAACGTCACCGGCGGCAAGATCGAGCTTGAGAACGTGGACGGCCATTCCATCATCGCCGACGACAAAGTCGGCGGCGTGATCTGGAATGATGCCGGCCAGAAGCACGAGCTGCGCAATCTCAGCGGCAAGCCGTATCAGAATATCCTCGTCGAATTGAAGAATGGAAAAGCATCGACCTAATCGGGTAGTATCATGGCCATGTACGACAATCTGCTCGCCAACGTCCCGACCGATCTGTGGATCGGGGGGAAGTGGCGCAAATCTTCCGACGGTGCCCGCTTCGACGTGATCGATCCGGCCACCGAGAACAAGGTCGCCTCGGTCGCGAGCGCGACCGTCGAGGACGCCAAGGCCGCACTCGACGCCGCGAGCGCCGCCTTCCCCGGTTGGGCCGCCAAGAAGCCGCGCGAGCGCGGTGAGATTTTGCGCAAGTCCTACGAACTGATCATGCGCGATGCCGAGCGGCTGGCGAAGTTGATCACCATCGAAAACGGCAAAGCATTATCGGACTCGCGCGGCGAGGTCGCCTACGCCGCCGAATTCTTCCGCTGGTTTGCCGAGGAGGCGGTGCGCAATGTCGGGCAGAATTCGGTGGCGCCGGCCACCGGCGCGCGCATCCTCGTGCACCACAAGCCGGCGGGCATTGCGGTGCTGGTGACGCCGTGGAATTTCCCCGCCGCTATGGCGACCCGCAAGATCGGCCCGGCGCTGGCCGCCGGCTGTTCGGTGGTGCTCAAGCCGGCGTCCGATACGCCGCTGACCATGCTCGCTTTGATGCCGATCCTCGAGGAGGCCGGCGTGCCGGCCGGCGTCGTCAACGTCATTCCTTCACGCTCGTCCGGCAAAGTCGTCGGCGCGATGCTGCACGATCCGCGCGTCCGCGTCGTTTCATTCACCGGCTCGACCGAGGTCGGCAGAAAGCTTCTGCACGAAGCCGCCGACAACATCATCCGGCCGGCGATGGAGCTTGGCGGCAACGCCCCGTTCATCGTTTTCGATGACGCCGACATCGACGCCGCGATCGATGGCGCCATGATCGCCAAGATGCGCAATATGGGCGAAGCCTGCACGGCGGCCAATCGTTTTTATGTGCACGAGAAGGTGCACGACGAGTTCGCCAAAAAACTCACCGCCAAGATGGCCGGGCTGAAAATGGGCAATGGGCTCGATGACGGCGTCGCGCTTGGCCCACTGGTCAACAAGGATGGTCTGGACAAAGTCATCGAGCTGGTCGACGACGCGGTCCAGAAGGGCGCCAAGGTGCTCACCGGCGGCAAAGCGCCCGGCGGGCCTGGGTTTTTCTATCCGGCGACCGTCCTCGCCAACGTTTCGGACGACGCCAAAATGCTCAACGAAGAAATTTTCGGTCCGGTCGCGTCGCTGCAAACTTTCAAGTCCGAGGACGAGGTTATCACCCGGGCCAACGATACCGAATACGGCCTTGTCGCCTACCTCTACACCAAGGATTTGAGCAAGGGTTTGCGCGTGTCAGAGAAACTCGACTTCGGCATGATCGGACTGAACCGCGGCATCGTCTCCGATCCGGCGGCGCCGTTTGGCGGCATGAAGCAGTCCGGGCTGGGCCGCGAAGGTGCGCATGAAGGGCTGATGGAATTTTTGGAGACGCAGTACGTGTCGGTGAACTGGTGAGCCGCGCCGGGAATTGAAATGAATATCCTCATGCCGCAACTCGGCGAGACGGTCGCCGAAGGCAAGATCATCAAATGGTTCAAATCGGCCGGCGACCCGGTGAAGCCGGGCGATAATTTGTTCGAGATCGAGACCGACAAGGTGTCGATGGAGGTGCCGGCCACGGAAGCCGGTGTCTTGAGCGAAATCCGCGTGCCCGAAGGCGAGATCGCACCGGTGGGCGCTGTCGTTGGCGTGATCGGGGCTACCGCCGGCGGCGCGGCGAGCACGCCCGCAAAACCTGCGATGGCGGCAATCGGAGCGCCCCAAGGCGCCCCGCCACCGACTTCCTATGAGAGCTCCGCGGAAGCCAAGCCGGTACCTCCCGCTCAGCGGCCGATCAAGCTCGATCCGTTCTTCGAGGTGCGCACGCCCGAACGCAATTTTGGGCCGGCGCGACTTTCCGGAGGTGTCACGATCACGCCGCTGGCGCGGCGGCTCGCCAGCGAAGCCGGTATCGATCTCTCGCGTCTGCGCGGCTCCGGCCCGCACGGCCGCATCGTTGCCCGCGACGTAGAAATTGCGCCGCGGCCGGCGCCGCATGCTCCGCTCGCAGCGCTGGCGGAAGGCGCGAGCGCCGATCAGGTCAAAGCCCTCTACGATCCGGCGGGCTACGAGGAAGTTCCGCTCGACGCGATGCGCAAGACCATCGCAGCGCGCCTTCAGCAAGCCAAGCAGACCATTCCGCATTTTTATCTGACCACCGACATCGTGATCGACCGCCTGATCGCGGTGCGCGAAGAGGCCAACGCCGCGGCGCCGAAGAACCACGACGGCGATCCAGCGTTCAAACTCTCGCTCAATGATTTCATCATCCGCGCGCTGGCGCTGGCGCTGCGACAGGTGCCGGCGGCGAATGCAGTCTGGGCGGGCGACCGTATTCTGCGTTTCAAGCATTCCGATATCGCGGTCGCGGTCGCGATCGACGGCGGACTGATCGCGCCGATCATCCGCAGCGCAGAGACGAAGTCGCTGAGCGCCATCTCGGCCGAAATGAAGGATCTCGCGGCGCGCGCCCGCGAGAAAAAATTGAAGCCGGCGGACTATCAAGGCGGCTCGTCCGCCATCTCCAATCTCGGCATGTACGGCGTGCGCGAGTTTTCCGCCATCATTAATCCGCCGCACGCCAGCATCCTGGCGGTTGGTGCCGCGCGCCGGCAGGCGGTCGAAACCGCCGACGGCGGGGTTGCTTTCGCCGGCATGCTGACTGCGACGCTCTCCTGCGACCATCGTGTGGTCGACGGCGCACTCGGAGCCGAGCTGTTGGCGGCGATCAAGGCGCTGATCGAAACGCCGGTGACCATGCTGGTGTGATCTCGGGATCGACAATGGCTGCCGATACGTCCGAGGTGCTGCTCGTTGGGCCATCACGGCCGGTATTTGAAAGCGGATTGGCCGGCTTTACCCTGCATCGCCTGGCCGCAGCCGACCGCGACGCATTGCTCGGCCCCGTCACTCACGTGCGCGCGATGGCAGTGACGGCAATGGACCGGGTCGATGAGGCATTATTCGCCCGTCTGCCGAAGCTCGAGATCATCGCCAGCTTCGGCGTCGGCTACGACCATGTCGATGCCAGCGCCGCGGCACGCCGCGGCATCATCGTCACCAACACGCCCGACGTACTGACCGAAGAAGTCGCCGACACCACGATTGGCCTCCTCCTGTGCACCGTGCGCGAGTTGCCGCAGGCCGAACGCTACCTGCGCGCCGGCAAATGGCTTGAGCGGCCTTACCCCTTGAGTCCGGCGACGCTGCGCAATCGCACCGTCGGCCTTGTCGGCATGGGCCGTATCGGCATGGCGGTTGCGCGCCGGCTCGAAGCGTTCGGAGTACCGATCGCCTATCACACGCGGCAGCCGCGGCCCGAGCTGTCTTATCGCTACCACGCCAGTCTCATCGAGATGGCCCGCGCCGTCGACACGCTGATCGTCATCGTGCCAGGTGGGCCGGCGACACGGAATATGATCGACGCCGAGGTGCTTGAAGCGCTTGGGCCCCGAGGCATCCTGATCAACATCGCGCGCGGCTCCGTGGTCGACGAGCCGGCTTTGGTTACGGCGCTCAAGGAACGAAAGATTTTTGCCGCCGGGCTCGACGTGTTCGCGAAGGAACCGGAAGTTCCGCCGGAACTCGTTGCGCTGGAGAACGTCGTGCTGCTGCCGCATCTCGGCTCGGCGTCGCTGTTCACGCGCGAGAAGATGGACCAATTGGTGGTCGACAACATCCTCGCCTGGGCCGCAGGCAAACCACCGTTAACCCCGGTACCAGAAACGCCCTGGCGGTCGTGGAAAATATAGAACCGTCATCCTGAGGCGGCGGCCGACGGGGTAGCAGAACGTTACTCCGCGGCGATGCGCACTTCGGGTGCGGCGGCGCGAACGTCGGCTTCGACGTGCTCTTCGAACTGCACGAAGTTCTTCTGGAACATGGCGACCAGCTTGCGTGCGGTTTCATCGAATTCGAGCTTGTTCTGCCAGGTCTTCTGCGGATAGAGCAGATGCGGCTCGACGCCGGCAAGCTGGGTCGGCACGGAAAACCCAAAATAGGGATCGGTGCGGAATTTTACGTTCTTGAGCGAGCCGTCGAGCGCGGCGGTGAGCAGCGTGCGGGTCACCTTGATCGGCATGCGCCGGCCGACGCCGTAGATGCCGCCGGTCCAGCCGGTATTCACCAGCCAGCAATCGACATCGTGGGCGCTGATGAGCTCACGCAGCAGATTGCCGTAGACCGAAGGATGGCGCGGCAGAAACGGCGCCCCGAAGCAGGTCGAGAATTCCGGCTGGACCCCGACCAGCCCCTTCTCCGTGCCCGCGACCTTGGCGGTATAGCCGGAGAGGAAATGGTACATCGCCTGCGCCGGCGTCAGCTTGGCGATCGGCGGCATGACCCCGAAAGCGTCGGCGGTCAGCAGCACGATATTCTTCGGCATGCCGGCGCGGCCGGTGCGTGACGCATTCGGAATAAATTCGAGCGGATAGGCGGCGCGGGTATTTTCCGTCTTTGAGTCGTCATCGAAGTCGCAGACGCGGGTATCGGGATCGAACACCACGTTCTCAAGCACGGTGCCGAAGCGGCGCGTGGTGGCGTAAATCTCCGGCTCTGCCTCGGCGGACAGCTTGATGCACTTGGCGTAGCAGCCGCCCTCGAAATTGAACACGCCCTGGGGGCCCCAGCCGTGCTCATCGTCGCCGATCAGCGTGCGCCTGGGATCGGCCGACAGCGTCGTCTTGCCGGTACCGGAAAGACCGAAAAACAACGCAACGCCGCCATCGGGGCCGACGTTGGCGGAGCAGTGCATCGGCATCACGCTCTCCGCCGGCAGATAATAATTGAGCGTGGTGAACACCGACTTTTTCATCTCGCCGGCATAAGAGGTACCGCCGATGAGGATGATGCGGTTGGTGAAATCGAGCGCGATCACGGTCTCGCTGCGCACGCCGTGGCGTTTGGGATCGGCCTTGAACGACGGCAGCGACAGAATGGTGAAATCGGGCACGTAATGCGAAAGCTCGGCGCGCTCCGGCCGGATCAACAAGGCGCGGATGAACATCGAATGCCAGGCCAGCTCGTTGTAGATCGCGGGTCTTGATGCGGTATCTCGGATCGGCGCCGCCATAGAGGTCCTGCGCAAACAACGTCTTGCCCTTGGCATGGGCAATGAAATCGTCGAACAGCAGCTGAAATTTTTCCGGCGGCAGCCGGCCGTTCTTCTCCCACCATACGGACTTCTCGGTCTGTGCGTCGGCGACGACGAATTTGTCCTTGGGGCTGCGGCCGGTATGGACGCCGGTCTCGGCGCAGAACGCTCCGCCCTGGACGAGAAAGCCTTCGCTGGTTGGCGATCGCGTGCTCGACCAAAGCCGCGTCGGGCAAATTCCAGTGCACTGCCGCGAGGTTTTTCAGGCCGAATTTTTCGGCGCCATGGGCGGCATTCCGCAGACCAGTTTCCTTCACTCTCGCCTCCGCAACTCGGCCGGCCGCAACCGGCACACGAGCGCCACCGTATCGGCCGCCAATGGACGCGGGACCCTATATCGAGCATCATAGCACCTGCCAAGACCGACTTCCATCTCAAGCCTAACCGGTGGAATACGCGTGCGTTCCCGCGCTGCAGCGCAACAAGCGCAAGCGCCTGTCGGCGTCTCGCGCCAAATCTGTCGGGCTGCTTGAGCAAAGCGCGTTACTTGGCCATGCGCTTTGGCGGCCAAATCCACCAACACCTTGCGCAATCGATCCGCAGTGGCGACCCGCTCCGGAAACGGCAGGCGCAGCGTCGCGTCGCCGAGCGCGAGGTCGAGACCCTCCGGATCAAGTCCCGGTGAGCCGCCACGGGCCGTCCTCGGCGCCGAGCAGCTTGGTCGCGTAAAGCCGCACGGCTTCGGCATGATCCGCGTTCATGTGCGCGATCGCGCCTGCCTCGGCCTCGATCAGACTTCTCCGCGCCCGAGAGCGTCGGCAAGATGGCCGCCGGCTTTCAGATCGGCGGCGCGGGCGAAGCCGGCATTGAGATGGGCGGAAACGACATCAAGGCGCCAGAACGAGAAATCGGCGAAGCCGGCGTAAAGCTCCGACTTCGGATGACGGGCGAGAAATCGCCGGCGCAACCGAGGCTCGCTCGGCATCCTCGCGTCCGATCGGCATGAAGTGCCGAGTACCGTCAGGCGTGGATGCGCGAGCGGGTCGCCGCGGCCGGTCGGACGCGAGCAGCAGCGAGGCGCGGCCGTCCTGTTCGAGATTGGCGGTATGGGTCGAGAGCCGAGAAATCAGGATCGACGGCGAGCCGTCGACATCGGTGGCCACGTTAACCAGCGAAGCGAACGGATGGCCGGTATTGCGGTCGATGGTCGCAAGCGCGCCCGCCCCGGATCGTCCGCAACAGGACCTTGGCGACCGCTCCGGCGTCGAAGTCCGCCGCCGGCGCATTTTCAGGCAGCCGGTTCGGCATGAAGCCCGGCAAAGGGCCGGTTCGTCAGATTCGGCCATGCGCTTCTCTCCGGTTGCCGCGTTGCGCCGCGGCAATTGCCCCGATTTCGCCTTGTGCCGTCACACTTCCGCCTCTACATGGGGATTCAAAGGCTTATGGGGCCGGGGCAGGTGATGCTTGCGGCCGATTCATGTTAGAAGGCCGCCATGCCGACCATCGCTCTCGTCGATGACGACCGCAATATCCTCACTTCGGTGTCCATTGCACTCGAGGCCGAAGGTTATCGCATCACGACCTATACCGACGGCGCCTCCGCTCTCGACGGCTTCAAGACCGCCCTGCCGGACCTCGCCATCCTCGATATCAAGATGCCGCGCATGGACGGCATGGAGACGCTGCGGCGGCTGCGGCAGAAGTCGGACCTGCCGGTGATCTTCCTCACCTCGAAGGACGAGGAGATCGACGAATTGTTCGGCCTGAAAATGGGGGCCGACGACTTCATCCGTAAACCGTTTTCGCAGCGGCTCCTGGTCGAGCGCGTCAAGGCCGTGTTGCGCCGCGCCTCGCCGAAGGACGGCGCCGCGCCGAAGGAAGCCGACAGCAAAGTTCTGGAGCGCGGGCTTTTGCGCATGGACCCGGAACGCCACACCTGCACCTGGAAGAACGAGCCGGTGACGCTGACCGTGACCGAGTTTCTCATCCTGCAGGCACTGGCAAGCCGGCCGGGAGTGGTGAAAAGCCGCAACGCGTTGATGGACGCCGCCTACGACGATCAGGTCTATGTCGACGACCGCACCATTGACAGCCACATCAAACGGCTGCGCAAAAAGTTCAAGGCAAGCGACGTACGAATTCGATATGATCGAAACGCTGTATGGCGTTGGCTATCGTTTTAAGGAATAGCGCGCGCACTCGTCATGCGACGAAAAAGTCCGGACGTGAGACAGGTCGCGTTAAACAGGTCGTGATCACGATGGACGTCCTGACTGAAAGGCCGGACCCTTGATCCATGACACCTGACTGGGACGGCTGACGTGCGGTAGTAATGGCGTCCATGCCCGCGAGAAAGGGCATGATCGGAACCCCGGCAGACGACGTGCTCGATCGAACCGCAGAAATCGCAGAGGCCAGCACGGAGGCCGCGCATGCCTCAGACCCGGTCGAGGCCGATGCCGTCGGACGACGGTCGCGCCAGCGCGATCCGGGTCCTCGCACGCATGGCTCTCGCCTGGATCGGCGACTGGCTGCCGCGGGCCTGGCAGTTCTTCATCACACAGAGCTTCTCGAGCCTTACCCGCCGCATCGTCTTGCTCAATGTCGCCGGACTTCTCGCGCTGTCCATCGGCATCACTTTTCTTTCGCAATTCCGCGCCGGACTGATCGACGCTCGCATTCAGAGCTTGTTGGTGCAGGGACAAATCATCGCCGGCGCGATTGCGGCCTCGGCGACGGTCGAGACCGATTCATCGATCACCATCGATCCGGACAAGCTGCTCGACCTGCAACCGGGCGAAAGCTATGGCCCGTCCGAGGAGGCGCTCTACGGCATCGATTTTCCGATCAATCCGGAACGCGTAGCCCCGGTGTTGCGGCGGCTTGTTTCGCCGACCAAGACGCGCGCGCGCATCTACGATCGAGACGGCGTGCTTCTGGTCGACAGCCGCAACCTGTTCGGCCGCGGCGACGTATTGCGCTTCGACTTGCCGCCGCCAAACGCCGAAAAGCCGGGCCTGTTCGAGCGCATTTTCATCGCCGTTCGCAGGTGGCTCGGACGCGGGGATCTGCCGCTCTACCACGAGCTCGGCGCCGCGAACGGGCGTGGCTATCCCGAAGTCGCGCAGGCCTTGAACGGCCAGAATGCCAGCATGGTGCGTATCAACGACCGCGGCGACGTCATCGTCTCGGTCGCGGTGCCGGTGCAGCGTTTCCGCGCCGTGCGCGGCGCGCTCATGCTCTCGACCCAGGGCGCCGATATCGACGACATGGTGGAAGCCGAACGGCTCGCCATCCTCAAAGTCTTTCTCGTCGCCGCCGGCGTGATGGTCGTGCTTTCGATCCTTCTTGGCCGGGACGATCGCCGAGCCGGTAAGGCGGCTTGCGGACGCGGCCGAAAGCGTGCGCCGCCGCATCCGATCGCGCGTCGAAATCCCCGATTTCACGCGGCGGCGCGACGAAATCGGACATCTCTCCGGCACGTTGCGCGATATGACCAACGCGCTCTACAGCCGGATCGAAGCAATCGAAAGCTTTGCCGCCGACGTCGCGCACGAATTGAAAAATCCGCTCACGTCGCTGCGTTCGGCGGTCGAGACGTTGCCGGTCGCCAAGACCGACGAGAGCCGCGCGCGGCTTCTCAACATCATCCAGCACGACGTGCAGCGGCTTGATCGTCTGATCTCCGACATTTCCGACGCCAGCCGGCTCGACGCCGAGTTGCAGCGCCAGGAGGCCGCGCCGGTCGATCTCGCGAAGCTGCTCAACACGCTGGTGGCAGTCGCCAACGAGGTCAAGCGCGACGACGGCGTCGCGTCACGCTGCGGTTCGAAGGCGGCGGCGCGCGTGCCTTCCAGGTGCCGGGCCACGATTCGCGGCTCGGCCAGGTCGTCGACAATCTGATCGAGAACGCCCGCTCGTTCTCGCCAGCCGGGCGGCACGGTGCGCGTCACCTGCCGGCGGCTGAAGAGCAACGTCGAGATTTTTGTCGATGACGACGGGCCGGGCGTGCGGCCGGATGCGCTCGAGAAGGTCTTTGAACGCTTCTACACCGATCGGCCGCACCAGGGTTTCGGCCAGAATTCCGGCCTCGGGCCTCTCGATCTCCAAGCAGATCGTTGAAGCACATGGCGGCACCATCTGGGTGGAGAATCGGATCGGCGCGCCTAGACGCCGACGGAACGCCCCGACGTTGCCGGCGCGCGCTTTATCGTGCGCCTGCCGGCGACGTGATGGCGCGCTATCGCGTCGACCGTGCACGCCTCGGCCGTGTTGGTCGGCGCACGCGCGGTGCTGATCCGCGGGCCACCGGGAGCCGGCAAGTCGCGGCTTGCGCTCGACCTCATCGAAGCGGCGCGCACGGCGGCTCGTTGCCGTTGCCAGGCTTGTCGCCGACGATCGTGTTTATCTGGAAGCCGCCGGCGGGCGATTGCTGGCGCGGCCCGCCGAAGCGCTCGCCGGCCTGATCGAGGTGCGGGGCGTCGGACTGCGGCGGGTCGCTCATGAGCCGAGCGCCGTGGTGGGATTGGTGGTCGATCTCGCCGCCGCGGACGCCGACCGTCTGCCCGACAGCAGACCGGCGAAGGACCGAAATTGGCAGGTATTGAGCTACCGCGACTTGCCGTCGCATCGGGTGCGGCGGCCTTGTCCGAGCGTCGCTGGCCCTACTCAATTCAGCCGCGGACAATTGGACTTAGCGGCCCATGGCCGTTGACCCGATGCGGATTGCGTAACTTTCGCTAGCGCCTGGTTGGAGATTGGTAACCATTAACGGCTGTAGACTTGACCTTCAGCCGCAACTTCGTTAGCAGAGCTATCGCCGGCGGCAACTCAAAATCCGCATCATTCGACTTTGCGCTACCGCAATGCAACAACCAGCAGATATCCGCGAAAATGCCTCTTGCGCTTGGGCTTCGGATGGTCAAGATGAGCACCCTTTCGTGCGGTGCACCCGGGACGCGCCCGCGGGGAGTTCCATGATTGGTCTTGTGCTTGTCACCCACGGGCGGCTGGCTGTCGAGTTCCGCGCGGCCCTGGAGCACGTCGTAGGGCCGCAAGAGCCAGATCGAGGCGGTCACCATCGGCCCCGACGACGACGTCGAGGAGCGCCGCAGGGACATCATCGAAGCGGTCAAGCGCGTCGACAGCGGAGACGGGGTCGCAATCCTCACCGATATGTTCGGCGGCACGCCGTCGAACCTGGCCATCTCGGTCATGAGTCGGCCCAAGGTCGAAGTCCTTGCCGGCATCAATCTCCCGATGCTGGTCAAGCTTGCCAAGGTCCGCGACGAGTGTCCGCTCGCCGAGGCGGTCGCAGCCGCCCAGGACGCCGGACGGAAATATGTGACCATCGCCAGCCGGGTGCTGACCGGAAAATGAGCGCAGCCGGCCCCCCGCGGCGACGAATGCCCGCCCGATGAGCGGGCCTTCCGCGATGGCGCCGTGGTGCGCAAGCTCGCCATCTGCAACCGGAAGGGACTGCACGCGCGTGCATCCGCCAAGTTCGTGCAGACGGTGGAAAAATTCGATGCCGATGTCCGCGTCATGCGCTGCGGCGAGACCGTCGGCGGCACCTCGATCATGGGCCTGATGATGCTTGCGGCGTCGCCCGGCACTTCGATCACGGTCGAGGCGACCGGCAAAGAGGCGGCGGAAGTCATCGACGCTCTGACTGCTCTCATCAATTCGCGTTTTGGCGAAGACGACTGATCGACGCGACTCACGGAACGGCCGACGGAGAACGACATGATCTTCAGACGCACCGAGCCTACGTCCCCAGACGAGCCTTCGGCCGCCGCGACGCGCCACGCCGCGACAGGCGCTTTGCCGCCGGCGCATGCTGCCACCGTCGGCGGGGCCACGCGAGCGGCAGGCGGCGACCATCCGCTACATCGATCGTCCCGATGTCGCGGAGACGTTTGCCGATTCGGTCAGCGGTCTGGTCTTCGATGGCCAATCGCTGCGGATCGAATTCGCGGTCACGCGCCTTGATGAGGTCAAACCAACTCGCCGATCACCGGCCGCCGTTATCCGGCCTGCCGCCTCGTGCTGCCGCCAGCGGCGGCGGTGGATCTGATCAACCGGATGCAGCAGATCGGGGCGGCGCTGACCCAAGCCGGCGTAGCGAAGGCCGACGCCGCGACCGGCGAGACGCCGAAACGCGGAGCTGATCAGTCGGGCGTTATCGCGCTTTGTGCGCGCGCAGCCGCATGACGGGCTTGCCGCCGCGGCCGCCTTGAGATCGGCGACGAAACTTCGATAGGCCGCATGCCGTTCGTCTTCGTCCTTGATGCGCAGCAGCGCCGAGGGTGAACGGTGATGATGAGCTGTCGTTCCGTCCGCCATCATCGATCGGCTTGCCGCGCACCTTGCCGATGGTGACGGTGCGCCCGGTCAAGCTGCGCGCGGCCTTTACGCCAAGCGCGACGATCGTCGACGGCTTGACCAGCCTACGCTCGTACTCGAGCCAGATCTTGCAACGTTCGATTTCATAATTGTTCGGGACGTTTGTGCAGCCGGCGTTTGCCGCGCATTTCATGTTTGAAATGCTTGACCGCGCCAGTGACGAAGGTTTCCTTCCGCGCGATGCCGGCATCACGCAGCGCCTGATCGAGAACACGGCCAGCCGGACCGACGAACGGCTTGCCGGCAAGGTCCTCTTTGTCTCCCGGCTGCTCCCCGACCAGCATCAAGACGGCACGGCTTGAGCCTTCACCGGGGACCACCTGGGTAGCATCCCGATAAAGTGGGCAGCGCCTGCAGTTTGCCTCGCGTTCGGAGAGCTCGCGCAGCGAGTTGACCGGGGCTGGGACTTCCGCATCCATTGAGGCAGAATGCTTGACCGGTGTCATGGTTCAAACCATAGACATAAAGGCTACTTTATGTCTTTAGTGTCGCCGCGCCGACGACTGCCGGAGCCCGGCGTCGGCCAGCCGCTACCTCCACACAGCACTCGATCCACTTGAGTACAAGGGACCGCCAAGGAGCGCCAAAGGACCGTCATGAGCACGTCGACCAAGCCAAAAGCTTCGCCCGCCGATTATGTCGTCAAGGACCTCGGCCTCGCCGAATGGGGCCGCAAGGAAATCGCCATCGCCGAAACCGAAATGCCCGGCCTGATGGCGACGCGCGAAGAATACGGGCCGGAGCAGCCGCTGCGCGGCGCCCGCATCGCCGGCTCGCTGCACATGACCATCCAGACCGCTGTGCTGATCGAGACGCTCAAGGCGCTCGGCGCCGACGTGCGCTGGGCGTCCTGCAACATCTATTCGACGCAGGATCACGCCGCGGCCGCGGTCGCCGCCGGCGGCACGCCGGTGTTCGCGGTCAAGGGCGAGTCCCTCCACGACTACTGGGAATACACCCACCGCATCTTCGAATGGTCCGATGGCGGCGGACCGAACATGATCCTCGATGACGGCGGCGACGCCACGCTGCTGATGCATCTTGGCTCGCAGGCGGAAATGTACCCCGACGGTTCTCGAACCACCCGACCAACGAGGAAGAAGAGGTGTTGTTCGCAGCCATCAGGCAACGGCTGGTCAAGAAGCGCGGCTGGTATTCGACGATCGCCAAAGGCATTCGCGGCGTCACCGAAGAGACCACCACCGGCGTGCACCGGCTCTATCAGATGGAGAAGGAAGGCAAGCTGCTGTTCCCCGCGATCAACGTCAACGACAGCGTCACCAAGTCGAAGTTCGACAATCTGTACGGCTGCCGCGAGTCGCTGGTCGACGGCATCCGCCGCGGCACTGACGTGATGATGGCCGGCAAGATCGCAATGGTCGCGGGCTTCGGCGACGTCGGCAAAGGCTCGGCGGCCTCGCTGCGCCAGGCCGGCTGCCGGGTCATGGTCTCGGAGATCGATCCGATCTGCGCGCTGCAGGCGGCGATGGAAGGCTACGAGGTGGTGACCATGGAGGACGCCGCTCCGCGCGCCGACATCTTCGTCACCGCCACCGGCAACGTCGATGTCATCACCATCGAGCACATGCGGCGGATGAAGCACCGCGCCATCGTCTGCAACATCGGCCACTTCGATTCCGAGATCCAGGTCGCGGCGCTGAAGAACCTGAAATGGGAAAACATCAAGCCGCAGGTCGATGAGATCGAGTTCCCGGACAAAAAGCGCATCATCCTGTTGTCCGAGGGACGGCTGGTCAATCTCGGCAACGCCATGGGCCACCCGAGCTTCGTGATGTCGTCATCGTTCACCAACCAGACGCTGGCGCAGATCGAGCTGTGGGCCAATCCCGGCAAATACCAGAAGAAGGTCTACACGCTGCCGAAACAGCTCGATGAGAAGGTCGCACGGCTGCATCTCGACAAGATCGGCGTGCGGCTCACCGAGCTGTCGCAAAAGCAGTCGACCTATATCGGCATTCCGATCAGGGGGCCGTACAAGACCGATCAATACCGGTATTGATGGACGGTCACTCCGGGCGTGCGCGCCCTTCCCGGCGGCGGGCACGACCGCGATCTGAAAGCTCATGGGCGGGCCGGAGAAGCCCAGGAACATGCGCGTGAAGGTCGCGCTGGTCGTGCGCGCTTCGGCTGATGCTAGCTTAGCGCCGGTTTGCCGGCACGGCGCGTCGCCGCTGCGGCAGACGATCAGGAGCCCATAAGTCCTGATCGCCGCGCGTCCCGCGGCGGACAGCGGGTCGAGCGACAATGGCCGGGCTCCCGGCAAATAGAACGGCAATCCCGCCGTTATGTCGTAAGAGCCCCAGAACAGCCGGACCGGCGCACCGGCGAGGTTGTCCGCCAGTTCGGCGACTTGCCGATAATGCGCCCGATACTGATCATCGCTTCTCGTCAGCCTGGCGTAAGCGACAATCGGCGAGGCAATGAGCGCGATCATCGTTACAGCGGTGGCAACCAGGCCGGCGCGCGCCACGGCGCGTTCGTCCACGATAAGGTTGCGCGAAGCGTAGAGGACGATCGGCAGCAAGGCCCAGTTCGGATAGGTCCAATCCGCGGTCAACCGGTAGGGCATGGCCAAATTGACCAATGCCGGCAACACCAGCGGGACCGCGAATAACAAGAGCGCCTGACGGCGATCGTCATCGGCCGGCCAGACCATGTCGGCCAATGCTGCCCGGCTCGGCCGAAGCGCGACTAGAAAGATAATGGGGACGATGGCGTAGGCCGTCGCGCCGATTAGATAGCGGCCCGATCGCGCTAGCGCCGCGCCGAACGACTGGCTGACCGCGACGCTGTCGCGCAGAAAGACGTAGTTCGTGCCGCCGCGCTCGCTCACGAACCACCAGACATGAGGGGCGATAATAATGGCTGCGCTGGCGGCCATCACATAGGGCGCAGGCGAACGCCAGAAACGTCGTGTTCCCGGGCCGACGACGGAGGCAATCGCCATCCCGGCGACGAGAAAGAGCGCCCAGTACTTGCCAAGCACGGTGACGCTCGCGAAGGCGCCAGCGAAAAAGGCGTCGGAGATGCGCAGCCCGCGCCGGGCGCGCAGGTAGAACAGCAACGCCGCCGCCCAAAACGGGATCATGACGGTGTTGGCGTTCAGAATCGCCGTCTTGATGTCGTAAAGCGGAATAAGAACGAGCGCGATCAACCCCAGCAGCGCCCGATTTTTATCGAGATGATCGCGCAGGAGCCGCCACGTGACGGCAAGCCCGGTAGCAACCACCGTCACGTTCAGCAGGTCAGCCGCCCAATCCTGACGGGGAAACACCGCAAACCACAATGCAAACAACCACGCCGTGATCGGTGGATGCTTGTAGCCGAAGGCGAAATGCTGGGCCCAGAGGATCGCTTCGCTGTTGTCGGGATGCACGTCCACGGACGCCAAAGATACGATGTCAAAGATCATCCACGCCGCAGCGAAGGCGACCAGCGCCGAAAACACGATGGTGCCCTCGGCAGTTTCGGCTACAAAGCGCTCCCCGACGCGGCTGAGCCGGTCGAGGAAACCGGCAATTCGCCAGCGTGCCCGGTCGGTCGGATCCCGCCCCGCTATCGACATCGCTGCTCCGGTAACCGGCCGTAACCGTTCCATTCTAAAGGGATTGCCGAGCCTTTCCCGAGACTTGCGAAAGCTAGTAGCGTGGGCATACGGATAGGGCAATAAGGGCACCCGAATTGGGAGCGCGCATCGCGTTTTGTTAAATCGGCAATGGACCGCATTTCGCCAATGAGCTCTCACGCGGCGCTTGCGCGCCCGGAAACCGCTGCGGCGGCGGTCCGCCCGGCGCCGGAACTGAGCATTATCGTGCCGACCTTCAATGAGCGCGCCAATGTGCCGATCCTGGTCGAGCGGCTATCGCACATACTCGCGGCCTGCGATTGGGAGGTCGTGTTTGTCGATGACAATTCCCCCGACGGCACCGCCGCCGCCGCGCGCGCCATCGGCGAAACCGACAGCCGCGTACGCTGCATCCGCCGCATCGGCCGGCGCGGCCTCGCCGGCGCGTGTCTCGAAGGCATGCTGGCAAGCCAGGCCCGTTACGTTGCGGTCATGGACGCCGACCTGCAGCACGACGAAGGGTTGCTCGTCGCCATGCTCGATCGCCTGCGCGCCGGAAACGCCGATCTTGTCGTCGCGAGCCGCTATCTCGAAGGCGGCTCCGCCGTCGGCCTTTCGAAACAACGCTCCCGGGTGAGCCGCTGGTCGAATGCGCTGGTGCGTCTGCTGCTCGGGATCGATGTCACCGACCCGATGAGCGGGCATTTCATGATTCGGCGCGATGCCTTCGAAGGGCTGGCGCCGGCGCTCTCCTCCCAGGGTTTCAAGATCCTGCTCGACATCATGGCGACGGGACGCGGCCGCCTGCGCGCGGTTGAGCTGCCGTCCACCTTTCGCGAGCGCCAGCATGGCGAAAGCAAGCTCGACAGTAAGATCGCACTCGACTTCGCCGCGTTGGTGACGGCGAAGCTGACGCACGACGCCATCTCGGCGCGCTTTCTGTTGTTCTGTCTGGTCGGGTTGACCGGCATTGCCGTGCATCTGAGCCTGTTGAGCGCAGTGCTCGCGGCCGCCCTGTCATTCGGCGCCGCGCAAGCGCTTGCCACAGTCGGCGCCATCACCTGGAATTTCGCTCTTAACAACATCTTCACATACCGCGATCAGCGGCTCACCGGCTGGCGGTTCGTTACCGGCCTCATCCGCTTCCAGGTGATTTGCGCCATCGGCGCCATATCCAACGTCGGCATCGCCACCTGGATTTACGATTACGACAACGTCTGGTGGATTGCCGGCCTTGGCGGCGCGCTTATCGGCACGGTCTGGAATTTCGTGGTCAGCGCCGCGTTCGTCTGGCGCCAGAGGTGACAACCCTGACGCCGAGGAGGTTCAGCGCTTGCCGCTGCGAGACCTGAGTGTTATCTGCGCCGCATGACTGCGGCCGCAATCGAAAACATCCGCAATTTCGCGATTATCGCCCACATCGACCACGGCAAATCGACGCTCGCCGACCGGCTGATCCAGCTTACCGGCGGGCTCGAAGCGCGCGAGATGGTCGAGCAGGTGCTCGATTCCATGGACATCGAGCGCGAGCGCGGCATCACCATCAAGGCGCAGACGGTGCGGCTCAATTATCGCGCGCGCGACGGCAAGGATTACGTGCTCAACCTGATCGACACGCCCGGCCACGTCGATTTCGCCTACGAGGTCAATAGAAGCCTCGCCGCCTGCGAGGGCTCGCTGCTGGTCGTCGACGCGAGCCAGGGGGTCGAGGCGCAGACGCTCGCCAACGTCTACCAAGCGATCGACAACAACCATGAGATCGTGCCGGTGCTCAATAAGGTCGATCTGCCGGCCGCCGAGCCCGACAAGGTCAAGCAACAGATCGAGGACGTAATCGGGCTCGATGCCTCCAACGCGATCCTGATCTCGGCCAAGACCGGGCTGAACGTACCCGAGGTGCTGGAAGCGATCGTGCACCGGCTGCCGCCGCCGAAAGGCGATGCCACGGCGCCACTCAAGGCGCTGCTGGTCGACTCTTGGTACGACGCCTATCTCGGCGTCGTCGTCCTGTTCCGCGTCGTCGACGGCGTGTTGAAGAAGGGCCAGCGCATCCGCATGATGGGCACCGACGCCGCGTACGAGGTGGACCGGGTCGGCGTCTTTACCCCCAAGCGAGTCGAGCTCGACGAGCTGGGGCCCGGCGAGATCGGCTTTCTCACCGCCTCGATCAAGGACGTGGCCGACACCCGCGTCGGCGACACCATCACCGACGAGAAAAAGCCGGTGGCGGCGCCGCTGCCCGGCTTCCGTCCCGCCATTCCGGTGGTGTTCTGCGGACTATTCCCGGTCGATGCGGCCGATTTCGAAAACCTGCGCGCCGCCATGGGCAAGCTCCGGCTCAACGACGCGAGCTTTTCCTACGAAATGGAGACCTCGGCCGCGCTCGGCTTCGGCTTCCGCTGCGGCTTTCTCGGGCTGCTGCATCTTGAGATCATCCAGGAGCGGCTCGAGCGTGAATTCAATCTCGATCTGATCGCGACCGCGCCGTCGGTCATCTACAAGATCAAATTGACCGACGGCAAAGAGATGGAGATCCACAATCCGGTCGACATGCCGGACGTGGTCAAGATCAGGGAGATCGAGGAGCCGTGGATTCGCGCCACCATCCTCACGCCGGACGAATATCTCGGCAGTGTCCTCAAACTGTGCCAGGATCGCCGCGGCATCCAGGTCGAGCTGACCTATGTCGGCAATCGCGCCATGGTGAAATACGACCTGCCGCTCAACGAAGTGGTGTTCGATTTTTATGACCGGCTCAAATCGGTGTCGAAGGGCTACGCCTCATTCGATTACCACCTCACCGATTACAAACCGGCCGATCTGGTCAAGCTGCAGATGCTGGTCAATGGCGAGCCGGTCGACGCACTGGCCATGCTGGTGCACCGCACCCGCGCCGAGCAGCGCGGCCGCGCCATGGCCGAAAAGCTGAAGGAACTGATCCCGCCACACATGTTCCAGGTGCCGATCCAGGCGGCGATCGGCGGCAAGGTCATCGCGCGGGAAACAGTGCGCGCCTTCCGCAAGGACGTGACGGCCAAGTGCTACGGCGGCGATGTGACCCGCAAGCGCAAGCTTCTGGAGAAGCAGAAGGAAGGCAAAAAGCGCATGCGCCAGTTCGGCAAGGTCGACATCCCGCAGGAGGCCTTCATCGCCGCGCTGAAGGTGGATGTGTGAGTGGCCGCTATTGCACCACGATGGTGGTGTTGCGCATGCCTTCCCGCTGCACCAGGCCGAACAGCACCGCCGCGTCGTTCGGATGCAGGCGGATGCAGCCATGCGACGCCGGACCGCCGAGCCGGGCGATGTCATAGCTGCCGTGAATGGCGAAGCCGCCGTGAAAGAAGATCGCGTGCGGCATCGGTGAGTTGTAATAGATGCGCGAGAACCAGCGCACGGCCATCCACTGCGGGTGGAAGACGCCGGTTGGCGTTCTGTAGCCAGGACGGGCGGTCGATACTTTCCAGGTGTAGAGGTAGGCGCCGTCGACGCTGACCTGCATAGTCTGGCTGGCGCGGTCGACCCGCACCAGGACGCCGGCCTCGGCGCTTTTCGCGGCCGACAGAAACGCCAACGACAGTGCGGCCATGACCGCCGCCAAAATAAAACGCCGCATGCGAGCCCAGACCCTCTCACTGTCCGCAGATTATCATAGTCCCGTTAGGAGACCGTAAAGCGGCAGGTTTCCTGAGGCCCAGCCCTGAAATCGGCGGCTTTCGTGATAACATAGCCAAAATGCCTTCATTCGATCTGTTGTGCATCGGCCACTCCAACATTGCGATCGAGCGCTTCCTGGCGATGCTGCACAATGCCGGGGTGAGTGCAGTCGCAGATGTGCGCTCGCTGCCACGTTCGCGGCGCTACCCGTGGTTCTCGCAGAACAGCCTGGCAGGCCGCCTTGCCGGCGAAGGCATCGCCTATGCGGCGATGGGCGATGCGCTCGGCGGGCGCCCGCGCGGCGACGGCCTCTATCGCGACGGCGTCGCCGATTACGAGGCGATGGCGTTGCAGCCGGAGTTTCTGTCGGGCCTGGATCAACTGATCGATACCGCGGCGCAGGCGCGTGTCTGCCTGATGTGCGCGGAACGCGAACCGCTCGACTGCCATCGCTGTCTTCTGGTGGCGCGCAGCCTCACCGAACGCGGACTTACCGTCGGCCACATTCTGCATGACGGCACGATCGAACCGCACGCGGCAACCGAGCGGCGGCTGCTGGCGCTCGATGGCGATGCCTGCGACCTGTTCGCGTCTGGACAGCAGGAACGACTCGCGGCAGCGTATCGCCGCCGGGCGGGCGCCGTTGCATTCCGGCGCACCGGCGACACCCGAAGCAGGGCCTCTGCAGCAAAGAGCCGATAATGCTGGTTCGCTTTCGCTGGCTTGTAGTCGCGCTGATCCTGAACGCCGGTCCAGTGCTGGCGCAGGATGCCGGCTCCCCCGATCCGACGCCGCCCGGCACGCTCGATGCAACGCCGCTGCCGCCGCTCGCCAATCCGAACGATCCGTCGATACCCGCGCGGCAATTGTTCGCGCGCAAGACCAAGCCGCTCGCCGGGCCGGCACACGCGATCGGCGGCTACGCTGACGGCTGCCTCGCCGGGGGCGTGCCGCTGCCGATTACCGGATCGGCTTGGCAGGTGATGCGGCTATCGCGCAATCGCAACTGGGGACATCCGAAGCTTGTCGCCTTCCTGGAGAGTTTTGCCACGAAAGCCAAAGCAGTGTGGAACGGCCTTCTGGTCGGCGACATGTCGCAACCGCGTGGCGGACCCATGCTCACCGGTCATTCCAGCCACCAAATCGGACTCGATGCCGACATCTGGTTCACGCCGATGCCCGACCATGTGCTTTCGCGCGCGGAGCGCGAATTCGATTCGGCTGTCAATATGGTTGCGCCCGACCGCCTCCGCGTCGATCCCGCGGTATGGACGCACGCGCGAACCGAACTGCTCCGCATCGCGTCGGAAGATCCTCAGGTCTCGCGTATTTTTGTCAATGCCGCGATCAAGAAGGAAATCTGCAAAGAAGCGGGCTCGGATCGCGGCTGGCTCGCGAAGATACGGCCATGGTGGGGCCACTCCGAGCATTTTCACATCCGGATCAACTGTCCGGCGGATAGCCCGCAGTGCAAGCCGCAGCCGCCGCCCGAGCCGAGCGACGGCTGCGGGCATGAACTTGATTACTGGTTCTCGGAGGGCGTGTTGCATCCGAAGCCGCCAGAAGAACCGGCGAAACCGAAGCCAGGAATAACACTGGCCAAGCTGCCGTCCGCGTGCCGTCACGTGGTGATGGCGCCGTAGCCTGATCGTGCAAACGCTAATACGCAGCCCGTGCCGAACAGCGCGCGTTGCAGGGCGCCGCTGATGAAAATCAGAACGCATGCGCCGGCGACGATGATCGCGGTGAAAGCCGGCGCTCTCTGCGCCGGCGATTTCATCAGGACCGGCAGTCCGATCCACAGGATGTACGCCCCATAGAAACCGCTGAGTCCGAGGAAGCGCAACCCCGGCGCCAGCAGAAAAATCCCGGCCAGCCAGATCGGCGTATACGAATAGACCGCGAGCTTGAACGCGCTGCTGAAATCCCTGCGGCCGCCCAACATCGGCGCCACGACATCGATCAGGACTGCGAGCACCAGCACCGTGGCGCAGGTCATCACATAGCCAAACACCGCGCCGAACAGTCCGTCGAAGGTCGGCACCCGAACGGTACCGCCCCCGGGCACCACGACACCGATGAGGCACGCGCCGATGAAGCCGGACAAAGCCGGGATCAGCGCAAATGGCGCGACGTACCGGCTCAGCAGATCCGCAGCATCGCCGGATTCGTTCTCAATGCGCGACCAGGCGTCGGCCGGAGCGGCGAGGATCGCTTGCGCGCGCAATATTGCGTTCATGATCGCAACCCTTTTGCGCCAGCATGAATCAGGGCGGCGCCCTTTTCCGCGATCATCATCGTCGGTGCGTTGGTATTGCCGGACGTAATCGTGGGCATCACCGAGGCATCGATGACCCGCAGCCGGTCGACACCGGCAACCCGCAGCTGCCCGTCGACCACCATCAGCGGATCGCTGGCCAGGCCCATCTTCGCGGTGCCGACGGGATGAAAGATCGTGGTGCCGATATCGCCTGCGGCCTTTATCAGGGCCTGCTCATCGTCATCGCGTATGGCGTCGCCGGGCAGATATTCGGCGGGATGGAATGGCGCCAACGCCGGCTGCGCCACGATGCGGCGCGTCAGGCGGATGGCGTTGACCGCGATGCGGCGGTCCGCGTCCGTGGCCAGGTAATTCGGCTTGATAATCGGAGCGTCGGCCGGATTGGGCGAGCGTAACCGCACGTAGCCGCGGCTTGTCGGCTGCAGATTGGCGACGCTCGCGGTGAAAGCGGGGAACTTGTGCAACGGCTCGCCGAAGCGATCGAGCGACAGAGGCTGGATGTGATATTGCAGATTGGCGCGCGCCTGATCGGAATCCGAACGGGTGAACAGGCCGAGCTGTGACGGCGCCATGGTCAGCGGGCCGCGCCGGAACAAAACGTATTCGGCAAGCATGCCCGCGAGACCCAACGGCGCATGATAGCGCTCGTTGAGCGTGGCGATCCCGTCGACTTGGTAGATCATGCGCAGCTGCAAATGATCCTGCAAATTGGCGCCAACCCCCGGCCGGTCGGCCACCACCGGAATGCCGTGCGCCTGCAGCTGCGGCGCCGGTCCGATCCCGGACAACAGCATGATCTGCGCGGAGCCGATCGAGCCGGCAGCAAGGATGACTTCGCCGCGGCTGCGCGCCGTTCGCGACTTGCCGCCTTGGCGCCAGCGCACACCGACCGCGCGCCTGCCTTCGAACGCCACGCTTTCGACCAGGCAGCCGGTCTCGAGCCGCAGGTTCGGGCGATGCAGGACCGGCTTGAGGAAGGCGGTCGCCGCCGACCAGCGCCGTCCGCGCTTCTGGTTGACGTGAAAGGCGCAGCAGCCTTCGTTGTCGCCGGTATTGAAGTCGATGACGGACTTGATGTTGGCCTGCGCGGCGGCGGCACGAAATGCATCGAGCAGATCCCAATGCACGCGCGGTGCCTCGATGCGCAGTTCGCCACCGATACCGTGGGTATCGCTCTCGCCCAGGAAATGATTTTCGTGACGCTTGAAATAGGGCAACACATCGTCCCAGCCCCAGCCAGTGAGGCCGAGCTGGCGCCAATGGTCGTAGTCGGCGGCCTGGCCGCGCATGTAAACCATGGCGTTGATCGAGGATGAGCCGCCGATCACCTTGCCGCGCGGATAGCCGAGGCTGCGGCCGTTGAGGCCTTCTTCGGGCTCGGTCTTGAAGCACCAATCCGAGCGCGGATTGCCGATGGCAAACAGATACCCGACCGGGATGTGAAACCAGATCCAGTTGTCGCGGCCGCCTGCTTCCAACACGAGTACGCGGCTCGCAGCATCGGCCGAGAGCCGATTGGCCAAGAGGCAGCCGGCGGAGCCGGCACCGACGATGATATAGTCGTATTCGCCTTCGATCGCTTCCGCTTCGGCCATGTTCCGTTCCACGTCAGCGCGGCCAAATCACGGACGCTTGCCAAGCGAGGCGCGCTCGTTTTGCAATTTGATGAAGAGTATGAAGGCACACTGGAAAAGGGACAGGACGTTGACCAGAATAATCGCTGCCGCGTCAATTAAACTGCCATAGATGATCCAAATCACCATCGCACCCAGCGCCACCATGAGCCAAGCGGCCGAAATATCCCCCGTGGAGCGGGTGCGCCAAGTCCGCATCACCTGGGGCATCAGCGAAACCGTCGATAAGATCGTGCCAATTATACCCAAAACTGCGATCAATTGATGCTCCATCGGCTCCTCCTTGAGTTGCCGAAATCATAGCATGCGAGGATTCGATGGAGGAGGCGCGCGAGCCGGCAAATCACCGGAGCGCGCCCTTGGCGGACGAAACCCAAGTGAGTATCTCCCCCTAGCGAGCCAGGTGCCCCAGCCGTCTCATTTGTACTGATCCCGGACACCGACTTGTCGCCGGTCAGGTACCCTCGTATTGTCTGCAAACGGCGCGCTGCGCGCGTGCCGTTTGAGCCTGGAACGACGGTTCCCGAGGCGGTCGTATCATTCTTAGTGTTCGCGCTGTCGCTGACGCGATTCCGCGAACGACCGGACCTGTCGGAGTACCGTCGTGCTCACATCAAGACATATTCTTGCAGCCCTTGCCGCCGTCATCACGATTGCGACCGCGCCGCATCCCGCAACGGCGCAAGAAAAGCCGATCGTTGTTTTTGCCGCCGCGTCGATGAAGAATTCGCTGGACGACGTCAATGCCGCATTCACCAAACAAAGCGGCATCAACGTCGTCGCCAGTTATGCGGCGAGCTCGGCGTTGATGAAGCAAATCGAACAGGGTGCTCCAGCCGACGTATTTCTTTCGGCGGATATCAAGTGGATGGACTACGGCGCGCAGCGCAACCTGATCAAAACCGGCACCCGCGTCAATCTCCTTGGCAATCGGCTGGTGCTCATTGCGCCCAAGGATTCCAAGATCGGCAATGTGACTATCGGTCCGGGTTTCGACCTCGCCGGGCTTGCCGGCAGCGGCCGCATCGCAGCCGGCGATGTCCGCGCCGTCCCGGCTGGGCTTTACGCCAAGGCCGCGCTGGAGAAGCTCGGCGTGTGGGCCTCCGTCGAACAGAAAATGGCGATGGCGGAGAATGTGCGCGCCGCGCTCGTCCTGGTCGCGCGCAACGAGGCACCGCTCGGTATCGTCTACGAGACCGACGCCAAGGTCGACCCCGGTGTGAAGATCGTCGGGGTCTTTCCCGAGGACTCGCATCCGCCGATCATTTATCCGGTTGCGTTGACGGCGAATGCCAAGCCGGACGCCGCGCAGTATCTGGCGTTCTTGCGCACCCAGGCCGCGAAATCGATATTCGAACACTACGGTTTCACTTTTTTGATAAAATCGACCAACTAGCGCTATTGTGTTGTCCCTTTCCCCAGACGAATGGACCGCCGTCGACTTGTCACTGCGCATCGCGATCGTTGCCACCGCATGCGCGCTGCCGTTCGGTATTCTCATCGGCTGGGTGCTGGCGCGCAAAGAATTCTGGGGCAAGACTTTACTGGACGGGGTGGTGTATTTGCCGCTGGTGCTGCCGCCGGTGGTCACCGGCTATGTGCTGCTGATCTCGTTCGGACGCAGAGGCCCGATCGGCGCATTCCTGGCCGACCACTTCGGCATCGTCTTCTCGTTCCGCTGGACCGGCGCGGCGCTGTCCTGCGGCGTCATGGGTTTCCCGCTCATGGTTCGCCCGATCAGGCTTGCGCTCGAGGCGATCGACCGCCGGCTCGAGGACGCGGCCGCAACGCTCGGCGCCGGCCGCTTTTTGGTGTTCTTCACCATCACCTTGCCGCTTGCCTTGCCCGGGGTGATCGCCGGCGCAGTGCTTTGCTTTGCCCGCGCACTCGGCGAATTCGGCGCCACTATCACCTTCGTCTCAAATATTCCCGGCGAGACGCAGACCATTTCTGCCGCGATCTACAGCTTGTTGCAGGTTCCCAACGGGGACGCGGCAGCGGGACGTCTGGTCGTGATCGCCATCGTCCTCGCGCTCGCGGCCCTGATCGCCTCGGAGTGGTTCGCCCGCCGCGCCGGAATGCGCGTTCAGGGGGAATGATCGTGCTGGCGGTCGATGTCGAGAAGCAACTCGGCACCTTCACGGTAGCCGCGCGCTTCGAGGCGGCTGGCGGCGTGACCGCCCTATTTGGACCTTCGGGCGCTGGAAAGACCACCATCGTCAACATGATTGCAGGGCTGCTCGTGCCCGATCGCGGCTCCATCGCGCTCGACAAGACGGTGCTGTTCGACGCCGCCGCGGGGATCAACGTACCACCGCACCGCCGGCGGATCGGCTACGTGTTCCAGGAGGGCCGGCTGTTTCCACATCTCAGCGTCCGCCAGAACCTCGACTATGGCCGCCGCATGAGCGGCCATCCGCGCGATGCCGAGGAATTTGCACGCATCGCTGCAATGCTCGATGTCAGCCGCCTGCTCGAGCGGCGGCCGCGTATGCTGTCGGGCGGCGAGCGCCAGCGCATCGCCATTGGCCGCGCGCTGTTGATGCGCCCGCGCCTGTTGCTCCTCGACGAGCCGCTGGCGTCACTGGACGCCGGCCATAAGCACGAAATTCTTCCCTATCTGGTTCGCTTGCGCGACCAAGAGCACATACCGATGGTGTATGTCAGCCATACCGCCGCCGAAGTGCGCCGGATCGCCACCCATGTGGTACGGCTTGAAGCCGGTCGTGTCGTCGCCACAGGCGGCCTCGAGCTGCTCGACGGAGCCGACCTCAATGCCGTGGGCTGACGGGCGCTTATCAGCGACGGCATAAGGGACTATCATCGCTATCGTTGGTGGCGATGGGAACTCGTTTCCGCGGATCGGATACGTCGCAATGGTGCGCTTGCATCGTCTGCTCAGTCGCCGCTCCGCCGTTCTGGCGGTCACCCTGCTGTTTGTCGCCGCCGGCTGGGCAAGCTGTCTCGCTGCCGAGAACTCGGACGAGAACACCGTCCGTCTCATTGTCGATTATGGCGATGGCGCCGCCAAAACGGTCGCCAATCTGCCCTGGGCGAAAGGCAGCACCGTGTTTGACGCCATGAAGGCGGCAACAGCGCGCCCTCACGGCATTTCGTTCGGCTTTACCGGGTCGGGCGACGCGACGGTTCTCACCAAGATTGACGACGTCCCGAACCAGGGTGCCGGAAAGAAGAACTGGCAATATTGGGTCAATGGCAACTACGGTGATCGAAGCTTTGCCACATTCCAGTTGCAGGCGCAGGACACCATTGTCTGGCGGTTCACAGCGGAACAGGGAAAATAATCTCGATGCTTGCCATCTCGTCCGGGCGCGCCCGCAATTCTCACACGCTGCGGACCGATTTCGCCATGATCGCATTTCTCGTTGGGCTCGATGTCGCCGCGCGACTGCTCCCGCATGTACCTGATTTCACGCCGATCGCGGCCACCGCGCTGTTTGCGGCCAGTATCCTGCGCGTCCGCGCTTTGGCCGTGCTCGTGCCGATTGCCGGCATGATGCTCGGCGATGCGGTGCTCGGCTGCTGCGACCTGACAGTCATGACCGCGGTCTATGCGACACTCGCTTTGCCCGCCGGCGCGGCATTTTTATCGAGCCGTCCCCGACCGCGGCTGATCGCCCCGATCTTGCTGTCGTCTTCGCTGCTGTTCTTCTTGATCACGAATCTTGCGGTGTGGGCATTCAGCCCCATGTACCCGGGGAACGCGGCCGGCCTCGTCAAGTGCTACATCGCTGCATTGCCGTTGCTGCGCAACATGATCACCGGTGATCTGTTCTGGGGCGTCGTCCTGTTCGGCGGCTATTGGCTGGCGCAACAGCTTCGGACCGCAAAAGGCAAAGAGCTGACCGCAGAGGCGCTTGCGCTGTCCCTACGGCTTTGATGGTCGGCCGCTGACCCTCCCACTGTTCGCAATTCCCATACCTGAATGGATCGCGTTCCGCCGCCGGTAAAATCTTCGACGGCGCTCGGCGTGTTGTGCGGCGCCGGCGCCGCCTTGTGCTGGGCGCTAGGCTTCGTCGCCGCGCGGCAAGGCGTCTATGTCGGACTGTCGCCGCTTGTCATGGCGCTGCATCGGTACGTTTGGCCGGGACTGGCGTTGCTTCCGTTCGTCGCCGCCCAAGGCATTGGCAATCTCGGCGGCGTCGGCTGGCGCCGCGGCATTACGCTGGCGATATTTGGCGGGCTGCCGCTCGGGCTGTTGAGCTATATCGGCTATTTGTTTGTTCCACTGGGCCATGGCGGCGTGATCCAGCCATCCTGTGCAGCGTTGGGTGGGTTGGTGCTGGCTCGGGTGGTTTTGAAGGAGCCGTTGCCGGCGCGCCGTGTCGTCGGCGCGCTGGCGATGCTTCTCGGCCTTGTCATCATCGGCTCCGAAGCGTTGCGCACCATGGGTGCGCAAGGGGTTGGCGGCGACCTCCTGTTCGTGGCCGCGGGCTGTTTCTTTGCCACGTTCGGGATGCTGGTGCGGCGGTGGCGGATCGATGCCGTGCGCGCGGCGGCAATGACGAGTGTCGTGTCGCTCATAGGCCTGCCGATGCTGCTGTTCACATGGAACAATATGCTGGCCGCGGGCTTTTTCGAGAATTTGCTGCAGGCCGTGGTCCAGGGCCTGCTGACCGGCGCCGGGGGTACTTATTTGTTCACGCGCGCCGTTATTCTGCTCGGCGCCTCGCGCGCGGTGTTGTTTCCCTCGCTCGTTCCGCCGTTCACGCTGCTGATCGGATTTCTCGCGCTCGGCGAGGTGCCGAGTATCTCGCAGCTGGCCGGGTTGGCCGTCGTCGTGGTCGGCTTTCGGCTGACGCAACAGGGGTGAAGTCACGCCGCCTTGCGGCTGGCCAGAAATTCACCGATCCGATCGAGCGCGCGCAAAATGTTTTCCGTCGAATTGGCGTAGGAAACGCGCACATAGCCTTCGCCGAGCACGCCGAAATCCGGACCGCCGATCAGCGCGACGCCGGCGTCTTCGAGCAGCGCGGAGGCAAGTGCTTTGGCTTTCCAACCGGTGCGCTTGATGTTGGGGAATGCGTAGAACGCGCCCTTCGGCGTCGCGCAGGACATGCCCGGCAGGCCGTTGAGGCCGCTGACCACGACGTTTCGCCGCTGGTCGAATTCGGCGACCATTCTCGCCACTTCGTCCTGCGGTCCGGTCAGCGCGGCGAGCCCGGCATATTGGGTGGGGGCGTTGACGCAGGAATGCAGGTTGACCGCAAGCTTACGCGCGTAGTCGTAGAGCTTGCCCGGCCACACCGCATAGCCGAGCCGCCAGCCGGTCATGGCATAGGTCTTCGACCAGCCATTGAGCAGGATGAGACGGTCGCGGATCGCGGGATATTGCAGCAGGCAGACATGCGTCTCGCCGTCATAGAGCATGTGATCGTAGATTTCGTCCGACATCACCGCGACGTCGGGATGTCGTTCCAGCCCGGCGACAAGCTTGTCCACTTCGGCCTTCGGCGTCACTCCGCCGGTCGGGTTGGCCGGCGAATTGAGAATGAGCAGCCGCGTTTGCCGGGTGATGAGACTTAGCGTCTCGTCGGCGGAGAAGGCGAAATTGTTCTCCTCGCGGATCGGCACAGGGATCGGGCGCGCGCCGGTGAACTCGATCATCGAGCGATAAATGGGAAAGCCGGGGTCGGGATAAAGAATGTCGGCGCCCGGTTCGCCGAACATCAGGATCGACATGAACATCGTCGGCTTGCCGCCGGGAAGGATCATCACCGCGTCGGGCGATACGCCGACTTTGAAGCGCTTGTGCAGGTCGGCGGCGACGGCCTCGCGCAGCGGCGGGATGCCGACCGCGGGGGTATAGCCGTGATGGCCGTCGCGCAACGCCTTGATCGCAGCCTCGACGATGAAATCCGGGGTGCGGAAATCGGGCTGGCCGATGCCGAGGTTGATGATGTCTCGACCCTGGGCTGCAAGCTGCATGGCGCGGGCGAGCACAGCGAAGGCGTTCTCTTCGCCGAGCCGATCAAAGGCGGCAATGGTCTTGAGCATACGAATACTTCAGCCCAACTCAGCGCCAAAGGCAAACGCCGCGCCAATGTTGCGCTGCAATACTCCTTCGCGGCGGCCTCGATCTGCCTTATCTATGGAATGCAAGTGAGGGCGACCGGAGACGCTGAATGACTAAGACCAACGGTTCGCAAAACGCCGGACAGCCGCGCCTGCGCTCGCAATTGTGGTTCGACAATCCGGAGAACCCGGGCATGACGGCGCTCTATCTGGAGCGGTACCTCAACTACGGTCTAACCCGCGAAGAACTTACGTCCGGCAAGCCGATCATCGGCATCGCCCAGACCGGCTCCGATCTCAGTCCGTGCAATCGCCATCACCTGGAACTTGCCAAGCGGGTGCGCGAAGGTATCCGTGATGCCGGCGGCATCGCGTTTGAGTTTCCGGTCCATCCCATTCAGGAGACTGGAAAACGGCCGACCGCGGCGCTTGACCGCAACCTCGCCTATCTCGGTCTGGTCGAAGTACTTTTCGGCTATCCGCTCGACGGCGTGGTGCTGACGACCGGCTGCGACAAAACGGTGCCGGCCTGCATCATGGCGGCCGCGACCGTCAACACGCCGGCGATCGTCCTCTCCGGCGGGCCGATGCTCGACGGCTACAGCGCGGAGGGCAAGCTTTTGGGTTCCGGCACCATGGTCTGGCAGGCCCGCGAGGACATCGCCACCGGCAAGATCGACTACAAGCAATTCCTCGACGTCGTTGCTGCGTCGGCGCCCTCAATCGGCCACTGCAACACCATGGGAACCGCCTCGACCATGAACGCGATGGCCGAAGCGCTCGGCCTGTCGCTGCCCGGCTGCGCTGCGATCCCGGCGCCCTATCGCGAGCGCGGGCAGATCGGCTACGAAACCGGCGTGCGCGCCGTGGAGATCGTGCGCGAGGATTTGAAGCCCTCGGACATTCTCACCCGGGCGGCCTTCGAGAACGCGATCGTCGCTTGTACGGCGATCGGCGGCTCGACCAACGCGCCGATCCATCTCGTCGCCATCGCGCGCCATATCGGCGTCGAGCTTTCGACCGAAGACTGGGAAACGATCGGCTACGACGTGCCGCTTCTCGTCAACATGCAGCCGGCGGGCGAATATCTCGGCGAGGATTATTATCGCGCCGGCGGTCTGCCGGCGGTGATGCATGAGCTGCTTGAAGCGGGCCGCATCCATGGAGAGGCGCTGACCATTAACGGCAGGACACTTGCGGAGAACGTCGCCAAGGCAAAAGCGAGCAACGCCGTCGTCATCCGGCCGTACGACCAACCGCTGAAATCCCAAGCCGGCTTCAAGGTGCTGCGCGGCAATCTGTTCGATTCCGCAATCATGAAGACGAGCGTGATTTCCGAGGAATTTCGCCAGCGCTATCTCAACGATCCGAAGGATCCGAATGCGCTTGAAGGACGCGCCGTGGTATTCGACGGCCCGGAGGATTATCACCGGCGCATCGACGATCCGGCGCTTGGCATCGACGAGCACAGCATCCTTTTCATTCGCGGCGCCGGGCCGATCGGCTATCCGGGCTCGGCCGAGGTCGTCAACATGCAGCCGCCGGCCGCGCTGATCAAACGCGGCGTGACTTCGCTGCCATGCGTCGGCGACGGCCGGCAGTCGGGCACATCGGGTTCCCCCTCAATCCTGAACGCCTCTCCGGAAGCGGCGGACGGCGGCGGCCTTGCAGTCCTCAAGACCGGCGACCGCGTGCGCATCGATCTCAACAGAGGCACCGCCGACATGCTCATTTCACCGGCCGAATTGGCGGAGCGGCGCATGGCGCTGAAGAGAGACGGCGGCTATCATTATCCGCCAAGCCAGACGCCGTGGCAGGAAATCCAGCGCGCTTTAGTCGATCAGCTGGCGAACGGCATGGTGCTTGAGCCGGCGATCAAGTATCAGCACGTCGCGCAGAGCTTCATTCCACGTGACAGCCATTGACTTTCCATTTTCAGGAGCTTCACGGGTTCAGGCATGAGCACTCCGCGTCCGACTGTCGCCGACAAGCGCAAGACTTTCCGCGCACTGCATGAGGCCGGCTGTTTCGTGATTCCCAATCCATGGAACGTCGGGACCGCGCGCTATCTGCAAGGCCTCGGCTTCAAGGCGCTGGCAACGACAAGCTCGGGGGACGCCCATGCGCAAGGTTTTCCAGACGGCGCGCAGAGCCGCGACGACGTACTCGCGCATTTTCACGGGCTGGCGGCAGCGACCGATGTGCCGGTGAACGCCGATTTCGAGAACGGCTTTGCCGACGATCCCGACCGGGTGGCCGAAAATGTGACCCGGTGCGTGGCGACCGGAGTAGCCGGCTTGTCGATCGAGGACGCGCCGAAGGACGCGGCAACACCGCTGTACGATTTCGATCTCTCGGTGGCGCGCGTAAGGGCGGCGCGCGCTGCGATCGATCGCACCGGCAGCGAGGTGGTTTTCACCGCCCGGGCAGAGAACTTCATTCGCGGCGTCAACGATCTCGACGATGCCATACGCCGGCTCAAGGCCTATGCCGCGGCCGGCGCCGACTGCCTCTATGCGCCGGGCATCAGAACGCGCGAGCAGATCGAGGCGGTGGTGCAGGCGGTGGCGCAGAAGCCGGTGAATTTCCTCAACGGCTGGGCGCTCGGTTTCACGGTGAACGACCTCGCGGCGATGGGCGTGCGCCGGATCAGCGTCGGTGGGTCGCTGGCGCGGGTCGCGATGCACGCCTTCATCCGTACCGCGACCGAGGTCGCCAAGGACGGCAAGTTCGACGGTTTCGCCGGACTTATCTCCAACCCCGAGCTGAACAAGTTTTTTAGCGAAGACCGCAAGAAGCTCTTGTCGTGATTCCCCAATCGGAACCTCATCCGCAAACTGGCCAAGCGGTCGGCTTGCCGGTTGACGCGACACCCGCACAGCGCCCCGGCCCGGTGACGTTGCCCGGACGGTATGGCTCGGTTTGCCGGCTCAACGCGGGCCGGGACGCCGCCGGTCTGTGGCGGGCTCTGCATAGCCACGACGAAATTTGGACCCACATTTCCACCCATGGTCCGTTCGCCGACCAGGCAAGTTTCTCGACGTGGCTCGCCGAGCGGGAGGCGTCCAAAGACCCCTATTTCTACACTGTACACGACACTGAACGACGTGCGCTCGGCTTTGCGACATTGATGGAAATCCGGCCCGTCATGCGCGTCATTGAAGTTGGCTTCATCGTTTACAGCCCGGCCCTGCAACGCACGGCGCTCGGCACTGAAACCCAGTACTTGCTGGCGCGTTATGCGTTCGAGACGCTCGGCTATCGGCGCTACGAGTGGAAATGCAATGCCCTCAACGCACCATCCCGGCGCGCCGCTCTGCGGTACGGCTTCGTCTTTGAAGGCATCCTTCGCCAGCACATGATCGCCAAGGGCAGAAACCGCGACACCGCGTATTTCTCCATGCTCGACGGCGAATGGCCGGCGCGCAAGCTGAACTTCGAGCGTTGGCTGGCGCCGGAGAATTTCGACAGCGAAGGCCGACAAAAACTCAGTCTGGCGGCAATGAATGACGTGTGACGTGAGGCAGGCATGAGCAACAGACTGCAAGGCAAGATCACGCTCGTTACAGCGGCGGGCCAAGGCATCGGCCGTGCGATCGTTGAAAAATTCGCCGCCGAGGGCGCCGAAGTGATCGCGACCGATCTCGACCCCAATAAGCTATCGGGATTACGCGCCAAGCTGCGCAAGCTCGATGTCCGCTCGCAGGACGACATCGAAACCTTCAGCCGCGAGGTCGCCCGCGAAGTCGGCCCGCTCGACGTCCTGGTCAATTGTGCCGGTTACGTGCATCAGGGCACTGTGCTCGATTGCACCGACAAGGACTGGGATTTTTCGTTCGATCTCAACGTCAAATCGATGCACCGCATGATCAAGACGTTCCTGCCGGCGATGCTGGAGAAAAAATCGGGGTCGATCGTCAACATCGCCTCGGCGGTATCCTCGATCCGCGGCGTGCCCAATCGCTACGTCTATGGCGCCACCAAAGCCGCGGTGATCGGGCTCACCAAGGCGGTCGCCGCCGATTTCATCAAGCAGGGCATCCGCTGCAATGCCGTTTGTCCGGGCACGATCGAATCGCCGTCGCTCGGGGAACGCATCACGGCGGTGTCGCAGGAGTCCGGGCGTTCGCTCGATCGCGTACGTGAGGATTTCGTCGCGCGACAGCCCATGGGCCGGCTCGGCACGCCCGAGGAGGTCGCATGGCTTGCGCTCTTCCTCGCCAGTGACGAGGCAAGCTACATTACCGGCCAGGCACATCTGGTCGACGGCGGGATGGCGCTGTAACAACATTAGCGATGCACATCCTTATCACCGGCGCCGCGGGAATGATCGGGCGCAAGCTGACGGCGCGCCTGGTCGGTGAAGGTGCGCTTGCCGGCCGGCCGATCGAGAAGCTCACTCTCCTCGACGTGAGCGCCCCGCAACGGCCGGAGAATCTTGCGCCGCACGTCGAGACCCTTGCCGGCGACATCGCCGATACGGCGATGGCGCGCGTCGCCATTGGCGGCCGGCCCGACGTGATCTTCCATCTTGCGGCCGTCGTTTCCGGCGAGGCCGAGCTGGACTTCGAGAAAGGCACGCACGTCAATTTCGACGGCTCGCGGTCGCTCCTTGAAGCCGTTCGCATCGCCGGCGACGCGTATCGGCCGCGGGTCGTCTTTTCCTCGTCGATCGCGGTGTTTGGCGCGCCGTTCCCGGAAACCATCGGGGACGATTTTTTCCTGACGCCGCTGACCTCCTACGGCGCGCAGAAGGCGATGGTCGAGCTCCTCCTCGCCGATTACACCCGCCGCGGCTTTGTTAACGGTGTCGGTATCAGGCTACCAAACATCGTGGTGCGGCCGGGGCCGCCGAACAAAGCCGCGGCCGGATTTTTTTCATCGATCATCCGCGAGCCGCTCAACGGCGAGGAAGCCGTGCTGCCGGTCGAAGACAGCGTCCGCAACTGGCATGCCAGCCCGCGCGCCGCGGTCGGCTTTCTCCTCCGGGCGGCCGGCCTGGACAGCAAACAACTCGGGTCGCGCGTGAACCTCACAATGCCGGGCGTTTGTTGCACGGTCGCCGAGCAGATCGCGGCGTTGCGCCGGATCGCCGGTGAGAAGGTGGCCGCCCGGATCCACCGCGAGCCGGACCCGCTGGTCGCGCGCATCGTTGCCGGCTGGCCCGGTCAATTCGACACGCGCCGCGCGCTTTCGCTCGGCTTCAAGGCCGAGACTTCCTTCGACGAAATCATCCGAGCCCACATCGACGACGAGTTAGGTGGCCGGATCGAAGCGTGACGCCGGGAACAAAACCCTTCCCTCGCCCGTGGCCGAGCGTTTAAGTGCGGCATGCGTTTCGTCTCGACCCTGATTCCCGCGACGCTCGCCCGCCGGTACAAGCGCTTTCTTGCCGACGTGGTGCTCGAATCCGGCGAACTGACGACTGTCCACGTCGCCAATCCAGGCGCCATGACCGGGCTCAATCGGCCATTGTCGCGGGTGTGGCTTTCCAATTCCGGTAATGCGCTGCGCAAGCTTCCCTATACCTGGGAGCTGGTCGAGACGGATCTCGGCAGCGGCCCGGAACTCGTGGGGGTGAACACAGGCCACCCGCATCAACTCGTCGCCGAAGCGCTCGAAGCCGGTGTGATTCCTGAATTGCGCGGCTATCCGTCGGTTCGGCGCGAGGTGAAATACGGCCAGAACGCCAATTCACGGATCGATTTTCTGCTCAACGACCCGGCACGGCCGCCCTGTTACCTCGAGATTAAGAACGTGCATCTTATGCGCAAGCCGCGGCTGGCGGAATTTCCGGATTGCGTGACCGAGCGCGGCGCCAAGCACATGCGCGAGCTTGCCGCCGTCCGGGCGAGCGGCGCGCGCGCCGTGCTCCTGTTCGTCATCCAGATTCCATCGGCGGATCGGTTCACTGTCGCCCGCGATATCGACGCGGCCTACGCCGCGGCTTTGGAGCAGGCGCGCGGGCGCGGGGTGGAAATGCTGGCCTGGCGGTGCAACGTCGATCTCAATGGCATCGAGATCGCCGCCCCGGTTCCTATCGTCGGAGGCTAGGATCGCCGGTAGGGAGATTGCTTGCGTTGGGCACGCCCATGCTTACATTGTTGGTCGATCAGCGGCGGGCTAAAGCTCCAACACCATGACCTATGTCGACGCGGCCGTTGCGCCGCTCCGCAAAACCGGACAGATCAAAATTCACGGCCCCGCTGCCTTCGAGGGCATGCGCAGGGCCGGGCGGCTGGCGGCGGAATGCCTCGACATGCTGGCCGACCAAATCGCACCCGGCGTCAGCACCGAGCGCATTGACCGATTGGTTTACGACTTCGGCATGGATCACGGCGCGGCGCCGGCGACGCTGATGTACCGTGGCTACCGGAAGGCGACTTGCACGTCGGTCAATCACGTCGTCTGCCACGGCATTCCTTCGGAAAAGCCGCTACGTGAGGGCGACATCGTCAATGTCGATGTGACCCTGATCCTCGACGGTTGGCACGGCAATTCCAGCCGCATGTACGCCGTCGGCGAAATCCCCCGCCGCGCCGAGCGGCTGATTGAGGTGACCTACGAGGCCATGATGCGCGGGATTGCCGCGATCAAGCCCGGCGCCACAACTGGCGATATCGGCCACGCCATCCAAACCTATGTCGAGGCCCAGCACATGAGCGTGGTGCGCGATTTCTGCGGTCATGGGCTTGGCCGCCTGTTCCACGACGAACCAAACATCGTGCACGTCGGCCGCCCGGGCGAGGGCATCGTGCTCAAGCCCGGCATGTTCTTCACGGTCGAGCCGATGATCAATCTCGGCCGGCCGCACGTGAAGGTGTTGTCCGATGGCTGGACGGCGGTGACTCGCGATCGTTCACTGTCCGCACAATTCGAGCACTCAGTCGGCGTCACCCAGAGCGGCGTCGAGATTTTCACTCTTTCTCCGAAGGGGTTTACCAAGCCGCCCTATCGCGCGTGATCCGCACGGGTTTCACCAGGCGGCTTCAAGTATCTGCATCACATCGTCGAGCGAGCGGATCGGCTGCGGGTTGGTGCGCACCCAGATGTTGTGCATCGCCGCCTCGGCGATCTTCGTCAGTTGCTCGCGCTTGATCCCGACGGCGCGCAGCGTGGTTGGCTGTCCGAGCGCGCCGATCAGTTCGGCGATCGCATCGGCCGCGGCGACGCCGGGCCGACCCAGCGCCTCGGCGATCAGCCGCTGCTTCGCCGCCGTTGCGCGCTCGTTATAACGCATCACGTGCGGCAGCATCACGCAGGAGGTGTGCCCGTGCGGCACATCGGCGAAAGCGCCGAGTGCATGGCCGATGCCATGGCTGGCGCCATAATTGACCCGCGCGATCGATGACGCGGCAAGCCACGACGCCTGCTGGCACTTCAAGCGGGCGGCCAGATCTTGGGGCTGCGGCAATGCCTCGGCAAACAAGCGTAACGCTTGCAAAGCGAGTCCGTCGCAATAGGGATGCGCGTCGATGGAGCACAGCGTTTCTACGGCGTGATCGACACCGCGGACGCCGGTCGAAAGCCATAGCCATTCCGGCGTATGCACCGTCACCTCCGGATCGAGGATCACGACGCGCGCGCCGATGTCCGGAGCAATGAATGAATGTTTCTGGCGGATGCGCTCATCGGTCACGCCGGCGAGGTTCGAGAATTCGGCCCCGGAGAGCGTGGTCGGCACGACCACCTGGCGCACCGGTGATGGCCTGATGTCCGGAACGCGGCGCTTGCCATCGGGCCCGATCACGGCGTGCAGCCCATCGAGCCCGGCGGGGGCATCGATGTCGTGCGCAAGGCAAATCTGCAACACCTTGACGGTGTCGATCGCCGTGCCGCCGCCGACCGTGAGAATGAGGTCCGGCGCTGCCGCGCGTGCCGCGTTGGCGGCGGCGATCACGCTCGCGCGTGGACTATGCTGCACGCAGCCGTCGAAGAGGCCCACACAGCGGGAGCCGAGCGCTTCGGCTATGATGCGGATGACCGGCGTGTTCCGCGCCAGGCTCTTCGATGCGACGATGAACACCCGCGCGGCGCCGATGCGCGCCACCTCTTGCATAACGGCGTCGGCAGCGGGACGGCCGAACACGACGCGCTCGAGGGGAAGGTAGGCGTAGCTGCCGGGCTGGCCCATGGCATTCTCCCTGTGTTGGCCCGCCGGTGGCATTCCGCGCGCCGCAAAAGGACTTTCGCAATCCGATTGCAAAATACCGTAATCTGGTCATCCTTGTGGGAGCCGCTGCAAGGCGGCGGTGATGGTCGCACTCATGGATGCAAAGAAGCACGAGAGCGAACCAGGCCTTGCCGAGGCTCCGCCGCACTATTACGGCCATCGCGAGCGCTTGCGTGAGCGATTTCGCGAGGCCGGGGCGGACGCCTTGTCGGACTATGAGCTGCTGGAGCTGGTGCTGTTTCGCGCCTTGCCCCGACGTGACGTCAAACCGCTCGCCAAAGCGCTGATTGCGACCTTTGGCTCATTCGCGGAGGCGATATCCGCGCCGGTGGCCCGGCTCGCCGAGGTCAAGGGGCTGGGCGACGCCGCCATCACCGAGCTGAAAACGGTGCAGGCGGCGGCAAGCCGGCTGCTGCGCGGCGAAGTCAAGAAGCGTCCGGTGCTCTCGTCCTGGTCGGCCGTGCTCGACTATTGCCGCACGGCGCAAGCCTTCGCCGACCGGGAGCAGTTCCGCGTCCTCTTCCTCGACAAGCGCAACCAGCTGATCGCCGACGAGCTGCAGCAAATCGGCACTGTCGACCACACCCCGGTCTATCCGCGCGAGGTGGTCAAGCGCGCGCTGGAGCTATCGGCGACCGCCATCATCCTCGTACACAATCATCCCTCCGGCGACCCGACGCCGTCGCGCGCCGATATCCAGATGACGCAACAGATTATCGCGGTGGCGAGGCCGCTCGGCATTTCCGTGCACGACCACATCATCGTCGGCAAGGAAGGCCACGCCAGTCTCAAGGGCTTAAAGCTGGTGTGAGAGGACGAGGCCGCCAATGGCGCGCAAACTGGCAAGACGAGCAATAGCTGCCGCGCCCTCCAACCTGTTGGCGCTTGCCGTGGGAGCCGTCGCAGTAGGTGCGGTCGCCATTGGCGCGCTAGCCATCGGCCAAATTGCGATCGGTCGGTTGGCTATCAAGAGGGCACGCATCGGTTCGCTGGAGGTTGATGAATTGACCGTGCGCAAGCTGCGTATTGTCGAGCAACAACCGCCAAAGCCGTGAGCGTTATCGCGTACTCGCAATTTCCAGGGCGTTGATGCGCGCCTTCTGCTCGTCGCTCAGCTTCTTTTGAAAATCGGCTAGCGCCACCTGGATGGTCTCCACCGCTCGCCAGGTGGCGTCGAGTTGATTTTCAATCGCCCCAAGCCTGCCCGACGGTGTTTGCGGCACGGCACCCCGGCAATCGGCGGCAACGCCGGCCGCGGCCCGGCTGAACGCAGCTTCGACTTCGCGCAGCGCCTTGCGCTGGGCGTCGGTTGGTTGCACCGCCCGCTCAAGCTGGGAGAGAGGCCAGTTCGCGATGTCGGTTCTGCTGCCACAGGCGAGAAATGCGCCGCCGGCCGCCGGGCTCTCCTCATCAAATCGGGCGCGTTGTTTGTCGTCGAGGGATTGCTCGAATTTCTGCAACGGCGGGCGGATGATTTCCAGTGCGGTGATCGTCGCATCGATTTGCCCTTCCATCAGTTGCAAGCGCGCGACCGGCAGCGGGGAAATTTCGCGCGGACAGGATTTGATCAGAAGGCCGTTGGCCTGGCCGAGCGCCGTGGCCAATCGCTTCAGCAAGAGCTTTTGCGCGGCATTTGGCTCCATCTCCCGCTCAATGCGCGCCGCCGCTTCGCCGGAAGCATCGCGGTATGGGCAAAGCTCGGCGGTTTGCTCGGGTGTGTATTTTGCGAACGCCTGAGCAAAGATGGCTTTGTAGTCGAACGGCCATGACGATACCGTCCGCGGCGAGAAAATGGCGGCATCGAGCGAGGGCCAGGCAAGTACCGAATATAGCAATGTCGGCCGATCGCCTTCCTCCGGCTCCGACGGGGCTGCATGCGGGGTTTCATGCGGGGTTTCACGCCGAGCCACGCGGCCGCGCTCGTGAACACCGGGCACCGGCAAATTAAGATGAAGCGGTCCGAAATTCAAGCCGAACGCCTGCGCCGGGTGAAACGGCGGAAAAAGGGCGAAGGCAGCAAGCGCAATCGCGCCTACGCGGGCGCTGATCATAGACATGATCACGCACTCCGGGGCCCCGCATTTGACAACACGTTTATCCGGACCCGGTTCCGCTTGCACGTCAGGCGGCGGCTGCAATCCCTCGGCGGCTGGTCTTGCGGCCAACGCAACACCGCAGCGGCGGCGCTTATCTGCTACGTTTCACCAGATCGGCGGCATTCTGGCCGGCGATGCGACCGAGCGTCGTCGCCGTCAGCAAACCGTTGCCCGACAGGTAGCCGCTCGCCTGTGAACCGGAAACACCGGTCGCTGCGCCGCCGGCGGCAAACAGGTTTGGCAAACGAGCGCCTTGGCCGCTGATGACGCGAGCTTCGCCGGCGACGGCAAGACCGCCTTGGGTGTGAAACAGCGCCCCGGTGACCCGAACGGCCCTGAAGGGCGGCAACAACGGTGGCCGACCGGAGAACGATCGGCCGAAACGATCCTTGCCCTCGGGGCGTTTGGCGCTATCGACTTCGGCGAAGCTTTGCGCCAGCGCCGAAGCCGGCAGCTTCAGCCGCTCGGCCAGTTCGGCGACGGTCGCCGCCTCGATCACCGCGCCGGCAGACTTCGGCTTGGCGAAAGTCTTCAAACTGCCTCGCCACGGCGGCAATGCGCTCATCGAATATGTCGAAAGCGATGTGCTCCGGCTGGGCGAGCACAACAGCCGCCTGCTCCGAATAGCCTTGGCTTTCGTCGGAAAAGCGCTGGCCGCTCACATTGACCTGAAAGCCGCCTTCCATGATCACCGCCCAGGTGACCAGTATTCCATGCGGATGGGCGACCGAACCGTGACCTTGATAGCCCGACATATGGACGAGTTTTGCGCCGAGCGCTTCACCCCAGAGCACCGCGTCACCGCGGTTGCCGGGAGGACCGAAATAGTAAGCGCCGCGCATTTCCGGAATGTGCCGTGCGACCAGATCGGCGGCGCCGCCGTAGCCGTTGCACGCGAGGATCAGCGCTTGGCAGCCCAAGTCATCACTGGCGCCATCCGGCCGGGTTATCTCAACGCCGCGAACGACGCGTTCATCGTCAGCGTAAAGCGCCGTGGCCGTCGCATTGACGATGAGCGGAATGGCGGCCTCGTCCACAGCCTGCCGCAACCGGTCGATCAGCTCCGCGCCTGAACGGCTCGGCAGGCCGTGCATCCGCCGCGCGCCATGGCCGGGATAGTCGAAGTCGTTCACGACGGAAAACGGCAAGCCGTAGCGATCCGCCAGCCACTCGATCGTCGGACCCGCCGCGCGCGCGACCGTATCGACAATCCTGCCGTCGGCCTCGTCATGCGCCTTTTTATTTATATCTGCTGCGAATTGCGCAGGACTGTCGGCGATGCCGAGTGCACTTTGAAAACGTGTCGCCGCGGCTGGAATAAGCCCCGCCGACAACGCTGTCGAACCGCGCGGCACAGAATCGCGCTCCAGCACCACCACCTCCGCGCCGGCTTCATGCGCCGCGAGCGCCGCGCAGAGTCCCCCGCGCCGGCGCCGATGACGACGATAGGAACCGTTGCTGGGAATTCATCGGCGGGCATCGGCTTGACGCTCACGCGACAACTCCGTCGTTGATCGCGACTTACTGAGCGCCGCGGGATTTGGCGAGCAGAAACTGGGTGCACCGAAACAAGGCGATGGTCTTCCCGCTGGTCTCGCTTTTGACCTCGGCATCCCAGACCTGGGTGGTGCGGCCGCCATGCAGCAATCGTGCCTCGGAGGTGATTTCGCCCTCAAGCGCGGTCCCGATGAAGTTGGCCTTCAGCTCGGCCGTGGTGAAACCTGCGACTCCCTCCGGCAGTGACATGATGCAGCCATAGCCGCAGGCGGTGTCGGCAAGGGCAACAACCGTCGCGGCATGAAGATATCCGTTTGGCGCCAGATGCTGCTTGCGGATGTCGAGTCGACCGCGGGCAAAACCAGGCCGTAAATCGATCCAATTCAGTCCCAAATGATCGGGAAGAAATCCGCTTTGCTTGGCGTGAAAGGCCGCCACTGCATCACTCATGCGCCATCCTCGATGTTGTATCGTCGCTATTGCCGCACCAGCAGGACCGGATCCGCGGCTTCTGGCACGCGCTGCCAGGTGTTGGCGTCATTCTCTTCGAAGCGCCAGGTCTGCCCGCGCGCCGACGACAGAACGAGGTCGCCCTGATCGATGCGCCACGACGTCGGCCCAAAGCGGGTCACGAGCGCATCGCAGCCCGGCTTGATCTTGAGTGCCAAACTGTCGCCCCCGGAAGGGCTGTCGGCCAATGTGAGCATACAAATCGGCTTACCTGTCCCGCGCGCGACCGCCCAATCGCCAACCATATCCTCGGCCGAGCGGACGGGCGCCGCGGCCGCGCTCTGCAGCACGTAGCGGCCTTGGCCCGGTTCGAAGCCGTCATAGATGCCGGTCTCGGCTTCGGTGAGTTCGATCGCGACGTTGCCGCCGGCAGTGAGAAGTCGCAACGCGCCGTAATTGTCGGCCGCCCAGGCCACGATGTCCTTGGTTGCGGGAAACAAACTGGGGCAGTTCTTATCGATTTCGAGCTTATAGCCGCCGGCCATGGCGTCGGCGCGGAAGATGAAGTGGCAGATTTTATCGTGATCGGCATTGGAGAATTCCCAGGCGCCGATCATGGCGGTGGCTGCATCACTCAATGTCGCCGCGTCCTGCGCCAGCGCGCTGCCGCAAAGGCTGCCCACTACGGCGACGCCAAGGACGGCGCTGCGACCGACGTCGAAACCAAGGATGCCCACGCTGAAAGCTAGCATGCCGCCGGCGTGCCGTCATGATGACGTCACGCGGTCAGCGTCGTGACACCGAGACCTGGGCTCTCACCCTCCTCTTGCGCCAGCCGGCGGAACCTCGACCCACCTTCATTCGTTTTGTCAGCTGTGTTCCGCCGCAAAATGCGGATTTAACAGGCCCCACCGCTGCGGGCGAGCCAGTTGGAGGGCTCTCATGAGCGGAAAAACGGACTTCATCGCCGACAACACTCCGGACCGTTACTTTCTCGTCCTCGGAGCGGCAACCGCCGGCCTTTGGGGCGATCTGCCGCAAGAGCTTCAACATGCTTTGTTCGAGCGGGCCGTCGTTCTGGGGCACAAAAGCGAGCGCGACGAAAGCCTGCGCGAACAACTTGCCAAATTCCTCCACGATCACCACGCGCGGACTCAACACGCTTGAGCGCCGGCGACAGCGCACCGCTTGTGCTGGTTTCCGCAACGCTTACATAAACGGTGGTAGAGAAGCAGGCGGCAATCACGCCATGGTGGAAGATTCAAATCGGCCGGAACAGCCGCGCGTCGAACCGGAGATCATCCCGCCGGATCGAAGCGCACGCGACCCGCAGTGGCGCCAGCACGCCTGGCGCCCCTATGCCGCCTCTCAGGCGGGTGAGACGCATCGGATCTATGTCACCAGGCTTGGGCCGTTCGGGGCCGCGCTCCTGGTTCTGATCATCGGGATCCTTGCCGCCGTGATCCTGCTCGCCGTGCTCGGCGCCGTGCTGATCTGGATCCCGATCATCGCGCTCCTGGTCGCCGCCGGCGCCGTATTCCGCATCCTGCGCCGCTGACCACTTATTCGGCACCTCGCTCACCGCCTGCTCATTGGCCGCGGCGTACACCCGCCATTAACCCTGCCGCTTTATGAATTGGTTAACCATACCGACTTCCCTGGACATGCCGGGCGGCATGCCTTTGAGTGGGTATGGGGGATTAACGCGCCGACATGGCGCTGCTTGGCGCCGCTGCCCGCGCCGGAGCACCGCGCTGCCCCTGTTAAGAAAGTCTTTGGAGAAATGTTCGAAGCGCCGCGCCAAATGCGGTCGGCCGTCGCCGGGGCGGGCGATATGCCCATCGGGCTCACGCCGCCCGGCGGAATTGACATTCAAGAAGCCCTGGCCGCCATCTGGCGCGGCAAAACCACGATTCTTTTGACCACCGTCGCATCGCTGCTTCTGGCGGTACTGTTCGTCGTGGTCGTGCCGCACCGATATACCGCGGTGACGCAAATTCTCATCGACCCGACGGATTTGCGGGCGGTTGGCAACGATCTGACCCAAACCAATCAGGCCAACGACGCGGCCGTGCTGCAGGTCGAGAGTCAGGTCCGGGTGCTGACATCCGACAGTGTACTGCGGCGCGTGGTTGCCGCCGAATCGCTCGACCGGGATCCGGAGTTTATCGGTAACGCCTCGGGGTCCGGCGGCGCCGCCAGCAATAGCTCCCTTGCCGCCCTGAACGCGCTGAGGCGGAGCATCCAGGTCAAGCGCGCCGAGCGCACTTACGTGGTGGACGTGAGCGTCACCAGCCACGATCCGGTGAAAGCGGCGCGCATCGCCAACGCGATTACACAGGCTTATCTGGCGGAACAAACGGAGGTCAGGTCCGACGCGGCCCGCCAAGTCTCGCAGTCCTTGTCCGCCCGTCTCAACGAGCTCAAGGATCGGGTGCGGCAGGCCGAAGATCGGGTCGAGGCTTTCAAGGCACGCAACAATATCCTTGGCTCGAGCGGCACCCTCGTCAACGAGCAGCAACTCACGGAATTGAACAATCAACTGGGGCTGGCGCGCGCCCATACTGCGGCGGCGAAGGCGCGTCTCGACCAGGTCGAGCAGGTGCAACTGTCCAAAGACAAGATCGGCGCCTTTCCGGAGGCGGTGCAATCCCAGACCATCAGTGCGCTGCGCAGCCAATACGCCGAGGTCATGCGGCGCGAGGCCGAGCAGATGACCTCGCTCGGCAACCGCCACCCGGCAGTGATGGAGATCCAGGCGGAGGCCGAGCGGCTGCGGCGGATGATTGACGACGAGGTGCATCGCATCGCGGTTTCGGCGCGCACCGAATACGAAGGCGCTCGCGCCAACGAGGAGGCGCTCGCCGCAAGCCTGGAAAAGCTCAAAGGCAACGCTGTCACCACCAATGAGGCCATGGTGACGCTGCGCGAGCTCGATCGCGACGTCCAGGCGAATCGCGCCGTCTACGAGGCCTTTCTCGTCCGCGCCCGTGAGACCGGCGAACAGGAGCGAGTGGATACCAAGAACATCCGGGTGATTTCGCGGGCCGAGCCGCCGTTGCGCCGCAGTTTCCCGCCATCGAACCTGCTGATCGCCGTGGGCGCGCTGTTCCTGGGTGTCGGCGCCGGGACCGGCGTTGTCATGGTGCGTGAGAGCTACGGCATCGGTCCGGCCCGTGCCGCCGGAACCAGCGCTCTCGGCGGCAAGGTGGCCAAGGCGATCAGTCAGTTTTGGCCGACCGCCGGCGCATCTTCCTCTGTCCCGGTACTTGCGAGGTTGCCGAACCTCGACGTTTCCTTCGGTTTGGACGCCGCGGAGAACCCGAATTCGCGTTTGGCGATGGAAATGCGTCGCGTGCACGAAGCCTTGCGTACGAGTCATCGGACCCGCGGCAATCCGAGCATTCTTGTCGTCGCCTCTGACGACGGGGACGACACCGTGGCGGTCGCCCTTACGCTCGCCGCCGTTGCCGCCGCAACGCAACGCGTGTTGCTGATCGACGCGGATCTCGAGCGCCGAACGTTGTCGGCGATCGACGCCGATCAGACCGAAGCCGGGCTGGTCGATGTCGCCATCGGCCGCCGGGAACTCTCCGATGTGATCGTCCGCGACCGCGAAACCAACATCAGCACGGTGTCGTTTGTTTCGCCAAGCAGCCGGCGTAACCGGCCTATCAGCGAAACGGATGTCAGACACGCCTTCGATCAGACCAGACGCTTCGACATGGTCATCGTGGCCGCGATCGATTTGAGCCGCAATCCGGGCACCAGCTTCTTTGCCCGGCTTGTCGATCACATCGTTCTGGTTGCCAGAAATGATGAACGGAGCGCCGCTGCCGCCGAGCAATTCATCGGCCGCCTCGGCTCCGACGCGCGGAAAGTCCGCGGCGCGATCCTGACCGGCGCCGGGGCAGCCTGAGCGTTCGTGCCGCGCTAGCGTGAGATCGAGCTGAGGAGGAAGGACCTCGTGGCCGAAGTCGGGCGCCTGTCGTCGCGGAATTTTGGGGTCGATGCGGCCGACGGGCTCGACACGCTCATACGCACCACGCTCGTCCTGGCGACCTTCTTGGTCGTGTGTATCTCATTTCGGCCATTCCTGAGCCTTGCCGAACCGCTGCCTGTCACGGAAAGCGGCTATATCGTCAACCAGATCGGCTACTCGCTGCTGTTCTTGGCGCTCGCGTCCTGGTGCCTGCTCCACGAGCCGGCTCGGCTGCTGGTCCTGTTGCGACCGATTTTGCTGATGGCGCTTCTCTGGTGTGCATTGTCCGTCGCCGCCTCCTGGGAGCCGTCGCTGTCCGCCCGGCGATTTGGCTTGATGCTCATGACCATCGGCATCGCGGGCATGGTGATTTTGCTGCCGAAGGACGTACGTCACTTCAGTGGCGTGATGGCTGCGGTCGCGCTGATCGTGCTGGCATTGTGCTACTTCGGCATTTTGTTTTTCCCGGCGCGCTCGATTCACCAGGCGACCGATTTTCTTGAACCGGACCTGGCCGGAGATTGGCGCGGGGTGTTCGGCCACAAGAACGACGCGAGCGCGAACATGGTGCTGTTCGTTTTCGTCGGACTGTTTGTCGCTCGGGTCCGCAGCCTTGCCCTTGGCGGCGCGATCGTGGCGCTGGCTTTTACATTCCTTCTGTTCACGCACTCCAAGACTGCGATTGCGGCGCTGCCGTTGGTGCTGATTGTTTCGGCCATCATGGCGCGGGTTCGCAGACCCGGCATGGGAATCGTTCTGGCGCTTTCGATTGTGGTTGTCATCAATTTCTTCTCGGTCGGCTCGGTCTATTTTGAGCCGGTCCGTCATTTGCTCGATCAGGTCTTGACGGATTCAACCTTCACTGGCCGAACCGAAGTCTGGCAATTCGCGGTCGACCGCATGCTGGAACGGCCCCTGACCGGGTACGGCTTTTCAGCGTTTTGGGGCACCCCGGAAGTCGTCTACGGCATGGGCGGAAATAGCATCTGGGCCAATACCGCCGGTCATGCTCACAATGGCTATCTCGATCTTGCTCTTACCGTCGGCATTCCCGGGTCGGTACTGGTCACGTTATGGCTGGTCGTGTTCCCTCTTTTCGATTTTTATCGTGGGCCGCACGATCGCCCAGCGGCACCGTTGGAAATGTTGTTTTTGCGGATCTGCCTCTTTGCCGCCTATGAGTCCTGCTTTGAGAGCGTGCTGGTGCCGGAAGGCACGCTGGCGCTGTTCCTCCTTATGGGAACGTTTGGCCTGCGTTTTCTCTCGCTATCGCCCGTAGCAGAGTAAGAGGCCGCACGGCTTGCCCGGGCCGTTAACCGAATGCCGTCGCCGCTCTCACCGACAAGCATCACAAGACGTTGTCCTTAAGCCTAATAATTTAATTAACTTTGCCTTGTTCCGCAGGCCGCTAAAACCGGCGATGAGGAGCCAGAGTCATGACGGCGCAGACCGTTTGCTTTGACGTCGCCACAGATCGGCAATGGGCAGTGCCGGTCGCCACGATCGGCGGACTGCCCATTGCGGTCATCGACCGCGCCAAGTCGGCGCAGCTCATGGTCGACGTTGCGCTCGCCCGCCGCGCGGCCGCGCGGCGCCCGCTGATCTTCACCTCGGCGAACGGTCAGGTGCTCTCGATGTGCGCCCGACAATCGCGGGTTCGCGATCTCTTTCTCGAAGCCGACCTCATCCACGCCGACGGCATGCCGCTGGTCTTTGTCTCGCGCCTCTTGCAGACGATGCCCCTACCGGAACGGGTCGCCACGACCGACCTCTTCCACGATGTCGCTGAAGTTGCGCAGCGCCGCGGCGCGCGGGTGTTTCTCCTTGGCGCGGCCGATGCGGTCGTGCGGCAGGCCGTGCAGCGCGTACGGACGCTCTATCCCGAGCTCGACCATCGTTGGCCACAGCAGCGGATACCTGCGCCGGCGGGGCGATGAAGAGCGGATCATCGAAACCATCAACCGCGCACGCCCGGACATCCTCTGGCTCGGCCTCGGGGCGCCGACCGAACAATCGTTTGCCGTACGCCATCGCGATCGGCTGCACGGCGTCGGACTGATCAAGACCTCCGGCGGCTTGTTCGATTTTCTCTCGGGAAAAAATGCGCGAGCGCCGCGGTGGATGCAAACGGCCGGTCTCGAATGGGCCTATCGAACTTATCTTGAGCCTCGCCGCCTTGCGGGCCGCTATCTCATGACCAACCCGCACGCCTTATTCCTGCTGCTCACGCGGACTGGCGGGACGAACAAGCCCCTCTGCGGATCAGGCCGGTAGCGACTGACACGCTGTGGAGTATCCGCGCGCCATGACGGAAGCTACCGCGCCCGCTGTATTTTTGTGCGTGCCGACGTTCCGCCGGCCCGCCGGCCTGCGGAAATTGCTGTAGCTTATGTCGCGCAATTGACCTACGCCGGATCGATCCGCATCATCGTTGTCGATAACGACTCGCAAGGACACGCCGGCGCCGCGATCGTGGCAACAGCTGGCGCCGTCGTTCCGTTTCCCCTTGACCGGACGCTGGAGCCTCGCCGCGGTCATACCTATGCGTACAACCATGCATTCGTGAGCGCCTGTCGCGCGATTCCCGCCCCCGATTATGTCGCCGTGCTCGATGACGACGAATATCCCGATCCGAATTGGCTCACCGAAATGATCAGGGTGGCGCTGCAGTACGATGTCGATATCGTCGGTGGACCGGTATTTCCAGTCTTCGATGATTCCCGATCATTGGCTGGCGAAGAGCGGCGTTCTATGCGCCGACACGCTATGCGACCGGACCGGTGCCGATGATCTACGGCGCCGGGAACATGCTGATCCGGCGCAGTACCCTCGAACAATATCTCGACGAGCCTTTCCTGCACGATTTTGCCTTTACCGGCGGAAGCGACGAAGAGTTCTTCTGTCGCTGCCGCAGAGACGGCCGCAGTTTGCATGGGCCGACGAGGCGCACGTGTTTGAAACGACGCCGCCGTCCCGGACCACGGTCGGCTACCTGCTGCGCCGGATGTTCCGCAAGGGAACCGGCGCCACCCGCATCGAACGCAAGTTCGCTGGCAGGATATCGGCGGCGCCACGCGGCGCTGGTGCAAGGGTCTCGGACTGATCGGTTCCGGCGCTTTGTCCCTGCCGATCGCGGCATTCTGCGGTCGCCGCGCCGTCATGCGCAGTTTGATACTCGCCGCGCGCGGCGCCGGCCGGATCGCCGCGGAATTCGGCATTCTATATGAGGAATACCGATAGTGAGCGTCGTTGCCGCGCATCGCATTGAGGATCTCGAACAGCCGCTTCATTGCCGGCGAGAGTGACAGCCATGGCGTCGCGATTTCTCGCGCGCCAAATCCGCAGCAAACTGCTGCCCTTGGCTAAGGCGCCGGCGATGGTGACATTCACGTTCGACGATGTGCCCGCCTCCGCATGCGACGTTCGGCGCGAGCATCCTCGAGCAAGCACGGCGCCCGCGGGACTTTCTATGTTGCCGGCGCGGCTGCGGCACCGCGAGCTCCGGGCGGCCCGCAGCGGCGTCGATCGATCAGCTGCGGACGATTTGGGCGAACGGGCACGAGATCGGATGCCACACCTATTCGCATCCGGCGTTTCGCACATGAACTTTGACGAACTCGGCTTGGAGCTCGATCGCAACCAATCGGCCCTAAAGCAGATCGACAGCACGATATCGTGGTGCGGAATTTCGCCTATCCCTACGGCGACCTTTCCATCCGCACGAAACGCTATCTTGAAAGCCGTTTCGATTCGTGCCGTTCGGGGCATCGGCGGCATCAACAGAGGATCCGCCGACCTTGGCCCGCTCGACGCGTGGCCGTTGGAGAACGCATCGTTGGACCGCGCAAAGATCGCCGAACTGATCGCCGAAACCGCGCGGACCGGCGGATGGCTGATCTTCTACAGCCATGACGTGGCCGATAAGCCCAGCCGCTATGGTGTCTCTCCAGATCTGCTCGAGTGGGCCGTCACGCGGCAGGCAAATGGCAGCGTCCTCGCCACCGTTGCGGCGCCCTTAAGCTCATTGCCGACGGATTGCCGGAACAATCCCTCAAGCCCGAACGCCGGCGGTGCGCCAGCTGATGGCGCATGAGCTTGGAATGGCGTGTTCCCGACAGTCACAGTGGTGATCGCTGCATACAACGCCGAGACGTTTATTCGGCGAGGCTCGTGCAAAGCGTCTTTGCGCAGAGCCTGACGAGACATCGAGGTGATCGTCGTCGACGACGGCTCGACCGATGGCACGCCAACAGGTTTTGCGCTCTTTTTCCGACGGCCGTTTGACCGTGCTTCTGCCAAAGCAAATAGCGGCGTCAGCGCGGCCAGAAACGCCGGGCTTGCGACCGCGCGGGCGCCGTACATTTTCTTTCTCGATGCCGATGATGTCCTGTGCCCAGAGGCGCTTGCCAGAATGAGCCAGCACGCTGGATCGCATGCCGCAACGTGTCGCCTGCTTTGGGCATCATATCAAGATTGCGGAAGACGGCTCGGAGCTGTCGCGCCGTCGCATCTTCGCTGGAAATTGTTTCCCAGCGACGACACGTTGCGCCATTTGATCGCAAAAAATTTCATCTTTTGCGGCGCCATCTGCATCAGAACCGATGCTGCCCGGACGGTCGGCGGCTTCAACCCGGCGCTTAAGCCTTGGGAGAGGACTGGGAGTTCTGGTGCCGACTGGCTTTGCTGAGCGATTTTGCCGCCATGCCCAACGATGTCGTTCTGCTGTATCGGCAGCGCTTTTCCAGCGCGAACCATCGGTTGCGGCACATCGCCACTGCATCCGAACTTCGCAGGCCGATCGATGCCATCTATTCCAACCCGGGATTCGTCAGCGTTTTCCTTCCTGCCGACTTGAAACGTCGGCGCCGGCTGGCGGAAATTGACGCTTTCTGGGCTGGAGCACGCAACGAGTACGTTCAGGGCCGCATCGATGCGGTTTCTAGCCTATTTGGCCATTGGTGCGTTCCGTTATCCCGACAGCATTCTCAGGCCGCGTCTGGTCTATCTGTTCCTTCGCGGGCTGCGGCCGGCGTATGAAGCCAGACCGCTGGCGACGCCACGCGCTGCACCGCGACGCGGAAGCTTGTTCTTGCTGACGCCGAGCAAGGAAGCCTGCGCGGTGGAGATCTTCACGCAAAAGCTGGTAAGGGCGATGCAGCTGCGCTACCCGGATCAAGGCTACGAATTGCTCACCGTGTCGGGCCGGTGGCGCGATCTTCCGTCCATCTTTCGCAAGAACGCCGACGCGGATGGCATTGTCTTCAGCCTGCCGCTGGTGGCCTGGAAAAGGATGCTGCTGATCCCGCTGTTGATCTTGGTTTTTGCCACTATTGTCCGCTGTCGGGTGAGCGTTTTCCTGCACGAGTGGAGAGGCCTGCACTGGCTGCGTCGGCTCGCTGTCGCGCCTATCGTTCTGCTCAGTCGGACGATCGTTGTGGTCTCGCCGTTCATCGCCGAGCAGATAGCAAACGATCGCTGGCTGGCGGGAGCCGGCGCAAAGTGCCGGCTGGTGCCGCACCCGCCGACCATCCGACCGCCGCGCGAGCGCTGCATAACCGAGCGCATTGAGCGCGTGCGGGAAGCCGCGAGCGACTGCGATGTCGTCATCGGCTATTTCGGCTCGATTTACCGCGGCAAGGCGGCGACCGGACTGCTTGATATCTGTAATCATCTGGCTAATCGCGGCGTCCGGGCCTTGATCGTCTTCATCGGCGGTTTCACCAAGTCGCTTGACGATTACGAACAAGAGTTCTGGTCAAAAGTGGCGCGGTTGGCGATCGGGGATCGCGTCATCGTTACCGGCTACATTCCCGGCGAGGCGGAACTTTACAGTCTGTTCGAGGAGATCGGAGCCTTCCTGTTCCTGTTCCCCGAGGGCCTGACTGCGCGGCGCTCGAGCGTCATCGCCTGCCTGCAATCGAATCGGCCGGTCGTCGTCCCGCCGCCGCATTCGGCGACGGAATTTGTGCACCATGAAGGTTTCAGCGCACTCATTGACGCCGGCGTACTGTCGTTCATACCGGACAGCGCCGGCATACCCGCGATCGCGGAACAGCTCCTCGTTGTTGCCAAGCAAGCCGGCCGCAGCGCGCCTGTCATCGACGTTGACGCCTGGTGGAATGCCGCTACCGCGGCGACCCGCGCCGCGCTCTTGGACAACGACCCTTCGTCGGCTGCTGCGGCGGCGCAGTGGGCGCCGGCCGAGTAACGGCGGCGCCCCGATCAGCAGCTGCCGCTCGATCCGCTCAATCGAGTTCGAACTGGTTTTTGTAATCCTGCTTGAGGGCCGGGTTCTGCTCGCTCTTGCGCAGCATGCAATTGCCGATGACGAGCAACTCGATTTCGTTGCCCATGAAGCAGCGGAACGCGTCTTCGGGCGTGCAGACGATGGGCTCGCCGCGCACGTTGAAGCTCGTGTTGACCAGCACCGGGACAGCCGGTCTTGGCCTTGAAGCGCGAAATCAGCGCGTGGAAGCGCGGGTTGGTGTCGGCATGGACCGTCTGCACGCGCGCCGAATAATCGACGTGCGTGACGGCGGGAATCTCCGAGCGCACGACGTTGAGTTTGTCGATGCCGAACAGCGCCTCTTCCTCATTGCTCATGCGGCGGCGACGTTCGCGCTTGACGTCGGCGACCAGCAGCATGTAAGGCGAATCGACCTCGAGTTCGAACCAATCGGCCTCGTCCTCGCGAAGCACGGCGGGCGCGAACGGTCGGAAGCTCTCGCGATATTTTATGCGCAGATTGAGCATTTTCTGCATGCTCGGCGAGCGCGGATCGCCGAGGATCGAACGCGCGCCGAGCGAACGCGGACCGAATTCCATGCGGCCCTGGACCCAGCCAACGGCCTCGCCCATGGCAAGCGCCGTCGCGGTCTGCTCGATCACTTCGGGATCCGAACTCACCGCAAAATTCGCGCCAATCTTCTTGAGCCGCTTTTCCACCTCTTGCTGACCGAAAGCGGGACCCAGGAACGCGCCCTGCATCAGATCACGACTGCCGTTGAGCTTGCGTTCCTGGCCGAGGAACTGATGCCATACCGCCAACGCCGCGCCGACCGCAGCCGCCGGCGTCGCCGGCCGCCGGCTGCACCCAGATATTCTTGAATGCGCGATCGCGCAAAATCCTGCCGTTGGCGACGCAATTGAGGGCGACGCCGCCGGCCAGGCAGAGATTTTCAATGCCGTGCGCCCGTTCCAGCGAACGGGTGAGCCGCAGCATCACCTCCTCCGCCACTTTTTGGATCGAGGCCGCGATGTTCATGTGGAAGGGTGAGAGCAAGTCCTTGTCCGGGTCACGCACCGGCGCGCCGAACAGATCGGCGAATTTCTGGTTTGTCATTGTTAGACCGGTGCAATAATCGAAATAGGAAAGATCGAGCCGGAAAGACCCGTCCTCCTTGAGATCCATCAGATGATCGAGGATCACATCGGCGAATTCGGGCTGGCCGTAAGGCGCCAAGCCCATCACCTTGTACTCACCCGAATTGACCTTGAACCCCAGATAATAGGTGAAGGCGGAATAGAGCAATCCAAGCGAATGCGGAAAATGCATCTCCTTTTGTATCGTCAGCTCGTTGCCGCGGCCGACCGCCGTGGAAGCCGTACACCATTCGCCGACGCCATCCATCGTTAATACCGCCGCCTCCCGGAACGGCGACGCATAGAACGCACTGGCGGCGTGGCTGATGTGATGCTCGGTAAAGAGCAGCTTGGTCTTCCAATCGAATTCCGGGGCAAACTTCTTCAGCTCGTCGCGAATGATGTTCTTCTGGAATAGCTTTTCGCGAATCCAGATCGGAATCGCCGTGCTGAAGGACTGGAAGCCGCGCGGCGCGAAGGCCATGTAAGTTTCGAGCAGCCGCTCGAATTTGATGAACGGCTTCTCATAGAAAGCGACATAATCGACACCGTCGAGCTTGATGCCGGCCTCGTCGAGGCAATAGCCGATCGCCGCTTCCGGAAAGCGCGCGTCCTGTTTCTTGCGCGTAAAGCGCTCCTCCTGCGCCGCCGCGGTGATGTGGCCATCGACGAGAAGCGCGGCGGCGCTGTCGTGATAGAATGCCGAGATCCCGAGGACGCGCATCGGTCAGAACAGCGTGTAGATGAACGGGGCTACCGCCGAGCCTTGTACCAGCACGATCAAACCGCCAAAGATCACAAGCATGACCAGAACCGGGGTGAGCCAGAATTTCTTGCGCACCCGCAGGAAGCTCCAGAGTTCGGCAATGACGGACATGGCATCCCTCGCGTTGTGGCGGTCGGCGCCGGCGTTCAGTACTGGTTCCGCATCGATTGGGCATCCGGCGGCGGCGCCGGCCTTTCAATCCAATAGCTCTTGAGATCCGGGCGGCGCTTGAGCGACAACAAATCTCTGCCGCGTCGCCGCATGATCCACGCAATTGGCGTGATGCAAAAAAAGAAGATCAAGCCCATCACCAGCGGGCTCATCACCCGGTGCAACAGCTGTCCGAGGGCAAACCAGGCTCGGTTGAGCGGATGGAGAATTTGCGGTCGAATCAAGGCTGCCGCGGCAAAAGCGACGGCCAGGCCGAATGCCCACCAGCGCGGCGGTGCGCGATGCAGAAGCGGCAAAACCGCAATAGTGGTTAACGCGGCCGCAAACACAAAGCCGAAGCTCCGGTCTGAACTTTTCAGCCTCGCAGCTCGGTCGATCTGGGGCTCGAGAACGTTCGCCATAGGGCGTTCTTTCATTAACGACGGCGGCTGTTTTGCTCCGCGCAAGCGATTCGATTTAGCTTAATTTCGCGTGGCTTTTGCAAAACGTTTTTGAATTGGTTAAAGCGCAATAAATCAAAACTCGGCGTCCAGGAAAGGGCAACCCGGCATGAGCGCGAGTTCCAATTCCGTCCGGCTCGCGACCAATCTTTTTGTGGCCGCCCTGGCGATCGCGCTGACGCTGGGAGCGCTTGAGCTGCTCGTTCGCAGCTTCGTTGTCGTGCGCAATGTGGGTCCGGCCTTCACCGTCTACGACCCGATTTACGGCAAACGATTGAAATCGAATCTTCACGCCACGCGCATCGCCCCGGAGTTTCGCATTGCGATCAATACGAATTCACTGGGGATGCGCGATCCGGAGCCGAAAAAGCCTTTGACCGACGGCATCGTGTTCGTCGGGAACTCCTTTACCATGGGCTACGGAGTGCAGGACAACGAGGCGTTCCCTGCTCTGGTGCGCGCCGGGCTGGAGAAGCGCGGCGTGACCGTGCCGGTGCTTAATACCGGTATGGGCAACAACGGCAACGGCAGATGGGTCAAATTTTTCGAACACGATGCGGCAAGATTTCATCCGCGCATCGTCGTTTTCCAGGTCATGGCGAACGACTTCGACGACAATCTGGCCGAACACCTCTTTGAGCTGGGGACCAATGGCCGGCTGCGGGAACTTCCGATCGCAGCGCCTGGTCTTGCGCGCAGGGCACAAACGCTTGTTGATGAGGTGCCGGGTCTGTCCTATTCGCACCTCGTAGGCCTCGCCTGGACGGCTGCCGAGGCGATTCAGAGCGACCGGTCCGCAGTGTCGACCGAGTCGGGGCCCGGCGATGTATTGCCGAGCGACGCGCTCACATTCGCCCTGGTCAGCACCGCGGTGGACCGCGCGCGCGCGACCGGTGCCGACGTCATTGGCCTGCTTGTCGGACTAACCGGGCAAAGGCGGGCGAAGATAATCGAGATTTTCAAAGACCGCGGTTTGACCTGCCTGGACGGTCCGAACCGGAAGGACTCGCCCGACATGTTCTTCAAAGTCGACGGTCACTGGAATGCCGCAGGCCATCGTCGCGCGGCGGAGCTCCTCCTGCCTGAGAATTCTTCGCCGCATCGATCCAGGCAACGCCGTGGAATAAGTCCGACGGCGCCGATCAAGCGGGTTCACTCCGCCGGAGCCCAGCGCGGCCGTAGAGCCGAAGCAACCCACGAGCGAATGCCGGCGACGTCGAACAACAAGACGCAGCCCGCATAGGCAAAACCACCGGCACCGGCCACGGTGATCAAGGCCGGCAGGCCCTCGCCGCTTGACGCGGCTTTGACGGCATACGTGATCAGGGCCATAATGGTCGTCGCAGCGAACACGCGAACCATGCCACGGCCGTTAAACGGCAGCCGAAACGCCCTTCGCGACAGCCAAATTCCGATGACGATACCGAGACCTTCAGCGATCAAGATCGCCGCCGCCGTGCCGGGCAGCCCGAACGCGAATGTCAGGGGAAACAGCAGCGCCATGTTCAGGACCAGGATCAAACTGTCATGGGCGACTTGCAGCAGCGGTTTCTCGGCCAATTGAAAACTGACTTGCAAATAATACTGATTGACCGCTCCGAACATGCGGGCGACCGCGAGCAGCGGCAACAGCGCAGCGACGCTGCTCCGGAACTCGGCGCCCAGTAGTGTCCCTGCGACCACCGGGGCGGCGATCGCCAGCCAGACGGTGACCGGCGCGATGAGCGCCAGCAGTAGTTCGACACCTTCTTTGAGACGCTCGCGCGTCACTATCGGTCCGGCCTCGGCAAGACTGCGAAACGCCATCGGAAACATGGCTGACGCGACACTTGCGGCCAGGATCGCGATCAGCTGGCGCGTCATGTCGGCGGCAAGGCCGTAATAGCCCGCGCCGCTTTGGCCGAGCAGGTAAGCGACACCCAATCGGTCCAGCGCACCATGCAGCGCATAGGCCAGCGCGCCGAGCGAAAAAGGCAGGCCGTACCGCGCAAATTGCTTCAGGTAATCGGCCGACAACAGCCGAAGCGGCCTGCCGCGGCTGCTCGGCAAGCTCAGGGCGTTGCCGATCAAAAAGCTCACGCTGATGGCGACGAGCAGACCGAGGCCGCCAAACCCGAATTTGATGGCGAGATAGCCCAGGCCCAATCCCAGAGCGCTGCGGATGACGGCGATGGTCGTGAACCGCAGGGGATTGAGTTGAGCGCGCCTGAATTCCTGGCTTATCTCAAACGCGGTGAGCGACAGCGACAGCAAAACGCTGGCCGCCAGAACGGCAAATCCAATGCCCGGACGCGTGACGAGGATCGCCGCGGGCGCCAACAAGGTTATGACGACCGCGGTTCCGCCATAAGCAATCATCGCCTCGGCTCGGAGATCGAGCTCCGGCGCGCTCGACTGATAGCGCGAGACCGACTGACGCACCCACGTGAAGAAGACGGCAGAGATGATTCCGGCGACGCCCGCGCCGATGACATAGACGCCGTATTCGGCCGGCGACAGCAGATGAGTGTAGAAATCAGCGCGAGGAAGCCGATGAGCGCCGGCACCATGTAGGCGACGAGATAGATCAATGCATAGGGACTGATCATAAGCCGCCACCGCGAGTTCCGCCGCTCCCGTCAGTCATGGCGACAAGGTCAGTCATGGCGACAAGGTCTGAGCCGGGCGGCTGAAAAGACCGCCGCCAAGATTGCCCCTGATTTCAAAGCTGACATCTGAACGCTTAAATAGGTCGAGTTTGAAGCAATGTCGTTAATCGGGCGCCGCTATGGCGCGTTAGGGTAAATCACCGGGAAACCGGCCGGTGTGGACGGACCGGTGCTATACGGGGCGATAGCATTAACTCTTCAAGCCCGGGGCGCAGGACCGAATGCCGCGATGACTGCATCGAATTCTTCCGATCGGCCCGTCGTCAGCGTGGTCATCGCCAATTTCAACGGCGCCGCGTATTTGGCCGAGGCCGTCCGATCCGCGCAGCAGCAAACCCTGCACGACATTGAAATCATCGTTGCCGACGACGGTTCCACCGATGAGAGCATCGGGATCGTGAGCCGGCTGATCGCCGAGGATGCGAGAATTCGCCTGCTTGAGCACGGGCAAAATCGCGGCCCCGCGGCGGCGCGCAATCGGGCATTGGCGGCGGCCAACGGAGAGTGGATCGCCGTTATGGACAGCGACGATCTTATGCATCCGGAGCGATTGAGCAGGCTGATTGAGGCGGCCCGCAGCGATGGCGCCGAACTCGCGGCCGACAATGTACTCGAATTCTTCGAGGATGGCTCGGCGCCGCCGCATCCGTTGCTGACCGGCGATTGGACGAATGGTCCGCGCTGGGTTGACATCGTCGATTACGTCGAGGCCAATCTGTTCTACGTGCGCGGTCCTGCGCTCGGTTATCTGAAGCCGCTTTTTAAGGCGTCAGCGCTGACGGGTTACCGTTATGACGAAACTCTCATCATCGGCGAGGACTATGATCTGGTGGCGCGCCTGCTTTGCGCGGACAAAAAAAAATTGCGGGTCTATCCGGCACCCTGGTATTTCTATCGCAAGCACAAAGCGTCGCTGTCGCACCGGGCCAACAAAAACGCGCTGCAGGCGCTGAAACTTGCCAATCAGCGGCTTCTCGACCAGATCGCGCCGTCGGACCGGCGCGCGATTGCCGCGGTCAACACCAGGATGCGATCGATCGAGACGGCGCTGCGGTTCGAGCAGCTGCTGGATGCCCTCAAAGGGGGTCAGTGGCTCGGCGCCTTGCGGATCGCGCTGAAGCGCCCAGGCGCGGTGGCACTGTTGCGGCTTCCGATCGGCGCCCGCCTGCGGCGTCTTATCGCCCGCGCACACACACGTTGGAACCAATGCTTTCACGCCGACAAGCCATCACGCACGGCGCAAGTTTGATCGCTGCATGGACGGCGAGCCGTGCCGGCGCCACCGATGCGGCGGCGGCGCCCAATGTCATCGCCGCACCAGGTCCAGGTCGACGCATCCCCTATGGTACGTGCGCCCCATGGGGGCCGTTGGAAAAAGATCCCGATTTCAGAGGCCTGCTCAAGGCCCACTGCCAGCAATTGACCCCGGAAGGGGGTTTGATCTGGATCGATTTGCGCCCGACCCGCGTTCAGTTCAATTTCGACTTCCCCGACGCGGTCCTGGCATTTGCCGAAGCGAACGGGATGACCATGCGCGGCCATACGCTGGCATGGTACGGCGCCATGCCGGCCTGGACCAAGGAAATCAGCAGCGCCGCCGAGGCCGAGCGTGAACTTACCACCCACATCGAACGCGTGGTCGCGAGATACCGCGGCAAGATCAAGACCTGGCACGTCGTCAATGAGCCGATCGACGAGGTCAAAAATAGAGTTGCGGGACTCCGCCCCTCGATCTGGCTGCAATACCTCGGCGAGAAGTACATCGATTTGGCGTTTCGCCTCGCCCATCAGGTCGATCCGTCGGCCGAGCTTCTGCTCAACGAATACAACATCGAGTTGATGGACGAGAGCTCGGCGCCGCGACGGCAAGCGCTCCTCACGCTCCTGCGCGATCTGCTCGCGCGCGGCGTGCCGGTGCACGGCGTCGGACTGCAAGGCCACATTCCGGGCAAATATCAAATCGATGGCGACGGTCTGCACAATTTCGTCTCCGAAATCAGATCGCTTGGATTGTCGGTGCACGTGACCGAGCTTGACGTCATCGACGACGATCTGCCGGCACCGCCGTCGGTGCGCGACGCCATTGTGGCGTCCCGCGCCTATGATTTCCTCGACGCCATATTCGCTGCCGAGCGGCCTTCAGCGGTCGTTACCTGGGGCATCACGGATCGCTATACGTGGGTGCCGACCTGGCACAAGCGCAAGGATGGTCTGATCAATCGGCCCCTGCCTTTCGACGAGTACTACCGGCCGAAACCGCTGTGGTCGGTGCTCGACTATTTTTGCCACAAGGCCGCTTAGCCGGATCGCCCTAAACAACTGGGCCGCAACAGCAAGTCGTTGACGCTGGGCCCTGGCTGGGCGTGACCGGCGGCGCTTGGTGCGGCCGACCGCCTGACTGAAGTTCTCCTTCATCCAGCTGTCATAAACCACGCGCAAGGTTGGGGCCTTTCCAAGAGACGAGGGGGCCTCCAATGAGTGACGCTGTCCTACCCGGTTCGATTGAGCCCGCAGCCCGCAAGGGACCGGATCTCACCGGCGCAGTTAATCCCCTGACCGGAATTATTTTTGGCGGCGTCCTGGCGGCCGTCGTGCTGTTCGTCGCCTACAGCATCTATTCCGACCTCGGTGCTGCCGGCACGAAAGTCACGAACTACGCGCCCTTCCTGCTGCTGTTCGTTGCCCTGCTCATTGCGCTCGGCTTCGAATTCGTCAACGGCTTCCACGACACCGCGAACGCGGTGGCAACCGTCATTTATACGCGCTCGCTGCCGGCCAATTTCGCGGTGGTCTGGTCGGGGACGTTCAACCTTCTCGGCGTGCTGGCGTCCTCGGGCGCGGTCGCTTTCGGCATCATCTCGCTGCTGCCGGTCGAGTTGATCCTGCAAGTCGGCAGCAGCGCCGGCTTCGCGATGGTCTTTGCGCTGTTGATTGCCGCAATCATCTGGAACCTCGGCACCTGGGCTTTCGGCCTGCCGGCATCGAGCTCGCACACCTTGGTTGGCTCAATCGTCGGCGTCGGCGTCACCAATGCACTGCTGCATGGCCGCAGCGGCACATCGGGTGTCGATTGGTCGAAAGCCAAGGAAGTGGGTGAAGCGCTGCTGCTGTCTCCCATATTTGGCTTCCTGCTCGCCGCCGCCTTGCTGTTGCTCCTGAAGTCCATGATTCGCGTTCCGGCGCTTTATGCCGAGCCGAAGGGTGACCAGCCGCCGCCGTGGTGGATCCGCGGCATCCTCATCCTCACGTGCACGCTGGTGAGCTTCTTCCATGGCTCCAATGACGGGCAAAAGGGCATGGGGCTGATCATGCTGATCCTGATCGGGACCGTGCCGACAGCCTATGCGCTCAACCGTGCCTTGCCTGAGAGCCAACTGCAGATTTTCGCGTCGAGATCGCAGGCGGTGAGCGCTGTGATCGAGCAAAAGGCGTCGGGGTACAGCGTTATCGGCAATCCGCGGCCTGCGGTGACCGCCTATGTCGCCAGTCACACGATCAACGAAGGCACGTTCCCGTCATTGGCAGTTCTGGTGCACGATATTTCCCAGGAGGTGACCAAATACGGCTCGCTTGCCAGAATGCCGACAGAAACAGTCGGCAACACCCGCAACGACATGTATCTTGCGTCGGAAGCGATCCGCTCCCTTTTAAAGGACAAGGAAAGCGACCTCTCGGCTGACGACATCAAAACGCTCAGCGCGTATAAGCTTTCACTCGATGCCGCAACCAAGTTCATCCCAACCTGGGTCAAGGTCGCGGTGGCGATTGCGCTCGGCCTCGGTACGATGGTGGGCTGGAAGCGGATCGTGGTCACGGTCGGCGAAAAAATCGGCAAGACGCATTTGACCTACGCGCAAGGCGCCTGCGCCGAGATCACCGCGGCCGCGACGATCGCCGCCGCCGACATTTACGGACTGCCGGTTTCGACCACCCACGTACTGTCCTCGGGCATCGCCGGTACCATGGCGGCAAATGGGTCCGGACTACAGCTCTCCACCGTGCGCAATATTGCGCTCGCTTGGGTGCTGACGCTGCCGGCGGCGATGGCAATTTCCGGCACGCTCTACTGGGCATTCTCGACAATCTTCTAGACCTCCGTTAGGCGGCATCGCCACCTCCGCATCCTCGAAGAGGGCGCCGGAATCCGGCGCCCTCTTTTTTGGCGCGCGGTGCTTTTTCATGATTGTTTGGGAACGTTGTTTTGTTCGGAATGTCATTCGACAACTTGCTCCAGACTCTTGTTCCGTCAAATTTTGGCGAGCGGAACAAGCGCGCCGCTGCGGGTGCGCGGAACTACGCTCTCCTCCTTTGCGTTTCCAATACTGAGCAAAGGAGATCGATATGAAAAGATTCGCACTTGGCGTTATTGCCGCCGGCGCTCTGTTCACCGCAACCGCGGTTCCCGCGCTGGCGCAAGTCGGCGTGTATGCGGGCCCTGGCGGCTTCAGCATCGGGATTGGCGCACCGGGATATTACGGCGGACCCGGCCCCTACTACGGTGGTGGCTATTACAACTATGCGCCGGGTTGGGAACCGGGCGGGGCCTGGCACGGTCATCCGGGATGGCATCATTACCATCACGCCGCTGGCCCCCATCGCTAAGCAGCCCACAACTCAGCAGCAAGAAAAGGCCCATCCGGGCCTTTTCTTCTTGTTATGCCGCATCGCATGCGGGGTGAGAGGGTCTGAATGAAAGACACCCGCTTGTGATTGGCTAGCCCTTCGCGATGAGGCCGTAGCCTGTGGCTTCCGGGCGGCAATCCTGCCAAGATGTGCTTCGCTGAAGGTTTCGCGGGCGTCGGTTTTCAACGCCACTGGTAGACTCGGCCCTAAAGAAACAAAACCCGGTGAGGTGGCCCATGGCTTCTTCGCATTTTCTTCTCGGTGCGGGCGCGCATCCGGAAAGGCCGGTGGTTCGCCACGTTGCGCCAGCGGACCTGTTGCAAGCGTTGGCCCGCGGCCTCGAGGATTTTTTCGCAATGCCGAGCCACGCCATCTTCCTCTGCGTGATTTATCCTTTGTTGGGTCTGTGGCTCATATCGCTCGCATCCGGCTACTCGATGCTGCCGCTTGCATTCCCGCTGGCGGCGGGCTTCGCCCTCATCGGTCCGTTCGCCGCGATCGGTCTCTACGACCTCAGCCGGCGCCGCGAGGCCGGGCTGGATACTACGTCCAGCCATGTCTTTGACGTGCTGCATTCGCCTTCGCTGGGCGCCATCGTGGCGCTGGGCCTGTTGCTGATGGCGATCTTTCTGGTTTGGCTCGCGGTCGCGGAAGCGATCTATGTCGCCGATTTCGGCTATACGGCGCCGGCGTCGGTCCGCCAATTTGCCGAGGAGGTGCTGACCACGTCGGCGGGATGGAATCTCATCGTCGTCGGCACCGGCGTGGGTTTCCTGTTTGCCGCGCTGGTGCTCACGATCAGCGTGGTCTCGTTTCCCTTGTTGCTCGACCGCGATGTCGGTGCTGCGGTGGCGCTCTTGACCTCGATCCGCGTCGTCGTCGCCAACCCGCTCACAATGGCGTTATGGGGTTTCATCGTCGCTGTGCTGCTGGTCGTCGGTTCACTGCCGTTCTTGCTCGGCCTGACAGTGATCATGCCGGTGCTCGGCCACGCGACCTGGCACCTTTATCGCAAAGCGGTCGAGCCGGATCGCGCTGCGCATCCGGAGTACCAGCCGCGCGAGCGGCCGCAGCGCTATGCCGCAGATTTTCCGTCGGTTCTGTTCCCGACGCGCCGCTAAATCGACGCTCGCGCGTCCGTTAGTGCGGACGCAGTCGCCGGGATAAAGGCTCCGCGGTTACTGGTACGGGCCTGGCTCGGACGGGCTAACGCGCACCCGCGTCGCGCAACGCGTGCTCACAAAGCCGCTTCGGATCGCGCTCGCCGCGCCGCGCCAGCTCGACAATTCTCACGGCAACCGCCTCTCGCTCGCGCGCGGCGCTGTCAGTCAATTGCAGGGCACGACACGCCGCTTCGAACGCAGTCGACATGGCGCTTGTCACTTCCGGTTCAAACACAGTCTTGTCCCTCAAGAAGGGAAGGATGGTGGCCATCCAATCCTCAATGCTGGGGCGACAGCACGATGGGAGCCACCGGCATGTTACCCCAGCTATTCTGCCCCTCTACAGGCGCGGCGATAGGCGACTCAATCACTGGCCGAACCGCCGCTGCCACCGCGATGATTTTTTCGTAGCCGGCCCCGCGGCCAATGTTGCCGGCGATACGCTGTCGCCGCTCCGAATTTTTTCGCGTTTCACTGCACCTTAAAGCGCGCGATGACCTCGTCCGGGATTGGCAGTGATTTGATCCGGGAGGAATCGGAAGCGTCGCGCGTGGCCCAGACGCGGGTCTCGAGACCTTCGACCGCGAGCGCGCCCCCGACCATCAGCCGGTGCTCGACAGCAAAGCTCGAGCGGCGGAACTCTTTGACCTGCGACGTCAGCTCCACGACATCACCGAACCGTGCCGGGGCCAGGAAACGCGCACTGACGTCAACGAGCGGAATGCCAAGGATCCCGAAGACCTCGGCGATATCGGCCGGCTTTACACCGAGCGCCGCCTCGAACAGCGCCCAGGTGCCCCAGTCGAAGAATTCGAAGAAGCGGCCGTTAAAGACGATACCGGCCGGATCGCAATGGCCCCACTCGATGGCAAACTGCCGCCGGCTGAACAGATTGGCCATGGCCTTTGCCTTCAAGTGTTGCCGCGGCGTAGGGTACCCGGTCGCCGTTTCATTGCCCAATTTTTCCGCATAATTCTTTCGCCATTCTTGCCGAGCTTGCCTAAGGAATAGGCATAAACCGCGGGATTCGGATTCAAAATGGGCGTCCCGTTTCGTCGGCTCCCTTGAATTCTCGCGTTAGAGCAATGGTTTAGCCGCCGCCATTGATTGGCACGCTCCTTGCGATTTGCCAAGTGCGGGAAGGCGTCGGGCCGATCCCGCGCGTCTAACAGAGGACATCGCGATGCTCAACTCCATTGGCGCGGTCGCCCAGCGACCGCGGGGCCGCCGCTGGCTTGCCGCCGCGGCGGGTCTTGCCCTTGGCCTGACGGCGGCTCTGCCCGCCCACGCCCAGGATACGATTAAAGTCGGAATTCTCCATTCGCTATCGGGCACCATGGCCATCAGCGAGACCACGCTGAAGGACGTGATGCTCATGCTCATCGCCGAGCAAAACAAGAAAGGCGGCCTCCTCGGCAAGAAACTCGAACCCGTTGTGGTCGATCCCGCCTCGAACTGGCCGCTGTTCGCGGAAAAAGCCCGCGAGCTGATCAGCAAGGATCACGTCGCCGTCGTGTTCGGATGCTGGACATCGGTATCGCGCAAATCCGTGCTGCCGGTGTTCAAGGAGCTTAACAGCATCCTGTTCTACCCGGTGCAGTACGAGGGCGAAGAGAGCGAGCGTAATGTGTTCTACACCGGCGCCGCGCCAAACCAGCAGGCGATTCCTGCGGTCGAATATCTCGCCAGCAAGGACGGCGGCTCGGTGAAGCGTTGGGTGCTGGAAGGCACCGACTACGTCTATCCGCGCACGACCAACAAGATTCTCGAGGCCTACCTCAAGGATGTGCTCAAGGTGGCGCCCGAGGACATCATGATCAACTATACGCCGTTCGGCTTCTCCGACTGGCAGACCGAAGTCTCCAAGATCAAAGCCTTCGGCTCGGCCGGCAAGAAGACGGCGGTCGTGTCGACCATCAACGGTGATGCCAACGTTCCGTTCTACAAGGAGCTCGGCAACCAGGGCATCAAGGCGACCGACATTCCCGTCGTCGCCTTCTCGGTCGGTGAAGAAGAACTCGCCGGTCTCGACACCAAGCCGCTGGTCGGCCATCTCGCCGCCTGGAACTACTTCGAGTTGATCAAGACTCCGGCGAACGAGGCCTTCATCAAAGAATGGCACGAATTCATCAAGAACCCGAAGCGCACCACCAACGACCCGATGGAAGCTCACTACATCGGCTTCAACATGTGGGTGAAGGCGGTGGAGAAGGTCGGCTCAACCGATCCGGACAAAGTCATCGCGGCATTGCCCGGAACGCAGGCGCCGAACCTCACCGGCGGCGTCTCCACCTTGCTGCCGAACCATCACATCACCAAGCCGGTGTTTATCGGCGAAATCCGTCCCGACGGCCAGTTCGACGTGGTCTGGAAGACCAAGGGGCTCGTTCCCGGCGACGCCTGGTCGGATTACCTGCCAGGATCGAAAGACCTCGAGGCGGATTGGGTGACGCTCAAATGCGGCAACTACAATAAGGTAACGAAGAAGTGCGGCGGCGCTTAGTAACGATGCCGTGGTAATGACCTCGCGGGAAGGCGGCGTACCGCCTTCCCGCATTGCAGAGCGGGATCCCGAAAAGCCGACACCAGTCTCCGGAAAGGATCATGCTCCAACAAAACATCGGGCCTGGTTCCGATCCGTCAGAACGAAAGAAGCTCCGGGCCGGGAACACTGAAATGCGTTTTTGCCGAGCTTGCCTCGTCGCTTTGCTATTGGCCTTCAGCTTCGTGCTGGGCGGTACGGCCGTGCGTGCCGCGAGCCTTGATGAGGCGCTCGCCCATTTCACCGCTGACGATTTCGATGAAACCCTGACCGGCATCAACGAGATTGCCGCCGGCGGCAACCAGCGCGCCGCAACGATTATCCATGCTTTGCAGGACGGCAAGCTGATGTTCAGCGCCCAGAGCAAGGCGGTCTATATCCAGGACGATTCCGGCAAGCTCGTCGACGCCGCCACCGGACAACCGATCACTGGGCAAGCGCCGGCCGATCTCGATAATGTCCGCCTCAACAATCGGCTGCGCGGGGCCATCGACGCCGCGCTGGGCGGGCTCACCCTGCTCGCCAGTGATCCCAATACCCGCTTCGACGCCGCGCAGGCGGTGTTCAAGTCGCGTCAGGTCAGCGTGCTGCCGACGCTGGAAACCGCCCTCGCCAAGGAACAGGATCCGCGCGTCAAGCGGGCGCTCACGCAGGCACGCGCCGCGGTCATTCTGTCCAACAACAAGGGCACGGAGAAAGACAAGCTCGCCGCCGTCGAGGCCCTCCGCCAGCGCGCCGACCAGGACGCGCTCGGGCTGCTCTCCAGTTTGCCGCCCGAGACGTCGGCGCCGGTCGTGAAAAGCGCCGCCGCCGCCGTCGCCGCCATCAAGAATCGTCTCGCGGTCTGGGAAGCGGTGCAGAACGCCTGGTACGGAATTTCTCTCGGCTCGGTGCTTCTGCTCGCGGCGATCGGCCTTGCCATCACCTTCGGCGTCATGGGCGTCATCAACATGGCGCATGGCGAAATGGTCATGATCGGCGCCTACGTCACCTTTGTCGTGCAGGAGGCGATCCGCGCGCGAAACCCGGCCCTGTTCGATTATTCGCTGGCCATCGCCATCCCGCTGTCTTTCCTGGTCGCCGGTTTCATCGGCATCGTCATTGAGCGTACGATTATTCGCTTCCTTTACGGCAGGCCGCTGGAGACGCTGCTGGCGACTTGGGGACTTTCATTAATCCTGCAACAGGCGGTGCGTTCGGCCTTCGGCCCGAACAACCGCGACGTCGGCAATCCATCCTGGATGAGCGGCGCGTTCGATGTCGGCGGCATAACCATCACCTATAACCGCCTCTGGATCATTTGCTTTGCGCTCGCCGTATTCATCGCGCTCTTGGCGCTGCTGCGCTACACGCGGTTCGGCCTGGAGATGCGCGCGGTGACGCAAAACCGTCCGATGGCCGCATCGATGGGCATCCGCACCGCCCGCGTCGACGCGCTGACCTTCGGGCTCGGCTCGGGAATCGCCGGCATGGCCGGCGTGGCGTTGTCCCAGATCGATAATGTCAGCCCCAATCTCGGTCAGGGCTACATCATCGACAGCTTCATGGTCGTGGTGTTCGGCGGCGTCGGCAATCTCTGGGGCACGCTGGTCGGCTCCTTCGTCCTCGGTATCGCCAACAAGTTCCTGGAGCCTTATGCTGGCGCGGTGCTTGGTAAGATTGCCATTCTCGTGCTCATCATTCTGTTCATCCAGAAGCGGCCACGGGGCATGTTCGCCCTCAAGGGCCGCGCGGTCGAGGCATGACCCCGCACATCCTCATCCGTTCGATCGATCGCGGCGCCACGATCTTTCTGATCGCCATTGCGGCCATAGCGGTATTGGTCCCCGTCCTCAATCTGGGGCTGCCGGAATCGTCGGCCTTTCATATCCCGACCTATCTGGTCGCCTTGTTCGGCAAATACGCCTGCTACGCGCTACTGGCGCTCTCCATTGACCTGATCTGGGGCTACTGCGGCATTCTCTCGCTCGGCCACGGCGCGTTCTTTGCGCTCGGCGGCTACGCCATGGGCATGTATCTGATGCGACAGATCGGCACCCGCGGCGTCTACGCCAATCCGATCCTGCCGGATTTCATGGTGTTCCTGAACTGGAAGGAACTGCCGGTCTATTGGTACGGGTTCCAGTATTTTCCCTATGCGGCGCTTATGGTCGTGCTGGTGCCGGGCGCGCTCGCTTTCGTGTTCGGCTGGTTTGCCTTTCGCAGCCGCGTAACCGGCGTGTATTTGTCGATCATCACCCAGGCGCTCACCTTTGCACTCATGCTCGGGTTCTTCCGCAACAATTTCGGCTTCGGCGGCAACAACGGCCTGACCGATTTCAAGGACATTCTCGGCTTCAACGTGCAGGCGGAGACGACGCGCAATGGTCTGTTCTCGATCTCCTGCATAGCGATCATGGTGGCCTTTGTGCTCTGCCGCGCCATGATCACCTCGAAGTTCGGCAAGGTGCTGCTCGCGATCCGCGATGCCGAATCCCGCACGCGATTTCTCGGCTACCGCGTGGAATCCTACAAGTTGTTCGTATTTACGATGTCGGCCTGCATGGCGGGCGTTGCCGGCGCCCTTTACGTGCCGCAGGTCGGCATCATCAATCCGAGCGAGTTCGCTCCGGCCAATTCGATTGAGGCCGTGATCTGGGTCGCGGTCGGCGGCCGCGGCACTCTCACCGGCGCGGTGCTCGGGGCGGTCCTGGTCAATTACGCGAAGACCTATTTCACATCGGGATTCCTCGCGCCCTATTGGTTGTTCATGCTGGGCGCCTTGTTCATTGCCGTCACGCTGTTGCTGCCGCGCGGTATCGTTGGCTCGTTCCGCCACTGGTCAGCCCTTCGGCGGGATCGGATGTCGGCCGCCGCCGAAGAAGGCGTGCGGGAGCCCCTGCCGGCGGAATGAGCATTGACCATGGAACCGCTGACCAGCGCACTCCTTTATCTCAACGGCGTCACCGTCTCGTTTGACGGTTTTAAGGCGCTCAACAACCTTTCCTTCGCCGTCGAGCCGGGCGAGATGCGGGCCATCATCGGCCCGAACGGCGCCGGCAAGACGACAATGATGGACGTGGTGACCGGCAAGACCCGGCCGGATCTGGGCGATGTCATGTTCAACGGTTCGTACGATCTCACCCGGCTTGATGAGGCCGAGATTGCCGAGCTCGGCATCGGCCGCAAGTTTCAGAAACCCACAGTGTTCCAGAATCAAACCGTCGCCGACAACCTCGAACTGGCCTACAAATCCGATCGTCGCGTCCGCGCCACGCTGGTGTGGCGCGAGGGAGCAACCGAGCGCGAGCGCATCGATGAGCTGTTGAAGATCATTCGCCTGACGGCCGTGCGCGATCGCCTTGCCGGCAGCCTGTCGCACGGACAAAGGCAGTGGCTCGAGATCGGCATGCTGCTGGCGCAGGACCCGAAGCTATTGCTGGTTGACGAGCCGGTCGCCGGCATGACGGACGTGGAAACGCAGCAGACGGCAGAACTGCTCAAAGAGATCAACCGCGAACACACTGTTGTAGTCGTCGAGCATGATATGGCTTTTGTCCGCGAGCTGGGCGTCAAGGTCACCTGTCTGCATGAGGGTTCGGTGCTTGCCGAAGGCACGATCGACCAAGTCTCGACCAACGAGCGCGTGGTGGAAGTCTATTTGGGACGCTAGCGAACATGCTCGACGTCAACGCCATCGATCTCCACTACGGCGCAGCCCAGACGCTGCGCGCCGTCTCGCTCAAGGCCGAGCCCGGCAAGGTCACCTGCGTGCTTGGCCGCAACGGTGTCGGTAAGACGAGCCTGCTCGACGCGATCGCCGGCCAACATTTCGTGAGCCGCGGCGCCATCACTTGGGAAGGCCAAGACATCACCGGGCTGCGGCCGCCCGAGCGCGCTCGCCGCGGCATTTCCTACGTGCCGCAAGGCCGCGAGATTTTCCCGCTGTTGACGGTGGAGGAAAATCTGCGGACCGGCTTTGCCCCGCTCAAGCGCAATGAGCGCAGCATACCGGACGACGTTTTCACGCTGTTTCCGGTGCTCAAGGACATGCTGCGCCGGCGCGGCGGCGATCTGTCGGGCGGCCAGCAGCAGCAACTCGCGATCGGGCGGGCGCTGGTGATGCGGCCGCGGCTCTTGCTGCTCGACGAACCGACCGAGGGCATTCAGCCTTCGATCATCAAGGATATCGGCCGCGCCATCGGCTACCTGCGCTCGCTGGGAAAAATCGCCATCGTGCTGGTGGAGCAATATCTCGACTTTGCCCGCGAACTCGGCGACCATTTCGCCGTCATGGAGCGCGGCGCCATTGTCTACGCCTGCGACCGCGGCAATCTCGACGAAGGTGCGCTGCTGCGGGCGATGTCGATTTGATTTTGAATCATTTGGTGCTGCGGGGGAGGAAGCTTGTTTGCGAAGGCGCCGGCAAACCCGGCAAGCAGCGAAATCTTCGCCGCTAATCGCGCGGTCGGGCGCGTTGCACTTGCAGTCGCGGCCGCGTCCCGCGGCAGCCGGCGGCAGAGGGTCCACGAGGCTGGCTCGCTCCGCGTCCACTTTCCCAACGCGGCAAGTCAAGCGACGCTCGACGCCGTCATCGTCAACACCGCCGGCGGCATGACGGGCGGCGACCGCTTTGCCATCGATGTCGCCCTCGGCGCCGGCGCGCGGCTGACCGTAACCACCGCCGCCGCGGAAAAGGTCTATCGCTCGCTTGGGCCGGACACCGATATCGCCGTCAAGCTCGACCTCGGTGCCGGAAGCGCGCTCGCCTGGCTGCCGCAGGAAACCATTCTGTTCGATCAGGTCCGGCTGCGCCGCACCATCGAGGCGGACCTGGCGCGCGACGCCAGTCTGTTGCTGGCCGAAGCCATTGTGTTCGGCCGATCGGCCATGGGCGAGACCGTGCTCCACGGACATCTGTTCGATCGCTGGCGGGTCCGCGTCGTCGGCACGCTCGCCTTCGCCGAGAGTCTCCGGCTCGACGGCGCCATCGCCGAAAGGTTGGCGCAACAGGCGATTGCCGGCCGAGGAGTGGCCATTGCCACCGTGCTTAAAATCCCGGGGAATGACAGCGACGCCGCCGCGGTCCGCGCGATCGACAATGGGCTTGCCGGGCAAGTCGGCGTGTCGGCGTGGAACGGGCTTGCGCTCGCCCGGCTGGTCGCGCCCGACGGCGCCGCGCTGCGCCGCGATCTCATTGGCGTCCTGACGGCCTTGAGTGGTATGCCGCTGCCGCGGCTCTGGCTGAACTAGCGCATGATCCCGAAACGTAGCGGCCGGTTTTCGGATAAGATCATGCGCCAACCGATGACGTGCAATCGATGAACCTCACTCCGCGCGAGAAGGACAAGCTCCTGATTGCCATGGCGGCGATGGTGGCGCGGCGGCGGCTCGAGCGCGGCGTCAAGCTCAATCATCCGGAAGCCGTGGCGCTGATCTCCGATTTTATTCTCGAGGGCGCGCGCGACGGCCGCACCGTCGCCGAGCTGATGGAGCAAGGCGCCCACGTCATCACCCGGGCGCAGGTGATGGACGGCATTGCCGAGATGATCCCCGAGATTCAGGTCGAGGCGACGTTTCCCGACGGCACCAAGCTCGTCACCGTGCACGAGCCGATTAGATGAGGCACTCATGATCCCCGGCGAATATTTCATCAAAGACGGCGAGATCGAGCTCAACAAAGGCCGCAAGTCTCTTGCGCTGACAGTCTCGAACAGCGGCGACCGCCCGATTCAGGTCGGCTCGCACTATCATTTCTTCGAGACCAACCCGGCGCTGAAATTCGACCGCAAGCGGGCGCGCGGTATGCGGCTCGACATTCCTGCCGGTACTGCGGTGCGCTTCGAACCCGGCCAGACCCGCGAGGTCAAGCTGGTGGCGCTCGCCGGCACGCGGACCGTCTACGGCTTCCGCCAAGAGATCATGGGCAAGCTGGACAAAGCGGGGACGCAAAAATCATGACGAGCGAGCTTGCGCAAGCCCGCCCGTCACGTTCTCAGCGCTGCTACCGCTGCCGGGACCAGGATCTCATCAGCACTTGGTGCTACGCCGGTAGCGGCTTTTGCACTAGGCCGATCTGACCTTGGCGACCTCTCTCATCTGGCGAACCAAACGCGAGCGATCTGACAGTGAGGATACTCAGGCGACGGCGCGATGCAAGCAAAAGCGTGCAACGGCGCGCTGATGCACTGCAGTGGGGATAACACTGGGGATTGTTTTCGTTCGCCGGTTTGCTTCTGGCAATGACGCGCAACAGTAGCGCACCAAACAACAGGGAAACATCATGGCCGCACATCTGAGCCGCTCGGTATACGCCGACATGTTCGGTCCGACCACCGGCGACCGCGTCCGGCTTGCCGACACCGATCTGATCATCGAGGTGGAGAAGGATTTCTGCAGCTACGGCGAAGAGGTGAAGTTCGGCGGCGGCAAGGTCATTCGCGACGGCATGGGCCAGAGCCAGATCACCAACAAACAGGGCGCCGTCGACACCGTCATCACCAACGCGCTCATTCTCGACCATTGGGGGATCGTCAAGGCCGATGTCGGCCTCAAGGACGGCCACATCCATGCCATCGGCAAGGCCGGCAATCCGGACATCCAGCCCGGCGTCACCATCGTCATCGGGCCCGGCACCGAGGTAATCGCCGGCGAGGGCAAGATCCTCACCGCCGGCGGCTTCGACACGCATATTCATTTCATCTGCCCGCAGCAGGTCGACGAGGCGCTGATGTCCGGCGTCACCTCGATGCTCGGCGGCGGCACCGGGCCGGCGCACGGCACCTTTGCCACCACCTGCACGCCCGGGCCGTTCCACATTGCGCGCATGATCCAGGCGGGGGACGATTTTCCGGTCAATCTCGGCTTTGCCGGCAAGGGCAACGCGTCGCGGCCGGCGGCGCTCGAAGAGATGATCAAGGCCGGCGCCTGCGCACTCAAGCTGCACGAGGACTGGGGCACGACGCCGGCGGCGATCGACTGCTGCCTGTCGGTCGCCGACGACTATGACGTCCAGGTGATGATCCACACCGACACGCTCAACGAATCCGGCTTCGTCGAGGACACCATCAAGGCGTTCAAGGGCCGCACCATCCACGCCTTTCACACCGAAGGCGCCGGCGGCGGGCACGCGCCCGACATCATCAAAGTGGCGGGGCTGCCGAACGTGCTGCCGTCGTCGACCAATCCGACCCGGCCCTATACCCGCAACACCATCGACGAGCACCTCGACATGCTGATGGTGTGCCACCATCTCGATCCGTCGATCGCCGAAGACCTCGCTTTCGCCGAAAGCCGCATCCGCAAGGAGACCATCGCCGCGGAAGACATTTTGCACGACATCGGCGCGCTCTCGATGATGTCGTCGGACTCGCAGGCCATGGGCCGGCTCGGCGAGGTCATCATCCGCACCTGGCAGACCGCGGACAAGATGAAGAAACAGCGCGGCCGCCTCAAACAGGAAAAGGGCGACAACGACAATGCGCGGGTCAAGCGCTATGTCGCCAAATACACCATCAATCCCGCCATCGCCCACGGCGTGTCGAAGCTGATCGGCTCGGTGGAGAAGGGCAAGCTCGCCGATCTGGTGCTCTGGTCGCCGGCGTTCTTCGGCGTCAAGCCCGATTGCATCATTAAGGGCGGCTCGATCGTCGCCGCGCAGATGGGCGATCCCAACGCTTCGATCCCGACGCCGCAGCCGGTCCACTACCGGCCGATGTTCGGCGCTTATGGCCGCGCCCGCACCGCGTCGTCCGTGGTGTTTGCCTCGAAGGCCGCGGTGAAGGCCGGGCTCGGCAAGAAACTCGGCATCCAGAAGGAACTGTTCGCCGTGCAGAACACCCGCGGCAAGATCTCCAAGAAGAGCATGATCCACAACGACGCCACGCCGAACATCGAAGTCGATGCGGAAACCTACGAGGTGCGCGCCGACGGCGAACTTCTCACCTGCGCGGCGGCGGAGACGCTGCCGATGGCGCAGCGCTATTTTTTGTTTTGATTTCCCCTCCCCCTTGTGGGGAGGGGTTAGGGGTGGGGGTCGGCAGGTCTTTGCGCCAGCGCGGAAGAGCACCTCAGTGCAGGCGTTCACCTTTGCGAGCCGCCTCCCGACCCCCCTCCCTGCCCTCCCCCACAAGGGGGGAGGGTTTATTGCACCGAACATCACCCGAACCGCCACGACGCCACCGTGGCCAGCTCGGCGCGGCGGATGAACCACTCGATGTGGGTCGCCGGCGGAACGCGGCGCGGGCCTCCGGCGATCACCGCCTTTTCCGCCCGCAAACGCTGCGCCCCCGGCACCGACCGCAAATCGCGCAGCAGGCAGCCGGTCGGCTCGCCCAGGCAGCGCCGATGCCGCTTGCAGGCCGGCAGGCGACAGTGGCGCCAGAAGCAAAGCGTCTCGCAATAGAGCCGGTGCGTCGCGGCATGCGCGGCGTCCATCAGCGCCTTGCCTTCCGCGAACGTGCGCCGTTTCAAAAAAATACGGCTGGTCCGGCGGCTTGGTACGCGATACGGGCATGTCGAAGCCTCCACCTTGTTTGATGCGTAACTCCCTCTCCCCGCATGCGGGGAGAGGGTGGGGTGAGGGGGCCTCTCCGCCGGGCTCAGACTTGCGGCGCTCAGAATCGCGGAGAGGCCTCCTCACCCTCGCTTCGCATAGCCGATCCTTCGCATCGGCGTTCTTCACTTCAAGAACGGCGTCCGAAGGACGCCTTTGCTCTCCCCGCACGCGGGGAGTGGTGAAACGAGCAGATACGTTCTCGCGACGCGATCCGCGCCCGAGTTTTGCCGACCACGACGCGCAAGCAAACAAAGGCCGGTTCGATCGTCGTCCGATGAAAGCCGCTGGTGGCCGGGGCCTTCATCCGATCGCTTCCGGCACGCATGATCCCGAAAAGCTCCGTAGCCCGGATTGAGCGGAGCGAAATCCGGGGACGATTGTCCAGCTCGGATGCCGCTCCCGGGTTTCGCTGCGCTTAACCCGGGCTACGAAACTCGCTTCCGGCAAATAAAAGGAAGCGGAACGCCGACAAACGTATTTCCTATCCTCCGCGCCTTTTCCTCTTGTTCCCTCGACCGGAGGGTTGGGAGGGGGCGCGGCGCGCGCTGAAAGCGCAGCGCGCTCGCCTGTCGGCGTTCCACCACGGCGCTTGCTGCAGCGAACGAACACCGCAGCTCAACTCCAGCTACGCGCTTCCTGGGACTCGGTCGGGCGCACCGCCCCGATGGTTCGAAAGACCGTGCGCTTGGCAACGCCTGATCCGGAACACCGGCAAGTTCCGGCGTCACTAGCGGGCGTTACCCGCTCCTTCCTGTCCCAGTCCAGCGGGTTTCCCCGCAGACCGGTCATCATGCCGGCCGGGCGTAATTCCCCGAAGCCGCCCGGGAGCGGAGGTGACGAGCCGCCGCCCGCGGGAACCGCTCTCGCCCCGCCAGCCGGTGTCGCCGGCTGACGTCCCGTACGCGGGCGAGATTGGTTATGTGTATCGTAAATAGGGACGGATGTCAAGAGGCTGTCGTTATTTCGGTGACGCGATGCAGGCCATCGCCTAGGCGTGGTATGTGTTTGCCATGCCTTGGGAACTCGGTATCGCGGCGCTGGTTCTCGCCCTTCCGGGGTGTATCAACGCCTGTTTTGGTCTTTACGACCGCTTCCGTCCTAAGCCACTTGAACAGGCTTCCCCGAGCATGCGCGGTCTGTGGGCGGTCAGGATTTCGAATGGTCTCGCGCTGATCCTTTTGGGGTACATCGTCGCTTCGACGTGGGCGTTGCCGCCGCGTCCGGCCCCGGCTATGCGGACTGCGAGCCCAGCGGCCCCTGCAAGTCCAGCACACACGAAACAAGCCGCCAAGGAACTGTACGATGCGAGTAGCGACCTTTTGGAAATGATCCAAAAGATCGCACATCCACTTTATGAGGACTGGCGAGGGATTACCGTCGAAAATCCAGGACGGATATGTATTGATCTGGATGCCAAAGCGTTCCGAGACCGCTTATACAAACTGGAGGAACGTTTCCGTGCCGCTCAAAATGGAATGGCGGCGATTCTTGAGCGCAATAGCCTCGACCAAAGCGAGTTATTGCCTCTCTTGGGCGGTCATCACGGAATACAGCCTCCGGGCTTCCTTGTCGGAATCCAAGGTCTTTACTCTTACCGCAGTGAAATCGGCCAAATGGGTGACCATCCTGCCTGTGACACGCTTATCAAGAGCAATAGGGGACCAAACGCTTTCGTGGCGATGGACCGCAGCCTAGGCCAACATGCAACTTGGCTTGCCGACACTGAGGGCCGCCTAAAAGTGTTCCGCGATAGCGTACACGAAGAATGGCGGAAAGCCCCTTAGGGAGAAGGCCAATTGACCGACCGCGCGGATCTCGACGAGTTCGCCAGCGAGCTAGGCAGCTAGCCCGCAGGGCAGCTTAGCGGAGCCGCCGCTCATCGCCGGGAGGCCGCGAGTTGCGCGCGTCGCCCTAAGCCGGCGCTACGCGCTTATGCGTCGACGTATTCCGCCATGCTGGTCGGCGCCGGCACGGCAGCGCCGTCGGCCTTGAGACCATCAATGTGAAAGCGGATCGCAGCGCGGATTTCCGATTCCACTTCGGCGATGGTCGCGCCGGTAGCAACGCAGCCTGGCAGGTCCGGCACGTAAGCAGAGTAATTGCCGACGGCTTGTTCGATCACCACTGCGTAGCGCACTATTTTTGCTCCTTCAGTCCGGCCTGCTTGAGCACGCTGTTGAGCGTTCCCGGCGCCATGTCGTCCGACAACTTGCCGGCGATTGTAACCCGACCCGGCTTGGTCGGATGTTTGTATTGCCGATGCGACCCTCGCGTGGCAACTGGGAACCAGCCGTCCTGTTCAATGAGGCGGATGACATCTCGCACCCTCATGCCTGGAGCATCCGCTACTTTGCCTCGACCGGCAAGCCGGTGAGCTTTTTTCCGCCCCCGAACGCCGCTACGCTGCGGCATCATTTGAGGCGCGCCCTAAGGCGCGCGCCTCGGTATGACGGCGCGTTGACCGTCTTATCCGGCCATTTGCACGGATACGGCGATCAGGCATTTTTCTCACACCGGGCGGCGGACGGCAGCATTCGAGTTTCAGGGGGTATCGAAGGCCCAGGCTTTGTGTAATTTTTAATTTCGCCAACAAAACTACCAAGGGAGAGAAGACCATGGCGAACGTTTATGTCGAAGCGCGCCCCAAGGGCCGCTCTGAAGGAAGCCCGATCGAAGACTATGTCGTCGAAGACCATGCGGACCACGTGCTCGGCATGTTCAAGACGCAGCGCGAAGCGATCGATTGGGCGAAAAGTCAGGGCCACGCCCCGCTGGTCGCTCGCGTGCGGCACCTGAATGAAAAGAAGACGCCCGATCACTGGCGGTCGGCCTGAGGCGAACTAATTTCTTTGCTGCAATATTTTTTCGCCGGCTGATTTTGCGCGGAGCATGCCGCAGAAACCCCCACACGATCGCCGGGGCGAAGTCCGGCGCCTCACGATCCTTATCGGCGTATGAACGCGACCGGATGCGCCGGCGAACCGCCGCCGCCGGGTTGGACGACGCAACTTGCGGCCGCCGTTTCGGCGCCACAGCGCATGAGATCATTGTCGAGCGCGTAGAAGGCGCACAGCGCGAGGCTCGCCCAGACCGCCGCACTGAAATAAAGCGACATCCAGGCGATCTCGTCCTTCCATTCGGCAAGACTGTGGGTCACCACCCAACGCGTGCTGGCGTCGCGCAGGCCATCGAGCGGCCGCAGAAACTTGCCGCCGTCGGCCAGCCTGGCGCGCCATCGACTGACGTACATCGGGATGTCGACGGTCATGAGAAACGTCAGATAGCCCGCGATCCCGACGATCGCGATGGCCAGCGCCACGCGAACCGGGCCGGCAAAATCCGGCAGCAACCGGCAGAGGCCAACCCCGACCGCACAGAAGGCGACGGCCCATAGCGAGTTTTCGATCGCGGTCACCCGATAGTCGGTGGTCAGCACGGCGTACCATGACAGGCATTGCGCGATGACGATCAGCGGCATGACGAGCCAGGCCGCGTTCAGCGTGGTGTCCGCTCCCGTCATCGTGCCAAGCCGCAGCAGGAAAATGGTCCACTGCGCGGCGAAGCAAAGCTCGGCGAGCGTTGCCACCGACCGTCCGACGACGACGCTCGACAGCCAGGTGTCGAACAGACAGATGCGCTGAACGTCGGCGCGCGGCAGCACCGACCGGAAGGCGCAGCCGAAAACATAAGCGGCACAGAGAAACAGCATCGGCTTGATGCCGGAGGCGCCGCCGGGACCGCCGGCCGATCCGGCATGGAGCTCGTGGTACAGCAGGAACCAGACCGCGATGTTGGCGCCGCTGACGAGGGTCAACAGGCCCCACCACCAGGCCAGGGGGTTCGACCAGGCCAGGGCACCAGACCGCGCCTGCCATTCCACCCTCATAGGTTTCCTGCGGTCTCCCGTGCGTCGCCGGGCTGACACTTAACTGTAATGATTGTGTCGCAAATTTGTGCCGCCCGGAAGGGGACCCGGGCTCGGCGGTGGCGACGGCCGATGCGATGATTGAACGAGCTGGCTGCTTTCGAAGTTGGCGGGGATCCGGCAGCGCATCCTGCCGTTCATCCGTCATCTGCGGCGCGCGTGGCGAAGCCGCCATACCGGATTGCGGCTTAGAGCGCGATCGCATCCACCCGATGGTTCGCTAAGCCCGTTTCGGCAATCGCCTGATCTGTGCGCCGGTGGTTTTTTCCGCGACGCGAATGTCATAAGCGCTCTGCAGATTGAGCCAGAACTGCGCGCTGGTCCCGAACCAATGGCCCAGCCGCAGCGCCGTGTCGCCGGTGATCGACCGCTTGCCGTGTACAATCTGCGTGATGCGGTTTGTCGGCACGCGCAGCTGCCGTGCCAGCTCGCTCGGCGTGACCGCGATCTCGGCAAGTTCCTCGCCGAGGATTTCCCCAGGATGAATGGCTGGTCTGGTCATGATTGCCTCAATGATAATCGATGATTTCGACATTCGAAGGACCGCGCGCGCCGCGCGGCCATGTGAAGCAGATTCGCCATTGCGCGTTGACCCGTATGCTGAACTGGCCGGCGCGATCACGCCTCAGCGCTTCGAGACGGTTGCTTCGTAACGCGCGCAGTTCGTCCAAACTAGCGGCCGCGTCGAGGATTTCGAGCCGGCGATAAGCTTGCCGGGCAAAGCCCTGAAATTCGCGAACCAATCGTCCGTCGGCAAATGCCCGGGTCCGCGTATCGCGGTAGCTCAGGATCATTGCCGCAGGTAAGCGGCTTGACGTGTTACGTCAAGCGTACCAACGTCAACAGCGCCGCCGTTGCCCGTCACTCCGGTGGCGCGTTGACCGTCTTCCCCGGCCATTTGCACAGATCCGCGATCAGGCATTTTTCGCACAGCGGGCGGCGGGCGAGGCAGGTGTAGCGGCCGTGCAGGATCAGCCAGTGGTGGGCGTGCAGGCGGTAGCGCTCGGGCACGACTTCCATCAGCTTCATCTCGACCTCGAGCGGGGTCTTGCCGACGGCCAGGCCGGTGCGGTTGCCGACCCGGAAGATGTGGGTGTCGACGGCGATGGTCGGCTCGCCGAAGGCGACGTTGAGCACGACGTTCGCGGTCTTGCGCCCGACCCCGGGCAGCGCTTCGAGCGCGTCGCGGTCGTGCGGCACCTCGCCGCCGTGCTCGGCGATCAACTGCTTCGACAGCGCGATGACGTTCTTAGCCTTGGTGCGGTAAAGCCCGATGGTCTTGATCAGCGCCCGCACACGCGGTTCGCCGAGCTTGACCATCTTCTGCGGCGTGTCGGCGAGCTTGAACAGAGCCGGCGTCGCCTTGTTGACGCCGGCATCGGTCGCCTGCGCCGAGAGCACGACCGCGACCAGGAGCGTGAACGGATTGATGTGCTGCAATTCGCCGCGCGGCACCGGATTGGCGGCGGCAAAGCGGCGGAACGCTTCCTCGATCTCGGCTTTGGTCCATTGCGGCAGCTCGCCGTGCGCCGCCTCGGCATCGGCCTTGACCTGCGCCTTGCGGTCCTTGAGCCGGGCGGCCTTGCCCCCACCCTTCCCTCCCCCGCGAGCGGGGGAGGATTTTTTGATATTTTCTCCCCCGCCCAGGAGGGAGGGTTTTTTGATGCTTCCTCCCCCGCGAGCGGGGGAGGATAAGGAGGGAGCCGCTTTGAGGCTTTGCCCAATGGTCTTGTGAGTGGGTTTGCGCGCCATATTTCCCCTATAGTGAGCGCCATGAATTCCGACAACAGCCGCTGCGACAACGAACCATTCGCCGAACCCGCGATCTTTTCGGCCATCATCACGCCGCACCGCTCGCTCGGCTCGACCGGGTTTCTGGTGCTGATGCTGTGCATCGGCGGCATCAGCTTCGCCTCGGGCATGGTGTTTCTCATGCTCGGCGCCTGGCCGGTGTTCGGCTTTCTCGGCCTCGATGTGCTGCTGGTCTACTGGGCGTTCCGCGCCAATTTCCGCGCCGCGCGCGCCTATGAGGAGGTGCGGGTGACCGCGACGGAACTCACGGTGCGCAAGGTCAATCATCGCGGCGGGGTGCGGGAATGGACGCTCAACCCGGTCTGGGTGCAGCTCGACCGCATCGTGCACGAGGAATTCGGCATCGAGCGATTGTTCCTGGTGTCACGCGGGCGGCGGCTGACGATCGCGAGCTTCCTCGCGCCGCACGAGAAAGCGAGCTTTGCGCGCGCCCTCTCCACCGCGATCGGCGAGGCCAAGCGCGGCCCGACCCGGACGGTTGTGCAGTGAGATAGCAAATAGCGAATAGGGTATTCGCTCGTCCCCGCGAAAGCCGGGACCCGGACTGGATTCCCGCTTGCGCGGGAATGAGCGATTGAAGGCATTGGCTCACTATTCACTATTCGCCTCACAGAAATCGGGTGGTTTCGGCGATAGCGGCGGCCTAGATCGGGAGCAGAATGATGGAGGCACAAATGCTGTCGCCCGATCGCATCCCCGACCCGACCCCGCTGCACACCGCCGCCGCCGACTATGACATCGTGCGCCGCGCCATCGGCCATATCCGCGACCACTGGCGCGAACAGCCCGAGGTCGACGCCATCGCCGAAGCCGCCGGCGTTACGTCGACCGAGCTGTACCATCTGTTCCGCGGCTGGGCGGGGCTGACGCCGAAGGCGTTCTTGCAGGCGCTGACGCTCGACGGCGCGCGGCAGCTCCTCCGCGATTCCGCGAGCGTGCTCGACGCCACCTATGAGGTGGGGCTGTCCGGGCCCGGCCGGCTGCACGATCTGTTCGTCACCCACGAGGCGATGTCGCCGGGCGAATGGAAGTCCGGCGGCGAGGGCCTCACGGTGCGGTTCGGATTTCATCCGTCGCCGTTCGGCAGCGCCCTGGTGATGGCGACCGAGCGCGGGCTCGCCGGCCTTGCCCTCGCCGATGCCGGCGAGGAGGAAAAGACCCTCGCCGAGATGAAAGGCCGCTGGCCAAAGGCCGCTTACATCGCCGACGCCGCGCGCACCGCGCCGATCGCGCAGCGCATTTTTGACCCGGCCCGTTGGCAGGCCGAGCAGCCGCTGCGCATCGTGCTGATCGGCACCGACTGGGAGGTGCGGGTCTGGGAGGCGCTCCTGAAAATCCCGATGGGCCGGGTCGCCAGCTATTCCGGGATTGCCGGCAAGGTCTGCACGCCGGCGGCATCGCGCGCCGTCGGCGCCGCGGTCGGCAAAAATCCGATCGCCTTCGTGGTGCCGTGCCACCGCGTCATCGGCAAGGCCGGCGCGCTGACCGGCTATCACTGGGGCCTGACGAGGAAGCACGCCATGCTCGGCTGGGAGGCCGGGCAAGTAGCGGCGGCGTAGAACTTCCCCTTCTCCCCGCACGCGGGGAGAAGGTCGGATGAGGGGCCCTCCCCGCTGGGCTCAGAATCGTGGCAACGCCCCCTCACCCCATTCCTCTCCCCGCGTGCGGGAAGAGGGAGGAGCAAATCACGCCGCCAGGTCGCGCTTCTCGGCAACGGTCGAGTTGGCGTTGAGCCGGTAGATCAGCGGCACGCCGGTGGCGATCTCGCGGGCGACGATCTGCTGCGGTGACAGGTGTTCGAGCACCATGACCAGCGCGCGCAGCGAGTTGCCGTGGGCGGAGACCAGCACATTGTCGCCGCGCAACACGCGCGGCAGGATTTCCTGGATATAATAGGGCAGCACCCGCGCGGCGGTGTCCTTGAGGCTTTCGCCGCCGGGCGGCGCGACGTCATAGGAGCGGCGCCACAGCAGCACCTGCTCGGCGCCCCATTTGGCGCGCGCGTCGTCCTTGTTGAGGCCGGCGAGGTCGCCGTAGTCGCGCTCGTTGAGCGCCTGGTCCTTGATCACGGCAATGCTCTGCTGCCCCAGCTCCTCAAGCATCAGATCGAGCGAGTGCTGGGCGCGCTTGAGCGCCGAGGTGAAGGCGATATCGAAGCGCAGCCCCTGCGCCTTGAGCCTGCGCCCGGCGGCGCGCGCTTCAGCGATGCCGTTGTCGGTCAGGCCAACGTCGCGCCAGCCGGTGAACAGATTCTTTTTGTTCCACTCGCTCTCGCCGTGGCGCACGAGCACGAGAAGCCGATCGCTCATTGGTTCGTCCTTGCACTGTTTCCCGTCATCCTGAGGTAGCCGCGTAGCGGCCCTCGAAGGATGAATTGGCCGATGCGCCCGGGCCGTCGACGTTCGAGGCTCGCTGCGCTCGCACCTCAGGATGACGGAATAGGCTCAAATATCCTTTAGCCCCAACACATCCGCCATCGAATAGAGTCCGGGCGTCTTGCCGCGCGCCCATAGCGCGGCATGCAGCGCGCCGCGGGCGAAGATCATTCGGTCCTCGGCGCGGTGGGTCAGTTCGAGACGTTCGGCCGGGCCGGCGAAAATCACGGTGTGGTCGCCGACCACAGTGCCGCCGCGCAGCGACGCAAAGCCGATATCGATCGCCCGGCGCGCCCCGGTGATGCCGTCGCGGCCGCGCACCGAATGGGCGGCAAGATTGATGCCGCGGCCGGCGGCCGCCGCGCGGCCGAGCATGAACGCGGTGCCGGACGGCGCGTCGATCTTTTTGTTGTGATGCATTTCCAGGATTTCGATGTCGTAGTTCTCGTCGAGCGTCTGGGCGACGCGCTTGACCAGGGCGGCGAGCAGATTGACGCCGAGGCTCATGTTGCCGGATTTGACGATCGGCGCGCGGCTTGCGGCCTTGGCGATCACGGCTTCCTCTTCGGCGGAATGGCCGGTGGTGCCGATGACGTGCACGATGCCGGCGGCGGCGGTCAGTTCCGCCAACACCAGCGTCGCCGCGGGAATGGTGAATTCGATCAGCCCGTCGGCGGCCGCAAGCAGCGGCGCGACGTCGCTCGTCACCTTGATGCCGCTCGCACCCAAGCCGGCCAGCTCGCCGGCATCGCGGCCAATCACGGCCGAGCCCGTCGCCTCGACGGCGCCGGCAAGCGTGACGCCCTTGCTGGCGGCGATGGCATGGATCAGCGTGCGCCCCATGCGCCCGCCGGCGCCGGCAATGACCAAGCGCATATCCGACATCGCGTGTCTCCGCTCGCGGTGGGTATACCGGGCTGAGTGCGGCGCAGCAACTTTCCTAGCCCGCCTTGCGGGGGACGAAAACGCTACGGCTGCGGGCCGTCGTAGCCTTCGACGATGAGGAGGTCGACCGTCGCGTGCGGTTGCCGGAGCTTGATGTTGGCCTGGTATTCCGGCGAGCGGTAGCAGGCGAGCGCGGTCGCATAATCGGGAAATTCGACCACGACCTGGCGCGAGCGGGTGTTGCCTTCGACGCATTCGAACTGGCCGACGCGCACCACGAAGCGGCCGCCATATTTGCGGAAGATCGCCGGATTGGCCGCGGCATAGGCCTTGTAGCCCTCCTGGTCGTGGACATCGACATGCGCGATCCAGTAACCCTTGGCCATGTTCATGTTTCCTTTGCCGCTTGCTGCGCAATCTCTTCCACGATCGCGTCCGCCGCCGCCCGCGGATCGGCGGCGGCGATGATCGGGCGGCCGACCACCAGATAATCGGCGCCCGCCGCGACGGCGGCAGCCGGCGTCATGACGCGTTTCTGATCGCCGCTTGCGGCGCCGGCCGGGCGGATGCCCGGCGTCACCAGCACCAATTTGGTGCCGACGATCGAACGCAGATTGGCGGCCTCCTCGGCCGAGCTGACCAGGCCGTCTATACCGAGATCGCGCGCCTGCGCGGCGCGCTTGGCGGCGAGTGCTGACACGGTGACGTGATAGCCGGCGGCGCCGAGGTCGCCGTCGTCATACGACGTAAGCACGGTGACGGCGAGGATGCGCAAATCTCCCTCGCGCGCTTCGACGGCGGCCTGCATGGTCTGCGGGTAGGCGTGCACGGTGAGGAAGCTTGCGCCAAGCCGCGCCACGCTTTTCACGCCCTGCGCGACGGTGTTGCCGATGTCGTGCAGCTTGAGATCGAGAAACACGCGTTTGCCGGCGCCGGCGAGCGTCTGCGCGTAGGCAAGCCCGCCGGCAAAGGCGAGCTGGTAGCCGATCTTGTAGAACGAAACCGCGTCGCCGAGCCGCGCCACCATGGTCTGCGCCGCCTCGACCGACGATACGTCGAGCGCGACAATCAGGCGCTCGCGCGGCGCAATCGGCATTATCGGTTTCTCATTCCACCCGCGGCATCAGGCCGGCCATCTCAATAAGCCGGCGCACCAGCGTTTTCAACGTCGCCGCCTGAGCTTCATCCTTGAGATTGTCCATGTCGTCGAACGCCTGCATCGCCCGCCCGACGGTGATCTGCTCGGGCAGCACTAGGGCGCCGCAGCCCAGTTCAAGCACTTGCCGCAGCGCCATCAGGCCGCGCACGCCGCCGGCCGAGCCGTTGGCGGCGGCGCCGAGAGCGAACACCCGGCCCTTGAAGCCGGCGTAGTTCGCCTCGTTGCGGTCGCGGCCGCGCGACATCCAATCGATGGTGTTCTTGATCAGCGGCGAGACCGAGGCGCTGTATTCGGGGCTGGCGATGAACACGCCCTGATGCGCGGCGAGCATATCTTTGAGCGCGAGCGCGTTTTTGGGCATGCCGCTGTCGGTCATGAGATCGGCGTCGAACAGCGGCAGCGGATAATCGGCGAACGAGATGCGGGTGACGTCGGCCTCGGCGAGCGCGAACTCCTTCGCCGCCAGCGCCGCGAGCCGCGCATTATGCGAGCCGGCGCGCAGCGAGCCGGCCATGACCAGGATTTTCGGAGCGTGCATCGGCGGACGGCGTCAGGCTTTGCGATAGACCCATACGCGGGCGGGAGGCAGATTCAACCAGATGCGTTCGGAAGCTTCAACCGAGAAGCCGGCGAGCCGCCGCGGCAGCGGCGAGGCGACTGAATAGGTAAATTGCACGAACGGCGCGCCCGGCAGCATGAGATCGAAGGCATCGCGCAGAAGCCGCAACCGCATCTTGATCGGCTTGGTGACAAGCGGCAGGCCGGAAACGACCGCCGCCGCCGGTTGCAGCAGCAGGGTTTCGAGCAGGCGGCGCAGGCTGTAGGCATCGCCCTGCACCAAGGTGGCGTCGGGATAGCGCGCGCGCAGGATCCGGCAGAACGCCGGATTGAATTCGACCAGCACGAGGCGCGACGGCGACACGCCGGCCCGGACCAGCGCTTCGGTGACCGGCCCGGTCCCAGGCCCCAGCTCGACCACCGGCCCGTCGCTGTCGGGATCGACATACCGCGCCATGGTGCGCGCCAGAACCTTGCTGGACGGCGTCACCGCGCCGATGCTCAACGGCCGCTCGATCCACGATCGGAGGAAGCGCACCTCGTCGTCGAGCCGGATGCCGCGCTTTTGCTCGAACTGGCGGATCTGCTCCTCGATCCTCTTGCCGAAGTCGTCGCGCTTTTGCTCCAGCAGCCGGAATTGGCGCCCGATATTGCGCTCGATAACGGTCTTCTTAAGCTCGAGGAGCCGCAGCTGCCGCTCGATCGTCTGCTCGAATTTGTGCAAGGCCGGCAGCTGCATAGCAATCACACGCGACGAAACCGCGTCTTTGTAGAACATTCAATGGGTGAAAGCCAGCCGCCGCCGGCAAAGCCCGCGGTCACGCGGTATCGGCGCGGCTGCCGCTGAGGCCGTCGAGAAACTCTTTGACCTTGCCAAAGAAGCCCGACGATTCAGGTTGGGTCTCGGTCGATGACAGCCGGTCGAACTCGGCCAGCAGCTCGCGCTGTTTTTTGGTCAGTTTCTGCGGTGTTTCGACAACGATCTGGACATACATGTCGCCGCTCTGCCGGGTCCGCAGCACCGGCATGCCCTTGCCCGCCAGCCGGAAGCGCCGGCCGGACTGTGCGCCCTCGGGGATTTTCAGGCGTGTTTGGCCGCCGTCGATCGTCGGCACCTCGAACTCGCCGCCGAGCGAAGCCGTCACCATCGAGACCGGCACCCGGCAATGCAGGTCGGCGCCGTCGCGCTGAAAGAACGGGTGCGCGGCGATCGACAGAAACATGTAGAGATCGCCGGGCGGTCCGCCGCGCACGCCCGCTTCGCCCTCGCCGGCGAGTCGGATGCGGGTGCCGTCCTCGACACCGGGCGGAATGTTCACCGACAGCGTCCGCTCGCGCATCACCCGGCCGGACCCGCCGCACGAGGTGCACGGGCTCTCGATCACCTGGCCGCGGCCCTGACAACCCGGACAGGTGCGCTCCAGCGTAAAGAAGCCCTGGGCGTGGCGGATTTTGCCTTGGCCGCCGCACATCGAACAGGTCTTCGGCTTGGTGCCGGACTTGGCGCCGCTACCGGAGCAGGCCTCGCAGGTGACGGAGGTCGGAATACGGACTTGCGCCGCCTTGCCCGCGTAGGCGTCGTGCAGCGAAATTTCCATGTTGTAGCGCAAATCGGCGCCGCGCTCTCGTCCGGAGCCGCGGCCGCGGCGGCCGCTCATGCCGAACAGATCATCAAATATGTCGGAGAAGGTGGTGGCGAAGTCGGCGCCGAAGCCATGCCCCCCGGCGCCCACGCCGTTGCCATGCTCGAAGGCGGCGTGGCCGAAACGGTCATAGGCCGCGCGCTTGTCGGGATCCTTGAGAACCTCGTAGGCCTCGTTGATCTCCTTGAAGCGATGCTCGGCGTCGTCGTTACCGGGATTGCGATCCGGATGGCAGGCCATCGCCTGCTTGCGAAAGGCGGCCTTGATGTCCGTGTCAGTCGCGGTGCGTTCGATCGACAGTGCTTCGTAGTAGCAGCGCTTGGCCATCACTCCCCGCCCGATGACGTCCAATCATTCCAAGTCTGAACATTCCAAGTCTGCACATACCACGTCAAAAACATACACCCCCGTCTTGCGTCCGGGGGTGCAATTTTGACACGTCGCAGCGGCATTGAGGCGCCTCGCGAAATCACGCCGACTTTTTGTTCTTCTTGTCGTCGTCGACTTCGGTGAACTCGGCATCGACCACGTCGTCCTTCTTGCCTTCGGCCGCTCCCTGGCCGCCGCCCGGCTGCTCGGACGACTGCTTGTACATCGCCTCGCCGAGCTTCATGGAGGCTTGCGCCAGCGTGTTGGCCTTGGCCGTGATCGCGTCGGCATCGTCGCCCTTGAGAGCTTCTTTCAGGTCGGCGATAGCGTTCTCGATCGCACGCCGCTCAGCCTCGCCGACCTTTGAGCCGTGCTCGGCCAGCGTCTTCTCGGTCGAGTGAACCAGAGCCTCGGCGTGGTTCTTGGCCTCGACCTGCGCCTTGCGCTTCTTGTCGTCCTCGGCGTGGGCTTCGGCGTCCTTGACCATCTTCTGGATGTCGGCCTCGCTCAAGCCGCCCGAAGCCTGGATGCGGATCTGCTGCTCCTTGCCGGTGCCCTTGTCCTTGGCCGAGACATTGACGATGCCATTGGCGTCGATGTCGAAGGTGACCTCGATCTGCGGCACGCCGCGCGGCGCCGCCGGAATGCCGACCAGATCGAACTGGCCGAGCATCTTGTTGTCGGCCGCCATCTCGCGTTCGCCCTGGAACACGCGGATCGTCACCGCGGTCTGGCCATCCTCGGCCGTGGAGAACACCTGGCTCTTCTTGGTCGGGATCGTGGTGTTGCGATCGATCAGCCGAGTGAACACGCCGCCCAGCGTCTCGATGCCGAGCGACAGCGGCGTGACGTCAAGCAGCAGGACGTCCTTGACGTCGCCCTGCAGCACGCCGGCCTGAATGGCCGCGCCGACCGCAACAACCTCGTCGGGGTTGACGCCCTTGTGCGGCTCCTTGCCGAACAATTGCTTCACCACTTCCTGGACCTTGGGCATGCGGGTCATGCCGCCGACCAGAACGACTTCGTTGATCTCGGCCGCACTGAGCCCGGCGTCCTTGAGCGCCTGCCGGCAGGGATCCACCGTCTTCTGCACGAGGTCGTCGACCAGCGCCTCGAACTTGGCGCGGGTGAGCTTCATCGTCAGATGCTTCGGTCCCGACGCATCCGCCGTGATGAACGGCAGGTTGATTTCGGTTTGGGTCGTGGAGGAAAGCTCGATCTTGGCTTTCTCCGCCGCCTCTTTGAGCCGCTGCAACGCGAGCTTGTCGCGCCGCAGATCGATGCCCTGCTCCTTCTGGAATTCGTCGGCGAGATAATTGACAAGCCGCATATCGAAATCTTCACCGCCGAGGAAGGTGTCGCCGTTGGTCGACTTCACCTCGAACACGCCGTCGCCGATTTCGAGAATGGAGATATCGAACGTGCCGCCGCCAAGATCGTACACCGCGATGGTGCCGGTCTTGTTCTTGTCGAGGCCGTAGGCCAGCGCCGCTGCCGTCGGCTCGTTGATGATGCGCAATACCTCGAGGCCGGCGATCTTGCCGGCATCCTTGGTGGCTTGCCGCTGGGCGTCATTGAAATAAGCCGGAACGGTGATCACCGCCTGCTCGACCTTGCTGCCGAGATAGGCTTCAGCCGTTTCCTTCATCTTCTGCAGGATGAAGGCGGAAATCTGCGACGGCGAATAGCTCTTGCCCTCGATCTCGACCCAGGCGTCGCCATTCGACGCGCGCGTGATCTTGTAGGGAACGAGCTTTTTGTCCTTCTCCACCATCGGGTCGTCGTAGCGCCGCCCGATTAGACGCTTTACTGCAAAAATGGTGCGCTCGGGATTGGTGACCGCCTGGCGCTTGGCCGGCTGGCCGACCAGACGCTCGCCCTCGTCCGTAAAAGCGACAATGGACGGCGTCGTCCGCATTCCCTCCGCGTTCTCGATAACCTTCGGCGTCTTGCCTTCCATCACGGCGACGCAGGAATTCGTGGTCCCGAGATCGATACCGATGACCTTGGCCATGGTTGTTAATCCTCTCTTTATCGGCAGGTCGGGCAGGCCCGAAAGGCACCCTTGTCCGACCCCCTCTTAAACTCTCACCATCGCCCGGTGGGATTTCCAGGCGATTTCCCTTGGCTCATATAGGAGGGCGTGATCGAGCCGCAAGACAGAAACGGCGCGGTGAAGCCATGGCAATTCCCGGATCATCCTCATCATGGAGAGCCGCATAGACAGTCCCCGGTCCGACATCGCCGGCCTGCGTCTTTATCCCGGATATCTCGACCGCGATGGGCAGCAAGAGCTGCTGCACGCGGTGCGCGGCATTTTGACGGCGGCGCCGCTGTTCACGCCGCGCATGCCGAGGTCGGGGCGACCATTTTCGGTGCGGATGTCGAACTGCGGACCGCTCGGCTGGGTATCGGACGAGAGCGGTTATCGCTATCAACCGCTGCATCCCGACACCGCAAGGCCCTGGCCGCCGATACCCGCGGAGCTCGCGGCGATATGGGACGAACTCGCCCGCTATCCGGATCCGGCCGAGGCCTGTCTGATCAACCTCTACGGCCCGACCGCGAAAATGGGTCTGCATCAGGATCGCGACGAGGTGGATTTTACCGCGCCGGTGATTTCGGTTTCGCTGGGCGATGCCTGCCTGTTCCGCGTCGGCGGAGCAAAGCGCAACGACCCTACCCGCGCCTTCCGCCTCAGCTCGGGCGATGTCCTCGTTCTCGGCGGCGACGCCCGCTTGGCATTCCACGGCGTCGACCGGATTTATCCGGGCACATCGCGCTTGCTCCCGGACGAAGGACGGATCAATCTCACTTTACGTCGGGTTACGCGCAGCCTCACGATCGCTCCGTGCGCCGGCCGCCAATAGGCTCGGTATGATGAGTAGTAGCAGCCCTGTCGTCCGGCTTTCGCCGGCTTTGCCGTAGCGTTGGCGCTCGCGGTTCTGGCTCTGGCGCGCGCCGGCGCGAGCCGACGACGCGGTTTTCCCGCTCGGCTCACGCATTGGGCTTGTCCCGCCTGCCGGCATGGTGGCGAGCAACACATTTGATGGCTTCGTCGGACCCGGAGCAAGGACGCCGCGATCCTCATCACCGTGCTGCCTGCCGCTGCCTATGCCCAGATCGAGAAAACCTTGGACACTGACGCGCTGAAGAAGCAAGGCGTCAACCTGGAGAAGCGCGAGCCGATGCAAGCTCAAGCTATCGGCAAGGGCATTCCTTCTCACCGCCCGGCAAGTGGCTGACAAGACGCGGTACAGAAAATGGCTGCTGGTGGCCGAGGCGAGCCGATCTCACCGCGCTTGTTACCGTCCAAGTTCCGGAGCCGAACAGCGCATATCCGGATCGCGTGGTGCGCGCGGCGCTGTCAACACTGTCGATCCGCACGAAGAGTACCGGAGACCGAGGAACTCGACCTCTTGCCGTTCTTGTCGGCGACCTTGCCGGATTCCACGTTGACGACGTGCTCCGGGGTCGCGCGCTCATGCTGAGCGACGGCAGAACGACCCAAAGATGCTCGCCAAGGACGTCCGGGCACCGAGACCCTGATGCGCGCTTGCTCATTGCCGCCGTGCCGGGCGGTCGCCGCGAACCGGACAGACCACGCAAATTTCGCCAAATCTGGCGTTCAACGAGATTGGCGGGATCAAGAATGTCAATGTCACGTGTCCGAGCCGCTGCGCATCGGCGGGCAGTCCGGATACCAGACCATGGCGGAAGCCAAAGACGTGCGCACCGGCACCGATCTGATGGTGGTGCAATGGCTGCGTTTCGGCAGCGGCGGATATCTGCAAATGGTCGGCATCGCGCCGGCCGACGCCTGGACCGGCACGCTCGCGCGGCTGCGCACCGTTCGCGACAGCGTCGAGCTGAAGTAAATTCAGCGCGGCGCCAGGGAAGTCCTTGGATCCTTCGGTCGCCGTAGTGTTGTCGTTGCGGACCGCGAAACCGGCGGCGACTTCGGACCGCCTTTCGACACGCCGACCATGGCCGGCCGAACACGCGTTCGCCGATCATGTAACCCGGCTGCACCACCTCGACGACGCTGCCTGCAGGCACCGAGGCATTGGGCACCTCGTACATGGCCTGATGTACATTGGGATCGAATTTCTCGCCCCGCGGCTGAACTGGCGCATGCCGTTCTTTTCCAGCGCTTTTCGCAATTCACGTTCGGTCAATTCAACACCGTCGATAAGCGCTTTCACGCCCGGCTCGGCGCTGGAGCGCAGGTCCGGCGAAACCGCATCGAGGGCGCGGCGCATGTTATCAGCCACGCCAAAATGTCGCGGGCAAACGATGTGATGCTGTAAAGGCGCGCATCCGCCACTTCGCGCTCAGTGCGCTTGCGCAGATTTTCCATCTCCGCAAGCGTGCGCAACAGCCGATCCTTTAACTCGGATGCAAGCTCCGCTGCATTGGCCTGCGGCTCGGCGGTTGACTGGTGCTGCGCCGCTCCGGAGCGGCCGCTGCGTCCTCAGCGCGCGCGGTCTGTTCCGTCATTTCCTTACCTATCGTTCTGCGCATGACCCGAAAAAGGACCCCGGTTTCCGGAACAATTCATGCTCACCTCGTGCCGGGCATATCAGGGTTCAACGGGCAAAAATCAAGCATGTATGGCCTTGTTAGTCTCTTGCCGGAACCGGCCGGGTCGCGTTCATCCGCGCCAGCAGCTTGCTCACGATCTTGGCGGTATAGTCCACCATCGGGACGATGCGGGCATAATTCAGCCGGTCGGCCCGATCACGCCGAGCACGCCGACAATCTGGCCCGAAGCGTCGTGGTAGGGCGCAACGATCGTCGAGGAGCCGGAGAGCGAGAACAGCTTGTTCTCCGAGCCGATGAAGATACGCACCCCCTCGGCCAGCTCGGCGCGGCCGAGCAAATCGATCACTTCGCGCCGGGTCTCGAGATCGTCGAACAACAGGCGCACGCGTTCCAGATCGTCGAGCGCCTTGAGGTCTTCAAGCAGATGCGCCTGGCCGCGCACGATCAGCTTGCGCTCCTCGCGCTCGCCGCCGGACCAGCTGGCAAGGCCGGCGGCGACGATCTTCTGCGTGAGCTCGTCGAGTTCGGCCTGGCCTTCCTTGAGCCGCTGCTCGATCTCGGCCCTGACTTCAGCGAGCGTGCGGCCGCGAATGCGCGCGTTGAGAAAATTGGCCGCCTCGATCAGCGCCGAGGTCGGCAGACCGACCGGAATATTGAGGACGCGGTTCTCGATCTGGCCGTCCTCGGCAACCAGAACCACGAGCGCGCGCTCGGGCTCGAGGCGGACGAATTCGATGTGCTTGAGCCGCTGGTTCGACTTCGCCGTGAGCACGACGCCGGCGGCGCGGCTCAGCCCGGAAAGCAGGCCGGAGGCCTCGGTCAGTACCGCTTCGACCGGCTTCGACTGGCCGGCACCGGCGACCTGCGCCTCGATCGCCTGACGATCATGCTCGGTGAGGTCGCCGATCTGCATCAGCGCATCGACAAAAAACCGCAGCCCGATCTCGGTCGGCAGCCGCCCGGCGGAGGTATGCGGCGCATAAACGAGCCCAAGCTGTTCGAGATCGGACATGACGTTGCGCACCGAAGCCGGCGACAAGGTCATGGGCAGGATGCGCGACAGATTGCGCGAGCCGACCGGCTCGCCGGTCGCGAGATAGCTCTCGACGATCTGGCGAAAAATTTCGCGCGAGCGCTCGTTGAGCTGAGCGACGCTCAGCTGGCTCGCGGCGAGCGGCAGGTCGTGACTGGCCAAGTAACTCAACTGCTTCAAAGCCTTGCCGCAAGACGTGTCATTTGCACTGCCGCTCAACCCCCGTGTTCATAGCCAAGCGTATCGGCAATACGCCAGCCGACGCAATCGGGGCCGGTTTACGCTCGTCAAGCCCGTTCGCGCCCTTGTCGGTCCCAGCCGGCGCCCCTAAAAGACAGAGCCGATCAGCTTGGTGCGGCGTGACGCGGCCGCCGGAAGGAGAACCGCATGCGGCCGAGCCGCCGACAGCCCGACGAATTGCGCCCGGTTTCGCTCGAACGCGGCGTCGTGAAATTCGCGGAAGGCTCGTGTTTCGTCAGGTTCGGCGATACCCACGTTCTGGTCACGGCGACGCTCGAGGATCGGCTGCCGCCCTGGCTCAAGGGACAAGCACGCGGCTGGATCACGGCCGAATACGGCATGCTGCCGCGGGCGACGCTCGAACGCACGCGCCGCGAGGCGTCCGCCGGCAAGCAAAACGGACGCACGGTCGAGATCCAGCGCCTGATCGGACGCAGCCTGCGCTGCGTCGTCGATCTCAAAGCGCTGGGCGAGCGTCAGATCACCATCGACTGCGACGTGATCCAGGCCGACGGCGGTACCCGCACCGCCTCGATCACCGGCGCCTGGATCGCGCTGTTTGATTGCCTCGCCTGGATGAAAACCCGCGAGATGATCGACAAAGAGGTTTTGCGCGACCACATCGCGGCAATCTCGTGCGGCGTGTGCAGCGGCGTGGCGGTGCTCGACCTCGATTACGCCGAGGATTCGCAAGCCGAGACTGACGCCAATTTCGTGCTCACCGGCGCCGGCAACATTGTCGAGGTGCAAGCCACCGCGGAAAAGCTGCCGTTTTCGGAGGAACAGCTCACCACCTTGCTGGCGTTGGCGCGCAAGGGCGTCGGCAAGCTGATCGATCTGCAAAAGATGGCGGTGATGTGAGGGGGCCCGCGCATCGCCGCATCGCCGGCCGCCTTGTGATCGCGACGCATAATCCCGGCAAGCTTTGGGAAATGCGCGAACTGTTGTCGCCCTACCAGATCGAAGCCATATCAGCAGGCGAAATGGGCCTTAACGAACCCGACGAGACCGGTACGACGTTTCGCGACAACGCGCGGCTCAAGGCCGAGGCTGCCGCCAACGCCACCGGCCTGCCCGCCTTCGCCGACGATTCCGGTCTCGCGGTCGAGGCCCTCGACGGCGCGCCCGGTATTCATTCGGCCCGCTGGGCCGGACCGAAGCGCGATCTTGCCTACGGCATGGAGAAGATCGAAGAACAATTGCGGGCGCGCGGCGCGATCACGCCGGAGCGCCGCAAGGCGCATTTCATCTCCGCGCTTTGCGTCGCCTGGCCCGACGGTCATGTCGAAGAATTTGAAGGCCGCGTCGACGGCGTCCTGGTCTGGCCGCCGCGCGGACCGAAAGTATTCGGTTACGATCAGATGTTCCTGCCGGACGGTTACGAGCGTACCTTCGGCGAAATGTCGGGCGAGGAAAAACACGGGTTGCCGCCGTACGGAGACGGACTGTCACACCGCGCCCGCGCCTTCCTCAAGCTCGCGGAGGCCTGTCTTGGCAAACGCTGAGCCAGCGGAGCAGACGTCGTTCGGCGTCTACGTTCACTGGCCGTTCTGTCTGTCGAAGTGTCCGTATTGCGACTTCAACAGCCATGTGCGGCGCACGGCGATCGACGAGCCGCGCTTCGCGCGCGCCTTCGCCGCCGAGATTGCGGCAACCGCAGCGCGGACACCGGGCCGTATTGTTTCGGCCATCTTCTTCGGTGGCGGCACGCCGTCGCTGATGCAGCCGGCAACCATTGCGGCCGTGCTTGATGCGATCACGCGGCATTGGAGCGTCGCAGCCGACGCCGAAGTCACTCTCGAAGCCAATCCGACCAGCGTCGAAGCCGCGCGTTTCCGCGGCTACCGCACGGCCGGCATCAACCGCGTGTCGCTCGGCGTACAGGCGCTCGATGATCGCGTGCTCACAGAGCTCGGGCGGCTGCACACGGCGCGCGAGGCGCTCGATGCCGTCGCCGTCGCGCGCCGCGTATTCGAGCGCTATTCGTTCGATCTCATCTACGCACGGCCGCAGCAGACGCCGCACGACTGGGCGGCCGAGCTCTCGCATGCATTGGCCGAGGCCGGTGAGCATCTCTCGCTCTATCAGCTGACCGTCGAGCCCGACACGCCGTTCGCCGCGCTGCATGCGGTGGGCAAGCTCAAAATTCCCGACGAGGATACGGCGCGCGCGCTTTACGACACGACACAGGAGATCTGTGCGGCGCACGGCCTGCCGGCCTACGAGATTTCCAATCACGCGCGGCCGGGGGGCGAATCCCGGCATAATCTCATCTATTGGCGCGCGCACGAATATGCCGGCGTCGGACCGGGCGCCCACGGTCGCATCGATATCGGCGGCGACCGGCACGCGACCGCGACCGAAAAGCGCCCCGAGGCGTGGCTCGCCCGTCTCGAGCGCGACGGACACGGGCTTGTCACCGACGACACGCTCACCCGCGAGGAAATGGCCGACGAATTTTTGCTGATGGGCTTGCGGCTTGCCGAAGGCATCGACCCCGAACGCTACGCCGTGCTGGCGGGCCGTTCTCTCGATCCGGCGCGGATCGCGACGCTGCGCGAACATGGTCTGGTCGAGATGACCGCGAGCGGCCGACTGCGCGTCAGCATGCTGGGCTTCCCCGTGCTCGATGCGGTGGTCGCCGACTTGGCGGCGTGATCAGAGCGCGAGAATAAGCGCTAAATTCCGGAGCCGGCGAAGCTGTGCGGCGGCGGCGAGATGGTCTGCGGCCCCGACGGGGTGACGCGCAGCACCGCGAGGCCGCGTTGATTGGTGCCGTCGGGCAGGAAGCGGAACAGCCCGTCGATCCCGGAAAAGCCCGACGGGTTGGTCAAAACCTCCGCAGAAAACCGCTGGGCACCCTGGGTCTTGGCGAGCGCGGCGATCAGCGCGACCGCGTCATAGGCGAGGGTTGCGGTGCGCACCGGCTGCTGCTTGAAGCGCGCGGCGTAGCGGGCGGAGAAGTTGCGATAGCCGGCGGCATCCGGCGCCGCATACCAGCCGCCATCGAGCGCCGGCGTCGCGAAGATGCGCGGATCGTCCCACAGCCCGGTGCCGAGCAGCTGGATTTTCTTGGTGTTGACGCCGGCAGCGGTCAACGCCTGGACGACATCCGGCACGGCGTCGCCGCCATCCGGGATGAATATCGCCTCGACCCGGGCCGCAACCTGGGCGACGGTCCTCACCGGATTGGCCATCGCCGCCTTGTCGTGCGGGTAGCGCTCGAGCGCTACCACCTGACCGCCGCGACGCGCGACGTCCTGCTTGAACGCCGCCTCGACCACCGTGCCGTAGGGATTATCGGGAATGAGCGCCGCGTAAGAGCGCTTCCGCATGGAAGCGGCGTACTGGACGATGCGCTGGACATCCGACTCCGGCAGAAAGCTTAAGAGATAGACGCCGCGCGACGCGACGTTGGCATCGGTCGAAAATGCAATGACCGGAATATTGCGGGTGCGCGCGACTTGCGCCACGACACCGACCGACTGCGCGAACAGCGGCCCAAGAATGATCTCAGCGCCTTCGTCGACTGCCTGCTGAGCGGCCACGCGCGCCCCTTCGGGCGTGCCGGCGTCATCTTTGACCAGGAGCTGGATATTCGGCGAATTGAACTCCGCCAAGGCCATTTCCGCGGCGTTGCGCATGGCCTGGCCGGCCAAGCCGGCATTGCCGCCGGCCGACACCGGCAGGATCAGCGCCGCCTTGATCTGGCCGGTGCCGAGGGTGGTCTGCGGAGCAGGCGGCCCGGCTGCCGGTCGCGGCGTCGAGGAAAACGAGGAGAGATAGTTGGAATCGCCCGAACACCCCGCCAGCAGCGCGCCTGCCGCAGCCAACAGGCCCGCCAGCGAGCCGCGCCGCGTTAGCATGGCGGCGGCCCGTTCAACCGGCAATTTGGCGGACAATGCGGTTCTCCCCAGCGTCACTTAAGCCCAGAGACATTAGGGCAGCATCAATCTGTCATTCTGGCGGCGAATGGTTAACTAAATGAAAAGGATAATGAATTCCGCATAAGCCCGGCGCGAATCGGTGCCTGGCTCATACCGGGCTAGGATGACGCAATGAGCAGCGGTCTGCCAAGCCCGGACGATCGGACACAACGTCGCTACATCCACGGCGGTCGGTCTGTCGATGTCGGGCGGCCTGCGCCTGGATTGCATGTCGTGGCGACCCCGATCGGCAATCTGGGCGATATCACGTTGCGGGCACTCGCGACCCTAGCGGGCGCCGACCTGATCGCCTGCGAAGATACGCGGGTAACCCGCAAGCTGCTCGAGCGCTACGCCATCGCCACGCCGCTGACGCCCTACCACGACCACAATGCGGCGACCGCGCGGCCGAAACTGCTGCGCCGGCTCGCCGAGGGCGCGGCGATCGCACTGGTGTCGGACGCCGGCACGCCGCTGGTGTCCGACCCGGGATTCAAGCTTGTGCGGGCCGCCCAGGAAGCGGGCTATATGGTCACCACGCTTCCCGGGGCCTCTGCGGTCCTCGCCGCCTTGTCCGTCGCCGGCTTGCCGACCGATCAATTCCTGTTCGCCGGTTTCCTGCCGCCGAAGCAGGCCGCGCGACGCGCCCGCATCGCCGACCTGGCGCGCATTCCGGCGACCCTTGTCCTGTTCGAGACTGGGCCGCGCATCGCGGCGACACTCGCCGACCTCGCGGCGGGCCTTGGCGGCCGTGAAGCGGCGCTGTGCCGCGAGCTCACCAAGATGCATGAGGAAATCCGGCGCGGCGACCTCGCAGCGCTGGCGCAAGGCTGCGCCGCGGGCGAAGTCCGCGGCGAATTCGTTATCGTCATTGCGCCGCCGACAGCCCAAGAGCGGCCGAGCGCCGGCGACACCGACGCGCTGTTGCGGCAGGCGCTTGCCCGCGTTTCGCTAAAAGATGCCGTCGGCGAGGTCGCGGAAGCGACCGGTTTGCCGCGGCGCGAACTCTATCAGCGCGCGCTCGCGCTCGCCAAAGAGGCGAGCGAGGACATCAGCCATGCCGCGCCGCGCTAAGCCGCCCAAGGCGCCGCGGCGCGAACGCGTCGCCGCGTTCCGGCTTGGCCTGTCGGCGGAAAGCCGCGCCGCGCTGCTGCTGATTGCCAAGGGATACCGGATCGTAGCGCGCCGCTGGAAAACCCCGTTCGGCGAGATCGATATCGTTGCGAGCCGCCGTCAGGCGCTGGTCTTTGTCGAGGTCAAGGCACGCGACCGCGCCGACGAAGCGGCCGAAGCGGTGACCGAGCGGACCAAGCGCCGCATCGTCGCCGCGGCCGAGCTTTGGCTCGCGCACCGCCCCGACGATGCGCACTGCGAGATCCGCTTCGACGTCGTTCTGGTGACGCCCGGCCGCATCCCCCGGCACATCGCCAACGCCTTCGATGCAACCCGTTGACGCCGGCCACGACGCCGTAGCGGGCAGCGGCGAAATTGCGTAGACGTTTGCCACCCCCTCCTTTCGGTATGATCAACTCATGCGCTTGAACGTCGCCGTACAAATGGACCCGATCGAGCGGATCAACGTCCGCGGCAATTCGACGTTTGCGCTGCTGCTGGAGGCGCAGCACCGCGCCTATCCCCTTTCCTATTACACGCCCGACCGGCTTGTCCTTGACGGCCGTAAAGTATCGGCCACGGTGCGGCCGCTGGTCGTGCGCGACGCCGCCGGCGATCATTTCACGCTCGGCGCGCCGCGCCACGTCGATCTCGCGACCTTCGACGTCGTGCTGCTGCGGCAGGATCCGCCGTTCGACCTTGCGTATATTTCAAGCACCCACATGCTCGATCGCATTCACCCAAAGACTTTGGTGGTCAATGATCCGAGCCACGTGCGCAACGCGCCGGAAAAGATCTTCGTCACCGAGTTTCCCGACCTGATGCCGCCGACCCTGATCACCCGCGACCTCGAAGCCATCAAGGCTTTTCGCGGCGAGCACGGCGACATCGTCATGAAGCCACTCTACGGCAAGGGCGGCGAGGCGGTGTTTCGGGTCGCGCGCGAGGACATCAATTTCGGCTCGCTCTACGATCTTTTTGCCACCATGTTCCGCGAGCCGTGGGTGGCGCAAAAATTCCTGCCGGCGGTGAAGGACGGCGACAAGCGCATCATCCTGGTCGACGGCGAGTTCGCCGGCGCGGTCAACCGCGTGCCGGCGCCGGACGACCTGCGCTCCAACATGGTGCGCGGCGGCATGCCGAAGGCGACCGATCTCACCGAGCGTGAGCGCGAAATCTGCGCCCGGCTCGGGCCGGCGCTGCGCCAGCGCGGCCTGCTGTTTGTCGGCATCGACGTGATCGGCGGCTTTCTCACCGAGATCAACGTCACCTCGCCGACCGGCATCCGCGCCATCAGAAATCTCGGCGGTGCCGACATCGCGGCGCTGATCTGGGACAAGATCGAGGAAAAGCGTCGCTAAATTCGGCCGCAAATTCTGGCCCTCACAGCTACGACGCGTTAGCCGTGACGCGGCAACGGCCCTCGCGCGATGCCGCTTCGTCACAAAAGCGCCTACAACGTCTACTAGAAGACAGGCGCGATGATCTGCCATTCAGGAGACGTCCCACTAGTTTCAACGGAATTTTTTCACAGCGCGTAACTGACAGCCGCACTTGGCACGTCTTGTGAGTGGCACTCACGGAGGGAGGTTTTTATGGCTCCGCCAAATCCGACGCCACTGGAAAGCGCTTTCATATTCAATCCGCATATCCTCTGGGACCCGGTTGGACCCTGGCCGTGGTACGGCGAAAATCCTGATCCCGGCACCGTGCAGCAGTTGATGCTCATCCGTCTCCAGCACCACAAAGAAGTGCTGGCTCTGCAATCCAAAGCGATCGACCAAGCTATCAATCTGATCAGCAAGAGCCGCTGATCCGCGCACGTTGGCGACGCTTCGCCGCTTCCGGCCAACGCACCGGCGCGGCTGGGCGCAGCGGGTGTCGTTATCGTGCACGGCAATTGCTGGACCGCTTGAGCCAAGGGATGTGCGCCATGTCGACACGCGTCGGGGATGCGGCTTTGACGGAAGCCTTCGCGGCGCGACCGGCGGCGGCAGATGGCCGGCCGGTGCTGCTGATCGGCTTCCAGTATCAGGGAAATCTCGGGCTCGGCTATCTCGCCGCCAGCTTGCGGCATTGCGGCCACACGGTCGAAGTGCTCGATGTCGATTGTTCACCCGCCGACATCCTGGCCGCGGCGCGCCGGCTTGATCCGGTCCTGATCGGGTTCTCGCTGATCTTTCAGTTCTATATCCGCCAGATTGGCGCGCTGATCCGCTATCTGCGCGACAACGGCGTTCATTGCCACTTCACCATGGGCGGCCACTATCCGACGCTCAGCTATGCGCAAACCCTGCGTACAGTGCCCGAACTCGACAGCGTCGTGCGCTATGAAGGCGAGTTGACGCTGCTGGAGCTCGTCGATGCGCTCAATGCCGGCGGTGACTGGCGTAATATCGACGGCATCGCCTATCGGCGCGAACACGAATTCATTGCCACCGCGCCGCGCAAGCTGCTGCCAAATCTCGATCTGCTGCCGTATCCGGATCGCGACTTCGCGCCGCTGCGCGTTCTGGGCCGCACCATCATGCCGCTATTGGCCAGCCGCGGCTGTGCGCGCACCTGCTCGTTCTGCTCGATCCACACCTTCTATCGGACCGCGCCGGGCAAAGTGGTGCGGACGCGGCGGCCCGCCGAAGTGGTCCGCGAGATGACCACGCTCCACGAGCAGCGCGGCGCCACGATTTTCCTGTTTCAGGACGACGACTTCCCGCTGTCCGGCAAGGTATGGCGACGCTGGGCCAACGAGTTCGTCGACGAACTGCACCGCGCCGATCTGCCCGGCCGTGTCATCTGGAAGATCAATTGCAGGGCCGACGCCGTCGAGCCCGAACTGTTCGCGCGGATGCGCGATGCCGGTCTCTATATCGTCTATATGGGGCTGGAGTCCGGCACCGAGGAAGGACTGAAGGTCCTCAACAAGGAAATCACGGTCGAGCAGAACCTCCGCGCGGTGCGCGTGCTAAAAGACCTCGGCATCATGTTCGAGTTCGGCTTCATGCTGCTCGATCCGTCGAGCACGTTTGAATCCGTCGCCGCCAATATCGATTTCCTGCGTACCATCGTCGGCGACGGCAGCGCCGGCGCGACATTCTGCAAGATGCTTCCCTATGACGGCACGCCGATCAAAGACGAGTTGGAACGCACCGGCCGGCTGCGCGGCGATGTCTGCGCTCCCGATTACGCGTTCCTCGATCCGCGGCTGGAAGATTTCTATCAGGCGCTGTCGCGCATCCTCGGCGTCACCGGATGGATCCACGGCCACAAGGCGCTGTCCTGGCAACTCAACTGGGCCTGGCACGAGGTCGCGGTGATCGAGCGGCTGTTTCCCGATCTGCCCGGCATGCTCGGCTACAAGACCGTGCTGCGCGACATCGCGCGAGACAGTAACGCCCTGCTGTTCGCCGTGGTCGATGAACTCGCAGCCGCGCACCAAGGCGGTGGCGCGTTTGGCCGCAGTGCCGACGGCCTGCAACAAGAGTGTGAGGCATTCCTTGCGCGGCTGCTTGCGGAACGCAACGCGTTCATCGCCGCGCACCAAGGCGTGCTTCGGGAAGCGCTGGCGCGGCCATTGTCGCGCCGGGCGGCATGACGATTACGGACAGATGGACGAAACGTGGGCGCCGCTAGCGCGGTGGGCTTGCGGCGGGTGTACCGTCACGTTTCAACCGGGCCAAGGCCGCGCGGATCGGCGCGAACGGGCCGTATTTGTGCTGGTCGGCACTGAAACCATCGAGATAGGGACCGTAAGGCGTATCGACCGGTTTCAGCGCCAGATCGGGAAAATCTTTTTCCAGTCCTTGTTTGTTTGGCCGCGGCTGCGACACCACAAAGGCGGCGGCGTCCCATGCGTCGACCGTCGAGAGCACCGGATTCAGGTAATCCGCACCTTGCGGCATATTGGAATGCACGAAGTTCGCTGCGGTGATCAGCCGGTTCATGCCGGCACCGTCGTTGAACGAACCCGAGCCCCATAATGGCGGCACGATGTAGCCGAGATCGGTGGTCGGCAGGCTGCGGCGAATGCCTGAGCCGTCGATGTTGTGGCAACCCTGGCACTTCGCGACATAGATCGCGCCGCCGCGCGCCGGATCGGCGGCGCGATCGAGCTCGGGAATATTGCCGGCGCCAAGTCCGGGGATGCGCTGTCCGGGCGGCACGCCGGTCGACAGGAATTTGATGTAGGCCACCAGGGCCTGCAGTTCCGGTGTATCGGCCGGCATGGCGCGGCCGTTGAGGCTGCGTGTCATGCAGGAGTTCACGCGCTCCTCGATGGTGATGTCGGCGCCTGCCCGTGCGCTGTAATGCGGGAATTGGTCATAGAGGCCGAAGATCGGCAGCCCGAAATCTTTTTGTCCCGGCCTCGAGGTGGCAATCGCCGCAGGCCAGATTATTGCCGGCATAGCGCTTTGCCGGATCGCTGACCTCCGGCCCGATATGGGCGTAGGTCGCGGTGACCAGATCGCGGCCGCGACGCACCAGGCGGCCGTAATCATCGTCGGCGAGCGCGCCGACCTCCGGCACGGTCCAGATCGCGGCGCTCGCCGGCGCCGCGGTCTGGGCATGACCCTGGGCCGGCAGCAACGCCAGCATCGCGATCGCCGCCAGCCGCACGCCCGGGCGGTATGGTCTCCAGAGAGGGATTTTCATCAGCTCGCCGTCGCCCGCGCAAACGCCTGATCCGGTCATCGCCGGGTCAGGCGCGCCGCGCGACTGTACGGCATTTCACGCGACCACGCTTGCCCCGCCCGGCCGTCAGCCGCGCGCCGGGGCCGGTGAGACGGCGCCGAAACCCGCTGCCGGCGATTTGGCGATGGTCAGCACCAGTGCCGCGGCGATGATGCATAGCGCTCCGGCGACAAAGAAAGCCGGCAGGTAGCTCGAAAGCTCGGTGCGCGAAAAGCCGGCGCCGAACGCCGCGCTCGCGGCGCCGATCTGATGACCGGCGAACACCCAGCCGAACACCACGCTGGCACGCTCGCGGCCAAAGCGATCGGCGGTGAGCTTGACCGTCGGCGGCACCGTCGCGATCCAGTCGAGGCCGTAAAACACGGCGAACAGTGACAGGCCGTAGAAGGTAAAATCGGTGAACGGCAAATAGAGCAGCGAAAGCCCGCGCAGCCCGTAATACCAGAATAACAGCCAGCGATTGTCGAAACGGTCGGACAGCCAGCCGGAGCCGACCGTGCCGATAAAATCGAACGCGCCCATCATGGCGAGGACGCTCGCCGCAGTCACCGCGGCCAGCCCGTAGTCGCCGCAGAGCGTGATGAAATGCGTCTGGATAAGTCCGTTGGTGCTCGAACCGCAGATGAAGAACGTCGCAAACAGGATCCAGAACAGCGGCACGCGGGCGGCGTCGGCAAGCACTGTCAGCGGCGACGACAGCAGCGATACGAGGCCGACAACGGCGGGTGGCGGCGGCGTCACCGCAGTTTCGCCGTAAACCGGAAGGCCGAGATCGCCCGGCCGGTCGCGCATCAGCGCCAGCACGGCCATGGCGGCCAGCGCCAGCAGGCCGCAGACAAAGACCAGCGCGGCGCGCCAGCCGAGACGCGCCGTCAATTCCGCCAGCAGCGGCAGGAACACGAGCTGTCCGGTCGCGGAGCTCGCCGCCAGCAGGCCAACGACAAATCCGCGGCGCTGGGTGAACCAGCGGGTCGCCACCGTCGCCGCCAGGACGATAGCCGTCAGTCCGGTGCCGACGCCGACCACGACGCCCCACAGCAAAATGAGTTGCCACACCCGCGTCATCGCCAGCGAAACGATGAGCCCGGTCGCGATCAGGGTGAGCGCGGCGATCATGACCCGGCGCAGCCCAAACCGGTTCATGAAGGCCGCAGCGAACGGGCCGAACAAGCCGAACAGCAAGAGCCGAAGCGCGAGCGCGGTGGAAATCTGCGCGTTGTCCCAGCCGAACTCGCGCTCCAGCGGCACGATCAGCACGCCGGGCGCCCCCATGGCGCCAGCCGTCACCAGCATGGTCAGGAACGTGACGGCGACGATGACCCAGCCGTAATGGATTTTGCGGCGGGCCAGGACAGCGGCGAGTCTGGAGGACAGCATGGCTTGATTAACCGGGGGAATTGTTTATATGACGGCCATCATCATTGTCTTGCGTATTGATGACGATCGTCATATAATTTGTCAAGTGCATCTGCCGCGCCGCATAGCTGAGCTGCACGATGAGGGTCAGCCGGGAAAAAGCCGCCGCAAGCCGCGAACGCATCATCGATGCGGCCAGCGCGCTATTTCGCGCCAAGGGTTTTGACGGCATCGGCGTCGCCGACATCATGAAGGCGGCCGACCTGACGCATGGCGGCTTCTACGGCCACTTCACCTCGAAGGACGATCTCGTCGCGCAGGCGAGCCGGCGCAGCATGGCACGCGCCGCCGCGAACTGGGAACGCGTGGTCGCCGAGGCGCCCGATAAGCCGTACGCCGCACTGCTCGACCACTATCTTTCGCCCCGCCACCGCGACGATCCGGGCCACGGTTGCGCCTTCGCAGCCCTGAGCAATGATGCGGGGCGCTGCGGCACCGGCGTGCGCAAGGCATTCGCCGAGGGTCTGGCGCCTTTGCTCGCGATGATAACCAATGCGCTTCCCGGGTTTTCGAAGACCTCGCGGCGGCGCAAGGCGGTGGCGGCGATGGCGGCCTTGGTCGGCGCCTTGACGCTGTCGCGGGCCGTCGAGGATGAGGCGCTGTCCAACGAAATTCTCGAGGCGGTGCGCCACGAGCTGCGGGATGCCGCGTATCGTTGAGCGGGCGGGCGCCAAAAGCGGCCCAATAATCTTTGTTCTCTAAATGTTCTTGAACGCAACCAAAAGTTCGGTTACTCTGCCAAAAGGCAGGGGCGGGACATGGTCCAGCGGGTTTCCACAGTCTCGTTCGAGGGCATCGATGTCAGACCCGTCGATGTGCAGGTGCAAGTCGCGCCGGGGATGCCGGCATTCACCATCGTAGGCCTGCCTGACAAGGCCGTGTCCGAAGCGCGCGAGCGCGTCCGCTCATGATCGCTTCGGGGCTCGCGCTGCCGGCGCGCCGCATCACCATCAATCTGGCGCCGGCCGATCTGCCCAAGGAAGGCAGCCACTACGACCTGCCGATCGCGCTCGGCCTGATGGCGGCGATCGGCGCCATTCCCCACGACGCACTGTCCGGATTTGCCGTCTTGGGCGAACTCGGCCTCGACGGCTCGATCGCGCCGGTCGCCGGCGTCCTGCCGGCCGCGATCGGTGCCAATGCGCGCGGCGAGGGATTGATCTGCCCCGCGGTCTGCGGCCCGGAGGCGGCCTGGGCAAGCCCCGAGATCGAGATCGTCGCGGCGTCTTCCCTCATTCCAGCTCGCCAATCATTTCAAGGGCACGCAGGTACTGTCCCGGCCGCAGCCGAAAATCCTCGAAGTGGCTGGCCCGGGGCTCGATCTCGCCGACATCAAGGGTCAGGAAAGCGCCAAGCGTGCGCTCGAAGTCGCGGCCGCCGGCGGTCATAACTTGCTACTATCGTGGTCATTTAAATATTGTAACTAACTGATTTCATTGTTGCTTTATTGCCTATTTTAACCTACGTCATACTCACAACGTCGTGGACAGGGCAGGTAGGGTCCGAAGCCCCTTTTGGCCTGATCCGGACGCAAGGCTCTTACGAGGGCCTAAAATAGCAATCTGCAAAATTCGGCCAAGCCGAATAATCCGTTCCACACGTGTGGGCCGGCGACCAACCCTTGCGCGCGTTCGCGCAAGAAAGCGCACGAGAAAAGGATGCGACCTTTCGGCCATATCGAGCAGGCGTCTGGCGCCCGGAATGCCCCAAATCCGGGCTGCGATGCGGGCGACCTGGCAGCAATACCTGACCTCGATGAGACGCTAACGGCATTACAGTTGGATGCAAGTGATCAATATGACACTTACCGCCGAAGCCTGAGCAGTTGTGGCGGCTATTGGCGAGATCGTATTTGTGGTGGCACGACGCATCGCAGCAGGATGGATACCTGGATGCCAGATACAAACGACGAGGGATCACCTATCGCAATCGCAATGATGGAAATCGACCCAATTTCAACCCACTGATCCGTCTTGTTTGGAATTTCCACAATCTCGGGCCGACCGAGCGCGTTCTGATTTCACAATGTAATAAAGCGCTCCAGGCTCTGCATGAGCAATATTCGGCGAACCCGGAAGACTTCAACCACAATCCGGAAGGAAAGCTAACCGCCCTCATTCAATCGAAAGGTGGCGTTTCCGGCTTAGCTGAAACGGTAACTTTAGCCGGGGCCGACGACGATGACCATGAAGGCGAGCCGTCGGAAAAGCAAAATCGAGCTAACCAGAATTCAGCCGAAACACTTACAGCCGAAATAGCACGACAGGCTCTTCAAGAAATTAAGGCGTCAAAAGGTATCGGTGAAGTTACGCCAAAGGAGCCCGTTCGCGTCGGTAACGACTCGCTGTTGGTGTTATTGGCCCGGCAAGAAAAGGACGGCCGAGTAACAATCCTCGGCAGCAGCAATGATCCAGGCCAGATCGAAGCCGTCGCCGCAGCGGTTGCGCGGGGCGGCCTAACAAATGTCCCCCGTAGCTTGCGGGCGTTGGTCGAAATCCTCGCGACACAAGCTTTCCCTTCCCACGCCTTGCCATCGTCGCACGAGCAACGGGCAAAATGGTATCGCACCAAATACGCCGATAAAGGCGATTTGTACGAAAGTGACCTTGAAGGATGGGAGCTTGAAGAACGCGGTCGACGTCTGACCAGTTCGAAGCGTCTCCTTTTGCGGGGAAAAACTCGCGAAGCCATCTTTAGCGGGTCCCTGATGACGGTGTCGCCTGTGACCCGCTGCATCCTCAATGAGCCATTGATCGAAGAAGGCGACGCGGTCTTTTTGCGGACCACTGAACGCGTCCAAATCGAAGGATGGTACGAGACCGGGGAACTTGCTTTGTTACAGGCGGAGCCCGAATTTCGGCTCGAACGGGCGACGAAGCTAGAGGCCGCCGCTTATAAACTGACCGTCAAGAACGCAATAACAGGGTCCACCAAACACCTGCACTTTTACCTTCACTCGCCGGACAACGTTACCCACCACCAGGCCGAATTTCGGCGCGAGGCGTTCGAGCCCACGTGGCGGGCAGAAGTGAGTGGCGAATGGTTCGGCAACGTCCGACAGGAATGGGGCGACAAGTGGTTCGCGGAACTGGGTCGCTACAATCAGATTACGAGAAAGAATAATGCCGTCCTCCAACTCAAAGTAACGGACAACGAATTCCACGTCATCTTCAATCGGCATCCAGACGCCTCCGCTTCGGAGGTCTTCGAGTTTCCAAAGCAAATCCGCATTTTCGCCCAACCACAGACAACGACCTATCTTAGCAAAGATCTCGCTCCGATCCTGTTTAACTTGGCCGACGCGCCGGCGTCTGGCCCAGTGACTGTGGCTGGGAACAACCACGCCATTGTTTTCACCTACAATACGTCTGTCGGCCAATTCGAGATCGCCGTTCCAACTCTAGATGGAACGGGCAAGCACCGCGACAGCACGCTCTTTTATGCGGCCGATCGTAAGCAATGAGCGAGAATATGACGGCCCAGTGTGACAACCACGCTCTGTATCTGCCGGCACTCGGGCAGAGCTATTGCGAGTACGTGGTTGGCAGCAGCCACAAGTCCATGCCGTCATGCGTGCGCCGGGCCGACCTGAATTTCCTCAACCCGAATAGCAAATTGTGGACCTACAAATGGTGCCTGGCGAGCGCAGGCTACCTCGCCTACTCCGACAAAACGAACGCAATCACGCAGAGAAACTGAAGCGCAAGTTGGGTTCTGGGCGACAGCGGAGGGTATCAAGTTGCGACCGGCGCGTTGAAGGATACAAACGGCTGGGCGGCGTTTTCTCGGCAGACCGATGTCATTGCAAGGCTATGGCGCGAAAGCGATGCGAAAGCACGCATACTGAATTGGCTCGATGCGCATTGCGATTATGCAATGACATTGGACATGCCGTTGTGGGTAAAGCTGCCGAAGTACGATGCATCGCCATTCCATCATTGCGGCATCGAGCTTTTGACCGAACTGACCGTCGAAAATCTCAAGTACATCAGTGATCGTCGTGGCGTAGTCGGCAGGTGCAAGTTTCTCAACGTCATTCAGGGAAACGACGAGGAGGAGGAGCAATATTGGTACCGGCAGGTGCGCGATTTTAACTTTGAAGGTTGGGCGTTTGGAACGAAGGTCAATTGGGGGCGTGTAGCACCAACGCTAAAGCGCATCCTCATCATGCGTGATGACGGCATGCTTGAGGGGCGGAAACAGTGGCTACACATCCTCGGCGTCTCTCAGTTGATTTGGGCAGTTGCCCTGACAGCGATACAGCGGGCCGTTCAGCAATCGGCGGGGCCAGGATTTACTGTCTCGTACGATAGCTCCACGCCCTTTCTCTGGGCCGGCAAGTATCAAACGTATCCAGTCCCGCCACGCCTGACGAAGGATATTCGGACATGGCACTTCGCGAGCAAACCATTCCCAGTCGGATATGCAGCAGCGACCAGGAATGCGGCGAAATCGATACCCGCGGGATCACCGCTATCAGGACTACTGACGCTCGGCGACATCAACCCTGATAAGTCGCCATACGCTGCTCGTACGATCAGCGAGTTTGGATCACACGCGTTGGGGAATCACAACGCTTACGTGTTCATTCGCGCTTTTATCGACGCCAACGATGCCGTTTTCCGTAGAAGAGAAGCCCCTCAAGCCATCGCCGACATGGTGGGAGCCATCGGAGAGGCATTTGTCACCGAGAGTTGGTCGACTTTTTTGGCGCGCGAACAAACAACAATTCGCGTCAGCAGATCGAGCTCGAAGAAGCGACGCATTGAGGCCATCGATATAAAGAATCTTTATATCCGAACTTGGAAGGAGGTATCGCGGTGAAGCATTTGGGAAAAAAAGTCAAAGCGGTCCCAGCTGAAGGACCAACGCGATTCGTGCTCGATAGGATACCTGTTTCGCCCTTTGAAGGGGCCATGGTTGCCAGATTTACTTGCCCCGAGTTTACGTCGTTGTGCCCGGCGACTGGCGCGCCAGACTTCGCGGTCGTCGTCATTGACTATGTTCCCGACAAGTGGCTGTGCGAATCCAAGTCGCTGAAACTGTTTTTGACCAGCTTTCGTAATCACGGCGCTTTCCACGAAGACTGCACGTCCTTGATTGGTGCAAGACTAGCCGAGCGCCTCAAGCCGCATTGGTTGAGGGTATGCAGTTATTTCACACCACGTGGGGGCATCCCGATTGACGTGTTCTGGCAGTGGGGCAATCGCCCAAAAGGTTGCTACGTGCCGGAATCCAACATTCAACTATATCTCGGCCGCCGATGACAAATTTGGGTCGCTGAAAATGAAGCGCGTGGACGGAGCGATGGACAAAGCACTTGTTTTGTTTTCGGGAGGGCAGGATTCTGCGACGTGCCTGGCATGGGCGCTGGACCGGTTCAAAATTGTAGAAACAGTCGGGTTCGACTACGGGCAGCGGCACCGTGTTGAACTCGATCGACGCGGCGTAATCCGCGAACAGCTGCGCTCGAGATATCCAGCATGGGCAACTCGCCTCGGCGACGACCACACGGTCGATCTGAAGGTGCTCGGAGCCCTCTCGGAAACCGCCCTCACACGAGAGGTCGAGATCGAAATGAATGCCGATGGATTGCCCACAACGTTCGTACCGGGACGCAACCTTGTTTTTCTCACCTTCGCGGCCGCGCTCGCCTATCGGCGTGGCATCAAACACATCGTTGGAGGCATGTGTGAGACCGATTATTCGGGCTATCCCGACTGCCGCGACGATACGATCAAGTCGCTGCAGGTGACGCTGAACTTAGGTATGCAGCGGCGCTTCGTCCTACATACCCCACTCATGTGGCTCGATAAGGGGGCAACGTGGGCGATGGCGCGCGGTCTCGGCGGCGAGCGATTGGTCGGATTGATCTTGGAGGAGACACACACCTGCTACCGCGGCGATCGCAGCCAGCGCCATGCGTGGGGCTACGGATGCGGTACCTGTCCAGCGTGTGTGTTGCGCGCCGAAGGATTCCGGAAATTCACCTCAGCACAACAAGCCTGGGAGCTCAAAGGAACAAAACAATGCAGGTATCTGAGAATAGTCGTCGAACCGAAGGCTCGATTTTCTTCGCAGGTTTTGCCGCGTGTGTACCGGCGGCGAATTGGCTGATCGAACATTTCGGTGTTGCTTGCATTCCGAATGGGCCCTGCATCATCCCTGTGGCGCCACATGTGAGCGCCCCGAGTGGTGTCTTAATGATCGGGCTTGCTCTAGTGCTGCGAGACTTAGTGCAGCGTCGCCTAGGTATTTGGTGGGGCATCGGTGCGATCGCTGTTGGTACCGGGCTTTCAGCCACGTTCGCTCCAGCGTCGCTTGTCGTCGCATCGGCGTCGGCCTTTCTTCTTTCAGAGGTCGCGGATTTCGCCGTCTACACGCCGCTGCAAAGGCGCGGATTGGTGCGCGCAGTCATACTTAGCAGCGCGGCCGGACTTGTGGTCGACAGCATCATCTTTCTATGGCTCGCTTTTGGCAGCCTTGAATTTCTCATTATCGGCAAGGCCTGGATGGTCCTGGTTGCGCTGCCAATCGTCACTTGGCTGCGCAATCGCGATCAGCGCCTGCGGATGAGTGGCGTCGGCCGATAACGGGATTAATGGTACATCTCGCACTGCTACAACGAATTGTCGTTGCGTCGTCAGCATGATCGATGGTTAAGCGAAATTCACCAGGCGCCGGGCCTAATAGCGTGTAGATTTTTCTCCGGGAGCGCCCCGGCAAGGTCTCGGTGGCGTAAAGCATTTACGTTAAGGGCTCCGCGCGGATCGGACGCGCGCTATCCCCCGTCACAGGTTGGTGGGACTACGCCACTCCCGCAATGCCTTCTGCGAAGGTGACCGTGCGCGAGGTACGGGGTACGGTCGGGATAATCGGGCAATCGGCAGGGTGCGATCATTGCTATAAGTTATGGTCCTCTTTAAAGGCTCACACTGAAACACTTTTCTCGGTAATTCATCAGAGAGTGCTGGGCCGCACGCCGAAAAGAACCGTCAAGAACGATCGGCATCATGGAGAACAGACGCGATCTCATCCTCAGTTCTGCCGGCGTTGATAAGAGCACTTCGCAATTTAGCTTCATCCTGCTCGCGGTAGCGAATCGGAAGCTCCCCGCGCTTTACCAAATCGTCAAGGTAAACCCTCCCATCCGTGCGCAGGAGAACCATGCCGAGAATAATATTTAACTCATCAACGGATTCCATCGGATCTCGCCCCTTGAAACTGGTCGGCAGTTCGATGCCCTTTATCCATCTGTCGCTGCAGGCCTGAAACCGCAGGAGAAAATCGCGAAGTGTGGGGTCCAGGCTATCCAAATTCATGCTTTTAAGATCTGGGCGCGCCATCGTGAGCTGCATGTAATTCACCCATGGCTCGACAATTGCAAACCTTAGTACTTGCCGAAGTTGGGGATCGCGTATCATCTCGTCAGCTATCGCGGGGCTAACGCGATAATAGTATTTGTAGAGTTCGTCGAAGAACTTGCTGCCCCATCGTGTACGACGGAGCACGTTGTCTCGGAAGGCCTGAAGAAGTTCGACCTCCGGGGCAGATTCTGAGCCGAAAGCGGCCGTCACAATAAAGCATCCGCCGCTGGCGGAGCCAGTGCCACTTGTGGCGTTGAGTTCAAACAGAAGAGACCCGCTTGACGCGTCTGCTGGCAAAGTTTGAGGTGAGAAGTTGTTACACGACGCCGTGAAGTTAGTCGACGAGACCTCGTTGACGGTGATTGGCATCGTCCCCGCAGGGTTGCTCGTGCTGAAGTATTGTGAGTTGTTTTGCGATCCAGTTTTGTTACCGTCCTTCCAGGTAACCGTGGCGTCGGAGATCGGTACGTCACCACCGCTGGCGGCCGTGGCCACGGTAACTTGAATTGTCCAAGACATTCGTTATCTCCCCCAAATAGATTTCGGTTAGTCTCCCTTTCTGCGCCGCGCGTTCACCCCTTAAGTCTGACTGCTACGGTGTAACCACCAGACAGCATGCCGCCGGTGGCCTGCGCAACGTGCGCCACGAACCACGCATGGCCATGTGAGGGCGGTACAGTGATCGTAACGTTCACGGTTGTCTGCTGCAGGGCCTCAAGGTGAATTGGCTGAGCTACTTTTGCGAATGCCGAATCGGGCACCGCTACACGGTCACTTCTTGGTACGACGGGGACCGACTTGATTTTTCGGTGATGGCTCGTCGTGGTAACTTGCACTACGTCGGTAATGGCGCTGGCGGCTAACGGCTGCAGATGCATCGCAGGTGCCCACTGCTGGATCACCGCGGCCCGGCGCGCCCAAGAGCGCATTTCCGCGGAGGCGATCGGCCGATCCAAGGCTGCGACCGCGGCGGCTAGAGAGGGCCGAAAAAGAGGATCGCCGGTGCGCAGTTCCTGGGAAGTGCGCCATGCGCCGGCTGCCATGAGATCAATCGAAGCTGCCACTGGCGCCAGGTTTGTGACGTGAAATGCACCTTCAATAGCCAGGCCCTCTGCGCCAGCGAGTATCGTTAGATTGTGTTGCCCAGTATGCCGGTCCGAAACCGGATCCGCTGGCGCGGTAGGCACGTCACCCTGCAGCGGAGCGGAGCAAGTGGCAATAAGACAGGCGTGCACATTTTTGGCCTCTGCTGGAGGCGTCCAGGCACATTGAAACACGGTGCAGCTTTGGGCGCGCACCACACCCCAGGCCGTCCCGAAGAGCTCGGGACTTGAAGGCGGAATACCGAGCGTAGGTGAAATGAACGAAAACTGCACCTGTACAGGAGCCGCCTGAATTAATCCAAGATTCCACACCCTAACGAACACAGTTGCAGGCTGACCACCGATTGGATTCCCGAACGCGTCGCCTCCGGTTAGCCAGATGTCGGGCGATTCCCAGAAAACGTCGGCGCTGGGTACGGGACGCGCGCCTCTATCGGCCGTGTCGAAGCGAATGAGGAGCCACGAACCTACCGGTGGGAGGCCTTTCCCAACGATGCCGCCGCCCGGGCCTTTTCCTCCGTTGTTAGTCCCACCGTTCCCAGTCGTACCTCCGGTTCCACCTTTACCAAGGCAAGCGGAGCAGCAACCACAGCAACATTGGCTCATGTTGGTCAGCTCTCCGCTGTGTCTGGACAGGTTATTGAATCTCTTCTTCGGTCTGGACGGGGGTATTTGTTTTGGGGTACTTGGCCGTCAACTGCCAAGTCAACCAACCAAGGCCACGGTCCCCGTCGAGATTCCAGTTGGGTAGGCTGGCAGGTTCTTGTTGAATAATGCCAACGGCGGCTTGAAAGGCAGGCCCAAACGAGCTTGTGCCTGCATCGTAGCTCGGCGGAGCAGCAGTGATAGAAGCGACCGGCGGGTTCGTGGTGCTGTCGTCCACGAATGCAGACGGCCACCATCCCTCGCTGTACAACTCGCCGCTTACTGAGGCGCCATATGGCCAGACTACTTCAGGGGGTTGCTCTGGGGTGAAGTAAGCCACCTGCACCGGCATCGGCCCGCCCCCTGGTGGATAAAAGGTCGTCCCAGCCAAGGGCGGATAATAAATCCAATCCGTGCCCCCGGTAGGCTGCCACGGCATGAGCATAGAGTTAATCGATCGGCTCTTGCAGGTATAGGTCGCGCCAGCATAGTACCAAGAGATCAGCTTCGATCGCGGGAAGGCCCGGGACCGTTGAAAATCCGAAATCGGCCAGTTCCGATGGGTAGGGATGCTGAAATCCACCAACCGCACTAAGCACGTGAAGATTGAACAGCTGGTTGTACTCGTACCACTTCAGCCAAAACAGGCTGCATGCGAGGGAAGACCAGTTCAGTTGCAGGACGCCGCTGACGCCGTCGGCGAGCCCTCCTACAATCAGCGGCACACCTGCAGCCGCACCACCGCATGCGGTTAAGACGACGCCTAGAATAGCAGCGAGGAGCCCACATACCGATTGCCCCACGTTTGGGTTCCAGGACGGCGAAGGCTGCGCCGGGGTGTACGGTTGCCCATTTTCCGGATTCACACCAGGCGCCGCCCAATTAGGCTCGGCACATGGCACCAAACCTAACGGCGGTTCCGGGTTGCAGCCTACGACAGCGCCAGAGGTTTGAAACCACAATACAATCCAGGTCAACAAGTACCCGGCCTGGAGGCCCTCAGCCGTGAACGGTGAGGCGTCTGCATCGGCGTAGGTCAGATTAAAAGCGTTCATCCAAAAGTCGGTAAACTGCGTCGGCAGCGGAGTCGGCAGAGGATTCGCGGCGGCGTTATCCTCGACCACAGCCTGCGCTACCGCGGTCGGGTCCAGGGCGCCGCCGGTAATATCGATCCAATCGTGCAACTGCGCAGCGCAGAGGGACGGCCATTGATCGTATGGGACGCTGGGCTCGTCGTCGGCGTTGAACGTGATCGGACCCGCGCCACCAGCATACTTATAGAAGCCCCAGTTCCAGGCATCGACAATGTTGGCAATCCAGCGTGTCCTCCACCAGTAGGTGCGGTAACAGGTACCCGCGACTGAGTTCATAAAGCCGCTTCCGCATACCAGCGTGGCGTAGCAGACCTGCCATCCAAGAGCGTACGCCATGAGATTGGAGTTGCCGGTCACTTGGGCTTGCTTGAGTAACTGCGTAGCGAAGTCACCCGGTTGTTTCCAATGGAGCCACTCTCTTCCCGTCCATTGGGCGGGCGAGACGATGATCAGGGTATTGTCGATGGCCGGCGGGGTACCAATGAACTCCCAATGCTGGCGAGTTGGGCGCCATTGGAGAAATCGGTAATAATTGTATTCAGATCGTTTGAAGCCTTTTGAATACTAGGTAACGTCGTGTTCTGAAAAGCAAGCGCAGCAGAGAAATCCTGGTTCGCGACAATCGTCGAAAACTCATCTAGGGCCTGTTGTAGAGTGGCAATCGTTGCAACCAAGTCGGGTACGCCTGCGGCCGGGTTTCCAACCGCCATCTCGAGCGCGAGTTGCCAGACTTTGTAGTATGGGCTTCGAGGACCTTGCGCGCCACCCGGCAGGGGCGCTCCAGTCGGAATGAAGTCTCCAATCGCTGGACCGAGGGTGCCAAACATAAACCACGGTTTGTCGGCGTCGGTGATGCCCTTCAGTCCCCGGCCTGGCAGAAGGCTGTCCCAGACTTTTTCGGCAATCAGCAATCTTGTGACGAGACCTACCACGATTCCTCCTCCAAGGGGCAGAATCCGGCAGATGCTACTAATCTAATGAGCAAAGTATCCGCGCAGCAATTGGAGTCAATCCCCCCACTTGGGGGGACATCTGTCAATTCTCGGTCCGTTTGTTGCAAATCCTACTGTAGCCCATAGGATTACAGGCTCCACTTCGACCGCCTTTTTTCGACTAGTGGGTTCTAAAGACGATGCCGCCCGGATTGTCCGCCGAATTTGAAATGATGGCAGCAATGATGTCGAGGCGTGGTCTGCACCTGGGCCCGAAAGATAAACATCAGGGAAGTCCTTGGCACACCCCGATTACGCCCACCGGCTAGCCGATCGAACTCAGTTTTCGAGAAGATCACTTTCTGGGCGACGAGACATCCCCATAAGCTGCTTTTTTCGTTCCTTGATGTGGGTGGAAGAGAAACGGAGAGCTACACTTACGAAGCCTTTCTCAAGCGAGCCAAAGCCATTTCATCACATCTTCGTAGTGAATGCGGCTTCAAAACAAATGATCGGCTTTTATTGGCGTATCCGCCAGGTCTTGAGATTATCTGTGCTTTCTTCGGCTGCGCACATGCAGGACTGATACCGGTCCCGGTATATCCTCCTACGAAACACGGATTCAAGGCAGCCTTTTACAAGATGGTCCGCATTGCAAAAGATTGTGACGCTACTGGCGTTCTAACCGACGGCACCTACTACCGCTCAATCAACAGCGCGATCAAAAACAACTGTGGATCCGAAGATCTAGATGCTCTGTATGTCTCTAACCTCAATTGGATAGCGACGGATAACATGAGAGAGCCGACTTCCGACGAGGCTTTCGGCAGTGGGGATGTACTGTTTTTACAATACACATCCGGATCTACAGGGGATCCAAAGGGTGTGATGGTAAGTCACGCTAACATCTTGCACAATGCCAGCCTAGTGACCGATCACGCAGAACCGATTGCGGTTTCTTGGCTCCCTCAATATCACGATATGGGTTTGATTGGTTACTATCTTTACTCGGCTCTGGCAGGCGGTACGACCTATGGATTTTCCCCCACCAGCTTTATTCAGCGGCCCGCTCTTTGGTTTCGAGACGATCACGAGCTATCGAGCAAGTGCTTCTTCAGCTCCGAACTTCGCCTTTGAATATTGTCTTCGTTCGGATCGACTTTCTGAAGTGACGTTGGCCAAAGCGGATTTGAGTTCACTCCGGTTTCTTATGACCGCAGCAGAACCCGTAAGGGCCGCAACCTACCTCCGGTTTAAGCAGGCGTTTTCACCCTACGGCCTAAAGCCAGAGCATTTCTTCGTAGCGTACGGATTGGCGGAGAACACGCTCGCCGCGACCAGTCATGGCCGCAATGTTTTGTCCGTCAACAAGAATGCGCTGGCGCTGCAGCGCGTGCGTACGATCTCTGAGGTGTCTGAAATTGCGACTGCGAAGCAAATTGTAAGTTGCGGTATCCCTCTGAGAGACGTCGTCGTAAAAATCGTAATTCCGAAAAACATTTAGCGCTGGAAGAAGGAAATGTTGGCGAAGTGTGGCTTAGCGGACAAAGTAAATGCCTAGGGTATTGGAATAAGCCCGAGCTAACCGAGCAAACGTTTCACGCGCGGATTATTGGCGATGCCCAGGACCAGCGTGGCTACCTCAGGACAGGCGACGCGGGCTTTCTTTTCAAGAACGAACTTTACATCTGCGGACGCACAAAGGATATGATCATCATCCGGGGCCAAAACTATTATCCACAGGATATCGAGGCCGTCGTTGAGGATGCTTCCGATCTCATTCGCGGTACTTGCGTCGTGGCATTCGAAATCGAGAAAGATAACGGGTCCGCTTTGGCCGTAGTTGCCGAAGTGAAGAGCCGAAACCCGCTTCCGGATCCGAGCAATATTATTAATGCAATAAGAAGATATTTGGGCCTTGAAACTTCCCTTATTGTGTTCTTGCCCCCCAAGGCAATCCCAAAGACGAGTTCTGGCAAGCTCATGCGGGGTGCGGCAAAACGGATGTGGCTTGATGGCGAATTTGATGCGCTGCAGCATTTTTCGTATCGGACTGTTCAAGAAGTCCGCGTCGGTAACGCTAAATTGTCCCCTCTTCAACCGCTGAAGAGCCGATACGGTTTGAGGGGTAATGAACCCTATTCCCTGATAGACGCTGGGGTCAATTTTTGGATCTCGTTGTCTTTGTGCACGAGATCAAAGAGCTTTTGAAGGGAAGAGGAGCGGATGAGCTGGGCCGTCAGGTCAACATCGATCTTATCCAGAACATTAGCATAGCGAAGCTGTTTTTCTGGGGAGACTTATTCGAGCGCTCGCCCGAAGCTGCCGTGATTCATGTCAAAAGGCTTCTGAGCCGGCTAAGTCGGCTACGGCGGCGGGATCAGGAACGCAGGATGTCGCGAGATCGGACGCTAGTATTCACCGCGCGAGTGAATAAGGCGACTCACAAGCGGGCTCACGGGATTCTCCCTTGTTGGGGGCACGGGCTTTCTCGGCCCATTTCTTATGAGGAGCCTGGTAGAGCAGAGTGACCACAATATCTACGTACTCCTGCGCGCCTCAGACGAAACGAGCGGCAAGGCGCGGCTTAGAGCGGCTTTGGAGGAGACTGGGCCTTTCTCGGCATCTTTAAAGAAAAAGGTTGAGGATCGCGTGATCCCCGTATGCGGAGATTTGCGTCGAGCAAGGTTGGGCCAGTCGGAAGTCAATTGGCGATTTCTCGCAGAAAACATTGGGACGATTTATCATAGTGCGGCAGCAGTGAATTATCTTTTCAATTATGAAAGCCTGCGCCCCGTGAATGTTGCTGGGACCAACGAAATCCTGCGACTCGCTTTCGAGGGCGCCCAAAAGGACTTCAACTACGTGTCGACCACATTCATTTTCGGATGGTCGGTCAAGGAGGTCTTGTATGAAACTGACTTAAATGACAAAATGGCGTCGCTCGATTTCGGTTACAGTCAATCAAAATGGACGGCGGAGCAGATCGTATTGGACGCCGCACGACACGGCTTAGATATCCGCATTTTTCGTCCCGCGCTAATTACCCCTTCGGTGACAGGCGGAGGAAGCAATCTGGATATCGCTATTCGTCTGTTCGCTTTCATGATCAATCATGGAATTGGAGTTGATGCGCTGAAATCAGGTAAGTCTTGTGCCGGCCGATGTCGTCGCGAATAACATAGTAGCGATATCTTGTGCGCCGACCACGTTAGGCGCGACCTATCACGTAACGAGAGATGAATATTCCAACATGACTGATATCACGGATATCATTGCCAGGCTCACAGGCCGTCCTTTTCAGCTATTCAAGTTGCGCCATTTCGTCCCTGAAGTGATTAGGAGATGCACCCGAGACGATTTGCTCTTTCCGCTCATTGATTTTCTAGTCGGCTCGATCGACAGCATCGCGTCCATGGAATTTAAGCGGTACGATAGCTCTAATTATCAGAATGCACGAGACGCTTCGAGAAGTGCCGTGCCGGATCCATCGCTCGAAGACACGGTCCTGGGTATTTTGCGGTTCATGCGCAAGAAAGCATTGATAGGGCGGTTCCGTTAGTTGGATAAGTTATGATCGCGTGGCGGGAGTCGTGCGTCAAAATGGGGTGCTTACACAGCGAGTCTGATGTTTTTGGGTGTAAAAAGCTCCGCCGAGGGGGGACGTTGATAGGGGTCCGTGACCAATGTGGATCATTATAAATCGGCTGTTCGTAACCACGGGTCTTTTGATATTTTTTATTGTTGGCTACTTCAGCGTGGGTCGTTTAAGCGATCCGGAGCGCGGGTTTGAGGTTGCCTTACCGCTCGACGAACAAATACCATTCATTGCGCAGTCAGTCTGGATTTATTACTGGGCATTTACAGCAGCGCTGATCCCCCTGTTTGTTGTGAGGTGCCCTCGGTTGTTTCGCTATACTGCTACGGCATACGGCACGGCAATCTTTGTTGCGTTGATCTGTTTTAGGGCATTTCCAGCGACCTCTGTAGCGTTGCGGGCGGACGCGGCCTTGCTTGGTGCCCCAGGCTTTTCGGAGTGGGCCGTGGCCATTCTTTACTCGCTAGATCCACCGTACAATCTTTTCCCTTCTCTTCACGTAGCGATCACCGGCCTTGCGGCCCTCGCCGCGTGGAAAGCCAAACAACTCTACGGCGCAGGGCTCGCTGTCGGGGTCGGCTTCGTTGCGGTCGCTGTCTGCACCGTCAAGCAGCACTTCTTTCTTGATGTAGTCGGGGGGCTTTTCCTCGCTGCGTTGGTCGGCGGGTTAATTATAGGTCCCTACGAGGCAGGGAGAAACGTCGACCGCGCTTATACCTGGCGCGGGCCGGCGGCATATATGGGCCTGCTTGTACTCGTTCATGCCGTGATTTACGCAGCATACCTGGGGAGATCGTGAGGAACGATGCTTGCCGGCGGCTCTCCAGCATTCTCACGAAATCTGCGCATTGTTTGCGGATTTCAGCGGCAATGTTTGGCCGCTTACTTCACACGGCGTGAGGGTCGCTAATTTTATCGGGGCGCACATGGAAACGAAATGCTACATTCTTCATCAGTTGCTGCCTTTTGGATGGCGCCGTTTCTGATTTTCGCAACTTTTTCTTCGTCTTTATCCCAGCATTTTGCAAGCCAAACAGCTGGCTCGCAAATCGCTATTTTTTTTCAGTGAAAAATGAGGCGTCGCCTAGATCGCCCGAGGCGGCGAGCATTGATTGCAAACCAATAAAATAGAGAGTGATAGAGTGATATTACATCGGGCGAGAATGGTTCGGGCACCGCGTCAACCAAGTCCGTGCGTCGTGGTATTCCAAAAGTCTGCACAAGCGAGCTATTTCGATTTGTGTACACAGGATAACCCCGACGCACAAAAGCGTTTTTCACCTTCCTGCGCGGGTAATCGTTCTTATTCTTGCCAAGCGATCGAAGACGATGCTTAGCTTCCTCGATGCCTACACCATTCGCGCCCGTCTTTTTCCAGCAATAATTGGGGTGCTGCCAGCGCCCGCTGTGCTCGCCTTGCTGATAACTTGGACAAATGTTTCACTTACCAACATCTTGGCGACACTCGCGATATTTGTGATTATGTTCGTGCTCGCTGACTTCGCTCGGCGGCAGGGCAAACGGATCGAACCAAAAATCTACGCCGAAATGGGCGGCAAGCCGTCAGTCACAATTATGCGCTATAGCGACAACCATCTCGAACTCGACTGCCAAGGATCGATACCGCAGTTTTTTAGCTGGAAAACTAAATGTGCCTGCGCCGAGGGAGCAGGACGAGCGAAGCCACCCAAAAGAGGCTGATGCATTCTACGAGCAGGCGGCGACTTGGCTGCGGGAAAACACCCGCGATACGAAAAGATTTTCGATCCTCTTCAATGAAAACGTCACCTATGGCTTTCGGCGCAATCTTTTTGGGGCTGAAGTGGCCAGCATTGATCTTGAACGGTCTTGTGGTCGCGCTTGCGCTCTGCGCTTGGCTGATTCGGTGGCGGCCCTGTATGTAGCGTTTGTCGTCGGCAAGAGCGCCCTAAAAGAAGCGTCCCGCACTCACGCGCGGCAATTAATTCTCTCGTGCGAGGCACTTATGTCGGCACCACCGTTAGCAACAAAAGCCGGAGGGCCGAAAAGGCGCGCCACGTCCACCGACTGAGGATGCGAACCAAGCGCGCAGGGGTTGTCACAAATAGCAGGATTGTCACCGAGTAGTGTCTGAACGGCTGGCTGAATGCGATGTCGAAACCAAGGTGGGCGCGTCGGGGTGGTAAGTGGTGTCCCGTGGAGACAGAGTTCTGGCAAATCTGGCATGCAAATAAAGATACACTGAAAAACAGCGGCTACACCGTCCGTCTAAACGAGAACGGGCAATGGGAAGTACGGTACCTTCGTCCTGCAAAGCGGGGCTGGCCGCCCTATAAACCAGTACAACCGATCTTTGTCCCGGCGGGAAAGAAAGCATCTATATGCTTTAGATGCGGGCACGTGAAACTGATCAACGTCGAGGACGAACATAAGGACTGCACACTCTGCGGCGGCAAAATCAATCCCGATTGAATGTGCACCAATCGAGTACAGCTAGGCATGGGCATGCGATCGCATGGCACGGCAGCGCAGTGCCGGGGAGGGCCTTGGCGGGCTCGCCCGATGCGCCTAACCTTACTGGCCCGCCGGGTCGCGGCGTGATTATTGAACGGCGCGGTTACCGCAACACAAACGCAAACAAACAAAGAGGCGCAACGGCGAAGAAATCAACAGTTTCAATGTCTTGCGGGCTGGTGCAGTGGTAGAACATCAGCTCCCAAGCTGTCGAACATACACCCTGACCATAGATCACATTAGATAAGCTCAACGGCGCTGCGCATAATCGCTTCCGATACTTCGCAATAGATTGCCGTCGTCGCGATGTTCTTGTGACCCATTAGTCGCTGGATCGTCTTCATCCCCACGCCTTTCTCGTTCAAGCGTGTCGCAAACGTTCGCCTTCCCGAATGTGACGACGTGCGGATACCGGCTAGATCATAAATCTCCTTGAACAGCATCGACAGGCTAGCATTCGAGAAAAAATGGCCGTGGCGTTGGGATGGAATAAGTGGCGCTTCGCCATGGCAGTGCGCGCGGCCTCTTAGGTATATCGTGATCTCCCGATTGACGCGTTCAGACAAGATGACGGTTCTGCCTTTCGACCCTTTCGTTTGGTCGGATGCGAGTTTGATTTCCCGTCGTGGTACTTGATCCGCGTTGACGACATCACTAATCGTGAGCGCGGCGATTTCGCCGACTCTGCATGCCGGCGTAGATCGATAAGACGAACGCAAGCCGGTTGCGCCCCGCATGACGCGTGGTTTCGATGACGCGAAAGACGCGGCGGATGTCGGAGTTGGTGAGTACAGATGCTTGTGCCATTGCGTCCTCCTTTGCTGAACATTTGCATGGAGGACGCACATATCTTCAGCTATTGAAGACACAAGCCAGCAACACCGATTTTTGTTACGGAATCAATTCAACCGGTTAGATCGCTTAGCTGAAGAATTGTATATTTGTTCAGCTATGCACGTGTCTCGCACTTTGGGGATGCACTCAGACGTATTTCAGCGTAATACCGCCATCGACAACCAGTTCGATCCCGGTGACATAGCGGCTTTCATCGGACGCAAGATAGACCGCCGCCCAGGCGACATCCCAGGCATCGCCGCCGAATCCCATCGGCACCTGCCGATCGCGTGCGCGCCACATTTCCTCGATATCACCGCCGGCATAGCTCTGCGCGAGAGCAGCACTCTTCTCAACCATCGGCGTCTTCATCAGACCGGGCAAAACAGCATTCACCCGCACTCGTTTGCTGGCGTATTCGGCGGCCGTCGTTCTGGTGAGTTGGTTGAGGGCCGCTTTGGAGGCGTAATAGGTCGCATAGGGAACGCCGGTATAGCGTATCGAAGCGATTGAAGAGATATTAATGATCGAGCCGCCGCCCTGACGAACCATCAGCGGAATGACGTTCTTCATTGCGAGATAAGCACTCTTCAGATTGACGGCGAAAATCCGGTCCCAGTCGGATTCCGACACCTCGACCACGCCGCCGACCTCGGCGGTGCCCACATTGTTGTCGAGCACGTCAATGCGACCGTAGGCGGAGATGCAGGCTTCGACCATGGCGGCGACATCGGCGGCCTTGCTGACGTCGGCGCGGTGCGCAATTGCCCTACCGCCTTCGCTTCTGATGATCCCCGCAGTTTCGTCTGCTGCGGCCGGATTGATATCGGCGCAGAAGACCCTCGCACCCTCACGCGCGAAGGCAACCGCGGTCGCCTTGCCGTTGCCCCAGCCTGGACCGCTTGAGCCGGCGCCAACGACGAGCGCGACCTTGTTTTCTAGCCGTTTGCTCATTTCAGTTTCTCAGTATCTCAAACGTCCGCCCTTCGGGTCCTCGCACCATTACGGGTCAATCCCCAGCGCAGAAGGTCGAGCGAGACCCCACGGGTATTGCGGTTGCCCGGATGACCAGGGAGCGCCCGGAATGTGGCGCCGATGCGCGACGCAGCGGGCGAGATTGGCCCAAGCTCCCGCCCATCACTGCCACAAAGTTACACACGGGATATTAGGATTTTTGCCGTTACTTCTCAAAGGAACTGACCTCTGCGCGAGAGTGTCTGCGTTATGCGTGTGCTCTTACTCATTTCGATCCTGACGCTCGGCGCCTGTGCCAAACAGCCGACACTCCCAACGGCCTGGGCTCGCGCAGACGGCCAGCCAGTCAACTCCGGATTATTGGATATCGACAGTCTCAATTGCAAAGACGAAATGCAAAGGCCCGATGGGGCGGCCCGCGACAAGGCGGATAAGCGCGGCTATAGCAGGGCCATGGTCGACGATTTCGTTAGCTGCATGAGAGAGCATGGCTACGTACAGATCAAAAGCTAAGCTGGCATCGCCTGGATCGTCGCGCCCTTCCCACTACAGTCAATGATCCAAGTTACGCCGAACTATTCGCAGATGGGGTCATCAGCGTCGTTTGGAGCCCGGGCCGGGCACGTCCGCTATCGCTCCGATCGCCACCGAAATGGCGTCACCCTCAATGTGCAGCGAAGGGCCACCAGCAGACATCGCTAGTGCCATAGCGGGTCTAGTCAAACGGGCCCGTTTCAGGCCCGGCCTTTGTGCTAATCTGGCGTGTGCCTGAGGGGCAGTCATGGCCGAGACCCGCAAACTCGCGGCAATACTGGCGGCGGATGTTGTCGGATACAGCCGTCTCGCGGGTGCTGACGAGGATCGCACCTTGTCGCGGCTCCGCGGGCTGCGAAGCGATCTTGTCGATCCCGCCATCGCCGCGCATCACGGCCGCGTGGTCAAGCGCACTGGCGACGGAAGTCTCATTGAGTTCCGCAGCGTGGTCGACGCCGTGCGCTGCGCCATCGAGGTGCAGAACGGCATGGTGGAGCGCAACGCCGGCGTTCCGTCCGAGCGCTGCATCGAATTCCGCGTCGGCATTCATCTGGGCGATGTAGTTGAGGAAAGCGACGGCGATCTGATGGGCGACGGCGTGAATATCGCCGCGCGGCTCGAAGGCATCGCGGAACCAGGTGGAATCTGTCTCTCGAACGCGGCTTTTGAACAGGTGCGCGACAAACTGAAGGAAGAATTCGTCGATCTCGGAGAACAGAGCCTCAAGAACATCGCTCGGCCGGTGCGCGTCTATCGTGTGACTTTGAACCGGAACGCGGGGAAAACCGAGCCGGCTCTCGCGCTTCCCGACAAACCATCGATTGCTGTGCTGCCCTTCAATAATATGAGCGGTGATGCATCTCAGGAATTTTTTGCCGACGGCATCGCCGAGGACATCACCACGCTCTTGTCGCGGCTCCCGGGCTTCTTTGTGATCGCTCGCAACTCGGCCTTCACTTACAAGGGACGCGCGGTGGACGCACGCCAGGTCGCCAGCGAACTTGCCGTTCGCTACGTGCTGGAAGGTAGCGTGCAGAAGGCCGGCCAGCGTGCTCGGGTGACGGCGCAGTTGATCGAAGCAATCTCCGGGAACCATATCTGGGCGCAGAAATACGATCGCAACGTCGAAGACATCTTCGTCGTGCAGGACGAGATCACCCAGGGCATCTATGCCGCGTTGAAGCCCCATTTGCTCCTTGCGGAGGCCGAGTTCGCTCAACGCAAGCCGCCGCAGAGTCTCGATGCCTGGGGATACACCGTTCGCGCCTTGGTGAAGTGGTACTACATTACGCCGGAGAACTTCGTTGAGGTCGTGGCGCTTGCGCGCCGCGCCGTTAGTCTACAACCGGACTACGGCCCGGCGCATGCAATCCTTTCGGCTGCGCTGAGCTTCGGGTCCTACACGGCGGTCAGCGACGACCTTATGGCGATGGGCCGCGAAGCGGCGGCCGAAGCCCGCAAGGCGGTCGAACTCGACGGCGACAACCCGGACGTGCTGCTCGCTGCCGGTACCGCGTACTTTTTTTTAGGAGAGTTCAAAAAATCGCATGCTTTGCTTGAGCGAGCAGTCGAACTAAATCCCAACAACGCAATGGCGTGCGCAATGTTTGGCCACGCACAGGCGATTCTTGGCCGCCCGGACGACGGAATTGAACTGATAGAAAGCGCTATGCGGCTAAGCCCACGCGACCCTCAGACCTACCTCTTTCACAGCATGCTCGGCTTTTGCTATTTCCTCGGCGGCCGGTTTGACGATGCGATCCGGTGGTGCGAGCGGTCGTCGCAAGCCAAGCCGCGCTATCCCAATACGTGGGTCTACATGGCGGCGGCGCTTGCCGAAGCCGGCCGCACGGAGGAGGCTGCGCGGGCGATACGGAAAGCGCGGGAACTCGTACCAAGGCTGTCACTCGCAATCTACCGGCGTCCGCGTGCCGAGGGCACCCTTTGGCCAAAATTCATTGACGGTCTTCTGAAGGCCGCGTTGCCCGAAGAATAGGCGGCCGGGTGCGCATCCTCGTCGCCGCTGCCGCAGGCACATCAACGCGTTCTCCTTATAACTGCAACTATCACTCCGCTCCCGGGGCTTCATGCGCTCTAGAACCGATCCCAAATTAAGAATGCAGGTCGTACGATGTGGTCAAAGTCAAGCTCAGTACCTTGGCTATCGGGCGTACAAAGAAAATGTGCGAAGCGATTCAGCATTCTAACCTAAGCGCGTTCTCGCCTCGAATGGCCAATTCGGCTGACTAGGCTTCATACGACAAGGGTCTCAATTCGCGGCGGGCGATTCTCAAGAGTGGTAGAAACGAGCCAGACAATGAATAAGGCGGCATGGTACTTCGACTTCATTTCCCTATTCTCCTACCTTCAGCTCGGTAGGTTTAAAAGATCTGCCGCAGGATCTGGAGATTGCGCTCAAGCCGGTCGTGTTGTCCGCTCTGCTTAATCACTGGGGACATATGGGGCCGGCAGAAATTCCGCCCAAGCGGCAGTTTGTCTATCGCTTTTTCAGATGGCAGACGAACCAGCGCGGGATGCCGTTCACCATGCCTCCAGTTTACCCTTTCAATCCTCTGCCTCCACTTAGGCTGGCTCTACTCGGCGGCTCGACTCCTGAAGTTGTTCGCGGAATTTTTAACTTCATCTACGGTGAGGGGCGAAACCTGGAGGATGAGGCCTCGATAACAGGACTGGGAGCGTCGCTAGGAATTCCCGACGCATATAAGCGGATATCGGAGCCGCGCATCAAGGAACAACTGAAAGAATATACTGACGAAGCGATTGCCGCGGGCGTATTCGGCGTTCCCAGCTTCGTTGCTGGCGGAAACCTTTTTTGGGGCGACGACGCAACCAACATGTTCCTCAACTATCTCCGCGATCCTTCGCTTTTCGAGGACAGCGAGATGCTGCGTATTTCGAGCTTGCCAATGGGGATAACGAGGCCACGTTGACGGGCTTTCGCTGACTGATCGGAACGGCCGAGAGCGAAGTGGCTTAATGTCTGCTTCTCTAATCGGCCGTTTAGGGTCAAGCGCTTTCAGACTATCCACCGCTACAGCGTCGATGTCGCTCACGGGCTCGTGCTTCTCTTCGGAATCGGCATTGAGATGAATCTGGTCTGGCTGCCGTGCCATCAGATCAACCAGTAGACCAGTAGTCCGAATTATCGATAGTTCAAATGAATTTGCGACACTAGCCGATTCACCCTGAACCGGCATGCGTGCCATCACGGTCTTGCCGCGTAAAAAAGACTGGTCTGACTCTTGATATCCAGCTTCTCGACGCGACTAAATCCGGCCTCATGCAATAGCTTTTCCGTTCGAGCCGGTCCAACGCACGTTCCCAGCCCTGCGCCGCCTCGGGCCAGCGATTAAGTCATGCAGTGGAATAAGCTGAAGCCGTAATACATTGTCGCAATCGGGTTCAGATTATCTTCGAGGTGATCCGCAGCTTTGGGTTCTACGATGAAAAGGGTTCCCTCGGGCTTCAGCAGCGCACATAGGTCAGCAGAGTCCGATGGGGCGCGGCAAAGTCGTGAACACAATCACATGCGGTGATGAGATCGAAGCCGTCATCCCGCTCGAAGTCGTGCGTG
>CAVRDC010000006.1:0-121596 GCA_963719745.1 uncultured Alphaproteobacteria bacterium | reverse complement strand
AAGTTGGTGAGGTCGGGCACCAGGTCCTTGACCACCGGCATATGCGGCAGCGGATAGATGCGCACCGCGCCTTTGATGTCGCTCATCGCCTTGGTGCAGGCGAGCGTATTGGTGCCGTCGATGTTCATCGAGCATGAGCCGCAGATGCCTTCGCGGCAGGAGCGGCGAAAGGTCAGCGTCGCGTCGATGGTGTTCTTGATCCAGATCAGCGCGTCGAGAACCATCGGCCCGCAATCGCCGGTGTCGACGTAATAGGTGTCGATGCGCGGATTGTGGCCGTCGTCGGGGTTCCAGCGATAGATGCGGTATTCGCGTTCGGCCCGCGCCTTGGCCGGATGCGGCCAGGTCTTGCCTTCGCTGATCTTGGAATTCTTCGGCAGTGTGAACTGGACCATGCAGATTTGCCTTATGACCTTCAATACACCCGCGCCTTGGGCTCGATATAGTGCACGTCGTTGGTCAGCGTGTAGGTGTGCACCGGCCGGTAATCGATCGTCACCTTGCCGGTGGCGACGTCGAGCCAGCCAGCGTGTGCTTCATCCAGTTCTTGTCGTCGCGGTTGGGGAAATCCTCGCGCGCATGGGCGCCGCGGCTTTCGGTGCGGTTGAGCGCGCGAATCCATGGTCACCACGGCCTGCGCGATCAAATTGTCGAATTCGAGCGTCTCGATGAGGTCGGAATTCCAGATCAGCGAGCGGTCGGTGACGCGCACGTCGCCGATGCCGTCGAACACCTCGTGGATGAGCCTGGAGCCTTCCTGCAGCACCTCGCCGGTGCGGAACACCGCGCAATTGTTCTGCATCACGTGCTGCATCTTGGCGCGCAATTGCGCGGTCGGCGTGCCGCCGGAGGCATTGCGGAATCTGTCGAGCCGCGACAGCGGCCGCTCGGCGGAATCCTTCGGCAGTTCCGGCTGCTTGTCGTCCGGCGTGAGCATTTCGGCGCAGCGCAGCGCCGCGGCGCGGCCGAACACGACGAGATCGATCAGCGAGTTCGAGCCGAGCCGGTTGGCGCCGTGGACCGAGACGCAGGCCGCCTCGCCGAGCGCCATCATGCCGGGCACGACGTGTCGGGATTGCCGTCGCTCTTGATCAGCGCCTCGCCGTGATAATTCGTGGCGATGCCGCCCATGTTGTAGTGCACCGTCGGCACGATCGGCATCGGCTCGCGGGTCAGATCGACGCCGGCGAAAATGCGCGCGATTCGGTGATGCCGGGCAGCCGCTCGGCCAGGATCTTCGGATCGAGATGGTCGAGATGCAGGAAGATGTGGTCCTTCTTCGGCCCGACGCCGCGGCCTTCGCGGATTTCGATGGTCATGGCGCGGGACACCACGTCGCGCGAGGCGAGGTCCTTGGCGGACGGCGCATAGCGCTCCATGAAGCGCTCGCCTTCCGAATTGACGAGATAGGCGCCTTCGCCGCGCGCGCCCTCGGTGATCAGCACGCCGGCGCCGTAAACGCCGGTCGGATGGAACTGCACGAATTCCATGTCCTGAGCGGCAGTCCGGCGCGCAGCACCATGGCGTTGCCGTCGCCGGTCCGGGTATGCGCGCCGGTGCACGAGGAATAGGCGCGGCCGTAGCCGCCGGTCGCGAGCATCGTCATCTGGGCGCGGAAGCGATGGATCGTGCCGTCGTCGAGATTGAGCGCGACCACGCCGCGGCAGCGGCCTCTCGTCCATGATCAGGTCGATGGCGAAATATTCGATGAAAAACTCGGCCGAATGGCGCAGCGCCTGGCCGTACATGGTGTGCAGCATGGCGTGGCCGGTGCGGTCGGCGGCGGCGCAGGTGCGCTGCGCGGTGCCCTTGCCGTAATGCGTGGTCATGCCGCCGAACGGACGCTGATAGATCTTGCCGTCTTCCTCGCGGCGCGAGAACGGCAGGCCCCAATGCTCCAGCTCGTAGACCGCCTCCGGCGCGTTGCGGCACAGATATTCGATGGCGTCCTGGTCGCCGAGCCAGTCGGAGCCCTTGACGGTGTCGTACATGTGCCAGCGCCAGTCGTCCTCGCCCATATTGCCGAGCGCCGCGGCGATGCCGCCCTGCGCCGCCACCGTATGCGAGCGGGTCGGAAACACCTTGGTGATGCAGGCGGTGCGCAGTCCGGCTTCGCTGCAGCCGACCACGGCGCGCAGGCCGGAGCCGCCGGCGCCGATGACGACGACGTCGTAGGTGTGGTCCTCGATCGGATAGGCGCGGCCGTTGATGGCCGGCGCCGCGCCGCCGCCATTGGCTCGCGTTGCTCCGCCATGCTCACACTCCGAACGAAAGCTTGAGGATGCCGTAGACCGAGGCCAGCGCCGACGACGATGACGAAGAACGTGTTGGCCATGATCAGAGCCGAGCTTGGCGGTCTCGTCGTGCACGTAATCCTCGATGATCACCTGCATGCCGATTTTCATATGGGCGGTGATCGAGGCGATGAACAACAGCATGATGATCGCGACCAGCGGCGAGCCGAGAATCTGCGCCGCCGCCGCCTGGTTACGGCCGAGCAGCGTGATGACGATGATCACCGCGGCAATGGTCAGCGGAATGTTGGCGACCGCGGTCAGCCGCTGGCGCCAGAAATGATCGGTGCCGGATCTGCGCCGCGCCGAGGCCGCGCACCCGCGCCAGCGGCGTGCGCATATGCTTGGGCGGAGCGCCGCTCACCGCGATCCTCCCATCGCCAGCAGGCCGACAATCCACAAGAGCACCGTGATCGCGATCGAGCCGATCAGGTTGGCGGCGGCGAGCCACTCGCGCTCGTTAGGACCGAAGCCGCGGCCGGTATCCCAGATCAAATGGCGGATGCCGCCGAGCATGTGGTGAATGAGCGCCCAAGTGTAGCCGAACAAAATGAACCGGCCGATGATGGAACCGGCAAAGGCACTGAATTTTGCATAGCCGTTCGGCCCGGACGCCGCGGCGAGGAACCACCAGGCCAGCATCAGCGTGCCGAAATAGAGGCCGAAGCCGGTGATGCGATGCAAGATCGACATCATCATCGTCAGCATCGGCCGGTAGATTTGCAGGTGCGGCGACAACGGCCGCGCGGCGGGGGCTCTGGTCTCGGCCATCGTGCTCTTCCGAATTCGTTCGGCGCCCCGCGCCAAACTTAAGCGACGTTCCTATCCAATCCGGGTGCGCCCCGCAATCCGACAACGCCGCCGGCGAAGCCATCATTCAAAGCAAGTTTCGCGCGATGCGAAAGATAAGGTGTTGAAAGCCTATAGCGCAATTGGCATTATTGAAAGTCTGATTTCGCCAAATGCGAAGGCATGGCTTGCATGCGGTTTGATCTCGCCGATCTCAGCCTGTTTCGCCACGTCGTCGAGGCCGGCAGCATCACCCACGGCGCCGGGCGCGCGAATTTGGCCCTGGCGGCCGCCTCGACCCGCATCCGCAACATGGAGGACGCGCTCGGTGTTGCGCTCTTGATCCGCGGGCGGGCGGGCGTCACGCCGACGCAGGCCGGCCGCACCCTGCTGCAGCACGCGCGCACCATCCTGCGTCAGGCCGAGCGGCTCCACGACGATCTCGGCGCCTATGGCGGCGGCCTCGCCGGCCAGATCCGGATTCTGTCGAACACCAATGTGCTCACCGAGTTTCTGCCGGAAGCGCTCAGCTCGTTCCTTGCCGCGCATCCCAGTGTCAGCGTCGATCTGGAAGAGCGCCTGAGCGACGAGATCGTCGGGCTGATTGCCGAGGGCGTCGCCGATCTCGGCATCGTCGCCGGCACGGTCGATGCCGGGGCACTCGAGACCTACCCGTTCCGTCGCGACCGCTTCGTCCTCGTGGTCGCGCGCGAGCACCCGCTGGCGAAACGGGCGAAGATCGGCTTCGCCGAACTGCTCGATCGCGACTTTTTGTCGGGCTCGATCGCGCCAGTGCCTTGCAGCGCTTCCTCGCCAGCAAGGCGGTGCGCATCGGCCGGCCGCTGCGCCTGCGCGTCCAGCTGCGCAGCTTCGACGCCGTATGCCGGCTGGTCGAATGCGGGGTCGGCATCGGCAACGTGCCGGAGACGACCGCGCACCGCGTCGCCAAGACCATGTCGATTGCGGTCGTGCCGCTGACCGACCCGTGGGCGGTGCGTGAACTGACGATCTGCTCGCGCAGCATGGACGAACTGCCGCTCTATGCCCGGCAGCTGGTCGAGCATCTGCGCGCGCAAGGCTAGTCCAGACTCATAAGCGCACACGGACAAAGATCCGTCGCGCCCGTTCACCGTCGTCAATCGATGGATTCCGAAATTGCTTCATGCGATTGCGCTGTCAGCGCCAACCGACAAGGGATTTGTCGTGCAAGGCACTACCTCAAGGATAGATATGGAGCCGGGATATAGAACCGATTGTCTATGATGCGTGCGCGAATGCAGATACTGTGTGCGGGCAGTCGGCGAAAAACCGCGACGAACTGCGAGCTTAACAACTAGAAATCGATTTCCGGGAGGATAACATGAGAGAAACCGTGAGGGTTCTGGCGTTCTCACTTGCGATTGGTGGGGCGCTTACCGCTGTGGCTACCGCGGCCCGCGCCGAGGAGCAGCAGCTTCATCGCGTCGTCACTGCACTCGACGCCAACAACAAATCGACCGCTTTGTTCAACGCCATGGTTCCGCTCAAAGTGGGCGGCGCCGGCGAGGGCGTCGCGACCATCTGGGTGACGCAGAAGGCTCCTGCGGACTTTTCATGGAATGCCGATCGCTCGGGAGAACGGAAGGGATTCTCGCCGGTGCGGGACGGGACGCAGTTTCTGATCGTTGATTTCCCCCCGGTAGGACCCGAGGTCGACAAGCTGCCGATGGATACGATGATGAAAGTTGTCGGCGCCGATGCACCCAAGCGCGGCGTGCCGCCGACCAATCCGCTGATGCACCGCACCCGCACCGTCGATTATGCCATCATTATGAAGGGCGAGATCGACATGATGCTCGATACCGGACCGGTGCATCTCAAGGCCGGAGACGTGGTCGTCCAGCAGGCGACCAACCACGCCTGGCTCAATCACGGCAAGGAACCGTGCCGCATCGCGTTCGTCATGATGGATTCGCAAGAGCCATAAAGCCGAGCGAATGAACGTAACAAACGGGCGCAGCCGCAAAAGGGCTGCGCCACTTTTCGGGTGACTGCGGACATCGCGCGTGCGCGTGGCGCACGGCGCTTGGTTAAGGGTCCACGCTAGAACCACCCTCAGCGCGGCATCAGCCCCCTCAACGCACCTTGCGCTTGCCGAAGGTAGGTAGGCTGCACCTCGGGGATGGGCGGCATCTGCCAGGTACCGGTCACGGGAATGCCGGTATCGCGATTGATCACCACATCGAGCACCGTCGGTACGTTGGAGTGGATTGCCTCGCGGTACGCGTCGCCGAACTGATCGGGATGCTCAATGCGGATGCCGCGCCCGCCCATGGCCTCGGTCATCTTGGCGAAATCGGGATTCCACAGCTGACCGGTTCGCTCATTGACGAAGCTGGTGCCGAGTTCACGGCCGTCGTGATAGACGCGCTGCAAGTCGCGAATGGTGCCGATGGCGTAGTTGTTCTGAAGCACCCAAACCGCCGGCAGATTGTATTCGACCGCGGTGGCGACGACGTGCGGCATCATCATGAAGCCGCCATCGCCGCACAATGTGACGCAGGGTGAATTCGGGCGCGCCAGCCGCGCGCCTAAAACGCCGGCGATGCCGAAGCCCATGGCGGCGAAGCCGCCCGCGGTCATGTGGTTGCCGGGAATCCGCGGCTTCCAATATTGCTCCGACCAGACCTGGCAATTGCCGACGTCGTCGACCATGACCGTTTCGGGCGGCGAGATCTTGTTCATCTCCGCCAGCATCCGACGCGGTTCGATCGGCACGTCGTTCGATCGCTCGAACGGTTTGCAGTAGTTGCGCCAGTCCAGCCGCCAGGCGTCAATTTCCTTGTGCCATGGGCTCCCATAGCCGAGGCGAAGGTTCTTGGCGCGCGCGATTTTCGCCGCTTGAGCAAGAAAGGCTTTGGCGTCGCCGACCATGCCGATCTCGACCGGATAGTTGCGCCCGATCTCTTCCGCATCGATATCGACCTGAATGAGCCGCGTTGGCGGAATGTTGTAAACGTAACCCGGAATCCAGGAACCGGTATGCAGATCGTTGAAGCGCGCGCCGATGGCGAGGATCACATCGGCGTTGCGCGTCGCCTCGGTGGCCGGGTACTCGCCCCAGACGCCGGCGACGCCAAGATTGAGCCGGTGATCGGGCGGAAGCGCGCCTTTGCCCATGAACGACGTGTAGATCGGAATGTCGAGCTGCTCGGCGAGGGTTTTCAGCTCCTCGTAGGCGCGCGCGACCCGCACGCCGCCGCCGGCGAGAATCAAAGGCCGCTGGGCCGACGCCAGCAGGCTGAGCGCTTTCTCGATGGTCTCGTCGTCCACCGTGGTGCGCCAGTTGAGCGGGTGTCCGTGCGCCTTCGGCTCCGGCGTGGAGACCGGCGCGGTCCTCATGTAGAGGTCGTACGGCATGTCGAAGTGCACCGGACCCGGCCGTCCCATGCGCATCAGCGTGAAAGCGTCGGGTAACGCCTTGACCAGATCCTCGACCTTGCGAATCCGCCACGATTTTTTGACGATCGGCGTAAACAGCGAGGACATATCGCCGTTGTAGCGGTAGTCGTCCTGCAGCGCCCCGCTGTCGAACTGGGTGGTCGGCACTTGTCCGGTAATGACGAAGAAAGCCGACTGGTCGTAGTAGGCGTTGGCCACCGAAATCATCAGGTTCATCGGACCCGGGCCGGTGGAGGCGTAGACCGCCAGCGGCTGGCCGGTCAGCCGGAAGTAAACATCGGCCATGAAGCCGGCCGACTGTTCGATCCGCGGGACTTTTTCCTTGATCAGATACTCGGCGATGATGTCGGCGCCGCGGATTTCGTTGGCGCCGGGCTGGTAAGCCGAACTCTGGCTCGGCGCGCCATCGGACGGCGGCGTGCCGCCGCCGAGATTGCCGATAGTGCTGGAATAGGTCGACGTGCAAGTCTGCGATCCGTAGGGCGTATAACCCGATGACGTCGACTGCGATCCGTAGCCTTCGTACGATTTCGCACGGTCGTTCACCTGCTCCTCCCATTTGTTTATTCGAGCGCGTTTTGTGCACGCGGCGCGATTAAGTCAGTACGCGGACTGCAACGCGCAGTTTTCGCCGACAGACTACGCCCTTCACGGCCCGATGAGGAAGCTGAAAAGACTTCTCGCCGCGACCGTTCTCGATCGCGGCCGGCAGTCGCAACTTTGCCGATTGGGACGGAGTTCGCGCAAGCCTCGATAAACTTCAGGTGCCACCGCTGTCCGTCACCGCGGCATCAGCACCCAATAGTCGAGGTCGAGCAGGACCGCCGGGCCGTAATCGTCGCCGGTTTTGAACGGAAAATCTTCGCAGGGACGATCGCGCGTGCCGATGGTGCGCAGCCGCAGCACGCCGACGTCGCTTCGTCCCGGGAGTTCGGATTTCCCCAGGACTTCCGACCACGCGAACACCGTGCCGCCGGCGAACAGCGGCGCCACGTGGCGGCCGCCGTTGATGGCGGGGATGTGAAACGCGTTGGCGAGGCCGTTGAAGGACAGCGCGCGCGCCAGCGAAATGACGTGGCCGCCGTAAATCAGCCGGCGGCCGAAGCGGCCTTTGCCTTCGACATACTGGTTGAAATGGATGCGCGCGGTGTTCTGGTAGAGCCGGGTGGCGATCATGTGCTCCGCCTCTTCGACGGTGATGCCGTCGACATGATCGATGCGCTCGCCGACCTCATAGTCGCCGAAGCGATAGGGACTTCCGGACAGCGCGAAGTCGTAGGCCGCCACATCGATCGGCGGGCAGGCTTCGCCGAGCACTTTGGGATCGAGCACGGTCGGCAGCCGCGGCACGTGATCGCCGGGGGCGGGCGCTGCCTCGTCGCGTTTGCGCACCATGACCCAGCGCACGTATTCAAGCACCGGCGTACCGTCCTGCTTGTAGCCGGTGGTGCGGACATAGACGATGCCGGTCTTGCGGCTCGAATTTTCCTTCAACCCGATGACCTCGGACAGCGCGGTCAGCGTGTCGCCGGGATAAACCGGCTTACGGAAATAACATCCGGCATAGCCGAGATTGGCGACGGCGTTGAGCGACACGTCGGGGACGGTCTTGCCGAAGACGATGTGAAAGACCAGGAGATCGTCGATCGGCGCGCGCGGATAGCCGATCGCCTTGGCGAACACGTCCGACGATTGGACCGCAAAGCGCGGCCCGAATAGCCCATTGTAAAGCGCCACATCTCCGGTGGTCACGGTGCGCGGGGTCGCGTGCCGGATCACCTGGCCGATACGAAAATCTTCAAAACAATTGCCGGGACTGGTCTTCGGCATTGGCAAATCCTTTGGTCGGACCCCGGCATATGGCGCGCGCTTCATAGCCGACCGCGGCCCCGGCGCAAAGGCCGTTGCCGGCGCTAATTGCCGGGGATCGTTTCCGAAAACCTGTCGCGCGCCTTGGCTCAAGAGTGGGGCAGTCGTTTGTGAATGACGTGCGCGTTCACGCAGCCGTGAGCACGCGGGCGAAACCCGCCCGCGCCGCGACCGTAACTCGATCCGATGACGCAAAACCCTGCGCGTCTCGCCGGCGCATCGCCGGCCAATAACGGTCGCAAATGTCTTTAATGGCAACAATGGAGCCTCTCATGTCCAAGCGTTTCGCTTTGATTGCCGCTGCGGCGGTTCTCGCGTTGACCGCAGGCGCCGCGGCGCCGGTTTCTGCGGCGATGGAAAAGACGGTCAATGTCGGCGGCGCGCCGATGTATCCGTCGAAAAACATCGTCCAGAACGCCGTGAACTCGAAGGATCACACGACGCTGGTCGCCGCCGTGAAGGCCGCCGGTCTCGTCGAAACCCTCGAGGGTCCGGGCCCGTTCACCGTGTTCGCGCCGACCAACGAAGCCTTCGCCAAGCTGCCGGCCGGCACGGTCGAAACTCTGCTCAAGCCGGAGAACAAGGGCACACTGACCAAAATCCTGACCTATCACGTCGTGCCCGGCCGCATGACGGCCGTCAATCTGATGAAAGCGGTCAAGGACGGCGAGGGCGAGGCTAAACTGAAGACCGTCTCGGGCGACTGGTTGATCGTCAAGCAGGCCGGCCCCGGCAAGCTCAGCGTCACCGACGCCAAGGGCGATGTTGCGTGGGTCACGATTCCCGACGTGCTGCAGTCGAACGGCGTGATTTACGTCATCAATGCCGTGCTGCTGCCGATGTAAGCTTGGTTACGCGCTGTATTGCTCCCCCTCTCCCCCCTCGCGGGGGAGGGGGGTTTGCTGACAGGAATGTGACGCGCGCGTGCGCGGGTGTTTTGCTAGAGGTCCGAGCGTGAAGTGGATGCCATGACCATCGAAGCCACAGCAAACGCGCGCTTGGCGCCCGACATGTCAGGGGGACGCCTGATCCACCCGCGCTGGGTGCGCGTGACCCATTGGATCAACGCGCTGGCGATGCTGATGATGATCGGCTCGGGCTGGCAGATTTATGACGCTTCGCCGCTGTTCGGCTTCGTGTTTCCGCGGCAGATCGCGCTCGGCAACTGGCTTGCCGGCGCGCTGCTCTGGCACTTCGCGGCGATGTGGCTTCTGGTGATCAACGGCCTCGTCTATGTCACGCTCGGTGTTGCGAGCGGCCGCTTCCGCCGCAAGCTCTTGCCGATCTATCCGCGCGAAGTCCTGCACGACTTTTTCGCCGCCTTGAGCGGCAAGCTCGCCCACGACGACCTTTCCGTCTACAACGCCGTGCAGAAGCTTCTTTACCTCGGCATTTTGCTTACCGGCGTCGTGATCGTCGCCTCCGGCCTGTCGATCTGGAAGCCGGTGCAATTTCACACCTTGACCAGCTTCTTCGGCGGCTACAACACCGCGCGCTACGTGCACTTCGCCGCCATGACGGCGATCGTGGCGTTTCTGGCCGTGCATGTGACGCTTGCCGTTCTGGTGCCGAAGAGCCTGCGCGCGATGATCGTTGGCCGCTGACAGGCGAGGAGAAACCGGTGCCCCGTTCGCGCAAATCGCCACCCGGCGTCGATCCCAAGCTCCTGATCAAGGACGCGGCGCGGCTTCTGCCGGAGCCGTCGCGGCGGCTGTTTCTGCGCGGCGCGGCGAGCCTCGGCGCGCTCACGGCGCTGTCCGGCTGTGACATCATCGACGGCCCGACCTCGGAGAACGCGCTGCGCGTCATCTCGCGGTTCAACGACCGCGTTCAGGCGTTCCTGTTCAATCCAAACACGCTGGCGCCGGAATATCCGGAGAGCATGATCACGCGGCCATTTCCGTTCAACGCCTATTACAGCGAGGACGAAGCTCCCGACATCGACGGTGACCAATGGCAGCTCGAGATCGGCGGCCTGGTCGGCAACAAGAAGCCGTGGACGCTGGCCGAACTCAACACGCTGCCGGAAGTGTCGCAGATCACGCGCCATGTCTGCGTCGAGGGCTGGAGCGCGATCGGCTCCTGGCAGGGGGTGAGGCTGTCGGATTTCCTCCAAATGATCGGCGCCGATTTGAGCGCGAAATATGTCTGGTTCCAGTGCGCCGAAGGCTATTCCAACACCATCGACATGCCGACCGCGCTGCATCCGCAGACGCAGCTGACGCTGAAATTCGATCACCAAACCCTGCCGCGCGCCTACGGCTTCCCGATCAAGATCCGCATTCCCACCAAGCTCGGCTTCAAGAACCCGAAATACGTCACCGCCATGTGGGTGCAGAACAACGATGCCGGCGGCTATTGGGAGAACCAGGGCTACAACTGGTTCAGCGGGCTCTGAGCCGGCGGGCCGCGCGTCATTTCACCTCGCCGTGCTCGCGCCGGATATTGCTGATCGCTTTGGTCGTTTCATTTTCGCGTCATGAAGACGCGATACCTGCACCGCGCGGAATTCCCCGCTCACTTCCGACAATTTGCCCGGCACAATCCTGACTCGCGTCTTTCTCGTTGCGGTCCGCCCCGCTTCCGGGTCAGACTTTTGTTATGTCGGGTAGCGGCAATTCGCGGGTCAGGTAGAGCCCAGGTCTCGGCGGGTACCCGTTATTCTCGACGCGCAACGCCCGCCTTGCGCAGATGCTTCACGTCGAACCGGGGAATGTATACGTGGATAGAAAATTCGATTACGCGCAGAAAATCCTGCTGGCCGTCGAGTACGCCGACGCGCCGCGGCGGATGGAGGCAATGCCGGCGAGCTACGCGGTGTTCAAGCGGCTGTCGATCCCGGAGGTCATTCGAGCCGTCCAAGACACGCACAGCGTATCTGCGCCGCCGACCAGCGGCGGCAAGTTTCAGACTATGCTCGATCAGCGCATGGGCTATTGGGAGAAAAGCGTTCCGGAGGGCAAGCACTGTTTCGTGCACTATGCCATCGGAACCGACGACGCGATCACGGCCGCGTTCGTTCGGCTTCAAGAAAACGCCAGCAGCTTTGTCTTGCTGGGCATCTATCACGTCGAGCCGCAATCGTCGGCCTATCCTTACAGCTTTCCGTCCGGCGCCACGCCGGATCATTGGCGCCTAGGGCAGTATTTCTCGCTGACCGATGCGACCATATTCTGGTTCAACTTCTTCCCGGCGCAGCCCTATGTCTTCGAGAAGACGTTCGCGGTGTGGGCGCAGTTTCAATTGGTGCGGCTCAAGGAGCGTGCCGAGAACAATCAACTGGTTGCCCGGGACTGCAAGGAGCGCCTGATTGTGCACGGCGTTTCCGACTTCGTGCTGATTAATCTCAACCGCTTCACCAGCCTGTCGGGATTTATCAACGCCGCGCGCGAAGCCGGTGAGCACACCTTTACCGGCGATAGCGAGTATGTCTGGTACGGCATGCTGCTGCGCAAGCTGTAGGCGCCGCACACAAAGCGACTGACGGTTTGCCCCCTGGGTTCAGTTTTCCCTTAGAGCACGTTGGCTGCCGCGCGAGTACGGCTTGCCAAGGCGCGCACGTCCCATTAGCAATCCGCCTCGTTTCAACGCGAGGCGTCCATTCATGCCCACCTACAAGCTCCTTCTGCTACCCGGCGATGGCATCGGTCCGGAAGTGATGGCCGAAGTCAAACGGCTGCTGGCCTTTTTCGCCAAGGCGGGCATTGCCAGTTTTGCGATCGAGGAGGGGCTGGTCGGCGGCTGCTGCTACGACGTCCACAAGGTTGCCATCACCGATGAGACCATTGCGAAGGCGCGCGCCGCCGACGCCGTCATCCTCGGCGCCTGCGGCGGTCCGAAATGGGACGACGTGCCTTACGAAGTGCGCCCCGAGGCCGGGCTGTTGCGGTTGCGCAAGGACCTCGGACTGTTCGCCAACATTCGGCCGGCGATCTGCTATCCGGCACTGGCGGAATCGTCCAGCCTCAAGCGCGACGTGGTGGAGGGGCTCGACATCATCATTCTGCGCGAGCTGACCGGCGGCGTCTATTTCGGCGAGCCCAAGACCATCACCGACCTCGGCAATGGCCAGAAGCGCGCCATCGACACCCAGGTTTACGACACCTACGAGATCGAGCGCATCGCGCGGGTCGGCTTCGAGCTGGCCCGCAAGCGGCGCAACAAAGTCACCTCGATGGAAAAACGCAACGTCATGAAGACCGGCGTGCTGTGGCGCGAGGTGGTCGGCGAGGTGCACGCCCGCGAATACAAGGATGTCGAGCTCGAGCACATGCTGGCCGACGCCGGTGGCATGCAGCTGGTGCGCTGGCCGAAACAGTTCGACGTCATCGTCACCGACAATCTGTTCGGCGACATGCTTTCCGATATCGCCGCCATGCTGACCGGCTCGCTCGGCATGCTGCCGTCAGCTTCGCTGGGCGAGCTCGACGCCAGGACCAAGCGGCGCAAGGCGCTGTACGAGCCGGTGCACGGTTCGGCGCCCGACATCGCCAGCAAGGGCATCGCCAATCCGATCGCGATGCTCGCATCGTTCGGCATGGCGCTGCGCTATTCGTTCAACATGGGCAAGGAAGCCGACCTCATCGACGCGGCGATTGCGGCTGCGCTGGCCAAGGGCCTGCGCACCGCCGACATCAAATCGGACGGCACGAAAGTGGTGAGCACGTCGGAAATGGGCGAGGCGATCGTCGGCGAGCTGGAGCGGCTTGCGGCCTGATGACACAGCCGATAACAAGCGGCGTCGCCTCGGCGGCGCGTGCCTCTCAGTGTCTTGCGATCGCGATCAGTACGGGGTCGGATAACCCGGGCTAAATCCCGGGATCAGGAACGGCTGCGCGAGCGTGAGGCCGCCAACGCCGGCGGTATCGGGTCCGAAATACCAATAAGGCCGGCCCGGGTCGCCGCCCGGCGGAAACGCGTAGTCCATGCCGCTGTTATAGCCTGGCGGCACTTCGTTGCCGACCTCGAGGTAGGAGCGGCGCGGAACGACGATAATCGTCGTCGAGCCGTCGGGATTATGGATGATCGTACGGGTCGGCTGGATCACCGTGCCGGCTGCCGACCGAAGCACCGGGGGCTGGAGTTTCTTGGGTGGCTTCTGCGCGTTCGTCGGCGTCTGTGCCGAAGCGGCCAGCGGGGCAGCCGAAACTATGGCGAGTGCGGTAAGACCGGCGACGATGGCAAATCCGCGCATGGCTCCTCGCTTTCGCTGAATTGCAATGTAGCCGGGTTGTGCCGGCTGCACTAGCCTTTTGGCAACTTGGTGCAGTGTCATCGGTTGCATGCGGTACGGCCATGACCCAGATCAATAACGGTTTATCAAAGGTAGTGCTCTGATATCGTTGGTTAAACAAGCGCCCCGGGGTTCCGCCGGTTTGGTGCCGCTCGATGCGGCCAACACTCCGGGTCGTGACGGCGATCCCTGGCGCTGCAGCGACCAAGATTGTCTTTGCGGAGCTTCTACCCTAGAAGCGCTTTCCGCTGCGCTACCTGCTTCGCGGGCAGGGGCAAAAGTTGCGATGGAGAGTTGACGATGGGTTACAGCGTCGCCGTGGTGGGCGCGACCGGCAATGTGGGGCGGGAAATGCTCGACATTCTCGCCGAGCGCTCGTTTCCCGCGGACGAGGTGATTGCGCTCGCCTCGCGCCGCAGCCTGGGCACCGAAGTCTCCTATGGCGACCATACGTTGAAGGTCAAAGCGCTCGAGCATTACGATTTCTCGGGCGTGGACATTTGCCTGATGTCGGCGGGCTCCGCCGTGTCCAAGGAATGGTCGCCGCGGATCGCCGCCGCCGGCGCGGTAGTGATCGATAATTCGTCGTGCTGGCGTTACGATTCCGACGTGCCGTTGATCGTGCCGGAAGTCAACGCCGAAGCGGTCACGGGCTTTCGCAAGCGCGGCATCATCGCCAATCCGAACTGCTCGACCGCCCAGCTCGTGGTCGCGCTCAAGCCGCTGCACGACCGCGCCAGGATCAAGCGGGTCGTCGTCGCCACCTATCAGTCCGTGTCCGGCGCCGGCAAGGAGGCGATGGACGAGCTGTTCTCGCAGACTAAGGCGGTATTCCAGATCGACGAGGTCGAGGCCAAGAAGTTTCCGAAGCGCATCGCCTTTAATCTCATTCCGCAAATCGACGTCTTCATGGAGGACGGCTACACCAAAGAAGAGTGGAAGATGGCGGCCGAGACCAAGAAGATCCTCGACCCCAAGATCCGGCTGGTCGCCACCTGCGTGCGCGTGCCGGTCTTCATCGGCCATTCGGAAGCGGTCAACATCGAGTTCGAGAACCCGATCACCGTCGAGGAGGCGCGCGAAACCTTACGCAACGCGCCGGGCTGCATCGTCATCGACAGGCACGAGCCGGGCGGCTACGTGACCCCCTACGAGTCGGCCGGCGAGGACGCGACCTTTATCAGCCGCATCCGCGAGGACGCCACGGTCGAGAACGGGCTCGTCATGTGGATCGTCTCCGACAATCTGCGCAAGGGCGCAGCCCTTAACGCCATCCAGATCGCCGAGTGCCTGATCAACCGCAAGCTGATCACCGCCAAGCAGAAGGCGGCTTAGATGAATCCAGCACTCATCGGAGTGCTGGGTGCGCTAGGTGGAGCGTTCATCGGTACTTTGGGGGGCTTTTTTGCCCAGGCGTATGTAAAGCGGAAAGACACATTCAATCTTGACAAGCAATTGCGAAACTCAAAGGAGATTGCGGAACAATAGCTAAAACTCAATATTGCAATCAAGAAATCCGACTTTCGACAGAATTGGATAAATTCTCTGCGCGATGCGATGTCGAAATTCCATTCGTACGGAGTGTCGCCACATCTCGATCAAACGAAAGAACGCGAATTCTACGAGCTCGGCACAAAGATCGAGTTGATGATGAACAGAAAAGATTTGCGATATGGCAAACTCGCCGATTTGATGCATCGCTTTTTATCCGCAGAAAATAAATTTGAAAAATATGGCGTAAACACAGAATATGTGGAGACGTGCCAAGATATTTTGAAGCAAGAATGGGAGGTTTTGAAAAAAGAACTCGATGACACGCTAGCAGCGAGCTAAAACGTCGAAGTGCCGAACGGCCCCTTGTGCTCGCCGATGCTGATCTGGATAAACGCGCCACTCGCCGGATCGCGTACCGAGAGCTGACCGGTGGCGACGCCGAAATAGGCGCCGTGGGTCGTAACCTGGCCGCGCTCGATTTGCGTTTGCAAGCGCGGAAACGTCTTGAGATTGTCGAGGCTGTTGGCGACGTTGGCCTGTTCGAGCCGCGTGAGATAATCCGGCCACGATAGTCCATCGGGCGGCCCCGCCTTTGCCGCGGCCGGCGCCATCAGCCGCATCCAGTTGCCGATGAAGTCGCCGGGCGTGAGCGGTTCCGCTTTTTCGGCAAACGCCTTCACACCGCCGCAGCGGGCGTGGCCGAGCACGACGATGTGCTTGACCTTCAGCGCCGCGACGCCGAATTCCAGCGCCGCCGAGACGCCGTGCGCATGTCCGTCGGGCTCGTAGGGCGGTACGATGTTGGCGACGTTGCGCACCACGAACAGCTCGCCCGGACGCGCGTCGAAAATGACCTCCGGCGAGACGCGGGAGTCGCAGCAGCCGATCACCATGACTTCCGGCGATTGCCCGGCTTCCGCCAGCTCGCGATAGCGGTCCTGCTCATGCGTGAGCCGGCCTTCGGTGAACGCGCGATAGCCTTCGATGAGACGCTGCGGAAATGACATGCGGGCCTTGAATGACATCCGGCGGGATTGCCTGTTAATGGGCCATTGGCACGCGGCCTGCAAGGCCGCTAATTTGAGCCGATTGATAAGGGGATTTGACGATGACCATCCGCCCGCGGCGCAGCGTGCTTTACATGCCCGGATCGAACGCGCGCGCGATGGAGAAGGCGCGCCAGCTGCCGGTCGACGCCGTCATCCTCGACCTCGAGGACGCGGTGGCGCCTGACGCCAAGGCGAAGGCCCGCGAACTGATCGTCGAGACGCTGCAGAAAGGCGGCTTCGGCGGCCGCGAGGTTCTGGTGCGGATCAACGGGCTCGACACCGCCTGGTGGCTCGACGATCTCGCCGTCGCCGCAGCAGGTCCCGATGCGATACTGGTGCCCAAGGTGTCGACGCCCGAGCAGCTTCGGCAGCTGTCCAAGCACCTCGTCGGTGTCACCAAGGAGCAGCGCATCCGGATCTGGGCGATGATGGAAACGCCGCTCGCCATGCTCAACGCCCGCGATATCGCCGCGGCTGCGCTCGATCCGGAAACCCGGCTTGCCGGTTTTGTCATGGGCACCAACGATCTCGCCAAGGACACCCGCGCGCGCCTCGTGCAGGGCCGGGCGCCGATGCTGCCTTGGCTGATGACCTGCGTCGCAGCGGCGCGCGCCTACGGCCTCGATATTCTCGACGGCGTCTATAACGAGCTCGGCGATGCCGAAGGCTTCGCCGCGGAATGCCGGCAGGCGCGCGATCTCGGCTTCGACGGCAAGACGCTCATTCACCCGCAGCAGATTGCGCCGTGCAACGAGGCGTTCTCGCCGGCGGCCGACGAGGTGGCGTGGGCGCGGAAAATCATCGCCGCCTTCGATCTGCCCGAGCACGCCAACAAGGGCGTCATTCAGGTCGATGGCCGCATGGTCGAGCGGCTGCACGCCGAGATGGCGCGGCGAACGGTGGCAATCGCGGATGCCATCGCGCAGGCGTGAGCCGGCGTCACGCACGGCCACTTGAGTCAAATTGGCTCAAACCATGGCGTTGTTCGCTTTATACCATCGGCTTATTGCGGTGTCGCGATCGTGCCACCATGTGATTTAAGGGTGAGGGTCGCATAGCAAGCGGGAGGCTTGCATGGCGACGTTGAGGATCAACGGCCAGGCCAGGACTTATGACGCTGCGGACGACACGCCGCTGCTCTGGGTCCTACGCGACGTGCTCGGCATGACGGGCACGAAATTCGGCTGCGGCATCGCGCAGTGCGGCGCCTGCACGGTGCACATCGACGGCAAGGCGGTGCGGTCCTGCCTGCTGCCGGTCGGTGCGATCGGCGATCGCGCCGTCACCACGATCGAGGGCATCGGCGCGACGCCGGCCGGCGCCAAGGTGCAGAAAGCCTGGCTCGACCTGGAAGTCATCCAGTGCGGCTATTGCCAGTCGGGGCAGATCATGTCGGCCGCGGCTCTGCTCGCCCGCAACCCCCATCCCGACGATTCCGATATCGACGCGGCAATGGCGGGAAATATCTGCCGCTGCGGCACCTATGTGCGCATTCGCGCGGCGATCAAGAACGCCGCGGGTGACGGTCAGTCATAGGAGGCCGCCGATGCATTCGCTTGAAGAATTTGTCCCTGATCAATTTATCCGCAAAGAAAACGCCGACAGTCCGTCGCGACGCGGTCTCCTGAAAGGCGGTTTGGCGGGGGCTTTCGTGCTCGCCTTCCATCTTCCCGTGCGCGCGGCGAACGAGCCGGAGGAGCCACCCGACCATCCGGCCGGCCAGTTTGCCCCCAATGCCTTCATCCGCATCGATCGTGCCGGCAAGACCACGCTGGTCATGCCGCAAGTCGAGATGGGCCAGGGCGTCTATACCGCGATCCCGATGATTATCGCCGAAGAACTCGATGCCGATTGGACCCGGGTCGTCTTCGAGCACGCGCCGCCAGACGAAAAGCTCTACGCCAATCCGATGTTTGGCATCCAGGCCACCGGCAATTCCAACTCGATCCGCGCGTTCTGGAAACCGTTGCGCGAAGCCGGGGCGGCGGCCCGCGCGATGCTGGTCGAGGCAGCGGCGCAGCAATGGCAAGTCGATCCGGCAAGCTGCACCGCGGCTGACGGCAAAGTCCTGCATCCGGTCAGCGGCCGCGCGCTCGGCTACGGCGATTTGGCGGAAGCCGCGGGCAGCATCGCGGTTCCGAAGAACCCGCCGCTCAAGGACCCGAAAGACTTCACGCTGATCGGCAGACCGCTGAAGCGTCTCGATACGCCCGGCAAGACCAATGGCTCGGTCATCTACGGCATCGACGCGATGCTGCCCGGAATGAAATTCGCGACGCTGGCCGCAAGTCCGGTCTTCGGCGGCAAAGTTGGCCATGTTGATGACAGTGCGGCGAAGAAAATTCCCGGCGTGCGGCAGGTCGTCGTGCTGGACGATGTGGTCGCCGTTGTCGGCGATCACATGTGGGCCGCCAAGAAGGGCCTCGACGCGCTGGCCATCACCTGGCTTGAAGGCGCGAACGCGCAGCTCAGCTCGAACGACATCTGGGAGGATCTGCGCGCCGCGAGCAAAAAGGACGGCGCGGTCGCCAAGTCAACGGGCGACATTGCCAAGGGCTTGTCGCAGGGAGACAGATTAGAAGCCGCGTACGAGCTTCCGTTCCTCGCGCACGCCACAATGGAGCCGATGAACTGCACGGTTCATCTGACACCGGGCGCCTGTGAGATATGGACCGGCACCCAGGTCATGCCGCGCGTCCAGTCGACCGCTGCGCAAGCCGCAGGGCTTCCGGTCGACAAGGTCACCGTCCACAATCATCTGATCGGCGGCGGCTTTGGGCGGCGGCTTGAGGCCGACATGGTGGCCAGCGCGGTGCGCATAGCCCAGCACGTCGAGGGGCCTTTGAAAGTCGTATGGACCCGCGAAGAAGACATGCGGCACGACCTCTACCGGCCGGGCTATCGCGACGTGATTTCCGCGAGCCTGGCGAACGGCAAGATCGTCGCCTGGAAGTATCGCGTGACCGGTTCGTCGGTGATGGCGCGGTGGTTTCCGGCCGGCTTCCAGCACGGCGTCGATATCGACGCGGTCGATAGCGCCGTCGACATACCCTACGACATCCCGAACCTTCATGTCGAATATGTGCGCGCCGAGCCGCGCGGAGTAACGACTGGCTTCTGGCGCGGCGTCGGGCCGAACAACAACGTCTTTGCCATTGAATGTTTCATCGACGAACTGGCGCGCAAGGCCGGCATGGACCCGGTGGCCTTCCGCCGCGGCAATCTGGAGAAAAATCCGCGGCTTCGGGCCGCGCTCGACCTCGTCGCCGAAAAGTCGCATTGGGGCGAGCCGCTGCCCGCTCGCGTCGGACGCGGCGTCAGCGTGCAGCCGTCGTTCGCCAGCTTCATCGCCACCGTCGTCGAGGCCGAAGTCGACAATCACGGCGAGGTCCATCTGCGCCGTGTGACCTCGGCCGTGGACACCGGCATCGCGGTCAATCCCGACACCATCGCCGCGCAATTGCAGGGCGGGCTGGTCTTCGGTCTGACCGCCGCGTTGTTCGGCGAGGTCACGGTTGAAAAGGGCCGGGTGCAACAATCCAACTTCAACGATTACCGCATGTTGCGGATCGATGAGGTGCCGAAGATCGAGGTGCACGTCATCAAGAGCGGCGAGCCTCCGGGCGGCATCGGCGAGACCGGCGCCACGGCTGGTCCACCGGCGCTGCGCAATGCGATCTATGCGGCAACCGGCGTCGCGCTGCGCAAACTGCCAATCGACCGCGCGGCGATCGCGGCCGGCAACAAGGCGTGAGTGTCATGCACACACGCAGCTTGGCGATCGCACTCGCCGTTATCGTCGTTTTGGTTGTTGTGGCCGGCTTTGCCTGGAAGGCGCTCACTCCGGGCCCGATGGCGTTCGCCGGAGGATCGACGGTGGCGCTGTCGGACTATCACGCCGGCGATCCGACCGGCGTTCCCGCCAGTCTCACCAAGGCGAACGCCGTAGAGCGCGGCGAATACCTTGCGCGGGCCGCCGATTGCCTGGTTTGCCATACCGCTCCCGGCGGCAAGACCTACGCCGGCGGTCTGGCCATACCGTTTCCGTTCGGGAGCCTCTATTCCACGAATATTACGCCGGACAAGGCGACCGGGATCGGCGACTACAGCGACCGGGATTTTCTCAACGCGGTGCAGCGCGGCATTCGCCGCGACGGCGCGCGGCTTTATCCGGCGATGCCGTATACTTCCTACACCTACATGACCGACGCCGACGCGCTGGCGATCAAGGCCTATTTGTCCAGCCTCGCCCCGGTCAAATCTTCCGCGCGAGCGGATACGTTGAGCTTCCCGTTCAATCAGCGCTGGGCGATGGCGATCTGGTCGGCGGTCTTTAGCGAAAACACGCGCTTTCGCCCGAACCCGGCGCAAAGCGCACAGTGGAACCGAGGTGCGTATATCGCCGAGGCGCTGGCGCATTGCGGCGAATGCCACACGCCGCGCAATTTAGCCTTCGCGCTCGACAATCGGAAAAAATTCGCCGGCGCGATTACGGCCGGCTGGCACGCCTTCGACATCACGTCGGACAAGGGCTCCGGCGTCGGCGCCTGGAGCGACGACGAGCTGTTCGCCTATCTGTCGGCCGGTCATGCGAACGGCCGCGGCACCGCGTCGGGGCCGATGGGCGAAGCGGTCGATCAGAGCTTCAGCCGGATGGCGCCGGCCGACATCCGCACATTGGTCCCTTATCTCCGCAGCGTGCCGGCGATCGCCTCGCCGGACTTGCCGGCAACGCTGGCGCCGCCGGCGCCGGCTTCGCCCAAGGCGGGCGGGGCCACTGCGGACGCTCTCGGCAAACGGGTATTCGAGCAGGCCTGCGCCAGCTGCCACGACTGGACCGGGGTGAGCCCGCTTTCGCCGGTGGCCACGATTGCCGGCTCGCGTGCGGTGAACGATCGCACCGCCACCAATGTCGCCCAGATCGTGATCTCCGGCACGGTGCGCCACGCGCCGCCCGGCGTCATCTCGATGCCGGCCTTCGGCGCCGCCTATTCCGATGTCGAGATCGCCGCCGTTGCCAACTACGTCACCGGCCGCTTCGGCAGCGAGCAAAGCAAGGTCACCGACAAGCGCGTGGCGGAACTGCGCAGCGAAACCTCGCGGTGACTTGTAACCAATCTTAGCTTTTAAGTCTTCAGCCGGTAGCCGGTCTTGAAGATCCACCACACAATGGTCAGGCAGACGGCGAGAAACAGCAGGATCGCTGTTACGCTGATGCCGATGTTCACGTCGGCAAGATCGAAGAAGCTCCAGCGGAATCCGCTGATCAGATAAACGATCGGGTTGAACAGCGTAACCTTGCGCCAGAGCGGCGGCAGCAGGCTGGTCGAGTAAAAGGTACCGCCGAGGAAGGTCAGCGGCGTGATCAGGAGCAGCGGCACGACCTGGAGCTTGTCGATGCTGTCGGCCCAGATGCCGATGATGAAACCGAGCAGGCTGAAGCTGAGCGCGGTCAGCACCAGGAACCCCAGCATCCAGGCCGGGTGGGCGATGCGCAACGGCACGAACAGCGCGGATGTCGCCAGGATGATCAAGCCGAGCACGATCGACTTGGTCGCGGCCGCGCCGACATAGGCGAGCACGATCTCGAAGGTTGATGCCGGCGCCGACAGGACCTCATAGATGGTCCCGGTGAAACGCGGAAAGTAGATGCCGATGGCGGCATTGCTGACGCTCTGCGTCAGCAGCAACAGCATCATCAATCCGGGCACGATGAATGCGCCATAGCTGACGCCATCGATGGTCGAGATGCGCGAGCCGATGGCGGCACCGAAGACCACGAAGTAGAGCGAGGTCGAGATCACCGGAGAGACGATGCTTTGCAGCCAGGTACGCCGGGTGCGCCCCAACTCGGCCCCGTAGATTGCGCCGACGGCGTAAAGGTTCATCGTTGCCGCCTCACCAGGCCGACGAAGATCTCTTCGAGCGAACGTTCCGTCGTGGAGATATCCTGGAAATGGAGTCCGGCCAGCCGCACGTCGTCGAGCAGGTCGGTGATCCCGGTGTGCTGGGCTTGCGTGTCATAGGAGTACACCAGCCTGCTGCCGTCGCCGGACAGCGCCAGCGGATGCTTGGCCAGCGCCGGCGGAATCGCGCTGATCGGTTCGCGCAGCTCAAGCGTCAATTGCTTCTGGCCGAGCTTGCGCATCAGCTCGGCCTTGTCCTCGACCAGGATGAGCTCGCCGTTGTTGATCACGCCGATGCGGTCGGCCATCAGCTCGGCCTCTTCGATATAATGCGTGGTCAGGATGATGGTCACGCCGGAGGCGCGCAGCTGCCGCACCATCTCCCACATGTCCTTGCGCAATTCGACGTCGACGCCGGCGGTCGGCTCGTCGAGGAACAGGATGCGCGGTTCGTGCGACAGCGCCTTGGCGATCATGACGCGGCGCTTCATGCCGCCGGACAGCGTCGCGATTTTGTTGTCCTTCTTGTCCCACAGCGACAGGTCCTTGAGCACTTTCTGGATGTAGGCCGGAAACGCCGGCTTGCCGAACAGGCCGCGGCTGAACGACACCGTCGCCCACACCGTCGAAAACATGTCGGTCGCAAGCTCCTGCGGCACCAGCCCGATCAGCGAGCGGGTGATGCGGTAATCGGCGACGATGTCGTGGCCACCCACCAGGACGCCGCCGCCCGACGGTTTGACGATGCCGCAGATGATGCTGATCAGCGTCGTCTTGCCGGCGCCGTTGGGGCCGAGCAGCGCGAAAATCTCGCCGTGGCGGATGTCGAGGCTGATGTCCTTGAGCGCCGCAAAGCCCGACGCGTAGGTCTTGTTCAGATGCGAGACGGAAATGGCGGAGGTCATTGTTACTTCCGGCCGAGTTTGCTCGGCGTCGTCACCGGGCTTGATCCGGTGACCCATCTTAATCTGTGTCAGAAGAAAAGATGGATTGCCGGATCAAGTCCGGCAATGACGAGCCCAGGCATCGTTTGTGCTATTATCACGCCCAAGGTCGCGCCGCTTTCGACTTGTCCTCGAACCGATTGATCTTGTCGCTCTTGACCATGGTCAGCCCGATGTCGTCGAGGCCGTTGAGCAGGCAGTGCTTGCGGTGCGCATCGATCTCGAATTTCACCACGCCGCCGTCGGGGCCGCGGATTTCCTGCTTGGCGAGATCGATGGTCAGCGTCGCGTTGGCGCCGCGCTCGGCATCGTCAAACAGCTTCTCCAGGTCTTGCGGCGAAACCTGCACCGGCAGGATGCCGTTCTTGAAACAGTTGTTGTAGAAAATATCGCCGAACGAGGTCGAGATCACGCAGGTGATGCCGAAATCCTTGAGCGCCCACGGCGCGTGCTCGCGCGACGAGCCGCAGCCGAAATTGTCGCCGGCGACCAGCACCTTGGCCCTGCGGTAAGCCGGCTTGTTGAGCACGAAATCCGGGTTCTCGCTGCCGTCGTCGCGGTAGCGTTTTTCTGCGAACAGGCCGGTGCCGAGGCCGGTGCGCTTGATGGTTTTCAGATATTGCTTGGGGATGATCATATCGGTGTCGACATTGATCATCTTCAGCGGCGCCGCGACGCCTTCGAGTACGGTGAACTTTTCCATCGTCGATCCTGTGGCAAGGCGCTTGCATCGCCTCGGTGACGGCTAAATGGCGCGCCCGCCCGCGTGGGTCAACCCTGCGCCGGCGCAGAGCGGCTCAGCGCAGATGACCGGTGCCTTGCTGGGTCTCGCTGCGGGGAAGGTCGGCTATTCCGGTGACCCAGGGCTGGGCCGAGCGAAACCAGATCTGCTGCCGCGGCACCAGTTGGTCGCGCTGGCGCAGGATGCCGACCCGCAGCATGTAGTTATCCTTGGGGCCGTCGCCCGGCGTGGTCGAATAGATCGGCGAGCCGCACTTTGAACAGAACGCTTGCGCCCGCTGGTAGCCGCTTTCCGCGGTTCTCACAAAGAGCGTCGGCTGTCCGGTCATTTTGAAGGTGTTTCCGGGGGTCGGGATCGAGACGCGAAATGCGGACCCCGTGCCCGACTGACAATCAGTGCAATGGCAGACCGTCACCTTCGCCGGATCGACTTCGGCTTCGATGGTGATGGAACCGCAATAGCAGGCGCCGTCGACTTTCATGACATCACTCCTTTCGGCGAGCATATCCCGGAAAAACCTGCCCGGGACTTGATTGGGGGTAAATACCGGTATTCGCCAACGACCATGCTCAAATAAGTCCTACTCGGCCGCGCTTTCCAGTGCCGCCATGTCGGCATCCGACAGGCCGAAATGATGGCCGATCTCGTGCACCAGCACGTGCCGCACAAGCGCGCCGAGGGTTTCGTCGTGTTCGGCCCAGTAATCGAGAATCGGCCGGCGATAGAGCCAGATCATGTTGGGCATCTGCAGCGGCGCGCTTTCGGCGCGGAATGGCAGTCCGACGCCCTGGAACAAGCCGAGCAGGTCGAATTCACTCTCGGCGCCCATCTGATCGAGCACTTCTTCGCTCGGAAAGTCGTCGACCTGAATAACCAGGTCGACGCACAGATCGCGAAACTTGCGCGGCAAATGCCGGAAGATTTCGCCGGCGAGGACTTCGAGCTCGACGAGCGAGGGTGCTTTCGTCCGGCGCCAGGGCAGCGGGTCGGATGCCGTATCGGCCATGCAGGCGTTGTAAAGCGTTTCACGCGGACTGGAAACGCGCAACGCCGTGATTGACCGGCGCGGACTTATGCGGGAGCCTTGAAGCCGGGCGGGGAGAACGGAGCGAAACGCTCATGGATGCACAATCGCTTGGCGCAGTCGCCGCCCTGGCCGCGGCAGCGGTCCTCGGTGTGATGTTGCCGGCGGCGGCGCAGAGCCCCACGCCGATCCCATCCGGGCCATCCTTTTCGCTGCCCGCAGGGCCGCCGCGCATCGAGGTCAATCCGCGCCCGGCGCTCTACCGGCGCTGCACCAGCTGGTATGTCGTGCAATATCGCCCGAGCGGCACAGTGCTGTTCCCGGAGAAGCACTGCTGGTGGGTGCGCGGCTAAGTGCATCAAGTCTTCGACGACGGCAGCCGACTGCCGTCGCGCTCTGCTGCCTTGGGCGATCCAGCCCATTCAGCCACACACCGCGCGAGATCCTTGAGGTTGTTGTGCATCTGCTCGAGCGCGAAGCCGAGCGCAAAGATTCGCTCCGCCTCCTCGCCGGACAGGCTTCGCGTGAGACCCTCGCGACGGAGCGCATCGATCTCCGCAGCATAGGCGTTGAGTGCCGCGTCTACGGCATTGAGCGATGCAGGCTCCCGCCGCGCCAGCAGCGCAGCGCCACTGGCGCGCAGGTAATCGGCGATGGCGGTGCCGGCCTGGTGCAGCGGCGCTTCAAGCCGTGTCCTGAAGGGCTCCGGCAGCGGAGCGACGACGGCTCTCCCAATCATCACGAGGTCGTGGCGCAACCGCAGCAGCGTGCGGCATAGCGGACCCGGGTCTGGCCCCGCGGCGAGACCCGCCGACCGCTCGTGCTCGGCCTCGGCGCCTACCGCATTCAGCTGCACCAGAGCCTGACCGATTCCGTCCTGAATACGGTGGAGCGAATCCACGTCCGAACCATGCGTCACGCAGGCAAGCAGCTCGCCAAGCGTTCGCGCCATCTGAGCCAGTGTGCGGGCGGCGGCGTCGCTGACCAACGGATGGGCGTTGGACGGCAACAATAGAACCGAGACAACGGCACCGGTGATACCCCCGAGCCCGACCTCAATGACGCGATCAAGCGCCGAACCGATCGGACTGCCGTGGGTAATCTGCGGCAGCAACAACACGATGATGGCGGTGACCGGCGCGGCGGAGAATCGCGGGTTCAAGGTCGCGATGAAGGCCAGCGGCGCCAGAGCGAGGGCGAGAACCGCGAGCAGCGCGATTTCACTCGCATGCGGAATGAGCACGCCGATGGCGCCGCCATAGATCGCGCCGCCGAGCGTCCCGACGAGGTAATCGAACGTGGCCTTCAGCGACCGGCCGACGCTCATCTGCGTCACGATGACGGCGGTCAGGACCGCCCACAACGGCAACGGAAGCTGCAGGAATTCCGCGAGCACGAGAGCCGCCAGCGCGGCGATCGTCACCCTGACCGACAGCGCCAACTGCACGCGCCGGCGACGGAAAAGGGCGCGAGCGCGCGCCCGCAGTCTGGCGATGGCGAGGCTCCCCGTGATCACGGCTAAAGCCGAGGCGTCAGCCCCACTCGCGCACGTCGACGAAATGCCCGGCGATCGCGGCGGCGGCTGCCATCGCCGGCGAAACCAGATGGGTGCGGCCCTTGTAGCCCTGCCGGCCTTCGAAATTGCGGTTCGAGGTCGAGGCGCAACGCTCGCCCGGCGCCAGCTTGTCCGGGTTCATGGCAAGACACATCGAGCAGCCGGGCTCGCGCCACTCGAAGCCGGCATTGAGGAAGATCTTGTCCAGCCCTTCGGCCTCGGCCTGCTCCTTCACCAGGCCGGAGCCGGGCACGATCATCGCGTTGATATTGGCGTGCACTTTCTTGCCGTCGACGACGCGCGCGGCGGCGCGCAAATCCTCGATCCGCCCATTGGTGCATGAACCGATGAAGACGCGGTCGACGGCAATGTCGGCAATCTTCTCGCCGCCCTTCAATCCCATATAGGCCAGCGAGCGCTCCGCGGCCTCGCGCTTGTGGGCGTCGGCGATATCTGCAAGCTGCGGCACGCGGCCGGTCACCGAAACGACCTGCTCCGGATTCGTGCCCCAAGTCACCAGCGGCGGCAGCTTGGCGGCATCGAGCCGGATTTCGCGGTCGAAATGCGCGCCGTCATCGGAGCGAAGCGTCTCCCAATAGCGCACGGCTTCGTCCCAGGCCTTGCCCTTCGGCGATTTGGGACGATCCTTCAGATAGGCATAGGCCTTGTCGTCCGGCGCAATGAAGCCGGCCTTGGCGCCAGCCTCGACCGACATGTTGCACACGGTCATGCGGCCTTCCATCGACAGCGCCCGGATGGCTTCGCCGGCATATTCGAGCGCATAGCCGGTTCCGCCGGCGGTGCCGATCTCGCCGATGATGGCGAGGATGATGTCCTTGGCGGTGACGCCGTGCGGCAGCTTACCGTCGACCACGGCGCGCATGTTCTTCGATTTCTTCTGGATCAGCGTCTGCGTCGCCAGCACATGCTCGACCTCCGAGGTGCCGATGCCATAGGCCAGCGCGCCGAAGGCGCCGTGGGTGCCGGTATGGCTGTCGCCGCAGACCAGCGTCACGCCGGGCAGCGTGAAGCCCTGCTCCGGCCCGATGATGTGGACGATGCCCTGGCGCTTGTCGAACTCGTCGAAATATTCCAGCCCGAACAGTTTGGCGTTCTCGGCGAGATACGCGATCTGCTGCTCACTCTCGGGATCGGGATTTTTCTGCCGGCGATCAGTGGTCGGCACGTTGTGATCGACCACGCACAGCGTCTTGTCAGGCGCGTGCACCTTGCGGCCGGAGAGCCGCAACCCCTCGAAGGCCTGCGGGCTCGTTACTTCATGCACAAGATGCCGGTCGACATAGATCAGGCAGGTCCCGCCCGGCTCTTCGTCGACGAGATGATCCTCCCAGATTTTATCGTAGAGCGTGCGCAGTTTGGCCATGTCACGAAACTCCGCCGGCGAGCTGAATACAGTGCTCAGCCGCCGGACTAAATTTACTCCGCTGCTTTTCCCTCGGCGGCGACGGTTGCGGTCTGCGTGCCGTGATCCTGCCGCTCGGTGATGCGCGCCGACTTGCCGCGCCGGCCGCGCAGATAATAAAGCTTGGCGCGGCGCACCTGGCCGCGGCGCACCACCTTGATCGAGTTGATCATCGGCGAATAAAGCGGAAACACCCGCTCGACGCCCTCGCCATAGGAAATCTTGCGCACCGTGAAATTCTCATTCAGCCCCGCCCCGGCGCGGCCGATGCAGACGCCTTCATAAGCCTGCACGCGGCTTCTCTCGCCTTCGACGATCTTGACGTTGACCACCAAAGTATCGCCCGGCTGAAATTCGGGAATTTCCCGGCCGGCGGAGAGCTTCGCCACCTGCTCGTTCTCGATTTCCTTAATGAGGTTCATGGCAATTCTCCAACGGCTGCGCTCAAACGGCGCCATTCCGGCCGGGGTTAAGCGGGTTGGCGCAGCTTCTACGCTACCGCGCCGGATTTGTCACCTTCTCGTCACTTGTCGTTATCCCGGCCTCGCGAGCCAGGTCCGCGCCACCAGAATGACGCTTCGCCCACAGGTCCGGCCGGCGTTCGCGGGTCAGCCTTTCGGCCTCGGCCTGCCGCCAGGCGGCGATCTTGCCGTGATCGCCCGAGGTGAGCACCTCCGGGATCGGCCGCCCTTCCCAAAGCTGGGGTCGGGTATAGTGCGGATATTCCAGCAGGCCCGCCGCAAAGCTTTCCTCGGTGACTGAGGCCGCCGTGCCCATGACCCCGGGCAACAGGCGCACGCAGGCCTCGATCAACGCCATCGCCGCGATCTCACCGCCGGACAGCACATAATCGCCGATCGAGACCTCTTCCAGCGCGCGCGCTGCAATGACACGCTCGTCGACGCCTTCGAAGCGGCCGCAGATCAGGACCGCGCCGGCGCCGGCCGCCAGCGCTTCCACGCGCGCTTGGGTTAACGGCGCGCCGCGCGGCGAGAGCAGGAGGCGGGGACGTTCATCGGTCGCAGCGGCGTCGATGGCGCGGCCGAGCACGTCGGCCTTCATGACCATGCCCGGGCCGCCGCCGGCCGGGGTGTCGTCGACAGTGCGGTGCCTGTCGGTGGCGAACGCGCGAATGTCGACGACGTCGAGCGACCAGACGCCCGCCGCCAAAGCCTTGCCGGCAAGGCTGGCGCCCAACGGCCCCGGAAAAATATCGGGAAAGATGGTGAGGACGCTCGCCCGCCACATATCAGCCCCGCCGCTCAACCACCAGCCGGCCCGCCGCAACATCGACCACCGGCACGTTGGCTTCGTTGAACGGAACCAACTCCGTATCGCCGCCGATGGCCGGCCGCACCTCGATCAGATCACCGGCGCCGAAATTATGAATGGCGACCACGGTTCCGAGGCTTTTGCCTCCCGCATCGACAACGGCGAGACCGACCAGGTCGGCGTGATAGAACTCGTCGGGCTCTTCCGCCGGCGGCAACCGCTCGCGCGGCACGTAGAGCTTGGTATTGGTCAGCGCGCTGGCCGCATCGCGGTCGCGGATGCCGGACAGCCGCACCACGAAATGATCCTTGGCCGGCCGCAACGACTCGATTGCCAGCGCACGTCCGTCCTCGGTTTCCAACGGCCCATAGCGGGTGATCGCCGCCGGGTCGGATGTGAACGAGCGCAAGCGGACTTCGCCGCGCACGCCATGGGCGGCGCCGATTTGCCCAAGACAAACCCGGGCACCGCTGCGCGAGCCGCCGGTCATCGTTGGACTCCGTTAGGCCGGCGGTGCGGCGCCTGCTGCCGGCGCTCCGGGCGCGGCCTTGGCGGCCTCTTCTCTGGCCTTGCGCTCTTTGCGCGGAACCGCCTTTTCCGGATTGTTGCGTTTTTCGCGCTTCATCACGCCGGCGGCGTCGAGAAAGCGCATCACGCGGTCGGAAGGCTGCGCACCCTTGGCGACCCACGCCTTGACCTTGTCGAGATCAAGCTTCAGCCGCTCGGTCTTGTCCTTCGGCAGCAGCGGATTGAAATAGCCGAGGCGCTCGATGAAGCGTCCGTCGCGGGGGCTGCGGCTGTCGGCGACGACGATGTGATAAACCGGCCGCTTCTTGGTTCCGGCGCGGGCCATCCGAATAACAACAGGCATTTTTCGACTTCCTTTCTTGCAATGGGTTTCCTGCAACGCGTTCAGAATTTGTCAGTGACCAGAACACGTCCCTTCGCGCCCACGGCGGTTTCGCCGTTTTCCTTGCGGATGCGGCCGCGTAAATCGATGACATCGCCGTTCAGGCGGGCATGAGGCTTTACCGAGATGACGAGCCATTCGAGCGTGATCGTTTCGTCCGCATAGACTGGCTTGCGAAAGCGAACCCAGAATTCCAGGCCGAGCATGGCGCCGCGCTCGGAAAAGTGGGAGGCCGTTAGAGCCAAAAGATGTGCCGTCGTTTGCGGTCCGCTCGCCAGCAGCCGGCCGAACCGCGACTTGGCTGCCAGCTCGGCATCGTGATGCACCGGATTGGTATCGCCGACCGCATGCGCAAATGCGCTTGTCGCGGCGGGATCGAGGGAAACCATCGCGGAAAACCGTTCGTGCGGCTGCGCGTAAGTCATTTCTTCTTCCCGAGCCCGGGAAACCCGGGTGGCAGCTTGGGACCAAGACCTGAAAGACCACCCGGAAGTCCGCTGGGCATTCCCGGAAAATTCGGCGGCAAGCCGCTGGCACCGGGCATTCCGGGCATGCCGGACGGCAGACCGCCCGGCATTTTCGCCATCTCTTCCGGGCTCGGCATGCCGCCACCGCCACCAAGGCCGAGCATGTTGGCGAGTCCGGCCATCGGGCCGCGCTTGGCGCCGCCCATGGCCTTCATTACGTCGGCCATGGTGCGGTGCATTTTCAGGAGGCGATTGATGTCTTCAGGCTTGGTGCCGGAGCCGGCCGCGATCCGCCGTTTGCGGCTTGCCTTGAGCACGTCGGGATGGCGCCGCTCGGCCGGCGTCATCGAATCGATGATGGCCATTTGCCGCTTGAGCACTTTTTCGTCCAGATTGCGCTCGGCGAGCTGGTTTTTGATCTTGGCAACGCCGGGCAGCATCGCCATCAGCCCGCTCATCCCGCCCATGTTCTGCATCTGTGTCAGCTGCTCGCGCAGATCGGCGAGATCGAAGGCGCCCTTGCGCATCTTCTCGGCGACGCGCGCGGCCTTTTCGGCGTCGATGGTCGTGGCGGCCTTTTCTACCAGCGCGACGATGTCGCCCATGCCGAGAATGCGGCCCGCGATGCGCGCCGGATCGAAATCTTCGAGCGCGTCGAGTTTTTCTCCGGTGCCGATGAGCTTGATCGGCTTGCCGGTCACCGCGCGCATTGACAGTGCGGCGCCGCCGCGGCCGTCGCCGTCGACGCGGGTGAGGACGATGCCGGTGAGGCCGACACGCTGATCGAAACTGCGGGCGAGATTGACCGCGTCCTGGCCGGTCAGCGCGTCGGCGACCAGCAGCACCTCATGCGGCGACGCAGCGCGGCGCACCTCGGCGGCCTCATTCATCATCGCTTCGTCCAGCGTGATGCGGCCGGCGGTATCGAGCAGCACCACGTCGTAGCCGCCGAGCCGCGCCGCCTGCAGCGCGCGGGTCGCGATCTGGACCGGCGTCTGGCCGGCGACGACCGGCAATGTGTCGACGCTGACCTGCCGACCGAGCACCGCAAGCTGCTCCATGGCCGCCGGCCGGCGGGTGTCGAGCGAGGCCATCAACACCTTGCGTTTTAACGTCTCGGCGAGCCGCCGGGCGACCTTCGCGGTGGTTGTGGTTTTGCCCGAGCCTTGCAGTCCGACCATCATGATGGCGATCGGCGCCGGCGCATTGAGATCGATCGGCTGCGCGCTCGATCCCAAAGTCTCGACCAGCTGATCGTGAACGATCTTCACCACCATCTGGCCGGGCGTGACCGATTTGATCACGTCGACCCCGACTGCGCGTTTCTTCACCTCCTCGGTGAAGGCGCGGGCGACGTCGAGAGCGACGTCGGCCTCGATCAGGGCGCGTCGCACCTCCGCCAGGGCGGCATCGACATCGCCCTCCGATAGCGCGCCGCGCCGGGTGAGGCGATCGAGCACCGCATTCAAACGCTCGGAGAGGCTGTCGAACATCGTTATTCCTTTTTACCTCTCCCCGCGGGCGGGGAGAGGTCGAGCGAAGCGAGGGTGAGGCGGCCTCTCCGCGATTCTGAGCCCAGCGAGAGGCCCCCTCATCCCAACCTTCTCCCCGCACGCGGGGAGAAGGAGCCGCGAGCGGGACGACTGACAAAGCACTTCACCGCCCGAGGGCGCATCGCGCTGTCGAGCGGGGACCTCCGGCCTCACGGGCCGGTCGGCGATCATTAACCTTTATCTCTTGCGAGAGCGGCCGGAAAATAGGAGCGCAGGCCGCGCTCGTCAACCGTGGCGTTATTGCCGGGTGCCTGCGGTTAACCGAGCCCTATATTACGATCCGAATGTCGCGCTATTACAATGGCCCCGTCTCCGACCACTTCGACGGCGAGCGGTTTTTTGATCCATATGCCGCGCCGCCCAAAGGCCGGCCGGATCTGCTGCGCTGGTTTGTCGATCGGCATTGGCGCGGGACCGAGGCGAAGTGGCCGGCCTGGGCGCCGTCTGGCTTTGCCGATCGGCCGCCGCCACGCGTCGAAGGCGCGAGCTTGCGCATTTCCTATGTCGGCCATGCGAGCTTCCTCATTCAGACCGCCGGCCGCAATATGCTGCTCGATCCGGTATGGTCGAAGCGCGCTTCGCCGTTGCGTTTCGTCGGTCCCAAACGAGTCAACGATCCGGGCATCGGCTTTGCCGATTTGCCGCCGATCGACGTCGTGCTGGTGTCGCACGGCCATTACGATCATCTCGATGTCGCGACGTTGTCGCGGCTTGCCGCCGCGCATCGGCCGCGCGTGATCACGCCGCTCGGCAACGACGCCATCATGCGGGCTCACGATCCTGCCATCGCGGCCGAAGCCCATGACTGGGACCAGCGGGTGGATCTCGGCGGCGGAATCGCAGTGACGCCGATCCCGACGCGGCATTGGTCGGCGCGGAGCCTGTCCGATCGCAATATGTCGCTGTGGGCGTCCTTCGTGATCGAGGCGCCGGGCGGACGCGTTTATTTCGTTGCCGACTCTGGCTATGGCGACGGCCGGCATTTCCGCCGTGCGCGCGAGCGCCAAGGACCATTCAAGCTCGCCATCCTGCCGATCGGGGCTTACGAACCGCGCTGGTTCATGCGCGACCAGCACATGAATCCGGCCGAGTCGGTGCAGGCCTTCATCGATTGTGACGCCAAGCTTGCGCTCGGCCATCACTACGGCACGTTCCAGCTCACCGACGAAGCGATCGATGCGCCGCTGGTCGCGCTCGCCGATGCGCTGGCCGCTGCCGGAATCCCGGTCGAGCGATTCCGCACGTTGCGGCCCGGGGAGGTGTGGCAGCTATGAGCCGGCGCTATTTCACCAGGACCAGCACGTTAACGACCAGATGCTCTTCATTGGCGGACAACGGATCGGTCACATATTGCTCGATGAACATGTCCTTGGCCTCGAGCTTGCGTTCGTCGAGATAGTTGGTGATCGCTTCGTAGGTATTGTCCAAGCCGTCATACGAGCCGCGATGGACGAATTTGAGCGCGTGACCTTCCGGCGACGTGCCGACGGCGATGTCGCCATGCGGCGGGTTTTTTGGCGGTTCGGCGATCGGGATGGCGGCCTGATACTGAAAGCCGTTGTCGTCGGTCGAGGTGAAGATGGTCATCGGCTGGCCGTCGACCTTGAGGCCCTCCTTGCCGATATAGGCTTTGAGCGTCTTGAACGAGCCGGCGATCGTCTCGAAGGCGTTGTCCCAGGTGCCGGTGCCCTTGAGGTAGACGATCGGCTTGGCGGTAAGCGTCGTATCTTCGCCGAACGGGTCGCCTGGCTTGGCGGTCGCGGCCGGCGCCGCGGGCGTCGTGTCAGGCTTGGCTGCAGCAGCCGGCGGCGTTGGCTCCGGTTTTTGCGCCCAGGAGGGCTGTGGCGCGGCAAACGCCATGGAAGCGGCCGCCATGGCGATGCAAAGCGCAGAGCGAAGCAACATCAGAACTCTCCCCTGTACGGTCCGGCGCTCCTGGCCGGCGCCGCTTCGTGATCTCTATGTACCGTTGATCTATTTTAACATGGCCGAATGCGGCCGCCCCGATGCTAGCACTGGCGCGCAAGACCCAAGTCCTCATATAAGTCGGGCACATTCGGGCTTTATCATGAGCGCGCTGGCAGGCAGGAATTTTGTCAAGATGAACGGTCTCGGCAACGAGATCGTGATCGTCGATCTGCGAGGGACGCCTTATCCGATTGCGGCCGGCGAGGCCCGTGCTGCGGCGCGCCAGGAGCCCTACGACCAGCTGATGGCGCTCTATCCGGCGCATGGCGGCGCCGACGCGTCAATACGGATTTATAACAGCGACGGATCGGAGGCCGGCGCCTGCGGCAACGGCATGCGTTGCGTGGCGTCTCTGGTCACCGCCGAACTGGGCAAAGGCAATCTCAATTTCGAGACGGCAGCCGGTGTCGTTTCCTGTTGGCGGGCGGGCGAGGGACTGTTCACCGTCGACATGGGCGCGCCGCGTTTTCGTTGGGACGAAATTCCGCTGGCGGAGGAAATAGCCGACACCCGGTCGATTGACGTTTCATTCGGGCCCGCCGGCGCGCCGGGTTTGAGTTCGCCGTCGGCTGTAAGCATGGGCAATCCGCATGCGATCTTCTGGGTCGATGATCCGCAAGCCTATGACTTGCACAAAATCGGTCCGGCGCTCGAGCACCATCCGCTGTTTCCGGAGCGTGCCAACATCACGCTGGCCGCTACGCTTTCGCGCGACCACCTGGTGATCCGGACCTGGGAGCGCGGCGCCGGCCTGACCAAGGCCTGCGGCTCGGCCGCCTGCGCGGTCGCGGTCGCCGCGGCGCGGCTCGGCCGCACCGGCCGCAAGGTGACCGTCACGCTGCCCGGCGGCGACCTCGCCATCGAGTGGCGCGAGGCCGACGATCACGTGCTGATGACCGGCCCGGTCGAATACGAGCACAACGGCCGGTTCGACGCCGCGCTCGCTGCCGATGCCGGGGCGGCGTAGCGCGATGAGCGTCGATGTTGTCACCTTCGGCTGCCGGCTCAACGCCGCCGAATCGGAAGTCATCCGCCGCGAGGCGGAACGCGCCGGGATGAGCGACACGGTCGTGATCAACACCTGCGCTGTCACCGCGGAGGCGGTACGCCAGGCCCGGCAAGCCATCCGGGCGCTCCGTCGCGAGCGACCGCAGGCGAAGATCGTCGTCACCGGCTGTGCGGCGCAGACCGAGCCGCAAACATTCGTCGCCATGACCGAGACCGATCGTGTGCTCGGCAATGCGGAGAAGCTCAGCGCCGCGGCTTGGGATGAAACGCGCGCCGCTTTCGGTGTCGAAGATGCGCCCAAGGCGATCGTCAACGACATCATGGCGGTGAAAGAGACGGCCGCGCACCTGATCGAGGGTTTGTGCGGCCGCACCCGCGCCTTCGTCCAGGTGCAGAACGGCTGCGACCACCGCTGCACGTTTTGCATCATCCCTTACGGCCGCGGCAATTCGCGCTCGGTGCCGATGGGCGCCGTCGTTGCCGATGTGCGGCGCCTGGTCGGCAACGGCTATTGCGAAATGGTGCTCACCGGCGTCGACATCACCAGCTATGGCGCCGACCTGCCGGGCGCGCCGAAGCTCGGGGTACTGGTCAAGCAAATCCTCAAGCACGTGCCGGAGCTCAAGCGACTCCGCCTGTCGTCGATCGATTCCGTCGAGGCCGATCGCGACCTCATCGATGCGTTCGCGCAGGACGAACGGCTGATGCCGCATCTGCATCTGTCGCTGCAGGCCGGCGACGACCTCATTCTCAAGCGCATGAAGCGCCGGCACTCGCGCCGGGATGCGATCGCATTCTGCGACATGCTGCGCCGGTTGCGGCCGGACATGGCGTTCGGCGCCGACATCATCGCCGGCTTCCCGACCGAGACGGAAGAGATGTTCCAGCGTTCGCTCGATCTGGTCGAGGATTGCGGGCTGACGCACCTCCATGTCTTTCCGTTCTCGGCGCGGCCGGGTACGCCGGCCGCGCGCATGCCGCAAGTCGACCGCGAGGTCGTTAAGGAGCGCGCACGGCGCTTGCGTGCGCGCGGCGCGCTCGCGTTGCGGCGGCATCTCGATGCTGAAATCGGTGCGCGGCGGAATGTTTTGGTCGAATCGCACGAACAAGGCCGCACCGAGCAGTTCACGCAGGTGAAGCTTGCGATGCCGGCCGCGCCCGGCTCGATCATCGAGCTTCGGATCGCCGCGCACGACGGCAAACAATTATTGGCAGCGTAATCGCGGCGTCATCCCGCCGCCTGCGCCTCACGGTCGGCTTCCCACCCGCACGCCGCCAAGGCCACGCGCATGTGCGGCGGCACTGGCGCGATGATGCGAACCGGCACGCGGTTCTTGTAGAGCGGCACGGCGATCTCGTGGGCGTGCAGATGCAGCATCGGGCCGCCGGTACGCGGCGCATGACCGTAAATGCCATCGCCCAAAATCGGCCAGCCCATTTCGGCGCAATGCACCCGCAGCTGATGGGTGCGCCCGGTGACGGGTTCGAGTGCCAGCCAGGCCAACTTCCCTCCCCCCTTGTGGGGCAGGGTAGGGTGGGGGGTCGCGAGGTGATGCGAGGCATCGACGGGTGCATGCGACCTCTCGACCCCCACCCCTAACCCCTCCCCACAAGGGGGAGGGGAATACCGCCCCATCATCTTCCACTTGGTCACCGCCGGTTGTCCGGTCTGCGGATCGTGCTTCATCCACCAGCCCCGGCTCGCATCGATGCGGCCGAGTGGTAGTTCGATGACGCCTTCGTCGGCGTCCGGGGCGCCCTCGACCACGGCCCAATAGGTCTTGTCGATGGCGCCGGACTTGAACAGGCGGCCGAGCTGGGCGAGCGCCTTGCGGTGGCGGCCGAGCACCAGGCATCCGGAGGTGTCGCGGTCGAGCCGGTGCGCCAGCGCCGGCGCCCGCGGCAGCCCGAAGCGCAAGGCGTCGAAATGATCCTCCAGGCTTTCGCCGCCTTTGGGGCCGCGGTGCACGGCAAAGCCCGCCGGCTTGTCGATCACCAGCATCAGCCCGTCGCGGTAGAGCAGCCGCGACACCATCTCCTGCGGGGTCATGGTTTCCGTACCTTGGCGGAACCGCTATCACGGGCGCGGCAACGGCGTAAGCGGCACTGAAATGAACGACAGCACGGCCGAAACGAAGGTTAATTGGTGGCAACGCCTCACCGGCGGGCTCAAACGCACGTCTTCAGCGCTTGGCGGCGCCATTGCCGATCTAGTTTCCAAGCGCAAGCTCGATGCCGCGACCATTGCCGAGATCAAGGACGTCCTGATCCGCGCCGATCTTGGCATCGACACCGCGGACCATATCGCCGCCGCGCTCGGCGAAAGCCGTCACGAAGCGGGGATTTCGCCGGATGAAGTCAAAGCCGTGGTGGCGGCGGAAATCGAGAAGGTGCTCGCGCCGGTCGCGCAGCCGCTGACAATCGATGGAGCGAACAAGCCATTCGTTGTTCTCGTCGCCGGCGTCAACGGTTCGGGCAAGACCACGACCATCGGCAAACTTTCGGCACGGTTCCGCGCCGAAGGCCGCACCGTCATGCTGGCCGCCGGCGACACGTTCCGCGCCGCTGCCATCGATCAGTTGAAAATCTGGGGCGAACGCACCGGCGCGCCGGTGATCGCCCGCGAAGCGGGCGCCGATGCCGCCGGCCTCGTGTTCGATGCCTTGCGCGCGGCCCAGGAGCGCGGCGCCGACGTGTTGCTGGTCGATACCGCGGGCCGGCTGCAGAACCGCACCGAATTGATGGAAGAGCTGCAGAAAGTCGTGCGGGTGATCAAGAAGGTCGATGCGTCCGCGCCGCACGCCGTGCTGCTGGTGCTCGACGCCACCGTCGGACAGAACGCGCTGTCGCAGGTGGAGATCTTCCGCAATCTCGTCGGCGTCACCGGCCTGGTCATGACCAAGCTCGACGGCACCGCCCGTGGCGGCATCCTCGTCGCCATTGCAGCGAAGTTCAAGGTTCCTGTGCATTTCATCGGCGTCGGCGAAAGCGTGGACGACCTGGCGCCGTTCTCGGCGCGGGATTTTGCCCGCGCCATCGCCGGCCTCGATAACTGAATTGAAGCCGCAGCCAAGCCGCGCTACAGACCGGGCCCGACATGACAACAACGACAAAGCCGCAGCTCAATCCGTTCCTCAAGCTCGCCTTCGACTTGGGCCCGCTGGTGCTGTTCTTCTTCGCCAATTCCCGCTACGGCATCTTCGTCGCCACCGCGACCTTCATGATCGCCGTGCTGGCGGCGCTGGCGGCGTCGTACGTGCTGACCCGGCACCTTCCGATCATGCCGGTGGTTACCGCGATCATCGTGCTGGTGTTTGGCGGATTGACGCTGATCCTGCACAACGACACCTTCATCAAGATCAAGCCGACCATCCTCTATGCGCTGTTCGGTGCGGTGCTGCTCGGCGGCTTGTTCTTCGGCAAGTCGTTCTTGGGCATCGTCTTCAATTCGCTGTTCCACCTCACCGAAGAGGGCTGGCGCAAATTGACGCTGCGCTGGGCGATCTTCTTTCTGGCGCTCGCCGTGCTCAACGAGATCGTCTGGCGCAACACCTCGACCAACGTGTGGGTGGACTTCAAGGTGTTCGGCGTGCTGCCGCTGACCTTTCTGTTCGGCGCGCTGCAGTTTCCGTTGTTGAAGAAATACGCGGCGGAAGAAGCGAAGTAGTCCGTCATTCTGAGACGCGAGCGAAGCTCGGCCTCCGCGCCGCGCACCTCAGGATGACGGACTCGCCGCCAGGGCCTTGTCGATCTGCGGCTTGAGCACGCCGGCGAGATTCTCAGCCGTGATCGGCCCGACCAGCTTGTAGGCAATGCGGGCGTCGCGGCCGACCACAAAAGTCTCCGGCACGCCGTAGACGCCCCATTCGATCGCGGCGCGGCCGCTTCGGTCGGTGCCGGCGGCGGCAAACGGATTGCCGTAGCGGCCGAGGAAGCGGCGCGCATTCTCCGCTTCGTCCTTGTAGTTGATGCCGACGAGGCGCAGGCGGCTGTCCTGCGACAGCTGCATCAGCAACGGCGCCTCGTCATGACAGGGTACGCACCATGACGCCCAGACATTCACTACGGTCACCGCGCCTTTGAAGCTCGCGGGGTCGATGCCGGGAACGGGCGCGCCGGCGCGCTCGAGCCCGGCGATCGGCGGCAGGTTGGTCTGCGGCGCCGGATGGCCGATCAGCGCCGACGGAATGTGCGAAGGATCGCCGGCGTAGAGGCGGAGCAGGAACAACAGCACCAGACCGAGGAACAGCACCAGCGGCAACAGCACGATAAAGCGCCGGAGCCCGACATTCGCGCTCTTGTCGGCAACGGCGCTCACGCCTCTTCCTTCGCTTGCTGCATGGCCGGCTCGGAGCGCGCCGGCCCCGAGCGGCGGGTGAAGCCCCGCTTCTCGAGATCGGCGAGCTTGCGCAATTGCGCGCGGTAATCGAGCACGACCCACGCGATCAACCCGGCAACGACCGCAGTGGCGGCCGCATAGGCGGCGACGATGAATCCCATGTGGTTGGCCGCTTCCATCGTCAGCTCACGGCGCTCGCCTGCATCAGCCGCAACGTCCGCACCCGGCGGCGCAAAATTTCATTGCGCATGGCGGCGAGCAGCAGCGTCACGAACAGAAGGGTGAACGCCGCCGCCACAATGAACAGCGGAATCAGGATCGACCGGTCGATGGTCGGCGCGCCGAAGCGAAACACCGACGCCGGCTGGTGCAGCGTGTTCCACCAATCGACGGAGAATTTGATGATCGGCAGATCGAGCGCCCCGACCAGGGTGAGGATGGCCGCGGCGCGGGCGGCGCGCGACGGGTCCTCGACCGTGCGCCACAGTGCGATGACGCCGAGATAGAGCAGAAAGAGCACCAGCACCGAAGTCAGCCGCGCATCCCACACCCAGTAGGTGCCCCACATCGGGCGACCCCACAGCGAGCCGGTGACGAGACACATCAAGGTGAACGCGGCGCCGATCGGCGCTGCCGCCTTGGCGGTGACGTCGGCGAGCGGGTGGCGCCAGACCAGCGTGCCAAGCGCGGCAATCGTCATCACGCCCCAACCGAGCATGCCAAGCCAGGCGCCCGGCACGTGGAGGAACATGATCTTGACCGTGGCGCCTTGCTGATAATCATCCGGCGCGCCCATCGCCTGATTGATCCCGAACGCAAAGGCGATCACCGTCAGGCCCGCGAGCCAGGGGATCACGCGCTCGGCAAACTTCAGGAAACGCGATGGGTTGGCGAATTCGGCGATGGCCATCGCGGTGTCCTAATCCACTTCGGCGCACAAGCACAACGCCGGCGGTTTGGAGCGTGATCCGAAAAAGGCTTGCGGCCGGGCTTGCGCCGACAAAATCATGCTTTCCTAAAGATTACGCTTCAATTCTGCATGACCGGCGTTGCTATTCCATCTCCTGCCGCAGCGCCGCCGCGGCCGCAAACGGTCCCACCACCAGGCTTGCCAGCGTCAGCGCACAGAGGACCGTGAACGGCGTTCCAAACGTTACCGGTCCAACGACCGCGGCGTTCGCCGCGGCTACGCCGAAGATGAGCACCGGAACGGTCAGCGGCAATACCAATACGGCGAGCAAAAGTCCGCCGCGACGCAGTGTCACTGCGATGGCGGCGCCGATCAGACCGATGAAGGTCAGCGCCGGCGTGCCGACGAGGAGCGTCAACACCAAAGCGGCTGCCGCCGGTGCATCGAGGTTGAGAGAGAGCCCGATGACGGGCGCCGCAATGACCAGCGGCAGCCCGGTGGTGAGCCAATGGGCGACACCTTTGACGGCGACCACTAGTTCAAGCGGGGCGCGGCCGGTGAGGATGAGATCGAGCGAGCCGTCCTCGTGGTCGGCGGCAAACAGCCGATCGAGCGCGAGCAGGCTCGCCAGCAGCGCGGCGAGCCAAAGGATCGCCGGGCCGATCCGCTTTAACAGCGCCAGATCCGGTCCGAGCGCGAACGGCACCAGCGTTACCACGACTAGGAAGAACAATACCCCGATCAGCGCACCGCCACCCACGCGCACGGCGATGTGCATATCGCGGACCAGCATGGCGGCGAGCGGGGTCATCGAGTTTCCGGCGCCTCAGCCTTCGCCATCGCGGGGCCGGGAAAATTGTCGAGCTGCAGCTCCTGGGCGCCCTCCAGCCCGAGGACGCTGTGCGTTGCGGCCACAATCAGGCCGCCGCCGGCGAGGTGCGCACGCATCAGCTCGCCGAGCCGCTGCTGGGCCGCGGCATCGAGCGTGCTGGTCGGTTCGTCGAGCAGCCAGAGCGGACGTTTGATGGCGAGCAGACGCGCGATGGAGAGGCGGCGGCGCTGCCCGGCCGAGAGATAGGCGGCGGGTAAGTCGGCAAGCGCATCAAGTCCGACAGCAGCCAGCGATGCGCCGACGTCGGCGGCGGGCGCGCCAAGAAAGCCGGACCAGAATATTAAGTTTTCCAAAACCGACAGCGACGGCTTCAGGGCGTCCTGGTGACCGAGGTAATGGGCCTGCTCGCCGACGGTCAATTCCGGGTCGCCGCCGTCCAGCGCGATCTGCCCCTGGGCGGTGCGCAAGAGCCCGACCACCATGCGCAGGAGCGACGATTTTCCCGCGCCGTTGCGGCCGCTGACGGTCAAGGCCTCGCCGGAAGTGACGGAAAAGCTCACCCCGGCGAAAATGTCTCTGCCGCCGCGCCGGCAGGCCAGATCAAAGGCGGAAAGCCGCATCGATGACGTCCTAGACGGAGGGCCGCACGGAAGGCGAGAGCGGCAGGCGCCCGCTCGCATGGCCCGCGCGCGCGGACAATTCACGACATGTTATCGACCATTTCTTGCAGATGTGGCACAAACCTTGAAAAGACCTTATAAGCCGAACGTGGGCAGCGGCGTGTTGGCAACAGCTGCCGCGTCCGGCCACCGGCGCTCCGCTGGTGCCTGTTTCGGCAATCATTATCTGCAAATTGCGCCGGTGGGGCGGGCCGGCAGATGGGAAAATAATCATGGCTTCGCTCGATAGCTTCAAGTGCTTAAGGCCGCTCAAGGTCGGCTCCAAGACCTACGCCTATTACAGCCTGCCGGTGGCCGAAAAGAACGGGCTGAAGGGCATTTCGCGGCTGCCCTTCTCGCTCAAGGTCCTGCTCGAGAATTTGCTGCGCAACGAGGACGGCCGCTCGGTCACCAAGGAGGACATCCAGGCGGTGGCGCAATGGCTCAAGACCAAGTGCTCCGACCGCGAGCTGGCGTTCCGGCCGGCGCGGGTGCTGATGCAGGATTTCACCGGCGTGCCCGCGGTCGTCGATCTCGCCGCCATGCGCGACGCCATGAAGATGCTCGGCGGCGATCCCAAGAAGATCAATCCGCTGGTGCCCGTCGACCTCGTCATCGACCATTCGGTCGTGGTCAATTATTTCGGCAGCAATACCGCGTTCAAGAAGAACGTCGAGGAGGAATACAAGCAAAATCAGGAGCGCTACCGGTTTCTCAAATGGGCGCAGCGCTCGTTCGAGGATTTCCGCGTGGTGCCGCCCGGCACCGGCATCTGCCACCAGGTCAACCTCGAATATCTGTCCCGCACCGTCTGGACCGCGAAACAGAAGATCAAGTTCGCCGACAAGGTCGTCGCGACTGAACTCGCCTATCCGGACACGCTGGTCGGCACCGATTCGCACACCACCATGGTGAACGGGCTTTCCGTCCTTGGCTGGGGCGTCGGCGGCATCGAGGCCGAGGCCGCCATGCTCGGCCAGCCCTATTCGATGCTGCTGCCGGAAGTGATCGGCATGCGCTTTAACGGCAAGCTCAAGGAAGGCGTCACCGCGACCGATCTTGTCCTCACCGTCACGCAGATGCTGCGCAAACGCGGCGTGGTCGGCAAGTTCGTCGAGTATTTCGGTCCCGGTCTCGCCAGCCTTTCGATCGCCGACCGCGCCACGCTCGGCAACATGTCGCCGGAATACGGCGCCACCTGCGGGTTCTTTCCGATCGATGACGACACCATCCGCTATCTGCGCGATACCGGGCGTTCGGCGGAGCAGGTCGCGCTGGTGCTGGCCTATGCCAAGGCGCAGGGCATGTACCACACCAAGGCGATGCCAGATCCGATGTTTAGCGACGTGCTCAAGCTCGAACTGTCCTCGGTCGAGCCTTCGCTCGCCGGGCCGAAGCGCCCGCAGGACCGGGTGCCGCTCAAAGAGGTCAAGAGCGGCTTCGCCCAGTCCATGGACAGGGAATTCGGCAAGGGCGCTGAGATGGACAAGCGCGTTCCGGTCGAAGGCCGCGCCCACACGCTCGGCCACGGCGACGTGGTGATCGCCGCCATCACCTCCTGCACCAACACCTCAAATCCGAGCGTGATGATCGCGGCCGGCCTGGTCGCCCGCAAGGCGGTGGCGAGGGGCCTTTCGGTCAAGCCGTGGGTCAAAACCTCGCTTGCGCCCGGTTCGCAGGTGGTCGGCGAATACCTCAACAAATCCGGCCTGCAAAAGGATCTGGACAAGCTCGGCTTCAATCTGGTCGGCTTTGGTTGCACCACCTGTATCGGCAATTCGGGCCCGTTGCCGCCGGAGATCTCCAAGGCGATCAACGACCACGATCTGGTCGCCGCCGCGGTGCTGTCCGGCAATCGCAATTTCGAGGGCCGCGTCAATGCCGACGTGCGCGCCAATTACCTCGCCTCGCCGCCGCTGGTCGTCGCCTACGCGATCGCCGGCTCGATGCAGATCGATATCGCCAAGACGCCGCTCGGCATCGACCAGAAGGGCCGCAAGGTCTATCTGCGCGACATCTGGCCGACCACCCGGGAGGTCAACGAGGTCATGCGCAAGAACATCAACAAACAGATGTTCATGCGCAAATACGGCGACGTGTTCAAGGGCGACACCAACTGGCGCAAGATCAGCGTGCAGGGCGCGCTGACGTTCCCCTGGGAACGCAAATCGACCTACGTGCAGAATCCGCCGTATTTCGCCCATATGTCACGCCGGCCCGAGGCGCCGACCGACGTGATCGATGCGCGGGTGCTGGGATTGTTTCTCGATTCGATTACCACCGACCACATCTCGCCGGCCGGCTCGATCAAGGCGGACTCGCCGGCGGGAAAATATCTCGTCGACCACAAGGTCAAGCCGATCGACTTCAATCAGTATGGCACCCGGCGCGGCAATCACGAGGTGATGATGCGCGGCACGTTCGCCAACATCCGGCTCAAGAACCAGATGGTGCCCGGCGTCGAAGGCGGCTACACGATCCACTATCCGTCGCGCCAACGCATGACGATCTACGACGCGGCCATGCGCTACAAGAGCGAGCACGTGCCGCTCGTGGTCTTCGCCGGCAAGGAATACGGAACCGGCTCGTCGCGCGACTGGGCCGCCAAAGGCACGATTCTGCTCGGCGTCCGTGCGGTGATCGCGCAATCGTTCGAGCGCATCCATCGCTCCAATCTGGTCGGTATGGGTGTGGTGCCGCTGGTGTTCGAGGAAGGCACGTCGTGGCAAACGCTGGGCCTCAAGGGTGACGAGCAGGTGACCATCCGCGGACTGCATGCCGACCTCAAGCCGCACCAGCGGCTCATCGCCGAGATCGTCGCCGCCGATGGCGGGCTCAAGCGCGTGCCGCTGATCTGCCGTATCGATACCATCGACGAGCTCGAGTACTTCAAGAACGGCGGCATATTGCAGTATGTGCTGCGCCATCTCGCCGCTTAGCGCCGGGCGCTCCGAAAAGCTCATGCTGTACCTAATACTGTACCTAACAAGACTTGGCTCACCGTGAATTGAGTGGCGGGTGACTTGTGCGCCCGATATCAATGCGCGGTCGCCAAATTGAACACCGAGGGGCCAGAGGGGGTGGAGATCGGAATGTTGCGTCGCCGTCCGGCGTCGGCACCCCTCATTGCCGGCTTGTTGATCGCGAGCTGCGGACTGGCAAATGCCGGCGAGCCGCGGGCGCTTTTGGAATTATTTACCAGCCAAGGCTGTTCGTCCTGCCCGCCCGCCGACAAGCTGCTCGGCGAGTTCGCCAGCGATCCGTCGCTGGTCGCACTCAGCGTGCCGATCGATTATTGGGACTACCTGGGCTGGAAGGATACGCTTGCCATTCCCGGGCATTCGGCGCGGCAACGCGCCTATGCGCGCGTGCGCGGCGACCGGCAAGTCTACACGCCGCAAATCGTCGTCAACGGATCGACCCACGTGCTCGGCAGCGACCGCGCCGCCGTCGAACGCGCGATTACGCTCACGGACCGCAACACTGCGATCATGTCCGTCCCGGTGCTGCTGTCGGTGGACGGCAACGCGTTGAATGTGAAGATCGCGGCGACAAATGGGCATGTCGGTGCTGAAGTCTGGCTCTGTCCACTCGCGAAATCGGTGCCGGTCGAAATCGGCCGCGGCGAAAACAGCGGGCGAACCGTCACCTACCACAATGTCATACGGCGCTGGCTGAAGCTCGGCGACTGGACCGGAACCGACTCGGCCTGGAGCGTCCCGATTGCCAGCATCATGGCCGACAATATCGATGCGGCCGCTGTCATCGTTCAACAGGGCACGCGTGACAAACCCGGCGTCATCCTCGGCGCCGCCCTTGTGCCGGTCGGATCACAGACGGTCGGACGGCAGATGAAGGAAGGCGCGGGGCAACCGACACAGATCAAATAACCGCGTCGCTTGCGGCTTCCGCTCCGTCCGCATAGCCCGAGTGTTATCTGATAAAAGCATTATCTGATAAAAAAGGCCGGCGATGAGCCGGCCTTTAAAGCAAACTGGGGGATTGATCCGTACGCGACAACCAACCGTATGCGACAACCAACTGTACGCCAAAACTCTGGCCCGGTCCGTCCACACCCCGGGGGGCTGGGGGGCTGAGGAATCCGGAATGCGATCCGGACCGGGCCCTGAGGCAACGGTCCAGTGTTTCGCATGGCAGCTTGGCGTGTGATGGGCCGAAATGGGGCCGCATTATGATTGGCTTAACGAATCCGTGATTCCAGCGGTCGAAAGTGTCGCACTACCGCGGAAAACTGCGGCATTACGTCCAAATCCCCGCTAGCCGCAAACACCTGCCAAGGTCTGCCAAGGCCCTTGCCGTCGTATTCGTCCGGCGCGATCATGAAGCGAAAGTAAAACTTCGATGACAAAGGAGGCGCCGCATGGAATTCGGCGAAATCGAGCCGAGCGCGTGGCGCGGGGGCGAGCTTCGCGCGCCCGCCCCCGCAAGCGAGGTTACCTTCAGCCGGCGTGAGCTTGATCGCATTCTCAGTCTGTATGGCCGCAAGGTCGCTGCCGGCGAATGGCGCGATTACGCCATCGATTTTCTCAAGGATCGCGCGGTATTTTCGGTTTTCCGCCGGGCCAGCGAATTTCCCATTTACCGGATCGAGAAGAACCCGCGGCTGGGGCGCCGCCAGGGTGCCTACAGCGTGATCTCGGCGACCGGCCACGTCCTGCGCCGGGGGCATGATCTCGACCGGGTGCTGGGGGCGCTTGATCGCTCGCTCCGCGTCGTTGCCGGCTAGGCGGGTGTTGGGCGGTATAAGGTTCCGCTGAACAGATTTTGCGCGGGCGTGACGCCGCGCCGGCTGCCGCGGACGCAATCGTAAATCGCGATAACAGGTCGGCTTGACTGAAGAGCACGAAAGCGCAAATCCCGCCCGATCGCGCCGTGTCGTTGTCGCGGCGCTCGGGACCGCGCAAACGCTAGCCTGGGCATCGAGCTATTATCTGCCGGCGATCCTGGCCGATCCGATCGGCACCAGCATTGACGTGCCGCGCTCGTGGGTATTCGGCGCGTTCTCGGGTGCCTTGCTGATCGCGGCCTTCGCCGGCCCGGCGGTCGGGCGCATCATCGATCGCCGCGGCGGGCGCGGCGTGTTGGTGCTCTCGAACTTGGTGCTGGCGGGCGGTCTGATCATGCTCGCGGCAACCGACGGCGTGGTCATGCTGGCCGCCGCCTGGGCGGTGCTCGGCGTTGGCATGGCGCTCGGACTTTACGACGCCGGCTTCGCCGCGCTCGCCGCGCTCTACGGTCACAATGCCCGCGGCCCGATCACCGGGATCACACTGTTCGCCGGCTTCGCCTCGACCGTGAGCTGGCCCTTGTCGACGTTTCTCAACGACGCGGTGGGCTGGCGCGAGACCTTGTTGGTCTGGGCGGCGCTCAACCTCGCCATCGGCCTGCCGCTGAATTTGCTGTTGCCGAAGCCGACGCGGCCGCCGCAAATTTCGCGTAGCACCGGACAGGCGATTGGCTGGAAGCCGTACCGGGAGATGTTTCTTCTTGCTTTCGTGTTCGCGGCCGCCTGGTTCGTGACCGGCGCCATGGCGTCGCATCTGCCGGGATTGCTGGAACGCGCGGGGGCTACGACGCTACAGGCAGTTGCCGCCGCCGCCCTGGTCGGACCGGCGCAGGTGATGGCGCGTCTGGTCGAATTCTTCCTGCTGCGCCGCAGCCACCCATTGGTTTCCGCCCGGATCGCGGCGCTGCTGCATCCGATCGGTGCCGCCATTTTCGCGGTGATGGGCCCGGCGTCGGCGGCGGCGTTCGCGGTTTTCTACGGTGCCGGCAATGGCCTTCTGACCATCGCGCGCGGCACGGTGCCGCTCGCCGTCTTCGGCCCGCACGGTTATGGCGAACGCACCGGCTTGCTTGGAGCGCCGGCGCGGGCGGCGCAGGCGCTGGCCCCGCTGCTGTTCGGGCTTCTGCTCGATGCCATGGGCCCTTCCGTCATCGTCGTGTCGTCGGCGCTCTGTCTCGCGTCGTTTGTCGCGTTGCTCTTTTTGCACACGTCCCAGCCGGAATAGTTGCAGCGCGGACACGTCGCGGCTCACGGCCGCGTGGCACCGGCACTGCCGAGCGGGCACCGATCGGATGATGGCGTCGCTCATCGCTCACACGCTCATCAAACAAACAAAAAACGCCCCGGGTTTTGGCCCGGGGCGTTGCCGTATTGTTCGGCTGTTCCGTCAGCGGCGGTCGCCAAACAGGCGGAGCAGCATCAGGAACAGGTTGATGAAGTCGAGATAGAGCCGCAGCGCCCCCATCACCGCCTTGCGGCCGGCGATGGTGCCGTCGTCCATCGGCGAGTACATCTCCTTGATGTTCTGCGTGTCGTAGGCGGTAAGGCCGACAAAGATGAGCACGCCGATCACCGAGATCGCCCAAGAAAGCCCGCTCGACTGCAGGAAGAGGTTGACCAGGCTGGCGATGATGATGCCGATCAGGCCCATGAACATGAACGAGCCGACCCCGGTCAGGTCGCGCTTCGTCGTATAGCCGTAGAGGCTCATGGCGCCGAAGGTCGCCGCCGAGATGAAGAACACCCGCGCGATCGAACTCGTGAGTGTAGACTAGAAAGATTGACGCCAGCGAGAGCCCAAGCAGGCCGGCATAGACGAAGAACAGCATCAGTGCGGTGCCCGCCGAGAGCCGGTTGATGCCGAAGCTCAGCAGCATCACCAGCCCAAGCGGCGCCAGCACCAGGACCCACATCAGTGGGCTGCCGAAGATGGCGTGCCCGAACGACGTGAGTTGAAGTCCGGCGCCAGTCTGGGTAACGGCGGCCGAGAAGGCGAACCAAGCAACCAGCCCGGTCAGCGCTACGCCGGCTCCCATATAGTTGTAGACCCGGATCATGTATGCGCGCAGCCCCGCATCGATCGCTACCTGATCCGTGCGGTAGCCGGTCCGGGCGCTCGCGATATTCCGGTCGAAGTCCGACATGGAAAATACCCCTGGAGTTATCCCGGCACTGGCCGGGCCTGTGCGTCCGGTGGGCCGGCCGCGAATGTCGCAGGAAATCTAGTGCGAAAGGCCGGCGGGCGCTAGATGCGCGGATGCGATATTTGCGACAGTTACCGTTCGTTCACAATTGCTGAGATCTACAGATTTCTCAGCACCTGCGCGGGTTTGTGGCCGAGCGCGGTGAACGTGCCGGCAAGACCGAGCATGACCGTGACAACGAGCGCGCCAACCGCCGCTGCCGACGCCTGGGCCGCTACCCAGACAAAGGGAAATTCCATGACACGCGTGACCACGAGGTCGGCGGCGAGCGAGCCGGCCGCCAAGCCGAACAGCACGGCGGCAAGGCCGACCAGAAGGTATTCAAGCGCGTAGGCGGCGAGCAGGCGGCGGCGCGTCGCGCCCAAGGTCCTCAAGATAACCGCATCATAGATCCGGAAGCGCTGGCTTGCCGCGAGCGCGCCGCCAAGGACCAAGGCCGCGGCGATCAGCGTCACCGCGCTGGCCCCGCGCAGCGCCGACACCAGATTGCCCACCAGACGATCGACCGCATCGAGCGCGTCCTTGATACGCACGACCGAGACGCCAGGGAAGGCGTCGCTGAGCGCCTTGATCAGCGCCGTCTCCTCCGCCGTCGTGCCGCCGTCGGCGAACGTCAGCGTCGCGATATCATTGTGCGGCGCGCCGGCGAATGCGCCGGGCGAAAATACCAGGACGAAATTGATGCCGAGGTTCTGCCAATCGACGGCGCGCAAATTGGCGATGCGCGCGGCGACGGTGCGGCCGAGCACATTGACGGCGATGGTGTCACCCGGCTTCAGTTTCAGATCCGCGGCGGTCTTGTCTTCAAGCGAAGCCAGCGGTGCTCCGGCATAGTCGGCGGGCCACCACTGCCCGGCAACGATGCGCGAACCTTCGGGCACCGTCGCCGCATAGGTGATGCCGCGATCCCCGCGCAGCACCCAAGCCGAGCCTTCCCCGGGCTTGAGGTTCTCGGCTTTGATGCCACCCGCTTCGACGATACGGCCGCGCAGCATCGGCACCCGCTCGAGCGTCGCATGCGGCGCGTGCTCGCGCACGAAAACGTCGAAGCGATCAGCGTCGGCGGCGGGGATGTCGAGGAAAAAGAATGACGGCGCATGCTCGGGCAGCGCCGCGGTGAACTGCCGATGCAGGTTGCCGTCGATCTCGATCACGGTCACCAGCAAGGACAATCCCAGCCCCAGCGAGAGCACGACGCTCGGCGTCAGGGCGCCCGGGCGATGGAGGTTGGCGATGGCGAGCCGCAGCAGGGTCGAGCGCATATGTGGCGCACGGCGCGCCAGCGCCATGGTCAGCATCGCCAGGAGCCGCAGAGCCACGAACACTCCGGCGGCGGCGGCAATGAAGATCGCCGCGAGGCGGCGATCGTAGGCGAACAGGATCGCCAGTCCGGCGAAAATGATAACGATCAGCGCGGTGGCGATCACATAGGGCCGCCGCGGCCAGGTCCGCTCGGCGGCGACCTGATCGCGGAACAGCATCGACACCGAAATATCGTGCGCGCGTCCGAGCGGCCACAAGGCGAAGGCCAGCGCCGTCAACAAACCGTACGCGATCGACAGCGTCAGCTCGGCCGGGTGGAAGGAAGGCGCGACGGGAAACGGAATCATCGCGCCGAATATCGAGGCCAGCGCATACGGCACGACCGCGCCAAGTCCGGCGCCGATGAGGGTGGCGACCAGCGCCACCAGCATGATCTGCGCGCAGTAAATGCCGAATATGTTGCCGCCGCTCGCGCCCAATGTCTTTAGGGTCGCGATCACATCGCGCTTGCGGGCCAGATGACTGGCAACCGCGTTGGCGACGCCGACACCGCCGACCAGAAGCGCGGTCAAGGCGACGAGGGTGAGGAATTGGCTGAAACGCTCGACGTTGCGTTCGAGCTGCGGGGTCGCTTTGTTGCGCGCGCGGATTTCCCAACCGGCATTGGGAAATTGAACCCGTGCCTGTTTCTCGATCGCGGCCACGGCACGATCGCTCGACTCGGTCCTTGGCAGGCGCAGCCGATAGCGCCAGCGCACCAGGCTGCCGGGCTGCAACAGCCCGCTCGCGTGCAGCGCCGCTTCGCTGATAAGCAGGCGCGGGCCAAAGCCGATCCCGCCGGCGAGCTTGTCCGGCTCGCTGGTCAGCGCCGCGCTCAGTTCGATCACGGCGTTGCCGATGGTGATCCGATCGCCGGGCTTCAGATCAAGCCGCGTGAACAGCGCCGGATCGGCTGCGGCGCCGAACGCGTCGCCCTGTCGCGCGAGCAGCGCCGGCAGCGGCATGCCGGGATCGGTCACGACCGTGCCCAGCAGCGGATAATGGTCGTCGACCGCTTTAACCTCGACGAGCGTCGTTCGGCCGTCGCCGGTGCGCGCCATGGTCGGGAGTATGGCGACGCCGGAAACGCTGCCGCGGGCGGCGAGGAAAGCGCGCTCGCTGTCGGTTGCTTCGCGCTGGACCAGCGCAAAGGCGAGGTCGCCCCCGAGGATCGTGCCGCCGGCGTTGGCGAGGCCTTCGGAAAAGCTTTCTGTCACCGAACCGACGCCGGCGATCGCAAGGACGCCGAGCGCAATGCAGGCAACAAAGACGCCGAAACCGCGCAAGCCGCCGCGCAGCTCGCGCCAGGCAAACCGCAGCGTGACTGCTGTCATCGCTTGTCCGCCATGATCCCCTCCGTGCCGTTTACGGGAGAGGTTAGGGAGGGGGCGAGCCGTCCCGAGTGCATGTGCAGCACTCGATCGCAACGAGCCGCCAGCGCGGTGTCGTGGGTGACCAGCACCAAGGTCGTGCCGTGTTGGCGGTGACCGCGGAACAGAAGCTCGATGATTTCCGCTCCCGTGGTCTCGTCGAGATTGCCCGTCGGTTCGTCGGCGACGACGATAGCGGGATTGGGCGCGAGCGCGCGCGCGAGCGCCACACGCTGCTGCTCGCCGCCTGACAGTTGCCTAGGGTAATGGCCGAGGCGGTTACTCAATCCGACTGCGGTCAGCTCACGTTCGGCGCGGGACAAGGCATCGCGTGCGCCGGCGAGTTCGAGCGGTACGGCGACGTTCTCCAGTGCCGTCATGGTCGGTATGAGGTGGAAGGCCTGGAAGACGATGCCGATGTTCCGGCCCCGAAAGCGCGCGAGATCGTCCTCATCGAGTTGGCGCAGGTTTTTTCCGGCAACGATAACCGCGCCGCTGTCCGGCCGCTCGAGCCCGGTCATGACCATGAGCAGCGTCGACTTGCCGGAACCGGACGGACCCAGGAGGCCGACGGCTTCGCCGCGCCTTATATTCAAACCGATGTCTCTGAGGATATGAACCCGGGCGGCGCCGCCGCCGAGCGAGAGGTTGACCGCGCTCAGTGCGATGGCGCTGTCGGCGAAAGGATGCCCCGACGTGTCATTCATGTTTCCGGCTGACCGGCGCCCCGCACCATCAACTCGTGCCCGATCATATGGGGCCGGGACAAGTCTCCGCCAAATCGTGCGTGCGGCGGTTTGTAGCGTCGCACTCGTGGCCGCAGCCGCCGTTCCTGCCGCGAACGCCGAGGCGCCGGTCAAGATCGTGGCGCTCGGCGACTCGCTGACCGCGGGTCTTGGGCTGCCGGAAAGGGATGGTTTCGTGGCGCGCCTGCAAGCGGCGCTCGCCGGCAATGGCATTGCCGTGGCGATCACGAATGCCGGGGTTTCCGGCGATACCGCCTCCGGGGGGCTCGCCCGCCTCGATTGGTCGGTGGCTCCAGGCACTGATGCGGTGATCGTCGAACTCGGCGCCAACGACATGCTGCGCGGGATCAGGCCGGATGTGACCCAGCAAGCACTCGATACGATCCTGCGCCGCCTGACCGAGCGCCATATCGCCGTTCTGCTGTGCGGCATGCGCGCGGCGCCGAATCTGGGAACCGACTACGGCAAGTCCTTCGAACGCATTTATCCGGAACTCGCCGCCAAATATGGCGTGCCGCTTTATCCGTTCTTCCTCGAGGGCGTTGCCGCCGACTTGAGTCTCACGCAGCCTGACGGCCTGCATCCAAACGCCGCGGGCGTGAACGCCATCGTCGCACGTATCCTGCCGAAAATGGAGGAACTCATTGCGCGCATTCACATGCAGCATCCTTCGTAAAGGGTTGCACGCAGCCTGCGATATCCGCATGCTGCCGGTGCTGCAATTCGGCGACTTGGACCGCAGGTGTCATGCCCCGTCTGTTCACTGCGCTTGAAATTCCGCGGCACGTCGGCCAGTCGCTCGCCATGATGCGCGGCGGTTTGCCGGGCGCGCGCTGGATCGATCCGGAAAACTATCATCTCACACTGCGCTTCATCGGCGATATCGACGACGCGCTGGCGCGCGATATCGCCGGCCTGCTCGGGCGCGTGCAGCGCGCGCCGTTCGAACTGCGTCTCGACGGGTTGTCATCGTTCGGCGGGCGCAAGCCGCGCGCGCTGGTCGCAGCCGCCACTCCGGTTGCGCCGCTGATGGAGTTGCAGGCCGAGCAAGAACGGCTGCTGCAGCGGCTTGGGCTCGAGCCGGAAGGGCGAAAATTCACGCCGCATGTCACGCTGGCGCGGCTGCGCGAATCGTCAAGCCGGCAGGTTGCCGACTATCTGACCGCGCGGGCGCATTACCGCTCGTCGTCGTTTCCGGTTTCCCGCTACGTGCTGTTCTCGTCGCGCTCCTCGGTCGGCGGCGGGCCTTACGTCGTCGAGGAGGCTTACCCGCTGGCCGCAACCGAACTTCGGCTGGCGCACAGCCGCTGATCCGCGACCGTTATGCCCGGAGCATCCGCGATTGCAGATCGAGCATCGCGGTAGCGAAGCCGTGACCGTCGGCCATGAATTCCTGCATCAGCGACAGCGGATTGGCGCGCGAGGATTCGACCTCGCCGACGACGCTGCCGAAATCGAATGACAGCTCGGCGTCGAACTTGCGCGCCAGCTGTTGCATGCGCCGGTTCTCGGCCAGGCAGGCCATATGCAGGAGCCGGAAGCCGCGGTTGCGGGCAATCAGCAAGGTACGGCGCAACAGCGCCGAGCCGACGCCGTGACTTTGCCACGGCTTCTCGACGCTGATCGCCGCCTCGGCCTGGCGCGGCAACCGCACGCCCAATTGCCGCAGCTCGGCGGCGCCGCGCATTTCGCCGTCGAGAAAAAACCCGTGCACCACGGTGTCGAGCGAAATCGCCAGATCAACGTAATTGCGGATGAAATCGTCGGACACGCCGCCGCCAAACCTGTTGTGCCGGCTCACAGAGTCGAGCCGCAGCACATGGTCGCGGTATTTATCGGCCTCTCCAATCCACAACTTGCGGATCACGCCGCCTTCGGGAAGGAAGTCCTGCATTCAAAGGGTCTCCTGACGTTGTCGTCAAAAAATCCCTCCTGATCGCGTCCTCCGCTCGAGATGCAGAATGACAAACGTCCATGAGACGGCACCTCGAATCACGACATCATGTTGGGTGGCGCCAAAGTTTGGCAAGGCGAAGCATTGAGCAACATGCCCGCATTCCCTATACGCATGGCTAGTAACCGAGTTCATGAACCATTCAGCGACCGCAACTTGGCATGCGACGTGCAGCGTCGCTAAACCGCCGCCGTTCCCGCCACCTTTCGCCCACAACCGTTAACAGCATCATGGCGACCTCCATCACAGCGCGCTACGCCGCCGGCGTCACCGGCGGCACGGTCGAGCGTGACGCCGCGCAGCTCGCCGTGGTCGAGAGGCTGGCGCAACTTGAAGCGCGGCTGATCGAACATCGCCTGGCCAGGAAATCATCGTCGCTGGGCTGGATGTTCGGCAGCCGTGCGAAACAGCAATCGCGGATCAAAGGCCTCTATATCCACGGCGACGTCGGCCGCGGCAAGACTATGCTGATGGATCTGTTTTTCGAATCGAGCCCGGTGGCGCGCAAGCGCCGCGCGCATTTCCACGAATTCATGATCGACGTGCACGAGCGCGTTCATGCGTTCCGGCAGAAGATGAAACGCGGCGAGCACGCCGGCGAGGATCCGATCGAGCTGGCCGGGCGCGAGCTGGCGCAGGAGGCTTGGCTGCTTTGCTTCGATGAATTCCACGTCACCGACGTCGCCGACGCCATGATCCTGGGCCGGCTGTTCGCGCAATTCTTCGGGCGCGGAGTCGTGGTGGTCGCCACCTCGAACGTGCCGCCCGCGGACCTCTACAACGACGGCCTGAACCGTGCCTTGTTCGTGCCATTCATCCACACGCTCGAGCAGCACATGGACGTCGTGACGCTCAAGGCGCGCGCCGACTTCCGCCTGGAGAAGCTCGCCGGCATGTCGGTGTGGTACGTGCCCGCCGACGCCGCGGCCGATGCTGCGCTCGACGCGGCCTGGGAGCGGCTCGCCCGCGGACACCGCGGCGAAGCGCAGGAACTGCCGCTCAAGGGCCGCACCGTGCATGTGCCGCGCGCCGCGTTGGGCGTGGCGCGCTTCTCGTTCCACGACCTGTGCGAAGAGCCGCTCGCGGCGAGCGATTATCTGCGCACCGCGCGCGAGTATCACACCATCATTCTCGACCGCGTCCCGGTCATGAATTTCGAGACGCGCAATGCCGCCAAGCGGTTCATCATTCTCATCGACACGCTCTACGACATGAACGTCAAGCTGATCGCCTCGGCCGCGGCCGAGCCCGACGCGCTCTTTCGCGGCGACGAGGGCTTCGAGGCGCAGGAGTTCAGGCGCACCGCCTCGCGCCTGATCGAGATGCGCTCGCAAGCGTATTTGGCGCGGCCCCACGGCGCCGCCCATTCGCAACTGTCGGGCACGTCTACCGGCATCGTCGAAACCTGACCGGGCAAACGCCGCATCAGCGCGTCAGCGTTGTCAGGAAAAACGCGCCGACCACGGCGCCCATCAACAGCGTCGCCAGCCAGCCAAAAGCCGCCAGCAAGCGCGAGGCGGCAAATTTTCCCATGATCTTCGGACTGGTGATCACCATCATCATGGCAATCATCAGCGGCACGGCGACGATGCCGTTGAGAACCGCGCTCCACACCAGCATCGTGATCGGGTCGAACGGGGTCATTGCGCCAAGCGACCCGGCGAGCGTCGTGCCGCCGATGACGAGATAGAAGCCGCGGGCGCGCTGCGGCAGCATGCCGAGGCTGTTCTTCCAGCCGAAGGTCTCGGCGATCGCGTAGCCGGCGGAGCCGGCCAGCGCCGGGATGGCCAGCAAGCCGGTGCCGATGATTCCGAGCGCGAACAACAGGAACGCGAGCCGGCCGGCGAGCGGTCGCAATGCCTCCGCCGCATCAGCGGCGGTGCCGATCGCGTTGGTGCCGTGGGCGTGCAGCGTCGCTGCAGTCGACACGATAATGAAGAAGCCGACGATGTTCGACAACGCCATGCCGACCCAGGTGTCGATCACGATCGGCCGAAAACGCCGCCGGGCGGCGCGGTCGCCGTTGTGCAGCGCGCCTTCCTTCCTTTTCTCCTTGATTCGGCGTTCTTCGACTTCAAGTGACGCCTGCCAGAAAAACAGATAAGGGCTGATCGTCGTCCCGAGCACCGCCACCAGCATGAGGATGACATCGCGATTCCAGGAAAGCTGCGGGATGAACGTAGCGACCAGCACCGCGCGCCAAGGGACATGAACGCTGAACGCTGCCGCCACATAAGCGAACAGAACCAGCGTGAGAATCTTCATGAAATGGGCGTAGCGGCGATAGGGGACGGCGATCTGGGTCGCCAGGCAAAACACGCCGAAACCAAGCGCATAGATGAGGACGGGGCCGCCGATCAAGAGCCGCACCGCGGCGGCCATCGCCGCGATGTCGGCCGCGATATTGAAAATGTTGGCGCCGGCAACCAGCCCCACGACGCCATAGAGCGCGGGTTTCGGCAGTGCCTCACTCAAATTGGCGGCCAGGCCGCGGCCGGTGACCGAGCCCAGCCGCGCACTCACGATCTGGATCGCGACCATGAATGGGGTGGTGAGAAACATCGTCCAGCACAGCGCGTAGCCGAGCTGGGCGCCGCTCTGCGAGTAGGTGGCGATGCCGCTCGGGTCGTCGTCCGCGGCTCCCGTGAGCAGGCCGGGCCCCAGCACTCGTAATATTGTTGTCACGATTGGCGAGCGCCGGCTCGTCATCTGCGATCTCGCTGCGGTCCGAAGACCGCCTCAGCCCAATGTGAAATGTCGCCACGGCCTGACTTGTTCCGGCGGGATTCCGTCAAGCATGTGCCCGCTTGAATGCCAGCCCCGAAAAGGTTAATGACCGCGGCAGCCGGGCTCCTTTTGCCAATCAAGGATTTTTCTGCGATGGCGCGAAACAAGATTGCATTGATCGGTGCGGGTCAGATCGGCGGTACGTTGGCGCACCTGGTCGGCCTCAAGGAGCTCGGTGACGTCGTTCTGTTCGACATCATGGAAGGCATACCACAGGGCAAGGCGCTTGATCTGGTGCAGGCCTCGCCGGTCGAAGGCTTCGACGCCAAATTCACCGGGACCAATTCCTACGAGGCGATCGAGGGCGCCGCGGTCGTCATCGTTACTGCCGGCGTGCCGCGCAAGGCCGGCATGAGCCGCGATGACCTGCTCGGCATCAACCTCAAAGTGATGGAGCAGGTCGGCGCCGGCATCAAGAAATACGCGCCCGGCGCCTTCGTCATCTGCATCACCAACCCGCTCGACGCCATGGTTTGGGCGCTGCAGAAATGCTGCGGGCTGCCGAAGCACATGGTGGTCGGCATGGCCGGCGTGCTCAACTCGGCGCGCTTTCGCTATTTCCTCGCCGACGAGTTCGATGTCTCCGTTGAAGATGTCACCGCCTTCGTGCTCGGCGGTCACGGCGACAGCATGGTGCCGCTGATCCGCTATTCGGCGGTGGCCGGCATTCCGCTGCCTGACCTCGTCAAAATGGGCTGGACCACGGCGGCGCGGCTCGATGCCATTGTCGACCGCACCCGCAATGGCGGCGGTGAAATCGTCGGCCTGCTCAAATCCGGCTCCGCGTTCTACGCACCCGCCACTTCGGCCATCGCCATGGCGGAAAGTTATCTGCGCGACAAGAAGCGGGTGCTGCCGGCCGCCGCCTGGCTCAACGGCGAATACGGCGTGCGCGACCTCTATGTCGGCGTCCCGGTCGTGATCGGCGATAAGGGTGTCGAGCGTGTCGTCGAGATTGAGCTCAACGGCGCCGAGCGCACGATGTTCGAGAAATCGGCACAGGCAGTGGAAGGCCTGGTCGAGGCCTGCAAGAAGATCGCTCCGCAGCTCGGCGGATAAAGTCATCCGTCACCCTGAGGCGGCCGCGCGCAGCGCGGCCCTCGAAGGGCGACGGCCCCGGCAACTCGGCCGTTCATCCTTCGAGGCTCGCTTCGCTCGCACCTCGGGATGGCCGAATGATAGGCTGAGACAACCCAGGCCTTGCGATGAACATCCACGAATATCAGGCAAAAGCGGTACTGCGGGAGTTCGGCGTCCCGGTACCGCGCGGCATTCCGGCGCTGAGCGCCGACGAGGCGGTCAAGGCCGCCAACGAGCTGGGCGGGCCGGTCTGGGTGGTGAAAGCCCAAATCCACGCCGGCGGCCGCGGCAAAGCCGGCGGCGTTAAGGTGGTGAAGTCGGTCGCCGACGTCAAACGCGAGGCCGAGCGGTTGCTCGGCTCGACGCTGGTCACGCACCAGACCGGGCCGCACGGCAAACAGGTGCACCGCCTCTATATCGAGGAAGGTTCGACCATCGAGCGCGAATATTATCTCTCCGCACTCGTCGACCGCGCCACCTCGCGCATCGCCTTCGTCGCTTCGACCGAAGGCGGCATGGATATCGAGGAAGTCGCCCGCACTACGCCGGAAAAAATCCTCTCCTTCTCGGTCGATCCGGCGACCGGCTTCATGGCTCATCACACGCACGAAGTCGCGCACGCGCTCGGGTTTAACCGTGAAGTCGCCAAACAGGCCGAGAGCTTGCTGCCTAAACTCTTTCAGGCGTTCCTCGCCAAGGATATGAGCCTCCTGGAAATCAATCCGCTGGTCGTCACCAAAGCGGGCCAGCTCATCTGCCTCGACGCCAAGATCGGCTTCGACGACAGCGCGCTCTATCGTCATCCCGACATCGCCGCGTTGCGCGATCCCACCGAAGAAGACGCCAAGGAGATTGAGGCCTCGCACTACGATCTCAACTATGTCGCGCTCGACGGCACCATCGGCTGCATGGTCAATGGCGCCGGCCTCGCCATGGCGACCATGGACATCATCAAGCTCTACGGCGAGACGCCGGCCAACTTTCTCGATGTCGGCGGCGGCGCTAGCAAGGAGAAAGTCACGGCGGCCTTCAAGATCATCACCTCCGACCCCAACGTGAAGGGCATTCTGGTCAACATTTTCGGCGGCATCATGCGCTGCGACATCATCGCCGAAGGCGTCGTCGCCGCTGTGAAGGAGGTGGGCTTGCGCGTGCCGCTGGTCGTGCGCCTGGAAGGCACCAATGTCGCCCTCGGCAAGGAGATCATCAAGAAATCGGGCCTCAACGTCACTTCGGCCGACGATCTCGACGACGCCGCGCAGAAGATCGTCAAGGCGGTGAGGGAGGCGGCCTGATGCCCATCCTGATCGACAACAACACCAAGGTCATCTGCCAGGGCTTCACCGGCAAGAACGGCACGTTCCATTCCGAGCAGGCCATCGCCTATGGCACCAAGATGGTCGGCGGCACCTCGCCGGGCAAAGGCGGCACGATGCATCTCAACCTGCCGGTGTTCGACACCGTCGCCGAAGCGCGGGAAAAAACCGGTTGCGACGCCAGCGTGATCTACGTGCCGCCGGCCGGCGCCGCGGATGCGATCTGCGAAGCGATCGATGCGGAGGTTCCGCTCATCGTCTGCATCACCGAAGGCATTCCCGTGCTCGACATGGTCAAGGTCAAGCGCGCGCTGTGCGGCTCGCAATCGCGGCTGATCGGGCCGAACTGCCCGGGCGTCATGACCGCCGGCGAATGCAAGATCGGCATCATGCCCGGCAACATTTTTCAGCCCGGCAAGGTCGGCATCGTGTCGCGCTCCGGAACGCTCACCTACGAGGCGGTGTTCCAGACCACGCAGGAGCGATTGGGCCAGACCACCGCTGTCGGCATTGGCGGCGATCCGGTCAAGGGCAGCGATTTCATCGAAATGCTGGAAATGTTTCTCGCCGACAAGGCGACCGAGGCGATCGTGATGATCGGCGAGATCGGCGGCTCTTCCGAGGAAGACGCCGCCCAATTCCTCAAGGACGAGGCCAAGCGCGGCCGCAAGAAGCCGACAGCCGGCTTCATCGCCGGCCGCACCGCGCCGCCAGAGCGACGCATGGGGCACGCCGGCGCCATCATTGCCGGCGGCAAGGGCGACGCGGAATCCAAGATCGCCGCCATGACATCAGCCGGGATCAAGGTTTCGCCATCGCCGGCGCGTCTGGGCAAGACTCTGTCTGAAGCATGGAATTTATGATTTACTTCTTGTGTCTTTCGGTCGCCGCATCCAGGGATTAAATAGAGTATATAAGTCAAATCAGCCTGCGCCGGGCCGGGTTGATTTGAAATTTTCACATCCTGCCGCTATCTCCGAAGGCGGTTGGTGTCATCTCCAGCTCGGGAATTACCCAGGAATTGCCATGTCTCGCCAGGATGCGAACGCTGCTTTCGCCCTCACATCGTTTCTTTACGGCGGCAACGCCCCGTACATAGAAGACCTTTATGCGCGGTACGAAGCCGACCCCAAGTCAATCGACGCCGAGTGGCAATCGTTCTTTCAGAGCCTGAAGGACGACGCCCGCGACGTCACCGAAAGCGCCCGCGGCCCGTCCTGGCGCCGGCCGGATTGGCCGCGGCCCGAACGCGATGAGCTCACCGCGGCGCTCGACAGCGACTGGACCGAGATCGGCAAAACTCTCGGCACCAAGGTGCAGGCGCGCGCGCAGACCAAAGGCGTCGAGCTTTCCACCGCCGATGTCGAACGCGCGACCCGCGACTCGATACGCGCGCTGATGCTCATTCGCGCCTATCGCGCCCGCGGCCACTTCCACGCCAATCTCGATCCGCTCGGTCTGCAGCCGCCGTACAACGAGCGCGAGCTTGATCCATCGACCTATGGCTTTACCGAATCCGATCTCGACCGGCCGATTTTTCTCGACAAGGTACTCGGCCTCGAATTCGGCACCGTCCGCCAGATCCTCGTCATCCTGCGGAGGACCTATTGCCAGACGCTCGGCGTTGAATTTCTGCACATCTCCGACGGCGCGCAGAAGGGCTGGATTCAGGAGCGCATCGAGGGACCCGACAAGGAGATCACCTTCACCCGCGAAGGCAAGCGCGCCATCCTGGCGAAGCTGGTCGAGGCCGAAGGCTTCGAAAAATTCAGCGATCTGAAATTCACCGGGACCAAGCGCTTCGGTCTCGACGGCGGTGAATCGATGATTCCGGCGCTGGAGCAGATCATCAAACGCGGCGGCGCGCTCGGCGTGCGCGAGATCGTGATCGGCATGGCCCATCGGGGCCGCCTCAACGTGCTGGCGCAGGTCATGAGCAAGCCGCACCGCGCCATCTTTCATGAGTTCAAGGGCGGCTCGACAACGCCCAATGAGGTCGAGGGATCGGGTGACGTGAAATACCACCTCGGCGCTTCGTCGGATCGCGAGTTCGACGACAACAAGGTTCACCTTTCGCTCACGGCCAATCCGTCGCATCTCGAAATTGTCGATCCGGTCGTGCTCGGCAAGGTGCGCGCCAAGCAGGATCAGCGCGGCGCCACGCGCGAAGATCGGACCATGGTGATGCCGCTCTTGATCCACGGCGACGCTTCATTCGCCGGACAGGGCGTGGTGGCGGAATGCTTCGGGCTTTCCGGCTTGCGCGGTCACCGCACCGGCGGATCGCTGCACTTCATCGTCAACAATCAGATCGGCTTCACCACGAATCCCCGCTACTCGCGGTCTTCGCCGTATCCCTCCGACGTCGCGAAAATGATCGAGGCGCCGATCTTCCACTGCAACGGCGACGATCCGGAAGCGGTGGTGTTTGCCGCCAAGGTCGCGACCGAATTCCGGCAGAAATTCCAGAAGCCGGTGGTCATCGACATGTTCTGCTACCGCCGCCACGGCCATAACGAAGGCGACGAGCCCTCGTTCACCCAGCCGCTGATGTACAAGGCGATCGCCAAGCACCCCTCGACGCTGGAAATATACGAGAAAAAGCTGGTCGGCGAAGGCGTCGTGACCGCCGGCGAAGTCGAGAAAATGAAGGCGGATTGGCGCAGCCGGCTCGACGCCGAACTGGAAGCCGCACAGGGCTATCGCGCCAACAAGGCCGATTGGCTCGACGGCCGCTGGACCGGCTTCAAGACCGCCGGCGATACCGACGATCCGCGCCGCGGCAAGACCGGTGTCGACATCGGCGCGCTCAAGGAGATCGGTCGGAAGATCGCCACGCTGCCGCCGGACTTTCACCTCCACCGCACCCTCAATCGGTTTTTGGACAACCGGCGCAAGGCGATCGAGACCGGAGCCGGCATCGACTGGGCCACGGGCGAGGCGTTGGCGTTCTGTTCGTTGCTGCTCGACGGCAACAAGGTGCGGCTTTCCGGCCAGGACAGCGAGCGCGGCACCTTCTCGCAGCGCCATTCCGTGCTGGTCGACCAGGAGACCGAGAAGCGCTACACGCCGTTCAACCATCTGCGCGAGGGTCAGGCCCGCTTCGAAGTGATCAACTCGATGCTCTCGGAAGAGGCGGTGCTCGGCTTCGAGTACGGCTATTCGCTCGCCGAGCCCAGTGCGCTGACCTTGTGGGAAGCCCAGTTCGGCGATTTCGCCAACGGCGCCCAGGTGCTGTTCGACCAGTTCATCTCGTCGGGCGAGCGCAAATGGCTGCGCATGTCCGGTCTGGTCTGCCTGCTGCCGCACGGCTACGAGGGCCAGGGGCCCGAACACTCGTCGGCGCGGCTCGAGCGTTTCCTGCAGATGTGCGCCGAGGACAACATGCAGGTCGCCAACTGCACGACGCCGGCCAACTACTTTCACATCCTGCGCCGCCAGCTGAAGCGCGACTTCCGCAAGCCGCTCATCCTGATGACGCCGAAATCCCTGCTGCGCCATCGCCGCGCCGTATCGCGGCTCGATGAAATGGGACCGGAGACGTCGTTCCATCGGCTGCTCTGGGATGACGCGCAGACGGCGCCGGACGAGAAGATCAAGCTCGTCGCCGACGCCAAGATCCGCCGCGTCGTGCTGTGCTCGGGCAAGGTCTATTTCGATCTCTACGAGGAGCGCGAGAAGCGCGGTATCGACGATATCTATCTGCTGCGCATCGAGCAGCTTTACCCGTTCCCCACCAAGGCGCTGATGCTGGAGCTGTCGCGCTTTAAGCAGGCGGAGATCGTCTGGTGCCAGGAGGAGCCGCGCAACATGGGCGGCTGGGTGTTCGTCGATATCTTCCTGGAATGGGTGCTCAACCAGATCGGCGCCAAACACCGCCGCGCCCGCTACGCCGGGCGACCGGCCTCGGCGTCGACCGCGGTCGGGCAAATGTCGCTGCATCAGGCTCAGCTCAAGCATTTTCTTGAAGAGGCGCTGAGCTAATTCCGGCGCCGTCATTGTCCGGCCTTGTGCCAGGCATCCACGTCTCGACGGCGCGATCGAAACGAAGGCGTGGATGGCCGGGACAAGCCCGGCCATGACGAAGGGGATGTCATGGCTGAAATTCGCGTGCCAACCCTCGGCAAGTCGGTGACCGAAGCGACCATCGGCAAGTGGTTCAAGAAAGCGGGCGACACGGTTGCCGTCGACGAACCGCTGGTCGAGCTCGAGACCGACAAGGTCACCATCGAGGTGCCGGCACCGGCCGCCGGCGTGCTCACCGATGTGGCCGTCAAGGACGGCGATACGGTCGCCGTCGGCGCCCTTCTCGGCGCGATCAAGGAAGGCGCCGGCGCGGCGCCGGCCAAGGCGGCCGGCGAAGCCCGCCGAAACGGCGCCGCAAGCGCCACCGCCCGCAGCATCGCCGAAGCCGGCGGCAGCTCCCAAAGCGCCGGCGGCCGACGTGCCTCGGCGCCATCGGTACGCAAGATCGCAGCCGAGACCGGCATCGATGCCGCTGCCGTGCCGGGCACCGGCAAGGACGGCCGGGTCACCAAGGGCGACATGCTCGCCGCCATCGAGCGCGCCGCGGCGCAGCCGACGCCGGTCGCCACGCCAGCCGCGGCCGTCCAGGTTCGGGCGCCGTCGCCGCCCGATGACGCCGCGCGCGAAGAGCGCGTGCGGATGACCCGGCTGCGGCAGACCATCGCGCGCCGGCTCAAGGATGCGCAAAACACTGCCGCCATGCTCACGACCTTCAACGAGGTCGACATGACGCCACGTCATGGCGCTGCGCAGCCAGTATCGCGAGCTGTTCGAGAAGAAGCACGGCGTGAAACTCGGCTTCATGGGGTTCTTCGTGAAGGCCTGTGTCCAGGCGCTCAAAGAAATCCCCGCCGTCAATGCCGAAATCGACGGCACCGACATCATCTACAAGAACTATTATCACATCGGCATCGCGGTCGGCACCGAGCGCGGCCTGGTGGTGCCGGTGGTGCGCGACTGCGACGCAAAATCGATCGCCGAAATCGAGAAGACGATCGCCGATTTCGGCCGTCGCGCCCGCGACGGCGCGCTCAAGATCGAGGAGCTGCAGGGCGGCACCTTCACCATCACCAATGGCGGCATCTACGGCTCGCTGATGTCGACGCCGATCCTCAACGCGCCGCAATCCGGCATCCTCGGCATGCACAAAATCCAGGAGCGGCCGATGGTGGTCGCCGGCAAGATCGAGGCGCGGCCGATGATGTATCTGGCGCTGTCCTACGATCACCGCCTCGTCGACGGCCGTGAGGCGGTGACGTTCCTGGTGCGCGTGAAAGAGTCTTTGGAGGAGCCGGCGCGGCTGGTGCTGGATTTGTGATTTCCGTCATGCCCGGCCTGGACATCACGGTTCCGGCCATAACGATTGGAAGCGTCGGATGGTTATTGTCATGGCTTCCTATGATGTCATCGTCATCGGTACCGGCCCCGGCGGCTATGTTTGCGCCATTCGCGCGGCGCAGCTGGGACTGAAAACCGCCGTGGTCGAGAAGCGCGCCACGTTCGGCGGAACCTGCCTGAATGTCGGCTGCATTCCATCCAAGGCGATGCTGCACGCCTCGGAGCTCTACGAGGAAGCCGGCCACGATTTTGCGCAAATGGGCATCAAGGTCGGCAAGCCGAGCGTCGATCTTGCCGCGCTGCTCAAATACAAGGATCAAAACGTCGACAGCAATGTCAAGGGCGTCGATTTTCTGTTCAAGAAAAACAAGATCGAGGCGTTTCGCGGCACCGGCCGCATTGTTGGCCCAGGCCAGGTCGAGGTGAAAGACGACGCTGGCAAGACCCAGACGCTGGAGACCAAGGCCATCGTCATCGCCACTGGCTCGGATGTCGCGCGGCTCAACGGCATCGACATCGACGAGAAGCGCGTTGTGTCTTCGACCGGCGCACTCGCGCTGCCCAAAGTGCCGGACAAGCTCGTCGTGGTCGGCGCCGGCATTATCGGGCTGGAGCTTGGCTCGGTGTGGCGGCGGCTCGGCGCCCAGGTCACGATCGTCGAGTTTCTCGATCATATCCTGCCCGGCATCGACAGCGAGGTGGCGCGGCAATTCCACCGCCTGCAGCAGAAGCAGGGCATCGCCTTCAAGCTCTCCTCGAAAGTCACGGCGATCGACAGCTCCGGCAAGACACTCAAGGTCAAGGTCGAGCCCGCTGCCGGCGGTGCTGCCGAGACGCTGGAGGCAGACATTGTTTTGGTCGCGATCGGCCGTGTCCCTTACACCGAAGGCCTCGGCCTCGAGGCGGCCGGCGTCAAAAAAGACAATCGCGGCCGCGTCATTGTCGATCCGCACTACGTCACCAGCGTCGCCGGCATCTATGCCATCGGCGACGTCATCGCCGGCCCGATGCTCGCCCACAAGGGCGAGGAGGAGGGCGTCGCGGCGGCGGAGATCATTGCCGGTCAGGCCGGGCACGTGAATTACGAGGTGATCCCGAACGTGGTCTATACCAACCCGGAAATTGCCGCGGTCGGCAAGACCGAGGAGGAGCTCAAAGCCGCCGGCGTCGCCTACCAGGTCGGCAAGTTTCCGTTCAGCGCCAACGCCCGCGCCCGCGCCAACCTGGCAACCGACGGCTTTGTCAAAATCCTTGCCGATGCCAAGACCGACCGCGTGCTCGGCGTGCACATTCTTGGGCCCGACGCCGAAACCATGATCGCCGAAGCGGCCATCGCCATGGAGTTCGGCGCTTCATCGGAGGACATCGCCCGCACCTGCCATGCCCATCCGACCTTGAGCGAAGCGATGAAGGAAGCGGCGCTGGCGGTCGCCAAACGCGCAATCAATGTTTGAGGCCGCAGTTCGTCATTGCCCGGGCCTGACCCGGCAATCCATCTTTCTTTGCGCTGAAAGCTCGATCACCCGGGTCTCGGCGCTTTGCGCTGGCCCGGTGAATGACGAACGCCCGCGCCGGCTATTCCACGACGATCTTCACTTCGCTGCCCGACTTCAGCCGGTCGCCGGGCTCGAGGCCGTTGAGGACGCGGAAGCGTTCCACCGGGCGGTCGGCGACCGCCATCCGGGTCGCGAGCTTCTCGACCGTATCGGCCGGCCCGACCGTCACCACCTGCAGACGCAGCGGCTTTGCCTCCTCGATCTCGGCGAGGCTCATGCGGCGGAACGTGTTGATCAACTCGCGGAAGACGTGGTCGGTCTCGGGCGTGCGATGCTTGGTGGCGAAGATGAAGCGATAGACGTCGCTGCCGAAGCGGATGGCGTAGAGCCGGAAGTCCCATTGATCGCCCTTGGCCGCGGCGGTGGCGGCCGGAAAGCCGTTGATGGTGACGTCCTCCACCGTGCCGGCGTCGATGTTCTCGATCCAGCCGGAGGTCAGGTAACCGGCCAGCGTCTGCTCCGAGGGCACGCGCACGACGTCGAGCCGCAGCGCCTGGCCGCCGCCATGCTTGACGCCGAGCACGGCCTGCGCGGTATTTTCCAGAGTGAAGCCATCCGGCGCGGTAAAGGTGAAGCCGAGCCGCGGATGCAAAAAGCGCCGGCCGCGTACAAACCCCTCGCTCGGATCCTCGCCGAATACGATGCCATTGATGCCGGTGAGATAGGCCTCCTTGTCGCGGCCGATGGCGGCAACGGCGGTTGAGGCTTGGGCCCGCTATATTGCCGGGCATTGGCGAGCGCGTTGGTGATCCGCTCGGGCGTCGCCGGGTGCGACGACAGGAAATCCGGCGCGCGCGGATCGATGGCGCCGCTTTGCTGCGGCTTGAGCTCGGAATTGTGCTGCATCGAGGTGAGGAAGCGCACCGCGCCGTACGGGTCGTAGCCGGCGCGCGCGGCGATGCCGATACCGATGGCGTCAGCTTCGAACTCCTGCGCCCGCGAGAAGCTGGCGAGCGCGAGCTTCGACTTGGCCAGCGCCAGCGCGCCGACTTCCGGATCGCTGATGACATCGCTGACGACGCGGCCGACCAGCGCCGCCTGCTTGGCCTGCTCCTCGCGGATCGCGGCATGGCGCGCAATCACGTGTCCCATCTCGTGGGCGAGCACCGATGCCAGCTCGAACTCGTCATTGGCGAGCGCAACCAGGCCGCGGGTGACGTAAAGCTGCCCGGTCGGCAACGCGAACGCGTTGATCGATTGCGAGTTGAGCATGGTGACTTTGTAATGCAGGTCGGGCCGCTCCGAGGCCGCCACCAGGCGCTCGACGGTCTGTTCGATGACGCCCTGCAGCTTCGGGTCGTTGTAGACGCCGCCATAGGCGGCAAGAATGCGCTGATGCTCGCGCAGCGCCGCCGGCGACATGTCCGACGTCTCTGCGGGCTTTGCCGCTGCCGGCGGCGAAGCTTGCGGCCCGATCGTGGGCGGCGAAGCGGTGCAGGCGGCCAGCACAAGAGCCAGCGCGGCGATGCCCGCGTGGGCGACCCGAAAGCTTGCCGCTCTTACGCTTGCCGTTCTCATGGGTGCCAAATCGGTCACCGCGTCCACCCGTTCGTCACTCGCGGCCTCGCTCGCAGCGATTACTCGCGGTCAGTAAGCTCGATCTGCTCCGGCCGTGCCACCTCGATCCAAGGCCCGCCGCGCTGTTCGATCCATCCGCGCACCCGCACCCGCCGGCCAGCGAGCGTCTTTGGTTCGACACCTGCCGCCGTGAAGTTACGCACGTTTCGCTTCAGGATCGTAACAGTGAAGTCCGTGCTCCACCGCCGCCCGAAATTCACGTAAATGGTGGCTCCGCTTTCGCGCACCGAAACCACCTTGCCCTCGACCAGCGCAAAATGGCCAAGCTCGGCCAGCACAGCGGCGGGGTTATCGGCGTCGAGCAAGTCATAATACGATCCGGCCCAAAGGCCAAGCTTGGCGCGGCGGGCGGCGCTTTCCCGGCTCAGAAGTTCCCTGGCGCAGGCGCTATTGCCGACCCTTGCCGCCACCCGGGCAAATCCGGCTGCGATCAAGTCCGCTTGCACCAGGCGTTCGACGCCCGCGCGCGCCACAATGGCATAGGCGGCGAGCCGGCCATAACGATCGGTTTTCTGCTGTTCCGCCTGTTTGAGGACGATCTCGGCGCCTCCAAGCAGCACCGCCAGCGCGTCTCTTGCCGCCACGCCGCCTGGCGACGCGCCGGCGTCTTGCGCCGGCGGAAGCGGCGGCACTTCGATCGCGGCGAGGCGGACCTCGCGGCCGTCATCGAGCACAAAGGTACGGCCATCGATGGCGCGGCTGACCGCGCCGCGCGCGATGGTGTCTCCACCGCACGCGATCACAGGCCGCGGCCGTTCTTGCGCCGCCGCGCAAAAGTATCCGCACATGGTTGTGAGTCCCGCCGCCAACGCCGCGGCCAGGAATCCCGCCCGCAAGCCCCACATCGGTTCAGCGAAAGGCGCGAATGCGGCAGCACTGCGGCGGCTTGAACCTCTGCCCGCCGATGGCCGAAGCGAGATAAACCTGCCCGAATTTCTATCCGGCTTTCCGGTGCTTGGTGTGGTTCCGGGTTGCTTTCCCGGCCTCTTCCTTTGCGGCCTTTTTCCCGGAAATCGGCAGCAGCATCTCCTTTTGCCCGGCAGCAGTCTTGCGGCCCTTTTTGGCGGGAGTGGCGCGCGATGCGCGGCCGCCGGTCTCGGCCTGCACGGAGCGGCGCAGCGCATCCATCAGATTGATGACCTTGCCGGTCGGCTGCTCCTTCGGCACTTCGATCTTTTCGCCCTTGGCCTTCTTCTCGATGAGCTCTTTCAGCGCGTGCTCGTAATGATCTTCGAACCGCTGCGGCTTGAAATGTCCGCTCTTGGTTTCAACGATGTGCCGCGCCAGATCCATCATGTCCTTGGTCAGCTTCACATTCGGAATGTCGTCGAAATACTCGCCGGCATCGCGCACTTCGTAGGGGAAGCGCAGCAGCGTGCCCATCAGGCCCTTGCCGCGCGGCGCGATGGCGATGACGTGCTCGCGGCTGGTCAGCACCACGCGGCCGATCGCCACCATCTTCATCTGTTCAATGATGTTGCGGATGACGACAAAGGCGTCCTCGCCGACCTTGCCGTCGGGCGCGATATAGTAGGGGCGGATATTGTAAAGCTCGTCGATCTCGTTGCTCGGCACGAACTCGTCGATGTCGATGGTCCTGGTGCTTTCCAGCGCGACCGATTCGAGCTCCTGGTCGGTGATCTCGACGTATTCGCCCTTGGCGACCTCGTAGCCCTTGATGATCTGGTCAGACGGCACTTCTTCGCCGGTCTCGGCATCGACCTTGCGATAGCGAATGCGGTGGCCGGTCTCGCGGTTGATCTGATTGAAGCTGACCTTCTCGCGCTCGGAGGTGGCCGGGTACAGCGCGATCGGGCAGGAAACCAGCGAAAGCCGTAAATAGCCTTTCCAATATGCGCGCGGTGCCACGGTTAACTCCTATCAACGCAATCTTTGACAACGAAACACATGATACCCCGTTCCGGAGCCAGCGGGGAGGCGCGCTTGATGGCTCGTTTACGGTTTGTTCCGACGGGTGTCTTTAGGGTAAAGTAATTGCCTAAAGTGATTCGTACCGGGAACTGCGTCATGCCTGCCGTCGCTCACAAATCAAGGCCAAAGCCGGCGCTGAAAACCTTTCACGCCACGGTTCTCGTCACCCGCGCCGAGGAATGGTGGGTCGAGGCCGAAACCGCGGAAGAAGCGCAAGCGCTGCTCGCGTCCGGGGAAGGCCATCATGCCGCGCTCGGGGAGTGCGTGCATGTCGAGCTGGGAGGCATGCTCGAGGACGCCGAGTAGACCGCGCCGCGCTAACGCAGAGTCCGCTCATTCCCGCGAAAGCGGGAATCCAAACACAGAGCTAAAGCCTCGCGACGAAAACTATTGGGTCGCCGCTTTGGCGGGGACGAGCGGTTGAGCATTCTGAAACTCAAGCCGTCTTCTGCTCGCTCAAACCCAGTTCCTTGACCATCTCCTCGCGGATCAGGAATTTCTGCACCTTGCCGGTCACCGTCATCGGGAACGCATCGACGAACTTGATGTAGCGCGGGATCTTGTAATGCGCGATCTGGCCCCGGCAGAAGCTTTGAATCTCTTCGGCGCTGGCGCCGGCGCCGGGCCTGAGCTTCACCCACGCGCACAGCTCTTCGCCGTATTTGACGTCCGGCACGCCGACCACCTGCACGGTTTCGATCTCGGGATGGCGGAACAAAAACTCCTCGACCTCGCGCGGATAGACGTTCTCGCCGCCGCGGATGACCATGTCCTTGATGCGCCCGACGATGTTGCAATAGCCGTCGGCGTCGAGCGTGGCGAGGTCGCCGGTATGCATCCAGCCGGCGCGATCGATCGCCTCGGCGGTTCGTTCTTCGTCGCCCCAGTAACCGAGCATCACCGAATAGCCGCGGGTGCAGAGTTCGCCGGGCGCGCCCGGCGGCACGATGCGGCCCTCGGTGTCGACGATCTTGACCTCGACATGAGGATGGACGCGGCCGACGGTGCCGACGCGGCGCTCGAGCGGATCGTCATGCGAGGTCTGCGTCGACACCGGGCTCGTCTCGGTCATGCCGTAGGCGATGGTAACCTCGCTCATGTGCATGTCGGCGACGCAGCGCTTCATCACTTCGATCGGACACGGCGAGCCGGCCATGATGCCGGTGCGCAGCGACGACAGATCGAAGCGCTTGAATTCGGGATGGCCCAGTTCGGCGATGAACATGTTGGGGACGCCGTAGAGCGCGGTGCAGCGCTCGGCCTCGACCGTCTCCAGGCTCGCCAGCGGATCGAAACCCTCCGATGGATAGACCATCGCCGCGCCGTGGGTGACGCAGGCGAGATTGCCAAGCACCATGCCGAAGCAATGGTAGAGCGGCACCGGAATGCAGACCCGGTCGCGGTCGGTCAGGCGCTGCGCTTCGCCGATGAAATAGCCGTTGTTGACGATGTTGTGGTGGGTGAGCGTGGCGCCCTTGGGCGCGCCGGTGGTGCCGCTGGTGAACTGGATGTTGATCGGGTCGTCGAATTGCAGCTTCGGCGCCAACTCCGCGAGCTGGGCGCGATGGCGCTCGCCGCCGATAGCGAGCACGTCGTCGAAGCGAAGGAAGCCGCGCCTTTCGTCGGCGCCGATGCGGATCAGCGTGCTCAGCGTGGCTAAGCGCTTGGCCTGCAATTTGCCGGGCGTGCTGCGGTCGATCTCCGGCGCCAGCTCGCGCAGCATGCCGACATAGTCGCTGGTCTTGAAGCTGTCGGCGGTGATCAGCGCCTTGCAGCCGACCTTGTTGAGCGCGTAGTCGAGCTCCGACAGCCGGTAGGCCGGATTGATGTTGACCAGAATGAGCCCGGCCTTGGCGGTGGCAAACTGCGTAATCACCCATTCGGCATTGTTCGGCGACCAGATGCCGACGCGCTCGCCGGGCGAAAGCCCGAGCGCGAGCAGCCCGGCAGCGAAGGCATCCACCTCGGCTTTCAGCTCGCCATAGCTCCAGCGGACATTTTGCTGGCGCACGATGAGGGCGTCGCGATCGGCGAAGCGTTCCGCCACCTTGTCGAAATGCACGCCAATGGTGTCGCCAATGAGCGGCGTCATCGATACGCCGTGGGCGTAGCTTTGGGTGAGCTTCGTCATCTCATTCTCCCGGGGCAGCCGCTCTTTGTCGGCTTTTTCGATAACGCAGTGTGGTACGAACGGTGCCGCGCTGTCACGTGGTTTGGCGCCGCAGAAGGCTTAGTCGGCCCAAGGCAGCACGACGATGCGGCCGACGAGGTCGGGCGAGTTCGCCAACAGCGCGTGGGCTTCGGCGACCCGCGCCAATGGAAAGCGCGCGGCGACGCGAGTTTGGATCCGGCCGCTGCCGAGGAGCTTGAGCACGGTCAACATGTCGTGCATCCGTGCGCCGCGCATGCCGAGCAGGTTCAGCTCCAGCCGGATCAGGTCCGCGGCGGTAAACGGCAGCGGTTGCGGTCCCTGCTCGCTGCTGACGACGATGCTGCCGCCTAAACGCGCGACGCTGCCGAGAAAGCGCAGCAGTTCGGGATTGCCGGTGTAGTCGATGGCGTGATCGACGCCGTCGCCGCCGGTCAGCGCCAGCACTTCGGTGCAGGCGCGCTCGACATCGTCGGTTACCACTGCCGCATCGGCGCCAAGCTCACGCAACGCCCCAACCTTCGCGGCGTGGCGCGTCGTCGCGATGACGCGAGCGCCGGCCAGCCGGCACCATTGCATCGTCGCCTGTCCCATGCCGCCGGAAGCGCCGGTGATCAGCACTGTGTCGCCGAGCCGCACCCGCATGCGATCGGACACCGCACGGTGCGACGACGAGAACGGCCACAGCGCGATGCCGGCTTGCTCGTAGTCGACGCCGTCGGGCAGCGGCAGCCATAGCCGTTCGTCGCGCACCAGATATTGCGCGTACGAGCCGAAGGCCTGATGGCCCGGAATGGCAAGATTGCGCGACAGGTTGCCGAGCCCGCGCGCGGTTTCGACCGACTGCGGATCCTCCGGATGGGTCACGCCGATCACCCGGTCGCCGGGCTTAAAGCGCGTCGCCGCGCCGCCGACAGCCACCACTTCGCCGGCCGCCTCGCGGCCCAATTGCTGCGGCAGCGGGAAAGGCGCGCGGCCGGGAAGCCGATAGCGCGCCAGGTCGCCAGCGCGGTATTTGAGGTCCCAGCGCGATACCGAGCCGGCATAATTCTTCACCAGCACGTCATGATCGCCGAGCGGCGGCAAATCGTATTCGCCGTAGATCAGCTTGTCCGGCGCGCCATATTCGAACAGCCGCACCGCCATCGTCTTGGTCGGGATCGTCATCGCGACAAAATACCGTGGCCATCCATGGCATCAAGACATCGGCGCGTAGGCCTGCGGCAACAGGCGTACGAGGCGGGTCGCCCATTCGTGCTGGCCGCGCCGATCCGCGATCAGGTCCTGGCGGATCTCGATCAGAGCATGCGGGATGCCGCGTTGCTCGCCGTGCACCGGGATGGTGTAGTCGGTGTCGTCGCTGACGAAGTAGGGCTCGTTGTCGCCGACGAGCAATCCGTCTTCCGCCTTGAGCAGCCCCAACAAACGCCGGGCGAGCCGTGGATCGCGATGGTAGAGAAGCGCCGCATGCCATGAACGCGCCGCGCCCTTGAACACCGGCGTAAAGCTGTGCAGCGCGATCAGCGCCGTCGCGCGGCCGGCTTGCCGCCGCCGGTCGAGTTCGGCGTCGATGCGCTCATGATAGGGCTGGAAAATCGCGCGGGCGCGCGTTGCCTTGTCGGCTTCGCTGAGGCCGACATTGCCCGGAATCGGCGTCAGTTCGCTCACGTCCGGGATCGATGTGGCTGCGCCGAGCGGCCGGTTGCAGTCGATGACGAGCCGGGAATAATTTTGCTGGATCAGCGGCGCATCGAGCGTATCCGCCAAAATCCGGCCCAGGCCGGCAATGCCGATGTCGAGTGCGATGTGCCGCTCGCAGTCCGCTTGGCTGATGCCGAGCCGGCCGAGCGCGCGCGGCATCCGGTTGCCGGCATGATCGGCGACCAGCAGAAAGGGCGAGGCCCCGGCGGCGTTGTAGACGCTCACCGGCGCCGGCTCGTCGGCGGCCAACAGGCTTTCCAATGGCTGTTTCATCGGCGCCGCGGCCGGCCGCAGAAATACGTACTTATTTGGCCCGGGAAATGCATGTTATGAGACTATCCGGGGGCGCGACACAATGCCGATTCTGTCCATCAGACACGTGACGACCTACCGCTACCATCAGCCGGTTGCCTTCGGCGAGCACCGGATGATGCTGCAGCCGCGCGACGATCACGATCAAAAGGTACTCCAATCCGAGCTCGAGATCACGCCGGCGCCGCACGCGCTGGCCTGGGCGCGGGACGGCTTCGGCAATCACGTCGCGACCGCGCAGTTCGCCGACCGGGCCACCGAGCTTCGCTTCGTCAGCAGCATCCGCCTCGACCATGCGCCGGCGGGCTTCGACGCGGCCGATATCGAGGATTATGCCCGCTTCTATCCCTTCAGCTACGCAGCGGAGGAGTTGCCGGGTCTGAAGCGCTTTATCATGCCGCTGCTGCTGCGGCCCGAGCTCAAGCGCTGGAGCGACCAATTTTTCCGCGAGGACGGCTCGGCCGACACCCATGCGCTTCTGGTCGGCATGACGCAGACCATCCGCCGGACCTTCAAGCACGTGGCGCGCCACGAAAGGGGAATCCAGCATCCGCTGCGCACGCTGGCGCTCGGCAGCGGCTCCTGTCGCGACCTGGCGGCGCTGACGATCGCGGCCCTGCGCGGGCGGGGAATTGCCGCGCGGTTCGTGTCGGGTTACGTGCATTTGCCCGATGCGGACGCCGACGGCGATGACGACGATGAGGATCAAATAACCGGCGGCAATACCCATGCGTGGGTTCAGGTTTACGTGCCCGGCCCGGGCTGGGTCGACTTCGATCCGTCGGCCGGCGTGATCGGCAACCAGAACCTTATTCGCGTCGCCGTCGTCGAGCACCCGCGCGATGCCGTTCCGCTGCAGGGCACCTGGTACGGCAGCGCATCGGATCATCGTGCCATGCAGGTCGCTGTCAAGGTTAAGGCGGCGGCGAGCGACGGGACCTTGATGCCGCCTCATTCGTAGTAGGCATTGACGTGTGCATGATCGGGAAACGGGGAGACCGGTGTTCCAAACAGGCCATGCGTCATCAAGATTTGCGGGCCGCAGAGTGATGTCATGAAGATTCGCGCCGGCTACCAGATTTCCTACGATTGTCCGCAGCCGACGCCGATGATCCTGACGCTGAGCGTCCATCCCTCGCGCATCCCGGACCTGCTCACGCAGGATCGGATGCAGATCGAGCCTTTCATTCCCGCCAAATGGTATCGCGACGGCTTCGGCAACACCTGCCACGTGATCCACGCGCCAAAAGGCCGGCTGACGTTGTCCAGCGATTTTCTGATCCAGGACACCGGGGCGCCGGACGAGGTCGCGCCGCGCGCCGAACAGCATCCGCTGGAGAAGCTTCCGGTCGAGACACTGGTCTATCTGCTCGGCAGCCGCTACTGCGAAACCGACCGCTTCACCCAGATCGCATGGGCCCAGTTCGGCAATGTCCCCAAAGGCTGGCCGCTCATTGCGGCAATCTGCAATTACGTCCACGACCGCATCACCTTCGGCTACGAGCACGCCAGCCCGACCAAAACCGCCTGGGACGCGCATGAGCAGCGGCGCGGCGTGTGCCGCGACTTCGCCCATCTCGCCATCACGCTGTGCCGCTGCATGAACGTGCCGGCGCGCTATTGCACCGGCTATCTCGGCGACATCGGCGTGCCGCCGGATCCCTCGCCGATGGATTTTTCCGCCTGGTTCGAAGTCTTTCTCGGCGGCCGCTGGTACACCTTCGACGCCCGCCACAACGCGCCGCGCATCGGCCGCATCCTGATGGCGCGCGGCCGCGACGCCACCGACGTCGCCATCGTCACCGAATTCGGCCCGTGCACGCTCGCCAGCTTCAAGGTGGTCACCGACGAGGCGCCGGCCGACGCGGTGGCGGCGGCAGTGCGATAAAGGCCGACGGCGCCACAAGGGGCGCGCGCTTTGCCCTCTCTTTGCGCCCGCTCGACTGGACGGCGCGGCAATATTCCAGCAATCGTCGCGCGGCCAGACTACAGCGCACTATCAAGATGGTGTAGAAGGCGAACCTTGCCGGTCCCGTAGCTCAGCCGGATAGAGCAGCGGTTTCCTAAACCGAAGGTCGCAAGTTCGAGTCTTGCCGGGACCGCCAACTGGATCAATGGCTTATGCAATTTTATATATCTGAGTGCCTCGCGAAAGTGCCAAAGAATTAACGCCAGATTAACGGTTCGTGCGTCCGCCGCCGGGTCGTTTACTTCGCGTCTTTCCAGGGCTCTGGGGCGTAATAATTCCAAGCGGAAGTAGCGTCAGCGTAGCGTGGATCATCCCGATCATCTGCGAAGCATCCCTCGCCGAAAAGCATCATATTTGGTTGATTGTCTGACCAGACACTAACAGGCTGTTGGCCGAGACGGCCGACCCACTGCTTGCTTCCTTTAGGCGGTTGTTCAACCATGGGCCGGGCAGGATTCAAGGGGGTGCAAAATGCGCTTTCTGGGCCTCTCGGTGACAGCGCTCGGCCTTGTGGTCGCGGCCTGTTCTAGCCAGTACCCACCACCGGCTGCCATTGTTCAGCAGCAACATGCACACGCAACTTGTGCTTACGATCCATGTATACCGCCACGGTCGGCGACCCAGTCGCCCGCTGTGTGGACCGCGCCGCAGGTTACGATGTCGACACCCGACAGCACCCCCGTTTTAGACGTGGAGCAGGTCTGCCGGGGCATCGCTGCGCAAGGCGGCGTCACCTTTCACGACCCCGAAATAGCGAAAGCGAAGAAGGATTGCCTCGACAGTGAGCAGGTGGTCCGGGATGAGTTAGTAAAAAAATGGGGCGGCTTCGATGGCTCTGACCGGGCTCATTGTGTGACTGAAACGAAGATGGGCGGCGAATTGAGCTATACCGAGCTGGTCACATGCTTGGAAATGGCTGCCGACGTCCGAAAGCTGCACGAGGAGGCTGACGGTGCTCGGCCTGTGCTAACAATAGGCCAACGGTAGGACCGTAACGATCCTAATTGGGTCGGCCTAGGTCAGCCCACTCGTCATCCGGTCCCAGGACCTTCCCAGTCTTCGGGTTGACCAAACGCAATCGGCCGCAAGCTATACAGGCTATTTCTTCATAATGCTGTCGTCTTTGCCATCGCTCGGATCATCGGCGATCCAGCCTTGCATCGTCTGGCCCGTGTTGGGGCACCGTTAGAGGAACGGAGCCATGGGCTTGTTATAACGCCCAGTACGTCTCCTATGATCCTGTGTTGCTGGGAACCTCAAGCGGCGGGCGCAAACGCTTGGGGCCCAAGGCAGGCGTTGCGCAAGGACGAAAAACGCTCTGCCTCGCGCTAACCGGAGCACGCGCCGAAATAGGTTTCTACTGCGCTTTCAGATTAAGGTTATTTCTCGGCGCCGGACTTCCGATATGCCCGCCGGCGGCTCGCCTTCCGTAACAGGAAATATTTCAGGACGAATCGCCCGTCGCGTCCAGCAGACGGTCGACCACAAATCTGGCACGTTATTTCGCTGTCGACGGTTTCTGGTCCGGCTTTGACTTTGATGACCTGATAAAAGGCGTCACAATTTGTGCACTTGAAATTGAACATCGGCGGCCCCGACTACGCCTATGCACCCAATCGAACAAAGGCTATTCGTTTTTGGCGCATAAGCCAACGTCAATTCTCGCGCAGCAGCACTGGTGTTTCGCTTGACCAGATCAACCTTCAGGCGGACCATTCGTAAAATGGAAACCGGACATGACTGACGAGCAATTCCGCAGACTGATGATTTACGTTCATGCCATCATTGTGCTCTTGGTGGTAATCACAGGCATCCTTATCGCCTTCGCGTGGAAGCACCTGTGAATGCCCGGAGCCAGTGCGCCGGCGGTCTGGCGCGTTTCAGCGATAGGAAGGGGGACGGCTTCGGCTGCGGCGAAGTCGGCGGCAAACGCTCTTCTCACCAGGAGCCGCGCGTGGTTCAATCGTACATCGAAAAGGGCCATGGCCGTGGCAGCGTTCCGCTATCCTCGCATCCTGGAAGATCGCTACACTGCCTTCCAGCAAATCCTACCAGAGCTGCCAGAAACCTACGGGAAATGGGAGGCCTTCATAGAAGGCGAGAAAGCTATGGATCGCCTCGCGCATGTGGCTGCTGGCGGTGATTTCGAGTGTCGCGACGTGCTAGTCAATGGTCGCGCCTTCATGGCCTATTGTCAGGAAAAACGTGAGCCGCGGACACTGGCGATGCTCTACCGGTATGCGAACGAAAAGCCGGCCGGCGATTCCATCGCGATCGGTGATTAGCGTTACGGCGGAAGCTGAGAAGAAATGACGAGGCCCGCCAAGTGGGGCGGCCCCTATTGATCTTGCTGTTTGTCCATTTGCAATAAAAGCGCGAGCATCAGGTTCGGGAGGTTTCGCTGCGGCTTGCAATGCGTTCGAAGTTCCTGTCCGATCCTCATTTGCATGTCGCAATACCAATCGGCCGGCGCCCAGGAGGGCCAACTGACGCTACACAATTGCTTGTTCCGGCGATCCAGAACGCGGCCGATTTTACCACCCCGATTACGCCAGGCCCCTAAAACAAGCTGAGCCTTGGCCCGCGCTTGCCTCGGGCCCGGTTCGTCAATCTTGATGCGATGCACAACTGGGGAGCTCACATCAGGATTGGTGCAGACAACTTCGACAGTGTACTTCATGAATGGCAAAACGCAGTCCCGCGCCGCACGGTTCCTCGATTAAAACGGGCCACTGACATGAAAACGGGCCATGTATGGACGGTACCCGCGGTAAGTTAGACTAATTGTCGCGTCCGAAGATAGCACGGCAAAAGCGCATAGGCGCTATTGCCAGGGCGCGGGGCCCCGGGGCTCGACCCGAGATGCGACGTCGAAACTTCGCCGCGGCGTTCCCCTCTTCCCCGGCAGCGATCTAAAACGGCAAATGCCTGAGGATATTCGGTATGCTGTCGTACCTGTAGTAATGGTGGACGGGGGCACGCACGGGCTTTTCCTCCGGTTCCTCTTCGGATTCCCCGGATTTGTCTTCGTCGCTCGCCGTTTGCGGTCCAATCGCCTCGAACTTCGCCTTCTGCTCGTCGGATAGCGCTCCATAGAAGCTGTTGAGCGCCGTCCTTACGGCCTTGATCGATTCGAGCATCGCCTCCAGCCGTTTGCCGACTGCCGCCAGCTTCGCGGCGGGCGTGAGCGGATTGCTGGCCGCACAGGTAGACTTGATCAAATCCGCCGCCGCCTGGGTCGTGGCGTTCTGCAGCCCTACAAGCATCATCTTTTGTTCGTCGGTGGGGCGCACGGTTTTGTCGAGCTCGGCGTTAGGCAATTGCATCGCGCCGAGTTGCGTAGGACTGCAGTTCTGCGCGAGTTCGGCTTCCTTGGTGATGGCCGGGGTCGTCGTCGTTGTAGCGGCGGTGTCGCTCGGGTGCTGACCGCCGCCGAGCATGTTCACCTTCGCCTTCTGTTCGTCATTGAGAAGGCCGTAGAATTTCTCCAGCGGCGGCTCAATGGTCTATACGCCCGCGATCATCGCTTCGACGCGCTGTTGCACGGCCGCGAGCCGGCCCGGGGCCGTTAGTGCAAGATCCGCCGGGCAGGCGGCCTTGATGTCCTGCGCCGCCTTGGTTGTGGCGGCTGCGAGTTCGTCGAGCGCAGCTCGCTGGGCATCGGTCGGCGGCTGTATGGCTTGCTGATACTGATCAATTGGCACAGTGGCGATATCGGCGACGTCGCCGCCTATATGGAGGACTCACCGAGCCCACCATCTTTCTCGGACGAAACCATGTGCCGTGCGCTGAGATGTTTAAGGATACAGCGCGCGGCTGACATGGTCAGTTCTTATCCTTCAGGAACTCAGCACCGATGCCTGGTCAGTATGCTACGTCGGTGCAGCGTAATTATTCGCTGGGTGACGCACAGCGTGGACGCCCGTCGTGTCGCCGCTGTTTGCGCTTACGCAGGACGTCAGCGGCGAGCACGCGGTAGGTGACCAAATGGTGGCTCGATCCTAGCGATTGACAATATGTTCGCGCGGTCTCTGCCAGCTGTACCAGAGCTCGATTGCAGCGAGCACTGCGACGATGACACCGATTACAACGTCGGTTCGCATCGCCGGCGTATGGGGAAATTTCAAGACCCAAGGGGACACGATCAGCCAAAGACCAACGATCAAATTCAGCCATTCTTCCCATACGGCGAATGCCGTAAGTGCGGCCACCGATAGCACGATGATTACGATACCGGCCACGAGGGCGTTCTGCGTTTCATGCCCAGACGCAAACTTGAATAGCCAGGGCGATGCGAACAGAATTGCACCGAGGATCAGGTTGCCGACATCACAGAGCTTTGCGTTTGTCCATTCGATCATGGCTTCCTCCGTGGAACTTCAACTCGCCGTTCAACAACAGTCGAAAAGCCCCCTGTAGTAAAACTTGCCACTGTGGCGGCCGTTCCAGACGGACCCCGGAGAGCTTGCGCGTTTTATCTGGATATTAGCGAAGCGCGACGAAATGTCGCACCTCGCACATGCAACAGTGCTGCACATGCAACAGTGCTTCAGTCAGCTCATCGGTATTCACGTTCCGTGGCGGCATCCTGCATCCCATGTCGCAGAATGGGTCTTGTGTCACGAGCATCGCCGGTCCAAACGGCGATGCGTAACTGTACGAGAGATGAAGGGAGGCCCTTCGAGTTCGACAATCAGGTGTTGATCTCAAGCCACCGCAAGCTGCTGTGGTCAAAAGCCATCGTGGTGAGCGTTGCGGAAACGCCGGGACGAGATTCCGGCAGGCAAGATTGAGCGAGGCGAGCGTAAGCAACCCGTCGGTGAAGTGTCGAAAAGCGATTAGACGATGTCAAAACCGGGGGCTGACCCTTCTCCCGGGATCAGCTCGGGGGATGCGCTGAGACCGCCCAAGCGGCATCCGGCATGTAGACGGCGCGAAGCTCAATCAGGCTCTTGTACGGAACGTGAGAACCTGGCCGGCGATGCCAAGGGAAAAGGCGCAAGCGGCTCCAACCGCGAGGCCCAAAGTACCGATGCGCCGGAGAGGGGCGGACTGCCCCGTAGTAGTGACGAAGCGCGGTAATGCCCGTGGAGCAAAGGGGGCAGGTCATCGCCGTTGAGCTTGGGCCAACTGGGTCAAACCAGGAGGAGCCCGAAGGTTCAGCGGAAGGCGGCAGCCTTCGTGCTATGACACGAGCCGTATGAATTCGAGAGGTTCACGTACGGATCTGTGAGGGACTCGGGGTGAAATTCCCCGGGTCTACTCGGCATCTGCGTCGCGGCGATGTCGACGGCATGTCCGCTATTGCTCCGATCGCTTCTCTAATCGGCCATTGAGGGTCAAGCGCTTTCAGACCAACCACCACCACAGCAGTGTCGATGTCGCTCACGGGCTCGTGCTTCTCTTCGGAATCGGCACCAGGCCCTTCCATCATGGGAGTCGAAGACGAGGCGGAACAATCTACCGAGCGGGCTTGCTGTAACGAACGGCAGGTCCAAGCGATTGGGCGAACTCACCTCATCCATCGTCCCGCGAGGGACATCATTCCACCACAGGGTGGAGCTCGAGTTTCCTCCTATCGTCCTATCGGATGTGATCCTGCACGGTTCTCATGCTGCTGTCGGGACCTGTTCCCTGGCCCATCGGAACTCGGTGCCGTCAACCCAAATGCGGTGCAGGATCACGGCCAAGCGGCGTGCCAGAGCCACGATCGCCTTTTTCATGCCGCGGCGCCTGGCGATCTGCATCGCCCAGGCCTTGAGCCACGACCACTTGTTGGTGCGGGTCAGCATGACCTGGGCCGCTTCGTAGAGCATCGTCCGCATCATCTCATCTCCGCAGCGTGATATTCTGCCGCTCCAATCGATCTCGCCGGATTGATGCTTGGAACACGTCAGTCCAAATACCGCGCCGACTGACTTGGATTTTCGGAACCGAGCAGGCACATCGACGGTGGCACGATAGGTCAGCGCCACCACCGGGCCGACACCGGGGGTTGTCATCAAGCGCCGGCACACCTCATCATCCCGGACGATGGCCAGTAAACGGCGATGCAGGATGACGATCTGTTCGCGCAGCGTCCGCCGGACAACGAGCATTGGTTCGACCAACTCGGCCAGGTCGGGAAGGTTCTCGACCAGCTCTTTGATGCGGGCCTCGAACTTCGTCTTCCCGGCGATGCCGACCTTGAGACCGAAGTTGCGTAAAGTACCCCGTAGATCGTTCTCGACGGCGATGGCCTTCGATTGAAGCAAACTTGCGATGGGTCAGCATCATCCGCAGTTTCTGGCTGCGTAGCGTCTTCACATGCACCGGGCGGTAAAGCCCCACCCGCATCATCTGCGCGATGCCGCGCGCATCGTTGCGGTCCGTCTTGTTGATCTGTGCCTTCAGCACCGCCTGCATGTGCCGCGTCTCGACACAGATTACCGGCAACTCTGCTTCGGCCAGAGCGCTGAACAGCCATTGCGAAAGTGGCCCGGCTTCCAATCCAATTCGCTTGAAGTGATAGGAGGGGTTCTTCAGTGCCGTCACCAACGCTTCAGGTTCGCTCGCAACCTTCACTTCCCGAACGATCCTGCCCGTGTCATCCACAATGCAGACGCTGGTCTCCTTGACCGACACGTCCAGTCCCGCAAAATGGTCCATGCTGCGCTTCTCCTTCTGATGCTTGAGGCCCGTAACCACGGTGACCTCGTTTCACCATCAGCCTGAAGCGCAGCACCCAAAATCTTCAGCTATCCACAAGCTCGTCGGCCGATTACCCCATCTACCGATTTGCTGGGTTACGGCAACGGACGAAGCGGGCCAATCGCGTCATTTTGGTACGGGCAACAATTTCGTCAGGTCTCAATCTATGTCAAAATAAACTGGGGACCTTGTGTTTGCGCAACGGCGGTACATCGACCAGGCTCCGCCACGCCATTCGTTGCGCGGATTCCACAAACGCGCGCGCAACTTTGCGCGCATTAACCTGACCTGCATGGTCCTTCTATCTCTCCCGAACCGCCTCTTGAGTGGAAACTTTCGAGTCGTGCTTATCTTGGCACGACTAACGCTCGGTCGCCATTACGGTCCGGCATCGAGTTCTCGCAGCCCTATGGTTTGCGGTTAGGCGAAACGAATGGGTTAGTCTCGACCCCGACTCGACTGTTCTTATCAAAGCACGCTTCCAGACGCCCGAGAGCCGCCGTGCTCCCCTCGAGTGGTACCTGCAGCGTCGCTCCTTCTCCCCTGACCTCCAGAACGTCAGCGGTTCGCAATCTTTCGTTGAGAGCTCGGTCCGCCAAAGCGATGGTTACAGCTTTTGACTCAGCTAGCGCCTTCGCTTCGACCGACCGGGAGCCAGCAATGAGGCGAACGGTATACGCCTTACCGTGTTCCAGCTTCCATTTTTGTGAACCAAGAAGCAGGAGCAACCCGTCCTGAGATCGAACAAACGTGATATCAAGCTCGGGAGCCGAGCGGTTCATCGAGCAACTATCGAACTTGTCACCTTTGTAAGAGGTGGCAATGGTCCATGGCCCCACCGTGACGGTCTGCTCTTCCGCATATGCCATCGCAGATGTGGCCACCGTTGCCGCAACAGAAAGTGCAACCGATGTTCGCATCGTTTCCTCCTTGAAAATACGAGGCATGCTCTGCCGGGGAAGGGTCGTTGCAAGGGTGTCAATCGCTGGGCGCGGGTGCGGCAGCGGAATGTCGCCTGCGGCTGTTATTACCGCCGGGATGCGACCGGCTGCCGCGGCTTTCCTTGCCGCAACCGCGGCCGTTTCGGCGGGATCGAGCACTCCCCACTGACAAATCTTATAATTGTTAGTCCTTTCCATCAGGTCGATATGGACATGGCCTTCATGATAGGCGTCGGCGCCGTTGCCCAGCACGGTCGTAAAGCGCGCGCAGGCGCTATCCCGTAATTTCTCACGCAATGACTTAGTGACACCGGCACTGGTCAGCTCCACGACGACACCATTCCCAAGTGTGAACGAACGCACGTCTAATGCGTTGGCACGACCATGCTCGCTGATCGGCGCACCGGTGATACCGTTGCGCGGCCGGCAATCGAACGAATTGAGGGTCTCGATGCTGCGCGGAGCGCCGACCGTTGGCGCGACGTCATTGATGATCCACTGCGCCACAGTCTCCGCCATTGGGCAGCGCAGTGTTACCGGCGGCCAGAAGATGGCGCGATGGTCGTCCGGCAAGAGGACCGCGTCGACCGTGACGACATCCGTTGCTGCGCATTCACCGGGGCCAGTGATCGCCGGCGAAAGCCTGAAGGTCGCAAGTTTGGCCAGCCGTATCTGACAGGGGGAGGGTGCGACGTCGGTGTCTGGCGTCGAAAATCGCTCGCCTGGCACGATCTCGGGCCGCTCGCGCGGCAGTGGAGGATCTGCCGTCGCTACCGAACCGGTCGCGAGCAGAAAAGCGGCGACATAAAGTACGCTTGCCGAAAAATTCCGGCCCGCTCCCATTCGGCGATTGCCTTTCAGTTCGGCGTTACTGTTCTCGCCGGCCGATCATCTTGCGCCGGCTGAATGCGCTAACGGCCGGAGATGGCCCCGTTCTCGCATTGCCACGTGAGGCGACAATCTGGACTTATGTTGCTCGAGCACGGCGGCCCATCGCGACCAACGCCGAGCTAAGCCTGTGCCAAGCCGGCTTTTCTTGAATTACGAGTGCCTTTCACCATCAGTTCGCGCTCGGCGGCGAATTTCAGGAACGGTTTGTTCTCTGCATGCGGAACCCTCGCGAGGTTGGCGAGCCGACCTTCAAACTGTCAGACCTCTAAAAAGTTCCATGCCGGCTAAAACACCTGACGTCAGAAATTGGTCATAGGAGACATTTAGCTTGTGGGATAGAAAAATGAAGCCGCCACCTAAGGCGGCCTAAAGGCTAAGCTTGTAGTAATTTGAGAGCACGCTCTCTGAGTCGAACAGGATCGCGTTCGCCTGTTTGTGCGCATTCAATTATTTTTTCGGCAACAACCTCAGTGAGTGGATCGGTTCGATCCACTAGCCCGAGACTGCTCAAGGTCTGCTCGTAGGCCGCGCTTATTATCTTGATGTCTTCCGGTTCGAATGGCTGGTTTTGCAATAGCCGAATAATCGGCACTGGCCCGTTCCCCTCTGCCTGTGGAAACAAAGGATGAGCCTAATTAGGACACACTGCGCGATTTCGAAAATAGAACAGCACCTGGGCTTACAAAGGAAAAAGCCCGGGTCATGGGGCCGGGGCTTTCGCTTCCGATGTCGGCCAGACAGGCCATAAGCCGGTAATTTTCAAATCCGGCCAAGGGTTTGGAAACCGGCCAGCTGCGGACTGTAACGAGACCGCCAACTGAGGCGGCTTATTCCTCTTGTTCATTCAATTGCATCAAGAGGGCAAGCATTTCGTGTGGCAAATCTTGCGGGACTTCATAGCGCGTGCCCAGCTCTTGTCCGATCATTTTGCGCAAGGCACGACACACCGCCGCTTTGGACCACGGCACGTTATCCGATTCGTAGCTTGATCCAGGATGGTAATCCGCCACGGGCGCAATCGCTATTTGCGCCCCTCATGACAGGGCTAAGTAGGGAACAGCAAAGTCGTTCCCGACGAAATTAGGACAAACCGAAAATCAAATTAGGACAAGAGCCTTGGAACTAGGACAGCACCGCCGGTTCCGCAATAAAAGAGGCCGCCGACTAAGACGGCCTCTAAACACTACGCGACAACTTACAGACTAACTCCCACGCACAGCGTCGCCCTGGCGTCCTATGACCTGGGCCATCACTGCGCAGCCGATGGCAAGCGCAACGGTCACTGCCCAAATTTCGAACCACATGGGGGTCCTCCCTAGGCTGCTGACGTGCAACGCGCAAAGGTGGGTTGAGTTTCATTCCTTCTTCGGCTGCGACTGCTGCTGGTGCGGTTCCGGCGTCCCATAAACCAGCATGGTTCGGCTGTTCTTATCGTGCTGGTCGGCAAGGGCGAGCCACGCTCGGGCCATGTCGAGAAGGACGATCTTGCTTTGAAGGTCGTCCGTCTTCTGGGCGAGCATGATGCCGGTGGCAGCGTGCGCCCGATGCACCTCTCCCAGGCCATCGCTGGGCATTTGCCGATCCCCCAGCACGCAGGTCGAAACGCAGACGCAACGTTAAAGACGGGGTAAGGGGCTTTTGTTCCAACGCTGCAAAAGGGACCACCCCGAAATTTCAAAAGGGACCAGTTGGATGGAAAGGGGCCAGGTACCCCCTACCCCGGTACTAGCCCCCTATTACCTAGGCATATGGTCCATAGGGGCCACTCTTTCAGGAAAAGGGGCCAGTCCGCATTTCTCAGGCAAGCTGTCAATTTTTACGGGCTCCGAAAGCTTCTTGATCTTGGTAAAGCTGATTGTCCGCTGTCCTACCGGCAGCACTGCGGCAGAAACGACATAGAACCCCCACTGATCCGGTCCGGTGATCTGTTTCGTTCCGCCGCAATCCCGCACTCGGGATGCAAGGGCTCGGCGCGCGACAGCCCGGTCCGGCACGCCGGACGCGCCATTTACTTTATAATGCACAGCTTAAACGTGGTGGCTTACTGCACACGCAGCGGGTCAGCGCAATCGTGACCAATCCGCAAGCGGGGGCAAATCAGGGCAAATCGGCCGGCTGTCGAGGGCGCGCGGCCGGGACAGGCGCGGGGGCCAGCTCGACCGGCGCTTCGGCGCGCACGGGCTTTGGCGAATTTTTGCGCGGCGCGGTTAGGAAGCCGGTGCGAAGATTGGGCGGCGATATCTTTTGGCTGATTTTCTGTTGGGCAGCCTGAAGAGCCGCGATGTCCTTTGCCATTTGCTCCTGCTTGCTCGCGATCTGCTCTATGGCTTGCAGCATGGCCGTGAGATCGTCTTCGATCGTCGCCAGTTGTTGTTGCACCTCAGGCGGGGCTCCTGCCGGAACCGGCCCAGTCGCGGACGGCGCGACAGGCGCCGTGGCCGACGGCGCGAGAGGCACTGCCGCTTGCGGAACGGTTTCCGCCGCTGCCCGCGGAACGGCTTCGTTCTCTGCCGGAACCTGATCTGGAACGCTGGAAACCGGCGCAGCGGCCAACAGGTTAGCGATCGGCGGCGATCGGACACCGAGGATGGTTGAGACGCGGGTCAGCGAAGTTTCCCAGGCTGCAACGATATCCTTTATCCTATCGTCACTGGATCGCCAGGCCAGGGCGGCGCCCGCAATCGCGGCGGCGACAAGAATATAGACAGCAGCAACGAATATTCGCATCACGACGGACGGCCCCTGCCGGACGATTGGCTGCCTGCGAAACTGCGGTAGGCGATCATTCCCATAAATTGAACGCTCCAAGGCGGCGACCGCAGGATGGATACGCGATTCTTCCGCTTGACGGACCGAAGAACCGTATCCATTGGGATGAAATTCGGCCCTGCGCGCCCGGCTTTCTACGGTTTTTGCCCATTCGTCGAAGGCGGCAATGATGGCCTCGGCTTGATCGCTTTCGACGGGCGACGACGCTTGAATTCGCGAGGACAACATGGGCAGCGCTCCTTGCCGCTCGGCGTTACGCTCGCAGGAGCAGCGGCTGTCTTCCGCTGATGTCCCTCATAGGAGGGCATCGCCCTGTGACAAAAGGAAGGCAGGCAAGCTTTGTCAGCGGCGCGATACATGAAACTTGTGGGTCTTTCAGATACGCGTCCCATTCACGAATTGAGTTTCTCAATCCGGAGAACGCGCGGATTTGTCGGAATTGGCGAGTATCAGTCGCCCGAACACGTCTCCCACCCGGGTTCCAACGTCACTATTTCGCCAGATGGATCCTCAATAGCGACGAAATAATTCCTTCTGCCAGCCCTCTAGCGCGCGGATCATGGGTGTGGGTCGTCGGGGACCCCATTGGTCGGCAAGGCGGTAAGTCTCAACAGCCACCTCTTGGGAAGGGGTGCTGCGATGATAGCTGTTCTGATCTTTGGTGCGGCGGCGGGCGCCGTTCTTGGATTGCGCCCGTTCGGGGTGCTCGTTTTGGCGCCGGTGATCCTGCTTGTTGCCGCCGGCGCCATCGCGGCCGGTCTTGCAGCAAATCAAAATCTCGGGACTGTGACATTGGGTCTGGTGGCCGCCGTTGCGTCGCCGCAGATCGGTTACTTCGTGACCGCGATCGCCGCCAGATATCTGCGCTTGCGAGCGATCGGTTGGTCGCCCGGTTTGTCTCGCGCCATGCAAATGTCGATCGGGCAGGAGCTGCGCACCAGCTATGAGCTACCGCAGGAACTCCCGCCAGAGATGGTCGCGCTTTTGGCGCGAATGAAATGAACGGTAAGGGACTAGGGTCCAGACTCATTAGATCCACCATACGAGTGCGGCGGCAAGGCAGACAGAGGCCAGGTAATTTCGCGCCAGCCGGTCGTATCGTGTCGCGATGCGTCTGAAGTCCTTCAACCTGTTAAACGCGTTCTCAATCCGCCAGCGTAGCTTGTAGAGGCGCTTGCTGAAGGAGAATGGTTGTTTTCTGTTGCAGCGGTTAGGAATGACCGATTTGGTTCCGCGTTCGTCTGACTGCTCGCGCAATTCAGCGCTGTCATACGCTTTGTCGCCGAGCAGGCGCTCTGGCGACTTTACTCTGCGCATCAGGCGCTCTGCGACAGGGCAATCGTGCGCTTCCCCTCCGGTCAACAGGATCGCGATCAGGCGCCCCTTAGCATCTGCGAGTGCGTGTATCTTCGTGTTGCGCCCTCCGCGCGAACGGCCCACAGCCTGCTTTTTCTCCCCCCTTTTCCGCCGGATGCCGAGCGGTGCGCCTTGACGTGCGTGGAGTTGATCATCTGCGTGTCCGCCGAACGCCCACGCCCGGCCAACTCCCGGAACAGGTTCTCCCAAACGCCCCGACGCGCCCAGCGCACGAAGCGGTTATAGATCGTCGTCGGCGGACCATATTCGGGTGGGCAATCACTCCAGCGGCCGCCGCTCTTGAGAACATGCACGATCCCGCTGATGACCCGCCGATCGTCAACCCGCTCGACCCCGCGAACATCGGTCGGCAAATGCGGCTTAATCCGAGCCCATTGCTTGTCGTTTAGCCAAAACAAATTCCTGCGCATGATCCCGATCCCCTTCCAAAAACGAATCAGGACCGTATTGTCAGATGCCAAAAATTAATGAGTTCTGACCCTAGCTGCAGCGTCACTCCAACAAAAGGATTCGGCCGCAGACTGTTACTGAAAAGGAGCCGCGCAAGACGAGCTGAAACTGTCTCGCGGGGTATAAGCATTTCCCGTGCATGCGGGGGAAGCTTCGCCTCGCGCCCGCACGGGCCCATAGCGGGCTCGCCGTTTCCGTATTTGAAACAAGCCTTGGAGATCGCCCGAGGTGTCGAGGAAACCGGCATCACAGTTCCGTCGATCAACCGGGGAACGGAAATGTTTCTGACGGGGGGGCGAAGTTGTGGTCGGTTTTGGGCAACTCGGGCAGGGAATTTGTCAACTTCCCGCGCTGAGGATGGGCGTATCAGCCGGAGCACAGCGCAAGGCCATTCGCCAGCCCCGAGAGCCGTCAAAAGGGCATCCCAGGAGCGTCAGCATAGCGCCGCCATAGGCGGGACGCGGGGATCGACCGCCCCCGGCGAGGGGTTCATTATAATGTGCGCGAGGGATCGAAGCCCGAAGGGCGGAGACCCGGCATCCCGTCGTTTGCGGGATCTGCGGGCTCCGCGCGAGAGAGCCGGTCCGGCGTAGCCGGACGCACCATGTGCTTGCTGCGCCTTATGATTACCCCCGCTTTGTCGGGGCAGCTGACGCGGCCCAATTGAAACGGCGTTCGCATCATTCCGGAACGCGCGCGGATGTCCATGATGGCCAGGAGCTCAAACGCTCCATCAGTAGGCCGGATACAGAAGCGCAAGACCAACCTCGCGCGGCCGGTCCATACAGAGGGGCCATAATTCGAAATCCCGCGCGCTATAACCCCATTGTCCGGATCCAAGTTCTCGACACAAACAGCCGCGCAAAACCCAGCCGTTTTCGGGCGCAATCGCCCAACCACGCGGTGTCGCTATTCAGCGTTGCGCCGCCATGTAATGCGCAAGCGCCTGCATGTCCGCGTCGCTCAGTTCGAAGGTCACGTCCGCCATGGAAGCGACGCCCGAACCTACGCGGGTTCCCGATTTGAAATCGCGCAGCGCCTTGAGCAGGACGTCCTCGCGCTGCCCGGAGAGACGCGCGGCAGGTCCAACACCGGCATAGTCGTCGCCGTGACACGATTTGCAGCGGTGCTGGGCGGCCAGCTTGGCACCGGTCTGCGGCGACGCATCGGACCCGGGCGCCGGCTCCGGCTTGGGCGGGGGCAGCGAGGCGTAGTAGGCGCCGAGATTCCGGATTTCCTCATTGGTGAGCGCCTGGGCGACCGATTCCATCAGTTCGTTCTTGCGGGCGCCGCGGTGGAAATAGACGAGCTGCCATTGGATGTAGTCGTCGGGCTGGCCGGCAAGCGATGGCGTCTCCGCGGTCTGCGAGATGCCGTTGGCGCCGTGGCAACCGGCGCAGCTCTCAGCCGTGGCCTTGCCGGCTGCCAGATCGGCAGCTGAAGCCGGCTCCAAGCCGAACAACCAAGCAGTCATGCCTAAGACCAGCAGGGCACGTCGTTTGTGGATCATGTCAGCAACAAAATAACGAGTCCAAGCTGGGAGTCCCGGCTTGGACTTAGAACACCAATCCACTGTCTCGGATCGTCGCGCGGCTACTTGCTGTAGCTGATCCGGTAGATGGCGCCGTTGTAATCGTCGGCAACCAACAGCGAGCCGTCCTTCGCCACCAGTACGTCGTTCGGTCGCCCGAGATATTTGTTGTCCGGGTCGAGCCATCCGGAGGCAAACACTTCCTGCTTCGCATTCTTGCCATCAGGATCGACGTTGATGCGCACGAGCCTGGCGCCCTGGTACTTCAGCCTGTTCCAGGAGCCGTGCTCGGTAACGATGATGCTGTTCTTGTAGTCCGCTGGGAATTGATTCCCGGTGTAGAACTTCATGCCAAGCGGCGCCACGTGCGCCCCAAGTTTGAACGCCGGCGGCGTGAACTCCGAGCACTTATGCCCCATGGCGAATTTCGGATCCGGTATATCGCCCTCATGGCAATAGGGGTAACCGAAATCCACTCCAATATGGGAGACGTAGTTGAGCTTGTCGCTCGGAACGTCTTCGCCGAGCCAATCACGCGCGTTCTCGGTGAACCAATATTGATCCGTCCGCGGATCGACATCGCCGCCGACACTGTTGCGGATACCAAGCGCAACGATTTCCGCCGTGCCGTTTTCGGGATCGATGTGCCGGACCTGGGACGTGGTCGTCGGCGGCAGGCAGATGTTGCAAGGCGGTCCGAACGCCACGTACAGCCAGCCGTTTTTGTCGAACGCCAGATATTTCCAGCCGTGCGGAATGTAGGGCGGCATGTCGTCATAGACCACGGTCGGCGCCGGCTCATTGCCGATGTGATCTTCCGCGTCGTCATACTTGAGGATCTTATTGACGTCGGCGACGTAGAGCGCGCCGCTGCGGAAAGCGATACCGCTTGGGAATTTCAATCCCTTGATGGCTTCCTTGACGACCCGCTTGCCGCCTTCATCGACCACTGCATGGACGACGCCGCCCGCACCGAACAGCGAGCCGACGAACAGCGTGCCCTTGTCGCCCCAAGCCATCTGCCGAGCATCGGTCACCCCGCTCGCCCACAGCTCGATCTTGAAGCCGGGGGGCAGTTTGATATTCTTCAGTTTGGCTTCGATCTCCTCCTTGGTGAAGCCGGTCGCCGGTGGCAGCGTCTTCAAGTAATTCGTGCCATGGAGTTCCTGGGTCTCGTCCCCCATGAACCAGTCGTCCGGCGGATGCGTCCAGAATTGCTTGTTGTTGGAATCGTAGTGCTTGAGATCCTCGGTGTGGGCGACCGACGCGAACAGGAATCCCGCGACTGCGACTACGGCGGTTACGGCAACGACTGCCACAGCCCTGGTTCCCAATTTGGCTAATGGAAGCATTCTTTGTTCCTCCCGATGGTTCTGATTTTCACGCGGCAACGGCCGGCCCACGGGGGACCGAATGATCGGTTCTGTGCTGCTATCGCGCACAACCGCTCCACAGGCCACCGAGTGCGGTCTTTTTTTGCCCGCAGGGGCACCAAAAACAGCTGCGACTTGCGCGTCGAGGCTAGAGCGGTCTTGAGGTTCATTCAAGCGCCCTTTGGTCGCACTCAAAAAAAGCGGACGCCCGTCTAAAGTTCGCTTGTCGCTGATGGGCCGTTACCTGTCATGCAGCGCGCCAGACGCCGTTCCATTGTCCGAGCGAATTAAGAAGGCTGGGCGCACAAGCGCCGATCTGCGATAAGATCGCCGCGCATGGACAAGCAAACGGCGGCACCGAGCGTCCTGAGCAACGCCATCGTCGAGTGGCTTGCCGAACAAGCTTTGCTCGATACCGAGCCCGCCGGACTCTTTGGCGAGCTGTGCCGGCGTCTGCGCGGCGTGGGCACGCCGATTCTGCGCGGCCAGGTGGCCTTCCGCGTGCTCCATCCGCTCTACGATGCCGGCATCCTGAGCTGGAACGCCGAGAGAGGCGTCGTGGTCGACTTCTTCCGCCCCGAGGAGAGTGGGCAGGAGCAATTTCTACGCAGCCCGATAGGCCACACCTTGACGCATCGCCTGCCGGTCCTCCGGCGTCGGCTGACCGGCGAAACGGCGTTGGTCGACTTCGCCATACTTGAGGAGTTTCGCGCGTTGGGCGGCACCGACTATGTCGTATTCCTGGTAGGCTTCGACGCGGCCAAGCAAAACGGCATCATTTGCTCCTGGTTAGGCGACCGCGCCACGGGCTTCACCGATGGCGAGATCGCCCAACTTCAGCGTGTCACTCGCGAACTCGGCATTGCGCTGAAGGCGAAGTTCGAGCGCAGCGTCGCGCAGAACGTGGCCTATGCCTATCTTGGCAAGCGTGCTGGCGAGGCCGTCCTTAACGGCTCGATCCGCCGAGGTGATGGCAAAAAAATCACTGCGGCGTTGTGGTTTAGCGATCTGCGCCGTTCGACAGAATTTGCCGACCAGCTCTCGGCCGAAGCGTTCCTCCACCTTCTGGGCCGTTATTTCGAGATGACGGCGGCCGCGGTACTCGACCACGGCGGCGAGATAGTGAACCTGGTCGGCGACGCGGTGCTTGGCTTGTTCCGCGTCGAGGGTGGGCCTGAGGACGCTTGCGGCCGGGCACTTGCCGCAGCGATCGAAGTCGCGCCGGCGGCTCGGTGCGTCGCCGCCGGTGGACGGCTTGATTCTTGATTTTGGCATCGCGCTCCACCTTGGCGAAGTTATCTACGGAAATGTCGGGGTGCCCGAGCGTTTGCAGTTCACGCTGGTCGGCTCGGCGGTGAACGAAGTCGTCCGGGTTCAAGATCTGACTAAGGAACTCGGCTGCCCGATACTCGTCACCGCTTCCTTCGCCGGCGCCACGCCAGGCCCCTGGCGCCCGCTCGGCGAGCACAGCCTGCGCGGATTCGAGGCCCCGATGCCGATCCTGGCTATGTCTTAATGACAGCCCTTCGAAATGCGCTTTCAGGGCTGTTCAGCGCCAGACACTGGGGCATACCCTTTATCGGCGTGACGCCCAACCGGCGGCGGCAGTTGATCGTGAAGCTCCGCGACGGCACGATAGTGGGAAGGAAGATGAGCTCCGCCGATTCCACCTTGATGTCGCGCGGATGAAGCGGCGTGCCGCGAAAGTGCAAGTGCCGGATTTGCCGAGATGCGGGTCGGGGAACCGCTCGGAAACGACACCGAAGCTATCGCATGGCGTGGTGACCCTTGGGGGGCGCTTTGCCGCGATCCTGTTTCTTTTTCGTTATTAGCCACCCTTTTTGCGCATTGTTTCAGAACGAATTGTCAGCACCCGCTCCCACCATCCCGTCCACGCCAAACCCGTCCTTCTTGTAGGGCCTTCTCGCACCGTCCGCCTGCCTCTGCCGAAGCGAAGCCTCGGCTTCGCGCAGGCTGGTCGGCTGCATGGCTGCAAGTGCTTCCGCCTTCGCCAAGGCTGCGGCGGACAGGGACGCACTCCTCCTCTGACGTTCCCGTCGCAAGCGATGCACCCGCCTCCTCCGGCGCACGGGCCTCCATCCAGAAGGCCGCGATTGGCGCGGCCGGAAAACGATGGAGGAAACAATGCGAGTGCTGACAATCAACGAGCTGATGCGCCTGACGCGGATCGAGCTTTGCAATCTCGCCCAACGGATCACAAACGAGCTGCCGGCATTCCCGGAAGACTCGCCCGAGTACGCCAACGCGCTCACGACCCTGCGGAACATCCGCTTCGTGCTGGCGCGGCGGGACTTCTCGCCGTGACGCGCAGCGCCGAGCCGCATTGTTTCCGGCGCGACAGGACGCGCCAGAAAACACCGGCAATTGACGGGAACGCGTACTTCCTTGAAACTGCTTGCATTGGCGCCATTCATGACCAAACGCATTCTCTCGATCGACGGCGGCGGGATTCGCGGCATCCTGCCGCTTGCCCTGCTGACCGAGATCGAAGCGCAGCGCGGGCCGTGCGCCGATCTGTTCGACATGATGGCGGGCACCTCCATCGGCGGCATCATCGCCACCGGCCTCGCGCATCGCGTTCCCGCCAAGACCATCTATGACATGCTGATGGACGACGGCGGCACCATTTTCGCCAAGACGCTGGTGACCGATGTCTTGAACGCGGTCGAACCGAAATACGACGCCGCGCCACTCGAAGGCTTCCTCGCGACGACCTTTGGCGGCGCCATGCTCAACAGCGTCGTAAAGCCCGAATTGATCGTGTCCACGGTCGATCTGCTGCGGCCGGCCTCGATCTTCTTCAAGTCCTGGCGCGCGCGGCAGGACGCCTCGTACAATTTCGCGCTCAAGGATGTGGCGCGGGCGACAAGCGCGGCCGAAACCTACTTCGCGCCGGCGTCGATCCTGAGCGCGTCGGGTGGCGCGTATCGCTGCGTGGACGGCGGCACCGCGATCAACAACCCGTCGATTGCCGCGATCCTCGAAGCCGACCTCATGTGGAAAGGCGAGGATTTGCACGTGCTTTCGCTCGGCACCGGCACGAGGACCCAGCCGGTCGCGTCGGGGAATGGCGGCATCGTCGGCTGGCTGCCCAATCTCGTTTCGCTTTTCATGGATGCGCAGTCCAGCGTACTTCACCATCTGGCCCGATGGGCCGTGCCGGGCAACCTGGTACGATGCGACATCGATCTCGGGCCCGTCGTCAACACGGCCTTCGACGATGCTTCGGCGGCCAACCTCGCCGCGCTGGCGGCGCTTGGACGCCAGCTCATCGCGGCGGAGATCGACAACGCGCTCGCCGTTCTGGCGCCGTCGCCCGTCGCTTAGGGGAAAATGCGCATCCCCAAAGCGTTTCAGCGCGGTCAAACGGTCGGGGGCGGGCTCGGCACGCGCGGTGGTTTGCGCTGGCGCGGCGGGATTTCTCGCCGTGACGCGCAGCGATGAGCCGCGCGCGGCGCATGCGCGGCTACTGCGCGTGAATCTGTTTCTTGAGTTCCGCGAGCTCGCGGCGCAAGTCGTCAATCGCGCTAGCGTCGGTGTCGCGTTCGGCGCGAAGATTGTCGTTATCCGCCTTGAGTTCCTGAATGGCATCCGGTCGCGACCCTGACGCTGACGGCGACCAACGGCACCTGCGGCACGAAAGCGACCAGCGCCTCCGAATCCCTGACGGTCGACGATCCGCCGGCAGCTTCGACCACGACGACGACCTCGACGACGGCCGCAAGCAACGCGCTCTCGCTCCTGAGCCAGTTCGCCGCGCAGTTCGGAACTCTCTCGACAGCCGCCGGCGCCTCGGTCACCGCGGCTGCGCGGCTCCATCAGGGCCATTTGCTCGCCGCGGCAAGCCACTAGGTCAGGCTTCTTTTGTCGCACCGCCGCGATTTAAATGTGCTAAATTGAAGCATCACCTTGCCGGGCAGGAGCGTGGCGAACGGGGAAAACGCCATGGCGAAAAGCTTTTCTGAACATAACGTCGACGGCTATCGGAAACAGCGGGCTACCGAGCAAAACGAGGCAAAGCGCCAATTCCTTCGGCTTCGCCTGTTGGCCGATGAGGAAGCAGCTCGGTTGGGGAAGAGGCCGCGCTGGCGGCGCCTGAAGACCCGTCTGAAGAGAATTGCGGCCGACCTGCTTCCTTGAACTGATATAAGTGGACGTCTTTGTCGCGTTTTTGAGCTTGCGCATGGCCAAGACCGTACACCTCCGCCGCCGCGCTGGGAGCGGCCGGCGGGATCTCAACCGGCTGGCGAGCGAGGCACTCCACCAGGTTCGCGAGCGTTGCGACCCCGATGCGTTCGACGACGCGGCAGCACACCTGGTGTTCGCGACCTGTGTTATCGCGGCGCGCGGTCACGGTCCCGCTCGCATACGCCATCTGCTCGACGCGTTGGCGGCACTGGACCTCGAGCCATAACGCCCGCTGCACGGGGATAGTCATCTAGCAGCAGCGGAGCCCATCCAACGATGAACCTCACGTTCGCCATTCTCTAAGATGCGAAATCCGTCGGCTTGGCGCGATGGACGATGATTTCTCAGGATCTCCTGAGCTTCGGCTATTGCGCTGCTGAGGTCCGATAGCGTTTAGTTGTGCTAGGAGGCGCGCGTTTTAAACCGGTGACCAGTCACCTAAGACCAATCGAAACGTGAGGCCTCACGTTTCCCCAAGAAACAAAGGGGAAGAAATGCAGACCACCTTAAAGGTCGACGTGGGCCAAATCGCTCTTGCGATTGCTATCATCGTCCAGGCGATAGCCCACTAATGGCACAGTAAACAGGGAGCACCCCTCGGGATAACCGGGGGGTGTTTTTCGTCCAAGTTGAGTGGATTAGAGCAGGTTTGGTCTCCGAGTCGGCAAGGACGGAGCGTTCCCCTCAGCGGCCAAAGGCGCGCATAGTCGCTGTGGCCGAAAAACCACAAGCCGCAACAATCTCGCGATGCCGAAACTATAGGGCGCCCGTCGCCACAAAAAGGGACCCCAAGCAGTTTACGCGCTTGGGGGTTGTCGTAAGTTTGTTGCCTCAGAACTCAGGCTTGTGTTCGGGCGGCGGGGTGTCGGGACTGGGGGTGCCGCCCGGCCCGCCTGTTAATTCATCACCTAATAACACGCCAAGCTAATCGCAATGCCGACATCGACGCATGCGGTGATGCGACAAAATTGATGCCTTTAAAACCCGGCTCGACTGCGAGCAGCAGCGGTGCGCCCAGCGATGGCGCAGCGCGACGGGAAGGCAGCCCCGGCGTCAACCTCGGCGGATAGATAGCTCTGCGTCGGACCCGTTCGCCGATATCGTCTCGCGCAGTCGTCGTTCCAAAACGTCAAGGTCGGAACTGAAGTGTTGCTCTTCGTTGATCTCCCGGATGATTGCCATCCATCGCTCAACCTGAGCGAGGTCGTGCTCTTCGGCGAGGTCGTCAAGCCCTGCGGCGGGCCTCGACCGGTGATCGGGGGTTACGGACATAACGATTACTCCACTCGGTTACGGAGGCTGAGGCCAAAAATGCGCGGGTCGGCAACCTTGGACGGCATATGTCAAGTGGACCGGAAAGCGGGACCGCAGGTTGCCTGCCTGGTAGAAGCCGAGCCCCGCGCTGCCCGACTTGGGACAACCCCGCTCGCCGGCAAACTGATTGCAGCAATGTCATGCAGTTTAGCAAGCTCCAAGCCCTCCTTCCCGCTACGTCGTCGGTCCGCGTTCGGGCTTCGCTTCATCGGGATAGTCGCCAGCGGTGGCCGTGCTCCTTGAGGTGGGAGCACTGGGGCCCCCTTACATCCAACCGGTCCCTTTTCAAATTTCGGATGGTCCCTTTTGCAGCGTTGGAACAAATGATTTTCCGTTTGTCCTAATTTCGTTGGGAACGACCTTGCTGTTCCCCTCTTAGCCCTCTCATGAGGGGGCGCAATCAGCGATTGCACCCTCGGGATTACCATCCTCGATCAAGCTACAGAATCAGATGACGTGCCGTGGTCGAAAGCCGCGGCGTGTCGTGCCTTGCGCGAAATGATCGGACAAGAGCTAGGCACGTGCTATGAAGTTCCACAAGATTTGCCGCATTGAAATACTTACCCTCTTAATGCAATTGAATGCGCTTCCTGCTACGTCGTCGGCCCGCATCCGGGCTTGGCTTCATCGGACAACCGCCAAGGGTCGCCGTGCTCCTTGAGCTGGGAGACGACATGGTCGGCGACCGCGTAGCGCTCGTCTTCCGTCAGCCCTAGCCGTAAGCCGCGCACGATCTTGACGGTTCGGCCTGAGCGCGTACGCCAGCTTGTATCGAAGCACGTCGCCACGGGTCATGCCCGATAGAACGCGTGAGAACGAAGGTCATCTTCGTTAATGTTGCTTTTTCGCATTCCCTTAAGCGGCTATGGTTGAAGTCGGCGCTCTCAGGGCGGCACGACCACATCCACCTTGGTCCCGGGGAGCACCTTCCCGGACCTTCTTTGGGTACTGGCCGCTTTCCATCACGCGGCTTTGAGAGTGGCCCGCTTTTGCCTGCGGCGCTACTGTGCGTCCCCAGGGAAGGGTCGGGTGGCGTCAATTCTACCATTCGTTGCCAAAGGCGTTTTTGACGACGAACGCTGCACGTTATGGGCCGCGCATTTGACGACGCTTGCAAAGAACTCCGTGACGACGGACAACCCCTCGTAGTTCAAGAAGTCATGGCCCAACGGATTATCGCCGCGGCGCATAGAGGCGAGCGCAACATAACGCGGCTTCGCGACATCGCGCTGGCCGCTTTACCGCACACAGGACGGTAGCGCTCAGTTGTAATCACGGACAATCGCAGATTTGGAATATGGGGAACGGCCAAGGTCGGAGCCCAGACGGTTCGGCCAGGACCGCCCACCCTTCGGGTTTCCCTCCCGGGCGTGGTCCACACTAGGTCGATCACCTCAGAGTGCTTTGCGCCAAATCAATTTGTAGGGTTTATTGTTCTCCTCGCGAGGCCCCCGGACATAGACCCCTTCAGTTAGCCTCTTCGCCAAATTCCCACGTCGCTTGTTACCGGAGCCGTGAACCGAACCGTTCATGCCACATAAGCGTCGATTGCACTGTAAAGCTGTCGGAGCGCTGGAGCCTCGATACAACTCTTTTCCAATAAGGAGCGACAGTCATTGGCCAGTTCGCGCATCTCCCGCGAAGCGGAGCGAGCATGGCGGCCAAACACGTAGTCACCCATTTCGGAGGCGAAGAAGCGGCGCCAATAGTGAATGGCGAACGACAGCGGCAACCATGTAAAGAGCACCCTCAACGCGAGGGGTTCTACGCTGAGCCCAAGCGCCCGCACTGCAGAATATCCCTCCCGCACCCCCTTCGCCATTAGCGCCACGGTCGCTTTGTCTTCGGACAGTCGATGACAGGAGCCTCCAGCCATATAGATCGCGCCGCTGACGGCAGTCACGAAGAAGGCGTGCGCCTTTAGCCACCCATCCATGTCGCGAGATGTCGTCGTACGAAGTCCGCACTGACCAAATGTTTCCACCAGTTTGCGCAGGCGCGCGGTTCGTTGCCCGTCGAATTCGCCCAACGTTGTTGGCTGTTGCGCGATCATTGCATAGCGCACAAGATGGCCCTCTCGCGTGCCGCCCGCTCCTGGAAAACCGAGCAGAACCCGATCACGGCCGACGGCTTGAGCAAGGTCGCCTGAGCCGGTGGGATTGTTCAGCATGAAAATCAGTGTAGGGATGCGTCGATTTGCGATGAGTTCCGGCACAACGCTTGCCACTTGGTCGCGCCTCACCGTAATTAGTGCGATATCGTATTGATCGTCAAGGCCAAGTCGCTCGGTGGTGCCGACTTGCGTCGTCGACCTACCATGACTGACGATATCTTCAAGCACCAAACCATAACGACGGACATCCGCTAGCCGCTCGCCGCGCGCAGCGACGGTAACGCGATGGCCACCTTCCTGAAGTCTGGCGGCGTAGAGCGTCCCGATGACGCCCGCGCCGTAAACGAGTATCTTCACGGATGCCTCCGGGCATTCCGGCGTCCCACGCCACGAGTATCGTTACGCAGGACCTGCGGCTGGCGATTGATGCCAGCTGACGCGGCCAGCGATAGTGGCGCAGCGCGACGGGAAGGCAGCCTCGATCTTACCCCCGGCGGATATGTAGCTCTGCGTCGGAGGCGTTCGCCGATATCGTCTCGCGCAGTCGTCGTTCCAAAACGTCAAGGTCGGAACTGAAGTGTTGCTCTTCGTTGATCTCCCGGATGATTGCCATCCATCGCTCAACCTGAGCGAGGTCGTGCTCTTCGGCGAGGTCGTCAAGCCCTGCGGCGGGCCTCGACCGGTGATCGGGGGTTACGGACATAACGATTACTCCACTCGGTTACGGAGGCTGAGGCCAAAAATGCGCGGGTCGGCAACCTTGGACGGCATATGTCAAGTGGACCGGAAAGCGGGACCGCAGGTTGCCTGCCTGGTAGAAGCCGAGCCCCGCGCTGCCCGACTTGGGACAACCCCGCTCGCCGGCAAACTGATTGCAGCGATGTCGTTGCAGTTTACCAAGCTCCGAGCCGTGCCGCTACGTTGCCCGGCTCGCCTCCAGGCTTGGTTTCATAGGACAGTTTAGTCGGAAGGGCTGGGGCCGCCCTGCACCTAGGGAGCCCACCCGTTGTGGTTGCGTGGAGGGCTTAGGGTTCGGGGCCGCGGAGCGGCAACGGCGCTCCCTGCGCCTCGTAAGGGCGAGGGTTTAGATCGCCGAGCCAACGCCCTCCGATCTTTGGTCTATCTTTGATCCGACGGCCCTTCTGCCTAGCTACGATCGCCTAAGTCATTGATTTCACTAGCGCGCCCTACGGGACTGGAACCCGTGTTACCGCCGTGAAAGGGCGCTTGCCGCCTCACCGTGAGCACGCGGGGGGCGTCTTGTCTGGTCCCCCTGACGGGTACTCATGCTGCTTCCCCCAGCCTGCGCCATATCTCCAGCGCATCCGGCTCGCCCGCGACACGCACCAGCGCGCCAGCCGCGGCGTTCGCGAGGTCGTCGTGCGAGCCCGGCGCGTGGTCGATGCTGTCGCGCCCACCGCGCGCGGTGCGGCGTTCGAGACCGCAGATCTGGTTCACGAGCTTAGTGTTATCGAGCAGGTCAGCGCGCCCGCTGTTTAGGATCGGCAGGAAGTCGCGGTAGATTTCCGCCTTCGGCCGCTCCGCAGGCCGGTACTCGATCGTGTGGACGCGGAACCGCTCGCGCGGCCATTCGCCGGCGTAGCGGTCACCCTCGACCTCGCGCACGCCATAGGTCCTAAGCAGCGCCGAGAACTCCTCCACGACCGCCTCGGGCGAGAACGGTGGACGGCACTCGCGCAGCGCGTCAAGAATGCCGCGGCCGTCCTTATCGCGATGCGCGATCGCTAGGGTCATCGAGTTGGCCGAGCCGCCCGAGGGATCAACGAACGCGGCGTAAGATGCGCCGCTCAGCGCCGGCAACTCGTGGCGGCCCGGTACGATAGCGCTCTCGACCACCTCGCGCGCAACGAAGGTCTCGATGTCGACGCGGAATTCAGCGCCATATTCCGCCGCCGCGTTCGCCGGGTCGGCTTCCATGGAATTGTCGATCACCGATTGCGGTACCGTGGGATTCATTGTCCGCGTGGAGGCCTTCCAGACCAGCACGGAGCTATCTTTAGCGTAGTGGCGACGGAAGGCATTCCACAAGACACCGCGGCGCGCATAAGGTGAACTCGCGCAGAGCAACATCGCCTTGGGAATCGTAGACATCGCTGGCCGAATGGCCGCCACGATTTCGTCGTCAGGATTTGCCGAGTTTTCGCTGCGCCAAAACGCGATCTCATCGCACAGCGCCGCGACCAGCGTGTAGCCGCGCACCGTGCGAAAGCTCGCCGTCTGAATCTCTATGGTGATCCCGTTCGTGAGGTCGATCGCCTCGGCCGTCTCGCGCTCGACCATGGCCCAAAGCATTGGCACGTTGAACAAGAGAGCCCGCACGTAGCGAAAGAGAACCCGCGCCTGCCGGCGCTCGGTCGCGAGCACCATGACCGTGCCACGCTCGCCCGGGGCCAGGTAGATCGCCCAATCGTTGAACGCCGCCAGAAAGACCGCGACCAGTGCAAGAGTTAAGCTCTTTCCGGACCGTCGGCCACACACTAGCCAAGCTTCTTGCGTGCCGCCGCTAGGCGGCGTTGGACGGCCTGTGCATTGCTCGAACAGCTGCCGGGCATCCTCGTCCATCGGCAAACCAAACAAAGCGCGCAGGAACACGAACCACGAGCGCCATGTCGAGGGATCACGAAACCAATTTCCGAACAACTCTTGGTCGCGGCAGGCGTCGAGGATGTTGATCTTGGGATAACGCTGTTTCATGGCACGCCCTCAAGCGCGCCGCGGATCGTAACCGAACGCATCATGCGGCATTGTCCTCGTGCGCGCCCTCGGCGGCGCGGCGGGCAAGATGCTCGGCGAGCGTCGGGACGCGCGGCGGCTTGCGCGCGATCCCGATGGCTTCGAGATCACGGCGCAGGCTGTTCGCCCAGGCGAGGAACTTGCCGTCCTGGCCCGCGTCGAGCGCGTCGGGCGCCAGGATGCGCTGGACCATGAGCTCGAGGCGGAGCGACTTGATCGCAGCGGCCGAGACGAGGAGCTGCTGGGGCGCGGTCAGCTCGCCGCCCAGGTGCGACGCCAGCGCGTCGCGCACGGCCTTCGCGAAAGCGCCTTCACTCGTCCGCAAGTCAAGACGACCGAGCGTCAACCGGCGGCTATGTGGCCCCAACCGGCCTCGTATTTTCGTCACGCCGAAGAGCCCTCCAAATCCGTGCCGCCGTTAATCCGGCGTTCGCCCGAGGGCCGGAGATGGGGCGGCGACCGCCCCAACTTACTACGGTAGCTCCGCAAAATAAACCCCTCTGTGGCCCATCGCCGTAATGATACCATCGGTTTGAGTAACCGATGGTCCGATCCAGTAGTCCGCCCGGAGTGGGGCGGAGCGCGCAAAAACGGTGGAAGCATGCGAGGCCGTCGAGCGGGCTTGCGCGCCGGGGAGCCGGGTGCGCTCACTACCGCAGCTCCTCCTCCCCGGGTGGGAAGAGGGAGGGTTACGCAGGTTATGCGGGTTCCTACTACCCGTCGCGAAAGGTTTGGCGACAAAACTACAAAGGTAGGGAGCGAGAACCCGCGTAACCCGCACAACCCGCCCTCCGAGCCCCCAGTCATACGAGCCTCACTGGAACCAGGGCGTAGCGGTTGCCCGCTCGCGTATCCTTCTTCGGCAACTCGATACGGTGGCCACCGTGTATCCGCCCCACCACGCCGCTCAGCCAGTTGCCGAGCCGACGGGTGTCGATCTCCCCCCGCGGGTTCCCGGCCTGCTGCAGAAGCAGTTCGCGCAGCGCAGGGCGCATCAGGTGGCCCCTCTCGTCGACCTCGATCGCCGCTTTGCGCAGCTCGGACGCAGTGTAGCCGACGTCAATGAACAGGTCGCTCTCCCAGTTCGTGATCAACTCGCACACGGCGTTCCGGACCGGATCCGCCTCGCGCACGGCGTCCATCGACTTCACAGGGTCCTCCTCCCCGAGCCAGATCAGCGGCTCGCGGGCGACTTGCGACCACTTCCCGTAGCTCGCGATCGAGCTGCACCGCACCCTCTCGCCCGACGCCAGGTAGGCGCGCGCGATCGTGATCGCCGCCCCGGCGTAGGCGCCGCGATCGGCGAGCACCCTGGCGATGGGATCGAAGCTGAAGGTCCGCAGCTCGGCGCGCTCGACGCGGGGGTCGATGATTGCGCGAAGCCCGCGCCGCGCCATGTCGCCGACGAAGCTGACGTTGTTGCCGGTCCCGAACATCGTGCCGCGCCACTCGCACTCCGGCGCCTCGCTCCTGCCCAGGATGCGGATGCGGATCAGCTGCTGCTCGGTTATCTGGCAGAGCAGGTCGCCGCTGAGGTCCGCAGAGCAGTTGTCCAACGAGATCATCGGCGCGCCGGCCAGCACCAGCGCGCCCAGCCGCTTCTCCATCTCCTCGACGAACTCGACGTTGGTGATCACCGGGCACGGTCGTCCCCTCGCTATCGTCGAGATCAGGTTGACCAGGTAGCTCTTGCCGCTCCCGACGTCGTGCGCGACGAACAGGAACATCGGCGACACGTCGAAGGCGCCGCGCAAGACCGTGGTGAGGACGGCGGCCAGTGCGACGGACCTGTCGACATCGGTCACGAACGGGAAGTTGACTAGCAAGTTTCTGTAGAGAGCGAGCGCCTGCCCGGCTTCGTCCTTAGTCGGCGCCACCTTGATCGGCGGCGCCATGCGGCTGTCAGGCGCGTACCACAGCTAAGTCGCGGGGTCGTAGCCAGGACGGTCGAGCACGCTACCGTCGGGGCGCAGCGTCGGCGCGGTGATGATCCCGGCCACCTTCGGGAACGCCCACTCGTTCTTGCACAGCAGCGTCCTCGCGACGTTCACGGGCGGATTGCTTTCCACGAACTTCTTTTCTTTCTCGTTCCACACGAGGAACACCGCGGCGTGCTTGTTGAGGTCGTAGATGATGTTCTCGGCGCCGAGCTGCTTGAGCACGGTGGCTTCGGTCTTGCCGCCGTCCGCCGCCACCATGACGTCGACGACGGGCCGAACCAGCGCCCCGGCGCGGACCAGGATCGGCACCCCGGCGGCGACGAGCGCTGCCTCGGCCGCGTCGACCGCGCGCGCCACCTGGCCTCTCTCGATCTTGATGACTATCTTGGCGTCTGGAACCGGCGCGGCTTCCTCTACGATCCGCACGATGTTCTTGTCACTCACGTCGCCGCCTCCTTCAAGAGCATGTCGTTGAAGTCTTTGGTGCCGGCCGGCGGCCGGGCGATGCGCGCGACGCGACCCTCGCGCTTCCACCGCGCGCCGGCGCGGAGCGCCTCGCGTCCCGCCGTCCGCGTCGTTATCGGCGATGATGGTGACGCGGCGGACGTCGGCGGGTAGACCCCAGGCTCTTCATCCCCGACGCCGAAAGCGCCGACCAGGCCGGCAGCCCGGTCGCCTGCATCGCGGCCAGGCACGTCTCGATCCCCTCGCCGACCATCAGGAAGTCGGCGGCCGGAGCGAGGCGCACGGCGCCGCCCGCGGTCAAGGCGAGCGCCATCTTCACCGGGTCCACCGGCGCCTTGCCGCCGGCCGGGTTCAGGTAGGTCCGGTGGACCGCGACCGGCGCGCCGTCGATGCCGCGCGTCACCAGCGCGACCATGGCGGGCCAGTAGGTGACGACGTCAGCCGTCGACCAGTGAAGTAGCCGCGGCGCGAAGCGCAGGCTCGGCGGTGGCGGGATGGTGATGCCGCGAGAGCGGAGGTAGGTCTCGACGAGCGTGCCGGCAGCCGGCCGGGCGTCGCGCCAGGTGCGCATCGCGCGCTGGAAATTCTTCAAATTCTTCTCAGCGTCGGTGACCGGCGACGCGGTCGGCGGCGGTGCAAATCGCGGGCGCTCGCGCGCCAGCGTCTCGACGGCCCGATTGAAGTCGACGCCGTCGAGGCGCTCGACGAGCCTGATCACGTCGCCGCCGACCCCGCACCTGCGGCAGTAGAACATCTGCTTGTCGGTGTTGATCCCGAAACGGTCGACGCCTTCGCCGCACAGCGGGCACGGGGCCGGAGAAGTGCGGGCGCCTGCCGCGCAGCTTGACGCCGCGATCCGCCGCCACGTCCTCGATCGGCACGGCGCGCACTCGCGCGATCCAGTCTTCAAATGCGACGTCCCTCACGCGCGCTTTCTCGCGGGAGCTCACGGTCGGGCTCCGCGCAGCAGGGAGCGCAGCGCCGGGCGGTCCAGTGTGCACTGCTGTTCAAGTCGATCGGCGACGGCGAGGACCGTCGCACTATTAGTTTCGAGATCGCCGATAACTCGGTCGATGATCGCGAAGAACAGATCTTCCGCCGGCGCGCCGACCTTCGCCGCCGCGTTGGCGACGATGACGTTCACCGTCGCGACCTCGTCGAGGCTCGATCCAGATCGGAAGTCCGGGTCGAACAGGAGCTCGGCAAGGACGCCGGCGATCGCCAGGCGGGCGTGTCGAACATCGTCGTCGGCGGCGCTGGTCGGGCTGGTGATCATTCGCGGGCCGCCTCCGCGATCGTAATTGGTTACGCCGACCCACTGAGCCCGCCCGCCGACCCACCTCCGCCTGACGCGCGCGCTTCGCGCCGGCCGGCCGACCAGTTCCGCCTCGACGGCGTGGCCGGCCTCGTGGACCGCGGCGGCCCGTCGGGTCGCCTCGAAGGCGCGCTCACCTTGTTCGGCATAGGCGCAGCGCGCCAGACCGTTGACGATGTCCGCGAGGGCCGCCGCCGTGGCCTCGTCGCGCGGGCGACATTCCGTGCCGCCGAGACCGACGCGGCGGAACAGTCGCCCCGGTTTACCGGCCGGCGAAAAGGCGCTATAAGGGGCGTCGCCGCTCTCAGCGGCAGGTCCCGAAGAAGTCGAGAGCCGCGCGGCCAGGCGCGGCTCTTTCTTTTGATGAGCCATTTGTTTGGTCCCGAAGGTGCGCCGCTCCCGCGGCGCGTGTGAGCGGCGACGCGATCAAGCTGCTTCGTCTCCCGTCGTGAGCCGCGTTTCCTTCCACCTCATCAGCTGAGAAAATTTCCAATAACAACGATTAGGGGATGTGAAAACCGCGCGTGGATAAGTCCTCGCGCCATCAAGCGCCGTAGGTGGACGCGGCTGTAGCGCACGCCGACGACGTCGGCGAGATCGCGATACGTGATAATTCTTCCGTCGGCCGCGCTCGACGGCGCCGCAGCTGGCGGCGGTCCTTGTCGTCCTAAGCGTTCTTGAAAAGTCGACAGTTTCATGATGGTTCCTCGCTTCGGCGGGAATCTTACGGCGCCATCGGGGGACTCGGGGGTTTCGGATTTTAATCCGCTTTGGCGAAGGTATTTTTATTCGCGGGCACGAGCGGCGAGCGCGGCCCGGACGGCGGCCTTCGCACTGGCCTTAATACCCACAGCCTCAAATATGTCGGCTACGAGCAACTCAAGCCCGCGCGCACCCCCTGCGACATCAACAGGAAGGTCCGCGCGCTGTCCCATGAGCCGCTCGAAATCGAAGATGACAGTGCACGCCAGGCCAATGGCGCGATTATTCTTCGGCTTTCCCCTGCCAGCCACCGCTGAAACGCCGCTCACGTCGGCGGCGCGCGCCGAGAGCGCAATCGAGCGCGCGAGCGAAATGACGTGACCGCGCATGATGCCGAGGTCCGCGAGCGCAAGAATCGCGGGCTCGTGAAGGGTATCGACGCGGCGGATCACTGTCTCGGCCGCTTCGGCTAGCTTGTCGAGTTCCAGGCGAGCGCGCGTTCGGCCTACTTTGCGGAATTGCTCGATGGGTGGCGGCGGCTGCCGCGGATTCGCGATCTGTTCGGCGAAGATCATGACATTGTTAACCGCTTCCCTCAGTGTGACCTCGCCCCCAAGCGGGACTTCGCTGCGCGGACGCAATTCCCATTCGTTATTCGCCTTGTCCAACGCGCTGCGATAGGCCGCTTCGATGGGAGTGCGGGCGTCGTCTTCGGGCATGACCGGCACCGCGTCTTCGGGCATGACCGACACCCCGTCTCCGGGCTTCTCCGGCTCCGCTCGCGCGGCCGCCGCACGGCGCCGCGCGATCTCTTGTAGCCCGGCGAACCATCCGATCTCTCTCGCGGCGCTGAGCACAGGCGCGACCATGTCGAGTGCTCCGGGCGCGTGTTTAAGGATCATTTTTACTAACGGCTCGCCGTAAGCTCGCAAATCCTCGGTGGCCCGGCGCAACGTCACCTCCTCTCCTTTGTTTAATTTGCGGATGGGATTGTTCCGCACGTGATCCACCGAGCGCTGCAGGTCGTCTAGCAAGCGCACGATCGCGTCGGCCAACTCTTCGTCGCGGGCGCCGCTCACGCCCGCCGCCTCCCGCGGCGCCGCGTCTCGAGCTCGTCCTCGCTGACCAGTTCGCCGCCCTCAGGCGCGGGCGCGGCGCCGACGACGACCGCCAGCGCGTCGGCCCACTTCTCCAGCGCCGCGCGCTTGGCTTCACGATGCGTGCCTTGATCGTAGACGCGCGTGCAGCCCCGGAAGCGCGTGGCCGATGACGCGCTCGGCGACGAACGCCTCCACGCCGAGGTCGCTGACGAGCCGCGTCCGCACGGTGCGCCGGAGATCGTGCAGGACCCACGGCCGCATCGGCTCGCGGCCGTCCCCCTCGCGGCGCTCCGCGATAGCGTCGTCCAGGCGCCGCTTCGAGCTTCGCGAAGCCGCTTATCGGCCGCGCGCCGCCGTCGTGGTGAGCGCGAAGCCGCGAGCGAACCGCGGCAGCGCGATCAGCGCGTCCCTTGCCGCCGGCGAGAGCGGCACCTCCTGCGCGACGCCGGTCTTGTATCGCTCGGGCGGCACCGTGAGCGTCGCCTTGTCCAGGTCGACCTCGCTCCACCGCGCGCGCGCGATGTCGTTGAGCCGCTGGCCGGTGAGCAGCAAGAGCTTCACCAACGGCTCGACGGGATCGAACACTCTCGAGACGTCCGCGTCCGCGTCCCTCGCGAGCAGCTTGCCCGCGCCTTCGCGGTGAGCGCCTTCGCCGCCGTCCCACACGTCGCGAAGCTCCTCGTCCGTCAGCACGCGCTTGCGCTTGAGCTCGCGCCCGTCCTTGGCGAAGCCCAGCGTCTTGTCGCGGACATTGGCGCAAGGCGACGTATCGACGCCGAACCGTTCGCCCTCGACGCACCAGGCGAAGAACTTGCGGACCGCGCCTAGCGCGTGCCGCGCCGCGTGCTTGCCCCGCGCGCGCTTGATCTCGTCGAGCCGCGCGATCACGTCGCGGCGCGCGATCTGCGCGACCGGCGTCTTGCTCCACAGCGGGTCCGGGCCGGCCGACCCAATCCTCGACCGTTTGTCCGTCGCGCTCGACCTCGCCCCGCGCCTGCCCCAGGAAGTCGCGCCGCAGGATCGCCTCGGTCTCGCGGCCGGAGCGGAGGCCGGCGAGCGCGCCGTCGGCGATGAAGGCGGCGACCGCGGACGCGAACGTTTCCTCGCGCCGCCGCGCCTCCTCGCGCGCGCGCTCCACCTCGAGCTCGGCGGGGGTCCTGCCCGCCGCCAGCGTGCCGAGCACGTCACGTGCGTGTTCGCGCGCGTCCTTGAGTTTGAGGGCGGGATACTTTTCCAACACGACCGTGTCGGGATCGCGCGCGCCCGGCCGACGCTTGACGACGATGAACGACTTGATGCCCTTGTCGGTGACGCGCACGCCCAGGTGCGGCGTCGTCGCGTCCCATACGATATAGCGCTTGCCGGCGGGCGCGGGCTTGAGCGCCTGGAGCGCGCGGTCGGTCAGAACCTTCTTTGCTGCAGCGACCATTTCGGTCTCTCCTCGGCTCCGTTATCCCGGCCGCCGGGGGCTCGGTTCGCCGAACCGGAGACCTCGGGTTAACGGCCGGGTTAACAGACAGCCCGGTTAACGGGAGTTATCCCGTGTTCCCTAGGGTACCCTAAAAGATCACAGAAATAAACAGTTTTCGGCGCTTTTTGCACCTCGCCAGAAACCAAAGGTCCCTAGCGTTTCCTCACGTTCCCTTATAAAATGGGTTTCCTAAACCAAAGGTCGCAGGTTCGAAGTCCAGCCGGGACCGCCATCATGCTGACGCTCTATCACTGTCACAATGCCCGGTCCTTCCGTCCGCTGTGGACGCTGGAGGAAATGGGCTTGCCCTATGAATTGAAGATACTGCCGTTCCCGCCGCGGTAATTGGCGCCCGACTACCTCGGCATCAATCCGCTCGGCACCGTGCCGGCGTTTTTCGACGGCGATATGCGCATGACCGAGTCGGCGGCGATCTGCGAATATCTGGTCACCCGCTATGGCCCCACGCCATTGGCCGTGGCGCCGGCCGAAGCGGATTTCGGCCCCTATCTCAACTGGCTTTATTTCGGCGAGGCAACGCTGACGTTCCCGCAGACCCTGGTGCTGCGCTATTCGCTGCTGGAGCCGGCGGAACGCCGCTCGCCGCAAGTCGCGGCGGATTATTCCCGCTGGTTTCTGTCGCGGCTGCGCGCCGTCGATGCCGTGGTTTCGCGGCAGCCGACGCTTTGCGCCGGACGGTTCACCGTGGCCGATATTTCCGTCGGCTTCGCCTTCACGATCGCCGAAATCATCGGCCTCGACGCCAAGTTCTCGCCGGCGGTCGCGGGCTATTGGCAATCGCTCAAGGCGCGCGAGGGATTTCAGCGCGCCATGGCCAGACAGGACGCGGCTGCCGCCGAACAAGGCGTCGGCAAAACAGAATTTGCGTGACCGCTACGCGCCCTTGACGTCGATCTGCACGTCGACATTGCCGCGGGTGGCGTGCGAATAGGGGCAGATTTTCTCGTGTGCTTCCTTGGCGAGCGCTTCGAGGTCGGATTGCGGCAGGCTCGGATCGACGACGTGAAGCTTCACGGCCAGTCCGAAGCCGCCGCCGTCGCGCGGACCAATCGACACGTCGGCGGTGATCGCGGCCTTGGTGGCATCCTTGTGGTGCTGCTTGCCGACAAAATCGAGTGCGCCGCCGAAGCAGGCGGCGTAGCCGGCGGCAAACAGATGCTCGGGCGTGGTGGTGTTGGGCTTGCCCGGTCCGCCCATCGCTTTCGGCACCGACAGGTCGGCGCTCACCGAGCCGTCGCTCGCTTGGGTGTGGCCGTTGCGTCCGCCGGTCGCGGTCGCGGTGGCGGTGAACAGCGGTTTGATGGTGTCCATGAGGCTTCTCCCTGGGGGTTCAATCAACGATGCGCGTTCAAACAAACATGTTCAAAGAAACGGCGGCGGGTACAGATGACAATAGCCGCGATGCGCCGCGGCGAAGAAACTGTCGCCGCAAGGGCCCGTGGTCCAATAATGCCACAGGTTTATGCGGCACATTGAGTAGTCGCGCGTGTGCGGAACAAAGCCGTAGAGCCGGCAGCTATCAACGCTCGCGAGTTTCGCCGCGTGGGCGCCGTGTGCGCCGGCCGTTGCCGCCGCGATCGCTAACAATCCAAGTGCCGCCTTCGATAAGATTTTCATCGCGCCTCACTCCGCCGCCTTGCGCGTTTCGAAGAAGCGGTTTTCCGGCCGCGGCAGGCCGAGATTGTCGCGCAGCGTCGTGCCTTCGTAGTCGCGGCGGAACAGGCCGCGGCGCTGCAGTTCCGGCACCACCTTTTCGACGAACTCGTCGAGCCCGCCGGGCAGATAGGGAAACATGATGGTGAAGCCGTCGCTCGCCTCGGTCGCCAGCCATTCCTCCATCTCGTCGACGATGGTTTTCGGCGTGCCGACCATGGCGAGGCCGGAATAGCCGCCGAGCCGCTGAGCCAGCTGGCGCACGGTCAGATTCTCCCGCGCCGCCATGGCGACCACCCGGTCGCGGGCGCTCTTGCTGGCGTTGCTCTCCGGGATGTCGGGCAAGGGCTTGTCCGGATCGAAGCGCGAAGCGTCGTGGCCGAGAGCGATCGACAAAGACGCGATGGCGCTGTCGTAATAGACCAGGCTGTCAAGCTTGGCCCGCTTGGCGCGCGCCTCCTCCACCGTGTCGCCCACCACGACAAAGCAGGCCGGCATGATCTTCATGTGATCGCGCGGGCGGCCAGCCTTGGCCATGCGCCCTTTCACGTCGGCATAGAATTCGCGCCCGGCGGCGATATTGCTCGGCGGCGTGAACACCGCTTCGGCAGTTTCGGCGGCAAGCTGGCGGCCGGAGTCGGAAGCGCCGGCCTGCACGATCACCGGCCAGCCCTGGATCGGGCGGGCAATGTTGAGCGGCCCGCGCACCGAGAGATATTTGCCCTTGTGGTTGAGCACGTGCAGCTTGTCGCGATCGAAATAAAGCCCGCGCTCGGCGTCGCGGATGAAGGCGTCATCGGCCCAGGAATCCCACAGGCCGGTGACGACGTCGTAAAACTCCCGCGCCCGGCGATAGCGCTCACCATGCTCCATGTGATCGGTCATGCCGAAATTGAGTGCCGCGTCCGGATTGGACGTGGTGACGATGTTCCAGCCGGCGCGCCCACCAGAAAGATGATCGAGCGAAGCAAACCGCCGCGCCACGTGATAGGGCGCGTCGAAGGTGGTCGAGCCGGTGGCGACAAGGCCGATATGCTCGGTGACCATCGCCAAAGCCGAAAGCAGCGTGAACGGCTCGAATGACGTCACCGTGTGGCTGTGCTTGAGCGCCTCGACCGGCATGTTGAGCACGGCGAGATGATCGGCCATAAAAAACGCGTCGAACCTGGCGCGCTCCAGCGTCTGCGCGAACCGCTTGATGTGGGCGAAATTGAAATTGGAGTCGGGGAACGCGCCGGGATAGCGCCAGGCGCCGGTGTGGATGGTCGTCGGCCGCATGAACGCGCCGAGATGCACTTGCCGTAAGCCGCTCATGTCCGCCTTGCTCCCTCTCACTCAGCGACCGGGTGCCCCAACCTCAAGCGCCGGCAGGCGTGAGGTTACGAAGCACCGCACCGCGCAAGCCAGAATATAAGGCGAGGCGCAGCGTTCTTCAGGCCAAAACCGCGTGACAGGCTGCAGAGGCAAGAATTGTTTACGGTGCGCATCGGCCGGCAAATAATCGCCCTGTCAACAAACCGGCGCGGGGTTGGTTGTCGCACGGTTCGTGCCGACCGGGACGCCGGATTGCGGCCGCATGGAGGCTTGTGCCGGTCCGTTGGGACGGCTAAAGCCGACAGAGCGGCAATTGTTGAGCGGGAGGCGTGTGTGAAGAAAATCCTTGCCGGAGCAGTATTGGCGGCGGGTCTGTGGGCATCGGGCGGGATCGCCGCTGATGCGGCGGACCTCAAGATCGCGCTCATCTACTCCAAGACCGGCCCGCTCGAGGCCTATGCCAAGCAGACCGTGGCCGGCCTCACGCTCGGCCTCGAATACCTGACCGGCGGCACCATGATGCTTGACGGCCGCAAGATCGTGATCCTGGCCAAGGACGATCAGGGCAAGCCGGACGTCGCCAAGTCGCTGCTGGAGCAGGCCTACACCGACGACAACGTCGATCTCGCCATCGGCACTACGTCGTCGGGCGCGACGCTGGCGATGCTGCAGGTCGCCGAAGACGCCAAGAAAATCCTGATCGTCGAGCCCGCAGTGGCGGACTCGATCACCGGCGACAAGTGGAACCGCTATATCTTCCGCACCGGCCGCAACTCCACCCAGGACGCGCTCGCCGCCGCGGTCGCGCTCGGCAAGGGCGACGCGTCGATCGGCATGCTGGCGCAGGACTATGCCTTCGGCCATGACGGTGTCGCCGCCTTCAAGGCGGCGCTGGCGACGGCCCACAGCGACGCCAAGGTGGTGTTCGAGGAATACGCGCCGTTCTTCACCACCGACTTCACCGCCCCGGCGCAGCGGCTGTTCGACGCGCTCAAGGACAAGCCCGGCCGGAAGATCATCGGCATTCTCTGGGCCGGCCCCAGCCCGCTGTCCAAGATCGCCGATCTGAAACCGGAGCGCTACGGCATCGCGCTGTCGCCGGGCGGCAACATCCTGCCGGCGATGCTGGCCTACAAGCCGTATCCGGGCATGGAAGGCACCATCTACTATTATTACGGCTTCCCGAAAAATCCGATGAACGACTGGCTCGTTGCTGAGCACGAAAAGCGCTTCGGCATGCCGCCCGACTTCTTCACCTGCGGCGGCATGGCGGTCGCGAGCGCGGTGATCACCGCCATCAAAAAAGCCGGCGGCACCGACACCGAGAAGTTGATCACCGCCATGGAAGGCATGGAGTTCGACACCCCCAAGGGCAAGATGATCTTCCGCAAGGAAGACCATCAGGCGCTGCAGTCGATGTACGTGTTCAAGGTCAAGGCCGACGGCAAAAGCCAGTGGGATCTTCTCGATCTGGTCCGCGAGATCCCGATTTCGGAACTGCCGGTGCCGATCCGCAACAAAAGATGAATGGCGTGTGCGGCTTCCGGTCGTGTGGGCCAGCGCTATGATCCGCTCGTCCCCGCGCAAGCGGGGACCCAGAAGCTCCACTGGAATGCCGGGTTTTCCCACTGGATTCCCGCGTGCGCGGGAATGAGCGGACAATGCTCGATAGTCGGCAGGCGGCCCTTGAAACGCGAGAGCTCAGCATCCGCTTCGGGGGCCATCTCGCCGTCGATGCGGTGAGCTGTGCGTTCTATCCCGGCACACTGACCGCGATCGTCGGCCCCAACGGCGCCGGCAAGACCACGTACTTCAATCTCATCTCCGGCCAGCTCAAAGCCAGCGCCGGCCGCGTGCTGTTTCAAGGCGCCGACATCACCGCGCTGCCGCCGTCGGAGCGGGCGCGGCGCGGCCTCGGCCGCGCCTTCCAGCTCACCAATCTGTTTCCCTATCTCAGCGTCCACGAAAACGTCCGGCTGGCGGTGCAGAGCCGGCGCGGCGCCGGCCTCGATCTGCTCCATACCTGGCGCCAGCACACCGAGCTGATCGCGGAGGCCGACGATGTCGTCCGTCAGGTCGGGCTCACCGCGCGCCGCGACGTGCGCGCCGGGCTGCTGCCGCATGGCGACCAGCGCAAGCTCGAAGTCGCTATCCTGATCGCGCTCAAGCCGCAGATCTTTCTGTTCGACGAACCGACCGCCGGCATGAGCGTCGACGAGGTGCCGGTTATCCTCGATCTCATCCAGGCGATCAAGGCCGGCGGCGACCGCACCATCCTCCTGGTCGAGCACAAGATGGACGTGGTGCGCTCGCTGGCCGACCGCATCGTCGTCCTGCACAATGGCGAGCTGGTCGCCGACGGCGATCCGGTAAGCGTGATCGCGCTGCCGGTGGTGCAGGAAGCCTATCTTGGGGCGGCGAATGTCTGAGCCCGCCGCGCGCGCCGCGCCCGCCGCTGCGCCGCCCGCACCGCTGCTCACGCTCGCCGGCGTCAACACCCATATCGGGCCGTACCACATCCTCCAGGGCGTCGATCTCGCGGTGCCGCGCGGCAGGCTCACCATGCTGCTCGGGCGCAACGGCGCCGGCAAGACCACGACGCTTCGCACCGTCATGGGGCTGTGGCACGCCTCGGCCGGCAGCGTGCGCTTTGACGGCGAAGACATCACGGCCTGGGCGACGCCCGACATCGCCCAGGCCGGGATCGCCTACGTGCCCGAGACCATGGGCATCTTCTCCGACCTGACGGTGCGCGAAAATCTGCTGCTGGCGGCGCGCTCCGGGCCGATCGACGAGGCGCGCTTGCGCTGGATTTTCGGCCTGTTTCCGGCGCTGGAGAAATTCTGGTCGCTGGCCGCCGGCGTTCTTTCCGGCGGCCAGAAACAGATGCTGTCGATCGCCCGCGCCATCATCGAGCCGCGCAAGCTGTTTCTGATCGACGAGCCGACCAAGGGGCTCGCGCCCGCCATCATCGCCAACATCATCGCCGCGTTTGCCGAGATCAAAAAGTGGCCGGACACCACCATCCTGGTGGTCGAGCAGAATTTCCTGTTCGCCAAATCGCTCGGCGATTCCGTCGCCGTCATGGACAACGGCCGGATCATTCATGCTGGCGCCATGGCCGAACTCGCCGACAATCGCGACCTGCAGCAGGAGCTCCTCGGCCTGCATCTGGATCAGCACCAATGAAAGCGGGCGGCGCCTTATCGCTGCCGCTGCGGCAGCGCGACGTCGTGCCGGTCCTCTTGGTGCCGGTGGTCGCGCTCGCCGCGTTGCCGCTGGTCGGCTCGTTCTCGAGCTGGGTGACGCTGACGCTCGCCGGCCTCGCCATGGGCATGATCATTTTCATCATCGCCTCGGGCCTGACGCTGGTGTTCGGCCTGATGGACGTGCTCAATTTCGGCCACGGCGCCTTCATCTCGATCGGCGCCTATGCCGCCGCCGCGCTGGCGCCGTCGCTGGCGTTCCTGCTTCAGCCAGACTCGCTGCCGTCTAATCTGCTCGCGCTGGCGATCCTGATCCTGCTGGCGATGGTGGTGACCGGCGCGCTCGGCTACGCCTTCGAGCGCATCATCATCATGCCGGTCTACGGCCAGCATCTGAAACAGATCCTGGTCACCGTCGGCGGGCTCATCGTCGCCGAGCAGCTCATCGTCGCGGTGTTCGGCCCGGTGCAGATCAGCCTGCCGTTGCCGACCGCGTTCCGCGGCGCGCTGGTGTTCGGCGACGTCGCCATTGAGCGCTACCGGCTGATCGCGGTGGTCGTCGGCCTCGTCATCTTCGCCCTCATGCTGGTCGTGCTCAACCGCACCCGCATCGGGCTGCTCATTCGCGCCGGCGTCGAGAACGGCGAGATGGTCGAGGCGCTCGGCTATCACATCCGCCGGCTGTTCGTCGGCGTGTTCATGGCCGGCTCGGCGCTGGCCGGCCTCGGCGGCGTGATGTGGGGCTTCTATCGCGAGGCGCTGACGCCGGCCATGGGCATGGACGTGATGGTGCTGGTGTTCATCGTCGTCATCATCGGCGGCCTCGGCTCGGTCGGTGGCTGCTTCATCGGCGCGCTGCTGGTGGCGGTGATCGCCAACTACACCGGCTTCCTGGCGCCGAAGCTCGCGCTCGGCTCCAACATCCTGCTGATGGCGCTGATCCTGATCTGGCGCCCGCGCGGGCTTTATCCGGTGGCCAAACGATGAGCGTGCTGCGTGCGCTCCTCTCCGGCGATCCGCCGCGCGGCCGCGCGCTGACGATTTTGCTGTCGGCGATCTTCCTCGGCCTTGCCTTCGCGCCGCTATTGTTCCCCGGAACGGCCGAGCTCAATGTCGCCGCCAAGATCTGCTACTTCGTCGTGCTCGCCGCGAGCTACGACCTGCTGCTCGGCTATACCGGCATCGTGTCGTTCGCCCACACCATGTTCTTCGGCATCGGCGGCTATGGCGCGGGGCTGGCGCTCTACGATCTCGGGCCGTCCTGGTCGTCGCTGCTGATCGGTACGCTTGCCGCCATCGTGCTCGCCGTGGCGCTGGCGCTGGTCATCGGCCTGTTCTCGCTCCGCGTGCGCGCCATCTTCTTCGCCATGATCACGCTTGCGGTCGCCTCGGCCTTCTCCATCCTCGCCTCGCAGTTAAGCTCGCTGACCGGCGGCGAGGACGGCCGCACCTTCCGCCTGCCGGAGGCGCTGCGCCCGGGATTTCACCTCCACGCCGGACCGTTCACTGTCTCCGGCCGCATCCTCGCCTATTATCTGATCTTCGTCGCCGCGCTGATCCTGTTCTTGCTGCTGCTGCGCGTGGTCAATTCGCCGTTTGGCCGCGTGCTGCAGGCGATCCGCGACAACGAGTTCCGCGCCGAGGCGATCGGCTACCGCACCGTGGTCTATCGCTCGCTGGCAAGCTGCCTCGCCGCCGCCGCCGCCGCGCTCGCCGGCGTGCTCTCGGCGCTGTGGCTGCGCTACACCGGCCCGGCGGTGACGCTCTCCTTCGATATCATGCTCGATATTCTTCTGATGGTGGTGATCGGCGGCATGGGCACGCTCTATGGCGCCGTGCTCGGCGCCGCCATCTTCGTGCTGGCGGAAACCTATCTGCAGAGCCTGATGGCCATGGTCAGCCACATGACCGCAGGCCTGCCGCTCCTGCCGCTGATCGTCGACCCCGACCGCTGGCTGCTCTGGCTCGGCGTCCTGTTCGTGCTCAGCGTCTATTTCTTCCCGTTCGGGATCGCCGGAAGATTGATGCGGCGGTGATGAACCTCGTGAAAGGTATCGAAGGGAAGCGCCTCACGTACCGGCTGCCTCGTTAGTCAAGATTTCAAGCATCAAGCGGCGCGATTCTTACGCTGGCGCAAACGCCGGCGACGTTGACCCTTTTTGCCAATTTTCAATTTGAGATTGAGGCTTTGGGGGCAGTTTCAAAACTGCCGCCATGATAAGCTTTGCAGCCGATAGCGGGTCGTCAGGTTTCGATATGGCGCCATCTAAACCGAAATGGCCTAAATATGAAAGCCCCGCCCCTAAATATCTAGCGGCAACGACGCTAGTAATTCTCAACTACAACGAATTTGAATTCAGAATTTTTAGCTATTTCTAACGCACATATCAATGCTGCCCGGATCATATCGTGAAACAAGACGAATGTATCTAGAAATGACCGAACGAAAACGGCTGGATTTTTTCAAAATGATCTTACACATCACAGAAAAGAACAAAGAAGTGCGAGACTACACATTTAAACTACTAAAATACTTCGATCGCTGCGCTCAAATCAGAAATCTTTTTGCTCATTCACGCTATGCCCCTTCATTCTTCGGCGACGATAATAAACGCCTCTACCTAAGCAAGCGGCGGTCGCAAATATCCAGAAGCCTAATCTATCCAAAACCGTCGCTACAAAAAATACGCAAGTTGGCGGACCAAATTCAGCACGGCGGTACGCTCGCTTCTAATCTTGGGACTTATGTTTTCTATCGCGACGTACCATTAGACAAACTCCCCCTGTCTGTTCGAATGGAAGCGCCTTTATCATTGCCCGAAATACCTCCTCCACCAAATATGCCGAAGAAGTTCCGCTCTCCTCACACTCCGCCAATGCCTCCATACCTTCTTCGATCACCTCTTCGCCGTCCTACGGGCTAAACCTCAGCCGCTCGCGCTGGAACAGCTCGATCAGATAGTCCGCCACCGCGCGCATGCGCGGTATTTTGGTCAGATCGCGGCGGATCAAGAGCCAGAGATCGCGCTCGGGGATGCGTTCTTCCGGCCAGACCTGCACCAGCGCCGGATCGCCGGCGGCGAGATAGTCCGGCAAAAGCGCCACGCCGTAGCCGGCGCGGGCCGCAACGGTCTGCGATATCTGGCTGTTGCTGCGGAAGGAAAAGCGCTGATCCGGAAACCGGCGCACCAGCCAGGCCGCCTCGGCGATGAAATCGCTCTCGGGATCGTAGCCGATGACGAGCGGAGACTCGCCGCCGTCAAGCTTCGCCTTGTAGGCGGGCGAGGCATAGAGGCCAAAGCCGACGGTCGCGAGCCGCCGGGCAGTGAGATCGCTGTCTTTCGGCGCGCCCATGCGCAGCGCAATGTCGGCGTCCCGCCGCGCCAGAGACACCACGCGCGCCTCGCCGATGATTTCGAGGTCGAGCGCCGGGTGGCGCTCGTGCAGGACGCCAAGGCGCTGGATCAAAAAGCCGTCGAGCAGCGAGCGCGGCGCGGTGAGCCGCACCAGGCCCCTGATCTCGCTGCCGGTTTGCAGGCGCTGCCGCAGCGCCAACGCGGCTTCCTCCATCGCGGTCGCCTCGGCCAGCACTGCCTTGCCTTCGGCGGTGAGCGCGTAGCCCTCCGGCCGCCGCTCAAACAAGGCACAGCCGAGCAACGCCTCCAGGTCGTCGATCCGGCGCGCCACGGTGGCGTGATTGACGCGCAGCGCCCGCGCCGTCGCCGCTAGCGTGCCGTGGCGCGCCAGCGCCACGAAATAACGGACGTCCTGCCAATCCAGATCGGATGTGCGTTTTCGATCAGGCATGGTGAAAATATAGCGCATGGCGTGTCCGCCGCCACGACCTACGTCACAGGTGATCTTATTTGTTTGCTCGAAGGGAGCGCAGCCATGTCGCTCAATTCCGCCTGCGGCGCCGTCACCGGCTTGATTTCCGGCTCCATGTCCGGACGCGACGCCATCAAGTCTTCTGCCATCAAGCCGTCCGCAACAAAGTCAGTGTCATTCTTCGAACGCTTGCCGGGCGCTTTGGCCGCGCGGTTCAGAAAGCTTTCGACCGCGTTTCGGCATCGCCGCGAGCTTGAACAGCTTGCCGCATTCAGCGATCGGGAGCTGCGCGACCTCGCGGTGACGCGCAACGACATCGCCTTTGCGCTCGCCGAGCCGTTCTGGCGCGATCCGGCGGCGGCGCTTCGGCAAGCGCGCCGGCCGCTGTTCGGAAACAAAGCCGCCCAGGGCTGCAGCGGCAAAGCTTAAGCTCGCGCAGCGCGGGACGAGGGGACACGTTTGTCGTGACATCGCTTGCATGGTGCGCCTTTCGGCGCTCCGTCTCCCTGGTTTGTTGCCGGGGGCGTGTCTAGAAGTAAGTTTGTTTCTTGGCGTGGTGGTTGGCAAACCTCGGACGCATTGGCGCCGCGAGAACGGATTTGCGCGTTCCACCTCTCCCCGCGTGCGGGGAGAGGTCGAGTGAGCGAAGCGAACGAGGGTGAGGGGGCCTTTCCGCGATTCTGAGCCAAGCGGAAACGCCCCCTCATCCCAACCTTCTCCCCGCACGCGGGGAGAAGGAGTGCGAAGCGTTACTTCGCCAGTGCGTCGGCGCCGGCTTTGGCGACTTGGGCGTCCTGCGAGGACACCGCACCGGAGACGCCGATCGCGCCTACGATCTTGCCATCGACCAACGATCGGGATGCCGCCCTCGAGCGGGGTGATGTCCTTGAGGCAAGAAGCCGATAGCCGGCGCCGCCGGCGGCGATGGCGTCGTCGAGGCCTTGCTCGGGCGCTTGAACGTGGAGCGCCGTGCGGGCTTTGCCCTCGGAGGCGCGATAGAGGCGAGCTGGGTGTTGTCGACCTTGTGGAACATCACCAGATTGCCGCCGCTGTCGAGGATGGTGATCGCGACTTGCCAGGAATTCTTGGCCGCTTCGAAGCTCGGCCGCCGACATCGCGCGCTTGGCCTGATCGAGCGTGATCGGCGGTCCGTAGGGCGGCGCCGACCGCTCTGCTGGGCCGAAGCCGGTCGACGGCGAGTAGACAAGGGCCAACGCGCCGGCGAGCGCAAGCATCCGAGACATCGTCGTTCCCCTCCTCTACCAAGCGCCGCCGGCGCGGCGCCCGGCGGCACAATAAGCGGCAAAGGGCCGTGGAAGTCGGTAGCCCGGTCGGCTCGCAAAGCGACTGAGAAGAGGCGGCTTTCGGTCGGCGAAACGTGATCGCCGCATCCGGTGCATTCGCGTGCGCGCAACGCTCTATATTGTGCTCGCCGCCGAAATCACGCACCGAGGAGATGCCGACATGTTCGCATTAGGAAAAAGACGGAAATGCCGGCCGCCGGCAATGCCCTTCCCGGGCGCCCGAGCCCGATCCCCACCGCCCGGCAGCATTTCGTCAACGGCCACGCGCTCAAAGGCCCCTATCCCGAAGGGCTGGCGATGGCGATGTTTGGGCTTGGCTGCTTCTGGGGCGCGGAGCGCAAGTTCTGGGAGCTCGGCGACGGTGTCTACGTGACCGCGGTCGGCTATGCCGGCGGCCCGACGCCCAACCCCACCTATGAAGAGGTCTGCAGCGGGCGCACCGGCCATAACGAGGTCGTCCTCGTGGTCTACGATCCGAAGAAGATCTCCTACGAGCGCCTGCTCAAGGTGTTTTGGGAAAGCCATGACCCGACCCAAGGCATGCGGCAGGGCAACGACGTCGGCACCCAGTACCGCTCGGGGATTTATGTGTTTACGCCCGCGCAACGCGCCGCGGCCGAAGCTTCGCGCGCGGCCTATACCAAGGCACTGGTCGCCTCGGGCATGGGCGCGATCACGACGGAGATCGAAGACGCGCCGCCGTTCTATTTCGCCGAGGACTATCACCAGCAATATCTGGCGAAAAATCCGCACGGCTATTGCGGCCTCGGCGGTACCGGGGTGAGCTGCCCGATCGGGACCGGTGTCGCCGCCTGACAGCACGAATGGCGAGCGGCAAATAGCGAGCAGGCTCAGCGCGGTCTGCTGGTGCTCTTCCGGTGTCTACTCGCCATTCGCGCCGTGTGCTAGAGCATGTTTCGATCGAAGTAAATCGGCGGGATTCCCAAGTGCTTTTGTTGATGGAGAATCTATCAAACATTGATTCGCCCTGGGGGAGACGGAACGATGCCGGGAGCCTACTCTGCTGATATCCGGGGTCGGGTGATTGCGCAGAGTC
>CAVRDC010000005.1:0-24008 GCA_963719745.1 uncultured Alphaproteobacteria bacterium | reverse complement strand
CTCGAGCACGTCGGCAAAGCCCGGCTGCCCTAGACCGAGCGCCGCCTGCGCGCCTGCGAAATGATCGAACACGAGTGGCACCGGCGATGCTGCGAATTGCTCCTTGAGCGCGGCAATCACCTTCACGTCTGCATAAATCTGGACGTGCCAGTTGCGGCCCTTGACTCGATCGATGGCGGTCTCAAGGCGGCTTCGTGCGAGCGCCGGATCACTGACGCCGCCGGTCGCTAGATTGATCCTGATGCCGCGCACGCCGGCGCCGTGCATAGCGTCGAGGCCGCTCTCCGGCGTCTTGTCGTCGATGACCGCGACGCCGCGGGCCTCCGCGCCGCGCGCTTTCATGCCGGCGAGGGTCGCGGCATTGTCGGTGCCGTAAACGCTCGGCGTGACGATCACCACGCGCTCGATGTGCAGGCTCTGATGCAGCGCCGCCATCTCCTCGGGCAGCGCCATCTCCGGCGTATAGACGCGCCCGGCAAAAAACGGGAATTTCTCCGGCTCACTGAAAATGTGCGTGTGACAATCGCATGCCCCTGCGGGCACGTCGAAATTCACCGGCGTCGCCGGCTGCGACGCCTTCGCCAATGCTCTTCCTGTCCGCACGGCAATTCCGTCGCCATCGTGCCCAGCACTATTGCGCGTCGTGTTGGCATGGCTTTCCTCCCGCTGACGCTTGCGCCGCCTCGAAAGCGATGAGCTTAGAGGTCAATCAGGCGGCCTTTTTGGACGGAATCTTTATAGCGCGGGGGAAAAGTAACCGGAAACCGTGAACAAACCCGTCCTGGCATTTCTAGGCGGGCTGAAGCACGGTTGGGGCAAGGAATATTGCAAAAGCGCTACGGTGTGGGCTGCGCTCTGCGGATTTTTGCGTGTGTCCGACCCGCTGTAGGTTGTCAAAGCGTTCCCCAAAGAACAAACTGACGCTCACGCCGCGCGCGGAGCATCGCCCGATGACCATCGATCTAGGAGCATTAACGCCTTTACGGTTGATGGTGAACGGGTTCGGTACCGACAAGCCGAACGCCACGACGGTCAGCCTTGCATCGGCTTTAATGCGGCATCAAGTCGCTGCCGCGCTTGGCATCGATGTTAAAGCGCTTGTAGAGGCGAATCAAAATAAAACGCTAATTCCACTCGGCTCAGCGACCGTGCCATCGCAGCATGGAGGCGCTTCCGAGCCTTTTCACTCTAACATTGAGCAATGGCAAACAAAACAAGACTACCCCCAAGCTGGCTCAACTGCGGTGCGGTGGTTCATGGTTTTTGGTATATTGCGAAAAAATTGCCCCACGACGCACCGGTCGCCTCCCTGCCACTAACGATCCGTCGGGGCGCTGATGTATCAATCGGCAAACTGAGACGGTGTTTTTTGTCAGAGTGGACTTTCAGGGGTTTATGATTAAGGTCTGCGATGTAAATACCGGCGACCCGGCCGAGAGGGATTTGGCGCGCAAATCGTATTTGAAGGTTTTCAATTCGTCCCTCAGGGAGCCAAGCTTTGTGGCCAACTCTTGAAGTTCTTTTATTTTCGCTGCGAGTTGCTCATGGGACCAAGTTTCGCCAGCTTTGCCTTTTAGCTCGCCGCGGTCAAGCCTCAAACGAACAAAGCTGACAGAGCCATCAACGTTCGGCTGCAAGAGCGAATGAGCAAGCCTAACTCGATCTTCATTGCATTGCCAAAAGCTGTTGACTTTCGCTGCGACGGACGATTTCCATTCTGCGGAGGCGTCCGAGCCATCTGCATTTTTGGCGTTTTGGCTTGCGGCCAAGACGAGCCTTATCTTCCGACTTGCGTCTCCGAGGGCTGCCACAATAGCGTCACCGGCATCATTGTTTTGCAGGCCGTAGACGACCTTCACTAGTTCTCCAAGTTCATGTTCTACTTGAGAAAACGCACAAAAAATATTCGCCGATGGACCGGTGCGCCGTGGCTACTGACCGTGGTTCGGTCATAGTCGCACTTCCTTGCAATCGGATTTATGTCCGCCTAGGTGGCAACTAAGATGAAAAATATTTTAACACAGGTGGGTTTTTGATCAATTGGGCGATCTGCTCACGAATTGCGTCGCGCGAAGCTAGGGCTTCGTCTTTGATGGCTTGCCGGTTGGAGCGTCGGTCAATCTCGGCAGAGAAAGCCTCGTATTCAACTTTAAGCGTGTCTCACGTTTTTAGGTGCGCCCCCACCAAAGCCCCGACTATCTTCCCTGAGGGGCTCGTCGCCGTGCATTGGCGTCACTTGCGCCAGCGTGGCCGGCGGCAATTCCCGCTTTTTCTCGCGCCACATGAGCCACAGCTGCGGCAGTCTTCGCAACTGCTTCGCATAATTCGGCCAGTGAGAGGTTCGGAAGATTAGCCCTTTGAATCCGTAGCGATGAAGGAAACTTGCCTGCCTCGATCAAAGGCCAAGCTTCCTCATAGGGCATAATTTGGTTGTGCTTCGGCCGCCAATGGGCGTCGATCCCAGATTGTGATGAAATACCAGCGCGTTGCCCTGCCGCCGGCGAATTTGGAGGCGACCGTGGCGCGCTACAATTCTTTCGTCGATTCCGGCACCGACGACGACTTCGGCAAGCCGAAGCCGCTCTACAAGATCGCCAAGCCGCCGTTCTATGCCGCGTGGGCGACACCAGTCGTTCACGACACGCGCGCCGGCTTGCGGATCAACGCCAGCTGCCAGGTGATGGACATGAGTGGCCAAGTCATCCCGGGCCTGTATTGTGGCGGCGAATCCGGCGGGTGGTTTCAGCCAGCATGGCCTCGCCCGAGCCGTGTGCCAGGGATATATCGCTGGCAAGCACGCCACGGCGGAACCTGCGAGGACCTGACTTCACGCAAGACCGTGTCACCGAAGTCAGTGATGTCCACTCCAGCAACGAGCGAGGTTTTGCAAACAAATGAGTGGCCCGATCCCGGGCTGCCCATCGCTTTGACGCGTTAGGGCGGGGTCAGGCTGAAAGCGTGGCATTGGTCGCAGAACATTTCCGACGCCTGGTGGACGTGATGACAGGCTGAACATGGAATTTCGCCCAGATGCGAGGCGTGCGGATTGGGCTGATCGGTGGCGGTCTTGGACGCGATCTGCTGGTAGGTGCCGTGGCAGCCGACGCACGCCGTCATCTTGGGCGCATTGGGCGGCGGCGCATCGTGGTGACAGGAGGCGCAATTGAGTCCAGCTTCGATGTGCTTGTCGATCAGGAAGCCATGGCCGCTGCCCGGCCCGGTAGGCCCCTGGGCAACCGCTTTCAAAAAGAACGGGAAAGGGGCGACGAACAACGTAACCAAGAGCAGCGATTTTCGCATGGGATCGCCTCTCAGATGCGCGCAAAGGATCGTCTCGAGTTCCTCGAGGCGGCGTCCTAATCCCTACGGTCTAGTCTATCACGCCGGCCACGCGAAGAACGACGGCTGGGCGACGCTCCGTCTCTGGGTGTCGAATGACTGCTCGACAAGTCCAGCTGATCCTCGATCTCCAACCTGACGTAATCGTACCGACACCATCTTATCTTCTCGTGATCTTGGACGAATTTCGCGCCCAAGGACTCGACCCCAGTCGAACCTCGCTCAAACTTGCGTTTTGCGGAGCGGAGCCTTGGACTAATTCGATGCGAGCTGAAATAGAGAATGCGTTCGATATCGATGCGATCGACGCTTATGGCTTATCCGAAGTTATTGGACCCGGAGTGGCATGCGAATGCATTGAGACAAAGAAGCCCATCACTTGAATAAACCGATTTTGGCGAATGGCAACAGATAGCGCGCTGGAAAACAATGTAGCGGCAAAGCGGCAACCATCGGTGAGATTGAAATGATCGGCACGTAGCGGCCAAGTGTTTCACCTATCTCAAGGTGATCGGCTGGGGTGGTACTACCTCTCCACCATCCTCGATGACTACTCGCGTTACATCATCGCCTGGAAGCTGTGCTCGACGATGCGTGCCGGCGATGTCACCGATACACTTGAGCTGGCGTTGGTGGCCTCAGGCTGCGACAGCGCCAAGGTCGTGCACAAATCACGACTGCTCAGCGATAACGGATCGAGCTACATCTCGAGCGATCTTGCCGAATGGCTAAAGGACCGTGGCATCGCGCATGTTCGCGGCGCCCTGTGCCATCCGCAGACCCAGGGCAAGATCGAGCGCTGGCACCAGACGCTCAAGAACCGCATTCTGCTCGAGAACTATTACCTGCCCGGTGATCTCGAAGTCCAGATCGCGCGCTTCGTCGAGCATTACAATCACAGGCGTTACCATGAAAGCCTACAGAACCTGACGCCGGCCGACGTCTACTTCGGCAGAGGCCAGACCATCCTTCTAGAACGAGAAAGGATCAAACGCGACACCATCAAACTGCGACGATTGCAATATCAGTTGAACGCCGCCTAATCTCTAACCCGAACGAGCCAGAGCCTCCATTCCAAACACCGCAGATTGTCCCAAACCATTTGAAGACGGACATCCGATTAATCCCAGTCAGGCGGTCGGCAACCCGAAAAGGAGCTGCATCCGTGAAAACCCGCGCAGGCGAAAATGACCTATCTCGAACACCGGTAAGTTGAGATAGCGGACGAAATCCTCGGACATGATGAGGTTGCGATCGAGCTCGCGACAGAGCCGCTCGATGCGGCTCGTCAGATTGACGTCCGGACCGATCACGGTGAAATCAAGTCGGTCACCCGCTCCAATATTGCCATAAGAGACTTCGCCATAGTGGAGCGCGAACCCTGCCTTCAAATGCCGCGGCGTGATCGACAAGTCGTGGTTTAAGGCCGACAGACCGTCGAGCCCCTCCCGGGCAGCTTCAAATGCCAATTGGCAAGCCTCTCTCGCGGAGCGCTCGCCATTCTCGTTCAAGATCGCGAGAATACCGTCTCCCAAGAACTCAAGAATCTCGCCACCATGCCTTTTGATGGGCGGAATGACGCAGTCGAAGTAGCGATTAAGTGTCTCGATGACCTCCGACGGAGGAAGCGCATCGGACAAGCCAGTGAAGTCGCGTAGATCCACCATCATCAGCGCGGCCTTAATGGTGCGCACATCTCCGCGGCAAATTTGTCCCTTCATGATCAGTTCGCCAGGCTCGCGTCCCACATAGGTGGACAGCACATTCGTGGCAAACCTGCGGAGACTCTTCACTTCCACGATCGTCGAATAGGTTGGGAGTACTTCTTCGAACAGCCAGAGATCCGCGTCGCTGAAGCCACCGGATCGGTCCGTCGCCCATGAGATTGCGTTGACCCTCCCATCGGAAAAAATGAGCGGAGCAATGGCATAGTCTACGTAACCAGCCGAGCGATGCTCCTCCAAGACCGGAAAAGGTAATGGCTCTCCATCATCAAGGCGCCAACGGCAAAGCTTCCTCTGCTCGACGACATGCCGGACTGGACTGTTCAGATAGGCGGGCCACTTCTCGAAGCCAAAGTCGAGAAAGCGCTCCTCGGTTTGCATGCCGCGTCGCCAGACTCGGGATACGCCTGCGAATTCCGGATGGAGCGTACGAATATGCAACCAGGATCGGCTGAGCGGCACGCCGGCTTCGATCACCCTGGCGCAGAACTGGTCGAGAAGTTCGCGATTGCCAGAGACAAAGCGGCCGTCCTGCGTCAGCCATTTCGAAAGGCGAGCAGCTTGATCCGCTAAAGCGTACGTTTGCGGAAACGACCGAGCATAAGATCGCTTTCCGAGCCCATGACTTTCATTCATCTCTTCAAACCTGCTCGCCGCGTCTGCTCTAATCCTCGTCAAATGGGGACGGCGATGCTGATGGTCTAGTTGAATCAGCCAGTCCGCGTCGCCGCCACTTGGCCTATTAGGCCGGCTGGACCAGCGCAGTTCACCCGCTCGATGGCACTATGAACGGCCGAGCGTGCCGGGAATCTTGCCCTTCGTTTTCTAGGGCGCGTTTCCGGAGGCCTCTTGGATCGCACCAGCGAACTCCGCGAAGTCACGGCGAGGCATTCCATTCGGCATGGTCTATTCACCGCTGGAAGGACGCCTATTCCCACGGGACTGTAAGGAATTCTGTGCGTGAGGCCATAATGATGGAAGGCAAAGGATCCGCCCCCGTCGCGAAACGTCCTATTGAACGCCAAAAGCGGCTGGCTTCTGGTGGCGAGCGGCTGACAGAAATTCCCAAAGTTGAAGTATTCGCGCCTTTGAAGTTGCAGAACAAACGCCGCGCCGCCTTGCACCGTTTGCGGCAGGCGCAGAACTGTTTCTTCAGAGGCCGCTTCATCAATATCGATTTCGATGTCACCGATTGCTTCTACTAGCACTAGCGTAGACATAGCTTTCCCTCTCCCAATGTTCATTTTATTGTGGGTCTACCACAAACAGATTCCCGACCGCATTCGAGCACCGAGCCGCGCTTGTCGCGGAGATCGTCGGCAGGTAGTAGGATGACGACGCAGGTGCGTCGCCATGCACGCGGAAATGCACGGTGACCAAGCGTCTGACGCGCGAAGAAGCGACGGCGCATCGCCATCAACATGACCAAGCTACCGGAGCTGTTGCAGCGGCGTTGACGCCCTACTAGACGCGGCGCGACACGATCGCCTGACACACACTGCTCCCAAATGACCCCCATACCCAATGTCGGCCTCGCGACGGGCTGGTCGAGAAATCGGCTGGCACGTTTGCTTTGCCGCCTAAGCCATGAAGAGAGCTGCTCTAAGAAACTTCAGAGCAGAAAGAAACGGGCCCGGCGAGAGCTGGATCGCCGAGCCCATTCCCGAGCCAAACCGCTATTTCGCTAACTGATAAGTCCAGCTCTGGGTGCAAAGGAACTGACCCTCTTTGCCGGCGAGCTGACACTGGAACGGATTACCACCTTACCGCTGAATTTCCCGGACCCTCCAGTGAAGGTTTGCGCTCCATCGGCAATCCCCTTGCTGGCTGGAAACGTCGTGTGCCACTCAGTAAAGATGTCATCCTCGCCATCGGTCCAGGCGCATTTACCGACAAGCGAGACCGTGTCTCCACTGATCTCACTTATGTATGGGCAGTTCGCGGTCTTGATGTGGAGTGGATTGTCCTCGGTAATGATCCCATACGTAACGCCGTGACTGAGCGTATGTCCTCCAGTCTGCTGTGCTTCCTCGATCCCCTTAAAGGCGGAAGCGGTTTTAAAGCTCCCGGATTTGGCCATTTGTTCTGCCGCCAATGTGGGGGTGGTGAGTGCTACTGTAGCGATAACCAATGAACGTACCAACATGGTAGTCTCCTCCCTTCTCATGGTTGGTTTCCATCCACGACCATGCGTGTGCGTCGCGCACGCGCAGTGTGGCTTTAAGAACCAGAATGAAGTTCAAGGAGTGCAGCCCGCCGATGGGCAGAATAGGTGCCACTAAAAGAATTGTATGTTCGAGGACCTCGGCACATCCCTTAAGCAGCTGATTAACAATAAACGGTCTCTGGCCGGCGAGGCAAACTGTATCGCAATCTGAGGATAGGCATTATCCGTTTCGTCATAGGCGTCGGAAAATGTTTCGGAGACACATGAGGAAATCGCACTTTCCCGCAAATAAGCTTTATTGGCCGCTGGTGCGCTATTCGGGGCGGGCCGCTACCCGGACGCACGGGCCGCAATGTTGGGGCTGTCACTGAGATAACTGCTCAGTCTCGCGTGAGTTGAAGCCCAGCAGCCACGTAGGCTCCGTCAAATGAATGATGGCAAAACGACATTATCAAGCACTCTCAACCGAGCGATTTCAGCATACCAATCTGGGCAGCTCGTTGAGGCCGAGCAACTGTGCCAACAAATCGTTGCCGCCCGCCAGGATGTCTTTGATGCGCTTCACCTTCTTGCTCTGGTTCAAACATTGTTGGGAAAAAAAGAAACGGCGGTCGCAAGCTTCGACCGGGCGCTCAAGGAGCGGCCCCACTATGCCGAGGCGCTCTCGAATTGAGGCCTTACCCTGCATGAACTCAGGCGCTACGACGACGCGCTGGCGAGCTTCGACGACGCGCTCAAGGTGCAGCCAAATCACGCCGAGGCGCTCTTCAATCGTGGCCTCTCCCTGCATCAACTCAAGCGCTTCGAGGAGGCAGTGGCGAGTTTTGACGGCGCACTCAAGGTCCGGCCGGATTATGTTGAAGCGCTGTCCAATCGTGGCAATGTCCTCCGTGAGCTAAAGCGGTACGGGGAGGCACTGGCGAGTTTTGAACGGGCGCTCAAGCTGCGGCCGGACTATGCCGAGGCGTTTTCCAATCTCGGCATCACGCTGCACGAGATGAATTTGTTCGAACTGGCGCTGGCAAGCTACGACCGCGCACTCAGGATGCGGCCGGACTACGCCGAGGCGCTCACTAATCGTGGCATCACCCTACTTGAACTGAAGCACTTCGAGGAAGCACTTGCGAGTTTTGATCGCGCACTGAAGGTGCGGCCAGACTTCGCTGAAGCACACTGCAGCAGAGCGCTCTGCCACATGCTCATTGGCGACTTTGATCATGGCTGGAAAGAGAACGAATGGAGATGGGAAACCGAACACCTGAGGAAAGAAAAGCGGAATTTCGCACAGCCGTTGTGGCTCGGGTCTGACACGATTGCGAATAAGACCATTCTGCTGCACGGCGAGCAGGGTTTTGGCGATATAATCCAATTCTGCCGCTACGTGCCGTTAGTCGCCGAGCGCGCCGCGCGCGTGATTTTGCAGGTCCCGGACTCCCTGCACGAGCTGATGGGAACACTTACCGGCTCGGCACAGATCGTATCCAGGGGTGAACCGCTGCCTCAATTCGATCTGCATTGTCCACTGCTGAGCCTGCCACTGGTATTCGGCACGCGGCTGGAGAGCATACCGTCTGCTATACCCTACTTGCGCGCCACACCTTCGGCCGTAAGAAGTTGGAACGCTCGGCTGGGCCCGCGAAAGCGTTTCAGCGTTGGCCTCGTTTGGTCCGGCCGCCCCGAGCACAAGAACGACCACAATCGATCGCTTAAGCTCAGTGCTCTATTGCCGCTCCTGGATTGCGATGCCACTTTCATAAGCCTACAATGGCAGGTGCGTCCAGGCGACGCTGCTGTGCTGAAAGATCGAAGCGATCTTCTCCATTTCGGTGATGAGCTCAACAATTTCTCCGACACAGCCGCAATTATATCGAATTTAGACCTCGTAATCTCGGTGGATACCAGCGTGGCGCACCTCGCTGGCGCGCTGGGAAAATCAGTCTGGATTTTGTCGCCGTATGTCCCCGACTGGCGATGGCTACTCGATCGAGAAGACAGCCCGTGGTACTCGACCGCTCGCTTATTTCGGCAGAATCACGCCCGCACCTGGGACGACGTGATTATTCGCGTTCGTGATGCGCTACACGACTTCACGACAAATATTTGGCGCGCAAAATGCTCACGATCCAGTTAGAGTTTGGCGCAACGACGACGTGCGCGCAGCCGTGCGGGTCGCGCTCGACAGCCTCGGCATTGCGCTCGGGCGCGGCGCGCTCGGGCTGCAGGGGCGGCGATGAACGGCGACCGTGCCGCGCTCCTTCCCATGCTGGCCGCGCTCGACGCCTCGCCGCGCACGCTGCGGCCTGACGTGTGGCGCGGCGAAGGCGAGCGGGATGACTAGGGCATAAGGGGCGCCGCGGTCAGATCTACTCAGACGGGCCTAGCTTCGTCACGATCGACGAGGGCGGCGACCGGCAGCCGTCGTCGGTGCGCTGGAACCTGGCGAAACGCCGGCTCGCGTTCTGCCGGGTGACGCAGGACGGACTGGGAGGGATGTCTGCCGCTCGACCGCTTGCCGACGTCGGAAGAGGTGGCCACGATCAGGGACGTTTTGCGGATCAAGCGGCGGCGGCATCTGTCACCCGCTCAGCTCGATCAGCTACAGCATCTCCGGGAGGCGCAGAAAAAGGCGGTGAAAGGGCCGGGCCGCTGTCTACCATTTGACCGGGCACAAACCGCACCAGCGGGCCAGGCGCTATAAGGGCGGTGGCACCGCGGTGGTCACGCCGTGTCGTTGCAGCGGGCCGCGACGCGCGTTTTGGTCTTGACGCAAAAAGCGGTCCTGTATCTCTGTGGTGGCACCGCGGTGGTCACGCCCCGTGTCGTTGCAGCGGGCCGCGACGCGCGTTTTGGTCTTGACGCAAAAAGCGGTCCTGTATCTCTGTGTAGACTCGATGCAACCATTGTTCCGCGCGCTCGGCTTGCTCCTGATAAGCCGCGGCCTGCGCCTCTAGCTCTGCAATCCGACCCTCGGCCGCGCGCAGCTTATGCGAAAGCGCCTGCGCCATCTCGATCGCGTTTTTGCTATTTTCCTCAGCGACGCTGGCGGCCCTATTAAGGAGTTGCAGAATTGTCTGGCCCGCTCGGTCGAGCTGATCGGCGTTTCCGGAGGTCGTACTCGTGGAAGCGGGCGCAAAAGAGATGACGGCTTGTTCATGAGTGGGCATTGGTAGCCCTCCAGTGGCTAACCCCTCTACTAAATATCTTCGTCAAGCTTTGTTTGTGGCGACCGCGCCCTTTTACACGCTATTCACAATGGCATTGTGGTTTCTCCTCGCCGCGCTGCCGGCCGCGCTCAGGTCGTATTGCTGGGGCTGTCATTAGCCGTAGCAGCATTCATGGCCGGCGCCATTGCGCGGCTGTCGCTGCCATCGGAAATTCAGTAGCTCGGGCAGCTTGGCGATGTTCGCAGCTATGTGCCGGACGCCAGAGCGTTGCTGCATGGCTGGGGCTTTTCATTGGGAGGCCCGCGCTTTGGCCGTGCGAACTCGGTCGCCCCAGTCGGCGATCGGAATTCGGAACCAAATCTTCTCGCGGATGTACCCGGCGGATCGCGGTCGTCGCCTTCGGCTGAAGCATCGTTTGCGTTTTCCTACCGCGGCAGCGTTATGATTTTTGTCGCCTGCATCTCATTGTTGAATAAAGACCCATCTCGGCGATGTTGCGTTTCGAATATCCCCTCGACTTGCAGATGGTCACCGTTGCTCAGGGTCGCCGGTTCTCGAGCGTAAACAATGACGCCGCCGCAACCCGCGGAACTCCTCAGCAGGAAGATCATGTATTTGCTGCCATTGACGGAAGTGCTTTTCCTCAAAACCGCGCGGTATTTAAGCCGCCATTTCCGCCTTCACCCGAAGCACCGTGCCGACACCCGCGCCCAGGTCGCGCGCAATGCGGCGAATGCCCTTGCCGGCGGCGAGCTCGGCCTTGATAGCCGCAATCTTGGCAAGCCCCTTAGTGCCGTCCTTCAATGCCGGCCGGCCGAACCTGCGGCCGGAATTGTCCGGTGGCGACTTTCCCAACGATCGCAAAGCAGGGGAACCATGGTCGACTGTGGCGGCTTGACTGCCAAATGGAGGAAGCAACCATGGATGAAAACCGCGTAGAAGGTACTGCCCGCAATCTCGGTGGTAAGGTCCAAGAGGGGTTCGGTAAGGTCACCGGCGATGCCCGAGCGCAGGCTGAGGGCTTAGCGAATCAAGCCGCTGGTGCCGCTCAGGACCTCTATGGACAGGCGGCAGACACCGCGCGTGAGACCGCGAGCAGCTTCGAGAAAGCGCTGCGCCACACGATCGAAACCCAACCATATACCAGCGCCTTAGTCGCGCTCGGCATAGGATGGCTGCTCGGTCGCATGCATCGGCCATTGTGAGCAGACACCGTTAAAGGGGTAATCGGCCATGACTGCCTCGTCACGCTACACGCGAGCGATCTCCTCTGAAGTCGGAGACATCGAGCGCCGGCTGCGGATCCTTCAGAACGGCATCGAGAAACTGGGGACGCGCGCTTCATCGAACGCTCGCGATACCGCGGACGGTCTGGGCGAAGCCGTTGCGTCGGCTTTGTCGAGTTGGGCGGATCGCTTCCGCCAAGGCACAAACTCGCTCGGCGAGCAATCTGCGGCTTTCGGCAAAGATGCGGCCCGATACGGGACCACAGCGCTGAGCCAAATCTCTAAGGAAACTGAACAGCGTCCGCTCATTGCTATCGCGGTAGCATTGGGCGTCGGCATCCTTATCGGAATGGCAGCGAGCGGTCGGTCTCGGTAGCGTCCACAATGCCCGTTAGGACTCGCATCCGGGCAGGAGGCGAAACTGGGGGCGTCCGTTTGAACTTTGACGATACTGCGGATTTTGCGCAAGCTGGGGATTGAACAGCCCCAACGCGCAAAAGCCGCTAGTCTCGCCAGAAGTCCTTAAACCGATCCGGCGCCAACTCGGTGTAGCGCACCGTATGCTGGATGTTGCGATGCCCGAGGTAGGCTTGTAGCGCCCTGGTGTCGACGCCGGCCTTGGCGAGTTTGAACCCGCAGGCGTGGCGCAGCATGTGCGCATGCGCCTTTGATCTTGAGTTCGGCCCCCGCCGCGGCCTGCGATGAGTTAACCGTCACTCTGGCCACCGCTCTAACACCCGCGTCATCCGCCTGATCGTCAACTGCGCCCGCGGACGCTTCTGTGCGAAGTCCAATTAACGGGCCCCTGCAAAATGAACTTTTCATGTCAAGGAAACTCCCTCGGAGGGAGTCAATCCCCAATTCGGGGGGACGACTTTGCTAATATCATACTGATAGCTTTCTGGCCTTGGGGCCAGCGTAGAGTGGGACTCTTGGGTGGAGTACAAGGGATTTTTTCTCAAGGCGTTTGAGCGAATACCCGGAAGGTGGCGAGCCAAGATTAAACCCCTCGATGAAAAGGTCGCGAGGAGGGCGGGACCATTGACTTGCAGGAAGTTCGTGGAAACTAGCGTCGACGTCGCTACAGCCGATGAGGCCTTGGCAGCGGCGATGGTTCTGATCGACCCGAAGCGTAAACTTGAACGTACGCCCATAGAGAAATTCTGGCGGCGGACGCGGAAGGACTCAGTGGCCTAAATCGGCAAAGCTACAGCATCTCGTACCATTTGCATCGAGAAGGCCGGCCAAACACGAGCCTGAAAGACTTCAACCTTCTCGCCGAAAAAGGCGTGGGAATAAGCGGGGGCTAGTCTGCCTAATTTTTGTGCGGGCGCCCGGCTTTAAGGCTTGCGCAGCAGCTTCGGCAGCTTGGCGATGTTGGCCGCGAACCGGCTCGTGGGCCACGCGGGCGCGCCGATCGACAGGTAGGAGCGGCGATGGCGCTTAAGTGGTGGTGGGGCCGAGGACGTTCCCGATATCTTGTGCCGGCGTAACTGCCTTATCGCGGCTTCGGCGCTTTTTCCGGCGTGCTTTGCCTTCGTCAGAACCGGACTCGACCGTCTGCTCGAATCTTAGTGACGGTTTCGGCTTCGCTGGTTCTTCGTCTGGCGGGCCGCTTTCTGAAATTGCCACGACCTTGGTGGCGCTTGCTGGTTCTCCACCCGCGCAGTTCGATTTGAGTTCTACAATAAACCGTCTTTGCTCAGCCGCCTCCAGCGATTTTACGCAGTCCAATATCTGTTTGACCTCGTTTTGCAACCGAGCAAATTCTGCACGGCGAACTCTGGTCAGAGTGGCCACGATGGTTATCAAGGCGACAAAGATTAGGACCAAAAGTACGAGGTGCGCATCGTTCAGCAGCCAATCGTACATTGCGGGGCGTCCCTTGCCGATTTCCCACACTCGCACCGTCAGCCCACGACGACGTGGTGCCGTTATCCGGACGCGCCATCTTCAAATCGGGGGGGAACAAAGCAGCTCCGGCAACCTCGCAATATTCCTCAAAAAGAGCAAACTAGGGATGAGCGCCATCTGTTACTGCGGGGACGGCGTGCCGATCGACTTAATACTGCGGCCGCTTTAGCAGCTCCGGCAGCTTGGCGATGTTGGACGCCAAGCGCCGCGCCTCGTCCGCGCTGAGCCATAGTCACTTTGGCCACCGTTGAAGCACGCGCGTTCGCTGCCTGATCGTCAACCGCGCCCGCGGACGCTTCCTGACGAAGTCGGCGAAGATCACCCGCGCCCTGTCGAGACTGCTGCCGGCAAACCACCGATTAGGGGCAGGTGACATGGTCAGATCGAATACCCAGATCTTTGTCAGCGCAAAGGCACGGAGTAAGACCATGCAAATCCGACCATCAATGACAATGGTTCCGTTGCTGGCGACAATACTGGTGAGCCCAGTCGTTCAAGCAACCGGGGAACCTTCCTCTGACGCGAGATTGAATGCGACGGCTAGATCATCGCGCGCGGATCTTGCTCAACTCGAGGCGCCAATCGGCCACCGACAGCCCACTTTAGATGACCTGCCACCGTGGCTTCGTGAGGAAGAAAAGCCGGGAACCGAGGCAAGCCCAACGCAAGACTCGCAAGCTGGCAGTGCAGACGTCGAGCAAAAAGGTCGACGTAACGAACACCGACGAACGCCGAGCGTACGGCCCAATGACGGCGTTCCCCGAATTTGCGATCCCTGCTGACGCCAACCTGATCGCTCAGCGTTCGAACCGGATTGTAGGCCTCATGCGGCCGCGCTTACGCCGCCAGTTCGGCCTTGATCCGCAGCACCGTGCCAACGCCGGTCAAAACCGGCCGGCGTGCATCGCGGCACGGTTCAGTTGATCAATGAAGCGTTCGGCTTCAGCTTGCCCGAAGCCATCGATCTCGAATTGGTCGCCGACGCGGGATAGCTGGCCGGGCTCTCGGCGCCGCTCAAACGGTCAAGCGCTGCCGCTGACTGGGCGGGTAGCGACCCGAAAAGCCCTAATGGGTGAGCATAGCCATCACGGCATGGAGGTGCTTGCCGTTGAGATAGAGCAGATCAAAGGCCGCCATAGCGGCCAGGGCCACCGCTACAATCCGGAACATGGAAGTAGCTTCGCAACCGCCGGTTAAAAAACCGTGGGGACCGCTGAACGGCATCGCCTCATAGATCGCCTTGCGGCGGAGGCGGCCCACTTACCGCCCTACCGCCAGACGCAGGTTCGAATCAGATAGCGTGATTGGAAATCAGCCCCAGCGTGTCTTCTCCCAAGCCCCCCCAACCCCCCGCGCTGGGGCTTCCCCTTTGCATTCCGCGTCCACGCCTTTCGATAATTTTTTCCGCCCTGCCGGCAAGCGACCAGGCTCGATGCCTGCCTGCCCGTCGCCTGGCCGTCATTGATGCCGGGCTAAGCTTTAGACGGACGCCCTCGACGGCGTCTACCCCCTATCCTTTGGAAGATGCGACTTGGTTTGGCGACCGTGATCTGTACCGGCGGATGTACCCGGCGGATCGCGGCAGTCGCCTTCGGCTGAGGCACCGCTTGCGTTTTTCCTACCGCGGCAGCGCAATGATTTTCGTTGCCTACATTTCGTCGTAGAACGTGGACCCATCTCGAAGATGTTGCACTTCGAATATTCCCTCGACTTGGAGGCGGTCACCGTTGCTCAGGGTCGTGGGTGCTTGAACAAAAACAATGACACTGCCGCAACCGGCGGTGCTTCGGAGTACGAACGTGATGTATTTGCTGCCGCTGCGTGAAGTGCCTTTCGTCAACCCGGCCGCTATACCCTCCAGAGTAACCCGCTGATGATCGAAGCTCGAAGGATGGGCAGAGACATCGCAGACGTTGTTTGTGCCGCATCAATGACGCTGATCTGTGTAAGCACTGCAACAAACGTTGCGCTGACCAGCGATCGAATGCTGCCGCTAGTGAACCGCCTCATAGAAATAACAATGCTAGCCGGTGCAATCCGCTCCACCGCCGCTGGGGCAAGCGGTGGGCGCCTTGGCCGACGGCCACGCTTAGAGCTGCAATGCCGCGGAGCGACTGCAGCCGCAGAGAATGCTCTCCGAGACGAAAATACCCACCCATTGGCCACGGTATACTCTGGAAGCAGCATCCGCGGCAATCAGAGCACCGATCCTTCGCATCATGCGCCGCTCACGTGCGCTGTGCCGGTCATGGTGCCCTCAAACGTCGAGCGACAAGCTACGGCAATGCGCGCGTTGCACCGCGTGCGGTAACAAGGGTGCCGACCATCCAGCATCCGGGCTGGAGCGGCGATGAATAGCCTGCACATTGTCTTTCGAATGCGACTGGCAGCATGTTGCCAATCTCCGCGAGCACCATCTGACCACGCGGCCGGGGCCTTCAAAAAAGGCTGCCGCTTGTTATTGTTGTTCTAGAGAATCTGACTTTTGTGATTGAGGGACACGATGCCGGCACGGATAAGGCTTACTTCAAACGCGAAGGAGCTAATATTGGCAAATATTGTTGTGGGTATTCCACGTATCGCAAGCGCAATGGAAAACCTATCGACTGAGCAACTTTGGCCGGCCCTGAAGGCTGTGGAGAGCAGCTATAAACGCACGTTGCGGGAAGTCGGCTTAGAGGACGCCGTTTGCGACGTTGTGTCCGTTGCTATCATGCGACGATTGAAGGGACAACTTGCGGGAGACGATCTGACCGAAATTGAAATTCTGCGCCAATTACAGCACGACCTGAGAAGCCTCGATGTCGCCGATTGCTAGGTCCAATCCTGTCTATCTAGACCGTCTCGGCCGCCGAGAATGTCGTCGATCTGGATGACATAGGCGATGGTGCCAACTGAACGGCTTACGGCGGTCTTGAGCCCGATGAGACGATCCATCCAGGCTATTTGACGGACAATGAGGTGCACCTGCGTCACTGGAGCATCCGGCCATCCAACACTTCCTGCCTCGTTACCGGCGACGGCTGCCGGTCTCACGCAAAAATCTCCTTGAAGAAATCCTGCATGGCGATCCAGGAGCGTTGATCGGCCTGCTTGTTGTATGCGGCCGGCGGCGGGCCGTCTTCCGGCATGAGCCAGTTGGTGAAGGTGTGTAGCGCTTTGCCGTAGGCGACGAACTCCCAATTTGCTTTGGCATCGCGCATCTCTTTCCAGAACGCCAACGTCTGATCGTCCGGCACGACCGGATCGTCGGCTACGTGCAGGACCAAAATCTTACCCTTGTAGGTATCTGGCCTGAGCGGCGTCGGCGTCGTCAATACGCCATGGAAGCTCACAACGCCTGCTAGGTCGTTTTGCCCGTCCCGAGCCATCTCCAGCACGACCATTCCACCAAAGCAGTAGCCGATGGCGGCCAACTTACTCAGGTCGGTGTTGGGCACCTTGCGCAATTCATCCAAGCCGCAGCGAGCCCGCCCCCGCAGCAGCGGTCGGTTGGTCGCATATTTCATCATCTCGGCTTCGCAGGTTTCCGGCGTGTTCGGGCGGATACCCTTTCCATAGACGTCGACTACGAAAGCGTTAAAGCCGAGCTCGCCGAGCATCTGGGCGCGCTTGTGGGTGTATTCACCGACACCGCCCCATTCCGGAAACACCAAAATGCCTGGGCGCTTGGTGCCGGCATCGTCCCAGACGGCGAAGCCCTCACAAAGGTAGCCGTCCTGCTTGTATTCGATGACCGCAGAGTTTTGCATTTAGCCCTCCCGCATGGCCAACTCGGTCCAAAAACAGTGCCGCTCGGAGAAAACAGTGCCAATCGCAAGCTGGGAATAATCCCAAAACAGTGCCACCCCGGCTAAGTGGTCCCATCGGTGCCAGCATTGACGGCGACCCGTTAGTTGGCACCGTTTCGCTTCGGCTTGGTGGCACAACTCCCTCCAGACCATCAGAAAATTTCTGTTGATGGCACTCTTTCTCGGTACGATGGGGTTTTCGGCGGTTACTTCGCTCGTTTCGTCAGTATGCGACGGCATCTCTCCATCGTGCCCCGTCCCAACAAGCGCCGCCTTGATGGTCGCCTGGGGTCGCCCCGACTAGACTACAGGCTAAAAACCCCCAAGCGCGGAGTGAAGTGATTAGCCGACGACTCCACATTTCTTGGTGTTTGAGCATTAAGCTTTTCAACTAGGTTGAATATATTATTCGGCAAGAGATTGCCCGCAAACTTTACGCATGTTGGAACGAAGGCGCCTTTCTCGCACCCGCATCTTTGCGCCAGCCTTGGTGATCCCAGGGCGTGGCTTGCTGAACTGCGTTGTTCGCGACATCACGTCGTTTGGGGCGCGCCTCGAATTTCACGGCCAAGCCATTATCCCAACCGATTTCGATCTCTCATTCAATTCCGCCAAAACCTTGCGAGCATGTCAGTTGGTATGGCGAGCGACGAATGAAATTGGCGTCAGGTTTTGCTGACGGCTTTCGGCCATGACGCCACCTGCCTGGTGCGTTGCGGCAAGCGGCGGCCGGATGTGTCTGCGCCGGGCCGCTGAGCAGAAAATCATGCGCCTGCTTCGGGATTGACCACGAGCGGCGTCAGGGGGGCCGGCCGCGGGCGGCTTTTTTTGTCGCGCCGAGTTCAGTGTTACTGACGCGCCACACCTTCAGACAAAGTGGTCCGGACTGGAGGGAACTGTGCCATGGGCCTGTGGTGGCCACAAAGACGACCCCAAAGGAAGAGCTACTTCATTGGAGCAGATATGCCTGAAGGCACCGTGAAGTGGTTCAATTCTGTGTGGATTTATTCAACCGCAGGGCGGCGGCAAGGATGTGCTTGTCCACATCTCGGCATCGAGCGAGCCGGCCTCAGCGGTCTCAATGAAGGGCAAGTCGTCGAATACGAGGAAGTCTCGAATAAGGGTAAAACATCGGCGGAGAATCTGAAAGTTCAGCGCTGATTTTTATTTGGTGTGGGCCAGCCGATTACCGCGATCAACGCGCGGAAGGGGCGGCCCGGCGCTCGCCTCGCGCACGTACCCCCAAGTGAGGCGGCCAAAAAAGAAGTCCCGACGGGTGAGGGCCGCATCGGGACTTTAAGGAGAATACCACCACCGGCTCTTTAATATCGGGAAAAGTTCGATTCGCAAATCCTAAATCCACCCGCTCAGGGGTCTCACGTCGTCGCGATGTGCACGAAACTCTAGTTCGTCTGACAATTCTTTGGGTTGGGTCCCGCGCACGACCACGTGCTCGTCTTCAATACGAACGACGACACCAATATGTTCAAGAACGCCGCAGCGAACAGCCACCTTCATTCCTAGTTCGATTTTGCTTTCGGTCTGCATGACGGTCGGTTTTAAGAACCCCAGACGCGGAGTGCGAAGCCGGCGTGGGCGACGGGAGCTGTCTCGCGTAAACGCAAGCACGCGCCGTCTAAAGCCGCCATCGCGCTCGCGGATTAAGGTTGCGGATTAACGTTACGCGCCGGCACTGCCGCGAGCGACTTTTCGATGTCTTCCAGTGCTCGGACGTGGTCCAAACTTCGCAGTGCACCGCCGCTAAAGTATCGATCTTCCGAGAACGGTTGCAATTTCGCCAAGACTTTTAATTTGTTCACCAATGAACCCCAATTGAGACTGCATGAATTCGGTATGAATTGGCACTGCCTCCAGGAAATTCTTTGCTCGGCTCAGTTTATGCATGTAGTCGCGAGCAATAGTTATGTTCTTCTCGGCGCAGTCCTCTGCTTTGCCACCTAACTCAGTGTCACCCAACGGGTAAGATGGAACAGTCTTCTGAAGAAAATCGAAGTACTTATCCACTGCCTTACGAACTTCCGCTCCAATCACTTCCACAACCTGATCTAGTGTTACGTTCTGCCCTTTTGGCATCGTGGCGCGCTTCGTCGCTCCTGCGCAGCCTCACCGCCTCTTGCTTATTCGGGCTACCTTGGGGCCACCTGCAACGCAAGGCCCTTGCTATTTATTGATCGGGTCCGCCCAGGCACACCCACACCTAACCCGCAAGAGCCACCAACCCTCGCCTCGGCAAAATCTGCGTGGCTGGGGAAAAGCGTCTTGACTGCCACAAAAATATACCCCGGGCAGTCCACACTCCCGGGGTTGCTACAGGTTGTTGCCTCGCTTGTAGGCTTCTGTATCCGGGCGGCGGGGAGTCGGGGGATGGGATGGCCGTCCGGATGGGCATACTAAATAAAACTCAGGTGTGAAGTCTCTTCGCTTATTATCGCAGCGTCGTTTTGACGCCTGTGTGGCAATCACTCTTACCGCGTTTCGTTCCCGTCGTTTTAATGCGCGGCGTCAGCGACAGCGATCTGCGATTGCAGCGCCGTCGCCACGACAGTTGCGGTAGCGCCGGTAACCAGAGCGAACACCAAGGCGCAGAAGACAAAGAGTTTTCGCATAGCAACCCCCATATCGTTGGTCTGTTTATGCCAAAGGATTCGAGTGGGGCATGTGATTGCGATCACTATGTTACCAAAAAATGTGCGCCTCGTCATTTTGACGGCGCCAGCCGCACCAACTCCGGCAGCTTGGCGATGTTGGCCGCTATAGCGCCGCGCTCACACGCGTTCGACCTTGACCACGCTAAATCGGAGGGCAGGGTCTTTGATTACCTGCAAGACCAGGCCATGCGGCCAGCCGGGGAGCGACCGAAGCTCGGTTACGATCCTTGCGGATACCGGAACACAGCGCTCAATCTCTACCGGCATGTCGGTTGGACAGCTGCCGAGACATGTTCGCAGCTCGTCCATGTTCCTGGGCGTATATCGCGGCATTGTCGTTTTCCTCGATCTACTGTCCGACGCCCTGCGCCCCAGCTCCGGCAGCTTAGCACTACATACATCGCGGGGACGTTCCCCAATGTGTCATCAAATAGATGATCTTCGACAACATGACATTCACAAGACAAAGTCATGCGGCTCGATCAGTGCTGGTGCGACTGGGCAGGCATTCCCTCAGGGTCGTGGCCGAATATCATCCAAACTATAAATCGGCAGCACTACTGGCCGCGTGGCTGGCCGTATCGCTAAATCGCAAACCTGCGCGAGGAAGCTGGCTTCGGCGGCTTTGGAGTTTGGTGTGGCGCGGCTACCGATAGTGATCTGGCCGGGCTGCCAGAAGGCCATGGCCCCATCAAAGCGCAAGCCGATTTTTCTCGAATAGCTTGGAGGGGTCGCGTACACCTGCAAATCCTGCGGCACAACAACCGTCCGCTCGATGAAAGGCGACGAACAGCACCGAGCAGCGACGGTACGGATTTTCGCTGACGGATGTGCGAAACGCGCTATTGCGGCTCGCCGTGTCCCTACCGCGGCGAGCTCTCCGGCCGGTAGTGTTTCAGTTTGAATTATTTCTTCACCGCCGCTATTCGCTTCTTAGGGTCCGCGCTTTCCGGGCAACGCTGCGCAGCGTCGATCATTTCAGCCAAATCCGTCATTGGCCAAAGCGTATCGCTAATACCGCGCGGCTATCGCAGGCGTCACGCCTGTGGATTATAAATCCCACCCTTGCACGCCGCGCCGACATTATACAGGCTCATTGATATGCGCGCTCGATCTCAAATTCGATGTCGAACGCGCCGCCAACCATCTGGGCGCCGGCGGCGAACCGGCGCCCAACCTTTTTCTGAATTCGTTGGGGACGTTGACAGCCGCGGAGCATTCGGACTGAATATCGCGTCCGTGAGTATTCCTCCGGTTCTCTCTCACGGATATGGACGTAGCAAACTTAGCCCCGGTTCCTCTGGCCGGGGCTTTTTATTACGGCGATCATTACTGCAACACGCGCGCTGGGGCGGGCCGGTGCTCGCCTCGCTTTTTTAACGCCGCAGCCGCTCTGCTCTCTACCCCTCATATTGCTCAAGGAAATTCACTATGTAGGCGTCAATCTCGTCATACGTGCGCAGCGTCTTGGTTGATCCTTTAAGCGGTTCCCACATTGGCTTCGCCTTTGACGGTGGCGCGTCCGTTGCCACTAGAAATTTATCAACGTCAGCGTCAATCCGAATGACGTTATGGGTGTTGGAGTGGTTGATAAGGATCCGAGCCTGTTGCTGCTTAATCACGAGGCCGAAATCCCGCGCCTGCGCCTGGATGTGTTTCACCAGCTCAGTAGCGCGACTTGCCATTTTTGAAACGGTCGCCTCTCTTTGTTGGGTTTGCTGGGTTTTTGCTTTGCTTTTGGCGGCGGACCGCTTCGCCAGTTCCTCCTTGTAAGACATCTCACGCTCCCTCTATCAGGTATTGATATTGTGGTCGTTGCTTCCTCCCCAACGCAATGTAACGAGACCAAACCTAACACGTATAGGTTGTCATTGGTGGGGCATTTTTGGTCGGAAAATCAGACGCAACACGACGGGGCAAAGCTACACCAAACTCGAATTGGGCGAGTTATTGGCCTGATCGGGTAGTTTGTGCGGGCCAAGGCCGCGCCGGCTGCGATGCTCGCCCTGCGCTCGCCAACGGGCGTCCATGCGCGCGTTGAGCCTTATTTATGGGCCTGATGCTCCTGACCTGCTGCCGGATTTTCGGCCCAGCGATAAGTTGAGAGACTGGCTCCCGATTCGGAGGGAGCGATGCGCAAAGCGCGTTTTACGGAAGAGCAGATGGTCGCGATCATCCGCGAGGCAGATCGCGAGCCGGTGGCGGTGGTGGCCAAGCGGCACGGGATCAGCGAACAGACGATCTACGTCTGGCGCAAGCGGTTCGGCGGATTTCAGTCGAACGACGTGCGGCGGCTGAAGCAACTCGAGGCCGAGAATGCGCGGCTGAAGAAGCTGGTGGCCGAGCGTGACCTCGAGATCGAGGTGATGAAGGAAGTCGCGGCAAAAAACTGGTGAGCGTGCCGGCTCGTCGGCGTCAAGTTGCGTATGGCCGGGAGCGTGGTCTCTCGGTACGACGGGCCTGCACGCTGTTTTCGGTGGCGCGATCGGCGTTGCGCTACCAGGGCCGCAAGACGGTGAAGGACGCGGGCGTGATCGAGCGGATGCAGGAGCTGTCGGCACAATATCCGCGCTATGGCTATCGCCGCATCCGTATCTTTCTCGGCCGCGATGGGCATCGCATGAGCGTCGGCCGGGCCTACCGGCTCTGGCGCGCGGCCGGCCTGCAGCTGCCGCGCAAGAGGCCACGCAAGCGCGTGGCAGCAGCACGGCCGCGCCCGCAAGCGCCGTCGGGACCGAACCAGGTGTGGTCGTATGACTTTGTATTCGACCATTGTGCCAACGGGCAGCAGCTCAAGTGCCTCACCGTGACGGACGAGTTCACCAAGGAGGGGCTGGCGATCGACGTCAACGCTCGCATTCGCTCGCCGCGGGTCATCGACGTGCTGTCACGCCTGGTGAGCGCTCGTGGCGCGCCGAGCTTCCTGCGCAGTGACAATGGGCCAGAGTTCGTGTCCAAGGCGCTGCTGTCCTGGTCCGCGACCGCGTCCAAAATCGCGCGCTCAAAGATGTGAGATCGAAGGGCTACGATTGATGGACCAATATGCCGGAGAAACGCGCCGGCATGGAGGAATCGAGTAATTTTGTGACGGCGCCGCCCCGGAAGAAGTCCCTGAACATTGCTGCATAGGCATCCGATCTTCCGATCCTATGGACTAGCTAAAGGTGCACGAGAACCGACTGAGCGGGCCTTCAAACGGCGGCTTCGTACTTTACAGCGAAACTCCGCATGCGGCCGGATTTAAGGGCGTTGGAATGCTCAGCAATAATTGCTTGTGCTCTCGCTGGGTCGACCACGTACACTTCCCGGATATTATCCAATACTTGAGCCAGCGCGTGCTTGTCCAAGCGCGATCCCCGCACTTTCTGGACAAGAACAATGACAGCTGACGAACTCGAAAAGCGAAATGTCGACGCTGTGGGAGAAGGCTCGGCAAGCAGTATTCGGCCCTGCACAACGAGGTTGCCATCCTTCATCTGTACTGGAAGGAGTTCCTGGGATCTTTGGCATCAATCAAAAGCGCATCGACCGACTAAACGAAGCGGCGGCAGGTTTCTTCCGCATGCAGCAGGATGAGACTTTTCAAACGAACGTGCTTCACATCGCGCGACTCACCGATCCGCCGTAATCGGTCGGAAAGGACAATTTGACCCTGCGCAACCTGCCGGGGCTCGTCACTGACATTAATCTGAAGAACAAGCTCACCGGTTTGTTGGCCCTGGCGGAACAAGCAACCTCCTTCTGTCTGGACTGGCGTAATCGACGATTTGCGCACTATGTCTGGACCTAGCTACCGATGAAAGCAAGGCCGAGCCGCTAGAAGACGTCACTAAGGAAAAAGTATCGGCGGCGCTCAAGGCGTTGGCGGACGTGTTGAACGCGGTCGAGTTGCATTATTTTAGGGGCGGAACCAGCTTTGAGGCGGTCGGCGGAACTCCACGGCGCCGGCGCGCTTCTGGTCGTGCTGGGCGACGGCTTGATCAGCAATACGAACGGAACCAGTAAGATGCAGTA
>CAVRDC010000004.1:0-17429 GCA_963719745.1 uncultured Alphaproteobacteria bacterium | reverse complement strand
CGTTTCGAAGGATCGATTTGACAGTCGTGGAGAACATATAGCGAAACAAAATCGTCTTTCAACAGCTCTGTCCCGGGTCCCCAGTTCAAGTCTGGGGTTCACGCCCGCCTTTTTCTTGCTCTTCGAGCACCTACGCAGGCGGCCGGGGGAGCTAGGGCACCGCCTGGTCCAGGCCGGCAGGGGGCCCAAAATCCACGCCTTTTCACTCGGGGGCGCTAGCGTGTCACTGGGAACGGACCCCGTGAGAATTGGACTTAGGAGGGTGGGTGATGCAAAGCGGGTTCTCGCCCGGATCGCTGCGGTTCGTGCACGGGGGCGTGATTGGATCCTCCTGCTGCGGCGCGTGAGGCAGGCGTTTTGCATCTGTTTTTCTTGACACGGGGTCAAGCCGGACGAAATCGGCATCGATCCCCCCCTCGAAGGCCGCCAGATCGCGTCTGCTGAATTTGTGCTGCCAGCGGCCGTCAAGCCGGGCGATGCCACCGGTGTGATGGTGTTGTTTAATGCCGCGTGCCTCAGCCTTTTTCCCGGCGCAGCCCCGTTCCGTTCGCTTTGGCCGAGTATCGGTCACCCCGCGCCCGTTTAATTCGGCGCCGCTGATCATGGCTCTGCGAATCTCCTCCATCCGGTGCGGCTCTTGATCGGGACCACGTTGGCGTCGGCAAGACAATCGAAGCGGCAACGCATCGCCCGCGAGGTGCTGGATCGGGGAATCGCGAGGCGTCTGGCCGTGCTCACGCCCCGCGCATCTCTGCGATCAGTGGGAGCGGGAACTGCGAGAGAAATTCGCGATTGAGACTGTGCTCGTCCAACCGTCGCAAATGGCGCGCCTCGAACGCGAGCGCTCGCGTCAGGATGTTTCGATTTACGGATATCATCCCAATTTCGTCGCGAGCATCGACTTTGTGAAGCTCCGATCGGGGCGGCCATCGTAACGCATTTCTACGCGATGCTCCTGACCTTATCATCGTCGACGAGGCCTCAATTGCGGCGCGCCCGCGCGGTACCGACGGGCGAGTTGAACATCAACGTCACTGGTTTCTACGCGACCTCGCCGAAGGACCCATCGCGTCACGTCATCCTTGTCACCGCCACTCCACACAGCGGCATCGAGGAAAGCTTTCATTTGTTACTCGGTCTCCTCGACCGCCATCCCGAGGGTGAAAAGGACAGGAAGAGGCTACTTCCGCATGTGATTTTAGCGGCGTCGCCAAGACGTGGAGAAATGGCTAGGCAGCGAGACACCGTTCCCGGAGCGCAAATCTGAAGAGCGGCGCTATGAGCTTGCGGGCGACTACCTCAAGCTCTTCAACGACGTTCTTGACTACTGCCGGAAACTGTCTAGCCAGGTGAGCTCCGGGCTCCACAGCAACGCGTGCGCCATTGGGCGGCGATTGCGCTTCTACGCTGTCTGCTGTCGGGTTCCCGCTGCCGCAGCCGCCGTCCTCGATGCGCGTGCCGACCGCATGGCGGATTTGGCCGCCGAAGACGAGACCCAGACCCCCTCGACCGGACCTATCGTCCGCAAGTGTTGGACGCTCTCGCCGATGAAGAGGCTAGCGATGACGCACGAACCGGTCCCCCCTGGAGGACGGGGGAGCGGAATGCAGCGACTCGGAGCGCCGGCGCCAGCGACGCTTTCGGGATCGCGCGCGGAATTCCTCGGGCGGTCCGAAGGCTGATCGCAAGCTGCAAACGTTGCTCGACAGGCTCATTGAAAGAAGGTCATCACCCTGATTGTCTTCCGCCGGTTCATCCGAGACGGCGAATTACCTCGGCTCGTGGTTAGCCGCAGAGCTGGAAGGGTGTACGGCGGTGACGGGCGAGATCGATGACGAGCAACGCCGGGAGCGAGTGGCGGGCTTGTGCCGCAGCACTCACCGCATCCTGGTCGCGACCGACTGTCTCAGCGAAGGCGTCAATCTGCAGGAGCACTTTGACTTAGTTGTGACACTACGACCTTCCCGGGAATCCGAACCGCCTGGAACAGCGCCGAAGGCCGTGTTGACCGTTTCGGCCAGCCCCGCGACGAGGTGAAGATGGTGCTGCTTTGACGGCGCCAACAATCCGGTCGATCAGGTTGTGCTTGAAGTGCTCATCCGCAAGGCACGCAAGATTTGACGCGATCTTGGCATTGCCGTGCCGGTTCCGATGGATACGGAGCAGGTGATCCTGACGGTGGTGGATAACGTACTATTGCGAGGGCCGCGAGGAGGCTCCCAGCTTGAGCTGGCGCTTGCTACACCCGGCAAGCAAGCCCGGTCGCATGAGGCGCGGCACGGCCGCGGCCGAGCGGGAGAAAAAGTCGGCGCGGTTATTTCACTCAGCATGGCATTCAGCCTGACGAGGTCGCGCGGGAGATCGAGGCCGCACTGATGCTGTGCTCGGCGATCCCGCAAGCAGTGCGCCGCTTTCCGCCGACGCCTTACAACGCTTCGGCGGCAGTCTCGACCCTGCGAGGGGCAAAGATAGCGTCTTTATGCTGCTCTCCTGCCGGACTTTTTGCTCAAGCTGCAAAACTTCGGCAAAGTGCGGCGAGTTCCCGATCGCGATCACGTTCGACCGCCGCAGGAGGAAGCGCTTTATCTTGGCCGTACCCAGCCGCTGGTCGCGCGTGTCTGCGATGCCGCGCCGGGCGGAGGCGTTTTAGCTCGAGCGAGTGCTTCGCCCGGGCGGGCGCGATGTTCACGGACACGGTCGCCAACATGGACAGCTTTGGTGCTGCTGCGATTTCTCGCTATCGCTTGGTCGAGGCCACCGAACAATTTGCCGAAGAGATCGTGCTTGCCGCTTTCGAGCGCGGCACCAGCGGCCCCTACTGGCTCGAACCCCATGCTGACCGCAGGGTCGGGAGCTTGCAGAGGAGGCCTTGCCCAAAAGCCAACATCTCCCGGGAAGAGCGGACTACACAACGTCGAGCGCGCCTTGAACTTGTTGAGGGACGATCCTAAAGCGGTTCCGTCCCACTCTCCATTGGCGCGTGGAAGAAGTTGACGCTGCACACAAGCGCTCTACGGGTGTTGCTCAAGGAACGTCCCCTGAAGATTTATCCCCACACGCCGCCGGGTTACCGGGCTGCTTCGTGCTGGTTCCGGTGAAGGGACGCTGCTGATGGCGCGTCCCCGCCATGACAATCGAAGGCGGGCTAATTGCCAGCTGATCTTGTCGAGCAGATCGCCGCCACGCCGCAGGGCGTGCAAGGCCAGCTGCGTCCGGGGCGGACTTCGGCCTCGATGCCCGGCTCAGCGATGAAATCCAAAAGGCGTTCTCGGATGCCCTAATCCACGGGAACGCCTTCAACGCCCGGCATTGCCCGCGGCAGGGAAAGCGCGACAACCATTACTCGCGAAACCTGGGTCTTGCCGTTATCGGAAAGAACTCGGGTTCACGCTCGCTGAAATAGCGAGCGTGAACCCGAGTTCCTCCAAGAGGGGCAAGACCCAGGTTTCGCGGGTAATGGTGGTCGCGCTTTCTTTTCCGCGGGCAATTCGGGCGTTGAAGGCGTTCCAGTGGATCAGGGCATCCGAGAACGCCTTTTGGATTTCATCGCTCAGCCGGCATCGAGGCCGAAGTCCGCCGGACCGCTGGCCTGGCACGTCCTGAGGTGTGGCGGCGATCTGCTCGACAAGATCGCTGGCGATCAATCCGCCTTCGATCGTGATCGCGCAGACGCGCCATCAATCGCGCCCTTCACCGGAATCAGCACAAAGCAGCCCAGTATATCCGGCGGTGTGTGCGGATGAATTTTCAGGGGATGTTCTTTGAGCAACGCCCGTATACGCTTGTGGGCAGCGTCAAGCTCCGCCACGCGCCAATCGAGGATGGGACGGAACCAGTTTGGATTGTCTTTGATCAGATTCAAGGCGCGCTCGATGTGTGTAGTCCGCTCTTCCCGGGAGATGTTGGCTTTTGGCAAGGCCTTTTCCGCAAGTTCCCGACCCGGCGGTTGCATAGGGTTCGAGCCAGTGCGGGCCGGTGGCGTCGCGCTCGAAAGCGGCAAGCACGATCTCTTCGGCAAATTCTTCCGTTGCCTCGACCAAGCGATAGCGGAATTGCAACAGTTTAGCGCTGTCCATCTTGCCGACCGCGTCCGTGAACATCGCGCCCGCCCGAGCGAAGCGATCCTCGCCCTCAAGCGAAAACGCCTCGCCCAGTACGGCATCGCAAACACGCGCGACCAGCGGCTGGGTACGGCCAAGATAAAGCGCTTCGTCATCCTTGCGGCGGTCGAATGTGATCGGGATCGGAAACTCGCCGCCGTTTGTGAAATCCTGCAGCTTGGGCTTGAGAGTCCCAGCGGACAACATGAATACGCTATCTTTGCCCCTCGCAGGGTCGAGACTGCCGCCGAAGCGCTGTAAGGCGTCGGCGAGAAAGCGGCGCACTGCGTGCGGTCGCCGAGCACGGCGTCGGTCGCCTCGATCTCCCGCGCGACCTCGTCAGGCTGAATGCCATGCTGGCTGAAATAACCGCGCCGACTTTTCTCCCGCTCGGCCGCGGCATCCCAGGCCTCATGAACCGGCTGCTTCGGGCGTAGAGAGCGCCAGTTCAAGCTGGACTTCCTCGCGCCCCGCAACAGTACGTTGTCCACCACGGTCAGGATCACCTGCTCCGTATCCATCGGAACCGGCACGGCAATGCCGAGGTCGCGTCGAATTTTGCGAGCCTTGCGGATCAGCACTTCGAGAACGACCTGATCGACCGGATTGTTGGCGCCATAAAGCAGGACCGTCTTCACCTCGTCGCGGGGCTGGCCGAAACGGTCAACACGGCCTTCGCGCTGTTCCAGGCGGTTCGGATTCCAGGGAAGGTCGTAGTGCATGACTGAGTTGAAGTGCTCCTGCAGATTGACGCCTTCGCTGAGACAGTCGGTCGCGACCAGGATGCGGTGAGCGCTACGGCTCAAGCTCCGCCACTCGCTCGCGGCGTTGCTCGTCATCGATCTCGCCCGTCACCGCCGTCACATGCACACCCTTCAGCTCGGCGGCCAACCACGAGGCGAGATAATTCGCTGTCGGGATGAACCGGCAGAAGACGATCGGGTGATGACCCTCCTTCAATTGCGCTTTGAGAACGTCGAGCAACGCTTGCAGCTTGCGATCAGCCTTCGGACCTTCGAGGTTCCGCGCGCGATCCCGGAAGCGTACCAAGCGGCGGCGCTCCGAGTCGCTCCATTCGGCTCCCGCGTCCTCTAGGGGACCGGTTGGTGCGTAATCGCTAGCCTCTTCATCGTCGAGAGCGTCCAACACTTGCGGACGATAGGTCCGGTCGACATCATCCTGGGTCTCGTCTTCGCCGGCCAAGTCCGCCATTCGGTCGGCACGCGCATCGAGAACGGTGGCTGCGGCAGCGGGACTCGACAGCAGGCAGCGCAGAAGCGCAATCGCCGCCCAATGGCGCACGCGTTGCTGTGGAGCCCGCGAGCTGCCGGCCTGCCTCGACAGTTTCTCGGCAGTAGTCAAGAACGTCGTTGAAGAGCTTGAGGTAGTCGCCCGCAAGCTCATAGCGCCGCTCTTCAGATTTGCGCTCCGGGAACGGTGTCTCGCTGCCTAGCCATTTCTCCACGTCTTGGCGACGCCGCTGAATCACATGCGGAAGTAGCCTCTTCCTGTCCTTTTCACCCTCCAGATCGGGGTCGAGAAGACCGAGTAACGAGTGAAAGCTTTCCTCGATGCCGCTGTGTGGAGTGGCGGTGACAAGGATGATGTGACGCGATGGGTCCTTGGCGAGGTCGCGTAGAAGTTCGTGACGCTGATGTTCAACTCGCCCGTCGGTACCGCGCGGGCGCGCCGCAATATGAGCCTCGTCGACGATGATAAGGTCAGGAGCATCGCGTAGAAATGCGTTACGATGGCCGCCCCGATCGGACTTCACAAAGTCGATGCTCGCGACGAAATTGGGATGATATCCGTAGATCGAAACATCCTGACGCGAGCGCTCGCGTTCGAGGCGCGCCATTTGCGACGGCTGAACGAGCACAGTCTCAATCGCGAATTTCTCGCGCAGTTCCCGCTCCCACTGATCGCAGAGATGCGCGGGCGTGAGCACGGCCAGACGCCTCGCGATTCCCCGATCCAGCACCTCGCGGGCGATCATCCCGGCTTCGATTGTCTTGCCGACGCCAACGTCGTCCGCGATCAAAAGCCGCACCGGATCGAGTTGCAGAGCCATGATCAGCGGCACGAATTGATACGGGCGCGGGGTGACCGATATTCGGCCAAGCGAACGGAACGGGGCCGCGCCGGAACGAAGGCTGAGGCGCGCGGCATTAAACAACACCATCACACCGGTGGCATCGCCCGGCCTTGACGGCCGCTGGCGGCACAAATTCGGCGGACGTGATCTGGCGGCCTTCGAGGGGCAGATAGATGCCGATTTCGTCGGCTTGACCCCGGGTCAACGGCCGCAGATGCAAAACGCCTGCCTCACGCGCCGGCAGGACAATCCAATCACGCCCCCGTGCACGAACCAGCGATCCGGGCGAGAACCCGCTTTGCATCACCCACCCTCCTGAGTCCGATTCTCACGGTATCATTCCCAGTGACACACTAGCGCCGATAGAGCTGAAAAGGCGTGGATTTTGGCCCCCTGCCGGCCTGGACCAGGCGGTGCCCGAGCTCCCCCGGCCGCCTGCGTCGGTGCTCGAAGGCAAGTCACATCGCAAGGCGGCGTGACCCCAGAATTCGTAGGCTGAGAGAGCCGGGCACAGCTTGCGAGGCGATTTCGTTCGCTATATGTTCTCATTTCGCCGCTGTCGAATCGATCCTTCGAAACGAGCCGTTATGGCCGATCAGATCGTCATCACGGAAAAATCCAGCCAGGCGAAAGACGTCCGCGCCGCCGTGGGTTCTCGGTACGGAGACATCCTCGCGGCCGAGGGTCATTTGTTCGACCTGCTCGAACCGGAGGATGTTGTGCCGGCGTGGAAGCGCTGGTCGCCGATCCTGCTGCGGCCCGAAGGTCTTTACGGCACTCGCCCGGCAGAAGGCGGCAACAAAGCCGCCAAGCTCAGAGCCATTCGCGAGGCATTACGCACCGCCAAGCGGGTTTGGCTCGCCACCGACTGCGACCGCGAGGGTCAGCTCATCGGCCAGGAAATTCTCGAGCATTATGAGTACCGCGGTCAGGTGATGCGGGTGCTGTTCACCGCGCAGGACTCGCAGACCATCCGCGATGCATTCGGTCGGGCAAAACCAAATAGCGAATATGCCCGGCTTTACGCCGCCGCCGTCGCACGCCGACAGGCCGACCAGATCTACAACCTGTCACTTACGCGCACCGCGACCGTCATTCTTGGGCAGGGCGCGCGGAGAGTCATCGGCGTTGGTCGCGTGAAGACGCCGACCTTGGCCATCGTATGCAAGCGCGAGTTGGAAATCCGCAACTTCGTGCCACTCGCCTATTTTGAAGTTGTCGCCACCGCGAAAGTTGCGGGCGGCCAGTTCCAGATGCGGCACGCGCCGCAGGACCGGATTGTCCGGCGCGAGATTGCGCAAGAAATTGCCGATGCGGCTCGGGGCTTCGAGGGCGCGCTTGCCGTGCGCGTCGAGGATAAGCGGCAAGGGCCGCCCAAGCTGCACGATTTGCCGTCGCTGCAGAAACTATGCGGCTCGCGTTTCGGCTGGCCGGCCAGCAAGACGCTCGAGGTGGCGCAGGAGCTCTATGATGGCCAGGGCAAGAAGATCATCACCTATCCGCGCGCCGAGGTGCGCTACCTGCCGCAGAGCTTGATATCGGACGTGCCGCGGATCGTGGCCGGACTGCGGGTGGGCCAGTCGTTCAGCGCAATCCCCGTACCCGAGCCGCCGATCATCCGCAAAGGTGCGAGCGGCACTTTCTACGACAAGGGGCTGGAGGGTGCGAGCCATCACGCCGTTATTCCCAACGTCAACACGATCGACAAATTGCGGGAGGTATGGCCTCGCCTGTCGTCCGATGAGAAAAAACTGTTCGACGTCATCGCGCGGGCCTATCTGGCCGCCCTGATGCCCGACTTCCGCTACCGGCAGACAACCGCAACGCTCGACGTGCGTGGTTTCGAATTCCGCGCTTCCGGCCGTCAGCCCATCGATCTCGGCTGGCGCGCAGCTTTCCCGGACTGGCAGCCCGCCGACGAAAAGGGCGACGAGGCGCAATTGCTGCCGCCGCTGCGCAACGGCGAGACTGCGCAACTGCACGATCCGAAAATCGAGGACAAGGAGACCCGGCCACCGCCGCGTTACAACGAAGGCACTCTGATCGAGGCGATGCAAAATGCCTGGCGCTTTGTTGACGATGAGGTTCTGCGGGAGCGCCTGAAGGAGGCCAAGGGCATTGGCACGCCGGCGACCCGAGCGGAGATCATCGGCGGGCTGAAGAAACAGGGTTTCCTGATTGCCCAGGGAAAGCACATCGTGCCGACCGAGGCCGGCTTGTCGCTGTTCGGTGTTCTCAAACAGGCCGACCCGGCCCTGGTCGATCCGGGGGTGACGGCGCAACTTGAATGCCTGCTCGACGATGTCGTTGTCGGCAAGCAGGAGATGGTCGGTGCGATTGACGCAGTGTGCAATGTCGCCGAGCGCATCATCGGCAAGCTCAAGGAAGGCGCCACCGCCGGCGGGCCTCCCTTGCTTGGCGCTGCGGTCGGCAACGGCCCCGGAACGTTTCCGCCGACGCCTGCGATGAAGCGCTTTGCCGACAGCCTCGTCCGGCAGAAGGGCATCAAGCCTCCGCCCGGCTACAAGACGTCGATATCGATCTGCCGAAAATTTCTCAACGAACACGCGCCCAAGAAAGCCGAGGGTGAAACGCCGGGGAAGCTCGACTCCAAACCGGTAAGCCCGGCACAGATGTTGTACGCCAAGAAGATCGCGCAGGGGAAAGGCGTCGTCATTCCCGAGGAGGCCAAGGCCAACTCGGCTGCCATGTCCGCGTGGATAAACTTCGAACCGAAGCGCGAAGCGCCGCAAGCGCGGTCGCAAGACCGCCTACAAGCCGGCGGGATCAGTTGCGCCTCAATCGACGGCGACGACGAAGAGGTCTCGGAAACGCAAAGCTGACGCCTGCTGCCGCTCCACCGGCTCCCGCGCAGCCAAATTCGGTTACAGGTACGCCGCTGCGGATTCCTTATGGCAACAAGGAGGTCGCTCTGAAGCTTGGCGCCCGCTATCGCTCGGGTGGATGGTATGCCCCACCTGGAGTTGATCTTTCTGCATTCGGAGAGCGCGGATGGCTGTAACGCCCGGCGTGTGCCCGCCCCTCCGTTAGCTCCGATCTGAAAATCGCGTCAAAGCAGTGACCGGTTGCACAAACAGATCCCCGACCGCCGCCGATGCGATCGAAGATGAGGTGCAGGAAGCTCTCGCAATTTGCGGGGGCGACGCCATCGCAGCCTTGAGAATTACATTGATCGCCAACGCATTTCTGGAAGCTGAGATCGATCGCCTCTCTGCCGCGGTGTCATCAGGCTTCGCTCGTGGCAAGGTTAGAAAGGCGCCCAAGCCGAAAGAAGGTAAGGAGAAAAATACGCACTGACGATGTGCAGACTGCTGAGGAGGCCTCCATGGCCGTAACCTATTACGTTGCTCTCCCATTCATTCGGACCGAAGACGGTACCGCGCCAGGTGAAGCACAGGAGTGCCAAAGCGAAGCCGCCGCGATCAGGCGGGCCGAAGGAATGTCACGCGATCCTGCCAATGCGGGGGCGGTCGCATTCAAGCGTGCAGGCGATCCGAACGTTGGCGAGTTTTCGGACGCGGTCGTACTGAAGAAGTTTGGCGATGTGCCGGAAGATTTGAGCGCGCTGTGACCATGGTCTTATTGCTGCGTGATGACCGGGAGCCGCGGCTGGATTTGCCCTGTCGTCGCCCGATCCTTGCTCGGCTCATCAACTTCCTCTACTTCGCCGGTCTCACCGTGTGCTGCCGCAATGCAGCGATTCGGTAGCGATGGGAGCAATAGCGGACACGGCGGATGCGCACTCGAAACGGCGCTTTTGACCCAAATGTATGGTCCGGCCGTGCGTAGCAAGAAGAATTTCGACGAGTTGGCGGCGAGCGATCTTGCATCAATGTATCAGACCTCTGATTGGAGCTTAGCTCCGGGCCGTCATGGATATCAGCGCGCAGGCGAGCTCATTAGGCGAAAGGCCTCGATTGGGCTATTTGGGTCACCAGTGTTCGCGTGCGCCGGGAAGACCGAACCTCCATCTTGTCTTAATCCTCTCGCAGACCTCGGCAGGTAGACTCTCGGAAACTTCACGCTGCTTGAAGCTTGTTTGCTTCGAAGGTGGGGCCACCAGCCAAAACACCCCATGCGATGCGCGCTAGTTTGTTAGCGAGTGCGATCGCAAGGACATTGCGATGCAGTCGCTTCTTGGCAGCCTCGATCCAGCGCTTAAGCCCGTGCCGATCCCAGCTCATCGGTTTGATCAGGACCACCCAAGCCGCTTGCACGAACAGAACGCGCAGATAGCGGTTACCGCGCTTCGATATCTTGCCAAGGATGGTGCGATCGCCGGTCGACATCTGTTTTGGCACGAGGCCTAACCACGCCGCGAAGTCCCGGCCTTTGGAGAACGCATCGCCGGTCCCAATTGCGGCCACCATGGCGCTCGAGATAATCGGGCCAATGCCAGGCACACTCATCAACCGCTCGCATCCAGCGTCCTGCTGGGCGACGGCCGCAATCTCATTGGATAACCGATCGATCCGGTCGTCGAGCCGGCGCCAGTCTTCGGCCAGATCGCTGATGACCCGCACGATCCGAGGCGACAGCACGTCGGGCGGTGCAGCTAAGATGCGGGGCAACTCAGCGCGCAAAAACCGCAGCCCCTGTCGAATGGCCACGCCTCGCTCCAACAGGAAGGCACGAATTTGATTGATGATGCCGGTGCGTTGACTGACCAGTCGCTCGCGCACACGATGCAGTGCCTGCAGGTCGAGCTGTTCGACAGTCTTCGTTGCCACAAACTTCATGGTCGGGCGTTGTACCGCCTCGGCGATCGCCTCGGCATCGCGGAAGTCGTTCTTCTGCCCCTTCGAGTACGGTCGTACATACTTCGCTGGCATCAGCCGGGCGTCGTGACCCAATGCCTTCAACTTCCGACTGAGATGATGCGCACCAACGCAAGCTTCCATGCCGATTAGGCACGGCAGCAAATTGGCTAACCGTGCTTCGATCTGCCCGCGCGACCATTTCTGACGCACCACAATGGCGCCGCGATTGTCCAGGCCGACCACATGGAATGAGTTTTTACCGATATCAATACCAATCACGGCAACTGCGCTGTTGAGGTTCTGGGACATGGCGTGCTCCTTTGTCTTTGGAGCCCCTTGCCAAATTCGTCGCTGGCGGGGCAGGAGCACGGCCGGACCATCCCATTAGGCAACATGGGGCCCGGATTTCCAGGCCACCGGCCACACAGCGGCCGGCCTTCCGAGAAGCCCCGAAAATCGCTATCCTTCGCCTCAAGTTGCAGGTTGATCCGGGGATTTCCGGCTAACCTGACGAATCCGGGAAACATGTCGCGGCTTGTTGCCGCCATCTGCGGGAGGACGCCATGCCGAAGCGCGGCTCGTCACCTGATGCTGCACGCCGCAATTTCTTGAAGGGTGCTGGTTTGATCGGCGCAGCCGCCGCGGTCGCGCCGCCAGCCGCTAACGCGCTGCCGGTCGCGCCGCCGACGCAGTTGAAGGCCGCCGTTCCCGGCCCGCGGCAGATCGCGGCCGAGACCATGCCGCCGGGCAGCGACCCAGTCAATCAGACGACTAGCGGCGGCGACTTCATGACCGACGTGGTCAACTCGCTCGGCATCGAGTACCTGGCTATCAACTGCGCGTCGAGCTATCGCGGTCTGCACGAAGCCATCCTCAATCACGGCAACAACAAACCGGAAATCATCACCTGCGTGCACGAGGACATCGCCGTGCACATGGGGCAGGGCTACGCCAAGATCGCAGGCACGCCGATTGCGATGGCCTGTCACGGCACCGTCGGCCTGCAGCACGCGACAATGGCGATCTACAACGCCTGGTGCGACCGTGTGCCGGTTATCGTGATCGGCGGCAACATCATGGAGGCTGACAAGCGCATGCCGGGCGCGGATTGGGTGCATTCCGGCGTCGACATCGGCGCGCTAGTGCGCGACTTCACCAAATGGGACGATCAACCGGCTTCGCTCCAGCATTTCGCCGAGTCGGCGGTGCGCGCCTACAAGATCGCGACGACGCCGCCGATGGGGCCGGTATTTCTCGCGCTCGACGCCGAGCTGCAGGAGAACCCGATTCCCGACGGCGAGAGCCTGCATATCCCCAAGCTCGCGCCGGTCGTGCCGCCGCAGGGCGATGCCGGCGCCATCGCGGCGGCGGCGAAGATGCTGGTCGAGGCGCAGAACCCCGTCATCATCTGCGATCGCATGGCGCGCACGCCGGCGGGCATGGCGAACCTCGTCGAGCTGGCCGAAACGCTGCAATGCGGCGTGATCGACAATGTCGGGCGCATGAACTTCCCGTCGCGCCACCCGCTCAATCAAAGCTTTCGCCGCGGGATCATCAGTCAGGCCGACGTCATCCTAGCGATCGAGATGAACGATCTATGGGGAGCGGTAACCGCCTTCAGCGACCGCATTGTTCGCCGGTCGCGCCCGCTCACCAAGCCGGGCGCCAAGATCGTCACGCTCGGTGTCCGCGATCTTTATCTGAAATCGAATTATCAGGATTTCGGCCGCTTCCAGGATATCGATCTCGACATCGCCGGCGACGGCGAAGCCTCGCTGCCGGCGCTCACCGAAGCGGTCAAGCGCCAGATCGATGCCGGCCGCAAGTCGGCCTTCGAAGCGCGCGGCAAAAAACTTGCTGCGCTGCATCTCGCCATGGTCGAGGAATCGAAGAGCGACGCCACTATCGGCTGGGACGCGAGCCCGATCACGACCGCGCGCATGTGCGCCGAGGTCTATGCCCAGATCAAGGACGAAGACTGGTCGCTGGTCGGCACCTCGATCCGGCTGACATGGCCGCACCGGCTGTGGGACTTCAAGAAGCCGCATCAGTGGAACGGTTTTTCGGGCGGCGCCGGCGTCGGCTACACTCTGCCGGCCTCGCTTGGCGCGGCGCTCGCTAACAAGAAGCACGGCCGTTTCACGCTCGCGTTCGGCGGCGACGGCGACTTCATGTTCAGCCCGGGCACGCTGTGGACGGCCGCCCATCACCGGATCCCGATGCTCTACATTGTGCAGAACAACCGCGCCTACCATCAGGAATACATGTATCTGGTCGCCATGGCGGCGCGGCACGGCCGCGGCGTCGATCGTGCAGATATCGGTACGACCCTCACGGACCCGAATATCGACTTCGCCACATTGGCGCGCGGCATGGGCGTCTACGGTGAAGGACCGATCGTCGATCCGAAGGACCTTGCGGGTGCGCTCGCCCGCGCCGTTGCTGTCGTCAAACGCGGCGAACCGGCGGTGGTGGACGTCGTCACCGACCCGCGCTGAGGAGACTCGCAATGAAATATTTCAAACGCCTCGCCGTCGCGGCGTTTGCGACGGCCGCGTTCAATCTTGGTGCTTCGTCCTTGCTGCAAGCCCAGGACGCTCCGCCAGGCGATGCCGGGAACGGCAAGCGCCTCTATCTCGCCGACGGGTGCTTCACCTGCCACGGCCGTTCCGGGCAAGGCGGCGCCTTCAACGGTCCGGCGCCAAGCCTTGCCAAAACCGACATGCCGTTCGACGGATTTAAAGCTCAGTTGCGTGATCCCGCCAACGACATGCCGGCTTATTCCGCGGCAGTGCTTTCGGACCAGGAAATCGCAGATATGTACGCCTTCGTGCAGTCGCTGCCGGGCGCGCGTTCGGCGAAGGACATTTCGATTTTGAACGATTGAGGGTGCCCGCGGGTGGCTGGTGCGCAAGGAAGGAACAATGGAGTTCAATAGGATCAAGATTGAGCCACTGTCCGCCAACATCGGTGCTGAGGTTCAGGGCGTCGACCTGACAAAGTTGGATGATACGACCTTCGATCAAATCCACGAGGCATTCCTCCGTCACCAAGTGCTCTTCTTTCGAGACCAGGAGCTCACGCGCGAACAGCATCTTTCTTTCGGTCGCCGCTTCGGGGAACTCCATATTCATCCGGCCGCTCCCTCGCCCGAAGGCTATCCCGCAATAATGCGGATCCACGCGGACGCGGCTTCGACCGCTAATCTTGATCAGCTCAAGGCAGGCAAGCGCGCGGTCGCGGGTAATTTCTGGCACTCCGACGTATCGTGCGACCCCGAGCCGCCACTCGGGAGCATCCTTTACCTTCGCGAGGTCCCCGAGGTGGGCGGCGACACATTGTTTTCGAGCATGTACGCAGCCTATGAGGCACTGTCCGGGCCAATGAAACGCCTGTTAGAGGAATTGACGGCCGTTCATTCAGGCGAGCACATCTACCGTGCGCGATATCCGAACAATGAGGTGAAAGATCGCAGCGACTATGGCTACCGAGGTGCAGGCAGGTTTCCCATTTCCGAGCATCCGGTGCTGCGGACCCATCCGGAAACGAAGCGGACCGCTCTCTATGTGAATGCTGGCTTCACCACCCGCATCAAGGAACTTGAGCCGGATGCCAGCCAGGCGATCCTCGACTTTCTGTTCAAGCACATTCAGAGGCCGGAGTTTTGCTGCAGGTTCCGATGGCGGAAGAACTCGATCGCCTTCTGGGACAACCGCTGCGTTCAGCACTACGCCGTGTTTGATTACTTCCCGGCGGTGCGCAGCGGCGACAGGGTGACCGTGAAGGGCGATAAGCCTTTTTACAAGACGAACTTGCGCTCCCGCAAACAGAACGCCGCAGCCGAATGACGCCTCCCGGGATGTTATCTCCAACCAAGCGGTTCTAAATGCCCTTTCCCTCCGAAATGATCAATGACAGTCGGCATTTCATCCGACGTTCGCGCAAATCCGTTCCCAGCTCTGGATTGCCGGCGGGTAACTGAATCGAACCCAAAGTTTGGCCTGTCTTCAGATCGTCAAGGTACGTCAGGTCGCGGGTCCGGACTGGTCAAACCGTTGCGGTTCGGCATCTCCACCCTCGGCAGCGAGGTGGCGTCGAGGACAGTGTCCTCGGTGACGATGTTGTTTAGATAGAGAATGTAGGCCGATACGGCATAGACTTGGTCGGCCGTTAGCGACTGCGGCGAGTTGAACGGCATGGCACGACGGATGTAGTCAAACAAAGTGCTGGCGTAGGGCCAATAACTGCCGACGGTTCGCACGGGTTTTGACGTTGCGAGTGTGCCGAAGCCGCCAACCAGCCGATCCGCAGGTTTACCTTCACCCTTGGCGCCATGGCAGGCCGCGCAGGTCTCTGCGAAAATTTTCTCGCCCTCACGCACGCTGCCATGGCCCGGCGGCAGGCCCTGACCGTCGGCGCGCACGTCAATGTCCCAGCCGGCGATTTGGGCCGGCGATGCCACGTGGCCGATGCCAAGCGAGCCGGTATCGGCGGCGCGTGCGAGCGTCGTCAGCGCAAAGGAGACCGCGGCGCCGACTAGGATCGTTCGCGGGCTATACGACATTGGTCACCGCTCCGTCTTGCGCGACCTGCCATGTTTGAATGGCGTTGTAGTGGTAGCTGGAATGAAGCCCGCGTACGTCGACGAGCTGCGCACGCGTCGGCTGTACGTACCCGGTCTCGTCGACGGTGCGGCTTTGCAATTGCGCTGGAGCGCCATCCCAATTCCAGGACAGGCGAAAGCGCGTCAGGCATTTCGCCAGAACGGGTTGCTGAAGGCGAGCTTCTTTCCAGCTCGCGCCACCGTCTGTGGAAACGTCGACGCGCGTGATCCGCCCGCGGCCGGACCACGCCAGGCCGGAGATTTCGTAGAATCCCTTCTCGCGCAGAAGTTGGCCGCCGGACGGAAAAGTGATGACTGACTTGGCTTCCATCACGAAGGTGAACTGGCGCGCGGTGCCGTCGGGCATGAGATCGGTGTATTTGGACGTCTCTTCCCGCGTCTGAAACGGTTGGTCGCCGAGTTTGAGGCGGCGCAGCCATTTGACGTTGGTGTTGCCCTCGTATCCCGGAAGGAAGAGACGCAGCGGATAGCCCTGCTCGGGCCGCAGCCGTTCGCCGTTCTGCGCGTAGACGAGCAGCGCATCGTCCAGCGCCTTGGCTATCGGCACACTGCGGGCCATGCCGGCGGCGTCGGCGCCTTCGGCGAGCATCCACGTCGCTCGGGGGTCGAGGCCGGCCTCGTCTAGCACCGTCGACAAACGCACGCCGGTCCACTCGCAGCAGCTCATTTCGCCATGAGTGTGCTGGACGGTCGATTGCGGCGTGTTGCCGGTCCAGAAGCTGTTGCCCGAACATTCTAGGAAATAAATGTGCGACTCGGATGGAAAGCGGACAATGTCGTCCATGGTGAAGATGAGTGGCCGCTTGACGAGACCGTGGAGCACTAGCCGATGCTGATCCGGATCGATCGCCGGCACCCCGGCATGATGCCGCTCGAAATGCAGACCATTCGGTGTAATGATCCCATGCAGGTTCTGCCATGGCGTCATCGACGAGGCCGCAGTATTCGTCGGCGTCGGAGCGCGAGGCCGGCGGATGACGTTCTTCTCGAATGGGGACGGTTGACCATAAGGCGGGCTGAGAAACGGCGCGCCCTGTTCCTTCATCCATGCCGGCACATGCGGCGGCAGATTGTCGTCGGCAGCGCCGGCAGACTGCTGTGGAGAGAGCGGCCGAAGCAGCGCTGCCCGCGAGCACGACGCCGCCGGCGAGCAACTTACGGCGCGCGATGCTTGTTTTCTCGGGCCGCCTTTTGGACATCGGTGATCCAATAGCGCGAACGGTCGTCGAGTGCACCACACTATTTTGACGCGCAGCACAGGTTAATGCTCGCTCACTTCCCGTCGATTAAATGCGCCTTCCGACACCGCCGAATTTGCGCGTTCGCTCCCCGCCGGCGGCGTCTGCCCAATTGTAAGTTTGACAGCCGCGGTCTCGGACATTGCCGCCATATCGCCGACGGCGACTAACGACAAAGTCGAGCGCCTTGGTGCCGAATCGACGAGGCGAACGGCTGCAACTCACGTGATGATAGCTGTTGGCACATGACGCCCGGATCGTCGAGCGCCGTCATGTCGGCAATCAGGCAATGAACGGACTTGCAGCAGACATCGCCGAAACAACGTTCGTGACCCACATCGGAAGTGGAGTGTGCGTCGCAGTAATCGAGAAACTCGACCGACCAGATTCAGCCACGCTTCATTAGCCGCGTCCGCATTGGCTTGAGCACAAACAGAGCTAGTGCAACCACTGCGAAATTCATCAGCGCCGTGACGACGAAAACCATGTGCCAACTGCCAGTCGACGATTTGATCAGGTTGGCAACCGGCACCAGGAACGCCGAGGTCCCCTTGGCGGTGTAGAGGAGGCTTAAGTTAACGGTGGCGAATT
>CAVRDC010000003.1:0-9088 GCA_963719745.1 uncultured Alphaproteobacteria bacterium | reverse complement strand
AAGATGAACTGTTCCAGACGCGCTCCAAGTCTGGGGATCGTCCGGACGTGCTGCATGGTGCCGCCGCAAGAGGGGCATATTAAGAGCGGAGTGTTGTCCGGTACTAGCGGCGGGCATTCGATGGGGGGGATTGAGGGCGTGAGATACTGCATGGCGCGACTCCACTAAAATAGGCGGGTGGCGCGGGACCGCTGTCAGTGATGCAACTTACATAAGACTGATCAGGACAATTGCGAGCTCTAATTTTGGAAGGTATGCCCGGAATTAGACCGGCTTCGGCGTGCTCCTTCTGGGCCAGCGTAGCCATACCGCTCGATCCACCTGATTAGGAGGTCGTTTCCTCGTTTTTATCCCGACTTGGGAAAAATCTGGCTGCCATCTGTCGGACGCTAAGCTTGGGGATCGTGCTCCATAATGAGCGAACCAAAGCCGACAGCATTAGCTTTGGGAGCAAAACGGGCCACCGGCACCGGCAAAAAAGGGCTACTGAGATGGATAGGGGCTAGCGCCCTTCATTGGCGCCTTTTTGGTCGCAATTCTTTGCTCCACGCGGATCGCACCGTTAGGCCCGGAGGGTGTCGGATGAAACCGGTACGTGCTTTTGTTGCAGAAATCATCGGGCAATTCCTCGACGACGAGCTGCGGGAGCGGCGCTGCTACTAGTGGGAGCGATCACCATCCATTTACGTTGCCGCCGCTAATAGCTGGGACCGCCGTGCTTGCCGGGTGCATCGATATCCTTCTTGTAAGCGTTCGGCGCGCCAAGGTTTCGTGATGCCATTTCTTCTATCCCGGAAGGGACAGAACCAGCGTCCTCTATTGGCGGGTATCACGCCCTCCTTGCACAAGTGACGAAACCCATGCCGTTTGGTGCCGAAACCTATTCCAAACGAAACTGCCCAGGTTAGTGCCGACCCAGCGATCAACCATTGGTCTGATGTATTTTGTGAAACGACTGGGCCGACGGTCATCCCGCCGCACCCGAAATTGAACCGAGGAGACAGAGGATGACAAGACCGACGCGTTGTTAGGCGAGACTGGCGACAAGCGCCCAGCAAGGACTGTCTCGACGTTCATTAGTGCCTTGGCTCCTTGGGAGTCCCTATGATGAATTGATGGCGCTGATTTGCGACCCGTTGTGAGAATTGAGATGGGCGTTCGGCGAGATTTGTTGCTTTGGTTTGTTCTCCTCTATGGCATGCTTTATTGCAGCTTCGGCTTTTCGTCGCCGTTCCTACCTGAATTCCTGACGACCCGCGGCATAGGAGCCGAATGGCTTGGGTTTCTGCTCGGTGCCGGGACGGCGGTGAGACTGCTTTCTGCGCCGTTCGCAGGTCGGCTCGCGGATGTGTTCGGCGCCTTTCGACTAGAGCTCGCTCTGTTTGCCCTAGCAGCGGCCGCGGCGTCGCTGCTTTATTTGCCTACGCACAATTTCTGGCTGCTGGCTTTTGTGAATCTGACCCAAGCCGCCATGCTGGCGCCGCTAGTCCCGCTCGCGGATGCTCTCGCCCTTTCCTGGTCTCGCTCGACAACGCGCGGCAATTCGGGAGCTTTCGAATATGGTTGGGTTCGCGGCATAGGCTCCGCCGCCTTCATTGCGGGAGTGCTCGTGGCAGGGCAAAGCGCGGCCGTGTGGGGGCTGCCTTCAGTTCTCTGGCTCACTACCGCAGGCCTTTTCGCGACGGCGTTATCGACACGATTTGTGCCCGACCTTGCACCCGGCGCAAATTCAACAACTCAAAAAAGGAAGGTGACCGAGGGAGATTGGCTCGTCCTCCTGCGACAGCCCGTATTCGTGCGTATGGTTCTCGCGGCCGCTCTTGTTATTGGGAGCCATGCGATGCATGACGCGTTCGCCATCATACGCTGGCGTGACGCCGGAATTTCCCCTGTCGTTTCGAGCGTACTGTGGTCGGAATCGGTGGGAGCGGAGGTGCTGGTATTTGTTTTCCTTGGTCCCTGGCTGTTGAACCTGTTGGGCAGGAGTGGTGCATTGGCTTTGGGCGCCGGCGCAGCGGTGATGCGCTGGGGAGTCCTGGCTCAAACCGCTGACGTTACCATCCTCGCGCTAATCGAGCCGCTGCATGGACTCACATTCGCATTGTTTCATCTGGGATGCATGCGCATCATCGCTGATACCATACCCCGCAGTCTCGCCGGGATGGCGCAGGCTTTTTATGGAACTGTCGGAATTGGCGGAGCAACGGCACTGGCGACCATACTTTCCGGTTGGCTGTTCGCGCGCTTGGGACCTGCCGGATTCTGGGGAATGGCTTTGCTAAGCTGCTTAGCGTTTCCCATCATCTGGAGCCTGCATATGGCGCTTTCACGAGATCTCAGGCGCTCGACGAGCAGGTCGGCCTGATCGTAACCAACCGGCTACGCGTTTTTGGAGCAGGAGCGACCGCGAGCTTTTTGCACGCAAGGTTTAGTGCTCTGGCGGCCCGCTTGCGTTATCCACGCGACGGAGCAACCACCTACGGCGACCGAGATACGGCTGTTAAAAGCGGATCATGAACGAAGCACAGATCAACGCGACCACAAATCCGGCTGCAGGGCTAACCCAAGCCGCCGAGCGCGAAGATCGCCGCGTCCTCAGGCTCGTCCTTTTCGATGCTCTCGCCAGCGAGGCCATGGGCACCCTCACTACGGGCGTATTCCTAGTTGGTTTTGCGGTAGCGCTTGGTGGTGACAACTTCACCATAGGCGTACTCGCAGCAGTTCCGTTCTTCGCGCAGCTCTTGCAGGTACCGGCGGTCCTGCTGGTAGAACGCTGGCGCGTTCGCCGGGATATCTGCGTGTTTAGTACGGCCATCGGTCGCGCGTTTCTCGTTGGGGCAGCGGCTGCACCGCTCATTGGCGGTTCGCTCGGGGTCAAGGTGCTCATCGCCTCGCTTGCGATTTATCAAGGCATGGCAGCGATCGCCGGCTGCGCTTGGAATTCATGGATGCGAGATCTAGTCCCTTCCAGCGAACACGGACGCTTTTTTGGACGGCGCACGGCAGCTACGACGGCGCTTTCGGTGGTTGCTGCTTTGGGTGGCGGTGCAATCATTGATCTTTGGAAAAGCTACATGCCCGAATACGCTGTATTCGGCTACTCATTATTGTTTTTGGTAAGCGCAATCGTCGGCTATATTGGCGTATACCTTTTGCGCATCACCCCGGACAAGCCGATGGCCCCGGCAGAAAAAGCCGGCCCGGCACTTGCGCTGCTCTTTGCGCCACTGCGCGAGGAGAATTTCAAGCGGCTCATCCTTTTTCTCGCGTCTTGGAATTTTGCGGCCAATCTGGCGGCCCCGTTTTTCACGGTTTACATGCTAAAGTCGCTGGACTATCCGATGACTACAATTCTCGCGCTTACAATAGCAAGCCAACTTAGCAACATTGTTGCACTGGGGCTGTGGGGCGCGCTTATTGATCGCTTCAGTAACAAATCGGTGCTCGGAGTAGCGGCGCCGCTTTTCCTTGCCTGCACTTTGGCGTGGACCTTCACAGGCGTGCCTTGGGTTAAGCCGTACACCCTTTCTCTCCTTGCTGTCATCCATGTTCTGATGGGAGTAGCGACCGCGGGAGTCGGTTTGGCTTCGGGCAACATCGCTATGAAACTCTCGCCTCCCGGCCAAGCAACAGCGTATCTTGCCGCCAATGGCGTGATTTCGGCGGCCGCCGCAGCAACCGCTCCGATCTTGGGCGGACGGTTCGCGGACTTCTTCGCTTTGCACCAGCTGACATTGGCATTCACCTGGACGGGCGGCCCACAGAAGCTCACGGTTCAGGTACTGAACCTCCACTCCTGGACTTTCTTTTTCGCGATGGCCTGCGTACTTGGGCTCTACTCGCTTCATCGCCTCTCGTTTGTGGAAGAACCGTCTGGCGCGACCAAGCGATTGGTCTTCTGGGATGTCATGTTAGAAGCCCGCCGATCGGTTCACAGCTTGTCGAGCGCCGCGGGCCTGCTACGTGTGGTTCGTTTGCCGCAGTGGCTTTTCGACGCCTGAGACACACGAGGTCACGAGGTTCAGCCTCACCAAATGACGTAGAGTTGCTGAGGCACAGTCGCGTGGCGTCTCGCGTGCTGGGCGCATCACAGCCGTCGTGGCGGCGCGCAATCAGTAGTCAACTGCGGTTTTGCCGCCCCTGGACGAGTGGCCGCGGCTAGTATTGGGGCCGAACGAGCAGGTCCGGCAGCTGGCGATATTGGCCGTATCCGCCACGCTTCGTCGCCCGGTGATACTCATCCTTACAAACGACCTTCGGAATTCGAGCCGCACAGCATAAGATCGACAAGTCTAAACATGGTGCGGACGATCTTGATGCACGGGGTCGCTCCCCAATGTGCCGTCAAAGTAGCCGCCCATCGTTAGACGGAGAAGCCGGGGTCCTCCCCGGGCTTCATCTAAGCCTTAATCTTCTCCGCGCAGCTCCGGTCCTTCACGATGAAGCATGCGTGTCGGTCGATCTTCGAGAAAGGGGGAGACGGCCGTGCCCTCTGGAATTTGTTTTCTTTAAGGAGCATATTAGTTTTGCGCCATCAAACATCAGCTGAGAAAAATGATGTTTGATGACTTGGTCAAGCAAGCAGAGAAAGCGGAGAAAGCAGCGGTCACAGCAAGAACTGAACAATTCGCGATCATTGAACGAAACAAGTCCACATTAGCGACCGGTGCGATCGGCTCCCCATGAGTTGGCGCGATCGAGCGGCCCAAAGAGTTCCGGGCGCCTAAGGCGTAGCGCTAGAACCAGGGTCAAGAGCTTGGCGTCGGCGATCCTTCCTTGATCAGCGTCGAAGGCGAGACCGTCCAGCGAGCGCTCGACCACGGTGATGCCCTCGTGTTCGCCCTGCGCGCCACCGCCTTTGCCGCTTCGATCGGCGGGGCAATAGGGCGCAAGGAAAAGAGACTGGCGCTCAGTTGAAACACCAGGGCTTGACCAAACCCTCGCAATAAACTCGAGCGACTTCAAATCGACGCCGAGCTCTTCATTGGCTTCGCGGCGGGCGGTCGCAGGAGCATCCTCAAGTTCGATCATGCCCGCGCAAGCCTCTTCGGAGATGAATCCGCCGGTGGCAACAAGGACGGGCGCTCGAAAGAGCCTCACCACAAGGGCACAGCGGCGTTCAGCATCGTATGGAAGAACCGCCGCGGCGTTCCCGTGGCTTTCTACCTCGCGGAATGCCTCCGCACCGTCGGCAAGTCGCAGCCGTAGCCGCTCAATCGTCAGGTAGCCGGTATGCGTTATCTTTCGCTGAAGTATATGAGGCTTCATCTTGTTGGGGGCCCGACATCTGCGACGGCTGCGGAACCCTAAGTGTCATCGGCCATTTCGCCGACGTCAGCCTTTTCTAGGGTGGCGCGGTGACAGCCGCCAACATTTAATTCCATAGGTGTCCGCGGGCTTCCTGACATTGTGAGCGGCCGCCCATGTGCGTACGTGTATCTTAGGGTAAGCGGTGGACAGGCTGCAACCCTGCACCGGAGGAGGCCATTGTGAGCGGCCACGAATACAAGACCGGCCAGTTGGTGAAACTACCTAAGCCGTGAGCGCGCTTCTGGCATCTATCAGATTACTCGGTATTGCCACCAGAAGGTGAAGTGTTTCAGTATCGCATCAAGAACGTCGATGATCCTCAAACTGTGCTGGGCTCAGGTAGCCGAGCGGGGAGTGGAGACTACGGGTGTTGTAGACGTCATCGATAAAGCATGGAAGATCGGCGGTGACGTCTTCGAAAGCTTCGGCGCCTCCGTCGTACGAAATTCCGCACCAGCATTCGTTTTTCAAGTCGGTGCTAGGGGCGGATTTAGCGAAATCGAATCGGGCGGTCGCGCTTCCATAGGAAGGTGGCCGCCTTGATTTAAGTGCCCCCGGTCGCCATCAGTAACCACCCAGCGCGCCATTTATCAAACCGCCGACAAGCGGAATGCCGAAACCGGGGCAGCCGTTACCATAATAGCTATCGCAACTGTCATAGATCGGTCCACCGCCGCCGTAGTAGCCACCTCCGTATCGGGCACCATGACCGGATCGAGCATATCCGCCCCTGGCATACCCGCCACTGCCGCCCGTTGCATGGCCAGCCATCGAATGCCCGCCGCCAGCACGACCGCCGCCGCCGCCGTGACCGCCTGAATGACCGGCGGCCAATACATTCGCGGCGGGCACACAACCGAGCGCGACCGCGACAGCGAATACGACAAATGTTCTATGAAGCATTTTAGTTGTCCTATTTTACTCAAGCGAAGAGTTTGTTGTGAGGCGCGACCACCTATGCTGGTCGCCGCGACGAGTTACGGGACCCCGGCGCACGTTTGCGTGTGGTTGAGAAACGGCGATCCGCCTCCTAGTCCTCAAGATTGAAGCACGCGACAAAAATAGTGACGCGTCGCAATCGCACTGTTGAACAGTCCATGTGTGTCCTGATTTCTGAGCAAAATAGCTCGCGGACAGGCAGCGCCGAACTTATAAGTGCTTTGCTACAGTCTTTCATCAGATATGGCATGGGATTCCTGCAGAAGATAACAATTTCGCAGTCATACTCTGAACGTGGGAACTAAATTAGCCACCGCTAACTTGATCTCCGACGATCGCTCCCGACAATATCGGCGGGTACCGGCGCGTTAGACGCAGCGTGCATCGAACGAACCGACGCGTCATTCAAACCATAGAAAGAAAAGCCAATGAAACGAGTACTTTTGGTTACCGCGCTTACGTTGCTCGCGAGTAGCGCGACGTTCGCAGCAGACACATCGACGATGTCTCCTTCCTCGCCGGCCGGTCTTATGACGACAGTGCCGGGGGACGCAGTCACCGTGACAAACTGGTACAAGCAAAATGTCTATGACTCATCCAATAACAAGATCGGAGAGGTTGAAGACGTTCTCGTGAACAAGAACGGTCAGATTACGGCCGTTATCATCTCTGTTGGCGGCTTCCTCGGGATGGACACGAAGGACGTAGCCGCGCCGTTTCAGGCTATCCACGTCACCATGAAAGATAACAAGTGGTGGCTGGTCATGAACACGACCAAGGACGCCCTGAAGACGGCCCCCGGCTACAAATACGACAAGAACAGCACGATGTGGGTCTCCGACCAATCGTAGCAAATATCATTTTACACCACCATTTTTTGTTCTCCGCCTCCTCTTTGGGGGCGGAGTCTTCGTCTAGAAGGCCTTGCTGCATTTTTCGGTTCCGAATGAAGGGGTCGCTTGGCCGGTAGATTTTCGGACGAGTGGGGTTCGTCACAAGCAAAGGCCGTGATGCAGGAGCTAACGACGAAGCCGGCAATTGATGCGGGCCCGTTTTACGCGGCACTGGTTTTGGCGTGTCAACCTGATCGACCGAGGACGCTCGTTATAGTAACGCCGCTTGCGTCCACGTCATGCGAGATCCCTTCCGTGCCGGGCATCCCAACGTTTACAAATATTTCTTTAGAGTGGCAGGCTGATCACAATTGCTCACTTAGGTTGCTTGGCTTGCAACGCGGCAAAAGCTGCGATCATCGAGCCTGGAGTGCGAACATGCATAAAGTAGGGTCGTGAAATAGAGTCAGTTCACCTCAGCTGATCTCCTTAAGCCAAAGCACTCGACGTTCACACCGCGTAGTGGCGTTTGTGAGCAATTCTGCTCAGACGCGACCCCTCCGTTCGCCTATCGTGCAGATTGAGCAATTTATAAACAGCGAGGATCGACAGTGGATAAAGATCGAATCAAAGGCTCGGCAGAGCAGGCCAAGGGAGCGGTGAAAGAAGCCGCAGGCAAGGTCTTCGGCGACAAGAAGCTGGAGACTGAAGGTAAAACCGAAAAGGCTGCCGGCAAAGTGCAAAACGCGATTGGCGGATTGAAAGATGCGGTGCGCGGTAAATAACGTCAGCACCATCAAAGGAGACTTCCCGAGGAATTGATCCTGATTATCGTTGTATTAGTGCTGCTCTTTGTAGGCGGCGGCGGATACTGGGGTCGCAGTCGAGGTTATTGGTGACCGTACGCTCCGTCATGTCGCAGATTTTCGTCGTCGGCGTCATGTTCCCCGCGAAGAGAAGAAATGGGGCTGGAGGTGATCAGGCCGACGTCGATTATCGCGGGCACGCCTGCCTTTTTCGGTTTGACGTTGAGGACTAAACCAATGGCATTTACCCTGCCCGATCTTCCCTATCCCTACGACGCGCTTGCCCCGTACATGTCGCGGGAGACGCTCGAATTCCATCACGACAAGCACCACCAAGCCTATGTAACCGCCGCCAACAACCTGGCCAAAGGCACGGAGTGGGAAAACAAGACGGTCGAGGAGGTCGTGAAGGGTACGTTCGGTAAGAACCAAGCCCTCTTCAATAATGCCGCCCAGCATTACAACCACAGCCATTTCTGGAAGTGGATGAAGAAGGACGGTGGCGGCGACAAGCTGCCCGGCAAACTCGAGAAGCAGATCACCTCCGATATCGGTCCGCTCGCCAAGGTCAAAGAGGACTTGACCCAGGCTGGCATCACCCAATTTGGCTCAGGCTGGTGCTGGCTAGCGGTCAAGGACGGAAAGATCGTCATTATGAAGACGCCGAACGGGGAGAACCCGCTAATCCACGGCGCCAAGCCCATTCTCGGCTGCGACGTATGGGAACATTCCTACTACATCGATTATCGCAACCGCCGTCCGGAATACCTGAAGGCGTTCCTGGATCACCTGGTCAATTGGGACTACGTCGCCGAAGGGTACGAGACGGCGATGAAATAGCCCGGGCGTCTTCGCCGTCGGCGACGTTCGCTCGGGCTCGGTCAAGCGCGTCGCCGCGTCGGTGGGCGGGGGCGCAGGTCGCGGCGGCGCCGCGTGGTTTTTTGGCTGCTCAGCCCGCCAGCTAGTCGCGAGTTGGGGAAGGTGTGCGCCGTTTCACATCCCCTTACGCATCTGGAGCGTCCTTACGCATCTGGAGCGTCGCATTCCTCGGACAGTGTCTTCAAGTACGAGGCTTGAGCGCCGATTATTGAATTGCAGCTAGAAACGCAGGGCGGCGCGGGATCAGGGATCATCCGCTGCGGGCATGCCGGTACTCACTGTTTGAGCGAACAAGGCCGCGCTCAGAACTGGTGATATAGT
>CAVRDC010000002.1:0-66475 GCA_963719745.1 uncultured Alphaproteobacteria bacterium | reverse complement strand
CGGGCTCGGCCGAGCCCTTCCACGGGCGCGCGGTAATGACATAGACGCCGGGCTCGAGCTTGCCGACCGCGTCGAGCACGGGAAATTCGGTGACCACGTCCTCATTGAGCGCGGAGGCGACATCCATCGTCCCGCTCCAGATCCTGGCGCCGTCCTCGGATGCGATCCCCTCTGCCCGCGAGGAATCGATGGGTTTCAGAAAATCGTCGCGGTTGACGGTCGCCAAAAGGTTGCGGTCGCCGACGCGATAGACGTCGATCGCGACCTTCGACGTGTTGACGGTGACAAGCGGCGCGCCCTTCTGGCCCTGGCGCGGCGGCACGTAAGCCCTGCCGGCAAAATGCGCCTGCGGCGAGCAGTCGCGCACGTAGATCTCGTAATCCGCGGACTTGAGCAACTATTCGCCGACCGCCGACGGCAGGCCTTGGCGCAACACGATCGCGTAGCGCTCGCCGTGCTCGAGGCCCTCGACGCAAATCTGCTGTTCCTCGACCGAGAGGGCGGTGTTGGACGCCCCCGACACCGCGACATAGGGAGCGAAGTCGGTCTTGCGGGCGAGCGGCTCGGAGAAACTGAAGCAGACGCGCGGCGACGTGGATTCGTCGTCGACCTTGTAATCGCGATGCGGAAGCCGTGCTTCGCGCGGATGGCCTCGTAGGTCTTGCGGTGCGTCGTTGTCGCGCCGATCGAGCGCGCGTTAGCGCGTCGAAGGCGGGAGGGACTCTCCTCCCGCGCGAAAGATCGCCGAGCACGGCGAGCGCCTCCGCCTGGGCTTGCGGCGCCGTCGACGCTGTAGGCGGCGTAGGCGGCGGTCGGCCCGCGGGTGACCATCTCGTAGCGTTCGTCCGCCTTCGCATCGTCGGCCTTGTCGCGCCTTGAGCCTGAGCGAGCCAGTCGCCGGCGTCCTTGGGATCGGCGGTGACGGCTGCGCCCGCGAGCTTCCCGCGTCGAACTCCTCGCGACGATCGCCGCCGGGCCTCCTTGCGCAATTGTCCGCCGTCTTGCCCTTGAGCTTCGCCCCGATCGGGGCCGTCGCCTTGCGCAGGGTCTCGTCAGCCGCACGACGTCGCTCGCCATGTCCTCGCGCGCGAAAGGCTTGACCTCGGCCGCGCCGGCGCTCGTCGCACAGGAGCAATAAAGCAAAGGCGAGCGAGCGCAGCGCGTGAAGCATGGTTCAACCCTCAATTCGACTTCGAAGAGGTCGCGCGGGCAAGCGACCCAGCGCATGACAAGGATCGTCCGCTCGCGATGGCGGGTGCGTCTCCGTCAAACCCGATCGTAGTCTATCACGGATGACGCTCGTTCGACCATAATCGCCCTGGGTCGCGGCCGATCACAGGCGCTCTAACTTCATAGGGCGCATTCGCGCATCGCCGCCGATCCCGCCGTCATGATAGGCAGGCCATGCATCAGAGGCGTGCGCCTCACCGTGGAGCTTCTTCTGCGCAAGCTCGGCGCCGGTCGGTCGTTTGCGGATATCCTCGACGCCTATCCGCAACTCACGGACGACGACCTACGGGCGGCATTCGCTTTTGCGGCCGACTACCTGCAAGATGAGACAGTTCTTACCGTCGCGTGATGCGTTTCCTGGCGGACGAGAACGCCTTGCGCCTCGTCGTCGCGCGGCTTCGAGCCGCGGGGCTTCTACGTTAAGTCTTGACAAGATTGCAACGGCGCGCGCCGTCGCCTGCCGCCACGCTCGAGGGCGTCCAGCTCTCCTCGCGCGACGTAGGCCAGCAGCAACGCTTTCAGCGTGGGCTTGGCCGACCGCTTCAGCGATCGCCACTCCTGCGCAGGCACGAGAACTGCAGTGTCCGCGCCGCGTTGCGTGATCATCTGGGGCCCTTCCTTCAGGCAAGTCTCCAGCATCTCGCTGAATCGGGCCATAGCATCCTGAACCGGCCAGCTCTTCACGCGACGCCTCCTCTCCTAACTGTCAAACTCGTCAAAGACGCCGCCGTCATTGCGACGCAAGGACCTGACCTGAGGCAGGAAGCAATGCCAGAGGCCACCGCCGCCCCGCGATCCCTGGATTGCTTGGGTCCCCCAGCGCGGGGAGCCTCGAAATGACGGTTCGGCGCTTGCTCGAATTTGACGGTTCAGCGATTACATTGCAAGCGATTGGACGCATCGGCGGCGGTTGGCTAGCATGCCCGCCGGTCCCCGATCAGCAGGTCGAGCATGCTGCGCACGCCGGTCCGCGCGATCCTCGTCTCGGCGCTTCTGGTCCTTGCCGGGGCGCTCGGCCATGCCCCCGGGGCACGCCAGCCGCGCCGGCGAGCAGCCCCAGCGGCGATGGCGGGGCAGAAGGCGGCGTTCCTGGCGCTGCCGGAAGCGACGCGAAAGGCCGCGCAGGACGCGCTCGTCTGGCTTGGATTTTACAATGGCGCAGCCGACGGCGACTTCGGCAAGCGAACCCGCAACGCGATTACTGCGCCTTTGAGGCGAGCGCAAAAGCGCCCGCCGACGGCGCGCTGTCGGCGGACGAGATCGAGGCATAGCCAGCCGCCGCGGCGAACGCGCGCGACGCGGTCGGCTTCCGCATTCCTCAACGACCCCAAGACGAGGCGTGAAGATCGGCGCGCCCGACGAAACTGTTCGCTGCGCACGCGCGGGGCCAAGCTCGAATTCGCATCGAGCGCCGACCCCGACTTGAGCGCCCTCTATGCGCGCCTGTCGGCCGGGACGCCGACCCGCAAGGTCGCGTACAAAGCGATGAAGCCCGACGATTTCTTCGTCATCTGCAGGCCGGGGGGCCTACGAAGTTTTATACGCGCTTCCAGAAGAACGAGGCGGCGAACCCGCCGATCCGCGGCTTCACCTTCACCTATCCCGCCTCTGAGGCCGCCCGGGCTCGACCGCGTCGCGATCGCAATCGCCAATTCGTTTGAGGCGTTCCCCACCCCCGGCAGGCCCGCCAAAGCGCCGGGCGCAAGCGCGGCGGCCGCCCCCGCGGCCCTCGGATCGAGCCCAGTCCCGCCCGCGGCGAGCCCCGAGCCGAGCGCAACCGCGCTTATCGTCGCGCCGGGCGAGGCGCTGACGGCGCTGAAGGCGGAGGGACTGTCCGAACCCGACCGTCGCCGGCAAGCCCGTCCGGTTCGAGCGCAGGGACCCCGCGACAGGCCTCGCGATGATCGCCGGCGACTTCGCTTCGAAGGGCGAAGCTCCGCGCTTTGGCGCGCTGGGGCCGGATCTGGTCGTTCTCGGTTTCGCCGGACCGCGCGTGGCGGCGAGCTCCGCTTCGCTCGCGGGCGACGCAGCGCGAGCAGGTCGTTGTCGCTTCGGTCGAATCGAGCGCGGGCGGCGGACCCGTGTTCGATCGCCGCGGCGCGCTGGGTAACCTCGTTACGCCGATCATCACCCAGCCCAAGCGCATCGCCGGCGTCGCGCTCGCCGCCCCGCACGCCGTCGTTGCACAGGACGCCGTCCGCGCCTTCCTCGGCGCCGGCGAATCCGCCACCGCGGACGCAGGGCTGCTCAGCGCCGGCGCCATCGCCGCGCGCGAGAAGGACGCGCTCTTGGCGGTCTATTGCGCGACGCGCCCATCCGTCAGATGAGGCGCGGCGACGCTTGGGCGTCGCACAGGTCGAGGCCCTGTCCGGCTCCATCCTCGTGGCGACGAGCGCAGCCTACTTCGCCTGCGTAATCGTGGTCGCTGGCCTGGGCTAACTGGGATTCCGTGGAAGCTTGACAGGGTTCAGCCTCTGGCTTTGCTATGTGCACGTCTGCGCCCTCAGCAACCTTGGCTCCTATACCTCTACCGATGGTGGCGTTTAACTGGTTAATGCCAAAAAAAGCGTGGGACCCGCTCTTCAGTGATGGTGGGTACTAGCTTATTTTGGGACCGAACCTTTGCGCAATCCTTACTTACGTCAGGCTCGACAAACCTCTGTCAGAACAACTGTGTCGCCTGGAACGTAGGAACTCGCTCTGTAATAAAAGCCTCGCACCATTGACTGACTAACTCTATACTGTGAAAATAGCGCTTCCGGATGGCAAAAAGCCACTCTGTTTTGCTAACTGATCGCCGATTTATCGAGAATTGGACGAGGGCAATGACCTATACTCAGTTGCCTTCACAGCGCCAACGCTACGGCAGGTCAGCGGGGCGACTGAAGCCTCAATCGCCTCACGCTCGCGAAGACGATTACTGCGACAAAGAGGGCGTTCAGAAATTTCATGTGGTAGTTCAATCACAGCGCGCGTCCTCGACAGCACGCCACGCCAAAGCGAGGAATGCAATTGCGCCGAAAAAGCTGACCGCGCCGTACGCTTCGAAAATCGCCGCAATCATCGATACACCTCAAGCGGGGCAAAATCGAGGTGGTCCCGGTCGGGAGGAGATTGGCGATGAACCTTTGCCAATGGCTTAAATCGGCCTGCGGAATAAAAACGAAAATATCGTGTCTCATTTAACTGGATTATTGTCGAATTACCCTTTTACAGGGCATTGTCAGACTAAATTCTACACTGCCGATGGCGCCGCCGGACGGGCGGAGCGCTCCTCTGTGTTTTCTCACAAATCGCCGATGCGCTTGGCGAGATTGGATGATGAAATGACCTATACTCATTTGCCTCGACAACGCCGAAAACCGAAACAGCTTCGTCTTCGCGCCGACGCCCGTATTGCGGCGGCCGGATGATCGTCATCGAGACGTTGGAAGGTCCGCGCGCGCGCCCCGCGCGTTCCCCGCCGCCAGTCCGGACCAGGGGCTCACCTCATGATCTTGCAGCGCTTCCGCCTCGCTGCGCCTATCGCCTTCGCTCCCCCCGCGCGCCTCACAAGGTCGCCAGTCCTCCTCCGACCGCTGCGCCCGCGCCAAGGCCCGCGCATCCCCGCGACCGAACTCGCCCGCCGTCGTCGGCCCCGCCGGCAAGACCGCACGCCCCCAAGCCCGCGCGACACACGCGAGCCGCCCGCAACCCTAAAATCTCCATTAGGTCGCACCCGACCGAACAGCGCCCCTTCCTACTCGCGGTTTCCTCCTTGGGAGCCAACCAGCGCCTGCGGCGCGCCATTATGGGGAAAATGGTGGCGGGACGGGTGTCAGCGGTATGCGCGCGATGCATAAGACTGACGCTCGCCATTCTATTTTCATGGCAGGCTTTCGAACGCCGGCCCGGTAGCCGGCACCGCAGTCCCGCAAAGTGACCGGCCATCTGAGAACATGTGCCGTGTGATGTACATTACAGCGTTTGCTCAACTGTTGCGTGAGTTGAAGACCGTGGCCGGTTGTCCGGACTTGCGAAGACCGGGCGTCCACGCCTCGGCGGCCGGGCTCGACTTTTCGGCCCCGCCCGCTTTGGCATATGGACCGCCTGACTTTGGGCTTGCGCCGCGGGAGCGAATCATACGCCGTTGCGTGACGGCGGCGATGAGCCGGGCAAGCGGCGGCGTCCGGCCGTCCTATCGAAAAGGATGCGATGTCGAACAGGACCAGACCGCTCGCTCTTCGCAGGGGGCGGCGAATGCAGCGACGCCGGACAGCGTCAGTCGCGCCGCCCGCGTTTGGCTCAGCGAACGCCTGCACACATTCTGGCGCAAGGCGGTCAGAACGCCGTGGCGGAACGCCGGCCGGGCAATACGGCGGGCGATGATGGCCACAAGCGCCGGGATTCCTGTCGGCGTGGATCATACGACGCAATTGGCGGTCGTCCCCTTTGAGGGACGTTTTCCGCCGCCGCTCGCTGAGTGCACCGTAGTCGAGCCCCGCGAATATCAAACAAGACTGCACCCGCTCAGCCGCAATTCGGCGACGACCGAAGCGTGCACTACGTCAACCATGTCGTCCACGCTCCAGCGATGACGCTCGAGCACCTCGTCGACCAATATTGGTTTCCGGCCTTCGGCCTCCTCATTTCCAAGCAAGGGCAGATTGGCGCCATTCTTCCTGGGGCCGTTTCAGGAGGCTTCCTGTCCTCGATTAAGGCGATTGTCGACCGGCGGCCCCGACGGCGCGAGAGCACTGGCTTATCGAGCGGCTGACACGCGTCCCCGCGATCTAGGCGAGTATTTGGTGATCGCCGGCTCGGACAAGCCTAATTTCGGGCATTACCTGCTTGACATCGCGCCACTGATCCATTTCGGCGCGACGATGGGCCTCCCCATGCTGAGCTGGACGTTCAGGCCGTGGCAGCGGGCGCTGATCGCCCGCCTCGACGCCCCCTCGGGGCTTATCCGCGAGATCAAGCCGAGGCCCGTCTTTCTCGAACATGCGATCTCAGCAATAGGCTCAGCGGCGTCAGCGCCAGAACGCTCATCCCGAACATCGCGAGGCTTTCGGGCGGATTCTGGAGAATGTGCGAAGGCACGCGCCTGCGTTTGCCACGCCCGAGCGCGTGCTGATCTGCCGCAGCCTGACCAACGGCCGCAACCTCACCAATCGGGCGGCGCTGATCGAGGCGCTGAAGGCCTTGGGCTTCGTCGCCGATCCAGCCGGAAAAGCTCGAGTTCGATGAGCAGGTTCTTCTGTTCGCGCAGGCCGATGCGATCGTTTGCGAATTCGGGGCCGCGATGGCCAATGCGATGTTCTGCAAACCCGGAACCAAGGTGGTCGAGATCATCGCCGAGGGCCAGCACGACCCGTGGTCGTCGCATCTCTTCGCGATGCTCGGGCTCGAGCACGTGGTCCTGTTTGAGCCCCAGTCCGAGGAGACGCTCGCCAGCATGCCCCGGCACATGAAGGACTCCGAATTCCAGTTCTCGGTCGATGTCGAGCGTCTGGTTCAGACGGTCGAAGCGCTCCTCCGCCAATAGCGGCGGCGATCGCTCGCGCCCATCTTCCGGCCTGGCCCCTGAACAGTGCCAACGCTGGAGCCCAATTTTGCAAACTCGATGGAGAGAGAGAGAAAGCGCTGGCCGTGCGTCGGCGGGACGTCTATGGCCGCGTTCCGCCTCAAACAAGGGGAACCGAAGGATAGGCTCGAAGCAGGCCACCTTGGGCACGCCGCAGGAACGAAGGGCTGACGCCGTCCGTGTTGAAATAAGGCTCGAAACGCGTTCGGGCCAAGGAGTGGTCGTTCTTTTCCTGTAGTCGGCGCGCTTCTGTCTTGGCCCCGACCCTCGGCTCATGAGCCGTCATGAGCCGAGGGAGGGATGACGCTCCTTCGGATCCGCCCATTTCGAAGCCTGCGGCCGAACGACGTCGGCTGAAATGGGGAGCGCAAAACGCTCACGTCCAGCGCGACAAACGGCGTCAGCCCTTCGCTTGAATTTGAAACAGGAGGAAAGCGAGACGGGGAAAGCATTTTCCCCTTGTGAAGTCTACATTCCTTGGCCGGTGCGACCTGCCGTCGCTGGCGTCCGTTCCCCCGTAGCCCGCCGAGAGACGGCGTGCTGCCGGACGCCCTATTGTGGGGGAAGGACAGGATGGGGGGTCGCGCCACGCCGGCGGGATTGCGCTGCTTGGCCTTTAGTCGCAGAAAAAGGGGGGTGCTTGGCAGTCGAGCAGCGCCTGCGGCGCATCATTATGGATGAAAATGGTGGCGGCGCGGGCCGATTTGTCGGAGCCTCGCGACGGGTGATCGTGTGAGGCTGACATAACTGCGGTGGTTTGCGACCCCGATTGGCAGTCCGGCCCGCGCTGCGTAGAGGTATCATTCTTTGTCGCCCTCGGAAACGGGGAGCACGCATAGCAGTGTCTCGAACCATGCTTATCGGGATGCTTGACAAAGCCGGCTTGGCGTGCTATCCATTGATGCATGGACGCGACCTTTCCGACGACCCTTCCCGAGTTCCAACGCATCTTCCCCGATGATAGCGCATGCGAACGCTATTTGGAGGCGGTCCGCTGGCCTGATGGCTTTTCGTGCCCGAAGTGCGGGCATGTCGGCGAGCCGTACCGCTTTGCTACGCGGTCGTCGGTCGTTTTGCGTTGCCGGGCCTGTAAGAAAAATACGTCCCTCACCGCCGGAACGGTCATGCAAGCGAGTCACATGCCTCTCTCGACTTGGTTTTGGGGCGCTTACCTCATGACGACACAAACACCTGGACAATCCGCGGTCCAATTTCAGCGCCAACTCGGAATCGCCACATACGAAACAGCGTTCACGATGCTTCACAAGCTGCGCGCTGGTATGGTTAGGCCAGATCGCGACACTATCGGAACTCCCCATCCCGTTGAGGTAGACGAATGTTGCGTCGGCGGACGAACGAGAGGCGAGGGAAGAGGCGTCCACCACCAAACAACGGTCGTTGGCGCGGTTGAAGTCAGGACACGCAAGGACGCAGAAGATCGCAGCGCTAAATGGAAGGCCGCTCACGAAGGCGGTATCCCGGCCAAGAAACTGGTTTATGCCGGCCGTCTGCGCCTCCGCGTTGTCTCTGGCGCAGGCGAAGCCGTTAGTTCTGGGCGCGACGCCGAAACGCTCACCACATTCGTCAAAGACAGCGTCACGACTGGATCTATTGTCCGAACTGACGGCTGGCGCGGATATGGCGACTTGAGCAAGATGGGCTACGCGCACAGCGCGCTTACGCTCGGCGGCGACCCCGAGAAAGCGGAAAAGCATTTGCCGATGACCCACCTTGTCTTTTCGAATTTGAAGACATGGATCAACGGAACGCATCATGGCCGAATTGAGCCGCGTCATTTGCAGGCATATCTCAATGAGTTCGTTTTCCGCTTCAATCGCCGCTTCTACCCGATGAACTCATTCAATTCTGTTTTGGGGATTTCGGCATGGACTGTGCTGCCGACTTACGCGCAGTTATATTCGGGAGAATGGACACACGCGGCTTAGTGGACCATCCGACGTAGTGAAGTATTTGTAGTCCGCGACAAGTATATTTCTATCTTTCCCGAAAGACTTTCGCATTCGGGCCAATCGTTCCGATGCTGTGGTCATTTTATTATTCCAGTTGACAAGCCCGGCCAACTCGATAGGGTTAACGGCATTAGGCGGGAGGGAATGCCATTATGGGCACGATTAAGGTTATGAAGATGGACCGCGCGGCGAACTCGCGGATGGTGATCACTTTCGATGTCCAGACATCTCTAGGAGAGTTTCCTTTTGATATAATGATCGTCGATCAGGGATCAATGGGCGCAAATGAAACTCAAGGTCTTCGGGAGTTTCAGACGATTTTGAAGAAGCTTTAGAGCTTGTTCAGCAGAGGCTTGTGTAGTCGCCCATACAAGACGACCATATACACGTCTGGGGATCACCGTAGCGTCAACCGATATTCTACCCGCCAGTGGCATTAGATTGCTCCTTTGTAAATCCAATTGACCTGTCAACTCTGGAGGACTTAAGGCGCGAGTCCTAGATGCTGCTTAACCAAGCCCTTGGCAACCTCTGTCGCCGCAAATTTAATCACTTCCAGCGGAACCGGATAAGCTGCGCGGCAGACAGTTCCTTCTTAACCTTATTCCACACGTTCTCGTTTCTCCACCGCATCGAGAAAGTCGTGGCCCTCCCAACTCAAATCCTTGACCATGATTATCGGCACCCCATCTTGTCCGACTGACGCCGCTGCCACATCTAGGTATCCGGCCGATTTAAGGTCTTCGACGTGGCGCGCCACCACGGCCCTGTCGGAAGCGCCGATCGTCACAATTTTCGGCTTGGCGTCAGGCCACCCTTCGACCTCCAGCAGGATTTTGCGTATCAACTCCATGTCGCGCTTCACGATGCTTCTCCCGCTCGGGTCAAGCGCAACCACAAAATCGATGCGCCGTGCCGAAACTTCGTCTAGCGCTATATGTTGCGTCATGTCAAGCATCCCGATAAGCATGTCTCGAACTTACCTGCAGCGTCACGGTCGCCTCCTGACGGAAGGAGGTTCGGGATGCAAGCAATCATTGAGCGATGTTGTGGTCTGGACGTGCATCAGGAGACGCTCGTTGCGTGCCTTCTGGTCGGCGCGCCTGGGGCGCAGCCGACCAAGGAGGTACGGACGTTTCGTACGATGACGCGCGACCTCGAAGCGTTGCGGGACTGGCTACGGGAAGCGGGAGCGACGCACGTCGGGATGGAGAGCACGGGCGTCTACTGGCGTCCGGTCTACACCGTCCTCGAAGGGTGTTTCGAGCTGATCGTCGGCAACGCAAAGCACATCCGCAACGTGCCGGGGCGCAAGACCGATGTGAAGGATTCCGAGTGGATCGCCGATCTGGTTCGACATGGCCTGATCGCCAAGAGCTTCGTGCCGCCCCGGCCGCTGCGGGAGCTGCGCGAGTTGCTGCGCTACCGCCGTAAACTCGTGGAGAGCCAGACGGCCGAACGCAACCGGCTGCTGAAGCTCCTGGAGACCGCCAACATCAAGCTGGCGAGCGTCGCTTCCGACGTTTTCGGCGTGTCCGGCCGCGCGATGCTCCGGGCGCTGATCGCGGGCGAGGCCTCTCCCGAAGCGATGGCCGATCTCGCCAGAGGCCAGCTGCGCCGCAAGCGCGCCGATCTGATCCTCGCGCTCGACGGCCGCCTCGAGGAGCATCACCGCTACCTCCTGGCGGTGCAGCTGCGCCGGCTCGAAGCGATCGAGGCGGACATCGCAGGGCTCGACCTACGCATTGGCGAACGGCTCGAGCCCTATAGGGCGCCGCATGCCCTCCTGATGCAGATCCCCGGCGTCGACTGGGGGGTTGCGGCTGTGCTGATCGCCGAGATCGGCGTCGACATGAGCGTGTTCTTGAGCGTCTACCCCTTGAGCGCCTGGGCCGGCGTCTGTCCCGGCAGCTATGAGAGCGCCGGCCGGCAGAAGAGCGGCCGCGCCCGGAAGGGCAATGTCCATCTCCGCACCATGCTGGTCGGCGCCGCGATCTCCGCCGCCAAGACCAAGGGCAGCTACCTCAAGGACAAGCACCACCGCCTCAAGGCCCGCCGCGGCGCCTTGCGCGCAGCCCTCGCCATCGCCCACAAAATCCTCGTCTCCGCCTATCACATGCTCGCCAAGAACTTGCCCTATCGCGATCTCGGCGAAGCCTATCTCGACCAGATCGGCCAGACCCGAACCGTCGCCAACCTCAAACCCCGCCTCGAACGCCTCGGCTATCGCGTCACCCTCGAACCCAAGGCCCAGCCCGCATGACCCCACATCCGAGCTGAAGCTATTTTCATGGCAGTTACGCAACTGCGCAACTGCGCAACTGCTTGTTGAGATTTCTGGAAGGCGCCGGGTTTGCGGCATGAAGAAACCGCCGATCGGCGGAGGGGTCGCGCTCGCGCGCGGCTTCGGGGGTTGACTACGCCCGATCGACTGCTAAGGCGCGCCCCACAACGGGATGGGGACGCGCAAGGGGAGTCTTGACCGTCCTGCTTGCCAAAACCCGGCGACCTCGGACATATTGTCAACGCGACGCGAGAAGGGGTGCGGAGTGACTTGCGTGACGTTACGTCGTTTGCCGGAATATTCGGGCAAGTTCGACTTGGCGTCCGGAGATCGCGGACGAGAGGCCATAGCCAGGTGATTCCGAGGCCGCCGTCCGGGGCCCGAGAAGGATTGGACGCGGCCGGCGACAAGGCAAATGCGGCGCCCACGTTCGAAAAAGCGATAGCCATATGGCCAGGCAATCCCGTTCATCGGAACGCGCTGGTCGCAGTGATCGCGGAAGACCTCCCGATTGGGTTGGAAATATCGCGAGACCGCGTCGACAGATACCACCGACCTCTTGGAGCTTAGCACAGAGGGAGTTAACGCCGTGGGCGCCACTGACCATGTGCCCTTTGCCGGCAATTGCGGCAAGCGCGTTCGCTGCCACGAGACGATAAGGCGCCATTGTGACGGCCCTGTGCGCCGCGCTCGTCGACTGGATTGGCCGTCGGCGAGGCTATCCCTCCCTCGGCCCAGGCGCCGGCAACGGCCTCGCCTCGTCCTTTGGTCGGATGCCGAGGAATTGGCTTGCTTAAGGATGTCGGACACGGCAGCTTTGGCGATGAGGAGGCCGCCCAACGCCACTTAAGACCTTGGGCGGCCGGACTTATCGGCGCCAGTGGGCGTTAAGGGAGGATAAAATGTCGCGATATGAAACCGCTGCGTCGCGCGCAGCCGTCCTGTGCGGCGCCCTAGGCGCGGCTTGGCTCGTTCTCGCAATCGGCCCGGTTGCTTGGGCTGAGGACCAGGGCCCGATCAAGATCGGCGTGATCGCCGAAGCGCAGGCGGTCGCGGGTTCCTCGATCCCGCAAGCCGCTCAGCTCGCCGCCGACGAGATCAACGCCAAGGGCGGCGTCGACGGGCGCAAGATCGAGATCGTCTCGTACGACAACCATTCCTCCTCGGCCGAGTTGGTGCGCGCGTTCCAGCGCGCCGTCAACGAGGATCATGTCAACGCGGTGATCGGCAGCTACATCAGCGAGGTGGTGCTCGCGCTCGAACCGTGGTCGGGACGCCTCAAGACCGTCTTCATCACGCCGGGCGCAGCGTCCGACGTCATCACGCAAAACATCGCCAAGGACTACGAGCACAACAAATATACCTTCCACGGCTACCTGACCTCCGGCGCGCTCTCAGGGCTGGTGTGCGACGCCGCAAAGGACATGCTGGTCGACGGCCTCAAGATGAAGACGGCGGTAATCATGAGCGAGGACGCGGCGTGGACGACGCCGCTCGACGCGGGCTACGAGGCTTGCCTGCCGAAGATCGGGCTCAAAGTGCTCGACCACATCCGCTTCTCGCCCGACACCACTGATTTCACCCCGATCTTCAACAAGATCGAGGGCCAGAAGCCCGACGTGATCATCACCGGCATCTCGCATGTCGGCACTCAGCCGACCGTGCAATGGAAGAGCCAGCAGGTGCCGATCCCGATGTTCGGCATCGCCTCGCAGGCGACCAACTCCACTTTCTGGAAGGACACCAACGGCGCGACCGAAGGCGTGATCTACCAAGGCGTTTCGGGTCCCGGCGTCGCGGTCACGCCGAAGACGCTGCCGTTCGTCGACGCGTTCGTGAAGAAGTATCGGCAATACGCCGTCCTATTGCGGCTATACCGCCTATGACGACGTCTACATCATCGCCGACGCGATCAAGCGCGCGGGCAGCCTCAACAGCGACAAACTCGTCGCCGCGATGGAGGCGACAGATTTCGTCGGCACGATCGGACGGGTTCAGTTCCTGCCGCAGGGCGATCCCCATGTGCACGGCCTGAAGACCGGGCCGGGCTTCATCACCGGCCTGATGCTGCAATGGCAGAACGGCGTGCAGGTCAACATGTGGCCGGCGGCGCTGGCGAACGGCAAGCTCGAATTCCCGTCCTTCGTCAAGATCGCGTCGGGCGGCAATTGACCGGTCGGTCGAACCCGCCGCCATCCGCGATAAGCAGGGGCGGCGGGGATCGGTAGATGCTGTTCTGGCAGATCCTGATCGACGGCTTCGCGATCTCCTCGCTCTACGCCCTCGGCGCCGCCGGCTTCACCTTGATTTTCGGCGTCACGGGCGTGCTCAACCTTTCGCACGGCGCGATCATGGTCGCCGCGGCGGTCGCCGCCTGGGCCGCCTCGGGCAATCTGGGGGCCGACAACTATCTCGGGGCCGCCTTCGGCGTTCTCGTCGCCTTGGCTCTGTCGCTCGCGACCTACTATCTCATCGTCCGGCGGCTGCAATTGTCGCGCGCCGTGCGCGAGGAGGAGAAGGAAATCTTCATCCTCACCGCGACGCTGCTCTGGGGCGTCATGATCCAGGAGGCGATCGCCTATTTCTACACCAATAACGCCAAGACCGTCTTGCCGATCGTCGAAGGCGTCGTGTCGATCCTGGGCGTGCGCACGCCCTCAAACGAGATTTTCACCGCGCTCGTCTGCTGGGCGACGATCGGCGCGCTCTGGCTTTTCGTCAACCGCTCGCGCGCGGGCAAGGCGGTGCTCGCCGCCTCGATGAACCCGCGCGGCGTCACCTTGCTCGGCATCGAGCTCTCCGCCGTCTATGTCGGCGTCTGGGCGATCTACGGCGCTCTCGCCGGGATCGCCGGCGTGCTGCTCGGCATGTTCCTCGGCGTCTCCTCCTATAGCGCGGGCCCGCTTGACCGCGAGCGCGTTCTCGATCGTCGTGTTGGGCGGCCTCGGCAGCGTCTCGGGCTCGCTGATCGCGGCTTATGTCGTCGGCTATCTCGAGACGCTCACCGCCTATCTCGTTTCGCCGGCCTATCGCACGATCCCGGCGCTCTTGCTGCTCGTCGCGGTGATGTACGTGCGCCCCCGCGGATTGATGGGAAGGCGCTAGATCATGCCGCGCCGCGCGCTCTTTTCCCCGCCGGTTCTTATCAGCCTGATCGTCGTCCTCCTCGCCTCCACCCTGCCGCTCTATGTCTCCGGCTACGTTCTGGGCCTTCTGACCGTCGCCTATTATTTCGGCGTGTTCTCGATGGCCTGGGACCTCTTGTTCGGCTTCGCCAATGAAGTGAACTTCGGCCCCTCGTTCCTGATCGGGCTTGGCGCTTATACCGCCGGCATCCTCGACAATCTCTATCAGCCGCCGATCTGCCTTATGCGTCGCGGCGGGCGTGCTCGCGGCGATGACCGGCGGGGTCGTGCTGGCGTTGCCGGCGCTGAGGGTGCGCGGGCCCTATTTCGGCCTCACCACCCTTGTCGCGGTGCTCATCTTGCAGAACTTCGTCGTCGTGGCGGCGAGCCTCACGGGCGGGGAGATCGGCCTCACCGTGCCGGACGTCATTTCGATCGACGACAAGGTCAATTACTGGATCGCGCTCGGCTTCATGGCCGCGAGCGGCGCCATCCTCTACGGGCTTTCGCGCTCAGCCGTCGGTCTCATCCTGCAGGCGAGCGGCCAGGACCCGGTGCAGGCCGGGGCGCTCGGGTTCAACGTCACCAAGCACAAGCTCGCGGCGTTCCTGGTCAGCGCGTTTTTCTCCGGGCTCGCGGGCGCGCTCATGGTTTTTTATCTCGGCGCGGCCTCGGTCGGAACCTTCATCGACGTGACGGTTGGGGTGCAGGTGATCGTCGGCGCGGTTCTCGGCGGCCGGCGCACGATACTTGGCGGCGTGCTGGGGGCGGTGTTTCTTGTCGCCTTCGGCGAAACGCTGCGGCCGCTCGGCGATCTCGCGACGTTCATCGTCTCGGCCGTCGCGCTCATTGTCGTGCTGTTCTTCCCCGGCGGCCTCATCGGCATGGTCAAGGGCGCGCGGGAGGCGACATGAGGGTGGCGGTGGCGCAAGCTCGAGGTCGAGGGCCGGGGTGGTTGATCCAACTGAGTTGGCCTACCTTCAGGCGACCGGAAACTACGGGTCGAATCCCGCGCAGTCTGGCAAGTATTTCGCCTTGAGTTCCTGCTGGAGCACAGGCGTTTGCGCGCCATCCGCGCAACGCCGGGAGCACGATTACCGGGACGACGCTGCCGCGACCAGTTGTGAACGAGGGCTTCCTGTTCAACGATCCAGGGGCGATATGGCGCCGGCCCGTCCGTTTTCTTTGCGCAGCCGCAACTGCCGACGGTGTATGGTGCGATGGCGGCGCCCGCGATCCTACCCAATGTGGGGCGGTAACATGACGAAGAACGAATTTCGTGAACTCTTGCTGCGGGCATTGAACAGCGCCGCCGACAACGCAGAAGCGAAACTTGCGAAGCCGGTCCCGCGTTCCTTCGCGATCGAGCTGCACGCGCCGGGATCGTCGGGCCGGACTGTAAGCCTCGCTGAGGCGGTCGACCAAATCTACCTTGGAAGCGATCGGTTCTACAGAATTATTGATGTCGCGATTAAGGAGTTGTTGCCCGGACAATCTGTGGTGTTTGTACGAGCAAGCGGACATCCGCCGGCTGAATTCAGCAAGACTTGGGACCCTGCCAGCCTAGGCCCATTCAAGCAGATAATTGCCGAGAAGATAGAGGATCGAAGTGTTCGCACGAGATTGCACTAACACAGCGGTGATTTCGCGACCTTCATCGTCTCGGCCCGTCGTGCTGACCGTCCTCCCGGCGGCCTCATCGGCATGGTCAAGGGCGCGCGGGAGGCGACATGAGCGCCGCGGCCAAGCTCGAGGTCGAGGGCCTCTTCAAGCGGTTCGGCGGACTGACGGCCGTCCGAGACGTCAGCTTCTCTATTCATGCCGGGGAGATCCTCGGCCTGATCGGACCGAACGGATCGGGCAAGTCGACGGTGATGAAATCGATCCTCGGGGTCGAGCGGCCCGACGCCGGATCGGTTCGGGTCGACGGCGTCGAGGTCGCGGGCTGGCCGCCGCACCGCATAGCGCGGCTAGGCGTCGGCATGGTGTTCCAGCATTCGCGTCCGCTGCACCGGCAGACGGTCATCGAGAACATCGTGTTCGGGCTTCTGCCCGATCGATTGCTGGGTTTCCTTCCCGGCGCGTCGGTCGAAACGCGAGCGCGCGCGATCGCCGAGCGTGTCGGACTGACTGGCGTATTGGATCGGCGCCCCTCCACGCTGCCGTTCGCCGATCTGCGCAAAATGGAAATCGCCAAGGCGATCGCCCGCAATCCCAAGGTCGTGCTCATCGACGAGCCCTTCGCGGGGCTGACGGCGCGCGAGACCGCGTCGTTCGCGACGCTGATCGCCGAAATGCGCAACGACGGGCGCGCGGTCCTGATCGTCGATCACAACGTGAAGAGCATTTCCGGGCTCGTCGACCGCATCTACGCCATGCATGTCGGCGAGCGGATCGCCGAGGGCGCGGTCCAGGAGGTCATGGAGAATGAGACGGTTCGAAGGGTCTATCTCGGCGGCGCCCTCAAGACCGCGGCGCGCCCGGAGACGGCGTTTCGCGACGCTGAGACGCCTTTTCTCGACATCAGGAATGTGAGCGTCACCTACGACAAGGCGCAGGCGCTGGAGAATGTCTCGCTCCATGTGCATCAGGGCGAGTTTGTCGCGATCGTCGGATTGAACGGCGCCGGCAAGACGACGCTGTTCAACGCCGTCTCGGGCCTCGCGCCCTATGCCGGGGACATTCGCCGACAGGGCCAATCGCTGCGCGGCAAGACGGCGGCGACGATCGCGCGCGAGGGTATCGTCCAGTCGCCGGAGGGGCGCGAGCTGTTCGGCGCGATGACGGTCAGCGAGAATCTCGATATGGGCGGGCAGCGCCTCAAGGAAAAAGACAGGGCCGAGCGCCGGGAATGGCTGTTCGATCTGTTCCCGATCCTGAAGGAGCGGCGGACGCAGACGGCCGCAACGCTTTCCGGCGGCGAGCAGCAAATGCTGACGATCGCGCGCGCCTTGATGATGAAGCCCGACCTCCTGATCCTTGACGAGCCGACGCTCGGCCTTGCGCCCCTCATCATGGAGCAGATTTCGAAGGCGCTCGAGCGGCTCCGGAAGGCGACGGACATTACCGTGCTCCTCGGCGAGCAGAACGTCACCTTCGCATTGCCCCACGCCGACCGCGTCTACGTGCTCGAACGCGGCCGGATCGTCTGGGAGGGGAGTCCGGGCAGGTTCGCGATCGAGGCCGGGGCGCAATATTTGTAGGCGCGACGTCAGTCCTCGGCCCCCATCCCCCGGAAAGCCTCGGTGAGCTGCACGCTCATCGGCAGGTCGAGCAATTCCCCGGTCGGCGTCGGCTCCAGGAACCATTTGCGATAGGTGTCGGACGAGCATGCGGCTCTGCGCCATAGTCAGGAAGGCGCGCGTCACCGCCGCGGCCATTAGCGGGTCGTCCTTGCGGAACATGATGCCGTACGGCTCGTAGGTGATGAAATCGCCTACGACCGCCATGGTCGCCTGGGCCTTCTTCGCCGCGATGAACCCGTAAAGCAGCACATCGTCGGTCGCAAAGGCGTCGGCCTTGCCCTCCGCCAGCATGGCGTAGCTGTCGTCATGGTCGCGGGCGGAGACGATGGTGATGCCGAGCTTGTATTTCTCGTTGAGGCGCTTCATCGCCGCCTCGTTGGTGGTGCCCGAGGTGACGACGAGCGTCTTGCCCGCCAAGTCCCTGTAGGAGGCGATGCCGGAGGAGCGCTTGACCAGGAGCTTCGTGCCCGCGACATAGATGATCGGTGAAAAGGCAACTTTCTTCTGCCGCTCGACATTGCCGGTGGTCGAGCCGCATTCGAGGTCGACCTTGCCCGATATGACGGCGTCCATCCGGGTGTCGGACGTCACCGGCGCGTAGGCGACGCGCGTCGGAGCGCCGTTCAGCTCGCGCACGATCTCGTCGACGACGCCGAGACAGAGATCGATCGAATAGCCCATCGGCTTGGACGAACCTGGCCGCACATAGGAGAACGGAAAAGACGCGTCGCGATAGCCTATCGTGATCACCCCCGTATCGCTCACCTTTTTGAGTGTTCCGGCGAGGATAGCCGGCCTGTTCTCCTCGCTCGCCGGCGGCGGCGCCGTGAGGTCGGCGCCATTGGTGTCCTCGGCTGCCGCCCGAGGCGCGGCAAGCGCCATTCCGACCAGGGCGAGCGCGACGGCGAAAGCGATGCGTGTCCTCAACTCGGACTTCAAACAAAAAAGCCAGACCTCGCGCGGCCCGCGCGTTCAGGCGTGGGCCGGTTCCGGCGCCGCGACCGGGGCGCTGCTGATATCGTCGTTCGCTGGACCCAGATCCCTTCGAATTTCGCCACCACGGCCGAGGCTAGCGAATTGCCGATCACATTGGTCGCGCTGCGGCCCATGTCGAGGAACTGGTCGATGCCGAGGATCAGCAGCAGCCCGGCCTCGGGGATGCCGAACTGCTTGAGCGTCGCCAGGATCACCACCAGCGAGGCGCGCGGTACGCCGGCCACTCCCTTCGAGGTCAGCATCAGCACCGCCGCCATGGCGATCTGCTTGCTGATCGGCATGTCGACGCCATAGGCCTGCGCGATGAACATAGTCGCGAAGGTGCAATAGGCCATGGTGCCGTCGAGATTGAAGGAGTAGCCGAGCGGCAGGACGAAGCTCGCGATCTTCCTCGGAACCCCGAACCTCTCGAGCTGATCGAGAATCTTCGGATAGGACGCTTCGGAACTCGCGGTCGAAAACGCGAGCAGGAACGGCTCATACATCCTTTTGACGAGATCGAACATGCGCGAGCCGAGCGTCAGATAGCCAACGACGATGAGGATCGCCCAGAGGATGACGAGGGTGAGATAGAAACCGCCGAGGAATTTCGCGAAATTCAACAGGATTCCCGGCCCGGATTTGGTGATAACCGAGGCGACTGAGGCGCACACCGCGATCGGCGCGAGCTTCATAACGTAGCCGGTTATCACCAACATCATGTGCGAGACATTGTCGGCGAGCTCGATCAGGGGCTTGCCGCGTTCGCCGAGCGCCATGATGGCGACGCCGGCAAAGATCGAGAACACCACGATCTGGAGAATTTCGCCGTCGGCGAGCGATTTGAAGATCGAGGACGGCACCACGTGCTCCACGAAGTTGTCGATGCTGAAGGCCGCGGTCGAGAGGTTAGCCGTCTGCGCGCCCTGATCGGCAATGACGATGCCGACGCCCGGCTGCAGCAGGTTCACCATGAAGAGGCCAAGAGTAAGCGACACGATCGAGGCGCACACGAACCAGCCCATCGTCTTGGCGCCGACCCGCCCGACCGTCGCCGCGTCTTCCATGTGGGCGATGCCGACAATCAGCGTCGATAGCACCAACGGCCCGATGATCATTTTGATCAACCTGAGGAAGATGGTGCTGATCAGCGACATGTATTTCGCCACTTCGGCCGCCGTCGCCTTGTCGGGAAACGAGTAGTACGATGTGATGCCGAGCGCGACGCCGATGAGCAAGCCGGCCATCACATAGAAGAAATTTCTGTTCAATCTCGTCTCCCGTGACTATGCGCCGCCGGCCGTTTGGTCTGTCCGGGTCGCTGCGAGTCATCCGTCGCGACCCGAAGACATTTTTCGAGTTTCCGCGCAACTCGCGGCGCAAGTCAACAGCGGCGCCCCTCCGCGCCGCCGTTCGCGGATCTGCGTAAAATGGAAATCGCCCGCGCCATCGCCCGCAGTCCCAAGGCCGTGCTCGTCTCGAGAGCAAGAAGCGAGGGCGAGCTTCTCGCTAGTGAATAAATCCAACCAACCGGCCCGAGATCCCTTGCCGCCGGCGGGGAAACAGCGCATTCTTGTATTCACAAGAATGGCTGCCAAAGGCCCAAGCATCGCATGCTGAAAATTGAAGTCGAGCGCGAAGAGGACGGGCGCTGGATCGCCGAGGCGACCGCGCTGCCTGGCGTTCTCGCCTATGGGAATACCGAGGCCGAGGCGAAAGCGCGCGCCATCTCGCTGGCGCTCCGCGTGATGGCCGATCGAGTTCGACAATGGCGAGCCGCTCCCCGATGAAGCGCGCAATCTTTTCGCCGCTTGAGCTCGTGGCGGGCGACGAAACCAGGACGCCTCTTGCGCGCGCTCCATCGCATCGGCTGGACGCTCAAGCGACAGACAGGCTCTCATCGAATCCTCGAGCGTGAGGGCTGGGCCGACTACGTGTTCGCCTTCCACGAAGGCGAGGAAATCGGCCCGCGAATGCTCTCGCGCATCGCAAAGCATACAGGCCTCCGGCCAGAGGACTTATGAGCGGAGTGTCCGCAAGGAAGCTGGCGCACTCGATTGGGGATAAAATCTTGGCCGGAGCGCGCAATTGGCGGCGGGTCGCCGGCTGCGCCGTGGTGTCGGAAACGACGCTGTTGGCGAGCTATGCGAGCCGAGCGATAGGCCGAACCCACGGCGCACTAGTTCGCGAAGGTGTTGCAGGCGCTGACCTGCCCGCTCTTGAGGCCCGTCGTGAGCCACTTCTGCCGCGCCGCCGAGGAGCCGTGGGTGAAGCTGTCGGGCACGGCGTAGCCGCGCGCGGCGGTCTGCAGCCGGTCGTCGCCGATCGCCTGCGCGGTCGCCACCGCCCGTTCGATGTCGCCCTGTTCGAGGATCCGCCATTTCTGGTTGGCGTTGGCGGCCCAGACGCCGGCGAGGCAATCGGCCTGCAGCTCGACCCTGACCGAGAGCGCATTGGCCTGGGTCTGGCTCACCTGGCTCTTGGCCTCGTCGACCTTGTCGAGAATGCCGAGCAGATCCTGCACGTGATGGCCGATCTCGTGCGCCACCACATAGGCGTACGCGAAGTCGCCGCCTCCGCCGTACTTGGTCTTCATATCGCGAAAGAACGAGGTGTCGAGGTACACCTTCTTGTCGATCGGGCAGTAGAACGGCCCCATCGCGAGCGCGCGCCGCCGCATCCCGAGCGGGTCGCGCCGTCATAGATGACGAGCGTCGCGGGCGCGTAGCGGACGCCGGTCTGCGCCGGCAGCACCTCCGTCCAGACCGCTTCCGTGCCGCCCACGACGCGGGAGAGAAAATTGCGCATCGGATCGTTTGGATCGGGGGCGCTCGATTGCGGGGCAGGCCCGCTCCGGTTGCCGGCTGCCATCTCCGCGCCGCCCATCAGCACCTGCGGCGAGATGCCGGTGAAATAGCTGATCGCGAAAACGATGAGGATCGCGCCGATTCCGAGCCCGCCCCCGCCCATGGCGAGGCCGCCGCCTCCGCCCTGGCCGCGGCGATCCTCGATATTCGACGAGGCCGGCATGTTTTCGTATTCCATGTCCAACTCCGAGCGGGCGAATGTCGGCTAACGCGTCTTAGCCATGCTAGCAGGATCCCCGCCCGCCGAGTAGCGCGGCCCCGCTCGTCTCATGCAGCGCGATGTCAGCGCGAAGAGTCCTCAAGCGGTCGATCGGGCTCGTCATGATCGTGGGCGAGCTCCACCTCGCTATGATCCCTGGATCGCCTCGCCGCGCAGCTCCTCATGACCAATCAGAATTATATAAATGCCCCCTCGCGGCGCCGGAGGCGCGCCCTCTCGCGTTGCTGCGCCTGACCCGAGCCCGGACTCGGAAACTCGGAAATTGCGCCGCAAGCGATTGATTTCTCGAAATTCGCGACTGGAAATGGCGCCCCCTTCTCACGCCGCCAGGAGGCCGCTCGCCTGGGCGAGGCTCTTGAGATAGGGGACGCCGACGGCGAGCACCTCGTCGGCGCCGCTGGCCACCGGGCGCCAGACCGAAAGCGCCGCGGCGAGCTGCGGCATCGAGGTCACGAACGACTCCATGACGAGGTCGCCCGAGAAATGGGCGCCCTTCAGCGCCGTCATCACGGCTCGCCAGTGGACGTTGCCGGAGCCCGGCACGCCGCGGTCGCTCTCCGAGAGATGGACATAAGCCACGAGCCCGCCGCCGTCGGCGAGCGCGTCGGCGAAGCTCTTCTCCTCGATGTTGGCGTGGTAGGTGTCGAGATGGATCATCACCGCCGGCTCGTCGATGCGCTCGGCGAGCGCGCGCGCCTGCGCTGCGGTATTGACGAGGTGGGTCTCGTAGCGATTGCAGGCCTCGAGGCCGAGCGTCATGCCATAGTCCGCGGCGCGCTTGGCGACCGGCTTCAGCGCCCGCGCGATCGCCTCATATTCCGCCTCGGTCGGCGCCGCGCCCGAGCGGTAGCCGAGCGTCGAATAGGTGACGCCGGTCAGCGTATTGCAGCCGAGCGCGTGGGCGACGTCGAGCGCTCGCATCAGAAACGCGCGCGCCTCTTCCGGATGGCGCGTCGCCTCGACGGCCGCCGGCAGGGCAAGCGAGGCGGTCGGCGCGACGCCGTGCCGCTCGAACAGCGACAGCGAATGCTGGACGTCGACGATGTCGGGCTCGAGCAGCGCGATCTCGACCACCTCAAGCCCGTGGCGCGCGCATTCGCTCGACGCTTCGCTCCGCGCCCTCGCGCGTCCAGGCCGTGGTCCACAAGCTCGAATGCATGCCGAAGCGGATCATGGGCGTTCTCCCTGATGCGGCGCGTCGGTCGCGCCGACGATATGGGCGACGACGGCGCTCATGCTGGTCAAGCTGTCGCATCGTCGGCGATCACCGCGCCCTGGCGCAAGACGACGATGCGGTCCGAGACCGAAAACACGTCGGTCAGGCGGTGGCTGATGAGGATGACGCCGATGCCTTGGGCCTTCAAGGTCCGGATGAGGTCGAGCACGTGCTCGACCTCGCGCACGGCGAGCGCCGCGGTCGGCTCGTCCATGATGACGAGCTTCGGGTTGAAGGTGAGCGCGCGGGCGATCGCGACCGATTGCTGCTGGCCGCCGGAAAGGTGGCCGGCCATCTGACTCACCGATTTGATGCGCGCGCCGAGCTTCGCGATCATCGCCTCGGCCTCGCCGCGCATTCGCCTGGAATCGATCAGCTTGACGCCGAGCACCGAGCGCGTCAGCTCGCGGCCGAGAAAGATGTTCGAGGCGACGTCGCGCATCTTGGCGAGCGCGAGGTCCTGGTAGATCATCTCGATTCCGGCCTTGCGGATCTCGCCGGGATCCTTGCCGGCGAGCGACCGGCCGTCGAAGCGGATCTCGCCCTCGTCGGGATGATAGACGCCGGTGATTGTCTTCATCAGCGTCGATTTGCCCGCGCCGTTGTCGCCGACCAGGCCGACGACGCTGCCCGCCTCGACCGAGAACGTGACGCCGCGCAGCGCTTCGATCGCGCCGAACGTCTTGCGCACGTCCCTGAGCTCGAGCAGGCTCATCGCCGCCCCTCCGCGCTGTTGATCCGGTCGAGCCAGACCGCAAGGATCAGCACCGCGCCGATGGCGATCTGCTGGTAGAAGGGCCTGACCGCCATCAGATTGAGCCCGTTCTGCAGCACGCCCATGATGAGCGCGCCGATCAGCGTGCCGACGACGCTGCCGCGTCCGCCGAACAGATTGGTGCCGCCGATGATCGTCGCGGTGATCGCGGTCAATTCGTAATTGAGGCCGGCGGTCGGCTCGCCCGAGTTGATGCGCGCGGCGAACAGGAGCCCGGCGACGCCGGCGAGTCCGCCCGACAGCGTATAGAGCATGACCTTGTGACGCTCGACGCGCACCCCCATCGCGCGCGCCGCGCCCTCGTTGTCGCCGATCACCTGCGCATAGACGCCAAAGCGCGTATGGATGAGCAGCACGTGCGCGACGAGCGCGGTGAGGAGCAGAACGACGACCGGCGTCGGCACGCCGAACGGGCGACCCTGTCCGAGCCAGACGATCTCGGGCGGCAGGCCATAGATCGAAACGCCGTTGCTCAGCACGAGCGCGAAACCCGCGCGCGACGCCGAGCATGCCGAGCGTGACGATGAACGGCGGGATCGCGCCCTTGGTGATGAGGAAGCCGTTGACCGCGCCGGTGAACGCGCCCATGGCCAGGCAGCCGACGACGCCGAGCTGCCAGGGAAGATCGAGGTTGGAGGTCAGCATCGCGCCGACGACGCCGGAGAGCGCGAGAATCGATCCGACCGAGAGGTCGATGCCGGCCGAGCAGATGACGAACGTCATGCCGATCGCCAGCACGCCGAACACCGACGTCGAGAGCAGGATGTTGAGGAAGTTGGAGAGGGAGAAAAAGGCGCTCGAAAGCGCCGCCATCGTCCCGGTCAACACCGCAAGGACGATGAGCGATTCGAAGCGAAACGCGGCGCCTCCGCACGACGCGCTGGCGCCAGGTGGGGGTCTGTGCGGCGGGGGAAGTGCTGGCGGACATAGACGGCTTCGACCGTCTGCGAGCGCCCTCGCCCAGGGAGAAGTGGCCGCGCGCCACGCGGCCGGATGAGGGACCGCGCCGCACGCTCAAACGCTGGCGCGCGAACCCGCCACTCTCCCGGAAGGGAGGGGAGGGCCTACTTCACATATTGCAGCATCGGGTCCTTCTTGGCTTCGATGACGTCCTTGGTCAGCACGAGGGTCGGCACGTAGGTCATTTCCGGGACCTTCTCGCCGGCCAGCAGCTTCTTGACGCCCTCGACCGCCTGCATGCCGACGAGATAGGGCAATTGCGCGACCGAGGCGTTGAGGCGTCCGGCGAGGATCGACTTGACCGCGTTGGTGTTGCCGTCGACGCCGATGACGATGAGCTTGTCCTTGCCCGCCGCGCGCGCCGCTTCGACCGCGCCGAGCGCCATGTCGTCGTTGGCGCAGAAGATCGCGATCAGGTCCGGACTGCGCTGCAGCGTGTCGTTGGTGATGTTGGCGGCCTTGAGGCTGTCCCAGTCGCCGGGAAGCGAGGCGACGATATTGAGGCCGGGCGCGGTCTTCTTCAGTTCGGCGGCGAAGCCGCGCGCCCGCTTCTCGCCGGTGATGTTGCCGGACAGGCCCTCGATCACCAGCACCGGCCCCTTGGCGTCCTTGCCGAGCACGCTGACGAGATAATCCGCGCCCTTGGCGCCCGCCGCCTCGTTGTCCGAGCCGATATGGAAGGCGACGTCGACGCCCGCCTTCTTGGTGATGGCGGGATCGAGGTTGTTGTCGAGGTCGACGACCGGGATTTTCATGTCGTTCGCCTGCTTCAGGCAGGGCAGCAGGATCGTCGAATTGATCGCCGCGGTGATCATCGCCGCCGGCTTTTTCTGCAGCATCGTGTTGCAGGCGTTGAGCTGCGGCTCGGCCGCCTGGTCGGACTCGACCGCATCAAGGAAGATATCGACGTCGGCCTTCTTGGCGCCCTCGTCGACGCCCTTCTCCATCGCGCCCCAGAAGGGGTTCGAGAGCGTCTTCATCAGCACGCCGTACACCGGCTTGTCCGCAGCGTATGCGGCCGGCGCGGCAAGGCCGAGCGCGAGCGCCGCGATCGCGGCGCTTAACGTCAAACTTTTCAACATGGCTCACTCCCTTGACGTTCTTGTTAGGGTTCAGCGGGCTTCCGCGACGGCTTTGAGCCGGGGGCGGGCCGCGCCCGTGGATTCCCGCACCTTGAGGGTGCAGGGAAGCTCGATGCGCTCGACGTCGCTCGTCCGCTCGCCCTTGAGGCGGCGCATCAAGAGGCGCCAGGAAGCCGAGGCGAAATCCTCGACCGGCTGGGCGACGGTCGTGAGATAGGGCCTGAGCGCGAACATCCAGTCGAAGTCGTCGAAGCCGACGATCGACACGTCGCCGGGGATTTCGAGCCCGAGGCCGCGCGCGGCCTTGATCGAAGCGAGCGCGCAAACATTGGTGAGGGCGAAGATCGCCGTCGGCCGGTCGGCGCGATGCAGCTCGAGCTCGATCGCGCCGCGTAAGGATTCGAGGTCATGCCCGCCGTAAATGACGCGCTCGCGCCCCTCGAAGACCCGCTTCGCCAAGGGCGCGGCGGGCGCCCGCGATGCGCTGCTCGATGTTCTCGACGATTTCGGCGGCGGCCTTGGCCGATAGCCGTGGCCTCGCGGCCAGAAACGCCCATTGGTCGTCGTATGGACGAAGATCTTGGTCGATGAAGACGCTGTTTCCAAGCTCGCGCGCACGGCGCTGCAAAGGCAAGGCGATTAGATTGCCGAAGCCGCCGACCGACATAGTGTCCTGGCTCGGAAAAAAGCGATCGTATGAGGCGAAACCTATTTCGGGGCGACGCTCCATCGTTTCCGTCAGCATCGCCGCGCCAAGCTGCCGAGCGGTGCGCGCCGAAACCGGCTCGGAGAAGAAAATCCACACATGCCCGCCATTGCCGGATCGAGACCGCTCAAGGGCCGCGGGCACGCCCTTGGCCTGACAAGTCTCCAGCATGGCCAAGGCGTCAGCCGCCCAGCTCTCCTCGTCAAAATCGGCGGCCAGAAACCAGCAGGTCTCGTCAGAAAGCAGCGGATAAACACCCGCCACGAAATCGCCACCAGAGCCGCGTGCGCCCTCGCCGCCGCGCAGATGCTTTTCGATGATGTCGTCGGTGACCGGGATGAAGGCTTGATGAGGGCATTCCCCGCATTTGACCTGGGGCTTGCCGCATATCCCCTTAACCCACTCGTTGGCGCACGCGGGCGCATAGCCGGACTTGGCGGTCTTCCGGTTTTCCCACCTGACAGGGAATACGTCAGCGCGGCCTGCGAATAGGCGCCGAAACAGCGCGATCTTTTCCGCGGCGGATGACGCGGCCATGACCCCCGGCGCGTCTGCAATGGCGGGCGATGAATTATTTGCAGCGGTCGCCGCCGAGCACCGGCTCACGAGATCCCTCAGCACGGCCTCGAGCTCTTTCCGCTCCGCCTCATTTGCGGTTAAACGGGCTCGAATCCGCTCTATCTCGGCCTCAAGTTCGTGCGCAATCTCGGCGCCACCACTCAGCGCCAGTCGTTTCGACACATCAATCTCCGCTCAGCGGTCTTCAGGTGGCTCTCCAGGCGGTCGCCGTCCTCGTCTCACGCGTGGCACCAGCGACTTGCCACCGGATTTCCAAGCCTTGAACGTTCTGCGCCTTCCATCGCAACGCCGGACAGGCTTCTATCGCGGCGCGCACGGCTTCCGGAACGCCCACAGGGGACGCATTGATCTCACCCCGATCAAGCACCGCATCCAAAAACGCCATCTCCTCCTCCGTGAACTGAAACAATGGCGCGAGCTTGTCCCGACACTCGGCCATGGCGCTCTCGATCTAGGCTGCCGGACCGCCAAGGCGATCGCCTCCGGTATACGACGGGCCCGGCGGGCGTCCGTTCGGTCGTGAAAACTGTGCCGAACAGGCAAAAATTTACCCCTCCCGGCGCATTTTCCAAAACCAGCCGCCTTATGGAAAAGACCGTCAGCGCTATCCGCTCAATCTGACGGTCTTTTGGTTTCGGTTGGGGCGCATTTCGAAAAAGACCGTCAGAAATACCGTCAATTTATCTGCTACCAACGGCTCAAACTTGCCCGACGCCTTGCTTATTCCCTTTGTTGTTCAATGAGTTATGTGGATCTCGGCGCGTGAGACTTAACAATTGATCTCGATATCCCTCGCTACCATTGTAAGTTATTGAATTACTAAATAATCTATCGCGGAAGGCAGCCCCTCACTCCCACTCGATCGTGCCCGGCGGCTTTGAGGTGACGTCGTAGACCACGCGGTTGACGCCTTTGGCCTCGTTGACGATGCGGGTGGCCACGGCGCTGAGGAAGCTCATATCGAAGGGATAAAAATCCGCGGTCATGCCGTCGGTCGAGCTGACGGCGCGCAGCGCCAGCACGTATTCGTAAGTGCGGCCGTCGCCCATGACGCCGACGCTCTTGACCGGCAGCAGCACGGCGAACGCCTGCCAGATATCGTCATAAAGCCCGGCGCGGCGAATTTCCTCGACATAAATCTCGTCGGCGACGCGCAGGATGTCGAGCTTCTCGCGGGTGACGGGGCCGGGGCAGCGGATGGCGAGGCCGGGGCCCGGAAACGGATGGCGGCCAACGAAGGCGTCGGGCAGATCAAGCTCGCGGCCGAGCGCGCGCACCTCGTCCTTGAACAATTCGCGCAGCGGCTCGATCAACTTCATGTTCATGCGCGCCGGCAAGCCGCCGACATTGTGGTGCGACTTGATCGTCACCGACGGCCCGCCGGCAAACGACACGCTCTCGATCACATCCGGGTACAGCGTGCCCTGGGCAAGGTATTCGGCCGATCCTTTGCCATCATTTGCAAGTTCTTTTGCTTCCGCTTCGAACACGTCGATGAACAGCTTGCCGATGATCTTGCGTTTTTCTTCCGGGTCTTCGACGCCGGCGAGCGCTTTGAGGAAAAGCTCCGCGGCTTCGACATGCACGAGCGGAATATTGTAAGCGCCGCGGAACAGGGCGACGACGCGCTCGCCTTCGCCGAGGCGGAGAAGGCCGTGGTCGACGAACACGCAAGTGAGCTGGTCGCCGATCGCTTCATGCAGCAGCACCGCCGCGACCGCGGAGTCGACGCCGCCGGAGAGCGCGCAGAGCACTTTGCTTTTGCCGACTTGCCGGCGGATTTTCTCGATCGCTTCGTCCTTGAACGCCCGCATGGTCCAGTCGGGCTTGCAGCCGGCGATGTTGCGCACGAAGTTGCGCAACAGCGCGGCGCCGTGCGGCGTGTGCATGACTTCGAGATGGAATTGCGTGGCGTAGAAGCGGCGCGCCTCGTCGGCGATCATGGCGACCGGCGCATTGGCCGAGGTGCCAACCGCCGCGAAGCCCGGAGGTAATTCGGTGACGCGGTCGCCGTGGCTCATCCAGACCGGATAGCGCTGCCCGACCTCCCAGACGCCGTCATATAGCGCCGACGGTTTGGTCACCTCGACCTCGGCGCGGCCGAACTCGCGGTGATGGCCGCCTTCGACCTTGCCGCCGAGCTGGTGCGCCATCGCCTGCTCGCCGTAACAGATACCGAGCACCGGCACGCCGGCCTCAAAGATCGCTGTCGGCGCTAGCGGCGCCTCGGCTTCGAGCACCGATGCCGGACCGCCGGAGAGGATCACCCCTTTCGGCCGCAACGCGAGTAGCGCGGCCTCGGCCTTCTGGTACGGGACGATCTCGCAATAGACGCTTTCCTCGCGCACCCGCCGAGCGATCAGCTTGGTGACCTGCGAGCCGAAATCGACGATGAGAATTGTGTCGTGCATGGGCGTTGCGGGGTATGTGCGGCCCCGACCGGCCGCGGTCAAGGGCGCGGCGGTTTGCCTTGCACCATTATGCTACGCGCGGCGCATGACGGCGACATAGAAGCCGTCGGTATCGGTCAGCCGCGGCGTCATCAGGAGCCCCTCCTCCGCCACCATCGCGGCATGGCAAAACAGCGCGGCGCGCTCGCCGAGCGCGGCGGAAACGACGTCGCGCGGCGGCACGGCAGCGAAGTTTTCATGCCGGGACAGGAAAGCCCGCACCTGGTCGCCGTTTTCCTCGGCCAGGACCGAACAGGTGATGTAGGCGAGGCGCCCGCCCGGCTTTACCAGCATGGCGGCGCGATCGAGCAAGCTTTCCTGTTGTTTGATGCGCTCCTCCAGCGCTCCCGGGCGCACGCGCCACTTGGCGTCCGGGTTACGCCGCCAGGCGCCGGTTCCGGTGCATGGCGCATCGATCAAAGCCAGATCGATGCGGCCTGCCAGATCGCCCAGCAGATCGGCATCGCCCCGCGGCGTGCGCACCTGGATGTTGCGCGCGCCGGCGCGCGCAATGCGTTCGTGGATCGGCGCCAGTTGCCGCTTGTCGATGTCGGTGGCGTAAATCTGGCCGCTGTTGTCCATGGCCGCGGCGAGCGCCAGAGTCTTGCCGCCGGCGCCGGCGGCAATATCGACGACCTGTCCGCCGGGCGTCGCGCCGGCGAACAACGCGGCAAGCTGCGAGCCCTCGTCCTGAATCTCGATCTCGCCCTTGCGGAAGCAAGGCTCGGCATGGATGGCGGGATTTTTCGCATCGGCCGCAAGCCGAATGCGCAAGCCTAGCGGCGACCATCGCGTCGGCGCGGCATGAAGATGCGCGAGCTTTGGCAGCACCTCCTCACGCTCGGCCTTGAGCGTGTTGACGCGCAGGTCGAGCGGCGCGCGGCTGGCGAGCGCGGCGCCCTCCGCGGCGCGTTGTTCGCCAAAGACCCGCGCCAAATGCGGATCGAGCCAATCCGGGTAATCGCCCAGGACGGGCGCCGGCGCACCGGCGAGCGCGCCGCCGGCGAGTGCCGCCCGTTCGGCATCGGTCAATGGCGCCGGCGCAAAGCGCTCGCCGCTGCACAGCGCCGCGATCTCTCCGACATCAAGACCGCGCTCACGCTGCAGCATCCCGATCAGGGCGGCGCGCGGGCTGGTGCCGCCCATCAGCCAGGCTGACGACGATTTGCGCCGCAGCGTGTCATAGACCAGCCCGGCGATGGCGGCGCGATCCGACGATCCGGCAAAGCGATGGGAGAGACCCCAGTCCTTGAGCACGTCGGCCGCGGGCCGCCGCCGCGCCTCGATATCGGCGATGACCTCGATGGCAGCCGAGAGGCGGGCGGCTGGCGTCATGCTATCTCGGATTCAGGCCCTTGTGCGCCAAAGCGACCGTTTCGTTAAGCGCTTTTCAAAGCGCAGTGCAGCGGCACCATTCTCGTAATATTTTTCAGTCCGTCCCACCATCTGATAGCCAAAGCGCTTATACACTGAAATTGCAGAAAGATTGTTTTCATCAACTTCCAATCGGACCCGCGACAACCCTCGTTTGCCACACGCCATCTCTGCGGCCTCTAACAAAAGCGAACCAATTCCGCTTCTTGCACTGGTCCTGTCCACAGCGATCGAGTAAACACGCCCAATTGAAGCCTTCGCGCGATAGAGCACGACTGCGTAACCCAGCGGCGCGCCCAGCCTCTCCGCAATCCAAACGTCGGCGCTCATAGACCCAATCAGCTCTTTGAAACTTCGCTTGCTCAATAAATCAGACGCAAAAGCAGCATTTTCCAAAGCAACTAAGAATTGAATGTCAGAAACCTCAGCCCGTCGAATGACGACTGAAACCGCTCCACCGGCGGCTAGGTTTGTAAGCGTCACCCTTCAGTTCCTTTCGGCTAAACTAAAGTCCACGATAGGGCAAGCTCGAGACGTAAGTTAAAATCGTGGCGCAAAACGCAAAACTGTTTGAAGTTTTACCTGAACAACCAGACACTGGACGTTTTGATAAATCACAAGAAGAACGGTCGCGGTCTCGGCAAAATATTCTACGATCGTCCGTTGACTGCCGACAATAGCGACGCTCAATTGATACGTATCGTAGTCGGTATAAAGCAGATAAAGATACAACCCGGTCGGTACTAGCCAGAAAAGATTCTGGATGATCTTTGTCACCAGTTGGAGGGTTCTAAGAACCTGGCAAGTTGGCAGCGTTTCTGATTCCATTGGGTAGTTGGAATCGGAGCGAAAGCATGCGAGGCCAGCCGGGATTTTTTGACGTTGATGATCGGTTGAAGCGGCTGAGCGATCTCGGCGATCAGCTGGAAGCATTCCAGGCAGCGGTGGATTTTGAGCTGTTCCGCGCGGAACTGAACGCGGCGCTCGCCTACTCGGATGGATCGGAAGGTGGGCGACCGCCATTCGATCCGGTGATGATGTTCAAGATCCTTGTTATCCAGGCGGCCAACAATCTCTCCGACGAACGCGCCGAGTTTCTGATCAATGATCGGCTGTCGTTCATGCGGTTTCTGGGACTGGGGCTAGCCGACCGCGTTCCGGACGCGCGCACGATCTGGTTATTTCGGGAGAAGCTCACCAAGGCCGCTGCCATCAAGACGCTGTTTGAGCGGCTCGACGCGACGCTGAGGCAAGCGGGTTATATTGCCATGTCGGGACAGATCGTTGATGCCAGCCTAATTGCCGCACCCCGTCAGCATAATAACGAGAACGAGAAGCAGGTGATCAAGGGAGGCCGCATCCCGAAGGATTGGAAGGACAAGCCCGCCAAGCTGCGCCAGAAGGACCGCGATGCGCGCTGGACGGTCAAATTCACTAAGGCCAAGCCGCGCGAGGACGGCTCGATGCCGCCGGTCGATCTGGCGATACCGCTGTTCGGCTATCAGAACCACGTTTCGATCGATCGCGGCTTCGGCTTCATCCGCCGATGGACCGCAACAGACGCCGCTGCCTATGAGGGTCGCCGTCTGCGTGAAGGCCTTCTCGACAAAAGTAATACCGCGAGCGGCGTCTGGGCCGATACCGCCTACCGATCAGCGGCCAACGAGGCTTTTCTGGTTCGGAACGGCTTTGTCAGCCACATCCACCGCAAGAAACCGAAGGGCCGTACCATGCCGCAGGCGACGCGGCGAGCCAACAATGCGAAATCGAGAGATCCGCTCGCGCATCGAGCATGTGTTCGCCGAGCAGAAGCAGCGGATGGATTTGTTCATCCGAACCGTCGGCATCGCACGGGCAACGACTAAGATCGGCCTCGCAAATCTCGTCTATAACATCAAACGCCTAATCTTCCTGCGGCGAGCCGTTATTGCATGACGGGCTTCAGAGACCCAAGGCGAACCATTCAGCACCGGCCACCTCAGACCAAGCAAACATTAACAGCCGAACACCATCGAAAGCCCTCGTTCCCGCACAAATAGCTCCTTGATAGAAGTGTCCAGTCTGGCGTCGGGAGGAAGCAAAAGAACTTGGTTCATCACAAGAAGATCGCGGTAGTGCGGCTTGTGATCGACAATAAATTTCGCGTTACGATATTCCTGCTCCAAACTGGCACGCAACGCATATAGGAGGCAGAACATAAGAACGCCGCTTACTAGCCACAGGTCATTAAAGTTGATCTGCGATCCGAGCACTGGAATGGAGATAAGCTCGTCCTCCGCATCCCTGGATGACAAGGCAGTATAACGCGTCTCCAGCTCCTTTATTTTCGTTTCATTGATCGAGTAGAAATCGGCGTCGCTATATTTGCCTCGTAGCTCTATTTCAACATCGTGCGCGAATTCTACAACATCGTCCGCACGCGCTGGTCGATGTTTGACCTCCTCTATTCGATTTTTCAAAGGCCCGCATTTTGCATGATTAAGGTCGGTTTGTGTTAGGCAGTCGTGCAGGTCTTCGTAAAGTTGTATGTACGCGTAATTCCAATCGGGCTCGTAATTATTTCGCAGTGATGTAAACGTAAACACTATCAAGATCAGCGCGATAGAAATAATGGCTCGGCTTCGCCTCCCCGCAGATAACACCGCGTCGAGATAGATTTTGCCGTCTGGCGTGTCCGCTTCGCTACTTATGTTCGCCATTGCTAGCCCGTTGCTGGGCGGCTCACACGATCACGCCGGTGAGCACCTCGAAGATGTAGATCGCCCACATGATCATGAGCACCACCGCTCCGACGATGTAGAATGTGCCGCGCAGCCGCACCACGTTGCTGGTCACGTGCACATAGGCCTGCAGCAGGCGGCAGATGACGAAAATCCAGGCCAGGATGACAAAGACGTAGCCCGCCTGCCTGGTGACCCACTCGAGAATGGTCAGCACATAGAACAGGACCGGAAGCTCGAACTGATTGGAGAAGGAATTTGCCGCTTGCGCCGTGCGCTTCGGCCAGTTCGGCTCGCGCAGGGCGATGTCCTGGGCTTTGACGGCGCCCGAGCGATAATCGGCGCCGCGAAGAGCGCCCATGCGGAGCATGAGCACGAAGGTTAGAATAACTTCGACGAACAGCGGCAACAGGACGGCTTGCAGCGACATCGGTCGGGCCCTCAGCCAATGGCCCGATGCTTATCACGGCGTCGGCGCCGCCGCCAACGCACTCCCGTCACGGCGCCGTCACAGTTTGACACTGATTGCCGTTTCGCCGGACTCGTCGATGAGTGCGCTGCGCCAGGATTTACCGTCGAACAGTGCCTTGGCCACGGCGTCGGCGCTCCCGCCGTGATTCAGATTGGCGGTAATGAGGAGGCCGCCGGTCCGCAGCAGATTGCGCAAGGCGGTATGCAGTGACGGTACCGGCGTGTGGCCGTCGAAGAACGCGAGGTCATAACCGGGATCGAGCGTCGGCAGCACCTTGGCGAAGTCGCCCTCGTGGATGGTGATGCGATGGTCAAAACCCGCGGCAGCGACGTTGTCGCGGGCAAGACCGACATGCTGCGGATCGCGCTCGATGCTGTCGACCACGCAGTTCGGCGCGCCGGCGGCAAATGAAAGCGCCGTATAGCCGAGCGCGGTCCCGAGCTCCAGAATGCGCCGCGCCTGCACTGCGGCCGCGAGGACGCCGAGCAGCGGGCCGTTGTCGTAAGGGTAAGCGCCGCAGCCATGGCCGGCACGATGCGCCAGCGTGGCCTTGCGGATTTGCGCGAACGGATCGGCCGGCGACTTCTTCATGGCGAGCGATTACTCGCGGCTCGGATAATTCGGGCTCTCGCGCGTGATGGTGACATCGTGGACGTGGCTCTCGCGCAACCCCGCCCCGGAAATGCGAATGAACTCGGCTTTGGCGTGAAATTCGGGGAGCGTTTTTGCTCCCACATAGCCCATGGCGGCGCGCAGTCCGCCGGCGAGCTGGTGCAACACATTGGCGACCGGGCCTTTGTAGGGCACCTGGCCTTCGACGCCCTCGGGCACGAGCTTGAGCGTGTCCTTGATCTCCTGCTGAAAGTAGCGGTCGGCCGAGCCGCGCGCCATAGCGCCGACCGAACCCATGCCGCGATAGGTCTTGTAGGAGCGGCCTTGATAGAGAAAGACCTCGCCCGGCGTCTCGTCGGTACCGGCAAGCAGCGAACCGACCATGGCGCAATCGGCACCTGCCGCTATCGCCTTGGCGAGATCGCCGGAGAATTTGATGCCGCCGTCGGCGATCACCGGCGTGTCGGTCTTGTTTGCCGCCTCGACCGCGTCGGCGATGGCGGTAAGCTGCGGCACGCCGACGCCGGCAATCACCCGCGTGGTGCAGATCGAACCTGGACCGATCCCGACTTTGATGGCGTCGGCGCCGGCGTCGATCAGCGCCTTGGCGCCCTCGACCGTGGCGATATTGCCGGCAACCACCTGCACGGCGTTCGACAACCGCTTGATGCGGGTGACGGCGTCCAGCACGCGCCGGGAATGACCGTGGGCAGTGTCGACGACGACGAGATCGACGCCCGCCTCGATCAACGCCTCGCTGCGCGCGTAGCCAGCCTCGCCGACGCTGGTGGCGGCGGCGACACGCAGCCGGCCCTGCTCGTCCTTGCAGGCATTGGGATTGGCGACCGCCTTCTCGATATCCTTGACCGTGACCAGACCGACGCAGCGGTAATCGCCGTCGACCACCAGCAGCTTCTCGATGCGATGCTGGTGCAACAGCCGTTTGGCCTCGTCCTGGCTGACGCTCTCACGCACCGTGACGAGCGCGTCCTTGGTCATCAGTTCGGACACTTTTTGCCGCCGATCGGTGGCAAAGCGCACGTCGCGATTGGTGAGAATGCCGACGAGCTTGCCGGCGCGGCCGTTGCCGCCGCCCTCGACCACCGGGATGCCGGAGATACGGTTCTCCTGCATCAAAGAAAGCGCATCGGCAAGCGTCGCGTCGGGGTGAATGGTGACCGGATTCACCACCATGCCCGATTCGAACTTCTTCACCTGGCGCACCTGCGCCGCCTGTATCGCCGGATCGAGATTGCGGTGAATGACGCCAATGCCGCCGGCCTGCGCCATGGCGATGGCCATGTGCGCCTCGGTCACGGTGTCCATCGCCGAAGCGACGACCGGGATGTTGAGGGTGATGCCGCGGGTGATCCGCGAACGCAGGTCCACTTCCGACGGCAGCACGTCCGACAGACCGGGCTTGATCAGCACGTCGTCGAACGTCAGACCCTCGCGCGGATTGTTCTGAGGCATTGCCAACTCCGCCTGCGCCCGCACGATCCGCGGGCTTTCTTGATGCGGGCACCTCGAAGGCCGGTAAAAAGACGAAACTGCGGGTCGGGTGCTTGCCCCGCCCGCCGCTCATCCACCTTCACGGCCCGCTTTTGGGTTGGCGCCGGCTCCTAGCACGTCCGCGCCCCGATTGATAGATGGTGCGGCACGGCTTGGACGGCCAGTACACAGCGGAGTAGATTGCCCGCAACCGAGACGGCAGAAATGCAAAATAAGACCGAGCGTTTTGCCGGTTCGGTATCAGGCAAAACCGGGATTCCACGGCCTATGTTGCCCTCCCCTTTGACCGGCTGGGTTCCGCTCGTCGTCGCCGCGCTGCTCGCTCTGGCCGCAACCGCGCACGCCCAGGACACGACGCCGGACGAGCGCCGCTGCACCGGACAGCTGCGCGCCACCAACGAGGAGCGAATCACCGCCTGCACGGCGCTGATCGATTCCGGCCGCTTTCAGCCGGCCAATCTCGCCATCCTGCATCAGGACCGCGGCATGGCGATGCGGGCCAAGGGCGACGTCGCCGGCGCGCTCAACGATTTCGCCGAAGCGATCCAGCTCAATCCCGACTACGCGCGTGCGTTCGCGGAACGCGGCAGCGTGCACCTCGCACAGCACGACGCAGACGGCGCCATCGCCGATCTCGATACCGCGATCAGGCTCGATGCGACCGACGCCGGCGCCTTCATGGCGCGCGGCAATGCGTACGACGAGAAACAAGACTTCGATCGCGCCATCGCCGATTACAACGAGGCGATAAAGCTGGCGCCCAACTACGCGGCGGCCTACTTCAATCGCGGGCTGGCGTTCCGCCGCAAGGGCGAGTTCGATCACGCGATCGCCGACTACGATCAGGCCGTCAAGCTCGATCCGAAAAACGCCTCCGCGCTCAACAATCGCGGCATCGTCTGGTTCGAGAAGGGCGATCTCGACCGCGCCATCGCCGACTACAATCAGGCAATGCGCGTCGACGGCAATTTCGCCGCCGCCTACAACAACCGCGGCGATGCCTGGCGCGCCAAAGGCGATTCGGTGCGCGCGCTGGCCGATTTCGATCGGGCCATCCAGCTTTCACCGCAGTTCGCGCTGGCCTACGACAACCGCGGCCTGGTCTACTATCAGAAGCGCGATTATGATCGCGCCATCGCCGATTTCGACGCGGCGATACGTTTCGATCCGACCAGCGCCGAAGCCTTCAGCAATCGCGGCAATGCTCATGACGACAAGGGCGACCGCAACGCCGCCATCGCCGACTACAATGAAGCGATCCGCCTCGATCCGAATAATGCGCGCATCCGCTACGATCGCGGTATTGCGTACCGCCGCGACGGCGATCTCGATCGCGCCATCGCCGACCTGACCGAGGCGGTCCGCCTCAATCCGCAGCACGCCGGCGCCTTCAACGAACGCGGCTATGCCTTCTATCAGAAGCACGACTTCGACCACGCCATCGCCGATTACGATCAGGCGATCAAGCTCAATCCGAAATTCGCGATCGCCTACAATAATCGCGGCAACGCTTTCGACGATAAAGGCAACCCCGATCGCGCCATCGCCGATTACAATGAGGCGCTGCGTGCCGATGCGGCCTACGCCGCGGCGTTCTACAATCGCGGCATCGCCTGGCGGCGCAAAGGCGATCTCGACCGCGCCATCGCCGACTACGACCAGGCCATAAAGCTCAACCCCACGGCCGCCGCCTACAACAACAGGGGCAGCGCCTGGCAGGCCAAGGGCGAGAATGAGCGCGCGATCGCGGACCTGGATCAGGCCATCAAGCTCGATCCGCGCTCGGCCGATGCCTACATCAATCGCGGCAACGCCAAGCGCGAGCGGCTCGATCTTGCCGATGCCATCGCCGATTACACGCACGCCATCGAGCTTTCGCCGAACGCGGCGCTTGCCTTTTACAATCGCGCCTGGGCGCGTTACCTGTCCGGCGACACTGTGCAGGGGCTGGCCGATGTCGACCGGGCCATCGCGCTCAACCCGCATTCGGCGAGCGCGTTTTCGACGCGTGGCCTCATCCGCGAGCGGCTCGCCGATTCCGCCGGTGCCGTCGCCGACTTCCGCAAGGCGCTCGAGATCGATCCCAAATTCCAGCAGCCCGCGGAAGCCCTGCAGCGACTCAAAGCCGGCCCGCCGCCGAAGGCCAGCCCGACACCCAGCCATTAGCTGCCGATGGCCTTGAGCACGCCGTCGAACTCGTACGACCGCGTGGTGCCGCTGATCGTCGCGGTCGCGCTGTTCATGGAGAACATGGACTCGACCGTGATCTCGACGTCGCTGCCGGCCATTGCGCGCGCGCTCGGCACCAACCCGCTGGCGCTGAAGCTCGCCGTCACCTCCTATCTGCTCGCGCTCGCCATCTGCATCCCGGCAAGCGGCTGGATGGCCGACCGTTTCGGCGCGCGCAAAGTCTTTCGCATCGCTATCGGCGTATTTGTGCTCGGTTCGATCGGTTGCGCCCTCTCGCGCTCGCTCGACGAATTCGTGCTGGCCCGGATTGTTCAGGGCATGGGCGGCGCGATGATGACGCCGGTCGGCCGTCTCATCGTGGTGCGCAGCATCGAAAAGCGATTGCTGGTCCATGCCATGTCACTGGTGACCATACCCGCCCTGGTCGGCCCGATCTGCGGCCCGCCGCTCGGCGGCTTCATCACGACCTACGCATCATGGCACTGGATTTTCATCATCAATGTGCCGATCGGGCTCGTCGGCATCGTGATGGTAACGCGGTATATTCCCGAAGTGCGCGCCGAGCGTCCCGATCCGTTCGACTTTGTCGGTTTCATCTTGTCCGGGCTCGGGATCGGCGGGCTCGCCTTCGGGCTTTCCGTCATGGGCCTGCAGTTTTTGCCCAACGGCGTGCTGGCCGCGTTGCTCGGCGTCGGCGCGGCTGCGACCGCGGCCTACATCGTCCACGCCCGGCGCACGCCGGCGCCGATTCTCGATCTCGGACTGTTCAAACTGCCGACCTTCCGCGCCAGCATTATCGGCGGTTTCATGTTTCGGCTCGGCATTGGCGCGCTGCCGTTTCTGCTGCCGCTTCTCTTGCAGATCGGCTTTAATCTGACGCCGTTCCAATCCGGTCTCATCACCTTTACCGGAGCGCTCGGCTCGATGTTCATGAAGGCCGCCGTCGCGGCCGTGCTCAGGCAAGTCGGCTATCGCCCCGTGCTGGTCTACAACAGTCTCATCAGCGCCGCGTTTCTCGCCGCCTGCGCCAGCTTTGTGCCCGGCATGCCGTTTGCGGCGATGATCGCCATTCTGCTCGCCGGCGGCTTTTTTCGCTCGCTGGAATTCACCGCCATCAATACCATCGCCTATGCCGAGGTCGAGCCGCAGCTGATCAGCCGGGCGACGACGCTTGCCGCGGTCGGCCAGCAATTGGCGCTGTCGACCGGTGTCGCGGTGGGCGCGCTCGTGGTCGAGCTCATGCTGCGGCTCAAACACGGCACCGCGATGAGCGCTTGGGATTTCCCGCCGGCCTTCCTCGCCGTCGGCGCGCTTGCCGGTGCTGCCAGTCTGGTGTTTGTGCGGCTTCCGCCCGACGCCGGCGCCGAACTCGCCGGGCGCAAGATGGCACAGGCGCTGGCAACAGATAAACCTTAAGCCGGCATGGCGGCACCGCCGCGAAAGCCGCGGGCAAGCAGATAAAGCTCGGCCGAATCGGTGCGGCTCGCCGGCGGCTTGACGTGCTTGACGCTTAAAAAATTGCGCTTGAGCTCGGCCAGCAGCGCGGTTTCGGTTCCGCCCTGCAGCACTTTGCAGAGCAAGCTTCCGCCCGGATTGAGCACTTGGCGCGCGAAATGCGCCGCCGCCTCGGCAAGCGCCATGATGCGCAAATGGTCGGTCTGGCGGTGACCGGTGGCGTTGGCCGCCATGTCGGAGAGAACGACGTCGACCTTTGCTCGGGACTTGCCTTGGGTTTTGCCCCCGAGCACGGCCTTGAGGCGGTCCGGCGCGGCTTCGTCGAGAAAATCGAGCTTGAGAAAGTCGACGCCGGCGATCGGCTTTAAGTCGAGAATGTCGAGTGCGAGCACCCGCCCAGTTGCACCCACGCGCGGCCGCCGCGACTTCGCTCCAGCCCCCAGGTGCCGCACCGAGATCGACGACGTGCGCGCCCGGTCTGAGCAGGTGATATTTGTCGTCAATCTCCGCAAGCTTGTAGGCGGCGCGCGAACGCAACCCTTCGCGCTTGGCGCGCGCCACATAAGGATCGCTGATCTGGCGCTCAAGCCAGGCCCGCGAAGACAGCTTTCGACGCTTATCATCCTTGAGCCGTGCCATGATCGTGCTTGGCCGGTCAGGCTTCGCCCCATACGCCGTCGGCGCGCATCATCTCGACCAGCATGCCCTCGCGCAGGCCGCGATCGGCGACGCGCAGCCGCGGACAGGGGAAAGCGCGGCGGATGGCGTCGAGGATGGCGCAGCCGGCGAGCACAAGATCGGCGCGTTCGGCGCCGATGCAGGGATTGGCCGCGCGCTCATCGAAGCTCATCGCCATGAGCTCGTCGACCACGCCGCGACACCTCGTCGCCGGAAAGCCAGCAGCCGTCGACGCGCCGGCGGTCATAGCGCTTTAGCCTCAGGAATACGCCGGCGATCGTCGTCACCGTGCCCGATGTGCCGAGCATATGGAAACCGTCGATGTCGGCGCTATGCGCGGTCGCAAAGTGCTGCACAAAGGCGGCGACTTCATCGACCATAGCGTCGTAGACCGCGCGCGGCACCACGGTGCCGCCGTAACGCTCGGCGAGAGTGACGACCCCGACGGGAAGCGATACCCAGCCGACGATGTCGGGCCGCGGCGGCCCGCGCCGAACGCCGTTGGGCCGGCCGAGCCGCACCAGCTCGGACGATCCGCCGCCGATATCGAACAGGATGACGCCGGCGGCGGTCGGGTCGAACAGCTCGGTGCAGCCGGAAGCCGCCAATCTTGCCTCGGTCGCCGAATCGACAATCTCCAGCTCGAGGCCGGTCTTCTCGGCGACGCGGGTGCGGAACGCTTCGCCGTTTTCCGCGGCGCGGCAGGCTTCCGTGGCAATGAGCCGGGCCCGGCTGACGCCGCGCGCGCGCATCTTATCGCGGCAGACCAGCAGCGCCTCGATCGCCCGCCCAATCGCCGCGTCACTGATGCGGCGGGAAGCGGCTACGCCTTCGCCGAGACGGATGATGCGGGAGAACGCATCGACCACGCGAAAACCGTGCCCGGTCGGACGCGCAACGAGCAACCGGCAATTGTTGGTGCCGAGATCGAGCGCGGCGTAGGTGCCATCGCCGTGCTCGTTGGCGAGCATTTGCCCGTCATCGCGCCGGAAACCATCGCGGCGGATGCCGTACGGCGTTCGACGGGGCCAGCGAGGTCGTGGTCGCGACGCTCCATGGCCATCGAGGCCGCCCGGTGGCGGGGCCTCATCGCTCATAAGACCTTCCTGCCGCGCCGGAGCCGCGGCGGCTCGACGGCTGCGGACGCGTGTCCAAGCTCAAATCGGGGCAAATGTATCAGTCGGACGCGGCACGGCCAATATGGCCAATACTGTGCTTTTCCCGCCTATGTGCCATGCCGGCTGCCCAGCTTGTCGCCCTTCGCCAAGTCCACTATGTCACCCGATATGGCGTTTTGCGGGATTCGACAGCGATGAATTTGCATCAGCCAGCCGACCGGCCGGCGAACAAATTGGCGGCGAACCAGCTGGCGGCGGAGAGGTTGTCGGTGCAAAAATTCGCCGTCGGGCAGTCCGTTCCGCGCAGCGAAGACCCGATGCTGCTGCGCGGCGAGGGTCACTACACCGACGACGTCAGCCTGCCCGGCCAAGTCTACGCGGTGATGGTGCGCAGCCGCAACGCCCACGGCGTCATCCGCGCGATCAACACAGACGCTGCACGGAACATGCCGGGGGTGCTCGGCGTCTATACCGCCGCCGACCTGCAAGCCTATGGCGCGCTCAAATGCGTCGTGCCGCTGAAAAATCGCGACGGCACCGCGATGAGCAAGCCGTGGCGCGGTGCGCTGGCGAAAGACAAAGTGCGCTATGTCGGCGATCCCGTGGCGTGTGTGGTCGCCGAGACCGTGCTCGCCGCCAAGGATGCGGCCGAAGCGGTCGAACTCGAAATCGATCCGCTCCCCGCCGTCACGACCGCCGCCGACGCTGCGCGCAACGGCGCCCCGCTCCTCTATGAAGACGTGCCCGACAACGTTTCGCTCGACTATCACTACGGCGACGCCGCCGCCGTCGATGCCGCCTTTGCCAAGGCGGCGCACGTTACGCGGATGAAGCTTCTCAACAGCCGCGTGGTCGTCAACGCCATGGAGCCGCGCGCGGCGCTCGCCTCCTTCGACGGCAGCCGCTTCACGCTCTACGTCGGATCGCAAGGCGTGTCCGGAATGCGCGCCAACATCGCTGAGGCGCTCGGCCTGGACACCAAAGCGGTGCACATCCTGACCGGCCAGGTCGGCGGCTCATTCGGCATGAAGGGCGCGGTGTTTCCGGAGTATATCTGCGCGCTGCACGCCGCGCGGGCCCTTGGCCGGCCGGTGAAGTGGACCGACGAACGCTCGGGGAGCTTTTTTTCCGACAGTCACGGCCGCGATCACGACGTCACCGCCGAGCTCGCGCTGGCGGACGACGGCACTTTCCTTGCGATACGATCAACTGCTTCGCCGATATGGGCGCCTTCCTGTCGCCGATGGGACCGTTCCCGGGAACGGTCAACATCGTCAAGAACGTGCAGGGCATGTATCGGACGCCGCTGATCGAAGTCTCGTCCAAATGCGTATTCACCAACACCTCGCAGACCGGCCCCTACCGCGGCGCCGGCCGGCCCGAGGGCAACTACTTCATGGAGCGATTGATCGATACGGCCGCCGCCGAGATGGGCATCGATCGCCTCGCGCTGCGCCGGCGCAATCAGATCCGGCCCCAGCAGCTGCCTTACAAAACCGCGTCCGACGTGACTTACGACAGCGGCGACTTCGCCGCGCTCACCAAGCAAGCGCTGGAGCTCGCCGACAGCAAGGGCTTTGCCCGCCGCAAGCGGGAAAGCGCACGGCGCGGCAAGCTGCGCGGCCTCGGCATCGGCAACTTTCTGGAAGTCACCGCCCCGCCGGCCAAGGAATTGGCCGACATCGCCTTCAATGCCGACGGCACGGTGACGCTCACGACCGGGACGCTCGATTTCGGCATGGGCCACGCCACGCCCTTCGCCCAGGTTCTGAGCGAGAGGCTCGGCATTCCGTTCGAGAAAATCTCGCTGGTTCAGGGCGACAGCGACCGGATGGCCATGGGCGGCGGCAGCGGCGGCTCGAAGTCGCTGATGCACAGCGGCACCGCGATCGTGGAGGCCGCCACCAAGATCATTGAAAAAGGCAAGGACATCGCCAGTCACGTCCTCGAAGCAGCACCATCCGACATCGAATTCAGTCAGGGCCGCTTCGTGATTGCCGGCACCGATCGTACGATTTCGGTCATGGAGTTGGCGCAAACGCTGCGTGACGGCAACGCCAAACTGCCGCCGGATGCGCCGCAATCGCTCGACGTCACGCATGTCAGCGATGGACCCGGCGCCGCGACCTTCCCCAATGGCTGCCATATCGCTGAAGTCGAGGTCGACCCCGACACCGGCGTGGTCGAGCTGGTGAAGTACACTTGCGTCAATGACTTCGGCATCGTGGTCAATCCGCTGATCGTCGCCGGCCAGCTCCACGGCGGCGTCGTCCAGGGCATCGGCCAGGCGCTCATGGAAATGACGGTCTATGACAGCGACGGACAATTGCTGACCGGCTCGTTCATGGACTACGCGATGCCGCGCGCGACCGATGTGCCGTCATTCGTGCTCGCCGAACATCCGGTGCCGGCGAAAACGAATCCGCTCGGCGTCAAGGGCTGCGGCGAAGCCGGCTGCGCCGGCTCGCTGACCTCGGTCATGAATGCGGTACTCGACGCGCTGGCCGATCGCGGCATTCGCCATGTCGACATGCCGTTGACGCCATTTCGCATCTGGCAAGCGCTGCGCGAAGCGGACGGCATCGGCGCCGGGCGCTCGCTTCGATGACGCAAGCGATCTCCGTCCCTGCCGGCCGCTTCGGCGAATTCCGGGTGGTGGCGCCGGTGTGCGCGGCGCATTTCCTCAGCCACTACTACATGATCATTTTGGCGCCACTGTTCGCTTTCGTGCGCGCTGACTATGGCGTGAGCTATACCGACCTGGCGCTTGCGCTGACCGCGTTCAATGTGGTTTCTGCGGTGCTGCAGACGCCGGCCGGCTTTCTGGTCGATCGGATCGGGGCGCGCATTGTGCTGATTGCCGGCGTGGCGCTTGGCACCGCCGCCTTCGCGGTTGCGGGCATGGTCCATTCGTTCATCGTGTTCATCGCCATGTTTGCCGTCGCCGGCCTCGGCAATACTGCTTATCACCCGGCCGATTATTCATTGTTGTCCCACCACACCACCCCGGCGCGGATCGGCCAGATCTTCTCGTTCCACACCTTTTCCGGGATTCTTGGCGCCGCGGTCGCGCCCGCGACTTTGCTGGCCATGCAGAGCCGTTTCGGCTGGCGCGGCGCCTTTGTCGGCGCCGCGATACTCGGCTGCGCCGTGCTTGTGCTCCTGATCGCGCAACGGCCGACGGCCGCCGACCGGTTGGCGGAAAAGCGCCGGGTCGCGCCGCCGGCCGCCGGCGCAGCCGCTTCGCCGCACGACGACAGCGGATGGCGGCTCCTGCTGTCCCCGCCGATCATTCTCAACCTGGGTTTCTTTATTCTGATCTCGGTGATGGGCGGGCTCAACAGCTTCATGGTCGTGGCGCTCGGTGCGCTCTACGGCACGTCCGCCGAGCTGGCCAATGTGGCGCTGACCGGATTGCTGCTGATGAACGCGCTCGGGGTGCTGGTCGGCGGCGTTCTCGCCTCGCGCACGACCCGTCACGCCGTGGTCGCCGCCCTCGGCCTCGCCTGCGCCGGCATCGTGACCGCCCTCGTCGGCACATCGGTTTTTCCTCCTTCGTGCTCGTTCTGATGACGTCGCTGTCCGGGTTGTTTGTCGGCATTGCCAGCCCCTCACGCGACATGCTGGTGCGCGCGGTGACGCCGCTCGGCGCCTACGGACGCGTCTTCGGCTTCGTATCTTCAGGATTTAACATCGGCTCGATGATTGCGCCGACGATCTACGGAATATTGATGGATCACGGCGAGCCGCGAGCCGTGTTTCTGTTTTCAGCCGCCTGCAGCATTCTCTGCATCGGTACGGTGGTGTTCGGATTTTCCGGTCGCGAGCAACGCTGAGCCGGGGCACTGCTCCGCGTAAGCTCTTCCGCTTAGATGTTTGTACCTATCAGCGTTTTTGTTTGATAGCGGTCGCTTTTAACGCATTATTCCCGGTCGTTGCCGCAGGATTGGGGCGTCACGGACAGCGGGGAAATGGCCGGCATTGCCCACAGCACGCGCGATCTTTCATCGGAAACCTCCGCCGAAGAAAAATTTCGTCTCGCCGTCGAAGCCTGCCCGAACGGCATGATGATGACGGACGGCGCCGGCACGATCGTGCTCGTCAACGCCGAGGTCGAGCGGCTGTTTGACTATAAGCGGCATGAGTTGATCGGCCAACCGGTCGAAATCCTGATACCGGAGCAGCTGCGCAACGGGCATCTTCAGCTCCGCGCCAGATTCGGCCACCACCCAAAACCCCGCCGCGTCGGAGAGCGGCGGGAGCTGTTCGGACGCCGCCGTGACGGCGGCGAGATCCCGCTGGAAATCGGCCTTAACCCGATCCACACGGGCAATGGCCTGCTCGTGCTCAGCATCATCTTCGACCTCAGCGAGCGCAAACGGGTCGAGCGACTGAAGGATGAGTTCGTCTCGACCGTAAGCCACGAGCTGCGCACCCCGCTGTTTTCGATCGCCGGCTCGCTCGGGCTATTGACCGGCGGCGCCGCCGGCGCTCTCCCCGAACCGGCTGGACGTCTGATCCGCATCGCCCAGAACAACAGCCAAAGGCTCGTCCGCCTCATCAACGACATCCTCGATATCGAGAAGATCGAGTCCGGCCAGATTGCGTTTAAGTTCAAGCGCCTCAGCGCGCGTACGCTTGTCGAGCAGGTGATCGAGGCGAGCCGCGGTTTCGCCGACGGCTTCCACGTGCGCGTTCGCCTCGACGACGATGCCGCCGGCGAGGTGTACGCCGATCCCGACCGTCTCGCCCAGGTCGTCACCAATCTTCTGTCGAACGCCATCAAGTTCTCGCCGCCCGATGGCGAGGTTGCGGTCACGGTCGATCAGTACGGCGATAGCGTGCGTATCGCTGTGCGTGACCACGGCCACGGCATCCCGCGAGAATTTCGCCCGCGCATGTTCGAAAAATTCGCCCAGGCCGACGCCAGCGATACACGGCAGAAGGGCGGCACCGGGCTTGGACTGAACATCGTCAAGCAGATCGTCGCACGGCTCGGCGGCACGGTCGGTTTCGAGGACGCGGTCGGCGGCGGCACCACCTTCTACGTCGAGTTGCCCAGCTGGGCGCAAGTGGCCGGCTACGAAATAGACGCCGAAAGCGGCGCGCGAGAAGCGCGCATCCTGCTTTGCGAAGACGATCTCGAGATCGCGCACGCGCTGCGCATCGGCCTCGGTGCGAACGGCCTTAAATCCGATTTCGCCTATAGCCCGGCGAGCGCCATCACGCGCGCGCAAACGGCCGCTTATGTCGCCATCCTGGTCGACCTCGATCTTCCGGATGGCGGCGGCATCGACCTGATCCGGCGGCTGCGCCAGCTGCCGCAAATCTACAAGACGGCTATCTTCGTGATGTGCGCCAACGGCTCCTGGGACAAAGATGGCGCCGACGCGGCTCACCTCAACGTTTCGGAATGTCTGCATAAGCCGATCGACATCGAGCACCTGACGCAGATACTCGATCGCGTCGCCGGGCACGACGGCAGCGGCCGGGCGCAGATACTGCACGTCGACGACGATCAGGACGTGCTCGAAATCGTTGCGCAAACGCTGGCGGAGATTGCGACGGTCGTATCGGTGGCATCGATCGAGGATGCGCGGTGTGCGCTTCTGGTGAATGACTTCGACTTGACGATCCTCGATATCGGCCTCGGCGCAGTCTCCGGTCTGGAACTGCTCCCGCATCTGCACACCGCCAAGGGCGGCCCCGATTCCTGTCATCCTCTTCACCGGGCACGCCGCCGACCTCAAGGACAACCCGCAGGTCAAGGCCAGCTTTGACAAGTCATCGGCCGCTTCGCTCGGAGACCTGGTCGCCGCGGTCCATGACCGCCTGAAGCTAAGCGCGGTCAGGAAGGAGACGTCATGAGCGCACTCCGCATTCTGCATGTCGACGACGAACCGGACATTCGCGAGGTCGTCGACCTCTCATTGAACCTCAATCCTGATTTCGAAGTGAGGGCGTGCGCGTCCGGAGCCGAGGCGATCGCTGCGGCCGCCGAGTGGTCGCCGTTGCTCATTCTCCTCGATGTCATGATGCCGGAGATGGATGGCCCGACCACGCTGGCGCGCTTGCGCAAGAATCCGCAGACCGCCGAAATACCCGTCGTCTTCATGACGGCGCGGGCCCAGAGCCGCGAGATCGAGCACTTCATGGCGCTTGGCGCGCGCGGGGTGATCTCCAAACCGTTCGATCCGATGACACTGGCCTCACAAGTGCAGAGCCATTTGCAAGCGCCGAACCAGATCTGATGCAAGCGCTGAACCAGATCTGATGCAAGCGCCGAACCAGATCTGATGCAAGCGCTGAACCAGATCTGATGCAAGCGCCGAACCAGATCTGATGCAAGCGCCGAACCAGATCTGATGCAGGCGCTGAACCAGATCTGACGCGCCCGAACGCTGTTCGCGACCAGGGAACCAGTGCATGAGCCGTCTGCGCCCATGGCACGCTCTATCGCTGATGCTGGTGGCCGCCTTCGGCGCGCTGGCTTGGTCGAGCACGTCGTCCAGATCCGCCGGCGACGAGCGGTTTGACGGCTTCAACGTGATCGCCGCCGCCGGCCATCCGTTCGGCAGCGAGACCGCCAAGGTTTCGCTCGACAGTGCCAAAGCGGTCGGTGCGCGCGCGGTCGCAATCATTCCGTTCTTTTGGCAATTAACACCGTCGAGCCCGAACCTGCTGCGCGGTACCGACATGACGGATGATGAGTTGCGCACCGCCATCCGCGACGCCCATGCGCGCGGTCTGGCGGTTCTGGTCAAGCCACACGTCTGGGTGCCGGAAAGTTGGGCGGGCGCGGTCGTCATGAATTCCACGGCGGATCGGCGGGAATGGTTTGCGAATTACCGCCGCGAGCTGGAGCGGATCGCGCGGATTGCCGCCGATGAAAAGGCGGAAGCGCTCGCCGTCGGCACCGAACTCACGCTAACGACGCAGCGCCCGGAGTGGGACGAGCTGATCGCTGTGGCGCGGGCCGCTTATTCCGGTCGCCTGCTCTACTTCGCGCACAACGTCGAGGAAGCGAACATGGTGCCGTTCTGGAACGAGCTCGACGCGATCGGGGTTACGCTTTATCCGCCGCTCGGGGCCGACGATGATGGTGATCAGCGGCGCAATGTCATGCGCGAGGTTGCCCATTGCCTCGACGCGCTCGCGGCGCGAACCGGGAAGACCATCCTGGTCGGAGAGATCGGAATACGCTCCGCCGAGGGTGCCGCGGCAAAACCGTGGGAGGGCGTGGAAGAGCGAGCGAGCGCCCCCGATCCGACACTGCAAGCCGCCGTGATCGCCGAGTGGCTCGCCGCGCTCGATCGTCCGGCGATCAGTGGCATCCTCGTCTGGGAGTGGTTGACCAATCCAGACGCCGGCGGACTGACCGATACCAATTTCACCGTCCAGGGCAAGCCGGCGGCGCGCGTTCTGCAATGCGCTTGGACGCAATTATGCGAAGAGGATCACGCCGGCGATCGATTCCCCTGATCCGAACTCGTCATCCGGTGTCTCAGCCGCAACTCGCCCGAGGCCCGGACGACAGCATCGATCCCTGCTGCTGGTACGTATTCGCACGCACGTGCTTTTTAATATCGAGCCCCGACATATCGTCCTGGGCTTTGCATTTATCATCATTTGTGTTTGCCGTTAGCCGTCCCGGCATGGTGTCCAGCGAGGTTAGCCGTGTCCGATATTTTGGGTGAGACGACGATTGCAGGCGACGAAACCCGCACGGCCGAAGGCTCCGCCGGCACGCCGCGCAATGCGGTTTCGTTGCCGGCTGAGATCCTGGAAGAAGCCATCCTCGGCAGCATCGACCTCGCAATCGTGGCGACCGACCTCAGCGGCGTCATCCGGATATTCAATGCCGGCGCCGAGCGGATGCTGGGCTACGCCGCTGGCGATGTCATTAACAAGATGGTGCCGACCGAATACCGCGATCCGCAAGACATGATCGCTCGCGCCAAACAATTGAGCGCCGAGTTCGGAACAACAGTCGCGCCCGGCTTCGAGGCGCTGATTTTCAAGGCCGCGCGCGGAATCGAGGACCAATACGAGGTAGAATACGTCCGCAAGGACGGCAGCCGCTTTCCGGCCCACGTATCGATCACCGCGCTGCGCGACGACAAATCGAAGATCATCGGCTATCTGAACATCTGCCTTGATAATTCCGCGCGGGTCGCCGTGAGGGCGGCCGACAGGGAAAAGACGCGCTTAAAAGACGAATTCGTCGCCACCGTCAGCCACGAGCTGCGCACCCCGCTTACTTCGATCACCGGCGCGCTCGGCCTTCTCACCGGCAACGCGGCCGGGAAACTGCCCGCATCCGCGATGCACTTGCTCACCATCGCGTACGCGAACAGCCAGAGGCTGGTTCGACTGCTCAACGATATTCTGGACATCGAAAAAATGGAGTCGGGCAAAGCCGTCTTCCAATTCAAGCGCGTCGAGGTCCGATCGCTCGTTGAGCAGACGATCGACGCAAATCGCGCGTTTGCCCAGAATCGCGACCTGCGGATCCGGCTCGACGCGGCACCCGCAGCCTTCGACGTGCGCGCCGACCCTGATCGGCTGGTGCAGGCCGTGACCAATCTGCTCTCGAACGCCATCAAGTTTTCGCCGCCCGGTGAAGAAGTGGTGGTAGCGGTCGAGACCGGAAACGATGCGGTCCGTATTTCGGTGCGGGACCACGGTCCTGGTGTTCCCGAAGAGTTCAAGCGCCACATTTTCGAAAAATTCGCGCAGGCCGACGGTACGGATGCGCGCCGGAAGGACGGCACCGGCCTCGGGCTGAGCATCGTCAAGCAGATCGTCGATCGGCTCGATGGCGAAGTCGGCTTTGCCGAGGCGCCCGGCGGCGGCGCCATATTTCACCTCGATCTTCCGAATTGGGCGAATGCGGTCAGACGCCAGTCTCGCCTGGTTGGCAAGGCGCGCCTTCGTATATTGCTGTGCGAGGACGATCCTGGAGCGGCGATCGTGCTGGTCAATCGGCTGGGCCAAGAGGGCTTTCCCACCGACGTCGCACTTTCGGCAAACGAGGCGGTTGCGCGCGTGGCGACGACCAATTACGCCGCAATTCTGGTCGACCTGCAGCGCCCGGATGGCAACGGCATCAGCTTGATCAAGCAATTGCGGGCGCAATCAAAGAATTACAACACGATGCTTGTGGTCTTGTCCGCGGACCTCGGTGCGGACTGCGATGAGAACAGGCCCTCTACGCTCCTGAACATTGTCGACTGGCTCGACAAGCCGATCGACGTCGACCGGCTGGTGCGCGTGCTCGATCGGGCGATTGCGGGCAATGGCGACACCCACCCGCGCATCCTGCATGTGGAGTCCGATCCGGAATTGCTTCGCGTCGTGTCGGATGCGCTGGGCGCCAAGGTCGAAGTCATGTCGGTCGATTCGATCGAGGAGGCGCGCCGGGCGCTGGCCGCCAACCGCTTTGACGTCGCCGTGCTCGACGTCGCGCTGGCGGCGGGTTCCGGCTTCGAACTGCTGCATGAGCTGCGTGACGGCGAGGGCGACGCGATACCGCTCATCGCATTTTCGCCAGGCGACAACAATCCGGTATTCGCCGCCCAGCTCCGATCGGCGCTGATCAAGTCGCGGACTTCGATCGACAATCTGATCGCCATCCTGCAGAAGCGCCTGTTGGGCAACTCCCTGCCGTCACAGCACGAAGACGCCGCATGAGCACGTTGCGCGTGCTCCATATCGACGACGAGGCCGATATTCTCGATATCGTGGCGGCGTCGCTCAGCCTCGACCCAGTATTCGAGGTGCGCGGTTGCGTTTCGGGCGCGGAGGGGCTTGCAACCGCCGCGGAATGGCGGCCCGACCTCATCCTGCTGGACGTTATGATGCCGGACATGGACGGGCCGACGACGCTTGCACATTTGCGGAAAAATCCACAGACCGCCGACATTCCCGTCGTTTTCTTGACCGCCCGAATCCAGGAGCGGGACCTCGCGCATTTCAAGTCACTCGGCGCTGCGGGCGTGATCTCCAAGCCGTTCGACCCGATGACGCTGGCGGCTTCGGTGCGCAATTCCATGCAGCCGGCCGACGCACGCTGATCGTACCGGATCAGAACTGGTGCCAAACGCCAAGGACGACGCCGTTCTCCTGCAGCGCATTATTGCCGGCATAGGTGGTGACGCCGCCGAACTGCAGCCACCAATTATCGGCCAGCGTATAGAGCGCGGTGAGCTCAAACTTGTAGTACTCGTAGCTGCCGCCGAAGTATGAGACGCCCGGGCCTTCCGAGACCACGTTGAAACTCTGCGCCAGCAGCATCCAGCGCGGGTAAACCTTGACGCCGAGCGTGCCCTCGAACCGGAACTCACTCGGATAGCCGTCGGTACGCCAACGCTCGGCGAGCTCGAAGTCGAAGAAGGCCGGCAAGGCGGCAATTTTGAAATTATGACCGAGAAGAGCGCGGAAGTCGGCTTCGAAATCGGTGTAGCCGATCGCGGCGGGGTTGGCCGTATCGGTGGTCCCGGGTATCCGCATCGTGGACTGGCCGGACACCACCCAATCCTTGCTTTCGAGAAATGCATAGCGGGCGCCGAACTCGGTGTAATTCAGACCGGTGCGCTCGGCACTTGTCGGCGCGGCGATATCGATGTTCTGCAGTCCAGGATTGAAGATCGCGGTGAGCCGGTCGTTGAGACCGTATTCGACGAGCAGTCCCAGCTCTTGCTTGCTGTAGCGCGGAGTTGACGCCAGCCCGTTGTCGGTAAAGTAGGATGTCGCCGAGGTGCCGGTCACGGTTGCGAGCCACTGCCCGGTACCTTCCGGAAGCGTCCAAGCACCCGCCCAGGCCATCGAAGGCATGCACAGCAACGCGAACGCCAACGCTACACTACGCTTCAACACGCTTTACCCCCACCGATACTCGCCCCGATACAGCACCTACCCCTAAGCGCCACGCGGTCTCCGAACACGATTGCTCAGGCCGTTGCCCCGATCTCTTTCTTGGGCATGAGATTTTCAGAAAGCCGGCTCACACCTTTCGGTGCCGCGCCATCGGCCGTCACTGCGATCACCCGATTGCCGCCTGCATCAGCGGCTTGCTGCACGCTGGAGATCGCCTGCGTGAGCAGCTGGACCCAGTCGACGGTCTGCTTCACGCGCCCGGTGATCGCCGCGACGCTCGCGGTCACGTAATCGGACTCAACCGATTCGGAATTCGGCAGCCGCAGTTTTTGCACGGTTGCGCGCAGCGTCTCGGCAAGCTTCGCGCGCCGAACTGGCGCCGAGCTCCGGCGCGACCAGGATGATCATGCCATTCCGATAAGCCGCCGCGACGGTCCCGATAGTCGCCGCGAGCCGGTTGGCCGCAGCCGCGACCTGCGCGAGCACGCCCCGCGCCGCCGCTTCACCTTTGGCCGAACGGTAGCCGTCGAAACGGTCGAGCGTGAGCGCGAGAATGGAGATCACTTTCTCGGCGGCGGCACCGCATACCGACTTGAGATAGGCCTCGGCCGCTTCGCCGACCAACAAACCGGTCGCCTCGTCGATCCATACGCCGGCGCGCCGGTCGCCCCAGCTCGACAGAAACGTCAGCAATTCGCGCTCACGCGCCAGCCGGCGATCAAGCTCCTGCTTGAGGCGGAGCGCCGCGCGCACGCGCGCGACAAGCTCGACGCGGTTCACCGGCTTGGTGACGTAATCGGTCGCGCCGGCCACAAAAGCGTTGGCCAGCGAATTCATGTCGTCGAGCGCCGTCACCATGATCACGGGCAAATCGACGTAACGCGGATCGTTGCGGATGCGCGCGCAGGCTTCGATGCCGTCCATTTCCGGCATCAGGATGTCGAGCAGCACGACATCGACCGACGGATCCTCATCGGTGGTGCGGCCGACATCGAGAACCTTGAGGGCCTCCCAGCCCGAGGCCGCGGTGACGATATCGTCGTAACCCGCGGACAGCAGCGCGCCCTCGGCGAGATCACGGGAGTCTTCCATATCGTCGACCACAAGTATCCGCATCCGCCTTTTCCAGCATTTATACTTACGTCGTTTCCGTATTTATTTTATAATATTGTATATTACTGCGTTGAGATCGTGTGGCCTTTCAGTCTCTCAAACAAGCGCCAAGTATTATTTTGGTATATGATGCGATAACCGGGCAGGCCCTGCCGAAACAGCGAGGGAAAAGCCTTGTTCAGCCGGTCATTCACCGCAATGGCGCTTTGCGGGTCCGGCACGGCAATGAAGGGCGTTTCAATGCGGCCGAACAGCATCGCGAGCGTGTACGACTCGCTTTCAGGACCGAGAATTCCCTGGGCGCGGCCGCGCCCCAACACCAATGCCGGAGCATTGTTGGTGTCGGCCAGCATGCCATCGTGTCCAATGGAGGCGCCGCCCGCCGCGATTGCATCGAGCCGGTCGCCGGCGACCGGCTCGAAAGCGGCCTGAAGGCGGCTGACGGCAATCGGGTCGACCAAAGCGACCGCGAGCAATCCGCCGAACCAGCCGACGATGAGCCATCCGATCACGATCACGATGCGCTCGCGCGCGTTTGGAATGCGGATCACGACGGCTGCCGCCAGCACCGGAGGGACGACCACGATCGTGGTCGGATCGCCGAAAAATCCGCTCCCGACGCAGATCGCGGTTGCGGCGATCGCACTGGCGACAAAGATCGCCGCCGGTATGACAAGGGGGCGCCGCCGGTAAACGTGGATCAGCATGGCCGCCGCGACCGGCGCCGCCATCAGGAGCGCGGCGCCCATGACCAGGCTTGCATCGATCGCCGCAATTCCGGTGAGGCCATAGCCGAACATTCGCGCCACCGCCGCGCTCCATAACGACAGGCTTTGGGTTGGAGCGGCAAAGAAACTCCAGCCGTCGCCCGGGAACACCCAGGACACGTAGGTGAAGGCGCCGACCATAAAGAGCGTCGGAAAGATGAGCGCGATCACCATATTCAATGCGGAGCTGGCGACCAGCACGGGACGGACCGCAAAAGCGAGAAACGGTATCGCGGCGAAAGCCATCGCTGCACCGACGGGATGCGAAAACGCCAGCGCCATGAGCGCCAGCCCGACTCCCATCACCTCCGACGTGCCGCTGCGCGCCCGCAGGTCATAGAGCGCAAGGCACAGCATCAGCAGGAATATCGCCAAGAACATATCGGCGGGGCCGGCGATGACGGCACGCAGCAGAACCGGATGCAGGGCGATGAGAAGCGTGACAATGACGGCGGCGACGTAGGGCAATCCGGCCTTGCGAAACGCCCCGAAACAGAAAGCGGCCATGATCGAGTAAAGCGCCGCGGCCACCAGCGCCGGCGCCGGCGTGCCCTCTGGTGCAATCCAGGCAACCAGCGTCGTCGCCAGAAATGGCAATGTCGGGTAGCCGGCGACGATCCGCCCGATCGGCACCTGACCGTCGGCGGCGGTACTCGCCCCCGCCCACAGCCGCACCGTGTCGTCACCGACCAGCCCGTTGCGCACCGCGATGGCGGCAAGCGCCAACGTCGCCGCGAACGCCAGCGAGGCAATCGGCGCGGCCGCGAGCGCGCGACCGACGGCCCGGCTCACGGCGCTTCTCCCGGGCTCGAGAATTGCGCGGCGCTATGCTGTGAAAGCCCGTGCTGGGTCTTCTCCCAGAAGAACGGATCGCGGAACAGTTGCCAAAGGCCTTTATAGGCTGCAACCGAGATCAGCACCCAGTACCCGAACAGCGTAAAGCTGAACGGGATGAGTTGCAGCCAACCGCGTTTGATCGGTCCGAGCATCAGCAGGTAGGTAAAGGCGCCATTCCCGGCCAGTAGATTGAACAGGCACAGGAACAGCAAAAACTGCGGGAACAGCGGATCGAAATTCGCGGCGCTGGCGATCAGCCAGACCGCATAGATCAGCCAGAAAACCGGATTGAGCAGGCCCGCGAGCACCGTGCCGCCGATGAAGAAGACGAAGCCGAGAAAGCCGAGCAGGCCCGCCTTGCGGATCAGATGCAGCGGTCGCCGGGTGTGGACGAGCAGCGTCTGCATGTATCCCTTCATCCAGCGCGAGCGCTGGCGGACCCACTGACCGACGCGGCAGCTCGCCTCCTCGAAGGTGGTGGAATCGACCACCCCGACCCGGTAGCCCTTCTGACCGATGCGGATGCCGAGGTCGGCGTCCTCGGTGACGTTGTAGGGATCCCAGGCGTGCAGCTCGCACAGGATGGCGGTGCGGAAGTGATTGGAGGTGCCGCCGAGCGGTATCGGCATGCCGAGACGCTCGAGCCCGGGCAGCACCTGATCGAACCAGAGCGTATAGTCCAGCGTGAACATCCGGGTGAGCCAGTTTTCGCCGGCGTTGTAGTAGTTGAGGCGGCACTGCAGGCAGGCGGTGTTCGGCGGCGAGCGGCGGAAAGTCGCCACCACCTTGCGCAACTGATCGGGCTCGGGCCGATCCTCGGCGTCATAAACGACGAGATATTCGCCGCGTGCAAAGCGCAGCGCGAAATTGCAGGCCTTCGGTTTGGTCTGCGGTTTGGACCGCGGCACGACGATGATTTCGAAGACGCCTTCGAGACCGAGCGTGCGCGCGACCTCGATGGTCTCGCGATCGCTGGCCTCGAGCACGATCTTGATGTCGAGCTTGCCGAGCGGATAGTCGAGATTGCGCAACGCCTGCGCCAGCTGCGGCAGCATCGCCGACTCGCGAAACATCGGAACCAGCACGGTGAAGACCGGCAGCTCCTCATCGCGCAGCGCGCGCGCCTCGACGGCGACAACCTCGTCGACCTCGGCGGAGCGGCCGCCGCCGATCGACACCAGAATGCCTTTGAGGACAAAATTGCCGAGATAAAAAATGCTGACCGCAATGTTGAGCGCGATCAGCGTGGCGAGCGGCGCAACCGCCAGTCCGATCAGGACCGCGGTCAGGAACCCGTAGCCCGCGATCATCTGCCCGGTGGTGAAGACGGTGCGGGCCGACATTTGCGGATCGAGCTCCGCCAGTTCGAGCACGGCGCGGCGCGACAGCGCGTCGGCGAAAGCGATCTGCACCGCAACGACGATGTCGAATTTCGACACGACCACGAACTCGATCTCGGCACCCCAGCGGCCGCGCGCGAACAGCACCGTTTCGGGTCCGGGCTCCGCGGTGGCGATGAACAGGCGACCGTCGCGGCGACGCCAGGGCATGGTCAGCCGCAGCGCATAGAGGTCGACGTCGGCGGCGCGCAGCAACGCGCGATCGGGCGGCTCGCGGGTCAGATCGACGAACGGCAGATCGAAATTCTGCGCATAGGTCTCATAGTAAAGCCGCGGATCGATCCAGTTGCGCGACAGCAGCGCATCGCCGAGCCGCACGTTCCACCGCTCGGCCAGCGCGACCGCTTCGTCGAGCTGCGGCAGAGTGAGGACGCGCCGGCCGACGAGAAGATCACCGAGCGCCCGGTCTGACGGCGCCAGCGCCATCGGCTACTCGCTCGGGTGCGCCGGGCGGCGGCGGAACATGCGCTGCAGGACGAACAACAGCGCAGCGGTGACGCACAGCCAAAGAGCGGCGATGATCCAGGAGCGGAAGCGCTCGGCGATGGTCAGCCACGAGACCTGCTCCGGATAGGAAATGCGCACCAGAGTGTCGCGCTCGGTCGACATGGCGAGCGCTACGCCGTTGGTGTCGATGAAGGCGACGTCGCCATGATCGAGACGAAGCTCGCTCGGCGTCGGCGTCGCCCCGTCAGCCGCCAGCGGCTTGATCCACAGGCCCGGATTGTCACCTGCGCTGACGATCTGGGCGACCGCGCCACCAACGAAACCGCCGAGATCAAGCAGCGTGCGGCCGGAGCGGTCGGTCACGGCGACGCGGCCGCGATCGAAGCGCACGCGCGGATTGGTGCCGGTCGGCGGCCAATCGCTGATGGCGATAACAAGGACGCTGCGGCGTTGGCGAGCCGCCGCCGGTGGCGAAACTCACATTGATCGGTGCGATATCGGGCGACAGTTGGTTGGCGACCTCGGCGAGCAGGCCGAGCACGAGCGTGGGCCGATCAGCGCTCGCGGCCGGCACCACCAGGTCAACCCCGCGCGCAAAGTGCGACGTGAGATCGGAGAAATCGTGCGGCGCACCGTCGGCGCTGACCAGCCCGATCGCGGACGATCCGAGCAACTCGGCCGGATAACCCTGCGGCCCAAACCGGCAATCGCCCTGGGCGATTTCCCGCTCGACCAGGATGCGCACGTTGGCGATGGTGCCGACGAGCCCGTCCGGCAAGGCGAGATCGAGATGCGTGGCTTCGCCGCTGGCCGCAACCGTCGAGCCGAGCATGCGCTCATTGACGAAGACACTGATCACCGCCTTCGCGCCGGCGCCGTCGGGCGCGACCATCACATCGAGCAACAGCCGCGTCGGGCGCGTGCCGGCCGGCAGGCGGCGGGTATCGATGATGGAGACGAGATCGGCGCGCCCGAACACATCGGCCACCGCCGGCGTGACGGCGAGCTGATCGAACTCACACGATCGGTCGCCTGATCGATCGGTGCTACGTCCCCGACGGAAGCCGCCGCGACGCCGCGGGTTGCCGGCAGCAAGGGGCTGCCGAACAAACGGCCGGCGCGTACCGCATCGCCGTCGGAGACGAGCAGGGCCGGGGAGCCGCCGATGCGAACCGCGGCCAGCGTGCCGAAGGTCTGAACGGCGCCGGCGACCCTCGCCAGCGGTGAATCGACGACGACGCCGGTCTCGTCGAGCGGGCCGACCAGAATAATACCGCGCGTCCAGCGCCCGGCTTCGTCGCGCCTCGCGAGTTCTTTCAGCCACTCAAAGCCGTGCTGGTACGACACATGCCGGCCGCTGGCGATCAGCGAACGGGCAACCGTGATCGCCGTCGCCATCTCATTGGCGGTGATCCGCCGGCCCGGCAGGACCACGGTGACCTCCCGCGGCATCAGCCTTGCGGTGGTGGCGACGTCGAGTTGGGCGACCGGGCCAACGTCGACCTCGAGCCCGGTCTCGGGCCTGACGATCACGCTGTCGCCGATAGAACGCACGTCGATACAGCGATCGGGCGTAACCGCGCCGGAATAAAGAAACGTGAGCTTGAGGTAGCCGTCCTTGGGCTTGGCTTTGGCCAACGGGATGCGGATGACCCGGTCGCGACTCTTACCGTCGAGCGCGATCGAAGCCATTGTGCGGTCATTGACTTGCACTTCGAGATGGCGCCGCACCTCATAGGCGGTGACATCGTCCAGCGCCAGCACGAGTTCGGTCGCAGCCACTTCGGTGTCCAGCGGCATCGGCACGAACAGGTCGTTATGGCCGCCAAGGTTGGGGAAGCGCAAACCATTGCTGAAGCCGATGTCGGCTAGCGTGATCTCGGCGAGAACGCTTCCCGGACGGGCGACCGGCTCCGCCGGCGCCACCGCCGGCGCAGCGGCGACACGCCTTGCCAGCGTCGTCGCCGGCCGGTGCAGGGCCGGCGGTGCCCATTGAGATCGCCTCTGCAGCGGTGCCGGCGGCGGTGACAGCGATTGCGGCTGATTTGGCGGCTGACCTGGCGGCTGCGACTGCGCGTGTGCCGCGATCGGACTGAGCGCCAGAACCAGGACGAGGAAGAATCAAACACGCGTGTACACAGCCGTTGCCCCTGTTTTACGACTTCAACGATTGGAAGGATTGCAGTTCACGCGCGGCGACCTCGCGCAGCTGCCGCAATGTTTTCGTCACTTGCTCGGTTTCGTCCGCCGTCAAGCCGCGCCGCTCCTGCTGCGGCGCCCGCAGAATGTCCTCGACATCATGGGCGACGGTGCCGCTCGCCGGGAAACCAACCGTGGGCCCGACGCCGACGATGCCGTGGACGCAGCGATAGGCTTCGGCCACCGCGTCCGCCGCCGCCGGCGCGGCATCGGACAGCTGCGGAATGGCCGCGCAGGTCTCGTCGATCTTTCCGGCGAGCGTCGTTGCGAAACGAACGCGGACGCGGGCGAGCCGGTCCATGTATGGATCAACGATCATTCGAACAGTCCCCGAGCGCAATTCATAATTGAAGCAGGCCTCTGAGTAAATAACTTAGAGATGTAATGGTGAATCTATACTTCGTAAGCATTTATGCATACGAAATTATACTTGGACATTACAGTATAATTTCACGCGTCAGCCGCGCGCGGCGCGGCGTGCGCCGGCATTTGCGCCGCCTCGGTGCCGACCCCCGAGGTCGTGCCGAGGCTAAGACGTCCCGGACTTGGAAACCGGATCGAGATGGCCTAATGAGAGCGCCGGTTCCGGCCGGACGGCGCCGCCGTACATCACGATCGCCGACACACTGGGGAATAGTTCAACGGTAGAACAGCGAACTCTGACTCCGTTAATCTAGGTTCGAAATCCTAGTTCCCCAGCCATGCTCCACGGCTGATTTTCTTACGTTTTCAGTCCGCGTAGACCCGAGGAACGACCGGAATTATCGGAACGAACGGCGCACGAACGCGCCACAAAAACGGGCACAGTCCACGGGCTACGAACATATTGCGACCAAAGGGTTTTTGCAGGGCGCCGATCTTCAGACAGTCAAGGCCCGTTCTACTTCCCATGTCGGGAACGGCACAAAATCCACCACACCAGAAGGCGTGCGGCTTCAGATAGAGCTGGTTCCGGAACTCTGCACAGGGACGCTAGGTGGAGTTTCTGCCTGACGGCGGGCACGCTGTGGCCTGCGAATCAGGAGCAACCATGACAAGACGACTGCGCCGGAACCAACCCGTTCGCTTGATCGGTTCGCCGACGTGACGACGGCAACGAACCTGACCTGTGCCCGCGACCGATGCTGAGTTCCTTTAACACGGCTTCGATCCGCACGTCGCAAGCGGACACCTTCTCGTGATAAGCGTCGTAGAGGGCGAGTGCCTGCTCCAGCGCAAACAGGTGCTCGGCGCGGTAGCTACCAGTGAGCGCCTTCTCGATCTTCTCAGCACTGGAGTGGCACCGATAGTCGCGTAAGTGCGCCAGAACCGTGGGGTTACGTTCGCCGGCGAGGATTGCACGGATGATCCGCATACCGGTCGCGGCGGTGATGTCGGCAACGACGTGGTGGAGCTGAAGATTCATCTCTGTCAACGCCTTCTGCATGTGCTGGATATGTGAGGCCGCATACTCGACAAGACGCTCGCGCTGACGCACGTAGGCTCGCAGCTCGGCAATTTGGCCTTTGGGCCGAAAGCTGGCGCGCAGCAGACCGTACGAATGGAGCCGCTGCAACCATTGCGCATCGCTGACGTCGGTCTTGCGTCCGGGCACGTGCTTGGCATCGCGCGCCTTGACAAGGAACACAGTGAACCCACGGGCGTCGAGAAGCTCGAAAATTGGAATCCAATAAACGCTGGTCGATTCCATAACGACTGTTTCGGCGCCACATTCCTTAAGCCAATTCACCAGCCGATGTAGATCGGTCGTGAAGGTACCGAAGCTGCGCACCGACTTAGGCGTGCGATCAGCCCTCACCGCGGCCATGTGCATAGTCGCCCCGACGTCGATAGCCGCCGCGTTCGGGTGAACCATCGGCATGGTGCGGTCGATCCTGGATTTCGATCTTTTCCGGTTCATCTCCAATCCTCCTGCTGACGAGAGCGGAAGGGCTGGGCTGCGCTATTGGTCAGATTCCTAAACGGGATCGCCGGATGGCGTCACCACTCTCAAGTGCGCAACAACCCATGGACCATGTTTTTTAACGGGGTCGCATGCCACCAAAATCATAACGGCCGCTCCCTTCCGAGCGCAGTCTAGGTCGACTTGTTTCTATCCCCACAGGGGGCGCGCGGCGCCAAGCTAGTTTTTTAGAGGGAGCGCTCAGCAAAGCCGGGCTGCTGAGCGCAAGGCGATGATCGACCGTGCGCACGATCTTCCGATCACCAAGCAAGCGGAAGCTCTGAACATCAGCCGTGGCAGCGTCTACTACCTGCCGCGGCCGGTGTCGGAAGCCGACTTAGCGACCATGCGGCGTCTCGACCGACTACATCTGGAGTTCCCTTTCGCGGGAAGTCGGCTATTGAGAGGCCTGCTGGTGGCCGAGGGGTGCAAGATCGGCCGCCGTCATGTGAAGACGCTGATGCGGCGGATGGGGATAGAGGCCCTCTATCGCCGTCCGCGCATGACGAAGCCAGAGCCCGGCCACAAGATCTACCCGTATCTGCTGCGCGGGATGGCGATCACGCGGCCGAACCAGGTGTAGGCGATGGACATCACCTACATCACGATGGCGCGTGGCTTCGTCTATCTGGCTGTTGTGCTCGATTGGTTCAGTCGTCGCGTGTTGTCGTGGCGTGTATCGATCACAATGGAGGCGGCATTCTGCGTCGAGGCGCTTGAGGACGCTCTCGCCCGCTATGGCAAGCCCGAGATCGTCAACACGGATCAGGGCAGCCAGTTCACCGGTGCCGCGTTCACCGGTGTGCTGATCCAAAACGGGATCGCAATCAGCATGGACGGCAAGGGGGCTTGGCGGGACAACGTGTTCGTCGAGCGGCTTTGGCGCAGCGTCAAATACGAGGAGGTGTATCTGCGGGCCTACGACGGCGTCAGCGAAGCCCGCGCTTCGATTGGCCGATATCTGGACTTTTATAATGGCCGACGTCCACACTCGAGCCTTGACGGCATAACACCCGATCACGCCTACTTCACGCCGCTGCCTCTCCGCTTGGCAGCCTAACCCGGCAGAGGCTCCACTTATCGATGCGGAAAATCTGTTCAGACAACCGGAACCAGCTCTAAAGGGATTACGGCGCCATCGGCGTTGTTATCTTGAGTTCACGGGACCTTAGGATAAATCTACAGCGAAGCGTTTGAGGTCAGCAAGCGGACAGTAAGCCAGCGCATCCTCATGGGTAGCGCGCAAGACCACGCGCGGCGCTTGGTTTGCCTCGAACGCTTCCTGCCAGCGGGGCGCACATAAGCACCAACGGTCACCGGGTTTCAGACCCTGAAATCCCAATTCCGGCACTGGTGTCGAAAGATCGTTGCCGCGCGATTTGGAAAAATCGAGAAACGCCGAAGTCATCACGACGCAGACTGTGTGACCACCGACATCCTCCGGCCCAGTGTTGCAGCAACCGTCGCGATAAAAGCCTGTCATCGGGTTGATCGAGCAGGTTTCAAGAGGCTCGCCGAGCACGTTGCGGGCCGGAGTTCGCCCACCGCCTCCATTATCCCTATCGTCCAGTAACATTGCCAATCCTCAGAATTGCCGTGTCGTCAGGCTTCGCCCTCCTGCGTAGCAAGGCATCGTCGCAAGCGTCTAGCGTAAACCTTCCATTCGGAGGCATTTAGGCGCCCCGTCTCCCGGCTGGCCGTGAGGCAGACAAAGGTGGGCTGGCACGTCCACCACGGAGGCTAAAATGTATAAGCGCATCCTTTGAAACTTCGCACCGCTCACCTGAGCTGTTGTTCTACTGAGCCCCCGCCGGCTGATGTTTTGCGCGCGGGACTTTTTTCCGAGCGATCAGTACATATGTTGGGTGTAACTGCTGACTGAGATCAAGGAGTGGTCAACGCTACGAAGAGGAGCGTTTTTCGGCGGCATTATGGCCGTATAGGAGATGTTTGTAATGGACTCTGATCAGGCCCGACAACGGGCGGAACAAAGGTTCGAGCGCGCCGAGGACGGCCGAAAGGCAATGATCGAATATCAAGCTCAGGCTGTCGCCACTCGCGAGAGGACAGCACGTTCAACGCTGCGATTAGCCAAGGAAGCGCACGCGCGAACGGAACAGCCAGCGGAGCGGCCAGAAAAACGCACCGCTCGGAACAAATAATTCGTCTTTCACTTCGCACCTCTGCCCCACAGCTACGCCGCCAACTCAGCCCCGCCACTCATGTGCGCGGGGCTTTCAGTCCGACCATCGGCACCAGCAATGTCTTATTAACCATCCTTCAATAACTTACCCGAGCCACTTTGTCTAAAAGTTCGGCAGGCTGCCAATAGGCTAGCCGACTTTGCAAGGTTGCGGCAAAAGAGAGAATCCATGCGCGTATTGCTTATTGAAGACGATAGCTCCACCGCGCAGTCGATCGAGTTGATGCTCAAATCAGAAGGCTTCAACATCTATACGACCGATCTCGGCGAGGAAGGGATCAATCTCGGCAAGATCTACGACTACGACATCATTCTTCTCGATCTCAATCTTCCGGACATGCTCGGCTTCGAGGTGTTGTTCCGATTGCCACACCAGAACGTTCGGCAACGCCGAATTATTACGGCGATGCTCATTATCTTATATGGTTTAAGCTAGAAAGCATCGATGACAATGTCTTGCCTGAAAGCGAATTACGCAATTGGAGTTATGTGAGGATAGACGAATTTTTTGAGATCGAAAAATCAACATTTGATGATTTCTATGATAAGCAATTGGCTTCCTTCAAGGAGCTTTCGCAATCAAGAGCGAACCATCTGGTTTGTTCGGCCTAAAAAGAGCACCGACGCTGTGCATGAAATTCATGTTTATGATGCTACGCGAACATCGCCAAGTAATTTTTCAGAACAAGTGGTTCAACTCCATACGCCCAATCTGCTGTGGGTGTCTGATCCTCATTTCTCAAACGAGCACCACGACTTTCCGCGTCGTCCGGACAAGTCTACCGCATAAATCTATCAGAGGCTATCCGTCGCGATCTTGAGTACATCAAGAAGAAGGAGATTGGCGGTCTTTTAATTTCCGGCGACTTGACATGGAAGGCAACGCGAGAGGAATACGAATTTGCCTCTGAATTCATAAATGACGTGAAAAGCTGGGCAACGCTCACAGCCACCAGTCCTCGTGTGCCCTGGAAATCACGACTTGGCCTTTTCCCAGACCGTTGGGCCAAGGGAACTCCTGGAACTGAACTCGGTGAAGCATCGCTCGTTGAGTACAAGCGATTTTATGAAGAACTATATGAAGTGAAACCGACAAAAGACTTAGCGTGCGGACGCCGCTTTTGGGTCCCGGACGGAGGCGTGGTTGATGTCGCGTCGCTGAATAGTTCTTCCCTGCAGCAGGTTGCTGGTGCATTTCAGGGACACGGCTTCATTGGAGGGGATCAGCTAAGGGATACCGCTAAGGCAATGATGTGGTCCGAAGATCGCTCTGGGCCCAAAGGATTTCGAGTATGTATGCTCCATCATCACGTTGTGCCCATCCTGCATCGTGAGCATCCCGAAATCGGTACCGCAGCCAGCGTTGTTTATGATGCCGGAGCACTAATGCGTTGGCTAGTCGAGAGCGAGGTGGATTTAGTTTTGCATGGACACATGCACCTACCGTCCCTGGTTAAGGAGGGCCGCGCACTAGATTATCCGAACCAAGAAAGGTGGCATGAGATTGTGGTCGCGGCACTCGGAAGTTCCGGAGTGGTCGCCAGTCACAGGCCGAACCAGCCAAACAGTTACGGCTTACTGGAGTTTGTGCGCGACAGCATCAAACTGACTGTCAGGAGAATAAGCGCGGATGATGCTATCCCGCACGATCAACGGTTGGTGTTTTCGGCAACGCTTCCGCATGGGCAGAAATAATGCAGCAAAAGCTCTTGATAACCGATCTCGACAACACGCTCTACGATTGGGTGACGTTTTTCACCGCGTCCTTTCAGAGCATCGTAGCCGAACTCACGAAATTACTTGAGGTTCCGGAAGAAACACTTCTGAACGAGTTCAAAGCGGTCCATCAGCATTATGGCAATTCGGAACAGCCATTTGCAGTCCTTAAACTTCCGTCCTTGCAGCGGCAATTCGCCGACCTTTCCCGAGATGAAATAATTAAAAAAATTGATCCGGCGTTCCACCACTTTAATAGTACAAAAGAAAGCGTACGCTCACCCTTTACCCGGGGGTTGCAGAAACTCTAGCAGAACTGCAAAGTGCCGAGAGATTAGGATTGTAGGCCATACAGAAGCAATATTGGCGAATTCATATTGGAGGCTTCGCGCACTCGGCATCGATGGCTTCTTCAGTCGCCTTTATACATTGGAGGGAAAAGACGCTATCCATATTTCCCCGGAGAGCCGCTGGATTGATCCACGGAGGAGTTTCGTGACGGTCTTGCCTCGCAATGAACGTAAGCCCAATCCTCAATTGCTTGCGGACATTTGCCGACATGAAAATGCCGACATAGCGTCCACGTACTATTTGGGGGACAGTTTAGTCAGAGATGTGGCAATGGCCAAGCAGGCCGGAGTGGCTTTGCAATCTGGGCACGATACGGAACGCTGTATGACCCTGAGGGGTGGACATACCTCGTAAAAATTACACATTGGACTGATGAAGACGTTAGTCGTGAGAAGGCCCTAAAGGCAAAATATGGGGGTGTAGTCCCAGACTACGTAATTGATGCCTTCCCGCAGCTTAAATCGATTGTGCTCTCAAGCAAGCGAACGAAGTCAGCTGTGACTTCCGGACAATCGAAATGACTGCCGATGACGGGGGCAATCCCGCCGCCGCGGCATCGGCATCTGCGCTTTGCAAAATAGTCCGGCGACTGAGCTAATGCTGCCCCGGAACCGCGGCCGCGCCCGTCCATATTGCTGCGTTGGCATTAGGCGCGCCTGCCTTGCCGATCGACACTTAGATGTTGAGGACGCGAAGCTTGGACTCGGCGCCAAGCGGCGGCGGCGATTGAGGCGGACACTCTTGAGGTCGTGCGAAGCCAATATACCGCCTTGAGCGCGCATGCCCGACCAACAATGGTGAAATACAACGCGGATATCTTGAGGGTGGTCAAGGCCTGACGATTACAACGAGTTTGCCGTGAGACAATCAGTAGTTAACAACGCAATCGGATCGCTCGACAAATTGCTGGGCAACGCGAGAGACGCTCTATTCGATATCGAGAGTGAAGTGCATGGCATTTCGGCCCATGGCGGGGGAAGAGGCTACGCAGACCCGCGCGGCGCTTTAAGGGGCTTCCTTGAAGAGCTTTACGACGTTCTTTTGGTGGTTTTGGAGGCGGCCGATTTGCCGGAGGCTCGCGCCTCCCTCGTCAGCGCGTGGGGCGAATTTAAGGATAAGCGAAGGACTAGAGCACACGGTGGACGACCCCGAGTCTCAAAGTTGCAGAGTCCGGCCCGCACTTTTTCTCGAACACCTAGTCCAGGGCTTACGAATAAGCGTGAGCAATGAAATTCCGAGCG
>CAVRDC010000001.1:0-39541 GCA_963719745.1 uncultured Alphaproteobacteria bacterium | reverse complement strand
ACCAGCAAAATCAAATACTTAGATCGGCTGTTGTCGCTGCGAGATATCGCCGTGTCCGCACTGTGTTCCGCATTCACGGTGCAGGACGAGCAGTCCTGAGGCGCTTATGGCTGTATCCAGGTCGGCTCGTTACATGGGCCCAAAAGGGGAACGGCAGTTATGTCAGAAAAGCCGAGACGACCAGGAACGACCTTGCCTCCATTGCGTGATTGTCGAAGTGATCGACGAGTTTTTTGATGAGTACCCTACTGCGACCGGCGGATCAGACACGGTCGATACCACGAAGTGGACGAAGTAATTGTCGCCGTGGCGAAAACGGTCGCAGAGCTAACCAGCCGCCAAGATGGCCTGATCCGCCAGCAACTGATCGAACAGTTGATGCGCGAAATTATGCACTATGACGCCGAGTTTCGTCGCGACGACGCTGCCGGGCGCAACCGCATCGCGCGCACGGCACTGACAAAGGTCGGCGCCTCCCTTGGGGCATCGCCATTACGCCCCGGTCGTCGCGCCCGAGCAAGTGCCGGCGCCGCGCCGCCCGCGTTCCCCTCGCACCAAAACTGACCCTGGGGGTATGCTGGACAGGCCGGGGGTGGTCTCGCCCGATGTGCCCAAGGTCGCTGACACGACCACCGGCGGACGAGCTTAACTCGGGTTGCCGCAATGAAACACAGCCCCTGCGGCGCGATCACGCCTTCAGCTTTGCCGCGATCTGCGCGACGTGCCGCCCCTGGAATCGCGCACCGGCCAGTCGTTCTCCGACGGCATCCGGCTGCCGTCTGGTTTGGTAATGGTCGAAGCGCCGTAAGGCGAACCGCCGGTGATTTCGTCGAAGCGGGATAGGCCCTGGAACGCATAGGGCAGCCCGACCACGACCATGCCATGGTGCAGCAAAGTTGGGATCATCGTCAGGATCGTCAATTCTGACCGCCGTGCTGGGTACCTGAGCCGGTGAACACCGAGCCGACTTTTCCCACCAGCGCGCCGGTCGCCCAGAGCGGACCGGTCTGGTACCAGGAAATTGCGCATCTGCGACGTCACCACACCGAAACGGGTGCCGGACCCGAAAATGATGGCGTCGTAATCGGCCAATTCTGACACGGTCGCGATCGGCGCAGCTTGATCGAGCTTAAAGCCGGACTTTCTGGCGACGTCTTCGGGCACCAGTTCGGGAACACGCTTGATGTCCACTTGTGCGCCGGCCTCACGCACGCCCTCGGCGGCGGCTTGTGCCATGCGCTCCATATGGCCATAGGCGGAATAGTGAGAAAATGGTTTTTGGTCATGCGATCGCCTTGCTGACGCTGCCGCTCGTCGCCGATCGGCTCGGAGCGTTCTTGTTTCGCCTGTTAACGCAGTGACGCTCCGTATCTCTGTTGTAAAGTAGGCACCACCCTGTTCCCAGGTTACTTGCAGGTAACCGCTTCGTCGGGAAATGCGCCGCCAAACACCGGCGATCAAAGCGTCCTCGCCCCCATGCTGGACAGACGGGGGTGGTCTGGCACGAAAGAGTCAGACCCCCTTGGAGAGACCTAAGATTCAAAAAGCCGGCTTAAGCTTCTGTTAACTAACGGTTTGACGGTGGCACCAGTGCCCATGGCTTGTGCGCACTGCGGCTCGGTGAGTAAGCGTCCGCGTAGAAATGACCAAGGAGAGTGAAAGATGGTGCCCGCAGGAGGGGCGACCCAAACCGTGTCTTTGACCATCAGGGATAGCTATAGGCTGAGTATCAACCGCGCAGAGGGTTGCGAACGTTCGGAACACACCTGGGACAAACTCGCTCGGCGGTCATCAGTGCGCCACCTGTTCCAAGTGCACAAGCGGCGAAGCGATCCTTGAAAGGGATTCGCGATGACAAAACGCGTTGTTAACTATCTTGTGCAAGTGCCACAAACCCAAGGTTTCTGTGATTGATTTAACGACCTCGAAAATTCGCGTCGCTAGGCTTTGCCGCGATCCGAATGATCCGGCGAACGAACGTTGGGTCGAGCTCAGACAGCCACATGTCGACCTGGAGCCAGATATGAAGACCCTGTTTTCGCGTTTCGTGAAGGACAAGTCGGGCGCAACGGCCATCGGATTTGGCCTGATCGCTGCGGGGATTTCTGTTGCCATTATCGCCGTCGTCGATGGCCTCGGCAGCAAGCTGAACGCAACCTTCAGCAGCGTCTCCACTCAGCTTAAGTAAGCTTCGTCTCCCCGTTTATTACGTTAAAGGGCTCCGGTGGATCATCGGAGCTCTTTCCATTCTTGGCGCCCGGCTAACCCGTGCGGCACGTCCGATCTTCGCCCCGAGCGGACATCCGGCATCGCCGTTTTGCATGTCCAGTTCGGCCATTCGCCGACTGGGCGACTGCGGGGACTGCGCGATCACCTCGCCACGCGGGCCGAGCATCGACGGTCCCCAACTGATTAAGGCGCTAATTCGATTTTGTTTCTTCGTTAGAATGTTGCGTACGTTCATTGAGCTTTCGAACGAGCCCTTGCTCGAATCCGAATGCGGGTTACGCCCCTTCTTCTTTTGGTGGCAGAAACGGATAAGTCCGAAGCCCATATCGCACAGGGAGGTCGGGCTCGAAGTTGCGCACCACTGGCAGCCGACAGGGTCCCGGCAGGAAGCGCTCAATGTCGGGATTTGAAGGAACGGCCCACGGTAGAAGCACGAGATAGCGCTGACCGAGAACGTCTCCCTTCCCGCCGTATTGCGCGGCGCGGCCCAAGCTCAACTTCCGAGGAGTAGTCGGCTGGGCCGCTCGTGCGCCGCAAGCGTACTCATCGATCCGGCGTGAGGAGTCCAGTTTTTGCTCCCTTTGGAGCGTGCGCATGTCACTTCCGAAGTTACCCTGAAGTCGAGATCAGGATGCGGCGCAGAAATACGGTCTTCAAACTAACGCCGTAAAGTCTGCGAAGGCAGTTCCCCGTAACGGGCTTGGTTGAGATGTAGAACTACGCCGAGGTGAGTGAAGCCGCACCGCTTCACGATATTTATGACACCATCGCGCGGGTCGGCGGCCAGCAATGCTTCCGTGTGCTTGTTTTCATCGTAAATCGCTTTCAACATCGCCATCGGCATCGTGGACCGAAACCGCTTGAAACCCTCGTGCAAGGCTCGAGGGCTGACCCCGGCCTCTTCTGCGAGGTTTTGGATCGACATCTGCCGCTCGTGGTGGGCGCGCATAAACTCGATTGCCTTCGTGATATATCGTGGTGCTGCCGGCGTAACCGTCGCGCGCAGCGCATCCGAATAGGTGTTCGGTTGGCAGTGCACCAAATAGGCCATCAACGAACGTTCGACCTCGGCGACCACACCGCGATTGCCGACGAAGGCATCACCCTCCTCGATCTCGCTCAAGATGTGATTGAGCAGCCGCCGAAATCCCAATCCGGCTCCAGACGATAGATTCCATTCCGGGCTCGAACTCGAGCGGCACCGTCAGCGGACGATCAATCAAGTCCGTCACAATTTCTGCTGAGGGCAGCGCGATTGATCTTGACCATAATATATCACCCGGCGGACCAGACGGAGACAAATGGAATCGAGGCGAAAGAACCAGCGCCCGCTCCAAGCCTGAAACGACCTCCCGTCCACGAAGCCGAACCCGCGCCGCTCCATTTAGCGGTGCTTCTACCAGGTAGAAGGAGCGCATTTGCCCGGGATCGATCGCGACCTCGGCGACATAGTGCAGGAAGTTGATTGACGTATTGACCAAAGGCGCGCGGTGATGGCACGCCTGCAGACGCTCGTCGCGCTTGGTAATTTGAAGCTTGTGCGGACAGTAGCTGCGACCAACACGCTCGCGCACTTCGTCGAGACTGTCCGACAAGAATTCGACGATACTTAGCAACGGCAGTTGAGGTTCCATGGCTCCCTCCACGGTCTACGGTGCACCGGCTGCAGCCGGTTTGCGCGTCGCCCTTGCACGCGCCGCGATTTGGGACCGCTGGTACCGTCCCGAAACGGAGTACCGCGGCCACCAGCGCCGCCTGTTGTTCGCCAACTTTAGCTGATTATGCCATCCTCATGGGGCGAATGCTGCAACTTTTGCGAGGGAATTCGCCCTCGTATCCTGCCCAAGGGCGGACCTATTTGGCGGTTATTGGCTGGAATTCGGCTAGTGGCACCTGGCACTAGCCACTGCCCCCGCTAATTCACGCACGAGATCGAGGACACCCTTAGTCGCCGCTGCCTCGGTCTTGGCTTCCGCAATTTTCGCCACCAGAGCCGATCCTACAATCACCGCGTCCGCACTCTTGGCAATTGCAGCCGCCTGTTTCCGGCTGCGGATCCCGAATCCAACCCCGATAGGTAGCTTCGTATGGCGCCTAATGCGCGCAATCGCGGCCTCGACAACGGCCAATCCGGCGTGCGGCTGCCCGTCGTTCCGGCAATTCGACACGTAGTAGACGAAGCCCGATGCATTCGAAAGGACCATAGAAAGTCGCTTGGCGTCGGTCGTCAGCGTCGCCAACCGGATGAAAGACAGTCCGTCACGCAATGCGGGCTGGCACAGGAGTCGATCTTCTTCGGGCGGTAGATCGACGACGATCAAGCCATCTACACCGGGACTATAGAGCCTCGTTGAGGAACCGGTCGACGCCGTAGACGTAGATTGGATTGAAATATCCCATCAACACGATCGGCGTGCTCAGGTTGGATTTGCGGAATCCACGAACGAGCTGAAATGTCCCATCCATGGTCGCACCCGTGTTCAGCGCCCGACGCGATGAAGCCTGTATCTCCGGCCCATCTGCGATCGGATCGGAAAACGGCATACCGAGCTCGATCAAATCCGCGCCAGCTTCGGGCAATCCCTGTAGAATCGACAATGACACGTTGGGATTTGGATCGCCTGCTGTCACGAATGCCGCTAGGCCGGCCCGATCCTCTGCCTTGAGTCGCGCGAAGCAGTCGGCGATTCGTTCGGTCACAACTTTTGTCCTAGAGCTTCGGCGACGGTATACACGTCCTTGTCGCCCCGCCCGCTCAAGTTCACGACCATCAAATGACCCTCTGGAAGAGTCGGTGCCAGCTTTACCGCGTGGGCAAGCGCATGTGCGGACTGAGCGCCGGTATAATGCCTTCCAGCTTGCAGCACAGCTGAAACATGGCAAGTGCTTCCTGATCCGTTGCATGCACGTATTGGACGCGTCCCGCGTCGTGAAGCCAAGAATGTTCCGGGCCGACGCCGGGGTAGTCCAATCCCGCAGAAATCGAATGCGTGTCGGCGATCTGCCCCTCACAATCTTGACTGAGATAGGTGAGGCTGCCGTGCAACACGCCAGGCGACCCTGCGCCGATCGATGCGGCGTGACGCCCGGACTCAATTCCATGGCCTGCGGCCTCGACCGCGTACATCGCAACGCCTTCATCGTCGAGAAACGGATGAAAGAGTCCCATGGCATTCGATCCACCGCCGACGCAAGCCACCAAGCTGTCGGGAAGGCGCCCTTCGCGCGCCAGCATCTGATTGCGCGTTTCGTGGCCGATGACCGATTGAAAGTCGCGCACCAACTCGGGGTAGGGGTGTGGCCGGCAACTGTGCCGATCAGGTAATATGTATCGGCAACGTTGGTGACCCAATCGCGAATGGCCTCGTTCATCGCGTCTTTCAATGTGCGAGAGCCGGACGTGACCGCACGCACCTCTGCTCCCAGCAGGCGCATGCGGAATACGTTCGGCTTTTGGCGCGCGATGTCGACCGCACCCATATAGACGACGCAGTGCAGGCCAAATCGCGCCGACACCGTGGCAGTTGCCACGCCATGCTGTCCGGCGCCGGTCTTCGCAATGATTTGCCGCTTGCCCATGCGACGGGCGAGAAGGATTTGCCCCATGCAATTGTTGATCTTGTGCGCGCCGGTGTGATTGAGGTCTTCGCGCTTAAGATAGATTTTCGCGCCGCCGCAGTACTCGGTCAGCCGCTCTGCGAAATATAGCGGACTTGGTCGGCCTACATAGTGCTCCAGAAACCTCGCAAGTTCGGATTGGAAGCTCTGATCCCCCTTGATGTCGCGGTAAGCTTGCTCGAGATCGAGCACCAATGGCATGAGCGTCTCGGGAATGAAGCGGCCCCCGAATATGCCGAAGTGGCCGGTTTCATCCGGCCCGTAGCGATAAGAATTTGGCTTCACCGCGGTCATCGATTCACTCGTTCAAGCGTCCAAGCTCGGACTCGGAAGCTACGATCACGCCCAATGCTGGGTTGGTCAAACAGCCTCCCGCGCCTGGAGCCTCGCCATAGTAGTTCGATGCGCTAAGCGGATTCTCGCTGCGGTCCCATGACCGGGCCACGGTGTACGGACGCCGTGCTTCCCATTCGGTTATGTGACGTAGCCGGGGCTCGCCCGAAATTGCGGATCGTCCCAAAGCCGCTCCGACATGATCTTTTTCACGGCGGCCATGGCGTCCCAAAGTTCCGCGAAGCCGATGTACAAGGACGCGATTCCCAGCCGTAGAATGTCTGGTGCTCGAAAGTCGCGACGACTCCTCGCGCTGTAAGCGCCTGTACAATCGGCCAGGCCTGTGGATGGCGCAGGCAAATTTGGCTGCCGCGAGCCTCAGGATCCGCCGGCGATGCGGATTCGAATTCGAAGTCACGGAGCTCTTGAGCAATGAGGGCCAGCAGCAGTTCGGTCTGGCTTACCGACTTCGAACGCAGCGCTGCGACGGTCGCTTCGGCCACGAGATCGACGCCGATCTCGAGCGGTGCAAGGCTCAGGATCGGCGGAGTACCTACGCGCGCGCGTTCGATACCGTCGGCAGGCCGGAAATGAGGTTCGAATGCGAACGGCTTCGCGTGCCCTAGCCATCCGGTGAGAGGCATTGCAAGACGGCCTAGGTGCCGTTTCGCTACATGCAGATACGCCGGCGCTCCGGGGCCGCCGTTGAGGTACTTGTACCCGCATCCGACCGCAAAGTCGGAACCCGCCGACGTTAGATCGACCGGAACAGCGCCAGCCGAGTGCGAGAGATCCCAGATCGTCGCCGCGCCGGCCTCGCGGGCGACAGCAGTGAGCCGGCCCATGTCCCACATACGGCCGGTTCGATAGTCGACGTGAGTCAGCATCAGCACTGCTACTTCGACCCCGATATTTCTCTCGACTTCATGCGGCTCGACCAGCCGCAATTCGTATCGTCCGCCCAAGAACTCGACCAGGCCTTGGGCGACATACAAGTCGGTTGGAAAGTTACTCCGTTCGGACACAATGACACGACGATCGGGACTGAGCCGCAAAGCGGCGCCAAGCGCCTTGAAAAGGTTGATGCTGGTCGAATCCGCTACGATGGTTTCTCCAGGTTGGGCACCGATCAGCGCGCCAATCTTCTCACCAATGCGAATTTGCAACTCCATCCATCCGTTCTTGTTCCAACTACGGATCAGGTCACGGCCCCATTCGACTTCCACGAGCTGCTGAACTCGCGCCGGGGTTGCGCGAGGCATGGCCCCCAACGAATTGCCGTCGAGATAGATGATCCCTTCAGGTAAGAAGATGCGGTTACGGAATGATCGAAGCGGGTCCTCGCGGTCGAGGGACTCGAATGTGGCTCGTGTTAATGGGTTCATTGCAATGGCCGGAGAACAGCCCTTACCGGCGCGGCAGCGCTGTCGACGAGTTTGAGCGGCAATGCGATCAATTCAAAGTCGCCGGCCGAAATCTCGTCCGGCACCAGGCCCTCCAAGATCGACATGCCCTGCGCGAAGATGGCGCGGTGCGCATCCATCGATTTCGAAGACTCGGGATCCAACGACGGCGTGTCAGTTCCTATCAGAAAAATTCCATGATACGCGGCAAGCCTGACAGTATCAGGTGCGACCGACGCAAATCCGGAATCCCACGCTTCCAACGGCGCGCGCTCGTAGGTCCGCAATAGAAGGCGGGGCGGCGACCCGTCGAGCGAATTGGTTATGTGGCGCGGCTCAACGACCTTGCCGGCTGCGCGAACATCGACAACGTGGCATGGACCGACATAACGCGCCAAATCGATGCCGCCAATCCGTACACCTTCCTCCGCATAGTGAATGGGTGCGTCCGCGTGCGCGCCCGTACTATTCGACATAGTGATCCGCGACACGTTGACCGGATACCCGGGGGAAATCGTCCACGTGGGAACGCTGGTGAAAGGGGTGTCACCCGGCCAAACTGGCATTCGCGCGCGAAGCGGCGGACTTATGTCGTGCAAGGTTCTATCGTGCAACGTTTGGATCTCGCCGCGAGGCGGCGTTCGGGTCATATCTAAAGCTCCGTCCTGATCGACCACAATTCGGGGAAGAACACGGTATCGAGCGCATGGCGAAGATACTCGACGCCTGCCGTACCGCCGGTCCCGCGCTTCATGCCGATGATGCGGTTTACGGTGCTCATGTGCCGAAACCGCCACTGCTGAAACCAGTCCTCGAGATCGACCAACTCCTCGCCGAGCTGGTAAAGATCCCAATAGATGCCGGTCTCCCGATAGATCGTTCAGCCACGCAGCTGCCACGGACGGATTGGGCGGTGTGCAACTTTGGCCTACGTTGCGGTCCAATCACCGCCGGGTCGATGGCGAAGTCCGCGCCGCTGCATCAATCGGATCACCTCGTCGTAGAGGCTGGGCGTTCGAGCTCGCGGTGGAGCAAGTTCAAGGTCCTCGGGCCGGTCCTGGTGGGCGGACACCAGGTAGTCTTGACGATTGCCGAGCAGAAATTCGATCAGGCGGTATTGGACAGACTGGAAGCCCGATGATTGGCCAAGCTTGTCGCGGAACGCTCATGAAGTCCGACGGCGTCATCGTCGACAGAACGTCCCAAGACTGGATCAATTGCGACTGGACGCGGCTGACGCGCGCCAGGCACTTGAATGCGGGCTGCAACCGGTCCTCGCGCACGAATCGCCGAGCCGCGCCCAGCTCGTGCAGCGCCGAGTTTCATCCACAATTCGGTCGCTTGGTGGATGACGATGAACAGCAATTCGTCGTGCAAGTCGCTCAGCGGCACCTGGGCCGACAGAAGTGTTTCGAGGCGCAGATAGTCGCCATAGTTCATCTGCTTGGCGAAGTCGTCATGGGCTTCAGCTGCCAGAGGTTCGGCCGATTTCGTCCGATCGTCAACCATGCTTCGACTTCTCTGAATGGAGCTCTTCGACGCAATATCCTGCGCTTTGTCACCAGTCACGTTCTCGTTTCCCGGTTCGAAATCGCCTTCGCGCCCGAATAAGGCCAATACACCCGGTCCGTGATCGCGCGCAAATCGCCAACTTCATGCGTAGTCCGGCAATTCCGCGCGATTTGGACCCGAGACGCAGTTTTATGCACTCCCTATCCAGGTGGTGATGAGCTTCGCGCGAGCAGCCGACACCGCCAATCGCCGCACAATCCGCTGGCGGACTAATTCGGACTGCGTTTCTATTTTCCGAATGACGCCCATCGGCCTTAGCGCTGGAATGGTGCGCATGTAGGCGTCATACATTGCGTCATAGCGCCGCATCATTTGCGGATCGGGCTCAAACGAGCGGTCAATCTGGGTCATGGCCGGGATAGCTTCGGCGAGCGATCGTATACGCACGATTCCTACCGCCGCCATGATCGCTGCTCCAAGACAACCGACGTCCGGATAGGCACGCGGTCGAGTGGCCGCCCCAGGCAATCGGCACGAATTTGGGCCCAGAGATCCGAGCGCGCGCCACCGCCGCGTGAAACAGGCGCGCAACCGTTTCACCAGCTGCACTATCCGAGGCGCCAACAACATTCGCGCCGACAGAGCGACGCCCTTCAATAACCGCGAGCGCAAAGTCTGGCGCACCCATGCTGCTGTGGAGACCGATGAAAGCCCCACGAAGCCGGCGTCCCACAATGGCGCACGCTCGCCCCGAGCTGGGGTAGAAAAGAGTACGGCTCGCCGTTACGATCGGCTTGCCTGCGACTTCAAGCACGCTCGGCGACATCACGGCCAATGGCTTCGCCCCACCAACGGAGCAAATCGCCGCCGCTTTGCGTGGGTCCCGCATGCACCGTCAGACCCGCCGCATTCGGAAACGTCACGACGCCCGGCGCGCCAATTCGCGTGCGAACTCGCGACCGCGAGGATTTCACTCGTACCGCTCATGTACACGCCCTGTCCGGCTCGATGGACGCCCGCCCCGAATAATCCACTCCAGGCGTCCATTGTACCCGCCATGACTGGGGCGCGCCGCCGGTCGAGCCCAGCGCGATTTCGCCGACGACATCGGTAAAAACTTCAGGGGCGCGAAGTCGTTCACGCGCGCCAGGACCCGGAGATCAACGGATCGACATATTTGAGTCGAGTCCGACGACAAAGAAATTCGACATCGGATCAGCGATAGCGGCGCCCGCCAGGGTCCGTAGACAATAATCTTCGGCGTCAGCACATGACACGTCGCGGCATAGACGTCCGGTCTCTCCCGCGCCATCCACATCATGCGCGCCAGCACGTGACTCGCGCCGATCGGCAAGGGCGCGCCCCACCACGCCATTTTGTCCCTGCCGAGACCCCGGCTTCGAGCTCTCGGCTTCGCCGGGCGGCGCGGCTTCCTGCCACATGATCGCAGGGGCAAGTGCGCGGCCGTTGGCGTCCACGAATACGTCGGTTTGACTTGGCTGCTGAGGCCAACCGCGGCGATACGTTCGGCGCGATCGCCGGTAAAAGTTATCCATTGTCGCAACGACGCCGTCAGTCCAGTCGCGTGGGTCTTGCTCCACGATCCCTGGGGCCGGGCGCGAAGTCGTGGTAGCTGACGGCCATCATGTGCGATCGGGCGTCCTTCGGCGTTGAAGAGTCCCGCCTTAATCGACGTCGTGCCGACGTCCGCCCCAGAAATTAGGTCCCGTTCAACCATTGAGCCCTTCTCGCAAATCCCGTAGCAGTGCCGCAAGTTCGTTGCGCCCATTTAATGCAGCGCGCAAGACGGCAGAACCCACGACGACCCCATCGGCGCCGATACCGACAGCGACGCGCGCCTGATCGCCACTCGATACGCCAAAGCCGAGAACGATTGGCGCCCCAATTCCCTCGGCGCGAATTCGCCATGCGGGTGGATTTGAGGATCGAGAGTGGCACGGGCCCGGTGACGCCTTGGGCCGCCTGGAGCATGACATAACAATTGGCCAGCCTCGCGCAACGGCAATGTCCGCCGGGGTCATCGGCAGCTAAGAAAGTCGAAACCGGTACCCTTGCTCCGCGCCCGCGACTCGATCTTGGCGCGGATTTGTCGCCATATGGCCCGAGGGTGAGGATAGCGTCAACGCCGTCAAAAAAGCAGAATTGGTCAGGGCGGGATGTCCCGGCTCCGCATAGGTCATGACGAGCGCTTTGGGTGGCTCGGAATGACGCGCGAGCCGCTGGCGCGCAGCGGCGAAAGCGGAGAGTGGATCGCCACGCGCCGCCCGAGACATAGACGCACGGACATCCGGACCGTCGAGATAAGGCTCGCGCGCTGGCCATCCGAACTCCACGATATCAACTCCTGCGTCCGCGTAAACATCGAGGAGGGAAGTTGGGACAGCGTATCCATGAGAGGAAAATAGGCGATGAGACGAGGCGGCATTTCACAAATATCGCTCTAAGCCGACGGAAACAAAGCGCCGGCCTTGATCCCAACTCTGTATTTGACATCGCTGCACGATCGGTCAAGACGGCAGCCACCGCTTCTCGTTTGCCGTAAACACCTCATCACTCTGGTTCGCTGAGCCTCATTCAAAGGTCCGGGTCACCTGTGGCTACCACGGCCGCGCCGCCGATCCACGGGATCGCGAGACACTGTAATCCCAGGGGCTAGCCGATAACTGCGGCGATTGGCCAGAAACTGTATGAAGTCGATGCGCCGAGATGGCTGTCGCCGCCGCGCGTGGCAATATGACACGACACTATTCGAGTTTGGACCTTCAATCATGCTTGATCTGTGCGAGTGCGCATCGGCCGCCTGCGAATCGGCTGCCGGATATGGAAACTGGCGTGCGCACGTTTGACTATCCCAAACGGTTTACTCCGGCAGTCGAATTGCTCGACGTAGTGACGGAAAGCGGCTACATCAACACTGCCTCTGGACAGAAACTGACCTGCCATCGTTTATCGGCGAGGCGGTTTCACGCGAATCAGGAAGCGCGCGTGGAACCGCGAGATCCGTCCGGTATGCGCCGAGTCATGCCGAAGTGGATGCCAAAGCCGCCAAGGAATTTGCCGGAACCGGGTCTTAAGAAGACTAACTCGGTCGTAATGCGGCTCGGCCCATTGTGTCGACCGAAGCCGCGAATATAGTGAGTCAGAAATGCGCAAAGGCGCTGAAACACTATGAAGGAAGTCGTGATTCATAATCACTCAGGAGGGGCTATGATTTACAAGACAGCACTAATCGGCGTCGCCGCTGCCACATTTGCACTGGCTGCCAATAATGCTTCCGCAGCTGGAAAAATAACAATCGTGACGCCGTATCTCGCTCAGCCAGGCACGCAATATTACGTCGAATCGTTCCAAGGCGTCGCAAGGCAAATGGCTGGACGGTGAATGTCGTCGACACCAAGGGCGACATCGCCGGCGTCATCAGCCGCATCGAGGACGCAGCGAACCAGAAGGTCGACGCTATCGTGCTCAATGCCGATCCCGCGCAGGTCACGGCGGGCTTGGAGACCGCGAAGAAGGCCGGAGTACCGGTCTTTGGCATGGATGCCGGCGCCAATCCGCTGCTCGTCACCAATGTCACCAGCAATGGCTATGAGATGGCCGCGGTCACCGCGGCCTATGTCGTTAACCGGATCGGCGGCAAAGGCGGCGTCGTGATGTTCGTGTTTGACGCTTTTCCGCCCGTCCAGGTGCGCGGCGTGATCGCCGACACGATCTTCAAGAACAATCCGGACATCAAGATCATCGATCGTGTGACCCCGGACGTGCAGGACGGCGGCATTGCGGATTCGCGCGCCAAGATGGAGGCGATCCTCGCCGCTCATCCGCAAAAGGGTTCGATCGCGGCCGTCTGGGCGGCCTGGGACCAGCCGCGCTCGGGGCGCTGCAGGCGATCGAGGCGGCCGGCCGTACGGACGAGGGCATCGTGATCACCGGCATGGACGCCAATCCGCAGGCGCGCGAGGCGATCGCCAAGGGCGGCAATTTCGAGGCGTCGATGGCGCAGGACTTCAAAGGCATCGGCAGGACGGTCGCCGACGTCGTCAAACGTCACCTCGCGGGCGAAAAGATCAAGCAGAGCGTGATCTATGTCCCGACGAAGCTGATCACGAAGGAAAATGTGAAGCAGTAAAGCTCGTTGTCCCAGCGACCCTGGACCGAAAATCACAGGGTCGCGGCGACGACCATCCGATGCGCCTGCTCTCGATTTCGCATCTGCGCAAATCTTATGGCGCCTCGGTCGCATTGCAGGACGCCTCGCTCGACCTGCAGGCCGGCGAAACGCTGGCGCTGATGGGCGAGAACGGCGCGGGAAAGAGCACGCTCATCAAAATTCTCGCCGGCGCGGTGGTGCCCGACGGCGGCGAAATCCGGCTCGAGGGCGAGCCTGCGACATTCGCAGTCCTCCGCCGAGGCTCATCGCCTCGGTCTCCGCTTCATCCATCAGGAACTCAATATCGTTCCGGGCCTCAGCGTCGCCGAGAACATGTTCCTCGGCCGCGATTATCCCCAGCGCTTTGGCCTTGTCGATTGGGCCGCCCTCAACCGCCGCGCTCGCGCCGCGCTCGCACCCCTGGGCATCGACCATGTCGCGCCGGAGACGAGCGTGTCGCGCCTCTCGGTTGGCGACCGTATGCTGATCAAGATCGCCGGCGCCTTTCTCGAAGATGAAGCGGCGCCGGCGCGCATTTTCGTGATGGACGAGCCGACGGCGGCGTTGAACGGTGAAGAATCCGGGCGGCTCCTTCGCTTGATCGAAGCCTTACACGCGCGCGGGTGCGGGATCATCTACGTTTCGCATCGCCTCGACGAGGTGCTCGCGATCGCCGATACCATCAGCCTTTTGCGCGACGGCGAAACCCGCGCGACCCTCCCGGCAAAGGAGGTGACCAAGACCAAGCTGGTCGAGTTGATGACCGGGCGCGACGCCAGGGAGGCAGGAAGCGCGCGGCTGTATCGGACCAGGCCCGGTCGTGCTCTCTGTTCGGAATCTCGGCGGCAGGGATTGCACGGGTCTGTCCTTCGATCTGCGCGAGGGCGAAATCCTCGGCGTTGTCGGTCTCGCCGACGCTGGCGCGGAGCATGTGATCACGCGCTGATCTCATCGGGCGCGGCCGGGGCGAGGTGCATCTTGACGGCGCGCCTCTCGTGCTACGCGGTCCCTACGACGCCTGGGAGAACGGGATCGCGCTCGCGCCGCGCGAACGCCGCGCCGAGGGGCTGTTTCCCGACGACGACATCGCGACAACATCTCGCTGCCGCATCTTGAGCTGACTTAATCGCCTCGGCCTGTTCTCTCGATCGGCGCGCCCAGCGCGCGCGAGCCCAGGAGATGGGCAGCCAGGTCCGTCTCAAAGCCACCGGGCCGCGGCAAAAAGTGCGCCAGCTTTCGGGCGGCAACCAGCAGAAGGTGATATTCGCGCGCGCCGTGGCGGGCAATCCGCGTGTCCTGCTACTCGATGAGCCGACGCGCGGGGTCGATGTGGGCGCAAAATTCGATATCTACAGGCTGCTGCGCGACTTGGCCGCCTCCGGAACAGGCATCCTCGCCGTCTCCTCGGATCAAGAGGAAATCCTGCATTTGTGCTCGCGCGTGATGGTGATGCGCGCGGGCCGTGTCGCAGCCATCGTCGCCGACCGACGGAGCTCACCCCGCAGCGGCTGCTTGCCATGTGCTACGGCGAGGCGGCGGAGTGACGCAAAGATGACGCATGTCTGCGCCGCTATGGCACTTTGATCGGCTTCGCGATCGTCTTCGTTTTTTTCTGGATCAATCTGCCGGAGACATTTGTCATCTTCGCGCAACCTCCTGAACATCACGCAGCAGGTCAGCATGCTCGCCGTCGTCTCCTTCACGATGACGGTGGTGATGGCGATGGGCGATTTCGATCTCAGCGTGGGCTCGATAGCAAGTCTTGCCGGCATCGTCGCCGCGCTCGTTTTTGTTGCCGGCGGCTCGCCTCTGGCTCGCGGTCCCGGCCGCTCTCGCGGTCGGACTCGCGGCAGGCCTCATCAACGGATTTCTCGTCGCCTACGTTGGGCATTTTGCCGTTCATCGCCACGCTCGGCGCGTTGACGGTGTTCAGCGGTCTTGCCTTCAGGCTCTCAGGCGGGAAGACGATTTTCGGCTCGGTCATCCCTGGCGTCCTTCTCGGGTTTCGCGCGCGGCGGCCTGCCACTCGGGCTGGGTGACGTCACGGTTCCCAATCTGACGCTTGCTCGCACTCGGGCATCCTGCTCGTCATCTGGGTCTTCCTCGAACATACGATCCATGGCCGCCGGCTTTATGCGATCGGCGGCAATGCGGAGGCCGCGCGGCTAGCCGGTGTGCGGATCAAGCCACTGCGGCTCGCCGCCTTCGGCCTTTCGGGGCTTGGAGCGGCAGCGGCCGGGCTGATGCTCGCGAGCCGCGTCGCCTCCGCCAATCCGACTCAAGGCGCAGGCCTGATGCTCGATGCGATCGCCGCGGTGTTTCTCGGCATGACGATGAGCGAGGAGGGCCGTCCCCGCGTGCTCTTCACGCTCTGCGGCGTGCTGATGCTCGGCGTGCTCGGCAACGGGCTGACGCAGATGAATGTCGACAGCTATGTGCGCGAAATGGTCACAGGATCAATCATCATGATCGCAGTCGCGGCCGGCAGTTTGAGCCGCGCCCGGGCGGGATAGGCGGAGCGGCGCGGCGCGGCGAATCCTAGCCGAGCTGAGGTCGCCGCCGATGTTCTGAGGTCTGCGGCGCAATCGTTCGCTCGCTCTGATGTGCGCCATCGGTCGGCACAAGTGTATGCGGCGACCTTCATGTCTGAAATGGGTCCAAAAACCGACTTCGCAACCCCGCCGCGCGACTTCCGCTCTACCCCCAACATCAGACGTTCCGCTGTGATCGTAAGTCAGTGACTAGCCGGCAAACAACGATGTGCCAAAGCGGACCGTGTTGCGACGGTCGGCGCGCAAGCAGGACTACCGTGCCAGCGGGTTATCCACGAGGCCTCCCGGCCGAGACGGGCAAACACTGCGGTCGATGGAGACCGACTTTGTCATACGTGGTGATGCCTCCACGGCCGCCAGTGGGTCGGCCTAATTGGGACCATCTTATTGCGACGCACATCCGACCAGCCCACACCGTTGCGCCGGCATGGGAACGCTAAAGCGTGGTATTCTTCAGCCTCATAAACGCATAATTCTAACTCGGCGTCGACAGGCGCGGTAGCAATCGGGTTCCAATGGGAATCATTCATTCGACATCAGTTATACAGACCACGCGTCATTACATTGATCTATCTCAAACGTTGGCGAGGATCAAAAACGATTTGCGAAAGCGAACCGCGCCGCGACAATTACTGTGCGCTGGGGCCGCATAAGTCTTTACATTTTGCACCGCGCAAAATAGGCCGCGACGGAGACAGCCTGGACCGCCAAGCCTGTTCGGTTGCTAGGAACTTTACGTGCTGTGAAGCGTTTTCTTTTATTCCCAACTACTGCGGGTCAGGACCAAAGGATCTTTTATGCTTGATGCGAAGGCACGCGCGCGCGCAGAAACCTTATTCGATCGCAGTCAAAAGCGAGAAATGAAACTTGAGGATGCGTTGAAACAAGAGGCTGCTCGACATGAAGCGGCCCTCGCAAATATGCGCCGATTGAGGGCACTGCGGCTCGCCCGACGTTCACCGCCAGTATCGAGTAAAGCCTGATCAGATATTACAGCTTTGCAAGGTGTGTGTGTTTGGCGCACGACGCTGGCTAGTCCTTTGTCAGCCGGAAGGGTCGCAACTAACAGCCAAGCACGGGCTGCAGCCGTCTTAACGTGGCACCCTTGCAGATGCGCAGCGCCACCGGCCCGCCATATCCGTCTCTTCAAGTTGGACCTGTTCGAGGCGGGGGATTTGCAACGCGACGGGTCTATTCAGGCTAGAGCCATCGCGCTGCTGAGTGCTTATTGTCAGCCTTGCGGCGTCATTGCTACGTGCAGTAGGTGGCGTGTACTCAACCTCGACCATCACCCGCTTCTTTGCGGAGTTTCAAGTGCCGGAACCAGAGATCACCTTGCCAAATAGCTTCCAGGTGGTCCATCGAACCTCTGCAATTGCATCTGCTTGATCGGAGCGAAATCGTTCCGCACTGGTTGAGAGCGTGATCCCGGGCAGCAGCATCGGTAGCGCCAGGTCTGGAGGCTGGCCGCCTGCTTCATCACGTTCTCGCGGGTAAGGTTGTCGCCGCTCGCCTTGAGCACGGTGACCATGGTCTGCGCCGCGGAGTAGCCGAAAACGCTGAAGGCGTCGGCGATATTGGCTGACGTATTGTATTTCTTCATCCAGGCCAGCCACTCTTTGTATTCGGGCGTGTTCTGCCACTGCGGATCTGTGGGATCCTTGAGATAACCTGCCGAGATGATGCCGACGCATTTCTCAAGTCCTGCAGGCTGCATCACCGCTCCGACCGAAATGGATACGGTTGTGAGGAAGTGCGTCGGCTTCCAGCCGATGTCATAGACCTTGCGGATCGCCTGCGCGGCGAATTTGGGGATGGCTGCAGTTAGCAGAACGTTGGCGCCGCTTCCCTGCAGCGCCACGATTTGCGAGTCGACGGTCGCATCGGTGGTCTCGTAGGTCGTGGTGGACACGATCATCTTGTCCGCCTTGTCGCCCAGCCCTTCTCGCAGGCCGATGAGGTAGTCCTTTCCGAAATCGTCGTTCTGGTAGAGCACCGCGATCTTGGCGTCCGGCAGATTCTTGAGGATGTAGCGGGCATAAATGCGCGCCTCGATCTGATAACTGGGCGCCCAGCCCATCGTCCAGGGATGGCGCTTGGGATCGTTCCACTTGTCGGCGCCGGTCGCGACGAACAGTTGCGGCACCTTGTTGTCGTTCAGGTACCCCTGGATCGCGGTGTTAGGCGGCGTGCCGAGCGGGTTGAACAGCAGCAGCACATGCTCCTCTTCGACAAGCTGGCGCACCACTTCGACGGTCTTCGGCGGGCTGTAACCGTCGTCGCGGCTGATGAAGTTGATCTTGCGGCCGTTGATGCCGCCCTGATCATTGATCATGGCGAAATACGCAGCCTCCGATTTCCCGATAACGCCATAGGCCGAAGCCGGCCCGCTATACGGCATCGTGTTTCCGATTTTGATCTCGGCGTCGCTCGCGCCAGGCCCGTATTGACCCGCAGCCCAAACCAGTCCACTTGCGAGAACTAGGCTGGCCGCTGACAGGCCGGTCACGAAGGTCTGCTTCATCGCCATGACGTCCCTCCCTGTGCACTGTTCGCTTCTTCCGAAGCCATTATGCGCATGCAAATAGACTTGCGCCCGTGATGGATTGTGGACGACCGCGAAAATAAAGTCTGCGGATAGTGGATGCCCGCCGACGGCATGAGCGCTGCTACTGAAATGAAAAGCGGGACTCCGGCACGTCCCTCGGCAGCTCTTTGAGCAGACTACATCAGGGCCGGGGAGCAAGAAAGAGGGACTATGGCTCTTCCTGGGCTCTTCGCGTTATTCGCGACCTGTCCGCGATTTTGATCGCTCGCGGCACACGGCGTGACAATAGTGTTGACCGCACCGCCTTAAATCGGTTGGGTGGGCTGTTAGCCTCTGATGCTGCAGCCAGGATGTCGAAATTTGTCTAAACCATCCGCCGATCGACGATTTCAACTTGTTCTCATTAAACCTTCGCATTACGGCGAAGACGGCTATGTGATCCGCTGGTGGCGTGCGATTATCCCTTCGAACTCTTTAGCAGCTGTCTACGGCATTGCGCTCGAATGCGCCGAGCGCAAGGTGCTAGGCCCTGACGTTGATATCGACCTTGAAGCAATCGACGAATTTAGCCAGCGAATCGAGATTTAAAAACTAGTAGAGCGATTTAAGCGTCACAGCAATTTCGGCCTGGTGGCGCTTGTCGGCGTGCAATCCAATCAGTACCCGCGCGCACTAGATCTGGCGCGTCCGTTGCGTGCGGCCGGGATTCCAGTTGCGATTGGCGGCTTTCATGTCTCGGGCTGCCTGTCGATGCTTGACGGCAAGGCCGTAGGCCTCGACGCCTGCCGTGAAATGGGCGTGTCGATGTTTGCGGGCGAGGTCGAGGGCCGACTCGACATTTTGCTGCGGGACGTTGCCGAAGGCCGACTGCAGCCGGTCTACAACTTCATGAAAGATTTGCCGAGCATCGAAGGTGCGCCGATACCATTCCTTCCCATCATCAACATCCGCCGCACGCTTGGCCTGAGTTCCAGCTTCGACGCTGGACGCGGGTGCCCCTACGAGTGCTCGTTTTGCACGATCATTAACGTGCAGGGCCGCAGGTCGCGTTATCGCTCGCCGGACGACATCGAAGCGCTGGTGCGTGTCAATTGGGCTCAGGGCGTCTGCAAATATTTTATTACGGATGACAACTTCGCTCGAAACAAAGACTGGGAGGTTATTCTCGATCGGTTGATCAAACTTCGCGAGGTCGACGGCATTCCACTTGGCCTAATGATCCAGGTCGATACTCTGTGTCACAAGCTGCCAAATTTCATCGAGAAATCGAAGCGCGCCGGCGTCACACGGGTTTTCATTGGACTTGAAAATATCAATCCGGACAATCTTGCCACCGCAAAGAAGCGCCAGAACAAAATCACGGAATACCGCAAGATGCTGTTGGCGTGGAAAGCGCAAGGAATCTTCACGCTTGCTGGTTACATTTTAGGCTTTTCCGCCGACACTCCGGCCTCGATCCGTCGCGACATCGAAATCATTCAACGCGAACTGCCGCTTGATATCATGGAGTTCTTTTGCCTGACGCCGCTACCGGGTTCGGAGGATCATCAAATACTTTGGCGCAAAGGGGTCGACATGGATCCCGATCTCAACAAATACGACCTTGAGAGCGTCTGTACCGACCATCCGAACATGACCCGTGAGGAGTGGACAGCAATCTACAAGGAGGCTTGGGGCCTCTATTATTCGAAGGAGCATATGCGGACGCTTTTGCGGCGGACCGCTGCGACCGGAGGCCCAATGGCCAGTATGGTCAAGCTGCTGCTGAATTTCTCGTTGACCGTCGGGCTCGAAGGTCTTCACCCGATCCAGAGCGGCGTTTTGCGATTGCGACATCCTTCAGAGCGACGGCCGGGTCTGCCGGCAGAGCCTGCCTTGATCTTCTGGCCGCGCTTTGGATGGGACACGGTACGCAAGACTGTCACCATCCTCGTCGCGCTGTTGAAACTCTCCGCGTCAGCAATCAGCGCGGCGCGAGACCCTAACCGCCATCGCTACATGGACCAGGCGCTCACCCCTGTCGGCGACGACGACACTTCGCTCGATCTCATGACCAAAACCGGTGGAGCGGAGACCGCCGTCGCCCACATCAGGCGCGTTGATGAATTGACGCACGCGCGCAGCGTGGCCTGAATGAGCCCTGCCGAGGGCAGACGCTCGACGCGGGACATGCGTCACATCTTGCGCTGTGCACTGGACCAGCAAAAAACTCACGCACTGCAACAAACGTAATGTCAGCTTCGGAGGTATTGCGGAAGTAGTGCATCAAGGTGGCGGAACAAACGACGCGCGAAAAGCTTACCAAGGCGCGGCGCACCATACAAAGATGCTCTAGAACGGCGCGCGCGCCAGTGCTCTACAGTTCCTTGCCAATCATGCGATCGACTGAGTAGGGTCCGCCGCCTCGGATCGCAATTGCGAACATCACGACGCCGAGCAGCAGGATATACTCAAAGCCGCCCTTACTGACATCAAAGCCGTTCTTCAGATGCACCGCGAGGAGCCCGATCAGAAGCTCGATCGCAAGCGCTGCCGCAAAGAAACGTGTGAACAGGCCAAGGATGATGCAAATGGCGCCGACAGTTTCAAGAAACATGGCGGCAACTGCAAACGCCGTCGCGGGCTGAGTCCCGATTTGGCCATAAAACCGCTGACGCCAGCGAGCCCGAATGTGCCAACCTTAAGCCAGCCGTGCATTAGCAAGATATAGCCGATGACTACTCGCAAGGCGGTGTAGGCGATATCGCGCCAGGATGCGTAGAACCCGGCAAGCCCCGGAAAAAGCAATTTCGTTTCGGCCGTCGTCATTGTGTCCCTCCCCATGCTCATCTGCCAGTTAACGCAGACAAACGATCATAACCGCGTCTGCGCAGCGATGAAATCCTCCTGTAGGGCCTTGTGCCAATGAGGGCCTCTCGGAAACGATCAAAGCTGACTCGATAAGCGCGGGTGTTTTATTGATAATTTCTACAAAAAACTTGACAGTCGCTTTGTTTGGGGTTTATGCGAAAATACTTTTACCTAGCACCGGGGATTACTTTGAAGAGAAAATCAAAGAAACGCGCTTGGACGACGGCACAGGTGCGTGAACTAAAATCATTTGCACGTAAGAAAACCCCTGCGAAAAAAATCGCCAGAACGCTGAAACGAAGCGAGGGTGCGACGCGGCAGAAGGCATTCAGTATGGGATTATCACTCAACTCGCGAATGTAAATTCAGAAGCTGACTACGTTGCGCTCGCTATTGGCCCGCAGATCGTAGGAAAAGGGGCTGCGGTCCCTCGGCCGACCGCAGCCCCCCGTTGGCCACACCTCCACCATACCGTACCTTGCCCCACCTCACCGTACCGTGCTGTCAGCACAGCAGCGTTTGTCAACTTGCGGCAAGTCAGGTGAACCCTCAAGCGGGTTTATCTTTGCATTCCGTCCTTGCGAGGAACCGCAGAGGGCGCCGGCATGCGGACAGCCCTGAACGTGTGTTCGGAGGGTCCTATCCGCAATATCCCGATGTTCCACGTGCATGGAAATCAAACACGATGGTAAATCTCCCGGCTATACCGTCAGCACGCAAATGGGCGCATCACTCCGGCGAGCGCGAGCGTGCAACCGTCTTACCTTGTCACCTGCGCGCCGGCCAAAGTGCAGCCGCGGAGCGAGCGAAAGCGAACACCCAGCGACGATTAATGCGCAATCAGGCCACCTTGCTACCGTGAACTCGACTGTCCCGGAAGCCTGCCGAACTTCCGCCACATGTTTGATTGATCCAAGATGAAATGCAGCAATTCTAATTTGATTGTCGCGTCGGATGACATCGAACCTTTTATTCCCTAACACCTGGGCTTATCAGAGGAGCGCGAAGATATGTCAGGACAAAGTTCATACCGTTTTGGATTGGCCTTGGTGGCGGCGCTACTACTTGCCATGGGCGGAATTGTGCACGCCGAAGTGGCAAGCATCTATGGCGGACGTGACGGTCTTTGCGGTCATCGAACAGCAAACGGCGAGCGTTTGAATTGCTCGGCAATGACGGCGGCGCATCGTACATTGCCGTTCGGCTCGCACGTTCGCGTCTGCCACGAGGGATGCGTTACGGTACGTATCAATGATCGTGGCCCATGGGTCCGCGGCAGGCACATCGACCTGTCACCCGCGGCGGCACGAGCGATTGGGCTGTATCAAACTGGGCGCGTCACCATGACTAGTGGATTGTAAAAATTGCGCGACAACAAAACACCACTCGGATCGGGCGTGTGACAAGTCGCACCAACGACCAGTGCGAGCGTGCAACGACCAAGAAATAAATCCACCGACGAACGAGTGCGAGCGTGCAACCGTTTTACCGTTCCATCCGTCGCTGGCAACGTCCGCTTTCGGGGCATTCCGGACCTGGTGTGATAGCTGCGGCAAACGCCTCGGTCGTGAATGATCCTTACCGGACGTGCGAGCCTAGCCCGTCCGTGGATCAGCTCCACTTGGTTCCGATTGATGGACGGGCTTGCTACGATTAGTAATCAAAGCTAATGCACGCCAAGCGGCCGATGGAATTGTGAATCAGTATGGGTGTTTAGTGGTTTGTGTGCGACGGCTCTGAGGAGCTGGAGTAAGGCGTGAAAGTCACCGCCGATCCTGCTGGATGCCCAAGACCGCACGCATGACGCCGGTGAGTTCGATGTCCGCGTGATCCGGCATAGACGCGCTCCTCCAGGCCACCATATTGTCGGGGCGAACGAGGACGGCCCCGTCATCCGCCACGCCGCACAATTCTTCCCAGCGCGCTTCGGCGTCCAGCGCGTCGCCGCCGCGCCCGATCACCACGAGCCTGATCGCCACCCCCGTCGCTTTCGCGGCCGCCTCGACGGCGGCGCGCCATTGCGCGCCATTGGGCCGCACCAACAGCACGAAATCCCCTTTGGCTCCGCTCAGATCGTGCGTCGACAGTCTTTGGCCGCGCTGGTCGAGCCAGCAATGCGGCAAGCGATGACCGGGCCGCGACGTCGGTGTGTAGAGCTGGCCATTCGCCGGTCGTGCCGGTGCCGCCGACCCATCGCCAACCACCGCCGATGAATTGTAGACGAAGCCGAGCTCAACATCCTGAGCAAAGAACTCGATCGCCTGCGTCCCAAAGATGGTCTGCAGCCTGTCGCGTCGCATACGGCCGTTCGCGCTGTCGGAAAACAGAGCCTGCACCGCGCCGATGACGTGGCCGGGCGTCTGCACTTCGGTCAGGTTGTTGGGATGGACGGCGACCACACCCATTTCCAGAAGCATATGATTGAAGAACGTGTTGAGCGCCCATTCGACGTTGAACGCGCCAACCGGGCGCCGTTCGGCCTCGTAGCTGTCGAGCAGCTTGTCTGCCGCCTTCCCCGTCACCGCCAGCGCCAGTTTCCAGGCGAGATTGTGAGCGTCCTGAATGCCGGTGTTGAGGCCAAGGCCAGTGGTCGGCGGATGGCGGTGCGCGGCGTCGCCCGCCAGAAAAACGCGGCCGACACGATAGCGCTGCGCCAGCACGCCTTCCACCGCCCATTCGGACACGCACCGCACTTTGACCTGCAGGTCGGGGATGCCGAGGATCTTGCGAACCTCCTCGGCCGCCGCCTCGTCGTTGAACGACGGCGGATCGAACGGCATGCGGGGAAAGCCGAGCGACCATTCCGGCGAATTGCGGCCCCATTGGCCGGGTCCCATCGGGACCAGCACCGACACGCCCTGGCGGTGCATCGGCTTCAGCCAGTTGAGCAGCACCCGATCATCGGGTATCCGATTGCGAGAGGTCGGCTTCGCAATGAACGGAGATCTGGGTGATGAGCTTGGTCGGGCCGTCCATCGCGACGTCCAGCATCTTGCCAATCGTCCGGCCGCCGTCGGCGGCGACCAGATATTTCGCGCGAACGGTTTCAGTCCGGCCAGTCTCGACGTCGCGGATCGTCGCGGTGACGCCATCCGCGTCCTGGTTGAATTCGACCAATTCGCACGAGAATCGAATGCGCGAGGCGTCGCGCGATTTAGCGTGCGACTTGATCAGGGGCTCCAGCGAATTTGCGGGAGGTTTGCGGTGTCGTTCGGCGAGGTCTCAAGATAGTGTATGACACGCGGCGTGCCGTGCCCGCCGAGGGCGCCCATGTCGAAGATCGTTTTGCCGGCGAGCGGGTTGTCGCCGCCCAGCGAGGTATACCATTTGGTCCGCGATCGATTGTAAGGCGGCGTGCCTTGCGCATAGACGTCGTCCGCGAGCCCGTGCTGGCGGAAGATTTCCATGGTGCGCTGGTTGAGATAGTGCGCCTTGGGAAGGATCGATGTGGAGGCGTGACGTTCGATGGTGAGAAAATCGACGCCCTGGTCGGCAAGGAAGATCGAGATCACGAGGCCGCAACCGCCGCCTCCGACAACGAGAACATCGATGGTCCTGTCGATCTTGGCGGCCATAATTTCCTCCGGCGCGGTTGTGGAGGTACCGGTGGCGCCGCATCGCACAAATGCGGCCCTTCTGGCGGCTCCAACGTTTCAGTGTCGGGGAAGCAAATGAGCCAAAACGCTCAGGCTTGGACGAAGTCTCGTCCCGCCTTATGATTTCCTCCGAGCGTCCGTCGGATGTTCCTCCGCTGGCACGCCGCAGAACCATAGGTACGGGACCGCGAGCCGTCATTGACCGGGAGTACGTGTTGGCACACCAACAGTCCGGCGATCATGCCCGCTTCCTTCGCGCGCCGGGCTTACGCCTCGACGGCGTGGAGGCGGCGTTTGTCGCGGTGACACGGAACGACATTCTCCTGGTTGAGCGACCCGACCGCGCCTTCTTTCTGCATTGCTACCAGGGCTCGCTGTGCATCGAACGCCCCAACAAGCCTCCGGTGGTCCTGCGCCCGAACGATTCCGTCGGTATTGAGAAAAGCGCGCGTTTGTTGATCAAAGCAGAAGGCGGCGGCGAGGTCTACTCTATTCCTGAGCAGCATCCCGCGACGGCACGCCTACATCGCCAATCTCAATGACGACATCATCTTCATTTCCGCCGGCGAAGAGCCAATCTCATCGATGATGCGGCTGATGGTCGAGGCGGCTCGGCTCGAGCTCGCGCGCGGCACGGTCGACATGGAGGTCGTGCGACGGCTTTGCGAAGTCATCATGCTGCAGCTGCTGCGGCGCGTGCAGGTCGGCGTCGTCCGCATGGGGCAGGCTCCCGAAGCGATCCGCTATGACGCGCACATCCTGCGGGCCTGGTCGGCCTATTTCGCGACCCCATCGGCGCCGTGGACGGTGGAGAAGCTTGCGGATGCCGCCGGCTTAAGCCGCTCGGCGTTTTTCGAGCGGTTTCGCACAATCTTCGGCGCCCCGCCGCTGGAGACGCTGACGCGAATCCGGCTCGATCACGCCAAGCAGCTCCTGACCGCTTCGCAGGCGCCCCTGCCGGAGATCGCCGTAGCGGTCGGCTATCAGTCCGAAAGCGCGCTAATCCGCGCTTTCAAGCGTGAGTTCGGCATTGCACCGGGACAATGGCGAAAGGAGGCGGCCTGCAAGGTGTCTGCGGCCTCGTAGAGCAAATTTAATCCGACGCACGCTGACAAGAACGGGCGGCTTCTGGGATCGTGCCCGAAAGCCGAAGGCAGTCAGTGCACGACGCTGGTCCGAGGCGGGACGCCGACAAACCCACTCTCATATTTGCGCGACGCGGCGTAGAGCGCCGCAGCAAAGAGACTGAAAACGATTGCGGCAACGCCCAGCGCCGGATATCCGATGGCCTGAACGAGCACACCGCCGAACAACGGCGCAATGGTCGAGCCGGACATGATCATAGCCGGGGTCGCGGCGACGGCGGGCCGGTCGGCTCGATCCGCGCGAGATGGCCGAAGATGAAGGTGTGCGTGAACAGCATCACGAAAGGAAAGAACGCCGCACCGATCGCGTAGGGCCAGAATCCGCTCGAACCGGAGATGGTCACGGCGAGCACCCCTTGAACGATGGCGCCCCCGATCCCAACCTTGATCGCCGATAGCCGCTTTTCCAAGAGCGCGGCCAGAGCGGCCGGTGTGATCGCAATCAGGCCGAGTGCGATCAGGACGCCCTGGATGGTCTCGCGATCCAACCCGCGGTCGGCGCCCATCCGTTCGAGGAAACTGAAGATCATCGCCTGATTGAGCGCCATCAGCATGATGCCGAAAATGACGAGCCACGCCCGCTTGCTGAACTTTGTCGTATCCTCGACCACATCTTCATTGACGGACACGCCGGGGAACAGAAAAATCGCGACGACGCACGCGATCGCCATGATGATCGCGAACAGCGTGAAGATCGTCGGCGGTCCGAATTTGGCTATCACAGACGGCGAGCCGCCGAGAAATACGACCGCGAAAATTCCTAGCATCAGTCCGCCCATTGCGAAGATGCGATGCGGGTTGGCCGTGCGCCCCATGGTCCCGTGAGTGAAGGACAAAGCGAGGCCCGTGGCGAAGCCGGCGATGAAGTGTCCGATCGCCAGCGGCCCGAAATCGTGGACGCCGATCATCGCAGCGAACGCGGCTGCACTGACGCCGAAGCCGATCGCCGGGATCCAGCGGCCGGGCATGCGGTGGAAGAACGGCGACAACACGACGCTCGATACGACGACGCCGAGCAGAAACAGCGTCGCCAGGCCGCCCGCTTGGGCGGGCGCAAAGCCATAGCCGGAAATCAGAATGCCCACCCAGATCGGAAGCGCCGGCTGGTCGATCATCCCGGCCATATGACCCATAACAAGGGAAATCTTGGAACCCCATGAATTGACCTCGGACATGTAACCCTCCCCATCTCGTTGTTATTAAGTTGCTTTGAGTTCGATCGTGCGCTTGCCGCCTCTTAGCGGTTTTCGAACGGGATGCCGGGAACGAGAAAGCCCGGAGTCGGCGGTGTTCCCCACATGTTGATCCAGCGCCCGTTGAGACCCTCGCTGATGTCCCAGCTTCGCGGCTCGTAGGTCGCATCATTGTCGATCCGTGCCATTTCGATCGAATTCTCGACGAGACAACCGTGCGGATCGGCGTAGTAGGTAAAGACGTTGCTGCCGGCGCCGTGGCGGCCCGGACCCCAGACCAGCGCGCGCTCCTTCAGCACCAGATTGTCGGCGACGCGCATCAAATCTTCCATGCAGTGCAGATCGAACGCGTAGTGATGCAGCGCGCTGGCGCCGGGCCCCATCGCGATGGTGTGGTGATAGCCGTCCGCCGCGCGATACCAGCGGAAGCCGTCGTCGGCGGTGCGATCGGAGAGCTTCATGCCGAGTGTCTTTGCGCAAAAGTCACCGAAGGCCGCGGTATCGGGCGAGAAGGCGTTGATGTGCTCGATCCGGCGCGGCCGGGCGCCGGCGCCGTTGTAGCTCGCCGGTTGATTGCGGGTGATCGGCGTATGGATTTCAAACACGGCGCCGCCGGGCGCGACGATCGTCACCGCGCGCGCGTAGTATTTGCCCACTGGTTTGTCGGAGAGGATGGCCAGCCCGTCCGACTTCGCCCGTCCGTACACCTCATCAATCGCCTCCCTGCTGACCGCTTCGAGGCCGAGCACAACCGCCTTGCCGGCGCCTTTGATATAGGTGACCTCGTGATGGCGGTTGTTGCTTGTAAGATAAACGATGTCGCCGTCCTGCTCCGAAATGCGCAAGCCGACCGTGTCCTGCAGATCTTTTGCCGCAGCCAGCGGATCCGGCGAGGAAATCACTACGTGCCCCATTTGCTGAATGAGGTTTGTCACCGGTTACCCCTTTTCATTTGCAATCACCGGCTTTTGTTCCTCGTGAGATCCTGGCGCAACTGCTCAGACGGCGGCGGCGGCCGTGTTCCGCTCCGTCTCGGCCCGGACGGCAGGCCAGGGGTCAGCCACAATGCGATTCTCGATATAACCGAGACGTTCGATTTCGACGCGCACGACATCGCCGGGCTTTAGGTATTTTGGCGGATTGAGCGCGATGCCGACTCCCGAGCAGGTGCCGGTCGCCAGGATGTCTCCCGGCTCAAGGGTCATGACTGTGGTCAGATGCTCAATCTGTTGGAAGATGTTGTAGATCATGCCGCCCGTGAGCGTGTTCTGACGCAGCTCCCCATTCACCAGGAGCCGCATTTTCAGAGCGTGCGGATCGGGCACCTCGTCAGCGGTCGTGAGCCACGGACCGATCGGCCCATGCGTGTCGAAAGACTTGCCCAGAGTCCAGGTCGGCGACCGCTGCTGCCAGTCTCGCGCGGTCACATCGTTCGTCACCAAATAGCCGGCAATCACTGACCGCGCGTTTTCCGCACTCACGTGGCGACAGCGCGCGCCGATGACGACGCCTAGTTCGGCCTCATAGTCCAGCCGGTTCGATACGCTCGGACGAACGACGTCGTCGAAGGGACCAACGACGCAGGAAACCTGCTTGTTGAACCAAACCTGCGTCTGCGGAATCGGAATGCCCGCCTTGCGGGCCTCTTCGGCATGATCGTGATAGTTCAAGCCGATGGCGAGGTACTTCGACGGATTGGGAACGGGAGCCAATAACTTGACCGATGCCAACAGCATCCCCGCGCCGGCAACGGCCTTGGCGTCCGCAATCCGTTTCAGCGCGGGCGCGCCAAGCCGAAGAACGTCAACGAGAGAGCTGGGCAGGTCCGGCGTTGCGACCGACAGGTCGATGATCGTATCGCCGTCGATCTTGCCCAGTCGCGACCGTCCGTTTGCCGAGAAGCTCGCGATTTTCACAAGTGCACCTGCTCTTTCCGGAGGTTTATTCTGGCAGACCGGCTGTTCCCTTTTCCTCCGAGCGTCCGTCGGATGTTCCTCCGCTGGCACGCCGCAGAACCATAGGTACGGGACCGCGAGCCGTCATTGACCGGGAGTACGTGTTGGCACACCAACAGTCCGGCGATCATGCCCGCTTCCTTCGCGCGCCGGGCTTACGCCTCGACGGCGTGGAGGCGGCGTTTGTCGCGGTGACACGGACGACATTTCCTGGTTGAGCGACCCGACCGCGCCTTCTTTCTGCATTGCTACCAGGGCTCGCTGTGCATCGAACGCCCCAACAAGCCTCCGGTGGTCCTGCGCCCGAACAATTCCGTCGGTATTGAGAAAAGCGCGCCGTTTGTTGTCAAAGCAGAAGGCGGCGGCGAGGTTACTCTATTCCTGAGCAGCATCCCGCGACGGCACGCCTACATCGCCAATCTCAATGACGACATCATCTTCATTTCCGCCGGCGAAGAGCCAATCTCATCGATGATGCGGCTGATCTTCCCTAATTGGCCCGAAGCTGCCGATACGTGCTAGGCAGAGCACGTCGGCTCTGCCCAGGTATTTCAGACATCAACTTGTTCCGCTATCGTAAGAGCGTCGTCGACCTCGATGCCAAGGTACCTGACGGTGCTCTCGATTTTGGTGTGACCGAGCAAGAGCTGAACCGCCCTCAAGTTGCCCGTGCGCCGATAAATCAGGGTTGCCTTCGTTCGCCTACGGCCACAACGTCACAGCCGCGAAGCTTGCTAAAAAAGTCGAGGACGTTGCCCCAAACGGTCATACGATCGACCGCGCAACGGTGCGCCAGAAGAATACGGGGCGGCCCGTCAAGTTCGAGCTAACGGATCAGACCCGCCAAGCCATCAACGACTACTTGAAGGCCGCGGCCAAAAAGCCGGGAGAATTTCTTTTCAGCGACAGCAAAGATTTCTGAGTGGGACAAATTCCCAGCGACGTCGGACGCGCAACTGGATCCGACATTGGGAAAACGGGGCAAAATCGCGCTCCTGACCCGTAACCGTCATTGGGCGTGCATCGCAGCAATCGACTGATCATCGCCGCAAGCTAAATCGCTGCTGCGCGCATCGAGCGATGAGCAGCGCCTTTGAACAATTCGGGTCAAACGTGCCGGCCGGCGCCGTCGATATGCACCACCTCGCCATTTATGTATGCGTTAGTCATGAGCATGAAAACGGCGCGCGCTACCTCGTCGGCCGCTCCAAAGCGCTTTCCCGGCAACTGCCGCGCGAGGGTTTCGACGCGAACCGCCCGTTCCGCGCCAAACGTTCGCTCCAGGCGCTGCGTATCGATCCAACCGGGCGCAACCGCGTTAACGCGTATGGGAGCAAGATCGAGGGAAAGAGTACGCGCCAACGATTCCACGCCGCAAAGCGCCGCCGTCTGTGCCGATGCTTCGGGCCGCAACACGCGACGCGTTCATGCCCGACACCAACGTGATCGAGGAGCCCCCATCCATTTTGGGCGCCGCAGCACGTATGATCGTGAAAGTACCGAATATCCGCTCCTCAAACGGCTGCCGCAACGAGGCCATGTCACTGGTCAAAATGCTCGAGGTGCCGCCGAGCCCAACCGATATAAAGACGTGGTCTATGCGGGCGTGCGACGCGAGAGACTGTCCGACAGCGGCTTCGTCTCGCACATCTGCTGCACGCCACTGCGATCCGGGAAGCGCGGCGCTGGCTGTCTGAAGCTTGGCGATGTCGCGCCCGATAAGGGTTATTTCCGCACCTTCAGCGTGGCAAAGCTGAGCGGCGGCAAGTCCGATTCCTCCGCTCGCGCCGAATACAACGACGCGTTGACCGCTGAGTTGCCGCGTCATCAATCACCTCACGTTACGTCGCATCCCATGTTTCCGACCCTGCGTTTGAGCGAGCAACGTTTGCGTTTGGAACGAGTGCGTTACGCCACGCGCCGTGCAAGAGACACTTGCCCGCACGCAATAGCCCGCGGTTTTGGGCGCACACGTGGTGCGTCGCGGGACCGGGCCGTCTGAAATCACTTTGCTTCTTGATCTCACACGCCAGAGACTTCTTCTTTCTCATCGCGGATCACTTGGGTGACGAACCGAGCGAAGACCTGCGAAATCTCGTCTTCTAAGTAGCCCATTCGGAGAACGGGATTAGTGGAATATCCTGATCCTCGATCGGCAGTCGGTGCATTTGGCACCCCGGGATGAGCCGGTGCGCGGCGAGTCCGCTGCTGCTCGAATGAACCTTATCGTTGCCGGGTATGACAATGGTTGGAACCTCGATAGACTCCAGTTCCTCAGCGGTCACCCCAAGGACCGGGAGGTCGCGCCGGCAACGAAGATCTCCTTCCACTTTGTCAGGGACATCGATGAAATTCTCGGCGGGCAGGCGTCTTAGGTAGTCCCCGTTGTGAGGGTTGGCCTTTATGCGTTCTGCCCATTGCTCGGTCGCACAGACTGCGCCCATACCGCCCTCTTGAGCAGCTCGGATGAACTGACCGTAATAGCTTTCAGGGAGGCGCCCGGCAGCGAACGCGCCTCCGGTAACCCGCAACAGAAAAAGACCGCGCACCACCTCAGGATGGCGCAGCGTGAATAGGATAGAGGTGCGTGCGCCGGACGATCCACCGCCGAAGAAAGCCGGCAACGCGTCAAGCTCTCGCATCAACGCGTACATGTCGTCGGTCCAAATAACCTCCTCGCCTTCTTCGCCCTCGATCAGCACGTCGGAGGCGCCAGTATTTCGGCGATCATGCAGCACGACACGATGTCCTAGGTGGGCGAGCTTTTCGGCGAGCGGGACAAAGTCATCGTGACCTCGCCGCCCGCCCGTCGTCAGCATCACCCAAGGACCGGCATCACCGATCACCTGCCAATTGATATTCACGCCCCGGATTTTCGTAACAGGCATTGCGAGCGCCTCGTTCGCTCACCGACCTACTTCCATTGCGCAAAGCAAAGACCAACGCCGGTCATTGCGCGCGACCGATAAGCCGGCACATAAGTGATCCAGTCCAGGGCGAGATCGGGAACCGCGGCGCAAACCGCAATCCAATTCCGTATCTCGGACGAGCCCGTCTGTAGCTGGCGGGCGGGCAATGTTCTTAGAGCTTCGTCGTCCTTCTTTTGGATGGCGGCAACCACTTTACGGTCAAGTTCCTCGTTGATCAGGAAGTGGCTGAGGCCACCAGACGCTAGTATCCCGACGCGGATGTCTTGCGGAAACGCGTTGACGAGTTCGCGGATCGCGATGCCCATATTCTGGCAACGCCGCGGCGTCGGCTGATTCGGCGGATAATAGGTGTTCAGGAAGACCGGAACGATCGGGACAACGTGCTTTCTCATAAAGCGCCGGTGGACGAAGGAGTAGGAGTGCCCCTCGAATTGCTCTCCCACCAGAGCTTTTACCGCCGTGATGTCGAAACCCCGTTCAGTGAGGCCTGAGATGATGAATTCGCCGAGAGCCGGGTGACAAGGGTAGAAACGGTCCGCGTTGTCTTCAAGCCGCCGGCGTTGGTCCTTTAGATACCAGTCGCTGGTCGGCGTCGATGGAGCAGCCGCATTACGGATTGTCTCACCGTAGTAGATGCCGATCGCCGGGCGGCAGGCATCCTGGAAAATCTCGCGCTGGTCATCGCCGATGATGATCAATACGTCGAGTTCTGCAGCCGCCAGATCGGCCTCAAGCCGGTCCATCGCAGCATTTGCGACCTGGTACCTCTGGACGATGGCGCCCTTTGAGATTTTCTCGGCCTCAGTCGGCGGCGTCGCCTTCAACAGTTCGTCAAACGCGCGAGGTGTTCCATCGAAATCGCTGATCGGCGCCTTGCGGTCAACGTGATCGAACAGACCCTGCCAGTTCTCCAGTGACGAGAATAGCATCGTGCTGTGGGAAGCTTCCGAAAGCCGCTACCAGTCGCGCCATCTCGTTATGCCTTTGGCTGATCCTCTGCCTTGATGGAAATTTGTAAGCTTTATTACCATTATTGTCAAGGATTGACGATTATTTGTAATATCGCTTACAAAGGCGCGCTGACACACCTTGGGCTCGCTTCAAAGGGAGGAGGACTCGCCATGCTTATCTCCGGTGCGGAAAAACTGAAGCGGATGCGAGACGGTCGCGTGGTGTTTATCGGATCTCAACGAGTTGACGACGTCACAGTCCATCCGGCATTCGCGCGTGGCGCAAAAGCAGTCGCCGACTTCTATGACCAGAAGGCCTCCGCCGAGTACGCAACCGATCTCACCTACGAGGAGAACGGCGCGACCCATTCAATTTGGTGGAAGAGGCCAACCACGAGGAAAGATCTGTCCTGTCGCATGCGCGGCAGCAAGGCCCTGGCGGATATGACCTTTGGCTTTTTCGGGCGCTCGCCTGACCATATCGGCAGCCTCGTAACCGGTCTTGCCATGAATCCGATGGTGCTCGATCGCTTGCAGGAAGGCCGTGGCGAAAACCTGATGCACTACTACGAACATGCGCGCGACGAGGACATCTATCTTACCTACGCTGTCACGCCGCCGTCGGGACTGCGGAGCAGTGAAGCCACACCCGGATCGAAGCTCTCTCATCCTAGTCTCCGCGTTGTGCGTGAAGAGGACGACGGCGTGGTGGTCTCTGGCATGAAGATGCTGGCGACCGCCGCCGTCTATGCGGACGACATGTGGATCGGAAATTTGCAGCCACTCGACGAGTTTCGATTGGCCGAAAGCATTACCTGCGCCATTCCTATCGCCACAAAGGGTCTTTCGCTGTGGGCACGTCAGCCGTACGCGCTCAACGTGCGCGATCCGCTCGATTATCCAGTCAGCTATCGCTTCGATGAGAGCGACTGTGTGCTTGTGTGTGAAGAGGTGAAGGTCCCGGCGGACCGGATCTTCCTGCACAACAACGCAGCAAAATCCCGCGCGATCTATCTTGAGACTCCCGCCAACTGCCTCGCGAACCACCAGTCGAACTGTCGCTTTTGGGCGAAGATGTCGTTGATTGTCGGCCTGGCCAGCCGAACGTGCATGGTCAACGGCGTCGACAAGATCCCTGCGGTGCGTGAGCAACTCGGGCGGCTCGCCGCGCTTGAGGCGACCATCGGAGGGTTGGTGCGCGGCCAGATCGACGCCTTCGAATCCTGGCCTGATGGATATGCGATTCCGAACCGGCGCATCATGTACGCAGCACTCAACTGGTGTCAGGAGCACCATACAGACATAATTGATACGCTGCGGACGCTGATGGGCGGCGTGCCCCTGCAGATGCCCGCGGATAGCACCATACTGGATGACCCCGTTTTGAAGGAGGTGTTCGATCGCTGGTGGAGCACCCAGCGATCGAGGCCGCCGATCGCATGAAGCTTTATAAACTGGGCTGGGACATCACGGGATCGGAGTTCGCCGGCCGCCATCAGCTCTATGAGAAGTTCTACGCGGGCCATTCCGCGCTCGTCCGCGCGTCTTGCGACCGCGAGGCGCCATGGGAGGAATTCCACGCGACCGTCGATCGAGCGCTGGCCGAGGCTTCATCGGAGTCCCTGCTCGGCAAAACCCCGGGCCGGCACTGATCGCGTTGATTAGTCGCGATGGCGATCCAGGTTATCCACAACCCGCTGAAGGAGCGAACGCAGCGTTGAAATCTCATGGTGCGACAAGCCGATAAGTGCGATCTCGTTCACGCGTGTCCCGATCGGTACGAGGACCGATTGCAGAGCGCGGCCTTTCCTTGTGAGGCTTATCAGTTGCTTGCGCCGATCCTGCGCATCGACCTTCCGCTTGATCAGACCCGCCTTCTCGACCGTGTTCAGCATGATAGTCAGCGATGCGCGCTCGATCTTCATGCGGTTGGCGACTTCGATTTGGCTAAGATTGTCCTCGTGCCACAGTACCCGCAGCAGCGACCATTGTCCGGTGAGGACCTTTTGCTTGGACAGCGCCTTCCAAGGACCCGGTCATAAGCGCGATGGGCATTCCGCACCATGTAACCGATGCTTTCCTCGAGCTCGGCAAATTGAAACGAGGTGACAGGTGAAGTCTTCGACATATTGGAATCCGTTCACCTGCGCCGCGTATATTCCGGTGAAGTGGCTGGACGCCCTTCGGAGCCCATAAGTAATTCACTATAGGATTCCGAAGTAGGCGTCACACGTTACGTTAGACTTTCCAGGGGCATCCGTCTGATATGCCGCCCCTTCGGGAGATCCACACGCGACTACTCGGCCGCCAAGCGACCCTAAAGATGTTGGACTCCGTAAGGGGAAGTTGCTGCCGCGGTCACTCATGGCGGTAGAAGGGAAGGGTCGGGAAGGCGATTTCCCGCAGCTCATCGCTATTCGTTGAGGAGGTGATCGAACAGGGTAATTTTTTGCAATGCATGAGTTTGTTGCTGGCCCTTTTCGTCGTTTGCCGTACTACGGCAATTCGGTAGTGATCGGACCGACAGCGGACATGCCGTTGACATGGCAGCGACGCAGATGACCCTAGCCGGACATCGGCCACCTTCATTACTGACGACCGCTACGTCGCTCAGCAGAAGACCAAGCTCGCCATCGCGGGCCTAGAATGCCGACCGAATGCCGCTCTTTGAATCTTAGCTTCCAGCCGCTTCGATACAGGTCTATCACTCGGTACTACGTTATGGGTGTTGGGAGCGACCAGTGCGAAAAATCTCATACGGCCTTGCCGGTTTCGCGCTTTTGGCGCTTGGCCTTGGTACGGCCAATGCGCAGGATAAGGTGAAGATTGGGATCATCCTCCCATACTCCGGCCAATTCGCCGACACCGCCGCGCAGGTGGACAACGCCATCAAGCTTTACGTGAAGCAGCACGGCGAGACGGTTGCGGGCAAGAAATTAGAGTTCGTTCGCAAGGACACAGGCGGGATTGCGCCGGACATCGCCAAGCGGCTCGCGCAGGAATTGATCGTGCGCGATGGCGCCGATCTTCTCGCCGGTTTTGTGCTAACGCCTAATGCGCTCGCGGCCGCCGATATTTCCGCCGAGGCAAAGAAATTCATGGTGGTCATGAACGCGGCCACCTCCATCATCACTACCAAGTCGCCCTACATCACTCGCACCTCAACGACAACACCGATGTTGAACGGCTCGCTCGGCACCTGGGCCGCGAGGAACGGAATCAAGCGAATCTACACTATGGTTTCCGACTTCGGTCCCGGAATCGAGGCTGAAAGCGCCTTCCATCTGGGCTTCAGGGAGGCGGGCGGCGAGATCGTCGGTTCAGTTCGTATTCCAGTCGCCAATCCGGATTTTTCCGCATTCGTCCAGCGCGCCAAGGACCTAAACCCGGAGGGCATTTTCATCTGGATCCCGGCCGGCGCGCAACCGGCTGCTATCGGCAAGGCGTTGGCCGAGCGCGGTATCGAAACCTCCAAGGTCACAATCATGGGCCAGGACGTACTCACCTTTGAGAGCGCGCTAAAGAGCATGGGCGATGTGGCTCTCGGTATCATCACTGTTTCGTATTACGACTACAATCACGACTCCCCGCTCAACCACGAGTTTGTCAAAGCCTACAACGAAGAATTTCATCGCAACCCCGACATCTTGTCCATTGGGGGCTACGACGGCATGCACCTCATCTACGAGGCTTTGAAGAAAACCGACGGCAAGACCGATGGCGACTCGCTGATCGCGGCTGCCAAAGGAATGATTTGGGAAAGCCCGCGGGGCTTAATGAGAATCGATCCTGATACGCGCGACGTCGTCGAGACTGTCTATTTTCGCCGCGTCGAGAAAGTTGGGGATAGCCTGCGCAATGTCGAGTTCGACAAGGTCGAAAACGTCAGGGATCCGGTAAAAACGCGCACGAGGAACTGATGCTGCTTTTTCTACGCCAGCAATCATATCATGATTGTGGATGTTCAACGAGATCGCTGTGCGCTCTCCGGTGCGAGGGGGCAGGGAATTTTTCCTCGAAGACCAATACGGCGCGCATGGCGAGATATTCATGCAGGTACCGTGCATGTCAGTCCTACCTGGGGTGCGGTGAGCAAGATGTACGCAGTGCGCGCTGGGGCCTGATCCTAAGGGACAATAGTAGACCGTGGGGAATCAAACGGTGAGCAGCTTTATCGCACAACTCGCTGCAGCTTTCACATCGAGGGGGACGCGTCAATGAGCGCGGACCGGAGCAAGCATCCAATCGTGCACTTCGTGGGGAGTATTCCCTTGCCGAACGCTGAAACGGTATTCAGTACCCTTTCGGCGGCGACCGGAACTCACGTGATCCGCCTCCCCGATGGCGAGACCGGCATCCGCAAGAGCTGGATCCGTTTTCTGCAGGACGTGCTCGCGCAGCACCCGGCGATCGAACTTGCGACTGACGTCGCGCCCTTCCGCTTCACCCAGTGGGACGGAAAGTTGTTGCGCGAAATCCCACGTCTGCGCCTCAAGCCGGGGGCCAAACCCGACCCGAACGAATTCAAAACCGGTTATGCCGACATGGCGATCGAATCCTGGGCCATTTTCGACCGCCTGCAAAAGCAGGGCACGATCCCGGCCGGCGTGAAGTTCCAGGTTTGTCTGCCGACCCCTATCGCACCCACCTACAACAACATGATGCCGTCGGACCGGCCTGGGGTCCTGCCCGCGCTCACCCAGCACTTCGCCAATGAGGTCGCCAAAATCGCTGCGGCAATCCCGCACGAGCGGCTCGCGATCCAATGGGACGTTTGCCAGGAGGTGCTGGCTTGGGAGGGCTGCTACGAAAAAGGCCCGGTCGACTTCCGTACCGAGACTCTTGATGTACTCGCCAAGGTTGGTGACGCGGTGCCGGCTCCAATCGAGCTCGGTTTTCACCTGTGCTACGGCAGCCCAGCCGACGAGCACGTGGTGCAGCCCAGGGACGCCGGCATAATGGTCGAGATGTCCAACGCGATCAGCGCTTGCGTCAACCGGCCGATCCAGTTCTTTCATTTGCCGGTGCCAAAAGGGCGAACGGATGATGCCTATTATGCACCACTCAAATCCCTCAAGCTTGGCTACGATACCGAGCTTTACCTCGGTCTCATTCACCACAACGATACTGCCGGCAATTCGAGCCGGCTCGCGGAAGCGCGCCGCCATATACGCGTCGACGGTGTCGCTACCGAGTGCGGAATGGCACGGGGAGATCCGACACGACTAGCGGCTCTGCTGGCCGCCCATGTGGCGGCCGTGGAGCTTCTGGCTTAGACGGACCCAAAGCTTTAGCGCTGATGTCGGTTAAATGGCCGATTGTGTTGCAAAAGTCGAAAGTTGCAGGGCTAGGAATTTTTCGCGAAAACACCAAACGGGAAACAATCGCCGATTCGTATAACCTCAATCACGTTACCGAAGTCGCCTGTGCATTTAACGTGAGGCGATGAGGCCCCTCACATCTTTACACGAAAGCCGCGCCTGTAGCCCGCAGAATTTTTGATCATCAGTGCAAAACGACTTTTGCAACACTATCGGCCCCGAGCCGACATCGGCCAGTTTGAAATGCCGCGGCGCAGCACGTCCGGGCGTGAAATGGGTTTTCTTCGTTGCATCACCTGCATGGGGGTTTCGATCTCGATTTCGCCAGGAAGTGCGGTCCGTGCTATGTCAATAACCGTTACAGCTTCGATTAGAATTCGTACAATGGGGCTAATGCTTGGGGCGCCGGCTCAATCCGCGCGAATGATTTGGATTTTCCGGGAAGGAGGTGCTCGCAGGCAATAAAACTCAGACTGAATGCTGTGAGGGTCATGGTCCTCCACCGTAAGTTCGGGCTCGCCTAGACCTTGGAACAGGTGGCCGCGCGCCGGCTAATCAAGGAGGTTGGGATGTTGCGCACTTTTGCTCGTTTGAGCCTGTTTGGGCTGTTCGTTATGATTACGAACTCACCTGCGGCTGCGTTCACCAAAGTCCCCTTGCAGGGAACACGCACCAAAGAATACATGAAGGACTTGTGCAAAAACAAAGGTAGTTATCAGGAGGGACAAGGCCAATACGGCTGCATGACGAATTGTGGCGAGCCGAAATGGGCGAGTGATGCTTGCGGCATCAATTGTGACGAAAAGACCAACAAGTGCTACGGTTGGTCACCCAGTACCAACTCACAAACGCAACCCGCCGATATTCTACATCCGCCCGCTGGCGCTAAATCCAGTGGCAAATAGTTTCGCCTAAGCCGCGAAAGCATCTCCGCTCCGAGTAAGAAGTTTGCCGGATAACAGATTGGCGTCTTTGGACCCCACACTTTTGTCGGCGGGTTTCGCTCATTGGGTAGAGCCGCTGGTCGGGCGATCTCGACCGCAATTCAGGGTGAATTTCAGCCGAGCCCGTCCAGCCCACCTGAAATATAGCGAGCAGCGTACGCCATATTGCTGCAATGCACTTGGTCCTTGATGGCCCGTCGCTGACATGCGGGTCGTGCTTGGGAATGTCGGCTTCCTGGAGAAAAGCGGACAACACTAATTGCAGTCGACATGTCGCCCTTTGACCCATAG